>CAWHDJ010000016.1:0-157568 GCA_963827955.1 uncultured delta proteobacterium | reverse complement strand
AGGGCGTGCTCATGGCCCTCCGCCAGGAGAAGGGCGAGACCGGCGAGCTGGCCAAGAAGGCCTTCCACAACCTGATGAACCCGAAGCTGGTCGCCGCCGAGGACCTCTCCAAGCTCCAGCCCGACAACAAGGGCAAGAAGTAGCCGTAGCCGGCGCCGCGCTCTCTTCCTGCAGACCCGCCGCCCCTTCCCACCCGGCCCGGCCTTCCAATCCTAACCGCGCCCGGAGCGTCCCGCCGAAGGCGGGACGCGGAGGAAGCGGGGGGTGCGGCTTCGCACCAGGCACCATTGAGCAGACCTGCGGCCCCCGCTTCCTCCGCGAGCCGCCGTTTCACGGCGGCTCGCTCCGGGCGCGGTTAGGATTTGCTCATTCCGATTCGGAGCGGCGCAGCGTCACGAGCTGCTCGCCCTGCCTGGGCTCGGGCTGGATGGTGCAGTGCTCGAGCTTGTGGACCTCGCGCAGGCGGCGGCTGACGGCCGACCACCACGTCCGTCCCGTGGTAGCCGTGGTCGAGCACCACGTGCACCGTGAGCACGTCGAACCCGTCGGAGATCGACCACACGTGCAGGTCGTGGAAGTCCGCGACCCCGGGCACGCCGCGGAGCGTGTCCTCGAGGTGCGCGAGGTCGATCTCGATCGGGCTCCCCTCCATGAGCACGCGCGACGTCTCGAGCACCAGGCGGCCGCCGCTCCACAGGACCAGGACCCCGATGGCCGCGCTGATGCACGGGGTCCGCCCGGTTCCAGCCGAAGCCCCAGATGAGCGCGCCGGCGACGATGGCGCCGATCGAACCCGAGCATGTCGGTGATCACGTGGGCGAACGCGCCGCGGGTGTTGATGTTGTGCCCGTGCGCGCCCCCGCCCGAGGATCGCCGCGCAGGCGATGTTCACGAAGAGGCCGACGATGGCGGTGATGGTCCCGCGCCGGCCCATCACCTCCGGCGGGTTCGCGCCAGCGCTGCGCCGCCTCGACGAAGATCCAGAATCGCCGTGAGCCCCAGCGCGATGCCGTTGGCGAACGCGGCGAGCACCTCCGCTCGGCGGTAGCCGTAGGTGCGCGCCCGCGTGCGCGTCTGCGTGGCGATGCGCTGGGCGAAGATGGCGAGCGCGAGCGCCGCCGCGTCCGCGAGCATGTGCCCGGCGTCGGCCACGAGCGCGAGGATGTTCGACCATCCAGCCGACGACCGCCTCGACGAACATGAACGAGGCGGTCAGCGCGAACGCGTCCCTAGCCGCCGGAGCGGCGTCGCCCGGAGCTCGTGGGCGTGATCGTGCCCGTGACCATGGTCGTGGCCGCGCTCGCGCTCGCGCTCGTCCTCGTCCTCGTCCTCGTGGTCGTGGTCGTGCGCGTCTCCGTGCGCGTGCGCGTCCCCGTGCTCGTGCTCGTGACGCGCACCCGTGGCGAGGGGCTGGGGCGTTCCCCCGTGCTGAGCACTTCCCCGCGCCTGACCGCCGCGCCCCTAGCCCACCCGCTCGATGATGGTGGCGATGCCCATCCCGCCGCCGATGCAGAGCGTGATGAGGGCGGTGGCCTTGCCCGTGCGCTCCAGCTCGTCGAGCGCGGTCCCGATCAGGCACGCGCCGGTGGCGCCGAGCGGGTGGCCGAGCGCGATGGCGCCGCCGTTGACGTTGACGCGCGCCGGGTCGATCCCGAGCTTGCGGATCGTCTGGAGCGGCACGGTGGCGAAGGCCTCGTTGATCTCCCAGAGGTCGATGTCGCGCGCGGCCATGCCGGCCTTCTTGAGCGCCTTCTCCGAGGCGGGCGCGGGCGCGGTGAGCATGATGACCGGCTCGGCGCCGGCCGTCGCCGTCGCGCGCACGCTTCGCGCGCGCCTTGAGGCCGTGCGCCTTCACGTAGTCGGCGGAGGCGAGCGCCAGGGCGGCCGCGCCGTCGACGATGCCGCTGGAGTTGCCGGCGTGTGTGGACGTGGTGGATCTGCCTTGACCTGGGGGTAGCGCTTGAGGGCGAGCTGATCGACGGTCTCGCCGTTCGGGCCCATCGGGGCGGCGCCCATGCCGACGAAGGCGGGCTCGAGCTTGGCGAGCGCCTCCATGGTCGCGCCGGCGCGCGGGTGCTCGTCCTTGTCGAGGAGCGGCTTGCCCTCGAGGTCGACCACCGTGAAGAGGCTCTTGGCGAAGCGGTTCGTCCTTGATCGCGGCCTCGGCCTTGTGCTGGCTCTCGAGCGCGAACCGATCGACGTCCGCGCGCGAAAAAGCCCTCGATGGTGGCGATGAGGTCGGCCGAGATGCCCTGCGGCACCTGGATGAGCTTCTTCCGCAGGTGCAGGTTGTTGCCGTCGATGCTCGCCGCCGTCCGAGCCCATCGGCACGCGCGACATGCTCTCGACGCCGCCGGCGACACCAGCTCCTGCTGGCCGCTCATCACGCCCATCGCCGCGAAGTTGAACGCCTGCGCGCCGGAGCCGCAGAAGCGGTTCAGCGTCACGCCCGTCGCCGAGTCGGGCCAGCCGGCGGCGAGCACGCTGTTGCGCGCGATGTTCGCGCCCTGCTCGTCCACCTGGCTGACGCAGCCGACGACCACGTCCTCGACGTCCGCCGTGGAGAAGCCGGCCCGCTGGGCGAGGCGGTTCAGCACCTGGGCCAGGCAGCTCCTGGGGGTGCATGCCCGAGAGGGCGCCCTTGCCGGCCTTGCCGCGGCCGCGAGGGGTCCGGACCGCATCGAGGATGAAGACGTCACGCATGAGTAGCCTCGCTTTCCAGTTCCAGGCCGGGTGTTTAGCATACGAAGCGCCGCCGGGGTTGGGCTATGCTCCGCCCGATGGCCGAAGCCGCTACCGCGCCTCGTCTGGGTCGATCTGGAGATGACCGGTCTGGACCCGGACAAGTGCACGATTGTCGAGATCGCGACGATCGTCACCGACCAGGATCTGGTCGTCATCGCCGAGGGGCCCTCGCTGGTCATCCGCCCGCCGGACGAAGCCCTGGCCACCATGAGCGACTTCGTGCGCGAGCTGCACCGGCGAGTCCGGCCTGCTCGACCGCATCCAGGCTTCCACCGTCACGCTCGCCGACGCGGAGCGCGAGACCGTGGCCTTCCTGGAGCGCAACGTCGAGAAGGGCACCTCGCCGCTCTGCGGCAACTCGGTGTGGAAGGACCGCCAGTTCCTCGAGCGGTACATGCCCGACGTCATGGCCTTCCTCCACTATCGGATCATCGACGTCTCCACGGTCAAGGAGCTGGTGCGTCGCTGGTACCCGCCGCCCTTCCACCCCCCCAAGAAGCGGGAGGTGCACCGCGCCCTCGACGACATCCGCGAGTCCATCGCGGAGCTGACGTGGTACCGCCAGCGAGTGTTCGTGCCGCTGGGCACGCTTGGGGGGGCCGGACCCCCCCAAACCCCCCGGGCACGCTTGGGGGGGCCGAGACCCCCCAACCCCCCCGGGCTCTCCCAGGCCCGCGTGAGAGCCCCCATCCCGAGCGAAGCTCAGGCCGAGTCGCCCTCGTACATGGCCTCGATTTCGCGGGCGTAGCGCTGGTACACCACGCGGCGCTTCACCTTCATCGTCGGCGTCAGCTCGCCCGCGTCGATGGAGAAGGGCTGCCGCAGGACGTGGAACTTCTTCACGCTCTCCACCCGCGCGAAGTGGGTGTTCGACTCGTCCACGACACGCTGGAGCTCGGCGCGCGAGCTCGGGTCCGTCGGCCGCCGCGCCACGCTCGGCGGCGAAGCGGGCGGCGGCGTCGACGTCGAGGACGAGCAGCGCGGTCAGGTACTTGCGGCGATCGCCAATCACCACCGCCTCGGCGATGAGCGGGTGCTCCTTGAGCTTGCTCTCGATGTTCTTGGGCGTGATGTTCTTGCCGCCCGCGGTGATGATGATCTCCTTCTTGCGCCCCGTGATGACGAGGTTGCCGCGCTCGTCGAGCTTGCCGAGGTCGCCCGAGCAGAGCCAGCCGTCCTTGAGCGCCTCGGCCGTGGCCTCCGGGTCCTTGAAGTAGCCCGGGAAGACGTTCGGCCCCCGCACGAGGATCTCCCCGTCGTCGCCGAAGCGCACCTCGACGCCCGGGATGGGCGGGCCCACGCTGCCGATGCGGTTGTTGCCCGGCATCGTGATGCTGGTCGGCCCCGTGTCCTCGGACTGGCCGTACACCTCGTAGAATCGGCAGATCGAGCCCGGCGAAGAACTCCAGCACCGCGGGCGCGATGGGCGCGGCGCCGCTGACGCAGAAGTGCGCGCGGCCGAGGCCCACGGCCTTCTTGACCTTGGACGAGACCAGCTTGCAGCCGAGGCGGTGCGCCGCTTCGAGCAGCGGGTGCGGCGTGCGCCCCTCGTTCTTCCGCGCGTGGTACTCGCGCGCCACCCGCATCGCGGCCTCGGCAATCGCGCGGCGCGCACGGGGCGCGTCCTGGAGCTTGCCCGTGATGCCGGCGTGGAACTTCTCCCAGATGCGCGGCACGCCGAAGAAGATGGTTGGCTCGACCTCCTTGAGGTTGTCGGGGACCTTCTCAATCGACTCGGCGAAGTAGACCTCGTACCCCGCCGTCAGGTGCCCGTGGATCGAGAAGACCTGCTCGGCGATGTGCGAGAGCGGCAGGTAGGAGAGCGCCACGTCGCCGGGGGCGACGTGGCTGATGCCTCCGACGGTGGTCGAGGTCCACGCGAGGTTCCGGTGGGTGAGCATCACGCCCTTGGGCGGGCCGGTCGTGCCCGACGTGTAGATGAGCGAGGCCAGACCGCCCGGCTCCAGCGCGGCGAGGCGCTCGTCGAGGCGCTCGTCGGCGACGGCCGCGCCCTTCTCCAGAAACTCCGCCCAGCCCATCACGAGCGGGTGGTCGATGCGCGGCGCGCCCTCCATCATCACCACGTGGCGCAAGAGCGGCAGGCGCTCGAGCTCCTGCTCGACCTTCTTCCACTGCCCGGCGTTCTCGAGGAGCACGACCGGGGACTCGGCGTGGTGGATGATGTACCGCACCTCCTCCGGCGAGCAGGTGGTGTAGATGCCCGCCCCCGCGCCGCCCGCGGCCATCGCCGCGACGTCGAAGACGACCCATTCCGGGCGGTTGAACCCAAGGATGGAGACTGTCGCCCCGCGCTCGAAGCCGAGCGCGATCAGCGCCTTGGCCGCGCGCCGCACGAGCGTGGCGTACGCGCCCCAACTGGTCGGGCGGTATCGGCCGTCGACCTTGTGGTGGTAGGCCGGCGCTCCGGGGCGCGCCTCGGCCTGGGCGAAGAGTCGGTGGGGGATGGTGTCGGGCGCCATGCCCGCGGAGGATACGCGAAGTGCGCGCGGGTGAGGGGCCGACGCGACTAGCGCTTGCTCCCCGCGTCCGGAGGCCCACTCCCCGCCCCTCCGTCCTTGCCCGCGCTCGGCGTGACAACCTCGTCGGGCTGGGGCGGCGGGGCGTGAGGCGCGGCGGCCGGCTCGGGCGCGGTCCGGGCGTGGCGCATGCCGTGTTGCAGCGCGGCCAGGCGCTCGGCCAGGCCCGCCGCCTGCTCGGCCGGCAGATCGAGGCGCGCGTGGAGCCATTTGCCGTCGGCGGCGATCTGGATCCGCGCGAGGACGGCGGAGGCCCCCGGCAAGTGCGCGGCGATGCCGCCGGCGCGGCTGTCGCGCGCCTCGCCGAAGGACCGCGCGAGCGACGCGCACGAGGCGGCGTCCACGCAGGAGACGACGGCGTGCAGGCCGACGACGGGGCCCAGCTTCACGCCGAGGCCGCCGGTGAGGATCGACCCCACGGGCGAGCTCGCCGCGCCGCTGCTCTGGAGCTCGTCCGCGAGCGTCTTGCGCTGCTCCGGAGAGAGCACCCACGTGACGCGGAGCGAGGCGTCGCCGACCTCCTGGCCGAGGGTGGTGTGCCCGACGCTGCTGCGGATGCTGGGGGTGCGGCCGTCGGCGGCGTCGATCATGGCGCGCAGGTAGGTGCCCGCGCCGAGCAGGAGGAGGCCGCCCGGGCGAACGGCGATCTCCCCGACCTCGCCCGAGAGGGAGGCGTCGCGCACGGACCGGAAGCTGCCAATCGGGCTCGTCACCGCCTGCCCGCCGCGGGCCTCGATGACCTTGGTGGCGCAGGAGAGGATGCGCTCGTCGTCGATGGGGCCCGCCACGACGAGGCCGAGGTCGCCCGTGTCGTCCCCGACGGGCACCGCGAGGGCGGCCTCGGTCGCCGTGTCCAGCGGGTCGAAGCCGCAGACGTCACGGACCTTGCCGAGGCCGGGGATCTCGCGCCCTTCCTTGAGGAACGGCGCGCCGACGGGCGAGGCGCGGAGCGCGGTCAGAATCCGCCGAGGCGACGACGAGCGCGCCCGCCGGGATTGCGTCGAGGGCGTGGGGAGCGAGGTCGGGAGGCCTGCGGGCCCGCGTGATCGCGGCCAGGCCGGCGGCGGCGGCCGCGGCGGCGGCGGCGAAGACGAGGGCGTTGCGGGTGCGCGTCTGCACGCGGGGGGCGTAGCACGGGCGCCGCCCGACGAGGATCCACGCCGGGGAGGTGGCAGCGTGCCCTCTAGTTTGTTATCGAAAAGCCGCGATGCCCTCGTACGCCATCACGACGTTCGGCTGCCAGATGAACGTCCACGACTCGGAGCGGATGCACGAGGTCCTCCGCCGGGCGGGGTACGTCGAGGTCGAGGTCGGCCGGGCGGACGTGATCGTGCTGAACACCTGCAGCGTCCGCGAGAAGGCGGAGCAGAAGCTCCTGAGCGAGGTCGGCCGGCTGGCGAAGGAGAAGCGGGCCCGGCGCGACCTCACGCTGGTGGTGGCGGGCTGCGTGGCGCAGCAGGAGGGCGAGCGGCTGCTCAAGCGGGCGCGCGGCATCGACCTGGTGGTCGGCCCGGACAACATCCCCGAGCTGCCCCGCCTGCTCGACGAGCTGGCGCTCGGCTCGCCGCCCCTGGTGCGGACGGTCTTCGACACCGACGCGCCCCACTTCCTGACCGCGGCCCCCCCGTCTCCAGTCACGATGGGGGGAGACCCCCCATACCCCCCGGCCCGGCCGGCGTCGTGCACGGCGTACGTCACCATCATGAAGGGCTGCGACGAGCGCTGCTCGTTCTGCATCGTGCCCTACACCCGGGGGCCCGAGCGCTACCGGGCGAGCGGCGAGGTCATCGCCGAGATCGCCTCCCTGGTCGCCGCCGGCGTGCGCGAGGTGACGCTGCTCGGCCAGACGGTGAACAGCTACCGCGACCCGTCCGCCGCGCTGCCGCCGGCGCCCGCGGCGTCCACGGACGATCCCGACGAGAGCGAGCTCGCCGCGCTGGTGCGCGCCCTCGCCGCCGGGGTGCCGGGCCTCGTCCGCCTCCGGTACACGAGCCCCCACCCGCGCCACCTCACCCCCTCGCTGATCCGCGCGCACGCCGAGGTGCCCGCGCTCGCCCGCCACGTGCACCTGCCCGTCCAGTCGGGCAGCGACCGCGTGCTCCGGCGGATGATCCGCCGCTACACGCGCGCCGAGTACGTCGAGCGCGTCGGCGCGCTCCGGCGCGCGGTCCCCGGGGTCACCCTCTCGACGGACGTCATCGTCGGCTTCCCCGGCGAGACGGAGGAGGACTTCGAGGCCACCCTCTCCCTGGTCTCCGAGGTCGGGTTCACCGGCCTCTTCGGGTTCAAGTACTCGGAGCGGCCCTACACGCCCGCGCGCAAGCTCGGCGACGACGTGCCCGAGGCGGTGAAGGGCGAGCGGCTGGCGCGCCTCTTCGAGCGCAGCGAGGCGCTGCTCGGGGAGCACCTCGCCGGCCTGGTCGGCACGACGCAGCGGGTGCTGGTCGAGGGGCTGGACGGGCAGCCCGACGCGGAGGCGCGGTGGTCGGGCCGCACCGAGCGCAACGAGAATCGTCCACATCGCGGGCGCCGCCGACCGGGACCTGATGGGGCGCGTCGCCGAGGTCTCCATCGTCCGGCGGCACAAGCACTCCCTGCTCGGCGAGCTGACGGCCGCCGAGCGCGAGGCGGCGCCCGTTCGGCCATCGCCCGCGCTTGCCCGTGGGCGCCGCGCGCTCCCGGTCGTCGCGGGAGGGGCGTGACGATGGCGCTCATCCTCCCCTTCGCCGGCAAGGCCCCTCGCATCGGGAGCGACGTCTTCCTCGCGCCCAACGCCACGATCATCGGGGACGTGGAGATCGCGGACGGCGCCAGCGTGTGGTTCGGCGCCGTCGTCCGCGCCGACGTCGGGCCGATCCGCATCGGCCCGCGCACCAACGTGCAGGATCTCGCGTGCCTCCACGTGACCGAGGGCATCTCGGAGACGATCCTGGGCGCCGACGTGACGGTGGGCCACGGCGCCATCCTCCACGGCTGCGTGGTGGGCGACCGCTGCCTCGTGGGCATGGGCAGCGTGATCCTCGACAACGCGCGCATCGGCGAGGGCTCGGTGGTCGCCGCCGGCTCGGTGGTGACGCCGAGGACGGTGGTCCCCCCGCGGTCGCTGGTGCGCGGCGCGCCCGCGCGCGTGGCGCGGGAGGTGAACGAGGCGGAGGCCGTGCTCGGCGCGGACGGCGCCGCGCACTACCTCGTGAACGCGCGGCGGTTTCGCGCGATCTGCGGGGGCGGAGAGGGGTGACATGCGGCTCGTGGTGAACGGCGAGGGGCAGGAGTTGCCTGCGGGGACGACGGTGCGCGCGCTCATCGAGCGGCTCGACCTCGCCGGAGGGCCCGTGGCCGTGGAGCGCAACGGCGAGGTCGTGCCCCGCGCGGAGCACGCGACGACGGCGCTCGCGGAGGGCAACGTCGTCGAGGTCGTCCACTTCGTCGGCGGGGGCTGAGCGCATGCCGCGCACGCTCTCGTGGTGCGTGGTGCTCCCCCTGCTCCTCGCGGCGTGCCACCGCGACGGGCCCGCCGGGAAACCTGCGGGCGATCCGGCGAAGAAGCCCGACGCCGGCGCCCTCGCCCCGGCGGACGCCGGACCGCCCACGGCGCAGCTCCTGGAGGACGGCGCCGAGCCGCGCGCGGTGCTCGCGTACGCGTTCGACCCCGGCCGGCGGGAGGCGCGCGTCCTGACGATCGACAGCCTCATCGAGGGGAAGACCACCGTGGAGGACCAGGTCGAGCTTCGCTTCAACGTCCGCTACCCCGCGGCGAACACGGTTGCAGCTCGTCCTTCGCCGCGCCCACACGACGGAGGGCGAGATCGAGGGCATCGAGTCGACGCAGGGAACGCGGGTGGTGCAGAAGATCCGCAAGGACGGCACCGCGGATCCGCCGGAGGTGGTGTCGCCGAAGGGCGCGGACGGTACCGCCGCCGAGTACGTGAAGGGCGCGATCCTCCAGATCGCCGGCACGCTGGTGGTGCCGCTCCCCGAGAAGCCGATCGGCGTCGGGGCGCGCTGGCGCTTCGGCGACGACACCCCCACCCTCCGGCTGGTCTCGCGCGAAAATGGCGCGCTCGTGCTCGAGCGGACGCTCGAGATCCACGGCATGCGCAGCGTCGAGAGGGGCAAGGCCGTCAAGGTGGACGAGGAGCAGTCGACGCGCGTCGAGGCGACGCTGGACGGCATCGTGAAGCACGTCGAGTCCAAGCTCGTGACCGGCAAGGTCATCGGCAAGATGGTCGGCGCCAAGCGGACGACGCACCTGCGCTTCGACGTCTGCGACCCCCTCTGATCGGCGCCGATCGAAGCCCCGGCGCGATCACGACGCCGATCGGCTCACCGGCTCCTGCGCCTCGTCGGGGAGCAGGTGCTTGAGGTGCCACGTCTGGAGCGCCGAGCGCCGCTCGGCGTCGCGGAGCGCGTCCTGCTGCCGCCCCATCATCAGCCCCGGGGCCAGGACCATCATGAAGGCGGCAACCCCGAGCGCCAGCATCGTCGGCTCTAGCGGAGCTTCACCGCCTGGGCGACGATGGTCATCGACGGTGATCCAGGCCGAAGAGGTACGGAGCGAGGGCGGCTTGCCCAGCACCTCGACCGCCACGGACGCCATCAGCGCGACGCAGCCGGTGACGAGATCGTGGCGCGGTAGCGCACCACCGGCGACATGCAGTAGCCCGAGCGTGAAGAACGAGAGCAGCACCGGCGTGAAGAAGAGCGGCCCGAACGAGCGGCCCACGCAGAGCAGCGAGAGGACGTTGAAGAGGTAGCGCGGCGTAGCCGAAGAAGTGCCCGCGCCCGATGTCGCGCTGGCCGCGCGCGTAGGCTTTGCCGCGGCCGACGCCAGGATGAGAGCAGGGCGGTGGCGACGAGGAGTGGCCAGCTGAGCGACGCCCATCCACAGCGTGATGGGCAAAAGGAGCGAGATGCACGCCAGATCGAAGCGGATGGCCGCGCAGGAGCTGGAAGCGCGAGCCGCCGCCTCGTCGTCGCGGCCCATCTCGCCGGCGACCTCGGCGGGCACCTGCGGAGGCGGCGCCGCCCAGAGCTTGGTGAGCACCCCCATCGCGGTGCCGTTCTTCGGGTCGAGCGCCAGCGCCCGCCCCACCTCGTGCAGCGCCGCGCGGCGCGCGTCCTCGGCCTCCGCGGCGGCGCCGGCCGCGAGAGAGCCTCGCTGGCGCGCTCCTCGGCCTTGCGCGCGTGGGTGCGCGCCATCTTGCGGCGCGCCTCCACGTCGCGATCGCCGTCGAGGTAGCGCTCCACCGCCTCGTGCAGCTCGCGCGCGGACTGGTAGCGGTGCTTGGGGTCGTTGCGCGTCGCCTTGCACGCAGATCTCCTCCAGCTCGGGGGGCACGTCGAGGTGCGGGGCCCGCTTCGACGGGCGCGCGGACACGCCCTTGAGCGTGGAGAAGAGCATCTCCTTCCACGAGGTCTTGGGGTGCAGGGGCTCGAGCGTGAGGATCTCGAAGAGGATCGCGCCGAGCGCGTACACGTCGCTGCGCGCGTCGAGCTCGGCGATGGCGCCGCGCGCCTGCTCCGGCGGCATGTAGCCGAAGGTGCCGAGGATCTTCCCGGCCGCGGTGTGGATGTCGTCGTGCGCCTCCACCGGGCCGGCGCCGCGCGGTGTCGTCCTGATCGATGAGCTGGCGACTTCTCCTTGTTCGCGGCGGTGGCCGCCGCCACCTCCTTCTTCAGCTTCGCGATCCCCCAGTCGAGGACGTACACCTCGCCGTAGTTGCCGAGCATCACGTTCGAGGGCTTGAGGTCGCGGTGGAGGACGCCCCGCGCGTGGGCGAAGTCCATCGTCAGGCACACCGTCGAGAACGCCGTGAGCAGCTTGCGCAGGCTGAACTTGCGCGTGATCTCCGGGTCGCCGTCGCGCAGGCCGCGGATCACCTGCTTGAGCGTCATGCCCTTCAAGCACTTCATCGTGAAGTACGTGCCGCCGTCCTCGTCGAGCCCGAGGTCGTACACCGGGACGATCGAGGGGTGCTCGAGCTGGCCCTGGATGCGGCACTCGCGGAGGAAGCGCGCGCGGAGCGTGGCGTCGTGCCGGTGGTTGGGCAGGAGCACCTTCTTCGCGACGTCGCGGCCGATGCGCGTGTCCTTGCAGAGGAAGACCTCGCCCATCGACCCGAGCCCGAGCTGCTGGCGCTCCTCGTAGCGGGCGATGTTGCTCTCCAGGGCGCCGGCGGGGTTGACCTCCGACGCGGGACCGCCGGGCCTCTCGCTCAGGCGCGCCCCGGGTTTGTCGCGCGCCACGGTCGCGTCCGCATCATCCTGGCTGTCCTGTTTCGAGCGGGCCATGGCTCAGGAAGCCCCAGGGGCGCGCGCAGTGTCAAGGGCGCCTCTCCGACCCCAGGAAAACCCGTCGAATAACGCGGTCGCGAGGGGGCCGCGCACGCCGTCGCGGGCGCACCGGTGAAGCCGCTCGCGGCCCCGGCGCGATCACCCGGTCTCGCCGCCTGGTACTCTCCGGTGGTCATTCCAAAGACCAGCGACGGAATCGTGCCCAGTCACGAAACGCTCTCGTTCTGCGCTGTTTTCGACGTCGGGATGCGGTACCTTTGCAGGCGCTGCAGCGGTCCGCGTCGACCCCGCACCGAGGAGGTTTCATGCACGTTCGCATCATCGTGGGCACCCTCTGCGTCGCTTCGTTGCTCGCCGCGCCGGGCTGCAAGAAGCACACGGCGGACGACGCGGCAGACGAGGCGCCGACGCCGGAGAGCTCGGTCACGGAGCAGGGCGAGAACGGGACCATCGCGTGGAACGTGACCACCGACGGCCGCGTGACCGCGGCGGTCAAGGGCACCGACGGGACCGCCATCACCAAGGGCATCAGCGGCACGCTCACCTGGCCCGGCTACGTCGGCGACCAGGTCCGCGACATCACCGTCGACAGCAAGGGCTTCGTGGTCGCCGCGGGCCCGCCGCTCGAGGACGACCTCACCGAGATCGACTACGCCCTCGTGATCGACGAGAAGCCCTGGACCGGCGTGCTCCACGTACCCCGCGGCGGCACGCGCGAGATCCAGGACGACGCCAAGGTCGCCGCCAACGCCCCTCCGCCTCCGGCCAAGGGCCCGAACGGCGGCACCATCTCGTACGTCGGCGGCCAGCCCGTCGAGCTCGTCGCCGACCGCGACAGCGGGCAGATCCGCGTCTACACGCTCAGCCAGAACTACACCGTGATGGATCCGGGCGAACGCACCTTCCGGCTCGGCTACGCCGCCGACTATCCGGGGATGGAGGCGCTCGTCCGCGAGCCCGGCACCACGTACTACGTCGGCCCCTGGTACGCCGGGTACGACCCGTTCCGGGTCACGGTGGCGATGGGCGTCGGCGGCGTCACGAGCGTGGGCGTCGTCGGCTGGCACTACGGCGAGGTGTTCCGCGTCGGCATGGCCGCGCCCGCCATCGGCTTCGTGGGCTCGTTCCACTGGGCACCCTCCGTCGCCGTTCGCGCCGGCGTGGGCTTCGGCGTCGGCTTCGGCTTCGGCGTCGGCTGCGGCGTCGGCTTCGGCGCCGCCTACGCCATGCGCGGCGGCGTGGGCGTCGGTGGGCGCATGGGCGTGGGCGTGGGCGGCCGCATGGACATGCGCGGCGGGGGGCGCATGGATGTGCGCGGCGGGGGGCGCATGGACGAGCGCGTCAACGTCCACGACAACGTGCGCGTGAACGAGCACGAGAACGTGCACATGAACGAGCACGTCAACGCCCACGAGAACGTGCACATGAACGAGCACGTCAACGTCCACGAGAACGTCCACGAGAGCGTTCACAGCGGCGGCCGGCCGAGCGGCGGCGGGCGGAGCGGCGGCAGGCGCCACTGATCACGCTCACCCCGCGCGGCGCTGCTCAGCGCGGGCGAACGCTGCGCAGCACCACGTCCTGCATGGCGCGCCCCATCCGATCCGGGCGAGGCGCGCCGGCGAGGCGGCGCGCGGCCTCCACGTACTCGGGGCGAAGCCGGAGCCGGGCAGGGAGGCGGCGCCAGGTGCGGCGGAGCGCGCCGAGCGAGGCGTCGTAGACTGCTGCGTCGGCGCGCGAGAACCCGAGCCCATAGGCCTCCCGCAGACGCGTCGGGAGCATCCCGGCCGTGATCGTCGTGTACCACCGCATCACCGGCGCGAGCGGCGCGCCCTTGCCGGAGAGCAGGAAGCCCGCGATCTCCCGCGCCGGGCGCCCCACCGCGAGGTCGTCGCCCGCGTACATGCGGGCGCAGTACGCCATGAACGCATCCCAGTCCGGAGGCAGGAGCGCGTCGCTCAGGCCGAAGAGCCGGCCGAAGAGCCGGCACTCCTGCCAGTAGTCTTCCTTGTCCGCGCGCCTGAGCGGGCCGTACGCGACCTCGAACGCCATCACGCTGGTCTCGACGAGCGTGGCCAGCACCCAGAGGAGCGCGCCGCCGTCATGGGCGTGGTAGCGGTGCCCGCGCGGCAGGCGCCCGACGTCCTCGTCGACGGCGCCGTGTACCCCGTCGTGGATCCCCCGTACGCGCAGGGCCGCGCCGAGGGCGTCGTCGAGGTCGCCGAAGATCATGCCGTAGACGTGCAGGAACGTGCGGTTGAAGCGGCCCAGCGGGTCGCGCCGCGTCTCCGAGTGCTGCTCGACCGCGTGTGCCACGTACGGGTGCGCGAGCTGGAGGAGCGCGGCGCGGCCGGCGCCGAAGAAGACGACCCCGTCGCGGGCGATGCGCCACGTGACGCTCTCCGGTCCGAACAGGCCCTCCGCCGGGCGCTTCGTCTCGGCGCGGACGCGCGCGAGCTCCGCCTCGAACTCCCGTCGGCTCACGATCATGCGGGGCAGGATACGGCGGGGGGAGGCGCGCCGGTAGGCTGCGCGCCCTCGATCAGTACCGTTTCAGGAACGCCTCGAGGCTCGCGCGGTTCGCCTTCGCCGCGGCTGCGCACTGGCCGATCTCCTCGAGGCCGTTGGCCAGCGCACGCGGCGCTCCCTCCATCTTCTCGGCGCGCGGGCCGAAGAACGCGGCGGCGTCCGCGCGGCGATCCTCGTCGCAGAACACGCCGAGGACGCCGAAGAGCCACGAGGCCTCGTCCGGACGGACCCGCCGCGTCAGCGCGTCGAAGCCCTGCTTGAAGAGCCGGTACGCCTCCTCCCTCGTCTCGGGGGAGCCGAACGCCCGGAACACGATGTCCATGCCGTCGCGCGGATCGAGCTCGTCTCCGGCGAGCAACGCGAACGCCTCGCGCGCCAGCGCCGGGTCGGGGAACCCGCCGAGCGCGCCCGCGAAGCGGCTCTTCTCCTCGTGGGAGGTCGCGTCGCGCGCCGCCTTGCGCAGCCTGTCGAAGAGCGCTCGGTCGTTGCTCAGGCCCGCGACGAACAGCGCCGTGTCGACCAGGCCGGCAGGGATCGCGCTCCAATCGTCGAGCCACCGGAGCACGAGGTCGTGCGCCTCGGCGCGGAGCTTCGCGTCCTGCCCCGCGCCGGTGAGGAGCGAGAGCAGCTCGCGCCGCACGAGCGCGTCGTCGACCCCCTCCCCCGGCCGTGGCCTCCAGCCGAGCGCGCGCCCGCGCTTGCCGTAGACGGCCTGCACGAAGCGGGCGAACTTGGACCGTAGCGGGGGAGGCAACTGGAGGCGAAGCGCCGCCGCGAGGAGCGTGAGGCTGCGCTCCAAAAGGAGCGGATCGCCCCCCTGGACGAGGGGCGGCACCAGCGCGAGCGCTTCCCCGATGGGGAGCGCCCCCGCGCGCGTGAGCGCGGCGGCGTCGTCGAGCAGCGAGGCGCGCTCGTCGACGCTCAGCGCCTTGCTCGCCCTGGTGAGCAGGAGCCGCAGCGTGTCGGGGCGGTAGGCGACGCGGTAATAGCCGATCGCGTCCGCGTTGGGCATCACCCACTCGGGGCAGGCCTTCGCGCCCTCGATCGGCATGTCCGCCTCCTTCTCGCGGAGGAGCGTGCACGCCCGCTGGACGCCCTTCCCCGCGCCGTACTTCACGCAGACGGGGATCTGCCAGAGCGCGTCGGGCACGGAGGAGGAGCCGAGCGGGACGAACCGGCGCTGCGTCAGGTGGATGCGCGGCGCGCCGCCGCCGCAGGCGGGCTCCGCGGAGACGATGGGCAGCCCGGGCTGATCGAGGAAGGTCTTGAAGGCGGGCGCGATGTCCTGCCCGCTCTCGGCGGAGAGCGCGGCGTAGAGGTCGTCGGCGACGGCGTTGCCCCACGCGTGGTCCTTCAGGTACCGCCGGATGCCCCGCTGGAACACCTCCGCGCCGAGGTAGCTCTCGAACATCGCGAGCACCAGCGAGCCCTTGCCGTAGGTGATCTCGCCGTCGAACGCGTCATCGATGTCGTGCTTGGACACGACCGGCTGGCGGATCTTCTTCGCGGTCGCGAGCGCGTCCGCGTCCATCACCATCGAGAGGTGCCGCCGGCGCGCCGCGATCCGCCACGAGGGCTCGAAGCGGTCCGTGAGCTTGGTGTCCATCCACGTGCCGAGCGCCTCGTTGAGCCAGGTGTCGTCCCACCACGCCGTGGTCACGTAGTCGCCGAACCAGTAGTGCGCGAGCTCGTGCATCGCGATGTTGGCGTAGTGCTGCTCGCGCAACGGGCTGCGATCCTCGGGCCGGATCAGCGTGAGCGGCTGCCCGAGCGCGACGAGGCCCGGGTGCTCCATCGTCCCCCAGTAGCGAGGCACCACCGCCACGTCGAGCTTGCCGTAGGGGTACGGCACCCCCATGTAGTCCTCGAGCAGGCCCACGATCCGCGGCGTCACCTGGGCGGCGTACGCCGTCTCCGCCCCGCGCCCGCGCGGCACGACGAACCGCAGCGGCGTCCCGTGATGGCCTGCCGTCCCCGCGTTCACGACGTCGAAGGGCCCCACCACGAGCGCGACGAGGTAGCTCGGCAAGGGCGGCGTCTCCGCGAAGGCCACCGCCTTCATCCCCCCGGGCTCGTCGGTCTCGGAGAGCACCGGCGCGTTGGAGAGCGCCACGTGCTCCTTCTTCACGTGCAGCACCAGCTTCCACGGCACCTTCGCGGAGGGCTCGTCGAAGCAGGGGAACGCGCGGCGCGCGTCGATCGGCTCGAAGAAGCTGTACGCGTACCAGCCGTCCGCGCCGGAGCCCTCGGCCTCCCGGTAGAGCCCGCGGCTCTTCTCCTTGTCGAGCGGCCCCTCGTACACGATCGTGAGCCGCGCCGGCCCCGGCCCCACCGGCGCGTCGAACGCGAACCCGGCAAAGTCCTCGCCCCCGGGCACGACGCGCGCGACCAGCGTGCGCCCGCCGATGGAGAGGCGGGCGTCCCGGAGGACCAGATCCGTCGCGTTCAGCCAGAGGACGGAGGTGGGCTCGGCGATCTGCAGATCGATCGAGACGGTGCCGGTGAACGTCGCCTGCGAGGGGACGATGGTCAGGTCGAGGTCGTAGCGGAGAGGCCGCGCCGTGGTGGGCAGGCGGAGCACGGGCGGCGCCGGCGGCGCGGTCGCCACGCTCGGCGCGGGGGCCGGCGGAGGAGCGGGGGCGGGAGGGGGCGGGGGATCCGCGCACGAAGAGGCCAGGAGCGCGGCGGCGAGCGCCATCCAGGCGCGGCGGTGGGAGGGCATGCGCGCGACCCTACCACCGCAGCGCCGCGGCCCTTCAGCTCGCCGCTCCGCGGTGCGGCGGCTTCACGCCCGGCAGCGCGCCGTCCTCGTGCGCATGCGCCGGCTGGAGCTTCGCTCCGGACGCGGGCGGCACGGCCGGCAGCGAGTCGCCCGACACCGGCGGCGGCGTGGCGCCGGAGACCGGCGGCGGTGTCAGGTCCGAGTCGGCGGCGCGGGGGATGGCGCGGGGCCTCGACGCTCGCGGCTTCGACCCCTCCGAGCGCGGGATCGATCCGTCCGCGCGCGGGCGCGATGCCCTCTCGCCGTCGAGGCTGCTCGCCCCATCGCGCCGCATGGGCGGGGGCGGGCGGCTGGACGGGCTGGCGCTGCAGCTCGGTGACGATCTCCTTCACCTGCTTCGCGAGCCGGCTCCTCCACGCGTAGATCGCGTCGATCGAGAGGCCGGTGAGGGCGTTCACCTCCTCGTTCGGGAGGCCCCTGATAAAGAGGAGATCGAAGAGCTCGGCCGCCTTGGGCGTGAGCCTGGCCTGCACGGCGAGGGCGAGGGCCATCACCATGTCGCGCGAGATCGCCTCCGACTCCGGACCCATGCGCGCGACCGGGTTGCGATCGAGGTCCTCGTTGAGGGTCGGGTCCTCCGTGAACGGGTTGCGACGGCGGCTGCGCAGGATCGAGACCGTCTCGCGCTTGGCGAGCAGCGCGACGAAGCTCTCGAGCTTCAGCCCCCGCGCCGGATCCCACTGCAGGAGCACGCGCCCGCGGTCGGCGAAGAGCGCCAGGAGCACGCTCTGCACGGTGTCCTCGACCTCTTGGCGCGCCTGGCGGCGGCCGCCGCCTGCGCGCGCGAGGACGGCTGCGACGCTGCTGCGGATCACGGGCGTCAGCACGGCCAGGAGCTGCCCGGTCGCGTGGCGATCTCCCTCCACGGCGCGCTGTATCAGCATCACCCTGGGGTCGAGTCCGAGTCCGTCGTCGCTCAAAGGAAAACTCTCCTGCATCATTCTACGCCTACTTCTCCGCGAAAGGACAGACGCGCAGCGCGTCAGAGACCCCTCGATCATCCGCAGCATCGACATCAGCTACCGGCTGTTCAGCCATCCCCCGGCCCCCCGTTGGCGTGCGTCACCCGCTTCGCGCGGCCGAATGGCCCACCTGCTTCCACCCGAAACGTGCGCTGGATCACATGGATCTACGGGGGCGCTCGCGCTACGGTTTCAGCGCCATTTCACACATGTCTGACATGAGACCTGCCATGACCACCTTGTCTTCTATGCACCGCACATCTCCGCGCACCGGCTCCATCTCGCTACCCTGTGTGCGCACCTTCTCGGCGCCGCTGATCGCCTCGGGCGTGCCGAGGCTGGCCACGCTGCTCGTCATGGTGAGCGCCGCGGCCGCGTGCTCCTCCAGCGCCGGTTCGGGCACGCCGACGGGCAGTGGCACTGGTGCGAGCACCACCACGAGCACGGGCACCGGTGGAAGCAAAGCAGCGGCCAACAGCAGCGCCGCGGGCGTAACGAGCGGGATGGGCGGGATGGGCGGGATGGGCGGGAGCGGCGCCGGTGGTGGGCAAACCTGTCCACCGTCCATGAAGTACGGTGGCGGCGAGGTGAGCGTGACGGGCCAGAAGTCGGTGAAGGCGAAGATCGTCGACGAGACCGGCGCGCCCGTCGTGGGTCAGCCGATCTTCATCTGCGGCACCGACATCTGCTCCATGCCGGGCACGACCGGCGCGAACGGCAGCGCGTCGATCTCGACCAGCCTCACGGAGAAGAAGCCGGCGTTCAAGTTCGGCGACACCGTGAGCTACGCCGAGCTCGCCATCCCCCTCACCGTGCCGATGACGGACTTCACCCAGGGGGGCACGATGGTGCTCGCCACCGGCAAGCTCGCCGGAAAGCCCGGCGCCGCGCTCACCCCGGGCACCGACGCCACCTCCGGCGACGTCACCGTCTCGGTCCCGGCGGGCGCCACCGTCGGCATCAGCCCCCTCGTGTACGACACGCCCGACAAGCAGAAGCTCCGCACCGTCGGCATCCCCATCGCCAACGTGGGCCCGGTGCTCGACCCGGTGATGGTCGGCGACGCAGGCGCCGGCTTCGCCCTGCTCTACGGCCTCGCACCCGCCGAGACGCCGGTCTGCCCGGCCGCCAAGGTCACCGTCGCGCTCCCCCACGCGACGACGACGCCGAACGATCTCGGCTGGGCGGCGGGCGCCGCCGTCGAGTTCTGGATCATGACCACCGACACGGCGGAGACCTACGCGCCCTACGCCGGCTGGGCGAAGATGAGCGACGGCACGGTGAGCGGCGACGGGACCAGCGTCTCCACGGACGACGGCCAGGGCTTCATCTACCTCGAGACCTTCGCCATCCGGCTGAAGAGCTGACCGCTCGCGAGCCTCCCCCGACGCTGCCGGCGCCACCTCCCGCATGCGGGAGCATCCTGACCACGGGATCCAGCGCGCGCACGAGGGATCGGCGCAGAGAGCAAGATCACGACGCTGCGTCGAAATCCCGACGCCCCCGGCGCCTTTGTCGTGTCAGCCGACGCGTCAGCCGACGCGTCAAGCCACCCTGAACCGTTGCGCCGGGACGCGCGTATCCCTTCGCCGCCGGCTGGGGAGCACAGGGGGCCGCCCAGCGTGACCGGGGGTCTCCCCCCATCGTGACCGCTGCGCCCTACCCTTCCCGCTTCCCGGCGTCGGCGCCGTAGCGCTCGAGCTTCCGGTAGAGCGTCTTGCGCTCGAAGCCGAGGATCGCGCGCCGCCGCCGTCTTGTTGCCGGCCACCGCGTCGAGCACCCGGAGGATGTACCGCTTCTCGACCTCGTCCATCGGCAGGAGCTCGGACGGGTCGTCGCCGCCGAGGACGAGCTGGAGGCTCTTGTGGTTCTGCACCTTCTCCGGGAGATCGTCGACGACGATCTGCTCGTGGCGGGTGAGCGCGACGGCGCGCTCGACGCAGTTGATGCAGCTCGCGCACGTTGCCCGGCCAGGGGTAGCCCACGAGCTTGGCGGCCGCGGGCGGCGAGATGCCGGTCACGTGCTTGCCGGCGCGCGCGGCGATCTGCACGATGAAGTGCTGGGCGAGCGGCAGGATGTCGCCCACCCGCGCGCGCAGCGGCGGCAGCGGGATGTGGATGACGTTGATGCGGAAGAAGAGGTCCTCGCGGAAGCGCTTCTCCTCGATGGCGGACTCGACGTCCCGGTTCGTCGCCGCGAGGATGCGCACGTCGATGGGGACCTCGGACGCGCCGCCCACCGGGCGCACGCTGCGCTCCTGCAGCACGCGGAGCAGCTTGGGCTGCAGGCCCATCGGCATGTCGCCGATCTCGTCGAGGAAGAGGGTCCCGTGGCGGGCCTGGACGAAGAGGCCGGGGCGGCTGTCCTTGGCGTCGGTGAACGCGCCGCGCACGTGGCCGAAGAGCTCGCTCTCGAGCAGCGCCTCGGGCATCGCGGCGCAGTTGACGGCGACGAAGGGCCCCTCGCGCCCGCTCCGCCGGTGCAGCGCGCGGGCGACGACCTCCTTGCCCGTGCCGCTCTCTCCCGTGATGAGCACGTTCGCGTCGGAGTCGCCGACGCGCGCGATGAGGTCGTGGACGCGCTGCATCGCGGTGCTGCCGCCGATGAGGCCCTCGATCCGGGAGGGGTGCGCCACCTCCTGCCGCAGCCGCTTGACCTCGGCCCTGAGGGCCCGGTGCTGCGCCGCCCTGCGGAGCGCGATCGCCAGCGCCTCGAGCTGCACGGGCTTGCTGATGAAGTCGTAGGCCCCGGCGCGGATCGCCGCGACCGCCGTCTCGAAGCTGCCGAACGCGGTGAGCACGATCACGGGCACGTCCCCGCGCCCCTCGACGATCCGCTCGCAGAGCTGGATCCCGTTCGTGCCCTTCATGTTCAGATCGGTCACGACCACGTTCGAACTGCTCGGCGCCGAGCGCCGCCAGCGCCTCGTCGGCGGAGCTTCGCCACTCGACGGCGAACCCGCGCTTGCCGAGCCCCGCCTTCAACGTCTCGCACAGCGCTCGGTCATCGTCGACGATGAGGGCGTGCTCGGTCATGTCGCCTCCTCCACCGCGAGCGGCAGGAAGACGGTGAACTCGCTCCCCTTGCCGAGCGCGCTCTCCACCTCCATCCAGCCGCCGTGCTCGCGCACGATGCCGTACGCGACCGACAGGCCGAGGCCCGTCCCCTGCCCCACGTCCTTGGTCGTGAAGAACGGCTCGAACACGTGGGGCAGGTGCTCGGCCGCGATGCCGCACCCCTCGTCCCGCACGCGCGCCGTGACGCAGTCCGTCGCGGTGCGCGGGCTCGGGGTGGCCTCGACGCCGTTGAGCACCGCCGGCGGCGCTCTGTGCGCGCGCTCGATCGTGACCTCCACCATGCCCGGCGCGCCCATCGCCTGGATCGCGTTCACCACGAGGTTCGTGAATACCTGCTGCATCTGGCTCGCGTCCAGCTCGAGCATCCCCGGCGCGCCCTCCTCCGAGAAGCTGAGCGTGACGCCCTTCTTCGACGCCATCGGCTCGAGCAGGCTCAGCGTCCGCTGCACGATGAACCCGAGGTCGCCCACGCTCCGCTCCTGACCGCGGGGCCGCGCGAAGTCGAGGAGCTGGCGGATGATCCCGGTCATCTGATCGCACGCCTGGACGATGACGCGCGCGTACTCGACGGACTCCTCGGGCGTCGTCTCGCGGTCCGCGATCATCCCTGCGCGCGCCCCCACCACGTTGAGCGGTGTGCCGAGCTCGTGCGCGATCCCGGACGCGAGCTTGCCGACGGTCATCAGGCGGTCGGCGTGGCGGAGCTGCTCGAGGGCGGCGATGCGGGCGGACGTCTCGGCGGCGCTCCGCTCGGTCGCCTCGACCAGCTTCTCGCACATCGCGTTCATCTCCGTGGCCAGATCGGCGAGCTCGTCGCGCTGCCGCAGCTCGAGCGGCCCCGAGAAGTCACCCTGGCCCACGCGGCGCGCCTTCTCCGCGAGGCTGTGGATCGGCTTGCCGACGAACCAGGCCCCGACCGCCGCGGTCAGCGCCGCGGCGACGGCGGCGAGGAGCGCGGTCGTGAGCGCCGTGTCGATCACGGTCCTGCGGACGTAGCGCCGCTCCGCCGCGAGCGACTCGGAGATGAGGAGCCCGCCGGGCGGTTCGCTCGTCGCGAACGGCACGAAGGTGCGCCGCGCCGGCTGGCCCCTCTCGTCCTCCGAGACGCGGGAGGAGGGGCCCGACGAGGCCGGCTCGTCGAGCCCCTCCGGCGGCGAGGGCACCCAGCGGATGCTGATCTGCCCTTCCCGCGCGCTCGCCTGCACGAGCATCGCCTTCGCGTGGGCCTCCCCCTCGGTGCGCCACACCGCGGCGAAGGCCGCGCTCAGGGCCAGGCCCAGGAGCTCGTGGTCCCGGACACGCCCGGTCTGGAAGAGGGCCACCTCGCGCCGGACCCGCAGGTACCCGTTGGCGCTCAGCACGATCATGATGCCCAGGATCAGCGCCAGGGAGAGCTTCTGGACCAGCTTCATGTGCCCGGTTCCGCCGGGGGAAGCCTACCACCCGGACCACGCGTCCGCTCACGCGTGGCCCGCGATGCCCGGCTCAGCCCTTGATGGGCTCGGCGATCCAGTTTCCCGTGCCCGCCTTGCCCGGGAGCGCGGACGGCCCGGAGCCGGTCGCGCCTGCCAGCGACATCGGGACGGCCGACGTGACCGCGACCGAGTTGGCGAACGTGCCCTGATCGGGCCCGAGATCGAGCGCGTTCACGTCCAGATCCTCGACGTGGGCGCTCGGCGAGAGGGGCTGCATGAGGTCCGGCTCCTCGGCGAAGCCCACGGAGGCGAGGGAGACGACGACGATGAAGGGAGCCGCGATGGCGGCGGTGCGAGCGATTGTTCTCATGTTGAACCTCCTTGTCCTGCCCTGAAGAACCGTCGCAGATCCCTCGTTGTTCCCTCGCGACGCGGCCGCGCATCACATGGCGAGGTCGACGTCCACGCGCCGGTCCGCCCTCCAGCCGTCCTCGTCGTGACCGGACGCGTCCAGGGCGCCGCGCGAGGTCTCGCTCAGCTTCCCGGAGCCCATCCCCTGCCGCTCGAGGAAGCGCATCACGCTCGACGCGCGCCGGTCGCCGAGGGCCTGGTTGTACTCCTCCGTACCGCGTGGGTCGGCATGACCCGTGAGCTTGAGGCTCTTGCCGGTGAGCGGCCCCGTGGTCAGGCAGTGCGCGACCTCGACGAGGACGTGCTGATCGCCGGACGAGAGGTTGGCGGAGTCGAACGCGAAGAGCGGCGCGCCGCTGGAGCTCACCGTCTGCGTCTGCGCGTCGGTGATCTTGCACGCCGCGAGGATGTCCGGGGAGACGTTCAGGGCCGTCTGCGCGGGCTTCGGCGTCGCCTGCACGGGGTGCGGTGCGGAGTCTGTCTGGGCCGCCGTGGCGGGCGGCTTCTCGGCGTGGCTGCAACCGGTGAAGAGCACGAGGACGATGGGGCTGAGGCCCCCGATCCATTTCCGAAGACATGCGGGACATGACCCATCTCCTGTCCAAGATTCGTTCGAGCGGCGCCAGCGTCCCCAGACCGCTGGGCAGACCGCGGCGCCGGACGCCCTGAGCACGCCGCGTGCCGGCGACGAATCGGGGAATTTTCCAAGAAAGGAGGCAGAAGGACCGCGTCAATCGGACACGGCGTGGCCTTTCGACACGGTCGGCGTTCGCTCGGAACCACCCGCGGCTCGCTCACGGATACCCGGACCTCGATCCCGACATCCCCGAGCACGGTCACGGATACCCCGGCGCTCGGTCACGACATCCATGACCACGCTCACGACATCCATGACCACGGTCACGGATACCCCGGCGCTCGGTCACGACATCCATGACCACGGTCACGGGTGCCCGGCGCTCGGGCACGACATCCACGACCACGCTCACGACGTCCATGACCACGCTCACGACATCCATGACCACGGTCACGGATGCCCGGCGCTCGGTCACGACATCCGTGACCACGGTCACGACATCCGTGACCACGGTCACGCATACCGGGACCTCGATCCCGACATCCACGACCGCCGTCACGACATCCATGAGCGCGATCGCGACTGTCGGAGCCTCGATCGGGCTCGACATGGCGCGTCGCGTAGCATCCGGATGCGCGCGAATGCTCCGCCTTCGCTCGAACGAGCCGCCCCGAGTAGCGCCGGGGATGTGCGTGAGCAGGGCGGGGCGATGTGGTGTGTGCGGGAAGGAAGAGGGGAGGCGGGCGCCTCCCCTCGGTGCGTCAGGCGCGGTGGCTCACGGCGGGGGAACGCAGATGTCGCCGCCGTTCGGACCCGGGCCAGGAGCCGTGGGCGGCGGCGTGCTCCCGTCGATTGAGAGCAGGTAGGCGACGAGCTGCTTCACGACGTCGGGGTTGTGCGGGTCGAAGACGTTGGCGACCGCGGACTGGTAGTGCGCCTTGAAGAGCGTGGCGCTGAACAGCTCCTCGAGGCTGCGGGCGTTGCCGGCGTGGAAGTACGGCGCGCCGACCTGGACGCCGAGCAGCGACGGGATGTTGAAGCCGGCGCCGATGTCGCTGGCGTTGGTGCCGCCGGCGCCCTGCGCGCCGGTCTTCATGTCCGCGCGGAGCTCCTGCACGCTGACCGCCGGATCCGAGACCCCCGTCGGGATGGCGCCGTTCGCCGTGATCGTCCCCACCGGGCGGAGGGTGCACTGGATCTGCTCGAACCCCGTCGGCGGGCCGAACCTGTCCGTCTGCTTGCCGACCGTGGTCGAGGGGAACAGCGCGGCCGGGAAGCTCAGCTTGGTGGCGGGGGCGGACCAGTCCGTGCTGGAGAGCGAGCTCGCCCCCGGGGTGGCCGAGAACGCGTCGTTGTGCGTGTCGCTGACCGCGTAGAAGACCCTGGAGCTCGTCCACTTGGCGCCGCCGTGGCAGCCGGCGCAGTTGCCGTTCTGGAACGCGGTCTTGCCCGCGGCGATGTCGCCCGCGGCGAACAGGCTCGGGGTGGCCGCGCGCGGCGAGCGGATCTGCTGGACGTACGCGGTGATGTTGGCCCACGCGGTGGGAGCCGCCGACGTGGAGGCCAGGGCGGCCGATGCCCCCTCCAGCCCGGTGTTCGGCGGGTTGGAGCTGATGAGGTTGATGCGATTGGTGGGGGCGGGCGGCGTGCTGTTGGTCGAGACGATGGCGCCGACGCCGCCGGAGATGCCGCGCGTGTTGGTCTCGAAGTCGGCGACCTCGTTGTTGATGGCCGTCCAGTTGAGGATGCGCTGGTCGGTCGGGTCGCTCTTGTCGAACGTGCCGTCGAGGCTCGTCGTCTGGCGCGGGCCGCGGGCGAAGTACCAGGTGACGTTGTCGGTGAGGCCGTCGACGTGGCACGCCCCGCAGGAGCCCCAGGCGGCGCCCTTCAGCGACCAGCGGCCGAGGCCGGTGTTGAACAGCGCCTTGCCGTTCTGCACGCTGGCCGCGGTGCCCGTCGGGTACGCCGACGACGCGAGCTCGGGCGTCTGCCCGGCGGACTCGCTCTGGGTGTTCAGGCTGACGGCCATGACGCTGCGCGTCCCGTCGTTGGCGACGAAGGCCACGAGCTTGTCCTTGCTCGTCACCATGCCGATGGGCAGGCGGAAGTTCCCGCCCGCGCCCTTGTTCACGGTGAGGTCGATGAAATCGTTGGCCGCGGAGCCGACCGCGGTGATCTTGCCGCTGGACACGCTGAGCCGGTAGAGCGCGTCCGAGCCCTCGGAGGCGACGTAGGCGAAGCCGGGCTTGAAGTCGACGTCGGTGGGCAGGAGCGGCATCCGCGTGGACGCGGTCGGCGCCGGCGGCGATCCCGACAGGAACAGGGTGGTGGCCGTGCTGGTGGGCGTGGTCGTGTTGGTGAACGGCGCGTCGAGGTTGTTCGTCGTCCCCGTGCCCGTCCCGAGATTGACGATCGTGAGCCCGGGGTGGGTCGTGGTCTTGGCGTTGTTCGGGAACGGCGAGCACTCGCCCGTGACCACGTTGCAGGCGCCCGCCGAGGAGCCGACGCCGCACTGCGCGTCCGAGGTGCAGCTCAGCTTGCACACACCCGTCCCGGTGTCGCAGGTCGACAGAGCGCCGAACGTCGAGCAGTTGGCGTCGATCTGGCACCCGCCGAACTGGAAGACGCCGACCGGGCCCGCCGGTGAAGCGCAGGTGCTGGTGACGTAGGCGAAGAAGCTGGGCGCCGCGCCGGTGCCCTCGTTCTCGATCGTCACGGAGGCGACCTGGTTCGGGAAGCAGCCCGTGACGTGCCCGCCCGCGTCGTTGAAGCCGGTGTTCGTGATCGGCGGCAGGTCGATCGTGCTCGGGTTCCCGCCGGAGACGGGGATCTTGTAGAGCAGGCCCTTCCAGTTGGTGTCGGCCGCGAAGGGCATCCCAGCCGCGGGGCCGCTGAGCTGCGCCACCTCGGGCGCGGTCCGCACGGCGAACCACTCGGTGACGTAAACGGTCTCGTCGGTGTCGCTGGCGTCGCCGTTGTTGGTGACGGCGATGCCGCGCGGGTGGGCGAGGCCGGGGCGCGGGGCGGCGGCGACGTCGGGGCCGAGGAAGCCGGTGGCGGCGATGGTGGCGTTGAGGTCGATCGTCGAGGTGACGGTCATGGAGACGGGGTCGATGACGGAGAGGTTGCCGTCGACCCAGTTGGAGACGTAGAGCTTGATGTTGTTCGGGGTGAGCGCGAGGCTCGTCGGCTCGGACCCGACGGCGACGCTCTTGCCCACGCTGGGCGTGGTCTTGAGGTTGTCGATCTCGACGACCTTCTGGTCCTTGCGGAGGACGACGTAGGCCTTGTCGTCGCACCCGTCGATCACGACCTGCCAGGGCTCGGCGCCGACGCTCAGCTCGGCGACCAGGGTCAGCGAGGGGTCGTTCGGCAAGGTGTAGTCGACCGACATCACCGTGACGGAGCCGGCGTCGCGGTTCACGGCGATCAGCCGGCTGTCGTCCGAGGTCAGCGCGATGGCCGAGCCGCGGAGCTGGCCCTGCGCCGTGGTGGTGCACGCGGTCGCCGGCATGCCGCCGGTGCCCGTGCTGCTGGTCGCGCCCGCGGGCGCGCCGCCCGCGCCTCCGGCGCCGCCCGAGCCCGTCGACGCGGCGGAGCTGGTCGCGCCTGCCCCTCCCGTGCCCCCGGTGCCCGTGCTGCTGGTCGTGCTCTTCGTGCTGCTGCTGCTGCTGCTGCTGCTCTTGCCGCCGGTGCTGCTGGTGCTGCTCTTGCTGCTGCTACCGGCGCTCCCTCCCGCGCCCATCGTGGACGTGGTGCCTCCGTTGCCGCCGCAACCGCTCCCGGCGGCGGCCGCGGCCGCGAGCGTCAGCGCCGCAGCCCAGAGGGTCCGAATGCCAAGTCGTCTCATGCGCGTCTCCTTTTCCAAGCGAGGAAAAGCCGTCCCCCGATGCGTGCCCCCAAGGTCCCCCTCGCAGTGCGCACGCACGAACAACGGCAGCATGCACAGCGTACGGACGCCGCGTCGCTTCGGAAGAGACGCGGTGCCTATTGTAGGCATAGCGCCGACCTATGGTACGAAGGAAGGTGGATCCGTGGACCTGTCGCAGCTCCGCTACTTCCGCGCCGTGGCAAAAGAGGGCAGCTTCTCGGCCGCGGCCCGGGCGTTGAAGGTCAGTCAGCCGACGCTGACCGTGGCCGTGAAGAACCTCGAGGAGCGGCTCGGGACCACGCTCTTCCACCGCAGCCGGGAGGGGGTGAAGCTCACGCGGACGGGGGAGGAGCTGATCGAGCACGCGGAGCAGGTCTTCGAGATCCTCGACCGCGCGGAGGAGCGCATCCTCGGGCTCGAGTCGGACGAGGTCGGGCGCTTCGTCATCGGCTGTCACGAGTCGCTGGGCGCGTACTTCCTCCCCGCGTTCATGCGCCGGTTCCTGGAGGCCGCGCCCCGCATCGAGGTGTCGCTGTGGAACGGGACGTCGGCGGACGTGACGCAGGCCGTCCTCGAGCGGGTGGTCGACTTCGGTCTGGTGGTGAACCCCCGGCCGCACCCGGACCTGGTGATTGTGCCGCTGTTCCACGACGCGGTGGACGTCGTCGTGGCCACCGCCTCGCTGCCGGGCGGCCACCCGCTGTGGCTCCGGCCCGTGGTGGCGGGCAACAACGGTCCCCCGAGCACGCCCTACCCGGGGCGCGAGGCCGCCCACGCCCGCTTGCGCGAGGGGCCGCTGATCTTCGCCGGGCGCGTGGGGCAGGCGCAGGAGCTCATCAACCGCCTGGCGGCCGAGGGGCTCTTGCCCACGCGGCGGCTCTCCTGCGGGGATCTGGAGCTGGTCAAGAGCCTGGCGCTGGAAGGCGTCGGAGTGGCGCTTCTACCGCGGCGCGTCGCGGCGTACGGGCAGAAGGGCAAGCTCGTGCGTTTGCACCCGGACCTGCCCTTCATCCCCGACATCATCAGCCTGCTCTACCGCGCCGACCTGCACCGGACGCGCGCCTCCCTCCGGCTCAAGGACGCGCTCGTGACCTACGGGCGAGAGCTCGACGCCGCCGAGAGGCCCGCCGAAACCGGCTTGGCAACGGGCGCCGAGACCATGTACCGCTGAGCGGTGCCCCGCGGGCCTTCCTACCCCCCTGCGCTCGCCGGCGCGGTGCTCGTCGCCGCGCTCTGCGCCGCAGGCCCTGCGCGGGCCGGGGCGTTCGAGGTGCTCGGGTTCGGTCCGGCTGCCGTCGCCGAGGTGGGCGCGCGCGCGGCCAACGCCGACGACGGGACGGCGACGTTCTACAACCCCGGCGGGCTCGGCCTGGGGCACGGCGTGCGGCTCGAGATCGCCCCCACGCTGGGCGTCTCCGCGCTCTCCGCGCAGGGTAAGACGATCCCGCTCACGGATCCCTTCGGCGTGTCGTTCGCGTTCGACGCGACCGTCCCCTTCGAGGGCCCGCTCCACGACCGGATCCGCATCGGCTTCGGCGCGTACCTGCCGCCCTCGGGCGCGCTGCACCTGATCGCGCACCCGAGCACGGAGCCCTTCTTCCCCTACTACGACAACCGCACCCAGCGCCTCGTCCTCCTGCCCACGATCGCGGTGCGCATCCTCGACGGGCTCGCCGCCGGCGTCGGGTTCAACGTGCTCGGCGGCGTGAGCGGGCCCGCCACCGTCACCACGGGCGCGTCGGGGGCGCTCGAGCCCCGGCTCGCGCTCACGGCCTCCACCGCGGTCGCCGTGAACGCCGGGTTGCGCTTCGACCCGCGCCCGGGCGTGCACCTCGCGCTCACCGTCCGCCAACGCCTCGCGGCGCCCGCCGTGGTCGACTCGAGCGCCGAGATCGCGGGCGCGCCGCTCACCATCTCGGTGGCGACCGAGAGCGCGCTCTTCGACCCGACCACGGTGGTGGCGGCGGCGAGCTTCGCCCTCGGTCGTGAGCAGCGGGGGAACGTCGAGCTCGACGCCTCCTACGCCCGCTGGTCCGAGTACGACGGGCCCTGGGTCGGCGTGCAGGCGACGCTGCCGGGCGTGAACGTGATCTCCGCGCTGCCGACGCACATCGCGCGCGACGTGGTGGGCCTGCGCGCCGCCGGGAGCTACCGCTTCGACGTGGGCGCGCGCTCCGACCTCGTGCTCCACGCGGGGGGCGGCTTCGAGCCGTCGATGCTCTCGAACGACCAGCAGGGCACGACGAACCTCGTGGACGGCGACAAGCTCCTCGCCGGCCTGGGCGCGAGCTTCGCGCTGCGAGGGGTCCTGCCCGTGACGCTGCGCTTCGGCGCGGGCGCGAACGTGAGCTACGTCTTCCCCTACGGGCAGGACAAGCGCGCGTGCGCGGCGGAGCCATGCCCGCCCGACACCGTGGCGGGGCCCGACGCGAACCACCCGGCGCAGGGCATCACCAACCCCGGCTTCCCGCGGCTCTCCGGGCAGGGCGCGTTCGTGGCGATGTCGCTGGGGATCGGGGTGGACCTGTGAGGCCGCGCCGGATCCTCGCGCCCGCGGCGGCCGCCGTCGCCGCGGCCCTCGTCACGGCCTTCCCGCGGGCCGCGCGCGCGGACGCGGCCTCCGTCTTCGGCTTCGGGGCGCGGAGCGCGGGCCTGGCGCGCGCGGGCGTGGCGGGGGACGACGCCGGGGCGGCCGCCCGCGAGAACGCGGCGCTCGCGGCGGTCCCTGGGCTGCGCGTCCAGCTCGGCTACGGCTACGGCGCGATCGGCCTCACGTTCGACGGGCAGGACGCCGGCGTCCCCCACGCCTCGGGCGTCGACCTCGGCGCACAGTACGGCGTCCACGTCGCCCGCGCCGTCGACGTGGGCTTCGCCCTCGCGCTGCACCTGCCGGACTCGTACCTCGCCGGTGTCGGCTTCCGCCCCGGCACGGAGCCGCAGTTCCCGCTGTACGAGGCGCCCCTCCAGCGGACGAGCTTCGACCTGGTGGCGGCGGTGCGCCTCGGGCCGGTCTCTCTGGGCGGCGGGGCCGCGCTCGGGCTCTCGGTCGGCGGCAACGGCACGCAGTTCACCCTCGACCAGGACGCGCTGGGCACGCACGCGGACGGCGGCGTCGACGCCGCGCTCGCGTACCACGTCTCGCCCGTGATCGGCGCGCGCGTCGATCTCGGGCGGGTGGCGGTGGCCGCCGCGTTCCGCGGGCCGATGTCGCTCGACCTCGCGCTCGTGAACCAGGCCCAGGTAGAGCTCATGGGCAACCCGCTCAACGGCACGACCACGGTCACGGTCAGCGGCACGAACGGGTGGGATCCGGCCGTGATCACGCTCGGCGCGCGCGTCGCCGTCGCCGGGGGCCTGTCCGTGCTCGGATCGCTCGAGTACGCGCTCTACCACGGCGCGCCGCCGCCGGTGGCCGACGTGGCGATCGACGTCCACCTCGGCACCACCCCCGGGCTGAAGGAGGTGAGGTTCGTCTCGCCGCGCTTCCGCGACACGATCGCGCCGCGCGTGGGGCTGGAGCTGAAGAGGCCGAGCGCGCCGGACCCCGACGCCTGGCGCTGGGCGGCGCGCGTCGGCTACGCCGTGCTGCCCTCGCCGGTCCCGACCCAGACGGGCTTCACCACGTACGCCGACGCGACGAGGCACGAGATCGCGGTCGGGGGCGGCTACCACCTCGGCAAGCTCGCGGGCGTGGACTTCGCGCTCGACGCGGCCTTCCAGGCGCACCTCTTCGCGCCGCGCAGCGAGGACAAGGACAGCCCTGCGCTGCCGTACGCGCACTTCGACGTCGGGGGGCACATCCTCTACGGCGTGGGGACGCTCGAGGCGACGTGGTGAAGGCGAGGACGCCGCGCGCCTCCGGGGCCTACTGCGTGGCGTAGTAGACGCCGAGGCACATCTCGTCCTCGGTGGTCTCGCCCCAGTTCACGTCCATCGGGCTCGTGTTGTTCCAGTGGCACTCGAGGTAGAGCTGGTCACCCGGGTCGAACTCCTTCGGCTGGGAGAAGTCGTAGCCACCCTGCCAGTGGAAGTTCCAGTCGTCGATCTGGAGCATGCACTCCTTCTGCCCGCCGGCGCGGTCGATGCGCGTGACGGCGTGGGTGCCGCGGGTGTGCATGTGGAGCGCGGCGTCGTAGAGGGTGAAGGGCTTGTTCGCCGCGAGCACGTTCTGCGTGAGGAGGTCCATGTAGGGCGTGGGGTCGAGCGCGAAGTTGTGGGTCGCGTCCATCGCGTACGCGGGGATGTCCATCATCTTGTCGTTGACCCAGCTCGGGTTGGCGAAGGGGAACATCACCGCCTGCTTGTCGACGGACTTCGCCGTCTCGATCAGGATGCGCGTCTGGTCGGGCGCAGGCTTCGTGGTCAGCGTGTTGTAGTGGACCTGCATGACCACCTTGGAGCCCGGCACGATCTGGATGCCCGTCCCCTTCGGGAAATCGGCGCCCGTGGCGCCCGGCGCCCACGCACCGAGCCACCCGGGCATGCCCGTGCCGCCGGGGCCGCCGAAGCAGGACCAGCCGAGCGCCGGGTCGGCGTCGTCGAGCGCCTGGTACTCGGCCACCTGGTCGGGAGGCGCGAGGAAGGCGATGACGTGGTGCACGATGGCGGGCATGCCCGGCTCGACGCCGAGCCCGGTGACGTAGGTCGTGTCGGACTCCGGCCAGTCGACGAGGAAGCAGCGGTACTCGTCGGGCGAGATTTGCGGCGTGTACGGCGCCGGCATCGAGAGCGTGAGGTCGACGTGGGAGAGCTTCGAGCGCGTGTCGGCGACCGTGACGGGCGCCTCGCTCGGATCCCCGGCGGCCGCGCCCGCGCGGACCCACCCCGTGAGCGTGTCGATCTGCGCTGGCGTGAGCGATCGGTCGTACTCGTACGAAGTGCAGGAGTCGTCCGGAGGCCACGGCGGCATGAGGCGCGAGGACACGGCCCCCACGATGGCGGTGGCGTTGGCGCTCACCTCGGCGTACGTGGTGAGCGGGAAGGGCGCGATCCCCCCCTCGACGTGGCAGCCCGTGCACTTGACGTCGACGAGCGGCTTGATGTCGCGGTAGTAGGTGAGGCCCTCGGTCCCCGTGCCGCCCGCGCCGGTGGGAGCGCCGGTGGTGGAGGCGCCGGGCTGGCTCGAGCAGCCGGCGAGGGGGAGGAACAACGCAAGAGCCAGCCGATCGATCCTCATCGCTTCTCCTTCGCGTCTCGCGGGGACACAGGGGGCAGCCCCGAGCGGGGATTTGGGGACGGAGACCCATCCGTGAACAGCAGCGCGCCGATCGAGCGGCGAACGACGCGCACGGCGGCGGCCTGGGAGAGGCCCTGGTGGGTGACGAGCTCTCCCACACCGAGAAGCTGGTCGCCGCGACGAGGGCCGCGACGATCTCCTCGCGCTCCGCCTTGGGCAGCCCTGAGCAGGGGTTTGGGGGCGAAGCCCCCATCGTGAGCGGTGCTTCGAGCTCGGCGCCGAACACCCGCACGACCGAGGCGCGGTGCATCGCCCGCCCCTGCCGCATGCGCTCCGCGATGACGGGGGAGCCGCGCTCGGCGATCAGCGCGGCGCGGCGCACCGGGGCCACGCGCGCGTAGAGGCCGCACACCTGGGCGGCGTACGCCGAGACGCGCGCGGCGAGCGGGCCCTCGGGATCGATGGGCCGGAGCGTGGAGAGCACGCGGGATGCCTGCCGATCGGCGGCGGTGGCGAGCAGGTCCTCGACGTCGCGGAAGTGGTGGAAGAGCGCGCGCCGCGAGACGCCGGCGCGCTCCGCGATACGCTCCGCGGAGGGTGTCGGGTCCCCCTCCTCCAGCAGCGCGAGCAGGGCGTCGACGATGACCGCGCGCGTGCGCTCGCTGCGCGCGCGCCTGCCGTCGAGCGGCGGAGCCTCCTCGTCACCCTGCGGCGCCTCGCTCCTCGCCACGACCATGGATGCGGACGCTAAACATTTTGCACGATGAGTGCAAGTAGTCTCTCGCCGGCGGTCATTGCCCCTCTCTGCGGGGGCCTCCTATACTCGTGCCGCCCTGGATGAAGACGCTCCGCGACGCGCTCCTCGCCCTGTCGAGCGTCACGCTCCCGGTCGCCTGCGGCCTCTTGCCCTCGCCGTCCCCTGCTCCGCCCTTCCCCTCGGACGGCGTCGCCCCCTTCGGGGACGCGTCCCCCATCGAGCTCTGCATCGGCACCGGACACGTCGTCGCGCCGGGCGCCTCGGGCGGCGTGGGCGCGGTCTGCGTCTCGGCGGGCGGGCAGGGCGCTCCTTGCTCGAGCGACGCTGGGTGCGACGGCAACGAGCACTGCGTCTGCGGGCGCTGCATCGTCGAGCCGTGCACGGTGGGCGCCCTCTGTCCGCAGGGGCAGGTCTGCGCCGACAACCGCTGCACGAAGGGGTGCGCCGCCGACGCCGACTGCGACGCGGGCGAGACCTGCGACGCGGGCGGCTGCACGCGCACGTGCTCGAGCGACGACGCTTGCCACTACGGCGAGCGCTGCGATCCGCTCTTCGGCGTGTGCGTGGCCAAGCTCTGCTCGGCCGCGATGTCCTGCGCGCCGGGCGAAACGTGCGAGCCCGAGGCGGTGACGGGCGCGCTGCACGAGCCCGAGGTCGTCACCGTGGGCGGCGCCTCCGTGGGCTACGTGGAGGTGCGCTCTCCCGGCGCGCCCAGCGCGATCTACCGCGCGCGCATCGACGCCCCTGGGCGCTGGACGGCAGATCCCGTCATGCCCGTGCTCGGCGGGGCAGCGCCCGGTGCAGGCGCGCCCTCGGTGCTCGTCGACGGGGCCGACGTGGAGATGTACTTCGCGGTCGGCACCGGGCAGGCGATCGCCCACGCTCGCTCCTCCGACGGCGGGCGCACCTTCGTCGCCGACGCCGCGCCGGTGCTCGTGCCGGCGGTGGGGTGGGAGGCGGGCTGGGTGGGGTCTCCTGCGGCGGTGCGCTTCCAGGGCGCGACGCTCCTGTTCTACGAGGGTGGGCCGGGCGCGGGCGTCGGTCTGGCGCGCGTCGCCGGCGGATCAGGCGCGCGCGTGGGCAGCGGACCGATCGCGTCGACGGCGACGGCCAGCGATCCGGTCTTCTGGCGCGACGTCACCCAGGTCGGCGCGCCCTACGCGCTCGTCGCGGGCGACGTGCTGCGGGTGTACTTCACGGGGCGGGGCGTGTGGGGCAGCGACGCAATCGTGGGCAACACGACGGTGCCGGCGGACCCGACCGACGCGATCGGCCTGACGGCGAGCCGCGACGGCGTGAGCTTCGTCCCCTACCCGTCGGGGCCGGTATACGCCCGGGTGATCAACCTCCGCAGCTACCTCGGCCAGCGCGAGGCGGCGGTGCAGCTCCTGCCCGGTGTCGGCGCGCAGATCACGTTCGTGTCGACGGACGCCACGGGCACGAGCGAGGCAGGGCTGGCGCAGGCCGGGACGCAGACCGGCACGGGGGGCATGGGGGGAGCTGGGGGCACGGGCGGAGTTGGGGGCTCGCCGTCCGGACCGTGAACGAGGCGGTCGACGAAGGGGAGGCCGGCGCCCCACGACGCGCCCGGCGCTGGCGCGCCCGAGTCGCTGCGGGGACCGGCAGCACAAACCGTGCTACACTCATTCCCATGAGCGGCCAGCAGCCCGAACCGGAGGAGCCCGTCGTACTGCCTCTCGCGCTGGATGACGAGCTGGTCGACCGGATCGACGCGTCGCTCGACGAGCAGCGACGCGGCAACCTGACGCCGGCGCGTGAGCATCTCGCGAGCCTACGGCGAACGATGAAGCAGCGCCGCGCGGGATGAGGCGTTACGGGATCCTACTCGAGAGCCGAGCGAAGCGGGAAATAGACGACGCCGTCGCTTGGTGGGCGGATCGCAGCCCAGCACGTGCGATGGCCATCGGCGACGAGCTTGCCCGGGCATATCAGCTCCACGAACGCTGTCCGGACATGGGGCGCCTCGTCGTGGTCAAGAGACGTCCCAAGGTGGAGGTGCGGCGGGTCGTCCTCGCCCGCGTCGGCTACCACCTCTATTACCGGGTGGACCACATGGCGGAGGTGGTCATCGGCCTCTCTTTCTGGCACGAGAAGCGCCGCGCGCCGAGGCTCTAGCTGACGCCGACGAGGGCGTTTACGCGGGCAGCTTGGCGCCGAGGAACGACTGGAGCTTCACCAGGTTCTTCTCGTCGCGGGAGAAGCTCGGCGTCTCGTAGCTCGCCGCCCAGCCGTTCACCTCGTGGAGGAAGGCGGCGCGCTGGCCATCGTCCTTCATGATGTCGTCGACGCTGCGCCCCCGCGCGGAGCCGTGGGTGAGCGTCCGGACGTATGCCTCGAGGCGCGCGTAGTCCTTGCTGCCGAGGAGCTCCGCCACCAGCTTCGTGTCGCCGGCGAGGCGCGCGAGGATCGGCGCCTCCTCGCCGGACTTGGGGGCCTCGCGCAGGGAGAGCGCGGCGGCGACGCGGACGACGAAGGCGTCGTCGAGGAAGCCGAGGTCCTCGATCCCGTCGGGGATCGAGATCGAGCGACTTGAAGAGGTAATTGAGGCCGCCGGCCACGTAGCGCCGCGTGGTCTCGGGCATGGTCGACTGGCCCAGCACCTTGGACAGCTCGACGGCATCGGCCGCCAGGGCGCGCAACCACTCCGGGAACAGGTCGAGGCAGCGGGTGTGAAGCTCGTTCATGGCAGGGTCCTTCCGCCGTCGGCGGGCGCCGGGGGTGTGGCCCGCGAGCCTAGTCCGGGGGCGGCGCCGGCGTCTACCGGCTGAGGCTTGGGCAGCCCGGTGCCCGGCGGGCGCCAGCCCAGGACGCGGAGCGCGTTGAGCGAAAAGAATCGCGAGGACGTCGTCGTAGCTCATGCCGCGGGCCCGGAGCGCCGCCGCGAGGGTGGGAAGGGTGGAGGCGTCCCCGAGCCCCTCGGGCGTCTCGATCCCCCCGTCGAAGTCCGTGCCGACGGCGACGTGGGAGACGCCGGCGACCCGCACCATGTATTCGACCTGCTTCACCACGTCGGCCAGCGTGGCGTCCTTGGTGCCGCTGACGAACTGCGCGTGGAAGTTGATGCCGGCGACGCCTCCGGTCTCGGCGATGACGCGGAGCTCCTCGTCGGTGAGGTTGCGCGGCTGGTTGGCGATGGCGCGCGCGTCGGAGTGGGTGGCCACGACCGGCGCCCCGTGGGCCCGCGCGATCTCGGCGATGTCGGCGAAGGAGGCGTCGGAGACGTGGGAGACGTCGATCAGGGCGCCCTGCGCGTAGACGCGCTCGCAGAACTGCTTGCCCAGCGGCGTGAGGCCGAACTTGACCTTCTCGCCGGTGGCCGACGAAGCGAGGCCGCTGTTCTTGCCGTGGCACGGACTGACGAGCCGGAGGCCGCGCGCGATGAAGCGATCAATCTGCGAGATGTCGCTCGCGAACGCGCCGGCGCCCTCGATGGAGAGGAAGGTGGAGATCTTGCCCGGCTCGGCGGCGCGCGCCGTGAGGGGCAGGAAGAGGTCGTGCTCCCGGATGAGGCCCTCGATGGTGGCGAACACGGCGTCGGCGTCCTCGATGGTCGACGCCCTCCTCCCCGGCGCAGCGTCGGGCAGATAGATGGGGAAGACGAGGCCGCCGTAGCCCCCCTCCGCGAGCGTGCGGAGCGTGGCGTGCCCCTCCGCGAGCGTGCGCGGGCGGTGCTTGTAGTGGACCTGCCAGGGCAGGTCGACGTGGAGGTCGACGACCATGAAGGGCGGGTCCTGGGGCACGAATCCCTCCTCCTGTCTCGGGCGGGGCGGCGAGCGCGCCGAGCGCGAGCGTAACGATGCCACCGAAGGTGAGCGCGGAGATGATGCGATGCACGCTAGACGAACCTGATCGCGAGCCCGAGCGCGAGGCCCAGGCCGAAGGACACGAACGCGACGACGCCGACCACCCACCACGCCGCGCCCTTCTGGACGCGGGGCGGGGCGTCGACGACGTCAATCGAAGGCGCGTAGGGGTGCATGGGCGCGGGGCCCGGGTTCTGCGCGCTCACGGCCGTCGGGCTCACGCCGACCGCTTCGACGATGGGGTAGGACGCGAGCGGCGGCGGCGGCGTCGAAGGCATGCCAGGGCGAGGCGGGGGAAGCGGTGGCTGCGGCACGTACGAGAGCGGCGCGGGCATGAGGCCCGACTGCGAGGGCACCGGCAGGGACGGGCTCATCAGCGACGCTTGCGCGGGCTGGAGCCCAGGGCTCGCTTGCAGGGCGGGGGGGTGTGACGGGCGCGGTGCCGCGACCTCGTGCGCGGGCGGCAGGACGCCGGAGGCCCGCCTCGTGGGCAGGGAGGCCGGGGCGACGCCGATGCTCGAGTTCTCGATCACCGCCGCCATCGGCGTGGTCAGCTTGGCCGCCGCTTGGACGGGCTTGGCTCCGTCCTGAGCCTCTTGCAGCGTCGGCGGCGGGCGCATCGAGGGCGCGCGCGCCGTCGCGTGGAGGGCCGCCGCCATCTCGTCCGCGGTCTGGAAGCGCCACGCCGGGTCCTTCGCCAGCGCGCGCTGGAAGAAGCCGCTCCACGACGCGAGGTGCGGCGCGACCTGCTCGATGGGGCGGATCTCGTCGGTCAGCACGCTGGTGAGCCGGGCGAACTCGTTGTCGGCCGGGAAGGGCGACGTCCCCGTGAGCAGCTCGTAGAAGATGATGCCCACCGACCAGAGGTCGGCGCGCCCGTCGACGTTCTTCGAGTCCTTGATCTGCTCCGGGCTCATGTACCCGGGCGTGCCCAAGAGCACGCCCGTGCGCGTCTTCTGCCCCATGCCCCCGGCGACATCCATGACCTTCGCGATCCCGAAATCGAGCACCTTGACGAGGAACGAGCCGTTGTTGTCGTGCACCAGGAAGAGGTTGTCGGGCTTGATGTCGCGGTGGATGATGCCGCGCCCGTGCGCGGCCCCGAGCGCCTGGAGGATGCCGTGCGCGATGTGCACCGCCTGCGGGGGTGGGAGCGCCTGCCCCTGGTCGACGTACGTCGCGACCGGGGTGCCCTGGAGGCAGCTCCATCACCAGGTAAGGCGTCCCGTTCTCGGCCGTGGCCGTCTCGAAGACCTGCGCCACGTTCGGGTGGACGAGGCCCCGCGTGGCCTGGAACTCGGTGACGAAGCGGGAGAGGATCAGCTCCTCCCTCACGAACTCCTGGTGGAGCAGCTTGATCGCCCGCTTGCCCGTGCCGGGCGGGCCTTCGGCCTCGAACACGGCGCCCATGCCGCCCTCGCCGAGCAGCCGGACGAGGCGCCACCGCCCGTTGAGGACGGCGCCTACCAGATCCCGAGCGGGGCTCCCAGCGCTCACCCAGGGGACTCTATCAAAGGAAGCGCTCCCGCGGCGAACGAGTCGGCCCTTGGGCGGTCCGCTCCCTCACGCTGCTCGCGTCCTTGCCCGCGGCGCCCCGTCGTCGCATACAGGGCAGCCTCCCATGCCGACCATCTTCGTGAAGGGCGATCTCTTCGAGACTCCGGGGATCCGCGCGTACGCGCACGGCTGCAACTGCGCGGGGGCCATGGGCGCCGGCATCGCCGTCGCCTTCAAGAAGCGCTGGCCGCGGATGTTCGAGGAGTACCAGGCGCGCTGCGCGGACGGCCGCTTCCGCCTCGGCGACGTGTTCGTGTGGAACGAGGGCGACGTGGTCGTCTACAACCTCGCGACGCAGGAGCACTGGAAGACGAAGGCCAGGTTCCCCGCGCTCAGGAAGGCGGCCCTCAAGATGGTGGAGCTCGCGGCGCTCGCAGGGATCGAGCGCATCGGCCTTCCGCGCATCGGCGCGGGCCTCGGCGGGCTGGAGTGGCCGCGCGTGAGGAGCGTGCTCGACGAGGTTGGCGCGGAGACGCCCGTGACGCTCGTCGTGTTCGAGCAGTTCGTCCGGGCCGAGAAGGGCTGAGGCCTCAGACCCGGAGCCCGGGCGCGGGAAACCCGGCGCAGAGCTCCTTCACGGCGCCGGCGATGCGCGTGAGGCGCGCCTCGTCCGTCATGTGCTGCGCGACCTCGTCCATCCACGCCGCGACCTGTTCCATCTCGGCCGCGCCCATTCCCCGCGAGGTCAGCGCCGGCGTGCCGAGGCGGACGCCCGACGGGTCGAAGGGCTTGCGCGGATCGAACGGGATCGCGTTGTAGTTGGCGACGATGCCGGCGCGCTCCAGCGCCTGCGCGTACGGCTTGCCGCCGAGGCCCTTGGGGGTCATGTCGATCAGGAGGAGGTGGTTGTCGGTGCCGCCGGTGACGAGCCGGAAGCCGCGCGCGGCGAGCGCAGCGCCGAGGGCCTTGGCGTTGGCGACGACCGCCGCGGCGTACTCCCGGAACGAGGGCCGGGAGGCCTCCAGCGCCGCGACCGCGATGGCCGCGGTGGTGTGATCGTGGGGCCCGCCCTGAAGGCCGGGGAAGACGGCGCGGTCGATGGCCTGGGCGTGCTCGGGCTTGCACAGGATCGCGGCCCCGCGCGGGCCGCGCAGGGTCTTGTGGGTGGTCGTGGTGACGACGTCGGCGATGCCCACGGGCGAGGCGTGCGCGCCCCCGGCGACGAGCCCCGCGATGTGGGAGATGTCGGCCGCGAGGATCGCGCCGCACTCGTCGGCGATGGACCGGAACGCGGCGAAGTCGATGGCGCGCGGGTACGCGGTGGTGCCGCACCAGAGCAGCTTGGGGCGGTGCTCGAGGGCGAGCGCGCGCACCTCTGCGAGGTCGATGCGCTCGTCGTCGCGCCGGAGGCCGTAGGCGACCGACTTCCAGAACTTGCCGGTGACGCTGACGTTCCACCCGTGCGTGAGGTGGCCGCCGAAGGGCAGGCCGAGGCCCATGATGGTCTCCCCCGGCTTGGCGAAGGCGACGTACACCGCGAGGTTGGCCGGGCTGCCCGAGTAGGGCTGCACGTTGACGTGGACGCCGCCGCCGAAGAGCGCGGCGAGGCGGCCCTTGGCCAGCTCCTCCACCGCGTCGACGTTGCGCTGGCCCTCGTAGTAGCGCTTGTGCGGGTAGCCCTCGGAGTACTTGTTGGTGAGCACCGAGCCGGTGGCCTCGATCACCGCGCGCGAGGTGTAGTTCTCGCTGGCGATGAGGCGGATGGTGTCGGCCTCGTAGCGCTCCTCCGCCGCGATCAGCGCGGAGATCTCCGGGTCCACCTCGGCGAGGGGGGCGCGCCCCCCGTCTGTTCCTTGGCGTGCGCATGCGTGGTCATGATGGTCAGGAAACCTCGAACTCGGCGCGCGTCAGGATGTCGGCGACGCGCCAGAGGAAGGAATTGGCGAGGACGCCGTCGATGATGCGGTGGTCGTAGGAGAGCGCCATGAACATCACGGGGTGGATGGCGATCGCGTCCTCCCCTTCGCGGGTCACCACCACGGCGCGCTTCTTGATCTCGCCCATGCGGAGGATGCCCACGTTGGGCTGTGAGATGACGGCCGCCCCGAAGAGGTTGCCCTTCTGCCCGGGGTTCGACACCGTGAACGTGGTGTTGGAGAGGTCGTCCGCGGTGATCTTGTTGGTGCGGGCGCGCGAGGCCAGCTCGTCGATGTTGGAGGCGACGCCGCGGAGGGAGAGCTGGTCGGCGTGCTTGATGCTGGGGACGATGAGGCCCCCGGGCGTGTCGACGGCGATGCCCAGGTTGACGTCGCGGAGCAGGACGTAGGACCCGTCGAGCACCCGCGCGTTCACCTGCGGGTTCTCGCGCAAGGCCTTGATGACGGCGGCGCAGACGAAGGCGAGGAAGGTGAGCGGCACCCCGTCCTTCTTGAACTTGTCCTTGTGCTCGTCGCGCAGCTTGCTCGTGGCGTGGAGGTCGACCTCGGCCACCGTCACCACGTGGGGCGACGTGACCTTCGAGTAGACCATGTGATCGGCCGTGATCCTGCGGCGGCGGTTGAACGGGACGACCTGGTCCCCGGGCCGAGGGACGTAGGGCGGCACGCGGTACGCGCCGAACCCGACGCCGGGGATCGGCGGGACGAAGCCGCCGCCCGCCTGGATGAGGTTCGAGAGCTCGGCGGCCGGCGTGTGGGCGGACGGCGGAGGCGCGGCGGGCGGGACCGATTGCGAGACGGCGTGCACGACGTCCTGGCGGGTCACCCGGCCGTGCTCGCCGGTGGCCTGCACGCGCGCGAGGTCGACGCCCATGTCGCGCGCGAGCTTTCGCGTCGCGGGAGACGAGAGGGGGAGACCGGAAGGCTGCTCGCCGTTGCCCGGCGCGGAGGCGGCCGCGGGCGTCCTCGGCTCGGCGGCGGGGCGCGGCGGGCTTGGCGGTGCCTCCGCCGTCGCGGACGGGCGCGGAGGCGGCCTCGTCGATGCGGCAGAGCAGGCCCTGCTTCGGCACGACCGCGCCGGCGGCCGCGGCGATGTGCGCCACCACCCCGCTCGCCGGGGCGACCACCTCGGTGTCGGCCTTGTCGGTGGCCACCTCGAGCAGCACCTGGTCGCGCTTCACGTAGTCGCCCTCGTGGACGAGCCACTTGGTCACGGTGCCCTCGGCGACGCTCTCGCCGAGCTGGGGCATGACGACGTTGATCATCGATTCCTCTCCGCTCCTGGGCGGGGCCCTATACGCCGTGCAACGGGGGGTGGCAACGCCGGGCCGAGCGAGCTCGGGCGGACGTCCGCGTTCGGGCAGAGGCGGCGTGCCCGGCCGCCCGCACGGTTGACCAGCCTCCGCCCCCAAGGTACGCGCCCCCACCATGACCACCCCGAGCTACGACGCTCTCTCCCGAACGCTCTCCGAAGCCCTCGCGCTCGCGCTGCCGCCCATCGCCGTCGCCCTCGCCGACGAGGTGCCCGCCGGGGTGCCGCCCTACCGCGGGCACGCGCCGGCCGGCTGTGCCTTCTGGCAGGAGGCGGCCGCCGGCGCGTTCAGCACCTCGCCCGGCGACCATGCGCTCTGCGGCGTCGGCATGTACACCCACAACCTGGCGCGCACGCCCGCCGAGGACGCGGAGCTGGGCGCCGCGCTCGGCGTCTTCGCCGATCTCGGCTACGTCCGGGCCGAGGACGTGCCGCGCATCCCCGTGCTCGCCGATCGCAGCAAGCACGTCGTCTACGCCCCGCTCGCCGCCGCGCCCCTCCCGCCCGACGTGGTGCTGCTCTTCGTCAAGCCGAGCCAGCAGCTCATCCTCGCCGAGGCCACGGAGTCGGTCGACGGCGGCCTCGCCCCCGCCATGGGGCGCCCCGCCTGCGCCATCGTCCCGCAGGCGCGCAACACCGGCGCCGCCGCGCTCAGCCTCGGCTGCTGCGGCGCGCGCGCCTACGTCGACGCGCTCGCCGACGACACCGCCCTCTACGCCCTGCCCGGCGCGCGCCTGGAGGCATACGTGGCCCGCATCGCCGAGCTGGCCAAGGCCAACCAGACGCTCTCGCGCTTCCACCAGATCCGCCGCAAGGACGTCGCCGCCGGTGGCCGCCCGACGATCGCGGAGTCCCTGGCCCGCCTCGTCGGGTAGGCGGGCGGCTAGGATCCTCTGCGACGGCATTTGGAACCGCGCGCGTAAGCAAGCGGACCCGAGCCCCGCGCGTAAGCAAGGGGACGAGACGCTCCAACCAAGCATCCCGCTTCCGCATCACCCACCCGCCAACAGCCTGCCTTCGAAAGGGCTTGGCTCGGGCAAGATGAAGAGGCGGAAGCAGGGTACTGTGCTGGGGCGTGTGGTCCGCTTGCTGACGCGCGCGGCTCGGGTCCGCTTGCTTACGCGCGCGGTTCTACAGCGTTTTGCCTGAGCGCCCCCTCGTGAGAGCGTTCAGGTTGTTCACCATGCAGCGGAGCCGCTGCTCCGGGGTGCCGTCGAGATTGTCCCGGATGAGCGTGCGGTCGACGTCGGCCACCGCCGCGATGATGTCGGGGTCCTCCGCGGCGAGCCGGCGGAGCGCGGCGCCGCAGACCGGGTCGTCGAAGAGCTCGGGCGCCGGCGGGCGGAAGAAGTGGGCGAGGGTCGCCTCGTCCAGCGGGGCGCCGTCGGCGTCCACGATCTTGGAGCGAGGTCGGCTGTCGGGGGGCGCGGCGGGCGGCATGGGCAGCTCCACGGCTTCGGAGCGTAGCACGTGAGCGGCGCCCGCGCGCCTCACCCCAGGGCCGCGATCTTCTCCCGGCACACCCTCCCCACCACCTCCCCCAGCTCCCGCACCCGCGCCCCGAGCACCGCCAGCTCCTCCGCCGTGATCTGGTACTTCGTGCTGTAGCGCGCGTCGACGTACGCCTTCTTGAGCAGCTCGAAGAGCCGCTCGTCCTCCGCCTCCGTGCGAGGGAGGAGCGGGCGCATGTCCGGGTGGATGGGCGCGGCCATCTTCGCGAGCTTCTCGATGTTGTGCGACTTCGGCATGTACGCGATGAACGTGAGGAGGAAGGCGGCGAAGAAGCGCTCCGTCGCCTGGTGCAAGTTGAACGCGGAGACGTTGAGCCAGCCACGCGCGATGCAGTCCTGGTGCAGGGCGAAGAACTGCTCCGCGCTCGTGTAGAACCGCTCGAAATCCCGCTCTGCCTGCGCCTTCCGCTGCTCCGGCGTCGGGGCACGCTTCGCGTCGAACGAGAACGCGCCCGACGTGTAGAGCAGCACGCCCTCCGTCAGCACGTCGCGCCAGAAGTACTGCCCCTGCTTGACCTGATCGTTCACGAACGCGAAGTCGTGCACGATGAGGTCCACGTCCGGCCAGCCCTTTGGCATGCTCAGGAACCGCTCCGACGCCTTCGCCCAGAGCGACACGTCGTCCGCGACCTCGGCGGTCTTCGTGATGACGAGGATGTCGAAGTCGCTCTTGAACCCGGTGTCGAGGTCGTTCTCCTGCGTGCCGCGGGCGTGGCTGCCGAAGAGGACGATCATCTCGACCGGCCCCGTCTCGCGGAGGACGTGGACGATGAACGCGAGCCGCTCGCGCGTGTACTGCGGCAAGTGGTCGAGGGACGTCCGCATGGGGACCTGCGCAGGGTAGCAGGGGAGCGTCCCGCCCTGGCTGACATCGCGCCGTGCTGCCTCGCGCTTGACCGCATTTTCGCCTCGGTCATCCTTTCCATGTGCGCCCAGGGCGCACGAATGGGAGGCGGCCGATGGCGACGAAAACGACGACGGCGAAGAAGAAGGGCGGAGCAGCGGCGACAGGCAACGGAGCGGCGAGCGCGGCGGCGGCGCCGGCGGCGGGAGGCACGGCGCCTGCCGCTGCCGCTGGGGGTAACGGCGCTTCGGGGAGCGGTGCGGCGCCGGCCACCGGGGTGAGCGGCGCGGTGGCGAGCACGGGGACGGGCGGCGTGCCGGCGACGGCGGCGGACGCGAGCGCGGCGGCGGCGCTGCCGCAGGCGGCGAGCGCGCACGTGAAGCCGCCGTCGATTCGAGCAGATGCAGCAGCTCGCGACCCCGGCCGTGCAGAGCGCGCTCACGGGCAAGGCAGCGATCATCGACGAGGCCCTCGGCGTAGACGCGGCCACGCTCGCGAGCCAGGCCGCGGACGCCGCGGCCGCGGGCGAGCGCACCCTTCGGCTGTTCGAGAGCGCGTTCCGGTCCGCCGAGGACTACCAGGCGAAGGCGAAGCTGGTCGCTCCTGTGCTGACCCCCCTGACGCAGGCGCTGCGTCAGCTCCCCGCGTCGAGCCCACTGCGCACGGCGTTCGCCGCGTTCCTGACCGAGCGCAACGCGGCGAAGGGCGTCAACGCCGCGGTGCGCACGAAGAAGAAGAACAAGCGCACGAAAGCAACGGCCGCCGCGCAGCCGGCGCAGAAGTAACGACCCATCACCCCGAGCGCACGCCCGTTCACCGAGCCAACTGGCTCGTTCACCAAGCCAACTGGACCGTTCACCGAGCCAACTGGCTCGTTCACCAAGCCAACTGGCTCGTTTACCAAGCCAACCGGCTCGTTTACCAAGCCAACTGGAGCGTTCACCGAGCCAACTGGCTCGTCGGCCGAGCCAATTGGCTCCGGTGCTGGAGGAAGGGATGGAACGCCGGCCGTCAGGCCGGCGACAGGCGCCGCGCCCGTGAGGGCGCGGGCCCTGACTTCAGTTGATGATGACGGAGCTGGCCGCGAAGTTGGCCGTGAGCTGCTGGGAGTCCTGGCAGCCACCCGCCGTGTTCGTGGTCGAGCACCAGTCGCCCTTGTACAGGACGTTGCCCGACGAGTCCGTCTTGCAGACGGTCATGCCGCCCATCGTGGTGAGGTCGGCCTGGTCCGCGCTGGCGAGGAACGCGCAGAGGGACTCGCTGAGCGCGGCGATGATGACGCCGTTGGCGTCGGAGAGCTTGATGTAGCCATCCAGCGCAGCGCCGTCCGTGAACGCGTGGTGCGTCCCGTCCGGCTGGCAACTGGCGGACGGGTCGAGCGTCGCCGCGTTGTAGCTGCCGATGCAGTTGTTGCCGTCGGAGAGCTTGCCCCCCTGGATCGTGGCCCCCTTGAGCGGGAGGAGCACCACCTGCGTCGCCATCGCGTCGAGGAAGATCGGGACGACGAGGTTCTGCCCCATCGTGAACGAGAAGTTGCCGCTCGCGTCCGGCTTCACGCTGACCATGACCGGGCTGAGAATCTTGGCCCATCACCGTGTCCATGTCGAAGGTGTAGCCCATGGCGGGATCGGCCACGGGCTTGGCGCCGCCCGTCGTGAGCGTGCCGGCCGTGGTGTCGAACTGGAGCAGCCAGTTGAACGTGGCCTGACCGTCGAGGTTGCACGTCGCCTCGTTCTGCGTGACCGCGCCGGCGATGGTCGAAGCCACGATGCCCTTGCTGAGCGCCGCCGGCTTGGTCACGTCGAGCTCGGACATGCGCAGGCCGAACTTGGTCTTGCCCGTGTTGTCCGTGAGGCCGATGCACCCGAGCGCGGCCGCGGGCGAGGGGCACGAGCTGTGGGGCGTGCAGGGCTCGGTCATGCCGGTGCCGGTCGAGCTCGGGCTGGTGGAGGACGCGCCGGTCCCCATCGTCGTGCTGGTGCTGCCCGACTTGGTGCCCGTGCTGGCGGTCGTCGTGCCGCCCGTGCCGCCGGTGTTTCCGCTGCTCGTGCCGCCACAGCCGGCGAGGCCGCTCGCCGCGATCGCCCCGACGCCCGCGATCCCCAGAAACCATTTCGAAAAGCGCATCAGATCCTCCTCGATGAACATGCCAAGGCGCACAAAGCATACGCGCCCACGTCTACCTCGATCAATCGACGCGGCCGGGCCCCGCGGGGCACTCCGACCGGCTGAGCCGGGGGCCATGGAGTCTCCCCCATCGGTGACCGGCGCGCGCCGCTCAGGACTGCCCCCCGACGCCGCCGAAATCGTACAGGCCATGGATTGCCTCGACGCGCGCGGCCACGTCCGCGCGGGTGACGGAGGCGACCTTGCCCGTGCCGACCGCCTCGACGCAGAAGGAGGCGGTCGCGGTCGCGTGGATCATCGCCCTGCGCAGGGCCATGGGCGAGAGCTCGGCCTGGCGCGCCAGGTAGCCGATGAAGCCGCCCGCGAACGAGTCGCCGGCGCCGGTCGGGTCCACCACGTCCTCGAGCGGGAAGCCGGGCGAGGCGAAGACGCCGAGCTCGTCGAACAGGAGCGCGCCGTGCTCGCCCTTCTTGATGATGAGCCGCTTCGGCCCGCGCCCCAGGATGACCCGCGCCGCCTTGCGGATGTTGTGCTGCCCGGAGAGCTGGCGCGCCTCCTCGTCGTTGATCACCAGGACGTCGATGCGGCGCAGCATCTCGCCGACCAGCGCCGGCTCGCCCGAGATCCAGAAGTTCATCGTGTCGGCGACGACGAGGCGCGGGCGCTCCACCTGGCCGAGCACGTCGATCTGCAGCGCCGGGTGGATGTTGCCCAGGAGCACGATCGGCGTGGCCCGGTACGCCGCCGGGATCTTGGGCCGGAACTCCGCGAACACGTTGAGCTGGGTGTCCAGCGTGGTGCGGTGTACGAGGTCGGCGTCGTAGCGCCCCGCCCAGCGGAAGGTGCGGCCGGGCGCGCGCTCCACGCCCTGCGTGTCGATGCCGCGCGCGCGCATCGCCGCGAGCGTCGCCTCCGGGAAATCGTCCCCGACCACGGCCACGACGCGCACGCGCGGCGGGTGGGCGGCGTCCATCGGAGCCACGCCGTCCAGGAGCGCCGCAGCGGCGAACGAGGAGTACGTCGCCGAGCCGCCGATGACGTCCTTCGCGGCCCCGCTGGGGAGCTCGAGGTCGTCGAAGGCCATGGATTCCGACGATGAGAATGGGCTGAGGACCGCTCACCGCGGGGCTCTTAGCGGTATTTTCCGCCGAGCGAAAGGGCTAGCAGCCCCTCCGGGTGGGACGCGTGAGCGTGGCGACGCGGTAGGTCGCATCGCCAGGATGAGCGCGTGCGGCTCCTCCAGCGCCACTGGACGCGCCGCGTCAAGCAGCCCCGATGCGACGGGCGACCGCTTGCGTCCGCCGACCTTCGCTGAAAATCTACCCCCCATGACAAACGCGTTCCGGCTCGGCGCGATCGCCGGCGCCGCGCGTCCTTGAGGCGACGCCGTGGCGACCCTGGTCTACAAGCCCGGCGCGCGTGACGAGCGGAGCATCTCCCTCCGCGACGCCCCCATCACCATCGGGCGCGCGGAGGATCAGACCTTGAGCCTCGCGCACAAGAGCCTCTCGCGCAGCCACGCGCGCATCGAGGCCGCCGGGGGGCGCTGGTCCGTCGTCGACCTGGCGAGCAAGAACGGGACGTTCGTCAACGGCGAGCGGGTGCAGAAGCGCGAGCTGCGCCACGGCGACACCATCACGCTCGGCGACCTCGACCTCCTCTTCCGCGTCGAGCCCTCCGTCCGCGCGTCGGCCGAGCCGAGCCCGGTCATGACCCGCGCCCTCCTGCGCGCGCCCATTTCGAGGATCGCCCGCTCCTCCGGCGGCACGCAGGAGGCGCCCGAGCAGGCGCAGCTCCGGCTGCGGACGCTCATCGAGGTGAGCAAGCTGCTCCCGCTGTCCGAGGACATCGACACGCTGCTCGACAAGATCCTGGATCTGGTCTTCCAGATCCTCGAGATCGACCGCGCCGTGATCCTGCTCCTCGACGACAAGACGGGCGCGCTCGTGCCGCGCGCCGTGCGGACGGCCGCCCTCGGCCGCGCCGCGAGCATTCCGCTCGAGGGAAGAGCGCCGGGCCCCTCGGCGCCGGGCGCCACGCCGGTCTACAGCCAGACCATCGTGGAGTACGTCCTCCGCAAGAGCGTGGCCGCGCTCTTCACCGACGCAGGGCGGATCCGCGCATCCAGGCGGCGCGCTCGGTCGTGGCGCAGTCGATCCGCGCCTCGATGTGCGTCCCGCTCAAGCCGAAGGACGAGGTCATCGGCGTGCTCTACGCGGACGGGCAGCACTCCTCGTCCCTGTTCACCGAGGAGGATCTGGAGCTCTTCGTCGCGTTCGCCAGCCAGGCCGCCGTCGCGATCGAGAACGCGCGCCTCTACCGGCGGCTCTCGCAGGAGACGGTGGCGCGCGTGCAGCTTGTCATGGAAGCCAAGCTCGCCTCGCTGGGCGCGATGGTGGCGGCGATCGCCCACGAGCTGCGCAACCCGCTCAACTTCATGACGAACTTCGCCGAGCTCTCGACCGGCCTCGTGGACGAGCTGTCGGAGGGCCTCGCGCCCCACCGCGGCGCCCTCCCCGAGGCGGCCGCCGCCGAGTTCGAGGGCGCGCTCGCCGACCTCGGCGACAACGTGAAGCGCATACGGGAGCACGGCCGGCGCGCCGACGCGATCATCCAGGGCATGCTCCAGCACGCGCGGCGCCCCTCCGGCGAGCGCGAGCCGGCGGACCTGAACGCGGTGGTGGCGGAGGGCGTGCGCCTCGGGCGCGAGGGGCCGCAGCACAAGGGGCTCGAGGTGCGGGTGACCGAGGAGTACGACCGGTCGATACCGCAAATCGATGTGTCCGCGCTCGACCTGGGGCGGGTCTTCTTGAACGTGGTGGAGAACGCGCTCTACGCCATGGCGCAGAAGAAGCGCGCGCTCGGCGGGCCCTACGCGCCCCAGCTCGTGGTGCGCACCGCGGCCCAGGGGGACCAGGTCGAGGTGCGCATCCGCGACAACGGCACCGGGATCCCCACGGAGGTGGCGGCGCGGGTCTTCGAGCCCTTCTTCACCACCAAACCGGCCGGGCAAGGTACGGGGCTCGGGCTCTCGCTGAGCCGCGACATCGTGGTGGAGGGGCACCAGGGAGAGATGCGCGTGGAGTCGGCGCCCGGGGAGTGGACGGAGGTCGTGGTCAGGCTGCCGCTGCGACATTGAAGAGCCCCTCGACGTCGCGCGCCTGCCGCGCCAGGATGCGCGTCCGCCTCCGCCATGCGCCGCGCCCTCGCACTCCTGTCACTCCTCCCGCTCACGGCTTGCTCGAACACCCCGAGCTCGCTCGAGGTCGACATCACCGCCGGGCAGGAGGAGGCGACGGCCTGGGACGGCATCACGAGCGTCCAGGTGGGCGTCACTTCGCTCGACGGCAACGTCAACCAGACCACCACCGTGACCGACGTGCCGGGCGGCAGCTTCGATTTCGGCAACATCTCCAACGGCGAGCAGATCACCGTCACGGTCAAGGGCTTCAAGCACGGCACGCAGGTGATGAGCGGCAACTCGCTCTCGGGCCTGCTCCTCGACGCGATCGCGGGCGGTTCGCTCCCCGTGTTCGCGGCCAGGACGGGCCAGTGGGCGCGCCCGCCTGGCAGCTTCTCCAGCGGCGGGACGGCGGGGGGCCTCGCGCGGACGCACGTCGGCGGCGCGGCGGCGGTGCAGGGGGGCCGCTTCCTTCTGCTCGCGGGCGGCTCGCCGGCCTCGAAGGACACGTCCTCGGGCGCGCTCGCCGTCGACGGGTACGACGTCTTCGCGCTCGACGGCATCGCCACGAGCGGCGCCTGGAGCGTCACGCCCGCGACCATCGTCACGCTCAGCTCGGAGTTCCTCCTGATCGGCACGAGCGGGGAAGCCGCGTGGTTCGACATGCCCGGCGCGCTGCCCGCGCCGTCGGGGCTCTGCCCCCCGTCGTCGTCGGGGACCTGCACCTTCGCCGGCGTGGCCGGGGGGCGCGTGGTCACGAGCAGCGGTGGGCTCTACTTCGTCGTCGGCGGGGCGCGGCGCGGGAGCGCCTCCTCCGACGTGCTCGAGCTCGACGACTCGGAGGACTTCGCGGGCCTCCAGCTCACCGCCAAGCGGAGCGGCGCGGCGGTGACGTGGATCGACAACGTCGGCGTCGTCGTCGCGGGCGGCAGCGCGACGGCGAGCGGCGTGGAGGTGCTCACCGCCGCGTCGATTTCGAACGGCTCACCCGAGTTCGTGTCGGAGCCCGTCGTGCCCGACGACGTCGAAGGCGCGGCCGCCATCACCGACGGCGTGGGCGGTCTGGTCCTCGTGGGCGGCAAGCAGGGCAACGGGCCCGCCCCCACGCGAACCCTCGACATCTCGTCCTGCTCGGCGGGCTGCAAGGCCACCCCGGTCGACGGCGCTGGGCTCGACGTCGCGCTCGAAAATACGGTCGGCTTCCGGCTGCCGAATGGGACGTTCCTGGTCATCGGGGACGACCTCTCGGGCACGGGCTTCACCCTCGCCTTCATCGTCGACCTCGGAGGGGCGAACAGGAAAGCGAGCGTCAAGGCGGTCCCGTTCCACGAGCCGCGCAAGGGCGCGACGGTCATCGACGCGCCCAACGGGACGGTCGCCGTGATGGGCGGAGAGGACGGCGACGGGGCTCCGGTGCTCTCGGTCGAGATGTTCTACCCCCCGCCGCAGTAGACCGCGGCACGGGCCATGGCTCACAGCTCGTGCGGGAGGAGGTCCCTCGGGCTGCGGAAGTACTGGAGCGGCGAGTACGCGAGGAGGTTCGAGACCTTCGACGTGTAGAGGCACGCGTACTCCTCCACCTGATCGCCGAAGCTCGAGGTCTCGTTCGCCTCCTTGAGCAGCGACCCCCAGTACGGGTGGAAGCGCTGGGCGATCTCGCGCTCGATCGCCGCCGCCTCGACGTCCACCTGCCGGAGCTGCCCGCGGATCCGCTCCACCGCCCGCTTGGCGCGCCCGCGCTCCGCCTCGTTGTGGACGAGCCCGTTCACCTTGTCGGCCGGGGCCTTGGAGGCCACGGCTTCGAGCAGGAGGCCCACGGCCGCGGCGCCGCTCTCGCCATGATCGGCGCCGTTCTGGCCGTTGCTCCCGTTCTTGCCGTTCGCGCCGTGCTTGGCCTGATCGTCGTCCAGCTTGCGGGTGAGGTCCTTGTACCGCTGCTGGTAGAAGCGGAGCTGGTCCTCCAGCTCCTCGCGCCGCTCCTCGAGCTCCGCGCTCTTCTTGTGCAGCTCCCGGCACGCCTCGTGGGCCAGCACCTCGGCCTCCATCTCCTGGATGATCATGGCGGTGCGCCAGGCCGACTCCTTCTTCGAACGGAGGATGTCGCCGTAGATGTGGTCCCCGACGTACAGGATCCGGTCGCCCGTCACCCCGATCGCCGCCTCGAAGCCGTGCAGGTTGCCGCCCTCGTAGATGGCGCCGCGCTCGAGCGGGAGGACGGCGGGGCGCAGCTCGGGGCCGTCGCGGCGCATGAGCGGGCGCTGCTCCTGGAAGAAGGCCGGCTTCGCCGACGCGACGATGACCACGTCGAAGTAGTGGCGGAAGCTCGGGTACTCCGGCATCGCCCCGCCGAGCAGGTACGTCATCATCCGCTCGGTGTACGCCCAGCGGCTGTTCGTGAGCAGGAAGAGCTTCTTGCCGGCGGAGCGCAGCTTGTGGAGCGTCTGCGCGAGGAGCGCGTCCCGCTCCACGTAGCGGGGGAGGTCCGCGTTCACCGCGTCGAGGATGGTGCCGTCGCGGTGCGCCTCGTCGATGCACTCGCGGATGTCGGTGAAGAGCCGGGCGAAGTCGAGCTCGAGGCCGCGCCGCTCGAAGGCGTCGACGACGCCGGTGTAGATCGTCGCCTCGCTGAGCGCGTAGAGTGTGTCGATCCAGTGGTAGCGCGCCGTCGTGGGGCGGATCTTCTTCTGCTGGTACAGGGCGCGGATCTCGTCTTTGCCGAGCTCGCGCAGGCCGTGGTAGCCCTTCTGCACCACCTTGAAGCGGTCCATCTTGAGGATGTGGCCGTAGCGCTTGTCGATGAGCAGGCCGCGGATCGGGAAATCGATCTTGTACTCGACGCCGCGGAGGATCTCGTCCGGGTAGCCGCGGGTGGCGAGCTTGTCGACCGTGGCCCGGATGGAGAGCCGGTCCATCTCGGCCTGGTTGTAGATGGCCAGGGTGTAGTCCATGTCGAACCCCACCCAGTCGATGCCGGCCATCTTGAGGTTGCGGTTGACGAAGACGCGCCGCGTACGCGGGATGCGGGTGGGCTCCGGCTGGTGGAGGAGCCCGGTGATCGGCAGGGCGAGCTGTTCGAACGGCACGGTCTACGACCAGACTAGCCCAGCCGGCCCACGGCGTCGAAACCAAGGCGGATCGGGAGGGGACGCCGGAAGCGTGCTTCCCGGGCAAAGCGCCTCCGTGCCCCCGGGAGTTTTCGGCTATGGTGGCGCCCGCAATGACCCATCCACACGCCAACGGGAAGGGGAGCCGACGCCCCACCGCGTGGTGGCTCACCATGCTCCGCCGCCGCGCCGAGCGGATGTACGAGGAGGAGCTGGATCTCTCGGAGCCCATCCGCTTCGCCTCCACCGCCGAGCGGGACGCCGCCGTCGCCTTCTTCAACGCCGCCTTCCGCGCCGAGGAGTCGGGCCTCTCGCAAGCGCACGCCCTCGCCGCGGAGGTCGCGACCTGGGATCCGGAGCTCGCCGAGTGCCTCCGCCTCTACGGCGACGAGGAGGGCTGGCACCGCTCCCTCCTCACGCGCTTCCTCGCCCACATCGGCGGCGAGGTGAGGCCCATGGGGCGCGTCACCGGCACGTTCTACCGCGCGTACGCCAAGGCCGAGCGCGCCGACACGATCGTCCTCACGAACCTGATGTTCGAGACCATCGGGTCGACGACGTATCGCCTGGCCCTGCGCCGCGCCACGCACCCCGCCGTGCGCCACATGCTCACCATCCTCACGCGCGACGAGTCCTTCCACGTCCCGCTCAACGTCCACTTCCTGCGCGAGACGTTGCGGCACCGCGCTCGCCAGGAGGGCGGCGGCGCGCTCCGCGCGTCGGTCGATCGCCTCCGCCTCGACACCCTCTACCACCTGCTCTTCGCCGCCCTCGTCGCCTCGTCCGCGGCCAGCCGCCGGCGCGCGCAGGCCTTCGACCACATCCCCTTCCGGGAGCTCGTCAACGGCCTACGCCGAGCACCTCGCCCGCCTCTTCCTGCACGAGCGCGATCTCCGCTTCGTCCCCTCCTCCGCGCTGCTCCGGGCCTTCGGCCTCGACCGCGACGCGCTCGCCCGGAGCGAGGACCTCTCGGTGGTGAGCGTCGAGGCGGCCGAGCGCGCCGCAGACCGCGCCAGCGTCACCGTCAGCGCGTTGTGATCCTCGTCCGCGCGGACCGCCTCACCAAGCACTACGGCGACGGCCCCGCCCGCCGGTCGGCGCTCGACGGCGTGGCGCTCTCCATCGAGGAGGGCGAGCTCTGCTGCGTCCTCGGGCCCAGCGGCTCGGGGAAGAGCACGCTGCTCGCCATCCTCGGCGGCCTCGACCGCGCCTTCTCGGGGACGGTCGAGCTCTTCGGCAAGGACGTCTCGGCGCTCGGGGATCGCGAGCTCTCGCGCCTCCGCGGGGAGCGGATCGGCTTCGTCTTCCAGGCCTTCCACCTGCTGCCGCACCTCTCCGTCCTCGACAACGTCCTCGCCCCCGCGCTCTTCGCCAGGGAGGCCGACGGCCTGCCGGCGCGCGCGCTCGCGCTGCTCGACAAGCTCGGCCTCGCCGATCGCGCCCGGGACACGCCGTCGCACCTCTCGGGCGGCCAGCGCCAGCGCGTCGCCATCGCCCGCGCGCTCCTGCTCCGGCCGAAGCTCCTGCTCTGCGACGAGCCCACCGGCAACCTCGACGCCGAGACCGGCGCGCGGGCGATCGAGCTCTTCCGCGATCTGCACCGCGAGGGCGGGCTCACCGTCATCGCCGTGACGCACGAGGAGCGGCTCGCCGCCATCGCGACGCGCACGCTCGCGATCCGCGACGGGAGGCTCTCGTGAGGCTCGCCTCCCTCTGGCAGCTCGTCCGCCGCGACCTCGGCAGCACAAGGGGCGCGCTCGTCACGAGCGGCTTCGGCATCGCGGCCGGCACGGCGGCGCTGATCTTCTTCCTCGCCCTGGGCCTCGGCGTCCGCGCCGTGCTCCTCGGCGAGGTCTTCCCGATCGATCAGGTCGAGCTCGAGCCGCCCAAGGGCAAGGACCCGGGCCTGCTCGGCCTGCTCCTCGGCGGCGGCACGCCCGCCGGCGTCCCGCAGGCCTCCGTCGCCGCGCTCGCCGCCGTCCACGGCACGACCGGCGTCTACCCCAAGCTCCGCTTCGCGTTCCCCTCGAGCGCGCGCGGCGGCAAGGAGATCTTCGGCCACGAGGTGGGCACCGAGCGAGCTCGTCGGCGACGGCATCGACCCGGCCCTGGTGCGCGGGGACACGTTCGGAGAAGCCTTCGCGGATCCCCTCGCCAAAGCCGGGCCCGACCTGCGCCGACGACGCGGCGTGCCCAGCGTCGCAGTACTGCGAGCGGCCGAGCGGCGCGGCCGAGGGCCGCTGCTCCGATCCGGTGCCCGCGCTGGTGAGCCGCTACCTGGTCGAGATCTTCGACAAGAGCATCGCCCCCGCCCACGGCCTGCCCCCGATCGGCGAGTCGCTCGTCGCCCGCGCGCAGGGCGTGACGTTCACCCTGCGGATCGGCGAGTCGCTCCTCGGCCGCGCCAAGGCCGGCGCGCCCCGCACCGTCAAGGTCCGCGTCGTCGGCGTCTCGCGCCGCGCCATCGACCTCGGCATCACCCTGCCGCTCGAGGTCGTGCGCCGGTGGAACCGCGAGCTCGCGCGGCGACGCCGCCGCGGACCGCTACTCGAGCGTCATCGTGCAGGACCAGGTCCCCCGGCGCGGTGAGCGCCGTGATCGCCGAGGGCGCGCGGCTCGGCCTCGTGCCACGCGACACCCGCGCGCGCGACGTGAGCGTGCTCATCGCCGGCGTGACGGGCCTGCTCTCCCTCATCGCGGCGGTCATCCTCGTCGTCTCGGCGTCGAACATCGCGTACACGTTCCGGGTGCTCGTGACCGAGCGGCGGGCGGAGATCGCCCTCTTCCGCGCGGTCGGCGCGACGGCGGCCGACGTCCGGGCGTGGATGCTCTCGCTCGCGGTGGTGGTCGGCGTCGTGGGCGGCGCGGCGGGGCTCGCGGCGGCGCGCACCGGGGCGCTCGTCGCCGACGCGCTCGCGGCGCGCGAGCTGCCGGACTTCCCCTTCAAGCCGGCGAGCATTCTTCGCGTTCCCCTGGTGGCTGGGCGCGACGGGGCTGGGCTTCGCGGCGTTGTTCGCCGTGCTCGGCGCGTTCGGGCCCGCGCTCGCGTGCGGCGAAGGTGGAGCCGGCGGCGGCGCTGTCGGGGAGCTGAGGCTCACGTCCGCTTCGGCCAGGGCGCGACCCCCACCGAGCGAAGGATGTCCCGCATCGTCGTGCGCGGCAGGTCGGCGCGCCGCGCCGCCACGCTCACGTTGCGCCCGGCCTCCTCGAAGATGCGCAGCGCCTCTCCCGCCTCGACCTTCCGTGCGCGCCCGGAGCGCTCCGCCAGCACGGCGGCGACGTGCTCCGCGCCGAGCACGTCGTCGGCCGCCACGGCCGCCTGCACCAGCACGTTGCGCAGCTCACGGACGTTGCCGGGCCAGCGGTGCCCCCGGAGCGCGGCGGCGGCGTCCGCGCTCAGGGTGCGATCGCCGAGGTCCGAGGTCGCGAGGAGGTGGCGCGCCAGGGATGGGATGTCCTCCGGCCGGTCGCGCAGGGGCGGGACGTGCACGACGCACACGGCGAGGCGCTCGTAGAGGTCGCCGCGGAAGAGGCGGGCGGCGACCATCGCCTCCAGCGGCTCGCACGTGGCGGCGACGAGGCGGACGTCGACCGGGGCGCTCACCTCCGCGCCGACGGGGCGGACCATGCTTTCCTCGACCGCGCGGAGGAGCTTGGCTTGCAGATCGAGCGGCACCGCGCCGATCTCGTCGAGGAAGAGGGTGCCGCCGTGCGCCTCGCGGAAGGCGCCGCGCCGGTCGCGGATGGCGCCGGTGAAGGCGCCGCGCCGGTGGCCGAAGAGCTCGGACTCGGCGAGCTCGCGCGAGATGGCGGCGGCGTTGAGGACCACGAAGGGGCGGCCGGCCCGCGGGCTCTCGTCGTGGAGGGCGCGCGCGACGAGATCCTTGCCGGTGCCCGACTCGCCGCGGAGCAGCACGGGGAGACGGAGCGGGGCCACCCGGCGCACCGCGGTCGCGAGCGCCCGCATCGCGGACGACCCACCCACCAGGCCCGCGAGCGGCGGGCCCGAGCGCGCGGGACGAAGCTCCGCTCCCCGGGGCTGCACGCGCACGAGCGTGTGGCCGATCTCGAACGTCGCCCCCAGCGGGAGCGCCGCGCGCGGGACGCGCACGCCGCCGACGCGCACCCCGTTGCGCGCGCCCAGGTCGACCACCTCGACGGCGCTGCCCGCGTGGATCACGCGGCAGTGCCTCGCGCTCACGGTCGCGTCGTCGACGCAGACGAAGGGCGCCTCGGGCCCCGCCGCGTCGGGGACGCTGCCGAGCACCACCTCGCCGCCCGCCGGGACGATCGTCTCGAAGGGCTCGCCCCCGTGCGGCCCCGCCGCGATCCAGAGTCGCACCGGCCCCTCGATACGCTCCGCCGGCGGCAGCTCCACCGTCGCCTGCCGCCCTACTCCCGACCAGGAAATCTCCGCATCGTGCGTGTCCACACCCAGGGTATCGACGCGAGGTGCGACGCGGTTGCGTGCCAACCGCAAAAAAACAGGTCCGGCTCGTGCTCGGGCGGTGCTAGAGCATCGCCCGTGCCCCTCCGCCCCCATCACCTGGCCTGCCTCATCGCGCCTGTCGCGATCATGGCGCTCGCCGGCCGGGCCCTCGCGGCGGGGCCGGGTGGCGGCGGCAGCGGCGAGCCCGAACACCGCCCCTCCCCCCGAGAACCCCTTCGATCCCGAGTCGGGCGTGGCGCGCCCCGCAGCGCCCGATCAGCGCACGGGGCACATCTACCTGGGGTTCGGGGCGGGCGCGACCGGGCCGGCGGGGTTGATGGGGCCCGAGGTGTGGACCAGCAACATTGCGGGCGTCGGATACACCCTCGGCGGCTTCCTCGGCGTGGGCATCGGTCGGTACGGCACGCTGCAGGCCATCGGCGACGTGACCACCTTCACCTCGCCGGGCGGGTGCCCCTGCACGGGCCGTAGCTGGAGCCTCGGGCTCGGCGTCACCTACCACATCGCGCAGGGCCTCGCGTTCGACCCCTGGGGCAGCTTCGGGATGGCGTACCGCTCGTCCAGCTTCCAGGTCCAGGCGCCCGGCAGCGTCGTCCTCGGCGCCGCCGGCACAGTCGGGCATGCTCGCGCCGCAGAGCTACCAGGGCTTCGACATCGCGCGCATCGCCTTCGGCGGCGACTTCTACCCCGTCCTCCTGGTTCGGCTTCGGCCCCTTCCTCGAGGTCGACGCGGGCACCAACCTCCACCGCCCGGCGCCGCTGGTACCCTCCCGCCCGGCGAGATCGAGGGCCCCCGCCCCTACGCCTACTTCCAGATCGGCGTCCGCATCGCCCTCGATCCCGATGCGGCGCCCACCCCCGCCCGGCGGCGCAGACCGGCTCCGCCACGCTCCACCTGGCGGAGTAGACCGGCTCCGCGGCTCGGTAGACCAGCCCCCGCGCGCCTTTCCTCCGCCCGCCTCCACGTTTCTGAACGGGCGCCGCCCGGTCGCCGGTATACTCGGCGGACCGTGGAGGACCAGGGTCGACCGGAAGACGTCCAGCCAACCGGCATCGTTGGGCGGAGCCCCACCGGCGTGGACGCGCACGCCGCCACGGAGGCGCCTCCTCGCCCAGAGACCCACGTCGTCTTCGCCGGGGCGACCGACGTCGGTCGCCAGCGGAAGCACAACGAGGACTGCCTCCTCATCCGCGCGAGCACGGTCTCTTCTGCGTCGCGGACGGCATGGGCGGCCACAACGCCGGCGACGTCGCCAGCAAGCTCGTCACCACGTCCCTGGGCAACTACTTCGAGGCCACCGCGACGCCGCGGACGCGCACGAGGTCTCCGACGAGAACAGGCCCGCTCCCGCCCGGCGCGCGCCGCCTCGTCGCGGGCGTGAGCAAGGCCAACCGCGACGTCCACACCATCTCCAGCACGCCCAGCAGCACCACGGCATGGGCTCGACCTGTCGTCGCCATCCACCTCGCCGAGGGCATGGTGCACATCGCGCACGTGGGCGACAGCCGCTGCTACCGCATCCGCGACGGCGAGATGACGCAGATGACGCGCGATCACTCGCTCATCAACGACGCGCTCGACATGAAGCCGGACCTGACCAAAGAGGAGCTGGCCCGGCTCCCCAAGAACATCATCACCCGCGCGCTGGGGATGAAGGACGTCGTCAAGGTCGACATCAAGTCCGAGCCGGTGCTCCCGGGCGACCTCTACCTCCTCTGCTCCGACGGCCTCACCGGCATGGTCCCCGTCGACCACATCCTCGAGGTCATCAGCCTCACCCCCGAGCCGCAAGAGGCGTGCGAGCTGCTCATCGCCGAGGCCAACGACCACGGCGGGACGGACAACATCTCCGCCGTCCTCGTCCACGTGAAGAGCCCCGGCGAGGCACGCGACGGAAGCCCCGGCGCACGCCGATCTGGCGCCCGACGACGCCGACGGCTCGCCCGCCTGGGCGATCTCACGCCCGAGGCCTCGGTCGACTGCCCCGGTCCGACGGGGGCCCCCTCCGCCGCCAGCCGACCCCTGCCCCGGTCCCACCCGCGCCCGCTTCTCGCCCCGCGCTCCTCTCCCGCCGCCCCCTCCCGTCCCCGTCCCCCGCATCCCCTCCCAGCCGCCGGTGCCCGCGCCCCGGCCTTCGTCGCCGATCGCAACCCAGTCCCCGTCGGTCCCGCCGGCCAGCCCTCGGCGCCGCAGTCCCCCGGCCAAGGCCGTCCGCGCCGTTGATCCCGCCGCCTCCTCGGCACCCTCGTCCCCCGCCAAGCTTCTTCGCCGGCGGCGCCTCTGCGCCTGCCAGCGCGCCGTCGCTCCCTCCGGCCACCCTGGCGCCGGTCGCGGCCGAGCCCTCGCCGGAGCCCGCGCCCGCTCCCGGCCTCCGTCGCCGCTCCGGCGCGGGAGCCCGCGGTGGTGCGCTCGCCGATGATCGAATCGTGCCGGATCCCGACGGCTTCCCCCCGCTTCCTCCGCAGGCGCCCGACCTCGAGGCCGGCAGCGGGATCGAGGAGCTGATCCCGGAGGAGGCGGCGCGCTGGCCTGCGGCGGCGAGATCGATCTCGAGCTGCGCGGGCCCTGGCCTCGTGCCGGAGCTGGCCGACGACGTCCCGCTGCGCGCGCTGCTCGTCCGAGCTCTTCCCGGGCAACAGCTTCTGTGTCGAATGCGGCGCGCGCATCGAGGCCGCGATGGCTTCGCGGGCGAGCCCTTTCCAGGCGGGCGCGCGAGCGCGCCCTAGAAATCGGATCGTCGGGTCGAGCAGCGTTGTCGGTCACACCCACCGAAAAACCCGCGTCTTCCGTCGCCGCCATCGCCCTCGTCGGGGCCGTGCTCTCGGCGGCCGTCGCGGGCTACAAGCTCGGCGTCTACCTCCCCACGCTCAACACCCCGCACACCTCGCTCGAGGGCGTGCCGCACCCGCCCAGCGCCGTCCCGCCCACCCCGGGCCTCGCGCGCCGGCTCTCGGTGGTGATCGTCGACGGCCTCCCCTACGACGCCGCCCGCGGCCTCGACGACTTTCTCCCGCTGCGCCGGCCTGGGGTGTTCCGCAGCCTCGCCGTCGACTTTCCCACCTACACGTCGCCGGCGCTGGTCTCGTTCGTCACCGGGCTCGGCCCCCGTGACAGCGGCACCCGCCGCAACGGCAGCCTCGATCCCGTCCCCGGCCTCGACTCCGTGTTGCTGCGCCGCGGGCGACGCGCACGTCCCGCTGACGCCTCTTCGCCCGCGGCTTCAGCGACTTCGGCGCCATCGTCGCGCCGCCGCCGGGCACGCCCGTCTACAAGGGCGAGTTCGCGCCCGGGGTCGAGCTGGCGGCGCCGCCGCCTCGCGGGCGCACGAGCTCGCGCCGTTCGACGGCAAGAGCCCGCGCGCGCGTTCGACTTCTTCCACTGGGGCGAGGTCGACGAGGCTCGCCACCGCCACGGCGGCGCCTCGCCCGAGGCCCGGCAAGAGGCGCGCAACGCCGCCGCCTACTCGCGCATACGCCGCCACCCTCGACCTCGAGCAAGACTCTCTCATCGTCGTCAGCGATCACGGCCACCTCCCCGAGGGCGGGCACGGCGGCGACGAGGCGCTGGTCTCGCACGCCTCTTCCTCGGCCTGGGCGGCCTCTTCCGCCGCGGCGTCGAGCTCGGCGAGCGCCCCATGCGCGACGTCGCCTCGACCCTCGCGGTCCTCGGCGGGCTGCGCCCCCCCTCGTCGAACCTGGGCCGCCCCATGCTCGACGCCCTCGGCCTCGACGACGAGCAGAACTCGTTCCTCCTCGCCGGGCCCTTCGACGAGGCGGCCCACTTCCTCTGCCGCCTCCACCCCGGGCCCCGCTGCGCGGAGATCGACCCCCTGGTCGCGCGCCTGCACAAGCCCGACCCCACCGCCTGGGAAGAGGCGGTGTCGCTCCACGCCGAGCTGTCCCGTGACCGCGACCGCGATCTCGACGCGCGCACCGGCGCCGGCCGCCCGCTCCGGCTCGGCGTGACGGCGGCGCTGATCGCGCTTGCGGCGTGCCGCTCCTGCTCGGGCTGGCCCGGCGGGGCGTGCGGCTCGCCGCGGGCGCTGGCCTTCACCGCGGTGCTGGCGCCGCTCGCCGGCGCGACGCCTACGTGCGCGTGCTCTGGTCGCTGGGCAACCGGGCCACGTTCAGCCGCCTCATGCCCGTGCCGTTCTTCGCGCTCGACGCCCTCCGCGCCGGCGCTGCGGCGGTAGCGGCGGTGGCGCTCGTCGCGTGGCTCGGCCCGGCCCGGCCGGTTGCGCCCTGGGTGCTGCTGGCGGCGACGGTGGTGCCGTTCGCGCTGCTGGCGGCGTGGGTCGGGGCCGATCCGGAGACCCTGCCGCCGAACGTGGCGGGCGTGCTGGTCTTCTTGCTGGGCCCGGCCCTCCCGAGCGCCGCGCTCGGCGCCGTGGCGATGGCGTGGATCTCGAAGCGGCGAGCGGCCTGAGGGCCGGGCGCCCTCACCCCCCGGCCCCATCGGCGTTCAGCGCGCGGTCCCTGCATCTCCGATTCCGAACCGCGCGCGCCAGCAAGCGGGTGCCAGGCCATCGCATGCGAGGCGTTTCCACGTGCAAGGGCCTGTGGACCACGTTGCCATGTGGCGCCCGCTCCCTTGCGGTCGCGGTTCGGTAGGCGTGGGGGTGAGGGAGATGGGGAGGGAAGGGGTTCCGGGAGGCGCGCTCCCGGAAGCCTAATCAGCTAGCGCGGAGCGCTTCGAGCAGATCCACGTCGGGGATGGCGATGGGCATCCGGGCGCGGATCACCGCGACGTCGTTCTCCTCGCAGAGGCGGGCCACCGCGAGGCCGTCGAAGAGCGCGATCGGCGACGTGCCGGGGACGGCCGCCTCCTCCCGGGCGCCGGAGAGCGTCTGCCCCGCCGTGAAGATCCAGCCCGCGTTGGCGGGGCCGTAGTGGTGGAGCGAGCCGCGCAGGTCGGCGACGCGCTCGCGGCCGACCTCGCGCCCGTCGCGCCGGAGCACGAGGGCGAGGCGCAGCTCGTCGGCGCCGCCGGACTTCAGGATGCCGGAGAAGTGCGACTCGCCGCCGGGGACGCCGGCGCGGCGCAGCGCGCGGAGCTGGCACACGCCGATCTTCTCGAGCGCGAGGACGCAGATCTCGACGAAGGCGTGCCCGGGCAGCTCGCCGAGCTTGCGGGCGAACGAGCGGCGGGCGGCCTCACGATAGCGCTCGACCGCGGCGAGCGCCTCCTGCTCCAGGCGGGCGAGGTCGCCCGAGAGGAGCCAGTCGGTGAGCGCGACGCGGCCGCCGGCGAGGCGGAAGCGCGGGCGCTGGCCGGAGACGATGCGGCGCGCGTTGTCGGCGCGCACGGCGGCGGCCACCTGCGACTGGACGAGCTGGGCGTCGCCGGCGAGGCGGCCGCGGCGCTGCGCGGTCTCGGCAATCTGCCGGAGGGAGACTGCGCCCGCGTTGCGATCGAACGTGGAGAGGATCACCACCACGGCGTCGGCGAGCTCGCGCCCGGCGAGGTCGTCGAGCGCGTGGCCGTCGCCGGGGGTCAGCTCGATGAGCTGCGGGCGGTACACCGCGTCGCCGGATTCCTGCCGCGGAGCACTGTCCCGCCGGTCGTCGCCGCCGATCGTCGCGCCGGTTCGTCCGCGTCGGTCGTCCATCCGCGCGCGGCCCTGGCCGTCGAACGCGGGCGTGGCGACGTACGAGGGCAGCCCGCCCGCCACCCGTCGGGGCAGCCTCGCCGTTGGCCCGGCCCCGGCGGCGGCGGCGACGGCGACGGCCGCCCCGGTCCCCGGACTCGCCCGGAGGCGCGGCGCCGCGGTCGTCGTTGCCGCCCAGGATGGGCTGGTCGTCGTCCTCCTCCTCGTCGAACATCTCGGCGGCGCCGGCGGCGGCCTCGGCGCGCATCACGTCGTCGGGACCGGGCGGCTCCGCCTCCTCGTCCTCGACCTCGACCTCCTCGCCGTCCACGAGGAGCCGCGGGCTCGCCATCCTCGCCGAATCCGGGCGCGGGCTCGAGGGCGCGGGGCGCGGTGCGGCGGCCTCCGGGGCGCGCTCCGAGCGCGACGTGTCGGGCGTGGGCGAAGACTCGGCCGGCGCGTACGGCGCGGCCACCTCGAGCATGCTGATCTGGGCTTCGTGGTGCGCGGCACGCGGCGCCGGGAACGGGGACTTGGGCGTCTCCGGCTGGGCGGCGGCGACGGGCTCCTCGAGCGACTCCACCGAGTCCTCGGCGGGCTCCTCTTCGGCGGCTTCCTCGGCGTCCTCGCCGCCGATCAGCACCTCGTCGTCATCGTCCTCCACGGCCTCGGGCGCGTCGGCGCGGCTCGCCTTGGACGGCGAAGGCTCGGGGCGCTGCGCCTTGCGCGAGCCCTTCTTCGGCTCGAGGCCTGCCTTGATCGTCTTGTCGTCCCACTCCCGGAGGGCGAACACGCCCGGCTTGACGCGGACGAGCGGGTTCTCCGCCGTGTCCTTCTTCAGCGTCGCGGCGAGGCGCGCCCCCATCGTCACCTCGGGGCTCTTGCCGACGTGGCTGAGCAGGTTCTTCTCGATGGCGATGTCGGTGATCTCTTTGTAGTGAAGCGGGCGGCCCACGAGGCGGAGCACCTCGGCGGCTGCATCGGTGAACGTCATTTTCCTGTCTTGTCTTTCGGCGCGCTGCACGTCCAAGGTCGGGGCGCGCTTCCGTAGTCACCGTCTGCGGGAGGACCCATCCAACCCGATGAGTCGGGGGATGGGGCCGGGGCCAGACCACGTGAGCCGGGGACCCCTCCGCGATCGGGAAGCGCACATTCGCTCCCACTCGATCGCGCCCGCTGGGACTGGGTGGCGCTTACCATGCCGCCACCCCCCCGTCAACGTCGCCGGACCGCCGCGGACGACCGGGCTCGCTCAGGGCAAGCCGCGGATCGAGGGGAGGGCGCCGATCCCGTCCCTGCGCATCCGCCGCGCGATGGCGAACGCCATCTCGAGCGCCTGGCGGTAGTTGAGGCGCGGGTCGCAGAGGCTCGCGTACCGCTGGCTCAGCTCCTCCTCGCTCACGCCGCCGCCGGTGCACTCGGTGACGTCCTGCCCCGTGAGCTCGAAGTGCACGCCCCCGAGGTGCGTGTCCTCGGCCGCGTGCACCTCGAAGGTGACCTCGATCTCGCGCAGGATGTCGTCGAAGTCGCGCGTCTTGATCCCCGAGTGCGTCGTCTGCGTGTTCCCGTGCATCGGGTCGCACACCCAGAGCACGTTGCGCCCGAGCCGCTCGACGCCGCGCACCAGCGCCGGCAGCCGCTCCGCGACCTTGGCCTCGCCCATCCGGGTGATGAGCACGATCTTGCCCGGCTCGTCGTCGGGGTTCAGCCGGTCGAGGAGCACGGCGACGTCGCCCGCCTCGGCACTGGGGCCGAGCTTGATGCCCACCGGGTTCCGGATCCCGCGGAAGAACTCGACGTGGGCCCCGTCCGCCTCCCGCGTCCGCTCGCCGATCCAGGGCAGGTGCGTCGTCAGCAGGTAGTGCCCCTTCGCGTGGGAGGCCTCCTGCGTCTGCGCCGCCTCGTAGGCGAGGTGCAGCCCCTCGTGGCTCGTGAAGAACTCGACGCGGGTGAGCGCGTCGACGCTCGTCTGCGTCACCGCCTGCATGAAGTGCAGCGCGTCGGCGATGCGCACGCTGGTCCGCTGGTACTCCTCGCGCAGCGCGTCCGGCAGGTCGGCCCGGCGGAAGAACGAGAGGTCCCAGTACTCCGGGTGGTGCAGGTCGGCGAAGCCGCCGGCGGAGAGCGACCGGATGAAGTTCAGCGTCAGGGCCGAGTGGTGGTACGCGCTGAGGAGCAGGTCCGGGTCCGCGCGGCGGGCCTCCGCCGTGAACTCCGGGTGGTTCACCAAATCGCCGAAGTACGAGGGGAGCGTGGTGGCGCCGCGCTTCTCGTTCGGCTTGCTGCGCGGCTTCGCGTACTGGCCCGCGAGGCGGCCCACCCGGATCACCGGGCGCTTGCCGGCGTGGATGAGCACGAGCGACATCTGGAGCAGGATCTTGAGCTGGTTGGTGATCACACCTGGCTGGCAGTCGGCGATGCTCTCCGCGCAGTCCCCGCCCTGGAGGAGGAAGCGCTTGCCCTCCTGGGCATCGGCGATCTGGGAGCGGAGCCGGTCGACCTCCCACGCCGTGACGAGCGGGGGGAGCACCCGCAGCGCGGCGCAAACCCGCTCCAGGGCGGCCGGATCCTCGTAACGGATGGGCTGTGCGTTGGGGAACGAAGCCCAGGAGCCGGGCGACCATGCGCTCTTCACGCCGTCAGTATCATGGCCGGCGAGGGGGGCGCGCAACCCGCTCGTCAACGCTGACGTGGACGTGGACGCTGACGCGATCGACGCGAGATCGTCTACGTCTACGTCCACGTCAGCGTTCTAGAACGTGAGCCCGGGGATCTTGGGGATCGCCTTCCCCACCGCCTGGGAGATCTGCTGGTGGGTGATCACACCGCTCACCTTGAACGGAAGGTCCACGTCGACCAGCTCACCCCCCATCTTCACCTTGCCGTCGGCCTCGAAGGGGACGTCCCGGTTGGAGAGCGCCAGCGGGACCAGCGCGGCGACGTCGTTCCACTTCACCGAGATCGGCACCTCGAACACCTTCTTCTTCCTGGCCGGCAGGTCGACTCCGTGCGTCGACGTCACGGTGCCGACGCGGATCTGGTGATCGAGGATGAGCGTGACCGTGTACGACTTGACGGAGATGTCGAAATCGTTCGGGTTGTAGCCCTCGAGCTTCGCCGCGATGTCGATGCCGGACGTGCTGATGCCTGTTACGCGACCCGAGACGGGTGTGACGGTGGGCGGCTCGGGGCGCGAGCAGGCCGTGAGGGCCAGCGCGGCGGTGGCGGCGAGGAGAGCAGGGAACGGACGAGCGAGGCTCATGCGCTGTTTGTAGCAGCCTTTGTGCCACAATGGCGTCGTGCACCCGCAGAGTCGCCGGGCCTTCCTCGCCGAGCTGGCGGCGCTGACCGCGCTCTCCGCGATCGGCGACGCTCGCCCCGCGCGGGCCGACCCGCCGGCCAGCCGGACTCCGCCCGACCTCGACGTCCGCGACATCGAGGTCGAGGGCGACAAGAAGCTCGCGACGCGCTTCACCCTCTTCGTCCCCAACCACCTCGCCAAGGGCGAACGCGTACCACTCCTGGTCCTGCTCCACGGCCTCGGCGAGGCGGGCGACCAGGGCACCGGCGTCTACGCGTGGGTCGAGCGCTACGGCCTCGGCACCGCCTACGCCCGCCTGCGCCGCCCCCCGGTCGAGCGGACCTACCGCTCCGGCGCCGTGCTCTCCGACGCTCGCCTCGCCGAGATCAACGCCGCCCTCGCCGCGCAGCCGTTCCGGGGGCTGGCCGTGGCTTGCCCGTACACGCCCATCATCGGCAGGCTCCCGGACCCCGAGGGCGCGCTCGACGCCTACGCCGCGTGGATCGCCGACGTCGTCGTCCCCCGCGCCCGCCGGGAGGCGCCGGTCGTCCCGGACTCCGCGCACACGGCGCTCGACGGCGTTCTCGATGGGAGGCTACGTCGGCGTCGAGGTCTTCACCCGCCGGCCGGAGGTCTTCTGCGCCTGGGGTGGAGTGCAGAGCGCGTTCAGCGCCGCGCGCGCCCCCCGCTACGCCGACAAGATCGCCTCTGCGCTGGCCAGGTCGGCCCGGACCAGCGTGCGCATCGCGACCACCGACGGCGACCCGTTCCGCGAGGCCAGCGTCGCGCTCGCCGACGCCCTGACGAAGAGGGGAGCCCCGTCCGACCTCGTCGTCACGCCGGGCCAGCACGACCAGGTCTTCCTCCGCGAGGCGGGGACGCTGGAGATGCTGCTCTGGCACGATCGCCGGCTGCGGCCGTGAGCCTCGCGGCCTCTCATGGCCACAACCGCAGGCTGACGCCCATGCCAAGGAGGCGCGTGCGTCTCCTCACCTGACGCCTGTCTCTTCGCTTGACGCATCCACCTCGTGAGCGGCGAGGCAACCCCGCTACGTCGTGGCGCCGCAGCCACGCCCTTCTTCTCGAAAACAGGGTGCCTCCGCGCTCCTCGGGAATGCGGCACGCCTCGTGCCATGCGCGGCGTGCTCGACACGTTCCTTCACAAGGAGGCCCATCCTCATGCACATCGCTTTGAAGACGTCCTTGATCGCAGCGCCAGTCCTCGCGCTCATCGCGTGCGGCGGCGGCACCGTCACGACGACCGGGGGCACCGCAGGCAGCACGGGCAGCCACGGCACCGGCACGTCCATGACCTCGTCCACGGGCACCGGCGGCAAGGGCTCGTCCACGAGCGCCACCTCGGGCACCGGCGGCTCCGGGACGAGCGTCATGCAGGCGTGCGCGGACCAGGCCCACGCCATCTGCGCGGAGCGCGAGAAGTGCTCCGAGAACAGCTTCTACAACGACGCGAACTACGGCTCCGAGGCGGACTGCGAGACGAGGGCCGTCCTCACCTGCGCCACCGCCCTCATGGCCAAGGACTCCTCGCAGACCCCCGCGCACATCGAGACGTGCGTGGCCGCGTACCCCAGCGAGTCGTGCACCGACTTCTACGACAACAACCCCCCCGCGGCGTGCATCCCCCTCCCGGGCGGCCTCGCCAACGGCGCGCCCTGCGGCGCCAACGGCCAGTGCATGAGCACCTTCTGCGCCACCGGCCCGTTCGAGACCTGCGGAACCTGCCAGCCGCTCCCGTCGGTCGGCGCCACGTGCTACGTGCAGGCCGACTGCGGCCGCAACCTGGCGTGCGCGAAGGCGGCGGGGGCGAACGCAGTGGATCCGGGCATCTGCGCGACGCGGGTCATGATGGGCGGGTCCTGCGTGACGGGGAAGCAGCCCTGCGCGTCCGGCCTCTCGTGCGTCGGCGAGGATGCGATGACGATGACGCCGGGCACGTGCCAGCTCGAGGGCACTGCGGTCGGGGCCAAGTGCGACACGACGGCGGCAACGGAGCCCACCTGCAACTCCCAGGATGGCCTCGCGTGCATCCCCACGAACGGCAGGAAGGGCGTGGGCTCGTGTCAGACCATCCAGCTCGTCGGCGCCGGCAAGCCCTGCGCCGAGCTCCCCGGCGGCACGGGGGGGACGTTCATGTTCACGAGCTTCGGGGCCTGCGAGGCCGGGGGCCAGTGCATCGGGCCGGACGGCGCGAAGACCTGCGTGGCCGCCGCGGCCGACGGCGCCGCCTGCGACAACGACCCCACCGTCGGCCCGCCCTGCCTCAACCCCGCGAAATGCGTGACCTCGAGCGGGGACGTCGACGCGGGCACCTCCGGCAAGTGCACCGTCCCCGACGCGACCAAGTGCATGTGAGCGGCCGCGTTCCCTGAACGTCAGTCACTCGGCCGAAACTTCGCGACGATGCCCCAGTTCGAGCCCGCCACCCCCTCATTTGATCCCGCCGTCCGCAACCTTGCGGCCGGGCGCCTTCGTTTGATCCCGCCGTCCGCAACCTTGGGGCCAGGCGCTCCCGTTTGATCCCGGCGCCCCCTCATTTGATCCCGCCGTCCGCAACCTTGCGGCCGGGCGCCTTCGTTTGATCCCGCCGTCCGCAACCTTGCGGCCAGGCGCTCCCGTTTGATCCCGGCGCCCCTCATTTGATCCCGCCGTCCGCAACCTCGTGGCGGGGCGCCTTCGTTTGATCCCGCCGTCCGCAATCTTGCGGCCAGACGCTCCCGTTTGATCCCGGCGCCCCCTCATTTCATCCCGCCGTCCACAATCTTGCGGCGAGGCGCCCTCGTTCGATCCCGCCGTCCCCTCATTGAATCCCGCGGCCCCGATCCAGCGGCGGGGGACTTCTATTTGATCCCGGGTGCCCCTGTTCGATCCCGCCGCCCGCAACCTCGCGGCGCCGCGCCCCTGCTCTCGGCTCAATCCGGAATTGAACCGCCAAGACGCCAAGGCGCCAAAAGCAAAGAAGAAATCATCTTGTTGGCGTCTTGGCGTCTTGGCGGTTCAATCTCTTTCTCGAACAGGTTTCAGTACCCCGAGAGGCTCGCGAACCGGCCGCGCTGGTAGGCCGCCCCGCCGAACGTTGCGTCCGCGGCGCGCGCTCTCTTGAGGAAGAGCCCGATGTCGAGCTCGTCCGTGACCCCGACGCCGCCGTGCATCTGGACGGCCTCGGCGGTCACGAGGAGGAAGGCGTCGGTCGCCCGGGCCTTGGCGGCGCACGCGGTGAGGGGGACGTCGGGGCGGGACTCGTCGAGGGCGCGGAGGGCGTCCATCACCACGGAGCGGCAGAGCTCCACTTCGCAGAACATCTGGGCGGCGCGGTGCTTGAGCGCCTGGAAGGAGCCGATGGGGACGCCGAACTGGCGGCGCTCCTTGAGGTAGCCGATCGTGCGCTCGAACGCCTCGACGAGGCCGCCGAGCATCTCCGCGGAGAGCGCGATGGTGGCCCGGTCGAGCACCCGGTCGAGGATGTCGGCGCCGCGGTCGACCTCGCCGATCACGTCGGCGTCCGGCGCGTGAACGCCGTCGAAGCGCACGCGGGCGGCGCCGCGGCTGTCGACGAGGAAGGTGCGTGTGGCCGTGACGCCGGGGGCCGACGCGGGGACCAGGAAGAGGGTGAGGCCGTCGCGGTCGCCGGGGCTCCCCGAGGTGCGGGCGACGACGACGAACGCGTCGGCGGCGTGGCCGTCGAGCACGAAGGCCTTCTCGCCCGAGATCCGGAAGCCGCCCGGGGCCTGCTCGGCGGCGGTGCGGGCGCCGTACCGCGCATGGCGGGTGCCCTCGTCGTGCGCGAGGGCGAGGATGCGCTCGCCCGCGGCGACCGCGGGGAGCACCTCGTCCGCGTGGGCGGCGCCGCCGAGGGCGACGGCGCCTGCACCGAGGACGACGGTGGAGAGGAGGGGCGTCGGGCAGAGCGTCCTCCCGAGCTCCTCCGCGACGAGGCCCAGCTCGGCGAAGCCGAGGCCCGCGCCGCCTTGCTCCGGCGGGAGCGTGAGGCCGGCGAAGCCCATGGCGGCCATCTCGCGCCACAGATCGCGCGAGAAGCCGGTCGCGTCGCGGGCGTCGCGCAGGCGGCGGAGGTGCGCGACGGGCGCGCGCTCCCGGGCGAAGCGGCGCGCGGTGTCGCGGATCGACTCCTGGTCCGGGGTGAGGACGAAGGGCATGGCGGCTCTCGTGGTCTAGTCGGGCAGGCCGAGGATTCGCTTGGCGATGATGTTGAGCTGGATCTCGGTGGTGCCGCCCTCGATGGAGTTGGCGCGCGAGCGCAGGTAGTCCCGGGTGAGATCCAGCTCGTCGGGCGAGACGCCCGAGGCCGCCGCGCCTGCGTCCGGCGCGCCGAGCCCCGCGAAGCCGGCGAGGGCCATGCGCAGCTCCTTGCGGCGCTTGTTGAGCTCCATGCCGTAGAGCTTGAGCACGGAGCTCTCGGGGCCCGGGCTCTTCCGGGCCTGCGCCGTCTCGCCGGCGCGCCGCGTCGTGAGCTGGTACGCGAAGAGGTCGAGGTTGGCCTGCGTGATGCGGTCGCGCAGGACCGGATCGGGCAGTGGGCCGGGATCGTCGCCGAGGTAGCGCCTCGCGACGTCCTGGAGGGGCTCCTCCACGGAGAAGCTGTTCTCGCGGAGGGCGCCGATCGTGGAGCGCTCGTGCTCGAGGAGGGCCTTGGCGACGACCCAGCCCTGGCCGGGCGTGCCCACGAGGTTCCTTGCCGGGACGCGGACGTCGTCGAAGAAGGTCTCGCAGAAGGGGGACACGCCGCTGATGAGCTTGATGGGGCGCGCGCGGACGCCGGGGCTCTCCATGTCGATCAGGAGGAAGCTGATGCCCTCGTGCTTGGACGCGCTCGGATCGGTGCGCACCAGGCAGAACATCCAGTCGGCCTTGTCGGCGTGGGAGGTCCACGTCTTCTGCCCGTTCACCACGTAGGTGTCGCCCTCGAGCACGGCGCGCGTCGACAGGCTCGCCAGGTCCGACCCGGCGCCGGGCTCGCTGTAGCCCTGGCACCAGCGGATCTCGCCGCGGGCGATGGGCGGCAGGTGCTCGCGCTTCTGCTCCTCCGTGCCGAAGCGGAGGAGCACTGGGCCGAGCATCCACAAGCCGAGGCTCCGCAGCGCGACGCGGCACCCGGCGCGGCGCAACTCGGCGGCGAGGACCCCCGCCTCCTCCGCGGAGAGGCCGGCGCCGCCGTACTCCTTGGGCCACGTGGGCGCGACGAACCCGCGCTCGACCATCCGCGTCAGCCAGAGCTTGGAGTCCGGGTGGGGGAAGACGGCGTGCCGCCCGCCCCACACCTGCTCGTCGTCCGTCCCCGGGTTGCGCATCGAGGGCGGGCAGCTCTGCTCAATCCAGGCACGGACCTCCTGCCGGAAGGCTTCGAGGCCGTCCATTCAGGCCACCGTGCGGGCGCCGCGCTCGCGCGCCAGGTCGAGCGCCACGTCCTCGATCATGTCCTCCTGCCCGCCCACGGTCTTGCGGCGCCCCATCTCGACGAGGATGTCGCGCGAAGAGATGCCGTACCGCTCGCCCGCGCGCTGCGCGAAGAGCAGGAACGAGGAGTAGACGCCGGCGTAGCCGAGGATGAGCGCGTCGCGATCGATGCGGACCGGGCGGTCCATCATCGGCACGACGACATCCTCTGCCACGTCCATCGCCCGGTAGAGATCGACCCCGTGCTCCGCGCCCATGCGATCGAGCACCGCGACGAGCACCTCGAGCGGCGTGTTGCCCGCGCCGGCGCCGAGCCCCGCGGCGGAGGCGTCGATGCGGCGGGCGCCGGCCGCGATCGCGGCGAGCGAGTTGGCGACGCCCAGGCTCATGTTGTGGTGGCCGTGGAAGCCGATCTCGGTCTCGGGGCGCAGCCCCGCGCGCAGGGCCGTGATGCGCGCGGTCACGTCGTCGGGGAGCATGTAGCCGGCCGAGTCGGTGCAGTAGATGCAGTTCGCTCCGTAGCCCTCCATCAGGCGGGCCTGGGCGAAGAGCTGCTCCGGGTTCACCATGTGCGCCATCATCAGGAAGCCCACGGTGTCCAGCCCGAGCGCGCGGGCCATGCCGATGTGCTGGCCGGAGACGTCGGCCTCCGTGCAGTGCGTGGCGACGCGGATCGTGGCCACGCCCAGGTCCTTCGCCATCCGGAGGTGGTCGACGGTGCCGATGCCGGGCAGGAGCAGGGCGGAGACCCTGGCCCGCTTCATCCTCGGGACCACCGCGCGGAGGTACTCCTCGTCGGTGTGGCGGGGGAAGCCGTAGTTGATCGAGGCGCCGCCGAGCCCGTCGCCGTGGGTCACCTCGACGAGCGGCACGCCGGCGAGGTCGAGCGCGGTCGCGACGGCGACCATCTGGTCGAGCGAGATCTGGTGGCGCTTCGGGTGCATCCCGTCGCGCAGGGTCATGTCGTGGATCGTGATCCGTGTGCCCGTGGAGATCCATGGCTCAACCCTCCGCGCGCGCCTCGTCGCCGCGCGCCATCCGCTCCGCGAAGATCTCGCCGGTGCGCAGCGCCGCGGCGGTCATGATGTCGAGGTTGCCGGCGTACCGCGGGAGGTAGTCGCCGAGGCCCTCGACCTCCATGAAGACGCTGACGCGCCGGCCGTCGAAGACGGGGCCGTTCTTGAGCCGGTAGCCCGGCACGTAGCGCGCGACCTCCCGCACCATCGCGTGGACGGAGGCGGTGATCGCCGCCTCGTCGGGCGGGCCCTCCGTCAGGCAGTGGATGGTGTCGCGCATGACGAGCGGCGGCTCGGCCGGGTTGATGATGATGATCGCCTTGCCGCGCTTCGCGCCGCCCAGCCGCTCGACGGCGCCCGCGGTGGTCCGCGTGAACTCGTCGATGTTCTCGCGCGTGCCAGGGCCGACGGATTGCGAGGCGACGGTGGCGACGATCTCGGCGTACTCCACCGGCTGGACGCGGCTGACCGCGGCGACCATCGGGACCGTGGCCTGCCCGCCGCACGAGACCATGTTGACGTTCATCGCGCGGGAGCCGACGTGCTCGGCGAGGTTCACCGGCGGGATGCAGTAGGGGCCGATCGCCGCCGGGGTCAGGTCGATCATGAGCACGCCGAGCGGCTCGAGCTTCTTCGCGTTCTCGAGGTGGGCGCGGGCGCTGGTGGCGTCGAACGCGACGCGGATGCCGTCCTTCGCGACGTGGGGGAGCAGGCCGTCGACGCCCGCCGAGGTGGTCTTGACCCCGAGCGAGGCGGCGCGCTTGAGGCCCTCCGACGCCGGATCGACGCCGACGACCCACGCGGGCTCGATCACCGCGCTGCGCCTGGCCTTGTAGAGGAGGTCCGTGCCGATGTTGCCCGAGCCGATGATGGCTGCCTTGATCTTCATGCGACGAGCCTCCGCTGCGCGCTCAGGTGAAGACGACCGAGGCCGAGCCCAGGCCCCCGATGGTGACCCGCATGCGGTCGCCGGGCCGGACGCGCTCGAGCGGGACGAGCGAGCCGGAGAGGATCACGTCCCCCGCGCGGAGCGGGACGCCGATAGCCGCCCAGCGTATTGGCCAGCCACGCGACGCAGACGAGCGGCGAGCCAAGGGCGGCCGCGCCCGCGCCCGTGCTCACGATCTCGCCGTTCTTCTCCACCACCATGCCGCAGGAGAAGAAGTCGAAGCCCGAGGGCGGCCGCGTCTCGCGCCCGAGGGCGAAGAGGCCCGACGAGGCGTTGTCGGCGACCGTGTCCTCGACGCGGATCTTCCAGTCCCGGATGCGGGAGTCGACGACCTCGAAGCAGGGCATCACGCACTCGGTCGCGGCGATCACGTCGGCCGGCGTCACGCCCGGGCCCACGAGGTCGCGCTCGAGCAGGAAGGCGATCTCGCCCTCGGCCCGCGGCTGGATCAGCTCGCGGCGGATGGGCATCTCGCGCGCCGTCCTCGTAGCGCATCCGGTCCGTGAGGTAGCCGAAGTCCGGCTGGTGGACGTCGAGCATGCGCTGCACGGCCTTGCTGGTGACGCCGATCTTCTTGCCGACGAGGCGCTCGCCGTCCGCGAGGCGGCGCTCGAGCAGGCGCTGCGAGATGCGGTAGGCGTCATCGACGCGTGATGCCGGGCACCCGCTCCGTCAGCGGCGGGACGGTGTGTCCGCCCGCGGAGCGCGGCGTAGAGCTCCTCGGCGTGGCGCGCGACGGCGGCGTCGTTCACGAGCGAGGCTCCTCGGGGCGCGTCCAGGGCGCGCTTGCGCGCCCGCCTGAAGGCTCGCGGAGGAAGTCGACGGAGAGGCGGTTGAAGAGGTCGGTGTGCTCGACCATCACCCAGTGCCCGCACTCCGCGAGGAGCAGCACGCGGGCGCCGCGGCAGCGCTCGGCGAGCGTGGTGGCGCCGCTCACGGGGCAGAACTTGTCGTTCATCCCCCAGAAGCCGAAGACCGGGCAGCGGAGTCTGGCGAGCTCGGGGGCGAGGTGGGGCACCGACAGCGACGTGAGGACGCGCTTCGGCTGCGTGACGGCGATCTCGGACGCGCTCGTCGAGGATCTCCTCGGTGAGCGTGCGCGGGTCGTGGAGCTGGAGGCCGAAGACCTTGCGCATGCCCTCGCGGGTGATCCCCTCGGGGCCGAGGAAGACCTTCATCATGGTGCGGATGCCGTCCATCTTCATGTACGCCTCGCGCACCTCGAGGCCGCCGGGCGCCATGAGCACGAGCTTGTCGACCCGCTCGGGGTGGTCGATGGCGAGCTTGATGGCCATCGCCCCGCCGTGCGAGTTGCCGACGATGGAGCAGCGCTCGACGCCGAGCGCCTCGGTGAGGCGGAGCGGCGGCGCCGGCGAGGAAGTCGAGGGTGTAGTCGACGTCGTCCGGCTTGCTCGAGTAGCCGAAGCCGAGCGTGTCCGGCACGATGGCGCGGAAGCCGTGCGCGGCGAAGTACGGGTAGTTGCGCCGGAAGTTGGAGTAGCCGCTGGCGCCCGGACCGCTACCGTGGAGGAAGAGCACGGCCGCGCCCTCCCCCGCCTCGTGGTAGTGGACGCGCGAGCCCGTCGCCGATGTCCGCGTACTTGCCCTCGGGCACCGCCTTCCCGCTCATCGCTCCCTCGCTCTCTCTTCACGGCTGCGGCGCCGCGCTCTTCCGTGGCGGCGCGAGGAACTGCGGGGGGATGGTGCCCCCACTCGCTGATGCGATCGTAGACGCTGGGCTCCCACGTGGCGTCGTCGACCTCGCGCGCCGCCCCAGCCGACCTCGAACTGGAAGCCCGACGGCGTGCGCGCGTAGAACGAGAACATCCGGTCGTTGGGGTGCCGGCCGAGCGTGTGCATGATGCGCGACGCCGGCGCGGAGCGCGCGGTCGAAGGCGAGGCCCACGTCGTCCATCGAGCGCCACCTCGAGCATGAAGTGGTGCAGGGTCTTGTCCTGCCGGTCGCCGAAGGCGACGGAGTGGTGCCGCCGGTTGACGTGGAGGAAGAGCATGTCGGCGTGATAGCCGTGGATCTCGGCCACGATGCGATCGCTCAGGCGGAAGCCGAGGACGTCGCAGTAGAACGCGCGCGTCTCGTCCTGGCTCGCGGTCGCGACACGACCACGTGGCCGAGGCCGCGCGTCGTCGGCGACGAAGCCCGATCGCACCAGCGTCGGATCGGAAGGGCTCGGGGGCCATCTCCGGGCCGTGGAAGATCTCCGGTGGCACGCCGCCCGGGTCGCGGAAGCGGGCGAGGGCGCGCACGTGGCGGCGGGCGGCGTCCTCGGCGGTGCCGAGGGTCGACGTCGACGCCGGCGGCGCGCAGCTTCGCGACCGTCGCGATGAACGCCTCCTCGTCGTCGACCTGCCAGCCGATGAACGCGAGATCGTCGGCCGGGCCCGGCGTCGACGAAGAAGCGGTGCGCGTGGCCGTCGATCCGCAGCGAGAGCGCGCCCGACGCCGCCCGGCTCGCCATCCCGAGGCCGAGCACGTCGGTGGCGAACGCCTCCCACGCGGGGAGGTCGCTCACCTCGAAGCCGAGATATCCGAGCTGCGCGATCATCGAGTTCCGCCCCCTCTAGAGGAAGATAGTCCACGTTCTTGAGCCCGAGGAGCACGCCGCCGAAGTTTCTCCCCGGCTTGTCGGGGTTGTTGGCGTAATGGGCGCGCGCCGCGTGCGCGTCGAGGAAGTAGCGGAGCATGGGGCTGTTCAGGAAGATGGCGCGCCCGCCGCTCTGCGCGAACAGCTCGTCGACCGCCGCCACGCACTTCGACGACGGCGTTCGCCGAGTCGAAGCGGAAGCCGACGCGGCGCTCGAGCGGGCATGTCCTCGTCCGGCGCGCGCGCGCGCCATCAGCTCGTCCATGTTGCGGTAGAGGACGAGGCGCACCTCGTCGAGCGCGGCCGCCGCGCAGGCGCAGACGAGCTGGGCCGCGGCCTCTTCGGCGACCTTGGAGCCGTCGCCCGCGGCGACGCGCTTCGCCGCGACGGCGCGGTACGCGTCGAGGGCGCCCTGGGGATGCCGATGGCGCTCGTCGAGACGGAGCGGACGAAGACCTGCCCGAAGGGGAGCCGGTAGAGCGGCGCCGTGTTGACCGCGTTGCCCGGGCTCTTGCGCTTGAAGCCGTCGACCAGCCGGTGGGTGCGGTGCTCGGGGACGAAGGCGTCCTCGACCACGATGTCCTTGCTGCCCGTCCCCTTGAGGCCTGCGACGTGCCAGGTGTCGTCGATCCGGTAGTCCTTCGCGCGGCAGGAGGAAGGTGCGCATCTCCGGCGGCTTCCCCTCCGCCTCCGGCGGGACCATGCCGCCGAGGAAGACCCAGCGGCAATGGTCGCAGCCGCTCGAGAACGACCAGCGCCCGCTGACGCGGAAGCCGCCGTCGACCCGCGTGACCTTGCCCGTGGGCGCGTACGAAGAGGAGATGAGGGTGCTCGAGTCCTCTCCCCAGACGTCCTTCTGCGCCTCCTCGGGGAAGAGGGCGAGCTGCCAGTCGTGTACGCCGACCACGCCGAGCACCCACGCGGTCGAGGGGCACGCGGCCGCGATTGTCGCCTGCACGTCGAAGAACGCGCGCGGGATCGACCTCGGCCCCGCCCCAGCGCGCGGGCTGGAGCATGCGGAAGAACCCGGCCTCCTGGAGGTCGGCGATGGTCTGGTCCGGGAGGCGGCGCAGCGCCTCGGCCTCGGCGACGCGGGCGGCCAGGCTGGGGCGCGAGCGCCTCGCGCGCGGCGCACGAGCGTGGCGCGATCGTGGCCGTCGCGCTCATGGCTGTCTCCTCGAAGAACACCCTGGCGGCGTTCGCGTAGAGGTACTTGTCGAGCACGCCCTCGCGGAGATCCAGCTCCTGGGCCTCCTTGATGCACCGTTCCATCGAGAGGACGGGGTGATCGCTGGCGAAGATGATCTTGTCCTTCCCGCGCGTGTTCATGAAATGAATCAGCTCCTGCGGGAGGAAGCGGGGGGCGTAGGCCGAGGTCATCAAGTAGAGGTTCGGGTACTTGAGCATCAGCCGGATGGCGACCGCCCACCACGGGTCCGCGCCGTGCGCCATGATCGAGCTTGAGCTCGGGGAAGAAGAGGCAAACCTCGTCGAGGCAGATCGGGTCCTGGCACTTGCCGGGGGCGGGCGGGCCGGGGATGCCGGTGTTGACGGAGATGGGGAGGCCGAGCTCGATGCACTTGGCGTAGAGCGGGAAGTAGGCGCTTGTCGTCCGGCGGGAGGTTGATCATGAACGGGACCGCGCGCGCGAGGACCACCGGGTGGTTCTTGCGCACGGCCCTCGAGCTCGCGGAGCGCGGGCATGCCGCGGCGCGGGTCGACGTAGGCCGCGAGGGGGAAGCGGTCGGGGTGCGCCTCGCAGAAGGAGAGGACGTGGGGCGAGGGCGTCTCGGCGCGGAGGGAGAGGATGGACCTCGTAACGCCGAGGCGGTCCATCGTGTCGAGCATCTCGGTGATGGAGATGTCGCGGAAGATCTGCTCGCTCCGCTTGAAGTAGTCCTCGGCGACCCGCACGAGGTACGCCGGGCGCTCCGACGAGCCCATGCCCTACGTTCACGAACGCGTCGATCGCTCGCATCCCGCACCTCCCCGAGGCGCTCAGCCCTGCGCCGCGTCGACCTGGCCGGTCTCGCTGGCATGCCGATGGGCGCGTAGAATTGCCGGTACCACTTCCGGAGCTTGCCGATGGGCCCGTCCCCGTCGCAGAGCGCGGGCGGGTCGATGTAGACCTTGTGCTCCCAGATCCGGAGGTCGTCCTCGAAGCCGGACTTGAGGTTGCTCATGTAGCTGGCCACGTACCCCTCCGTCCTGGCGCGGTTGCCGACGATCTTCAGCGTCACGGCGAGCCGGAGATCGAGGGTCTTCTCGTCGATGGGCGTGTGGGCGACGAGCATGTAGTTCTGGAGGAGCGCCGTCCATGCGCATCAGGAGGTAGCCGGGGCCGTGGTACGTGGTCGACGACGAGAACTGGTCGACGCCGCCCGGGAAGTACGCTCGCCCCTTCACCTTCTGCCAGGCGAGGTGCCCGTCGACGCCGAAGCTGAAGTCGTCGATCTCCGTCCTGTGCACCGAGGGGAAGTGCGCGCGGTCGGCGAGGTTGTCGACAATCTCGCTTGGGGTGCGTCTTGACGTGGTAGACGTGCGTGACCCACGGGAGCCACTCGTCGCTGCCGTACTCCGGGATGACGGGGATCTCGAACGCGGGGGGCGCGGCGGCGTCTGTGCTCCTGTCGTTGTAGACGAGCACGTGGCCGTTGATCTCCCGGACGGGCCACGACCGCACCTGGGCGCGCGGGCGGGATCTTCTTCGCGTAGGGGACCTCGAGGCGCAGGCGCCGTCGCCGCCGAAGCGCCACGCGTGGAAGGGGCAGCGGATGCACTCTCCGGCGACCTGCCCCCCGTAGCCGAAGTGGGCGCCCATGTGGGGGCAGTGCGCGTCGAGGACGCGGACGGCGCCGTCCTCACCGCGGTACGCGACGAGGTCGCGGCCGAAGTAGCGGAGGGGCCTGACCCCGAGCGCGGGGAGGTCGCTGGAGAAGCAGACGACGAACCATCCGCGCGGATAGCCTGAAAGCGTCGTGTCGGCCATCTCTCCCTCCCGCGGTTCTCCCGCTCAGGCCTTCTCCGGCGTGAAGCGCACCGGCATGTGCTTGATGCCGTTGAGGAAGCTCGATCGCAGGCGGCTCACCGGGCCCGCCAGCTCCATGTCGGGGAAGCGCCGGAGCAGCTCCTCGAACATGATCCGGATCTCGAGGCGCGCGAGGCTCGACCCCAGGCAGAAGTGCTCGCCGACGCCGAAGGCGAGGTGATCGTTGGGGGAGCGACCGACGTCGAAGACGTCCGGGTCCTTGAAGACGGCCTCGTCGCGGTTGGCCGACGAGTAGAAGAGGATGATCTTGTCGTTTTCGCGGATCTTCTGCCCGCGGAGTCTCCATGTCGCAGGTGGCGGTGCGCTTGAAGCAGTTCACCGGCGTCACCCAGCGGAGCATCTCCTCGACCCCGGAGGGGATGAGGGACGGGTCGGCGAGCAGGCGCGCGCGCTGCTCCGGGTGCTCCATGAGCGCGAGCATGCCGCCGGAGATGAGGTTCCGCGTGGTCTCGTTGCCGGCCACGGTGAGCATGAGGAAGAAGCTGTCGAACTCGGCCTCGCTGAGGCTGAAGCCGTCGACCTCGGCGTTGACGAGGATGGTGCAGAGGTCGTGCTCGTCCCGCTGGCCCTTGCGCTGCTCGGCGATCTCGTTCGCGTACATCCACACCTGCATCGCCGCCTCCTTCGCGTCCTCCTGCGAGGTGCCGAACTCGGGGTCGTCGAAGCCGATGAGGCGGTTGGACCAGTCGAAGAGCTTGTGCCGCTCCTCCATCGGGACGCCGAGGAACTCGGCGATGACCTGCAACGGGAGCTCCGCGGCGAGTGTGGGGACGAAGTCGATCTCGCCCTTGTGCGCGATCCTGTCGAGGATGTCGGTGGTGACGGCGCGGATGCGCGGCTCCAGGAAGGAGATCACGAACGGCGTGAACCCCTTGCTGACCAGCCGGCGGAACTTGGCGTGCTCCGGCGGGTCCATGTTCAGCATCATCAGGCGGATGATGTTGAGGGTCTCCTCGTCGAAGTCCTCGACCTGGGCGCTGCCGCGGGCGGAGGAGAATCGCGCCGGATCCTTCGACGCCGTGACGATGTCGTCGTACTTGGTGAACGCCCAGAAGTCGCGGAAGTACTTGCCCTTCTGGAGGTAGACCGGCGACTCCCTACGGAGCGTGCGGAAAGTGTCGTGGGGGGCGCCACGGGTGAGGGTGTCGGGGTCGCTGAGATCGGCGAGCGCTTCCGGCATGTGGGTGACTAGAACATGTTTCACAAAGTCGGGCAAGGGGTCTTGCCCCGGAAAATGAAACATGTTCTAGATGGCTTGTCGTCAGGAGGCACCGGCCATGTCGAACAGCCCGCAGGGAGGCCCGAACGGGAGCCCGCACCTTCTCGTCGAGCGCGACGGTCACGTCGTCACGCTCACCATGAACCGCCCCGAGGCCCGCAATGCGTTCGGAGCGGAGATGCTCGTGCGCCTCGCCGATGCCTGGGAGCTCGTCGACGGCGACGAGGGGATCCGGGTCGCCATCCTGACCGGCGCCGCCGGCCACTTCTGCGCCGGGTCCGACCTGAAGGCGATGGCCGGCGGATGGGGGGCGGACGAGTGGTCGGCCCGCTTCAAGGAGGATCGCGACCTGCACTGGCGGGCGCTTCTCCGCAGCCGCCGCCTCAAGAAGCCGCTCATCGCCGCGGTCGAGGGCACCGCCGTCGCGGGCGGCACCGAGATCCTCCAGGGCACCGACATCCGCATCGCCGGCGAGTCGGCGAAGTTCGGCATCACGGAGGCGCGCTGGGGCCTCTTCCCCCTCGGCGGCTCGACCGTGCGCCTGCGCCGGCAGATCCCCTACACGCTGGCGATGGAGATGCTCCTGACGGGCAAGACGATGCCCGCCGCCGAGGCGCAGCGCATCGGCCTCATCGGGCGCGTCGTCCCCGACGGGCAGGCGCTCGCGGAGGCGCGCAAGGTGGCCGATCAGATCGCCCAGAACGGCCCGCTCGCCGTGCAGGCCATCAAGCGCTCGGTGCAGGAGACCGAGGGCCTCCCGGAGGCGGAGGCGCTGAAGAAGGAGCTGGAGATCGGCTGGCCCATCCTCTCCACCGAGGACGCCAAGGAGGGGCCGCGCGCCTTCGCCGAGAAGCGCAAGCCCGACTTCAAGGGTCGCTGAAGGAGCGCTGCCATGCCCCTCAAGCTGAGCAAGTGGGACCTCACCGTCGACGTCGTCGCCGTCGGCTCCGGGCTCGGCGGCCTCACCGCCGCCATCGTCGCCCACGACGCGGGCAAGAAGGTGGTCGTCCTCGAGAAGGCGCCGAAGCTCGGCGGCGTCTCGGCCTACTCCGGGCGGCGAGGTCTTCCTCCCCGACAACCACCTGCTCCAGAAGCGAGGGCTCGCGGACTCGCGCGCCGCCGGCATGGAGTACCTCCGCTTCCTCGCCGCGGGCTACGCGGATCCGGCGCTCACCGAGGGCCTGGCGGACACCGGCAAGGTCGCCGTGCGCTACCTCGAGGAGAGGGCGGGGGTGCGCTGGAAGATCATCGAGGGCTTCCCCGACTACCACTACCCCAGGGCCCCCGGGACGGTCGCGGCGGGGCGATACCTCGAGGTCGAGCTCTTCGAGGGCGAGACGCTCGGTCCCTGGCAGAAGAAGACGTACCTCTCGCCGCACATGCCCAACGGCATCACCCACGACGAGCTCTTCGCGTGGGGTGGGTTCGTCAACGTGCTGCGCTGGGACTTCGCCCTCATGGGCAAGCGCTACAAGCACGACCTCCGCGGCTTCGGCCCCGGGATGATGGCGTACCTCGTGAAAGCGGCGATGATCGATCGCGAGATCCCCGCGTACGTCGGCACGCCGGTGCGCGAGCTGGTGGTCGAGGACGGCGTGGTGGTCGGCGTGCGCGCCGAGCGCGACGGGAAGGACTTCTTCGTCCGGGCGAAGCGGGGCGTCGTCCTCGCGGCCGGCGGCTACGACTGGCACGCGGAGATGCCGCGGTACTTCGAGCACCTGCCCGAGTGGGGGTCGATGGTGCAGCCGAGCGTCGCCGGCGACGCGATGGTGATGGCGACCGAGATCGGCGCCGCCGTCGCGGCCGTCCCCGCGCAGAACCTCGGCCTCTTCTTCGGCTACCAGGTGCCCGGCGAGCAGCACGACGGCCGCCCGCTCTTCCGCGGCTCGTGGGAGGGCGGCTTCCCGCACGCGATCTGGGTCAACCGCGCGGGCCACCGCTTCGGCGACGAGTCGTTCTACCGCGACTACCTGCCGAAGACGCGCGCGTGGGACGGCGTGGCCCAGGACCAGCCCAACTTCCCCCCGTACCTGATCTTCGACGGCAACTACCGGGAGAAGTACCCGCTCGGCACCTACCTCCCCGGGCAGGACATCCCGGAGGATCTGTGCCCCCGCGAAGGCACGCTCCGCGCGCTCGCCGGCAAGCTCGGCATCGACGCCGACGGGCTCGAGGCCACGGTCGCCCGCTGGAACAAGCTCTGCGAGGAGGGCGAGGACCGCGACTTCGGCCGCGGCACGTACCCGTGGGCGGCGATGATGACCGGCGATCGCATCGCGGCCGCGCCCCAACCTCGGCCCGCTCGACAAGCCGCCGTTCTACGGCCTCCGGCTCCGTGTCGCCAGCGTGGGCGTCAACGCCGCGGGCCTCAAGACCAACGCCCACGCCCAGGTCGTGCACGTCCGCGAACAGGCCGATCCCCGGGCTCTACGCGGCGGGCAACGCCGCGGCGCCGCTCGACACCGGGGCCGGCTACCAGAGCGGGCTCGCCAACCTGCGCGGCATCGTCGGCGGCTATCTAGCCGGTACGCACGCCTCGCGCGGCTGAGCGACCTGCGAGCGCCCGGGGCCAGTCCGGATGGGGCCGGGGCCCCATCCGACAACATCAGCGACAGACGCGCGCGATGGTGCGCGGCACGTTGAGCCAGGTGAGCTGGCCGAGCGAGATCATGGGCTTGCCCGTGGTCATCAGCGCCACGCTGATGTCGCGGTCGGGGTCGGCGTAAACCGAGACGCTGGTGAAGCCCACGTGCCCGAAGGCGCGCGGCGTGTCCGGGCCCCAGAAGCTCAGCCACTTGCTGCCGAGCATGAAGCCCATGCCGTACCGCACGGGCAGCCCGATCGTCGAGTCGATCTCGAGGAACGTCTGCTCCATGACCGCGCGCTGCACGGTGCGCCGCCCGAAGATGCGCACGCCGTCGAGCTCTCCCCCCTGCAGGAGGAGCTGGAAGAAGCGCGAGGCCTCGTTGGCCGTGCCGATGACGTTGCCGGCGGGGACGATCGCCGTCAAAAACCGTGGGTCGTTCGAGAGCTCGCACGCCTCGCGGACCCCGACGCCGAACGCCTTCTTCAGGATGGCGGCGTAGAGCGGCGCGGTGGGCGGGCCGGTGAACACGTTCTCGGCGACGGCGCCCACGTCGGCCGGCGAGACGCCGTAGGAGAGGTGCTCGAAGCCGAGGGGCGTCGAGCACCTCGTCGCGCCAGAACGTGCGGATGTCGCGCCCCGTGATGCGCTCCACCACCGCGCCCACGATGTAGCCGCCGGTGAGCGCGTGATAGGCGAGCCGGCGGCCCGGGGGCGAGACGGGGGCGCGCTCGCAGAGCGCCTCGTAGGCGCGCCTGGGGTCGGCGACGAGATCCAGGTCGACGCGCACGCCCTGCGGGATGGCGGGGATCCCGGCGCGGTGCGTGAGGATGTGACGCATGGTGATCCAGTCCTTGCCGTTCCTGCCGAACTCGGGGAGGTACTCCGCCACCGGGTCGTCGAGGTGCAGGAGGCCCCGCTCGTCGAGCAGGTGGACGACCATCGCGGTCATCGCCTTCGACGCCGAGTAGAGGTTGAAGAGCGTGCGCGGCGTCGCCGGCACCTTGGGCGCGTCCGGCGCCACGCCGGGCGCATTGCCCCGGGCGTGGCCGATGGCCCGGTCGATCACCACCTTGCCCCGGCGCCGCAGGCAGAGGGCGATGGCCGGGTGCAGGCCCGTCTCGTAGAGCCTCACCACGCGGCCCAGATGTCGGCCACGCCCTCGGCGGTGAGGCCCGCCTCGCGCGGGTCGACCTCGGCGCACGTCCCGGGTGGTGACCTGGTCGGCCGGGTACACCCGGACCTCCGTCCAGAGGCTCTTCGTAGCTGCCATGGTCCCGTCTTACCAAGGGCGCGGGACACCGCACAACCCCATTCGCTCGCGCGGCCGCGGATTGCCGGGACGAGTGAAACATGTTTCACTTCCAACCTCGCAAGGCCGCTCCTCCGGCGGACACGAGGCACGATGAGGCGATTCGAAGGTCGGACCATCCTGATCACCGGCGCGGGCTCGGGCATCGGCAAGGCGACGGCGCTGCGCTTCGGCTCCGAGGGCGGGCGCGTCCTTGCGCCGACATCGACGGCGCCGCCGCAGAGCAGACGGCGACGGAGATCCGCGAGGCGGGCGGCGAGGCGGCGGACACGCGCTGCGACGTCTCCGATCCGGCCGCCGTGGCGAGGACGGTGGACGGCGCCGTGGAGCGCTGGGGCGCCCTCCAAGTGCTCGTGAACGTGGCGGGCATCGGCGGCTTCCGCCGCCTGGCCGACGTGACGTTCGAGGACTGGAGCCGCTTCATCGCCGTCAACCTCACAGGCACCTTCCTCATGTGCCAGCGCGCGATGCCGCACATCCTCGAGACCAGGGGCGCCATCATCAACACCGCCTCCGTCGCAGGGCTCAAGTCGCACCCGTACTGCGCGCCCTACTGCGCGTCGAAGGGCGGCGTCGTGATGCTCACCAAGGCCCTCGCGGCCGAGTTCGGGCGCAAGGAGGTCCGCATCAACTGCCTCTGCCCCGGCGGCATCGAGACGCCGATGCTCTCGCAGTTCCAGCTCCCGGAGGGCGTCCCGCAGGCCGCGCTCATGCGCATCGCGCCGCTCGGGCGGCACGGGAAGCCGGAGGAGGTGGCGGGCACCATTGCCTTCCTCGCCTCCGACGACGCCACGTACATCAACGGCGCGACCATCCTCGTCGACGGCGGGATGCTCGCCTGAGGCCGCTTCGACCCCGGCGGAAGAGGGCACGAGGAGAAACATGTTCTTCAAGAGCAAGCGACGCTACACGCACGAGGCCGACGTCCTGGTCGTCGGGAGCGGCGGGGCCGGCCTCGTGGCGGCGATCGCCGCCCACGACGCAGGCGCCAAGGTCCTCCTCGTGGAGAAGACGTCGAAGATCGGCGGGACGACCGCCGTCTCCGGCGGCGTGCTCTGGATCCCGAACAACCACCACATGCCCGAGGTCAGCATCGCCGACTCGCGCGAGGAGGCGCTGGCGTACACCCTCCGTCTCGCCGACGGGCGGAGCGACCCGCGGCTCGTCGAGCGCTTCCTCGACGCGGCCCCGGCGGTCATCCGCTACCTCGAAGAGAGCACCCCGCTCCGCTTCAAGGCCATCGCCCGCTACCCCGACTACCACCCCGAGTTCCAGGGCGGGAAGCCCGGCGGCCGCTCGCTCGATCCGGGCCTCTTCGACACCAACGATCTCGGCGCTCACAAGGACAAGCTCCGCAAGAGCCCGGTGTTCGGCGCGACCGCGATGTCGGTGACCGAGGCGACCGACTGGGGCGTCTTCTCCAAGCCGCTCGGCCTCCCCTTCAAGCTCCTGGCGGAGCGCTACAAGAAGGGCCTCGTCTGCTACGGCGCCTCCCTCGTCGGCAACCTGTTCAAGGCGCTCCTGGATTGGAAGATCGAGCCGATGCTCGAGGTGCGCGCGCACGAGCTGATTGAGGAGGAGGACCGCGTCGTCGGCCTCCGCGCGGAGCACGGCGGGCAGGAGATCCTGATCCGGGCGAAGAAGGGCGTGATCCTGGCGACCGGCGGCTTCGAGTGGAAGCTCGGAGCTCGCCGCCCGCTTCCTGAGCGGGAAGATCACCCACCCCAACAGCCCCCCTTCCAACGACGGCGACGGCCTCCGCATGGCCATGGCCCTCGGGGCGGACCTCGGCAACATGAGCGAAGCGTGGTGGTGCCCCTCGGTGGTCGTGCCCGGGGAGGAGTACGACGGCCGCCCCCTGAACCGCGGCGACTTCGCCGTCCGATCGCTCCCCCACTCCATCATCGTGAACCGGCGTGGCGCGCGCTTCGTCAACGAGGCGCACAACTACAACGACATGATGAAGCCGTTCTTCACGTTCGACCCGGTGAGCTACGACCGGCCGAACCTGCCCGCGTACCTCGTGCTCGACCAGAGCTTCCGCGACAAGTACATGCTCATGACCCTGCTGCCCGGGATGCCCACGCCCCCGTGGCTCCCGCAGGCCGACACGCTCGACGAGCTCGCCCGCAAGATCGGCGTCGACCCGGAGGGGCTGGCCGCGAGCGTGCAGCGCTTCAACGCCTTCGCCCGGGAGGGCAAGGACGGCGACTTCCGCCGAGGCGAGAGCACCTACGACCACTTCTACGGCGACGCCGATCACAAGCCCAACCCCAACCTGGGCACGATCGAGAAGCCGCCCTTCTACGCCCTCGAGGTCTTCCCCGGCAGCATCGGGACCAAGGGCGGGCCGCGGGTGAGCGTCGACGGCGAGGTGCTGCGCGTGGACGGCACCCCCATCCGCGGCCTCTACGCCGCGGGCAACGTGATGGCGGGCGTGACCGGCCCCGGCTACCCGGGCGCCGGGAGCACGATCGGGACGGGGATCACCTTCGGGTACATCGCCGCGCGGCACGCGGCGGGCCAGAAGGCCAGCTAGGGGAGGAGACGATCGATGCCGGAGGTCGCGTACACCACCGTGATGCGCTCACCGCTGGACGCGGCGTGGCAATTCGTGAGCGACATGAACAACTGGGCGCCCTTCCTCACGGGGTACCAGAAGCACGAGATCATCGACGCCACCGACTCGCTCTGGACCTTGAAGGGCGACGTCGGGATCCTGAGCCGGAAGGTCGAGCTGCGCGCGCACGTCACGGAGTGGGCCCCGCCCGAGCGCGTCACGTTCACCCTGACGGGGGTGAACGAGGCCGTCGAAGGCGGTGGGACGGTCGTGCTCCGCCGGGCGCCGCCTGCCGGAGGCGCCGCGTCATCCCCGCAGGCGGCGCCGCTAGCGCCGCGCGCCGGCCTCTTCCGTCGCCTCTTCGGGGCGCTGGCCCGCTTCCTCTTCCGGCTCGCGCACCGCGGCACGGCCGCGCCCACCGCCCTCCCTCCGCGGAGCGCCTCGACCGAGGCCGTCGAGCTGGAGCTCACCCTGCGCATGGACGCCGGCGGCCCGACCGGCCCGCTCGTCAACGCGATGCTCGGCCCGGCGCTCGAGCCGGCGGTGGAGGACCTGGCGAAGAAGATCGCAGCCCACGTGGACGGCAGCGCTCCCCAATGACGCTCATTGACGCGCGTCATGGACGGCCGCTGGCTTGACGGAGCGAATGGAACATGTTTCTTGGGTTGAAGCAGCATGAAAGCCAGAAGGAACAAGATCCTCGACGTCGCCGTCGACCTCGCCGAGGAGGGCGGATTCGACAACGTCCGTCAGCGCGACGTGGCGGCCAACGCGGGCGTCGCGCTGGGCACCCTGTACAAGAGCTTCCGCAGCAAGGAGGACCTGCTCTCCGCCGCGCTGGAGCGGGAGGCGGAGCACCTCGAGCGCAAGCTGGAGGACAACCCGGCCAAGGGCGACACGCCGCTGGAACGGGTTCTCCACGTCTTCCAGCTCATGACGCGGGCGCTCACCCGCAAGCCGAACTACGCGCGCGCGGTGATGCGCGCGATGGCCTCGGGCGTCCCCGAGGTGGCGGCGAACGTCTCCGGGTACCAGAGCCGGGTGAACGGCATGCTCATCGCGGCGATGCGGGGCGTCGGGCGCCTCGGCTACGCGGAGCTGACCAACAACCCGCCGACGGAGCAGGAGAGCACGCTCTCCTTCCTCCTCCAGCAGCTCTGGTTCGCCTCGCTGGTCGGCTGGTCGGCGGGCCTCTTCGACACGAGCGCCATCCTCGTACAGCTCCAAGTCGCCGGCGAGCTTCTCGATCCGAGGGCTCGAGCCCACACCAGGCAAGAAATGAGGCGCCGGAAGGGCCGGCGCCGTGAGGAGATCACGCCATGAGCCGGTTCCCCTTCCCTCGATACCCCAACGGCTGGTTCCAGGTCGCGTACTCCACGGAGCTGCCCCCGGGCGGCGTCGTGCCGCTCCGCTACTTCGGCAAGGACCTCGTGCTCTTCCGGCCGGAGGCCTCCGAGGCCGAGCCAGCTCCTGCGCCGCGGGTCCTCGACGCGCACTGCCCCCACATGGGCGCCCACCTCGGCGTCGGCGGCAAGGTGAAGGGGGCGTGCGTCGAGTGCCCGTTCCACGCGTGGCAGTTCGACGGGTCCGGCCGCTGCGCGTCGATCCCCTACGCGCAGAAGATCCCGCCCAAGGCCGTGACGCGGGCCTGGGACGTGCGAGAGGTGAACGGCCTCATCATGGTCTGGTACCACGCGCAGGGCGCGCCGCCCCAGTGGGAGGTGCCCGTGCTGCCCGAGCACGGCAACGACGAGTGGACCACCTACGAGTGCCGGCGGTGGAAGATCCGCACCCACAACCAGGAGATGGCCGAGAACTCCGTCGACATCGCGCACTTCCGCTACCTGCACGGCACCGTCGACATGCCCAAGGTCGTCGAGACCAAGCCCGAAGGGCACGTCCTGCACGCGGTCTCGGAGATCCTCATGCGGACGCCGATGGGCAAGACCTCGGGCACGGTCGACGTCCACGCGCACGGCTTCGGCTTCACCACCACCCGCTTCAAGGGCATCGTGGAGACGCTGCTCGTCAGCTCGGCGACGACGATCGACGAGGAGTACGTCGACGTCCGCTTCTCGTTCACCCTCAAGAAGCTCGCCCACAAGGACGTGACCCTGACGGTGGGCAAGCACTACATCGCCGAGATCGATCGCCAGCTCGAGCAGGACATCCCGATCTGGGAGAACAAGATCTACGTCCACCCGCCGCTCCTCGCGGAGGGCGACGGCCCCATCGGCATCTACCGCAAGTGGTGCCGCCAGTTCTACACGGGGGGCCGCACCGACCCGGCGACGCAGGTAGAGGAGGTCGCGACGGCCTGAGCTAATACGTAGGCGCAGTCATGAAGCGCCCAGCGTTGAGCACGTCGTACAAGGGCTTGCACGCGGCGTCCGAACGGGCGACCGCCACTGCGCGCGCCTCAAGCCACAAGGTGGGAACGCGGTGCGAGTTGCTGCTCAGGCGCGTGCTCTGGTCCCGCGGCTTGCGGTACCGCATCGACGTGGCCAACCTTCCGGGCCGTCCCGACATCGTCTTCCCCGGCGCCCGCATCGCCGTATTCTGCGATGGCGACTTCTGGCACGGCCGCGAGCTCACCGCGCGCGAGGTCAGGCTCGCGCGCGGACACAACGCCGCGTACTGGATGGCGAAGATCCGCGGCAACGTGGCGCGGGACCGAGAGCACGACGAGGCCCTCAAGAAAATGGGCTGGACCGTGCTGCGCTTCTGGGAGACGGACATCCTTCACGACCCGAACGGCGTCGCAACGAGGGTCGAACAAGTGGTGCGCCACTGGTCGGGCTGATGGTGCGGCACGACCGCTCACATTCCGCTGGCGAACGAGGTGCGCCGAACCTTAGGATGGTGCTTCAGAAGAACGCCGCCCGGTGTGTTGAAGGCACCCCGGGCGGCTTGGCCGCAACCCCGCTGAAACGAGGTAACGCCCAATGACGAGAGTAACCCATGTCGGCCCGGCCCGGGACCGCAGCGCGCTGTTGTTTGCGGGTTCCCCCTGCTTCTCTCCAGGTACGCCGCAGGTTGTTCACAGCCTGTCCCGAGCTTGCCGGGCTGCGCATGCGGCGCCGTTGCGGCAAGGGATCGACGCGCGTATCCCGGGAGGCTCAAGATGAGCCGGCGCAAGACCTCGCCCGAAGTCCGGTCGTCCGGCGCCGCTGTACCGGCGAAGCCGAAGGCGATCAGCCTCTTCTCCGGTGCCGGGGGCATCGACTACGGTCTCGAGACCGCCGGCTTCGAGACAGCGGTCGCGGTCGAGCGTGACCACGACTGCTGCGAGACCCTCCGGCACAACCGGCGCTGGCCCGTCATCGAACGCGACATCTTCGAGGTGCCGACCGCCGAGATCCTGGAAACGGGCGACCTTCAACGTGAGGAGGTCGACCTTCTCGTCGGTGGACCGCCGTGCCAGCCCTTCTCCAAGGCCGGCTACTGGTCCCGGGGCGACTCACTCCGCCTCGACGACCCACGCGCGAATACGCTCTCCGCGTACCTGCGCGTGCTCGAGGAGACGCTCCCGCGAGCCTTCCTCCTCGAGAACGTCGAGGGCCTCGCGTTCGCTGGCAAAGACGAGGGGCTGCGCCTGCTGATGGATTCGGATCGCTGCCGTCAATGAGCGGACCGGGAGCCAATACTCGCCCGTCATGAAGGTCGTCAGCGCGGCCGAGTATGGCGTGCCCCAGCTCCGCGAGCGCGTGATCCTGATCGCTGCACGTGACGGCAAGCGGTTCCACTTCCCGGTCCCGACGCACCGCTCCCCCGACGAGGTGACCACCGACCTCTTCGAGCGCACCCTGCCAACATACCGCACAGCCTGGGACGCGCTCGCGGACGTCCGCCCCGATCCGTCAGAGCGCCTCGAGCTCCGCGGCAAGTGGGCCGACCTGCTCCCCTCGATCCCCGAGGGGAGCAACTACCTCCACCATACCGACCGTGGCAAGGGGCTCCCGCTGTTCGGCTGGCGGCGCCGATACTGGAGCTTCCTGCTCAAGCTCGCCAAGAACCGCCCCTCATGGACGGTGCAGGCGCAGCCAGGGCCCGCGATTGGCCCGTTCCACTGGGAGAACCGCCGCCTCTCCATGCGCGAGCTGTGCCGCATCCAGACCTTCCCGGACAACGTGACGATCATCGGAGGCCGCACGTCGCAGCAGCGGCAGCTCGGCAACGCCGTCCCGTCGCTCCTCGCCGAAGTCCTGGGGCGCGAGATCCGGCAGCAGCTCCTGGGGCTTCCTCTCCCGGAGAGTGAGCTGAAGCTGCTCCCTCCGGATCGGTCGCCCGCACCGGCACCCGAAACCGAGGCGCCGGTACCACGCAAGTTCCGGAAACTGATCGGCCGGCATGAGGCGCACCCGGGCACGGGCAAGGGTTATGGCGCGCGAAGTCGCCTGGCAGCTCCCGCCTGAGCGCGTGCAAGCTCGACACCAGCAACTCGTCGGGCCGGGCAAGCAGCACGCGGAACGCGTTGCGGAGGTATGAGGAAGCCACTCGGCTCAGCCGGGCCCCAGGCGTTGGCGTGAGCGGCACGGGGCAGACGTAGGCCGGCGTCGAGCCTTCCTATTTTCGCGGAGCTGCGAGGAGTTTCTCGAGCAGCTTGCTGGTCGCGGCGCCGATCTCTGAACGGGTAGGCCCGCCAGAATTTGTAGAACTCCTGTTCCGTTGCGAATTCTCCGCGTCCATCTCGGATGCGCTCGATCTCATTGACCGCGCCGATGTACTCGCGTGTGGTCGACGATTGCTGCTTCGAGGCGATGCGCCACGGCTCCTGAACGATCAGCTCCAACTCATCGACCCGGTCGTTGCTCTCCTCGTTCAGCGTGTAGATGCCGATCACATCGAGGTGGCTCTTGTACTCGTCGAATCGTCGGAACGTGTTCGGCCAGCGCACGCTTGGATACTTGAAGTACGTGTTCCCGGTGTAGAGCGTGATGCGGCTCTGCGTGTTCTTGCTGACACGCTGGACCCTCCCGGGCTTGGCGCGCGCAACTTTCCCGCGCATGGCGATCTTTACGTCTACCGCGTGGTACCCACCGCCGAACGGTCGTCCGTGCACCTCGAGGTCTGGGTAGCCACGCTCGGTGCCACGCGATGCACCGGCCCCTGGTACCTCATGAAGACGCTTGAGCAGGAAGTCGACGATGGACACTTCGAGGATGTTCGCGAGCGCCGCGGGCTCCTTGGGCAACGGAAGAAAGTGTCCCCCGGCAGCAAGCTGCTCCTCAAGCTCGGATCCATCACGAGCCTTCAGCGGCCACACGTGTTCATCCCTGCGGACGAAGAGTGCGACAACGTTGTAGCGGTACTCGGCGCACACATTCCGGAGCCATTTCAGAAGTGAGGGGCTTGCGGGCATCGCACGGCAGCATCACCCCAGGCCAGGACGCGGGCAAGAAAGCGGCCCAATCCTGCTTTCGTCGCCGAACTGGCGGCGCCATGGCAGGGCCTCGTCCCGCCACCCCGCGCCCCCCTCGTTCGCCGCGAGACCCCCGCGTCTCCCCCCTGGCCCGCCGTTCGCACGGGGCCGCCGCGCCATGCTAGAGCCCCTCCTTCCCGTGCCGGCCGAAGCCCTCCCCCTCGCCTCCGTCCTCAAGCAGAGCTTCGGGTTCTCCGAGTTCCGCCCGCTCCAGGAGGAGATCATCCGCGACGCCCTCGCCGGGCGCGACGTGATCGCGCTCCTGCCCACGGGCGGCGGCAAGAGCCTCTGCTTCCAGCTCCCCGCCGTCGTCCGCGCCGGCCTCACGGTCGTCGTCTCCCCGCTCATCGCGCTGATGAAGGACCAGGTGGACGCGCTCGACACGGCGGGCGTCCCCGCCACGTACCTGAACTCGACCCTCGGCGCGGCCGAGGCCTGCGGCCCGCGTGCGCGGCCTGCGCGAGGGCAGGTACAAGCTGCTCTACGTCGCCCCGGAGCGGCTCATGATGCAGGGCTTCCTCGCCACGCTCCGGGGCCTCGACGTCCGCGCGGTCGCCGTGGACGAGGCCCACTGCATCAGCGCCTGGGGGCACGACTTCCGCCCGGAGTACCGGAGGCTCGCCGAGCTGCGCGACGTCCTCCCCGGAGTGCCGATCATGGCCCTCTCCGCGACCGCCACCGAGCGGGTCCGCGAGGACATCGCGGAGTCCCTCCGCATGCGCGCGCCGCGGTGCTACGTCGCGAGCTTCGACCGGCCGAACCTGCTCTACCGGGTCGACGGCAAGGCCGACGCGCTCGGGCAGATCCTCGCGCTCCTCCGCCGCCGGCGCGGCGAAGCGGGCATCGTCTACGCGCAGAGCCGCAAGGCGGTCGAGCGCCTCGCCGAGAAGCTCCGCGAGGCGGGCGTCGACGCCGCCGCGTACCACGCGGGGATGGACGCGGCCGATCGCGCGCGGACGCAGGAGAGGTTCACCCGTGACGAGGTGCGCGTCATCTGCGCCACGGTGGCCTTCGGCATGGGGATCGACAAGCCCAACGTCCGCTTCGTCGTCCACCACGATCTCCCCAAGGATCTGGAGAGCTACTACCAGGAGACGGGCCGGGCGGGCCGCGACGGCCTGCCGAGCGAGTGCCTCCTGCTCTTCAACCCGGGCGACGCCGTGAAGCAGGCGCGCTTCATCGACGAGAAATCCGACCCGGAGGAGCGCGCCCGCGCGCGACAGAAGCTCACGGAGGCGATCCACTTCGCCGAGTCCGGCGAGTGCCGGCGGGTGGCCCTCCTCTCGTACTTCGGCGAGGCGCGCGAGGGCGGGCCCTGCGGGGCGTGCGACAACTGCCTCTCGCCGCGCGAGCGCTGGGACGGCACGGTGGAGGCGCAGAAGCTCCTCTCCTGCGTGCTCCGCATCCGGCAGAAGAGCGATCTCGTCGGTCGGCCTCGCGCACGTCGCCGCCGTCCTCGCCGGCGCCGACACCGAGAAGATCCGCCGCCTCGGCCACCACGAGCTCTCCACCTACGGGATCGGCAAGGACCACGGCCGCGCGACCTGGCTCGCGATCGGCCGCGAGCTGCTCAGGCTCGGCTTGCTCCGCCAGCCGGAGGAGCCGCTCCCCGTCGTGGAGGTGACGCCCGCGGGGCGCGAGGCCCTGGCGAAGCGCTCGCCGGTGACCCTCACCCGCATCCACGAAGCGCCCGCCGAGCGAGGCGCCGCGCCCGCGGCCGCCCTCCCGTACGACGAGGCGTTGATGGATGCCCTCCGCCGCCTCCGCAAGGACGCTCGCCGATGCGCGCGACGTGCCTGCGTTCGTGATCTTCAGCGACGTCGCGCTGCGCCAGATGGCCCGCGAGTACCCCACCGACCCCGCCTCCTTCCGCCGCATCAACGGGGTCGGGGACAAGAAGCTCGCCGACCTCGGCCCCGTCTTCCTGCCCGCCATCGCCGCCCACGTCGCGGCGCACGGCAAGCAGGGCTTCGACGAGCCCGCCGCCCCGCCGGCACCCACGAGAGCGCTCGGCGACAGTGGCCGCGAGACGCTCCGCCGCCTGCGGGACGGTGAGCCCCTGGAGGCGATCGCCTCGGGGCGAGGGCTCGCGGTGAGCACGATCTGGGGGCACATCATCGCGGCCGCCGAGGCAGGCGAGGCCGTGGCGCTGGACAGGCTGCTGACGCCAGATCAGCAGGCGCGCATGTCGCAGGTCTTCACCGAGCTGGGGACGGCGAACCTCGCCGGTGCGCTGGAGCGGCTCGGTCCGGGGTTCAGCTACGGGCAGGTGCGGCTGTATCGCGCGGTGCGTCAGAGAGAGGCGGCGCCTCCGTCCTGAAAGGGGAGGGCCCAGCGCGGGAGCGGGGCATCCGTGCTGCGCCTCGCGTGAGAGGCGCGGAGCCTGCCGTGCGCGCCGCGGAGCCCTCAATACGCGGCGCCGAGCCTCTCGTGTGCGGCGCCGAGCCTCTCGTGCGCGGCGCCGAGCCTGCCATGCACGGCGCGGAGCCCTTCATACGCGGCGCGGAGCCTGCCACGCGCGGCGCGGAGCCGCTCGTGCACGGCGCGGAGCCTGCCATGCGCGGCGCCGAGCCTCTCGTGCGCGACGCGGAGTCTGCCGTGCGCGGCGCGGAGCCCCTCGTGCACGGCGCGGAGCCTCTCGTGCGCGGCGCGGAGCCTGCCGTGCGCGGCGCGGAGCCTGCCATACGCGGCGCGGAGCCTGCCATACGCGGCGCGGTCACGCCTCGCAACGGCGGGGCATCCGTGAAAGCCGGCGGAATCCTGCCTCCACCTTGACGGCTCCTACCGTTACGCGCTCTCCTTTTCGCGGGAAGCGTACGCATGGAGAGCAACTGGGGCCCGGGGAAGATCATCGCCGGCCGCTACCGCCTGGCCAACCAGTTGGGGCAGGGTGGCATGGGCTCGGTGTGGCGGGCCGAGCACCTGACGCTCCGCTCGCCCATCGCGGTCAAGCTCATCGACCCGGAGATCGCCGGCCGCCAGGAGATGCTCGAGCGCTTCCAGCGCGAGGCGCAGGCGGCGGCGGCGCTGCGCAGCCCCCACGTGGTGCAGATCCTCGACTACGGGGTGGACGCGGGCGTCCCGTACATCGCCATGGAGCTGCTCGACGGCGAGAGCCTGAACGACCGGCTCCTCCGCGTCGGAAGGCTCTCGCACGTGGAGACGACGCGCTTCGTCACGCACGTCGCGCGCGCCCTCGCCCGCGCGCACGAGGCCGGCATCGTGCACCGCGACCTCAAGCCCGACAACGTGTTCCTGGTGCGCAACGACGACCAGGAGATCGCGAAGGTGCTCGACTTCGGCGTCGCCAAGCACGGCTCGCTGGGCAGCGGCAAGGGCCCCACGCGCACCGGCAACATCCTCGGCACGCCGGGGTACATGAGCCCCGAGCAGGCGCAGGGGACGAAGGCCGTCGACGGGCGGAGCGATCTGTGGGCGCTCGGCGTGATCGCCTACGAGTGCGTCGTCGGGCGCGTGCCCTTCGAGAGCGAGGCGCTCGGCGACCTGCTGCTCAAGATTCTGCGTCCAGCCCATCCCGGTCCCGTCGCAGCACGCCTCCGTCCCGCCCGGCTTCGACGCGTGGTTCGCCCGCGCCTGCAACCGCGACGTGGCGCTGCGCTTCCAGTCGGCCAAGGAGCTGCTCGGAGGCGCTGCGCGCCGTGCTCGCGCCGGACGCGAGGGAGGGCAACTCCGGCGTGATCAGCGCCGACGTCCTGGCCTCGATGGCCGTCGCGTCGCACGGCACGCCCCTGGCCGGCGCGCCGACGGTGGTGGCGGCGAACACGGCGCACGTGCAGATGACGACGCCCAGGGGCATGGCCGGCGACCCGACGCTCGAGTCCGGGGGCCCCACGCCTGCGTCTCCCACCCGCGCCGCGGGCGGGACGGTGCCTGGCATCGCCGTGGCCCTGCCGCAGGGGGCCAAGCGCAGCGCTGCGCCGCTGGTCGCCGGCATCGCGCTCCTCGCGCTCGGCGCGGGGAGCGTCGCGACGTGGGTCGTCCTCGGCGGGCGGCGCAACGTCCCCGCCTCCGCCGCGAGCGCGCTCGTGCCTCCCGCCGCGACCACGACCTCCACCCCCGCGCGAGCGGCCCCTGCCCCGCGCATCACGGCGGCCTCGACCGGCACCCCGTCGCCCGGCGCCTCGTCGCAGCCACCCACCGTCGAGCCGGCGAGCACCGTGGAGCCGGCGAGCAGCGCGGCTGCGCCTCCCAAGCCAACCGCGTCCGAACCGCACGCCGGCAAGTCACCCGCGCAGGCCCACCCGCCCACGCACCCGCCTGCCGCTCCGCCACCCCACCAGCCCCCGCCCGCGCGAGGCCCCGATCGACTGGGTTTCTGAGCCGACGTCTTCCGCTACGATGACGGGGCTTCGCCCCCAAACCCCCGCTGAAGGCTGCTCACGATGGGGGCTTCGCCCCCAAACCCCCGCTGAAGGCTGCTCACGATGGGGGCTTCGCCCCCAAACCCCCGCTGAAGGCTCCGCCAACCCATGCGAACCCCTCTCGCTTTCGCCCTCTCCGCCTCGATCGCGCTGACCTTCGCCGCCTCCGCCTCCGCCGACGAGGACGCCGCCACCAGGGCCGCCAACAAGGCCACCGCGCGCGCGCTCGGCCAGGAGGGCATGAAAGCGTACGACAGCGGCGACTTCGCGACGGCGGTGGACAAGCTCAACAAGGCGCACCAGCTCGTCCAGGTGCCCACGCTGGCGTTCTACGCCGGCAAGAGCCTGGAAAAGCTCGGGCGCATCGTCGAGGCGGAGGAGAAGTACCACGACGCGATGAACGATCCGATCGAACCGGGAGCGCCGGCCGCGGTGAAGGCCGCGGTCGTCGACGCCGGCAAGGCCCGCACCGCCCTCCTGCCGCGCATCCCCTCGGTCGTGATCACGATCCAGCCGCCCCTACCGGACGCGCAGGTTACGCTCGACGGCAAGGTGATCCCTCCCGCCGCGCTCGGGGTGAAGCGGCTGGTCGACCCGGGGTCCCACAGCGTCCAGGTGCAGCGCTACGGCGGCGTGACGTCGCGCCAGTTCTCGCTCCACGAGGGCGAGAGCACGTCCGTCACGCTCGACGTCCCCGCAGCGGGCGCGATCCCCATGCCGCCGGGCTACGGGCCGCCCGTCGGCGCGCCAGGCTACGGTCCGCCCCCGGGCACCCAGGTCTATTACGTGCCCGGCGAGGCCCCCGCGCCGATGAAGCGGAAGAACATGGGGCTCTTCGTGGCGGGCTGCGTGATCGCCCCCCTGGGCGCCGTCCTGGCGCTCGCGGGCGGCGTGGCCGTGGCCGTCGAGTCGGACACCAACACCGTCACCTTCGGTGGCAACGGAAGCACGGTCGGCGGGGGCTCGAGCACCGCGCCGGGCTACGCGCTCGTGGTCGTCGGCCTGCTCGGCATGGGCGGGGGTATCGCGATGGCGGTGATCGGGGGGAAGAAGGTGCCGGTCGAGACGACGGCGCCACCGCCGCCGCCGAGGGTGTCGTTCGAGCCGCTCCTGGGCCCGGGCTCCGCGGGCCTGCGCGTGCGCTTCTAGCGCGCTGCGTCGTCGCCGGTAGTCGGGCAGAATGGCGCCGAGGGCGCCGCCGACTACGGACATCCTACATGTCGCATGCGCCGCGCTCGGTGACGAGGCGGCGGCGCGACTCCGTGCCTCTTGCGGCATCGCGTCAGCGGCTCGTAGCATCACTACAGAGTGCCCGCCGCGCGCCCGTCCGCGCCTTGGAGGTCCTTCGCCATGCCCCGCATTCCTGCATCCACGAGGCCGCCGTCCGCGGTATCGCTGATCAAGCACATCACGGCCATCGCCCTCTTCCTCATCGCGGCCGGCTGCTCCGGGGGCGGATGTAGCAGCGGCTGTTCGAGCTGCGGCGGCATCACGCCGCTGGCCGACGGCTTCGATCCGGCGCACCGGATCGAGAACGCCGGCTCGGCGCGCGTCACCCAGTCGGGCCTGACGTTCCTCCAGTCGAACCTCGGCACGCTGGCGCAGGGGATCCTCGGCAGCGGCAGCAGCGGCGGGGTCATCTCCTTCCAGGTCCCGGAGACGACGGGCTCCGTGTCGATCCTCGACTACGACGTGTGCCCGGGCGGCCCCAACCCGGGCGCCAACCCCCCGACCTGCACCGCGCAGATCAACATCGGGCAGGCCGCCCTGACGATCGCGCCCGCCGCGCCGTACGACCTCCACATCACGGGCACGGTGCCCATCATCCTCGCGGATCTGCCGATCCACGGGACGAGCGGCTGCGTCACGGTCTTCGGCAGCACGGTCTGCGTCTTCGACCAGACGTTCGACGTCGCGCTCAGCGGCGACGGGTCGTGCCCCGGCACGGCCCCGGACCAGATCCCCCTCAGCGTCGACATCACCGTCCACGTCGACACGGACGCGAACCACGTGGCCCGCGTCGGCTATACGCAGCTCAACATCGTCCAGATCGTCAACGACACCGATCTGCAGAACAACCTCGATAACGCGCTCCAGTTCTGCAACGACGGCATCCTCTCGAGCGTCCTCAACCTCAGCTTCATCAAGAACCTGGTCATCGGCCAGCTCGAGCCGACGCTCAAGAGCACCCTCTCCGGCCAGATCGACAACGCGCTCTGTCAGAAGGCAGCGGCGGGGGCCCCCTGCCCCACGGGCACCACGGCGGACGGCAGCATGGATCTGCCGCTTCAACAACGACCCGAACAACGCCTGCGCCACGACCCTCCTCGGCACCGACGGGCACATGATCTGGGCACCTCCTGCAGAGCCTCTCGCCCGGGACGAACGGCGGCCTCGACTTCCTCTTCGCCGCCGGCGGCCCCGAATCAACCCGTCCACCAGCAACCCCACCTCGACTGGGGTGACCTCGACCCCGGCAACAACGGCGTCACGATCGGCCTCTTCGGCGGCGCCGAGCCCAACCCGCCTCAGCAAGTGCGTGCCGTGGCCAGCCTCACGCTCCCGACGGGCATCCCCATCCCGGACGAGCTCCTCCAGAGCACGACTCCCGACTGGCCCACGGGCATCTCCGGCCCCGACGTGGAGATCGCCCTCTCCGAGCGCTTCACCAACTATGCGCTCGGCGGCGTGTACAACAGCGGCCTGCTCTGCATCGGCATCTCCACGGAGTCGATCCCCCTGCTCTCCTCGGGCACGATCTCGCTCTTCGCGCCGTCGCTCAAGACGCTGGGCCTGCAGAAGGAGCCGCAGCAGGTCGCCATCGTGATCCGCCCCTCCCAGCCGCCGACGGCGGTGTTCGGCAACGGGACCGACCTCACGACGGATCCCATCATCCGGGTCGATCTCAAGCAGGCCTCGATCGACTTCTACATCTTCTCCCTCGACCGCTTCATCCGCTTCATGACGGCGACCTTCGATCTCGTCGTGCCCGTCAACCTCACCGTCAGCTCCGCCGGGCTCACGCCGGTGATCGAGCACCATCAGCGTGCCAACGGCATGGTCACGAACAACCAGCTCCTGAAGGAGATGCCCTCCGACCTGGCCTCGGCGCTCGGCAGCGTCATCGGTAGCCTCGTCGGCCAGCAGCTCGTCGGGCAGCCTCAAGCCCATCAACCTGAACTCGTCCCTGGCTTCGCTCGGCCTCCAGCTCAACATCCCCGACACCGTGGATGGCATGGGCTCGCCCGGCCTCGTCAAGCTGTACGAAGGGCAGCGACAACTTCCTCGGCATCTTCGCCTCGTTCGGCCTGCCGGGGGCGACGGGGATGAAGGCGGTGCACGGCGCCTCCACACCCACGCGCAGGTGGTCAGGAAGGTGGTCGACCCGGCGGGGCTCCGCTTCGAGACGCTGACGCCCGACAACGGGCCGGTCGTCGACCTGATGCTCCAGTCCTCGCTCGACAGCGGCATGCAGCCGTCGAGTACCAGTACAAGGTGGACACCGGGTTCTGGCACCCGTTCACCACGTCGCGCTCCATCACGGTGAACGACACGTGGCTCCGCGTGCAGGGCGTCCACATGCTCTACGTCCGCTCGAGAGATCGCGGGCAACCCCTACAGCCTCGACGAGACGGCGGCCGAGGTCGACGTGACCATCGACACCGAGCCGCCGGGGTGAGCTTCAATCATCTCGCCGAGCGGCCGGGTCTCCATCGACGTCCGCGATCGCGTCACGCCGGACCCGCTCGTCCGCTAGCGCGTCGGCGAAGGCGCCTGGTCGGACTGGACGCTCGCGTCCCACCTCACCCCCGTCGCCGCGGCGAGGCGGGTCAGCTCAACGTCGAGACCCGCGACGACGAGGGCAACGTCGGCACCGCGACGGACGCGATCGTCCGCGGTCGCTTCGACGGGACGGCCGCGAGCTGCGGGAGCTGCGTGGCGGCGGGCAGCTCGAGCCGCGACGGCGGGCACGCGCTCATCTTCCTCGGCATCGCCATCGCCGGCCTCGTCGGGCGCAACCGCAAGCGCGGCCAGAAGGGCGGGAGCGCCCCGAAGGCGTCGCGGCCCGTGGTCTCGCCGAGCGCTCGGCGGGCCGTCGGGGGCGTGGCGCGCCAGGCGGTCGGCGGCGCGGCGATGATGGCCGTAGCGGCGACGTGGGCGGGTGCAGCTGCGGCAACAACGGCCAGGGGCTCACCGCGGCCGGCACCGCGGGGACGGCGACGGGCGTGACCCACAGCAGCAGCGCCAGCAGCAGCTCGGGCACCGGCGGGATGTCCGGCTGCGCGAACTGCGCCGAGCTCGAGCCCGGGCTCATCGGCGAGTACACGTCGGTCGCGCTGAGCGGCAACACCATCTGGGCGGCCGGCTACTCCGAGGCCGACTGGGACACTGGGCAACTGCTACGGCGACCTCGTCGCCGGCACGTGGGACGGGAACAACGTCGACTGGAACCAGATCGACGGCGTCCCCTCGACCCCGGCGGTGGATCCGACGCATGTACGACATCAACGGCTTCCGCGGCGGCCAGACGGCGCCCGGCGACGACGTCGGCTTGTGGACCTCGATCGCCATCGGCGGCGACGGTAACCCGGCCGTCGCCTACTACGACCGCACCAACTTGGCGCTCAAGTTCGCGCAGTACGACGGCAAGAAGCTGGGCGTCGCAGACCGTCGACTCCGGGACGCAGTCGGCGACGTCGGCCGCTACGCGAAGATGCTGTTCCTCAACATAGCTTCGTCATCGCCTACCAGTCGATCGCGCCGGGCGGCACGGGCGGCGCGCTCATCTCCAAGGTGCGCGTCGCCACCAGCGCGAGCGCCACGCCCGACCGCCGGGACCTGGACGTTCGCGACGCCGCGACCGTCAACACCTCGCCTTGTCGCGCCCAGTTCTGCGCCACCGACCGAGGCGTGCGTCTCGACGACCAAGCTGTGCACGACCACGCTCGACCCCAGCGTGTGCGCCACGCGTGCAGCTCCGCCAGGCCTGCGTCACGAGCGCCGCCCCCGGCCTGCCTGCCATCTGGGACAACACCAAGGTCGACGCGTACCCCGACGCCATCGGCGACTACATCACCATCGCGCCCGACGGCATGGGCGGCTTCGGCCTCGCCTATTACGACCGCACCAACGGCAACCTCGTCATCGCCGCAATTCGGGCGGGACGTGGACGACCACCATCGTCGACGGCGAGAGCGCGCCCCACGCCCTCCGGCGACTGCGGCATCGGGGCCTCGCTCTTCATCGACGCGAACGGCAACTGGCACCTGGTCTACGTCAACGGCTACTCCGAGGCGCTGCAGTACGTGAAGGTGGCCACGGGCGGCACCGCCGGGCACGCCCGAGATCGTCGACGACGGCCTCGGCGTCGCCGGGACGCCCTTCCCCGACGGCCAGCACCTCGTGGGCGACGACGCGCACATCGTCGTCTACGCGAGCGGCGTCGTGCACGTGAGCTACGCAGGACTCGACCTCCGGCACGCTGCACTACGCCGTGGGCCAGCCCGGCTCCACGGGGCACATGTGGAGGTCCAGACGATCACGCAGAGCGGCTTCGCCGGCGCGTTCTCGAACATGATCGTGACCAACAGTCAGACCCAGCTGTGAACTGGTGGCGGGTCGGCGGCCAGATGATCGCCGGCGACGTCCGCATCGTCGCGCCGATGTGACCGCGAAACGTGGGGGGAGCTTCGGCTCCCCCCGCAGCCATCGCCTTCCCCCAGACCTCACCCCCCCAGCCCCCCTCTCCCTCGAAAAGCGCTCTGCCTGCCCTCGCCGATACGGCGAGGGCGAGGGGGGTGAGGTCTGCGCGCAGAAAACGCCATGCCAGGGGCGCATGCCCTGGCTCGCCGCTCACACGCACGGGAGAGGGGGATGGGGAGGATGCCGGCGCGCGGGGCTAGAACCGCCCGACCACGGAGAGCCCGCCGCCCTGGGGGCCGAGGCTCGGCACGAGCACGGCGCTGCGAGGGGCGTCGTCGCTCTTCGCGGGGGAGCGCGAGAGGACGAAGAGCACGACGCCCGTCGCGAGCGCGGCGCCGCCCACGGCGAGGCCCGCGGTGGAGGCGAGCGCCTTGGTGTTGGCGGACGAGAGGTCGCTCTGCTGGGACGAGGTGCAGATGTTGTTGGCGCACTCGGTCTTGACCTTGTTCGCCGCCGAGACGGCGAGGCCGCCGAAGACCCCGCCGACGAGGAGCCCGCCCACCCCGATGCCGCCCACGGCGAACGCCGCCGCTCGAAGCGGGGAGGAGCCGGTGGCCACCTCGCCGCCCGGCTTCGCCACCAGGGCCGGGATGGCGACGGTGAAGGTCTGCCCTTCCTTGTTCGTGACCGTGTGCGTCGACCAAACGGAGTAGCCCGGCGCCGTGGCCTCGATGACGTGGTCGCCCGGATCCACCGGGATCGGCGTGCCGAACGCGCCCTTGCCGACGTCCTGATCGTCGCGCCGGACCGCGAGCCCCGGCACGTCGCCGCCCTGCATCGTGATCTGGAGCTTCATCAGCCGAGGCTCGATCTTGGCCGCGCTCTGCTCCGCGAACGGGACGCGATCGTCGTTGAGCTTCTTGCCGAGGAAGACCGCCTCCTTGTAGCTCGTCCACGCGGAGGCCGTCTTCCCGAGCGCCTCGTAGCACTTGCCGAGGTTGAGCAGCGTCCCGACGCCGGGGCTGAGCCGCTGGCTCTCCGCCAGCTTCGGGCACGCCTCCGCGTACTTCTGCTCGCCCATCAGCTTCCGCCCATCCTCGAAGAGCTGGACGGCGGCGGGGTCGGGCGCCTGCGCGGCGGCGGGCACCGGCACGGCCAGCGCCGCACACGCGAGGAGCGCTGCGAGGAGGGTCGAGGTCTTCTTCATCTCACATGTGATCCAGAGGATTTTTGGCGGGCTGCGGTGCGACGGGCACCATGGGGGCCTGCGGTTGGGCCCGCACGGGCGCGGCGGGAGCGTGGCCGCCGTGCGGATGCGCCGACGCGGCGGCCGAGGGCGCAGTCTCCGGCTCGGTAGAGGGCTTGGGAGCCTCCACCGCCGGCGGAGCTGCCGCCGGCTGGATGGCCATGACGGAGCTTGCCGGGGTGGTCGCCGGCGGAGGCGCGGCTGGAGGCGCCGTGGGAGCGGGAGTGGAGACGGACACGACGGGCGCTTCGGCCCCCTGCGCGTGCGCCTGCTTCGCCCCCGGCCGGAGGACGAAGGCCCAGACGAGGCCGCCGCCGACGGCCAGCAGCGCGACCGCCACCAGGGCGAACACCCCCGCCTTGCTCCCGGCCGACGGCCCGTTCGTCGTGGAGAGGTTCGCGTTCGTCGTCCCGCCTTGCGCGAAGCTCGCGGCGGCGCGAACGCTCATCGGGCCCGTGTAGTGCCCGGGCACCATCTGCGAGGGCGGCCCGTTCGCGGTGGGCGGGGCAGGGGCGGCGCCGATCACCGGAGCCGGCTGGGCCGGGGGGTATGGGGGGGCTCCCCCCATCGTGGACGGTTGCCAGCCCTGCGGCGCGCCCTGGCCGGTCGTCGGATCCATGACCGGGAGCTGAACCGTCGATGGGGATCCCTGCTGGGGCTGGCCGGGCGCCGTGAAGAACCCGCTGGTCCCGGGCGCCGGCAGGGTCACGCCGCCCATCCGGGCGACCCGCTCGACCGTAGTCTGGGAGCACGCGGGCGCGAAGGGTGCGAGCGCCACGACGAACTCCGCCACCGACTGGAAGCGCTCTGCCGGGTCGCGGGCGTAGGCCCGCGCCATCACGGCGGCGAGCTGCTCGGAGACGTCGGCGCGGAGCGAGCGCAGGGGGACGGGGCTGCCCGTCAGGACCTCGGCGCAGAGCTGGGGGAGCGTGTCCGCGACGAAGGGCTGCCTGCCGCCGAGCAGCTCGTAGAGCGTGATGCCCAGCGCGTAGACGTCGGCGCGGTGGTCGACCGCCGGGTCTGCTTCATCTGCTCGGGCGACATGTAGAGCGCCGAGCCCATCGAGGCGGTGGTCCTGGTGAGGTTGTCGACCCCGGCGCTCTTGTCCTTGGAGATGCCGAAGTCGAGCACCTTGACCATGCGGCGTCCCGTCCGGGCGCTTGCTCAGGAAGAGGTTCGCCGGCTTCGATTCGCGGTGCACGATGCCGTAGCTGTGCGCCTCGGCGATCGCCTCGCAGCCCTGGATCAGGTAGTCGATCGCGTCGACGATGGAGAGCACGCCGTCGCGCTCGAGCTGCTGCGAGAGGTCGCGCCCCTCGAGGAACTCCATCACCATGTAGGGCGCGCCGGACTCCGGGAGCGTGCCGACGTCCGAGACGCGGGCGACGTGCTCGCTCTTGATCTTCACGGCGGCGCGCGCCTCCCGGAGGAAGCGGGTCGACGCCTCCGGGTGCGTGGCGAACTCGGGCAGGAGGAACTTGAGCGCCACGCGCTCGTCGAGCGCGATGTGCCGGGCCTCGACCACCACGCCCATGCCGCCTTGACCGAGGACGCGCTCGACGCGGTACTTTCCGGCGAGCACCTGGCCGGGTCCGATGGGATTGGAAGCGGGAAAAGGGGCGGCGTTCGACACGAGCGGCCCCATCATCACACCCCTACCCTGCCGGGGCAAGCGACGCCGCGCAGTCTGACACGCCGGGACAGCCCCCGCCCCAGCCGCAGGCGTTCAGTTGGCGCAGAGCTAGCGCGACGTCATCGCGGAGCGCTCGACGGGGCGCTCCATCCACTCGTCCGGGAGCAGGGGCAGGCGCAGCTTGAACGTCGCGCCTTGGCCCTCTCCCGGGCTCTCCGCCGTGATCGCACCGCCGTGCGCCTCGACCAGGTGCCGGACGATGGAAAGCCCCACGCCGAGGCTCCCGCGGCCGAGGGCGGAACCCTCGGCGCCGCCGCGCGCAACGCCGTCGAAGAGGCGCGGCAGGACGTCGGCGCGGAATCCGTGGCCGGTGTCGCTGATCCGGATCACGGCCTCCGTCTGGATGCGGTCGAGACGCACCTCCACGCGGCCACCCCGCGGCGTCGCGCGGATGGCGTTGGCGCAGAGGCTCGTGCAGCACCTGCCGCAGGCGGGCGGGGTCGCCCGCGACGCACCCGGCGTCCTCGTCGAGGGCAGCCGAGAGGGTGATCGCCTTGGCCTCCGCGGCCGGCCTCATCGCCTCCACCGACGCGGCGACCGCGGGGCAGAGCTCGACCTCGATCACCGAGAGCCGCAGCGTGCCCGTCATCATCCGCGACAGATCGAGCAGCCCGTCGATCAGCCGGGCCTCGGCGCGCGCGTTCCGCTCGATGGTCTCGAGCGCCCGCGCGCGCGCCGCCTCGTCGAGCCGCCGGGTGCGCAGCATCGAGGCCCAGCCGAGCATCGCGTTGAGCGGCGTGCGGAGCTCGTGGGCGACGCGCGCCAGGAGCTCGTCCTTGCGCCGCCCGGCGTCGACCGCCTCGCGGTAGAGGAGCGCGTGCTGGACGGCGGCGCCCGCGCGGGCGCAGAGGTCGATCAGGCCTTCGATGTGCGCGCGGCCGTACCGCCGGTGCGGCGCGCTCGCCCCGAGGGCCATCTCCCCGACCACGGCGCCGCGCGCGCGGATCGGCGCCACGACGAACGAGACCAGCCCCAGCTCGCGGAGCAGGCGGAGGTGGCGTGCGTCGCGGGCGCGCGCCTCGAGCAGCGCGTCGTCGACGCGCTCGCAGAGGCTCGGGCTGCCCGACCGCGAGCTTCGGGGAGGAGATGGGCCCCTCGGCCATGCGGCCGAGGAGCCGGGCGACGGCGGCCGTGCGGCGATCGCCCTCCGCGATGCAGACGGGCGACGCGCCGTCGCCCTGGGCGTCGACGCGGAATCCAGCAGAGATCGGCCAGGGCGGGGACGGCGAGGCGCGCCACGCGCGCGAGCGACGTCTCGTAGGCCAGCGACGAGGCCAGGGCGGCGCTCGCCTGGGAGACGAAGCGCGCCACATCCTCCGCGGCCAGGGCGGCGGAGAGCTCCTCGGCGGAATCCAACCCGCTTCACGGGCGCGGCGGGGCCGCTCGTCAGAGCGTCGAGGAGCCGCGCGGCGGCGTGGTCGTTCTCTCCGAGAAGAAGGATGGTCATCGCGCCGGTCCGGCTCGTCTCTCGGATGCCGGAGTCCCGGGGCGCGTCACGGTCCTGCGCGATTTGGCGCGGGTTCGTGCGGGGCGTAGGCCGGAGCCCGAAGGCCGGACCCACGCCGCCGTGGAACTCGGCTAAGACGCGGATACGCATGAGCGACAACGAAGACTTCCAGGGCACCATGCCCGTGGCGGAGGCGCAGCGCTTCGACGTCGCCGCGCTGGAGCGCTGCCTGCGCGAGCGGCTCGAGGGCTTCGAGGGCCCCGTCGCGGTGGAGCAGTTCCGCGGCGGCCAGTCCAACCCCACGTTCCTCCTCACGGCGGGCGGCGCGCGCTACGTCCTCCGGCGCAAGCCCCCGGGGAAGCTCCTGCCCTCCGCCCACGCGGTCGATCGCGAGCACCGCGTGATGAGCGCGCTCGCCGGCACCGACGTGCCGGTGCCCAGGACGCGGTTCCTCTGCGAGGACGAGGGCGTCATCGGCACCGCGTTCTACGTCATGGACTTCGTCCCCGGCCGGGTGCTCTGGGAGACGAGCCTCCCGGGCATGCAGCCCGCCGAGCGCGCGGCCATCTTCGACGAGATGAACCGGGTCATCGCCGCCCTGCACCGGGTGGACCCGGCTGCCGTCGGGCTCGCGGACTACGGCAAGCCCGGCAACTACTTCGCCCGGCAGATCGACCGCTGGACGCGGCAGTACCGCGCCTCCGAGACCGGGACCATCGAGGCGATGGACAGGCTCATCGCATGGCTCCCGCAGCACGTCCCGCCCGGCGAGCAGACCAGCATCGTCCACGGTGACTACCGCCTCGACAACCTCGTCTTCCACCCCACCGAGCCGCGCATCGTCGCCGTGCTCGACTGGGAGCTCTCCACCCTGGGGCACCCGCTCGCGGACTTTTCGTACCACCTGATGACGTGGCGCGTATCGCCCGGCGAGTTCCGCGGCCTGCTCGGGTGCGACCTCGCGGCCCTCGGCATCCCGAGCGAAGAGGCGTACGTGGAAGCATACTGCCGGCGCACCGCGATCGGCGGCATCGACCCGTCGCACCTCGGCTTCTACCGAGCGTACAACATGTTCCGGCTCGCCGCGATCCTGCAGGGCGTGATGGCGCGGGCCCTCCAGGGCAACGCCTCGAGCGCCAAGGCCATGGAGGCGGGGCGGAGGGCGCGGCCGCTCGCCGAGGCGGGGTGGAAGCAGGTGGAGGAGATGGGGGCTGGGGGCTGAAGACCGCGACCTCGCGCGTTCGACACGACGATGGCTTCCTGGATCCACGACGCCGCCCTGATCCTCGTCCTGGGCGCGGTCCCCGCCTGCTCCCCTCGTTCCGCCGCACCGACGATCCCCCCGCCCGCGAGCGCTCCCGACGCCGCCGCCCCACCTCCTTCCGCGGATCCCCCGCCACCGGCCAGGGCGAGCGCGCCGCCCGCAGCTTCCACCACCGCCGTGGCCGCCGCCGACGCGGGCGCCCCACACGCCCCCTGCCCGGAGGGCATGGCGCTGGTCCAGCGCTTCTGCATCGACCGCTACGAGGCCCAGCTCTGGGCCCCCGGCCTCGACGGCGGGCTCGCCGCCCTCGCCCCGAACGAGCGGCCGCCGAAGGGCGTGCGCTTCGAGGCGCGCTCGCTCCCCGGCGTCATGCCGCAGGGGTACATCAACCGGGTGGAGGCCGCGGCCGCGTGCAAGAACGCGGGCAAGCGGCTCTGCTCGATGGCGGAGTGGCGCCGCGCCTGCCAGGGGCGTCGCCGCTTCAAGTACCCGTACGGCGAGCACCACGTCGCCGGCCGCTGCAACAACGAGAAGGCGCACCTGCTCTCGCTTCGCTACGGCTCCAACCCGAAGCACTGGAAGTACGAGATGTTCAACGACCCCTCCCTCGACGCGGAGCCGGGCTTCCTCGCCCGGACGGGGGAGTACGAAGGGTGCGTGTCGGACGACGGCGTGTACGACATGGTGGGCAACCTGCACGAGTGGGTGAGCAACACGGTCGACGCCGACCTGGTGGAGAAGATGGAGGCCGAGAAGGTGGAGCGCGTCTCGCAGCCCTGGAAGGAGGGCGACGGCATCTTCATGGGCGGGTTCTTCAGCACGGCGGAGCAGCACGGCCCCGGGTGCACCTTCACCACCATCGCCCACGAGCCGACGTACCACGACTACTCGATCGGCTTCCGTTGCTGCGCCGCGGCGGACCTCCCGCCCCCGCCCAAAACGCCGCGCCGCCATCCACGGTAAACGACGGCGTAGCTGTACTCGCCATTTGGTAGGATGCGCGACATGCCTCGCCTCCTCCCGATCGCCCGCGGCGCCGCGATCGCCCTCTGCGCCCTCGCCGCGGTCCGCTGCTCCTCGTCGTCGAACGGCAACACGTCCACGCACGGCACGTCGTCGTCGTCGTCGTCGTCGTCGTCGTCATCGTCAACGTCGTCCTCGTCGACCTCCTCGTCGGCGTCCTCCTCCTCCGGCAGCACGTGCCCCAAGCCGCCGGCGCCGCCGGCCGACGCCGCGCCGCTCCTCGCCGCCGCGTGCGACCCGCTGGTCCCCACGCAGTGCGGCTACCCCTTCCCGTCCAACGTCTACCTGGCCGACGACCCCACGACGGCGACCAAGAAGCACGTCGCCATCCCCAAGGAGGCGATGCCCCTCACGACCATGATGGGCAGGCTCGAATCCGACGCCGCTGTCGGACAGCGACGGCTTCTCCCCGGGCCAGACGATCCTCACCCACCTCCCGGGCGCCACGGTCACGGGCCTGCCGACCCAGGACACGCTCCCCATGTCCGTCACGACCAAGTCGCCGACCATCCTGCTCAACGCCGACACGGGCGAGCTGGTCCCGCACTGGGCCGAGCTGGACGAGGAGTTCTGCGCCGACGACGGACGTGGACCGCGCCTTCATGATCCGCCCGGCGGTCCGGCTCGACGACGCGACGCGGTACATCGTCGCCATCCGGCACGTCGTCGACAAGAACGGCAAGGCGCTGGCCCCGACGCCCGTCTTCGCGGCGCTCCGCGACGGCACGCCCTCGTGCGACCCGTCGGTCAAGCTGCGGGAGAGCCTCTACGCCGACATCTTCGCCAAGCTGGAGAAGGCGGGCATCTCCAAGAGCGACCTCCAGCTCGCGTGGGATTACTCGACCGCGAGCCGCGACAACAACACGCAGCTGTTCCTCCACATGCGGGACGACGCGCTGACCAAGGTCGGCACGATGGGGCCCTCGTACACGCTCTTCCCGCCGGCGGCGGCCGGCACGACGCCGGACCCGATGGGCCCCTCGTGCAACAACCTCACGGCCTCCTCGGTGAACCCGGCGGAGACCCACGCCCTCTCCCCGAGCGAGATTGGCTCGGGCAACTGCTCGCAGGACAGCCCCAACCCGCACATCTGGCGGCGGCTCTTCGGGCTGATGAAGGTCCCGATGTACACGACCACGCCGAACCCGGGCGCGGGCCTCAACCTCGGCGCCGACGGCATGCCCGCGCAGAACGGCTTCGCCGAGTACGAGTTCGAGGTGGAGATCCCCATGTCGGCGACGACGAAGCCGGGCTCCCCGATCCAGAACGGCCACGGCCTGCTCGGCGCCAAGACGGAGGGGGACGGCAGCTACCTGGCGGAGATCGACGACCAGGGCGACTTCGTGTCCGTCGCCGTCGACCTGGTCGGCATGGCCCACGACGACGCACCGACGGTCACGAACGTGCTCGCCGGCGACGCGATGCAGTTCAAGGACGTGGTGGGGCGGCAGCACCAGGGCATCCTCAACGAGCTGCTCTCGATGCGGCTCATGAACGCGCTCGCGAGCGACCCGCTCACCCAGTACAACGGGCAGCCGACCATCGACACGACGAACAAGTACTACCGGGGCGACAGCCAGGGCGGCATCTTCGGCACGACGTACATGTCGGTCACGACCGACGTCACGCGCGGCATGGTCGGCGAGCCGGGCACGCCGTACAGCCTGCTCCTCAACCGGAGCGAGGACTTTGCCCCGTTCTTCACGCTGCTCCGCTTCACGTACCCGAACGGCCGCGAGCTGCAGCACCTGCTCGGCATCATCCAGATGTTCTGGGACCGCACGGAGCCCGACGGCTACGTGCCGTACATCGTCACCAACAACCTGCCCAACACCCCGGCGCACCGGATCCTCATCCACGCCAACATCGGCGACTACCAGGTGACCCCGCTCGGCGCCGAGATCATCGCGCGCGCGGTGGGGGCGAAGAACCTCTCGCCCGTCAACCGCGAGGTCTTCGGGGTCCCGGACGATCCGGGCCCCATCGACGGCTCCGCCCTCGTCGAGTGGAGCTGGGGCCTCCTGCCGGCGCCGGAGACGAACACCCCGCCCAGCGACCTCTGCCCGATGACGAACCCGATCCCCAACTGCGGCGACCCGCACGACGAGCTCCGCATCCAGCCGGCGTCGATCGCGCAGGAGATCCAGTTCTTCACCACGGGGACGGTGGTGCAGACCTGCGGGACCAGCCCCTGCGTGGGGACGTTCATGTAAATGGGCGTGGCCCCGTAGCCGCCCCACGCTAAGGTCGCGCCCGCATGGTCTGGCGGGCGCGATCGTTCTGGCTCTCCGCCGGCGCGGTCGCGTACGTGGCCTTCGCCGCGCTCGGCGCCGGCGACGCGCCCTCGCCCTTCCCCTCCCCTCCCCCCACCCTCCTCGGCAGGGGGCTCCCCTGGCTCGCGCTCTTCGGCCTTCCCGCCGCCCTCGCGGCCGTCTGGTCCCTCACCGAGCCGCCCGCCCGCGGCGAGGATCGCGTCGACCCGGGCGCCCGGGCCGCCGCGCGCGCCTGCGCGGCAGGCGCCGCCGTCCTCCTCGCCGCCCTCACCGGCCCGGGCAGCCCCGGCTTCGTCGCCCTCGCCAACCTCGGCGCCGCGGCGGCCTCGATGGCAGCCCTCGTCGCGCTCGCCCGCCTGGGTTCGCTGGGCGGCATGGTCGAGCCGCCCGCCACCGCGCGACGCCTCGAAGCCGCCGCCTTCGCCTCGCTCCTCTGGACGGTCGCGATCGCCCTCCCCGCCGCGCGCGTTCTCGCGCCCCGCCGCACCGGCGCGCTCGACCCCGTGGTCCTCGACCTCGGCACCGCCACCGCCGCGCTGGGCTCGCTCGGCCTCTGCCTCGCCTCCGCCTTCCGAGCGCGCGCGACCCGCCGTCTGGAGCTGGGCGTCGCCGAGCGCGCCTCGGCGGCGCTCTTGCTGTCGACCACGGCGCTCGGCGTGGGCGTGCTCGCCGCGGCGGCCGGCGTGGCCTCGCCGGAGCGGGTGCTCCCGGCGACGGCCGTGGTGGCCGCGGTCGCGATCGCCGCGAGCGCGGTCGCGCGCGACCCGGCGGCGCTCCCACGCGCGCTCCGGGTCACGCTCGCGCTCGCGGCGATCGTGGCGCCGGTGGCGCTCGGGGCGGTGGTCGTCGCGCAGGCCGCGCCACGCCGCGCCGGGGCGGCGGTCTTCGCGGCGTGCGTCGCGTCGGCGGTCGCCGGGCTCGCGGCGCCCGTGATCGCGCGGCGCCTCGCGTCCGGGGGCGCGCGCTGGCTCGGGGCGCTGGAGGCGGCGACGCGCGCGGCGATGCGCCCGGACCCGGACGCCGCCCTGGAGGCGGCCCTCGGGGCGCTGGGCACGGCGGGGGATCGGGGCGGGGGCGGCGCGGCGCTGTACCGGCTCGCGCCGGCCGAGGTGGTGACGGTCGATCGCGGCGGGTACGCGCACGTGGAGAAGGTCGAGCTGCCGGAGGGGCTCGTCGAGGCGGCGGACGGCGAGCCGGAGCGCATCCTCCGGCTCGAAGCAGCCCGGGCCGTGGAGGTCCGCCGGCCGGGGCTGCGCCCCATCGCGGCGTGGATGGAGCAGCAAGGCGTCGCCGCCCTCGCGGTCGTCCACGACGACCTCGACCCGATGGGCCTGCTCGCGATCGCGCGCCGCGACGACGCCGGGCCCACCTCGCTGGAGGAGGTCCGCGCCCTGCGCGCGCTCGCGGACCGGCTCGGCGCCGTCATCGGCGTCTCGGCATCGCTGGCGCGGTCGCGCGGGCGGGAGCTCGAGGGGCGCGCCGAGAGCGATCGGCTCGCGGCCGAGCTGGGCCGGCTCGCGTCGGCGCGCGATCGCGACGCGGGGCGGATGGCGGCGCTCGCCCGCATGCTGGAGCGCCCGGCGCGCGTCGCGTCGTACAGCCCGGCGGCGCGCGCCGCGGTGGAGCAGCTCGAGCGGCTGGGGGAGGCGGGCCGGCCCATCGCCCTGCTCTCCGCGCCCGGCGTCGACGCCGTGGCCTGGGCGGCGCTCGCGCACCTCGCCTCGCCGCGGCGGGCGGGGCCGCTCCTCGTGATCGACGGGACGAGCCCCCTCGAGCACGACCTCACGCGCTGGCGCGACGCGGAGACCTCGCCGCTCACGTCGGCGAGCGGGGGCTCGCTGGTGATCGTGGACGCGCACGCCCTCCCGCTCGACGTGCAGAGCTACCTGGGCGCGGCGCTCCCGGAGGGCGGGGGCATCGTCGTCTCGCTGCCGGCGACCGTGGACGCGCTCGCGGCTTCGGGCAGGATCGTGGAGCGGCTCGCGGACCGGCTCGGGGACCGGACCGTGGCGCTGCCCCCTCTCGCGACGCGCGCCGAGGACCTGCGCGCCCTCGCCCTCGAGCACCTCGCCCGCATCGGCATCCGCCTCGGCCGCCAGCCCCTCGGCCTCGCCCCCCGCGCGCTCGCCGTGCTGATGGAGCACGAGTGGCCCGGCAACGACGCGGAGCTGTACGCGACGCTTCTCCGGGCCGCGCTCGCGGCGGAGGAGGACGTGATCGGGGTGAAGGACCTGGCGAAGGCGGGGCTGGGAAGGGCGCGGTAGGCTTCGTGCTCAGTCGATCTTCAAGATCGCCAGGAACGCCTCCTGCGGGATCTCGACGCTGCCCACCATCTTCATGCGCTTCTTGCCCTCCTTCTGCTTCTCGAGGAGCTTGCGCTTGCGGCTGATGTCGCCGCCGTAGCACTTGGCGGTGACGTCCTTGCGCATCGCCTTCACGGTGGTCCTGGCGATGACCTTGGAGCCGATGGCGGCCTGGATGGCGACCTCGTACTGCTGGCGGGGGACGATGTCCTTGAGCTTCACGGCCAGGTCGCGGCCGCGGTTGTACGCCTTCTCGCGGTGCACGATGATGCTGAGCGCGTCGAGCGGCTCGCCGTTCACCAGCATGTCGAGCTTGATGAGATCGTCGCTCCGGTAGCCGATCGAGCTCGTAGTCCATCGAGGCGTAGCCGCGCGACACGCTCTTCAGCCGGTCGTGGAAGTCGAAGAGCACCTCCGCGAGCGGCATGTCGTACGTGATGATGACGCGGTCGCTCGACGCGTACTGGATCGACTTCTGCTCCCCCCGCCGCTCCTGGCAGAGCGCGAGCACGGCGCCCACGTACTGGGCCGGCACGTGCACCGTCATGCGGAAGATAGGCTCCTCCAGGTGTTCGATGAGCTGCGGCTGCGGGAGCTTGGCCGGGTTCTCGATCCGCTTCATCGAGCCGTCGGTCGAGGTACGCGTGGTAGACGACGCTCGGCGCGGTGGTGATGAGGTCGAGGTCGTACTCGCGCTCCAGGCGCTCCTGGATGATCTCCATGTGGAGCAGGCCGAGGAAGCCGCAGCGGAAGCCGAAGCCCAGCGCCTCCGACGTGTCCGGCTCGAACACGAAGGCGGCGTCGTTCATGTTCAGCTTGGAGAGCGCGTCGCGCAGGTCCTCGTACTGCGCCGAGTCGGTCGGGAAGATGCCGGCGAAGACCATGGGCTTCACCTCTTTGAACCCGGGGAGCGGCTCCGTCGCCGGGTGCACCGCGTCCGTCACCGTGTCGCCGATCTTGGTGTCGACCACGCTCTTGATGTTCGCGGCGAGGAAGCCGACCTCCCCCGGCCCGAGCTCGGTCAGCGGGATGGCGTGGGGCGCGAAGATGCCCATCTCCGTCAGCTCGTAGTCGCGGCCGGTGGCCATGAAGCGCACCTTCTGCCCCTTCCGGATCGTCCCCTCCATCACCCGGACCATCACGACCGCGCCGCGGTAGCTGTCGTACCAGCTATCGAAGATGAGGGCGCGCGTGGGGGCGTTCGCGTCCCCCTTCGGCGGCGGGACGCGGGCGACGATGGCCTCGAGGATCTCCGGCGACGCCGAGGCCCGTCTTGGCGCTCGCGGCGATGGCGCCGGAGCAGTCGAGGCCGATGACGTCCTCGATCTCGCGCTTGGTGCGGTCGACGTCGGCCGACGGCAGGTCCACCTTGTTGAGGACGGGGATGATCTCGAGGTTGTTGTCGAGGGCGAGGAAGACGTTGGCGAGCGTCTGCGCCTCGACGCCCTGCGAGGCGTCCACGACCAGGATCGCGCCCTCGCACGCCTTCAGGCTCCGGGAGACCTCGTAGTTGAAGTCGACGTGCCCGGGCGTGTCGATGAGGTGCAGGATGTAGGTCTGCCCGTCCTTCGCGGCGTACTTGAGCCGGACGGTCTGGGCCTTGATGGTGATCCCGCGCTCGCGCTCGAGCTCCATCTTGTCCAGGAACTGGTCCTGCTTCTCGCGCTCGCTGAGGGCGCCGGTGGTCTCGAGGATGCGGTCGGCCAGGGTGGATTTGCCGTGGTCGATGTGCGCGATGATCGAGAAATTGCGGATGAGCTTCGGGTCGGCGGGCATGGGGATGGCAGGGTGAGCGCCCCCTCCTAGCGCGGGAAGGCGGGTGCCGCTACCCGGGGGGCGAAAAAGGAAGAAAGGGCGCCGTGGGCGCGGATTCTTCCGGGCCGGGGGCGCACGAGGGACGCACCTCCCGTGACGAGGACCGTGCCCGTCGAGGCGACGACCGCACCCATCGAGGCGACGACCGCACCCATCGAGGCGACGACCGCACCCATCGAGGCGACGACCGCACCCGTCGAGGCGACGACCGCACCCGTCGAGGCGGCGACCGCACCCGTCGAGGCGACGACCGCACCCGTCGAGGCGACGACCGCACCCATCGAGGCGACGACCGCACCCGTCGAGGCGACGACCGCACCCATCGAGGCGACGACCGCACCCATCGAGGCGACGACCGCACCCATCGAGGCGACGACCGCACCCATCGAGGCGACGACCGCACCCATCGAGGCGACGACCGCACCCGTCGAGGCGACGACCGCACCCATCGAGGCGACGACCGCACCTGTCGAGGCGACGACCGCACCCGTCGAGGCGACGACCGCACCCGTCGAGGCGGCGACCGCACCCGTCGAGGCGACGACCGCACCCATCGAGGCGACGACCTCGCCCCTCGCAACGGGTACGTCGTCTCCGTGACGACGGAGGGGCGCGACGACGCGGGACGAGCGTGCGACGTCGCCGACGGCGTTCGTTTCGAATCCGGCCTGATTGGGGGGTGCCGGCGGAACCGGCGCGGGCGGGAAGGGGCTGCGGGGCAAGTGGCCACGCCGCCCCGGGCGGGGCGTAGCGCGGGCGGCTACTTCTTCTTCTTCTCGGGCGGCGCCGCCTTCTTCTTCTCGGGAGGCGGCGCGGCGCCGGGCTTCTTCACGGCACCGCTCGCGGCGGCAGCGGCGCCCTTGGCGGCCGGCGACTTCGCGTCCTTCGCGTCGGCCCCGCCCACCGCACCGCCCACCGCGGCCTTCACGTCCACGTTCACGTTGACGGACGCCTTCACCGCGGCGGCCGCCCTCGGCTTCGCCACGATGACCTTGCCCCCGGTCTTCGCCACGATGGACTTGACCCTGGCGCTGATGGCGCCCGCGGCCGGCCGACCGATGGAGACCTTGACGACGCTCTTCCAGTGCGACGCAGGGGGGCCGACGATGAAGTGCGCGCCGGTGTGGACCGTGGTGATCGGCGTGATGGTGGCCCAGATCGACGTGTAGCGCTCCGGCGCCAGCCGGACGGTGATCAGGTTGTCGTCGGTGAAGTGCCCCTCCTCCACGACCGTCCAGCGCTCCGGCGTCCAGGTCACGCCGTCGGGCGGGAGCGCCGCCCAGGCGGTGTACCCGGCGCCGTAGGCCCACTGGACCCACGCGGGCGCCCACTCCGTCCCGGGGACCCAGACGTAGCCGAAGTCGTCGCTGTAGGCCCAGCGGCCGTAGTGGTAGACGGCCCAGCCGAACTCGTCGTCGTGCTTGCTGGCGAAGACCCAGTCGCCGTCATCGTTGATCGCCCAGTGGCCGTCGGTCGCGTAGGGCACGAAGTCCGGGCCGACGAGGTCCGGGGAAGGCTGCCAGACCTTGCCGTAGGGGGCGACGTCGACCCACGCGCCGTACCCAGCGAGGGCGGCGGTGAAGACGTCGGCCGTGACATCGCTGGCGTTCGCCGCGGTGTTCGTCGACGTGTCCGAGCCGCCGCAGCCGAAGGCGGGAATCGCGAGGGCGAGCACCGCCGACATGCCCGCCGCGCGTGAAAATCCGAGTCGCATCATCCGTAATCCTCGCTTGTTCCGATAGAAGGGCGGCCACGATGGACGCCCGGGGCGAACGTGTCAACGGAAACTGACTCGTCGCGGCAGGGGCGAAAGTCCCCGCGCAACCTGGGCAATACGCGACGGGCGGTACGCAGCGCGGTGCCGCGCAGGAGGGTGCGCGGAGCGAAGCGCTAGCCGCGGCTTTCCACGAGGATTTCGACGCGCTTCGTCGCGCACGGGGGTGACGAAGCTTGGTCGCGTCGCGGCAGAGTATTTGCCAGAGCCAGAGCCAGCTTCCTTCGCGACACCAACGAGGCCCCATGAACAAGACCAGAACCCGGAGAGCGCTCCAGATCACGCTCATCGTCCTCGGCTTTTCGACCCTCATGGCCGACGGCGGGCTGCGCGAGGACGAGATCGACTGCGAACAGGCGGTCTCCTACCTCCAGCAGTGCTGCCCACAGTTCGCGCAGACCGAGACGCTCCAGTGCGAGTACAGCGACGGCTGCGGCGTGACCGAGCCCGCGCTCTCGATCGATCAGAGCCAGTGCATCCTCGGCCTGAGCTGCCAGCAGATCGTCGCGAACGGCATCTGCGAGAAGGCCAGGAACCTCGCGTCCCCGTCGACGGGAGTGGACCTCGACCTCGGCTTCGGCGGCGGCTCCTCCTCGCCCGTCGCGCCCACCACGGTGTGCCCGTGAGCGCGCGCACCTTCACTGCCCCGCTCGCCCTCGCCGGCGGCCTCTTCCTCGCCTCTCCGGCGCTGGCCCAGGTCCCGGCGCCGCAGCCGATCGTGGCCCCGCCGGGCGGCGTGGTCGTCATCGTCCCGTCGCAACCCCCGCCCGACGCGCCGCCGCCCTACCCGCCCGCGTACGCGCCGCCGCCCGCGTACGCGCCGCCGCTCTCGTACGCACCGCCACCGACGGCGTACCCGTACCCCCCGCCCGTGCTGCCGGCGCCTCCGCCGGACGAGTCCACGGCCCGCGGCTTCACGGCGAAGATCTCGCTCGGCCCCTCGTACCAGCGCATCTTCGACAGCGGGATCGTCGGCGCCGAGCCTCGGCATCTTCTTCGGCGGGGTGAGGGGCACGTCCGGCTGGTACGGCGGCACCGAGCTGACGATTGGCCGGATGGATCACGGGCTCTTCACGTACATCCTGCGGCCGGGCGCGACCTGGGAGGCTCGGCTCGGGCGGGTGCACCTCGGGCTCGGGCTCGGCTTCAACATCATCGGCGTGCAGCGCGCGACGACGGGGGACTACATGCTGAGCGGAGGCGTGGGGGCTCAGGTGTTCGGGACCGTGGACCTGGTGCGCTCGGAGAGGAACGCGCTCTTCCTCGGCGCCAAGATCCGCGCCGACATCGTGGGCGGCACGGACTCGAGCGGGGACACGCCCGTCCTGTGGGGTCCGAGCCTCGCGCTGGGGTGGCGGTATTTCTGAGCAGGCTCAGCCGCCGGGCATGGCCGGGGCCGTCGGGGCCGCGGGCATTCCCGGCAGGGCCGGCGGAGCGGGCATGGCCGGCGCGGGGGGAGTGGGGAGGCCCGGCACCGCGGGGGGCGCGAGGCTCGGCGGCGCGGGCATGCCCGGGATCTGCGGCATGCCCGGGATCGAGGGGGGCGCGAGGCTCGGCGGCGCGGGGGCGCCCGGGAGCGACGGGGCGCCCGGGAGCGTGGGGGCCGAGGGGAGGCTTCCGGGGAGGCCCGGCGCCGTGGCGGGAGGGGGCAGGCCGGGGGGCGTGGCGTCGACCGGGGGCGGGGGCGGAGCCGGCATCCCGGGGATATCGAGCTGCGGCATCTGGGGCGGTGGCGGCGGTTCGCAGGCGGCCGCGCCTAGCCCGAAGAGAAGCGCACAGGCAGCGGTGCGGGAGGGGGAGGGGCGCATCGCGGTCCATGAGAGCGGAGGGGGAGGGGCCGCGTCAACGCGAGACGTGAGCCAGCTCTCCGAGCCCCGCGCCCGGCGTCCGGGAGATCGGGCTCGGGCTCGGGAGAAGGCTCCTACCAGCGGTGGTAGGCCGGGTGCCCTTCCTTCACCGCCACGAACGTGCCCTTGCAGCGCGCCGTGATCTCGCCGTCGCACGAGAGCTCGCGACTCCACCACCGCGCGATCGTCCGTCGACTCCGTCACCCGGGCGGTGAGGTGCACCGGGCGGAGGGGCGTCGGGCGGCGCAGCTTGACGTGGAAGTCGGCCGTCACCGTGCAGGGCGGGGCGTCGAGGCCGCCCTTCACCATCAGGTGGTGGCACGCCGCCCAGTTGCTGTGACAGTCGAGCAGCGCGCCGATGATGCCGCCGTTGAGCATGCCCGGGAACGCGTGGTGGTACGGCTCGGGGGTGAAGTCGGCGACGTAGACGTCCCCCTCCGCGAAGCTCTTGATGCGGAGCCCCTTCTCGTTGGCCGGCCCGCAGCCGAAGCAGATGCTGTGCGGCGCGTACTCGTCCTGGAGGGCCTCCTTCACGCGAACGCCTCGTCGATGAGCATCTTCTGCTCGAGCAGGTGGCTCGCCCGCGACCCGGTGGCGGGGCTCGCGCTCGGGGCGCGGGCCACGCAGGAGAGCGGGAGCCGGTGGCCGATGAAGTCCGGGATGTTGGCGGTCACGTAGTACCAGGGCCCGTAGTTCTTCGGCTCCTCCTGCACCCAGACGAGGGGTGTCCCGTCCTTGTAGGGCGCGAGCGCGCGGATGAGCTCGTCGTTCAGCGGGTAGAGCTGCTCGAGGCGCACGATGGCGACGTCGGTGACCTTGCGCGCGTCGCGGGCCACGGCGAGGTCGTAGTAGACCTTGCCGCTGCAGAGCAGGACGCGCTTGACCCGCGACGGGTCGATTCCGGAGCCGTCCCCGATGACGCGGTGGAAGCGGCCGTTGGTGAGGTCGGTCAGCGTGGAGACGGGCCGGTGCGGGCCGCTGGAGGACGCGGCGACGCGGAGCATGCTCTTGGGCGTGAAGATGACGAGGGGCTTGCGCCACGGCCGGAGCACCTGGCGGCGGAGGGCGTGGAAGAGCTGCGCCGGCGAGGTCAGGTTGCAGATCTGGATGTTGTCCTCCGCCGCGTTCTGGAGGAAGCGCTCGACGCGCGCGCTGGAGTGCTCGGGCCCCTGGCCCTCGTAGCCGTGGGGCAGGTACATCACGAGGCCGGAGAGGCGGTGCCACTTGTCCTCGCTCGTGGCGATGAACTGGTCGACGATGACCTGCGCGCCGTTGAGGAAGTCACCGAACTGCGCCTCCCAGATCACGAGCGCCTCGGGGTAGTCGAGGCTGTAGCCGAAGTCGAAGCCGAGGACGCCCTGCTCCGAGAGGGGGCTGTTGTAGATCTCGAAGCGGCCGGGGTGCTCGGCGACGCGGGAGAGCGGGGCGTAGGGCTCGCCCGTCTGCGCGTCGAAGAGCACCGCGTGGCGGTGGCTGAAGGTGCCGCGCCGCACGTCCTGCCCCGACATGCGCACGGGCGTCTTGTCGGCGAGGAGCGTGGCGTACGCGAGCATCTCCCCCGTCCCCCAGTCGAAGGGCTCGCCCGAGGCGAGCGCCTCGTGCCGAGCGCGGAGGATGGGCAGCACCTTGGGGTGGGCGTGGAAGCCCTCCGGCAGCTCCAGGAGGCGCTGCGAGAGGGCGAGGAGGCGGTCCTTGTCGACCTTGGTCCGACCTCCGGCGTGGCGGCGTCGGGGCCGCCCCGGTAGCTCGACCACACGCCGCCCATCGCGTACGTCACCGGCGCGAAGCCGCGCTGCTTCACGTCCTCGAGCGCGGCGGCGAGCGCCTCGCGCCGCTTGAGCACGATGGCCTCGGCGCTGTCCTCCGTCACGTGGCCGTGGCCGGTCTGGACGAGCCGCCGCACGTAGACCTGGCGCACCGTCGGCTTGCGATCGATGGCCTGATACATGAGCGGCTGGGTGTACCGCGGCTCGTCGCCCTCGTTGTGGCCGTGGCGGCGGTAGCAGTACATGTCGATGACCACGTCCGTGCCGAAGCGCTGGCGCAGCTCGACCGCGAGGTGCGCGACCTGGGCGACGGCCTCCGGATCCTCGCCGTTCACGTGGAAGACGGGGACCTTGAGCATCCGGGTGATGTCGGACGCGTAGCGGGTGGAGCGGCTGTCCTCCACGTCGGTCGTGAAGCCGATCTGGTTGTTCACGATCACGTGGACCGTGCCGCCGGTGGTGTACCCGACGAGGTTGGTCAGGTTGAGCGTCTCGGCGACGATGCCCTGGCCCATGAACGCGGCGTCGCCGTGGATGAGCAGGGGCATCACCTTGTGCAGCGGGATGGGGCCGAGGCCGAGCCGCTCCTGCTTCGCGCGGATGCGGCCCTCGACCACCGGGTTGACGAACTCGAGGTGGCTCGGGTTGAACGTCATCGTCAGGTGGATGTACTTGCCCGTCGCGGTCACCCGGTCGGTCGAGTACCCGAGGTGGTACTTGACGTCCCCGCCGCCGAGGAAGCGCTCGGGGTCGGCGTCCTCGAACGCGGCGAAGACCTCGCGCACGCTCTTGTCCATGATGTTGACGAGCACGTTGAGCCGGCCGCGGTGGGCCATGCCGAGGACCATCTCCTCGACGTCGAACTCCCCCGCCTGCTCCACGAGCAGGTCGAGCAGGGGGATGAGGCTCTCCGCCCCCTCCAGGGAGAAGCGCTTGGTGCCGGCGCCGTAGCTCCGCTGGATGAACTGCTCCAGGATCTCCGCGTCGCTGAGCTTGGTCAGGATGCGGAGCTGCTCCTCCCCCCCGAGGGAGAGGCGGTTCTTCGTCGACTCCATCCGGTCGCGCAGCCACTCGCGCTGCGGCGGGATCCTCGATGTGCGTGTACTCGACGCCGATGTTGCGGCAGTACGTCTCCTCCAGGCGCTGGAGGATCTCGCGGAGCGTCGCGAACGGCGGCATGCCGGCGAGGTCGATGGTGGGGAAGGGCTTGTCGAGGTCCTCCGGGAGGAGGTCGAAGTTGCGCAGGTCGAGCTCGGGCGGCGCCGGCTTGGGGGAGCCCAGCGGGTCGATGTGCGCGAAGAGGTGGCCGCGCACGCGGTAGGCGTTGAGGAGCTTGTAGACCCGCGCCTGGATGGCCGCCTCGGCGAGCACGTCCCGCTCGTGCGCGCCCGCCGGCTCGACGCCGGGCACGGCAGTGGGGACGAACGCCTGCTCCAGGCTCCGCGCGAGCTCGCCGTCGGTCAGCGGGAACGCGGGGGCGCGGGAGAGGATCGCCTGGCCGGGCTGCGTCGCGTGGAGGCGCGCGTCGAAGTAGTCGCGCCAGCTCGAGCCGACGGAGGCGGGGTTTTCCAAGTACTGGGCGTAGAGCTCCTCGACGAAGCCCGTGTTGATGCCGAAGTCCAGGGTCATCGCGTGCTGCGAGATACCCCGGGGGCCGCCGCCGCGCCAGGGTGTTGTCACGGCGCGGCGAACCGCCTGGGCGGGTGGTATGGGGGGTCTCCACCCCTCGCGCTCGCTCGGGTCACCCGCGGGTCGCCCCGCCGCGCGTCATCCCACCGCGGCCCGGAGCCTCTCCACGAGCGGCTGGATCTCCCTCGCCCGGAGCTTGTAGGCGGAGCGGTTCGCCACGAAGAGCGTGCTCACCTCCGCCACCACCTCGACGATCTCGAGGTCGTTCTCCTTCAAGGTCGTCCCGGTCTCCACGATGTCGACGATCGCGTCGGCCAGGCCCACGAGCGGCGCCAGCTCGACGGAGCCGTGCACGGGGATGACCTCGGCCTGCACGCCGCGCTTGGCGAAGTGCTCGGCGGCGACGCGGGGGTACTTGGTGGCGACGCGGGGGACGTCGGGGATCGGCTTGCCGCGGGGGGCGGCGACGACGAGGCGGCAGCGGCCGATGCCGAGGTCGACGGGGGTATAGAGGTCGTGGCGGCGTTCGAGGAGGGTGTCGCGGCCGGAGACGCCGAGATCGGCGGCGCCGTACTCGACGTAGGTGGGGACGTCGTCGGGCTTGAGGAAGACCCAGGCCAGGGTGCCGTCGGCGGATTCGGCGGACGAGGCGGCGGTCGTTCGCGCGGAGGGGGGCGGCGTCGATGCCCGCGCGGTCGAGGAGGGGGGCGAGGGCGTCGAGGATGCGGCCCTTGGGGACGGCGATGACGATGGGCTTGTCTTCGGGGGGCTCACCCGGCCTCGCCCTGGATGCGCACGGCGTCGGCGCCGACGGCCGCGAGCTTGCGCTCCATGTACTCGTAGCCGCGATTGAGGTGGTAGACGCGGAGCACGTCCGTCTCGCCCTCGGACGTGACGAGGCCGGCGATGACGAGCGACGCGCTGGCGCGGAGGTCGGTGGCCATGACCTTGGCGCCCGAGAGGGGGTGGCCCCCGTCGACGTGCGCGGAGTGGCCGTCGACGTCGATCTCGGCGCCCATGCGGCGCAGCTCCGGCACGTGCATGAAGCGGTTCTCGAAGATCTTCTCGTCGATGCGCGAGATGCCCTTGGCGAGCGTCATCAGCACCATGAACTGGGCCTGCATGTCGGTGGGGAAGCCGGGGTGCGGGGCGGTGGTGATGTGCACCGGGCGGAGCGGCTGGTCGGGCCGCCGCGCGATGCGGACGGCGGTGCCCTCGCGCCCGATCTCGACGCCGGCCTGCCGGAGCTTGGCGACGACGGCCTCGAGGTCCTCGAGCGGCGCGCCGTCGAGGAGCACGTCGCCCCCCGCGGCGGCGACGGCGACCATGTAGGTGCCCGCCTCGATGCGGTCGGAGATGATGGCGTGGTCGAAGGGCTCGAGCTCGTCCCGACCCTCGATGTGGATGACGTCGGTCCCGGCGCCGTCGACGACCGCGCCCATCTTGTTGAGGACGCGACCGAGCTCCTCCACCTCCGGCTCTCGCGCGCAGTTCACGAGCGTCGTCTTCCCCTTCGCCAGGGCGGCGGCCATCATCAGGTTCTCGGTGCCGGTGACGGTCGGCATGTCGAAGACGACCTCGTTCCCGCGGAGGCGCTTGCACTCGGCGACGACGTACCCGCGGCTGAGGTGGATGTCGGCGCCGAGCGCCTCGAGGCCCTTGAGGTGCTGGTCGACGGGGCGCGAGCCGATCTGGCAGCCGCCGGGGAGCGAGACCTTGGCGCGGCCGAAGCGCGCGAGGAGCGGCCCCAGGACCATGATGCTGGCGCGCATCTGCTTGACCAGCTCGTAGGGCGCCTCCGGGCGCACGTCGCTGCCGGCGGCGACGCGGACGAGCGGCGGGCTCGACTCGACGCCGCGGCCGAGGAAGCGGAGGAGCGCCGCGGACGTGTCGATGTCGCGCAGGCGGGGGACGTTGCGGAGGAGGCTCTCGCCGTCGGAGAGGAGCGTCGCGCAGAGGATCGGGAGCGCGGCGTTCTTGGCGCCGCTGATGGGGATGGTGCCGGCGAGCTGCCTGCCGCCGCGGATGCGGATGGCGTCCATGCCTCCCGCTATCGCACGTCGAGGCCGACCTGGCGAGTATTCGCCCCGTCTTTCGCCGCCCGATGCTCCTCGGCTACCCTCGCCCCGCCCATGCGCCCCCGCGCCCTCCTCGCCGCCGCGATCCTGCTGCTAGCGTCCCCGGGCGCGCGCGCGGACCCGGTGCCCTCGCTCGACCTGCGGGGCTTCACGGCCCCGATCGATCCGGGCTCCGGCGTGCACGTGCAGCAGGCCGACGCGCCCGCGACGGGCGAGTGGAACGTGGGGCTGTGGACGCAGTACGCCTACCGCCCGGTCGCGCTGCGCGAGGTCGCGACGAACGCGCTCGCGCTCGACGTGGTTCGTCACCAGGTGTCGGGGGATCTCGTGGCGGGCGTGGGGCTCTGGCACAGGCTGCTCGTCGGCGTCGACGTGCCGGTCGTGATCTACCAGACGGGCGACGCGCCCGGCGCCTCGGCGACGCAGGCCGTCGGCGCCCCCTACACCCTCCCCAAGCAGGCGTTCGGCGACCTCGGCCTGGACGCGAAGCTCACCCTGATCCGGCCCACCGCGGGCGACCTCGGCGGCTTCGCGCTGGCGCTCCAGGAGCGGCTCGCGCTGCCGACGGGCGACCCGGCGTCGTTCGTGGGCGAGGGCGCGGTGAGCAACGAGGCGCGCCTCCTCGCGGAGTACCGCCTCGCCGTCCGCGGCGCCGTCGCGGCCCTGGGCATCCACGGCGACCTCGGCGTCATGCTCCGCGGGCACACCGAGGACTTCGCGTGCGCCGGCGTGGGGGAGAGCGCGTGCACGTCCCGCTTCGGGCACGAGATCCCGTTCGGCCTGGGCCTGAGCTTCAAGCCCCAGGCGCTCGGTGTCGACGACAAGGGGCGCATGACGTGGTTCCTGGAGATGGACGGGCACCTGCCCGCCTCCCCCATCGCGCCGTTCAAGAGCACGGCCGCGTCGTCGCTCCAGGTCGACCTCGCCGCGCGCTTCGCCCTCGGGGCGGACGTCTCGCTGCTCACCGGCGTGGAGGTCGGCTTCCTCGGCCTCGGCGACGCCCCGGTCCGCGGCCTCCTCTCCATCGCGTGGGCGCCGCGCCTCCACGACCGCGACGGCGACGGGATCCCGGACGACGTGGACCAGTGCCCCGACCTGCCGGAGGACTTCGACGGCTTCGAGGATCACGACGGCTGCCCGGAGCTCGACAACGACGGCGACGGGATCCTGGACAGGTACGACAGGTGCCCGAACACGAAGGAGGACGAGGACGGCTACCAGGACGCGGACGGCTGCCCCGACCCCGACAACGACGGCGACCGCATCCCCGACACGGAGGACGCGTGCCCCAACCAGCCCGGGCCGCCGAACCCGGATCCGAAGAAGAACGGGTGCCCGCTCGGGACGGGGCCGAGCCACGACCGCGACGGCGACGGCATCCCCGACGACAAGGATGCGTGCCCGGACGTGCCGGGGCGGGCGAGCGCCGACCCGAAGCGGAACGGGTGCCCGCGGAGCGTGGGCGTGGACGACGGGAAGGGATGAGGCTCACGCGCGGTCGGCCCAGAGCGCCGACGCGCGGTGGGCGGCCTCGCGCAGATCGGCGAGCTTCGCGCCCTCCACCGGAACCTCGCCGAGGTCGCCCTCGCCCGCGGCGACGGCGGCCCGCACCTCCGCCGGCACCAGCACGTCTCCGCCGACCCAGACCCGGCGCGACGCCGGATCGACCCCGGTGTCGATCCACCCGATGGGCACGCGCAGCGCGGGCCCGCGAGCGAAGCCGGGAGGGAGCGGATCGTCCGGCCCGCTCACCTCCGGGCGCGCCGCGAGCTCGAGGTGCGGCGCCGGGGCGATGGCAGAGTGCGCGCGGAGCGCGACGACGCGCATCACCTCCCGGGCGATGGTGGACGCACCGCGCTCCGTCATTTCACCGAGCGCGGCCGGCGCCTTGCCGAGCCAGCGATCCACCGCGCGCTCCTGGTCCGTCACGAGCACTGCAGGGAGCGCGACGGGCGCGTCGACTCCGGCGAGCACCTCGACGAGGATCGCGGCGCCGCGGCGCTCGAGCCCGAGCAACGCGGCGGGCCTTCGACGGACGCTGATCCACTCGCGGCCGAAGTAGTGCGCGAGGCCGGCGGCGCGGGTGAGGCCCTCGAGGAAGCCGCGCACGTTGCGGTTCAGGAGCGTGCGGGGCGTGGCGTCGGGGAAGAGGGCGGCGACGTGCGGGAGGGCGAGGGTCCAGAGGATGGCCTGCTCGCCGACGTAGGCGGCGGTGCCGGCGGTGAAGCGCCGGTGGACGGCGACGCCCTGGGCGCGGCAGGCGTCGAGGTCGAGCACGCGGCCGGCGATCTGCGCGGCGCCGAGCGCCACCGCGGGGCCGCGGACGATGCTCGCGGCAAGGTACGCGGCGCCGTCGGCCGCCGAGCGCTGGAGGAGCGCGTCACCCAGCGCCAGGGCCTCGCCCAGCGGGCGCTCGGCCGGCTCCGGATCGGCGGGGGCGCCGCCGCTCATCTACGACGACTTGCGCACCGCCTGCGCGAGCAACGCGCGGGCGAGCTTGCGCTTGTGCACCTGGCCGCGCCGCAGCACCCACACCTTCACGGCGCGGCCGGCGGCGACGTAGATGGTCCACCAGAGGGCAACGCCGCCGGCGAGGGATGCGATCGCCACGATGTAGGACCAGGGCGCCGCGTAGGCGACGGAGCTGCGCACGCCGTACACGGCGACGAAGAAGCCGGCGAAGATGGCGAGGAAGCGGACGATCATCCCGCGCCGCGCGCCGTAGTCGACGCGCTGCTGCTTCCACACCGTGCCGGGCAGGTCGTGGGCGCGGGCGTCGTCGGTGTGGAGGAGCTGGCCTCCGCAGAAATCGCAGCGGAAACCGCCGGGGGAAACCTCGTGACAGCTCGCGCAGATCTTTACCACGGGGTATGCATAGCACGGTGAACGACGCGCTGGAGAGGCTCCGTGCCGTGCTCGCGGAGCCGGCGTCGAACCTCGATGCGCGGCTCGCGGCGGGCGCCGAGCTCGGCCGCCTCGGCGACGCGCGCGCGACCGCGGTGGACCGCGTGCTCGTCCCGGCGGGGCCCTTTCTGTTCGGCGGGAGCAGCGCGGCCCCGGAGGACGGCGCGGGCGAAGGCGGGGCGAGCGTGGAGGAAGCAGGCCGGCGCACGAGGTCCACGTCTCCGCGTTCCGGATCGATCGCTACCCCGTCACCGTGGCGGCCTACGCGGAGATGATCGCCGCGGGCGGCTACCGTGAGCGGCGCCACTGGTCGCGCGCGGGCTGGGCGTGGCGCACGCGGGAGCGGATCGATCGGCCGCGCTTCTGGGCGGAGGCGGAGTGGGCGGCGTACCTCGCGCCCAACCATCCGGTCGTCGGGGTGAGCGTGTACGAGGCCGAGGCGTACGCGGCCTTCCGCGGCGCGCGGCTCCCGACCGAGGCGGAGTGGGAGAAGGCGTGCCGCGGGACCGACGGGCGGCGCTACCCGTGGGGGGACGCGTGGGTCGAGGACGCGTGCGGCCAGCGGACCTACGGGCCGCGTGGCACGGTGCCCATCGGGAGCTACCCGCGGGGCGTGAGCCCGTACGGCCTCTACGACATGGTGGGCTGCGTCTGGCAGTGGTGCGCCGACGCCGCGGACGAGGACGCCGAGACCGACGACGAGGATCCCTTCGTGGATCCGGAGGATTACGACGAGGCGACCGAGCGCGTGACACGCGGTGGGGGCTGGAACAACCTGCGCTGGAGCATTTCCTGCACGAGCCGGAACGGTTTTCCTCCGATCGCCCGTTTTTCCAACCTCGGATTCCGCTGCGTCGAGGGCTGAAGGCGGCCGGCGCGTGCGGGCGGGGCAGAAACCGACGGGCAGGGTCAGGAAAAGCACGACACCCGGTTGACGAAGGGAACGTCGACGTCTAAAAGCTCCCGATAGGTAACCCTCACGCGTGCGTAAGGGTTAGACTTCGGAGAGCCATGGGAGCCATCCGCCGCCTTCCAGTCACGACCAACCCGCCCGACCCGGGGCTCGGGGCCATCCTCGACCCGGACGCCCAAGGTTGTCCGGACGACAATCGGGGGGTCTGGGGGGGCAGCAGCCCCCCCAACGATGAAGCCGAAGATGGGAGGCCTCTCTTCCAGGTGGGCGACATCGCCAAGGCGACCGGGAAGACGGTGCGCGCCATCCACCACTACGAGGATGTGGGGCTGCTCCGCCCGCACGCGCGCTCGAAGGGCCGTTACCGCCTCTACGACCAGGCCGCGCTCACCCGCGTGCGCTGGATCGGCAAGCTGCACGACCTCGGCCTCTCGCTCGCGCAGATCCAGGAGATGGTCCGGCTCTGGGAGTCGGCCTCGTCCGCGCCCGGCGCCATGGCGCGCATCCGCGCCATCTACACGCAGAAGCTCGAGGAGACGCGCACGCAGATCGCGCACCTCAACGCCCTGGAGCGGGAGCTCGCCTCGAGCATCGACTACCTCGACACCTGCGACACGTGCGACCCGGCCGAGCTGGTGCGTACCTGCACGTGCTGCAGCTACCACGACAAGCCCGAGCCGGAGCTCGTCGCCGGCATTCACGGCGGATCCTCCAACGGAGGCAGCCCCCACCAGCCCCCCCAAGCTCGAGGGAGCTGAACGCGAGCGAGATGGAGAGCGAGTGATGGCGATCACGATCCCGATTTACATGGACTATCACGCGACGACGCCCGTCGATCCGCGCGTGGTCGACGCGATGCTGCCCTACTTCACGGAGCGGTTCGGCAACGCCGCGAGCCGCAGCCACGCGTTCGGCTGGGCGGCGGAGGAGGCCGTCCGGCTCGCGCGGCACAAGATCGCGGATCTGATCGGCGTCTCGCGGCCGCCCGCGTTCGACCGCCAGACGGAGAACGCGAAGGAGATCGTCTTCACGTCCGGCGCGAGCGAGAGCGACAACCTCGCCATCAAGGGCGTCGCCGAGTTCTACAAGGAGAAGGGCGACCACATCATCACGACGGTGATCGAGCACAAGGCCGTGCTCGACACCTGCAAGCGCCTCGAGAAGGAGGGCTACCGCGTCACCTACCTCGGCGTCGGCAAGGACGGCCGCGTCGACCCGGACGACGTGGGCCGGGCCATCACGGACAAGACCATCCTGGTCAGCGTGATGCTCGCCAACAACGAGGTGGGCACCGTGCAGCCCATCGCCGAGATCGGCGCCATCACGCGCAAGCGCGGCGTCCTCTTCCACACCGACGCCGTGCAGGGCATCGGCAAGACGCCGTTCGACGTGGACAAGATGAACGTCGACCTGGCCTCCATCACCGCGCACAAGATGTACGGGCCCAAGGGCATCGGCGCGCTCTACGTCCGCCGCAGCAAGCCGCGCGTGCGCATCACCGCGCAGATCGACGGCGGCGGGCACGAGTTCGGCATGCGGTCGGGCACGCTGAACGTGCCGAGCATCGTCGGCTTCGGCAAGGCGGCCGAGATCATGAGGGAGGAGGGCGCGGAGGAGGCGAAGCGGATCCTCGCGCTGCGCGAGCGCCTCCGCGGCCGGCTCCAGGCGGAGCTCGACTCGGTGATCGTCAACGGGTCGCTCGAGCACCGGCTCCCGGGCAACCTCAACGTCTCGTTCGCCTTCGTGGAGGGCGAGGCGCTGATGATGGCGATCAAGGAGGTCGCGGTCTCGAGCGGATCGGCGTGCACCAGCGCCAGCCTCGAGCCTTCGTACGTCCTCCACGCGATGGGGATCGGCGACGACCTCGCCCACTCCTCGATCCGGTTCGGCATCGGCCGCTTCAACACCGAGGAGGAGGTCGACTACGTCGCCGACCTGGTGATCCGGAAGGTCAAGAAGTTGCGGGAGATGTCGCCCCTCTACGAGATGCACCGCGAGGGGATCGACCTCGCCAGCGTGCAGTGGGCGGCCCACTGAGGTTCCGAGAGAGCGAGAGAAGCCATGGCATACAGCGAAAAGGTCATCGAACACTACGAGAACCCGCGCAACGTTGGCACGCTCGACAAGAGCGACGACAGCGTGGGCACCGGGCTCGTCGGCGCGCCTGCGTGCGGCGACGTCATGCGGCTCCAGATCAAGGTCGGAGACGACGGCCGGATCGAGGACGCCAAGTTCAAGACCTTCGGCTGCGGGTCGGCCATCGCCTCGTCGTCGCTCGCCACCGAGTGGCTCAAGGGCAAGACGGTCGACGAGGCCGAGACCATCAAGAACAGCATGATCGCGGAGGAGCTCCACCTGCCGCCGGTGAAGATCCACTGCTCGGTCCTGGCCGAGGACGCGATCAAGAGCGCCATCGCCGACTTCCGCTCGAAGCAGGAGGCGAAGAAGGCGCTCGCTGACACGCCGAAGGCGACCGCGCCGGCGCCGGGCGCAGAGCAGCACTGAGGGAGAAGGAGCGATGACGACGAGCACCGACTACGCGCCGCTGGAGGCACCTGGGTTCAAGACGGTCGAGAAGATCGACACCGGCGTCTCCAAGAAGACGATCGCCGTGAGCCCAGCGGCGGTCGAGCAGATGCGCAGCCAGTTGGCCAAGCGGGACACGCCCGGCTCGGCCATCCGCATCGGCATCCGCGGGGGCGGCTGCTCGGGCTTCAGCTACGCCATCGAGTTCGACGACAACCCCCCGCGCACGGGCGACCTCGTGCTCACGTACCCGGGCTCGGATGGCAAGGCCGACGTGCGGGTCTTCTGCGACAAGAAGAGCATCATCTACCTCGGCGGGTCGGTGCTCGACTTCGAGAAGACGCTCATGTTCCAGGGCTTCAAGTTCAAGAACCCGCAGGAGGCGACGCGCTGCGGCTGTGGGCACAGCTTCACCGTCGCGTAGCCCTCATGCCGCCCGAGCTCCAGACACCCGGCGCCGTCGCACCCCGCACGTCCGATCCCTTCGAGCTGCTGGGAATGGAGCCGCGGTTCGATCTCGATCTCCGCACCCTGGAGCAGCGCCATCGCGACCTCTCCCGCGCGCTCCACCCCGACCGCTACGCCGGCGCCCCCTCGGCCGAGCGCCGGCTCGCTCTCAGCCGCGCGATCGACGTGAACGAGGCGCTCCGCGTGCTCAAGGATCCGATCCGCAGGGCGGAGGCGCTGCTCGCGCGGGCCGGCGCCGCCGTGACGGAGACCGGCGGGCCCAAGCCCACGCCCTCGTTCCTGATGGAGGTGATGGAGCTGCGGGAGGAGCTCGCCGAGGCCGGGCGCGCCCGGGACCTGGGCCGTATCGGCAAGCTCGCTGCCGCCATGCGTGACCGGCAGCAGGACGTCGAGCGCCGCCTCGGCGCCGCCCTCGACGAGGGCCGCGGCGATCCCCAGAAGATCACGGCGGCGATTCCCATGCTCGGCGAGCTGCGCTACGTCCGGCGCTTCCTCGACGAGGTGAGCGCCATCGAAGAAGAGCTCGCCCCCTGACGGGCTCGCCACGGCACGGAGACATCGAGACCCTCGCCCGCCCCCAGGGGCCCGCGCACCTCGACCGCCGCGCCGCCAACGCGCCGAGAAACAACCATGTCCCTCCTCGAAATCTTCGACCCCAAGGCCCGGCCTCGCCCCATCGGCATCGACCTCGGCACCACCAACTCGCTCGTCGCCCGCGTGCGCGACGGCCGGCCCCAGGTCATCGCCGACTGCGACCAGGAGCGCCTCGTCCCCTCCGCGGTCCACTACGACGACCACGGCGGCGTCGTCGTGGGCCGCCGGGCGCTCCTCCTCGCGGCAGAGCATCCTCGCGACACGATCGTCAGCGTGAAGCGCTTCATGGGCCGCGGCGCCGACGACCCCGAGACGAAGCGGCTCGGGACCTTCGAGCTCGTCCCCCCGAGGACGCCGGAGGACGCGAAGACCGTGCGCTTCCGCGCCCGCGACCGCGTGGTGACGCCCGTCGAGGTGTCGGCCGAGATCCTCCGCGTGCTCAAGCGCAACGCCGAGGACGAGCTGCGGAGCGTCGGCGGCGCCGTGATCACCGTCCCGGCGTACTTCGACGACGCCCAGCGCCAGGCGACGAAGGACGCCGGCCGCCTCGCCGGCCTCGACGTGCTCCGGCTGCTGAACGAGCCCACCGCGGCGGCGCTCGCCTACGGCCTCGAGAAGCAGAAGAACGGGCTCTTCGCCGTCTACGACCTCGGCGGCGGGACCTTCGACGTCACCATCCTGCTGCTCGACAACGGCGTCTTCCAGGTCAAGTCGACCGGCGGCGACAGCGCGCTCGGCGGCGACGACATGGATCGGGCGCTGGCGGCCCGCTTCCTCGAGAGGATGAAGGCGCCGGAGGGCAAGCGCGAGCTCACCCGCTTCGCGCTCGACGCCGCGCGCCGGGTGAAGCACGCGCTCACCGACGCGACGGCCGTGGACGTGGAGCTGCCCGTGGCGGGCGGCGGGCAAGAGCAGGTGACGGTGACGCGCGCCGAATTCGACGCGCTCGTCGCGCCGATCGTGGAGCGCACGGGCGTCGCCTGCCGCCGCGCGCTGCGCGACGCCGGCGTCACGGCGGCGGACCTCGACGGCGTGATCCTGGTAGGCGGCTCCACCCGCGTGCCCTGCGTGCGCTCGTACGTGGAGGCCCTCTTCGGCAAGCCGCCGCTCGGCGACATCGACCCCGACGAGGTGGTCGCGCTCGGCGCGGCCATCCAGGCCGACCTGCTCGCCGGCGAGCAGGAGCGCGAGGGCGAGGTGCTCCTCCTGGACGTGCTCCCGCTCTCGCTGGGCATCGAGACCATGGGCGGCGTCGCCGAGAAGATCCTCCCCAGGAACACCACCATCCCCGCCGGGGCGCGCCAGATCTTCACCACCTACGCCGACAACCAGACGGGCTTCGATCTCCACATCGTGCAGGGCGAGCGCGAGCTCGCCGCCGACTGCCGATCGCTCGCGCGCTTCGTCCTCAAGGGCATCCCGCCGATGCCCGCCGGCCTGGCCCGGCTCGAGGTCACCTTCCGCGTCGACGCGGACGGCCTGCTCAGCGTCACTGCGCGCGAGGTCACGACCGGCGTCGAGGCCAAGGTCGAGGTGAAGCCGAGCTACGGGCTCAGCGATCAGGAGGTGGAGGACATGCTCCTCGCCGCGCTCGACCACGGCGAGGAGGACCTGGAGAAGCGCCGCCTCGTCGAGGCGCGCGTCGAGGCCGAGCAGGTCCTCGCCGCGACGAAGCGGGCCCTCGCCGCCGACCCCGACCTCCTCTCCCCGGAGGAGCGCCAGCGGATCGACCAGGCGATGGCCGACCTCGCGGCGGCCGTCCTCGGCGAGCGCCCCTCCGCGATCGCGGCGCGCACCGAGGAGCTGGACGCGGCCACGCACGAGTTCGCCGGCCGGCGCATGGATCGCGCCGTGGCGCGGGCCATCGCCGGCAAGCGCGTGGACGAGGTCGAGCACGATGTGGAGCACGCGCAGGGCGTGGACGCGCACGTCGAGGCGCACACCGGCATGGTGAGGCCCGGGCAAGACGCGCCCGCCCATCACCACGAGGAGCGTCGTTGATGGCGAAGGTGCGGTTCAACGCCCACGGGCGATCGTTCGACGTCGAGGTCCCCCTCGGGACGACCCTCCTCCAGGCGTCCAAGCTGGCCCACGCCCCCGAGGGCGACGCCTGCGGCGGCGTGTGCGCGTGCTCCACCTGCCACGTGTACGTGCTGCGCGGGCGCGAGCTGCTCTCGGAGGCCGAGGAGGACGAGGAGGACATCCTCGACAAGGCGTTCGACGTCCGCCAGAGCTCGCGGCTCGGCTGCCAGTCGACGATCGAGCGCGAGGGCGAGCTCGAGTGCGAGATCTCCCGCGAGAGCCTCGACGCCTTCTACAACGAGCACCCGAACGAGAAGGATCCGCGCAAGGCGGGGTAGGCTCGAACGCGGCGGCTCAATCGGCGGGCGGTAGGTCGGGCGCGGCCGGGGCGGCGGGCGGCGGGGGTGCCTTGCGGCGGCCCTTCAGGTCCCCCTGGGCGCGCGCCGCAGCGCGTCGGCCTGCGTCCGCGCATGCCGCAGCCGCTTCCCGCGCGGGCGGCGTGCCCACGATCGCGGCCACGTGCTGCGCGAGCGTCCGCCGGCCGAACGGGACGAGGAAGAACGCGACGACCGCGACCAGGAGCACGGCCAAGTTGACGACACGCTTCGCGAGGTCGCCCAGCACGCCCACGAGGGTAAGGCGCTGGCCGGCGCGGGCCAACTTCACGGCAGGCGGCGGGCCGCCCGGCCTCCGAGGGCGGTGGCCCGGGGCACATGGCGACGATCGGCGTGCGAGACCGCGCACACCATCCTCGACGTACGCTCGTCGGACGCGTCGCCGAGCACAGGACCCGCGCGCAGGAAGGCGCGAAGCAGGGCATGAGCGAGGCACGGCAAGAGCGCCGGGGTCGCGTTGACACACCCTCCGCCCGAAGCCTAAAGTAACAGTTCACCTTTCCAGGGAGGTTGTCTTGCGTTCATCCCGAATCTGTCTCGCGGGTCTGGTGCTCAGCTTCCCCCTGGTGACGTGGGCCGGCAGCGGCTGTAGCGGCGGGTCGAACGGCACGGGCGGCAGCGGCAGCGGCACGGGCGGGACGTCCTCGACCCACTCGTCGAGCAGCAGCGCCGCTACCAGCTCGTCGAGCGGCGGCTCCAGCTCCTCGAACGGCGGCTCCAGCTCCAGCTCCTCGAACGGCGGCTCCAGCTCCTCGAACGGCGGCTCCAGCTCCAGCTCTTCGAGCAGCAGCTCCAGCGCCTCGAGCAGCTCCAGCTCGTCGAGTGGCTGCGCTTGCCAGGCTCCTTCGGACTGCCCGCCGACCGAGAACCCCTGCACCGTGGCGACGTGCTCGAGCTGTACGTGTGGCACGCAGCCCGTGGCGATGGGGACGACCTGCATGGCGGGGGGCGGCGTCAAGTGCGACGGCAACGGGAGCTGCGTCCAGTGCTTCACGAGCACGGACTGCACGAACCCGGCCAATCCCGTCTGCACCATGGGCGTGTGCGCGCCCGCCACGTGCACGGACGGCAAGCAGGACGGGATGGAGACCGCCACGGACTGCGGCGGCGGGCAATGCCCGCCGTGCGGCGTCGGTTTGGCGTGCAAGGTCAACACGGACTGCCAGACCGGCGTGTGCGACGCGACGTCGCTCACGTGCGTGAAGCCGCCGCCCAACAACATGTGCGCGACGGCCGAGATGCACACGCTGAACCCCGGCGACCCGGCGCTCGTCGTGACGGCGACCACCCACGACTCGACGTCGCTCTACACGACGAACTGCACCAACGAGTACAACCCGAGCGTGGTGTACGCGCTGAACCTGACGGGAGAGGGAACCTTCTCCGCGAACATCACCGCCGCAGCGGGGAGCCCGCTCCTGCCCGTCATGGAGATCCGGACGGACTGCACCCAGTTCGTGGACGTGTGCACCAGCTACGGGACGTCGAGCGCCAATACCGACACGGATCTGGCGCTCTTCTCGCAGGACTTCAACCTGCCCATGGCCGCGGGAACGTACTACGTCATCGTGACGGGGAGCGGGGGCACCAGCGGAGCCTTCACCCTCACCGCCCAGCTCACCCCTGCGAAGTGTGGCGACGCGGTCGTCAACGCCAACGAGGTCTGCGATCCGGGCGCCGCGGTCAACGGCGACGGGTGCGGCGCGCCCGGTAGCGCGAACGCCTGCCAGTACATCGCGCCCGGCAACCCCGGCGGTGGGCCTGCGGGCTCCGACACGTGCCCCGGAGAGGCGGTCGCGATCCCTGCGGGGATGACCATCCTGACGGAGGCGAAGGGCTACTCGACCTGGGGCTACGCCGACGACTACGTCGGCTCGTGCCTTGCGGCGGGTGATGGCGCGACGGGGAGCGGCGATCGGGTCTTCCAGCTCACTCCGGCGAAGTCGGGCACGATGACCGTCACGGTGGGCCTCAAGTCCGATGGCGTCACGTCGATCTGCGGCAACGATCTGTGGGCACCGGACTGCTGGTCGTCCATGATCTACGCGCGCACCACGTGCGCGACTGCATCGACGGAGGTCGCGTGCGCGACCGGCGGCCCCGGGGGGGGCGAGAATCCCTACTCGCCGCAGACCATCTCCTTCCCGGTCACCGCGAACACCCCGTACTGGGTCTTCGTCGACGGCTGGGACGGGACCGAGTTCAGCGAAGGCCCGTTCAACCTCGTCGTGAACCTCCAGTAACTCGATCAGCCCCTGGCCGCGGCTCCCTCACCGCGGCCCGCCAGGCCTTCGTTCGCCGGGCGGTGCTCGGGCCCACGACGGCACTCGTGCCGATCGAAGGAGGCCGGGATGATCGACGCGTCGTGCGCGACGACCAGCACCTTGCGCCCCGCAGCGAGCCGCTCGAGCAGCCTCGAAAGCGCGCGGCGGCCTGCGTCGTCCAGCGCCGCCTCCGGCTCGTCGAGGATCACGCAGCTCGGCATCGTGCAGGATGGCCCGCGCCAGGTGCATGCGCTGGCGCTCTCCGCCCGATAGCTCGCCCGCCGGGACGTCCCGCGGAGCCTTCCCCGAGCGTGCTGCGCGCTCCTCGAGCACCGGGTAGAGCCCCACCTCCCGGAGAGCCTGGTCGATTCGATTGTCGGGGATGGACGCGCTCGTGTAGAGCCGCAGGTGCCAGGCCACCGGCTCTCCCGGCACGAAGAAGGCGCCCTGAGGAACGAACACGATCCGCCGGCGGTAGGCATCGAGGTCGAGCACGTCGAGCGGCGCGTCGTCGATGGTGATCCGCCCCTCGGCGGGGGTGAGGAGCCCGACGAGCGCCAGCGCCAGCGTGCTCTTGCCCGCCCCGTTGGGCCCCGAGATGGCGAGCCCGCGCCGCTCGGTCCACCGCAGGGAGACGGCCGCCGGCGTCGCGTGCGAAGCGCCGGGGTGGACGCACGACACCGCGTGGAGCTCGATGACGGCGTTCGGCGAGCGATCGGGCGAGGAGCACCGCGCCTCCGGCCGACCGCAGGGGCGCGCGCTCTCCTGCGTCGAGGAAGTCGCGCAGCGTCCGGCGCTGCGGCGCCGATCGCACCGCGAGCAGCCCTGCGTTGAGGAGCGCGAGCCCCGTCATGAGCGCGGTGCCACCGAGGATCCCGACGTCGGCCAGCTTCACGGCCGACCCCATCACGGCCGCGGCCCACGTCGCTCCCGCGCGGACCGGCGCCGCGACCGCGGCCACCCCGAGGCTGGCGGGCAGGAGCGCCAGCAGCGCCTCCCACGCCCCCGCGAACCGCTCCTGGCGGCTCATGGCGTCGATCCGCCGCAGGAGCACCGCCGCGAAGGCGTCCTCCCGGGCGTGGGCGCGCAGCTCCACGCTCGCCTCGATGAGCACGCCCGTATCCCGCGCGGCCTCGCTGAAGTCCTGCCAGGCGCGCTCGTACGCGCGGTTCAGCCGCCGGCGAACGAGCGCCGCGATCATCGCAGGAGCCACCGAAGCGATCGCGCCGAAGACGAACCACGTCGGCCCCAGGAGCACGACCACCGCCACCGCCGTCACGCCCAGCGAGACGACGAGCGCCACGATCCTGGGCATGGCCTGCGCAACGTAGGTCGCGTGCTCGCGCACCGTCTCCACGAGCGCCGCGACCTCGCCCTGCTCGCGGACCTTGAGGGCCGAGGGGGGCTGGCGGCGAGCGGCATCCACCGCGCTCCGCCACGTGCGCCGGAACACACGCTCCGTCCAGAAGCCGAGGAGCACGCTGCGCGCCGCCGCGGCCAGCGCCGTAAACAGCGAGGCGGCCAGGGCCCAGCCTGGAAAGCCGTGCGCCAGGGCGAGGACCGCCGCTGGCAACGAGAGGCGTGCGACGACGTCCAGGAGCACCAACGCCGCCTGAACGACTCGGCTCGCCCGCGCTGAATGTTTCATGTAGACCGGCAACTGGTAGCATGGCTCCCCCGCCCCAGGACCCTGGATGACCCGCCCCCTCCCCTCGCAAGCCGCCCGGCGGTTCGCCGCCCAGGCCCCGGAGGCGCGCCGCTTCGCGCTCCGGGCATGGCTCGGCGCGCCGGTGGTGCGGGCTTCGCTCGCGCTGGCCGGCCTCCAGGCCACGCTGCGCTGGGTCGAGGCGCTCCCGCTCACGCGCCGGACGCGGCGCCCGGTCGGGGTCGCTGAGGGCGAGGCGCTGGTCGCCGGCGCCTTCCGCCATCATCTCTTCGGCGGGGAATGTCTGCCCCGCGCCGTGCTCCAGTACCTGCTCCACCGGCGCGACGGGGTACCCGTCCGCCTCGTCGTCGGGGTGCAGCGCCCCACTGGCGGCACGATCGCAGCCCACGCGTGGGTCGAGGATGGGCACGATGGGCGCGACCGCCCCTCGTTCGTCCCCCTCTTCGTGGCGGGGTCGACGTGAGCGGCATCGCTGCCCTGTACGAGAAGCGCGGCGCGCCTGCCGGGGAGGCGCTGGCCTCCGCCATGCTGCGCCGCCTTCGCCACCGTGGTCCGGACCGCAGCGGCCTCCACGTCGACGGCTCCGTCGCGCTGGCGCAGTGCATGCTGGAGACCACGCCGCAAGACGCGTTCGAGCGGCAACCCTACCGATTGCCGTCGGGTGACCTCTGGATCGTCGCCGACGCCCGCCTCGACAACCGCGACGACCTGCTCCGCCACGATGAGAGTCGAGCGGACGACCGCGCCCGGGCGGTCCCCGACGCCGCGCTGATCCTCGCGACGTACGAGCGCTGGGGCGAGGCGTGCCCGGCGAAGCTGCTCGGCGACTTCGCCTTCGTGATTTGGGATGGCGCGCGCGAGAAGCTCTTCTGCGCGCGCGACCACATCGGCGTGCGGCCGCTCTACTACCACCATGACGCCGCCTCCTTCCGCTGCGCCTCCGAGATGCACGCCCTCTTCGCCGACCCGCGCGTGCCGAAGCGCCCCGACCGCCGCAACGTCGCGCTCTTCGTGGCCGGGATGTATGGGGAGGACGAGACGACGCTCTACGACGGGGTCTCGGTGCTACCGGCGGGGTGCTCGCTCACCGTAGCGGCCGGCACGGTCGATGTGCGCGCCTACTGGAAACCGGGCTCGCCGAGCGCGATCCGGTACGCGAGCGACGACGACTACGCGGCACACTTTCGCGAGGTGTTCAGCGAAGCCGTCCGCTGCCGCCTGCGCGCGAACCGCCCTCTGGCCGCCGAGGTCTCCGGCGGCCTGGACTCGTCGTCGATCGCCTGCGAGGCCGAGCGGCTCCGCCGGGCGGGGCTCGTCGAGGGTCCACCGCTCTCCCTGATGACGGTCGCGTACCCCGGTCTCGAGTGCGACGAGACGGTTTACAGCCAGGCCGTCGCGGACCACCTCGGCCTACCCATCTTCAGGACGTCTGGGCTCGACGACCTCGACGCCTGCCGGCCTGCGCCTCTGCCACCGGACCACTACTTCGATCCGACCATGCAGGGGGCGGTACCCCTTCTCGAAGAGGCAGCGAGGCGCGGCATCCGGGTGACGTTGAGCGGGGTCGGGGGCGACCAGCTCATGCGTTGGACCGGGCACGAGAGGCTCTACCACCTGCGCCGCGGCCGCGTGTGGCACGCAGCCGTCGAGGCAGGCATCGATCAGGCGCCGCTCTCCGCGACGGCGTGGCGAGGCCTCCTCAAGGACGCCATCAAGGTGCTCACGCCGCCCGTGGCGCTGCGCGCGTACCGGCGCATCCGGCACGGGGACCGGCGGTGGCCCTGGCTGACCCCTGCCATGTGCGAGGCGGTGAACGAGCACGTGGCGCTCGCCGAGCTGCGCGCCGCAGCGCTCCACCCCGATCCGCTCGAGAGCGCCCTCCGCGACGAGCTCCAGCACGCCGTCAGCACACCTTACGCGCTCGCGCTCAGCGATCGGACCATGGCGCGCTTCGGCCAGGAGTCCCGCTTCCCGTTCCTCGATGTGCGTGTCGTCGAATACCTCCTGGCGATCCCGAACGAGCAGCGCTGCTACCGTGGCCTCCCCAAGCCAGTGCTCCGCCGGGCGATGGCCGGCACGCTCCCGGCGCTCGTCCGGGAGCGCGGGGACAAGGCGGAGTTCACGTGCTATCTCCGCCGCGGATTCTGGGAGCCGCACGCGGGCGCCGTGCGGGAGATGCTCCAGCGAAGCCAGCTCGAGGAGCTCGGCATCGTCGATGGCGTCGAGATCCGCAGGGCAGCTCGACGCGGACGAGCCCGACGTGTTCGGTCTGATGGCCCTGTCCGCCATGGAGCTCTGGCTCCACCAGATGACGTCGACGGCGCCGAATGCGGTAGAGTGCCAAACCGGAGCAAGCGAGGAACAGCATGGATGCGCAGGATGACACGCAGAAGACGACCTCGCCGGCGGACAAGTCGGCGTCCAAGCGCACCTACCGTCGGCCGGAGATCTTCGAGTTCGGCGACGTCCGCGAGCTGACGCGCGGCGCCGGCGGGACCAAGGTGGACAGGAGGGGCACGAGGACCAAGGTCTAACCGAGGCCGCCCTCGTCCCATCCAGCGATCATGCCCCTCCGCCGTTACTGGCTCGACGGTGTCCATCTCGAAAGCGAGATCCCGCTCCGGAGCGCGCCGCTCGTCGAGGACAGGCGTGTGGGTCACGACGAAGGGGCACCGGGCAGAGCCGGCGCCGAGCCGACGCCAATCTTGCGCCTCCTCCTCCGCCCCATCGACCTGCCCGCGATTCGAGACCTGGGAGCGGCGCGAGACGGGCCTGGCCATCGGGCGCGCGGGGGCGGGCTACCTGCTGAGCTATGGGGAGGAGGTCCGCTTCTGGGTCGACCGCTCGGACCACGAGATTGCCTGCGAGATCGCCCCCGAGGTCCCCCACGAGACCGTGGAGCAGCTCTTCGTCGACCAGATCCTGCCGCTGATCCTCCACATTCAGGGCCGCTTCTCGTTCCACGCCAGCGCGGTCGCGCACGCCGGCGCGGTGCTCGCCTTTCTCGGGGACACCGGCCGCGGCAAGTCGACGCTCGCATCCAGCCTCGCCGCGAGCGAAGCCCGCATCTTCTGCGACGACTGCCTCGCGGTCTCGCTCGACGGGGGAGGCGCGCGCGTACCCGAGCTACGCGTCGACCCGCCTGTGGCCCGAGTCGGCCGAGGCCCTCTTCGCGCACCGAGGCCCGCTCCCGTACGCGACACCGCGCACGGACAAGCGCCGGGTCGATTCTGCCGTGGAGCGCCGAGCCGCTGCCGCTTCGGAGGATGTACCTCCTGGAGCCGTCGGAGGGCCCCGTCGCGATCGAGCGGCTGGGGCGCGCGAGCGCCGTCGGCGAGATACTCCGGCACGTCAACCGCCTCGAGGGGCTCGATCGCGAGCGCCTGGTACGCGAGCTGTCGTTCCTCGAGGCGCTCGTGACGATCGTACCCGTCGCGAGGCTCGCGTACCGGCGAGATTTCGCAGAGCTCCCTGCCGTGCGCGAGGCGATCCTCGCCGACCTCAGCTCGCGCGGATGAGCCCGCGCGCCTGCATCTCGTCGAAGAGCCGATTGAGATCGCGGTCGAGCACGTCGGGTGGGACCTCGAACTCGTCCAGCAACGCCGCGCGGATCGCGCCGAAAGCCTTGGCTTCGCCGAGCAGCTCCCAGACCCGCGTCGCGACCTCGTTGAGCCCCAGGTACTTGCCCGACGCGAGAATCGAGGAGCACCGCCTCGCCGTCGAGCACCCGGGACACGACGTCCTCGGAAGGCGTGAACGTCTGACCATCGCGCGGCGTCATGGTGCTCTCCTAACACGCTGGCGCCCCATGCGGAAGGCAGGGCGCGGCGGCGGCGTCAAGCGCCTCCCTCGAGAGGCTCGTCCTGGGACCGAGCCGAAATCTTCCAGAGATCCGCCTGAAAGTAGCGGCTCATGAAGGTCTGCACCACCGCGACCTCGAGCAAGATCGCCTGGTGCGCGCGTCGCCAGGCGACCGTATCGGCGAACGCGCCCTTCGACGCGATGTGCGCGTCGACGATGGCCCAGAGGTTCATGGTCGAAGCGGTCTCGGCATCAACGGCGCCCACGAGCGAGCGAAGTGCGGCGATGCGCCGTCGCGCCTCGGCGATCAGAGCGAGCGCCTCGGCGCGCCCGATTTCGTCGGCCTCGTACCGGCGGAGAAGGAGGCAGCGGTAGTTGCGGCAGACGCTCAGCCGCTCGGCGTAGACAGAGCAATGGTCACCGCGGTGCGCAGGGCAAGGCAGGCCGAGGAAGACCTCCTCGTTCTCCTTGAGGACCCTGAGCGAGAGCCTGCGCGCCGCCGGCTCCTCTTCGGGGGCGATTGTTCCGCGTACGAACATGGATCCGTTGCAGCAGAGCCCGCACGCGCCGCAGAGACCGGCATCGGGAGTGGGGCGTTCATCCACGGGTCAATCGTGCCGGCCGGCGTCACGCCAGGCAATCGTTTTCTCATCGGTTCGGCGTCGGCTGGGCGGCGTCGGGGCCGCTCTTCCGCAGCGAGAGCGCCTCGAACCACGACGGCGCCAGGTACGCGCCATCGTCGGCGAGCGGGACCCAGCGCAGGTTCCCCAGCCGATTGAAGGCGTCGCCGATCGCGACCCGGAGCCCCGGACGGTCGTACGCGAGCGCTGGCAGCGCATGGCCGAAGAGCCGTGGAGCGGCCTCCCGCAGGAGACGCGTCGACGCCCAGGAGAGGACCTCGCGGCGGACGTCGAAGCCCAGGAACGCCGGAAGCGGCTCGCAGCGCGCGTCGAGGCCGAGCACGCGAGCCGCCTTCTCCAGGTGTCCGAAATGAATGGAGTGCTCCGTGTGGCCGGCGAGCTCCGCCGGCCTGGGGAAGCCGGTGCGCGATCCGTACTCGGTGACGACCGCCCCGCCGCCCGGACGCAACGCCGCCGCGATCCGCGCGAGCGCCGTGAGCGCCCCAGTGTTCACCAGGAACCGATCCATCGCGCCCGCGAGGTCCAGCCCGTACCGGCGCACGGCAGCGGCCCCCGCCGTCGGCGCTCCGAGATCGTCGCGCGACACGACGTCCACCGAGAGGTCCGCGATCACCTCGTTGCACAGGATCGTGTCGAACGACTCACCGATCGCGTCCGTCTCCACGTTCCCGACGACATGGGTGATCCGCTCGGCGTGCGGTCGGCACAGCTCGCGCTGCGAGGCCGCGAGCGCCGGCGACAGGTCGAACATGGTGTACGTCGACGCGGCGTACACCTCCGGACGGACCTCCCGGAACCGATCGAGCCACGCACGGGCGAAGCGGCCCGTGCCGCACCCGATCTCGAGCACCTTCGCGCCGCCCTCCCGGGGGATCAGCCCGTCCACCGCGCACCGGTCGAAGAACGCGGCGCCGTACGTCCGGCCCCCGAGCCAGGCGTTGGGCGCGCCGTACGCGTGAGACACCGTGGTCTCCACGTCCTCGAACTGGTGGGCCGCGTCGGTGATCCCGCGCACGTGGTAGGCGACGAGGTCCGGCGCGCGCCGCGAGCTTCGTCACCGCCTCGATCTCGGCCATCATCCCGGCGGCCACGTCGCGCACGCGGCGCGCGCGGGGGTCCAGCCGGTCGCGCAGCGCTCGAGGCATCCGCTGGCGCCAGAGCGCCAGGAAGTCGGCCACCTCCGGTACCGGCAGCCCGACGTCCGCGGCGAGCTCGTCCAGCGTCGCGCTCCCGTCGCAGGCACCGAGGACCGCGACGTCGCGGTCCGTCGCCGGGTGCACCAAGAGGCCGCCGCCCTCGTCCCAACCCATCACCTGCGCACCGCCGGCCTCGTCCGCGAACCACAAGGCCCGACCTTCCAGCAGCGGCGGCGCGCTCGTCCCTAGCATGAGCCGCAACCTTACCACGTCCCGGCATCGACTCACGGGGTCGGCCCAACGGCACCGGCGGTCCAACCGCCTCCGTCATCGTCCAGGTACGGGGCTAGCCTCCGTCAGCCTGGCCAGGCCCTCTCGACGGCGCGACCCCGCGTGAGCGAGGACTCCGTTTGGTGGTGAGGATGGCGATCAGAACCGCCGTTTCGAGCAAGACGACGAGCGCTCGAAGCATCCTCGCCGGCGCTTCGAGCAAGACGACGAAGCTCGAAGCAAATCGATCATCGCTTCGAGCAAATCGATCATCGCTTCATCGGAGACGCGCAAGCTTCATCCTCCGTGCCCGAGCTTCGAGCAAGCGCACGAGCCCTCGTTGCCGGCGCCCTTCCGTTTCGTGCAAGCCGCCGCCCAGCTCCATCGCCGACGCTCGGGCTTCGTTCTCCGCGACGCTCGCTTCATCGGAAAACGCCGTGGCTTCATCCTTCGCGACGTTTGCTTCATCCAGAATGCCGCAGCTTCATGCGCCGGGACGTTTGCCTCATCGAGGACGCCCGAGCTTCATGCGCCGCGACGTTTACTTCATCGAAAACGCTCGTGCCTCGTTGCGGACGGCGCAGAGCTTCGTCGAAAACGTCGGCCAGCCTCATCGAACGGCACGCCGCTTCATCCGAGCGGACGGTCGCTTCGAGCAAGAGCACGCCGCTTCATCGCGATCGCGATTTGCTTCATCGAACCCGTCGATCGCTTCATCGTACGGCGCCGCGCTTCGTCGGACGGCACGCCGCTTCATCGGGATCGCGACTTGCTTCATCGGAAGCGAGGATCGCTTCGTGGCGGACGCCGATCGCTTCATCGGCATCGACGCTCGCTTGCTGACGGACGCCGATCGCCTCATCGGGATCGACGCTCGCTTCGTGGCGGACGCCGATCGCTTCATCGGGGAGGACGCCGCTTCATCGTGTACGACGCTCGCACGGTCGGCAGGACTCCCCCATCATGGGAAGTGCGGTTCGCTTCACCGGGAACGCCGTTCGCTTCACCGGGAACGCCGTTCGCTTCCGACGTTTGTTCAGGAGCCTCCGTCAGCCGGGCAAGACCCTCTCGATGGCGCGCGCCCCCGCATACGCGAGCACCCCGCGAGCCCAGCGCGACAAATCGTCGCGCAGCGCGGTCTGCCGCACGACCCACCGCCATCCCAATCGGAGCTGGGCCCGCGCATCGGCGATGTGCGACACGTACCGGTCGACCGCCACGCGGCGGAGCCCCGTCGGCGCGAGCGCGTGGAGCCAGCGGTCGGGCACGCGCGTCGAGCCGCTCTCGCGGAGGAGCGAGAGCATGACGAAGAGGACGGTCTCGAGGCGCCACTCCCTCGCCCGGCCGAGGAGCGCCCCCTCGTCGACGCCGCGCGCGAGCACGAGGTCGAGGTCGGCGCACGCGGGTCCGTGCATGAAGTCGTGCCCGGCGGCATGGAGGGCGAGGAGGAGGGCGTGATCCTCGTCCGCCGGGAGCAGGAGCCCGGGCAGCGCAGGCGCCGGCGCCGCGCGAGAGAAGATCCCCGGGTAGTCGACGGGTCGGGCGACGAGCTTGTCCAGCGACGTGTGGAGCTCGAGCAGCACGGTGGCGCCGCCGCAGCCCAGCGTCAGGCACGTCTCTCCGAAGAAGCCTTCGCTCAGCGGTCGGCCCGGGGTCGACCCGACCACGAAGCCGTGAGCCGCGAGCGCGTCGAGGACCTGCCGGCGCGCCCCCGGGCGCACGACGAAATCGATGTCGCTCATCGCCCGCGCCCACGGCTCCTGGTAGTGGGTCATCGCGAGCGCCGCCCCCTTGATGACGAGCACGTCGAGCCCCCGGCCGCCGAGCGCGCCGGAGAGCCTCTCCAGCGCGTGGGCCCGCAGCACGTAAGCGGCGCGCGCCCGCGCGCGGTCTTCGGCGTTGAAGGACACTTGTCCAGTGGACATGGGGCGGACGGAATCGTATTCCCCCTCCGCGGACGGTGCCACGAAAGGGCCCCCGGTTACCCGGCGGTCACCCGGCGGTCACCCGGCCGTTCCCGGGCGATTGGCGGCGGGAGGTCACGGCTTGAACTTTCTGCGCCCCCAGCGCAACGTACCCCCCCGCAGTCGTCCGAGGAGCGCGCCGAGACATTTCCGTGAGCGTGGAACCCACCCAACAAGACACCCCGCGCCCCGCGCGTGAATGGATCGAACGCCCGGACGCGGGCGGTGGCCAGGCCGTCATCTGGCACATGATCCGCAAGAACTGGGCGACGGCGCTCGTCACCGCGCTCGCGGTCGTGCTGACGGTGACGTTCTACACCCTGGGTCAGACCAAGATCTACCAGGCGTCCGCCACGATCCAGTTCGACCCGAACCCGCCCCGCCCCCTCGGCGGCAAGGTCGAGACGGTCGTGGACATGGGCGCCGGCAGCTACTGGGACAACCACGAGTACTACGAGACCCAGTTCAAGGTCCTCACGTCGCAGCGGGTCGCCACCGCCGTCGTGACCGCGCTCGGCCTGGACCACGACGCCGGCTTCATCCGCAACTCGCCGCCCAACACGCCCCCGCCTGCCAAGCCGATCAGCGTCTCCGAGGAGACGGCGGCGCTCATCCTGCGTGGCCGCGTCCGCGTCGATGCGGTCCGGGACACGCGCCTCGCCACGGTCAGCCTGGAGGACGCCGATCCCGACCGCGCCCAGCGCGTCCTCACGACGCTCGTGGAGACCTACGTCGCGATGAACCTCGAGGACGTGCACGCCTCGACCACGCAGGCCGTGGAGTGGCTGCACAGCCAGCTCGACCACCTGAAGAAGGAGCTCGAGACGAGCGAGATGGCGCTCCACGAGTACAAGGAGGATAAGAACATCCTCTCCGTCGCGCTGGACGATCAGTCGAACATGCTCCGCGAGGAGATGAAGGCGCTCAACGACGCGCTCACCCAGGTGCGCACCAAGCGCGAGGAGATCGCGGCCCGGCGCGCCGAGCTGATGCAGGTGAAGGCGGACGACCCGGCCGTGATCCCGTCCCACGAGCTGCTCACGAACACGCTGCTCCAGGATCTGCGCCGCTCCTACGTCGACGCCACGCGGGATCGGGACGCGCTCATGCACATGGGGAAGGGGAAGAACCACCCCGAGGTGGAGGCCGTGCAGGCGAAGATGGACATCGCGCGGGACGCCGTCATGGCCGAGATCAAGAACGTTCAGGGCGCGCTCGACCGCGATCTGTCCGTCGCCAACCGGGAGGAGGCCGGGCTCTCCGGCCTCTTCGAGGCCGCCCGCCGGCGCGCGTTCGACCTCAACCTCCTCGAGATCCAGTACAACCGCCTCGCCCGCGCCAAGACGAACAACGAGAAGCTCTACGCCATGGTGCAGGAGCGCACCAAGGAGAGCGAGCTGACGCAGATGTTGCGCTTCAACAACATCCGCATCGTCGACCCGCCCCTGCACCCGGGCGGGCCCATCCGCCCGAAGGTCATGTTCAACTTCACGACGAGCATCTTCGTGGGGCTGCTCCTCGGCGTGGCGGCGGCCATGGCTCGGGCGATGATCGACCGCAGCATCAAGACGCCCGACGACGTCGAGAAGGAGATCGGCGTCACCTTCATCGGCCTCCTGCCGGAGGTGGACGGCGGGACGCTGCAGGGGAACTACGGCAAGCGGCGCCGGCGCAAGGCGGTCGTCACCCCGGAGATGGTCAAACACCCAGAGCTCATCGTGCACCATCACCCGATGAGCGGCGTCGCCGAGGCGGCGCGCACCCTCCGCACCAACCTCCTCTTCATGGCGCCGGACCGGCCCTTCCAGACCCTCCTCGTCACGAGCGCCGGCCCCTCGGAGGGGAAGACGACGGTGGCCTGCTGCATCGCCGTCGCCATGGCGCAGGCAGGGCAGCGCGTCGTGCTGATCGACTGCGACCTGCGCAAGCCGCGCCTCCACCGCATCTTCGGCAAGGACGCGAGGTCGGGCGTCACCACCGCGTTGCTCGAGGAGTCGATCGACGACGTGATCAAGAGCACCGAGGTCCCGAACCTCAGCGTGATCACCGCCGGCCCCATCCCGCCGAACCCGGCCGAGCTCCTGCACAGCGAGCGGTTCAAGCAGTTCATCGAGCAGGTCCAGGGCAAGTTCGATCGGGTCATCCTCGACAGCCCGCCGGTGGTGCCCGTCACGGACGGCGTCATCCTCTCCACGCTCGTCGACGGCACCATCCTGGTCGTGCGCGCGTTCAAGACCACCAAGGACCTCGCCCGTCACGCGCTGCGCGCGCTGCTCGACGTGGGGGCCAACGTGGCGGGCTGCGTGCTGAACTCGGTGAACCTGAACAAGAGCGAGTACAAGTACTCGCACTATTACTACTACCGGCGCGACGGCTATTACGCCGACGACACGAACGCCCCCGCCAGCGAAGGCCGCCGCTCCGCGCCGCCACCGCCCCCGGTCGAGAACCAGCCCCACGCGTGAGAGCCCACAGGCCCTGGTCCTCGACCCGGACGGCTCGCCGGGGTACCCTGGCTCACTGACATGAGCAAGAAGCTGGACGATGAGCTGGCCGAGGCCATCCGCGCCGACGACGCACCGGGCGTGGTGAAGCCCGTGGCGTCCGCGCCGGGGCCCAAGCCAGCGGCCCCTCGCCCGAAGAAGAACCTGGGCATGCTCCTCACGCTCCTCGCCATGGTGGGCGCGGTGGTGGCCCTCTTCCTAGGCGTGTTCCAGCCCGCGGCCGTCTACGCCACGCCGGTCGACAAGCTGGTGAGCGAGCGCCAGAGCTTCGTAGGCCGCAAGGTGCGCGTCGAGGGAGACCTCGTGCCCGGCACGCTGCAGAAGCGCGACAAGCCCTGCGAGTACCGCTTCACGCTCCACAAGGACGCGGCCCGCCTCCCGGTGCGGTACGCGCAGTGCGTGATCCCCGACGGCTTCCGCGACGTCCCGAGCGGGGGCGTGCAGGTCACGGTCGAGGGCGCCCTCGACCAGGACGGCAACTTCGAGGCCTCGCTCGTGATGGCGAAGTGCAGCTCGAAGTACGACCCCGCCAAGCACGAGATGAAGGACGGCCCGCCCGGCGCGGCGCTGCCGGTCCGCTAAAAGCTCCCACCCACACGCGCCATCCTAACCGCGACCGGAGCGAGCCGCCGAAGGCAGGCTCGCGGAGGGAGCGGGGGCTGTGGCTTTCGCAGAGGCGCCGTCGAGCAGACCTGCGACCCCCGCTTCCTCCGCGAGCCGCTGCGCGGCTCGCTCCGGGCGCGGTTAGGATTTTTTTGGGGGGGATTCACTCGCAGACGACGCGGGCGGTCTGCAGCGACTGCACGCACTCCGTCGTCGACTGGCAGCCGAGCCACTCGCACATCCCGCTCTTGCACGCGTAGTGGGAGGCGGAGGTGAGGGCGCCGCCCTGCGACGAGGCGCAGTCGGCCGCCGTCGCGCAGGTGGGCACGCAGGTCTTCGTCGCAGCGCCGGAGAGCTGCTGGCACGCGACCTTGCTCGTGTGGAGGCTCGAGGCGCACTCGGCGGTCGACTGACAGCCGGTCCACTGGCACGCGCCGGCGTTGCAGGTGAAGTGGGAGGCGTCGCCGAGCGTGAGGGTGGTGCCGCGCGCCACACAGTCGGAGGCCTTCCGGCACGCGGGGACGCAGCTCGGCACCGTGTCGCCCGGCGCCACCTGGCAGACGAAGCTGCCGCCGTGCGCCTCGGAGGTGCACTCGCTCGCGGCCTTGCACCCGTTCCACACGCAGGCGCCCGCGTTGCAGGTGAAGTGGCTGGGGTCGTAGAGCGCATCGCCGGGCGTGCCGCAGTCGGCGGACTTCGTACAGCTCGGCGTGCACGTCGGCACGTGGCCGTGGGCCGAGCCGACGTCGGTGCCGCTGCCGTCGTCGTTCGATTGCGGCGGCGAGGTCTGATACTCGGCGACCCCGCAGCTCGCGACCGCGAACAACGTGAAGGGCACCAATGCGAGCAGACTTCTCATCGCTAGTCCTCCCCACGCGCACCCTAGCGCGCGAGCGCCGCGAGGCACGAACGGGGACAAGCGAGAGTGTCGCGAGTGGCGACGACGACGCACGCGTCCGTCCCTGACTGGGGCGCGCGTCGATTCGTGGAGAGGGATCAGCCGCCGTCGGTGGAGCCGCCGTCGCTCGCCTCTTCGGGCGTCAGCGGCCCGTTGCCGCCGTACTTCGCGCGGAGCATCCCCGTGAGCGTGCGTCCCTGCGTGATCTCGCCGTACACCGTCGCGCCCAGCGTGGGCGTGCGCGCGTACGTCGTGAGGTCGACCGTGTAGAGGCCGAAGTGCGGGACGAAGCCGAGCGCCCACTCGAAGTTGTCGTAGATGCTCCAGTGGTAGTAGCCGCGCACGTCGGCGCCCGCCTTTCGCGCCTTCTCGATCTGCTCGAGGTCGCGCACGATGACCTCCGCGCGCCGCGCGCCGACCTGCGTGGCGATGCCGGACTCGGTGACGATGAGCGGCAGATCCGGCCAGCGCGTGGAGAAGTCGTTCAGCACGCCGTAGAGCCCGGCGGGGTCGTGCTCGTAGCTCATGACGGGCACCTCGTACGTCGGGTCGAGCGGCGGCACGCACGCGCTGCCCACGCCGAACGGGGGGTAGCACGGGGTGAGGTTCAGGACGGGGATGAGCGCCGGCGAGGCGGTGACGCCGGCGCGCATGTAGTACTGCACGCCGAGCCAATCGAGCGTGCCCTTCCACTCCGGGTGCGGCTCGTCGATCTTGCCGCTGAGCATCGAGTCGAACCCGCCCTGCCGGATCGCCTCCACGAAGAGGTACTGGTACACCCACAGGATGCGCTCCCGCGCGGCGACGTCGTTCGCGTCCGTGCTCGGCATGCCGCCCGACGCGGCCACCCACTCGGCCGCCTCCTTGGTGAAGCCGACGCTCGCCGCCACCCCGTCGCCGTCGGCGTCGATCGTGTCGTACTGCTTGATGGCCTTGTACATCGCGGCGTGCGCGGAGATGTAGTTGCGGATGGCCGTCGCGAACTTGCCGGTGATGTCGAGGAGGTCGAACTTGCCGGGCGGCTGCTTCTTGATGCCGTAGGACGCGAGCAGGTAGTTGACCGGCTCGTTGACCGTCGCCCAGTCGTCGACCCGATCGCCGAACCGCTGGGCCAGCAGCTTGGCGTGATCGGCCATCGCCTGCACCACCAGCGGCCCACCCTTGGGGTCGTCGAGGCCGCACAGGTTCGTGTCCGAGGGCCCGTTCGCGCAGGTCGGGTCGGCCGGGTCGTCGACCCAGACCGGGTTCGAGAAGTGGTGGATGGTGACGTTGGGACGGATGTGGGCGGCGCGCAGCGCGTCGAGCAGGTCCGAGTAGTGCTTCATGGCTGCCTCGTCGATGACGCCCTTCTGCGGCTCGACGCGCGCCCACTCGATGCTGAAGCGGTAGGAGTCGAGGTGGAGGTCCTGGAGGAGCTTCACGTCCTCGATCGCCATCGTGTACCCGTCCACCGCGTTGCCGACGAACGTGTCGTTGCCAAGCCCCTTGGGCGCGGGCTCGGTCCACTCGTACCAGTCGGTGTGCGTGTCCTGGTCCTCGATCTGGGTCGCCGCGCTCGACGCGCCGAAGCGGAAGCTGCCCTTGCCCGACTTGGCCGAGCTCGATCCGAAGTCCCCGAACACGATGTCGTTCGACCCGCCCCCGCCCCCGCCCCCGTCCGGCGACGGTGGCATCGTGCTCCCGCCCCCGCTATTGCACGCGAGCGCAGTGAGAGAGAGGAACGCGAAGGCAGAGGCTCGGATGGTGCGGCGCATGGATTCTTTTACCATCCTACGCGCACCCGCGCGCACCGTGCTCGCCGCCTTCGCCCTCGCCGCGTGCGCCGCGCACCCCTCCCCACCTCCGCCTCCCCCTCCACCCGCGCCCGCGCCCGTTCCCGCTCCCGCTCCCGCTCCCGTTTCCGCTCCCGCTCCCGCTCCCGTTCCCGTTCCCGCTCCCCCGCGCCTCACCAGCCTCACCCGCACGTGGATCTACGCCCGCCCCAAAGCCGACGAGCGCGCGTACCTCGGCTACGTCCGCATGGGCGCCTCCGTCGCGCTGCGGTCTGCCGAGCCCGTCCCCGGCGCGGGCTGCCCCGGCGGCTTCTACCTCGTCCAGCCGCGCGGCTACGTCTGCAACGACGACACCGTCACCCTCGCGCCCTCCCCGCGCTTCACCGCCATCGCCTCCGCCGCCGCGCCCTCGCCCGGCCCCCTCCCCTACCGCTACGCCATCTCCGACGGCGCGCCGATGTACACCCGCATCCCCACGCCCGACGAGCAGGCGAACGCCGAGCGCATCCTCGGGCCCGCGAGCATCCGTGCCCGGCCGCGCAAGCACCGATCGACGTACGAGGATCTCGCGGCGAACGACCCGATCGATCCCGAGGGCCCCGCGCCGGCCTTCCTGCTCGACGGCGAGCGCGGCGCGGACCCGGTACGCGAGATGATCCCCAAGGGATCCATGCTCTCCTTCACCCACGCCTACACCACCGCGGGCCGCACCTTTCTGCTCACCGCGGATCACGCGCTCGTCCCTGCCGACCGCGTGCGCCTCTTCCGCAAGAGCGCCTTCCACGGCACCGCCCTCGGCGGCAAGGTGACACTGCCGATCGCCTGGCCGCGGCGCGGCGAGCGCCCGAAGTACGCGCGCATGCCGATGGGCGACGTGCAGAAGACGGGTGAGGCCTGGCCGGCGAGGCTCCCCATCCCTCTCGGCGCCGGGATCGTGGATTAAGCCGGGCGCAGGTACCGCGAGACGCGCGCGCTCGACGCGACCGGCGCGCCCCTCTACGTCGCGATCGCCGACGTCTCCGTCGTGGAGCCGGCCGACGAGCTCCCCGACGGCGTGAGCCCCTCGCAGAGGTGGATCCTGGTGCGGATCGGCGAGGGCACGCTCGTCGCCTACCAGGGCCTGGACCCCGTGTACGCGACGCTGATTTCACCGGGCCGCGGCGGCGTGCCGAGCGCGGGGCGCGATCCGGTCGCGGCCAGCACGACACCGCTCGGCACCTACTACGTCACCTTCAAGGCTCGCTCGGCCGACATGTCGCCCAACAAACGGGACGAGCCACGCACGCACTGGATCGCCGACGTCCCCTTCACGCAGTACTTCGACCCGCCCTTCGCGCTGCACGCGGCCTACTGGCACGACCGCTTCGGCGAGGAGACCAGCGGCGGCTGCATCAACGTGTCGCCCATCGACGCGGAGGCGCTGTTCGCGTGGAGCGACCCGCCGGTGCCGGACGAGTGGCAGGGCGCGACGGGGGCGGGGGCGCCGGCGAACGGGGCGACGACCGCGATCGTGATCCGGCGCTGAGAGGGCACGCGGAGCCTGATAGGATTCGTGCCGTCCTTTGGAGGAAGCTTGCGATGACCGTGACACGTGGCTTGGCGGTGGGAGCAGTGCTGTCGCTCTTGGCAGGGTGCGGAGCGGCGTCGAGCTTGCCCGGCGCCGGCAGCGGGAGCAGCGGTGCCGGCGGCGGGCCGGTTGGTGCGGGCGGTGCGGGCGGCGCGCCGAGCAGCGACCCGCTCGTGGGGACGTGGGTTGGAACGGGGAACAACGATCCCGGGGAGATGCAAACCGATACCCTCACCCTCGAAGCCGATGGCACCGCAACCACGACCATCGCAGTCACCACCGTCGGAGGCGCCACGTGCTCCGGGTCCATCCAGTTCACCGGCTTGACGTGGAGCGCGACGATGAGCGAGCTGGTGCTCACGTCGGGACCCGCGCTGGCGTGCACGGGGGGCGAGCAGTGCTCGAACGGCGAAGAATTCCCCTGCCCCAACCCGCCGACGCTCTCCACCCCGCCCTGCAACTACACCCTGAGCAACGGGAACGACACGCTGGTGACGACCTGCATGGGGCAGAGCCAGACGTGGACGCGGGAGAATTGAGATGGGCGCCCGGCCGAGAAGAGCGGCTTCTCGAATGCGCGCGGTGAGAGGATGGGCGGCGATGTCCTGGTCTGCTCGCATCGTCGCTCCCCTCGCGGTCGTCGCTCTGTGCTGGGTCGCCTGCTCTGGCACGGGCGACGATCTCATGACCTGCTCCGGCGGGTGCACCCGCGACCCCTCGGATTGCGCCCCTGGCGACGTCTGCTTTTTTGGCGGCGGTTGTGGCCTCTGCCTCAAAGCGACGGCGACGCCGTGCACGAGCAACGTCCAGTGCACGCCACACGAGGTTTGCGACACCACCGACGGCATCTGCCTCCAGACCGACTTGGGTGCCGGTGGTGCAGGCGGTGCGGGCGGCGCGGGCGTCGGCGGGCAACAGGGGAGCGGCGGGCTGACCGGCGCGGGCTCGGGGGGTGGAGGCGGTGTGGGCGGGATGGGCGCCGGCGGGCAGAAGGGGACCGGCGGCGGGTAGCACCCGAGCGCCCCCCGAGAAGAGCGTCTTCTCGCCAGGCCACGCGACCGCCCCCTCGGAGAAGAGCGTCTTCTCGCCGAGGCACCCGGCCGCCCTCTCCGAGAAGAGCGTCTTCCCGCCGAGGCACCCGACCGCCCCTTCGGAGAAGAGCGTCTTCTCGCCGAGGCACCCGACCGCTCCGCCGAGAAGGCGCTCTTCTCGCGAGAGCACCCCACCGCGCTTGCCACACAAGTTGACCGAGTCTGACATCTGCGAGGGGGCGAACCGGCTCGACGCATGTGTCCCGGGCGACACACTTCCGGGATGACCACCAAGAACAAGACCTCGAAGCCGAAGGCCGCCGCCGCGAAGAAACCCGCTGCGAAAGCAGCCGCCCCGACGAAGGCGCAGGCGAAGCCCGCCGCCAAGCCCACGAAGGCCGTGCGCGCCGAGGCCAAGCCGAAGAAGCCCGCCGCCACGCCGGCTCCGGGCCTCGCGCCCGACACCAGCCTGCCGTTCCTCACGCAGGACCCGAAGGCTGCCTTCGATCACTTCCGCCCGCTGGTGCAGGCCGCTCCACCGGCCGACGTGAAGCACCTCAACGTCGACCCCGACCTCATCATCAACAACGTCGCGCTCGCGATGACCGCATGGACCCCGATCCAGGCGGCCGCCGTCGCCGCGATCCCAGGGTGCCCCCTCAACCGCTACCTCGAGCTGCCGTCGCTCGCGCTCGCGCTCCTTTACGCCTCCGACCAGGTCGTCACCCAGGCGAGCACCGGCGGAGATCGCTCGCCGCCTCGCGTCCCTCAACGCGCTGCGCACGCCGACGCTCGACCAGCTCACCGTCCTCGCCAGCGCCGCCGTCGGCCTCGCCGACCCCGCGCGCGTGAAGGCCATCCGCGCAGGGGCCGGGCCGCTCGACAAGGCGCACGACGCCGTGAACATCGTGGGGTACTTCGCCGAGCTGGGCAGCACAATCGCGGGCAAGCACCCGTTCACGAGCGCGCAGCTCGACCAGCTCGCGGAGGACGGCCAGTGGCTCCTCCAGAGCCAGTAACTCCTCCGGATGGCTCGCCGAAGACCCCAAACCGAGTGAGGTTCCGACTATGGCTGAGGTACCGCGGCGGCCCCCAAAGGGCCAAGCCCCCGACATCGAGGCGGCGCGCGACCGCCTGCGCGAGCTGATCCAGGCCGGCCATGCGTTCATGGACGCCTGGCACCAGAGCTTCGAGGTGGGGCGCAACCCGCCCTTCGTCGGATGGGTCAGGGACTTGATCGACAACTTCGAGCTCTGGGAGGAGTCCTTCAACCAGACCACCTCGCTCGAGCAGTACCTGATCGCGCCGCTCGACTTCGACGAGCCCGCCCAGGTGCGGACGTGGTTGAAGGACGTCGACACGCAGATCGAGGACGTCTTCGCCGCGGGCGAGGACGCGACGCGTCCCCCCGGCAAGCGCACGCTCGGCCGCCCGCTCGCGCGCATGAAGATCATGGAGGCGCGAAGGTCCCTGCGGGAGCTGATGTTCGCGGCCCGAAAGGGGCTCGACCCGCAGGCGTCGCTCTAGCGCGTACAGCCATCCGCACGAAAAGCGCTGTAGTCGGGTAGGCCGGGGAGGTTCCAGTCCCCGGCCCCCCACAGATCCGGACGTGCGGGTCTTCCGCATCCGGCTCTTCGTGTCATGGGCTCGCTGCACGTGGGAGGAGCGGGCGCGCGATGCGCGGCCTGGGGAGCGGGTAGCGCTCCAGCAGGCGGTGCATCCGCGCCCAAGGCATCGCGGCGCGTTGCGAGCGGCGGTTCAGCCATTTGCGCCACAGCCCCACCACCTCGCGGTAGAAGCGCCCGATCACGGTCGAGTTCCCGATGATGCCGAAGTACCCGTAGTGACCTCGCAGCCTCCGCGCGAGCGCCTCCTGCTGCGTACGGACCTCGTCGTGGCGGTGCTCCCGGCACCAGTCCGCGACCCGTTTCAATGCCCGCCGGAAGCGGTCCTTCGCGGTCCGCCGCTTGACGACCCACTTTCCGGAGCGCGCCTTGCCCCAGAAGTGCGTGAAGCCGAGCAGGTCGAACGTCCCGGGTCCCCCACCCGCGCCCGGTGGCGCGAAGCGGTCGGGCCTTCGGAAGTCGACCAGCCGCGTCTTGTCCGGATGCAACTCCAGGCCGTACCTGCCGAGACGCTTCGGCAGCACCTGCATCACCCTTTGCGCATCCGTTTCATCCGCGAACAAGAACACCGCGTCGTCCGCATAGCGGAAGAACACGGCCTTGCCGGCCAGCCGCGGCTTGACCTCCCGGTCGAACCACGCGTCGAGCACGTCGTGCAGGAAGATGTTCGCCAGCATCGGCGACACCACCCCGCCCTGCGGCGTGCCTGCTTCCGGGTAGCTCACGCTCCCGTCTTCGAGCACGCCCGCGTTGAGCCACTTCCCGATGAGCCGCAGCAGCACTCCATCGTGCACCCTGCGGCGAAGAACCTCCCTCAGCATCCCGTGGTCCAGGCGATCGAAGAACTTCCGGATGTCGATCTCCAGGATCCACCCGCCCGCCATCACGACCGACTGGTGCTGCAAGGCTTCGAGCGCCATGTGCGCCGACCGCGCGCGCCGGAACCCGTACGAGCAGTCCAGGAAGTCTTGCTCGTAGACGGCCTCCAGCAGCATCGTGACAGCGCGCTGCAGGACCTTGTCCTCGAAGGTGGGGATGCCGAGCGGCCTCGTTTCCGAGCCGCTCCCCTTCGGGATGTGGACCCGCCGCACCGGCGGTGCGCGGTACGTGCCGGACTTCGCGCGCTCGAGCAGCGACCGGAGGTTGTCCTCAAGGTTCGCTTGGTACTCCTGCGCGCTCTGCCCGTCCACGCCCCGCGCCCCGTCCTTGCGCGTGCGCCGGTACGCCTCGCGTAGCCAGTCGATGTCGATAAGATGGGCGAGGCTGCGGAACGCCATGTCGGGCGCTTCCCTCGCCAGCTTCGCTACCCGTTCAAGTTTCGTGAAGACGTCCACGGAGGACTGAGGCTCCGCCATCTTTCCCTCCAACGGTTCCATGACACGGCGCCGCCCTTTGCTCAGCGGGATCCCTCGGGAGGGTTCTCCCGCTTCCTCGCTCCTACCGCGGCGCTCCGACTTCCCGTTGCCCGTCGGCTCGCGCTTCGTTGCCTTCACGCGCCGCCTACCTCGCGACGCTCATCGATGCGCGCGGGGAGACACCGGGACCTCCCAGGTTCCTGGGCAACCCTTGTGCACGCGCTCCGCTCTCTGACCCCGGCGGAGCCGCTGCGCCGGACCTTTCGGGCCGTGCCTCGCTGCTGGCGCAGCGGTATCGCCGCCGCCTCGGTTCACGGCGTCGGCCTCCGCGTCTTGCTGATTTCGGGCTCGATCACGCAGCTCCATGCACCCGCTGTCTACGCTTCGCGGCCACGGTTGCCCGTGTGCTGCCTTACGGCCGCGCAAGACTCGCTTCCGGCTGGTAGGTCAGCCTTGCCGGTCGGGACTTTCACCCGTGGGTTGCTCCGTGAGGTTTCCGTCACCGGCTA
>CAWHDJ010000015.1:2500-120103 GCA_963827955.1 uncultured delta proteobacterium | reverse complement strand
CCGCCCGCGGTGGACATCCGCGCGACCGCCCGTGCACCGTGCGCGCCGCAACGGAGGATCCACGCCCATGAACGCACAAGAACGCCTGGCCTCGCTTGGCCTCACCCTGCCGCCGCCGCGGCGCCGATCGGCAATTACGTGCCGTTCCGGCTGGCCGGCAACCTGCTGTTCCTGTCCGGCGTCGGCCCGCGCGCGCCGGACGGATCGATGATCGCCGGCAAGGTTGGCGCCGAGATCGATGTGGCCGGCGCCTACGAGGCCGCGAAGTTGTGCGGCCTGAATCTGCTGGTGAACATCCAAACTGCGGCCGGTGGCTCACTGGATCGTGTCGACACGATCCTGAAAGTGCTCGGCATGGTCAATGCGGTGCCGAGCTTCACCGACCATCCGAAGGTGATCAACGGCTGTACCGATCTGTTCGTCGCGGTGTTCGGCGACGCCGGGCGGCCCGCGCGTTCGGCGGTCGGCATGGGCAGCCTTCCGGGGAACATCGCGGTGGAGATCGAGGCCGTGGTATTGCTACGGGCGTGACCCATCGCCGATCATCCGCCCGCCGATCGAGCCGCGGCCCATCAAGCCCGCGTGGCCAGATGCACCAACGGGCGGAGAGTTGTCGCGATGCCGAGCCGATCGATGCTATGCGCAGTGGTGCTGCGAAAGTGGGGAACGCTCTATCTGTCCAAGGGAGTTGCACGATGAGCCTGAGTCTACGTCTGCTAGCGGCTGTTGCGCTGTTCGGAATCGGTGCCGCGTTGAGCAGCCCCGGAGACGCGCAAACCGCCAATCCGAAATCTGATGCGATCGTGAAGGCGTTGACGCCCACCGGGGCCGGGGTCTCCGGGCCCAGCCGGGGCATCCGCATGGCCAATCCGCCGCCCGCGTCGGGCGCGTCGCGCCGGCCTCCCGAGCGGCGTCGCCCTCGCCATTCGCGCCGAGCTGGCGCCCGTCGAGTGCGGCGAGGCCATCCTCCACGGCCTACCTCGGGGCGCCGCCCGCGAACGCCAACGGCATCGTCTACGGCGCCATGCTCGGCCAGGCCATCGCCTCCCGCCTCGCCCGCACCGCAGAGACCCCGCCCACGCTCCCCCCGCCGCACGACCGCGCGCACGTGCTCGAGTTCATCAAGGGCCCGATGCGCGCGTGGCTGGAGCAGCAGGCGCTCGCCATCGAGACCATCTCGCAGGCCGCGGCGGAGCTCCCTTATTACGGCAAGGGGGTCGCCGCGGTCGAGGCAGGCGTCGCGGAGCTCAGGCTCGTGGAGGCGGTGCGCGGCGGGCCGATCCCGGACGAGTTCAAGAAGGACCGCGAGCTCGAGAACGCGTACTACGCGAGCCTCGACCAGATGCTCGACCCGCGCAAGGACCGCGGGCGCGACGCCGCGCTGGTGGGGCTCAAGGAGCTTGCCCTGGTCGGCGAGATCCACGACGCCCGCGTCGACCGTGCGCGTACCCTGCTCTCGCGCCTCTACGGCGGCCGCCGCATCGACGCGCTCGACGCCCTCCTCCTCCCCCGATCCCCAGGGCCGCGCCCGCGTCGATGGAGGAGCGCCTCGCCGCGCGCCTCCCTACGCTCTACGCCGGCCTCCTGCTCGACGAGCAGGCCGCGACGCGCCCGGGCACGCTGACCCAGCTCCTCGGCGTGGGCGTGCCGCTCCCCCAGCGCCAGGCGCTCCGCAAGGCGCAGCTCGATCCCGCGGCGAGGCTGCTCTACGCGCGGGCGCGCCTGGAGCTGGGCCGCCTCTACTGGCGTGCCGTCGACTTCGACCAGGCCTCCGCGCTCGCCGCCTCCGCGCGCGCCGCATCGCCGAAGGCGGACGAGGCGACGTTCGTGCTCGCCGTCGCGCTCGCCCTCCGCAACGGCCCCGAGGACGCCGCCGAGATGATGCGCAAGGCCCCCCGCGCGCTCCCCACCGCGCACACGGAGGCGCTCGACGCGGTCGGCACCCAGGTCCCGCCGGGCCCGTTCGCCGGCATGGCCACCTTCGACGCCGCGCTCATCCGCCAGCTCGCCGCGCCCGAGGGGGCCGACGCCGGCTACTGGAACAACGTGGCGACGCGCTTCCGTGCAGCCGCCGCGCTGCTCACCGACCCTGCCCAGCGCGCGGTCGCGGAGGACCGCGCCAGGTCGGCCGAGGAAGTCGCGCGCGCCATCGTGGAGGCCCCCGGCGCGGCCGCCGCCAAGCCTGCGGGCAAGTGAGCGTCGCGCCGGCCGAGGTCGAGGAGGAAGCCGCCGAGGCGCTCTACGCCGAGTACCGGAGCCTGCGAGCCCGGATCCACGCCGAGCTGCGAGACGCGCACCGAGACCTCCCTGCGCGGGAGGTGATCGACCACGCCCAGACCCTCCTCCACCGCGTCCTCTTCGCAGCCCTCGCGGAGCGCCGGCGCCTGATCCCCAGGGGCGCGCTCTCGCGCGCCGTCACCCGCAGCGACCCACACGGCCGCGAACCCCTCTGGCGTAGCCTCCGCGCCGCCCTTCGCGGGATCGACCACGGAGACCAGGATCCCTTCGCAGAGCGGCTCGATGGCCTCCAGGTCTCGGACGCGCTCTGCCAGGCCCTCGTCGACCTGGGCACCCGCGTCCTCCCCGACGGCGCCTCCGTCCACGTGCTCGGCCACGTCTTCGAGCGATCCCTGGACAATCTCGAGGCGCAGCCCTCGAAGCGCCACGACGAGGGCGTCTACTACACGCCCGCCCACATCACCCGGTACATCGTCGATCGCACGCTGGGCCGGACCCTGGAAGAGACGCGGGAGGCGATCTTCTCGCGGATCGCGCCCGGCGCGGCGGAGGGGAGGGGAGCGCAGGGCGCCGCCGCGATCGAGGCCTGGCAGGCGTATCGCCAGGCGCTCCGGCGGCTCCGCGTGCTGGATCCCGCGTGCGGGGCGGGGGCGTTCCTGGTGGTCGCGTACGACGTCCTCCGGCGTGAGCACGAGCGCGTCGAGGGTGTGCTCGCCGGCCTGCGCGGCCGGGAGGGGGAACCGCTCGAAGCCGGCGCGCGGGCGCTCGGGAGCCTCTTCGGCGTCGACCGGAGCGCCGCGTCCGTGGAGATTGCCAGGCGCTCGCTCTGGCTCGAGGCCGCGCAGCACGGCCGCGACCTGCCTCGCCTCGACGGCAACGTCCGGCACGGCGACAGCATCGTGGGGGATCCGGATTTGTCGCCGGTCGCGTTCGACTGGTCCTGCTGGCCCGAGCGCTTCGACGTCGTGATGGGCAACCCCCCGTACGTCCGCCACGACTTCTCCCGCGCCTCAAGGATCACCTCGGCCGGCGTCCGGACGGCTACGCCGTGCACCACGGGATGGCCGACCTCTACGTCTACTTCTTCGAGCGCGGCCTCTCGCTCCTCCGGCCCGGCGGGCGCCTCGGCTTCATCGTCTCCAACAAGTGGCTCCGCGCCGGCTACGCCGCTCCCCTCCGGTCCTTGCTCGCGCGGCGCACCGCGATCGAGCACATCGTCGACTTCGGCCACGCGCCCATCTTCCGCGGCGCGGACGCGTTCCCGTGCATCGTCACGCTCCGGAGCCTCGCCGGCGACGAGGCGCCCGCGCCGGACCACGAGATTGCGGTGACGGCGTTTCCTCGCTCGGAGGTCGCGCGGGCCGGGCCCGCCGCGATCGCGACGGACCGGGGGTACGCGGTGCCGCAGCGGCGGCTCGGCGAGGGGGCGTGGAGCCTGGAGCCGGCGTCGGTCGAGCGGCTCCTCCGGAGGATCGAGGGCGCAGGCGCTCCGCTCTCCGAGTTCGCGAAGGCGAAGCCCTGCTACGGCATCAAGACGGGGTGCAACGAGGCCTTCGTCGTCGACGACGCGACGAGGCGCCGGCTCCTCGCTGAAGATCCATCCAGCGTGCGTGCTCTGAAGCCCCTGCTCCGCGGGCAGGACATGGGGCGCTGGTCGCCTGCGGCTTCGGGGCTCTGGATGATCTATGCGCCCTGGGACGTCGCGATAGAGAAGCTCCCCGCCGTCCACGCGCACCTCCGGAGACATCGCTCGGCGCTCGAGGGCAGGGCCGAGGTCCGGGCGGGGCGGTTCCCCTGGTATGCGCTCAGCCGCTACGCGGCGGGCTCCGTGGAGGCCTTCTCGGGCGAGAAGATCGTGTACCAGGTCATCCAGTTCCGGTCGGCCTACGGGCTCGACGGCGAGGGGCGTTTCCTGAACGACAAGGGCTTCTTCATCCCCAGCGCGGACAGGTGGCTCCTGGCGGTGCTCAACGCGCCGCTCATGTGGTGGTACACCTGGCGAACCCTGTCCCACATGAAGGACGAGGCGCTCAATCCTTCGGGCGTGAAGATGGAGCGCCTCCCCATCGCCGCCCCCGACGACGAGGCTCGCAGTGTCGCCGAGGCGTACGTCCCCCGGCTCGTCGCCTTCGCGAAGGAGGATCGAGCAGCCCGGTCCAGCGTGATCGAGGCGCTCCGGATGCGCATGGGTGTCGACCTGCCCGGGCACAAGCTCGAAGCCTTCGACACGCTCTCCCGCGACGACTTCGTCGCGGAGGTCGGGAGGCGGCGACCCAAGGGCTCTGGCAAGCTCGGGCCCGCTCATGTGAAGAGCTTGCTGAAGCTCCACGATGCACACGCAGTCCCCGCCCAGGAGAGGCGGGCGCGTGCGCTCGCCATGGAGAGACACCTCACCGACCTCGTGAACCGGGCCTATGGGCTCACCGCCGAGGACGTCGAGCTGCTCTGGGCGACCGCCCCGCCGCGCATGCCCGTGGGCTGGAGATCCGCCACGGGCATCGAATGATCGTGTAACTGGAACCTGGTGCTGCAGAAGGAAGAAACCGCCAAGGCGCCAAGACGCCATGGATTTCGCATGAGCAAGGAACCGGGCCTTCGCGACGGCATCAAGCGTGTCGTGCGGTCCTCGTGACCCCTCTCCACTTGGCGTCTTGGCGTCTTGGCGGTTTCCTCTTTGCGTCTCCGAGTTGAATCCCTGGCCGCAGATCCATCACCCGGCACGGGCTCTCAGCACGTCGAGCACCTTCTCCAGCGCCGGCATGGCGTGGCCGCGTCCCCGTCCGAGGGCGAGGATGGCGTCGCCCATCGCGAGGTGCTGCGCGTGGAGCTTGGGGCCGAAGTGGGTGTCCGCGTAGCGCAGGGCCTCGGGGGCGAGGGTCCGTGCGAGGGTGACGGCGGGCTTGAGGGTGTACGGGCCGACGAAGCGGGTGAGCAGGTGTGCCCACGACGCGACCTTGCCGATCTGCTGCCCGAGCGCGTCCGACTCGCGGGCGGCGGCGATCGTGGCGCTGAAGAGATCCGCGTCCGCGAGCAGCCGGTCGATGCCGCCCCCCGCGTCGATGGCGGCGATGAGCGGGTAGAACGCGGTGGTGGTCGCGGCGTTGAGGCTGGCCACGCCGGGCTCGCGGTGCGCGGGGAGGCCGGCCTTGCCGAGGCGGAGGAGCAGGGAGTCGAGGGCCGGAGCCTCGCGGCTGGATGCGGGCTCGTCGACGAGGGTTGGAGCGAGCGCGGTGAGCCAGTAGCGGACCACGTTGCGGTCATCGAGGTAGCCGGCCGCGCCCGGCATGGCTGCCGTGAGCTTGCGGCCGAGCGCCTGCTCGACCGCGGCGTGCGGGCCTGGAAGCATCGGCGTGAGGACGACGATTGGCGCGGTGAGGGGCGCCTCCTTCATCACCTCGAGGAGCGGGGTGCCCGGCGCGAGCTGGTCGAAGCGGACGGCCACGAGGACGGCGCTGGTGTCGCTCGGGACGCGGGCGGCGCGGGTGGGCGAGGCAAGCTCGTCGCGCCGGCGGGCGCCGTTGACCTGCTCGAGGACGAAGGGAGACGCCTCGGCGACGCGCTCGGGGCGCACGACGAAGGTGACGCGGTCGCCGGCAGTCGCGAGGCGGACGCCGTAGACTCGCCCGAGGACGCCGGCGCCCAGGACCGTGACGTGCATGGGGAGGGCGTAGCGCTGGAGGGGGCCGGAGAGAAGGGGCTCGCGTCGGCGGGCTCACAGGCCCGGCCGCTTCAAGGCGGGCAGGGGTTGCTCTGCTGGCAGGTGCCCGTCCCCGTCGTGGTGTCGAGCCTGCACTCCTGGTTGCTCGGGCAAGCGGTGCCCCCGGCGCAGTCGCCCGGGTACGCGCACCCGAGGCCGTCGGGGATCAGGAGGCTGCAACAGTGGTTGCCGCCGATGGGCACGCACGCGCCCCCGGGCTTGGCCGTGCAGTCCGCGTCCGTCTTGCAGTCCGCGGTGAGGCACTCCCGCTTGGGGTAGCCAAAGGCGCCCGCGGGCGCGCAGATCTCGTTCTTCGCGCAGTCGGCGTCGCTCGTGCAGCCGTCGGCGACGCAGATGTTGTAGGCCGGGAACGCGCCGCCGCAGGACTGGATGGATCCCGCCGGGTAACAGCCCTCGCCCGACGGACAGTCCGCCGTCGTGCAGCACTGGTTCTGCCCCCCCATGAACTGACAGCTCGTCGCCTCGGCCACCGGGCTCAGGCACACGAGGTAGCCGCCCGGCGTGATGGGCGCGCAGGGGTTGCCGTTGCAGTCGGCGCTCGTCAGGCAGGCGCCGTGCGTCGACCCGCCGCCCGTGCCGACGCCGGACGAGGCGCTGCTGGTGGAGGAGCCGACGGTGCCGGTGGTGGCGGTCGTGGAGCCACCGGCGCCGGTCGTCGAGGTGGTGGCCGTCGTGCCCGCGCCGGTGCCGGTCGTCGAGGTCGCGGTGGTCGTGGCGTGCGTGGTGCCCGAGGTGCTCGAGCCGCCGGTCTGCTGCGAGACGACGGTGCTGCCGCACGCGGCGAGGAGGACGAGCGAGGTGGAGATGCCGAGGAAGAAAAGGGAGCGCATCGGGTGATGCTATCCCAAGGCGCGAGCGTCGGCACGAGCGCGCTCGAGACGGGCGTGAGACTCAGCCGAGCCCGAGCTCGCGTCCGAGGCGCGCCGTGAGGGCGAAGTAGGTGCTGCGATCGTACGGGCGGTTCAGGATGTGGAAGTCCTTCTTCGAGAGCCCGACGCAGCCGAAGCAGTAGGTGCAGCCGGTGCAGTCGACGGACTTGATCAGGTACGCCGACTGGACGCAGCGCTCGCACGCCACGCAGTGATTGCAGGCCAGCAGATCGCGCGAGGCGCGGCAGTGGGTGCAGTCGATGCAGTGCTGGGAGTCGACGCAGTAGTGGCAGCGCGTGAGCGCCTTGCTGCCGCGGCAGAAGGTCGAGTCCTGGCAGCGCTCGCAGCCGACGCACGCGACGCAGCGCTCGTTCTCGGCGCGCTGCTCGTGCTGCTGGACGAGCTGGCGGAGCTCGGCCTCGAACTCTGCGCGGCTCAGGGCGGGGGCGTCTTTCGACGGAGTACGGACGGACGCCATCAGGGCTGGCTGGGAGGGGAGGAGGGGGTCGTGTCTCCCCGGCCGCCCACGCGGCGCCGCAGGCGCTCGGCGGCCTCGCGCGTGGAGGGCTCCTCGGCGAACTGCTCGATCCGGCGGAGGCGCGACTCGAGCACGGCGCGGCGCTTGGGCAGCTCGCCGGCGAGGAGCGTGGTCAGCATGTCGATGGCGCCGCGCACCTGCTCCTCGTCGGAGTGCTCGAGGAGCTGGAGGTACACGTCCTGCTCCTCGGGCAGGCTGAAGCCCGCCTTGAAGAACTCGTCGGCCGCCTTGGTGATCTTGGGCCGCCCCTCGGCGACGAGGAGCCTGCCGAGGAGCTTCTGCCGCTCGGCCGTGCGCGGATCCGACTGCGGAGGCGGCGCGAGGACGATGCGCCCGCCGCCGTTGACGCGCCCCTTTCCGCCCCCGTTGCCCGCGCTCGCGGCGTCACCCCCGCCGTTGCCCTCTGCCTCCCGCTTGGGCGCGAAGAGCGCCTCGAGCGCCGCGCGGTGCTGCTTGGCCGAGCGGCGATCCTCGGCCTGATCGGCCATGGGGGCCGTGCCGCCGGTGCCGCCGCCGCGGCGAGAGAACGTGTTGAGCTCGGGGTTGTGCCAGACCTTGGTCGCTTCTTTGCGAATACGCCGCATACGACGACTGTCCTTGCTGGTCGGTCGCGAGACCCGCGGCGCAAGAGGCCGGGGCTCGAGGGTGGGCCGGTGAGGATCCGGGCCCCGCGGGGCTTGCGCGCCCGCTTGCATGCCTAGGGCACGCTTGCGTGCCCGCCTGGAGAATGAGGACGCGCTCGCGCGCCCGCTTTGGGAAGAGTTGCCGGGAAGACTCGGTACAGACCTGTGAGGTTCGGACGCTTGTGGCCGGTATCTGGGGTCTCCCCATCGCAATCGTAACGGAGTCGACCCCGAGGTCCAGCGCGGAATCGTACCCCCCGGGCTCCGAGACGATCTGCGCCGACCGCCTTGGCTTACCACACCGCCGCCGCCCCGGGCCGCACAAAATTGGGCCCCCGTGCGGTGGTTGTGACAACCGTGGGCACGGCCGTCCAACACCCCCTCCCCGCAACGGGACAACCCACGGGACAACCGACGGGACGATTGGCGGGACGCCGCGGGGCTCGCCCCGGGGCGTTCCCGAAGCCAGGACGGCCGCGGAGTATGCGCGATGCAGGGCCAACGAAGCTGTGAGCTCAGGCGGTCGGTCGGAAAGGTGCTGGTGGCGCTCCTGGGCGTGCTGGTCACGTCCCTGGTGCCTGCCACGGCGCTGGCGGACCGGACGGAGGACGCGCCCGCGCAGGACGACGCGCCGGCCCAGGCGCCCCCGGCGAAGCACGTGAAGAGAGCGAAGAGGGCGGCGGAGGGCGCTCCAGGCAAGGGAAAGAAGGGAAAGCGGACGGCGCACCGCGCGGAGCCCGAGGCGCGACGCGCAACCCACCGGCCTTGCAACGGCACGTCGATCACGATTGACCGCGGAGGGCTCGAGGGACAGAGCATGGAAGTGCTCGACTGCCACGGCCGGCCGCGCGAGTCGGCACAGGTCGCCCTGAGCGTCCTCGCCCGGCCCTGGGGCGCGCAGAAGCCGGCGCACGTGATCCTGCCCAGCGCGCGCTCGCACCGGACGAGCAAGGGCAAGGCGGGCGCGCGAGAGGCGATCCATGACGGATTCCGACCTCGCGCCCGGCGTACGCCTCCTCGACCGGGGGCTCCTCGTGCGCCTGGGCGCCGTCGCCCACCGCTTCCCCGGCCGGCCCATCTCGCTGGTGAGCGGCTTCCGACCGCAGAGCCGCGGGAGCATGCACCAGAGGGCGCGCGCGCTCGACCTGCGGGTCGCGGGCGTCAGCAACGAGGAGCTCGTGGCGTTCTGCAAGACGCTCGCGGACACGGGCTGCGGGTACTACCCCCACAGCTCCTTCATCCACATGGACGTACGCGGCAAGGGCGTGGGCGTCGTGACCTGGATCGACACCTCGGGCCCCGGCGAGTCCCCGCACTACGTCTCGCAGTGGCCGCCTCCCCCCGAGCAGTCCGACACGGCGGTGCTCCCGCCCGACGACGAGCCCCACGGCATGGGCACCGACGCTCCCGGCGACGCGCTGGACCCCGCGACGCCCGAGCGGGTGGACGAGCACTCCGTCTTCCCGGCCGCCCGGGGCGCGGACGCCATCCCTCCAGCGCTCCCCCCTCGCGCCACGCCCCTCCTCGCGCCGGCGGCGCCCGCACCGGCGGCGAGCGCACACGGGGCGGGCCTCACCGTCTCCCCCGCACCCGCCGCGCGCCCCTGAGCATCGATCGCCTGAGCCCCGAGATTGTCGCAGCGAGCCTTGGCTCATGCGCTAGCATCGGCGGCAAGCGGCCCCCCGACGTGGCTGGCGCCGCACGGAGGAGAGGATTCTCATGCCCAAGGGTGCGGAGAAACCGAAGAAGACCAACAAGCCCAAGCTCTCCACCAAGGAGAAGCAGAAGAAGAAGAAGGAGAAGGCCGCGGCCAGCTCCGACAAGTGATGCCCCGGGCCCGTGGGCGTCGAGCAGGCGCGTTCGGGCTCACCTTACCGAACCGCGACCGCGAGGGAGCGGGCGCCAGGCCGTCGCATGCGAGGCGTTTCGACGTGCAAAGGCCTGTCTACCGCAGTGCCACATGGCACCCGCTCCCTTGCGGTCGCGGTTCGGTAATGTAGTCGTCGCGCCCACGGCGCTCGACGCCGGCTCAGATCCCGTACTGCCGCAGCTTCTTGTGGAGCCCCTCGCGGGTGATCCCGAGCGTCTTGGCCGCGTTGGTCTTGTTGTTGTGGTGGTCGCGGAGCGCCTCGAGGAGGAAGAACTTCTCGACCGTCTCCATCATGTCCTTGAGCGTCCCCTTGGCGACGCCGGCGCGCATCACGAGGCCCTCCACCTGCCGGATGCGCAGCGAGAGCAGCTCCGGCGTCGCGAACGCGCCCGGCTCGAGCTGGATGACGAGGCGCTGCGCCTCGTTCTGCAGCTCGCGCACGTTGCCTGGCCAGTTGTAGCCCACCATCAGCTCCAGCGCCTGCTGGGAGAAGCCGCCGACCGGCTTGCCGATCTCCTCGGCGTAGCGCTCGAGGAAGTGCGCGGCGAGCAGGGGGATGTCCTCGCGCCGCTCGCGCAGCGGGGGCAGGCGGATGGGGAAGACCTTGAGGCGGTAGTAGAGGTCCTCCCGGAAGCGGCCGGCCTTCACCTCGTCCTCGAGGTTGCGGTTCGTCGCGGCGACGATGCGCACGTTGACGTGCTTGCTGCTCGTGGCGCCCACGGGGCGGATCTCGCCCTCCTGCAGCGCGCGCAGGAGCTTCGACTGGAGCGACATCGGCGTCTCGGTGATCTCGTCGAGGAAGAGCGTGCCCCCGTCCGCGATCTCGAAGAGGCCCTTCTTCTCGTCCGTCGCCCCCGTGAACGAGCCCTTCTTGTGGCCGAAGCAGCTCGCTCTCGAGGAGGCTCTCGGCGAGCGCCGCGCAGTTCTGCGCGACGAAGAGCTTGTCGCGGCGGCGGGATCGGTAGTGCACGGCGGCGGCGACGAGCTCCTTGCCCGTCCCCGTCTCGCCCTCGATGAGCACGGTCACGCGCGTGTCGACCACCTTGTCGAGGTGATCGAGGACCCTGCGCATCGCCTCGCTCTTGCCGATGATCTCGACCGTGCCGCTGCGCCGCTTCTCCTCCCGCCCCTTGAGGAAATCGTTCTCCTTGCGCAGCCTGTCCTCGGCCACCGTGAGGCGCTTGACGAGGCGGGCGTTGGCGACGGCGAGCGAGGCGCCGGCGGCGAGGACGAGCAGGATCTCGACGTCGTGGGATCGGAGCGTGCCGGGGGCGCTGCGGTTGTCCACCTGCAGGACGCCGATGATCTCCTCGCCCTTCCAGAGCGGGACGCCGATGGTGCTGCGGATCGACGCGCCCAGCATCGACTCGCTCTCGCCCACCTCGCTCGGGGCGTCGGCGGCCAGGACGGCGGCGACCTCCTTGACCACCTTCCGGTAGATGCTGCGCGTGATGGGCACGGGGCCGGAGGGCGCCCCGCTCTCCCCGCTCGGCAGGCGCACGCGCGTCATCACCGGGACGAACGCCCCCGCCGTGTTGCCGGCGGAGAGCTCGTCGTCGCGGAGCACGACGGTGGCGTGCGTCGCCGCGGGGACCAGGAAGAGCGCCGCGTCGGCGAGCTCGATGAGCACGCGGTCGAGGTCCGTCGCGGCGAGGATGCGCTTCTGCGCGGCGTTGAGCGCGCCGAGCGCGCTCGGGTCTCGCTCGATCGCGGCGGCGGCGGGCTCCACCTCGTCGAGGCGGCGCATGGAGACGATGCGCGCCGAGTCGCCGTCGTCCGCGAGCGTGACCCGGAGCGAGGTCACCCCGTCGCCCGTGCCGAGCTCGATCACGTCGCCCGTCTCGAGGTCGGCCGAGCTCTGCTCGCCGGCCAGACGGCGGCGCTCGCCCCGGTGGACGACGGTGGTGCCGTTGGTCGAGCGGAGGTCGTGGAGCACGACGCGCACGCCGTCGACGACGACGCGCGCGTGCTCTGCCGAGACGTGCATGTCGTGGAGCACGACGTCGTTGTGCGGCGCACGCCCGATGCTCACCAGCTCGCCTGGGAAGCTCGAAGGTCGTGCCCGCCGCGAAGCCCTGCGTCACCTCGAGGAGCAGCATCGAACCTTCTTCATTGCTCCGGCCGCCCCATCCGCGCCCTGACGGGCGCGGCTCCGGTCGCCAGCCTCACGGCTGGCGTTCCATCTCGCTTGGCGGACACTCCCTAGCAGTGTTTCCCGGGGTGGGTTGGGGGGGGTTGGGGGACCTCTCAGGTCCCCCCATCTCTACTGAGCCCGGGCGTGGAGGCGGTAGATGACCGTCTTGAAGGGCGCGTTGCCGGCCATCCTGTTCGCGTCCTTCGACGCCTCGCCGGCGTCCACGATCTTCTGCAGCTCCTCGGCGATCTTCGGGTCACCCTTGGGGGAGAAGTGGTCGATGATCTGCACCGCGATGAAGCGGAGCGCGGCGTTGGAGAGCTTGGGCATGACGTCGACGAGCTTCTGCCGCGCGCCGGCGCCGCCGTAGATGCCAATCATGTACGCGGCCTTGATGCCCATGAACTGCGTGTCCTGCGCCTGCGCGGCCGGCGAGACGAGCTTGTCGAAGTAGCAGTCGACCTTGCTGCCGCAGGCGGCGAGCAGGTCCTTCGTGATCTTGTTCTCTTTCTCGTACGCCTTGCCGAGCGTGGTCGGCTTGCCGTCCGGCCCGGCGGCCTTGACGCTGAAGAGCTTCTCCACGTCGCCGGCCTGGTCGGCCGTCATCAGCTTGAGCGCCGTCTGCAGCGAGGACCCGCGGATGGAGTCGACGTCCTCGGCCTCGCCCTTGAGGTCGATCGCGGTCTTCACGATCCACGGCACCAGGCTGGCGTCGAAGAAGTAGCCCGCCGACTCGAGCAGCGCCTCGCGCGCGCCGTTGCCGGGCGGGATCGAGAGCGAGGGCGGCGTCTTCTCGTACACCGCCTCGAACGTCTTCACGATGTCGGGCGTCTTCGGAAGCTTCACCAGCTCGCGGGCGATGACGGCGCGCGAGAGGTCGTCGCTCTTGTCGAGCGAGTCGAGCGCCGACATGAGCGCGGGGCCCGCCTCCTCGCGCCCGATGGTGGCGAGGATGATGGCCGCCGCGCCGATGTGCGCCGTCGCCGCCGCCTTCTGCGCCGCCTCGGGCACCTTGCCGTCCGGCCCGGCGGCGGCCTTGAGGTTCTCGTCCTTGGAGTAATCCATCAGCTCCTTGTCCTGGGACTTGAGGAGCGCGATGGCCGGCGCCACGGCGGGCTTGCCGATCTTGATGAGCGCGTTGATGGCCGTCGGCGCGATGTCGGCCTTCATGGGGCTCAGCACCACCTTGATGAGGGGCTTGGCCGCCTTCTCCGACTTGAGGTGACCGAGCAGCTCGGCCGCGGTCGCCTGCCAGTAGACCTCGTCGCGGAAGGTGGCGACGTCCTTCCGGTCCCGGATGGGGTGGCTGAGGCGCTCGATCAGCCCCGTCTCCCAGGCCGGGTCGAGGATGGCGAGCATCGCGTCGTGGACGTCGCGGTAGAGCTCGCCCTCCTGCTTGAGCTTCGACACGCGGAGGTTGGTGAAGACGTCCATGAGCGGGCCGGCCGCCGCCTTGAGCTTCATCGCGCCGACGGCGCGCGCGACCCAGTGGACGTTGGTCTCCGCCTCCTTCGAGTCCTGCTTCCAGTCCTTCAGCACCTTGACGTAACAGGCCTCGGCCTTCGGATCGCGGGCGTCGGCGAGGAGCTTGACGAGCTTGACCCGCGTCTTGTCGTCGAGGTCGGCGCTCCCGGCGGCGCAGCGCTCGGTCAGGGGCGGCACGATCTCTTCGAGCAGGGCCTTGACCTCCGGCGCGTCGCGGTTGTCCTTCGCCAGCGACATCTTGTCGTCGAAGAACTGGACGAGCCGGGCCACCGCCTGGGGCCGCGTGACCGGGTCGTCGAGCCGCTTGACCCACGTCGACGGCTCGTTCTCGTCGGCGCACCCGGCGGCCGCGCCGCCGAGCGCGAGCATGGTGAGCGCGACGGACAGCAGGGGGGCGATTCGTCGAGCGGTGCGGAACATGGTCTCCTCCGAAGGTCTTGCGCAGGTCTCAGCGGGGTTTTCGTCGAGATATCGGCCGCGCCGACCGTATTCGGCGACGGGCGAGGTGTCAACGCACGCATCCGAGGCCGAGCCCGAGCCCGAGCCCGAATCGCTGGAGTATCGGGCTCGGGCTCGGCCTCGGCCTCGGGCTCGGAAGGATTTTTCTGGCTCAGCGCGAGCGCGGCAGGTGCAAGAGGCGCCGGATGCCGCTCGCGAAGAGCCGGTCGGGCACCATCCTGCGGAGCGTCACGAGGGTGCGTGCGTCCATGCCGATGAGGGAGCGGAACCGGGGGGAGGGGTCGGCCACCAGGGCCGCGATGGCCTTGCCCACCGCGTCGGGGGGCGGCGCCCGCTCCGCCTCCTCCAGCAGCAGCCTCTCCACCGTCTCGACGAGCGCCGCGTAAGGCCCCCCACCTCCGCGCGCTCCGCCCCGTGTGGAGCGGGCGCCGTTTTGGAGCGAGTCGAAGATCGGCGCCTTGATGGCCCCCGGCTCGACCAGACAAACGTCGATCCCGAAGGGCTCCACCTCCCACCGCAGCGCCTCGCTGAACCCCTCGACGGCGTGCTTGGTGGCGGCGTACACGCCGACCACGGGTAGCGCGACCCGGCCGGCGAGGCTGGAGAGGTTGATGATCCGCCCACGCTGCGCCGCCCGCATCGACGGGAGCACGGCGCGCGTCACCGACATCATCCCGAAGACGTTGGTCTCGAACTGCTCGCGCACCTGCGGCTCCGACTGCTCCTCGAAGGGGGCGCCGTAGGCGATGCCGGCGTTGTTCACGAGCGCGTAGACGGGCCCGTACTTGAGGGTCAGCTCGCGCACCTTGGCGCCGACGCCGGGCGAGGTGACGTCGAGCTGCTCCACGTCGACCGCGACGCCCCGCGCCTCCGCCCCGTCGAGGAGCGGGCCGCGCTTGTCGAGGTCGCGCATGGTGGCGATGACGCGGTGCCCGGCAGCGGCGCACTCCAGGGCGGCAGACAAGCCGATGCCGCTGGAGGTGCCGGTGATCAGGGACGAGCTCGCCCACGAAAGGAAGGTCGAGCGTAACGCTTGTCGGGGGGGAGGGAAAGGCGAACGGCGCGGAGCAGGGGGCTGGTGGCACCGCATCGGCTGCTGTACGGTCCGTTTGTGCTCCGGCTACGCATTGCAGCGGGCTTTCTCCTTGCTTCCCTCGCCGCCGCGCCGGGCGCCTTTGCGCAGTCGCAGGCGGACAGCGCGATGGCGACGGCTCTGTTCAAGGAGGGCCGCGGCCTGCTGGAGGCGCACCGCGCGGCCGAGGCGTGCGCCAAGTTCGAGGCGAGCTACGCGATCGAGAAGACGGTCGGGGCCCTCCTCAACATCGGCGCGTGCCGGGAGCAGTTGGGGCAGACGGCCACGGCCTACGGCGCGTACTCGGACGCCGCCACGCTGGCGAACCGCCTCGGTGACGCGGAGCGCGAAGCGGTTGCGCGGCGTAGCATGGCGGGGGTGGAGCCCAGGCTCGCGCGCGTCAAGCTCGACGTGGCGGGCGCGAACCGCGGGGCAGGCGTCGTCATAAAGAGGGACGGCAAGGAGATCCCCGAGGCGGCCTGGGACTCCTCGATCCCCCTGGACCCGGGCGATCACGCGATCGACGTCTCGGCGCCGGGGAAGAAGCCCTGGACGACGACGGTCCGGATCGGCGCCGCGCCGGGGACGACGGCCGTGGCGGTCCCGGCCCTGGAGGCGGACGCGTCGTCGGGCTGGAGCGGGCAGCGGCTGGCGGGGGTCGCGGTGGCCGGCGTGGGCGTGGTGGGCCTGGCGGTCGGAGGCGTGCTCGGGGGGCTCGTGCTGAGCAAGACGAGCAGCCTCAAGAGCGAAGGCCTTTGCAGCACGGACCTGAAGGTGTGCACGGGCGCGGGGCTGCCCCAGCGTCAGAGCGCGCAGTCGATGGCGCACGGGTCGACCGCCGCGCTCGTCATCGGCGGCGCTGCGGTGGTCGTGGGGGGCGTCGTCTTCGCCACGGCGCCGCGGGCCAGCGCGGGCGAACCGCCGAAGAGCGGGCTCAGGGTCGTCGTCGGCCCCGTGGCGGGCGCCGGGCTGACCGGGCTTCGTCTTTCAGGAGAGTGGTGACATGCGATCCTCGCGCGCGTGGATGCTGGTCTTGCCCGTGGGGCTCGCGGGCGCGGTCGGTTGCGAGCTGGTGTCGGGGCTGACGGGCGACGCGATGCTCGGGACCGGGGGCGGCACGAGCAGCGCGGCGGGCACGGGCGGGAAGCCTGCGGCCACGAGCAGCGCCAGCACCACCGGCGGCGGCTCCACGAGCAGCCAGGCCACCGGCACCGGCGGCGGTCCGGTGTGCAGCACCACCACGTGCAACTCGGCGTCCGATTGCCCGGTGCCCTCGAACCAGTGCGAGGCTGCCGTCTGCACCAGCGGGTGCTGCACGACCGGGAACCAGCCGCAGGGTCACGCCTGCAACAGCGGGAGCGGCTCGTTCTGCGACGGCAGCGGGGACTGTGTCGGGTGCGTCAAGCAGACCGACTGCCAGACCCCCACGAGCATGTGTACGACCGTGGCGTGCACGGGCGGCACGTGCGTGACCGGCAATGCGATGGCGGGCACGGGGTGCAGCGACAACGGCGGGAAGGTCTGCGACGGGGCCGGGCACTGCGCGCAGTGCGCGAGCGACACGGACTGCACCGGGTCGGCGAGCGGGGCGACGTGCTGCGAGGGGAGCTGCGTGGATACGAGCAGCGACGGGGCCAACTGCGGGGCGTGTGGGCACGACTGCCTGGGCGGCGGTTGCGCGGGCTCGATGTGCCAGCCGGTGGTGCTGGCGTCGGGGCAGAATCCGCAGGACATCGCGGCGGACGGGACGAATGTCTACTGGCTCAACTTGAATGCGACCGATGAAACCGTGAAGCAGTGCGCGGTCAGCAACTGTAGCGGGACGATGATCACGCTTGGCCACAGCGCCACGCCTGGGAGAATCGCGGTCAGTTCCACGACGGTGTTCTGGACCACTGGCACGAGCGGCACCCTCGTGGCGTGTACGATCGGGGGATGCGCTGGCACCCCGATTCAGATTGCCACCGGGACCGAGCCGAGGGGCATCGCCGTCCTTCCAGATGGCGCGCACATCGTCTGGACCGATGACGTTTCTGGCACGATCCTGATGTGCAATGCCACCGGCGGCGCCTGCTCCACCACGCGGACTACGCTCGCGTCGAGCATCGACAGCCCGCTCGCCGTAGCTGCGGACTCGAATAACGCATACTTCTTGTTCAGCAGCGGCGGCGTGGGGCAGGTCGCTTTGACCGGCGGAGCTGTAACCACCCTTTTCTCGAGTGGCACGAGTGTGTGGAACATTGCCGCCAGTGCCACGACCGTCTACTGGACCGACTACAGCTTGGGCGGGCCTTTTGCTGTTCCGATCGGCAGCGGTAAGGTATCCAAACTCGCCACCTTGGACACCTTCGGCCTCGCCGTAGATTCGCAATACGTCTACTGGACTGACAGTACCCCCGAGGTGGCGAAGTGCCCGCTCTCGGGGTGCACCAGCGGCACCATCAGGCTCGCCACGGTACAGTCCATGGGGCCGCTCGCCATTGATGGCCAAAGGGTTTATTGGGGAGATACTAAGGCCGGAACCGTGAGCTGGGTCGCCAAGTAGCGGGGCCCGTCGGCGCCGGCGATCAGGTCGTCGACGTCGGACAGGGCGGGGCCCCATCCGACGTCTCGACCGTCGCGGCAGCGATCAGATCAGGTCGATCTCGCAGTGGTAATAAGTGCCGGCCACCGTCGAGCTCTGCCCGGTGGCCGAGATCTTGAGAAACACGGACGTGGCGCCGGTGGGGATGGCGGTGCCCATCGGGTTGCTCTGGAGATCAGTCTTCGGGTTCGCCACCTCCGGCCCGAGCGGAGTGAGCATGGTCATCGTGCCCGTGGCACCGCTGGTGCTGCTCATGAGCTCGGCGGTGAAGCCCTGCAGGCCGGAGCCGTCGCGCGCGGCCTCGCAGGCGATGTAGTACTTCTTCGCCGTCGAGGGGATCGTGGCCGTGAACCAGTCCACGTCCGTCGGCGAGGAGATGTTGCCGTCGATGAAGAAGCCGCCCGTGACGCCGCTGGGCGAGGTGAGGGTCTCCGCCGTCGCCGCCGTGTCGTTCATCATGCTGCCCTTCGGGCCCTCTGCCTCGGGCTGCCCGTACTCGAAGCCGCCCTCGAAGTGCTCGATGCTGTAGAAGCTCTTCATCGGCTGGAGCGCCGTACCGTTGGACACGGCGACGTCGAGCACGAACGGGCTGCCGAGCGCGTTGCCGAACTGGTCGTCGAACGGGAAGCTGAACTGCATCGCGTTGTCCTGCGGGTTGTCGCCGTTCCCGTAGTACTCTTGGTCGGCCTGAGCGAGGACGTTGCCGGCCATGTCCTTCGCCGTGAGCACGACGTCGATCGCCGTCCCGTCGCCGTCGCCGGCGCCGTAGGGCTGGACCCAGAAGTAGGCGCGGTTGCGCGTGTGTGCCGCGTCCGACGAGGGCGTGTTGCTCGGGGGCGTGAAGTTGAAGGTGTGGACGTCCTTCTGCATAGCGAAGTCGCCATCGAGCTCGTACGTGCCGTAGTCGGTCTTGTCGCCGTTGGGCATCTTGTAGGTGATCGTCGCCGGGGTGGAGGTGGAGCCCACGACGTCCGCCTTCAGCGCCGTCAGGTCGATGACGGCGACCTGGAAGTTGAAGTCCGAGATGTTCGCCGCGGGGGCGCACGTGACGTTGGGGTTGTTGACGGCGAGCGCGTTGCAGTCCTGGACGAGGAAGTAGTAGGTCCCGTCCATCGGGAGCTGGGTGTAGAGCGTGGAGTCCGTGGAGACGCGCGGCCAGGCGTCGTCGTCCTGGGCCCAGATCGTCGCCTTGTCGGGCAGGTAGAGGGTGACAACGGTGTCCGTGACCGTCTCGTCGTTCGGGTCGTGCGGCATCGTCGGCGTGCCCATGACGAGGGCCTGGGCGAGCGCCTGGATCTCGATGAAGTCCCCCGCCTTGCCCGTGAACGAGTAGTAGAGCGAGGTCATCGCGTCGGGGAGCGTGCCGGCCGTCGCCGTCATCGGGTCGACCATGATCGGCTGGGCCGAGCTGAAGCTCGTGTTCGTGGCGGTTCCCCCGCCGCCGGCGCCGCTGCCGCCGCTGCCCGAGGTGGGCCCCGTCATCATCGACGTCGAGGAGGAGGTTGCCTTGGTGCTGCTCGTGGTCGGGCTCTTGCCGCCCGTGCCCGAGCCGGTGTTGCCGGTGGTGGTGCCGCCGCAGCCCTGCGCGAGCGCGACCATCGCGAGCCCGGTGCCGACCATGCCAAGCGTGAAGAAATACTTCGACGTCATGAGACCCTCCGCGGTGAACGTACGGCGCGCGTCAGGAGTGAGACCCGCGCCAGGAGGGGGCCTACCTACACCGGGCCCGCATCGTGAACAAGAGGTTGCGGCCCCGGTGATCCCACAACGTCCCACCTTTGTGGGACCGGCTCACGATGCCCCAAGCCGCCTCGGGGTCCGGCGTCCAAGCCGCTGCCTGCACGCGGCGCTGCACGTTTCCGCCGCTGCGCCATCCCACCACCGCGCGGTGCCGCGGCGGATCCGCACGCGTGCGCCCAAGCACCGGGGAAAGCCATGCTCAAACACCTTGCCTGCCTGTCCGCCGCGGTCGCGCTCACGTTCGCGCCGGCCCCGGCCGCCGCGGACGATGCCTGCATCCCGCCTTCGGTCCCGGCCATGCTCACCGACTGCTCCGGCGTCGGCGTCGCGGGCGGCGCTGCCCCGCGCGCGGCGCCCAGCTTCACGCCCCCGGCGCCTCTGCGGGCGCCTTCGAGCGCCCCTCGGGCCGCGCCCCCGGCGCCCGATCCCAAGCTCAGCGCCGTCGCCATCCGCCGCGGGATCGCGAACGTGCGCATGGTCCAGCTCCTCGTGCAGCAGATCCAGGGGCTCGAGAGCCTGCTCGCGACGACGCCGCCGAAGTCCCCCGATCGCCCCCTGCTACTGAAGCAGCTCGGTGACGGCTACGCCGAGCTGGAGGCGGCCGGCTTCCGGCAGAAGATCCAGGCGACGTCCCCCGCCGAGCGGGACAGGGGCGAGAAGCTCGAGAAGGCGGCCCGCGCGGGCGCCGTCAAGAGCTACGGGCAGCTCAGGGCCCAGCACCCGGGCTGGTGCGCGAGCCCCGCGCAGGGCGCGGTCCCGGCGTCGGGCTGCGTGGACGAGGTGCTCTACGACCTGGCCTACGAGCACGAGCAGGCCGGAGACCTCGACCAGGCGCGCAAGGACTACCTCGAGCTGATCCAGACCTCGCCCGCGTCGAAGTACGTGCCGAACGCGTACCTCGCCTTCGGCGAGCTGTTCTTCCAGGAGGCGCAGGGCGATCCCTCGAAGTGGGCGCTCGCGGAGCAGTCGTACAGGGAGGTGATCAAGTTCCCCGCGCCCGAGAACAAGGTGCTCGGCTACGCGCGCTACAAGCTCGCCTACGTCTACTGGAACAAGGGAGACCTCGCGCTCGCGCTGAGCGAGCTCAAGAAGACGATCGAGCACGGGGCCCAGTTCCCCACGCTCCCCAACGCGCGGGAGCTCGCCGCCTCCGCACGCAAGGACCTCGTGCCGATCTACGCCGTCGCGGGCGAGCCGAAGAGGGCCTACGACCTCTTCCACCCGCTGAGCGGGGACGGGCCGGGCGACAACGCGAAGACGTTCGCGATGATGGCGGACCTCGGCCAGAATTACCTCGACACGGGCCATTACCGCGAGGCCGTCGACCTCTATCAGGACCTCGCCCGGCGCGACCGCGGGCCGAAGGACTGCGCGTACCAGGCCAAGATCACGGAGGCGGTGCTGGCGCAGAAGACCGGCGACAAGGCCGCCGCCAAGGCGAAGCTCGATCGCCAGCTCCAGGTCGAGCAGGTCTTCGTGGCGCAGGGCTACCCGGACGACGCCAAGCTCGCGTGCGCCAACGCCACGGCGGCGCTGGTGACGGAGACGGCGATGATCTGGCACCTGGAGGCGGTCGGCTCCCACGGGGTGCGCGGCACGATGTCCCCGGAGGCGCTGGCGTTCGCGGACGACCTCTACGCGAAGGTCATCCGGCAGTTCTCGGCGGCCGAGTTCGCGCGCTTCGAGTTCCCCCGGCTCGTGAAGGAGGACTGGCCCACGCTGCTCGAGATCAAGGCGGCGCGCGCGGACCTGCTCTACGCCCAGAAGGCGTGGGGGAAGTGCGGGGACGCGTTCGACGCCGTGGTCGCCGAGGACCCGCACGGGCCGCTCGCCGTCGAGTCGGCGCACGCCTCCGCGCTCTGCAACCAGCACGCGTACCTCGCCGCCCACGCGGGCCAATCCGACCGCAGCGTCCGTCGCCTCGACGATCGCGGCGCGGCGCGCACGCCGGGCGACGTCGCGCCGCGCGCGATCGAGCCGGGCCAGAAGGCGATGCTCGCCTCCTTCGACCGCTACCTCTGCGTGGCCAAGCCCGACCCGAAGGACCGCGAGGCGTACGACACCTACGTCGAGATCGCGTACGCCCGGGCCCACACTTACTTCGAGGCGCACCGCTGGGCCGAGGCCGCCGCCGCGTTCCGCGCCATCGCGCTCGAGCACCCCGAGCACGACGCCGCGATCTACGCCGCGCAGCTCTCCCTGGAGGCGCTCAACGTGATGGCCTCGCACGGGACGCCGAGCTGCTTCGACGCGATGGAGGCCGACGTCGCGCGGTACGCCGGCGCGCTCTGCGCGGACGGCAAGGCCGCGCAGAACGCGGCCGCGTGCGGGTCGTTCACCGTCGTGCAGCGCGACCTCGCGTGGCACAGGCTCGACCGGCGCGCCGCGGAGATCCAGAGGCTCCCCGGCGCCGAGCAGCCGAAGGCGTGGGAGGAGCTCGCGGAGGGCTGGCGCGACATCTGGCAGCGCTACGGCAAGGACGCCTGCGAGGCCAAGCAGCCGGGCTGCGATCGCATGGAGCAGGTGCTCTTCAACGCCGCCAGGGCGTACTCGGCGGCGCGCCTGCTCGCGAAGGCCATCGCCGTGCGAAAGGTGATGCTCGACCCGCGGTACAACCTGGATCGAACCGAGCTCGCCCGGAAGGCGGTCTACGAGATCGGCCTGAACTACCAGGCGATCGCCGTGTACGACGAGGCCGCCGGCTGGTACGAGCGCTTCGCCCGCGAGAGCCCCGGGAGGGACTTGGCCCCACAGGGCCTCGAGGACGCGGTCGTGCTGCGCCTCGGGCTGGGGCAGGAGGAGCAGGCCGAGCGCGACGGCGAGCTCTTCGACAAGGCGTACCGGGCCACGCACGCCGCGCTCGCCGCCCAGATCGCCTTCGCCGTGGGCGCCCACGACGTGGAGCGCGAGGACTGGGCGACGGCCCGGCGGCGCCTCTCGAGCGCGATGGGCGAGATCGACCGGAGCGCCGCCGTGGACGTGAAGATCGAGGCGCACGCGCTGCTCGGGCGCGCGCTCTGGAAGACGGGCGGCGAGACGGGCGCCGCGGCGGAGTTCGCGAAGGTGCGCGCGCTCTTCCGGGATCCGGAGGCCACCCTCGCCAAGCTGCGCGAGGGGGCCGACGAGCCGCAGGTGGCGCGGCGGGTCGGCAAGGTCCTCACGGCGGTGGGGGAGGCGCTCTACTTCTCCGCCGAAGAGAAGCGCAAGGCGGTCGATCGCATCGTCTTCCCCGCGTACAAGGGCTCGGGCTCGCGGGACGACGTGCTCGCGCACGTGAACGGCAAGGTCGCCGACTGGATGAAGAGGAAGCGCGCGGTGATCGAGGAGACGGAGCGCGAGTACCGGAAAATCCTCGACCTCCAGCCCTCCCCGCCGCCGCGCTGGGTCATCGCCGCGGGCGCGCGCGTCGGTCAGATGTGGAGCAAGTACGTGGCCGAGTTCCGCGCCGCGCCGATCCCCAGGCAGTGGCTGCAGAAGGGAGACCCGTGGGACGAGATCCGCGCCGTGTACTACGAGGCCATCGACAAGGCGAGCGAGCCTCAGCGGCAGCGGGCCAAGCAGGCGTACGAGGCGTGCCTCTCGTACTCGTCGAAGTACGAGTACTTCGACGAGCACTCGCGGACCTGCGAGGTCTGGCTCTCCAGGAACTACGCGACGCAGTACCACGCGATCGACGAGCTCGCCGGCGCGCCCTCGCGCGTCGACGCCCGGATCACGGGCCAGCCGCTCGGTCTGAAGTAAGGCCGGCGCTTTGCGTTACCACCCCGGCCCTCGTGCGTACTCCCTGGAGATGGGTGACGCGGTAGCGCTCAGAGCTCGGGTCCTCGCCGCGGCGGCCGCGGCACCCTCCCCCACGCGGATGGACAGGCGCCGCAGGGGGGCGATCCTCGCGCTCGTGTCCGTGGCGGTGGCCCTCGCCATCTTCGAGGGCGCCGGCGGGCTCGATCACGCGAAGGAGCGCCCCCTCGGGATCACGCTGGGCATCGCGGGCGGGTGGGGGCTCTTCTGCGCCGCGCTCTCGTGGGTCACCCTGGCGCGCGGCCGCTCCACGCTCGGGCGCGCCCCGACCGTCATGCTACTTGCCTCGCTCGCCACGCCGATCGCCCTCATCGCATGGCTGCACCTCTTCCAGGGCAGCTACACCGAGCCCTTCGCCCGCTTCGGCTGGCGCTGCTTCGGTTACAACCTGATCATGGCCGCGCTGCCGCTCGCGTCGCTCCTCGCGCTGCGCCGCGGCACCGAGCCGAGGAGCCCGTGGGCCCTCGGCGCCGGGATCGGCGCCGTGTGCGGCGCGTGGGCGGGCCTGCTCGTCGACATCTGGTGCCCGCTCGTCAACCTGCCTCACGTCCTCTTCGGCCACGTCCTGCCCCTCGCGCTGCTCGTCGCCGCCGGGACCTTGCTGGGCCAGAGGGTGCTCGGGGTGCGCCGAGGAACGGCGCGCCCTCGTCTCAGCGCCTCTTGCGAGGGCGTCGTCTCCGGTCGAACTGTCGCATCACGTCCGTGAGATCGTCCGGGTGGAGGCCCAGCTTCAGGAGGCGCGCGGCGTCGGCGGCGGCGCCGGGCTCGTCCCCCATGTTCTTCCGGAACGCGTAGCGCCTGGTGGCGATCTCGAAGCTGTCGGGCAGGGCGGCGACGGCGCGGTCGAGCAGCGCCCCGACCACGGCCGGCTTGTCCAGGCGATCCATGTGCGTCTGGATCAGCTCCATGTAGACCTGCTCGGTCGCCGCGCCGAGCGCGATGGCCCTCTCGAGGTCGTCGATCGAGGCGGTGCACCGCGCGTGCTTCTCCATCTCCCGCTCCTGCTGGCCGGCCCCGCGCCGCACCTCGGCGAGCCGGCGTTTGCAGGCGGCGCGCTGGTAATAGAGCATGGGCACCTGCTCCGGCTCGATCGCGATTGCCTTCTCGGCGACGGCGAGCGCCTCCGCGGCCTCGCCCAGCTCGAGCAGGTACTTGCTCTGCTCCAGGAGGACCGCCGCGTTCCTGGGGTCCAGCTCCGCCGCCCGCGTGATGTCGGCCTTCATGGCGGCGCGCGCGGCCGCGCCCTCCTCGCCGTGCCACATGACGGCGCGGAACAGGTGTGCGTGGGCGTGCTCGGGCGCGAGCTCGATGGCCCGCGAGAGGGCCGCGAACCCGAGCCTGCGCTCGCCGAGCATCGCGAGCGCCTTGCCACGCCCGTAGTGGGCCTCCGGGTCGCGCGGGTTGACGGAGAGGACGTGGTCGAACTCCCGGAGCGCGCGCTCGTGCTGGCGGGTGTAGAGCAGCGCCTCCCCCCGGCAGACGTGGATGTCCATGTACTGGGGCGCGAGCCGGAGGGCCTTGTCGTAGGCCGCGAGCCCCCCCTCGTGGTCGCCGATCCCGACGAGCACCTTGCCCATCTGGAAGTGCGCGTCCGGATGCTGCGGGTCGATGGCGACCGCGCGATTGTAGTCGGCGAGCGCCCGGTCGAGGTCGCCGAGCGCGATGTGGTACGCGCCGCGCTTCAGGTAGTAGAGGAAGTTGTCGGGATCGAGGGCGAGCGCGCGCTCCAGGTCCGGCATCGCCGCCTTCGGGTCCGTCTTCCCGAGCCAGTCGGAGCGCATCACGTAGGGCTGCACGACGTCGGGGTGGTTGGCGATGAGCGCCTCCCACTCGGCCAAGCCCCCCGCGACGTCTCCGTGCTGGCAGCGCTTCTGGGCGCGCAGGGCGAGGATCCCGACACGCGCCACGCGGGCCTCCTCCGGAGGGAGCTCGTTGCAGGCGGCGAGCGCGCCGTCGATGTCGAATTCCTCCAGCTCGGCGGCGGCGCGGGCGTGGGTGGCGCCCGCCTCCGCGTCGCGCCGCTGCGTCACCGCCGCGTGGCGCTCGGCCTCGATCGCCCGGCGCTCGGTGACGTCGCCGACGATGGAGATCACGTTCGTGTCGGGGGGAGACCTTCGGAAAGCTTTCTTCTTCGATCGGCGCACGTCGATGAGCATAGCGCGGGGATGATTCTCGTCCTCTACGTTCGACGCCCATCTCCCGAGCGCGAAGACGCTCCCCCGAGCGCGACCCCGCTCCGCCCGGCGTGGAGGCGGTCGCTCCCGGGGGAAGGCGGTCGCCCGCGCGCGAAGGGGCGCTGCTCGGCGAGGAACGCGCTCCCCGCGGGAGAAGACGGTCACGCGCCCGCGAACGGGCGCTGATTGGCCCGGATGGCGGTTGCCCGTGGGGAAAGACGGTCGCTCATGGGGGAACACGGTCGTCTGCGGGGGAACACGGTCGTCCGCGGGGGAAGGCGGTCGCTCATGGGGAAAGGTGGTCGCCCGAGGGGGAAGCACGTCATCCGGGCGGGAAGACGGTCTCCCGCGGGGGAAGGCGGCCGCCCCGCCGTGGAAGGCGGTCGCCCGCGGGGGAGGACGGTTGCCCGCGCGGGAACCGGCCTGCTCGACGGTGAAGACCGTCGGCCGTGGAAGAAGCATCTCGCCCGCGGAAGAAGCATCTCGCCCGCGGAGGCAGCATCTCGCCCGCGGAGGAAGCGCGTCCGCGCGATGGAGGACGAAATCGACATCGCGGTGGCGGATTCGCCTTCGGCCGGCATCCCTATGGATAGACGGCAGAGGATCGGAGGTGCGCTCCGGATGGTCCGGCGGCGACCCAGCGTGAACCTGCCCTCCGTTGTGGAGGTCACGGCCATGATTCGCCAGAGGAGGTCGGGATTGGCGCGGGCGCGCGCTCCACCGTCTCGGGGCCGGCGCGCGGGAAGGCGTACCTGTCCCGCGTGAGCGCGTCCCGCCGCGAGGAGACGACGACGGAGCCGTCGTCGCCGCGCCGCCGGAATCGTGCTCTGGCCCCAAGTTTGCGGCGTCGCGCCGTGCTCTCTACCGGCGCGCTGCCACACTTATCGGTTCCCCTTGCTCCGACGAGGCGCTGCCGTGAAGAAGCACCCGACCCCCGACTCCATCCCGAGCGCGCGCGCTCTCCAGCCGCACGAGCTCCTAGAGATGTTCGACCGGCTGGTGGGCTACGTGGTATCCCGCCTGTGCAGCGTGCTTCGCCGCAAGCCCACGCGCGACGAGGTGGACGACGTTGTGCAGGAGGTGTCGGCCGCGGTGCTCCACGGGCGCAACTGGCCAGAAGGCCTCGACACCTGGGAGTATGTTGCCGGTGTCGTGTGGAGCGTCATCGCCACGCAGCGCCGCTCCGAGCGGCGCCGGCGCGCGATGGGGCAGGCTGTTCCGGTGGAGGCGGTCGAGGACGAGCTCAAGGGCCCTTCCTCGGGCCGGATCGAGAGGATTCACGCGGGGGAGACGGTGGACGCGGTGTGCGAGCTGTGCGCCGACGACGCCGAGCTGTCCGCGCTGGTGGCGGCGTTCATCGCCGGAAACGAGAAGCCCGCGGAGCTCGCGCGCGCTCTCGGCTGCGACGTGGCGCACGTGAATGCGCTGGTCAAGCGGCTGAGGCGCCGGCTCGACGCGGCAGGCCTACACCCTTGGAGCGACGATGAAGACGAAGAACGGTCACGACGGGATGATCGATCCCCTCCAGGCGCTTCGCCGCCTGGGCGACGCGCTCGCCGGGCCCGCGCCCGATGAAGAGGAGTCGCGGCGGCTGTGCGCCGAGCTGGGCATCGACGTCGATGCGATGTACGCGCGCATCATGGTGAGGTTCCGCGAGGGCGGCGCCGCGGAGGAGGGGCCGCCGGTGAGCGGCCCGAGGACGGTCGATCCGGCGCGGGGGGCGCCGAGCACGGAGATCGTCTGCCTTCCGCCGCGCGCGCCGCGGGAGGCCCCGCCGCCGGTCGTGCGGCGGGCGTCGCGGAGGGCGGGCCGGGGCGCCGGGGTCGATGCGCGCGAGGAGGCGAGCGAGCGCCCCGCGGCGCGGGCGGCGAGGGCCGGGAGGAGGCGGCGGCCTTAGGGAGAGGGCCAGGACGGTCTGGATCGTAACCGATCTCGTCGACGAACGCGCGCGCCTGAGCTCCCCACCGCCGGCGGCCTCCTACGCCTCCGCGCGCACCCCGTCCGCGATCCCGAAGCGCCCGGCCCGCCACGCCGCGAGCGTCTCCTCCGGCGTCGGCGGCTGGCGCGCGCACCACGCGAGGTACGCGAGGAAGCTCTTGTCCGGGTCCGCCCGGTCCGCCTCCGGGAGCGAGGGCCGCCCGGCGAGCGCGCCGCGCACCGCCTCGCCCAGGTCCTCGTGGTACCCCTCGTACACCGTGAGGTCGCGGAGGAAGCGGGCGCGCGGCGTGTCGCCGGCGAGGAGCTCCTCGACGCGCGCGGCCAGCTCCTCCAGCGCGCCCTCGTGCAGCGCGAGGATCTCGAGGTCGTAGGCGAACATGTCGTGCTCGTGGTGCGCCCCCATCAGGTGCGAAAGCACGCGGTCCTTGCCCGACAGGAGGCCGGAGAAGTCGAGCGGCGCGACCGCGCGCGCCCGGAGGAGGAAGGGGAAGCGCAGGATCCTCGACGCCATCAGCCGGGCGCGGAGGGTGCGCCGCACCGGGCGGGTGCTCTTGCCGATGGTCTCGGATCGGAAGAAGACCCGGTGCCACATCCGCAGCACGCCGAGGAAGACCTGCCACGCATTGGGCACCTCCGGCGGGCGGTTGCGGGAGACGCGGACGCGCTCGAGGGCGGCGGCGATGCCCTCGGCGTCCACGAGGAGGACGCGCGCGAAGAGCGGCAGGTCGGGCTCGGGGAGAGCGTGCTCGTCGGGCATGGTCGGCGCCGACATCAGTACCCGTTCGCGCCGGCGTTGTCGCGTCAGAAGCTCGCGCCGGCGGCGCGAGAAAAAGATCCGAAATCGACATCGCTCGTGGCGGATTCGCCTCCGGCCGGCATCCCTAATGGATAGAGGGGCAGAGCTCGAAGGGGCGCTCCGGATGGCCCGGAGCACATCTTCGTGCACCTGCTCCCCAGGAGGATAGGACAATGGCTCGACAGAGGAAGTCGGGCTCGGCGCCGAAGAGGAAGCCGAGGCCGAAGAGGACGAACGTTGCGCTGTACCTGCCGACGGATGCTCCGTCGCTGTACACGCGCTGCACCGCGATGTGGACGGCGGTGAAGACCGACACGGCGCACTTCCCGACCCCGTTCCCGACGGGGACGCAGATCGAGGGGCACCTCGGGACGCTCGGCACGGCGCTGCAGGAGGCGGAGGGCGGTGAGCCCGCCGCGACGGCGGCGGTCCAGACGGCCGCGTCGCAGGTCCGCGAGGACTTTCGCCAGCTCAAGGCGTACGTGCAGGGTGTGCTGCAGGGGCTGCCGCCGGAGGAGGTCGCCCCCATCCTCGCCGCGATCCTGATGTACGAGAGCAAGGTCGGCACGCGGAAGCCGAAGCCTCCGCTCGGCATCAAGCAGGGGCCGTCGGGGAGCGCGATCCTGGGCGCTCTCGCCATCCTGGGCGCGCTCACCTACGAGTGGTCGTTCAGCTTCGACCAGGCGAGCTGGACGATCGCGGGCAAGTCGGGCCAGGCGTACTTCACCGTCCCGGGGCTGACGCCCGGGAAGACGTACTGGTTCCGCGTGACCGCGTTCCTGCGGGACGGGACGACGACGGAGGCGATCGTCGCCGGGCCGTTCATGGTGACGTGACGGCGAGGGCCGCCGGCGCGCAATGCGCCGGCGGCCCGTTTTGAGGGGCCCGCACCCCGCTCGGGACGTGCGGGTGGAAGAAAGCGCGCGGCACCCGGCGTTCCCCTCTTGCACCCCCCTCCACAACGTTGCCAACGTCGCCGCCCATGCCCCACCTCCGTCCGCCGCGCCCCGCCTCGCTCGCCCTCGCCGCTGCAGTCCTCCTCGCCGCCTGTCTCCAGGGTGCGCGGGCTCCGCAGGTCGCGGCGCGTGGCACCCTCGCGCCCGGGGAAGGCGAGGCGTCGCTCGGCCGGCCGGATGGGCCCTTCGGCGTCGTGTTCGCGGCGCCCAAGGGGCAGACCGTCGACCCGAGCGAGATCACGGTGGTGTGGAACCGGCCCATGCGCCCGCTCGAGCTGGCGGGGCAGGAGACGCAGCCCCCCGTGGTGCTGAAGCCGGACGTGCCGGGCCGCTGGAGCTGGGTCGGCACGTCGGGCCTCCAGTTCATCCCCGCCGGGCACCTGCCGCGCGCCACGGAGTTCACCGCCGAGATCCCCGCCGGCACCCGCGCGCTCGACGGCGAGACCATGGACAAGCCGTTCGTTCTGCGGTTCGCGACGGCGCGCCCCCACGTGGAGTCGGCGAGCGCGTCCCCCGGCGCGAACGACGCGCTCGAGCCGCGCGCTAAGCTGGAGCTTCGCTTCAACCAGCCGGTGGAGGAGGCGGAGGTGGCCCGCGTGGTGACGTTCACCGCCGAGGGCGCCAAGGGCTCGGCGGCGATCCCCTTCGACGCGCGCTACCCCGACCCGAAGAACCCGCAGCTCGTCGAGCTGGTGCCGAAGGCGCCCCTCCCGCTCGACACGGCGTTCAAGCTCGTCGCCGACGCCTCCCTGCGAGGCAAGGAGGGGCCGCTGCCCGCGGGGGAGCCGCAGTCGTTCGCGTTCCACACCTACGGGCCCCTCGTGGTGAAGAGCATCGACTGCAACCACGATGGCCCGCGCGGGCAGTGCGTCGGGACGGGCGGTTTCTGGATCTCGCTCTCGAGCTCGGTGAAGCTGGCCGATCTCAAGAAGGCGCTCCGTATCGAGCCCGCCGTCAAGGTCCACTGGTCGAGCTGGCTGTCGGACGACCAGCCCGTGGACGGCGTCTCCATCGCCGCCCGCTTCGCCCCCGGCCACACGTACCGCGTGAGCGTCGCCAGCCTCAAGGACGTGCACGGCCAGGCGCTCGCGAAGCCCTTCAGTCAGGCGATCTCGTTCGACGATCTATGGCCCGACGCGACCATCGCGGTCAAAGGCACCTTCGTCGAGCCCGCCCACCGCCGGCCGATCCCCGTGGACTCCGTGAACGTCGGTGACCTCGAGCTCGTGACGGCGCCGCTCGACGAGGCGGCGATCCTCGCGCTCCAGGGCGACGATCAACACGACGCGCACCCGCCGCTCCCGGAGGATCTCGCGGGGCTCGCCGGCGCGCGGCAGGTCACGCTCCATCCGGCAGCGCCGAAGAACGCGCCCGCCGAGCACCCGGTGCGGTCGGAGGACGTGCTCGGCGGGCCCGACGCCCGGGGCGCGATGGGCGTCGCCCTCTCGTACACCGAACGGCCGGGCACGAGCCGCGCGCGCACGGCGACGCAGGGCGCGATTGTCCAGGTGACCGATCTCGCCATCAGCGCGAAGATCTCGCCGCACGGTTCGCTGGTGTGGGTCACGCGCTTCGGCAGCGCGGCGCCGGTCGAGGGCGCGAGCGTGCGGATCGTGCGGCCAGGTCAGGCGCCGGGCAGCGTCGCGCCCGTCGTGACGGACAAGAACGGCTTCGCCGCCGTCCCCGAGGGGGCGTGGAAGCCGGCGGCCGGGGGCACGGAGCATTCGGTCGTCTTCGCGCGGCTCGGGGGCGACTGGGCGTACCGGCCCGTCTCCGACATGCTGAACGGCTGGCGTTACGGCGTCTCGTACGACCTCGGCCCGGACCGGCCCTTCGGGCTGCTGTTCGACGACCGGAGGATCTACCGCCCGGGGGACGTCGCCCACTTGAAGGGCATCTTCCGGCAAGAGGCGGCGCACGGCATCGAGAACCCGGCGGGGCGCGCGGTGGAGATCGCCTTCCACGGGCCCGACGGCGAGGCGATCGTCAAGGAAGACGTCCAGCTCTCCGCGTTCGGCACGCTGGCGAGCGACCTCAAGGTCCCCGAGACCGGCAGGCTCGGGACTTATACCGTCACGGCGACGGTCGAGGGCAGTCCGCGCGATTATCCGGACGCGAACCTCGATCTCGAGGTCGCCGAGTACAGGCCCGCGGAGTTCAAGGTCGCGGCCGAGAGCGATCGGCCGAGCTACGTGCGGGGAGACAAGGTGAGCTGGACGGCGCACGCGGACTATTTGTTCGGCGCGCCGATGGCCGGCGCCGATGCGTTCGTCCGCGTGACGCGGGAGACGACGTATTTCATGCCGCCGGGGCTCGAGGGCTTCATCGTGGACGACGGGGCGTATCGGGCTGGGCGGCGCGAGGACAATCAGTGGAGCTACGAGGTGCAGAACACCCGGCAGAAGCTCGACCCCCGAGGCTCAACCACGGTGACCGCGGCGCTCTCGATGCCGGGGCAGCATGGCGCGGAAATCGTCACGGCCGAGGCCGAGGTCACGGACCTCTCGCGCCAGACGATCGCGGGCAGCACCAGCGCGGTCGTCCACCCGGGCGAGTTCTACGTCGCCATCAAGCCGGGGGCCGACCTGTTCGTGAAGGCAACCGACCCGGTGAAGCCGGAGATCCTCGCGGTCACGCCGAAGGGGGGGCATGTCGCTGGGGTTCCCGTCACGGTGGAGCTGGTCCAGCGACGGTGGAATATCGCGCGGCAGCAGGTGGGGGGCGGGTTCCGAACCTCAACCACGGTCGACGATCGCGTGGTCGGGACCTGCACCGTGACGACCGGCGCGGTCCCTGCTTCCTGCTCCCTCCAGCCCGCCGGGGTCGGCTTCTACCTGATCCACGCGACGGCGAAGGATCCGCGAGGGAACGCGCTCGGTGCCTCGGCGCCCCTCTACGCGGTCGGCGACGTGGGCGAGATGAGCTGGGGTGACAGCGATACGCTCTCGGTCGAGCTCCTGCCCGACAAGAAGAGCTACGAGGTCGGGCAGACGGCGCACGTGCTGGTCAAGTCGCCGTTCAAGTCGGCCGAGGCGTGGATCACCGTGGAGCGGGGTGGGGTCTACACCGAGCGACGCGCCACGCTCTCGGGACCGATGCCGACCGTGGACGTGCCCATCACCGCCAATCTCCGTCCCAATGCCTTCGTGTCGGTGGTGCTGGTGCACGGGCGTACGAAGGCCCCACCGCCGAGGCTCGGGGCGTCCGACGTTGGGGCGCCCGCGTTCCGCGTGGGGTACGCGGCACTGAACATCAACCCAGAGGCGCGGAGGCTCGCGGTCGCGCTCAAGCCGAGCAAGTCCGAGCTGCGGCCCGGCGACCCGATCGACGTGGATGTGGACGTGAAGGACCGGGCTGGCAAGGCGGCCCACGCCGAGGTGACGCTCTATGCGGTCGACGAGGGCGTGCTCTCGCTCGTCGGCTACAAGACGCCAGACCCGGTGCCCTTCTTCGGCGCGCCGCGCTCGCTCAAGGTGGCGACGATCGAGTCGCGCGAGGCGCTCGCCCAGGTGCTGAACCCGTTCTCGGCGCTCGGGCTCGACAAGGGCCTCGACGGCGGCGGTGGGGGTGGCGAAGGAGGCGTGCGGCGCGATTTCCGCCCGAGCGCGTACTGGAGCCCGGCGCTCGTCACCGATGCGGCAGGCCACGTTCACGTGAGCTTCAAGCTCCCCGACTCGCTCACGACGTACCGCATCATGGCCGTCGCCGCCGGCGAGGACGACCACTTCGGCTTCGCCGAGGACCGCGTGGTCACGAGCCGCCCGCTCATGGCGCGTCCCGCGTTTCCGCGCTTCGTGCGCGCCGGTGACGCGATCGAGGCCGGCGTGGTGGTGACCGCGAAGGGGCTCGCCGGCAAGACGCGGGCGGAGGTGGAGATCAAGGCGGAGGGGCTGACGGTCAAGGGCGACGCGAAGAAGGGGGTGGACCTCGACGCCAACGGATTGGCCGAGGTGCGCTTCTCGCTGGAGGCGCCGCGCGCCGGGCAGGCCAAGGTGAGCTTCGTCGCCCGCGGCGGGGGCGCGGAGGACCGGGTTGAGATCACTCGCGACGTGAAGGTGCCGATGGTGCTCGAAGCGGCGGCGCTCTATGGCGACACGACGCACGAGGCGGCCGAGAAGCTGGGCGATCTGTCGGCGATTCGCGATGACGTGGGCGGGCTCGACGTGAGCGTGGCGTCGACCGCGCTCGTCGGTCTCGGCGGCGGTATGGAGCAGCTCATCGAGTACCCCTACGGCTGCACCGAGCAGCTCGTGAGCCGCCTCGTCCCGCTCCTGCCGCTGCGCGACCTCGCCACCGACTACCAGGTTGCGCTGCCCAAGGACGTCGATCGCGCGGTCGCCAAGACGGTGGCCGATGTCCTCGCTCACCAGCGCGGCGATGGGGGCTTCGGGCTCTGGGCCGACTCGCCGGAGAGCTGGCCCTGGGTGAGCGCCTATGCGCTCTGGGGTCTGTCCGTCGCGAAGGAGCACAAGGTGGCCGTGCCCGATCCGGCGCTCGAGGCTGCGACCCGCTACCTCCGTGAGGCCCTACCCAGGTTGGACCGCGGGGACGTCTCACGCGCCACGATTCCGTTCATCCTCGACGTGCTCGCCGAGCGCGGCGCGCCGGATCCCGGCCGCGCGACGAGGCTCTTCGAGGAGCGCGACAAGCTGCCCCTGTTCTCGCAGGCGCTGCTCCTCCACGCCATGGTCCTCGGCAAGAGCGACCGAACCTCGGTCGAGAAGCTCGCCGGCGAGATTGAGGGCCACGTGCGCCTCGACGCCAACGTAGCCCGCGCGGTCGCGAACGAGGGCGACCGCTACGCCGTGCTCATGGACTCGGAGACGCGCACTTCGGCGCTCGTCCTTCGTGCGCTGCTCGCCGCCCGTCCGTCGCATCCACTGGGCGCACGCCTCGCAATGGGTCTGCTCGCGGCACGCCGAGGCGGCACATGGCGCAACACGCAAGAGACGGCGTGGTCGTTGCTTGCGCTCGATGCCTACCGCAAAGCGCAGGAGAGCGCGGCTCCGGACTTCACGGCGCACGTCTTCCTGGGCGAGGCCGAGATCACCAGCGCCGGCTTCCACGGTCGCAGCTTGGCCCAACCACGGACGAGCGTACCTGCGGCACGCCTCGTCGCCGTCGCAGGCGCACCCCTCGGGTTCACGGTAGAGGGGGAGGGAAGGCTCTTCTACGAGGCGCGCCTGCGTTACGCGAAGAAAGTGCTGCCTCGTGAGGGGATCGAGCGCGGGTTCTTCATCAAGAAGACGCTCCGCGCCGTGAAACCCGAAGGGCTCGAGGAGGCGCTGCGCACCATCCCCGATGCAGGGGAGCGGGCGTTCCGCGGGAGCGACTTGGTGCTCGCGGACCTGGTCGTGGTCACGCCGTCGCCGCGCGAATTCGTCGTGCTGGATGACCCACTCCCGGCAGGTTTCGAGGCGGTCGACGCGCGGCTCGCCACAACCGGGCGGGGGGTCGACGTGGATGCGGCGGCCGCACGCTCATCGGGAGGCGGAGACGACGACGAGGATCCCGACGACGTGGCAGCGGGGAAGGGGTTCCAAGCGAGCCGCTTCATCCGCGAGATCCGTGACGATCGCGTACTCTTCTTCGTCGATCATCTTCCCGCAGGGATGTTCCACTATCGCTATCTGGCCCGCGCGACGACGCTCGGGGCGTTCGTCTTGCCGCCGGCGAAGGTGGAAGAGATGTACACGCCGGAGGTGTTCGGCAGGACGGGAGCGGACCGTGTGGAGGTGGACGCGAAGTAGCGAAGCAAAGGTGGGGCGCGCACCGGACCCACCGCTTCCGGCATCATGCCCCGGAGCCCGCCCGACCCGCATGCCCGGGAGCCCGCCTGGGTTCATTCGTCAACCGGCGATGACCAAGCCGCCGTCCTCCGGCTGCGACCTACACCGCGAGCGCCACGTCGTTCATGTGGGCGCCGTGGAACACCTGATGGCCGACTACAAGGGCAACGAGCAGCGTGGCGATCAGCGCCGGAAGGGCAAGCTCGTGGAGGTCACCGGGGCCGTCAATTTCGTCCACAAGGGGATGATCGGGGAGCCGGCAGAAGTGATGCTCAACACGGGTGCGATGTTCGAAGTCCCCCAGATCAAGTGCTTCCTGCGCGCCGGACAGATCGAAGCGGCGGCCAAGCTGACCAGGGGCCAGAGGGTCACGATGCGCGGCCGCGTGAACGGGCTGCGGACCAACGTGCAGGTCGACGACTGCGGAATCGTCTCCGCACCTGCGCAGCCAGCGGGGACGCCGCGCCAATTGTAGGGCACGCTTGCGTGCCCGCCTGGAGTGGTCCCTTCCCGTGCGCGAGTAGTGATGCCGCGTCGTCGCTCGAAGTCATCGACGAAGGCTATCCTCCAACGGGCCAGCCCACGAGCCCGTGACCGCCAGAAACGCTGATCTGATGAACGTATTGGCGATTGGACTGGTCGCGGTGACTCGACCGCGTGGTTCAGCTGCCGAGATAACGCCGCTCGAGGTGGACTCGAAACACGTTTGGATCGAGCGGCCTTCCCGTCGCCTCGACGACCAGATCGCGTGCCGAGAGGCGTGATCCCTTGGCGTGGACGTTGTCGCCGAGCCAGCGTCGCAGCGGGCCGAAATCACCCTGTTCGAGGCAGGTCAGGATCGACGGCTCGGCCGCGGTGGCGGACGCGAAGAGCTGCGCCGCTGTCATGGCGCCGAGCGTATAGGTCGGGAAATAGCCAAAGGCGCCGCCGGGCCAGTGGATGTCCTGGAGGCATCCGTCGCGATCGTCGTGCGGACGCACGCCGATGAGCGACTCGCATCCCATCGTTCCAGGCGCCTGGCAGATCCGCGAGCGCGAGGTCGCCGGCGACGAGGGCGCGCTCGAGGCGATAGCGGAGGATCACGTGCAGCGGATACGTCACCTCGTCGGCGTCCACGCGGATGAGGCTCCGCGCCACGCGCGTCACGAGCTGCTCCAGGCTCGAAGCCTCCCACGCGGGCCCTTGGCCCCCGAATGCCTGCTTGGCGACGGGCGCGAGGAACGAGAGGAACTCGCGCGAGCGACACGCCTGCATCTCGACGAGCAACGACTGGCTCTCGTGCGTGCTCATCCCGCGCGCCTGGCCAACCGGCTGGTAGCGCCAGCGCTTCGGCAACGCGAGCTCGTAGATCGCGTGCCCCGTCTCGTGCAGCACGCCGAGCAGGCCGCGCATGAAATTGCGCTCGTCGTAGCGCGTCGTGATGCGCACGTCGTCCGGCACGCCGCCGCAGAACGGGTGCTCGCTCGTGTCGAGCCGCCCCCGCTCGAAGTCGAAGCCGATACGCGCCATCAGGTCGTGCGCGAGCGCGCGCTGCCGCTCGACGGGGAACGGGCCGGGCGGCGCGAACGGCGCAGGCCGCTTGCCCTGCGCGTCGAGGACGCGGCCGACGAGGCCCGGCAGGAAGGCCTCGACGGCGGCGAACACGCGATCGAGCTCCTCCGACCGGCCTTCGGGCTCGAACTCGTCTAGGAGCGCGTCGTAGGGCGAGACCGAGAGGGCGGAGGCCTTCGCGTGCGCCATCTCGCGCGTGAGGCGCAGGACCTCGGCGAGCAGCGGCAAGAGGCCGCGAAAGTCGTTCTCGCGCCGCGCCGAGCGCCAGCGCATCTCGCAGGCGACGACGGCCCGCGAGCGCGCCTCGATCAGATCGGCGGGCACGGCCGTCGCGTGGATCCACTCGCGCCGCATCCCGTGGAGGTTGGCGTGTTGCCAGGCGTCGAGCGGCGCGCCGCCGGCCTGCACATCGGCCTCCGCGCGCGCCAGCAGATCGCCGACGGACGCGTGCGTCAGCATTTCGTGGCGGAGCACGCGGAGCGTGGAGACCTGATCGCCGCGCGCCTCCGTGCCGCCGGGCGGCATCACCGCGGCCGTGTCCCAGTCGAGCACGGCGGCCGCGTCGCGGAGGAGGTTCATGCGCCGGAAGCGCCGCTCGAGCTCGGAATAGGCGGAGGGGTTCGTGGTCGCCATGATCCGAGGCCGTAGCGCAGGGGCGCCCCGGGCCGCAAGCGTTCGCTGCTTCGCCCGCTCGTCCTGCTATTCGAGGCGCGTGCGGACGGAGCGGCACGCCTCGAAAAACGGCTCCCTCGCCCTCCACGAAGAGGCTCGCATCGCCGCTTTTACGAGCCGTCCAGCCGCATCGGGCTCCCATTGCCCAAATTTACCTCATTGCAGAGACTGACATCACGTGGTATCCGATGTCATAGAATGACATAAGGAGGCTCCCCATGCGTGTCTTCGTCACCGGCGCGTCCGGCCACATCGGTCTCCCCGTCGTCCGCGATCTCCTCGCCGCCGGGCATCAGGTCGTCGGCCTCGCCCGCTCCCAAGCCTCGGCCGACAAGGTCTCCTCGGTCGGCGCCGAGGTCCTCAGGAAGACCCTTGACGACCTCGACGCCCTGAAGGAGGCGGCCAAGGCATCCGACGGCGTCATCCACCTCGCGTTCAAGCACGACCTCGCCTTCGCCGGCGGCGACTTCGCCGGCGCGGTCACCGCCGACCTTCGCGCCGTCGAGGCTCTCGGCGAGGCGATCGAGGGCTCCGGCAAGCCCTTCGTCAACACGACGGGCACCATGCTCCTTGCGCACAGCGTCCACGGGCGCCCGGGCACGGAGGAGGATGAGGGCAAGGCGGGTGGCAACCCCCGGGTCGCCTCGGAGAAGATCTCGCGCGCGTTCGCCGCGCGCGGCGTGCGCACATCGATTGTCCGCCTCGCCCCCACGGTGCACAGCTCGCTCGATTTCCACGGTTTCATCCCGATGCTCGTCGGGGCGGCGCGCAAGAGCGGCTTCTCGATGTACGTCGGCGAGGGCGCGGCTCGCTGGCCTGCCGTACACACGCTCGACGCCGCGCGCCTATATCGCCTCGCTCTCGAGAAGGCCCCGGCGGGCTTCCATGTCCATGCCGCCGCGGACGAGGGCGTGCCGTTCCGCGCCATCGCGGAGGCCATCGGCCGCGGCCTCGGTGTGCCGGCGAAGAGTATTCCGGCGGAGAAGGCCGCCGAGATCGTCGGGCCCTTCATTGCCATGATCACGCAGCTCGACAACCCCACGTCCAGCGCCCGCACGCGCGAGGTCCTCGGCTGGAAGCCGGAGCACGCGGGTCTGCTCGCGGACATTGAGGAGGGCCACTACTTCGCGGCGCCCGTCTCCGCGTAGCGGAAGGCGCGCTCGGCTCCGCGGCCTCCGGGACATTCAGGGCTCCAGGTACCCGAGCTCGAGGATAGGGGTACCACCGCTCGGGGTGGCCTTTCATCCACCAGCGTCGGAGGGTGCGCCATCCGGGGTCGAGTGGATGCTGCCGGCGATGCCGCGGGCCGAGGCGGAGGCGTTCGTGGCGCGGGCTGCCCAGCGGTCTGGCGGAGGAGCCGGGTTGGCTCCTCCCGAACGCGGTGGGGATCACCGCTTCCGGCACCTTCTAAAGTCAGGGAGCGCGACCCTCGAACACGCAGACCTCACCCACCCCAGCCCTCCCTCTCCACTTCAGTGAGCGGCAGCCGGGTCGGGTGCCCCAGCCGGCCGCGCCTCGGGTAGGCTCACTTTTCTGGCCGCGCGAGCGCGCCGGTGCTCACGGAGAAAGCGCGGGGCGTTCACGCCCGAGTTCAAAGCGGACGCGGTGCGGCCTGGCGTGCGTCGCCGGGGCAGGGGCACCAGCGGGTGCGGGCGTCCACGCGCGAGAGGGGCCTTCGTCACATCTTCTCGAAGACCGACAGCCACTGGTAGTCGTCCGAGTCCGGCGGGATCCGACGGCAGCGCCTCCCATCGCAGAGCTGCGCCATCTCGGAGTCGGCGACGTCGCGCTCGTCTGGGTCGAGATCATGTCGCCCCCCGCGGCGATCTCGATCCCTCCCGGGAGCTGGTTTCGATCTCGCGTCCTCGGAACTAGGATCGATCCATGCCGCTCCGCCACCTTCGCTCCGACGACTACCGCGTGATGCCCTGGAAGAACGGGCTCGGCACGACCACGGAGATCGCCGTCCATCCGCCGGACGCCGCGCTCACCGACTTCACGTGGCGCTTGTCGATCGCCGATCTCGGGGCATCAGGGCCTTTCTCGTCGTTCCCCGGCTACGATCGGATCCTCGTGCAGCTCGACGGGCCGCCGATGATACTCGCGCACGAGGGCCTCGCCGAGCGGCGCCTCACCCTGCGCGAGCCCTACCGCTTCGCGGGCGAGCTCGCGACGCACGCCACCGTCCCGGGCCCGGCACGGGACTTCAACGTGATGGTGCGGCGAGATCGGGCGAGTGCCCATCTCACCGTGCGGGTCTTCGCGCCCGGCAAGGGAATGATCGCCGCTGGCAACCCGAAGGTCCGGATCGTTTTTCTCGCCGCCGGCACGGCCTCCGCATACTCGGGCGATCAGACGATCGAGATGCGAGCTGGAGAGGCGGTGATGGCCGGCCCGGGGACCGACATCGCGTTCGTTGCCGGTCCCGAGGGCGCGACGGCGTTCCTCATCCTGATCGCGCGGGTATAGGTCCAAGCACCCCGCAATCGGGGGAGGGGGCCGCCGGCTGGTTCTCGGATGGGAAGCGGGCATCCTCCGGCCGCACCAGGAAGCGCCGTTCGTGTTCCCAGCGCGCGTACTTCGGAAGCTCCATCGGGACGATGGAACCAGAGCGCGTGGAGGGGCGCCAGCGGGGCGCTGCCGGGCGAGCCGAGCCTTACCACTCGAAGGGGCGCTTCGGGATCGTTCGCGTCCGGCGGGATGTTCCCGCCGGCGCGGACGCGCCCGAGGTGGTGCTCGCTGCCGGGCCTACGTTCCCAGGAACCCCGTCCCCCCGCACCTCCCACAAACTCCCGTCCCCCCGCTGCACGTCGCGCACACGTAGTGCCCGCTGTGGCAGTTGCAGGGCACCAGCCCGCCCGGGGCCACCCGCATCCCGGTCCCGTTGCAGAGATCGCAGAGCAGCGTGCCCACCCCAGCGCAGTCGGGGCAGCGATTGATCCGCCCCTCCGCGTGACAGTCCGGGCAGGGCGCCCCTCGGTAGACCGACATGGGGCGCATCCTATGCGGCTCCCGCGCCGTTGTCTCTGCCGCCGCTTCCCCTCGCGGATCTGGTCCGACGCGATGAGGATGTGCGGCAGAAGCGCGCTTTCCGGCGCTCGTGTTCGGCATGCCGCGCCAAGACGTCCCGATAGCCCGGTGCAACGCCGACCGGAACTCTCTCGCAGCAGAGCACCCACTCCGAGCCCTTCGCCAAGGGGTACCACGGGCAATACATCTTCGTGCATCCGGCGCGCGACGTGGTGGTGGTGCGCTTCGGCGAGGGGTACGGCGCGGTGGACTGGACAGCGCTCTTCACCCGGATGGCAGAGAGCCTCTGAGGCGCTGGCCTTCACCCGGTGGCTCGAGCCACCACCGATTTCAGCCGAGCTCGGCGATCTCGAGGACGAGCTTGCCGCCCATGTGGCCAGCGCGGCTCCTCGTCATGGCCTCGCGAAGGTGGCGAGCGGCCGTCGACCGCGTCCTCCGCTCGACCCCGGCCCTCCGAACGCAGGTGGCTCATCTTCGCCGAGATACTCCTCGCGTGCGACGGCGCCGGGCAGGCTGGGAGACAAGTGCGACTGCGACCGCGGAGCAAACGGCGCGCCTCCACGACTTCGCCGCGGCTCCGTGCCTCCGCAGCAAGCGCCGCAGAGACGAAACCCCGGCCCGTCGATGCGGCAGCTTCCGTGCCAGCGCACTGGCCACATCGCGCCCCGACTCCGTGCGCCACCTTGCGAGCTCGTGTGGCGCAGTGGACAGCACAAGCTGGCCGGATTTTTTGCCAGCTCGGCGGAAATTATTCTGGTCATGGCGCCCCTCACGACGCTGGATCCCGCGGTATTCCCGAGGTCGGGCGCATGGCCTGCATCGTGCTTTCGAACCACGCGCCACGGACCTTCAGCTCAGTCCCCCATTGCTACCCGTGGGCGGCGATCGCGTACACGGGCCCCACCGGCTGCACCGAGTTTGGTGTGTACGCGAAGCTATCTTGTCACGGGAATGGCTCGGCACCGCCCACGCTAGCGCTCGATGGCGCGTACTGGCGAGGTGCCATCAGCACGGTCACGCCATTCGCAGGAGGAGAACATGAAGATCACGGCATTCGTGGCTCGGAACTTGCTGCCCGGGCTCACGCTCGTCAGCCTGGGCGGCTGCACCTCCGGGGTGGGAGGGCTCGAACTGTCCATCACCTCCGCGACGTGCATGAGCGACGCCGATTGCGCGCACGACCAGGTTTGCGACCAGGGATTCTGCTTCGCGCCGACCCTCACGGCGTGCACGAGCGACGCGGAATGCGCGCCCGGCAATGCGTGCGACCCACGCGCCCGCGTCTGCCTCACGGGAGGCGCCGGGTGCACGAGCGACGCGGAGTGCGCACCCGGTGAAGTGTGTGACCCGAGCGGCGGCCTCTGCGTGATCGGCGCGGCCGGTACCTGCCAGACCGACGCCGACTGCGACGCTGGCGACGCGTGCGACCTCTCCACCGGAAGGTGTGTCAGCGGCTGCCAGAGTGATGCAGACTGCTCCGGCAGCGAGATCTGCGACCGCTCGAGCAGCACGTGCGTCGGCGCGGGCGGCTGAGGGTAGAGCGCCCGGCCGGGCATGAAGCTCTCGACGGAGCAAGGACCAGACCGTCATGCCACCCCGGAGGCGATCACGGAGATCGTCCCGGAGCGAGGGGGATCCTTCAATCCGGCTGCGGCGCGATGCCCGCGCATCCGCCCTTCCCGGGCTCGGGCGCCGCGGGGATCGAGAGGTCCCGACCGCACGAGAAGTCGAAGAGGTCGAAGAGCGCGCCCGCGTTCGCGTCGCGGGCGGTGAGCGCCGGCAGATCGAAGATCGCCTCGATGAAGCGGGTGATCGCCGTGTGGTCCTCGACGACGTGCGACGTGTAGCCCCGCTTCGCCCACGGCGAGATCGCGACCATGGGGACGCGCGGGCCCATCCCTGCGATGAGCGGGATGGAAGGGTCCGGGGCGCACGCGCCGGGCGGCGGCGGCACGTGATCGGCAAAGGCGCCCGCCTCGTCGTACGTCCACAGGATCGCCGTCCGCTGCCACTCGGGGCTCTTCACCGCGTGGTCGTAGATCGTCTTCACCCAGGACTCGCCGCGCTGGAGGTCGGCCACGGGGTGATCGTCCTCGATGTTCTCCTCGCCGTCGACGAACGCGACGTTCGGCAACGTGCCGCGATCGAGCGCGTCGTAGAGGTCCGAGAGGGGGAGCACGCCGGGGTCGCCGGCGCTCCAGTCCAGCGCGCCGTCGAAGGGGAAGCCGTCCGTGTAGGCGGCCCACGTGTACCCAGCGTTCATCAGCAGCTCGAAGATCGACGGGGTGTCCGGCGGGGGGTAGTCGATGCCCGTGTCGACGATGCCCGCGTTCGTGCCGAGGAGCAGGAACGCGCGGTTCGCGTAGGTCCCGGTCGCCATCGGCGCGAAGTGACGGTCGTCGAGCGCGAACGAGCGCGCGAGGAAGTAGTAGAACGGAAGGTCCGTCTCGTCGTAGCCGCTCATCACGAACGCGCCGTCCGACGGGGTGGTGGTCGCCGCGTTGCGCACGAAGCCATCCATCTTGCCGCCGTCGAGGCAGGTCTGGACGGACTCGAACTGGTGCCCGGGATCGTAGGGGATGCAGGTCGTGGTCGCGTGGAACGGGCGGACGGGCGCGTTCGACAGATCGGGGTTCACGTACGAGGCCGGGATTGGCTCCGCCTCCGGCTGCCCGCGGTCGTGGATCCGCGAGAGGAGGTGGTCGAAGCTGCGATTTTCCTTCATCAGGACGATGACGTGCCGGATCGGGATGGCGTTCGCCACAGAGGGCACGATGCCGAGCGTGGTAGAGGCAGGCGCGCCTGCGCCAAATGCGCAGCGCTCCCGCGCATGGGAAGCGGGATCGGGCGGGAGGGCGACGCCGCAGCCGAGGCCGGGATCGTCTGGCGGGGTCGTCATCCCGGTGATCGCGGAGAGCCCCCACGAGCCCTGCTGCGGGTCGCATCCCAGGGCGCTCGCCGCGAGCGCCGCGGTGACGAGCGGCACCCACCGAAGCGTTCTGGAGCGGGGGGCGGTCATGGCTCCTGGCCTCTCGGGCCGCCGATGGGGACGGCGTAGAAGAGCGTAGCGTCGAACGTGGGCGGGCTCGCGGTGTCGTACGACCCGGCGCTCCCGGTGTAGCTGCGGTGCTCGATCTCGCGGCTGTAGTCCCCGGCCACGGCGATCGACATCCCGCTGGAGAAGATCTTGCGGACCCTGGCCGAGAACCCCGCGACGATCGTCTGGTCGGTGGTTCCGAGCGCGGCGTCGGCCACCGCGCCCGTTCGACCGGCAAGCGCCTCCAGCGACGCGTCGAGGCTCCACGCGAGGTCGAAGCGTAGGGCGACGCCCCCCTCGGCGAAGGCCGCGCCGGGTACGTAGGCCCCGGGCGCGTCGAGCGCCTCCTGGAAGAACCCGACGACGAGCAGCGATTGCGCGCCGTGGAGCAGCGAGACCCCGGCGTCGAGCCGGAACGCGGCGCTTGCCACACGGCCTCCCACGCCGTCCGAGTCGTTCAGCGTGCGGAGCGCTTCGATGTCGGTCCCGGGGCGGGTCAACGCCGAGAAATCGCCGGCGAGCGCGGCGCCCGTGTAGAAGCTCCAGCGCCTCTCCGGCGCCCAGCGAGCCCCGGCCTCGAACGAGGCTTGCGTGCGGGCCCCCACGAGCGGCGTGTACGGGTGCGTGTTCCCGAGGACGCCGCCGCGCGCGGCGAAGAGCGTGTCCCACTCGAGCAGGAGGGCACGGCCGCGCAAGCTCTGGATGCCCCAGAATTCCGCGCCCAGGTCGCCGAGGAGGGTGTCCCCCACCGCGCTCGACCCGTAGCCGAAGTCGACGAACGCGGCGAGCGAGCCGCTCCTGTACTCCGCCGGAGAGGAGGCCGGTTCCGCATGAAGCGCGGAGGCGGAGCCGAGCAGGCACCACGCGGCGACCCCGAACGACGCCACGCACCGAGCCCGCCGGCTGGAGCGAGGGGAGCGGAGGAACAAGGTGCAGAGGATAGGCGAGCCACCCCTCGCCTGGAAGACGGAGGTGTCGGCGTGCCCTCAACGATTCCGGCCTGGTGCGAAGGAAGGGACTTGAACCCTTACAGGAGTTACCCCACTGGAACCTGAATCCAGCGCGTCTGCCAATTCCGCCACCTTCGCTCGTTCGACGATTCTGCTTGGTCGGCCTCTTCCTCTTCGATGGCCCCGGCGTCAAGGGCGAAGCGGGGTGCCTCGCCCTTCCGGCCGGCCCGGGCGTGGGGTTGTAGATTGCCCAGCCCTACCTTCGCAACTGATCTTGCGGTCCGGCGGTGACGGCCGAGCCCGCCCGGGGTCGAGTCCTCGTGGAACGTGCAGAAGTGGAAGGGGTTGAAGTGGGGCAGGCGGCGGCTGTCAGCCCCAGGCCACGGGGAGGTGGGGGACGCCGCGGATGGGCCCGTTGAGCTCCCAGCGGATTGCCTCGGGCGCCGCGTTCAGCCGGAGCGTCGGCAGCCGCCGCGCCAGCGTCGCGAGCCCGATCCGCGCCTCGACCCGCGCGAGCGGGGCGCCGACGCAGAAGTGGCTCCCGTGCCCGAAGCTCATGTGCCCCTTGTCGTTCCGCGCGGCGTCGATCTCCTCGGGGTTCGGGAAGCGCGCGGGGTCCCGGTTCACCGCGGGGAGCAGGACGACGACGCGGTCACCGCGCTTGATCGCGTGCCCGTTCAGCTCGATGTCCTGGTTGGCCCAGCGATCGCACTGGTGCGAGCTCGACGTGCAGCGGAGCAGCTCCTCCGTGATCCCCTCGGCCTGCGAAGGATCGCGCACGAGCCGCTCCCAGTGCTCGCGCCGCTGCATCAGGGCCAGCACCGCGTTCGCGAGGAACTTCGCGATCGTCTCGTGGCCCGCGAAGATGATCTGCACGATGAGGCCGCGCAGCTCGTCCGGGCTGAGCCTGTCGCCCGCCTCCTCGGCCTGCACGAGCGCGGTCGCGAGGTCGTCCTCGGGGGCCTTGCGCCGCGCCTCGACGAGCTGCCCGGCGTACTCCATGAAGCTCGCCATCGCGGCGTTGCTCCGCTCCACCTCCTCCATCGACTTGGGGAAGAACTGAAGGCCGTCGACCCACTGGCGGAACTGCTCTCGGTCGTGCTCGGGCACGCCGATCATGTCGCAGATGGCGCCGAGCGGCAGCGGCCAGGCGTAGCGCTGCACGAGATCCATCTCGCCCTGCGCCGGGAGGCCGTCGAGGAGCTTGTCCGCGAGCGCCTGGATCCTGGTCTCCATCTGCTTCACCGCGCGCGGCGTGAAGGCGCGGTTCACGACCCCTCGCAGCCGGGTGTGGTCCGGCGGATCGCGCATCACCATGCTCTCCGCGACCACCTTCATGAACGAGGGCATCGGCGGCATCATCGCCAGCACCTCGGGCGGCAGCGCGGCCACCGGCGACTGCACGAAGCGGGTAGGGTCCTTGAGGACGGTGATGGCGTCCTCGTAGCGGCTGACGATCCAGACGCTCCCGAACGGGATCATGCTGTTCTGCGGCGTCGCATCCATGCGGAAGATGGGCGCTTCGCGCCGCAGCGCCGCGTAGTGGGGAAAGGGATCGGAGGTCGCGCCGAGGGCGAGCGGATTGGAGAGCGAAGGATCGGTAGTGGCCATGGGTCGCCCGCTTATAACCATTGTCGTGGCCCCGGCAACGCCGGAGAGCCACAGGGGCTACAGAGTCCCCGTGAGCGAGAGGCCAGCTCCCCCTCGCCCCACCCAGGGCGTGATCCGCGGCACGAGCGCCGCCGAGGGCCCCGCCGGCCGGCGCGGCTGCACGAAGTAGCCGATCAGCGAGCCCCCGAGCGCCAGCACGCCCACGCCGCCGATGACGGCGCCCATGTTCACCAGCGTGACGGCGCTCGCCGCGCTGTCGAAGACCGGATCCTTCGGGGGCGCGGCGCACTGGTGCGTCGAGAGGCTGCACACCGACGGGATCCGGGCGAGGCCGACGCCGAGGAGCACCCCACCCGCCACCGCGGCCGCGGCGCCCAGTCCGACCACGATGAGCGGGCCCGTCGGTCGCTTCATCTCGGGCGTGCTCGGGGCGGGGGCAGGCGGCGGCGCGCCCGGCGCTGGCGCGGCCGCGAACATGCCGAGGATCTCGCGCCCCTTCTCGCCCTGGTTCACCACCACATCGACCACATTCTCCTGGTCGGCGTGGACGAAGCGCACCGTGTGGCGCCCGGGGTCGATGTCGTGCGCGCTCCCGTCGCCGAGGCGCGACGTGACCAGCGCGCCGTCCACGTAGACGGAGGTGTCGATCAAATCCCGCTGCGCGCCGTCGCGCGCGGCGAACGTGACGGTGGGCTGGAGCCGCTCGATCTCGTCGGCGAACCGCGCGCAGTCGTTGCGCACCAGCTCGGGGCACGCGGCGTCGGCACAGAGCAGGAACTGCTTTCCGGCCTCCACCAGCTTGCCGCCGTCGCGGTCGTCCTGGCCTTTGCCGTGCGCGTCCACGCACTCCTCCTTGGTGGGTTGCGCTGCCAGGGCGGCGGGCGCGACGAGCAAGAGGGAGCCGGCGAGCGCGCCGGCGCGGGCGATCGAGACCAACGTGGGCATGGGGGGCTTCCTCGGAGAGGTCGGTTGGCGGAGGTCACAGACAGCCGGGCTTGAACACCTTCTTCTTGCCGTCGAAGTAGAAGGGCGGGTTGCAGTCCGTCGAGTGCGCGGCCGGAGGCGGCGAGGGCGCGGCCGGGGGCGCAGGCGCCATGCGCGGGGCGGCGAGGGCGCGGCGGACGGGCGGGGGACGCACCTCGACGGCCGGCGCCGCGCTCGCGGTGGGGCCGGGCGCGGTCGCGGAGGCGGTGGGGCTCGGCGCCTGCTTCGGGTCCGCCGAGGCAGGCGCCGCCGCCGGCGGTTCTACGGGCACCACCTCGGCGAGCGGCGGCGGAGCTGCCTCGTACCCCGAGGGCGCAGGCGCCGCCGGCCAGGGGCAGGCTCCACGGGCGGCCGCAGGAGCAGGACGAGGACGCCCGTAAAGAGCCCGCCGAGGAGCACGAGGGCCGCGAAGACGGGCCACTCGACGCGCCGCCGGGGCGCCTCGGGCGGCGGCACCGCGGGGACCTCCGAGGGCCGCAGCGTGGCGCCGGTCTCGCTGGGCCCGCCGGGGACCGCGCTCGCGCGCAGCCGCCACGACGACTCCTCCGTGACGATGAGCTTCTCGCGCCCCTCGAGGTACTCCTTGCCGAGCAGCTTGACCCAGCGCGACACCTCGGCGGCCGTCGCGGAAGGCACGGCGGCGATCAGCGCCTCGGCCATGTCCGCCGCCGTCGCCCATCGCTCCTCGGCCTCGAACGCCATCCCCTTGCGGAGGACCGCGTTCGAGCCGCACGAGCGCGGCCCAGCGCTCGGGTGGGACCTCCGCCGGGTCGACGATGTCGAGCAGCCTCGGCGTGACGCCCGACTGCACCGCCGAGACCAGCTCGGCGTCGTGGAGGCCGGGGTAGAGCCTCCGGCCGGCGAGCGCCTCCCAGATCACGACCGACGCCGCGTACACGTCGATGGCGGGCGTGCTCACGCCGCGGAGCTGCTCGGGCGAGGTGTACGCGAGCTTGCCCTTGAACGTGCCCACCTGCGTGACGTGGTGGTTCAGCGTCGCCTTGGCGACGCCGAAGTCGAGGACGCGGGCCCTGCCGTCGACGCCGACGATGACGTTCTGCGGCGAGACGTCGCGGTGCACGACGCCGAGCGGCGTCCCGAGCTCGTCCTTGGCTTCGTGCGCCGCCGCGAGACCGGCGAGCATGTCGGCGGCGATCGCGACCACGACGCCCACGGGGAGCAGGGTGTCCTGGTGCAGGCCCGCGCGGAGGAGCTTGTCGAGCGGCAGGCCGTGCACGTACTCCTGCACCAGGATGACCTCGCCGCCCGTCTGCACGACGTCGAGCACGGGCACCACGTTGGGGTGGTGCACCTTGGAGGCGATGCGGGCCTCGTCGAGGAACATCTGGACGAACTCGTCGTCCTCGGTGAGCTGGGGGTGGAGCCGCTTGGCCGCGACCATGCGGGAGAACCCCTCGGCGCCGAGCAGCCGCGCGAGGTGGATGGTGGCCATGCCGCCGCGCGCGATGGGCGCGTGCAGCACGTAGCGGCCGACGACGGTCGATGTGGAGGCGTGGGTCATCGCTCCCTCCCGGTCACTCGAAGAGCTGGAGCGGCGTACCGTCGATCCAATAGTAGGCGTTCTGGAAGGCGCCGGTCCCGTCGAGCGACGTCCCCCAGACGCTCTTGGAGTAATCGTGGTCGCCTGGACCGTAGCCCGCGGAGGCGCCGAGCCCGAGGCTCAGGTCCGGCAGCCCCTCGAAGGTGGGGATGAGCGCGTCGGGCGTGAAGAGGCCCTGGTGGGCGGAGAGCCCGGCGATGAAGATGCGCGCGGCGGCGTAGCCCTCGAGCGAGGTGAAGCTCGGGCTCTTCCCGGCGGCGGACGCTTTGGAGAGGTAGTCCTGCACGATCTCGCTCTGGTCGCTCTCGTAGTTGGGCACCACCTGCGACAGGATGACGCCGTTGGTGTACGGGACATTGCCCGAGGGCCCGGCGATCGTGCCCGCCTGCGTGAGGCGCGAGGCGAGCGAGTTGGGCCCGACGAACGAGACGTTCACCATGTGGAGCGTCAGGTGCGTCGCCTTGTGGTTCATCGCCTGCTCTGCGTCGTTGGCGTACTGCCACTGCCGGATCCCGGTGATGAACGCCGCCGCCGGGCCGTACGTGTCGGTCATGAAGATGCCGACCGTGTGATTGGCGCCGTCGGCGAGCAGGCCACCCAGGTACTTCGCCGCCGCGGCGACCTGCACCGGCACGCTCGCGTCGTCGTCGCGGGTGTAGCGGAAGCGGGGGATGGGCGTGGCCGGGTCGGCGGGCGGCGGGGTGAAGCGGCCGCGGATGGCCTCGTAGGCGGCGACGAGGCCGTCGTACCCTGCATCACCGAACGAGTCGTCCTGATCGAAGCTGATGAGGTGGCTCGCGTCGGGCACGTTCTCGAGGAAGAAGTACTCGAGCGCGGCGCGCGCCTCCTGGGCGTAGCTGGCGCGCACGTTGAACACGTACTTCTTGCAGGGACCGGCGCTGTCGTCGCGGAGGATGAGCGACGCGCCCGTGAACGCGCCGAAGAACAGGCTGCTCGTCTCCAGCGTGACCGGCGCGGCGAGGACCATCGTCGGCGTGCCCACGTCACCGAGGAGGCCCAGCACGGCGCCGTCGCCTCGATCGAGTGGCACCATGGAGACGGGCGCCTGCCCTGCGACCACGGACTTGTTCGTGGTCGGGCACTTCACGGCGCCCGTGGCCGTGTGCACATCGAGCAGGGATCGAGCGTTCTTCTCGGCGAGGGGCGGCTCGTAGCCGTCGTCGCGGACGACGAGGACGAGCGGTCGCCCGTTGACCCCGCCCGCCGCGTTCTGCGCGTCGAACGCGAGCGCGATGCCCTCCTGCATGTCGATGCCGAGCTCCTGGCTCGGCCCGGACATCGGCGCGCTGATGCCCACGCGCAGGGGCGCGCTGGTCGCGTTGACGCAGGCCGGCTGCCCGCTCGACCCGTCGCACACGAGCCCGCCGGGGCAGTCGGCGTCCGCGGTGCAGGTCTGGGGGGTGAAGGTGCCGGAGCAACCGGCGATGAAGATCTGCACGAGCGCGAGCGCGCTCCCATATCGGAGAGCCATGTTCGTCCCTGACGCGCTGGCGGGTGTCGGATTTACGGCAGAGCCTGCCCTGCGTGACCGTCGCGGGCTTCGCGCGTGTGAACGGAAAAAGCGGCCGAGCCTGTCGGACTGCTTGCCAGGCTAGGTCCGTCCGCCGGGCCACGCTGGCCGGATTCGGTGGGCTGGCTCACGCCGGTGTGCGGCGCGGGGGATTGTTGGTGTGCCAGCAAACATCCGTGTTGTGATGCGCAGCGTCAGGGCGATGGCCGGCGGTCAAGCCGCATGGGATGCGCGGAGCCCGCCGTGCGCCCGGCGGAGCCTCCCGTCGACCGGGTTGAGCCTTCCGTGCGCCCGGCGGAGCCCGCCGCCGACCGGGTTCGAGCCCGCCGTGCGCCCGGCGGAGCCTCCCGTCGACCGGGTTCGAGCCTCCCGTGCGCCCGGCGGAGCCTGCCGTCGACCGGGTCGAGCCCGCCGTGCGCCGGGCGGAGCCTCTCGTCGACCGGGTCGAGCCCGCCGTGCGCCCGGCGGAGCTTGCCGTCGACCGGGTCGAGCCCGCCGTGCGCCGGGCGGAGCTTGCCGTCGACCGGGTTCGAGCCCGCCGTGCGCCGGGCGGAGCCTCTCGTCGACCGGGTTGAGCCTTCCGTGCCCCGGCGGAGCCCGCCGTGCGCGGCGTGGTGACGTCCGAATGCCTCCCGTTCACGACCCAGCGCGTCACGAAACAAAAATCGACCGGTGCGCCTGACGGATCGGTCCGAAGTGCCGGTGTATCCATTCGAGAGCTCGCACGAAGCGCCGGCACGGAGCCGGGCGGGAGGCGAGCGCGCCCGACGCGTACTGATTGCGCAGCGTCCTGATTGCGAGGCACGACCTACGCGGTGCGCGCTTCGCGCGCGGGCTCCGGCTCCGCGTTCGGTCGGCTGGCAGGGAGCAGGCGTGCCGCAGCCTCGACCGTCCATACGCGGATCGCCTCCGGCTTCTCGCAGGGCGGCAGCGCGGCGAGCGCCTCGCGGAGGAGCTGCTCGAGGAGCTTGCGAGAGCCGGCCACGCCGAGATCCTGCGCCGCGTTCGGCCGCCCCAGGGACGCGTCGCGCCCGACCGGCTTGCCGAGCGCGCCGGGGTCGCCGAGCACGTCCTGGATGTCGTCCGCCACCTGATACGCCTCGCCGATCCGCCCGGCGAAGTCGCGCCACGGCTCGGGATCGGCCCCCGCCGTGATCGCGCCGGACGTAGCCGCGGCGACGAAGAGCGCGGCCGTCTTGCAGCTCCGGTACGTGATCACCGGGATGCAGGGCTCCGACTCCCAGGCCTGCCCGGCGATGATCCCGTGCGGGATCGACACCCCGCGCGCGAGCGCGGCGACGAGGCGCCCGAGCCGCTCGGGCGCGGCACCGCCCACGCGTGCCAGCTCCTCGAACGCGCGGACGATGAGGGCGTCGCCCGCGAGCACCGCCAGCGCCTCACCGAACGCGGCGTGGACGGATGGCCGTCCGCGCCTTGTCGAAGCATTGTCAAAGCATGGAAGGTCATCGTGGACCAGAGACGCGCAGTGGATGAGCTCGACCGCGACCGCCGCGGCGTCGCTGAGCCGGGGGAGCGGGTCGCCGTACGCGGCCGCGACCGCGAGGCAGAGCGCCGGGCGAAGGCGAGCGCCGCCTGGGAAAACCGCGTGTTTGATCGCGGCGGCGATGCTTGGCGGAGCCCCCGCGGTGCTGCCCTCGATGGCGCTCCGGAGCGCCCGCTCGATCCGTCGCGACGTGCTCATGAAGCGGGATTGTTCGGCGCTGTTCATGCTTTGTCAACAAAAACTGAACAAACCATTGACGACCGTGGACGGATTGAATACACCCCGACCATGTTCGAGCGTTCGGGCCACGTCGTGATCGTCGGCGCCGGCGTAGGGGGCCTCGTCGCGGCGGCGATCCTCTCGAACGCCGGGCTCGACGTGACGGTGCTCGAGCGGGCGCCGTCGGTCGGCGGAAAGATGCGGCAGGTCGTCGCCGGCGGGCGCGCGCTCGACGCTGGGCCGACGGTGCTGACCATGCGGTGGGTCTTCGAGGAGATCCTCGCGTCGCTCGGCGAGCGGCTCGAAGATCACCTCGAGCTCCGGAAGCTCGATCGCCTCGCGCGCCATGCGTTCCCCGACGGCGGCGTCCTCGATCTGTACTCGGACGTGGAGCGCTCGGCGGACGCCGTGGCCCGCTTCGCTGGCCCCGAGGAGGCGCGGGGGTACCGCCGCTTCTGTGCCTACGCGAAGCGCATCCACGACGCCGTGGAGGTGCCGTTCCTCCGGTCGGAGCGCCCCGGCGCGCGCGCGCTGATCAAGGCCGCGCGGCAGCTCGGGCTCTCCGCGCTCTGGACCATCGACGGGCACCGTACGCTCTGGGACGCGCTCGGCGACTTCTTCCGCGATCCGCGCCTGCGACAGCTCTTCGGCCGGTACGCGACGTACTGCGGCTCGTCCCCGTTCCTCGCCCCCGCGACGCTGAACGTGATCGCGCACGTGGAGCGCGAGGGCGTCTACCTCGTCCGCGGCGGGATGTACCGGGTGGCGGAGGCCCTCGCCGCGCTCGCGAGCCGGCGGGGCGCGCGCATCCTCACGTCCGCTCACGTCGCCGAGATCACGACCGACGGGTCTCGCGTCACGGGCGTCCGCCTCGGGGACGGGGAACGGCTGGAGGCGCGTGTGGTCGTCGTGAACGCCGACGCGGAGGCGCTCGCGCGCGGGCTCCTCGGGCGCGGGGCCGCGCGCGCGAAAGGCGCGCGGGCGCCTCGCTCCCTCTCGGCGATCACGTGGGCGCTGACGGCAGAGGCGCGCGGCTTCCCGCTCGTGCGCCACAACGTCTTCTTCTCGTCCGATTATGCGCGCGAGTTCGACGATCTCTTCGATCGCGGCCGGGTCCCGAGCGAGCCGACGGTCTACGTGTGCGCGCAGGATCGGGACGGCGATGGATCCGGCGCCTCTGGCCCGGAGCGACTGCTCCTGCTCGTCAACGCTCCGGCCACGGGAGACGACCGGGGCACCCCATTTCCCGAGTGCGAGGTCCGCGAATGCGAGAAGCGATGCACCGCCTTGATCGAACGCATGGGGCTCACGCTGGGCTCGATCGTGGAGCCGACGGTGGTCACGACGCCGACGGACTTCGGCCGCCTGTTCCCGGGGACGGGGGGGGCGCTCTACGGCCCGGCCTCGCACGGGATGCTCTCGTCGTTCCGGCGAGGCACGTCGCGGACGCGGGTCCCTGGGCTCTACCTGTGCGGGGGGAGCGTCCACCCGGGGGCGGGCGTGCCGATGGTCGCGCAGAGCGGCAGGCTGGCGGCCGAGAGCGTGATCGAGGATCTCGCTTCGACGTCCCGGTCGCGCCTGGCGGCTATGCCTGGTGGTATCTCGATGCGGTGAGCGACGACGGGCGCTCGGCGCTCAGCGTCATCGCGATGCTGGGCAGTGTATTTTCGCCCTTCTACGCCGCTGCCCGCGCGCGCCTCCCGGCCGCCGCCGACCCGCTCGCGCACGTGGCGCTGAACGTCGCGCTCTACACGCGGGAGAAGAGCTGGTGGGCGCTCACCGAGCGCGGCCGGCGCTCGCTGTCGCGCAGCCCGGACGCGCTCGTGCTCGGGCCGAGCGCCCTTCGGTGGGAGGGCGGGTCGCTCGTCGTCGATCTGGCGGAGCGCACTGCGCCTCTCCCCCGCCGTCTCGAGGGGCGCATCCGCCTGTTCCCGGAGGAGGCCTCCGGCGAGGCGACGATCCTCGACGGAGCCGGGCGCCACCGCTGGGTCACGATCGCGCCCGTCGCACGCGCCGAGGTCGAGCTGGCGCACCCGTCGCTGCGCTGGAGCGGCCCCGCGTACATGGACGCGAACGGGGGCGACGAGGGGCTCGAGCGCGCGTTTGCGGGGTGGACCTGGTCGCGCGTCGCCTCGAGGGGACGCGCCACGGTGACGTACGAGGTCGACCGGCGCGACGGCGCGCGCGTGCTGTTCGCGCGCACGTTCGAGCCCGGAGGGCGGCGGAGCGGGGTCCCCGTCGTTTCGGTGGGCGCGCCCTCCACGCGCTGGCGCATGCGCCGCGTCGTCCACGCGGAGCCGGGCGGGGAGGCGCGGGTCGTCCGCACGCTCGAGGACACGCCGTTCTACGCGCGCTCCCTGATCGAGACGAGCTTCTTCGGCGAGCGCGCCGTCGGCATGCACGAGACGCTCTCGCTCGACCGCTTCACGTCGCGCATCGTCCAGCGCATGATCCCGTACCGCATGCGCCGAGAGGTCGCTTGACGCTGGCCGGTACGCTCCTCCTCGCCTGGGCCTCGCTCACGGTGAGCGTGGAGGCTCGAGTCCATCCGCCGGTCCCTCCTCGATCGCCGCTCCCCCGCGCCGCGCGGCGCGGCGCGCGCCGCGCGGGTGCTCTTGATCCGCCCCTGCGCCGGCCGGGCCCCCTGGCTCTCCGCGACCCTCGGGTCGCTCGCCGGCGCACGGCGCTCGTTCCCCGTGGCGTGCCGCTTCGCCGTCGCCAGCGCCGCCGACGGCGCCCACGACCTCGCGCGCGCCGGCGCCGAGGCGCTGGCGCGCGCCGGCGTGGAGGCCTCCGTCGTCATCACCGCGCCGCGCGGCCCGAACCTGAAGGCGGCGCAGCTCGCCGCCGTCGTCGCGGTCGAGCGGGCGCCGTTCGACGTGGTGCTCGTGGGGGACAGCGACGTCGACCTCACGGGCGTCGATCTCGACGCGCTCGTCGCCCCCCTCGCCGGCGGCCCGGAGGTCGGCGCGACCTGGGCGCCGCCCGTTGAGGTCGGCCCCGAGCGCACGTTCGGCGATCGCGCCTCGGCGGCGCTCCTCGGCGGCTCGCTGCACGCCTTCCCGCTGCTCTCCCGCCTCGACCGGGGAGGCCTCGTCGGCAAGCTCTTCGCGGTGCGGCGAGACGCGCTGGCCGAAGCAGGGGGCTTCGGGGCCCTCGTCTCCCGCCTCGGCGAGGACATGGAAGCTCGCCCGCCTCCTCCACGCCTCGGGGCGCCGCGTCGAGGTCGTCGAGGTCGCGGCGCGCTCCCTCGCGTCGGGCCGCACGTGGGATCAGGCGCAGGAGCGCTTCGCGCGGTGGATCACCGTTATCCGCGCCCAGCGATCCCCGCTCCTCGCCAGCTACCCGCTGCTCTTTTTCGCCACGCTTCCCATCGCCGTCCTCGCGCCCCTCGCGCTGCGCGGCGCGCCCGCGCTGGCGGCGGCGGTGACCGGCGTCGTGCTGCTCACGCGCGTCGCCGTGGCGCTTGCCGCCGCGCGCGGGGCGGGGAAGGCCCCGTCGCTCCGCCGGGCGATCGTGGACGCGGTGCTCGCGGACGTGCTTCTGGCCGGCGCGTTCGTGCGCGCGCTGAAGGCGCGCCGCGTGGTCTGGTGCGACGTCGCGCTCACCGTCGATCGCGGCGGCTACCTCCGCCTCGAGGGTCCTGCTCGTCGTTGAGCGCGAGCTTCGCGAGCATGGCGAGCGCGGTGGTGGCGAGCCCGTCCGTCGCCCCTCGCGGGGCGCGGAACACGTCCACGAACCCGGCCTCCTCCCCGCGAACGGCGCGCTCAATCCTCGCGAGCTCCCCCTCCACGGCGCGCTCCTGCGCCTCCCGGTCGCGCGCCGTCTCCAAAGGCTCGCCGAACGAGAAGTAGACGACCGGCTTCTCCGTGCCTGCGAGCTCGTAGCGCAGCGCCGCAGGGACCGTGAGCGCGCGCTTCGCCACGTGGGCGACCTCCGCCGCGCCGGCCTTGAAGGCGAGCGGCCGCTCCGTGATCGGGCGCTCGCGCCCCTGCGGGAAGATCCACACGAGGCGCCCCGCGCGATCGAGCAGCCGCGCGGCGTACCGGATCGCGCGGGCGCCGTCGCCCGGGTCGGCGAGGTCGACGCCGAAGGCGCCCACCAGCGCGAAGAAGGGCAGCCTGCGCAGGTTCGCCGCATCCATGAGCGCGTGGCCGTCGGCGCCGAGCAGGTGCTCGGAGGCGTGGAACGCGACGAGCGGGTCCCACCAGGACGTGTGGTTCGAGACCACGAGCAGGGGGCGATCGCGCGCGAGCGCCGCGACCTCTTCGATCCCGTGCGCGCGCACGCGGTCGAACGTGCGCTCGATGCGCGTTCGCGCGTGGCGCGCGAACCACGCGTTGAAGACGCGGTGCTTCCGTGCCGGGATCACCGCGTCGTCCCCGGCGAGGGGAGCAGCCTCCCCACGCCCATCACCGCGTCGATCAAGAACTGAGTCTCAGCGAGCGCGGGCGGCTCCCCGAGGCGCGGCGCGCCGGCGTCCCGGGCGAGGAGCGCGCACACCACGAGACAGAGTTTGCGCGCCCCCGGGACGACGGCGCGCGCGCCCACGGAGTCGAATCCCCGCCGCTCCACCTCTCTCCCTATCTCCGCGTAGATCGTGCTCGCTGCCCGGATCGCGGCGCGGCAGTCGCGCGGCAGCGCGGAGATGCCGGGCGCCGCCCGCCGGTAGAGCGCCCGCGCGTAGCGCAGGAGCCGCTCGACCACCACCGCGACCCCCTGCGAGAACCGCGGGCGCGCGAGGAAGGCCGCCTCGTCCACCCCCGCCTCGCGGAGCCACTCGCGCGGCACGTAGAGCCGCCCAGCGTACGCGTCCTCCCCCACGTCGCGCGCGATGTTCGTGAGCTGCATGGCGACCCCGAGGTCGCACGCGCGCGCCAGGACCTCGGGCGCGCGCACGCCCATCAGGACGGTCATCATCGCGCCCACGGTCCCCGCGACCCGGGCGGCGTAGCCCGTCAGCTCCGAGAGGCTCTCGTACCGGCGCCCCTCCGCGTCCCAGGCGAACCCTTCGAGGAGCGCCTCCATCAGCTCCCGGGGCAGCTCGTGCTCACGCGCGACGCGCGAGAACGCCCGAATCGATGGGCGAGTCGGTCGGGGATCCGGCGTACGCGCGATCGAGGCGATCCCGGAGGCCGTCCAGCGCGGCGGCGCCGCCTGCAATGTCGACCGCATCGTCGGCGACGCGGCAGAACGCGTACAGCGCCGTCGCCGGCACGCGGACGCGCCCTGGCAGGAGGAGCGAGGCGGCCGCGAAGCTCCTGGAGCCCTTTCGAAGCAGCTCCCGGCAAGCGGCCATGTCCCGAGCGGCGAGGTCAGGCGAACGCGGAGGCATCCGGCACCACCTTGTCGAGCACGCGGGCGGAGGAGAGCACCCCGGGAAGCCCCGCCCCCGGGTGAGTGCCCGCGCCCACGAGGTACAGCCCCTCGACGTCCTCGCTCTCGTTGTGCGGCCGGAACCACGCGCTCTGCGTGAGCACCGGCTCCATCCCGAAGGCCGCCCCGCGGAAGGACGAGAGGCGATCGTGGAGGTCCTGCGGCGTCAGGAGACGCGAGCTGCAGATCGCGCGGCGCAGGCCGGGGAGCAGCGTCGACTCGAGCAGCGCCTCGATCGACCGGCGGTACACCTCCGCAGTGCTCGACCACTCGGTGCCCGACAGGAGGTTGGGCACGGGCGAGAGCACGTAGAACGCGTCGCAGCCCTCGGGCGCGAGCGCGGGGTCCGTCGCCGTGGGCCGGTGCAGGTACAGGCTGAAGTCGTCCGCGAGCACGTGCCGCTCGAAGATGTCGTCGAGGAGCCCGCGGTACCTGGGGCCGAGCAGGATCGTGTGGTGCGCGACGTCCGCGTACTTTCGCCGCGTGCCGAAGTACCAGACGAAGAGGCCCATCGAGTACCGCTGCTTCTCGATGCGCCGGTCGGTCCAGCGCGAGCGCGCTTCGCGCGGCACCAGGTAGCGGTACGTCCAGGCGGAGTCGGCGTTCGAGACGACGACGTCCGCCTCTACCCGCTCCCCCGTGGAGAAGCTCGACGCCTCGCGCCCGCCGCCCTTCGAGCAGGATCCGCGTTACCTCCGCGCCGCACCGCACGGCGCCGCCCTGCCCCTCGATGAGCTTGCAGAGCCCCGAGACCAGCGCGCCGGTGCCGCCGATTGGGAAATGCACGCCCCACTTGCGCTCGAGGAACGCGATGAGCGTGTAGATCGACGTCGTGGAGAACGGGTTGCCGCCCACGAGGAGGGGGTGAAAGCTCATCACCTGCCGGAGCCGCTCGTCCTTGACGTACTTGGCGACGAGGCCGTACACCGTGCGATAGCTCTGGAGCTTGACCATCTCCGGCACGATGCGCGCCATGTCCGTCCACGACCCGAAGGGCACGTCGCTCAGCCGCTCGAAGCCGACGCGGAAGATCTCCTCGCTCTTGCGGACGAAGCGCTCGTACCCCTCCACATCCTCCGGAGCAATCCGTTCCACCTCGCGGCGCATCGCCCCCGCGTCGCCCGTGTAGTCGAAGAGCGCGCCGTCGTGGAAGCGGATGCGGTAGAACGGCGACACGGGGCGCATGTCAACGTCGTCCGAGAGCCGCTTTCCGCAGAGCGCCCAGAGCTCGTCGAAGAGGAACGGCGCCGTCACGACGGTCGGCCCCGCGTCGAACGTGAAGCCGTCTTGCCGGTGTACGTAGGCGCGCCCCCCGGAGCGTCGAGCTGCTCGAGCACCGTCACCCGGTAGCCGCGCGCGCCCAGGCGGACGGCGGCGGCGAGCCCGCCGAAGCCGCTCCCGATGACCACCGCCCGCGGCACGCGGTCGCCCGCCCCCTTGCTCGCGATCACCATGCTCGGTATATATGGATCGTCGAAACTTTTGCAAATGTTTGTTCAGACCTTCATGCGCCCGAGCGAACAAGACTGGGGGACCCGTTGAGGAGCTACCGGATCCAGGCGGTGTCCGAGCAGCTCGGCGTGCCGGCGGCGACCCTGCGCGCGTGGGAGCGGCGCTACGGCGTGCCGTCGCCCGCGCGTACCGCCTCGGCTTATCGGCTCTACGGCGACGCCGATGTGGAGGTCATCCGGACCATGCGCGACCTGGTGCAGGGCGGCATGGCGCCCGCCGAGGCGGCGCGACTGGTCCTCGCCCAGCGCCCGGCGCAAGGCGTCGGTGAGGGGGAGGACGAGGACGCCTACACGTCTGCGTGCAACAGGATTGTCGAAGCCACCCACGCCTTCGACCCCGACGCGCTGCTCCTCGAGCTCGGCCGCGCGCTCGCGCTGGGCCCGGCGGTGAGCATCTTCGAGCGGACCATCGGCCCTGCGCTCACCCGGATCGGCGACCTCTGGCACGCGGGCAAGATCACGATCGCGCACGAGCACCTCGCCTCGCAGACCATCGCGGGGACGCTCAACGACCTCCTGCGCCTCACGCAGCCGGTGGACGGCGCGCGCAGGGTCGTCCTGGCCTGCTTCGCGGAGGAGGATCACCAGCTCGGGCTCTACGGCGTCGCGCTGCGCTTCGCCGCGTGGGGCTTCCGCGGGGTGATGATCGGCGCCCGTACGCCGCCCGCCGCGCTCGGCCGCGTCGTGGAGAGCATCCGGCCCGACCTCGTCGCGCTCTCCGTCACCGTCCCGCCGGAGCCTCCCCGCGCGCGCGAGCTCGTCGACGCCTACGCGGACGCTTGCCGGGGCACGGTGTGGGTCGTCGGCGGCAAGGCGTCGGAGGAGGTGCGCCCGTGGGTGGACGCGCGCGGCGGCCTGGTCGCCGAGAAGTCGATGAGCACGCTGCGCCGGCAGGTGGAGCGCGCGGTCACGGAGCAGAAGCGCGCGGGGAAGCGCTGAAGCGCGTCACCCGGCCCCGATCTGGGCCAAGAGCAGGTCGAACAGCCGCGCCCGCTGCTCGGGTTGGAGCGCGCCCTCCGCCGCGAAGCTCACGCGCCCGTCCTGGCCGACGAGGACGACGTTGCTCACCCCGCGGCGGAGGCGGTAAGCACTGCGGAACGCGCCGGTCCAGTCGCAGTAGATCGTCGTCCCCTGCTTGCGCGACTCGTCCCGGATCGCCGCCTTGACGAAGTACTTCGCGGGCTGGAAGTCCCAGGAGCTCACGTCGGCAACCGGGGCCAGCGCGACGCGCGCGCTGGCAGGGTTGGCGCGGGCGAGCTGCGCGAGCTCCTCCTTCAATGCCTGGTTCTGCTTCGCCGAGTCGCGGTCCTCGTACAGGATGAGGATGGGCCGGCCGTGGAACAGCCCGAGATCCGTGACCCGACCGTCCGCGTCCTCGATCGACGCGGTGGGGGCAACGTCACCCACGTTCGGCAATGCCAGCGCCGCCGCCGGAGCGGCGATCGCCGAGATCAAGGCGCCGCCGGCGAGGAAGGAGCGCAGCTCGAAGCTCTTCATGTGCATGGTTTGTACAACATGAACAATGTCTTGGCAACGGGCCGCGACACGGCAATTCGAGCGCCGTCCTCGGCCGCGCCTCTTTCGGGAGCGGCCACGCCCCCTCGGCGGTGCGGGACGAGCCGACGCGGTGAGCGCTGTCCGGCGATCGGGCCTCGGCCAATCCCGCCGCCGGGCGGCGGGGCTGCTCCAGCGAAGAAGCCCTCCGCGAGCGTCGCCGGGAAGGTTTCGAGATCGCAGTCAGTCACCCGGATCCGTCTGCAAGTCGGCGTCCGCGTCGGGCGCCTCCACGTCGGCGCAGCAGCGGAACCCGAGGTGATAGTTCTCGTGGCTCTCCCGGGACATCAGCTTCGAGGGGTGCCAGTCCTTGGCGCGCCAGCGGCAGTCGTCCTCGTGCGCCTCCTGCCGCAAGAAGACGAACCAGCTCCCCTTCATCTCGGTCGAGCCCGTGCCGCCCCGGCTCGCCAGCTCGTCGGGCGAGAGCGGCAGGTTCATGTGCTCGGCGGCGTTGCCGTGCTGATCGTAGACGCCGAAGGCGCTGACGCACCGGGGGAACGAGCCGGCCGGGTAGGTGTTCGAGCCGCAGAGCTTCCAGCCGCCGCCGATGCAGCCCGGCGTCTTGGGCATCCCGGTGCCGCAGAGGGCGTGGTCCTTCTTGGGGCCGTAGGCCCAGAGGATCTCGCGATCGTGGTTGTGGCGCCAGGTGGCGAGGGGGCGCGGCACGCTGAAGTCGTACTCCGCCTCGGGGCCGTGCAGGGCCCCGGCGCAGGCGCCCTCCCACTCGTGGGCGTCGCAGATGCGCTTTCCCTCGGCCGCGCAGAGCAGCGCCGCCTCGCGCGCCGACGCCCAGACCACGGGGTACTCGCACGCGATGTCGGGGAACTCGAACTGGTCGATGCACACGCGCGCGTCGTCCGCCGTCTCGCCGGCCCCGGGGTCGTAGAGCGGGACCATGTTCTTGCGCGCGCAGGGCGGGTGCGCCTCCGAGCGCAGGCCGGCCTCGACGCGGACGCGGTGGCACGCGCTGCGCGTCATCCCGTACCGCGTGATCGCGGGGTTGCCCTGCGAGAGCACGGGCGACGCCTCGAAGATGCGCTCCACCTCCGAGAGCTGGGGCGGCGTCAGGTCGAGCCGCGTCTCCATGGTGTGGAAGAGGGCCTGCCGCTGCTCCTTCAGCGTCTTCGCCGGCGCGTCGGGCCCGGGGTCGGGCTCGGGCTCGCCGCGGCAGCTCGTCGACGGGCGCGGAGGGCTCCTGGTGCGCAGGTGGCTCGGCGGCCGGCGGTTCGGCCGCGGGAGGCTCGGCGTGGACGGGGAACGGCGGAGCCTCGCCGAGCAGCGGTAACGGCACGGTGCAGGCGATGGCGATGCCCCCTGCCGCGAGGGCGGCGAGGGCGGCCGTGAGCGCGGGACCCAGCGCGCGGTGGAGCATGCCAGGGGGAACGCTCGTGTGCGCCGGATTGCTTCCACGCCCCGGTGACCAGGCCTTCCCGAACGTGTACTCTTTTCGCGCCTTTCCCCCGGACGAGAAGGAGATTGTTCAATGCTTACCCTGTCCCGGCGCTTCGTTGCCTTTCCCCTGGCGGCCCTGGGCGCCGCCGTCCTCGCGGTGGCCTGCGGCGGGAGCAGCGCCGGCGGCAAGACAGGGGGCACCGGCGGGACGGGCACCACCAGCTCGACGAGCGGGTCGATGGCCTCGTCGACGGGCGGCTCGACGGGCGGATCGACGACGGCCTCCTCGACCACCTCGTCGACGTCCTCCGGTGGCCCCAACGGCATCGCTGCCTGGTGCGCCTCCCATGCCAGCTCCAGCGGGAGCACCTCCTCGAGCGGCGGCGCGCTCGCGTTCGACGTCGATCTCTGCAAAGGGCCCGCGCGGCAGTACCAGCCGCCGGCGGGGCCCGTGCCCGTCTCCGAATACGTGTACGGCATCAACGCCGGGAGCTTCGTCGCCACTCCCACCAAGTTCGGTCTGATCCGGCAGGGGGGCGACGACGACAGCGCCTACAACTGGACGAACGACTACTCGAACAGCGGCGCCGACTACTGCTACTTCCAGGGCGCCTCGACGACGAACGCCAACCTGGCCGGCCGGTACACCGACCCGAAGGGCGACACGATCCCCGCGGCGCTGGCCAAGGGCGAGGCCTTCCTCGCGACGGTGCCCGTCCTCGATTACGTGTCGGCCGCCTACGACCGCAACACGGGCTGGGACACGGCCACCAACGCGGGCGACGTCTGCCCCGGCAACGACTCCATGTGCCCGAGCCGCAGCGGGGGCGTCCGCGCCAACGTGGTCGACAAGTTCCAGGGCGACCCCGGCTTCGACAAGACGCTGACGTTCGCCTACGCCAACGACGGCACCGCCACGCCGACGGGCAGCCCGGCCTTCGTGCCCAACGTCATGAGCAAGGGCAGCGCGTTCTGCGCCTGCCCCGCCGGGGCGAAGGCCTGCTCGGGGTGCAGCGTGGGCACGAGCCCCGTCGCGCAGGACGAGTTCGTGAACTTCCTGAAGGTCAACTACGCGTCGGGCGGCGCCCCCGTCTTCTTCGACCTCGACAACGAGCCCAACTACTGGGTGGGCACCCACCCCGAGCTCTACCCGAACAACTGCAGCAACGGGAGCGTGACCTGGGACGACGTGGCCAACCGCGACGTGAAGGCGGCGAAGGCGATCAAGAAGGCGTGGTCCGCGGCGAAGGTCTTCGGTCCCGTCGTGTCCGGCGACGGGATGGCGTACGGCGGCGACTACAGTAGCCCTCACTTCGTCGCGGGCACGACGGAGTTCTCCGACTGGTACCTCGAGCAGGTGGCCGCGGCGTCGGCGACGGCGGGGGAGCCGCTCCTCGACGCCTTCGACGTCCACTACTACACGGTGGGCGGCACCGACGCCGAGTGCCTCGAGTCCCCGCGCCTGTTCTGGGATCCGAACGCGACCGACATCTCCGCGGACGAGACCAACAGCCTGGACTTCAACTACGGCGATCACTCGTACTGGGACGAGTACTGGTACCCCCGCCAGGTCATCCCGCGCCTCTTCAAGAAGATCGCCGCCGCGTACAAGGGGAACGCGACGGCGCTGCCGGGCGTCTCCTTCTCGGAGTACAACCCCGGGTGCGAGACCGCCATCAGCGGCGGCGTCGCCGAGGCCGACCTGCTCGGCATCTTCGGCCGCGAGGGCGTCTTCGCCGCCATGGCGTGGCCCCTCCAGTCGGCCATGGGGAACTACCTCGAAGCGGCGTACGACCTCTACCGCAACTACGACGGGCAAGGCTCGGTCGTGGGCGACACCACGGTGCTCGCGACGACCACCGACGCCAAGAGCACGAGCGTGTACGCCTACGTTCACTCGGACGACGCCAGGAAGGTGGAGCTGATCGCCGTCAACAAGCAGGGCAGTGCTCAGGCAGTCACCATCCGCATCGCCTCTTCGCCCTCGTTCACGACCGCCACGCTCTACGACCTGGTGGACGGCAACCCCGCCGTGACCGCCGCGTCGGGCAGCGCCCCCTCCGTCACGTGCGCGTCGGGCACGTGCACCCTCACGTTCACCATGCCCGCGACCAGCGCGACGACGATCGTCCTGCGCTGAGGCGAGCGCCGCTCAGTGCCCGCCTCCGTGTGGATCGCCCACCCGGTAGAGCACCACGCGCACGCGGGGCTCGTCGTACACGAGGTCGGGCAGGCTCCCCTGCGACACGAGATCCGCGCTCTCCACCTCCTCGAGCGGGAAATGCCGGGCGACGTCCTCGCAAAAGGCCCGACCCTTCGGCGTCGCGCAGAGCGAGCTCGCGTACCAGTAGCTCGGCAGATCCCCGGCGTGCAGCGTGTGCAACGGCTCCTCGGCCACCACGCGGTGCGGGTGGAGATTGCGCGCCCCGCCCTCGTAGAGAGCCAGGAAGACGCGGCGCAGGTCCACGCCGGCGAGGTAGCTCACGACCGCGCCCTGCGGCAGCGTCGCCCGCCAGCGCATCACGAAGGCGGCCTCGTCCTCGTCCGTCGTGCGCGTGGTCAGGCGGTGGACGCCGGCGAAATCGGCCACCAGGCAAGCCGCGAGCGCCGCCGCGGCGACGGCTGCCCGACGTGCGGGGGTCGAGAGGGGGAGCGTCAGCAGCACCGCGATCCCGCCCGCCACCGCCGGCACGTAGACGAGCAAGTACGCGCGGAAAATCCAGGGCGTCACCGGGCCGATATGGTTCGCCACGACGGCGGCGACCACGATCGCGAAGACGACGAGCGCCCGCGGGACACGCCCGCCGCGCGCCCGCCACGACAGCATCGCGAGCACGGCGAGCACGCCGCCTGCGCCCAGCACGGCGCCTCTCAGCATCTGTAGGGCGTTCCCGTCCAGGCCGACGCCGTACTTGGATCCGAGCGGGCCGCGCATCACATCGAGGATGGCCGGGCCGGCGGCGACCGCGAGCGTCGCGGCGAACACGACGCCGGCCGCCAGCCCCACGGGGAGGCGCCGCCTCGCGCGGCCTCGCGCTGCGAGCGCGCCGATCGGGATCAGCCCCGCGGCGATCCATCCGACCGGGTGGACCCGCGCGGCCTCCGCTGCGAACAGCCCGGCCGATACGCTACCGATCACCCACGTGAGGGAGCGGAGGCGCGGCGCCCGCGTGCCCAGCGCGAGCGCCGCGGCCGAGGCGAAGAGGAGGGTGCCCACGGTCGCGTAGTACGACTCCGAGCGTGCGGCCCTCGCGGAAACCGGGTCCAGCGCGATCGCGACGGCGATCGCCCAGGCGACGAGGCGTGAGCCTCCCGAGGCGCGGGCGATTGTCCAGGCGAAGGCGGGGACGAGCGCCGCCGCCGCCGATTGCACGGCGATGAGGGCGAGGTCCGGATCGGAGGCGCTGTCGACGACACGCCCGAAGATCTCGCGATAGCCCGGGCCGTACGCGGTCGGCGTGCCCATCGCGAACCCGACCCACAGCGGACCCTGCCCGTTCTGGTGGAAGAACGAGGCCGGAAATGCCGAGCGCCGGGCGACCCAGGTGATTGCGGTCAGCGCGACGAGCCCGGCCGCCGTCGCGAGCGCGCGCCGCGACGGACGCCGAAGGCGCGCGGCGCACAGCGCGACGAAGGCTGCGACGGCGCCCGCGAGCACCCACGGTACCTGGGCAGGCGGAGGTGGGACCGCGGCGTCGGGGAGCCCGCGCGCCGCACACGCGAGCACGGCGTCGAACGCGCGCCGGGTCGTCGCGGGCTCGGCGGACCAGTCGGCGAACTCGCCCACGGGCGAGACGGCGTAAGGCCCGGCGTGCGCGAAGCCGTGCTTCGCGTCGCGCTGGAGCTCGACGCGGAGGGGCGCGCCCCCCGGCGAGGTCGCGACCACCATGACCCGACCCGGCAGGCACTCCTCCACCTCCGTCCGCACGCCCTCCGAGGCGGAGCAGGCGGCCGCCCAGCTCTGCGCGGCGTCGCCGCAGGCGAGCGCGACGGGCGACGCGAGGAGGATGGCGGCGAGCCACGCGGCGCACACGGCGAGGCAAGCGCGCGCTCGCGGGATCCTTCGGTCCGTCATCAGGGCCATGCGACGGGGGTGGGGGCGGCCGGTGCGAGGGTGCTCATGGGGGCCGCCATCCTACACGCACCGCGCGGGCCCTCCCGGGCCGTGTGCTAGCTTTCCGCGGTGCCCCTTCCTCGGCGACGCTTCCTCACGCTCGGAGCCGCCACCGCCCTCGCCGGCTGCGTCCCACCTCCCGTATCTCGTCTCCCGGCCGGCCCGCGGGGCCCCGTCGCCGCCCTCGACGGCAAGATTGAGCACCTGATCGTGCTCATGCTGGAGAACCGCTCCTACGACCAGATGCTCGGCGCGCTCACCGGCCCGGAGCACGACGTGTTCCCGCCCGGCGCGCGCCTCCCCTACGAGCGCCGCGACGGCTCGACCGCGTGGCTGCCGGTCCGACACGGCGCGCCACCGGATCGCTTCTCTCCCGATCCGTCTCACAACTTCCAGGCCATCGAGGCGCAGATTTACGGCGGCGGCATCGCTCGACCGCCGGACATGTCGGGCTTCGCGCGGCGCTTCCTCGCCGACAACCCGTCCGTCGATCCCGCCACCCTGCAGGCCTACGCGACCATCTACGGGGACGGCCACCTGCCGATCCTTCAGGGCCTCGCCAGGGAGTACGGGGTCTGCACGCACTGGTTCAGCGCGCTCCCGAGCTGCCACCGCGCCGAACCGCATGTTCACGCACGCGGGCACGTCCGGCGGCGCCACGCGGCGCGGCGCGTACTACGCGAGGATCAAGGGCAAGACGATCTTCGACGCGCTCGGCACCGACAACGTGCGGAGCTGGCGCGTCTACTTCCACGACGTCCCGCACCTCTGGCTCACGGGCGACGCGTGGATGCAGGCGTTCAACCGCCACTTTTATTACATGCACATGTTCGAGCGAGACGTCCGCGAGGACCAGCTCGCGACCTACACGTTCATCGAGCCCCAGCACGTCGTCCCGCCGTGGAGCAGCCAGCACCCCTCGGGCGGCGTGAGCCACGGCGAGAAGCTCATCGCCTCCGTGTACGACACCCTGGCGTCGAACCCCGCCGTGTTCGCGCGATTGCTCCTCCTCATCGTGTACGACGAGCACGGCGGCTTCTACCGATCACGTCGTCCCGCCCGGGCACCCGGGCTGGCAGGCGCCCTATCCCGGCGTCCATCACGAGGTCGTGGCGCCGGACGGCGCGCGGGGCGCGGGGGTGGGAAGGGAGCAAGGGTACGACTTCACGACGCTCGGGCCGCGCGTCCCCGCGGTGGTGGTGTCGCCGTGGATTGAGAAGGGCAGCGTCTTCGGGTGGAGGGCGAGCGACCCGGCGCGGCGCGTGACGTTCGACCACACGTCGATCCTCGCGACGGTCGGCGAGATGACCGGCGTCTGGGTGGAGTCCAGGCGCGCGCGCGCGGCGAGGTCGCTCGCGGCCGTCCTCGACCGCACGAGCCCGCGGACGGACTACCCGCGCCGCCTCGCGTTCGACGCGCGCGCGTATCGCGACGCGGGCGTAGTCGATCCGGAGCGGCCGGACTCCGAGCCAGCCTTCGCCGGCGTGGCCGAAGAGCTGCGCGACGCGTGGCGAGCGGCGCACGGGGAGGGAACGGCGGACGAGATGGTCGCGCACGTCCGGCGGATTGTCGAAGGTTGAACGCTCACGGGATTCCGGTGACGCCGGGGCCATTGCGCCAGCCGGGATTCCAGGATGTTCTCCCGTGGTCGCCGCCTGGCCAGTGCCCGGGGCCGGTCCTGGAGGACCGCATGCGTATCCGCCTGCTCCGCTACCTGCTCACCTCTTGCTTGCCGTGCCTCGTGGTCTCTTGCCTCGACGGGGGCTCGCAGCCGCTTGCATCGACCGAGTTGACCGAGCCTTCCTCGGCAACGGCGGTGGCCGCGACGGCGCCGGCCGGCGCCGGCCCGGGAGCCCGGGACCGGACGTCGATGCCGGCGACCCTGCGGATGGCCTTCCTGCGGACCCGGCAGAAGGCGCCGGGGTACGACTTCGCGGCCGACGCGGCGGGCACGTTGCGCGCCCGGATGGGCGGGTACGGTACGACGGCCGAGGTCGCTGCCACGCCGCGCGGCGTACGCATCTCCGGCATGGATCTCGGCATCGCGACCGCGAGCGTCGGGCGCGGAGGGGCGGCGGGCTCGCGCGTGGTGCGGAGCCGGCACGCCGAGGGGCAGGAGCTGGTGCTGGATCGCGACGAGGGCGTGGAGGAGCGCTACCTCGCCGGGCCGCTCGGTCTGGAGCAGAGCTACCTCGTGGGCTCGTCTCCGGCGGGGCAGGGGCCGCTGGCGATCGAGGTCGCGTTCGACGGGCTCGCGCCGGAGGCCGTGGAGGGGGCGAGCGATCGGGTGCTGCTGCGGGACGAGGCGGGGGACGTGCGCGGTGGGTACCGCGATCTCGTGGCCGCCGACGCCGCGGGGCGGGAGCTCGGGGCGCGGATGGAGGTCCGAGGCGGGGGCGTGGCGCTCGTGATCGACGACGCGGGAGCGCGCTATCCGCTGCGGGTCGATCCCATCGTGTGGACCCAGGAGGCCGAGCTCACCGCCGCCGACGGCGCAGCCGGCGACACCTTCGGCCAGTCGGTGTCGGTGAGCGGCGGCACCGCCATCGTCGGCGCCGCCGGGCACGTGGCGAACGGGAATCAGGGTGCGGCGTACGTCTTCGTGCAGAGCGGGACCACCTGGACCCAGCAAGCCGAGCTCACCGCCAGCGACGGCGCTGCCTCCGTCGGCTTCGGGACTTCGGTGTCGGTGAGCGGCGGCACGGCCGTCGTCGGCGCCCCCTCCCACAAGGTCGGGACGAACGCGGTTCAAGGTGCGGCGTACGTCTTCGTGCAGAGCGGCACCACCTGGACCCAGCAAGCCGAGCTCACCGCCGCCGACGGCGCACCGTTCGACCGGTTCGGCTCTGCGGTGTCGGTGAGCGGCGGCACCGCCGTCATCGGCGCTTACTCGCACACCGTCGGGCCGAACGCGCTTCAAGGCGCGGCGTACGTCTTCGTGCAGAGCGGCACCACCTGGACCCAGCAGGCCGAGCTCACCGCCGGTGACGGCGTCTGCGAGCGACCACTTCGGCACTTCGGTGTCGGTGAGCGGCGGCACCGCCATCGTGGGTTCCCCTTTCCACCTGGTCGGAACGAACGCGAGCCAGGGTGAGGCGTACGTCTTCGTGCAGAGCGGCACCACCTGGACCCAGCAGGCCGAGCTCACCGCCGCCGACGGCGCCGCCAGCGACTATTTCGGCCAGTCGGTGTCGGTGGACGGCGCCACCGCCGTCGTCGGCGCCAACCAGCACATGGTCGGTGCGAACGCGAGCCAGGGCGCGGCGTACGTCTTCGCGCAGAGCGGCACCACCTGGGCCCAGCAAGCAGAGCTCCACGGCCGGCGACGGCGCTGCAAATGACTCCTTCGGCTGGTCGGTCTCGTTGAGCGGCGGCACCGCCGTCGTCGGCGCCCCCTCGCACAACGTCGGGGCGAACACGCAGCAGGGTGCGGCGTACGTCTTCGTGCAGAGCGCCGGCACCTGGGCCCAGCAGGCCGAGATCACCGCCGGCGACGGCGCAGACGTCGACGCCTTCGGAAATTCGGTGTCGGTGAGCGGCGGCACCGCCGTCACCGGCAGCCCCAACCACATGGTCGGCGCGAATACCTATCAAGGTGCGGCGTACGTGTGGGTACAAGGTGGGCTCGACGGCGCGGCCTGCACCTCCGACACGGATTGCCAGAGCGGCTACTGCGTCGACGCGGTCTGCTGCGACAGCGCCTGCGGGGGGAGCGACGTCACGGATTGCCAGGCATGCAGCGTGAACGCCGGCGCGAGCGCGGACGGCACGTGCACGGTGCTCACCGGGACGACCTGCGACGACGACGACGCGTGCACGACGGCGGATACGTGCCAGGCCGGCGCCTGCACGGGCACCCCCGTGGTGTGCACGGCCTCGGACGAGTGCCACGTAGCCGGCACCTGCGATTCGACGAGCGGCACGTGCTCCAATCCTCCCCAGACCGACGGGACGCCGTGCACGGGCGGCACCTGCCAGGAGGGGACGTGTACGCCGCCCAGCGGCACCGGGGGCGCGGGTGGAGCCAGCTCGAGCGCCGGGACCGTCGGGGCCACGTCGAGCGCGGGGACCGGCGGGGCCGGCGGGGCGACGACCAGCGCGGGGACCGGCGGAGCGGCGGCGACGAGCACCAGCGCGACGGCCGCGAGCACCGGCGCGACGACGTCGAGCGCCGGGGCCGGCGGGGCTCCCGCGAGCACGGGGAGCGGCGCGCCCAACACGATGGCGCCGGGCGGGTGCTCGTGCCGGGTCGCGGGTGAGCCTGCTCCGGATGGGCGCGGGATCCTCGCGGCGCTCGCTGCGCTCGCGTTCGGCGCCGGCCGGCGCCGAGCACGGGCGCGGAGGGAACCTACCCCGCCGGGGTGAACACCTTCAGATACGCCCGCTCCACGGCGAAGCTGAGGAGGTCGAGCAGGCGCTGCGCCTGCCGGAGGGGAGGTGGTCACGTCGCCCGGCTTGCTCGGCGAAGGCTCGCATGGCACGAGGGCCCCAGCGATCACATGCCCAAGCACCCCTTCCTTCGCTCGTTCCTCCTCTTCGTCGCTCCCCCTGCCACCCTCGCTGCGCTCGCCGCGTGCGGGAGTGGCAAGATCATCTCGTCGAGCGCGAGCACCGGCGGCGCGGCGACCGGCAGCACCAGCAGCACGACCTCCGTGGCCGGCACCGGGGGAGCGGCCGCCGGCAGCTCGTCGACCCAAGGCGGGAGCGCGAGCACGGCGGCGAGCACGACGGTGAGCACGACGGCCAGCACGAGCGCGAGCACGACGGTGAGCACGACGGCCAGCACAAGCGCGAGCACGACGGCGAGCACGAGCACGACGGCGAGCAGCAGCGCGTCGTCCACGAGCGGAGGGTGCGCGCTCACCTGCTCGGCGGACGGAGCGTCGATCGTCGACTGTAACGGCAACGTGCTGACGACTTGCCCGTCCGGGGAAGGCTGCGATGCCAGCACCCTCTGGTGCGTGCCTGCCTGTACGGCGGCGCAGCACAACCAATCGTCGGTCGGGTGTGACTTCTACGCCACGCACATGGAGATGGCGTTCGCCGACCAGTGCTACGCGGTCTACGTCGCCAACGCATCGAGCATCCCGGCGCACATCGTCGTGGAGCTCGGCATGTCCGTGCCCCCGCCGCCCTCCGACTACATCTTCATCCCGTCGGGATCCGGCGCGAGCATCACGTACACGCCCTACGACCCGGTTGCCGGCCTGCCGCCCGGCCAGGCGGCGATCTTGTTCCTGGCGGGCTCGCCCACCTCCTCGGTGCCGTGTCCCAGCGTCGTCACGATGACGGCGATCCCGAACGGCTCGATGGTGCATGGCACCGGCCTCGGCCAGGCGTTCCACATCGCCACCGACGTCCCCGTCGCCGCCTACCAGATGAACCCTTATGGCGGCGGCATCGCGGCGCTCCCGGGCGCCTCGCTCCTCTTCCCCACGAGCGCGTGGGGCACCAACTACGTCGCCGCCACCGCGGCGCCCTACGCATCGGCGGCGATGGGCAGTCCCAGCCTGGACATCGTCGCCATGACCGACGCCACGCAGGTCACCATCCTGCCGGGCGTGGCAGTCCAGGGGGGCGCCGCCTTGCCGGCCGGGCCGGCGAACGCGCCGTACACCTTTACGCTCAATCAGGGCCAGGTGGCCCAGCTCTCGCAGCAGGCCGATCTCTCGGGGAGCGTCATCCAGTCGACGAGCCCGGTCGGCGTCATGGCGGGCAACGCCTGCATGCAGGAGCCGATCGGCACGGATTACTGCGACCACGGCGAGCAGATGCTCGCGCCCGTCCAGGCGCTCGGGAGCGAGTATGTCGGCGTGATGTTCCGGCCGCGTGTACCCGGCGACGCGGCCTTCTGGCGCATCGTGGGCGCGGTGAACGGGACGACGCTCTCGTACGTCCCGGCAGCCCCGGCGGGCGCCCCGACTTCCATCAGCCAGGGCCAGATTGTCGAATTCGACACCGACCAGCCCTTCGTCGTGCGGAGCCAGGACGCCCAGCACCCGTTCATGCTCTTCACCCTGATGTCCGGCAGTCAGTGGTCGGGCCTCTCCACCCCGGGCTACGGGGACCCCGACTTCGTGGTCGCCGTACCCCCGAGCCAGTACAGGGGCGGCTACACCTTCTTCGCCGACCCGACCTTCCCCGAGAACGATCTCGTCTTCGTCCGCACGCCGGACGCGAGCGGGGTGTTCCACGACGTGACGCTGGACTGCGCGGGCACGCTCACGGGCTGGGCCCCCATCGGAAACTACCAGTGGGCCCGCGTCGACCTCACCCGCCACGCCTTCCAGGCGCAGGGCAGCTGCTCAGCGGGGCTCCACACAGCCACGAGCGAAGGCAGCTTCGGCCTGACGGTCTGGGGCTGGGGATCCCCGGAAACCCAGAACGGCACCTGCGACCCGCAGGGGCCCGACTTCACCTGCTACGTGAGCTACGGCTACCCGGCGGGCATGAGCGTCGGGCAGGTGAACCTCGTCGTCATCCCGCCCACGGCGATGTGAGGCAACCTCATCGCGACGGGCAGCCCGGAACTTGGCCCGGACCCTCCTCCGGCCGTACGCCCGGCCTCGTGCCGGGCGAACCGCACGAGGTCCTGATTGTCGCGTTGCGCGAGCAACCCGCCCTCTTGGGCACGCTCGTGAGCAAGCTCACCGGCGTTCGTCCCGCACGCGGCCTCGCGCCCGTCGACGCCACCGTCCGCTTCGTGAAGGCCGCGGAGGTGAAGCTCGACGTCCTCTTCCGGCGAGGTCGCCGCGCGTGGACCATCGTCGAGGTCCAGCGCGCCATCGACCCGAAGAAGCGCCGCCGCTGGTTGCTCGCGGTCAGCCTGCTCTTCGACCAGACCGGAACCCTCGGCGACCTGATCGTGATCACCCCCCGCGCCGACGTCGCACGATGGGCGAAGCGCGTGGTCCATGCCCGAGCACCTTTCGGGACGGAGGTCCGTCTCGCGCCCACCGTCCTCCACCTGGGCGACGCCGCGGTCGATGCGCTGCTCGACGAGGCGCACCCCGAGCTCGCGCTCTTCGCTGCATGGGCGATGCAGCACCGGCACGGGCGCAAGGCGCGCGCGATCGTGGAGCGGGCGATCGAGCTGACCGACCGCCTGCCGCGCTCGTTGCGAGTAGCACAGTTGCGTGCGATCCTCTCCGTGCTGAGCGAGCGCATGGTGGCCATGCTCAGGGAGGCCTCGATGAACCCCGACAAGATCCCGGAGTCCCCCGCCGCCAGGAAGCTCCGCCTGCTCCTCGAAGCCCAGGGGCGGAAGCGAGGCCGAGCCGAAGGCGAGGCCAGGGGCATGGCCAGGGGCATGGCCAGAGGCAAGGCCGAGGGGCTGGCCGAGGGGCTGGCCGAGGGGCTGGCCGAGGGGCTGGCCGAGGGGAAGCAGGACGCGCTCCTGACGCTGCTCCGCGCGCGCGGCATGTCGCTCACGCGTGAGGCGGAAGCACGCGTTCGCGCTTGTACCAACGCGGCGACGCTCGACCGGTGGATTGAACGTGCCGCGACGGCGACTTCGGTGCGCGAGGTGCTCGGCGCGAAGGCGTCGGTGCCGCGCCCCCGCAGGAGGACGATGGGTCGCTCCCGTACGGCGGGCACGACGCGGTGAGGTCTCCGGCCGGGCAGCCAGCCCGGCGCACGATTTCGAGCGGATGCGGGGCGTGGGACGAGCCAGGGGGCGCTCACCGGCACGCCGGCGAGCGCCCCCCGTCCGTGCTCAGCTCCCGGCCTTGGGCGCCGTCTGCGGAGCCGTCGCCTCGGTGGGCGCCGTCTGCGGAGCCGTCGCCGTGGCGGGCGCCGGGGCGGCACCGTGGATGGCGGCGAGCTGCTTCTTCCCCTTGGTGCCCCTGGCCGTGCGGGTCGCAGCGCTCTTGGCGACGCGCGCCTGCTTCTGCGGGACGGTGGGCGGCGGCGGGGTCTTGTCGGGGGTGATCCCGACCTTGGTGAGGCTCGGGCTCTTCTTGCCGATCATGGACTTGAAGGCGGAGCGGATCGCCGCGTAGCGGGCGGTGGCCTTCGGGGCGATGGCCTCGCGGACTTGCACGGCGGTGTGGAGGGCGGCTGCGGCGTCCTCGGCGGCCTGGTAGACGGTGATGTAGCTGGTTACCTCGGTCGTGATGTCGGTCAACGACGAGACCTCCCCCTCCGCGACGACCTGGGTGACGTTCGCAGGGAGGGTGGTCGTCATCCCTGCGAGCAGCGCTTTCATCGCTGCGATGAACGCTTCGTTACTCTGCGTGACGTCGGACATGGCACGACTCCTTGTGCTGCGCGCGGCGGGTGAAGCCGCGCATGCGAGGCGATATCGCAAGGGGCGGGCCAGGGGGAGCCCGGGAGAGGGGGATTGTGCAAGGGTGCGGAAGGATTGAGGGTGAGCAACGGAGGGGTGAATGAGGAGGGGACGAGGGTGGGAAATGCTCCGGATGGGTGGGGAATTTTCCGTGTGGCTCCAGGGGGAGCGGTCCGGTGGGGTGAGGGGAGCGGTCCGGTGAGGTGAGGGGAGCGGTCCCTTGGGGTGAGGGGAGCGGTCCGGTGAGGTGAGGGGAGCGGTCCCTTGGGGTGAGGGGAGCGGTCCGGTGAGGTGAGGGGAGCGGTCCCTTGGGGTGACGGGAGCGGTCCGGTGAGGTGAGGGGAGCGGTCCGGTGAGGTGAGGGGAGTGGTCCGGTGGGGTGAGGGGAGCGGTCCCTTGGGGTGAGGGGGGCGGTCCAGTGAGGTGAGGGGAGCGGTCCCTTGGGGTGAGGGGGGCGGTCCAGTGAGGTGAGGGGAGCGGTCCCTTGGGGTGAGGGGAGCGGTCCCTTGGGGTGAAGGGAGCGGTCCTTTGGGGTGAGGGGAACGGTCCCTTGGGGTGAGGGGAGTGGTCCGGTGGGGTGAGGGGAGCGGTCCCTTGGGGTGAGGGGAGCGGTCCGGTGAGGTGAGGGGAGCGGTCCGGTGGGGTGAGGGGAGCGGTCCGGTGAGGTGGGGGGGTGATCCGGTGGGTGGAGTGGGGGGCCGGGGGATGAGCACGCACGTGAAGAGAGCCCCGCCGTACACGCCGGTCCTGTACGGGGGCATCACATCGACCGATACCAGCAACTCCGGTCTGGACGCGGGCCTGACGCCCTATATCCGGGTCTCCCTCCAGTACGTCCAGCTCCCCGGGCCTCAAGGCTACAATCCGATTGGGATCATCCTCGACGCCGCCGCCCGTGTCGGGCTCATCGGCGAGGCGATCGGCGTCGACGGGGAAACGCCGAGGACATCGTCGCTGCGCTGGGCGGTTGGGCCGCCACCTGGATCACGCCGCCTGACACTCCCCCGCCCGTCGGCGCCGGCGTCTCGCCGGACAACGCGATGGCCGCGACGATGGACCGAACGTCGGGAACCTCGCGGTGTTGCCACCGACACCGCCAGTCGAGCAGCTATCGACCCCTGAGCGACCCTTGGCTGGCAGAAGCAACGGCAGTCCTGCGGTCCCTGCCGCTGGGCATGCGCCCCGCCGTGCTCAGCATGCTTCGCGGGGTCGCCGAAAGGCTATCGTGGGAGGCAGCCAAACCTGTTAGCGCAAGCAGCATGACCCAGCCTCGGTGCGCCGATCCAACGCGCTTCCCGTGGGAATTGCTCGACCTTCTGGGCGCCATGTCGTGGTTGTGGCTTGACAAAGGGTAGCCGCGTTGGCTCTGCTGGCAGCCTGATCCCATGCCTGAGCTGACCACCTGGGTAGGCGTCGCCGGCGCCGCGATCTCCGCCGTTTCCGGTGTGGCGATCGCGGTGGTCCGGGGGCGACACAAGGAGAGGCTCGCCGCCATCAACAAGGGCGGCGACGACGCCGCCCGGATTGTCGAGCACGTCGTCAACGTCTACCGGCTGCCCGTCCAGAACCTGACGAAAGAACAGGTCTTCGAGCTGGCCAAGCGGGAAGCTCGAGCGCCACGACAAGCGGAACTTCCGCGGCTTCCTGCTCCTGGCTCTCCTCCTCGTCGTCTTCCTGGTGGTGGCGCTCGCCGGGCTCCTCGGCGCGCAGCCGAAGCTGGGCCCCGTGACCTCGCTGAAAATAGCCGTGGCCGGGCCGGGGTCCGTGGAGGTACGGGCTCCGGGCGGCGCCCTCCAGGTTGCGACGGAGGGGCAGCCCGTCACCGCCACCGCCACCCCGGGAGAGCGCTGGGTCCTCACGGCCCTCCCCCGGGATCCTGGTACCGGGTTCGGCGGATGGGACGGCCCGTGCCCCATGCCGGACAACCGCTGCGTGGTCGACGTCGCCGGCTCGACGATTCTCGGTGCTGGCCCGGTTCACGGCGCTGACCGTCCCCAAGATTGTCAGCGGCACCGTGCGGTTCCGTGACAGGTTCCTCACGGGCGCCCGGGTCAGCCTGGAGGGGACGACCTGTGCTCCGGTCACTGTCGGCGATGGCGGATTGTTCGCGCTTCCCTGTGCGCAGGCGACGCTCCCGGCGAGGCTGCTCATCCGCAAGCCGGAGGCGGTGTCGGACGACCTGTGCCCGAAGACCTTCGCCGTCGACGAGCTCGACGGCAACGCGCTGGTGCTCGACGTCTGCGCACCGGAGCCCAAGGACAGCGGCTCCCCGGACGTCACCTGCGAGATTCGACGGCGACGCGGCCCCGACCCGCTGGGCCAAGCCGGCGCGGTGCCCGAGCCCGAAGAAGAGGAGTGGCAAGCAGGTCACCACGGACTATGTGGCGCGGTTCTCCCAATTGCAGGGGTGCACACATGTCGTCGAGTACCGGTGTCCGTGAGATTGCCGCCGCGTTCGGGCTGGGGCTCGCGCTCACCGCGTCGGTCGCCTCGGCCCAGGGCCGCCGGGCGGGCGCCGCGGCCGCCGCGCCCTACGTGCTCACGTTGAACCTCGACGGGGCCGCGGATCAGCAGCCCGACCACGTGTGCATCGTGTCCGCCAGCCCGCACCCGGACTGGGCCACGCCGCAGGGGAAGAACGGGAGGATTGGCCCGCCCGACGCCAGCCTGCCGCTCAAGGAGCTCCGCGCCCTCAAGCTTTCTGGCTCGGCGAACCTCGATGGCAAGCTCGTCGCCGCGAGCCGGGAGAGCGGCAGGCTCAAGGATTGGCCTTACATCGCGGACGCCGTCGCCGCCCTCCTCCCACGGCCGAGCGCGGACGGCTGCGCGAGCGGGGGCAAGACGTGTCAGCCCGTCTTCGACGTCCCCGACAAGATCGACGGGGGGAGCGACCCCGGGAGCTTGCACGTCGCCTGTGCCCCGAACCTCCGTCCGACCGGGCACGACAATCCCCACGTGGCCGTGGTCTTCTTGAATACGCACCTCGGCAAGCACCCGTCCATTCGCCGGATCACGCTCGACGGCGGCGTCGCCAGCGTCGAGTTCGTGGGGGACGTCGGCGACGACGAGGTGTTCATCGCGTCGGTGGTTGGGGGCAGCTACGTCCCCCAGGGCACGGCGTCGAGCGCCCAGCGGCGCATCGTGCTTGGGTTGACCCCCCGCTGCAGCCAGCACGTCGTGGAGCTGCCCTATTACGACCAGCGCTCCCGGCAGCTCCGGCTCAAGGTCGACCTGCGCGACGGAGGCGCGAGCCTGATGACCTGCCACGCCGACGTCGTGGATGGCTTCGCCCGCGTGAGCCTGCCCAATCTCCCGGCGTCGGGCCAGCGCGTCCTCGATCTCCGCGGCGAAGGCAAGGCCCTCCACTTCGTCGCGAGCTGGACCGACCCCGCGCCCCCCGCCGCCCTCCGCACCACACTGCGCGGGGTGTCCTTCACCTGGAACCGCCACTGCCTCTATCCCGAGACATTCGCGTGCCCCTCCGCGGATTCTCCTGGACTCGGGGCTCCACTGCACCGCAGAGCCGCAGTCCGGCGGTGCCTGCCATTACGTGTGCGACTACGAATCGGGGACCGTGCCCATCCGGATGCCGGAGACGATCCGGTTCACTCCCTCCGCCCCCGCCGACACCATCGCTCCCCCTCACCAGACCTGGACGGCGCGGCTGACCTACAGCGGGCAAGAGGTTGACGACTACCTGCCTGGACCGGATTGGTTCGTCGTCATCCAGGCGCGCTCCGAGTTCAACGTGCAGGACATCCTGGACGTGGACGGCGCGGAGGTGCTGTTCTCAAGCGGTGAGACCAGGGAGGTGCCGTTCGGCTTGCACCCGAGGACCGTGCCCCTCGCCAACGCCGAATGCGAAGCCACCGCGACGGCGAGCTACTTCGGGAACGGCACGTACCTGCCCGAGACGTCGAAGCTCCGCGGCGGAGTCGTGGCCATGAGCTCTCCACGGGAGACTTACTTTCCCCTGGAAATGCGCATCCAGATCGGGATCGGCCACGAGGTGAAGCCGGTCTATGCCGGCAGCGACGAGGCCACGGCGCAGTCCATCGGGGAGGGGGCGCAGTTCCTCTTCGGTGGTACCGTCGACTGGGCCCCGCGGCACGACTTCGGGATCCTCGAGCTCCTCCTGGACACCACCGCCGGGCGGAGGGAGTACCTGACGCAGGACTCCTCGGGCGCCCGGAGCGAAGAGGGAGTCGCGATGGGCCGGGGGCTCGTCGGGATCGGCGGCGGCGTTCGACTCCCCATCACCACCGCGGTGCTGGGTATCTCCGGCGGGTTCGGCGGTGCTCTGGGTTGGGGGGACAGGAACAAGCTCCCCTACTACGGCCTCCTGGCCCCGTTCTTCCGCACGAGGTTCAGCGTGACCCACTCGGTGGCAATCGCCATCGGCTTCGAGTTCTATCTCCTGGAGCGAACCCGGGTGGTCGACCCGAGCGGAATGCTGCTGACGACGCTCCCCAGGAACCGGGCCGCCATCCAGTTGGCGGTCGACTTCTCGCTCACCAACCTGTTTGCGGGGGCTCTGGCGCGCGCGCGTCGCGACGAGGGGAATTGAGCACTCGTGCGCTACACGTTGAACCGGAAGTTCACCACGTCCCCGTCCTGCATCACGTAATCCTTCCCCTCGACCCGGATCTTCCCCTGGGCCTTGAGCGCCGCCTCGGTCCCGAACTGCTTCAGATCCTCCGGCCGGTAGATCTCGGCCCGGATGAACCCGCGCTCGATGTCGCTGTGCACCTTCCCGGCCGCCTTCCGCGCCGCCGTCCCGCGGCGGAGGGGCCACGCCCGGCACTCGTCCGGGCCTGCCGTGAGGAAGCTGATGAGGTCCAGCAGCCGGTAGGCCGTGCGCACGAACTCGTTGCGCGCGGGCTCGCCGATGCCGAGGCCCTGGAGGAAGTCGGCCTGCTCCTCGGCGGCCATGGCGCCGATCTCGGCCTCGATGGACCCGCAGATGGCCATCGACGCCGAGTTCTGCGCGGCGCGCGGGGAGCGGAGCGCGGCGTTCTTCGGGTCGGCCCAGGCCTCCTCCGACAGGTTGTAGAGCGTGATGATCGGGCTCATCGAGAGGAGCTGGATGCCGGGCCCGAGGGCCTTCACCTCCTCCTCCGCGAGGGCGAGCGTGCGCAGGGGCTCGCTCTTCTCCAGGTGGTCGATGCACTTCTTGTTCACGTCGACCTCCGGCCCCTTCTTCGCCTCCTTCTTGAAGCGCTCGGCGCGCTTCTCGAGGATGCCGAGGTCGAGCAGGAGCAGCTCGTCGTTGAACATGCGCTCGTCGCGCGCCGGGTCGGCCGCCGCCGTCAGCGACGGGTTCTCGAAGCCGCGCACCACGTGGACGAGCACGTCGGCGTTGCGCATCGCCTGGAGGACCTCGGGCGGGAAGGCGCCGCCCGCCCGCTGGCCGGCCCCACCGCCCACGTCGACGAAGGTGATCTCGGCGAACGTGGTCTTCTTGGGCTTGAAGACCGAGGCGAGGAAGTCGACCCGATCGTCGGGCACCTTGATGTTGCCGTAGGCGACCTCCCGATCCGTCCGCCCGCCCGGCGCGAGCGCGGTGAAGACCGTCGACTTGCCCGACCCGGGGTACCCGCAGATTCCGACGCGCATGGCGCTCCCTTAGTACAAGCCGGGGGCGAACAATACTGCGAGCTTGCCCCGGCCCAAACTCCCGGCCCCCCTCTTCCCGCAAGACAGCGGGCGAGGGGGCTCGGGGGGTGAGGGGCGCGCGGGGGAGAAGCAGCCGGCCGAATACTTCCCGGCGTAGGTGGGTCGCGAAGGCCTCGTCGAGAGGGATCTCGTCGCTCGGCCTGCTTCGAGAGCGTGGCGCTGAGGGCGGCGGCCTCGGGCGCGATGCGCGCGTGGTCCGAGACGGTCGGGCACTTCGTAACGGTGCGGGTGCGCTCCTGCAGGACCTCGACGTGGTGGGCGGTGCCGCGGGGTTGCGGTGTTCTAGGCGCCTGCGTCATGCATGGGGTGTCAGTCGTCCCCGGGAAGCGGCAAGTGATCGCGAAAGATGGCAACGACGAGCTTGTCTTGGGACTCGGGGACCGGTGGGTGGATGTGGGCGCGGTTCCTGTGCCCGAACTTGTAGTGCCATTCGCAGTAGAGCGTCCGGCCTTCGAGCACACGCTCCCGGGCTCGCCGGCACCGCCCGTCCTCCCACACGTCCGGGTTCTCGGGCGCGATCTCGAGCCCCCATCCCCTGAAGCGGCGTTCGACGAGCTGGTTCGTGACCGGTTTCGGGGCCTCTCCCTCCGGCGCGGCCTCCTCAGGGGAGAGCCGCCCCGTCATGTCGGTGAACACCCAGGCCCCGTGATCGTCGAGGACCGCGAGGAACCGGTGGAGGTCCCGCCGCACGCGCGCATAGCCGCCATCGAAGTGTCTCACGCCGTCCCACACGCCATCCAGGAACCAGGAGATCCGGGAACGCGTGCGGCGCGAGCGCCGCGACCCCGTCCTCGTCGGCTCGCTCGACCTCGATGGCATCGCGAAAGAACGCCCGGTGCGAGCGCTCGTCCACCACGAAGTGGACGGGGGTGCCGACCTGGTCGACGACCACGTCGAGCGGGCCGCTCCAGGACCCCGGCAGCGGGATGCAGGCCGTGGCCTCGCCACGCGTCACCCGCGCGTGGGCGAGCGCGATCGAAGGCGAGAAGACGTCGCGGCCGGCGAGCTTGACGTCGACCGCGGGCCAGGGCGTCTCGTCGTCCCAGTACGTCATGGCGCCGAAGTGCGGCGCGATCCGCTCCGACACCTCCGGCGGCAGGTGCAAGGGGGAGTCCCGGTTCCAGAGGAGATCGGCCAGCGTGTGCGCGCCCAAGATGGCTTGCGTCAGCAGCAGGCTGCTCCCGGCGTAGGGCTCCTCCCTCTCGCGGGCAACGTCCAGCCGGTCGAGGATCTGCTCGACGCGTTCCACGTAGGCGTCCCTCTCCGTCCCGTCCCAGCCCCAGCTCGTCTCCTCCAGGAGGAAGCGCATCGCTACCTCGCCCGGCTCCGCCGCACACGCGAGAGCGCGGCGACGTCGATCTGATACTGGTCGAAGAACCGTCGCGGCCAGGCGCTCACGCCCCCCGCCGGCGTGAAGCCGAGGGGGACGACCTCGGGCTCCCCGTTCGGCCGCGCGTCGAAGAAGTGCACGAGCGCGCGCGCCGCGTCGAGGACGCGGTGCTCCCCGATGGCGCGCCGGACCCCGTTGAGCACGTGATCGCTGTGCGTCTCCACGATCACCTGGACCCCGGCGCCGGCCAGGGTCGCCAGGAAGGTGCCCATGCGGGACTGCCCTGCCGGGTGCAGGTGAGCCTCGGGATTCTCGACGACCAGGATCCCGTCTTCGTCGGGGGCGAAGAGCCCGGCGAGCACAATCGGCAAGCTGTAGCTCACCCCGAAGCCCATGTTCGGCGCGCGCACCCACTCGCCGCCCGGGCTGCGGAACCGGAGCGCCGTGACCGAGGTGCCAGGGAACCACGTCGTGTCGATCTCGGTCGGACGGACGATGTCTGACAGCCAGGCTTCGGTCTGGTACTTGAGGAAAACGTCGGCGGGCCGCCCGCCCCAGGGGAGCGTGCCCGCTGTGGCGTCCCCCCGGCGCTCGGGGTGGAGCCGGGCGCCTGCGACTTTGTGCTTCAGGCCCTGCACGGCCAGAAGTTGGGCGCAGAACTCTCCCCGCACGCCCACGCCGAGGTCCTCCTCGGGCCGCGCGCTGGCGCCGAGCACGTTTCGCGGTCCGAGCCGCTCGGCGGAGAGATATGTGAACGCCCGCTCGTTCCCCCCGAGCGCGCCGAGGAACCGCTCCGGCCTGTGGGTGATGGGCAGGTGCAGGACGGTCTCGCCGCGCGCGTCGAAGCCGAAGGACATGGCCGCATCGCTGTCGACATCCAGCTCGATCTCGATCGCCGAGGTCTCGAGTGCCGTCTCCAAGTTGAGCACGTCCTGAGCGCTGCCCAGCTCGAGGCCGAACGGCCCGTTGAGCGACACCGTCGTTGCCCCGGGCTGGCAGGCCTCGCGGGCCAGGAGCAACGCTTGGAGGATGGTGGTCTTCCCTGCCCCGTTCAGGCCGGTGAGGATCGTGAGCGGCGCGAGCGGGATCTCGCAGGATGCGAACCGCTTGAACCCCTCGATAGCAAGCTTGACGATCATCCTCGCGCCTTCTGCAGGATCTCGCGGGCCACGCCGAACCGGAGCTTGACCTTGGAGATGTCGCCCGTCCCCTGGCTGATGGCGACGTTGTAGTCGTAAGTCCCCATCCGCTCGCGCGCCGCGTCCAGGATGGCCGCCTTGAATGGCTCGATCTCCGCGGGCTCGTAGGCCGCTAGCGCGACCGCCCAGCTCTCGAAGAGGGATCGGTTGATGGGCCCGCGCCGCTTGGCCCACTTCGGGTACTTGCGGAAGGCGGCGTTGCCGAACACCGCGGCGGCCGAGCGCATCGCCCAATCGAAGTCGGCGGAGAGCCGTGCGACGTCGGCCTTGGAGAGCCCTTGCTCGGACGCGTGAACCCCGTCGATCCGGCGCGTGAAGTCGAGCAGGAACGAGTCCAGGCTGGTGAAGCCCTTGTACTGGTCCACGTCCGCCAGCGATCGGAAGGCGCAGAAGCGCAGCGCGACCTCTCGATCTGCCATGCGGCGCTCGTGGAGGAACGCGTTGTCGGTCGCCTGGTGGAAGCTCGGGAGGCTCGTCAGTTGCATGAGCAGATCCCGCGAGCGCTGCCGGGACATGCAGTGCCGGATTTCCTGGGCGGTGAGCGGGCTCCCCCCCGTGTTGATCCGTCGGAAGACATCGAACTTCACGTCGTCGGGGGTCTGCGGCTCGATGACGTTGACGAAGATCTGAGTCTGCTGGACGCGTCTCTTCATGACGACGTCGAGCTTCTTGAACGTCTGTCCCGCGAGGTGGCCCAGGTACTCGAGATCGGAGAGCGGCTCCTCCCGGGTCATGAAGCGGTGGATCGTGGTGAGGCGCTGCACGCCGTCGACTACCTGCATCCGGCCGTCGGCGTCTTGGCTGAAGTAGAAGGCGGGCAGGGGGATGCCGAGCAGGACGGACTCGATGAGCCGCGACCTCTGTTGCTGCGTCCACACGAACAACCGCTGGAAGTCGGGCGCGAGATCGATGTCGCGGTCGTTGATCATGTCGACGACCTGCCGGAGGGAGAACGGCTTCGTGCTGATGCGGATCTTCGACGGCTCCCACGGCTTGGCGCCTGTCGAGGCCTCGCCGACCTGCTCCGCCTCGACGCCCGTGGCGTCGTTCTCGAAGAATTCCTCCTTGGGCTCCTCCTGGCTCGTCACAGGCATCTCTTCGGCCATACGGACCTCGCTTCCGGGCGCTTCGATAGCACCGGCCGGTTGGCAGTGTCCAGCCTGCGCCCGGGAGGTTCTTCCTGTACCGGCCAGCGGAAGCGTTACGTGGAAATGCGAAACATTCGAAGCCTCACGGTCCCACGACGAGCACGCCCGCCGTGTCGGCGAGCTGGTCCCCGCCGGGCGCGATCTGGACGCTCTCCCCGCCGGGGCACGGCGAGGTGCTCACGCTATAGCCGGCGCCCGGCGTGAGCCCGAGCACGAGGTGCAGCCCCGCGCCGGCGGGCGCGACGTAGCTCGTGCCCTGGAAGGCGGCGTCTGGATCGACCGGGAACATCACGACGGCGCCGCCGGGGGAGGGGGCCGACCACGCGAGCGCGGCGCCCTGGAAGGCAGCGCCGGAGGTGCTCGCGAGGAGCCTGGCCGTGGCCGGGGGGGCGCCCTGGTCGGCGGCCTCGATCGCGTGGAGGAAGCGCACGCTCGCGGGCCTGCTCGGGTCCTCGATCACCATGTGCCACTGCGTGGGCTCGAGGAGGGCGACGCTGTTGAACTGGTCGGCGGGCGAGACCGTGAGCGTCGCGGTGGTCGGCAGGAGGGTCTGGAGCGTGAGGCGCTGGCCGCCCGCCGTCAGCGCCGTCGCCGTGAGGCCCGAGACCTGGGGCTGGGCGACGAGCGTGAAGTGGTCGCGCTTGAAGCGGTTCGCCGTGTGCGTGTCGGCGCGGTCGTAGACGACCACGTGGTCGGGCTCGATCCAGACGACGGACCGGCTCGCGTGTACGACGTCCATCGCGGAGGTGCCGTTCGGTACCCACGGGTCGCCCGGGCGGTTGTAGAGGTTCGTGGCGTCGCCGTAGGCGTAGACCCAGCCGTCGCCGGCGCTCATCTGCACCGTCGGGTCGCCCGCGTTCGCCCCGTTCGTCCATTGCCCGCCGCGCGCCGACGTGGTGCCCTCGAACCACTGGAGGTTCGTGGGCGTGTCGTTCTGCACGGCGAGCGTATCGTGCTCGTCGCTCGTCGCCTCGACCCAGTCGTTGCTGTAACCCCCGCGCTCCTTGAGGAGCCACTCGCCCTTGCGGTAGAGCTCGATCTGGTTCGCGCTCCCGAGCTGGTGGTTCAGCGTCTCCCAGTTGCAGAGGTACGTGAACCACGTGGCGTCCGGCGTGAAGGCGGTGCGCGCGAGCGCGCGGCCGAAGGAGCGGTCGAAGAAGACCGTGGGCAGCGCGGGGCGCGGGTCGGCGGGGTCGGGCGCGGCCGGGTCGAAGAGCATGAAGGAGAGGATGGTCTGCGTGGCGCCGGAGTTGCCCCAGACGTTGGAGGCGCGGCTATACAAGGCGCCGGCGCCGCCCTCGAGGACGTTCTTCGCGATCCAGCGGACGGCGGGGAGGCGCGCCTGGTTGCCGGTGATCTCGTCGAGGATGCCGATCGACGCGAACGGGGAGATGTACTCCGGCGCGACCCAGGTGCGTAGGATGTCGCCGTAGTCCGCGAGCCCGTAGACGGGGCCGAGGTACTGCGAGCTCGGGTCGGAGGGGAGCGCGGCCGAGGGCGTGATCGTGTGGAGGAATCCCTGGACGAAGCGGTCCCAGTACGGGCTCTGCCACAGGCTCGCCTGCGGCCCTGCGATCGCCGGGTCGTCCCTGCCCGCGGTGTGCAGGGCGAGCAGCGCCTGGTGGAGCATTCCGATCGAGGTCCCGTAGAGAAGCCCCTCGACCGAGAGCCCGCCGCTCGCGACGCCGAGGCCGTCCTCGGGCACGCCGAGCGCCTGCGCGGCGACGGGCGCGTCGGAGTAGACGGCGTACTGCTGGTAGAGCCACGCTCCGGTGACGTCGTCGAGGTAGCTCCGCAGCGAGTTGCCGAGGGCCGACGCGGGCTGCGACGGGTCGACGGGCGGGTCGTCCGCGTCGTCGAGCGCCAGGGACATGAGGGTGAGCTGGCGCATGTGGGCGGTGAAGTAGTTGTTCGCGGCCCAGCGGAGCTGCCCCTTGTCGGCGAGGAGGGCCGGGTCGTTCTTGACGCCGACGGGCTGCGGGTGCTCCTCGTTCGCCGTGGCGGCGTGGACGCACTCGTCGCACCAGCGCAGGAAGACCTGGCGGATGGTGGCCTTGTCCTCGGCCGTGAGGGACGGGTAGATCCAGTCCACCGTCAGGCCGAACGCCTCGCCCCAGTAGCTCGCGCGGTTGTACGTGGAGAACGCCGGGTCGCGGAAGGGGTCGCCGGCCGAGGGCCCCTTGGCGGCCTCGTCGAAGACGTGCATGACGAGGTTGTGCGCGCGGGTCGCGTACGCGGCCCGCGCGAACGGGTCGGGGTCGACGAGCGACATGAAGGCGAAGATCTCGGCGTATTGCTCGGTGGCGTACGAGACCCAGTTGGTCTCGCCTGGATCGGGCCAGCTCGGGTTGGGCTGCCCGCTGGGGAAGAACTGGGTGTCGTAGGTGTGGACGGCCGCGCTTACCGCGCGCGCCAAACCCTGGGCGTACATGGGGTTCTGGAACGTGGCCCAGCCCCGGAGGCGGTCCACGTCCGCAGGGCGGATCCAGAGGCGGGGGTGGCCCGTGACGGGGACGATGGGAGGGGCCGGGGGCGCCCCGCCCGCGCCGGAGCCGTCCGCGCCCGGGCCCACGCTCGTGGAGTCCTTGCTGGCCGCGGTGGGCGAGGTCTCCGCGCCGGCGGGCGTGACGCTCGCGAAGCGCAGGGGGGAGGTGTCGGCGCACGCGGCGGCGAGGGCACACGCGGCGATGAGGCCGCAAGGAGGGACGAGAGGGTGGCGCATGGAAGAGAAGCTCCTCTCCCTCCGATGGCGGACGCCGGGGAGGCGTTTTCCGTGCTCTCGCTCGTGCCAGGCGCGCCGCCGGTGGTAAAAGGGGCGCGATGAAGACCCGACCGACGATCCACGTTGCCCTTTTCCTCCCCCTCGCCCTCGGCGCCGGCTGCGAGGCCGCGACCAACGCGGCGAACGGCGCAGGCGCCGCCATCGAGCACACGGCGGAGAAGATCGGGCAGAAGACCAACGACGCGGCCATCGTGGTCGCGGTCAAGGGCGAGCTGATCAAGGCCGACGACAAGCTCTCCGGCGTCACGGTGGGCTCGCTCGACGGCGTAGTCAGCCTGGCGGGCAAGGTGCCCACGGCCGCGCAGAAGGCGCACGCCGAGCAGATCGCGACGCAGGTGAAGGGCGTCGTGAAGGTGATGAACGCCATCGACGTGGCGCCCGCGCAGTAGCGCGGGGAGCGCGCAGCGCGAGGGACGACGGGATGACGGCGTCGGGAGGCGATGGGCGCGGCGGCGCTCCGTGGAGCGCCGGCGAGGTCGAGGCGTGCATCAAGGTGCTGGAGGCGATCGCCCAGGACCGCGGCGCGCTGTCGCAACTCGACCGCGCCGCGCGCGTGCGGCTGCTCGAGGCCGCGGGGAGGGTGTCGCGGCCGGAGCGGGCCGAGCAGCGGAAGCTGGCGAAGGCGTTCCGCCGCCGTGATCGGACGGAGGAGAGGGCGGCGCGACGAGGCGCTCCTCGACGCGACGGGCATCCGCACCGGGCGCCGCGCCCCGGTCTTCGTGACGCCTCCGGCCCTGGCCTCGCTCATCGCTTCTCCTTCGCTCCCCGCAGCTCCCGAGCCCGAGCCCGAGCCCGGCGGGCCCGAGGTCGGGAAGGTGCGCAAGTGCTACGTGTGCAAGGCCGAGTACCGGCGCCTGCACGCCTTCTACGACCAGCTCTGCCCCCCCTGCGCCGACTTCAACTACGAGAAGCGGGCACAGACCGCCGACCTGCACGGGCCGCGTCGCGCTCGTCACCGGCGCCCGCGTGAAGATCGGCTACCAGGCGGCGATCCTGCTGCTCCGCGCCGGGGCGCGGGTCATCGTCACCACCCGGTTCCCCCACGACGCCGCCCGCCGCTACGCCGCCGAGGCCGACTTCCCCGCGTGGGCGGGCCGCCTCGAGATCCACGGGCTCGACCTCCGGCTCACCCCCGCGGTCGAGCGCTTCGCCCACGCGCTCGCCGAGCGCGAGGAGAGGCTCGACTTCATCCTCCACAACGCCTGCCAGACGGTGCGCCGCCCGCCCGGCTTCTACGCCCACCTCGTCGACCTGGAGCGGGAGCCGCTCGCCGCGCTCCCCGGCCCGGTGCGCCCGCTGCTCCACGCGTACCACGAGGAGCGCCGGGCCCGCCGCGACGCCCGCGCGGCAGACCCGGCGCTGCTCTCGCAGACCCCCGTCACGCCCGAGGACCTGGCGCTGGCCGGGAAGGTCGACCTCTTCCCCCGCGGCGAGCTGGACGCCGACCAGCAGCAGATCGACCTCCGGCCCCAGAATAGCTGGCGCCTCCCGCTCGCCGACGTGCCCACGGTCGAGCTGCTCGAGGTGCAGCTCGTGAACGCGGTGGCGCCGTTCGTCCTCTCGGCCCGGCTGAAGTCGCTGATGCTCCGGAGGCCCTCGCCCGACAAGCACATCGTCAACGTGTCGGCGATGGAGGGCCAGTTCTACCGGGAGCACAAGACGGACAAGCACCCCCACACGAACATGGCCAAGGCCGCGCTCAACATGCTGACGCGCACCTCGCGCCGCGGACTACGTGAAGGACGGGATCCACATGAACAGCGTCGACACCGGCTGGGTGACCGACGAGGACCCGGCCGCGCTCGCGGCGAGGAAGCGCGAGGAGCACGGCTTCCACCCCCCGCTCGACATCGTGGACGGGGCGGCGCGGATCTGCGACCCCGTCTTCTCCGGGCTCCGCACGGGGGAGCACGCGTTCGGGCAGTTCTTCAAGGACTACATGCCGGCGCCGTGGTGATGCGGACCCACGTCTCGGTCTTGCCGTTCGCGAGGGCGATGGTGACGAGCGTCGCCCGCGTGTCGTGGATCCGGATCGGCCGCCGCGCCTTGCTGCGCTCGAAGAGGGCAGCCCGGTTGACCGACGACGCGGAGCTGGAGGCGGCCGCCTCCGCGTCCTTCGACCGCGCGTCGCTGGGCGCCGAGCTCGCCATCGACGCCATCCTCCGCGGAGGTCCATCGCGCCGAGCAGCTGAGCGCCTCACGGGAGGCGCTGCTTCGCGGCGAGCGCGTCCTGGCAGAGCTCGTCGTATGTCATCGTAGCGGCTCTGGCGAGTGCGGCGTCGTCGTCGAGCCGCGCCATGTAGCGGGGGTCGATGCCGACCAGCCGCGATGCCACACGCCCCATCCAGGGCCCCGCCTTCGGGTGGTTGAATGCGTCGTACATCGCCCGCAGAAAGCGGCTGAACGGGCGGCGCACCGCCTCGGGCTTCGCGCCGATGCGCTGCATGTGGCGGAAGGCCTCGCGCATCCTCTGCCCGTCGCGATCGACCACGTCCATGGGCCCGAAGAACATCGCATGGAAGAACGGCCGCGCGTGCACGATCACCATCGTCAAGGACGCCGCTCCGCGCAGCCGCGCCCGCGCCGTGCGGCGTGGCCGCGTCCGGGCTTCCGCCTCGTACGCGTCTGACGCATAGTGCTCCACCATGTGATAGTCGACGGCGATGTGCCGGGACTCGTCGCGGTTGATGAGTCGCATCGCCGCCGTGCACGTCTCATCGGAGACGTGGTCGTCGATGGATCGCAGGAGCGCGATGTCCAGCAAGAGTCCCGCCGGTGATGTACGCGTTGGCGACGTCGTCGTCGAGGTCCCGGATCGCCCGCAAGAAGGGGGGTCGGAATCGCGCAAGGTGCTCGTCGACGCGGTAGGGGCCGAGGCAGCGCACGTCGTAGTGACGGGCGAGGCGCGCGGCGACCCGTGCGTGGCGCTCCTCGTCGACGACGAAGCTGTCGAAGATCGACCTGAGAACCGGGTCCTGCGTGCGGCGCGACTGCTCGGCGAAGAGCGCCCCCGCGAGACGCTCGATCCCCGCCATGTTGGTGAAGAGCTGGACCACGAGCCGCTCGTCGTCGGGAGGGAGTGCCCGGGGCGGGTGCGACCAGTCGATGTCGTCTTCGTGCCACTGTTCCTTGTGGCAGCGTTCCAGCATGCGGGCGAGGTCCATGATCGTGCCGTCAGCATAACGCGTCGCGCCCCGCGGATATCGATGCCCTGGATCGGCTCCATGGAATCGGCGATGTCGGCCGGCCCCTCGAACAGCTCGTGCACCTCGGGCGCGCCGGGGTGCCGGAGGGCACGCCGGATCTCGTGCTCGTTCAGGATCGCGGAGACCTCCTCCGACTCTCGGGACAGGCACTTGACGGCGACCTCATCGCCACGGGCCCGATCGAACGCCTGGAAGATCGATGCGAGCAGGAGGGGGGCGCCCGCTGGATGATGGTCGGCTCCCTCAGCGAAGCAACACCGTCCCCGCGCCCGTGATGCGCAGTGACCGGCGCTGTTGCACGAACGCGACCGCGCGCAGTGCTTCACGCCGCCAGTCCGGCTTCACCGCGCCCTCGACCTCCCCCACCCGCACGACCCCGTGCGTCCCCGCCGCGATCTCCATCACCCGGTCGAGCGAGCGCACGATGGGCCCGTGCACGAGCGTGGCGCCCGCGTTCTCGCCGCGAGGCACCGCCGTGGTGAGCCCGTCCTCGGTGATCGCCAGCCACACGTCGGCGGGCTCGGTTGCCTCGGCGAGATCAGAGATCGCGATCGCCAGCCGGTCCCCGCTCCTCGTCACCAGCACCCTCGCCTTCGCCTCGAGGTTGCGGTGGCATGGTTGGGCGCCCGCCTTTGGCTGCCAACCTGGCAAGCGCCTCCCGCCGCGACTCGCCAATTTGCCGCGGAATGAACCGAGATCCCGCTGCTTCGCCCGGGAAAGTGCACAGCCGGAGCCTGGCGCGCGGCTTGCTCGACGTCCTCTGCATGGCGCAGAGGAACCGCGAGGGTGAAAGGGGAGGCAGGGCGAAGCAGACGGTGCTCGTCGTCGGGGGCAACGGCGGGCTGTCGGATCGCTACCGTGAGGTGGCCGCCGAGGTCGGCTGGGACCTCGTCCACTACGAGAAGAAGGTGCCGCCGGGAGCGCGTCACGGCATCGCGCACGTCGGGCTCGTTGTCGTGATGGTGGGGATGGTCTCGCACACGCTCCGCGACCAGGTGCGGAACCTCGCCGCCGCGGACGCGCCGGTGGTCTACCTGCGGACCGCGTCCGTGTCCGCGCTTCGCTCGGCGGTCGCTCAGCGAGCCGCGTGATCGAGCCCTCGCTCGAGCCGCCGGAGAAGTTTCATCTTGGCGTCGGGCCACTCGCTTGCCAGCATCGAGTAGAACGCTGTGTCACGCACCGCGCCGTCGGCGCCCGGTCGATGGGCGCGGAGCACTCCGTCAAAGTGCGCTCCGAGGCGCAAGATGGCAGTGCGCGATCGCTCGTTGCGCGCGTCCGTCTTCCAGAGCACCCGCCGCACGCGCCACTGCTCGAACGCGTGCGTGCAGAGGAGCAGCTTGGCCTCGGTGTTGACCGCGGTACGCTGCACTCGCTCCGCGTACCACGTGTACCCGATCTCCACCGCGTCCGGCCCGGCTGGCACCGGCTCTGGCGGCGGCCCGGGCCAGCGCCAGTGCTCGATGGACATGAACCGGGTGCTGCCGACCGGCACGCCCGTGCCGTCGCATACGGCGAAGGGCATGGACTCCCCCCGCTCCTGATCCACGAGCGCGGCCGCCACGTAGGCCTGCATGCCGGCGAGGTCCACGGGCATGAGGGTGAGGCTATAGGTCGCGCGCGATTCGTTGGCGGCCGCGATGAGCGCTGGTGCGTGCTCGGGCCGGAGCGGCACGAGCTGCACGTGACGGCCGGTGAGGGTCGGCGGTTCGAGGAGGCGCATGCGCAGAGCATCCACGCGGCGAGGTCGGCCCGGAAGTACCGGATCGTCGAAATCGCTCAGACCGGAGGCGCTGCCACACCCGCACGATTCCGCGACTACCCTACCCGCGCGTAGGCTGCCACGTACCACAGCCGCTACAACTCCCGGGCGGATCATGGGGAGGCCGCGGTGCCGGCCTGTAGGGCCGCGCGCCCGCGGCGTTCTGGGCGCCGAAAGGAACGCGTCCATCCATGCTTGCTCTCCGCCGCGCTCGCCTTGCCTTCGCCGCCCTCGCTCTCGTCTTGCAGACCGCGGGCGCCGCCGCGTCGCCGCTCGGAGAAAGGGACGACGCGAGCCTCCGCTCGGGCTATGGCGGAGCGCAGCGAGCACGTTCAGGAGAGATCGAGCGATGTGGATCATGGTGTCGGGTCCGTATACCTCCGGCGGCGCGGATGTAGAGCGCCGGGCGGCGAACCTCCGGGCGATGAACGACGCGGCGGTGGCGCTGTTCCGCCGCGGCCACGTGCCGGTCATCGGCGTCAACGCCGCGCTGCCGATGATCGAGGCCGCGGGCAGCGCGAGCTTTGACGAGATCATGATGCCGGTCTCGCTGGCGCTCGCGGAGCGCTGCGATGCCTGCCTGCGGATCGGCGGACCGTCGACGGGCGCTGACGAGGAGGCGGAGCTGTTCCGTCGCCGGGGTCTGCCCGTGTACCGCAGCGTCGACGAGGTACCCTGAGGCTCACCCGCGGATTCTAAATTTCGGGTTCCGTGCTTCTCGAGCTCTGCCGTGCAGGGGATGCAGAGGCGCTGCTGCGCGAGGCTCTCGCCATCCGGGAGCGCACCGCCGGCGCTGTCAGCGCCGAGGTGGTCGAGCCCCTCGAGAAGCTCGCGGAGGCGCGCTGGCAGGTGTCCTACGATGTCGGATCCGAGCAGCTGTAGCCCTTGGGCTCCGGGGGCGGCGGATTCGAACAAGCTCAGCTGCGGGTTCTTCTGCATCTCGGTCCCATTTACTGGGCCACCTACTGGAAGCGCAGCGTCCTTCGCCGCAAGGCGCTCGGGACGCCGCATAGCGTCGAGACACAGCGACCACCGGGCCGATGCGAGCCGCCGGGGAAACCTGGGCTGGCGCTGCTGATGCGCGGACCGAGACGACGTTGAGACGGTCCGGGCTTGGGACCAGGTTGCGGACGCCACGTTCCCATGACGCCTACGCGCCCTCGTATCGCGGCCAGCGATTGGCCTCCGACGCGCGCGTCGTCCGCGCTCGCCCGCAAAGGTTGCACCGCCGCGCTCCGGCGGGGATGGCGAGGCCCCGCGGCAGAGGGCGCGGCTCACGCGGCACGGTTCCTGCCAGCGCGATCCCGGGGAGTCGACCACGACGCCGCGTCGCCGGCCTGAGCGAAGGGCAGCCTCATGATGACGAACGAGACGACGAACGAGCCGGCCGGGCGCACCCGCGACGGCGTGCGCCCCGAGCCGCAGGCGTCGGGCCCATTCTCCAGAGGGCAGGTGCTGGCCGGCGCTTACGAGGTGGGGGCGGTGCTGGGCGCCGGCGGGATGGGCGTGGTCTACGCGGCGCACGACCTCCTGCTCGAGCGCATGGTGGCGATCAAGGCGCCGCTCCTCCCGGACTTCGCGGACTCCCTGGCCCGCGAGGCGCAGGCAATGGCGGCCGTCCACCACCCCAACCTCGTGACCATCCACGCGGCGGGGCGGGAAGGCGACGTCGGGTTCATCGTGATGGAGCGCCTCTTCGGCATGACGCTCGAGGACCGCATCGCCGAGGCGTGGGAGGCGGGGCGCCCCATCCCGCTGGAGGAGGCGCTCGCCCAGCTCGCCGGCGTTACCGATGCGCTCACCGCGATCCACGGCGCCGGCGCGGCGCACCGGGACGTCAAGAGCGGCAACGTCATGCTCACCGGCCGGCGCGTCGTGCTCACCGACTTCGGGCTGGCGACGCCCGAGGTCGTCGCGCGCTGGGGGACGCCCCTCGCGGGATCGATCGACTACATGGCGCCGGAGCTGATCATGGGCAGCGTCAAGCACGGCCAGGGCCCCCTCGTCGATCTCTACGCGCTCGGCGTGGTCTTGTTCGAGGCGATCGCCGGGCGGCGTCCCTTCGGCGGGGACACCGTGAACGCGGTGCTGGCCGCCCACGTACACCGGCCCGCCCCCGACCTGCGATCCTTCCGCGCCGACGTCCCCGCCGAGCTCGCCATGCTCGTCGGCGATCTGCTCGCCAAGGCCCCCGAAGAGCGCCCCGCGAGCGCCGAGGCCGTCCTCTGGCAGCTTGCCGCGATCCGCGCGGACCTCCCCCATCCCTCCGGTCAGGTCGCGCCCAGGCTCTCGGTGCTCATCGTCGACGACGATCCCGCGATCGGCGCCGTGCTCAAGCGCAACCTGGAGTGGACCCTGCCGCGGCTCGCCGCCGACGTCGTCACCGAGCCCCACCGAGGCGCTCGATCGGCTCGCGCACCACGCCTACGACCTCGTCGTCGTCGACCTGGTCATGCCCGACATGAACGGCGTGGAGCTCTGCATGCAGCTCCGCGCCCAGTCGCCGCGGCCCGTGGTCGCGGCCATGAGCAGCTGCGCCTCCCCGGACGACGTTGCGGTCCTGCGCTCGCTCGGCGTGCGGGCCTTCGTCCCCAAGGACGAGGGGTTCGTCCGGCACATGTGCGCCGTGATCGGCGAGATCCGGCGCGCCAAGTTCGGGACGCCCGCGCTACCGTCGCGCGGCCGCGCGACGAGCTCGAGGCAGTCCGAGTAGACGAGCGCCGGACCAGGAGCGCGAACTTGCCATCACCGTCGACAGGGCCCAGGCGGCGTGCGACAAGTCGGCCTGGTGCAGTCGTGCGCGCAGGAGGAGACCGTGGAGGAGCTGTGGCAGCGGATCCGGGAACGCAAGCACACCGCGGTGGTGGGGGCCTCGCCGGGTGAGCCTCCGCCCGGGGTCCGGGTGGTGAGGGTGCGCTGCGACGCGCCGGCGACCACGCTCGGCCCGCTCCACGAGGCGCAGCGCAAGATGGAGATCCTCCAGGGCGGCCCGCCTCCTCTCCTGGATCAGGCGCGCGATCGCCTGGTCTCGGGGCTGCGGCGCCGGCTGCTCGGGGAGGTGCCGGAGCCGGCGGTCGAGGGCGCGCTCGTCAACGCCTGGAACCGTCTGGCCGGCTCGTCAGATCGGCCCACGGCGCTGCTGTTCGACGCGGTCGACGCGGCCGACGATGCGACGCTGGAGGTGCTGCGCCGGATCGTCGCGGGCGGGATCGCCGGCTCAATCTGCCCTGGTGCTGGTCTACCGCCGGCCGGCCGAGGGACGCGCCGACGCGCTGCTCGCGGCCCTCGAAGCGGCGGCCGGGCCCTCCGCCGTGCTGCGCAAGGCGGGACGCGGCGAGGCACCGAGCCAGGCGTCGAGCCAGGCGAGGGGGGCCGCGGGCGCACCGTCGCGGGGCTGCCTGTTTCGCCGGAGGTGTCACGCGCCGCGCCGGCGTCGCTCGATTTCCGCGCCCTCCCCGCGACGTGGTCCGGGTGCTCCGCGCAGGCGCGCTGGTGGGCTCGGGCTTCGAGGCGGACCTGGTGGGGGCGCTCCTGGGGGTGGACACGCTGACCGTGCTGGAGCTGATGCAGCGCGCAGCCGAAGCGGGCGTGCCCGTCGACGACCGAGGAGAAGGACGCTTCCACTTGCCCGAGCCGATGCTCGACGCGCTGCGCGCGTCGACGCTGCCCTCGCTCATGATCGCGCAGCACCGCCGGCTGGCCGAGCTGCTGGCGCGCCCGCGACCCGCGAGCCTCGGCGGAGGACGTGGGGAGACGACGGTGACGAGCCGCTCGCTCCCGCGGTCGCCCCCGAGACGGCGGAGGCGCGCGGACCCGAGCCCGAGCCGTCGTCCCGCGTCGCTGGCCGCGCCGGCGGCGTCCCCGGGGGCGGCGAGCGCGGCCGCCAGGGAGCACGGAGCCAAAGGCGGCCCGGAGGATGCTCGCGAGGTATGACCGCCTCGGGGGGCTGTCGGCGAGCGCAGCCGCCCTCGACGTGGAACGCCGGGTAGGAACGCCGAGCCCGGCGCCGAGCCGCCAGGCGGGGGCGGCGGGCCTCCGAAGGCCACGTCCACGGTGCCGGTTCCGCGGTGCTGCGCCGGCGACGCCGGCCATGACGGCAGAGCCCGCCCGGTCGCGCCACGGGCGACCCCGGCGACGCCGTACGCGATCGACGCGCACCGACGACGCGCGGGCAGCGCAGCACCTGGAGGCCGCCGGGGACCTCGACGCCAGCGCCGAGCGGTACCTCGCCGCGGCGCAGAAGGCGGTGGCGAGCGGCGCCGCCCGCAGGCCGTGGCGCTCGCCGAGAAGGTGCTGGCCACGCTGGGGGCGCTGCCCGTGTCGCCGAAGCGGCGCCAGCTGCGCGCGCGGGCGCTGATCGAGATGGGGCGGTGCGGTGGGCCGCCTCCACGCCCGACGCGGATTCGCGCTCCGGAGGCGTTCGACGCTCGCGCCGCAGCGCGCCGGCCGCGGGCGAGGCCCGTGCAGCTCAGGGCCGGAGCCGCCGCGCTGGTCGCTTCGGTCTGCTACGACATCGGCGACGCGCAGTCGCTCTCGCGCGCGCTCGACGAGCTGACCGCCGCGAGCCGCCTCCTCCTCGACGCCGGGGACGCGACCGGAGCGGCGCGGCTGCTCAACGACCAGGCCGCCGTGTACGTGCGGATGGGCGATCCGGTGCGCGCCACCCACCTGCTCACCGAGTCCCGGGGCATCTTCGAGGCGCGCGCGGCCACCGATCGGGTGGCGATGATCGAGATGGCCGAGACGGACCACCTGTTCGCCCACATCCCGCTCCACGTCCCCGCGCGCCCGGGCCGGGAGGCGCGACGCGCTGACCATGGGCCTCGACCATGCCCTCGCCGCCGAGCGCACCTATAGGAGGCTCGACGCCAAGCGCGAGCTCGGCCGCGTCTGGGAGACCATGGGCCGGCTCGAGCTGAGCAAGGGCCGCCTGCCCAGCGCGCAGCGAGCGCCTGCTCGCGGCGGTGCGGCTCCAGGAGGCCATCGGCGACCTCGTGGGCCTCGCGCGGTCGACCGCGGCGCTCTCGGAGCTGCTCGCCGCGTCGGGCCGCGACCGCGAGGCGCTCGCCGTGCTGGCCGACTCGGTCGCGCTGAACCTCGAGAAGGGCTCGCCCATCGGGCTCGCGTTCAACCGGCGCGCGCTCGACGCGCTGCGCGCTCGGCGGGCAGCGACGGGCCCGCGCTCGCGCCGGCCCTCGCCGAGGTCGGCCCGCGCGCTGGCGGAGGCGGAGTCGGTGCTCGGACGGCTGAAGCTGCCCGGCGAGGCGGATTGATCCCGCTCTGGGCCGCGACCGACGCCACCCGCATCCCGCAGGCGCCGATGGAGCAGCACTTCAACATCTGGGCACCGGGCGACCACTGGTCCAACGGCAACGCGGCCCCGCCTCCCGCGCAAGACGCGACGCTCACGCTCGACTGGTTCCGGTACGATCCAGGGTGACTACGACCTATGCTGGTCGAACCCGATGGCGACGTCGCACGGCCTCCCGCTGCTCCTCGCGCTGCTCGCCGCGCCCGCGTGCCGCGACGCTCACCGCGACCCTCACGGCGACGCTCCCCGTGACTCCGCCCAGGCCCCCAGCAGCGTCGCGTCCGCGGTTCCCGCGCCTTCTTCGTCGGCGGCGGACACGCCGTCGTGCGAGCACCGGCGCCCGTTCGGGGATGGGGACAAGCCCCTCGTCTTGCCCGCGCCCTTCGACGGCTTCACGCCGTGCGACCTCCTGAGGGCGCTCCTGGGCCACGACCCGGGCCCCGGGGACAGGGCGCGCGTCGATTGGGTGCGCCGCTGGGACGTGCACGGGCGCGCGTTGCTCGCCGCGCTCTACTATCGAGGCGAGGACGCGGCGGGCAGGGCCCTCTGCGACACATGCCGCGTCACCCCGCACTTCGGCGTCGTCGAGCGCCGCGGTGCCACGCTCGCCCTCGTGGGCCGGACGAGCGATCCGTGGCACGCCGGCGCGGACGACCGCGCGCCGTTCAACGGTCGTGCCGACTTCGTCGCGGAGGTCCCGTTCGATGCGACGGAGACGATGCTCGCCGTCGAGACGCCCTGGTCCGCCGGAGCTTCCGGCGCGCGCACGGTCCTGACCTTGTACCGCCTCGTGGGCAACGAGGCGAAGATCGTCTTCGAAGAGAGCGTGCGCGCCGTGGTCGCAGACGAGGGCGCGGGGGGCGAGGACGAGGTGGTCTTCTCCGTCACGACGGCGCCGCGGCCCGACGGGGCGAACGACATCCTGCTGAAGCCGACGCAGAAGCACTGTCACTACGACTACGGATCGTTCGATCCCAAGCCGATGTGCGGTCGAGCGAAGAACCTGGCCACGGAGCGATGGCGCGTCGACGATGCGGCGTACAAGCGGATCGAGGGAAAGGCCGTGCCGCCGCCGTCGCCGCCGCCGGTGGTGCGCAAGCGTTGAGCGGCCCTCGCGAGCGGCCCGCGCATGGCGGCAGGAAGTGCAGGACGATGCGACCTTCGAGCTCTTCGCGGGTGCGGTGCGTCATGCAGGCGGAGTGGATGCCGTAGTTGTCGACGACGAGGTGGATGCGCCGGGCGGCGCCGTAGTGCTTGGCGAGATTCGCAGCAGCGCGCAGAAGAGCGCGGCGCCCTCGTGCGCGAGGCCCGTCGTGTGCAGCGTCCCCGTGCGGACGTCGAGCGCGCCGGCAAGGTAGAACTTGTTCGGGATGGTCTCCGTTCTGCCGAAGCAAGCTCGCGAGCGTTTCCGCCGTCGGAGCACGGGTGCAGAAGGACGACGGTTGTCCGGCCAGCGGGTGCGTCCGGAAGCCGTCCTGCGCGAGCACGTGGAGGAGCCGCGACTGAATCGGGCGCGGTGCGTCGGCGGAGAGGCGGCTGCCAAGTCGGTCGAACGCTCTCGCAGGATCGAGGGCGAAGACGCACGCGACGGCGCCGCCGTCCTCCAGATTGGTGTCGACGCGGGCGGCGACCTCCTCCAGCGTGGCGCGGTCCCCGAGCGCGCCCAGCATGTCCGTGAGGAAGGGGAGCCCCTCGCCGCGGAGCGCTGCGACGAGCGTGGGCCCTGCGGCCGCAAAAGGCTCCTCGACGAGCCGCAGCGCCAGCCACTCGAGGGAGTCGGGCTGCTTCATGAGGACCGAGGGGGGTCCAGTTTACGCTCCGTGCTCGACGAACAGGAGCAAAGCCTCGTCCGGCTTCGCCTCGGTGCGAAGCGGCCCGATGCGAAGGCTCGACCCCGCGTGCTCGGCGCGCCTCCGGTCCATCAACCTGCGCACGAGAGCACCGTGCTCGGGCCCGAACTGTTCGGCCGTCAGGGCGAGCATCTCCTCCCGCGCCGGCCCGGGATCGACGCCGTGGTTCCACGCGAAGGCCGCCCACAAGAGCGTGTCGTGCACGCGCTCCTTCGACCAGCGCCGGCCGAGCGCAGCCAGCTCGGGCTCGGCGAAGCGCAGAAGGGCTTCGGCGGCCTCGCGATCGCAGCGCGGGCCTGGGTGTACGCCGATGCGAGGGGCTCGGCGCGCGCTGCGAATCGGGTCTGGTTCTCGGCATCCCCGGCTCTTGCCCGCCGTCGCCGCCGAGCGCAAGGATTCTTGCGGGCCGAACGAGACACCTACCGCTCCCGCCTCCGCCGCTCTTCAGCGAGGTCGAGCACGTCCGCACCGTTGGTCTCGCATGCGCCGGGCGGAGGCGTCGCGGCGAGCAGCTTGCCGATCGCCTCGTGCGCCACGCGGGCCGCATCGAGGTCCCCTGCGAGCGCGGCGGCGCGTGCGCCGTCGAACAGGGCGGCCAGAAGCGCCGCCCGGCGCGCTGGGGCCGCAGGACCCGTCACCTCGGCCTCCGCGATCCCCGCAGCCCCGCCCGAAAAGGCGGACGGGGGGGTCTGAAGTGGCAGCGCGTTCTCCAACGACGCCCAACGGAAGCCATCGCCCCCGGCATTTCCCGCGGATTCCGTCGGTTCGCTTCTGTTCGCGCCGGGTTGCACGCCTTCAAGGACTACATGCCGGCGCCCTGGTGAGGGTGCGGCGCCTCGCTCCGGGATTGAGTAGGGTCTTCACGCCGCATGCGCATCCCCGACAGCCTCGCCTCCCTCTTCGACTACGGAATCCTCAACGAGGTCGTTCGCCCGCTGATGAGCGGCAAGGAGGCGCAAGTCTTCCTGGTCGTCTCGCGCGGCGAGCTCCGCGTCGCGAAGGTCTACAAGGAAGCGCAGAACCGCACGTTCAAGAACCGCGCGACGTACACCGAGGGGCGCAAGGTCCGGAACACGCGTGATCAACGGGCCATCGACAAGCGCTCCAAGCACGGCCGCGCGCAGGACGAGGCGGCGTGGCGGTCGACCGAGGTCGACATGATCCATCGCCTGCACGCCGGGGGCGTGCGGGTGCCCACGCCCCAGCACTTCATCGACGGCGTGCTGATCATGGAGACTCATCGTCGACGCCGAGGGGAACCCGGCGCCGCGCCTCGGCGACGTGACGTTCGAGCCGGCCGAGGCGCAGGCCATCTACGAGCGCCTGATCCGGGAGGTCGTGCGGATGCTCTGCGCGGGCGTCGTGCACGGCGATCTGTCGGAGTTCAACGTGCTCGTCGGCGGGGATGGGCCGGTGATCATCGACTTTCCGCAGTCGGTCGACACCGCGCACAACACCAACGCGCGGGCGCTCCTCCTCCGCGACGTCGAGAACCTGCACCGCTTCCGCGAGCGGTTCGTGCCCGGCGCGCGTCGCCTGCCGTACGCCGAGGAGATGTGGAGCCTCTACCAGCAGAACGCGCTGACGCCCGACACCCGCCTCGGCGGCCGCTTCGCCACGCGCGAGCGCAGGGTGGACATGTCGGGCGTGCTCGATCTCATCCAGGACGCGAACCGTGACGAGCGCAAGCGCCGCGAGGCCCTCGGCCTGCGCGGCGGCCCACCGCGCGAGCCCGATTGGGCGCCCCGCCAGCAGGCGTCCTCGCCCGGCCGCCCGGATCGGACACACCGGGGCGATGCCCCTCCGCGCCAGGACGGCCCGCCGCAGCGCCCCCGCGCGGAGCATGCCTCCAGCCCCCGGCCGCCGGCTGCGCCCGAGCCGGCTCGGAGCGCTGCGCCGGCCAGACCGCAGCCGGGATGGCGAGGCCGGGCGCACGACGACAAGGCCACCGAGAAGCGGGGCGTCGAGGTGATGTTCGTGCGCAGGCCTCGCTAGGCTCGCCCGGGTACGGGAACCTCGTGGCAGGGCGGCTGTCACGACCGAATCGCCTCGCGCGATGAGCCCACGATGCCTCGACGCCTCGCTGCCCTCGTCCTGCTCCTGGCCGCCTGCTCTTCCGGCCAGCCCAGGGCCCAGGGCGACGCCGGCGCGCCGGCCCCGAGCGCGCCCGCTCCGCCTGCCCCGAGCGCCGACGCGGGCGCAGATGCAGGCACCGACGCGGGCGCCGATCCCGGCGTCGATCCCGACGGCGACGACGATCCCTCGGACACCGGCAGCGGTCCCTTCCCCGAGAAGGCGCGCTTCGAGCGCGTCGGAAAGCCGCCGCTGTCGCTCTGGCGCATCTGCGACCTCACGCCGTTCCACGGCAAGCTCTACGCGGCGCACGCGTACATCCCGCTCGACATGGACGGCGCCACCATCACGACGTACGACCCCCACGCGAAGGAGCCGTTCGGCGTCGCCTTCGACTGGAACCGGCCCGGAGAGCCGGCCAGGAACGGTGGCGCGGGGCAGGGCTTCCTGCGCGTGCACGCCATCGGCGGGCGCCTCTTCGTGCCCGACGCCGATCCGCCGTACAACGGCTTCGAGATCACCGAGCCCGGCACCGAGGGCTACGTCTTCGTCTCCGACGGCGCCGGTTCTTTCGCGCCCGCGCGCATGCCGCACCACAAGCTGCCCGATTCGCCCAGCGACGGCGGCCCGGGCGCCGGCATCCTCCCGCGCGCGTACCACGTGCTCGACGTCATCCGCTTCCACGGGCGGCTCTACGCCTCCACCGGCTCGGTGCCGCCCGGCCAGCGCGCGTGGCACGGCCCGTCGCCCGGCGCGCTCCACGTCGCGAGCGAGGATCTCGTCGCGCTGGACCTACGAGGTCGATTACCCGGACCCCTGGCAGGACGGCGTGTGGAGGCTCACCTACCTGGTGCGCTTCAAGGGCAGGCTCTACGCGGGCTTGCAGGACTACGAGGGCGTCGACGCGCACGACTACGTGGTCGTCGAGCCGCCGCTCTACGGCAAGGTGATCACCCAGCGCGACGTACACCCGGTGCGCGCCACCAAGGTCGGGGGCAACCGGACGCTGCGCTGGTACGCGGACGACGGCAAGCTGTACTGGATCGCCAGGAGCCGCGAGGGCGCTCGCCTCCGCGTGACCGAGGACGGCGAGACGTGGCGCACGATTGAGTTTCCCAGGCTCGCGGGCGCGCCCACCGACGTGACGCGCTTCCGCGGCGTGCTGGTGGCGCTCACCGAGCGCGGACTGTACCGGCTCGATCGTGATTCCGCCGGCGCGCGTCGCGGCCGCGCCCTCCCCGGACGGGCGCACGCCGTTCGAGCTGCACGATCTCTTCTGCGCGGCGCCGCTCGGTGTGCTCGAGAACGAGCTCTACGCGGGCGGCCAGCGGGACGGTTCACTCTGGCGGATCGTCGAAGAGCGTTGACCCTGTAGCTCGCGGCGCTTCCTCTGCCGCGGTGACAGGAGCGCGGTGCCCGCGAGCCTTCGCGTCACGCCGCCAGGGTAGCACTTGCCGCCGCCGTCGTCGGCCCCGCCCCCGCGTCCGCTCGGCGTGCTGCTTGAAGGCGTCGAGCTCGCCGGCGCGGTGAGGCCGCCGCCGGAGCCGTTCGATGACGCCCCTGCGCGTCGGGTCGGCGAGCGCGGCGAAGGTCTCGTCGAGCGGGGTCACGCGGGCTTGCCGCCCGTGCGCAGCCGCTGGCAAAACCACCAGTGGTGGCCGCCCGAGTCCACGCACTCGTAGCTGCGATTGGCCCAGTAGTCCTCGCCGTAGTCGCTGGTCGTCGGCTCGGTGACGATCGTGGCGCCGGCCTCCCGCGCGCGCTCGCAGTGGGCCTCGACGTCGTCGACGAAGACCATCATGTTCTGCGTGTTCCCGCCGCCGATCTGCGAGGGCGTCCGCCGGTAGGGGTACTTCTCGCCCTTGCCTTGCAGGCCGCTCACCATGACGAGGCCGCCGCCGAGCACCAGCTCGGAGTGCACGATCTCCCCAGCGTCGCCCGCGACCTTGATCTGCACCTCGAAGCCGAAGGCGCGGCAGAGCCAGTCGATCGCGGCGTGAGGGTCGTCGTAATAGAGGGAGCTGGAGATGCGGGGCCAGCCCGGAGGCGTCGGTTTCATGGGTCTTCTCCTCGGCTCGGTTGGTTCACGAGCCGGGACAATAGTTGTGTGTTTCGGAAACGATCGTCAACGCCCTGCCCGCCCGGCGTGCGGCGAGGCGTGGATGCGCTACCGTTCCCCGGAGGCGGGCGCGAGAAGATGAGACCGTTGCTCAACGTGCTGTGGGTCGTCCTCGGCGGAGGCTTCATCATCTGGCTCGAGTACATGATCGGGGGCCTCCTCCTCTGCCTGACCATCGTGGGGATCCCCTTCGGCGTGCAGTGCTTCAAGCTCGCCGGCCTCGGGCTCCTGCCCTTCGGCAAGGACATCGTCGAAGATCGCGCGTCGGCCGGCGCCGGGTGCCTGGGCCTCGTGATGAACGTGCTCTGGTTCGTCGTCGCCGGGTTGTGGATCTGCCTCACGCACGTGGGCTTCGCGCTCGCGAGCGCCGTCACGATCATCGGGATCCCGTTCGCCGTGCAGCACGTCAAGCTCGCGGTCCTGGCGCTCGCGCCGTTCGGCAAGAGCGCCCGCGTCCCTCGAGCGAGCGCGTAGCCGTGGCCGATCGTGTCGCACCCGGCGGGCGTCACTGCGGGATGCACATCCGGTCCAGCGCGTCCTCGTAGCCCTGGGTGCACACGAGCTTCCCGTGGTCGCACGCGGGGACGTAGAGGGCTTCCGCCCCACCGCCCGCGCAGCACTGGATGGTCGCGTCGCCGCAGATGGCGTGCGGGATGCAGCAGGACACGGACGCGCCCGTGCAGTCGTCGCTGCTCGCCGCGTAGTAGCCGTGGCCCGGCCAGCAATCGCTGGCCGGCGCGCACAGGCCGCCCTGCCCCGCGCAGCTCGTGGCGCCCGCCTTCGGCGCCTCCGGGGCCATGCAGCACTCGGTCGGCCCCTGGTCCGAGTAGCAGTTGGACGCCTTCGCCGGCACGGTGCCGCCGCTCATGGCGCAGTCCCCGGTGGGGAAGCAGATGCCGCCGGCGTCCTCGCAGTCGATGACGTCTCCCGTGGGTGGAGAGACGCCATTGCACCCGGAGAGCGCGGACGCCGCGACGAGGACGGTGGAGAGCGCGAGAGGGAGCGCAACGGCAGCGAAAGCAAGTCTCTTTTCCATGGTCCCTGGCAGATTACAGCCTCTTGCTGGACCCCGCATGCCGTGACACCATTCGTTCCTCTTTTCCGCTTCGAGGCCGACGATGCCGCGCTGGATTGCCCTTCCTGCCCTCCTACCGTTCGCGTTGCTCGCAGTGTCGTCTCCGGACGCACGCGCCGACACCACCACCTCCACGGTCGAGGAGGCGGCCACGCCGGAGTCTGCGCCGCCCGAGCCCGACAACGCGCCGAAGCCCTTCAAGCGCCGCCCCTTCATCTCGCTGTGGGGCGGCGTCGGCTTCGCCAACGTGCGCGAGTTCCAGCTGTCCACACCGCACGTCTATGGCCCGCTCCTGGGCATCTATGCCGGCTACGCCCCGTCGCCCCACTGGAACCTCGGCCTCGAGTTCACCAGCTTCGAGAGCGCGGTCACGCGCAGCTCTCCGGACCAGCCCTTCGGGGCCGCGGCCTCGTGGCTGCGCACGCAGGCGTCCTGCAACAACTGCATGGCGCCCCCGTCGGGCGGGGTCGTGCTCAACACGGTCATGCTCCTCAACACCGTGGGGCCGCGCGTCGACTTCCTCCCCTTCGGCACCAACGGCATCTACGTCGGCGCGTCCGGCGGGCTGGCCCTGCTCACGGTGCTGGGCACGCAGGTCGGGGGCGGCGGCACCGCGCGCGCCGGCGCGCGCTTCACCTTCGCCGACATCATCACGGTCGGCGCCGAGGGCGGCGTCCAGGGCCAGGCCTATTCGGGGGCTTCGGCGATGATTGCCTACGGCGCGCTGCTGGTGAACCTGGCGTGGGCGGTGCCGAAGGCGGCGCCTCCGCGCAGGGGCCCCATGTTCGTGACGGATCATCCGGGGGCCGTGCTGGTCCCCGCGAGGTGAGGGGCTAGCCCCGCAGGCGGGCTAGCCCCGTACGGGGGTCAGCCCAGCATGATCATCGACGCCTCGACCTTGAGCTGCGCCGGCGTCCACTCGATGGAGGTGCTCCCGACGGCGACCTTGGTCTCGGCGGCCTTCATCTCGATCGTGCTCTGCTGGAGCACGATCTCGATCTTGTCCGCCTCGATCGCCATGCTCGCCTTCGGATCGATCCCCGGCTTCTCGAAGTTGCTGCCCGCGGCGCTCGCCTTGCCCAGCTTCAGGCCGCTCGGCTCGAATTCCATGCCGAAGCCGGCGCCCGGCCCTGCGCCGATGAAGGCGCCCTTCGATCCGTGCACGACCGCGTGCCCATCGTTGCAGTTGATCTGCACGATCTTCTTGGCCGCCGTGATCACGATGGGCCCGTCCTCCACCGCGATGACGGCCTCCGTCTTCGCCGCGACCTCGAGCTTGCCCTTCTCCGCGGCGATCTCCACGTCCTTGATCGACGTGATCCCCGTGCCCAGCCCGCTCGCGACCTCCGTCCACATCAGGCCCTTCAACACCGCCGAGACGCCGCCGAGGACGCTGGCCGTAGCCAGCGACGAGAGGCTGGCGGAGACCTGCCCGTACACGGCCGCGGCCTCGCCGGCCGTCATCGAGGCGTTCTTCTGGCCGTGGATGGCCGTCGTGCCGGGCGGCTCGGCGCCCTTGACCTCGTCGAAGCCGTGGACGATGGCCGCCACGAAGAGCCCCAGATCGGCGACGAGCTTCGCCTTGCTCCCGATGCGCTTGCGCGTGCCCTCGCCGGTCTTGCCCTCCTGCCCGACGGTCTTGGTCGTGGACATGCTGTGGGCGATGGCGAGGCCGGCCGTGCCCAGCTCGCCGATCAGGTTGATCGTCTGCCCGACCTTGGCGTAGAGGTCGCGGCGCCACTTGTCGGTCCAGCTCTCCTCGTGCTGCACGTCCTGGAGCGTCAGGGTCGGGTCCGCGCCGATGACGACGCCATTCGGCGATGCGACGGTGCTGTTGTTGCCGCCCCAGACCAGCGCCATGCCGGTGTCGGACTGCATCGACGCGACCTTCCCCGGCTCGCCCTTCTTCTCCCCCGCGCCCATGGTGCGCATCGAGATGTCCTCGGTGCGCGAGATCATGGTGAACTTCTCCTTCGAGTCCTGCCAGACCTGAGCCTCGGTGAAGAGGCCGACGCCCTTCATCTCCTTGATCAGGCCGTCGCCCTTGCTGCTGTGGATCTTGAGGCTCGGCGCGCCCAGGCCGAGGGAGAGGATGGTCTCCGGCTCCTCCGTCGTGTGCCAGTGGACGTGGGACTTCGTCTTGCCGGTGATGCCGGTCTCGTTGATGCGGTTGGTCCCGGGGTCCGCCTTGCCGATGTTCACCACCGACTCGTCGTCGTGGGGCACGACGAAGGTCATGCGGTGCGGGCCCTTGGTCGGGGTCGCGATCGCGGGGGTGTTGTCCTTCTCCTTGTCGACCATGTCCGGGTCCTTCACGCGCGGGCTGCCGCCGGGCGTGAGGAGCGAGCGGAGGTGGCTGAGGTCTTGCTTCGTCGTCGCAGTTGCCATGGTGATCTACCCCTCGGTCAGCTCTGCAGGTCCTCGAGCTCGATGCGCATGCCGGACGCGGTCATGACGACCAACTGGGTCGCGTTGCTGCTCGTCGACGGGCTCACGGTGTGCGTGTTCGGGACCGCGCCGACGATGACGGGGCGGTCGGGGTCGCCGTCGATGTGGGCGACGAGCACCTCCGTCCCCTTGTGGAGCGGGAAGTGGGAGCCGTAGCCCTTGCCGGCGTAGGGCTCCGCCATCCGGATCCAGCGCGACGCCTTGGAGCCCCTCGCGTCGCCGCCGTCGAACGGGATGCGCACCTTGTAGCGGCCCTGATCGTCGAGCTGCGCGTAGTCGCCCGACCCGTCCGCGTCGATGTGCGCGTGCAGGACGCCGTGGATGCGCGGCCACGGCGTGACGCGCTCGGGCCGGAACTGGGTGGCGAGGTCGATCGCCTCGAACGTCGAGGCGTACCGCAGCTTCTCGCCGCCGGAGCCCTTGCCGTGGTGCGCGCTCTCGATCGCGCCCACCATCGGGTGCCCCGCGCGGTGCTCGATGGCCGTGATGAGGTACTTCTTGTCGAGCGTCGAGACGGGGTGGTTCTCGAGCTCGAAGGAGTGGCCGACGCGGAACGCCCAGCAGTCCGTGCTCGCGGTCACCGTCTTCTGCGTGGCGAGCATCCGCTCGGCGCGGACCTTGGCGATCGCCTCGCCCTGGCCGTTGTCCTTGAAGTGCTCGCCGTACAGGAACACGCTCCCGAAGCCGTTCTTCGTGTCGACGTTCTTCTTCACGAGCAGATCGAATCGTCGGCACCCTGTAGTTGTAGTCGTACACGGCGACGCGCGCGGGGATCCGCCGCTGCACGTGCTGGAGGTCCCAGACCGACAGGCGGTGGCCGAAGCCCAGGTTGGTCGCCTCGCGGTACCCGATGGCCGGCGGGCCGTCGATCGGGGTCGCGTCCTCGTTCGAGTCCGCGATGATGAGCTTCTCGCCCGTATCGCCGTGCTCGAACCAGTAGAAGTACCCCTCGTGCTCCAGCCACCGCTGGACGAAGTCCCAGTCGCTCTCGTTGTACTGGACCACGTACTCCCGCTTCGGCGGCGAGCCGCTTACGAGGATGTCGAAGTCCTTGCCCGCGGTCAGCCCGTACTCCTCGAGGACCTTCTTCACGATGGCGGGGATCGTCAAATCCTGGAAGACGCGGTTCGTCCGCGCGAGCGTGAGGAGCCACACGGTCGGCACGAGCTTGAGCGCGTAGAGGGCGTCGGCGCCGCGCGCGGAGTCGAGGAGGCGGACGCTCTCGAGGACGCCGTGGACGACGGCGCCCTTCTTGGGCCCCATCGCGACGGCGCACGGCGTCTTGAGCAGCGCCTCGATCTGGGCGTCGGTGTAATGGTCGCCGCGGCTGATGACGAGGTCGAACTCGTAGAGGCGTGAGAGCCGCTCGCGCCCGACCAGCGAGACCAGCCGCACGTCGTCGTCCGCGTCGCTGCCCGAGACGAAGGCGATCTCCGCGCTGTTGGCGTCGTCCTCCAGCTCCTCCAGCGGGCGCTGGAACTGCTTCGCGAGCAGGTCCTCGAGCTTCTTCTCTTCCTTGCTGAGCGCCCGCTCGAACGTCTTCTCAACGTTGTCGACGGCCTTCTTGGCCTTGTCGATCGCCTCTTCGGCCTTCTTCTCAACCTTGTCGACGTCCTTCTCAACCTTGTCGATCGCTTCTTCGGCCTTCTTCTCGGCCTTGTCGACGGCCTGCTCGGCCTTGTCGATGCCCTCTTCGACCTTCTTCTCGGCCTTGTCGACGGCTTGCTCGGCCTTGTTGATGCCCTCTTCGACCTTCTTCTCGGCCTTGTCGACGGCCTGCTCGGCCTTGTTCACGGCCTGCTCTGCCTTCGCCTCGGCCTTGTTGACGGCCTGCTCGGCCTTGTCGACGGCCTGCTCCGCCTTCTGCTCGGCCTTGTTGACGGCCTGCTCGGCCTTGTTGACGGCCTGCTCCGCCTTCTGCTCGGCCTTGTTGACGGCCTGCTCCGCCTTCTGCTCGGCCTTGTTGACGGCCTGCTCGGCCTTGTTGACGGCCTGCTCCGCCTTCTGCTCGGCCTTGTTGACGGCCTGCTCGGCCTTCTGCTCGACCTGCTGGGCCTTCTGCTCGACCTGGTTGGCGGCCTGCTGGGCCTTCTGCTCGGCGTTGTTGACGGCCTGCTGCGCCTTTTGCTCGACCTGCTGGGCCTTCTGCTCGACCTGGTTGGCGGCCTGCTGAGCCTTCTGCTCGGCGTTGTTGACGGCCGACTGGGCCTTCTGCTCGACCTGTTGAGCCTTCTGCTCGACCTGGTTGGCGGCCTGCTGGGCCTTCTGCTCCGCCTGGTTGGCGGCCTGCTGGGCCTTCTGCTCGACCTGCTGGGCCTTCTGCTCCGCCTGGTTGGCAGCCTGCTGGGCCTTCTGCTCGACCTGGTTGGCGGTCTGCTGAGCCTTCTGCTCGGCCTGGTTGGCAGCCTGCTGAGCCTTCTGCTCGACCTGCTGAGCCTTCTGCTCGGCCTGGTTGGCGGCCTGCTGGGCCTTCTGCTCGACCTGGCTTGCGGTCTGCTGAGCCTTCTGCTCCGCCTGGCTCGCGGCCTGCTGAGCCTTCTGCTCCGCCTGGCTCGCGGCCTGCTGCGCCTGCTGCTCCGCATGGCTCGCTGCCTGCTGAGCTTTTTCGGCGGCCTGGCTCGCAGCCTGCTGCGCCTTGTTCGCAGCCTGGCTCGCGGCCTGCTCCGCGTGACTCGCGGCCTGCTGCGCGCTCTGCTCCGCGTGGCTGGCGGCCTGCTGCGCGCTCTGCTCCGCGTGGCTGGCGGCCTGCTGCGCGCTCTGCTCCGCGTGGCTGGCGGCCTGCTGGGCCTGCTGCGCTGCATGGCTCGCGGCCTGCTGGGCCTTGTCGGCGGCCTGGCTGGCGGCCTGCTGCGCGTGGCTTGCCGCCTGCTGCGCGCTCTGCGCGGCGTGGCTTGCGGCCTGCTGCGCGCTCTGCGCGGCGTGGCTCGCGGCCTGCTGAGCGTTCTGCGCGGCGTTCCCCGCGGCCTGCTCGGCGTGCTGTGCTCCCTGCTCGAGCCCCTGAAACGGTCCGCTCTCTCCGGGCATGGATTCCTCCGACCGCTAGCTGATGAGAACCATTACCTGCGAGGGCACGGTCTGCGCGCCGGCAGGCATGTTCGCGTTCGACCCGTTGTGCGCCGTCATCGCGATGACGTGAACCATCTTCTTGCCGCCGGCGTAGCACTTGGAGCTGTAGGTCTTGAACACGATCTCCTGCATGTTCACGCCGGAGATGACGCCGCCGACCACACCGGGCTCGTCGCCCTGCGACATGGGGATCTTGGAGCTCTCGACGATGGCCGGCATGTTCAGGATCATCACCTTGTCGCAGAAGCCGGTCGCGGTCGGGAGCTGACCCGTGTTGGGGTACGTGACGGGGACGGGGCTCGGCGCTGCGGGGGTCAGGCAGACGTCGGGAGCCCCGAGGCACATGCCCGCTTGGGTGGAGGACGCAGGGAACATCCGGACTCTCCTCTCATCGTGGCCCGGCGGGCCGCGGGGGTCGTTCTGGGTCAGCCGAGAAGGATCTTGTTGCCGTCGATCGAGGTCTCGTCCTCGCTCACCATCACGGAGCGGCGCGAGAAGACGGAGTACACGTCGGAGACGAGCGTCCGCGCCCGGCCGACGCGCGACTGGCAGAGGTCGGCCACGTCCCGGAAGACGTCGCGCGACCTCTCCACGAATCCGGTCGGCCGTCAGCTCGTAGCGGTCCACGTTCTGCGCCAGCACGTTCGCCGTGGTCGCGACGCTCCGCGCGATCAGCGCGAGCTGCCCGACGACGGCGCGCGCCGCCTTCGACTCCACCTCGAGGCGGTCGCTCCGGACGCTCACCGTCTTGCGCTCCACCCGGATCTGCGGCTCGTCGGAGAGCGCTCCCGGGCGCTCTCCAGGATGGGAGCCCGCTCCCAGCTCGACCCGCCTGCCGGCGCGCTGCTGCACGTCGCGCGCCGCCTCGACGCTCACGTCGAGCCCGGACTTGATGACGACCCGCCCGTTGGGCGCGCAGAAGCGAGATCCCCCTCGGGCACCGCCAGCACGGCCTTGCCGGGCTCGTACCGGATCAGGAGACGCCCCTCGCGATCGCGCAGCGCGAGCCCGTCGCCCTCCACGGTCGCCGTCGCTCCGTCGGAGAGCGAGAGGGAGGGGGACCGCGCCGCCGAGAGGATGGCGATGACGTACAGCTCCTCGTCCCCTGCCACGAGCACCCGGTCGCCCACCGTCGGCGCGTACCCACCCAGCAACGTCAGCCGCGCGAAAACGGGATCGGCCGCCGCGTCCGTCACGCCGACGCGCACCGAGACGCCGCCGCCTTCTCCCAGCTCCACGATCGTGGCCGCGCGCACCCCGCCGATGATCTCGGGCGAGGCCGATCGCGATTGAGCCTTGGTTCTCCGGCTGCTCATGGTCACCTATCCGGGCTTGAAGTCTTCCGCGCGTGCGCGCTCGGGATCGGTTTCCTGGAGATCCTTCGTGTTGGCGCCCCGCAGGTTCGCGCCAGCGCCGAAGGCCCGGTGTAGGCGTGCTCCCTCCAAGTCTACGTCACGAAGGTCCGCGTTTTCGATATGCGCGTGAGAGAAATCGGCCCACTTGCACGCCGCCCCCCGGAGGAGGGCACCCCGGAGGTCGGCCTTCACGAACCGGGCGCGCGTGAAATCCGCGCCTTCGGCCATGGCCTTGCGCATCCTGGCGCCCTCCAGGCACGCATCGGGGAGCTGTGCGCCATGTAGGTTCGCTTCGTCCAAGCTCGCACCTTTCAGGTTGGCGGCGGCGCCCTTGATGCCGCGCATCCGCGCCCGGTCGAGCTTCGACCCCTCGAAGCTCACCTGCTTCGCGACCACCCCGTCCAGCTTCGCCCCCGTCAGGTCCGCTTCCGACAGCATGGAGCGCGTGAGGTCGCAGCCCGTGAAGTCGACGCCCGGCGCCCGGGCGCCCTTGAGGAGTGTCTGCACAATCGACGCGCCCGCGACGGCCGTCTGCGTCAGGTCCACGCCCATCAGGTTGGCCTTGAAGATCTTCACCCCCCGGAGGTCGGCCCCCGTGAGGACGCAGCCGCTGAGCGCCGCGGTGCGCAGGTCGGCGCCGCCGAGGCGGGCGTGCGACAGGTCCGCCTTCTCCAACAGCGTGTGGTCGAGGAGCGCGCCCTCGAAGTCCGCGCCGGCGAGCCTCGCGCCCGAGAGGTTGGTCCGGACGAGCTTCGCCCCCCGCAAGTTGACGCCGCCGAGGTCGGCGCCGTGGAAGTCGGCCTCCTCCAAATCGAGCCCCGCGAAGTTCGACCCGGCGAGCCGCACCCCCGCGAGGTTCGCCCGCTTGAACGTCACGCCCCCGAGGTACGCGCCCCCGAGGTCCGCGCCCTTCCAGACGGCGCCGGCGAGGTTCGCGCTCAGGAGGTTCGCCCCTCCGAGGCGTGCGCCCGCGAACGAGGCGCCGGCGAGGGTGGCGCCGCCGAGATCGGCGCGCGTCAGGTCGGCGCTGGAGAGGTCCGCCCGGGAGAGGTTCGCGCCCGTGAGGATCGCGCCCGAGAGGCAGGCGCCCTGGAGGACGGCGGCCGAGGCGTCGACGCCGGCGAGGTTCGCCCCTTCGAGCCCGGCGCCCGCGAGCCGCGCGCCCCGGAGGTCCGTCTGCCGGAGGTCGGCGGCGCCGAGCTGGGCCCCGGTCGCGTCCGCCCCCGCGAGCGAGCGGGGGACGCCGTGCACGCGGAAGTCGACCTGCGCGACCGTGGCGTCGGTGAGGTCGGCCCCGGCGAGGTGCGCGCCCTCGAAGCGCGTCTCGGTCAGGATCACCTGCCGGAGGCTCGCCCCCGACAGGTTCGACCGCGAGAGGTCGGCCTGATCCGCAACGGCGTCGTCGAGGCGCGCCTCGGCCAGGTTCGCGCCGTCGAGCCGCGCACTGGAGAGGAGGCTCCCGGCGAACGTCGCGCGCGTCGCCGAGGCGCCCGAGAGCACCGCGCCCAGCATCAGGCACTGCCCGAAGCGGGCGCCGTCGAGCCTCGCCCGCGCGAACGAGGCGCCGGACAGCGCGCAGTCGTCGAAGACGGTCCCCACGAAGACGCTCGGGTACCCGCGCTCGCCGGGATCCGCGTCCAGCTTCGTCAGGTTCGACCCGGTGAGGTCCGCCCCCGAGAAGTCGACCGACTCAATCCGGGCGCCGACGAGCGACGACCCCTGGAGCTTGGCGCCGCGCGCGCTCATCGATCGCCACGTCGTGTGGTCGGCCGAGAGGCCCTTGCCCTCGAACCCGTCGAGGTCGAAGCCCTCAATCGTCTCGCCCTGGAGGCTCTGCCCCGAGGCCAGGCGCTTCTCCAGCTCGGCGCGGGTGCCGATCACGATCGTCCTTTCAGCTTCGTCTTGGTCACGATGGCGAGATCGAGCTTCGCGCCGGGCATCTTCGCGTTGAGCGTCTCGGCGCCGTGGAGGTTCGCGCCGCGGAGGTCGGCGCTGGTCAGGTCCGCGCGCTCGAGGGTCGCCGCCATCAGGTTCGCCTTCAGGAAGCGCGCGCCCTCCAGCTTCGCCCGGCGGAGCTTCGACTCCTTGAGCTCCGCCCCGCTGAAGTTCGCCCCCTGGCCCTTGATGCGCGACAGGCTGGCCCCGGCGAGCTGCGCGCCCTGGAACGTCGCCAGCGACAGGTCGGCCCGCTCCCAGATCGAATCGGGCGCCTCGACGGCCTTGAACGACGCCGACGGGAAGACCCCCCCGTCGGCCCGCGCGCCCGGCATCTTCGCGCCGTCGAACTTCGCCCCCGCCGCCTGCGCGCCGAAGAGCCGCACCTGCGCCATCTGCGCCTTCTCGAAGACCGCGCCGCCGAGGTCGGCCCCGCTGAAGTCGGCCGCCGGCAGCTCGGCCTCGCGGAAGTCGGCCTTCGCGAGCTTCGCCCCGTCGAACCCCACCTGGCCCCCGCGCGCCCCGTAGAAGCACGCCATCTCCCCCGAGGCCGCGCCGAAGCTCGCCTGGTGTACGCACGCGCCCGTGAGGTTCGCCCGCGGGAGCGCCGCGCCCGAGGAATCGGCGCCCGTCAGGTTCGCCTCCCCCAGGTGCGCGTCGGTCAGGTCCGCGCCCGTCATCTGCGCGCCCGAGAGATCGGCCCGGTAGAACACCGCGCCCGCGAGGCGGGCCTGCTTGAGGTTGGCGCCCGCGAGGTTCTTCCCCGAGAAGTCGAGCGCGGAGAGGTCCGCGCCGGAGAGGTCCTCCCCCTCGAAGGGCTCGTTCGCCTGGAGCTTGCGCATCACACGCGCCCGCACGTCCTTCGGCGGAACGGTCGCGGGCGCCTCCTCCGGGCCCAGCGCCTCGAGCAGCCGCGCCACGTCCTCGTCGCTCGCGCCCCCCGCGCGGAGCGTCGCCGCAATCGCCGCCGGGTCCGGCGCAGGCGGCGGCGCGCCCACCGGGCCGCCCGCCATCCCCTTCGCGCCGAGCACCTCCGCAATCTGCGCCTCCCGCTTCTTCCCCTCCGCCTCGATGGCGGCAACCACGTCGTCGTCGCGCACCGGGGGCGCGTCGTTCGCCGCCGCCGTCGCCTCGTCCTCCGGCTCGGCGGCGACGGCCTCCTTCGGCACCAGGGCGGCGAGGAAGCGATCGCGCGCCTGCGCGAGCGTGGCCGGCTTCTCCCCCGCCTCCTCCTTCATCAGGAACAGCGCCGCGAGACTCCGGCGCCTCGTCCTCGCTCGCCTCAATCATGCCGCGCCAGACGACGTTGACCTTCATCTCGTCGGGCTCGAACGTCACCGTGTCGAGCACCAGCCGCACCTCCTCGAAACCGCCGCCCGCCTCGTCGGTCCGGTGCAGGAAGCAGCGGGGGCGCATGCCGGGGAGGCGGCCGCGGATCGCGGTGTGCTGCGGGTGCGCGCCCACGATCTCGAAGGGCTCGTCCCCCTTCAGGTGGTCGAGCCGCTGCTGCGGCGGCGCCGACTGGAAGTACGCCCAGTCGAAGTCCTCCGGGAAGAAGGGCCAGCGCGTCTTGAGCCAGCGGGCGTCGTACGTCCCGAGCTTGGACCAGCGCTCCTTCCAGCCCGTGGCGATCGGCGCGAAGCAAATCGGATCGGGCGTGTCCGTCGGCGCGGTCATGCCCTTGCCGGGCTCCTCCAGGTTCGGCAGCGCCACCGGCGGCGTGCCCTCCGCGCCCTTCGCGGCCCCCGTGTGCCCTGCGCCCACGGGGTTCTTCTCGAAGCGTGGACCGCCGAAGGCCCGCTCCCAGGTGAGCGGCATCTTCTTGAAGGGCGCGGGATCCGTCATCCCGTTCGCGACGAGCCCCGGCTTCCAGCGCCGGTCCCCGAGCACGTGGACGGTCCGGTCGAAGCGGCTCGCCCCGCTCCCGAAGCGGAACGTGACGCGCCCCGCCGGGCCCGCGCCGCCGGGCGGGTACGCGTGCCCCACGAGCATGACGTCGGCCTTGGGCTTGAAAATCGCGAAGTCCGACGGGTAGAGGACGCTCTTCTGCTGGTCGTCGTCGACGTGGACGTCGCCATTGGGCGAGTCGCTCGCGCCGCGCAGCCGCACGGGGCCGTCCGGGTCGAGATCGAACGTGCCCTTGACCACGACGATGAGCACGTCCTGCGGCGGCTTGACCTGCCAGGGCAAGGTCCAGAGCAGGAGCGGCGTCCGGTTGGTGACCGGGACCTCGGGCGTAATCCGCGGAGGCGGCTTCGCCGGCACGGCGCCGATGGCCCTCCGTGCCGGGCGCGTCCCCGTTCCCGCTCCCGCTCCCGTTCCCGCTCCCGCTCCCGCTCCCGAAACGCCGTAGGAATCGGGAACGGGAACGGGAACGGGAACGGGTTGCGGATGAACCGTGGCTGCTACAGGGAACGGCACGGCCGCCGGCACGAACGGAAGCCCGGCGAGCGCGGGAGGTGGGGGCGCGGCAGGCGCGGAGAAGGGGAGAGCTGCCGAGGGCTGCGAGGGCGGAGGCGCGGCGAAGGGGAGAGCCGAGGAGGACGGCGGCGGCGCGGCGAAGGGGAGAGCCGAGGAGGACGGCGGCGGCGGCGCGGCGAATGGGAGGCCCGACGGCCCGGTGTACTGCGGCGGCGGCGCCGGGTTGATCGGCGGCGCGAAGGGCAGGGGAGGCGGGGCGCCGAACGGGAGGCGGCCCGCTGCGGCGGCGATCGCGGCCAGCGGAATCTGCGCCGTACCCTCCTCGGGGGGGATGGGCATGTCCGGGATCGGCGGCGGCAGCGCGGGGGGCGCCTCGGTGATCGGAGCCGGCGCGCGCGTGAACGGCAAGGTCTGCGAGCTGCGGGGCGAGGCGTCGGTGGTGGTGTCGTCCGCGATCGGCCGAGGGATCGGCGCCGACGGCGGCGCGGCCGCCGGGAACGTCGTCCAGGGAGGCTCCCCGGAGGAACGGGAGCACGTCGCCCAGCGACGCCACCGCGAAGCCGCGCGTCTCCTCGCCCCGCGAGGACGGCGCGGGCGGCGGACCCTCCGGCACCGAGGGCGGCGGCGCCGGGATCCCGGCCCGCCGTGCCTCGAGCTCGGCCAGGAAGGGCAGCGCCTCGGCGGCGAGCGCGGCGGCGTCAATCATCGCCGTCTCGCTGCTTCGCTCTGCCGCCGGCTGGACCCGGGTGGGCGCCGACGGGGGAGCGGTGGGGATTGCGCGCGCGGGCGCCGACGGAGGCGGTGCAGGGATCCGGGGCGGAGCAGGTGCCGCAGGCGGAGCGGGCGCGGGATCGCGTCGTACGCGGGCGGGTGGGGCCATGCAATCTGCTCCTCCGGCAGGGCGAGGGCGACCAGGATGCGGAGCCTCGCCGCCGCCTCCTCGCTGTCGACGGGGAAGCTCCGCCGCCAGGTGACCCAGCACGCCTGCCGGTCGGCGTCAATCGCCAGCCCGTCGGCCATCAGCTCCATCGGGTAGCCCTGGCCCCCGCCCGGGCCGTACACGCGCGCCGTCACCACCGCGGAGGGCAGCCTCGACTGGAAGCGCGACAGCGCAGGGTGCATCCCGTCAAGCACAATCCACTCGTCGCCGCGCAGGTACGCAATCTGCTGGTCCGACGGCGCGCTCTGGAAGAAGGACCAGTCGAACCCCTCCGGCAGCTCGAGGACGTCGGCCTCCAGCGCCTCCCTCGCCAGCCCCCCGAGCGCGCGCCGGCGCTGGAGCCAGTAGCTCGACACCGGCCCGAACGAGATGGGCTGCGCGCAATCGCTCGGGTTGACGAGGTTGGGGCTCTCGCTCCCGAGCGGGTTGTCGGTCGTGCGGAGCGCCCGCTCGTAGACGAGGGGCATGCGCTGGAAGGGCCGGACGGCGCCCGGGCCCGGGCCGACCCGCTCGCCGAACACCTGCACCGTCTTCGCGAACCTCGGCCGCTGGCCGAAGACGCCGAGGCGCACCGAGGTGGCGGGCCGCGGCTGGCCCCGGGGGGTTGTACACGTAGCCGCAGAGGGTGACGTCCGCCTTCGGCCGGTAGGGCGCGAGGTCGCTCGCGGCCTCGAGGCTGCGGGCGGGGTTCATCTCCCAGTGCCGGTCGCGCCGCACCAGCTCCGCCGGGGCCTCGAGGTGGGCCGCGCTCTGGTGGACGAGGGAGAGCGTCGCCTTGGCGACGACCGTCAGGTTGAGCTTCCCCCCAATCCGCCCAGCGCACCACGTCAACAGCGAAGGGAGCGCCCGCCCCGCCGCGCGGAAGGGCAGACACGTGGACGTGAGCACGCACGCCCCAGACGCTATCATGGTGGGCGGCTTCACTTGCAACGGGAAGCGAAGTTTTGTGCTCCTGGCGGAGCCGGCGCCGCGCTCAGGGAGCCTGCTTGGCGACGAAGAGGTCCACCTGCCCGGCCGCCGTCATGGGGCCGCACCCGAGGTCAATCGTGGGCGTGAACGCGCCGGTGAGGACGGCGTTGCCCTTGGGATCGAGGGCGTTGTCGTGACCGCCCTCGATGACCCACGTGGAGCAGGCTCGGACTATCCTCCGTGTGGTGCTGGTCCACAGGAGCCGCGCGTCGGGGCCTCGGGAGCGCTGTGACGCGACCGCGATGATCGCGCTCGTGTCCCTCGGGATCGTCCTTGGGAGCTGCTCGGGGAGCTGCTCGCGCGCGCCCGAGGAGGTCGTGCTCCCGGGCGCCTCGTCTCCCCCGCCGCCCGCGCCGGTCACGACGCCGGCCGCGCTCTCCGCACCGGCTGTGCCCACTCCGTCGTCCGGGTCGTCGTACGAGCCAACCAATCCGCCGTCGCCGGAGGACGTGTCGAGGTTGCGCGAGCACGTAATCCGCGGGTTGAGCGCCCGGACGCCGGTCGACGCGGCCCACTCGCCCGAGAGCTTCGCGGGGTCGATGAAGGGGACCGTATCGTGTGGCGCGCACCGCTGCCGCTCCGGCAACTTCATCTGCGTGGTCTCCCCGAGCCCCGGCAACGTCCCGCGCTGCGAGCCCGTCGACGGGTGGAATCGACCACCGCACGCCCCGGCCCCGCGGCGGCTTCCCTCCGCTCGCGGGCATCACGGCGTGCGGAGGGGGCGCACAACTGCCCGCCCGACACGGTGTGCTGTCTGCACAAGGTCGGCTCGGCCGAGGTGCAAGCCATCGTGTGCCACGCCGACCTCTCCGAGTGCCGCGACCATGTGGAGCTGTGCACGCTCCCGGGCGAGTGCCGCACGCCGGCAAATGACCGTAAAAGGGCGCAAATCGGGACCCGTACGAAGGCACTGCGCGCGGACGTTCCGTCGCGTGTTCAGCGTCTTTCGCATGTCTAGGGGTTAACACCCCATAAGGGTGCATAGGTTGCATGCGTTGCGTCTTCTGTGTGTGACGATCGCGTAAAACCTGTGAATTCGGTGTTAATGCATTGAATAAGCTATGTTTTGCGACCCAAAAAAGATTGTCATCGGGTTGAAATTTCCGCGTTGACAGGGTGGGGGAGGGCGCCTGGAAGCCGCCTCCACCGACGGGGTGAGTTCACGGCTTAGGCGCCGGGGACTAGTAAAACGAAGCTCTCCGTCGCCGCTCTTTGACATTTATATCTGGAATGGAAGGGATATGTTGGTGGCGCCTTAGGTGTTGGCTGGGTATTT
>CAWHDJ010000014.1:0-440340 GCA_963827955.1 uncultured delta proteobacterium | reverse complement strand
GTGATAAAGCAACCCCCTTTGCTTGTTTGGTAGGCAAATGCAATTTGGAACTTTTAGAATGGGCCCTCAAAGCTGGGGCTAAAGTAAATCCTGATAATCCTGAAGGAAAAAGTCTTCCATTACAAGTTGCCGCTAGACGCATTGACGATCCTAAAAGGGAAATTTTCAAAAGACTAGTCGATGCTGGAGCCGATATTAATGCTTTTGGAAACACGCATGATTTCTCTCCTGTTGTAATTGTCATTGAGAGACAACCGCTACCCGGCCCTGCACGGCCTGCGCGTGCTCGCCATCATCTCCGTCGTGCAGTTCCACGTCACGTGGATCTTCCACGGCGAGCAGGGCGTCATCCTCGACCAGGGCTTCGTCGATCAGGCGCTGACGGTCTTCTTCGGGATGGACCTCTTCTTCATCCTGAGCGGCTTCCTCATCGGCTCCATCCTGCTCCGCTCGCTCCAGCTCTCGGGCACGCAGAACATCCGCCGCTTCTACATCCGGCGCGTCTTCCGCACCTTCCCCCCGTACTGGGTGGTGCTCACCATCCTCGCGCTGGCCTCCACGCTCACGCCGGAGCAGCACCACCACCTGCCGCTGGGAGTACCTCTACGCGCACCAACTTCCTGCCCCTGCACCGCCCGCAGTCGTGATCATGTTCTGGGGCTGGTCGCTCGCGCTCGAGGAGCAGTTCTACCTCACGGTGCCGCTGCTCTTCTTCGTCCTCCACCGGCTCAAGAGCGACGCGCGCGCATCGTGTCCTCGTCGTGCTCTGGGCTCTCGGCGCTTCTTCGTGCGGCTCGCCATCTACTACCACGGCCGCCCGTGGAACGACCTCGTCCTCTACGGCGCGATCTACTTCCGCACCTACACCCGGCTTCGACACCCTCGTCCTCGGCATCCTCCTGGCGTTCGTGCACCACCGCTACGGCGACGTGCTTCGCGCGGTTCCTCGCTGCACCCGCGCACCGCGCCATGCTGGCGCTGCTGACGCTCGGCGCTGCCTCTGGCTCCTGCTGCGCCACCAGGCCATGTTCGGGCCGGAGAACGTGCAGCTCCTCCACGTCTTCGCCTGGGGGACGATGACCTCCGTGATGTACTTCCCGGTGCTCCTGCTCGTGCTGCTCGCGGGAGGGCTGGATCCTCGACTGCTCTCGGCGCCCTATCTTCCGCCGCATCGCCACGCTCGGCTACGGCGTGTACCTGGTGCACATCCCCATCATCATACGTCGCTCGTGCCGGTGGCCCAGCGCGCTCCAGGCGCGGCACGTCTCGATGCTGCTCGTCTGGCCGGCGTCGCTCGCCGCGGCGATGGTGTCTCGTTCGCGGTCGCGTACGTGATGCACGTGTTGATCGAGAAGCCCTCGCTCTGGATCCGCGCGACCGGCTCGCCGCTTGAGCCTCGGGGAGCGGGCTCGCTCGGGGTAGAAGGCGGGCGCCGGCGACCCGCTCACGCGTGCGCCGGCGCCGCCGGTTCACTCAGGCGTGGAGGAGCGCAGGGCTCCTCACCAGCCGCCGCAGCCGCCCCATCCGCCGCCCCATCCGCCGAGGCCGCCGCAGCCGCCGAGGCCGCCCCATCCGCCGCCCCAGCCGCCGAGGCCGCCGCAGCCGCCCCAACCGCCGCCCCATCCACCGCGGCAGCCGCCGCCCCCACCCGCCGCCCCACCCGCCGCCCCATCCGCCGTGGCCCCACCCGCCGCCCCATCCGCACGCCTGCGTGGCGTGCGCGACCGGCTCGCCCGCAACCACGTCGCTCTGCGCGGCCGTGGTCTGCTCGTCGGCGGGATTTCGTCTCCCTGCGCCATGCAGCCGAGACCCGCGAGGCCGAAGGTGAGGGGGAGGACCATCGCAGACGTGAGTTTCCCGAAAGCGCCCATGACTCAGCACTCCTGGTTGCGACTCGTTCTTGCGTGAGCGCTCGGTCGGCCTCCGCGCCAGCGCGGAGGCCGGACCGGCCGCTCACCCGATACGATGTCGGGCCAGGATGGTTGGCTTCGTTACATTTGGGGGCGCCCCCTAGACAGTGAGGGCGTGAGGCGTGCGCTTCGGTGCCGCTCGGGGGCTCAGAACGTGGCGGCGCGGTCCTGCCGGCTCCGGCCCTGCGGCTCAGGAACTGGTGCGGGTCGGCCTGGAACCTCGCCGCGCAGTCCGCGCAGCAGAAGTAATACGTCTTGCCCTCGTACTCGACCTTCGGCGAGCTGGCGTTGACCACGAACGTCTCGCCGGACACGGGGCAGCGCGCGGCGTCGCCGACGCGCGCCTCGCCCGGCGGGGTGGCCGAGAGCTGGGCCGGTGACGAGCCCGTGGGCATTGAAGATCCCGCGCACGCAGCGCAGCAGAACGGTGCTCCGAACATGACGATGGCGGCAAGCTTCGATCGCATGGTGATCGGCTTACCACGAGCGTCGCGCCCGCCGAGCGGGCTCGGCCTGAATGCCGCGTCGAGGGCCGACCGGAAAGCCCGGCGCGCGTTCGGGGCAGAGGTGAGGTGAATCGATCCGGGCGAGGCGGCGGCCGCGGAGGGGCCGGGCCCCTCTCTCAATCGTGGCCTGCGGTCGCGGCGACGAAGGACGACGCCGGGACCTCGGAGCCCATGGCGTAATAGGTGTACTGCGTGCCCGCGGGCCCCGCCGCGTAGCAAGTCGTGCCGGACATGACGTAGAGGGTCTGCGGGCTCTGCGCCGCGCCGAGCGAGTAGATGTGCGTGGGCCCCCCGTTCGGCCCGCAGACGTTGGTCGTGTCCATCATGGCGCCGTACCCCGGCGAGGTGCAGCCCGTCGGCACCGCCACGACTTGGTTCGTGCACGCGGAGTCGGAGTACACCCCGCCCGCGGCGCCCGCGGGCAGGCAGCGCACCTTGCCGTCGGCCCCGGTGGTGAAGCTGCAGCTCTCGTTTCGCATCGAGTCGAACCAAACTCCGGGGACGTACTCCTTGGATCCGTCGTCGCCGGTGCGGAACGTCGCCTTGAGGCGCGTGCCGCTCTGAGGGTCCGCGTTCGCCGTGGACACGGGGTCCGTGAGCGCGTCGAAGAGCCCGCTGTCCATGCCCGCCGAGCCGCCGCTCGTGCCGGTGCCGTCCGTCACGCTGCCGGAGCCGCCCATGCCGCCGCCGCTGGCGGCTGCGACCGGCCCGCCCATCCCGTTGCCGCCGGCGCCTCCGGGCTTCACGCCGCTCGGGCTCCCGCCGCCTGCGTTGCAGGCCGCCATGCTCACGTACACCACCGCGCTGCCCAGAAGGGAGAGACCGACATCACGCAATCTCATGGCAAGACCTCCACCGCGGTCCGATGCCGGTCGCACCCCGATTGACGCAGGGTGTGCGCGGATGAGCGACATCGCGTGGAGAGTTTTCTGCGCGGAGTCCACGCCCTCCCGGCTCGTGCCGCCTCGGGCGTGCGCGTGCGCGACCAGCCGACTAGCCTGGAAACGCCTCCAGGAGCTTCTTCGCGATGCGGTCGAACGCGACGTGATCGCTCTCGTCGAGGCTGCCGTCGATGCGCGCGAAGAGCGCCGCCCGCGCCGCGCGCACCTTCTCGAGGAGCGCCTCGCCCTCGGGCGTCAGCTCGAGGGAGAACGCCCGCCGGTCCTCGCGGCTCCGGCGGCGGCGGACCCACCCGCGATCGAGCAGCGTGCGGAGCGCCCGCCCGGTCAGCGCCGGGTCGGTCCCCGTCGCGCGGGCGAGGTCGGCCTGCGACATCGGCTGGCGCTCGCCCACCGTGCGCAGGAGCTTCGCCTGCGTCGCGCCGATGCCGAGCGTCGCGTACGCCTCGTCGATCACGCCCATGAGGCGGCGCCTGAGGAGACCGAACGTCTCGAGGAAGGGGGTCCGTGCGCGCCTCGGCATCGCCGAGCGAAGCTAGCAATGCCCCGCATCGGGCGCAATCGCCGGCGCCCCTTGCCCGATACGATGGACGGGTCTATCATTGACCCGTCCATGATTGACGATCCGCCATCGAGAGCACCGAGCGGAGAGCCTCCCCCTCCCCGGGCTAGCCGCTTCGGCGGCGCGCTCCGGCACCGCAACTACCGGCTCTTCTTCGCCGGGCAGAGCGTGTCGCTGACGGGCACGTGGCTCACGCGCTTCGCGACGGTGTGGATGGTCTACCGGCTGACCAAGTCGCCGGTCATGCTCGGCCTGATCGGCTTCTCTGGGCAGGCGCCGGCCGCGCTGCTCGCGCCGATCGCGGGCGTGCTCGTCGACCGCTGGGATCGCCGCCGCACGGTGATCGTCACGCAGATCGCGTCCATGCTCCAGTCGGCCGCGCTCGCGTTCTTCGCGCTGACGGGGCGGATGACGGTCTGGCACCTGCTCGCGCTCGGCGCGGTGCAGGCGGTCATCAACGGGTTCGACACGGTGGGCCGCCAGTCCTTCCTCGGCGAGATGGTCGAGGACCGCGCCGATCTGCCGAACGCGGTCGCGCTCAACGCGACGATGGTCAACGCGGCGAAGATGCTCGGGCCCGTCGCCGCGGCGTGGCTCGTCGGCTTCTTCGGCGAGGGGGCCTGCTTCACGCTCGACGCCCTGAGCTGCCTGCCGGTGATCGCGTCGCTCTTCGCCATGCGCGTCGCGCCGCGCACGGTCGCGCCCCGCCGCGGCCGCGTCGCCGACGAGATGCGGGAGGGCCTCGCGTACGTCGCGGGCCTGCCCCTCGTGCGCGCGGTCCTGCTCTCGTTCGCGGCCGTCAGCGTGCTCGCCGGCTCGTACTCCACGCTCCTGCCGCTCGTCGCGGGGGAGACGCTGCGCGGCGGCCCGCGCACGCTCGGCACGCTGATGGGCGCCGCCGGCCTCGGCGCCCTCACCGGCGCCCTGCTCCTCGCGCGCCGCACCCGCGCCGCCCGGGAGGCGGGCGCCGACGGCGGGCAGGCGCGGGCGCTCGGCTTCGGCCGCCTGCTCGCGGCGTGCACGGTCGGCCTCGGCGCGGGCTTCGTCCTCCTCGAGGTCGCCCGCACCACGTGGGTGGCCGCGTCGATCCTCTTCCTCGTCGGCGCGTGCATGATGGTCGAGGCGGCCGGGACCAGCACCATCGTCCAGACGAGCATCGACCCCGAGAAGCGGGGCCGCGTGCTCAGCCTCTACGTCGTCGCGTTCTTCGGCGGCGCCCCAATCGGCGCGCTCTGCGAGGGCCAGCTCGCGAAGCACGTCGGCGCGGTGCACACCTTCGCGATCGCCGGCGCCCTCTGCGTCGCGAGCGGCCTCGCCCTCGCGCGCTCCCTCTCCCTCCTCCGCGCTTCGCGCCCCGGCGCAGGAGCAGCCGTCCCCGCCTCACCCGAACCCGAGCCCAGGAGCACCTGATGACCGCAGCCCTCGCCCTCGATCCCAGGACCACGACCTTCCTCTTCATGGACTACCAGAACGGCGTGGTGCCGCTCCTCGGCGACGCCGCCGGCGCCGTGATCGCCCGCGCCTCGTCGGTGCTCCACGCGGCGCGGGAGGCGGGCGCGCGCGTCGTGTTCGTGCGCGTCGCCTTCCGCCCGGGGTACCCGGAGCTTCTCCGACGAGGGCCCGATGGCCGCCCGGGTCAAGGGCAGCGGCATGCTCCTCGTCGACTCGCCCGAGGCGCAGATCGTCACCGCCATGGCCCCGCGCGACAACGAGCCTGTCGTCACCAAGCACCGCGTCGGCCCCTTCGGCGGGACGGACCTCGAGCCCATCCTGCGCGCCTCCGCCGCCGACACGCTCGTCCTCCTCGGCATCTCCACGAGCGGCGTGGTGCTCTCCACCGTGCGCCACGCCTCCGACGCCGACTACCGCCTGGTGGTGGTGGAGGACGCCTGCGCCGACACGGACGCCGAGGTGCACCGCGTCCTGATGGAGAAGGTCTTCCCGCGGCAGGCCACGGTCACGCGCGCGGAGGCCGTCGTCGCGGCCCTCCGCCCCTCCTCGACGTAGCCGCGCGCGCCGGCCCGGCGCCAAAGTTCAGCCGCAACCCCGTTCCCGTTCCCGCTCCCCTTCCCGATTCCTCCGGCGATTCGGGAACGGGAACGGGGACGGGGCCAAACTTGGCCACCGCCGTGGGGCGCTTGACGTCGCGGACATCGGCCCGTTGTTGCATGCACCGAGGAGTCTGCATGCACACCCGACGGACGACCCAGGACGACAGCACCGCCCGGCCGAGGCAGCGCAGCGGGCGGCGGACGTCGCAGAGCCCGGTCACGCCATCGCGCGCGAACGGGGGGAGCGCGGGGGAGCGCCGGCTCGGCGAGATCCTCGAGGCGCTCTCGGCGGTGCGCGACGGCGACTTCACCGTGCGCCTGCCGGTCGAGCCGGACGGGCAGGCGGCCGAGATCGCCCGCGTCTTCAACGACGTCGTCCAGCACAACGACATGCTGGCCGCGGAGCTCGCGCGCCTCGCCCGGGTCATCGCCCGCGACGGCCAGCTCGGCGAGCGCGCGTCGCTGCCGCACACCACCGGCGCCTGGGCGAGCACCGCCGAGGCGGTGAACTCGCTCATCGACTCGCTCGTCCGCCCGCCCATGGAGGTCGCCCGCGTCATCACCGCCGTCGCCGAGGGCGACCTCTCCCAGCAGATGGACCTCCGCATCGAGGGCCACGCCGCCCGCGGCGAGTTCCTGCGCATCGGCACCACGGTCAACACCTTCGTCGAGCAGCTCCGCGCCGTCTCGTCCGAGGTCACGCGCGTGGCGCGCGAGGTCGGCGCGGAGGGCAAGCTCGGCGGCCAGGCCGAGGTGAAGGGCCTCTCCGGGACGTGGCGGGACCTCACCAGCAGCGTGAACATGCTGGCCGGCAACCTCACGAACCAGGTGCGCAACATCGCGCTCGTCACGACCGCCGTCGCCAAGGGCGACATGTCGCAGAAGATCACCGTCGAGGCGCGCGGCGAGATCCTGGAGCTGAAGAACACCATCAACACGATGGTGGACCAGCTCCGCGCCTTCGCCTCCGAGGTGACGCGCGTGGCGCGCGAGGTCGGCACGGAGGGCAAGCTCGGCGGGCAGGCCGAGGTCGAGGGCATCAGCGGGACGTGGAAGGACCTGACCGACAACGTGAACCTGATGGCGTCGAACCTGACCAACCAGGTCCGCGGCATCGTCAAGGTCGTGACCGCGGTGGCCAACGGCGACCTGTCGCAGAGTTCGCCGTCGAGGCCAAGGGCGAGATCGCGGCGCTCGCCGACACCATCAACAGCATGACGCTCACGCTCCGCACCTTCGCCGATCAGGTGATCACGGTGGCGCGCGAGGTGGGCATCGAGGGCAAGCTCGGCGGGCAGGCCAACGTGCCCGGCGCCGCGGGCACGTGGCGCGACCTGACCGACAACGTGAACATGCTGGCCGGCAACCTCACCGGCCAGGTGCGCAACATCGCGCTCGTGACCACGGCGGTCGCGGGGGGCGACCTCTCGCAGAAGATCACCGTCGACGCGAAGGGCGAGATCCTGGAGCTGAAGGACACCATCAACACGATGGTGGACCAGCTCCGCACCTTCGCCTCCGAGGTGACGCGCGTGGCGCGCGAGGTCGGCACGGAGGGCAAGCTCGGCGTGCAGGCGGTCATCCCCGGCGTGGGCGGCACCTGGAAGGACCTGACCGAGGCCGTGAACATGCTCGCGGGCAACCTCACCAACCAGGTGCGGAACATCGCGCTCGTCACGACCGCGATCGCCAACGGGGATCTCTCCAAGAAGATCACGGTCGACGTCAAGGGCGAGATCCTCGAGCTGAAGAACACCATCAACGCGCTCGTCGACCAGCTCCGCGCCTTCGCCGCGGAGGTGACGCGCGTCGCGCGCGAGGTCGGCACGGAGGGCAAGCTCGGCGGGCAGGCCGAGGTCGCCGGCATCAGCGGGACGTGGAAGGACCTGACCGACAACGTGAACCTGATGGCGTCGAACCTGACGAGCCAGGTGCGCGGCATCGTGCGGGTCGTCACCGCGGTCGCCACGGGCGACCTCTCCCAGAAGCTCGTCTTCGACGCGCGCGGCGAGATCGCGGCGCTCGCCGACACCATCAACGCCATGACCGACACGCTGCGCGTCTTCGCCGAGCAGGTGACGACGGTCGCGCGCGAGGTCGGCATCGACGGCAAGCTCGGCGGCCAGGCCAAGGTGCCGGGCGCGGCCGGCACGTGGCGGGACCTCACCGACAACGTGAACATGCTGGCCGGCAACCTCACCAACCAGGTGCGGAACATCGCGCTCGTCACGACCGCCGTCGCCAACGGGGACCTCTCGCAGAAGATCACCGTCGAGGCCAAGGGCGAGATCCTGGAGCTGAAGAACACCATCAACGCGATGGTGGAGCAGCTCCGCACCTTCGCCCGCGAGGTGACGCGCGTCGCGCGCGAGGTCGGCACCGACGGCAAGCTCGGCGGCCAGGCGCGCGTGCCCGGCGTGGCCGGCACCTGGCAGGACCTGACCGACAACGTGAACCTGATGGCGTCGAACCTGACGAGCCAGGTGCGTGGCATCGTGCGGGTCGTCACCGCGGTCGCCACGGGCGACCTCTCGCAGAAGCTGGTGCTCGAGGCGCGCGGCGAGATCGCGGCGCTCGCCGACACCATCAACGACATGACCGACACGCTTCGCATCTTCGCCGACCAGGTGACGACGGTCGCGCGCGAGGTCGGCATCGAGGGCAAGCTCGGCGGGCAGGCGCGCGTGCCCGGCGCGGCCGGCACCTGGCGGGACCTCACCGACAACGTGAACATGCTGGCCGGCAACCTGACGAGCCAGGTGCGCAACATCGCGCTCGTCACGACCGCCGTCGCGGGCGGCGACCTCTCGCGCAAGATCACCGTCGACGCCAGGGGCGAGATCCTGGAGCTGAAGGACACCATCAACATGATGGTCGAGCAGCTCCGCACCTTCGCCGCGGAGGTGACGCGCGTCGCGCGCGAGGTCGGCACCGAGGGCAAGCTCGGCGGCCAGGCGGCCGTCCCCGGCGTGGCCGGCACGTGGAAGGACCTGACCGACAACGTGAACCTGATGGCGTCGAACCTGACGAGCCAGGTGCGGGGCATCGTGCAGGTCGTGACCGCCGTGGCCAACGGCGACCTGACGAAGCGCCTCGTCGTCGCGGCGAAGGGCGAGATCGCGGCGCTCGCCGACACCATCAACGACATGACCGACACGCTCCGCACCTTCGCCGAGCAGGTGACCACGGTCGCGCGCGAGGTCGGCATCGAGGGCAAGCTCGGCGGCCAGGCCAAGGTGCCGGGCGCCGCCGGCACCTGGCGCGACCTCGTCGACAACGTGAACCAGCTCGCGGAGAACCTCTCGACGCAGGTGCGCGCGATCTCGGAGGTGGCGACCGCCGTCACCAAGGGCGACCTCACCCGCACCATCGACGTGGAGGCCGAGGGCGAGGTCCTCTCCCTCAAGGACACGATCAACCAGATGATCGCCAACCTGCGCGACACCACGCAGACCAACAAGGAGCAGGACTGGCTCAAGACCAACCTGGCGAAGTTCTCCGGCATGATGCAGGGCCAGCGGAGCCTGGAGTCGCTCGCCGAGCTCATCATGAGCGAGCTGACGCCCGTCGCCTCCGCGCAGCTCGGCACCTTCTTCGTCAACGAGGGGACGACGGACCGGCCCACGCTGAGGCTCCTCTCCAGCTACGGCTACACGCGCAGGAAGGGCATCTCGAGCTGCTTCGCCTACGGCGAGGGGCTCGTCGGGCAGGCGGCGATCGAGAAGAAGCCCATCGTCGTCACCAAGGTCCCGGAGGGCTACCTGGCCATCTCGAGCAGCCTGGGCGAGGCGCACCCGCGCAACATCATCGTGCTGCCCGTCCTCTTCGAGGGGCGCGTGCGCGGCGTGATCGAGCTCGGCAGCTTCGAGACGTTCAGCGCCATCCACCTCACCTTCCTGGAGCAGCTCGCCCTCTCCATCGGCGTGGTCATGAACATGATCAGCGCCAGCCGCCGCACCGAGGAGCTGCTCGAGGAGCTGAAGCGCTCCAACGCGCAGCTCGAGCAGCGCTCCAACGAGCTGGAGGAGAAGGCCTCCCTCCTCGAGGTGCGGAACCGCGAGATCGCCGAGGCCGGCGCCAACCTGGAGGAGAAGGCGAAGCAGCTCGCCCTCGTCTCCAAGTACAAGTCCGAGTTCCTCGCCAACATGAGCCACGAGCTGCGCACGCCGCTCAACAGCGTCATGATCCTGGCGAGCCTCCTCGCCGAGAACGCCGACAGGAACCTCACCAAGGATCAGGTCGAGTACGCGCGCACCATCCACTCCTCCGGCAAGGACCTGCTCGCGCTCATCAACCAGATCCTCGATCTGTCCAAGATCGAGGCCGGCAAGATGGAGATCCAGCGGCGCCGGGTGCCGCTCGGCGAGATCAAGGCGTACATCGAGCAGCATTTTTTGCCGATCGCCCGGCAGAAGCACCTCCGCTTCGAGGTCTCCATCAGCCCCGACGCGCCGCCGGCCCTCACGACGGATCCGCAGCGCTCGCAGCAGATCCTCAAGAACCTGCTCTCCAACGCCTTCAAGTTCACCGAGTCGGGCGCCGTCGAGGTGCGCATGTCTCTGGAGTCGGACACGCAGCGCTTCCAGAGCCAGGCCCTCCAGCGCGCGGGCGCGGTGCTGGCCTTCTCCATCACGGACAGCGGGATCGGCATCCCTCCCGACAAGCAGCAGATCATCTTCGAGGCCTTCCAGCAGGCCGACGCCTCCACCTCGCGCGTGTACGGCGGCACCGGGCTCGGCCTCACCATCAGCCGCGAGCTGGCGCGCCTGCTCGGCGGCGAGATCCACCTGCGAAGCTCGCCCGGCGTCGGCAGCACGTTCACGCTCTACCTCCCCACGTTGCCCGGCGACCTCCACGCCCGCGCCGAGGGCGGGTACGAGCGCGAGCACCTGATCGCGCCTCACAGCAACCTCCCCGCGTTCGTCGACAGCGAGGGTGAGGAGGTGGACGAGCCGCCCGTCCCGACGGCGCTTCCGGAGCCCGCCGCGGTCCACGTCGCGCCCGCCGCGCCCGCCGCGCCCGCCGCGCCTCCGGCGTCGCCGGATCCCGCCGAGGCCCGCCCGCCCCAGCCCGCCCCCGCGCGGCCCTCGCGCAGCGTGGAGCTCGCGGGGCGGAAGATCCTCGTCGTCGACGACGACGTGCGCAACCTCTTCGCCGTCACCAGCCTCCTCGAGCGGCACGGCGCCACCGTGCTGCCCGCCGGCAGCGCCAAGGAGGCGTTCGAGGTGCTGGAGCGCGCGCCCGACGCCGATCTCGTGCTCATGGACATGATGATGCCGGAGGTGGACGGCTACGCGGCGACCCGCGATCTCCGCAAGGACCCGCGCCACCGCCACCTCCCGATCGTCGCGCTCACCGCCAAGGCCATGCCCGGCGACCGCGACAAGGCGCTGGAGGCCGGGTGCGACGACTTCATCCCGAAGCCCGTGGAGCGCGACCGCCTCATCTCGGTGCTGGAGCGCTGGCTCCGGCAAGGAAGGCGGACGTGAGCGACGCGGACGAGCTCGAGCGCGCGAGCATCCTGCTCGTGGACGATTGGCAGAGCAACCTCATCGCCCTCGAGAGCGTGCTCGCGCGGCCCGACTACGAGATCGTCCTCGCCATGTCGGGCGAGGAGGCGCTCCGCGACGTCCTGCGCAAGGACTTCGCCGTCATCGTCCTCGACGTCGCCATGCCGGGGATGACCGGCTTCGAGGCGGCGGCGCTCCTCAAGCAGCGCGAGCGGTCCCGCGCGATCCCGATCATCTTCGTCACGGCCTCGGTCTACGACATGCAGCACATCTACCGCGCCTACGACGTCGGCGCGGTGGACTGCCTCCGCAAGCCCATCGACGCCCACGAGCTCCGGTCCAAGGTGGCCGTGTTCGTCGAGCTCTACCGCCAGCGCAAGCAGATCGAGCACCAGGCCCGGGTGCTCCGCGAGGCGGAGCTCCGCGAGCAGCGGCTCCTGCTCGTCCGCACCGAGACGGCGCTGCGCGAGAGCGAGGCGCTCTACCAGATGACGTTCGATCAGGCGCCCGTGGGCATCGGGCAGGCGAGCCCGGACGGGCGCTGGATGCGGGTGAACGGGCGGCTCACCGAGATCCTCCGCCGCCCGCGCGACGCGCTGCTGGCCACGCCGCTGCCCGAGATCTGCCAGGCCGGCGAGCAGAGGCGCGTCGCCGCGGCGATCGACATGCTCCGCTCGGGCGAGATGAGCGTCTACCAGCGCGAGCACGAGGTCCGCGCCGATCGCGCGCTGCCCACCTGGGTCGCCCTCACCCTCTCGGTGATGCGCGACGGCGAGGGGGGCGTCAGCCGGTTCATCGCCGTCGTCGACGACGTGACCGAGCGCCGCCGCCTGGAGGTGGAGCGCGCGCGGCTCGTGGTCGAGCTGCGCGAAGGCATCCGCGCCCGGGACGATTTCCTGGCCACCGCCGCGCACGAGCTCCGGACGCCGCTCACCCCGCTCCGGCTCCTGACCGAGAGCCTCCTGCGCAAGCCCCCGGCGCCCCAGGATCTCACCCGGCAGCTCCAGCGGCTCGACAGGTCCGTGCAGCGGATGGAGTCCCTGGTCAACGGGCTGCTCGACGTCACGCGCATCAGCGTGGGGAGGCTCGCGCTGAGCCTGGAGGAGCTCGACCTCTCCGCGCTGGTCCAGGACCTGGCCGCGCGGCTCTCGGCCGAGGGCGACGGGGATCGGCCCACCATCATGGTCACGTCGTGCGGGCCGACGGTCGGCCGCTGGGATCCCTTCCGGATGGAGCAGGTGATCTCTGAACCTGCTCTCCAACGCGGTGAAGTACGGCGCCGGGCGGCCCGTCGAGGTCACGCTCTCGGCCGACGAAGGCCGCGCGCGGCTCGACGTCACGGACCACGGGATTGGCGTCCCCGACGAGGCGCAGCAGCGCATCTTCGAGCGCTTCGAGCGCGCCGCCTCCGTGCAGAGCTACGGGGGCTTCGGGCTGGGGCTGTGGATCGTGCGCCGCATCGTCGAGGCGCACGGGGGCACGATCCGCGTGCAGAGCCGGCGCGGCGAGGGCTCGACGTTCTCGGTCGACCTGCCCAGGGCGCCGCCCGAGGCCGAGCACGCGGCCGACGGCCCACCCGGGCGCGGCGCCACGGCGGCTCGAGCAACGCAGCGCCCCGGCGGCTAAATTCAGGTGCGCCGGTCGGAGTCGGGCGCGTCGTCGCGCGACGCCTCCGCGATCTTCGCGAAGCGCACGCGGGCCCGTGCGTGGCGCTTCTTCATCGCCTCCGTCGAGATCCCGAGCCTCTCCGCCGCCTCCTCGCACGAGAGCCCGTCCAAGTCGACGAGCTTTATCGCGGCCTGGTCCGAGGGGCTGAGCCGCTGCATGAGCACGTCCAGCGTGTGCCGCCGCTCGTCCTCCTCCAGCTCCGCCTGGGCGTCGGGCTCGCTCGCGGGCACGTCCTCCGCCGCGGACTCGTCCTCGAACCTGGGGCACCGGCGCGCCGCGCGGCGGTGGTTCAGCCTCTCGTTCTGCGTGATCTCGTAGAGCAGCCCGCGCACGTTCTCGGGGCGAACGGAGCGGGTCACGCGAAAGAGGGTCGTGAACACGTTCTGGTGCGCATCTCGCCGGGACTCGGGCGTCTCGTCCCACCCGGCGATCAGCCCTCGCACGAAGCCGGCGGTCTCCGCGTACACGCGGTGGAACCACGCGACGTGCTCCTTTCTGCTCGCGCCGGGAGGCTCGCCGACCGCATCCCCGCGCTCGCCAACGTCGTCCTTCTCGTCGCTCACGGGCACCTCCCTTCGAGAGACCTCGACATGGAGGTGTGCGATTGTCGGGGGCGGCACGCCGCCACGAAGCACGATCACGACGCGGTGCCGGGCGGCAGGGCGCCCGCGTGGCACGTGCGCACGATGTACGTGGGTGTCGTTGGGCGCGCGCCGCTCTGCCTTCCCGCCGGGAGAGCAGACCTCCCTGCGGGTCGGTCAGCCATCCCGCCGGGAGAGCAGACCTCCCTGCGGGTCGGTCAGCCATCCGCGCCGGGAGAGCAGACATGCTTGCGGGTCGGGCAGACATCCCTGCCGGGAGAGCAGACCTCCCTGCGGGCCGGTCTGCCATCCGCGCCGGAGAGCAGACCTCCCTGCGGGGAGAGCAGACCTCCCTGCGGGTCGGTCAGCCATCCGCGCCGGAGAGCAGACCTCCCTGCGGGTCGGTCAGCCATCCGCGCCGGAGAGCAGACCTCCCTGCGGGTCGGTCAGCCATCCGCGCCGGAGAGCAGACCTCCCTGCGGGTCGGTCAGCCATCCGCGCCGGAGAGCAGACCTCCCTGCGGGTCGGTCAGCCATACCCGCGGGGAGAGCAGACCTCCCTGCGAGTCGGTCAGCCATCCGCGCCGGAGAGCAGCCATCCCTGCGGGTCGGTCAGCCATACCTGCGGGTAGAGCAGACATACGTGCGGGTTGGCCTGCGCGCCTCGAGCGAGCTCTTGCACGGCGTCATCGTCGACACGTGCCCGAACAACCCCAGCCACGCGTCGCCCGTCGAGCACCTGACCGAGATCCTGGTCCACGCCCTTCGGGGCAGGGCGCGTGTTCGCATCCAGCTCCCCGACTTCCTCGGCGCCTAGCGTGCAGGTTGCCCCCGGGGACGCGCGATGACGCGTACCGAGCCGCGCCGGCGCGCCGCGTCGTGAAAAAAGATCGAAATTCGTCCTCCGACCTGTCCCCGGCGGGCTGCCTCCGGACCCGTTCTCAATGGGTGGACGGTCCACCCCGAGCATCGAGAAAGGAACGAGGCCATGCCTACCAACAATTCCCTCAACAGGGTGCGCATCTCCCTGAACGTGTATCTCCTCAACGACGCCGCGCGGGCGACGATCCTCACGGCCATCGAGAAGACGGCTCCCCAGAGCCCCCTCATGTCGAACCCTGCCGTCGCGGCGAGCTACAACGCCCTGACGGCGAAGGGCACCACGCACGCGAGCAACGTCGCGGCGGCGGCCCAGGCCGAGCAGGCCCTCAAGAACTGCATCACCGCGCGGGATCTCGCGCGGGCGGGGTTCGACCGGGAGCTGCTCAACCTCAAGACGCTCGTGGAGAACAACGCCACGAACGCCAACGACGCGACGAGCATGGGCTTCACGCTGCTCACCGTGCTCAAGGCGAGCCGCATGGCGCCCGAGCCGCCCGCCGCGCTCGACGTCAAGATCGGCCGTGCGCACGGCAAGGCCACGGTGGTCGTGCACGGGCAGGGCTACCTGGGCAGCTTCGCGGCGCAGATGGCGCTCGATCCGCTGGGGACGAGCCCCACGTGGACCGAGCTGCCGGGGCGCGGGAAGTCGCGTAGGCTGTCCGGGTTCGCGACCGGGACCAAGATCTGGGTCCGGTTCGCGGCGGTGCGCTTCGGGATGCAGTCCGACTGGAGCGTGCCTGTGCTGGTGACCATTCCGTGATCGCAGCGGCGTGAGTGGGCGGGCGGCGCTCCGAGAGGGGCGCCGCCCGCCCGGGCTCGCCCTCGACCGGAGACGGGCTCGGCGGCCGGAGCGCGCCACACGAGCGTGGCGGGCGCTCGCGCCGGCGGAGTGTGAGCGCTTGAGCTCGATGTCGGTGTGCTGCCCGAGATCAGTGTCGGCGACAAGACGCCCCGCGCCGTCGAGGTTGAGGAACAGTGCGCTCGTCGGCACCTGAACCACGTCGGGCCGGGACCATCGCTCACGGGGGGTAGATCGAAGCGCCCTCGTTCGTAGAGCATACGACTCCCATGGCGCCACGACTTCGCTCCGCTCGGCATCGACGGGACCTGCCTTCTCGGGCCGCCATCGTCGCGGCTTGCGCCATCGTCGCGGCGTGCGACGATCGGACCCGCACGGGCGCCCCCGACGCTGCCGCGGGCACCAAGTACCCAGCCCCAGACAGAGGCGCCAGCGTCGTCACGGCGGAGGCAGACCGGCCCCCGCCCGCGCACCCCGCGTGCGACAAGCCGAACGGCACGCCCGTCGCGTTCTCGACGTGGAATCGCCGGCGCGGCCTCGCAGAGCCGGACGCCTCCACGGGCAAGCGCGCGGTCCCCCTCGTACAGGTGGGGAACGCCGGCCAGGTGGCTTGGGGCGGGACGCCGCGCGGGACGTTGTCCTGCACGAAGCGGAGCCGCTCGCCGAGGGCGACGGCGACCGGGTCGCCGAGGACGAGGATGGTGGGACACTCGTTGGCGAGATATCTTGCGCGTGGGATTCGACGCGCAGTGAGCGGTCGCGAGCTACCGCGTCGCGGTCGTGGCCACCTCTCGAACGGTGAGCCCGAATCCCTGCGGACCCATGGCGCGCATCCACGTCGGGAGCACGCCCGTGAGCGTGTACCCCGAGGCGCGCACCTCGTAGCCCGGGCCGTGGTCGGCCCCGTCCATCCGAACGGGTTTGTCGGGGGGCACGAGGACGGTCCGGCCCGCGTAGGTGACCAACATCGCGTGCTCGTCCCGAAAGTAGCCTTCATCGCCCCGAACGTGGCTGACGGAAGGGCCGAGCTTGAACACCCAGCCTGGAAGCGGGGTCTCCGGGCGGGGTGCGGGATGCAAGGATGCATAGAGGACGCTCCCGTCGGGTCGGGCGAGGCTCGTCCACTTGCTCGTCATAGCCCGAGAAATCCCGGTGCACCGACGCGCAGAGGCCCTCCCCCGCGCGCAGGCGCAGGGAGGCCCCCGCCGGCAGCGCGACGAAGACGCTGTTGGTGTCCGGCGTGGGCTTGATTCCCGCGGTCATGATGGGAAACGGGCAGTCGGGCGGCGCGGTCGTGTCGACCGTGACGACGAGCCCCTCGATCCGGAGGGGGCGCCCGAGGGGCCGGGGATTGAGCCCGTCCCAGCCTCGACGGATTCGAACGAGCCCGCGGACCTTGCAGGACGGAAGGCCCCGAGGACAGGATATCTGGAGGGTGGCGGCTCCCGCGTCGGGGTCGGCTGGCCCTCGGCCGCCCTCGCTCGCTGTGCCGGTGGCACGGGGATCCCCCCCGTCGTGACCGGCGTCCAGGGCCGGGCCCGCCTGGGTAGCCGGGGCCGCGTCGAGGACGGGCGGAGGTGCGGGCGCGGGCTTCTGCGTGCAGGAGGACGCGTCGAGCGTGAGGGCCGAGAGGACGACGAGGTGGAGGGAGGCGAGGCGCACGTCGAGCACTTCGAGTCTTTCGCGCACGCGTGGACCCGGGCGCCTAGTCCAGCGCCTCTTGGGTCAGCTCGGCGGGGATCCAGTGGTGCGCCGTGAGCGACCGGTCGGGCCTCTTCGAGCCGGGCGGGGCCCCCTTGTCCGGGGTCAGGTCGAAGTTGTACCCCATGTCGAGGCCGTGCTCCTGGACGAACCTCGCGAGACCGCCGAGCCTCACGGTGACCGAACGCCCATTCGCGTCCGTGTACGTGATGTCCGTCGGGTCGATTCTGTTGTCGTCGACGATGGCGAGGTTCGGAGCGAATTTCCTGTCCGTTAAGAAGCCCAGCAGGTCGGTCGTGTTTGCAGCGCCCTTCGTGGAGAAGTCGCCGCGCGCCGGGATGGCGTCGAGGAGGGCCTTGGTGGCGCCCCGGAGGTCCTTCGGGGACGTCGCCAGCGCGTCGATGTCCGTGATGTCGATGGTCTCGAGGTCCAGGGCGTTCTCGATGAGGCGCACGTAGAAGAGGCCGCGCATCGCGCTCACGTCGAACTTGGATCCGGGCAAGCCCGAGATGTTGGTGACGGTCACGTCGATGAGCTCGATGGCGCCCTTCTTCCAGTTGCCGCCGGTCGTCATCTTGGGCAGGTTGGCCTTCTGCGCGGCGAGCACGGCGCCGAGGTCGTGGTAGCTCGCGTCGAACACGGTCACCCGATTGACGAGGCCCAGGTCCACGAGGGCCGTCCCGGAGCCGAAGCCCATGGTGCGCTCGAGGCTGCGGTGGCCGCGGCTGTGCGCCGTCAGGCGGAGCGCGTCGATCTTCGTCGTGGAGCGCTTGGCTTTGCGCAAGCAATCCTGGATCTCCTGCGTGCTGATGGTGATGAAGTTCGGTGTCCAGGCTTCGAAGGCCCCCTGCACGGCGATGAGGATCCAGGGGGTGTCGTCGTGCAGCACCCGCAGCCCCTCCTCGGCCACGAACTTGGCTTCGTCCGGCAGCGGGGTGAAGAAGACGTGGACCATGTTCACGTCGTCCTCCGCGTCCGAGGGGACGAAGATCGTGAAATTCTTCGGCCCGGTGAACGGGTTCGCCTTGGTCGGGAACTTGACGGTGATGGTGGGGCCGTCGACGCGGAAGGTCTGGAGCCGGAACTTGTCCTCCCCCGAGGTGGTGAGTTCGTCGGCGCGGAGCTTGATCGCTGTCGTGCTGGCGAGCTTCGCCAACCCCGGGAACCCGGCTCGCCGCTGCTGCTCGACCGCGATCGCCGCCCTGCGGGTCACGAGACGCGCGCGCTCCGCCATGGCCTGGACGATCTGGTCGATGGGCAAGGTGCCGTCGCTCAGCGGAGCCTTCAGCGCCTGGTCGATGCGCGCCAGCTCCTCCGCCAGCTCGTCGTCGCTCATGTCCTCCGGGTCCACCAGGCCGCCTCCTTTTTCTTCGGACGACTTCTTTCGCCGGGCGACGTCTAACCCATCGGCGGGTTCCCGTCCATCGAGCGCGACGCTTCGTCCATGACCCGAGCGCGGAGCGGTGCCAACCACGGCGACGAAGGTTCGTCGGCGCCCGATGGCCGTCCCTCCTCGCGGCATCGAGGATGTCGTGGGTAGGCGGCGCAATTCCGCGAAAATGGACACGGCGCGCGTTGTCGGGCGCGAAGACGCCGTTGGCGACGACCGCGTGAAAGTGAAGGTTGAGATTGAGGCTGCCGCCGAACCGCTGAACGTGGTTGATCGCCGCGATCTGGCCGCGTGCAATCTTGGCCGCCCGCTTCTGTTCGAGCGCGACGGCCTCGATGAAGATGCGGCCGAGCGCACGGGCGACGTCGGCACGAAACGCGGCGAGGCAGCGAAGCTCGAAGGGGAGGGAGAGCACCCACTGGCGCACGGGTACCGCAGGAAGGACGCGGTCAACGATGTGGGCGGCGGTGTTGGCCATGCGCCGCCCGGCGCAGCTCGGGCAGACGCCTCGACCTTGACATGAGAAGGCGACCAGGAGGTCACGTCGGCAGCCGTCGCAGTGAAACCTCATGAAGCCGTGGGCAAAGACACCGCACTCGAGGTAGGCGCGGAACGCCTGCTCGACGTAAGGAGGTAGGCCGCGGTCGTACGCCTCGCGGACGTGTGAGAGGAAGCCCTCGAGGTGATCACGGACGATGGCGTAGAGGGCGGCCCCGGTGATTCGGTCGGCGTCCCGACGAGGAGACGGTCCACTTCGAGGGGCCCACCGCGTTGCTCGCCTCGATCGAGGGCGCAGGTCCGATGCAGCTCGATCTCCAGGTCCGCGACTCCCTCCTCCCGACGGTGAGCATCAACGGCAAGCACGCGCCCAAGGAGAGCACCGTCTCCACCGCCGTCGGGTACAGCGTGCAGGATCGCTACGGGGTCGAGGATCGCACCCGGCTCTCCGTCACGGAGGGCAGGTTCCAGCGCGTGGAGGCGTACGCCAACTACCAGCGGACGGTCTTCGACGTCTTCGACGCGGACTGTGGCACGTTCCTCGGGACCGGCGCCGCGTATCGCCCCATCGGCGTGTTCTTCGAGGCGGTGTACGCGGAGGATGCGTGCCTCCCCGACGTCGGCGTCCACGTTGCCGTGCCCGTCCCCGACGCGCCGCCGCCGCCGGAGCTGGGCGACGGGGGCTCGGCCCGGGCGAGCGACGCCGGTGCGGACGGAGGCGACGCCGGGGAGGATGGCGGCGACGCCGGCGAATGAAAGAGGATCAACGGCCGTCTTCCTCGAGCGCGGCGAGGCGTGCCGCGAGGGCCCGCGCCTCGTCGGCACGTCCCTCCTCGCGCGCAAGGGCGCAGAGGCTCCCGCAGGCTCTCGCGGTGGTACGGGTGCCGGGCCAGCGTCTCCACCAGCGCGTGCCGGGCCTCCGCAGCTCTCCCAGCGTCTCGCAGCGCGACCGCGAGCACGTACCCGAAGCGCGGATCCTCGGGTGCGAGTTCCGCCGCCCGGCGCAGCTCGGCCAGCGCCTCGTCGCCGCGGCCCGCGCGGACCAGCCAGAGCCCGAGGGCGTGGTGGGCGATGGCCGACTCCGGACCGGAAGCGCCCGCGAGGAAACGGTGCAGCACGGGCTCGCCCTGCGCGTCGCGGCCGCTCCGCCGGTAGAGGTCCGCGAGGTCGACGGCGGCGGGGGCGAAGGTGGGATCCACGGCGAGGGCCTGGAAGAACGCGGCCTCCGCGTCGGCCGCGCGCCCGAGGTCGAGGTCGAGCGCGCCGAGCTCGGCGAGCGCCTCGGGGCGGTCGCTCTGGGCGCGCAGCGCGGCGGCGAGATCATCGAACGCCCGCGCGCAGCGCTGGACGTCGCGCCGCGGGAGCGCGGCCGACCGGATGCGGGCGAGGCGCCTCGTGGCCTCGAAGCGGACATCGCGCACGGGATCGTCGAGCACGGGCACGAGCGCGACGAGGGCCGGAGGGGGCGCGAGGGCGTATGCCGCCGCGGCGGCGCGCCGGACCAGCGGATCGTCGTCGCCGAGCAGCCTCCGAACCACGTCCAGCGCCGCGGCGTCCGGGATTGCGTCGAGCCGGGCGAGGGCGCTCGCGCGCGCGATGCCGGGCTGGGCGCCGTTCGCCGCGAGCCGGAGGAGCGCCCGCGTCGCCCCGGGCGCGCCCGCGCTGCCGGCGTGGAGCACCTCGGCGAACGTCTGAAAGCCCGGGTTCTGATCCGGGTACCAGGCCCGTACGCGCTCGGCCGCCCACGCGGGCGTCCTGCGGGTGTGGCAAGCGTTGCAAGCGTTGGGCGTGCCCAGCGTCAGGCTGCGGTCGGGCCTCGGGATGCGGAAGCCGTGGTCGCGGCGGACGTCGACGACCATGTAGGTCCGCGCCGGCATGTGGCACGCGACGCACGCGGCGCCCGGCGATCCTTCGCGGTGGTGGTGGTGCGCCGGGGATCGGAAGCGATCCGCCGCGTGGCACTGGAGGCAGACGTCGCTCCCCGGAGCGCGCAGCGAGAGGGTGTGCGGATTGTGGCAATCGGAGCAGGTCACGCCCGCGTGGAACATCCGGCTCTGGAGGAACGATCCGTACTCGAACACCTCGTCGCCGATCTGCCCGTCCGGGAAGTAGAGCCCGTCGTCGAGCAAGGCGACGCGGTACGCCTGCCCGATGGGCGCGCCGGGCTCGCAGGGAACGCCCAGCTCGCCCCTGCGCGCGTGACACCGCGCGCAGGCGTCGATTCCGCGCGTCCCTCCGCGCGGCCGGCTGCGGCGCGCGCTGCCCGTGCGGGGGTCGATGTCCCAGGTGGCGCCGCGGCGCTCGTCGAAGGTCATGACGAGCCCCTTGCCGGGCGCGGCGCTCGCTCCGTCGCGGGCCCACGCGACGTGCAGAGAGCCCGGCCCGTGGCAGGCCTCGCACGCGACGTCGATCTCGGCGTAGGTCGTCTCGATCCCGGCCGAGGCCGGGTCGTACCGCCTCCGTAGATCCGTCGAGTGGCAGTCGGCGCACATCGCGCTCCAGCGCTGGCGCGGCCGGGTCCAGTGGAGCGCGTCGTCGTGCGTGACGTGGCCGTCCGGGTAAAGGTGGAAGAAGCGCTGACCCCCCTGCAGGCGCGGCCGCGCGTCCCAGGCGATGCCGAGCGCTTGCAGCCCCCGGCCCGGGAGCTCGACGAGGTACTGCTGGAGCGGGGCCACGCCGAAGGTGAAGTGGACGGAGAAGTCGCCGAGCGCGCCGTCCTCGCCGTCCGTGCGGACCGTGTACGCGTCGCCGCGTCGGAAGAAGGTGCTGGTCACCCCGGCGTAGGCGAAGCGCGCGCCGTCGAACGCACCGAGGACGGTCGCCGGCGTCGCCTCCGCCATGGATTTCGCGTGATGAGAGCTGCTCCACGCGTCGGCCTCGCCACGATGGCAGGAAGCGCACACCGCTTGCCCCACGTAGGACGCCGGCGCCGCGATGGGCGGCGGGGTGGCGGCGCCCGCGTCGCGAGGCGGCAGCGTCTCAGGCGGTCTGCGCGGGAGGAGGAGCGCCGCGGCGGCGGCCAGGGCGACGGCTGCGGCGAGCAGCGCGGGCTTGGTGCGCATCTCCGGAGGTGCGCTGCAACGCGCGTGCTCGGCCGCGGATTAGTCGTGGGCCGTCTCGAGGTTCTTGAGGATGGTGTCCAGGTTCCACGTCTCGGGCTTCTGCCGCGGGGGGAACTGCCGGAACGACGCGATGAACCGCTTCGCGAGGGCGATGCCGGGCATGACGAGGAACATGCGGTCGACCCGCCACTTGTCGTAGAGGATGCTGCCCGTGTCGGCCCGCTCGAAGGGATCGCCGCGGAGGTCGAAGAGCTTGGGCAGGCGGAGGGAGACGAAGGGCTCCTGCCACACGCCGATGCCCTCGGCACGCTGCTCGGCGAAGACGAGCTTCCACCGATTGTAGCGGAGGGCGACGAGCTGCCCTTCGTCGTTGATGTAGTAGAAGTCGCGGCGGGCGTCCGGGCCCTTTCCGGAGAGCAGCGCCGTCTGGTCGTAGCCGTCGAGGTGGACCTTGAAGGTCTTGCGGCCCGCCGTGTACCCGCGGAGGAGCTGCTCCCTGACGCCCGGCACACCGGCGGCCGCGAGCATGGTCGGCAGCCAGTCCTCCGACGAGATGATCTCCGTGCTCACCTGCCCGGGCGCGACCACTCCCGGCCAGCGGACCAGGCAGGGCACGCGGTACGCGCCCTCGTACTGCGTGTTCTTCTCGCCGCGGAACGGCGTTGTGCCGCCGTCGGGCCAGGTGAATGCCTCGGCGCCGTTGTCGGTCGTGTAGACGACGAGCGTGTCCTTGGCGATCCCGAGATCGTCGAGCTTCTGGAGGAGCCGCCCCACCTGCTCGTCGTGCTCGACCATGCCGTCGGCCTCGATGCCGAGTCCCGTCTTTCCTTGCGACTCGGGCTTGAGGTGCGTCCAGATGTGCATGCGCGTGCTGTTGAACCAGACGAAGAAGGGCTTGTTCGCCGCGTGCGCGCGGTCGATGAAGTCCGATCGACGCCGCGAGGAACTCCTCGTCGACCGTCTCCATCCGCTCCTTCGTCAGGGGCCCGGTGTCCTCGATGCGCTGGCCGCCGTGACCGTCGGACCAGGTATGGAGGACGCCGCGCGGGCCGAACTTCGCGCGGAACTCGGGGTTCCTGGGGTAGTCCGGGTTCTCGGGCTCCTCCTCGGCGTTGAGGTGGTAGAGGTTGCCGAAGAACTCGTCGAATCCGTGCACCGTTGGCAGGTACTCGTCGCGATCGCCGAGGTGGTTCTTGCCGAACTGCCCGGTCGCGTAGCCGAGGGGCTTCAGCAGGTCCGCGATGGTGGGATCCTCGTCGCTGAGCCCGAGCTTCGCGCCCGGCATGCCCGATCTTCGTGAGGCCGGTGCGCAGGGGCGTCTGGCCCGTGATGAACGCGGCCCGCCCCGCCGTGCAGCTCTGCTGGCCGTAGTAGTCCGTGAAGAGGACCCCTTCCTGGGCGAGCCGGTCGATGTGGGGTGTCCGGTAGCCCATCATCCCGCGGTTGTACGCGCTCAGGTTGAACCACCCGATGTCGTCGCCCATGATCACCAGGATGTTGGGCGGGCGCGCCACGTTCTCCGCTGTGCGCGCGTCCTGGTGCGCGCCGATGGTGACCGCGGCGAGCGCCGCGATGATCGTCCATGGTTTCATGAACCCCCTCCTGCTCCCCTCGCTCCCCTACGTCTTCCCATGGAACGTTGCGTCGTTCGCGTGAAGCGCCAGCGACTCCGCGCCGGACAATGCGGGCTTCTTCACGCCCTGAGCCACGCGCCCCGGGCAGGCCGGAAGAAAATCGAGAATTCTTCCTCCAACCTGCCCCCGGCGGGGTGTCCCCGCTCGTGACCATCCCGTAGCGGCGGCGTGATGGCGGGCGGCGCTCCTCCGGGGGCGCGGCCCGCCGCCCGCCCTGTCCGGACGACCCTCGAACCACCGACGATTGCACGCGATGACACGGGCGGGCCGGCCCCTTGCCCCCGCCCGCGTGGACGGCTACCTGCCACGGTGGAGCCAACCTCATGCGCCTTCGCCTGCCCGCCTCCGCAGCCAGCGTCTTACTCGTCGCCCTCTCGACCGTGCGCTGCGCGCCTCCGCCGCCCCCGGAGGCGCCGCCGAGCGTCGCCCGGGAGCCACGCCCGGCCGAGGCGCCCCCGGCGCCCGTCGAGCGCTACGATCCGGTGCCCGAGCCGCCGGGGATGCTGGCCTCGATCCGGATGGGCGCGGTGGAGGCCGAGCTCGCCGCGCTGCAAGCGTACGTCACGCCCCGCGATGGCTTCTGGAAGCTCCTTTTGTCGGACCCGCGGAAGGTGGCGGAGGTCTTCCTCGGATCGCTCGGATCCGAGATTCGACCTCTCCGCGCCGGTGGACGCGTTCATGTTCCAGGACGAGCGCCACTCCGCCTCCGCCATCGTGATGTCGTTGCCGCTCCTGGACCTCGAGGAGGCGCGACGCAGCGCCGGCTTCTCCTTCACGGACGACGGCGGCGGTCGCTACACGGTGACGCCGAGGCCGGGGGCGGGGCGGGCGGCAGGGATCATCGGCAAGGCCGGGCTCCCGTGCGCCGTCTTTCTCGGTGGCGCGCCGGTGAAGAGCCACCTCGTGTGCGCCGCCGACAAGGAGAGGCTGGACCTCGCCGGCCCGTACCTCGCCCGCACCGTGTCGCTTCACGAGGCGCGGCCGGGGCTTCGCATGGAGATGTCCGAGCAGGCGCTGCGCAAGGAGCTCGAACGGTCGCAGCGGGCGGAGGAGGCGAGGCACGACGGGAGCGTGGCCGAGCAGGAGGGCAGGCGCGTCGGCACGCAGATCGGGTACGAGTGGACCGACGACATGCGCAACATGGCGGTCGACATCCAGGTCGGTCCCCAGGCCGTCGTGGCGGGGTTCGATCTCCGGTTCCGATCCCTGCGCTCTCCCCTCTCGCTGGCGATGCTCGGGAGCCGGGCCCAGGTCCCGCCGGCGTTCTGGCGGGTGCCCGCCGACGCGGATCTCGCGTTCTTCTTCCCGGGGGCGCAGCCGGAGGCCATCCGCGCCGCCGCGGCCTCGATGTGGAGCCGCTCCGCCGCGATCGACCTCGGCCCGGGCAGCCCGAAGGAGGCGTGGCGCAATTCCATGGCGGAGCTGAGCAAGATGTTCTTCACCGGGGGCCCGTCGATCGTCGCCCACGGGCCCGCGCCCGACGCGCCGCCGGCGAAGGGCGGCGTCGTCGATCCACTCCGGCAATACCGCGACGCCCGCGTGTCCGCGCGCGGTTGGTTCCTGTTCTCCTCGTTCGAGCCGATGGCGACCTGGACGAGCAACCTGCGCGCCCTGCGCAAGGCGGCGAGCTTCTTTCCCGCCAAGCTCCCGCCGCTCCCCCGTGGCCACGTGCCGAGCTCCCGTCAGCGCGATGCGCACGATGGAGGAGGTCCGCGAGATCCCGGTCCGGCCCGCCGAGGGCCTCCCCGCGGGCGCGATGCACTTCGTGCGTCACGTCGTCCCGAACCCGACCTACGCGTACCGGCCCTCGCACCCGGCCCTCGAGGGGGACTACGAGCAGCACCTCTTCGTCGCGGGCACGGACGAGATGACGTGGCTCGTGGCCTCGGAGAGCGAGGGCGTCGCGCGCGCCAAGCTGAAGGAGGCCCTGAACGACAAGTCCGGGGGCCTCGCGGCCCGGCCGGAGCTCTCGCGGCTGCGATCGGTCTCCTCCGGGGGGGTGGGCTTCGCGACGCTGAAGGCGCTTGCGTCGCTGTGGGCGGACAAGGAGACCTCCCTGGACCTCCGCGTGCTCGACTCGGCGATGTTCGCGATGGGGAGGCTGGGCGCGAGCGGGAAGACGCCGATCGTGTTCTCGCTCGCGCCGAGCAGCGCCGAGGCGGGCCTCGCGGGGGCCCTGCGCGTGTCGGCGGAGGTGTCGCCGGCGGGGGCGAGGATCTGCCGATTGGTTCCAGCTGATCCGGTACGCCGGCGCTTCAGGGCGTGGTCGCCGTGCTGCAGAACGCCTCGGTCGGGGTGCAGCCGCACTGGCAGTTGCTGTCGGTGTTCTTCGCGAGGCACTGGCCGTCGACCCACGCGTTCGCGTCGGTCTCGGGCTTGGTCGAGGTCTCGCTCGGCGCGGCGCCGCAGTACGTGAACGTCTGGTTCTCCATCTTCCCGTCGGGGGTGGACACCGCGCACTCGCACGACCAACTGTCGAGCGAGGAGCTGCCGGACGAGCAGCCCGACGCGGCTGCGAGCACGGGCAGGGCCAGCGCGAGCGCGGCGATCACGCGTCTGGAAGAAAAGGGCAAGCGGGGTTTCATCACGAAGGGTCTCCTCGCCGGCGTACGCCGGCAGAAATCACAAGCAGCCGCCGAAGCCGAGAACGTCGATGGGCTGGCAGACGAGCCCGTCCGGGCAGCTCGAGTCGCCCTCGAGCTGGCAGAGCTGGATGCACTGGTTGCCGGAGCCGGTCACCGTGCACGTGAAGCCGGCGGCGCAGCCCGCGCCGTCGCAGGGGGTGCCCTGCTTGCCGTCGCCCGCGGGCTCGCAGGTCGGCGCCGTAGATCTCCTGCCCGCACGGGTCCGCCGGGTTCTGCGTGAAGATGTAGCAGCCCTGGCCCGGCGGGCAGTCCTGCGGCGTACGGGTCGCACGAGAACATCATCAGCGGGCGGGCCCGCGTCCGGGCAGCCCGGGTCGACGTACCCCGTCGACGCGCTGGCGCTCCCGCCGCCCGCGCCGCCGCGCGGCGCCGAAGCCGGTGGACGAGGACCCGGCGCGCCCGCCGCCCGTCCGCCGTGGACGTGGCGGGCACGATGACGGCGTTGCAGCCCCAGAGCGCCGAGGCGGCGGCGAGCGCGAGGAGGGAAAGGAAGTGGAGGGAGCGCATGAGGCGAAGGATAGCGCCTCCCCAGGCGGCCGGGGCGCGACGGCGCTACTTGCGCGAGATCGTGACCTTCTTGATCTCCGGGGCGGTCTCGGGACGATCGCCGCGGACGGGGACGCTCGCGATCTTGTGGACGACGTCCACCGGGCCGCACTCGCCGAAGATGGTGTACCCGTTGTCGAGGTGCGCCGCGGCGGCGTCGGTGATGAAGAACTGGGCGCCGTTCGTGTTCTTGCCCCGGTTCGCCATGCAGAGCAGGCCAGCGCGATCGTGGTTGCGCGTCCTCCCACATCTCGTCCGGGATGACGTAGCCGGGCTCGCCCGTGCCGTTGCCCTTCGCGTCGCCGCCCTGGATCATGAAGCCCTTGATGACGCGGTGGAACGTGGTCCCGTCGTAGGCCGCCTTCTTCTCCCACTTGCCCTCCGGCGTCTTCCACGGCCGGATGCCGCGCGCGAGGCCGACGAAGTTCGCCACCGTGATGGGGGCCTTGTCGGCGAAGAGCTTGCACTCCAGCTTGCCCATGCTCGTCTCGATGGTGGCGACGAGCTCCTTGCCCGCCGGCAGGCCCTTGGTCGCGTCCTCGAGGGTGAACTTGCCCTTGAGCGGGTCGTCCGGGCTGGGCGTGCACGCTGGCCGATCGGCTGCGCGGTGATCTTGCGCCTGGGCGGCACCGTTGGGCGGCTCCGCAGTCGGGCCAGCTTGGGCGGCTCGGTGGGCTGCTTGGCGGCGGCGTGCTGCGGCGGTTGCTGTGTCCGGAGTGGGCTCGGGTGTGCTCGTTCTGGCACGCGGTGAAGGCGAGGGAGGCGGTGAGGGCGAGGGCGGCGGCGCGGCCGAGGCGAAGGTGGAGGGGCTCACGGCGGCGAGGTGTGCGACTCCCGGCCGCGGCGGTCAAGCGGATCCGGAGCGGATCCGCCCCGCGGTCCGCCCATCGTGCCTCCGGGCGGGCCGTGCTAGAGGGCGCGCATGCCCACGTTCCGCCGCCTCCACCTGGGCCTCGCCTTCGTCGCCGCCGCCCTGCCGCTCTCGTGCGGCGGCTGCGAGCGCCGGGTGGAGGAGCCCCTGCCCGAAGTGCACCCCCTGACGAGGGTCGCGGAGCCGCTGGCGAGCGCGAAGCCGTGGGGCAAGCGCTGCGTGCAGCGAGTCGCCCAAGGTGGCCCCGCGCAAGGCGCCGCCCAGCCCCGCGCCCGGCTGCCCCAAGGACCCGGAGAAGGCCGCGCCCCTGCGGATGGGCAAGGTGACGTTCGCGGATACCGCCCATCCGGGGGCGCGACGGTCCTCAACGTCGAGATCGCCGAGAAGGACCACGACCGGCAGCGGGGGCTGATGTACCGGACGAGCATGGCCGACGACCACGGGATGATCTTCGGCTTCGAGCAGAAGGACGACCACACGTTCTGGATGCACAACACCTGCATCCCGCTCGACATGCTCTTCATCGACGACGACGGGCTCATCGTCGGGATCGAGGAGAACACCCCGACCCTGAGCGACGACACGTTCTCGGTCGGCTGCGAGTCGAAGTACGTGCTCGAGGTGAACGCGGGCTGGACGCGCGCGCACGGGGTGTTCGCGGGGCAGAAGGTGAAGATCGACGGGATCTAGGGCGCGCTCTTCACGATGAGCACGCGGCCCAGCTTGCCGTCGGCCACGTAGGCGGTGCCGTCGGCGCCGGCGACGACGACGCGCGTGCCCGGCGAGGTGGCGACCTCGCCCTGCGCGGTGAGGGCGCCCTTGTCGTTCAGGTGGACGACGGTGAGCTTGGCGTCCTTGCCCGCGGCCACGTAGAGCTAGCCCGCGCGGCGCGAGGTAGTCGATGTTGTCGACGCCCGCGCCGGTGGCGAGCTTGGAGAGCTGCTGCGCCCGCCGTGCGCGGCGTCGAGGACCTGGAGGTGATCGGTGCACGCCACGACGAGGAAGCTCTTGGCCGCGTCGAGGGCGAGGCCGCGCGGACCGTCGCCGCCGCAGCGCGTGTCCCACGTCGCCGTGACCTTGCGAGCCTTCACGTCGATCGTGAGCGTTTTGTCCTTGTCCTCGAGGTTCGTGTAGAAGAGGCCCCGCCCCTCGTCGATCGCGTAGCCCTCGGGCGAGCCGTCGACCGCGATGCGGCCCTTCATCGTGAGCTTCGCCGGCGTGCTCGCGTCGATGATGTGGATCGACTTGTCCTTCGGCGTGGTCGCCCACACTTCCTTCGTCGCGGCGATGTACTGGAGGCCGTCGGGCGCGAAGGGCAGGGTCAGGCACCCGCCGCGGCTCGTGCTTGCCGGACGCGACCGCGCAGACCTCCGAGTTGGCGCGGTTGCCGACGAACGCGAAGCCCGCCGCCCACCGTCGCCGAGCTGGGCCCGACCTTGCGCTTCGCCCCGTGCATCTCACGCTCCGCCGTTTTGAAGCCTTCGATGCGCGCGATCTTGCCGGCCGCGTCGATGACGTCGACGCTGCCCGTCTCGCCGGCGGGGACCCAGACCTCGCCCGCCGGCGCGATCGGCCGCGAGGTAGTCGAGCCCGACGGCGCCCGTGGCGCCCGGGAGCGCGACCGGGGTGACGGTGAGCTTGAGCGCGGAGGCCGGCGGCGCGGCGGAGGCCGATGCGGCCGTGTGTGCCGCGGCCGTGTGCGAGGCGGCGGGAGGGGCGGACGCGGACGGGGGCGCCGACGCGGACGTGTGCGCGGCGGGAGTCGGGGCCTGCTCGGTGCACGCAGCGAGCGGGACGAGGAGGAGGAGCGTGGTCGGTCGCATGGAGCCTCGTATCACGGAGGTGCGGCGGCAGGAGCCTACCCTGCGCGTCCTTTCTCGAACGCGCGGAGGGTCATCTTGGTCTGGTGCGCGGGTGCCTCGCGGTCGCCCGGGCCGCGGCCGAGGAAGTAGTCGCGCTGCCACCCGGCCTCGACGGCCTTCTCCTCGCGCTCCGAGAGATCGCGGAGGAACGTGTCGCGCCCCGCCCGCCAGTCCCGGTACGCGGCGGAGATCTCGGCGTCCTCGTCGAGGGCGCGGAGGCGCGGCGCGAACGCTTCGAGCTCGCCGCGGCGCGCCGGCACGAGCGTGCACACGGCCTCGCCCTCCTCGAAGCGGAGGCGCGTGCGCGGGCGGGTGATCTTCCAGTTCATCGTGAAGGGGGCGAAGGACCAGTCCGTCTCGACGAGGCCCTCGAGCGGCGCGATGCCGTCCCTCGGCAGGTTCACCGGGCCGCGCGCGAGCAGGTTGTAGCCGGGCTCGGTGCGGAACAGGTAGGGGAGCTTGAACGTGACGATGCCGGAGCCGAAGTGGCTCGACACGTTGTCCCTGGCCCGCTCGCTCCCGAAGACGTCGACCTCGCCCTGCCCGTCGCGGCCGCTCCACTCCACCTCGACCGGCTCGGTGAGCGTGACCAGCCAGCCCGCCTGGTTCGCCATCATCAGCGGCAGGCAGCGGTTGGCGAAGCGCTGATCGGTCGCGTCCATCCACGCGCGGCGGGAGGGCGCGGGGGAGAGGGCGACGATGGATTCGGTGGTGAGGGTGTAGGCGTCGAGCCTCATGACCACGACCTCTAGCATCCGCCGGGGCTCTAGCGCTCGATCCGCGTAGACGCCTCACCCTCCCGCTCCTAGCCTCCGCGCGTCGCGTGCCCGAAGCCCCCGAAGACGCGCTCCTCCCCCTCGCAGACGCGACGATCTACGCGTTCTGCCGGAACGTCGTCGTGGCGGCGAGCGCCGGCACGGGCAAGACCTACCGCCTCACGGCGCTCTACGTGCTGCTCGCGCTCGGCTTCACGTCGATGGGGCAGGGCGACGAGCGCACCCCGGCGCCGCCCATCGGGCCGGAGCGGATCGTCGCCACGACGTTCTCCCGCGCGGCGGCGGCGGAGATCGCGTCCCGCGTGGAGCGGGCGCTGCGCGAGCTCGCCGCGTGGGACGGGCGGACCTCGCCGGGCTTCGGTCCGGTGCTCGCGGCGCGGGCGGAGGCGCTCGGGCAGCGGCTCGACGCGGCGGACGTGCGGAGGCGCGCGACCGACGCGCTGACGCGCTGGCCCATGGCGCGCGTCGACACGCTCCACGGCGTGGCGCGGCGGATCGTGCAGCGGCACGCGATCGCGCTCGGGCTCGCGCCGGGGATCCGCGTGCTGGACGAGGAGGAGGCGCAGGCGCTCTCGGACCTGGCGGTCGACGAGGCGCTCGGCGCGGCGCTCGGGGCCGGAGGCGCAGAGGCCGAGGCGGCGCGGGCGCTCATCGTGTCGGCGGGGAGCGTGTGGGCCGCGCGGCAGCGGGTGCAGCGGCTCCTCGATCGGCTCGACGAGGAGGGCCTCGCCCCGCGGGACCTCGCGCTCGCCGATTCCATGGCCGAGGGCCGCGTGGTCGCCGACGCCCTCCTCGCCCTCGCGCGCCGCGTCGCCGCGCTCGGCAGCACCACCTTCCGCGAACCGGCCGCGGCCCTCGCCGCGTGGATGGAGCGTGCGCCCGGCGGCGTGCTGCTGCCGGAGGAGGCCGTCCCCGCGCTCGCCGAGCTGCTCACGCGGCGCATGCCCGCCCGCGGCCGGCGCCTGCCGCCCGACGACGAGCTCGACGACTTCATCGGCGGCCTGCCCGGCAAGACGAAGGCGGAGCGCGCCGCGGGCCTCGCCACGCTGCTCCGCCACGCGCCGGGCCTCCGCGAGCGCGAGGCGCGGATCGTGGCGCTGCTCGAGGACGCGCGGGCGCGGCTCGCCGCGGCGAAGCGACGCGCGGGGGCGCTCGGGTTCGGCGATCTGTTGCGGATGGCGCGCGACGCGCTCCGCGACAGGCCGGAGATCGGGCGGGCGGTGCGCGAGGAGATCGACGCGCTGCTCGTGGACGAGTTCCAGGACACGAGCCGCGTGCAGCGCGACCTTGTCTACCTGCTGCGCGAGCGCGAGGACGCGGCAGCGCAGCGCGCGCCGGCCTTCGGCGGCGATCCTTCCCCGTTCCCGCGGCGCGAGGGGCCGTCGGCGGAGGGCCTCGCGCCGCACGGTCTGTTCCTGGTCGGCGACCGCAAGCAGTCGATTTACGGCTTCCGCGGCGCCGACGTCGCCGTCTTCTCGCGCATCGCCGCCGAGCTCGCCGGGCGCGCCGCGGCCGTCGCGCTCGCGCTCCCCGAGGGGGCCGTGCCCGAGGGGCCGGCCCGGGCGAGCTTCGTGGCGCTGCGCGAGAGCCGCCGCTCCGGCGCGGCGATCCTGGACTTCGTGAACGCCTTCGCGGAGCGCGACTTCACCGGCGACCGCACGGCCGGCGCGCCGCCGCGCGCCTTCGAGATCGCGTACGGCCCCGCCGAGCACCTGGTCCCTTGCGCCTCTCCCGCGCCCCCCGAGGCGCGCGTCGTCTTCGTCCCCGACGACGGCACGTCGCCCGAGGACGCCGAGCCCATCGTGCGCGAGTCGTCCGGCGCGGCGCGCGAGGCGCACGTGGCGGCCGCGTTCGTCGCGAGCGTCGCCGGCGCGACGAAGTACCAGGAGATCGCCGTCCTGGCCCGGCGGCGGAGCACGATCCCCCTCGTCGAGCTGGCGCTCGCGCGCCTCGACATCCCCTACGTCGTCGCCGGCCGCGCCCTCTACGACGCCCCGGAGGTGCGCGATGTAGCCGCGCTCTTGCGGCTCCTGCTCGATCCGCGCGATCGGCTGGCGCTCGCCACGGTGCTGCGCGGGCCCATGACGGCGCTCTCGGACACGACGCTCGCGTTGCTCTCGGCCCCGGGGCGAGGCCTCGCCGTGCCGCTGCTCGGGCGGTGGAAGGCCGTGCCCTCGGGCGCCGGCCCGGCCCGCACGCCGGCGCTGTCCGAGGCCACCGACCCTTCGCGCGTGCCCGCCGACGAGCGTGCCCGGCTCGAGGCGTTTCGCGGCCGCTTCGCCGAGCTGCGGGGCGCCGCGCTGCGCCTGCCGCCTGGCGAGGCCATCCGCGCCGCCATCACGGCGTTCGATCTCGATCGCGTGCTCGCCGCGCTGCCCCGCGCCGAGGCGCGCGTCGGCAACCTGGACCGGCTCGTGACCCTGGCGCGCCGCCGCGGCGGGACGCTCGCGGCGTTCGTTCGGTGGCTGGAGCGGCGCATGCGCGACGAGGCGGACGAGGCCGAGGCCGCCGTCTTCTCGCCGGACGACGACGCCGTCCGGCTCACGACCATCCACGCCAGCAAGGGGCTCGATTTCCCGGTCGTGGTGCTGGTCGATCTCAACGCCGAGCCCCGCGGGGACGCGGGAGGCCTCGGCGTCCTCACGGACTTCGCCCAGCCGGGAGGGGCGCCCGAAGGCGCGGAAGCCGCGCGCCTCGTGGTGCGTCACTACGCGCCGCGCGGAGCCGGGAGGGCCCTCGCGCCGCTCGCCACCGCCACGCTCAAGGCGGCGCAGGCCGAGGGGCGCGCCCGCGAGCAAGCCGAGCGCCGGCGCCTCACTTACGTGGCGCTGACCCGCGCGCAGAAGACCCTCGCCCTCATCGGATCCGCCGCGGCCCCCCGCCCTGCGTCGGCGCAGCGCGCGCTCGTCAGCGGCCTCGAGCAGGGCGACCTCGTGCCCTTCGTCACGGCCGTCGAGCCGGCCGTCGCGCTCCTCGCGTCCGCGCGCCCCGCCCCGCCGCGCCCGGCCCCTCCCCCCGCGCGCAAGGCCCACGAGCCTCGCGCCGAGCCGCGTCCCGTGCGCTCCCCCGCGCGCGAGATCGCGATCGACGCCGCGGATCTGGCGCTGTACCGCGACTGCCCGCGCCGCTACCGCCTGCGGTGCCTGCTCGGCATCGAGGAGCCGGCCGGCGCGCCGCAGCTCGACCTGTTCGCGGGCGCTGCGCAGCCCCGGCCCACCGCCGCCCTCCCTCCTCCCGTCGCCGACGACCCCGCGCTGCACCCGCGCCCGCTCGACCGCGCGCCCCACCGCGTGATCGCGCGCCTCGCGCCCGCGGCCTTCGGCACGACAGGCTACGGGCGCGCGTGCGAGGTCCAGCTCGCGGCCGAGGGCCTCCCCGCTCGCGACGCCGAGACCGCGCGCCTCTCCGGTGCGATCGCGAGCTTCCTCGAAGGGCCGTACGCGCGCGCCGCCCGCGAGGAGGGGGCGGAGGTCGTCGCGGCGGAGCCCTTCGTGGTCGGCGTCGATGCGCCCTCCGGAGGGCGGCGGCTGCTCCTCCGCGGGGGCCGCGACGTGCGGGTCGCGCGCGGCGCGAGGGTGGACGTGCTCGCGGTATCCGCGGCCCGCGCGGAGGCCGCGCTGGAGGGGCAGGAGGTTCCGCTTCGGGCGGCGGCGCTCGCGGAGGCGCGCGCGGCCCCGGAGGCCGAGGTCCGCGCGGGGGTGCTGGCGCTGGGCGGCGCGGGGGCAGAGATCCAGTGGCTGTCGGGCGACGCGCTCGGGCGGGAGGATCACGCGCGGTTCGAGCGGGAGGTGGGGGGGCTCGTGGATCGGCTGGCGGAGGCGCGGTTCGAGGATCGGTTCGAGGGGATCGCGAAGGCGCGGTGTCAGCGCCTCGGGTGCGGGTTCCTCGGGGCGTGCCACGGGGATGGCGGCTGACCGCCTCCGCTGCGCTGCGGCTCGCATGGCTGACCGCCTCCGCTGCGCTGCGGCTCGCATGGCTGACCGCCTCCGCTGCGCTGCGGCTCGCATGGCTGACCGCCTCCGCTGCGCTGCGGCTCGCATGGCTGACCGCCTCCGCTGCGCTGCGGCTCGCATGGCTGACCGCCTCCGCTGCGCTGCGGCTCGCATGGCTGGGCCCGCACCCCCGCGGATTTGCTTGACACCTAGCGCGGTGTAGGTAGTTTGCGTCGCCCGAACGCCCGACGCGAAGGTGGCGGAATTGGCAGACGCACTAGCTTGAGGTGCTAGCGGGTAACACCGTGGGGGTTCAAGTCCCCCCCTTCGCACAACTTCCCGTTCTTCCTCGAAAATTCGATCGTTCGCGATCTCGTCGAGCACAGCCCGAGGGGGCTCAGCTCCGCGCGCTCTCCACCAGCGATGCGTCCAGCGAGAGCGAGACCTCGTCTCCGAGGGCCACCCCGCCCGTCTCGAGCACCTTGTTGAAGGTGATCCCGAAGTCGGAACGCCGGATCTTCCCCGTCGCGTTCGCGCCGATGCGCCGCGCACCCTGCAAGTCCCGGTGCTCCGGCGTGATCTCGTTCACGCTCAGCGTGACCCCGCGCGTCGTCCCGCGGATCGTCAGGTCGCCCTCGATCTCGAGCGCGCCCGATCCGCCGCGTCGCACGCCGGTCGACCGGAAGGTGATCGACGGGTGCGCGTCCGCGTCGAAGAAGTCGGCGCTCCGGAGGTGCGCGTCGCGCTGGGGCTCGCGGGTGTGGATCGACGCGACCGGGATCGTCACGTCGACCTCCGCGCTCTCCGGACGGAGCGGGTCGTAGCGCACCGTCCCTTCGACCTTCTCGAAGACCCCGCGGACGTTCGCGATCATCAGGTGGCGGACGCTGAACCCCACGGTCGTGTGCGCGGGGTCCACCGTCCAGAGCCTCGGCTTGTCGTTCTGGTTCGTCGTGTTCATGCGCGAGAGGATGCGCCTCGCGGCAAACGTCCGGTAGAGCCCCGCCGCGGTGTTCACCGTTGCGAAACCGCAACGATCGCCACGCGCGCCGGTAGACTCGGCCGATGGCCGATCTGAACCTGGACGACCTCGCCGTGTTCGTGCGCGTCGTCGAGCGCGGGGGGTTCGCGGGCGCCGCGCGCGAGCTCGGGGCGCCGACCTCGACGGTGAGCAGGGCGATCGCGCGCCTCGAGTCGCGCGCCGGTGTGCGGCTGCTCCACCGCACCACCCGTCACGTCCGGCCGACGAGCGAAGGCCGCGAGCTGTACGCGGCCGCCGCGCCGTCGATCTCGACCCTGCGCGCCGCGGCGCGGGCCCTCGAGCCCGAGGCGCAAAAGCCGCGAGGGCGCCTGCGCGTGGCCGCGCCCGTCGATCTCTGCACCGGCTTCCTCTCGGACGTGGTCGTCGCCTTCGCAGAGCGGTACCCGCTCGTCCAGCTCGACTTCGCGGTGAGCAACAAGCACGCGAACCTCGTCGACGAGGGCTTCGACGTCGCCGTCCGGGCGGCCGTCGACCTCGGCGATTCGTCGCTCGTCGCCCGGAAGATCGGCGAGATTCGAGCACCGGCTGTACGCGTCTCCCGCGTACCTGGAGAGGCACGGCGCGCCTCGGGCCGTGCGCGATCTCGACGACCACCGCTGCGTCGTGTTCCGGGCAAAGGACCTCGCGCGGACGTGGGCGCTCGAGGGCGCGGCCGGTGGCGGGAGCGTCGCGGTGCGTGGCCGGATCGGAGGCGACGACCTCTCCTTCGTGCGCGCGATGGTCGTCGCGGGCGGGGGAATCGGCCTGCTCCCCCACATCAACTGCGTCGCGGACGAGGCCAGAGGGCGCCTCGTCCGCGTCCTGCCCGAGCTTCCACGCGCGCGGTGCGTCGCTCTATGTCGTCTACCCGTCGAGGAAGAACGTCCCTGCGCGCGTCACCGCCTTTCGCGACTTCATCGTCGACGCGTTCGCTTCGTGGGCGTCGGGGCGCGATGAAGCGGGCGGGGCGCGGGCCTGACGCCGGCCGCCTCATTCGAGGCGGGAGCGAGCTCGTCCTGGATCAGCGGCGCTTCGCCGCCTTCTTCGCCGGCCGCGGCGGCGGCTCCGGCTCGCGCACGAGGCCGCGGCCGAGGACGCCGGTGACCGCCTCGGCCACGTCCTTCGCGAGCTCCGGGCCGATGCCCATCTGCGCGCAGTGCCCGTCGGCGAACAGGCGGGCCAGGCCGTACATGAGGGCGCGCGCGGCGAGCATGATCACCGCGGGATCGCCCTCGTGGAGGCGGCCTGCCGCCTGCGCTCCTGGCAGGGGCGGCTCTTCGCGCTGATGGAGGCCGCGAAGCCCACCGAGATCGATCCCGCGGATCTCTCCACCCTCGGCGAGACCGATTCTCGACGGCGTCGTCACCCGGGCCTTCTCTGCGCACCCGCACGCGGTGCCCGCCCGGAGGGCCGTCTACAACTTCGGGATGCGCTTCGGCCGGCGACCGACGATCGATCTGTACGAGCTGCCCTTCGCCGGCCGGGCGCGCCGGCTCGGCGCGATCCCGCTCGATCGGACGCTGATGGTCCACGACTTCATCGCCACCGACCGGCACCTCGTCTTCCTGCTCTCGCCGGTGCGCGTCTCCGTCCCCCGCGCGCTCCTCGGCGTGGGAGGCTTCGAAGAGCTCATCCGCTGGACGCCGGGCGACGGCACGGAGGTGGTCGTGGTCCCGATTGACGCGCCGGAGCGCGTCACCCGGTTCACGGTCGATCCCTTCTTCCAGTGGCACTTCGCCAACGCCTTCGAGGATCGCGGCGCGATCACGCTCGACCTCGTGCGCTACGACGATCTATCGAGCTTCGACCGGCTGGGCGGCAAGGAGGTGCGGTCCGTCGGGCTCCTCACGCGGATGCGGCTGGACCCGGCGGCGAAGAAGCTCGAAGGCGAGCCGCGCTGGGACCAGCACTGCGAGTTCCCCCGCGTGGATCCGCGCGTGGAGGGCTCCGCTCACCGCCACGTGTGGCTCTCCAGCGACGGTGACCGCGCGACGGGGATCGCCTGCGTGGACATGGAGACGGGCAAGGTGCGGCTCGCGGCGGTCGAGGCGCAACAGAGGCCGTCGGAGCCCGTGCTGGTGCCGCGCTCGGCCGACGCGCCGGAGGGGGACGGGTGGGTGCTGTCGCTCGTCTACGACGGCCGCCTCCACGCGAGCCACCTGGCGGTCTACGACACGCGCACGCTCGAGGACGGGCCCGTGGCGCGCGCGCACTTCGATCACCACGTGCCGATGACGTTCCACGGGACGTGGATCGCGTAGGCCGGCGCGCTCCTCATCGCTCCGCGACGGCTCGTTCATCGGACGGTGCGCGAGGGACTGCGGCCCTCCCGGCGACCGTGGTTGCCTGGAAGCGGCTCTGCACCGCGGTCACGAACGCGCCCACGTGGACGGCGCTGGAGATGGCGATGGCAATGGCGGTGGCGAGGTGGGCTCGACGCTTGCGCGCGCGGTCGCGGAGCCGCATGTCGCGGAGCTGCAGGCCGAGGCCAACATGCGCGACGACGATCAAGAACGCGGCGCAGCCCGGAACGATGGCGAGATTGCCGCCCGCGGTGGCACGCTCGGAGCCGAGCGACATGAGCGCACAGAGCGTGTGACCGAACGCGAGGAGCGCGGCGGAGACCCCGAGCACGACGTGCCCGCGGATTGCCGGCGCGTCGGGCGCCGCGCGCTTGCCGGAGCGGAGCCGGTGGCCGAGGGGCACGACGGCGGCGGACACGATCAGCGCGACGGTGATCCATCCGCTCCACTGGGCCAGCGTGCCTTCCATCCCCGTCGGTGTGTAGCGGACCCGAACGGGTTCGGAAAGTCCTACCGACTTTCCCGACGCTGGCCCGCACGGTCTGCTTGACGGGACGCTCCCCCGCGGACATGGCCCGCCTGCATGATCGTCCTCGTGATGGGCGTCGCGGGAGCCGGGAAGAGCACCGTCGGACGTGGGCTGGCCGACGCCCTCGGCTTCGAGCTCGCCGATGCCGACGCGTTCCACTCTGCCGCGAACAAGGCCAAGATGAGCCGCGGCGTTCCCCTGGACGACGCCGACCGCGCGCCGTGGCTCGACGCCCTCGCCTCCGCGATCGACGCCTGGCTCGCCGAGGGGCGCGACGTCGTGCTCGCCTGCTCCGCCCTCCGGCGCGCGTACCGGGAGGCGCTCCTCCGCGATCGGGCGAGGATGAGGATCGTGTACCTCAAGGGATCTCCCGATCTCATCCGCGAGCGCCTCTCGCGGCGCGCCGGACACTTCGCGGGGAGCGACCTGCTCGCGAGCCAGCTCGCGACGCTGGAGGAGCCGGACGACGCCCTGACCGTCGACGTCGCGGCGCCGCCCGAGGCGCTGGTCAGGGAGGTCGTGGAGGCCCTCCGCCTCGCGCCGCGTCACGTCCCGAGCAGCGAAGACGAGTCCGGATCGAGGTAGACGGTCGCCTGATCGTGGCGCTGGAGGATCGAGGCCGGGACCTCGGGCGTGACCGGCCCGGCGAGCGCGGCCTTCACCGCGGCGGCCTTCCGCAGGTCGGGCACCGCGCAGACGATCGCCCGGGACTTCATGATCTGGTGCACGGACATGGAGATCGCCTGCCGCGGCACGTCGTCGATGGAGGCGAACCAGCCCTCGCCGACCTGCTGCCGCCGCGAGGCCTCGCGGAGCTCCACGATCAGGTACGGCTTCCTGGTGCGGAAGTCGGCGGGAGGGTCGTTGAACGCGATGTGCCCGTTCTCCCCGATGCCGACGAACGCGACGTCGATCGGGTGCTGCGCGATGATTCCCCCCAGGCGCCGCCGCTCCGCCTCCGGGGGCCTGTCACCCTCGATGTAGTGGAACGCGCGCAGCGGCACGGGGAGCCTGCGGACGAAGCGCTCCCACATGTAGAGGCGGAAGGACGCGGGGTGGGTGATCGGCAGTCCGACGTACTCATCGAGGTGGAACCCCGTCACCTGGTGCCACGCGATGTCCTCCGATTTGACCAGCACGTCCAGCATCGCGAGCTGGGAGGCGCCGCTGGCCACGACGATGTTGGCCTCGTGGCGGAGGCGGAGGGCCTCGCGGATCCGCTCGGCGCCGTCCCTCGCCGCCGCCTCGCCGAGGGCTTCCTTCGATTCGCAGATCGTGATCTTCATCCCGCCCCTCCTCGTCCCTGGAAGAACGTAGGGCCCGCCACCCCGCTCCGCCGTCGGGCCGAAGGCGCATGCTATCGCTCGCGCGGGCGAGGAGCGCGGGATGCTGCAGATCGGGAAATACTCCATGGGGATCGGCGACCGCTTCGGGCGCCAGGGCACAGCGCAGCTCCGCGCGCTGGCGGCGGCGCGCGAGCGAGGGGTGGATGTCGTCCCGGTCTGGAACAAGTCGCGGCGCGAGCACACCCTGGTGGGCTCCTCGCCGCCCGACGTGCGCCGCGAGGCGGACTCCGCGGCGGCCGCGCTCGGCTGGGACGCGCCCTACCACGTCGACGCGGATCACGTCGGATTCCACGATGTCGACGCCTTCCTCGATACCCATGATTTCTTCACGCTGGATGTCGCGTGCTCCATCGGAGAGGACGATTCTCCCGACGCCACACGAGACTTCGTCCGCCGACGCACGGAGCTCGCCGGGCCGATCCGGATTCCGGGCATCGACGAGCCGCTCCGCCTCGGGAGCGGCCGCCTCGCCGCCGTCGCGCGCACGTACCACCCTGCGGTACGCGAGGCGGGGCGCATCTACCGCCGTATCGCCGAGGAGAAGGGGGAGGGGCGGTTCATCACCGAGATCTCGATGGATGAGGTGGAGGCGCCCCAGTCCCCCGAGGATCTCCTGGTGATCCTCGCGGCCGTGGCCGACCTTGGCATCCCGCTCCAGACCTTCGCCCCCCGCTTCGCCGGCCGTTTCGCGAAGGGCGTGGACTACCGTGGCGACGCGGCCGAATTCGAGCGCTCCCTCGACCGATTCCTGTGCGTGATTCGCTTCGCCGTCCAGGAGCTGGGCCTGCCCCGCGGCCTCAAGCTCTCTCTCCACTCCGGGAGCGACAAGCTCTCGCTCTATGGTCCGATCCGGAGAGCCCTCCGGAAGCACGACGCCGGGCTGCACCTGAAGACGGCGGGCACGACCTGGCTCGAGGAGCTGATCGGCCTCGCCGAGGGGGGCGACGACGGCCTGGCGATCGCCAAGGAAATCCACGCACAGGCGGCCCTGCGCGCCGACGAGCTGTGCGGCCCGTACGCGTCCGTGATCGACATCGATCGCGCGCGCCTGCCATCCGTCGAGGTCGTCGCCGCCTGGGACGGCGAGGCGTTCGCGGCCGCGCTCAGGCACGATCCGACGTGCTCGCGCTACGACCCGAACCTCCGCCAGCTCCTGCACGTCGCGTACAAGGTGGCCGCCGAGATGGGCGCCCGCTTCCTCGACGCCCTCGACCGGCACCAGGCGACGATCGCCCGCAACGTGACGTCGAACCTCTTCGACCGGCACATCGCGCGCGTCTTCCTCGACGAGGCGGCGTAGGGAATGGAGCACTTCCACGAAGGCGGCGCAGAGGCGGTGATCGACCGCCGGCGCGCCGGCGAGCTGCTCGACGCGATGCTGGATCGCATGGGCCCGCTCGGGCGGGTGCTGCTCCTGCCGCCGGACGCCACGCGCGCGCACGGCTGGGCCGGCGAGCTGACGGTCATGCTCCACGAGAGGCTCGCCGGGCGGGCGCACGTCGAGATCATGCCGGCGCTCGGCACGCACGCGCCCATGACGCCGGCGGAGATCGACGCGATGTTCCCCGGCATCCCGCGCGGCTGCTTCCGCGAGCACGCCTATCGACGCGACCTCCACCGCCTCGGCGAGGTGCCGGCGTCGTTCGTCCGTCGGGTGACGGAGGGCCGGCTCGACTTCCCGGTCCCGTGCGACGTCAACCGCCTGCTCGTCGAGGGCGGCTGGGATCGCATCGTCTCGATCGGCCACCTCGTGCCGCACGAGGTGATCGGGATCGCCAACCACAACAAGAACGTCTACGTCGGCGTGGGCGGGCGCGAGACCATCGACAAGACCCACTTCATCGGCGCGGTCCACGGGATGGATCGGATCATGGGTCGCGCGCGCTCCCCCGTGCGCGACGTCTTCGACTACGCCGACGCGCACTTCGCGGGCTCGTTGCCCATCACGTACCTCCTCACGGTGCGCGGGCGCGACGCGCGCGGGGCGCTGGTCACGCGCGGGCTCTTCGCGGGGGAGGGGAGGGCGTGCTTCGACCGCGGCGCGCGCCTCTGCCGGGAGGTGAACGTGACCCTCCTGGCGCGGCCCGTCCGGCGCTGCGTGGTGTGGCTCGACCCCCGCGAGTTCAGGTCCACCTGGCTCGGCAACAAGGCCATTTACCGCACGCGGATGGCGATGGCGGACGGCGGGGAGCTCGTGGTGCTGGCCCCGGGCGTGCGCCGCTTCGGTGAGGATCCGGCGATCGATCGCCTGATCCGGAGGCACGGATACCACGGCACGCCGCGCACCCTCGCCGCCGTGGCCGAGGATCCCGAGCTGGCCGCGGATCTGGCCGCCGCGGCCCACCTGATCCACGGCTCCTCCGAGGGGCGCTTCACGGTGCGCTATGCCGCCGGCGGCCTCTCGCGCGAGGAGATCGAGGGCGCCGGCTTCGCGTGGGGGGACCTCGGCGAGCTGTCCCGGCGCTACGACCCGGCGCGCCTCGCGCCCGGGATGAACGTCCTGCCGGGCGGAGAAGAGGTGTTCTTCGTCCCCAACCCCGCCCTGGGCCTCTGGGCGCAAGAGGAGCGGTTCACGTGAGCACGACCGGCCTGAATCCCCTGTTCTCTCTCGATGGAAAGCTCGCCCTGGTCACCGGCGCGACGGGCGTCCTCGGCTCGGCGATGTGCCGCGGCCTGGCCATGGCCGGAGCGCACGTGATCGTCACCAGCCGGTCCGAGGACACGGCGCTCGGCGCGGCGTCCGCGCTCCGCGAGGCCGGCCACCGGGCGACGGGCTTCGCCCTCGACACCATGGATGCCGCGCGCCTCTCGGCGGCCGCCGCGCGCACGCGCGAGATGGGCGGCCTCGACATCCTCGTCAACGGCGTCGGCGGGAACCGGAAGGAGGCCACGACCGCACCCGACCGCGCGTTCGCCGCGCTCCCGCGGGCGGCGGTGGAGGACGTCTTCGCGCTCAACTTCTTCGGGGGCGCGTTCTCGACGGCGCAGGCGTTCGCGCCACAGATGGTGGAGAAGGTCGCCGGCGGGGTCATCCTCAACGTCACGTCGATGAGCGCGCTCCGGCCGCTGACCCGCATCCCCGGCTACAGCGCCGCGAAGGCCGCCGTCGACAACTTCACGCGCTGGCTCGCCGTGCACCTCGCCGAGGAGCACAACCCACGCGTCCGCGTGAACGCCGTCGCCCCTGGCTTCTTCCTCACCAAGCAGAACCGCTTCCTCCTGACCGACGAGGCCACGGGCGCGCTGACGCCGCGCGGCCGCGCGATCGTGGACCACACGCCGGTGCGCAGGTTCGGCGAGCCCGACGACCTGATCGGCACCGTCGTCTGGCTATGCTCCGACGCTGCTCGCTTCGTCACCGGGATCACGGTGCCGGTCGACGGCGGGTTCTCGGCCGGCTGCGGGGTTTGAGCGCGCGGCACGCTCTCCTCCCGCGCCCACCCCGCCCACCACCACGAGCGCCACCGCGGAGAGCACGCACACGAGCCCCGCGACGTCCGCCCACGCGAACCTCTCCTGCCCGAGCGTGGCTCCAAGCACCAGCGCGACGGCTGGATTGACGTACGCGTGGCTCGTCGCGAGGGCGGGGCGCGCGTTGCGGATCAGGTACCCGAGGGCGGTGTACACGAGCAGCGATCCGAAGACGATGACGTACCCGAGCGCGACCACGCTCGCCGTCGACGGCGAGGCGGGCCGCTCACCCGCCGCGGCGCTCGCCGCGAAGAGCAGCGCGCCGGCGCACACCATCTGCGCCGCGGTGCCCGTGGCGCCCTCCGGCAGCGGTAGTCTCCGCGTGAGCGCGAAGCCGAGGCCATGGCAGGCCGCTGCCGCCACGACGACGGCTGCCGCGGTCGGGTCGGCGCCGAGCGCGCCGCGCAGCGAAACCAGGAGGACGCCGAGGACGCCGAGGGCGAGGCCCACGACCTCGACGCGCGTGAGCCGGCCGCCCCAAAGGCGGTCGAAGAGCATCGTCCAGAGGGGCACCGATCCGAACACCAGCGCGACGAGCCCGGACGGCACGCGCTGCACCGCGATCGCCTCGCCGCCGATGCCCAGCACCAGGAACGGGACCGCCGAGAGCGCCGCGGCTCCCCACTGCCTCGCGGTCGGGGAGGGCGCCCCACGAGCACGGAGCGCCGCGAACAGCAGCGCGCCGGCGACGGCGAAGCGCATCCCCACCAGGCGGAGCGGCGGGAAGCCCGCGACGGCGAAGCGCATGGCGAGGAAGTTCGAGCCCCCGACGAAGTAGAGGGTGGCGAGGCAGAGCGCGATCGCCCAGGGTCGCGTGCGGGCGGCGGTCACGGGCGGTGCGCCGGCGAAGGGGACGGTGCGACGAGGTCCGCCAGGGCGGCGAACGCTTCGAGCTCGTCGCACGGCTCGGGCTCGACGCGGACGTTGGGCGCGCGCGCGTACAGCGCACGCGCGTCGGCGACCGGGAGGGGCCTGCCCGCGCCGTCGACCGGAGCGGCGAGGATCACGGGGCGTGGGCACATCCGCGCGGCGACGTCGGGGATGTCGGTGGCTGCGAGCACGCCCGGAAGGACGTCGGCCGGGGGGCACGCGTCGTCCTCCGCGTCCAGGAGCCGCCGGTACGACGCGAGCCCGTGCTCGAGGTAGACGCCCGCGATGCGGGGCTCGAGCGCGGCGGCGAACAGCCCGGCGACGCTCGTCGCGCCGTCCGCCGCGAGGAGCAGCGGGCGCCCGGCGAGCCACGGGTCTCGCGACCAGCCCTCCACGAGCGCGAGGATGTCGGCGACCCGCTGCGCGAGCAGGCTCTCGCCGAGGACGAGCGACGCCCACGCGAAGGCCGCCTCGACGCCGTGCTCGCGCGCGTATCCAGACGCGCCGGGGCCGAGCTCGGGGCGGAGCGCGCCCGTCCCGCGCACGTCCGCGACCAGGACCGCGTGGCCTTCGCGCGCCAGGTCGAGCCAGCGAGGATCGTCCTCCCAGCGTGGGGGTCGCCCTGCAGAGGGAAGGACGATCCACGTCACCCGGAGCAGCGCCTGGTCTTCGGGCCTCACGAGCCACGCGGGGACCTGGACCTCCGGCGCGGACGCGACCTCGACGGACTCGACGACGCACCCCGGGGCCTGGTCCGACGCGAGCAACGTCATCGCTCGTGGCGGGCTCGGCGCCGGCCGGCCGAGCAGCGACGCGAGCGTCGGCGCGGGCACGGTCGCCGCCAGCTCGGCGGCGCGCTCCTGCGCCAGGTGGAGCGGCGTCTTCCCTCCCAGCGCACGCACGACGTCGCCCCCTGGCACGCACCACGTCGCGTCCTCGGGCTCCGGCGAGGTCTCCGGCTCGCCTGGTCCATACGCCTCCTCGCCCAGGAGGAATCGGCCGAGCCAGCGTTCCATCTCGATCCTGCGTGCCTGCGTGAGACCATGGGGCTCGTCGCTCTCCACCCAGCGGACGCGATCCGTCACGCCCAGGAGGCCGTAAGCGCGGATCAGCCGATCGCGCTCCTCGTGGCCGTCGACCAGGTAGCTCGGCGAGTAGGTGGTGAACGGATCGACCGTGCTCTCCAGGACGAGCAGCGGCTTCGGCGCGAGCGGGTAGAGGAGGTCCCAGCGGTCGAATCCCGCGGGGCCGGCGCCCACCACGTCCTGCTCCGCGTCGTCGACCGCGCCCGGCGGGTCGAACCCCGCGGACGCGAGGTCCTCCGTGTTGGCGCACGAGATCGCGGCGGCGGCGAGGCGATCGTCCGCCGCCGCGAGGAACATGGTGAGGGTGCCGCCCCCCGACTGCCCTGCGGACGCGAGGCGCGCCGGGTCCACCTCGGGGCGGGAGGCGAGGACGTCGAGGCTCCGCACCGCGTCCCAGAGCATGAGCCGTGTCGCGGAGTCCCCGGCGAGCAAGAGCCGCCTCCCCAGGCGGTCGTGCTCGTCCTCGGCGGCGCTCGCGGCGCCGCGCGGACGCCGCTCTCCCTGGCCCGCCGGGTCGAACCCGAGCACCACGTAGCCGAGCTTGACGAGGGCCTGACACGCACGCTGGTAGTCGGCGGCGCCCTTCCCCTCGGCGTGGTGGCCCATCTGGAACAGGACGCCGGGGAAGGGCCCTCGCCCATCGCTCGGGAGATAGAGGTTGGCAGTGACGTGGAGCCCAGGCCGGCTCTCGTACACGAGCTTCTCGACCCGGTATCCCGGCCGATCGAAGGACCCCATGAGCCGGATCGAGATCGGCGTCCTGTCCGGCATCCCACCGAGGAGTCGCCACAGCGTCTCGCGTGCCCATGCCTGCCGGCGCCGGACGGCATCCGCCGTGTCGAGCGCGTCGAGCGCGCCAATCCGCAACTCCCGGGCGCGCGCCGCGAGCGCCCGCAGGTGCTCGGGGAGGCAACGGCGGTAGTCGCGAGGGAGCGCGGCGGGCAAGGCGCCCGCTTCGGGCGGTGGGGCGCACGCCGCGAGCGAGGCGCCGGCGCAGACCGTCAAGAACCGGCGTCGGTTCACGAGGCGGGCTGGATTTCCTCGCGCTCCCGGTCCCAGATCATCTTCCGGTCCTCGCGATAGGCGCGGTTTGCCATGACCACGGCCACGGAGTGGGCGAAGCCCGTCTCGATGCTCCCGTTGCAAGCCGTCCGCGTGCGCATGCCGCGCACCCAGTCATCCATGTGCTCCTTGAGGTCGTCGGACTGGCTGGTCGACGGGATCTCCGTGACCCCTTCGGGCAGCACGGGGACGGGCTTCGCCGCGGGGGCGTCCGGATCGCCGAAGATCACGTTCGAGCCCCAGCCGCTGTAGGTCTCCGGCGCGAACCACCACTGCGGGCTACCCTCGCCGCCCACCGCGTAGAGCGTGCCCCGGGTGCCGCGGATGACCGTCGTGTCGCCATGGAGGTTCGAATAGCAAGAGCCGTACTTGTAGAGGACCTCGCGGTCCATGAACCTGGAGGCGACGGCGATGGTGTCGGGGTTCTCGCGTACGTCGTGCCAGGCGAAGATCCCGCCGTTCGCGACGGTATCGTCGGGGATGAACGTGTCGAGGAAGAAGTGGGCGAGCCCCGATGCGTGGCTGTACCACTGGTCGGTGATGCCGCCGGAGAAGTCGGTGAAGAGGCGGAACTCGAAGTAGGCGACCGGATCGAACGGGCGCACGGGGCGACCCATGAGCCAGCGCTGCCAGTCGGTGTCCTGCTCGCGGATGCGGGCGATGTTGGGGTTCTTCGGCACGTGCCAGCGGGGGCCGTTGTAGTTCCAGCTCTGCTCGATCTGCGTGATCTTGCCGAGCTTGCCGCTCCGCACGACCTCGCGCGCGGCGAGGTGGTACGGGCAGCTCACCCACTGCGACCCCATCTGCACGACGCGGCCGCTCGCCCTGACCGCGTCGCGCGCGAGCTTCGCGTCGTCGAGCGTGTTGGCCATCGGCTTCTCGACGTAGCAATCCTTGCCCGCCTGGACGACCTGGGCCAGGAGGCGCGCGTGCTGGTGATCGGCGGTCGCGATCATCACCGCGTCCAGGCTCGGGTCGGCGAGCATCTCCTCCGAGTACTTGTAGGTCGCCACCACGTCGCCGAGCTGGTCCTCGACGCGCGCCGCCATCTGCTCGCGCGCGTAAGTCCAGAGATCGCAGACGCTCCGGATCTGGAGGTTCCCGTCCTTCCGGGACATCCCCGCCATGTCGAGCAGGCCCCCGGCGCGCGCGCCGCAGCCGAGCATGCCAATCTGGATGCGGTCGTTGGCCCCGATGATCCGCTGATAGCTGCACGCGGTGGAGGGGATGATGACGCCCGCCGCGGCGCCCGCGGCGGCGCCGATGAACTGGCGCCTGGAGATCCCTACGGTCGAGTCGTCGCTCATCTGCCTCGCTCTCGTCGGCGGGCCCTCGGGCCCCGGAGGGCGCGTACCGTGGCGCCTCCGCGAGCGAGAGGCCACCGCCGAGTGCGCGTGGTGTGTGCCCCGGCACGGGGCGGATGGACAATCCAACCCGAAGCTTCCTCGCCCACCCACACCGACGTACGATCGTGACCGTGCGCAGGCTCCTGTCGATCGACGACGGCGCGATCCTGGAGATCAGCCCCGGCCACCCCACCGCCGACGGCCGCACGTTCGCCGACCTGCGCACAGGCGGCCTCCTCGACGGACACACGATTACGTCGGTCGAGGTCGTGCCTTACCGGCACCCGTTCACGTACGACATCCTCCCGGCCTCGAGCACCGGCTTCTACTTCGCGGGCGGCGCCCTCATCGGCAGCACGCTCTCGCCCCGTCGATGAGCGACCCGGGGCATACGCAGTTAAACTGCGCCAGGGGATTCCAATCCTAACCGCGCCCGGAGCGTCCCGCCGAAGGCGGGACGCGGAGGAAGCGGGGGCCGCCCGTCGGCAGAAGGCTGAGTGAGCTCGACCGGGACCACGACCGGGACCGCGACCTCGACCGGGACCGCGACCTCGACCGGGACCGCGACCTCGACCGGGACCGCGACCACGACCACGACCACGACCTCGACCGCGACCAGGACCGCGACCACGACCGCGACCTCGACCGCGACCTCGACCGGGACCGCGACCGCGACCGCGACCGCGACCGCGACCGCGACCACGACCGCGACCGCGACCGCGACTACGACCGCGACCGCGACTACGAGGACTGCGATCCCCACCTCGAATAGATGGCCGGGAACCTTCTCTCCAACCCTGGAACGCAACTCTGGGTGGGTTCGTGACAAACGTGCCGGTTTGCAGCCTCATGGGGCCACCTGGCGGCGTTTTTTGCAAGGTCATGGGGCCACCCCGTTGCGCGGTCGCAGTCGAGGTCCCGGTTGCGGTCGAAGTCCCGGTCGAAGTCCCGGTCGAGGTCGCGGTCCCGGTCGAGGTCGAGGTCGAGGTCGTAGTCGTGGTCGAGGTCGAGGTCGCGGTCGAAGTCGCGGTCGCGGTCGAGGTCGAGGTCGAGGTCGAGGTCGAGGTCGCGGTCCCGGTCGAGGTCGCGGTCCCGGTCGAGAAGGGATGAAGCCGCTGCCGCGCACCCTGAGACGCCCATGTCCACGGCCAAGAAGACCCGCGCTGCCGCAAGATCGCGCGTTAGTCCAGCTCGCGCGCCGACGAACGTGAACGTGCAGCAGGGCGGGATGGACGGCTTGCGTGCTCAGCACGACGTCCGGACGGTCGAACGACGCGCATGCGCTGGGAGCATGGGCGCCCTCGCAACGGGAGAGGCCGTCCGTACGTCGTGCTCGAGCCGAGGTCCGGAAGCGAGCGCGGATTGCAACAAAGTGGCCGACCTCGCCGAGGTCGCTTTCGCTATCGGCAGCCCCACGCGCTCGAAGGCGCAGTCGAACGGGGCCCTGAGGAGGTCGGCCATGCGTAACGTAGCCTTGGATCTCGGCGTGAAGAAGATCTGTGTGAGCGAGGTGCTCAACCAGCAAGTGGTTCGACGTGCCACCGTGCGCGGCGTCAGTGGACTGCTGGAGCTGCTCGGCCCCGGCCAGGGCAAGGCCCGGGTAGCGTTGGAGGCGTGCCGCGAGGCGTGGCACGTCCACGACAAGCTCAAATCGTGGGGCCATGAGGTGATCGTCGTCGACACGACGCGGGTTCGCGAGATCGGCGTCGGGCAGCACGGCAAGAAGAACGACCGACTCGACGCCGACGCGCTGGCCCTGGCGCTCGAGCGAGATCAGATCCCGAAGGCGCACGTCCTGTCCCCGGAACGCCGGCGGCTTCGAGAGCAGCTCAACGTGCGGCGGATGGTCGTCGAGCAGCGCGCGCAAACGATCACGACGATCCGCGGCATCGTGCGTGGCGCAGGCCAGACGCTGAAGCGATGCGGCACGGAGTCGTTCCTGGAGACGTACCGGAAAGCCAAGCTGCCGGACGAGCTGCGCATGCTTCTCGCGCCGGCGCTTGCGGTGCTCGAGACGCTGGAGGCGCAGCTGAGCGTCGTCGAGGACAAGCTCTTCCAGCTGTGCGATCGGGAGCCCGCGATCCAGCTCCTGTGCAGCGCGCCCGGCGTTTCGATCGTCGTCGCGTCCGCCCTCGTGTCGGTGGTGGACGAGCCCGGTCGTTTCAAGAACGCGCACCAGGTCGAGTCGTACATCGGCCTCGTCCCCAAGGAAGACACCACGGGGGGCAAGCAACGGCTCGGCCGCATCACGAAGGCGGGCAACAGCTACCTGCGCGCGGTGCTCGTCCAAGCTGCGTGGTGCATCCTGCGCCAGCGAGGAGACGACCCGCTCAAGCAATGGGGCGACGCCATCGCGAAGCGCCGAGGCAAGCGCATCGCAGCCGTGGCGCTGGCGCGCCGGCTCGCCGGCGTGCTCTGGGCCATGTGGCGCAAGAACACGGTCTACGACCCGGCGCTCGTCGGGACCGCGAGCGCGCACGGTCTCGCCCTGCAAGCGCAGACGACGGCCGCTCGCGCGGTCGGCATGCAGCGCGCAGCGCAAAAGCTCGCCAGGCGACGCCCCAGTCGTCGCGCATCGTCGAACGAAAGGAGCGAAACCCTGACGAGATGAACCCGTGTCTGTCCCAAGACGCCGCCACCAGATGGCGCTGCTCAAGGAGCACCCAGTGCGGAACGTGGATGAGCGCGACGCGACCGCGGGCCACGAGTCGTCCGCTCGACGAGCGGTCGCCTCGATGGTCGAGGTCCAGGAGGCGCCTCCACGTACTCCGTCGATGGAGCCCCCTATGCGCCCGGGGCTGCAGCTCGCCGACCGGCGAGCCCCGCTGAGCGCGAACAGTCGATTGTAGGCAAGCTCGCGACGCAGAGTCGTCTGCGTGCGGCGCCGGGACGGACCGACAACAAACCCACCACGAACGGCTCGCCCCGAGCTGAAGGGAGACCTCCATGCCGACCGTCGACGAGAAGACCAACCCCCGCGCCAAGACGCGCAAGACAGGGGCGCCGAGCCCTCCAAAGCCCTTGACCCTGCAGCGGCTTCACAGTCGGTCGCGGTCGAGGTCGCGGTCCTGGTCGAGGTCGAGGTCGCGGTCGCGGTCGAGGTCGCGGTCGTAGTCGCGGTCGCGGTCGCGGTCGTAGTCGCGGTCGCGGTTCGCGGTCGTGGTCGCGGGGCCAGCCGCCGAACCGAGAAGGAGCGCCGAGCCCGAGATCGAAGGAATCGGGCTCGGGCTCGGCGAGACGGTTACCGGACGACGTGCGTCTTGACCTGCGTCGGGTTCGTCGGGCCCTTGCGGGTGAGCGCGTGGACGCGGAAGTAGTACTTCTGCCCCACGGTGAGACCGCTGATGGTCGTGCGCGACTTCGTCGTGTCGGGCGCGCGCAGCCAGCTCAGCCCGTCGCTCGAGTACTCCCAGTAGTAGACCTGGGCGCCGGGGATCGCCTTGGCGATGAGCACCACCTCCCCGACGAGCGTGCCGTCGCTGACCGAGAGGTCCTCCTGGTTCCGCACGGGAACCTTGCGCAGCCGCATCTTGGCGCTCGCCGCGATCGACGAGCCCTGGTCGGGCTGCTGGTCGATGGCGATCTGCACCTGCTCGACGACCTGCCTCATCGCCGCCTTCACGGACGGCTTGAGGTCGTCGCGGACCTGGACCGCGCCGGCGACGTGGTGGTTCACGTCGTCGATGGCCTTCGTGTACTTGGCGAGGGCCGTCCTGGCGGTGGCGACCGGGGTCGCCGCGTTCGGGAACAGCGGGTTCTTGTCGACGGCGTCGAGGCTGGCCTCGACGTCGGCGGCGAAGCTGACGGGCTTTCGCCGCGGGGAGAAGACGACGGTGGGTGTACCAGTGGGGTTTCTCATGAGGGAGGAAGATGGGTCTGGATTTTTGGGCGTCAATACCTTTTGTTGACTTTCGGATCGGTTCGGAGTTATGCGGGAGAGTTCACCTGCCGGTGAAGGAATTTGTCCTGACGTGCGCACGAGGCAGGCCCGCGGTGGGGGCGCCGCTCTTGCAAGTGCTTGGATCGGCAGGGAAAAGCGGTCGGCAAGCTCGCAGACGTCGTGGATCGGTTGGTCGACGTCGTCGGCGAGCACGCATTCGTCGTGGGTCGGTTGGACGACGACGTTGGCGATATGGCGGACGTCGTGGATCGGTTGGACGACGACGTTGGCGACTTGGCGGACGTCGTGGATCGGCTGGACGACGACGTTGGCGATATGGCGGACGTCGTGGATCGGCTGGACGACGACGTTGGCGACTTGGCGGACGTCGTGGATTGGCTGGACCACGACGTTGGCGACTTGGCGGACGTCGTGGGTCGGTTGGACGACGACGTCGGCGATTTGGCGGACGTCGTGGGTCGGTTGGACGACGTTGTTCTGCAAGGTCGCCGAAGTCGTCTGTCGACTGGACGACGCAGTCTGCAAGGGCGCCGAGGTCGTGGATTGACCGGACGACGCGGTCTGCAAGGTCGCCGACGTCGTGGACGACGCGGTCTGCAAGGTCGCCGAAGTCGTCTGTCGACTGGACGAGCGACTCCGCCGACAAGACGACGGTGCGTGTGGGGCAGCATCGCGGGTTTGCCGGTGTCCTCGCACAGGGGGTGTCGAGGTGGCTCATGTGGGAGATGGGCGCACGGTGACTCCGCGCACGGCCGAAGGGTCCCGGGTATCCCTCAAGGGCGCATGCCCCGGGTTCGCGCCCTCTCCCTCCTTACCCTCCTCCGGCGCGCGGCAGGCGCGGGAGCGCGGCGGCGAGCCGGACGGGAAGCCTCGCCGGCAAGCGGGCGAGGCGCTCCGGCGGGCGCCGGAGTGGACGCGTGCCCATCCGGGTGCGAGCGGAGCCGCCTCGCTTGGCGAGGCCATCGGGCGGGAGCAGCCCTGAGGGTCGGTGGAGGTGCTGGCGCTGGAGGGCGGCGCGTCCGGGCTCGAATAGGGTCGTAGGAGGGTCGTCCAGGAACTCGATCAGCGAGGAGACCGGCGCGCCCGGGAAGCGCGTGCCGCCTTGGTTGTCTTCGACGCGGCATTCTTGGTCGGGGTCACCTTAGGTTTACGAGGCGGCTTGGGCTGAGCAGACAAGGGCATGTAGACTGACGCGGCCTTGCGCAGAGCTTCTGCGATCTCGTCGCGTAGGCTTGTCGGCGTGAGAACCTCGGCCTCGTGCCCGAAGCCCAGGATCCAGCGCTTCAGTTCGTCGCAGACACGTACGTCGAACTTTACGAGGACGTGGTCGCCCTCGATTGTGGTGCGCTGCGACGCGTGCCACCGATGGTCGTCAGCGTAAACCTTCCACCTTGCGGTCAGCTTCACCACCACGTTGGCGATGGGCTTCGTCTCATCGACGATGACGCCGAATTGCGAGCGGAAGAGCACCTCGGGGTTGTACGTAGAACCGGGTGGATACTCGAAGTGGTTCTGCTGTGCTCGGGCATTGAGGATTCGGGCGAACCGATAGATCGTTGGCTGCGGCTTGCTGCTGTAGGCGATCAGGTAAAGCTGGTGCTCGTAGACGGCGAGCGAGAGGGGGCGAACCACCTTCTTCGTGACCTCGGCATCGAAACGCCGGTACTCGAGTTCGACTAACCGGCCGTCGAGCAGCGCGTCGACGAGGACATCGAGACGCACCACGTTGCGCTCGAGGGCGGCCTCACCCCCGCGCCGAAGAAAGACAAACTTCCGGTCGATGTCGGCGAACGAAGCGCGGTCGGGCATAGCTTGGAGCACGTAGGTGAGGGCCTCTCGCATTGCCGCGCCATACTTCGACGGCTCAAAAAGACGTGCGAGGCTGGACGCGAAGCATGCGGCAATCGCCGCGGACCGCTCCGGTGGCGGACGCAGCGAGAGCGCGTCGACGTACAACTTGCGCGTCTTACCCTCGCGCCGCTCCTTCACCTGCGTGAGGTGGCTGCGGACTGCGTCGAGGTAGCGCGCGGCGTTCTCGGGGGTGGTGTCGAGGAGCTGCGCCGCGCTGTTGCGATCGTGCACCTTCCCGTCGAGGATCTCGCCCACGAGCATGACCATCCGCGTCAGCGTCTTCATCCGGCCCGAATCGTTGCGTTCTGGCTTCACGATCCGCAGAGGATCGCAAGATCCGGAGCGGCTCGCAACGACAAATCTGCTCGACACGTCCACGTCGGTCGGGCAGAACACGACATCAGGGAGCGGCGTGGCGCTGCTCCCACGCCCGGAGAGTGGAGCGAATGAAGTACCTTTACTACGAAGTCAACGTCGGGGTGAACGACGCGATCGAAGTCACGCTGAGCAGTCAGGCGAACGTCCGCCTCATGGACAGCTCGAACTATAGCTCGTTCCGCGCAGGTCGCGCGTACCGCTACTACGGCGGTCTGGCCAAGGTGTCGCCTGCCATCCTGCATGCGCCGAGTTCTGGCAACTGGTACGTGGTTGTGGACCTGGGTGGGTACTCGGGCAACGTGCGCGCGTCTGTAGCTGTGCAGCGGGCCGCGTAGGTCGTCGCAGTCGACTTGGGCAAGAGCATCATGGGAGCGGGCCTTCCATGCTGCATGGCCATGTAGCGGCATATGGGACAGGAGTAGATTCACGATGAGCACCCCGCAGAAGCCTGGCGAGACCCCGAAGACGCCCGGCAAGAAGATTGAGGTCGGTCCTGGCGGAAAGCCGGTTTCGCCGCCGCATGAGGTTGTCATGCCCCCGGGGCATAAGCCCTTGCCGCCGACCGAGAAGCCCGGCCAGAAGTGGGGCGATCCCAAGAAAAAGTAAATATGGATCGGTGAGCGGCATGAAAAACGATCAATGGTACATCGAACAGACCGAAGACGGCCGGTATTCGGCGAAGAAGGGTGGGGCCTCCCGCGCGAGCGCCATCGAGGATACTCAGGCTGCTGCTATCGCGCGTGCAAAGCAGATTGACCCGAACGCCCCGATTCATGTCGAACGCGTGCGGGATACAGATCGCGGATCCCCCGATAAGTGGCGCAAACCCTAGCGGCGAACAACGCTTCAAGACAGGGGCAAGTCATGAACGGCAGCGGCGACCAGCAGGAGACGATTGTTCGGGCTTCGGGCGTTCCTGAAGCGCCTGGAACGGGGGCTCCCCAGGCTACGACGGCGCCGGCGCAGTCGCAGCCCCGGTCGGCGCCCCTCGGCTTCCTTGACCGCGTGGCCGCCTTCTTGCGAAGTGATGCGGGGAAGGTAACCCTGGTCATGCTCGCCGCGGGTGTCGCTGCCGCCGCCATCGCCGACAGCTGGGGTTCGGCCGAGGAAGACGAGGACGCCGACAGCTCGCTCGACGACGAGGTGGATGACCTGCTGGCGTCCAGGAACCAGCTCAATATGAACCGCACGGCTGGCGCGCGCTACGAGCGAGCCGTAGCGGGCGCCCTGGAGGACACGTTCGACGGCGCGGAGGTATTGTCGCAGGTCATCGTCACGACGCCGGATGGCAGAACGCGCCGTCCTGATAACGTGCTCCGTCACCGCAACGGTGCCATGACCGCGGTGGAGATCAAGAACGTCCGCGAGGTCACGGGAAAGCACGTCCAGCAGGCGGAGGACCATCGCGAAGGCTTGCGTCACACGTTCGGCGCACGGGCAGGGAAGACTATCCTGGTAGTACCCGACGGAACCGTGGTGAACCCGGAGCACGAGAGCCGCGTGCGTGTGCGGACCTTCACGCCCAAGCGGGGATAGCGGAGCACAACATCGCGGCGAAGTTGAACGGCGACGGTCAGCCCGACATCGCGGATGCGAACACGAACGCCGACGACGTGAGCCTGCTCATCCACCAGGCGGCGGCAGCTCCAAAGGGCGACGGCACCTTCGCCCTCTTCGTCGTTGCACGTGGCGAGAATCACGCCACGAAGCTCAGTCGGCCACGAACCCCTTCCAGTTCCGCATGTAGCCGGCGAACTTCGCGTTCAGCCCCCGCTCCAGCAGCTCGGCGATGGTCGCGGGAGGCCGCTTCGGCTCCCAGCTCGGATCCCTCGCCGGCTTCGGCCACTCCGGGTTGAGGATCGCCGAGCGCCCCAGCGCCACGGCGTCCGCGCCCAGCTCGAGCAGCGCCTCGGCCTCTGCGCGCGTCCACACCTTACCGGCCACCACGATGGGCACCGCGGACGGCACCGCCTCGCGGAAGAGAGGCAGCGGGTGCTGGTGCGGCCGCTTCTTGGTGTTGTTCGAAGCGGTCCACAGCGACAGGTGCAGGAAATCGATCCCGTCGTCCGCGAGCCAGCGCGCCACCTGCAGGCTCTCGTCCAGATCGAGCCCCTTGGCGTTGCCCCAGTCCTCGGGCGAGATGCGCGCGCCCAGCACGAACGACGCCGGCACGCTGCGGCGCACCGCGCGCGTCACCTCACGGATCAACCGGGCGCGGCCTTCGAGGTCGCCGCCCCAGCCGTCGGTGCGGGTGTTCGTGCGGCTCAGGAACTGGCAGAGCAGGTACCCGTGCGCGCCGTGCAGCTCCACGCCCTCGAACCCGGCCTGGTGGGCGCGCACGGAGGCCCTGCGGAAATCCTCGACCACCCGCTCGACCTCGGCCGTGGTCGCGGCGCGAGGCTCGCTGGGATCGCCGGGGATCTCGGAGGCGCTCCAGGGCCGCTCTCCGGTGAGCTTCCGGTCGGCGCGCGCCCCACCGTGGAAGATCTGCACGATCCCCACCTTGCCGCGCTCCCGGATCGCCGACGCCATCCGCGTCAGCCCCGGGAGCAGCCCGTCGTCGAAGATCCCGAGCTCCCCTTCCCAGCCCTGACCGTCCAGCGCCACGTGCGAGGCGCACGTCATGACAGTACCGAAACCGCCGTCCGCGCGGCGCAGGAGCCAGCGCAGCTCGTCGTCGGAGAGCGAGCCGTCGGCGTGGCTCTGCATGTTGGTCATGGGAGCGAGGACCACGCGGTTGGGCGCGCGGACGCCGTTCCTGAAGGTGAGCGGGGCGAAGAGATCGACGGACATGGGCGCGCACCTTAGCAGAGCGAGCCAACCAGTACCCCCACCGTGGCTGGGCGCGGCCAGGTCCCATCACACGACTTCCTGTTCTTCCCTGGAACCGCGACCACGGGCGGGAAGCTCCAGCGCTCCCGCTGCTCCGGTTCCTCGGCGACCCGGGGGCTATCGGAAATCCTGCACCGCCCAGAGCCTACCGTCGGGCATGGTGTGCACCGCGCAGGCGACCTTCGTGGAGCGTGTGTCGATCATGTTCATGTAGTGCCCATGCGCCGGGAACTCGCCGGGCCCCTCGTTCCACATCATCCGTAGACACTCGTCGATCATCCGGTCCGCCGGCCCGGGCCAGTTCGGACACGCGTTCTGCGCCCCCTCGCGGCACTGCCCGAACGAGCCGTGCGGCGTCTGCGACCGTGCGTCCTCGGCGGCCTCGTTCGTCGCGCACGGCTCGACGTCCGCCCAGCGCGCGAGCGGCGCCAGGCCCTTGGTGGCGCGGTAGCCGTTGATGTCGTCCACGCAGCGCTGCGCCGCGTCGCCGCCGGCGGGCAGCGGCGCCGGTTGCACGGGCACGGCCTGGCCCGGAGCGGGCTGCGCCGGGCCGGCAGGCGCTTGCCCCGGCCAACCGGGGAGCCCCGGGATGCTCCAGCCCGCAGGCAGCGCGGGAGGCGCCGGCCACGCGATCGGCACGGGCAACTGGGGGACCCAGCCCGCGGGCCAGGGCCACGAGGGTTGCGCGCTGGGAGGCTGCGCTTGCGGCGCGGGCCGAGGCGTGACGGGCGCAGGCGCGGCCCAGGGCTGGAGTGGCTGGGGGGAAGCCCACGCCTGGGGTTGGGGAGGCTGGGGGGTGGGGGGAGGAGGGGTCCACTGCCCGGGGTTGGGAGCGTTTTGCGGGGGAGGCTCCGAGGGGCGGTTGATGACGCAGCCGGCGAGGCTCGCGAGGAGGAGGAGGAGGGGGGCGGGGCGCATCGGTGAAGGATAGACCGCGCCGCAGTGCCTGGCGCGTCGGAGACGTGCTCTCCGGAGCTCCGCCGCCGCGGGACGAGGGTGGGCCGCTCCCCCTCGTGACCCGCGCGCCGCTCACGCGTGGATCACGATGCCCCTCGTCCCCTTGCGACGTGCTCCGTCGAACGCTCCCAGCTTCTCCTCCACCCGGGGGTAGCCCCGCCCCTCGCCGGTCACTCCGGGACGACCATCACCCCGGTCACGTCGATGCGCACGCTGGAGAACGGGCCGGCCTCGCCGCGCACGCGCACCGTGCCGTCGAGCGGGTCGTCGCTCGCCCAGCCGATGGTCGCGTTCGCGTCCGGCCCTTCGGGGGTCACCGTGTACTCGATCGATGACCGCTGCATGCCGGCCGGCAGGTCGAAGGGCACGTCCTCGTCGATCTTGGACTCGATCGGGCAGAGATCGAGCACAGGGACGTTCTTGCAGGACACGTCGACCACGAACGAGCCGCGGACTTCCTGGCTCGAGGGCGCGCTGGACGGGCCCGAGCCTCCGTTGCTCGGCGTGCTGGAGGGGGCCGAGCCGCCGCTGTTCGACGTGCTGGACGGTCCTGAGCCGCCGTTGTTCGACGTGCTGGACGTGGTGGCCCCCCCCGCGCTCGGCGCATTGCCGACCTGGTTCTTCATCATCGTGCTCGGCGGCGGCGCCGCGCTGGAATCCTCCAGCTCCGTCCCGGAGGCGCACGAGACGAGGCACGCGGCGAAGCAGAGCGAGAGGGTCAGCTTCAAGGTCATGGGGTCGCATGGTGCGAAACCCGGGCCGGGCGGGGCTGGTCACTGCGTTCGCAGTCGCGCGTCCGCCCCCTCTACCGCGGCCCGGAGGCGCGGTGACCACAGGTGCGCACATCTCGGCAGACGGCAGGGCGGCTCCCGTGAGACTCTGTGCCGCCGCGCGGGCGGCGCGGAGAAGGAGCCCTGGGCGATGCTGCGAACGCAGGTGAGAGGCGGTAAGGGCGCGTGCTCGGTCTTCGTCGGCGCCGTGCTGTGCTTCGCGGCGTGGGGGTGCACCTCGTCGGGCGCGGTGACGAGCACCGCCACGAGCGGCGGGGGCGGCGGCGGGTCGAGCACAGGCAAGTCGTCGACCCATGCCTCCAGCACCGCCGCCAGCACCGGGACCGGCGCCGGCACCGGCACCGGCGGCGACGACGGCGGGGTGGAGGCCGGGCCGCCGGACATCCAGCCGGGGATGCCCATCACGGCGCCGGACGGCGTGTGGACCGACGTCCCGTTCCCGGAGGCCTACTGCCGCGACGGCACCCCGGCGCACCTGATGGTGCACCTCAACAGCGCGTCGAAGAAGTTCGCCATCTACCTCGAAGGGGGCGGCGCCTGCTTCAACGACGCGTCGTGCAAGCTCCTCACCATCGATCTCCCCTCGTACGTGCTCGGGGGCGGCATCTTCAACTTCACGCGGACGGACAACCCCATCGGCGACTGGAACATCTTCTACGTCCCCTACTGCACCGGAGACGTCCACGCGGGCGACACCCGACCGGGCAACCCCGGCCCGCTGACGGGGCCGCAGAACTTCACGGGCTACTCGAACCTGAAGCTCTACCTCTGAGCCGCATCCTCGCCACGGTCCCGGGCGCCACGGACGAGCTCCTCACCGGCAGCAGCGCGGGCGGGTTCGGCGTCGGCCTCACGGCCAGCCTGGTCGCGCGCAACGTGCCGGCCAGCGTGCAGAGCGCTTCACCATGCTCGACGACTCCGGCCAGCCGATGTCGAGCCAGTACATCGTGCCTTGCCTGCAAGACCAGTGGCGCAAGGTGTGGGGCCTCGACGGCACCTTCCTCGCAGAGTGCGGCGCGGCCTGCCCGACGGCGAACGATTACGTCTTCGACTGGATGCAGTTCCTCCTCGACAGAAGTACGCGAAGGGCCCGTTCGCGCCGAGGTTCATGGGCGGCCTCGTCTCGTGGACGGGCGACGCGATCATCAGCACCTTCTTACGGCTTCGGCGCGAACGACTGCACCGTGACCGCGCCGATCCCCGTGCGCTCCGCCGAGTTCGAGGCCGGGCTCCTCGATTTCCGGTCGAGGGTGCAGGCCCAGACCGACCTGTTCGGCACCTACTACGCAGGGGGCAGCGTGCACACCTTCCTGCTCCAGGACAGCGGGGGCGTGGTGCAGGGCGTCGGCCTCCTCGGGGGCCTCTACGACACGCAGGTCAACGGCGTCCGGCTCGTCGACTGGATCTCGGACCTGCTCGCGCACAACAAGGCCGCCCACGTCGGCCCTTGATTCGATCTACCCGCGCGGGCGGTTCGCGAGCCACGCGCGATGGGCCTCGAACGCCTGGTTCCAGGCCGCGCCCGGGGCGCTGAGGATCGTCGAGGCTCGACATGCTCGGATCCTCCGGATCCCCGGCGCGGAAGGCCCGCGAGCAGGCAGAGACGTTAACCGAGGCGCCCCAGGGGGTGAAGAGGGCCCCACCGGCGGCGCCGGCTCTGGCGCGCGCGTTGCACGAGACCCGCGCGGGAGGTCGTCATGGTGGTCCTCGTTCTGGCGCTGGTCTGCGGTCTCGTGGCGAGCGATGTCCTCGGGATGTTCCGCTCCCACCCCTGATCCCGCTGCCACGGGGGTGCACGCCGCCCGAGAGGAGCGCCACCGGTCTGCGCTGGGGCAATTGTTCCCTGTGCAGACCGTGCGCTGCTCCGTGCACGGCAATGACGCGCTGACGCACGGCGGCAGCGCCTGAAGCCGCCACTCGTCGAGGCAAACCCGCCACGCGTCGAGACAGAACCGCCACATGCGGAGGGGCGCCGCTCGCGGTCGCCCTGCACGCCCGGCGGCTCGTCGTTCACCCGTGCGAGGCCCTCGGCGCTGCCTCGCGGCGCTCGACGGCCCCACGGCACCGTCGTCCGCGCCGCCGCCGTCTTTCGCGCCCCTCGCGGGTCCTTCGCCTCCCCCCGCGCCTCGTTCTGCGCGCCCCGTGGGGGATTGCTCGGCCCCCGTGGGGGAATCTTCACGCCCGAGGGGGATTGTTCAGCCCCCGAGGGGGATTGTGAAGGACCCGCGGGGGATGTTGCACGACCGTGGGGGATGCTGCACGGCCGCGGGGGATTGTGCATCCCCCGCGGTCCGTCGAGCAGAACCTCCGGGTGCTTCGCCGCTGATGGTGGAATTCTTCGAAGCACCGTCGCGAGCTGCACGACGGACCGAAGGGGATGAACAATCCCCCGCGGGGGACGCTGCGCGACCGCGGGGGATTGTTCACCCCCCGCAGGGGATGTTGCACGACCGTGGGGGATGCTGCACGGCCGCGGGGGATTGTTCACCCCCCGCGGTCCGTCGAGCAGAACCTCCGGGTGCTTCGCCGCTGACGGTGGAATCCTTCGAAGCACCTTCGGGGGCCGCGCGACGGGCCGAGGGGGATGAACAAATCCCCCTCGGGGGCCGCACAATCCCCCGCGGGGATGCTGCACGAGCGCAGGGGATGCTGCACGAGCGCGGGGGATGCTGCACGAGCGCGGGGGATGGAGATTCCCCTCGCGGGTGTCGCGTCGCCCCCGCGACGCACCCCGTACGCCGGTGGCGGCGCTCGTCCTACCATTGGAGCCTCCGCGAGGCGTGTCTCGAACAAAAAGAACACCCCCGTTCGATTGGGTGGTGTCGTTTCGGGGGGTCAACCCAGATAGGAGAGTAGAGGGTCCGAACGGGAGCCGATGGTCGGAGGTCGCCGGCCCGTCCCCCGTGCGGCCGCTCCAGAAAGGAGGAGAGTGTCTATGAGCAAGAACAGCAACCCGACGAACGCGTTCCACGTCCTCCTGGACCTGAACGCGCTGAACGCCGACGACACGGCGAGGGAGCAGCTCTGCACGTCGATCGCCAAATTGGCGCCGCAGAGCCCGCTCTACTCGGACCCGACCGTCCAGGCCGCGGTGGCGAGCGTGGGGAAGACCTTCACCACGTTCGTCACGGCGCGCCAGGCGGCGCAGCAGAGCGCAAAGCAGCACGCGCTCGACGGCGCCGCGGCGTCCAACGCGGGGGCCGCGAACAACAAGAGCCTCGCGCTCTTGCGCACGCTGGCCGAGAATGCCGCGACGAGTGAGAGCGATCTCACGAGCATGGCGTTCACCGCGTACACGGGCCGGCCCCCGCCGCCGCCCCTGCTCCCGCCGGAGCAGATCGACGTCAAGCAGGGCAAGAAGGGGTCCGGGAAGGCGCGCGCGACCGTGCACGAGCTGGGCATCACCCGGCGCAAGTACGTCGCGCGCACGACGGCGTTGTTCCCCATCACGGCGAGCAGCACGTTCGACGTGGTGCCGGGCACCGGCAAGCAGCGCAAGCTGAGCGGCCAGCCCGGGACGACGGTGTGGATCCAGTTCGCCCTCGTCCACGGAGGGCAGCAGTCGGACTGGTCCGCGGCGGTGCCCGTCACGTTCCCGTGAGGGGATGAGCGGCGTGCGGCAGCCAGAGTGAGGGCCTCCCTTCGGGGGGCCCTCGGCGCGCGGCCGCCGCCCGGCGAACAAAGCCGGGCCGGCGGCCGTTCGCTTTTCCGAGGAGCCTGCCGTAGGCCGGGCTCGCGGAGCCGAAGGCGCCGAGGGCGTCCCCTGTCTCCGGTACCGGCGGGCGCGCGGGCCCGCGCGCGTCTCTTGCGCGCTCGATCGTCCGCCACACATGGTCGATGAGGAACGCGCGCGTCCCCGGCTTCCAGGCAGAGGCGCAGCGACTGGCGGATGTCGGGCTCGTCGTCCACGACGAGGATGGCGGAGGGGCGCGGCATGCCAAGGTCTAAATTTAGCACCGGGCGGGCGTCCGGGGCAGGAGGGTGCGCCTCGGGAGGAGCGAATGTCGTCCCGGTTGGGCGAGCTGCGTCGTCCACTGGACGACCTCCCGGGAACCCAGGACAGCGCATGGCTGGTCGGGGCGGAGCCTCCACGGTATCGTCGACGCCATGTCAGACCTCGTGCCGAAGCCGGGCAAGCCCGCGACCGAGGCCGATCTGCTCGCCCTGCCGGACGAGGGGCGGGGCTACGAGCTGATCGACGGCACGATCGTGGAGAAGCAGTCGGGGTTCCGGCACAGCCGGGCGCACTTCAACTTGCGGGAGCCGTTGGCGCCCTACAACCGCCGGGGCGGTGGCGGCGACCGTCCGGGCGGCTGGTGGTTCCTCGTCGAGCAGCTCGTCCGGTTCGACGATGGCCATACCTTGCGCCCCGACGTGGCCGGCTGGCTGCGTGAGCGCCTGCCCGAGCCGCCCCAGGAAGAGGACGCGGTCGTTCAGGTGCGGCCGGACTGGGTTGCGGAGATCATCTCGGGTTCGAACGCCGGCAACGATCTCGTCAAGAAGCGGCGCATCTACCACCGGCACGGCGTGCCCCACTACTGGATTGTCGACCCGCGCGACGACAGCCTGACCGTGCTCCGCTGGACACCGGACGGCTACCTCGAGGTGCTCGTCGCCGAGCGCGGCGAGCGCGTCCGGGCAGAGCCCTTCGTGGCCGTGGAGTGGCCGGTGGGGGCGCTCTTCGGCGACGACGACGAGCCGCCGGGCTGAGAGCGCCTCACGAGGTCTCCCGTCGCCGGCCTTCGGATGCGCGTGGGCTGGATGCTGCGCGAAGTCCACGCCCTGGCCGTGCGGGCGGGTCTCACAGTCCGTCGAGCATGTTACGCTCCTCCCATGCGTCGTCGCCATCGTAGCTTGCCCACGCGCTCGACGGTCGTGATCCTTTGCGGTTGCGCGGTCGCGCTCCTCGCGATCGGGTGCGGCGGGACCGCGTTGGAGGCGGACTCCGGTGACGCCGGCACCGGACCGATTCCTGGTGACGCCGGCTCTGGACCGATTCCTGGCTCGTGCCAGCCGTTCACGCCCATGAACGCGCCGGGCATGTACGGCTGGCAAGATGACGGCGACGGCAATGGCTACTGGTTCTTCAAGCGTGACGACACGAACGACCGGTGCATGCTCCTCTACGTTCAAGTGGGTTGCTCACCTGCCTACGGCCTGAAGCCGTCCGACTGCGATGACATCGAGAAGGTGATCCTCACCAACTCCGCAGCAGATTGCCAGTACAACATCGATCATTCGCCCGTGCCCCACGGACAGAGGGTAGAGGCTTCCTGCGGGGGTGGCATTGCCAAGTTCTCAGACGATGGCTACATCGGTGGCTACGACATCAAAGCATTCTTCGAGTTTCCGCAGATCTACCCGTGGGTACCCGCGAACGACACGTATTGCTTCGACAAGTACATTAGCGCGGGCACTTCATTCGTGTCCGGATGTTGAGTCAGCGTTCACTGATCCGAGCTCATCGGGCGGGCGCCCCGGGCGGGAGGGGCCCGGCGTCAGTGCGTCCTCACGACGCTCGGCGCTCATCCCCCTCGGCCCCTTCCCCGAGCCTCTCCCTCCGCCCGAATACCCCCCTCGCCGCCAGGATGGCCCGGAGGCGCAGCGCGTCCTCGGGCGCGTGCCCGCACGCGGTGTTGTCGAAGTACACGTACACGTCCCGCCCCCGCGACCAGCGATCCACGCGGTCGGCCCACGCCTCCAGCGCCCGATCCCCGTACCTGCTCGCGTAGAGCACGTCGGCGCCGTGGAGGCGGACGTAGACGAAATCCGCCGTCACCACGTCGAAGAGGGGGTAATGCCCCGCGGTGTCCGCGATCACGGCCGCGGCGCCGTGGCGCTCGAGCAGGTGGAAGAAGCGGTCCGTGACGAAGCTCGGGTGGCGGACCTCGAAGGCGTGGCGATAGCGGCACGGAGCCTCGGGGCGGAGGGTGACGCCGTGAGTGACACGGGCGTCGTGCTTCTTCGCGAGGCGCGCGGCGTCGTTCGCGCCCTGGGGGAGCTGCTCGAGGAACGCGGCCACCCTGGCCTCGTCGAAGCCGAGGCCGCGCGGGAGCTGCCAGAGGAAGGGGCCGGTCTTCGCGCCGAGGGAGAGGACCCCGCTCGCGTAGAAGTTGGCGAGCGCCGCCTCGACGCCCGAGAGCTTCTTGTCGTGCGTGATGAAGCGGCTGCCCTTCACCGCGTACACGAACGCGGGGCTCGCCGCGGCGGCCGCCCAGGCGTGGAAGGAGCCGGGGGACGCGAGGTGGTAGAAGGTGTAGTTGAGCTCGACATCGAGTCGAACCGGCCCGCGGCATACTCGAGGAAGCGGCTCGCGGGCAGGTCGTGGGGGTAGAAGCTGCCGCGCCAGTCCGGGTACGAATAGCCGCTCGGCCCGACCCAGACGCGCCCCCTCGGAGGGCCCCGCGTCACGCGCCCCCTTCGCGGTCCACGCGCACCTCCACGCCGCCGCGCTCGCCGAGCACCCGCACCTCGCAGCTCCCCGTCCTGCTGCCGCCCGAACGCCAGGTCGACCGACCCCGTGCCGACCCGGAGCCCGTGGAATTCCACCTCTCCGATGCCCTCGGGCAGCACCGGCCGCACGACGCGGAGGCGCCGGTCGAAGCCGTCCGACGCGAGGCCGAGCAGGCTCGTGAGCAGGAAGGGGATGCTCCCGGCCGCCCACGCCTGCGGGTGGCAGGCGACGGGATAGCGGATCGGCGTGCCGTAGTCGTCGCGGCGGAAGCCGCTCATCAGCTCGGGCAGGCGGTGGAGCGGGAAGTGGGTCGACGCCTCGAAGAGGCCGTTGAACACCTGGCAGGCGGCGTCGTCGAAGCCGTAGCGCCGGAAGCCCGCGGCGATGATGGCGTTGTCGTGCGGCCACACGGTGCCGCGGTGGTAGGCGATCGGGTTGTAGCGCCGCGCGTCCTCCGAGAGCGTCCGGATCCCCCAGCCGCTCCACATCGGCGGGGAGAGGAGTCTCTGGACCGTCGCGCGCGCGTGGTCGGGCCGCACGATCCCCGTCCAGAGGGCCTGACCCGGGTTCGAAGAGAGCACGGCGGCGGGGCCGTCCGGGGTGAGCGCGAGCGCGAGAAGACCCTCGTCGGCGAGCCAGTAGGAGCGGGCGAAGCGATCCTGGAGCGCCTCCGCCTCGCGGCGCAGCGCCTCCGCCCGCGCGTGCTCGCCGGCGCGATCGAAGAGCGCGGCGATGCGGGTCTTCGCCAGGTAGACGTACCCTTGCACCTCGACGAGCGCGATCGGCTGCTTCGCGAGCGACCCGTCCTTCATCACGATGGCGTCGCCCGAGTCCTTCCAGCCCTGGTTGGCGAGCCCGCCCTCCGCGCGCGATCGGTACTCGACGAAGCCGCTCGTCTTGCTCTCGCCGTGGTCGGCAATCCAGCCGAGCGCGGCGTCCACGTTCGGGCGGAGCTCGTGGAACAGGTCCATCCTCCCCGTCCAGGCGGCGTGGGTCGCGAGGAGGACGAGGAAGAGCGGGGTCGCGTCGACGGTGCCGTAGTAGGGCGTGTGCGGGATCGCGCCGGTGTGGGCGAGCTCGCCACGCGGAGCTCGTGGAGGATCTTGCCCGGCTCCTCGTCGCGCGAAGCATCGTCCTTCTTCGCCTGGTGAGCGGCGAGGAGGCGGAGGGTGCCGACGGCGATGTCGGGGTCGAAGGCGAGGCTCTCGAGCGCGACCGTGATCGCGTCCCGCCCGAAGAGCGCGACGAACCAGGGCACCCCGGCCGCGTAATACGTGATGTCACCGAGCGAGGAGCGCAGCATCGCGAGGTCCCGGCGGGAGCGGTCGATCGTCCTGTCGAGCTGCTCGCGGCTCGTCCTCACGTCGCAGAGGCCCGCCGTGGTCGCCTTCTCCGCCGTGTCCTGCTGCGCCGTGACCCGCGCGAAGTCCGGGGGAGCCTCGTGCGCGGCGCCGGGAGCGGCCGCGCCGTGCCGCGCGGCGTCGGCCGGCTCCTCGGAGAGCAGGACCGAGAGGGAGATCGTCTCCTCGGCCTCCGGATCGAGGTGGAGCAGGAAGCGCGCGCGCGTCTCCTCAACGTAGTCGGGGTGGCGCCAGAACCGCACGCACGTGATCCTGCGCTTCCCGTCCGCGCCCTCGTACGAGAAGCGGAGGGTGTCCTCCGCCCACGCCGGCGGCGCTTGCCGGCCGGGGTGCGCGCGCGTGAGCCCGCGGACCGCGAACACGTCCTCGAAGCCCGCCCGGAACCAGAGGGAGACCTCCACGTCGGCGGGCTTCATCGCGTAGCTCTTGAAGTGGATCACGTCGTGGAGCGCTCGCCGCTCCCCCTCCACCACGCGATCCCAGCGCACGGCGAGCTCGTGCTTGTCGAGCCTGCCGCCGTCGTGCCTCGGCAGGACGGGGTTCGTCAGCTCGAAGACGCCCTTGTAGCCGGGCGCCGACGTCGATCCGAGGAGCATGGGCGCCCGGCCGTCGAGCTCGAGCACGTAGCCGCTCAGGAAGCGGCAGTCGTGGTGGTAGAGCCCGAAGCCGTGCGGCCCCTTCTCGGGGAGCGCCCCGCTCTGGGCCGCGACGAAGAAGACGTCCCCGTCCTTGAGCACGAAGGCGTGCGCGATGCTCCGCGCCGTGGCGGGCACCTTGTTCGCCAGCACGCCCGCGCGGCGGTCGAGCTCCTCCACCTTCTCGCGCGACCTCTTGGCCCCCATCTCGTGTCCCTCCTCCTAGCGCCGCAGCGCGGCGGCGACGGCGACGCAGCCGAGCCCCGCGGCGAGCGCGCCGAGGAGGGCCTTGTGGGTGGAAGCCCAGAGCATGGGGCTCAATCGGCGCGCCCGCGCGTCGAACCTGCCGTGCGCGCCGTGGTCGCCGGGCACGGGCTCCCAGAGGTTGTCGACGCGGTCGTGGCGCGCGGGCTCCTCCGTCGTCTGGCTCGTGTAGCCGAAGCGGGCGAGGTAGTGATCGAGGAGGCGCGGGGCGACGCGCTCGCCGGCGATCGCCTCGACGGAGGGGAAGCCGACGTAGAGCTCGCGCCGCGCGTGGTGCGCCGCCCAGACGATGGCCTCCGCCCCCACCTCGGGCTGGAAGATGGGCGGCACCGGCTGCGGCTCGCGGGGGAGGCGGGACTTCACCCAGCCGAACTGGGGCGTGTTCAGCGCGGGCATCTGCACCATCACGACGCGGACGGGGGACTCGTCGTGGATGAGCTCGCACCAGAGCGACTCGCGTGAAGCCGAGGATGGCGTGCTTGGCGGCGCAGTACGCCGACTGGAGCGGGATGCTGCGGTACGCGAGCGCGGAGCCGACCTGCACGATGACGCCGTGGCCGCGGGCGCGCATGCGGTGGAGCGCCGAGAGGGTGCCGTACACGTAGCCGAGGTACGTCACCTCCGTCACGCGCCGGAACTCGGCGGCCGTCATCTCGGCGACCGGGGAGAAGACCGAGACCATGGCGTCGTTGACCCAGACGTCGATCGGCCCGAGCGCGCGCTCGACCGCCTCGGCGGCGGCCTCGACCTGCGTCGGATCGGCGACGTCCGCCTGCGCGACGACCGCGCGCCCGCCCGCCTCCTCGATCTCGCGTCGCGCCGCCTCGAGCCCGTCGAGCCCCCGCGCGACGAGCCCCACCGAGGCGCCGCGCTCGCCGAACGCCCGCGCCGTCGCCCGCCCGAGGCCCGCGGAGGCGCCGGTGACGACGACGACCTCGCCCGCTCCGTCGTGCTTCATGATTGAGTCCCTCGACCTCTCGGCCGAGCATGACCGCAACGCTCGTGCCGCCGCGGTGGGAGCATCCGGCACGTCCGCTCGCCGCCCGCGGCGACCGCCCGGCGCGCCGAGCAGGGGCTGGCACCGGCGTTGCCGCTCCCCGCTCCTGCTCTTGCGGAGGAGGTGAGCCATGGGCCGGACGGGCGAGGTGCCGATCGATCGCGTCGACGTGTCGGTGTTCCGCATCCCCACCGAGGAGCCCGAGAGCGACGGCACGCTCTCCTGGGACCATACGACGATGGTCCTGGTGGAGCCCTCCGCCGGGGGGAAGACGGGCATCGGCTACACGTACGCGGACACGGCGACGGCCGCGCTGATCCGCGAGACCTTGGCCCCTCGCGTCGAAGGCCACGACGCGTTCGCGACGGCCGCGGCCTTCCGCTCGATGGTGACGGCGGTCCGCAACCTCGGCCGCCCGGGGATCTCCGCGATGGCCGTCTCCGCGGTGGACATCGCGCTCTGGGACCTCCGCGCCAAGCTCCTCGGCGCGCCGCTCGTGCGGGTCCTCGGCGAGGCGCGCGCGGAGGCCAAGGCCTACGGCAGCGGGGGTTTCACCTCGTACACCGTGGAGCAGCTCCGCGCAGAGCTCGGGGGGTGGGCGAGCGCTGGGATGGAGATGGTGAAGATGAAGGTCGGGCGCGACGCCGCGGCGGACCCGGCGCGGGCGCGGGCGGCGCGCGAGGCGATCGGCGACCGCGTGCAGCTCTTCGTGGACGCGAACGGGGGATACGGGGCGAAGCAGGCGCTCGGGATGGCGGAGGTCTTCCACGATCTCGGGGTGACGTGGTTCGAGGAGCCCGTGCCGGCGGACGACCTCGCGGGGCTCCGGTACCTGCGGGATCGGTGCCCAGGGAACATGGATGTCGCCGCGGGCGAGTACGGGTACGAGATTGGGTATTTCCGGAGGATGGCGGGCGCGGTCGACGTGCTCCAGGCCGACGTCACGCGCTGCGGCGGGGTCACGGGCATGCTCCGGGTCGCCGCGATCTGCGAGGCGTTCCGCCTGCCGCTCTCGACCCACTGCGCCCCTTCGCAGCACGTGCACCCCGCGTGCGCGATCGAGGCCCTGCGGCACGTCGAGTACTTCCACGACCACGTGCGGATCGAGGGGATGCTCCTCGACGGCGCGGCGAAGGCGGAGGGGGGCCTCGTCCGGCCCGACCTCGGCAGGGAGGGGATGGGGATCGCGCTGAAGCGGGCGGACGCGGAGCGATGGAGAGTGTAGCCCCTCTCATCCCGTGCCCGCCTTCCATTCAGGCCCCGCCCGCTGCCCCGTGCCGCAGTGTGGACGCAAGCTCTCGCCGTAGCCCGGCCGGGTCCGGGTGCGCTGAGAAGAAAGGAGCGCTCATGATCAGGACCCTTTTCATCTTGGGTGCGCTCGCCGGCGCCGCCACGCTGGGGACGACCGTGCTGACCCCCGCCACGGCGCAGGCCAACGAAGTCGCGAAGCAGGACAAGGATTTCGTGGAGGACGCCGTGCAGGGCGGGCTCCTGGAGGTGAAGCTCGGCGAGCTCGCCCAGCAGCACGCGCAGAGCGAGGACGTGAAGAAGTTCGGTCAGCGGATGGTCGACGACCACACCAAGCTCGACGACCAGCTCTCCCAGTACGCGTCACAGCACGGGATCTCGCTCCCCGACAAGCCCGACAAGAAGGGCCAGACCGAGTACGACATGCTCTCGAAGCTCTCGGGCGCTCAGTTCGACAAGCGGTACATGGCGCTCATGGAGGTCGAGCACAAGGGCGACCTCGACGCCTTCCAGAAGACGGCGAAGTCGGCGAAGGATCCGCAGCTCGCGGCGATCGTGAGCAGCGCCATCCCGACGCTGCAGGAGCACTACACCATGGCCAAGCAGGTCAGGGCGAAGGTCGAGCCCGAGAAGTAGGCCCGGCGCTCACGGTGGGGGGCTCCCTCCACCGTGAGGGCTACTGGACGTGAGGGCTACTGGACGGCGTGGCAGCCGCCGCAGCCGAAGCCCTGGTGCGTGGCGGGGTCGAAGGGCTTCTCGCCCATGGCCGTCGCCATGGCAGGGGTGACCTTCTCTGCCATGAACTTCATCACGGCGGGCTTCTGCGCGGCGAGCTTCTGGAAGCCGTCGCCGGAGAGCTTGAGCTTGGGCAGGGCGTCGTGGGTGTCGCCGTGCTTGTCGCCGTGGCACGTGGTGCAGCCGAAGTCGGCGAAGTCCTTGGCGTCGTAGTCCTGGAAGACCTTCGCCATGGTCGGGCGGATGACGGCCTTCATGTGGTTGAGCCGCTGCTCCTTCGACATCGTGGAGAAGGCGATCTGGGCGCCGGGCGCCGCGGGCGCCGCGGCGGCCGGAGCCGCAGGCGCGGCAGCGGCAGGCGCGGCAGGTGCGGCGGCCGCGGGCGCGGCAGCAGCAGGCGCGGCGGCCGCGGGGGGAGGGGGCTCCGCGCCGCCGCAGGCGGCGAGGGCGACGGTGGCCATCAGGGCGAGCACAGGGTGAGCGAAACGCATGGGCGCTTCTTTATAGGAAGCGAGCGTCCGAGGGAAGGCGCGGACCGCCCCGATGCACGCGGACGATCGCGGAGCGGGCGTGCGAGGCTACGCAGGCCCGTGATCAGGGATGGTGCCCGCCGCCGCCGGGCCAGCCGTGGCCGTCGCCGCCACCGCCGTGCCCGTCGCCGGGCCCACCACCGGGCCAGCCGTGGCCGTCGCCGCCACCGCCGTGCCCGTCGCCGGGCCCCATACCGGGCCCACCACCAGGCCAGCCGTGGCCGTCGCCGCCACCGCCGTGCCCGTCGCCGGGCCCACCACCGGGCCAGCCATGGCCGTCACCGTGCCCGTCGCCGGGGCCGCCGGGCCAACCGGGACCGCCGGGATAACCGGGGCCGCCGGGATAACCGGGGCCACCCGGCCATCCCTGGCCATCGCCTGCGCCGTAGTTCGCGATCTGCTCCTGGATCCAGGTGTAGAGCGGGTCCACCCGCGCGAAGAGGGCGGTGCCATCTGCGGTCGACGATCCGACGGCGACGATCGTGTGCGTGTCGGCGACGTAGAGGGGCCCGCCCGCGTCTCCCGTCTCGATGGCCCCCGGCGCGGCATAGTCGCCGGCGTGGCCGAGCGTCGAGGCGTCGTCGACCGCGAAGGGCTGGCTCGCGTAGCACGCCGCGCCGGCGGCCTGGCCGTCGGCCGCGCGGCCGACGCTCACCACCTGATCGCCGCTGGGCAGCGGGCGCTCGGCCACTTGCGCATAGCTCTGGAGCGTCACCGGCCTCGTCAGGACGACGATGCCGACGTCGCGGTAGGTCCCGTCGGCGCTGGGCGCGGCGGAGCCCCAGCCCTCCGACTGCTGGCCCTCTGCGAAGGGCGCCCTCACCAGGAGCCGCTGCGCCGACGTGGCGCAGCTCGCGGAGGTGAGCACGATCCGTGGCGCGACGAGCGTCCCGGTGCACGGCGCCGCGGCGCCGGTGGCATCGTCGATGATCACGGCCTCGGGGTACGACGTGGCGACCGCGCCGCCCGCGATCGCCTGGGCCGTGCTCTCCACCTCCTCGTGGTCCGCAGGCGCGTACGCGCAGGCGGCGACCAGCGAGATCGGGGCGAGGACTGCGATTCGGAGACCTCTCGAATTCATGGTGCCTTGTCCTTCACGATGAAGACGTGAGCGGTCGTGGCGCGCCCGGATGGGCCCGGGCGAAACGCAGGGCCGCGGCGTCGTTATCACGCAGGTCCTATAACGAAGCTCCGGGTCGTGGGAACGGCCGAGCTCGGCAAAACGAGCGATGGAGTGGCCCGGTTCACACCTCCGGGCAGCGCGTGTGAGGTCACACGCCAATCCGCCGTTCATTGCTCCCGGATCCCCGGCGCGTACGCCGTTCCGTCGCTCGCCGCCTACTCCGCCTCCACGGCCCCGAGCGTGCACGGGCTCTTCCTCGGCTGCCCGCGCTGGTCGGTGGGCGGGCAGCCCGTCCCCTTGCCGCCCGCCGGGCCCCCGAGGGCCGGCACCATGGTCTTCGTCGGACCGCCGTTGTCCTGCAGGGGCCCGAGCCCCGGATCGCCCGCGATGCCCCCGGGGAAGCACGTCTCGCCGCCCATCCAGACGAGGTTCGGGCCGCTGCCCTGGAACGTCTCTCCGGTGTTCTTGCAGTCGTTGTCGCTCACGATGGAGTTCTGGAGCACCACGGCGTTGCTCCCCGCGAAGAGCGCGCCCCCGTATCCCGACGTGTTCCCCGCGATGGTGCAGTTCAGGAACGTGCCGCCCTTGGGGTTGGCGAACCAGAAGCCTCCGCCCTGGTTCGAGCTGTTGTTCGCGACGGTCACGTTGGTCAGGTTCGCGACGGCCTGCTCACCCACCCAGAAGCCTCCCCCGTAGTTGGCCTGGTTGCTGGAGATCGTCGTCGCCGTCATCGTGATGGTGGTGTCCTCGAGGTAGATCGCGCCGGCGAGGCCCACCTTCGGGTCGGCCGAGTTGCCGTCGAAGGTGCAGGTGTCGATGTTCGTCGGCTCCCCGGTGTACGCGACCCGGAACAGCGCGCCCCCCTGGGCGTTCGCGTGGTTCTTGGTGAAGGTCGAGCCGCAGATGCTCATCTTCGTCATCGACCCGTCGAAGACGATGGCGCCCCCGTCGCCGCCGTTGCCCGGGTTGCCCATGGTCCCCGTCGCGGAGTTGCCGTCGAACGTACAGTTCGCCACCGTGAGGCCGTTGCCCAGGTTGCCCACGGCGCCGCCGTTGCTCCCGCTGTTGTTCACGAAGGTGCTGCCCACGATGACCGTATCGCCGACTCCCTGCGACGTGACGGCGCCGCCCGACACGTCCTGACCCGTGCTCGCGCACTGGTTGCCGGAGAACTGGCAGTCGATGACGTCCAGCGAGCCCCCGTCGCGGAAGATCGCCGCCCCGCCCTGCGTGGTCGCCTTCGTGTTCGCGACGTCGGTGGTGAATCCGCCGGTGAACGCGAGGTGCTGCACCGTGAGCTTGGGGGTCGTCACGTTCCACGCGCTCACCAGGTGGAGGATGCGCGTCTTGCCGCCCCCGCTGAGCGTCACGCGCCCGCCGCCGTCGATCACCGTGTCCTTCTCGACGGCCTGCTCCGCCGTCACGGTGATCGTGACGGGCGCCGCCCCGCAGTCGAACGTCACCACGCCGCCCTTCGCCAGCGCCGACGCGAGCGCCGCCTCCGTGCAGCTCGCCGCCGTGCCCTTCCCGACCACGGCGTCGGGCGAGGACGTGTCGGCGGGCTGGATCGGGGCCGTGCAGGTGGGCGCGGGAGGAGACACGGCGCCGCCGGTGCCGGTGGTGCTCGAGCTGTCCGAGCCGCCTGCGCCCGCGGTGCCGGTGGTCGCCGAAGCGCCGGTCCCGCCGATGGCCGCGCTGCCGTGACCGCCGCAGGACGCCGTCGCCGCGAGCGTGACGAGGAGGAGGATCGAGGGCAGGGCAGGGGAGAGGAGGCGGCGCGTCGCGGTCATGGATCCATGAGAGACGAGGCGAGGCGCGGCCGGAAGGGCCGCCCGCACGCGGACCCTGCCTTGATCGCCCGAGGGGCGGGCGCGGCGCGACGCGGGTCGGCGCGAGGCGGGGCGAGCCGGTCTTGTGGGGCGTGGCGCGCTCGTGTCCACTGTACCGATGGAGACCTTGCATCCGCGCTTCGCCCCGGGCCTCTCCACGATCTCGCTCGTGATCGCGTGCGCCTCGTGCGCCGGCCCCGCGCCCGGCCCCGCAGGCGAGGCCGTCGACGAGCCCGTCGGCGAGAGCGCCGCCGCGATCACCGCGTCGGACGCCATCGCCCGCGCCGAGCAGTGGGTCTCCGCGCAGCTCCTCTACTGCCAGAGCCCCAACCACGCCTCCGACACCATCGACCCTGCGTGCCCCGCGGTCTGCAACCGCACGGACAACCCCGCGTGGGATCCGTACCGCTCGGACTGCTCGGGGCTCGTCTCGTGGGCGTGGGGCCTGCCCGCGCCCGGCCACACGACCTACGGGTTCGCCCCCTTCGCGACCGACATCACGCAGGCCATCCCCGCGAGCAGCCTCGCGCCGGGGGACGCGGTGAACAACAGCGACCACGTCATGCTCTTCAAGGCGTGGGTCACCCCGGGGTCGGAGGCCACGTTCATCGAGGAGCCCGGGTGCAGCGCGACGCCGGACTACGCGCACGAGTTCACGTCCAGCGTCACGATCAACGGCACGCAGATCACCGTCGCCTACAACGGCATGACGTTCACGGCGATCCACTACGACCAGATCGGGCCGAGCTGCACCAACCAGTGCGCAGAGATGGCGCGGGTCGGTGTGGCGCCCACGCCCAAGGGCTCCGGCTACTGGATCGCCGACGCGGCCGGCGCCGTGTACCCGAACGGCAACGCCGCGTTCTTCGGCGATCTCTCGGGCGTGGCCCTCGCCGAGCCCGTCGTCGGCATCGCCGCCACGCCCTCGGGCAAGGGGTACTGGCTCGTCGCGGCCGACGGCGGTGTCTTCTCGTTCGGCGACGCCGGCTTCCACGGCACGGTCGCCGGGATGGCGCTCGCCGAGCCGGTGGTCGGCATGGCCGCGACGCCGGACGGCGGCGGTTACTGGCTCGTGGCGGGCGACGGCGGGGTGTTCTCGTTCGGCAACGCGCCCTTCAAGGGCTCGGCGGGCGGTACGAAGCTCAACCAGCCGGTGGTCGGCATGACGGGCACGCCGAGCGGGCAGGGGTACTGGCTCGTCGCGGCCGACGGCGGCATCTTCGCGTACGGGGACGCGGCCTTCCTCGGCTCGACGGGCGGCACGACGCTCAACAAGCCCGTCGTCGGCATGGCCGCCACCGCGACCGGCAAGGGCTACTGGCTCGTGGCCTCCGACGGCGGCATCTTCGCGTACGGCGACGCGGCCTTCCACGGCTCGGCGGGCAGCACGATGCTCAACCAGCCCGTCGTCGGGATGGCCCCCACCGGGGACGACGGCGGCTACTGGCTGGTGGCCGCCGACGGCGGCATCTTCACGTACGGCGACGCCGGGTACCTGGGCAACGCGCTCGGCTCGACCTGCAACGGCGACACGCCGCAGCAGTGCGTGCTCGGCTCGAACGGCTGCTACGCCTGGCAGAACGCGACCGCGTGCGGCGCCGGGCAGGCCTGCGCCCACGGCACCTGCCAGGCCACCTGCTCCGACCAGTGCGCCGCCGGCACGACCCAGTGCAGCGGGAGCGCGGACGTCCAGGTCTGCGGCTACTACGGCACCGCCCCGTGCAACCAGTGGTCGGCGCCCCAGGCGTGCCCCTCCGGCCAGACGTGCTCCAAGGGCGTGTGTACGTCGCCCGCGTGCACCGACGACTGCGAGCCCGGCGCGAGCGAGTGTCAGAGCGGCCAGATCGTGGGCTGCACCGAGCAGAAGACCGGAGGGTGCCACACGTGGGGCGCGCCGACGCCCTGCATGACCGGACAGGTGTGCCAGGGCGGGGAGTGCGTTCCGGCCGGGCAGCTCGGGGACGGGAACGAGCACGAGCACGAGCACGAGTTCGAGCGCGAGCACGAGCACGGGCACGAGCGCGAGCGCGAGCGCGGGGACGAGCACGGGCTCGGGGCATTCGGGGGCTGGCGGTGCTGGTAGCGGCGCGGGCTCTGGTGGGGAAGGGGGCGCCGCTGGCAGCGGGAGCGAGAATTCGCCCGGCTCGCAGGGGGGGTGCGCGACCGCGCCGCGGGGCGACGCCTCTCCCTGGGCGGCCCTGGCGATGCTCGCGCTCGGCGCGTCCACGTGGCGGAGAAGGCGCACCCCTTCGCGCTAAATCAGCGAGCACAATCCTCGTTCGAGGAGTCGAGAGAAACGTATGGAACCCCGCGCGTGAGCCCGGTGACCTGAGGTAGTCTTGCTCGTGGAGGCTCCAGCGATGAGCGAAGACAGCGCGGCGAGGTGGAGGCAGGCGGCGCTCCTCCGCGAGATCGCGGCGCGGCTCGAGCGCGAGGACCCTTCGCTCCCCACCGACGTGTTCGCGCCGCTTGCGCGCGAGCTGGACCAGCGCCGCGACGACGACGCCATCGCCGAGGCGTACCGGGAGCAGGGCGCGAGAGAGGCCGAGCCATGGGTCTTCCTTCGGGGCCGAGCTCTGGGATAATCGCGCGGGCTCCGCGCGACGTGGTCCTGCTCGACCGAGCGGTGCAGGATCTCATGGCAATCCCGCGCGTCGAGCGGCGCATGGTTGCAGCTCGGCTCGACGAGCTGGCGACGGACGCGCTCCCCCGCGGAGTCGAAGCGCTGGCGGGCCGCTTCAGCAATCACTTGCGGCTTCGTGTCGGCCGCTTCCGCCTCCTCTACAAGGTGGAGGACGGGCTGCTCACCGTAGTGGCGGTGCTCGCGGAGTGAGCGGCCGCGAACAAGCGGTCATGGCCGCGCGCGGTTCGGAGGATCACCGCAAGGATCAGTAACCTCGGTGACCGCCGGCTACGGGGTCACGATCGCCGAGAGGAAATCGGCCTGGGCGAAGGTCGGGGAGGAGTGGTACGGCTTGGTGCTCGCGTCGATGGGCGAGGCGACGGCCGAGATCACGAGGACGTACTCGTCGCCGCCGGTGAGGAGCCCGGGGGGCATCACGAGGCTCGTCGTCGTCGTCACGATCTCGACCTGCTCCATGGCGCTGGTCGCGCCGCCCGAGCTCGTGAGCTGGTAGACGACCACATGGTACGCGCTGGGCTTCCCCGTCGAGGGCGGGGACCATGCGACCGTCGGCGTGACCCCGACGCCCGTCTGCGCGGCGGTGAGGGGCTTGCCGCCGATGGTCGGCGCCTGCACCGGGCTGAGCTCGGGCGTGACCGTCGGCGTGCCCGCGGCGGCCGGGAAGGACTGGTAAACGTACCCGTACAGGGCCGTCGAGGTGGTGGCCCCGCTCGCCGTGTAGCTCACGGCGTACGTCCCTCCGGCGTAGTCGATGAGGCCCCAGCTCGTGTTGAACGGGTTGCCGAACGACGCGCTGCCGAGGTTCACGTCCGTGGTATTCGCGAAGAGCTGCGTAGAGGTAAGTGGCGTAGCCGAAGAGACCGGCGGCGCTCGCGCCCGGCTGGGTGCCCACGAAGAAGACGACGCCTTCGTTCGAAGCCCCCGCGTTGACCTGACCGGCGAGGGCCGCGAACTGCGACGCCCTCAGGTCCACCGACGTGGACGCGCTGGCGGCCACGGTGCCGAGCGCGCCGTTCGCGGTAAGCGTCGCCCCGTTCGTCATCGTCTTGCCCTGGAACGACAGGAAGCGCGTGAGGGAGAGGGACGCCGCCGTCGTGCCGACGGCTCCGTAGCTGAGCTGCGTGAGGTAGAGCACGTCGCCCTTGCTGCCGTCGACGAGGTTCCCGTACCACGGCGCGACGTCGCCGCTCGTGAGGCTCGTCGCGCCGACGGCGGGCGCCGGATTCGGGTTGCCCCCGTCCCCGGCAGCGTTGGGGCAGTACCAATCGACCGAGTCGTAGGTCTGCCAGGTGTCCAGGTTCGTGATGGCGCCGGCGACCGACGACCCCGACGCGCGCACGCCGCTCGGCCGGCCGCTCACCTCCGTGCCGAGATCCAGCGTGCGCGCCGACGTGTAAGCGTAGAGGCCGGCGACATCGAGCATGAACGGGCCCGAGGGGACGTTGGGGATGGTGAAGTTGCCGCTCGTGTCGCCGCTGCCGGCGTAGGTCACCCACGCGCTCCCGCTCCAGACGTAGGCGTCGACCACGTACCCCTGGAGATCCTGCGGCACCTGAACCGGGCTGTTGTCGTCCCCGTAGTACGTATAGACGAAGGTCCCCGTCACCGCGTTCACCGAGCCCGACGACGAGCTGCTGGAGCTCGACGCCGAGGAAGAGCTGCTCTCGCCGCTCGACGAGCTGGAGCTGCTCGCGCCACCCGTCGCGCCGCTCGCCGAGCTGGAGCTGCTCGCGCCGCCCGCCCCGCCGCTCGCCGAGCTGGAGCTGCTCGCGCCGCCCGCCCCGCCGCTCGCCGAGCTGGAGCTGCTCGCGCCACCCGTCCCGCCGCTCGTCGAGCTGGAGCCGCTCTCGCCACCTGTCCCACCGCTCGCCGAGCTGGAGCTGCTCTGGGTGCTCGCGCCGCCCGTCGCACCGCTCGCCGAGCTGGAGCTGCGCTCGCCACCCGTCCCGCCGCTCGCCGTGCCGGTGGTGCTGCCGGCGCCGGTGCCCGTGGTCACCGTGCTGCCACCGCACGCGGCGAGTCCGGCGAAGATCACAGAGGCCCCGGCCGCGCGTAGTAGAAGCTTCATGGCGCGCGAAGGTAGCCCATCTCCGCCGCGCGCGGGAGCGGCTTCACTGGATCTCGGTGACGCACCCGAGCAGGATCTGCACCTCGGCCGCGTCGTCCGCATGGAGGGTCTGGCAGCTCCCCGAGCACAGCTCGATGTGCTTCGGGGCCGCGGGGTTGTCGTAATACCAGCCCTTCGTGTTGCCGCTGCACATCGGGTTCTGGGGGAGGATGGCGGGCTGCCCTCCCCCGGGGGTCACGAGGACGTTGACGTGCTGCGTGTCCACCTGGCCGCCGGAGACCTGCGAGGGAATGCCGAACTCGCACGGCAGCGCCTGGCCGCGCACCTGCGCCAGCGCGGCCTGGAACTCGGCCTGCACGTTGGTGATGGTCACGAGGATGGCGGAGCCCGTCCCGCCTGCCGCCGCGATCTGGTCGGCGATGGTCTGGTTGACCCCGGGGAGCCCGACGACGAACGTCTTCACGGGTGGGTTGTAGCTGGCGCCCTTCATGGCGAGGCCGGCGATCGCGCTGGGGTCGTCGGGGTTGACGCTGCCACAGGTCGAGGCGGGGCCGTCGGGCTCGCCGTCGGTCACGAGGAGCACCGCAGCGGCGTTCCCCGGGTTGTTCTGCGCCTCCTGGATCCCCGCCAGGATGGCGCCGCCGAGCGCCGGGTAGATGGGCGAATCGAAGCCGTCCGGCGTCGCGGCGCCGATGGCGTTGATGACGGGCGTGGCGTTCTTCGGGAGGAAATCGAACGGGACCACCGGGGTCTCGTAGTCGAACTGATTGCAGGTGGGGTTGTTGTCGAGGGGGAAGAAGTTCAGCGCCACGCGGATGCCGGTCGAATTCGGATCGTTGACGAAGGCCGTGAGGCCGGCCTTGGCGCCGTCCCACTTGGTGCCGGCCATCGACGAAGACTTGTCGATGGCGATGTAGAGGTCGAGCGGCGTCGCCGTGGCCTGCATCGTGATCAGCGCGCACGCGGCGTCCGGATCGGGGAGGGCGTCCGCCGGCCCCGCGTCGAGCTCGGGGCCGCTGCCGGCTCCGCCCGTGCCCGCGCTTTCCCCCGAGCCGCTGCTGGCCGTCGCGCTGGGGGCGCCGCCGGCGCCTCCCGTGCTGCCGCTTCCGCTGCTGCTGCTCGGGCCACCGCCCCGGCCCCCGGTGGCCGAGCACGCCCCCGCGATCGTGGCCAGCGAGAGGAGCAGCGCGCGAGGTACGGTGATGTACGACATCGAGGGGCCTCCAGGGCGCGAGGAAGATCAGGCGGAAAGCGTGCGTCAGCGTGCCCAATGCCGCCGTGCTCGTCAACGCGCTCCCGGATGTCGGTGTCCCTCGCACCGGCGCCGCGCTGCGTCGGGTGCGCCGCTGCTCGTGGCGATCGCTGTTGCAAACGGCGCTTACGCGACGGCAAGATCCGCTGCATGCGTGACTCTCTGCGCCTGATGGCGCCTTCCGTGCTCTTCGCTATCTTGGCGGCCTACGGCTGCGCCTCCGGCACCTCGTCGAACCTCGGCGCCGGTGGCGCCATGGGCAGCGGCGGCGCCACGGGCAGCGAAGGCAGCACCAGCTCGACCACCACCAGCTCGACGACCAGCTCGACCACGAGCAGCACGGCCAGCTCGACCACGAGCAGCACGGCCAGCTCGACCTCCAGCAGCTCCGGAGGCACCGGCGGCACGGGCGGGACGGCGGGCACGGGTGGGAGCGCGGGCACGGGAGGGAGCACGGGCGCCGGCGGCGGCGACGCCGGCACGGACGCCAACCCCTGTGCGGACGGTTGCCCGCCCAATTACTGGGACATCGACGGCAACCCGCTCACCGGCACGTGCGGCTGCGAGTACTACTGCGTCCAGACCTCCACGAACAGCGACCCCATCGACCCCAACTACACGGACGACAACTGCGACGGGACCGATGGGGTGGCGGAGGCGTGCGTCTACGTGTCCGTCAGCACGGGCAGCGACACGAGCGGCGCAGGCACGCGGCAGAGCCCGCTCCAGACCATCGCCGCCGCCATCCAGAAGGCGCAGGCCAACGCCGTGCCCTCGGTCTGCCTCTCGGGCGAGGTGTACAACGAGACCGGGCCCGTGACCGTCGTGTCCGGCATCAGCATCTACGGCGGCTTCGATCAGAACGATCCGAACTTCGCGTTCAAGCGGTCGCCCAACGTGACCACCACGGTGAACGCTCCAGGCATCGTCTTCGACGCGCCGAAGATCGATCAGGACACGTACATCGAGGGCCTGACGATCAACGCGACCTCCACGGGCAACCCCGGCGACACCACCTACGGCGTGCGCCTCGGCGGTGGCCAGGGCCAGCTCTACGTGCGCTGGAACATCATCACCGCCGCTGCCGGCAACGACGGGGCTGCCGGCGCCAACGGCATGGCCAACAGCAGCCCGCAGGCGCCCAGCGGGAACGACGGCGAGGGCGGCTGCAACGGGTGCGAGAACGCGGGCACGGGCGCGGGCGGCCCGCAGCCGGCGTGCACCGAGTACGGCGGCAAGGGCGGCAACGGCGGCTACAACACCGCGAACGGCGGCGCGGGCAGCCCGGGCAGCGGCAACGCGGCGGGCGGCAACGCGGGGGCGGCGACCGGGGCGTGCAACAGCAAGAGCGCCAACGGCGGTGACGGCAGCCAGGGCGGGAGCGGCAGCCAGGGCACGCCCGGCTCCGGAGGCGCGAGCCTGGGGACCATCGCCAGCTCGGCCTACGCGCCCGCCGCCGGTGCCAGCGGGATGCTCGGGAGCAACGGCAAGGGCGGCGGTGGCGGGGGCGGCGGCGGCGGCGGTTGCGTGCCAAGCTCACGGTGTTCGGCATCACCACCTGCTCGTGCAACGCGGACCTGGCAGGAGGCGGCGGCAGCGGCGGCTGCGGCGGCCTCGGAGGCGCCGCCGGCGGCGGCGGCGGCGGCGGCGGCGGCAGCTTCGGCGTCTTCGCCGCGGCCGGGACCATCACCGTCGCCGGCAACACCATCACCACCGCAAAGGGGGGCAACGGCGGCCTGGGCGGCAACGGCGCCGCCGGGCAGGCCGGCGGCCAGGGCGGCAACGGCGGCTCCTCCATGGACGACAGCGGCGGCGGCGGCAACGGCAAGCCCGGCGGCGACGGCGGCGCCGGAGGGCCCGGCGGCGGCGGCGGCGGCGGGCCGAGCGCCTGCCTGGCGCACTCCTCCAGCGCGAACGCCACCTTCAACATGAACAGTTGCACCACCGGCGTCCCGGGCTTCGGCGGCGGCGGCGGGACCAACCCCGGCGGGGGCGCGGCGAGCCCCGGGCAGACGGGGACGGCGTCTCCCAGCTTGCAGATCAACTGAACCGCAGGACGCGGGCGAGCACGACGGGTCGGCCCCGCATGGGGGCCGACCCGCCGGCCCTCGAGATCACTCGTTTCACGAGATGATGTGTGTCGCCGCGACGTTCACCTTGTCGTCCGTGCCGTCGTCGGGCCAGCCCACCGTGCTGAAGTGACTGGCGTGCGGATTCTCGAAGCGACTCAGGGGCGATCGCGATGCACAGGGCGAGCGTGAACGAGGGCCACGATCGGGTATCCTCCAGCGGTGAGCTCTTCTCCACCCGGCTTCGCGCGCTCGCCGTCCTGGCGTGCGGCGCCTGTTCGGCGTGCGGCGGCACCCCCGTTCCCTCCTCCTCCTCCGGTTCCTCCCCGGCCGCCTGCGTCGAGAAGCTGCTCGGCGCACGCGTCGACCACTACGAAGTGGTGGGAGCACCCACCGCGATCACGGCGACGGACCTCGACGGCGACGGCCTGCCCGACCTCGTTGTCGGGGGAGAGGGCGTGCTCTCCGTGCTGTTCGGCGCGGGAGGCGGCGCCTTCGCCAAGGACGTCGTCATCGCCGGGGAAGACGTCACCACGATCGCAGCACGGGACCTGAACGGGGACGGCTACGCCGACCTCGTCGTCGGCGGCGGCTCCACCATCCCGCGCTTGTTCTTCAACCGGGGCGACGGCAGCTTCGACAACGGGGTGCCCCTGAGCATGACCGGCGCGGCCTCCTTCGTCATCGCAGACGATCTGAACGGGACGGCCTCGCGGACGTCGCCTTCGGGAGCGTCATCGAGGGGACGGTGACCCTGCTGTTCAACATGGGGGACGGCACCTTCGCCAAGCCCGTCGTGCTCGACGTCGACGAGCCCAGCTCGATCGCAGCCGCCGACCTGAACGGAGACGGCAAGCTGGACCTCGTGATTGCGGTCGGGAATCAGGCCACGGTGAGCGTGCTGTTCAACGAGGGCCACGGCACCTTCGGCGCCCCGATCACCCTTCCCGTGGGCAAAGGCCCCGGCACCGTCGCGGTGGCGGACCTGAACGGGGATGGCAAGCCGGACATCGTGGTCGCGAACGAATGGTCCAACACCGTGAGCGTCCTGCTCAACAAGGGAGACGGCACCTTCGCCGGCGCGGTCGATCACGGGGTCGGCCTGAATCCGATGGGGATCGCGGTGATTGACGTGAACGGCGACGGCGCGCTCGACCTCGTCTCGACGACCCTGGGCGGCGACAAGCTGAGCGTGCTCCTCAACGCCGGTGACGGCACCTTCTCCGAGGGGCCCAGCCCCGTGGTCGGCCCCAACCCGCTCGGGATTGTCGCCGCGGACCTGAACGGCGACGGCAAGCCCGACCTCGCCGTGGCGGTCAACGGCACCGGGGTCGGCGTGCTGCTCGACCGTTGCCCGCGCTGACGCGGGCCGCGCGGCTCAGGCCGGTGTTGCCATGGCTCGTGCGCTGCGCGGGTCAGGTGGCGGGTCGGGGCTCGCCGCGGGTGAGCCGTGCGCGCCACGCCCGCTGCGAGACGGCGATGGCGGCGACGCCGACCACGGTGGGCACGATCCACAGGGCGAGCGTGAACGCGCGCGCGTGGAAGAACCAGCGGGCGTTGGTGATGACGAACGCCGTCAGCGTCACGATGCAGGAGGCGCCCATCGCGCCGATGTGCATCACGATGGCGTCGGCGCGCGTGCGCCCGGGCCGCCGCCAGAACGCGAGGCGCCCCGCCGCGAGCGTCCCGCCGAGCAGCGCGAACGAGACGTGGAGCACCGAGCCGCCCTGGATGCCGAGCCCCAGGAGGCCGAGCGACGCGAGGAGGAGCAATGCCGGCGGGCCCATCCTCGTCATGCCTCCCTGCGCGGCGGGGGCCCCCTTCGCGGCGCGGAGGACGCCGACGCCCATCCACGCGCTGTCGGCGGCGAGCAGCGCGATGAAGAAGAGGAACAGCGCATTGGCCCGGCGCACCGGGCTCGGGTCGGCGAGCCCGCGCGCGGCGAGGGGCGCGCCCGTCGCGGCCAGGACGGCCATGGCGTACACGTAGACGCGGCCGAAGCGCACGTGCCGTTTGCCTCCCTTCTGCGCCAGGAGGGGGATCGTGACCACGGCCAAGGCGAGGGCGCCGGTGGCGATGTGCAGCCAGAGGATCGGGACGAACCAGCTCATGCGTTCCATCCTGCGGACTGCCCGGGCCGGCCGCATGTGCCATTGGTCATGCGATCGCGTGGAGGGTACCTCGGCTTCCGGCTCTTCGCCTGGGCCGTGCGACCGCTCGGCCGACGATCGTGTACAACGTCGATCCGTGATCGATCCCTTCGACGAGGACGCCCGCCCACCCGCCCGCGCAGTGCCGTTTCTGCAGGGCTACGCGGTGCTGCCGCTGGCCGTGGTCCTGGGCGCGATCCCCTACTGGGCCATGCTCATGCTCAACGCCGAGTACGGGTCCTTGTACTGGGCGACGGCCCTCATCTTGGCGATCACGGTGGGGGGCCCCATCCGGCTCATCGTCCTCTGGTGGAATCAGGCGCCGTGGCGGGCCTACGGGGTCCTCGCCGCGCTCCTCACGCCCGTCGCGCTGGCGCTCCTCGTCCTCGTGTGGATCGTGGTGGCGAAGCCGCAGATCCTTCCACGCTGATTCGCGACGTCGAGGATCGCGTGGAGGGCGACCGTGACCTTTGGCACATGCAGGGTGCGCCGGGCGTGGCCTATCCTCCGGGGCGTGAGCCAGCGCGTGCAGGTGAGCCTCCTCAAGGCGGCAGGGGTCGTCACCGCCGCGCTCGCCTCGACCCCGTCGTTCCTTCCATGCGATCGCGGCTCCCTCCGCCGACACGGTAGCGTGGGTCCTGCCGCTCGCGGTGTTCGTCGCCGCGTTCCTGTACGGGCTCCGCCCGACGGCGTCCCGCCGCGTGCGGCGTGCGGCCATCCTCGTCGAGAGCGCGGCGGGCCTCGCGTTCGTCGCGGTCGCGCGCGGGGGCTTCACGGCGGGGCTCGTCGTCGTGGTCGCCGGGGAGGCGCCCTTCCTGTGGGGGACGGCGCCCGCGCTCGGCCTGGTCGCGGTCCAGACCGTCGCGCTCGCGGGGATCCTCGGAGCGTCGGTAGGCCTCACGAGAGGCGCGATTGCGGCGAGCGGGTACCTCGGCTTCCAGCTCTTCGCCGTCGGGGCGGCGACCCTCGCGGAGCGCGAGCACAGGGCCCGCAACGCGCTCGCGCTCGCGAACGCCGAGCTCTGCGCCACGCGCGACGCGCTGGCCGCCGCGAGCGCCGCCGCCGAGCGCGTCCGCATCGCGCGCGATCTCCACGACACCCTGGGTCACGGCCTGACGGGCCTCCACCTTCAGCTCGAGCTGGCCAAGAACACGACGGACGACGCGCACCGGCGCGCGGTCGAGGACGCCGACCAGCTCTCGCGCGCGCTCCTCGCCGAGGTCCGCGAGGTCGTCGGTGCGATGCGCGAGGAGGTGCCCTTCGATTCTCGAGGGCGCGCTCGTGCGCCTCGCGTCCGCGATCCCCAGGCCCAGGGTGTCGGTCCGCGTGGACGCCGCGGTCCGCCCGCCGGACGGGCGTGTCGCGCAGGCGGTCCTCCGCCTGGTGCAGGAGGCCATCACGAACGCGGCGCGCCACGCGGACGCGGAGACGGTGGTCGTGGACGTGGCCGAGGACGGCGAGGCGCTGAGTGTGACGGCGCGCGACGACGGGAGGGGGCCGCTCCGCCTCCGCGAGGGGAACGGCCTCCGCGGCGCGCGCGAGCGGCTCGAGGCGCTCGGCGGGACGCTCGAGGTCGTCGCGCCAGCAGGGCGAGGGACCGAGCTGCGCGCCCGCATCCCGTGGAGGGGGGCGGCGCCGTGATTCGAGGTGATCGTCGCCGACGATCAGACGCTCGTCCGCCGTGGGATCAGGAGCCTCCTCGAGCTGTCGGGCGAGTTTGCCGTCATCGCCGAGGCGAGCGACGGCGACGAGGCGCTCGCCGCCGTGCGCGCGCGCCGCCCCGACGTGCTCCTGCTCGACGTGCGGATGCCGAAGAAGAGCGGGATCGAGGTGCTCGAAGCCCTCCGCGCGATGGAGGCGCCGCCGCCCGCGATCCTCCTCACGACGTTCGACGACGACGCCGTGGCGATCCGTGGCATCGAGCTGGGCGCGCGCGGGTTCCTCCTCAAGGACGTCACGCTGGATCAGCTCACGGACGCCATCCGCGCCGTGGCGGCCGGCGGTACGCTCTACAGCCCGGCGGTGACGGAGCGCGTCCTGCGGGGCAAGGGCCGCGTCCCCGTCGCGTTCGAGGCCGCGGCGCTCCCGGAGCCGCTCACCCGGCGCGAGCGCGAGGTGCTCCGGCTCATGGCGGCCGGCGCGAGCAACAAGGAGATTGCACGCGCGCTCCACGCCGCCGACGGGACCATCAAGAACCATGCGTCGGCCATCTTCGCGAAGCTCGGCGTGCGCGATTGGACGAGGGCGGTGCTCAAGGCGCTGGAGCTCGGTCTGCTATGAAGGCTGACACCGGGGTTCTCGAGACCGGGCCCTCGGACCACCGCGAGCGCGGGGCCGCATACCACAGTGCCCCGCGCCGACGCCCCGTTGCCCCGCCGCTCGGCGCTTGATTTACTTACGCACCCGGGAGACGATGGGATGTGCAAGAGATTCACCCGTGCTGGTGCGCTGAGAGTAAAGAGGCCTCGGCTCCCGCCGGCAGTGGCATGCGACAATCGAAAACGGAAGGGCGGAGCCCGTGAGCGCTACCTGGCTTTCTGCAATCAGCTCCAACAAGCGACTTCATGAGCTGGTGATTCCTGGTACCCATGACTCCGCATCTTGGGATCGAACGGCCGTTGAAGAACCCTGGGTCTCGACGTTCACCTGGACGCAGCGGAAGAATTTCACGGAACAACTCAATGCGGGTGTGCGCGTCTTCGATCTCAGAATCGGTCTCCGCAAGGATGTCACGAACTACACGGACGATCAGATTCTCATGTATCATGGCATGCGCGAAGTGAACGACCAGAACCTGGATACCGTGCTCCAGGAAATTCGGCAATTCTTGAATACCAACAGCGACGAATTCGTGGTTCTGATGTTTCAGCAGCAGGGTATGTCAGGTACGGATTGCGCCGCGGGGGTACAACGCCTCGTGGCCAAGAATTTCGGGACCGCCATCGGTGCTCGTTTCTTCAGCTTCAGTAGTACGCGGAACGTCTGGCCGACCGTCGGGGAGCTTCGAGGGCGGGTGATGGTGATGGAGCGATTGAAGTCGCGCGTCCCAGGGTTCTGCGATGTCAGTGCTTGGCCGGATAACCCGGCGGGTGCATCGTTCGACGTCAACACCGATGTCGCGGTGTTTTTGCAGGACAATTACAAAAACGTCTCCGAATCCTGGGACAGGGATGCCGAAACCAATGACAAGATCAAGGCTCTGAGGAAGGGGATCCACGCCGCCCACGGCCACGAAGATCGAGCAAAGCTCCTCCAGATCCACCACAGCAGCTACTCCAACAAACGGTACGAGCCGTGGGCGACGGGACAGATCATCAACAAGAAGCTGCGAAAGGGCATTCCTCTCGTGAGCCTCAAGCGAGGATTTGTGATGATTGATGACGCAGATGGTCCCACCTGCAAGTATTACCGCGACTACAACGCGTGACGGTTCGTGGGGATACCGGCTCCCCGGCGCGGTGCCCGAGTCCGTACGGAACGAGCGGGTGCCCCGGCGTCCCACCTCGGGCCCGCCCACCCCGCCCGTGAGGCCGGGCTACTTGCGTCGCTGCACGATGTAGATCGTCGTCGTGGGGCGGTCGGGCGGCCGGCGTTCGTCGGGGTCGACGGGCTCCTCCTCGGCCTCCTCGCTTGCGTCGACTTCGGGCAGCGGGGCGGCCCGCCACGAAGCCCGCGGAGAAGAAGGACACGTTCCTCGTCGCGATGGCCACGGGCACGGGCAAGACCAGGACGGCGATCGGGAGATTTTCCACGAAGGAGCAGGCAGCGCTTCGGACGCGTGAGCGCGGTCACGGTGCTTCCAGGCTGATGCGCCCGAGGCCCCCTGAGCGAAACGCATGCACCAGGATCTCCGAGGCCCTGTGGAGATCGATGCCGCCGCCGCTCCGCAGACAGCCGCGCCGCTGCCCGATCTCGGCGATGAGCGCGTCGGCCGCGCCGGGACGCTGGCGGAGCTTGAAGCAGGCGATGAGGCGGTCCGGGTACCGTTCCAGGAAGATCTGCGCGGCGAAGGTGGCGACATTCAGGTAGTCGATCGCGGTGTCGGGGATCGATCCGGCCAGCGCCAGCCGCAGCGAGGTGGCTTCGTCCTCGATCTTGGGCCACATGATCCCGGGGCTGTCCCAAATGACCATGCCGTTCTTCAGGACGACCTGCTGCTGCGCCTTGGTGACGGCGGGCTTGTCGCCCACCACGGCCACGACGCGACTCATCAGGGTGTTGATCAGCGTCGACTTGCCCACGTTGGGAACCCCCACGATCATCGCGTGCAAGGCTTTGTCCGGCGCGTTCGGGCGCGGGACGAGCCGCCTGCACAGCTCGGCGATCCGCGTCCGTGCCTCGCCGGGGCGATCGGTGCTGAGGGCAACCGCGAGCACCGGGCCGCCCGGGCGCCCGCGCTCGAAATGGCGGAGCCACGCCTCGGTGATCTCTGGATCGGCCAGGTCGCTCTTGCTGAGCACCTTGATGCACGGCTTCTGCCGGCGAAGCTCGGTCACCACCGGGTTCTCGCTCGTCGCTGGTAGGCGGGCGTCCAGCACCTCGATGATCACGTCCTGGGCCGGGATAGCCGCCGCCAGTTCGCGCCGGGCCTTGGTCATGTGGCCGGGGTACCACTGGATCGACATCGGGCCGTTCTAACACGGCGAGCATGGTGCGCGCGCTCACGCGCCGAGCAGGCGCGGAGGCGGTCGTTCGACGGGGAGAGGCTCAGCCCTTGGGCGGAGCCGCGTCCATTTTCGCCCGCTTGCGCCGGCGGCGCGCCGCTTCGGCCTGCTTCTTCCGGCGCTTGATGCTCGGCTTCATGTAGTGGCGCCGCATCTTCAGCTCGCGAAGCACGCCCTCCGCGGCGACCTTCCGCTTCAGGTGCTTGATCGCGCGTTCGATGCCCCTGTCGCCCACGGCGACCTCCAGGGGCTTGCACTGAATCGCATCACTCGGCATGGAATCTCCGGAGAAGAGACGGTGCTCTTCCTTTGGGCCTCGGGGCACGTTGCCCAGAGCCTCACGTCGTCGAGCGGCACCAGCACCGGTGCTTCGTCGAGATCGTGCGGCACGTAGGGATCGCCCCTTCTGTAGCGCGTCACGCCGGCGGCGGGGCCAAGATCGTCCACCGCTGGGTCGATCGCGCCGCTCGACCTCGCCGGCGGTCCTGATCGAGGAGGTCGCGGGGACCTGCTCGGGGAGCTCTCGCGGCCGAGGTGGGGTGCCGGCGCGCACGACGCGTCGATGGCTCCAGGCGTGCGCTGGGGGTCTTCCTTCCCCTCGACGAGCACTGGCCGGTCCATGTCCTCGCGGAGCTCCCTCCGGCGGAGGGCGCGGGAACGCCCCGCCCTCGAAGTAGGTCCCGCCTTCCGGTCGCCCCACGGCGGGCAAGCCTCGCGCGCCACGGCCAACCAGAGCACGTTCTCGACGCCCCGCGCGGAATGCGCTTCCCCTCTGCGGGCGCGTCATCGTACAGGCCAACCGGGTGGTCGGGGATGTCCACCCGCGGGTCCGGCAGGTACACCCGCGGGGATAGTGGCCAACTTTGGCCAGTTCGCCCTCGGTGACGAAAGGCGGTACGCTCGGAAGCATGTCGCGCCGCATCGTCTGGTTCGCGTCCCACGAGGAAGCCGAGCGGGCGGATACGGCATACTGGGCCGGCAAGACGATGGAGGAGCGCATGGCCGCCGTCGAGGCCCTGCGCGAGCAATACTTCGAGCTCCGCGATGAAGCTCCAGCCCGACTTCAAAGAGTTCTTGCGTTTGCTCCTCTCGCACCGGGTCCGGTTCGTCGCCTACCCGATCGAAGCGCACGCTCACGGTGTTGCGACGCGCCGACCCGTCAGTGGCAGCTCGCCGCGTGCAACGACGCCTTCACCCGCGCGCCCTGGCCCGCATCGCAGTCGATCTCGACGTCCGCCCCCACGCCCGTGGCCCCGGCGGGGACTCGCACATCGAAGCGCGCGCACTGCCGCGCCTTCAGGACGAGCGTGCGGGCCGGGTTGCCCACCTCGAGCACGACCCCGGAAGGCCCCTGGGACCTCACGACCGCGGTGAGCGCGGGAACGAAATCGCCGAGCCGCTTCGTGAACATCACGCCGCTCGCCGTCCGCCCGTCCTTCGAGATCACGCTGACCTGGCAGTAACCCGCGCTCGCCTCCCACGCCCCGAGCAGCCCGCCGGTGGACGCGAAGGTCCCGAACGACGGGGGGGCATCGACGGCCGCCGGCGTCACGTCCGGGCGCGGAGACGTCTCCACCGGGGCGGGGGCGGTGACGGACGGGGCGGTGATTGGCGTGGGCGCGGCGGGAGGGGGAGCGTGGGGAGCGCCGCACGCGGCGCCGAGCGCCAGCGCGGGGGCGAGGGGGAGAAGGGATCGCGTGCTCAAGGTGTTTGCCATTTTAGCGGATCGACCGCCTCGTCCCCACGAAGGTGCGGTGGTGACTAACGCGCGCGGAGGAGGGGCAGGAGCGGGTCGAGGAAGCGAGTGCGCGGCACGGTCGGGTGCGCGTGACGGCGCGCCGTCCGGGCGAGCCGCTCGACGGCGTCCCGCGAGAGGCTCTCCGTCATCGTGATCCCGAACTGCGCCGCCTGCGCCGACGTGAGCACCATGAAGGGCCAGAAGTGCCCCCTGGTCGCCGTCTGGGGGTCGAGCCCGTTGTAGCAGGCGACGATGCCGAGGCCCCAGCCGAGCGAGTTCGGCGCGGTCGCCGGGTCCTGCAGCATGTTGACGGTGACCTGGAAGCTGTCGCCGGAGTTGGCGGCGACCACGCCGACGCCGCTCACGTTGTTGCCGCCCGCGATGGAGAACGCGAGGTACTGGTCCGGCTGCCCGAGGACGGTGGCGTCCTCGATGGCGAGGGTCCAGGCGGGCTCGGTGCCGAGCGCGAGGGCGTCGACCTGGAAGGTGGTGCTCTGCCCGACGTCGACGATGACCGCGCTCACGGTCGGGAAGCCGTTGAAGTACACCTCGCCGTTCGACGGGACGCAGGGGTCCATCGTGCCGGTCGCGGCGTTCGCGGGGGACCAGATGCGCTGGACGCTGAAGCCGTTCTCGGTGGTGATGTCCTCCCCCAGGCTGAGGAAGTCGACGCAGAGGTCGCCGAGCTCGCTGAGCTGGAGCGTCAGCCACGGGTACGAGTTCTGGAGGGTCTCGTCGAGCGAGTACCCCGTCTCCGGCCCGGAGGCGGAGAGGACGGCGTCGCTCGACGCCTCGAGGATCTCGTGGCTCGCGGCGAAGGTGATCGCTTGCTCCTCCGAGAGCTGCTCGCGCGTCCCGCAGTCGAGGACGATGGCGTAGACGACCCGGGTGCCGCCCACCATCATCGTGTTGTGGTATCCGCCGAAGGACGTGCAGCTCGGCGCTCCGTTGAGGGTGATGGTGGTGCTCGAGGGGATGTAGAAGACGTAGAGGTCGTTCGCCTGCGGCTGCTGCGACGCCGGGAGCGCCTTGATGACGGACTGGAGGAAGGGCTGGAGGGTGTTGCCCGGCCCGCCCGGCCCGACGCTGTCCGCGTAGCTCGACCCGAGCACCACGTTCGACACGGCCGAGGACCCGGCAGGCCCGGGACCGATGCACGCGCTCGCGCCGCCGCAGGTGAGGTCGGAGGTGACGCTGGTCCAGTAGGACGACGTGGCGATGCTCGATCCGAAGGAGGCGAGGTCGGACGCGAAGGCGTTCCCGGGGAAGGTGACCGTGATGACGTTCGGCGCCGAGAGGACGCCGCCGCCGCCGTAGACGGCGTGGGGGAAGGGGAACCCGCCGGTAACCGTGCCGCTGCTGGACGAGGCGGCGGACGACGCGGCGCTGCTCGACGACGCCGCGTTCGTGCTGGACGACGAGGAGGTGATCCCGGTGGAGCTCGACGCGCTCGTGCTGGACGACGAGGAGGTGGCCTCGGTGGAGCTCGACGCGCTGGATGACGCGCCGTTGCTGGAGGACGAGGCGCCGCCGGTGCCTCCGGTGCCTCCGGCGGTGTTCTTGGCGCTGCTGCCGCAGGCGGCGACGGAGACGGCGGTCGCGGCGAGCGCGAGGAGGGCGGGGCGTCGAAGGGACGGAGGCATGGGCGGGGATGTTAGGGGGCCGCGGTCGACTTCACGAGCCCCTTCGGAGCCGCCGGCCTCCCGAACATTCAGGTCCGGTGCTGCTGTCGATAGAGGATCACCGGCGCCGCGACCAGGAGCCCCGCCACCCCGCCCAGCCGGCCCGAGCCGCGCAGGCCCGTGAATAGGCCCCACACCATCACGCTCCCGAACAGGATCGCCGGAAAGATGGCGAGCCACCAGGGCACGAGCGGCTCGATCTTCTTGCCGAAGACGCGCGCGGCGAGGACGAAGAAGGCGCGGACGAGGACGGGGAGGAAGATGACGCTGATGGCGAGCGCGAGCATCTCGCCGAGGCCGCCGATCGAGCCCTCCTGGCGGGCGATGACGATGGCGGCGACGATGACGGCGCCGGTCGCGGCGACGCAGGGAAGGACGAGGATCGCGAGCGCGGCGCTGCCGAGCTTCGAGACCTGAACGGGCCGGGTGAGCTCGTCATCGCCAAGCATGGCGGCGAAGCTAAATCAACGAGCACGATCCTCGTTCAAGGAGCCGCTGAGCAACGTATGGAACCCCGGGCTCACGCCCGTGGGTTCCATCGTTGAGTCAGGATCGCGCTCGGCCATTTAGAGCGGCGTGCGTTCGGGATGAGTACATACCGAACCGCGACCGCCAGGGAGCGGGTGCCAGAGGGCGCCTACGCGCCACGCCCTTGCCCGCGTCGCGCTGCCTGTAGCGCTACGCATGCGAGGGCACGAAAGCGTCGCGCCTTCTGGCACCCGCTCGCTCGCGCTCGCGGTTCGGTAGGCGCGTACCCAATGCAAACGCACGCCGCTCTAGCACGAGCATTCTCATGACGCGGCGCGGTACGCCTTCGTGTCGAGCGGATGGGCGAGCGTGCCGCGCGGATGGGCGGGCGAGCCGCGCGGATGGGCGAGCGTGCCGCGCGGATGGGCGAGCGTGCCGCGCGGATGGGCGAGCGTGTCGCGCGGATGGGCGAGCGTGTCGCGCGGATGGGCGAGCGTGTCGCGCGGATGGGCGAGCGTGCCGCGCGGATGGGCGAGCGTGCCGCGCGGATGGGCAAGCGTGCCGCGCGGATGGGCAAGCAAGCTGCGCGGATGGGCAAGCAAGCCGCGCGGATGGGCGAGCGTGCCGTGCGGATGGGCGGGCGAGCCGCGCGGCAGGGCGTTCGAGCCGCGTGGCAGGGCGTTCGAGCCGCGCGGTTGGGCGAGCGGGACGCGCGGATGGGCAAGCGTGCCGCGCGGATGGGCGAGCGTGCCGCGCGGATGGGCAAGCAAGCCGCGCGGATGGGCAAGCAAGCTGCGCGGATGGGCAAGCAAGCCGCGCGGATGGGCGAGCGTGCCGTGCGGATGGGCGGGCGAGCCGCGCGGCAGGGCGTTCGAGCCGCGTGGCAGGGCGTTCGAGCCGCGCGGTTGGGCGAGCGGGACGCGCGGATGGGCGAGCGTGACGCGCGGATGGGCAAGCGAGCCGCGCGGATGGGCAAGCGTGCCGCGCGGATGGGCGAGCGGGACGCGCGGATGGGCGAGCGTGCCGCGCGGATGGGCAAGCGTGCCGCGCGGATGGGCAAGCGGGACGCGCGGATGGGCGTTCGAGCCGAGCGGCTCCTGGGATGTCCTTGACCCAAAGCCCGGCGAAGCGCGAGCCTCGTTCATACGCCCATGCTTCCGGCACCGCTCGTCGACCAGCTCGATCCGATACGCGCCCGCCTGCACGCCGGGCCCAACGCCGTGCTTCCAGTCGTCGGATTGGGCCTCTCGCGCGGCTTGCTCTCGTGGGCGAAGCTTCTGGAGCAGCTCATCGCGGGGGTGGACCGCGCCGAGGATCGCGACGGGCTCACCCGGGAGCTGGGGCAGGAGAAGTACCTGGAGGTTGCCGGTGACCTCGAGCGGCTCGTCCACCGCGCCCGTGTGAGCAGCGCGATCGAGCGCGCATACCAGCGGCCGAAGGGGCCGCGGCCGGCGGTGTATGACCGAGTGGCGGCGCTGCCTGTCACCCACTTCGCTACGACCAACTACGATCCCTGGCTCAAGGATGCCGTCGCCGCCCGGCTCGGCCACGTGCCACAGGCTTATACCCCCGAGGATCCCGGCGCATTCGCCAACCTCGCACCCGGCGCGCCGCCGCTGGTGCTGATGCTCCACGGTGACGCGGACCGGCCAGGCACCTGTGTGCTCAGCGAGGTGGGGTACCGGCGGCTCATGCACTTCCCGGCGTACCGGCAGGCAATGGCGGCGCTCGTGGCCATGCGGTCGCTCCTCTTCATCGGGCACTCGCTCACCGATCTCGACCTGCGCCTCGTCCTCGACGAGTGGCAGGAGATCTTCGGCGCGGGTGGGCCGGCCCGGCACTGGTTCCTCGGGGTGGGACTCTCGGCGCGCGCTCGAGGCCGGCTGCTCGATCGCGGGGTGATGCCGGTGGAGTACGGCAAGGCCGGGGACTACACGCTGCTGGAGCCGGTGCTGGAGTACCTGGCCACGCCGCCCTGATGAGCCGTTCCTAGTCGTCGCGTGAGCGAGCGTCAGCGACGCACCGGCTCTGCGAGCCAGCGCACCAGCGCATCCCCGTCGAGGTCGAGCAAGGCATCCTCGACCTCGCCTGGGCCGATCGCCTGCGAGCGCTCCACAATCGAGCGCTCTTCCTCGGCCGTGGGCCGGCGCCCCACCCGCCGCGCGAAGAGCCGGCCGAGCAGCTCCACGATTGCCGCCTCGCGTCCCTGCTTCAGCCCCTTCTCCTCGGCCTCGACGATCCAGTCGCCGATGAGCGGCGCGCGCCGGCGCAGCCCCTCCTCCTTGTCCTCCACCATCTTGACGAGCTCCTCGCGCAAATTATGCCCCCAGGGGTCAATGCCTGCCATCAACAAGAACGCGGTGTACAGCTCGGTCCTCTCCTGATCGCCCGCTGCCCCCGCGTGGATCTCGGCGACGACCTCACGCAACGCCGACGGCGTCGCGTCGCGCGCGAGCGGCGCGAAGACCAACCAGAGCACGCTGCCGCGCGCTCGTAGCTCGGCGACGGTGCGCTGGTAGACCGCGTTCGATGCGGAACCGCGTGCCGCTGAAGCAGCGCCGCGACCAGGCGGTGCAGCGCTCGCCGATCGCAGGCAAGCGCCGCCGGCGGCCGGAGAGGACGACGACGACGCTCTCGATCGGCGGCACAGGCTCCGTGGGGGCTTCCGCGCGGAGCGCGGCGAAGAGGAAGCCCAGGTACTCGAACATGCGGTCCGGCACGTCGGCGCGCAGCGCGAAGGCGAATTCTACAAGGAGCACGCGCGGCTCGCCGTCGAACCGGAGGCGCACGGCCTTGTCGGGGCGGCGCTCGATTTGCGTGACCTGGGTATCGAGCCAGCCGAGGACTTCGAGAGTACAGCCCTCGGGGACGAAGGCGCGCGCCAGGTCCTCGGGACGCCTGCGGGCGATGTGACGGAGGGCGATGTCGGCGTCTCCCATGGGAAGCGCCGTTTGGCAGATCGCGTGCCACACGCGGAAGGGGATGAGAAAGCGCGAGAATATCGGGGTGAAGCAAGCGCTCCAGGAGTGGCGGCGCCAGATTGGGGTGGCGGTCCGTCACCTCGGCGTGGGGATGTCTTCGACCCGATGCCCGACGAAGCGCGAGCCTTCGTTGCGTCGTCGCGCCCCTTCCGGAGCCCTGACCAGCTCTTCGTCTGCTCAGAACGGGATCTCGCAGTCGTCATCGTCCTCCAACTCGATCATTGCCGGCCCGTCCTCCGCTTCCCACTCGTCCCAGTCCACCGGCTCCCGTTCCTCTTTCGCACGGTGCCCCGCTCGCCTCAGCTCCCGAGCCGGCACGCTCTCGAAGATTGGGTGCTCCTCCCGCACCGCATCCGACTCGAGGGCCCTCCACGCAACCCGCCTCGCCTCCTGGTTCTTCCGGCGCAAGACATATCCGAACTGCACCACCTCGAACGTGCCCGCGAGGCGCAGCACGGCGCCCCGGAGGCCTGGGCCGCCCGTGGCGCCGGCCCGGTGATCCCTCTTCATCCGCCGGCGAGCGGCGTTGTTGGCCCACCGGATGCGGATCACGCGCAGCCCCCGCTCCTGCGCGATCTCGAGGGCGCGGAGTCGCCGTGGAGCATGAGGACGAGGCGCGGCGAGGCCGGGCCGAGGTCGGCGAGGCCACCGGGGTCGTCGGGCACGTAGACCCGGGGCGTGTGGCCCAAGCGGTGGGCGAGGGCATCGCGGAGCCAGGGGTGGTAGGCCGTGGTGGCGAAGTGATTGACGGGCAGGGCGGCGAGGAGATTGTAGAGCCGCGGAGGCTTGGCCCCGGGCCGGCTGTAGAGGGTTTGGATGCGTGCGAGGAGGCGCGGGCGCAGCAGCAGGTCGCTCTCGATTGTCGTGGCGATGTCTCCGAACCGCTCCTTCCCGAGCGCTTCGCGTAGCTCGTCCGCAATCTCCGAGTCGTCGACGTCGTTGACCGAGCGAGCCAGAAGGTCGTGGAAAGGAGCGAGCCCCGGCAGTTCCGCACCAACGAGCGGCAGGACCGTGTTGCGCTCCAGGTGGATGCGCCGGCGGAGCGGCTCGATCCGTTCGGCGAGGTGGGCGGGAACGTCGGTCATGCGGCCCCTCAATCCTCGGTCGCCAGCGTCGCCTTCATCATCCGCCCCTCGATGACCCCGCCGTCGGCCGTCATCGCCACGACGCCCCCGAGGTCGGCGAAGAGCGACACGATTGGCGTCGTCCACGCGGCGTCTTGCCAGATGCAGTCCCAGCGCGCCGGCTGCGAGCCGATGCCTGGACGGCGCATCCAGATGCGGCCCGCGCTCGCCGCCCACCCGCGCCCGACCGCGTCCACGGCCGCCGCCGACAGGTCGAGCCCGCCCCCCACGACCTCGTGCACGATCTCCGACCCTTGCCGCAGCACGACCGCGCCGTCGGCGCCGGCGACGAGCCCGATCTCGAGGTCCACCTGGCCGGCGCAGGCGACGTAGGCGCGGACGCTCGGCCCGTGGACGCGCTCCACCTCCCAGTCGAGGGGCGCGTACACCGCCGCGAAGGCGCGGCCGTCGACACCGCGGCCCGCGAGCAGCCACTCGGCGTCGCGGACGCGCGCCAGGGAGGAGATCACGGCGACCTGGGGCAGCGGGAGCGGCTTGAGCCAGCGCCTTCCACTGAGCGCGCACAGGGTGGGAGGGCCGCCCGGGCTCTGGCCGACGAGCACGGCGAGGTCGGCGAGGTCTCCGCTGATGAGATCGAAGCGCGTGAGGGGGCTCCTCTCGAGCCGGAGCACGTCGGTCACGCCCTCGCTGGTGTAGGTCGCGAACGTCGCCGCGTCGCCGCCGATGACCCACTGCCCGGCGCCCACCCGCTGCACGAAGCGGATGCCCGTCCGATCCGGGAGCGCGTCCTGCCGCACGTCGGCCCAGCTCGCCCCGTTCCAGAACGCGAGGCCGCCGCTCGTCGCCGCCATCGCGCGGCCGTCGCCGTCCCACGCGACGCAACGTACCGCGGCGCCGCCGGGCGCGCTGCGCATCGTGTTCCACTGCCACCGCCCCGCGTGCGTCGGGGCGTCGTCCTCGTCACGGAACGTGATCAGGCGGCGCGCGTGGCGGGCCGAGCGGATCGACTGGATCCGGAGCCAGGGCAGGAGCGTGGCGGCGAGGGCGTCGGCGCGCTGCGGGCGGTTCTCGGTCTTGCCGGATGTCGCGCTGGCGAGGGCGGCGTCGAGGGCGCGGCAGGCCTGCTCGCGGGCGCGGAGCTCGGGCGAGACGCCCTTCGTGTCGAGCACGCTCCGCCGCCGGGCGGCGATGGCCTGCGTCAGCGCTTCGACCGGCGTCCGGGCGGTGAAGTACTCCTCGCCGGTGAGCAGGAAGAAGATCACGGCCGCGAGGCTGAAGACGTCGCTCCACGTCCCGATCGCGCGCGGGTCGCCCACCGTCAGCTCGGGCGCGACGAAGCCGGGCGTGCCCACCACGGCGCCGGAGAAGGTGGCGATGCCGGCCGGGCTCGCCACGCCGAAGTCGGCCAGCTTGAAGATCTCGTCGTCGCCGAAGCCGCAGCAGAGCACGTTGTCGGGCTTGAGATCGCGGTGGATCACGCCCACCTCGTGCACCGCGGCGAGCCCGCTCGTCAGGCTCTCGACGGCGCGCGCCGCGCGGAGCGGGTCGAACGCGGCGCCCGTCGTCTCCAGGCTGTAGTCGACGCGCTCCGAGAGCGTCGTGCCCTCGGCCCCGCCGTGCACGTACTCGACGACGACCCAGGGCACCTCCACCTGGCCGCCGCGGTACGCGAAGGGGAAGGTGCCCGTGTCGATGAAGCGCACCACGAAGGGCGTGGGCGGGACGTGCTCGTTGAGCCGGCCGAGGGCGATGGCCTCCTTCTTCACGATGAGCGCCGCCGTGGGCCCCGCCCGCGACACGAACGCGGGCTTGAGCATCTTCATCACGACGGGGATCTCGCCCTCGGCCGTGCAGCGGAGGGCGTAGTAGACCACGCTCATCCCGCCCTCGCCGAGCAGCCAGACCAGCCGGTACGACGCGCCCTCCGTCACCTCCGAGGGCACCTCGGCGCCGACGAGCCGCTCGTGCGGGTTGTCGTCGGCGGGGGGGCGCGCGGAGACCATCCGGCCCAGCACTATAGCCGCCCGCGCTCGGATATGCTGGGCCGATGTGGAACAGGCACTTCGCGGCCGCGGCCCTCGTCCCCCTCACCGCCGCCTCGTTCGCCGCCTGCCACGGCTCGAGCAGCAACAGCGCGGGCGGGGCCGGCGGCGGGAGCACGGGCACCGGCATGCGCGACGCGGGCACCACCTACTCGGACGCGGGCACGACGCCCACGCCCGCGTGCGCGAAGGGCACGGGCACGGCGCCGGTGGCCGCGCCGAAGCTCGTGATGAACCTCCCGACGGACACGGGCTGGTTCTCCTCGCCCGCGATCGTCGATCTCTCCGACGGCAAGACGACGACGCGGGCGCTCGTCGTGCCGAGCTACTCGATCGATGTCTTCGACGCGAAGGGCAAGACGCTCTCCCACATCAAATCCGGCGGCGCGACCGCCGACCGGATCTACGCCCCGGCCCCCATCGGCGACTTCGACGGTGACGGCATCACCGACCTCGCCGTCGGCAGCAGCAACGGCACGGTGGCGATGTACTCGTGGTCGACCTCCTCCGGCTTCGTGCTCAAGAAGGGGTGGGCGGGCGTCAACACCGACAGCGGCGGCCAGATGCCCGAGACGCGCGGGATGGCGGCGGCCGATCTGAACGGCGACGGGATTGTCGAGACGGTCTTCACGACGACGAACACCTCGACGACCGGCGCGCAGGTCTTCGTCTTCGAGCCCGACGGTACGCTCTACCAGCCGGCGAGCGCCAAGGGCTTCCAGGCGTGGCCGCGGTACAACACGCTGAAGGGCACGGGCAACGACGCCGACTTCAACGGCCAGGGCAACTCCGGATACGGCTGCTACGGGGAGAACGTCGGCATCGGCCAGTTCGACGACACCCCCGAGCTCGAGATCGCCGTCACCTACGACGATCACCAGCTCAACATCTTCCACCACGACGGGACGAGCGCGCTGGCCTCGCCCTGGTTCACCAACCCGCAGAACATGTACCTCGGCATGCGGATGGGCTGGGGCCAGTTCATCCGCTGGGCGGACCCGACGATCGAGCTCGACCACTACCACCTGCACACCGGGACCTGGCCCGACCCGGCCAACGGCCAGATGTGGCTCCAGTGGACGGCCTCCCCGCCCTCGTTCGCCGACCTCGACGGCACGGGGCAGAACCAGGTCATCGGCTTCCCCAACGGCGAGACCATGAGCCCGTACGTCACGCAGGGGTTCCTGCTCGCCGTGTTCGACGGCAACTACGGCGACGGGTCGAACGCGGCGAAGCGCCACCCGGGCTTCGAGAAGATGCAGATCAGCCAGCAGCCCCCCGTGCGCGCGAGCGACGACTACTACCCGCCGGACGGCATCCCCGCGCCGGCGATCGCCAACCTGGTCGGCGACCCGAGCCCCGAGATCGTCGTCTCGCTCAACGACGGCTTCGTGTACGCGTTCTCCAGCAAGAACGAGCTGCTCTGGAAGTACGACGCCACGCACGGGGCCGACCACCACTTCATGTCGGAGCCCGTGATCGCCGACCTGAACGACGACGGGGAGCCAGAGGTGATCTTCGGTACGTACTCGCTCGACCCGAACGGCGGGCACCTCGTCATCCTCGACAACACGGGCAAGCTCCTCCACGACGTGACGCTGCAGAACCAGGGGGACGGGGGCGGGAACGGGATCGGCATCCCCGCGGCGCCGACGGTGGGCGACCTCGACGGCGACGGGCAGCTCGAGATCGCGGTGCTGACGTTCGATCACGGGGTCGACGTGTTCACCGTGCCGGGGTCGAAGACGGGGTGTCTGCCGTGGCCGACGGGGCGGGGGAACTATCTGCGGAACGGGCAGGGGCCCAGCTACGCGAAGTAGGAGCTGAAATGACGGATGTCAGCCTGGGCGAACGTCCTTGACAGGTCAGGCACCTCCACGACCCACTAGGCTCGGCGCTTCGCTCGATGGGAGAGCGGGGGCTGAAAGGGTCCATCCGAATGACTGTCCTCGCTCTCGTCATCTCCGTCCTCGTGCTCTGGGGGAGCACGCTGGGCATCATCGCCTTCGACAAGTCGGCGCGCGCCAACAAGCGGAACACGGAAGGCGCGCCGAATTTCGCCGAGGAGCCCGCCTGGGGGGTGCTCGTCGCCCTCTGCGTCGTCTGCAACATCGCCGCGCTGCCGTACTACTTCTTCGCGACGCGCAAGTCGGCGCTCTGGGGGTTCCTCGGTTTCCTCGCGTGCCTGGGCTGCGCCATCCTGATGACCATCGTGCGCGTCGTAGTCACGCTCTTGGTCCACTGAAGAAACTCTCGGCGGAAACGTGAGCATCCTGCGCGATACGAAATACGGGCTGCCACCGAGGTAGGGCGCGATCCCCGCTGCGCCGACGTCAGGCGGCGTGGGGCTCCTCTTCGGCGGTCGCGTGGGCCGGCAGCGTGAAGTGGAAGCGCATGGAGTGGCCGGGCTCGCTCTCCGCCCAGATGCGCCCGCCCTGCGCCTCCACGAGCCCCTTGCAGATGTAGAGGCCGAGCCCGATCCCCGGCGTGTCCGACGCGCGGCTCTCGCGGCTCCGCATGAACCGCTGGAACAGCCTCGAGACCTCGTTGTGCGGCATGCCCCGGCCCCGGTTGGTGACGGAGACCTCGACCTCGCGCCCGCGCCCCTCGACGTCGACGCGGATCTCGGCGCGCGGAGCGCCGTATTTCGCCGCGTTGGACAGGAGGTTGGAGAGCACCTGCTCGACGCGGTCGGGATTGGCGAAGGCCACGAGGGGCTCGCCGGCCTCGTGCACGCTGACCGGGTGCCCGGCCGTGAGGTCCGCGGCCCGTTCGATCACCTCGCGCGCGAGCGTGACGACGTTGATTGCGCGCGGCTTGATTTGGAGGCGCCGGGCGTCGAGGAGGCTGAGGTCGAGCAGCTCGGCGATCATCGTCCCGAGGCGGTCGACCCCGTGACGGATGCGGTCGAGCTGCTTCGTCTCCGCCTCGGACAAGGGCGCCTCGCGGGCGCTCTGGAGGAGCCGCGAGGCGAGCCCGATCACGCTGACGGGCTGGCGGAGATTGTGCGCGATGACGCCCATCCACTCCTCGCGCATCCGCTCCATCTCCTTGCGCTCGGAGACGTCCTGGAAGACCGCGGTCGCGCCGATGACCTCGCCGCGCGGGCCGCGCACCTGCACCGCGTCGACGAGCACCGGCACGAGCCCCCGGCCGGGGGTCCGGAGCGCGAGCTCGAGCTGCGCGATCCGCTCGCCGCGCGCGAGGGCGCGGACGTGCGGGAGATCCTCCGGCGCCAGGCGCTCGCCCGAGGGCCGGTACAGATCGAGGGTGATCGCGTTGCCGAACGGGTCGCGGCGGCCGTCGCCCGGGCTGCTCATCGCCCGCGCGGCGCCGCTCCGCGCGGCGACCCGGCCCTCCGCGTCGAGCAGCACGACGGCGTCCGGCATCTGGTCGACGACCGCCTGGAGCCAGGCGCGCCCGGCGACCGCCGCGTCGTAGAGCCGCGCGATGGCGAGCGACACGCTGACCCTGGCCCCCAGCATCCTCGCCACGACCATGTCCTCGTCGGTGAACGCGTCCGCGCCCCGCTTGTTGGCCAGGTAGAGGTTGCCTGCTGCGCGCCCCTCGTGGGCGATGGGGACGCCGAGGAGGCTCGTCACCTCGGGGTGCCCCGGCGGGAGGCCGAGGAAGGCCGGGTGCCTCCGGACGTCCGTGGCGCGCACCGTCACGCCCTCGCGGGCCACGAGGCCGAACGTGCCGACGGGTCGCGGCCACCTCCCGATCTTCGCCTCGATCCCGGGCGGCATCCCCGCGACCACGAAGGGATCGAACGGCCGCTCGGGATCCGTACCGAATCCCAGCGCCGCGTACTCGGCCCCCGTGAGGCGCCGGGCCTCGTTCAGCACCGCGCGGAACACGGCCTCGACGCCGGTCCTCGGGGTCGCGAGGATCGCCTCGGAGACGGCCGTGCTGGCCTCGCTGACCGCCTGCAGGTCCTCGCGCAGGCGCCGCTCGGACGCGTGCGCGCGCTCGAGCTTGGCGGCGCGATCCCGGAGCTCGCGCTCGGCGGCGGCGTGCTCCCGGCGGTAGCGCGCGTGCTCGATCGCGAGCGCGCCCTGGTCGGCGAGCGCGGAGACCAGGAACGGCTCGTCCCGGCGGGGCGCCCCGCCGGGGCGCGCCCGGTGGTACACGGCGAGGACGCCGCGGACGCTGTGGCCGCCGATCACCGGGCTGCCGACGAACGTGTCCTTCGGCCCGAGCCCGAGGAGCGCGCGGAGCGCCTCGTCGAGGTGCTCGTCGAGCGGCGCTTCGAAGCGCCGCGCCTCCTCGGCGTCGAGCCCGGAGGACGCCGCCACCGTGGCCTGGCCGTCCTCGCCCGCGAGGAGCAGGATGCAGGCGTCCGCGCCGGTGAGCGCCGCGGTCTCGTCCACCACGAGGCGCAGCACCTCGTCGTAGTCGACCGCGCCGACGATGGCGCGGTTGATCGCGACGAGCGACCGGAGCCGCCGGATCTCCCCGCGCGAGGCCGGCCGCCGCCGCGCCCGCGGTCTCTCGCCGCCCCCTCGCACGCCTCACCTCTCGACCACGATGCCTTCTTTTCCGATCGCGAGCACGTGCGCCCGGTTGTCCTGCCCGCTGCCGCGGCTCTTCATGACGCGGATGGTCCGCTGGAGCTTGGCGCCGAGGTCGAGCTCGAGGATCAGCGTGTTGTCGCTCATGTTCAGGATGGGCTCCCCGCCGAGGGTCTCGGCCGGGTCGCCGACCGCCGTCTGGAGCGTGAAGAGCCCGGTCACGTTGCGCTGCGCGATCTGCTGCATCAGCGCGTACAGGAAGTCGGTGAAGCGCCGCGGGTCGCGCGCGTTGTGCTTCAGATCGCCCAGGGAGTCGACGACCACGCGGCGCACCCCGTGCTCCTGCACGCGGCGGATCAGCTCGCCGGCGATCTCGTCGATCGCGATCTCCATCGGCGAGGCGTAGAGGATGTCCAGCTTGCCGGGCCCCACGATCTCGTCGTAGCGCTACCCGAAGCTCCGGAGGATGCGCTCGAGCTGCGTCGGGCTCTCCTGGAAGGTCAGGATGAGGCAGGGCTCGCCGTCCTGCACGCCCGCGCGCAGGAAGTGCAGGCCGAGCACCGTCTTGCCCGCGCCCGAGGGGCCGGCCACGATGGTGCAGGTGCCGCGGAGCCAGCCCGTCTCGATCATGCCGTCGAGGCCCTCGATGCCGCTGCGCACCCGCTCGTGGATCGGCTCGTAGCTCGGCACGACCGGGGGGGTGACGAGGCGGGGGAAGACCTCGATCCCGGACGCGTCGATGCGGAACGCGTGCTCGCCGGAGAGGAAGCCCGACCCCCGGAGCTTGATGACGCGCAAGGACCGGACGTCGCTAAGGCCGAGCTGCTGCCGGCTCAGCTCGACGATGCCGTCGGCCACCGCGAACTCGGGGAGCGTGCTCACCATGTCGCTCGTGTACTCGCCGATCCAGAAGGTCGTCGTGTCGTACGCGGTGAGGATGCCCGCGAGGTCGTAGAGGATCTTCCTCCAGGTGGGCAGGCTCGGCATCAGGTCGGCGATCGCCTTCAGCGAGTCGATGACGACGATGCGGGGGCGGTGGCGCTGGAGCAGGGCGAGGAAGTGCGGCACGACCTCCTCGGGCGCGCGGCTCACGTCCTCGGCGACGCTCTCGTAGACCACCCTCGTGCCGAGGAGCGCCGTGTCGGCGAACGCGTACTCCTGCAGGAAGGCGATGAACTTCGCGGTCGGCTCCGAGAGCGTGGTCGCGTAGAGCGCGGGGCGTTCGTCGCCTTCGGCGGCCGCCGCGGCGGTGAAGACCAGCCGCTCGGCGAAGATGGTCTTGCCGGTGCCGGGCGGGCCGACCACCATGTGGATCGCGTTCGCCGGGAAGCCCCCGCCGAGGATGTCGTCCATCTGCGCGCTGCCGGTGCGAATGCGTTTCATGTGGGGTGCCTCGGCTCCGCGCGCTTCGCGAGGAGCTGCTCCACGGTGCTGATGAGGGCGGCGTCGTCGAGCGGCTTGCGCAGGAACGCGTCGGCGCCGGCGTCGTCCGCGCGATCGGCGGCGGACAGGATGCTGAAGAGCAGCACGGGGATGTCGCGCGTGGCGAGGTCTTCTTTCAGCCTCCGGCAGACGCTGAGGCCGTCGAGCCGGGGCAGCAGGATCTCGGAGACGACGATGTGCGGCAGGAGCCGGCGCGCGAGCTCGAGGCCCCGCTCGCCGTCGTCGACGAACTCCACGCGATACCCGGCGTTCTCGAGGAAGTAGCGCTCGAGCACCTTCATGTGCGGGTCGCGCTCGACGACGAGGATGAGCGCCTGTTCCCGAGCCCTCGCTCGACGGTGGTCCTCCAAGATCCCCCCCTCCTGATCCCCAGCGCCGCGCGCTCGCAGGAGTCATAGCCGCGCTGGACGCGGCGGCCAGTGCCGCGTGCCGTCAGGGGCGAGCTCAGCGGCCGTCCTCCGCTCGCTTCCGTCCGCGTCGCCGCTCGCGCAGCCAGCTCTGCCGGTGGGGCTGCCCGGCGCAGCGAGGGCGAACGCGAGAGCGAGGGCGAACGCGAGGCGAGAGCGAGGGCGAATGCGAGGTGAGAGCGAGGGCGAACGCGAGGTGAGAGCGAGGGCGAACGCGATGGCGAGAGCGAGAGCGAACGCGATGGCGAGAGCGAACGCGATGGCGAGAGCGAACGCGAGGGCGAAGGTGAGGGTTCGAGCGCGAGCGGTAGCTGGTTGATTGTCCTCGCGTTCGCCATCGCCATCGTCCTCGCGTTCGCCCTTCGCGCTCGCCCTTCGCGCTCGCCCTTCGCGCTCGCCCTTCGCGCTCGCCCTTCGCGCTCGCCCTTCGCGCTCGCCCTTCGCGCTCGCCCTTCGCGCTCGCCCTTCGCGCTCGCCCTTCGCGCTCGCCCTTCGCGCTCGCCCTTCGCGCTCGCCCTTCGCGCTCGCCCTTCGCGCTCGCCCTTCGCGCTCGCCCTTCGCGCTCGCCCTTCGCGCTCGCCCTTCGCGCTCGCCCTTCGCGCTCGCCCTTCGCGCTCGCCCTTCGCGCTCGCCCTTCGCGCTCGCCCTTCGCGCTCGCCCTTCGCGCTCGCCCTGCCCCCGCCCGAAACCCTGCCCCGCTGTCCGCGCGCCACCAGCTCGGAAGCATCGACCAGTTCGTCCAGGGCTGACGTTCTCGTCGATCTCGCCGCGCTCAGCGTATGTGCATGACGGTGGCGAGTCGCTCGGTGCGCATGTTGCTCGGGATGAGCGCAGGTCCAACTGGACGAGGATGGGAGCCATGACACGACTTCCGATGGTGGCTGGGGCCTGCGTGCTGGCCATGGCATGTGCGGCGTGCGGTGCCGTCGAGGGGCAGCCAGGCGTCGCCATCGAGAGCTTCGAGCTTCCGTCGGCAGATGTGACGACGGCGGAGACGGTGGTCCTGTCGTCCCTGCCGCCGGAGGGCATGGTGCGCGACGTCGGGGAGCAACCGGAGTTGGAGGAAGACATCGGCGAAGCGGCGTCCGAGCAGAGCTGGCAGGGCGTCGCGTGCCGGGCTGCCTGCTGGACCCTCGCCGGTGCGGGGTGCGCCGCGGTGGGCACGCTGTGCGCGGGTGGCACGGTGGTCACCGTGGGGGGAGTGGCCATCCCCTGCTGGGTGGCCACTGCCACTGCATGTGGGGTTGCCGGTGGTGGCGCCTCCGTGTGCAACGACTGGTGCACGCACCAGTTCGGGCCCTAGTAGGCCCAGACCGGAGGAAACATGTCGACACGAAAACGCGTTATCACGGCGCTCCTGGGAGTCGCCGTATTCGGCATTCTCATGGCGGTGCGCGGCCAAGTCTCGGACGCGACTGCACGCGGTGTCATCGCCGCCCTCGCATTTGCCTGTCTTGGTGCGAGCCTGATGTGGGTCGTACGCAAGGCGGACGATACGCATCGGTGAGGCGCCACGCTGGCCCTCGGACGACGACGACGTGCGGGAGGCCGACGTCGAGGTGCAGAAGCCCTCGTACCGCGCCGCGCACGCGAAGGCGCGCCCCGCGAAGCCCGTCGAGGTCTGCCTGGAGCCGCTTCCTGCGCGTTGACGTAGCGTCTCGGAGCGAGGGCGATGGCGAAGGCGAGAGCGAACGCGAGAGCGAACGCGAAGGCGAAGGCGAGGGCGAGAGCGAACGCGAACGCGAGGGCGAGAGCGAACGCGAAGGCGAGAGCGAACGCGAACGCGAGGGCTTGAACGCGAGCGATGGCTCGTTGATCGTCCTCGCATTCGCCATCGCCATCGCCATCGCCATCGCCATCGCCATCGCCATCGCCATCGCCATCGCCATCGCCATCGCTATCGCGTTCGCCCTGCCCCCGTCGCCGGCCCCGCGAAGGCGCGCCGGCTTCTGCCCAGCGGCGCACTTTTCATGCCGGCGGCCTTGCCCTCCGAAGCGCCGCCTCGCTCTCGCCTTCTGCAACGCCTGGAATGCCGCCGTCATGAAAACTGCGCCGGGAGGGGCAAAAGCCGGCGCGCCTTCGCGGGGCCGGCGAGGAGGATCCCATGTCGGACCAGCAGATGCCCTTCCAGCGCCTCGACTCGTACGTCGCCGCACGCGAGCTCGCCCGCCGCGTCCATGCGGCGAAGATCCGGGACGCGGAGCTTCGTGATCAAGCCACCCGGGCGGCCAAGAGCGTGTTCCTCAACCTCTGCGAGGGCCTCCCACACGAGGGGGCGGCGATGCGGCGGAAGTACTTCGCGAGCGCGCTCGGCAGCCTGCACGAGGCGGTCGGCGGCGTCGATCTCGCGGCGGTCATCGGCGCGGTGGACCCCGAGGAGGCAACCGCGGTCCAGGCCCTGGGGGAGCGGCTGCGGCGGATGCTTGTTGCCCTGATGCGGTGAGCCCGGTCGCGTGGCCGGTCGCCGTTCATCGGCGGCCGGCCTCACCCCGCCGGCATCGCCTCGATGCGCTCCCGGCACGCCCGCTCCACCCGGTCGCGCAGATCGCGCACGTGCACCGCGAGCTGGGCCAGCTCCTCCTTCGTGATCGCGTAGCCCGGGTCGTAGCGCGCGTCGACGTAGGCGTGCTTCAGGAGCTTGAAGAGGCGGTCCTCCTCGGGGGTCGCGCGGGAAGACGTTGCGCAGGAGGGGGTGCAGGTCGGCGGCGCGCTTGCCGAGGTCTTCGAGGTTGTGGGTCTTGGGCTTGTAGGCGGTGAGGACGAGGAGGGCGCAGTGGTAGAAGCGCTCTGCGGCCTGGTGCAGCTCGAAGGCGGCGATGTTCAGCTCACCGTCCTCGACCGCGTGCTCGTGCTGGCGCAGGAACCCGCGCGCGCTCTTGGACCAGTCGGCGAAGCACTTCTCCGCGTACGCCCTCCGCTCCGCCGCCGGGCGCTCCTTCGCCTCCGCGAGCTGGTGCCGGCCCGAGTCGTAGATCAAGACGCCCTCCTTCTTGATGTCGCTGAAGAAGTAGAACCCCTTCTCGAGCTGCTCGTTCACGTCCCGGATGTCGTGGACGATGAGCGACAGCTCCGTCGGCTTGGTGATGCGCTGCGCCTGCTGCTCGATCTTCGACCAGAGGTCGCGCTTGTCGACCATGCCGCGGCTCTTCACGATCACGAGCACGTCGAAGTCGCTGAAGTACAGGCCCGCCGGGTCCTCCACCCAGTCTCCGCGGGCGTGGCTGCCGAAGAGGATCACCATCTCCGGGTCGGCCTCGTCGCGGATGAGGTCGGCGACGGCGCGGAGCTGGCGCTGCTTCTTCTCCGGGAGGTGGTCGAGGGTCGACTTCATGGCGCGGGGTGGCGTGCGGGACGTCGTACCAGATGGCGGCGCGTGGCGGGGCGGGATTGGTGGAGAGACGGCGGAGCCAGGGCGACCTCGACCGTCGACGTGCCTGCTCCTCACCTGAACGCGAGAGCGAACGCGAGAGCGAGAGCGAGAGCGAGAGCGAGGGCGAGGGCGAGGGGTCGAAGGCGAGCGGTAGCTCGATGATCGTCCTCCCTTTCGCCTTCGCGTTCGCCCTCGACCTCGCGTTCGCCCTCGACCTCGCGTTCGCAGTCGCCCCGCGGCCCACCTCACAGCGGGTAGGGTCGCCGCCCACATCCGACGGGAAGGTGTCCGATGTGGGACGACGGTGGCACATCTGCGACAACCCGGCCGAGGCACGCGTTTTGTCGGTGAAAAGGCCGGTCCAGCTCGCGCCGCGCATCGTCCAACTTGCACAGCGACTCGGTCAATTGATCCACGACGTCGGCGAAATCGCCGAGCGACGCGGTCAACCTGCACAGCGACTCGGTCAACTGATCGACGACGTCGTCCAGCTTGCACAGCGACTCGGTCAACTGATCCACGACGTCGGCGAAATCGCCGAGCGACTTGGTCAACTGAACCACGACGTCGGCGAGTCCGCCGAGCGACTTGGTCAACTGAACCACGGCGTCGGCGAGTCCGCCGAGCGACTTGGTCAACCGATCCACGAGGTCGGCGAAATCGCCGAGCGACAATGTCGACGGATCCACGACGGTCGCCAGGTCGCCGAGCGACTTTGTCGATTGATCCACGACGGTCGCCAGGTCGCCGAGCAACTTTGTCGATTGATCCACGACGGACGCGAATTTGCCGAGCGCGTCGACTACGCCAACAGCGCGTTCTCAAAGCATTTTTCGACGGCTTGTCGAGCCGCGAACCGATGCGGAAGCTCAGCTCACCGCCCCTCGGCCGCCTCGCGCTTCGTCTCCAGCGCCTCCCACCGCCCGAGGAGCTGCGCCGCCTCCGCCCGCGCCTTCTCCAGAATCCGCCGTCAGGCCCGCCACCTCGGCCCCGCGCGTGGCGTAGAGCGCCGGGTCGCTCAGCTTCTCCCTCAGCTCCGCCACCTTTCGGTCGGTCGCCTCGATGCGGTCGGGCAGGGCGTCGATGCCGGTAGCTCGATGACCGTCCTCGCGTTCGCCATCACCCTCGCGTTCGCCCTCGCCCTTGCGTTCGCCCTCGCCCTGCCCCGTCGTCGATCCCGCGAAGGCTTCTCGTGTAAGCTCGGACGCACCCCTGCCTTCTCGGCGCGAGCTGGGCCAGCTCCTCCTTCGTGATCGCGAAGCCCGAGTCGTAGCGCGCCACCGGGCAAGCAGCTCCGCCACCTCCGCCCGCGCCTTCTCAGCTCCGCCGTGATCGCCGTGGAAATGAGCGCAAGCGTTGGACGGGCCGGAGTGTCCGCAGCCCGTGGGGCTTGCAATGGCGCCGACGACACGTGAAGATGCTCGTCACGATGGAAGATCTTGAGCGACACTTGCGTTCTCTGTGCGCGGATGACGCTCGGCTTCGACTGCTCGAGGCGCAGTGGGAGTACGACAAGCGCCTCGTACAGCAGGCATTGCAGACCGTCGGCACTACATTCCCGCACTACTCGCTCCATGATGCGTCGCATTCCAACACGATTCTGGTGAACGTCACCCGCGTGCTTGGCGACCGCGTCAAGAACCTCTCTGCGACGGACACGTGGCTCATCTTGGAGGCGGCATACTGGCACGATGTGGGCATGGTCGTGAACGACAGCACGCTGCGATCCTGGTGGTCATCCGCCGATTTTCGTGAACATTTCACCGGCCTGAAGGACGGCCCCGACCCGCTACTGGCTGCTGCCGCCAGGTTGCTCGAGGATCGGCTCGGGCTCCGCGACCTCGGCGAGGATTGGCCGATCGATGTGCGACAAGCACTGACCTTCGTTGTCGCCGACTTTGCGCGCAGTCGCCACCCCATGCGCTCGGCAGACGCAATCCGGTACCCCTCCGGCTTTAGGATCGAGTCCCCACGAACCTTGATTCCCCAGCGTCTCTTCGAGTGGCTCGCCAAGATCTGCCTCGCGCACGGTCAGTCGCGGGAGGAGGTTGCCGAACTGCCCCTCCGTGAGAACGGAATCGGTCGAGACCTGTGCCATCCACGGTTCATCGCGTTCATGCTCCGGCTCGGAGACCTTCTCGATCTGGACAACGGCCGTTTCTGTCCCGTTCTGCTCGCCAGCATCGGCCGGATCCCGCCCACTTCGGTGGATCACATCGGGAAGCACGCCTCCATCACGCGATTCTACGTCGCTCCTGAGCGGATCGACGTGGAAGCCATGTGCGCGGGAGATGGGCTGCACGGCAGCGAGACAGAGGGCAGCGTCCACGGAGCTTACCGGGCCGTGTCACAATGGCTCGAGTGGCTGAGGGCTGAGCTTACCTATCTCGCCGTGCGATGGGCGGACATTGCCCCCGCCGCGCTCGGCGGTGGATCTCCCAGTATCGGTACCCTGCGCGCCCAACTTCGGGGGTACGTGCTCGCTCCGAACTGCCCGACGTCGGAGTTCGCCATTGACAGCGATTACTTCCTGGCGCTCTCGAAGAGCAGCGGTCTTTTCGGGAGCCCTCAGCAGGCTTGGCAGCGAGAGTTGATCACGAACGCCGTCGACGCGACCCTCATTCGACTCTGGCACACAATGAGCGATGCTCAGCGCTCTCAGCTGACCAAGGCGGATGATCCACTTAAGGAGGTGTGCGAGCTGTCGAAGCAATACCCCATCGACATTACAATTTCGCCTTCGCTCGAGGCCTTTGGCGATCCGCCGATGCGCCGCTGGGACATTTGCATCTCCGACCATGGCTGTGGCATTGGGCTCGACGACGTTCGATCGTTGCAGGTGGTGGGAAGCGCCTCGGGAAACCGGCGGCGTCAGCGTCTCATCGCTCAGATGCCACCCGAGCTCCAGCCGACCGGCTCGTTCGGCCTAGGCTTTCAGAGCATCTTCCTCGACACAGACGAGGTCACGATCGAGACGTGCGACATGATGAAGCATCAGGCACATCGTATTGTAGTTGCGCGTCCGTCCCCCGCGACCAGTGCGTCGCTCCGAAATGAAAGGAATTTGCGGACCGGGATTTATATTCAGGAGATGAGCCCTGATCCGCGTACTGAGCCTCGTACAAGAATTTCGTTCTCCGTCGTGCGTCATGCGGCATTCGGTTCGACGACACAAACGGATCCCGTGCTGACGGATTCGTCATGTCCGACTACGAAGAAATGGGAGGCAGAAATCAGAGCGGTATGCGGCTGGCTTCCCGTGCATGTCTTCGTGAACGGCTGTCGGGTGATTTCCGATCGAATGGCGTCGGGGTTTACGCACTTTGTTCGGGCGCAATCGATGCGCATTTCCTTTGGAGATGATTTTATTGGCGAGAATAATGAGTCAATGGTGAGCGTTGTGCGCGCCTATCGAGGAAGCTCGGTGACTCATGCGGCGGTAAATTCTGCACTGATTGGGTACACCGCAGATCTCTACGCAGGCAAGGCGTCGAAGATGCTTCAGGTGAACCGGACGGGATTTACCACAGACGGAACTGCTGAGTTTAACAGGCGTCTTGGCGAGGCGCTCCCGGAGGCGGTTGATGCCTATGTAGCACATCTGCGCAGGGAGCCGTTGAGCGACCCAGGTGCGCTTCAGCGTGCCAGCTTCTTCTCGCATGTAGAATACAAGTCTTCGAGCGCCGGAGAGGAGTGGCGAGAATTGCAGCTGATTCAGCGGATCGAGGAGAAGGGCATCCCTTCGCCAGTCCCGATTCGCGAACTTCTAGCGCAGGATAATGTCGAGATCTTGGTGACGACCAACAGCAATGCTCACATCCTTTGGCCGCCTATTGCTCCGCGCAGCCGGCAGCTACCGCTGGGCAGGTCTTATCTGGTACCGACTAGAGGCTACGATTTGTTTCTCAAGTTCGTGGGTCAAAAATTTGGTCATATTTGCTGGGTTGATGTAATCGGCCCAGTGGGGATGGCGCCGCTTTTGTCCACGGTTCTCGTCTTCAGTGTGAGTAGGGCTAAATCGGATGGCGAACGAGTGAGCAAAGAGGCTTTCGAGTTCTCCGTGTTGCCGCGGCTTGCGGGCCGTGTCAGCTGGCCCTGTCCAAATGATTTCGGAGGCTTGAGGCTGGCGGATCGGAGCTTGTACGACTGGGCATCTTGGGCGTCGATCGGCTCAATGCTGTCTCCGTTTACGTTTGAGGGAAAAACGTTCGGAGGTGCCTTCAAGGTAAAAGTTGAACACGTCGAGAAGTATGTTGAATACGTCGCAAAGAATCGTGCTGTGGGGCCTGCTAATGAGCCCGCGGGGCTTTCGGAAGTGGCTCGGCTCGTATTGAAATTGATTCAGCGAGTTGATGAAGTGTACCAAAGGTACGCATGGATTCAGCGAATGTACGATCTGGCGGCGCTTAAAGGTGTCCTGGAGGGGATCGCGCGAGGCTAGCTGGGTGAGCGGTGGAAGCTCAGCGCCCCTCGGCGGCCTCGCGCTTGGTCTCCAGCGCCTCCCACCGCGCCAGGAGCAGCCCGGCCTCCCCCCGCGCCTTCTCCAGCTCCGCCGTCAGCCCCGCCACCTCGGCCCCGCGCGTCGCGTAGAGCGCCGGGTCGCTCAGCTTCTCCGTCAGCTCCGCCACCTTCTTGTCCGCCGCCTCGATGCGGTCGGGCAGGGCGTCGAGCTTCCTTCTGCTCCGCGTAGGTGAGCTTGGCGCGGGCGGCCGCCTCCCTGGGCTTGGGCGCCTCCTTCGCGGCGGGTGCCGCCGCCGCCGCGCGCTCGGCCTCCTTCGCCTTTTCCTCGTCGGCGCGGCCGCGCTGCGCGCGGTAGTCGTCGTAGTTGCCGGCGTAGCGGACCACCTCGCCCCCGCCCTGGAAGGCGAGGATGGAGGTGGCGACGCGGTTCAGGAAGTAGCGGTCGTGGGTGACGGTGACGGCGCAGCCGTCGAAGTCGACGAGGAGCTGCTCGAGCGCGCCCAGCGTGGCCACGTCGAGGTCGTTGGTGGGCTCGTCGAGGACGATGAGGTTCGCCCCGCGCGAGAGGATCTTGGCCAGGGCGACGCGCGCGCGCTCGCCGCCGGAGAGGGAGCCGACCGGCTGGCGCTGCTTGTAGCTGTCGAAGAGGAAGCGCTCCAGGTACCCGCGGACATCGAGGTCCTGCCCCGCGATGCGGATCCTGGCGTTGTCCTCGGCGATGGTGTCGAAGATGCTCTTGTCGTCGTCGAGCTGGGCGCGGTGCTGGTCGAAGTAGGCGATCTTGGTGTTCTTCCCGAGCACCACCTCGCCGCGCATGTGCTCCGCTTCCAGTTCCCCCAGGATGGCGCGGAGGAGCGTGGTCTTGCCCGTCCCGTTCCTCCCGACCACGCCGAGGCGCTCGCCCGCCGTCAGGATGAAGTCGAGGTCCTTCACGAGCGTGAGGCCGCCGATCGCGAGGGTGAGCTTCTTCAGCTCCAGGATGGTCTTGCCCGTGCGCACGGCGTCGAGCGCGAGGACGGTGGACTTCTCCTGCTTCGGCGCGGCCTGGCTCTTCGCGGCCTCGGCCCGGTCGATGCGGGCCTTTTGCTTCGTGGTCCGGGCCTTGGGCTGGCGGCGCAGCCACTCCAGCTCCCGCCGGAGGAAGTTCTGCCGGTTCGCCTCCGTGCGCGCCTCGTGCGCCATCCGCTCGGCCTTGGCCTCGAGGTAGTCCTGGTAGCCCCCGTCGTAGGAGTGGACGGCGCCGTCCGCGACCTCCAGCGTGCGTGTCGCGACGCGGTCGAGCAGGTAGCGGTCGTGGGTGATGAGCAGGAGCGCGCCGGGGTGCTCGTCGATGAGGTACTCCTCGAGCCACTCCACCGTCTCGACGTCGAGGTGGTTCGAGGGCTCGTCCAGGATGGCGAGCGCGGGGCGCGCCACCAGGATGCGCGCGAGCGCGGTGCGCCGCCGCTCGCCGCCGGAGAGCGTGCCCATGGGCTGGTCCGGCCGGAGCACGCCGACGTGGCCGAGGATGGCCTCGACCTTGTGCATCACGTCCCAGCCGCCCAGCCGCTCGACGTCGGCCGCCGCCTGCTCCTGCTCCTGGAGCAGCACAGCCTCGTCCCCGTGGCCTTTCGCGAGGGCCTGGCTCGCCTGCTCGTGGCGCGCCTTCGCGTCGGACCAGGCGGCGAGCCCGCCCTCGACGACGAGGCGCGGCGTGAGGTCCGGCGGGAAGACCGGGTCCTGATCGAGGTAGGCGACCTCGGCCCCGCGGCGGCGGGAGAGCGTGCCCGTGTCCGGCAGCTCGACGCCCCCGAGGATGCGGGCGAGCGTGCTCTTGCCCGAGCCGTTGTTGCCGACGAGCCCGACCCGCTCGCCCGTGCGGATCGTGAGCGTCACGCCCCGCAGGATCTGCTGTGAGCCGTACGCCTTGTGGATGTCTTGCGCGGTGAGGACCGGCACGGCGCGGAGCTTACTCGGCGAAGGTGACGCGCGCCGACAAATGTTACTGTCGCGCCCATGCGGAGAGCGGGTTGCCTGGCGCTGCTGTCGGTGGTCCTCGGGTGTACGGCGTCGGAGCAGGGCGGGCCGGCCCCTTCCGCCGGCGCGTCGAGCCTGGCGAGCGCGCACGCCTCTCCGGAAGGAGGGACGATGAAGACCACGCAGGCAGGCCGCACGGACGACAAGCTCGCCGCGTTCGCCTCGCGCTTCCTCGCCGAGTTCCTGGAGAGGAACCCGACGCGCGCCACGGAGGCGGGCGAGCACCGCTACGACGGGCGCTGGCCCGACGTGAGCGCGGAGGGCGAGGCCGCGGACAGGAAGTTCGTCGAGGCGCGCCTCGCGGAGCTCTCGGCGATCCCCGAGGCGGAGCTCTCGCTCCAGCGCCGCGTCGACCGGGGGACGATCGAGAACCAGCTCCGGTACTGGCTCTTCGCCATCGACGAGCTGAAGGACGCCGAGAACGATCCCGTCTCCTACACGCGCCTCGTCGGCGACGGCATCGACCCGCTCGTGACGCGTGACTTCGCCCCGATCGAGGAGCGGATGCAGAGCCTGCGCGCCCGCCTGGAGGGCGTGCCGAAGATCGTCGACGCGGCCGAGAAGCGGCTCGGGCACCCGGCGAAGATCTTCACGGAGACGGCGATCCAGCAGAACAAGGGTCTCATCGCGCTCTGCGAGCACGACCTCGCCGAGGATTTCGCCAAGGTGCCGGCACAGAAGGCGGCGCTCGAGGCCGCCGCCAAGGTCGCGGCCACCGCGCTCCAGGGCTTCCAGCGCTTCCTGGAGAAGGATCTTCTCCCCGAGGAGCGACGGCTCCTTCCGCCTCGGCCGGGCCCGCTTCGAGAAGAAGCTGCGCTTCGAGCTCGACGACGCGGTCGACATCGACGCCGTCGCCTCCGGCGCGCGCGCCCTGCTCCAGAAGACGCAGGACGAGATGGCCGACACCGCGAAGGAGCTGTGGCCGACGCTGATGGCGCCCGCGCCCCTGCCGCCCATGGGCACGCCCGAGGAGCGCCACGCCGTCGTGCGCCGCGTGCTCGACAAGCTCGCCGACGATCACCCGGAGAACGCCACCATCGTCAAGGAGGCGAGCGAGTGGCTCGACAAGGCGACCCACTTCGTGCGGGAGCACGACCTCGTGACCCTGCCCCCCTCGCCGTGCCGGGTGATCGAGATGCCCGAGTACCGGAGGGGCGTCGCCGTCGCGTACTGCGACGCCGCCGGCCCGCTCGAGAAGAAGCCGGAGACGTTCTTCGCCATCGCGCCGACGCCCAAGGACTGGCCGAAGAAGCGCGTCGACTCGTTCTACCGCGAGTATAACCGCAGCATGCTGGCCGAGCTGACCGTCCACGAGGCCATGCCGGGGCACTACCTCCAGCTCATGCACAACAACGCGTTCGACGGAGGGCCGACGCCGCCCGGCGCCGCCTACCCCCCCGGCAAGCTCCGCGCCGTCTTCGGCAGCGGCGCGTTCGTCGAGGGGTGGGCGGTGTACACCGAGTGGCTCATGTCGAAGTACGGCTTCGGCGGGCCCAAGGTGCGCATGCAGCGGCAGAAGATGGTGCTGCGCCTCGCGGCCAACGCCATCCTCGACCACGGCATCCACGCGGGCTCGATGGAGGAGAAGGAGGCGCTCGACCTGATGATGAAGGACGCCTTCCAGGAGGAGGGCGAGGCTGTGGGCAAGTGGGCCCGCGCGCGCCTCTCCAGCGCCCAGCTCACGACGTACTACTACGGCTTCACGGAGATGATGAAGCTCCGCGCCGCGCACGAGAAGGACGCGGGCTTCACCGAGCGGAGCTACCAGGACCGCGTGATCGCCTACGGCTCGCCCTCGATGCGCCTGTTGCGCACCATCTTCGCGGAGAGCGCCGGGCCCGCGCGCTAGCGCGGTTCAGCACGCGCCCACCGTACGCGCCTACCGAACCGCGACCGCCAGGGAGCGGGTGCCAGGAGGCGCGACGTCATCGTGACTTCGCACGCGCAGCGCTACTGGCAGCGCGACGCGTGCAAGGGCGTGTCCGCGTCGGCGCCTGCTGGCACCCGCTCCCTGGCGGTCGCGGTTCGGTATGTACTGATCCAGAAGCGATTCGTCAGTGCACGGCGAGCACGATCAGCACGACCAGCACCAGCGCCGCCATGGCGCCGGCCGCGATCTTCACCGCGAGCTGCGTGCTCGGCGGCGCGCTCCGGTAGCGCTGCGCTTGCAGCTCGCCGAAGCGCCCCATGGCGATGAGCGCCCGGTCGAGCTTCTCCTGCCAGGCCGGCTTGGGCGGGCCGGGCTGGGCCGAGGAGGGTGGCGGCGGCGCGCCGCGCATGAAGTCCCCGAGCGGCATCGTCATCTTCGCCTGCGGGGGGGCAGGGGAGGCGAACGGCGCAGGGCCGGGCAGGGGAGGACGCGGCATCGGCGCGGTGGCGAGCAACGGGTCCGGCGGCGCGCCGAACCTGGGTGCAGGTACGGGGACGGGCACGACCGGGGAGGTCGGCGTGTCCAGCATCGGTGCGGCGCGCGGCAGGGCGTCGAGCGCGATGGCGCGGGTCGGCGTATCCCGGTCGCCGGTGCTCTCCGGCTCCTCGGGGGCCGGCATCCCGTGCACGCCCTTCACGTACATCTCCGTGGGCGTGTCCCGCCGGCCGCCGCTGTCCGACGCCGGTTCGCGCGGACCACGCCGGGCTCGGCGGCTCGGGCGCGGGCTGCGGGGCGAAGGCCGCCGGCCTGGGCGCGGACGGGGCCGCGGGGGAAGGGGGATGGGCCTGCGCGGCGGCGAGCGCGGGCTGCTTGCCATCGACCTTGACCCAGAGCGCGAAGGCCGGCGTCGCGTGGGGCAGCAGCGCGACCGCGAGAATCGAGCATGCTCGCGGGCCGGTCGTCCCGGTTGGCGCTCAGCGTCCGCATCACCATCTCGGCCACGTCGGCGGGCAAATCCGGCCGGATGCGCGCGACCTGCGTGGGCGGCCCGGAGCAGAGCGCGTACACCAGGTCGCCGATGGTGTCGGCCTGGAAGGGCTTGCGCCCGGTGAGGCACTCGTAGAGCACCACGCCGAGCGAGTAGACGTCCGCGCGCGGGTCGACGCCGGACGAGTTGCGGAGCTGCTCCAGGCTCATGTAGTAGGGTGTGCCCACCGTGGAGCCGGTGCGCGTGAGCGAGCTCTTGGGGATGGCGCTCCCGCCGTCGGCAATCTTCATCACCCCGAAGTCGAGCACCTTCACGTCGTACTGGCCGGGCCACGGGCTCGGGCAGAGAAAGACGTTCTCCGGCTTCAGGTCGCGGTGGATGATCCCGAGCCCGTGCGCCTCCTGCAGGCACTCGCAGACCTGCATGGCGATGTTCACCGTGAGCTCGAGCGGGAGCTGCCCCGCGTCGTCGAGCAGCGCGCGCAGGCTCTGCCCGTCGAGCAGCTCCATCACCATGTAGGCGCCCGTCGGCCCGCCCGCTTCCATGTCGACGATGTGGGCCGTGTGCCCGTTCTTCATCAGCGACGCCGCGCGCGCCTCCTGCTCCAGCCGCGCGAGCCCCGCCCCGTCAATCAGCGCCTTCAGCGCCAGCTTGCGGCCGGTGCGGGTGTGCTCGACCTCGTACACCATCCCGCTCCCCCTGGCCGATGGAGCGGACGACCCTGTAGCGTCCGTCGATCACCGTACCGGGGGCGAGCCCGTCGTGCTCTTGCGGGTCGAGCTTGGCCATGGGAGCGAGCGACCCCGAGTCTATCCGAGCTTTCGGCCCGGGATAACTCCCTTGATCTTCCCCCGCTCTAGGGCGCGAGGCACGACGGCCCCTGCTTGCCGGGCACCCCCACCCTGCCCGGCACGACGGTCGTGAACCTCGGCGCCGCCACCTTGGCCGCCACCTCGTCCGCGCACATCACCAGCATGAAGGCGGCCAGCACCGACCCGACCACCTCCACGAGCGGCGTGCACGCGCCGCGCCGCTCATCGATGCGGTGCCAGCAAGGGCCCGCGATGACGAAGTGGCTGCCGTACATCAGCGTGCCGAACCAGAGCGCGAAGGACATGTCGCCGTAGCAGAACGTCGACTTCATCGCCGGGTTCGCGTTCAGCGACGTCTCCAGCCCCGCGAGCAGGAGCGACGCGACGACGAGCGCGCCGGCGCGGGCCGCGCGGCCCCGCGAGAGGGAGGCCGCCGCGCGCAGGCCGACGCAGAGGAGCACCGAGTACGTCGTGAAGTACACCGCCGTGAGCGGGTAGAGGAAGACGGGGACGTCGTTCAGGTTCCACGTTGCGCGGAACCCGTAGTGCATGTCGAGCACCTCGTAGAAGTAGCGGGTGCCGAAGTAGTTCCCCAGGAACGCGAAGATGGCCATGAAGACGGCCAGCTTGAAGTGGTAGAGCCGGTAGAAGGGGCGGCCGCGATCCTCGGGCGCGCGGAGGACGAAGCCCGCGGCGAGCAGCACGAGCCAGAGCCCGAGCCCGAGCGCGAGGAGCGGGCCGTCGCCCCAGCGCTCGGCCAGCCCGCCGAGCATGACCACGCCGCACACGGCGCCCCAGACGGGCGTGTACGCGAGGTAGAGGCGCTCCGCCGCGCGCTTGCCGGGGTTGTCGGACCAGACGTGCATGGTGCGTGCGCCGAGGCCGGATGCTCGTACCACGACGGCCCCGGGGCGGCGCCGCCCTTGTCGCACGAGCCCTCGCGGCCCTATCCCCTCCGCCATGAGAGACGCCTCGGCGGCCCAACCGGCCCGCGCGGTGTACCAGCGCGCGAAGCTGGGCTCGCTCCTCGGGATCGTGCCCCTCGGCGTCTGGACCGTCGTCCACGTCTGGAACAACCTCGCCGTCTTCGAGGGCCCCGCCGCGTGGGCGGACAGCGTGACCACGCACAGCCAGCCGATCGCGCTCGGGCTCATCACCTTCGTCGTGCTCGGGGCGATCGTCCTTCATGCGCTCTGGGGCCTGGGCCGCCTGTTCACGTCTCGGCCGAACAACCTGCGTTACCCCACCTTCGCCAACCTCGGGTACCTGCTCCAGCGCCTCAGCGCGCTCGGCGTCCTCGCCTTCCTCTGCGCGCACGTCTGGCTCGCCTTCCTCCGTCCACGCCTCTGGGAGAACCAGGCCGAGTCGTTCGAGGACCTGGCCGCGACGATGCACAACCACACGCCGACGCTCGTGGTGTACATCCTCGGCACGCTCGGCGTCGCGTACCACCTGGGCAACGGCCTCCATGGCTTCGCGTGGAGCTGGGGGCTCGGCGCGAGCCGCAGGTCGCTCCGGGGCTTCCTCGCGGCGGGGGTCGTGCTGTTCGCCGCGCTCCTCGCGATGAGCTGGGCGGCGATTTGGGGGCTGTGGCGCGCGGGTGGATGAGGGCCGTCAGGTCAGGATGGGGTTGTGCCGCGGCCGCGTTGCGCTAGGGAAGCGCAGCCATGAAAATCGCCGACCCGCCGCCGTCCCGCGCGAACCTGCGCATCAAGGTGCTGCTCCTGGAGAACATCCACCGGAGCGCCGTCGAGGCGCTCGAGCACTCGGGCTTCGTGGTGGAGCACCGGCGCGAGGCGCTGAAGGAAGACGATCTCGTCCGCGCGCTCGCGGGGGTGCAGCTCCTCGGCATCCGGAGCAAGACCCGCGTCACCGAGCGCGTCGTCGCGGAGGCGAAGGACCTGCTCTCCGTCGGCTGCTTCTGCATCGGGACGAACCAGGTGACGCTCGACGCGGCGAAGGTCCGCGGCGTGCCCGTCTTCAACGCGCCGTTCAGCAACACGCGGAGCGTGGCCGAGCTCGTCGTGGCCGAGATGATCGCGCTGTCCCGGCAGCTCGGCGACCGCTCGCGTGAGGTGCACGCCGGCGTCTTCCGCAAGACGGCGGACGGGTGCCACGAGATCCGCAAGAAGACGCTCGGCATCGTGGGCTACGGCCACATCGGCCAGCAGCTCGGCGTCCTGGCCGAGGCGCTCGGCATGCGTGTCGTCTTCTACGACATCGCGCCGAGGCTCTCGATGGGCAACAGCCGCCCCCTCCCAACGCTGGCCGCGCTCCTCGCCGAGGCCGACTTCGTCTCGCTCCACGTGCCCGAGACGCCGGAGACGAAGGGGATGATCGGCGAGGCCGAGCTCGCGAAGATGCGGCCGGGCTCGTACCTGATCAACCTGAGCCGCGGGACTGTGGTCGTCATCCCCGCGCTCGCGGCCGCGATCCGGAGCGGGCACATCGCCGGCGCCGCCGTCGACGTCTACCCCGAGGAGCCCGAGGGCAAGTCCGACACCTTCCGCACCGAGCTGCAGGGCCTGCCCAACGTGCTGCTCACGCCCCACGTCGGCGGCTCGACGGAGGAGGCGCAGGAGGCGATCGGCCGCGAGGTCGCCCACACGCTCTCCACCTTCACGACCACCGGCGCGACGCGCGGCGCCGTGAACTTCCCCGAGGTCGAGCTGCCGCCGTACAAGGGCGCGCACCGCATCCTCAACGTGCACAAGAACGTGCCCGGCGTGCTCCGCGACGTGAACCGCATCGTCTCGGACCTGAACGCCAACATCGACAGCCAGAATCCTCTCGACGGAGCCGCAGATCGGCTACCTCATCATGGACCTCGACAAGGAGGTCTCCGCCGAGGTGAGCGCGGCGATCGCGGCGCTCCCGACCAGCATCCGGACGCGCGTGCTGTACTGAGGCGCTCGGTCTACACCCGCGTCAGCGCCATAAATCCTAACCGCGCCCGGAGCGAGCCGCCGTCCAGGCGGCTCGCGGAGGAAGCGGGGGGTGCGCCTTTGCAGTACGCGCCGTCGAGCAGACCTGCGGCCCCCGCTTCCTCCGCGAGCTGCCGTAAACGGCAGCTCGCTCCGGGCGCGGTTAGGATGGCACTTGTAGAGCACCCCCGCGGGGTCACGCTCATGGGCGGCGCTCGGCTCAGACCCGCGTCAGCCACTCGGGGTGGGACCCGTCGCTCCCCTTCACCACGTCGAAGTAGCGCTGCTGGAGCCGCCGCGTGATCGGGCCCATGGCCCCGTCACCGAGACGCCGATTGTCCACCTCGCGGATGGGCGTCACCTCCGCCGCCGTGCCGGTGAAGAACGCCTCGTCCGCCAGGTAGAGCTGGTCGCGCGTGAGCATCTCCTCGCTCACCGGGATGCCCTCCTCCCGCGCGAGGACGAGGATCGTGTCCCGCGTCACGCCCTCCAGGATCGACGCGGAGAGCGGCGGCGTGAGGAGCCGCCCCTTCTTCACGATGAAGATGTTCTCCCCCGAGCCCTCGCTCACGTAGCCCTGCACGTCCATGAGCACGGCCTCGTCGTAGCCGGCCGTCTTGGCCTCGCGCTTGGCCAGGATGCTGTTCGTGTACTGGCCCATGATCTTGCCCTTGGCCAGGCTGACGTGGAGGTGGTGCCGCGCCCAGGACGAGACCTTGACCCGGATGCCCTGCTCGACGGCGCCCTTGCCGAGGTAGGCGCCCCAGCGCCAGGCGACGACGGCCGTGCGGATGGGGTTGTCGGGCGCGTAGACGCCCATCGCGCCGTCGCCGACCCAGACGATGGGCCGGATGTACGCCTCCTCCATCCGGTTTTCGCGCAGCAGCGCGACGCAGGCGAGGCTGACCTGCTCGCGGTTCCAGCGTGGCTCGATCGCCATCAGCTTGCACGAGTCGAAGAGGCGGCCGATGTGGTCGTGGAGGCGGAAGATCGCCGTCTCGCCGCCGGCGCGCTTGTAGGCGCGGATCCCCTCGAACGCGCCGAGCCCGTAGTGCATCGTGTGCGTGAGGAGGTGCAGCTTGGCGTCGTCCCAAGCGATGAGCTCGCCCTCCATCCAGATGCTCTTCAACTTGTCGACCATCGTGGGCTCCTTCGTCGTGTCGCGGGTGCCGAGGGCGCTCGCCTTTTCATCGCGCGAGCTCGCGTCGATGGAATGGGGTTAGCGCGTCTCGGTCAGCGCGCCAAGAGCACGAGCACGGCGCCGGTGCCGCCCTGGTCGTCGGGCGCGGTGGCGAATGCTGCGACGTGGCGAGCCGAGCGGCCCTGGCTCAGCCACGCGGCGATCTCCCCGCGCAGCACGGCGTGCCCGCGCGGAGAGTGCGTGCCCTTGCCGTGCACCACGAGCACCACGCGGTCTCCCTCCTGCGCGCGCTTCCGGACGAAGCCCTCCACGGTATGACGCGCCTCGTCAGCGCCGAGGCCGTGCAGATCGATCCGCCCGTCGACGGCGTACTGCCCGCGGCGGAGGCGGCGCAGCTCGCGCGGATCGACGTCGAGGCGGCGGCCCTCCAGGCGCTCACCGTCGTCCAGCGTCTCGAAGCGGAGGCCCTCGATCACGAGCGAGCGCATGCGGGCGCGCGCGTCGGCGTCGTGGTCGACGCCCTGCGCTGCGTCAGGCGCGGCCGCCCGCTCCAGCTTGCTCGCGCTGCGCGGGATGCGCTGCGCGCCGGCCTCCGGCAGGGCGCGGACGCCCGCCATGTAGATGGCGAAGGACTGCGGGTCGACGGGCTGCGGCGCGTCATCGGGCGAAGGCTCCGCGGGAGCCTTTGATCCAGGGCGCGCTCGCGGGGGCGCGGCGGGCGGGCGGGTCTCCTTGGGCGCGGCCGCCTTCGGCGCCTGGGCGGCCTTGCCTTCACCCGACGGGCCGGCGCGGCGCTGCTCTTTCAGCTTGGAGAACGGCCGGAAGAACGGCTCAGCCTGCCCCGCCTTCGGGGCCTTGGCTGCCTTGGCCGTCTTCGGTCGCTTCGCCATCCTGCTCAAGGTCCCTCGACAGGCTGCGGATGGCAAACCTTACCGACTGGATGCCCGCGAGCTGGCCGTCCTCGAAGTGCCAGTCCGGGTCGTCGAGGTCGGGGAAGTCGTGCGGGTTCCGGATGTCCTCGGCCGTCAGGCCGGGCTTGAGGCGGCGCGCGAGCGCGATCACCTTCGCCGCCTGGGCGGCCTCCATCTCGTCGAGGAGCGAGGAGACGCGGCGGAGGATCTCGGCGGGGGACATCGCGGGGGTGAGCTTGGTCAACGGATGCGGAAGAGGCCCTGGACGACCTCGATCACGATGAGCAGCAGCACGGCGACCTCGACGAAGAACATGCGCCGCTCCGAGCCCATCTGGAGGAGCGCCTGGAGCGTCTCGCGGATGGTGGCGAGCTTGGTCTCGAGCGCCTTGTAGCGCTCGGGGATCTCGAAGTGGTACCGGAGCTGGTCGTGGAGGCGGTCGGCGCGCTCGTCCTCCCAGGTCAGGTCGGGCTTGTCGAGGAGCAGGATGGCGCCCACGATCTCGGCCTGGAACGCCATCGCCGAGCCGGCGAACCGTACGAGGTCGCGCTGCCGCCCGAGCGGCCTGCCCCTCCGCGCCACCTCGGCCCCGATGACGGCGAGCTTGTCGAGGATCGCCTGCGCGTCCTCGTCGTAGTAGTCGATGCTCACCGACTGGGCGAGCACCATGGCGATGACCTCGAACGTGCTCGGCCCGATCTCGGGCACCACGACGCGATCGAAGGCCATCGCGATCTCGATCTTCGACCCCGGGCGCACCTCGACGAGGAAGTCCTCGTGCAGCGGGGGGTGGGGCTCGCGCGGCAGGGCCTTGAAGAAGGCGGCGAGGATGCGCTGGCGGGTGGGCTCGGGGACGTTGACGAAGACGAGCGCGCCGAAATCGTACGCGTAGACGAGCGCGTCGGGCGAAAAGGACACGACGAGCTGCGTCTTGTCGCGGCTCTGCGCCGCCCCCTCGGGGAAGAGGGCGGCGACGTCGCGCAGGACGAAGCGCGAGGCGTACGAATAGGCGTCGAGCCGGTAGACCGACGCGGCTCCCCCCTCTTTCACGATGGGGGCTTCCGCCCCCGAACCCCCGGAAGAAGAGGGCACGACGGCTTCAGCTCAGAACATCGCTTTGAAGACGGGGACGCGCACCTCGGTCCCCTGCGCCACGCCGTACTGCCACATCTCGCGCTCGGTATAGAGGGGCCGGATCTGCGGCACCGGGACGGCGAGGCTGACCTTGCCCTTGTACATGTCGAAGAGCGACATCGGCAGGTGCGGGAGCGAGGCCACCTCTCCGCGCCGGCGGGGAAGGACGTACGACGTCGCGCCGGGCGTCTGCGAAGCTCCGCCCGCGGGGGGGACCGCGCCGGGCGCCGCGTCGGGCTTGGGCGCGTCCCTCGCCGGCTCGTTGTTGGCGGGCTCCTGCCGGTCGCTCTCCGGCGGGTGGTACGCCGTGGCGTTGAGCGAGATGACGAGCGCCGGGATGACCAGGGCCAGGCCGCCCGCGAGCATGTAGAGCGCCGGCTCCGCCGGGCCGCCCGACGACACCCCTGCGCTGTTCGTCGTCACGGCCGTCGCCTTCTCGACGAAGTAGCCGCCCACGGCGCCGCCCACCATGCCGACCCCGCCGAAGACGAAGTAGGGCCAGCCCTTCTGCACGCCCGCGAGGCCCATCGGGATGACGACGACCTCGCCACCCAGGAGGGCCCCGCCGACGATGCCCTTGCCCGTCGGGGTGACCGGGCCACCCTGGGCGTGGGCGTCGCCGGAGGAGGCGAGGACGGCGGCCACGGCGGCCACGCCAGCCGCAGCGTAGCGGAGGCGGTACGCGGCGCACGCGAGATGCACACCCAAACGATTTCCGAATCGAACCAAGGACATGCGCTGGTTCCCCAGGGGCGGGTGAAGCACGCGGTCAACGGAGGGGCCCATGCCCCTCCGTGTGGAAGAGATGCGCGAGCCTATCACGGGATTCACGGGCGGAGCGATCCACCTTCGGGGTAGGCTGCCTCGGGTGCGCCGTTCCGATGGGGGGAGACCCCCCATACCCTCCGGCCCGGCCGGCGCAGCCGGCAGAAGGCTCTATGCCGCCCCGGCGGCCCGGCTCACCGCCGTCATCGCTGCGGCCATCCTCGTGGTGGCGCTGATTGCCGGGGCGGTCCGGATCCTCCCCCTCGTCCTCGCCCCCGGCGTCCCCCTCCGGCTCGTCCCGGTCCTGGTGCGCGGCGTCGCCGGCGTCGCCTTCGAGACCGCGCTCTTCGTCGCCCCGCCCATCGCGTGGGCCCTCGCCGCGTCGCGCCTCGCCGACCGGGGCGAGGCCCGCGCGCTCTTCGCCGTCGGTGTCCGCCCGGCCCGCGTCGTCGCCTCGGCCTGGCCCGCCGCCCTCGGCGCCGCCCTCGCCGCCGCCCTGGCCTCCGCCGCCTGGGGCCGCGAAGCCTCCTCCCCCGGCCGCGCCGTCCGGGACCTGCTCGCCGAAGCCCGCGCAGCCTGCCTCGCCGCCCCTCCCCCCGCCGCCGCCGACGTCCCCCTCCTCGGCGTCTCCTGGGTCTGCCTGCCGGGCGAGCCCCCCCGCGCCGTCTTGCCGGTCGGCCGGGGCGCCTTGTCGGCCGCATCCATCGTGGTCTCCGACGACCTGCGCGCGCTCGACGCCACCGACCTCGATCTCGTCCTCCCCCCCGCCGCGGCCGGGGCGAACCACGACGCCGGCCCTCCCGAGGCCCGCGTCCACGCCGCCGCCGCCTCCGTTCGCGGCCTCCTCCCCCCCGCCCCGTCGTCCAACCTGGCCCCCGCCGCGCGCGCCGCCCTCCTCGCCGCCTCCACGGCCTTGCTCGCCCTCGCCGCGGGCGCCCTCGCCCTCGCCGCCGCCCTCCGCGCCCGAACCGCGGCGCTCGCCCTCGGCGCCTCGGGCCCAGCGGCCGCCCTCCTCGTCTTCTCCGCGCTCGAGCGCGCCCCCTCGCCGCCCGCCGCCTACGCCGCCGTGCCCCTGGCCGGGCTCGCCGCCCTGCTCGCGGCGTTCGCCCTGGCGCGCCGCGCTTCTGCCCGCGCGCGGTGAGCGCACGTTGCCCGCTTGCGCGGGGGTGGTACGGGTTGGCGAGGAGAGCGCTGAAGATGGGTGGTTTCAGCATTTGGCACCTGCTGGTGGTCCTGATCGTGGCCATGCTCCTCTTTGGCGCCGGCCGGGTGTCGGACATCGGCAAGGGCCTGGGCGAGGGCATCAAGAACTTCAAGAAGGGCCTGCGCGAGGAGGACGAGACCCCGCCGCCCCCGAGGTTGAAGCGGCAGGCGCCCCCGGCCGAGGAGGAGGACGAGGAGGTCGAGGTCCAGATTGTCCGCGTCCCCAAGCAGCTCCCCGCTGCGACGCCGAAGAAGAAGCGGGTGATCCAGGTCGAGGTCGACGAGGACGCCGACGAGGAAGAGGTCGCCCGCCAGATCGCCGCGAAGCGCAAGGCCGCGGCGAGCGAGGGCGAGAAGGCGACCTGAGGGGCGCGCCCGCCGGGGTACTTACCGAGCACCATCCGAACCGCGCCCGGAGCGGTTCGGATTGGAGAGGACGCGCGCAGCGCTACTTGTGGTGCTTGACCGGCGTGGCGGGCGGCGGCGGGGTCTTCGGCTTCGGCTTCACGACGGGCGCCGCCGCGTGCGCCGCCGGCGCGCTGTGGGCCGCGGGGTGCGGCGTGTTGTGCGCCGCTGTGTGCGCCGCCGGCGTGTTGTGCGTCTGGTTCGCGTTGTGCGCGTGCGCGTGTTGCGGCGCGGAGTGGCTCGTCGCCGGGGGTTGCGGCGAGGCGTGCTCCGGGGGCGCCGAGCGCTCCGCGCGCTCGGCCGGGGCCGAGGCGTGGGCCGCAGGGGCAGCGTGGGCTTCCGGCCTCGAGGCGCGGCCCGCCGGGCCCGAGGCGCGCACCGCGGCGACCGCATCCGCGTGAGCGCCCCCGCCGTGCAAGCCGTACCGGCTCAGCGAGCCGGGGCTCGCCCTGCCGTTCGACATGGCGCGCATCACCGACGACCTCGCCGAGGCGCGGACCGCGGCGCGCGTCGGCCGAGCGTAGCGCGCCGTGCGCACCGAACCGCCGGCGGCGCGGATGCGATTGGCGGAGGGTCCGCGCCCGCCGAGCCGCTCCGCGTGCAGGAACGCGGCGTGCGCGCGCTCGCCCCTGAACCGGAAGGCCAGGAGCACCGGATCCCCGAGGTGCTGCTCGCCGACGAAGAACCAGCGGTCCTCGAGCACCGCGTACCCCGCGGGCCCCAGCGGCACCCAGCCGACGACGCCCTCCCCGTAGCGCCAGTCGACCCAGGACGGGCCCCACACCGCGTCGGGGACCCACGCCCACCTGCCGTCGGCGCGCACGATCCACCGGCCGTAGTGGTACGTCGCCCATCCCCACTCGGTGTCGTACTTGCTCTGGAACATCCAGGCGCCGTCCTCGTTCGTCACCCAGGAGCCGTCCGACGCGTAGGGCACGAAGTCGGGGCCGGCGACGTCGGGCGAGGGCTGCCACACGCGCCCGTAGGTCGGGTCGTCGCTCCACGTGCCGTAGTTGGAGAGCGGAGCGGTGAAGTCGTCGACCGTCACCTCTAGCCCGCCTTGATCCTGCGCGCTCTCGCCCGCGGGTGACTCCGCGGGCGCGGGCGGCGGGCCCGCGCACCCCACGCTCGTCGCCGCCGCGAGCGCTGCGAACAGCGCCGAGGCACGGGGATCCACGAGCATCCTCTTCGACATACCGACTCCCTCCACGTGCAGACGGGTGACCCCCGCCCGCTGCAACCGAGGCTATGCGTGTCAAATTGGGACGTCGAGCAAGAAAGTCTCGCCTCGCCGAGGCGTCTCGACCCCCTGCCGGGCACAGCGAGAGAACGGGTACGCCTCTCGGACCTCATCGTTGAAGCACCAAGTCGAGAGCGGCGGAACCCGAGGAGACCTACAGGGCAGTTTGCCCATGAGGCGACGTCTCTGGCTGGTCCTCCAATGGTTGCAATTCAAACGAGTCTGTGTTCCGGTACCCTATGGTGGTCGGGGATTGCCTGAGCACCAAAGTCAGGTGCGAGCCGTAGCGAGCGCGTGTATTTGTGAGGTGGCCGACAGGCCCCTTCTCGACGCGCGGGCGCCTCGGGCAGCACGTCTGCTGGAGTGCCTGTCGGGCTCCAGGTTCGCGGCCGAGTCGCTTGGCTCGGCCAGCCGTGGTGTGCGTGCAGCGCGCTCGTCGCCGTTCGAAGTGTGTTCTTGCCGACGTAAGCGGAGATGCTCCGCCGTGCGAGGGATATGGGTGCGACCAGCGCTGGAGCTTTGGTGACCATCCGCGGGACGCTGCTCGTGCAGCTCAGCGCCACGCCTACCGACCCTGCCGTGCGCCAGCTCCGTCAGGAGGTGGGCGACGCGCTCGAGTCGAAGGCGCTGAACGGGGTGGTGGTCGATCTGCGGAGCGTCGACGCGATGGACAGCTACGTCACCCGTTGCATCCGCGACCTCGCGGTCGGCGCGCGGCTCATGGGGGTCCCCACCGTCGTCTGCGGGGTGCAGCCGGCCGTCGCCGACACGCTGGTCGAGATGGGCCTCGACCTGGGCGACGTGCCGACGGTCCTCAACGTCGACGTCGCCTTGCGCGTGCTCGCCGAGGCGCGAGCCTCCGCGTACTGAGGGGCCATGGTCGCCGCGCCCCCTCGGAGGACCGATTCGACCGACCTGATCGAGCCGCTCCTCGGCGTCCTCGCTCGCTACGTGTCGGCGCCGAACGCGCAGTCGATCGTCAAGCTCGCCCGGCGCCGAACGCCGAACGCCGTGGGCCCCCTCGACCGGCCCACCCTGCGCGCGATGCTCGAGCCGATCGAGCACCACGTGCGGCTCTACGTCGACGACGCGGCCAAGCGGAGGCACTGCTCCTCCGCGCTCCGCGCGCTCCTCGACGGCGACGCGCCGGCCGAGCAGATCCGCCTGGAGATCCGCTCCGAGGACGACATCGGCCACGCCAGGAGCGTCGCGCGGGAGCTCTCGGCGGGGCACGGGTTCTCGCCCGCCGGCCAGACCCGGCTCGTCACCGTCGTCTCCGAGCTCACGCGCAACATCGTGCAGTACGCCCGCGAAGGCCGCGTGGAGCTGCGATGGGTGCCGCGCCCTCCGGCGGTCGAGATCGTGGCCACGGACGCGGGCCCCGGGATCCCGAACCTGGAGGAGATCTTCTCGGGCAAGTACAAGTCCAAGCTCGGCATGGGCCTCGGCCTGCTCGGGGTGAAGCGGCTCGCCCACAGCTTCGACATCCAGACCGGGGCCGGGAAGGGGACGAAGGTGACCGCCGTCCTCAGGGTGCTCTGATGCGCGTGCTCTCGGCAGGAGCGCAGCGTCCGCTGGCGGGCGAGAAGGTCTGCGGCGACGCGTTCACCGTGGCCTCCCACGCAGAGGGCACGATCGTCTGCCTGGCCGACGGCCTCGGGCACGGCCCCGCCGCGTACGCAGCCGCGGAGGCCGCCTGCCGCCACGTGCGCGAGAACGCCGGGGCGCCGCTCGACGCCCTGATGCGCGGCATCGATCGCGCGCTCTCCGGGCTCCGCGGCGCGGCGGTCTCGCTGCTCGCCATCGACCAGGCCGCGGCGCGCGTCCGGTTCGTCGGGGTCGGCAACGTGGAGCTGCGCGCCGTCGCGCGCACGCCCATCGCCCCGCCGAACCTCCCCGGCATCGTTGGCCAGCGCATGCGCACGCCGCGGATCTGGGAGTACCCGCTCGCGGAGGGCGACCTCCTGGTCCTGGTGAGCGACGGGATCTCGAGCCGCTTCGAGCTTCGCCCCCCTGGCCCACCTCGAGCCGAAGGCGCTCGCCGAGGCAATCCTCGCGTCGCACGGCAAGTCGCACGACGACGCCTCCTGCGTCGTCGTGCGCGTCGTGGCGGAGGGGGCGTGAGCGCGCCTCCGCCGGGCGGCGATCCCCCGCCGCTTCCGAGGGAGGTCCTCGAGGTCGGCTCGCCGCACGATCGACTGTGGGCCTCGCGCGTGGCGCGGCGGTTCGCCGCGACGCTCGGCTTCGGCCCGAAGGAGCAGGCGCGCGTGGCCCTCTCCGTCGCGGAGCTCGCCTCGAACGCCGCGAAGTACGCCGGGCGAGGGCGCGTCGAGCTTCGCGCGCTCGGCGCCCCGCGTCCCGGGTGCCTCGTCCGCGTCGAGGACGAGGGCCCCGGCATCGCCGCGCCCGCGGAGGCGCTCTGCGACGGCTTCTCCGAGGGGCGGTTCCTCACGCCGGACGTGCCGCTCGCGGAGCGCAGGGGGCTCGGGGTCGGCCTCGGCTCCGTGTGCCGGATGATGGACGAGGTTCGCCTGTCGCCGGGGGCCCGCGGCGGCCTCGTGGTCGAGGCCGTGCTGTGGCACCCCGCGCGATCGGGCTTCGGTGAGGAGATGGGTAGATGGCGGAGAGCGTGACGATCGAGCTGTTGAAGCAGATGCTGGGGAGGCTGCCCGGGGTGACCTTCTGCTCCCGCATGCACCCGGAGACGTGGGCGAGCGAGTGGCTCTACGTCGACGAGCGCGCGGCGGAGATCTGGGACGTGCCCATGGAACAGCTCCTCGCGAACCCGATGAGCGCCCTCGACCGCTGCGTCCCGGAGGACCGCCCGCTGGTCGAGGGCGCCATGGCGAAGGCCATCGCGGAGTGCGGCCGGACGGAGGTTTGCTCGCGGTACCTTCGCCGCGACGGCCGGCTGGTGTGGCTCGAGAGCCACTGCAACATCCAGCGGGACACCGACGGCACGGTCCTCTGGTACGGGCACATCATCGACGTCACGGCCAGGAAGACGCTCGAGCAGTCGCTCGCGGACTCCGAGGCGGCCCGCGCCAGGGCGGAGAGCCTCTACCGCACGGTGATCGACAACCTCCCCGTCGGCGTCCTGGTCGCGAGCCCGAAGCGCGAGTGGCTCATCTACAACAAGGAGGCGACGCGCAACACCGGCGGCCCGATGACGGCCGCGGACGGCGACGTCGCCAAGGTGTACGGCGTCTTCAAGGCGGACGGCGTGACCCCGCTGCCCACCGACGAGACCGCGCTCATCCGCTGCCTGCGCGGGGTCGCCGCCGAGGAGGAGATCGTCATCCGCAACGCGCGCATCGAGGGCGAGCTCCGCGTGGACGTGAAGTTCATCCCCCTCCAGGACGAGAAGGGCGAGGTCTACGCCGCGCTCGGCACGACGCAGGACATCACCCGCCAGCGCAAGCTCGAGGCGGATCTCCTCACCCGGAACCAGGAGCTCGCGGAGAGCGAGGAGGCGAAGTCCGGGCTCATCGAGCGGCTGCGCTACGCGGTGGACGAGCTGTCGAACCCGATCCTGGAGGTGTGGGACGACGTGCTGGTGATGCCGATCATCGGCCTCGTGGACTCGCGGCGGATCGCGGACATGGTGCAGCGCCTGCTCGCGGAGGTGACGCGGACGCAGGCGAGCTTCGTGATCGTCGATCTGACGGGGGTGGAGATCGTGGACACGAAGACGGCGGACCACCTGATCAAGCTGATGAAGAAGGTGGAGATCGTGGGCGCGCGGTGCGTGCTGACGGGCATCCGCCCCGCGGTCTCCGAGACGCTGGTGGACATCGGGGTCGACTTCGGGCGCGTGATGACGCTCCGCAACCTCAAGCACGGCCTCCGCGAGGCGCTGCGCCACAAGCGGAGCGAGCGCCACGCGCGCGCCGATCTCCTCGAGCACGAGGAGCCGGAGAGCGGGCCGCGCGCGAACGGGCGGCGAAAGAACGGCACCTGACGGGCCCGGGGGTCAGCGGACGTCATCCCACCGCGCGTCCCCCTCCAGCACCCACCCCAGCACCCGCTTCGTCGTCTCCGCGGTGGCCCCGTCGTAGCGGTGCCCCACGTTCGGCCCGCTCACCACGCGCGTCGCCACCCCCTCCGCCGCGAGGTGCTGCGCCGCCCGCTTCGCTTCGGTCCCGCAGGCCGGCTGCGAGCAGACGAACAGCACCCGCTCCCCACCTCCCTTCGCGAACGCCGCCGCCCCCGCGGCCGTCCACGCGTCGTGCCCTCCCTCGGTGAGCAAGAGCCGCGGGAGCTCCGCCGGGTGCCGGACGGCGATGGACGCCCCCATGAACGCGCCGAGCGAGAAGCCCGTGTAGACGGGGGCGCCGGTGTCGGCGCGATTGGGGAAGCGCGCCCGCAGGGCGGCGAGGGCGGCGACGGTCTCCCGCTCGAGGGCCTGGTTGCTCGCGTAGGTGAAGCGCACGTCCTCGCGCGAGGGCGAGTCCGTTCGCGCCACGCCGCGCGGGCAGAGCACGAAGGCCCGGTCGCCCACGATCCCGCGCCAGACCTCGCACTGCCACTCCGGCCGGTCGTAGTTGCCGTGCGTGGCGATCACGACCGGCCGCCGGCCCCCCGCGCCCAGCGGCACGGAGACGACCGCGGGGCCGAACCCTTCGACCGGGAGGTCCACGAAGGGCCCCTCCGTCTCCAGCGGCGGGGGCTCCGCGGCACGCAGCAGATTCTTTCGAGCCCGAGCCCGAGCCCGAGCCCGAGCCCGATTCTCCGGAGACCGGGATTCGGGCTGGGGCTCGGGTCCGAGGACGGGAAGGGGGCCGGACCGCTGCAGGTGAGCAGGGTCAGGAGCGGGAGGCAGAGGAGGGGGCGCAGCACGCCGGTCATCGGTGGGGGGCTCGGGAGTGTGACGGACCAAACGCCTCGAATCGAGCGGCCATTCCGTCGGAGGTGGCGCGCGCGTCCTCGATGGTTGGGCTCCCCTCCTCGAAGCGGACACGCACCATCGAGGAGGTCACGCTCGGCTCCTCGATGGTTGGACCCCGCTCGTCGAAGCGGGCACGCACCATCGAGGAGGTCACGCTCGGCTCCTCGATGGTTGGACCCCGCTCGTCGAAGCGGGCACGCACCATCGAGGAGATCGCGCTCGGCTCCTCGATGGCGGCACCCACCTCGTCGGAGCGGGCACGCACCATCGAGGAGATTGCGCTCGGCTCCTCGATGGCGGCACCCACCTCCTCGGAGCGGGCACGCACCATCGAGGAGATCGCGCTCGGCTCCTCGATGGCGGCACCCACCTCGTCGGAGCGGGCACGCACCATCGAGGAGATCGCGCTCGGCTCCTCGATTGGGGCATCTCGCTCCCGCCAGAGCAGGATCCCAACGTTGACAACCCCGCGGGCGAGCCGAAGGGTGAAGGCATGGCGGCCGTCGTCAGACCACGCGCGTCGTTGGGTATCACCCGGTTCGACTGTCCGGGCGTCCGGGCGCGGGCCAGGGCCATGTACGCGGCCGTCGTGGCCGCCGTCGCTTCGTTCCCGGAGCCGACCGTCAGCATGGTGGCCTTCCTCGCCCTCCTGGAGGCGTTCGAGGAGGCGCAGCAGGCCGTGAGCAAGGGGTCGAGGGGGCTCGCCTCGCTCCGCAACGTCAAGCGCGACGCGCTCTGGACCGCGATGCAGAGCCTGCGGGCCTACGTGCAGATGCTCGCCGACACCCTACCGCCCGCGGGCTCGGCGGCCCTGATCGAATCCGCCGGGCTCCTCGTGGCGGGGTACACCGGCCACGGCAAGCCCCTCCTCCAGGCCAAGCGGACCACGACGCCCGGGGTCGTGAAGGTCATCGCCAACGGCTCGCTCCTCGTGGGCAGGTCGCGGGCGAAGGTCACCTTTCACTGGCAGTGGAGCGCGGACGGCGGCGTCACCTGGCACTGGGTGCGGTCGACGCCCCTCGCGGACACCAAGATCGCGGGCCTCGCCCTGATGGCCGAGCACCAGTTCCGCGTCTCCGTCACCGTCGGGCGGCGCGTGGGCGCGTGGAGCGACCCCGTGCGCCTGCTGGTGTACTGAGCGGGGCGCCGCGGTCGGGTCAATTCGCCTTCAGGTGCTGCACGATCGCGCCCTCCTTTTCGTAGCCCCAGTAGACGTGCGTCGGGCCCACGGCGAAGGCGGTCACCTGCCCCCACGACGCCGGGGCGTCGAACGTGGCGAGGAGCGTCACGGCCCCTCCTCCGAGCGGCATCTTCTGGACGCCTTCGTCGTCGGTCCAGTAGAGGTCGGTGGCGTCGTGCCCAAGGAACTTGGGGTTGTGCGTGTCCGCGAAGATCTGCACGGCGCCGCCGCCGGCCGGCACCTGGGCGATCCCGCCCGGGCTCGTCGCCGTCGGCCAGTAAACGAAACCCCCGGCCGCAGCGAGGCCCTGCACGTTCGCCGACGTATCGGTGGCGATCTTCTCGACCGGGCCGCCGGAGAGCGGCGCGGCGTAGATCGCCTCGCTGGGCGCGTCGTACACGTAGACGTTCACCGTATCCGCCGCGACGACGGTCGGAGCGATCAACTCCTTGGAGCCTGCGACAAAGGTCCCGTCGGTATCCGTCCCGACGTCGCCTGCCTTCAAGATCTCGCCCGGCTGTGCCCAGTAGAGGCTCTTCATAGCTTTCGCGAACCCGTGGGGACCGTACTTCGAACCATCCATGACGCCTTCGATCTGCCACAGGTCACCGCCGCTTTGCGGCTTCGCGAGGATCTGCTGGTACGAGCTGTCCGCCTGGAAGTCGACCCAGTAAAGGTTGAGGGCGTCCGTGACCAGGTCCACGAAGACGCAGGGGGTCTGGACCTGCGTCGCGAGAGGAGTCGCCGAGCCTCCGGCGTACGCGACCTGCCAGAGCATGACGTTGGAGAGGACGGGGGTCTCGGGGGTGGAGAAGAAGACGTTGTAGTTGCCTGCCGCGATCGAAAGGATCTCGACCCCCGGACCGAGGTCCGTAAGAGTGGCGACGCCCTGCCCGCCGAACCCGTCGCCCGGTCCGCTGGACGGGCTGCTGCCCGTGCTGCCGCCGGTGCTGATCGGAGACACGACGGTGGGGTTGCACGCGGCGGCGAACGTGAGGGCGCCCGCGAGCGCCGTGAACGTGAGAGACATTCTGTTCATGGTGGGAACCTCCGCTGCGACACCCGTCGCACGCTCCCCCCATGTGGCCGGCGCGCGCCGCGGTGGCTCACGGCGCCGTCAGAAATCGACGCTCACGCCGGCCGAGAAGAGCCCGAGGGGCCGGGCCCAGCTCGCCACCGTCTTGCCGGCGAACGCGATGTCGGCCCGCGGCGCCGAGACGCCGGCGTCGGCGTCGAAGCAGAGGCGCACGCGGTCCGTCAGGCGCGGCGCGATCCCGATGCCGACGAAGGGCAGGGACGTCACCAGGCTGGAGGTCTGGCCCATGTAGGGTGCCTTGGCGGTGCCGGTGGTGCGAAGCCATGCGAGGGCGAGGCCGGCGCCGGTGGTGAGGCGGACGGGGCGGGCGTCGAAGAGGACGGCGGTGATCTCGGCGCCGAAGACGGAGGCCGAGAGGCTGGCGGATCCCTCGGTGGAGGTGATTGTCGGGCCGGCGACGGGGACGCTGACGATTGCGCCGACGCCGAGGAACCGCGTCGCCATCCACCGGGCGCGCAGCGCGAGGTCGGCGCCCGGGCCGCCGACTTGTACGGGGACGGCGATCGCGGCCTCGGCCGTGAAGCGCGGCGCGGGTGGCGGTGAGCCCGCGCCCGAGCCCGAGCCCGAGCCCGAGCCCGAGCCCGACTTCTTCTGCGATTCGGGCACGGGCTCGGGCGCGGGCGCGGGCTTGGGAGAGGCGGGCTGGAGGACGAGCGATACGGGGGGCGGTCCGGGCCACGCGGGGGGTGGTGGGCTCGGCGGGAGGGTGAGTGGAGGGAGGTCCGCGGGAGGGGACCGGAGGGGCTGGAAGAAGGCGCGGAGCTGCTCGGCGGCGCGGACGGTCTGGGTCTCTTCGTCGTCGGCCTCGGAGGGCTGGATGACGGTGCGCAGGGAGAGGCGGCCGCGCGCGGGGTCGGCGAGCCAGAGCTCGATGCGGCGGGGAGGGGGCGTCTCGACGACGCGGGCGGCGGCGACGGCGACGGCGGGTTGGTCGGGGTCGATGGCGTCGGCGGGCTCGAGGGTGAAGCCCATGGCCTCGATCTCGGCGCGCACGCGGGTGCTGAAGGGGGTCGCCTCCTTCGCGACGAAGAGGACGCGGGGGGCCTCGGCGCGCGCAGTGGAGGGGAGGAGGGCGCACGCGAGGAGCGCGATCGCGGCGAACGCTCGGCGAGGAGGCCGGGGCTTCATCTCACGGAGCGAGGAGGCTTCGCGCGAGGGCGGCGTGCGCGCCGTCCGGGTGGCGCGCGAGGTACCGGGCGGCGGTGGCGCGGGCGGCGGGGAGGTCGCCGAGGCGCTGCTCGGATTCCATCGTGCGGCCGAGCGCCTCGGCCTCGAGCGCGCCTCCGGGGCGCTCGGCGAGGTAGGTGAGGAACCAGCGGCGTGCCTCGGCGAAGGCGTGGGCGCCGTCGAAGGCGAGCTGGCCGAGGCGGAAGGCGGCGGTCGCGGCGTGGTCGGTGCCGGGGAAGCGGCGGCGCACGGCGGTGTAGGCATCGGCGGCGAGGGCGGCGCGGCCGCCGAGGCGGGCGGTGGAGGCGAGGTCCATGAGGTCGGGGGCGGGGAGGTCGTCGCAGAGGCGGTCGAAGCCTTCGGCCTCGGCGGCGGCGATGGCCTCCTTGTATGCGCCGGCGCGGGCGAGGTCACGCCAGGAAGGCGGCGGCGCGGCGGTGCTGGCCGTGGTGGGCGGCGGCGCCGGGGCGGGGGCGTGCGCCGGAGTACCGGCGGTCGCGGAGGCGAGGGCGCGGGGGGCGATGGGGTTCGAAGGCGCGGGGCGCGAGGCTTCGGGAGGGACGCAGGAGAGGGTCGCCTCCTGGCCGCCGGTGAGGGGGCGAGCGACAGGGAGGCAGGGGCCGCGGACGAGGACGCTGCCGTGGCGGACGGCGACGTGGAGCTCCTCGCGGTCCGGATCCCAGCCGGCGTCGAAGCTCGTGCCGGTGACGTGGATCTCGAAGGGGCCGCCGATGACCGACCAGTCGTTGCCGCGGCGGGGGACGACGTTGGCGCGCACGCTGCCCCGCTCGACGACGACGCGGGCGCCGTGCTCGGTCACGCCGACGACGCGGGCGCGGGCGCCGCCGGAGAGCAGGAAGCGGGAGCCGTCCGAGAAGCCGATTGGGACGGCGGTGCCGGGCGGCGCGGCGACCCAGGCGAGGCCGTCCTGCTCACCGGCCGGTTCGCCGACGAGGACGCGGAGGGGCTCGGGGCGCGGCCAGAGGAGGGCGGCCGCGACGAGGGCGCCGACCGCGACGCCGACGGCGATGGGCCGCCGCAGCGAGCCGTCGCGGGCGGCGCGGCGCTCCTGCGCGGCGTGGATGCGGGCGAGGCGCTCGCCGACGGGGGGCGGCGCCGCAGGGCGAGGGCCTCGTCGGAGGCTTCGGCCACCGCGCGGCCGAGCGGTTTGGGATTTAGCGTCGTGCCCATCGCCCCTCCTCCAGCCAGCCGGCGAGCGCCTCGTGCGCGTGGGCGCGCTCGGAGAACTCGGCCTCGGCGCTCTTGAGGCGCCGCTTGATCGTCGCGAGCGACACGCCGCACGCGCCTGCGATCTCGGCGAGCTCCATCCCGTCGACGAAGCGGAGCGTGAACGCGATGCGGGCGTCCGCGTCCATGCGCCCGACCACCTCGTAGAAGGCGCGCACGGCGGCGCGCGTCTCGGGGGAGGCGGTGGAGGTGACAGGCTCCGGCGTCTCCTCCGGCGGCAGGAAGAGGAGCCACCGCCGCCGTCGCCGCGCGCGGATGGCCTCGCGCGCGACGTAGACCGCGATCGCGGTGAGCCACGCCCCGAGCGCCCGCGGCTCGCGCAGCTCCTCCACCCGCTGGAACGCGCGGACGAAGACCTCCTGCACCAGGTCGTCCAGGTCCGCCCGCCCGCCCAGGATGCGGGTGAGGATCCGCTCCAGCCGGTCGGTGTACCGCTCCAAGAGCGCCCGCTGGGCCCACGCCTCCCCCGCCCGCAGCCCGCGCGCGAGGGCCGCCGGGTCCTCGCCGGCGGGCTCGGCCCGGCGGGCTTCGTGGAGCAGGACGATCTTGCTGGAGGGAGCCATGGTGGGCGCGGGCCGGGGGCCGAGACCAGAGTGGCCGGAGGCCACCCAAACGGCTCACGGGGCCGGCGCCGGGGCGGGGGTGCTACGGGAGCCGGGTCCCGAGCTCGGTCGCGAGGCGGTGGAAGTCGCTGCCGCGGGCGATGAAGCGGATGTCGGTCTTGAGCGTCTTCGGGTCGATGAGGTCGGCGAAGGGGACGTAGCGGAGGTCGAGCTGGCCCGCGACGCTGACCATGTGGCCGTCGAGGGTCTTCTCGGTGATCGCGCGGTACGCGCCGAGGCCGAGCTGGCTGCCGAGCAGGACGTCGAAGGCGTGGGGGGCCGAGCAGCGTGACTCGTAGCCGAGCTGCACGCCGGTCAGCTTCTTCGTCTTGCCGGTGCGCTTCTCGTAGCGCTCGGCGGCGACCTTGGCGACGAGCTTGCCGATGTCGACGCGGCCGAGCGAGACGTGCCCGTGGTCGTCGCGGGTGACGTCGAGCAGGTACTTCTCGGGGAGCAGCTCGGCGAGGCCCTCGGCCAGGACCACGGTGCCGTAGGGCTTTCCGCGCTTCTCCCGGGCGAGGATGAGGTCGACGATCCGGTCGGCGAGGCGATCCATCGAGAGGCGGGGCTCGCGCCGCTTCTCGCCCGTCTCCGGGTCCTTCACCTCCTCGTCCACCGCCAGCTCGCCCACCACGTCCTCGACGCCGACGACCATGTGGGCCTCCCCGGCGATGGCGACGCCGTACGAGAGCCAGCCGGCCTTCCTCCCCATCGTCTCGACGATGAAGTAGCTCCCCGTCGCCATGGCGTCCGCGCGCAGGTTGAGCAGCTCGCCCGCCATCACGTCGACGGCCGTGAAGAAGCCGAACGTGAAGTCGATTCCGCGGTAGTCGTTGTCGATCGTCTTCGGTACGTGTACCACGCGGACGCGCGGCGCCCCCGCGGGGAGGCGCTTCTGGTACTCGTAGAGGAAGTTCGCGGTGCGCAGGGTGTCGTCGCCGCCGATCGAGACGAGGGCCTCGATGCCGAGATCGGCGAGCCCGTCGTGGACGCGGCGGAGGCGGTCCGTCTTGGTCGGGTCGTCCAGGTCGTGCGGCGCGCGGATGCCCTTGCCCGGGTTGGCGCGGCCGGTGCCGACGAAGACTCCGCGGCTGGTGCGCAGGCCCCAGAGGTCGCGGTCGACGATGACGTGGTAGTCCTCCTCGGGGACGAGGGGGCGGGAGGTGCGATCGTACGACTGCAAGGCTCCGTAGCCGTGGCGGATGCCGACGACCTCCCAGCCGCCGCGCCGGAACGCCGACGCCGCCGCGCCGATGACGGCGTTCGCCGCCGGCGCCGGGCCCCCCGAGAACAGAATGCCGACTCGCTTGTTGGTCTGGTCCACGGTCCCGCGGTCTCCTTGCGCCGCGCGGGCCGCGGCGCACCGTGAGGGTAGCCCAGGAGATGGCCCGAAGGCGCGGCCGGACAGCGTGTAGAATACGAAGAAGCCGAGGCCCCCCGGCCGGTCCAGAACCCTCCCATGCGCCCCCGCGTCCTCCAGATCACCGCTTCGTCCGTCCTCCCGGAGCCCGCTCTCCTCGCGCGCATCGCCGCGCTCGCCGCGCTCCCGGCCGCCGCCCGCGCCCGCTTCGCCGTCCAGCTCCGCGACCCCGAGCTGCCCCCGCGCGCCCTCCTGGCCCTGGGCGCCCGCCTCCGCGAGGCGACGCGCGCGATTGGCGCCGCGCTCGTCGTCAACGATTGGGTCGACCTCGCGCTCGCGCTCGGCGCCGACGGCGTCCACCTCGGCCGCCGGTCCATGTCGGTCGCGGACGCCCGCGCGCTGCTCCCCGCGGGCGCGTGGGTCTCCACCTCGTGCCACGCGGCCCCGGAGGTCGTCCGCGCCGCGGGCGAGGGCGCGGACGCCGTGCTCCTGTCCCCGATCTTCGCCTCGCCGGGCAAGGGCCCGCCGATCGGCCTCGAAGCCCTGCGCGCGGCGCGCGCCGCCCTCGAGGGGCAGGCGCGCGCGCCGCTGCTCGTGGCGCTGGGGGGAGTGGACGCGAGCAACGCGGGGGCGTGCTTCAACGCCGGGGCGGGCGCGGTGGCGGGGATCCGGGCGAGCCTGTCGGAGGTGCTGGCGGAGGAGGGGTGAGCGGGGTCAGTTGCAGAAGAACGTGCCGTTCATGCAGGTGCACGTGGTGCCGTTGTACATGCACGGCTTGTTCGTGGCGCACATGTCGCCGGGCTTCGGCTGCGTCGTCGGGCACTGCTCGTTGCAGCGCCACGTCGGCATGGTGCCGCCGTCGGCGCCGCCGCCGCCGAAGGCGCTGCAGCGGCAGGTCGTGCCGGAGAAGTCGCACTGGAGGCCGCTGTTCGTGCACATGTCGCCGTTGGTGGGCGCCGTGGTCGGGCACGTCCCGCAGGACCACATGCCGCCCACGCAGGAACAGTCGTCGATCCCGTAGGCACACGTGAGGCCCCCGCCTCCGCCGCCGGGGCCGCCCGTGGTGCCGCCCGTGCACGTGTCGCCGTTGGTGGGCTCGGTCGCCGGGCACGTGAGGCAGCGCCACGCCCCGCCGCCCATGCCGAAGCCGCCGCAGTCGCACTTCGTGTCGCCGTAGGCGCACATCTCCCCGGGCGTCGTGCACATGGCCATGGCCATCGGCTGCGTCGCCGGGCAGGTGGCCGCGCCGCCCGCGCCGGTGGAGCCGGTCGTGGCGTTGGTCGTCGGTCCGGTGGTCGCAGTGGTGGCGCTGCCGCCCGTGCCGGTGGTCGCGGTGGTGGACATCGAGGTGCCGGTCGAGGTCGCGGCGTCCATCGACGTGCCCGTGCTGGTCGCGGTGGTCTTGCCGGTGCCCGTGGTCTTGCCGGTGCTCGTGGAGCCACCCGCCCCGGTGGAGGCGCCGGTCCCCGCCGTGTTCACCGAGCCGCCGCAGGCCGCCGTGAACACGGAGACCGCGATCCCAAGAAAAGCGATGGTCGTAGCTCTGTTCATGAGTCCCTCTCCAAGCTCCGTCGCCGCGCGCTGCGGCGTTCGGCTCGTCCATCTTCTGCGACAAGCTTGCGCTCCTTCGCAAGAAAGAAGTCAAATCGAGGGCAAACGTGCTCGATGACTCCGCTGACGGCGGAGAATCCGTGCTTTCTGTGCGCGCACGTTTGCCCGTCGATGACCCACGAGCGCACCCCGGAGATTGTCGTGAGCGTGGCCTGCGCGAGTTAAGCGGTTCGCGTGCAGGAACAGCACATACCGAACCGCGAGCGCAAGCGAGCGGATGCCAGCGGGCACCAGCGTCTTCATGCCCTCGCATGCGCCACGCTGCCTGTAGCGCTACGCGTGCGAGGGCGCGAAGGCGCCGCGCCTCCTGGCACCCGCTCGCTCGCGCTCGCGGTTCGGTAGTGGGTAGGCGCGTCGGTAGGTGGGTAGGCGCGTGCCGAACCCAGCCGCACGCCCCTCGAGATGACGCTCAGAGAAGAGCGGACGCCGATGCCGGCGAAGGCGCAGCCGTCAGTTGCAGCCGCAGCCGCTCTCGGCGCCGAGGGAGCCACCCCGCGCGCCCTCGAGCACCGCCCGCACGTGCGACTCGCCCGTCCCCGCCATCTCGCCCGCCGCCATCGTCGGGTGCGCGATCTTCGCGCGCTCGTAGGGGGCGACGTGGGAGCAGCCGGTGGTGCCAGCCAGCGCGAGAGCGACGAACGAGACGGTGAGGAAGAAGCTCGTCTTCATGGCGAACCTTCAATTGCGTCAGCGGGCCCACAGCGTCAAGACGAAATGGGCGACGAAGGTTGCGAAGTCATTGGCGAATTCGGCCTGCCGGTGATTTTTCAGGAGCGGTGGATTTGGCCGGCAAACATCGCCCTGGCAGAGGTGCGCTGCCGCGCGCGCCATCCCTCGGGCCTTGGGCCTCCGTTCAGCATTGACTTCGCGTCCGTACTTCACGGTGCGACGAGGGAGCGCTGCATCTCGATCGGATCGATGCCGCCCAGCACTGCGGCGCCGTACGGGCCTGCACGGCGGCAGGCCTCTTCGAGGTCGACGCCGGACGCGAGGAAGAAGGTGAGCGCTCCCGCGAAGCTGTCGCCGGCGCCGTAGTCGCCGATCGTGCGGGTTGGGGCGGGGGGCGGTTCGACCGAGACGGCGCCCGTCGGGCGCAGGACGCGGATGGGGCGGGGGCCGTCGGTGAGCACCAGCGCGAGAGGGGGAGGATCGTACGCGTCGAGCCCCGCGTTCTCGCGCGGATCCTGGCGGCTGCCCACGATCACGTTGGGCGCGACGGCGGCGGCCTGGAGCACCGCGCGGCGGCGCGCCGTGACGACGAGGCGGCGCGCTGCGCGCGCGAGGCGGAGGCTCTCCGGGTCGTCGCCGGTGAAGTACACGGCGTCGCAGCCCGCGAGGATCGACCACGGGAGGGCATCCGTCGCGGCAGGCTGTAGCGGCGCCCGCGTGACGACGATCGTGCGGCGGCCTTCGGGGTCGATGAAGACCACCACGCGCGGGTGCTCGACGGGGCGACGGGCTGCGTGGAGGTGGACGTTCCCCGCGAGGCGAGGGGCCTGGATGCGCGCTTCGACGGCCCGCCCCGCCTCGTCGTTCCCGAGCGCGGTGAAGAGGTGAACCTCGGCGTCGCTCCGGCAGATCTGCTCGAAGGCGATGCCGCCGCCCCCGCCGGCCAGGAAGCGCGTGTCATGGAGGTGGATGATGTCGCCCGGCTGCGGGACCTCGTTCGCCCGCCCCAGCGTGACGTGCTCGACATGGCCGACGACGGCGATGCGCAGGGCTGCCATGCGCTTCGGATAGCCGAGGCGCCGGGTGGCGCCCAGCACCGGGCGGCGTGACGCCTGTGGCGGGGGTTCGGGGGTCTCCCCCAAACGTGACGGTCTCAGCTACCTTCGCCCGACGAACGCGACGAGCCGGCGTGCTTGTGCGCGCGGTGCCCCCCGCCGCGCGCGGCGCTGCCCGTCTGCGAAGGCGAGGGCCTGGGTGGGGCATGAGCCTGCTCGGCCTCATGGGCCGGTTCGGCAGAGCTCGGGGCTGGAGCCACCGGCGGAGGCGCAGGGGTCGGGGAGACCGGCGCGACCGGTGGAGGGGCCGGGGTGGGCGAGATGGCGTGGAGGGGGAGCCTCGGGGCCGGGACGCTCGGAACCCCCTGCGCCGCGGCGAGGGACGCGGCGTCCAGGCTCATCTGGCCGGGCAGAACGTGCTCGTAGTGCTTCAGCATCATGTCGATGCCCTCCCGGATGTAGACGGAGATGGGCACCTTGGTGCGCTCGTGCAGCACCTTGAGCCGGTCGGCCTGCTCCGGCGTGATGTAGATGGTCGTCGAGACTTTTTTTCGCGACATGTCACGCCGAGGGGTTGGGACCCTCGCCCGACCGGATCATGCGCGCAAGCGCAGGGCCACTGCACGAGGCGGATGAGGTGAGCGAAACGCGAGACCGCCTGCACCGAGCGCGGGTTACGATGGGGGGGAGACCCCCCATGCCCCCCGGCCCGGCCGGGCAGGCCCAAAGGCGACGACCATCGTACCTTCGGCCACAACGGGGAGCGTCGGGCTCGATGGGCGAGCCCGTACTTGGCAAAGACCGAAGGTGCCGGCAAACGGAAAACCACCTCGCGCAGGGGGGAGCCCACGCAAGGAGGACAGGACTGACAAGGCGTTACCCTAGATGCCGGTACGTGTGATGTCAATTGGATCCTGTGCCCCCGGCCAGGAATTGTCCTCCCTCCCACTCGGCTCTTCCGTAGGGTTGCCCCGCTCGCCAGCACGCCGCGCCGGCGGGGCGAATCGTGACGACGGGACGCTGTGCCCGCGTCCAGGTCGCCGCGCTTGCCGGCGTCGCCGGAGGACCATACGCTTTCCCGGCACGGACCGGTCCCAGAGCTCGGGCAGGTCCTTCCTTCTACTCCCTCCGTCCCGCCGAGGGCTCGAGTCCGACCGATGATCCAGCCTGCCCTGTCGAAGAGCGCCCTGCTCGGCCTCGTGCTGAGCGCGATGCAGGCGCTCGCCTGCACGAGCGCGGAGGCCGAGGCCGACAAGGCCAAGTCCCCCGTGGCCAACGAGAAGCGCGACACCGCGCTCACGCACGAGCCCTGCGACGCCAACTCGTCCGACGCCGTGAAGGTGGACGTGAAGGGCAACGGCTCTCCCGCCATCATCCACGTCATGAAGGGCGGCAAGGAGGTCTGCCGCGTCCTCGACCTGAACATGGACGGCGCCCCCGACGCCTTCATCTACTACGACGATCAGGGCCGCGAGCGGCGCCGCGAGCAGGACTTCGACCGCGATGGGCGGGCCGACGAGATCACCATCTTCGAGAACGGCCAGCTCAAGCTCAAGATGCGGGAGACCAACTTCGACAACAAGATCGACACCTGGGACTACTACGAGAACGGCCGCCTGGTGAAGCGCGAGCGCGACTCGGACGGCGACGGGATCATCGACCAGTGGTGGCAGTTCAACAACCCCGCCAAGCCCCAGTGCGCGGTCGTGGCCTCGGACCGCAACGCCGACGGCAAGCCGGACCCCGACAGCGTGGTCGATCTCTGCGGCGAGTCGTACGGCACCCATGGCGCCCCAGGCGCCGCGCCGGCGCCGGCCCCGAGCGCTGCGCCCTCGGCCGCACCCGCTGCTTCTGCCGCACCCGCTGCTCCGGCCGCGCCTTCCTCCCCGCAGCAACCTCCCAAGAAGTGAGTGTCGCGATGAGCAAGCGTCCGATCCTCTTCCTGATCGCGGTCCCGGCCCTGCTCGGCGCCACGGCGTGCAACAGCGGGCCGCAGTTCCAGGCCAAGACGCCGACGGTGGAGGCCACCAAGCGGGTCGACGGCACCATCGACGACCACTCGCTGTGCGACTGGAAGGGCCACGCCGATCGCGAGGCCAGCGAGGTCGCCGGGCCCGGCTCGATCCAGCCCAACGTGCGGCGCGTCTATCAGATCCTCGGGACGGGGGAGGATCGGCACAAGATCCTGATCTGCCGCGAGATCGACACCAACTTCGACGGCGTGAAGGACGTGGTCCGCCACTACAACGACAAGGGCGAGAGCATCTCCGAGGAGGCCGACGCCAACTACGACGGCAGGCTCGACACCTGGATCACGTTCATCAAAGGCCGGCTCGCCGAGGTCAAGCTCGACACCAACTTCGACGGCAAGGTCGATACCTGGAAGTACTACACGAACGGCAAGCTCACCCGCGTGGTGCGCGACTCCAACTTCGACGGCAAGCCCGACGTCTGGGAGATCTATCGCGACGGGCACCTCGAGCGGATGGGCGTGGACGTGGACGGCGACGAGCACGTGGACCGCTGGGACCACGACACGGAGATGCGCCGTCGCTTCGAGGACGCCGAGCGCAAGAAGGAGGCCGACGATGCCGCCAAGGCCGAGAAGAAGGCGGCCGCGGAGAGGGCGAACGACTACAAGGTGAACGAGGACGCGGACAAGGACGCCAAGACTCCGCCCGAGAGCCTCCAAGCGCAAGCAGCAGAGGCCGGCAAAGAAGGTCGTCCCCTAACGCCTGGCGCGCTCAGCGCTCGGCGCGGCGGTCACCGGTGGTGCCGCTTCACACTGCTGCGCGACGGCGGGTGCGAACCGCGGGCGCGGGTCGTGCTGCGGGGCGGCGCGGGCACCCGCGGGCGTCGAACGGGCTCCTCGCTGATCTCCTCGCCCAGGGGCTCGTCCAGCAAGAGGGGCACCTCACTCTCCTCGGCGTCCTCCGCCGACAGGGCGACGTCGCTCATGTCCTGTCCGCGCGTCGCCCCGGAGAGGAACGTGGCGCCCAGGTCTCCGGCGAGGTCGGCCGCCGCGTCGGCCACGTCCGGATCGACGCCGAACTCCGTGACCGCCGCGTCGATCGAGGGGTGGTGGTACACCTGCACCTCGTCGTCGAGCGAGGGCTTGGCCCGGTCCATCTCGGCCGGCGGGTGCGTCTTGCCGTGGAGGGGCGGGGCCGTCGGCTCGTCGAGGTCGTCCTGCGTGGGCACCTCCGGGCCGGGCCAGCCGGCGGCCTCCACGCGCCTGCCACGCTTGCCCTCCCTCGCCCCACCGGCGCCTTGCGTCCTCTGGCTGCTCGTCTTTCGCGTCCCCACGTCGGCCACCTACGAGGACGTGATGCAGGAGCCGGTCCGTCCCGCTTTCGCTCCCGTACGGCGCGTTCCGCGTGCGGGCGGCGCGCACCTTCGCTAAAAGTCGCCCCATGGTGTGCAGCGCGCGCATGCTCGCCCCCTGGGCTCGCCGGCGGAGGCGGCGCGTCGGATCACCGGCGGGGAGCCGGCTGGGTCCGTTGTGCGCCCTCTGCGCGTTGCTCGCGCCCGCGGTCGCGCACGCCGACGATCCGGCCCCGGATGCGGCCGCCGAGCTGCGCGCCCTCGAGCGCACGCCGGACTTCGAGTGGCGCCTGCTCGGCTCGCTCGAGCTCGGTCGTGGCCTGCGCTTCAACAACCCCTACCGCCTCGCCACCCAGCTCGGGCAGACCGCCCGCTCCGTCTCGCTCACCGCGAGCTACGCGGACCTGGGCGCGGGCGTCGCGTTCGGCCCGCCGGACGGCCTCCAGCACGGCGTCGCCGTGCACGCGTCCTTCGCGATGATCGGGATCCCGCAGGCCGTGATCACGCCCACCTACCTGCTCGCGTACCGGGGCCCGCACCCGTTCATGGGGTACGGCCGCCTCGGCCCGTCCTTCGTCCTCACGCCCGATCCCACCGTCGGCGGCGAGGCTGCGGGAGGGTTCGCCTGGTTCTTGACCGGCAAGATCGCGATCGCGGGCGAGCTCGTCTTCGACCTCTACTACGGCGCCGGGACGAACCAGGTCGCGGTCGCCACCTACCCCATCGTCTCCGGGCAGCTCGGGCTGCTCTTCGACCAGGAGTTCTTGCCGTGAAGCGGCCGAGCAAGCCTCCCACGGCGGGTGAGATCGTGCGCCTCGCGGTGGTCGCGCTCCTCTTCCTGGCGGCGCCCGTGGCGGGCGACATCGGGAGCTGCAACCAGAGCCCGGATCCGCTCGATCCCGAACAAGTTCTCCGCGAGCAAGCAGGCGATCGACTGCCAGCGCTGCACGGACTGCGACATCCGCACGGACGCGTGCACGGCGGCCTGCGGCGAGAAGCCCGTCGTCGTGTCCTTCCCCACCAACTGCGTCCCGCTGGTCCATGACGGCGAGGTCTGCCTCGACGCGCTCCTCGCCGCGAGCTGCTCGGATTACCGGAGCTACGTCGCCAACGTGGGCGCCACCACCCCCACCGAGTGCGACTTCTGCCCGCCGTTCGACGCGGGGGCGCCGTGAGGTGCGTCGCGGCCTGCGCCACGGCGCTGCTCGCGCTCCTCGCCGGCGGCTGCGCCAACGACGCGACCTTCGCCTCCGCCTCCGACTTCTCCGCGTACCGCGCGACACGCGTCGCCCCCACGCTGGAGGCCCGCCTCGCCGCCGCCGGCCGCTATCTGGAGCAGCGCCCCGACGGTGCCTTCCGCAATGCCGTGCGCGCGTGGTTCGACCACGCCGAGGAGGTCTTCTATGCCTCGAAGCAGGGCAGCCCCGCCGGCCTCGAGGCCTACCTCGCCACGCTCCCCCGGGGGCCGCACAAGGAGCAGGCCGAGCAGCGCCTCCACGCGATGATGGTCGCAGAGAGCAGCCGGCGCGCCGAGCTGGAGAAGACCGCGGCCGCCGTCGAGGCGCGGGTCTCCGGGCCGGGCGCCGACGCGCGGGCGCGCGTGCAGAACGAGATCGACGCCTGGCTCGGGCGCTTCCTCGACCCGGAGGCGTTCCGTATGCCGCTCTACGCCGCCAAGGCGTCGCTGGTCGTCCCCTTCAGCCTCTCGCTCCCGTCCCCGCGCTGCGCCCTGCTCGATCCGCCCGAGGGCGCCGTCTCCCGCCGCTGCGCCAAGCTGATCGAGCTCCCCTACGAGGTCGAGGGCCCGAAGGGCGCGGAGCCGCGCGAGGCGATGCTGGAGGTCACGGTGCTCGAGGGGGCGTCCCGCGCCCCCATCGAGGTCGATCTGGCGGGGCCAAACCTCTTCCTCCGGCTGGAGGAGACGCACCGGATCAAGGCCTTCGCGCCCGATGACGCCACGATGCGCGCCGCGGCCAACGCCCGCGCGGTCGCGTCCGTGCGCCGCGCCTTCGGCCTGGCCGTCTCCTCCGACCCCTCGTGCGAGCAGCCCGTGAAGCCGCCGCTCGCGCTGCGCCTCGCCTGCGGGGGCGTCGTCGTCGACGTCATCCCCTCGGCGACCGTCGGGGACGACGACCGAATCATCATCACGCCCCTGTCAGCCCCGCACGGTGGTTGACCTCAACCGAGGCGCACCCGCGGATCCAGCGCCGCGTACGCCACGTCGACCACCGCGTTCAGCGTCATCACGATGACCCCGTAGACGAGCGTCACCCCCAGGACCAGATTGTAGTCCCGGTTCAGCGCCGCCTCCACGAAGTACCGCCCCATCCCCGGGACGTCGAAGATCTTCTCGATCACGATCGAGCCGGTGAGCAGCGCGCTCGCCCCCGGGCCGAGGAAGCTCACGACCGGGAGCAGCCCGCCGCGGAGCGCGTGCTTCCAGATCACCGTCCGCTCGGGCAGCCCCTTCGCGCGCGCGGTGCGGAGGAAATCCGATCGCAGCACGTCGAGCATCCCTGCCCGCGTCAGGCGCGTGAGGTACGCCGCCGTGGGCAGGGCCAGGCAGATCGCGGGCAGGATCGCGTGGCGCCAGCTCTCCCAGCGGGCCACGGGCAAGAGGTAGAGGTCGAGGGAGATCAGGAGGACGAGGAGCGGCGCCAGGACGAAGCGCGGGGTGGAGATGCCCAGCATCGACACGACGGTCGTCGCGGCGTCGAGGGCCCGGCCGCGTCGCGTCGCCGCGAGGACGCCGAGCGGGACGCCCGTGAGGAGCGCGAGGGCGAGCGCCAGGGCGCCGAGCTCCATCGAGACCGGGAGGCTCGCCGCGATGATCTCGCCGACGCTGCGGTTCGCGTAGCGGAACGAGGGGCCGAGATCCCCGTGGAGCAGGAGGTCGCCGAGCCAGCGGGCATACTGGCGCATCCATGGGTCTCCGAGGTGGTACTTGGCGTCGAGGGCCCGCGCCACCTCGACGGGGACGGCGCGCTCCGTGTCGAAGGGCCCGCCCGGGAGCAGCCGGAGCGCGACGAAGGCGACCGTGAGCACGATCAGGAGCGTCGGCACGATCGCGAGGAGGCGCCGGAGCGCGAAGCGGACCAGGGCGCTCATGGCGCGAGCACCCCCGGCGGCCCCAGCTCGGGCGGGAGGCAGGCCGGAGTGTCGGGCCCGCCGCGCTGAAAAGAGGGGTCGATGCGCAGGAACTGGATCGCGTGCGGGTTCCACGCGGTGCCCCGGAAGCCGCGGACCCAGGGCTTCACCAGCGTGGAGCGGGTGTAGAAGTAGAGGGGGATGCGCGGCATCGCGTCGAGCGCGCGCCGCTCGGCCTCGCGGTAGAGGCGGATGCTCTCCCGCGGGTCGGCCGTGGCGGCGGCCTCGCGCATCGTGCGCTCGAAGACCTCGTCGTGGTAGCCCGTGGTGTTCAGCGGGCTCCCGGCGAGGAACGGGGCGAGGAAGGTCTCGGGGTGGTCGTAGTCCGCCGTCTGGCCGAAGCGCATCACCTGGAAGTCACCGTTGCGGTGCGTCTCCAGCATCACCTTCCACTCCTCGCTGCGGAGGAGCGCGGTGATCCCGAGGTTCTCCCTCCACATCGCCTGAATCGCGACCGCCACCTGCCGGTTCCCCTCGCCCGTGTTGTAGAGGATCTCGATGGGCGGAAAGCCCGGCGCCCGCCACCCTTCGCCCTCGCGCACGGGCGCGAAGCCCGCCTCGGCGAGCAGCGCGCGCGCCCGCGCGGGGTCGAAGCCGTACCCCGCGAACGGGTCGACGCCCCGGGCGCGGTCGGCCGCGGCCTGCTCCGCGTAGCCGGACCCGGTGAAGTCGGGCACGTAGTGCGTCGCCGGCCGCTGCCCGCCGCGCGCGATGCGAGTGACGATCTGCTCCTTGTCGATCGCGAGATCGAGCGCACGCCGGACGCGCACGTCGTCGAGCGGCGGTTTCCGGGTGTTGAGCTCGTACCAGGACACCGAGAGGAAGTCGTCGCGCCGATAGTCCCGCTTCCCGGAGAGCAGGGCCTGGTACTCGGCGGGCAGGGAGACGCTGTTGCCGATGAAGTCGAGCTCGCCGGTTTTGTAGAGGTTCATCGTCGCGTGGTAGTCCTCGACCTCCATCCAGACGATGCGTCGGATTGCGAGCCGCGCCCGGTCCCAGTAGAAGGGGTTCTCCTTCATCGTGATCTGGTACTGGAAGTCCCAGCGATCGAGCACGTAGGGCCCGTTGCCGACGAAGCTCGAAGGACGCGTCCAGAGGTCGCCCTTCCCCCGCTGCTCGAAGGCCTCGATCACGTCGCGGCGCACGGGGGCGTAGGCGTGGTGGCTCGTGAGCTCCAGGAAGTAGGGCGTGGGGCGCTCGAGCTCGACGTCCAGGGTGCGGTCGTCCGTCGCGCGAACGCCGACGAGGGTGGGGTCCGAGAGCTTGCCCAGGCGGTACGCCTCCGCGTTCTTCAGCGCGTACAGGGTGCCTGCCGCGCGAGACGCCGTGCGGGGAGAGAGTGCGCGCTTCCACGCGTACTCGAAGTCGCCTGCCGTCACGGGGCGGCCGTCGGACCAGCGGGCGTCGGGGCGGAGGTGGAAGCGGAAGCGGCGGTTGTCGTCGCTCTTCTCCCAGCGCTCGGCCACGCCCTGGACCGGGTGCCCGTCCTCGGGGTGGTAGCGCGTCAGCCCCTCGAAGAGCTGCGTGATCAGCGCCGCGCAGCCCGCGTCGGCGCACTTGCCCGGGTCGAGGTACTCGGGCTCGCCGCCGGCGTTGACGTAGAAGGTCGCCGGATCCCGCGTCGCGCGCCGGGTGCTCCCGAAGTACGGGCTCGCCGCGTCGTCGCAGCCGGAGGCGGCGAGCGCGGGGAGCGCCGTGAGCAGGAGGGCGAGCGCGCGGGGGAGCACGGGACGGTTCTCGCCCGGCGCGCCCGGAGCCGTCAATCGTGCGCGGTGTGGGCGAGCAGGAACGCGTACCGGTCCGCGCCCTTGTCGACCTCGGCCTTGAGCAGGTCCGCGCCGCCGTGCCCGCTGTTCTTCTCGATCCGGAGGAGCACCGGCCCGCCCCCGGTGGCCTCGGCGGCCGCCTGCATCGCCGCCGCGAACTTGCGGGCGTGCATCGGATCCACCCGGTCGTCGCTGTCGGCCGAGAGCAGGAGCAGCGGGGGGTACTTCCTGGTGAGATTGACGTGGTGATAGGGGGAGTAGGCGTAGAGCGCCTCGAACTGGGCCGCGTCCTCGGCCGAGCCGTACTCCTGCACCCACGTGCCGCCGGCGCCCGACTTGTGGTAACGCACCATGTCGAGGAGCGGGACCGCAGAGACCACGGCGGAGAAGAGCTCGGGGTGCTGGGTGATCGCAGCGCCCGTGAGCAGCCCGCCGTTGGAGCCGCCATAGACCGCGAGCCGGTCGGGCTTGGTGTACCCCTCCTTGACGAGGTACTCGGCGGCGCCGGCGAGGTCGTCGAAGACGTTCTGCTTCTCGAGCAGCATGCCGTGCTTGTGCCACTCCTCCCCGTACTCCGAGCCGCCGCGGAGGTTCGGCACGGCGTAGACGCCGCCCCGCTCGAGCCACGGATAGATCGACGCGGCGAAGTGGGAGGTCTCCGAGATTTGGAAGCCGCCGTACCCCCAGAGCAGGGCGCGCGCATGGCCGTCCTTCTTGAAGTCCTTGGCGCGGACGATGAACATGCTCACCCGCGTCCCGTCCTTCGACGGATAGAAGACCTGCTCCACCGTGTAGGGCGTCGGGTCGACCGGCACCTTGACCGCGCTGTAGAGCTTGGTCTCCCCCGTCTTCATCGAGAGCTCGTGGATCTCGCTCGGGGTGGTGAAGGACTCGTACCCGAAGTACGCCTCGTCCTCGTCCTCGCGCCCGCTGGGCCCGCTCATCGTCCCCAGGCCGGGGAGGGCGACCTCCTTGATCGTCTTGCCGTTCAGATCGGCGATCTCGAGGCGGCTCGTCACGTTCTTCAGGTACGAGAGCGCGAGCCGCCCGCCCAGCACGCCGGTGCCGTCGAGGATTTCGTCCGCCCGCTCCGGCACGATCTCCTTCCACGCCTCGCGTGCCGGGTGCCTGGGATCCGCGACGAAGACACGCGAGCGCGGCGCGCCGTCGTCGGTCGTGATGTAGAACCTGTCCTTGAAAGGCCAGACCGAGAAGTGCGCCTTGCGCCCGACCACGAGGGGCGACAGCTCGGGCTTGTGGCTGCGCTCGTCCCGGAAGTACACGTCCTCCGACGTCCAGCCGTGCTGGACCGTGACCACGAGCCAGTGGCCGTCGCGCGAGAGGTCGACCGAGAGGAAGGTCGACGGGTCGCCCGTGCGCTCGTGGATGGTGCGGTCCTTCTTCGGATCCTCCCCCAGCTCGTGGAAGCGGATCTCCGCGTAGCCCGGGCGGTCGGCCTCCTTCACGCTCGGGTCCGTGGTGAGCCACGTGTAGTAGAAGCCGTCCCCCTTCGGCGTCCACGCGGCGTACGCATACTTCCCGCCCTCGATCACGTCGACGTCGCTGACCTTGCCCGTGGCGATGTCCATCACGTGCAGCGTGGCCTCGTCGGAGTTGTTCTTGTGCACCTGGTAGGCCACGCGCTTGCCGTCCCACGACACGCTCCAGCTCCCGAGCGAGACGCTGCCGTCCTGCGACCAGCCGTTGGGGTCGAAGAGCACCTTCGCCTCCCCCGCCTTGCCCTGCTTCCAGTAGGCGATCACCTTCTCCTTCGTCGCGTGGCGCTGGGACCAGAAGTAGCGGTCGCCGCGGTGGCGCGGCGCCCCCATCGCGTCGACGTAGAACAGCTCCTTGAGCCGCGCGGCGATGGCGTCGCGCTCCGGCAGCTTGTGCAGCTCGGCGCGCGCGAGGGCGTCCTCGGCCTTCATCCAGGCGGCCACCTCGGGCGACTTGCCGTCCTCGAGCCAGCGGTACGGATCCTCGACGGTGACGCCGTGGATCACGTCCTTCACGTCCTCCCGGCGGGTCGCGGGGTAGGGGAGGGACGCCGGGGCGGGGGCAGGCGGGGGCTTCGCTTCCACGGTGGGCGCGGGGGGAGTCTGGGGGGGCATCTCGGCGGCCTCGGGCCCGCAGGCGGCGAGCGCGAGCAGGGCCAGGAAGAGGGGCGTTCTCATGGGCTGCGGCGCGGAGCTTAGCCGCGAAGCCCGGGGCCGTCACCCGAGGGACGGTGGGCACGATCTCTCCTCACGCGCGCCGCCCCGATGTATATCGCCCGCGTGCCCGCCGCCGCCAAGCGCACGAGAGCCCCCCTCTTCGAGGTCCGCCAGTCACCCATCGCCGGCCTCGGCGTCTTCGCCGCCCGACGCATCCGCCGAGGGACGCGCATCATCGAGTACCTGGGCGAGCGCATCACGTCGGCCGAGGCCGACGAGCGCTACGACGACGACGCGATGACCAACCACCACACGGTGCTCTTCGCCGTGGACGACGATACGGTCATCGACGCCGCAGTGGACGGCAACGACGCGCGCTTCATCAACCACGGCTGCGCCCCCAACTGCGAGGCGGTGAACGAGGGCGGCCGCATCTTCATCGAGGCGATCGCCGATATCACGGAGGGCACGGAGCTGGTGTACGACTACGCGCTCTCCCGCGACGAGCCCTGGGACGACCGCTGGGCCGCGCTCTACGCGTGCCACTGCGGCGCGCCGCGCTGCCGGGGGACGATCCTGAAGAGCCCGAAGCCGCCCGCCAAGCGCGCGCCTGCGAAGAAGCGCGCCAGTCGAGCCGCGCGCTAGAGCCGCGCGCGCCTCACCTCCGCGCGTGCGCGAGGTTCACCGAGATCTCGATCCGGTGCGGCCCCGCGCCGAACCGCTGCTCCAGCTTGCGCAGGATCGCGTCGGACGCCCGGGACCACTCCGCCTCGCGCATCGCATCGCGCGCCACCACGATCGGCGCCGCGGCCCGGGTCGCGCTCGACCAGATCGTCGAGAGCGACGGGAACTCGAACGAGCGCGTGATCTGGCGAACATCGACGCTGGGGAAGCCGCCGCGCGTCATCTCTTCCTGGAGCTCGGCGGGATCGGAGAGCGGGAGATCGCCGTCGAAGGCGAGATCGGACAGGACGCTCCGCAGGATCTCGAGCACGTCGTCGAACGCCGGCATGTGCGCCAGCGACGTCGGCGTGCCCACGACCGCGCGCCCCCCGGGGCGAACGACCCGGTGGATCTCGCGGAAGGCGGCGCCGCGATCGGCGACGAGGTTCAGCGCGAACATCGAGAAGACCGCGTCGAAGGTGGCGTCCTCGTACGGGAGCGCCCGCGCGTCGGCGACCTGGACGTCGAGCCTCTCGACGTTTTCGCGCTGGGCGCGCGCGTACAGCTCGGCGATCATCTTCGGCGAGAAGTCGATGGCCGACACGCGCGCCCCGGCGGCGGCCGCCGCGAGCGCCAGGGTTCCCGGGCCCGTGGCCACGTCGAGCGCACGCTCGCCCTGGGCGAGGCGGGCGAGCCGGAGGGCGTCCTCGGCGAAGCTCGAGAACAGCGGGACGATCTCGGCCGCGTAGCCGGGCGCGACCAGGTTCCATGTCTGCGGGACGGACATCGACTGTGCGAGCGCCATGGAGCGGCGCCTTGTGCCCGGCGCGCCGAGGCGCAAGCCGTGGCGGCGCGCATCCGATTCGGTCGAGGTCGGCATCTCCCGGTTTCCGTGGAAAACCAGACCGGGATACCATGCCCGCCATGCGCCACGAATCCGACCCGAAAGGCCGCGACGACGCCCGCGCCTCTGCCCGCCGTTCCATCCTCGCGGCGATCGTTGGGGCCCTGTCGATCTCCGTCGCAGGCTGCGCCGAGCCCCTGCTGGGGAACATGTGGTCGTACGGCGGCGAGATCGGGGACTGGAACACGACCGTGAACTACTGCTACACGAGCGCCCACCAGGCGGCCGTCGGCAGCGTCTCCCTCATCAGCTTCGCGCACCGGACGGGTACGTTCCCGCTGATGCAGCTCAACGTGGGCTCGGTGTCGGGCAGGCCGACGCTGGTCACCGTCCAGACCTCCGACCCTTCCCGCGAGATTCAGCTCCACCGGGAGGACTGCAAGCAGTTCGACATGCGGCAGCACCGGAACACCGATGGCAGCGTCGGCGCGGACGTCCAGCTCGAGTGCGAGACGGGCGACGGCTGGCGCTTCACGGCCTCGATCCACGTCGAGAGCTGTCACGGGAGCGAGTGACCGGGGCCACGCGGCGGAGCGCGCGGATCGGATTTCTCGAGGCGCGCCCGAGCGCGCGGCGTCAGCCGACGGCCCTGTACTCCACGCCTCGCGCGGTATCGGCCCGCGCGACCTCCCCGCGCGCCAGGAGCGAGCGGAGCACGACGTAAGCCGTCCCGTTCGGCAGGCCGCCCTGCCGGGCAATCTCGGCCGCCGTGCCCTGCCCGAGCGAGCGCACGGCATCGAGGACGAGCGCCTCCCGTTGCGGGCGGACGACCGGCCCGCCCGCTGCGGTTTCCTGAGGCCTCGCCGGCGGGGCAGAGGCCGCTGCGGCGCCGTTCGAGCGTGCGGGCGAGCGGGCCGAGGCAGTGGCCTCTCCGGCCGAGCGAGGGCCGGTTCGCGGCTTCGGCTGCGTCGCTCCACCCCTGGGAGCCGCCTTCGATCGGGCCGCGTCCCGGCGGCGGCTCGGCGCCGATTGCGGGAGGGGGCGTGCAATCGAGGCGCTGGCCCTCGCCAGCGCGGCGGCGCGGTGCTCGCTCCGGGCCTCTTCGATGACGTCGAGAATGCCGGCGACGAAGTTGTCCACCAGCTCTTGGATCGTGCCCGGTCGAATCATGACAACCTTGAGCGGGGTTTGGGGCCGTCGCGTCCGAGACGCGCCCATGGGCACGGCCTCTGCGGACCGACCTCTTCGAGACTCGCGAGGTGCGCGAGGTACGAGAGGCAACTTGTTAGCGGACGGAGCAACATATTGCAAGAGACACCCCACGGCGGCTCAATCCGGTCTCGTCGTCGGACGGGCCCTGTTCCTCGTCGGGGAGCGTCGGGTGGGCGCGATTGCGGGCGCCCGCCCGGCCGCCATCGACGATCTCATCAAAGCCCCTCGCCGGGGGGTGATATCGTCCCGCTCGTGCCCCTCGTTCCGAGGCTCTCGCCGCACGCCGTCGGGCTCGCGCTCGCGCTCGTGGCCTGCTCGGTAACGGCGTGGGGAGACCCCCCGCACCCCCCGGCCCAGCCGGCCGGCGCGGATGGAGCATGCCCGGAGTCGGTCGCCTCGTTCCGCGTGCTCCACGGGTCGATCGCGCCGGCCCTCACCTGCGGAACTTTCCTCGTCGCGACCGACGGGTGGAGCGGGCCGTTCTCGCGCGCCGAGATCGAGTACGACAAATCCTTCGCCGCTCCCTTCGCCGTGCAGGTGACGTGGCAGCGCCTCGGCAGCGACGAGGGCGAGTCGCTCAGCCTGGCGCTGCGCGGCGGGTACTTCCTGCTCCGGCGCGGTGCGTACGGCTTTTATGCGTTCTCCGAGACGGCCTTCGCGTGGCACGAGCTCCCGGCTTTTCCACTCAGCGGGAGTCCACGGTCCGCGTCGAGCAGCGCCCGCGGGAGATCGTGCTCTGGGTGGACGGCGTCCGGGCCGGAGCCCTGCCCTTCGAGGCGCCTCGGGGGAGCGGCAACGTCGGGCTCGGCTTCAAGGGCGCGAGCGGCTACCGATCGCGGATGGTCTTCCGCGACTTCTCCGTCACGGCGCTCGAGGTCGGTCGAGATGGGGGGAGACCCCCCATACCCCCCGGCCCGGCCGGCGCGCAGAACGGGTCCACCTCGCCCGCGCGGCCGAAGTAGGCGAGCGCCTCGCAGGCGCGGGCGAGCGCGCTCTCGGCCGTCGCGGGGTGGACGCGCAGCGCGCCGCTCGCGTACGCCGCGAGGACCCAGCGCCCGTCGGGCGAGAGGCTCGCCCAGGTCGCCTCCCCCTGGCCGGGGCTGTCGAAGGAGAGCATGGTCCCGCTCGCCGCGAGATCCCAGACGCGGATCGTGCCGTCGATGCTCGCGGTGACCAGGCCGCGCCCGTCGCCGGTGAAGACGGTGGACAGCACGAGCGCCGCATGGCCTTCGAGGACGGTCGTCTCGCCGCGCGCCAGAAGATCGCTTACGAAGACGCGGCCGTCGCCGCCCACCGTGACGACGCGCCCGCCGTCGGGAGAGAAGGGCGAGGCTCCGGCTGAAGCGCTGCGGCCTTCGAGGTGGAGGACGGGGGCGAGCGAGCGGGCGTCGCAGAGCAAGGACCCGCCTGCGCCGAAGCCCACGAGGACCCTCGCGCCGTCGGGCGTGAAGAAGAGCGAGGCCACGCCGCCCACGTCTTCCTCTCCGTCGTCGGGCAGCGCGGCGACGAGCGCCCCCGTCTTCGCGTCCCAGACGCGCACCGAGCGATCCCCGTAACCGAGCGCGACGCGCGCGCCGTCGGGTGAGATCGCGGCCGCGGTCACGGCCCCTGCGTCCGCGTCGTCGATCGCGGCGTCGAACGAGGTCGCCGGGGCGCCGCTCTCCGCGTCCCAGCTCGTCGCCGTACCGTCCAGGCTCGCGGTCAACACGCGGCGGCCGTCCGGCGAGAACAGCGCCGAGGAGATCGGCGCCCCGCCCCGCCCGACATCGACGCCACCCGTGCCCTCCAGCGGGATCACCCGCGCCTTGCCGCCCAGCCCGAAGGCGAGGACGCGCCGCTCGTCGGGGGAGAAGCGCGCGCCGAGGATCTCGAAGGGCGCCTTCAGCGTCGCGAGCGCGCGCCCCGTCGCGGGATCCCACACGCGCGCGGTCCCGTCGACGCTCGCGGTGAGCAGCCTGCGCTCGCGCGGTCCGATCTCGGCTGCGGTGATCTCGCCCGTGTGACCGAGCAGCACCCCCGCGTCGAAGCCGACGCGCGCGTCCCACAGGTAGGCCGCGCCGTTCCGGCCTGCCACGGCGAGGCGCGCGCCGCCGCGGTCGTCCGGCAGCCATCGGATCGCGTCGCCGGTGTCGCTCGGCCCGACGAGCTGCAACAGGTCGCGGCCGCTCTCCACGTCGAAGGCGTGGAGGCGCCCGTCGTCGGTCACGGTGTCGAGCCGGGCGCCGTCGCCCGAGAACGCCGCGTGGACGCCGCCGCGCACGGCGCGGCGCGCGCCCGGGCGCCCGAGGTCGAAGATCTGCGTGCCGTGGGGCGTGAGGATGGAGACGTGCCGCCCGTCGGGTGCCATCGCGCCGGAGAGGATGGCGGGCAGCGCGTCGTCCTCCTGGAGGACGACGGGGCGCGGTGCCGTGGCGCCGAGGTCCCAGAGGAGGAATCGGCCGTGGGCGTCGGCCGTGACGAGGCGCCCGCCGTCCGGCGTGAAGAGGATCTGTCGCACCTCGGCGGCGTTCCCTTCGAGCTTTTGGGGGCGCGCGCTGTAGCTATCCCAGAGGTAGAGGGTGCCGTCGGTCAGGCCGACCGCGACGCGCCCGTCCGAGGAGACGGCGAGCTGGCTCGCCGGCCGCGGGAGGGCCAGGCTCGCCAGAGGCCGCCCGGCGGAGGCTGGATCCCAGGCATTGACGGCGAGGGCGTCGGCGGTCACCACGCGCTCCCCGCCGGCCGTGAAGCCCCCGCCCGCCACGACGTCCTTGCCGGGGACTCGCATGCTCTCGCCCCGCAGCGGATCCCAGATCTCGGCGTCCTCGTCCGTCCCCCAGACCAAGAGCCGGTCGCCGCGCGGCGAGCCCCGCACGCGATTGACGCGCACGAGCGACGACTCCAGCGTGCCGAGGAGCCGGCCCGACCGGGCGTCCCACGTCCGCACGGTGCGGTCGCTGCCCGCCGTGAACAGCGTCGCGCCGTCCGGCGACGGCTCGAAGTCGCGCACGGTGCCGCGGTGCCCGGCGAGCGGGACGAGCAACGGCCCGCCCGTGAGCGCGTCGACGAGCCCCTGCACGGCCTCCGCCGGCGGAGGGTCGCCGTCGGCGAGGGCCATGCCGACGGCCCGCACGCCGGCCGCCGCGGCGTCGATCCGCCGCTCGGGCCGGCCCGCGAGCTGGCGCGCGGACTCGCCGAGCGCCTTCTCCAGCTCTCGCCGCGCGCGGCGCTCGCTCTGCTCCGCGCGGCGGCGCGCCTCCAGGACCCGCGTCAGGCTCACGGCGCCGAGCACCACGAGCGCGAGGGCCGCGAGGGCGGCGACGCGGATCACGGCGCGGTGCCGGCGCGCCCAGTGCCGGAGGATCTCGCCGGCGGTGTAGCGGCGCGTGCGCGTGAGCTGCCCGGCCTGGAAGCGCCGCAGCTCCTCCGCGAGCTCGAGGGCGGAGCCGTAGCGGGCGGCCGGGTCACGCGCCATCGCCTTGTCGACGATGTCGTGGAGGTCGGCGGGCGCCCCGGGCGCCTTCTCCCGGATCGGCGCAGGCGGGCCCCGGCGCAGGCGCCTCCGGATCTCGGACGCGTCGCCGCGTCCGTAGGGCGGCTCGCCCGCGAGCAGGTTGTAGAGCGTCGCGCCGAGGGCGTAGACGTCCACGCGCGCGTCGGGCTCCTCGCCGCGCGCCTGCTCCGGCGGCATGTACTGCGGGGTGCCGAAGCCCATCTGCGTGAGCCCGTCGCGCGCCCCGCGGTACGCGCTCTGCGCGGGCCCCTCGCCGCCGCCCGCCCGCAGATCCTTCGCCAGGCCCCAGTCGATGAGCACCGTCTCGCCGAAGCGGCCGAGCATGATGTTCGCCGGCTTGACGTCCCGGTGGATGACGCCCTGATCGTGCGCGTAGGCGACGGCCTCCACCACCACGATCACGCTGGGCAGGAGGGAGAGGCGCGCCTCGACCGTGCGGTGCCGGTCGATCTCCTCGTCGAGCGGCGTGCCGTGCACCAGGCGCATCGCGTAGAAGGGCTCGCCGTCGGGCCAGCGCCCCGCCTCGTGAACGCCCACGATGGCCGGGTGCTCGAGGCGCGCCGTGAGCCGCGCCTCGCGCTCGAAGCGGCCGCGGAGCAACGCGCGCAGCTCGGGCTCGGGCATGCTGCCTGGATCGGAGCATCTCCTTGATGGCGACCGCCCGCCCGAGGCGCCGGTCCCAGGCGCGGATGGCGCGCCCCATGCCGCCGCGCCCGTCGCCGATCTCCTCGCCGCGCACGTACACCACGGGATCGACCACGGGGATGTCCATCGTCTCCCCCTCGCCTCCCCCCAGGAGCAGGGAGGGCGCGCCGGCGTCGCCGAGCGGAGCCCCGAGCCCCGCGAGCGCGCGGCACGCGCTGCACCGCGCGAGGTGCTCCCGGAGCTCGGGGGCGATCCGCTCGCCTGCGGCGAGCGCCATGATCTCGGCGACGCTCGGGTGGCTCATGGGTCCGGTGCTCGCGTGCGCTGGGCGGCGTGCGCCCTCTCGGGCGCGCCCGAAGCGCGCTTCACACCTCGAGCATCGCCGGAAAGCGACCCCGGAACCGCTCGCGGAGCCGCGCCGTGCCCGCGCGCACCAGGGCGCGCGCGCGCTCCGGGCCCTCCAGGCCCAGCCCCTCGGCGATCTCGTCGAAGGGCTCGTCGTCGAGCCAGCGGCGGACCGCCTCGCCCATCGGCGCGGGGAACGTCTCCAGGTACGCGGACGCCTCTCCCAGCAGCCGGCGGACGGTGATCGCGTCCGTGATGGGCGGGCGCGCGCCGGGCTCGGTGATCGCGTCGATGCGCTCGGCGCCCGTCACCAGATCGCGCTTGCTGCGCCTCAGATCGGGCGCCGCCGTGACGCGGAAGCCGGCGGCCTCCACCGCGGCGTCGATGCGCTCCGGCCGCGCCGTGCCCGGCAGGTACTCGACCTCGAGCTCGAGCGCGCGCTCGTCGAGCTCGGCCCCGAGCACGCCCGCGACCGCGCGCACGGCGCGCTCGAGCTCGGCGCGCTCGGCCCCCCTCCGGCCCCGCTCGACCCCGTAGCGCGCCCGGACGCTGCTCGTCCAGCCGAGGCGCTGCTTCACGTGGTCCTTGATCGCATAGCGCGTGAGCGAGAGCAGCCAGCCGCGGAGCGGCGTGCCGGCGGCGTCGCCCTTGCCGTGCGACGCCTCCGCGCCGGCCGGCCCTTCGTCGCCTCCGGCGAGCCGGACCAGCCCCTCGACGAGCGCGGCCTCCTCCTCGTCGTCCTCCGGGGCGGGGCGCTGCCGCGCCAGGTACCCCCGCAGGTTCTCGAAGCTGCGCGCGCTCATGCGCGACAGCACGCCCACCAGGACGGCGCGCACGTCGTCCGGCGTCGCGAGCCCGACGCGGCGCTGGACCGGGCTCGCCGCCGCCCATGCTTCCACGTGCGGCGCCACACGGACGAGGAGCTCCCGCCACGCGGCGTCGCGCCGCGCGGCGGGCAGGGTGGCATCGCAGACCTCGACGACCAATCGATGGCACTCCTTCTCGAACGGACCGTCCCAACCCTGCATGGATCGGGGCAGAATAGTTCCCCGCCGGCGTGGGTAGCAAGCCCGCCCCCGGGGGAGGGGCACGCAGCCCCGCGTGTCACTCGAGCTGCGGGGGCAGCGGATCGCGGCAGGCGAACATCACGACGCCGATGCCGTCGCTCTCCCTGTAGAGGACCTCGACGAACTGCGCCTTCAGCGAGATTGCCTTGGGCTCGATCGCATCGCCGTCCAGCTTCTCGACGCCCCTCACGTCGCAGTGATTGTGGAGCCACTCGTCCGACGCCTCGGTGACGCTCCGGACGGGCATCGCCGTGTGGCTCGGGATGGGGTTGGTGTGGGCGCAGGCAGCGAGAGAGGCCAGGAGCACGACACGGAGGAGAGCCTTCTTCATCGCGAATCACCTCCCGCATGGACTTCGTTCATCGCCGACGGCGCCGCCGGGGGCGGGGGAGCGGGCGGCGGAGGCGCGGTGGGCGGAGGCGCGGCCGGCGGCGGCGCGGCCTGCGCCTGGGCCGGAGCGACCTTGATGATGTCGCCGGTGATCTTCAGGTTGGAGCACCCCGGCCAGAACGGCAGGATGTTGAGGATCAACGCGAAGTTCGACCCGCACTGCGCGGCGCCGACGGTCAGGCTCACCACCGCGTCGCCGCCGGCGGCCTTCACCTGTTCGTTGATCGCGGCCGAGATGTCCCGCTCCGGCGTGAGGCTGACGAAGGACCACACCATCCCCCACGCCTTCGCCTTCGTCTCGAACTTGGCGACCACCTGGCGCCGATCCTTGCCCACCAGCTTCCCGTCGGCGTCGCGCACGCCGCGCGACATCGAGACCGGGACCTCGGCGGTGGGCGCGACGACGTTCGTCCGCGCGCCGGCGCAGCCCGTCGCGCCGGCCAGGACCACGGCCGCACACAGGCCGAGCACGCTCCCCCGGATCATCGTGCACCTGCGCTTTCCGCGTTTCCTTCGACGCCGACCCAGGTCTTCGTCCTCACGTAGAAGAGCGGCGTCTGGGCGTACGCGCCCGCCGAGATCTTGTCGACGTGCACGTCCAGGTCCCGCTTCCCCTGCGTCGCGGTCATCACGGCGAACGACGCCTTGTTCGCCCCCTCCTTGTGCCAGCTGTGGGTGGTCACCTGGTAGTTGCCTTCCTTGTGGGAAGTGACCGTGTGGACCTCCTCGACCTCGACGTCGACCTTCCCGACGCTGGGCGCCTCCGCCGACCTGTGCCCGGCGACGCGATTGACCTTGCTCAGGAGCACGGGGTTGGGGACGTTGGCGCACCCGGCGTTCACGGTGGGCCACGAGCAGCCGGCCGAGGCCCCTGCGGCGGCGAGCAGCAGGGGCAACGCCCAGCCCCAGGCTCGTTCTCGGCGAATTCCGTTCATGCGTCCTCTCGAGGTGCGTGCGTGTCCGGTGCCCACACGGGCGCCGGAGAGGACGGCGGGCGGGATCCGCTCCCGCCGCCTCTGTGGACGGGAAACGAAGGCGGCGGCCGGATCGTCAGGCGGCGGATGCAAAAAAATGTGACGGGAGATGGCGGCCTGCACGACCTCGGCCCACGAGCCTGCGTCGGCGAGCCAGAGCGAGGTGAAGTGCCCGTCGCGGATTATGCCGTCCACCTCCCAGCCCGAGCGTCGTACCGGCGGGGAAACGGTTGGGACAGCCGGTACAAGGCTCCGTACCGACAGGGAAACGGTTGGGGTAGCCGGTACAAGGCTGCGTACCGACGGAGAAGCCGCCGGGGCGTCGGGTACAAGGCTCCGTACCGACGGGGAAACGGTTGGGGCAGCGGTACAGGGCTCCGTATCGGCGGGGAACCCTTGGGACCGGGGCGCGAAGGCTCGGAGCAGCGTCCCGCCTACGCGGCCTGCGCCGCCCCGCCGCGGAGCCTCTTCTCGAGCCACGCCGCGAGGGCGGGATAAAGCACCTTCGCCGCCTTGCCGCCGACGACCGCGCCCACGTGGCCGCCCGGCACGCTGATCACCTCTCGATCGGTGGCGCCGGAGCGATCGTTGAGCGCCGTCGCCGCCGCCGGCGGGCAGATGGCGTCGCGATCGGCGACCACGGTCAGCACGGGGCAGCGGATGTCGCCGAGATCGACCCTCCGCCCGCGAACGTGGTGCCGGCCCTGCACCAGCAGGTTCTGCTGGTAGAGGTCGCCGATGTAGGTCGCGTAGGCGGCACCGGGGAAGGGCACGTTGTCCCCCGCCCAGGCCTCGAGCGCCTGGAACGACTCGATCGCGGCCGGGATCCAGCCCACGGTCCAGGAGCCCCACCCACTTGGAGATCTGGGCGGTCGGCCGCAGCGCGGTGAAGCCGGCCTGCATCTGGAGAGGGCTCATGTTCCCCGCCGAGGCGATGGCCGCGGCGTCGAAGAAGCGCGCGTCGACCATCTCCCCGAGGAACCCGGCCCTGGAGAAGTCGAAGGGGCCCGCGAGGTTGACGAGCGCCGCGACCTCTGCGGGATGCAGGGCGCTCCAGATCCCCGCGAGCGTGCCGCCCATGCAGTACCCGAGCACGCCCACCTTCGGCGCGCCGGTGGCGCGGCGCACGGCGCGCACCGCGCGACCCAGCCGGTCGAGCACGTCGTCCCACGTCAGGTAGCGGTCCTCGTCCTCGGGCATGCCCCAGTCGAGGCAGAACGTGTCGATGCCCGCGCGGGTGAGGGCGGCGGCCATGCTCGCGCCCTCGCGCAGATCGAGGACGTACCAGCGGTTGATCATCGAGGGGACGAGCAGCAGGGGCAACCGCGCCTCCGCCGGCTCGGCTCCCGGCCGGCGGAAGCGGTAGAGCGCCGCCGTCCCATCGCGGTGGATCGTATCCTTCGGCGTGGGCATGAGCTGCATGGCGGCGCCTGCTCAGACCTTGGGGGTGGCGAGCTCCGCGGCCTTGCGCGTCGCCTCGAGGGTCAGCTTGAAGAACGAGGCGGAGAGCTGGCCGAGGTAGGCCACGTTGTCCTTGCCGAGCCGGGCCATGTCCTCGATCGCCTTCTGCCCCTGGGCGAGCGCCTGCTCCTGCGCCTTGCCGAGCTCGGTGCAGGCGAGCTCCACCCTCGCCACGTGGTCGTCGACCATCTTCTTCCAGACGCCCTGCGCATCCCGCACCTGCGAATTTTTCGTGTCGCTCATCGTGTGCCTCTCTTTCTTTCGTGATGGTCGCTCCAGAGCGGTTCGCGGTTGGGTTCGGTACGGGCCTACTCTGGTACGCGCCTACTGAACCGCGACCGCCAGGGAGCGGGTGCCCGGAGGCGCGACGTCTTCGTGCCCTCGCACGCGTAGCGCCACAGGCAGCGCGGCGCGTGCAAGGGCATGAAGACGCTGGTGCCCGCTGGCACCCGCTCGCTCGCGCTCGCGGTTCGGTAGGCGGGTAGGCGTGTACCAACCCAACGGCGAGCCGCTCGGAGCGGCCGTTGGATGGGCGCGAAGCTAAGCCGCGCGGGCGGGCTGGTCAAGGGAAAATGTTGCGGTGCAACAAATCAGTCTTTGCGGCGGCGCTTCAGCGATCGCTTCAGCTCGTCCAGCTCTCGGCGCAGCGCCGCGACGTCCCCGTCGTTCGGGGCGGGGGCGGGCGCCGGGGGTGTTTCGTGCGGTGCGGGAGGATGCGGCGGCGCGGGGTCGCCGCCGAAGAGGTTGGCGCCGCCGAGGAGGAGGCGCGCCAGCGCGTTGGTCGCGGTGAAGGGCACCGTGGCGAAGGGGTTCCAGGGCGAGACCGCGGCCGCGCCCTGCCGCGCCTGGAAGTAGAGCTCGAGCGCGGTGCCCAGGAAGCGCCCGAAGAACTCGGCGAGCGCGTCGTCGCCCATGCGGATCAACTGCAATAGCAGCGGGACCGGCAGCAGGCGCGCGGCGCCGCGGCTCTCCAGGATGATCTGCGTGAGCGTGGCCTGGGTCAGGTCCTCCCCCGTCTTGGCGTCGAGGACGCGGACGTCCGCGCCCTGCCGGATCTTGTCGGCCAGCTCCTCCAGGGTCATGTAGCGGCTCCCCTCGGTGTCGTAGAGCCTGCGGTTGGAGTACTTCTTGACGATCACGCGCGCCTCCGTGTTGCGGTGCGATACCAGAGGGGAGGAAAGGACGCCAGAGATCCTTGGGGCAAGCTGCCAGAGGTGGAACGGTGATTGTTGCTGTGCAGCAAAAAGGTGTTGACCGGGTCGGCCGGCTTGGCTAGCTTCCGCGCCGTTCCGAAGCGGGGGCTCGCCATGCTTCTCCGAACCGTCTCTCCGATCCTCTTCATCGCTCTCTCGGCCTGCGCGGTCTACGACGCGCCCACGTGCCAGACGGGCGCCGACTGTGCCTCCGGCGTCTGCCTGGGGGACGGCACGTGCGCGCCGGTGGGCTCGCCCTCCGGCGCGAGCACCGGCAGCGGGGGCGAGGGGACGGGCGGCGCCGGTACGGGCGGCTCGGCGGTGTGCTCACCAGCGAGCCAGAGCGTCATCACGCGGCAGGAGGTGCCGCTCCAGGCCGGCCTCCACGCCACCTTCCGCGTCGCCGAGAAGGCGGGGGTGTCGACCGCCGGGACGATGAACGCGGACGGCAGCCGGACGTGGGACCTCTCCGTCACCTTCTCCGGCGATCACGACGAAGAGCTCGACACGCTCCCGCTCTCCTCGCAGTGGTTCGGCGCGTCGTACCCGGGGGCCACGTACGCCGCCCGCCTCTCCGACACGTCGGACCTGCTCGGCGTCTTCACGCTCACGGACAGCGCCCTCGAGCTCGTCGGCGTCGCCTCGCCCACCTCGGGCAGCAAGGTGACTCAGCTCACCTATTCGCCGCCGGTCACGGTGCTCTCCTTCCCGCTCCAGGCGGGCGCGACGTGGATGACCACCTCCACCGTCACCGGGCAGGCCGAGGGCGTGCCCGTGTACTACACCGAGACGTACCAGTCGTCGGTCGACGCCCACGGGACGCTGAAGACGCCCTACGCCACGTTCCCCGTCGCTCCGCGTCAACACGCTGCTCACCCGCGTCGTCGGCGCCCTGGTGACGACGACGCGCACGTACTCCTTCGTCACCGCCTGCTTCGGCAACGTCGCCAGCATCGTCTCGAACCCGGACGAGCTCACCGTCGAGTTCACCAAGGCCGCCGAGGTCTCCCGGCTCGCTCCATGAAGCCGCTCTTCCTGGCCCTCTGCCTGCCGCTCGTCGCGGGCTGCCTCTCGTTCCACGAAGGCCCGATGCCCGGGGAGCCGAAGACGGCGCACTTCGCCTCCGTCGGCGGCGCGCGCCTGCGCTACGTGGACAAGGGGGAGGGCCCACCCGTCGTCCTGATCCACGGCTTCGCCGCGTCGCTGGACACGTGGGATCGCGTCCTGCCGGAGCTGGCCAAGACCCACCGCGTGATCGCGCTCGACCTCAAGGGCTTCGGCTGGAGCGATCGGCCCGAGGGCGACTACTCCCCCGCGGCGGAGGCGGCGCTCACGCTGAAGCTCCTCGACCAGCTCGGGGTGAAGCGGGCGGCCTTCGTCGGCCACTCGTGGGGCTCGAGCGTGACGCTCGCCCTCGCCCTCGCGGCGCCCGAGCGGGTGAGCCGGATCGCGCTCTACGACGCGTGGGTGTACGAGGAACAGCTCCCCACCACGTTCCTGATGGCCCGCGCCGACGGGCTCGGCGAGGTGCTCTTCTCGCTCTTCTACGACCAGCGCCCGGACGAGCGGATCGCGCTCGCCTTCTACGACAAGAGCCTCGTCAGCGAGAGGCTGGTGGAGGACGTGGAGAGCGCGCTCGACCGGCCCGGCACGGCGGCCGCCGCGCTCGCCGCCGTGCGCGGGCAGCGGTTCACCGAGCAGCAGCAGCGGTACCGGACGATCGAGCAGCCCGTGCTCCTCCTCTGGGGGCGGGAGGACGTGGTGACGACGCTGAAGTTCGGCGAGCGTCTCGTCCCGCGACCTGCCGCACGCACACCTCGTCGTGTACCCGCAGTGCGGGCACTTCCCGATGATCGAGGCGAGGCGCCAGTCGACGGACGAGCTGCGTGAAGTTCCTCGCCGAGGACAGGGGCCTCGTCGCCGAGGGTGACGGCAAGAAGGGCTCGGAGGGCGAGAGGAAGTGAAGCCCAGGGCGCTCCTCGTCGCGGCCGCGCTGGCCGGGGCCGCCGCGGTCTCGCCCGGCGTCGCGCGGGCCACCGGCTTCACCGACATCGGCGAGGACATCCGCGCCCAGACCGAGACGACGTTCAAGGTGACCGGCACCTTCCGCGTCCGAGGCGAGGCGCTCTACGACCTCGACCTCGACCGCGGGCCCACGCCCTCGGGGCAGCCCCTGTTCCCGCTGCCGCTCTCCAACCCGAACAGCCACTGGATCGAAGCCGCCGACATGCGGCTCCAGACGGACCTGGCCTTCTACGCGCCCTTCGCCAGCGTCGCCGTGAAGGCGCGCATCGACGCGCCCGACAACCTCGTGCTCGGCGGCACACCCCAGGGCATCCCCGGCGGCTCGGCCACCCAGCTCCCGGTCGCGCCGATCCGCCTCCGCCGGGTGTACGGCGAGGCGCTCACCCCCATCGGCGTCATCGCCGCCGGCCGCATGGGCAGCAACTGGGGCCTCGGCATCCTGACGAACGGCGGCGACTGCGTGGACTGCGACAGCGGCGACGCCGCCGACCGGATCGCGTTCATCACGCCCATCGGGGGGTTCATCTGGGCCGCGTCGTTCGACTTCTCGGCCACCGGCCCCACCGCCGCCGCCAGGGATCCCAACCACGCGGTGGAGCTCGACCCGAGCACCGACGTGCGCACGGTGACGTTCGCCTTCCTGCGCTACAAGGACGACGCTCGCCCACGAGCGCCGCCGCAAGGCCGGAAAGTCCACGGTGGATCTCGGCGCGTACGCCTCCTATCGCTGGCAGCAGAACGACGTCCCCGCCGCGTACCTGCCGCTCGCGAACCCCGTCCCCATCACGGCCTCGCAGGTCATGTCCCGCGGCTACAACGCGGGCGCGTTCGACGCCTGGCTGAACGTCACCGCGCCGAAGGCCCACGTCGAGGCCGAGGGCGCGGTGCTCCTGGCCAGCGTCGACCAGCCTTCCCTCATCCCCGGCGTCCTGCTCCGGCAGCCCGTCAAGGCGCTCCAGGTCGGCTTCGCGCTCGAGAGCGAGTTCGGCGCGCCCGAGGACACGGTGACGGCAGGCCTCGACGGGGGCTACGCGAGCGGCAACGACTCGCCGGGCTTCGGCGTCAACTACCCCCTCACGGCGTCGCCCGCGCAAGCCCGGGGATCTCGACGGCGGGCAGCTCGACCCGCCGGGCCAGATGCGGATCGACAACTTCCGCTTCCACCCGGACTATCGCATCGATCGCATCCTCTTCCGGGAGATCATCGGCGCCGTCACGGACGCCGTCTACGTTCGCCCCCACGTGCGCTGGAACATCGTGCGCCTCGGCAGGAGCGATCTCAGCGCATCGCTCGCCGGCATCGCCTCCTTCGCTCCGCTATTCCATCTCCACCCCGGGCCAGAAGAGCCCGCTCGGCATCGAGCTCGACCCGACGCTCGCCTACGGCGCGCGCGACGGCTTCGGCGCCGCGCTCGAGCACGCCGTCCTCTTCCCCCTCGCGGGCCTCGACAACCCCCAGCTCGGCCTCCGAGCGCCATCCCGCGCAGCTCATCCGCCTGCGCCTGACGTACTCGTTCTAGGGGTGGCCATGTCGAAGACCCGGATTTCAACCCACCTTCAGAACCGCGCGCGTCAGCAAGCGGACCAGAGCCCCGCGCGTCAGCGAGGGGACGGGACGATCCATCAAGCAGCTCGCTTCCGCAGCACCCACTTTCCCCCAGCTTGCCCTCCCTACTGCTCTCATCAGCACGAAGAGGGAGAATATTGGCGGTGGGAAGTTGGAAGAGCGGGAGCGGCCTGCTGGCGCTGGAACGTCGTGGTCCGCTTGCTGACGCGCGCGGTTCTGAGTGTTGGGTTGGCGCTCGCCGGCTGCTCGCTGCCCGACATCACGTACCCTGCACCCGACGGCAGGCACGGACGCGGGAACCGAGCTGACCTGCCTGCCGAACCTCGACGGAAACATCGACGCCTCGGAGCTCCAGACGGCGCTGAACCTGCCGGTCGTCTACACGGTCTCGCCCCCCGGCACGACCCGCACGGTCGACCTCGCCGGGGAGGACGACGGCTCCGGGAACCTCGAATGGGACTTCTCCACCTCGTACTCCGACGACGTCAGCGTGACCATCGAGGCCTCGCCGCTCGCCGGCAAGTGGTACGAGGCCTCGTTCCCGGGCGGGCAGTGGACCGCGCCCGTCGACGTCGCCGACACGGTGGAGGGCGTGTACTCCGCCGACGGTCAGGCCATCTACTTGCTCGGCATCGCGTCCCACGTGCAGGTGCCGTCCGAGGGCGAGACGCTCATCGTCTACGGCGCGCCGGTGGCCCTCTACCGCTTCCCCCTCGCGCCCGGCTCGGCGTGGACGTCGACGGGCACGGTCGTGGGCGGCATGCTCCGCGGGCTGCCCTACGCGGGCACGGACACCTACGCGGTCGCGGACGACGCCACGGGCGAGGTGACCCTCCACGACTACGTGTTCACCCAGGCGCACCGCGTGCGCACCACCGTGACGCTCGCGCCGTCGGCCGGGCAGACGCAGGTGACGCGGCAGGTCTCCTTCGTGTTCGAGTGCTTCGGCGAGATCGTGCGCGCCACGAGCGAGCCTGGGGAGATGAGCGACGATTTCACCACGGCGGCCGAGGTGCGCCGCTTCAGTGGGATGTGAGGAGGCGACGATGCTGGGCTGGGATATGTGGAAGAAGGGCGTTCGACGCCTGGGAGGACGCGACGGCGCGCTACATGGAGCAGGTGCTCAAGAACCCGCTCGTGCTCGGGCCCTCGGGGGCGATGCTCACCGCGGTGATGAAGGCGAAGGCCGCCACGGACAAGGCCGCGCACACGTGGTGGGGGACGATGGGCCTCTCCACGAAGCGGGATCAGGAGCGCGCGCTCCACGCGCTCAACCAGATCCAGAGCCGCCTCATGGATCTCGAGGAGAAGCTCGCCCAGAAGGAGTGAGCGCCATGATCGACGTCGTCGCGCTACTCCGAGCTCTCAAGATCGCGCCCCGCGCCGTCTTCGACAACCTGCCGGAGCGCGGCTCCCGCGTGCGCTTCATGATCCCGACGGGCGACGGGGACTGGCGCGCCGTCACCTGGGGGGCGTTCGCCTCGCAGATCCGGCGAGCTCTGCCTCTTCCTCGGCGCGGCGGGCCTCGCGCCGGGCGACCGCGCCGCCGTCTTCGCGCCGAACCGCGTCGAGTGGATGAGCGCGGCGCTCGCGACGCAGGCCGCCGGGGGCGTGATGGTCCCCGTCTACGCCGCGAGCACGCCGGAGCAGGCGGCGTACGTGATCCTGCACAGCGACGCCAAGGTGGTCTTCGTCGACACGCCGGCGCTGCTCGGCCGCCTCTTCGAGGCGTGGGAGTCGCTCGGCGCCGTCGCGCGCATCGTGCTGCTCGACGACGGAGTCGACGCGGCGGCCGTCCTCGCCAAGCTGCGCGCCGCCGGCAAGGCCGTGCCGGCCTACGCCGAGGCCGAGCGCAAGCTCGTGCCCTGGTCGCGCGCGCTCGCCATCGGCGCCGCGCGGGACCAGGAGGAGCCGGGCGCGTTCGAGCGGACGATGAGCGCCGTCTCGCTCGATCAGCCCGGGGTGATGCTCTACACGAGCGGCACCTCCGGCAACCCCAAGGGCGTGCCGCTCACCCACCGCAACGTGGGCGTCAACGGGCGCGACTGGCTCGCCTGCAACGCGCCCCTGGTCGACGAGGGCGCGGTGGACCTGCTCTGGCTGCCGATGAGCCACATCTTCGGCTTCGGAGAGGCCTGCCTCGGCAACACGCTCGGCTTCACGAGCTACCTCGTCGAGCCGCACGTGGCGGTGGACCTGCTGCCCGTGGTCCGCCCCAGCGTCTTCATGAGCGTGCCCTCCGTGTGGGAGAAGCTCGCCGTCAAGGCCATGGCCGCGTCTTCCCATCCCGGAGGACGCCCGGGAGCGTCCTCCGACGCCGAGAAGCAGAAGGACGCGCTCCTGGAGATCACCGGCGGCCACCTCAGGTTCTGCCTCTCCGGCGGCGCGGGGCTGAAGCGGGAGGTGAAGGAGCTCTTCCACCGCGCCGGTATCCTCGTCATCGAGGGCTACGGCCTCACCGGAGACCTCGCCGACGCTCACCCTGAACCGGCCCGACGCCTTCCGCTTCGACACGGTCGGCAAGGTCCTCCCCTCCGTGGAGGTCAAGCTGGCGGAGGACGGCGAGATCCTCGCGCGCGGGGACAGCGTCTTCCTCGGCTACCACAAGGACCCGGTCGCGACGAAGGAGGCGTTCACGCCGGACGGCTGGTTCAAGACCGGCGACGTCGGCCGCTTCACGGAGGATGGCTTCCTGCAGATCATCGATCGCAAGAAGGACATCCTCGTCACCGCGGGCGGCAAGAACGTGCCCCCGGCCAACATCGAGATCCGCTTCCGGGACGACCCGTTCATCCAGCACGTGGTCGTGTACGGCGACGGCAAGCGGTACCTCACGGCGGGCATCTGGCTCGACGAGGGCGCCGTGCGCGCGCACCTCGCGCGGGAGGGCGTCGGCCCCGAGCGCGCGGCCGAGGCGGTGAAGGCGCTCGTCCAGCGCCGCGTGGACGAGGTGAACGCCGCCCTGCCGAGCTACGAGACCATCAAGAAGTTCGCCGTCTTCGAGGTGCCCCTCACCGTGGCCGACGGGCTGCTCACGGCGACGCTCAAGGTGCGGCGCAAGAAGGTCTACGAGCGCTTCCACGACGTCTTCGAGGGCCTGTACGCATGAAGGGATTGCCCACGCTGCTGACGCTCTTCGCGCGGCCGCGCCCGCCCGTGGGCACGACGCCGGCCGACGTGGTGCACCGCGAGAACAAGTGGCGCCTCCTGCGCTACCGCCCGCGCGCCCGAGGGCGTCCGGTACGCCACGCCCGTCCTGCTCGTGCCCTCGCTGATCAACCGGCACTACGTCCTCGATCTGCTGCCCTGACAAGAGCTTCGCCGCGTTCCTCGTCCGCGAGGGGCACGACGTCTTCGTGATCGACTGGGGCACGCCCGGCGACGAGGACAGGTACCTGACCTTCGACGACGTGTGCGACGGCTACCTCGGGCGCGCGCTGCGGGCGGCGGCGCGCACCTCCCCGCGGGGCAAGGCGCACGTGCTCGGGTACTGCCTCGGCGGCACGCTCGCGGCCATCCACGCGGCCGTGCGGCCCGAGCGCGTGGCCTCGCTCACGGCGCTCGCCGCGCCGGTGCGCTTCGAGGACGACGGCCTGCTCTCGAAGTGGACCCGCACCCCCGCGTTCGACGTCGGCGCCCTCGTCGACGCGATGGGGAACGTGCCGTGGCCGATCATGCAGTCGGCCTTCCACCTCCTCCGGCCGACGCTCGGCGCGTCGAAGCTGGTCCACTTCCTCGACAAGGCGTGGACGGACGAGTCGCTCGACGGGTTCCTCGCGCTGGAGACGTGGGGCAACGATCCGGTGAGCTTCCCCGGCGCGTGCTACCGGCGCTACGTCGAGGAGCTCTATCGCGAGGACGCGCTGGTGAGGGGCACGTTCACGCTCTCGGGCGAGAAGGTGAGCCTCTCGCGCATCGCCTGCCCCACGCTGGTCGTCACGTTCGAGCACGACAACATCGTCCCCTGGGCCAGCGCCGCGGCGCTCATCGACGAGATCGACGCGGAGGACAAGCGGCGGATCCACCTGCCGGGGGGGCACGTCGGTGCAGTGGTCTCGCAGAAGGCGTCGAAGACACTGTGGCCCGAGATCGCGGCGTTCTGGGCGGCGAGGGACGGCGAGGGCATCGGCGGCGCCTCGAGAGGGCGGGTGAAGAAGGCGGCGATCGCGCGCTGAGCGGTGGTAACCTGGGCCCGATGAGCACGAACGAGGTCCCCGCCGCGGCCGAGATCGCGCACGCGATGTCGGAGTGCATGAACCTGCTCTTCCTCTTCGCGGCGCCGCGGATCCTCGCCGGCGTGCGCGCCGGCGAGCACCCCGGGCTCGACGCCGCCACCACCCTTGGCGCGCTCCGTCGCTTCCTCCGTCACGCGAGCGGCATCCGGGCCCGCGCGCACGGCGGGCCGGACGCCGGGGACGTCAATCGGCTGGTGCAGGCGGCGATCCTCGTGGAGGAGATCGCGGGCGCGCTCGACCCCGCGCGCTTCGAGGAGCCCCTCGTCGCCCCCGTGGTCGACCGCGCCCGCCGCGCGCTGGCGATCCTCGGCGTGCCGGACCCGCAGGGCGGCTGGGATGCCTTCGAGGGTTTCACCGTGCCCTCGCCGCCGCCCTCGCCCCGCGGCTGAGGAGCGCTGTCGGGTTTCATCCGTCCGCCGTCGGCTCCTCACCTGACGGCAGACGGCCACGGGATCACTTCCCCCAGGCGACGCCGAGCGACAGGCCGAAGGTGGGGAGGTAGCGCGACGCGGGCGACGCGGGCGGATCGGCGGCCTCCACCGTGGCGGTCCGGGGGATCACGACCGGGACCGTGGCGGGGGCGGCTGCGTCCATGTTCGCCCTGTAGAACGGGAGCGACACGTTCCCCTGGACGAAGAGGCGGAAGTTGCTGTTCCGGAAGAACTCGTAGCCGCCGACAATCTCCGCCTGGAGCCCGGTGCCCGAGTACGAGGCGCCACCGACGTTCACACCGCTGTGGATGCCCCAGCTCAAGCCGGCGCCGACGTACGGCGTGTGGCTGGCCTCGGGCATGAAGTAGTACTGCGCCGTCACCTTCGCCAGCGAGCCCACGAATCCCCGCTTCTCCGAGTGCATCACGTCGGTCGCCGCGAGATCGATGCCGGCGTCGACGCCGAAGTTACCGAGCTCGCCGCGGTAGCCGATCCCGAGCCCGGGGCCCATCGGGGCCCCCGGGGCCATCACCACCCCCTGGCCGGTGTGCACCTGGAAGAGCGAGATCCCGCGCGTGATCGGCGGCACGGCCACGCTGGTGACGGTGACGTTCTGGGACGGGACGGCCTCGGTCGTGATGGTGACGTTCTGCGCGGGGGCCGCCTCGTTCGGGATGACGTTCTGGGCCGGGGCCGCCGTCTCCGGCACCTGCATCTTCGGGGCATTGATTTCCAGCGTTTCTCCTGCGAGCGCCGGCGTCGCCAGCGAGACCGCGGAGGCCAGGGTGGAGAGGATTACGATGGTCTTCGTCATGACAAACTCCATGCGACGCCGGCTTCTCGCGGAGCGAAGAGCCGTGTTGCTTTCCGTCACGCTCGATGCGTCCAACACCGCGTGAAGCAGCGCGCGTGCCCCGGGCGAGCGGCGTGAACTTCGCGCTCTCCGCGCCTCCTTGCTCCTCCTCGCTCGCGGCGGTACGTCGCCCGTCATGGCTCCCCTCCCCGAGGCGTTCATCGCCGATGTCGCGCGCGAATTCCCCGCCGACTTCCTCTCCACCGATCCCGGCGATCTCGCGACCTTCGGCCGCGACTGGACGAAGGTCATCGACCCGGCGCCCGCCGCCATCGCGCTCCCCCGCTCCACCGTCGGAGGTCTCGCGCCTGCTCCGCCTCACCGCCGCGCACGGGATCCCCGTCGTCCCCTCGGGCGGTCGCACGGGCCTCGCCGCCGGCGCCGTCGCCGCGCGCGGCGAGCTCGTCGTCTCCCTCTCGCGCATGCGCCGCATGGATCCGGTCGACGTCCTCGGCGCCACCGTGCGCGTCCAGGCCGGCGCGGTGACCGAGGAGGTGCACCACCACACGGCGCCGCACGGCCTCACCTGGCCGGTCGACTTCGCGTCCAAGGGGTCGAGCCAGGTGGGCGGCAACATCGCCACCAACGCCGGCGGGGTGAAGGTCATCCGCTACGGGCTGACGCGGCAGTGGGTCCTCGGCCTCGAGGTGGTGCTCGCCGGCGGCGAGGTGCTCGAGCTCGGCGGCGCCCTCGAGAAGAACAACACCGGCGTCGACCTGCGCCAGCTCTTCATCGGCAGCGAGGGCACGCTGGGCGTCATCACCGGCGCCACCCTCAAGCTCACCCGCCTGCCCGGCGCGCTCGACGTCCTGCTCTTCGCCGTGCCGGACCTCGCCGCCGTCCTCGCGCTCTTCCGCGAGGCGCGCACCGGGCCCTTCGTCATCATGGCCTACGAGTTCTTCACCGAGCGGTGCCTCGCCCGCCTGCGCCGCCACCGGAAGGTGGCCACGCCGCTCTCCGCGCCGTCCGAGTACTACGTGCTGCTCGAGGTGGAGCGCGCCGAGCCCGAGGCGCTACGAGGCCTGGGTCGCGTCGCTCTTCGAGCGTGGCCTCGTCGCCGACGGCACGCTCGCGCAGCACGCCGGCCAGGCGGCGGAGCTCTGGGCGCTGCGCGAGGGGATCAGCGAGAGCCTGACGGCGACCGGCCTGCCTCACAAGAACGACGTCGCGCTGCCCATCCACGCGCTCGAGGCGTTCTGCGCGGACCTCGAGGGGTTCTTCGAGACGCGAGTACCCGGGGTGGGAGATCGCCCTCTTCGGCCACATCGGCGACGGGAACCTCCACGTCAACGTGATGAAGCCGGACGGCATGGACCGCGCCGAGTTCGCGAAGAAGACCAAGGAGGCCGACCACGCCATCTTCCGCTCGTGCAGAAGCACCAGGGCAGCATCTCGGCCGAGCACGGCATCGGCCTCCTGAAGAAGGACTACCTCGGCTACTCGCGCACGCCCGCCGAGATCGCCGTGATGCGGGGGATCAAGAAGGCTGCTCGACCCGGAGAACCTGATGAACCCGGGGAAGGTGCTCGACGCAGGCTGAGCGCCGGTGTCCGCTCAGCGGCTCTCCACGGCGTCAACGTTGTCGCGGATGCCCACGCCGAGACCGGCGAGCTGCCGGGTGAAGAGCACCATCAGGTCGTCCGCCGTGACGACGCCGGAGACCTTGCCCTCCTCCGTCACGATGGGCACCCGCCGCACGCCCCGCTCGCTCATCAGCTGCACCACGGACTCGAGCCCGGCCTCGCGCGGGACGGTGCTCGCCTCGTAGGTCACATCTCCGAGAATCGGCGTCTTCTCCGCGTCCAGGCCGGCGGCCACGACGCGGATGGCCAGGTCGCGGTCCGTCAGGATGCCGACGGGGCGCGCGTTGCGGACGACGACGACGCAGCCGACGCGGAAGTCGCGCATCCGGCGGGCAGCCATGGCGGCGGACTCGTTCAGCTCGGCGACGACGGCGCCGTGCTCGAAGCGGGCGAGTTGCATGTCGGGCTCCATGCGACGCCCCGGTGCACGCGACGCGCCAGCCCTGAAACACCGCGATTTTTCGGCGGCGCCGGCCGAGCGGGCGCGCCGGTTGCGCAGGGGCGCAAGGGCTGCGCCTGCTCACGCCCGTCCCGTGCCGGGATCAGTTCTCGCGGGTCAGCGTGACGTCCGACGTGCCCGAACAGCTCGTGAGGGCGAGCGTGTCGTCGTTGTTGCTCAGCGCGTAGCTGCAGGAGCCTGCCTTCAGCGCCTGGCTGCTGCCCGCCGTGCAGTTGAGGCTGAAGGCGCCGCACGTGAAGGACCCCGAGCACTGCGGCACGCCGGCGAACGCCACGGACGTGCCCGTGCTCGTCCACGTGTATCCGCTCCACGTCATCGAGCCCGAGCACGTCGAGCCCGACCCGCTGAGGGTGTAGGCGAGCGTGCCGTCGCCGTTCACCTGGTACGTCGAGGTGCCGGTGGTCCCGAGGTACGTGAACGACGTCGCCCAGGTCCCGACCAGCGGGTCGCTGCTGCACCCCGCACCCAGCACCGCCAATGCCCCCGCCGCCGCCAGTGACCAACGTGTGCGCCCCATCGCGTCTGCCTCCTTCCTTCCGCGGTAGCGTAACCGCATGCCGGCGTCCGCCTCAAGCAGCCCCGGGGCGTCGCGGCGCGGGGTGCGCGGTGGCGCATGGCACGGGCGGACGGGGCGCATCTCCGCTAGGCTCCGCCGCGATGTCTCCCCGCCGCGCGCTCCTCGCCATGATCCTCGCGCTCGCCTGCGCGTCGTGCGACGACATCGCCTCGTCGGTGAGCGTGAAGACCGCGCCCGGCTTCACGCCCGGCCCGGCCACGGTCTCGGTCCTCGGCATCTTCCGCGACGGCCGCATGAACAGCGAGGCCTGGACGCCTCTCGGGCCCCCGCTCTCGGCCGTGCTCGGCCAGATGGCCGATCTCTGCGACGTGGGTTACAGCGACAGGCTCCAGCAGGCGGACCCCGATCTCTATACGTTCCTCGAAGAGGACACCCGGATGAACGGGATCACCGAGGACATGCTGGCCAAGATGGCGCCGAAGGCCGAGGGGGATCTCGTCCTGATGGTGACGATCCACGGGCGCATCGTCCAGGGCGCGGCCACGCACGACGAGATGCCCCCGCAGTCCTCCCCGGCCCTGCGGCCCGGCGCCGGCGCTCGCCGCCCCGGCGCCCGCCGGTCCCCGAGCCGCGGCGTCGCGCCCGGCGGGCTCCAGCTCTCGGCGACCTTCTTCTCGGCCTCGCAGCAGAAGTCCGTGGCGCGGATGAACATGAGCTACAGCGGCACGAGCGTGGACGAAGCCTTCCGCCGCTTCGCCGCGGAGATCTCCAAGCTGGTGCCGGGCGGGACGTGCCGGGGCTGGAAGTGGACCGACACGTCGAAGATCCCGGGGGCCGGGCTGCCCTGACGGGGGCGCAGCCGCCTTTGCCTCTTCGACGTCACCCGCAGGTCACGGTCGACAGGTCCAGCACGTAGACGTGCACTGGAGGGGGACCCTGTGTCACGCCGCCCCCCGACGCCCGCCTACCCTGTCCCACCTCCCCCGGAAACGAGGACCCCCTAGGCGACGAGGCAAGGCGTCCCTACATCCCTTGGAGAAAGTCTCTGCCTTCTTCATCGTCCCGTCATGTAACGTACGCGGCCAACGCAGGAGCTCGAAGTGCCGCCGACGAACACTCGCGATCCGAATTACTTCCACAAGGTCGTCGATTGCCAGTGGGCCTGCCCGGCCCACACCAACGTCCCCGAGTACATCCGCCTCATCGCGCAGGGCCGCTACACGGACGCCTACCTCGCTCAACCGCGAGTCGAACGTCTTCCCCGGGCATCCTCGGGCCGCACGTGCGACCGGCCCTGCGAGCCGGCCTGCCGCCGCGAGCCGCGTCGACGAGCAGCCGGTGGCCATCTGCCGCCTCAAGCGCGTCGCGGCCGACAACCGCGACGACGAGATCTCGCAGGCCAGCCTGCCCAAGGCCCCCGCCGAAGAAGAACGGCAAGCGCGTCGCCTGCATCGGCGCGGGCCCGGCGTCGCTCACCGTCGCCAACGACCTGCTCCCGCTCGGCTACGAGGTCACCATCTTCGAGAAGCTCCCCGTCCCCGGCGGCCTGATGCGCTCCAACATCCCCGCCTTCCGCCTGCCGGAGAAGGTGCTCAACGACGAGATCGACATGATCCTGCGGGATGGGCGCCGACATCCGCTACGACACGCCCATCGAGAGCATGAAGGTCGCTGCTCGACAGCGGCGAGTTCGACGCCGTCTTCGTCGGCACCGGCGCCCCCAGGGGCAAGAACCTGGAGATCCCCGGCCGCTACGACTCGGACAAGATCCACATCGGCATCGACTGGCTCCACGGCGTCGCCTTCGGCCACATCACCGCGATCGAGGAGCGCGTGCTCATCATCGGCGTCGGCAACACCGCCATGGACTGCTGCCGCACCTCGCGGCGCCTCGGCGGCAAGGACATCAAGGTCATGGCCCGCCGCCCCCGCCCCTACTTCAAGGCCTCGCCCTGGGAGCTCGAGGACGCCGAGGAGGAGCAGGTGCGAGATCATCGTCAACCACGCGCCCAAGTCGTTCGTCATCGAGGACGGCAAGCTCAAGGGCATGGTGTTCGAGCGGCTCGAGTGGTCGCCCGACGAGAAGGGGCAGCTCACCAAGAGCAAGGTCATCGACACGGTCTTCATCCCCGCCGACGCCGTCATCCTCGCCATCGGGCAGGAGGGCGCGTTCCCCTGGATCGAGCGCGACATCGGCATCGAGTTCGACAAGTGGGGCATGCCCAAGGTCGACAAGGCCACCTTCCAGTGCACGCGCCCCGGCGTCTTCTTCGGCGGCGACGCGGCGTGGGGCCCGATAACATCATCTGGGCCGTCGAGCACGGCCACCAGGCCGCCATCTCCATCCACAACCACTGCCAGGGCATCGCCGCTCACCGAGCGCCCGCCCCAGGGGATGAACCTCGCATCGGCCAAGATGGGCCTCCACGAGTGGAGCTACTCGCAACGACTACAACCCGGCGCACCGGCAGAAGATGAAGCACGTCGATCTCGTCGAGCGCTTCAAGTCGGTCGACATCGAGGTCGAGATGGGCTTCACCGTCGAGCAGACCGTGCGCGAGGTGGAGCGCTGCCTGAACTGCGACATGCAGACGGTCTTCACCGACAAGCTCTGCATCGAGTGCGACGCCTGCATCGACGTCTGCCCGCTGCACTGCCTGACCATCACGCACGAGGGCGACGAGGCCGAGCTCCGCGCGCGCCTCTCCGCACCGGCGCTGAACCGAGACGCAGGACATCTTCGTCTCCGGCCCGCTGCCGCAGACGGAGCGCGTCATGGTCAAGGACGAGGACGTCTGCGTCCACTGCGGTCTCTGCGCCGAGCGCTGCCCCACCGCCGCGTGGGACATGCAGAAGTTCGAGCTCTCCATCCCCTACGCAGGTAGCTCCCCGTGCAACAGCAAGTGACAACTACCCAGGCGGGGTCGCAAGCGACCCCTAGCAGGATCAACGACTTCGCCTTCAAGCTCGCCAACGTCAACGGGACCGGATCGGCGAGCGCCAACGGCCTCCTGATGCAGGCCATCTTCCGCATGGGCATCCCCGTGTCGGGGAAGAACCTCTTCCCCTCCAACATCCAGGGCCTGCCCACGTGGTACGAGATCCGCGTCAACAAGGACGGCCACACCGCGCGCACCGCGGACTACGACCTCATGGTCGCGATGAACGCGGAGACCTACGCGCGCGACATCAAGCGAGGTCCGGAGCGGGCGGCTACCTGCTCTACGACTCCACCTGGCCCCTCGACCGATCGCTGGCGCGCGAGGACGTCACACTTCCTCGGCGTCCCCTACGCGCAGATGTGCAACGAGGCGTTCTCGCGAGTCGCGCGAGCGCACGCTGATGAAGAACATCTGCTACGTCGGCACGCTCGCCGCGCTGCTCGACATCGACATGGACGTCATCGCCGGCATGCTCTCGGAGAAGTTCGGGAAGAAGCCCGCGCTGATGGAGTCGAACCGGAAGGCGATCCAGCTCGGCTACGACTACGCCAAGAAGCACCTCGACTGCCCGCTGCCCATCAAGCTCGAGAAGCATGGACGAGACGCGCGACTCGATCCTGATCGACGGCAACACGGCGACGGCGCTCGGCTGCGTCTACGCGGGCGCCACCGTCGCCGCGTGGTACCCCATCACGCCGTCGACCAGCGTGCTCGACGCCTTCAAGTCCTTCTGCGAGAAGTACCGGACGGACAAGGCGACGGGCCAGCGCCGCTACTGCATCCTGCAGGCCGAGGACGAGCTCGCCGCCATCGGCATGGTGATCGGCGCGGCGTGGAACGGGGCGCGCGCCTTCACCTCGACCTCGGGCCCGGGCATCTCGCTGATGAACGAGCTGCATCGGCCTCGCGTACTACGCCGAGATCCCCGCGGTCATCGTCGACGTGCAGCGCGTCGGGCCGTCGACCGGCATGCCCACGCGCACCCAGCAGGGCGACATCCTGGCCGCGCGCCTACGCGTCGCACGGCGACACCAAGCACATCGTCCTCTTCCCGGCCAACCCGGCGGAGTGCTTCGACTTCGCCGGCCACGCGTTCGACCTCGCCGAGCGCTTCCAGACCCCCGTCTTCATGCTCACGCGACCTCGACATCGGGATGAACGACTGGGTCGTGCCCGCGCCTCCAGTGGGACGACGGCTTACCGGCCCGACCGCGGCAAGGTGCTCACCGAGCGAGGAGATCGAGGCGCTGCCCAAGTTCCACCGCTACTCGCCCGAGGACGAGCTCGGCGTCGCGGCGCGCACGCTGCCGGGCGTGCAACCCGAAGGGCGCCTTCTTCACCCGCGGCTCGGGCCACAACAAGCTCGGCGGCTACACCGAGATCCCCGACGAGTACCAGGAGGTGATGGAGCGCCTCCTCCGCAAGCACAAGGCGGCGCGCGCGCACGTGCCCCCGGCAGCGATCGAGCGATGTGGCGCCAAGGATGGGGGCTGGGGGGGCAGCAGCCCCCCAGCGAAGTTGGCGTGCTCACGGTCGGCGGCTGCGACCTCGCCGTGCGCGAGGCGCTCGAGGTGCTGGCGGAGCGCGGCATCGCGGCGGACTACTGCCGCGTCCGCGGCTTCCCCTTCGGCGACGACGTCGAGGCGTTCCTCGCGGAGCACGAGACCGTCTTCGTCGTCGAGCAGAACCGCGACGCGCAGCTCCGCTCGCTGCTCGTGCTGGAGACCCCGCGCCGAAGGAGAAGCTCAAGTCGCGTGCTCGCCTACGGCGGCTTCCCGCTCCAGGCCAAGCAGGTGGTCGAGGGCATCACGAAGCAGCTCGGCGGCGAGGCTGCGCCACTCCTGGCTGGGCTCGAGGGAGGCGCCAAGTGAGCTACATCAAGAAGCCGATCGCCCATCACCCGTCGCTCCAGCGCCAACAAGCTCGGGCTCACCGTCCGCGACTACGAGGGGTCGATGTCGACCCTCTGCGCCGGGCTGCGGCCACGACTCGATCACCGCCGCCATCGTCCGCGCCTTCTACGAGCTCGACACGCCGCCGCACATGGTGGCGAAGCTGAGCGGCATCGGCTGCTCGTCCAAGACGCCGACCTACTTCCTCTCCGGCGCGCACGGCTTCAACTCCGCGCACGGGCGCATGCCGGCGATCGCGACCGGGCGCCAACGCCGCCAACAAGTCGCTCACCTACATCGGCGTCAGCGGCGACGGCGACTCGCTCTCCATCGGCCTCGGGCAGATGGCGCACGCCATCCGCCGCAACGTGCGACATGCTCTACATCGTCGAGAACAACGGCGTGTACGGGCTGACCAAGGGCCAGTTCTCCGCCTCGGCCGACATCGGCTCGAAGTCGAAGAAGGGCGAGCCCAACACGCAGACCGCCCATCGACCCGGTGATGCTCGCGCTCGACCTCGGCGCGACGTTCGTGGCGCGCAGCTTCTCCGGCGACAAGGCGCAGCTCGTCCCGATCCTCAAGGCGGCGCTCGCGCCACAAGGGCTTCGCGCTGGTCGACGTGATCTCGCCCTGCGTGACCTTCAACGACCACGAGGGCTCGACCAAGAGCTACCTCTACACCCGCGAGCACCGAGCTCCCCGTCGTCGAGGCCGACTTCGTGCCCCCACGCCGACGAGATCACCGCCGACATCGCCGAGGGCGCCGTCACGACCGTCACGATGCACGACGGCAGCGTCGTCCGCTTCAACAAGGTCGCGCCCGACTACGATCCGACGAACCGGACCGCGGTGTGGTCGTACCTCCAGGAGCGGCAGCCGTCGGGCGAGATCCCCGTGGGCCTGCTCTACCTCGACACGCAAGGGCGTCGAGATGCACGACGGGGCCAAGACGGTGGACGCTCCGCTCAGCCAGCTCCCGTACGCGGACCTCTGCCCGGGCAACGCAGCGCTCCAGAAGCTGCAGGACCTGTACCGCTAGCCTCCCCAGCCCGAGCCGTTGTGCCTGCGTTGGTACGCGCCTACCGAACCGCGAGCGCGAGCGAGCGGGTGCCAGCAGGCGCGACGCCTTCGTGCCCTCGCATGCGTAGCGCTGCAGGCAGCACGGCGCGTGCGAGGGCATGAGGACGTCGCGCCTGCTGGCACCCGCTCCCTGGCGGTCGCGGTTCGGTATGTTACAAGCCCGAACGCACGGGATCTCACACGTCCGGGAAGCGGCTCCGGGTCGGCCCATCCCACCGGCACAGCGGGCGGTACAGGAGCGCGAGCCCCACGACGAGCGCGAGCGCGCCGGCGTACGCGGGGGCGAGGTGGACGAAGCTCGTGTACCCGACGATCGGGTGGATTCCGATGGCGCACGCGAAGCCGACGCCGCCCGAGATCGCGAGCGCCCACCACAGGGACCGCGCCCCGGGCCGGAGGCCCGCCCAGACCGTGCTCATGACCACGATCCCCGTGGAGAACAGGCCGCCGCCGAAGCCGGCGCGGTCGTGGGCGATGAGCGGGACGAGCCGCGGGTTGAGGGCGTAGAGGTCCTGTGCGCGGAGGCCCATGTACTCCAGGTCCGTCGGGACGAAGACGCGGGTCATGCCCACCGCCATGATGGTGGCGCCGCCGAGGAGCATGCCAATCGCGGTGAACGTCAGGCACATGCGGCCCATCCCGGCCGGGCTCCAGGGCCACGCGCGTGCGGCGTCGCGGAGGAGGCCACGGGAGGCGCCGCGGGCCGGCCGCTGGAGGCCGGCGTGCGTGAGGACGAGCCCGGCGAGGAAGACGGGCAGGAGCGCGAGCGTGGCGCGGCCGTGCCAGACGTCGAGGTAGCCGTAGCCGATGTACGTGAGGAAGCTGCCGAAGCCGGTGATCCCGGACGCCACCAGCGCCCAGAAGGCCCAGCGCTCGCCCGCGCGGAGCGGCACCGCGGCGAGCCACACGTAGAGGACGCCGATGGAGATGATGGACCCGCCGAACGAGAACGCGGTCGTGCGCCATGAAGTGCACCACCTTGCACGCGTTCAAGGCGCAGAGGTCCTGCACCGACATGCCGAGGTAGCGGACGTCGTACGGCAGGAGCTGGACGGTCGCGGCGAGGACGAGCGCGAAGAGGCCCGAGGCGACGAGGGCGGCGCCCGTCAGCCCGACGAGCGCGCGGCCGAGCTTCGCGTAGCGCGCGAGCCATCAATCCTGGGGCGGGGCCGCGGGGGCGGGCTCCGTCTGCGGCGGGGGCGATCCGGTGCGTCGCGCGGCGAGCGCGTGCCCGCACCGCGCCGGCAGTCCCGGGCCCGCATAGACGAGGCCCTCGTAGAGCTGGACGAGCTTCGCCCCCGCGTCGAGGAACGCAACGGCGTCCTCGGGCGAGAGGACGCCGCCCGATCCCACGACCGGCATCCGGTCGCCGTGGCGGCCGGCGATGCGGGCCACCGCCGCGAGCGCGCGCTCCCGCAGGAAGGGCCCCGTGGCGCGCCCGCCGGGCACCGAGATCCGAGCGCTCGCCCGCGAGGACGACCACGCCGTCGACGCCGGCCTCCGCGGCGGCGTCGACGCGCGCGTCCAGCGCAGAGGCCTCCCACTCGGGCGCGCACGCGAGCAGGAGCGGCGCCTTCGTGGAGGCGCGGAGGGCGCGCAGGGTGCCGGCGTCGTCCGCGCAGCGCGGCGGGAGCACGAAGAACGCGGCGGCGCCCTCGAGCGCGCGCGCGGCGGCGGCGAGGTCGTCCCCGCGCAGCGCGACGCCCACCGGGACGGCGAGGTCGGCCGTCGCGCGGATGCGCGCCGCCACCTGCGCGGCCGAAGGCGCGCCGGCCTCGTCGCCCGCGACGATGGCGCTCGCCTCGCGGACCCTCACGGGATCGGCCACGAAGCGCCGCGGCACGTCCTCGGCGCCCACGGGCCCGACGATCAGGAAGCCCAGGTCGAGGTACTGCAGGACGGCGATCGCCTCGCCGTGCGTGTCGATGCCGGGCGCGAGCCCGATGGGGCCGGGGAAGCGCAGGCCGAAGGCCGTGACGGCAGAGGCGCCGGACGGCACGCCATGGCCGAAGAGACGGAAGATGCGCCGGCCGAGCCGCGTCCTCGCCTGGAGCGCGAGCAACCCGAGCGTGACCTTGCGCGCGTCCTCCGCCGGCAGGCGGAAGAGGAACGGCTTGAAGAACGGGTGGTAGGTGTAATCCGGCACGCTCCGGCGATGCTACGCCGTCGCGCCGGGCATTGCCGAGCGCTTCGCGCAGCCGCGGGGCGTCACTTCATGAGGTCGGACACCACGCCGAACACCGCGACGAACACGCCCATGAGGCTCTCGCCGGCGATGATCCCGGACGCGACCGGGATGGTGTAGGTCTCGGCCGTCGCGGGCCGCTTCTTCTCGAGCACCCACGCGATGAGGGCGCCGAGGAACATGCTCATCGAGTTCCAGGCGGGGATGACGAACGCGAGCCCGATGCCCGTGGGCGACGGGATCAGGTGGCGGTGCTTGGGGAACGCCTTCTCCAGGAGCGTGATCACGATGCCGAGCGCCCCGCCGACGGCCATCGCCCAGAGCGCGGTCGGGTCGAGCGAGTGCACGCCCTTGCCGAGCAACTCCGCCACCGCCTTCCACACCTGCGCGGACGGGGCGGGGAACTTGTCGCCGCCGAGCACGTTGGCGTTCGGGACGAGCAGGAAGAAGCCCGGCACCGCCACGAGCGTCCCCGCGAAGACGCCGAAGAACTGGGCGAGGAACTGCTTGCGCGGGTTGGCGCCGAGGAGGTACCCGCTCTTCAGGTCGGTGAGCAGGTCGGCCGAGGCGGACGCGATGGACGCCGTCACGTTCGCCGTCATCAGGTTGGCCGTGATGTTCTGCGGGATGAGCAGGCCGTAGGTGAGCTGGGTGATCTTGCCGAGCGCGCCGATGGGGGTGGTGTCGGTCTCGCCCGTCGCGCGGCAGGCGACGATCGCGAGGACGGCGCTGATGACCACGGCGAGCGCACCCAGCCAGATGGCGATGTGGAACGCGTACCAGTTGATCAGGACGCAGAGCGCCCCGGCGACCCCCGTACCGATCAGGAACCACGAGGAGGGCACCTCGATCCGCTCGAGCGGGTCGTTCGGGGTGCTCTCGTCCTTCTTCTTGAACATCGCGCCCACCCCGGAGAGCGCGCGCGCGAGCGTGCGCCACTGGAGGCCGAAGTTCAGGAGCGCCGCGGTGGTCATCAGCGAGACGCCGCCCCACACGCTCCACGACACGATGCTGCGGTAGCCGAGGACCTCGATGACCATGTGCCCTTCGGCCCCGGCCGTGTGGTGCATGATGGGCGCGAGGACGCCGTAGCAGAGGAACGCGCCGACCAGCATCGACGTCGCCACGCGGATGCCCATGATGGCGCCGGCGCCCACGAGGATGGTCGAGAGCTCGAACGAGAAGGTGTACCCCTTGGGGTCGAAGACGATGGCCGCGTTCGTGGCCCCCGCCTTCTTCAGCCAGTCGCTCACCGGGAGGAAGTTCGGGAGCGTGAGCCAGCCCGCCCACGAGCCCCACTTGAAGCGCTCGGTGAAGTCGGCCATCCCGTCACGGAGGAAGGCGATGATCGCGCCGACCCCGATGCCGGCGAAGAGGCTCCGCGCCTTCTTGATGGCCTCCTCGCCGGCGGTGTAGAGCGAACGGAGCGTCTCGGCGGCGGCCATGCCGGAGGGGAAGGGGAGCTGCTCGATGTTCACCATGTTGCGCTTCATGGGGATGGCCATGAAGACGCCGAGCATCGCGAGCGAGAAGACGAGCGCCATGATGATGGGCCACGGCGGCAGCGTCTTGTTGATCATCATGTACGCGCCGAACGCGGAGATCAGCGTCGAGCCCGTCGAGTACCCGGCCGCGGAGGCCGTCGACTGCATGCAGTTGTTCTCGAGGATCGACGGCTCGCTGCCGAGGATGGGCCGGAGCGCCTTGAAGATCGCCCAGCTCATGATGCACGCCGTGATCGCGACGCCGAGGCCCCAGCCGGTCTTCAGGCCGACGTAGAGGTTCGAGAAGGCCATGAACGAGCCGAGCAGGAGGCCCATGACCACGGCGCGGACCGTGAGCTGCGGCACGTTGTCGCCCTGGTAGACCTCCCGCAGCCACTTGTGCTCGACGTCCTCCGCCTCTCCGGACGGGGGCGGGCCGGCGGGCTCTGAGGTGGGCGGGGTCTCTTCCTGACGGGCGCGCACGGCGGGCTCGGACATGGGGGCACCATAGGCGAAAAGTGCCTCGGCGTCGCGCAGCCAGCCAGCCGGCGGGAAGAAGCGGGCGGGCGGTCCGCTCACCGGGTGGTCACGGGGCCGCGCGACGGAGCCGGGGCAGTGCCTCGGTGCCGTAAAAGTCCACCACGCCCACCTGATCGCAGTGGCAGGCGGGGCACGCAGCGCCGTGCTCGGGGCACGCAGAGTCGCCTTCGGGGCACGCAGCGTCGTGCTCGGGGCACGCAGAGTCGTCTTCGGGGCACGCAGCGCCGTCTTCGGGGCACGCAGCGTCGTGCTCGGGGCACGCAGAGTCGTCTTCGGGGCACGCAGCGTTGTGCTCGGGGCACGCAGAGTCGCCTTCGGGGCAGGCAGCGCCGTGCTCGGGGCAAGCAGCGCCGTGCTCGGGGCACGCAGCGTCGCCTTCGGGGCAAGCAGCGCCGTGCTCGGGGCGCGCAGCGTCGTGCTCGGGGCAGGCAGCGCCGTGCTCGGGGCAAGCAGCGCCGTGCTCGGGGCACGTAGAGTCGCCTTCGGGGCACGCAGCGTCGTGCTCGGGGCACGCAGCGTCGTGCTCGGGGCACTTAGCGCCGTGCTCGGGGCACTTAGCGCCGTGCTCGGGGCACGCAGCGTCGACTTCGGGGCACGCAGCGTCGACTTCGGGGCACGCAGCGCCGTGGTCGGGGCACGCGGCGCCGTGCTCGGGGCAAGCAGCGTCGTGCTCGGAGCACGCAGCGTCGTGCTCGGGGCACGCAAGGTGGTGCTCGGGGCACGCAGCGTCGACTTCGGGGCACGCAGCGCCGTGTTCGGGGCACGCAGCGTCGTGCTCGGGGCACGCAGCGGCCTCGCCGGGCAACGCGGCGCTCACGCCGAGGCACGCAGCCCGCTCGCCGCGACCATCTCGGCACAGGCTGGCCCACTGAGGCCTCTCGCAAAGCCCCCCCGCCGGCAGCTCCGCCGGCTAGGCGAGATCGAGCGCGTCGATCATCCCGTCGAGGAGCCGGAGGCGCGCGGCCGGGTCGGGTCTGCCGACCGCCGCGTCGAACGGAGAGGCGGCCGCCTGCCCGCGCAGCGCGTGGACCGCGCGCGCTCGCGCCGCCGCGACGCGGGCGCGGGCGCGGGCGTCGAGGCGCCCCTCGGCCCAGCGGGCGACGGCCCAGGACAGCGCCGCGTGGCGCGCCTCGTCCGCGGCGATGCGCGCGAAGGCGCGCCGGAGGGCGGCGCTCGGCGCGTGCTCGGCCTGGAAGGCGGCGATCAGGGCGCCGAACGTCTCGTTCACGCAACCCTCCACGGCGTTCTCGCGCGCGATCGCCTCCAGCGTGCGGACGGCGCTGCCCCGCACCCGCGGCTTGGGGACGGTCGCGCCGCGCGCCCGGGCGTGGCGGGCCATCGCGCGCGCGTGGCGCTCCTCGTCGCGGATCGCGCGCGCCGCCGCGCGCCGCAGGGCCGGGGGCGCGCCGTGCGCCAAAAGCTCGTCGCGCATCCGCCGGAACGCGTGGACGCTCGCCGCTTCGTCGTGGGCCATGCGCGCGAAGTACGCGCCCTCGGCGGTGGGCGCGCAGCCCGCCCGCGCGCGGAGGAGGCCGCGCGGCCTCCGCCCGCCGCCGCCCAGGCACCCGGGGCAGGTGACCGTCACCGAGACTCCGGGGGTGGGGACGTACGCGTCCGCGAGGCAGCCGCTGTCCAGGTCGAGGCTGCACCCGAGCGGGTAGGGGCCCGCGTAGATGGCGCAGCCGACGGGCTCGAGCGGATAGGACAGGCCACACGGCAAGGTCACCTGACAGACGGGCTCGGTGGCGTCGGCGCCCGCGTCGAGCTCCACGACGAACGTGCCGCAATCGGGACCGTCGTCGCCCGCGTCGTCCGCCTCGTCCGATCCGTCGGCCGTGTCGGCGCTCGCGTCGGGTAGGGCGTCCTGCGCGGCATCCGCCTGCGCGTCGTGCTCCGCGTCGGCGCGGGCGTCGCGCCCGGCGTCCGCGCCCGGGGTGGGCTCCGTCGCGCTCGGCGCGCTGCACGCCTGCATCAGCGACGCGGGCGCGGCGGCGACGAGGATCACGGCGAAGGCCCGCCGCAGGCGGCGGTGCTCGACGAGGAGACCCGTGCGCGGATCGGGGCGAGCGCTGGAGGGCTTGCGGCGAGGCATGGATCGAGGCGCCGCGCGGAGCGACGGGGCCATCGTAACCCGTCGCGGTGATGGGCGCCGCTGGCCGCCGCCGCCGATCCGTCGGATTTCGAGGACTTGCGCACGTTGCCCAACTTTTTGTGCGACGGTCTCCCCGGGTCTCCGTCTTCCTCCTCGTGGGCGAGGTGGGCGCCGGCTACAGGGCCTCCTGGGCGCGAGCGCGGCCGAGGTCGCGAGCCTGGCCGGCGTGATGCGGAGCCAGATTGATCTGAGCCTGGCAGGGCTGCTCCGGACGGGGCAGCTACCCGAGCGTCGCGGGCGCGGCGGCGCCCTCGCGCTCGGCGGCGACGTACGCGTCCAGGAACGCGCGCTGCGTCCGGCTCAGCGAGACGCGGGGGCGCGCGCGGGTGATCGAGGCGAGCGCGCCTTCGGCGGACATGCCCTCGTGGGTGCACAGGTAGCAGATCGCCAGGGACACGCTGCGCCCCACGCCGCTCGCGCAGTGGACGTACACCTTGCTGCCGGCGCCGACGTGATCCGCGATGAAGGCCACGCCCCGGCGGGCGTCGTCGAGCGCAGGGACGCCGGTGTCCCAGCAGGGGACCTGGTGGTAGGCGAGGCCGGCGGCCTCGATGGATGCGCGCGGCTCGATGAGCTCGCGCGAGACGTTGACCACGGCGCCCACGCCCTCGCCGGCGAGCTCGGCGGCGTCCCCGGGGTAGAGGAAGCCCCCGATCAGGAGCTTCGGCGTGACCCAGGTGCGCCAGGCGCCGCCGCTCTCCGGCAGGAGCGCGGCCTTGGCGCGCCGCAGGACGAGGAACGAGTAGAAGACCGCCTGGTAAGGGGCGTAGAGGACGCCGCGGAGCACGCTCGGGACGGGCACGGGGCTCCTTTTGCCGCGAGGTGCCCGCGGGCGCCAGCATTTGCCGCCCCGAGCCCGAGCGCGAGCCCGATTCGCTGGAGATCGGGCTCGGGCTCGGGCTCGGGCTCGGGAGTTGGCCAGCGACCGCGGCAGGGGTAACGATTGAGGTCATGGCCCGCCGCGGCGTCTGGCTCCTCGGGATCGCGGGCGGCGTCGTCGCCGCGGCGCTGGGCCTGCGCGCCCTCTGGGGGCACCGCGCGTCGAGGGGCGCGCCGGACGACCCGCGCCGCTGGCCGGGTCAGCTCTCCGTGCTCCGCCCGGTCGCGACGCGCTTCTCGGCGGAGGCCGCCGCGATCCGCGTCGCGATCGACCCGGGGCACGGCGCGCCGGGCAACCGAGGGAACACGTCGAGCTACTGCGTCGAGGAGCAGGACGCGATGCTGGCGCTCGGGGAGGCGGTCGCGGGCCGTCTCCAGGCGACGGGCCACGTGGAGGTGCGCCTCCTGCGCGACGCGGGGCACGTGGTCACGTACGCCGATCGCGTCGAGGAGGCGCTCGCCTGGGGGGCGGATGCGTTCGTGAGCCTTCACTCGGACGTGCGCGGCAAGCTCCAGCGCTGGTCGCCCGCGCCAGGGCGGGACTGCCCCCTCTCGCTCGACGCGCCGGGGTTCGCGATCCTCTACTCCGACGAGGGCGACGCCGCGCTGGCGTCGCGCCGCGCGCTGCTCGGCCGCGCGCTGGCCCGGCGCATGATCGAGGCCGGCTTCCTGCCGTACGACGGCGCCGAGTACGCCGGCATCTACGCGCAAGACGCGGACGAGCGCGGCGTCTTCGCCGACCGGCACGCGCCGGAACAGCGCATCTTCGTCCTGCGGCGGGCGGCGATGCCCTCGATCCTGGTGGAGACGCACAACGCGGTGGACTCGCGCGAGGCGGCGCGCTGGGCCGAGCCCGCGACGGTGGACGCGTTCGCGTCGGCGGTGGCGGCGGCGCTGTACGACGCGATCGAAGCGCCGCGGGGGACTTGAGCGGGTCGATCATGGGACGCGCAGGCCTGCGCTGATCGTGAGCGCCTGCTCGATCTGGGTGTAGCCGTCCGGCATCCCGACGGCCCTCTGATTGGGGACGTCGGTGTACGTGAGCGCATACTCGGCGGAGAGCACCACCCGGGGGGCGACCCAGCAGGAGACGCCGGCGTCGCCGGTGAAGCGGTTCGCGAGGAGAACCTCGCCCGCGAAGAGCCTCCCGCGCTCGCCGAGCCCCCCAACGAAGAACCCGAGGTCCTGCGCGGCGTAGACCCCGAGATCGACTCCACCGGTGCCGCCGTGATCGATCACCTGGCCCACCACGTTCAGCGAGAGTCCCCGGGCGAGGGTGGCGAGCGCCGAGAGCCGCAAGGTGCCCCAGCGGAGCGGGGCGAAGCTCCCGTTCGTGCGGGTGGCAGCGAAGGTGTACGACGTATCGAAGCGCGCGTCGGCGAAGCGGAGACCGAAGCCCCCGGTCGCGGAGAAGCCGTGCGTCGCGTCGTCGATGCCAACGTCGTGGAGCACGTCGTAGGCGTACCCGGCTCCGGCGAAGAGCGCGAGCCAGCGCTTCACGTAGACGTCCAGCCCCAGACCGACCCCGAAGATCTCGTCCGTGCGGTCGGTTCCGCCCGGCCGGGGTCCGTCGAAGGGGGTGTGCGTGACGGATTCCGCCGGCGTCGAAGATCCCGTAGACCGTGCTCGCGCGCTGCAAGAATGGCTGGAGGGATCGCGGTGTGCCGTCGTCGACCACGGGATTGAGGAAGCGCGTCACCTCGAAGGTGCCGCTCGCGCTGACCCCGTCGCGGTCCGGGAGCGCGAGCACGGTGCCGACGGGCGGCGCGATGCGAACGGGCACCGTCGGGTGGATCCTGTAGTAGCTACCCAGCAAGCTCGCGTCGAGCTGCCAGGAGCCTCGAGTCGGTCGAGGCGGACTCCTCGACGGCGGGTGGCTCGGCAGGAGGGGTCGTCCCCGCGCGCACGGGCGGCTCCTCGGCCACGGCCGGAGCGGTGGCGAGACACAGCCCGGCGATCAACGCGTGGACGAAGGGGGATACGCGCCATCTCATGACGCCTCTGCCGGCGCGCTCTACCTACCCATCTCCGGCAGCCTCCGCCCCAGGCGCTCTCCGGACAGCTCCACGATCCGCCGCACCTCGTCGTTGCGCGTCAGGAACGCGCGCCGGTGGTCCGGCCTCCCGATCGCCGCGGCGTGATCCACCACCGCCTGGAAGGCGCCGCCGAGCACGACGTCGGCGTCCTGCTGCGCGCCCATCGCGATCAGCACCTCGATCAGCGTCAGGCGCATGTACTCGTCCCACTCCTCGACGGGGCCGGCGGCGAGGCGCTGGTTCGACCTCGCGCGCGGCCTCGAGCGCGCTGTCCAGGAAGCGGCGCGCGAGCTGCACCTTGGCCAGGACGAAGAGCGCGAGGGTGTAGAGGCCGGGGCTGGACCGGCCCTCCTCGCAGAGGTAACGGGCCAGGTTGTGGGCCGCGCCGAGGTCGCCCGGGGCGCCGCGCCAGACGAGGAAGACGGCCTCGTACGATCGCGTGAACATCCGCAGGCGGGCGGCGCCCGTCTCGTCGGCGATGCGCGCCGCGTGGCGCTGGGCGCTGACGCCCTCGTCCAGGTTGCCCATGCGGGCGTACGACATCCCCGCGTTGTGGAGCGCGAACGCCTCCAGGATGCGCATGCGCCGCGCGCGCGCGTCGGCCAGCGCGCGCTCCAGCATTGTCTGCGCCTCCTCGAACATCCCGAGGTGGTTCAGGACCGAGCCCGCGTTGCAGCGGCCGCGCGTGGCGAGGACCAGGTTGCCCGCGCCGTCGGCCGTCTCGACGAGGGCCGTGCCGGACGAGACGGCCTGGGAGAGGTCGCCCACGTGCATCAGCGCGATCGTGCGCGCGTCCATGGCGCGCAGCACGGCGTCGACGGCGCCCGAGGCGCGGGCGGCCTCGACCGCCTGGTCGGCGAGCGCGAGCGCCTGCCCGGTGGCGCCGAGGTCGATGAGGCCGCGGACGCGCGCGGACATGATGGCGGACCGGATGGAGAGCGAGAGGGAGAGGCCGGCGTAGTCCGGGTCGAGGGCCCAGGCGGCGCGGGCGTCGCCCTCCCGGCTCTTGCCCGCCTCGATGAGCGCGGTCGCCGCGATGCGCTGGGCCTCGCCCCACATGTCCGAGCCGGCCGGCGCGATGCGCACGGCCTCGTCCGCGGCGGCGACGGCGTCCGGCAGCCGGCCGATGAACGAGCAGACCTGCGCCTTGGCGATGAGGAGCTGGCCGCGGACGCCGCCCTCCGCTCCGCACGCGAGGCCGCGATTGGCCAGCTCGAGCGACGTCTCGAGCTGCGCCCCGTTGGTGTACGCCTGCCGCGTCGCGCGCGCGTAGAGCGCGGCGGCGCGTGGCAGGTCGCCCCCGGCGTCGGCGTGGCGGGCGATGAGGCCCACGTCCACGTCGCCCACGGACTCGAGCCACGCGCCCGCGGCGAGGTGCAGGGCGGCGCGGTCCTCCTCCAGGATCGAGGCGTACGCGGCGTCGCGCACCAGCGCCTGGCGGAACATCCACTCGTCCTGCTCCGCGATGCGGGACTCGTGCTGCCGCGTGACGATCTCGGAGTGCCGGAGCTCGATCAGATCCATCGCGGCGGGCCGGTCGAGGAGCGCCTCGACGCCCCCCGTCCAGAACGACTGGCCGAAGACGGCGGCCGCGCGCAGGACCTGGCGGAGCACCGGCGACATGCGATCGAGCCGCGCCTGCACGAGCGCCTGCACGGTGAGCGGCAGCTCCTCCCGCCCCTCGGCGGCGTACCGGACCAGCTCCTCCAGGAAGAGCGCGTTGCCGCCGGCGCGGCGCACGATGCCGGCGCGCACGGACGGGTCCGACTGCGGGAGCGCGGCGGCGACGAGGCGCTCGGCCGCGAGCGGCGAGAGGGGCGAGAGGGTGAGGCGCGTGACGTGGCGCTTCTCCCACAGTTGAGGCGTACGGGCGGCGATCTCCGGCCGCGCGAAGGCGAAGACGCCGAAGCGCAGGTCCGGGCAGCCGAGGAGCCAGTCGCAGAGATTGAGGGTGGTGTCGTCGGCCCAGTGCAGGTCCTCGATGAAGAGGACGACGGGGCCGGGCTGGGCGCGGGTGAAGGCCTCGAGCGCGGAGCGCAGGCGGGACTGCATGAGCTGGGCGCTGGCGCGCGCGGCGCGGAGCGGCTCGTCGTTCTCGTCCGGGAACGGGACGCCGATCAGCTCGCCCAGGAAGGCGGCGAGGAAGCGCAGCGTCCGCGGCATGCGCACGGCGACGTAGTTCTTGACCTTGGTCATCTGGTCGCGCGCGGGCTCGCCGTCGTGCACGCCCATGAGCGCGCGCAGGGCCCGGCCCAGCGCGGACAGGCTCGATCCGCGGCTCATCGCGTCGCCGCGGCAGAGCAGGATCTCCGGGCGCGGAGCGGCGGTCAGGGCGCGCGCCATGAGCTCCGCAGCGGACGCGGCTCTTGCCGATGCCGGCGGGCCCGGTGACGAGCGCGGCGCGCGGGGTGCCGTCCTCGGCCATCTCCCCGTAGATCCCGAGCAGGAGGGCGATCTCCTTCTCGCGCCCCACGGTCGGCGTCGCGCGCCCGAGGAGCTGGCGGGCCCCGAAGCCGCCCGCGTCCTCGCGCAGCAGCACGCCGCCCCCGGCCGTCGCTCCGTCCTCCTGGACCATGAAGCGTCCCTCGACGGCGGCCGCGGCGTAGCCGTCGATGCGCACCGTGCCGGGCGCGGCCAGCTCGAGCTGGCGCGCGGCGCGCTCGAGCGCCTGGCCGGCGAGGTTGGCGCGGCCGCGCACGGCGTGGCCGACGGCGACCGCCACGCGCGCCACGGGGCCAGGCATCGTTTGCGTGCCCGTCCGGGAGCGGGAGACGGTGAGCGCCGCGCGGGCGGCGCGGATCGCCTCGTCGCCCTTGGATTGCTCGACGCCCAGCACCGCGACCATGCGCCCGCCGGCGAGCGCCTCGAAGCGCGTGTCCTCGCCCAGCTCGTCGCGCACGGCCGCGTCGACCTCGGGCGCGAGATTGGCGCCGCCGAGGTCGCACAGCACCACCGCGACGACGCGCCGCTCGCTGGTGCCCGGCCGCCTGGGGGCCTGGGGATCCGCTCCATCGTAGGAGGGGGCCTCGCCGGACGTGCCGCCCACGGGCACCGCGTCCGAGGAGATCGGCCCGTCGAGCGTGGGGCGCCGCACGGCCTTGCGGACCGCGGAAGAGCTCTTGTCGGTGGCGGGTGGGTCGTTGTTGAGGGTGCCCACGCGGGCGAGCGCCCGGGCCAGCTCGCCGCCGTTCTCGTAGCGGACGTCGCGCTTGCGCGCGATGGCGCGGCTCACCACCTGGTCGAGCGGCTCGGGCACGTCGAAGCGGACGCTCGAGGCGGTGGGCGGGTCCTCGATCACCAGGCGGCCGAGCAGGGCGATGATGTGCTCCGTCTCGAAGACGTTGCGCCCGGTGACCAGGCGGAAGAGCACGGAGCCCAGGGAGTATACGTCCGCGCGGACGTCGATTGGCTCCCCCCGCGCCTGCTCCGGCGCCATGAAGTGCGGCGTGCCGATGATCTGACCGCGCTCGGTGGGGTACTCGTCGGGCTCCGGCGGCTTGACCACGCCGAAGTCGATCAGCTTGACCGCCGTGCCCTTGCCGTTGGGCAGGAAGATGTTGGACAGCTTGAGGTCGCGGTGGATCACGCCGCGCGCGTGCACGGCCGCCATCGCCGCCGCGGACCTCCGCACGACCTCCACCGCGTCGCGCATGCCGAGCGGCGCGCGCCGCTGGCGCTGCGAGAGATCCTCGCCGTCGAGCCACTCCATCGCCAGGAAGAGGCGGCCGTCCTCCCACGTCCCATGGCCGGTGTACTGCACGATGTTCGGGTGCCGGAGGTCGGCGAGGATCGCGATCTCGCGGGCGAAGCGCGCGCGCTCGTGCGCCGACGCGGTGGCGCGGAGCAGCTTGATGGCGACCTGCTGCCCCGTCTGCCGATCGACGCCGCGGAAGATGTCCCCCATCCCACCGCTGCCGACGCGGGCTTCGATCGCGAAGCGATCGGAGGGTGGGCTGAACTCGGGAAGCACCAGCGTGAAGCGTACCCGAGATCCGGCGGTGGCAGAAGCCAGTCTCCTCCTTCCCCAGCCCGAGCCCGAGCCCGATCTTCCGGATTTCGGGCTCGGGCTCGGAGTCAGTGACGCCTATTCAGGTCCCCCCGTCGCGAAAGCACGACGCCTCGACCGTCGCGAGCGAAGCGGTCTGAGCCCCCCGGGTCGAGGGGGCGGCGCGCTCCGACCCCCGCGGGATTGACGCGAGGCGGCGATAGAGCGCCTCGTAGGCGTCGGTCATCGCCGCGGCGGTGAAGCGCTCCCTCGCCCGCCGGGCGCACGCTGCCCGATCGAACCCTTCGAGGCGCGCCGCCGCACGCGCGAGCGCGTCGACGTCCCCCGGCCCCGCGAGGAAGCCCGTGACCCCATCGTCGACGATCTCGGGGAACGACCCGCGCGCGAACCCCAGCACGGGCGTGCCGCAGAGCATCGCCTCGATGGCGATGAGCCCGAAGGGCTCCTCCCAGGAGAGGGGGCAGACGACCGCGCGCGCCCCCCGCAGGAGGGCGACCTTGCGATCGTGGTCGGCCTCCCCGACCTCCTCCACGCCGGACGATTCGATCCTCGGCGCGACCTCGGCCCGGAAGTAGTCGACGTCCGGCGCGTGGATCCGTCCGGCGAGCTTGAGCGGCAGCCCCGCCCGCACGGCGACGTCGATGGCGAGGTGCGTCCCCTTCTCGGCGGCGTACCTGCCGAGGTGGAGCAGGTAGCCGTCGTCCTTCGCGCCGAGCGGGTAGCGATCGGGGTGGAGCCCGTGGTGGATGACGACCGCCCCGGGGAGCGCCCCCTCCAGGTCGAGCTGGCGCTGGCTGATGGCGACGTAGCCCACGTCCGGGTACGCGGCGTAGAGGCGCGACGTCGCCGGATCCTGGTGGTGGTGGATGGTGTGGACGACGGGCACGTCCACGAAGCGGGAGAGCGGGATCCCGAAGGGGCTGTTGAGGTGCAGCACGTCGAAGTCGCCGTGCGCCGCCTCGTCGAACGCCCACGCCGTGTGGGCGATCTCGTCGTGCGGGTGTGGCGGCCACACGGCCTTCGGGTAGAGCCAGCGCTTCTTGCAGGAGACCTCCGAGTCGCCGGTCGTGAAGACGGTGACGTCATGGCCTCGGGCGTGGAGCTCCTCCGAGAGCTGGTGGCAGAACAGCTCGGTGCCGCCGTAGCCGACGGGGGGCACGCGGATGAACGGCGTGGAGAAGATGGCAATACGCATCGCGCACGCCCCCGTCCTTCGCGATCGCAGAGAAGGGGTCATCCTCGCTCGGCTACATGCAGCGTGCCACGGCCCCGCGCGCGGGTGATTCACAGCGGAGCCCTGCGCCCTCGACGGAGCCGACCCGGCCGCGCGCACGCGCGGCGGTCCGGCAATTGCTCCCGCTCCTCGCATCGCCTTGCAAGCCACCCCCGTACAGCGGTCCATCGGCCGCGCCGCCTCCCTCGCGCGCCTCCAGCGCGGCACGCTCCCGCTCCGGGTCTACTTCTTCGCGAGCTTCGCCGCGCTCGGCGTCTACACGCCGTTCTTCCCGCGATGGCTGCGCGCCCGCGGGATCGAGGGCGTCGCGATGGGGGCGGTGGTGGCGACCATCCCCGCGATGGGGATCGTGGGCCCGCCCCTCGTCGGGCTCTTCGCGGACTCGCTCGGCCTGCGTGGCTCGGTGCTGCGCATGGCGTGCCTCGGCTCGTTCTTCGCCTTTGCCCTGCTCGCCGTCGCGGGCCTCGCGCACCATCAGCTCGGCTTTCTCGAAATCCTCTGCATGGTGCTCGTCTTCGCGGCCTTCCGGGCTCCGATGCTCACGATGGCCGACGTGGTCGCGGTCGAGCGCGAACGAGGCACCCAGGACTCCTACGGACGGACGCGCCTCTGGGGGTCGCTCGGCTTCCTCGTGGCGTCGGCGGGCGTCGGGCGCCTCCTCGACCCGGAGGACCCGGCGGAGCTCCCCGCCGTCGTCGCGGCCTCCCTCGGCGTCGCGCTGCTCACGTCGCTGGTGATCCCCGTGGAGAGCGTCGCGGTCAGCCTCCCGCTGGCCGACAAGGTCCGCGGCCTCGTCGCCGCGGGCGACTTCCCGGCCATGCTCGTGGCCGTGCTCGTGGCCGAGCTCTCCATATCCAGCTACGAGATTTGCTTCTCGCTCCACCTCGACGACCTCGGCGCGTCGAGCGCCTTCATCGGCTTCGCCTGGGCCGTCGGCGTCGCCGCCGAGATCGCGGCGATGGCGTTCGCCTCGCAGCTCATCGCGCGCTTCCGTGAGCCGCCGCTCATGGTGTTCGCGCTGGGCGTCATCGCGATCCGCTGCGCGCTCCTCGCGATCGTGCGGTCTCTCCCCGGCATCCTCGTGATCCAGCTCCTCCACTCGCCGAGCGTCGCGCTCCTCTGGACCGCCGCGCTCACGCACCTGAAGCAGCGCATGCCGCCGCAGACGTTCGCGACCGCGCAGGGCCTCTTCTCGGCGGTGATCGCCGCCGGCGGCGTCGCCGGGATGCTCCTCTGGGGCGCGGTCTATCACCGCGTCGGCGGCCGCTGCACGTTCGCGCTGGCCGGGATCGTGGCGGCCTCTGCCGTGGCGCTCGCGCGGAGATGGACGGCGCGTGTTCGCTCATGAGGAATAACCCGACTTCCGGGCCGGCGGAGCGGGGACCACGCACGATCGCGTGAGGGAGGTAGCCGAGTGCCGCGACTGATCATTCTGTCCAACCGCCTCCCGGTCACCGTCTGTCACGAGGGCGACGACGTCTCCATCGTGCCCTCCGCGGGCGGGCTGACGACGGCCCTCCGCGCGCTGCACGAGCGGCAGGACGGGCTCTGGATCGGCTGGTCGGGGGCGACCGCGGCGCGCGCCGGGCAGGCCGAGGACGGGCAGGCGGGGCAGGACGATTGCGCCGCGGCCCGCCTCGCGGAGCTGCAGGGCCGTGCCCGTGCCCCTCGATGCGACGGAGGTGACGAGGTACTACGAGGGCTTCTCGAACAGCACGCTCTGGCCGCTCCTGCACTACTTCCTGGACACCGCGCGCTTCGAGGACGACGGCGCATTCGAGACCTACCAGGCCGTCAACGCCCGCTTCGCCGACATCGCGGCCCAGCACTACCGGCCGGGCGACGTGCTCTGGGTGCACGACTACCACCTCATGCTCGTGCCGGAGATGATCCGCGCGAGGATCCCACGGGCGAGGATCGGGTTCTTCTTGCACACGCCCTTCCCGAGCTGGGAGGTGCTCCGCATGCTGCCGTGGCGGGCGCGGCTGCTCCACGGGCTGCTCGGCGCCGATCTCGTGGGCTTCCAGACGGGGGCGTACCGCCAGCACTTCCTCGACGCGATCGTGCGCCTGCTCGACCTCGAGCCCGAGGGCGACACGGTGGCGTACGACGGCCGGCGCGTGCGCCTCGGCGTGTACCCCGTCGGCATCGACCCGGCGGCGTTCGCGGACCTGGCCCGCCGGCCCGACGTGCACGAGGAGGCAGCGCGGATCCGCGCGCAGGCGCCCGGGGGGCGCATCGTGCTCGGCGTCGACCGCCTGGACTACACGAAGGGCATCGCGCTCCGGCTCGCCGCGATCGATCGCGTCCTCGACCGCGCGCCGGAGCTGCGCAAGGTGCGCTTCGTTCAGATCGCCGTCCCCACGCGCGAGGGCGCCGGGGGCTACGAGCAGATGCGCAAGGAGGTCCACGAGATGGTGGGCCGCGTGAACGGGCGCCACGGCACCGTCGACTCCGTGCCCGTCCACTTCCTCTACCAGTCGGTGCCGGTGGAGCGCCTCGCCGCCCTCTACGCGGCCGCCGACGTGATGCTCGTCACGCCGCTCAGGGACGGGATGAACCTCGTCGCGAAGGAGTACGTCGCGAGCCGGATCGACTCCCTCGGCGCGCTCGTGCTGAGCGAGCTCGCCGGCGCGGCGGAGGATCTCGTGGAGGCGCTCCTGGTCAACCCGTACGACACCGGGGGCATGGCCTCCGCGATCGAGCGCGCGCTCGAGATGCCCGAGGCCGAGCAGCGCGCGCGCATGGAAGCGCTCCGCCGCCGGGTGGCCACCCACGACGTCCACGCCTGGGCCCGCTCGTTCCTCGGCGACCTCGAGCGGTGCGCCACGCCCGCCGCGCCCACGGCCTCGGCCGGCGGCGCGGACCTCCGCGATCGGGCCCTCTGCCTGCGAAAGGCCCCGAGCCTCGTCCTCCTCCTCGACTACGACGGCACCCTGGTCCCGCTCGCGCCGCTGCCGGAGCTGGCCGCGCCCGACGCCGAGCTCCGCGCGCAGCTCGGGGACCTCGCGGCGCGGCCCGGCACGCTCGTGCACATCGCGAGCGGCCGGAGGTGGGAGGACCTCGAGGCGTGGTTCGGCGGGCTGCCGATCCACCTGCACGCCGAGCACGGGGTCTGTCACCGCCCCCCCGGCGGCTCGTGGAGCACGCTCGCGCTGAGGCCGGAGGCGTGGAAGCCGGCCGTGCGCACCATCCTCGACGAGATCGCGCGGCGCACGCCGGGGTGCCTCGTGGAGGAGAAGACCCAGAGCCTCGCCTGGCACTACCGCACGGTGGAGACCGAGCTCGGCCGCGAGCGGGTGCGCGAGCTCACGACGCGCGTCGCCGGCGTCGCGGTCGAGCACGACCTCGAGGTGGTGCGCGGCCTCAAGGTGATCGAGGTGAGGGCGCGCGGCCCGGGCAAGGGCCTCGCCGCCGCCCGCGCGCTGGCGGAGGCGCCCGCGGGCGCCGCGATTGTCGCCATCGGCGACGACGCCACCGACGAGGACCTCTTCGCAGCGCTGCCGCCCTCCGCGCTGACCATCCACGTGGGCCACGGCGTGAGCAGGGCCGCGCTCCGCGTCCCGGACCCGGGCACGGTGAGGGGCTTCCTCCGCGCGCTCGCGGCGAGGTGACGCCGCGAGTCTCCGTAGACCTCACCACCTCCGGCCACGGGCATTGGCCGGCGCCAGGGGCCTGAAATCCTAACCGCGCCCTTCGCAATCCGCCGTTTACGGCGGCTCGCGGAGGAAGCGGGGGCCGCAGGTCTGCTCAACGGCCCGTCGTGCGAACCAGCGGCCCCCGCTTCCTCCGCGTCCCGCCTTCGGCGGGACGCTCCGGGCGCGGTTAGGATTGCAGGTCCCTGGTGCAGGCTAACGCTCATGGGGCAGGGGGGGTGAGGGCGCGCGGAAGACGACGAGCGCGGACGAACCTCGGTACACGCGGGACGTGCCCTAGGCTCGTGGTGTGCGGGGCGGACCACGCTCCTCGCACCGTCCTTGCTCTCTACCGCGGACACAGGTCGCGCTGCGAAGCGGGGTGACAACTGCCCGCGACGCCCAGGCGGCCGGGCGCTCCGTCCCGGAGCGCCGTGGAGAGGGCACCGATGCTCGATCTCTTCCGTTCCCCGCGCCGCGCGGTCGTGTGGTTCGTGGAGGCTGGCCTGCTCGCGCTGCTGGGCATCTCCGCCGCGGGCGTGACGGTCGGCTGGGGACGTGCGTGCGCGGCGGGCTACCTCCTGCACGTGCTCCTCGTTTCGCTCGTGGCCCAGACCTCCATGTATTACCACGGCCTCTACGGGCCCCGCCCGCTCCGCGCGAGAGCGCTGGCCGTCGGGGTGCTCCGCGCGCTCGTCGTGGCCGGGACCGCGCTCGCGATCCTCTACCGCTTCGTGCTCCCGAGCGCGGCGCCGGGGCGCGGCGTGCTCCTCACGGCGTTCGCCGGCGCGGCCATCGTCTTGCCCGCGTGGCGCGCAGCCTTCGAGCGGGTCGCCTCGAGCCCGCTCTGCCGGCGCGCCGTGCTCATCCTCGGCGGCGGGCCCGTGGCGGAGGCCTGCGCGGACCTGCTCACCGGCGACAGCGGGACCGGCCTCGACCTCGCGGGTGTGCTCGTCCAGGAGGGGGAGATCCCTCCTGCGGGCGCGCCCGTGCTCGGGCGCTACGCCGACATCGCGCGCGTCTCCGCAGAGCGGGGGATCGACCGCATCGTGGTCGCCACCTCCGAGCGGCGCGGCACGCTCCCGGTCGGGGAGCTGCTCGAGCTCAAGCTGCGCGGCGTCGAGGTCGAGGAGGGGATCGATTTGTACGAGCGCATGACCGGCAAGGTCCTCGTCCCGGCGCTGAAGCCGAGCGATCTGGTGTTCGGCCGAGGCTACCGCCCGCGGCCGTTCCCGCTCCTCGTCAAGCGGGTCTTCGACGTGGTCGCGGGCGCGCTCGGGCTCGTCCTCTCGGCGCCGCTGCTCCTCGTCGCGGCGATCGCCGTCAAGCTGGACTCGCCCGGCCCCGTGCTCTACGCGCAGGTGCGCGCCGGGGCGCAGGGCAGGAGCTTCACGCTCCGCAAGCTCCGCTCCATGCGCACGGACGCCGAGGCGCTGGGCGCCGTGTGGGCCGCGGAGAACGACCCGCGGGTGACGCGCGTGGGCCGGCTGCTCCGGCGGACGCGGATCGACGAGCTGCCCCAGCTCTGGAACGTGCTCGTGGGCGAGATGAGCCTGGTCGGCCCGAGGCCCGAGCGGCCCGTGTTCGTGGACATGCTCACGCAGAAGATCCCGTTCTTCCGTCATCGCCTCTGCATGAAGCCCGGCGTGACGGGGCACGCCCAGGTCCGCTGCCGGTACGGCGCCTCGGTCGAGGACGCGCAGGAGAAGCTCGCCTACGATCTGTTCTACATCCGGCGCTTCTCGCTCTGGTTCGACCTCTCCATCCTCATCGACACCGTGAAGGTCGTGCTCCTCAGGATCGGCGCGCGTTAGAGCCCGAGCCCGATCTCGGTCTCCTGGATTTTCGGGCTCGGGCCCCGGCTCGGGAAGTTGAGCCCACCCGCGTTTGTCCGCTACCCTCGTGCCTCCACACCCGCGCGAGGTTTCCCTGAGCATGCCCAACATCCCCCGGCCGCCGGCGATGCCGCGCGTCGATCCCCCGCCCTCCTCCGGCCGCGAGGGGCGCGAGGAGGCACCGCCGCCGTCGACCATGAGCACGGAGATCGCTTACAAGATCGCCGATCTTCAGGTGAACCGGCCGTGGATCCCGCTGGGGATCGCCCTGGTCCTCACGGCCGTCGCCGTCTCCTTCGCGCTCCGGCTCAAGATGCTCACGGGCTTCGACGCGCTCCTGCCGGAGAACCGGCCGAGCGTGATCGAGCTCAACCGCGTGGCGCAGAAGACGGCGGGCGTCTCCACCCTCTTCGTGGTGCTCGAGGGCGGCCCGAGCACCAGCCCGAGTCGCTCCGCAAGGCGGGCGACGCGCTGGTGACGGAGATCGCGAAGATCGGGCCCCCCTGGGTCGGCTCGGTCGAGGACGGCGTGCACGACGCCTACCGGTTCCTCCAGACGCACGGCGGGCTCTACGTCGACAAGGCGAAGCTGGAGGAGGCGAAGCGACGAGATCGACGCCCGCTGGCGCTACGAGGTGTCGAAGGCGGCCGACCTCCAGCTCGACGACAGCGAGCCGCCGCCGCCGCTCGACGCCAAGAAGATCCGCGAGCGCCTCGGGATCGAGGAGGAGGATCAGCAGCGCTACCCCGACGGCTACTACCAGTCGAAGGACCTCAAGACCCTGGTCGTCTCCATCCGATCCAAGACCTCGGGCACCGACCTGGACAAGGGCACGGCGACGATCCGCAAGGTGACGGAGATGGTGGAGCGGGTGAACCCCGCCTCGTTCGACCCGGCGATCACACTGGGGCCTCGCCGGCGACCTGAAGAGCAGCATCACCGAGTACGGCGCGGTCAACAAGGACCTGACCGACGTCGGCCAGCTCGGCATCCTGCTCATCGGCGGCGTCTTCTTCCTCTACTACCTCCGCTTCCGCACGCTCATCGCCATGCTGCTCACGATCGGCATCGGCGTCGCCTGGACGTTCGGCGTGACGCAGGTGCTCATCGGGCACCTGAACATGGCGACGGGCTTCCTCTTCACCATCATCGCCGGCAACGGGATCAACTTCGGCATCATCTACATGGCGCGCTTCCTGGAGGCGCGCCGGCGCGGCGCGACGCTCCTCGACGGCGTGCGCATCGCCCACCGCGAGACGTGGCTCCCCACGCTGACGGCGGGCTGCACCGCCGCCGCCTCGTACGGCTCGCTGATGATCACCGAGTTCCGCGGCTTCCGCGACTTCGGGATGATCGGGTCCATCGGCATGGTCCTCTGCTGGGTCGGCACGTACATGACCCTGCCGAGCATCCTGACGGTGATGGAGAAGATCGCGCCCATCAAGGCGCGGCCCGTGGGCGGCCCGCCCTCGTCGCAGCAGCCGGGCCTGCTCGCGCGCGTGCGCAGGCTCACGCGCGCGGGCGTCGCCTTCGGCAAGCCCTTCGCGGCGATCGTGCCGCTCGCGCCCCGCGCCGTATGCTCGGTCGGCGTGCTGCCTCGCCGTCGCTCGGCCTCGTGGCGGCGGGCTTCTATGCGAAGTCCGACCCGATGGAGTACGACATGCAGCGGCTCCGCGAACAAGGCGACGGAGCGCGCGGAGGAGACCCGGATCAACGACGCCGCGGAGAACATCACCGGCTACGTCGGCGCCAACGGGATGGCCATCCTGGTCGACCGCCCCGACCAAGTGGCGCCGCTCCGCGACGAGCTCTACGCCCGCCGCGACGCGGCGCCCGCCGACAAGAAGCCGTTCAAGGACATCCACGCCCTACAGGACTTCGTGCCGAAGGATCAGGCGGCCAAGATCCCCATCCTGACGCACATCAAGGACAAGGCGATCCGCGCGCACAAGAAGGGCATCCTCAAGGACAAGGACTGGGATCAGATCAAGGACTTCCTCCCCCCCGACAACCTCGAGCCCTTCGGCATCGAAGACCTGCCCACGGACATGGCGCGCGCGTTCACCGAGACGGACGGGACGCGCGGGCGCATCGTCTACATCGAGCCGACGCGGCCCAACATGGTGGACGACGCCCACTACCTCTTCCGCTGGGCCGACGCCTACCGCGAGACCAAGCTCCCCGACGGCTCGGTCATCCGGGGGTCGGGCCGCGCGGTGATCTACGCGGACATGATGGCCGCCGTGGTCGACGACGTGCCGCCGGCGGTGCTCTTCTCGTTCGGCGCGACGCTCCTCGTGGTCATCATCGCCTTCCGCGCCGGGCGCGCCGCGATCGCCGTGCTCGCCGCGCTCCTCGTCGGCGTGGGCTGGATGGTGGGGCTGCTCGTGGCGATGAAGGTCAAGCTCAACTTCCTCAACTTCATCGCCCTGCCGATCACCTTCGGCATCGGCGTCGACTACGCGGTGAACATCGTGGAGCGCTACGTGCGGGAGGGCGCGGGCGGCGCGGTCTCCGCCGTGCGCAACACGGGCGGCGCCGTCATCCTCTGCAGCATGACGACGACGCTGGGCTACCTGGCGCTCGTCAGCTCGATGAACGAGGCCGTCGCGAGCATGGGCAAGGCCGCCGTGCTGGGCGAGGTCTCCTGCCTGCTCGCCGCGGTCATCGTGCTCCCCGCGGGGCTGTGGTGGCTCGACCGCAATCTGCCCAAGGGCGCGCGGAGCACGCTGTCGCTGAAGCCCCCGCGCAGCAGCCTCCAGGCGTAGCCCTCGATAGAGCCCCGGGCTGTGACGCCCGGGGCCCTACGTGCAGGTGACGACGGGCCCGGCGCTCAGCGGCGCCGCCCACCCGGGCGGCCGCCCTCGCGCCGCTCCTCGTGGCGGACGTCGATACGCCCCGCGCCGCCGCGCTCGTCGATACGCCCGCCGCCCCGCACATCGACGCCGCCCCGCACGTCGACACCGCCGTGCCGGTACCAGCCCTCCCGCTCCCCGCGGGCGTTCCACCCGGCCACCTCGTTGTGGTGGACCCACACGTCGCCGCGGGCCTCCCAGCCCGGGTAGCGCCCGGCCCAGCCGGCGTCCCTGCGCTCCCAGCCCCAGCCGCGCTGGTACCAGCGGCCGCCGGAGACCTCCCAGTAAGGATGGGCGTACGCCCACCCCTCGCGCCGCACGCTCCAGTGCCCGGGCGCCCACACGTAGCTCGCGCCGCCCCAGCGCCAGTAGCCGGGCGCGTAGAAGTACGCGGGGCCGGGCGCGATGCCGACGACCTCGGTCCGCAGCGGGGGCGGCGCGACGGTCGCGACCACCTCGGGCGCCGCCCAGTAGCCGGGGTACCAGGTGTACTCGTGCCCGCCCCAGTACCAGTAGCCGTCCACCCAGTGGTGGCGCGGGGTCGGCGCGGTGCCCTGCACCTCCACACGCGGCGCGGGGGGTGGGGGCAGCGCGTCCGCGACCGCCGCGGTTGCCTGCGCGGTCGCGGCGGGAGGGTCGGCCGCGACAGGCGTGTCGGCGTTGGGGTTGTCGGCCGCCGTGGGCTTGCTGTCGTTGGCGGCGGGCTGCCCGTCGTCGTCGGACTGACTGTGCTTCCGGCAGCCTGCGCCGCCCGCGGCGCCCAGGGCGCCGGCCAAGATCGCCATCGCGAGGATGCTTCGGTACAGACCCATGCTCACGCTCCTTCGGCTCGTGGCGCCTGCAACGACGCCGGCGGAGCCAGTCGCCACTATATGCGCTCGGGAACGCCCCGCATGGGGTCAGAGGCGTCCGTTTCGTGCTTTCCGGTCAGCGCGCACCCGCGGGGGCGGACGCCCCGTCGGGCACACCGGAGGCGAGGAGCGCCCTCGCGCAGGGCACGACGACCTCCGCCAGCGCGGCCCGCGCTGCCTCCCCCGCCGCCGAAGCGGAGAGCCGACCGTGCGCCCGCAGCGCCGCTTCCTCCCCCTCGCCCCGCTCCACGCCGGGCCCTCTCCGCGCGCTCCCGACCGCCTCGACCAGCGCCCGCGCCGCCGCCGCGCGCACCTCGCTCCCCCCCGCCCGCACCGCCCACGCCACGATCCGCCACGCGAGCTCGGCGTGACGCGCCTCGTCCTCCGCGATCCCGGCGAGCGCCGCCCGCACCGCCGGATCCCGCGCCCCCGCGCCCTGCTCCGCCGCCGTCGCCGCCGCCACCGTCTCGCCCACGCACCCCTCGCGCACCGCGCTCGCCGCGATCTCGGCGAGCCCTGCGGCGGCGCGCACCTCGGGCTCCAGCGGGAAGGGCCCGGGCGCGATCTCCTCGCCGGCGTAGGCGGAGGCGAGCGCGAAGCAGATGCGCGCGTGGCGGATCTCGTCCAGCGCGGCCCGGTGCGCGCCGGCGACGAGATCGGCGGGCGCCCCCGCCGAGAGGAGCGCGAGGGAGAGGCGCGAGAACGAGGCCACCGACGCGTGCTCGAGGAGCGCGTCCGCCGTCCACGCGGCGGCGAGCGCGGCGCGTGTTTCGGGCCCGAGATCGTCGACCTGCGGGTGAGGCGCGTGCGTGTCCGTCCAGCCGCGCCCGGTCGCGCCCGGCTCGGCCTCCGCGACGATTGGCCGGCCGTCGACCAGGTAGGGCCGCCCGGCGCCGGGGCAGAGGTAGAGCTCGACCATGTAGCAGCACTGGCCGGGCTCGACCGTCGGCCCCGAGTCCACCTTGTACGGCGTCCACCCGCTCGGCGGGCAGCCGGACGCGAGGAACTGGTCGAGGATCGTGATGTGGTCCGTCGGGCAAGCGCCGGCGTCGGCCGCCCACGCGAAGCACTCCATCACCGGCGCGGGCCCCCCGCCCCCGGCGCCGCCGCCTGTGCCCACCGCGCCCCCGGCCCCGCCGGTCCCGGCGCTGCCGCCCGCCCCGCCGACTCCGCCTGCTTCGGGCACCCCTGCTTCGGGCGCCCCCGCCTCCTGGACGCCGCCGTCCATCGGCGGGGCTGGGGCGTGCGTCTTCGTCGTGTCGCCGGAGCTGCACGAGGCGACGGAGGCGGCGCCGACGAGCCCGGCGATGCGGGCGGCGAGCCGGCGGCGGAAGGCCCTGGGGTGCTCCATCGGGGGCGGAGGATTTTCCATCGCGAGGGAGGGGGCAAGGTGGAACACTCCGAAGCGAGACCTCTGGGGTGGGGCCGGACGGTACTGCCGGGCAAGATCCGGCGATCGAGCCCGACGAGAGCGCCGTAGACGTCGACGAGAGCGCCGTAGACGTCGACGAGAGCGCCGTAGACGTCGACGAGAGTGCCGTAGACGTCGACGAGAGCGCCGTGGACGTCGACGAGAGCGCCGTAGACGTCGACGAGGGCGCCGTAGACGTCGACGAGAGCGCCGTAGACGTCGACGAGAGCGCCGTAGACGTCGACGAGAGCGCCGTAGACGTCGACGAGAGCGCCGTAGACGTCGACGAGAGCGCCGTAGACGTCGACGAGGGCGCCGTAGACGTCGACGAGGGCGCCGTGGACGTCGACGAGAGCGCCGTAGACGTCGACGAGGGCGCCGTAGACGTCGACGAGGGCGCCGTAGACGTCGACGAGGGCGCCGTAGACGTCGACGAGGGCGCCGTAGACGTCGACGAGAGCGCCGTAGACGTCGACGAGGGCGCCGTAGACGTCGACGAGGGCGCCGTAGACGTCGACGAGGGCGCCGTAGACGTCGACGAGAGCGCCGTAGAGCTCGGAGAGAGCCGGAACTTAACGCAAGGGCGCAAAGACGCGAAGGCGCAAAAAGGCATAGAGAAAGAACATCTCTTAGCTTTTTTGCGCCTCTGCGTCTTTGCGCCTTTGCGTTGAAATCTCTTTCTCGGACGGTTTCACCCGTCCGCGAGCGCGGCGAGGGGCGCGGCGAGGCGGTCAATCTCGCCGGGATCGAGCCCGCTGTCGGCCAGCGCTTCGCGTGCCTTCTCCTGCACGACCGCGGGCGCGAGGCCGCGGGGCAGGCGAACCAGGAGGAAGGCCATGCGCGCCGAGATGCGGGCGATGGCGGGGCGGAGGTCGGCGTCGAGCGTGTAGGCGGGGGAGGAGGCGTCCGGGCGGACGCGCTGCTGGACGGCCTTCGCCGCCTCGATCTGGGCCGTGAAGAAGGCGTCGACGCGCGCGTCCGGCGGGGGCGAGGCGCCGTGGGCGGCGGCGGCCTTGCGGACGGCGGCACGGCTCGCCTCGAGCACGCGCGCCTCCTGGGTGGTGTCCTCCACGGCCTTGCCGGTGCGCTGCTTGGCCGCCGCGACCAGGGGCATCAGGGCGAGGCGCTCCGCCGTGGCGGCGAGGAGCGCGTCGAGGGGCAGCGCGGTGGGGCCGCCGCCGCCCGGGCCGAGGGTTCGCGCGCGGAGACGGGCGAGCGCGCCGCTCTGCTCCTGGGCGAGGAGCCAGGCGTCGAGCCGGGCCGCCAGGTCGGGCTCGCCGGCGCGCACGTAGAGGGCGACGGTGTCCTGCGTGAGCGGGCCGAGCGCCTCCACGCCGTCGAGGCCCTGCGCCCAGCGAGGGGCCTCGAAGGTGGTGGTGAAGACCGCGTCGGCCTCGCCGCGCGAGAGCGCCCGGGGGACGGCGGAGTTCTCCGGGAGCGCGCGGATCGCCGCGGCGTGGAGCAGGCTCCGGGCGACGCGCTCGAGGTGACCGCCGCAGTTCACGGCGACGCGCAGCTCGGGCCGGTCCAGGTCGCGCAGCGCGGCGAGGGCGGCCGCGCGGCCGGAGCCTTCGACGCGGGCGGGAGCCCACGCCGGGCGCCGCAGCAGGAGCACGGCGCCGCCGCGCGCGACCGGCACGGTGAAGCGGCCGGCGATGGATCGCTCGGGGCGCACCGTGATCCCGTCGGCGGCCAGGTCGAAGCGCCCGGCGCGCAGGTCGCCGACGAGATCGGGCCAGCGGAAGCGCGTCCAGGAGAGCGCGACGCGCTGATCGGCGGCGAAGGCGCCGAGGAGCGCGCCGGCGAACGCGTCGGCGTGGCCGTCGCTCCACGTGCTGAACGGCGCGTAGTCGCCGCTGGTCCCGACGTGCAGCGGGGGAGGGGAGGGCGAGGCGCAGGCTGCCGCCGCGAGGGCCAGCACCAGCGCGAGGGGCCCGCGCGATGATGGAACGCGAATACCGAACCGCGACCGCCAGGGAGCGGGTGCCGGAACCGCGACGCGTTGCGGGCACCCGCTCCCTGGCGGTCGCGGTTCGGTAGCCGCTTTCACCTGCTGTCAGAACTCGGCGTGCCCGGGGGTGCGCGGGCAGGGGATGACGTCGCGGATGTTCGCCATCCCGGTGCAGAAGAGGACGAGCCGCTCGAACCCGAGGCCGAAGCCGGCGTGCGGCGCGGTGCCGTACTTGCGGAGCTCGAGGTACCACTCGTAGTCCTCGACGTTCATCCCGCGCGCCCTGATGCGCTCGACGAGCACGTCGTACCGCTCCTCGCGCTGGCTCCCGCCGATGATCTCGCCGATCTGGGGCACGAGCACGTCCATCGCCCGCACCGTCTTGTTGTCGTCGTTGAGCCGCATGTAGAAGGCGGCGATGTCCTTGGGGTAGTCGGTCAGGATGACGGGCTTCTTGAGCTCCGTCTCGGTGAGCCAGCGCTCGTGATCGGTCTGCAGCGGCAGGCCCCACTCGACCGGGTGCTCGAACGCCTGCCCCGACCGCTTCAGCCGGTCGACCGCCTCGGTGTACGTCATCCGCTCGAAGGGCGTGCCCGCGACCTGCTCCAGGTTGGCGCGCAGGCCCGGCGCCACGCGCTGGTCGAGGAAGGCGATGTCCGCCTCGCAGCGCTCGAGCGCCATCTTCACCACGGACTTGAGGAAGTCCTCCGCGACGGCGGCGTTGCCGTCGAGGTCGGTGAAGGCCATCTCCGGCTCGATCATCCAGAACTCGGCGAGGTGGCGGGCCGTGTTGGAGTTCTCGGCGCGGAAGGTGGGGCCGAAGGTGTACACGTTGCCGAGCGCCATCGCGAAGATCTCGGCCTCGAGCTGCCCGCTGACCGTGAGGTGCGTCTTCTTGCCGAAGAAGTCCTGCGCGTAGTCGACGGCGCCGCCGCCACCTGGCGCGCGCGGCGGGCTCCCGACGTCGAGCGTGGTCACCTGGAACATCTGTCCGGCGCCCTCGGCGTCGCTGCCCGTGATGATGGGCGCGTGGATGTAATAGAAGCCCTTCGCCCGGAAGTACTCGTGGACGGCCTGCGCCAGCGCGCTCCGGATGCGGAAGACGGCGCCGAGGCTGTTGGTGCGCGGGCGGAGGTGCGCGATCGTGCGGAGGAACTCGAAGGTGTGGTGCTTCTTCTGCAGCGGGAAGCTCGGGTCGGAGAAGCCGTAGACGTGCACGCTCTCGGCGCGCACCTCGATCGACTGGCCCTTGCCCGGGCTCTCCGTCACCGTGCCCTCCACGCGGACGCTGGAGCCCGGGGTGAGCTTGAGGATCTCGTCCTTGTAGTTCGGGAGCGTGGCCTCGGCGATGGCCTGGAGGTTCTGGAGGCAGCTCCCGTCGTTCAGCTCCAGGAACGACAGGCCGGCCTTGCTGTCGCGACGGGTCCTCACCCAGCCGTTGAGCAGCACGCGCTCGCCGATGGGGCGGCGCTCGAGCAGGTTCGCGATGCGGGCCGGTTGCATGTCCTCTCCCTGGTTGGAACGGCGTGAAGGGCGCGGAGCCTACCACGGCGGGTGACATCCGGGCAGGCTTCCACCCGCGGCGCCTCGGCGGTTAGCCTCCCCGGTCTAGGCGGGCTCGCAAGCGAGCCCTGCGACCACTCATGACCTCTGCGCGACGCCTGCGACGCTCGATGCTCGTCGCGCTCGTCTTGCTCGTCCCCGCGAGCGCCGCGGCCCAGGGCGCGCCCCGCGCCTCCGGCCCGCGCGGCGCACGTCGTCGAGCCTCCCCGCCCGCTCACGCCACTCCACGCCGATTACCCGGAGGGCGCGCAGGGCGACGTGGACGTGGTGCTCGTCCTGGTCATCGATCCCGACGGGTCGGTGCGATCCGCGAGCGTCGCGACGGGGCCCGAGCCCTTCGCCTCCGCCGCGGTGGCGGCGTCGTCCGGTTGGAAGTTCGCGCCGGCCACGCGGGACGGCAAGCCCATCCCTGCCAAGATCAAGGCCCAGATCCGCTTCAAGGAGCCTCCCCCGCCGGCGCCGCCGCCGCCTCCGCCGAGCACACCCGCTTCCCCTGCGCGCTCGGCCGGGGGCGCGCCTCTGCCGCCCGCGCCCGCGCCCGCCGCCCCGCCGGCGCTCGACGTCACCGTTCACGGCGAGCTGCCGGCGCCGGGCGTGCAGTCGTTCACCCGCGCGGAGGTGCGCCTCCTCCCCGGCGCGTTCGGCGACCCGTTCCGCGCCGTGGACGCGCTCCCGGGCGTCACGCCCCTCGCCTCCGGCGTGCCATTCTTCTACGTCCGCGGCGCCCCGCCGGGGAACGTGGGCTACTTCCTCGACGGCATCCGCGTGCCGCTGCTCTACCACATCGGCCTCGGCCCCTCGGTCGTACACCCGGCGATCATGGATCGCGTCGACCTCTACCCGGGCGGCTACCCGGCGGAGTTCGGGCGCTACGCGGGCGGCATCGTCGCGGGCGAGACGAAGGAGCCGGCCCACGAGCTGCACGGCGAGCTCAACGTCCGCCTCGTCGACGCGGGCGCGATGATCGAGGCCCCGCTCACCGGCGTCACCGTCCCGTTCCTGACCTCCGAGAGCGGCGTGACCGGCACCTTCTTCGCCGCCGGCCGCTACTCGTACACCGGCCTCCTGCTCTCGGTGATCTCGTCGAGCTTGAGCCTCACCTACTGGGACTACCAGACGCGCGTCTCGCTCGACCTCGGCCCGCGCGACACGCTCACCATCTTCGCCTTCGGCGCCCACGATTTCCTCGGCCAGAAGGACGAGAACGATCCCGACACGACCACGCTCTTCAACACCACCTTCCACCGCATCGACGTCCGCTACGACCACCGCTTCGGCGGCCCCGACGATCGCATCCGGCAGGCCGTCACGTTCGGCTACGACGAGACCTCGTTCGACAAGGGCAGCTTCGCCGGCGACCACCTCGTCGGGTCGCGCACCGAGATCACGCGGCGGCTCGGCGACACCGTGCTCCTCCGCGGCGGGCTCGACGCCCAGCTCGACGGCTACCAGGCGGACCTGCACGCGGCGTTCCCCGACGCCACGGCCTTCACCTCGCTCTTCTCGAACCGCATCACCGTGACCACCGGGGTCCACGCCGACGCCGTGATCCAGCTCGGGCCGCGCCTCGAGCTCACGCCCGGCGTGCGCCTCGATCTGTACGAGGAGCACGGGGCCGTCGCCGTCGGGGTCGACCCCCGCCTCGCGGCGCGCGTCGCGGTCACCAAGGACATCCGGCTCGTCACCGCGCACGGCCTCGCCTCCCAGCCGCCGAGCTTCATCCTCCCGGGCCCCGGCTTCACCCGCGACCTCACCGGCGGCCTCCAGCGGGCCTGGCAGGAGAGCCTGGGCGTCGAGGCCGACCTGCCGTGGGACGTGAGCGGGACGTTCACGGTCTTCCGCGACGCGTTCTTCGACATGACGGACGCGCTCGGCAGCGCGCCCGTCCCCACGGGCGGGGGCGGCTTCCCCACCAACTTCGATCAGCGCGTCGACGGCTCCAGCATCGGCCTCGAGGTGCTCCTCCGCCGCCGGCTGACCCGCCGCCTCGGCGGCCTGATCTCGTACACCCTCTCGCGCTCCACGCGGATCCTCCCGACGGGCGTCGTCCCCTCGTCCTTCGACCGCACCCACGTGCTCAACGTCGCGGGGACGTACGACTTCGGCCGCGGCTTCAAGGCGGGGACGCGCATCGTCTTCTACACGGGCTTCCCGGTGAACCCCGCCGTCCCCGCCGCCGGCCGCATCCCGCCCTTCGGGCGCTTCGACGCGCGGCTCGAGAAGAAGTGGAGCGTCGCCTCCGGGCGAGGGTGGGTATCGCTCGTGCTCGAAGGGGAGAACGTGTTCGGGGCCAAGGAGACGCTGCAGGAGCAGTGCGTGAGCGTGACGGCGCCGTGCAAGGCGGTGCAGATCGGGCCCGTGTCGATCCCGAGCATCGGAGTCGAAGGCGGCTTCTGACGGGAGCGCGGCGTGCGCGGCGTGCTATGCCGCTCGCCGGCGCACGTCTCGATCGACGTCGAACCGCCGCAAAGGAAACTTACCATGACGATATCTTCTTCTCGCTGGGCTGCCCTCCTGGGGCTCGCGCTGGTGACGGGCGCCGGCATGGCCGCGTGCTCCGCCGCGTCGGGCGGCACCGGCGATTCGAGCCACGGAGCCGGCAGCTCGAACGGGGGCAGCGGCGGGAGCCAAAGCGCCGCCGGCACCGGCGGCAGCGCCGCTTCCTTCGTCGGATCCTCGGGCACCGGCGGCACCGCCGCGCAGGCGTTCGACGTGGCGCCGACCTCGCTCCAGACCATCACCGTCACGGCGGGCCAGACGACGCCGGCGGTGAAGTACGACGCCACGAGCAACAAGGCGCCGATCAACGTCGGCTGGGGCGTCGACAAGGGCAACGTGGGCACCATCCCGGCGGGCCCTTCGAGCACCGGCGTCTTCACGCCGAGCGGGACGGCCGGCGGCCTCGTGACGGTGTCGGCGAGCCTCGACGGGAAATCCGTGACGCGGCAGGTGATGGTCGAGCTCACGGCGACGCAGAACGGTCCGAACATGACCGCCGGCGAGCAGGCGCAGATCGCGGGCACCGTCGGCCAGCTCACCGCGGGCGGCGGCGTGGGCGGCGTCGGCGGCGAGGGCCTGGGCCCCGCCGTGACGGACATGCCGACTCTGACCGCGCTGGGGAGCCCGACGGGGAACGGCGCGGCCCAGGCGCTGACCTTCGTCTATCCCTACGACAAGACGGTGTGGCCGAGAGGCCTGCTCGCGCCGCTCCTGATGTGGACGTGGAGCATCGGCGACGCGGACGCCATCCAGATCTCGCTCCAGACGAAGAGCGGCTCGTTCTCCTGGACGGGCACGTTCGGCCGGCCGGCCATCCTCCAGCAGACGAACGGCGCGTTCGTCCGCCACCCCATCCCGCAGGACGTGTGGGACATGGCGACCAACAGCGCCGGCGGAAAGGCCGACCCGCTGACGGTGAGCCTGACGGTCGCCAGGGGGGGCATGGCGTACGGGCCCATCACGGAGACGTGGACCATCGCCGAGGCGCGGCTCTCCGGGACCATCTACTACAACTCGTACGGCACCAACTTCGCGCAGAACTCCTACCCGGATACGTCGATTGGCACGGGCCAGCCGTTCGGCGGCGCGGTGCTCTCGATCCGCGTCGGCGACACCGCGCCCAAGCTCGTCGCCGGCACCAGCACGACCGGCACGAACACGGGCTGCCGCGTCTGCCACTCGGTCGCGGCCGACGGCTCGCGGCTCGTGGTCCAGCACGGCGACAACGGCTACGTCCAGAGCTCGGCCTACGACCTCGGCGCGTCCAGCGCCACCGAGCACGTGATGACCCACGAAGCGAAGTACCCCGCCATGGCCCCGAACGGCACGGCGGCGCTCACCTCGTCCGGCCTCCTCCTGCCGCTGCCCAACGACGCCACGCCCGTCTCGATCCAGGGCCTCTCCGGCTACGCCACCCTCGACAACCCCACGTGGTCGATCGACGGCAGGCTGATCTCGTTCGCCCAGATTGCGAGCCAGCAGCTCTACGTGATGAGCTTCGACCTCAAGAGCAGGACGTTCTCCAACGCCACGCTCGTCGACGACGACTCCGGGAAGCCCGCCGGCACGGCGCCGTCGTGGCCGGCCTTCTTCCCCGACGGCAAGTCGCTCGTCTTCCACCACCAGACGCACCCCAGCGTGGAGTCCTTCGACGTCGGCCAGGTCATCACGCGCAGCGGGTCGCGGGCGCAGATCTACTGGACCAGCGTGAAGAGCTCAAAGGACGTGACGCCGCTCGACAACCTCAACGGCGTCGGCTACCTGCCCACGCTGGCCACGCCCGTCAAGATGAGCTGCCTCAACGACGGGACCTACCAGGTCGGCGGCATCACCCCCGACCACGTCGACGACGTGGACATGAACTACGAGCCCACGGTCAACCCCGCCGCGTCGGGCGGCTACGCGTGGGTCGTCTTCACCAGCCGGCGCATGTACGGCAACGAGGCGGTCATCCCTCCGTTCTGCAGCGACCCGCGCTCCGCCAACCTCGTCACGAACATCACGACCAAGAAGCTGTGGGTCGCCGCCGTCGATCTCACGCAGGCGCCCGGCAAGGACGCCAGCCACCCCGCGTTCTACCTGCCCGCGCAGGAGATCCTGGCCGGCAACTCGCGCGGCTTCTGGGTGCTCGACCCGTGCAAGGCCGACGGCCAGAGCTGCACGACGGGCGACCAGTGCTGCGACGGCTTCTGCGAGCCCAACGGCGCCGGGGGCGCGCTGGTGTGCTCGACCATGCCCCCGGGCAGCACGTGCTCGGGCGTGGGGGACAAGTGCACGACGGCGGCCGACTGCTGCGACCCGAACGTCGCCTGCATCGGCGGCTTCTGCGCGGTGAAGAGCCCGCCGTGACGTCGCCCCTCGGGTGAGGGGCGCGCGCTCCAGCTTTTTTCGTTCGCCGGAAATTGGGCCCGATCGCGCGGCTTCCGTTAGGGGGGATGCATGAACCGCACGCTCCTCTCCCTCGCCACCGCTTCGATCCTCGCCATGGGCTGCGGCCGTGCCGCGCTCGACCAGGGCCCGACCACGCCCGCTTCATCGCCCACGAGCGCTGCGGCGTCCGAGACGGCGCACGCCGACGAGAAGGCGCCCGCGCCGGCGGCGGACGAGGCCAAGAAGGCCGAGGCCGACAAGGCCGAGGCTGGCAAGGCCGAGCCTGGCAAGGCCGAGGCCGGCGATCTGGCGCACGCGGTCGCCGCGCGCATGCCGGGCGATTTCGTCGTCTACCGCTTCAGCGGGAGCTTCCACAAGAAGGAGATGACGCTCGCCGAGCGCGTGGTGGACCGGAAGGGCTCGGTCCTCACGATCGATCTCCTGGCGACGCAGGACGGCGCGCTGGACGCGCTCCGCGTGCGCGTCGACGACGCCTCGCCCACGCACGAGGTGCTCAGCGTGGCGCGGCTCTCCCACGGCGTGGAGAAGCCCGCGAGCATGGACGCGTACGAGGCGCTCATGTCGCGCACGGCGCTCGCGGCCGATAGCAACGAGGCGCAGCTCGGCTCCGAGGAGGTGACCGTCGAGGTGGGCGGCTCCGCGCTGCCGGCGAAGAAGTCCACCTACCGCGTGCGCGTGGGCAAGCGCGAGGCGACGCTCTCGACGATCGAGAGCCCCGCGTTCGCCTGGGGCGACGTGGGCGGCGAGATTGTGACGGCGAAGGGCAAGGTGCTCTACCGCGCCGAGGTCATCGACGCCGGCCACGCCGACGCGTCCTCGCAGGCAGCGGCGTCGGCGGAGTGACGTTGGAGAGGTGCGCTGCCCGGAGGGCGCTCGGCCTTTCGGCTCCCGCTCACGGCCCGAGCGACGGCAGCGAGATTGTCCTGAGCTCCACGCCCTTCTGGCCGTCGTCAGCCTGGAAGAAGGCCCGGAAGAGCGCCGTGGAATAGACCAGCGCGGCAGGGTTCGACGAGCTCGGGCCGGGCGCGATGTCGTCGACCATCACCGTGCCCGTCGCCGTCCCGTCGGATTGCCAGAGCTCGACCCCGTGCGTCCCGTCGGAGGCGGCGAAGACGACGCGGCCCGGCGCGACGCTCGCGATTGAGGAGACGGCCGACCCGCGAGGCCCCTGCCAGATGTCGAAGCAGGACGTGCCCGCCTGCGTGCCCGAGGTCACGCAGAGCTCGCGCCCGTGGGTGCCGTCGTCGGCCGCGAAGAAGAGCAGGTTGCCCGACGGCGTGAGCGTGTCGGGGCTGGAGCTGCCCTTGGGGTCGACGTTGGCGATGCGCGCGGCCGCGGAGGTGCCGGCCTTGCCCCAGAGCTCGCGGTCGCCGCTCGCGTCGGTGCCCGCGAAGTAGAGCGTGGTCCCCACCACGGCGAACCCGTCCGGGTCTCCGTCTCCGGACGGGTTGATCACGTCGCTCAGCGCGGTGCCCGCGACCGTGCCGTCCGAGGCCCAGAGCTGGCGCCGCCCCGTGCCGTCCGCGGACGCGAAGTAGACGCCCTGCCCGAACGCGACGAGCTCGCTGGTCTTCAGCGCGTCGACGGGCTGGCTCGCCTGCATCAGGCTCGTCGTCCCGGCCGCCGTGCCGTCGGTCGTCACCCAGAGCTGGTCGCCGTGCGTGCCGTCGTTCGCGATGAAGAAGAGCTTGCCCGCCGCGACCGTGAGCGAGCGGGGGTACGACCCGTTCGTGGTCGAGGGGTTGATCTTCTTCACCATCGTGGCGGGCCCCGGCGAGCCGTTGCCCGTGTAGCGGAAGAGCTCGACGTTCGTGCTCGGCCCCGCGGTCGCGGGGAACAGGACGTTGCCCGCGAACGAGAGGAAGGGCCCCGGGTCGGAGGAGTTCGGCACCGGGCTCGGGCCCGTCGTGAGGCCGCCGAAGATGTCCGCGACCAGCACCGGGTCGCCCACCATGCCCTTGGAGGACCAGAGCTCGGTGCCCGTGTAGCCGTCGTCGGCCGAGAAGTAGAGGACGCCGTTGATGGCGGCGAAGCCCGCCGGGGCGCTGCCGTTCGTCCCCGCCCAGATGTCCTTGACCTGCACCGTCCCCGCGCTCGTCCCGTCCGACCGCCAGAGCTCGGCCCCGGTCGTGCCGTCGCTGGCGCCGAAGAGCACCTTGCCGGAGAAGCTCGGTGAAGCCTGCCGGCGAGGAGCTGCCCGGGTCGGTGTCGATGTCGGCGAGGCGCAGCGTGCCCGCCGGCGTGCCGTCGGAGGTCCACGGCTCGGCGCCCGTGGCGCCGTCGTTCCCTGCGATGACGATGTGGTCGACCACGTTCAAGCCGAAGATCGCCGGCACGATCTGCGCGTTGGAGGGGTCGGCCGAGAGCGGGCTCGCGAGCACCGTCGGCGTGGTGCTCCCCGCGGCGAGGTACGCGAGGGCGCCTTGCGCCCCGCTGTTCGCGGCGAGGAAGATCCCTGCGCCCGACTGGATCGGCGAGATGTTCGTCCACCCGTTCGCGGCCGTCACCGCGGTCGGCGCGCCGCCGTACCAGAGCGCGTCGCCCTGCATGCCCGTCGGCTTCCCGCTGGAGACCCCCGCCGGCCCGACCCAGTAGATGCCGCCGGTGACCGTCGTGAGCATGTCGAAGTACGCGCCGGCGTCGAGCGTGAGCACCTTGCTCGCGCTGGTCCCATCGAAGCTCCACAGCGTCTTCGGCCCCTGCTCCTCGGCCGCCGCGCCCGAGCTCTCGCACGTGCCCGAGCTCCAGGGGCAGGTCCAGACCACGAAGTAGACGGCGCCCTCGGACGTCACGACGTGCGATGCACGCTGCTCGTCCAGGTACGACGTGTTGATCCCGCTGAAGCCCGTGAGCTGCGCCGGCGCCGCGCTGGCTGTCGCGACGTACCAGAGGTCCTGGCCCACGGAGTAGGTGGACAGGGAGCAGTTGCCCTGGGAGGCGGAGAGGCTCGCGTGCAAGTCGAAGACGACGTGGGTGCCGTCCGGGCTGGCGAGGTGCTCGATCTTGCCGGTCCCCTTCTGGCAGTCGGCCGCCATGGCGAGCGCGCTCATCTCCGACTGCATCGAGTAGAAGAGCGCGTCCCCGTTCGTGCTCGCCTTGTGGATGTCGAGCCCGCCGTCGACGTAGTAGGCCGCGTTGCCAATCGCCGTGAGCTGGGTGAGGTCGGACGTCCCCGTGCCTGCGGGATAGAGCCTCGTGGGGCCGCTCGGGTCGACACGGAAGAGCGCCCGAGCGCCGCTCGCCCCCGCGAAGAGGAAGAGGCTCGTCCCCACCGGCGTGAGGCGCACCGGGCCCGTGAGGGTGCCGAGGTTCACCTTGACGGTGGACGCGGCGGTCCCGTCGGTCTGCCAGAGGTCGACCGTCGATCCCATCGTCTGCGCCACGAAGTAGAGGCGGCTGCCGATGCTCACGGCCGCGCTGATCGTCGAGCTGCCCGGCCCCGGCACGAGGTCGGCGACGAGCGACGTGCCCGCCGTCGTACCGTCCGTCTTCCAGAGCCTCCGTGCCGTACTCCGGCGTCGTGGCGACGAAGTACGTGGCGCCCGTCGTGGCCGTGATGAGGGTGGGGTTCGAGCCGGTGGGCCCGGGGAAGAAATCCACGACGAGCTTGGTGCCGGGGCCGGTGAAATCCGTGGTCCAGAGCTCGGTGCCGTTGCGCGGGTCGGTCGCCGCGAAGAAGACCGGGGGGGCCCCGATGAGCGTCCCGCTGCTGGGCCCCAGCCCGATTGCGTGCGGCGACGAGCCAGGGTTCGTGCCCGGGGCCTGGTCGATGTCCGCGACGAGCTTGCTCGGGCAGTGCGTCGTGAGCTGGGGGTTGGTGTCGTCGCAGTCCCAGCCCTTGGTCGTCGTCGTGTGGCCGGGCGGGACCGGGCCGCTGAGGCAGGTCGGCACCGGGCTGCCGGGCTGCTCGAGCGAGTAACCGTCGCCGTCCTGGTCCGTGTAGAGGGCGACCGGGTTTGCGCAGCCGCCCCCCATGCCCGTTCCGCTCGCGCCCCCTGCGCCGCCCGCCCCGGGCCCGGAGCCAGCGCCCCCCGAACCTGCCGCTGCCCCGCCCATCCCGGGCCCGGAGCTCGGGCCCGAGCCGGTAGGGGCGCCGCCGGGGCCCGAGCCGGGGCCCGAGCCGGGGCCAGGGCCGGTGGACGGGCCGCTGCCCGTGCTCCCGTTGCCCTGCATCATCGCGCCGCCCTTGCCACAACCCACCAGGAGCATCGCGCAAGCCCATGCGAGCCAGACTAGCCCCGTTCGGCGTGGAGCCCGCCGCCGCTGCCGAGCCGACATCTTCATCGTCCATCTCCCCATGTGTCTGCGCGAAGCATACCGGAAGCGCCGGCGATGCAGACGCGCGCCGGCGCCGTGGACGTCCCTGAAGCGCGCGCTTCCTTACACGAGATCATGCGCCACGCCAGCGCCGCGCCCGCGAGCGGCACGCGTGAGCCCCCACCGGAGGGTCAGCGCGCCTTGTCCCGCAGGATCCCGGCGGCGCGCTCGGCGGCCGCCTTCACCAGGTGCCCCATCTTCGGGTGCTCGGGCTCGACGTCGGGCGCGAGACCCTCGGCGCGCAGCGCCTCCGTGCACACCGGCCCGATCGACGCCACCACCCCGCCCGAGAGGCGCTCCCGCACCGCGTCGGCGATCCCCTCCTCCGCGGCGACGGCGAACGCGTTCTCCACCTGCGCGCGGCTCGTGAAGAGCGCGACGGCCAGGCGGCCCTCGACGACCGCGTGGAGGGCGCGCCGGAGCGGGGCCGTGTCCTCGGGCAGCGCCCACTTGTAGACGGGGACGGCCGTCACCTCGGCGCCCGCCGCGCGGAGGGCCTCGTAGAGCTCCACGCTCGGCGCCCCGTGCTCCTGCACGGCGACCCGCGTGCCCGCGAGCGGGCCCCGCTCCGCGACCGCGCGCGCCACCTCGCGCCACGTGTTGGGCGCGGGCACCGTGACGAACCCGGCGACGCCGAGCTCGCGGAGCGCGGCGGCGGGCTTGGGGCCCCGGGCCACGAGGAGCGGCGCCCGGGAGAGGGCCGCGGCGAACGCGGCGCGGTCCAGCGCGGGGGCGACCTCCTCGACCAGCGCGCGCGCCCCCCCGCCCGTCATCAGGATCACAACGTCGAACGCGCCCGCGGCGAGGCCCCGGGCGAAGGCGAGGGCAGCCGGGTTTCCTGTGTCCAGGGCGACCTCGCGGAGCGCCGGCGCCGGGACGGGCACGCCGCCGTGCCGCGCCACGAGCGAGGCCATCTCCGCGGCCCTCCGGCTTTCGAAAATCACGACCTGTAGCCCCCCGAGGCTCGCCTCGACCATCGTCGTCCTCCGTGCTCGCGCCGCCTTTCGGGGGCCGGGGGAGTTTGCTACATTTGAGGGCGTGACGGACTCCATCGGCGAACAGGGCGCGAGCGGAACCATTACTCGCGGTGGGCCCTCCGGTCCCGGCCGTCCTCTTGGCAAAGGAGGCGGCGACGGGCGCGAGGCAGAGGCCGCCGAGGGGCCGGATCCCGCCATCGGCGCGGGCGTCACGCTGCTCGGCATCTTCGTGATGGGCGTGGGCGGCGCGGCGGACGCGCACTACGTCTTCGACGCAGGCATGGTCGTCGCGGTGCTCGGCGCCATGAGCTTCGTGCTCTTCGTCGCGCTCTCGGCGATGAAGCAGCGCCAGGCGGAGCAGCAGAGCGGCGGCAGCGCCTGAGAGGATCCTCGGTGGACCGTGGCGGCCCGCGGCCCGACGGCCGCGGCTCCGGTCACCGGGCTCACGCCCAGTGTTCCAGCGCGAAGGTCACTCCGTGACGGGTGGGGGGCGGACGCTGTTGCGGGCCTCGCTCGCGGCCTCCTCCTCGACGGTGGCGAGGTCGGCGATCGAGATGCCGAGCTCGGCCGCGATGGTCTCGAGCTCGGCGTGCTCGGCCGTCGACGCGTCCCCGTCGACCACGGCGAGCTTGGCCAGGAGCCGCAGGATCTCGACGCGCTCGCGCCCGTCGCAGAGGGCCTTGAGCTCCCGGTAGCAGAGCGCCAGCTCCTCCTCGCTCACCTGAGGGAGCTTGCCCTTGAGCGCCCGGCACACCGCCTCCACGCCGCTCGGCGAGAGGCGGTCGACGTGCGCGAGCAGCCCACGGAGCGTCTGCTCCTCCTCGCGGGAGAGGCGCCCGTCCGCCCAGGCCACGCGGGCGACGAGCACCAGCACGATCGCGATGTAGCGGATGAGGACGCTCTCGTCGTCCGGCAGCGCGTTCCGGAGCTCCTTCAGCAGCGCGTCGAGGTTGGGGTACTCGTCCCCCCGCTTCAGGCCGAGCCAGGACAGTATACCCACGGGCTCAACCTACCAGATTCTCGGCCGGACGCGGCCGACCTTCGCTACTCACCGTCGTCGTCGCCGACGCCGTCGCTCACCGGGTCGTCGCTCTTGGGCGTCTTGAGGAGCGCGCCGTCGGGCCCGTCCTTGCGGACGACGAGCACGCGGTGCGTGGTGGTGTCGGGCGTCTCGCGCGCGACGACGGTGATGAGGTTCACGCCCGGGCGGAGGGGCGCGTCGAAGTCGATCGTCGCCTTCCTGGGGTCGGCGCCGTCGTGGTTCGACTTGTAGTAGAGCTTGCGCGAGCCGACGAAGACGTAGACGTCCATCAAGCGCTCGGCGTCGGAGGCGACGCCGGTGATCTTCACCTTGTCGTCGCGCGTGGCCATGCTCGCGGCCTTGACGTCGAGCGCGGGCGGCGCGTGCAGGTACAGGTCGTCGAACGCCACGGCCCCGCTCGCCGCGCCGCCGGTCGCCACCTCGCGCCCGGCCACGAACGCGAAGCGCCCGCCGCCGAGCTCGATCTTGTCGAAGTCCCCGACCTTGCCGACGAGCGCCGCCGCCGTCCCCGGCGCCAGGCGGCCGAAGCCGCGCGCGGTCGCGTCGGGGGAGGGCAGGAGCAGCGCGCCGGTGGTCCCCGCCTTGACGGCCCCGCTCGCCCTCGGGACGGGCGCGGGCGCCGTGACGGGGATCTTGACCTTCTCCGACACGAACTCGCGCAGGTCGCGGTCGCCGACGCTGAGCGTGAGCGTCGCGTCCGGCTCGGTGAGCTGCTGCTGGACTTCGAACGTGAAGGCCACCTTGCGCACGTCGCCCGGCATCATGTTGGAGACGTCGAAGCGGCCGGCGTTGAGGAGCAGGCCGTCACCGGAGAGGTTGGCGATGTTGGCCTGCGTGTCGAACGAGCGGCCCTTGCCGGCGTTCTTCACGGTCAGGTACATGGTCACGCTCTCGCCCTTCTGGATCCGGCCGTCGCCGTTGTCGCCGGGCCGGTCGTCGGCGATCTGGTAGCCGTACTCGAAGATCGGGCGGTCGAGGGCGTGGATGGTGGTGCGGAGCTCGACGGGGGACGGCTCGCCGCCGCCGCCGGCGTCGAACTTCACCTTCAGGCCGTCGCTCCGGGTGAGCGCGTCCATCGGGATCTTGCACGTGCGCTTCGCGTTCTTGTCCTTGGGCTTGGTCGAGCCGGCCTTGCGGCCGTCGACGTCGCACCAGCCGAGCGGCACCGTGGCGGCCTTCGCCTGCCCCGGGCCGATCCTGCCGAAGACGAGCTCCCGCGAGTCGAAGTAGGGGTTGTCGCTGTCGGTCGTCCCGCGCAGGCGGTAGATCGGCTCCTTGCCGTTGTTGGTGACGGTGACCTTGAGCGACATGGGCTCGCCCGCGGTGGCCTCGTTCTCCGGTCGGTCGGTCTCGATCTTGACGTCCAGGTCCTTCGCGGTGGCGATCTGCGCGGGGTCCGCCGGGGGCTCGGTCCAGTCGACCCCGAGCTTCTGAAGCTCGGCGGAGACCTTCGTCAGCTCGTCCTTGCGCGTCTGCTCGATGAAGTCGTGCGCGGAGTGGAGCTCGTCGAGGCGCTTCGTGTTCGGGGGCAGGTGCCCGGCGAGGTCCCTGGCGAAGCGGATGGGGAAGTCGACCTGGAAGTTCTCGTCGTCGAGCTCGCCGCCGCGGTCCCGGATGGCCTCGCGCTCCGCGCTCGGGAGGTCGTAGCGCACCATCTCGCCGGGCTTGCCCGCGGGGACCGCGCGCGCGTTCGACAGGTGGGCGGAGAGGTCCCGCTCGCGCAGGCCGTCCTTGTGGGCGAAGAGGTCCATCTCCAGGTCGTCGACCGTCATCGGGTCGAGCTCGATGTCCGGCGTGACGCCGACGCCCTGGATGGAGACGTCCCCGGGCGTGAGGTACTGGGCGATGGTGAGCTTGAGCGCGGCCTTCTCCGGCGTCACGTCGGGGAAGACGAGCTGCACGCTGCCCTTGCCGAACGTCTGCTGGCCGACGATGAGGGCGCGGTCGTTGTTCTTGAGCGCGCCGGCGACGATCTCGCTGGCGCTGGCGCTGTTGCCGCCCACCAGCACGACGAGCGGGTAGGGCGGCTCGGTGCCCGGGCCCTTCGCGCGCTTCTCCTCCCGGCCCTCGGAGAAGCCGACGGTGGAGACGATGGTCCCCTCCGAGAGGAACTTGTCGGCGACGCGCGCCGCCTGCTCGAGCAGGCCGCCCGGGTTGCCGCGGAGGTCCATCACGAGGCCGCGGATGGGGCCCGACCGGCGCAGCTCGTCGAGCGCGGCGTCGAGCTCGGCCGCGGTCGTCTGCTGGAACTGCTTGAGGCGGACGTACCCGATGCCGTTGTCGAACGCGTGGACCTCGACCGACTTGACCTTGATCACCTCGCGCGAGAGCACGAAGGGCCGGGCCCCCTGCCAGCCGCCGTCGCCGTCCCGCGTGACCCACAGCGTCACCTGCGTGCCGGGATCGCCGCGCAGCCGCCGCACGGCGTCGTCGAGCGGCATGTTGAGCGTCGACTCGTTGTTGATCTTGCGGATGCGGTCGAGCCGCTTGAGGTTCGCCCGGCCCGCGGGGGTGTCGGGCATCGGGCTCATCACCGTCAGGAGCTGGTCGCGGATCGAGATGACGATGCCCAGGCCGCCGAACGCGCCCGAGGTGGTCAGGTTCATCTCCTTGTACGCCTCGGGGCTCATGAAGAGCGAGTGCGGGTCGAGCGTGTGGAGCATGCCGTTGCAGGCCGCGTACTCGACCTCGCGGAGGTCGACGTCCGTCCCGCTCAGGTTCTTCTGCAAGAACGCGAAGATCTCCCGGAGCCTGGCGGAGACGTCCCAGGGCCCCTGGACGTTGTCGACGCGGAACTTCTTCTCGGCCGTCTCGACCCGGACGGTGACCTCGTTCGGATCGTCGTTGAGGACGATCACCTGCGCCACGTCGCGCTGGACGAAGTTCAGCGCGGAGAGCAGCATCTCCTTCGGCTTCACGCGATCCGGGTCGACGTACTTCTCCCGGACCATCTTGAGCGTCTCGTTGACCGCCTCGAGCCGGGTCAGGTCGTACGGCGCCTTCTGGACCGGGCCCGGTGATCGCGAGCGCGGGCTCGAAGCCGCGCCACAGGCCGCCGGTGTTGTATCGAAGGGCGAAGAAGGTGGCGAGGGCGAACGCGCCGAAGACGACGAGCACCTTGCCCAGGCGTTCGAGGATCCGCATGAGCAGCAGTATAGACGGGCGCGGGCGCCCGTCGACCCACGGCAGGGCCCGCTCGCCCTCGCTCGCCCCCCTTCCAGCCCCGGCTACCCAGTTGACGGCCCGCCCCCGACGCGGAATCAGGAGCCCGTGACCCACTCGTTCGACCCCGGCTCCCCCTCCCTCGGCGACGGCATCTATGGCCTCCCCCACACCCCCGAGGAGGCCCGGGTCGTGCTCGTCCCCGTCCCGTGGGAGCCGACCACCTCCTATGGCCGCGGCGCCGCGCGCGGCCCGGCGGCGATCCTCCACGCCAGCCGCCAGGTCGACCTCTTCGATCGCGACACCGGCCGCCCCTACGAGGGCGGCATCGCCATGCTCGACGTGGACCGGGACATCGCCGCCTGGAACGCCGAGGCCTGCGCCGCCGCCGAGCCGGTGATCGCCGCCGGCGGCGTCGTCGAGGGCGACCCGGACCTCGCCGCGCGCCTCGCGCGCGTGAACGAGCTGTCCGGGAAGCTCAACGACCGCGTGAAGGAGACCGTCCGGGCCTGGATTCTCGCGTGACAAGCTCGTCGGCGTGGTCGGCGGCGATCACGCCTCCCCCTTCGGGGCCATCGCCGCGCACGCCGAGCGCTGGCCGGGCCTCGGCGTCCTCCACCTCGACGCGCACGCCGACCTCCGCGACGCCTACGAGGGCTTCACGTTCTCCCACGCGTCCATCATGCGCAACGTCGCCGAGCGCATCCCGGGCGTCGCTCACATCGCGCAGATCGCCCTGCGCGACCTGTCGGAGGACGAGCACGCCTTCATCCAGGGCTCCGGCGGCCGCGTCGCGGCGCTCTTCGACGGCGACCTCGCCCGGAGGCAGCTCGAGGGCGAGCCCTTCGCCAGCATCGCCCGGCAGGCGATCGCCCGCCTGCCGCGGCACGTCTACCTCTCCTTCGACATCGACGGCCTCGACCCCTCGCTCTGCCCCCACACCGGCACGCCGGTGCCCGGTGGGCTCTCCTTCCGGGAGGCCGTCGCGCTGATCGCGTACGTCCAGGAGAGCGGGCGGGTCGTGGTGGGCTTCGATCTGTGCGAGGTCGCGCCCGGGCCCGAAGGCGACGAGTGGGATGGGAACGTGGGGGCGCGGCTGCTCTACAAGATGATCGGGTTCGCCCTCAAATCGCAGCGGTGAGCCCCCACGGTGCCGGCCTCGGCCCACCGTGCGCTCGTGATGCCCGCACGACGCGCTGCTCGATGCGGTGCCGCACTCGTTGAGCGCGCCCGCGACGCGCTTGCCCCGCGCAGCGATGCGCTATCATCCCGCCGATGGCCCAGCAGCTCCCCGCCGGCTATGTCTTCGATCCCAAGGATCCGCGCGCCCCGAGCGACGAGCAGTGGGACGCCATGACGCCCGAGGAGCGGCGCCGCGTGGTGGCCATGCTCCCCCCGCAGCCCGACGTCGACTTTCTCCCTCCTTCCGAGGGAGATCCTCACTGGAAGGCGAGCACCGAGGCCAGGCTGACGCTCGATGACTTTTTCCGGCGCGAACGCCGCAGGATCTACATCTCCGGGAACCTCGCCGTTTACTACCCGAGCGAGCGCGTGTTCTCGCCGGACGTGATCGCCGTCCTCGACGTCGAGCCGCGCGAACGGCAGAGCTGGGTCGTCCGCGACGAGGGCAAGGGGATCGATCTCGCGATCGAGGTCCACGTCGCCGGCGACCGTCGCAAGGATCTCAAGAAGAACGTCGAGCGCTACGCGCGGCTCGGGATCCAGGAGTATTTCGTCTTCGATCGCGGCAAGCTCGGGCTGCGGGGCTACCGCTTGCCGCCAGGCGAGCCGGGCAAGCCGCGCGTCTACCAGCCGATGGTGCCGCAGGGCGGGCGCTTCTCCTCCGCGGTGCTCGGCCTCGACGTAATGGTCGAGGGGACGGGCCTGCGCTTCTACTTCACCACAGCGCCGCTGCTCGATGCCGAGGAGCGGATCGCCAGGGTCGAGGTAGCGTTCAACGAGGCCATCCGCCGGGCAAACGACGCCGAGGAGCGCGTTGCGGACGCGGAGGACCGCGCGGCCGAGCTGCAGCGAAGATTGGGGGAGGTCGAGGGAGCGGAGAGGGTGACGGAGCTGGAGCGGCGCGTGCGGGAGCTGGAGGCAGAGCTGGCGCGGCTCAGAGGCCAGGGCTGATCCTGGCGGCGCTCCGGGCCGGCTCGATCCTTACACCCAGACCTCCCCGAGCAGCGGCAGCGCCCCCACCTTCGCCTCGCGCGTCGCGCGGGAGAGCCGCTCCACCAGCCTCGGCACCTGCATCGCGGGCAGCACGCGCGCCTCGCGGTCCAGGGGGCGGAAGAAGTCGTCCCAGTGCGAGAGGAGGACGGCCCGCGGCGAGAGCGCCCGCGCGACGCGCTCGGGCAGGTCCCGCGAGCTGGTCCAGCCGGCGGTGCAGAGCATGACGAGGTTGGGCTCCCTGGCCTCGAAGGCCGCTTGCAGCAGCTCGGCGCTGCCGAGGTGGACGAGGGTCTTGCCCGCCACCCGGATCTCGACGGCGAAGACGGCGCCGCAGCGGTACCGCTCGGTCCGCATCGGCACGTCCTCGCAGTCGGCGATGTCGCCGGGGAAGGGGACGCGCCCGAGCAGGAAGCGGGAGTGGGCGCTCGGGACGAAGCGCAGGCGGAAGGGGCCGACCTCGGCGACGGCGGGCGCGCCGCCGGAGCCTCGCTCCACGTCGACGATCTGCGCCTCCGGGACGCCGGACGCGCGGCAGAGGGTGACCGCGGAGGCTGACCCGAAGACCTTGGCCGAGGTGGCGATCGCGATGGCGGGGACGTCGAGGGCGTGGTCGAAGTGGGTGTGGCCGACGACGATGGCGTCCGCGCGCGGGGCCCAGCGGGCGATGGCGCCGGCGTCGGGGCGCAGGGGGCTCGTGACGCAGCGGGCGAGGGAGGCGCGGGTCAGGTACGGATTGATGAGGACGACGAAGCCGTCGTGCTCCACGGCGAAGCCCGCGGTGCCGAGCCAGCGCACGTGGACGGGGCCGCCGCCCAGCGACCCCTCGTCGAAGACGTCGCAGCCCGAGATCAAGCGCGCCTAGCCCTCGAGGCTCTCGTCCACGAGGGCCTTGAGCTCGGCCAGCTTCTGGGCCCGCGCGCTGTCCATGGGCTGCTTCTTCGCGCCGTTGCTCCTGGGTGCGGCGAGCGCGGAGCGCTCGAGCTCGGCGAGATCCTCGTCCGGCGAGGCGCCGCGCTTCTTGCCGCGGGAGAACACGCGGGAGAGCCAGCTCCGCGACGGGGAGAGCCTGTACATGCCGGCGCGCACGGCGTCGGGCGTCGCGCGGAGCATGCGGACCACCGACGCGTTGGAGCCGGCCCAGGCGTAGCCCTCGTCGAAGCACTCGGCCTGCGTGGGATTGAGGTGCTTGGCCGCGGCGCGCTCGGGGACGTCGAAGAGGCGGCAGAAGAGGCCGAGCGCGACGCCGACGTCGCCGACCGGCATCTTGGTCGCGGAGTGTACCTGCACGCCGCCGCAGCCCTGCATGTAGATGTACGAGCCGTTGGCGAGGAGCACGCCGAAGCCGAGCAGGACGCCGGCCAGGTCGGTGAGGGGCTCCCGCTCCGCGTCGGCGACGCCGCGGTAGGCGTCCGCCTCCCTCATGAACATGCACGAGACCGCCCGGACAAGCCCCGTCGTGAGCACGACCGGGCTCCGCACCTCGCCGGCGCCGACCGCCACCGTGTACGCGCCCTCCCCGCGCACCTTCACCCGGTCGATCCGCGCGTCGATCTTCCCCGTCCCCCCGCACGCGCCGCTCGAGCAGCTCACCGTCTGCGCCTCGCCCTCGGGCGTGACGATCTGGAGCTCGACGTCCAGATCCGCGAGCCCCGCGTGCTCCTGCACCCGCGCCATCAGCGCCGCGACCGACTTGGGCGATCCGTCGAAGGTGTCCGGGAAGAACTCGGCCGTCGGCAGCACGAGCCCGCGCACGGGCTCGGCGCCGAGCTCCAGGAGCGTGGCGGTGTGGCTCAGGATCCAGCGGAGCTGCGGGTCGGCCGGGAGGTCCATTGGGGAAGCATAGCGCAGGGACGGGGGGGCGTCACACCGCGGTTGGGCAGGTTTCGTGCCGGTCTGCGTGGACCACGCGCTGGTCTACGTCGACCACGACGTGGTTTGCCTTGACGCGTCGTTCGACGTGCCGGACGAGGGCGTTGCTGGCGTGGTTCATGCGGTGGCCTGAGGGGGTAGGCTGGGCGGCGGTGCGCAAGGTGACGGATGCCAGGGGGGCGAATAATATCCCGCGGGCCGCCGGCGATTCCAGGCAGAGGCGAGCGAGGGAGCGCGAGATGGGTCGAGGAGCGGGCCGGCGGACGGGGCGGGGAGGGTGGGGATGAGGCTCTCCTCGTTCAAGGTGCGCGGGTTCAAGAACCTCACGCGGGAGGTCGCGCTGGAGGAGCTGGGGCCGGTGAACGTGCTGCACGGGCCCAACAACGTCGGGAAGTCGAACGTTCTCCAGGCGATGCAGGTGTTCTTCCGCGTGCTGCGCCTCTCAAAAGACGTCTCGCTCGGGCTCCCGGTAAGTATCGAGGAGAACGCTTGGATCCCTAGCTTCGGGGTTGCGCGATTCGATGCGTTCAACTTGGAGCAGCCAGCCCCCATCACCATGGCGGCCACCATCGATCTCGAAGAGAGCGATCTTACAAGGGCTGCAATTGCAGTGAATCCGACGATCGAGCGCGTCACCATCGAGGTCACGCTGCGCTGGATGGGGACGCAGGTCGACTGCCAGGTGACCCGCTTCGATTGGGGACCGAAGCCCGTTCGAGACACGGGTCTACTGCGCCAGCTCGCCCACATGATCTCCTACTCCTTCGCGTTCGCGTTCCGCGGCCAGCTCTCTGATCGCTTCACCCTCATCGGCGTGGACCGGGTCGCCTCCCACCCCGCGCTCGCCCTCCGCTTCTACGACGCCAAGGAGTCCGACGACCTGGCCGAGGTCCGCCGCTGGGAGCGCTTCGTCGAGTCCATGCGCCTCTTCGAGGACATCCTCGGCAAGGGCGCGTTCGTGGTGACGTACGACCGGAGCGCCAACGCCGCGAACCTGCTCTACCAGACGGCGAACGCCCGCATCCCCTTCCGGCTCCTCGGCTCGGGCGTGCAGCAGATCGCGGCCCTCGTCGGCGACGTGCTGATGACCCCGGCCTCGCTCGTCGGCATCGAGGAGCCGGAGCTGAACCTGCGCTACTCGATGCAGGAGCGCCTGCGCGAGGTCTTCCTCCAGATCGTCGGCGCCCCCGGCGGGCCCTCGCAGATCTTCCTCACCAGCCACTCCCCGGCGTTCGAGTCCGGCCCGACGTTCTACTTCATGAGCCCGACCCCGGACGGCCCCGTCGTGGAGCGGAGGAAGGTCGAGGACGCGCGCGTCGCCGTCGACTTCCCCGCCGACGTCGCGCCCCCCGAGGGGAACGCCGTTCGCTGCTACATCTCCACCGAGGGGGTCGTGCGCGTGCCCCAGCGCATCATGAGCGCCGTCGGGCTGCCGCAGGGCGGCGGGGTGATGTTCGTGGAGCGCGACGGCGCGGTGGAGATGATGTCGGACGAGCGCTTCGTCGACGAGCTCGGGCTCGACGGGGACGGGGGCGATGCCGGCGGCGGTTGAGGACCGGGTGCGGGCAGGCGGGGCGGCGCTGGCGTTCGACACGAACGCGATGTCGGCGCACAGGAAGCTCATCGGCCTCTGCAACGCCGCGAACCAGCTCCGGGAGGGCCCGTCGCCGCTGGATCTGCGGCTCTACGCCCCTGCCATCGCGCACGCGGAGATGGTGCTCCACCTTCGCCACGAGCTGGTGCAGCGAGGGAAGGCATACGATCCCGCGATCGTGCGGCAGGGGCTCGTGGACAAGGGGCTCGAGATCATGAGCTTCGACGTCCACCACGCCGAAGAGGTCGCCGCGCTCCTCGCCGAGCGCTTCGGCGATCCGGCGGCGTGGCAGGCCGCGAAGCGAGAGCGGTGCGTCTCCTGCCTCGGGCTCACGAAGGCGCAGGGCGACGCGGCGCCCGGCAAGCGCTGCGCGGCGACCGTCGACTGGCTCATCGCGGGGCAGGCGCTGAAGGACGGGTGGATCCTCGTCACCGGCGACAAGGGGCCGGAGTTCCGCGGGCTGGAAGCGAAGATCGGGCTCGACGCGCTGGACGCGCTGCTCCGGTCGCTGGTCGCCGAGCGACAGGGGCGCTGAAACGAGCGGAATCGTGCTCGGCCCACCGCCGCTCGGCGGGTGTCGGGTTGCGCACCCCCGCCCGCGCCCATACGCTCCGCCCCCATGACTTTCTCTTTTGCGCGCGCCGCGCTCACGGCGCCTTTCCTCCTTCTTGCCGCCGCGGCTTGCTCCGCGAACATCATCCCGGCGGGCCCCACCTCGTCCAGCACAGGGGGCACCACCGTGCCCGTCACCACCGCGGCCGGCACCGGCGGGGCGACCTCCTCGAACGCCGGCGACGGGGTCTCGGTCGCGGTCGGCGTCGGCACCGGCGGCGGGGTCCCGGTCGACGCGACATCGGTCAGCGTCGGGGGCGCCGGCGGTGCCGGCACCACCTTCGCGTCCGCCGGCCCCGGCGGCGCGCCGTCGTGCACGCCTCCCGAGGAGGCGATGGTCTGGGCGGAGATGGTGCAGGCGCCCATCAAGCCGGGCCAGGCCGCGCTCCTCGACCTCGCCGGGCCCAAGATGATGGGCCTCACGCTCCCGGAGACCCAGCAGATCCTCTGCACGGGGACCGACGAGGGCGACGCGTTCGGCGACGGCTCCGACGTCTGGGCCTTCGGCGACAACATGGATGTCACCGTGGACTACGCGGCCGGCACGAAGATCGCGGCCTTCCTCAACGTCTGGGGGCCGGGGTACGTCGGGGCGCTGAAGATGATCTCGCGCGACGGCGTGCACCTCTACCAGGTCACCGTCAGCGGCGTGCAGATCACCAAGGACGGGCAGCCCTACCAGCTCGACTGGAACCTCACGGGGGGCCTTCAGAGCCCGCAGTTCATCGCCGAGGAGAACGAGCTCCACGACGCCCTCGCCGCGACCTACCTCCCCGGCACGCCCGCCGACCCGGCCTGCCAGACCAGCGGGAGCTGCATGTCCGGCACCTTCGGCGACGTCGGCTACGTGTACTTCAAGGACGTGGGGATCGGCGTCTGGGTCGCCAGCATCAGCGCCGCGCAGCCCGTGCCGAGCACCCCGAACCGCATCGACGTCTACGCGCTGTAGCGTTCACGCCGCTGCCGCCTGCGCCTCCCCCAGCATCCGGTCCACCCGCGCCACCACGTCCGCCCGCGCCGCCGCGAACTGCTCGGCCTCGAGCGCGTGGCCGTGGATCCCGAGGCGCTCCCAGCCCCCGCCCTGCGCGGCCTCGGGGAGCGGCGAGCGCATCGCCCGGGGGAGCGCCGCCACGGCGCCGCGGAGCGCGTCCGCGACCGGGCGCCCGCCTTCCGCCAGGCACCACTCCACGACGTCCCAACCGTGCGCGGCGTGCCGCCCCTCGTCCGCCGCGATCTCCTTGAGCATGGCGCGGATGGCCGGCTCCTCGCAGCGGCGCGCGAGCTTGGCGATGATGCGCGCGGAGACGCCCTCGTTCAGCGCGCCGTCCACGAGCGAGTCGACGGCGAGGGCGGCGAGGGCGAGGGTGCGGGTGGGCGGGAGGGTGCGGGCGCGGGCGGCCTCGGGGAAGGGGGCGGGGCCGGCGCTCGCGCCGTCGAGGGCGTGGGCGAGGGAGAAGCAGAGCTCGGTGTGGCGGATCTCGTCGAGGGCGTCGCGGTTCGCGGCGGCGAGGATCTCGGGCGGGGCGCCGAGCGCCATCAGATCGAGGCTGAGCCGCGCGAACGCGGCCACGGAGGCGTGCTCGGTGCGGCCGTTCTCGCGCCACTGCGCGGCGACCGCGGCGCGCAGCTCGGGGTCGGCGGACGGAGACAAGGGAAGGCGAGCCCACGCGCCGCCGGCGCCGACGCGCGGCAGGAGCACGCGGCCGAAGCTGCGGAGCTGGCGGCCGCGGTGGAAGCCCATCGTCGCCATGAGCGCGAAGAGCGCGCCGCCGAGGGCCATGACGCCGTCGGCGAGCACGGCCACGACGACCGCGGCGATGAGGCCACCGCTGGCCTCCCGCGGATCTGGGGCGCGCGCGATCCTGACGAGCGACACGAGCCCGCGCACACCGCCGACGAGGGCAGCGACCAACCCTGCGACGCAGAGGAGCGCCGGCCACCCCGAACGGAGCCCGATCGCGAGCAACAGGCCCAGGACGATGAGCGCGACGGCGGAGCCGGTGTACACGAGCGCCCGCCTGCCCTCGCGCACGCCGGGCCCGTCCGCGGGCGTGCTGCGGCTGACGGGCGGCAGGTAAGGGTTGGCGGCGACGTCGTGTTGCACGATGAAACCTCCTCGGTGCCAGGAGACGTACGAGTCGTGAGGATTGTTCCACGAGAACGGGAACGGGAGCGTCCCCCCCTCCGGCACGAAGGGTGCTAGGTTGCGCGCCATGCCCCGCCGCTACTGGCTCATCAAGAGCGAGCCTACCAAGTACCCCTTCGTGCAGCTCGTGCGCGACGGCCAGACGATGTGGGAGGGCGTGCGGAACTACGAGGCGCGCAACAACCTCCGCGCGATGAAGGCCGGAGACCTGCTCCTCTTCTACCACTCCAACGAGGGCAAGTCGGTCGTGGGCGTGGCGCGGGTGAAGCGCGAGGCGTACCCCGACCCCACGGCGCCGGAGGAGGACTGGAGCGTGGTCGACGTCGAGCCGGTCGTCCCGCTCAAGGCGGCGGTCTCGCTCGAGGCGGTGCGCGGCGAGCCGAGCCTGGCCGAGATCTCGCTGCTCAAGAAGCCGCGCATCAGCGTCGTGCCGGTGAGCAAGGAGCAGTTCGACAAGATCCTCAAGATGGGGAAGACGAAGGTCGTGCAGAGCCCGCACTGACGGAGAGCGCGGGCACGGCGACTGCGCGCCCGGCAACTACGATGCCGGCGAGAACGCGATCGGATAGACGACCGTGACGATCCCGCCCTCGGGCTGCGGGAAGCTCAGGCCGTAGAAGGCGCGGATCACGCACGAGGTGACGGCAGGGTCGGGCATCGACGATCCCCCGTCGCCCACGTTCGAGACCGCGCCGTCGCGGCCGATCACGAAGCGCGCGCGCACGGTCCCGGCGAGGCTCGGGTTGCGCGTCAGCCCGGCCTCGTAGCAGGCGCGGAAGCGGCCGAAGTTCTGCCGGACGATGCGCTGGATGGTCTCGGGCGGGAGGCGCCCGCTGATGAGCGCTGCGTCGTAGCAGAGGCGGCAAGTGTAGGCGCGGGTGACGTGGCCCATGCGCCCGACGTGCCCCACGCCGTGGCCGGAGAGACCGATGTCCCCCCACTCGCTCCACCCGGAGATCCCCGGCATGGGCGAGCCGGCGCCGCCGAGGCCCGGGCCCGCGGGGCCGCCCGCGTGGCCGAGCGTGCCGATGCGCCCGAGGCCGATGCCCTCGCCGCGGCAGCCGCCGCAGCTCTCGCCGATGCCGCTGAGCCCGAGCCCCGCGGCGCCGCCTTCGGGGCCGATGGCCCGCGCCCACATCGCGCCGTTCGCGTCCACCGGGTCGGCGCCGTGCGCCCACGCGTCCGCGAAGTCCGCGCTCGGGCCCGCGCTGCCCTGGGCGAGCAGGCCGATCATCCCGAACGTGGCCGCGTCGGCGACCGCCGCCGCCCGGCCCGCCTCGGGCGAGGGATCCCTCTTCAGCTCCTCGCGCACCGCGTAGCGACGGGCCTCGCCCGGCCGCGCCAGCCGGTCCCCCATCTTTCCCTCTTCGCCCTCGGCCCCTGCGCCGCCGCCCGCGCGCCCGTCGCCTTGCCTCCGGTCCTGCTCGCGCCCCTCGCCCCTGCCCGCGCCGTCCTCGATGGGCGGCGTCTCTGCCCGGGCGCGCCGCTCGGCCGAGGCGAGCAGCCCTCGCAGCGCCTCGATTTGCGCCTCCTCGCGATCGTCGGCCATGGCCGCCCGCGCGTCCACCGCCGCGAGCCCGAGCACGAGGGCGTGCGCCAGCGCCGCGAGCGCGACGCCCCACGCGGCCGCGACGCGCCTCCGGGCGCGGGGTAGGGCGTCGGGCGCCCCCGCCGACGCCGCGAGCACGAAGTCGCCCAGCGAGAGCTCCGCGACGTCGCCCGCGCCGAGCCGGATGGAGGCGGGCCCCTCCACGATCTCGACCGCGCCGTCGTGCCGCCACAGCGTCGCCACGCCGCCCGGCGGCGCGGAGGCCGTCGGCGCGCCGCCCTCGACGCGGGCGAAGACGAAGCCGAGGAGCGACGGCGCGCAGGGGATGGGGGCCAGGGCGCCGACGGGGACACCCTCCGCCCCGGCGCGGCGGACGGCGAGGACGTCGTGGCGCCAGCGAAGGGTGAGGTGGACGGTGGGCTCGGGGGCAGGGCGTGCGGGCATCGGCGGGGTCGACACGCCGGGCGCCGCGCGAGTTCCCGGCGTGCGCACACTGGCGCAGCGCTGGAAAAACCCGGCCTCGCTAGCATCACTGCGTCAGTGCACCGGCGCCGTGCTCGTCCTCGCCCTCTTCCCGCAGACCTCACCCCCCCGGCCCCCCTCTCCCTCGATACTCGCCATCCTCACCGGAACGGGATGGGCGAGGGAGAGGGGGGAGGAGAAGGAGAAACGCCTCCGAGCCCCCCTCTCCCTCGCGGTGCTGGCAACCGCGACGATCGGGAAAAGCCGCGAGGGAGAGGGGGGTTGGGGGGTGAGGTCTGGTAGGCGCCGGGAGACCGGCAGGAGGAAGCAGGTGAGCTGGATGAGGAGACGTTACCGAGTCGAGCAAGTCCTGCCCCGGGAGGAGTCCACCACCCGGGAAGCCCACCCTTGCGCAGCGTGGGGCGACCCACGAGGCGAAGCGTAGGGGGGTGCGTGAGCGGGCCGGGCGATAGAGCCTCGAAACACCCTATTCCGGGCACAGAAGCCAACGCCGTCAGACCAGGCGGAAGGCCATGGCAGGGGTCCGAACAACGTGGACCTGGACCTGCTGCTGACGCGGGGTCGTGGAGTTCGGCAAGCTCACACATGCCTCATGCACGGGAACCGGGAGGCCTCGGAGGGGGCCCGCCGTCGATGGTGGACGGTGGGCTGCTGCGGGAAGGCCAGCAGGCCGTAATCCGCAGGGGCTCCGAGGAGTCGGACGCGGGCGTAGTACCGAGGAAGTCGGCGAAGACGTGGGTAACGCCCGTCGAGCCGATGGAGGAAAGGCCCAAGGCCAAGGGGAAGTCCGCCCATGGAATGCGCGCCGGGCACAGGACCGGGAACGCGCGTCCACGCGAGTGGAGCGGACCGGAAAGCGAGCGGGGAAGGAGGAGGAACGACCACCGGCCGGCTCACCACCGACGGTCTTCCCTCAACCTCGCGCTCCGTCGACCCGAGGTGGGAGCCCGGTGCGGGAAATCCGCTCGCCGGGTTCTGTCCGGGGGGCGGCCCGAGCCGACCGATGAGGGTCAGCGAAGGGCCGTCCCTACCGGGACCGAGAATGACGCAGTAGTACTAGAAGCAGGTCCCCGTGCCGCAGTTGCTGGCGACGCAGATCGCCGCCTGGATCACCTGCGGGTTGGTGGTGCCCCCGCACTGCTGGAGGCACTGGACCGGCGCCCCGCCCCCCGCGGCGCAGGCGATGGCGCACTGGAGGATCGCCTCGCACATCGGGTTGGCGAGGCACGCGGCGGACTGTGCGCAGCACTTGTTCGCGATGCAGTTGCCGCAGGTCGAGCCGTCCGACGGGCACATGGAGGCCCCGCAGAATCCCGCCGGTGCACTGCCCGGCGCAGCACTGCGCGGCGCTGGTGCAGGGGCTGCCGTTGGCCGAGCAGGCGGTGGCGCAGACGCCCTGGGCGCAGTCGTTCGAGCAGCAGTCGGAGAACTGCAGGCACGGCCCGCCGTTGGGCGTGCACATCGGCGGGCCGCAGAAGCCGCCGTTGCACTGGCCGCTGCAGCAGTCGGTGGAGACCTTGCAGGCCGTGCCGTTGGCCGTGCACCCGGGCGTGTTGCAGACGCCGTTCACGCAGGCGTTGCTGCAGCACGTGCCGCCGTCGAGCGGGCACGGGGAGCCGTTGGGCGTGCACTGCGGCGGGCCGCAGACGTTCAGGTTGCACTCACCGTTGCAGCAATCGGTCGGGAGCTTGCACCCCGCGCCGTCGGGCTGGCACACGTTCGGACCGCAGAGGCCGACGTTGTTGCAGGCGCCGCTGCAGCACGGGGCGTCGGGGCTGCACTGCAGGCCGTTCGGCAGGCACATCACGGGCACGCAGCTCCCGTTGAAGCACGAGGTCCCGGTGCAGCACGCGACGCCCGCGTCGCCGCACAGGCTGCCCGGGGGGAGGCAGGTGGCGCCGGTGCAGACGCCGTTGATGCAGTCGCCGGTGCAGCACGCCTTCCCGGTCGGGGAGCAGGTCGCGCCCGTGGGCTGGCAGACGGCGCCGCCGCAGCTTCCATTGATGCAGTCGTTCAGGCAGCAGGGGGCGCTGGTGGTGGAGCAGCTCTGGCCTTCGGGCAGGCAGACGGTGCCGCCGCAGATGCCGCTCACGCAGTCGTTGTTGCAGCAGACGGCGCCGGGGAAGCCGCAGGTTTCGCCGTCGAGCACGCAGGAGGTGCCGCCGCAGGTGCCGTTGATGCAGGGGGCGTTGCAGCACGGCTCCCCGCCCGGCGCGCAGAGGGCGCCGTTGGCCAGGCAGGTGCCGCCGCCGCAGGTGCCGTTGATGCAGGACAGGCCGCAGCAGTTCGCGCCGGGGAAGTTGCAGGCCTCGCCGGGGGAGAGGCAGGGGCCCGGGCAGACGCCGGTGGTGCAGGGGCCGTCGCAGCAGGCCGGGCCGCCGGGGATGCAGGGGATGCCCTCGCCCAGGCAGGGACCGCCGCCGCAGACGTCGTTCACGCAGTCGTTGTTGCAGCAGGACGCGCCGGGGAAGCCGCAGCCGGCGCCGTCGGGCAGGCAGGCGCCGCCGCCGCAGACGCCGTTCACGCAGTCGTTGTTGCAGCAGGACGCGCCGGGGAAGCCGCAGCCGGCGCCGTCGGGCTGGCAGGGCCCGCCGCCGCAGGTGCCATCGACGCAGATGCCGTCGCAGCACTCGCTCGAGCTCGTGCAGAGCGCGCCGGCGGGCTGGCACATCCCGCACAGGATGCCGCAGGTCACCTGCGCCTCCATGATGCACAGCCCGTCCCAGGTCGTCGCGCAGCAGTGCGGGTCGATGCTGCAGACCTCCTCGGAGCACCCGTCGCACTGGGGCGAGAGCGGCGGGCCGGGGACGCACTCGGTGTGCGTGCAGCCCTGCATCGCGCCGCAGATGCCGTTGCCGCAGATGCCGGTGCAGCAGTCCTGCGGCGACCCGCACATCTCGCCGTCGGGCGAGCACGTGTCCGGCCCGCACTGGCCCAGCGTGTTGCAGCCGTTGCAGCAGGGCTCGTTGGGGTCGCAGAACAGGCCGTCGGGCAGGCACACTTGCTGGCTGCAGACGCCGTTGAAGCAGTCGTTGTTGCAGCAGGGGACGTTCGAGTCGCAGGGGGCGCCGTCGGGGTTGCAGACGGGGGCGCCGCAGATGCCGTTGGGCCCGCAGGTGCCGGTGCAGCACTGGGACGCGTCGTTGCAGGAGGTGCCGTCGGGCTGGCAGACGTTCTGCGCGCACAGGCCGTTCTCGCAGAGCATGGTGCAGCACTGCGATGGGCTCGTGCACGGCGTCCCGATGGACGAGCAGGCGCCGCCGCAGAAGCCGGCGTTGCAAACGCCGTCGCAGCAGTCGGTGGGCGCGGTGCAGGCCGCCCCCGGTTGGGAGCAGTTGGGCGTGGATCCGCCCGTGCCCACGGCGCCGGTGCCCGCGCCCCCGGTGCTGCCGCCCCCCGTGGCGACCAGGTTGTAGCCGAGGGTGCTGCGGCCGCAGCTCGCCAGGAGGGAGACCCCGCCGAAGAGCGTGGCCAAGAGGACGAAGAACCAAGTCGCAGGATAAGAACGGCGTGTCACGGATCAGGAATAACATCCTGGTCCCCCTGACGCCATTCTACGGCCCAGATCGGAGGGCCCCCCGCCCTGTCAGCCCGACGCGCGGGCGCGCCTCGCGCGGGTCGCCGCCGCCTTGCGCGCGGCGGCGCGGCGCTGTTCAGGTGACTTGGTGCGAGCCGCCTTCTTGGCGGCCGCGCTGCGCTCCGCGGCGGTGCGCTTGCCGGCGGCCCGGCGCGCGTGCCGCCCGAGCGCCTCGCGGGATCCCGCGGCGTGGCCCTCGCGCTCGAGGGCGCCGTGGGTCGCGCGCGAGCGCCGCCTGGACGGCAATCGCTTCGGGGCCCCGCGCCCCACCTCCAGGTCGCGCTCCTCTTTCTTGCGCTCGCCCGCGCTCGCGCCCCGCTTCGGCTTCACGGCCACCCCGGCCCGCCGCGCCTTCGAGAGCCCGATGGCGATGGCCTGCTTGGGAGAGCGCGCCCCGTGCTTTCCCTGACGGACGTGCTCGATCTCCTCGCGCACGAACTCGCCCGCCTGGGTGGAGGGTGCCCTGCCCGCGCGCTTCTTGGCCCGGGCCCGCTCGATCGTTCGTTTCTCCGGCATGGCCGGCGAGCATGCAGGGACCGGGCCGTCGCATAGGGGCCCGGTCCCGGGTCCCCTGCGTCGCAGCGAGCGCCGTCGACGTCGACGAGAGCGCCGTCGACGTCGACGAGAGCGCCTCTGACGTCGACGAGAGCGCCGTCGACGTCGACGAGAGCGCCTCTGACGTCGACGAGAGCGCCTCTGACGTCGACGAGAGCGCCTCTGACGTCGACGAGAGCGCCTCTGACGTCGACGAGAGCGCCTCTGACGTCGATGAGAGCGCCTCTGACGTCGACGAGAGCGCCGTCGACGTCGACGAGAGCGCCTCTGACGTCGACGAGAGCGCCTCTGACGTCGACGAGAGCGCCTCTGACGTCGATGAGAGCGCCTCTGACGTCGATGAGAGCGCCTCTGACGTCGACGAGAGCGCCGTCGACGTCGACGAGAGCGCCGTCGACGTCGACGAGAGCGCCTCTGACGTCGACGAGAGCGCCTCTGACGTCGACGAGAGCGCCGTCGACGTCGACGAGAGCGCCGTCGACGTCAGCGGGCGGGTCGAGCAGGGGACCGGGGCGATCCGCGACGCCTGCGCGTCAGGAAAAGGAGCCCGGCCATCGCCGCCAGGCTCGCCGCGGGGGGGCCGGCCTGGCCGGGGCTCGCCTGGCAGCCGCTGGTCGCGCCGACGTCGGGGTGGGCCGCCGGACCGCTGCCCGTGGAGGCGCCGGATCCGGTGCCAGTGGCGGCCGAAGCGCCGTTGCCCGTGTCTCCGCCGGACCCGGCTGCGCCGCCTGCGCCGGGCGCGCCGCCGGTGCCGGCGCCGCCCGCGCCCGAGGCGCTGCCGCCGGCGCCTTTGCCGGTGGGCGTGCAGCACTGCTCGTTCGTGGGGCCGGGGCAGTAGCCGGGGGTGGAGGCGTACCCCGCCATGGAGGCGCAGACCGAGACGTCGGTGCAGGTCCCGTCAACGCCGTCGACCTGGCAGGTCGGCGGCGGGGCGCCCGAGCTCCCGCTGCTGCCGCCGGCCCCGCTCGAGACGAGGGCGCCGTAGCGGATGGCCTGGAAGGTGATGCCGTTGTAGTCGACGGTGATCGAGGTGCCCGAGATCGAGACGGTCGAGGTGAACTCGTGCGCGTAGTCCGGCGTGGCGCTGCAGCCCGGCTCCTCGATGAAGGTCGCCTCCTGGCCGGGGGTCGTCCAGGCCTTGAAGAGCATGACGTGGTGCTCGCTGCTCACGGAGTCGTCGGTGTTGACCGCGTCGCCCATGGCGAGGTCGGCGGCGTCGATCACCGTGGTGATGTCGCTCTGGTTGGGCGCGAGCTCGGCGGTGGTGCGGCCCGGCGGGGGGAGGCCCCAGGCCCACGAGACGAGGCCCGAGCAGTCGGACCTGTACGGATCCCACTCGGGGTTCGAGGTGCGCGTGCAGACGGGAGCGCAGGACGGGTCGATGGAGTCGTCCGCGCCGTTGGGGCTCTGGCAGTAGAGGAGCTTCGCGGCCACCCACTCCTCGGCGCGCGAGATGGCGTCGGCCGCGGTGATCGCCGCGGCGCTCGTGCCGAGGGGGCCGTCGTCGCCGGCGGCGGGCGACCCTTCGCCCTCGCCGGCCGACGAGCAGCCCAGAAGGCCGACCGCGGCGACGAAGGGGAAGACGAGCGCGAAGCGGGCCCGGTGGGCGAGAAGGCGATGCATGACGGCAAGGCTCCGAAGAAGGAGGGCGGGCGAGGGCGGCGCCGATGATCGCCCAAGCAAGGCCGGCCCGGAAGAGCCGCCGCTCACAATCCAAGATTCCAGCGCAGGCGGCTGGTAAGCTCACCGCCATGTTCAGCGTCGATTTCCGCGACGGCCTCGTCACGCTGTCCGACTCGGACGCCCCCAGCGCGGCGGTGCTCGCGCCCGCGCGCGGCGGGATCCTCCGCGAGCTCTCCGTCGCCGGGCGCGACCTGCTCTACCTCGACCGCGCCACCTTCGACGACCCCTCCGCCAACGTGCGCGGCGGCGTGCCCGTGCTCCTGCCCTCACCCGGCAAGCTCGCGGGCGACGCGTGGTCGTGGGGCGGGGCGCGCGGGGCGATGAAGCAGCACGGCTTCGCGCGCAACCTGCCGTGGTCCGTCGCGGGCACGGGCACGGGCGACGGCGCGTGGGCGACCCTGGTGCTGGAGGCGAACGAGGCGACGCGCGCGCAGTTCCCGTGGGAGATCCACGCGGCCTACACGTACCGGCTGCGCGGCCGGGCGATCGCGATCGAGATGCGGGTCGAGAACCGGGGAGGCACGCCGATGCCCTTCGGGGCCGGCTTCCACCCCTACTTCGCCGTGCGCGACGCCGACAAGGCCGCCGCGCGCATCGCGACCGCCGCCACGCGCGCGTTCGACAACGTGAAGAAAGAGGACGTGCCCTTCACGGGCTTCGACCTCACGGCGCCCGAGGTGGACATGCACCTCTACGACCACGGGTCCACGGAGGGCACGCTCTCCGCGGGGGATCTCGCCGTCTCCGTGCGCGGCTCGGCGGAGTACGGGCACTGGGTCGTGTGGACGCTGCGCGGGCGCGACTTCGTTTGCCTGGAGCCGTGGACCTGCCCGGGCAACGCGCTGAACACCGGGGACCGGCTGATCGTGCTCGCGCCGGGCGAGGCGCGCGAGATGCGGCTCGAGATCGCCCGGGCCTGACGGCGCTGGCGTATCCTGGCGGTCACGGCATGCAAGAGCTCCCTCCCTCTCGAGAATCCGCCTCCTTCTTCTCGGCATCGCCTCCACGGTGCTGCTCGTCGGAGGCGCCGCGTGGCTGCGCGGCGCGCCCTACGGCGTGGCGGCCGCGGAGCCGCAGGCCCACGCGGCCGCCACGGGGAGCGCCGTGCACGCCGTCTCCTCCGGCAATGCCCCGGCGTCGGGGAGCGCGGGCCCGAGCGCAGCGCCGGCCGCGCCTTCGCCGACGGAGGCGCCGCTCCTCGGCGGGGACGCGCGCGAGGCGCGGTCGGCGCTCACGCAGTCCTTGCAGCTCGGCCGCTACCCGGCCGCCACGGACACCCTCGCGCGCCTCCTCGACATGGATCCGCACGCGGCGGAGGACAGCGAGGTGCGCAGCGACGTGGTGGAGCTGTCGATGCGGGTGATGCTCCAGCCGGGGAACGACGCGGACCGCGTGTTCGACATGATCACGACGAAGATGGGCACGACCGGGATCGACATCCTCTACGAGCTGGTGACGACGCGCGGCGGGTCGCGCGCGGCGGCGCGGGCGGAGGACGTGCTCAAGGATCCGGGGGTGCGCGCGCGCGGGACGCCGGCGATGCGGATCGCCTACGACCTCCGGGTCACGCACGGGTGCGACGAGAAGAAGGCGCTCTTCGGCCGGGCGAAGACCGACGGGGACAGAAGGACGTGGGGGCAGCTCCAGCAGCTCAACCGGCGCTGCGGGAGGCGGTCGCCGGGCTGCTGCTTCGACAAGGACCCGGATCTGCGGGCCGCGCTCGACGCGCTCGACGCTCGGATGAAGTGATTCCGGGGGGTGCTGGTACGCGCGCGATCCATCCTCCGCACGTGTTGACAGTTACTTTCATTAGTGCGAAACCCCCTTGCAATGAAGCTTCCGAGGTCTCTCGCGCCGGCCGCCCTGCTCCTCGCCGTCCTCGGCGCCGCCGTCCCGGCGCACGCCACGGAGTACTGGACCTGGCCTGATCTGCTGAAGGACTTCTTCAAGACCGCCAAGAAAGTGTCCTTCCGAGAGATCACGCTGAGTGACACCGACGCGGAGGCGATCGGGAAGAAGCTCGGCGCTGATCTCGAGAAGAAGACCTGGACGATCCGCATCGGCGAGGACCAGAACGACCAGCGGATCGGCTACGCGATGCACGACAAGGAGATCGGCCTCCACGAGCCCATCTCCTTCGGTGTGCGCTTCGGCCCCAGCGGGGCCATCGAGCGCGTCGAGATCATGGAGTACCTCGAGCCTTTCGGGGACGAAGTGCGCGAGTTGCGGTACAGGCAGAAGTTCGTCGGCAAGACCGCGAGGGATCCGATCACGGCGGGGCAGGACATCGACATCATCAGCGGCGCGTCCTACTCGTCGAAGTCCGTGGCGCTCGGCGTCAAGCGGGACACGCTCGTCCTCCAAGCCGCGATGAAGAACGGCCTGTGAGAGACTTCCAGGCGGGGATGCCGGGGCGGCTCAGGGCGCTGCCCGTCGGCGGCAAGATCCTCTACTCGGCCTTCATCGTTGCGACGCTGATCGGCCTCCTGGTGTCGGCGCGCCTCTACTCCGTCGCCGTCGGCGACGCCGGCCCGGCCGCCTATTACGCAGGCGCCGTCGCCACGGCGGCCCCGGTCGCGAAGCCGGCCGGCGGCGGCGGCCCCGTCATCGAGCTCGCGCCCGAGGACGCGGCGCCGCACCGGATCGTGGTGCAGATCCCCGAGCGCAAGCTGCTCGAGGTCACGCACTTCCACCTCTTCACCATCCCCGTCTACGTGCTGATCCTGGCCCACCTCTGGCTCCTGGCCAAGGTGCCGCCCTGGGCCCAGCACGCGGGCGTCGTGGCCGCGGTCGTCGCGAGCGGGCTGCACATGGCCGCGCCGTGGATCGTGCGCGGGCGGCCGGGGCTCGCGTTCCTCATGGGCTCGTCGGGGATCGCGATGCTGGTCGCGCTCGGCGTGATCGGCCTCGGGGCGATGATCGACATGTGGCTGCCCAACCCCCCGCCCCCCGCGCGCGAGGGCCCGAGCGTCGCAGAGAAGCTCGCCGAGCTCAGGAGGCTGAAGGGCGGCGGCGGATCGGGAGGCTGACGAGGGTCGACTCGTCGGCGATCGAGCGATCGATCTCCTCGTCGCTGGCCTCGGGGGTCGGTCCGGCTCCGGGCGCCGGCGGCGCTTCGGGCGCGGGCGCGGCGCTCGGCTCCTCCGCCTTGACGTCCGTGGCCGCCTTCTCCTCCGGGAGCGGCGCGGGATCCTCGTCCAGCTCGGGCACGAGCCAGATCGTCGCGAGCGGCGGGAGCGTGAGGACCACCGACTGGGCGAAGCCGTGGGAAGGCACCGCCTCGACCTCGACCCGCCCGAGGTTGCCCAGCCCGCTGCCGCCGTACTCGGTCGCGTCCGTGTTCAGCCGCTCCAGGTACGCGCAGCGCCGCGGGACGCCGATGCGGTAGCCGTGGCGCGGCATGGGCGTGAAATTGCACGCCGTGACGACGTGCACGCCCTTGTTGGTGAGGATGCGCCGGCCCTTGGGCGAGACGAAGCTGGGGAAGCGGACGAACGCGATCACGCTGTTCGGCGCGTCGTTGCAGTCGATCCAGCGGAAGCCCTCGGGCTCGTCGTCGAGCTGGTGCAGGGCCGGCTCCCGGCGGTAGAGGCGGTTCGAGATCCCGCACCAGGCGCTGGAGGCCGCGGTGCATGTAGGCGACGGGGTTCCCGTCGGAGGGCGCTCCCGGGCGCCCTCCAGGTTGGGAGATGTCTTCGAGGACGAACCAGTCGAGCTGGCCCTCGAAGCTCCACTCCCGGTACTGCCCAATCTCGCCGCCCATGAAGAGGAGCTTCTTGCCCGGGTGCGCCCACATGTACGCGTAGAGCGCGCGCAGGTTGGCGTGCATCTTCCACACGTCGCCGGGCATCTTCGACAGCATCGACTTCTTGAGGTGCACCACCTCGTCGTGCGACAGCGGGAGCAGGAAGCGCTCGGTGTACGCGTACCAGATGCTGAAGGTGAGCTTGCCGTGGTGGTACGCGCGGAAGATGGGGTCGAACGAGAAGTAGTCGAGCGTGTCGCGCATCCACCCCATGTTCCACTTGAGGTCGAAGCCGAGCCCGCCCACGTACGGGGGCTTGGTGACGCCGGGCCAGGAGGTCGACTCCTCCGCCGCGACCACGACGCCGGGGTAGAGCGCGTGGATGCGCTCGTTGAGCTCGCGGAGGAAGGCGACGGCCTCCAGGTTCTCGCGCCCGCCGAACTTGTTGGGCACCCACTCCCCCGGGCCGGAGGCGCCGTAGTCGAGGTAGAGCATCGAGGCCACCGCGTCGACGCGCAGGCCGTCCACGTGGAACTCGTCAATCCAGTAGAGCGCGTTGGCGATGAGGAAGTTCTTCACCTCCGGGCGCCCGTAGTTGAAGACGAACGTGTTCCAGTGCTTGTGCTCGCCCTTGCGCGGGTCGAGGTGCTCGTAGAGCGCGCTGCCGTCGAAGCGGCCGAGCGCGAACGCGTCCTTGGGGAAGTGCGCCGGCGTCCAGTCGAGGATGACGCCGATGCCGCGGTCGTGGCACCGGTCGACGAAGTAGCGCAGGTCGTCCGGCGTGCCGTAGCGGCTCGTCGGCGCGAAGTAGCCCGAGACCTGGTAGCCCCAGGAGCCGTCGTAGGGGTGCTCCATGATCGGGCAGGAGCTCGATGTGGGTGAACCCCATGTCGGCGACGTAGTCGACGAGCAGGTCGGCGAGCTCGCGGTAGCCGTACCAGCGCTCGGCCAGGTCCCGCTTCGCCGCGCCGCCCTCCGGCGCGCCGAGGTCCTTCACGCGCCACGAGCCGAGGTGCACCTCGTAGATCGACATCGGCCGCCTGCGCGCCTCGCCCGCGGCGCGGCCCGCCATCCACTGCGCGTCGCCGAACTCGTACTTGCGGGAGACCACCTTGGACGCCGTGCGCGGGCGCAGCTCCATCGCCTGGCCGTAGGGGTCGCTCTTGAGCACGACGGGGCCCTGGAGCGTCTTCACCTCGAACTTGTAGAGCGCGCCCTCGCCGACGTCGGGGAGGAAGATCTCCCAGATGCCCTTGCCCATGCGCCGCATCGCCGCGAGCCGCCCGTCCCACCCGTTGAAGTCGCCCGTCACGCTCACGCGCTGCGCCGAGGGCGCCCAGACCGCGAAGCTCGTCCCGCGCGTGCCCTCGACCTCGCGCACGTGCGCGCCGAGGCGCCGGTATATCTCGAGGTGCGTGCCCTCGGCGGCGAGGTGCAGGTCGAGCGGGCCGAGGCCGGGAGGGAACGCGTAGGGGTCGCGGACGGTGAGGACGCGCTCCGGGGGGTTTGGGGGGGTCCCGGCCCCCCCATCGTGACCGGCGTAGCGGACCTCGAGCTTGTAGCGGAAGGCGGGCCTCGGCGCGGCGTGGTGGGGGGCGGAGGAGGCGGGCTCGTCCCCGCGCGGCGCGTGGGAGATGCGCGTCTCGAAGATCCCGAGGCCGTGCACGAGGTGCATCTCGCGCGGGGCGCCGCCGTCCTCCGGCAGGAGGCGGACGCCCAGGGCGTCGGGGCGGAACGTGCGCACGACGAGGATCCCGTCCTCCTCGTGCGGGCCGAGCACGGAGTGTGGATCCGGATGGTCGACAGCGGCGATGCGGTCGAGCTCTTCGGTCGCGATCATGCGGTGCCCTTCATGGCGCAACCGGCGGAGGGTGTCATCGGCTAAGTTTCGCCGTCCTCCGATGCCCCCGAGGGACGAGCCGCTGACCGCCTACGGCTGGCGTCGCTGACCGCCTACGGCTGGCGTCGCTGACCGCCTACGGCTGGCGTCGCTGACCGCCTACGGCTGGCGTCGCTGACCGCCTACGGCTGGCGTCGCTGACCGCCTACGGCTGGCGTCGCTGACCGCCTACGGCTGGCGTCGCTGACCGCCTACGGCTGGCGTCGGACCTGGCATCATGCGGTTCACCGTCGGGTCCGGACCGGATTGCCGGTAGGGGCTGCTCGGGCTAGCGTCTCGGGCCGCGCGTCGCGGGGGCGCGCCGAGGTCGGATCCAGGAGGCGAGCGATGGGCAACGTGGTAGCGGTCGCGGGCAACGGCACGGGGACCAACGGGCAGGTGACCGCAAAGATCCGGAGCTACGCGCCGGCGACGGGGGAGCTAATCGGCGAGGCGCCGGTCGCGACCGCGGACGAGGTGAGGCAGGTCGTCGCCCGGGCCCACAGGGCGCAGGAGGCCTGGGGCGCGCTCCCGGTCGAGGAGCGCGCCGCCCGTGTGCTCCGCTTCCGCGACGCCATCGTCGACCGATCCGACGAGGTCGTCGACCTCCTCGCCCGCGAGTGCGGCAAGCCCCGGCACGAGGCCCTGCTCCACGAGGTCATGGTGGTCGCGGACATCGCCACCTACTTCGCCAAGCACGCCCGCGCGATCCTCGAGGCCCGCCAGCTCTCGCTCCACCTCATGAAGCACAGGAAGAGCTTCATCCACTACGTCCCGCGCGGCGTGGTGGGCGTCATCTCGCCGTGGAACTACCCCTTCCAGCTCCCCCTCCGCGACGTCATCACCGCGCTCATCGCCGGCAACGCCGCCGTCCTCAAGCCCAGCGAGGTGACCCCGCTCGTCGCGCTCAAGGCCAAGGAGATTCTGGGACGGCGCCGGCCTGCCGGAGGACGTGTTCCAGGTGGTGACCGGCCACGGGCCCACCGGCGCCGCGCTCATCGACGCGGGCATCCAGTTCCTGGTCTTCACCGGGGGCGTCTCCACGGGCAAGAAGGTCGCGGCCGCGTGCGGCGAGCGGCTCGTCCCCTGCGTGATGGAGCTCGGCGGCAAGGCCCCGCTCATCGCCTGCAGCGACGCCGACGTGGAGCGCACCGCGCGCGCCGTCACCTTCGGCGGCTTCTCGAACTGCGGCCAGGTCTGCATCTCGGTCGAGCGCGTCTACGCCCACCGGGACGTACACGACCGCATCCTCGATCGCGTGGTCGAGCTCACGCGCGAGCTCAAGCAGGGGGACCCGGCGAAGGAGGTGGTCGACGTCGGGGCGATCATCTTCGCGCCGCAGATTGACGTCGCCGAGAAGCACATCGCCGACGCCGTGGCGAAGGGCGCCGTGGTGAAGGCGGGCGGCAAGCGCGTCCCGGGCAAGGGCCAGTTCTTCGAGCCCACGGTGCTGGCCAACTGCGACCACTCGATGACGGTGATGCGCGAGGAGATCTTCGGGCCCATCGTGCCCTTCATGAAGGTGGCGAGCGAGGAGGAGGCGGTGCGCCTCGCGAACGAGTCGCACCTCGGCCTCAACGCCTACGTCTTCTCCGCCGACCGCGAGCACGGCCACCGCCTCGCGGAGCGGATCGAGGCGGGCAGCGTGCTCGTCAACGACGTCCTCTCCAACGGCGGGACGGTGGAGGCGCCCTTCGGCGGCATCAAGCAGAGCGGCTTCGGCCGCGCGATGGGCGACGACGCGCTCCGCGAGATGTGCAACCAGCGCCACGTGAGCGTCGATCGCGTGCCGATGGGGGGCAAGGACCCGCTCTGGTTCCCGTACACCGAGAAGAGCTACGCGCTGTTCAAGAAGGGGCTCCGCGTGATGTTCGGCGGCGGCGGGATCATCAAGAAGATCAGCGAATTGTTCTGATCCTCGCCGTCCTCGCGGCCCGCTGCGCCCGCCGTTGGCGTTGTTCGGCACCGCCCGGTGCGGATACGCTCCTCTTGCGCGATGAAGCAGTGCCCGCTCTGCCAGCTCACGTACCCGAACGAGAGCGCGTTCTGCTTCGTCGAGGGCTCGACCCTCCTCACGTTGCCCGACCCCCGCATCGGCGTGACGCTGGCGGGGCGGTACGTGCTCGAGCGCGAGATCGGCGTGGGCGGGATGGCCACCGTCTACGGCGCGCACCACAAGCTCGTCGAGAGGCCGTGCGCCATCAAGATCCTGAACGCGCAGTTCGCGCAGGATCCGGTGCTGCGCGAGCGCTTCGTGCGGGAGGCGAAGCACGCGCAGCGCATCGCGCACCCCAACGTCATCGAGATCTACGACCAGGGCGAGACGGACGACGGCTCCCCCTTCCTGGTCATGGAGCTGCTCGAGGGGCGGACCCTCGCCGACGTCGTCGCCGACGGCCCGCTCCCCCTCGCGCGCACGCTCCCCATCGCCATCCAGATGATGCGGGCCCTCGGCCGCGCGCACGACTTCGAGGTCATCCACCGGGACCTGAAGCCGGAGAACGTATTCTTGCTCGCCGGCGATCAGGTCAAGCTCCTCGACTTCGGCATCGCGCGCTGCGCGCAGGACGCGCGGCTCACCGCGATGGGCGAGATCTTCGGCACGCCGCAGTACATGGCGCCCGAGCGCGGCCAGGCCATCGACGCCGGGCCGGCTGCGGACCTCTACGCCTTCGGCATCATGCTCTTCGAGATGCTCACCGGCGAGCTCCCCTTCGAGGCGGAGAACCCTGCGCTCTGGCTGCTCAAGCACCTCAAGGAGACGCCGCCCCACCTCAAGCGCTTCGTCCCGGAGGCGCCCGAGGCGCTCGACCGGCTCGTCTTCGATTCTCATGGCCAAGGATCCGGCCGAGCGGCCCGTCGACGCCCACCGCGTCCAGGCCCTGCTGGAGATCATCGCCCAGGCGCTCGGCGTCCCCGTCCCCGTCGAGCCGAGCAAGGAGGCGCCGCCGTCGATGGTGCCGCGGTCGGTCGGCGATCCGTGGAAGCGCCGCGTCGAGCTCTTCGAGCACATGCTCGCCCGCGCTCACCCCGCGTCCACCGGCGGCCCGCCCGGGGACCTCGTTCGCGCGCTCGACAGGATCCGCGCCCTCTTGGGCGAGGTCGAGGCCCTGCGGGAGAGCGCGCTCGAGGAGCAGCAGCGCCTCGAGGCCATCGAGCACGCGGACCGGGAGGGGCGCCTCCGGCTCGGCGGGGCGATGGATGCCCTCACCAACGACGCCCACGAGGTGCGGGAGGAGGCGCGCGCCCTCCGGGCACGCGCGGCGTCGCTGGGCGAGGCGAGCCGGGGCTTCTCCCCGCGCATGATGGCGGCGCACAAGGAGCTCGTCCTCTGGGAAGGGCGGAGCGGCTTCCGCGAGCCCCACCGCGAGCTCGCCGCGGCCTACCGGGGCCTCGCCGACCTGGTCGATCGCTGGGTGGACGCCCGCAGGAGCGAGATCGAGGCCGAGGCCGAGGCGGCGCAGAAGGAGCGCGGCATCGCCGACGTCGACTTCCAGATCCGCTCGCTCCGCGAGAGCCTGAGCCAGCACGACCGGAGCTTCGACGAGCGCCGCCGGGTGAGCCAGGAGCGGATCGCCGAGATGGGCAACCGGACCCAGGCGATCGAGGACGAGATGCTCCGCCTCGCCAGCTACTTCTGCGCGCCCCTCCGGCCGCTGCCCGTGCTCGCGCCCCTCTTCTACGAGCTGGAGCAGGCGGCGCCCGTCGCGCTCGCGCGGATGGGGCCCTCCGCGGCTTGAGACCTTTCCTCCCCCGCGCCGTGCCACTAAGGTCGGGACGATGAGCACCCCGGGCACCGGCATCTCCGAGCGGAAGGCGGACCACATCGAGCTCTGCGCGACGGGCGACGTCGGCTTTCACACCAAGACCACGCTCCTCGAGCACGTCGACCTGCTCCACGACTCGCTCCCCGAGCTCGCCCTCGACGAGATTGACCTCTCGGTGTCCATCCTGGGCAAGCAGCTCCGCGCGCCCCTCCTGATCTCGGCGATGACCGGCGGCACCCCCCGCGCCCGCGACATCAACCGGGAGCTCGCCTCCATCGCCGAGGAGCGGGGCTACGCCTTCGGCCTCGGCAGCCAGCGGGCCATGCTCCGCGGGGATCGCGACGACACCTACCAGGTCCGCGACGTGGCGCCGAACGCGCTCGTGCTCGGCAACATCGGCGCGGTGCAGGCGCGCGAGCTCTCCACGGACGCGGTGGCCGATCTCATCGGGCGCGTGGGCGCGGACGCCCTCTGCGTGCACATGAACCCTGCCCAGGAGATTGTGCAGCCGGGCGGCGACCGCTACTTCGCGGGCGCGCTCGGCGCCATGGAGCGGCTCGCGGAGGAGCTCGCCGTGCCGGTGGTGGCCAAGGAGACGGGGTGCGGGATCGGGCCGCGCGCGGCGCGCCGCATCGCGCGCGCGCGCGTCCGGCACGTGGACGTCTCGGGGGCCGGCGGCACGTCGTGGGTCGCCGTCGAGACGGAGCGTGCGGCGCCGGGCCTGCGCTCGCTCGGGACGGCGCTGCGCGAGTGGGGCGTCCCCACGGCGGCGTCGATCCTCATCGCCAAGAAAGCCCGCCCGCGCTTCGAGACGATCTTCGCCTCGGGCGGCATCAAGACCGGCCTCGAGGCGGCGAAGGCCATCGCCCTGGGCGCACACGCCGTGGGCATCGCCCGCCCGGTCCTCCAGGCGCTCGTCGCGGGCGGCCGTGACGGGGCCCTGAGCTTCCTCGACCAGATCGAGGCCGAGCTCCGGGCCGTCATGCTCCTGGTCGGGGCCGGCAACGTCCGCGCCCTGCGCAAGGCTCAGGTCGTGATGACGGGCGATCTACTCCGCTGGGCGGCCCTCGTCCAGGACTAGCCCTGCCCGGACTAGCCCTGCGCCGGACTGTGCCCCGCGCAGGGCAAAGGCCCGCACGAGGCGTGCGCAAGGCCGCCCTTCCGCCCGGAGATGGGGGCGTGCTACCGTCGGATCCGAGCCCGATGACGGACATCAAGGTGCGTCCCGCGACGCCGAGCGATCGACCTCCCGAGGATCTCAAGAAGGAGCGCGACGCTTTCATCCAGCAGTTCTTCCGCAAGGGGGCGCAGTTCACCGAGGAGCTCCTCAAGGAGAACGAGCGCCTACGCGATCGGATCGGCGACCTCGAGCGCGAGAACGGCAAGCTCCGCGCCCACCTCGCGAGCGACGAGGCGATCCGCGAGCTGCTGCGGAAGATCGAGGACCTCGAGCGCGAGAAGCAGGACCTCCTGAGCCTCTCCGCCCGCGCCGAGGCGGTGAAGGACAACTTCACCCAGATGTACGAGGAGGTCGAGGGCGAGCTGGCCAACTTCGCCAACCTCTACGTGGCGACCTCCCAGCTCCACTCGGCGCGGAGCGTGCGCAACGTCCTGCGCGCGCTCAAGGAGCTGCTCGCCCAGCTCCTCGGCGCGGCGGCGTTCGCCGTCTACTTCGTCTCCGACGACGGGGAGGAGCTCGTGGCCATCGCCAGCGAGGGGGTCGACCCCGCCGAGGTGGGCCGCATCTCCTCCCGTTCGGGTCCCATCGGCCGCGCTTTCCAGAGCGGCGAGATCGCTTACGATGTCGCGCGCGACATCTCCAAGCCCTCGATCGAGGATCCTGTCGCGCTCGTCCCCCTGCACATCGACGGGAGGGTTCACGGTGTCATCGCCATCTTCGGCACCTTGCCGCAGAAGACCGAGTTCGTGACCATCGACCGGGAGCTCTTCAAGCTCCTCGGTGTGCAGGCCGCTCCCGCCCTCGTCAACGCGCGGATCTTCACCGACGCCGGGCGGAAGGTGCCTACCATCCGTGCCTTCGTGGACCTGGAGGACTGATCGATGGCCGAGTACTCGTGCCTTATCGTCGAAGATTCGCCCATGATGCGGCAGCTCTTGGTCTTCGCGCTCGCCCGGGTGAAGAACCTGCGCGTGACCGAGGCGGACGACGGCGTGGACGGCCTGCGCAAGCTCGCGTCGACCAAGTACGACGTGATCATCACCGACATCAACATGCCCATCATGGACGGGCTCAAGCTGGTGAAGCGCGTGCGCAGCGACCCCGTGCACAAGGACACGCCGATCATCATCATCACAACGGAGGGCTCGCAGGAGGATCGGCAGCGCGCGCTCACGCTCGGGGCGAACGCTTACATCACGAAGCCGATTCAAGCTCCCCAGGTGATCGCAAAGGTCAAAGAGCTGCTGAAGATCGAATGATAGATGGCCATTCTGGGGAGGTTGGGGGGGCGGTAGCCCCCCCAATCGTGAAGGTTTGCGGCGTCACCACGGCGAGCGACGCCGACGCGTGCGCCGCCCTGGGCGTCGACTGGATCGGCCTCAACTTCGTCCCTGGCTCCCCCCGCTGCATCGGCGCGGAGACCGCCCTCGCCATCCGCGACGCGGTCCGCGGGCGCGCTCTGCTGGTCGGCGTCGTCGCCGGCCGAGGCGAGGCCGAGCTTTTCGCCCTGCGGAGCGCCGCCGGGCTCGATCGCCTCCAGCTCCACGGGGACGAGCCGCCCGAGCTCGTGGCCCGGCTCGCCCCCATCGGCTTCAAGGCGATCCGGGTCGGATTCCGCCGAGGACGCGGCCGACGCCTCGCGCTACGCCGGGCTCCTCCTGGTCGACGCCAAGGTCGAGGGGGCCCTCGGCGGCACCGGCCGCACCGTGGACTTCGCCCTCGTCGCGCCCCTCGCCCGCGCGCGGCCCGTCCTGCTCGCCGGCGGGCTCCGCCCGGGGAACGTGGCCGAGGCGGTGCGGGCGGTCGCGCCCTGGGGCGTGGACGTGGCGAGCGGGGTGGAGCGCGCGCCGGGCGTCAAGGACCTCGACGCGGTCGCCGCTTTCGTCGCGAACGCGCGCGGGGCCGTCGCCCCTCGACACGGGCCACCTTGAAAGGCGGACGGGAGGCCACAGATTGCCCCGGGCCACGCTCTCCGAACCAGGGAGAGAAAGCCCTACAACTCGGCCCCGAGTGCCGCTAAGAGACCCCAGCCATGGCCCTGCCCGTCATCGCCGACAAGGACTTCGAGCGCGAGGTGCTCCGGAGCGAGCTGCCCGTGCTCATCGATTTTTTCGCCGACTGGTGCGCGCCCTGCAAGACCGTGGAGCCCGAGGTCGAGGCGATCGCGGCCGAGCTGGAGGGCAAGGCCAAGGTGGTCAAGGTCGACATCGACCGGGCGAAGCGTATCGCCCAGTCGTGCGCCATCCGCGCCGTGCCCACGTTCGTGGTCTTCGCCCGCGGCCGCCCGGTCGCCGCCGAGCAGGGCGTGCTGAAGCGCGCGCAGCTCCGCGACATGCTCGATCCGTTCCTTCCCCGGGCGGAGGGCGCGCTCCGCGCGATCGAGCTGGCGCAGGCGATGCGCGAGGGCCAGGCCGTGCCGGTCGACACGCGCGACGCCGCCTCCTACGGCCGCGCGCGCATCCCCGGCGCCGCGAACATCCCGCTGGAGGAGCTCGAGACCCGCCTCGCCGAGCTGCACATGTTCCCCGGCGCGCCCATCCTCTACTGCCGCTCCGGCGACAAGACGAAGGAGATGGCCGACAAGCTCGCCGAGCAGGGCGTGCCCGTCGGCTTCCTCGAGGGCGGGCTCCTCGCGTGGGAGGCCGAGGGGCTCCCGGTCGAACGCCCGGATTGAGACCCGTCACCGTTTCACCCACCCACCCGCAAGCGGCCCGCCTGTCCAGGCGGGCGCGCGAGCGCGCCCTGGACCCCGGGCTCCTGCGGAGCCCCGAGGCCTAGCCGCGCGCCGCCGCCATCGCCGCCGCGATCACCTCGCGCACCGGCACCCCGTGCGTCCGCGCCGCCGCCGCGCACTCGTCGAACTCCGGCTTCACCTGCGGCGGGCCGAAGGGGCCCTCGCTCACCTTCACCGTGATCGGCCCGAACGCCGTCGCCACCGAGATCGTCCGGCGCGGCCGCTCGGTGCGCGTGACCGGGATCCGCCGCACCCCGATGGTCGTCGTCTCCGCGAGCATCGCCGAGGCCACCGCGTCGGCGCGCGCGCTCGGCGCGAGGGCAGCCAGCGTGAGCGCGGGGCGGCCCTTCTTCATGGTGATCGGCGTCGCCCACGCGTCGAGCGCGCCCGCGGCGAAGAGCGCCTCGACGGCGTGCGCCGCCACCTCGCCCGTGAGGTCGTCGACGTTCGCCTCCACGACCACGTGCGACGCCGCCGCCCCCGCGTCCTCCGCGGCGGCGGGGCGCGCCCCGAGCACCACCCGCAGGAGGTTCGGCCGGTCGGGCAGCTCCCGCTGCCCCGCGCCGAAGCCGACGCGCTCCGGGGCGAACGTCGGCCAGCGCTCGAAGCGCGTGGCGACCGTGGCGAGGATGGCCGCGCCCGTCGGCGTGACCAGCTCGGCGTCGAGGTCGACCCCGTAGGTCGGCACGCCGCGCAGGCACTCCACCGTCGCCGGCGGCGGCAGCGGGAGCACCCCGTGCCGCGCCTTCACGAAGCCTCGCCCCATCGGCAGGGGCGAGCCGACGACCTCCGCCCCGAGGTAAGAGATTGCCGCCGCCGCGCCCACGATGTCGACGATGGCGTCGACGGCGCCCACCTCGTGGAAGTGAACTTCGGCGAGCGGCATTTTGTGCACGGCCGCCTCCGCCTCCCCCAGCCGCCGGAAGATCCTCCGCGCAAGATCCTTCGGCCCCGGATCGAGCGGCGCCCCCGCGAGCATCGCGTCGATGGAGCCGTACGTGCGCTCCGGCTGGCGGCCCTCCACGTGCACGTCGAACGTCGTCGCGACGACCCCGCTCCGGTGCACGTGCCCGCGGTGGAGGTGGAACCCCTCGATCGGGAGGGCCGAGACGGCGTGCTCGATGACGAGGAGCGGAACCCCGAGGTCGAGCAGCGCGGCGATGGTCATGTCGCCGGCCGCCCCGCTGAAGGCGTCGAAGAAGAGCACCTTCCCGACCCCCACCCCTTCGGCGAGGTGCGGCCGACTCACTACCTGCTCGTGCCCGTGCCCGTGCCCGTGCCCGTGCCCGTGCTCGTGCTCGTGCTCATGCCCGTGCTCGTGCTCGTGCGCGTGCAAGTGCTCCTGGCCCATCCCGTCACTCCTTCAGCATCCGGTGCACCGCCATCGCCGCGCCGAACCCGCTGTCGATGTTCACCACCACCACGCCCGACGCGCAGCTCGTCAGCATCGCGAAGAGCGCCGTGAACCCGGAGAGCGCCGTGCCGTACCCCACGGAGGTGGGCACCGCGACGATCGGCGCCGACACGATCCCGCCCACCACGCTGGGCAGCGCCCCCTCCATGCCCGCGCACACGATCACCGCCGCCGCCCGGCGCATGTCCTCGAGCCGGTGCAGGAGCCTGTGAATGCCCGCGACCCCCACGTCGTAGAGCCGCAGCGGCTCGAGCCCCACGGAGAGCAGCGTCTCCACCGCCTCCTCGGCGACCGGGGCGTCGCTCGTCCCGGCCGTCACCACGGCGACGGGCCCGCGCGTCCGCCGCGGGGGCGCCGACTGCACGATGCTCAGCGTGCGCGCCTCCTCTGCGTGGCGGAACGCGGGGAAGCGCGCGCAGAGGGCCGCGGCCTTGTCCGGGTCGACGCGCGTGACCAGCACGTTGGCGCCGGCGCGCACCATCTCCTCGGTGATCCGCGAGATCCGATCCACCGTCTTCTTCTCGCCGAAGATCACCTCGGGCACCCCCTGGCGGAGGGCGCGGTGGTGGTCGACCGTGGCGACGCCGATGTCGCGGAAGGGGAGCTGCCGGAGCGTCTCCAGCGCCTCCTCGACGGAGACCTCGCTCCCTTGTACGCGCTCGAGGAGCTCGCGGACCATGCGGGGATCCATGGGCGGAGGCGCTTAGCACCGCGGGGCGAGCGGGGCCATGGGCAGGAGGGTGGGTGTGGGCGCGCCTCCTGGTAGAGGCCCCCTCGCCGGGCCCCGACCCCGACCCCATGCACCCCGACCAAGCCGAGCTCCTCGACCTGCTCCTCGCCCTCGACGGCGTCCGGCAGAACCCGCGCTTCCACCCCGAAGGGGACGCGCTCTTCCATTCCCTCCAGGTCTTCGACCTCGCCCGCCGGGCCACCGACGACCGCGCGCTCTGGGCAGCCGCCTTGCTGCACGACGTCGGCAAGGCGCTATCCTCTCCCGACCACGCCGAGAATCGGGGCCGACCTCCTGGAAGGCCTCGTCGCCCCTCGCGTCGTCTGGCTCGTGCGCCACCACCTGGATCTGCTCGACGCCCCGGCCGCCACCAAGCGCCGCCTCCGCGGCACGGACGACCTCGCCGACCTCCAGCGCCTCCGCCGCTGGGACGTCGGCGGCCGATCGCCCTCCGCCTCCGTCCTCACCCCCCACGCCGCGCTCGCCCTCCTCGTCGAGGAGGCCGGCGCCGCCCTCGACCCGCGCCATGAAGAAGGGAGGATCCAGGCGTAGCGCGCGCAAGCAGCGCCGCGAGGTGCTGTCGCCCGATCTCAACCGCGTCGACGCGCGCGCCGGCCTCTGGAGCGCCGCCGACGACCTCGGCCCCTCCCGTGACCGGCTCCGCGAGGCCGTGCGCGAGGCGGTCGCCTCCGCGCTGACCGACAAGCAGCGGGCCGTCGTCGAGGCCTTCTTCTTCGAGGGCCTCTCGCAGGGCGACGTCGCGAGGCGCCTCGGCGTCACCCAGCAGGTCGTCCAGAAGACCCTCCACGGCGCGGCGCGCGACGGGCGCGTGGTCGGGGGCGCGCTCCGCAAGCTGCGCGAGGCGCTCGCGCCGGTGATGGACGCCCGTGGCGGGGGCGTGGGGGTCTCCCACACGGTGAGCGCGTCATGAGCATCGAGCGCTTCGGGGGGATCCGCGTCGCCGTCGCGGCCGAGGCCGCGCGCCTCATGTACGAGGAGGGCGTGAAGCAGTACTTCACGGCCAAGCGCATGGCCGCGCGCCGCGTCCTCGGGCGCGTCGAGGGCCGGCGCGCGCGCTACCGCCCGGCCGATCTCCCCTCCAACGGCGAGATCCGCGACGCCCTCCTCGCCCTCGCGGCGCTCTCCGAGGGCAGCGGCCGCCGGCGCCGGCTCTTCGCCATGCGCATCGTCGCCCTCGAGGCCATGCGCGCCCTCGCCCCGTTCGAGCCCCGCCTCATCGGCTCGGTGAGCACCGGCCACATCCGGCGCGGCAGCGACGTCGACCTCCAGGTCTTCACCGACGACGAGGGCGCGCTCGAAGAGCACATCGGCCGGCTCGGCTGGACGTTCGAGCGCGAGCGCGTGACCATCCAGAAGTTCGGCGAGATCCGCGAGTACCTCCACTTCCACGTCGCCGACGTCTTCCCCGTCGAGCTCACCGTCTACGCCCGCCGCGAGCTCCGCTTCCGCCCTCGTAGCAGCACCGACGGTAAGCCGATCGTCCGCGTGAAGGCCTCCGCGCTCGAGCTGCTCCTCGCCCGCGAGCACGCGGAGGCGTGGGCGCGCTACCTCGCGGAGGGCACCATCGAGGGGCTCGACGAGGTGCTGGCCGAGGCCGACGACGAGGACGACGCGGCCGCGCCGCACGTACCCGGGCCCTACGACGGGCTCCTCTCCGATGGGCCTGACGAGGAGCCGGTGCTGCCGGAGCCCGGCGAGGAAGAAGAGCCGGACCAGGCGTACGATCCGCTGCCCGGGTTCGAGGCGTACGGGTGAGGGCTACCTCGCCTCTCGCCGCAGGAGCTCCTCTTCGAGCTTAACGAGCTTGTTGTACACGCCGATGGTGAGCAGCGAGGGCGCCCACTGCCCGACGAAGTTGGCGAGGTCCGCGCGCCCGCCGATGCGGCCGAAGCGGCTCTGGCGCGCGGAGAGCATCAGCACGGCGGACGCGACCATCGAGCCGATGGCCAGCGTCAGGTACGTGCCGGAGGGCAGGCGTCCGGTGCGCCGCTCGATGAAGTCGGTCGCCTTGCCTTCGATCTTGCGCTCGCTGCCGGTCAACGGCTCGGAGAACGTGTGCTGCATGGTCACCTCCAGGCTCGCTCGCGTGCGAACCGGCCCTCGGCGGGTGCGAGCCTCGTGCCGCGTCGACGCGAGCGGCCGTGCGGGCGCTTCGAAGGCGCTCCCGCCGCGCCGGCGCCCGCGCTAGAAGCCGCCCATGGTGCCGCCCGCGCGTGTCCGCGCATGCAACCGCGCGCCCGTCGACGCCTCCGCCGAGATCGTCCTCTACTGGATGATCGCCGCGCGCCGCGCCCGCCACAACTTCGCCCTCGAGCGCGCGGTGGAGCACGCCGCCCTGCTGGACAAGCCCCTCGTGGTGCTCGACGCGCTGCGCGCGGGCTACCGCTGGGCGAGCGACCGGATGCACCGCTTCGCCATCGACGGGATGGCCGACAACGCGGCGCGCTTCGAGGCGACGCCGGCGCTCTACTACCCGTACGTCGAGCCGGCGGACGGCGCCGGGAAGGGTCTCCTCGCGGCGCTCGCGTCGCGCGCCGCCGTCGTGGTCACCGACGACTACCCCGCGTTCTTCCTGCCGCGCATGGTGAGCGCCGCGGCGGCCCGCTGCCCCGTGCTCCTCGAGCAGGTCGACGGCAACGGCCTCTATCCCATGCGCGCCACCGACCGCGTCTTCACGACGGCCGCGTCCTTCCGCCGCCACCTCCAGAAGGCCCTCCCCGACCACCTCGGCGCGCGCCCCGCCGCGGACCCGTTCGCCCGCGCGCGCCTGCCCCCGCCCATCCGCCTGCCCGCCGAGATCGTCGCCCGCTGGCCGCCCGCCTCGGCCGACCTGCTCCGCGGCGACGCCCGCGCGCTCGCGGCCCTGCCCATCGATCACTCGGTGGGCGTCGCCCCGATCCGCGGCGGGGCGGCCGCGGCGGAGCGCACGCTCGCGCGCTTCCTCGCGCGCGGGCTCCCCCGCTACGCCGACGCGCGCAACGACGTGGACGACAGCGCCGCGAGCGGGCTCTCGCCGTACCTGCACTGGGGCCACGTCTCGGCGCACGAGGTCTTCGAGCGCGTCGTGCGCCGCGAGAAGTGGACGCCCGCCCAGCTCTCGCCCGTCGCCCACGGCAGCCGCGAGGGGTGGTGGAACGCGAGCCCCGCGGCCGACGCGTTCCTCGACGAGCTGGTGACGTGGCGCGAGATCGGCTTCAACATGTGCGCGCACCGCGGCGACTACGACCGCTTCCGGTCCCTCCCGGACTTCGCCCGCGCCACCCTGGAGGCGCACGCCCGCGACCCGCGTCCCCACCTGTACACGCGCGCCGAGCTGGAGCAAGCGCGCACCGCCGACCCGCTCTGGAACGCGGCGCAGCGCCAGCTCGTGCGCGAGGGCAGCATGCACAACTACCTCCGCATGCTGTGGGGGAAGAAGGTGATCGAGTGGTCGCGGACGCCGGAGGAGGCGCTCGCCACGCTCATCGAGCTGAACAACAAGTACGCGCTCGACGGGCGGGACCCCAACTCGTACTCCGGCATCCTCTGGGTCTTCGGGCGCTACGACCGCGCGTGGGGGCCGGAGCGCCCCGTCTTCGGCAAGGTGCGGTACATGAGCTCGGAGAGCACGCGGAGGAAGCTCCACGTCGAGGGGTACCTCGCGCGCTACGGCGCGGCGGTGCGGTAGGATCCCGGTCATGTCCCACGTCGCCATCGCCGGCTACGGCCGCTTCGGGGCCGCGCTCGGCGCGCTGCTCGAGGAGGCCGGCCTCCGCGTCCGCGCCTTCGATCCCGGCGCCGCCGTCCCGGCGCAGAACCGCGCCGGGTCGCTCGCGGATCTGGCCGCGGGCGCAGACTTCGTCGTCGTCGCCGTGCCCGTGCCACGGATGAGCGAGGTCGTGGCGGATCTGCGTCCCCACCTCTCGCCCTCGCAGGTCGTCTTCGACGTCGGCAGCGTCAAGGTCGGCCCCTCGGCCGTGCTGGGCGCCCACCTCGGCCGCGACATCCCCTGGGCCGCGACCCACCCGCTCTTCGGCCCCGTGAGCCTCGCCCGCGGCGAGCGCCCCCTGCGCGTCGTCCTCTGCCCGAGCGCGCTCCACCCGGACGCGGGGGCGCGGGTGGCGGCGCTCTTCCGGCGCATCGGGTGCGAGGTCGTCGAGCAGGACGCGGACGCGCACGACCGCGCCATGGCCCTCACGCACGCGCTCGCGTTCTTCATCGCCAAGGGCATGCTGAACGCCGGCGTGCCCACCGATCTCGTCTTCGTCCCACCCTCGTACCAGGCCATCGAGCACACCATCGCCGCCGTGCGCAGCGACGCCGGCCACCTCTTCACCGCGCTCCACCGCGAGAACCCGTACGCCGCGGACGCGCGCCGGGCGCTGCTCGACGCGCTGTCGTCCGTCGACCGCTCGCTGCGCGAGGGGGACGACGAGCCCGAGCCCAACTCGCTCTCGATCCCGAACCTCGGACAGGCCTCCCCCGCGCTGGGGGAGACGCGGGAGCTCATCGACGAGCTCGACCGCGACCTGCTCGCCCTCCTCGCGCGCCGCGCGCTCCTCTCCCGGCGCGCCGCGGCGGCGAAGGCCGAGCTGGGCGTCGGCGTCCGGGACCCGAAGCGCGAGGCCGCGCTGCTCGCGGCGAGGCGGCGGGACGCGGAGGCGATGGGCCTCGACGCCGAGAGCGTCGCGGGGATCTTCGAGGCGATCCTCCGCTTCTCGCGAAAAGTGCAGGGAGCCTGACCCCTGCGCCGGGTGACGCCCGCGCCCTGGGAAAACCCCTGCGCGCGCGCCCCCATGTTAAAAATGTACGCGGGAGGATCCTGCGGATGGCCATCAAGCAGCTCACCCCCGAGCAAGTCGAGTCCATGTCCCTCGAAGAGAAGGACGCGTGGTGGCTGAAGAACGTCTACCGCGGGGACATGCCGCAGCTCACGTGGCGATCGGGCATCACCGGGATGCTCCTCGGCGCCGTCCTCGCGCTGACCAACCTCTACATCGGGGTGAAGACGGGCTGGTCGCTCGGCGTCGGGATCACGAGCGTCATCCTCTCGTTCGCGCTCTTCAAGGTCATCGCCAGGCTCCGCCTCGGGCGCGAGATGACCTTGCTCGAGAACAACGCGATGCAGTCCATCGCGACCAGCGCCGGCTACACCAACTCCGCGCTCTTCTCGAGCTTCGCCGCGTACACGATGATCACCAGGCAGATCGTGCCGATGTACCAGGTCGTCATCTGGCTCCTCGTCATCGCGGTCATCGGCGTCTGCTTCGCCTTCCCGATGAAGAAGCGCTTCATCAACGACGAGCAGCTCCCCTTCCCCGAGGGGATGGCCGCCGGCGTCGTGATGGACATGCTCCACGAGAGCGACGAGAAGGAGGGCCTCTTCAAGGCCAAGCTGCTCATGGTGTGCGGCGCCGTCGCGGCGGCCATCGAGCTCTTCCGCGACGAGATGATCGTGCGCGTCCTCTTCGCGATGAGGAGCATCCCTTCGTATTGGGACGACCTCCTGTACGGCGACGGCGCGCTCGCCGTCTGGCTCAAGGATCACGGGCTCACCCCCAGGATCGCCGGCATCGAGCTGAGGGAGCTCACCATCCAGTGGGACTCGAGCGTCATCCTGCTCGCGACCGGCGGGCTCACGGGCATCCGCGCGGGCACCTCGATGCTCATCGGCGGCGTCCTGAACTTCTTCATCCTCGCCCCCTGGATGATCGAGAAGGGCGTCATCGTGCCGCACGAGGGGCACTACGGGTTCCGCCAGATCACGCTCTGGGCCCTGTGGGGCGGCGTCGCGTGCATGACGACGTCCTCGCTCTACTCGTTCTTCTCCAAGCCCAAGGTGATCCTCGACGCCCTCCGCGGCCTCGGCAAGAAGCGCGGCTCCGGCAAGGTGGACATCCTCGGCCACGTCGAGCTGCCCCTCAACGTCTCCCTGGTCGCCGTCCCCATCGCGGGGATGGTGCTCGTCTACTTCGGGCACGCCTGGTTCGGCATCGCGTACTGGCTCAGCGCCGTCGCGGTGCCGCTCGTCTTCGTCTTCTCGCTCATCGCGGTCAACTCGACGGGCCTCACGTCCATCACGCCCATCGGCGCGCTCGGCAAGCTGACGCAGCTCACCTACGGGGCCCTCGCGCCGAGCAACATCGTCACGAACGTGCTGACCGCGGGCATCACGGCCGACGTGTCGAGCAACGCGGCCAACCTGCTCATGGACATCAAGCCGGGCTACATGCTCGGCGCCAAGCCGCGGCACCAGGCCGTGGCGCACCTGCTCGGCGCCGTGTCGGGGCTGATGCTCTCGGTGCCCGTCTGGTACTTCGTCTTCATCCAGGGCGACATCGACCGGTACTGCTCCGACAAGCTCCCGATGCCGGCGGCGGTGCCCTGGAAGGCGGTGGCCGAGCTGCTCATGTCGGGGCTCGACAACCTGCACCCGACGGCGCGCGTGGCGGTCGTCGTGGGCGGCGTGATCGGCCTCGTCGTCGAGGTGTCCAAGCAGCTCACGAAGGGCAGGTTCCCCCTCTCGGCGGTGGGCCTGGGCCTCGCGTTCGTGCTGACCTTCCACGACGTCTGGGCGATGTTCCTCGGGTCGTTCGTCTTCTGGGTGCTCGAGCGCAAGGGCAAGCGGTGGGAGGACGCCGAGGCGGCGAAGGAGGAGCGGGAACAGGAGAAGGGCGAGTACCGCAGGGCGCCCGAGGCCGGGGCGGCGCGCAAACCTTGGTTCGCGGTCGCGTCGGAGAACTGCGAGGCCATCTGCGCCGGCGTGATCGCGGGCGGCGCGCTGATGGGCATCGGCATCCAGGTGCTCGACGTCTTCGTCTTCCCCGAGGTGCCGGAGCTGCCACGCCTTCGCCCCCACCATCAAGAAGGCGGTCGAGGCGCTCGCGCACTAGCCGGCGTCAGGGCCGCGCCTGTGGGCCGTTCAGGTCCGCGAGCGCCCTCCGCACGGCCCGCTTGAACGTGTGGAGCCCCTGGGCGCCGCTCACGTAGTAGCCGTTGATGACGAACGCCGGCGTTCCGCTGATGTGGGCGGCGTCGGCGATGCCTTCTTCGGCCTCGATGGCGCGCGGTGCGTGTGGCCGTCGAGCGCGACGGCGAAGGTCGCCGGGTCCAGGCCGAGCTGGGCGGCGTAGCCGTCGAGCGCGGATCGCTCGAGGCGCGCCCGGCTGCCCCTGCGCCGCGAAGATCAGCTCGTACATCGCGAAGAAGCCCTGCCGCCCTTCTGCGGAACGCCTCCATCGCCGCCTCGGCCGCGGGCACCGCGTTCTTGTGCATGGGCAGCGGCAGGTTGCGCCACACGATCCGGATCTTGCCGGGGAGGGCCTTCTCCAGGCCGTCCACCGTCGGGATCACCCGCTTGGTGAACGGGCACTGGAAGTCGCCGAAGAACTGCACGACGACCCTCGCCCCCGCGGGCCCGCGGCTGGGGTTGTCCCTGGTGGGCGGCGGGACGTCCTTCTTCTCGCGGCGCCTTCGGGGGCACCGCGGCGGCCATGATGCGGGTGTAGACCTGCGCGGCGGGGACGCCGCCCTTCATGAGCGCCTTGGCCTTGGCGAGCTCCTCGTCGATCACCGCCTTGAACTTCTCGAAGCGGCTGCGCGCCCACGAGGCGGCGCCCGTTGATGAAGAAGTGCGGCGTCCCGTTGGCCTCGAGGTCGTCGGCGAGGTCCTGATCCGCCTCGATCTCGGCCGCGTGCTTCTTGCCGGCGATCGCCGCCATCGACCCGCGCGACGTCGAGGCCGAGCGTCTTGGCGTAGCCCTAGAGGTCCGCGTCCTCGAGGTTCACGTGGTTGTCGATCCACGTCAAGCCTTGTCAGCTCGCAGCCGCTCTTGTCGGACGCGTCGGGGTCGCCCAGGCACTCCTGAGGAAGAGCAGTCGTGCGCCGCCCAGAAGCCCTTGTCGCCCTTCTGGGCGCGCGCCTCCATGGCGAGCTCGGCGGCCGGCTCGGCGCGGGGGTGGAAGGGCAGCGGGTTGTTCTTCCAGACGATGCGGACGTTGTTGCCGTAGTTCGCAACGATCGCCTCCAGGGTGTGCTCCACCCGGGCGCAGAACGGGCACTGGAACTCCGCGATCTCGACGATGGTCACGGGCGCGCGTCGCCTTGCCCCGCACGGGCGAGGCGCCCACCGGCGACGGCGTGGATGGCCCGGTCGTCCATCGGGGCGGCTTCGGGGCGGCCCAGGGCGCCGGCGGCTTCCACTGCGCCTTGGTCAGCTCGGCGTACACGCGGCGGCGCGGCGTCCCCTTCATCACGAGCGCGCTGCGCCTTCTGGATTTGGTCGTCGACGATGGCGGCGAACCTCTCGTACGGCTGCGCTCCGCTGACGAAGACGCCGTTGAAGAAGGAGCACGGCGTCCCCGTCGCCGCCCGCGCGCTTGCCGCATCGATGTCGGCGCCGACCTTCGCCTCCGCCTCACGCGTCCACCCGTCCCCCGGTGCGGCCCCGGCGCGCGCGAGCGCGTCCCTCGGTGAGGATCTGGCGAGGTGCGGCTGGTCGGCGAAGAAGGCGTCGTGCGTGGCCCAGAAGGCGTCGTTGCCCGAGCGCGCGTAGATCATCGCGGCCGCCACGGCCGCGGGGCGCGCGTTCGTGTGGAAGGGCAGGGGGTAGCCCTTCCACACGAAGCGGAGCGCGTCGGGTCCGAAGTCCTTCTCGGAGCCGCTCCATCGTCGCCTTCGCCCGCTGGCAGAACGGGCACTGGAAGTCGCCGAACTCCACGATTGTCACGAGCGCATCGCGCTGCCCCCACGAGGGGTCGGCGCCCGTCACGGGGATCGGGCCCGGGTCCGGATTGACCTCCTCGACGACCGCCGGCTCCGGCGCCGCGACCTGGGCCACCGGCGCCGCGACGGGCGCTGCGGGAACCGGGGGAGGAGGGGGCGGGGCCGCGCCGCAGGCGAGGATGGGCAGGCAGAGCAGGGCGAGGGGGGCGACGCGCATGAAGGTCCTTTCATTGTGGATGCTCTCACGCTGACGCGCCCGCGCAAAGCGGACGCCCGGGCTCTCCGGCCGCCGCCCGGCCCAGGCCCGTGACGCGCCGCGGGCCGCCCACTAGAGTGTCGCCGCGATGGCCACCTCGACGCCCAGCGACCCCGCGCCGGCCCCCGAGCCCGAGCCGGCCGCGCGCGTCTCGAGGCGGGCGATCGTCGCGCTCGGCGTGGTGGGCCTCGCGCTGGCTGGGAGCTGGGTCGCGTGGCAGCGCGCCGCCCGCTTCCCGCCCGACACGGCGCCGGAGGGCGCGTACCTCCGCCTCGCCGTGAACGTGACCGACGGCAAGGTGCGCGACTGCTTCGCCTACCTCGAGGACCAGGCGCAGCACGCCGCTTACTCCATCCGCGATTACCGCAAGCGCGCCAGCGAGCGCGTCGCAGCGGCGTACCCGGAGCCCGAGCGGTCGCGCCTCCTCGATGCGTACAAGGACTTTGCCACCGCGCCCGACGGCGCCGACGTGTGGGCGGAGATCGCCGTGCGCCGCGGCTGGATTGGGCGCCTCCGGCGCGATCTCTCCGGCGTAGCGAAGGTGGAGACGAACGGCGAGCGCGCCACGATCGAGACGGCCCGCGGGACGCGCTACGGTTTCCGCCGGCGGGAGAACGGGATTCTGGGGGCTCACCCTCTTCACGGCCGAGCTGCTCGCCGAGGCCGAGCGCGCCGCGCGCGACGCGGAGGTCGTGGAGCGGGCCGCCGGCGACTACGAGCGTGCGCGCTGAGCCGGGCGGGGCGCGTCAGCCGCGCGGCGCGCGCGGCAGGGTGCAGCGGAAGCGTGTCCCTTCGGCGTCGGACGAGGCCACGTCGATTGTCCCGCCGTGCGCGCGGACGATCTCCCTCGTGATGAAGAGCCCGAGCCCGAGCCCCTTCGACCCCGAGGGCCGACCCTGCCGGAAGGGCTCGAACACCTCCGGCAGCGCCTCGGCGGGGATCGCGCCGGGGTTCGCGACCGCTACCTCGACGTGCGCGGGCGCCCGGCCGTCGACGAGGACCTGGATGGCGGCGCCCGCGGGCGAGTGCTCGACCGCGTTGCCGAGCAGGTTCGACAGCGCCTGGGCCAGGCGGTCCTCGTCCCACACCCCCTCGGTCGCGCCCCTCGTCTCGACGTGGACCTCCCGGTCGCCGGCGGGCACCTCCTCCCGCACCCGGCCGACGAGCTCGCGGAGATCCATCGCCGTGGGCTTGTAGGGGAGCCCCGCGCCCGAGCGGATGCGCGTGAAATCGAGGATTCTGGTCGATCATCCGCCCCATGCGCCGGCTGCTCGTCACGATGCGCGTCGCCATCCGCCGCACGCGCTCGTCGTCGTCCTTCGCCGTCAAGAGCGCCGCCGCCGTCTGGATCGCGGCGAGCGGGTTGCGCAGGTCGTGCCCCAGGATGGCCACGAAGAGCTGCGGCCAGGCTGACGGCCTGCTCGGCCTGCGCGCGCGCCTCCCGCTCCTGCTTCATCACGGCCCCGAGCTCCTGCTCCCGCGCGCGGAGCGCCTGCTCGGTGCTCTTGCGATCGCTGACGTCGAAGACCGTCCCGTAGAGCCCGACCACGCGCCCGCGCTCGCGGCGCGGGTGGAAGTGCAGGTCGTACCAGCGATCGCCCTCGGCCTCGCGGAAGTACGCGTCCATCCTGCGCGGCTCGCCGGTCGCCAGGACCTCGCGCTTCATGCGCTCGGCGCGGTCCTCGTCCACCGACGAGAAGATCTCGCGGTTGCTCTTGCCGAGCATCTCCTCCGCCGTCAGCCCGCCCGTGGGGTTGGAGACCCACGTGTAGCGAAGGGCCAGGTCCTGCTCGTAGACGACCACGCGCGTCGCCGCGAGGATGGCGGAGAAGCGATCGTTGACGACGTGGAGCAGCGCGTCGTTCGATCGCAGCGCCTCCTCCAGCCGCGCCCGCTCGATCGCGGGGAAGAGCTGCTTGGACACGTCGCGCAGGAGGCGCTCCTCGTCCGCGCGCCAGCGGCGCGGGCGGCGGGAGGTCACGCAGAGGGAGAGGCGGGGGCCCTCGTCCGTCCCGACGAAGGGCACGTTCATGAACGCGGCGACCCCGCCGTCGCCTACGCCCGCCGCGCCCTGCATGAGCCGCGGATTGAGGACCGCGTCGTGGACCACGAGGGCCGCGCCCCGGGCGAGCGCGCGGCGGACCTCCGCCGGCAGGACGCCCGCGTGCGCGCCGGCGGCCGCGGCGTGCGGCGTGACCTCGCGGCCGCCCTCCACCTCCGCGACGACGGTCTCCTCGCCCGAGGGCGCGATTCTGGCAGAGCTTGGCCCCGTCGACCTCGAGGTGCTGCGCGAGCTCGTGCAGCGTGTGGCGCACCAGCTCCTCCGGCGGGCGGTGCTGCACGAGCGCGACGTAGAGGCGCCCGAGGAGATCCGCGTGCGCCTCCACGCGCTTCTCGTCGGAGATCTCCTGCACCGTGCCGACGAGGCGCACGGCGCGCCCCCGCTCGAAGAACGCGAGCCCCGTCGCGTGCACCCACCGCACGTCCCCATCCCGCTTGTGGACGACGCGGTGCTCGGCGTCGTACCGGCCGCCGCTCGAGGGGTTGAACACCTTCGCCAGCGCGACCTCCGTGCGCCGGCGGTCGGCCGGGTGCAGGCCGGAGAGGAACGTGTAGTACGTGACGGGCTCCTCCGGCCCGACGCCCCAGATCTCGCGCACCCGCTCGTCCCACCGGAACGTGCCGGCCTCGACGTCGTAGTCGTAGATCCCGAGCAGCGCGGCCTCCTTCGCGATGCTGAGCCGCTCCACCGCCTCCCGTAGCCGGTCGCTCGCGCGCGCCCGGTCGAGCGCCAGCGCGCACCGCTGGGCGACGGAGACGAGCAGCGCCCGCTCCTCGGCGTCGAAGCCGCGCTCTGCGCCGTACGCGAGCCCGATCGCGCCGACCGCCCGGTCGCCCACGCAGAGCGGCAGCGCCGCCCACGCGGCGTGCCAGACGGGCCGGAAGTCGGGGAAGCGAAAGAGCGCCTCGCGTGACTCGCTCCAGACCGGCCCGCGCGACCGGATCGCCTCCGTGATCGGCGTGCGGAGGCTCATGGAGAAGCGGCGCCAGGGATCCAGGATCGCGTCGGGGTAGCCGATTTGCTCGACCAGCTCGACCTCCTCCCGGTTCTCCTCGCGTACGAGTATGAGGGTGCCGGCGTCCGCGCCGAACACGGGGAGCCCCTTCTCGAAGACAGCGCGGGCGACCTGCGCGCGGGTCGCGGCGCTGGACAGTGCGGCGGTCAGCTCATGCGATAGCCGGGACCGATGCTCCTGTACGGCAAGCTCGGCCGGGATCGCGTCCCTGGCGTTGCGGTCGGGCATGCTGGGCGGGTGGTCTCATGCTGCCAAAGCTGTGTCAATACACACACAAAAGGCGCTAAAGGCGCTTGTCATGCCCGTGTGCGGGACGGACGCGTCCGACGGGCGCGACGCCTGCGGGTTTTGTTCCGCTCATGGTGGAATCACCGGGAGGTGGCACCGATGGGGGACGGCGCGGGGGCTCGCCGTGGTGCTCCCGCGCCAGCTCCGCGAAGCGCTTCCTCGCCCGGGAGAGGTGGCTCGTCACCGTGGACGCGTCGCGACCCTGCTCCTCGGCGATCTCCTCGCACGTCTCCCCGCGGATGTGGAAGCGGCGCACCACGTCGGCGGCCTCGGGCGTCATCCGGGATAGGACGTCGTCCACGATCTCCGCGCTCTCGGCCGCCATCGCCCACTGCTCTGGATCCCGCACGCTCGCGGGCTCCGCCTCGGCCGAGGCCCCGCCGTCGGCCTCGGGGAGCCGCGCGCGGACGTGGTGGCACGCCTCTCTCCACGCGATCTTCACGAGCATCCCTCGAACATCAGCCCCCGGGTGCGCTTCCCCGCGCCCGGGGGTTCCACACGCTGCACCCGTCACCGATCCCTACTCACCTGACGCACCTGGAGCCACGCTGTGCGCCTCTCGCACCCAAGGGCGGAGAGCAGCACACATGCACGCTATGCTCTCGCTGCACCTGTCCGTGCGTATAGAAATAGGACGAGATCTGCGGTAGATTACGGTCCGATTCGCCTACCTGGCTTCCGCGCAGCGACCCAAGCCGGCACGCACCCCGCGGTCTGACCGTGTGACGAGCCGGCCAACCCTAGAACGAAGAAAGCGAACGAACCGCCGATGAGCGACTCCCGATCCCAAGTGGGCGCACGCCACGACGACTCGAGTCTCTTCTCACTGGATTCGCTCAAGAAGAGCGAAGAGGAGGCGGCGAAGAAGCCGAAGGCGATGGGCGACGACTCGGGGCTCATCGATTTGAAGGCGCTCGCCGCCATGGCGAAGGAGACGCGCACGAAGGAGCCGGACCCCATGGCCGTCGCCTCGGTGGTCGCCCCGCCGGACCTCTTCAACATGTCCGCGGGCGTGCCAGCCATGATGGCGCCGCCCGTCACCGTCGGCGCACCTCCCGTCACTGCCTCCGCTTCTGCGGACGATGACATCGTCGCGCGCCCCCGGAAGTCGAAGATGGTCCTCGTGGCAGGCGCCGGCGTGGCCCTCGCCGCGGCCGCGCTGGTCTTCGCGCTCACGCGAGGCGGAGGCGACGCCGCGGCCGCGCCCGGCCCCGTCGCGGCCGCCACCACCACAGCCCCCGCGGCGACGCCGGAGGCCGCGCCCACCCCGCCGGCCGCCGAGCAGAAGGCCGCGGCCCCGGCCCCCGCGCCGGAGCCGCCGAAGCCGACCGCGGCTCCCGTCGCCCCCGCCGCGGCGCCGAGGCCCGCCCCCGTCGCGGCGGCAAGGCCGGTCTCGCGCCCCGCCGCCGCCCCCGCTGCGGCTCCGGCCCCGCCGAAGGACGCGTGCGACCTCACCTGCCAGATGCAGCGCGCGGTTTCGAAGAAGAAGTAGCGCTGCGGATAGAACACCGGGCGTCAGCCCGGTGACCTGAGCCGCGGCCGTCAGGCCGCGGGCCACCGCGATCCAGCGTGCGAGCGCGCGCCCTGACGGGCGCGGCTCCGGTCACCGGCCTGACGGCCGGTGTTCAATCGCGTAGGCCCCCGCGCCCGGATTGGTGCTTACTTCACGTCGACGTCGAACTAGACCTTCTCGACCGTCGGCTTGCACTCGGTGTCGGTGCACACCGCGAACTTCAACTCGCCGGTGAACGTCTTGGTGCCGCTGTGCTGGAGGTGAACGCCACGTCGAAGTCGAGCCCGGTCTTCTCGAACCGCTTGGCGTCGTCCTTCGTCTGCTTCGTCTTCTCGAGCGTCACGCCGTCGGGGGCCGCGAGCGTGAGCTTGACGGGGTACTCCGTGTTCACGTGGAAGCTGCCCTTGGGCGAGATGGAGATCTTGGCGACGGCGCGCTCGTTGGCCTTCGCCGAGGGCTTGTTGATGGTCAGGTCGTAACCGGTCGGCGGCGAGGGCGGTGCCGGCGGTGGCGGCGAAGAGACAGGGCGGCGACGGAGACGAGCTTCTTCATGGTGTTACCTCGTCCAGCAGACGATACCCGCGATTTCGTCATGCGCCGCCTCGCCGCCGCAGGCGCCGATCCGCCCACATCCGGGCGGCCCTCGCCTCCGAGGTGGGCGCCGGTCGCTGTACGCTCGCGTGCGCTAAAGCATTCCGACCTCGCTGCTCAGGCCGAGCAGGACGCGGCCCACGACGGCGTACGTCGGCTCGGCCACCATCATGTGCTGCGTGACGACGTGGACGTCGCGGAAGCACCGCTGGAGCGGGCTCGACGCGTACATCGAGCTGCCGCCGCCGGCGTCGTACATCAGGTCGACCGCGCGGGCCGAGGCGCGCGTCGCCTGCGTCGCCGCGAGCCGGAGGAGGGCGCGCTCCTCTGTCGCCCACCGCGCCGCGCGCCGCGACGGCCTCGCCCGACCTCGCGCGCTCGCCTCGAAGAGCAGCGCCCGCGACGATCGCACCAGCCCCTCGGCCTCGGCCACGTGCGCCTGCACCATCTCGCGCTGCGCCAGGCTGCGCTTGCTCCACGCCGGCCGCTTCTCGGTGGCGAGGGCGGTGAGCGCGACGATCGCCTCGCGCGCGATGCCCAGCGCCACCGCGGCGATGCCCAGCGAGAGCAGGCCGAAGATGGGGAAGCGGTAGAGGGCGCCGGGGTGCCGCGGGCGCTCGGCGAGGAGCGAGGCGCTGCAGCCGCTTGGGCACCGAGCACGTGCCCCGCGGCCAGATCGTGGCTCCCCGTCCCGCGCAGGCCGCTCGCGGTCCACGTGTCGACGACGCGCGTCTCCTCCGCGCGCAGGAACAGGTGTCGGATCACCGGCTCCCCGCTCGGCGAGAGGACTGGCTCCCCGGAGGCGCTCCGTCACGACCGCGCCCAGCATCCGCCAGGCGCTCTCCTCGACCCCGCTCGCGAACGCCCACCGGCCCGAGACCCGGTAGTGGTCGCCCTCGTCCACGGCCTTGCCCGTCGGCGCGAAGACGCCGCAGGCGATCGCCTGCGGATCGCCGAAGATCTCGCGCGCGGCGTCCTCGTCCAGCCAGGCGCTCGTCGAGCGCGCTGGTCGCGCGGACCATCACGCACCAGCCGGCGGAGGCGTCGGCGCGCGCGATCGTCTCGATGGCGCGCACCATGGCCTCGGGCGACGCCTCGCCGCCGCCGAGCGCGCGAGGCACCGTCATGCGGAGGAGGCCGGCGCGCGCGAGCTCCTCGACGATGGCGCGCCGGAACCTGCGCGCCGCCTCGATCGCGTCTCGCCTGGGTGCGGATTCTGCGGCGCGAGCGCTGCCGCGGCCTGGAGCAGGTCGGCGTCGGACATCGAGGTGAGGGTAACACGGCCGGCCTGCGCCGATTGGCAGCCCTTCGTTTCGTGCTCGCTACGCGCTCCTCTCGAAGCGCTCGCTCTGGGCGGCCATGTCGGCCTTCATCGAGTCGCTCGACGACGACGCCTTCCGCCGCGCGGTCGTCGCGCTCCGGCGCGCCTTCGCCGCGTCCGAGGTGAGCGAGGCGCGCCGGATTGCGGAGATCCTCGCCGAGGTCTGGGGCGGGGGAGGGGCCGCGTTGCTTCAGGCGATTGAGACGAAGGTGGACGAGGCAGAGCTGCTCCGCGTTGCAGGGGGATCTCGAGGGGCTCGAGGACCTCGATCTCTGAGCTCCGCCTCGACGCCGCATCACATCACTGGCCGGTGCCGTTCGGGGCGCCGAGGGCGTTGGCCGGGTAGCTGCCCCAGGCGGTGCCGCCCTCCGGGTAGCGCGGGAAGCCGGGGCCGGACCAGTCGCCATAAGCGAGCGGGGTCGCCTCGCCGTCCCAGCCCCAGTGCGGGAACTGGCCGCCCTGGTCCATCCAGGAGTTGCCGAGCCCCTGGTACTGACTCGGGAACGCGCTCATGGTGCCGCCGCCGTACACGCCGGGCAGGGAGCTGGGGAATCCGCCCTGGAAGCTACCGGCGGGCGGGAAGCTCGTGCCGAAGCTGCCGGAGTAGGCGCCCGGGATGGTGCCGTAGCCGGGCGGGAGGCTGCCGGGGAACGCGCCGGGGAGCGCGCCCGGGAGGGCGACGGTGCTCTGAAGGCTGCCGCCGTACCCGCCCGGGAGGCCGCCGACGTACTGGCCGGCGGTGGGGATGCTGCCGCTCGGGAGCTCGTATCCGGGCATGACGTAGCCGCCGACCTGCGCGGGCGGCGCGACCGGGGGCGCCACCGACCCATCGTCGCCGTCCGCGGCGACGGCCGTGCCGGTGCGATCCGTGTCCTCCGAGGCCGCGCTGGGCGCGAGGCATCCGGCCGACGCGAGCGCCAGGCCGAGCGGGAGCACGGAGAGCGGACCGAGCTTCGAGAGGAGCGACATGATGCGGGACCTCCTGCGGATGTTCGTGTGACGGATCACGTGCGAGCGGCCGCCGGCCCGCCTCGCGCTCTCGCGCTCGACGGTGGCTGCCCGCCTCGCCCCTCCTACGATGTCGCGCCGCAAGTGTGGGCTGCATCACCGGCGCAGCTTCTTGCGGGGCGTTCGCAGTGTCCGCGACGAAGGCCCTCCGCTCCCGACGGGAGACCGCGCCGGCTACACGATGCGCACGCCCTGATCGTAGTACGCGGCGCCGCCGCCGGCGTCCGTCTCCCGCGCGCGCACGAGCGCGTTCGGCCCGCCGAGCTTTCCCCATCGCCCCTTGGCGTAGACGACCACGTCGCGCCGCTGCTCCGGATCGAAGCGGAGCCGCACCGTCACGCGCGCGACGGGCGATTCGAGCGTGGCGAGGTCCCCGTCGGCGTGTCCGGGCGCGGCGTCGGGGTGCACCGTCACGAAGGGCGGGTCCCGCTGCGCGCTGCGCGCCACCTGCGAGGACTGGTTCTTGTAGGTGGAGTTGGACATGAGGCAGAGGGGGTAGCCCTCGTCGAGCGCAGGCGGGGCGTCGGGGAAGCCGCCGACGAGCTGGAAGCGGCCGGTGGGCGTGAGGAAGCGGCGGCCCTCGAAGAGGACGCGCGGGGCGGCGGGCTTGCGCAGGGCGCGGCGCTGGAGGGCCTCGCGCGTGACGCCGGCGGGGGCCATCGGGGCGAGGATGCGATCGATCCACGCCTCGGGCCTTGCATCGAGCGCTTCGCCGAAGCCGAGGCGGCGCGCGAGCGCCTGGTAGATCTCGAGGTCGGAGCGCACGCCGCGCGGCGGCGGGGTGACGGGCTCTGCGAGCTGCACCCAGTGGTGACCGTAGGCGCCGACGAGGTCGTGCTCCTCGAGCATCGTGGTGGTCGGCAGGACGACGTGGGCGAGCTCGGCGGTGTCCGTGAGGAAGGCGTCGAGGACGACGAGGAAGTCGACGGAGGCGAGGGCCTTGGCGACCGTGCCCGACTCGGGGAGCTGGCTGACGGGGTTGGCGTTGTCGATCACGGCGACGCGGATCGGAGGGTCGGCCCGGAGGAATCTCCTCGCCGAGGAGGGGCTCGAGGAGCGTGCGCGCGCCGCGGTTCTCGGGGCGCTTGACGAAGGCGGTGTCGAAGCCGCCCCTTCGCTGGAAGTAGTACGAGACGCCGCCGCCGGGCACGCCGAGGTTGCCGGTGAGGGCGCCGAGCGCGTCGATCAGGCGCACGGTGGCCGAGCCGTGGAGGCGGCGGCCGAGGCCCCAGCCGACGAAGATCGCGGTGGGCCCGTGCTGCGAGAGGAGCTCGGCGATCTCGCGCGGGGCGGAGGGCGGGAGGTCGGCGCGCGCGGCCCACTCCTCGACGGTGTGCCGCCGCGCGAGCGCGCGAAAATCGTCGAAGCCGTCGGTGTAGGAGGGCGCCTCGGGGTCGACCCAGCCCTCGTCGAAGAGGACGCGCGCGACCCCGAGCGCAAGGAAGCCGTCGGCGCCCGGGCGGACCGGGTAGTACCTGTCGCAGACCTGCAAGGTGCGGGCGTTGTACACGGGGTCGATTTGGACGACGGGGACGCCGCGGGCCCGGGCGCGCTTGAGGTAGGGCAGCAGGTGGACGCCCGTCTCGGCTACGTTCTTCCCCCACAGCACGATGGCCCGGCTGTGATCGAGGTCGTCGAGGTCGTGCGCGTCGGAGACGCCCATGTCCGCGACCTGCGCCGCCTCGCCCGCGCCGGAGCAGATGTCGCCGCGCTTGTGCGTGACCGGGCCGAGCAGCTCGAAGAAGTGGCGGTTCAGGAGCTTCAGGATGCCGAGCGATCCGCCGCTCTGGTAGTGCAGGATCGACGCCGGCCCGTGGCGATCTCGCGCCTCTGCGATCTTCTCGGCCACGAGGTCGAGCGCCTCGTCCCACCCGGCCTCGACGAGCGCGCCGCCCTTGCGCACGAGGGGTGTCGTGAGGCGCTCCTCCGAGTACTGGCGCTCGAGGTAATGGTCGGTCCGGTAGCAGAGGAAGCCGCGCGTGACGGGGTGCTCGGGGTCGCCGCGGAGGCGCGTGATGCGGCCGCCTTCGACGGTGGCGAGGAATCTGGCAGGCGTCGGGGCAGTCGCGGGTGCAGGCGGTGCGGATCACGTCGGCCATGGCCGGTGACCGTAGCGTCCGGAGCGCGGTTCGGGTACCCATGGAGCGAAACGGACGGGGATGCCCGGCCGATCGCGGAAGGGGATTCGAATGAACCAGGGCGGCTACGGCGGCGGCGGCGGACCAGGCGGAGGCGGCTGGGGCCCGCCCCCGGGGGGAGCGCCTCCGGGCGGGTACGGTCCTCCTCCGGGCGCGCCTCCTGGAGGTGGCTACGGAGGCCCGCCGCCGGGCGGCTACGGTCCGCCTCCTGGGGGCGGCTATGGCGGTCCTCCTCCCGGCGCGCCTCCTGGAGGCGGCTACGGTGGCCCTCCGCAGGGCGGTCCTCCGGGCTACGGCCCGCCGCCCGGGGGGCAGAACCCCTACACGCCGCCGGGCGCAGGCGGTAGCGCGCCGGGCGGCGGCGCCGGCCGGTTCGCGTCGAAGGCCATCATCGGGGGCGTCATCGGCGGCGTGCTCTCCGCCATCCCGCTGGTCAGCGCGCTCAATTGCTGCTTTTGCCTGCTCAACATGGCTGGCGCCGCGATTGGGCTCTCGCTCTACCTGAAGGAGCACCCGGACGAGAAACTCTCGGGTGGGGAGGGGGCCATCAGCGGCACCATCTCCGGTGGAGTGGCCGGGGTCATCTATGCGCTCCTCGCCCTCGTGATGCAGCTCGCGCTGGGAAGCATTGGCGCCGGCATGTACCGCAATGTGCACGGCCTCCCGCCCGTCGTCCTCTCGCTCCTCACGGGCGGTGCCGTGGGCTTCATCATGATCCCGGTCTACATCGGCTTCGGCGCGCTCGGCGGGTTCCTCTCGATGCAGTTCATCTTCAAGGACCGGCTCAAGAGCTGACCCGACGCGCCCAGGCGGCGCGCGGAGGCGCCTGGCGCTGGGAAGCATTCTCCGGCGTCGGTGCGACGGGTGCGGTCGTCGTCGCGGGAGGTGCGCCCCTCGCGACGAGGGGCGCGGTCGTCGCCTCGGGAGGTGAGCCCCTCGCGACGAGGGGCGCGGTCGTCGCCTCGGGAGGTGAGCCCCTCGCGACGAGGGGCGCGGTCGTCGCCTCGGGAGGTGAGCCCCTCGCGACGAGGGGCGCGGTCGTCGCCTCGGGAGGTGAGCCCCTCGCGACGATGGGCGCGGTCGTCGTCGCGGGAGGTGCGCCGCTCGCGACGAGGGGCGCGGTCGTCGCCTCGGGAGGTGAGCCCCTCGCGACGAGGGGCGCGGTCGTCGTCGCGGGAGGTGAGCCCCTCGCGACGAGGGGCGCGGTCGTCGTCGCGGGAGGTGAGCCCCTCGCGACGAGGGGCGCGGTCGTCGCCTCGGGAGGTGAGCCCCTCGCGACGAGGGGCGCGGTCGTCGCCTCGGGAGGTGAGCCCCTCGCGACGAGGGGCGCGGTCGTCGTCGCGGGAGGTGCGCCCCTCGCGACGAGGGGCGCGGTCGTCGCCTCGGGAGGTGCGCCCCTCGCGACGAGGGGCGCGGTCCTCGCGACGAGCGGCACGATCCTCGTGAAAGGAGCCGCGCTCCCCGTCGCGACGATTTGTTGGACCCGCCGAACGATTGGGTGCGGCTCCATTCTTTGTCCAACGGAAATTGATCGTGGCACTAAAACCGCCGAATGCCCGCGGTTTTGTGCTGAAAGGACGTGGGCGTTGGCGTAGCGGAGAGGTGCACCCCGAGCCTGGAGCTAGCGATGACGATGGCGCACCCCGCGTGTGAGAGCGACCACTTCTACCCCGCCCGCCAGAGCTTCGACGCCACGGTCGACTGGGCTCGGAAGACCGGCCCGACGGACCACAGCGAGGTCGAGTGCGCGCTCGAGGAGCGGGGCCGTGAGCTGCTCCGTCTTCTGTATCAGGGGTGGTACGACAAGCTCGCGTCGGCCGAGCGAAGGGAAGCCGCCAAGAGCGCGCCTGTGGCAGAGGGAACACGCGTGAGCACGCGCGGTCGTCAGCTCGAGTCGATGCTCGGACGGGTGCATCCTGTTCGGTTGGAGTACAGGCGCACCGGGGAGAAGAAGGGGAGCTTGCCGCTCGATGCGCGCTTGAACCTGCCCGCGACGCTGTACTCGCACCCTCTGCAGAAGCGCGTCGCAGCAGAAGCCCAGGCGCGTGCGTGGGACAGCGTGGTCAAGCAGGTGGACGAGGCGACGAACGCACACGTGCCCAAGCGGCAGGCGCAGCAGATCGCGCGTGATGCGGTCGAGGACTTCGAGGCGTTCTACGCGCAGCGCCCCGTGGACGATTCGCTGGGCGAGAACACCTTGCTGGCGGGATCGTCGGACGCGAAGGGCGTGAGGATGTTGCCGAAGGCACTGCGGGAAGCCACGCGCGAGCGTGCGGAGGCTGAGCAGGCGGAAGCGGTGCGCGGCGATCCGATGGCGCCCAAGAAGCTGCGCTCGCATGACAAGCGTATGGCGGCGGTCGGTGCTGTCTGGGAACAGGAGCCCGTGCGACGCACCGTGGATGACATCATCGCCGAAGTGCAACGAACGCCGACGTCGAAGGCGGAGAGGCCGAGGCTGCCACCGCCCAAGAACAAGCGTGTGTGGGCGAGCGTCGTGAACGGTGTGTCCGCTTCGGTAGGAGCGATGTTCGACGAGTTCGATCGGCGTGATCCCAAGCGAGCGCGGACGCCCGCGGTGCTGGTCGACGGAGAGCAGAACCAGCAGACCGCGATCCTCGACCATGCGCGAAGCCGCCAGCGGAGCGTTACCATCGTGCTCGATCTGATCCACGTCATCCATTACATGTGGCTCGCGGGCTTCGCGTTGTCTCGGCGCAAGGAGTCGGTCGCCGCAGAGTGGGTCGTCACGCATCTGCGCCTGCTCCTCTCCGACGGCCCCGCGGCGCTCATCGCTGCGACCGAGCGCGCCATCGTCGAGCAAAAGCTGACCAAGAGCGCGCGCAAGCAGGTCGATCGCGCGCTTGGGTACTTCCGCCGCAACGACACCTTCATGGACTACCCAGCCTTCCTCGCGGCGGGCGTTCCCATCGCGACCGGCGTGATCGAGGGCGCGTGTAGACACCTGGTCCAGGACCGCATGGGCATCACCGGCGCACGCTGGGATCTTCCCGGTGCCGAGGCCATCCTCAAGCTGCGCGCGCTCCACTCCAGCGGCGACTGGGACGACTACTGGCACTTCCACCAGCAACAAGAGGCGCTCCGCAACTATCCGAAAATGCTCGCGGCGGCGTAACCGCAAGCGCCCCAAGAGCCGCACCCCGAACGATTGGGTGGTGTCGAAAAGGGGCCTCACCCCAGATAGGGATCATAGAGGGACAACGAACGCGGCGGCGGCCGCCCCGTGCGGGGGAGGACGCCGTGGTCCTTCCGGGCTCCTATGTGGGTCCACTTCGCCGCCGTGCGCTGGGGCATGCAGAGCGCATGGTCTGTGCCCGTGCTCGTCATCATACCCTGACCGCCCACGAAAGCGGCGAGTCACGCATCTCGCGCAGCGACCGCGATCTCGGTTCAGCTTGCCGAGTTAGCTAAAAATGAGCGAGATCCTCGTTCACCGTATAGAACCCCGGGCGTCAGCCCGGTGACCGGAACCGCGTGTGTCAGCACGCGGAGATCGCGGCCCTGACGCCGTGGTCCCCGCGCACGCGGGGCTCCGGTCACCGGGCTCACGCCGGGAGTTCTATCGCGTTGTGTCAGAATCGCGCTCGTTGGTGCGCGGCCTGCGCGCGCCCCCTGTCCTCCGCGTCTGCGAGACGAGATCAGCGCAGTGCGGAGTTGTACTTCAGGTCGAAGGCCTGATCGGACTGCATCAGGAACAGGATGCCCTCGATGAACGCGATGCAGGATGGAATGAACGTCCAACAGAAGAAGAGATAGAGGAGGCCGATCACGGTGCGGCCGAGGTAGAAGTGGTGGGCGCCGAGGCCGCCGAGGAACAGTGCGAGCACCGCAGCGGTGGCCCTGCTCTTGTTGCCGACGCGAACCAGTCCACCACCCCCGACGGCGGCGGCGTTCGCCGTGTTCGTGTTCTGGACGACGATGTTGATCGGCGCGGGACCGTAGCCGGGGGGCGGCTGCATGGGGTAGCCCTGCTGTGGCTGCATGGGGTAGCCCTGCTGTGGCTGCATGGGGTAGCCCTGCTGTGGCTGCATGGGGTAGCCCTGCTGCGGCCGCATGGGGTAGCCCTGCTGCGGCTGCATGGGGTAGCCCTGCTGCGGCGGGTAACCTTGCTGTGGCGGAGCGTAACCCTGCTGCTGCTGCGGGTAACCCTGCTGCTGCTGCGGGTAACCCTGCTGCTGCGGCTGGGGCTGGCCGGACGGTGGAGCAGCGCCCCAGCCGCTTCCGGGGGGGCCCAACGGACCATTCTGATCATTGCTCACGGCAACCTCCTCGGAGACACGAGTCCAGCCTCGATGTCCGGGAACACGTACACCACGACCCCGGTCGCGGGATTGTTGTCGACCGCCACGTGGCCCGACCTCGCCAGGGCCGAGAGCGCGGTATCGGCGTCGGCGAGTGGCATCGAGAGCGCCCGCGCCGTCGCCATGACGGTCAGGCGGCCATGGCACGCGACCGCGGCGTCGATGATGCGGCGCTCGACGTCGGGATCCAGGCCGTCCTTCGTCAAATGCCTCCGCGCCTTTACGACGACGACGGAAGCCGCACCGAGAAGCGCGACGCTGAAGGCGCCGGGCGCGGCCAAGAGCAGCCACGGCAACTGGATCACCGCGATCAGGGTCGCCGCGGTCAGCAGCACGAGCAGCGCGCCGACGGAGAGGGCCGCGGCTACGACGCCTGGATGCCTCAGGACGAAGCCCGGTGCGCGTCCCAAGTCCACCGACACGAGCGGCGCGCTCGGTGGAGGCGTCGGGGCGATTGGGGCGGGCATCGGCGGGCCGATGATGGGGGCACCACCGACCTGGATCCGGCCCCCGTCTATGTGGATCCCACCAGGTCCTCCGATCGAGATCCCCCCGGGTGCCCCCGCTCCGTCGTTGCGTGCGTCAGGCATATCCAGGAATCAATAACAGATGGGTAGCCAGGGGGATCGACTTTCGTCGAACCCACGGGCGCGCCCTCTCGTCCCGCCGGAGCTGCCCGTCGCAGGCTCCCCGTCGCAGCTGCGCGGCCGCTCGCCGGGAGTGTAGCCTGGACACAGCGCCGGGCATCCGGCGCGAGAATGCACGAAGGGAGGCGCGATGAGCCATGTGGATCAGGGTGGTGGTGGCGTGCATGGTTCGCCATCCGGCGGGAATGGTGGGCCGAAGACGGGAATGAGCCGTCTGACGATCGCCTTGATCGTCATCGGGGTGCTCTGGTTCGGAAGCTGCCTCGTGAAGGCCGTTGGCTTCGCCATCCTCGGGCGCGAACAGCCCCCCAATGTCGCCCGTCCCGTTTGGAAGGCCGGGGACACGGTGGAGGTCGAGGTCACCCTCGTCCCCAGCGACCGGCAGGACCTCGCTTGCGCGTCCACCGAGGAGATCGCCGGCAAGCACTGCGCATTCGAGGCGCCGAACAAGCCCTGGAGCAAGGGCGGCGCGGACGACAAGGCGATCCTCACGCCCTACACCACGAACGATCAGGTGAACCTCACGGCGGCCGGCCTTTGGAGCGAAGCCGCGCTCGCGCCGGGTAAGCTCCCGGCCACGCGCTTCGTCGTGAAGTGCACGTACAGGGTCGAGGGGACGCTCAAGAAGCTGGCGGTGCGCTGGCGTGAAGGCGACCAGTACTACCCGAATGGTGACTGGTACGCGGGCACCGTCTCGAACTGCAAGATCTCGCGTTGACGATCGCGGGAGCTCTTGGCCGCGCCCTACTCGCAGCTCGAGAACACCTGGTCGTAGAGCGCCTCCCCCAGCTTCCGGTGCCCCTCCGCGCCGAAGTGGATCCCGTCCTTGAACGGGGCCTGGAAGCGGGGGCAGAGCACCGTCGCGTCCCCGCACGAGAGGAGCTTGTACGCGTCGACGACGGCATCGACGGTGCCCGCGTCGCGCTGCGCCAGGATCCAGCGGTTCAGCTCCAGCGTCGCGGCGCTGCGGGAGGCGTTGAAGTAGCGGGTGAAGCCGCCCCACGGCGCCACCGTGATCGCGACGACGCGCGCGCCGTGCTGCCGGGCCGTCTGGTACATGAGGAGCAGGTCCTGCTCGATCTTGGCGGGCGTGCGGCCGGCGGTGAGGTCGCTGTAGAGGTCGTTGACGCCGCCGAAGACGATGACGTGGCTGTACGCGGGCTTGCCGGGGCCGAAGATGTCGTCCGCGAAGCGGCGGCGCATCTGGTTCACCATCTGCCCGCCCTTGCCGTAGTTGTCGAAGCGGCTCCTGGGGCACCTGTCGCGCAGGAGGTCGAGGAACTTGCCGCCCCCCGACCGGGCGTCGGTGAGCGAGTCGCCGATGGCGGCCACCGTGACGGGCTGTTTGGGCGGGTCCGCGAGGGCGGGGCCGCCTGCGGCGAGGGCTGCGCACAACGCGCCGAGGGCGTACACGTTGGACACGGGCCGGCGGCGCATGGGGCGATGAGGCTAAACCAAAATCACCACGAGACCGGCAACTCTTCCCGTTCCCGTTCCCGTTCCCGTTCCCGTTCCCGTTCTCCGGAGATCGGGAACGGGAGCGGGAACGGGCACGGAATGCCGTGACATCGGCGTGCGTTGACGTCGGCCCGAGGTGTGCGGGTCCACGTTCTCTTCCCAAGGCCGCCGTTTCGGACGTTGTCTGGCACGAGTCGCCCTGCACGGACGCGCCGGATGGAGCAAACTGCGGGGCCGAGGGCCGGGAGGGCGAAGATAGATGGATCCGTTCGATCCCAAGGTGCGCAGCCAGGGCTCCCAGCTTCGCCCCGGCCTCGTGGTCGGCGGCAAGTTCGTCCTGCTCCGGCAGATCGGGCAAGGCGCGGTGGGCGCCATCTTCGAGGCGGAGGACACCTGGATCCGCCGCCACGTGGCGCTCAAGGTGCTGCACCCGCACGTCGCGCGGCACCCGGACGTGATGCACCGCTTCCGGCGGGAGGCGCGCGCGGCCGCGAGCATCCAGCACCCCAACATCGTCGGCGTGCTCGAGGTCGGGCAGCGCCGCGACGGCACCTACTACATCGTGCAGGAGCTCTACGACGGCGCCACCCTGCGGCGCCACCTCGAGGCGCGCGGCCGGCTCTCGGTCGAGGAGGCGCTGGACGTCCTCGTGCCGATCATGGGCGCGCTCGTCGCCGCGCACCGCAAGGACATCGTCCACCGCGACATCAAGCCCGAGAACATCCTGCTCGCGCGCGAGCCCTCGGGCGAGATCACCCCCAAGCTCGATCGACTTCGGCATCGCGCGCATGGCCGATCAGGAGGGTGAGATCGACACCGGGCTCGGTGTGCTCCTGGGGACGCCGTCGTACATGTCGCCCGAGCAGGCGGAGGGCCGGCCGGTCGACGCAGGGACGGACGTGTGGTCCGTGGGCGCGGTGCTCTACGAGCTGCTCTCGGGCGAGCGCCCCTTCAAGGCGCCGACGCCGGCGCTCGTGGTGGAGAAGATCCGCCACCAGCGGCCGGCGCGCATCGCCGGCCTCGTCCCCGGCCTCCGGCCGGAGATCGCGGACATCGTGCACCGCGCGCTCGAGCGGGAGCGCGATCGGCGCTTCGCGTCGATGGACGAGATGCTCCTCGCCGTCGTCGATCACGTCTCGGCCGGCGATCCTGACTTCGTCGCGCGCCACGCGCGCTCGCTGCCGCGCGAGGTGGCCGCCCTCGGCCCTTCGCGCGGCGAGATCGACTCCGACGCCTCGGTCGACGAGGAGCAGCGCCCGCCCTTCCCCAACCTCCCCTCGGCGCGGCCGGTCGTCCGCCCCGACTTCGAGTGGCACGAGGACACGCCGCCCGTCCCGCCCGCGCGCGGCCTCGACGCGTACGCCGAGCAGCAGCTCAGCGTGAACGCGCTCGACGAGGCGATCGCGCTGGCGGAGCAGGCCATCTTCACGAGCGCGGGCGCCGGCGATCGAGGCGACCTGGTTGGCCGCATGCGCCTCGTGCAGGCGATCGCGTACCGCTGGCTCGGGCACTTCGCCGAGGCCGAGCGCTGCGCGCGCGAGGCGCTCGCGGAGCTCGTGCGGGGGAGCGCCGGCTGGTACACGGCCCTCGGCCACCTGGCGATGTCCGTCGGCTACCTCGGCAAGACCGACGCGCTCGCCGAGCTCGCGGGCGAGCTCGCGTCCGTGGAGCCGGGCGGCCGGGCGATCGGCGCGCACGTCCGGGCGCTCTGTCAGGTCGTGGTCTTCCTGATCCGCGCGGGGATGATCCCGCTCGCGGAGCGGCTCTTCGGGGTCGCGGAGGCGCTGACGGGCTCGCTCTCCTACGGCGAGCCGAGCGTCCGCGCCTGGGTCGACCAGGCGAGCGCCGAGCTCGCGCTCCACGCGGGGGAGACGACGCGCTTCCTGCGGCTCGTCGAGGCGGCGGCCTCCGGCTTCGCCGAGGCGGGGGACGCGCGCAACGCCGCGCTCCAGCGGGCGAACATCGGCAACGCCTACATGCAGCTCGGGGCCTACGCGCGCGCCGAGCGCGTGCTGCGCCAGGCCATCGCCGTCGCCCAGCCGATGCGGCTCGGCTTCCTCGCGCCGGTGAAGGCCAACCTCGGCCACGCGCTCGCGCGCCTCGGTCACGTCGAGGAGGCGCTCGCCGTCGAGACCGACGCGGTGCAGCGCTGCGTCGAGCAGGGCTACCGCCGCTTCGAGGCCGCGTCGCGCATCTACCTGGCCGAGATCCTGATCATGCGCGGCGATCTCGAGGAGGCGGAGGCCGAGGCGCGGCGCGCCGAGGGGGCGTCGAGCGGCGCGCCGGGGCTCCGCGCCCACGCGCTCGCCATGCGCGCGAGCGCGCTGCTCGCCGCGGGGAGGGCCGAGGAGGCGCTCGCGCTGGCGGAGGAGGCCGCCCGCATCCTGGAGGCGCAGGGCGGGGTCGAGGAGGGCGAGGCGCTCATCCGGCTGACCCACATCCGGGCGCTCTCGGCGACCGGCCGCGCGGGCGACGCGCGCGCCCGCGCCGCCGAGGCGCAGGCGCGCCTGCGCGTGACCGCGGCCCGCATCGGTGACCCGCGCTACCGGAAGAGCTTCCTCCAGAACGTGCCGGAGAACGCGGCGATCATGGCCCTCGCCGCGGACGAGGCCGCTCGAGCGGGCGACTGAGCTCAGCGCGCGGTGGCCGGCTTCGGCGTCTCCTCAATCGTCAGCCCGTGGGCGAAGCGGCGGAAGGCGACGCCGACCATCGTCCCGTCCCCCCGCTCCACGAGCCCGCCGAAGCGGCACTTCTCCATGAGCATCCCCTCGCTGGGGATGCCCTCGTGCTGGAAGTAGACGCGCTGCCCCTCGCGCAGCTCGCCGAAGGCGCGCGCGTCGAGCGCGACGCCCAGCACCTCCTGGGGCACCACGCCGTCGGCCGGCGGGGCGTCGGCGCGGAGGACGCGCCGCACCACGTCCCCTTCGAGCCACACGTCGAGCTGCTCGCCGCGGACGAAGAGCACCACGCCGGTCCGCTCGCCGTGCGCAGTCCGGAGGGTGACCACCTCGCCGGCGCCCGTCTCGGTCGAGGCCCGGCCGCCGAGCCGCTTCCGCACCGCGTCCACGGTGGGCCGCGGGGGCGGGCTCTCCGGTGCGAGGGGCAGAAAGAGCCGCTTCACCATGGCGGGAGCTTACGACGCCTTCGATCCGCGCGGCTAGGCGACGACGGAGACCCGGCTCACGCGCCCCGCCCGCGCGGGCCCGCTCGCGGGCTCGTCGTGACGGTGCGCCCGGCCGGCCCCTGCCCTTCCCCCTTCGTATGTCTTGGCTACGGACCCGTTTGGCCCGAAGCTACGCCCGCCCATGCGTCCCCACCGAGCCCTCCTGCTCCCGCTCTTCGCCCTCTCCTTCGCCGCGGCCGGGTGCCCGACGGACCCTGCGAAGCCCCCGCGGGACGTCATCCCACCCGAGGACGAGTGGTCCAGGATCCCGACCTCCAAGGAGTGGCTCTACGCCACCAGCGAGTTCAACGGCCCCCACAAGGCGGTGTGCGACCACGTGCTCGGCTGGGTCAAGGGCGAGGAGCCCTGCAAGGCGTCGCTCTGCGAGCACGGGCGCGATCTCGGCGCCGAGTGGGTGACCCGCTGCAAGGATCTCGAGGAGCCGGCCGCCGTCGCGCTCGCGCAGGGGGTCGTGGCGAAGCTGAGCGCGCAGGCCAACCAGCCGGCCACCGAGTGCGGGAAGCAGCTCGAGGACATGGTGCGCGACGGCTGCGGCGCGGACGCGACCTGCCTCGCGACCGGCCAGCGCTGGGCGACCCGCTGCGCGAAGAGCGAGGGGACGCCGCTCGTGATGCGCATCCTGCAGCGGGCGCTGGAGCGCAGGCAGGAGCAGGGGGCCGACCCCGTGAACCTCGACCCCCGCACGTGCGACGAGCTCCGGATCGACGCGGTGGGCGCGGCCAAGTGCAAGGACCGCTTCGTCTGCGCCGACCAGGCGCCGCGCATCCAGACCTACCGCGATCGCTGCGAGAGCGCCTCCGAGCGGCCGACCATCGCCACGGCGGTGGCCGAGCTCACCGTGCTCGTCGGCGGCGGCAAGCCGCCGGAGGCGATCCAGGTGCGCCAGGGGTCGCCCGGCCTCGCGCCGACCGACGCGCCCGTCGCCCTCGCGGACGGCTCGGGCGGCGTCATCTCGGTCTGCGACGAGCGCGCCACCGACCTCGCGCGTTACATGGAGGCCCGCAAGGGCTGCCAGGGCGGCAAGATGGTCGTGGCCCGCGCGTTCCCCACGGCGAAGGGTGTCGTCAAGGTGCTCGTCGGCGCCCTCGATTTCCCGGACGAGGCCACGTTCTCGGCGAGGTACCCCACGATCCTCGCCTCCGGCGAGGAGGAGAAACGCGCGGAGGACGAGGCCGCGGCGCTCGGCGCGGAGCTCGATAAAGCGGCACAGCTCGGCCGTTCGTCCCCGGACGAGGCGGCGATGGCCTTGACGCGGGCGGTGCTGGTGCACGGGCTGGCGCTCCGCCGATCGGCGGCGGTGAAGGCGGTGCTCACCCAGCACGACGCCGTGCTCGTGCCCGCGCTCAGGGAGATCGGCAAGCTCAAGGCCGCCGCCGCGCGGTCCTTCAAGACGCGCGCGGCGGACGCCGCGGGCCTGGCCGCGCGGGCGCGGACGCGGGCCTTCGCCGACCTCGGGCCGGACGGCGCCGTCAACTTCGGCGCGCAGACGCGCGCGCTCACGCTGACAACCACCGAGCTCCTGCCGCAGTCCATGGACGCTTACCTCACGGCGCTGAAGGGCATCCGCCCGCGCAAGCTCGACAGCCGCACCGCGGCGGCCCAGAGGGAGCAGGGGTCCGCGGCGGCGCAGGCGTGCGGGGCCGCCGAGAGGAAGCTCCAGGAGAGCAAGAAGGGCCTCGTGAGCTGCAACTTCGGCCTCGAGACCTGCGACGCAGACCGGCACGCGGCGCTCGCCAAGGCCGCCGACGAGGCCCGCGTCGCCGCCGAGGGCGCGTTCCGCGACTACGAGACGGCGCGCACCGCCGACGCCGAGGACGCGGACACCCTGGCCAGCGCCGCCGAGGGCGCCGGCTGCCGCGAGCCCTGGTGGTAGGCAGGGCGTCCGCCGGAGCGGCCGCGGCAGGCGCCCCCCTGTCCTTCCCGGCGGACAGCACCCCCCGTTCTCGCGCCGAAAATCGCGGCGAGCCACGCCCGAGCCCGCCGGCACGGGCCGTGCTGAGGTCTCCGGTCACCAGGAGGCGATCATGAAAGAATGGTTCATGTCGGGCGGGTACGGGATGTTCATGCTGCTGGCGATCGGGACGGCCGCGATCGGCTACGGGATCAACGCGCTGCGGGAGCCCACGGCCTCGCGCATCGCCGCGCTTCGCGCCCTGCCGGCGCTCCTCGTCACGAACGCCCTGTTCGCCTGCGGGACCGGCCTCTGGGCGGTGAACCGCGCGCTGTCGAACGAGTCGTTCCTCAAGGAGGAGCTCCAGCACGGAACCCAGGCGCCCCTGGTCGGCCTCATCGGCTTCACGGAGGCCGCGCAGACGCTCACCCTGGGCGCGCTCCTGGCGATGGTGGTCGTGGTGCTGCGGATGGTCGCCGAGGCGCGGCACGCGGCGCGTCAGGAGTAGCTCGCGACGGTCGTGAGCGCGCTCGGGACGACCCGCGGCGCGCTCGGGACTGTCCGACACACGCTCGGGGCTACCCGCGGGTTGCCCCGAGGTTCAGTCGTCGTGCTGCATCAGCCCGCGGATCCGCCCGTTCTCCAGCAGCTTCACCCGGAGCGCCGCCGGCTCCTTCGGGAGGCCCGGCATGGTCATCATCTCGCCCGTCAGCGGCACCACGAAGCCCGCGCCGGCGGAGAGGCGCACCTCGCGCACCGTCACGGTGAAGCCGGTCGGCCGGCCGGGCACGGTCGGGTCGTCGGTGAGCGAGAGCTGCGTCTTGGCCATGCAGACGGGGAGGTTTTCGTACCCGAGGTCGTGGATGCGGGCGAGGTCCTTCGGGGCGCTGCCGGTGAAGGCGACGCCTGCGGCGCCGTAGACCACCTGCGCGATCTTCTTCACCTTTTCCCGGATGGGGTCCGACAGCTCGTAGACGTGGTGGGGGGTGGGCGGGGAGGCGTCGGTCGCGTCGGCGGTCTCCACCACCGCGCGGGCCAGGTCGAGCGCGCCCTCCCCACCCCGGGCGAAGCCCTCGCAGCGCGCGGCGCGCACACCGCGACGGCGCGTCGCTTCGTCGACGAGCGCGAGCTCGTCCGCCGTGTCGGTCGGGAAGACGTTGATCGCCACCACCACGGGCAGGCCGTAGAAGGCCGCCGTCTCGAGGTGCTTCTCCAGGTGGGCGAGGCCGCGCTCGAGCGCGGCCGGGTCGTGCTCGCCCGCGGACTTCACCGGCGCGCCGCCGTGCATCTTCAGCGCCCGCAGCGTGGCGACGAGCACCAGCGCCCGCGGCCAGAGGCCCGCCTGCCGGCACTTGATGTTCAGGAACTTCTCCCCCCCGAGATCGAAGCCGAAGCCCGCCTCCGTGATGGCGTAGTCGCCGGTGGCGACGCCGAGCCGCGTGGCGATGACGGAGCTGCACCCGTGCGCGATGTTGCCGAAGGGCCCCGCGTGCACCAGCGCGGGCCCGCCCTCGCCCGTCTGCACCAGGTTGGGCAGGAGCGCGTCGCGTAGCACGGCGGTCATGGCCCCGGCGGCGCCCACGTCGCCCGCCGTGATGGGCGCGCCCGACGACGAGGCGCCCACGATCACGCGCGCGAGCCGCTCCTCGAGATCCGCGTGGCTCGTGGCGAGCGCCACGATCGCCATGACCTCGCTCGCCGCCGTGATGTCGAAGCGGTCCTGCCGGGGCACGCCGTCGGCGCGGCGGCCGAGGCCGAGCACGACGTTGCGGAGCGCGCGGTCGTTCATGTCGAGCGCGCGGCCCCAGGTGATGGCGCGCGGGTCGATCGGCTGCTTCACCGCCCCGAGTCCAGGGCTCGCTTGCGAGCCCGCCGGGAGCGGCGTGGCGAAGTGGCAGGCGTTGTCGATCATCGCCGAGAGGAGGTTGTGCGCGGTGGTGATGGCGTGGATGTCGCCGGTGAAGTGCAGGTTGATGTCGTCGGCGGGGACGAGCGTCGCCTTCCCCCCGCCCGTGCCGCCGCCCTTCACGCCGAAGACCGGCCCGAGCGAGGGCTCGCGCAGGCAGAGCGCCACGCGCTTGCCCAGCCGCCGCATCCCCATGGCGAGGCCCACGGAGGTGGTCGTCTTGCCCTCCCCGGCCGGGGTCGGGTTGATCGCGCTCACCAGGATCAGCCGGCCCGCGCCGCTCGCGGGGCGGGCGAGCGCGGCGAGCTCGACCTTGGCCTTGCCCCGCCCGCACACGATGACGTGCTCCTCCGGGATGCGCGAGCTCTCGGGCGACGTCGAGGATGGGCTGCGGGGCGTAGGTGTGGGTCATCGGGGTCTCCTGGGGGCAAACGGAGGATCTCACCCGTAGCGCGGCGCATCCAGTCCCGCGAGCGGTTTCGGGGCGTGCGGCCTCTGCCCGTCCCCGTTCCCGCTCCCGTTCCCGAATCTTCGGCGGATCGGGAACGGGAGCGGGAACGGGAACGGGAACGGGAGATTGGGAGAACCCGTTTCGGGGTACATTCGATCCGTCGTGACGGACACTTGCATCGGCGTCGACCTCGGGGGGACCAAGATCGAGGCGGTGGTGGCGAGGCGGGGTGGCGCTTCGCCGCTCGAGGTGCTCTCGCGCCGCAGGGTGCCCACGGCGAGCGAGCGGGGCTACGGCGCCGTCGTCGACGGCGCCGCGGGGCTGATTGAGGAGACCGCGCGCGAGGCCGGGCTCGATCCGGCGAGCGTGCCCATCGGCATGGGCATGCCCGGCGGCAGCACGCGCCGCGGCGGCCTGGTGAAGAACTCCAACGCCGTCTGCCTCAACGGCCGCCCCTTCCGCGCCGACCTCGCCGCGAGGCTGGGCCGCCCGATCGCGTTCGACAACGACGCCAACTGCTTCGCGCTCGCCGAGACCGTCCTCGGCGCCGCCGCCGCGCACCGGCGCGGCGTCGTCTTCGGCGTCATCCTGGGCACGGGCGTCGGCGGCGGCGTGGTCATCGAGGGCCAGGTCTGGCAGGGCGCGCAGGGCATCGCCGGCGAGTGGGGCCACCACCGCCTCTTCTCCGGGCCGGACGCGCGAGCCTGCTACTGCGGCGGGCGCGGCTGTCTGGAGCGCTACGTGTGCGGGCCCGCCGTCGAGGAGGCCTACGCGGAGCGGGCGGGCGCGCGGCTGCCCCTCGCCGAGATCGCGCGGCGGAGGGGGGAGGACGCCCACGCGGCGGCGGTGATCGCGGAGATGATCGACGCCTTCGGACGTGGGCTGGCGAACGTGATCGACGTCCTCGACCCGAGCGCCGTGGTGCTGGGCGGCGGGGTCTCCAACCTCCCGCTGTTCTACGACGAGGGCAGGGCGAGCGTGGAGGCGCACGTGTTCAACGACGAGCTCACGACGCCCATCCTGAAGCACGCGCTCGGCGACTCGGCCGGCGTGCTCGGGGCGGCGCTCATCGCGAGGGCGCCCTGACGAGCAGCGTTCTGGTTGCCGTGAGAGGGCCCGGTCATTCGCACGCGGGCAGGCGGCTCGCGTCCCGGCTGGCGAAGAGCGCGACGTTCCGCGGGCTCGCGGCGCGCTCCCAGGCCGTCGCCACGCGGACCGCGTGCCCGGCCTCCTCGAGGGCGGCCGCGCGGTCGAGCACCAGCGCGATCTCGAGGGCGCGCGCCAGCATGCTCCTCGGCAGCGAGAGGCGGCGGACGGCGGCGTAGCGGCGGCGCGCGTCGGCCTCGTGGGCGAGGATCTCCGCCTCGCTCGGCGCGGCGAGCCCGCGGAGGGCGCACGCGCGCGCGGCGATCGCGGCGAGCCCGGCGCGCGCCTGCCTCCGGTTGATGCCGCGCATCTCCTCCCCGGCTTCGATCCCCACTCCGCGCGCGCGGAGGAGCGCCTGGAGCGCGAAGCGGGCCTCCCGCGCGGCCATCATGGACGCGATGCTCGCCTCGACGCCCTCGGGCTGCGCCGTGAGGTTGGCGAGGCCGAGCGTGTCCCGGCCCACGCGGAGCGCCGCCCCGGCCCGCGAGAGCGGCGCGCGCACGGGCGCCGCGATCTTCTGCGGACAGCACGACACGAGGGCCGCGTCGCACCCGGCTGCGGCGGCCGCGGTCACCAGCCGATCGCCGAGATCGCCGCACGCGTGCAGCCCCACGGCGAGATCGTCGGGCGCGAAGCGGAGCGCGTCCCGGCACGCGTCCACGGCCTCGAAGCGGAGGGCCCCCGACCCCTCGCCCGCGAGGGCGCGCGCCCTCTCCACGCGCCGGGGATCGCGCTCGATCCCGAGCGTCGCGCGCTCGAAGATCTCGGACGAGAGGCGCGTGAAGTGCCCGCTGCCGGCGCCCACGTCGACGATGCGCCCGGCGCGCGCCGCCATCGCCGCGACGGCGCCGAGCAGGGCCGGGAGCTGCTCCCGCTTGCGGGCGCGCACGGCGCGGAGCGCCGGCCCGGACGGTCCGACCTTCGCCACGGCGAGCGCCGGCAGGAGGGTCGCGCGGGCGACCTCGGCGGCGAGCTCGCGCAGATCCGCCGGCGCGCCCGCGCCGGCGAGGACGTGCGTGCCCAGCCCCTCCGCCTCGCAGCGCCCGAGCTCGGCGTCGTCGAGCCCGAGCAGGAAGCCGGCCCACCCGCGGCGCGCGCACCAGGCGGGCGGCGCGGCGTCCTCCACGCGCCCGTCGAGGATGTCCTGCACGGGCCTCAGGATGCCGAGCAGGTCCGTGAGGGACGCGCGCGCGTCGAAGGCCGCGGCGCGCTCCCGTCGTGGAGGTCGTGGAGCCCCTCTCTCCCCTCCCGGCCCTCCTTCTGCTACAGCCAAGACGTGCCCGATTCTGGTCATCCAGCCTGCATCGCGTCCGCTCGTCGGGAGCGTGCCCGTCCCCGGTGACAAGAGCATCGCCCACCGCGCGATACTCCTCTCGGGGCTCGCGTCCGGCAAGTGCAAGGTCCAGGGAGGGCAGGGGGGCACGCTGGGGGAGGACAACCTGTCCACGCTCGGCGCGCTGCGCGCCATGGGGGTCCGCGCGTCGGAAGAGGAGGGCGGGGCGCTGGTCATCGAGGGCGCCGGGCTCGGCGGCCTGAACGCGCCCGATCGGCCGCTCGACTGCGGCAACTCCGGCACCACCATGCGCCTCCTCGCCGGGGTGCTCGCCGCGCAGCGCTTCGCCGGCGAGATGGTGGGCGACGCCTCCCTCTCGCGCCGCCCCATGCAGCGCGTGGCTGCGCCGCTGCGCCTCCGCGGCGCGCGCATCGAGGGGAAGATGGACCCGGCCCGCCCGGGCGAGATCACCGCTCCGATCCGCGTCGGCCCGCTGCCCGCGCCGCACGCGCTCTCGTCGCTGGAGTACGAGCTCCCGGTGGCCAGCGCGCAGGTGAAGAGCGCGCTCCTCCTCTCCGGCCTCTGGGCCGACGGGCCCACCTACGTCCGGGAGCCCCTGGTCTCCCGCGATCACACCGAGCGCATGCTCTCCGCGCTGGGCGTCCCGATCCGCTCGGTCGGCGCGATGGTCGAGCTCGACCCCGCGCGCTGGTCGGGCGTGCTGCCCGCCTTCTCCATCGAGGTGCCCGGCGATCTCTCGGCGGCCGCGTTCCTGGTCGTCGCGGCCCAGCTCGTCGCCGGGAGCCGCGTCGACGTGCGCCGCGTGGGGCTGAACCCGACGCGCACGGGCCTGCTCGAGATCCTCCGCGACATGGGCGGCGCCGTCGACGTCGAGTCCCGCGGCGACGAGCTGGGCGAGCCGCTCGGCGACCTGCACGCGCGCGCGGCCCCGCTCCGTGGCGTCCGGACGGGTGGCGAGGTCGTCACCCGCGCGATTGACGAGGTGCCCATCCTCTGCGCGCTCGCGGCCCGCGCCGCCGGGCGGACGGAGATCCTCGACGCGGCCGAGCTCCGGGTGAAGGAGAGCGACCGCATCGCGACGATGGCGCGGGTCCTGACCGCCTTCGGGATCGAGGTGGAGGAGCGGCCGGACGGGCTCGCCGTCGAGGGCAAGCCGGACACGCCGCTCCGCGCCGCCACGGTCGCGAGCCGGGGCGACCACCGCGTGGCGATGACCGCGGCGGTGCTCGGCCTGGTGGCCGACGGGCCCACCCGCGTCACGGACGCGGGCTGCATCGCAACCAGCTTCCCGCGGTTCGTGGGCACGCTGCGCGCGCTCGGCGCGGAGGTCTTCGTGGTGAAGGGAGAGGGAGAGGCATGAGCGCGGCAGCACCCGCGAAACCCCGCCGCGTCCGGGTCGCGATTGATGGCCCCGCGGGCGCCGGCAAGAGCACGGTCGCGCGCGGTCTCGCAGAGCGGCTCGGCTACGTGCTCCTCGACACCGGCGCCCTCTACCGCACGGTCGCGCTCGCGGCCCACCGCTCCGGCGTCGCGTTCGACGAGGTGGACGCCGTGGCCCGCCTCGCCCGCGGGCTGGTGGAGGACGACGCGATTGGCGTGGAAGCCAGGCGCGACGGCGCGGGCATGCGCGTCCGGCTGCGGGGGGAGGACGTGTCCGGCCTCATCCGGACGCCGGAGATGAGCCTGGGCGCGAGCCGCGTCTCCGCGATCCCCGCGGTGCGCGAGGCGCTGCTCGCGATGCAGCGCAAGGCCGGCGCCCAGGGCGGCGTGGTCCTCGAAGGGCGCGACATCGGCACCGTCGTGCTCCCCGACGCGGAGGTGAAGTTCTTCCTGACGGCCTCGCCCGAGGTGCGCGCCCGCCGCCGCTTCGAGGAGCTGACCGCGCAGGGCAAGGCGGTGACGCTGGAGGAGACGCTCGCCGACGTGGTCGCGCGCGACCGCGCCGACACCGAGCGCCCCGTCGCGCCGCTGCGCCGCGCCGCCGACGCCGTCCTCGTCGACTCGAGCGACAGGCCCGCCGAGGCGGTGATCGAGGAGATGGCCCGCCTCGTCGAGGAGCGGGCCGCCGCGCGCTGAGATGCGTCGTGCTGCGCTCGGCTGCGCGCTCGTGATCGGCGCCGCCTCGCTCGCGTGCGGGTGCGGCGCCCCCGACAAGCCCGTCCGGGGGCGCACGCTCACCGGCGCGCCCATCGAGCGCGACCTCGACCCCACCGACGTCCTCCCCGCGGACCTCGACCTGGTGGTGCGCGTCGACGTCGGCCGGATGCGCGCCGGCATCGGCCCCGCCGCGGCGGACGCCCTCTCTCATCGCGCGCTCCAGGAAGGGGGCGACGAGCCCGAGCTGCGCCAGGCGCTCGGCTGCGCGGAGGTGGTGTGGATCGCCACGCACGCGGCGGACGCCGACCTCGGCGACCGGGTGGTCGTGATCGAGGGCAAGAGCTGCATGCCCGACCTCCTCACCGCGCGCTGGAAGCGCGTCCGGTCCGGCAACGGCCGGGTGCGCGTCTTCGACCGCCTCGACGACGCCCCGCGCGGGGGCACCGCCCGCATCATGAACCTCGGCAACCGCGCGACGGTGTTCGTCTCCCCGGTCGAGCTCGACGGGGTGAAGCGCGTCCTCGACGCGGGCCCCGACGAGCGCCGCGGCGAACCCGCCGCGGAGGGCCTGGTCAGCGTCGACCTCCGCGCCCGCCCGCTCCCGCCGGCGCTCGCGAAGAAGTACCCGTCCATCGGCGCGGTCCTCGCGGGGATCGAGCGCGTGCGCGGCTCCGCCGTGCTCGGGGACGGCGGGCTCCGCGTCGACGCCGAGGTCCTCGCCCGCTCACCGGACGCCGCCGCGCGCGCATCAAAATTCCTCGCCGCGCTGCGGGAGAGCCTGATCCCGAGCGCGCGCTTCGGCGAGGCGGCGAAGGAGGCCCGCGTGGAGCAGATCGAGAAGGTGGTGAGCGTCAAGGTGACGCTGCCGCCCAAGCTGCTCCTGGGGCTCCTCTCGGGCGGCGAGAATTCTGGGGCACGCTAGCCATCGATCCTCCGCCGGCGATGTGGCCTCACGGTCTCGTCGGCAGCAGTAGATTGGCGGCCGCGCGGCGGGGCGCATCGACGAGGTAATGGAGCGCGTTCCAGGTGGGCCCCGCGAGCTGACAACGCGGGCGAACGAGATCGTGCCCGATCGCACGCCACTCTGCGAGCGCCGCCGCACGCTGCCCACCGTCGATGTGCACACACACGCGCTCGGTTCGTGCGAGCACATGTTCACGGACGTGATCTCCCACGTCGTCCGCGAGCTCCGCGAGGTGCAGCACCGCGATGGTCGCCTCTCCCTTCGCGGAGAGGTGCGCGGGGGACCACTTCCAGAGGCGCTTGGGTTGCCGTCGGTCGATGGGGCGCCATTCGATGTGGTCGAGCGGGTCCTCCGCCGACGGGTCGACGAGGAGAGGTGATTCGATGGAGACGTCCAGGTGAGCGGGACGCAGCCGCTTGTTCCGGTAAGGGCTCGCGGGCCCCGTGAGGGTGGCGGAGCCGGGGGAGAGCGGAAAGTAGTTCCCCTTATATGCCGTGTTGCACGTCGCGCAGGCGAAGAGGTGGTTCTTCCACGTCCAGGTCAGCCACCAGTAACCGCGTTCGATTCTGGGAGGAGACCCCGGTAGGTGTCGCCACGCTTCCTTCTTTGGACGCAGGTGCTCCAGCGCGTTGCCCCCGAGGCCCACGCGCCGCTCGCAGTACGCACACTTTCGATGCTGCGCCAGGAAGAGCACCTCTTTGCCACCACCATAGTCATGGAGCGTCGCCCTGAGCTCTTCGAATCCGCGCCGTGCGCGTTCAGCGCGGCGAACGCCCGTGTCAAGCCTGCGCGTCGCTGTCTCACGAGGGCGCGCGGCTCCTTCCGGGGCCGCCGGATGAGGATCACGCCTTCCTCCTGCGCACGGGCCTGGGGAGCTCGGAGAATGCCTTCTTCTTGAGCCCGCCGCGGAGCTCGATCATGTCTCGTTGCTCCGCGTCGGTGCGAAATGGGTCGGACGCCAGCATGGTGTACTTGCGGAGAGCTTCGCCCATCGGGTTGGGCGTGGCCCCCTCGAGCCCGAAGTGCTCCCGGAAGATCTCGCTCCCAGTCATCATGCGGGCGTCGGGGCGCACGCCGTCACCGCCGACGTCCCTCGCCGGGACCAGTTCGCCGGTCTCGGGGTGATGGACGACCTCGACGACGTCACCCGCGTCGCCCCACGACGCGAGGCGTACCACCTCGTGCGGAGCCACCCGGGACAGCACGACCGGGCTGTGCGTCGTCACGATGAACTGCATCTTGGGGAACGTGGCGCGCAGCGCAGGGATCAGCGTCGCCTGCCACAGCGGGTGCAGGTAGAGATCGATCTCGTCGACGAGGACGACGCCTTCCATGTCCTCAGGCTCGATCTCGGCCTCGGCTTCGAGCAGCACGTGCCCGACGAGATCTGCCAACCACGCGATGGTGGACTGGTAGCCGTGGGCGAGCGCCACGCCGGGCACCTTGAGCGGCTCGCCGGTGCCCACACGCTGCGCGAAACGATCTCGCTCCAGCAGATCGCCCGGTTTCGTGACGCCGCCGTAACCGCGCAGCTCGAGGTCCGTGATGTCGGGCAAGAGCGACTCGACGTTGAGCAGGGCGTGCTTCAGCACCCGATGAAAGCGTCGCGCCTTCTCCTCGTCGCCGAAGTAGCCGGAGAAGCCGGTGCTGGTGAGCGCGATGGTCGGATCGAAGAGCGGCATCATGCGCTCGATGGAGGGCCGATCGAGGGTGACCACCCGCCCGACGTCGGGGAGGAACCTGGCCACGCCGTACCCCGCCACGAACCATCGCGGCGTGTTGCGGGAGCGCGCGAGATCGAGCGGATCGGGCTTCCAGCCACCCCCCACGTAGCCAGAGCCCGCCCGGATGGTTGTCTCGCCCTCGTACAATTCCAGCCGCGAACGCAGCATGAGGGGCGAGGGGATTGGCCGCTTGTACAACAAAGGGTGCAATTCCCCGTGCAACTGCCCGTCGAGGAACTCGAACGTCGCGTCGACGAAGAGCTTGTCGTCGGACCGCCGATCGCGGAGGTGACCGACGGAGCGTCCCGCGAGCGTGTTCACCTGCAAGCTGCCCGCGGCCGCGAGTGCAACGCTCTGGAGCAGGCTGGTCTTCGCCGTTCCGTTCCGCCCGATGATCACGGTCCACCTGCGGATGGACCGGCCATCGGGGGCGGTGAAATCCAGCTCGAGGTCCCGGACGAGCTTCAGGTGCTGGACGCGGATGCGGCGCAGGTACATCGACCGGACGAGAGGTACTCCAACGCGCACCTCCTCGGCAACCGCGTAAGGGTGGAGGCGAAAGTCGTGGATGAGCGCGCCGGAGGGGGCCGGAGCGTTTCGCTACGGCGTGCCCGCCTGGGAGGGCTACTCGATCTCGACCAGTACGGCCGTGATGTTGTCGCGCCCGCCGCGCTCGTTCGCGAGCGAGATGAAGCGCTCGACCGCCTGGTCGCCGCCGAGCGCGGCGATGGCGGCGATCTCCTTGTTGTCCTCGAAGTAGCCGTGCAGGCCGTCGGAGCAGAGCAGGTAGCGATCGCCCGGCTGGGTCGGCACCACGAGGGTGTCCACCTCCACGTACTCCCGGTTGCCCACGGCGCGCGTTATCACGTTGCGGTGCGGCGACAGCTTCGCCTCGTCGGCCGAGATGATGCCCTGCTTGATCTGCCACGCGATCAGCGTGTGATCCTCGGTGATCTGCGACGCCTTCTCCCCGCGGATCTGGTAGACGCGGCTGTCGCCCACCTGCCCGATCACGAGCGAGCCGCCCACGAGGAGCGCCGCGCTGATGGTCGTGCCCATGCCCGTCTTGTCGCGCTCGAACTCGGCGATGGCGACGAGCAGGTACGTCGCCGACTGGATCGCCCCCTCGAGCAGGCGGCAGGCGCGCGCCTCGTCCATGGAGCCGGGGCGCGCTTGCGCGCCCGCCTGGGCGCCGGGCTGGAGCACGCCGCGCTTGACCATGCCGTGGATGGCGTCGACCGCCTCGCTGCTCGCCACCTCGCCCGCGGCGTGCCCGCCCATCCCGTCCGCCACGACCCAGAGCCGGATGTCGTCATCCCGGAAGAATGCGTCCTCGTTGCTCCGCCGGTGGCGCCCCACGTCGGTGGCCGCGAACGAGCGGACCCGCGCCGGTGCTACGGAGGACTTGGGGCTCGGATCCTTGGAGCTTAGGGGGCGTGTCCTCCGGCGAACGAGCGCGTCCGTCGAGGCTAGACCCAATGCCCGGGCTTGTCCATCCGATGCGTCGCCAAGCTTCGAGCCCGAGCCCGCGCCCGATCTCCAGCGAATCGGGCTCGGGCACGGGCTCGGGTGGGGGAGGGGTATGGATTTGGGCCACCGCGGTCTACAATCAGAGCGATCGATGGCGGCACGCAGCATCTGTATCGCGGTCACGGCACCGGATGGGCTGGCGCGGCCACTCGCCGCCGTCCGCGCCGAAGTCCCCGCGCCCACGGCGGGCATCGTCTTCGTCTCGGGCGCCCTGACGCAGGAGATGGACGCGATCGCGGAGCAGGTGCGCACCGTCTGGCGCAACGTGCCCGCCTGCATCGTGCCCGGCGCCGGGGTGATCTCCGAGCGCGGCGAGATAGAGGGCGCCTCCGCGGTCTCCTGCGTCCTCTGGAGCGGCGGCCGGGCGGCGCCGTTCTCCATCGGCGAGGCGGGCTCGCCCGCCGCGTTGCGCGAAGCTGTCGCCGGCGTGGCCTCGGCCCGCGCGACCACGGTCCTGCTCTTCGCCCGATCCGACTTCAGCCCGGACATGCTCGCCGGCACGGCCGGCATGCCCGGCGTCTGCATCTTCGGCGCTGGCACCGTCGGCGGCCCCGCCGTCGCCCTCACCGCGGCGGGCGAGCAGCGAAGCGGCCGGGCCACCGGCCTCGCGCTCCAGGGCCTCGCCGCGCCGCTGGTCGAGTCGTCGCCTGCCTGCCGCCTGGTCTCCCCGCTGCGTCCCGTCGAGGAGACCAGCGCGGGCATGGTGCTGCGCGTCGGCGACACCCCCGCCCTCGACATGCTCTCGTCGTGCATGCCCGAGATCCGCGGCGCCGCGCAGGGCGCCCAGCCCCAGCCGCAGCCCGTGGTGTTCGTGGCGCTGGCCGACGCTGCTCACGCCGGGAGAGACCCGGGCGACGGAGGCGCCGAGCGCTACGTCGTCCGGCCGGTGCGCGGCATCGACCCGAACCGTCGCGGCGTGATGGTCGGGCCCGAGGTCAAGCCCGGCATGCGCCTGGCCTTCGCGGTGCGCGACGCCGGCGCCGCGCGCGCCGGGCTCGAGGCCGCGGCCCGCACGATCTCCCAGCAGGCGCTCGGCGCTGCTCCACGCTTCGCGATCTACCTGAGCTGCGCCGGCCGGGGACAGGGCCTCTACGGCGCGCCCGACGTCGAGGCTCGCCTCCTTCGCCAGCGGTTCGGCGACCTGCCCATCGCCGGCATGCACTCGGCGTTCGAGATCGTCCCCTGGGGCCCGGGCGAGGCGCGCCTCGCCCTGTACACGGGCGTCCTCGCGCTGTTCCGCTCGCCGAGCTGACGAGGCCCGGCGCGCCGCGCGCGGGAAGGGAGACCGCGGCGCGGCGCTAGCCCGGCTCGTACAGCGTCACGCCGCGGTGCACCACCATGTTCTGGAAATCGGGCGGGTGCCACTCCACGCGCGCCAGCACCATCAGGCTCCCGAACACCATGATCGTGCTCGAGAACATCGGGTCGCCCTTGGGGTCGTCGAGGATCATCACGGCCCACGTCGTCATGTCCGGCGTCACGTCGGACTGCTGCATCAGCACCCACCCCGCCGGCACGGGCGGGTTGTCGGCGACGTTCGGCGTGGGCGCGCAGCACTCGATGTTGTCCGGCCCCGGGCAGTACCCCGGCGTCGAGCTGTAGCCCGACATCGACGCGCACACCGACGTGTCGATGCACTCCCCCGGGTCGCCGTCGACCGAGCAGCTCCCGTAGCCCCCGCCTGCGCCGGCGCCCCCCGCTCCCGCGCCTCCTGTGCCGGCGCCTCCCGCGCCGGCGCCCGCCGTGCCCATGCTGCTTCCGCCCGCGCCGGCACCCCCCGTGCTGCTCCCGCCCGTTCCGGCGGCGCCTCCCGTGTCGGCCGTGGACTGCGAGCTCGTTCCGCCGGTGCCCGCCGTGGAGGTCTGCGTCTCCGTGCTCCCTCCGCTGCCCGAGCAGGCGGCGACGAGACAAACGAGGAGCGCAGCCCCGGCGCAAGGAAGAAGGTGTTGCATCGGCGCGGAGGATACCCCGGTTCCCCGACGCCGAGGGCTCGGGGGACGAAGAAGACCGGGGCCAGGCCGCGCCGGTGCTCTACCTCACGCGGGCCACCTCGATCACCACCGCCTCCCCGTCGACCACGGCCTCGCGCCGCTCCCCGCCGAGGCCCGCCTTCCCGACCGTGACCTCGACGGCGAGCGCCTCCGCCTCGATCGTCTCCTTCATCCCCCTGGCGACGCGCGTGGCCCGCTCGCTCCCGTCGATGGCGAGGCGCACCCGCTCGGTGAACCCGAGCTCCATCTCCTTCCGGAGCCCCTGCACCCGCGACAGGATCTCGCGCCCGAGCCCCTCGTCGCGGAGCGCGTCGGTGAGCGTCGTGTGCAGCACCACCACGCCCGCGCGCCCGCCCGCGGCGGCGAAGCCCTCGGCCGCCTCCACCACCACCTCGATCTCCTCCGGCCCGAGGTCGACCGCCTCGCCCTCGAGCTCGACCGTGACCTTGCCCTCCGTCGCCAGCGCGGCGCGGAGCGCGGCGGCGTCGGCCTTGGCGAGCACCTGCTTGGCGACCTGCACCTTCTTGCCGAGCTTGGGCCCGAGGGCGCGGAAGTTCGGCTTGAGCACGTACCTCACCTCGCCCGCGCTCCTCGCCGGGCTGGAGCCAGCGGATCTCGTGCACGTTCAGCTCCTCCTTCACCAGCGGCTCGTAGGCGCGCAGCGCCTCGGCGAGCGCCGCCGTCCGAGACCACGACGTCGGCGAGGGCGAGCGGCTGGCGAACCTTGAGCTTGTTCACCGTGCGGACCTGGAGGCCGAGGCAGACCAGCTCGCGCACGGCGCGCATTTCGACGGCGAGGGGCTCGTCGATGGCAGCGAGATCGGGCTCCGGGTACGCGCAGAGGTGGACGCTCTCCGGCTGGGTCTCGGGCCACGGGCGGCCGACGAGGTTCTGGTACAGCTCCTCGGCGAAGAAGGGGGTGAAGGGGGCGATGAGGCGGGCGATGGTGACGAGCACCTCGTACAGCGTGAAGTAGGCGTCACGCTTGTCCTGCCACGTGCCGGGCTCGCCGCCGCCGGTCTGACGCGAGCTCGAAGCGCCGGTGGCGCTGCTCACGGGCGTCTGCTCCCCCTCGCTGACCCAGTACCTCGCGCGGCTCCGGCGCACGTACCAGTTGGAGAGCGCGTCGACGAGATTGACGAGCCGCTGCGCGGCCTCGTAGAGGCGGTAGCCCTCGAGGTGGGCGGTCACCTCGCGCGTGCAGAGGGCCAGCTCGGAGAGGATCCAGCGGTCGAGGAGGCTGCGCGCCCGCGCGGCGCGGTAGCCCGTGCTCATCGCCGAGCGAGGCGGGCGTCATGTCGCCGGCGCCGGATTCCCGTCGGCGGGGTCGAACGCGTCGATGTTCGCGTAGATGGTGAAGAACGAGTAGACGTTGCGGAGCTTGACCAGGAACTCCTTCTGCGTCGCGCGGACGTTGGTGAGGGAGTGCCGGGTGTTGGTCCACGGCGGCGAGGACGCGTAGAAGAACCAGCGGAAGGCGTCGGCGCCGGGCGCGGGGGTGGCCGGGTCCTCGACGTAGACGCGCTGCTCGATGGGCAGGCCGGGGACGTCGTTGGGCTTGGTGGCGAGGGGCTTGTCCCTGGGGACGAGGCCGAGGCGGGCGATGTCGCCCGCCGTGAGGGCGACGATGCGGCGCGGGAGGCCCTTGGCGGGCTGCAGCTCCATGTTCACCGGCTCGGCGGCGCGGTCCGCCCGGTAGAGCACGACCTTGGCCGACTCGCCGGTCAGGTCCAGCCCCTCGAAGTCCTCACGGGCGATCCACGCCACGCCGTCCTTGCGCCGCCGCGATGCTCGGCGCGGCGGCGTCCACCGCGGCGAACTCCATCCGCACACGCTCCAGGATCACCTCGGGCGGCGTGTAGTTGCCCTTCGACTTGCTCTCCTTCTTCCCCTCCCGGTCGCAGACGTGGCCGAGCACGACGCAGGTCTTGTAGGGATGCGGGTAGGGCCGCGACGCGCGAGAGGTCGAGGCGGCGCTGGGCCTCCTCGTCGATCACCAGCGTGGAGATCATCAGGAGCGAGTAGAACCAGCCGCGGGTCTGGTCGATCGCCTCGCTGATGAAGTCGGCGGGGAATGCGCGGTCGAACTCGACCTTCGACCCCTCGCGCGTGCGGGTAGCCCCACTGGGCGAAGGGCATGCTGCCGGAGTCGAACCAGGCGTCGATGACCTCCGTGACCCGCCGCATGGTGGCGCCGCAGCGCCGGGCAGGGGAACGTCACCTCGTCGATCCACGGCTTGTGGACGATGAGGTGGTCGTTGAGGCTCGGGTCGGCGGCCTTGGCTGCGCGGAAGTGCGGCGAACGCTTCGGGGTTCAGCTTCTCGATGGCGGCGACGCTCTCGGGCGCGTGCTGGTGGTCCGGGTTCTTCTCGCAGACCCAGACGTTGAGGGGCGTGCCCCAGTAGCGCTCGCGGGAGAGGGCCCAGTCGACGTTGTTCTGCGAGGAAGTCGCCGAAGCGCCCCTCCTTGATGTGGTCGGGGAGCCACTGGACGGCGCGGTTGTTCTCGATCGCCCGCTCCTTGTTCGCCTGGCGTGCGGATGTACCAGGCCGGGCGCGCGAGCTGGATGAGCGGGTCGTTGTCGGCGCGCCAGCAGTAGGGGTAGCTCGTGGCGGTACTTCTCGTCGTGGACGAGCAGGCCCGCGGGCCTCGCAGATCCTTGAGCGATGAGCGGGTCGGCGTCCTTGACGAAGGTGCCGGCGAAGGGCCGGCCCTCGTCGAAGGTGCCGTCGGCGCGCACGGCGCAGAGGAGCTGGCCCTCGTGCGCCGGGCTGGAAGTCGGCGAGGCGCTTGTGGTAGGCGAGGTTGTCGTCCTCGCCGAAGGCCGGCGCGACGTGGACGATGCCCGTGCCCGCGTCCAGCGTCACGAAGTCCCCGGCGATGACCCACCAGTACATCGGCTGGAGGCGCCGTTCTTCCTTGGCCGGGCACGTCCCAGAGCGCCTTCGTGAACGTGTCGAACGGCGGCCGGTACCGCTTCCCGATCAGCTCTGCGCCCTTCAGCATCCGCACGACGGGCAGGTCCCTCTTCAGCTTCTTCGCGAGGGCCTCGCGGAGCGCCGCCGCGACGATGAGCTTCCGATCCCCGGCGTCCACGACCGCGTAGTCGAAGTCGGCGCGCACGGCGGCGTAGCCGTTCGAGGACAAGGTCCACGGCGTCGTGGTCCAGGCGACGAGCGCCGTATCGGGCTCGTCCACGAGCGGGAACGCGACGTAGCAGCTCGGGTCGTCGACGGTCTTGTAGTTCCACCCGACCTCTGCTGCCGAGAGCGCCGTGCCTCCCTGGGGCCACCACCAGCAGACCCGGTGCCCGCGGTAGAGCAGGCCCTTCTCGTGGAGCTCGGAGAGCGCCCACCACACGCTCTCCACGTAGCTCCGGTGGTACGTGACGTAGGCCGTGGGGAGGTCGACCCAGAAGCCGATCTCTGTCGGTCAGCTTCTCCCACGCCTCCGTGTACCGGAACACGGACGCGATGCAGCGGGCGATGAACGGCTTCACCCCGTAGCGCTCGATCTCGGCCTTTCCGTGGATGCCGAGCTCCTTCTCCACCTCCACCTCGACGGGCAGCCCGTGCGTGTCCCAGCCCGCCTTGCGGGGGACGTCGTAGCCGCGCATCGTCTGGAAGCGGGGGAAGACGTCCTTCACGGCGCGCGTGAGCACGTGCCCGTTGTGGGGCATGCCGTTGGCGGTGGGCGGGCCCTCGTAGAAGACGAAGGTGCCCTTGGAGGGGCCGGTTCTGCGGGTCTCGGCGCGGAGGGTCTTGTGGAAGATGCCGCGCGCCTTCCAGAACGCGAGGATCCTGGCCTCGTCGGCGGGGAAGTCGAGCTCGCCTCGGACGCTCTCGAAGGTGCCGGCAGGCGGGGCCTCGGGGGTTTTCATGGGCGGCTTCCCTAGCAAGATCGCGGTGGAGCGTCGAGGGCGGGGGAGGGCTGCTGACCGCGGCGCGGGGGCGATGCTATAGGCCCTCGCCCTCATGGACTCCCGCTACGACCCCGCCGAAGCCCAGCGCATCCTCGACCAGTACGCCCCCAAGCACGGGGAGGACCTCGCACTCCGCGTCTACACCTCGCGCCTGCTCGGCCGCGAGGGCGCGCTCGTGCTCCACGGCGGCGGCAACACCAGCGTCAAGTCCAGGGTGACGGAGCTGCTGGGCGACGTCACCGACGTGGTCTACGTCAAGGGCAGCGGGTGGGACCTCGCCACCATCGAGCCCAAGGGCTTCCCGGCCTGCCGCCTCGCGCACCTCCGCCGCTGCTGCGAGCGCGCCAGCATGACGGACGAGGAGATGGTCGCGCAGCTCCGCGGGCAGATGATTGACCCCTCGAGCCCCACGCCCTCCGTCGAGGCGCTGCTCCACGCGTACCTGCCCGCCAAGTTCGTCGACCACACCCACGCCGACGCCGTGCTCTCCGTCGTCGATCAGCCGAACAGCGCCGAGCTGGTTCGCCAGGTCTGGGGCGACTCCGCCATCTACGTCCCCTACGTCATGCCCGGCTTCGTCCTCGCGCGCCGCGTGGCGGAGATTCGGAGGGCACAGGCGCCCGCGAGCCGCCGCGGCGGCAGGCCCGCGCCGACCGTGATGGTGCTCGACAAGCACGGCATCTTCACGTGGGGGGAGACGGCGCGGGAGAGCTACGAGCGCATGATTGAGGCCGTCACGGCCGCCGAGCGCTTCCTCAGCGATCGCCGCAGCGTCTCGCGCCTCACCCTCTCCGCGCCCCCCTCGCCCGAGGTGTACGCCCAGATCGGCCCCGCCGCGCGCGGCGCGCTCGCCAGGGTCTCGGGCAAGCCCTGGATCTTCTCCTGGCGCACCTCCCCCTCGCTCCTCGCCTTCACCGACCGCGACGACCTCGACCGCGTCTCGCAGATCGGCTGCGCCACCCCCGACCACGTGATCCGCACCAAGGCGCGCCCGCTCATCGTGGACCCGGGCAGGATCTCGGATCCCGCCGCGCTGCGCGCCCGGATTGAGGCCTCCCTCTCGGCTTACGCCGACCGCTACCACGAGTACTTCAAGCGCGCCTGCGCCCTCCGCGGCGTCTCCCGCACGGAGCTCGACCCCTGGCCCCGCGTCCTCCTCTTCCCGGGCCTCGGCGCGCTCACCGTCGGCAAGACGAAGGCGGACGCCGAGATCGTGGCCGACGTCTACGAGCACACGGCGGAGGTGATCGACGCCGCGACCGCGTTCGGCAGCTACCGCCCCGTCGACGAGCCGGACCTCTTCGACGTGGAGTACTGGAGCCTGGAGCAGGCCAAGCTGCAGAAGGGCGCCTCCGCCGCCGGGCCGCTCGAGGGGCGCGTCGCGCTGGTGACGGGCGCGGCGTCGGGCATCGGGCTCGGGACGGCCCGCGTGTTCCTGGCCGCGGGCGCGCACGTGCTGCTCACCGACCACCGCGCCGACGCCGTCGCCGAGGCGGCGAAGCCGCTCGCCAAGCAGTTCCCCGGGCGCGTCCACCACGCGTCGTGCGACGTCACCTCCGAGGCCGACGCCCGCCGCGCCGCCGCCATCGCCGCCGAGCGCTTCGGTGGCCTCGACCTCGTCGTCTCCAACGCCGGCAACGCCCCGAACGGCGCCCTCCACACCGACGCGGGCGACAAGGCCCTCCGCGCCTCGCTGGAGGTGAACCTCCTCGGCCACCAGAACATCGCGCGCGCCGCCACCGCCGTCATGCTCGCGCAGGGCACCGGCGGCGTCCTGCTCTTCAACGCCTCCAAGAGCGCCTTCAACCAGGGCCCCGACTTCGGCCCCTACGCCATCCCCAAGGCCGCGCTCGTCTCCCTCATGCGCCAGTACGCCGTCGACCTCGCCCCGCACGCCATCCGCAGCAACGCCATCAACGCCGACCGCATCCACACCGAGCTGTTCGGCGGCGGGCTGGCGGAGGCGCGCGCCAAGGCGCGGGGCGTGCCCGTCGACGAGTACTTCAGGAGCAACCTCCTCCACCGCGAGACCACGGTCGACGACGTGGCCAAGGCGTTCCTCTACCTGGCGACGGCGGAGGCGACGACCGGGTGCGTGATCACGGTGGACGGGGGGAACGCGGCCGCGTTCCCGAGGTGAGGATCAGGCGAAGACGTCGGCGGCGGTCTTGGCGCCGAGGACGTTCTCGACCCAGCGCTCTAGGGTCGCCTCGACATCGCACGCCTCGACGCGCGCGCGATCCTCGTCCGTGAGAGCGATCCCGGCGCGGGCCGTCAGCCGGAGCAGCGCATCGCGAAGGCCGAGACGCTTCCCCTTCTCCTCTGCCAACACCCAGGCCATCCGAGCGGACGCTGCGGCCTCCATCTCTGCCCTCTCTGCCGGGTCTGCCGCCTCGAGCCTCTTCCTGTAAGCGCGCTCGTTCTTCAACCAGGCGTTGAATCGGGCGTCGTCTTCCATCTCCTCTCGCACGTTCATGCTCCGCGCCTCCAGAACCCGTTGCATGGGCTCGCGCAGCCCCTTCCAGATGACCTGATAGTAGACCGCCTCGTGCTCAGGGTCGAGCGCGCCCAGGCCGGCAATCGCCGCCTCGATCACCGCGGACCCGTTGGGCCCGTTGCCGTGCGCGACGGCCGAGAGGATGGCCAGCTCCGGCTCGGCCGTCGCGTCCGCCCGGTCCGTGATCTCCGGCACGCGCGCCGGGCCCAGCACGATGGGTTGGAGGGTGCCGAAGCCGAGGCCGACGTCGATCGGCTTTGCCGCCCAGGTCGCCACACGTTCGTCGGGCGTGACTACCAGCAAGACGGTGGGGCACCGCATCCTCGCGCGCACGACGGACGCGTACACCGGCCAGGAGAACTTCTTGTCCGGGTCCTCGTCCCGCTGCACCTCCACCACGATGGCCAGCACCGTCTCGCCACCCGCGTCGCGCACTTCGAGCACGAGGTCGGCGCGGAACTCGACCGGGATGAGCTGGTCGAGCGAGGACTCCACGACGGCGACACTCTCGTGAGGCGGGATGTCGACATGGAAGAGGAGCGCGAGGAGGTGAGGGGCGAGATCGGGGCGCTCGCGGAACATGTCGACGAGGGCGTTGTGCTCGAGCGTCGGCATGGTGCGCCGCGCCGAGCACGCGGCGTGCCGTGCGGCGCGATGAGGAAGCGCGGGGTTCTTCGCGCATGCAGGGTGGCGGCGCCAGTCTGGCCATGGCGGCCGCCACTCATTCACCCGTCGTTCTCCACGCACCTCCCCGCGCGGCACATCCCCGCGTGCGCCTCCGCCGCGCCGGCCACCGGGAAGCACCCGTCCACCTGCCCGGGCGGGTCGCTCCACGCGGCGTGGACGCAGCCGGTCTTGCCGGCGCAGAAGGCGGGGAGCTCGTCGTCGGCGGTGCAGTGGTACATGTCCCGCTCGGCGGCGGGCAGGGTGCTGCACGGGGTGCAGTTGGCGTCGTCGGTGCAGGGGTTCTCGTCGTCGCAGAAGTTCGCGGGGTCGTCGCCGTCGCAGGAGGTGCCCGCTTCGCTGTCGCCGTTGGCGCAGTCGCCCTGCTCGGCCTGGAGGAGCGGGTCAGGGGCGCAGGCCGGCGCGAGGAGGCAGAGGGCCAGGGCCACCCAGGGGGCGCGCGAGGTGCGTAGGCTTTGACGCATTGTGTTGCGGCTCATGACGCGTCAGAAGTTGGGGTGCCGAGGCTCGCCTCGTCAGGTTCGAGCGTGCCAATCTCTTGTCATCTGGGGCCACCCATGCCGGAGCCGACCGAAGCGCCTTCCCTCGCCGCCGCGCACGCGCTGCACCTCGCCGAGCTCGTCGCGCGCTGGGGGGTGAGCGCCGAGCAGCTCTTCGAAGGCACCGGCCTCGACGCCGCCTCGCTCGCGGACCCGCGGGCGCGCGTCAGCGTGCCGGTGCTCGAGGTCCTGGCGACGCGCGCCGTCGCGCTCACGGGCGAGCCGGGGCTCGGCTTCAGCCTCGGCGTGCAGATGCGCATCTCCTCGCACGGCTACCTCGGCTTCGCCGCCATGGCCTCGCCCACCCTCGGCGACGCCCTCGACCTCGCCGTCCGCTTCACCCCCACGCGCACCGACGCCCTGGCCCTGCGCGCGCACGCCGGCGACGGCGTCGCGTCCCTCGTCATCGACGAGCTCTGCCCCTCGGGCGCGCGCGCGAAATTCTCGTCGCCTCCCTGATCGTCGGCCTCCAGCAGGCCGGCGAAGCGCTCACCGGCCATCAGATGGAGGGCAGCGCCGACTTCGCCTTCCCCGAGCCCGCCCACGCCGCCCGCTTCAAGCACCTCATCCGCGGCGGCATGCGCTTCGGCCAGCCCGCCCACCAGATCGTCTTCGACCCGAAGATCCTCTCCCTGCCCCTCGTGATGGCCGACCCGGTCGCGCTGGAGCTGGCGAAGCGCCAGTGCGAGCGCGAGCTCGACGAGCTGCGCGTCTCGGCCGCGGTGGCCACGCGCGTGCGCGCCCTGCTCCCCAAGCGGGAGGGCGGCTTCCTCACGCTCGACGAGGTGGCCAGGTCCCTCGCCCTCTCCACCCGCACCCTCAAGCGCCGCCTCGCCGACGAGGGCACCGACTTCTCCTCCCTCCTCGACGAGCAGCGCCGCGAGCGCGCCTTCCTCCTCCTGCGCTCCGCCGACCACACCGTCGAGGCCGTCGCCGACCGCCTCGGCTACTCCGACATCGCCAACTTCACCCGCGCGTTCCGCAGGTGGGCCGGCACCACGCCGACCGCGTACCGCAAGGCCGCGGTGGGGAGGGGCGGCGAGCGGCGGGTGAAGGCTTGAGGACGTCGTGCGCGCCCGGGAGCTGCCCGGAATTCAACGCAGGGACGCAGAGACGCAGAGACGCAAAAAAGCAAAGAGAAGGGCTTTCTCTCTCTCTCTTGCCTTTTTGCGTCCCTGCGTCTCTGCGTCTCTGCGTTGAAATCTCTCTCGGACAGGTTTCAGCATCGCCCGGCGACGGTACCCGCCCCGCCCCGTCAAGGAGGGGCTCCGGCGGGCTCGACCGGGGCAAGGACGCGCGCGACGGTGGAGCTGGTGCGGGCGGAGCAGGGCAGGGTGGCGGCGGATCCGGCTTGGTGAGGCGTGGATCCGGGTTGGTGAGGCACCGATCGCGATTGGTGAGGCGCGGATCCGGATCCGCGGGCCACCAATCGCGATCCGTCGCCCACCAATCGCGATCCGTCGCCCACCAACCGCGATCCGCCGCCCACCAACCGCGATCCGTCGCCCACCAATCGCGATCTGTCGCCCACCAATCACGATCCGCCGACCACAGATCGCGATCCGCCGCCCACCAATCACGATCCGCCGCCCACCAATCACGATCCGCCGGCCACAGATCGCGATCCGCCGCCCACCAATCGCGATCCGCCGGCCACAGATCGCGATCCATGCCCCATCAATCGCGATCGGTGCCCCACCAATCCGGATCCGCGCCCATCATGTCGCGCCGCGTCGCCGGCGGACCGTGCCCGACCGCCCACGGCGGTCCCTCCACCCGCGTGCTACCGTGCCCCGAGGCTCGCCTCATGACCGTCATCGAAGAACTGGCGCAGATCGTCCCCACCCTCCCCGCCGAGGACCAGCGCCGCGTCCTCGACCTCGCGAACCGGCTCCGCGACGAGCGCCGCCTGCCGGACGTCACCATGCCCGCCGGGGACGCGGGCGAGGCCGAGTGGGATGCGTGGCGCGAGCGGCTGGCGGAGCGCGGCGCGATCGTGCTGGAGCGAGAGAAGCGGCGGCTCCAGGCGCTCGGGCTCATCGACGAGAACTGGAACGAGCTGACGGACGACTTGCCGGCCGACATGCTGCCGTCCTCGAAGACCAGCGTGGAGACGTGAGCCCGCCAGCCATGGTGGTGGTCGCTGGTCCGCCTGGGAGCGGCAAGAGCACCGTTTTCTCCGTGGACGCGTTCGGCGACGGATTCAACGTCGACGCGCGGGCCGCGGCGCTGAACGGCGGCTCCTTCCGCGCCATCCCGCCCGACGTGCGGCGGCGGGCACAGCAGGAGTGCGAGGCGTTCATCGAGGATCACATCGCCCGGGGGGTCAGCTTCGCGGTCGAGACCACGCTCCGCAGCGGCATCGCGATCGAGCAGGCCAAACGCGCGAAAAGCGCCGGCTTCCTGGCGTACCTCGTGTTCGTCACCACGGGCCGGGCCGACGAGTGCGTTCGCCGCGTTCGGATTCGAGGGCGCGCGGGTGGGCACGCCGCGCCGGAGGCCGAGCTGCGCGACATCTACGCGAGGAGCATGTCGAACCTGGTCCTCGCGCTCGAGATCTTCGACCGCGCCGACCTGTACGACAGCCTGGTTCCGGGGGGGGCGCCACGCCTCGTCGGCCGCATGACAGGGGGCCACTTCGTGCCGGCCGTCGATCCCCTGCCCGACTGGCTCCCGGCTCGCCTCCGCTGACCCTCCAGCGCCGCCCGCCCAATGCCGCGCCCGACCCTTCGCCCTTGACACCCCCCGGCGCGCGCGACACTGCTCGTCCCATGACCGACGAAATGCTCCACGCGGTGCTCGAGACGGCCGGCGCCAAGCTCGCCAAGGACGGATGGCACACGCTGCCCGAGGGGCGCACGATGACGCTCTACGCCGCCCACAACGGCGTCCCCCTCACCATCTCCAAGATCGAGGCGGTGAAGGTGAGCCAGCGCGTCGCCTGGGGGAGGAGCTCCAAGGGCGAGACCTACGTGCTCTCCCTCGACGATCTCTTCGCCGCGGCGCTCGACCGGGGCAACAATCCGCAGGCCGGGCGCAAGGCCGGCTTCCTGGGCTAGGCCCTGACGGGTCTCGCCGCCTCTCCCGTTCCCGTTCCCGTGCCCGTTCCCGTTCCCGATTCGCTGGAGATCGGGAACGGGAACGGGAACGGGAACGGGGAGGCACCCCCGCAGCGGAGCACCCGCCGCCTCGGCGCGGAGCCCGGCCCCCGCTGGATGCGCGCGCTGGCGTGGCTGGTCGCCCGCCTGCCCTGGGCCTGGCTCGCGCCGCTCGGGGCGGCGCTCGGCTTCCTGGCCGGGTCGGTCCTGCGGATCCGGCGGCGGCACGTGGAGGCGTCGCTGCGCGCGGCGGGGATCGGGCAGGCGGGGGCCGTCGCGCGCGGGGTTTACGCGTCCCTCGGGGCGGGGGTCTTCGAGCTGCTCTGGCTCGCGGGCTGCCCGCCGGAGGCGCTCGCGGATCGGTTCACGATGGCGCCGGAGGCGGCGGCGGCGCTGGCCCGGGCGGCGGCGCGCGGGCGCGGGGTGGTGGTGGCGACGGCGCACACGGGGAACTGGGATCTGTGCGCGTGCGGGGCGGCGCGCTGGTTCGCCGAGCACGGCGCAGAGGTGCCGGCCTCGCTGATGGTGGTGACGAAGCGGCTGTCGTGGAAGGCGCTGGACCGTTACTGGCAGCGCCTGCGCGCGGAGCGCGGCGTGGTGCTCGTGGAGCCCGAGGGCGCGGTGGTCGCCGTGCGGGAGGCGCTCGCGGCGGGCAGCGCGGTGGCGCTCCTGGTGGACCAGGCGCCGGAGCGGGCGACGGGCGTGGCGACGCTGCCCTTCCTGGGGCGGCCGGCGAAGCACGACCTCGCGCCCGCGCTGCTCGCGCTGCGGGCGAAGGTGCCCATCCTCGTGATGGCGGGGCGCCGGGAGGCGGGCGGGCGGCACCGGCTCGAGCTGCTCGACGCGATCGAGGTGGGCGAGGTCGGGACGGGGAGGGGCGCCGCGGAGCGGGCGACGGCGCGGATCGCGGGGGCGGTGGAGCGCTTCGTGCGGGCGTACCCCGAGCAGTGGCTCTGGCTGCACCGGCGGTGGAAGTAGGCCCGCTACCGCACGACGCCGAGCGTGACGTCGGGGAAGAGCTGCCCGCCCTCGTCGGCGCGGAGCGCATCCATCACGCCGACAACCGTGTCGTACGGCACGCCGGGGCTCGCGGTGACGGTGACCTGGGTCTCGGCCGGCGCCATGCCCTTGACGCGGCGCGCGCAGGCCGTCAGCGCGGCGAGGTCGTAGGCCCCGCCGGCGTTGGGGACGGTGACGCCCGGGCCCACGTCTCCGCAGCCGGGCGCGATGGCGCCGGCCGCCGTCTTCAAGGCGACGCCCTGGCCCGTGACGAGCGCGGTGAGGTGGACGCCCTCGGGGTGCGCGCGCACGAGAGGGCTGGCCGCCGCCGAGGTGGTGATGGTGGACGCGAACGCGACGCTGACGCTCGCGAGGACGAACATCATGACGTTCATCAGGATGTCGAGGTACGGCACGACGTTCAGCTCGCCGCCCTCGCCGGCCTCGGGCTCGGCGGGGACGGCGAGGCGGCGGATCCTGGCGCGCTGGGCGGGGCTGAGCGTGTCCTCGGTCATGACGAGCGGCGACAACCGCCCGCGCCCGAAGTTCCCGGCTCAAAGAGCTGTCCGGAATTGAACCGCCAAGACGCCAAGGCGCAGAGACGCAAAAAGAGCAAAGAAGAAATCATCTCTTTGCCTTCTCGGCGTCTTGGCGTCTTGGCGGTTCAATCTCTTTCTCGAACAGGTCTTCAGCCCCTCCGGAGCGCCCGGGAGATCCGCAGGTCCACCGTCTTGGCGTCGAGCCCCATCGCCTCGCCCACCGCCAGGAGGTACCCCCGCTCCTCGTCGACCACCTTGCCGTCGGCGACCGACGCCTCGACGAGCGCGGCGAGCGCCTCCTCCTGCACCGCGGCGGGCAGGGAGCGGACGCTCTCCGCCGCCTCGCTCCGGTCCACGATGGGGAAGATCAGGGCCCGAATCTTCAATCCCGAAGCGCGCGAGCATGCGCTCGATGAACGCCTCCTCCTCCGGGGAGAAGTCGTCGTCCGAGACGACCAGGCCGGCGACGAGGCGACAGACGGTTGTGCGAAGCTTGGCATCCACGGGCAAACCTCCGGCGCGAAGGGGAAAAGATTAGCATCAGGGGGCATCGGTCTTCGTCTTCTTCGTCGTCCTCGAGGCGGCCGGGAAGAAGTGCTCCGAGTACCCCCGCGGCAGGTGGTTCTTGAGGGCGTACGCCTCCAGCACGTTGGCCACGCTCTTCCGCGCGGCGTTGGCGCTCTCCTTCCAGTCCTGCACGTGCAGGTCCGCCCGGCTCAGCGCCACGAACGCGTCCACCCGCGCGCGCAGCGCGGTCTCACCCCGGCGCTGCAGCTCGCCAATCTGCTTCAGGATCGCGCGCACCGCGGGCGAGGCGCCCCGCTCCTCCGCGACCGTGAAGAGCTGCTTCGTCCGGACGATCTCGCTCTCGAGGCCGAGGCGGATGACCTCCGTCGGCGGCTCGGGGAAGTAGGCGCGGAAGGTGGGGTGGGTGCTGTCGCCCTCGAGCTCCGCGAGCAGGCGCTGGACGAGGCGGTACACGGCCTCGTCCAGCTCGTGGTCGATCGCGTTCACCATGGCGTTGGCGTCGACCAGCTCGTCCTCGGCGGCGCGGCGCTCCTCGTCGATCGCGGCCCAGCGCGCCAGCAGCGTCGAGAGGGGCTTCACGAGCTGCTGGTGCTTGTGCCGCGCGTCGAGGCTCGTGACGGCGTAGCGGACGTCCTTCCGGGCCTGCTCCCAGGGGGTATCTTCGGTGAAGAGGCGGAGCCCCATGGGCGGATGAGACACGAGGCGGGGGGCCGTGGCAAGGCGCCTCCCGTGCCGATCCCGTGTACAATCTCAGGCTCTTCCCGAGTGCGAAGGGCCCCGCTCGTCGTGCTTTCTCACCGAGAGACCGTGATGCGCGGGCAGCCCACCGACGTTGCATGAGCGAACCCCCCGGCAGCTCGTTCGAGAATCGACCTCGCGGACGGTGCGCCGCGCGAGCGGGAGGCGCTCTTCCGCGCCCTCGTCGAGCAGAGCCCCGCCATGCTCTGGTCCACGGACGGCGGCGGGGTCTCCGACTACTACAGCCCCCAGCTCCTCGCGTTCCTCGGCAGGCAGCCCGGCGAGATCGGCCGCCCGGCGTGGGACATCCACCCCGAGGAGCGCGACGCCACCTGGGCCGCCTGGGACGAGGCCATCCGGGCGGGCACGCCGTACGCGCGCGAGTTCCGCGTCCGCCTCGCGCGCGACGGGGCGTACCGCTGGGTCGCCTCGCGCGCGCTGCCGCTCCGCGGCGAGGACGGCGTCGTCGTGCGCTGGTACGGCACGGTCGTCGACGTGCACGAGCGCGTGGAGGCCGAGGCCGCCCTGCGGGAGAACGCGGAGGGCTGCCGGCGCGCCCAGCGGGAGCGGGAGGACCTCCTCGCCCGCGAGCAGGCCGCGCGCACCGCGGCCGAGGCCGAGAGCCGCGCCAAGGACGCGTTCCTCGCGTCGGTCTCGCACGAGCTCCGCACGCCGCTCAACGCCATCCTCGGCTGGACGCAGATCCTGCTCGCGGACGGGCTGCCGGCGGAGATGCGCGGCGCGATCGCGACGATCGACCAGAGCGCGCGCCTCCAGGCCCGCCTCGTCGAGGACATCCTCGACGCCTCTCGCATCGTGGCCGGCAAGCTCCGCCTCGACACGCACCCGACCGAGCTCGTCCCGGTCATCCAGGCGGTGGTCGAGTCCTACCAGCCGGCCGCCGACGCCAAGGGCATCCACCTCTCGGCCAAGCTCGACCCGCTGGTCGGCCCTGTGCTCGGCGACCCGCAGCGCCTTCAGCAGATCGTCCATAACCTCGTCGCGAACGCCCTCAAGTTCACGCCCGAGCACGGAACGGTCTCCGTGGCGCTCGAGCGGGCGGGGAAGGAGGCGCGCCTCGTCGTGCGCGACACGGGCGTCGGGATCGCGCCGGAGTTCCTCCCCCACCTCTTCCAGCCCTTCCGCCAGGCCGAGGCGAGCGCCTCCCGCCGCCACGGCGGCCTCGGGCTGGGGCTCTCCATCGTGCACCACCTCGTCGAGCTGCACGGCGGCACCGTCGGCGCCGAGAGCCGCGGCCCCGGGCAGGGCGCCACGTTCCTCGTCCGCCTGCCGCTCGCCGCCCGCGCCGCCGTCGCCGCCGCCGTGGAGGCCTCCGCCCCGGACTCGGCGCCGTGGGCGCTCGCCGCCATCCGCGGGGCGCGCATCCTCGTCGTGGACGACGAGCCCTTCGCCCGCGCGCTCCTGGCGCGCATCCTCGTCGACCGCGGCGCCGTCGTGCGCGCGTGCGCGTCCGCGTCGGAGGCGCTCTCCGACCTCACCGCCTGGCGCCCGGAGGCGCTCGTCTCCGACATCGGCATGCCCGAGCGCGACGGCTACTGGCTCATCGACCGCGTGCGCGCGCTGCCGCGGGTGCTCGGGGGCGCGACGCCCGCGCTGGCGATGACGGGCTACGCCAGCGTCGCGGACCGGGTGACCGCGCTCTCGCGCGGCTACCAGCTCCACGTGCCGAAGCCGCTCGACGTGGACGAGCTGCTCGCGTCGGTCGCCGCGATCCTCCGGCGGGGAGAGGTGGCCCGGGCGGGGTAAGATGCGCCCGCCGTGCGCCCCTTGCCCTTCTCGGCCCAGATCTCCGCGCCACGATCGCCCCCTTCGACCGGGCCCGCCCCTTGCCGCCCTCGGCCCATCGCGACGAGGCGGTCCTCGCCTTCGAGCGCGCGCACGTCTTCGAGCGCGCCTGGCTCTGCGCCGGCCACGAGAGCGAGATCCCCGGTCCGGGCGCCTGGCTCCTCGCCCCCGTGGCGGACGAGGGCGTGATCGTCGCCCGCGGCGACGACGGCGTGGTGCGCGCCTTCCACAACGTCTGCCCGCACCGCGGCGCCACCCTCGTCGACGCCCCCTCCGGCTGCGCCTCGCGCCTCGTCTGCCCCTACCACGGCCTCGCCTTCGGGCTCGACGGCGCCCGGATCACCCCGGACGCTGCCTTCCCCTCCTCCAGCGGCAGCCCCTTCCCCGGCCTCTCCCCCGTGCGCGTCGAGGCGCTGCACGGCTTCCTCTTCGTCTCCCTCGACCCCGACGCCCTCCCCGTCGCGAGCGCCCTCGCCGGCGCACCCCCCTGGCTCGCCGCGCTCCCGCCCCTCCGCCTCGCGCGCCGCGCGCGCTGGGAGACCCGCGCCAACTGGAAGCTCTGTGTCGAGAACTTCCAGGAGTCGCACCACTTCCCGTGCATCCACCCCGCGCTCGAGGCGCTCACGCCCTGCGACCGCGCGGCCTCGGTGCTCGGTGACGGCCCGTGGCTGACGGGGATCATGGACCTCGTCCCCTCCGCCGAGACGGTCTCGAAGAGCGGCCACCTGCGCGGGCGCCCCTTGATCGCCCCCGAGCCCGCGCGCCGCGTCTTCGACGCCCACCTCTTCCCCGCGACGTGCTGGAGCCTCCAGCCCGACTACCTCCTGACCTACCGCCTGTACCCGCGCGCCACAGGCCGCACCGAGGTCGTCGCCGACACCTGGGTCCGCTCCTCCTGCCCCGAGGACGCCGACCTCGCCGACGTGCTGGAGCTGTGGGACCGGATCGACGCGGAGGACCGCGCCATCGTCGAGCGGCAGCAGGTCGGGGTGGGCTCGCGCGGGTTCGAGCCCACGGCGTACGCGGCGGTGGAGGACGGGGTTCACGCGTTCGACCGGCAGGTGGCGAGGGTGTACCTGGAGGCGCTCGAGGAGAGCGAGGGGGACGGCGACCGCGACCGCGACCGCGACTGCGACCGCGACCGCGACTGCGACTGCGACCGCGACCGCGACCGCGACCGCGACCGCGACTGCGACCGCGACCGCGACCGCGACCGCGACCGCGGCAGCGACCGCGACAGCGGCAGCGACGACGAGGACGGCGAGGGCGAGCTGGGGAGGCTGTGGGGGATTCTGGGGGCGGCCGTACATCGACCTCTCGGACGTGATCGACTGCGGGTGCTTCCCCGAGCTGGACGACGAGATCGCCTACGGGCTCGCCTGCGTGGAGACCCGGCCCACCGGCGGGAGCCTCAAGTGGATGGGCGTGGTCGCGCCCTGGGTCCACGACAATCCCTACGTCGACTACGGTCACGTCATCGCCGGCCTCTCGCGCGAGGACTTCCTCGCGTTCGCCTCCCTGGGCGAGGACCCGGGCGCCTTCGATCCGGACCGGCGCAGCGACTACAGGTTCGGCGACGAGACCGATCACCCGCTGACGCCGGAGCAGGCGCGCTGGCTGATCTACCGCCACAAGGTCTACTTCCCCTGGCGCGACGCGTACCACCTCGTCGAGAACCTGCGCTGGGAGGACAAGCACTCGGGTGCCGGCAAGGGCTTCACGGCCGAGGCGCGCGCCGTCTTCCCCAGGACGGTGGCCTTCCTCGAGCGCCTGCCCTTCACCGAGATCGGCCGCGCCGTCGTCTTCGGCCTCGCCGCGGACGACCACGCGCCCGCGCACCGCGACACGGAGCCGGGCGCGGCGCTCTCCGTCGCGCAGTCGATCTCGTTCTCCCCGCGCGGCACCAAGCGCCTCTACCTGGCCGACCCCGAGGGCGGGAGCCGCACGATCGTGAGGGCGCCGATCTACTGGTTCAACGACATGGATTACCACGGCGTGCTGCCGGACCCGTTCTGGCGCTACTCGATCCGGGTGGACGGGGTGTTCGATCCCGCGTGGGTCCGGGCGCTGGAGAGGCGGTTCCGGAGGTGAGGTGGCCAGGGGCATAGGCGTTCGGCTGGCGTCGTTCTCGCGCAGACCTCACCCCCCCGGCCCCCCTCTCCCTCGGGAAGCGCCGTTCCAGCCCGAGCCAATACGGCGAGGGAGAGGGGGGAGAGCGCGATTCAGCACTGGACGCGCAACTTCGGTTGGAGGTGCGTCGATGGAAAGTCATGACCCGCCATGACGACCGCTCGCCGCGCTTGCCCCCCATCAAGCGAAGCGCGGCCATCGACGCTCGCAAGCGGGCGCTTGCCAGATCGTTGCGTCAACGGCCGACGTCCGCAGAGGCCACCGCGTGGAAGCTGTTGCGGGGGCGACGTGTCTTGGGGCTGAAGTTTCGCCGCCAGCAGATCGTGGCCGGCTTCATCGTCGACTTCTATTGCGCATCGCTGCGCTTGGTGGTGGAGCTCGATGGCGGCGTCCATGATGACCCGACACATGCGAAGCGTGATGCCGCGCGCACGCGCGCCCTTGCAACGCGGGGGATCCGCGTCCTGCGTTTGCACAACGACCAGCTCAGCGAAGAGGTGCTGCGGCGAGCGCTGGCCGGGTACGCCGGTGCCATGGGGATTCGGACGCGGTCTCCCCCCTCTCCCTCGTCGCAATCGTTTGGGTAACGAGGACGCTCCTCGAGGGAGAGGGGGGCCGGGGGGGTGAGGTCTGGGGGAACGAGCGGACGGCAGGAGGCTAACGCGAATGAGGGGTCAGGGGCCGGGCCGGTCGAGCCTTGGCCGCTCGAGCGGCGGCGAGCTTCTCGAGCCGGTTGGCTTGGCACCGAGCCGGGGAGGCGAGGCATCGAGCCGGGTAGGTGCGGCGTTGAGCCGGGTGGGCTGGGCATCGAGCCGGGTAGGCGGCGCATCGAGCCGGGTAGGCGGGGCATCGAGCCGGGTGGGCGAGGCATCGAGCCGGGTAGGCGGGGCATCGAGCCGGGTAGGCGAGGCATCGAGCCGGGTAGGCGGGGCATCGAGCCGGGTAGGCGAGGCATCGAGCCTGTACGGCCCGCGATCGAGCCTGTACGGCCCGCCTTCGCGCCTGTACGGCCCGCGATCGAGCCTGTACGGCCCGCCTTCGCGCCTGTACGGCCCGCGATCGAGCCTGTACGGCCCGCCTTCGCGCCTGTACGGCCAGCGATCGAGCCTGTACGGCCCGCGATCGAGTCTGTACGGCCCGCCTTCGCGCCGGTACGGCCCGCGATCGAGCCTGTACGGCACGAGAACGGGACGGGTGGGGACGCTTTCGAGCCGGTACGGCCCGCGATTGAGCCTGTACGGCACGAGAACGGGACGGGTGGGGGCGCTTTCGCGCCGGTACGGCCCGCGATCGAGCCTGTACGGCACGAGAACGGGACGGGTGGGGGCGCTTTTGAGCCGGTACGGCCCGCGATCGAGCCTGTACGGCACGAGAACGGGACGGGTGGGGGCGCTTTCGCGCCGGTACGGCCCGCGATCGAGCCTGTACGGCACGAGAACGGGACGGGTGGGGGCGCTTTCGCGCCTGTACGGCCCGCGATCGAGCCTGTACGGCACGAGAACGGGACGGGCGGGGGCGCTTTCGAGCCTGTGCGGCGCGACGTCGAGCCTGTACGGCCCGCGATCGAGCCTGTACGGCACGAGAACGGGGCGGGTGGGGGCGCTTTCGAGCCGGTGCGGCAGGCGTTCGAGCCGGGTGGGCACGAGGTCGGGCCGGGTGGTCGCGCTTTCGAGCCGGGTGGGCGCGGCTTCTGGACGGGTCTACGAGGACAGCAGCCTCAGGACCGCCTCGGCTGCCCCGTCGTCTTCACCCCCGCTCGCCACCACCTCGGGGGCTTCCGGGGCCTCGTACGTCACGCCGGCGCCCGGCATGTCGGGGAGCCCGGCGGTCGCGGCGGCGTAGAGGCCCTTCGCGTCGCGGCGCCGGCACTCCTCGGCGGGCGCGGCGACGTACACCTCGACGAAGCGGGGCGCGAGGGCGCGGGCCTGGGCGCGGTAGGCGGCGCGGTGGGCGGTGGCAGGGACGACGACGACGAAGCCCTGGCCGGCGACGAGCGCGGCGAGGCGGGCCAGGGTGGCGTAGAAGGCGTCGCGCCCCTCGGGGGTGTAGCCAGGTGTGGGCACGAGGGCGCGGCGCACCTCGTCGCCGTCGAGAACGAGGGTGGGTCTCCCCGCTTCGCGCAGGCGGTCCCGGATGCGGCCGGCGAGGGTGGACTTGCCCGAGGACGGCAGTCCGGTGATCCAGACGACGACGCAGATCGCGGGAGAGGAGGCCATGGCCGGATTATGGGCCGCCCCCGGCCCCCGCGCTCAGCCTCCGTCCGCGCCGCCGGCGCCCGTCGTGCTCGCTCCGCCCGCGCCGCTGCTGGTGCTCGCGCTCGTGCTGCTGCTCGTGCTCGACGTGGTCGCCGTGGTCGATCCGCCGGCGCCCGCCGTGCCCTTGCCGCCCGTGCCCGAGCCGCCCGTACCCGTGGCGCCACCCGTGCCCGTGCTCGCGCTCGTAGTCGTGCTCGCGCTCGTGCTCGCAGACGTGCTCGCGCTCGTCGACGTGCTCGTCCCGCCGTCCGTGCCGCCGTCGCCTCCGGTCCCTCCGGTCCCTGCGTCGCTGCACGCCTCCCCGAGATCCGCGCAATCGGTGGTGCTGACGCACGCGCCGCCCAGCTCGGCGGCCGCGAAGGCGAGCATGCCCGCCGGGATGAGGATGAAGAGAAGCTTCTTCAAAGGCTCGTAGTTCCTTTCCGCCGGCCCCTAGATCACCGAACCAACGTATGGAACCCCGGGCGTGAGCCCGCGGACCGGAGCCGCATGCGTCAGCACGCGGAGGCCGCGGCAAAACCCGACGTCATGGTCCCCGCGCTCACGCGCGGGGCTCCGGTCCGCGGGCTCACGCCCGGGGGTTCCATCGCTCATTCAGAACGCGCCCTTCACGGTGAGCCCCCCGCCGGAGGACGAGGCCACCGGCGCGAAGCGGAGCCCGGCGTTGTAATCGGGCGCGCGCGAGGCCCAGAGGCCATAGATGACGGTGGTCACGAGGAGCGCTCCGCTCACCCCGAAGAAGCCGATGCCGGCGTTCACGAGCGAGTCGTGGCCCGAGCGCAGGTCGCTCAGGGTGGAGCAGCCAACGTTCGTAGGGCAGGGGGCGCTCGTGCCGTAGCCGCTCTGGAGCTCGCCGAGCAGCCCGTCGGCGGCGGAGCCCTTGCTCGCCCCGGCGGCGACGAGCGCCGCGCCGATGCCGGCGGTGACCAGCGTGAGGCCGCCGAGCACGTACGCGGGGGTGCGGCTGCGCCGCGCGGGCAGCCCGCTCCCGCGCCCGGACACGGCCTCGTCCGTCAGCGTGAGGGCGACCTCGGCCGTCCCGCTCGCCGGCACGCTGACCTCCTTCTGCACCTCGCCGAAGCCGGGCTTCTTCGCCGAGATGCGCGCCTCGCCGGGGGCGACGTAGACCTCGCCGGCGAGCGGCGAGGTGCCGGCGTAGCGGTCCTGCACGAAGACGTCGGCGCCCTCGATGTTGACCTTGACCTTCACGGCGCCGACGCGGGCGCGGACGTCCACGAAGGTGGGCTCGAGCCCCCTGCGCACCTCCGGGTCGCGCTTGATCCGCAGCGCGTAGGCGAGGTGCTCCGCCGCCTCCGGCCAGCGCTTGGCCTTGACGTCGCAGGCCGCGATCAAGACCGCGAGGTCCGCGTCGGGCTGCTGCGCCCAGGCCGCGTCGAAGGCCACGAGCCCCTCCTCCAAGGCGCCCCCGTTGCACTGCTCCGTGCCCTGCTTCACGAGCGCGGCGTGCCTCTCGGCGGCGGCCTTCGCGGCATCCGCCGCCCGCTTCGCCTCGGCGGCGGCCGTCTTGGGATCGACGTACTTCCCGCCGTCGGCGGCCTTCGCGGCGTCGGGCGGGTGTGCCGGGGGCTCGTCCGCCAGGGCCGGGAGCGCCCCGAGCAGGGTGACGAGGAAGAGGGAGGCGATCGGGGCCGTGGAACGCATCGAAGGGCGCGCAGCATAGCGGGGGCGCTCCCAAACGTCATCCTCGAGCCGTGTGCGGTCGGGTTTGGTGCGCGCTGTAGAACCGCGCGCGCTGCCGGGCTGACGCGTGGCTCGTTCAGTGCCTCGACCTCGCCGGCCGCGCCGGGGAGAGCTGCGCGGGGGCGGTGTGCGTCTGGGGCCTCTGGGCGTACTTGTTGTAGACGACCACGGCGACGCCGATGACCGCGGCGATGAAGAGGCAGAAGAAGAAGATCTTCCAGAACGACCACGGCGCCTTGCCCACCACCTCCCCGGTCTGCCCGTTGACGAGGAACTGGTAGGGCTTGCCGTTGTACCTGTAAGCCGCGATCCAGATGGGCAACAGCACGTGCTTGAACATCACGTGCGAGAACTCGTTCCGGACCGTCAGCCCGCGCTGCGTGTCGCCCGGCACGTCGTGGGAGCAGCGGTTCCGCTGCTCCTCGGACATGTTCTGCTGGGCCGTGCCCCACGCGGGCATCAGCTCGACGGCGTACGACTCGGCGCGCCACCCGGCGAGGAACTCGGGCTGGTACGGCGCGAGGTGCTGGGTGTCGAAGGTCTGGAACTTGGCGACGAGCTCCGTCGGTAGGCCCCTGGAGGCGCAGACCAGGGTGTCGTCGAAGAAGTCCTTCCGCCAGCCGGAGCAGTACTCCCAGCGCGTGCGCTGCACCTGGCGCGACGCCTGGTCGCCGTTCTGGTCGGTGTAGTACTCCGTCTCGTAGTAGTAGTAGCCGGCCTCGGCCGTCCAGTCGGACCGGCACCACGCGTCGAAGGTCCAGAACGGGATGTAGACGCCCCCCATCTCCTGGAGCTTCGCCATCCGCTTGAGGTCGCTCGGCCGGAACCAGAGCGTCCCCAGCCAGTCCTCGAACTTCTTGTTCGCGGCCGGCTTGTCCACCTTGAACGGCACCAGCGACTCGGGCCGGATGGCCGTGCCCGCCGCCTCGCGCGCGAGCACCTGCTGTGAGCCGCAGAACGCGCACTTGGCCGTCTGCTCGCCCGGCGTCACGTTCACCGTGGCGCCGCAGTCGTTGCAGCTCACCTGCGTGACCGGCGTGCCGTAGCCCTTCGCGGCCATCTCCATCCCCTGCTCGATGGGGATCTCGCGCACGCCCGGCGGGGGCCCGTCCCCCTTGCCCCCCTGCACCTTCGGGACGGCCTGCGCCGTCCCGCAGTAGGGGCACTTCATCTGCTGGGAGCCGGCGTCGTACGTCAGCTTCGCGCCGCAGTTGCTGCAGGGAAACTCCTGACCGGCGGACACGGGCTGGGTCGGGGGGGAGGTGCTCACGGGCCGAGTATAGGCGGGAAAGGAGCGGGATATGGACATCACGCCGCACGCACCGTAAGACGTGCCCGACATGATCCCCGACGCCTCCGCTGCCACCTCGGACGAGGCACCGGCCCGCCAGTCCAAGCTGGGGGCTTCGCCCCCAGACCCCCGCTCAGGGCTGCACCCCTCCATCGTCCTCTCGGCGTACCTCGAGCCGCTGGTGCGCGGCCGCAGGGTGGCGATCCTGGGGGACGCGACCGTCGGGATCGTCGACGAGCTCGCGGAGCGCGGCGCCCGCCTCGTTCACGTGTACGACCCCGATGCAGCGCGCACGGCCGAGGCGCTGGCGCGGGCGACGCCGGGCCGGGCGCAGCACCAGGTTGCGTACGCGACGCTCGCGGGCGACCTCGGCGTGCGCGACGGGGCCTTCGACGTGGTCATCGTGCCCGACCTCTCCCTCTTCGCCGACGCGGCCGACGCCATCCGCCGCGCCCGCCGCCTCGTCCCGGCCACCGGCGTCGCCGCCTTCGTGGTCCCGAACGGGAGGAGCGCGGCGCGCCGCCTCCTCGGGGCGAACGGGGGTGAGCAGCCTGCTGAGAAGGCTGCCAGCGAAGGCGCGGGGCCGGGGGCCGGGCCGCTCGGGTACTACGAGCTCTACAACCTGGTCTCGCTCCAGTTCGCGAAGGTGCGGATGATTGGTCAGGCGCCCTTCGTCGGGTACACGGTGGCCGACTTCGCGCCGGACGGCGAGCCGGAGGTGAGCGTCGATACATCCCTCCTCGTGCAGCCGGAGGAGCCCGAGCACTTCCTCGCCGTGGCGAGCGACCGCCCCGTCTCGCTCGACGCCTACACGGTCGTCGAGCTGCCCTGGCGCGACGTCGCCGGGAGCCTCGGCCCCGGCCCGGACGCGATCGCGCTCCGGGCGGAGCTGGAAGACCTGCGCGCCCGGCTCGACGAGGCGGGCGCCGCGCTCCACGCGCGGGAGGCGGACCTGGCCCGCGCGTCGCGCGAGGCGGACGAGCACGCGAGCGGCGCGGTGGCGCTCCGCGCGCGGGTCGTCGAGCTGGAGGGGGCGGTGGAGGGGCGCGAGGCGCGGCTCCGGGAGATCGAGGCGCGCGCCGGCGACAACCACGTGCGGGCGGAGCGGCTGACGAACCAGATCCGGGATCTGGACGAGGAGCTGCGCCGCCAGCGCGACCGCGGGACCAAGCTCCACAAGCTGCTCGACGACGAGAAGCGCCTCCGCACGAAGGCGGAGCTCGAGCTGGGCATGGCCCGGGGCGGTGGGAAGGACCGGGTCGACGCGCTGACGGCGGAGCTGGAGGCGGCGAAGAACCGCATCGCCGAGCTGGAGATGGAGCAGGCGCACACCCAGCGCCGCTTCGCCGCTCTGCCCCCGGTCCCGCACGCGGCTCCCCCTGCTGCGCCGGCCCCGGCACCGGCCGCCGACCCGGCGCTCGCCCGCCGCGTCGTCGAGCTGGAGCAGGCGCTGAACGCCGCGCTGCGGGAGCTGGCCGAGGCCGCAGCGGCGCGCGACGCCGCGATGGCCCGCGTGGAGAAGGGCGAGGCGCACCGCGCGCGCGCCGCTGCCCTGGAGGGCGAGCTGGCGGCCGCGCGGCGGGAGGGCGTCGAGCTGTCGACCCGGGCCCGCTCCGCCGAGGAGCGGGCGGCGGGGGCGGAGCGTCGGGCGGCGTCGGCCGACGAGCGGGTGGCGGAGGCCGAGCGGCGCGCTTCGCAGGCGGAGCGCCGGGCGGCGTCGGCCGGCGATCGGGTGGCGGAGGCCGAGCGGCGCATCGCGGAGGGCGAGCGGCTCGCGGCGGACCGCGAGGGGCGCATCGCGGAGCAGGAGGCGGAGGTCGCGGCGCTCGAGGCGGAGCTCGCCGCAGCGCGCCGGCGCGCCGCCGAGGCCGAGACGGACCGGGGCGCGGCGGAGGAGCTGGGCGCGGTGGGCGACGAGATCGCGAAGCTGGAGACCGCGCTCCGCGAACGCGGGCACCTGATCGCGCGGCTGACGGACGAGCTCCACGAGAGCGAGCGCGTGGGGCGGGAGCTCCTCGCCGAGGTGGAGGATCTGCGGGGGTGGGGCCGCGAAGAGGCCGCCGCCGCGGCGCCCGTGGCGGCGCCGGGCGAGGATCTACGGGCGCGGATGGATGCGCTCGCCGCGGCGGCCGCGCGGGGGGAGGCCGACCTCCAGGCCGCGGCGTGGCGCATCGCGCAGCTCGAGCGGGAGCTGGCCGAGGCGCGGCGCGAGCCGGCCGAGGCGGCGCCCGTGCAGGTCGAGCTGGAGCAGGCCCTCGCCGCCGCCCGCGACGAGGTCGCCTCGCTCCGCAGGGCGCTCCAGGCCGCCGAGGGCAGGGGCGCCGCGCCCTCCTGACGTCGTCAGATCCCTGACCCGCTGTCGAACAGCTCTTGTTGCGGCTGCGCCTGGGTGAGCTTGCTGCCCGGCGCGACGCTGTGGGTGAGCCAGACGTTGCCGCCGATGCTGGAGCCGCGCCCGATGGTGATGCGGCCGAGGATGGTGGCGCCGGCGTAGATGACGACGTCGTCCTCGACGATCGGGTGGCGCGGGATGCCCTTGATGGGCTGCCCCGCGTCGTCGGTGGGGAAGCTCTTCGCGCCCAGGGTCACGCCCTGGTAGAGGCGCACGCGCTCGCCGATCACGCACGTCTCGCCGACCACGGTGCCGGTGCCGTGATCGATGAAGAAGCTGCCGCCGATGCGCGCGCCCGGGTGGATGTCGATGCCCGTCGCGCCGTGGGCGATCTCGGTCAGGATGCGGGGGACGAGGGGCACGCCGAGGCGGTAGAGCTCGTGCGCGATGCGGTGGTGGGTGATCGCGGTCAGGCCCGGGTAGCAGAGGACGGCCTCGTCCGGGCTCGTCGCGGCAGGGTCGCCCACCCAGGCGGCGTGGGCGTCGCTGCCGAGGAGGGCGCGCACGGCGGGGAGGCGCGCGGCCAGCTCGCGCGTCACGGCGTCGGCCTGGCGCGCGCAGATCTCGCAGTCCCCCATGGGGGCGGGGCCCCCGTTCCCGTTTCCGCCATCGTGACCAGCGCGGTGCACGCACGCGAAGAGGAAGCCGCGCCGCACCTGCTCGTGGAGGGCCACCAGCGCGGCGTCGAGCGTGTGGCCGATGTAGTACTGGATGCCCTCGTCCGACAGGTCCGAGGCGCCGAAGTGGCCGGGGAAGAGCGCGGCGCGCAGGCCGACGACGATCTCCTCGAGCGCCTCGCGGGTGGGGAGCGCGCCCTGGCCGAGCTTGCGCCGGCGGCCCTTGACCAGCGCCGCGTTGGCGGAGCAGAGCGCGTCCACGACCGGGCCGAGGGCCCACGCCGAGCTGTCGTCGCCCGCCCCGCAGCGCCTCACCACCCCCGCTCCCTCTCGTCGTGCCCACCGGAACGCATGGGCTCGGCTGGTACCAGCCGGGCGGCGGTCCGTCAAATGCCACGTCCAGCGCGGACCGCCAAGCAGGGCGCGCTCGGGCTGTCGTGCCGAACCGCGACCGCCAGGGAGCGGGTGCCAGGCCTTTGCATGCGAGACGCTTCGACGTGCAAGGGCCCGTGGACCGCGTTGTCACGTGGCACCCGCTCCCTGGCGGTCGCGGTTCGGTGGTGGAGGCACGTGGCTCGACTACGCCGGCTGGAACAGCGGCATGAACGCGGCCCACACGGCGAAGACCAGCGCCACGGAGGCGACCAGGAGGCCCGCGCCGACGAGGGCCGCGCGCCGCGATCGGCGGAGGGGGGCGACGAGCGCGACGATCGTGGCGAGCGCGGCGAAGGCGATCGCGGAGGGGAGGAACCAGGGGGAGAGGGCGATCTTCGCGGTGCCGGGCAGGGCGGTGCCGTAGTCCTCGAAGGCGGCCAGGATGGCGACGCGCGAGCGGAGGTGGAAGAAGAGCGCCAGCGCGGCGACGCCGATCTCGGTGGCGAGCATCGTGAGGAGGGCCGCGTTCCGGCGCACGGCGGGGGTGGTACCCCGGTTCGCGGCTGGAGGCGAGGCGCCTCAGCCCATGGCCGCCCGCGCCGCCGAGAGCACCGCGCGCTGCCGGGCCACCCAGTCGTCGGTCTCGAGCAGCGAGGCGCCCCTCGACACGATCGCCAGCTCCAGCGCCGCGTCCGCCCGTGCGGCGGCGGGCGCGGCCGCCTCCAGCTCGTCCAGCGTCGCGGCGGGGGTGTACGGCCGGCCGAACCGGAGCCTGGGGTACCTGCCGAGCTCCGCGCGCGCGCCCCCCCAGAATGCGCGCCACGGCGCGGCGTCGACCTGGGAGCCGCCTTCGGCCGGAGCGCTTCGTAGCGCCTGCGGCGGGGGTTTGGGGGCGAAGCCCCCATCGTGAGAAGGGTCGCCGAGGATGCGGCCGAGCGCGCGCGCGGCGGCGACTTCGAATGCCGCGGGCCCGGCGCCCGGGCCGCGGGCGCGGCGGGCGTCGTTGGCGGCCTCGAGCGAGCCGAGCAGCCACTCGACCAGGTCGGGGTGGCCGAACCAGCCGACCGCGGCCGCGTCCCGCGCGGCGGGCTCGACCGACTGGAAGAAGAGCTCGAGGTCGGACGCGTCGCCGCCGAGCGCCAGGAGCCGCAGGTAGGCGACGCGCGCGTCGTCGGCGAGGGAGGGGGCGCTGCTCTCCGCCGCGAGCCTCGCCCGCACGAAGGCGAGGCCCGCCGGGTCGCCGATCACGAGGAGGGCCTCCGCGGCGGCGAGCGCGAGCGTGTCCGCGGGTGCGCCGCGCGCGAGCCGGGCGCGGAGCACGTCCGCCGCCGCGTGCCGCTCCGGGACGGCCCAGAGCGCGCGGGCCGCCGCGGCGGCGACGCCCGCGTCCGGGTGCGCGAGCAGCAGCGCCGCCCAGGGGTAGGGGACCTGCCGGCGCGCGCGGAGCACGCCGAGCGCCGCCGCGAGGACGGGCGGGGGGGCGTCGGCCAGGAGGCCGGCGAGCGCGGGGCCGACGTCCGGGCTTCGGGCCAGGACGAGCGCGTCGGCGCAGGCGGGGCGCGCGTCGGGGCGCGCGTCGCGGAGGGTGCGCGCGGCGGCCCGGGCCGGCGCCTCGCCGGGCGCGCTGCCGAGGAGGAGGGCGCGGGCGAAGGCCGCGCTGGCGCCGAGGTTCCCGGCGGAGGCCTCCTCGACGCGCCGGATCAGCGCGGCCGGGTCGGTCGCGTCCAGGGCGGCGTCGACGGCGACGAGCAGCTCCTGCTCGATCCCGAGCGCGCTGGTCCAGGGCCGGTCGGGCCCCGGGCGCCGCTGGGCCCCGAGCGTCGCCACCGCGAGCAGCCGCTCGGCCCAGCCCTCGTCGCCCCGATGTCCTCCTGCCGTCCCTTCGGGCGCCCTGCCAGGCCCGTTCACGCCGCCGCCTCCTGCATCCCTGGCTATTCCAGCACGTTTCCGAGCCCGCGCGCTCGGGAAGCATCGCCGCCGAGCGTGGGGGGTTGATCGCGCGCCCCATCCCGGACACCCTCCCGCCGTGCCATCGCCGCTGACCGAAGACGAAGCGCTCGCCCTGGCCGAGCCTCCCCGCCGCCGAGCTGCCCGGCCCTCCTCGCGCGGGCCGCCGCCGTGCGCGACCGCGCCTGGGGCCGCCGCCTCACCTTCTCCCCCAAGGTCTTCCTCCCCCTCACCAACCTCTGCCGGAACCGCTGCGATTACTGCTCGTTCCGCCGCTCCCCGGGCGAGGCCGGCGCGTGGACCATGAGCCCGGCGGAGGTGGAGGGCTGGCTCGCCCGCGCGCGGCGCGAGGGGTGCGTCGAGGCGCTCTTCTGCCTGGGCGACAAGCCCGAGTCCGCGTTCGGCGCCTACCGCGAGGAGCTGCGCGGCTTCGGCCAGGAGAGCACGGTGGGCTACCTCCACCACGCCGGCAAGATGGCGCTCGAGCACGGCCTCCTGCCCCACACCAACGCCGGCATCCTGACGGCGGAGGACATGGCGCTGCTCAAGGAGGTCAACGTCAGCCTGGGCCTGATGCTGGAGAGCATCAGCCCGCGCCTCTGCCAGCCCGGCATGCCGCACCACAAGGCCCCCGACAAGCGCCCGGAGCGGCGCATGAAGATGATCGAGGAGGCCGGGCGCCTCCGCATCCCGTTCACCACCGGCATCCTGGTCGGCATCGGCGAGACGCGGCGCGAGCGGGTGGAGAGCCTGCTCGCCATCCGGCGCGTCGCACCGCGAGCACGGGCACATCCAGGAGGTGATCGTGCAGAACTTCCGGTCCGCGCCCCGACATCCCCATGGCCGGCGCGCCCGAGCCGACGCGCGACGACCTCGCCGCACGCGGTGGCGATGGCGCGGCTCGTGCTCGACGAGGAGGTGAGCGTCCAGGCGCCCGCCCAACCTGAGCGACGCGGAGGACGTCGCGCTCCTGATCTCGGCCGGCATCAACGACTTCGGCGGCATCTCCCCCGTCTCCCCCGACTACATCAACCCCCGCCACCCCTGGCCCCACGTCGAAGCCCTCGCCGCCGTCGTGCGCCGCCCTCGGCTTCACCCTCGGCCCACGCCTCGCCATCTACGACCGCTGGGTCGACCTGCCCGGGCTTCCTCGACCCGGCGCTGCGCGACCCGGTGCGCAAGGCCGAGGAGCGCATCGCGGGCGGTATCCTCGCTCCGTCGGAGAAGAGAGACCGCAAGGCGCAAGGGACGCAAGGGTGGAAGATCATGAAAATTTCATTCCCTTGCGCCCCTTGCGCCCTTGCGCCCTTGCGGTTCCTCTTCTTCCATGCAGCGTGGAGCGACGCATCGTGAGTATCTCCGAGCCGCCCTCTCCCACGCCACCGCCGCCGTCCGCGCCGTCCTGGAGCGCTGCCTGGAAGGCCACGAGCTGGACGTCGAGCGCGCCGTCTTCCTCTGCGGGGCCGCGGGGGCCGACCTCGAGGCCCTCCGCGCGACGGCCGACGCGATGCGCGCCCGAGCAGGCCGGCGACGTGGTCGCCTACGTCGTCAACCGCAACATCAACTTCACCAACGTGTGCGTCAAATCGTGCACGTTCTGCGCCTTCGCCCGGAACCACAGGTCCGAGAAGGGCTACTTCCTCGACGCGGACGAGGTGGTCCGCCGCGCCGTCGAGGCGCGCGACCTCGGCGCCACCGAGGTCTGCCTCCAGGCGGGGCTCGCGCCCGGCATGGATGGGCGGCTCTACATCGAGCCTCTGCCGCGCCGTGAAGGCCGCCGCCCCGGAGCTGCACCTCCACGCCTTCTCGCCGGAGGAGGTGAAGTACGGCGCCTCCCTCGCCGGTGTGCCCATCCGCGCGTACCTGGAGGAGCTGCTACGCGGCCGGCCTCGGCTCGCTGCCGGGGACGAGCGCGGAGGTGCTCGACGACGCCGTGCGCGCCCGCATCGCGCCAGGCCGCATCTCCACCGCCGAGTGGGTCGACGTCGATCCGCACGGCCCACGGCCTCGGCCTGCCCACGACCTCGACGCTGATGTTCGGCCACGTCGAGACCGACCTCGAGCGGATGCGCCACATCGACCTCCTGCGATCGATCCAGAAGGAGACCGGCGGCTTCACCGAGTTCGTCCCCCTCTCTTTCGTGCACCACGAGGCGCCCGATGTTCAACAAGGGCCTCCTCCCCGACGTCCGCCCCGGCCCCACGGGCGACGACGTGACCCGCCTCTTCGCCATCGCTCGCCTGATGCTCGGCGCCACGTTCCGGAACCTCCAGGCCTCGTGGGTCAAGGAGGGGATCGACAAGGCCCGCGATCTGCTCGCGTGCGGCGCCAACGATCTCGGCGGGACGCTGATCAACGAGAGCATCTCCACCGCGGCGGGCGCCGGGCACGGGCAGCTCCAGTCGCCGCGCTCGCTGCGCTCGGCCATCCGAGCGGCGGGCCGCGTGCCCGTGCAGCGGGACACGAAGTACCGGGTGCTGCGGCGCTTCGGGCGCGAGGAGGGCGACGACGAGGCGGCGGAGCCGCTCGACGCGCTGTCGGGGGAGGAGGCGGACGCGAGGTTCGGGTCCTACGCGAAGGTGGCGAGGGACGAGCGCTACCGCTTCAAGCTGGCGGAGATCCGGCGGCGCGCGTCGACGTGAGCGGCGCGCCGTCGCGGCGCCCCCTACGGCCAGGTGACGGTGATGTCGCCCAGGAAGGTGCGCCCGGGCTGCGGGAAGACCGCGCTCGCGTTGAGGGGCGAGACCGGGTACGCGTAGCGCACGTCTGCGACGTTGTAGACGCCGAGCACGTAGCCGACCCCGAACTTCTTCGCGTTCCCCGACAGCGTGAGATCGCCGATCGCGGTGGTCGGCGTGGTCGCGTTGGAGTTGGCGACGGTCATCGGATCGGAGCCCGGCGGAGGGAAGTTGATGCGCCGCGGCGCCTCCAGCGTGACCCGCACGGCGAGCGAGAGGATGTCGGGCAGCACGGGGACGACGCCCTTGAAGGCGGCGAGGTGCTGGGGGGCGTTCACGAGCTGCGGGTTCGTGGGGAAGTTGGGCGAGGTTGCCCGGGTTGACGAAATCGGCGTGCTCGTAGGAGTAGTACGCAGAGAGCATCCAGCCCTGGCGCCATTCACGGCGCAGCTCGACGTCGCCGCCGATCGCGAGGGCCGGGAACGGGCCGTTGGCGTAGGCGCCGGCGCTGTTGCCGCCGAGCACGCTCGGCAGGCCCGTGATGGTGGTGATGAGGTTCTCGGCGTAGCTCGCGTGGGCGGCGACGAGGGCGACCCAGTCCTCCTTGAACCGCTGGGAGATCTCGATCTCGCCGCGAGTAGACCGACTCGGGCTTGAGCACCGTGCCCCGCTTGGGGTCGTTGCCCGGGAGCGTGGTCTGCCCGCCGTCGGTGTAGAACTCCTCGTAGATGCTGGGCGCGCGGAAGGCGCGGCCGAACATGAGCTTGATGACGCCGCCCTGCCAAGGCTTGAAGATGAGGGCCGCGCGCGGGATGGGGATGGCGCCGAAGCTCGCGGGGTAGTCGTCGACGCGGATGCCCGCCGAGACCCGGAACCACCGGACGGGCGAGCTCTCGAAGAGCAGGTAGCCGGCGCCGAAGCCGAACGGCTTGTTGACGTCCATGTAGGGCGCGCGCGAGCCGAAGACGACGTTGTTGTTCTGGTCGGTGATCTCCGCCGTGCCGACGTTGCCGAACATCTGCACCTGCGGGTGGTACTGGCCCTCGCCGCCGAGCGTGATGCGGATGGCCTTGATGGGCGTGTAGGCGATGCGCGCCTCGAGCCCGCCCCAGGTGCCGTAGTAGTCCTCGACGTTCGGGGTGTCGGGCGGGACGTTGTACGGGTACTCGCCGTGGAACGAGTAGCGGTTGGCGTGGAACCGCACCATCAGGTCGAACTGGTCGTTGATCTTGGGCTCGTAGCGGAGCTCGCCGAGCCAGCGCGTGTCCACGTACTCCTGGCGGAGGTCGTTGAAGTCGGCGCTGTTCACGCCGCCGGGGATGTGCTGCTCGCGGGTGTGGAAGAACCACTGCGCGGTGAAGTCGTGGGCCCAGAAGCGGCCCTGCGTGCCCCAGGCGCGGAAGTAGTCGACGTTGTTCGCCGTCTCCCGGCGCCGAGCCGTTGAGCGGGACCTGGACGTCCACGCCGTCGGACCGCGCGCCGCTGGCGCTCGCCTGGATGCCGATCTTGGGCGTGAAGTTGTAGTGGAAGCCGAGGCGCCCGCGGAGGACGGCGTTGTTGTATGTGCCGATGCCCCCCGAGACGCTGCTGGGCTCGTCCTTCTCCTTCGGCACCAGGTTGACCAGGCCGGAGAACGCACCCGTGCCGTAGAGGAGCGAGCCGGGGCCTCGCACGACCTCGATGCGGGAGACGTCGTGCAGGTCGTCGCGGCCGTCGGATCCGATATATGAGCTGGCGAGGAGGTTGTCGTTGAGCGAGGCGCCGTCGCTCAGGATGAGGACGCGGTTGCCGTAGTCGTTCGGCTGGCCGATGCCGCGCACGGCGACGGAGTAGTAGGCGCCGTCGTTGTTGATGGAGAATCCGCGGGTGCCGCGGAGCGCCTCGGCGATCGTCGGGTAGCCGAAGGCGCGCAGCTCCTGCCCGTCGATGATGGAGACGGAGCTGGGCGCGTCCTCGATCGACTCGGTGTAGCGGGAGACCGCGGCGACCTGACGGAGCGGGATCATCGGCAGATCCGAAAGCTCCGTCTGCTCGCCCGTCTTGACGTCGATCTCGCGCTCCACGGGCGCGTAGCCGCGGAGGAACACGCGCACCTTGCGCTTGCCGACGGGCACGTTCTGGATCACCGCCGGGGTGAAGCCCATGGGCTTGCCGTCGATCTCGACCACGGCGTCGCGCTCGTCGGCGCTCACCACCACCGCGCCCGTGAGCGGTGCGAGCTGCGCCTCCGCCCGCACCACGCCGCGCGCGACCACGTTGATCTGCCGCGGCGCGGCCTGGTAGCCGTCGCGCGTGAAGTAGAGCAGGTGGCGCCCGGGCGGCGCGTAGAAGCTGCAGGGCGCGGCGCACGCGGCCGGCGCCCGGTCGTCGTCCAGGTGCACGTCGGCGGAGGGCGCGCCCTCGACGGCGACCTGCACCGTGCCGACGATGCGCGTCAGCTCGAGCGGGACGACCGTCGGCGCGCCCAGCTTGGCCTCGACGACGGCGGAGGTGGCCGTCTCGTAGCCGTCGATCTCGGCGATGACCCGGTAGCTGCCGGGCGGGAGCGCGAGGGCGCGCGGGGCGGTGCCGCGGGATCCGAGGTCCTTGCGGTCGATGTAGATGGTGGCGCCGGGCGGGTCGGTCTGGACCTCGAGCACGGCGACGTTGGGGGCGATGCGCTGGATGGCCTCCTTGATCTCCTGCACCTTCTTCGGGTTCGTCTCCTCGGCGAGCGCGTCGGTGTAGTAACGGTGCGCGTCGGCGAAGCGCCCGAGCTTCTCGTACGTGCGGGCGATGTTGAAGACGACGTTCTTGTTGGGGACGAGCCGGTTCGACGCGAGGAAGTGCTCGAGCGCGTCGCGGAACTCGCCCTTGCCGTAGTGCTCGGCCGCGATCTGGAACTGGAGGTCGGCCTCGTCGGCGTTGCCGCCGGCGCGCGCGACGCCGGCCGAGGAGAGCAGGGAGAGCAGCGCGACGGCCAGGGTGATGCGCGGGAGGCGTTTTCCAGCGGCCATGAGCGGGGGTCTCTCCCAATCGTGAACGGGTGCGCTCCAGAGCAGACGGAACACGAGACGTTAGGCCCGAAGCTTCGATCACGTCAAAGGAGGCGCGAGCGGATCGGGGTGTGTGGGCCCCGGCGGCAGTGCATCTGGGGGGAGGGGAAGCGAGCCCTCTCCCGGGACCTAAATTTAGCGCGCCATGTTGATGTCGGACGGCACTGCTGGCCTGGCCGGCGCGGCGGGAGGCGGCGCGGGTGCGCGGGGGACGACCCTCGCCACGGCCGGCTTGTCGGCGGTTTTTTCGGCGGCCTTCTCGGGCGCTGGCGCGGCTGGGATCGCCGAGAGCGGCACCTGGATGCGCACGTCGTCGCGCGTGGGGATGAAGGTGTGGGACGTGTAGCCCTCGAGCGACATCACGAGCCGGCGCTGCGTGGAGGACGTCAGGTCGAGATCCAGCGTCATCGGCGTCTTTCCGAGCTCCTTGTCGCCCTCCCGGATGGTGGCGCCCTGGGGCATCGAGTCGATCATGATGGTGTGCACCCTGGGCGCGGCCGCGGTCGCCGACGGTGCCGGCGGAGGGGGCGTGGGCGCGGCCGCCGTGCGGCCGCGGGTGGTGAAGATGGCGACGGCCGCCGCGGCGCCGACGACGCCGGCGGCGAGCGTGGCGACGAGGCGCCCGCGGGCCTGAGGCTGCGGCGACACCGTCAAAGGAGAGGAGGCGGTGGCCGCCGTGAGCGTCGTTGGGTGCGAGGGCTCGTGCGTCGGGCCGTCCGCGTTCTTGAAGGAGCCCGAGCGCGGAGCGCTGCCGTGCTCGCGGAGGCCGGAGCCGCCCTCGCGGACGCTGGAGCGACCGCCCTCGTGCGTCATGTGATCGTCGAAGACCGGGAGCTTCGGCCCCGAGCTGCTCATGCGCGGAATCCCAGGTCGGCACGTCGGAGATGGCGTGGTTCTCGCTGGCGTGCGCCTCGACGAGCTGCTTGATCTTGGCCCGGTCGCCGGCGAAGAACTGCTCGGTGAGCTTGCCGGCGTCGCGCAGGCTGCCCCTGAGGCCGAGAAATCCTCGATCGCCTTCTCGAGGTCGGCCCCCATGTCGGCCGCGGTCGCGTAGCGCTCGTCGCGGTCGTGGGCGAGCGCCTTCATGCAGATCCGTTCCAGCTCGGCGGGGATGTCCTCCTTCACCGTGGTCGGGCTCACGATGCCGCCGTTGACGAGCTTCTGAAGGATGGCGACGTCCGGCACGCCCTTGAAGGGCCGCTTCCCCGCGAGCACCTCCCACAGGATCATCCCCGCCGAGAAGACGTCGGCCCGGCGGTCGACCCGCTCGCCCATCGCCTGCTCCGGGGCCATGTAGGCGACCTTGCCCTTGAGCACGCCCGTGCGCGTCTCCGACGACGAGCTCAGCGCCTTCGCGATGCCGAAGTCGACGACCTTCACCTGACCGGCGTACGTGAGGAAGATGTTGTGCGGGGTGACGTCCCGGTGCACCACCTGGAGGGGCTTGCCGTCGAAGTCGCAGAGCTCGTGCGCGTGGTGGAGGCCGGCGAGCGCGTCGACGAGGATGCGGAGCTGCATGCCCAGCGTGAGGCCGCCGGCGGCGCCGATCTTCGTGAGGATGCGGTTGTAAGCGCTGCCCCTCCAGGTACTCCATGCAGATGTAGAAGCGCTGGCCGTCCCCGCCGACCTCGTTCGTCTGCACCACGTTGGGGTGGTTCAGGCGCGCAGCGAGGCGCGCCTCGTCCAGGAACATGGTCCGGAACTCCGGATCCTCGGCGAACTGAGGGCGGATCTGCTTGATGACCACGAGCTTGTTGAAGCCCGCCGGGCCCGACGCGAGCGCCAGGAAGACCTGCGCCATGCCCCCCTGGCCGAGCTCGGCGATGGGCCTGTACTTGGCGACGGCGGTCTCGGACGGCTCTGCGGGGCTCATGCGCGACCCTCTCGGCAGGGAAACCCCGGACGAAGGTGAGGGCCCCTGCGCGATCGGATGCTAGCGAGCCTCGTCCGCGTATTGCAACGGTGCAACCGCCGTGCGCGGATGTTTACCGTGGAGGTGCTACTTCTTCTTTGCCGGCGGGGGCGCCTTCGGGGCGGGCGCGGGGGGCGCCTTCTTCTCGAGGATCACGAACTGGACCCGCCGGTTCTTCGCCTGGCCGGCCTCCGTCGCGTTGTCGGCGATGGGCTTCTCCGACCCGTAGCCGTGGGCGATCAGGCGGCGCTCCTCCACCCCTCGCTTGACGAGCGCGCGCTTCACCGCCTCGGCGCGCTGGCGGGAGAGCTCCCGGTTGTGCGCCGCCTTGCCCTGGTTGTCGGTGTGGCCCTGCACCTCGATGCGCGCGATCTCGGGGTGGGCCTTCATCACGCCGGCGATCATGTCGAGCAGCCCGTTCGAGGACGGCTTGATGTTGAACTTGTCGACCTCGAACTCCACCTGCTGCCCGATGACGATCTCCTTGTCGCGCACCACCACGAGGGGGCAGCCGTTCTTGGCCGGGTCGTCGTTCGGCAGGCCCTTCTCGTCCGGGCACGCGTCCTTGTCGTCGGGGATCCCGTCGCCGTCGCGGTCCGCCGGGCAGCCGTTCTTCTTCGGATCGTCCGAGGGTACGCCGGGGACGTCCGGGCACGCGTCCAGCGAGTCGATGATCTTGTCGCCGTCGCGATCGGGGCAGCCGTTCCGCTTCGGGTCGTCGCTCGGCGGGCCGGGCTGGTCCGGGCAGGCGTCGGAGGCGTCGGGGATGCCGTCGTGATCCCGGTCGGGCGGGGGCGGGCAGCCGTTCTTGGTCGGGTCGTCGCTCGGCAGGCCGGCCTGATCCGGGCAGGCGTCGACGTTGTCGAGGATGGCGTCGCCGTCGCGATCGCTCGGGGGCGGGGGCGCGGCTGGAGGCGGCGGCGGCTTCTGCCGGCCCGTCGCGAGGGCGAAGCCGAAGCGGGTGGCGAGGAAGCTGGTGGCCCCGAGGCCGGGCGCGCAACTGTCGATGGTGTCGCCGGAGAGCCGCAGGTGGTCGACGCCGACCTCGCCGTAGAAGATGATGATGTTCCCGAGCGACACGTCGACGCCGGCGCCGCCCCGGAGGCCGAGGCCGACCGAGCGGCCGGAGCAACTGTTCGTCATGAACGTGGGGTTCGCGCCGTTCGACGCGGTGTTGCTGGAGAGGCTGACCTGCTGCCAGGTGGGCCCGAGGCCGAGCTGCAGGTAGAGCGCCACGTCGTCGTTCTGCCAGGGGTAGAAGCGGCCGAGCAGCCAGAGCTCGTCCAGCGTGCGGCTGGTCTCGTGGAAGCTCTGCGCCACGGTCCCGTCGACGCGCTCGCCGCCGATGAACCCGTGGTCGTAACCCGCGCCGATGGCCCACCACTTGTTGCTGCCGATGAGCGCGTCCAGGCCGAGCAGGCCGCCGCCGCGGTTCGTCGGCTCGGGGTTCAGCGTGCCGACGCGGTACATGAGGCCGCCGTGGAGGTCGAACGTGAAGCGGACCGAGCTCTCGGCGGGCGCGGCGGGCGCCGGCTCCGGCGTCGCGGCGGGCGCTGCGGCGGGCGCTGCGGCTGGCGCCGGCTGGGCGAGGGCTGTGGGGGAGCCTAGGGCGAGCGCGAGGCTCAGGCCGGTGAGGGGGCGGCGGAGGCGCATGAGAGCGCACAGAAAGATCCGGAAAGCCCCGGCGCGTCAAGGAATTCCTGAGAGTACGGCGCTCATCTCTCGGCCATCAGCCGTCAGTTTTCTCACGGATCGCCGTCCACCCCACCGGAAGACCGACGGTTGACGACCGACGGCTGAGGTGGAGCCCCCCGGCGTGCTACCGTGGCGGCCCGTGGCCGAGCCCATCATCCGGTTCCAGGACGTGCGCAAGGCGTTCGGCCCGAAGGTGATCTACCGGGGGCTGAACCTCGACGTCCACGCGGGCGAGACCATCACCATCATGGGCGGCTCCGGCGTCGGCAAGAGCGTCCTGCTCAAGCTGCTGATCCGCCTGCTCGAGGCCGACCACGGCTCGATCACCTTCCACGGGCAGGAGATCACGACGATGCGCGAGACGCAGATCGGCGTCGTCCGCCAGCGCATCGCGATGCTCTTCCAGGGCGCGGCGCTCTTCGACTCCATCTCGGTCGGCGACAACGTTGCGTACGGGCTGCACGAGCACTACCGCTACCAGATGACCGACAAGAAGATCCGCGAGCGCGTGAACTGGGCGCTCTCGCTCGTCGGCCTGCCGGGCATCGAGGCGATGCGCCCTTCGGATCTCTCCGGCGGCATGAAGAAGCGGGTCGGCCTCGCCCGCGCGATCGCCGTGCAGCCCGAGGTGCTGCTCTACGACGAGCCGACCACCGGCCTCGACCCGATCAACACCGCCCGCATCAACCACCTGATCAACGGGCTCAAGGCCGCGCTCAACGTGACGAGCATCGTCGTCACGCACGACATGGGAAGCGCGTTTACCATCTCGGATCGGATGGCGATGGTCTACCGCGGCGAGATCATCCTGGCCGGCTCCCCGGCGGATTTCCGCGCTTCGACGGACCCTCGGGTGCGAGACTTCATCACCGGCAACGCACCCGTCAACGAGGACGTCGAGACGCTTCTCCGCGCGTGACGTCCGGGCCGGGTTCTGTCAACATCACGAACCGTGAACGCGGATGCCAAGTCGACGCTGAAAGGCGGAGCCGGTCAGCGGCGCCTTGGCAGACCGTAGGGCCGCACCGAGGCCGAAGGACCGAGGGAGACCATGAACGCGCGCAACATCCGGGTGGGGCTGTTCGTGCTCGGCGGGTTGATGTTCTCCGCCCTGGTCATCTTCCTCATCGGCGACGAGCGCCGGCTCTTCGAGCGCTCCGTCGAGTTCACCGCCGAGTTCTCGGACGTCCAGGGCCTCAAGAAGAGCGCGCCCGTCCAGATGGGCGGCGTCGACATCGGCCACGTCGCCGACGTCAAGTACGCCAAGCAGCCGGGGGACGACCACATCGTCGTGACCCTCAGCATCGTGCGCGACGAGGCGAGCCGCATCCGGACGGACAGCAAGGTCGAGGTCGTCCCCAAGGGCCTCCTGGGCGACAAGATGGTCGAGATCACCCGCGGGACATCGGAGGGGAAGCCCGTCGCGCCAGGCAGCGAGCTGCTCTCGAAGGAGCCGGAGGATCTGCTCTCCGGCCTCTCCGGCAAGGCCAACAACGCCCTGCGCCAGGTGGAAGAGGTCGCCGAGAAGCTGAACGACCCGAAGCTGCACCAGAACCTGCGCGAGAGCGTGGCGGGGGTGAACACCATCCTCAAGCAGGTGTACGAGGGCAACGGCTACCCGCACCGCTTCCTCACCAATCCGGCCGAGGCCGACCGCATCTCCCACCTGCTCGAGAACCTCGACAAGACGAGCGCGGAGCTGAACGGGACGCTGAGCGAGATCCGCCAGGTCGCCGCCCGGGTCCGGTCCGGCCCCGGCTTCACGCACGACGTGATCTACGGCGACGGCCCGCAGAAGGAGGTCGCCGCCTTCGGCTTCGCCGCGAACGAGGTCGGCCTGACCCTGAAGGGCATCCGCGAGAGCGAGAGCCTGACCCACGACGCGCTCTACGGCGGCAAGGGCAGCGGCGCCAAGGCGCTCGACAACGTCGCCGCGATCACGGACGACCTCAAGGCCATCACCGCGGGGATGCGGCAGGGCAAGGGGACGCTGGGCGCGCTGCTCGTCGATCCGTCGGTCTACGAGGACATGAAGATGGTGCTCGGCAACGTGGAGCGGAACGACGTGCTCCGGGCGCTCGTCCGCTACTCGATCAAGCAGGACGAGAAGAAGCCCGAGGTGCAGGTCGGCGCGCAGCGCTAGCGGTGGTGCGACCGGCTCGACTTGCTCGAGCCGTGATGGTGCGAGCCGGACGAGTGGCTCGATCCGGACGGCGTGTACGAATACGTGCTCCCGCCCGAGGACGCGTACCCGGCCGACGATGCGCCCCCGCCGTGCGCCGGCGAGGGCCCCACGCGCAGCGCCGTGGCCCGAGCGTGGGCGTGCGCGTCCACCGCAGCCGACAGCGCCGACGCCTGCGCGGAGCCGGCGCCTGCGGCGCCTCGCCCTGCGCCGGCGAGCCCGGCCGTCCGCGCCCCAGGCACGAAGCCGGCGGGCCCCAGATGCGGCGCGGCCAGGAACGCGTCGTAGTACTGCATCGCGCTCGGCAGCATGGGCGCCTCGGCGCCCCTCGCCTTCTCCATGTATCCGGAGGTTCACTCCTCCACACCGGAGATCCCGCCGGCGCCGCGCCGATCGGGGCATCCGAGACGTCCCAGTGCCCGTGGTTCAGGTACGGCTGGAACGCCTCTCCGTGGGTGGCGGCAGGCCCGGGGCACCAGAGCACGCCGTGCGTGTTGTCGGGGATCCACGTGCCCCAGGCCTGGAGCGGGGCGGCGTAGGCCGCGTATCCGCGGGCCACCTCCGCCCGTACGTGGACTCCGGGCGGAGCGAGCGGCACGGCGGGAACGGTCGAGACGACGGTGCAGGCGGGCGCAAGGAGGGCGACCGCCCCGAGGAGGACGGGGTGGAAGAGCTTCATGGATGGGCCTCGCTTCGAGCTCGGGGGCGGCGCCCCCGGTGAACGGCAGCGCGGTGCCCTGTGCAACCGTCGATCCAGGGCCCGACCCGGCTCGACGGCGGTGCGCCGCGCCGCTATGTGGGCGCCCATGAACATCGACTCCGACTTCGACGGCGGCGCGATCGAGGTGGTCCGGGCGAGCGCGTTCGATTCGATCACGCTGGCCATCCCCCACGACACCAACGCGGCGGACTTCCGGCAGTGGTTCGCGTTCCGCGCCCGCGGCCTGCGCGGTAAATCTGCGCGCTACACCCTCCAGAACGCCGGCGAGGCCACCTACCCCGACGCCTTCGAGGGCTACCGGGCCGCGGCGTCGTACGACCGGAAGCGCTGGTTCCGGGTGCCGACCTCGTTCGACGGGGAGGCCCTCCACATCGAGCACACGCCGAAGACCGACGACGTGGTCTACGCCTACTTCGCGCCGTTCCCGCTCGACCGCCACGCCCGCCTCCTCAAGCGCGCGGTGCGCGCCCCCTGGGCGCGGGCCGACGTGCTGGGCAAGTCCGTGGAGGGGCGGGACATGACGATGCTCACGTTCGGCGAGCCGGGCGAGGGCAAGCTGCGGGTGTGGGTGACGGCCCGGCAGCACCCGGGCGAGACGATGGCGGAGTGGTTCGCCGAGGGGCTCGTCGAGCGCCTGCTCGACGACGACGACGACGTGGTGCGGGAGATCCTCCAGCGCGCGGTGGTCCGGGTGGTCCCGAACATGAACCCCGACGGCGGCGTTCACGGGAACCTGCGCGCCAACGCCGCAGGGATGAACCTGAACCGCGCCTGGCTCGCCCCCGACCCGAGCGAGAGCCCCGAGGTGCTCTGCGTGCGCCAGAGGATGATCGAGGACGGGGTGGACCTCTTCCTCGACATCCACGGCGACGAGAGGAACCCGTACTGCTTCCTCGCGGGGTGCGAGGGCAACCCCGGCTACTCCGAGCGCCTCCGCTTCCTCGAGAACCTCTTCGAGCAGAGCCTGTGCGCCGCCAACTCGGACTTCCAGGACGAGTACGGCTACGACCGCGACGAGCCGGGTGGGGGCGACCTGCGCACCGCCGGCAACTGGGTCGGCGAGCAGTTCGACTGCCTGTCGTACACGCTGGAGATGCCCTTCAAGGACAACGCGAACGCGCCCGACGAGGTGAACGGCTGGTCGCCGGAGCGCTCGATGCACCTCGGCGCCTCGGCGCTGGAGAGCATCCGCGACTGCCTCGACGCGCTGCGTGGTGACCTCGATCTGCCGGACGCCGGCGAGGCGCGGGACGAAGAAGGCGGCGGAGACGACGAGGACGACGGCTGACATCGGGCATGACGCGACCGGCGCGTCCCCGGTCGCCCCGCGGGGACGCGCGTCGCCCTTGATCTGCGTCGCGGTTTGGGATGTCGTGGCACACACGAGCGGGGCCGGGCGGCACCGCGGAGAGGCGCCACGCGTGAGCGGTCCCAAGGCAAGATGCCCGTCGTGCGGCACCGAGTGGGAGGGGCCGGTCGTCTTCTGCGGCGAGTGCGGCGCCCCCATCGCCACCGCGGCGGGCCGAAAGGACGGCGCGAAGGGCAAGGACGCGGGCAAGCAGCAGCGGGCCCAGACGCTCGTCGCGCCGCCCGGCGTCCCCGTCAGCCCGTCCCAGGCCCCGCCGCCGCCGGTGGGAAAGGCCACGCTCGCGATGCCCTCGGTCGTGGCTGAGGCATCGGGCGCGTCGGGCGATCGGCCCTCGCGCCCGAGCGACGCCGGCCGCCAGACGGTGATGGGCATGGCGCCGGTCCTTCCGAACGTGCCGCCGCCGCCGGAGGAGTCCAAGCCCACGCGGAAGAAGGGGCGCCGCGCGAGCGTGGTCGAGGAGGTCGTGCGCAGCGAGGCGCGCCCCGCGGAGGAAGCGCCGCAGATCGACGCGGTCCCCATCTCGGCCTCGACCCTGGAGGCGCCCCCCGCGACGCCCATCGGGCCTCCTCCCGTCGCACCGCCCGCCGTCGACGCCGCCTTCGTCGCGCCCCCGGTCGCCCCCGCGGTCGCTCCCCCGGCCCGCGTCTCGCCCTCCGTGCCGCCGCACGACGCCGAGGAGACCAAGCGCCTCCTCGAGGACCTCGACGCCGGCTTCGAGTCGATCGTCGCTCCGCTGGAGCCGGTGATGCCTGCGCCGCTCCGCCGATCCGCCCCGCCGATTCCTCGCGTCGACACCGACGATGACTGGGGCCCGGCGGACTCGGCCATCGCCTCGCTCCTGGAGGGCGCGCCGGCGAGCCCTGGACCACGCCCGTCCGAGGCCGCCCGCGCCGCCCGGCACGAGGCCGACATGAACGAGGTGCGCGAGCTCTTCGCCGGGATCGCGGTGGCGTACGCGCGGCCGCTGCGCGATTTCATGATCGAGATCGCCTGGGGCGAGCCCACCAAGGAGTGGCTCGACGTCGCCCTCCCAGCCACGGCGGCGCTCCGCCGCGCCGCCGTGGCCGTGGAGCTGCCGGCGGTCGACGCGGCGCTCGAGAGCTATGCGGCCGCGCTCGAGCTGGCGGGGGGCGAGGCTTCCATCCACCTCGAGGTGCGCGAGATGCTCGCGGGCGCGTATGCGCGCCTGGTCGAGGCGATGCCCTCGGTCTTCGCGCTCGACGGCGAGCGCGGCCGGCGCGAGCCGATCATCGTGCGCTCGCTCCTGATGCAGGTCCCCGGGGTGCACAAGGTCTCCATCGACAAGCTGTACTCGGCGGGGATCAACGGGCTCGACGTCTTCTACGCCGCCCGCCCGCGCGAGCTCGCCGAGGCCACGGGCCTCGACGAGGCGCTCGCCGCGGGCATCTGCGAGCGCTTCCAGCGCTACCGGCGCGAGGTGGCCGAGCTCTCGCCCGGCAAGGAGCGGGCGAAGGAGCGCGAAGAGCTGGCGCGCCTCACCGGCGAGCTCGCGCGGCAGCACGACGAGCACGAGCGCGCCTCCAAAGAGTGGTCGGCCGACGCCGCCGCGCGCCGGGCGCGCGCGCGCAAGGAGCGGGCGGACACCATGCTCGCCGTCGATCTCCTGCTCGCGCACCTCGGCGAGGTCGACCTCCAGCGCGCCCTCGCCAAGCTGCCCTTCCAGCTCAAGATCCGCGAGCTCAACCGCCACCTCGACGAGGCGAAGGAGAAGTCCTCTCGCCCGTGACCGTTCCCCAAGCGGGCCCCAGTCGCTACACGGGCACACCCGCGAGCCCCAGACCGGAGCTATCGATCCATGGCCAACCTGACACGTGAAGAGGTCCTCAAGAGGGCCGGGCTCGGCGAGTCGTTCGACCGCGCCGACCTCCGTGGGCTCGACCTCTCGAAGGCGGCGCTCGACGGGGTCGACCTGCGCCGCGCCGACCTCGAGGGGGCGAACCTCCAGGGCGCGAGCCTGCGCGGCGCCAACCTGCGCAACGCCAGCCTGCGCGAGGCGTTCCTCGAGGGCGCCGACCTGCGCGAGGTGAACCTCGACAAGGCCGAGCTCGAGGGGGCAAACCTCGAGCACGCCAAGCTCGGGGGCGCCAACCTTAGCCGCGCCAACCTCGAGGGCGCCAACCTCCAGAGCGCGGACCTCACCGGCGCGCGGCTCACCAACGCGCAGCTCCAGTCCGCCAACCTCGGCGGCGCCGACCTCCACTCGGCGAACCTCTCGCACGCCGATCTCGTCGAGGCGTACCTCGGGGGGGCGAAGCTCGGGGACGCCAACCTGCGCGACGCGGACCTGACCTCCGCCAACCTCGAGGAGGCGGACCTCTCCGGCGCCAGCGCCGACGACGCCGAGCTCGCGGGCGCCGACCTCAAGCGGGCGCGCGCGCAGGGCGCCTCGCTCGTCAAGGCCAACCTCGCCAAGGCGCAGCTCACGGGCGCCGACCTCACCGGCGCCGACCTGCGCCACGCCGCTCTGGACAAGGCGACGCTCGCCGGCGCGCGGATCACGGGCGCCAAGATCTTCGGCCTCGGCGTGGAGGGCGCGGAGCTCTCCGGCGTCGTGGCCGAGTGGGTCGACACGAGCCAGCCCGGCGACGGGTCCAAGCGCGCCGAGGGCGACGCCGCGCTCGTGGCGCTCTCCGGCAAGCGTGCCGGCGCCGCGCCGTCCGTCCGGCCTCCGGCGCCTGGCGTGCGCTACTTCGGCCAGGGCGACGTCCTCCGCAACGCGACGCTGGAGTTCGGGGAGGGCGTGAAGGTGCAGATCGAGAGCCGCTTCGAGCAGTGCTCGATCGCGCTCGGCCGCGGCGCGGAGCTGACCATCGGGAAGAGCGGCGTGCTCGCGCACTGCCGGATCGAGGGCGCCGGCAACATCACGCTCCACGGCCGCTTCTACGAGCGGGAGAGCCCCGGCATCGTCGGGCCGAGCCAGCTCGTGGTCACCGCCGAGGGCCAGATCGTCGGCACCGTCGAGCAGGCGCCGGAGCTGACGCGGTTCGCGTTCGAGCCGGGCTCGCGGCTCCGGATGAAGATCCTGCGGGCGCGGTCGGAGCCGGACGGCATCCGGCCCGGGAAAGGTAGGGAGCGAGGATGACCGAGACGAAGCGAGAAACCGACAAGCGCACGCTCGTCGAGGAAGGGACGGAGCTCAAGGGCTCGTTGACCTCGACCTGCCCCGTGCTGGTGCGCGGCCGCGTCGAGGGCGACGTGAAGGCCCCGGCGCTCACCGTGAGCGCGAGCGGCGCCGTGAACGGCAAGGCGCACGTGGGCGAGCTCCACGCGGAGGGCGAGCTCTCCGGCGAGTTCGACGCCGACGTGGTCAAGCTCTCCGGCAAGGTGCAGGACCGGACGGTCATCCGCGCCAAGACGCTGAGCGTGGAGCTCGCCTCCCAGACCGGGAAGCTCCAGGTCGTCTTCGGCGCGTGCGAGCTGGCGGTGGGCGATCCTCCGCCGGAGGCCGAGGAGAAGACGTAGAGCCGCGCGCTGTCGTGATTACGTGGGCTCTCGCGGCTCGATGGGTGCGTCGTCGAGCTCCTTGAGCATGCCCGAGAGGGCGTGCTCCACGGACACCGCGTTGTCGAGCAGGTCGCGCGTCGCTCCGATGGCCCCGGAGCGGAGGCGCGCGACCTCGACCTCGCGCTTCTCCAGCTCGCTGAGGCTCCGGCTCACCCCCTCGACCGAGGAGCGGAACTCCGTGCGCACGGCGTCGGCGCGCGCCCTCAAGGCCTCGAGGCCGCGCCGCGCGCGCTGCGTCTCGACCGCCAGGGCGTCGCGCTCGCGGCGTGCCGTCCGCATCTCGCTGCGGAACTGCTCCGCCATCGTCATCGCCTCGGCCCCACGGGAGAGCGCCTCGGCGGCCTCGTCGCGGAGCCGCTTCATCTCCGCGTCCTGCACGCGCCGCGCCTCCGTCGCGAGGCCCTCGTTCACCTCGCGCTCGATCTCGAGCGCCTCGATCCGCGCGCGCATCGCCTCCCCCTCGGGGCCCCGCGCGCCGAGCTCGGCGCGCAGCGCGGCGGCGCGGGCCTCGGCCTCGCCCTCGCGGGCGGCGAGCGCGTCGCGCTCCGCGCGGACCGCGGCGGCCTCCTTTTGCAGCGCCGCGAGGTCGCGGCGGGACGCGCTCATCGCCACCTCGAGCTCGCGCTCGCGCCCCGCCGCCTTCGCGAGGGCCTGCCGTGCCGCCTCCGCCGCGCCGCGCTGCTCCTCGGCCTCGCGGCTCTGCGCGGCCACCTCCTTCTCCATCGCATGGCCCTTCGCCACGGCCTCCGCGACCTCTTCCCCGAGGCGATCGATCTGCGCCACGCGATCGCGGAGCTCGTCGCCCAGCCGGTGCTGCCCGGAGAGCGCGTGCTTCCTCGCCTTCTGCACCTCGGTCCTCGCGGTGGCGAGGTGCATCTCCAGGAGCTCCTCGCGGAGGTGCGCCTCGTCCCGCTCATCGCGCAGGCGCTCCAGCTCGGCGATCCGGGCGCGCAGCCGCTCCCGCTCCTCCTCGCCGCGGCCGAGATCGGCCCGGAGCGCCCGGACCTGCGCCGCCGACGTCGCCGCCTCCTCGCGCGCCGCACCGGCCGCCGCGCGCTGTGCTTCGGCCTCCTTCTCCGACGCCTCGAGCGCGCCCCGCAGGAGCGAGGCCTCGCGCTGCTCCTCTAGAAGGAGGGCCTCGACGGCGCCGAGGCGCTCCGCCAGCTCGGCCTGCGCGGCGCGGAGCTTGCCGATTTGCGCGAGCTGCTCGGCGGCGCGGCCCTCGGCCGCCGCGGCGCGCGCGTCTGCCTCGGCCATCGCGCTCTGCGACGTGCGCAGGCGCGCCTCGACGTCGCCCACCCGGGCGAGCATCTGCCCCACCAGCTCGTCCGCGGCGGCCGACTCGCTCCGCGCGCGCTCGAGCCTCGCCTCGGCGTCGGCGCGCTCGGCGAGGAGCGCGGCGATCTTGCGGTAGGCGACAGCGATCTCCTCCCGCGGGGGCGCGCCGCTCGGCGGGACCGAGGACGGGGGCTGCTCCAGGGGCGCCGTCGAGGGGGGACTGGGTACGCGGACCGGCGAGCTCGGCGGGGGTGGAGGAGGCAGCCGGATCCCGGTCCTCCGGCTCTGATCGACCGCGTTGGTACGGGCGGGTGGGGGGAGTGGGGGGAGCTCGTGAGCCCCGTACGGCGAGGGCTTGGAGGCGTTCTCCTCACCATGCACGTGCGCTGGAGGGGGAGCGGCGGCCCTCGGCACGGCCGAGATCGTGGGCGGTGGGGCGGAGGCGCAGCCCGGCCGCGTCGCGGGGGTTGCGTGGCTCGGGGGGCGGGGGCACCGACGCCGGCAGCTTCGCGGGCGGCGGCACCCGCACGGACGCGCCCACGCGCGGGCCCGCGGGCGGCGTGGTCCTCGCGCCTGGAGGCGTGGATGCGGCGGGCATCCGCCGCTTGGTGGGTCGTGATCGCTGCGGAGGTCGATCGTCGCTCATCGAGGTCCCATCGTATGCCACGGTAACATGAGGGCGCGCGGGTTCGACGCCCGGGTGTGACACGCAACGCGCGTCGTCCGCCGTGCATTCGCCGGGAGCCGCCGTGCATCGCGCGCCGTCTGCCATCCTTCTCATGGATGATGGGTGGCGGGGCGGCTGGGTGCGACCCGGGAGGCGCGAGGATGGTGCGCCTCGCCGGGTGCGGATGGGCTTTTCTTTCAGGAACGGGCTGCGCCGCGATGGATCACGGCACGCTGCGGCCTAGAGCTGGCCGATCCCGGGCTGCGGGACGGGGATGGTCTGGCTCGGCAGCGGCTGCACGCAGGGGCTGATCGGAGCCGGCAGCCACTGGGCGGGCAGCATCGGAGCCTCGTAGATCGGCGCCTGGTAGGTCGGCGCGAGGTACGTCGGGCCGAGGTACGTGGGCGCCTGGTAGGTCGGGCCCTGGAACGTGGGCGCCGAGTAGGTGGGCGCCGGGTACGAGGGCGCGGTGATGCTGGGGACGCTGCCGCCCGCCTGGTAGGTGGGCTTGCCGAAGCTCGGTCCGGTGATGGTCGGGCCGCCGTAGGTGGCGCCGGGGTAGGTGGGCGCCTGGAAGGTCGGCCCGGGCACGGTGAGTGGCGTGGAGTACGCGGGGCACGAGACGCCCTGCGGACCCGCGCACTCGGCGGGAGCCTGCCCCGGTCCCACCGGCGCGGCCTGGAGTCCCGGGACGCCGGCCTGCTGCTGAGCCTGGGTCGCTTCCATGGTGTCCTCGTCCGAGGGCGCCATGCACCCGGCGAGCGCCGGGGCCGAGATAGCGAAGAGCGCGATGGTGCTGACGAAAAGACGCATACCTTGAATTTCCCCCTCAATCGGTGTCGAACGACCGTGGCCTCGCCGGCGACCGCGCCGTCGCGACCCGCGATCGCTGTCTTCTTTCGGAGGGAGCGGCCGCATGTCACGCCCACCGCGCACTTTGCAGGGGAAGCCCGATTGGGAGGCGCCCGCCCGCGGCGTCGACGCAGGACATACGCGGCGGGCGGGCGAGCAGTGCCCCGGGGCGCGCGCGGACGACGCCCGCGCGGCGATGCACGTGGGCGCGATGTGCGAGGTCGACGCGAGCGCGGTGCGCAACCTCGCCGCAGTCGGCGAGCCGGACTGACCCGATCGAAATGGACGACAGGTGGTCGTTGCGTCACGCCGACATCTCTGCCGCCATGCGTCGACGCGAGGCGCGTGCGGACTTGCTCCTACTTGGCAGGTGCTCGTCGGTTGCAGTCGGCGGCACTCCTACATGCGCCACCATCGCCTACGCGTTGACGCAGCGCGAGGCTGCGCGAAATGCAGCGTCATCGCACTCTTACGGCACTGGCAAAAAAATCTACCAGCGGGTGTCAGAGACGTTTGGTTTTTCCCGTATGATCAGGAGCAGGCAACGACACCCCTTACTGTGTGGAGAGGGTTATGAAACTCGCGATGCCGCTTCTGGCAGTGGCCTCGCTCACCCTCGCGGCTTGCATGGGCACGCCGGGAGAGGTCGACGAGCAGACCGGGACGACGGACCAGGCGATCACGACGAGCAACGCGCTCATCGGGAACGCATTGATCGGGAACGCATTGATCGGGAACGCGTTGATCGGGAACGCGCTCATCGGGAACGCGTTGATCGGGAACGCGCTCATCGGCAACGCGCTCATCGGCAACGCCCTCACCGACCCGAAGCGCGCAGGAGGTCTTCAGCTACATCGTGAGCTGCGCGCTTCCGGCGGGGGAATCCGTCGAGTTCACGCTCCAGGGGAAGAAGTACGAGTACGACGGGGAGCTCGGGCTGGCGCCGCAGTGGGGCCAGCCGGGCGGGCACTGCGACGGGTCTTGCCAGCAGTGGGTCTCCGCGTGCCTGCTCGCCCGCGTCGACTACCTCGGCAAGCACCGGGAGATCTCGGTGCGGGGAGATCACCCGGCGCTGGCGATCTCGTCCCAGGAGGCGAAGATGTACTCGGTGGGCGAGGCGACGTACTTCGGCAACGTCTTCACCGCGCCGCAGCCGCAGCGCCGGTACGCCTGCCTCTAGCCCGGGCAGACCGAGATCCCGCGCGTGTGCGGGCCTTCGCTCGAAGGCTGCGTGGTGGACGTGGACGCGTCGTGCGACCATGTGTGCGGCCCCCAGCAGGCCCGACGGTAGCTTCCCCGACTGTCGCCCCCACGACGGCGACTGGGACGACCCGGTCTCATCACGGATTCCATCACCGTCTTCCTGAAACCGTAGATAATGGCGGGGTGAACCCGGGCACCACCGTCGCAGACCGCTTCGTCCTCGTCGCCGAGGCGGGCTCCGGTGGGATGGGCACGGTCTACCGCGCCGTCGACCAGCTCGACGGCGCGAGCGTCGCCCTCAAGCTCCTGCGCGGGCAGGAGGCCATCGACATCGAGCGCTTCGAGCGCGAGGCGGCCGTCCTCGCGGATCTGCGCCACCCCAGCATCGTCCGCTACGTGGCGCACGGCGTCTCGCGCTCCGGCGAGCGCTACCTCGCGATGGAGTGGCTCGACGGCGAGGATCTCGCCGCGCGGCTCGCCCGGCAGCGGCTCACCGTCTCCGAGAGCCTCCGCGTGGTGCGCCGCGCGGTCGGCGCGCTCGCCTTCGCGCACGAGCGCGGGCTCGTCCACCGCGACATCAAGCCGAGCAACATCTTCGTCCTCGGCGGCGACGTCGAGCAGCGTCAAGCTCGTCGACTTCGGCATCGCCCGCATCTCCGCGCGACCAGCGAGCGGCTCACCGGCACCGGCGTCATCCTGGGCACGCTCGGGCTACATCGCGCCGGAGCAGATCGAGTCCGCCGGCGAGAGCGACCCGCGCTCCGACGTCTTCTCGCTCGGCTGCGTGCTCTTCGAGTGCCTCACCGGGCGCGCCGCGTTCGAGGGCATGACGCCGATGGCCGTGCTCGCCAAGATCGTGCTCCAGGAGACGCCGCGCGTGCGCGACGTGCGGCCCGAGCTCCCCGAGGCGCTCGACGCCCTGGTCGCCCGCATGATGGCGAAGGCCCCCGGCGAGCGCCCCGCCGACACGGAGGCGATGGCCCGCGAGCTCGACGCGCTCGACGACATCAATCTGGGCCCGCCCACCTCGGCCCAGGCGAACGCGGGCCCGGCGCCCACGCTCGCCGCCGCGTCGGACCGCGCGCCCTTCTCCATCTCCATCACGCGGAACGAGAGCGCGCCTCGTCACGGTCGTGTTCGCCGGCGAGCCCGACGTCGTGACGGCGCAGAAGCCCCGCGCGCGCAGCTCGAGGCCGCGCTCGACGCGTACGGCGGCCAGCTCATCGAGCTGCCGGGCCGCTCCCTCGTCGTGACGCAGTGGGGCGCCGGGCAGCGCGATCGACCGCGCGGAGCGCGCGGCGCAGTGCGCGCTGACGCTGCGGGCGCACCTGTCCGACGCCTCCATCTGCGTCGCCACCGGGCGTGGGCTCGTCTCGGCGCGCGTGGTTGAGGGCGAGATCATCGATCGCGGCGCGCGCATGCTCGCGCGCACGCAGCCCGGCGGGATCGAGCTCGACGAGACCACCGCGGGCATGATCGAGGCGCGGGTCGAGGTGATCCGGCGCGGAGCGGCGCTTCGTGCTCGGGGGCGACCGCATCGAGCAGACCGCGCCACCTCGGCTGCTCGGCAAGGCGAGCACGTTCCTGGGGCGCACCCGCGAGGTCTCGTCGCTCGAGGGCGTCCTCGCCGGCTGCATCGCCGAGCCGGTCGCGAGCGCGGTGCTCGTCATCGGCGCGGCCGGCACCGGCAAGTGCCGCGCCTGCGCCGCGAGTTCGTCGAGAAGGTCCGCCAGCGCAGCGAGCGCGTGGAGCTCCTCGGTGGCTCGGCCGACTCGATCTGCCCCGGGGACGCCCTTCGGCATCGTCGCCGACGCGATCCGCCGCGCGGCGGGCATCCGCGACGGCGAGCCCCTCGACGAGCGACGCAGGAAGCTCACGCAGCGGCTCGGCCGCGTCCTCGGGGGGCGGGACCTCGCCGCCGTCGCGCCCTTCCTCGGCGAGCTCATCGGCGCGCCCTTCCCCGCCGACGAGGACAAGGCGCTGCGCGCCGCGCGCGAGAACGCCATGCTCATGGGCGACGCCATGCGCGCGGCCTGGGAGACCTGGCTCGAGCGGGAGTGCGCCGCCTACCCCGTGCTCCTGGTCCTCGAGGACCTGCACTGGGGCGACGCCGCCAGCGTCCGGCTCATCGACTCCACGCTGCGCAACCTGCGCGACCTCCCGCTCATGGTGCTGGTGCTCGCCCGCCCCGAGGTGCACACGCTCTTCCCCGGCCTCTGGTCGGAGCGGGAGGTGCAGACGATCAAGCTCGGCCCCCTCGCCCGCAAGGCGAGCGAGAAGCTGGTGCGCGACGCGCTCGGCGCGAGCGTGACCGACGCAGTGATGGCGCGCATCCTCGATCGCGCCGACGGCAACCCGTTCTACCTGGAGGAGCTGGTCCGCGCCGTCGCCGCCGGCCGGGAGGACGCGCTCCCCGACTCGGTGCCTGGGCACGGTCGAGGCCCGCCTCGACGCGCGAGGGCGGCGACGCCAAGCGCGTCCTGCGCGCCGCGAGCGTGTTCGGCGATCGCTTCTCGGCGGCCGCCGTCGCCTCGCTGCTCGGGGGCGAGGTGCACCGCCGCGACGTCGCCGGCTGGCTCGACGCGCTCGCGGCCCACGAGCTCGTCACGCCGGCCGGCGCGGCGAGGGGCGGTGGGGACGCCGACTACGTCTTCCGCCACACGCTGGTGCGCGAGGCCGCGTACGCGATGCTCACCGAGGCCGACCGCGCGCTCGGTCACCGCCTGGCCGGCGAGTGGCTCGAGCAGCACGGCTCCACCGAAGCCACCGCGATGGCCGAGCACTTCCGGCGCGGCGGGGAGCCGGCGCGGAGCGTGCGCTGGTACTGCCGCTCGGCGGAGCAAGCCCTGGAGGCGAACGAGCTCGCCGCCGCCATCGCGCGGGCCGAGCTCGGCGTCTCGTGCGGCGCCGAGGGGGAGGAGCTCGGGTTGCTCCGCCTGGTCGAGGCGGAGGCGAACCTGTGGCGCGGCGAGCACGCGATGCTCGGAGGAGCGCGGGCTCCAGGCGGTAGGCCTCCTCGCCGCGGGGACGCCGGCATGGTTCCGCGCGGTGACCCAGGTGGTCATCGCCGCCGGCAAGCTCGGCGCCTTCGACCGCGTCGCCGGGTGGGCCGAGTCGGCGCGCGCGGCGGCGCCCGCCCTCACGAGCGGGATCCAGCTCACGTGCCTGAGCTGGGCCGCGCTCTACCTCATCTTCGGGGGGCGCTACGCGGTCGCGGACACCCTGCTCGACCAGATGGCGCGCGCGGTCAGCGGCCCAGGTGAGCTCGCTCCGCAGACGGCTGCCCTCATCCAGCAGACCCGCGCCGTGCGCGCCACCTACACGGGCGACTCGGCCGCCGGTCTCGAGGGGTTCATGGCGGCGCTGGTGGCGACCGAGGAGACGGGGGATCGCCGCAACGCGTGCAGCATCCGCAGCAACCTGGGCTTCATCCTCGCGGAGCTGGGCGACTTCCGCGGCGCGGAGGAGGCGCTGCGAACGGCCCTCGACGACGCGGATCGCATGGGCCTCCACGACGTGGCGATCGGCGCCATGCACAACCTCGGTCACGTCCTCGCCTACTGCGGACGGCTCGACGAGGCGCGCACGCTCGAGCAGCGCGCGATCGATGCGATCCTCCGGCAGGGGGACCCACGGCTCCTCGGCGTGGCGCGGACCTACCTCGCCAAGATCGGCCTGCTCTCCGGCGACACCGCCGTGGCCGAGCGCGAGGCGCGGAGCGCGGTGGACCTCTTGGAGGTCGCGCCCCCACTCCGCGTCGCGGCCGTCGCCGTCCTCGCGCGTGCCCTGCTCGCCTTGGGCCGCGCGGGGGACGCCCTCCCCGTTGCGCGGGAGGCGTTCGAGACGCTCGAGAGCCTGGGGATGATCGAGGAAGGCGACTCGCTCGTGCGCCTCGTCTACGCGGAGGCGCTCGACGCCGCGGGCCTGAAGGGCGAGTTCTCGACGGCCATCGCCGACGCCCGCTCGCACCTCCTCGAGCGGGCCGCCAAGATCAGCGACCCCGAGTGGCGACAGCGCTTTCTTTCAGCCGTGCCGGACAACGCCCGCACGCTCGCGCTCGCGAGCGTGCCCTGAGCCACAAACACGTGAACCCGGCCCGCGAAGTCGCAGGCCAGGTTCAGTGCGAAGCCCAGGCGTGTGGTACGGAGGTCAGTAGCCGCTGCTCGAGGTGCTCGAGCCGGGCCCTGCCCCGGTCGACGCCGGGCACATCGACTGCGACGACAGGTAACACATGCTGTTCATCGTGTCGCAGCAGTAAATCCCGCTGCCGGGTGCCGGACAGGTGTTCTGACAGTCCGAGTCGATGTTGCACGTGGCAGCGCAACTTCCACCCGAGCTCGTCATCGACGTCGCCGAGCTCCCACCACCGGAGGTGGTGCTCGACAGGGAGCCCGAGGTCGACGACGAGTCCGGCTGCACCCCCGAGGTCGTGCTCGGGTTGGCACCGCCGAAGCCGCCGACGCCACCGCCGGTCTCATCACTGCCTGACGCGCAAGCCGCGAAGAGCCCGGCGCCACAGAAAGCAATCAGGATCAAGGTAGAGCTGGCGTGTTTCACAGGAGTGTGGTGAGGCTACGCGAGTGCCTTCCGTTACACAAGGACGACTTGCTGGTAGAGGAGCACTTTGCGCGTTCCGAATCATGACGCGCTGCCGCCGAAGACCATGACACCAAACGATTCTGCTAACGAGGTTCCGGCGCAAGCAGACCCGGACGTTCCCGCGGTGCCTGAACGCAGTCGCAGCCGAAAATTCTCGGTCCACCGTCGCCACCTCTTCGGCCTCCTCTTCCTCGTCGGCGCCCTCGTCTTCGCGCCGTCGCTTCGCTCGGCGTACCTCCTCGACGACTACCTCCACGCGTCGATGATCGCGGGCGCGTACCCCGCCCCGCGCGGGCCCTTCGATCTCTACAACTTCGTGACCGACGCCGACCGGGCCGCCCTCCTCGATCGCGGCATGCTCCCCTGGTGGTCGGAATCCCCGGCTCACCATCCGCTTCTTCCGGCCTCTCTCGAGCGCGCTCGTGTACGCGGAGCACCGCGCGCTCGGCCCCCTCGCAGGGGAGCGGGTGGGGAGGTTGCTCATGCACCTCCACTCGTTCGCGTGGTGGGCCGCCCTCGTGCTCGCCGCGAACGCCCTCTTCCGCCGCCTCCTCGCGCGGCGCCCCGCTCGCATCGCCACCGCCGTGTTCGCCCTCGCCCCGTGCCACGCCCTCCCGCTGGCGTGGCTCGCCAACCGCGAGGTGCTGATCTCGCTCACCTTCGGCTTCGCCGGGATCGGCGTGTACCTCCGCTGGCGAGGGGCGCTGGGCTCCGCGGGCGGGCGCCTCCGCGACGGCGCCCTCGCGGCCCTGCTCTTCGGCATCGCCATGCTGGGCGGCGAGTACGCCATCTGCCTCGCCGGATACGTCTTCGCCTTCGAGCTCGTCGCGGCGCGCGCGTCGATCACGACGGGGGGAGACCCCGCGTACCCACCGTCCCAGCCGACGCCGGCCTGGCGGCGCGTCGCCGCCGTCCTCCCCTTCGCCGTGCCCACCGTGGCGTACCTCCTCCTGCGGCGGTCGCTCGGGTGCGGCACCCTCGGGTCCGGCTTCTACACCGACCCCGTCCGGGAGCCGCTCTCGTTCCTCTCGAACGCGCCGCGCCGCATCGCCTCGCTCCTGCTCGACGCATGGTTCTCGCTCGATCACCGACACGCTCGTGCCCGACACGGCGTGGTGGATCATCGCCCTCGCGGCCCTCGCCGGCGCCGCGCTCCTCCTCCTGCCAATCCGCCGCGTCCTGTCGCGGCTCGACGAGCCGCAGCGGAGGGTGGCGGAGTGGCTCGTCCCCGGCTGCGTGCTCGCGCTCGTCCCCGTGCTCGCCGTGGTCCCCTCGCCGCGCCTCCTCGGCGCCAGCATGCTCGGCGTCGCCGCCGTCGTCGCGTGGCTGCTCGACCAGGTCTGGTTCGCGGAAGTCGCAGGTCACGGTGGGGGGAGACCCCCCACACCCCCCGGCCCAGCCGGCCGCGGCGATCAGCTCACCGGGACCGCCGCGCTGGTGCTCGGCTTCGCGCACCTCGTGCACGGGCCGGCGACCGCGTGGCTCGTGGGCCGTCACTTCCAGAAGGACGCGGCGTCGTTCGCGGACCACGCGGCCAATCTGCGCGCGCGGATCGGGGACCCGGCCAGCGCCGAGGTGATCGTGGTCCGGGGGCTGGGCGGGTCGTTCTTCGTGCCCTTCGCGCTCGACCCGCGCGGCGCCCCCCCCGCGAGGTGGCGGATCCTCGCCCAGACCGGCCACGCGCTCGCGCTCCGCCGCGACGAGCGCACCCTCGACATCGTCGTGCCCCCGACCCAGAGCATCTTCCCCACCGGCTCTGGCAACCTCTACCGCAACACGAACACCAAGGTCGAGGTGGGCGACGTCTACACGGTGCCGGGCCTGCGCGCCACCATCCTCGAGGTGGGCCCCGAGGGCCCTCGCGCCGTGCGCATCGAGCTCGATCACCCGCTCGACGCCAAGCCCTACGTGTGGATCTCCGAGTCGCGCAGCGGCGGCTTCCCCGACGCGGAGCCCCCGCAGGAGGGGTTCGGCAAGCCCTTCAACCCCTGACCGCCCGCCCGGCTAGGAGACGTCGCCGGCGCTCGCCAGCCTCGCCTTGATCTGCTCGTGCGTCCGGTTCTCGACCGGCAGGCTCTCGGCCAGCGCGCGCGCCCGCTCCCACGCGGCGCGCGCCCCCGCGTGGTCCCCGGTCTTCCCGAGCAGCGCCGCGCGATAGAGGCAGAGCTGGAAGAGGAGCCACCCCTGATCGGCGTCGCCCGGATCCTCCCGGCGCCGCCGCTCGGCGTAGGCGTATGCCCGCTCGTGGACGAGGAGCGCCTCCGGCGACAGATCGTTCTGTTGCATCAGCACGAGCCCGAGGACGTAGTGCGGATCGTCCACGTCCTCGCTCCAGGAGATCCTCCGCCGGGTGGATCGTCGCCAGGTGGTCGGCCATCGCCGCCGCCGGCCGGAGCACCTGGACGGCGGCCTCCACCTCCCCCTTCGAGGCGAGGACGTTGCCGAGCATCACCCGCAGCTTGATGCCCGCGAGCCTCCACCCCGTCTCCTCGGGGCGACCGGCCAGGAACTTGTCCGCGAGCCCCACCCCCGCGCGGAGCGCCCGCTCCGCCGCGTCCCGATCGCTCCCGATCTGGTGGATCCTCGCCAGCCAGAGGTGCGCCATCAGGAAGCCGGACCTGTGCTTCCCGAGGAGCGCGTGGTCCGGTAGCTGGAGCAGGAACTCGATGTTCTGCTCGATCTCGGCCACTGCCGAGGGGAGGTCGTCGAGGTTCATGGAATGGATCGCCCATGAAAAGGTAACGATGCCATCCTCCGTCGTCCACCCGATGCTTTGCGGGGCGATCGGCTGCGCCCTCGTCGGATGGGGGGCCGGCCCGGTCCAGCCTTCGCCCCGGGCGCTTCGCGCGAGGTCACGCGCCGAAGCGCCCGACGGCCTCGACCACCCGCGCCACGTCGTCCTCCTCCATCTCGGGGAAGAGCGGCAGCGAGATCACCTCCGAGGGCCTGGCACGCGTCCTCGACGAGGGGCACGCCGCGCCCGGCGGCGACGGCGCGGAGGGCGTCCATGTCGGCGGGCATGCCGTAGAGGTGGGTGACGATGACGGCGCGGGTGCGGTCGGTGATCCGCTGCTCCCTTTCCGCTAGGATATGTTCGATGAAGCATCCTTCGCCTGCGCCGTGGCTCGCCGCGCCCCTTGCCCTCGCCGCCGCGCTCACCGCCGCGCCCGCGCGCGCCCAGAACCCGCCGGGGCCCTTTTACCCCCAGCCCGTCCAGCCAGCCCCAGTCTGGCCGCCGCCCAATGTGCAGCCCGTGCCGTCGCAATTGCAGTACGACGCGGTCTCGGCCTCCTCCGGCCTACGCGCAGCCTGCGCCGGACGCCGCGAAGCGCGGGCCGCTGACCTGGTACGGCTGGCAGACTCTCCTCGCCGTCGCGCCGTTCGACATCGCCATGTTCGGGGGGCTCGCCACGTTCAGCAGCCAGGGCGGCTTCGACGCGTTCGTGACCGGGTTCGTCGGAAGGAACCTCGCGCCCGCCATCGTTCACATGGCGCACGGCCGCGTGGGCACCGGGTTCGCCAGCATCGGGCTGCACGCCGCCACCACCGCGACGGGCATCGCGATCGGCTACGCGATCGGCATCGCGGTGGAGTCGAAGGCGTGCCACGCGCCGGACCCGTGCACGAACCACTTCCTCGGAATCCCCCCGGGCCCCGACTACGGCGCGATTGCCGGCTCGATGGTGGGTACGGTGCTCGACGTGGTCTTCTTCGCGCACCGCCAGAAGCTGAGCTGGACGGCGTCGGCGTCGCCCGCGTGGGGAGCTGCCCCGTACGCCACGCCGAACGGAGGGGGAGTCGCGGCCGCGGGGTGGTTCTGAGCGCGATCCTGACACAACGCCCGGGGTTCTACACGTTGCTCCTCGAACGATCAGGTGGCCGCTAACGTCACGTGGCGGGCCGGCCAGGCCGGGGCGCACGCGGGCTCGTCCGGTCGCGTCGTCGCCAGGAAGAGGAGCGCCGGCGCGTCCGGTGGGCGCAGGATCTCGGCGAGCAGCGCGCTGCTCTCCGGGTCGGCCCGGTGCAGGTCGTCCACGGCGAGCACCAGCGGCCGCAACGTGGAGAGGCGGTGGAGGAGGGTTCGGAGCGCGGCGACGATGCGCGCGCGCGGCACGGTGTGCGGACGCACTTCGCCCAGGGGAGGAGGCCCCGCTGCGCGCAGCGCCGGGAAGGCCATGCCGAGCAGGGCTGCGTCGGGGGGCGAGATCTCGCGGAGCTCCTCCCGCGGGAGGCGCGCGAGGTGGCGGCTCAGGCCGTCCAGGATCTCGTCGACCGCCTGGTAGCGGAGCTGCTCGCGCGAATCGCAGCGCCCGGAGAGGACGATCGCGTCGTCCTTCACCAGGTTCAGGAAGCGGGAGAGCAGCGCGCTCTTCCCGGTCCCTCGCGCGCCCGCCACGATCACCGCCGCCGGCTTGCCCCCGAGGACCTCCGCGAAGGCGGAGTCGAGCACGCCGAGCTCGCGCTCGCGGCCGGCGAGCGCGGGTGGGGGAGCGCTCGCGTGCGCGCCGGCTGGGCCGGGGGGCATGGGGGGTCTCCCCCCATCGTGACCGGCATCGTCTCCCGCGCCCAGCGCGTGCAGGACCTCGGCCCCGGTGGGCCGCAGGGCCGGGTCGCGCGAGAGCAGCCTCGCGCACAGCGTCGTGAGGTCCCGCGGAAGGCCGGGCGCGTGGATGCGCGGTACGAGGGAGCTGCCCGGCTCGGAGGGGAGCGTGCCCGTCAGCGACACGTGGAGCAGCACGCCGACGCTGTACCAGTCGGCCGGCGGCCCGGCGGAGCGCGCCGCCGCCTGCTCGGGGGCCATGAAGGTCGCGGTCCCCACCCTGCGCGCCTCCTGCTCCCCGCGGCCGACGTCGAGGGCCAGCCCGAGGTCGAGGACCACGACGCGTCCCTCCGGCGTGACCAGCACGTTGGCGGGCTTCACGTCGCGGTGCACCCGGCCTGCCCGGTGGATGGCCGCCAGTCCCCGCGCGAGCTGGGGGAGCGCGGCCCGGAGGCGGGCCTCGTCGAAGCGCGCGCCGGAGAGACGGACGTGCTGCAGGAAATGGACTCCGTGGAGGAGCTCCATCGTGAAGTAGAGCGCCTCGTTCTCCTCGAGGAGCTGGTCGACACGGACGACGTTGGGGTGAACGATGCCGGCGAGCGCGCGGAACTCGCCCTTGAAGCGGATCCGGAGCGAGGGCCTCTCGCGCTGGAGCAGCTTCAGCGCGAGCCGCGTCCCCCGCTCGCGGTCGATCACCTCGAAGACCGCGCCCATCCCCCCCGCGCCGAGCGTGCGGACGATCTCGAATCGACCGAGGCGGGGCGCGTCCCAGGGCTCGGGCTGCCGCCGGGCGACGACGCGGCTCGTCACGCCCGAGGCGGGGCTCGGCTCCGTGCCCCATCGTGAGACAGCCTCTCCAGCCCGCATGCTCCCCCCTCTCGGATCGCCGGATTTCCAGGCTTGCCGGACACCCCATCGTCGCCCTTGGACGAGGCGCAGGTCAGGTCCGGAAATACCGGAAAGCCCGGTCGCGCAGCGCACTCGCGCGACCAGGGCCCGCTCTCGAGGCGCGGGTCCGGCGAGGCCGGCGGCTCCGTCGTGACGGGGGATGGGGGCGATGGACGCGCGCGTGATGCGCGATGGATGGGCGACGGGAACGTGCCTTCGGCTACCCGCCGGACGGACGCGGTGTTACTCCTCTCACAATCCACTGTGGCTTCCAGTCAGACCCCTCCGCGCGAGCACCTGCTCTTCGTGTACGGCGCCATGATGAACGGGGAGCCGGAGCACCCCCAGCTCGCGGAGCACGGCGCGCGCCTCGTGGGCCCCGCGACGACGGACGCGACCTTCGACCTCGTGGACCTCGGCGCGCGGCCCGCGCTGGTCCCGGGCGGCACCACCGCGGTGCGTGGCGAGGTGTACGCGCTCTCGACGGCGCACCTCGCCAAGATCGACGTGCACGAGGGGCACCCGCTCCGGTACCGGCGCGGCGCCGTCCGCCTCGACGACGGCCGGGTCGTCGAGGCCTACCGAGATCGACCCGGATCAGGCGCGCGGGCGAAGGCGGATCCGCACCGGCGACTGGCGAGGGCGGCTCGCCCCCGCGCCGCGCACCGAGGAGCGGGCGTGGTCCCGCTGGGCCAAAGGAAATAGATGATGAGCACCAAGCGCCCCGAGAGCACCCGCCCCCGGTTGCGCCTCGTCACCTCGCTGCTGGCGCTCTCGATGCTCACCGCGTGCGGCCGCGGTTGCTCGCACAGGAGCGGCAAGAGCGGGAGCTCGCACGGGTCCGAGCCCGGCGCGGTCTCCCAGCCGCCGAAGGCCCCGCCCGGCGTCCAGCCCGTCCTCCGCTACGTCCAGCAGCGCCTCGCGGACGGCAAGTTCATCGCCCCCCTCGCCCCGCCGGACCCGGCCCCCCAGGCGAAGACGGAGCCGGCCCTCCCCGACCTGCCCCCCATCAGCAAGCACGGCCACATCCCCGCGCCGGCGGAGCCCGCCGGCAACCACCCCTGCGGCGCGGTCCAGGTCGGCGACGACGTCATCCCGCTCGACTGCATGGATCCCGACTACCTGAAGATCGAGCACGCGACGAAGCCGCTCGTGACGTACCGCGCGCTGCACGGCGGCGAGATGGTGCTCCCCCGCGTGGTGAACCACCGGGACGACGGGACGGAGGGCGCCGTGCGGGCCCAGGGCGCGTCGCTCTGCTGCACCGCGTTCTCCCTCGCCTCGGCGGTGGATCACTCGTACGCGCGGTGGACGGGCGCGCCGGGGGCCGTCAGCGTGATGCAGGTCTGGGGCGCGTACCACTTCCCGAGCATGAACAAGGCGAAGGCCACGCTCGACATGCAGCTCGGCAAGGAGACCGACTGGCCCTTCGAGTCGAGGGCCGCGACCTCCTGGATGGACCCCGGGTTCTGCCGCAAGCACGGCGGCATGCTCCGCGGCGTCAACTGTGGAAAGGAGCCCGACCGCGGCAAGCTGAGCGCGCTCACGTCGCACCCCGTGGCCGTGATCACCGACATCGCCACGCTCCACGACCCGCACGACACCCACGTGATGAAGGCGAAGCTCGCGGCCGGGCAGGACATCTGGATCGCGGCGAAGGTCGGCGGCCACTTCTCGCCGAAGCGCCTCCAGGGCAAGCCCGGGGCGAGGTACATCCCGGACTTCACCCCGGGGAACCGGGAGGGCGGCCACGCCATGCTCCTCGTCGGCTACGCGACGCTGCCGCACTCCACCTACTTCCTCATCAAGAATAGCTGGGGCACGCGCTGGGGCGACGGCGGGTACGCCTGGATCCACGAGGACACGCTCAAGAAGATGATCGCCGCGGCCTACGTCGTCGACGCGGAGCCGGCCGAGACGGTGCACAGCCGCCGCCCGCCCCGCAAGCACGAGCACGTGTCCTGCTCCGGCGGCAACCTCCCCGACAGCATCTCGGCCGAGTGCGTCCCGCTCTGCCCCGACGGGAGCCCGCGGCACAACGGGGTCTGCCCGATCGCGGGTCAGTGCGCGAAGGGGTACGTCAACCTCACGGGGGCCTGCGTCCGCGCCGCGCCCACGTCGCGCGGCCGCGAAGCGGGCGAGGGGATCTCGTGGAGCTGCGGGCCCGGCGGCTGCGCGTACGAGGTGTCGAGCGGCACCGGCGGGTGCAACGCCAGCGTGTGCATGGTCTCGTGCCCGGCGCCGGACTACCGCCTGGCGCACGGGCGACGAGGGCTCACCTGCGTGGAGTGAGGGCGCGGGGTCGTTACCAGCCGAGGCCCCAGCCCGCCGCGATCGGGTACGCGCCCACGCGCACGCCGTACCACCCGCTGTACGCGGGCACGCCCATGCCTCCGACCACCACGCCGCGGCGCGCCCAGGGGCCTCGCCCGTAGCCGGCGATCCAGATGTGCTGGCTCGCCTCGCCCGTCCCCGCCTGGTCGTCGTACAGCGCGGCGGTGGCGGTCTCCGGGCTGCGCTGCGCTGCGCTGCTCGCGGCGCCCTCGATGCGCGCGGCGAGCATGTCGCGCTGGTCCGGATCGAGGACGCCGAGGATCTCGTCGGTCGTGTCGACGATCAGCTCGGCGCGCAGCCGCGCCCTCGCCTCGACGTCGGTCGAGGGGATGTAGTCGTCGAGCGAGAAGTCGTCGGCGCGGAAGCCCTCGATCGCGGCGTGGATGGCCTCGCGATCGGCGTCGATCGTCGGCATGATCTGCTCGAAGGCGTCCGCGATCTGGGCGTTCTGCGCGTCGTCGGTGCCGAGCGCCTCCTCGAAATCGGTGACGCGGTCGACGGAGAGCGCGGACGTGACGGCGTTGTGGAGGCGGGACTCGAGCGCGTCCGCGAAGTCGTCGCGCTGCCCCGGGTCGAGGAACAGGTGGAGCAGCGCGAGCGCGCCGCGGAAGGGGTCGGCGAAGTGCTGGCGCGCCTTGACGTACGCGTCGATCTTGGGCTGGAGCGCCGTTCGATTCGAGCTTCCCGCTCCTCACCTGGTCGGCGAGCGTCGAGAGCAGGTCGGCCTCGGCCTGGTCCACCGCGTGCTCGTACGGCGCCATCGCGAGGCCGAGCTGCTCGATCGCGTCCTCCTGGTCGGGGCGCAGGGTGACGTCGTTGAGCGCGTCGCCGATCATCTGCACGCTGCCGTGCACCACCGTCTCGGTCTCGGACGCACTCGGCGCCGGCTGGGGCGACGTAGCGCTGGGCGACCCTGGGCTCCCCGGGGGATGGTTGGGCGCGGCGGCCGAGGTCCCTCCGGTGATAGCGACGAGGCCGAGAGAGGTCAGTGTCAGGATGGACCGCAGTGAGATCTTCATCGTGTGCTCCCCGGGCCTGCGGATGCGAGAGGTGCGCCACGCGCGCCTGGGCGCGCCGCTCACGGACCGGGGAGGGGAACGGTCGGGACGATTGGCGGGACGATCGCTCACTCCAGCGCTTCCACCATCCGCTCCACGATCGCCCGGACGGTGAGTGGGCTCGACCCTTCCACCTTGTTGTTCACGAGGACGTAGGCCGGGGGCTACGGCCAGGTGAGCGTGGCCAGCGTCACCGCGCCCTGGGCCGCGAGCACCACCACGGTGCTCGACATCATGTTCATGTCGGTGAAGGTCAAGACCTGCCTCCCGCGGAGGCCGGAGTTGAAGAGGATGACCGTCCCGGCGATGCCGGTGGCGGTGGCCTGGTCCGAGTAGACGCCGTCGCCCGTGTCGTAGGCGACGACGGCGCCGCCGGTGGCGCCCGTCACGGTGACGCCCTGGTAGGGCACGCCCGCGTTCTGGATGAGCACGACGATCTGCGACGCCGCCGCCGAGATGCCGTTCCCGGCGAGGCCCGCGGCGCCGTTCGCCGCGCTCTGCATCGTGGTCGGGTCGACGACCGGCAGGGTGAACGTGCCGGGGATCGGCAGGCTCGCGAGGGAGAGGGTGGGGAGCGCGGTCGCGGTGCTCTGGGGGTTCACGAAGAACCACGTCGACCCCGCGGGCAGGCTCGGGAAGGTGAACATGGCGCCCACGCCGCTCCCGCCGCCGGCCCCCGTCGCGCTCCCGAAGGTGGTGGAGGTCATGCCGCCCGTCGCGGGGTACGCGGCGATCGTGGCGACGGCGTGGTACGGGACCAGGGCGGAGTCGATGAAGTCCGGCTCGGTGATGAGGTCGACGCCGCCGGTGACCGGGGTGCCCGGGCCCACGCCGCCGCTCCCACCCACGCCCGTGGTGGTGGTCGTCGTCGCGCCGACCCCGGCCCCACCGGACGTGGTCATCGGGCAGAGGCCGGCGTCGGGGTTGCACACGCCCGGCGGCCCGAAGTCCGGGACTGCGGGCTGGCAACTGACAGCGACGGCGACCGCGAGCATCAAGGCGCAGGGTGCGCCCCAGGTCCACTTCAAGCGCATGCTGCCAGGATACGCGGTGCGCCGCGGTGCGGCCAATCCTGCGGCTCAGGCGCCGGCCGCCACCAAACCTGCCCCGCTCCCTCTCCGCCGCACGTGGATCAGCGCCGCGACAGCGATGGCGCCCAGACCGATGAGCTGCGACGTGGAGAGCCAGAGCAGGCCGCCGCGATCGTCGTCCCGCAGGTACTCGAGGAGGAACCGGCCGGCCGCGTACAGGGCGAGGAAGCTGACGAAGACCTGGCCGTCGTAGCGCTTCCTCCCGTGGACGCGCAGCAAGCAGTACGCGGCGATCCCGAGGCAGAGCGCGGACTCGAAGATCTGCGTGGGCAGCACGTGGTGCGACCAGTCCGACGCGCTCGCGAGCGTGTGGGCCTTGAACTCGGCCTCGCTCGCGGGGCTGCGCGGGGGGAAGGAGAGGGCGATCGCGCTGTGGCTCTCGACGCCGTAGCAGCAGCCGGCGAGCAGGCAGCCCATGCGGCCGAAGCCGAGGCCCAGGGGCACCGTGAAGCCGGCCATGTCCGCCGCCTTCCAGAACGGGAAGCGATCGCGGCGGAGCACGTACACCGCCATCAGCGACGCGCCGATGAAGCCGCCGTAGTACGTCAGCCCCCCGGCCCAGAACTGCGCCCAGGCGAAGCAGTTCGTCTCCACCGGGTGGCAGACGCCCTTCGCGGCGTCCCACGCGCCGCGCACGCGCAAGGGCCCCGTGCCGAAGAGGTCGAAGGCGCCGTGCACCTGCTGGGCGCACTCGGCCTGCGTCAGGTGCCAGTCGACCTTGCTCGGGTCCGTGCAGAGGTGCACGTAGTCCCAGAAGTACCCGTCCGCGAAGACGTGCAGGAGCCGCGCGCCCACGACGCCCATCAGGAGGCAGGCGAGGCCCAGGTCGACGACGACGTCCGGGTCCTTGCCGATGCGGCGGGCCCAGATCGCGCCCGACGCGGTGGCGAAGAGGAAGCCGGAGAGCAGGAGGACGAAGTACGCCGGGAACCCGATGCCGAAGACCTGGAAGAGCTTCCGAGCGCATGGCCTTGGCTCAGGTCTCTTTGGCCGCGGGCTCCGAGCCGACCTTCGGCGCGTCGGCTTCGGCCGGTGGTTTGGGGGCCGAGCCCCCGCCGCCATCCGCCCCGCCGGCGCTCGGCGCGGGCGACGCCGCGCCCTTCGGCTTGGTGGGCGTGAACATGTCGATCGCCATGAGCGCGACGCCGGCCACGATGGCGATGTCGGCGATGTTGAAGGTGGGCCAGTGGTCCTGCGGGTACTTGGTGAAGAGGCTGTACATCCAGCGCACCCAGTCCGCCCGGTAGTCGATGAAGTCGACGACCTTGTGCCGGATGACGCGGTCGACGAAGTTGCCCGCGGCGCCGCCGAGCACCAGCGGCAGGCCCCACTTGAGGGCCCACTGCTGGGGCGTGAGCTTGCGGTAGAGCGAGATGATGAAGACGCCGGCGAGGATCGAGATGATCGGGAAGAACGAGTGCCGGATGCTCTCCGACTCCCCCTGGAGCAGGCCGAAGGCGCCCCCCGGGTTCTCCTGGAACGAGAAGCGGAGGTGGCCATGGACCACGTCCATGGTGCGCCCGCCCAGCTTCTCGTTGAGCTGCGCGTTCGCCCAATGCTTGGTGGCGAGGTCGAGGGCGAGCGTCACGATCGAGACCACCGCGAGGTGGACGTAGCTCGGCTTCCAGCGCGGCTGGGGCGCGGCCTGGGGGACGGGGACGGAGGCCTCCGGCGAGGTGGGGGCCGGTCCGCCCTCGACGTCGACGACGGCCGGAGGGGGGGTCTCGGTCCCGGCGAGAGAGCCGACCGGCGCAGGCGTGGCGCCTTCCTTCGATTCCGTCGAGGGGTCGTCGGGCGTCGGCGCTTCCTCGCGCGGCTCGGTCGGGTCGGCTCGTTCGGTCATGCGGGGCAGGTCGATCTACGCCAAACCTCCCGCCTCCGCAAAGCTTGCGTGCGGGGGCCGCCGTCCGCGGCGATCGGCCGTTCCAGGGGCCTTCGCGGGGGTACGTCCCTGCGGATGGCGGATGTGCTACTCGTAGCACATGAAGTCCATCGGCGTCCGTGAGCTGCGCCAGCGCGCGAGCGCGGTGCTTCGCGAGGTGGAGCGCGGCGTGACCTTCGAGGTCACGGACCGCGGGCGCCCGGTCGCGGTCCTCGGACCCGTGGCCGAGAAGAACCCGCTGGAGCGGCTGCGCGCAGCGGGAGACGTCTCGACGCCGGCCGGCTCCCTCGACGACCTCCCCCCTCCCTTGCCGCTCGCCCCCGGGGCAGGCGCCGCCCTCGGTGACGCTCGCGCGCTTGCGTGCCGATGAGCGCTAAGCGCGCGACTTACCTCGACTCGTCGGCGATCGTGAAGCTCGTCGTGCAGGAGCCCGAGTCCGCCGCCCTGTCGCGCTACCTCCGGGGGCGCGGCCCGATCGTCGCGAGCGCCCTGGCGCTCGGGAAGGTGGTGACGTACGACGCGCGCATGGCGGAAGCCGCCCGCGGGCTCGGGTGGTCGGTGATGGCGCCGGCTTGATGTGCGGGGTGCGGCCTGCCTTTCCGCGCCTGCGGGGCTCGGATACGTGGCCCCTACTCCGTGCGGAACACCAGGTGGAACCCGAAGGGCGACTCCACCACGTCGGAGAGCGTGCTCAGGTCCAGCTCGAACGCCGCGTCGGCGACGCTCGGCACCAGCTCCTTCCGCTCCACCCGCCCGACCAGCCCCCCGCGCGTCGCGGCGCCGGCCTCGTCGCTGTAGTCCTTCACCACGGCGTCCCAGTCGGCGCCGCCGCGGAGCTTGTCGCGCGCCTCCATCGCGCGCAGGCACGCGTCCTCCCGCGAGCGCGTGATCGACGCGGGCGCGTTCTTCGCCCCCGTGTACTTCACGAGGATCTGCTTGAGCCCGACGCGGTCCGGCTCCTTCGGGTTGTGCGTGCGCTGGGCGTCCGCGGTGCGCAGGCAGGCCGCCCCGGGGGTCTCCGCGGAGGCGAGCGCCGTCGCTTCGGTGGGGGCGGGCGCGGTGCCGCCGCAGGCGGCGAGGGAGAGGGCGACAGCGGCGAGCGGGAAAGATCGGGAGCGCACGCGGCGCAGCATAGCGCAGCGCGGCAGCCCTTCCGATGCACATGGACGGAAGGGACGCGAGCGCCCTTGCCTTCCCCGAGCACGAGGCTGCCTTCCCCGAGCACGAGGCTGCCTTCCCCGAGCACGAGGCTGCCTTCCCCGAGCACGAGGCTGCCTTCCCCGAGCACGAGGGTGCCTTCCCCGAGCACGAGGGTGCCTTCCCCGAGCGCGAGGCTGCCTTCCCCGAGCACGAGGCTGCCTTCCCGGAGCACGAGGGTGCCTTCCCCGAGCACGAGGCTGCCTTCCCCGAGCACGAGGCTGCCTTCCCCGAGCACGAGGCTGCCTTCCCCGAGCACGAGGTTGCCTTCCCCGAGCACGAGGCTGCCTTCCCCGAGCACGAGGTTGCCTTCCCCGAGCACGAGGCTGCCTTCCCCGAGCACGAGGGTGCCTTCCCCGAGCACGAGGGTGCCTTCCCCGAGCACGAGGTTGCCTTCCCCGAGCACGAGGCTGCCTTCCCCGAGCACGAGGCTGCCTTCCCCGGGCACGAGGTTGCCTTCCCCGAGCACGAGGCTGCCTTCCCCGAGCACGAGGTTGCCTTCCCCGGGCACGAGGTTGCCTTCCCCGAGCGCGAGGTTGCCTTCCCCGAGCACGATGTTGCCTTCCCCGAGCGCGAGGTTGCCTTCCCCGGGCACGAGGTTGCCTTCTCCCCGGCGTTTCCCTGATAAGAAGTCCGGTGATGAGGCGGCCGGCGGCTGGCGCGATTGTCTCGCGGCGCTGCTCGCGACCGGGACCGCGCTGTCTGCCGGCGGGGCGGAGGAGCCGATCTCGCTCGCGTGGACGGCCTTGCCCGGTTGTCCGGGCGACCGTGAGGTCCGCGCGGAGATCGAGCGCGTCCTCGGCGGGCCGCCCGACCCCGCGAGCGCCCGGTACCTCCGTGCCGAGGCGCGCGTCTCGCGGGCCGGCGCTGGCTTCCACGTACACATCGTCACTGACCTCGGTGGCGTGATCGGCGAGCGCGACCTCGACGGCCCGACCTGTGGAGCCGTGGCGAACGCGGCGGCGCTCATCGTCGCGCTCACCTTCGACCCCGAGGCCCTCACTCGCCACGCCGACGCCACCGCCGCCGCGCCTCACCCGCCGCCTCCGTCGCCGCCTGCGCCCACGTCGCCGCCCGCTGCGGCGCCCGCGCCCAGCATCCTGCCGCTGCCCCTGCCCGACGCCGCCGTGTCGACGACGGCCCCTCCCGCCGGGAGCCCTCCCACCGCCGAAGGCGCGCCGCCACGGCGCCCCGTCTTCGCCGTGGGCGTGATCGGGGAGGCGTCGGTCGGCGCGCTGCCGAAGGTCGACGGCGCCATCGGGGGGCGCGTGGGCGTCCTGGTCGGGCGCCTCCGCGCCGACGTGTCGGCTTCGTACTGGCCCGAGCAGCCGGCGAGCCTCGCGAGCCGGCCCACGGCGGGGGGCAAGATCGAGCTCGTCGCGGGGGATGGGAGCGCGTGCTGGGCGCTCCTGCGCGCCCCGGTCGAGCTCTCGCCTTGCCTTGGCCTCGAGGTGGGGAGCATGTCGGCGGTCGGGTTCGGGGTGCGCTCGAACGGCAGCGGCTCGGCTCTGTGGATCGCGCCGCTGGCCGAGGCCGCGGCGGCGCTCCCCTTCGGGAGGCGCTTCGCGGCGCGGATCGATCTCGGCGTGCTCGTGCCCGCCGAGCGCCCGCCCTTCGTCCTCCAGGGTGTGGGGACGGTGTACACGGCCGGGCCGGTCGTCGGCCGGGCCACCGTCGGCCTCGAAGTCCGATTCTGAAACGGGTTGCCCCCCACTCGGCCACGCAGCGACGATGAGCGTCGTGTCCTCCGAGCCTTCAGTCGCCCCCGCGCGTCCGGAGCCCGGCGTACACGCTCGCGATTCGACCCACCCCGAGCTCGACTTCGAGGTGGTCTACGAGGAGTACTTCGACTTCGTGTGGCGCAGCATGGGCCGCCTCGGGGTCGACTCGTCCGCCCTCGAGGACGCCGCGCAGGACGTCTTCGTCATCGCCCACCGGCGCCTCGCCGACTTCGAAGGGCGCTCGTCGGTCAAGACGTGGCTCTTCGGCATCGCCCTCCGGGTCGCGCGCGACCACCGCCGCGCCGCACGAAGGAAGCGCAACCACGGCCTGGTGCCCGAGGGCGAGGCCGACACCGGGGCCGTGGAGGACACGGCGTCGCCCAGCCCGCTCGAGGTCGCGAGCCGCGCCGAGGCCGTCGAGCGGCTGCAGGCCATCCTGGGCGAGCTCGACGAGGACCGGCGTGCCGTGTTCATCCTCGCCGAGCTCGAGCAGATGTCGGCCCCGGAGATCGCCGACGCGGTCGGGGCCAACGTCAACACGGTGTATACGCGGCTGCGCGCGGCGCGCCGCATGTTCAACGAAGCCGTCGCGCGGCACGCCGCGCGCGACGGGTGGAGGCAGCGATGACCGAGCTCACCCCCGATGCGCGCGACCTCATCGAAGCGGCCCGCGCCGGCGAGGGCCGCGCCCCGTCCGATGCGCGTGCGCGCGTCCACGCCCGCGTGCTCACGCGCGTCGGCGCCGCCGCGGCGGTCGGTTCGGCGACCATGCTCGGCTCCACCACGACGGCTGCCAAGACGGGGCTTGGCGCGACGACGGGGTTGCTCTTCAAGGTGGCGGCCGGCGTGGGCGTGGCGAGCGTGCTCGCCGTCGTCACCGTGAAGACGGGGGTGCTGTCTTCGTCGGATCGTGGGCCCGCGAAACCAGTCGCGGCCATGCCCGCGTCGTCCGCAGGGTCGGCGGTGGTCGCGAAGGCTGAGCCTCCGCCCGCGCCTCCGGTCATCGCCACGGCGGCGCCCGCCCCCGCGAGCCCTGCCCCCGCGGAGCCCGGCAAGCCTCTCGCGCTCGCGCCGAGCGCTGCGCGGCCGCGCGCCGTGGCGCCTCCTTCCGCGTCGTCGCTGGAGGCGGAGACGGCGGTGCTGGAGAAGGCGCAGGCCGAGCTGCGCGAGGGGCACCCGGATCGGGCGCTGGCCGCGCTCGACGAGCAAGACGCGGAGCTCAAGCACGGCGTGCTCGGCGAGGAGCGGCGCGCGGCGAGGATCCTGGCGCTGTGCGCGGCGGGGCGAACGGCCGAGGCGAAGACCGAGGCGCAGCGCTTCCTCGCGGAGTGGCCCCGTTCGCCGATGGCGGCGCGCGTGCGATCGTCCTGCGGCGGTGACGGCGCGCCGTAGCGTCCGCGGCGTCGCGTCGATTTCGGAACGGGTCCCGCGCCGGCCGGCAACGAACAGCGCGAAGCACCCAACGACATCCTTAATTCGCGACAAGCAGGAGCCTTCCATGCGCCTCTTCAACGGTTCCCGTCCGCTCTTCCTCGGCATCGCGCTCGCCGTGCCCCTCCTCACCGGCGCCAACGGCAACGGGTGCGGGCCCGGCCAGGTCGTCATCGGCAACGACACCGGCGGCGGCAGCACCGCCAGCGGCGGCGTCGGCGGCACTGCGGTCTGCACGCCGGCCGAGTGCGGCCCCGCGCCCGCGATCGCCAAACAGTGCCCCGGCGGAAGCGCGGTCGTTCCGGTCTGCGACAGGGATCCCAACGGGACCTGCGGCTGGTTCATCCCGGCGTGCGACCCGGGGGGGACCGTCTGCAACTGCCCCGAGCTGCCCGCCGTGGTCGAGGACTGCCCGGGCGGCACCACCGTCAGCCCGGAGTGCGTGTCGTTCGGCACCATGTGCGAGGTCGTCTTCCCCGCCTGCCCGTCGGCCGCCTGCACCACCGCCGAGTGCGGCCCGCCGCTTCCGCTTCCCTTGAAGCTCTGCCCGGACGGCAGCCAGGCGCCCGTCGAGTGCGGCGCCAACTCCGGCGGCGTCTGCACCTGGTTCAATGGCGCGTGCCCTCCGACGAAGTGCACGCCGAGCGACTGCGGGCCGGAGCCTACGCTCGAGGTCGACTGCAACGGTACCACCGTCGCGCCGGTGTGCGAGACCGACGCCAATGGCACGTGCGGGTGGATCATCCCGCAGTGCCCGCCGGGTGGCGGGGCCGACGCCGGTGGAGGCACTGGCGGCAGCGGGGCGTGCCCCACGCCCCACCCCCAGCCGTGCAACGCGATCGAGCCTCTGCGCGTGCAGCGATGGGACGCAGCAGGAGGCCGGCTGCGTGAACGGCTTCACGTGCGCCGAGGCGTGCTGCGGGCACGGCAGCGCGATTCGATTGCAGCTCGTTCGTGCTCGTCGGCGCATTCGCGCTCGAGCTCGCATCGAGCACGAGCGCGAGCGCGATGAGCGATCGCTCACACGCGCGCGAGCGGACGTAGCTTCGCTCAGCTCTCCGAGCCGCCCGGCGCAGGCAGGGGGCTCATCGTCGGCGGGCGGTCTTCGTGAGGAAGGCCACGTGTCCGCAGCATGTCGATGGCCATCAGGCCGACCCCGATCACGATGGCGATGTCCGCGACGTTGAACGTCGGCCAGTGGTGCTCTCGCCCCCCCCACTTGAGCGAGAAGTCGATGAAGTCGACCACCCAGCCGTAGCGGATGCGGTCGACGAGGTTGCCCACGGCCCCGCCGAGCGCGAGCGGCAGGCCGAGCTTCATCGCCCACTGGTTGCGGTTCACGCGCCCGTAGATGGTGATGATGAAGACGATCGCCCCGGCCGATACCACGAGGAAGAAAGGCCTCCGCAGCGAGTCGGGGAGGTTGCGGAGGAAGCTCCACGCGCCGCCGGGGTTGCGGGCGAAGATGAGGCTCGACGTACCCCTTCCAGATCTCGAGCCGCCGGAGCGCGTGCGAGTGCGAGTCGACGCCCTCGAGGTGAGCCTTCGCCCAGCCCTTGCTGGTGAGGTCGCTCGCCAGCGCGAGCGCGGCGATGACGATGAGGAGGACGACGGACGCCTTGGGGGCCGGAGAGGAGGCTCGCTCGGGCGCGGGGGCTTGGTGCGCGAAGGGGAGCGGTTCGGCTGCCGGAGAGGGCGCGTGTGCCGGCGCAGGGAAGCCCGGCACGGAAGGCGGGGGCGGGGCCACCAGCGTGAGCGCCAGGGCAGACGGAGGCTCAGGCGCGGGCGGTGGGACGGCCACCAGGGCGAGCGCCGGGGCGGACGGAAGCTCAGGCGCGGGCGGTGGGACGGCGACCAGCGTGAGCGCCAGGGCGGACGGAGGATCGGGCTGGGCGGTGGACGAGGCCGACGGCTCGGCTTCTTCTGCGGCGGGGGGCTCCGGGGTCGCTCCGGGGTCGGCGTCGGGCTGCATCGGGCGGTCGTTCTAGGCGATGGGACGCGTGCTGGCAAAGGGCGAGTCCCACCCGATTGGAAGCCCGCGTGGACCCCGAGGAACGCGGTCGCGGCCGCGAGCTCGGCGGTGATGGCGCCGAGCAAGTGGAAGCGCGGCGCGTCGCGCCGGTCAGGAGAGGCCGATTTGTCTGGGGGGTCTACTGCGAGAGAGGGAGAGGCGCGCCGCTTCGGGCCCCTGGCGGGGCCCGCCGGCGGCGCGCCTTGCGAAGGTCAGTTGCTGGCCTTGAGCGTGTACTGACCGCAGGAGTACTCGTTGCTCGGCATCGCCGGGTTACGGTACACCTTGATCCACACCTGACCGTTCGTGCCAGGCGTCGGGACGGCGGTCTGCGTGGGCTGCATCGGGCTCGACCACCCATCGCTCCAGCCGACCACCTGCTTGGACCCGTTGGTCCCGTTGTCCGTGCACCCGTTGGCGTCCAGCGTGTTGCTGCAGTTGGCGTACACGTCGAACACGAACTCGGGCACCCCGGCGACCGTCGGACCCGTGAGGGAGATTGTCGGCGCGTAGCTGGCGTTGAAGCCGGTCCCGGGGGGCGGCCCCTTGGTGCCGGAGTCAGGCGAGAACGTGAGGGTGTACCACGCCTGGTTCTGGGTGGGCGCCCCCGCCATCGTGGAGCTGACCGGCGTGATTGACGCGCCGATCGGCAGCACGCCCGCGTACAGGTTCTGCGCCGCAGCGCAAGTGATCTGCTGGTTCGAGGTCGCGCACTCGCAGCCGTCCGCGCACGTGCCGTCGAAGTCCTCGAAGCCGGCAGCGCACCCGACGATGCCGCACTTGCTCGCGGTGCACTGCGTTCCGGTCACGTCCTTGCCGCTGCCACCGCAGACCGTGAGGCAAGCGTTGCCGCACGAGCCGCAGTTGCTGTTGTCGGTGGTCGTGTTGACCTCGCAGCCGTCCGCCACGTTGCCGTTGCAGTTGGCGTAGCCGGTGTTGCAGCTCGCCACCGTGCAGAGGCCGCTGCCGCAGCCCGGCGTACCGTTGGGCGTGTTGCAGACGTGGCCGCAGCCGCCGCAGTTGTTCGGGTCGCCGTTGGTGTTGACCTCGCAGCCGTCCGCCGCGGCGTTGTTGCAGTTCTGGTAGCCCGCGTTGCAGCTCGAGACGCCGCAGATGCCGCCGGCGCAGTTGGCCGTGGCGTTCGGGAGCTTGCAGACGCTGCCGCAGCCGCCGCAGTTGTTCGCGTCGCCGTTGATGTTGACCTCGCAACCGTTGGTCGCGTTATGGTCGCAGTCGGCGAAGCCGGCCGTGCACGCCGCGATGGTGCACATGCCGTTGGTGCAGGCCGCGGTCGCGTTCGGCAGGGAGCACTTGATCCCGCAACCGCCGCAGTTGTTGGGATCGGTCTGGAAGTTGATCTCGCAGCCGTTCGACACGTTGCCGTCGCAGTTCCCGAAGTTCGGGTTGCAGCTAGCGATGGCGCACGTCCCGTTCGAGCAGGCCGGAGTCGCGTTGGCCGTGTTGCAGACGTTGCCGCACGAGCCGCAGTTCGAGGTGGAGCTGGTGGTGTTGATCTCGCACCCGTTCGCCGCGACGTGGTCACAGTCCGAGAAGCCCGCGTTGCAGCTTGCGATGGCGCACATCCCCGTGTTGCAGGTGGGGGTCGCGTTCGGCAGGTTGCACACGTTGTTGCAGCCGCCGCAGTTGTTCGTGTCGGTGTTCACGTTGACGTTGCAGCCGGTCGTGTACTTGCCGTCGCAGTTCGCGAAGCCCTGGTTGCACGGGCCCAGGCTGCAGAGGCCGGTCGCGCAGACCGCGGTGCCGTTCTGCTCGGAGCAGAGCGTGCCGCAGGTGCCGCAGTTCTTCGGATCCGTCGTCGTGTTGACCTCGCAGCCGTCGGCCACCTGCAGGTCGCAGTCGGCGAAGCCGGAGTTGCAGGTCAGGATCGAGCACTTCCCGCCCATGCACGCGGGCGTCGCGTTCGGCGTGGTGCACGCGTCGCCGCAGCCGCCGCAGTTGTTCGTGTCGGTGTTGCCGTTGACTTCGCAGCCGTCCGACGGGTTGTTGTTGCAGTCGAAGTAACCCGGGTCGCAGACGATGCCGCAGCCGCCGTTGTTGCAGACCGCGGTGGAGTGCGGGCCGGACGGGCAGACGTTGCCGCAGCTACCGCAGTTGCCGGAGTCGGTGTTCGTGTTGACCTCGCAGCCGTTCGACGCGACCATGTCGCAGTTCGCGAAGCCGGCGTTGCACTGCTGGAGGTCGCACACGTAACCGGGCGCCGGAGGCGGAGCGCTGTTCGGGTCGCAGTTCGACGTCGCGTTCGGCAGGTTGCAGGTGTCCCCGCAGAAGTTGCAGTTCTTGTTCGTGCCGAGCATCGTCGCGCAGACGTCCGGCGGGTCACCCTGGCAGTTCGCGGTGCCCTTGGCGCACGACAGGCCGCACTGGCCCGCCTGACACTCCTGCTGGCCCGCGCACATGGTCCCGCAGGCGCCGCAGTTCAGCGGATCGTTCTGCAGGTTCGCCTCGCAGCCGTCGGTCGGATCGTTGTTGCAGTCCGTCCAGCCGCTGTCGCAGGTGCCGACCCCGCAGGAGCCGTTGGTGCACGACGCGGTCGCGTGCGGGACGGTGCAGGCAGAGCCGCACATCCCACAGTTGGCCGGGTCGTTCGTGGTGTTGGCTTCGCAGCCGTTCGAGTCCTTCTGGTCACAGTTCTTGAAACCAGTGTCGCAGGCCCCGAGCGCGCAGGTGCCGTTGACGCACGCCTGCATTGCGTTCGGGTACGTCGTTGCGCAAGGCGCGCAGCCGGTCGCCGTACACCCGTACGACGGGTCGTCGATGGCGACGCACTTGCCGCTGCACTCCTTCTCCGTTCCGGGGGTGCAGTTGGTGCTGCCTCCTCCGGTACCAGTACTGGTGCTGCTGGTGCTCTTCGTGCTGCTACCGCCGCTGTCTTTACCGCCGTCCTTCTCAGAGCCTCCAGTACCGGACGTGGATCCGGTACTACTCGAAGCTCCGGAGCCGGGGCCGGAGGTCGTGGAGGCTCCGCCGGCACTGGATTCCGCCTGCGGCGGTTCCTGCGGTGGTGGTGGTTCCTCCACCGGCGGAACATCCTGACCAACCGGCTACCAGCCCGGAGAGGGCCAAGAATACCAGGGCGACTGCGGGGGTCGTGGGCGCGGGACTACGCAAGGCTTCCCTCCTCTCGCGGGGCGCCGAGTAGTAAGGGGCGCACACCGGGGCAAGTGCATCCTCTCACAACATTCTCAGGAGTACGAGATCAGGTTCATCATTTGCCCGACATCGGTCCCCTCCGGCACGGGCATGCCCCAGGGCGCGGCCCTGGTGCCTGGGCGGCCTTTGCCGCGTTTTCATTGAATAATTCACGTCCGTGACGCGCAGCCGCCCCGGTGCCTTCCGCCCCTGCGTCAGCACGTCGCTGCGGACGGAAAATGACGTTACGTCATAGCTCGGTTCGTCACCCGTCGACCATGCAGCTCGAAGAGGCCGAGGCCCCCGGCGGTGAAGGCGACGGCGAAGACTCCCATCAGCGTCACGTAGTCGAGGAGCTCGCGCAGCGGGGCGCCGGCGAAGAGCTCGCGCGTGCCCGCGACGGCCGCGAGGAGCGAGGGCGCGAGGAGCGGGAAGAGCACGCTCGCCAGCACGAGATCGCGGGCGCGCGTCCGCACCGTCATGACGCCGAAGAGCGTCCCCACCGCGGCGATGCCGGGCGTGGCGACCAGGCAGAAGAGGGCGAGCGTGGGCCCCACCTCGACGAGGTCGACGGCGAAGAGGAGCGCCGTCACGGGGACCACGATGAGCTCGACGATCGCAGATGAAGACGGAGACGCCGATCGCCTTGCCGGCGAAGACGGCGCTCCGGGCGACGGGCGACGCGAGCAGCCCCGAGAGCGCGCCGTCCTCCCGCTCGCGCTGCCAGGTGCGGCCGAGCGCGAGGACCGAGGCGAACGCGACCGCGACCCAGATGACCCCCGGGGCGACGCGCACGGTGGTGTCCGGCCCCGCGTAGAAGGAGAGGGACGCGATGACCGCCACGAGGACGGCGAAGAAGCCGCTCGTGGTGACGATCTCGCCGGTCGCGAAGCTCGATGGCGAGATCCTTCCGGGCGATCAAGAGCGCCTGCACGATCCACGTCGGCTTCCGTCGCGGCACACGGCGACTATAGACCCAAGCAACCGCGAGGGGTGCTCGCGGCGCGATCGGGGGCGGGCCGAGGCCCCCCGCTCGGCGACGCACGATCGCGGCTTGAACGGGGGGCCCGCATGGCGTATTGACCGCCCGCGGTCCACGCCTCGGTTCGGGGCGCGCCGCGAGTTCTAGGCGGGCGCGCAAGCGCGCCTAGGAGTGGCTACGGGCCCTCGCGAGGAGCGGAGGAGCAACGACATTGGACGCCGAGAACGCGAAGCCTGAGGCCGCCGCCGGCGCGGCCTGGACCACCGAGGACGCAAAGGAGCTCTACCTCATCGATCGCTGGGGCAGCGGGTACTTCGACGTCACCGCCGACGGCAACATCACCATCGCGCCCCTGCAGGAGCGGGGGAAGAAATCTCCGATCCGCGAGGTGGTGGAGGCCGGCCTGGAGCAGGGGCTCAAGACGCCCGCTCCTCATCCGCTTCCAGGACCTGCTCCACCACCGCGTCCGCGCGCTGAACGAGGCGTTCAACAGCGCGATCGCGGAGAACAAGTTCCGCGGCACCTACCGCGGCGTCTTCCCCATCAAGGTGAACCAGCTCCGCGAGGTGGTGGAGGAGATCCTCGAGGCCGGCCGCCCCTTCCATTTCGGCATCGAGGTCGGATCCAAGCCCGAGGTCTTCGCCGGCGCTCTCGGTCCACACGGACAACGAGTCGCTCATCGTCTGCAACGGCTACAAGGACGACGGCTTCATCCGCACCGCGATGATCGGGCGCAAGCTCGGCAAGAAGGTCATCCTCATCGCCGAGAAGCTCTCGGAGGTGCGGGCCATCGTGCGCATCGCCAAGGAGATGGGCGTGGAGCCGATGATCGGGCTCCGCGTGCGCCTCGCCAGCAAGGGCGGCGGCAGGTGGGCGGACTCGGGCGGCGAGCACGCCAAGTTCGGCCTCTCGACGTCGGAGATCCTCCAGGCGGCGCAGATCCTCCGCGAGGCGGGGATGAGCGCGGCCTTCAAGCTCCTGCACTTCCACATCGGCTCGCAGGTGCCGGACATCCTCATCGTCAAGCGCGCCGTGCGCGAGGCGGCGCGCTACTACGCCAAGCTCCGCAAGATGGGGCACCCCATCGAGTACTTCGACGTCGGCGGCGGCCTCGCCATCGACTACGACGGCTCGCGCTCCACCTTCCACTCCTCGATGAACTACACGCTGGAGGAGTACGCGCGCGACGTCGTCTACAACATCACCGACGTCTGCGACGAGGAGAAGGTCCCCCACCCGAACATCGTCTCGGAGTCGGGCCGCGCGATCGTCGCCCACCACTCGGTGCTGGTGGTCGAGGCCTTCGGCGCCATCGACAAGACGAAGATCGAGGGCGTGGAGGCGCAGCCCTCCGACCACAAGCTGATCAAGGACCTCATCTACACCCAGGAGCACCTCACCCAGCGCAACATCGGCGAGACCTGGCACGACCTCCTCCAGGTCAAGGAGGAGGCGCAGAAGATGTTCGAGCTCGGCCTCCTCCCGCTCGACGTGAAGGCGAAGGTGGAGACGCTCTTCTGGCAGACCGCCGAGGGGGTGCAGAAGATGGCGAGCACCCTCGACCCGGACGAGGTGCCCGAGGACATCGGCGACCTCAAGAGCCAGCTCGCCGGCCAGTACATCTGCAACTTCTCCGTCTTCCAGTCGCTCCTCGATCACTGGGCGCTCGGCGCGCTCTTCCCCATCGTGCCCATCCACCGGCTGAACGAGCAGCCCAGCTCGATGAGCACGCTGGTCGACATCACCTGCGACTCCGACGGCAAGGTGAGCAAGTTCATCGACCTCAACGACGTCCGCGACGCGCTCCCGCTGCACACGATCGACGAGGGCCCCTACTACCTCGGCGTGTTCCTCACGGGCGCGTACCAGGACATCATGGGCGACATGCACAACCTCTTCGGCCGCGTGAACGAGGTGCACGTCTTCCTCGATGACGACGAGGACTGCGGGTACTACCTCGAGGAGACGATCGCCGGGAACACCATCGGCGAGGTGCTCAGCCTCACGCAGTGGCACAACCACGATCTCGTGGCGCGGCTGAAGGCGCAGGTCGACATCGCCATCAAGCAGGACAAGCTGCGGCCGACCGAGGGGATGCGCATGCTCGCCGACTACGAGCGCGGGCTGAAGGACCAGACCTACCTCAGCTTCCGGTAGGTCCCAGGAGAGGGCTCGCGCCCTCTCACCCCGCCGGGCAGAACGTGACGTCGAGCCGGCCGCGGTGCACGACCGGAACCCGCTCTGCCCTGCGCCCGACGGGTAGTCGTCGTACGGGAAGGCGTAGATCCCCGGGCACGTGGTCGTGGACCCACTGCGCGTAGGTGTTGTACGGGGGGTCGTGTAGTACTGCGTCGCGTCCGTGCTCGTGGGCTGGGCGAGCATCCCGCGGTTGAGCGCGGCGCACCACTCGTTGCCGTCGACGTGGCACGTGGTCGAAGGCGTCGTGCACCCGCTCGGCTGCTGGCTGTCGAAGTAGCCCGAGCAGCCGTAGACCTGGGGCGTGCCGTTGCCGAGCTGTGCGGCGATGCCGCACGTGCGCGGGTTCTGCGCCGCGCAGGTGGCGATCTGGGCGTCGAGGGCGTGGCAGAAGGCCGAGCCCGGTTCTGGCCCTCGAGCAGAAGAGGCCCGCGGAGAGGCAGCGCTGGCCGCTGCGGAGGCCCTCGGGCAGCCGGTGAAGAACGCCGACGATCGGGCGCCGTCGCAGGCCACGTTGGGGTCGAAGGTGCTCGTCTTCTGGCACGAGGCCGGGTCGATGGCCTCCATCTGCACGGGCAGGGCCGGCTAGTCGACGTAGGTGATGTTGTAGTTCATCGCCCGCCGCCGACGGTCAGCTCGACCTTGTCGAACGCGGTGGGGTCGGGGCGCGGCCCGTTGGGGTCGTCCCAGTAGGCGTTCACCCGGCCGGCGGGCCACGAGCGGGGACGGGTACTGGACGGTGCGGCCCCGCTTGGTGCGGCCTCGAGCATGCGTCGTCGGGCGTGAGGGTGTGCCCGGGTTGGCCTGCGAGTGGATCCAGAGGGGGAAGGGGCAGTTGTTGGTGACGTTGATGACAGGGCGGCGTCTGGCAGGCCGTGGCCCCCGCGCCGCCGCTCGACGCGCCGGACGCGGCGCCGCCCCCCGTCCTGCTGCTCCGCGCCGCGCCGCCGCCGCGGACGCCGCCTGGCCCGCTCCTGGAGCTGCCGCTCGCCGTGCCCGCGGCCCTGCTCGCGGCGCCGCCGCTGCCGTCCGTCGGGGCCGGCTTTGCTGCCGCCACGCCGGCGAGCGAGTGAGGGCGCTCGCGGCGACCGCCGCTGAACGTTGCCCCGGCCGCGCATGGCGCTCGTCCTCCTCCTCGACGCTTCGCGGATCACTCCGACTTGATGTCCATCGGATAGCCAATCCGCTTGCCGGCGTCGTCCTGGAGCCGGATCGAAGACGAAGAGGTCGGCGCGGCGGCTCAGCTGGGTGAGCGCCCACTCCTCTTCCTCGTTCCGGGGGGCGGCGACGAGGATGCGGGCCTCCTTGATCGCCGTGCTCGACGAGCACCTTGCGCACGGCGCGCGCGCGCTTGAGGCTGAGCTCGCGGTTGGCTTCGGCCTGCCGTGAGGGTCGGCGTGGCCGACCACGAGCACGTGCCGCGCGGGGTCGGCGTCGAGCAGCGCCGCGACGTAGCCGATGGAGAAATAGCCGTCGGCGACCACCTTGGACTTCCTGGCGACGGTGAAGAAGGCGAAGCGCTCGTCGGGGGCCTCGTACTTCTTCGGCGTGCCGGCGGACGGCCCCGACGCCGGGTGCAGCCGAGCCCGCCGAGGGCGAGCCCGCGGCAGCCGCGAGCGCCGCGCCGGCCTGCTCGCGAGGAGTCAGCGTCGAGCGCGCGGTGGCGCGACGGCTTCTCGCGAGGTCTCGTGCGCCATGAGCTTCGGCGGTCGGGCATCGTCCGTCTTCGGCGCTCTCGAGCGCGTGACCCGGTTGTATCACAGCCGGTCTGTCCCTCGAGACGTCCTCTGCTAGTCTCGCCCGCCATGACAAGCGAGGATGAGCCGAGCAACGCCCCCGGCGCGCGCCTCGAGAGCGCCCGGGCTCTCCGCCTGGCAACGGCGCGTCACGTCGGCCGTCATCGAGGCCCTGCTCGCCGACGAGGACGACCGCGGCGCGCTGATCCCCGGCGGAGCGGAGGCCTGCGCGCGCGCCTACGCTGGATCGACGACGCGCTCGGTCGGAGCAGCGCCGGACCTCCGCCGCGGCTTCGTGCTGCTCTCGCTCCTCATGGAGTGGCTGCCCCTCTTCGTCATCGGCGCCCCGGCCGCATGAGCCGCCTGCCTCTCGCCCGCCGCATCGCCTACCTCGAGGCGCTGGAGACGAGCAGGATCGGCCTGCTTCTCGATGCTGCTCGTCGCCTTCAAGGTGCCGCTCTGCATCCCCGCCTTCGAGGAGGGCCCGGAGCTCGCCTCGACCGGCTTCGACCGCCCCAGCACCACCGCGCGCCGGCGCCTGCCGCAGGCTCCGCGCGACGCTGCCCGTATCATGAACGGCGTCTCCACCGAGGCGGACGAGGGCGCGGCCCCATGAGCGGCGAGATCCCTGCTACGGATCCCATCGCGCACGGCCGCGATCTGCCGCGCGGCTTCGACGAGCGCTGCGACGCCGTCGTGGTCGGCTCGGGCGCGGGGGGCGCCGTCGTGGCGACGCTGCTCGCCGAGGCGGGGCGCAGGGTGATCGTGCTCGAGGAGGGCCCCTACCACCGCCCCGCCGAGTACCAGGGGTGGAAGCCGAGCGACTCCGTGCGCCGCCTCTTCCGCGAGGCCGGCATGCTCACCGCCGTCGGCCTGGGTCGAGACGCCGATCATCTCGCTGACGCTCGGGCGCGCCGTGGGCGGCTCGTGCCTGCTCACCGGCGGCGTCTGCTTCCGCATCCCGGGCGAGGTCCACCACCGCTGGGTGCGCGACCTCGGCCTCGACGAGCTCTCCGAGCGCGCCCTCGAGAGCGCGTACGAGGACGTCGAGCGCCGCCTCCACGTCCGCGAGGTGCCGGCCTCCATGCGCTCGGCGTCCACGGCCCGCTTCGTCGCCGGCGCGGCCGCGCTGGGCATCGCGATGGACCCCATCCGCCGCAACACCGGCGACGAGTGCGAGGGCAACGGCCGCTGCAACTTCGCCTGCCCCGCGGGCGCCAAGCGCTCGGTCGACGTGGCGTACCTCCCCTCGGCGGTCCAGCACGGCGCCCGCGTCGTCTCCGACGCCCTCGTCGAGCGCGTCGTCGTCGAGCACGGCCGCGCAGCCGGCGTGTCCGGCAGGCTCCTCGGCGGCCCGCCCGGCGCGCCCGCGCACCGCTTCCGCGTGCGCGCGCCGGTGGTCGTCGCCGCGTGCGGCACCCTGCACACCCCGCTCCTGCTCCAGGCCTCGGGCCTGCCCGATCGCGCCCGCGTGCTCGGCACAACGTCACCATCCACCCTTCGATCCGCGTGGTGGCCCTCTTCGACGAGCGCGTCGACGGCTGGGACGGCGCCATGCAGAGCGTCCACACCGACCACTTCGCGGCCGAGGGCATCAAGCTCGTGGGCATCTACTCGGCCCCCAACGTGCTCGCCGCAGGCCTCCCCGGCGTGGGCCCGGCGCTGCGCCGCCGCGCCCGGCAGCTCCCTTACCTCGGCTTCTTCGGCGCGATGATCCACGACGAGGGCGGCGGCCAGGTGCGCACCGGCCCGGGGCGCGAGCCGCTGCTCTCGTACCGCATGGCGCCCCGCGATCTCGATCGGCTCCGGCGCTCGGTCACGATCCTCGCCGAGATCGCGCTCGCGGCCGGCGCGCGCGAGGTGTTCACCTCGATCTTCGGCTTCCCCCCCATCACCTCGATGGCCGACGCGCGCGCCCTCGAGCACGCCGCGTACGACGCCCGCCGCATCGAGTGCATGGCCTTCCACCCCCTCGGCAGCGCGCGCGTGGCCAACGACCCGCGGCGCGGCGCGGTGGACGAGCAGGGCGAGAGCTACGAGCTGCCCGGCCTCTTCGTCGCCGACGGCTCGATCCTGCCCACCAGCATCGGGGTCAACTCGCAGGAGCCGATCATGAGCCTGGCCACGCGCATCGCCTGGCGGATCGCCGAGCGCTTCCCGAGGCTCGAGGCGCAGGCGAGGGCGGCGGGGGACGTGGGGGCGCGGGCGCTCGTGGGGTGAGGGGGCCATGGTGCAGCGCCCACGATGGGACCGTCGGCAGCTTGACACGGGCGAAACTTCTGGGCTTGCTACCATGCAACCGCGCGGCGCGAGCATTGCCGAGGCTGCTCGGAGGAACCGGCAATCATGGACATTCGTCAACCAGCCCAGGACCTCCGGCGACGGTTGAACGAGCACGCCCTCGACATCGAGCTCCTGGCCGGGGAGGCTGCCCAGCTGTTCGCGGCAGCGGGCAATGACGTGCACCGACGCTGGCTCGCGCTGGAGCTGGAGGGCTACGGGTCGGCCGTCGATCGCGCACCGCTCGGGGACGTGCTCGGCGCCAATCAGCTCGGCCCCCACGAGGGGGCGAGGCTGGTCGCGCACGTCTCCGCATATCGCGCTCAGCAGGGCACGATGATTGCGCCGGCGCACCCGTTTCATCACTTCTTCGTCGAGAGCATTCACGATTTGTCCGCGGCTGCCCGCCGGTTCAGGGCCGCTGGCGCACAAACGGTGCGGCTCGACTTCAGCCCCGAGATCCCGAACTATCCTCCGGCTGGGATTTTTCCGGGCGACGTCTTCGACCGCGTGCTGCTCGGGTTCCGCGCGACCCTGCACCTTCAGTTGGGGAGGCTCGGGACGTGAGGGTGGATCTCGACCAGCTCAAGGCGATCCATCCCCGGCTGCCGCGAACGACTGCCCAGGAGTACGCGCACCGAGCGGCGCTCGCGCTCCAGCGACGTCACGCTCCCGGGGTCGAGATGCCGGTGGCCTCCGGTGAGGAGCGTGTGGCTGCGACCCTCATCTGGAGCCGGCGATCCGACGTCGGTGCCGAGGTGCTGGACGAGCACCGCGTGACCGAGGACGCCGCAGAGGCCGTCGCCCTCGGTGTCGTCCACGCGGCTCACGGCTGGGTGATGCTCCGGCGCCTTCAGCGTGAAGAGTACGGTGATTGGCTTCTCTACGACGGCGCCCGCCGCGCGTACGTGTCGCTGGAGGTCAGCGGCACCGACGAGGGCGACGCGAATGCACGCATGACCATCAAGCTCGCCCAGGTCGCGATGGCTTCTGCTGCAGAGGTGCGCGCCGCGTGTGTGGTACGCTTCCTCGAACCACTCGCCGCGCTCGAGCTTTTTTCCGAGGTGTCGCCATGAGCATCGACGAGCTCTATGAACGCGTGACCGAAGCCATCCTCCACGCGGAGCGCCTGGAAGAGCAGGGGCCGACCGCAGAGATGCGCGAGGCGTATCTCACCGTCTCGATCATCGAGGAAGAGATCGCCGAGGCCACGCCGGCCTCTGGTCCTGAAGGCGCGATCGCGCGTCGTGGCGCGGTGCGCGCGGCGCTCAAGGCCGGCGTCCCCGGTCGCGCCGATGCAGCTCGCCGAGCGCTACCTGGCCGAGCCTGCATCGTCGGCGCTCCTCGACGAAATCCGCCGCATGAAGGCGGACGCAGAAAGGTGTCCTGGCAGGGCTCGCATCCGTGCGAGTCGTCTCGGAGGCGCGCTACCACTTCCACGACGCTGCAGCCTGACTGCTGCCCGTCGCTTCAGCCTTCGCTCCCCGATGCGTCCCACCATCCTCCTCTTCGACATCGACGGCACCCTCCTCGACACCGGCGGCGCGGGCCGCCGCTCCATGGAGCGCGCCTTCGCGGAACGGCACGCCCGCCGCGACGCGTGCGCCGGCATCGCCTTCGGCGGGATGACGGACCGCGCCATCGCCCGCGCGGGCCTCGGCGCGATTGGCGTCGAGCCCACGCCCGCTGCCATCGACGATCTCCATCGCCGCCTACCTCGCCATCCTCGCAGAGGAGCTCGTCGCCTCCCGTGCCGTCGTCCACGCGGGCATCGAGGCGGCGCTCGACGCGGCCGTCATCGCCGGCGCCGCCGTCGGCCTCGGCACCGGCAACGTCCGCGCCGGCGCGCGGCTGAAGCTCGCGCGGGTGGGGCTCCACGAGCGCTTCGCGTTCGGCGGGTTCGGCTGCGACCACGAGGCGCGCGACGCCCTCCTCCGCGTCGGCGCCGAGCGCGGCGCGAGCGCGCTCGGCGCGCCGCTCGACGCATGCCGGGTCGTGGTCGTGGGCGACACGCCCAAGGACGTCGCGGCCGCGCGCGCCATCGGCGCAGAGTGCCTCGCGGTCGCCACCGGCTCGTTCTCGACCGACGCGCTCGCCGCCTGCGGCGCGACGTGGGCGTTCCGCGATTCTGGCCCAGGCGAACGCGCTCGCCGCGCTCCTCGGCCAGGCCTGAACCACCGAGCGGACGGGGGCAGGTCCCGCCGGGCGGGGGGCAAGTCCCGCCGGGCGGGGGGCAAATCCCGCCGGGCGGGGGGCAAGTCCCGCCGGGCGGGGGGCAGGTACGAAGAGTCGCGCGCCAGGTGTGGCGGCGGGCGCTACTCGTCGTCGAGGCTCTGGATCGGCCCCTCGGACGGCGCCGCCTCCGCGCGCCCACCGAGCCCCAGCGACGCCGCGCTGAACGTGCCGCGCCTGGCCCGGGGCGCGTCGGGCCGCGCCGCGCCGAGGTCACCGCCGATCACGCCGATATCCTGGTCGGCTTCCGCGTCCTTCGCCTCGTGATCGAGCCGCCCGTCGTGCGCCGCGACCCCCGCCGCCGCGCCGACCGCGCCGCCGATCACCGCGCCGGCGACGATCCCCGGCGGGCCGGCGAGCACCCCGGTCGCGGCGCCCGCGAACGCGCCGACGATCGCCTCCACCGCGACCTCCGCGATGCTGACGCGATTGCTCGGGGCCTCGATCTCCTGTTCATCGTTGCCAGCGTTCGTCCTGTTCGCATCCATGGTGCGACCCATCGTGGCAACCCCCGTGCCGGGATCCCGTCCACCGGCGCCGCCGGGTACGGCGGTTGCTCGACGGGTCGGCATGACACGCTCCCCGCTCCCCTCGGCGTGGCTGCTCGCCGCGCTGCTCTTCGCCCCGATCCCCGCCTGCTTCTCCTCGGCGGAGGAGGCCATCCCGCCCGCCGCGCCGGAGCGCGCCGGCTTCGTGCCGCCCCGTCCGGGACCAATCGTCTCCACGTGGCCCGCGCCCGTGCTCGTCTTCGAGGAGGCCTCCGGCGCGCAAGCGGCGCGCGCGGGCGCGGTGTTTGCGCCGGCGCGGAGGGCGCTCGGGGAGTGCCACGCGGGGACGGGCGCGGTCGTCCGGCTCCGGCTCGCGTCGGAGGGAGGCCGCGCGCGCTACACGATCGAGCCCGCCACCACGCTGGACGCCGCGCAGCGGCGCTGCGTGCTCGAGGCGCTCTCGACGGTGGACGTCGAGGGCATCTCCGGCGACGCGAGCCCCTCGGCGCGCCCGTCGGGATTCTCGGCACTGATCCGGCTCGAGTGGTGACCCTCCTTTAGGGATCCCCCGCCTGGGAGGGCTCGGCGCGCGTGGTACCGTAGCGACGCCGTGCGACTCCACCGCGTCGCGATCGCCTCGATGCTCGCCGCGCTCGGCTGCGCGGCCCCCGCCGCCCCCACGCCGGCCCTGGCACGGGAAGCTCCCCCGCCGCGCTGCGCCTGGGGGGCCCCCGAGCCCCTGTCGGCGTCTCCGGACGGCTACCGCTACCGCGTCTCCGCGGGCCCCGGCGCAGCGGAGATCCGCGTCGAGGTCGGCCTCCCGCCGCACGGGGCCGAGGCGCGCACCTGGGCCCTCGATCCCGCGCTCGCGCCGTTCGTACGCGACGTGGCCCTCGCCGGCGAAGGCGGCCTCACGCCGCTGCGCGCCGCGCCCGACGGAGGGTGGCTCGTCCCCGCGTGCGCCGACGCCCCGGGGTGCCGCCTGCGCTACCGCGTCCTCCTGGGCGAAGCCGGGCGCGCGCTGCACGACTTCAACCTCGCCCTCACGGAGGGCGCGACCATCCTCTCGCCTCCCTCGGCGTGGCTGCTCCGCCCGCGCGGCGGACGGGCGCCCTTCGCGCTCACGGTCGGCACGGCGCCCGGGGACGGCTTCGTCTGCGGGCTCTCGCTCTCGGCGATCGAGGGGGCGAGGTCCACCGTCTTCCGCGGCGACGTCGGGGCGCTCGACGACACGCCCTACGCGGCGTTCGGCCGGCTCACGACGTCGCGCCGGCGCTTGCCGGGCGGTATCGTGGACGTCGCCTTCGACGGCGCCGCGGGCCCCGACCTCCAGGCCTGGGTCGACGGCGCGCTCCACGCCGTCGCCGCCTATTACGACGGGTTCCCCACCCAGCACGCCGCGCTGATCGTCCACGTCGATCCGTTCGAGCGCGGCGTCACGAGCGGCCGCACCATGGGCATCGGCGGCGCCTCCGTGCTCGTCTCCGTGGGCGAGCGGACGACGACCGCCGCGCTGGGCCACGACTGGACGCTGGTCCACGAGCTCGTCCACTGTAGCTTCCCGGACGTGTCCACGCCGTGGGCCGAGGAGGGGCTCGCCACCTACCTCGAGCCGATGATCCGCGTGCGCGCCGGCCTCTGCGACGACGACGAGGTGTGGCGGCAGCTCGTCGAGGGCCTCCCCAAGGGCCAGCCCGAGGAGGGCGACGGCGGCCTCGACGTGACCGACACCTGGGGCCGGCGCTACTGGGGCGGGGCCATGTTCTGGTTCCTCGCCGACCTCGAGATCCGGGAGCGCACCGGCGACGCGCGTTCGCTCGACGACGCGCTCCGCGCCGTGAACCGCGCGGGCGGCGACGTCTCGGTGCGCTGGCCGCTCGACCGCGCGCTCGAGGTCGCCGACGCGGGGGCCGGCGTCGCGGTGCTCTCGCCGCTGCGCAAGAAGCTCGGGGGCGCCCCGGTCCGCGTGGACCTCGAGGCGCTGTGGAAGCGGCTCGGCGTGGCGGAGCTGGACGGGAAGATGGTGTACGACGACGCGGCGCCCCTCGCGAGGGTGAGGCGGGCGATCACGGGCCGCGGCGTGCCTGGGAAGGGGTAGCGCGTTTCTACTCGAACAGGTTCGCCTCATTCCAGTCCGGCGAGCCCTCGAGCTTCTGGAGGATCGCGAGGAGTTCTCGCCCGTGCGGATCCTCGTAGAGTGGCCCGAGGACGTTGAACGCCGCGGCGATGCCAAGTGTGGCGTCGAGCGTGTCGTCCTGAGCGTCGGCCGGCATCTGGTGGACGAGCAGCGCAGAGCCGCCCTCGAGCCGGCCGTTGTGATGGATGCGTGTCACGCGCAGGGTGAGCGGTGCGCCGCCGCTCGGGCGGAGGGTCCACCAGCCGGGCTCGCCCAGGTACATACCGTGCCCGTGGCGCGAGCCGGGCGCCGTGGGTCTGGCGGCGAGCTCCGCGTGACGTCGCTGCCAGAGCGAGGAGCCGTCGTTTCGAGGCCCGAGCGTTGCGAGCACGCGCGCGAGCCAGACCAGCGGGACGCACCACCCGGCGGCGCCGCCGAGGTAGGGCCCGTTGTCGACGTAGGGCGCGACCACCAGCGGGCCATCGTCGAGCTCGTCGTCGACGAATCTCTTGTGAGCCCAGGTCGGGCTCGCGGGGTGTGCTGGCGCTTCTCGTCGAAAGAGCGCGCGTCTCCTGCCCGCCGCGAGGAGGCACCCGCGCTCTCCGGGGTCGACGCCTGCCGGGGCGAGGAGCGTGCGCTCGACCGCCGCTCCGTATGCGTCTTCCGCGCCTTGCTCGAGCCGCGCGAGGATCTCGCCCAGCAGAATGAACCCCTCGTTGCTGTAGTCGAGCGCCGCGCCCTGGTCGCCACCAGGCGTGCGCCCGAAGACCTCGTCACCGTGCAATCGTCGCAGACCTCGACTGAGCCAGCCCGGGCGCGCGGGGGCGCCTTCGTGTCCGAGCAGCGCCCCGAGCCGCCGCTCGCAGAGCGGGTTCTCCGGCTGGTCCGGCAAGAGGTCGGCGAAGGTGCGTAGGCCCGCGTGGTGGGTTAGGAGGTGGCGCAACGTGACCGCCGCGAGCGAGGGCGGCCCCTCACCCTCCGCGAAGTCGAGCAGCTCGGAGCCGACCACGCGTGCGTCGACGCCCTGGCCCACGCTCATGCGCTCGACCACGACCAGAAGCGCGGCCGCGGTGAGCGCCTTCGATACGCTACCCAGGCGCATCGCGTCGTCGAGTCGCGCCACGGGATATCCAGCCTCTGCGTACGTGTACGCGCGGGCGAACGCGAGACGGCGGCCGCGCACCACGACGAGCTGACCATGACGCGCGCCGGTCTCCCGCATGTGCTGGAGCACCCAGCGATCCAGGGGGTGGTCGCCCGCCGTTGGCTCGATTGCCGAGCGTGCGGACTTGTCCAGCGCAACGGAGGGCTCCACCGCGTCGCCCGGTGCGATGGCCACGAACCGCCGGTCGAGCATCACCTCGGTCCCGAGCGATCCGTAGAGCGCCACGAAGCGAGTGCCCTCGGAGCCGCCGCCTGCGCCGAGCGCGATTACGCGGCGATCCTCGCGCACGCGCCGGCTGGCGACGGCCTCCGCGAGGGCTGTTGCGCCGAGCACCTCGTCCGCGACGAAGCGAGGAGCGCGCGCAAAGGGGTCCGGGGTTGGCCAGGGCTCCAGGATCCGATCGTGCCAGAGGGAGAGCACCCAGCGCGCGCCCCTACTTGAGACGATCGGGATCGCCATCACGGGCCGCGCGACGGTCTCCAGCGTGCGCGGCTCCCAACGATCGCGCCAAGCTACTTCCATCGTGTCGAGCGCGTCGAGGTGGACGGCCCAGGCGGTTCTCACGGGAGGCTGCGGTGCCCACACGCCCGCTACCATGAGGCCGGCTCCCCGCGAGTCCAGAGGCACGCCGACCGCCGCGATGCTTCCAAGGAAACCGGCGCCGCCCGTACTCTCCTTCGTCAGGCGCGCAACGAAGAACGTTCCCCGTTCGTCGCGAAACGACTGCGGTGGGACGAACGTCGCGACGGGACCGCCGGGCCCGGCGCGCTCGAGCACGAGCGCGATCAGCGGGCGATCCGCCGTGCCGGCCATTCCCACGAGCGCCGGGTGGAACCCCTCGCGCGCATGTCGAGCGAGGACCTCCGTCGCCCGCCCGGCCTCGACGTCGGGCTCGAAGCGCTGCTCGGGGCCGCTGCCCGCGGCCCAGACCGTGGCGTGCCGCGGGGCGCTCGCGTCACCGTACGAGCAGATTGAGACTAGGCGCTCCCCGCCCGCGCGTGCCCGCTCGAAGTCCGCGCGACTCTCGTTGCTCGTCCGGTCCCAGAGCACCTCGTGCCGCATCGGCTGCGCCTCCTGTACCGGACGGCTCTTCCGCCTGAGCGACGCCGGCCTTAGCCGCCCGCGCGCACATCGGCGGACCCTTCGATCAGGGTTCCGACGCCGCCGCAGGCCTTCACCCTATCGCCGACACGGTGCGCAGGCTTGCCGTTGATCCTCACCGTCCCGCTCCCCTGCTGGGCCTCCCAGGTATTCGGGCCGCAGCACGCGGCGTGCACCCCCGGGTCGCCCACGCGCAGAGCCGCTCGGGAGTTGACCCTCACGTTGGGCGATCCGGCGATGGCCGGACCCATGACGACGTGGGGGCAGAGCGGACAGCCGTGGACGTCCTCGGGGGTGAACGCGCTGTCTCCAACCCGTCCCTGTGCACGCGGCATCAGACCGACGATAGCATCGGCAGCCAAGCAGGACGAGCCGCGATCACTGAGCCGTCACCTCTTCTCCCCGAGGTGGACGACCTCGTGCGGCGCGGCGGTCCTCATTACCTCCGGCGATCCGGTCGCGAGGAAGATCTGGTTGTCCACGCCGAGGCGCCCGAGCGCGTGCACGAAGCGCGTCTGGAGGTCGGGGTGGAGGTAGAGCTCCGGCTGATCGACGAGCACGATGGAATGGGAGAGGCCGATGCGGCGGAACGTGACGGCGAAGAGGACGGCCTGCTTCTCGCTGTCCGAGAGCTCATGGAGGTGGAGCTGCGCGCCGTCGCGCCGTTCGAAGAGCAGCAAGGGCTCCCGGCCGCTCGTGTCGACGCCCACGAGGCGGATAGAGGGAGCGAGCTCGGCGATGTCCTTGCGATAGGGCGCGAGCGAGTCGCGCTGATCGCTCCGCAAGAGGATCCCGCGCGCCATTGCCTGCTCGACGGCGGCGAGGCCATCGGAGAGCGCGAGATCGACCAGCGCCGCCTCCAGGAACGCGTACTTGCCCGGGTCGGAGCTCGGGCGCAGCTCGGCCTCGGCGTCGAGCGACGGCGGCTTGGTGCTGTGGCGCTCGGCGAGGCGGCGGTTGGAGGGGAAGTATTCGAGCTTGCCGCGCTCGGGGTCGTCGGAGTACCCCCCGAAGATCTCTCGGAGCGCCGGGTCGGCGAAGGGTGGCACGCCCTCACTACCGAGATCCAACGCGGTGGTCCACGTCGCCTGCTTCGTCTCGGCCCGCGTCATCTCGGCGGCGGAGAGCAGCCACGTGCCCTCGATGCGACCCGTGCGCGCTCCCCTCCGCAGGAGCTTCGCGGCGTTCGGCGGGGCTCCGTACGCGCCGACGCTCTCCTTGAGAGCGACGATGGCCTCGAGGAAGGCCGTCTTACCCGACGACGCCGGGCCGGTGACGTACACCAGATCGAGCGGCGCGTCGCCGGGCCGCGTGAGCGGGTACGATCCGTTGGGGGCTCCGCCGACGTTGGTGAGGGTCAGGGAAAGGAGCTTCATGGCCACAACTCCTTCGAAGGTAGGTGGACATCAGTCGGTATGGGTCCGCCGCTTACGGTGACGCTGATGCGCATCACGAGCTTGGGATCCTCCCGGTTCTCAAGGCGGAGTGAGTACGTGCCACACGGCCATCCCTTCGCGTGGCCGGTCTTGCTCACGGGCGTCGGGCCGCCGCTGATGTGCCACTCTTCGCCGTTCCACAGAAATACATCCCCCGTGCACGGGGGCTTCACGGGTGGGCACGACGAGCAAGGTGGGCACGGGGCGGGGAACGCGCTCGCTGGTACGACGGCTGGCGCGGTGATCGCCGCCGGGCGTGACGTGAGCGCCGCGTGGACCCCTGCTCCGAGCAGGATCCCCAGAAGAGGGCGATCCCGTAGCCGAGAACTCGGGGGCCAAGGCGCAGCGGGGCGGGGTCGAGCACAAGGTGTTCCGAGCGAGTTGCCTCAGGGGTTGAGGTCGATCATCGGTGCGACGAGCGTGATGCCCGCCTTGTCCATCGTGATGCTGCTCGGGCCAGCAGTGAGTACGATCTTGCCATGGCTGAGGAGTATCGAGGCCCCGCTGACGAACAGGGTCATCTGGCTTGACGAGTAAGCCAGGATGCTGCCGTCCGTCACCTTGATGTACGTGGTCTCAGTTTGCGTGATGAGCTTGACCTCCGGTCCCTTGACTCGCACTCGGTCGCCCGCGAAGACGGTCGTACAGTCGAGTGAGCCGATGTAAGTGTTCGTGTTCGAGTACATCTTGGTGTTGCCCGAATCGAGCCGGTAGCTCTCCGTCCCGATGCTCACGCTCCCCGCCGTCATCGAGTAAGCCCGCTTGATGACGTCGGTCTTGTTGTGCTCGACCGTGAGGAAGTCGTCGTGCTTCACGGTCACGAACGAGTCGTGCTGCACGATGCGGTGGTAGTCGTGCGCGGCGTGCACGTTGATCTGCTCGGCCCCCGCTGTGTCGTCGAAGGTGATCTCGTTGTGACCGGCGTCCGCGGTCGACGGCTGCGAAGGATCGGCGCCGAGCTGCCCGACCGGCATCCCGCCGCCGGCCGGGTAAGGCGGAGGCTCGCCGACGTTTGCAACCGAAGAGGTGACGTCGGCGGCCGGCGCTGCCTCCATCACGATGGGGGCTCGGCCCCCCAGCGCCCGCTCATGACTCATCGGACCGCCGCCCATGCGCGCCTGCCCGGCCGCGCCCTTGCCGCGCGGATAGCTCTCCGACCGGATCCCGCTCACCATCTTGTTCTTGGGGAGCGAGTACGGTGCCGGTGTGGTCGCGGTGTACACCCTTCCAACCACCATCGGGCGGTCCGGGTCCGCGCCGAGGAAGTCGACCAGCACCTCCTGCCCGACGCGCGGGAGGCAGATGGCGCCGAACCCCGCGCCCGCCCACGGCTGGCTCACCGGCACCCAGCACGAGCTGGTCTCGTCGGAGGCGCCCTCGCGATCCCAGTGGAAGTGGACGCGCACGCGGCCGAGCTCGTCGGTGTGGATCTCTTCGCTCGCGGGGCCCGTGACGGTGGCGCTCTCCACGCCGAGGGTGCGCGGCTTGGGCGTGCGCAGCGGCGGGCGGTAGTCGACGTCGGTGTAGCGAGCCTCGCACGTGTGCGTCCACTCGCCGGTCGCCGAGCCGGTGAACGTGCCGGCGACGACGAGCAGCGGGGCAGCGGCTCGCTCCGCGGGTGGCCGGCGATGGTGAAGACCTTGCCGGGGCGCATGTCGTGGGCATTGGTGCGGAACGCGCAAACGCGCGCGTCGGCGCGCTGCGCGTCGAGGCGCCTCTGGACCTGCTTGGCCCCCTCGCGCTCGTTGGTGCGGGCGGCGCCGCGGTCGTCGGCATGGGGTGTGTCGCCGCCTGCGTCGGCCTTCCAGAGAAAGCTGCCGTAGTGGTGGTGGTAGCGCTCGAGCCGGCGCTCGATGGCGCCGCCCCCCGTGGCAGACGACGCCAGCGGATGGTTGCGGGCCTTGCGGTAGTCGACGTCGGATTGCGTGTAGCGCCCGGGCCGCACTTGTCGGCGGGTCCGCACCGCCGTGACGTGCTCGTGTGCGACGCCGTCGTTGGGCCTGCCCACGAAGGGGACGGGGGCGCGTGGAGCGCCCCTGTTCGGGCAGTCGGTGAGGACCAGCGTCGTATGGTCCCCGGACTGCTCGAAGTAGTACGCGACCCCGATGTCCTCCAGCATGCGGCTCACGAAATCGAAGTCCGTCTCCGCGTACTGCACCCGCATGCGGCGCTGGGGATAGCTCCCTGCGTCGAGGACGAGTGTGGGCTGGATCCCCAGCCTCGGAGCACCTCGAGGACGATGTCGAGCTCCGACTGGTCCTGGAAGACACGGTAATTGCGGCGCTGCGTCAAGAGCCACAAGGCTGGCACGATTCGGACGGCATAGGTCGAGACCCCCGGCGCTAGCTCCCGCGTTTGCGCTACTTTCCGCCGCCGTCCACCGCCGCGGCTGGGCCCGCGTCGCCAGCCGCGCCCTTCCCCGTGTCGGCGGGCGCTTCGGCGCCGACGATCGCCGCCGGTGCAGCCGTCGCCGACCCCGCCCGCGCCGTGGCGGGCGGCGTGGGAGTCGCGGTGGGCGGCGGCGCGGGCGCTGCCGTCGCCGGCGCTGCCGCGGCGGGTGGCGCCGTCGTCGCGGCGGGGCCACGGAGGAGGTTGCCAAGGCCGCCTTGCTGGAGGACCCGCGGGCCCAGGAACGCGCCGCCGACGAGGGCGAGCGCGACGAGACCGAGCGTGACCAGCGGAGATACGCCGCGCCTCGCCGGAGGGCCGGCGGGCTGCGGCACGGCAATGCTCACCCGGCTGTCGCTGCCTGTCGTCTGCGCCGGCGCGGCCCCCATCACCGACGTGGGCGCAGGCACGGCGGCGGCCTGCTGCGCCGCAGGAGCGGGCACGGCCACGGGTGCAGCGGAGGAGACGGGCGCGGGGGCAGACGTCGGCGACGGGGCCGACGCAGGCGCAGCGCCGGACACGGGCGCGGGGGCCGAAGCCGGGCCCGCCGCGGTCTGCGCGCGCGCGGCGATGGCCGCCATCGCCGCGGCCGGGAGGCCCTTCGTGTGGGCGATGGTGGCGTCCTCCCCGTCGTCGTCGTCGCCGCCGCCGCGAGACGCGGACGCGGGCGCGCGCAGCGCAGCGAGATCGGCGAGCACCTCGTCCGCGCTGGGGTAGCGCTCCTTGGGCCGGCGCTTGATCATCCTGCCCACCACCCGGGCGAGGCCCTGGGCGAGCGGGTCGGTGCGGTTCAGCGGCAGATCGGGCGAGTCGTTCGTCAGCTTCTTCTGCGCCAGCTCGGTGTCCGAGTTGACGGCGAAGATGTGGCGCCCGGCGCACGCGCGGAAGAGCATCGCGCCGGCGGCGTAGATGTCGGAGCGCCGGCGTCACGGCGCGCGAGTTGAGGATCTGCTCCGGCGCCATGTACTCGATGGTGCCGACGGCCATGTCCGCGCGCGTGATGCCGGTGAGCTCCTCGTCGTCGTCGGCGCTCTTGTCGGACATCATCCGGCTCACGCCGAAGTCGATCACGACCGCGCGCCGGCGCCCGTCGGGCATCGGCGCCATGATGATGTTCCCGGGCTTGAGGTCGCGGTGGATGATGTTGGCCGCGTGCAGATCCTTCAGCGCGCTGGCGAGGCCGACGGCGAGGTCGTACCCCTCCTCGACCGTGAGGGTGCGCTCCTGGAGCATGCGGGAGAGCGGATCGCCCTCGCGATGAACTCCATGATGAGCACCATGCCGTAGGCCTCGTCGGGGACGAAGTCGACGACGCGCGCGATGTGCGCGCTCTGGATCCGGCCGAGCAGGTACGCTTCGCGCTTGAAGCGCGCGACGACCTCGTGGTTCAGCGCGGCGGCGGGGAGGAGCGTCTTGATGGCGACGCGCGCGCCGGTGCCGATGAGCTCGCCGACCCACACCTCGCCCATGCCGCCGGCGCCGACCTTGGCTTCCACCCGGTAGCGCCCCGCGATGACCGCCCTCGGGGACAGATCCATAGGGGGGCCATCCTAGCGGAGTCGCCCCGGTGGGGGGAGATTCTAACCCACGCCCTCTCGACCGAGCCCGAGCCGGAGCCCGCGCCCGCGCCCGATTTCGGGAAATTCGGGCTCGGGCGCGGGCTCGGTAGAGAGGGCTACGCCGCGCGGAAGCGGGTATGCTGCTCCACGCGGCGAGTGGAAAAGACGCGGTCGAAGAAGGCGGCGCGCGGGGGAGAGCGCGCGGAGGTCCGTGCCCTCCGGCGCGAGGTGGCGACGCTGAGGGCGGCGATCGCGCTGCTCCATCGCATCGGCAACCTCGTGGCCGGCGCCCTGGAGCTCGAGCCGGCCTGCTACGCCGTGCTCACCGCCGTGACGGCGGGCGTGGGGCTCGGCCTCAACCGCGCCATGCTCTTCCTCGCGGAGCCCGCCGGCTCCCCCGCCGATAGGCGCGTCCTGCACGGCGTCGCGGCCGTCGGCCCCTCGGACCGCGACGAGGCCGACCGGGTGTGGAAGTCGATCGAGGCGGACGCCCCCGACCTGGAGACGCTCTACGAGTCGGGCCTGCGGCACCAGGCGAGCCCCGGCAAGCTCGACCGGCTCGTGCGCGGGACGGTGCTCGACGCCGGCGGGTCCAGCATCGTCGCGCTGGCCTTCCGCCGCGGCGCGACGGTGATCGGGGAGGGCGAGGACGACACCGCGGGCCTCTTCCACGCCGCGACGGCGATCGCCGCGCCCCTCCGCGACGCCCGCGGCGTCTCCGGCGTCCTCTACGCCGACAACTACTTCACCGGAGCCAGGCTCGACCCGGTGTCCGAGCAGGTCTTCTCGATGGTGGCCGACCACGCGGGCCGGGCGATCAGCAACGCCCGCCGCTTCGAGGAGGTCTCGGGCGCGGCGCGCACCGACGCGCTCACCGGCCTCCGTCACCACGGCGCCTTCATGACGGACCTCGGCCACGAGGTGGCCGACGCCCGCGCGCGCGGCGGCCGGGTGGGCCTCTTGATGATCGACCTCGACGGCTTCAAGCAGATCAACGACCGCCTCGGCCACCTCGCCGGCGACGCCCTGCTCGCCGGCCTCGCCGCGCGCATGCGGGGCGTGATCCGCGGCGGGGAGGGCGTGTACCGCTACGGCGGCGACGAGTTCGCGGTCATCGTGCCCGGCGCCGACCGCGCCGCCGCTGCCCTCGTCGGCGACCGCCTCCGCGCCGCCGTCTCGGGCCAGCCCTACGCCCTCGGCGGCGAGCACAAGCTCCGGATAACGTGCTCCGTGGGGGCCGCTTCGCTGCCGGAGGACGGCGAGGACGCGACGGCGCTCATCGAGGCGGCCGACGCGGCCATGTTCCGCGCCAAGGCGGGGGGCAAGGACAAGGTGGAGGCGGCGGGGAGCTGAGCCGGGGGGGGCACGCTGCTCGGGGCGATGAGCAAGATGGGGCGGTCGCGCGGCAGCGCGCCGGCCGTCAAATATTACGGAGCACTCGATCCCGCGTCGGAGGCCACGTGAGCTCGTGCGCCGTGCCGCCGAAGCGCGCGGCCATCGCGTGCTCGCCGAGGCCATCGCAGAGGTCGTGGATCAAGGATCGCACGAGACGCGCCTGCTCTCGGGGTGCGAGGACCGCGTCCCAAGCGAGGTCGCGAAGGGCGGCCCGCCCGCCGTCCGTCTCGACATACGCGCGCGGTACCCTGCCGGTGGGGTCGCAGAGGAACTGGAGGTAGGCCTTGGGGTGCCGGTCGCGATTGGGGATGGCCCAGGGCGGCAGCGTCGCGCCGCGCGGACGGTCCGCCGGGGTCGTGAAGTCGGGGTCGATCACCGAGAACTGCTCGACATCGGTCGCCGTATCGAAGCGCGAAGGGCGTATCGCGCCGGCGCGCGTCAGCGCAGCGGTCTCGGCGAAAAAGTAGGACTCGACCATCGGCGCGAGCAGATGGAACGAGCATCGCTCGCGGACGCGCTGGGTCGCACGCTCCTTGCTCGCTGCGTTCGGCCAGGGATGCAGATCGAGGTGAGCCTTCACGGCTGCGCGCACGTGTTCCACCGCGCGCTCCGGCTGGGCCTGGTTGACGAGCTCCAGGTCGTCGACGAGCACCACGAGGTCCGGCGGCTTCGCATCTCGCCGCCCTGGCTCCACCTCGGCGACGAGCGTCGCGGCGAGGTGCTCGACGTTCGTGGGCGTCGGCGCCGTGCCCAGCGCGTGGAGCCGAGGCGGAGACGGCAGCGGGGGTGACGTGAAGCCCTCGCGCTTAGGGAGCATGACGAACTCCACCTCGCGGAAGATCCGCTTCAGCGACTCGTGGAGCGCCTCCTCGGTCTTGCCCGTGACCAGCAGCGTGACCCGCTTCATACGGCGCGCGGGGCGTCCTTGTGCTGCGCGCCGAACTCGTCGTGCGCATAGAGGTCGCCGAGCGAGAAGTGCGCGAGCCACTCCGGGTCGTGGATCTCGTCGAGGCGGGCGGGCTGCGTATCGCGGCCCGGCTCCATGACGAAGATGCGGTCGGGCTGGTCCTTGAACTGGTCGATCACGACCGGGGAGTGCGTGGCGAGCACGATGGAGATGCCGGTCGTATCGGCCCAGCGCCGCATGGCGTCGATGAGCGCGCGGATGGCGAAGGGATGGAGGCCGTTCTCGACCTCGTCGATGGCGACCACACCCGCGGGCGGCGTGGATGCCACGGCGGCGAGGTGGAGAAGCGCCACGAGCCAGCCGTTTGCCGCGAGGTACGTGGGGATGGTGACGTCCGGCTTCGGGGCCACGATGCGGCCGGAGACCGTCTGACCGGCCATCTCGAAGTCGAGATCGTCGAAGGTGTCGGGGAAGGCTTCCTTGAGGCTGGCGAGGACGAAGTCCCAGCGGGGGCGCGCCTCCTTGCGGTCGCGCCAGTTGCGGAGGACGGAGAAGATGTTGCGGCCGTCGGGGTGGAGGTACTCGTCGGAGGAGACCTGGGAGCCGTTGAGGCGGATGCTGGCGAGGTCGTAGGTGCCGTAGAGGCGGTAGCCCTCGATGAAGGCGACGATGGGGCGTAGCTCCGCACCGTCGGCGAGATCCGCGTAGCGTCGGAGAAATGGGCGGGCGTCGTCGGCGCGGACCTCGGCGGTCGCTCGATCGAGCACGACAGTCCCGCCCATGGTCACGCGTTCGCCGCGAAGGGGATTGAACGCTGGACCCTTGGGGGCGAGGTCGAGCTGCCAGACGAGGGTGTCGACCTCGACGCCCAGGATCACCGAAGCGCTGCGATCGACCTGCAAGTTGCGGAGGGTGCCAGGGCCGCCGCGGTCATCGATGGCCTTGCGCACGTCGCGCGCGAGCGCATGGCGGAGAAGCTCGGGGACGTCGAGGAGCGTAGACTTGCCCGAGCCGTTGGGGCCGACGAGCGCGGAGACTCCGCGGGGCAAGGTCCAGCGCACGTGGCGGAGGGCGCGGTAGCTCTCGACGACGAGGGTGAAGCGCATCTCCGGCGACAGAGAGACGGCAGGCTCGGGCGTGGCGCGGCTCGCGAGCTTGGGGCTGGCAGGGGCAGGCTCGGGCTCAGGAGCCGGAAGGACGGGCCCATCGGCAACAGCCGCGGCGCGCTGGAGGACGGTCTCTCGGACGAGCGGATGAACGTCGTACCACACGCGTCCGTTGCGGTAAGAGAGCAAGAGGTGCGCGTTGGCCAAGCGCGTGAGGTCGTAGGCACTCTCCGGTGAGTCGAAGGCGACGTCCTTTGTGCGCGCAATCTTCGCGAGGCTTTCTACTTCCGCGGGGGTGAGCGGAGGAAGCTGCCCGCGCACATGCTCGAACGCGCTGTCTACGGCGGCATCGCTCACGGGGAGCGAGTCGGCGCGGCGGATGATTCTCGCGCATGAGGAGCATCAGGTCGCCCATGTTTCCGCCTGAACCGAGCACGACCCGCTCCCGCGCGGACTCACTCAGCAGACGCGAGCGGTCAGCTCGCTGCACAATCGCCCGCGTCAACGAATGAAAGCCATCGGGCCGCTCCGCACCGCCGCGACCGCGTACTGCCACGTCACGAAGGCTGTGCGTGACGGCTCGTCGCGAGTGGGCCTGCAGGTATGGCGGCACTGAATAGACGACATGTCGTCCGGGAATGATTGCGTAGTCGGCGAAGTACGCCTCCAGCGAGGTGTATTCCGCAAATGAGGCGCGAATGTGCTCGATGGAGTCGACGATGAGCACATCAGGGGCGTTCGGTCGATTTAGTATGCCTTCGAGCCATCTTTCGGCTGCAAACTCGCCCAACCCACTGGACGGTGACCGTACGAGGGGGCCCATTCTTTCATGAACAGGATGAAACGCATCGGCCAGCATCGCCGTGTGGCCGGCGTCTTCCAGCAACCTTCGTAGCCGCTTGAGCTCTCGTCGTCTTCCCCGTTCCCGGGAACCCCGCGAGGAGCTGCAAGCTCCCCCCTTGCGAGAACTCGATCGTCCTCGCCATCAGCTCGACCGGATCATCACCCCCCCGCACCGCGCGCAGATCCACGTAGCGCGGATCTCCCGCTTCCAGCGGCTCCTCCCCGAACGCCTGGAAGGCTTCCTTGAGGAACTGGCGTTCGTCCGGCGTCACGCCTCGACGCTACCACCAGGCCCCGCCGCGGGCCAAGCCGCGCCCTCGCCGGCGCGGCCGCCGCTCAGGGCACGATTGTCTTCAGGCTGTCGACCGCGTGCACCGGCGCGGCGTCGCCCTTCATCAGGTGAGCGATCGCGGAGTACACGAGCCGCTGGCGCTCGAGCGTGCTCTTGCCGGCGAACTCGGCCGACGTCACCTCGATGTTGAAGTGCCCGCCGCCGCCGTTCACCACGACCTTGGAGCCGGGGACCCTCTCCTCGATGGCGGCGCGGATGGCGGCGAAGATGTCGCCCTGGAACGTGGTGAAGTGGTGGTCGGACATGGCGGGGGTGCTCTACGGCAAGCGCCGGCGCGCGTCGAGGGGCGGGCTCAGAGCGCGCGTACGACGACGCTCACCACGTCCACGACCAGGTGCCCCACGATGCCCAGGACCAGCCCGACCCCGGTGCCGCCGCGGAGGCCCGCGGGGAGGGTCGCCGTCCGCACGACCACGGTGTGCCCCCACTTGTCGCCGAGCCGCTGCTGCCGCGGCGAGCCACCCATCACGGAGTACGCCACGAGGCCGAAGAAAAAGGAGTCGATGTAGACCGCGAGGCTTCGCACCAGCGCGGGGCCCAGGCCGGCTGGGCGGAGGTCCTCTCGCAGCACCCGGATGCCGAGCATGGCCTTGCCGATCGTGGCGCCGCCCAGGCCCTCGGCGACCATATGGTAGCAGAGCGACGCGAGCAGCCCGAACGCGAAGCTGGTCGCCAGAGAGCCCTGGACGCGGTGCAGCCAGCCCGACGATACGACGCCGGACGCCGCGAGGACGGCCGTGAGGGCGCCGCCGGCGGCCCCGCCCATGAAGCCGAGGATCGCCACGGCGATGACGTCGAAGATGCGGGCGCCGGCGCGCACGGCGAAGCCCACGTACTCCGGGCTGGCGTCGAGCGCGTCGGGGGGCGTCGAGGGCGGCGGCGCGTCCGCCGCGGGAGGCGCGTACCAGTTGGGGTCGTTGGGCATGGGCCCCCAGCGTACAGGATGTGTCCGCGCGCGAGGGAACGCGCAGGGTCACTCCAGGTCGAACGGCGCGACGGTGACGCTGGCGAGCCCGGGGATGGCCTTGGCGATGGCGTCGCCGATCTCGGCGTACGTCCCGACGACGCCGATGACCAGGTCGTCCTCCGAGAGCCGGGCCCGCACGGCGGTGTGCGCCGCGGCGCGGTCGACCGCGAGCACGTGCTCGACGTAGCGCTCGTGGTACCCCTCCGGCAGCGCGTAGAGATCGGCCTCGAGCTTCTGGTGCACGCGCTTCCGTGCCGTGTCGATGTCGAAGGCGTGCGAGCGGACGAGGTAGCGCTTCACGAACTCGAGCTCCTCCTCCGTCACCCCGCCCTCGCGGAACGTGTGCAACAGATCGAGCTCGAGGGCGAGGCAGGCGGGGGCGTCGCCGGCGGCCGGCGCGGTCCACATCGTGAAGGCGTCGCGCTGGCGGTCGAAGCCGACGCGCGAGGACGCGCCGTAGGACCATCCCCGCTTGGCGCGCACCTCCTGCATCAGGCGCGAGGTGAACGTGCCGCCGAAGGCGGTGTTGGCGACGAAGAGCGGGACGTGGTCCGCGTCGTGCGCGTCGGTGCCGAGGCCGCCGATGACCATCTGCGTCTGCGTCCGGTCCGGCTTGTCGACGAAGACGAGGTGGCGGCCGGGGCGCGCCGTGGGGGGAGGCACCGGGTCGGGGACGCGCGCGCCCTCGGGCAGGCCGTGCAGGAGCCGCTCGGCGAGCGCGTGGCCCTCGGCCTCCGTCACGTCGCCGGAGACGGCGACGACGGCGTTCTCCCGGGTGAAGGTCCGCGCGTAGGCGGCGCGCACGTCGCCCTCCCCGATGGATTCGGAGGGTGGCGACGTGGCCGGACATGCGGCGGCCGTACGGGTGGCCGGCGAAGAGCGTGCGGCGGAAGGCGCGGGCCGCGAGGCCGCGGTCGTTGTCGCGCGCCTCGACGAGCTCGGCCTCGGACTCGCGCAGCAGGCGGCCCAGCTCGCGCTCGTCGAAGGTCGGCCGGGCGATCAGCGTGGCCACGAGGTCGACCATCGGATCGAGCGACCGGCGGATGACCTCGAAGTGGACGGTGGTGGCGCTGACCGACGTGTCGGCCGCCAGCTCGCCGCCGAGCGTGTCGACCGTCTCCTCGATCTGCTGCGGCGTGTACCCGACGGCCCCGCGGCGGAGCATGCGCGCGACCACGCGGCCGAGCCCGTCTCGCCCCTCGGGGTCGAGCGCGGCGCCGGATCGGAAGGTGACGGCGACGCTGACGATGGGGAGCGCGTCGCTCGGCTCGACATAGACAGGGGTCGTCACGCGGCGGCCTCCTCCTCTTCCTCTTCGCCTTCCGGCTCCTTACCGTCCGGGATCACCTCGATCACCGTCCGCCCCTCGGGCACGAGGTAGCGCCGCGCGACGCGGAGCAGGTCTCCCACGGTCGTGCGCCGGTAGGCCGCGAGCTTCTCGAAGAGCACCGCCGGGTCGCCCAGCACCGTCTCGAGGAAGCCGATCTGCTCGGCCTTGCCCGACACCGTCTCGAGCCCCTGGACCGTCGCCAGCTCGAGCCGCGCCTTGGCGCGGTCCAGCTCGGCCTCGCGCACCGGCTCGCGCCGCACCTGGTCGAAGATGTGGTCGAGCGCGGCGACGAGCTCCTCCGTCGTGTGCTCCCCGCGCGCGGATAGGAAGACGTCGTAGAGCGCCGGGTCCCGGAACGCGCCGACCCAGCCGCGCACCTCGGAGGCGATCTCCTGCTCCTGCACCAGCGCCCGGTGCACGCGCGACGAGCGCCCGCCGAAGAGGATCTCGTTGAGCAGGGTGAGCGGCGCGTGGTCGAAGTCGCCGAGCGCGGGCGACTTGTAGCCGATCGCCGCCTTCTGCGTGGGCGTCGGCTTCTCGACCCTGAGGCGGCGCTCCTCCGTCTGCGGGGGCTCGGGCTGCACGTCCTCGATGGGGATGGTGGAGGGCGGCAGGCCTCCGTAGAAGTCCTGCACGAGGCGGATGACCTCGCCCACCTCGACGTCGCCGACCACGATGAGCGAGGCGTTGTTGGGCGCGTAGTACGTCTTGTAGAACGCGGTGCAGTCGTCGGTGCTGAAGCCCTGGATGTCGGCCATCCAGCCGATCGTCGGCCAGCCGTAGCCGTGCTTCTTGAACGCCTCCCGGTAGAGCAGCTCGCTCACCGCGCCGTCGACGTCGTCGTCGACCCGCTGCCGCCGCTCGTTGGCCACCACCTCCTTCTCGCTCGACACCTGCGGGTCGCGCAGGACGAGGCGAGCGATGCGCCCGGCCTCGAGCTTCATCGCGAGGGGGAGCGCCTCCTTCGGCAGGTTCGTGTGGTAGTACGTCCAGTCGAGGAAGGTGGCCGCGTTCGTCTCCGCGCCGGCCTCCTCCAGCATCCGGTCGAAGGCGCCGTGCGCCATGTCCTCCGTCTCGCCGAACATCAGGTGCTCGAAGAGGTGGGCGAGCCCCGTCTTGCCGGGCTTCTCGTGCCGCGAGCCGACGCCGAACCACGTCTGGAGGCAGGCGACGGGGGCGGCGTGATCCTCGAGCAGGAGGAGGCGGAGCCCGTTGCCCAGGACGAAGCGCTCGACCCGCATGGACGGCCCGAAGGCGATGGTGGCATCGTGCCTGGCCTCCGCGAGCGGGGTCTTGCCGCGGTTGAGCTCGTCGAGCACGGCGGCGAACGGTTGCGAATCGCATGGGGCCGGTCCTCTACCACGGCTCCCGCGCCGCGGCCCGTCCTTCACGTCCCGGGGAAGCGGCGCAGCGCCTTCCAGGAGAACGCCCGCCAGAACGGCGTCTCCAGCGCCGTCGCGCCCGGCTCGACGAGAAACCAGGCCGCCCCTTCCGCGGGCCGGAGGACCTGGAAGCTCTGCGCGGGCATGAAGCCTTGCCCGAGCAGGAGCGCCCGGCGATCTCCCGCGCGGGCGACGTCGAGCACGAGCACCGCGTGCCCGGGCGAGCCCGGCTGCACGACGAAGTCGCCGGGGCGGAGATCGTCCGGCGCGACGGGCTCGGCGTCGCGCGCGAGCGAGCCGGTGTTGGCGAACGCGAACACGCCGTCGAGCCATCGGCGGAAGGCGGCGCGCCCACCGTCCGCGCGGGCCGAAGCCTTCCACGCGAACCCCATCCCGTTCGGCACCATGCGCTCACCCCGCGCCCACCGCGCGAACGGCATCGCCGCCCCCGAGGCGGCGCGGTAGCTCTGGTCGCGCCGCCCCTGCGCATAGAGCCACTCCGCGTGGAGCCGGATCACCGAGTCCGCGCACTGCTGCAGGTCCGCGTCGCCGACGTCGATCGCGACGACCGCGGCGAGGTTGGGATGATCGGCGGGGAGGACGACGCGGCCGAGGTAGCTCTTCACCGGGGTGCCCGGCGGGGCGAGGGGCAGGGCGCGGAGCCAGGCGCCGAAGCTGCGCGCGGGGAGGGGGACGCGGGCGAAGCCGCGGGGCGGGGGGAAGCGGGCTTCGAGGGTGCCGTCCGCGGCGGGGGCGGAGGGGTCGGTGAGCCAGGGGTAGGGGAGGGGACGGGCCGTCGGGCGTGCCGAGGCGGCGGATTCGGCGGTGGGAGCGGGAGGCTGTGGGTCGGCGGAGGCGGCGGAGGGCGGATCCGGAGCGTGCGCGCAGGCGGCGAGGGCAAGGAGGGCGAGGCGCCACAGGGGCGGGGGCATGCCGGGAGGTCGGCGCACGGGGAGGGAGTGTGACGCGGGCGGGCGTGATGTGCCGCGTCAGGACGATCACGGGTACGACGAGTACGGGTTCGACGTCTTCCCGGGCCGGTCCGCGTGAGAAGCTCTCCCGCGTCTTGCCGGCGAGGCCCTTGCGGTGGGGTGCGACACCTCGCGTTCTCGTTGCGGTGCGTGCGCCCCGTTCAAGCAGTCGATCTGCCAGGACTGTAAAGGCCCACGCCCCCGCTTCGTGAGAGGCGGCTCCCCGTTGCGAGGGGTGCGGTCCTCGTTGCGGGAGGTGCGGTCCTCGCAACGGGAGGTGAGCCTCTCGTTGCGGGAGGTGGGCTTCTCGTTGCGGAAGGTGCGGTCCTCGCAACGGGAGGTGGGCCTCTCGTTGCGGGAGGTGCGGTCCTCGTTGCGGGAGGTGCGGTCCTCGCAACGGGAGGTGAGCCTCTCGTTGCGAGAGGTGCGGTCCTCGTTGCGAGAGGTGCGGTCCTCGTTGCGGGATGTGCGGTCCTCGCAACGGGAGGTGAGCCTCTCGTTGCGAGAGGTGCGGTCCTCGTTGCGAGAGGTGCGGTCCTCGTTGCGAGAGGTGCGGTCCTCGTTGCGAGAGGTGCGGTCCTCGTTGCGGGAGGTGCGGTCCTCGTTGCGGGAGGTGCGGTCCTCGTTGCGGGAGGTGGGCCTCTCGCTGCGAGGGGTGAGGTCCTCGCAGCGGGAGGAGGGCCTCTCGCTGCGAAGGGTGCGGTCCTCGCACCGGGAGGTGAGCTTCTCATTGCGACGAGTGCGGTCCTCGCAACGAGGGGCGCGATCCTCGTGAAAGGAGGCGCGCTCCCCGTCGCGAGGGGCACCGGTGCCGCTGAACGATTGGGTGGTGCCGAACGGGGGCCTCACCCCAGATAGGGAGTACAGGGGCACGGCGAACGGGGTGGCGTCCGCCCCGTGCGGGGGGCGGACGCCGTGGTCACCCGGCTGCCGCGCCGCGTCACTTCCTGGAGAGCAGCGTCTTCACCTTCGACTCGAGCCCGGCGACGGCCGTGCGCACGCCGTGGAGACCCGGGCGTGCCTCCTCCGGATGGGCGTCGGGCTCGGCGGTCGCGTGGGCGACGACGGAGGCCGCGAAGTCGCGGATCGCCGTGAGGGTGCGCGGGTGGTCGCCGGCGTCCTGGAGCAGGCCCTTCTTGACGAGGACGCGCACGATGGCGTCGCGCATGTGCGACGTGGCCCCGCGGAGCCCGCCTGCGGGAGCGGCTGCGTGGAGCTCCTCCTGCAGGGCCGCGAGCAGGGACGCGGCGTCCGCCGGGGTCAGCGGCTTGGGCGCCGCAGGTGCGGGCACGGCGGCGGCCGCCGCCGGCTCGGGCACCTCGCGCAGGGCGTGGCCGGCGAGGCCGAGGCTCTTCGCCACCACGTGCGCGCCGAAGCGCCCGGATTCGACCCCGCCGTCCATGTAGCCGAGGCTCCGCCTCATGTCGGAGTACTTCGAGTTGAAGGGCGCCTTCGACGTGGGCAGGAGCACCCCGTTCGCGTCGTACTGGGGCAGGTTCTCCGGCGCGAACAGGTTCCAGGTCCGCGAGGTCGAGGTCGGGTGCAGGTTGCGCGCGTTCTCGGACGAGGCGAAGAAGATCTTGTCGTTCCACGGCTCGTTCAGGAGCTTCCCGGCGGGGCTCGTCAGCACTCCCGGCGTGAAGACGGTGTTGGGGCCGCCGCCCACGTACGGGTCCTTCGGCACCCAGCGGTGGATCACCATGCGGAGGTGATCGCGCGCCCGATTGTCGTCGAACAGGTACACGAGCGCGTCGAGGACGACCTTCTCGATCTCGGCGTCCGTCGCGTCGGGCCCCAGCTTGTCGACCTGCGCTCCGACGGTGAACGTCATCAGCACGAAGGGCCCCGCGTCGCCCGCGTTGGGCGGCGTGTTGTCCATGACCCAGCAGACGGGGTAGTCCGAGCCGCCGACGTAGCCGTCGTACTTCAGGCCCTTGCTGTCGTACCACCAGCGGCTCGAGTAGAAGACCTGGCACTTGATCGTCTTGCCCATCGGGAGATCGAGGAGCGTGCGCCGCTCGGGCGGCGGCTCGGGCGTGAAGCGGATGCGCCCCGCCGAGTGCGGCGAGGTGGCCACGAGCACCTTGCGGGCGAGGTAGACGGCGCCCCCCTCGGCCACGACGCGCACCACGTCGCCCGTGTGGTCGACCTGGGCCACGCGCACGCCCTGATCGATCCGATCGCGGACGGGCTGGGCGAAGCGCTCGGCGAGATCGCTCATGCCCCTGCGGAGCCAGTACTGCTGCGGGCCCCCGGCGTCGTCGTTGACCTCGTTCAGGAAGCCGTCGTTGCAGGCCGTGTACCAGAGCAGATAAAAGGGCGAGATCTGCGCGGGCTCCACGGAGAGCAGGGCCTCGACGCTGATCCGCATCACCGCGCGCGCGCGGTCGTTCACCCAGCTCTTCTGCGCCACCCAGTCCTCGACGCTGATCTTGTCGAGCTCGAGCGCCCACGAGGGCGAGCGCCACGGCTCGACGACGTTGATGCCGATCTCGATCAGCGTCATCTCCGCGAGCAGGCAGATGATCCCGAAGAGCGCGGCCAGGCCGATGTCCGGAGGGATGCCCTGGATGCCGAGCGCCGCGTCCGCCTTGTCGAAGCAGAAGCGATGATCGGCGAGGTACATCACCTCCTCCGGCGCGCCCACGCGGAGCTCGGCGCTGTTCACGCAGCTCCGCCTCGGGCAGGAGCGTGTGGACGAGGCTCATGATCCCGTTCTGGAGATCGCCCAGGTACTCGGCGCCGTGGTCGAACCCGAGATCCTCCGAGACGCGGTACGAGTACGCCCGGCCCCCGAGGTGGTCCGTGTACGAGTCCAGCACGCGGAAGCTCGCCCCGAGCTGCGCGAGCTCGCGCGCCGCCGAGATCCCCGAGAAGCCCGCCCCGATCACCACGACGTCCAGCACTGTTTCGTCGGCCATGCGTCACCTCCAAGCATGTCGGCCACGTTGATCGTTCACGTCAGTCGTTCACGATGGCCGACCGCGCATCGTGTTTCCGGTCGGCGATGCTAGCGGAGTCGCGTTCGTTGGGATCACGACAATTCGCGGGCACACGAGCGGGCACACGTGCCCGCGCGTGTGCCCGCTCTCGTGCCCGCTCGGAGTTGCGCCGAGCGTCCATTGACCGAACCGGACGGACCTGCGACGATCGACGGATTGCATGGGCGTCCGGATCAAGGGGCAAGGGTTCATCGGGTTCTTGGCCACGCTGCGCCGGGTGCACGGCGACGGCGCCCATGCCCGCGTGCTCGCGGGGCTGCGGCCCGAGCTGGTCGCCGCGCTGCGGAACGGCGAGATTGTCCCGATGGGGTGGTACCCGATTGATTGGTACGCCTCGCTCCACGAGTCCGCGCGCGCGGTCTGCGGCGCCCAGGTCTCGCGCGATGTCGGGCGCGAGGCCGCCCGCAGCGACCTCAACACGATCTACCGCTTCATCCTCAAGCTCCTGTCGCCGGAGGCGCTGCTCAAGCAGTCGGGGAAGGTGTTCGGCCTCTTCTGCGACGGCGGCAAGTGCACCGTCGAGCTGGCGCGCAAGGGCTCCGCGCGCATCGTGTACAGCGACTGCGCCGGCGCCCCCCGCGGGATGTGGGATCTCCTGCTCGGCAGCACCGAGCTGATGATCGAGCTTCTGCGGCGGCAAGGGCGTGAGGGGGAAGGCCGTCAACGGCGGCGGCGACGGCGACTCCGACGATGCTCGCGCAGCTCACCTGGAACGACGGCTGAAGGTCGCCTGAAGACCGCGCCCGGCTAGCAGGGCCCGAGCGACGAGCAGGTGCCGTTGGAGCAGCACGGGAAGAGCTGCCCGGAGCAGTCGGCCTTCGTCGTGCACTGAACGCAGCTCTTCCCGTCGCACCGCGGGGTCGACCCACTGCACGCGGCGCAGCTCGACCCGCAGTGCGCGTCGACCGTGCACGCCGAGCACGTGCTGGAGCTGTCGCAGTAGTCCCCCGAGGGGCACCCCTTCGAGCACCCACCCCCGCTGCTCGTACTCGTACTCGTACTCGTACTCGTACTCGTGCTCGTGCTCGCGCTCGTGCTCGCGCTCGTGCTCGTGCTCGCGCTCGCGGCAGCACCGTTCCCGGAGCTGGTACCAGCGCCTCCGGTTCCCTTGCCGCTGCTGGTCGAGGAGACTCCGCCGTCTCCTCCGGTGCCGTCCTGGCAGAAGCCCTTCACGCAGACCTGGCCGGTCTCGCAGTTCTCGGCCGTGTCGCAGGCGATCGTGAGCCCGCAGTCGGCGAGCGCGAGCGACGCGAAGAGCGCCGCGACGGGGATGGCGAGGAGCGTGCGCAGGCCCATGTCAGAACGTCCCTCCCACGCCCAACGCAGCGCCGCCCGGCAACGGGACCGCTGTGACCCCGACCTGCGGTAGCTGCACCATCGACGAGAGCTTCATCACCGTACGGACCGTCTTGACCGTGCCGTACAAGGTGAAAATCCCCGTGACGCCGAAGAGCGCCCCGGAGACCACCTGGCTCACGCGCGCCTTGACGACGAGGTTGTGCGTCGCGTCGGGGGTCGTGTGCTTCGAAGGGTCCTTCAGGTCGTTGATTGCGTTGCCCCCCAGGAGGACGGTCACCAGAGCGCCCCCGGCCGCCGACACAGGCGCCATCACGTACGAGGCGATGGGGAGCTCCTCGATCAGCGAGGGCTTCTCCGCGGCCGGGCCCGGGGGCGCGGTGGGCGCGTGGAAGCCCGAGAGGTCCGGTGACGCCGTTGGCGCAACCTGCGGAGCCGGCGCGTACTGCGGAATCGGCGCATACTGCGGAGCCGGCGCCGCCGGAGGCGTGGCAGCCGGGGGATTCCGCCAGCGCCGAGGTCGTCGCCAGCAGCGTCGACGCAACGAGGGAAAGGGCGGCGACCGTCGCTGTGTGCCTACGTGCGCGAGAGGTCCCAAGCATGGGGACGAGGATGCCGTCCGCGCGGGAGCCGGCGTGAGCGTCGCTCTCCGACGGGGGTGTCGGCGTTCTAAATTTAGGGCGCGGGCTCTTCCAGCGAGGTGAGCGTGATTCCCCTCGTCTCCGGCAGCACCCACACCCACGCCGCCGTGCCCAGCGCCAGCACGAGCGGCACCGAGAGGCCGCCGGCGAGGCCGCCGAGGGTGACGGCCCAGCCGACGAGGTGAGGCGCGCCGAGCTGGACGCTGCGGGCCAGGTTGTAGGTGGTGCCCATCGCGGCGCTGCGCACCTCGGTCGGGAAGAGCTCGGAGAGGAGCGCGCCGAAGCCGGCGGTGCAGCCGGACCCGAAGCCGAGCAGGGCCATCACCGCCCAGAAGAGCAGCGGGTGGTGGTCCGAGAGATCCTTCCAGTGGAAGGCGAGGGCGGCGAGCGCGGCGGCCGTGAGGATCGAGTAGACGGAGTAGGCGACGCGGCGGCCGAAGCGGTCGGCCACCTGGCCGAACGTGAGCATGCCGACGAGCTGGCCGGTCTGGGCGGTGATGAGCCAGACGAGCGACTTGCCGATGCCCTGGTTCATCTGCGAGACCAGGAAGCTGGGCAGCCAGATGTAGCAGGTCCAGTACGTGCCGAGCTTGAGCACGCCGAGGATCCACGCGACGACCATGCGGCGACCCACGCCCGCGGCGAGCACGCGGGAGAGCGACGGGCTCGCCTCGCTCTTCGTGTTGGGCAGGTGCAGCGAGGATCGCATCGCGAAGGCGAGCAGCGCGGTGGCGCTGGATCCCATCATCACCCAGCGCCACCCGACGGCGGGGACCAGGAGCAAGCCGGCGACGGCGGCGATCGCGACGCCCACCGGCTCACCGGCCTGGAGGTACGCCGAGGCGCGCCCGCGGAACGACGGCTCCACGGCCTCGGCGAGCATGCTGTGCCCGATGGCCCACTCGCCGCCGACGCCCAGGCCGACGAGCGTGCGGCCGAGGAGGAAGACGGCGAACGTCGGCGCCGCGCCCGCCACGAGCGACCCGATCGAGTAGAGGAGCACCGTGGCGGCGAGCACGTCCCGCTTGCCCATGCGGTCGGCGATCGCGCCCCCCACGATGCCGCCGATGCCCGACGATCCGAGCGCGATGCCGAGCATCCACTCTTCGCTCGTCGCCGAGAGGTGGAAGGTGTCGCCCACCCTGTCCTTCACGAAGCCGATCAGCACGAGGTCGTAGAAGTCGAAGGCCCAGCCGAGGAAGGCGAAGGCGAAGATGCGGAACGGGAACAGCCTTGAGCTGGGGCTTGGGGGCGAAGCCCCCGTCGAGTGCGCACGGGCCACGCGCGCATGGTCGTCCGGAGGCGCGCCGCTCCGCAACTGTGCTACCTCCGCCGGATGCAACGCGTCCTCGCCGACCTCATCGATCTGCTCGCCCTCGAACGCCTGGATCGCGATCTCTACCGGGGCAGGAGCCAGGATCTCGGCTGGGGCGCCATCTTCGGCGGCCAGGTGCTGGGCCAGGCCCTCTCGGCGGCCGCGCACACGGTGGGCGAGGCCCGCCCGGTGCACTCGCTGCACGGCTACTTCATGCGCGCCGGCGACGTGCGCCGGCCCATCCTCTACCAGGTCGACCGGCTGCGCGACGGCAAGAGCTTCACCACCCGGCGCGTCTCCGCCGTGCAGGAGGGCGAGGCGATCTTCAGCCTCGAGGCGTCGTTCCAGGGGATCGAGGGAGGCTTCGACCACCAGGACCCGATGCCCGACGCGCCGCCGCCCGACGCCCTGCAATCCGAGCGCGAGATGGGCCTCGAGGTGGCCTCCGCGCTCCCCGAGCCGTTCAAGTCGATGGCGACCGCGGAGCGGCCCATCGAGATCCGCCCGGTCGAACCGCGAGACCCGTTCAACCCGCAGAAGACCGCGCCCCACCGGCGCATGTGGTACCGCGCCATCGACCGGCTCCCCGACGATCCGGCCCTCCACTGCTACCTGCTCGCCTACGCCTCCGACTTCTCCTTCCTCGGCACGTCGCTCGACCCGCACGGCGTGAGCTGGATCATCGCCTGGCATGCAGATCGCCTCGCTGGACCACGTGATGTGGTTCCACCGGCCCTTCCGCTTCGACGACTGGCTGCTCTACGTGGTCGACAGCCCCTCGGCGTCCGGCGGGCGGGGGCTCGTGCGGGGGCAGTTCTTCGACCGGGCCGGGCGCCTCGTCGCGAGCTGCGCGCAAGAGGGGGTGATCCGGAAGCACGGTTAGGGTCGCGCTCCTCGTCACGATGGGGCCGCCCCAGCTCCCGAGGAGCGCGCTTCGATGCCCTCCGCCGACGTCGCGCGCGGATCGAATCTGGGATACGCATGACGTGAGGAAGCGCGCGACGTGGCCAAGCAAGCGAACCCCGGCACGAGCCCCGGCACCCAGGTCACCGACGCGTTCAGCGCGCTGCTCGCCCGCTTCGGCGACATCTTCGGCGTCTTCGATCTCTCGTTCTTCGTCGCGGGCACCGTCTGCCTCGGGGCGCTGGCCTTCGGCGCGTTCGCGTTCGGCGCCACCTGGCTCTCGTCCATCGACCTCGGGGCCTGGGGGGCGGTGCACGTCGCGGGCGCCATCCTCGCGAGCTACGTGCTCGGCATGGTCTGCTTCTCGGCGGGGAGGCACGCGGGCAGGCGGCTCTGGCGCCGCCGCGGCGCCCACGCGCGCCTCGCCGAACGGCTCCACCAGCTCGGGCTCGACGACCACTACCGCCCCCTGCTCCCCGCGCCCGGCGCGTCGGAGAAGGAGGCTACGCAGCGGTACGATCTGCTCTACACGCGGCTCTGGGCGGAGCTGCGGCAGGACGAGGATCTCGCGCCCTCGTTCAACCTGATCACGCGCTACTGGATCCTCGCCGCGATGTGCGACGGCCTCGCGGCGGCGTTCGGCCTGTGGACGGTCCTCTGGATCTTCTACGCCGTGCACGCGCTGGGCGCCGAGGGGCACGCCGGCCACCCCGCGGTCCAGGTCGTCGCCCTGGTGGGGCTCGGCCTCCCCGTCGCGACCCTGCTGAGCTCGTACGAGGCTTCGCGCTACGGCGACTACCAGATGGTCGAGCTGCTCGCGACCCTCGCCCACCGCCACGTGCCGGTGGTGCCGCCGCCGCCCGCGCCGGAGGCGCTGCCCGCCGTGCCCGAGCTTCAGGTCCCGCCCCCCGCCGACCCGCCGGTCACGATGGGGGGAGGCCCCCCATACCCCCCGGCCGGCGGGAGCTGAAGGCCGCCGCGCTACCACTACTGCGTCATTCTCGCAGACCTCACCCCCCAACCCCCCTCTCCCTCGCGGCTTTTCCCGATCGTCGAGGTTACCCGCACCGCGAGGGAGAGGGGGGCTCGGAGGCGTTTCTCCTTCTCCTCCCCCCTCTCCCTCGCCCATCCCGTTCGGGTGAGGATGGCGAGCATCGAGGGAGAGGGGGGCCGGGGGGGAGGTCTGCGGGAAGAGGGCGCGGACGAGCACGGCGCCGGTGCAGTGACGCAGTGGTGCTACCTGCGCCGGTGCCCCGGCTCCGTGGCGAGCTTCGGCCGCCCGCGTGCGTCGCGCGGCATCCGGTCCAGGAGCGGCAGCGGGAACCCCGGGCGCGCCAGGAGGTAGCCCTGCACGAGCTGCACGCCCTGGTCGCGCACGGCCGAGAGCTCGGCCTGGGTCTCGACGCCCTCGGCGACCACCTCGGCGCCGAGGTCCTCGCAGAGGCGCACGAGCCAGTGCACGACCCGCTGCATGCGAGGGCGCTGGTCGAGGTTGGCGACGAGCGCGCGATCGAGCTTGACGACGGCGGGCTCGAGGTCGGCGATGTACGCGAGGTTGGAGTACCCCGCGCCGAGGTCGTCGACGACGAGCCGGGCGTCCGCGCGCTCGCGGATCTCGCGGAGCGCGCTCCTGCACAGGTCGAAGTGCTCGAGCGGGACGGCCTCCGTGATCTCGAGGAAGACGGGCCCGTCGTGCTGGTAGATCGGGTCGTCGGGGCGCACGAGCCAGCGGTCGGCGAGCTCGACGGGGTGGACGTTGAAGAAGACGGGTATCGCCCTCGCAGAGCGGGATGGCGACGCCCGCGGATGGTCTTGCCCAGGCGCCCGACGCAGCGCTCGCGCACCGCGTGCTCGAAGAGGCGCATCGGGTTCTTGTACTCGGGCGCCGCGCAGCGCACCGAGCGCCTCGTACGCGTAGACGTCGCCCGTCGCGACGCGCACGATGGGCTGGAAGACGACGCTCAGGTCGGAGGTCTGGATGATCTTGTCGAGCGCGAGCTTGGAGGCAGCGTCGCGAGGGCGCCGCGCTTGTCCCCAGTGCCCCAGACGGCCGCCCCGCCGTCCGGGTGGAGGAAGGGGTTGTCCGTGAAGCGGTTGTTCGACAACGGAGGCCTCGGCGAACCATGCTAGACGCAATCGGTCGCGCGGCGCTCCAAGAATTCCTTCGCGCGCGTCACGCGATCTCGAAGCGCTCGGTCACGCCTTCGGTCACGCCGCGCTCGCCGAGGCGGCGGTGCTCGTCGCAGGAGCAGGCGGGGTCGCGCGGCGCCGGGCAGCGGAGGATGGCGGCGGAGAAGCTGCCCCACGCGAGGGGGGCCATCGGGTAGCCGACGTGGCGCTCACTTTCCTCGGCCGCGTCGGGGGTGCGTACGCCCGCGCCGCGGAAGGTGCAGCGCCGGCAGGCGAGGGCCTCGAGGTCGAAGGCGGGGGGCCCGGGCAGGGCGATCGCGGCCGTGACGACGAGGCGCCGCGCGCGGCACGCGGGGCACTCGATGCCGCCGGGCGGGCCGGGGCGCCTCCGCCGGCGCTTCATCGCGGCGAGGAGCAGGCGGAGCGCCACGACCACGGCGACGATGGCTCCGAGGAAGAGGCGGGCGCTCACCGCGCGGGCGCATAGCACGGATCCGCGGCCCCGACGCGGCGCCGCGGGGCGCGCGCTACCCCAGGTCGAGATCCAGCACCCAGTCGAAGACGCGCCGCACCGCGTCCCCGAAGCTCTTGTGGCGCAGCCTGTCGATCTCGCCCCCGTCGAGCCACTTGCCGCCGCAGACCGCGCACGTGTCGATGCGGATGGGCGCGTTCGGGCTCCGGATGCGGACGAGCAGACCATCGCCCTTGCAGCGCGGGCAGTGGCCCCGGCGCTCGTCGTCGCCCGGGCGGACGCGGTGGCCGAGGAGCGCGTCGATGTGGCCCCGGCCGAGGACGCGCTCGAGCTCGTGCGCGTCGAACCAGATGCCGGCGCAGAGGGGGCACTGGTCGACGTCAACGTCGTCTATCCGCACGGTGGCGAGCGTGCCTTCGCACTTGACGCATCTCATCGCGAATCGGCCAATCGTACGCCGGAACGGCCTCTTCTGCCCAGGCGCGCCGGTCAGCGCAGGGGCGCGGGCAGGAAGGCGGGGGAGAGGAGCGCGAGCACGATGGCCGAGGCGGCGATCACGGCGCCGCCGTGGAGCACGGCGAGGCCGAGCGCGCCGAGGGCGCCGCGGTGGGCGCGGCCGATGGCCGAGAGGGTGGCGAGGGCGTACGCCGTCGGGATCGCCACGCCGAGGCCGAGGAGCGGCGAGGCCGACTCGCCCGGGGAGAGCGGGCTGACGAGCGCCGCGAGGACGAGGTACCCCGTGAAGAGCCAAATCGTCGGGCTCTTGAGGCGCGCGGCGGCGTGACCGCCGCGGCCCTCGGCGATGCCGCGGCGCGCGCCGGCCGCGGCCACGGCGACGGCGGCGGCGAGCCAGGTGGAGCAGGCGATCCAGGCGGCGAGGGACAAGCTCGGGCCGAGGATGCGGCAGGCGTCCGGTCGAAGCAACGGGGAGAGAGGTAAGGGGGCGGCAGGTTCGCGCTTGACGCTGGCCGGCCGGCAGCGACACCGTCGGGGCGCGCTACACAGGGACCGCATGATCACGAGCATCGAGAATCCAGGGGCTCCGAGGCATCCGCGAAGGGCGGATCGAGGGCCTCGCTCCACTCACGATCCTCGTGGGGCCGAACGGGTGCGGGAAGTCGACCGTGCTGGAGGCGTGCGGGGTGGCGTGCGCGGGGGATTCTGGGGCCGACGTCTTCGCGGCGCTCGCGAGTCGCGAGTGGCTCGGGCTCGCTGGGCTGCGGTACTGGTTCCCCAATGAGCCCGCCAGCGTTACGAGCAGTTTCGTGCAACCCGCGGGCCATCCGCCCGTTAGGGCGCGCGAGGCGAAGATCAACACTCGCGAAATCCACGAGGGAGCGATCCCCATCCGCGGCATCGACGAGCCCGGACCGTGGGTGCAGTTCATGGTCAACGCGAACCGCGGAGGTTCGCACGGTTTCATCAACGCCGACGGCCGCTTCTTCACTGATTATGGTGCAAAGCCCCTCCTTCCCTTCGCCCTCCAGACCGCCTTCGTCGATCGCCCGGCAGGCGCCGCGAAGCGCCTCAGCACCGCGCAGTTCTCGAGCGCCCACCGCGACGCGCTCACCGCCATCAAGCTCAGCCCCTGGTACGACGAGCTCTTCTCCTACCTCCAGGTCCTCCGCCCCTCCCTGACCTCGATCGAGAGCATCGCCGTCGGCGACCGAGACGAGCCGCACATCTTCGAGCGCGATCCGAAGCAGGGGCGCGTCGGCTATCCCCTCGCCTACGCCGGCGACGGCTTCCGACGATCGCTCCTCCTCGCCGGCACCTTTGCCCGCGCCAAGGGCGGCGTCGCCGCCGTCGACGAGCCCGAGGCGTTTGCCCACCCCGGTATGTTCGACGCCCTCACCGGCCTGCTCGTGCGCGCGGTCGCGGACGGGACCCAGGTCGTGCTCGCGACGCACAGCCTGGAGTTCGTGGCCGCGGCGCTGCGCGCGTTCGAGGGCCAGCCGGAGAAGGCGGCCGTCGTGGGGCTGCGCACGGAGTCGGGCGTGCTCGACCCGCTGGTGGTCTCGGGTCCCGACGCGCACCGGCGCGTGCTCGAGCTCGGGCACGATCTGAGGCTGTGACCCATGGCGATCAAGCCGCTCCGCGCCATCGTCTGCGAGGGGAAGGACGACCTCGCCGTCTTCCGGGCGCTGCTCCACGCCGAGGAGGCCAAGCGGAAGCACGCGCCGGGGGCCCGCGTCGAGCGGGTCGAGCGGTTCGAGACCGATCGCTTCTCGATCACGATCGAGGAGCGGAGCGGCAAGTCCAGGCTGGCCGAGCTGGTGCCCGACGTCGCGGAGGGCTCGGCCGGGACGCGCCCCGACATGGTGCTGGTCTCGTTCGATCCCGACCTGGACCCGGTCCAGCGGGAGCTTGCGTTCTTCGAGCGCGATTTCGAGGAGCACGGCAGGGGTCGCGCCGGGCCGCTCACCTCCGCCGGCGCCGGTCGGCGCTCCTGTCGCATCGGCAAGCGCGACGTCACGCTCCTTCCCGCGCCGTGGCGGTCGCGCGCGGTGTCCGGCTTCGCCGGTCTGCCCGAGGAGCATTGCATCGAGCGGATCCTCATCGAAGGCATCGCCGCGAGCCGGCCTCGGGACGACGCGATCGCCGGCTGGGCGCACGACGCGACGACGAAGCTCCACGCGCTGGTGCAGGACAAGGGATACAAGCGCGCGTTCCGCATATGGACTGCGGCGCTGGAGCCCGCGTCGGAGTCCTTCGCGGCGCGCCTCTTCCAGATGCACGAGACCAAGGGGCCCTGCCTGGAAGCAGTGCGCAGGACTCCCGCGTTCGAGGCGCTGCGCGCATTGCTCGACGGTTGAGCCGACCAGCTCCAGGCATGTGCCCTGGACACGTAGTGCAAGCCAACTCCGCGCAGTTGTGCGATCGTGCCGCACGACGACATGCCGAAGTTCTCGCTCTCGCAGGACGCCCTCCGCCCCACCTTCGCGCGCCTCTCGGAGGCGAGCGCCCGCCCCGCCCCGCCCGCCGCATGGCGCCAGCCCGTGCACACGGTCTACGGCGGCGCGCACCTCTTCAAGGCGGACGCCGCGCGCAAGCTGGGCGACCACGCCCTCCGCGCGCTCTCGACCTACGCGCCCGACTTCTGCGCGTTCGCGCGCGCGATCGACCTCCCGGGGGCCGAGGATCTCCCCGACTCGCCCGATCTCATCGAGTCGCTCGACCGGGCCCTCGCGCAGGGCGACGAGGGCGTGCGCCGCGCGCGCCCGGAGGCCTGGCTCGCGCACACCGTCCGGCGCCGCGTCGTCGAAAAGCTCCAGCGCGAGCCGGTCGAGGACTACCGCATCGACTTCGAGGACGGCTACGGCGTCCGCGCCTGGGACGAGGAGGACAAGCACGCCGAGGCCGCCGCCCGGGAGGTCGCGAAGGGGCTCGCCGCGGGCTCGCTCCCGCCCTTCCTCGGGATCCGCATCAAGGCGCTGACCGAGGAGAGCCGGGCGCGCAGCGTACGCACGCTCGACGCCTTCCTCTCGACGCTCGTCGCCGCGACCCGCGGCGCGATCCCCGCGGGCTTCGCCGTCACGCTCCCCAAGATCTCGTCGCCGGCCGAGGTCGCCGCGCTCGCCGAGATCCTCGCCACGCTCGAGGGCGCGCTCGGCCTGCCGGCGGGCGCGGTCGCGATCGAGCTGATGATCGAGACCCCGCGGGCGATCTTCGACGCGGAGGGCCGCGCGGCGCTCCCGGCGCTCGTCGCCGCCGCCGATGGGCGCTGCGTGGCGGCGCACTTCGGCGCGTACGACTACACGGCGAGCCTCGACGTCACCGCCAGCGTCCAGTCCCTCTCCCATCCGTCTTGCTTCTTCGCCCGCCACGTGATGCAGGTCTCGCTCGCCGGCACCGGCGTCCGGCTCTCCGACGGCGCCGTCACCCTGCTGCCGATCCCCCCGCACAAGCCGGCGCCCGGCGACTCGCTCTCCTCGGCCGAGCTCGACGCGAACGCGGCCACGGTGCACCGCGCGTGGAGGCTCCAGTTCGCCGAGGTCACCCGCGCGCTCGCCGGCGGCTACCACCAGGGGTGGGACCTGCACCCGGCGCAGCTCCCCATCCGCTACGCCGCCGTCTACGCCTTCTTCCTCGAGGATCTCGACGACACCGCCGCGCGCCTCCGCGCCTTCGTCGAGAGCGCGGCCCGTGCGCGCAGCTCCGGCGCGATCTTCGACGACGCGGCGACCGGCCAGGGCCTGCTCAACGCGTTCCTCCGTGCGCTCGCCGCGGGCGCGCTCCGCGAGGACGAGGCGGCGGCCGCGACGGGGCTCTCCATCGACGAGCTGCGCGGGCGGTCCTTCCAGCGGATCGTGGCCGCGCGGGAGGTGTAGAGGAGCGGCGGCGGCGCGTTTCTGCTACGAAGCCGGCGATGCGGCTCCTGGTCACCGGCGTCACGGGCTTCGTCGGCGGCGCGGTCGCGCGCGCGGCGGCCAGCCTCGGGCACGAGGTGCTCGGCGTCGCCCGTCGAGCGGTCACGATGGGGGGAGACCCCCCATACCCCCCGGCACAGCCGGTGCGGGTCGCGCAGGTGGAGGGGGAGCGTGCGCTCGCGGAGCTGTGCGCTTCGTTCGCGCCCGAGGCGGTGGTCCACGCCGCCGGGCCCTCCTCGGTGGCAAGATCCCGAGATCGCCCGCGGGAGGACTTCGAGAGCGGCGTCACGACCTGGCTCGCCCTCCTCGAGGGGGTGCGCAAGGCGGGCGTGCGCCCGGTCGTGCTCCTGCCCTCGAGCGCCGCCGTGTACGGCGATCCGGCGCTCCCGGTGAGCGAGGAAGCACCCCTCCGGCCGATCTCCGCCGTACGGCTACCACAAGCTCCAGGCCGAGCTGCTCGCCGACGAGTACGCCGCCTGCTTCGGCCTCACCGTCGTCGTCGCCCGGCTCTTCTCCGTCTTCGGCCCGGCGCAGCACCGCCTCCTCGCCTGGGAGCTGTTCGAGCAGCTCACCGGCCCCGGGGAGGCGGCGTGGCTCCAGGGCACCGGGCACGAGACGCGCGATTTCCTGCACGTGGACGACGTGGCGGAGGCCATCGTCGCGATCCTCGCGGCGCGCCTCGGCTCGCCCGTCCGCCCTGCGCTCCCGCGCGCGGAGCGGATCAACCTGGCCTCCGGCGAGGAGATCTCGGTCCTCGAGCTGGCCGCCCTGATCAAGGCGGCCCTCGGCTCCGAAAAGCCCGTCCTCTGCCGTGGCGCACCGCGTCCGGGCGATCCGCGGCGCTGGCGGGCCGACGCCACGCGGCTCCACGAGCTCCTCGCGCCCTGGCGCCCGCGATCGCCGCGCGAGAGCCTGCCGGCGTGCGTCGCCGCCTGGCAGGCCGGGCGTGGTGGGAACGCACGGTCCGCGTGAACGCGGGCGTCGCCCGCGACGACGCGCGTGGCTCGGGGCAGAGCCTCTGCTATCAGGTGGGTCGTGTCATTGACGACGAACGGCCGTCACCTGCTCAAGAGGATTGTGCCGGCGGCCACCCGGCACGCGCTGCGCGTCGCGGTCGGGACGGCTTCGCGCGCCCTCCGGCCGCCGCCCCGTCCCCAGGGCACCGAGCTCTACCTGCACCTCGGCTGTGGGACCATCGACCACCCGCGCTTCGTCAACGTCGACGGCTTCCCCTATCCCCACGTCCATCACGTGGGCTCGCTCGACGACCTGTCCGCCTTCGCCGACGGGAGCGCGGCGCTCGTCTACGCCTGCCACTGCCTCGAGCACTTTCCGCACGCCCAGGTGCCGCGCATCCTCGCGGAGTGGCGGCGCGTCCTGCGCCCCGGCGGCGTGCTCCGCCTCTCGGTGCCGGACTTCGACCTCCTGCTCGGCATCTACGAGGAGCAGGCGAGGGACGTCGCGGCCATCCAGATGGTGCTGATGGGCGGCCAGTTCGACCGCTACGATTTCCACAAGGTAGCCTTCACGCGCCGCTCGCTCACCCAGCTCTTCGAGCAGGCCGGCCTGCGTGACGTGCGCGCGTGGGTCCCCGGCTCGGACGATTCTGACGACCTTCGCGGACTGGTCGGGCCGGAGCATCGAGGTGAACGGCAAGTCGTACGCGATCAGCCTGAACCTCGAGGCCGTGCGCTGATCCAGCGAGCGCCCGCGCCTCGCTCCGGTGAAGGAAACTACTTGAACGCCCCGCCGAACGGCGGCATCAAACGCGGGACCCGATGCGAGGCAACGAGACGGCGGCAGGCGAGGAGCCATCGGGTGAGGCCGCGCCGGCGGGGGTCGAGGCGCACCGCGAGCACCGCAGCCGCCGGGCCTGGTACGCCACGCTGACGGCCCTCGGCGGCAAGGCGCTGACCATGCTGCTCTCGCTGGCCAGCGTTCCGCTCACGCTCGGGCTCCTCGACAAGGAGCGCTACGGCCTCTGGATCACGATCGGGTCGATGATCCAGTGGTTCACGATGGCCGACATGGGCATCGGCTACGGCCTCACCAAGGGGCTCGTCACCGCGGTGGCCGAGGGCAATCGCACCGCCCAGCGCGAGCTCGTCTCGACGTCGATGCTGGCGATCGGCACCGTCTCGCTCGTCCTGGCCGCCGTCTTCGCGCTGGCCTTCCCGTTCGCGCCGTGGGAGCGGATCTTCGCGATCTCGAGCCGCGTCGATTCGAGCGAGCTCCGCCTCACGATCGCGATCTGCGCCGGCATCTTCTTCCTGGGCTTCCCCCTCGGGCTCATCGAGAAGATCTATGCTGGGTACCAGGAGGGGTACGTCGCCAACTACTGGGCGACCGCGACGAACGCCGCCTCGCTCGCCGCGCTCGTCGCGGCGGTGCGGCTCGGGCGTGGGCTGCCGAGCCTGGTGCTCGCGCTCTCGGGGGTGCCGCTCGTGGTGACGGTCGTCAACGCGGCTTACCTCTTCGCCCGCCGCCACCCCTGGCTCCGGCCGAGCCTGGGGGCCTTCCGTATGGGCCTGGCGAAAGAGCAGCTCAGGCTCGGCGGGTCGGTGGTGTTCATCCAGCTCGTCGCGCTGGCCATGTGGCAGAACGACAACATCATCGTCGCGCAGCTCTTCGGCGCCGCCGAGGTTGCGCCTTACTCGCTCGCGTTCCGCCTCGGCGGCTTCTACGTCGGCCTCCTCACCCTCTGGCTCAACCCGCTCTGGCCGGCCTACGCCGACGCGGTCGCGCGCGGCGATCACGACTGGATCCGGCAGAAGCTCCGGCGGACGCTGACGCTGGGCCTGGCGGCGACGCTGGCGGCGGGGGTGGTGGTGGTGATCGCGGGGGCCACCGTGATCCGCCTGTGGGCGAGGAGCACCACGGTGGTGCCCACCCAGGGGATGCTGCTGGGCGTCGCCGGCTACATCATGGTGATGGCGTGGCTCCTGCCGCACGCGATGGTCCTCAACGGCCTCGGCCACCTCCGCAGCCAGGTGGTCTACGGCGGGATCTGCGCCGTCGTGAACATCGGCCTCTCGATCGTGCTCGGCCGGCGATTCGGGCCCGCCGGCGTGTGCTGGGGCACCAACATCTCGGCGCTGATCGCCGTGGTCGGCATCCCGCTCGATCTCCACCGGCGCCTCCGCAACCTGCCCGTGCCGGCCCCAGTGACGGCGGGGGCCCCTGCCGGTGCCCCTTTGCGCGAGGCCTCGTGAACAAGCCCACCGTCCCGCTCCGGATCGGCGTCGTCAGCCTGGCCTCGCCCGGCTGGCTCGCCGGGAAGAGCTTCACCAGCGTGGTGCTCGAGGGGCTCGCGAGGGTCGCCGAATCCTTCGAGGGAGACGATCCACCTCCTGACCGGAGACGGCTGGGGCGACGTCCCTCCCGGCGTCGAGGTGCACCGCGTGGCCGCGGCCGGCACGTCCCCGCTCCATCGGGCCCGTCACGCGCTGCTGAGGCGCCGCGATCGGCTCCCGCTGCTCCCGGGTGAGTGGCCGATCCGGGAGCGCGTCGGCCTCGTGGACCCCTCGAACCCGATGCACGTCGCCAGGCAGGCGGGGCTCGACGTCGTGCTGCCCTTGATGACCTCGGCGGGGCTCGGCGTCGGCGTGCGCACGGTGGGCTGGATCGCGGACTTCATCCACCGCGCGCTGCCCGAGGCCCTCCCGAGGGTGGAGGTCGAGGCGCGCGACCGGGACTACCTCGCGCTCGCGGCGGGCGCCGACGCGATGCTCTTCTCCAGCGAGACGATGGCCCGCCAGTTCTCCCGGTTCTACCCGGAGCACGCCCACAAGGCGAACGTGGCGAGGTTCCCCTCGCTGCTCACGTTCCACCCGCCGGCCGGCGATCCACGCGGGGCGGTGCGCAAGTACGGCCTGCCCGACAAGTTCGCGCTGGTGGTCAACCAGTTCTGGTCCCACAAGAACGCGGTCGCGGCGGTGAACGCGTCCCGCATCGCCGCCGAGCGGGGGACGGAGGTGCCGGTCGTCATCGTGGGCGGGCTCGGCGGGGTCGAGGACCTCACCCGCAGGGCGTTCGCCGACCTGCTCCAGCAGATCGCGAGGTCCGAGCCTTCGAGGCGGGTCTTCCTCCTGGGCCCCCTCCCGACGGAGGACGTGGTCAGCCTTCTGCGCACGGCCGCCGTCGTGATCCAGCCTTCGCGCTCCGAGGGGTGGAGCACGACGGTGGAGGACGCCAAGGCCCTCGGCCGCCCCGTCGTCTGCTCCGACATCGAGGTGCTCCAGGAGCAGGCGCCCGAAGCGCTCGGGTTCTTCGGGTGGGACAGGCCCGACGTGCTCGCGGAGATCCTGCTCACGCACTGGCCCCGCCTCTCGGCGGGCCCGGATTTGGAGCGAGAGCGGGCCTCGCTCGCGCGGGCAGGGAGCCTGGCCGCCGAGTACGGGGCGATCCTGGTGCGCACCTGCCGGGCCGCCGCACAATGGACTTGAATGCGCCGAGGGACGCGACAACAAACCCCGACATGCTACGCACCGTCTACTCCCGTCCGGCATCGAGCGAGGGCTCCGACTTCTATTCGCCGGTCCTGGTCGGCCCCGAGACGCTCCTCCGGGCGGCGACCAGCCCCGCCACGATGCGCGACATGCTCGCGGTGCTCGCCAGGCTCGAGCCCGACGACTACACGCGCTACCTCACCCGCTACTGCGGCGAGGGGCACGAGCGCTTCGGGGAGGCCTGGTTCTACGCGGACATCTGCACGGTGCTGCTCGCCGCCGCCCGCGTCGTCGCGCCGAGGACGTACCTGGAGATTGGCGTGCGGCGCGGGCGCAGCATGGCGATGGTGGCCCACGCGGCGCCCCGGGCGCGCATGCTCGGCTTCGACCTGTGGATCCAGGACTACGCCGGCATGGAGAACCCCGGGCCCGACTTCGTGCGCTCGGAGCTCGCCAAGCTCGGCCACACCGGCTCGATCGAGCTCGTCTCGGGCGACAGCCACGTCACCGTGCCCGAGCTCCTCGCCCGCGATCCCGGCCTCGAGCTCGACCTGGTGACGGTCGACGGCGATCACTCCGACGAGGGCGCGCTCGCCGATCTGCGCGCGGTCATCCCGAGGCTCTCGCTCGGCGGGGTGCTGGTGTTCGACGACATCGTCCACCCCAACCACCGCTACCTCACGCGCGTGTGGCGGCAGGCGGTGGCCGAGGACGGCGGGCTCGTCGCGGGCGAGTACACCGAGCTCGGCTTCGGCGTCGGCTTCGCGGTGCGCGTCGCGCCCCCCCGGGCGCGCGAGCCGCTCGCGAAGGAGGTCGTCGCGGCCGCTCGCGGGCAGCTCCGATCGCTCCGGAAGGTCCTCCGCCGCATGAAGCGCTGACGGCGCGCCCGCGCGACGGCCGACCCGCTCTTCTTGACGAGGCCGGGGCCGTCCATTACTCCGATCATACGGTGCGAGAGGGCCAGTTGCGGGATCGCGCGATTGTGAGCGCGCTCAAGGAGCGCGTACAGCGGCGAATCGATGCGCTGGTCGTGCGGGCGCACGCAGGCCTCTCGTACCGCCTCCACCGAGCGCGGTTGCGCGCGTACGGCGAGGTCGCGGACATCGCCGCGTCGGCCATGATCACGCACGACGCGCGCCTCAAGAACCTGCGATGCGTCCCCGAGGCGCTGCGCATCGGCGAGCACACCCTGATGCGCGGTGAGCTCCTGGTCATGCCCCACGGGGGGGAGATCCAGATCGGCGAATGGTCGTTCGTCGGGCCGTCGACGCGGATCTGGTCCGCGGCGCGGATCGCGATCGGCGATCGCGTGCTGATCTCCCACACGTGCGAGATCCACGATTGGAATGCGCACTCGCTCGACGCTCGGGCCAGGCACGAGCACTTCCGCCACATCATGACGAAAGGCCACCCGAAGGTGCTGGACGATGTCGGGCGCGCGCCGATCGTCATCGAGGACGACGCATGGATCGGGTTCGGCTCGACCATCCTGAAGGGCGTGACCGTCGGGCGAGGGAGCGTCGTCGCGGCGCGCTCGCTGGTGACGCAGAGCGTGCCGCCGTGGGTGCTCGTCGCGGGTAGCCCGGCCCGCGTGGTGCGCGAGTTGCCGGCCGACGCTCGGGGGGCGATGCCCTGATCCCCCGCGGGTCCGGCCTCTCGCCTTTCCTTTCCCTTTCCCTTCCGGATCAGCAATACTCGACGCGTATGGCTTCGCCTGGGAGGATCGCGATGCGGCGGCCCGCCGCGCTCGGCGTCGGCGTGCTCGCGGCGGCGTGTGCAGGGTGGCTGATCACCGCGCAGAGCGGGTGCTTCCTCGACGCCGCCGGCTTTGGCACAGGTGGCGCCGCGTCCAGCGCCACCAGCTCCAAGGCGACGAGCAGCGGCAGCACGGGCGGCAGCGCCACGAGCAGCAGCACGGGCGGCAGCGCCACGAGCAGCGCCGGCACGGGCGGCAGCGCCACGAGCAGCGGCAGCACGGGCGGCAGCGCCACGAGCAGCAGCAGCACCGGCGGCGCCACGAGCAGCAGCAGCACCGGCGCAGGTGGGTGCAGTAGCGCCGCGGACTGCCCCACGTCCGACCCCTGCAAGACGTCGGCGTGCGTGAACCACGCCTGCCAGGCGAGCACCGTCTCCGCGGGCACGATGTGCAAGGGGCAGCCCGGCGTGTGCGATCCCACGGGCGCGTGCGTCACCTGCTTCACCAGCGGGTCGAAGGCCGTCGGTTGCACCGGCGCCGGCGACTACTGCTTCATGGACGCGTGCGCGAGCTGCACGGACGGCATGAAGGACGGGGACGAGACCGGCACCGACTGCGGCGGCACGCACTGCTCCAAAGGTTGCGGCCTCGGCCAGGCGTGTCAGTCCGTCGCCGACTGCGCCTCGCCGGCGACGGAGTGCACCAGCGGCAAGTGCACCGCGTGCGCCGACAAGATGAAGGACGGGGACGAGACCGACGTCGACTGCGGCGGGAGCTGCCCGCCCTGCGCGCTCGGGAAGGGGTGCCAGGGCACGACCGACTGCGCCACCAACACGTACTGCGCCTCCGGCGTCTGCTGCAACAGCACCTGCACCGGCAACTGCATGTCGTGCTCCCTGCCCGGCGCCGTGGGCACGTGCACCAACGTCCCTGCCGGAGCGACCACCACCGCGTGCGGCGCGAGCAGCTACTGCAACACGGCGGACATGTGTACTCCGGTCTCGGCCGGGCAGATCCCCGTCGGCAGCCACTGCACGACCGCGAACTACACCATGTGCACGTCCAGATGGTGCGGCGGTGGCTTCTGCAAAGTCGGGCCCGGCGCTCCGTGCGCGCGTGACGTCGAGTGCGTCACGTCGTTCTGCTCGCAGAACGTGTGCGCCTGGTGCAAGCCTGGGCCGGGCAACGGGTGTGCGTCGGGCACGTGCAACTCGTTCGGCGAGTGCGAGCTGCCCGCGGGCGCCTTCTGCGACGAGCCCTGGGAGTGCCTCAACAACACGTGCGACGGCGCCGGCGTCTGCTCGCTCCAGCTCGCCAACGGCGCGGCCTGCACCGCGTCGGCCGACTGCAAGAGCCAGCTCTGCAAGGGCAACGTCTGCAGCGCGTGCACGGCCGCCGACTGCCCCTCGTGCAACGCAGGCGCGTGCCTCGCGCCCAGCGGGGCCGGCTGCGTCAAGAACGGCGACTGCGACAGCGGGCAGTGCGTCGGGACGCCGCCGTACCAGACGTGTCAATGACGGGGTGGCCCGGGGCGGCGGATCAGCGGTTCCCCTCCTCGATGAGCCGCTGCCCCGCCTTGTAGTTCACCACCGCGAGCACCGCGCCGAGCGCGAGGAACGCCGCGCGGAACCCCATCCCGCCCCCGAACGTCAAAAGCCCGCCCACCACGAGCGGGAGCACGTACCAGGCCCAGGCCGCGCGCAGCAGGTGCCCCTGCCGGATCAGCTCGCGGCGGACGCCCACCCCGCCGTTGGACGGCAGGGCCTTCCACCGGGCGTAGCGGAGGAAGGACCACGCGACCCACGCGACCGCCGCGAGCAGCGGCGCGGCGTGGAGCGACAGGCCCTGCGTGTACAGCACGAGGCCGGCGAGGACGCCGGCCGCCCCGACCTCCCGGGTGTTGCGCGAGCGAATCGTCTTGGCCCAGTCCCGTTCCATGCGCGGATCGTAGCTCCATCGGCGCGCGCACGCCGCCGGCCGCCCCGGGCGAGCCCTCACCTTTACGCTCGGCCGGCCTCGGCGGTACCATCGCGCGAAATGCACGGCCAGAATCGCGGGTTGTGGCGCTCGGCGCGCCGCGGTGGGGGGCCGTCGCGGCCCAGCCTAGGCTGGCTCTGCGCCGCCGTCCTCCTCGGGTGTGGCGGCTCGGCGCCGGCGAGCGCTCCGGATGGAGGGGCGCCGGATGCAGGGGCTCGGGATGATGGAGGGGCGCCGGACGCGGGCCCGCCGCCGAGCGGTCCTGCGCTCCCGGTCGCTCCGATCGGCCATCAGGGCCGCTGGCTCACCGACGCCGAGGGCCGCGTGCTGCTCATCCACGGCGTCAACATGGTCAATAAGAACGCCCCGTACACGCCCGACGCGGCGGGGTTCTCGGACGCCGACGCGGCCTGGCTCGCGGACAGCGGCTTCCGGGCCGTGCGCGTGGGGATCCTCGCGACCGGGCTGATGCCCATGCCGGGCGCCGTCGACATGGGCTACGTCGCGGAGATCAAGAAGACCGTGGAGGACCTCGCGAAGCACCAGGTCTTCTCGCTGATCGACTTCCACCAGGACGGCTGGGGCCCCACCGTGGGGTTGGACGGCTTCCCCTCGTGGATGACGCTCACGGGCACCGCCGTGAACAACACGAGCGCGATGTTCCCGACCTACTACGAGGAGAACCCGGCGCTCCAGCAGGCCTTCCAGAGCTTCTGGGACGGCGCGAAGGGCCCGGACGGCAAGGACCTCCGGGACGACTACGCCGCCATGTTCGGCGCGGTGGCGGCGGCGCTCGCCGGCGAGCCGTACGTCCTCGGCTACGACCTGTTCAACGAGCCGTGGCCCGGCAACACGTGGAGCCCTTGCCTCAACGACGCGAACGGCTGCCCTTCGCAGGACACGGGGGAGCTCGGCCCGGCCTACGCGAAGGCGGTCACCGCGATCCGGGCCGCGGGCGACCAGCACCTGATCCTCGGCGAGCCGTTCGTCACGTTCAACTTCGGCTACTCGACGACGAGCATCCCGGTGCCCGGCGGGGACGCGAACGCGGGCATGTCGTTCCACATCTACCCCTTGCTACAGACGCAGATCCCCTTCGTCCTCGACAACGCCGTCGCCTGGTCCAAGCAGACGAAGGGCGCGCTGCTCAACACCGAGTGGGGCGCGGTGACGGACGCCCCCACGCTCACCAAGTACACCGCCGCCCTCGACGCGGCGCTCGTGCCGTGGCTCTTCTGGTCGTTCTGCTGCGAGCTCGTCCCCTCGTTGCAGTCGGCGCCCGGGGGCTCGAACCTCGTCTCCTCCACGGCGAGCGTCCTCGTCCGGCCCTATCCCCTGGCCGTCGCCGGCACCCCGCAGCAGCTCTCCGTCGACCCTGTGGCGCACACGCTCTCGTTCACCTGGTCGACGGCGCGCGCAGGCGGCGGCTCGTTCGCCGCGGGCGCGGTGACGAGCTTCGAGGTGCCCGCGCTCGCCTACCCCGGCGGCTACACGGCCACCGTGACGGACGGGTGGGTGACCTCGGCGCCCTGCGCGCCGATCCTCACCGTCGCCGCGAAGCCCGCCGCGTCCACCGTCACGGTCGACGTGAAGCCGGGCGGGCACTGCCCGTAGCGGGGGTCGCTCGGCCGCCGCTGTCAACCTGGCATCGGGCCGCCGGCGTCGCCCGACAATTTGCCGTGGAATAAAGCGGCGCGACGCGGCGCGCGCGGGGAAATCGGCGACTGGAAGCGTGGCGCGCGGCTTGCTCGTCGTCCTCCGCATGGCGCACAGGCACGGCGAAGGCGAGAGGGAAGGGCGGGGCAGGCAGACGGTGCTGATTGTCGGCGGCAACGGCGGGCTGACCGATTGTTACCGCGAGGTCGCCGCCGAGCACGGGTGGGACCTCGTCCACTACGAGAAGAAGGTGCCGCCGGGCGCGCGGCACGGCATCGCGCACGTGGCGCTCGTCGTCGTCGTCGTGGGGATGGTGTCGCACACCCTCCGCGACCAGGTGAAGAGCCTCGCCGCCGAGGACGCGCCGGTGGTCTACCTCCGCACCGCGTCCGTCTCCGCGCTCCGCTCGGCCGTCGCGCAGCGGGCCGCGTGAGCGCACCGGGCCCGCGCTCCCGGAGCATCGCGGAGGCGATGCCGCAGGCGAGGCGCGAGCCATGGTGGCAGAGCGCGGAGTAGTAGACGACCCGTTCCCTGGGGCGCGCGGCGAGCGGATGGGCGGCGAGCGCCCCGGCCGCCACGAGCGCCGCCCCGACCTTCCTCGTCATCGCCTGCCGCCAGGGGGAGCGCAAGCCGGGGCATGCGATCGCGGGCGTCCATGGTGGGTGAGACGACGACGGGGCGGCGCGACTTGTTCCAGCTCGCTCAGTCCTCCTCGTGGGTCTCCTCGAGCACCACGGGGCGAGGCGACGCAAACGTGCCCATTTGTTGACCCGATCGGGCGAGGCCGGGGATGCTCGCCTTCGAGATGGGTACCCGACGTCTCTCGCCCCTCGCCGCCGCCTCGATCCTCCTCGCCGCCGTCGCCTCGATTGGCTGCGCCGAGCCGGCCTACCCACCGTACGCCTGGTCCTACCCCCCGCCGACCAGCCCCCCGCCCCCGCCGCCCGGGTACGCGTACCCCTACGCCTACCCGGGCCAGCCCACGTACCCGGGCCAGCCCACGTACCAGGGCCAGCTCGCGTACCAGGGCCAGCCCGCGTGGCCCGGCTGGGGCCCTCGGAGCCGCCCGGCGCCGGGTGCCGTGCAGGCCGTCGCCTTCGCGTACTCGCGCCTCGGCGCCCCCTACTGCTGGGGGGGCAACGGCCCCTCTTGCTACGACTGCTCCGGCCTCACCCGTGCCGCGTGGGCTGCCGGCGGCAAGGCCATCCCGCGCACCTCCGAAGCGCAGCTCGCCGCCCTCGCGCCCGTCCCGCCGCAGGCCCTCCAGCCGGGCGACATCCTCTGGAGGCCCGGCCACGTGGGCCTCTACGTCGGCCAGGGCTGGGCCATCGCCGCCACGCACACCGGCGACTACGTGCGCTACCAGCGCGCCGACCACTTCTTCCGCGCCGTGCGGCCCTGATTCCCGTGCGATTTCGTGACGCGCTGGGTCGTGGACGGGCAGCCTTCGGACGTGACCGCGCACCGCACGGCGAGGTCCGGACGCCGCACGGCGAAGTGCGGACGCCGCACGGCGGGGTCTGCGCACCGCACGGCGAGGTCCGGATGCCGCACGGCGAAGTGCGGACGCCGCACGGCGGGGTCTGCGCACCGCACGGCGAAGTGCGGACGCCGCACGGCGGGGTCTGCGCGCCGCACGGCGAAGTGCGGACGCCGCACGGCGGGGTCTGCGCACCGCACGGCGAAGTGCGGACGCCGCACGGCGGGGTCTGCGCGCCGCACGGCGAGGTCCGGATGCCGCACGGCGAGGTCCGGACGCCGCACGGCGAGGTCCGGACGCCGCACGGCGAAGTCCGGACGCCGCACGCGAGGCGCCGAGCCGCGCTGAACGCGCGTCTGACGCGGAGCGGCAAGCTCAACTCGACAGCCCCGTTGCGGCCGCACGCCCGCTTGGGCACCCTCGTGCCCATGCTTCGACCCGCAATTGGCGCCCTTGCCCTGACCCTCCTCGCCGTCGGCTGCGGGGACCAGAACGCCGGCACGGTCGCCGACCACCGCACGGGCGGCGCACCGCCCCTGACGGCGAGCTTCGAGGTGCGCGGGAGCGTCGAGCAGATTGACGTCTGGAAGGCGCCGCCCGGCGTGACCGTCGAGGTGCGGGACGCGGGCGGCGCGCTCGTGCAATCGGGCAAGACCGATTCGCTCGGGAGCCTCGTCTTCCGCAAGCTGCCCCCCGGCGAAGGCTACGAGGTGACCGCGCCCAGCCTCCCCGCCCGTGGCACCGAGTGGCCCGTGCGCGTGATGAGCGTCGCGAACAGCCTCCCTCCGCAGAGCTTCTACAGCGGGCAGAAGATCGTGAAGGGCTACAACTACATCACGACCCGCGACGGGACGAAGCTCGCCGCCTACGTCACGATGCCCGGCCCGGCCGACAAGGGCCCCTACCCCACCGTCGTCGACTACTCGGGCTACAACCCCGCGCAGCCCGGCGGGCCCATCCAGGGATACACCTTCCTCTGCTCGAGCATCCCCGCGATCTGCGACGCGCCCAACGACCCGAGCGCGGAGATCGCCGCCATCATGGGCTACGCGACCGTGAGCGTGAACATGCGCGGCACGGGCTGCTCCGGCGGCGCGTACGACTACTTCGAGGAGCTTCAGCTCCTCGACGGCTACGACGTCATCGAGGCCGTCGCGGCGCAGCCCTGGGTGTTCAACCACAAGGTCGGCATGACCGGCCTCTCGTACCCCGGCATCACGCAGCTCTTCGTGGCGCGCACCCACCCGCCGAGCCTCGCGGCGATCTCCGCCGCTCTCGGTCATCGGCAACACGTACACGACCGGCAGGCCCGGGGGCATCTTCAACGACGGCTTCGCCCTGGAGTGGATCACCCAGGTGCTCGACAGGGCGGCCCCCTACGGCCAGGGCTGGGAGAAGCCGCGGGTCGACGCGGGCGACAAGGTCTGCGAGGACAACCAGCTCCTCCACTCGCAGAAGGTCGACGTCGTCCAGGAGGCGCAAGGACCAGCCGTATTACTCGGACGCCATCGCCGGCCCGCTCAACCCCACCGCCTTCGTGCACGAGATCGACGTCCCCGTCTTCCTCGCCGGCGCGTGGCAGGACGAGCAGACCGGGCCCTTCTTCTTCACCCTCCTCGACCAGTTCACCTCCGCGCCCGCCAAGCGCTTCACCGTGTACAACGGCGTCCACCCCGACGGCTTCGCCCCCCAGATCGTCGTGGCCTGGAAGGCGTTCCTCGACATCTACGTCGCGCACCAGGTCCCCTCGGTGCCGCTCGCCGTCCAGCAGATCGGATCCGCCCTCTTCCAGCAGTTCTTCCAGGTCCCGGTCCCCATCCCGACCGTCCCCTACTCCGACGCCAAGACGTGGGAGGACGCCAAGGCCGCGTTCGAGGCCGACAAGCCCCTCCACGTGTTCTTCGAGGACGGCGCCGACCCGCCCCTCGGCGGGCCGGTGCACACCTTCGAGCTCGACTTCGACGCGTGGCCGCCCGGGCCGCTCTCGCCCCTCCGCCTCTACTTCCACAGCGACGGCTCGCTCCAGGCCACGCCGCCCACCGACAAGGCCGTCGGCTCCAGCTTCCAGCTCGACCCCGCCGCCGGCCACCGCGGCATCCTCGCCCCCGGCGGCAACGTGTGGGATCCGCTCCCCGCCTACGACTGGCAGCAGCCGGCCCCGGGCTACGCCGTGGTCTTCGACTCCGATCCGCTGAAGGACGACCTCGTGATGCTCGGCTCCGGGAGCGTCGACCTGTGGGTCCGCTCCCCCGTGAACGACGCCGATCTGCAGGTGAGCGTGACCGAGATCCGGCCCGACGGGCAGGAGCGCTACGTGCAGAGCGGCTGGCTGCGCGCCAGCCTGCGGAAGACGGCCCCGAGCGCGACGGCGCTCTGGCCCGAGCACACGTTCACGAAGGAGGACGCGGCCCTGCTCGTCCCCGGCGAGTGGACGGCGGCGCGCGTCGGCATCTGCGGCTTCGGCCACGTCTTCCGCGCCGGCTCGCGCATCCGCCTCATCGTCGACACCCCCGGCGGCACCCGCGCCGCGTGGGAGTTCGCCAACAAGGTCTTCCCGGGGACGGTCCGCCAGGACATCTCGCACTCCGCGATGTACCCGTCGAGCGTCCTCCTCCCCGTCCTCCAGGGCGTCTCCTCCACCACCCCGCTCCCGCCCTGCCCCTCGCTCCGCGCGCAGGAGTGCCGCGACTACATGCCGTACACGAACACTCCGTCCGCGCCTTAGCTGTCCTCCAATCGCGTATGCGCTGGGAACGAGCCCGCTGGGCTCAGGTTCACGTTCGGCCACGGCACATTGCGTGCCGCGCGCCGACTGGCCCGTCCTGCACGAGGCAGGCGCGTCGTGAGCGTTCCCCGCGGGGCGCCGTCCGGTGGCAATCGCGCCACAAGTGTGGCGCACTGCCGCCACCCGCGCCGCGGCGCTAGCAAGCGTCGCGCCCGTCACGTGCTGCTGCGAAAGGTGCCGGAGCCTCGGCGGCCGGCGCGCGCCAGGACGACTGCGACCGTCTCCAGCAAGCGCGCACGGCTGAGCGGCTTGGCGAGGTATCCCGCGGAGACGGGGGCGGAGGTGAGGGCGTGCTCCCCCGCGCCGGTCATGACCACGACGGGAATCTCGGCGAGCCGAGGACTTTCGCGCATCGCCGCGACGAGCTGCCAGCCGTCCATGCGCGGTAGGTGGAGATCGATCACGGCGAGGTCGGGGCGTGGCCCGTCCTGCAGCTTGTCGAGCGCTTCCGGGCCGTCGACGGCGCTCTCGACGACGTAGCCCTCGTCCTCGAGGATCTCCCGCGCAACGTCGAGGTGATCCTGGTCGTCCTCGACGAGGAGGATGCGGGCGGTCCGGACGACGGAGGCCCGGCGCTCGGTGGCGACCTTGCGAAGAGCCATTACTCACCTGAAGAATTGCAGGAACGAGCATGACCGCTGGAGGCGGCCCGGGCGACGCGAAGCACGTTCGGTGCCACGGCGGCCGGCTTCAGGTGTCAGCCGACGCCCCACGAGGCCGGTGTCTGATAGTGTGGTCGCAGCGCGGGGAGAGTGCACGTGGGGCGAAGGACGTGGGAGGCGCACGCGGGCGTAAAGTCGGGCTCCTCGAACGCGCGTCACCGAGGTCGGGGTCGATGTAGGGGCGGTCTCCCCGGGAAGCTCGCCCGCCGTGCCGGCCACGCTCGCCTCGCTGAAGGGAGGCGCGTACACGGCCGCGCCGGCCGAGTGGAGGACGGCCGTGTGGTCGTGCGCGCACTTCCAGGTGCACGAGGGGATGGAGTTCCAGAATCCAGTGGCAGCTCATCAAGCCGTGCGTCGACGGGATGGGCATCGCGTGGATCGACGCCAATGGCGGCGGTGCCGCCGACGAGGCGCTCGGCTTCCACATCACGTTCGGCCCCAGGGGAGTGCCGGTGCTCGGCGCCGTCGATCCCGTCGAGCCGTCGCACGCCGTCGTCGCCGTGCGCTGAAGGCGTCAGCCAGCTGCGTCCCCGAGACGTGCGGGAGCACATCGTACCGCATCCGCTGGCGGGCCACCATCGGGTACACGACGCTGGGCTGGGGCCAGGAGTACGAATTCCTGATGAGGTGAGGGGGCGGGCGACGTCGTGCGGGGGCCCCACATGCGTCGGCCGCCGGTTCACGCGTCAGATACTGGAGAACGTTCCCGATCGGGTGGCTCGCCTGCGTGTTCGCCTTCCTCATCGTCGGCGCTGGGGAGGAGGAGCATGTTCTCGATCTTCTCGACCAACTCCGTTGGAGCTTTCGCCAGACGGTGCTTGAACGAGTCCCATTCGCCTAGGTCGCGTGCAAGTGCACCGAGGTGCAGATCGTAACCGACTCGCCCTCCGAGCCTCGCACGATCGAGATATGCTTTGGCCTCCGCTCGATCGCCGGTGGCGAACAACCTCAAACGCGCAGCAACTGCCCATCGAGACTTACCGAGGGCGTCCAAGTGAAAGTGAGGATCTTTGAGCATTGATTGCAATGTATGGTATTCGCCACTAGCGAGAGCTCTTTCTGCCCAGATGCGAAGGAATAGAGGGTCGTCTGCCATTCGCTCTTTTTGACTCGCAATGACCTGCTCGGCCGCCTCTGGCTCAGCAGCGTCATCGAGGATACGAATGAGCTCCGACACAGCTCTCAAAGAGGCTTGATTCGTTGCGACATTGATTCTCAGCACCTGGCGGGCGCTTGAGTGCATTCCCGCCGCCCGGTAATCGCGTGACAACTCTAGTGCCATCCGAGAGTCTTCGGGGGCATGTGTTCGCCGAAATAGATTCGATCGCCCGGATTTCCTCGATGTCGGGGCCCGTTTCGGGCTCGTACTCGCTCCATGTGGCGCGAACTTCCTCGTCGCCCTCATAGTCCCGGACTGCGTCCCAGAGCAATGACTCGCTGACATCGCCCGTGATCTTCCAGAAAATTCGAGCAGCACGCAGCCTGTTAACAAATGGGCTGCGTCGCACTTTGTGCATGACCAGCAACGCTCGGTAAGCTTCCGGGTGCAGGCAGTCGTTTGCCAGCGCTTCCAGCGCCTTTTCGGCCTCGTCTGGTTCCCGCATAAGGCGACTGTTGATGTCCCCGATGAGCTTGCCCACATGCTTCTCGATCTCGCTAGGAGGGATGAGCTTCACAAAAAGCCGTACGTAGTCCCTGAGCAGCAATGAATCGTCGAGACTCTTGCCGCTACCGACGAGGATCTGCTCACGCTCCTCGAGTGCTGGTTCTCGGTGCAGGACCGGAATATCCCCGAGGCGCAAGGAGGTGCCCAGCGCATCGATCGGCGCATTCAAGAGCGCCCTGACCCGATCCACCTCGGCGATCTCCTCTGTCTCCTTCCTCTCGGGCATGCGCGAAAGGACCGCGAGCAAGCTGACCTCCCCCGCCCCCTCCAACCGCGGCGCCGTGTGGATCGCGTGCATCACCCCGCGCGTCCCTTCAATGTGCTCGCGCGTCGGCAGCAGCAAACACACGACCTGGTCCGAGAGCACCGTCGCGGCTACGCCGCCCATCTCGGTGATTCCCGTTCGCGCGTCGATGAGCACAAAGTCCGGCGCGTAGGTCTCCTCGATGAACGCCTTCAGCTCCAAGAAGAGCGGGATCCCCTCCGCCGCCTGGCCGTAGAAGAGCGAGTGCCAGTCGAGCTTGGAGAGGCTCTTCCAGTACTCCGAGGAAGGTGCGGCGCCGGCGGGGAGGAGATGGATCTTGCCCGTCGCGAATGGGGGGGAGGCGACCTCGAGCACGTAGTCGGTGAGCTGCTCCGGCATGCGGCCCGTCGTCGAGAAGGTGGCGAGGATGTCGACGAGCCCCCGCTCCACGGTGAGCGGCTTCCCTCCCTCGCCCTCAAATTTGTAGTGGAGCCCTGGCGCCTCCAGGTCGAAGTCGAGCACGCACACCTTCATCCCGAGGCGGGCCACGTACTTGGCGACGTTCGCCACGACGAGTGTGCGCCCGACGCCGCCTTTGTACGAGTAAAAGGTGACCGTGTGCATCTGCGCGCCCTAGTGGTGCCCGAGCATCGAGCCCGCGTTCGCAATCGTCCGGGCGAGCGCGCGGCTCTGTGCCAGGCGGCCTCGCTTCGCCAGACGGCGGAACTGGTCGTCGTCGCGGAGGAGGAGCCGTTCGAGGCGCTCGTCCTTCTTCCGCTGCACCTCCTCGACCAGCTCGGCCGTGCGGCGTGCAGAATCGGGCGATTCGAGGAGCCGAGGGGACTCGATTTGCATGGTCTGGAGGAGCTTCGCGGCCTCGTCGAGCTGGTTCGTCGGCAAGAGCCTGCCGGATGTGGTCCAGGAAGACCTCAATCGTGCTCGCTGGTGCTTCCTGCAAGAAGCGTCGGCCCACACCCTCGTCGGGTAGCGATCGCCCCTCCGCCGCCCGCTGCCGTGCGACCTCGTTCCTCACGAACGCCACGACGTCCGCCCAAGTCTCGAGGTCGCGATCGGATGCGACATAGCCGTCGCGGGCCACGCTGCGCCTCACGACGCTGTCCGAGACGACCCGGGCCTCGCTCAGCCGGTACGGAGGCACGAGGAGGAGGATGCGTTCGCCATCCTTCGCGAAGACCCAGCCGTCGCTCCGGTCTAGCGCCAGCACCGCGATCACCTCACACCTCCTTCACGCGAGCGTCGAGCCCGCGCGCACGCAGCGTCTTCATACAGTCCTGAAAATCTTCCAGCTCGCACCGATCAGTCGCCGACAGCTTACCGAGAACGGCGTCTATGGCTAGCCTCGACAGTCGTTGCATGTCGTCCTGCTTGAGCCGGATCTCGCCGATCTCGGGCAACGTAACGTCGGCGACGAAGATGGCCTCCACGAAGGTTCCGCCCGAGCAGAGCATCGTGTCCCAAGCCGGCGGTTCGCAAGCGGCCAGATCGTCCGCGTGCTTCAACGCTGCGACGCAGTGCCTTTGCATGGGCGTCGCGACTTCTCGCCGCAGGCGCGCCTGGTCGAAGGTCAGGACGGCGGCGGGCTGCACATAGCGGTCGAGACTGTTCTCGGGGAGATATGCCGTGCTTCGAGCGTCTGTGGCGTCGTCGGCGAGGACGATGCAGAAGACGCCGTAGTTCGTGCCGTTGCCGCCGATGTTCAGGGCGCCGTAGAGGAAACGTTCGCCGTTCTCGAAGGAACGATCGAAGCGGACGCGGCGCTCGTAGTGGCCGCCTTGCATCGCGCGGAGCTCGTCCTCCGTGCTGTGCCCCGCGGCGGCGGCATTCTCCTCCGCAATCTCGTAGATGCGAGGGTAGCGGCCTCGTCGGAGGAGATCCCGCATCTTCCACGGCTTCATGTTGATGGAGATGTGGCCGCGCTGGATAATTGCCTCGCAGAACGAGCCCATGCGGGCCGCGAGATCGGCGGAGAGCATGCGGCGCTTGGTGTCCAGCTCCGCGGCGAGCGCGGCGTCGTTCGACGCCGCCAGCGCGAAGAGATCGAGCAAGGCCATACGCGGTCCAGGCTATCGGGCTCGGTCGGGGAAGTCACGGGGTGCGGCTGGGCCATCGCTCCTCAGATCCCAACCCGCCCGCCCTTTACGCCCCCTCCCACCTCTGGCACACGCATGTTCCATGCAGGAGCAGGATCGCGGCGCTGCCCATCCCGCCGGCCGCCCGGGAGCGGCTGGCGACGTCGACGCGCAGCCAACCGCTCCGGAGGCCGGCCCCCCCGACTCGCTCGAGGCGCTCGTCCCGAAGCGCAGGCTCTGGCCCGTCTTCGCCGTGATCGGCCTCGTCGTGGCCGTGCTCTTCTTCTTCGTCGTCCGCTCCGCCCTGGCGCCCGACCCGCTGCGCATCCTCGTGGCGATCGATCTCGACGGGTACTGGTGGGAGGGATCCGAGCCTGCGGCCAAGCTCGCGGACGCGCTCGGAGCGCAGCTCGCGGAGCTGGGCTTCGACCCGGTGAAGGGCGGCGATCCGAAGGTGATGAAGGTGCTCGAGAAGGCGAAGGACCCGCGCGCGGCGGCGAAGAAGCTCGGCGCCGGGTTCGTCATCGAGGCGCGCCTCGCGCCCGAGGTCGTCGAGCACCCGGTCAAGGATGGGTACTTCGAGGTCCGCGTCGACGCGCCCGTCACGCTCACGTACCTGGAGAGCGGGACGGCGAGCGAGGGGCGGATCCGCGGGTATGCGGGCGCGCCCAAGAAGGAGGAGGCGATGGCGCTGCTCGCCGACAACATGGCGTCGCACGCGCTCGACGTCGTGATCACGCAGCTCATCGAGCACCCGGCCGTCGTGGAGATCACGAGCGGATTGGACGTGAAGCTGCTCGAGCACCTCCAGCCCGCCAGGACCTTCGCCAAGGACCGGGCCAAGCGGCTCGCCGACGCGGCCGCGGCGTACACGGACCTCGCCGCCAAGCGAACGGCGGCGGGGCAGGGCAAGGTCACGTTCCACTCGCACCCTGCCGCGGACGACCTGCTCGTGGGGGTCGGGGAGGGCGGGTACTTCGTGAAGACCGCCGACGTCTCGGCCTTCTACTCGCAGCGCCATCGCAATCTCTACCGGAGCGACGCGCTCGAGACCGTCGCCTTCCGCCCCTTCGACGCCCCACTCGTCCCGACGACGGATCCGGCCGCGCCCAAGCCGATGTGGAGGGGCTACCACGTCTTCACGTACCCCTCCGCCTCGCGCGAGGGCGATCGCGTCGCGCTGGTCGAGGATTCTCTTCGGGTGGGCGAAGACCGTCACGATGGTCGACAAGGCCGGCGTCGCCAAGCGCGTGCGGGTCGACCCCGAGCACCGCTTCGTCGACCCGCACCTCGCGCCCGGCAGCCGCTTCGTCGCGGTGTACGACCGCCCCGCCGCCGGCGCGATGGCCGACCTCATGGTCCTCGAGACCGAGGGCGGCAAGGAGGTCTTCGGCTTCCACACGGAGAACGACTCGATCCGCGGCTATGCGTGGATCGACGCGACGCGCCTCGCCTTCGTCTACACACCGGAGCAACCGGCGAACGAGCCGCAGCACGTCGCGGTGGTGGACGTCGGCAAGGTGCCGTTCTCCATCCAGCAGGTCTACAAGGCGAAGGCGGACCAGGTGATCGGCATGCCGGCCGCCTCGCGCGACGGGGCGACGATCGTGTGCGGCGAGCGCGGCAACGAGAGCGGCCTCGCGGTCTTCGACACGGCGACGTGGGGCCACAAGCTCTTCCCCGTCGGCTGGGTCGACTGGCCGAAGGTCTCCCCCGACGGAAAGTACGCGGTCTTCGAGACGCGCGGCGAGCGCGGGCGCTCCGCCGCCGCCGTGGTGACGCTCGCCACGGGAGCGCTGAAGAAGCTGCCGGAGGTGGGGGCCAACGTGCGGCAGCCGACCTTCTCGGCCGACGGCAAGCGCGTGGTCTTCGAGGTGCGTGACACGGATCCGGTCTTCCCGCGGGCGCGCGGGCTCTCGCGGATCGCGAGCGTGACGTTCGAGCCATGAGCGAGACGGAAGAGGGGGGGCAGGGCGCGGAGGAGGGAGAATCCGCGGCTTCGTCGGACGGGGGCGAGGGCGCGATGTTCGCGCGGATGTCGGCCGAGCGGCTGCGCGCGCGCTGCGTCTGGGGCGGGCTCCTGCTCGCGGCGTCGATCCTGTTGCCGTACGAGGTGGTGGGCGGGCACGGCGTCTTCGTGTGGAGCGTGCTGCCGGAGCTTCTCCACGGCCGCCAAGCTCGCGGCGCTCGCGCCGGCGCTCGCCGGGGCCTTCCTCGTGCTCCTGGGCCTGCGCACCAGGACCCGCGACGGCCTCCTCGTCGAGCGCCCCTCGTCGCGGGCCATCGGCGTCCTCGCCGCCTTCGCGACCGCGAACGGCGCGATTCGGATTGGCCGCCGCAGCGCGGCCTGGGGCGTCATCCCGCTGCCCGACAGCCTGACCACGCGCCCGGCGCCCTTCCTCGCCGTCTTCGCGCTCACGGCCGCGGGCGTCGCCCTCCGCTTCCACCCCCGCGCGAGGCGGGCCGGGAGCGCGCTCCTCCTCGGATCCGTCGC
>CAWHDJ010000013.1:0-373262 GCA_963827955.1 uncultured delta proteobacterium | reverse complement strand
CAATCCAGTTTGCGCGATTATGTCCAGCCGGACGGCGAGCTCGGCTATTTCCAGCACGCCTGGCAGGTTTATGGGCGTGAGGGCGAACCGTGCGGGCGCTGCCCGGGCGCCGCCGGCCTGCGCCGGCGTGCGGCGCTTCGTGCAGTCCGGGCGCAGCACCTTCTATTGCCCGCGGCGGCAGCGCTAGCTAGAAGCGGCGCGGAACGAAGACGGCCGAGGAGGAGAACGCAGACGCGATGCGGCCGAGATTCATCCTGGTGGAAACGCATGGCCGCGTCGGCCTGATCCGCCTCAACCGGCCGCAGGCGCTGAATGCGCTGTGCGACGCAGCTGATGGAGCGAACTCGGCGCGCAGCTGCTGCGCGTTCGACGCCGATCGCGCGATCGGCGCGATCGTGATCACCGGCTCGGAGAAGGCGTTCGCCGCCGGGCGCCGACATCAAGGAGATGGAGGACCGCACCTATCCCGACGTACGTTCCCGAACGATTTCATCGCGCGCTGGGAGACGATCCTGCGCGTCAGGAAGCCGGTGATCGCCGCGGTCGCGGGCTTCGCGCTCGGCGGCGGCTGCGAGCTGGCGATGATGTGCGACATGATCCTCGCCGCCGACACCGCGAAGTTCGGCCAGCCGGAGATCAATCTCGGCGTCATCCCCGGCGCCGGCGGCACGCAGCGGCTGACGCGCGCCGTCGGCAAATCCAAGGCGATGGACCATGGTCCTGACGGCGCGCATGATGGACGCGGCGGAGGCGGAGCGCAGCGACCTGGTCGCGCGCGTCGTGCCGCGCGGCCGATCTGGTCGCCGAGGCGCTGAAGACCGCGGAAAAGATCGCGAGCGCTGTCGCCCGGTCGCGGTCACGCTGGCCAAACAGGCGGTCAACCGCGCCTTTGAGACCACGCTCGACCGAGGGCGTGCTGGCCGAACGCCAGCTGTTCCTCTCGCTGTTCGGCACCGCGGACCAGCGCGAGGGCATGGCGGCGTTCGCGGAGAAGCGCAAGGCCGCCTCGGTGACTCCACGTCTGTCACGGCACGGTCACGCCTCGCGGACGCGCGTATCGTCAAGGCGTCGGCGAGCGTGTCCTCTGGTGACAGGTCCGCGGCCGCATGTCGCGTGGCATGGCTGCCTCACTAGACGCAGCGGCCGACCGCTTCCTTGACTTCGCCTGTGCCTAGACCGCCGCGCTCACGCGGGTCATCGGGAGCCTTCGTTCACCGCGTCCCGTATCGCATCGTGATCGATCGAAGAGAGCCATGGCCAACACCGCCTCCGCGCGCAAGCGCATCCGCCAGACCGCAGCGCCGCACCGCGCGCAACCAGGCGCGCCTGTCGCGGATGCGCACCTTCGTCAAGAAGGTGGAGACGGCGATCGCCGGCGGCGACAAGGCGGCCGCCGCGGCGGCGCTGCAAGCAGGCGCAGCCCGAGATGCAGCGCGCGGCCGACAAGGGCGTGATCCACGCGAACACGGTCGCGCGCAAGCTTTCGCGGCTGTCGGCACGCATCAAGGCGTATCCGTCGGCTGACGTCGGCTCGCCGCGCGCCCGGTGAAGGCGCTCGGCGGCGCATTGGCTCGCACGGCGACTCCCAGGTTTCCTGGCGTGATCGAGTATTGCGCTAAATATTCCGAAGTACAGTTCGGCTTGTATGAGTTACAGATATATGTCAAAACGTGGTCATCTTTTGACCGGCCAGTCACCGAATAAAACCCCCCCGACATCCGCGTATTTACGATTGCCATCTTGGGGGTTACGCCGTAGTCATGTCCGGCGGTCGCGGCGCTGCCGGTGCGGCGAGTCACGGCAATGGCGCTCGCGCAGGGCGGGCGCAGTGGGGGCATGGCGAACGGGAGACGTCAGGCGGCACGCCGAACGCTGGCGGCGTCGTGGATGGCGCGGCACCACGCGATCGCAGCGCCGCGCTCGGCAGGCAGCGATATTGTTCAGCCTTCCGGCACGACCGGCACGCAGCTTGCGGCGCAATGGGCGCGGCGTGCGCGGCCGGCTGCAGACCGAAGTGGGCGACGTCGAGTACCGCACCTGGCTCCGGCAGATGTCGCTCTGCGGCGTCGATGGCGACGAGGTCACCGTCCGCCTGCCGACGCGGTTCCTGCGCGACTGGGTGCGCGAGCCATTACGGCGACCGGCTGGCGCGGCTCTGGCAGAAGGAAAACCCCGCAGTGTCCGGCGCGTCGCGATCCGCGTCGGCGGCGGCGGCGCCAGGAGGCCGGGCTCGCGGAAGTCGGTCGCGCCGGCGCCGACCGAGAGCGCGAGTGCCGCCGGTCGCCTCGCGCGGCCGCGGCCAGCGCGGCGAGGACCGCGCCGCGAATCGCGGCCTGCTCGACCCGCGCTTCACCTTCGACAGCTTCGTCGTCGGCAAGCCGAACGAGTTCGCCCATGCCTGCGCCCGCCGGGTGGCGGCCAGCCCGGCGAGCCAAGGCTTCAACCCGCTGTTCCTCTACGGCGGCGTCGGCCTCGGCAAGACGCACCTGATGCACGCCATCGCCTGGGAATGCTGGCGGCGAGGGCGGCGCCGGGACCAGTGCGCGGACGCCCGATCGGATCGCCTGCATGTCCGCCGAGCGGTTCATGTACCGCTTCATCGCCGCGATCCGTGGCCAGCGCATGATCGAGTTCAAGGAACAGCTGCGCCGCGTCGACGTGCTGATGGTCGACGACCTGCAGTTCCTGATGGGCAAGGACGCGACCCAGGAAGAATTCTTCCACACCTTCAACGCGCTGGTGGATGCCGGCAAGCAGATCGTCGTCTCGGCCGACAAATCGCCGTCCGACCTTTCGGGGCTCGAGGAGCGGGTGCGCACCAGGCTCGGCAGCGGCATCGTCGCCAACCTGCACGCCGCCGAAGGGGGGATTAGTGAGGACCACTTCATAGGCGCTGGGAGCGCCTTTAAACAGACCCCCGTAGACTCCTGGCCGGTCAGGGCGTTGCCGTGCCAGATGTGCGGATCGTCGATCCCGTGCAGGATGAGATTGGCCAGGCCGATCGGATGGTGGGGTTCTCTTCTTCACGGCCGTCGAACGTGTGGTCTTGATGATCTCCTTGGCGGCGGCTCGACTCATCCCCTTCGGGAGGTCTTTGCCTTCATCGACGTTGGCCATCATGTGGATGGCAGTTTGAGCGAGGAATCCCACCGTGCCGGCGAGGGATCGAAGACCCGTTGGCCAAAGCTGATCCAGGGCGCGCCTCGGCGCCGGCGAGACCGTGGAGCGCGACGAGGTTCGACGTCTTTCCGCTGAGCGCGGGCCCGTAGTAGACGAGCTTGATCGTCACCTCCCGGGCGGAAAGTCGAGCTGCACCCGATGATGGTCCCCGATCCCCGGAGGAAAGGGAAGCCGGGGCGGCGTCCACCCCACGGCAAAACGGGGCGCCAGCCGAAGGCGGCAGCGGGGCGGAAACGGTGCCGGCCAAGGCTGATCCGCGATGCCGGCACGGTGCGCCGTTGTGCTAGGGTGCCCGCGGAGGACGACGTGGGTCAGCGATTTCTTCGTCACGTAGGGCTCGCGGGGTTCGCGGGCCTCGCGCTCGCATCGCTCACGGCTGCGGCAGCGCGCAGAAACCGGACGACGACGGCATCGCGGCGTTGATGGCGGCCCCGCCGGCGGCGACCAGCGATCGCCACGGCGACGCGCCGCCCACGCCGAGCGACAAGGCGGCGTCGAGCGACGACCTCAACGACGCCCAGAAGGAGCAGATCGGAATCGCGCTCCGGCGAGGCGGCGACAAGTCGCCAACTGCTCTCCGTCGTGCCCGACGCGCCGAAGGGGGACGGCGAGGTCAAGGTGACGTTCGACGGCAAGAAGGGCCGCGCCGTCGACGTCGCGGTCCCGCGCCCTGGGCGGGGACCGACCGCCGAGGGGTGCATCAAGCGCGCCTTCGTCGGCGAGATCGTCGTGCCCTTCGGGGGCCAGCTCGAGGTGCCCTACAGCATTCACGTCGGCCCCAAGGTGGACGCGACCAAGGGCGCCAAGGACAAGGGCGCCCCCAAGGGCAAGACCCAGAAGAAGTAGCCGATGAAGCGCTCAGGATGGGGCTTCGTGCTCCTCGCCGCCGCCCTCCTCGCCGCACCGCGGGCTGCCCGCGCCGACGACGCGGAGAAGGCCGCCCCCGCCGGGGAGAAGGTGAAGCCCGCGCCCATCGAGGGGGAGGTCGAGCTCCACTACCCGCCGCCCTCCACGCGGTGGAAGGTGCTCACCGCGGGGCTGGTCCTCACGGGCGGCGCCTGGGGCATCTCCTACGCAATGGCAGTCGAGTTTCCCTACGTGGATCCGAGCCTCCAGCCCAAGGTTCCGACGGCCACGACGCCGCTCATCTCCTCGGGCCCGCCCGAGGGGCCGTGGCTGAAGGTCCCGATCGCGGGGCCCTGGATCGCGCTCGGCAAGATGGGCTGCGCGTCGGACGAGCCCTCCTGCGGGGTCAACATGGGCTTCCGCGTTGCCGGCTACATTTTCGACGGGATCGTGCAGCTCGCCGGCCTCGCCCTGATCACGGAGGGCATCGTCATGAAGACGGAGGAGCCCGCGGCGCCGAAGTCCTCGGCGTTCACCTTCCGCCGCGGCGACTTCGCGCTCTCGCCGGCCCCGGTGATCACGCCCTCGATGTCGGGCGTGGGCTTCTCCGGCACCTTCTGATCCCGGCCACACCCGCCCGCGCGAGGGCGGGCGTCACTCGACGATGGTGCCGATCTCCTCGCCCTTGCAGACGCGGAGGATGTTGCCGGGCGCCGTCAGCTTGAAGACGCGGATCGGCAGCCGGTTCTCGCGGCAGAGCGTGACGGCGGTCGAGTCCATCACCCCGATGCGGTCGGCGAGGAAGCGGTCGTACGAGATGTGGCTGAACATCTGCGCGTTGTCGTGTCGCATCGGGTCGCGGTCGTAGATGCCGTCGACCTTGGTCGCCTTGAGCAGCGCCTGCGCCTGGATCTCGGCCGCGCGCAGCGCCGCCGCCGTGTCCGTGGAGAAGAAGGGGTTCCCCGTCCCCGCGGCGAAGATCACCACGTTCCCCGTGCTCGAGGTGGCGCATCGCCCTGCGGCGGATGTACGGCTCGGCGACCTGGCGGATCTCGAGCGCCGTCATCACGCGCGTCGGCGTCTCGCACTTCTCCAGCGCGTCCTGGAGCGCGAGCGCGTTGATGACGGTGGCGAGCATGCCCATGTAGTCGCTCTGCGACCGTCCATCCCCGCGCTGGCGCCCTTGAGCCCGCGGAAGATGTTGCCCCCCCCGACGACGACGCCGACCTGCACGCCGAGCCGGGCGAGCTCGGCGATCTCGCTGGCGACCCGCTGGAGCGTCTCCAGTCGGATGCCGAACCCTCCCTCCTCGCCGCAGAGCGCCTCGCCGCTGAGCTTGAGGACGATGCGTCGGTACCGGAGCGCCGGATCCGGGAGCGGAGCCGGGATCAGGGAGTCGGTGTCGCGGATCACGGCGGGCTTAGCCCCTGCCCGCCCCCCCCCCGGACTGCAACCAACCGCCGCCCGCGTCCGCTTGCCTCGGGCTGGGGAGGGCGCTTGCAGCGTTGGCGGAGCACCCATCATGGCACGTGTCACCGTCGAAGATTGCCTGGAGCGCGAGGAGAATCGCTTCGCGCTGGTCGTTCTCGCCGCCACCCGCACCCGCCAGATCATGCGCGGGGCCGAAGCGCTGGTGAAGACCAAGAACAAGCCCTCGGTGACGAGCCTGCGCGAGATCGCGGCCGGCAAGGTGCACTTCCACCGCAACTCGCACGACGTCGTGAACGAGTGGGTGCGCCAGCAGAACGCGGTCACCTACGCCGGCGGCAAGTAAGGCCGGCGCTCCCGGGCGTCCGATGCCACGGGGTTCTCCGGACCGGGGCTCCGCCCGTGGGGCTCCCAGGGCGCGCCCGCGCGCCCTCGTGGATCGCGAGCTCGAGGCGGGCACCACCGCCCACTACGAAGACCCCGCCTACTACACCAGCGCATACCGCCGTCGCCTGGACGACGTGCGCTACTACGTCGCGCTCGCCGCCGGGCGCGGCGGGCCCGTGCTCGAGTACGGCTGCGGCAACGGGCGGATCACCATCCCCATGGCCCGCGCCGGCGTCGAGGTCACGGGCGTGGATCGCTCCGGGCCCATGCTGGCGGACCTGCGCCGCCGCCTGCGCGCGGAGCCGGACGAGGTGCGGCGTCGAGTCTCGCTGCGCCGCGGCGACATGCGGCGCACGCGCGTCGACGCGCGCTTCCCCCTCGTCGTCTGCCCGTTCAACGCCTTCCTCCACCTCTACACGCGGGAGGACGTCGAGCGCTTCCTGGCCCGTGTCCGGGAGGCGCTGAAGCCCCGCGGCGAGCTGGTCTTCGACGTGTCGATGCCCGAGCCCGCCGAGCTGGCGCGCGACCCCGCGCGATCGCTCTTCGCGGGCCGCTTCCGCTACCCCGCCCAGGGGGGCCCGGGGCCGCTCGTCCGGTACTCGGAGCGCTTCGACTACGATCGCCTCCGGCAGGTGCTCTTCGTCGCGATGGAGTTCACGCCGACCGACGGCTCGGACCCCTGGATGACGCCGCTGGCACACCGCCAGTTCCACCCGCAGGAGCTGGAGGCGCTATTGCACTACAACGGCTTCGCCGTCGCCGAGCGCCACGGAGACTTCGCCGGCGGCCCGCTCACGTCGCACTCGGAGACCATGGTCCTCCACTGCCGCCGGCGGGGGCGGGGCGTGGGCGCATGCTCCGAGCGGGATCGCATCGAGCTGCTCCGCCGCGCGCTCGGGGGCCAGATCCCGCAGGGCGTGCAGGTCGCGATCGGCGACGACGCCGCCGTGATCACGCCGCCGACCGAGGCGCTGGTGTGGACAGTGGACGCGGCCGTCGAAGGCGTGCACTTCCGCCGCGATCTCCTGACGCTCGAGGACGTCGGGTACCGCGCGACCATGGCGGCGGCGAGCGATCTCGCCGCGATGGGCGCGGCGCCGGTCGGGCTGCTCGCGGCGCTGGTGCTCCCGGCCTGGGTGAGCGACGCGGATCTCGAGGCGCTCGCGCGGGGGCAGCGCGAGGCCGCCGACGCCCTCGAGACGGCGGTGATCGGCGGCAACCTCTCGCGCGGGACGGAGCTCTCGATCACCACCACCGCGCTCGGGGCGGCGGCGCGGCCCCTCACGCGCGCGGGCGCGCGGCCGGGCGACGAGATTCTGGATGGCCGGCCCGGTGGGGCTCGCCGCGGCGGGGCTCGCGGCGCTCTCGCGGGAGGAGGGCCCCTCGGCGGCGGAGAAGGGCCCCCCGGCGGTCATGGCCGCCGTGGCCGCGTGGCGGCGGCCGCTCGCGCGCCTCGCGGAGGGGCGGCTCGCCTCCGGCTGCGCGCGCGCCGCGATCGATGTCTCCGACGGGCTGGCGCGCGACGTCGGCCACGTCGCGCGCGCGAGCGGGGTGCGCGCGGTGCTCGACGCCGCGCGGCTCGTGGGCGACGAGCTGCGCGAGGCGGCCGCCGCGCTCGGGCGCGACCCGCTCGCGCTCGCGCTCTACGGCGGGGAGGATTACGCGCTCGTGGCGACGGTGCCGGAAGGCCAGGCCCTCGAAGGCTTCACGCGGATCGGGGTCGTGGAGCCGCTGAGCGCGGGGCCCTGCGTCGCGCTCGCCGGTGAGGACGGGTCGATCACGGCGCTCGTCGAGCTCGGCTTCGATCACTTCCGCGACGCGTGAGGCCGCCGCGTGGGCTCGCCTCTCTCGCTGCGGCTGCGTACCTGGTCGTCCAGGTACCCGGGCCTCGTCCTCGTGACGCTCGCGGCGCTCGCGGTTCGCCTCTTCTGGAACCTCTCGGTCCACCGCCCGGCCGACTTCGCCTTCTCCGACATGAGGGCGTACCTCGCGCGCGCCGACGCGATGCTCGACCGCCTCCCCGCGAGGCCCTCGGACGCGCTCTTCCCTTACGGGACGCACTACTTCGTCTACGCGGTCAGGCTCGTCTTCGGGCGCGGCGGCGACGCCCTCGGCGCGGCGTATGCCGTGGTCGGCGCGCTCGCGGTCGCGTACACGTACGCGACGGCGGCGCGCTTCTGCACGCGCGCGTGGGCGCTCCGCGCCGTCGGGCTCCTCCTCGTCCTCTACTACCCATGGATCTCGCTCGGCGGCTACGTGCTCAGCGAGATGCCGTTCGCGCTCTGCCTCTCGGCCTCGGCCTTCCACGGCCTCCGCCTCGCGGACCGCGGCCGCGCCCGCGACGCCTGGCTGCTCGGGCTCTTCCTGGCCGCGGGCGCCGCGGTGCGCCCCCAGAATCCTCCTCGCCGTGCCCCTCCTCCTGGCCCACGTCGTCTTCCGGCGCCACGCGTGGAGGAGCTTCCGGTGGGCCCTCGCGGCGCGCGCCGCCGCGCCGATCGTCGTGGTCCTCGCCTTCTCGTCGGTGCGGCTCCACCAGCACACCGGCGCCTGGGGCCTCGTCTCCGCGAACGGGCCGCTCAACGCCGTCTTCGGGCGCTGCCACAACCTCATGCTCTACGCGAGGCCGGCCGACAACGACGGCGGCTACTTCGGCCCGACCTCGTTCAAGGGGCTGCGAGAGCGGGACACGCTCGGCAAGAAGCCCCTCTTCACGCTCGATCCGGCCCTGGGAGACGAGCTCACCATCGAGGGCCACATGTGGGACGCGGCGCCGAACCAAAGCTCGCGGCGCGTTGCGTGGCCGAGACGGGCCTCCCGCGGCAGCTCGCGTACGCGGCGGAGCACGTCGCGCTCCTCTGGGTCTACAACGTCGCGTGGCCCGACCAGACGATCGCGGAGTGGCACGGCCCCATGCAGATCGCCGGCGCGCTCCACACCCGCTTCCTCCTGCCGCCCGCGGTGGTGGGGCTGCTCCTCGCGCTCCAGCGCCGGCAGGCGAGATCGCTGCTCCTCGCCCTCCACGTCTACGCCCTCCTCGTCGTCGCGGTGGTGTACTTCGGCGACACGCGCTTCCGCGTGCCCTACGACGGGCTGATCATCCTCTTCGCGGTGGAGACGTACTCGGAGATGGTGACGTTCTTCCGGATCGCGCTCTCCGCGCGCAGCTCGCCCGAGCGCTGAACCGCGAGCCAACCGAGCGATGGTCGGCTAGTCTCCGCCGGCATGGCAAATCCGCGGAAGCTCCGGGTCGCCGTCATCTTCGGCGGGCGCTCGGCAGAGCACGAGATCTCCCTCCTCTCCGCCCGCTTCGTCGTCGAGTCGCTCGACCGCGATCGCTTCGAGCCCGTCCTCGTCGGCATCGACAAGAGCGGCCGCTGGCTCCTGCAGGAGGAGGCGCTGCTCCTCGGCGCCGCGCGCGACCCTCGCCTCTGCAAGCTCAACCAGACGATGCCCGACGTCACGCTGGCCGCGCACCCCGCGCCCGGGAGCGAGGCGATCGAGGGCGCGGCGCCGCGGGGCTCGCTGGCGATCGGGGGCCGCGGGCCGCTCGGCATCGACGTCGTCTTTCCGGTCCTGCACGGCCCGATGGGCGAGGACGGCTCGGTGCAGGGCCTCCTGGAGCTCGCGGGCGTGCCCTACGTGGGCGCCGGCGTGCTCGGCTCGGCGGTCGGGATGGACAAGGACGTGATGAAGCGCCTGCTCGCCGCCGCCGGGCTCCCGATCCTCCCGTGGGTCACGCTGAGGCACGCGGGGCCGCGGGCCGCGGACGTCGATCGGTGCGAGGCGCTCGGCTACCCGCTCTTCGCCAAGCCGGCCAACCTGGGCTCGTCGGTCGGCGTGCGCCGCGCCCGGAGCCGCGAAGAGCTCTCGGCCGCGATCGATCACGCCTTCGAGTTCGACACCAAGGTGGTCGTCGAGCGGGGCCTCGACGGGCCCCGCGAGGTGGAGTGCGCCGTGCTCGGCGACGAGGAGCCCATGGCGTCCATCCCCGGCGAGATCGTGATCGACCACCCCGACGGCTTCTACTCCTACGCGGCCAAGTACATCGACGAGAAGGGCGCCACGCTGCGCATCCCGGCGGAGATCTCGGCAGAGCAGGCGGGGACGGTGCAGCGCCTCTCGGTCGAGGCGTTCCGCGTGCTCGAGTGCTCCGGGCTCGCCCGCGTCGACTTCTTCCTCGACCGTGGGGGCGCGCTCTACGTCAACGAGATCAACACGCTCCCCGGCTTCACCGCGATCTCCATGTACCCCAAGCTGTGGGAGGCGAGCGGCGTCCCCGCCCGCGAGCTGGTGGGGCGCCTCGTCGACCTCGCCCTGGCGCGCGCCGCGCGCCGCGCCAAGCTCCGCACCAGCACCTGAGCCGCCATTGCCCGCAGTGGGGCGTGGAATCTTGGCCCCTCTTGCGGCGTTGCGATAACCGAACTCCAATGTCGCTCCGCTTGAGCACTGCCACACCCATCCCCCCCGCCGACGAGTCAGGGGCGTCCGTGCGCGTCCTCCGGCCCCGCCGCGCCGCGCCCGCGGACGCCGTCCGGCCCACGCGCGCGGAGGTGAACCTCGCCCACCTCCGCCACAACCTGCGGGTGCTGGAGAGGTCCGTGGCGACCGGGGCGGCGCGCCCGCAAATCTGGGGCGTGCTCAAGGCCGACGCGTACGGGCACGGGGCGCCCGCGGTCGCGAGGACGCTGGAGCGCGCGGGCATCGCGGGGATGTGCGTGGCCCTGCTCGAGGAGGGCGTCGAGCTGCGCGAGGCCGGCATCCGGGCGCCCATCCTCGTCATGGGCGGCTTCTACGGCCTGCGCCGCGACGGCATCGAGGCGCTCTTCGCCAACGATCTCACGCCGGTGGTGTACGACGCCGGGCAGATCGAGCGCATCGCCGCGTACGCGCGCTTCGAGGCGAACGGGGAAGGCGGCGCGCCCGGCGGCGTACGCGTCCACCTCAAGGTCGACACCGGCATGGGCCGCCTCGGCGTGCCCTCCGGCGAGCTCGACGGCGTGCTCGACGCCCTGGCCCAGCACCCCGAGGTCCAGCTCGAGGGCCTCATGACCCACTTCGCCTGCGCCGACGCGCCCGACCTCGAAGCGACGCGCGAGCAGCTCCGCGCCTTCGCCGCGATCGAGAAGCAGGCAGCCGCCGCGGGCCTCGTGCCGCGGGTGAAGCACGCGGCAAACAGCGCGGCCATGCTCCGGCTGCCGGAGGCGCGCTTCGACGTCGTGCGCCCGGGGATCGCGCTCTTCGGCGTCTCACCCTTCGAAGGGGATGCCGAGACGTCCCCGGCCCGCGAGCTGAAGCCGGTCATGCGCGTGCGCACGGAGATCGTCGCGCTGCGCGAGATCGCGGTGGGGGATCGCATCGGCTACGGGCACACCTGGAAGGCGGAGCGCAGGAGCCTCATCGCCACGGTGCCGATGGGGTACGCCGACGGGCTCAGCCGCCAGCTCTCGAACCGCGGGCACGCGCTGGTCCGCGGCCGGCGCGCGCCCATCGCCGGCGCGGTGTCGATGGATCTGACGATGCTCGACGTGACCGACGTCCAGGGCGCGCGCCTCGGCGACGAGGCCGTGTTCCTCGGCCCGCAGGAGGGGCCCCTCGGCCGCGACACGATCGGCGCGGCGGAGCTCGCCGCGCACGAGGGGGGCATCCCCTGGGAGGTGCTCACGAGCATCTCGCGCAGGGTACCGCGCTTCTACCGCGAGCCCTGACGACGCACGGCGCAGCGGTCCTCGCACCGCTCCCGGTGCGCGGCGCACGCCCTTTCGCACGGAGGCGTCCCCTTGCAGAACTTCCTGCACGCCTCCTGACGCTGCTCGCACTCCGTCGTGCACCGGGTGTGCGCGACCTGGCGCACGTCGAGCTCCTCGGGCGGCGCGGCGTCGGGGGCGCCGGCGTCGGCGACGACCATCATCATCGGCGGCGGCGCGATGGCGCTGGTCGGGTCGGGCGCGGCCGGGGGGCGCGCGCTCTCCTCCTCGACGAAGTCGCTCGCCGCGCCGAGCTGCTTCGCGCGGAGGTGCGCGTAGTCGGTGCGATCCCGCGTCTGGCCGTAGGTGTAGAAGCTGATCCACTCGTCCCAGCAGGCGCGGCGGAGGGTGGGCTTCACGTCGGGCCGCGCATCGAGCGCCATGCAGTGCTCGAAGCGCACGTCCTCCTCGTACACCGCCCGGATGCTGGCGCCGCACGAGACCAGGCACGCGGCCGCGAGCATCACGGCGGCGAACATCACCGCGAGCGCCCGTGGCGATGGCTTGGGAGCGGAACGCAGGCCGGTCATCGGGGGGCAGGGGCCACTAGCCTACCCGACCGGCTGCGCCCAGGGGGCCCCATCGCGAGAGCTGGGCCAGGGGCATGGTCGCGCCCACTTGAACTCGGTGGCGAGATCCCGTAGGCTCCGCGCCCCCCGAAAGCCCGGAGAGCCCCATGTTCCTCATGCTGTCGAAAGGCCCGCGCAAGACCAACCGAAGCAAGACGAAGCGCCTGCGCGCCAAGTTCAAGGCGAAGAACCGGGGGCGTCGCAACCGGATCTACGTCCGGGCCTGAGCCGCGCACAGCGCCGGTTCACGGGCGCCTCGGGCACGAGCGGGCATGACGCGGCGGGGTCGGCCCCCGCTGCCGGCTCGTGCCCTGGGCGTTTTGCCGTTTTCAATGGGCCGGTGAAGCCACGCCGGCGCCAAGCCAGCGGGCTCGCGGCCCCATCATGACGGGGCCCCGCGGGCCCCGCCCTCCACCCTTCGCTACGGCCCGCCCTTGCGGAGCTCGGTCAGCACGAGCTTGGCGACCGCCTTCAGCGTGTCGAAGACGCCGACGCCGGTCCGGGCCACGCCCTCGAAGTCGGGCACGTTGGTCGGGTTGAGCATCTGGCGCAGCTCTTCGACCGTGGCGATCTCGGGCAGGTCGCGCTTGTTGTACTGGATGACGTACGGGATCTTGTCGAGCGAGTACCCCTGCTCGGCGAGGTTCGTCCGCAGGTTCTCGACCGACTCCTGGTTCGCCTCGATGCGCCCGACCTGCGAGTCGGCGACGAAGCAGAACGCCGTCGACGCCCTTCAGGATCAGCTTGCGGCTCGCGTCGTAGAAGACCTGGCCCGGCACCGTGTAGAGGTGGAAGCGGGTCTTGAACCCCCGGATCTCGCCGAGGGCGAGGGGGAGGAAGTCGAAGAAGAGCGTGCGGTCGGTCTCCGTCGCGAGGGAGATCATCTTCCCCTTCGCGTCCGGGTTGGTGCGCTCGTAGATGTACTGCAGGTTCGTCGTCTTCCCGCACAGGCCGGGCCCGTAGTAGACGATCTTGCAGTTGATCTCGCGCGCCATGTAATTGATGAAGCTCATCGCGCGCTCCTAGTCGTTGAAGAGGTTGTCGATGTCTTCGTCCGTGATCTCGGCGAAGGGGGAGTCGGCGCCGGGCTCCTGCACCTTCTTGAGCAGGGCCTCGAAGATGTGGTTTAGCTCGTCGCTGGCCTTTCGCACGCGGAGGCGGACGAGGCCGAGGCTCGACTTGGAGTCGAAGATGACGACCAGGATGACCCGGTTGCCGACGAGCTGGATGTGGATGTTCGCCTTCTCCCCCTCGTGGAACTGGGTGGCGAACTCGTTCTCCTTGAGCAGCTTCGCCATGCCCCCGGTGGCGGCGATGTTGCCGGCGGTCAGGGAGGCGAGGGACGTGGTGTCGAGGTTGTCGACGTCGCCGCTCGCGGCGATGAGCTGGCCGTTCTTGTCGACGATGAAGACGACCTTGGCGTTGGCGTCCTTGACGAGGCGATCCACCACGTTCTGGATCTGATTGAACTCCTCCTCGTACATCACCATCTGCGGGTTGACCATCGTTCCTCCGCCAGCAACGGCGCGGCACCGGGAGCGTGGTGCTCCCGCGACGCTGTGCGCGTCAGAGAACGGTTCTATCCGAAGGGGGCACGCTGGAGCAAGGTGAGGTTTCGTGTCCCTGGCCCCCGCCCCCTCTTCCCCCAGGGGCCGGATTCCGGGTTGGAGCCTCGGGTCGAGCCTCCGGAGATCGCGGGCTCAGGGCTGCCCCGCCTGCGCCGCCGCGCGATTCGGGCTAGGATCTACCCCTCGGAGGCTGGGCCCGGCGCCCGGCCGACAGGTTGCCGCCATGGGAGTGTTCCTCGTCTTCGTCGCGCCGCTGGTCTTCGGATTCGGCCTCATTTTCGTCATCGCGCGCTTCTCGCCCAACGTCCCCCGCGTGGCGCCCCTGCGGCCCGGCCAGAAGCTCGACGACCGGCCCGAGATCACCGCCGACGAGTTCATCGACACCGTGAAGGAGCTGCTCGAAGCGCTCGGGCTGGAGACGGTCTTCTCCTCCGCTGGGACCGGCGGCGTGCTCGACGTGACCGCGCGCGACCCGCGCCCGCTCAGCGGCGGGCGCATCCTGCTCCACGCGACGCCGGTGCTCGGCGGCCAGGTCGACGCCGTGGACGTGCTCGCCTTCGCCGAGGGCGTGCGGGGGGACATGGGCGCGCTCAAGGGCATCTACATCGCGCTCGCCGGCTTCACGGAGGAGGCGCACGCCGGCGTCCGCAACAGCCCGGCGCCGGTCGACCTCGTGGACGGCGGCGGTCTCCTCCAGCTCGTCCGCGAGCACCTCCCGGACCGCGTGGGCCTCCTCGAAGGCTACCGGGGCTTCGATGTCCGCCCCCACCGGCACGCCCGCGAGGGGCGCGAGGTGCACCAGACGTAGGGTCGCACGCACCCCCGGCGCCGATTCCAGGCGCGCCGTGGACACTCCAATCTTGACCGTGGCCGCCCGGCACGGGATAGCCCTCCGCGATGAATCCGCAACGCCCAGAGGCCGGTCGGAGGTGGAGGAAGCGCGCCGGGGCGCTGGTCGCGCTCACCGCGATCGTGGCCTCGGGCGCGCCGGAGGCCGCCGCCGACATCGGCGCCGTCCACCCTGACCTCGTGCGCGCGACGGCGGCCGTCCGGACCGCCAGGGGGCCGGAGATCTACGCGGCGCTGCGGGACGTCTGGCGCATGTGGGACCGCGCAGACCCTGCCCAGGTCGAGGAGGCGATCAACGAGGTCGTCGAGAGCCCGAGCACGGCGCCCCCGGCCCGCGTGTACGCCTCGCTGATCGGCGCGCTCGCGCGGCGCCGCCGGGGCGACCTCGACGGCGCCACCGCCCGCATCGCGCGCCTGGGCTTCGTCGACCGCTGGATGACGCTGGGCCCCTTCGACAACGAGAACAAGTCGGGGTTCGGGCGTGCGTTCGCGCCCGAGATGGAGCCGGGGCAGCCGCTCGACCTCGGGCGCGCCTACGACGGCAAGGAGCGGCCCGTGCGCTGGCGCCTGCCGCCTTCGACCGCGGCCTACGGGTGGATCGACCTCGGCGAGATCATGCGCCCGCGCGAGGACGTCTGCGCCTTCGCGACCAGCTACGTCACGGCCAAGCCGGGCACGCGGGCGCCGCGCCGCGTCTCGCTCTGGATCGGCACGGCGGGGGCCTTCCGCGTCTCCTGGAACGGCGAGGTGGTGCTGGAGGACACGGGCTACCGCGAGTTCGACGTCGACCGCTTCGCCACGGCGGTCACGCTCCAGCCCGGCAACAACCGCATCACGGTCAAGGTCTGCGGCGCCGACGAGTCGCCCAAGCTCGCCGTGCGGATCGCCGACGAGCGGGGCGCCCCCGATCTGGGCGTCGAGGTGGTGCCCAATCTCCTCGCCGCGGCGAGCGCGCCGCCCCCCAAGCTCCCCGGCCATGCCAAGGCCGCGCCGCGCACCGCGCCGGCCGGGGGCGGGGCCGACAAGCCCGCGCCCGCGCCGGCCCCGCGCGGAGGGCCCGAGGGTCCGATGCAGGCCTTCGAGCGCATGGTCGGAGGGCCCCACCCACCGCCCGCCGCGCTCGAGGCGTTCGCCCGCTACCTCGCGACGACCGGCGGCGACAGCCGCCCCGAGCACCGCTCCCGCGATCTCGCGCGCCGCGCCGCCGAAGCCCAGCCCACCGTCAAGCGCCTGCTGCTCGCCGGCCAGCTCGCGGAGGGCCGCAACCAGGAGCGCGAGTGGATCGAGAAGGCCGCGGCCATCGCGGACCCGCGCGACGTGGACGTGCTCCTCGCCCAGGCCCAGCTCGCCCGCACCGGCACCAACTGGCGCGACGCGGTGCCCATCTTCGAGAAGATCCTGGCGATCGACCCCGACCACATGAGCGCCACGCTCGGCCTCGTCGAGCTGTACGTCGAGGCGGGGCTCAAGCGCACCGCGCTCGCCACCCTCGAGCGCGCCGTGGCCCGCCAGCCGCACAGCGTCTCTCTCCTGCGCGTCTACGCGGGGCAGCTCCGCGCCCTCGGCCGCGACACGGAGGCCGCCGAGGTGGAGGCGCGCTACTCGGGCCTGCGCTTCGACGACGCCACGTTCCTAGATCAGCAGGTCGAGCTTGCCATCGCGCGCCGCGACACGTCCGGCGCCGAGCGCTGGCTCGGTCGCTTCCTCGCGAGCGAGCCCGAATCGGCCTGGGCGCAGGGCGTGGCCGCGCACACCTACCGCGCGCTCGGCCAGCGCCCGCGCGCCGTCGCCGCCTACCAGCGCGCCCTCGCCCTCGCGCCGGAGGACGTGCCCACCGCTGCGCGCCCTCAGCGACCTCTACGGGGAGGAGGACAAGCGCGACGACCAGCTCGGCCTGCTCCGGCAGATCCTCGTGCTCAGCCCGCAGGCCAAGGACGTGCGCGAGTACCTCGAGCACATCGAGCCCCCCAAGCCGCGCGCCGACGAGGCGTACGCCTGGGCGCCGGAGCGTTTCCTCCCCAAGCAGACCGAGACCGCGGGCGCGCAGCGCTGGCCCAAGCGCACCCTGCGCAGCCTCACGGTCACCACCGTCTTCCCCAACGGCCTGGCGAGCCGCTTCCGCCAGGTCGTGTTCCAGCCCCTCACGGCCGACGCGGCGGAGAGCGCGCGCGAGTACGCCTTCGACTACCAGGCCGACAAGCAGACCGTGCAGCTCCGCGCGGCGAAGGTGTACCGCGCCGGCTCCGAGGGGAAGGTCGACGACGCGACCGAGAGCGGCGAGGCCGCCGCCAACAACCCGACCCTCGCCACGTACACCTCGACGCGCACCTTCTTCGTCCGCTTCCCGCGCCTCAACGCGGGCGACGTGGTCGAGCTCCGCTACCGCGTCGAGGACGTGGCCCTGCGCAACGACGTCGCCGACTACTACGGCGAGGTCGAGTACATGGGCACCGACGAGCCGGTCGCGAGCAGCGAGTACGTGCTCATCACGCCCAAGAGCCGGACCTTCTACGTCAACGCGGACAGCGTGCCCGGCGTGCAGCGCGAGACGACGGAGCAGGGCGACTCAGCGCATCTACCGCTTCATCGGCGAACGACGTCCCCGCCCTCGCGCCGGAGCCGGTGATGCCCCCCTACACGGAGATCGTGCCTCACGTCCACGTCTCCACCTTCAAGAGCTGGGACGACGTGGGCGCGTTCTACTGGCGCCTCGCGCGCGATCAGCTCGACGTGGACGACGAGGTCCGGCGCAAGGTCAAGGAGATCACGAAGGGCCTCAAGGACGACGCCGCCAAGGTGCGGGCCATCTACAAGTACGCCACGCGCCTCCGCTACGTCGCGCTCGAGCTGGGCCTCGAGGGCATCAAGCCCCGCCGCTGCGCGCAGACGATCGCGCGCGGCTGGGGCGACTGCAAGGACAAGGCGACGGTCATCGTCACCATGCTCCGCGAGGCGGGCATCCCCGCCACCGTCGTCCTCGTCCGCACGGGCATGCGCGGCGGCATCGAGCCCACGCCGGCGAGCCTCGCGCCCTTCGATCACGCCATCGCCTACGTCCCCTCGCTCGACCTCTACCTCGACGGCACCGCCGAGCACACCGGCGTCGACGAGCTCCCCGTCATGGACCGCGGCGCCTTCGCGCTCCAGATCAACGAGGGCAAGCCCAAGCTGGTCCACCTCCCCGAGCCGCCGCCCGAGGCCTCGACCTCGCGGCGGAAGCTCGACATCGCGCTCACTCCCGACGGCTCCGGGCCGTTCTCCTTCGAGCTCGCCGTCGCGGGCGCCTACGCCCCCGACTGGCGCCAGCGCTACATGGCGGAGGGCGAGCGGCGCGACCGGGCGGAGCGCGATCTCGCCCATCGAGCTCGGCACGCTGGAGCTGGCGAAGGGCAAGGCGGGGGTCGAGGTGAACGACCTCGACGACGAGGACCAGCCCGTGCGGATCCGCGACGAAGGGCACGGCGCTCGGCTTCGCGAGGCGCGACGGCGACACCCTCGGTGGTGCCCGCGGGCCCGGCGCACCACCTCGTCGACGACTACGCCTCCCTCTCGCAGCGCACGCTGGACGTGGATCTCCACGCGCTCACGCGGCGCGAGGACGAGTGGACCATCCGCCTGCCCGCCGGCATGCGGCTGTCGCGCGCCGATCGCGCCCGCGCAGCTCGACACGCCCTTCGGGACCTTCTCGGTCTCCGCCGTGGAGAGCGCGGGCAAGGTGACCGTGCGCTCGACGCTGACCTTCAAGAAGGCGCGCATCACCCCGGCGGAGTACCCGGCATGGCGCACGTTCTGCGAGGCGGCCGACCGGGCGTTCGGGCAGACGATGGTGGTGTCGCGATGAACGAAGCACCCGCCGTCGCCCCCCGAGCCTCCTGTCACGCCGGAGCCTCGAGCGGAGCCCCCTCTGCTGCCGGAGGGCGTGCTCGCGGTGCGCGTCGGTCCGGGGGCGAACTGCTCCTCGGCCGGCAGCACCATCGACATCCTGTTCTACGGGAGCGCCATCGTCGGCGCGATCGCCGTGGCGCTGGCCGCCGCGTTCCCCCCGCGGGCGCCGCGCGACGACGACGAGCACGGGGGCCCCGCGCGCGGAGGCGAAGGCGGCGGCGGAGATCAGCCCGCGACGGGCGGCGGGGGCAGCACGTAATCGCGGTAAGCGGACGGGTCGCCGCCCTCGCCCTCCATCGCCGCGACGGCGATGTTGAACATCTCGCGCGCCGTCACGTAGTGGAGCACCCACTCGCGGCCGTCGTTGTACCGGGTGGTCAGCGCGCGGTGCATGCGCGCCCCCCGGCGCCGAGCAGGGAGGCCGCCTGAAGCTCCGGCGCGCCGTGGGTGTGCACCTTGACGAAGACCCACTCGGGCCGGCCCTCGACGTGGATGTTCTGCCGGACCCACGTCGCGATGCGCTTCGGCGTGCCGGGCTCCTTGGCCGTGACGGCCGCGTTCTCGATGCGGAGCGGGATCTTCTCCGCCCGCGTCGCGAGCGCGAGCGGGCCCTCGATCATCAGGATGCGGTCCTTCCGCACCTCGCCCACGCGCGCGCGCTCGCCCGCCTCGTAGGCGCGCCTCCGCCCGAGGTCCCCGGTCGGCCAGTAGATCTCGGTTCACGATGTTCGGCTGGCTCTCGTCCGGCGCGGCGGGGAAGGTGAAGTCCGCGTAGCAGCCGGTCTCGAAGAGCAGCGGGATCTCGGCGTCGACGCCGCAGTAGGTGCCGTCCGCGCGCGCGTTGGCGAGGCACCAGTTGCCGTGGATGAAGGCGTACCGCTTCTCGCCCGCCGGGCCGCGCGAGAGGTGGCCGTGCCCGGCGAAGTGGTCGAGCGTCGTGAGGAGATCGCTCCGCAGGGTCTCGGCGGTGTCACCGTCGTGGTGGAGGTGCACCTCGACCTCGGCGATGCCACGCCGCGCGAGCCCGGCGAGCGCCTCGAGCCACGCCGGCCGGTACTGCTCGCCGGGGAAGAAGAAGGAGTGCCGCGGGCTCCGTCCGTCGGCGTCGCGGAACTCGGCGGCGAGCCGCGGGTACTCCTCGACCCAGAAGCGCACGCGCGCGTCCGCCTGCGCGCCTCCCACCTGGTTCCAGAGCGGCTCCCAGTGATCGCAGAGCGCGAACAGGAGGTGCCGCGGGCCGGCGACGCGCGACGGGCGACGGTTCGCGATCGTGTGGCGCGCGTACCCCTCGATCCACGTGTCGAAACGCTTCTCGCGAAAGTAGGTCAGCATGGCGCTCGCTCGAGCCCCCACCCGGGCCTCGCGCGAGGACGTCTATAGCACCGCCCGACGCGCACGGCGGGCGCCCGCCACGTCGAGGCTCATGTGCTAGAGCCCCGCCATGCGACTACGCTGCGGCGTCGCAACCGCCGCCCTGCTCGCAGCCGTGGGGGGCACGGCGACGGCGAGCGCCCAGCACGCTCTCGACTGGCGTGCGTCGGTCATGCTGTCCGGCGCGTACACGCAGACCGCCAGCGACGCTCCGTCGCCGACGTCGCAGACCTTCGCCGGCCCGGTCATCTCGTTCGTCCCGTCCATCGTCGGGCTCCTCGACACGCCGCGGACGGAGAAGCTCGACTCAGCGACGCGTTCTCGCTCGGCGTCGCCGTCCCGACGCAGGGCACCACGCCGGGCGCGCTGGTCTCGTACGCAAACCACTTCGACTACTCCGGCCGCTTCGCCATCGACGAAATCACCTCCGCCGACCTCCGCGCCGGCTTCACCTTCTCCCCGATCGCCTCCTTCGACGCGGCGGCGGACGCGACCGCGGCGCCGATCCAGGCGGTCCCCTCCGGCGCGTCGTACATGATCATGGCCAACGCCGGGGAGGGGATCGTCCGCCAGCTCTCGCCGGTGACGGGCTTCTCCCAGGCTGCGGGCTTCATGTACGGCCACGCCATGGATCCGGTCGGCGTCCTCCCCAGCACGTACGCCGTTCAGAACAGCTTCACCGTCAGCCGCGGCTTCTGGAAGGACACGGTGGGGGGCACGCTGACGAACGGGGCGAACATCTTCACCGCGTCCCAGCCCATCGCGAGCTTGCCCATCACCCCGGGGCAGGTGGTGTACGTGAACACCCTGACGGCGAACTACACGCACCCCTTCACGGAGTCACTCACCACGACGCTCACCGCGGGCATCACCCAGACGATCAACCCCAGCCTCGCCTCCGCGGTGGAGGTGCAGCCCACGGGGACGGCGACGCTCGCTTACGCCTTCGACACGGCGACCGCCGCGCTCAGCTACGCGCACCAGGCGATGCCCGACATCGCCACCGCGACGGTGAGCTTCGCCGACATGGTGAGCGTGCGCTTCCGCCTCCCCCTCGGCGTCACGGGGCTGACCGCCTCGGGCTCGGCCGGCTACTCGCGCATCCAGCCGCCGACCAGCGCGCCCACCTCGGTCGCCGCCGCCAACGCGCTCTCGACGGCCAACGTCATCGTGGGCGACGTCAGCCTCGCCTACCAGCCGCGGCAGCTCGAGACGCTGACCTTCGGGATGCGCGGGCAGGTCACGCGGCAGTTCGCGTCGGGGGACATCAGCGACGTCTCTGCGGCGCTCGCCGACGACTTCACCCGCTACACGGTCTCGCTCAACGTGATGTTCTCGTACCCGCGCGCCGACGCCGCGCAGGCGCGCCCCTCGTTCACCCCCGTCTACAGCGTGGAGCCGCCCACGCCGACCGAGATCACCTCCACGGACAGGTACTACGGCGCCCCCGTCGCCGGCCCGGCCCCGGAGGAGCCGGCGCCGAAGCCGGTGAAGGCGCCGTAGGCCACGCCGCCGAGGGGCGCCGGCTTCCTCGTTTGATCCGGCGGGCGCCGCTGCTACTACCCTCGCGCGCCGATGGATTTCCTGGCCGACGTCGCGGTGCCCGTGCCGCTCTCGCACGCCCTCACCTACGGGGTGCCGCCGGCGCTCGCGGCGAGCGTGCGTCCGGGCGCGCGGGTGGTCTGCGAGCTGGGCCGGCGCCGCGTGGTCGGCGTGGTGCTGCGCGTCGGCGAGCGCGAGCCGCCGCCGGGGATCTCCGTGAAGCCGCTCGCGGCCCTCGTCGACCCCGACCCGGTGCTGCCCGCCGAGCTGCTCGGCTTCCTCCAGGACCTCGGGAGCTACTACCTCGCGCCGATCGGCGAGGTGCTGCGGCTCGCGCTGCCGGCGATGGAGCGCGAGCAGGTGCGCGCGCTGGCGGCGCAGGGCGAGCTCGGCGAGCTCGGTTTGCGCGCGTCGTCGCGGCAGGTCGGCGGCGCCAGGGTGGCGTTCGCGAAGGCGACGGACGCGATCGAGGCGCCGGGCACGCTGCGCGGCCAGGCGGCGACGATCCTGGCCTTGTTGCGCGCGAGCGGTGAGCAGCCGGTCGCGCGGCTGGAGGAGCGCTTCGGCAACGCGCGCCCGGCGGTGAAGAAGCTCGTCTCCCTCGGCCTCGTCGCCGTGGAGCAGCGCGAGAAGCCGCGCGACCCCTTCTTCGCGAACGCCCTCGCCCGCGATCGCCCCCCTGCCCTCAACCCCGCGCAGGCCGAGGCGGCCGCGCGCATCGCGGCGGCATTGGACGCAGGCAACACGGACGCGGCGCGCGCCTTCCTCCTGTTCGGCGTCACCGGCTCGGGCAAGACGGAGGTCTACCTCCGGGCGATCGCCGCGTGCCTCGAGCGCGGCAAGGGCGCGCTCGTGATGGTCCCCGAGATTGCGCTGACGCCGCAGCTCGTCTTCCGCTTCCGCGCCCGCTTCGGCGACGACCTCGCCGTCCTCCACAGCGGCCTCTCCGAGCCCGATCGCCACGCCATGTGGACGCGCCTCCGCCGCGGCGAGGTCAAGGTCGCCATCGGCGCGCGCTCCGCCGTCTTCGCCCCCGTGCCCGACCTCGGCCTCGTCATCGTGGACGAGGAGCACGACTCCTCGTTCAAGCAGGAGGAGGGCGTCCGCTACAACGCCCGCGACATGGCGCTCTACCGCGCCCACCGCCTGCGCGCGGCCGTCGTCCTCGGCTCCGCCACCCCATCGCTCGAGTCCGTCGAGCTGACCCGTCGCGGCAAGCTCGTCGAGCTGGTGCTCCCCGACCGCGCCTTCGCCGAGGCCACGCTCCCTGCCGTCACCATCGTCGACCTCCGCCGCAACGGCGCGGGCCCCACCGGCAACCGCCTCCTGTCGCTCCCTCTGCACCGCGCCCTCGAAGCGACCCTCGCCGCCCGCGAGCAGGCCATCCTCTTCCTCAACCGCCGCGGCTTCGCCCCCAGCGTCGTCTGCGCCTCGTGCGGCACCGTCGAGACCTGCCGCTCCTGCTCCGTCGCGCTCACGTACCACCGCGGCCGCAACGCCGGCGTGCGCTGCCACTACTGCGACTTCCACGGCCCGCTCCCCGGCGCGTGCTCGGCGTGCGGCGCGCCCGCGCTGGAGCTGGAGGGCCTCGGCACCGAGCGCCTGGAGGACACGGTGGCGGCCGCCTTCCCGGGCGCGCGGGTGGCGCGCCTCGACCGCGACGTCGCCGACGGCGCGCGCGCCGAGGCGATCCTCGCCCGGATGCGCGCCGGGGAGATCGACATCCTCGTCGGCACGCAGATGGTGACCAAGGGCCACGACCTGCCCAACGTCACGCTCGTGGGCGTCGTCAACGCCGACGCCGCGCTCAGCCTGCCGGACTTTCGCGCCTCCGAGCGCGGCTTCCAGCTCCTCGTGCAGGTCGCCGGCCGCGCGGGGCGGCGCGAGCGGCCGGGGCGCGTGCTGATCCAGACGCGCACGCCGGAGCACGCCGCGATCCAGTTCGCGGCCACGCACGACGTGCGCGGCTTCTGGGCGCGCGAGCTGGCCGACCGCGCCGAGGTCGGCTACCCGCCCTTCTCCCGCCTCGCCCTCCTGCGCATCGACGCGCTCGACGAGGACACCGCACGCAGCACCGCGGGCACCCTCGCCGCCATCGCGCGCACCACCAAGGACGCGCTCGACCGAAAGGTCGCCGTGCTGGGCCCATCGGCCGCCCCGCTCGCGCGCCTCCGCGGGCGATTCCGTTTCCGCGTCATGCTCCGGGCCACCGAGCGCGGGCCGCTGCGCGCCGTGCTGCGGGGGCTCTCGGAGGGGCTCGCCCGGGTCGACCGGCGGGTGCGGGTGGTGGTGGACGTGGACCCGGTTGCGATGCTGTGAGGTCCGTTGGCGCGGTGACGTAGCGCAGACTACTCTGGCGTGGATGGACGTCGATCATCTCGTTCAGGAGATCCGGCAACTCCCGATCCGCGACCGCCTGCGGGTAGTGGAGCGGATCGTCCACGACCTCGCGGACGCTTCACCGGCAGAGGGCGCCCCCGCCGATCCGTTCATGCCCATCGGTCTGTTCGCCGATGACCCCGCCGGGGTAGACGACATGATGAAGACCGTGGAGGACATGCGCCGGGGCTCCCGGCTCCGCGACGTGGGAGACGAGCATGGCGGCGAAGGTTCTCCTTGATACCGACATCCTCTCGGAGGTCATGAAGGGAAAGGATCCGGTCGTCGTCGAGCACGCGCAGCGCTACCTCGCCGACGCCGGACGGCTCACCTTCTCCGCGATGTCGGTGATGGAGGTGGTCGCTGGCTACTCTCGCCAGCGCAGCGAGGAGAAGCTCCGGCGCTTCTTGCAGATGACGAACCGGAGCGACGTCATCCCCTTCGAGGCCGTCATCGCCGAGCTCGCTGGCAGAATCCACGCAGATCTTGCGCGGATGGGCGCGAGCATCGGGGTACCCGACACGATCATCGCCGCGACGGCGATCCACCTGGGCGTGCCTCTCGTGACAGGAAACACCTCGGACTATGCGCGGGTTCAAGACGCCGGATACCCGTTGCTGCTCAGGACCTGGCGAGCGCCCTGACGCGAACTGCGCGTGGATGCGGCGCTACCCCCTCCCCTCGATCTTCTCCCTGCACGCCCGCTCCACCCGCCCCGCCAGGTCCTTCACCCGCTCCCCGAGCGTCGCCAGCTCCTCCGCCGTGATCTTGTAGCTCTTGCTGTAGCGCGACTCGATGTACGCCTTCTTGAGCAGCTTGAAGAGCCGGTCGTCCTTCTCCGTCGCCCGCGGGAACGGCTCCGCCAGCAGCGGGTGCAGCGGCGCCACCAGCTTCCCGAGCGCCTCCAGGTCGTGGCTCAAGGGCTTGGTCCCGGTGAAGACCAGGAGCGCCGCCGCGAAGTATCGCTCCGTCGCCTGGTGGAGCTGGAACGCCGCGATCTTGAAGTCGCCCTCGCCAAGCAGGAACCGGAAGGTCTTGAAGAACGTGCCCGCGCTCGTGAACCAGCTCTCGAAATACTCCTCCGTGAGCGCCTTCCGCTCCTCGGGCGTCGCCCCCTTCGGCCGCGCGAGCTGGAACCGCTTGCTGTCGTAGAGCACCACCCCCTGCGCCCACAGCTCGGCAAAGAAGAATTGCCCCCGCCGGATCTGCTGGTTCAGCTCCCGGAAGTCATGAACGATCAGCGTCAGCGGCGAGGGCTCCGCGATTGGCCGGATGGCCGCCTCCACCCGCGCCCAGAGCGCATCGTCCGCGGCCACCTCCGGGCTCTCCACGACCACCAGGAGATCGTAGTCGCTGCGGTAGCCCGTCTCGGGGTCCTCCACCCAGTCGCCGCGCGCGTGGCTCCCGAAGAGCACGACCATCCCCGCGGCCGGGGCCTCGGCGCGGATCTTCTCCGCCATCGCCGCGAGCTTCGCCCGCTTCTTCTCCGGCAGGTGATCGACCGACGCCTTCATCCCGGCCCCGATGCCCACCCTACCCCAGCCTCGTGCGCAGAACCATCGACCCACGCCGCGTTCGTGCGACCACGAGAGCGAGGTCGTCCACGATGAGAGCTGGCCGCCCGCCCTCCGAGGCCGGATTCCGACCCCCGAGAGCCGGACTCCGACCCCTCAGGGCCGGGCTCCCACCCCCAAGGGCCGTGCTCCCACCCCTCGGGGCGGGACTCCGGCTTCTTTTCGCCGAAATCCCGCCCACCAGGACGGGCCCACCACCAATTTCAGCCGGATTCCGCCTCCCGCCTTCGGGACCGCCGCCCCTGGGGGCGGCAGTCCCTCTGATTTCTACGGGAGCCCGTGGTGCAGGGGCCGGAGCCCCGGGGTCGACCCCGGCGTGGCGGGGTCAACCCTTGGGCGGGGCGGGTGCCGCGGGCGTCGCGGCGGCGGCAGGCGCGGCGGGCGGCGCGGCCGCGGCGGCCTTCGCCTTCTTGGTCTTGGCGCCGGCCTGCGCCGCGGCCGCGTAGAAGTCGATCACGTCCTTGAGCTGCGCCTTCAGCGTCGCGTTCGTCTTCGCGACGACCTTGAGGATGGCGTACGCCTCGAGGAGCGGCGGGCGCGCGAGCGATTGCAGGTCCAGCACCGTGTCGCTGAAGTCCTCCGCCATGCCGGTGAGCGCGTCGGCCAGGGGCTGGAGCGCGTCGACCTTCTGGAGCCGGTCCTTGAGCATGGCGACCTCGAAGGCGTTGGGGTCGAGGCCGAAGTCGCGGTCGGACAGGGAGTCGAGCAGGGGCGCGTACGCGGGGTTCTGCGCGACGTCGGCGACGGTCTGGAGCACCGCCGATTCGCCGTCGCGGAGGCGGCCGTTGATCGCCTTGCGGTCCTCGACCGTCAGGCGGGTGGGGTTGGCGAGGAGTGTGCGGATCGTCCCCAGCGCCGTGATGGCTTGCTGCGCGGCCGCCTGGATCTGCGCCAGCGGCAGATCGACGAGGTCGATCGGGCTGGCAGGCGGCGGCGCGGCCGGGCTCGCGGCAGGCACGGCCGGGCTCGCCGCGGCGGCGGGCGATGCGGGGCTCGCGGACGGCTGCGGGCCCGCGGGGTCGGGCGGGGGCGTCGCCCCCTGGTCGGTGCCTTGCGTGGACTTCTTCGTGTGGTGCGTGGTCGTGTGGGACGTCTTGGAAGCTGACATCGGGCATACCTCCGCCCCGCGTCGCCTTCCGGCGGCGCAACTGGGGCCTTGATCCGTCATCGACGCGAGCGCGGGCCGAGTTGCGTCGGTGGCGACGTTTTTTCCCGAGGCGGCGAGTGCCGCCCCTGTAGGGTTAGTCACCGCAGACCGGAGGATCCGATCACTTTTCGGAGATCTTTCTTCTGGAGGGATACGGCGACGCCTGAATGCCCCGACCGGCCCGCGTCCTACCCGTCGTCGCTCCCGCACACCTGACGCCTCCTGAGGTAGGCTCCGCGACCGGAGGAGCGACCATGGCACGCCCGGACGGGACGAAGCTCGGGATGATGGCGGCGCTGGCGATCGGCGCGGCGGCGTGCTCGCCGGCGCCCACGGCCATGAGCACCGGCGCGGGCGGCGCGGCCCAGGCGGGCGCGGGCGGGGCGAAGGTCGCTTCGACCGCGTCGCACGCTTCGAGCGCGGCGAGCACGTCGGCCGTGGTGGAAGGCTCGGTCGGCGCCGGCGGGGCGGGCGCTGGCGGCGGCGCGGCGTGCAGCGCGCCGGCGGGGAGCTTCTACGCGCAGACGGCGACGAAGCTCGGCGACCTCAGCCCGTCGTCGATGTGCGACTACCAGGACGAGGTGCTCCTGGTGGTGAACGTCGCGAGCGTCTGAGTCTACACGCCCCAGGAGGCGGGCCTCCAGGTCCTGGAGGAGAAGTTCGGCGCGCAAGGGTTCCACGTCCTCGGCTTCCTCAGCGACGACTTCGGCATGCAGGGGGGCACGTCGGGCCAGGTCTCGTCGTGCAACGCGATGTACGGGATCACGTACCAGCAGTACGCGATGGACCACGTTATCCCGGTGGGCTCGGCCCCGGCAGAGCCCGTCTTCGCCTGGCTCGAGTCGCAGCCCGACCCGGGCCCCGACACTTCCCCCCTCCCGAGCTGGAACTTCTCGAAGTACCTCGTCTCGCGCAAGGGCGAGCTCGTCGCGCACTGGGACTCGCCCGAGTACCCCGGCGCGGACCCGAACACCCCGGGCTCGACCTTCGAGGGGAGCCCCATCGTCATGGCCATCGAGGCCGAGCTGGCGAAGTAGCCGCGACCCTACCCGCCCAGGTGCTGCTCCAGCGCCTCGTGGAGCCGGCGCGAGCCTCGCTCCTCCACCACGCGCCGGGCGCGCGCCACGAGCTTCTCGTCGTGCCGGTGCAGCGCGAGCGCGGCGAGCGCGGCGGCGGCCTGGCCCTCGGGCCCCTCCGCCAGCACCTCGAAGAGGAGGGCGAGGGCCTCGTCCGATTGCAGGAGCGCGATCGCCATGAGCACGCTGCGCGGCGCGCACGCGTCGCCGTCGAGCGCCTTCTTCAGGATCGCGAACGCCTCCGCGAGGCGCGACTCGCCGAGGGCGAGCGCGGCGGCCTCGGCGATCTCCTCGGCCGGAGGCTTCGGGGGTTCGGGCTTCCTGGGCGATGGCTCCTCGGCGGCGAGCGCGGCCGTGACGACGGGGAGGTAGCGGCGCGGGTCGATGCGGAGGAGGGCGCCGTACGTGCGCTGGAGGACGTCGGGCTCGGTGTCGCCGGCGAGCGCCTTGAGGTGGAGGACGGGGCCGGCCGCTTCGAGGCCGGATCGGCCGAGCGCGCTCGCGGCCTCGCCGCGCACGAGGGGCTCGGGGTCGGCGAGGAGCGGCGCGATCTCGGCGAGCGCGGTGGGGTCGTCGGCGTTGACGAGGGCCTGCGCGGACAGGGCGCGGACGGGGGCTGCGGTGTCGACGGCGCCGCCGAACGCGGGCTCGCGCTGCACGCAGCGGACGCCGGCGCGGTAGGCCTCGCGCGCGTCGACGTCGAGGGCGAGGAGGGCTTCGAGGAGGTGCCGCTTGCCGTGGCAGCCCTTGTCGGCGGCGGCGCCTCCGGCCACGAGACGCACGAAGGCGGCCTCCATGTCGGGCGCGAGGTCGCGGAGCTTCGAGCCGGGCGGCGACGGCGGCGGCGTCGCCCGCGAGGTAGCCGTTCTTGTCGGCGAGGAAGCGGCGCAGCTCGGGCGCCGCGACGGCGGGCGTGGCCGACGCGAGCGCGGCGATGCGGGCGCGCTTGTCGTCGAAGGGCGTCGGTTTCTTCGGCACGCGCCGCTACTTGCCGGGGGGCTTCATGCGGGCCGGGTCGACGGCCACGTCGCGCTGCATCTGGCCGAACGTGATCACGCTCCGGTCGCCGCCGACCTCCTCGATGTCGATGCGCGAGACGGCCCAGAGGTTCGGAGGCAGGCGCAAGGTCAGGCTCTTCACGTGCTTCTTCACCTCCTCGGTCGTGGGCCGCGCGCCGAGCACCATGCCGCCGCCCTCGCGCTGGACCGAGAGGTCGTAGCGGGCGCGCAGGGTCGCGAGGTCGCCGCCCAGCATGGTCATGAGGTCGTTCATCACGGCGGCGAAGCGGCCCGCCGCGCTCCGGCCCACGCTGCCGCTGCCCGTCGGCGTCAGGTAGGCGAACCCCTCGGGCCCGATCCAGTACGTGACCGCGTCCGGCGGGTGCAGCTCCCACCGCAGACGGTCGGGCCGCACCAGCGTCAGCTCCCCGTCGCTCTTCACGGCGGTCGCGAGCAGCCCGATGGTCCGCTCCTGCGAGAACGGGCCCACGAGGGTCTGGAGGCTCGCGCGCACCTTGGTGATCTCGGCGAGCGCGTCCGCGACCTCGTCGGCGCGCGCGGTGCCGCCGAGGGCCGCCACGCCGCCGGCGGCCGAGAGGATCGAGAGGAAGCCACGTCGTCGGAGGTGCATCTAGGGTTCTCCAGGGTGCGGGGAGCCGGACCGCACCCACGCGTCGTACTCGCCGCTGGTGAGCAACGGGTCCGCCGGGATCGCCTCCATGGGGTCGTCCGGCCGCGGGGTGAAGCTTGCATCGAGCAGGCGCCCGATGTCGAAGCGGAGGTAGCGGCCCACGAGGTGCGGGCCCTCGCTGACCCACATCACGCGGGCGGTCGCGTCCATCACCACCGAGTGGGTCGCGATCAGCGCGTCGATGGCGCGGCGGTTGCCGAGCGCGAGCGGGACGCCGCCGACGCCGCGGCGGTCGCGGAGCACGCCCACGATCTGCTCGGTGGACGCGCCCGCGGGCAGGGCCGCGAGCAGCTCGTCGAGGCGGAGGCGGCGCGGGCGCGTGGAGGTGACGGTCTCGACCTGGCGGTTGGCCGGGTCGTCGGCGAGCGGACCCTCGAAGTGGTTCGTGAGCGGGACCTTGCCGCGGCCGCGGCGGACGAAGATGGGCTCGCCGGGGGCGCGCTCGGCGATCGCGACGTCGCCGCCCGCGTCCACGACGAGCACGAGGTGGGAGACCATCGGCTGCTTGTCCGCGAGGATCGCGATCGCCTCCTTCGTCGTGTGCGCTCGCCCGAGCACCTCCCGCATCGTCTGGAGGACGGGCACGCCCTCCGCGCGCGGATGCCGCGCGCGCCCGCCGTGGACCACGAGCGCGACGCCCTCGGCGTTCATCCCCGTCACCGCGCCGGGCAAGCCGGGCCAGGCGACGGAGGCGTAGGGGATCTTGCCCTCCTCGCGCACCAGGAAGACGGCCTTCTTCTCGTCGAAGATGGGCCCGGCCTCGAAGTCGAAGTTGCGCGCGAGGATCACGTGCCCGTCCGCCGCGGCGCCGTCGGTGAGCGCGAAGCTCGTGCAGCCGATCAGCGGCGATTTCTCGAACGAGAGCGCGATGTCGTACAGCGCGTGGAGGAAGGCGAAGCGGTTGTACGTGGGGAGGAAGCCGTCGTACGGGTCGGGCGTGAAGCCGGCGGCCTCGGCGGCGAGCTCGCGGCGAAGCTCCCCTGGCATGCCGCGGTCGACGCTGCGGAAGCGGAGGCGAGCGAGGTCGATCATCAGCCAGCGCGCCGGCGGGAACGGGACGAAGTGCTCGAACTGGCCGTAGAGGACGCCCTCGTTCTCGGCCATCTCCGGGTAGAGCAAGCGGGCGTGCTGGTGACCGACTTCCTCTGGCGTGCCAGCGAGGCGCACCTCGAGGATCTTGCCGCGGTGGCGCGCATAGGCGGGGCCGAGGGTGCGCAGGTCCGGGTACGACGGCGACGTGGACGGCTCTCCCGAAGCCGGCGCGAAGGCCGGGGGCACGATCCGGGTCGTCGCTGCGACGTAGCCGTGCGCGACCGCCGGCGCGGCCACGACGAGCGCGAGCGCGATGAGCTTCTTCCGGTGGCGGGCGGCGAATCCGTTCACCGCCGCAAGCATCATCCAGCGTCGGCGTTCGCGCCAGCGTCAAGACGAGGTTTGGAGGTGGAGGGCGGGTGCGCGTCGGCCGAGCGGCTGGCCGGGGAATCCTCCCGAGCGTGGATGGGCGGTGCGACGCTCTGAAGCGGCACGCTGCGGAGGCCCGACGTGAGGGCCAGGGTCTTGACCACGCGCACGACGATGCGCCACGGGATTCCGCACGCTGTCGAAGTGCGTGACGCGCTTGCTCTCCGGAGGGTAGACGACGCGGACGGGCACCTCGACCAGCCGGGCGCCGGCCGCGACGGCGCGGAGGATGATTCTCGGCCTCGAAGGCGTAGCCGTCGTCCCGGCCGCCGAGGGCGAGCGCGAGGGGGAGCGGGTAGCGCCGGAGGCCGCACTGGGTGTCGGCGAGGGCGCGGCGCGTGAAGAGCGGAGAGGAAGAAGTTGGAGATGCGGTTACTGACCTGGTTGGCGTGCGGCGCGCCGTCGCGGACCAGATCGCGGATGCCGAGCACGAACGCGCCCGCGATCTGCGTCGGCGCCGAGCAGGCGCTTCGCCTCGGCGGCGGGGTGCTGGCCGTCCGCGTCGACGCTCACCGCCACGTCGAACCCGGCGAGGGCCGCCGCGGCCATCCCCGTCCGCAGCGCCGCGCCCTTGCCCCGGTTTCGCTCGTGCACGAGGACGCGCGCGCCCGCCTCGCGCGCGGCGGAGGCCGTGCCGTCGCGCGAGCCGTCGTCGACCACGAAGATCGCGTCGCGCTCGGGCCACACCCGGACCAGGTCGCGCACCACGTCCCCCACGCACCGTTCTTCGGCGTCGTAAGCGGGGACGATGGCGCAGGCTCTCATGGCAATGAGGATCGGGGTTATCACGAAGGTCCGGCGGCAGGTGGCGATTTCCGAGGTCCGGATCGTGCTCCGGGCGCCTCGGCGGGGTCAAGGCTCCGAGCCGGAGACCAGGACGAGATGCACGACGAAGACATCGACCCCGCCGTGGAGCTCGCAGCTCCGTTACCGGGCGAAGGCCGCCTTGCGACAGCGAGCGCGCGCGCTCCGGAACAGCCATCCCCCGCTCGGCCGTGATCGAACGCTCGGCCAGCATCGTCACCCGGCTCGAGGCGCTCCCCGCATTCGCCTCGGCGCGGTCCGTGGCCCTCTTCTGGCCCATCGAGACCCGGAACGAAATCGACCTCACCCCGCTCGACGCTCGCCTTCGCGCGCAGGGCAAGCGCGTCGCGTACCCCGCGATCGATCCCGATACCCGCGTGATGACGTTCCGCTTCGTCGACGATCCCGGCCGGGCTCGAGGAGCAGGGCCTCGGCTTCCGCGAGCCCGCCGCCTCCGCTGCCGGAGGCGGCGTCGCTCGACGTCATCGTGGTCCCTGCGCTCCAGATCGACGGCCGGGGCCATCGCATCGGCTACGGCGCCGGCTTCTACGACCGAACGATCCCGCGCTTCGCGCCCCCTGCGCTGACGATGGGCGTCGCCTTCTCCTTCCAGCTCATCGCCGAGGTGCCCATCACCCCGGGCGACGTCCCGCTCGCGCTCGTGGTCACCGACGAGCGGCTCATCGAGCCCACCGCGACGGCGTGACGACCCAGGCGGAAACCGACGCGGAAGAGCGGTGAATCCTGGCCTTTCGGCGGTGGTGAGCTGCAGGCCGCGCAGTGTAGTCTTACGCGCACCCGCATGAGCAGAGCGCGCGCGAAGCACGTCGCCCTGGCCGTGGTGCTCGCGGCCGTTTCGGGCGGCGCCGGCCAGGGCTGCGGCCCGAGCATCTACCAGACCTACGACTACGTCCAAGGAGTGGGATCCGCGAATGCACGAGTACGTCATCGGGGTCTCCGATGTCGTGAAGATCAACGTCTATCACTCGGCGAGCTCTCGGGCGAAGGCGTGGTCCGGCCCGACGGGATCATCACGATGCCGCTCGTCGGCGACCTGCCCGTCGCTGGCAAGACGCCCACCCAGGTGCGCGAGGAGATGAAGAAGCGCCTCGCCGACTACGTCAAGGCGGACACCGAAGATCTCCGTCACGGTGGAGGGGTTCAACAGCTACCGCTTCATCGTCAGCGGCAACGTGAACCACGCCGGGGCGCTGACGCAGAGGTGGTACGTCACCATCTCCGAGGCGCTGGCGATGGCGGGGGGGCCGAGCAAGTTCGCCGGGGACGAGATCACGATCATCCGCCTCGGCGCGAACGGGAAGGTCCACCGGATCCCGGTGAGCTACAAGGCGCTGATCACCGGCCAGCACCCGGAGCAGGACATCTGCGTCGTCTCCGGCGACACGATCGTCATGGACTGAAGGCGCGGCCGTCTGGGCCGTCACCAGGCGGCCGCCGGCTGCTTGACAAGGTGCGCTCCGTGGAGGACCACCTGTCGCGTGAGCCAACCCACCACGCAGAAGACGCACGTCTCCGGGCCCTCGAAGGGCAACATGATCGCCAAGATCCGCACGCGCGACGCGCGCGTGGGGGTCATCGGCCTCGGCTACGTCGGGCTGCCGCTGGCGCTCACGTTCGCGGAGAAGCGGTACCGCGTCCTCGGCTTCGACGTCGATCCCGAGAAGGTCGCCGCCATCGGCCGCGGCGAGGGGTACATCAAGCACCTCGATCCCACGCGCGTCACCGCCGTCACGCGCGGAGGCCTCCTGCCGGCGACCGCCGACTTCGCCCGGCTGGGCGAGCCGGACGCGATCCTCATCTGCGTCCCCACGCCGCTCACGCCACAGCGCGAGCCGGACATGACCTACGTCGTCGACACGGCCCGCAAGGTCGAGGCGGCGCTGCGCCGCGGGGCAGCTCGTCGTCCTCGAGTCGACGACCTACCCGGGCACGACCGACGAGCTGGTGCGCGGCATCCTCGAAGAAGACGCGGCCTCCGCGCCGGGAGCGACTTCTTCCTCGCCTTCTCCCCCGAGCGGGAAGACCCGGAAACCGCCACTACCAGACGGCGACCATCCCCAAGGTGGTCGGCGGCGTGGACGAGGCCTCGGCCGAGGTGGCGCGCGCGCTCTACGACGAGGTCATCGCGCGCCACCGTCGCCGTCTCGTCGGCGCGCACGGCGGAGGCCGTCAAGCTGACGGAGAACATCTTCCGCGCGGTGAACATCGCGCTCGTGAACGAGCTGAAGGTCGTCTACGACGCGATGGGCATCGACGTGTGGGAGGTGCTCGACGCGGCCGTCGACCAAGCCCTTCGGCTTCATGCGCTTCAACCCCGGCCCCGGCTGGGGCGGCCACTGCATCCCGCTCGACCCGTTCTACCTGTCGTGGAAGGCGCGCGAGTACGGCGCGGCCACGCACTTCATCGAGCTCGCGGGCGAGGTGAACGTGCAGCATGCCCGAGTACGTGGTGAACAAGCTCGTGCTCGCGCTCAACGAGCGCGGCCGCGCCATGAAGGGCAGCAAGATCCTCATCCTGGGCCTCGCCTACAAGAAGGACATCGACGACCCGCGCGAGAGCCCCGCGTTCGAGGTCGTCCACGCCCTCGCCCGCCTGGCGCGCGGTCGTGGCCTATCACGACCCGCACGTGCCCCGCGCGCCGCGCATGCGCTCGTGGCCCGACCTACCGGCGCTCGAGCCTCCCAGCCGCTCACCGCCGAGGTCCTCGCCGCGCACGACGCGACCATCGTCGTGACGGATCACTCCGCCGTCGACTACGAGCTCGTCGCGCGCCACGCGCCGCTCATCGTCGACACTCGGGGCGTGTACCGAGCGCCGCGCCCGAACGTGATCAAGGCGTGACCGCCTCCGCGTCGGGCCCGAGCCGCGCGGGGTCGACACGCATCCGCCTCGGTCGCGCGGCGCACGGCCCGACGCGTGTCTCGCCTCCGTTCTGCGTCTCGGAAAAGCACGTGGCGTTCGTTGACGTGAATGGTCGTGGCTCCCATCATGGCAGTCCACCGAAGGCGAGCCGAATGCCGATAGCGCATACCATCCCGGCCGCACCGGGCGGGTCGACCCCGCAGCTCCCCCGCGCGGTGGAGGCAGCATGGACGTGACGCCCAGCCCTGCCGCGGGCATGCAGCCCACGTCCTCCCGCACCTCGGGCTCGGCGCCGTGGCGCGTCTACCTCGAGATCCGCCTGAACGGCGGCCCGTCCTCGCGCCGCGTCCTCGCCGAGACGCACCTCGTGATCGGCCGCGTCCCCGGCGTGCAGATCCTGCTCGACCACCACACCGTCTCGCGCCGCCACGCCGAGATGTACTGCGACCCCTTCGGCCGCTGGTGGATCCGCGATCTCGGCCAGCACGAACGGGACGCTCGTCAACGGCGAGCCCGTCGACCGAGCACGCCCTCCAGCCCGGCGACCGCGTCGCCATCGGCGACTTCTCCATCGCGTTCTGCGTCGAGACCAGCGACAGCAGCCGGCCGAGCCGCAACGCCGTCACGTACGAGGACGATCAGCCCACCGCCCTCCGCGTGCTGCTCGACTTCGAGCCCCCGCGCCTCGCGGCGGAGCACCTGCACACGCTGCTCCAGTTCAGCCAGCGCCTCATCGCCATCGAGAGCTCCGGAGGAGCGGCTGGACGCGCTCTGCCAGCTCATGGTCCGCGGCGACTTCCACGGCACCGCAGCCGTGGTGCTCCGTCTCGACGCCGACGGCACCATCGCGCCGATCTCGCACACGTACCTGCCCGGCCCCATGGCGACGGCGCAGCCGCCGTACATCTCGCGCCGCGTGCTCGCCAAGGTGCTCGAGACGAACGAGCCGGTGATCTCCGGCAACGTGGGCGCCGCCCGCGCACGCGGCAGCTCGGTCGAGCTCACGCTGTCGCGCGACGTCATGGCCCTCTGGGTCGTCGCCTGCCCCCTCCGCGTCGGTGAGGGCGACGCGCCCGCGACGTCCTCTACGTCACGCTCCCGCCCGACTGCGGCAGCCCCGAGTGGCTCCAGCTCTTCGCGCTGGCGGCCGAGGTGCTCCACCAGAGCGAGGAGGCGTGGGCCGCGCGGCGCCACGCGCAGGCGCACGCCGCGATCGAGCGCGAGCTCCTCACCGCGCGGCAAATCCAGGACGCGCTGGTGCCCAAGCGCCAGAAGCTCGAATTCGAGGGCCTCGACGTCTACGTCGACTTCCAGCCCTGCAAGTGGGTCGGCGGCGACTACGTGGACGCGCTGACCATGCCCGACGGGCGCGTCCTGCTTCACGGTCGCCGACGTGTGCGGCAAGGGCCTCCAGGCGGCGCTGGTGACCTCCAGCCTGCACACCATGGTTCGGGCCACCGTCGACGTGCAGCCCTCGCTGCCCGCCGCTCGTCGAGCGCGTCAACCGGCATCTCTGCGAGTGGCTGCCGCCGCACTCCTTCGTGACCATGATCGCGATCGCGATCGATCCCGCGACCGGCGAGATTGAGTGCGTCAACGCCGGGCACCCGCCCGTGCTCGTCGTCGATCGTGCCGGCGACCTGCGCAGGTTGAAGGAGGCGGTCAACCCCGCGCTGGGGATGGGCCGCGTGCCGATGGAGTCCGAGCGCGCGCGCCTCGAGCTCGGCGACGTGCTGGCCATGTACACCGACGGCCTCACGGAGCTGCGCGACGCAGCCAAGGAGATGCTCGGCCTGGAGCGCCTCGGCGAGGGCTTCTCGCGCATCTGCGCCGCGCGCCCGGGCGAAGGGTCGGCCCAGATCGCGGAGGCGCTGCGACGCATGCTCGACGAGTTCGGCGGCGACCAGCGCCCGGAGGACGATCGCGCGTTCCTCCTCGTGCAGCGGCGCTGAATCACCGAGCGCGAGCGAGCCCCGGACCCCGGGCCGGCGAGCCGGCGCGGATCGATGGTTCCCCGTTTCTGCGGAGGGCGTCTCCGGATGAGCTCGCCCGCTCGGGCGGGAGGCGTGAAACTCGCCCTGTCCGCGAGCCTCCCCGCTTCAAACCAATCGTCGCGTGTTCAAGCCGCGCCGCGATCGCCATCCCTTTCGCGCCTGCGCTCCAGTGCGCTCTCAGTTCGCACGGCCGGCGGCGCAAAAGGTGCCTGGGCCGTGAAGGATGCGGCGGCGCGTGAGCTCGAGGCTCGCGGCGGGTGGTCCGCGTCGAGCCTCGAACGCCGTCGCACCAAGGAGAACCGAGAATGAGCGCTCTGAGGAACATCGCGACGCTGTTCGCGCTGTCGACCATGGCGGGCCTGGTCGGCGCCGGCTGCATCGCGGCGGGTGACGAGGCGAACGCCGACGAGGCGAACGCCGAGGCTTCGCAGGCGCAGTGTGGCGGCATCGCGCAGGGTGGGCCCATCGTACAGGGAGGCGTCGCCGTGCCTGTCGGCTGCGCAGCCCCCGTCCCCGTCGCCGCTCCAATCCCGATTCCGGCGCCCGTCCCGGTCGCCGCGCCCGTGCCCACGCCGTTCGGCGTGCCCGTGGCGGCGCCGTTCCCCGTCGCCGCTCCAATCCCGACGCCGGCACCCGTCCCCGTCGCCGCGCCGTTCCCCGTCGCCGCGCCGGTGCCCGTCGCCGCGCCCGTCCCCGTCGCTGCGCCGTTCCCCGTCGCCGCTCCGATCCCGAGCCGGCGCCCGTCCCCGTCGCCGCGCCCTTCCCCGTCGCTGCGCCGGTGCCCACGCCGTTCGGCGTGCCCGTGGCGGCGCCGTTCCCCGTCGCCGCTCCGATCCCGACGCCGGCGCCCGTCCCCGTCGCCGCGCCCTTCCCCATCGCGACGCCCGTGCCGGTAGGCGTGCCGGTGGGCGTCCCGCGGCCCTACGCGATCCCGGTCTCGATCCCGGTGGGCGTGCCTGTCGGCGTGCTGACCCCGTTCGCCATTCCGACGCCCATTCCGGCGCCCGTGCCCGCACCCTTCGCGGTGCCGGCGCCCGTGCCGACGCCCATCGCGACGCCCGTGCCCGCACCGTTCGCGGTGCCGGCGCCGGTGCCGACGCCCATCGCGACGCCCGTGCCCGCGCCCTTCGCGGTGCCCGCGCCCGTGCCGACGCCCGTCCTGGCGCCCGTGCCTGCGCCGTTCGCGGTGCCCGCGCCCGTGCCGACGCCTGTCCCCGTCGCCGCGCCGGTCCCGGTCGCTGCGCCTGTCCCCGTCGCCGCGCCGATCCCGGTCGCTGCGCCGTTCCCCGTCGCTGCGCCGATCCCGACTCCGGCGCCCGTCCCCGTCGCCGCACCGTTCCCGGTCGCTGCGCCGTTCCCCGTCGCCGCGCCCATCCCGACTCCGGCGCCCGTCCCCGTCGCCGCACCGTTCCCGGTCGCTGCGCCGGTGCCCGTCGCTGCGCCGATCCCGACGCCCATCCCTGCGCCCGTGCCCGCGCCCTTCCTGGCGCCCGTGCCTGCGCCGTGCCCGTCCCGGCGCCGGTGCCGACGCCGGTCGCGGCGCCCGTGCCCGCGCCTTTCTGGGCGCCCGTGCCTGCGCCCATCCCGGTCGGCGCACCTGTGCCGACGCCCGCACCCATCCCGACGCGGCGGCCATCCCGACGCAGGGAGAGATCCCCCCGGCAGGGAGAGATCCCCTCGCAGGGGTTCATCCCGACGCAGGGGTCCGGTCAGTCGTCGTTCTGGGGCAACTGGTCGTGACGGAGGATCTCCTCCTGATCGGCCGCAGCGCGCAGGCCCTGCGCCTCCGCGAGCCGCTCGACGAGCGTGTCGCGGAGGAGGGGTAGGTCGTAGCGGAGGGCCGATCGCCCTCCGACACCTCGGCGATCTCGAGGGCGATGGCGTCCGCGTGCGCGCGCGGCGCCTCGGGGATCTTCAGCAGGTCGCCGAGCTTGCGGAGAGCGTCGAGCTCTCGCGCGTCGACCGCCCCGTCGATGCGGATCATCCACGAAGCCACCGCGTAGACGAAGAGGCGATCGGCCTTCGTGAGCTGGGACCGGTCGATGATCGACAGGTCGACCGGCTGGCGGATGGCGTCCTCGAGCGCCGCAATCTCGTCCAGGTCGAGGCCCTCCTCGAGCGCGGCGCGGACGATCGCGTCGGCCTCTCGCGGCGTCGACCTTGCCGTCGGACCACGCGACCGCGGCGAGCGCCATGAACACGTCGCGGCCGAGGCGGTGTCCCTTGAGCGCACGCATGCGCTGCGCGAGCGCGAGGCGCTCGTTGATGGTGTCCCGGAGGCGGCTGATCTCGTAGCGTGCGGGGCGGTCGCCCTCGGGCAGCTCGGCGATCTCGAGCGCGATGATGTCGGCGTGCTCCCGGGGGCGATCGGGGAGCATGAGCATGTCGCCCAGCCTGCGGAGGGCGTCGAGCTCGCGGTCGTCGACCACGCCGTCGAGCCGGATCATCCATGAGGCCACGGCGTAGATGAAGAGCCGGTCGGCCTTGCTCAGCTCGGCGCGGTCGATGATGCCGAGCCCGATCGGGGACCGCGTCGCCGCCTCGATCTCCTCGATTTCGTCGAGCTCGAGGCCCTCCTCCAGGGCGGTGCGGACGATGGCGTCGGCCTCCTCCGCGTCGAGCTTGCCGTCGGACCAGCCGACGGCGGCGAGCGCGAGGAAGACGTCGCGCCCGAGTCGGTGTGCGTGCATGGTGGGCGACGATACCAGAGCTCTCGCCGACGCGGCAGGTGGGCGCCTACGCCGAGCCGGTGCGGTCCGCGGCGCCGCGGAAGAAGGACGGCGAGAAGCGAGGGGGGAACGGGAACGGGGGGCGGAGCCCCGCCCTGTGCTCGACGAGGATGCGTACGCGCGGGCCGGCCTCGATGACGAGGGGGCCTTCGTGCTCGTGCGGGTCGCCGTCGCAGCAGTAGTTGACCACCCCGTGCCTCCCCTCGATCACCGCGCGGCGGGCGACGCGGTCGTAGGTGTGATCGGGGCCCATCGGCTGCGCACGCCACACGTCGGGCAGCTTCCGCACGAAGCCCATCGCGGAGGTGTGGATGCCCAGGATCTGGAACGTGCCAGGCTCTTCGCTGCAGCGGTACCAGGGGCGGAAGCCGAGGCCGATCTGGTCGACCGTCCCGGCGCCGATGGCGAGGTAGTCGCGGTCGGGGAACACCTCGGTGTCGTCGACGGTGACCCGACCCTCCCAGCGCTGCGCCACGATCGTCGGCCGGCCCGTGACGACTTTGGCGACCGCGCGGCCGAGGACCTCCGCCGCCCAGAGGGCGTTGCGAACCTCGGCCCGGTTGTAGTCGGCGATGAACCCGTAGATGGCGCCCGTGCCGAAGATGAAGCCGTAGTGGTCCCCGATGCGCATCACGTGGCGCTCGACCCACTGCAGCGGGTGCTTCTGCCGGTCCGCGTACCGCGCGATGAGGCGCGCGAGCAGCCCGTCGGGGCGCCCGTGGGGGACGCCGACGGCGTTGGCGACGGTGTTGAACGTGCCGCCGCGCAGGAAGGCGAGGGCGGGCAGCGGCTCGTCCGCGTATACCTGGAGAAAGCCGGTGATCGTGACGTAGTTGGTGCCGTCGCCGCCGGAGATGCCGAGGACGTCGATCTGGAGGCGGCGAAAGTCCTCCGCGATGCGCGCGAGGTCGTCTCGGTTCTTGGCGGTGCGGACGACCCCGTGGTCCCCGAGCTTGCGGGCGAGCTTGAGCGCGGCGCGAGGGTCACGCTGGTTCTGTCTGGAACGCGGGTTTACGACGACGCCGATGCCAGCCATATGACCTTCGTGACGGGATTGTGACGGAGCGTCAATGGGGTCGTGACCTCAAATTCGCTGCGAACGGCGCTTCGCGGTCCCCACCTGCGCCGAGAAAACGAGGCGAGGTCCGGCGGAGCTCGGCCCGCGAACGCGTCCCGTGCGAACGGGAACCCCGCTTACTTCCTGCCCTTGGGCGTCTTCCACCTCGGCTCGAGGTGAGCACGCACGATGTCGGCCATGAGGCCGATGTGCGCGCAGTGATCGGGCTTGTCGTCGCCGGTGTAGCCGCGCATGTGGAAGTTGCCCTTGTCGTAGCGCTCGAACATGTCGAGGCCGAGCACGTCCTGACGGTTGGCCTTCCTGGGCCTGCCGCCGAGCCTGCCCACCACGTACCCCGCCGTTTCGGTCGTCGACGCGTACCCCGGCGGGATGATCGACGAGTGGCTCATGAACATGAAGGCCTGCTTGGCGGCGGCGCGCTTGGCGAAGGCGAGGAACGGGGAGATCTGCTCGGTCTTGAGGGTGTGGGTCTGCTCGTCGGCGTAACCGGCGTGGAGCGAGTCGAGCAAGATGACGGCGTTGACCTTCTTCGCGGCGGGCTGGCGCAGGATCTGCTCGATGGCGCCGTAGCCGGCGCTCCACGAGGAGAGCGCCAGCTTGCGGATGTGGGCGCTCTTTCGGCCGGCGTGGCGGGCGACGGCGGCCTCGACGCTCGCGAGGAGGTTGGTGAACGTCGCGGGCGAGGAGAACGCCGCCTGGTACGCGCCCGAGCCGATCCCCAGGTCGATGCCCACGAGCACGATGCCCTTCGCGGTCTTCACGAACTCCTTGCGGATCGGCTCGTGACCGTGGAAGTGGATCACGACGTCGAACTGCCCGCTCTTGCTGATGCCGCCCTGGTGCGGGAGCAGCACCTGGCCGATGGACATGCCGCTCCCGTTCCACCTGTCATAGATGCCGAACCCGGGATCCGGCGTCATGCACGGGTTGATCCCGCCCCTCCGCGGCTTCTTGTGTGCCGCGGCGAGCTTCGGAGAGTCGTCCGCAGGGGCCTCCGCGTGCCGCGCCGGCCGCCGGCCGTCGTCGTCGCGCGGGGTAGGCACGACGGCCGCCGTGGGCTCGTCCGCCGCGGCGGGCGACGCGCCGACCCCGAGGAGCCCGGCCGCCACGATGATGGTGAGCAGGGCCAGGGCGCGGCGGACGACCGTGGTGGACAGCATGGCCGACGGTCATTCCATAGAAAAGCGCGCCCGTCGAGCTTCTTACAAAAGCGTGAAACAACGGATCCCGGGGCGACGCGGGCCGTGCTTCCGAGCCCCTGCTCGCCCGATCACGGCGCGGGATCGTGGATGCAGCGCACCCACAACGCGTCGCTGCTCACGTCGCGGTGGGTGCGACCGTCGTCGAAGCCGACGTACCAGGCCGTGCCGTCGGGAGCGACCCGCGAAGTCCAGAAGAGGTCCGCCGGCGTCTCGGGGAACGCGGCCTGGTCGATCGACGGGATGCAGTAGTGGCGGCTGCTCCCGCCGCCGAAGAGGCCGCCCGGCTTGAAGCGGATGCGTTGCAGCTCCTGCGGCGCGGGCAGACGCCAGCCGGAGATGCCCTCGAGCGAGAGGGACGCGCAGTACCGCACTGCCTCCGGCTGGGAGAGGCGCACCGAGACCCGGCGCTGCCAGAGGTCGTGCTCGTGATCCTTGTCCTCCACGATCTCGCGCGTGACGCTGTAGCGCCCGATGTCGATGCAGAGCGGGTCGCACGCCCCTGGCACACACTCGGCCGTGCTGCCCTGAGGGGCGGCGAACATCGCCCCAGCGAGGAGCGCCACGCTGGCCACGCAGAGCCGATCGACCGCGATCATCCCACCTCGGCGGGTGAGATGGAGCGCCCGCCGCGCTTACGCAATCGGGGCTGGCCTCCTCGTGCGCGGCGGACGGCGTCGTGGTCAGATGCGGGCATGGACGCGCTCGACTGCTTCGCCGCGCTCGTGGCCCCGCTCGATCCCGGCGCGTTCTTCGAGCGCTTCTACGAGAAAGAGCCGGCCCACCTCCACGCGGAGGGCCGCCGCCCCTGGCCCGCCGGCGCGCCGCTGCTCACCCACGACACGCTCCTCTCCGCGCTCGCCGCGCAGCCCGAGCCGCCCGAGGGGCTGATCGCCTTCCCCGAGCACGCCGGGGCGGCCGACACCGCCGCGTTGCTCGGCGATCGAGGGCGGCTCGCGGCGTACCTGGCCGAGGGGCACCCGCTGGTGTGGAACCGCGCGCGCGGCATCTCGCCCGCAGTCGACGCCGTCACCGCGGAGCTCGCCGAGGCGCTGGGCGCGCACGTGTGGCCCAACGTCTATGCGACGGGCGCAGCCGGCACGCCCTTCGACATGCACTTCGATTGCCACGAGGTGCTCGCGGTTCACTGCGAGGGGATCGAGGAGTGGACCATCTCCGAGGTGCGCGTCGATCGCCCGCTCGACGCCGCCGAGATGGATCCCGCCGTGCGCGCCGCCCTGCGCGGCCGGCGCGACGAAGCGGCCGCGCGAACGAAGCTCCGCTTCGTGGTCACCCCGGACGACGTGGTTTACGTGCCGCGCGGACAGTTCCACAACGCGGCGACGCCCGCCGGACGCTCGCTCCACGTCACGTTCGGCGTACGCCAGCTCACGGGCTTCGACGTGGCCAAGCTGCTCGCCGCGGAGGCGCTCGCCGACCCGCTGCTCCGCGACTTCTTTCCCCCGGCCGCCGCGGACCCCGGCGGCGCGCTGGCCGCCGCGCGGCTCGCCGCGGTGGGCGCGCGCCTCGCCGACGCGCTCCACGGCGAAGCCCTCCGGCGCGAGGTCGCCCGGGCGCGCGCGCACCTCGTCCTCCGATCGTCCGGTGCGTCCGGCCGAGAACGGGGTTGAGGGCCGACGCGCCGTGCTGCTACGTTTCGCCAGGGCGAAGCGTCCGCGTCGCATCACAGGAGACCATGCCTGCGCACATCGAAGCCTCGGGCGAGATCGAGGTGTACTGTTACCCCGCCGGCCCCGCCAGCCGGGTCACGGTCCCCGTCTTCAACCAGGTCACGATCGGGGACCGGCTCTCCCTCGTGTTCGGGGCGAACGAGGGCGCGACGGCGCCTTTCGCGCTCAAGGTCGTGTCGCCGAGCGGCGCCACCATCCTCGACTCCATCGTGCGCGACCTGCCCACCGGCTTGCCGCAGAGCCCGCCGCCGCTCGAGTTCGTGGCGTCGGCGAAAGGTGTGTACAAGGTGGAGATCCGCGAGATGCGCGGCCGCCAGCGCGGCGAGGCGAGGGTGCGGATCAGCTAGCGTCGAAGCGATGCACCGCCTCCACGGCGCCCGCCGCGGTGCCGCGCGCGCGGCACCTCCTGCCGAGCCCCTCGGCGGGCTGCGCGGCATCTGGGGGCGCCCCTGGATCGAATCTCGAGCCCTTCGTCGACACCTCCCGCTTCGCCGAGGTCGACGAGGAGATCTCCACGGGCTCTCGCAGGTGGAGGTCTCCTACACGGGGGGCAGCCACAAGTGGATGGAGATCGTCCCCCCATCGCTCGCGGACACGCCCTACGTCGACTACGGGCAGGTCATCTCGCGCATGTCCCGGGACGAGTTCGCGCGCTTCGTCTCCCTCGCGGAGGACCCGTCGTGCTTCGACCTCGACCGGCAGGCCCAGTACGCGTTCGGCGAGGAGCGCGAGCACCCCCTCTCGCGCCGGCAGATGCGCTGGCTCGAGTACCGCTACGGCGTCTACTTCCCGTGGAAGGTGTTCTACGAGCTCATCCCGACCAGGGGCTGGGACGACAAGAGCGGGGGCGCCGGCAAGGCCTTCACCCCCGAGGCGGAGGAGCGCTTCCCCGCGCTCATCGCGCTGGTGAAGAGCCTGCCGTTCGCGGAGATCGGACGCTGCAACATCATGGGCCTGATGGCGAACGACCACGGCACCGTGCACCACGACCGCAGCCACGAGGGCAAGGTCACCGCCGACCATTTCATCTCGATCTGCCCTCGCGGCGACAAGCGGCTCTTTCTCTGGGACGAGGAGGGTCGGCGCAAGGTGGAAGTCCGGTCACGCGCGTACTGGTTCAACGACAGCGACTACCACGGCGTCGAGCCCGATCCCTTCTTCCGCTACTCCGTACGCGTCGACGGCTTCTTCCGGCCCGAGCTCCTCCAGCACCTCCGGCGGGCGATGGCGTTCTGAGCGAGGACGTCGCTGCGCCCTCGCCTATCCTGCTCCGCCGGCGTATAGCGCCCCGCCCATGCCCATCACCTGCGTCGTCTTCGACTTCGACGGCACGCTCACCGACGTCACCCGCGAAGCTCCGCCCTTCACCGCCGCCTTCCCCGCCCTCGTCGCGGACTTCCTCGCGAAAGCCCTCGGCAGCGACCGCGCGGAGGTCGTCCGCGCGTGGCCAGAGGAGGAGGCGCGCGTCCGCCGCGGCTCGCCCGAGCTCGCCTGGATCATCGAGGGCCATGCCATCGGGCCGGCGGACGCCGACGCGTACGTCCGCGCCTCTTGCACCGCGCACCTGGTCCTCGACCGCTTCCAGTTCCTCACCGAGGACCCCATCCGGCGCAGCGACGTCGTCACCGACACTCTTCCGGGACGCTTACCGGCAGACTCGCGCCGCCTTCCGCCTCGAGACCAAGAGCGTCCTCGAGACCGTGCTGGCCCGCGGCCTCTCCGTGCACGTCGTCACCAACGCCGACCCCGTCGTCGTGGCCGACAAGCTCGCCGCCCTCGCGCCCGCGGGCCTCCCCCGGCTCCACGTCCACGGCGACGCCCGCAAGTTCCTGATCGTCCCCGCGTCTCGCCCCGACGATCGCCTCGCCGCCCTCCCCGCCGAGCGTCGCCTCCCGGGGCTCGCGCGTCCCTTGCTCCTCCGGCGGGGCCGCTACTTCGACGTGCTCACGTCGATCTGGGCGGAGTGCGGCGCGCGGCCGGCCGAGACGCTCGTCTGCGGCGACATCTTCGAGCTCGACCTGGCGCTGCCCGCGGATCTGGGCGCGGAGGTGTACCTCGTGCGGCGCGAGACGACGTACGCCTACGAGACCGACGCCGTGGCCGCGCTCGGCGCGCGCGGCAGCATCGGCGAGGGGCTCGGCGGGGTGCTGCAGAGGTGTCGTTGACACGACGCGTCGACGCCTCTACGTGAGGCGCCCATGGCACCGGGAGCAAGCGAACGAGGCGGGCACGATCGCGTGGCGGTCGTGGCGGGGCTGCGCACGCCGTTCACCAAGCAGGGCACGGCGCTCAAGGCGCTCCGCACCGTCGATCTGGCCACGGCGGTGGTCAAGGAGCTGATGGCGCGGAGCGAGCTCGACCCGAAGGAGGTCGGGCTCTGCGTCTACGGTCAGGTGGTGCCGACGCTCGACTGGCTGAACATCGCGCGGGAGGTCGTCCTCCGCGCAGGGCTGCCGAAGGACGTGGAGGCGTTCAGCGTCTCGCGCGCCTGCGCGACGTCGATCCAGGCGCTCACCAGCGCCGCCGAGGCCATCCTCGCGGGCCAGCACGACGTCGCGATCGTGGGCGGCGCGGACAGCATGAGCGACGTGCCCCTCGGGGTCTCGCGGCGCCTCGCGGCAGCGCTCGTCGAGGCGCAGCAGGCGAAGACCCTCGGCGCCAGGCTCAAGGCGTTCTCCGGCATCTCGCCTCGCGATCTCGTCCCCCCCGTCCCCGGCTTCTCGCGAGAGCCCACCACGGGGGAGCAGATGGGCGAGGCGGCCGAGAAGATGGCGAAGCTGAACGGCATCTCCCGCGAGGAGCAGGATCGCATCGCCCACCTCTCGCACGTCAACGCCGCGCGCGCGTGGAAGGACGGCACCTACGCCGCGGAGGTGATGCACGTCCTGCCGCCGCCCTACGACGCGCCGGTCGCCCGGGACAACCTCGTGCGCGAGGACTCGACGCCGGAGGCGTACGCGAAGCTCCCGCCCGCGTTCGATCGGAGGCACGGCACCATCACGGCGGGCAACGCCTCCCCGCTCACGGACGGCGCGAGCGCGCTGCTCCTGATGCGCGAATCGAAGGCGCGCGCGCTCGGCTACGCCCCGCTCGGCTACCTCAAGACGTGGGCGTACGCCGCCGTCGACCCGGGCTGGCAGCTCCTGATGGCGCCGGTCTTCGCGGCGCCCCGCGCCCTCCACCGCGCCGGCCTCACGCTGAAGAACATGGACCTCGTCGACATGCACGAGGCGTTCGCCGCGCAGGTCGCCTCGAACCTGAAGGCGCTGGGATCCCAGAAGTTTGCCGAGGAGCACCTCGGCCGCTCCGCACGCCGTCGGCGATGTCGACCCGGAGAGGCTCAACGTCAACGGCGGCTCCATCGCCATCGGCCACCCCTTCGCGGCGACGGGCGGGCGCATGGTCCTCTCCACGCTGCGCGAGCTGAAGAAGCGCGGCGGAGCGCACGCGCTGCTCACCGTCTGCGCGGCCGGCGGCCTCGGCGCGGCCGTGGTGCTGGAGGCCCCGTGAACGGCGCCCCCCAGCCCCCGCGCGAGGCGGGCCCGATCTCGCTCTCCGTCCGGCCCGATGGCGTCGCCGTGCTCACGTACGACGTCCCCGGCGAGCCGGTGAACACGCTGAAGGCGAGCTTCGCCGCCGACTTCGAGCGCGTCCTCGACGCCGTCGCGCGCGATCCCTCCGTCGTCGCCGCGGTGCTGATCTCGGGCAAGCGCGACGGCTTCATCGCCGGCGCCGACATCGAGATGCTGAAGGCGGCCCGGACGTCGGCCGAGGCCGAGGCCATCTGCCGCACGGGCCACGCCGCGATGCAGAAGCTCGCCGAGCTGCCGAAGCCCGTGGTCGCTGCCGTCCACGGCGCGGCGCTCGGCGGGGGCTTCGAGGTCGCGCTGGCCTGTCACGGCCGCGTGCTCAGCGACGATCGCAGGACGGTCTTCGGCTTGCCGGAGGTTCAGCTCGGCCTCCTCCCCGGCGCCAACGGCCTCGAGCGCCTCGCCGAGAAGGCGGGCCTCGAGATCGCGCTCGATCATGGCCTCACGGGCAAGAACATGCGCGCCGCCAAGGCCCGCGCCCTCGGCCTCGCCGACGACGTGGTGCCCGCCCCCATCCTCCTCGACGTCGCCGCCGCGCGGGCGCTTTCGCTGGCCGAGAAGGGCGCGCCGTTCGGCCGCCGCGCCCCACGGAAGGCGAAGGGCGCCGTGGAGGCGCTGACGACGCTCGCGCTGGAGAGGAACCCGATCGGCCGGCGCCTGCTCTTCCGGAAGGCGCGCGAGGGGGTCCACGCGAAGACGGGCGGGCACTACCCGGCGCCGGAGCGCATCATCGACGTCCTCGAGGTCTGGGCGGAGCGCGGGATGGCCGCCGCGCGCGAGGCGGAGGCCAAGGCCTTCGGCGAGCTCGTGGTGTCGAGCGTCGCGCACCGGCTCATCGAGATCTTCTTCGCCCAGACGGCGCTGAAGAAGGACCCGGGCGTCGCCGCGAAGGTCGCGCCCCGCTCCGTGGATCGGGTGGAGGTGCTGGGCGCGGGGTTGATGGGCGCCGGCATCGCAACCGTCACGATCGGTGCCGGCGTCCCCGTGCGCATCAAGGACAAGGACGACGAGGCGCTCGGGCGCGGGTTCCGCGCGGTCGCCGACGTGCTCGACGATGACGTGAAGAAGAAGAAGCTCACCCGGCTCGGGCGCGAGCAGAAGCTCGCGCTGCTCTCCGGCGCGATCGACTACTCGGGGATCCGCGCCGCGGACGTGGTGATCGAGGCGGTGTTCGAGGACCTCGAGGTGAAGCACCGCGTCTTGCGTGAGGTGGAGGCCGCGGGCAAGGACGGGCTCGTCTTCGCTTCGAACACGTCATCGATCCCGATCGCCGAGATCGCGGCCGCGTCGAAGCGCCCGGAGAACGTGGTGGGGATGCACTACTTCTCCCCGGTCCACAAGATGCCGCTGATCGAGGTGATCCAGACCCGGCAGACGGCGCCCGAGGTCGTGGCGACGGCCGTGGCGCTGGGCAAGAAGCAGGGCAAGACCGTGATTGTGGTGAACGACGGCACCGGCTTCTACACGAGCCGGATCCTGGGCCCGATGATGAACGAGGCGAGCTACCTGCTCACGGAGGGCGTCGCCGTCGAGCTCATCGACCGGGCGATGACCGCGTGGGGCTGGCCCGTCGGCCCGATCACGCTGCTCGACGAGGTGGGCATCGACGTCGCGGCGCACGTCGGCCCGATCATGCTCGCCGCGTTCGGCGATCGCATGTCCCCGCCTCCCACGATGGCCAAGCTCGTCGCCGATGGCCGCAAGGGGCGCAAGAACGCGCATGGGTTCTACCTCTACGGCGAGGCCGCGAAGAAGCGGGGGAAGGGCAAGCACGTCGACGAGAGCGTCTACGGCGTGCTCGGCCTGCCTGCGCCGAGGCAGGGGGCGAAGCCGCCCGTGGCGCTGGAGGAGATCCAGATGCGCTGCTCGCTCCAGCTCGTGAACGAGGCGCTGCACTGCTTCGGCGAGGGGATCCTGAGGAGCGCGCGCGACGGCGACATCGGAGCCGTCTTCGGGCTCGGCTTCCCGCCTTTCCGCGGCGGCCCGTTCCGCTACGTCGACGCGATCGGCGCCGCCGAGGTGCTGCGACGGATCGAAGGGTATCGCGCGCGTTTCGGAAAGCGGTGGACGCCGGCGCCCGCGCTGGTGGACATGGTGAAGGCGGGCAAGAGGTTCCACCCCGCGTGAACCTCTCACGGTGGCGCTGAAAGCGGCATGACCTCGGGCTACGCGCGCCACCGGGCAGTGGACGCGGGCCCGCGCGGGACACACGTACCTCGTGAGCGGCCTCGGCGGAGCACGGCGCCGAGCAGAATGGACGACTCGTCGCGCGCGCGAAGCAGGCCGCGGGAGGAGCGTGCAAACATGAGCTCTCGGAACATCGAAGCGGTGCTGGCGCTCGCGATCGCAGGGGCACTGGCGGGCACCGGGTGCGCGGCCCAGAGCGACGATCCCGTGGTTGGCAGCGAGGAGGCCACCGCCGTGGAGGCGCTCGCTCCGACCGACACGCAGGCGCAGCCCAGGGAGCGCACCGGCGAGGCCCAGCAGCACTGGTGGGGCGGCTGGGGCGGCTGGGGCGGCCTCGGCTGGGGTGGCCTTGGCTGGGGCGGCCTCGGCTGGGGCGGCGGCTGGTGGCCTGGCCTCTGGGGCGGCTGGGGCGGCCTGGGTGGATGCGGCGGATGCGGCGGCTGGGGGGGCGGCTGGTGGTGATCTAGGTCAGACCAGGCCACCGAGCCGGCGCACGATCCAGTGCGCGCCGAGCAGCACGACGGCCCCGATGGCCCACACCCACGCGGGCAGGAGGGGTGAGACCTGACGCTCCGCTGCCACCTGCGTCGCAGGCGGCAGCGGCAGCGTCCCCGCCTCGCTCGCCTTCACGAACTTCCCGCCCGTCGCCGCGGCGATCGCCGCGAGCCGCGCCGTGTCGGGGCGCGAATCGGCCCACTCGTCTCCACCCTTCTCACAGGCGAAATCGCGGCGCGTCTTCGGCCCCTTGCGTGCTCCCTCCCCGATCTCCACCACCGCGGAGTAACCTCCCGCGTCGAGCGCACCCGCGGCGAGCTCCACCGGCTTTCCGCTGCCGTCGAGGAGGGTCCGCAGCGTCCGCACCACGTCGCCGCTGCCGAGTCGCACGACCCTGAGCGTGGCCTCGCCCTTCTGGCCCGCAAGCGGCCGGAGGACCAGGGTCGCGTCCTCGCCGGCGATGCAGCCCCCCTTCACGTCCACCACGGCGGGCTCGAAGCGAGGGTCGCGCATCAGCCACCCGAGCAGCGCGTCCCAGAGCGCGCCGTGAGCGCGGCCTGCGTCCTTGGCGGCGAAGTTGGAGAAGAGCAGCCGGTGCGACCCGTCGATGGAGAGCGCGATGGTGCGCCCGCTGCCGTGCTCGCCGAGCGCGAGCACCGGCATGGGGTTGCCGCTCGCCGTGCGGCGCACGGGGTGCGTCATCAGCACCGTCGCGCCGGGCCTCGCGTCGCCGAGGACGTTGGTGCCAGGCATGTCGGGCAGCTCGTCGCCGAGCAGCGCGCGGAGAGGCGCGAGCACCGGCGCGGTGCGACCCACGTCGGTGAGGCGCGGCGCGAACCAGGCGAGGTCGACCGGCGAAGCGTGGCCGCTGTGGTCGAGCTCGACCGGGAGCGCCTTGGCGAGCTCGGTGCCGGCGTAGTTGCCGCCGACGAACGAGCCCTGGCCCCCCACCATGATGAGCCCCCCGCCCGCCTTCACGTAGCTCTCGAGGTCGCGGAGGTGCTTGCTCAGGCCGTAGGGCGCGGCGTTGAAGTCCTGAAGCACCACGGCGTCGAAAGTGGAGAGCTGCTCGGTGAAGAGCTCGTCTACGGGGAAGGGGATGAGCGCGAGCTCGTCCGGGCTGGCCTGCACCTGGCTCTCGTGCGTGCGCAGGATGAAGAAGGCCACCACGTCGACGGAGGCGTCGCTCTTCAGCCACATGCGCAGGGCGCGCACGTCGTACGTGGGGCGGCCGGCTACGTGCAGGACGCGCACCCGATCGCGGGTGACGTCGACGGAGACGAAGCGCCGGTCGTTCTCGGGGATCGTGTCGCCCTCGGGGGGCTGGATGGAGATCTCGAGGATGCGGGTGCCGGCGCGCTCGATGATCATCGAGAGCTCGACCGTGGCCTTGCCGGAGACGACGTGGGCCACGCCCTCGGCCAGGTTCACCGGCGGGCCCTGGTCGCGCAGCTCGCGCGCCACGACCGGGATGTCGCCGCACGCGAGGCCGCCGTCGCAGCCGATCTCGATGCGGAGCGAGAAGGGCTGGTGCGCGACGGCCGCGCCCGCCGCGAGCACCTTGCGGATGCTGGCGTCCCTGGGCGCCGCATCCGCGAGCGCGACCGTGTGGACGGGCACCGAGAGCCTCCCCAGCGCCGCGCGCGTCGCGTCCGCGGGCGCGATCTCGCCGGGCCGGTCGAGGCGACCGTCGGAGAGCACCACGATCGCCGCGGGCCGCTCGTCGGCCGCGCGGGCGATCGATTCCAGCGCCGCACCGAGATCGGAGCCGAGGACCGGCTTGACCTGGAACGTCGGCTTTGCGGCCGGGGCCCCCGGGGGCGGCGCGTCTGCTCCCTCTTCGTGAACGGGCACGGCCGGCCCCGTGCCGAAGCTGTAGAGCGAGAGCCGCAGCTCGCTCGATCGACGCTGTAGCTCGGCGAGCGCCCGCTCCAGGCTCTGGCGCCTCGTGCCGTCGAGCCCCGGCAGGTCGATGGATCGCGACGCGTCCGCGAGCACCACGACCTTGGGGCCCACGAGGCTCCCCTTGGAGACCACCGCGACGGGCCGGAGCACCGCCGCGAGCAGGCCGAGCGCGGCGAGGAAGCCGCTCACCGCGATGCGCGCAGCGACCGCGCGCGCACGGTGCGCACGGACGAGCTCGACGACGAGCAGCGCCACGCCCAGCGCGGCGAGCAGGCAGGCGGCGGCGACCGCGGCCCCGCCCAGGTCGCCCGAGGGCTGGAGGGTGCGGATCACGGCTCCACCGTCCGCCGGCGCTTGAGGAAGCTCTCGTGCACCAGGTCGTCCTTGTACGTGGAGCAGAGGACGTACATGGCGATGTTGACGGCGAGCCGGATGGCGCGCTCCCGCTGCATCTCGCCCCCGGGCGTGACCTGGATGGGGTGCGTGCCCGAGGCGCCGCGGGCCAGGGCGCCGCGGAGATCGTGGGCCGAGAAGATCACCTGCGGAACCCCACCGCGCACGATGGCCTCGAGCCTGGCGGGCCCCTCGACGCGGCCGACGGCGCGGCGGATCAGGTAGAACGACTTGAAGACGACGTTCTCCGGCCCGATCGAGATGGGCGAGCCCTCGGGTAGCACGCGGCCCAGCTCACGCTTGGCCGCCCGCGAGAAGGCGCCGCTCTCCGGCGCGAAGTCGTCGACGAGCAGGACGCCCCCGAGCGCGATGAAGCGGCGGAGCGCGCTCACCTCACGCTCCGTGAGCGGGGGCACGTCGCCCTCGCCGCCCCACATCGCGAAGGGCTCGGCGAGGAGGAGCGGGTCGTCGGCGCGCACCGTCCCCGGCGCCTGCCGGGCGGGCGCGCTCGTGCGGGTCATCAGCTCGGCCGACCAGCGCGCGGGGGCCGTCGTCCTCACCCCCTCCCACCGGGCGGTGCCGGTGAGCAGCACGCGCGGGTTGAACGCCCCGTCCTCGCCGAACGCGAGGGCGCGCCGCGACGCGCCGTAGGCGAACATCCCGGCGAGCGCGGAGAGCATCCCCAGCGCGCGCCGGCGTGAGCACCCTTCCCTCAATCGAAATCTTCGACGTGCCACACGCCTGCCTCGCGCCGGAGCTTCACCTCGTGACCTCCGGGGATCTGGACCGTCGCGGCGTCTCCTGCAACGTTGACCTCGAGCCCCTCGGGGTGCTCCAGCCCGATGACCAGGCTTCGCAGGTCGCTCTCGATCGCGCTGCGCGTCGCCGGGGAGAGCACCCGCATCAGCCCCGCGTAGCTCCTCCGGGCGAGGACGCGGCGGAGCTGATCGAGCGCCTGCTCCGGTGAGCGGGCCCCCGCCGGGAGCGCGTCCGCCGTCGCGATGCGGAAGGCGCCCTGACCGTCCACCACCAGCGTCGCGTCCTCCCCGTCGGCGAAGCGCACGCGCGCGCGCGATTTGACCACCACCCCGGGCGCCGTGACCGCCTTGCCCTGGTCGGCGAGCTCCGCCTTCTCGTCGGAGACGATGCGCCGCACCTCGTCCCGCGAGAGCGCGCGCCGCCCCTGGGCGCTCATCATCTCGTAAATGGCGTCGGCATCCCCCCGCGCCGCGGCCTCGGCGTACGCAGAGACGGCGCTCTTCGGATCGGGCACGCGCCCGGCGCCGCACCCGAGGGAGAGCGGCGCGAGGACGAGAGCGAAGACGAGCGGGGCGAGGAGTCGCACGGCAAGGGAGCGTAGTACAAGTCGTGCGAAACGGGTGCGGCGGGCGCCCTGGGCACCGGGGAGGCGCCCGGGACGCCGGCCGGAGGAGCCTCTAGAGGAGCTTGTGGACGATCCCCCCCAGCAGGAGGAGGCCGAACGCGCCGCTCGCAGCGCCGACGACGTGCTCCACGGCCCCCGATTGATAGACGTGCAGCGCCTGCCCGACGTAGGTCGCGACGAACGACCCGGCGATGCCGAGCAGGGTGGTCATGATCACGCCGATCTTCCTTTCGCCCGGATACACGGCTCGCGCCAGCAGCCCGGCGAACAACCCGATGATCAGCGTCCCGAGAAGGTGCATGGATCCTCCACGCCACGGACCATAATCACCGCCGACGGGGAGCGCCCGCGCGGAGCACGGTCCCCACGTTCCCTTCGTGGGCTCCCTCGCTCAATCTCCCGCGAGGCGACGCCCACGGCGAACGCGTACACGGTGAACGCGAAGAAATCCGGGCGTACAAGGATGCCCGCCCCCGTGCACGCCGGCATGCCGGCGTGGGGCTACCTCGATTGTCCGCGCGGCCCCGAACCGTTGTAAGGTCTCCGGTCGGCCCATGCGGGAGCGCCAGATCGTCAACGGCCGCTTCGAGATCAAGCGACGCGCCGGCTCCGGCGGCATGGGCACCGTGTTCCGCGCGATGGACCGGCAGACGGGCATGCCGGTCGCGTTCAAGGTGATCAACGCCGGCCACTCGCCGGAGCTCGCGGAGCGGTTCCAGCGCGAGGCGGCGCTGCTCGCCGAGCTGCATCACCCCGGCATCGTGCGCTTCGTGGCGAGCGGCGCGACGCCCGACGGGCAGGCCTACCTCGTCATGGATTGGCTCGAAGGCGAGGGGCTCGCCGACCGCCTCGCGCGCGGCACGCTCTCCGTGGCGGAGACGATCGAGCTCGGCCGCCGCGTCACCTCCGCGCTCTCGGTCGCCCACGCGCGCGGCATCATCCACCGCGATCTCAAGCCGGGAAACCTCTTCCTGCCCGGGGGGAATCTCGCGCGGATCGTCGTCCTCGACTTCGGGATCGCGCGCGCGGTCGAGAGCGGGCAGTCGCTCACCAGCACCGGCGCTACGCTGGGCTCGCCGGGCTACCTCTCGCCGGAGCAGGCGCGCGGCGACAAGAACCTGGACACCCGCGCCGACGTGTTCTCCCTGGGGTGCGTGCTCTTCCGGTGCCTCACGGGCCGGGCACCGTTCACCGGCGATTCTGATCAAGGTGATGATGCAGACGGTGCTGGAGCCCACACCCCTCGCGGGCTCGCTGCGCGAGGGCATCCCCCCCGCGCTCGAGGATCTGCTCCAGCGGATGCTCGCGAAGTCCCCCGACGGGCGCCCGCGGGACGCCGCCGCCGTCTTCGCGGAGCTCGGCGCGCTGGCGGGGTCCCTGCCCCCACCCGCTGCAGCGTCAGCTCCGGGCGCGCCCGCGAGGAGCCCGCAGCGGATCACGGCCCACGGCACGGTGGCGCTCCCCTCGATGGTGGAGCCCCCGAGCCCGCTCGCCCCCCGCCCGTCGTACCCACCGGCGCCGAGCACTCCGCCGGGTCCATCGACCCCGCCCAGCGCACCCGCGGCGCCTTTCGCCGCGGCACCGCCTCACCCTGCCGCCGCGCACCCCTCGGCGCCGCCTCCATCCCTCCACGTACCGCCCACATCCCTCCCTGCGCCGCCCGTCGCCCCGTACACGCCCGCGTCCTCGTACCCGCCCGCTTCGCCCTATGCGCCCGCCGTCATGCCCCCGGCGATCATCGCGCCGGCGCCCCGGCGTTCGCGCGCGCGAGCCTGGCTGATCGCGCTGGTCGGCATCGCGCTGCTCGCGGCCGGCGCGGCGGTGTTCTTCCTTTCGTACGGCGACGGCTCTTCGGCAGCCCGCACCCACCCGTCCCGTCCGCCAAGCACAAGTCGCGATGACGCGCGGCGCGGTGCTCGCGGCCGTCTTGCTCGCGCCTGCGCTCGCCTGCGGCGTCGCACCACCACCGCCGCCCCCGTCGCCTCCCTCCGCGCCTCCTGCGCGCGCTCCGACCGCCGCGTATCCCAGCCCGCCTCGTTACTTCGTCGTGAGCCCGACTTGGGTCGAGCGCACCGCCGAGGGCCTGGATCGTGTCGTGGTCCACGGCCGGCGCGTCGAGCTGCGCGGGCCCGAGATCGCCGCCGTGGGCCCCGCAGATCCCAAGGTCGACGGGGGCGCGCGCAGCGCCGTCCTACGCCACCGGCGGCGCGGCCCGCTACGTCTTCTGGATGGGCGAGCAGCTCTGCGGCAGCGATGGCTTCATGGGCGCGCTGCATCCGATTGGCACGCTGCCAGGGCAGCCCTCGGGGGCATTCGACTGGCTCGACGGTACGGGCATCGCGTTCCCGGGTGGGGCAGAGGTCGTGCCTGCGGGAGGCACTGCCCCGCGGCGGACCGGGGTGCCGGCGCTGCTCCGCGGCATCGCCGCAGACGGCCGCCGAGCCGTCGCCCTCACCGCGCTCGGCCACGCGCTGCTCACCCTCGACGGCGGCCGTTCGTACCGCGACGTGACGGCGGATCTCGGCGCATCGCCCGCCCTCGAGGTGCGCGGCGACGCCATCGCCGCCGTCCTCGGAGACGGCCGCACCCGGCTCGTCACGGCGTCGGGCGCCATCGTCGACGGCGAAGCCCGCCGCGAGCCGGGACGCGGAAGCCCCCCCCCGCCGCGCCGGATCCCTTCGAGGGCGCGACGAACGAGCGCCCCCTCGAGTCCGCCGCGCGCTCCGGCCTGCCCCTCGCCGACGGCGGCGTCGTCATCGCCGAGCACGGCTTCGTCGGCCGGCTCGACCTCGGCACCCTCCGCGTGACCTCCGTCGCCCCGCTCGACCCGGACCTCCGCGCCGCCGCGTGCACGCCGGTGCGCGTCGCTTCGCCGGGCGGCGGAGCGCTGCTGCTCGCTTGCGTGGGCGCGGATCGCGCGACGGTCGTCGATTCCTCGACGGCGCGCCGCGCACCGAGCGCACCTTCGACCTCGCGGGCGCCTCGGCGCTCGATTGGTTCGTGGTCTCGGACGACGACGCGATCGGCTACCTCGGCCCCTGCGACGGCACTCCGGTGCACGTCCCCGATCCCGTCATCGTGCCGTCGGGCGAGCCCTACAACTCGTCGCCCCAGCGTACGCCCGTCTTCTGCGCGCGCGCCGGCCGGGACGAGTGGGTCGAGCATCGCCTCGAGCCGGCCGACGCCGCCGACGTGCTCGCCTGGATCCCGCGGGCCGGCGGCGGCGCCGTCGCGCTCCTCTCGCGCTCCGGTCCCTTCCTCGCCGAGCGCGAGCGCGTCAGCGTGCGGGGCGCGCTGCGCGTCGTGCGGCTCGCCCGGAGCGAGCCCCCGCTCTCCATCCCGGCGTACGCGTTCGACGATCCCCAGGGCGTCGACCGATTGCTGCGCGCGCTCTCCGACGACACCATCGAGGGCTGGCTCCCTTCGGGCTCCGGCAACACGACGGCGGTGACCATCGACGCCCGAGGGCACGTTCGGGTCCACCCCGCGCCGCCGCGCACGCAGCAGATCTTCCAGGCGGGGCGCTTCGCGATGGCGCTCGGCGAGGACGACAGGCTCTGGGAGACCGTGGACGGTGGCCATCGCTGGACGGAGACCGAGACGCCGCTCCACACGCGCTACCCCTGGCAGACGCGTCCCTCGGCGTGCTCGCCGGCCGGCTGCTCGATGGGGAGCCTCGTGCGCATCGGGTGGGCGTCCGCACGCCCCGAAGGCACGCCGGACCCCGGCGCCACCGCCGGCAGCCCGACGCAGAAGCCCGCGCGGCCCGCGCCGCTCCTGCGCCTCGCATGCGCCCCCTCGGGCCCGCCGGAGAGCCGGCGCGGCGCCGACTCGAACGCCTTCGGCTACGCCGCGCAGCCGCAGCCTCGCGCCGCGTTCTCGCACATCGGCACGCTCGGCGCGGCGATGATCCCCTGGGGAGGCGCCCCGGGGCTCCCCCCGAGCGGCGACGTCGACCTCGCGTGGATCACGCCCCTCGACCTCACCGGCGAGATCCACCGGGGGGCCGTCCCCCTTTCGCTGCTCTCCAGCAGGAGCCGCTCGCTCGACCTGCGGCTCGGCTATCTCCTGACGCCGGGCGGTGGGCTCGAGGTCTTCGCGGCGAACCGCTACGGGCAGTGCCATGCAGGGCTCCTCGATTGGGCCGGGATGACCCGCCCCCTCGGCGCCTGCGCCGACGATCCCGCCGTCGGCGTCGATCTCGGAGGCCGCGTGGTGACGGTGAGCCGCCTCCGCGACGCCCTCACCGTCTCGGTGGCCGAGGGCGCGCCACGCCCCGGCAGCCGCGGCGAAGGCCCCGGGAGGCCGCCGAGCGGACCCGCCTCCCTACCGTCGGCCTTGCACACGGTCCACCGCACCCAGGCCGGGGGCCCCCTGGAGGGCGTCGTGGTCGGCGCCGGCACGCGCGGCGGCGTGCCCGTCGTGGTGGCGCTCGACGCGAACGGCGACGCCGCGCTCGCGCCGATCGATCCGGAGCGCGGCACGATCGGCGCCGAGGAGCGCCTCCGTCCGCTTCAGGAGGCCGCCCTCGGCTCGGCCCCTGCGTGCGCGCCGGGCGCCGCCCGGCAGCGCGATGCGCAGGTCGTGCTGCCGCTGGAGGGGCAGATCGCCATCGATCCGGCGGCGCTCCGCGGTGTCAGGGCAGGCGACGGCGCGGGCGTCGCCGTGCTCCGCTGGTCGGGCGAGCGGGTGTGCCTCGACGCGGTGGAGATCCCCGTGCACGACGATTGCTTCGACGAGAACCCGGGCCCGTACGAGCCGAACGGCGTGCTGCGCAAGATGGTCGCGCGCTTCGACGGCTCTCCCCGCGCACCGGGAGCGCTGCTCCTCCTCGTCGGCGGCGGGTCGGAGCTCCGGCAGCGGCTCACGTGCACCGCGCTGTCGCCGGGGGAGGCCCGATGAGCGCCCGCCGCGAAAGCGCGGCGACGCCTCGGGCGCTCCCGCTCCTTCTCCTCGCCCTGGCAACCGCGTGCAGCGCCGTGCCTCCCTCCACCTCGCGCGCACCTCCACGCGACGACGCGCCCTCCGACACGCGCGCGACGACGCTCGGGCCTGCCCGCTGGGCACTCTTCGACCACCTCGGCACCCGGTTCGACGAAGCGGGCCGGGGCGCGACGACGCCGCGTCCGGAGCCCGTGATCGCCGACGGCGTGCGCATGATCGTCGACGCCGGGATGATCCTCGCCTCGGCTCGCCAGGCGGACCGCCTCAGCGGCTTCCGCTCGCTCCCCGAGCGGCTGGGTGGGGGCTTCGTCCTCTGGTCGGAGGATCGCGTCTACCTCGCGAAGGATTTCCTGGGCGAGCTGTCCCCCATCGCGGACATCGGCGCCATCGGCGGCGCGCGCCCCTGGCTCTCCTCGATCCTCCTTCGCACGCCCGCCGGCCTCCTCGAGCTCCATCCCCGCGCCCCGGGCAGCCTCCACCGCGCAACCCTTCCCGGCGTGTCCGAGGCGCTCGCCCTCGACGCGCGCCGCGCCGTCCGGCTCGACGCGCTCGGCCGCGCCTCCTTCACCCTCGACGGCGGCGCCTCGTGGACCGACGTCCTCGCCACCCGCGGCGTCCGCGTCCGCGCGCTCGCCGAGGGCGCCGGGGACGAGATCGTGCTCACGGCGGAGGGCTCGCGGGATCTCGTCCTGGGTACCGAGGGATCCCTCCACCCCGCGCCCGATCCTCCCACCACGTCGTCCGCGCTGGGCGAGGCGCGCGCGGCCGATCCCCCTCTCCCGCGCCTCGCGTCGAGCCGTGCCCTGCCGGACGACATCCTGCCGCAGGCCGTCGGCTACGGCGCGCTGCTGCCGGGGTCGCGCATCGTGGTCGCGCGCGAGCACGGCGTCCGTGTGCTCGCGTCGGCGACGGGGCTGCCCATCGGCGACGCCGATCTCGCCAGCGTCGACGAGCGCTTCGCCCATTGCCAGGCCGTCCCGCTGGGCTCCCCGCCCGCCGGCCTCACCTGCGTCGCCGACTCGGGCGCGACGCTGCTCGACCTCGACGGCCCCCTCTCGCGCCCCGAGCTCGAGGCGACGTTTCCTCCCGGAGGCGGCTTCTTCGGCGGCCCCCGCGGTCGCCTCGCCTACGACGGAGGCTGCGGCCCCGAGCCACCCGCCAGCACCGATCTCGGCCCGGGCACCACCACGCGGGTCGACTCCCCCGACGAGGGCTCGTCCGTGCCCGTCCCGGCGCCGGCGCCCGAGCCCGCCCCGCCCCCGGCGCCCGAGCCCGACGACGCCCGCGTCTGCGTCCGCGTCGGCCGCTCGCGCTGGGTCGAGCACCAGCTGCGCGGCGCCGACGCGCGCCGCCTCTACCGCTGGGTACCGGGCGACGGCGGCGCGGCGACCGCGATTGTGCTGACCGGCGGTGAGCTCGGAGACGGAGGCGCAGAAGAGGCCGACGCCGGACAGACGCCGGGCGTCACGACGACGGACGACGGGCTGCGGGTGATCCGCATCGATCCCGAGGACGCCGCGCTCCTCGGCGGCGCCTTCCCCGCCGTACCGCCCCCGCAGCACGACGAGCCCAACCGCGCGACGGATACCTCGTTCTGGCAAGACGACGATGGATCCATCCGCGGCTGGATCCACCTGCCCGCCGACGGCGAGGAGAAGGTGGAGACACCACCCACACCGCAGGGCCCGGCACAACGTCCGCTCCCCGTGGTGGAGGCCCTCGGCGGGCGCGTGGCGGGTGTGCGCATCGACGCCGCGGGGCGCGTCACCGTGCTGCCATTGCCGAAGGGCGTCGTCTCGGTGGTGACGGGAGGCCCCTTCGGGCTGGCGATGGCCAGCGTGCCGGACGACGCGCGCGACGGCGGCCTCGCCGCGGAGCCCGCGAGGGACGTCTGGTTCGAGACCGTCGACGGCGGCGCCTCGTGGGCGCCGATCGAGGCGCCCCCCGTGGGCACGCTGGAGACGTCGGTCGATTCGCGGGACAGCTTCGCCTGCTCGCCGATTGGGTGCGCCCTCCCCTCGGGCGTCGTGCGCATCGGCTGGGGCAGCAAGCCGCCCGAGCCCGTCGCGGACCTCGCGCTCACCGCCGCCGCGAGCCCGCGCATCCGCGAGCCCTCGCCCCTCCCGCTCACGTGCCGCATCGACGCCGACGCCCTGCCCTCCACCGCCTCCCGACGCCCCCCGCGTGCCCCGCCGCCGCCTCCCCCGCCGAAGCCTCACCGCAGCGGCAAGCGCCCGCCCCCGGCCCCGTCCGTCTCCAGGCGCACCGCGCACGATCGCGCCGCGCCCACCGGCCCCGAAGCCCCTGCGCCCATCGCCTTGCGCCTCCCCGTGCAACGGGACGTCGGCGTGCAGCGCGACCAAACCTGGACCGGCGACGTGCTGCCGCCTCTCCAGCCCGGCGCGCCGCTCCACCACATCACGGCCACCTTCCCGGCGCCCGGGCAGGCGTACGGATCGACTGTCCCGATCCTCGCCGCCGGGCCCCGCGGCCTCGTCGACCTGATGCTCTTCCGCGAACCGACCCAGGGCGGGCTCCGACGCCGCCTCCGCGCCGGCGGTGGGGTCGCTTCGTTCATCCCCTTCGCCATCCACTTCCAGCCCAGCATCGGCGCCGACGGGCCCGACGGCTCCCTCGTCTTCCTCGACGCCACGCACGACGACCTCTGGGTCTCGCGCGGCGCCGCCACGTTCGCCGCGCTCCACCTCGTGAGCATCCCCGACGTCTCGCGCACCCGCCTCACGCTCGCGCAGCGCCTGGACGGCGGGGCGCTGGCGCTGGCCGGGTACTCGACCACGACCGGCGAGATCTTCGCAGGCGCGCTCGATCTGGGGCGTGCCGAGGTGGGGCCCCTCGTCGCCCTCGGTCGGCTCTCGGAGCTGGCCGAGGCAGGCGCGTGCCCGCACGCGACGCACCGGCTGCTCGTCGAGCTGCCCGTGCAGCTCCGGGTCTCCGGGCGGCACGGGGAGGTGTTCGTCGAGGAGCGGGTGACGGCGGCGGCGCTGCTCCTCGCGGGCGGCGGCGAGGCGGTGTGCGTGGAGGCGGTGGAGACTGCGCTGAACCAGCGCGTGCTGCGGGCGGTGCTCGGCGCGGGCGGGAGCGCGTCGGTGTGGAGCGAGGGGGCGACGGTCCGGGGCACCTGCTCGGCGAAGCGCCCGTGACGAAGCCTCACCTCTCCTGGAGCTCGAGGCGCGCCATCAAGCTCGCCTCCTGCGAATCCATGTGCTCCGACAGCTTGGCGGAGATCTCCGTGTCGGCGGCGGCGATCGCCGCGATGGCCCGCTCGCACTCCGCGACCGGCGGGGCATGGACCGGGCGGCCGGCGGCGTCGCGGCCCACCGCGTCGTAGAGCAGCGCGAGGACCACGCCCGGGTCGGGCACGTCGCCGACGTGCTGCTCGACGCTGAGCCGCGCGCCGCCGCGATCGAGGAGCACCACGCGCTCGCTCACCTCACACAGGTCGGCCTCGGCGTCCGCGCCCGGCTTTTCCCCCGCCTCGACGCGCTCGCCCGAGCTGGGGGGCGCGGAGCCGGGCGGGAGCGACGCGCGGAAGCGGCGCTGCTCCTGCACCGCGAGGGCCTGCACCACCAGGGCGAGCGACACGTCGCCGGGGACACGGTGGAGCGTGAGCACCGCCGGGAAGACCTGCCCCTCGCGGACGAAGCCCACCAGGAGGAGGAGCGTGCGCACGACGTGGTGCGCCACCTTGATGCCGGCCGACGCCGGGGCGATGGGCGGGAGCTTGTCGCGCGCGAACGAGAGCCAGCGCGCGATCTCCGCGTCGCCCGGCGCGAGAATCGACGCGTGCTCCAGGGCCGCCACGGCCGCCTCGACGTCACCGCGCGCCGCGAGCGCCTGACCGTACACGAAGTGCGGGTTGGGGCTGTCGTAGAGCCAGCGCACGCCGGAGAGGATCTGGATGGTGAGATCGAAGGCCTGCCGCGCGAGCGCGAGCGAGGCGAGCAGGACCTGCGCGTCCCAGGCGCAGGGGTGGGCGTGCACGTAGCGCGAGAGCGCCTCGAAGCCGAGATCCGGATCCTGCCGCACCAGCGCCGCTGCAGCCTCGAGCTTCTTCGGGTTCCTGAAATCGCGGCTCAGCGCCCACAGCCCCGCGCGCGCCGCGGCGCCTGCCTCGCCGGAGGGATCGGCGTCCGCCGAGCGGCCAATCTCGCGCAGGACGGCGAGCCAGTCATCGGCGGCGGCGACGTGCCGGGCGGCGTTGCCCGTGAGGATCTCCGCGCGCAGCATCCGCGCCGCCACGCTCCGCGGCGCGATGCGGAGCACCTCGTTCAGGCGCCCGAGCGCGCCCTCGGCGTCGCCGATCTCGCGCAGCTCGTGCGTGGCGAGCGCGATCTGCGCGTCCGCGTAGCGCTCGCCGCGCACGCCCTCGAAGAGGGGGGCCGCGGCGGCGAAGCCCTGCTCGCGGGCCGCACGCACGGCCTGCTCGAACGCCTCGTTCGAGCGCCGGCGGCGCACCTCGGGCGTCAGCCACGAGGGCACGAAGGTGCCCGCCGCGTCGAGGTGCCGCTCGAAGCTCCGCCCGCATCGCCGGGTCGCGGAGCGCGTAGCGCCGCAGCGTCTGGGCGAAGACATCGATGGGTAGCGCCGCGTCCGCCGCAGGGCCGTCGTAGACAAGGCAAAGTACGACGCCTGGGTCGGGGACCTCTCCTATCCGGGACGTCCACTCGAGGAAGTCTCCGGACCAGGCGGTGAGCGCGCTGCGCTCCCGGATCTCCCCGTCGGGCGCCGGCGTTCCATCCCCCTCCGCACCGGCGCCGGCGAGCGCGCGCTCCCTCTCCGCGAGCGTCTCGAGCATGCGGCGGAGCGAGCGCTGCGCCGGCATCCCGCGCTGGGGGGCCGCGACCGGAAACATCCTCCCCCCGCGCAGGAAGCCGATGACGAGGAGCAGGTCGCGTGTCTCCATGTCCCCCGGCAGGATGCACAGGCCCGGCGCGAAACGAAACCCGAAACGCCCCCCGGCGCACGCTCACCGCACGGCGCAGGCCTCCGTGTCCCCGAGCAGGCACGCCTGGCTCGACGCCCATGTCGCTGCATCCCGGTCGTGCGGCTCGCCCTCGCCGCGACGGTATGCCTCGGCCAGCGCGCGGCAGGCCGAAGCCTTGTACCCCTCGCAGCCCTGCTCCAGATCCATCATGGAGAGATCGCGGCACGCCTCGGGGGCGCCGAGCGCGCAGCCGGTCCGGAGCAGATCTTCGGCGCGGGCGCGATCGCGCGGCCCGAAGTTGCCCTTCCAGTACGCGTAGCCGGCCATGGCGCAGGCGCTATCGTCGTCGAGCGCGCAGCCGCGCTCCGCGAGGTGGAGGGCCAGGGCGCCGTCGCCCTCGTCGCCGGCGGCGCGGTAGCACGACGAGCCGGAGCCGAGGGCGCAGCGGGCGCGCGCGCTGAGCGCGGAGACGGACGCGAGCGCCAGGACGGCGACGACGGCTGCGGCCTTCCAGCGCGAGGACGTCGAGACGCGTACAGCGTCGAGGAGGCGGCGTCCGTGGCGCCGGGCGAGCGGGATCGCGACGCAGACCGCGCCGGCGGCGACGAACCCAGCGCCGTCGTCGAAGGACCGGTGGTGCGCGTTGGCCAGGACCACGACGACGGCGATGATCAGCACGCCCGCGACGAGCCCGCCGAGCAGGCGGCCGACGAGCGCGGCGTAGCTCCTCACGGGGGTGTCGTAGCCGCGGAAGAGCGCCACCGCGGTCGCGACGAAGGTGAAGAAGATCATCCAGCCGTCCCCCGTGCCGGAGAGGAGCCGGTCGTGGTGGAGGGCAAGCACGAACCCGAGCGCGCAGAGGAAGATGCCGGCGCCGAACAGGCCCGCCCAGAAGGGCGCGAACACCAGCCACCGGACCGCGGATCCCTGGCGCCGGGCCGCGACGCTCATCGCTTCCTCACCATGACGACGCCCTCCTGATAACGGACCTCCACGCCGTTCGCCTCGGCGATGGCCACGAGCGCGTCGTAGGGGTCGACCCCGCGCATCGTCGCGGAGACCTTGCCGCGGAGCCCCTCCTGCAGCACCAGGTTGAAGCGACCGCTGTCCGCGAGGGTCTGGAAGGCGCTCGCCATGTCCGCCTGCTGGAAGCTCACGTCGACGCGGGCGCGGCGCCCGGGCCGCGGTGGCGACGCTTCGTGCGTGGGCAGCGTCACCGACCCGCGGGCGACGAGCGGCTCCCCCACGGAGGCGCGCTGGAGCGTGGTGGTGGTGCGCGCGGGGGCGCCTTCGTCCGCGTCGATCCAGGCGGGCAGATCGGCCGAGATCGCGGCGGGACGGGGCGGGGGCGCAGAGCAGCCGAGCGCGGCACACCCGAGCGCCGCGATCACGAAGCCGAGCGCAGCACGACGCACCATCCGACCAGAATAGCAGAGGCCGTCCGGGCGTCACCCGCGCCGTGGCAAGCGCGCTCGCAGCCGCCAATGCCGCGCCCCTCCGCTTGTGCTTCACATGTAAACCATTTATAGCGGCAGCATGTTCCTCACCGGCCGCACCGCCCTCGTCACCGGCGCCGGCCGCGGCATCGGCCGCGCCGTCGCGGAGCGCCTCGCGCGCGAGGGCGCCAGGGTCGTCGTGGCGGGGCGGACGCGCGCCGAGCTCGACGCCGCGGCCGCGGCCCTGTCGGGCGTGGCGCTGCCCGTGGACGTCGCGGATCGCGCCTCGATCGCGGCCGCGCTCGACGCGCTCCGCCGGGACGGCGTGCACGTCGACGTGCTCGTCAACAACGCCGGCGCCGCGGAGAGCGCCCCCCTCGATCGCACCTCGGACGAGCTCTGGGACAGGATGATGGCCGTCAACGCCGGCGGCGCCTTCGCCCTCTGCCGCGCCTTGATCCCGCCGATGATCGCCGCGGGGTGGGGGCGGGTGATCAACGTCGCCTCCAACGCGGGGCTCACGGGGTACGCGTACACGGCGGCGTACTGCGCCTCCAAGCACGCGGTGGTCGGCCTCACGCGCGCGATCGCGATGGAGGTGGCGAGGACGCCCGTCACGGTCAACGCGGTCTGCCCGGGCTGGGTCGACACCCAGCTCCTCTCCGAACTCGGTCGCCCGCATCGTCGAGAAGACGGGCCGGAGCGCGGCGGAGGCGCGGCGCTCGCTCGAGGCGATGTCGCCGCAGCGGCGGCTGGTCGCGCCGGCGGAGGTGGCGCACGTCGTGGCCTCGCTCTGCGCCGAGGATGCGAGGAGCGTGCACGGGCAGGCAATCGCGATCGACGGAGGGCAGGTGATGTCATGAGCGATTCTTCTGGGATCCGCGTCGTCGAGGTGCCGGGCTGGCCGAAGCCGAAGGGCTACGCCAACGGGGTGATCACGGAGGGGCGGCGGCTCCTCCACGTCGCGGGCCAGGTGGGGTGGAACGCGGAGATGCGCTTCGAGAGCGACGACTTCGCGCGGCAGTTCGCGCAGGCGCTCGACAACGTGCTCGCGGTCGTGCGCGCCGCGGGCGGAGGGGCCGAGGACGTGGTCCGGATGACGGTGTACGTCACCGACCTCGCCGCGTACCGCGCCTCGCAGCGCGCGCTCGGCCCGATCTGGCGCGAGCGCTTCGGCCGGCACTTCCCCGTGATGGCGCTGGTCGGCGTGGCGGGGCTGGTGGAGGCGAGCGCGCTCGTCGAGATCGAGGCGGTCGCAGCGCTGCCCGAGGGGAAGGGATGAGGCGGGGCGCGCCCTCGCGGCGGCCGCTCAGCGCGGGGCGCGGCGCCGGTGCCCGGCTCACAGCCGCGCACGGAGCCGGCCGGGGCGCTCGCCGTGCGCGCCTGGGTGCGGGTGCTCGCGGTGCAGAAGCGGGCGCTCGCGGCTATCCGCGACGACCTCGAGCGGGAGATGACGATGCCCCGCTTCGACCTCCTCGCCAACGTCTGCCGCAGCGACGGGCAGACGCTCGCCTCGCTCTCGCGCTCGATGCTGGTCACCGCCGGCAACCTCACCGGCCTCGTCGACCGCGCGGCCCGCGACGGGCTCCTCGAGCGCCGGGCCGATCCGGGCGACCGCCGCGCCTGGCGCGTGCACGTCACCCCCAAGGGCCAGCGCGCCTTCCGCGAGGCCGAGCGCCGGCACGCCGCAAGGTCGCCAAGCTCTTCGCCGGCCTCTCGCGGCGCGGAGCTCGCGACGCTGATCCACCTGCTCGACAAGCTCCGCGCCGGCCTTCGCCCCGCGGAGCCCAGGCTCCCTCCCCGCCGCGCGCCGCGAGAGGCTCGCCACGTTCCCCGCGCCGCGCCCGCCGAGGCCCCCGACACAAGAAGAGGCAACCGATGACCCTGAACCCGCTCTCGTTCGATCTCACCATCGCCCGCGGCGTCGCCGCCGATCACGCTTCGGCGGCCGGAGCGCCTCAACGCGCTCACCTTCGAGGTCTACGGCGAGCTCGCCGCCGACCTTCCGGTCGCTGGACAGCGATCGTCGACGCGCGCGTCGTGGTCATCACCGGCAAGGGCCGCGGGTTCTGCTCCGGCGGCGACGTCGACGGGATCATCGCCGACCTCTTCGAGGAGGGCGCGCGCGGCCTGCTCGAGTTCACGCGCATGACGGGCGCCCTCATCCAGTCGATCCGCGAGTGTCGCCGCCCGGTCATCGCGGCCGTCAACGGCGTCGCCGTGGGGGCAGGCGCCGTCATCGCCGCCGCGTGCGACATGCGCATCGCCGCGGAGAGCGCGCGCTTCGGCTACATCTTCCCGAAGGTCGGCCTCTCCGGCGCCGACATGGGCGCCTCCTTCCTCCTGCCGCGGATCGTCGGCCACGGCCGCGCGGCCGAGCTGCTCTTCTTCGGCGACGTCATCGACGCGGCGGAGGCGTACCGCATCGGCCTCGCCAACCGCGTCGTCCCCGACGCGGAGGTGGTGCCCGAAGCGATGCGCTGGGCCGAGCGCCTCGCCCGCGGCCCCGCCTTCGCCCACGCCATGACGAAGCAGATGCTGGAGAGCGAGCACGGGATGTCGCTCGCCCAGGCCATCGAGGCCGAGGCGCAGGCGCAGGCCATCTGCATGGCGCACCCCGACTTCCGCACCGCGTACGACGCCAGGCAAGGCCAAGCGCCCGCCCATCTTCGAAGGCGCGGAGCTCTGCGATCCCGACGGAGATCGACCGCCGATGAGCCGCCGCATCTCGCTCTCCAGCCAGGACCTCACGCCGTTCTTCGGCCCGTCCTACGCGCCGCTGGCCACGCACCTGACGGCCGAGACCCTCGCGCCGCTCGCCGCAGACCACGATGCTGCGCGCGTCGCCCGCGCGATGGGCACGCTCGGCCTCTACGCCCATCTCGTGCCCGAGGCGCACGGCGGCGCGGCGGCCGCGCGCCGCCATCGCGTCGACGTCCGATCGCTCGTCCTCGTGCGCGAGGCGCTCGGCCAGGTCTCTCCGCTCGCCGACGCGATCTTCGCCGTGCAGGGCCTCGGTTCGTACCCGATCGTCCTCGCCGGTAGCGACGCGCAGCGGCGGACGCATCCTGCCCGGCGTGCTCCGCGGCGAGCGGATCGGCGCCTTCGCCCTGACCGAGCCCGAGGCGGGCAGCGACGTGGCGGCGATGCGCACCACCGCGCGGCGCGAGGGCGACGCGTGGGTGCTCGACGGGGAGAAGACGCTCATCTCGAACGTCCCCATCGCCCACCACCACGTCGTCTTCGCCACCGTCGACCCGGCCCGCGGGCGCAAGGGCATCACCGCCTTCCTCGTGGAGCGCGGCGCCCCCGGCCTCTCGCTCTCCGAGATCCCCATGTCGATCCCCCACCCCATCGGGCGGCTTCGCTTCGAGGGCTGCCGCGTCCCGGTCGATGCGGTGATCGGCGAGGTCGGCGCCGGCTTCAAGCTCGCGATGGAGACGCTCGACGCCTTCCGCATCTCGGTCGGCGCCGCCGCGAACGGGATGGCGCGGAGCGCGCTCGACGCGGCGCTGGAGCACGTCGCGCGGCGCCGGCAGTTCGGCGCGCCGCTCGCCGATCAGCAGATGGTCCGCGCCGCGCTCGCCGACATGGCCACCGAGCTCGACGCCGCGCGCCTGCTCGTCGCGCGCGCGGCGCACCTGCGAGACACATCCGAAGCGGGCGCCCGCGTGTCCACCGAGGCCGCGATGGCGAAGATGTACGCCACCGAGGCCGCGCAGCGGATCATCGACCAAGCGGTGCAGCTCCACGGCGGCGCGGGCGTCTGCGCAGGGTCCGAGGTGGAGCGCCTCTACCGCGAGATCCGGCCGCTCCGGATCTACGAGGGGACGACGGAGATCCAGAAGCTGATCATCGCCAAGGGGCTCCTCGGCTAACGAACCATGTGGAAACCGCCGCAACGCATCCGTCACGAGCTCCCCGTCCTGCGCGTGCCCTCCGCCGAGGAGGCGGGGCGCGCGATGCTCTTCTCCCCGCTCACCCTCGCGTCGGGCCTCGAGCTGCGCGAGCGGTCGTGGGTGCCCGCGATGGTGCCCTGGCGCGCGACGGAGGAGGGCTTCGTGACGGACGACGTCCTCGAGTGGTACGGCCGCTTCGCCGACGGCGAGCCGGGCGTGATCGTCATCGAGGCCACGGGCATCCGCGACGTCCCGAGCGGGCCGCTCCTGCGCATCGGCCACGACCGCTTCCTCCCCGGCCTCGAGGCGCTGGTGCGCACGGTGCGGCAGAGGAGCCGGGGGCGGACGCGGCTCTTCATCCAGATCATCGATTTCCTCCGGATCCGGAAGCGCCCGCAGAAGGAGCGCTACCTCGGCGGCTTCCTCGAGATCACCGAAGCGCACCGGGCGAACCTCGCCGAGCAGCTCGGCGACGAGGCGTGGCGCGAAGCGTCGGAGGGCGATGTCCGGCAGAAGCTCCTCGCGCTCGACGACGAGGCGCTCGACTCCATCCTCGACCGGCGGGAGACGGAGGCTCTCCGCTACGGCTTCCGCGAGCGCGTCACCGACGTCCAGTTCCCGCACATCCGCGACCTGCCCCACGCCCTGCCCACGCTCTTCGCCGCCGCGGCGGAGCGCGCCGAGAAGGCGGGGTTCGACGGGGTCGAGCTGCACTTCGCGCACGCGTACACGATGGCGTCGTTCCTCTCGGCGCTGAACACGCGGACCGACGGCTACGGCGGCCCGCGCGAGGCGCGCGTCCGGCTGCCGCTCGAGGTCTACGCCGCGGCGCGCGCGCGCGTGGGGGCGGGGTACACGCTGGGCTGCCGCTTCCTCTGCGACGACATCATCGAGGGCGGGAGCCGCGTGGACGACGCGAGCTTCTTCGGCGTCGCGTTCGCCCGGGCGGGGATGGACTTCCTCTCCCTCTCGACGGGCGGGAAGTTCGAGGACGCCAAGCAGCCCAAGCCGGGCGAGGCGGCGTACCCCTACACCGGCCCGAGCGGCTTCGAGTGCATGCCCACCGCGCTCGCCGACGAGCGCGGCCCCTTCGCCCGCCAGGTCCCCAAGCAGGCGCAGATCCGCGCCGCCCTGCGCGCCGCCGGCCTCGCCACGCCGACGGTCGCCGCGGGCGGCCTCTCCACGTTCGATCAATGCGAGGGCATCCTCCAGCGCGGGGAGGCCGACATCATCGGAGCGGCGCGTCAATCGCTCGCCGACCCCGACTGGTTCCTCAAGCTACGCCTCGGCAAGGGCGACGAGATCCGGCGCTGCATCTACTCGAACTACTGCGAGGGGCTCGACCAGAAGCACAAGCAGGTGACCTGCCAGCTCTGGGATCGCGAGGAGATGGAGGAGCCCGGGGTGCGGCTCGCGACGGACGGGCGCCGGAGGCTGACGCCGCCGGCGTGGAAGGCTGGGCGATCCGGGCTGGAGTAGGCGCCGCGTTGGACGCGCGCCCGCCCGCCGCGTCTGCGCATCGCTTTCCTGGTGGCGCGTCCGCCTACCGCGTCGGCGCACCGCTTTCCTGGTGGCGCGTCCGCCCGCCGCGTCGGCGCACCGCTTTCCTGGTGGCGCGTCCGCCCGCCGCGTCGGCGCACCGCTTTCCTGGTGGCGCGTCCGCCCGCCGCGTCGGCGCACCGCTTTCCTGGTGACGCGCCCGCCGACGGGGCGTCGGCGCACCGCTTTCCTGGTGGCGCGCCCGCCGACGGCGTCGGCGCACCGCTTTCCTGGTGGCGCGCCCGCCGACGGCGTCGGCGCACCGCTTTCCTGGTGGCGCGCCCGCCAACGGCGTCGGCGCACCGCTTTCCTGGTGGCGCGCCCGCCAACGGCGTCGGCGCACCGCTTTCCTGGTGGCGCGCCCGCCAACGGCGTCGGCGCACCGCTTTCCTGGTGGCGCGCCCGCCGACGGCGTCGGCGCACCGCTTTCCTGGTGGCGCGCCCGCCGACGGCGTCGGCGCACCGCTTTCCTGGTGGCGCGCCCGCCAACGGCGTCGGCGCACCGCTTTCCTGGTGGCGCGCCCGCCGACGGCGTCGGCGCACCGCTTTCCTGGTGGCGCGCCCGCCGACGGCGTCGGCGCACCGCTTTCCTGGTGGCGCGCCCGCCGACTCGCATGGAGGAGCGCGAACGCGTCGAGATGCCCCGCGTCGTGCCGATGGGGCCTATGCCCGCTCCAGCGCCTTCACCAGGAGATCTGCCACCGGCGTGATCGCCCCAGGTACGCCCGCGAGCTGCTGGCTCCCCGGGTGCGAGTCCGTGCCCAGGATGCTCTTGAAGACGCCGGCGCCCCGGAGCTTTTCGAGCGAGCCGGGCGGGAGGACGAGGTGGCTGGCGATGGCGTGGACGGCGGTGGCGCCGGCGGCGAGGTATGCGCGGCCCGCCTGGAGGAGGGAGGAGCCCGTGCGGATCATGTCGTCGTAGACGACGACCTCCTGTCCGCGGACGTCGGCGTTGATGCCGGTGATGCCGACGCCGCCGCTCTCCGGGTCGCGGCGCTTGTAGACGAAGGCCGGCTCGACGCCGAGCGTCGCCGCCAGGCTCTGCACCCACTTGGCGCGGCCGGCGTCCGTGGCGCCGAGGACGAAGGGGCGGTCGCCCATGTGGCGGCGGATCGCGGCGGTGATGAGCGGCGCGCCGTAGAGGTGGTGGGTGACGTGCGAGTCGTCGAAGTAGAACTCGATGCCGTCCGTGTGCAGGTCGAAGAGGATGACGCGCATGCCCCCGTCGCAGGCAGGGATGGCCGAGATGAGCCGGGCGCGGGTCTTGGCCGTGACCACCTCGCCGGGGCGGACGGCGCGCTCCATGGTCGCGTAGCCGAAGTACGGCATGACGAGCGAGAGGGAGTGCGCGCCGGCGCGGGAGATGGCGTAGCCGAGGTCGTAGACCTCGAGCGCGTCGAGGTCGCTCGGCGTGCCGCCGAGGAGGACCACGTCCCGCCCCCGGCTGTCGGCGGCGAGGCGGAGGTAGCGCTCGCCGTCGGGGAAGATCTTGCGATCGATCGCGCCCACCTCGAAGTCGCCCGCCGCGAGGAAGCTCGACCGCATGTACTCGTACGAGGGGATCGTGAAGAGGAGCTTCTTGTTCATGGCTCTGCTTACGTAGACAACGTGATGAGCACGCTCTTGAGGTGTGGCTCGGCGCCGGGCTCCGGAGGGAAGTCTTCCGGGTCGGGCAGGTCTTTCATTTGCACGACGTCGCGCGCGCTGTCACGCGCGGCCTCGCGGAGGAATCGCCGGAATTTGCGGCGGGCGATGCCGCGGTGGTTCGTGCAGGCGAGCAGTCGGCCGCCCGGGGCGAGCGCGCGGAGGGCGAGCGCGGCGAGGGTCTCGTAGTCGCCGGCCGCGCTGAAGCGGGTCTGCTTGGTCGTGGCGAAGCTCGGCGGGTCGAGGAGGATGAGGTCGAAGGGGGTGGTGCTCGGGGCGACGCGCTCGAGCCAGCGGAGGGCGTCTGCCTCGACCAGCTCGTGGCGAGCGAGGTCCGCGCCGGCGGCTTCGAGGTTCCTCCGCGCCCAGGCGAGCGCGCCCGGAGAGACGTCGACGGTGACGGAGGAACGCGCGCCGCCGGCCACCGCGGCGACGGTGAACGCGCCCGTGTACGCGAAGAGGTTCAAGACCCGCGCCCCGCGCGAGAGCTCGCGCACGCGCCGCCGGTTCTCGCGCTGGTCGAGGAAGATGCCGGTGGAGAGGCCGTCGCCGAGGCGCACGAGGTACGGGAGACCGAGCTCGTGGACGGTGAATCTCGTCGGGCGCGGCGGCGCCGCGGACGGGGGCGCGCGGCGCGATGTCGTCGCGGCGGGTGTCGACGACGACGCTGGCGTGCTTGGGGCGGAGCTTGAGGTATACGCCCGCGGGGCCGAGCGCGAAGGCGGCGTCGAGCACGGCCTCGCGGGCGGCGATGGCCTCGGGGGCCGAGAGCGCGACGACGAGGTGCTCGCCGTAGACGTCGACGTCGACGCCGGGGAGGCCGTCGCCGCCGCCCGAGGCGAGGCGAAAGGCGGTGGTGCCGGGGATGCGGGCGATGCCGTAGCGGCGGTCCGCGGCGCGGCGAAGGAGCGCCTCGATCGCGGCGGGGTCGCGCGGGAGCGGCTCGGCGGCGTCGGCCTCGACCCAGCGGGCGAAGGACGGCGGGGCCGGCGCGCGGAAGGTGACGGGCGCGCCGGTCGCCGGGTGGCGGAGGCCGAGCTCGACGGCGTGCAGCATGAGCCGGGGCGCCGGCGCGCCGCCGTAGAGCGGGTCGCCCGCGATGGGCGCGCCCACGGCCGCGAGCTGCACCCGGATCTGGTGCGTGCGCCCCGTCTCGGGCCTGAGCTCGACGAGCGCACGGGGCCCGCGCCGCGCGAGCACGCGGTAACGGGTGACCGCCTCCTGCCCTTCGCGCGCGGCGGGCGGGAGGGCGCGCATGACGCCGCCTTCGCCGGCGGCGATCCGGTGCCGGAGCACGCCGCGATCCGGCCCGCGGAGGCCGAGCACGGCCGCGACGTACGTCTTCTGTACGCGGCGCCCCTCGAACTGCTCGGCGATGGCGCGGTTCGCCTCCTTCCTCCGGGTGAAGACGAGGACGCCGGAGGTGTCCCGGTCGAGGCGCTGGTGGATGCCGAGGTAAGGGTTGGGCTCGCCGCGCTGCGCGAGGTGGGCGGCGAGGCGGGAGCGGGCGTCGTCGTCGCGGCCGGGCTCGGGCGCGTGCGTGGAGACGAACGGGGGCTTGTCGACGGCGATGGAATCCTGGCCTCGTGGGAGGATCCACTCCGAGCGCCAGGGCAGGAAGAGGGAGTCGAGCGCCACGCAGGGCTAGGGCTGGGTGATGATGTTGGTGCCGGGCGGCGGGGTGAAGGTGAACACGGTGGGTGCGATGGTCGGCGGCTGCGTCACGCCGGTGAGGTCGAAGCGGTTCTTGTTGTGCTGCACGTCGACGATGAGCACGCGCTGGATCGCGCCCGGGTCGGCGGCGGCGAGCAGGCCGCGGTCGACGAAGAAGCGCACCATCTCGCAGTTCGGGTCGGGCGCGAGCGGCTTGCCGTCGAGCACCGCCCCCGTGTAGCCGGGCGCGCTGCCGAGCGTGAAGGCGAACGCGTTCGCGATGCCGCCTCCCATGACGAAGGCGAACGCGGCCGGGAACGCGGTCTTCCTCATCGGCGTCTGACGATCATCTGCGCGTTGCTGGAGATGTACGTCTTGAGGGTGACGCCGTCGGAGACGATGTGGTTCAGGTTCGGCGCGTTGTAGCATGAACGCGAGCTTGCCCGGCCGCTCGACGTAGACGACGCCGGTCGAGGTCTGGGTCGAGCCGGTCACGTGGTTCTCGTAAGTCTGCGAGAACTGGGCGTAGAAGGTCTTCTTCCCGGCGAAGATGGCGTCGATCTGCTGAGCGATCTGCTGGGCCGGGCTCAGGCTCGGTGCGGCGCCGGCGTCGGCTGCGGACCCCGCGTCGGCCACGCCCGCGTCGTGCGCGGCGCCGCCATGGGGCCGTGGCGCGCCCGCGTCGGGGAGCGGCGATGCGGAGGCGGGGGCAACGGCGGAGATGGAGGGCGCGGGCGCCGGGAGCGCGCTCGCCGTCGGGGGCGCGGCGGGCGAGGCCGACGGCAGCTCGGGAGGGCGCGGGGACGGCGGCGTGGCGCTCGTGGCGGACGGCGCGCTGCCGGAGGGGGAGGAAGAGGAGTTGCCGCACGCGACAAGGAGCGCGCACGCGACGAGCGAGGCCGGACCGAGCACGCGGGAGGGCACGAGCGGTTCGTACCCCCGCGTGGCGAGGACGTCGAGCCTCAGGGGTCGCTTCTAGGGCGCGCCCACACGCCGCCGGCGAGACCGCCGGGCGAAGGCGGCGGCGAGCCCTGCCATGAAGGCGAGCCCGGCGGGGGCCACGGGGGGCGCGGGCGCAGCCGTGCAGAAGCAGGTGGCGCGGCCGTAGATGTTCTCCCATTGGCCGCCGGTGCCCGAGCCGCCCTTTCCGGAGCCGCCTGCGCCTGCGCCGCCGACGCCCGAGCCGCCAATGCCCGCGCCGCCGACACCAGAGCCGCCGGTTCCGGACCCACCCGTGCCCTGGGCGAGCGGGATGCCCCTCAGGTCATAGATGTAGCCGTCGCCGACCTACGACGAGGATCTCGTCGAACCCGTCTCCGTCGGTGTCGCCGAACACCGGCTCGCCGACCGGCGCGTTGAAGTTGTAGGCGAACGTGAGCGTCCCCTGGCACGGGTCGATCGCGTAGAGCCAGCCGTCGGAGGAGCCCACCACCGCAGTCGGGAGCGCCCGCGCCCGTCAGGTCTTCGTGGACGTCGACGGCCGTGAGCTGGCCGCTGCCGGCGGCGTTGGCGGACATCTTGTCCTGGTAGAGCGCGCCGCCGACGAGGAACACGTCGTCGGCCATCCCGGGGCTCGCGCCGCCGAGCGCGGTGATCTCGAGGCGCGTGGGGAACGCGGAGGAGCCCTCGACCAGCACCGCGCCGCCGGAGCAGGCGGTGATGGCGCCGTAGGGGAAGGGCTGGTCCTGATCCGTCGCCTGGTAAGATCTTGGCGTCTCGAGGTCGTGCCCGTACGCCTTCACGGGGACGCTGGTGGACGTGTAGGCGAGGCCTCCTTGCCCTGTTGTCGCGTCGGCGAAGGGGATGGGGAGGCCGTAGCAGTCGCTCGGCCCGCCCGGGCGAGCTGGCTGCCGTCCACGCCCGGAGGGATGTATGTGGCGGTTCCGACTGGTGGATGATGTCGTCCACGCCGTCGCCGTTCCAGTCGACGATGCACATCCCCTGAGTCCGGGATCTGGCAGCCCACCATCGTGGACTTGCTCCACAGGGTGTGGCCATCGGCGCCGGAGATGGCGAACGTGGTGAACGCCGCCGGCGCCCGTGCCGGTCTGCACGCGAGGTCGGGGACGCCGCTCCCGTCGAAGTGGCGGCGAGGATGGTCTTGCGCGGGAGTGCCGGCTGGATCGGGCACCTCCCACGACCAGGGAGCCGTCCGCGTGGACCCGCCGCAGCGTGTACTGCCGCGGGCGCGCGGTCGGGTCGACGACGTGCACCGTGAAGATGCCTGCCGCGGCGCCGTCGAGCCCGGGTACGACGACGGGAGAGGTCGATCCGCGGCTCTCCCATACCTGGACGGGAGCTGGCCGTGTCGGTCTTCGCGGACGAGGCGTCGAGCCGGACGAGCATCCGCGGCTGTCGATGGCCAGGATCTGCTGGGCCGTGCGCGCCGAGCGAGCCCACCACGGGAGACAGGCCGAGCGCGGCGTAGCCGCTGCTGTAGGTAGTACCCGCCCGACGCTGATGTCCGCGGAAGTGAAGCCAGAGTCTTGTCGAGGAGGCGCAGGCCGCCGTCCGTCGCCGTCACCGCGATCTGCGGGTACGGCCGGTCCATGGCGGGCATAGGCCAGATGCCGGTCAAGGGCGTGTCGGGCGAGGGGAGACCGTCGCGAGGGCAGGGGCGGGTCCACGCCGGGCGTGTAGGCGTGGAGGTTGCCCGGTCTGGCTGTCGCCCGTGACGATGTCGAGGAGCCCCGTCGCCGTTGACGTCGAATCGCGAGGGCGCGGAGGGTCCCCGTGCGCGTGACGGCCGTAGCGCGCCCAGTCGCTCCGCGCTCCACGATGCTCGTCGTCGCCGATCGTCCCGCGGGCCGTCACCGCTCCCTTGGCGAACGCCCAGAACTCTACCCCGTTCGTCCGACGTGGTGATGATGACGCGCGCGCCCCCCTTCAGCGCGGGGCGACGTCGCCACGAGCTGCTGCCCGGGGATCTGCGCGCGCTCGGTGCCGAGGTTCTTCGCGTCGAGGATGTGGACGGTGTACGCAGCTGCCGTCGTGGCCCGCGATGACGGTCTCCGTGCGCCCGTCGCCGGCGAGGTCCACCACCAGGTCGTCGACGACGTTCATGATCATCTGGTTCTGCGACCCGAGGGTGACCGACCACGAGCTTCTGCAACGCGCCCGACTTGAGCGTCACCGCGAAGACCTCGCTCGTGTCGCCCGGCCCCGGCATGCCCGTCGTGGAGGGGATGAAGCAGACCACCTCGTCCCCCGGGCTCCCGGCGAGATCCCCCGCCGGAATGCAGCCGGAGGGGAAATGGCCGAGGGGCTGCGTGCTCGCCTCGATGTTCCCGCTCGTGCCGACGAGGCTCAGCAAGTCCGCCATGTGCGTGGTCGGATCCACGCCGAGGATGAGGCCTCGTCGCCCGCCTTCCCGTCCATGTCGGCGAGGACGCTCTGCGGGCCTCCGCCGGTCAGCGGGTACGGGAGAGGGGGGTACTCCATGACGTTCCCGAACCCGAGCGCGAACGAGTAGACGTACCCCGTCTGCGGTCTTGTAACCGTTGGCGCCCCGCCCCTCCTCGACGACCAGCTCCGGTAGGCCGTCGCCGGTCATGTCGCCCACGCGTACGTCGCTGAGGACGCCCATCTCGCCAGCGGGCTCGGCCCAGGCGACGGCGCCGCTCGCCAGATCGATGGCCATGGCGCGGAGGCTCGTGAAGGCGACGACCTCCTGCTTGCCGTCGCCGTCGAGATCGAAGAGCCCCATCAGGTGCGCGGTCCCCGACGTCGGCGTGCTCCACATCACGGTGCCGTCCGGGCGCACGGCCGAGACGCTGCCCCCGGCGGCGATGACGAACGCGTTCTTGCCGTTCCCCTCGACGTCGGCGGTGAGGAGACCGTCGGCGGCGAGGCGCCCTCCGAGGTAGCTCTTCCACCCCACGACGGGCATCTGGATGTTGCCCTTGCCGTCGGCAGCGCCGCGTGCGCCGGCCGTCGTGGCGAGCCATCGGCCAGTCGGCGCGCGCGGGGGCGGAGGCGACGAGGCCCGCGAAGGCCGTGAGCAAGGTGACGCCTGCCCGAGGAAGGCCGCGTCCGAAGAGGCCATGTCCGGGTCGGAGAGGCGCGGGGGGCGACTTGGCTTGGATGACAGAGCACATGGGGTGGTCGGCCGTGATGCGGGCCTTCGTCTTTCGTTGCGCGCGTGTGCGGCGACGTTCAAACGTTCTACCCCGAAGAAGTTTTGAAGGTCGAACAATGCACGCGCAACGAAGGGCCACGATGCTCGATCTCCGGCCGCGATCGCTGATCGTGCTGCTGGCCGTGGCGCTCGTGGCAGGGTGCGGTCCCGACGAGGTCCGACCCCCTTGCTCCGGAGGAGTGGGGTCCTGCCGCGCTGCCGTCGCGGCGGACCCACGCTTCGTGGGCCCGGGGATGCGCGGCGACACGCTGCCCCACTGGCCGATGTTCCGGCACGACGCGCTCCACTCGGGCGCGAGCCCGATGGCCCCCGCGGCCGGCGCGGCGCCGAGATGGGTCTTCGAGACGGGCGGTCAAATCTGGTCCTCCCCTGCCGTCGGCCTCGACGGGACGGTGTACATCGGCTCGCTCGACAATAAGCTCTACGCCGTTTCGCCCAACGGCAAGCTCGCCTGGAGCTTCGAGACGCTGGCCTACGTGTTCTCGTCGCCTGCCGTGGCCGGCGATGGGACGGTGTACTTCGGCTCGGTGGACGGCCACCTCTACGCCGTGCAAGCGGGGAAGCTCAAGTGGGCCGTCCCGCTGCAGAACTGCGCGTTCTCGTCGCCGACGCTGGCGAAGGACGGCACCGTCTACGTCGGGTCCAACGCCTGGCTGCTCACCGCCATCTCACCGGAGGGGGAGGCCTTGTGGCGGTTCACGGCCGGGGGGCCCATCTCGGCGACGCCCACGCTGCTCCCGAACGGCTACGTGGTATTCGGCTCCGACGACGCGTCTCTCTATGCCGTGAAGCCCGACGGAACGGGGTCGGTCGCGTTCAAGGCGCGGGGCCCGGTGCGCTCGACCGCGGCGGTGGGTCGGGACGGGTCGATCTACTTCGGCTCGGACGACGGACAGCTCTACGCGCTCGACGCCCGCGGGCAGACGAAGTGGATCTGGAGCGCGCAGTCGGCCATCCAGTCGTCGCCGGCGATCGCGGCGGACGGCACCGTCGTCGTGGGATCCGCGGACCATCACGTCTACGCGATCCTCCCCGACGGTCGCCTTCGCTGGAAGGTGAAGACCGGAGCGCCCGTCGCGTCCTCGCCGGCGATCGGCGCGGACGGCACGGTCTACGTCGGCTCCGACGACGGGAGCGTTTGGGCCATCGGCGCGAACGGCGACGTGAAGTGGACGTACAAGACGGGGGGCACCGTCTTCTCCTCGCCTGCGATCGGACCGGACGGCACCGTCTACGTCGGCTCCGCCGACGGCCGGCTCTACGCGTTTCGCTGAAGGAGAGCGGCACCAGCCCGGGTCGGTGCCGAGACAATCGAGGCCGCCCGCGGGACGCGGGCGTCGCTGACGAACACCGACGTCGCCGAGCCCGATTCTTCTCGGGCTCGGCGACGCGCGTGTCGCCGCTACTCCTCGTTGACCGCGGAGAGGGGCTCTTCGACCCGGGCGACGGGGCGCCGGCGCGGGCGCGGGCTGAACGTGCTGCTACTCGCCCTCGACCACCACCTGGAGGCGCTTGTACGCCGGCAGGCCGGTGCCCGCGGGGATGAGGCGGCCCATGATGACGTTCTCCTTGAGGCCGCGGAGATCGTCCGTCTTGCCGCGAGATCGCCGCCTCGGTGAGCACCTTCGTCGTCTCCTGGAAGGAGGACGCGCTGATGAAGGACTCGGTCGAGAGGCTCGCCTTGGTGATGCCGAGGAGGAGCGCCTCCGCGATCGCCGGGCGGCCCTGCCGCTCGAGGACGCGCTCGTTCTCCTTCTCGAACAGGTGCTTCTCCACCTGCTCGTCGACGAGGAAGTTCGTGTCGCCGACGTCCTTGACGCGCACGCGCCGGAGCATCTGCCGCACGATCACCTCGATGTGCTTGTCGTTGATGCCCACGCCCTGCAGGCGGTAAACCTGCTGGATCTCGTTGACGAGCCAGGCCGCCAGCTCCTTCTCGCCCTTCACGCGGAGGATGTCGTGCGGGTTGGGCGGGCCGGCCTGGAGCGGCTCGCCTGCCTGCACGCGATCGCCGGGCTGGACGAGGATGTCCTTGCCCTTCGGGATCAGGTACTCGCGCGCCTGATCGCTGAGCGCCGTCCCCTCCGGGGTGATCGGGGTGACCAGCACCTTGCGCTTGCCCTTCGTGTCCTTGCCGAAGGAGACCTCGCCCTCGATCTCGCTGATGATGGCGTGGTCCTTGGGCTTGCGGGCCTCGAAGAGCTCGGCCACGCGGGGCAGACCGCCGGTGATGTCCTGCACCTTGGTCGACTCGCGCGGCATCTTGGAGATGACCTCGCCGGCCTCGATGGAGTCACCCTCCTGCGCCACGATGTGCGCGCCGACCGGCAGCAGGTAGCGCGCGTCGAGCTCGCTGTTCGGGAGCTTCAGTGTATGGCCCGTGACCGGGTCCTTGATCGAGATGCGGGGACGGAGGTCCGCCGCCTTCGACTCGATCACGACCTTGCGGGAGAGGCCGGTCACCTCGTCCAGGCGCTCCTGGACGCTGACGCCCTCGACGAGATCGCCGTACTTCACCACGCCGGTGACCTCGGTGAGGATCGGCGTGGCGAACTGATCCCACTCGGCGAGGACGGCGCCCGGCTTCACCTGCTCGCCCTCCGCCACCTTGAGCACGGCGCCGTACACCAGGCGGTGGTGCTCGCGCTCGCGCCCCGTCTCGTCGACGATCACCAGCTCGCCGTGACGCTTCATCACGACGAGCGTGCCGTCCTTCTTGGGCTGGATGACGGCGCGGCGCAGGCGCACCGTACCAGCCGTGCGAGCCTCGAGGTAGTTCGCCTCGATCTTGCCGCGGGCGGCGGTGCCGCCGACGTGGAAGGTGCGCATCGTGAGCTGGGTGCCCGGCTCGCCGATCGACTGCGCGGCGATGATGCCGACCGCCTCGCCAATGTTGACGCGGTAGCCACGGGCGAGATCGCGCCCGTAGCAGAGCGCGCAGACGCCGCGGCGGGTCTGGCAGGTGAGCACCGATCGGATCACGACCTCTTCGATGCCGGCGTCCTCGATCTTCTTGACGGCAGCCTCGTCGAGCTCCGTGTTGGCGTTGATGAGCACCTCGCCCGTGAGCGGGTCGACCACGTCCTCGAGCGCGACGCGGCCGAGGATGCGCTCGCCGAGCGCCTGGATGACCTCGCCGGCCTCCTCGAGCTTCGTGACGCGGATGCCGTCGAGCGTCCCGCAGTCGAACTCGCTGATCACGGCGTCCTGGGCGACGTCCACGAGCCGGCGGGTGAGGTAGCCGGAGTTGGCCGTCTTGAGGGCGGTGTCGGCGAGGCCCTTGCGCGCGCCGTGCGTGGAGATGAAGTACTGGAGCACGCTGAGACCCTCGCGGAAGTTCGCGGTGATCGGCGTCTCGATGATCTCGCCGGACGGCTTGGCCATGAGGCCACGCATGGCGGCGAGCTGGCGGATCTGCTGCTTGGAGCCGCGCGCGCCGGAGTCGGCCATGATGTAGATGGGGTTGAAGGAGGGCTCCATCGAGTCCTTGCCCGTCTCGTGATCGGTGACCTTCTCGGTGCCGATCCCCTTCATCATCTCGTCCGTGACGGCGTCGGCCACGCCGGCCCAGATGTCGACGATCTTGTTGTAGCGCTCACCGTCGGTGATGAGCCCTTCCTGGTACTGCTCGACGACCTGCTCGACCTGCTTCTGCGCATCGCCGAGGAGGATCTTCTTCGCCGGCGGGATCACCATGTGATCCATGCAGATCGAGATGCCGGCGCGCATCGCGTGATCGAAGCCCAGCGTGCGCAGCCGGTCCGCGAGAAGCACGGTCTCCTTGTTCCGGTGGACGCGGTAGCAGACGTCGATGAGCTCGCTCAGCGCCTTCTTCGAGAGGACCTTGTTGACGTACTCGAAGGCGATCCCTCGCGGCAGAACCTCGGAGATGAGGACGCGGCCCACCGTGGTCGTGACCACGCGGCGCTTCGGGTGCCCCTTCTCGTCGAGGACGGGCTTGCCGTCGTCGTCGATGATCGGTACGCGCACCCGCACGCCGGCGTGGAGCGCCACCTCGCCGTTGTCGTAGGCCATGCGCACCTCCTCGGGGGAGGCGTACACGCCGCGCAGGTAGCCCTGCGCGTGGCCCTTCTCGTCGACCTTGAAGCTCCCCTCGCGGAAGCAGCCACGCTCGAACTTGCGCTCGCGCGTCGCGTAGTAGAGGCCGAGGACGATGTCCTGCGTCGGGTTGATGATGGGCTTGCCGTTGGCGGGCGAGAGGATGTTGTTCGTGCTCATCATGAGCACGCGCGCCTCCATCTGCGCCTCGACCGAGAGCGGCACGTGGACGGCCATCTGGTCGCCGTCGAAGTCGGCGTTGAACGCCGCGCAGACGAGCGGGTGAAGCTGGATGGCCTTGCCCTCGATGAGCACCGGCTCGAACGCCTGGATGCCGAGGCGGTGCAGCGTGGGGGCGCGATTCAGCAGCACCGGGTGCTCGCTGATGACCTCCTCGAGGATGTCCCAGACCTCGGGACGCTCCTTCTCCACCATCTTCTTCGCGCTCTTGATGGTGTTGACGTAGCCCCGCTCCTCCAGCTTGTTGTAGATGAAGGGCTTGAAGAGCTCGAGCGCCATCTTCTTGGGCAGGCCGCACTGGTGCAGGCGCAGCGTCGGGCCGACGACGATGACCGAGCGGCCCGAGTAGTCGACGCGCTTGCCGAGCAGGTTCTGCCGGAAGCGCCCCTGCTTGCCCTTGAGCATGTCGCTCAGCGACTTCAGCGGGCGCTTGTTGGGCCCGGTGATGGTCTTGCCGCGCCGCCCGTTGTCGAACAGCGCGTCGACCGCCTCCTGGAGCATGCGCCGCTCGTTGCGGATGATGATCTCGGGCGCGTTCAGCTCGAGGAGGCGCTTCAGGCGGTTGTTGCGGTTGATGACGCGGCGGTAGAGATCGTTGAGGTCGCTGGTCGCGAAGCGGCCGCCGTCGAGGGGCACGAGCGGGCGGAGGTCCGGCGGGAGCACCGGGATCACCGTCAGCATCATCCACTCAGGCCGGTTGCCGCTCTCGCGGAACGCCTCCACCACCTTGAGGCGCTTGGCCAGCTTCTTCCGCTTGGCCTCGCTGGTGGCGCCGCGCATCTCCGTGCGGAGCATCTCGGCGAGCGCGTGCACGTCCACCTGCTTGAGCATCTCGAGGACGGCCTCGCCGCCCATGCCGGCGGAGAACTTGTCGTCGCCGTACTCGTCGATGAGCTGCAGGTAGCGCTCCTCGCTGAGGAGGTCGCCCCGCTGGAGCCCCGTCTCCTTGGGGTCGATGACGATGTACGCCTCGCAGTAGAGGACCTTCTCCAGATCCTTGAGCGTGATGTCGAGCATGTTGCCGATGCGCGACGGCAGGCTCTTCAGGAACCAGATGTGCGCGACCGGCGTGGCGAGGGAGATGTGCCCGAGGCGCTCGCGGCGCACCTTGGACTGGATCACCTCGACGCCGCACTTCTCGCACACGATCCCACGGTGCTTCATGCGCTTGTACTTGCCGCAGTTGCACTCGTAGTCCTTCACCGGCCCGAAGATCTTGGCGCAGAAGAGGCCGTCCCGCTCCGGCTTGAAGGTGCGGTAGTTGATCGTCTCGGGCTTCTTGACCTCGCCGTGCGACCACTCGCGGATCTTCTCCGGGCTCGCCAGGGAGATGCGGATCGCGCTGAACGAGAGAGGGTCCTTGGGCTTCTCGAAGAAGCTGAAGATGTCACGCATGGATCACTCCTCCTCCGCGGCAGTCGGCTTCGCCCAGGGTCGACTCGACCAGCTCGACGTTCAGACACAACGATTGCAGCTCCTTGATCAGCACGTTGAAGCTCTCCGGCAGCCCGGCCTCCAGCGTGTAGTCGCCCTTGACGATCGCCTCGTACATGCGCGTGCGGCCCATGACGTCGTCGCTCTTGACGGTGAGGAACTCCTGCAGCGCGTAGGCCGCGCCGTAGGCCTCCATCGCCCACACCTCCATCTCGCCGAGCCGCTGGCCGCCGAACTGCGCCTTGCCGCCCAGGGGCTGCTGCGTGACGAGCGAGTACGGGCCCGATGGACCGGGCGTGGATCTTGTCGTCGACCAGGTGGTGGAGCTTCAGCATGTACATGATGCCCACCGTGACGTTCTGATCGAACGCGTCGCCCGTGCGGCCGTCGAAGAGGATCGCCTGGCCGCTCGACGGCAGGCCGGCGATCTCGAGCGCGCCCTTGATGTCCGCTCGGCGGCGCCGTCGAAGACCGGCGATGCCATGAAGACGCCGTCGCTTGCTCTTCTTGGCCAGAGCGCGAACGTCGCTGTCGTCCATGCGGCCGAGCGTGGCTCCTCGATCTCCTCGTCGCCCTTGTAGATGCGGTCGAGCAGACTCCTTGATCTCGTGCGCGGCGCGCTGCTCGTCGAGCATCGCCTGGAGCTGGCGGCCGAGCTCGTACGCGCCCCAGCCGAGGTGGATCTCCAGGATCTGCCCGACGTTCATGCGGCTCGGCACGCCGAGCGGGTTGAGGACGAGATCGACCGGGCTGCCGTCGGCGAGGTACGGCATGTCCTCCTCCGGCAGGATGCGGCTGATGACGCCCTTGTTCCCGTGGCGGCCGGCCATCTTGTCGCCGACCTGGAGCTTGCGCTTGATGGCGATGTAGACCTTCACCATCTTGATCACGCCCGGCGGCAGCTCGTCGCCCTTGGAGAGGCGCTCGATCTTGTCGCGGAAGTGCTCCTCGCGGGTGCGGACGAGGTCCTCGAGATCGCGCAGGATCTGCTGGATCTGCTCGCTCTCCTCGACGGGGATCTCGCCCCAGTACTTGCGCGGGATCTCGACGAGCTCGGCCTCGGTGATGGCGGCGCCCTTCTGCAGGAGGACCTTGCCCTTGTCGTCCACCAGCTTGCCGCCGGTGGTCTTGCCGATGAGGATCTCGCGCACGCGGCGGTAGAACGAGTCCCGGAGGATCTTGATCTCCTCGTCGCGGGTGCGCTCGATCCGGGCGCGCTCCTGGTCCTCGATGTCGCGCGCGCGCTCGTCCTTCTCGGTCCCCTTGCGGGAGAAGACGCGCGCGTTGATGACGATGCCGCCGACGCCCGGCGGGACCTTGAGCGAGCTGTCGCGCACGTCGCCGGCCTTCTCGCCGAAGATCGCGCGGAGCAGCTTCTCCTCGGGGGAGAGCTGGGTCTCGCCCTTGGGGGTGATCTTGCCGACGAGGATGTCGCCCGGGCGGACCTCGGCGCCGATGCGCACGATGCCCGAGTCGTCGAGGTCCTTGAGGGCCTCCTCGCCGACGTTGGGGATGTCGCGGGTGATCTCCTCCTTGCCGAGCTTGGTGTCGCGGGCGACGCACTCGAACTCCTCGATGTGGATCGAGGTGAAGACGTCGTCCTTGGCGATGCGCTCGGAGACGAGGATGGAGTCCTCGAAGTTGTAGCCCTGCCAGGGCATGAACGCGACGAGCACGTTCTGACCCGAGCGCGAGCTCGCCCATGTCGCAGCTCGGGCCGTCGGCGAGGACGTCGCCGGCCTTCACGACGTCGCCCGTGCTCACGATGGGCTTCTGCGTGTAGCAGGTCGACTGGTTCGAGCGCTGGAACTTCATGAGGTGGTAGATGTCCGGCACCTCGGCGCCCTCGCCCTCGGCGCGGACGACGATGCGCGTGGCGTCGACGCTCTCGACGATGCCCGGGCGACGGGCGACGACGCAGACGCCGGAGTCGCGCGCGAGGCGCGCTCTCCATGCCCGTGCCGACGAGCGGCGCGTTGGAGCGCACCAGCGGCACGGCCTGGCGCTGCATGTTGGCGCCCATGAGCGCGCGGTTGGCGTCGTCGTGCTCGAGGAAGGGCACGAGCGCGGCGGCGACCGAGACCATCTGGTTGGGAGCGACGTCCATCAGCTCGACCATCTCGGGCATCACGATCTTGAACTCGCCGTTGTAGCGCGCGCTGATGAGCGACTCCTTGAACTGCCCCTTGTCGTCCATCTGCACGGTCGCCTGGGCGATGTACTTGCCCTCCTCCTCGAGCGCGCTGAGCCACACCACCTCGTCGGTGACGCGCCCGTGGCCCGACCTTGCGGTACGGGCGTCTCGACGAAGCCGAACTCGTTGACGCGCGCGAACGTCGAGAGCGAGGCGATGAGGCCGATGTTCGGCCCCTCCGGCGTCTCGATCGGGCAGATGCGGCCGTAGTGCGTGGCGTGCACGTCGCGCACCTCGAAGCCGGCGCGCTCGCGCGTGAGGCCGCCCGGGCCGAGCGCCGAGAGGCGGCGCTTGTGGGTCACCTCGCTGAGCGGGTTGGTCTGGTCCATGAACTGCGAGAGCTGCGAGCTCCCGAAGTACTCCTTGACCACCGCCGAGACCGGCTTCGCGTTGATGAGGTCGTGGGGCATGAGCGTGTCGATCTCCTGCGACATGCTCATGCGCTCCTTGATGGCGCGCTCCATGCGGACGAGGCCGATGCGGTACTGGTTCTCCATCAGCTCGCCGACCGCGCGCACGCGGCGGTTGCCGAGGTGGTCGATGTCGTCGACCGAGCCGCGGCCGTTCTTCAGCTCGATGAGGTGGCGCACCGTCTCCAGGATGTCCTGGGGCGTGAGCACCGTGAGATCGAGCCCGGGCCGCTGGTCGTCGGGCATGTCGCGGTAGAACTTGTAGTTGAGCTTGAGTCGGCCGACCTTGCTCAGGTCGTAGCGCTCGGCGTTGAAGAAGAGGTTGTTGAAGAGGGTCTTCGCCGTCTCGAGCGTCGGCGGATCGCCGGGGCGGAGGCGGCGGTAGATCTCGAGGATCGAGTCCTCCTGCGTCTTCACCTTGTCGGCGAGCAGCGTGTCGCGCAGGTAGCTGCCGACGTTGAGGCCGTCGATGAAGAGGATCTTGAAGCTCTCGATCGTCGCCTCGCGCAGGCGCTCGAGCTCGCGCGGCGGTGAGCTCCTCGTTCACCTCGACGAGCACCTCGCCCGTCTCCGGGTCGACGATGTCGTGCGCGGCGACCTTGCGATCGAGCTCCTCCGGCTCGACGGGCATGCGCTCGAGCTTGGCCTCCTTCATCTTGCGGATGGCCGCCCGGGTGAACTTGGTGTTCTTCTTGACGAGGACGTCGGCGCCCAGCTTCACGTCTCGGGTGGCGCGCTGGCCGGCGAGGAGGTCGTACTCGATGCTCTTCGAGTACTTGTCGCCCTTCTCGATGTAGACGGTCTCCGTCGAGTAGAAGTAGTTGAGGAGGTCCTGCGTGGAGTAGCCGAGCGCGCGGAGCAGCACGGTGGCGTGCATCTTCCGCCGCCGATCGATGCGGACGTAGATGATGTCCTTGGGATCGAACTCGAAGTCGAGCCAGGAGCCCCGGTAGGGGATCACGCGCGCCGAGTAGAGGAGCTTGCCCGACGAGTGGGTCTTGCCCTTGTCGTGGTCGAAGAAGACGCCCGGGCTCCGGTGGAGCTGGCTGACAACCACGCGCTCGGTGCCGTTGATGATGAACGTGCCCGTCTCGGTCATCAGGGGCAGCTCGCCGAAGTAGACCTCCTGCTCCTTGATGTCGCGCACGATCCGCTCCCCGCCGTCGCGGGTGTCGTAGATCATGAGCTGGTTCGTCACCTTGATGGGCGCCGAGAACGTCATGCCGCGCTGGCGGCACTCGTCGACGTCGTACTTGGGCGGCTCGAGGTTGTAGGACACGAACACGAGCTCGCTCGTGCCGTTGAAGTCCTTGATGGGGAAGACCGATCGAAAGACCGCCTGGAGCCCAACCTCTTCCCGCTCGTTCGGCGGGACGTTCATCTGGAGGAACTTGTCGTAGCTCGACTTCTGGATGTCGATCAGGTTGGGGACGTCGATGATGCGACGCACCCGACCGAGGTTCTTGCGGACGCGGAAGTTGGATTGGACGACCGACGGCATCGATTTCCTCCGGCTCTACCGGTGCGCGGGCACCCGCCGCGCGACACGAACCGAGCAGCCGGCGGGGCCATTGCCCCACCGCTCGAGGCTGCAATCACGTCCAGTGCGGGCTCACCCGAGCACGCTGCTGGCCTGAGTCCAGGGCGAGCCGACGGGCGCGCCTGGGCAAACTAGGCAAAGAACAAAACGCGGACGGACGGCAGAGACCTTCGCCTCTGCCGCCGTCCTCCGGGCGGATCCGCCTTCCCTCGCCGGGAACGGAAGAGCCCTACTTGAGCTCGACGGTCGCACCAGCCTCGGTCAGCTTCTTCTTCATCTCCTCGGCGTCGGCCTTGGAGACCTGCTCCTTCACGGTCTTGGGCGCCGCCTCGACCAGGTCCTTCGCCTCCTTGAGGCCCAGGCCGGTGATCTCGCGGATGGCCTTGATGACCTGGATCTTGTTGGCGCCGGCGTTGGCGAGCACGACGTCGAACTCCGTCTTCTCTGCCACCTGCTCGGCGGCGGGGCCGCCTGGGCGGGACCGGCGACGCCCGCGACGGCGACGGGCGCGGCCTTCACGCCCCACTTGTCCTCGAGGGTCTTGATCAGGCCCGCGAGCTCGATGACCGGCATCTGGGAAAGGTAGTCGACGACCGCTTCACGCGTGATCTCAGCCATGGGAAGAACTCCTTCGAAACCCGAGCACGCCGCCGGTTCGATCCGGGGAAGGCGTGTGTAGAACAAAATCCCGAGGGCGCAATGCCCTTTGTGCTTGACAGTGACAGTCGGCGCAAATTTCTTGCCGACCGGCGGGGTGTCTCCGACGCGCCAGGCAGCCCGAGTGCGCGATCACCCGGCTCCCTCCGGCTTGTCCTGCTTCGCCTTGAGCGCGTAGACGAAGTTCTGCGACGGCGCCTGGAGAATCTGGAGAAGCTGCGTGAGCGGCGCCTGGAGGGTGGCGAGCAACGAGGCAGCGGAGCTCGTTCTTGCCAGGCATCGTGGCGAGCTGCGTCTCCACAGCGTCACCGGCGAGCACCTGGCCGTCGATGAGCCCGGCCTTCACCTTCAGCTTGTCGTGCGCCGGATCCTTGCGGAAGGCCTTCACGACCTTGGCCGCCGCGCTGGGATCCTCGTAGCTGAACGCGACGCCCGTCATGCCGACGAGGCTCGAGTCCAGCTTCTTCGCCCAGGCATGGCTGCCGATGGCGTGCTTGATCAGCGTGTTCTTGACGACCCGGTACTCGACGCCGCTCTTGCGGAACTCGTCCCGGAGCTTGCGTCACGGTCGCCACGTCGAGCCCCTTGAAGTCGAGGAAGACCGCCGAGGTCATCCGCTCGAACTTCGCCGGTGATCGACTTGACGACCGCTTCCTTGCCTGCGCGTTCCATGACCTATGCCTCCTCGGCCTTGGCGCCGCTGAAGTGCAGCGGGTCGATGCGAACGCCCGGACCCATCGTCGAGGACATCGTGATGCTGCGGAGGTAGATGCCCTTCGCCGTCGCGGGCTTCGCGCGGACGAGCGCCTGGATGAGCGCGTCTGCGTTCGTGAAGAGCGCGTCCTCCTTGAACGAGACCTTGCCGATGCGCGCGTGGACGATGCCCGCCTTCTCGACGCGGTACTCGACCTTGCCCGCCTTGGCCTCCGAGACCGCCGTCTTCACGTCGAAGGTGACCGTCCCGACCTTGGGGTTGGGCATGAGGCCGCGCGGGCCCAGGATGCGACCGAGCTTACCCACCTGACCCATCATGTCGGGCGTCGCGATCACGCGGTCGAAGTCCATGAAACCTTCCTGGACCTTGGCCACGAGCTCCTCCGCACCGACGAAGTTGGCGCCTGACGCCTCCGCCTCCTTGGCCTTTTCGCCCTTCGCGAAGACCAGGACACGGAGCGCCTGGCCGGTGCCGGCCGGGAGCACCACGGCGCCACGGACCATCTGGTCCGCGTGGCGTGGGTTGACGCCCAACCGGACGGCGAGATCAACCGTCTCGTCGAACTTTGCAGGGGCCGCCTTCTTCACGAGGGCACACGCTTCGACGAGCGTGTACTTCTTCGTGCGGTCGACGAGCTCCCGCGATGCTTTCTGTTTCTTGGCGATTTTAGGCATGTGCCCTCCTTTGCTGTTGCGGCTTGCGCCTCCCACGGCTCGCCGGTCGTACCGTGGTGAGCTCTCTGCGATCGCGCCCGGCAGGCCGGGCCTCGAACGCGAAGTCGAACCTCAGTCCCCGATCTCGATCCCCATCGAGCGGGCCGTGCCGGCCATGCTGTGCATCGCCGACTCGAGGTTGGTGGTGTTCATGTCCTGCATCTTGAGCTGAGCCAGCTCGGCCAGCTGCTTCTTCGAGATCTTGCCCACCTTGTTCTTGTTCGGCTCCTTGGAGCCGGAGCCGGGCTTCTTGTTGGTGGCGAGCCCGGCCGCCTTCTTGAGCAGCACGCTCGCGGGCGGCGTCTTGAGGATGAAGGTGAACGAGCGATCCGAGTAGACCGTGATCACCACGGGGATGATCATGTCGCCCTGCTGCGCCGTCCGCGCGTTGAAGTCCTTGCAGAACGCCATGATGTTGACGCCGTGCTGGCCGAGCGCCGGACCGACCGGAGGCGAAGGGTTCGCTTTGCCGGCGGGGAGCTGCAACTTCACGTACCCGGTAATCTTCTTCATTGCTCGCTACCTGTCCGTTCTGACGCGTGCGGCCTCTCTCGAGTCACCGCTTCTCGACCGACGCGAAATCGAGCTCGACGCTCGTCGGGCGCCCGAAGATCGATACCTTCACCTTGAGCTTCTGCTTGTCCATCTTCACGTCGTCGACCGTTCCCGTGAAGTTGGCGAAGGCCCCGTCGAGCACGCGGACCTCCTCGCCCACCTCGAAGGTCTGGCGAGGCTTCGGCTTGACGACGCCCTCCTGGATCCCGCGGCGCAGGTTGTCGATCTGCGAGATCGGCACCTCCTGCGGGGTCTGGTTGCCGATGAAGCCGGTGACCTTGGGGGTGTCCTTGACGAGGTGCCAGACGACCTCGCTCATCTCCATCTCGACGAAGATGTACCCCGGCAGGCTGAGCTTCTGACGCACGCGCGTCTTGCCGCCGGGCCGGTTCTCCGTGACGGTCTCGCTGGGGATGAGGATCTCGCCGAACTTTTCCTCCAGCGCGAACTGCTTGGCACGCTGCTGGAGCGCATCGCGCACCTTGGCCTCGTACCCGGAGTAGGTGTGAATCACGTACCACTTCTTCGACATGTGGCCCCGTAGTAGCTCAGCTTCCATCGCCGTAGACGATGTTCGTGACGAACAGCCAGAGCCGGTCAAGAAGCGCCAGGTAGAGCGTGGCCGCCGTGCTGGCCACGATCACGATGAAGGCGGAGCTGGTGACCTCCTTGCGGTTGGGCCAGACCACCTTCGCGAGCTCCGTAGCGACCTGATCGCACCAGGTACGAACGTCGGGGCGCTTGTAGGCGCGGTACACCATGACGAGCGCGAGCACGCCGCCGACGAGAATCGCGTACGTCCCCTTGTCGTCGTCCGAAATCGCTGCGACGCGGGGGAGCGCCTGGCTGAACCAGTCCTTGTTGGCGACGCTGATCCACGCCATTTGCAGCGCGCGGCCGAGGACGTAGGCGGCGAGCATCCCCACCGCGAAGAACCCGGCGAGCACATAGCGATCCGTGCCGAGCTGGGCGGCAGCCTGCTCGTCACCGTCGTCCGCTTCCTCCTCACCGGAGGGCGACTCGTCGGACGCGGCGAGCGCGTCGTCACCGGCGGCCCGCATGACCTCGCCGTCGCCGGTCTCGCCTGCCTCTTCGTCGACGTCTCGCTCTTTGTCCGTGGATTCCTGCGCCATGACTTGCTTCGTCCCGAAAATCCGGCGACGCTCCCCGTCGCGCGGGCTGTGCCCGGCTGCGGAAGTGACGCCTTCGATCGACGCCTTCGAGGATGGCAGGGGCAGAGAGGCTCGAACTCCCGACCTGCGGATTTGGAATCCGCTGCTCTACCAACTGAGCTATACCCCTAGGCTCTTCGCGCTCCCTACTTCGTCTCCCGGTGCAGCGTGTGCCGCTTGCACTGCTTGCAGTACTTCCGGATCTCGATGGGCTTCCCGCCCGCCGCCGGGCTCCTGGTCGTCTTGTAGTTCCGCCCTTTGCACTCGCTGCAGGCCAGCGTGACGGGAACCCGACCAGGTTCCCGTCCGCTGGACGAGAGGCTCATCCGCACCGGAGCGAGCTGGATCTCACCCATCGCGAACGAGCCCGCATCATCACGCCAGGATCTTGGTGACGACGCCGGCGCCGACGGTCTTGCCGCCCTCGCGGATGGCGAAGCGCATCTGCTCCTCGAGCGCGACGGGCGCGATGAGCTCGATGTTCATGGTGATGTTGTCGCCGGGCATCACCATCTTCACGCCCTCGGGCAGGTTCACGGTGCCCGTCACGTCCGTCGTGCGGATGTAGAACTGCGGGCGGTAGTTGGTGAAGAACGGCGTGTGACGGCCGCCCTCCTCCTTCTTCAGCACGTAGACCTCGCCGAGGAACTTCGTGTGCGGGGTGATCGAGCCGGGCTTCGCCAGCACCTGCCCGCGCTCGATCTCGTCCTTGTCGACGCCGCGGAGCAAGCACCCCACGTTGTCCCCCGCCTCGCCGCGGTCGAGCAGCTTGCGGAACATCTCGACGCCGGTCACGACGCTCTTCTTCGTGTCCTTGAAGCCGATGATCTCGACCTCCTCGCCGACCTTGATCACGCCGCGCTCGATGCGGCCCGTGGCCACCGTCCCGCGGCCCTTGATGGAGAACACGTCCTCCACCGCCATCAGGAAGGGCTTGTCCACGTCGCGCACCGGCAGCGGGATGTAGCTGTCGAGCGCCTCGAGCAGCTTGGTGATCGACGCCTCCCACTTCGGGTCGCCGTTGAGGGCGGGCAGCGACGCGCCGCGCACGACGGGGGCGTTGTCGCCGTTGAAGTTGTACTTGTTGAGGAGCTCGCGCACCTCCATCTCGACCAGGTCGAGCATCTCCGGGTCGTCCACGGCGTCGCACTTGTTGAGGAAGACGACGAGGTGGTTCAGGCCGACCTGGCGGGCGAGGAGCACGTGCTCACGCGTCTGCGGCATGACCGAGTCGAGCGCGCTGACCACCAGGATGGCGCCGTCCATCTGCGCCGCGCCGGTGATCATGTTCTTGATGTAGTCGGCGTGCCCGGGGCAGTCGACGTGGGCGTAGTGCCGGTTCGGCGACTCGTACTCGACGTGCGCCGCCGCGATGGTAACCGTCTTGGTCTCGTCGCGCACCGTACCGCCCTTGGCGATGTCGGCGTACGAGATGACCTTGGCCATCTTCGCCTTCGACTGCACCTTGACGATGGCGGCAGTGAGCGTCGTCTTGCCATGGTCGATGTGACCGATGGTGCCGACGTTCACGTGGGGCTTGGTGCGTGAGAATTTCTCCTTGGCCATCGAGCTTTCTCCTGGGCGATGTCGAACTGCGAGCGGTCGCGAGGTTCCTGGAGTTTCCTGGAGCCCACCATCGGGATTGAACCGACGACCTCGTCCTTACCAAGGACGTGCTCTACCAACTGAGCTAGGTGGGCGAGATGCCGGGGCGCGGGGGCGAACCCCTACCGCTACCGGGAGCGGGCGACCGGGTTCGAACCGGCGACGTTCAGCTTGGAAGGCTGACGCTCTACCAACTGAGCTACGCCCGCGTGGCGTGACACGATGGGCCCGACAGAGTCGACCACGATCCAGGCGTCCCCGGAGGTAGACGAGACCCGGTGGAGGGTGATGGATTCGAACCATCGAAGGCATGAGCCGGCAGATTTACAGTCTGCTCCCTTTGGCCGCTCGGGCAACCCTCCAGGCATCGCGTTCTTTTCCTGAAAACTTGTTCGGCGAAGGTCCTCCCAGAGCTGACGAGGGGACTTGAACCCCTAACCCCCTGCTTACAAGGCAGGTGCTCGACCGATTGAGCTACGCCAGCAGGGGTCCCATCTCGAGGCCGCCGGCTCCAAGGGCTGGCCGCGCTAGATGCTAGCCGCGTCCGGCACGGAGGGCAGACGACTCCCGAAAGGGGAGGAGGCTCTTAGCCCCTAGCAAGAGGCATGTCAAGCGCTGCGCGCGCCGAAACGCGACCGACGGCGGACCGGCCATGCAACCCCCCGGCACGACCGCCGGCGCGGCGGGATTGACCGGGGCGTCGCGAGCCGCGGCTCGCCAGGCGCAAGCTGCCAGGCCCTGGACACCGAGACCACCGGGCGGCGCCTGGGGCAAGGATCATCACGCCCTTGCGTAGGGCACGAGGGTCCTGCGATCCTTCCTTACAAATGGGCTCGGCGGGGACCCGATTCCTTCGCAGGGCCACCCCTCCGTCGCTTGATGGCGGACCGGATGCACCCGGGTTAGAGGTCTTCGCGCATGGAATGTCCGGCTTGCCATACGCCCAACGTCGACGGCGCACGCTTCTGCGCCAAATGCGGCGCGCTCATGCCCGCTCAGCAGGCCGATGTGGACCCTCTCATCGGAGCGATCGTAGGGGGACGGTTCCGCATCCTGAGCGTCCTCGGCGAGGGCGGCATGGGCCGCGTCTACACGGCCGAGCAGCAGATGGGCACGACCACCCGCAAGGTGGCGGTGAAGACGCTGCTCTCGGAGTTCGCCACGCGACCCCAAGGTCGTCGAGCGCTTCATGCGCGAGTGCGCCACCGTCGTCGAGCTCGAGCACCCCAACACCATCAAGTTCTACGACTACGGCAAGACGGACGCCGGCGATCTCTACATCGCGATGGAGCTGCTCACGGGCGCCTCCCTCGAGAAGGCGCTCGAAGGCGGCGCGCTCGCGCCCGAGCGCGTCGACCGCATCCTCTCGCAGATCGCCGGCTCGCTGCAGGAGGCGCACGACCAGGGCGATCGTGCACCGCGATCTCAAGCCCGCCAACATCTTCCTGACCACGCGCGCGGGAGAGGGGGACTACGTCAAGGTCCTCGACTTCGGCATCGCCAAGCGGGACGAGAAGCACTCGAAGGCGGAGGCGAAGCTCACCCAGCAGGGCACCGTGCTGGGCACGCCGCCCTACATGAGCCCGGAGCAGTTCAAGGGGCAGGAGCTGGACGCGCGCAGCGACATCTACTCGCTCGGCGTGATGGCGTACGAGATGCTGACGGGGCGCCTCCCGTTCGACGCCGACACGCCCTGGGCGTGGGCGACGCAGCACATGACCGCCCAGCCCTTCCCGTTCGAAACGGTCCCGATGGGCAGCGCCGTCCCCGCCAAGATGAAGGCCGCGGTGATGCGCGCCTTGTCGAAGGACAAGAACCTCCGCCATCCGTCGGTCAGGGAGTTCTACGAAGAGTTCACGATCGGCGGCGGCGGCCGCATGTCGCTGGTCTCGGGGGCCCCGCGCACCAGCGTTTCGGATGTGGCCGGGGCTCCGGTGATCGGGGCAGCGCCGACGAGCGCGGGAGCGGCTGCATACCCGAGCGGTATGCAGCCGCTGCAGCACACGCCGTCGAGCCCGGGCGTGATCGGCGCGGCGCCCGTGTACCCCTCGTCGTCGGGGATGGCGGTTCCGGCCGGGGCCTACCCCGGCGCTCCGCAGGCCCCGCCCCCCAGCGCCGCGCGCAAGAGCAGCGCCGGGCTGATCGTCGGCGCGGTGGTGCTCGTGGGAGCGCTCGGAGCCGCCGGCGTGCTCGTGCTCGGGAAGAAGAAGGGCGCGACGACCGGCACGGACGCCGCCGACGCGGGCGCAACGGCCGCGGCCGTCGTCGATGCCGGCAAGCCGCAGGCGCAGCAAGATGCCGGAGCGCCCGCGGTCCCGGCCACGGACACCAGCCAGCCGTCCCATCCGGCGCACCCTCGCGATCGAGACTGCAACCTCGCCAAGGAGGCTGCCGGCCGCGACCAGGTCGAGGAGGCGACGAAGCACCTGAAGAGGTGTGAAGGGCCGCTCAAAGAGGCGGCCGAGAAGGCTGTGGCGGAAGCCAAGAAGCGCAAGTGTCGTGGTGGATTCTGCAACAAATGAGCGCATGGCGCGTCGCTTGCTGATGGAGCAGAGCAGGGGCCGTCGGTGACTGACCGCCGCTTGACGCCGGATTTTGGCGAATGCTAGAACGCCGCGCCCTTGCGTCACCGCGCGGAACACGAAAGGGCCGCCTCGTCCCGGCGGCCGTCCAGCGCGAACGGCGGAGGGGTTCGCTTGGCTTCGGAACTCGGGGGAGAAGGTCAGCATTTCTCAGATGGGCAGTAGAAGCCGAACGAACGAACGGATGACCTGGCACGAGATCTGTGGCTCGGACGAGTACCGGGGCTGCTGGGTGGCGCTGGACAACGTCCGCTACGATCCGTCGACCGCGCAGCCGATCGATGGCGACGTCGTGGACGCGGACGAAGACCTCGCGGACCTATGTGCCCGCATGCGCTCCTCCGACCGCACTGCCTGCGCCATCCTCCACTGTGAGGAGGACGAGCCCTACCGTCCGCTCGCGTTCCAGCGCCCCACCCATCATCCCCGCGCCGCCCAGCACTGAGCGCCGTCGCCCGTGCCGCGGCGCATCGCTGCGCGCGACGTCCGCGGCTGGCCAGCGTCCGTGGATCAGGCGTCCGCGGGCCAGCCCACCATCCTCTGCGCGGCCGGATCCCAGAGCTTGAGCCGGAGGCACGCGAGCACGTCGCGCGGCGACAGGCTCGTCTCGGGCTCGATCTGCAGCTCGGGGATCGCGGCCATCGCCTCCCGCAACCGATAGAAGGGGATGGCCGCGTTGAGGTGGTGCACGTGGTGGAGCGCGATCTCGCCCGTGAACCAGCTCATGATCGGGCCCATCCGCATGTAGCTCGACGACTCCAGCGACGCGCGCGCGAAGCTCCACGTCTGCCGCGGCTGGATGTTCATCCCCGGGAAGTTGTGCTGCGCGTAGAACAGGTACGACCCGAGCGCGCACGCGATCCCGAGCGGCAGCACGAGCGCGAAGATCGCGACCGCGGGCCCGAAGAGCACGGTCAGCGAGGCGACGAGCGCCACGTGGAGCACCGCGGCGACGGCGCTGTCCCAGTTCTGCTTCGGATCGCGGAGGAACGACGCGACGCACATGCCGAAGAAGAAGATGGTGATGTAGCCGAAGGCGATGTTGAGCGGGTGGCGCGCGACGGCGTAGGCGAGGCGCTTGCCCCTGGGCGCACGCTTGTACATCTCGACCGTGAGCACCGGGAACGACCCGATCTGCCCCCCGACGATCTTGGCCGTGTGCGCGTGGTGGTAATTGTGCGTCTGCCGCCATGCGCGCGGGGGCGTGAGCACGAGCACGCCGTAGATCGAGAAGATGATCGCGCCGATCCGGCTCTTGCGGAGGAGGGCGCCGTGCTGGAAATCGTGCGCGAGGATGAACGCGCGCACGATGGTGAGCCCCTCGACGACGCTCGCGGCGAGGCGCACGGGCCACCAGGGAGAAAGGGCCGCCACCGCCGTCGCCGCCGCGAGGACGGCAAAGGTGGAGGCGATGTGCCAGATGCTGCGCGCCCGGTCCTCGGAGGCGAACGGGCGGGTCTCGGCGACGAGTGCGTTTCCTTCCATGGTCGGCGTCCGTGCGGCTCGGGCTCCTTAACTCGTTTCGGCCCGAGCGGCTAAGCAATCCCGGCGCCGTGGGCGCGCCTGCGCCATGGCCGCAGTGGAGGCCAATCTGCGGCCCGAAAACGCGAAGCGCCTGCCTCGTCTGGAAGCTCCGAGCTGCGTAGGCGACTACGCACGCGTGCTCCCGCCGCACCGCGACGAGGACCCCACCCCTCGCGACGAGGACCGCGCCCGTCGGAAGGGGAGCGGCGGAAGGGGAAGATCTTCGCGCGAAACACGGCAGGTCGGCGCCTATGCTGCCGCTCTCTCCTTCGCCGTCGCGTACACCGCGAAGTACCCCGCCGCCACGTGCCCCCAACCGCGCTCCTCGACCGTCCATGCGCGTGCGTTCTCGCCGACCCTGCGCATGAGGCCCGTATCGTCGATCCCGCGGAGCAACACATGCTCCAGGTCCGTGGCATCGCCGGCCCGGAAGAGCAGCCCGGTCTCTCCGTCACGCACCAGCTCGCGCAGACCGCCGACGTCGGAGCCGACCACGAGCTTGCCCATGCTCATCGCCTCGAGCGGCCCGAGCGGCGTCACGAGCTCCGTGATGCGATGGCGAGCGCGCGGATGGACGACGACGTCGGCGAGCGCGTAGAGATCCTCGTCCTCGGCGGGCGCGCTCGTGATCACCACACGGTCGCCGAGCCCGAGGCGCGCGTGCTGCGCGCGGAGCTCGCCGTCGTCTTCGCCGGCACCGGCCACGAGCCCGCATACGTCGTCGCGCACGGCGAGGACGCGGGCGAGCGCATCCAGGAAGAGTGAGACGCCCTCGCAGGGTGAGAGCCGGCCGACGTAGGCGAGCACGCGCTTGTCGCGGAAGCCGAGGCGCGCGGCGAGAGCGTCGTCGCGAGCCCGGGGCGCGAAGCGGGCGGTGTCCACGCCGTGGGGAACGAGGAAAACGCGGTCCTCGGGGACGCCGCGCGCCAGGAAGTCGCGGCGGAGGCCGTCGCTCACGACGACCACCGCGTCGGCAGCGCAGGCGAGGCGCGTCTCCAGGGCGCGCACGGCGGCGTAGCGCGCCGAGCCCTGCCGGCCGTGCCCAGGCTGCTCCATGGCGTCCTCCCAGAAGGCACGGATCTCGTAGACGCTGGGCACGCCGAGGCGGCGCGCGGCGGCGTGCGCGGGCAGGCCGCACTGGATGGGAGAGTGGGCGTGGATCAGGTCGACGCAGGCCCCGACGTCGAGGATCCGCCGCCTCAGCGCGGCCATCTCCACGGCCTGGAACGCGGCGCCTCCGAGACGATCCCGCGCGACAGGCGTGGACGTGCGGTGGTCCACCACGCCGTGGATCCGCTCGGACGCGGGCGCGCCCTCCTGCCGGGTGGAGATGAGGGCGACCGGCTCGAGCCCGAGCGCGGCCTGGCTCGCCAGGACGGCCGCGGAGCGCGCCGTGTAACCGGCGGCACAGGGGAGCGAGCGATGGAGGACGTGCAGGACCCTCATGCCGAGTGCGACGTCCTCGCGCCCCCGTTCGCCGAGAGCGGCGCGCAGGCCTCGCCGGTCTTCAGCGTCGGCCGGGGGTCGGAGGGCAGCACCAGGGCCGCGTCGTCGACCGTGGTCGTCGCGAGTCGGAGAGCGCATAGAGGCAGAAGCCGAGGTGATAGGGGCGGCACTCGCGATCGACCTCGAGCGCGGCCGGGCCGGCGAGGCGCGCGCCGAGGTCGAGCGTGCGCCCGAGGCGGAGCAAGCTGGCCAGCTTGAGCGGGTACACCAGCGAGGAGAACGGGCGGCGCCGGCGGATCGATCGCCAATCACGCCCCGCTCCTCGTCCACCAGGCGCTCGCTCAGCTCGTTCGACCCGAAGAGCCAGCCCACGCCGCGCGCCACCGCCGCCGTCGTGGGCACGCCCGTCGCCCGTTCCAGCGGCAGCAGCGCGAGCGGCGCCATCCCGTCCTGGTGCACCGAGTAGACCGGATAGAGATCGACGAGCGCGCCGGTGCGCACGTTGTACCGCCACCCCCACTGCCCGAGAGGGTGCTGGTGGGTGAGCAGCCACTCGCCGGCGACGCGCGCGGCGTCGCGCGCCGAGGGGTCGCCGAGGGCCGCGTCGCGCGCGATGCAGGCGGCGATGGCATAGACCTGAGCGTCGAAGAAGCCGAGCTCGCTGCGGAGGAGCGCGGCCGGGCTCCTCGGCGGGCCCGACAGCGGCCGCGAGAAGCAGAACAGACCCGACGCCCCGCGCTGGGCGAGGAGCCGCTCGAACGCGCGATCGAGCCGCGCTCGCACGTCACGCGCGTTGCCGACATCGGAGACCAGGGCCTCGCAGAGCCCGAGGACCACCCAGGCGAGATCCGTCGTGGCGACCCACCGGCCACCGCGCGTACGGGTGACGTCGTTGAACTCCGTGAGGTCGCGGAGCGCGCGCTCCGCCAGGGTGCGGCAGGTCGCCGCCGACGCCCAGAGCACGAGCCCCACGTCGCCGGAGGTCCCGGCGCCGGCGAGCGTCGCGGAGACCGCTTCGTAGAGCTTGCCCACGTCGAGCCCGAGGGAGAAGCCCGCTCGCTCGGCGCGCTCCATGCCGAGCAGGGCGATCGCCGTGTAGCGCAGGCTTGCGCCGACAGGGACGCACTCGTCGCGATCGACGCGAAAGAATCAGGAGCCCGGTGGCCGGGTCGAGCATCCGCGAGAGGCTGGCGACGGCGACGGCGCAGAGCTCGCGCGCGCGCTCGTGGAAGCGATCCAGGTGGGCGTCCATGCGAGCTTGGATGCCGACCCGTTCGCGCCCGTGCCGCACCGTCCGTGGCAGACAGCCACGGCGACGCTGATACATTGGCGGAGTGACCGTCGCTGCCCAGGTCGAGCCCTGCCCCCTCTGCGGCCGGCCCAACTTTCACCCTTCGGACCACCATCTGGTCCCCAAGAGTCGCGGGGGCAAGGTCACGGCCACGCTCTGCCGCGACTGCCACCAGGCGATCCACGCGACCTTCTCCAACAAGGAGCTGGAGAGGCAGTACCACGTTCAACGACGCACTCCGGGCGGAGACCGCCGCCGTGGGCGCGCGCTGGGTCGACCTGTTCCCGACGATGCGACGCGAAGCCGAGGCCGGGATGATCGCGCGCGACGGGCTGCACCCGTCCGCGGCGGCGTACGACGGGTGGGCGGAGGTGCTGCTCGGGCAGGTGGCGCCCTAGGCGCGCTCGCGAGCCTTCGCCATCCAGGCCCGGAGCCCAGCGTCCGCGTTGCGCCGGATGGTTCCCTGCACGGGGGGCAGCCAGCCGAGGAGCTTCCCTTTCAGGCCGAGCGCCATCCCCGCCCACGCGTGGAGGTCGAAGCGGTCGGTGTGCTCGGCGATCTTCCCGTCGCGGAACACGAAGCTCGCGTCGATGCGGTTGTGCACCTGGCGCCCCGTCTGGGAGAAGGTGTACCAGGCCTCCCAGTGGGCGCGCCCCGTGCGGTCGTCGGCCTCGATGCCGCTCGCCTCGATGCGCAGGTCCTTCGCGCGCTCGGCGAGCATCCTCCACATCGAGAAGGCCTCCTCCCCCGCGAGGCTCGTAAACACCGCGTCCGAGAAGCGCACGTCGGGCGCGTAGAGGCGGATCATGCCCTCCGCGTCGCGGCGGCCGAAGCAGAGGTAGAAGGTCTCGATGGTCTGCGCGTTGGGGTGCACCCGGCGACGATAGCCGACGGGCTAGCCCTTCGACCAGCCGTGGAGCCGCCGGTACTCGGCGACCGCCTCCTCGATCACCCCGTGGGCGCGGTCGCGACCGTAGAGCTCCTCGACCTCGGAGAGCTTGCTCTCCAGGGCCTTGTAGTCCGAGAAGAAGCGCATCAGCTCCACCGTGACGTGGGGCGGAGCTCGTCGTGGCGCTGGTAATGGGAGAACGCGGGGTCGTCGACCGCGACGGCCACGATCTTGTCGTCGATCCCCTTGTCGTCGCGCATCACGAAGCCCCCGATGGGGCGCGCCCGAACGATGGTGAGGGGCACGACGGGCTCCTGCATCAGGACGAGCACGTCGAGCGGGTCGCCGTCGCCCGCGTGCGTCTGCGGGATGAACCCGTAGTTGGCGGGGTAGTGCACCGACGAGTAGAGCACCCGGTCGAGCATCAACAGGCCCGTCTTCTTGTCGAGCTCGTACTTGCACTTCGATCCCTGGGAGATCTCGACCACGACGGGAATGACCTCGCGGCGGTCGTCCGGGAGAGGGATGTCGTGGAGCGGGTGCGTCATGCGCGAAGGATGACCCGCCCACAGCTTTTCATCCACCGCGGACGCCGCCCGCCGAGGCAGGCGACGAAGCGCTGGAGACACGGCCCAGGGCGCGCTAACCATCGGCGAGGTTCATGGCCAACAAGCTCGGCGCGGCGTTCCTCCGGTGCTCGCTCGGCCCGCTCCACTACGCGGGCGGCTGCATCCTCGCGAGCAAGGTGGCCGACGGGCTGCGCGAGCTGTCGGCGGACAACCTCCACGGCGGCTTCCGGCGGGGGGTCGAGGAGGCCGCCAAGCAGACCGGCGTCGGCGTGGCCGACGTCGAGCGGCTGCTCCCGGTGGCCGACGTCGGCGCGGCGGCGGCGCGGCTCGACACGGCGCAGCGCAACGCGCTCGTCGCGTGGAGCGCGCACGCGGGCCACATCGGCGGGCTGCTCAAGGGCGTCGCGGATCTGACGGTGGACGGCCGCGCACCCGACGTGAGCAATTTCCTGGAGCGGCTCTCCAAGAAGGTGGTGCGCGACCCGGCGCTCGCGGAGCCGCTGCAAGTGCTGGCGCAGGAGGTGGCGTGCTGGCTCAACCTCGTCGAGCGCTGCGGCGAGCTGCTGGCCGACGGCGGGGTGCTCGCGCGCGCGTACCGCAGGAGGCAGGTGCGGCAGGCGGTCATCGCCGCGGCCGGCGTGGCGGTGGTGGCGGTCGGCCTCGTCTTCGGGCTCCGGCTCCGCGCGGCGCGGGCCCGCGTGGACGCGGTGCTCTCCGCCGCGGACCCGTGCGCGGCGCTCGCCCTCGACGCCGCCGACCTCGCGCGCGCCTCGTCTGCGCAGGAGCAGCGCGCGGCTTCGCTACGCGTCGCCTGCGAGGAGCAGCGCAAGCGCGAGGAGCAGACGCGCGAGGAGCAGCGGCGACGCGAGGAGCAGGCCCGCGCGGAGACGCAGCGCCGGAAGGACCACGAGGCCCGGTGCGAAGCGCTGGCGGAGCGCCTCGCGGGCTCCGGTCCCACCGCAGACGACGAGGCGCTGGCCCCCGGCGGGGCCGGGCTCCTCGGGCGCATCGCGCGGCGCTCGCTCGAGCGCGGCGACCTCGTGAAGGTCGCGCTCCCCTGCGGGGACACGCCCGCGGGCGTGCGCATCGGCGCGGAGTACGCCGCCGCCGTGGTCGCCTCGCCCGCGGCGTGGGCCAACGCCGAGGACGTCTCCGCCCGCGTGCACGACATCCTCGTCGAGCACCGGGCCGAGCTGCCCTCGGCGCCCAAGCAGCAGCTCGTCCGCACCGCGGACAACCTCGTCAAGCGCGCGATGATCCGCAAGAGCCCCGAGATCGGCGATCAGGCGGGGAGGATCTGCAAGCTCAAGGACGACCTCGGCGTCGGGGGGGCGAAGTTCTGCGGCTCGCTGGCGGCGCTCCACGCGGCCGGCAAGCTCTGACGCGCTTGATCTGCTCCCCTGCCGCCCGCTACCGTCTTCGGCATGAGCAAGGAGAGCGCGGGGGACGAGGGCGGCTGGCTGATGATCGGCCTCGACGAGAAGATGGCTCGGCGGCAGGGGCTCCCGGCGCAGGTGCCCATCCCCAAGGCGGAGTTCGAGGGGCTCGCCGATCAGGGGCTCAACATCGACAAGGCCCGCAAGTGGGTGAAGGACTTCCTGGCCACCTCCCCCGCCGGGCAGGACGCGACCTGGCGCCGCCGCAACTCCGCGCTCGTGACCTCGCTCGAGAGCTTCGTCGACAACGCAGCGCTCTGGGATAAGGCGCAGAAGGCCTTCGCCGAGAACGACTACGAGAAGGCGATCTCCGCGCTCAAGCGCATCACGGTCATGAACGCCGACGACCACGCGGCGAAGCTGAACCTCGCCTCCGCGCTCGCCAACATGAACGACCTCGACGGCGCGCTGAAGAACTTCAAGGCCATCCGCAAGACCTTCGAGGGCGACGCCGACTACCACGTCGCCGTCGGGCACGTGTACCTCCGCCTCCAGGACAAGGACAACGCGCTGAACGAGATGGTCCTCGCGCTCGAGGCCAAGCCGGACTGCCAGCCCGCGCTCGACGCGCTCCTCCAGATGGGCGTCCTCCGCGCGATCTACGAGAACCCGCGCGACGCCGCCTCGCTCACCTACGTCCGCTCCGACTCGGTCGCGGCATACCTCGGCGAGCTCTGGGACAAGGAGCCGCGCGACGTCGCCTTCTATCTGGAGCAGCTCGCGTACCACGAGCGCGAGCAGCGCTGGGACGTGGCGCTCGCCGCCGCCGATCGCGCGCTGAAGGTGGCCGGGGACGCGGGGGCCGAGCGGGCCGAGCTGGCGAAGGTGGCCGCGCTGCGATCGCTCGGGCGCACGGCAGACGCCATCGCCGCGGGCGAGGCCTACGCGGCGAAGGCGCCCAAGTCCGCGGGCGTGCAGGTCGAGCTTTCGAAGGCGCTCGCCGCCGCGGGGAAGGCGGACGAGAGCCGCGCCGCGCTTCTTCGAGCGCTCGAGAACGACCCGGGCGACCTCGAAGCCCTGATGACGCGCTTCTGGCCCGCCGACCCGAACGACATCAAGGCCATCCACGCGGCCACGCCCGAGCTCGCCGCCTTCGCCGAGGCGCACGCCGGCCACGCCGGCGGCTGGCGCACCCTCGCGCGCGCCTACCTCGCGACCGGCCGCATCGACGAGGCCCTCGACCTCTTCGTCCGCGCGATCGGCATCACCCCGGATGACGACGAGCTGCGCGCCGAGTACTGGACCGAGCTCGGCCGCCACCAGCGCTACGCCGAGGTGCTCGCCGACGCCGCCAAGATCGGCGACATGGCGAAGCGAGACTGGAAGCTTCGCTGGAACGAGGCAGACGCCTACGCGGGGCTCGGGAAGAAGATGGAAGCGCGGGCGTGCTTCTCGGCGCTCAACTTCGACGAGAAGCTCCACGTCGACATCCGCAAGCGCGCCAAGCGCGCCGTCAAGTCGATCGACGAGGCGCCTCCGGAGCCCGCCGGTTGAGTTTGTCGGATGGGGCCCCGGCCCCATCCGGCTTTACCCTCACACCGTCGTCGCTGGACGTCGGTCGAGATCCCGCGCCAGCCCCGACAGCATCCGCCTGAACAGCACCGAGAGCCCGCGCTCCAGCGCCCAGCCGAGACCGGGGACGCGCGCGCGGAACGTCACGCGCCACGTCACGCGCGTCCCTGCGCCCTCGGACGCGAAGCGCACCACGCCGAGGTGGTCCGTGATCGGCAGCACGCCACGCGTGATCCGGTACTCCTGCCGCCGCAGCGGCTCGAAGCATGTCACCTCCTCGCGGAGCCCCGGGCTGGCCCGGAAGGCGCGGACGCTCCCCAATCCGTAGGGCTCCGGCGAGCCCTCGCGCACGACGCGCACGGGGCCCACGCCGGCCCAGTCGGACCAGGCGACGTGATCGGTGAAGCGGGCCCAGACCTTCTCGATCGGGTGATGGAACAGGCGCTCTACCTCGACGCTTTGCACGGTCGTCTCGCTCCTTCTCCGGGCGCGGGCCTACCCTCGGCGGGGGGGGAGGTAAAGGCCCGCGGCGGGCGCGGCTCGCTTCCGGGCCGCTCCTTGGCTAGAACTCCCGGCACCGATGGGCATCCTCTCCTGGCTCTTCCCGAGCGAAGCCGACCGCCTGCGCAGCGCGCGCGACCTCATGGCCCGCGGGCGCTACGAGGATGCGCGCCGCCTGATCCTCCAGTGCAAGAGCGACGAGGCCGAGTCGCTCTACGACGTGTGCTCCGCCGCGCTCGACAAGGAGACCTCCGCGAAGCTGAAGAAGGAGGCGCGCGCGGCGGGCTTCCGAGGGTGGCGCGTGGAGGTGACGATGAGCGACGCGCGCGGCAAGGCGCGGATGGAGGCGCTGATCGCGACGGAGCTGACGAAGGCGGGGGTGGACCTGGAGACGCCGGAGATCGATCAGGAGGCGGTGCAGACGGCGATCGACCGCGCGGAGCGCAAGGCGCGGAACAAGGGCATCGCGGGGGCCGCGACGCTCAAGCTGGTGCCCGTCATGGAGGGCGGGCGGGGGCGCTGAATGCTAGCCGCCGTCGGTCCACGCGCCGCCCACCGCGAGGCACTGGAGGTCCGCGGCGGTCGCCGTGAGGCCGCCGCCTGCGTAGTAGTAGATCGTCGCAGTGGACGTGGTGACGCCGTCGGAGGGGATGGCGCACGAGCCGAGCAGGCCCTTGGTGGCGCACGCGGCGACGACCATGCCGGCGTACTTGCAATCTGCGGTCAACGCGTCGACCGACGAGACAGGGACACCGTCGTCCTCGGTGCAGGTGTGGACCATCGTCTTGCCGACCGCGGCGGTGGAGTCGCACGAGAACGTGCTCGTGGCGCTCGATCCGCAGCCGGCCAGCGCCGCGCCGAGGATGGCGCCGAGGGTCGTTGCGGTGAGCGTGCGCATGGGTGGCCGTCGGCGATCGTAGCGCAGGTCGCGACGCGGGGGGCCCGGGATGGCTGAGGCGCCTGCGGAAGCGCCGGCGCCGCGGGCGAGCCTGCGAGAGCTGGCAGCCCTGTTCCTGCGGCTCGGGTTCACCGCGTTCGGCGGGCCGGCAGCGCACATCGCGATGATGGAGGACGAGGTCGTGCGCCGGCGGCGGTGGATCGCGCCGGACCGCTTCCTCGACATGCTGGGCGCCGCGAACCTGATCCCGGGGCCGAGCTCCAGCGAGCTGGCCATCTTCATCGGGTACGAGCAGGCGGGGTGGCGCGGGCTCCTCGTCGCCGGCGGGTGCTTCATCCTGCCCGCGGCGCTGATGACGGGCGCGCTCGCGTGGGCGTACGTCCGCTTCGGAGGTCTGCCGCGCACGGCCGGTGTGCTCTACGGCGTGAAGCCCGTCGTGATCGCGGTCGTCGCGCAGGCGCTCTGGGGGCTCTTCCCCAAGGCAGTGAAGTCGCGGTGGCTGGGCGTGCTCGGCGCGCTCGCGTGCGTCGCCGCCGCGCTCGACGTCGATCCGATCGCCGTGCTCCTCGGCGCAGGCGCGGTGGCGGCGCTCGCGCATCGGGCACAGCGCGGCGGGGGCGCACCCACTGCGGCGCTGCTCCCCGGACTCGGGAGCCTCTGGGGCGGGGCCCCGGCCGCGGCGGGGGCTGCCACGCCGGCCGGGCTCGGGATGCTCTTCCTCACGTTCCTCAAGATCGGCGCCGTGGTGTTCGGCAGCGGCTACGTGCTGCTCGCCTTCCTGCGCGCGGATCTCGTCGACCGGCTGCACTGGCTCACCGAGTCTCAGCTCGTCGACGCGGTGGCCGTCGGACAGGTGACGCCGGGCCCGGTGTTCACGACGGCGACCTTCATCGGCTACCTCGTCGGGCGCGCGCCGGGCGCGGTCGTGGCGACGGTCGGCATCTTCCTCCCCGGCTTCGCCTTCGTCGCAGCGATCCGGCCCATCGTGTCGCGCGTGCGCCGCTCGGCCGCCGCCGGGGCCTTCCTCGACGGGGTGAACGTCGCGGCCCTCGCGTTGATGGCCGTGGTCACCGTGCAACTCGCGCGCGCCGCAATCGTCGACGCACTCACGATCGCCCTCGCCGTCGCGAGCGCCGTCCTGCTCCTGCGCTTCCGCGTGCGATCGACGTGGCTCCTGCTCGGCGCCGCGCTCGTCGGCCTCGTTGCGCGCTACTGAGAACGCGACGGCCACGTGCCGCGGAAGTCGTACCTCCCGGGTGCGAGGATGTCGTTCGGGTCCAGCGCGCGCTTGAGCCGCTCCATGAGCGCGCCGTGGTCGTCGTGCGGGGCGGGCGAGGCGTCCATCGACTGCACGCCAAGCCGGTAGGGCGGGTAGCCCGCCTCGACGAGCTTCGCGAGGATCGTGTCGTGGCAACGCATGGCCTGCTCGTCGGCGCCGGGGACGTCACGGTCGTAGACCAGGAGCGGGATCAGGTACACGACGCGCTCGGTCTGGCCCACCATCGCGAGGAGCGGCTCGAGGTCGTGGGCGAGCGTGATCTCTTCGCAGAGGCGGACGGCCGACATCACGTCGCGCCCGGTGAAGGGCACGGCCGGAGAGGCCCAGAGGACGCCGCAGCGGTCGCGATCGGGGTCGGGGTCGGGGGGCGGCGGGGTGCGCTTGCGCCAGTAGACGCTGCGGAGGCTCTCCTGGTGGGGGATGCCGAGGGCGAAGAGGAGGGCGGGGTCGCCGCCGTGGTCGATCTCGGGGCCGCGCGCGGGGTCGCTCGTGCGGACGTCGATGTCGAGGTGGTCGACGTAGGGGCGGAGGGGATCGCTCGACGTGGGCGACGGCAGCGCGAGCCTGGGCGACGGTCGGCGCGTGGATCGCCGTGGAGCCGAACCAGGAGCCGCCGCCCCATTCGTGCCGGATCGCGTCCATCGTCGCGCGCGGGAGCGGCGTGGCACCGCCCGTGAGATCCCACGGGTACTGCTGGCGCGTGGAGAGGACGCGGTAGTCGTTCCAGATGCCGACGACCGAACGCAGCGTGCCGTCCAGGCGGAGCACGCGGCAGGCGTCGACCATGATGCCGAGCCTCGCCGGGTCGGCGACGCTGAACCGCACGAGGCCGAGGGCGCGCGGGAGCGGGGTGAGCCAGAATCGTCATGCGCGTGACGACGCCGAGGTTCGACTGGCTGAAGAGGCCGTCGAGCGAGGCGCCGACGCCCCAGCGGAAGACAGGCGCGGTGCGCGCGCCGGCGAAGCGGTCGTGGCCGGTGTGGACGACCTCGCCCGTCGGGAGCACGACCTCGAGCGCGCAGGCGTGCGCGGCGCGGTCGCCGAGCGGGCCGGAGCCGTCGCCGCGCTCCAGGGCGTTGCCGACGACGCTCGCGTACGGGCTGCCGCCGGTGCTGCTGGCGAAGAGGCGCGAGCCGCGTTCGCGGAGGAACGCGTAGAGGTCGGCGAAGGTGACGCCCGGCTCGACGGTGACGTAGGCGAGCGCCTCGTCGAAGTCGACGATGCGGTTCATGCGCCCGAGGTCGAGCAGGACGCTGCCGTCGCGCACGGGGACGCGCGAGCCGAAGCCCCAGTTCTTGCCGCGGCTCACCGGGTAGACGGGGACGCGGAGCTGGTTCGCGACGCGGAGGCACGCCTGCACCTCCTCGCGCGAGCCCGCGCGGACGATGGCGGAGACGCGCTGGCTCGTCGCGAAGGTGGCGCTGCCCGCGGCGGCGAGGGGGGCGTCGTCGGCGATCACGTGCGCCGCGCCGACGGCTTCGGCGAAGGCGGCGAGGGCGTGGTCGAAGTCCAGGGGCATGGCGCGCATCGTAACGGCGATCCGGGGGATTCCGGCCCTGGAATCAGGACACTCCCGAGGGAGGTCTTGCTTATCCTTGCGCCCTCCGGTGCCCTCCCCTCCCACCGAGCCCGACGATCCGCCCCGCGCTCCGCGGCCGCCAGCGCCGGCCGTCATGCTCTCGCGGCTCAGCGGGCCGCTCCACGCGCTCCTCGCGTGCGGCGTCGCGCAGCTCGACGAATCCGACTTCATCACGCTGGTGCTGAGCGAGGGCGAGGCCGCGCAGGGCGGGATGGCGACGGTCGCGATGCGCGTCGATGTGTGGTGCCCGGACTGCACGGCGCGGGGACGATCGGCGGCGTGCGCGCGCTGCGGCGGGGCGAGCACCGTGGAGGAGCTGTTCAGCGCGTGGCTCGCGGTGCCGCCGGGCGTGGCGTCGGGCGAGGTGCTCGTGCCTTCGGTCGAGCTGCCGGGGATGGTGGAGCCGGTGCGGTTCCGTGTGCGGGTGCGCGGGGCGCGCGGTTCGGAGGCGTGACGCGCTTCGGGTACGCGCCGGCCGCGGAGAGGAGCTGGCGCAGCGTCTCGCCCACGTCCTTCACGCGGGCGCGCAGCGTGTCAGCGCCCTCGAGAACGGGGAGCAGAACCTCACCGTGCGAATGATGTGCAAGGTGGCCGAGGCGCTGGATACGACGGTGCAGGAGCTGATGTTCGGGGCGCCGGCGCGGCGGTAGGGAGGGGGGTGGGTGACCGTTTGCGAGGGGGCGCCGTGAATAAATGTTGGGTTTGTTCATCTCACATTTCGAAGTGATCACATCCCGCGCGCAGACACCCATCCCACCCCCCTCGGTCACGGGCGCCCCGGGGACGCCGCGAGGGACGCGCACCGCTCGGGCACACGGGCCGCCGCCGACGAGAGCGCGGCTGCGGCCGACAGCAGCGCGGGCGCAGCGGCGGCGAACGCGGCGGCGACGAGCACGAACGTCGTTGCGGCGGACACGAGAGCGAACGTTGCGAGCGCGCGCTCGATTGCAGCGGGCGCCCACGTCCGTGCAGCGGACGCCCACGTCCGTGCAGCGGACGCCCACGTCCGTGCAGCAGGCGCTCACATCCGTGCAGCGAGCGCCCACGTCCGTGCGGTAGATGCAAACGCGGCTGCGGAGGGCGCTCGCTCGTTTGCAACGGGCGCCCATGCCTCTGCAACGGGCGCCCATGCCTCTGCAACGGGCGCCCATGCCTCTGCAACGGGCGCCCATGCCTCTGCAACGGGCGCCCATGCCTCTGCAACGGGCGCCCATGCCTCTGCAGCGGGCGCCCATGCCTCTGCAACGGGCGCCCATGCCTCTGCAGCGGGCGCCCATGCCTCTGCAACGGGCGCCCATGCCTCTGCAGCGGGCGCCCATGCCTCTGCAGCGGGCGCCCATGCCTCTGCAATGGGCGCCCATGCCTTTGCAACGGGCGCAAACCTGGCTGACATCGACCTGTTTTCAATAAAATCGGGTGCTTACGGAGGTCGGCCGAGAACCGTCGTCCCGGACGCCTCGCGCGGGGTGCAATTTCAGGTCACCCTGAAATCCATGGCTGCCACGAAGAAAGCTGCTCCAAAGGCGACGAACAACACGCGTGTGGGCATGTCCGCGACGGAGGTCACGCAGCGCGGGCTCAAGGGGCAGAGCTTACTGACCAAGTACCCCGAGCTGACGCCGCGTCTCCCAGCGACGCTCGCCAGCGACTTGGCCTCCGACCTCACCGCGATGGGCGCGGTCGTGCCTGCGGTGACGGGCGCGCAACACGGCGCGATCCAGAGCACGGCGGAGCAGACGTCCGCGCTCGAGCAGGGCTACAACATGATCACCGCCGTCCGCATGTCGGTCGCGCGCGCCCGGCCGAGCAGGAACGTCGCCCTCGCGTACGGCGTCGGGACGAAGGTGAACAAGCTCCTCGTGAAGGACGTGGTAGGCGCGCTCCAGAAGATCGTGAACCGCGCGACCGCGCAGGCGGCGGAGGCGGCGTCGTTCGGCGTCCTGGCCGCGGACGTGACGGCTTTCACCGCGCAGATCGCGACCATCAAGGCGATGGATCAGGCGCAGGAGCAGGCGCGCGCGGCGGCGCCGCAGACGACGAAGCAGCGGAACGCGACGCTGCGGCGGATCCTCTACGCGGTGGATCGCATCGCGGGGGCCGGGATGATCCAGTTCGCGAACGATGCGACGACGCGCGAGCTGTTCGCCGCGCTCATCCACAAGGGGGCGTAGGCCATGGCCAAGAAGAAGGCGGCGGCGAGCGCGGTCGTGGACACGTCGGCGGGGTCGAAGGCGTACGCGCTCGCGGTGCAGAACCGCGCGCAGGTCGAGCCGCGCCTGCCGCAGGGGATGATCGACGAGCTGGGGGCGGACCTGACGACGCTCGGAGCGCCTCCCGCGCAGGCGTCGGTGGCCCCGGCAGCTTCGGCGCCGGCAGCACCGGCCGCACCGACGCTGGAGCAGGCGCTCGCGACGACGGCGAGCCTGGTGAGCGGGGTTCACGAGGCGATCTCGGGCGCAAAGGCGAAGCCGGACGTGCGCAAGGCGTACGGGGTGTCGAGCCGCGGGGCGCCGGTGGAGCTGAAGGCGGTGGTCGCGGCGGGTGAGAAGATCGCGGCGCGCGCGACGGAGAATCCGGCAGAGGCGCTGGGGCTCGGCATCTTGCCGGCGGACGTGACGGCGCTCCAGGCGGCGCTGACGGCGCTGGGCGAGGCGGAAGCCGCAGCGAAGGCGAAGGGGGCGAGCGCCGGGGGCGCGGCGACGGCGAAGGCGAAGAAGGCGGCCGAGTCGCGGATGCACGAGGCGACGGCGCGGATCGCCGGCGTCGGGGTGCTGGCGTTCGCGCAGAGCGCGGCGGTGCGGGCGGAGTTCGAGGCGCTGAAGGCGAAGAAGAAGTAGGCGCGGCCCACCTACCGAACCGCGAGCGCAAGCGAGCGGGTGCCAGGAGGCGCGACGTCTCCATGCCCTCGCACGCGTAGCGCTACAGGTAGCGCGGCGCGTGCGAGGGCATGAAGACGCTAGTGCCCGCTGGCGCCCGCTCCCTGGCGGTCGCGGTTCGGTGTACGCATACCGAAACCCAACCGAGAACCGCTCTACGGCGCGCGCCTCGTGAACACCTGCGCGAGGTCGCGCAGCGCGCGCTTTCCGTTCACCAGATCCGGCAGCTCTCGCGCGAGCGTGCCGCCCATGCCGAAGAGCATCGCGATGGGCGGCGACGGGGGGGCGCCGGGGAGCGTGTCGTCCGGGCCGACGGGCGCGATCTCCGGGGCGTCGCAGGTGCCGGCGCGGATGAAGTCGATGGTGTCGCGGATGACGTCGGGGTCCGTGGGGATGAAGGTGTGGGGGAAGCCGGTGCGCAGGACACGGACGTTCGCGTTGGGTGCGGCGGCGAAGAGGGGGACGGTGTCGTCGCCGGGGGATGCGCGAGGGGCGAGGCTGAGGGGAGTGGCGTCCGGAACGAGGGCGCCGGCCGTGTGGTAGGTGCTGGAGATGAACTGCGCGATGGGGATCTGCGCGGTGAAGAGGGGGCTCTTGGCGACGAGGCCCTTGGTGCGGAGGGCATCGTCGAGGTGCTGCTGGCGCGGCTGGTAGCCGTCGGGCCACTTGGTGGCGTCGTAGAACGGGGTCGACGCGGGGGAAGCGCCCGGGATCGGGGAGGAGCGCGAAGAGGCCGGGCCACGTGCTCATGCAGCGGCGGAGCGCGTTCTCGCGTGCCGTGTTGCCGAGGCCGACGACCGCGAGGAACCAGTGTGAGCCGGTGAGGGCCTCGACGGCCTCGAAGGTGCCGAGGAGCGTGCCGCCGTGGCAGACGACGCCGGCGATCTGGTCTTGCCAGGTCGGGTCGACGGTGGGCTCGTCGGCGGTCGGATCGAGGTACGGGTAGAGGGCGGCGAGGGGGCCGCCGATGGAGTGGGCGACGAGCCATACGCGCTCGCCGGGCGCTTCGCGGGCGATGAAGGCGCGGAGGTCGCGCGCGGCGGCGAGGATGGGCTTGCGGTAGTCGAAGAGGAAGGTGTGGACGACGAAGCCGGCGGCGGCGAGGGCGACGGTGAGCGGGTCGTAGATGAAGCCGATGGGCTTCTCGGGGTGGACGTCCAGGCCGGGCGTGGCGTCGTGCTCGCCGCTCGCGTCGAGCGTCAGGCGCGCGGCGATGTCGACCTGGCCCGCCAGGATCGTGGGCGGGTCGAGCCAGAGGCGGGCGCCGGTGCTGTCTACGAGATCGATGCCCAGAAAGCCGGGGAGCAAGACGACGTGTATGGGCATGGGCCTGGTCCTCCGTGCGAGCGTGGTGGGTGCTTCATCGAGCCGCCCGACCGGGCGGCGCTTGGATCATCAGCCCGAGACGCCGACGCTCGCGACGGTCGAGCTGGCGGCGCCGCCCGCGCCACCGACGCCGCTGCCTCCTGATCCGGCGACACCGCCGTCGTTGTCCACGATCACGTTGCCTCCGCCGCTGCACGACGTCGCGACCGCGGTCGCCGCGCTGACGACGACGACCGCGATGACCGTTGGGATGACGAGGCGCGGGCTCTTCTTGGGCTGCTTAAGCTGATCCATGGCGGTTGAGGCTATCGCGCGGGATGGCGCGGCCGCAAGCGCGGGTCAGCGGCGTACGAGCGTGCAGAGGAGCGCGCGGGGAGCGCGACCGCCGGGTCCGGGGAAGACGGTGTCCTCGACGTGGGCGAGGTCGAAGGCTTCGCCGAAGAGGGCGGCGACGTCCTCGCGCGTGAAGCGGCGTGTGCGGTGATCCTCGGGCTCGGCGGCGCTGTGGACCTTGAGGAGGAGGCGGCCGCCGGGGCGGAGGAGGTCGCGGACGGAGGCGACGTAGAGGGGCTGGTCGCCGGCGGGGAGGACGTGCAAGACGCCGCGATCGAGGACGACGTCGAAGGTGGTGCGGAGGCGCGTGGAGAGGATGTCGTCGTCGAGCCAGACGATGGGGCGGGCGCCGGCACGCTGCCGGGCGAGGTCGATCGCGCGCGAGGAGATGTCGGTCGCGACGACGGACCAGCCGCGGTCAGCGGCGGCGATCGCGGCCGTGCCGTGGCCGGTGCCGAGGTCGAGGAGCTGGGAGGCGCCGGGGCCGGGGGCGCCGAGGAGGGCGGCGATGTCGGGGTCGAGGGTGGCCGTGAACCAGGGCAGGTGCTCGGGGGGCGCGCGGTAGAGGTCGTTCCAGCTCGGGGTCGCGGGAGGCTCGGGGCGGGCGGCGCCGTGCTGCTGGACCACGGCCTGGACGAGGTCGGCGATGGCGTCGATGGGCGGGGCGGGGCCGAGCATGGGGACGCGATTGGGGGGCGCGTCGGCGACCTCGGGGCCGAAGGAGGGGTGGGCGATGTAGAAACCGTCCTCGCGGAGCTGCGCGAGGTTCCGCTGCACGGAGGGGGCGAGGTACATCGCGTCGTTCATCGAGGGGACGACGAGGACGGGCGCGCGCGTGGCGATGGCCGCGGCGCTGACGACGGTGCCGCAGCTCCCCGAGGCGAGGCGCGCGAGGGTGGTGGCCGTCGCGGGGCAGACGACCATCACGTCGGCCCAGCGGGCGAGGTCGATGTGCGGGACGGGCGTCTCGCGCGACCAGAGGCTGGAGAGGACGGGGGCGTGGGTGAGCGCGTCGATGGCGAGCGGGGTGATGAAGCGGAGGGCGTTGCGGGTGGCCGCGACGCGGACGGCGAAGCCGCGGGCCTGGAGGACCATGATCAGGCCGGGCATCATCGTGGCGGCGACGGCGCCGGTGATGCCGAGGACGACGCGCGTGGCGCGGGTGGCCGCGGGCTTCGGCGGCAAGTGGATCGGGGCGGCTTCCCGGATGGCGCCGGCGGCCTGGAGGTGGGCGAGGGTCTCCTCGACGGGGCCGGTGAGGGTGACGGGGGCGCCGGCGAGCTCGGAGAGGTGGGCGGCGAGCTCGTCGTGTGTGCGGGGGGCGACGACGAAGCCGAGGATGGCGCGGACGAGCTCGGCCGAGTCGCCGGAGAAGCGGCGGATGGTGCCGTTGTCGGCGAGGATCGTGAGGGTGTCCGCGTGGTCGAAGGCGCGGAGGGCGCGAGCGCGGGCGATGCGGTGTCCAGGGCTCGCTTGCGAGCCCGCTTGGGAGGCCCTCGCGTGGGTCACGAGGGCAGGCGGGCGAGGGCGTCCTCGAATCTCGGAGAGCGAGTGGGAGTCGCCCTTGGCGCGCGCGGCGGCGGCGCCCTCGGTGAGCCAGGTGCGCGCGTCCGCGTGGCGGGCGAGCTCGACGAGGAGGGTGCCGCACATGAGGTACTGGGGGACGTAGCCGGGGTCGAGCTTGCGGAGCGCCTCGAAGGTGGCGACGGCTTCGTCGTTGCGGCCGAGGCTCTTGTACTCCATCGCGAGGCCGTACCAGGCGAACGGGTCCTTCGATCCGGCGGACGTCATCTTCTCCAGGACGGCGAGGCGCTTGCTCATTTCGACTCCACGACCCCGATGAAGGGGAGGTTCCGGTAGCGCTCGGCCCAGTCGAGGCCGTAGCCGACGACGAAGCGATCCTCGATGGTGAAGCCGAGGTAGTGGACGGGGACCTCGACCTTGGTGCGCGCCGGCTTGTGGAGCAAGGCGCAGACCTTGAGGCTCGCCGGGTGGCGGGTGTGGAAGAGCTCCAGGAGGTGGGCGATGGTGAGGCCGGTGTCGACGATGTCCTCGACGAGCAGCACGTCCTCGCCCTCGATGGGGTGGGCGAGGTCCTGCGTGATCTGGACGACGCCGCTGGAGCTGGTGCCCTCGCCGTAGCTGCGGACGCCGAGGAACTCGACACGGACGTTGGGGTTGTCGATGGCCCGCGCGAGGTCGGCGGTGAAGACGAAGCTGCCCTTGAGCACGCTCACCAGCACGATCCGGCGGCCGGCGTAGTCCTTGGTGATCTGCGCGCCCAGCTCGCGGACGCGCGCGGCGATCTGCTCGGCGCTGAGCATGGTGCTGACTTGGGTGGACGGCATGCCCGGGGGGGTATCACCGCGCCCGCGCGACGCAAAGGGGCCCGGCGCTCACCCTGCGCCGGGAGCCGCCTGGCCGATCTCCGCGCTGCGGAAGACCGCGGCGATGTCGGCCGGGAGACGCTTCGGCGCGAGGTCGTGCCCGACACAGGCGAGGAGCGTCTCCCCCTCGCAGATCCGCTCGGCGCCCCGCGTGATCTCGTAGCCGAAGCGCACGGTCACGCGCGTGACCTCGGCGCAGGTGCTCGCCACGACGAGGGTCTCGTCGAAGCGCGCGGCCTTGCGGTAGCGGAGGCGGGTCTCCACCACCGGGAGGTGGATGCCCTGCTTGACCCACGCCTCGTACTGGATGCCGCGCTTGTGCAGCCAGTCGACGCGGCCGGCCTCGAAGTAGACGAGGTAGTTCGCGTGGTGGACGATGCCCATCAGGTCCGTCTCGCAGAAGCGGACGGTGAGCTGGATCGTCGAGGTGAGGTACGAGGGCAGGTGCGCCCACGGCGTCGCGGGGATCAAGGATCAGCCTCCATCGGGCACGCCGGCGTCGGTCGCGCCGCCGTAGACCAGGCGGGCGGGAACCTCGATGGGCTGCGGCGGGCCCACAATCTCTCCGAGGAAGGTGCGCCACTGCGCGAGGTAGCGCCCGCGCACGGGGCCGGGGACGATCGCTTCCCCGAACGCCGGGACGGCGGCCACCGGGACGCCGTTGAGGAGGACGAACATCAGCCGGTCGGAGTGGTTCACGGCGGCGAGGCCCTCGCCGGGGGCGCCGTGGGGGAGTGAGGGGGAGAGCGGGATCGGGCCGGTGCGGAGGGCGGCGAGGGCCTCGCGCGGGAGGAAGACGCCGTGCGGTACGCCGGGCAATCCGGCAGGGATGAAGGCGAGGCCGGGCTGCGGGACGAGGAGCGCGGAGGTGGAGAGGTCGGTGCGCTTGGTCCTGGCGGTGACCTCGAAGGCGATGCCGCCGCCCTCCCTCCAGGCGTACGACGCGGCGAGCGGGACCTCGCCCGGCTGGCAAGCGGGCGTGCGCGGGTCGACGCCGCCGAGCTCGACGAGCGCCCGACACAGGAGCGCGCCGCCCTCGCCCGCCTCGGGCGCCTTGGCGATCTCGAGGCGCGTGACGGCGACGCTGGAGGTGATCTCGACCTTGCGGACGGTGACGCCCAGGCGCCTGCCATCGCCTTGCGCCTTCAGGGCCCCGCCGGACAGGGGCGTCACGTCGATGCGGCGCTCGCCGAGCAGCGTGCGCAGGGCACCGGGGGGGATCACCCGGTAGCCCTCGGCCTTGGGCCAGACGAGGATGTTGCCGTAGTGGTCGGAGCGGGCGCAGAGCTCGCTGTGGGCGGGGAGCGGGAAGGCCGCGCCGGTGAGCTCGGCCCGCATGCGGCCAGCCTCGGCCAGGTCGATCTTCAGGGTGAGCGCGGTGATCTTCTGCGCCTCGCGGAGGCCGTCGGCGGAGACCTCGGGGGCGCGCGGCGGCGCCGGGACGTCGCGCCAGCGGAAGGCGGCGTCGAGGGTGAGGCCGGGGGCGGTGTCCTTCTGGGAGACGGGCGTGTCGGCCGGGAGGGGAGTCGCCGGGAGCATGCTCTCCGGGGGCGCGGCCCCCGCGTCCGGGTCGCGCGCGCCGGCGTCGAAGATGGGGCCGCCGTCGGCGAGGCTCGGGCGACTCGGTGGCGAGGGGGGCCGGCTGGATGGCGGCGTTGGGGGTGGCGCTGCCGACGGTGCCGGCAGGCGGGGCCGAGTTGCAGGCCGAGAAGGCGGCCGTGGCGATGCCCGCCGACGCGGCGTACCGAGCGATCAGGAGGCGAGGGAGGAGGAGGGTGCGCAAGCGGGGCCCTGCCCCAGGCCAGGCGCCCAGGGCGGCGGTGCTTTAGCGCAGCGACGTGGCGAGAGGGAGGACGACGCGCGGCGCCATGTGGACAGTTATCCTACATGTCTTTTGGCCTTCGTCGTGCGCGCTCCTTACCATTCGTATCGAGGCGGGGGCTGTGAGGCACCGCCTCCGGCCGCCTTTGGAGGTAGCCCATGCAACGACGCGTGAAGACGGCTCTGGCGCTGGCCATCACCACCCTCCCGGTGCTCTCCGGCTGCGAGAAGTCCCCGAGGGACAAACTGCAGGGCCGCTGGCTCGGCGAGAGCGTCGAGAACGTTCCCGCGAGCCAGCTCCAGAAGGCGACCGGGTGGGTGAGGGGGACGGCGATTGAGTTTGCTGGGAACAAGGTCACGGTGACCATCCCCGCGGAGACCCCGCGCAGCGGGACGTTCCGGGTGAGTCGCCTGGAGGGGGACAAGCTCCTGGTCAGCTTCCTCCGTGAGGAGGGCGGGCGCGACGACGCCGAGATGCGGCTCGCCGGCGACCAGACGCTGCGCTGGGGGATCGGCGAGGGGCGCGAGGTCGTGCTGGTCAAGGCCCGGAACTGAAGCGACGACCGGGAGGCGGTGCACGCCCCTGGCGCAGCCATTTCGCCAAGCCGCACGCCGTGCGCCACCGACGCGGTGCCGCGGGCGCTCGGAGGGGTTGGCACGCGTGGTGCTCCTCGCGAGGCAGGGGTTACGCCGACCCCGGGGAGAGCCGCCATGGAGACCTCGAAGACGATTCTGGTACCCACCGATTTCCAAGACGCATCGCTCGACGCGCTCGCGGCTGCGCGCGAGCTCGCCGGCCGGCTCGGCCTCGAGATCGTCCTGCTCCACACGTACACGATCCCGGTCGTGGTCTACCCGGGGTTCGACCCCATCATCGCGCCCGGGCTGCCGGAGGAGATCGCGAGCACCGCGAAGAACGCGCTCGAGAAGCTGGCGGCCGAGAACGGCGGGCTGCGGAGCGTCCTCCGAGCGGGCGATCCAGCGAGCGAGATCCTGCGGGTGATCGACGAGCTCAAGCCCGCGATGGTCGCGATGGGCACGCACGGGCGAAAAGGGCTGACCCACCTGCTCCTCGGCAGCGTCACCGAGAAGATCGTGCGGGCGAGCCCCGTGCCCGTGCTCACCATTCACGCCAAGTCGCGGTAGCGAGCCCCCGTCGCCCGGGCGCGCGGGCTCAGCCGGCCCTGACCGCGATCTGACGCGGCTTGAGCGCGGCCGGCTTGGGGAGCTGCAGGCGGAGCACGCCGTTCTGCAGGTTCGCGGAGATCTTGTCGGCCTCGATGCCGCGGGGCACCACGAAGGTGCGCGTGTAGTCGAAGGCCTCGCTCCCCGCGCCGGGCGGCGCACGGTGCGCCAGGATCGTGAGGTGATCCTTGTCGAGGTCGACCCTGAGGTCCTCCGTGCGGACCCCTGGAAGGTCGGCCACGATCAGGATCTCCTCCTTGTTCTCGAAGATGTCCACCGGCGGGGCGTACGTCGGCCGCTCGGCGCTCTTCCCGGACTCGCGCTGCTTCATCGTCGTCTCGTTCATGTCTGCCTCCTCTCCGCCGTCACTGAGCCTTCACCGCGATGGGCCGGGGCTGCGCCTCGACCGCCTTCGCGAGCGTGATGGTGAGCACGCCGTTCTTCATCGTCGCCGAGCTCTTCTCCGGGTCGACCTTCACCGGCAGCGTGAAGCTCTGCGAGAACTTGAGCGGCGCACGCTCCTGCCGGTGGACGAACGAGCCCTGGGGCACGTCGTTCCGGCGCTCGCCGCTCACCGTGAGGACGTCCTGGTGGATGGTGAGCTGGACGTCCTGCTCACCGAGCCCGGGCAGGTCGGCCTCGAGCACGAGGGACTGCCCGGCGTCGGTGAGCGTGAGCCGCGGGAAGCGGCCGCTCCAGAGGCGCTCGGGGTCACGCCCGCGGGCGCGCCCGGGCTCGTACTCCTCGAAGAGGCGATCCATCCGGCGGCGCAGGTGATCCATCGCGGCCACGGTGCGATCGAAATCATGGAAATGGCTGTTCATGGTCCTCTCCCTTCGGGCGCAGGGCGCCCTGGTGGACGGGGCGTGCCCCCGTCGCGACGACCGCGTTGCAGTCGAGGCCCCCTCGACTGCGGTCGAGCTCCCCGGCGGGCGCAGGGCCCCACCTGGAATTAATGAATGGTTGCACGGCCTTTGCTCCACCTTCGAGCTGCCGCGCGCCCTGAATCTTCGCACTCGCGCGGCGGTGTCAAGGCCGCTGGCGCGCACCTTGCGCCCCCTACGAATCGGCGTCGGTTCCGGACGCGCTACGAGCCCGGCTCCCCGCCGCCCTCGCCGCGGAGCCGCCGCAGGCGCTCGCCGATCATCCGCTCGTACCCCCGGTCGGTGGGTTCGTAGAAGCGGGCGTCCGCGATCTCCTCCGGCAGGTACACCTCGCCCTCGGCGACGGCGCCCTCTTCGGCGTGCGGGTAGCGGTAGCCGCCCCCGTACCCCTCGTCCTTCATCAGCCGGGTCACGGCGTTGCGCAGCTTCAGCGGCACGGGCAGGGCGCCGTGCTCCCGCACCGCCGCTTGCGCGGCGTGCCAGGCGATGTTGCACGCGTTGGATTTCGGCGCCGTCGCCAGGTAGAGCGCCGCCTGCGCGAGCGGGTACATCCCTTCGGGCATCCCCATCCGGCGGAACGCGGCGTCCGCGGCGACCGCGACCTCGAGCGCGCGCGGGTCGGCGTTGCCGACGTCCTCGCTCGCGAAGATCATCATGCGGCGGAGGAGGAAGAGCGGGTCGTCCCCGGCCTCGATCATCCGCATGAGCCAGTAGATGGTCGCGTCCGGGTCGGAGCCGCGCATCGATTTGATGAACGCGCTGATGACGTTGTAGTGCTCCTCGCCCGCCTTGTCGTAGAGGAGCGTCTTCTGCTCGCCCACCTCGGCCACGAGGTCGCGCGCGATCGTCGCCCGGCCCGCGCGCTCCGCCTCGCCGGCGGCGATCTCCAGCGTCGTGAGCGCGCGCCGGGCGTCGCCTTGAGCCAGCGCGGCGATGGCCTCGAGCGCGTCGTCATCCGCCGCGAACGCGCCCGCGAGCCCCTCCGGCGAGGCGAGCGCGCGGCGCATGAGGATCACCAGATCCGACGCGCGCAGGAGGCCCATGCGGAACACCTTGCAGCGCGAGAGCAGCGGCGCGTTCACGGCGAACGACGGGTTCTCCGTGGTGGCCCCGACGAGCGTGATGGTGCCGTCCTCCACATGTGGCAGGAAAGCGTCCTGCTGCGACTTGTTGAAGCGGTGGATCTCGTCGACGAAGAGGATGGTCCGCTTGCCCTCGTAGCCGCGCGCCTCGCGCGCCCGGGCGAGGATCTCCCGCAGCTCCGGGACGCCGCCGAGCACGGCGTTGAAGGGGACGAAGCGGGCGTTGGTGTGGTGGGCGATGACGCGCGCGAGCGTGGTCTTGCCCGAGCCGGGCGGCCCCCAGAGGATCATCGAAGGGACGCGATCGGCGGCCACCGCGCGCGCCAGGAGCTTCCCGTCCCCGAGCAGGTGCTCCTGCCCCACCATGTCGCCGAGCGTGGCTGGACGCATGCGCTCGGCGAGCGGCACCGCGCCCTTCAGCTCGGCGTTGTGCCGGGACGCCGCTTCGAAGAGCGTCGGCCCGGCTCCCTGGGGCGCCCCCGTCGTGCGGCGGGCCATGGTCACTCCGCCAGCACGACCTCGACCGCGCGACGCAGCGCGCTCGGGTCGCGCCCGACCCAGCGCACGGTCCCGCTGGCGTCGACGACGAAGGTGAGGGGGACCTGCCCGACGCGGTACGAGGAGGTCAGGCGCGAGTCCTGATCGACCACGATGGGAAACGAAGCGTGCAGCGCCTGCGCCATGGCGAACGCGTCGTCCCGCCGCTCGTCGACGCTCACCCCGATGACGGCGAGGCCGGCCGAGCGCTTGTCGCGGTAGAGGGCGTCGAGCTCCGGGAGCGACTCCTGGCAGCCCTGGCACCACGAAGCCCAGAAGTCGACGACGGTCACCTTGACGGGAGCGCCGTGCCAGATGCCGACCTCGGTTGGATCGGCGGCAAGCTCGCGCAAAGCTGGGGCCTGCGCGCCGGCCAGCGGATGGTTCAACGACGGCGGCATGGTCCCGGGCCCGCAGGCGGAGAGCCCGAGGGGGCAGGCGAGGACGAGCGCGAGGACGAGCGACCCGCGGCGCATGGGGCGGAGCATACCGCGAAACTCGCGGCTCAGGCGCGGGCGCCGAAGATCGCGGTGCCGACGCGGACGATGGTCGCCCCCTCCGCGATCGCCACGGAGAAGTCGTGCGTCATGCCCATCGACAGCTCCGGCAGCGCGACGGCCCCGCCGTGCTCGTCTCGCAGCCTCCGCAGCGCCGCGAAGAAGGGGCGCGCGCCTTCGGCGTCAGAGGTCTCCGGCGGGATGGTCATCAGCCCGGCGGCCTCGAGGCTGGGCTCCGCCCGGATCGCCGCGAGGACGCGGCCGAGCTCGTCCGGCCGGCACCCGCCCTTGCTCGCCTCCCCGGACACGTTCACCTCGACGAGCACCCGAGCCCGTACGGCCGCGTCGGCGGCGCGCTTGCCGAGCTCCGCGGCCAGCTCGGCGCGGTCGACCGCGTGCACCGTCCGCGCGACCTGCACCACCTGCTTGGCCTTGTTGCGCTGCAGCCGCCCGATGAAGTGCCACTCGATCTCCGGAAGGTCGCGCAGCGCTGCCGCCTTCTGCGAAAGCTCCTGCGCATAGTTCTCCCCGAACGCGCGTTGCCCCGCGGCGTATGCCTCGCGGATGGCCTCCGGCGACTTGGTCTTGCTGACCGCGAGCAAGCTCACCGATCCCGGAGGCCGACCGGCGCGCGCCGTCGCCTCGGCGACGAGCCGCCTCACTTCGGCGAGACGGGCCGCGATGTCGTCCCCGCTGAGCGCTTCGGGCATGCGCCAATCGTAACCCACGGACGACGACGACGTTCGGGTGCGTGCCAACCTGTGCCGCTTCCGCACCGCAAGGGATCGCCTTCATCCCCGGGAAACGCTGAAAGGCCTGGATGGCGCATCGGTTGCAAGACGGGGCTCGCCCCTTCTGGGCGGGGGCGGGTACGCTGGAGCTACGATGCGGAGACTTGTCGTCCTCGGAACCCTGTTCGTCGCGAGCTGCGTGTTCAACCCGCAGCCGGACCCGCCCGGCGATTTCCAGGCCGGCTCGAGCACGGGCGCCGGGGCGGGCGGCTCGCAGGAAGCCTCCAGCGGCACCGGTCTTTCGTCGGGGTCCTCGGGGCCGGGGGTGGGCGGTTCCTCGGGCGTGGGCGCGGGAGGAGGCGGGCCCGGCTCGACCGTCGGCACCAGCGCCAGCAGCGGCACCAGCACCTCGACCAGCAGCGGGGCCGGCGGGGACACCAACAACCCCGATGGCGGCGCGGGCGGCAGCGACGGCGGCGATGGCGGCGACGGCGGCATGAACGACGACGGCGGCATGAACGACGACGGCGGCACGGGTGGCGCCGGCGGCGCGATCGGCGCAGGCGGCGCCGCGGGCTGACAGGCCCGCCCTGCGGCCCCGTCCTGCTCGAGGCCGCGGGTGGGTGGGGGGGCCTCGTGACCGAGAGCCCCCCTCGCTACATGCGCGTGGGTGCCGACGGCGGCGAGCGGCGCGTGTACTCGTCCATGACGTTGGCCACGAGCTCCGCGAGCAGCCCGTCGGCCACGCGGAGGCGCCGCGACATCTCGCGAGCGATGTTGAGCACGACGAGCGCGTACGAGCGCATGTCCTTGCGGTACAGGGTGTCGAGCTCGTGCGCCGTGAGCAGCAGGAGGTGCGTCGGGGCCAGGACGCGCGTCGTCGCCGAGCGCGGCAGGACGTCGAGGATCGACATCTCGCCGAACCAGTCGCCGGGGCCGAGGATGGCCACGCGCGTGTCGTGACCGCGCTTGGAGCGGCGCAGCACCTCGACCTCCCCGTCGAGGATGACGAAGAGCACGCGCCCGCTGTCGCCCTCCCTGAACACCACCTCGCCGGCGCCCATCTCGCTCACCTCGAGCGCGCCGACGAACGTGCGAAGCACCTCTTCGCCCAGTCCGCCGAAGAGCCCGATGTCCTTCAAGCGATCGAGGCCTTGGGGGTCGAGAAGCATGCTTCCTCCGCGCGTCAGTTGCAGATGCCGACCTGCTTGTTGCCGATGTAGACCGGCTGCAGCGCCATGTCTTCGATGCCCGTGCAGGTGGCGCAGGACGGGTTGGCCACGTCGCAGTACTGGTAACACTTGTTCTGCGCGCCGGTGCTGAAGCAGCCGAACGTCGGCGCGCACTGGTTGTTCGTCGGATCGCACGCCATGCCCTTGCCGAGGGTGCCCGCGGCCGCGCACAGCGTGAGGGGCCGCATCTGGCCCGTCGGCTCCTGCCCGACCTGGCACGACGTGCCCGCCGCGGCGCAGCCGGCGTTCGTGAAGGGGTTGCAGTTGTCGGTGCAGAGCGTGACGTCTGGAATGGCGCCGCCGCTCCCGTCGCTGAGCTGCACCACACAGAGCCCACCGGGCGCCGTGCAGTCGGCGTCGGTTTCGCAGAACGTCTCGCAGATGCCGGGGGACGAGGTGGAAGACCCGGACGCGACGCAGAGCAGGCCCGCCGCGCAATCGTTCGTGCCGCCGCAGAGCTGGGTCGGCCCAGCGGTCCCCGCGGTCAGGCAAGAGACGACGGTGTTGTAGACGCTGCACGCCTGGCCGGACGGGCAGCCACACTGAGGCGAAGTCAGCTTGCAGGGAGTGTCGGGGCAAGCGCCGCCGGAGGAGGAAGACGATGCGACGCTCGGCGACGTGCTCGCCGGCCCGCCGCTGCCCGCGGCCCCCACGCCGGTCGACGTGCCGCCGCTGCTCGACACGCCCGCTGCCCCGGTGCCCGCCACGGAAACGCTGGAGACCGAGCCCGTCGTGACGTCGCTCACCTGCCCGCCCACTCCGAGCGGAGCGGTGGAGCCCTGCGCACACGCGGCACTGGCGAAGACCAGCGCCGAGGTCGTCGGTAGCAGGCGCGTTCGCATGGCAGAGACCTCGGGAGGAAGGAGACGTGCCGAGGGTACGCCGACCGCGAACGGGGTCAACGATTCGTGAGGTCCCGGGTGAACACGATCCGCATCCGTCCAGGGCCGGCGTAGTCCTCGACCTCGTTCATCGTCCAGCCGAGCGCCACGTGGAAGCGGATGCTTGCCTCGTTGCCGAGCGTGGTGATCGCCTTGAGCTGCTTGCAACCCTCGCGCCGGCAGTCCTCCTCGAACGATGCGTAGAGGAGCTTACCGACACCCCCCCGCCGGTAGTCCGGGTGGATGCCGACGAGGTGCACGTAGCCGACCTCGGCGTCCGGGCAGATGAACCCGAAGAGGAAGCCGACCAGGAGGCTATCGCTCTCGACCACGCGCGCGAGGCGCCCCAGCTCGTAGAAGAAGATCGGGTGCGCGAGCGCGCTCGTCGGGCCGCCCCACCAGCGGTCGATGACCTGGACGATCTGGTCGTAGTCGGCCTTGGCAAGAGGACGGGTCGAGAGGCGCATGTGCCCTCCGTTCGGTGCGGGGCTGGGTTTGGCCCACCCTAGCAGGTTACCCCCCACGGGCAATCCATCGTCTCGCAGCACCCGGGCGGAAAGAATTCCCTGAGGGATTTGTCGGCACGCCCGCGCCTCCGCGTGCTAGCCCCGGGGCGTGCCCTCCGCCACCAAAACCCCGGTCCACGCCGCCCCCGCGCACCCGGCGCCGACCGTGCTCATCGCGCCCTCCATCCTCTCGGCCGATTTTGGCCGCCTGGCCGAGGAGGTGCGCGCGGTCGAGGCAGCGGGCGCCGACTGGATCCACGTCGACGTCATGGACGGCCGCTTCGTGCCGAACATCACCATCGGCCCGGTCGTCGTGGAGGCGGTGCGCGGGGCCACCCGCCTCCCCCTCGACGTCCACCTGATGATCGTGGAGCCGGAGCGTTACGTCGACGCATTTCGCCGCGCCGGCGCCGACCGGATCTCGGTACACGTGGAGGCCTCGACGCACCTCCACCGCACGCTCCAGGAGATCCGGTCCCTCGGGGCGCGCGCGGGGGTCGTCCTCAACCCGCACACGTCCGAGGAGGAGATCCGCTACGTCCTCCCGGACCTGGACCTCGTGCTGGTGATGAGCGTCAACCCGGGGTTCGGCGGGCAGTCGTTCATCCCGAGCGCGCTCCCCAAGCTGCGCGCGCTGCGCAGCGCGATCGACGCGGCGGCGCTCGACGTGGCGCTCGAGGTCGACGGGGGCGTCTCACCAAAGACCGCGGCCGACGTCGTGGCCGCGGGCGCGCGCGTCCTGGTCGCGGGCTCCGCGATCTTCGGCGCGGTCCGGCCCGGGGAGGAGCTTGCCTTCGACGCCCGCGTGGCCCGCTATGCCGCGGCGATCGATGGCATCCGCCAGGCCGCCGGTCGGGGGCTGCGGATCGGGGAAGGCTCGGCGCGTCCCGGCGCAGGTGGGAGCCCGGCTCCATGAGCCGGCAGGCTCGCGCCGCGTCCCCTCGCCCAGCCCTGGTCGTCGCCCTCTTCCTCGCCGCGTGCAGCCCCGCGAGCCCGCCGGTGGCCCACGTGGAGCCGGAGCCCCAGCCCCCGGTCGCGACGGCGCCCACCGAGGCCCGTGCGGCCAGGCCGGTCAGCGAGCCGGTCGCGGACGACGGCCACGCGAAGGTGCACGAAATGCTCCGGCGCGTCTCGCGCGCCCGGGGGCTCCCGGTGCGGCACGAGGTGGCGAGCCGGGTCCTCGACCGCGCCGGCATCCTGGCGCGGATCCGCGCGCACGTGGAGAAGGAGGTCCCGCGCGAGGCGGTGGAGAGCGAGGGCGAGCTGCTCACCTTGCTCGAGCTCTTGCCCCCCGACTACGACTTCGTCGAGGGCACCTACGCCCTCATCCAGGGGCGCATCGCCGGCTTCTACGAGCCCTCCGACGAGACCATGTACATGGTCGACGATCTCGGCGACGACGAGGCCACGGAGACCCTCGCGCACGAGCTCGACCACGCCCTGCAGGACCAGTCCTTCTCCCTCGCCCCCATGCTCGAGTACCGGCCCGGCGACGGCGATCGCAGCGCGGCGGAGCACGCGGTGATCGAGGGCGACGCCACGAGCGCCACGCTCGACATCGTGGCGGGCTCGGCCTTCGACGTCAGCGAGGGCGCGCTGCGCACGGTGCTCGCGCTCTCGAACGCGGCGTCCGGCGTCGCCGCCACCCCGCACGTCCTCCAGACGTCGCTCACGGCGCCGTACGCGGACGGCTTCGCCTTCGTCCAGCGCGAGCGCAGGATCGGCGGCTGGGCGGCCGTCGACGCCGCGCTCCGCGCGCCTCTCGCGAGCACGGAGCAGCTCCTCCACGCCGACAAGTACGCGCAGCGCGAGCCGCCGATCGCCGTGCCCGTGCCCACGTTCGCCTCGATCGGCGAGGGCTTCCGCGCCGTCGACGACGACGTGATGGGCGAGCAGGGCCTGCGGTTGATGCTGGAGGAGTGGACCAACGGCGCGATCGCCGAGAAGGGAGCGGCCGGCTGGGGCGGCGACAGGTACGTGATCGTCCATCGCGACGACGCGGGCACGCGCGCCGTCGCGATGGGCTGGCACGCCGTGATGGACACGGAGCGCGACGCGGCCGAGCTGGCGGAGATCCTCGCAGCGCGATTCGGCCACAAGTGCCGCGAGCGGGCGACGGTCGGCCCGCTCGCGTGGCGCCGCCTCGGCCGCGACGTCGTGCTCGCCGCAGGGCCCTACCAGCGCGCCGGGAAGGAGCCCCGGAGCGCGGGCACCTGCCGCGCCGCCGAGCGATGGCTCGTGGAGATGCTGCAGAAGAAGCGCTGAGCGCGCCGTCAATCCACGCGCACCAGCGGTCGTAGCCGCGCCAGCGCGCGCCGGCCGATGCCCTTCACCTTGAGCAGATCCTCGACGCGCGTGAACTTCTTCATCTGCGTCCGGAGCGCCAGGATCGCCTGAGCCTTCTTGTGGCCGACGTGCGGTAGTCGCCTCAGATCCGCCTCGGTGGCGAGGTTGAGGATGATCTTCCCGTCGCTCGCCACCCCCTTCGACGCGCCTGCGTCCTCCGCTGGATCCGCGCCGGCGTCGGCGTCCCCCCCGAGCAGCGCGGCCTCCGGCGCCGCCGGCGCAACACCGCTCTTCACCTCCGCGGCCGGAGGCGCGCTCGACGCCTCCGCGGCAGGGGGCGTGCTCGACGCCTCCACGCCGGCCTTCGCACAGGGGGCGCCGGCGGTCGCCGCGCTCGACGTGGGCGGCGGAGCCGCCTCGGCCACCCCGATCGCGAGACGCGGCGCGGGCGTCAGCCACTGCGAGAGCCGCCCCGACCCCACGAGCGCGAGCAGCACGAACGCGAGCAGGTACGCCGCGGCCCGCCCCGCGAGCGGCGTCCATGCCGAGCTCGCCGCCCACCGTCTCACCCGCGCGGCCACCGCGCGCGCCCGGAGCACGTGCGCGCTCATCGGCCCACCTCCTCGATCAGCACCGCCGCAGGCGCGCTCGCCTCGTCGTACTCGCCCTTGACGCAGATCCGCCCGGTCAACGGCACCGCGTTGAGCCGCGCGAAGACCGCGCCGTCCTTGCCCTCCCACGCGAGCCCGATCTTCGTCCAGCAAGTCTTCCCGCTGCGCTCGAGCGCGCCCCATACCACCTTGAACTTCGACCTGGAGACCGACATGTTCGTTCACCTCGCGCCGGCCCCCGAGCGAAGGGCGTGCCCGAGGCGGGGGCGCGGATCTGCGCCCGATCCGGGGGGTCGCCAGGTGGCGCCGCCAGATCGGCGCTGGCGGGCGCCACTCGCGGGCCTCGGGGAGGCCGGGGCCGGCGCCGCAAACGTGTCCGCTCGCCGCAGATGGAATACAGTGTCACGAGCGAGGCTTGGTGGAATCGGACCGTCCAGAGGCGATCGCAGGGGGAGAGGTCGGCGACGCCGCCAGGCGGCGCGCGGCGGCCCTGATCGGCCGCACCGTCATCGACCGCTACCGGATCGAGGAGCTGGTCGCGAGCGGCGGCCTCGCCTCGGTGTTCCGGGCGACCAAGCTCGCGGACGGCCAGGAGATGGCCATCAAGGTGCTCCACCCGGAGGTGGAGGGCCTCCCCGAGCTCATCGAGCGGTTCGAGCGCGAGGCCATCGCGGGCAAGCACATCTTCCACCCCAACGTGGTCACCGTCCACGAGATCGCCCAGCTCGACGACGGCTCCTGGTTCCTCGTGCAGGACTTCGTCCGGGGCGAGACGTTGCGGGCGCTCATCGATCGGGGGCCCGTGGAGCCGATCCGTGCCGCGCGTCTGGCGCGTCACGTGGCCGCGGGGCTCACGGCGGCGCACGACATGGGGATCGTGCACCGCGACATCAAGCCGCGGAACCTGATGCTCGTGGAGGGCCCGGAGGACAAGGTCCAGATCGTCGACTTCGGGCTGGCCAAGGTGCCGGTCGAGGACCTCGCGCTCGTGGGAGACGAGGGCCGCCGCTCGCTCACGCAGGCCGGCGTCGTGTTCGGAACGGTCGCCTACATCGCGCCCGAAGCGGCGCTCGGCATGCGCAACATCGACCGCCGCTCCGACCTCTACGCGCTCGGCATCATCCTCTACGAGCTGCTCGCCGGTCAGCACCCCTTCACCGGGTCGGACGCGGCGGAGATGTTCAAGCACCAGAAGAACACGCCGCCGCCCCCGATCGCCGAGCGGTCGCCGGGCGTCGAGGTCCCCCCCGCGCTCGAGGCCGTGGTGCTCCGCCTGCTCGAGAAGGACCCGGACGCCCGCTACCCGCACGCGCGCGCGGTCACGGTCGCCCTCGACGCCGCCATCCAGGACATGGAAGCGCGGGCGGCGCGCGCGTCCGGGATGGCCCCGCCTCTCCCGCGCCTATCGCACCTGTCGCGCTGGCCGCTCGTCGCGCTCGCCGTCGCGCTCGCCGCCCTGGCCGCGGTCGGCATCTGGGTGCTCGCCCGGTAGAGCGCCGCTCGACGCCGGCGCGACGGTGCAGGCGCCGGGTCGAGCGCCGGCCGGCGCCGCGCTCGCGCTCACATGCACTGGCCTTGCTTGTTGCACATGAGCGAGCAGCACTCCATCCAGCTCGAGCAGGGTTGTCCCTTCGGCTCGCAACAGAAGCCGCCCTTGTTGCACATGGTCGAGCAACAATCCGTGGATTTGGTGCACATCCCGGTCGTCGGGGTGCAACTGGAGCCGCTCGACGACGCGCTGGCGCTGCTCGACGACGCGCTGGCGCTGCTCGACGACGCGCTGGCGCCGCCGCCCGTGCCGCTCGTCGAGGAGGTGCTGGTGGTGCTCGCGGTCGAGCTGCTCGCGCTCGTCGAGGAGCCGGCGCTCGAAGCGCTGCTGCTGTCCGAGGTCGAGCTGGCGCTCGAAGCGCTGCTGCTGTTCGAGGTCGAGCTCGGCCCGTGCTCATCGCACCCGTGGAGGCCTCGCTCGTGGAGCCGCCCATCCCCATCCCGGTGGTGGTCGAGATGGAGATGCCGCCCGTCCCGCTGGCGGTGTGGTTCCCCGACGCCGCCGACGACGGCCCCGACCCCCCTGTCCCGCTGGAGCCCGTTCCCGTCCCGAGACCGCCGGTCGCGAACGGGCAGGCCATGACCAGGAACGAGAGCGGCAGCAAAGCGAGGGCGAGGACGCGGCGCATGCTGCGATCTTCGGCCAAGACGTGTCCGCTTGTCACGCACCGTCACGGGTGCGGCCCGGCGCCGCGTGTCCGCCGGAGCGAGGGGGAGGGGTACGGATTGACCGGAGGGTGCTCAGGGCACACCTTGTCGAGTCACGAACCTTACGCTAGGGGACAGCGTCCGACCTGGCGCAGGCGGTCGACGAACGGGCTGATCATCGGCTCACCCCTGGGGCGACCCCCCAGTACCGGCACGGAGTATGCGTTCTACAGCCGGCCACAGGCGGACCACACAGTATCCGAGAAAAACCACGTCGAAGGAGAGCGAGATGCACGTCCCCGCGGCGGCGATCCGGCCTCGGCTCGAAGTTCTGGCGCAAGCTCCCGTGCCCACCAAGCACGGCGTTTTCGAGATGTCGGTGTTCCACTGGGGAGAGCCGGAGACGGCGCACGGGCTCTCCCCCGACCACGTCGCGATGGTGCTCGGCGACGTACGAGGCAAGCGAGGCGTGCTCGTGCGCGTCCACTCCGAGTGCCTCACGAGCGAGGTCTTCGGCTCGCTGAAGTGCGACTGCCGCGATCAGCTCGAGGCGGCGCAGGCCGAGATCGGGCGCCGCGGCGAGGGCATCGTGCTCTACCTCCGGCAGGAGGGGCGGGGCATCGGGCTGACCAACAAGATCCGCGCGTACCAGCTCCAGTCGAACGGGCACGACACCGTGGACGCGAACCGCCTGCTCGGGCTCCCGGACGACGCCCGCGACTACGGCGCCGCCGCGGCGATGCTCCAGCACCTGGGCGTGGCGTCGATCCGGCTCATCACCAACAACCCGGACAAGGTGAAGGCGCTGCGCGCGCTGGGCGTCACGGTCGACCGGCGCGCACCTTCGCTCGTGGGGCACAACCCGTTCTCGGCGCCCTACCTCGAGGCCAAGCGGATCCGCATGGGCCACTCCCTCCCGTCGATCACGGGGAGAGAGGCGCCCCGCGCCGCCGAGCCCGCGGCCCATCCGCAGAGCACCACGCCCCCGCCCGAGGGCTGAGGGTGACGGCCCGGCCGGTTACGTCGGGCTCTTCCCGCCTGCGCGGAGCCGCGCCTTGAGCCGCTCCACGTAGCCCTCCTTGTTCTCCTGCCGCACCCGCGAAATGGCGAGCGCGCCGTCGGGCACGTCCCTGGTCACGGTGGTCCCCGTGGCCACGTAGGCGCCCGCGCCGACGCGCACCGGAGCCACGATCTGCGTATCGCTGCCGATGAACGCGCCCGCGCCGATCTCGGTCCGGTGCTTCTTGAAGCCGTCGTAGTTGCAGAAGATGGTGCCGGCGCCGATGTTCGCGCCCTCGCCGACGTCCCCGTCGCCGAGGTACGCGAGGTGGTTGGCCTTGGCCCCGCGGCGCACGATCGTCTTCTTGGTCTCGACGAAGTTGCCGATGTGCGCCTCGGCCTCGACGCGGCTCTCGGGCCGGAGGTGTGAGAATGGCCCGATCTGCGCGAGCTCGCCGATGCTCGCGCCCTGCGCCACGGTGTACGGCTTGACCACGGCGCCCGCGGCGACGGTGACGTCCGTGAGCACCGACCCCACGTCGATCCGCGCCCCCTTGCCGACCCGGGTCGCGCCGCGCAGCACCACGCCGTGCTCGATCACGGCGTCGGCCTCGACGACGACCCCGGCGTCGACCCGCGCGCCGGCGCGGATGGTGGCGCCCTCCCGGCGGAGCGCGTCGGCGAGCCGGGCGTAGAGCACCTCCTCCGCCGCGGCGAGCTGGGCGCGATCGTTGATCCCCGAGACGGAGACCATGTCCTTCACCAGCACCGTCGGCACGACGCCCTCGCGCGCCAGCGCCTCGACCACGTCGGTGAGGTAGAGCTCTCCCTGGGCGTTGTTCGGGCGGAGCGCGGCCACCGCCTCGCGCAGCGCCCCCGCCCGCGCGAAGTAGACCCCCGGGTTGATCTCGTCGATGGCGCGCTCCGCGGGCGTCGTGTCGCGCTGCTCGACGATGCGCACGACGCGCCCGTCGCCGTCGCGGACGATGCGCCCGTAGCCCGCCGGGTCCGGGACGCGCGTGGTGAGCATGGCCATCCGCGCCTCGGGGTGCAGCTCGAGCTCGCGCGGGAGCCGTGCGAGCTCGGCCGGATCCAGGAGCGGCGTGTCGCCGTAGAGGACGAAGACCCGGTCGGCGTGCGGCGAGAGGGCCGGGAGCGCGCAGCGGACGGCGTGCCCGGTGCCCTGCTGCACGTCCTGCACGGCCGTGCGCACTTGCCCCTCGAAGGCGCGCGCGAGGTACGCCTCGACCTCCTCGCGCCCGTGGCCGACGACCACGACGACCTCGCCGGCGCCGGCGGCGCGGGCGGCGTCGACCACGTGGTCGATCATGGGCCGGCCGCAGAGTTCGTGGAGCACCTTGGGGCGCGCGCTCTTCATCCGCGTACCCTGGCCCGCGGCGAGGATGATGGCGGTGATGGGCGGCTCGGCGGGGGTCGACATGGCCGCGCAGCCTACCATCCCGCGAGCCCCCGGCGACCTTCTGACGCGCCGCGACAAATAGCAAAGGTGCCCACGCCGTCCGACCGTGAACGGACGCTTTGGTTTACCCTGGTCGGCGCTATCGAGGTCGCTGCCATATGAAACGATGGTCGCTTTCTGCTTTCAGCTCCGTCGGGGCTCTCCGTGCGCTCGGGCTCTTCGGCGTGGTCGTCGCGGCCACCTCCTGCAACCACTTCGACACGACGCGGCAGGGGGCGCTCGTCGGCACGCTCGGCGACGAGAATCTACGGCGTCTTCTGTGACCGGCTCGGCGCCAGCTCCTTCACGGAGGACCTGACCGGCGCCTCCTACAACGCGATCTGCCACTACGACGCGCAGGGCAACTACGGCAACCAGGTCGACGTCTCCGCCCTGCCCCCGCCGGTCACGCCGGCGGAGAAGGAGGCGCGGCAGCTCTCGGTGGCGAAGCTCGAGCGCATGGCGCAGCGCCGCGGCAACCTCGTCCACGCGCTCAACGCCGTCTTCCCCGACGTGAAGATCCCGGACGTGACCTCGAAGGCGCCCGGCGCCCAGGTGGGCCTGCACGACGCGCTCATGACCTTCGCGCAGAAGCTCACCCCGCTCTACGAGAGCAACCCCATCGTCCCCAAGGGCCAGCCCCTCCTGCCCTCGCAGACCCGCGCGCTGGGCCGGCTCTTCTCGAGCATGGGCGCGGTGGGCACGTGCTCGAGCGGCGGGAGCAAGGCGTGCACCTTCGACGCCGACTGCGGCGCCGGCGCCACCTGCCGGAACCCGGTCCGGGACGCGCTCTCGCACATGTGGGGGCGCCGCGGCTACCGGCCCTACCAGGTCGGGCTCGGCGTCGTCCGCCCAGCGCTCGCCTACCCCGACCTGCGCAGCCTGACCAAGTCGGCCATCTCGCTCCTCGCCCCGGGCGGCAGCGCCGCGAACGAGCTCCAGCAGGTCTTCACGGTGCTGAAGCAGGAGATGGCGACCGCCAAGGCGACGGTCTCGCCGCTCCCCACGCTCGTCGTCGACACGAGCATGGGGCAGCCCAACCGGCCGCGCTCCGACATGGAGTTCGCCTCCGCGCTCTTCCTCACGCAGTCGTCGCGGTTCTCGACAGGCGGCCCCTCCTCGTACATCGCGCTCCGCGACCGCCGCGGCTTCGTCGTCCCCGCCGGCAACGTGCCGGGCCAGCCGGGCACCGTGATGGCCCCCTTCGTCGACAACGACGACGACGGCTACGCCGACGTCGACGCCTTCGGCCGCTTCCTCGGCACGAACGGCGCGCCCCTCGCGCTCGACCCGCCCTTCGTCATCCCGGAGGAGACGGCCGCCGCCCCGGACCCGTACGGCCGCCCGACGACCTCGGCGTCCAGCTACAGCTACCTCGACACCTCCCAGACCATGGTCGGCGGCCTCGCGCACAGCCTGATCCCGCTCGTCAACCCGCTGATGAGCGCCCCCGCGGGAGACCCGAACGCGTGGATGCAGGAGAACGAGACCTTGATGTACGCGCTCGCCGGCGCCTACGACCTCTACGGCAGCCGCTCGCCGAAGACGTACGACTATTCGCAGGAGGGGCCGAACGGCAAGGTCGTCTCGTACAGCGCGTTCAACGCCGACGAGTCGCCCCTCCCCAATCTCATCCACGCCGCCGGCCAGGTGCTCGCCGACAAGGACTCGGACGCCCTCCTCCTCTCGCTCCTCGACCTGCTAAAGAACCACGAGAGCACCGTCGCGCGGCTCATGGGCGCGGCGCTCCGCCTCCGCGAGATCGCGAAGCAGCACGACCAGAACGCGGCGATGGGCCTCGAGCCGAAGGCGGGCCTCGCGTACGACGTGCCCATCTGGGATCAGATGGCGCAGGTCGTCTGGACGATCACGAAGAAGCCCGGGCTGATGAAGGCGCTCATCGGCGCGCTCGCCGACCCGACCGTGGTCACCTCGGTGCCGGCGACCACCGGGCAGACCCCCGACACCCAGAACATGGGCGACGCGCTCGCCAGGTTCGTCAAGTTCAAGGACCACCTCTCGTACAACCCGCGGGGCACGCATTACGACGGCTCATCCGGCGGCATCAACGGCCCGGCGGTGAACCTCACCGTCGACCCGGGGGGCAACGACACCAGCGACCCGCACACGCCGGTCGACTTCACTTCGCCGCGCACGGGCGACAACATCTCGTGCATGCAGCGGTCGCTGAAGCTCATCCACGACGCCAACGGCGGCCCGGCGTGCAACAAGGACGGGGCCACCGTTGCGTCGAAGATCGGGCCCATCAGCCTCACCTGGCCGATCACCGGTTTCCCCCTCTATGCGAGCCCCTACGGCGAGTGCCAGCTCTTCAAGTTCGACAACCTCGCGAGCTTCTACCTCGACTCGCTGCTGCCCGCGAACCACCCCAAGCGGGCCTACCTGCAAGTCCTGGATACTACCCTCAACCAGCTTCTCGGTTATCTCAGCGACGTCGGCATTTCCACCGATTCAGTGCTCGAGCAGTCAAGCGACATCGCCGGCCTCACCACGCACCCCGAGTCCTACGCGCTGAACCGCCTCGTCTTCTTCGGCTCGAGCACGAACAACCCCAACTACAACCCCATGCCCGACCTGGACATGACCAACAAGGGGACCCAGGTCGACGCCTTCATCTCCGGCTCACTCGACCCGGTCTCGTGCGCCTGGTGCCCGCCGGACGGCAACGGGGTGCCGACCTGCACGGACAAGAACGACACCGTCCGCCTCCAGGATCCCGACGGCATCTTCCTCTGGGAGCGCCTCGGCTTCACCCAGTACCTCCAGCCCGTCGTCGTGGCGCTCGCCAACTCGAGCCCCAGCGACGAGTCCGGCGAGGCCATCTTCGGCCAGATGATCGACGTGCTCTGGCAGCACTGGCCGAACGGGTCCGAGGTCTCCTCCGTCTGCCCGCAGGGGGACTCGCTCAAGTGCTCCGGCGCGGGCGTGAACAAGTACGAGCCCATCCTCGCCGACTCCTTCGACAGCGACCTCATCCCGGCGCTCAACGAGTTCGCGAACGTGGCGTACAACCTCTCCCAGATCACCGTGCAGCGCGGGCCCAGCGCGGGCCAGGTCTGGACGGGCGCCGACGTGCTGGAGAAGATCACGACCATCCTGTTCAGCCAGGACTACGCCGCCTCCGTCAACATGGTCGACCGCAAGGGGAGCTCGTCCGCGACCTGGACCGACGGGACGCACCAGAACCAGCTCACGGTGTTCAACCTGTTCGCGGACGCCCTGCACAAGATCGACACGAGCTTCGCCGACGCGTGCAAGAACGCGGGCTCCAGCATGACCGCCTGCCTCGCGGACGCGACGGCGCGGCAGGGGCAGTGGAAGCGGGCGCGATCGCAGCTCGTCGACGAGTTCCTCGCCGTCGACACCTCGGGGGCGACGCCGGTCTTCAAGAACCCGAGCACCACGCCCACGCTCATCGCGACGCTGGAGCTCGCGCGCGAGCAGACCAACGCCCACTGCCCGAGCCGGGAGAGCGGCGTGCCCTGCACCTGGGCGAAGAGCGGCCTCGACACCGAGCTCGCCGGCGTCATCGGCCGGCCCCTCTTCGCCGCGCTCGTCGACATGATGGACAAGCTCCGGCAGGACGAGCCCTCGCGCCGCGCGCTCGAGTCCTTCCTCGAGTACGTCCTGGAGGGAGCGAACGACGGCGGTGCCTCCCTCCAGGGCCTCCTCGCGTCGAACGCGGACATCATGCAGACCCTCCTCGACGACGCCGACCTCTCGCCCATCATCGACGCCAGCGCGACGGGCGTGGCCCCCGACGCGGACCCGGCCGGCCCCGGCGCGGGCAGCATGTCGATCGACGTGCTCAAGGCGCTCACCGACGACGCGTACGACCCGTACCACGTGATGGACCACGTGCTGCCGCTCCTGGTCACGCCGATGGACGGCGGGGCCAACGTCTCGCCGATCGAGATCTTCATGGACGTGATCTCGGACGTGAACCGCATCGACGCGTCGAGCACCGGCGCCTTCGCCCCCGATGACTACGAGGCCGTGATGAGCACCATGAACGGCTTCATGATCGACAAGACCCGCGGGCTCGAGCAGCTCTACACCATCATCCAGAAGCGACCGAACCAGTGACCCAACGCCCCCTGTCAGCGACCGCGCTCGGCATCGCCGCGTTCTCGCTCGCCTCGCTCGCCCCCTGCATCTCCCACGCCGCGGGCCTGTACTACGCCGACCGCGGCGTCCGCCCCCTCGGGCGCGCCGGCGCGTTCGTCGCCGGCGCCGACGATCTCGGCGCCCTCGCGTACAACCCCGCCGGGCTCTACGACGCCGGCGGGCAGTTCCTCATCGACGGGAGCTGGGTCCACTTCAGCAGCGACTACACCCGCGTCTCGAACCTCACCCAGGTCGATCCGAACACGGGCCAGCCCGTCGGCACCTACAAGGAGACCTACCCCACGGTCTCCGGCACGACGCCCTTCATCCCCATCCCGACGATCGCCGCCTCGTTCAAGCCGCACAAGAACTGGGTCATCGCCCTCGGCGCGTGGGCCCCCTACGCGGCCCTAACCACGTACCCGGACAGGGTGACCCAGACGACCGCGTCGGGGAGGAGCGAGACGCTCCCCGCGCCGCAGCGCTACTCGCTGATCACGCTCGACGGCTCGCTGCTCGCCGTCGTCGGCGCGGGCGTGGCCTTCGCGCCCAACAAGCAGTGGCGCCTCGGGGCGACGGTCGGGATGCTCACGGGCGTCTTCAAGACCCAGGCGACGTTCTCCGGCTGCGTACCCGAGCGCTTCATCTGCGCGCCCGAGGAGCCGAGCTGGGACGTGGCCGCCCAGCTCAGCGTCGGGCCGATCTTCGCGCCCACCGGCTCGCTCGGCGTCACCTTCATCCCCGTCCCGGCGTGGCGCGTCGCCGTCGCCTTCCAGCTCCCCACCTGGATCAGCGCGCCCGCCACGCTCGACGCCCGCCTGCCGTCCACGCCCGTGTTCGAGAAGGCGTCGCAGCAGGGCGACGAAGCGAACGTGAAGTTCGACCTGCCGTGGACGCTCCGCGCCGGCGTCGAGATGCGCGCCGTCGACGACCTGCGCCTCGAGCTGGCGTTCGACTACGACCGCTGGAGCATGCACGACGCGATCACGGTGACGCCCGAGAACATCGCGTTCAAGAACGTCGCCGGCTTCCCGCCCACGTACAACGTCCCGCCCGTCACCCTGCCGCGCGGCTTCCAGGACTCGGCCTCGGTCCACCTCGGCGGGGAGTACACGTTCCACGCCGACCGCTTCGACATCGACGCGCGCGCCGGCGTGAGCTTCGAGACGAGCGCCATCCCCACGGCGTACGAGTCGGTGCTCACCATCGACCAGAACAAGGTGACCACGGCGATCGGCGGCAGCCTGCACTGGCGCAAGCTCCGTCTCGACCTCGTGTACGCGCACGTCTTCGGCTTCGACGTGAACGTCGACCCGGCCAGCGCCAAGATCTCGCTCATCAGCCCGGTGCAGGCGAACCCGCCCAAGAGCCCGGATTACATCAACGGCGGATCGTACTCGGCGCGCGCCGACGTCGTGGGGGCCGGGCTGGCGTACACGTTCGACCCATCGCTCCCCGACCCTTCGGCGGAGAACCCGCCGCCGGCGAGCAAGTAGGCCCCGCCGTCGACCAGGCTGCCCTGGGAGGGAGCGGTCGACGCCCTGATACCTCCCCGGACGGAACCGGATTCCCCTTTCCGTACGCGAGCTTGCCTGGGCGTCGCGAAAGGCCCCGGCCCGTCGCGGTGACACGAGCCCCCGTCACCGCGACAGACCCCCCTCCTCGCGGTGAGGCGAGCCCCCGTCACCGCGACGGACCCCTCCCTCGCAGCGACACGTGCCCTCCTCGCCGCGACGGACGCCTCCCTCGCAGCGACACGTGCCCTCGTCGCCTCGACGGACCCCCTCGTCGCCTCGACGGTTGCCCTCGTCGCCTCGACGGACCCCCTCGTCGCCTCGACGGACCCCTCCCTCGGGGCGACGGGTGCCCTCGTCGGGGCGAGACGTGCCCTCGTCGCCTCGACGGGTGCCCTCGTCGCCTCGACGGACCCCTCCCTCGGGGCGACGGGTGCCCTCGTCGGGGCGAGACGTGCCCTCGTCGCCTCGACGGGTGCCCTCGTCGCCTCGACGGACCCCTCCCTCGGGGCGACAGGTGGCCTCGTCGAGGCGAGACGTGCCCTCGTCGCCTCGACGGACCCCTCCCTCGGGGCGACAGGTGCCCCTGTCGCCTCGACGGACCCTCTCCTCGAACCGAGGGGCGCCCCTTCCGCGACCCGACTTGCCGCCGGGCCGCCCCGGCCCTAACCCGCGGCGCATGTCCGGCGGGCTGGCGTTCTTCTCGGTGTGCTTCCCGTCCATCTTCTCCATCGTGGACCCGATCGGCGTCGTCCCGGTGTACCTGGCGCTCGTCAGCACGGAGCAGCGCCAGGAGCAGCGCCAGACGGCGGCCCGTGCCGTGGCGACGGCGACGGGCGTGCTCGTCCTCTTCGCCGCGACGGGGCAGGCGATCTTCCACTTCTTCGGAATCACGATCCCGGCCTTCAAGCTGGCGGGCGGCGTGCTGCTCGGGACGATGGCGCTGGAGATGATGCGCGCGAAGAAATCGCCCGTGAAGAGCACGCCCGAGGAGGAGTCGGCCGCCCGAGAGAAGGACGACATCGCCGTCACGCCCATCGGCATCCCGCTCATCTCGGGCCCGGGCGCGATCGCGAACACCATCGTGTGGTCGTCCCGCGCCGGGGACGCAGCGGACAAGGTCGCGCTCTACGCGTCGATCGCGCTCACCATGGGCATCACGCTGCTCGCGCTGTTCTTCGCGACGCGCCTGGTTCGCGTCCTGGGCAAGACCGGGATCAACGTCGTCACCCGCATCATGGGGCTCATCCTGGCCGCGACCGCGGCGCAGTTCGTCCTCGACGGCTGGCGCGAGGCGATGGCGCACGTGTAGCCCCCGCGCGGAGCTGCGGTGACGCCGGGGCCTACGCGCTGGGCTGCTTGGCGCTCGACGCCTTCTTCTTGGGAGGCGGCGCGGCGGGGATCTCGTCGTCGTCGTCCCCGACCAGGGAGGGGCCGCCGTCGGCGCCGTACTCGGCGAAGACGATGTCGGCGGCGGCGATGAGCTCGCCGATCCGGTCGGCGTCCACGAGCCCGTAGACGGTGAACGCCATCACCTTGGCCTTGCCGTCGATGCGCAGCCAGCCGTTCGGGAGGTCGAGGAGCGCCTCGCGCAGCGGGGGCGAGAGCCACTTGCGGATGGCCTTGTCGCCCTCCTCCGTGGGGGTCGTCGTCGGGCCGGACTCGATGCCGCGCTCGACGAGGAAGAGCTCCGTGAACTCGGCGTCCGTCTTGAACTGGACGCCGTTGTTGGCGATGCGCTTGCCCTCGACGATGGGCAGGGGGCGCACCGTGAAGGTGGGCGCGGCCTCGTCGAGCCGGGCGAGGACGGTCACGTGATCGCTGCCCTGGAAGGCGTTCGCGCTCATCACCGCCAGGTAGGCGAGCTTGGGGCAGAGCTCGTAGTAGTCGACCACGTCCCCGCCGCCGGTCGCTTCGAGCAACCGCGTGAGCTGCGACGGCGGCGCGTTCACGCGGCGCGGCCCCTTGCCCTTCGCGCCCTTGGCACCGCGATGGCCCTGGGGGGCGTCCGCCTCCCCCTCGCTCCGCCCGACGCGGGCCATCCGCTTGCGCCAGCGCTCGATCTCTTCGGAGAACCGAGGGGAGCGGCTGGCCGTGAGGATGTAAATGATCACGACCGCGACCGGCGCGACGTACCACAGCCAAGGCATGGGCCGCACCCTAGCAGGGCTACTCGTCGGCCGCGAGCTGTACTAAGGAGCGCCCCAATCGGCACCGAACGCGGCTGAACCGAGGACGATGTGAGGAGGCGCGCATGAAGATCTTCATCGACACGGGGGACATCGCGGAGATCAAGGAGGCCCACTCCCTCGGGGCCATCGACGGCGTGACCACCAACCCTTCGCTGCTCGCCAAGGCGGGCCGGCCGACGCGGGAGGTGATCACCGAGATCTGCGAGATCGTCGACGGGCCCGTGTCGGCCGAGGTGATCGCGACGACCAAGGACGACATCCTGCGCGAGGGGCGAGAGCTCGCCCGCCTGCACAAGAACGTGGTGGTGAAGGTGCCGCTCATCGAGGAGGGCCTCAAGGCGGTGCGCATCTTCTCGCAGGAGGGCATCAAGACGAACGTGACGCTCTGCTTCTCGGCCTCGCAGGCGCTGCTCGCGGCCAAGGCGGGGGCCACGTACATCTCGCCCTTCGTCGGCCGCATCGACGACGCCTCGGGCGACGGGATGGATCTCATCCAGCAGATCGTGACGATCTACCAGAACTACGATTTCGACACGCAGGTGCTCACCGCGAGCGTGCGGCACCCGGTCCACTTCGTCCAGGCGGCGCTCATCGGCGCGCACGTCGCCACGCTCCCGCTCAAGGTCATCAAGCAGCTCATCAAGCACCCGCTCACCGACGTGGGGCTCGCGCAGTTCCTCGCCGACGCGAAGAAGATCCCGGCCGCTCGTTGACCATGGGGGCCGCCCCGCGATCCTCGAAGGGGCGGGCCGCCGCGCGGCCCGTCGTCCGCGTGACCACGCAGGGAGGCCCCTTCGCGGGGGCCTCCGCGGCGACGATCCGCCGGCGCGCGGAGAAGATGCTGGCCCACCTCGATCTCGGCGCGGTCGAGCTGTCGATCGCGCTCGTCGACGACGCGACCATCCGCACGCTCAACCGCGAGTACCGCCGCAAGGACAAGCCCACGGACGTGCTCGCCTTCCCGCTCGAGGACGTGGCCCCGGGCAAGGCGCCGAAGGGCGGCCTGCTCGGGGACGTGATCCTCTCCATCGAGACGGCGGGCGCGCAGGCGCGGCGGAACCGGCGAGCCTTGCTCGCGGAGCTCACCATGCTGCTCGCCCACGGCCTGCTCCACCTGATCGGCTACGACCACCAGACCGACGCCCAGGAGAGGGAGATGACGGCGCGGACGCGGGAGCTCGAGGCAGTGGCCTCCCGCCGGAGCCGCGCGAAGGCTTCCCGTCGCTGACCCGCTCCGGCTGGACAGGCTTACCGCCTAAGCTCGGCTCCGGCTGGCCGGGCTTACCGCCTCCGCTCGGCTCCGGCTGGCCGGGCTTACCGCCTACGCTCGGCTCCGGCTGGCCGGGCTTACCGCCCGGCCAAAACCCGGGTTTTCCCTTGAAAGGCCCACCCGCGCTTGTTATGAGGGCGGCCCTCTTCACGGAGCAAGAAGGTCAAGATGCCTGGTTCGAACAAGCTCACGAAGACGCAGATCATCGCGGCGCTCGCCCAGGAGGCGGGCCTCGACAAGAAGGCCGTGAACGGCGTCCTCGACGCGCTCGCGGGCTTGATCAAGAAGGAGCTCGGTCCGCAGGGCCCCGGCGAGGTGACGATCCCCAACCTGGTCAAGCTGAAGGCGAAGGCGACGCCCGCCACGGAAGACCGGCCCGGCGTCAACCCCTTCACCAAGCAGCCGACCGTGATCAAGGGCAAGCCGGCGAGCCTCAAGGTGCGCGCGACGCCGGTGAAGGCCCTCAAGGACATGCTGTCCTGATCGTCCTCACGACGGGACCGCAAGCCGGTTCCGGTCCGACACGCTGGGTCCGGTACGCGCCGTAGAACCGCGCGCGTCAGCAAGCGGACCCGAGCCCCGCGCGTAAGCAAGGGGACCACACGCCCCATTCCAGCAGTCCGCTTCCGCCTCTCCACGTTGCTCCGCCCAAGTTCTCTCACAGTGCAGGCTGTGGGGATTGGGTGATGCGATAGCGGGCTGCCCACCGAAGCGTCTCGTCCGCTTGCTTACGCGCGCGGCTCGGGTCCGCTTGCTGACGCGCGCGGTTCCAACGCGTGGTTCCAACGCAGTACCAAGCCCAACGGCAAGCCGCTCCAAGCCATCACGATGCAGGGGCTCGCTTGCTGCGCCACGCGAAGACCGCGGTGACGAGGGCCAGCAACGCGTAGGCGGGTAAATCTCCGAAGCGCGCGTACACGGTGAGCGGGCCTTCGCGGACCGTCGGCGTCACCAGGAGCGTGCCCTGCCCAGCCGCGTCGCGACGCGCGCGGACCACTCCGGCGGCGTCGACCCAGGACGTCACCCCCATGTTGACCGCGCGGACCAGGTCGCGGCGCAGCTCGATGGCTCGCATGGCGCCGAGCCGGGCGTGCAGCTCGGGCTCCGCGGTGCCGTAGAACCAGGCGTCGTTGGTGATGTTGACGAGCAGGCTGGGCGCGAGCGACGCGGCGAGGAGGCGGCCGACCTCGGGCAGCGTGTCCTCGTAGCAGTTGAGGACGGCGAGCCGCGCGGCAGGGCCGCCCGATCGCGGCGTTGGCAGGTCGAGCGCGCGAGGCCCTTCGCCGGGGATGAGGCCGCCGCTGCGCTCGAAGAGGCGCCTCAGCCAGGGGAGCTGCGCGCCGCCCGGGACCATCTCGCCGAACCAGAGGAGCTGGAGCTTGTCGTACGGCGCGGAGAGCGAGCCGTCCGGCAAGAGGAGCATCGCGGAGTTGTAGCTGTTGCGCTCGATCTCTCCGGGCGCGACCGTGACGGGCTTCGCCATGGTGACGAGGCCGACGACGATCGGGCCGTGGACCTCGTCGCCGAGGATCGCCCGCCGGCCGCCGGGCACGACGCGCGCGTCGTGCGGGATCGCGTACGGGTAGGCGGCCTCGGGCCAGATGGTGAGGTCGGCCCCCTCGGCCTCCACGCGGTGGGTGAGGGCGCGCAGCGTGTGCAGGATGGCGGGGTGGTTCTTCGGATCCCAGCGATCGCGCGGGGGCGACCGCCTGGTCGACGAGGCCGACGCGGAGCACGGGGAGCGCGGCGGCTGGCATGGGTCACCGCGGCGATGCGCAGCGCGCCGTGGAGCGGGAGGAAGACGAAGAGCGCGGCGGCCGCGAGCGCGGGGCGGATCGCGGCGCGGTGCGCGCGCGAGGCGACGGCGACGGCTGCGCGCGCGAGGAGGGCGGCGCCGACGGCGAGGACGACGGAGACGCCGCGCTCCCCCACGAGGTCGGCGAGCTGGACGAAGGCGGGCCACGGGCTGACGAGGCCCGCGGGGCTCCACGCGAAGATGGTGGGGAGGGAGAGGGCGACGAGGGTGCCGGCGCCGAAGGCGAGCTCGAAGGGCAGGCGCGCGCGGCGATGGAGGACGGCCGTCGACGCCGGCGCCGATGGCCCAGATGAGCGACTGCGCGGCGGCGAGGAGGATGAGCGCAAGCAGCGAGCGGCGGCGACGCCGAGATCGGTGAAGCGCTGGATGACGGCGGGGACGAAGCGCAGGCCGATGACTCCCGCGGCGGTACCCCACGCGGCGCCGCGGCCGAACGCGCGGGCGAAGCTCGGCGGATCGGGCCACGGCGCGGCGCCCGACGCCGAACGAGGCGGCGAGCAGGCGCGAGGCCGACGACGACGGCTGGGTAGAGGTTGGTCGGCGGCGCCGTGAGCGCGAAGACGAGGCCCCCCGGCGACGGCGAGGAGCAGCGCCCGGTCACGGTGGGCGGTCATCCTGGAGGAGACGCACTCGCAGCGCCGGCCAGCTCGTTTGGAGGTGGCTCAGCTGACCGCCCCGACGACTACCACCAGAAGGTTGAGGCCGCCGCGGAAGAGCGCGCCCGCCGAGGGTTGGTGGTCTTGCCCGTGTTCGGGTCGGTGAACTCCGGCGCCTGGTCCGTCGCCGCTGTCGATGCGGTTGCGGATGAAGCCGAGGGCGTCGAGGTCGAGCGCGACGCGGCTCGACAGGCGGAGCTCGAAGCCGCCGCCGCCCTGGCCGCCGCGTACGTGTAGGTGGCGCCGTACTGGGGCCGTTCCGGCCAGGCCGAGCTGCGGAGACGGGTAGTCCGACCGCACCTCGGCGCGGGAGACGTTGCCGCCGCCCATCAGGTAGAACTGCAGGCGGCTGCTCGGGTTGAGGTACAGGATGCCGCTGAGCGAGATCGGGCACCTCGGTGCGCTGGAAGCCGTTGTAGTCGGTGCCGGCGAGCAGGTCGACGCCCAGGTCGAACGCGAAGTGGGGGACCGGGCGGTAACGCAGGCTCAGGCCGACGCCGCCCATGCCCGCGGCGAAGGCCCCGCCGTTCGGGTGCCCGAGCGCCACGCCTTCGACGCGCATGTTGATGCCGAACTCGGGACGCCAGCGCGGCGCCGGGACGTAGCGGGCGTGGCGATGCGCGGGGGCTGGCCGTAACGTAGTCGTAGCCCGGCGCGATGATGATCACACGCGGAGGCGGCGCGGGCGGCACGGGCTGGTAGATGACCACGGGCGGCGGAGCCCGGGCGGCGCGGGGGTTCGGCCGGCGCTGCACGGGCGCAGGCGGCGGCGCGCCCGGCTCTTGCTCCGACGATCACGGTGGGCGCCCGCGGCGCGGGCGGCACTTGCGCGGGCGCAGCAGGGGCCTGGACCGGCGGCGCGGATTGACGTTCACGTCCGCATCCGCACAGAACCAAGAGCCCGGAGGGCACCATTCTTCTGGTTCTGGTCCGCGAGCGCGGGCGCAGAGAAGGCCATCGCTGCAGCAACGAAGAGCGGGAGGAAGCAACGACGCATCGGGCGACTCCTCTTTAGACGCGGCAGAGCGTAGCAACCAGGATGCCATTGGCCACGCTCTTCAGAAAGGCGCATGTACAGAGGGGGTGACCCCCGACCCGTGCATCGCCCGCCACGACGACGTGTGACTCTAGGTTCACACGGGCGAGCACGAGAAGGCTACTGCATTCCGCACCGGCGCCGGATATGGTTCCTTTCGCTGAAAAGCCGGTCCGGGGCCCGATCGCTCGATGTGGTAGGCCAGACCCCGACCCGGCGTGACTCCATGCCCATCGTCACCCTGAAGCCCGGTCACGTTCGCCCCGTCTGGTCGGGTCACCCGTGGATTTTCGCCCAGGCGATCGCCCGGATCGAAGGCGGCGCCGTGGCGGGCGACGAGGTGACAGTCGTCGACCCCGCCGGAAACGTGCTCGGCCGCGGGCTGTACACGCCGCGCTCCGCGATCCCCGTGAGGATGTTCACGCGCGACGACGCGCCCATCGACGGCGCCCTCATCCGCCGTCGCATCGAGCGTGCGATCGCCCACCGCAGGGACCTCGGCCTGCCCGGGGGTGCGCCGGGCCACGAGACCGACGCCTACCGGCTCATCCATGCGGAGGGCGACGGGCTCCCCTCGCTCACGGTCGACGTGTTCGGCGACGTGCTGGCGGTGCAGCTCAACACCATCGGGGTGAAGCTGCGAGAGGGCGTGATCTTCGACGCGCTCACGGCCGCGCTCTCACCGCGCGCGATCCTCGATCGCACCCCGCCGAGCGCGGCGAAGCTCGAGGGCTTCGAGGCGGGCTCCGGGGTGGTGCGCGGCGACCCGGGCGTCGACGCGCTCTCCTTCGTGGAGCGTGGGCTGCGCTACGCGCATCCCCCTGACGCTGGGGCAGAAGACGGGCTTCTACCTCGACCAGCGCGCGCTCCGGGCGCGGGTGGAGCAGCTCGCCCGCGGGCGGCGCGTGCTCGACGCGTTCTCGTTCGTCGGCGCCTTCGGGCTCGCCGCCGCGCGCGGCGGCGCGTCCGAGGTGCTCTCGGTCGACGAGAGCGCGGTCGCGGTCGAGGTCGGCGCGGAGTGCGCGCGGAGGAACGGGCTCGACGGGCGCATCCGGTTCGTGCGCGAGGACGCGAAGGGCGCCTTCCAGGGCGCCTCGCGCGCGGGCGCGGGGTTCGACATGGTGATCTGCGACCCGCCGAAGCTCGCGCCCTCCCGCGCCGCGCGCGACGGCGCCCTCGGCGCGTACAAGTCGCTCGCCTCGGCCGCTTGCAGGGCGGTGAAGCCCGGCGGCCTGCTCGTCTTCTGCTCGTGCTCCAGCGCCGTGGGCATCGAAGATCTGGTGCGCGCGCTAGCGCTCGGCGCGCGCGAGGCCCGCCTCTCGGCCGTGGTGTTCGATCGTCACTTCCAGGGCGGCGACCACCCCGTCCCCGCCGCCTTCCCCGAGGGGCTCTACCTGAAGGCCGTCATCGCGCGCGTGGAGGCGCTGTCCGCGTGAAGCCGCTCTCCGAGCTCACCACCGGCGAGGCGAAGCGGATCGCGGGCGTGGTCTTCGACCTCGACGACACGGTGCTCGATCACGGAGCGCTCGGTGAGGAGGCGTACGCGTCCCTCTTCCGCCTCCGCGAGGCGGGCCTCCGCCTCCTGGCCTGCACGGGGAGGCCCGCGGGGTGGGGCGAGGTGATCGCCAGGCAGTGGCCGATCGACGCCGTCGTGGTCGAGAACGGCGCCGTCGCGTTCGTCGTCGAGCCCGCCTCGGGCCCCGGCCCGAGGCGGGTGGTCGCGTCCGACGCGCTCCCGCCGGCGGAGCGGCGCGCCCGGCGCGGAGAGCTGCTCCGCTTCGCCGACGAGATCATCGCCCGCTTCCCGGAGACCGGCCTCGCCGACGACAACGACGCGAGGCGCTCCGACGTGACGCTCGACGTCGGCGAGCACCGGAGGGTCGACGCGGCGGACGTCCGCGCCATCACCGCCCTGGCCCGCGAGCGAGGGGTGCGCACGCTCGTCTCGAGCATCCACCTGCACCTGACCCGCGAGGCGGACGACAAGGCGAGCGGTACGATTCGCCTCCTCGTGGAGCGCTTCGGCGAGGACGCGACCGGCGCGCGGCGCGCGCTACGCGTTCGTGGGGGACAGCGCCAACGACGCGGCGGCGTTCGCGGCGTTCGCGCTGACCTTCGGGGTGCAGAACGTGGCCGCGCACGTGAGCCGCCTGACGGTGCCACCCCGGTACGTGGCGAACGCGCCCATGGGCCGGGGCTTCGCCGAGATCGCGGGGAGGCTCGTCGAGCTTCGGGCGCAGAGGGGCTGAGGCGCAGAGGGGCTGAGGCGCAGAGGGGCTGATCTGAGCGCCCGACGCGGGTGCCGCTTTCCGACGGCCGGCGCTGGCCGCCGTTTCGCGCGTCGCGGGGGCTTTACTTCGCCCCGCGAACTCACGACCATGAAGGCTTGAAGCCTTGCGGCCCCTGATACGGCCCCCAGATGCCCCTCCGCCCTCCCACCCCCGGCGCCATCGTCGAGAACAAGTACCGCCTCGCCGAGCGGGTCGGCAGCGGGGGTATGGGCGACGTCTTCCGCGCGGAGAGCGTCGCCGCCGGGCGGCCGGTCGCGATCAAGTTCCTCCACCCCGACCTGGCGCAGAACATCGAGGTCGCGCAGCGGTTCTTCCAGGAGGCCGAGGCGATCAACAAGATCCGCCACCCGAACGTGGTCGAGGTGATCGACGCCGGCACGGGCGAGATGGGCCCGTACATCGTGATGGAGTACCTCGACGGAGAGTCCGTCGGGTCGGCGCTCACGCGCGTCGGCCGCTTCGAGGTCGAGGCCGCGGTGGGCGCCGCCATCCCCGTCCTCGAGGCGCTCGACGCCGCGCACCGCGTGGGCGTGATCCATCGCGATCTCAAGCCGGAGAACGTCTTCATCGCCGCCGACGCCCCGCGCAGCGGCGTCATCGTGCGGCTCCTCGACTTCGGCATCGCGAAGGTGCTCGACCCCACCGGGCCGGGCCCGCGGACGCGCACCGGCGTCGTGTTCGGCACGCCGGACTACCTCTCGCCGGAGCAGGCCAGCGGCGAGGGCCCGCTCGACGGGCGCAGCGACCTGTTCGCCGTCGGCGTGCTGATCTACGAGCTCCTCACCGGCTTCCGCCCGTTCCGGGCGCCCACGGCCGTGGCGACGGCGTTCAAGGTGGTGCACGCCGAGGCGCCATCCATCGCCGCCGCCGGCGTGTACGTGGAGGCGCGGCTCGAGGCGATCGTTCATCGCCTGCTGCAGAAGGAGCCGGCGAAGCGCTTCCCCGCCGCGCTGGAGGTGATCCGCGAGCTCGAGAAGGTGAGCCCCGATCCCGCGCGGCGCGTCGCGGCCCTGACGCGCGTCGTGAGCACGTTCCGCCGGCCGATCGCAGGGGCCCCCGACGCTGGAGTCGGAGCGATCGACCATGGGTCGCGACCCCGGGCCGACGCTGCGCGTCGGCGCCCCCGCGAGCCAGCCGGGGGGCCGCGCCGCCGACTCGAGCAAGGCGCCCCGCGCCCCGGGAAGCGACGGGCCCAGGACGTTACGGAGCCAGACCGCCGGGGCCCTTGCGGGCGGACCGCTTGCGCGCGAGCCCGCCATCGTGACCGGAGTGGCGCGCGCCTCGGCCGAGGCCGCCCGCGACAGCGCACCACGAACCCCGCGCGCGGAGGCGATCCGCCCGTTTCCGCCGCACTTCATCGGGTGCTTCCAGGTGCGCGGGCCGGTGCTGCGCAGCGTCGACAGGGCGATCGTCGAGATGTTCGGCGCGGCGGCACGCGACGAGGTGGTCTCGCGGATGCCCGACGCGTACGCCGCAGAGCTGCGCAACGACTCCATCAACGCGCTCGTCGCCTACGATCTGGAGGCGGTCGACGCCTACATGACGCACGCCACGGTCACCCTGCTCCACGACGCAGGCCGCTGGCGCGAGGTCGGCAAGCTCGCGGTGGACGGGGAGCTCCACGGCGTCGTGCGCACGCTGCTCCGGCCTGCGCTCGACGCGGGGGGCGTCGTGCGGCGCGGCGTCTCGACGTGGGCACGGCTCTTCAGCTTCGGGACGTGGCGCGTGAGCGTGTCCCCGGCCGGCAAGGTGACGCTGACCATCGGCGAGCTCGATGCGGTCGCGCAGCCGCTGCGCCTCTGGATAGTGGGGATGATCGAGCAGACGACACGCCGCGCGGTGCGGCCCGATGTGCGCGTCACCATCGCGGGCGGCGAGCAGGACTTCACGCCCGAGTTGGTCTGCGAGATAGAGTGATCAGGTGGAGGGGCGGCGCGCGCGGTAGCAGCTCGGGCAGTAGACCTCGCGCCCCTCGGCCGGCTTGAACGGCACCTCCGCGCGCGCGCCGCACGCGTCACAGGTGATCGAGAACATCTCCGCCTCCGGACGGCGCCGCGCCGGCTTGCCGTTCGCCTCCCGAGGGCGCGTGGGCTCGGCGGCGCCTGCGTGACCGGCGTGACCGCCGGCACCCCCTCCGCCGCCGGCCCCGGCGCGCGGCCCGCGGGCGTTCGGGTGCACGCGAGGACCTGCGCCGGCCTGCGAGAACCCGCCGTGCGCGGCCCCGAAGCGGGACGGGACGCGCGGGTCCATCCAGCGCGGCGTCGCTGACGAGCCGTCCTGCATGGGGCTGCGGTACTCGTTGACGTCGCCTGTGTACCGGGGGGCGCGCGGCTGTCGGCCGTTCCAGAACGGGGCGCCATCACGCCCGTTCCCCCGAGCGCGCGCTGCGTGCGGGGCGGAGCCTACAGGAGCGGCGTCGGCCGCGCTCCAGCGCGGGGCGCCCCCGTGGAACGGAGGACGATGCCCGTCGCGAGGTCCCCCACCCGCGGCGCGCTCCTTGCGCGCGCGCCGGCAATCCTTGCAGCGCTTCGGAGCCGCGAGGCCGCGCTCCTCGAAGACGGCGGCCTCGTCCGCCGAGAAGACGAAGGGCGCGCCGCAGTCCGCGCAGTCGATGTGCTCGTCGTGATGCTTTTCCATGGATCCTTTCGGGAGGACCGGGCAGGGCACCCGGCCGCTCCATTTGCTCAATCGGGCCCCGGTCGGGGCGACGCGAGGCACGTGAGCGATGGCAGGGAGGTCTACGTTCGGTTCAGGGGCGGTTCGATTCTCGGGGGGAGCAGCGGGATCCCGCCGCCCTGTTGCGCGGTCGCGAGCAGTCGTCTCCGCCCGGATTCTTCGATGATGCGCTTCATGACGAATGCGGGCCGCGGAGGGCCCTCGGAGCGGTGCGGAGCCCGACGCCCTGTTGGGGATGCTCCAAGGTGACATGCCCGCCTGCTCGGTCAAGCGGCCTCCAGGGACGGCATCGCCCGCTCCGGATCCCCCCGCTCCGGATCCCGTCGGAGTCGGGTATCCATTGCCTACCGGATGTCGCGTGCTTCGGCGACGTGACCGTGCCCGTTGATTTCGCGCCGTACGACGTTAGGATGCCCGACCCTGCTGCGCCACAGGTGGGTGAGGGCGCCGTGAGCCCGAGCCCCGCGGCACCGAGGGGCTCCGCCCGCGCCTCCAGCCGCGCACCGCCCGAGCCGAAGCCATGAGTCACTCCGCCTTGAACCTGACCGCTCGGGACTTCGACGCGTACGCGGCGGAGAAGGCGACGTCGAACGCCTACTCGCGCCCGCGGCTCGAGGTGAAGCAGCGCGCCCTCGCATGGGCGCGCTCCGTCGTCTCGCGCCTCGCCGAGGTCGGCATCGCGGTGGACGTGCACGGGTCCGACGAGCACCCGTCGCTGCGCAACAAGAAGCGCGTCGACTGCCAGTGGGTCTTCTTCTGGCGCGACGAGCGTGCCCGCGACGAGCTCGAATCGGCTCCTCGACAGGGGGCGCTCCATCGCCGCCGAGATCGACGACCCCAGCCCCTACAGGCGCCACGCCTTCCTCGCCCTGCGGATCGACGCGGAGGCGGTCGAGGTCTGCTGCGCCGTCCACCCCGAGGCGCAGGTCGACGTGGAGAACCTGCGCGCCCGCCTCGCGTCCCCCACGTCCCCCACCTCCCCCACGTCCCCCACGTCCCCCACCTCCCCCACCTCCCCCACCTCCCCCGGGGTCGAAGACGCGGCGGCGGAGCTCACGGACGCGCTGCGCGCGCTCCCGGAGCAGTTCGCCATCGGCGTCTCGCCCGGCGATCGCGTCCTTGCGAGCACGGTGACGCTGGACGACCTGCGCGCGCTCCTCGAGCGCGCCGCCGCCGGCCAGGTGCCGCTGTGGATCGGCTGGTCCGTGAAGCGCGAGACGGCAATCGAGCACGCCGCCCACTCCCCGGCGGAGGACGCCTCCGCGCACGCGCCGACGCTCGACGAGCAGCTCGAGGACGCCATCGTCGCGCTCGCCCCCGTCTACCGTCTCATCGTCTGGTCCAGGGAGAACGACCGGATCGCCCTCGACCGGCGCATCGAGAGCGTCGAGCAGGAGCGCGCCCGCGCCCACGCCGAGGCGGCGGCCCAGACGGAGCGCTGGCAGGCGGAGCAGGCAGAGGCGCGCCGCCGCTCTGCCGAAGAGGCGCGCGCCCGCAGCATCGGCCACAATCTCGAGCCGCGCCGGTCCGCCATGATGGGGCCGCAAGCAGCCCCGCACTCGCCCGCGCCGCAGGCGGGCCCTAGACCCGCGGGGCGGGCCCCGGTCACGACGGGCGGCTCCCCACCGGCGGGCCCGCGGCGCGGTCGTGACGACGTCCCCGGGGCGCGCAGGCCGTCGCTCGAGACGCTGTTCGGTGGTCAGAAGGGGCCCCGTCGCCCGCAAGGGGAGCGGGCCCCCGCGGCGATGGAGCCCAGGGGCGCGTCGGGCTCGGGCGCTGCGCGCGCGCAGAACGATGCGAAGGCGCACCCGGTCACGCCGCCCGAGGCCCCCACGCCTCGCGCCGGAGAGGCAACCGGGGAGCGCGCCGGGGCGCTCGTAATCGAGAAAGGCGTGAAAGTTCGCGTCCTCTCCGGCCCGTTCGCGGACAAGCTCGGCGTCGTCGGAGAGCTCGACGGTCGAGGAGGCGCGCGCGTCCACCTGGGCCTCCTCTCCACGCGGCTCGAGGTCGCCGAGCTCGAGCCCGTCGTCGAGGGGCGCGAGCGTCCGGCCCTGCAGAGCTCTCACCGGCGCCCCCTCGCGCCCGCCCCGCGCAAAGTCCGCTGATGCGCGCGGAGCCAGCGAACACCTTCCCCACCGGGCTGGGCGCGCAGTTCCGCCGGAACTCCGGGCTGTACGCGGTGGGCGCGTGCCTCCTCGTCGGCCAGCAGGCGCTCATGGCGTGGCGCGACATCCTCGTGGACAAGGCGGTCAACGCCGTGCTCTCGGCGTCCGCGGCGGGGGCCGCCCACGCCGCGCTCGTCCTCCTCGGGGTGATCGTGGCGGCGGCCGTCATGCGCGTGCTCTCGCGCGTCACCGTCTTCACGGGCGGTCGCAACGTCGAGTACGAGCTGCGCGCCGTCCTCCTCGCGCGGCTGCACAAGCTCGGCCCCTCGTTCTTCCGCCGCATGCCCACCGGCGAGATCATGAGCCGCGCGACGAACGACCTCGCCCAGGTGCGCCTCCTCCTCGGCTTCGGCGTCCTCAACGTCGTCAACTCCGTCTGCGCCCTCTCGAGCGCCCTCTACGTGATGGTGACGCTCTCCGTCCAGCTCACCCTCGCGGTGCTGGTGATCCTCCCTCTCCTGGTCGTCGTCACCCGCTCGTTCTCGGGGCGGATGTTCCGCGCCACGCGCGAGAACCAGGAGGCCATCGGGAAGATGAGCGATCGCGTGCTGGCGAGCCTCGCCGGCGTGCGCGTGGTGCGCTCGTTCGCGCTGGAGGGCGCGGAGGAGCGCGCGTTCGAGGCCGAGAGCCAGGCGTACCTCGAGAAGAACGTCGCCCTCTCGCGGGTGCGCGGGTCGATGGGGCCGATGATGGGCTGGATCAACGCCGTGGGGGTCATCGTCGTCTTCTGGTACGGCGGTACCCTGGTGGCCTCGGGCGACATGTCGCGCGGCGCCTTCATCGCGTTCTTCATGGCGCTCTCCCGCCTCATCTGGCCGCTGCTCGCGCTCGGCTTCGTCCTCTCGATCGTGCAGCGCGGGCGCGCCGGCTACGAACGGCTGCGTGTCATCTTCGACGCGGTGCCCGAGGTGCAGAGCGGCGAGCTGCCCGCGCCCGAGCAGGTGAAGGGCGCCGTCAAGGTCGAGCACCTCTCGTTCGAGTACGGCAGTCGCACCGTCGTCGACGACGTGAGCTTCGAGGTCCCCGCCGGCGGTTCGCTCGCCATCGTCGGGCGCACCGGCTCGGGCAAGAGCACCATCGCCGTGCTCCTGGCGCGCCTCCTGCCCACGCCGCGCGGCGCGGTCTTCCTCGACGGCGCCGACGTCTGCGACCTCCCGGTCGAGACCGTGCGCGACGGCATCGGTTACGCCCAGCAGGACGCGTTCCTCTTCTCCACGACGGTGACCCGAAACGTCGGCTACTCGCTCGACGACCCCGACGGCGCGGCGAGCGCGGAGATCGTCCGCTCCGCCGCGCGCGAGGCCGAGGTGCTCGCCGAGATCGAGTCGCTCCCCGAGGGCTTCGACACCGTGGTCGGCGAGCGCGGCGTGCAGCTCTCCGGCGGCCAGCGCCAGCGCGTCGCGCTCGCCCGCGCCCTGGTGCGGGAGCCGCCGGTGCTCGTGCTCGACGACCCGCTCTCCGCGGTCGACGCCAAGACGGAGGCCGCCATCCTCGCCGCCATCGAGCGGCAGGCGTCGGAGCGCACCGTGATCCTCATCACCCACCGCGTGGCCGCCGCGCGGCGCTGCGACCGCGTGGTCGTCCTCGACGCTGGACGCGTGGTCGAGGAGGGCACGCACGAAGAGCTGGTCCCGCGCGGCGGCCTCTACGCCTCGTTCGCGGAGGAGCAGCGCATCGAGGAGGACCTCGCGGCCCTCTCCGAGCTCGACGCTCCACCCTCGAGCGGAGAGGGACAGATCGCCAAGGCCGCGGGGGTCGCGTGAGCGTGCGTGCGGAGAAGAAGAGCCGCGCGGCGGACGCGCTCCGCCGCTTCCACGAGGAGGGCGCGCTGGGTCAGTCCTACGACGCGCGCATGCTCTGGAAGACGTGGCCGTTCGTGCGCCCGCACGCGCGCTGGCTCGGGATCTCGCTCGCGCTGCTCCTCGTCAACGCCGGCCTCAACGTGGCCCGCCCGCTGGTGATGGGCGCCGGGCTCGACGCCCCGAGCACCTCGCTCACGCGCTACGGCATCGCGGTCGCGCTGATGCTGGTCCTCGAGCAGACGATCGCCTTCCCGCAGATGTACCTGATGCAGGTGGGCGGGGCGCGCGCGATGGCGGACATGCGCCTCCACATCTTCCGCTTCCTCCACACCCGCAAGCTCGGGTTCTTCGATTGCACGCCGGTCGGGCGCCTCGTCACGCGGGTCACGAGCGACGTCGACGCCATCAACGAGATGTTCGGCTCCGGCGCGCTCAACGCGCTCGGCGACCTCGTCAAGCTCGTGGCGATCGTCGTCGCCATGCTCAGCAAGGACGCGACGATGGCCCTGATCGCCTTCGTCGCGGTGCCGCCGGTGGCCGTCGGCGTGAACTGGACGCGAAAGCGCATCCGCGACATCTTCCGCGAGATCCGCGCCAAGACCGCCCGGATGAACGCCTACCTGAACGAGCAGGTCTCGGGCGTTGCGGTGGTGCAGGCCTACGCGAGGGAGGCGGCGAGCGCCGCCGAGTTCGACGAAATCAACTCCGCGTACCGCGAGGCCAACAACCGGTCCATCATCTACGACGCCACGCTCGACGCCGCGATCGAGATGATCTCGAGCATCTGCATCGCCTCGGTGCTCTGGTACGCGGGCCTCCGCAACTCCTCCCACCACATCACCTTCGGCAACCTCGTCATCTTCGTCTCCTACATCGAGTCCTTCTTCGTCCCCATCCGCGATTTGTCGGCGCGCTACACCGTCGTCCAGTCGGCGATGGCGGGCGCCGAGCGCATCTTCCAGCTCCTCGACAACGACGAGGTGGACGCGCCCCTCCGCGCGGGCGACGCCGCCGGCGACCCCGCCATGGCCTTCGAGCTCGACGGCGTGGCCTTCGAGTACAAGCCGGGCGCGCCCGTGCTCCGCGACGTCTCCATGGGCGCGCGCGTGGGCGAGAGGATCGCGCTCGTCGGCGCCACCGGCGCAGGCAAGAGCACCATCGCCTCGCTCCTGCTCCGCCTCTACGACATCAGCGCGGGCACGGTGCGCGTCTTCGGCGAGGACGTGCGCACGCTCCCGCGGGAACAGCTCCGCGGCAACTTCGCGGTGGTGCCTCAGGACGTCTTCCTCTTCCCCGGCACGGTGGCCACCAACATCGCCGCCGGCGACGCCGTCCCCGATCGCCAGAAGGTGGTGCGGGCGCTCGAGCGGATCGGCGCGCTCGATCTCTTCGAGCGCCGCCCGGGCGGCCTCGACGCGCCGGTGCTCGAGCGCGGCGCCAACTTCTCCGCGGGCGAGCGCCAGCTCATCGCGTTCGCCCGCGCGCTCTACCGCGACCCGCCCATCCTGATCCTCGACGAGGCGACGGCCAACGTCGACAGCGACACCGAGAGCAGGCTGCAGCGCGCGCTCGAAAGCGCGATGGCGGGCAGGACCGCGCTCATCATCGCCCACCGTCTCTCCACCATCCGGGCGGTGGATCGCATCGTGGTCTTCCACAAGGGACGCGTGGTCGAGCAGGGCACGCACGAGGCCCTGATGGCCGCCGGCGGGCTCTACGCCAGGCTGCACAACCTCCAGTTCGCGCGGGAGGCGGTGGAGAAGAAGCCCGCGGCGGCCTCCGCGGAGTGAGCGGCGTCAGCCGGCGAGCCAGCGGGCGACGTCGTGCGCGTGGTAGGTGAGGATGAAGTCGGCCCCGGCGCGGCGGATGGAGGTGCAGACCTCCAGCACCGCGCGGCGCTCGTCGATCATCCCGGCAGCGGCGGCGGCCTTGATCATCGCGTACTCGCCGCTCACGTTGTACGCGCCGAGCGGCAGCGGCGACGCCGCGCGCACCTTGGCGATGACGTCGAGGTAGGAGAGCGCAGGCTTGACCATGAGCATGTCGGCGCCCTCCTCCTCGTCGAGGCGCGCCTCTCGCAGCGCCTCGCGCGCGTTGGCCGGATCCATCTGGTAGCCGGCGCGGTCGCCGAACTTGGGCGCGCACTCGGCCGCCTCGCGGAAGGGGCCGTAGAACGACGACGCGTACTTCACCGCGTACGAGAGGATCGCGGCCTCGCCGAACCCCTCTGCGTCGAGCGCCCTGCGGATGGCGCCGACGCGCCCATCCATCATGTCGCTGGGCGCCACGATGTCCGCGCCCGCGCGGGCGTGCACCACCGCCGCACGCGCGAGCACCTCGAGGGTCGCGTCGTTGTCGACGTCGGTGACGCCCCTCGCGTCGGTCTTCAACACGCCGCAGTGTCCGTGATTGGTGTACTCGTCGACGCAGACGTCCGTGATCACGCAGCAGCTCCGGAGCCGCCTCTTTCATGGCGAGGACCGCGCGCGGCACGGGGCCCTCGGGGTCGTAGGCGCTGGCGCCGGACGGGTCCTTCACCCGGGGTAGCCCGAAGAGGATGACGCCGCCGAGCCCGCGCTCGCGCGCGCGTCGCGCCTCCGCCGCCGCGGCGCTCACGGGGAGCTGCGAGACGCCCGGCATGGTCGCCACGGGGCGTGGCTCCGTGAGCGTCTCGTTGAAGAAGAGGGGGAGGATGAGGTCCGAAGGGTGGACGATGGTCTCTCGCACCAGCGCCCGAATGGAGGCGGTGCGGCGTAGGCGGCGCGGTCGCTCGGCGGGGAACACGGGCCGAGCTTAGCTCGGATCGGGGCCGCGGGCAGGGCGATCCGAGGCCCGTCAAATCCCGAGGCCCGCTCGCGCGCGCTCGATCTGCGCGAGCGCCTCGACGCGGAGCGTCCGAAGCTCGGCGATGCGGTCCGCGCGAGCGACGAAGCGCACGGCCCGCCGAACGCGGGGCGAGGCGTCGTGCCAGGCGAGCGCGGCGAACGGGCTCGCGATCACGACCACTGCGAACCCAGCCGCGATCGGCGGCGGCAGGAGCACGAAGCCCCCGCCCGTGAGGGCGAGGGCCCAGAGCGGATAGGCGAGCAGCCCGACACCGAGCTTGTACGTGGAGAGCTCGTCGTCGGCGTCCGCGATGCGCCCGGCCGCGGCCCGCGTCAGGTGGTAGGGGACGGCGTAGAGCACGGCGCCCGCTGCCGCGAGCGGCAAGCAGAGCGCGAGCGCGGCGTCGGCCAGGGTGTTCACTGCAGCGGGCTCGCCACCCGCCGCGAGCTGTTCGTCGGCGAGCCCTTCTTCCTCGATGCGGGCGTAGTACGCGCTCACCGCCCGGCCGACCTCCGCGACGGTCTCCTCGCCCACCCCACGCAGCGCCTTGCGGGCCGCCTCGACGCGGCGGCCGATGGAGTTCCAGCGCTCCAGAGAGCGGTCCCCGCTGTCGTTGGTGAGCATCTCGGCGATGCGCGCGATGAGCAGCCGCTCCGGCCAGGTGGCGCCCTCGACGAGGAGCTCGGCGAGATCCTCGCGAATCTGCGCGGTGACGGCGGCGACGAGCGCGTCTCCCCCGAGCGACGCTCCGCCGCCGGCGATTTCGTCGACCGAGCGCACGGGGCCGTAGACGAGGAGGCTCCGCGATTGGAAGGTGTCGCGCTCGTCGAACTCGAGCGCCACGGCCTGGAACGTGAGCCCGCGAGCGCCGCGCTCGCGCGCTCGAGCCAGCATCCGCGCGGCTCCCGTCTTGACCTCGATGAGGCGGGGCTCGTTGTGGCTCGTCCCCTCCGGGAAGATGAGGATGTTCTGCCCCCCTGCGAGCGCGGAGGAGACCTTGTTGAACACCTCGTCGTTGGTGCCGGCCTGCTTCGTGGGATCGTCACGGCGTCGCACGATGGGCACTGCGCCGACCCGACGCAGGAGCCAGCGCAGGCCAGGGATGCCGAAGAGCGTGCTCTTGGCGACGGGGGAGATGGGGCAAGGCGCGGTCGTGAGGACCAGGATGGGGTCGACGAGGCCATTGGTATGGTTGGAGACGAAGATCCGGCCGGCGGTGTCCTCGCTGGGCACGTTGCCGGTCACCTCGACCTCGCGGAAGTAGATGCCGACGACGCGGCGGAAGATCCACACGAGGGCGCCGCGCACGGCGCCACCTTCACGGGCGGACGCGCGTGCAGGCGCCGCATGGGCCTCTGGACTCGATGCCGCTGTCGCTACCATGAAGGGAGCATAGCGGAGGCGAGCGCCGCGCACGGCACCGTCGACGATCGCGAGCTTCGCTCCACCGGCGCGTGCTCGCGCCCGAGGCGACGGCTACTCTTCGGCGAGCCGCCGCTCGAGCGCCTCGAGGTGCGCGCGCACCTGCGGATCGCTGTCGCGCTGCGCCTCGATCTTGCGCACCGCGCTCATCACCGTGGTGTGATCGCGGTTGCCGAAGGCGCGCCCGATCTCGGGGAAGCTCACCTTGAGGCGTTGCTTGCAGAGGTACATCGCCACGTGCCGGGCGAAGGCGACGCTCTTGTGCCGATCCTTGGAGGTCAGATCGACCGAGCGGAGGTGGAAGTGATGGCATACGGCCCGCTGGATGTCCTCGACGCTGATGGTCGCAGCGCGGAGGAAGGGGCAGCCGCCGCGATCTCGGCGCGCGCGAAGGCGATGTCGATGGGCCGCCCCGTGAGCGACGACTTGGCGGCGAGGCGGATGAGGGTGCCTTCGAGCTCGCGCACGTTGGATCGGATCATCTGCGCGAGGAACAGCGCGACGTCGTCGTCCAACGCGAACCCCTCGAGCGCGGCCTTGTTGCGCACGATTGCGACGCGCGTCTCCAGCTCGGGGACCTGGATGTCCGCGACCAAGCCCCAGGAGAAGCGCGACACGAGGCGCTCCTCCATCCGCTCGAGGTTCTGCGGGTACTTGTCGCTGGTGACCACGATCTGACGATCGACCGAGTGCAGCGCGTTGAAGGTGTGGAAGAACTCCTCCTGCGTCTGCTCGCGCCCGGCGAGAAACTGGATGTCGTCGACGAGGAGCACGTCGCACCCAACGCGATAGCGGGCGCGGAACTCGTCCATCCGGTGGTGCTGGATGGACGCGATGAAGTCGTTGGTGAAGCGCTCCGCCGAGACGTAGATGATGCGCGCGTCGGGGCGGTCGCCGTGGACCCGGTGGGCGATCGCGTGCACCAGATGCGTCTTGCCCAGGCCGGTGCCGCCGCAGATGAAGAGCGGGTTGTAGCGGCGGCCGCCACCTCCAGCTGCCGCGATCGCGGCGGCGTGGGCGAGCTGGTTCGAGGGACCGACGACGAACCCGGCGAAGGTGTGCTTGGGGTTGATGTCGTCGGGCGGAGGCGAAACGCGCCGCAGAGACCTCCCTGCGCCACCCTGCGCGTCTTCTGCCTGTTCGGGCGGAGGCGGCGAAGGCGGGCGCGCCGTCAGGCCCGCGCGAGGACGGGGGCTCGACGATGGCGCCTCCGTCGCGCCGAGGACGGGCGCGCCGCCGGTCACGATCGGCCGCGGGCGCACGGGCGGCATCTGAGCGCGGTTGGCGATGGGCGCCTCGAGGTGCTGGTCGATTGTCCACGCGACCTGCACCGACCACCCCGTCAGCTCGCGAATGCGCTCGGTCAGCGTGGGGAGGAAGTTATCCTTGATCCATTCGAGGACGAACTCGTTCTGCACCCGCAGGGAGAGCACGCCGTCGGTCAAATCATCGAACTGCACGCCCCCGAACCACTGGTCGAACGTCGCAGGAGAGAGAGCGCGCGTGTGCTCTACCGCTCGATCGAAAACCGTCCGCGTCTGGTCACTCGGGTTCGTCATCGCGCTTCAGAAACGTCCGGCCCGCGCGGGCTCCAGCACATAGAGGCGAAACGGGGCGACCTCTCGTGGAGGACGCCCCAAGTTTTCCACAGGACCGTGCCCGGGATATGTCGCTTACAAGTCCCCGAAATCAGACGAGAAGCTCACACAGGCCCCAAGTTCGCTCGGCGTTGTCCACAGGTTTTCCACGAGAGGAGCAATCCCTTTGAAGGCTCTCCCCGGGAGAGCTCCTCCAGAGCTGGAGAACAATGGAGGTGCTCCTCACGTTGGGCGCCGCCATCCTGCATGCTCTGCGTGCGTTGGTGCGAACCATGCGGTGTCCGAAAGCCGACAGATGCCCGATGCTTCCATGCGCGAAGCACACACCTGAACACCCGACGGGGGCCGAAACTCCAACCATGTTACTGGACGTGACGCAGCATGATCCCGCTGCTTCGCGTCCGCTCTGCTCGGTGGGGGTGCTTGGTCGGTAGATGTCCGTGCGCCGCCCCAGGGACCGCCACGGCTTCTCGCCGAAACGACGCTTTTCTCGGTAGCACCGGCCGGGTCCGGGAGTCCATCCCCAATCCGGCGACGTAGATGAAACTCCCGAAATTCATCGTGTTTTTTTTGCCCTTGACCCGGCGCAAAAACTTGCTCGCGTAACCTCCCAGTCACGACGCTGCGAGGCTCCCGTCACCGATGCTGGCCCGCATGACGCGCGCTGCCAAAACCGCAAAATTCTCGGGTCAAGAACCTCTTCTCTATGGAATTTCAAACATTTGCACATAGCAAGGTCAATCGACCGTCCAGAATTGAGAAAGACGGCGTTCACTCGGAGAAGATTGAGCGGTCCGAGGTTGCGCAAGTGCGGCGTGATGCCCCGCCCGCATCGCCCCGGCGCTTCCGAGAAAGTTGTCCCTCGGGTTGCCTGGTGGGATAGGGAGCGACGATGCGCTCGGTGAGCAAGGCTAGAGCCCTGGCAGTGGCCCTGTGGGGATTCGCGCTGCTCGCCACAGGCCGGGCCGTGGCGGACCCGAGCCCGCTGCCTCAAGCCATCATCTACAACTACGGCGAGACCGAGACCCCTCGCAGCGCCGCGATGGGGGGCGCGCTCCGCGCGGCCGGTTCCGGCTCGACGGCCATCTTCCTCAACCCCGCGGCCATGCCGGAGGCGCAGACCTACCACATCGAAGCGATGACCTCGGGAACGCCCGAGACGCGCACCTGGATGCTCGGCGGGATGGTCGTGGACTCGATCACCTCGCGCCTCGCCGGCGCCTTCTCCATCCAGGGCACGCCCATCGCGATGGACCCGAGCGGCATCGATCGCACCTTCCTCGATCTGCGGCTCGCCCTGGCGTACCCGATCACGGATTTCCTCATGCTCGGCTTCACGGGCCGCTACCTCAAGGTCAATCAGTCGGGCATCGCGGGGCCCGGCTACGGCTTCGGCTGGAGCCTGGCGTCCGGCGGCCTCGTCGACCCGGGATCCATCACCGGCGCGCCGAGCACGGACAACCGGCCCGACCGCTTCGCTCTCCTCAACACCGCCACGTTCGACGTCGGCCTGGTGGTCAAGCCGTCCGACTCCTTCTATATCGCCGCGGTCGGGCAGAACCTGACGTATGCCAACAACGGGCTCCTCCCGCTCACCGTCGGCGGGGGCGTGGGCTACAGCGCCGACGCCCTCTCCATCGAGGCCGACGGCATCGCGGACCTCAGCTCATGGGGGGTGCCCGGCGCGGAGAAGCCGACGGCCCGCGTCATGGCCGGCGGCGAGTACGTGCTGGCGGGCTCCGTCCCGATCCGCGCCGGCTACCGCTACGACTCGGGCGCGAAGCTGAACACTCTCTCGCTCGGGACGGGCTACATCGGGATCTCGTTTGCGATCGAGGGATCCGTCAAGCGCACCGTTTCAAACCCGGGGGCGACGACCCTCTTCTTCAGCGTCGCGTACTACCTCGAGTCGACCGGCATCGGCGGGAAGCCGACCGGCACCGGCCAGGCCGGCCCCTAGGCTCGGGCCGGGTCGCCGCGGTCCGGGCCGCCCGGCCTCATCCCGCGGAACGGGCGGCGGGCTGGGGGCACGGTCCAGGTCGATTTATAGTGCGAGCGACGTGCTCTGCCTCACTCACGCCACCGACTCACGCTGGGCCGAGATCGCCGTCGCCAATCTCGGCGCAGTGCTGGCCGACCACGCCCACTGCGAGATGAAGGCCGCGGCCAACGCGATCTCCGCTCGCCACCCGCTGGCCGGCCCCCGCGGGCGTAGCGCGCGCCCTCACCGCCGTCGCGGAGGAAGAGCTAGCCCACTTCCGCGACGTGCTCGCGCTGCTCGAGCGGGGGGGCATCGAGCTCGGCCGCCCGGAGACGGATGCCTACGCGGCCGACCTCCGCCGCGCTGCGCTCGCATCCGGCGACAAGTCGCCGCGCGGCTCGCTCGCGGACCGCCTCCTCGTCGGCGCGCTCATCGAGGCCCGCTCGTGCGAGCGCTTCCGCTTGCTCGCCGACGCGCTCGCGCCGCTCGACGATTCGCTCGCGCCCTTCTACGACGACCTCTTCGCCTGCGAGGCTCGCCACTACACGACCATGGTCGATCCCGCCGTCACGGTGTGGGGTGACGAGCGCCGCGTCCGCGAGCGCCTGGCCGTGCTGGCCGCCGCCGAGGGCGAGATCGCCGCGCGCCTGGGGGCGCGGCCTGCCATCCACGGGTGACCATGGTGATCCCGCTCGAGATCCTCGATCGCGAAGTGGCCCGCGCCGCGAGCGCCCTCACCGAGGCCCGCATTCGCCTCGCCCGCGCCCCGCTCGACGATCTCGCCGACGCGCCGAGCCCGCTCGAGGCGCACCGTCGCGTCAGCACCCGCGCCACGTTCGCAGAGCTCGGCGAGGTCGTCGGGCCGGGTGCCACGCTCGCGGCGCCGCTCCGCGCCTGGATCCACGCGCTCACCCTCGATCGCGTCCTCTGGCGCGACGAGGTGCGCCGCGCGGCGGCGTGGCGCGCGCCGACGATCAGCGTGGGCGAGACCGGCATCGCGCCCTTCACGGACTCCCCTCGCGCGCTGCTGCTCCGCATGCTCCGCGAGCCCGATGCGGCCCGGCGGCGCGTCCTCGCGAGCGCGCTCGCGCGCGGCGCCGGCGCGGTCCACGACGCCGCGCGCGTCCTGGCCGAGCGGCGCGCCGAGGCTTCGCGCCTCCTCGGGGCCGCCCCGGATCACCTCGAGATCCCCGTCGATCCCCCGGCCGCCCTCGGCGCGCTCGCCTGCCGCTTCCTCACCGACACCGCCGCGCTCCTTCCGTCCCACGCGAGCTGGTCCGCGGCCCTGTCCTCCGCCACGGGAAGCGCCTTTGGCGAGGGCTGGCCTGCGCATCTCACTCCGCGCTGGCTCCACGATCTCTTTGGCAAGAGCACGCTCACCGAGGGCTTGCGCCTCTCGATCGACAACCTCCCCGCGCCGCTGGGCGCTTCCTCGTTCGCGCGCGCGCTCGGCGCGTTCGGCGCCGCGCTCGCCGATGCAGACGGCCCGCGCGCGTCGTTCGCGCTCTCCCGCGCGCCGTTCGACCTGCGCCGCACGCGCCGATCCGCCCTCTTCGCTGCGCTGGCGGCCGACCCGGTCTTCGCCACGCGCGCCCTCGGGCTCGGCCGCGGCCGCGCGCGCGATCAGGCCCGCGGCGTCGCCACCGCGCTCTGCCTCGCGCTGCGAATCGAAGCCGCGCGCGTCCTCTGCCGGGGCGCCCTCAGCCTCCCCGACGGCGAGCGCGCCAGCCGCTTCGAGGAGCACACCGCCGTCGCGCTCGGCGTACCCATCCCCGCCGCGCTCGCCGGCGTCGTCCCGCGCCTCGGCCCCGCCGACGCCGTTTCCTTCGCGGGCGCCCTCCTCGCCGCGAGCGATCGCCGCACACTCGTCGAGCGCTTCGACGAGGATTGGTTCGCGAGCCCCCACGCCGCGCTCGCGATCCGCGAGGAGGACTCGGAGGTGATGCCGCCTGTCGCACCCGAGGCCGCGCTCGAGCGCGGTCTCGCCGAGGTCGTCCGCGCGCTCGGCGAGATTGCGTAAGCTAACGACGGGGTTCGCCTGCCGACCCGAGCGGGCTCGGGAGCGAGCCCTAGCCCCCCGCTCGGGGGCTGCTGACGCCGCCCGCGCGATCCGATAGCTTCGCATGCGTGACGCAAAAGTACGGCATCCCCTTCCCCGACCTCCCGGCCCATTGCCAGGACGCGGTGGACGCTGCCGAGGCCGCGCGTGCGCGGACGCTGGTGATCCGCGATGGGCACCCCATCGCGGCGATCGTTTCGATGGCCGACCTCGATCGTGTCGACCCGCCGGATCCCGGCGCCGGCGGCTCCGACCCGCTCCTCGCGCTCTGCGGCACGTGCCGTCACGACGAGTTCGTGGACGGGCTCGTCGCCGACTTCACCAAGACGGGCCTCTGGCAGCGTGGTGCCGAGGATGCGAGCACCGCGTCCGTGCCCGAGGGGAGCCCCGGGTCGAAGCCTCCGCCGCCTTCTCCACCCAGACCCATGCCGCCCTTGCCCCCGAAGCGAGGCTGAGACACGTGGCCTACCTCCTCGACGCCGGCACTCTCGCCGAGGTGCTCCGCACCGCGCCCACCCGCAGCCTGGTCCGCCGCCTGACCACCGTCCCCCCGCGCGATCGGTGGACGAGCGTCATCTCGGTGAGCCAGCTCCTCCTCGCGGCGCGGCGCTCGCAGCGCCCCCGCCTCATGCAGGACGTGATCCGCCTCGTCGCCGCCGTCAAGGTGGCGCCGTTCGACGTGCAGGCCGCGCAGTCGTTCGCGAAGCTCCGCGCGACCGTGGCGCCCGACGGCGCGCCGGACGACGTCGATGATCGCAGCCATCGCGCTCGCCAACGACTTCACCCTCGTCACACGCCGGCCGGGGGACTTCGCCCGCTTCCCCCACCTGCGCGCCGAGATTGGACGATCTGACCGCCGCGGGCCATCGCTCGGCTGGGCGCACCTCCCGGCCGCGAAGGTGATACGCTGCGGTCGATGTACGCTCGCGCTGTCCCTTGCGTGCTCGTCGCGTTGGGGCTCCTCGCCTGCTCCAGCGCGGACGACAGCCACACGTTCGCGCCACCGCTACCGGGCGGCTCTGGCGGCGCGAAGGGCAGCGGCGTGGGCGGCGGCTCCGGCTTCGATGCGGGGGGCCCGATGGGCCCGCCGCCGCTCGACGCCGGCGGCCTCTGCGGCAACCAGATCCACCCGATCACGACGAAGCCGCCCATCGTCTATTTCATCTTCGACATCTCCGGCAGCATGTCCGAGGCCGTCCCCGGCGGCACCCGGTACTCGGTGGTGCAGTCCGCGGCGGCCAAGCTCGTCGAGGCGCTGCGTTACGTCATCAAGCCCGGCGCTGCCGCCTTCCCGCTCGACACGAACGGCACCGACCCGTGCCACCCCGGCCGCGAGATCTTCCCACCGACCTTCGGCGACCCTTACCACTTCGACCTCGCCACCGGGTCCCTCACCCCGTACGGCGGCACGCCGACGGCGGCCACCCTCGCCGCCCTCCAGCCCAAGCTCGCCGCCCTCGGCGGCAAGATCATCGCCGTCCTCGCCACCGATGGCGGGCCCAACTGCAACCCCAAAGCCTCGTGCATCGCCGCCGACTGCAGCGAGAACATCGAGGGCTGCCCGCCGTCGGACACGTGCTGCGCGATGGGGACCAACTGCTGCGCGCCGGGCGGCAGCGCGGGGCCGATCAACTGCGTCGACCGCGCGGCGAGCGTGGCGGCGGTCGCGAACCTGCACGCGGCCGGCGTGGAGGTATCGATTGTCGGCATCCCCGGCAGCCAGGCGTACACCGACGTGCTCACCCAAATGGCCTTCGCTGGAGGCGCGCCGCAGCCGGCGGCCCCCTTCTACTACGACGTGAAGGACCTGAGCACGCTGGGCGAGGTTCTCTCCAACATCGCAACCGGCGGCGTCTCCTGCGACATCACCATCGCCGACCCGCCCTCCACACCCGACGAGACCAACGTCTACCTCGATCAGCAGCTCCTCCCGTCCGACCCGAACAACGGCTGGACATGGACGGCCCCCGACGTGGTCACGCTGCACGGCCACGCGTGCGCCGAGCTCAAGAGCGGCAGCGTCGCGGAGGTGCAGGTCGTCTCCGGGTGCCCGACGCAGGCGACGAAGTGAGGCGCGCTCCCCGGTCCCCCGTCAAGACAGGGCCGCAGGCGGCCCCGCCTACCCAGTCGGCCCCGCAAGCGAGCCCTGGGCCCGGGCCCGCGGGGCGGGCCCCGCATCACCTCGAAGGCTCGCTCGGGCAAGCGGAGGCCGCGCGCGATGCAACACCCCCGACCACGCGGGCAGAGGCCTCGCGTGTCGTGGTCGATCGCATCGTACGCCACGACCACGACGCGCTCCCCGCGGTCGAGGCGATCTCGCGCGCGTGCTTCGCCGAGAGCAACTTCTCGGTCGGAGAGGAGCTCGAGCGCCCCTGGGCCCGCGTCTGGGTGGTCCGCCCGGCCGAGGGCGCAGAGCCGGCGGGCTTCCTGGTCGCCTGGCACGTCGCCGACGAGCTCCACGTGCTCAACGTCGCGACCGCGCCGCCCCTCCGGCGGCGCGGCTTCGCCCGCGTGCTCATGGACGAGGCGCTGGCCTACGCGGCGAGGGAGCGCGTCCGTATCGTCCTCCTCGAGGTCCGGCGCAGCAACCGCGCAGCGATCAAGCTCTACCGCGGCCTCGGGTTCACCGCGCTCGGCGTGCGGCCGGGCTACTACGCGGACAACGACGAGGACGCGATCGAGATGATCCTCGCGCTCGACCCGGAGAGCGGCCGCGCCGTACCGGGGCGGGACGAAATCCGCATCGACGGGTGACGCGCGCGGGGCTAAGAGGTGGCGTGGTCGTGGAAAGCACACACCTCGCGTCGCGGAGGCTTTCGCGGTTGCTCCTCCACCAGCGCGACGCCATCGGCGCCGCGTACCACGTCCTCACCTTCGAGGCCGAAGAGCCGGTGACAGCGCGCGCTGGGCAGTTCGCGATGGTGCGCGGCGCGGCCTGGGGGCAGGCGCCGCTCCTCCCTCGACCCATGAGCCTGCTCACGGCGGGCGACCGCCCCTCGATCCTCGTCAAGGTCGTGGGCGAAGGCACGCGGCGCCTCGCCCACGCGTCGAGCGGAGAGCCCTTCGATTTGCTCGCGCCCCTCGGGCTCCCGTGGCGCCCATGCCCCGAAGAGAACCGCCCCGTGCTGGTCGCCGGCGGCGTCGGCGTTGCGCCGCTGCTCTTCCTCGCGCGTGAGATCGCCGCCACCCGCCCCTTCGCCCCGCAAGCGAGCCCTGGATCCAGGCCCCGAGAGCGGGCCCTGGCGCTGTACGGCGGGCGCACCGCAGCCGACCTCCCCCTCGATTTCGAGCTCGCCAGCGTCGCGGAGCTCCGCGTCGCCACCGAGGACGGCTCGCGCGGCGTGCGCGGGCGCGTCACCGTCCTGCTCGAACGCGCGCTCGACGAGCTCGCCTCGGGGCCACCCCCCAAGGTCTACGCGTGCGGCCCCGAGCCCATGATGGCCGCCGTCGCGGCGATCGCCGCCGCGCGCGGCGTTCCGTGCGAGGTCTCGCTGGAGACGCCCATGGCCTGCGGCTATGGCGTCTGCCTGGGCTGCCCCGTGCCGCGCGCGGCAGGGCCCGACCACGCCCACTCGGGCTACCTCTACGCGTGCACCGAGGGCCCCTGCGTCGACGCGGCATCCATCGACTGGGCGAGGAGCCGGGGGGCCACGCCGTGAGCGAAATCGACCTCTCCGTGCGCCTGGGCTCGCTCACGCTGAAGAACCCGGTGCTCACCGCCTCCGGCACCTTCGGCTACGGCCTCGAGTACGACGACTTCTTCGACGTGGCCGCGCTCGGCGGCATCTGCACCAAGGGCCTCAGCCTCGCGCCGCGCGCCGGTAACGCGCCCGATTGCATCGCGGAGACCGCGGCAGGCATGCTCAACGCCATCGGCCTCGCGAACGTCGGCGTGGAGGCTTTCTGCCGCGACAAGCTCCCCATCCTCGAGCGCCGCGGCGTGACCGTGGTCGCCAACGTCTTCGCCACCACCGTCGACGACTTCACCGCCCTCGCGCGCCGCGTCGATCGAGAGGAAGGCGTGGCCGCCATCGAGCTCAACGTCTCCTGCCCCAACGTCGAGAAGGGCGGGCTCGAGTTCGGCTGCGACCCATCCGCCGCCGCGCGCGTCACCGCCGCGGTGCGCGCGGCGACGCGGAAGCCCCTCTGGGTGAAGATGTCGCCCGAGGCGGGCGACCTCAAGGGCGTGGGCCGCGCCTGCGAGGAGGCGGGCGCCGACGCGCTCACCGCGATCAACACCATCCGTGGGCTCTCGATCGACCCGCGCACCTGGCGGCCTCGCCTCGCCAACAAGACTGGCGGCCTCTCCGGCCCTGCGCTCAAGCCGATCGCGCTGCGCATGGTGTGGGAGCTCGCGCGCGCGGTGAAGATCCCGGTGATCGGCATCGGCGGCATCGCCACCTCCGACGACGCGGTGGAGTTCCTCCTCGCCGGCGCGACCGCAGTACAGGTCGGAACGGCGAGCTTCGCCGATCCCACCGCGGCCAAGAAGGTGCTCGACGGCCTCTCCGCGTACTGCGCCGAGCGGCGGCTCCACGCCAGGGATCTCGTCGGCAAGCTGCGGCCGTGAGCACACGGGCCGAGGCGGCGCCCGTCGCGCTCGTGGCCGCGCTCGCGACCTCCCTGCTCGCCACGCGTGCGGCCGCGCACGAGGTCGGGCTTTCGCGGGGCGAGTACGTCGTGGAGGGCGCGGACGTGCGCGCCGAGATCATCTTCGCCCGCAAGGATCTCGATCTCCCTCGTGGCGGGCCTCGACGCCGATCACGATGGCACGATCAGCCCGGCCGAGCTCACCGCTGCGCGCGACGCGATAGAGGGCGCGCTCGTCGGCCGCGTCCAGGTGAAGGGCGACGGCGCAGCCTGCCCGGGCACGCTCGGAGGGGTCGCGCTGGCAGAGCAGGATGGCGTCTCCGTGCGCGCCGTCTACCGCTGCCCAGAGCGACCCCGGCGCGTGGACGTCGCGCTCGCGTTCCTCGACGACCTGAGCTTCGGTCACCGCCACCTCGCGCACGCCTCCGCCGGCGCGGCCGAGTCCTTCGCCGTACTCTCGCAGCGCACCCCCTCCTTCGCGCTCGACGTGCCCCCCGCGGCGCCCGCTCCCGCGCCGCGCGAGCAGCCGGCATCCTCGCCGCCCTTCCAGCGCGGCGCCCTCCACGTCCTCGCCCGCTTCCAGGCTCCCGCCTTCCTCATCGCGCTCCTCGTCCCATGCGAAGGTCGTCGCGAAGCGCTGCGGGCAGCCCTGCTCTTCCTCGGCGCGGCGGCCGCCGGGCTCGTCCTCGGCGCGCGCGGGATCTTCGTGCCCGACCCCCACGTGCTCGGCGCCGCGGTCGCGCTCACGCTCGTCTATGCTGGGCTCGACCTCGCCGCGGGTCGGCCTACTGAGGGCGAGCCCCGCCATGGACGAGCCCGCTGGCACGTCGCGGTGTTCGGGCTCGCGCACGGGCTCGGCGCGGCGGCGGTCGCGGGCGATCCGGCCGTGCTCGCCGGCTTCGGCGCCGGGCTCGCTTCGGCACTGATCGTGGAAGCCGCCGCGATTCTGATGATTACCCGGTGGACGAGGCGGAGCGGCTCACTCTTGGCACGCGGCACCGTCGCCTTGGGCGCCGCCGTCGCTGCGCTCGGGCTCTACACTCTCGTCACGTCGTAACCCGACCGTCCGACCAAAGCTGGCGTCGCTTGCCGCCTACGGCTGGCGCTGCTTGCCGCCTACGGCTGGCGCTGCTTGCCGCCTACGGCTGGCGCTGCTTGCCGCCACGGCTGGCGCTGCTCGACAAACGCTGGGCGTGCGGCATCATCGTCGTCATCGGGAACGCCCGCAGGGTGTATCCTGCGAGGCCGTCCCTCCCCCAGGGATCTCTGCAGACATGAGCCACGCCGCCGCGATGGATGAAAGCAGGGGTGGTCCGCGCCAGGCCCACGACAGGGCCGGCGACGCTCCAGCGGAGGACGCGCTGGGCGAGCGAAAAAGAGGGGGCGCGGCGAGCGATCACCAGACGCTGCGGATGATGACCTACAACGTCCGCTACTTCGGCCACCCGACGCGCGGCCTCGCGTCGACCAGCGCCGCGTTCAGCCGCATCGCCCGCTCGCTCGCCACGCTCGACCCGACACCCGACTTCGTTTGCCTGCAGGAGGTCGAGACCCGCTCGATCCGATCGACCTCCATCAACCGCCTCTGGCACCCGGGGGAGACGCAGCTCGATCGGGTGATGACAGAGCTGCACGCCGCGCTCGCGCTGGCGAACAAGGCGGACCGCTACACCGCCTACTACTTCCCCGCCCACACCTACCGGCTCACCGCGCGCACCAACATCTACACCACCGGCCTCGCGGTCATCGCGAAGGACTCGTTCACCATCGGCCACCACAACGCGCACAGGCCGCACGACATCACCCACCGCGAGCGGGTCAAGAACCTGAAGCAGACGCGCATCTGCGCGCACGTCTCCTTCGTCCACGAGAGCGGATTCACCTTCGACGTCTTCAACACCCACCTCTCTCTGCCCAGCGTCTTCTCGCGCGAGTTCTGGACGAGCGACGCCCGTATGGGCTTCGCCCCCAACCAGCTCGCCGAGGCGCGGACGCTCGCCGACTTCGTCGCGCGCGAGCAGCGGAGCCCCTACTTCGTCGTGGTGGGCGACTTCAACTCGCTCCCCGGCTCCCCCGTCGACCGCTACCTCCGCGAAGAGCGGGGCTTCGTCGACGCGTTCTCACACGTGCGGCACCTGAGCGAGGCGGAGGCGCGCGCCTTCCCGACCGCGGGCTTTCTCAACCTGAGAATGCACCTCGACCACGTGTACTCATCGCAGCACCTCGAGTGGCTCGACTTCGCCGACACGCGGCCCTTCGGGGAGGAGGGGGTCTTCGACGGCCTCAGCGATCACGTCCCGCTCATCGCGCGGTTCCGAATGCCGTGAGGCGCGAGATTGTCCGCTGCTCCTCCGCGCGGCGCGGCGTCGCGCCCCCGGAGACCGGCTCCCATCCGGACCGCTGCCCCCCCGCGTCGCCGAAGAGCAGCCGCAGCTTGAATTCCCCGAGGCCCATCCCGAGGTCCATCGAGATGCGCGGCACGTTGAGCGGATCGCCGATGCGCGGCGCGCAGAGGCCGGTGCTGTTGGTGAACCCGATCTCGAAGCGCGCCTCGAGCGGCGCGCGGAGCAGCGCGCCGGCGAGAGGGTAGCCGACGGGATAGGCGACGCCGTACGGCGCCTCGCCGAGCACGTCGTGGAGGACGCGGGCCGAGCGGGCGAGGTCGCGCTGCGCGAGCTCGGGGGAGAGGGAGTTCAGGACGACGTGCTCGTGGGAGTGGCTCTGCACGTCCATCCCCGCTTCGCGCAGGCCCTTGACGGAGCGCCAGCCGAGGATGGTGCGAGCAGCGATGGCGCGCTCCTCGGCGGCGTCGAGCGCGACGCCGGTGGCGTGCTCCAGCGCCTCCCAGAGCCTGCTCATGTCCATGCGCGGCGCGTGCTTGATGGCGTCGATGACCATGCCGGCCGCGGCGGCGGGAGAGCGTTTCGGGTGGATCGTGAGCGGCGCCGGGTACGTGAGCTCGACGCGATCGCGCGTGCACCGTCGCATCACGACCCAGATGCGATCCCACCAGAAGAGCCGCCCGCCGTCGGGGAAGGACGTGGGGACGAAGCACGTGGCAGGGACGCCCGCCTTGCGGAGGATGGGGACGGCGCACGTCTGGAGGTCGACATAACCGTCGTCGAACGTGACGAGGACCGGGTTGGGCGGCAGCCTCTTGCCACGGCAGGCGAGGCGGACGTCGGCCAGTGACACGACCGTCGCGCGGGCGCGCAGCACCTGGAGCTGCGCCTCGAGCTCCTCGGGTGTCGCCTCGAAGACGCCGGGGTCGAGCTCGCCGGCGTCCTCGGCGTGCCCCACGCGGTGGTAGGTGAGGACGGCGAGCGAGCGCTGCCCGACGCGCGCGCGGAGCCAGAAGATCCGGTCGAGGACGCTCGCGCGGTCGAGCTCGCGCGCGACGATCTCGCGCGCGCTCACGGGAGCCTCCACAGGGCGGCGAGGCCGCGGCGGACGACCTGTTCGAAGGGGCGCGGCTCGGGGAGCAACCCCGCGCGCGCCGCCTTCGCCATGCAGGCGGCGCTGTCGAATGGAACCCTGAAGAAGCGCACGCGGGAGGGCTCACTCCCCGGATCGGCGCCCGCTTCTCGGCCGGGCCCTCCGACCTCCAGGAGGGCGAACGCCGCGCGCGGGTCGCCGTCCCGCGGCTGGCCGACGCTGCCTGGGTTGACCAGGTAGTGCGCGCCCGAGAAGAGCTCGATCATGCTTGCCTCCCTCGATCTCCAGGCTTCACCGTGCGCCTCGTGGACGGCGCGCCGGTGGGTGTGGCCGAAGAACGCGAGGCGCACCTGCCAGGGGCCGTCTCGCAGGGCTTGGATGCTCCGGGAGATGCGCGCGTCGCTGCTCATGTGCAGGTCGGGGTCCGGCGACGGGGTGAGCGCGCCGTGGAAGACCAGGAAGCTGCCGTCGACGACGGCCTGGAGCGGAAGGCTGGCGAGGAAGGCACGGCTCTCGGCGGAGAGGTGTACGCGCGTCCAGAGCACCGCGCGCCGCGCTACCGCGCCGAAGTGCGTGGGCTCGGCCAGCCCGGCGGCGACGCGATCATGGTTGCCCGCGATGCAAATCGCGGAGGCCTCGCGGAGGCGCGCGACGACGGCGTTCGGGTCGGCGTTGTAGCCGACGATGTTGCCTGCGCACACGATGCGGTCCGCCCCCCTCTCGCGCGCCGCGTCGAGCACCGCGTCGAGCGCCTCGAGGTTGGCATGGACGTCGGCGATGACGGCGTACCTCACGCGCACCTCACCACCGCGCCCCGCGCGCCTGGTCCCGGCCGCCGCGCCAGCGGCGAAGGTTGATCAGGAAAGGCGAGACGTCATCCCAGGCGAACACGTCGTACACCTTCGGCCCCCGCAGCGAAGCGAGCCAGTCCCCCAGCGTGAGCTCGCCCGCGGGCGCGAACGAGCGCACGAACGTGCGCGCGTCGTCGGCGAGCGAGAGCCAGCGGACGCCGATCCTGGCCTTGGGCGCGGGCGTGACGGGGAGGCCGGCGAGGTCGCGGTAAGCGAGGAGCGGCAGGTTCACGCCCGAAGCGGCGCCCAGGTGGTTCCAGAGGCTGAAGCGCGGGTTGACCTCGAGCAGGTAGAAGCGGCCCGTGCGCGGGTCGCGCTTGAAGTCGAGCTTGACCACGCCAACCGTGCCCAGCCGCTCGAGGATCTCGAAGCCGAGGCGCGAGAGGTCCGGCTCGTCGACGAGCTCGAGGTACGTGCTGACCCCCGCCCGCCGCGGGTACGTGCGGATTCTGCGGCCGACGTAGTGCCCGAGCGGCCTGCGCCCGACGTCGAGGTAGGCGTGGAAGCTGTAGACCTGCTCCTCACCTCCGGGGATGTACTCCTGCACGATGAACTCGGAGGAGAACGAGGCGATCCGGTCCATCATCCGGGCGAGCGCGCGCTCGTCGCCCGCGTAGAGCGCCTTGACGGGGCCCTCGCCGAGGTCGCGCACCGCGCGCGAGGTGCGCCAGCCGAGGTGGCAGAAAGGCTTGAGGATGACCGGCGGCGGCAGCAGGCGGGCGATCTCCGCGGCGCTCTCGACGCCGGTGGTCGCGAGCGTCCGCGGGACGGGGAGCGCGAGCTCGTGCGCCAGGGCGGCGAAGCGCTTCTTGTCGACGAGCGCCTCGACCTGCGCGGCGTCGGGGAGGAGGAAGCGGAAGCGATCCCGGATCTTGTCTCGATGGCGCGAGACGAGGAGCAGCATGGCGTCGTCGCCGTAGAAGAGGACAGGGCGGCTCGGGAGCAGCTTGCCGAGCTCGCGCAGGCCGGCGAGCGCCGCCTCCGGCTCCGTCGCCGGGTCGGGCGACGATCCGCCGCTGCCCGCAGTGCCGCGAGAAGAAGCTGGGGGCATCGGGGTCGCACGCGAGGATCACGGTCTCGACGCCCGCGCCGGCGAAGCAGCGGAGCATGTTGAGGTCGCCGTGGAGCACGGCGGCGGGCGCGTCCTCGTGGGGCGCGGCGGGCAGAGGCGCGGGCGGCGCGCTCTGGAGGGCTCTCTTCACGACGCGCCCCGCGGCGCGCGCCTCCTCGGCGAGGAGGCGCGCGCGCTCGCGCACGCCTCCCGGGAGGCGCACCGCCCGTAGGCGCGCCACGCTCCGCGTCGCGGTCGAGATTTCGCGCTTGTAGCGGTACGCCCCCGCGAAGAGGTCGTACTCGCACCGCTCGCAGGCGATGGCGCGCTCTACCAGCTTCGCGAGGAGCACGATGCCGGGGCGGATGTTGCGGGGCACGTCCAGACGACGGCCGCACTGGTAGTAGTAGGAGCGCCTGCTCCAGACGATGTTGTACGCCGCCGCGAACGGCTCGCCTCGCACCGTCAGCCACACCAGATCGAGCGCGCCCCGCGAGAGGAGCTCGGCCATCACCTGGTCGTGGAAGGCACGGAAGCGCGGCGAAGCGAAGGCTCCGCCCTCTCCCCAGCGTTCGCCGTGGAGCGCGAGGAGCGCGCGCTTGCCCTCTTCGAGATCGGCGGGGGACGCGGCGACGCGGAGCTCCCAGGCGCCCTCCGCCCACTGCTCGAAGTCGCGCATCGATCGCGTGAGGAGCTTGCGGCCCGTGCCGGGAAGGCGCGAGAGGTACTCCCCGTAGGAGCGGGGTAGCTCGACGTAGTACGCTTGGCCGTCGGGCGCGAGCGCGACGCCCGCGCCGGTGCGGGCGAGCTCCTCCGCGAGGGTGGTGGAGGCTGGGTTGTCCTGGACCACGGGCCCGACGAGGAGCTCGTCCCAGGGGCCGAAGGCACCTTCGGCGAGGGCCGACGCGAACGTCCGGGCGACGTCCGCCTCGGCGCCGCGCTCGGCGAGGATGCCCAGGTACTCGGAGCAGACCTCGTCGGACTCCGGCTCCCCCGTACCGAGGAGCTCGAGCCGGCGAAAAGGGACGCCCGGCGCGTACCAGTGGGTGCGCGCCACGAACGGGGCGAGCCCGACGACGCGCCCTTCGTCCTGGATGGCGCCCACCACGAGCCTCCGCTTGCCGATCGACCCGAACACCCGCCACCAGGCGAGCAGCCATACGGGCGAGAGCATCGGCCCGTCGACGGCGCTGCGCTCGTGCAGGGCCTCCCAGGCGGGGCGCAAAGCTTCCAGCTCTTCCGGTCTGGTCAAGATCGAGCAGCGAAGAGGCATCGGCTCCCGTGCTCCGATGCCCGACGAGCGCTCACGTCGCGCTCGCCCGCTCTCTTCTTGCCCACGTACGAGAACGAGGCCCCAGGCCTCGAACGAAGCGTCCCGCCCGCGAACGACGGGCGCCGTCTCGAACGAAAGTGCCCGGTCGCGGATGAAGCGCCGCGGGCTCGGCGCGCGTCAGTGCATCCCAGGACAACCCGCCATCGCCGCGTTCACGCACTCGCCCATCGCGTCGCACGCCATCGCCATCGGAGGTGGCGGGCAGCCTCCGTCGAAGTCCGCGGGGTTGCACGGGTTGCACGGGCCGCCGCATGGCTTGCCCGCGCACGGATTGAAGGGCGGCGGCGTGCACATCGGCGGGCCGGGAACGCAGTGCCCCATGCCGTCGCAGACCAGGGGCCCGGCGTCCATGTCGCAGCCCGTGCTGCCCGGTTCGCAGGACGGGCACGGCATGCCGCAGGGGACGCCGGGGCACGCCGGCGGGGGCGGGGGCGCGCAGAGGCCGGGGCTCGACGGGACGCAGGCACCGTGGAGATTGCACGCGCCGGCGCACGCGCCCGGCTCCGGAGCGCCCCCCTCGCAAGGGTCGAGGGTGCACGCGGTGCCACAGGGCTGACCCGTGCAGTCGTCGCTCCCGAGGAGCACGCGCTCGCCGCAGGCGGCCGCGACGAGCGACCCCGCCAGCGCGAGGACCAGCGCGCGGATCACGGTCACGGGTGGGCGGGGGGCGAGGGGGGGTCGATGCCAAGGAGAGAACGGAGGCGGTTCGCGTGAGGGCTCCGCGGGTGCGCGTCGAGGAAGGCCTTGCCAAGGCGCACGGCGGAGGCGCGGTCGCCGCGGAGCGCGAGCGCCTCGATGCGCAGCACCGTCGCCTCGGGCCCGAGCATGCCACCCGGGAACCTCCGATCGTGATTGTCGAGCGCGCGCAGGGTGCCGGCCGCGTCGCCCGCTGCGAGGGCTTCGCGCGCGCGATCGAGCGCCGCGACCTCGTAGGTGAGCGAGGTCGCTGCAGGCTGGGCGATGGGGGGGGGCGCCGCTGACTTCGGGACCTCGACAGGCGCGGGCTCCTCGGTGGGCAGAGGCGCTGGGGGCGGAGCGGCCTCCGGCGGCGACGACGGCGGGGGGTTGGCGGGGCCAGGCGCGACGAGGGCCGACTGCGCCGGCCCGGGGTTTGGGACCCCTTGCGGGTGGGCGGGTGAGATCGGAGCAGCCGCTCTCTTCGGCGCGATCATGCTCGCCGCGCCGATCACCGCGAAGCCGGTGATCACGCCCACGCCGATCCACTTGATCAGCGCGGCGCCGCCCATCGCGGCCGAGCCCTTGATCGCAACAGCAGCGGTCGAGGTGGCGGTCGAGGTGGCCGTCGTCGTCGCCGCGGCGCCGCCGACGCCACCGGCGAGGCCGAGCGCGATCAGCGTCTTGCGGCGCGATCCGTCGGACGGAGAATCGCCGCGCGCGGAGCGCAGGAGCGAGCGCTCGAGATCGTTCCCGCCCCCGTCCAGCAACCTTCGAGGCTCGCTCATGGCCTGCCTCCGCGAAACTCGTCCTTCGCCTTGCGGCGAGCAACGATGGCCTGAAACTCCTCGCGGGCGCGGCGGAGCCGCGACGCGACCGTGCCCGTGGGCAGGCCGAGCATCGCGGCGATCTCCCCGGTCGACATCTCTTCGAGCTCGAAGAGCACGAAGGGCGCGCGCAGATCGATGGGTATGGCGTCGAGCACCTCGTCCAGCACGGCGCGCGCGCGGCGCATCGAGGCGGCCTGCTCGGGATCGGGGCCCGGGTCCAGCGCCTCCGTGCTCTCCTCGGCCAGGGCCGGGGCCTCGCGCCTCCGCGAGCGCGAACGCCGCGCATCCGACGCCACGCGCATCGCCGAGCCGAAGAGGAACGCCCGCTCGCTCCCCTCCTGGACGTCGTTCGAGCTTCTTCGCCGCGACCCAGAAGACCTGCTGGGCGCAGTCGTCGACGTCGGTCGAGGGCACACCGAGCCGCCGCAGCGAGCGCCACACGAAGTCGTAGTGCGCATCCAGCATCGCCCGCAGGCGGGCGTCGGCCGCCGCGGAGCGCCGGACCACAGCAGGTGCGTTGCCGGCGGCGACCGGCTGCGGCAGCTCGACGCTCATGGGCACCATCGCCACACCATGGCCCTACGATGGCCGGAGATCCGGCGCCCGATCACGGAAAATGCGTCCCGATCCCGCCGGAGAAGAACCCGCCGGCCGCCGGCACGGCGTGCGCGGTGGTCGCAGGGGCGAAGTAGAACGTATCCCGGACCAGAGGGAAGCCGACGCCACCCTCGACTTCGAGGAAGGCGCGCCCCTCGACCTCCCCGGCGACGCGCGCGCTCGCCCCAGGCTCGGCCCATGGTCGGGTGGTGGACGGAACCGACGAAACCCTAGCGGTCCCGGAAGCTTGCAGCGCACCGGCGTCGAAGAAAATGCACGGGTGAAGCGAGAGCCAGGAGACAGGCGCGAGGCGGACGGGGCAGCCCTCCACGCGCGCGGCAGCGAGCGAGAGGCGCGCCGCCTCGCCCTGCGCCACGACGAGGGTCCCGCTGTCGGCGTGGAGCATCCCGAGCCGGAACGCCGGCGAGAACACCCCGCCCCCGTCCAGCGCGACCTCGACGAAACCTCCGAGCGTGCGCGCGAGGCCCGGCGCGACCGCGCTCGCTCCCCCGGCGTGGAGGGCCCAGGCGAGCCGCCAGCGCGCCGGCGGCGCTGGGTCCGGGATCACCGGGAGGGGCTCACCGATGGGGCCCCACCAGGGGAGCGCGTCGTAGCGGGGCGGCGGAGGGAGCGGCTCGCGCCGACGAGGCGGAGCCGGCGGTGGAGGAGCGGGAGGCGGCGCAGGTGGGAGCTTGGGCGCAGTGGAAGCGTGTGGATCGATCGCGAGCGCGGCGACGAGGCCGAGGGCGGAGACGACCTCGTCACAGGTGCCGGAGACGGCGCGAGAGGCCGAGGGGCCTTTGGGGTCGTCGATGACGAGCTTGCCGCGCGACCTCGCGCCCCCAGCGGGAGTGATGATGACGCTGAACGTGCGCGCGACCTCGCCTTCGGCGGCGAGGCGCGCGCGCTGGGTGCGGGCCATGACCTGGCCGGTGAACGCCGCCTCGTCGGGGCAGCCGGCGTGCGCGTGGAAGACGATGCGGATCGGCTCGGCGTCGTCGGCGGCGGCTGGCGCAGCCCAGGCGAGGAGGGCGAGCGCCGGTACCCACCGGAGGGCGCGCGCCCTGCCCTGCCCCGCCGGGGCTCGGTCGAGTCGACCCTCGGGGGACGCGGGCACCCTTCCCGCTTATCGTGTGGGAGGGGCCGAGCGCAACGCGTCCATGTCAGGGGGGTGTCGCCCGCGCTCCCGTTCGACAGAGGCGGGCGGCTCGGATAGCCTGATGGGGTCGTGAGGACACGGCCATCTTGCCTTCTGTCGGTCGGCGCCATGGCGACCGCGGTCACTGCCTGCTCGGTCTATGGCACCGATCTGGTCGGCGTGGGGGGAGCCGGCAGCGGGAGCGCGCCGAGCGTGGGCCCTGCATCCTCGTCCCAGAGCGCGAGCACCGGCGGGATGGTCGCCTCCAGCAGCGCCACCGGCCTCGGGGGGGCGCTCACCAGCTCCACGGGTGGCGCGAGCAGCACCGGAGGCGCGGGCAGCGCCGGAGGCGCGGGCAGCACCGGAGGCGCGGGCAGCACCGGAGGTGCGAGCGCGGTCAGCTCGTCCGGCACCGGATCGACCAATACGAGCAGCACTTCGAGCAGCTCGACCGCAATGGCGAGCAGCAGCTCCGCGAGCAGCTCTTCCTCCAGCAGCGCCAGCAGCTCTTCGTCCAGCAGCGCCGGCAGCTCCTCCTCCAGCGCCAGCAGCTCCTCCTCCACCAGCGCCAGCAGCTCCTCCAGCTCCGGCGGCACCGTCGGCCCCCTGGTGCTGAGCCAGATCAGGACGCGCGGACTGAACGGCGGGCTCGACGAGTGGGTGGAGATCTACAACCCCGGGCCCACGCCGGTGACATTCGACAGCACGTGGGGCCTCAAAGCGAGGAACGCCACGGGCGGCGTCTCTACCTGTGCGACCGCGAACTATGGGATCCGGTTCAACGGTGGAGGGCAGGTCATCCCTGCGCACGGGCACATCTTGTACGCGACCGACGCGGGGTTCAGCGAGTCGGCGAAGACGCCTGCGGACGGCACATACTCGATGGCTTACGGCATCCCTGATGCTGCTAGCGTCATCCTCGTGCACGGCAACGCCGTGGTCGACGCCCTCTGCTTCTTCTACGACTCGGCGACGGAGGCTACGCTGGCGTGCCCTGGTGACCCCTACACGTGCTTCGGCACGCCGGTGACGAACCCCCACAACAACTTGCCGGCGACCGACAACAACGCGAGCCTCGAGCGCAAGCCCGGCGGGTCCGGCGGGAACACCTCGGACACGGGCGACAACGCGACCGACTTCCAGGCCACCAACCCCGCCGACCCGCACGACCTGGCGAGCGTGCCGGTCCCCTGAGGCTGGCCGCGTCCGCTGTCCCGTCCTCTCCCATGCTCACATGACGCGACGCACGAAGGTCGGCGCGTCATCGGCAGCCCAAATTCCACGCCGTGTGACGCCGCTGTCACCTCGGGGCACGCGGCGTCGTCGCCGGGCAAGGCAGCGTCGTCGCCGGGCAAGCCAGCGTCGTCGCCGGGCAAGGCAGCGTCGGCGCCGGGCAAGGCAGCGTCGGCGCCGGGCAAGGCAGCGTCGGCGCCGGGCAAGGCAGCGTCGTCGCCGGGCAAGGCAACCTCGACGCCGGCCAAGGCAGCGTCGTCGCCGGGCAAGGCAGCGTCGTCGCCGGGCAAGGCAGCGTCGTCGCCGGGCAAGGCAGCGTCGACGCCGGGCAAGGCAGCGTCGACGCCGGGCAAGGCAGCGTCGACGCCGGGCAAGGCAGCGCCCTCGCCGGGCAAGGCAGCGTCGACGCCGGGCAAGGCAGCGTCGACGCCGGGCAAGGCAGCGTCGACGCCGGGCAAGACAGCGTTGACGCCGGGCAAGACAGCGTTGACGCCGGGCAAGACAGCGTTGACGCCGGGCAAGACAGCGTTGACGCCGGGCAAGACAGCGTTGACGCCGGGCAAGACAGCGTTGACGCCGGGCAAGACAGCGTTGACGCCGGGCAAGAACAGCGTTGACGCCGGGCAAGACAGCGTTGACGCCGGGCAAGACAGCGTTGACGCCGGGCAAGACAGCGTTGTCGCCGGGCAACGCGACCATCGCGTTCACCCTCGTCATGTCTGATTTCAGATACTTAGCTAGCTTCGGCACGGGGGAATCTTCACGCCCGCGGGGGATTGGCGTTCCCACGCGTCTGTCGCGTCACCGGGCGGCCGAGCCGGCGCGACCGTCGCCCGCGCCAATCTTACGCGTCACCCCCGGAGACCCGCGATTCCCGTACCGCGCCGGCTTCCCCCTGGCGAGGAGGGCCCATCGGGCCTACTCTACCCTATCGGACGGTCGCCCGGGCGCCGCAACAGCGGCGGCGCGGCGAGCCAGGCTGCACAGGAGGACGGCGGACATGATCACGATTACGACGAAGGCGGCCGAGAAGGTGCTGGAGATTGCAACGGCGGAGGAGCTCCAGGGGCAGGGCCTGCGTCTTCGCGTCATCGGCGGCGGCTGCGCTGGGTTCTCGTACGACCTCTACTTCGAGGACAAACCGACCGATCTCGACGAGACGTTCGAGGACAAGGGCATCAAGCTCTTCATCGATCCGCTGAGCTACCAGTACCTGGACGGCACCGAGATCGACTACGTGGAGGGTCTGCACGGGTCGGGCTTCAAGTTCGGCAACCCGAACGTGAAGAGCACGTGCGGCTGCGGCTCGTCGTTCTCGGCATAGCCCGGACGAGCTCGACAGAGAGCGACGGGGCCGCCTCCCGCGGTCCCGCTTCTCCGGGCTCCCGCTTCTCCGGGCTCCCCCTGAGCCCCCCTCACCTGGAAACGCGGGCCTTTCCAACGCATCGAACGCCCACCTCGCTCGGCTGTTGCCGTCCGAGCCGCTGGGAAGCCGGCGCGCAAGCATCTCCTCACTCTCCAGCGCAGTGAGCGGCCTTGGAGGCCGTCTGCGCGGTTCCGTGACGTATGCCCGATGCGGACGGTGCAGGCGGTGCCCGCCCGACGGGCGTTGCGACGCGGCATACGGGCTGCAGTGCGCTGGTTTCAAGCCGTGGGCCCTGGGACGAAATCTCCCCCCGGGTGAGGTGCGTGCAGCCCACGAGACGCTACAACAGTAATCTACATCACACCGGATGGGGGACGCGTGCAGACCTCACGAGACCAGACAAGCGCCGTCTCGCGCTACATCAGCCATGTGCGACAGATCCCGGAGCTGTCGCGCGAGGAGGAGGCGGAGCTCGCCCGCGCCTTCCGTGACCATGGAAACCAGGATGCGGCCGCCCGGCTGGCGCTCGCCAACCTCCGCCACGTCGTGTCGATCGCGGTCAGCTACCGCCGCTACGGCATCCCTCTCTCGGAGCTGATCGCCGAGGGGAACTTCGGTATCGTCCATGCGATCCGCAAGTACGACCCCGAGCGAGGAAACCGCTTCGTCACGTACGCGGCGTATTGGATCCGGGCGTACATCCTGAACCACGTGATCCACTCGTGGAGCCTGGTCGGCGTCGGCTCCGGGCCGCTGCGGTCCAAGATGTTCTTCCGCCTGCGGCGCGAGCGCGCGCGAATCGCCGGGCTGGTGGGCGAGGGAGAGGCCGGCGACAAGCTCCTGGCCGAGAAGTTCGGCGCGCCCGCCGACAAGGTCATCGAGATGGCGCGCCGGCTCGAGGCGCGCGACGTGTCGCTCGACTCGAAGGTCTTCGAGGACGGCGCCCGCTCGCTCGTCGATACGCTCGCGGCGGACGACGAGGACCAGGAGGAGCAGTTCTCGCGCGCCGAGGAGGGAGCGCTGTTGCGCGAGCGGCTCACGCAGGCGGTGCAGAACCTCGATCCGCGTGAACGGTACATCGTCGAGACCCGGATGATGGCGGACCCGGAGGAGGAGCTGTCGCTCGCGGAGATTGGGCGCCGCCTCGGAGTATCGCGCGAGCGGGCGCGGCAGCTCGAGGCGCGCGCGAAGAAGAAGCTGCGCGACCGCCTCCAGCCCCTGGCGGCCTGACCTCAGGCCGTGCGCGAGGCTGCCCGGAGGACCTCGAGCGCCTCGCGGACGTGCTTCGTGGGGTTGAGCTGCGAGTTGAAGACGTGTCGTACCACTCCCCCGGCGTCGATCACGTACGTGACACGCCCCGGGAGGAGCCCCAGCGTGCTGGGGACGCCGTAGAGTTTGCGCACCTTGCCCCCCTGGTCGCTCACCAGGACGAAGGGTAGGCGGTGCTTGTCTGCGAAGTCCCGGTGCGCGCTCTCCGAGTCGGAGCTGATGCCCACGACCTCGGCGCCGGCCTCCTTGAAATCCTCGTACGCGTCGCGGAAAGAGCACGCCTCGGCGGTGCAGCCGGGGGTGTCGTCCTTGGGGTAGAAGTAGAGGACCACCGGGCCCTTGCCCAGGAGCGTCTTGAGCGTGACGAGCGAGCCGTCCTGCTTCGGCAACGTGAAGTCGGGGGCGGCATCCCCCACTCGAATTCCCATGGGCCACGCCTAGGGACCCGCCCGTGGGGTGTCAACGGGTCACCTTCGGGGCGCTCCCAGCGGTATGCCCGCTACGGCCCACGGGCGCGGTCCGCCCCCGTGGGCGTGGGCGCGCCGGCGCTGCGCGCCCCCGACCAGGCCATGAACGCGGGCCCGCGGTTGGGAAGGCCGAACGGCGACACGGTGTGCGCCGCCTCCTCCCAGCTCGCGACGCACGTGTACGAGAGCCGCTGCCAGCCGACGAAGCCCTCTCCGTCGTCGGCGCGGAACACGCCGGGCCGATAGGTGCCCGTGTTGGCGTAGACGTCCTGCACGACCTGGCTGCCTCGCAGCGGCACCTGCTCGGGGTCGTGCGTGTGCCCGTAGATCACGAAGCGCATCTCCTCGCTGCCGATGCGGGCGAGGTCTTCACGCGCGGCGCCTCGGCGGGTCACCGTGCGCGGGCTCACGTCCACCAGCCCGCGCTCCACGTGCTCGGCGACCCACTCCACCGGAAACCAGGTCGGCGCCGAGAGCCCCCACAGGATGAAGCGCAGGAGCAACGCCGCGTCGAGGTGGATCCCTCGATGGTGGCGCTCCTGCCAGGCCTGGTAAAAGTCGAGATCGCGGAAGCGCCTGGCCAGCGTCCGAACGCTGTCGCCCAGGGCGTCGCGGAGGGTGCGGGCCTGCTCGTCGGGGAGCTCGACGCCCAGGCGCGAGACCTCGTAATACGCCCAGTGGAACGACGCGAAGAGCGGGCGCACGTCTTCGATCCGCTTCATCCGCCGGATGACGCCCTCCGCGATCTCGGCGGGAAAGGCGTGCGAGTCGCGGACCCTGAGGGCGATCTCGCGCGGGAGCGCCACGGCCATCTCCGTCGTCACGGCGTCACCGATGGGCGTCGGGAGGTAGTCCGCGTCCGCGTACTCCGAGGGGACCGCACCCCGGCGGAACCCGGGGAAATTCCACACGTCCCACTCATGGCCGTGGCGGGCGAGGGTTCCGTACTCGGGCAGCTCCAGCCGGTGCAGGAAGAAGCCGGGGGCCCCGAGCACCTCCGCGTCCGCGGCCCCGAGCGCGCGCAGGATGCCGGCGCGCAGCTCCGGGTCGAGCAGGTAGAGGCGATCGTGGTTGCCGGGGATGTAGTAGCGCCGCACTTGGACGCCCGGGGGCGGTGGCTGGTGCTCGCCCCGGAGGGTCTTCAGCGCCTCTGTGTTGAGGACCAGGATCGTGGAGAGGATGTCCCGCGCCCGCGCGGCGACCGCGGGAGGGATGGACGTGGCGGAGACCGCCGCCGCCGAGCCCCAGGGCCGCTCCGCGAGCGAGACCGTGTTGCCGCTGCCGTCCTCGAACCAGCGCTCGGTCCGCAGAAAATCGAAGGTGTCGCCGAGGAACACCAGGTCGACGTGCGTCGGCTGGTCTCGCCTCTGGGCGATCCGCTCGGCCAGATCGTAGATCCCGCGGAGAGCGTGCGCGAACACCGCGGGCGAGACGTTGCCCATGGTGGCCGTGCCGTCACACAGGTGCAGGTCGGAAATCAGCGCGAGCATGCCTCCCCCTGGGGCTCTTCACGCTCTGGATAAGACCGGCGTGCAGCTCGCGGAAGGCTTGCACCCTCGCCTGCGCGCGCTCCTACCGCTTCACCCGGAGCCGCTCCAGCACCGCCCGCGGCGAGATCGCCGTTTTGTAGGCGTAGATCTCCCCCGCGTCCTCTTCTCCCAGCACCTCCTCGCTGACACGGAGGTGCTTGCTCACCGCGAGGAGGATGCGCGCGGGGAAGGTCCGCTTGCGTAGCAGCTCGACGCGCTGCCAGACGGACGCGCGGCTCCAGAACCCGAACACCTCGAGGTAGACCTGCTCCCCCGTCTCCCGGTTCTCGAAGACCAGGTCCGGCACGCAGACCACCTCGCCCGGGAGGGCGAAGACGCGGGCGCTCCTCTGCACGGACCACTCCGACTCGAGGCGTTCGAAGGCGGCGCGGAAGGCCTCGATCTCGGGGCTCTCCTCCAGCTCCGAGCCGGCGCGGGAACGAGCCCGTCACCGGGCTCGATCTCGAAGACCGCAGGCGACCTCTCCTTGCCCCAGAGCACATCGGCGCGCACGTGGAACTCGGGGAAAGCGAGCACGCTGGGAAGGAAGAGGGCGAGGCGGAGGCCGTAGCGCTGCACGGCGTCGAAGAGGCTGAAGGGGCCGTCCAGCGTGATGGTGTAACCGGACGTGGCGCTGCCCTCGACGACGTGGATGAGCTGGTGGAAACGCGCGGCGCGGAAGAGGCGGCGGTAGCGCGCCGTGTCCCCCGCCTCGCCGGCCTCGACCCGCACGACGACCCGCGCCGCGCGCAGGAGGATCGCCTGCGCGAGGCCGAGGTTGTAGCGCTCGATCGCTGCCTCGGGTGAGATCGGCTCCACGCGCTTCAGGATCTCGCTGCCGCGCAGGTCGGCATAGAGGCCGGCCTCGATGGCCTCGACCGTGGTGCCGCGCCGCGCGGCGACCTCGGCGAGCACCGCCTCGCGGTCGAGCTCGGCGCGCACGTCGAGGGCGCGGTGCGCCGCCGCGGCGGCCCAGAAGACGTCGTGGCGCAGCTCCTCCGGGTCGGCGGCGGCCTCGACCTCGAACTCGCAGCGGTCCTCGATCACCTTGCGCAGGCCGAGCGCGGCGACGCGATCGCGCGCGGGCACCTCGAGCGTCGCCAGCACCGCCTCGACGTGGTCGCGCTTCTCCCCGACGAGCCTCGCGTGCGCCTCCGCGTAGAAGCGCGCGACGGGCAGGAGGCGCGCCGCCGCCGCGCCGCGGAGGTACGCGGGGAGGAGCCGGCCGTCCTTCCGCCGCGCGCGGACGAGATCAACGGTAAGCAACGTGCTCCCGTCGTTTGTCGCTCGTCCGCTCCTCGGTCGTGCCGGCGGCGACGAGCTCGTACAAGGTGGCCCGCTTGTTCTCGGTCTTGCGGAGGATGCGGCCGAGGCGCTGCACGTGCTCGCGCACGGAGCCGGAGCCGGAGAGCACGATGGCCACGTTGGCCTCGGGGACGTTGACGCCCTCGTTGAGCACCTTGGAGGTGACCACCGCGGTCAGCTCGCCCGCGTTCAGGCCGGCGAGGGTGCGGCTCCGCTCCTTGACCTTGGTCTGATGGGTGATCGCGGGGAGGAGGAAGCGGCGCGAGATGGCGTACACGGTCGCGTTGTCCTCCGTGAAGACGATCGTGCGATCGCCGCGGTGCTGGTGGAGCAGGCGCGCCAGCACCGCGAGCTTGCCCGGAGCGGCGAGGGCGAGCGCGCGCTGGCGGCGGTACGCGGCGAACGCGCGGCGGCCGGCGTCGCTCTGCGACGAGAGCATGAGGAAGCGGCCCCAGCCATCGGGCTCGCCCATGCGGATGCCGTGCGCTCGCAGGAAGGTGAGGTAGGTGCCGCGATCGCGCTCGTAGCTCTCGCGCTCTTGCTCGGAGAGCGGCACCTCGAGGCGCACCGTCTCGTAGGCCGCGAGGTAGTCCCCGGAGAGCTCCGTGATGTCCTTGCGGTAGACGATCCGCCCGACGGTATCGTCCACCGTCCGCCCGTCGGCGCGCTCGGGCGTCGCCGTCAGGCCGAGCCGGTAGGGAGCGAGGCACATGCGCGCGGCCATGGCGTACGAGGGGCTCGGCAGGTGGTGGCACTCGTCGAAGACGACGAGGCCGAAGCGGTCGCCCAGCCGGTCCATGTGCAGGTGCGCCGAGTCGTAGGTGGTCACGGTGAGGTCGAGCACCTCGTGGTAGCCGCCGCCGACGATCCCGACGGGGACCCCGAACGCGGCCGCGAGGACGTCGTACCACTGGTTCAAGAGATCGAGCGTGGGCACGACCACCAGCGTGCTCCGCTGCCGCGAGAGGATGGCGAGCGTCGCGACGTACGTCTTGCCGGCGCCCGTGGGCAGCACGATGACGCCGCGGTAGCGGTGCCCGCGCCACGCATCGAGCGCCTCGCTCTGGTAGGGGAAGGGCTCGTGCCGTGCGGTGGGCACGAGCGAGAGCGTCGCGTAGCGGCGCGCGTCGTCGATGGCCTCGATGTCGCGGGCGCGAAGCGCCAGGACGACGGCGGCGTAGTCGACGGCCGGCGCGCGGTGCACGGCCTCGCGCTCGTCCCACGCGCAGGACGCAGGCATGCCTTCGAGGGCGTCGTCCCTGGCGAGGCCCTCGATGCGCAGCGTCCCTCCCTGGAACGAGAGGCGGGTTTGCATCGGCGCCTTCTTTGCAGCGTCTCCGCTCCGGGGTCCAGCACAGGAAGAGCGAGGAGAGCCCGCCCGGCCGGCGAAGGGCGTCGGCGCACGGGCTATTGCGCCGCGTTCGCCGTGTCGGGCTCCTTCGGCTCGTGCTTGTAGAACGGGCTCTTCAGGTACCCCTCCACCGCCCGGTGCAGCAGGATCTTGACCACCGCGCCGATCGGCACCGCCAGGAGCACGCCGACGAAGCCGAAGAGCGTCCCCGTCGCCATCATGGTCACGAGCACCTCGAGCGGCTTGAGCCCCACGCTCCCGCCGACGATGCGCGGCGTGATCACCATGCCGTCGAGGATGCCCACCGTCGCCATCACCAGGAGCACGGCGACGAGCTGGCCCGTCGAGTGCCAATCGAGCAGCGTCATCAGGACCGCCAGCGTGGTGCCCGTGATCAGGCCGACGTACGGGATGAACGAGAGCGTCCCGGTGAGCACGCCGATGAGCACCGCCATGCGCACCCCCGTGAACGAGAGCCCGGTCGAGTACAGCGCGGAGAGGATCAGGCAGGTGATGAGCTGCCCGCGGACGTAGCGGCCGAGCGTGACGTGGATCTCGTGCATCACCGAGCCGACGCCGGCGGCCCAGCGGCGCGGGACGAGCGTCGCCGCGCGGACGACGATGCGGTCGAAGTCGCTGAGCAGGTAGAGGGCGAAGATGGGGACGATGAGCATGCCGAGGAGCACGAAGATCGCGCTCACCGTGCCGAAGATGGCGCTGCCGATCTTCCCTGCGTCGGGCAGCTCGCCGCGCAGCGTGCTGCCGTACTTGGCGAAGATGTCGGTCCACGTCTCGGGGAGGCGGTAGTGGAAGCGCGTCCACAGGAGATCCCCCGCGCGCTCGCGGAGCGACTCGAGCTGCTGCGGGAGCCGCTGCGACGCGCCCTTGAACTCGTCGACGGCGAAGGGGACGCCCACGAAGATGGCCGTCACCACGGCCGCGACCAGCGCCAGCATCACGAGCGGCGCGCCCACGCTGCGAGGGACGCGGAGCCGCTCCAGCCGGTCGACGACCGGGTTGAGCGCATAGGCCAGCAGGAAGGCGAGGAAGAGCGGGACGATGACGCCGCGCAGGGTGTACGCGAGCGCCAGCGCCAGCGCCACGCCGGCGGCGGCGAGGACCCGCCGGGTGCCCGGCGTGGTGGGCAGGAGCGAGAGCCTGCTCGACGGTGGGCCTGCGAGGAACGCAGACGGGGATCGGAGGCTCGGTGGAGTACCCGCCTGGCTGGGCCGCGGGGTGGCCGCCTCCTGGCCGGGTGCGATCGGCGCTTCGCTCACGTCGTCGAGGATAGATCAGGTCACGGGCGCGGGGGCTGCTCCGCGCGCTTGGCCTCCTCCCAGTACCCGTCGAGCTCCGCGAGGGTGAGCTCGTCGTCGGCGGCGGAGGCGGGCCAGCCGCCGTGAACCTCCTGCACGCGGGCCTCCACCTGGTCGAAGCGCCTCGTGAACTTGTCGATGGTCCGGCGCAGCGCGCCCTCCGCGTCCACCTGGACGTGGCGCGCCAGGTTGACCAGCGCGAAGAGCACGTCGCCGAGCTCCGCCTCGATGCGGTCCTTGTCACCCGAGGCGATCGCCTCGTCCAGCTCTCCGAGCTCCTCGTCGACCTTCCCGCGCGAGCCGCGCGCATCGGGCCAGTCGAAGCCGACGCGCGCGACCTTCTCCCCCACGCGCTGGGCGCGGGTGAGCGCCGGCAGGCTCCGCGGCACCCCCGCGAGCACGCCCGCCTTCTCCCGCTTCCCCCCGCGCTTCTCCGCCGCCTTGATGCGCTCCCAGTTGCGGAGCACCTCCTCCGCGTCGCTCGCGGTGGCGTCGGCGAAGACGTGCGGGTGGCGGCGCACCAGCTTTTCGCAGATGGCCGCGACCACGTTGTCGGGCCCGAACGAGCCCTCCGCGCGCGCCAGCTCGGCCTGGAAGACGACCTGGAGGAGCAGGTCGCCGAGCTCGGTGCGGAGCTCGTCCCGGTCGCCCCCCTCGATGGCGTCGACCACCTCGCACGCCTCCTCGATCACGTAGCGACGCAGCGTGGCAAAGCTCTGCTCCCGGTCCCAGGGGCAGCCGTCGGGCGCGAGGAGCCGCTGCATCAGCTCGACGAGGCGGGGGAAGGTGGCGCCCTCCTGCTGCGGGAGCGGCGGCGGGACTACGGGGTCGAAGGGGCGAGGCATGGCGCCGCTCGTTTAGCGCAGGGGCGCGGCGGAGCGAGCGGAAATGCGGCATCTACCCACCTTGCCGCACCGGGCACGCCGCATTACGAACCCTGGATGCGTGCCGTGACCGAGGTGCACCCGATCGCCCGCCTGCCCGGCGAGTGGAGCGCGGCCATGGCGGCGCTGGGCGAGCGCGCCTACGCGGCGAAGCAGGTCTTCGACTGGATCCACCGCCGCGGCGTGGTCGACGCGGCCGCGATGACCAACCTCCCGGCGCGCCTGCGCGCGGTCCTGACCGAGGGCGGCCTCGCGCCCGGCGTCGTGGTTCCCGAGCGCGTCCACCGCTCCGCCGACGGCACCCGGAAGATTGCCGTCCGCCTGCGCGACGGCGCGCTCGTGGAGACGGTGCTCCTGCCTTCGGTCTCGGGGCCCGGCGCGGCGACCACCGACGCCGACGCCGCGGCCGCCGACGACGAGGAGGACGGCGAGGGCGAGGGCGAGGGCGAGCGCCAGCCAGACGCCCCGCGCGTCCGCGTCACCCAGTGCATCTCGACGCAGGTCGGCTGCGCGATGGGCTGCGTCTTCTGCGCCAGCGGCATCGCTGGGCTCAAGCGCCACCTCGGCCCGGAGGAGATTGTCGGGCAGGTCCTCCTCGGCCGCTCGCTCCTGGAGGAGGGAGAGGGGCTCCGCAACGTCGTCTACATGGGCATGGGCGAGCCGCTCCACAACTACGAAGCGACCGCCCGCTCGCTGCGCCTCCTCAGCCACCCGGACGGGATTGGCCTCTCCACGCGCCGGGTGACGGTCTCGACGTCCGGCCTCGTCCCCGAGATCGAGCGCCTCGGCCGGGACTTCGGCGGGCAGGCGGCGCTCGCCATCTCGCTGCACGCCGCCGACGACGCGACGCGATCGGCCCTGATGCCGATCAACCGTCGCTACCCGCTCGACGAGCTGATGGCGGCGCTCCGCGCGTACCCGATGCCCCGGCGGCGCCGCATCACCATCGAGTACACCCTCGTGGCCGGCAAGAACGACGGCACGGACGAGGCCGCGAAGGTAGCGCGGCTCCTCCGCGGGATCCCGGTCAAGGTCAACCTCATCCCGATGAACCCGATCGACGCCTCGGCGCTCGGCCCGCCCGGCGGCGATCGCGTCGCCGCGTTCCAGAAGGTGCTCACCGACGCGGGCTACTCCTGCTTCGTCCGGCGACGGCGCGGGGACGACGTGTCGGCCGCGTGCGGGCAGCTCGTGCTCGTCGGCGCGAAGCCCAAGGTGAAGGGCTTCCGCGCGCCCACCCCATCCGCGCCTCCGGGAGAGGGTTGAACTGCCCGCCGTGAGCGAGAAGCGCGCTCTCCCCGTCGCCCCCTCGCAGGCGGCATCGCGGTGGACCCCGGAGCTGCTCGCCGGGGTCGCCGAGGGCGAGCGCCGGGCGCTCCGCCCGCTGTTCGATCGCGGGCTCCCGGGCGCCGTCGCCGCGGCGGCGGCTGCCGGAGGCCGCGCCGAGGTCCTCGAGCGCGCCGCACTGGCGACCGAGCCCCCCGCCTCGCCCATCGCCTGTACGAAGGGCTGCCCCGCCTGCTGCGTCTCCAAGGTCGCCGTCGTCGCCCCCGAGGTAATCCGCATCACCGACCACCTCCGCCGGAACCTCGGGCCCGAGGCCCTCACGGCGCTCGCCGCGCGGGTGCGCGACGCCGACGAGAGGACGCGAGGCCTCCCGCGCGCCGAGCGCGCGCGCGCCGCCGTGCCCTGCCCGCTGCTCGTGGACGGCGCGTGCTCCGTCCACGAGGTGCGACCGCTCCTCTGCCGCGGGTGGACCTCGCTCGACGCCGAGGCCTGCGCGCTCCACTTCGCCGACCCCCGGCACGCGCCCGTGCCCCCGTCGTACCGGGTCGTCTACGAGCTCGCCTCGGCCGTCCTCGCGGGCCTCGGCCGGGCCGCGCTGGACGCCGGGCGCGACGGGCGGCTCCTCGAGCTGCACGGCAGCGCTGCGGATTGCGCTCGAGCGCCCGGAGGCCGCGGCGGCCTGGGACGAGGGCCGCCCGGCGTTCTTCGAGGCGCTCGACGGCGAGGCTGGGCGCTAGGCCGAGGCGCGCGGGGCGCCCGGGACCGGAACCGCGAGCAGCCCCTTGGGCTCTCGCGCCCCCTTGGGCTATCGTCTCACCATGCTCCGGATCTTGATCGTCGAAGACTCCACGGCGATGCGCACGTACATTCGCCTCGAGCTCGAAGGGACGACGGGGCTCGGCGACATCGAGATTGTCGAAGCTCCGAGCGGGTTCGACGCGCTCCGCCTCCTGCCGCGGAGCACGTACGACCTCGTGATCACGGACATCAACATGCCCGACATCAACGGGCTCGAGCTCATCCGCTTCGTCCGCGCCAGCAACCACCTCGGGCGGGTCGCGGTCCTCGTGATCTCGACCCAGGCTTCGGAGCGGGATCGGGCCCGCAGCATGGCGCTCGGCGCCGACGAGTTCCTCGCCAAGCCGTTCACCCCCGAGCAGCTCCGGGCCGCGGTCGGCAACTGCCTCGCGGCGCGGCGCGCCCAGAACAACCAGGGAAGCGACTGATGGCCGAGGCCGGCGACCGCGCGCGAGAGGAGTTCCTCTCGGAGGCCCAGGAGATTGTCGAGGGTCTGGGGCGAGATCTGCTCGGGCTCGACGAAGGGGTCCGCTCCGGGCGCGTCGACCCCAGCCTGGTGAACGACGTCTTCCGCGCCGTGCACACGCTGAAGGGGCTCGCGGGTCTCTTCGGCGCCACCCGCATGGCGTCGCTCTCGCACGAGCTGGAGGAGCTGCTCGATCACCTCAGGCTCGGGCGCGTGGAGCTCACGGCCACCGTGCTCGACCTCCTCTTCCGCTCGGTCGAGCTCTACGGGCGCATCCTCCAGGTCGAGAAGGAGGACCGGGAGCAGCCGCTGCCCGAGGTCGACGATCTCATCCGCGATCTGCACAAGGGCACGGGGGGCCCGAGCTCCGGCTCGTCCGTGGGGCAGTACGTGCTCGACCCGAGCCTCCTGGCCGTGCTCACGGAGTACGAGGAGCACCGGCTCCGCACCAACATCGCACAGGGGATGCGGCTCTTCCGCCTGCGCGTCCAGTTCCAGCTCGCGTCGATCGATCAGGCGCTCGACGAGCTCAAGGCGATCGCGAAGCCGCACGGCGAGATCATCACGTACCTGCCCACCGGCGCCGGCGCCGACGCGGACTCGATCGAGCTCGACATCCTGATGGCGTCCGCTGCCGCGCTGGACGTGCTCGAGGGGGCCCTCGACGGCCGCGGCGTCGAGATCGAGGAGATCGCGCGGCGCGAGGGCGCGCCTGGGCCCGCCCACGGGACGGGCCCGATGCCTGCCGTCCCGCCCCCGCCGGGCGTACCGCCGGTGCCGATGATCTCGGCACCGGCAGCGCCCCTCTCGCTCGCACCCTCGGCGCCGGCGCCCGCGCTCGACGCGGCCGCTGCCAGCCGGTTGGCGCTCGAGATGGGCACCATCCGGTCGGTTGCGCAGACGGTGCGCGTCGACATCCACAAGCTCGACCGCCTGATGAACATCGTGGGCGAGCTCTCCATCGTCCGCACCTCTCTGGCGCGCCTCGTCGAGCGGCTGCGATCGGAGCACATCGAGCGCGACCTGGCCGCGGACGTCCAGCGCCTCCAGCGCACGTTCGACCGGCACCTCGGCGCCATGCAGCAGGGCATCCTCGAGGTGCGCATGGTGCCGCTCGGGCAGGTCTTCGACAAGCTCGCGCGCGTGGTGCGGCAGATCAGCCGGGAGGCCGACAAGCTCGTCAACCTGGTCATCACCGGCGCCGAGACCGAGGTCGACAAGCTCATCGTCGAGGAGCTGAGCGATCCGCTGATGCACATGATGCGGAACGCCATCGACCACGGCATCGAGACCCGCGCCGCGCGCGAGGCGGTCGGCAAGCCTGCGGTCGGCACGATCGCGCTGAACGCCTTCCAGAAGGGCAACCACGTAGTCATCGAGATCGAGGACGACGGCCACGGCATCGACGTGAAGAACCTGCTCGACGCCGCGATGCGGCGCGGCCTGCTGAGCGCCGAGGAGGCGCGCGGCATCAGCCGGCAGGAGATTCTGAACCTCGTCTTCATCCCCGGCCTCTCCACCAAGGCCGACGTCAGCGAGATCTCCGGCCGCGGCGTCGGGATGGACGTGGTGAAGACGAACATCGCCAAGCTCGGCGGCGTCATCGATCTTCAGAGCGAGGAGGGCATCGGCACCAAGGTCACGGTGACGCTGCCGATCACCCTCGCCATCATCAGCGCGCTGGTGGTCAGGATCGCCGACCGCCTCTTCGCCATCCCCCTCGCGAACGTGCAGGAGGCGGTGGTCCTGCGATCGCTCCGGCGTGCGGAGCATCGAGGGGCGCGAGGTTGTCACGCTCCGCGGCTCGAGCCTCCAGCTCTGCCGCCTGGCCCGGCTCTTCGGCCTGTCGGACGGCCTGGACGACGGCTCCGCGGCGACCGAGGAGGAGCCGCGCGACGGTCGGCGCGGACGCGCGCGCGAGTACGTCGTCGTCACCGTGGTCGGCTCCCGCAGGCTGGGCCTCGTCGTGAGCACGCTGGTGGGCGAGCAGGACGTGGTCATCAAGTCGCTCGGCGCGTCGCTGAAGGGCGTGCGCGGGTTCGCCGGCGCGAGCGAGCTGGGGGACCAGCGGATCGCCCTGGTCATCGACGCGCCCGCGCTGATCGAGGAAATGGCGGCGGGGGGCGAGCGCCACCGCGTCGACCCGCGAGGACTCCATGGCTGACCTGATCCGCCACGCGAAAGGGCCGGGGCCGCTGAAGCGGTCCCGCCAGCAGGACCGTGGCCCGCGCACGGAGTACCTGGCCTTCATGCTGGGCAGCGACATCTACGCCGCGCCCGTCACGCTCATCCGGGAGATCCTCAAGCCCCCGCCGCTCACCCCGGTGCCGCGCGCGCCTCACCAGTTCCTGGGCATCGTGAGCGTGCGCGGGCAGCTCGTGACCGTCGTCGATCTACGCCGGCGGCTCCGGTTGACCGAGGGGCCCTTGACGCGCAAGACGCGCATCCTGCTCGTGGACGCCACCGGCGGCGAGGTGATGGGCGTGCTCGTCGACGAGGTGCTCCAGGTGTACCGCCTCGCCGACGCCGAGATCGAGCCTGCCGCCGTCGCGCTCGGCGGCGAGGTGGCGGGCTACCTCGCCGGAATCGCCAGGCCTCGACCTCCGCCGCGGTGGCGGCGCCGCGCGCCCCCGGCATCGTCCGCGCCGGCTCGACCGAGGCGCTCGTGATCATCCTCCTCGACCTCCGCGCGGTGCTCGCGTCTTGAGTGACCGCCATGTCCGATCCTGTCCAAAGGCACCGCCCCGACGCACACAAGAACCTCGTCGGGTTCTTCGTCGGCGACGTGCACTATGCCGTCGACATCGGCAAGGTGCGGGAGATCGTCAACCCGCTCGCGGTGACGGTGCTGCCGCACATGCCGCCCGACGTGGCCGGCGTCGCCGATCACCGCAGCGAGGTCGTCCCGCTGATCGACCTGCGCGTCCGGTTCAACGTGGAGCGACGGGAGGATCGGCGCGGCACCAAGTGGATCCTCATCTCCATCTCGGACCGCGTGGTCGGGCTGATCGTCGATGCGGTCACGGAGGTGTTCGGCGCGCGAACGGACGACATCCAGCCCACGCCGGAGGTCGGCGGCGACCGCGATCTGCGCGGCATCAGCGGCGTCGCCCGGCACGACGGTAAGTTGACGTTCATCCTCGACGTCGCTCGCTTCCACGAGGTCGTCGAGGCCTTGTCGGTCGCGGGGGCCATTTGACAGGAGGCGCCGTGGCATCCGGAGCGATCGTGTCGAATCGAGAGAGCGCTCGGCTCGGCGGACGCAGAGGACCGCCGCCAGGCGACGGCCGAGCTCGTGCGCCTCCCCATCGACGAAGCGCTTCCCCTGCTGCTCCGGTCGCTGGGAGACGAGGACTGGCGCGTCAGAAAGGAGGCCACCGTCGCAGCGCGCGCGTTTGCCGGCGCGCCGCCTCTCATCCAGGCGCTCGTCGTGGTGTTCGCCGGGGGCGACAACGTGGGGCTCCGCAACGCGGCGGTGGAGGTGCTCGCCGGCGCGGGAGCAGCGGCGACGGCCGCGCTCGAGGCCGCGCTGCCGAAGCTCGACCCGGACGGGCGCAAGCTGGCCGTAGAGACGCTCGGGCGCGGTCGCGACCCGGCCGCGCTCGAGGCGCTCGAGACTGCGCTCGCGGACTCGGACGACAACGTGCGCCAGGCCGCGATCGAGGCCATCGCCGGCCTGGGGGCGCTGGCCCGCGATCGCGCGGCGGACCTCCTGCTCGCGCGCCTCGGCGATCGCGATCGCCTCGTGCGGCTCACCGCGATCGAGGGGCTCACCGCGCTGGAGGTCGCCATCCCGTGGGCGCGCCTCGAGCTGCTCTTCGAGGAGCCGACGCTCCGAGCGGCGGCGTTCTCGAACGCCGCCTTCTCGTCGACCCCGGACGCCGCGCGAGCGCTCGCCCACGCGCTCGCCCAGGTGCGCGGCGGCCTGTTCACGCACGCGCTGCGCGCGCTCGGCCGCCTCGCCGAAGGGCGCCTCGGCCCGAGCGTCGTCGACGCCGTCCGCGCCGCCGGGCCCACGCTGGCGCAACGCCTGATCGAGGCGGCGCTCGGTAGCCATGCGGGCGAGCACGCAGGCGCCCCCCCGACGGCGGCGACGACGTGGTGGCGAACCGCGCGGTGGCGCTCCGGCTGGCCGCCATGGCGGGCGCGCCGGAGGTCGTCGAATCCGCTGTTGCCGCCCTCGCAGAGGAGCGGCTCGCGGAGCCGGCGCGCCAGGCGCTCGCCTCGCTCGGCGCGCCCGCGCTCCCCGCCATGGTCGCGCGGCTGGGAGCGCCGTCCACGCCGGCCGACGCCCGCGCCGCCCTGGTGGACGTGATCTCCGACGTCGTGGAGGGGAGCGGGAGCGACGCCTCCGCCGGCCACGCGGACGCGTGCGCCGCGCTCCGCCACGCCGCGCGCGACGCGGACCGCCACGTCGCGGTGCGCGCGCTGCGCGCGCTGTCGCGGCTCGGAAGCGCGGACGATCTCGCGCTCGCGGCCGAGCAGACGCTCGCCGCGGATCGCCCCGTCGCCGCCGGGGCGGAGGGCGCCCTCGCGGCCCTCGCGGCCCGCTTCCCCGGGGCAGCCCGCGCCCTCGCGGATCGCGTCGCGCGCGACGAATCGTTCCTCCTCCCGGCGGCCATCGTGATCGGCGCCATCGGCGCGGCGTCCGGGTTCGAGGAGCGCGACGCCATCTTCCTGGCCCACGCCGCGACCGCGGGCGACACGCGCGCCCGCCGGGCCGCTGTGGAGGCCGTGTCGGCGCTGGGCAGCTCCGCCGGCGGCTCGTTCCCCGGCGCGATGGAGATCCTGCGGTGCGCGCTCGCGGACGAGGAGCGCGACGTACAGATGGCCGCCGCGCGCGCGCTGGGCCGCCTCGCATCGGCGCCGGACGCGCCGCGCGTCGCCGAGATCCTCGATCTCGTCGGGCGCTCCGGCGCAGTCGACCTCACGGCCGCCACGGTGCGAGCGATCGGCGAGGGCATGAGCGTCGGGTACCACGAGCGGCTGTCCATCCCCCTCTCGCCGCCTTCCTCCGAGCTCGTGTCGGCGCTCGCCCTGTTCACCCGCGGCGCGCCGAGCCCCGTCGCCATCGCCGCCGTCGACGCGCTCGGCCAGGTCTACCAGGCCTGGGTGCAGGGCGGCCTCTCGCCCAACGTCGACGAGGCGGCGTCGACGGTCGACGCCCTCTCGGCCGCGCTCGCGCACCCGGACGAGGAGGTGGTCAAGGCCGCGCTGCTCAGGCTGGCCGACTGCGCAGCGGACGCGAGCACGCCGTCGATGAAGGCGCCGGTGCTGGAGGCGATGGCGCTCGGGCTCGAGAGCGCGTCGAGCGCGGTGCGCCTCCTCGTCGTGGAGAGCCTCGCCGAGCTGAGCACCGACGACGCGCGCGCGAAGCTCGTGCGCCACCTCGGGAACGAGCAGGACCGCCGCGTCCACGACGCCGTGCGGTACGCGCTCTCCTTCTTCGGGGAGGGGGGCGCATAGCGGTGACCCACGACGACGTCCGCCTGGATCTGGCCGAGTTCCGGCTGCTCCGCGAGCTCTTCAACGAGCACTGCGGCCTCGTCTTCGGCCCCGAGACGCGGCTCGTCGTGGAGCGGCGCCTCCGTGACCGGCTCGCGGCCCTCGGGCTGTCGTCGTTCGCCGAGTACTACCAGCTGCTCCGCTTCGACGAGCGAGGGCGCGCCGAGCTGGAGGAGGCCATCGATCTCGTCACCATCAACGAGACGTATTTCTTCCGTGAGGCCTACCAGCTCCGCGCCTACAAGGACGAGATCCTGCCCACGCTCCGCGCCGCACCTCACACGCGGGAGCGCCTGAGCGTGTGGAGCGCGGGCTGCTCCACCGGCGAGGAGGTCTACTCGATCGCCATGCTCACGCGCGACTCGGGGCTCTTCCCGGGCCGGAGCGTGCGCGTCTTCGGGAGCGACATCTCCCGCCGGTGCCTCGCCCACGCGCGGCGCGGCGTCTACGGGCCCTCCTCCTTCCGCGCGATGCCGACCGACCTCCGCCGGCGGTACTTCGTCGACCGGCCCGACGGCGCGCACATCATCGACGATCTCCGCGGCATCAGTCAGTTCGGCCACCTCAACCTCCTCGACACCTCGCGCTCGTCCGTGGTGGGGCGCGTCGACGTCATCTTCTGCCGCAACGTGCTCATCTATTTCGACGACGTCGCCCGCCGCCGGACGATCGAGATGTTCTACGAACGCCTCCTGCCGGGCGGATACCTCTTGCTCGGGCACTCCGAGTCGCTCCTCAACGTCTCCACCGCCTTCGAGCTCGTCCACCTGCGGGAGGATCTCGTTTACCGCAAGCCGCTCAGCTCCGCGCGCTTCTGGTCCACCGGCGACTTCTTCCGCCGCGACAGCGTGGTGGACGGCGGCCAGCGGACGCTCCTCCCCGCCGCGCCCTCCAGCATGGCCGCCTCGGGCGGCGACCCCGCCGCGCCGGGGGGGGGCGCTCCGGGTGGCCCCGCACCGGGTGTCGGGCCGCGCACCTCCGGCGAGGGAGGCACCCTCCCCAAAACCCCGGATGCGCTGCCCAGGCCTCCGCGCCGCGGTTCCTGGTGAGGGGCGACGTCAGCAGCGGCTCGCCACGGCGACGTCCGCCGGGTTAGGATGGCGTCGTCGTGGTGACCTCGGCCCCGCTACGCGTCCTCATCGTCGATGACTCGGCGTACAACCGCAAGAACATCGCCGACATCCTGAACGGCAACGGTGACATCGAGGTCGTCGGCAAGGCCGCCGACGGCGACGAGGCGCTCCGGCTCGCTTCGCAGCTCAAGCCCGACGCGATCACGCTCGATCTCGAGATGCCGAAGATGGACGGCTTCACGTTCCTTCGCATCCTGATGGCCAAGCAGCCGACGCCGGTCATCGTGGTGTCGAGCTACGCGAACAAGGAGAACGTCTTCAAGGCGCTGGAGCTCGGCGCCATCGACTTCGTGGCCAAGCCCGACCGCCAGTTCCAGCCGGACCCGGCGATCCGCGCCGAGATCCTGGGCAAGGTCCTCCTGGTGCGGAGCCTGCGGCCGCTCTCCCCACCCATCGCCCGCGCCGCGACTCAGGTACCATCGCGCGGGCCGGACACCACGCCGCGCGCCTCGGGTGCGCCGCGATACGTCGTGGGGATCGCGTCGTCGACGGGCGGGCCCTCGGCGCTGCTCGAGGTGTTCACGCGCCTGCCGGAGCGCTTCCCGGGGACGATCCTCATCGCGCAGCACATGCCCGACAAGTTCACCCGCACGTTCGCCGAGCGCCTCGACAAGAAGGGGGCGCTGCGCGTGGTGGAGGCGCAGGACAACGATCTGGTGACCGCGCGACGCGCCTTCATCTGCCCAGGCAAGCAGTGCATGGAGGTGGTCAACCCCAGCACAACGAGCGACGACCTCCGGGTGCGGGTCGGCGCGCCTGCCACCACCGATCGCTACTGCCCGAGCGGTGATCGCCTGTTCAAGAGCATCGCCGCCGTCGCCGGGCTCCGCGCCATCGGAGTGATCCTCACCGGGATGGGCGATGACGGCGTCGCCGGCGCCAAGGCGATCCGCGCCGCGGGGGGCATCGTCATCGCGGAGAGCGCGGAGACGGCGGTCGTCTATGGCATGCCGGGGGCCGCCGCGCGCGCGGGCGTCGTTTCGGAGGAGATGCCCCTACCCGCGATCGGCGATTACCTCGCCGGGCTAGCGTAGGCCCGCCCCACGCCTCTATACTCGGTGATCGCGTACCTATTCGTCGAACCGCCGGGCGCCTCAGCGCCATGGCCCCCTCATCGCAGGCGCCCGCCCAGATGACCCCCGCGCACCAACGGCTGATGGAGGTACTCCTTCGCTACCTCTCCCCGGGCAACGCCGAGGGCACCCTCTCCCGCAGCATCCAAGAGGCCGCGCTGAAGGCGGACTCGATCACGAGCGACGACTTGCCGCGGCTCCTCCCCGCGCTCGATCGGCGGCTGCGCATCTACCTCGATCCGGTCAAGCACGCGCGCATCTCGGCCGAGCTCGCCACGATCGGGGCGGAGCGCCCGCAGCGCCGCGCGCGCACGGTGACGGTGAAGATCGAGCTCGACATCAGCGAGGCGCGCAAGGTCGCCAAGGACGTGTGCGAGGGCGCGGCGGCGCGCAGCTTCATCGTCCACAAGGTGGTCACCATCGTCAGCGAGCTGGCGCGCAACATCGTCCACTACACGCCGGGCGGCACCATCGAGGTCGCGCTCGTGCGCGACATGCCCGCGCGGTTCTCGGTCATCGCGCAGGACAGCGGGCCGGGGATCTCCAACCTCGAGGAGATCATGTCGGGCCGCTACAAGAGCAGGACCGGCATGGGTCGTGGTCTGCTCGGGGTGAAGCGCCTCTCGGACCGCTTCCGCATCAACCCGGGCCCCCCTGGGACGCGCGTCGAGGTCGAGGTGAACCTGTGAAGGTCACCGTCGAGTACGTCACGCTCCCCCGCGACGGGGAGAGCGAGAACGGAGACGCCGCGCTGGTACGCCGCTGGGAGGATGGCGCGCTCATCGTGGTCCTCGACGCGCTCGGTCACGGCGCGCCCGCCGCGCACACGGCGCGGACGGCCGTCGGCCACCTCGAGGGCGCGCCGATCGATCGCGGGCTGCGCCCCATGGTCGAGAGCTTGCACGAGGCGCTCCGAGGCACGCGCGGCGCGGCGGCGATGCTCCTGATGATCCAGCGCGGCGCTCTGGAGGGCTGCGCCGTGGGCAACGTCTCGCTCCGGGCCTACCGGGCGCGCGTCCCTGCGCTCCTCAGCCCCGGCGTCCTCGGCGGGTCGATCGCGCGCCTCCACGTCTTCCGCGCCGAGCTCGCGCCCGGCGCCCGCATCCTCGTCTTCTCCGACGGCATCGCGCCCCGCTTCGACGAGGAGGTATGGCGGCGTGCAGCAGGCCCCGATGCCTGCCGCGCGATCATCCAGCGGTACCGCAAGCCGCACGACGACGCGACCGTCCTCGTCACCGACATCGAGGCAGCATGAGCAAGGAACTACGACGCCTCCCGATCATCAAGCTGTGGGATCGCATCGTCGTGCCCATCCAGGGGGAGATCACCGACGAGCTCGCCGGCCAGTTGAGCAACGGAGATCCTCAAGGTCATCCACCAGAGCGGCGCGCACGGCCTCGTCCTCGATTTGACGGGCGTCTGGATCATGGATAGCCACCTGTGCTCGGTGCTCTCGAACCTGGCCGCCGCCGCCCGCCTGATGGGCACGCCCACAATCATCTCCGGGCTGAGCCCGGAGATCGCGATGACGCTCCAGACCATGGGCGTGGAGCTGCGCGGAGGTGCGAACGGCGTTGAGCCTGGAGCAGGCGCTCGCGATGCTGGGCCTCGACGTACGCCGCGTCGAGGACGGAGAGGAGCCGCAGCGCGAAACCTGGCGCGATGACGCCCTGGACGACGCCGACCGCGCGCGGCTGCGCGACGGCGGGCTCGCGCGCGGCGCGGGGCAGGCCGGGCTCGCCCAGAGCCTCGAACCGAAGCGGCGCCTCCGCTTCGCCGACTCGTGATGTGACGGACGAGAGTCATGGAAAACGACGCCGCGCTCGACGAGATCTACAGCAAGGTCGCAGACGTAACACGGATCATCGCCGAGGTCGGCCGCGGGGAGTACTCCACGCGGCTCACCGACGACCTGCCCCCGGAGCACCCACTCGGGCCCCTGTTCCGTGGGATCAACGAAATGATCGAGGCGCTCGCCGCCCAGGAGCGGCGCAACCACGACTACCAGCGGGAGCTCGAGGACAAGCTCACCACGATCGAGCAGCAACGCGCTGCCATCCGCGAGCTCTCCGCGCCGATCATCGAGGTCTGGGAGGGGATCCTCTGCCTCCCGATCGTCGGCGTGATGGACGCGGACCGCAGCGCCGACATGACCGACGCGCTCCTCCGCGCCGTGGTCGCGACCCGGGCTCGGTGCACCATCATCGACATCACGGGCATCGAGGCGATGGACACGAGCACGGCCGACCACTTCCTCCGCATGGCCAGGGCCGTGCAGCTCCTCGGCGCCGACTGCGTGCTCACCGGGATCAACCCCCAGATCGCGCAGACCATCGTCCACATGGGGATGGAGATGCAGGGCCTCGTCACGCACCGCAGCCTCCGCGACGCGCTCCAGCATTTCGTCGGGCAACAGCGGCCGACCCGCCTGCGCTGAGCCGGCGCCCCCGAGCGTGCAGGCCCGCGGAAGTTGACCTCGCCTGTCCGAACGGACACGATCCGCGCCATGCGGATTTGCCGCACTGCACGTACGTTGGCCGGGCTGGGCCTGCTCGCCTTCCAGGTCGGGCTCGCGCCCTCGGCCGCGGCGCAGCCCGGCTCCAAGTCGGGCGCCGCCAAGGTCCAGGCCAAATCTGCCAAGCAGAGCCCACCCCCCAAGCCGGGCAAGAAGGGCGGCAAGCACGTCGCCGCCCGCAAGGCAGGTGAGCCGGGCGAGCCCGACGAGGCTGCGCGGCGCGTCATCGCGGGCGCGTCCGCTCACGTCGTGCGCGAATCTCCCGAGCTGCGCGCCATGCGCGAGCTGGACCGCGCGCTCTTCCCGGCATCGTCGCCCGGCGCAGGCGCTCCATGGATGGCCGAGGGCACGCCGCTCATCGACCGCGGCGATCCGGAGGTCGTCGCCTCGGGGATGCCGCCCTCACCGGCGCTCGTCACCCCCACGCCCGACGTCGCGCGTGACCTCTCGTGGCTCCGCCGCCTCCAGATGCCCGACGTCCCCGTCCGCTGGGACGCTCGCGTCGTGCGCTACCTCGAGTTCTACAAGAACAACCCTCGCGCCCGCTCCATGATCGCCGGGTGGATCAAGAAGAGCGGCCGCTACGGCGGCGCCATCCGGCGCATCCTGCGCGAGAACAACCTGCCGGAGGACATCCTCTGGCTGTCCCTCGTCGAGAGCGGGTTCGACCCGACCATCCACTCGCCGGCAGGGGCGGCGGGCCTCTGGCAGTTCATGCCCGAAGGCGCGCGCATCTACGGGCTCACCGTCGACCGATGGGTCGACGAGCGCCTCGATCCCGAGCGCTCCACCCTGGCCGCCGCGCGCTACCTCGCGGACCTGCACACCCGCTTCGGGAGCTGGGAGCTCGCGTTCGCGGCCTACAACATGGGCTACGGCGGGCTGCTCGCCTCGATCCGCAAGTACAACACCAACGACTTCTGGGAAGCTCTCGCGGCTGGAGTCGGGCATGCCGCTCGAGACGGCGCTCTACGTGCCCAAGATCGTCGCGATCGCCATCGTCGCGCGGAACAGGTCGGTCTTCGGGCTGGACGACGTTCGAGCTCGATCCCGCCGCGTCGTTCGACAAGATCTCGGTCCGGCCCGGCGTCTCGCTCCAATCCGTGGCGCTCGCGGCGGGCACCTCGACCGACAAGCTCGCCGAGCTCAACCCCCAGATCATCGCCGGCCGAGCGCCCCCTGCGCACTCCGGCGCGGGCGGGGCGGACGCGGCGTGGGTCGTGCGCGTCCCGGTGGGCGCCGCGGCGAAGGCCGCCAAGAGCCTGCCGAAGTTCGCCGACGCCGAGGCCAAGGTGGAGCGCTACGTGGTCCGCTGGGGCGAGTCCCTCGACGACATCGTCGCGCGCCGCCGGACCACGCGGGGTGTCCTTGCGAGCCTCAACGGGCTGCGACGCGACGAGTCCCTGCGGCCAGGGACGGTCCTGCTCGTCCCAGCGGCCGGCGCCGACCCCTTCGAATCCACGAGCGACGCCCCGGCCGGCAAGCCGGTCGTCGTCGTCCCGGCGCAGACCTTCGGAGCGGAGGGCCGGCGGGTCTTCTACAAGGTGATCCCCGGCGACACGCTGCGCGACGTCGCGGCGATCTTCGGCGTCACCACCGACGACGTTTGCCGGTGGAACGTGCTCGACCCGAGCGCCTCGCTCCACGACGGGATGACGCTCCAGGTCTACCCCCGCGGACGGACGCGCCACGACGTGCTCGTGCTCGAGGAGAAGGACGCGCGCGTGCTGCGCGTGGGCTCGGCGGAGTTCTTCACGTACTTCGAGGGCCTGCGCGGGCGCACCCGCGTCGAGCTCGTCGCGAAGCACGGCGACACCTGGCACACGATCGCGCACAAGTACCGGCTGAGCGTGGCGCAGCTCGAGCGCATCAACGGGCGGGCCCGGTCGACCCCGATCAACCCCGGCGACAGGCTGGTGGTCTACGTATCGAACGACAAGGCGCACGGGGCCACCGCCCGCGGGCACGAGAAGGCGCCGGAGCTGCGGGAGAAGGCGCCCGAGGCGTTGGCGATGACCCGGCCGGCCGCGGTCTTCGAGGACGACACGGGCGCGCTGGTGAGGCCGGCCACGGCGGAGGTGCCTCCCGCCCTGCCCCAGGCGGCGCCGATGGGCTCGCCCGGGCCCGCCGTGCGCGCCTCGAACGCCCTCGCGCCGTCGGCTGGGCCGGCCTCGCTCGGCAGGGGCGACGCCGCGGCCAACCGCTGAGCCGACGCTGAGCTAGGATGCGGCGCCCTGCCGCCGATGCCCTCCGCCTCCACCGAGCCCCTCGAACCCCCGCCGTCCGACGACGCCGCGCGCCGACGCATCCGCGAGGACCTCGGGGCCACCCTCCTCGTCGAGGCAGCGGCCGGCACCGGCAAGACCACCATGCTGGTGGACCGCATCATCGCGGTCCTGCGCGCCGGGCTCGCGGACCTCGACCGCATCGTCGCCGTGACGTTCACCGAGAAGGCCGCCGGCGAGATGAAGCTCCGCCTCCGCGCCGGCCTCGAGAGGGCGCGCAACGAGGGCGGCGTCGCGACCACCGTTCGGCAGAACCTCGATCGCGCGCTCGGGCACCTCGAGGTGGCGCGCATCGGCACCATCCACTCGCTCTGCTCCGACATGCTCCGGGAGTTTCCGGTCGAGGCGCGCGTCGACCCACTCTTCGAGGTCATGCCCGAGGAGGAGGCCGAGCGGCTCTTCGAGCACTGCTTCGACGCCTGGTTCCAGGAGGCGCTCCGCTCCCCGCCGGAGGGGGTGCGCCGCGTCCTCCGCCGCCGCGCGCGCGGGCGCGACCGCCTGGGCCCCCGGGAGGCCCTGCGCGAGGCCGCGTGGAAGCTCTGCGGCCACCGGGACTTCACCGCTCCCTGGCGTCGCGACCCGTTCGATCGCGACGCCGTCGTCGACGGCCTCATGGCCGATCTCTTCTCGCTCGGCGCGCTCGGCGCCCAGGCCGACGCGGCGGGCGACGAATACCTCGCCAAGGCGCTCGCCAAAGTGCGCCGCCTCGCCGAAGAGGTGGCCCGGCGCGAGCTGGTGCGCCCGCGCGATCACGACGGCCTCGAGGCCGAGCTCTCCACGCTCGCCCGCGCGCGCGAGTGGTCCTGGCGCCTGGGCGGTGGCCCCTCGGGCCGCGCGGGGCTGCGCGCCGAGGCCACGGCGCTGCGTGACTCCGTGCGCGTCCGGCTCGACGCCGCCCTCGCGGGGTGCAACGCGGACCTCGCCGCCTGCCTCCACGACGATCTGCGCCCCGTGGTGGCCGCGTACGAGCAGCGGAAGGCGCGCGCCGGCAAGCTCGATTTCCTCGACCTGCTCCTCCGCGCCCGCGATCTCGTCAAGGCCGACCGCGGCGCGCGGGAGGACCTCCAGCGCCGCTTCGAGCGCATCTTCGTCGACGAGTTCCAGGACACCGACCCGCTCCAGGCCGAGATCCTCCTCCTGCTCGCGGCCGAGGATCCCGCGGAGGACGCATGGACGCGGGCAGCCCCCGTGCCCGGCAAGCTCTTCCTGGTCGGCGACCCCAAGCAGTCCATCTACCGCTTCCGTCGCGCCGACGTGGCGCTCTACGAATCCATCAAGCAGCGGCTCGTCGCGGGGGGCGCCTCGCTGCTCTACCTGACCAGGAGCTATCGCAGCACGCCCGCCATCCAGGGCGCCGTCAACGCGGCGTTCGAGCCTGCCATGACCGGCAACGCCGCCGGCACGCAGGCGCGCTACGTCGCGCTCCAGCAGGACCGGCCGGCGATCGCCGACCAGCCCGCGATCGTCGCCCTCCCGGTGCCGCGCCCGTACGGCGAATGGGGCAAGGTCACCGACGTCGCGATCGAGCTCTCGCTGCCCGACGCGGTCGGCGCCTTCGTCGACTGGCTCATCCACCACAGCGGGTGGAAGGTCACCGAGCGGGACTCCCCCGAGCCCGTCGGCATCGACGCGCGCCACGTCTGCCTGCTCTTCAAGCGCTTCCAGAGCTTCGGGGACGACCTCACCCGCCGCTACGTGCGCGCGCTCGAGGCGCGGCGCGTCCCGCACGTGCTCGTCGGAGGCCGCTCCTTCTACGACCGCGAGGAGGTGCAGGCCGTGAGGAACGCGCTCTCCGCCATCGAGTGGCCCGACGACGAGCTCAGCCTGTACGCGACGTTGCGGGGCCCCTTCTTCGCGCTGTCGGACGACGCGCTCCTCGCCTATCGCGACGCCGCGGCGGCCGCGCCCTCCACGAGCCCCTCCGAGGGCTTCACCCTGGGCCCGCTGCACCCGCTCCGCGCGCTCGAGGCGGCGCCGCCCGACGACGACGGCAGCGTCGCGGCGGTGATCGACGCGCTCGCGATCCTCCGCGAGCTGCACCTCGGGAGGAACCGGCGGCCCATCGCCGACACGCTGGAGAGGCTCCTCGCGTCGACGCGCGCGCACGCGGGCATCGCCATCTGGCCGACGGGCGAGCAGGCGCTCGCCAACGCGCTCCGCGTGCTCGACCTGGCGCGCCGCTTCGAGGCGCAGGGCGCGACCTCGTTCCGGGCCTTCGTCGACCGCCTCGACGCCGACGCCGAGAGCGGCACCGCGGGCGAGGCGCCCGTGGTCGAGGAGGGGACGGAGGGAGTGCGGATCATGACCGTGCACCGCGCCAAGGGGCTGGAGTTCCCGGTGGTCATCCTCGCCGACCCCACCGCGCGCGAGACGCACGCCGAGCCCTCGCGCCACGTCGATCCGGCGCGCGGGCTCTGGGCCGAGCCCCTCGCCGGCTGCGCGCCCGCCGAGCTCTACCGATCACAAGGACGAGGTGCTCGAGCGCGACCGCGAGGAGAACGTCCGCCTCGCGTACGTGGCGGCGACGCGCGCCCGCGATCTCCTCGTCGTGCCGGTCGTCGGCGACGGGCCCGTGGGTGGCTGGCTCCGCGTCCTCGACGGCGCCCTGTACCCCGCGCCCGGCCGCTGGCGCGACGCGCGCCCTGCGCCGGGCTGCCCGCGCTTCGGCGACGACAGCGTCCTCGAGCGCCCGCCGCGCGCCGAGCGGGATCCCGAGGGATCCGTCGCCCCGGGCGCGCACGTCCCCGAGGCCGGCGGCTCGATCGTCGTCTTCTGGGATCCCGCCGCGCTCGGCCTCGGGAGGGAGCCCGAAGGCGGCCTGCGCCAGCAGCGCATCCTCGCCGCCGACGCCAGCCTCGCGGTGTCGGAGGAGGGCGTGCTCGCCCACCGGGCCTGGGCCGAGAACCGCGCGTGGCTGCTCCAGCGGGGCGCGGAGAAGTCGATGCGCGTCCGGACCGTGACGGAGATCTCCGGCGCGGTGAACGAGCCGGCGCCCGCCGCCTGGGCGGCCGAGGAGACGGGCGCGGTCGCGCGCGGCCAGGTCGAGCTCGCGGACACGGGCGTCGATCGGCGCGGCAGGCCCCGCGGCAAGCGCTTCGGCACGCTGGTGCACGCCGTCCTCGCCGCGGCCCCGCTCGACGCGGGAGCGGAGGTGATCGCCCGGGTGGCGCGCGCCGAGGGCCGGATGGTGGGCGCCTCCGGAGAGGAGGTGGACGCGGCGGCCCGAGCGGCCTCGGCGGCGCTGCGGCACCCGCTCCTCCTGCGCGCCGCGGCGAGCGAGCGCCGTGGCGAGTGCAGGCGCGAGACGCCCGTGATGCTGCCGGGCAGCGGGGGCGACCTGATCGAGGGCGTGGTGGATCTCGCCTTCCGCGAGGAGGGCGGGTGGACGGTGGTCGATTTCAAGACCGACGCCGAGATCGCCGGGCGCATGGCGCGCTACGAGACGCAGGTGTTGCTCTACGTGGAGGCGATCCGCGCGGCGACGGGGGAGGGCGCGCGGGGGGTCCTCTTGTCGGTGTAGCCCGGATCCACCTGCCATAAGCTGTGTCCGTGCTCTCCGCTCCCGCGATCCCCGTCCGGCGCCTCGCGTGGGCGACCGACGTGCACCTCAACTTCCTCACCGCCCGCGGCGTGGACGTCTTCTGCGAGGCGCTCGCGCAGCAGGCGGCGGACGCCGTGCTCCTCACGGGCGACATCGCCGAGGCCCCCTCGCTCGGGGCCCTTCTCTCCGCCGTCGCCTCGGCGCTGAGGATCCCGATCTACTTCGTCCTCGGCAACCACGACTTCTACCGCGGCAGCATCCCCGAGGTGCGGGAGGCGGTGGTCGACCTCTGCCGCCGGTCGGAGCACCTCCGCTGGCTGCCGGCGATGGGCGTGGTGACCCTCGCGCCGGACGTGGCGCTCGTCGGCGTCGACGGCTGGGCCGACGGGCGGCTCGGGGACTACGCGCGCTCGCCGGTGATGCTCAACGACTACGTGCTCATCGCCGAGCTCGCGGGCCTCTCCCACGGCGCCCGCCTCGTGCGCCTCTCGCAGCTCGGGGACGAGGAGGCCGCGCGCCTCTCCGGCCCGCTCGCCGAAGCGCTCGATCGCCACCGGCGCGTGATCGTCGCCACCCACGTCCCGCCGTTCAAGGAGGCGTGCTGGCACGAGGGGAAGATCTCGAACGACGACTGGCTCCCGCACTTCACCAGCCGCGCCGTGGGCGACGTGCTCCGGCGCGCCGCGCTCGCCCACCCGGACCGCAAGATCCGCGTCCTCTGCGGGCACACGCACGGCGCCGGGACGGCCGAGATCCTGCCCAACCTCAAGGTCGTCACCGGCGGGGCCGAGTACGGCGAGCCGGAGGTGCAAGGGGTGATCGAGCTCGGGGGGGCCTGCCCGGCGTAAGGCCCGCTCCGCGGGCCTGGGGTTTGGGGCCGCTTGCGGCCCCATCGTGACGCGCGTCACCTGCGCGGCGAGGGTCCGCTCCCGGTCAGCCGCTTGCGGACGGCGTCGCGGTTCCGCTCCAGCTTCTTCACGCGGCGGTGCTCGGGGCCGAGCGCCTTCTTGGCGATCTCGACCGCGCGATCGAGCTGCAAGAGCGCGCCGCTGAAATCGCGCAGATCGTTGAGGATGAGGCCGAGGTTGTTGTGCCGGATGGCGACCGCGTAGTGGTCCTCGCCGTAGGTGCTCTCGCCGATCCGGAGCGCCAGCTTCAGGTGATCGCGCGCCTCCTCGATGCGGCCTCGATCCTGGCGCTCGAGGCCCAGCTCGTGGAGCACGAACGCGAGGTTCGAGTGGAAGGTCGCCACGTCCGGATCCTCGGGGCCGTAGGTCTCCTGGCCCATCGCGAGCGCGCGCTCCGCCAGATCCCGCGCCTCTTCGAGGTGGCGCATCTCGCGCAGCACGGCGGCGAGGTTGTTCAGGCGGCGCGCGAGATCGTGCGTGCCGCGCCGCGCGTCGATGGCGATCGCCCGCTCGAAGCAGCGGCGGGCGCCCGGCAGGTCGCCCAGATCGCGCAGGATGGCGCCGAGGTTGTTGGCGTCGCGGGCGACGGCCTCGCTCTCGAGCCCGAACGCCTCGTCGATGGCGAGGGCCCGCTCGGCGAGCACGCGCGCGTCGGCGAGCATGTTGCCCTGCCGCAGCACGGCGGCGAGGTTGATGGCGTCGGTGGCCACCACGGGGCTCGCGGCGCCGTGGTTGGCCATGTCGATGGCGAGCGCGCGCCGCGCGGCGCCCTCCGCGCCCGAGAGGTCCCGGAGGTTCATCATCGCGGTGCCGAGGCCGGTCAGGGCCATCGCGACGTGCGGGTGATCGGGCCCGTGGATCGCCTCCGCGATCGAGACCGCGCGCTCCAGCATGTCCCGCGCGGGGCGGTCGAACCCGAGGACGTGCTGGTACTTCGCGGCGTGGCGAAGCAGGCTCTCCTCGGTCTCGAGCGGGGGGACGTCGGCCGCGCGCGCATTCTCCAGCACGGCGCGCGCGTGCGGCAGCCAGCGCCGGCAGAGCGCGCGCTCCGCCGGATCGTCCGGCTCGTGCGGGAAGATCGCGGACACGAAGGCGACCGCGACCTCCGCCCACCTCCGCCGCCCGGCCTCCGCGAGCCGGTCGCGCACCGCCACCTGCACCAGGCGGTGGACCGAGAGGACGTCGTCGTGCGCATCGATGAGCGAGTAGCGGCGCAGCGCCTGGATCGCGTCGTCCAGCGCGAGCGGGTCGCCCACCGCGGAGGAGAGCGCGGGCGGGAAGCGGGCCGCCTCGCGGTTCAGCGCGTCGCGCGCGATGTCGTCCGGCCCGAGGAAGGCGCAGAGGTCGAGCAGCTCGCCCGCCGCAGGCGAGCGGGCCGAGACGTCGCGGAAGGCGATGTCCCAGGTGGTCGCCACCGTGGGGGCGGTGTCCCCCTGCGCGCCCCGCTTCATCAGCTCCATGCGCCGCTCGCGGAACCGCGCCAGGTACTCGGCGATGCCGATGCCGGCCCCCTCGATGTAACCCGCGGCCTGGGCGAGCGCGAGCGGGAGGTGGCCCAGCTCGGTGGCGAGATCGCGCGCGGCCGCCACGGCTTCCGGCTGGACCAGGGGGAACGGAGGGTCTCCCGGGAGGGTGGGAGGCGACAACGACAGGCCGTGCTCGGCGCCGGTGCGCTTGAGGAGCAGCGCCACCGAGTCGCTCGGGACGAGGCCGCGGAGCTGCAGCGGCCACGCCACGGCCCCCCAGCTCGAGAAGCGGGAGGTGATCAGGATGTGCCCCGTCACGGGCGACGGGATGTAGTCCGCGACGTCGCGCGGATCGCGCGCGCTGTCGAAGACGAGGAGCCAGCGGTCGTTGTGCGCGAGCCAGTGCTTCACCGCCCCGATGGCGGCGCGCTGATCCGGCTCGACGCTCCCGGGGAGGCGCAGCTCGACCGCGAGGTCGGCCAGGTCGGCCGCGAGCGTCGCCGGATCCTCCGCGCGGAGCCACCAGACGACGCTGTACTCGCCGGCGTAGCGGTAGGCGTACTCCAGCGCGAGCTGCGTCTTGCCGATGCCCCCGAGGCCGTGGATCGCCTGCACCGGCGTGTGCGGCATCCTCCGCGCGAAGTGCTGCTTCAGGCGGTCGAAGTCGTCCGCCCGCCCCGTGAAGAGGGGGCTGCGCGGGTACGGGACGTTCCAGTGACGCGGGAGGTCGGGCGCCTTCTCCAGGCTCACCCGCGCGGCGCCGGCAGCAGGTGAGCCTCCGAAGGGTTTACCGATATACGGCTGACGTACCCCCAGTTCGTGAGCTGCTCGCGCACCGCCTCGGCGACCGCGGCGAAGGCGGCGTCGCGGTTCGGCCATTCGGTCACGGGGACGACCTTGGACGCGCCCTCGGCGACGCGCTTCGGCACCATGTCCAGGCGCTTGAGCTTGCCGTGCCCCCAGTCCGCCGGCCGGAGCAGCACCCCGAGGACGTGCGCGCCCTCGTTGCGGCGGGCGAGGGCCCGGTCGAGCTCCTCGTCGTACACCTCGTCCGACGCCAGGAAGTCGGCGCTGACGAGGAGCAGGATCACCTGCGCCTCGGCCATGCGCTGCGCGATCTCGGCGCGGTAGGACGCGCCGGCGCCGATGCTGCTGCCGCTCCAGCTCGTGATGTACCCCTGCCGCTGGAGCAGGGTGAGGTGCTTTCCCAGCTCCTTGCGGAGCGGCTCGTCCTCGGGCGCGTAGCAGAAGAAGAGGCTGACAGGCTTGGGGGCGGGCATGGGCACCGGCGAGGGCCGGCTCCCTACAGTGTACGCGTTTGCCATGCTTTGTGCTCGGCCGTCGCTCGGCCAGATCCAGACGACTGCGAAGGACGCTTCGCGAGCCGCGGTGGGCTCGCGCGCGGGCCGCGCCCACGTACGGGGCGGCGTTTTCCTGCGTTTTCACGAGACACGGGGTACATTGCCCGCGTGACGGTTCCGCCCGAGGGCTCGATGCCCGCTCCGGCCCGCGTGGGGGCCTCTGCCCGCGAGCTCCGTCACGACCCCATCCCCCCAGGGACGGTGCTGCTCGACCGGTACCGGGTCCTGCACCAGCTCGGCGTCGGCGGCATGAGCCTCGTCGTGTGCGCGGAGCACGTCTCTTCGGGGGCCAAGGTGGCCATGAAGTTCCTGCTCCCGGAGCTGGCCACCCTCCCCGACGCGCCCGACCGCTTCGCCCGCGAGGCGAAGGCGGCGACGCGCGTCAACAGCGAGCACGTCTCCAAGATCCTCGACGTCGGCGTGCTCCCGGACGGGCCGCCCTACATGATCCTCGAGTACTTCGAGGGGCGGGACCTCGGCAAGTACGTGCGCGAGGGCAAGCGCTTCGCCGTGGCCGAGGCCATCGACCTGGTCGTCCAGGCCGCCGAGGCCCTGGCGCGCGCGCACGCCGCGGGCGTGATCCACCGGGACGTCAAGCCCTCGAACCTCTTCCTGACGCGCGCCTCGGACGGCTCCGCGCTGGTCAAGGTGCTCGACTTCGGCATCTCCAAGCTCGTCGAGGAGGCCGCCAAAGAGAACCTCGAGCTCACCAAGACCACCGCCGTGATGGGCTCCGCGCTCTACATGTCGCTGGAGCAGATGCGGTCCACCAAGACGGTCGACCACCGCACCGACATCTACGCCCTCGGGGTCACCCTCTACGAGCTGCTCTCGGGCACGCACCCCTTCACCGCCGACTCGTTCTCGGAGCTCTGCGTCAAGGTCAGCCTCGACCCGCCGGCGCCGCTCCGCGACCACCGGCCGGACGTCCCCGAGGCGCTGGCCGAGGCCATCGCCATCGCGTACGCGCGCAACGCGGCGGAGCGGTACCAGACGGCGGGCAGCTTCGCCGCCGCGCTGGCGCCCTTCGCGGAGCCGCGGACGCTGGAGCGCATCCAGGCCATCCGCCTGTTCGAGCGGGCGAGCTACCCCGACGGCAAGATCCCCGAGCGCCAGCTCACGCCTCTCGCGCTGCGCGCCACCGACGCGCGTCGGCCACCCCGGTTCCCCTGGCTGCCCTACGCGCTCGCCGCGTGCGCCGGCCTCGGCATCGCCGCCTTGCTCTGGGTGCTCATCCCGCCCAAGGACGGCCCCCACGGCGGCGCGGGCTCCGCCGTGGTGCCGAGCGCCGATCCGCCCGGACCGGACGCCTCCGGCGCCGACGCCGGCAGGCCGAGCGGCGCCGTCGTGCCTGGGTCGGTCGACCCCCGAGGCGCCGCCGCGGCCCAGGTAGCGGACGCCGGCGCCTCGAAGGCCTCGAACGTGGACGCGGGCAAGGCCGGCAGGCCGGCGCCGCGGCCGTGCCGGCGGGGGGAGATCGTCGTGATGCCGAACGGCCTGAAGAAGCCTTGCGGGCTGTGATCCCGCGTTGAAGGGGCGGGGGCGGCGGTGGTATGCCTGATCGCCATGATCCCGGAAAGCTACCTCGACCTCTTCAGCGGTAAGAAAGCCTTCGCGAGCCTCGCCACCGTGATGCCCGACGGTTCGCCGCAAGTCACGCCGGTCTGGTTCGACTACGAGGGCGGGAAGATCCGCGTCAACACGGCGCGCGGTCGCGTCAAGAACCGCAACATGACGCAGAACGCCCGCGTCGCGCTCGACGTCATGGACCCGGAGAACCCCTACCGGCACGTGCAGATCCGCGGGCGTGTCGCCTCGGTCAGCGAGGAGGGCGCGGACGCCCACATCGACTCGCTCGCGAAGAAGTACCTCGGCCAGGAGAAGTACCCGTTCCGCCAGCCGGGCGAGGTGCGGGTCATCTTCACGATCGAGCCCACCTCCGTCTCCGCGATGGGTTGATTCCCCACTCGCCCGGTCAGGCCTCGGCCTCCTTCACCCGCCTCCGCCGGAGCATCCATGGAACCGCGACCGTGAGGGAGCGGACCGGAGCCCCGCGCGTCAGCAAGGGGATCCCACGCGTTCGGTCCGCTTGCTTACGCGCGCGGCTCCGGTCCGCTCGCTGACGCGCGCGGTTCCATATGTCTGCGCCGGAGCGCGTTCGCGAGCAGCGCGACGAACTCGCGCGACGCGTCCGGCGCCAGGACGAGCGCCGACGGCACGAAGGCGAGCCCCCCCACCGCCACCTCCACGAGGAGCCGCACGCCCGGGCGCGTCCCGTCGCCCAGCGCCCGCTCCAGCGCCACGACGATCGCCACCATCGGCGCGCAGGCCAGGAGGGGCGGGCCCACCGCGGCGGCCTGCGCGCGCAGCGGGATGCGCTGCGTCTTCTTGATGGTCCACATGTACGCGAGGGCAGCTGAGCCCGAACGCGAGCCCGACCGCGGCGCAGGCCCAGGGCTCGCCCGCGCCGAAGCGGCCGAGGTCCGGGCCGAAGAGGCGGGGCGCGCCGATCGCGAAGAGGTGCATCAGCGCGAGCACGCTCATCGTCTTGCACAGCTCGAGGATCATGATCAGGCGCGGCCGGTCCGCGACCTGGAGGTACGAGCCCGCCACCCAGCCGATGGGGCGCACCGCCGAGAGCACGCTCAGCACCGCGAGCTCCAGGCCGATCCCGTGCCAGCGCCGGTCGAAGAACGTACGTGTGAGCGCCGGCGCCACCGCGCCGAGGCCGAACGCGAGGGGCGCGACGAGGAGCGTCATCTGCCGGAGCGAGACGAGGTACGCGCGCTTCCTGCGCTCCTCGTTGCCCATCTGCGCGAACGAGGGGACGAGCACGTCGCCGATGGTGTCCGCGATCTGCGTCGCGGGGATGTCCGCGAGGTTGTACGCGAGGTTGTAGATGCCCGCCGCGGCCTGCCCGAAGTCGTGGGAGAAGATGAAGTTGTCCCAGCGGCGCGATCCGAAGCCCGCGAGCGAGGCCACCGACATCGGCAGCCCGAAGGTGAAGAGCTCGCGGGTCTTCTGCCACGTGATCCTGGACGGCGAGAGCCACTCGCGCCGCGGCGTGACCGCGGCGAGCGCGACGAGGCGCACGCCCGACCGCGCGATGGATCCGATCACGAGGGCGTTGCCCCCGCCCCACCACGCGCCCGTCCCCGCCGCCGCGAGGCCGACCGTGACGGCGCTGTACACCACCTCGCCCAGCGAGCGCAGGAGGCCCACCGCGCGGAAGCGCATGTCGCGGACCAGGATGCGATCCTGAATGGTGGCGACGCGCTCGAGCAGGGCCGCGCACGCAAGGCCAGGAAGCCAGCGCCCGATGCCCGGCGCCTGGATCAGCGCTCCGAGCGGCCCGCCGAGCACCAGCGCGACGCCCAGGGCGACGACGCCGAGCAGGGTGAAGTAGAACGTCGCGTGGAACGTCGCCGCTCGGCCGGCGCCGGGCTTGGAGACGATGTACTGGGAGAGCCCGCAGTTCGAGAACGTCGTCGCCGTGAGGACGACGACGGACGCCAGCGACACCTCGCCGTACTCGTCGGGGCCGAGGTATCGCGTGACGAGGAGCGTCCCGGCGACGCCGACCGCGCGCGCTCCCGTGCTGGTGACGACGGTCCACAGCGCGCCCTGGACGGCGCGGCGGGCGAGACTGGGCGTGCTCGACTCACGCCCAGGAGGTTGCTGCTCGGGTGCGTCTCGCACGCGCGCGTGTTCTCCGGACGCCGGCGCTCGAGCGACCCCCCCTTAGGAGCGCCGGCGCGGCTCGTGTCCGACGGAGTTCTACCGCGCATGGGCGTGAAAGCTCGGACTCGTCGGGCCGAGGCCCCATCTTCCCGCCGGAGCAGCGCCCGTGACGGACTACACAAGCCCTCGGGGATCGTGTACCCGTAGTGCGGGGCTTCGCTCTCTGAAAATACGGGAGGAATGGTCTAGCTCGGTGCTCTGCACCAGGGCGGCGTTGCGCCGCCCGAGCGTTCCGCGTCGCATCCGACACAAGGAAGGCTGTTCCAGAACGTCGCTATCGGTAGAGGGTGCTGCCGGCGGCGACGGCCTGGGACAACCCCGCCAATCGTGGTTCCGTGCGCCGCCGGCAGCACCCTCTACCGGCGAGTTCAGTGAGCCTTCCATGTCCCGGGTCTAGTAGTAGACACCTCCCGTGAGCGTCGAAGCGCCCAAGGCCGCCCGTTCCGCGGATCGTTCATCCGCGGAGGGGGCGGCCTTCTTCTTTTCGGCGCGGCGCATCGCGCGCCTCTCCGCGGCGGCGCCGTGGGGGCTCGTCCTCTTCCTCTCGATCGCCTTCCGCCTCCCGCCGCTCATCAACGCGGAGGGCTCGAACTCGGACGCCGCCGTGGTCGGCCTGCAGGCCGTGCACCTGCTCCGCGGCGAGTGGTCGCCCTTCCTCTGGGGCAGCGGGTACCAGACCTCCGTCGACTCCACGATCGCCGCGATCCTCTTCCTGGTCACGGGCCCCACCCCGGTCGCGCTGATGGCCTCCACCCTCGCGGAGCACATCCTCCTGACCTGGCTCGCCTACGACGCCGTCCGCCGCGCGCTCGCCGCGCCGCTCGGGGCCCTCGCGCGGTGGGCCGCGGCCCTCCTCGTCCTGCCGCTCGTCTTCGCGCCCGAATCCCCTCCACACCTACGTCCTCTACCCGCCCCGCCAGGCCTCGCTCACCCTCGCCTTCCTCGCCTTCTGGCTCCTCCACACCGCCGCCTCCGCGCGCCGCCCGCGCGCGCGCTTCGCGGCCGGCGGCGCGATCGCCACGCTCGCCGTCTACGCGGACCCGTACGCCCTCCTCTTCCTGCCCGCGCTCGCTCTCCTCGCCCTGCTCGCTTCTCACGATCCGGGCGAGGGCGGGGCGCTCCGCCGCCTGGGCGCTGTCGCCGGGGGCGCGCTCGCGGGCATCGTCCCGTACCTGTTGCTCCGGCGCCACCCGCTCGCCAGCCACGGGCAGACCTCGCTCACGCTCCACGTGCTGCGGCACAACCTGGAGCTGCTCGTCGACACCTGCCTCCCCTGGCTCTTCTCCACCAAGGTGTACGCCGCGCAGCACATGAGCGACTACCAGCCCTGGGAGGTAGGCCCGGGCTACCACGCCTTCCAGGTCGCCGCGGCGGCGATCCTCGTCACCGGCCTCGTCTCGGGCGCGGCGCTCTTCTTCCGCCGGAGCCTCCCCTGGGAGCTGCGCCGCCTCGGGCTCGTGGGCGCCTTCATGATCCCCGTCACGATCGGCGGCTTCCTCGTCTCCCCGATGGTGATGGATCACTTCTCCTCCCGCTACCTGGCCGCCATCCTCCTCGTCTCCCCCTTCTGCCTCGCGCCCGCCGCCGCGCTCCTCGGCACCCGCCGCTCCGCCCTCGCGCTCGCGCCCTACCTCGTCTCCGCCGCGGTCTCCGGCTGGGTCTCGTACCGCCCGTTCACGCTGGCCGTCCACCCGAGCCTCGCGGTCGACGAGCGCCTCGGCGCCGCGCTGCGGGAGCGCGGCATCCGCTACGCCGTCGCCGACTACTGGGCCTCGTACCGCCTCACCTTCGCCTGGCGCGAGAGCCCCATCGTGGTGCCGACGAACGAGGTGGAGGACCGCTACGAGCCCTACCGCGAGCGCTTCGAGGCCGAGCCCGTCGTGGCCTACGTGTACGACGCGTACCGCTCGCGGGAGAGCCTGCCGGCCACGGAGGGGAAGATCCGGAGGGGCGAGACGACGTTCGAGCCCACGTACGAGCGGTTCCAGGTAGGGACCTTCACCGTGCTGCTCCTGAAGCGCAGGGCAGACCTGGAGCGGCTCTCGCTGCGGTGACGAGGTGTGCGTTCGGGTTTCGGTACGCGCCTGCCGAACCGCGACCGCCAGGGAGCGGGTGCCAGTGGGCAACTGCGTCTTCATGCCCTCGCACGCGTCGCGCTGCCGGTAGCGCTGCGCGTGCAAGGGCGCGAAGACGTCGCGCCTCCTGGCACCCGCTCCCTGGCGGTCGCGGTTCGGTAGGCGAGTAGCGGGAGTCGGCTCGGTGATTTCAGCGGGTCCGTACCGCGCCGTGGTCGTCGCAGTGTCCGGCGTGCGGGTGGTGCAGGTGGCCCCCGACGAGATAATCGACGTGGTCGCCGTGCGGGACGCCGGTGTGGCCGCACGACGGGCCGTGGGCGTGCTTCGGGTCGTGCCCGCCGCAGGCGTGGGCGGGGGTGCAGGCGTCCGGGTTCGACGCGCCGACGGAGAGGGCGTGCTCGTCGATGTGGTCGCCGTGCGGGTGGTGCAGGTGCCCCTCGTGCAGGTAGTCGGTGTGCCCCTCGTGCTCGACGGCGGTGTGGCCGCAGCCGGCGCCGTGCTTGTGGGTGTGCCCGTCGTGCGTCGTGTGGTTCATCATGTCGGTCCCCCCTTTCGAGCGTGCGCGGCCGCCGCCACCCACACCGTCGAGAAGCGACGCATGGGGGCTCCGCGCGCGACGTCAACCCTACCGTGGCGGCCGCAGCTTCGCCTGCCCGAGCAAGCTCGAGCGGAGGTTTGGGGGGGCTCCCCCAATCACGATTCAGGCGTCGGGCCCCTTCCCTCCAGCGTCATGCCCTTCGCCGCCGCAGAGGTCGCCGGGGCCCATCGCCTCGACCGCGGCGCGCGGGCCGATCCGCAGCATGCCCAGCGCGAGGACCACGCCCAGGGCCGCCGCGGCGGCCCACTCCGCCGGCTGGATCTGGAAGAGCGCGCCTCCGTGGACGGGGACGAGGACCACGAGCGCGACCCCGGCGACGAGCCCGCCCGTCGCGCTCATGCGCGCGCCGCGCGACGGGAAGCCGGGCCCGTGGCGGTGGGTGACGAGCCGCACCATCGCGCCGAGCCCGACCGCGACGAGGCCGTGGAGCGCGCCGTCCGGCACGTGCGCCGAGAGCTCCCGCCCGAAGAGCGCGCCCGCGACCGTCGCGGCGCAGAGGACGGCGAGCACGAGCGCGAGGCCCCGGAGGCTCGTCGTCGGGCCGACGGTCCGCGCCACGAAGAGCCCCTCCGGGAGCCTGTGCAGGACGATTGCCGAGCCGAGGAGCAGCGTCGTCGTGCTGGGCACCGCGTCCTCCGAGAAGGCGAGCGCGAGCGCCGCGCCGTCGAGCGCCGCGTGGACCGTGAGCGCGGGGACCACGATGGTGCGCCCGACGTACGCGCCGGCGGCGTGGCTGCGCCGCTCGACGAGCAGGACGCCCACGAAGCCCAGGGCGAGGAGGCCGACGCTCGCGAGGCCGATCTCGTCGTAGAGGTGCGGCGTGATGCGGAGCAGGACGAGGAGCGGGATGAGGCCGATCGTCAGCCCCTCCAGCGCCGCGGAGGCGAGCACGCGCCGCCTGCCCAGCACGAAGAGCAGGGGGCCGAGCACCAGGCCCCCCAGCGAGAGGGCGAGCGCGAGCGCGAACGCGTGGGTCGTCACACCTGGCGCGAGTATAGTGGCGGGGCGACCGAATGCGACGGGCTGGCCACGCAATACGACGGGCTGGCCACGCAATACGACGGGCTGGCTGGCGCATACGACGGGCTGGCCACCGCATACGACGGGCGGGCCACCGCATACGACGGGCGGGCCGCCGCATACGACGGGCGGGCCGCCGCATACGACGCCCTGGCCACCGAAAGGCAATGCCTTGGCCACCATGTACGACGGGCGGGCCACCGCAAACGACGCTCTGGCCACCGCATATGACGCTCTGGCCACCGCATATGACGCTCTAGCCACCGCATAGGGTCCCCTGGCCACCGCATGCGATGCTCTGGCCACCGCATACGACGCGCTGGCCACCGAGTGCGACGCTCTGGCCACCGCATACGACGCCCTGGCCACCCAAATACGACGGGCTGGCCACCGCATACGACGGGCTGGGCAACCCGTACGACCGTGCGGCAAGGCGGTCCGAATCCCTGGGGACTACGCGATGTTCGTGGAATGCTGGAGCGGGGTCGGGGCGGAGCCGGGGGGTGGCCGCCGCCCCTCGTGAGGTGGGATGGGCCGGGGGAGGCGGGTCAGCGGACGACGAAGGTCTTGACGTCGGACCAGCCGCCGTACGCGCCGTCGATGAGGGTGCGGAAGCGGAACTGGGCCTTCACGCCGACAGGCAGGCCCGTGACGACGAGGCGCGTCTTGACCGTCGGGGGGTGGTCGACCCAGGTGACCCCGCCGTCGACGCTGTGCTGGTGGCAGTACTGGACGTCGCCGTGTCGACCGAGGGACTTCACGTCGAGGGCGACGCTGCCCTCGGCCCCGCCGTAGCTCGCGGCGTAGGCCGCCTTCTGGCTCTTGCCGTGCTTGTACACCGAGAACCCGCAGCTCTCGGCCGCGGCCTCCTGCTGCTCGGGCGGGAGCTCGGCGATGACGGCCTCGGCGTAGCCCTCGTTCTGCCGGTACCCGTTCTCGACCTTCGTCCTCGACGCTTCGCGCGCGGTCTTCGCGCCGCGGACCCCCTGCCTAACGAGGGCCGCTTTCGCGATGACATCGTTCAGGAGCGCCGTGAGGTTCGCGGGGGCGATGGGCAGGGCGGGGAGCAGCGGGTTGTTCGTCTGCTTGACGATGCTGTCTTGCATGAAGGGGATGAACTGCTCAATCTTTTCGGGGATCAGCGTGGCGAGCATGAACGTGCGAGGCATGGTGCAACCTCCTGGGCGCGGCTGGCGGTCGGATTCCCGCGTCTCCGCGCACGCCCGGAACGCCTCGCAATCCCCGTGCCGACCGATTTCGCGGGGTTTTCGCGTCCAGGCGCCCCGGCGAATGAAAGTTTCTTTAACCCGGGATGAAAGTTTCTTTCATCCGCGCGCACCGCCTCGCCTGCGCGCCCCTGGGATCAGCCCGAGCCGCCGGGCGGCGCCGGGTACTGACGGGCGACGAAGCAGATCCCCTGCGAGTTCAGGTGGCCCTGCGTCGACTGCGTGTACTGGAGGTAGTCGTAGTAGTCGCGGAGGCCCTTGGTCGGATCGGATTCCGCCGAGGGTGACGCTGACGTGGAGCGGGTCGAAGCCGAGCTGCCCGGTGCCGCTCGGCATGTAGTACCCGGGGTCGCAGGTTCGCCACGGAATCGCGGCCCCCGCCTTGTCGGTGAACGCGGTGAAGTCGACGCCCTTCATGTCCTCGGTGCGCGCGGTGGGGTTCTTCACGCCGAAGTACCGGGCCGCGATCGGATCCCAGTGCAGGGGCGAGTTCTCGGCGAAGCTCTCCCAGAACGGGTGGTCCATGTGGATGGTCACCTGGGCGATGACCTGCCCCGTGGTCGAGAACTGGACGCCGCGCGGGTGATCCTCCCCGTTCACGCCGGCGCCCGAGAGGTCGGTGCCGTTCTGGCAGTTGACGTAGTTGGTGGGGGTCTTGAAGCCCATCGCGAAGGGGAGCGTCTTCGGGAACTTGGGATCCGCGAAGTCGTAAGTCTGGGCCGGACGTTCCCAGGTGACCTGGTCGCAGCTCGGCGTCCCGGGCGCGGCGCCGACGTACGTGGCGACGCCCATGTAGAGGACGGAGTACCCGTTGGGGACCATGACTTTCTTGTAGGCGTCGAGGTCGCTGATCCCGTCGGGGCCGGGCTTCTCGTCGAGATTGACGTTGTAGACGTCCTCTGTCGCCGCGATCGTGCTGAAGCCGAAGCCGTAGGTGACGGTGGGATCGAAGGCGCTCCCGTCGTCCTGCGCCACAATCTGGCCGAAGGGCGCCGCCTGCTCCCCGCCGCCGCCCTTGCCGAGGAGGACGCCGCCCTTGTGGAGATCGATGACCCACGGGCCCGCGACGTGGGCGACCACGGGGCCGTGCTGCGACGGGTCCGAGGGGACGAGGTTGGGGGTGGACCAGAGCGTCACGTCCGCGAGCACCGTCAGGTAGCGGTGGAGCGTGAACTGCCAGCCGTCGACCATGCACGTGTCGTCGGTGCCCATCGGCGGCCAGTCGAAGCCGCCGAGCGAGAGCACCTCGCCCGACGCCGAGAGCAGGAGCTGCCCCGCCCCGAGGTCGGGGGAGGGCACGATGTTGGGCGTGATCCCCTTGGGCGCGGGGAGCGCGTTGGAGGTGCCCGACGAGCCCCCGCTGCCGCTGCCCGAGGAGCCCGAGCAGGCGGTGAGCAGGGCCGCGGCGAGCGCGCCGGCGAGGGAGGCGAAGAGGCGGGAGGTTCGCATGGCCAGCACCTCTCGCCCTCAGGGCGCCTCGAAGGAGAACGAGTAGACGCCGGTGCTCGACTCGATCGACTGGAAGAAATTCCTCCCGTTCGGGTCGGCGTTGGTGTCCGGAATCTGGGCGGGCAGGCCCGGGGACGCGGCCAGGCTCGCGAAGTCGACGTTGTCGAACCAGTGGCGCGGATCGACCTCCACGTGGAGCTTCTTGCCCGGCGTGGGCGTCACGGGCCGGTCCAGGCAGATGGGCGCGACAATCTTCTGCAGGCAGAGGGGGTTGAGCCCCGGCTGCGCGTTCGTCCCTTGCTTGCCCCGGTTCTTGCTCGTGATCGTGACCGTGCCGTTGAACGGGTACTTCTTCCCGTCCTTCTCCGCGGTCCCGGCGACCTCGGCGATGGTCACCGGGTCGTCGGAGTAGACGGCCATCGCCTCGACGCCGCCGCTCAGCCAGACCATCGCGCTCTGCGCAGGCGTGCCGGGGGCCTCGATGCCGGTGCCCTCGGAGTCGAAGGGCTGCGGGTCCGGCGAGAGGACGTCGAGGTCGACGCCCGACTTGAGCACGCCGTACCCCTCGTCGACGCCCCCGTTCACCTGCGCGACGGCGGTGACGCTCGGGTCGCCGCAGGTCGTGGGCGCGGAGGAGCCCGCGCACGGGCTGGCGAGGAGGTACACGGCGCCGATCTGGAGCTTCGCCTTGGTGAGCGTGACGTGGTAGCCGGACGTGTCGGTGAGATCGAACTCGAAGGCGTGGGACGCGCCGGGGGAGCCCGACGTCCCCGGCGGCCCGGAGGCGAAGGCGTCGAAGTCGACGAGGTTGCCCCCCGTGCTCCCCACACAGGCGGAGAGCAGCGGGGCGGCGCAGGCGAGGATGAGCAGAGGCGCGACGCGCGCGAACGCGGTCGAAAGTCGAGTCTTCATGATCAATCTCCCACCGTCCCGGAGATCGAGACGAGGATCTGCCGCGGCGCGCCCGCGGTGAAGGCGCGCGCCGGGACGAGGTTGGGGAAGGCCGGCAGCCCGTTGTGGGGGAAGTACGACGCGTAGTTGTACTCGCCCGATTTGTACTGCGCGTTGAAGATGTTGTTCATCGTCAGCGAGAGCTCGAGGGGCCGCCATTTGATCGACGCGTTCGCGTCCCAGACGAAGATGGTGTCGCTCGTCTGGCCGTAGGGGAGCGGGCGCGGGCCGACGTAGCTCGTGCCGACGCCGAGGGAGGCGCGGAACGTCCGCCCGAGGAGCGTCCACGGGAGGTCGTGGAAGAAGGCGTCGTCGGATCGGACGACAATCTCCGGCACGTAGGGGACGAGGAGCCCGTCGGTCGCGGGGAGGCCGATCTTGTCGTAGACGCCCTTCACGAACGTGACGTTGGCCGTGAAATCGTAGAAGCTTCCGGTGACGCGCCCGGAGCCGGCCCAGCCCGTGCGCGTCGCCGGAGGCCCGAGGACGTAGTTGTCCTGGTACGGGTCGAACGTCAGATCGTGATCGACGTGGGTGGAGAAGAAGACGCTCTTGGCGGAGACCGACACGGTGTCGAAGAGCCGCGCGTAGGAGACGCCGCCCTCGTACCCCTGCAGGCCGACGATGGGCGTCTGCGTGCCCTGCGAGAATCTGGGACGGGTCGACGGACCGCACCCCCTCGCCGACCGAGAGCGAGAGCGAGAAGCCGGAGAAGGGCCCGATCAGCAAGGTGCCCCTGGGCATGACCGCCGTGGTGCCGCTCGTGACGCGCTGGTAGGGCTCGCGGTACGTGCCGTCGCTGGTGTTCTGGGTCAGGCACGACGCGTCCGGCGTCGGGCTCGGCGCCGGGTGGTCGATGCCGCCCGTCACGGCGCAGTTGTTGAGCACGTCGTACTCGAAGAGGTCGGCGCGCACGCCGCCGCGCAGCGAGAGCCAGCGCGTGAAGCGCAGGTTGGCGTTGGCGTAGAGGGCGAAGTCCCCGAGCGTCGAGGAGAGGTCCGTCTCCCTCGCGTAGGGCACCAGGTTCTGCGAGGTCCCCGCCTCAATCCGGTCCTCCGTCCCGCCCGTGACGTCCCCGCGCGCGTAGAGCCCGAGCTCGATGGACTGCTTCAGCCCGAAGAGCTTGCCGGAGTACTCCGCCGACGCGCGGGCGCCGACCGTCGTGGCCTCGAACCAGATGTCCTCGAGGTCTCCCCGCTGCCCGTGCGGCGTCTGGATCGGGTCCTGCGAGTCCTGGAGGAAGCCGGTGAAGTTCTCGAGCAGGCGCATCGTCCGGCGGAGGACGAAGAGCTGGGCCTTGATCTCGGTGTCGCCAATCTTGTTCTCGACGGCGCCGGCGATCGAGAAGCGCGACGCGCTGCCGCCCTGCCGGGCGTCCTCGGTGCCGTAGAAGTCGACGAGGCCCTTCTGCACGTCGTCCTCCCGCACGGGGCCGGCGGTCTGGAAGTCGGTGCCGTACGCGGTGCCCGTGATCCGGAAGACCCCGTGCTCGCCGAAGTGCCCCTCGTACTGGACGATGCCGGTGCCGCGCTTCGCCGCGCGGTTCTGCCCGAAGCCGGCGGTGTTGTAGATCTCGGCCGCGGCGAAGGTGCCGTCCGACATCCCGGGGGGCCCCCACATCATGAGCAGGCGCTCGGTGCCGAACGAGCCCGCCGTCATCTTGACGGTCACGCCGCGCTGCTCGAGCCCGAGGTGGAAGTCGGCGCTGCCGGCGACGGCGTAGTTGCCCTGCGCAGGGTCGAAGGGCCCCTCCAGCACGCGCAGGGACTGGATCACCTCCGGCATGATGAAGTGCGTGTCGGCGTAGCCGGTGCCGTGCGGGTTGCCGCTGTCGTTGATCGGCACGCCGTCGACGGTGAACTCAATCTCCTGGCCCTCCTGCGTGTCGAAGCCGCGGAGGTAGACCTGCTCGGCGTGTCCCTCTCCGCCTTCGTTTGACAGGAAGATCCCGGGGGCGAGGCGCATCCGTCCCGTGGCGTCGTTCACGGGGACGTTCGAGAGCTCCTTGATGTCGTAGTGGTACTCGCCGGCGGCGCCCGTGATCCGCGGCTTGTGGCCCTCGACCTCGACCGAGAGCGCCTTGGGCGCCTCGGCGGGCTTCTCGGGCGCCGCCGCGGGCTTCTCGGGCTCGGGTGTCGCGGCCGGGAGCGCGGCGGGCTTCGCGGGCTCCGGCGGCGGCGGAGGGCTCTCCCCCGGCTTCGTGGGCGTCCCCTCCACGGGCGGGGGGTCGAAGTGGATGAGCGCCTGGATGCGGGCCCTCACGGGCTTGCCGCCCCTCTGCGCCGGGTTGAACGTCCACGTGCGCACCATCGCCAGCGCCGCGTCGTCGAACGCGGCGCCGCCCGACTGGTGCACCGTGGGGTTGGTGACCGTCCCGTCGAGCTCGACGGTGATGTCGAGGACGACGTTCGCCTCGTGCGGGTTCGTGAGCTCGGAGGCCGGGTAAGCCGGATCCGGGTGGTAGACGGCCGTCGGCGGGACGGCCCTGGCCGGCTGCGCGAGCGCCGCGGTGGGCGCGAGAAGCGCGAGCGCCGCGACGGCGGCGGAGAGAGAGAGACGGCAGCGTGACACGCGAAACCTCCTGACAATCGAAGAAAGAACGAGGGTGCGCGACCCGCTCCGCGGAGCGATCGATCGCACCGTTCAGACCACCAGCGCAGAGCCGGCGCGCGCACTCGGGCACGGGCGCGTTCGAGGCGTGTCCGGCCGCGACGGCGGCTCGGCCTCCTCGGCGTCGCCCGCGGGCGCACCGGAGGCCCGCGCTCAGGCCGCGGGAGGCGAGCCCTTCGGCGCGAGCGAGAGGATCGGGACGGCGCGCCGCTCCGCGCGCTCGCCGCCGGACGGCGCGAGGTCGATCCACACGAGCGACGCGGCCACGACGGACGGCCCCACGTCGGGGAGCCGGTGCCGCATGGCCAGGGCGTCGCAGTGCTCGTGCGCCGGACGATCCGCGGGTGCTTCCGAGAATCGTGGCGGAGCCGTCCGCGCGAACGGTGGCTGCCTCGTGCCGGACGGTGGCGACGGTGGCGTGCGCGCGCCGGACCTCCACCAGCTCGCCGTGCTCGCAGGTCACGTGCTTGACCAGAAGCAGGTGCATGAGGACCGGCCCCTGCAAGATCAGGAGGCCGAGCGCGGTCAGAAGGATATGGAGGGGCCTTCTTGCCGCAGGCACGCGTCTGCCCTTCGCTGCCCGCGAGCGCGCAGGGGTGCGCGACGACGCGGCGCGCGAACGCGCAGTACGGCGGGATCGCGAGACAAGAAGCACCTCGCGTGCGGTAGCACGGGTTTGCAATCCACCGCAAGAGGGGGTCCCCGGCTCGCCGTGCGGGTCCTGCCGCTCGCGCCGCGGCGTGGTAGAGAGACGCATGGACCCGGTCCTCGACGAGAAGCTGTCCCGTCTCCGCGCCCGCCTGCGGGAAGCTCGGCTCGGTGCTGGTCTGCTACTCCGGCGGCGTCGACAGCGCGTTCGTGCTGGCGATCGCGCACGCCGAGCTCGGGGCCTCCGCGGTGGGGATGACGGCCGTCTCGCCCAGCCTCGCCCCCGCCGAGCAGGAGGAGGCCGTCGCCGTCGCCGAGCAGATCGGCGCCGATCACCGGCTCGTGGAGACGCACGAGATCGACGACCCGCGCTACGCGGAGAACGCGCCCGACCGCTGCTTCCACTGCAAGAGCGAGCTCTATCGCGTCGCGGCCGAGAAGCGCGTGGCCTGGGGGCTCGCGGCCATCGTCAACGGCACCAACCTCGACGACCTAGGCGACTACCGCCCCGGGCTCGAGGCGGCGAAGCAGACGGGCGTGGTGAGCCCCCTGATCGACGCCGGCTTCACGAAGGCCGACGTCCGCGCCGCCGCCTCCCTCGTGGGGCTCGGCATCTGGGACAAGCCCGCGGCGGCGTGCCTGTCGAGCCGCATCCCCTACGGCACCTCCGTCACGCGCGAGCGCCTCGCGCAGATCGGCGGCTTCGAGGCGGCGCTCAAGCGGCTCGGGTTCCGCCAGGTGCGGGTGCGCTACCACGGCGAGGTGGCGCGCATCGAGCTGGGGGACGCCGAGCTCGCGCGCGCGGCCAATCCCGCCGTGCGCGGCGAGATCGTCGCGGCGGGCAAGAAGCACGGCTTCCGGTACGTGACGCTCGACCTCGGCGGCTACCGCACGGGCAGCCACAACGAGGTGCTCGTCGGCAAGGCGCTCCGCGTCGTGTCCTGACCCGATCACCAGGGATGGGAAAGCAGGCGCGCTCCTGGGCCCTCGCCGGCGCAGGCGCGGCCGCGATCGCCGCGCTCGTCTTCGGCCCGCACCTCCACGGCGACTTCGTGTGGGACGACGCCGCGCTCCTCGCGAAGAACCCCGACCTCCAGCTCCCCGGCCACCTCGCGCACCTCCTCACGAGCCCGATCGAGCCCGGCGCGTCCGTGTACCGCCCGCTCACGATGGCGACGTTCTGGATCCAGGCGCGGCTCTCCGGCGTCGACGTCCCCTCCTTCCGCGCGGTGGGCATCGCCCTCCACGCCGGCGTCGCCCTCGCGCTCCTGGCCTTGCTGCGCCGCCTCGGCGTCGCGACCCTCGCCGCGCTGGCCGCCGCGGGGAATCTCCTCGTACACCCGAGCGTGACCGAGCCGGTGATGTGGCTCGACGGGCGGCACGACACGCTCGGGGCGCTGCTCGCGCTCGCCGCGCTCCTCGCCTGGATCCCCGCCGAGGGCGCCGCCCCCACCCCGGCGCGCCGGGCCGCGAGCGTCGCGCTCACGGCCCTCTCCGTCCTCTGCAAGGAGGTCTTCGTCGTCGTCCCGCTCCTCCTGGCCCTCGACGGGGTGCGCCGCGCCGTCGGCGCGCGCGCGCGCCCTCCGGGGGTCGACCTCGCCTGGCTCGCCGCCCCGGCCGCCGCGGTCGCCGCCTGCTTCGGCCTCCGCGCCGCGCTCGGCATCCCCGGTGGCGGCCTCGCCGGCGCGTCGCCGGTCGCGTTCGTGCAGACGTGGGGGATCGTGATCGACCACTACGCCGTCCAGCTCGTCTCCCTCGGCAACGGGCCCACGGTGGAGACCTTCGTCGACCTCGGCCCCGGCCGGGCCGCGGCGGCGATCGCGATCTTGGCCGCCGCGCTCGCCGGCCTGGTCGCCCTCGCCCGCCGCGGCAGCCGGGCCGCCGGTGTCGCGGCGCTCGGCCTCGCCTGGTTCGCGATCGCCCTCGCGCCGGCGGCGATCGCGATCCCGATCGCGGGCCAGTACGCCAACCGCTACGCCTACTTCCCCTGGGCCGGCCTCGCCGTCGCCCTGGCCGCCGGCCTCGACGGGCTCCTCGCGCGCGATGCGTCCCCCACCCGCGCGCGCGCGGTGGCCGGCGGCGCGGCGTTCGCTTGCGCCGTCCTCGCGTTCCGCACGAGCGCGGAGGCGGCGCTGTGGCGCGACGAGGCTTCCCTCTTCGGCGCGGACGTCCAGCGCCTCCCGGGCGACGGGCGCGCGCTCTTCCACTTCGCCGTCGACGTCCAGCGCCGCGAGGGCTGCGCGGCGGCCCTCCCGCTCTTCGCGCGGGCGGCCGAGCTCGCGCCCGGCTACGTCCGCGCGTGGCACAACCTCGCGGGCTGCCTCGTCCGCGAGCGCCGGTTCGCCGAGGCGGTGGGGCCGGCGCGCCGCGCGGTCGCGCTGGACCCCGGGACCCCTCGCCGCCACTACAACCTGGGGCTGGCGCTCGCGGGGGCCGGCGATCCCGCGGGCGCGGAGGCGTGCTTCGCCCGCGCCGTGGCGCTGGATCCGGGGTACGCGCCCGCGCAGAAGGAGCTTTTGGAGGTCAGGCGGAGGCGCGCCCCCTGAGGGGCCTCACGCCCCCTCGGCCCGCAGCGCGGCCGCCACCTCGGGCCACGCGATGTCCCCGAGATCCACGGGCGGATGGACCTCACCGCAGGCCCCGCAGCGGCGCGCGTCCTCGTTGGCGTTGAACGCCTGCACCGCCTCCCAGTACAGCTCCTGCGGGATGCCCGCGGCGCGGCCCTCCCCGCGCACGAGCGCGCCGCAGCGCCCGCAGTACCAGGCCACGGCCTCGCGCGCCGGGGGATAGGCCTTGAGCCGGATCTGGAGGTTCTCCCCGCGCGGCGTGACGCGGCTGGGCACGCCCGCGGGGATGTACACCGTGTCCCCGGGCTCGAGCGGCATGCACGCCGGCTCCGTCTCGGCGAAGGCGATCTCGCCGACGCCGGACATCTGGACGAGCACCTGATCCGCCTCGCTCACGAGGAAGAAGGGTTGCGCTACCCGGTTCCTGCTCAGGTGCGGCATCGGGTCGGTGCCCGGGGGCCCGACGGGGTAGTCGTCGTAGGAGCCCCACGCGTCCGCCGCGTCCTTGAACACGTTGAGCGTCTTCTTGCGTTCGAGCGCCACGTCGCCCTCCTACGCCCGCCCCGCGGCGGCGCCGAGGTCGCGGCGCGCGCGGTTCGCCAGATCGACGTACTGCGCATAGCGGCGCCAGCCGGTGAGCTGCCATCGGAAAGCGAGGCTGCGCCGCGCCGCACTTGGCGCACGTCCGCGGCTCCGCGTTGTAGGCGTCGGCCGCGTCGGCGTAGAAGCGCACGTTGACGAGCTCCGGGTAGTAGGGGTGGCCCGCCCCCGCCCACACGTCGCGATCCATCCGGAAGACGATCTCGTTGCACTTCGGGCAGCGGAGGATGAAGCCCTCCATCTGCGGGCCCTGCTGCTTCATCCGGATGATGATGAGCGCGAGCTGGTAACCCTTCCCCTCCGGCCCCGTCGGCTGGCGGAGGAAGGTCGTCACCCCGTGCGTCCCCTGCTGCAGGTAGAGCTGGCCGGTGGAGATGAGGCCCCCCTCCCCCGCCATGCAGAGGATCACCTCGGGGATGTCGTTGTAGTGGTAGAAGTGGAGCCGCGGGGTCTCCGGCAGGGTCAGCGAGAGCGCCGCCGTGGGCACGATGTCTCCGGGGCCGAACCACGGGAACATTGGCGCCTGCTCGAGCATGCCCTGGTGGGTCATCATGTGCTCGAAGGCGTTCACCTTGCGCGGCTGCTTCGCCGGCGCCTTGCCGAACCACCGTGTGGGGCTCGTGGTGGGGGTGGGCACAGCCATGACGCTGGGCTATCCCCCGGCCATGCGCTGCAGGTCGGCGTGGGAGGCGGAGAACTGGACCTCCTTGATCTCGTCGAAGGGGAAGCCGATCCGCTCGAGCTCGCGCGCGACGTGCTTCTCGCTCTCGCCGTCGTAGATGTTGATGATCACGCCGTCGGTGAGGTTCGTGTAGTTCTGTACGAGCGTCGCGTGCTTGCCCTCGAGCACGGCGGGCACGCTCTTCTGAAAGTCTTCGCTGGTGACGCCCGGGCTGTGGTGAATGACGAGATATCGCGGCATTTTGTGAGCCTCCTCGGTGAGGTCCACGGTAACCGTCCCGTGGCGGGGCTCGCAAGCCAAAGCACGAGCTCCCTCGGCTGCCTGGCCCGCCCGCGTGTGCGCGTGTAGGTTCGCGGCCCCGATGCACCGCGCTCGACGCCTCACGGGCCCCACCCTCCTCGCCATCCCCCTCGCGCTCCTGGGCGCAGGGTGCTCCCATCCAGCGCCGGTCACGCCCACCGAGGCGGCGCCGGACCAGGCCGCAAAGGGAGCGCCCTCGCCGGACGCGTCCGGGCCAGCCGCGAAGCTCCGCGAGACGGTCCTCGCCTCCTCGCAGGCGTTCGATACCGTCCGATCGTTGACCGACGAGGCGGGGCCGCGGCTCTCCGGGTCGCCCGGCTACAAGGTCGCCGTCGCGTGGGCGCTCGGCGCGATGCGCGCGGGCGGGCTCGTGAACGTGCACGCCGAGCCCTGCGCCGTGCCCCACTGGGAGCGCGGCGAGGAGCGGGGGAGATCCTCGAGCCCTCCCCCGAGCCGCTCGTGCTGGCCGCGCTCGGGGGGAGCGTGGGGACGCCGCCGGAGGGGATCGAGGCGGACGTCGTTCGAGGCGGCGTCGATCGACGCGGTTGACAAGCTGGACCCTGCAGTGGTCAAGGGAAGGATCGTCTTCGTCGACGTGCACATGGATCGCACGCGCGACGGCTCCGGCTACGGCCACGCCGTCACCGCGCGGACGCAGGGCGCGATCCGCGCCGCGAAGCTGGGAGCCGTCGCGGTGCTCGTGCAATCCGTCGGGACCGACGACAACCGCGCGCCCCACACCGGCGCGATGCACTACGACGACAAGGTCGCGAAGATCCCGGCCGCCGCGCTGGCGAGCCCCGACGCCGAGGCGCTGCACCGCCTGCTGGCGCAGGGCCGGCGCGTGCGCGTGCGGCTCACGATGGGCGCGAAGACGCTGCCGGACGCCGAGGGGGCGAACGTGGTCGGCGACGTCGAGGGCAGCGCGGCGCCGAAGGAGATCGTGCTCCTCGGGGCGCACCTCGACTCGTGGGACCTGGGCCGCGGCGCGATCGACGACGGCGCCGGGTGCGCCATCGTGATGGAAGCGGCCAGGCAGATTGCGCGGCAGGCCGCGCGCCCGCGGCGCACGGTGCGGGTGGTGCTCTTCGCGAACGAGGAGAACGGCCTCCGCGGCGCGCGCGCGTACGCCGCGGCGCACGCCGCCGAGCTCGGCGACCACGTGGTCGCGCTCGAGGCCGACCTCGGGGCGGGCCGTGTCTACGGGACGCGCTTCCTCGGCTCCGCGGACGGCGTGCCCGCGTTCCGCGCGGTCGCCGCCGCCGTCGCGCCGCTCGGCGTCTCCGCCTCGGATCACGAGGCGGACGGCGGGGCGGACCTGATCCCGCTGCGCGCCGCCGGCGTCCCGCTCATCGATTTGGAGCAGGACGCGACGAGCTACTTCGACTTCCACCACACCGCGAACGACACGATGGAACGGATCCGCAAGGCGGACCTCGATCAGGCCGCGGCGGCGTTCGCCGCGGCGGCGTTCACGGCCGCGGACGCGCCCGGGCGCTTCGGGCGCATCCCGGAGGGCAAGCGCCGCGAGAAGTGAGGAGGGTCAGGTCGGCGGCGGAGGGGGCGGCGCGATGGCGCCCAGGTTGAGGCCGCCGGGGTACTGGTAGCTGGTGTAGTTGCCGTAGCCGATGACCTGGATGCCGACGGGCGCCGTCGAGGTCAGGACGTGCGCGCCGGCGTTGCCGGGGCCGAGGGTCTGGCGGGCGATGCCGAAGCCGGAGCTGATCGGGGTGGGCGCTGCGGAGATCGGCTGGCCGTCGAGCTTCACGTCGGCGCCCATCGGCATCACGATGTCGACGTAGCTCACCGTGTAGTCGGTGGGCGCGAGGAAGACGTACTTGACCCGGTACTGCTCGACCGCCACGGTGTTGCTCTGGGACGGGTCGCCGAGCTGCATGCCGACCTTCGCCTTCGGATCGAGCAGCGAGCCGCCGAGCATGAACTCCACCACGGCAAACTCGTGGTCGCCCTCGACCTCGAAGTCCTCCTTCACGATCCCGAGGTTGACCACCTGGCCAGCCGTGAGCGTGAGCGGTGCGCCGGGCGGCGGGCTGCCGGACGGGTACGTCAGGTTGGTCCCGGCCGAGTTGCCGACCATGCGGACGACGTGGCCGATCACGTTCCCACGGGGCGCGGTGGGGACCGTGACGAAGTAGTGCTTGCCCAGCGTCTCGGCGGGGAAGATGGTCTGCTCGAGGTGGTCGCAGGCGGCGGCGAGCGCCGGGACGTCGGCGCACGGGATGCCGGAGATGACCTGCACCGGCGCGGACGCGTGCACGAGGCCGCCCGCGTGGTCCGAGGTCGTCTTGGGGTTGCCGACCAGCTCGGCCACGTCGCCGGCGTTGAGGGTGAACGTGGTCTGGCCGCCGCCGGCCACGGCGGGGATGCCGCCGCCCGCGAGGATGTTGCCCTTCGGCGGCATGTAGACGGTGACGCTCGTGTTGTCCTGGGTGGCGGTGACGGCGATGTACGCGCCGAGCCCGCCCGCGGTCGCGGGCGCGGTGATGCGGTAGTTGCCGGTCATCGCCGTGCTCGGGAGGAGGAGCGATGCGTCGTTGGAGAACGAGTAGCAGCCGGTCTTCGCTCCGTAGCCCGGGTTCTGCGGGTTCATGCAGACCTGGTCGCCCGGGCACGACGACCAGTCCTTGCCCGGGGCCCCGCCCATGCCCTGGTACTCGAGCGCGTTGAACTGGTAGACGGTGACCGGGAACGTGGTGACGAGGTGGTAGGCGCCGCCCTTGGAGAGGACGGAGGCGGAGAGCGGAGAGGCGTCGCCGCACGAGTCGAAGTCCCCGCCCTTGAGCTCCGGCACCCAGGGTAGATAGATGGGCGTGAGCGAGTTGGGTGCGACCGTGTAGGTCCCCACCGTCTGGCCGCCGCGCGAGACGGTGATGCCGGCCGTCTCCGTGCCCGCGTTGGCCACGACGACGGTGTAGTCGAAGATGGACCACACGTTGTTGGCGACGACGGTCGGCCAGAAGTCGCAGCCGATGTAGGTCTTGTACATCGCCGCCTCCGGGCACGTCGTGGGATCGACGCCCGTCGTCGTCATCCCACCGCCGCTGCCCACGCCGCCGCCGTCGAACATGATGCCCCCACCACCCCCCCCGCTCGGCGTTCCGGTGGAGGACGTGGCCGCGCCGGAGCCCGAGGCGGCCCCGCTCCCGCCGACGCCGCTCGAGGTGTTGAAGGTGTGGCTCCCGGTGGCGGAGCATGCCCCGGCCCCGAGAGAAGCTGCCCCCACGAGGGCGACCAGGCTGAACGCGACATCCAGGATGCGGGAAGGAAGGTGCGGCTTTGGCCTCATGCCTGCCATTGTCCGCGGGCGCCACGGAGGAGCGCAAGCCCGGTGAAAGCCACGAGGGTCCGGAGCGGGGCGAGCCGGGCGCGAAGCTGTGCGCGGGCGCAGTGAACCGCCCGCGGCGCAATCAACGCCAGCCCATCGCCCGCACGGCCTCGGGCTCGGGGGTCTCCGCCATGGCGGCGCTCAGAGCGAGAGGTTCGCCCCCACCGAGACCGAGAAGCCGCCGAGCGGCAGGCCCACGGATCCGAACGCGTCGCCCCAGTTGGCGACGAGGTACCGCACGTGCACGGCCGTCTGCACCGTGGAGTCGCCGAAGAAGCGCGCGAGGAGGACGGGCCCGACGTAGGGCAGCCGGGCGCTCGTCGCGTCCCCGCGCAGGAGCAGGATGGGGGCCATCACGCCTCCCTCGACCCCGACGCCGTAGTTCCCCGCGCGGCGCCGGTCGCTGCGCCCGAAGATGCCGCAGGCGAAGCCCCCGACCTCGAGCACGTGGAGCGTGAGCAGGCCCCCGCTGCCGCCGCTCGTGCCCCCGTTGCCGAAGGCGTAGCCGGTGTGGACGCCGAGATCGAGCCACGACGCGGGGCTCACGCCCACGTCCCCGGCGGCCTCGAGGAGCGCGGACAGGGTGCCGTACCCGTACGCACCGAGCACGTTCACGTAGGTCTTGCTGAAGGGCGCGCTCTGGAGGAAGCGCACCCCCAGGCGGAAACCGAGCTTGATGCCGACGGCCCGCGCGAACCTGGCCTCCACCTCGGCCTTCGCCTGCTCGGCCTCGACCTTCGCGGCGTCGGCCTTCTCGCGCGCCGCCTCGTCGTCGTCAGGCTCCGCCGCGCGCGCCGCGCGCGCGCTCGCGACGAGCAAGAGCCCCAAGGCCGCGATCGCGGAGGCCTTCACGAGCTGCTGCATGGCGGGACGGAGGTGATGCGGACGAGATCGATGACGCAGGGCATGCCGGCGGCCGGCGAGAGCGTGACACTGTGAACGACGGCCGACATGAGGCCGTTCGGCAGCGCGATGTCGCCGAGGAGCGGGACGTACGTGACGCCGGTGTAATCGGGCTCGTTCCCGGACGAGTCGAGCGTGTTGTCGATCGCCAGCATGACGGAGATCTTGATGGAGGGCTTGCTCGGGGTCGACGCGTCGAGCGTGGCGGCGATGCCGGCGGGGCAGGAGGCGACGAGCTGGAGCGAGTACGTGTCGTCGATCGTGAGCGGGCTGATGGACTTGGTGGCGGTCGCCCCGCCGTCGATCTGGAGCCCGTGCTCGCCGGGGAGGATCGTGCTCACGATCTTCGCGCTCCCGCCGGACACGGACCAACCGCACGTGCCCGAGCAGCCCTCGAAGTCGTCCACCAGCACCTTCGTCCCTGGGCACGAGCAGGCGGCCGCGAGGAGCGCGAGCGCCGCGAGGCACGTGGGGCGCGCAGGGCTGGATGGGGCGAGGGAAGCGGAAGGGCGCGGCAAGCCGTGGAGCCTACCACGCCACCGAGCCTGCTGCGGGTGGGCGGGGCGACGATGACGACAGGTGAGGCGACGCGGCGCTACCGCGGTACGCGGCGAGCCGCCTCGCAGATCGCCGCGCGCAGCAAGTCGCTCGGCAGCTCGGGCGCGGCCTTCTCCTCGCACGCGGCGTCGCGGTCCAGCGGGTCGAGCGTCACGGCGAAGCCGAAGGCCCGCTCCGCCTCGGCGGCCGGCTCCGGGTGGAGCAGGCCGTGCATCGACCACCAGCGCCCGAAGCGGTTGTGCACCTCGTCGATCTTCTCGACGAGCATCGCGGCGTTGGCGCGGTCGCCCGTGCCGACCAGCTCGACGGCGAGCCAGCACCGCACCGCCGCGTCCGCCGGGAGGAGCGTCTGGGCGCGCTGGAGCTCGGTGGCCGCCGCCTGGTGGTGACCGCGCGCGCCGAGCAGCTCGCCGAGGCGGACGCGCTTGGCGAGTCTCCGGCATGTGAGGCACGTTGGGCGCCGGCGCGAGAATCCGGCGGCAGCTCGCGCGAGGTGGAGGCGAGGTGGACGCGCCAGCGCTTGTCCCATCCGGCGAGGTCCACGCCGCTCACGTCGCGGATGGCCTTGTCGACGTCGTCGGGCGGGAGCATGCCCTTGAGGCGCGCGACGAGCCGAGGCAGCCCATCGTCGCCGACCTCCTTGGTCCAGAAGCGGATGAAGCTCGAGACCTCGGCGAAGGCGACCGCGGCCTCCTCCGCGGTGGGGAGCATGGCGATGGAAGGGCCGAGCCGATCGAGCGAGCGGCCGAGGCCCCTCTCCATCCCCACGAGCGCCACGGCGTCGACGCTCGGCACGTCGTCGAGCGGCTGCGGTTCGCGCCAGCGCGTCTCCTCGCGCTTTGCCACGCCCTCCTGGAGCCAGAGCGGCGCGCGGTCGCGCGTGCCCTGCGACAGCGCCAGGTGCGTCATCTCGTGGGCGAGCGTGTCGAGCCAGGGATAGCCGTGCGACATCGAGCGCGGGGAGATCATCGTCACCCGGCCCCATTTGGCGACGGCCACCGTCCCCGTGGTGCGCGCCGCCTTCTCGGGGAGCCCCGTCATCGCGGCGAGCGTGAACTGGTCGCGCACGAGGTCGATGCGCAGCGGGCGCGCCAGCTCGACGCCGAGATCCTTGAGGAGCTGGGCGCGCACCGGATCGCGGTCTCGGCGAGCAGCGGGACGAGCGCGCGGTCGTCGTCGTCCTGGAGGTGGACGACGACGCCCTGCTCGTCGTCGCGGACCTCGACCGTGGCCGCCATCCCCCGGGCGCAGCCGCGGGCGATGTCGCCGAGATCGGCGCCCTCGTTGGTGGCCGCGAGGTCGGCGCGCTCGAGGAGCAGCGCCGCGGCGTCGTCGTACTCGTGCGTGTAGATGCCGAGGCGCCCGCGCTCGATGGAGAGCGCGGCGATCGCTGGCGTCGGCGCCCTCGAGGATGGCTGCGGCGCCCGGAGATCCATGTCGAGGATCGGCCACGCGCGCGCGCGCCGCGCGGATCGTGTCGCCGGCGGCGGCGACACTCTTGAGGACGAGGGCTCCTCGTGTGGAGCCGGTGTCGCGCTCGGCGTCGCGCTCGGGGCCTGCCCGGCGACGGGTCGCGCCTCGTGACCGGAGCCTGGCCTGAAGCGACGGCCGGGAGCGACGCCGCGATCGCGACGTCGCGGGCATCCAGGCCGAGGCTTCGCGGGCAAGGGGCCCGTCCTCCGCGATGAGATCGTACGTGGCGCGTCATTTCAACAGCCCCTCCGCGTAGCGCTTCACCGCCTCGCGCAGCAGCGGGTCGCACGACCCGCCCAGGCCCTCGATCACGCGCTTGCGGAACTCCTCCGGGCCCTGGTGCTTGTCCTTGCCGGGGATCTCGGCCTTGCCGTGACTCTTGCCGTCGCCGTCGCGCGGCCCGCCCTCCCGCTCGCCCTCGTCGCGCTCCCGCCGCCCGCGCCATCTCCAGGAGGCGCTGCGCGTCGCGCTGCTTGCGCAGGCCGTTCTCGCCGTCGCCCTGGCCGAGCGCGCGCTCGGCGTCGCGCATGGCCTGCTCGGCCTCCTTGAGCTGGTCGAGCATGTCCTCGGGCATCGTCTGTCGCCGTCCTCGCCCTTCTTGCTCAGCTCGCGGGCCCGCTCCGCGAGCTTTGCTCGTCCTTGCCGTGGCGCTGGAGGTCGCCCTTGGCGCGCGGCGGACGAGGCGCGGCGCAGCTTCTCCAGCGCCTCCTCGGCCCAGGCCACCTCGCGCTCGAGGTCGGCCTGGCGGCGCCGCCTCGCGCCCCGCCTTGTCTTCGGGGAAGAAGCCGCCGCTCTGCTCGCGCGGCGCGCTCTGCCTCGGCGAGCTTCTCCACGGCGCGTCGCCCGCTCTCGACCGCGTTGCGCGGGCGGCCGCCCTCGAGCGCGCCGGCCATCGCCTCGGCCTCCTCGCGGCCGGCGGCGGCCGCGGCCTCGGCGGAGTCCGGTCTCGCCGCGCGGGCGGGCAGCCGCTTCACCGCCTCGCGGATGGCGTCGGCGTGCTCCTTGGCCTCTTGCTTGAGCTGCTCGAGGTCCTCGGCGGAGACGGCGCGCTCCAGCGACTCCTCGACGTCGCCGATCTTGCTCGGCGTGCTCGCGCGCCAGCGCGTCGAGCTCGCGCTCGGCGGCGGCGGCCTCCTCGTCGGCGGCCGACGGCTCGCCGGACTCGGCGCCCGAGGGCGAGCCCGACTCGACGCCGCCGCGCCCGCCCCCGTTGCCGCCGCCGTGCCCGCCGCCGCCGCTGAACGAGGGCTCGGGCCGGCGCAGCCGGGCGGCGAGATCGCGGGCGGCGAGCTCGGCGTGGTGCGAGATCGCCGGCCTCGCGGGCGCGGGCGATGCGGCGCAGATCGTTGGCGACGATCTCGCCGAGATCGAGCCCCAGATCGCCGAGCCGGAGGAGCTGCTTGCCGCCGCCGTCGAGCACCTGGACGGCGGCGTCGACCGCGCCCTGGCGCCGGGGTTTGGGGGTACCGCCCATCGCGACCGCGCTCGGTGGCGCCGAGGGCGGCGAGTGAGCCCGGCCGCGGCCTCGTCGGCGACGTCGGCGAGGCGCTTGGCGACGGTCTGGGTGTCGCGGTAGCCGAGCCCGCGGAGGCCCGCGTCGAAGGCGAGCAGCGCCTCTTCGGTCTCGTCGAGGAGCTTCTGGTGCCGGGCCGCGCCGGGCGCCTTCTTCTCGGCGTCGAGCGCGCGGGCGAGCCGGCGGAGTCTGCCCGCGCGCCAGCGCCACGAAGCGGCCGCGCACGTCGAGCCCGCCGTACGAGCCCGTGAGCGCCTCTCGCACCGCGCTTCACCGCGGTCGCCTGGGCCGTCGGCCTCGCGCGCGAGGTGCGCCTTGGCGCGCCCGCAGCGGGCCGGCGCTTGTCGGTCACGCGCAGCGCGGTGAGATCGGTCAGCGCGTCCCGCGCGCGGAGCAGCGCCTCGTAGCGCAGCGCCTCGGGCTCGCCCACCTGCGGCGGGATCACCACGATGGCCGCGCTCTTTCCCCACTTGGGGCCGGAGACCGCGTTGTTGTCGCGCGCCTCGACGGTGATCTCGACCGGCGTGTACGCCTTCTTGAAGAACGGGTCGCGGGCCTGGACCTCGTAGCCCCCGCGGTCGACGATGACGTCGGCGGCGGGGTGGGAGAGCACGCGCCGCTCCTCGCGCGTGCCTGCGCGGAGGACGAGATCGACCTCGCGCAGGCCGTGATCGTCGGTGGCCTCGTAATGGATGGGGATGCTCGGCTCGTCGAGGAGGCGTACGGTGCGGGGGGCGCCCTCCACGGTCACGCGCGGCGCCATGTCGGGGATGGAGACCACCTCCTGCTCCTCGGGCTGGCGGACGCGCACGCCGCCGACGCTGGCTCGCCGAACTCGGCGGCGACCGCGAGCTGGTGCTGTCTCGACCACCGTCCAGCGCGCGACGACGCCGCCCGCGCCGTCGTCGACGAACGGCACGTCCGTCACTCCGTCCGTGAGGACCACGGCGCGGCCCGCGCGCAGCGGGCGCCCTCGCACGGTGAGGGTGGTGCCGCGCGGCCAGCGACGTGCGGCGGAAGGCGCGCACGTCCGTCGCCTGCTGGTGCAGGTACTCGGGCGGGAGGCCGCCATGCTCACCTAGTCGACCCAGGACGAGCGGGAGCGGCGCCTCGCCGTGCGTCGCGCCCAGGACGTCGAGCCCCTCGATGACGCGGAAGGGCTCGAAGAGCACCAGCGCCGCGCCCGTCGGCCGCCAGCGCGACGCCGGCCGCCGCCCAGCGCAGCCGCCCGCGCCGGCGCGCTCGCCGAGCTGCTCCAGCGAGGCGCGCGCGAGGAGGCGCTGGAGGTGGAGGCCGGCGAGGGCCGGGCGAGCCGACGCGCTCGTCGGCGGCGGCGCGCTCGACCAGCGTGAGCGCGCGCAGGGTGGCCGCGCCCAGCTCGGGATCGGTGCGGACCAGGGTGTCGCGCACGACACTCGCGAGGGTCCGCGCGGCGGCGGCGGGCGACCAGTGCGCGGACGGCGATCGCCGCGAGCGTGAGGCAGAACGCGCCCGCGGCCAGCACGCGCGGGAGCGGATCCCCGAGGCGCGCGACGTGGGCCGCGGCGAAGAAGACCGCGAAGGCGAGCGCGGCCAGCGCGCGGCGCGACGAGGGGCCGACGTGGGCGTCCCAGGTCGAGCGCAGCCGCGCGATGGCGAGGGCCGGGCCCTGTTGGTCCATGGCTCAAAAATGTAGTCGCGCCGGGCGGACCGTCCAATGACTAACGCCGCGTCGCCGTCCCCGTCGCCGCCATGGCGAGGCCGGCGGGGGGGCCGCCCGCGCTCGAGCGGCGCTCGGACACCGCCGGCTCGGCCGCGACGACGGGCTCCGCCGGCTCCGCGACCTGGAGCTCGAAGAGCTCGCTCAGAGCCTCCAGGTAGTCCTCGCACCGGGCGTCCGTCGCGAGCGCGCGGAGGCGGGTCACGGGGGCATGGAGCAGCTTGTTGGTCGCGGCGTCGAGCATCGTCGCGAGCGCGTCCCGGTCTGACGGTGTGAGGTGGCGCAGCCTGCCCGAGAGGCTCCGGGTGAGCTCGGCCTCCAGCACCAGGCGGGTGCGCGTACGCAGGGCCACGATTGCCGGCGTCAGGGCCTGGACCTGGGTCCACGCCTCGAAGCCGCGGGCCTCCTCGTCCGCGATCGCGGCGGCGCGCGCGGCCTCCGCGGCGCGGCCCTCCAGGGACTCGTTCACTATCCGCGAGAGGTCGTCGACGTCGTAGAGGTAGACGTTGTTGAGCTTGTTGACGCGCGGGTCGACGTCCCTCGGGACGGCGATGTCGATGAGGAACAGGCTGCGGCCCCGGCGGGCCTTGCGGGTGCCCTTCACCAGATCGTGGGTGATCACGTAGCCCGGGCTCGAGGTGGACGAGATCACGATGTCCGCCTCGACGAGCGACTTCTCCAGCTCCTGGAGCGTGCGCGGCTCGCCGCCGACCTCCCGGGCCAGGGCGTCGGCGCGCTCGAGGCTCCGGTTGACGATGAGCAGCCTCGCGCCCGCGCGGACGAGGAGGCGGGAGGCGGCTTCGGCCATCTCGCCGGCGCCGATGAGCGCTGCAGTGTGGCCTTCGAGGTCGCCGAAGATGTCGCGCGCCAGGTCGACGGCCACGCTGGACACGGACACCTGCCCCTCCCCGATGGCGGTCTCGGTGCGCACCCGCTTCCCGACGCGGACGGCCCGGTGCATCGCGGTGCCCAGCGTGGCGCCGAGGGTCCTGTGCTCGCGGGCGATCTCGATCGCGTCCTTGAGCTGGCCGAGGATTTGAGGCTCCCCGACGACGAGCGAGTCGAGCGAGGCGGCGACGCGGAAGAGGTGCAGCACGGCGGACTGGCCGACGACGCTCGTCAGGTAGGGCACGATGTCGTCTCCGCCGACGCCCTGGAGCTCGCGCACCACGGCGCGCGCGGTCTCCTCCAGCTCGGCCATGCCGGCCCCGCGGCCGGGGGCGGCGGCGTACACCTCCACCCGGTTGCAGGTGGAGAGGACGACCGCCTCACCGATCGCCTCGTTCGCGGTGAGCTGGGCGAGCAAATCCGGCACCGCGGCGCGCGGCAGGGCGAGCCGCTCGCGCACCTCGATGGGCGCGTTCTTGTGAGAGAGGCCGACGACGGCGATCACCGGGGGCGCGCCTCCAGGGCCGGGCCAATCGTGACCGGCTGGGCCGGGGGCATGGGGGTCTCCCCCATCGTGACCGCCTGGGCCGGGGGCATGGGGGTCTCCCCCATCGTGAGGCTCGCCACGGCTGGCGAAGGTTCGAGACCCACCGCGCCCGCGTGGTGGGCCTCCGTGCTGGGCCGCACGAGGTAGATGACGAGCACGGCCGTGACGCAGAGGAGCCCCGCGATGGTGCCGTACGCCGAGCGCCGCCCGCGCCACCCTGCCGCCGCGCGGAGCAGGAGGACGCCGCCGATCAGGAACCAGGTGGCATAGCCGAAGATGGTGCGCATCACCTCGTCGGGGCTGCCGATCTCGAGCTTGTGCGCCCAGTAGGTGCCGGTGACGATGCCCAGCGTGAGGAGGGGGAAGCCCGCCACGAGGAAGCGGTGCTCCGCGGTGTCGAGGGTGTCGAGCGGCGGAAGGTTGCCGATGCGGGAGGTGTGCCGCTTGTCCTTGATGCGCCGCTCCTGCACGAGGTAGAGCACCGCCGCCCCGCCCGCCAGGATGAAGAGCGCGACGCCGAGCAGGTTCGTCACCACGTGGAGGGCGATGAAGAGGGGCGTCAGACGCGGCTCCGGCTCAGGCTTGCCGAGGAAGTAGGTGCCGAGGAGGAACGCGAGGCCGAGCGGGCTGACGAGGAGCCCGAGCGCGTCGATGCGGAAGCGGACGCGGAGCGTGAGGAAAGCGGCGGAGGCGAACAGCGACGCCACCGAAAGGAGGAAGTGGACCGAGTGGATGGGGCAGACGTGGGCGACGAAGCTGGCCAGCGCGACGTAGCCCGCGTGCCCGAGCGCGGCGGCGCAGAGCAGCCCGGAGGCGACGCGCGCGCGCGGCGTCTCCGCGGGCCGGGCCGCGCGGGGGGACCGCTGGGGCACGCCCTTCGCGCCGTGCGGGAGGACGTCGAGATAGAAGAGGGCGCTCGCGCCGCCGTAGAGAAGCGCGGCCACTGTGAACGTCAGGGCCGAGAGCAGCTCCGTCATGGCCGGCTAACGTACCGCGTCCGTCCCGGCGCTGCACGCGCGCGAGACCTCGTTCCCGGCCCTAGGCGCTGCCGCCCCGTGCGTTTGGGGTGCTCCGTGGCAGGGGCGGGGCCGTGCCCTCCCCGTTCGCGGGCGTCCACAGCGCAGCCCGCTGCCCCTCGAGCGTGGCGTTGATGGCGGAGAGCGCGGCGAGCTGCTCGTCGCACGTCTTCATCGCCGCGTCGGAGCCCGGCTTGGCCGCCTCGCGCTCCGCGCGCGTCGCCGAGAGCACCTCGATGACCTCGCGGTGCAGCTCCTCGCCCGCGGTGACCACCCAGGCGTCGAGCCGCCCGGCGAACTCCTGGATCATCTCGTCGAGCTTGGGCCCGATCTTGGCGGCCGCGTCGCGCAGGGCCTGGGGGGCGAACTCCTTGGCGCGCTTCTTGGTCTCGATCTCGACCCGCCCGCGCACGTAGAACGCGAGCACCGGCGCCGCGAGCGCGAGCAGGCCGCCGAGGAGCGCGTTCACGAACATGACGCCGAGCCCCAGCGTCGCGAGCGCGACCACGCCCACGTCGTAGCCGAACGTGTCGACCGCGACGTCCGGCGCCTTGAGGTCCCCGCCGAGCGCTTCGCCGACGCGCCGCGCCACGTCGTGCGCGTCCTCCCGCACGAGGGCGATCGTCTTCTCGGCGAGCGCCTCGAGCGCGCCGGCGATCTCGCCCGTCTCGGACTGCGCCCACTCGGTGAACGTCTTCTCCAGGAAGGCGCCGAGGTGCAGCTTGATCTCGTCGCCGGAGGCGCTGTCGATGACGTCCGGGAGCTGGCGGTTGGTGTCGTCGACGAAGCGATCGAGATCCCGCTTCACCCACGCGCGGATGGCCGCAACCTCTTCGCGGATCCCGGCGCGGCGCTCCTCGATGGTGCGCGAGGTGCCGGCGAGATCCTTCTCGATCATCGCGATGCGGCGCTCGAGCTCCTCCTTGGTCATGGCGCTCGCCCGGCGGCGGGCGTCGATGCCCTTGCGCAGGAGGCCGGACGCCTGGAGGCCCTCGCCGAGCGCGTTGTCGAGGAGGATGCGCCCCCGCTCCTCGGCGAGGAAGCGGGTGAGGTGCGCGAGCAGCTCGGGGACGCCGCTCTCGGCGGACCGCCCCTCGAGGGCCTGCTCCGCCGACACCGCGAAGAGGACCGGGTTCTTCACCAGCTTGGCGAGCTCGGTGCGGACGTAGCCGAGCGCTTCGCGCTGCTCCGCCTCGTCCCAGATGTCGCGCTTGGTCACGACGAAGACGATCTTGTCGCGCGACTGGCCGAGGAGCTTGTCCTGGAGGAAGACGCGCTCGCTCTCCTTCAGCGGCTGCCCCGCGTCGAGGAGGAAGAGCACGGCGTCCGATCGAGGGATGTAGCTGTAGGTGATGTCGGCGCGCTGGAGGGAGAGGTCGTTCACGCCTGGCGTGTCGACGAGGACGATGCGGTCGCGGAGCAGCTCGGCTGGGTAGCCGACCTCGAGGTAGTTCACCTCGTCCCCCGCCGGCGGCGTGTGCGCGTGCGCGGTGACGGAGTGGTGGGGGGCGCGCTCGCCGCCGACGGAGAAGAGGCGCACCTGCTCGAAGGGCATGGTTACGCGCCTGCCCGATGCGTGGACGACCTCTGCCCGCGGCTCGCTGGAGTACTCCAGGTGGTGGATGACCGCCGTGGTCGGCGTCACGCCGACGGGCAGGACGTGGGCACCGAGCAGCGCGTTCACGAACGTGCTCTTCCCGTGGTTGAACTCGCCCACCACCACGAGGTGGAAGCGATCGGCCGCGAGCTTCTCCACGATGTCGGCGCCGAGGTGCGTGCGCAGCGACCTGGCGCCGACGCGCTCGGCGAGGGTCATGAGATCGCGCAGCGTGGCGAGGACGTCGTCGCGGCGCTGGTGAAAGCTCTCGAGCATTGGGGGGCCTCCGGAGCGCGTCGGCCCGGAGGACCGACCGCGAGCAGTGTTTCCCGGCCTTGGTCAGCCGACGTTATGTACGCTCATGCAACGCTGATGATCTCGATGGACCTTCTCGTCCACCTCTTGCATGGTGAGCCCGTCCTCACCCGCCCCGACGTGGCGCCGGTAGATCTCGCTCTCGCCGAACGCCTTGAGCGCCTTGAGGCGCTTGGAGATCCACGGGTGGCTGGCGGTGAGCTCCGCGTAACGGCCGGCGCCGGCCTTTCCTTCCTCGTACTGCTCGGCGAACGCCTCGATGTCGAACTCCTCGTGCAGCTTGGTCGACCCGAGCGCCAGCTTGGCGAGCGCGCGGCGCGCAACGTCGACGTCCTTGCAGCAGAGGAGCCCGGCCCGATCGCAGGTGATCTCGGCGCGGCGCATCCACCCGCTGAGCGCCAGATCGGCCGGGAGGACCATCCACTTGAGGAAGATCGAGGCCATGTTCCGGAGGTAGTAGAGGGCGGTGAGGTACACGACGTGGTTGTTGTGGATGTGCCCCGTCTCGTGCCCGATCACGCTGAGCAGCTCGGCGTCGGTGAAGTAGTCGATGAGCGCGGAGTGCACGACGATGAAGGAGTCGTCGTTCGTGCCGACGGTCATCGCGTTCATCACCGGGCTGTTCGTGATGTAGAGGGTGGGCGGCGTGACGCCGAGTGTCGACGCGCACTCGAGCACCAGCTTGTGCACGCGCGGGAACTGGTTGGGGCCGACGCGCACGGCGTTGCCGAGGAACTGGTTCTTGCCGAGGGCCTTGAAGGCGCGGACGGCGGCCGTCACCGCGAGCTCGACCGGCTTCAGCTTCGTGAAGGCCATTCGCGTGGCGTGGTCGGAGGCGTAGGCGTAGACGGGGGCCGCGTCGTCGCCGCCCGCCTCCCCCGGCTCTCCCCCGTCCTTGGGCTTCGGCAGCGCCCCCTTGCGGCTTTCGAGGAACTGCTTGAAATCGAGCTGCCCAACCTGTGCCATGCTGGCGAAGGTAGTGGTCGAGGGTGGGGCGCGCAACGCCCGGACGGTGAAAAGACGTGAAGGAAGTAGGGGAGCACGTGACCGCAGGCGAAGGAGAACGGCTGGCACGCCCGCCCGGGCCGCCCGCTGCGGAGACGTCGCTCGCGGTCGGCCCTTCCGGCCGACACGCTGCGGCGGCCACGCTCCGGCGCCCCCTCGCCGCGGCGGCGCTGGGGGCGCTCCTGGCGGCGGCCGTGGGCTGCGCGATCGGGCCCGACCAGGCCCCCGGCTGCCAGTCCGACGCCGATTGCGGGCAGGGCTGGTTCTGCCGCGCTGGGGCGTGCTTCGAGACGACGACGGGACGTTCGAGCCCCGTCGCGGACGGAGGGGACACCAGCGTGCAAGAGGCCGGTGACGGCGGTTGAGGGGCGCGCGGCCCGCGGTCGAAAGCGGCGCGGAGGGCCTCCGTGCGCTAGGCTCCCCCGCGGCGGCAGGCTCGGCCTGGCCCTGCTCGGCGCGTGACGCCGGTCACCGCCCGCGGGCGAGCTTGCGCGCCTTGACCACGTCCTCCTCGAAATCGATCTCGGTCCAGGCGAATTCGTCGACGCGCTCGTAGCCGAAGGGCACCTCGGCGAAGGCGCGGTCCATCGCGGCCTCGTACTCCTGATTCGAGCCGGCCGGCGGCCACCTCCTCGTCGAGGAAGCGCTTCATCACCGCGCCGCCGGCGGGGCCAACCTTGGCGAAGCCCACGCTCTCACCGGCGAAATCCCAGCCGGGGCCCACGCGGCGCGCGATCTTGGCCACACGGCCAGCGCGCACGCCGACCATCATCTCCTCCCCGCTCTCCTCGGAGCGGCCGTCGAGGAGCAGGCAGTTCTCGTTGCGCGACGCGACGAGGCGGCCGAGCAGCGCGGCCGGGTAGAGCACGTCCGCGTCCATCCAGATCGCGCCGGCGAGCAGCCGCTCGGCCGCGACCTGGAGCGAGACGATGCTCCCGTGGACGAAGCGCGGGTTGTCGATCGAGCTCGACCGGCAGCGCCGGGCGGAGCTTGGCGAGCGCGGCCACGATCCGCTCCTTCTCGAAGCCGACCACGATCGTGAGCCCGGTGATTCCCGCCTCGCTCATGTTCACGAGGTGGCGCTCGAGGAGCGTCTTGCCCTCGATGTCGATGAGGCACTTGGGCTCCGCGCTGCCCATGCGACGGCCGCGTCCCGCGGCGAGGAGCACGGCCCTCATCGCCGCGCCTCCGCCGCGAAGCGCGCCGTCAGCTCCGGCGGCGTCTCCTTCACCCTCCCGATCCCCTTCACGGTGCCGCCCTCGACGACGCCCAGCACCATCACCGGGCCCTCCTGCGCGAAGGCCGCCCCGAGCGAGGCCGCGAAGGCGGCCGCGTCGCCGGAGCGGAAGGCGGCGCGGTAGCCGGCGGCCTCGGCGATCCGCTCGAGCGGCACCTCGTTCGAGATCGTCCGCTGGCCGCCGGTCGATGCGTGGGTCGCGTTGTCGAGCACCACGTGCCAGAGGTTCTTCGGGCGCTCGGCGCCGACGCTGGCGAGCGCCGAGAGGCCCATGAGGACGTTGCCGTCCCCGTCGAGCGCGACGACGCGCCGTGAGGGCCGCGCGAGCGCGAGGCCGAGCGCGATCGAGAGGCCGAGGCCCATCGACCCGATCATGTAGAAGTTCTGCGGGCGCTCCGCGTACGTGTAGAGCTCGCGGCCGATCATCCCGTTGCAGCAGACGAGCAGGTCGTCCGGCCGGAGCGCGCCCGCGAGGGCCTTGACGGCGTCCACCTTGTTCATTCGAGGATCCCCTCCGGGCACGATGAGGGCGACGGGCTTCCGTGTCGTGTCGAGCTGCGCCGGGCCCAGGCAACCTGGCCGGCCATGGGCTCCTGGGGAGTGAGCACGCGGTGCGGGATCTTCATCAGGTCGAGGAGGGGGGCCGTGATGTCCCCCATCATCCAGTGCTCGGGCGCGTCGCTCTTGCTCTGGCCGCGCCACGAGATGACCAGCAGCACCGGGATCTCGTAGAGCGTGTGCAGCGAGGCGAGCGCGTTCACCGACACGCCGAGCCCCGAGTTCTGCATCAGCACCATGGGGCGCTTGCCCCCGAAGCACGCGCCCGCCGCCATGCCGAGCGCGCTGTCCTCGCGCGTCGCCGAGACGTAGGGGACGGTGCCGTCACGCTCGAGCAAGGAGACGAGGCCCTTGAGCAGAGAGCAAGGCACGCCGCAGAAGAAGTCGAACCCCGCTTCCCGCAGGGCCGCGAGGAGCTCGGGCGCCTTGCTGGGGCCGGTGGAGGCGTGGGACATGGCTATTCCTTGATGAGCGCCCAGGCGCGGCGATAGTCCTCGAACGTGTCGATCTCGAGCCAGCCCTTGTACACGTCGATCGCCTGCACGGAGGCGCCGCGGTCGATGAGCTCCTGGACCAGATCGGGGAAGGTGGCCACCTGCAGCGATGCCGCCTCGTGAAAGCGGTCGCCCGCGCGCGCGGCCCCGCGCGCGACGAGCTCCGCGTAGCAGTCCGTCAGCAGACGCGCGCCCTTCGCCGTGAACATCGCCATGCCCACGAACTCGCCGTGCGCCTCCGCGGGCGGGAGCTTGCGGCCCATGCGCGCCACGTGGTGCGGGCTCTCGGCGCCGACGAAGCGGTAGCCCGCCTCCTGCGCGTCCCGGAGCGCGACCAGGTTGGGCGCGCCGCGGCCGCTCGCCTGGGCCAGCGCGCCCTCGGCGAAGGAGCGGTCGACGAGGAGGGAGATGTCCGCGGGGCTCTTGAGGAGCTTCTCCAGGTGGCCGCGCTCGAAGAGGATGTCGCCGTAGAGGAAGACGAAGGGGCCGGCGAGCTCCTTGCCGGCGCGGAAGAGGCTCGCCACCTCGTTCGTGGTCGCGTACTCGTCGTTGTCGTAGTAACGCACGTTGGGGAGCTTGATCGCCTCCTTCTTGTAGCCGCGAACGACGGCGACGTCCTTCACCCCGCAGGTGTTGAGCACCTCGATTTGCCGCTCGAGGATGCTCTTGCCCTTGATGTCGAGCATGGGCTTGGGCAGCTCCTCCGTGAGCGGGAGCAGGCCCTGGCTCGCGCCCGCGGCGAGGACGACGGCGGTCACGCCCGGGCTCTCGCTCGGCATGAAGGCGCCCTCCTCCTGCTTCATCTTGTCCACGCCAATGAGCCCGTAGACGCGCTCGAGCGGCACCACCTTGTCGTCGACGCTGCCGGTGTACATCTCGCGCTTGAGCGTGGCGAGCGTCTCGGTCATCGCCTTGATGGACGACCGCACCGCGTGGTTCGCGAAGATGATCAGCTTGAAGCCGGCCGCGTGGAGGGTCTCCACCTTCGTCGTCTTGTAGATGGTGGGCACGCAGACGAGCGGTGTACCGGGCCTGTCCCACTGCTGGGCGAAGGAGAGCACCTCGTCGGGCGACTTGCTCTTGGAGTGGATGAGCACCATGTCGGCGCCCGCGTCGGCGTAGGCGCGGCCGCGCCTCAGCGCCTCCTCCATCCCCCAGCCCGCGATGAGCGCCTCCGTGCGCGCGATGACGACGAAATCGCGATCCTTCTGCGTCGCCTTCGCCGCGCGGATCTTGCCGGCGTGCTCCTCGATGGTGGACAGCTCCCGCTTGACCCCGGCGTAGAAGCTGCACCGCTTCGGGAAGATGTTGTCCTCGACGCAGATGGCCGCGATCCCCGCGCGCTCGTACTCCTCGACGCAGCGGATGACGTTGATCGCGTTCCCGTACCCGTTATCGCAGTCCGCGACGACGGGGATCTGAGCGACGTCGTTCATCATCTTGGCGACGTTCAGGTTCTCCGCCATCGTGAGGATGTTGGCGTCGGGCACGCCGTAGCTCGCCGAGATCTCGAACCCGGACGCCCAGAGCCCGTCGAACCCCGCCTCCTCGCCGATCTTGCCCGAGAGGCCGTTGTGCGCCCCGATGATGACGATGGGGCCTGGCCGGGCCATCAACTCACGAAGCTTCCTCGCTTTGGTCACGTTATTTCTCACTCCACGGGTACGAAGCGCCCCGAATAACACCATCCTGGGGCGACATCCATCGCGAGCCGCGGAAAACCTCGCGACAGGGCGCCCACCCTCGACTAGGCCTCGGTGTCGAAGCACTCGAGGTACCGAGGCCGACCACACGATGGTGACGAAGGACACACGCGCGCGCAGCACCCGCCGGATCGGCGCGCTGTTCGTCGCCGCGCTGTGCGTGGCCACCGCCGGCGCCATCGTCGGTGCGCGCGCCCATCCGGCGCCCCTCCGGCACCTGCCGCACATCCCGGCGCTCCCGCCGGCGCTGCCCGCGCCCTCCGCCGCGCCGGCCGACGCTGGGCCCCCGGAAGCGGCGCCCCCTGCCGCCGGTCCGCCGCACTTCGCGGACGCGATTGACGTCTCCACGTTCCAGAAGGGCAACATCCACACGCACACGACGTTCAGCGACGGCGATCACCCGCCGCAGGACGTGTACGTCTGGTACCGCGACCGCGGGTACAACTTCCTCGCCATCACGGACCACAATACGCTGACCGATCCCGCGCTCTACCGCCTCCTCGAGCGCAAGCGCTTCGTCATGATCCCCGGCGAGGAGGTGACCATGCGCGGCGCGGGCAAGCAGGTGCACGTCAACGCGCTCTGCACGAAACACACGATCGTCGGCAAGAACTTCGACACACAGGCCGAGGCGCTCACATGGGCCGTGCGCGAGGTGCTGGCGCAGGGCGGCGTGGCGCTCGTCAACCACCCCAACTGGGACTGGGCCCTCTCCCCTTCGGATCTGCCGGCGGCGCGCGGCGCGCAGCTCCTGGAGATCTGGAGCGGCCACCCTTACGTGCACACGCTCGGCGACGCGGAGCGCCCCTCGCACCAGGCGATCTGGGACGGCACCATCGCCGCCGGGCTGGGCTTCGCGGGCGTCGCGGTCGACGACGCACACATCTACGGCCCACACGCGCCCGAGAACGCGGCGCGCCCCGGCCGCGCGTGGATCCAGGTCTTCGCGGCCGAGGCTTCGCGCAAGGCGATCTGCGAGGCGCTCGCGCAGGGCCGGCTCTACGCCTCCACCGGCGTCACCCTCAAGCGCATCGTCGTCGGCGGCGCCGCGTACGCCGTCTACCCCGCCGACCCTTCGGCCGTGGTCGAGTTCATCGGCCGGGGTGGGCGCGTCCTGCAGAGCGGCGCGGCCGGGCGCGACGGCGCAGCGCGCTACCAGCTCGTCGGCGGCGAGGGTTACGTGCGGGCGCACGTGACCGCGCCGGGCGGCAAGCAGGCGTGGACGCAGCCCTCGCGCGTGGAGCCCTGAGGGCGCAGTCGATCGGCCGCGGCCTCTGGCGCTGGTCGCCGCCTGCGGGTTGAGGCAGACTCCGCCCATGGGGTTCTTCGACGCGCGAAAGCTGAAAATGCCGTCCCGGGAGGAGGCCCTCCCGGGCCGCGCCGAGCGGATGCCCGTCCCTCGGACGCACTTCGTCAACGGCGCGCCGCTCGAGCCGCCCTTTCCCCCGGGGATGGAGTTCGTCATGCTCGGAATGGGCTGCTTCTGGGGCGCGGAGCGCAAGCTCTGGCAGGCGAAGGGCGTCTGCTCGACGATGGTCGGCTACGCCGGCGGCTACACGCCGAACCCGACGTACCGCGAGGTGTGCACCGGCCGGACCGGCCACAACGAGGTCGTCCGCGCGGTCTTCGATCCGAAGGCGATCCCGTACGAGGCGCTCCTCCGTCTCTTCTGGGAGAGCCACGATCCCACCCAGGGCATGCGCCAGGGCGCCGATGTGGGCACGCAGTACCGCTCGGGCATCTACGTTTACGGCGAAGCGCAGCACCGCGCGGCGGAGGCTTCGCGCGCGGCGTACCAGCGTGAGCTGGACGCCGCCGGGTACGGCCCGATCACGACCGAGATCCTCGACGCGCCCGACTTCTACTACGCCGAGGAGTACCACCAGCAGTACCTGGCCAAGAACCCCGACGGATACTGCGGCCTCGGCGGCACCGGCGTCGCGTGTCCGGTGGGCCTCGTACCGTCCGCGTGATGCGCGCGTAACCGCATTGCTCACCGAGAGCGCCCCGCCCTCGAGCACCCGCCCGCGGTTGCTCACCGGGCAGAGCCCTCCACCCCCAGCGCCACGCTCGCGGCCGCTCATTCCGCTGTGCCCGTCCGCCCGCGGACGCGGATGCCGACGAGGTATGGCCCTTGCCGCACGGCTCGCCCGGTGAGCGGCCGTGCTCGGGCGCCCTCCGCCGGCACGCCCCGGGCGGCGAGGCGGAGGGGCGGCGCGCTCCGGAGGGTATCGTTCATGCTGCTTGCCAGGTGCTGCAAAGCTCTCGTCCGCGACGGCGTGCTCACCCTGATCGACGCCGGGGGCGAGAGCTACCGCCTGGGGCGCCCGAGCCGCGCGGTCGACGTCGTCGTCCGCCTGCACGACCGGAGCCTCCACCACGAGCTCGTGCGCTCCCCCCTCCGCGCGCTCGGCGCGGCGTACGCGGACGGCCGCCTCACGGTCGAGGTGGGCGACGTGTACGACCTGCTCGACCTCTGCGCGCACAGCCTCGAGCGCTGGTGGTCTTCCCCCGAGGCGCGCGCCGGGCGCGCCCTGGGCTGGGCGCACGCGCTGCTCGGATCGAGCGCGCCCGCGCGCCCCACCGCCCTCGGCGAGGCCCCGTGCGAGTACTTCCTCGACCACGATCGCCACGACTCCTGCGCCTACTTCTCCGACCCGCGCATGACGCTCGAAGAGGCGCAGGTGGCCGAAGAAGCAGCACGTCGCGAGCAAGCTCCTCCTGCGGCCCGGGCAGAGGGTGCTCGAGGTCGGCAGCGGCTGGGGCTCGCTCGCGCTCCACCTGGCCGAGGCAGGCGGCGTCGAGGTCACCGGGATCGGCTGCTCGGGGGAGGCGCTCGCGGTGGCGCGGAGGCGCGCCGCCGACGCGGGCCTGGACGGGCGCGTCGTCTTCCACCCACGCGCGCTCCGCGACGAGGTGGGCACCTACGACCGCGCCGTCGCGGTCAGTGCGCTGGAGCACCTCGGCGCGCCGCACACGGACGAGCTCCTCCGCGGGCTCCACGACCGGCTCACGGACGACGGCGTCGCCCTCGTGCACTGCGTGGCCCGGGTGGCAGGGCCCCGCGCCCCGCGCATCCGCGGGGGAGCGCCCGGGGCCCTCTCGGGGATCCTGGCGAGGATCGAGCGCGCGCGGCTCTGGGTGACCGACGTCGAGGTCCTCCGGCTCCACTACGCCGAGACGCTGCGTTGCTGGCGCCGGCGCTTCGTGTCCAACTGGCGCCGCGTGTCCGAGCTGTATGGGGAGCGCCGCTGCCGGGCGTGGGAGTTCGACCTCGCGCTGGCCGAGGCCCGGTTCCGGCGCGGCGGCCTCGCGGTCGTCCAGCTCCAGCTCGCCAAGCGCTCCGACGCCGTCCCGCTCACGCGGGAGTACATCTACCGACAGGCCCCGGCCTGGGTCCACGAGCTGGGCGTGGCGGCCTGAGCTGCGGGAGGTTTCTCGCCGCGCGCGAACCGTTGTATTGCGGGCCATGACCCTCCCCTCGTACGAACAGAACGCCCCGCCCGTCGAGCCGCGTGCTTCCGCCTCGCCCCGCGTCCTGGTCGTCGGCTGCGGCGGCATCGGCGGAATCCTCGCTGCGCACCTCTTCGAGCAGGGCCACGACGTGACGGCGCTGACGACGAACCCGCTGATCGCCGACGCGATCAACGCGCACGGCTTCCGCCTGCGGGGCGACGGGAGCCCCGGCACGGTGCGCGGGCGCGCGGTGCGGGAGCTCCCCGCCGGGCGCTGGCGCCCTTCGACTTCGTGCTCCTCGCGACCCAGCCGCCCCAGGTCGAGGAGGCCGCGCGCCGCGCGCTCCCCGCGCTCTCGCCGCGCGGCGCGATGGTCTGCTTCCAGAACGGCCTCTGCGAGGAGCGCATCGCCGCCATCGCGGGCCCCGAGCGCGCGTTCGGGCGCGATCGTCGCGTGGGGCGCGTCGATGGTCGAGCCCGGGGTCTACGACCGCACCTCGGCCGGCGGGTTCGTGCTCGGCCGCCTCGGGGCATCGGCGACGAGACGGGAGGATCGACGAGCTCCCCGCGCTGCTCGAGGCGGTCGGCCCCACGTCGATCACCGACAACCTCGATCGGCGCCCGCTGGTCGAAGCTCGCCATCAACTGCGCCATCTCCTCGCTCGGCAGCGTCGGCGGCGAGCGCCTGGGCGTGCTCATGCGCCACCGCTTCGTGCGCCGCCTCGCGCTGGAGATCATGACCGAGACCGTCCTCGGTCTCCCGCGCGCTCGACGTCCGGCTGGAGAAGGTCTCGGGCACCCTCGACCTCGACTGGATCGCGCTCACCGACGCCGAGCGCGTCTCCGCCGGCTCGCCCGGCCTCGTGGCCAAGCACGCGCTCCTGCTCGCCGTGGGTGCCCGCTACCGCCGGCTGCGATCCTCGATGCTGGCGGCCATCGAGCGCGGCCGCCCGCCCTCGGTCGATTTCCTCAACGGCGAGGTCGTGACGCGGGGCGCCGACGCTCGGCGTGCCCACGCCCATCAACGCCGCCATCCGCGACGAGGTGCTGGCCATCGCCCGCGACGGAGGCCGTCGGTTCGATCGCCTCCGTGCGTTCTTCGAGCGCACGCGCCCGCTCGTGGCGCCGGGCCCCGCGTCGCGCCGCGTCGTGGGGGAGCCCCCCATCCCCCGGCCCAGCCTCAAGATGCGCCCCGTTCCCCCGGCCCACCGGTCTCCTCGGTCCCCGTCCCGGTCCCGACCAGCGGCGGCCCCGTGGACACGAACGCGCCACCATGGCAGTCCCCGTATGGACGGAGCCCGAGCTGCCCCCGGCAGCCCCTCCGTCCACCCGCCCACCGAACGCTGACCCCGTCTATGCTGCGCAGCCATGCGCTGCGAGATCCTCTCCACCGGCAACGAGGTCCTCACCGGCCAGGTCACGGACACCAACGCCGCCTTCCTCGCCGATCAGCTCGGGTCGATGGGCTTCGCGGTGGCGCGCCACACCACCGTCGGGGACGACCGCGCCATGCTCGCGGCGGCCTTCCGTGAAGCTCGGCGCGCGGCGCCGACATCGTGCTCTGCACGGGCGGCCTCGGGCCCACGCTGGACGACCTGACCACCGAGGTCGCCGCGGAGGTGCTGGGCGTGGGGCTCAAGCTCGACCAGCAAGCGCTCGAAACCATGCAGGGGCTCTGGAGCCGCCGCGGGCGGCCGATGCCCGAGAACAACCGCCGGCAGGCCCTCCTCCCGGAGCCGGCGGAGGTGCTCCCGAACCCCATCGGCACCGCGCCGGGCTTCACCGTCCGGATCGACCGGGCGCACTTCTTCTTCATGCCGGGCGTCCCCCGCGAGATGAAGCAGATGTTCGCCGAGCAAGTGAAGCCGCGGATCGAGGGGCTGCGCGCCGACCACAGCGTCTTCGACGTCCGCGTCCTGCGCAGCTTCGGGCTCGCCGAGTCCGCCGCCGACGAGGCACTCGCGGGCCTGGAGGCACGCTTTCCCGGCGTGAAGCTCGGCTTCCGCGCGCACTTTCCCGAGATCCAAATCAAGCTGACCGTCCAGGGGCCGGACCGTGACGCCGTCCGCGGGCTGCTCGACGCCGCGGAGGTGGACGTCCGCGGCCGGCTCGGCGCGCACGTCTTCTCGACCGGCGCGCCGATGGAGGAGGTGGTGGGCGACGGGCTGCGGCGCGCCAGGGCGACGCTCGCCACGGCAGAGAGCTGCACCGCGGGGCTCGTGTCGCAGAAGATCACGGAGGTGGCCGGGTCGTCCGAGTATTTCGACCGCGGCTTCGTGACGTACACGAACCAGGCCAAGATGGAGATGCTGGGCGTCGCCGAAGAGATCCTGCGCGAGCACGGCGCCGTCAGCGAGCCCTGCGCCCAGGCCATGGCCGAGGGGGCGCGGGCACGCGCAGGAACGACCTATGCGCTCTCGGTCACGGGCCTCGCGGGCCCGGGCGGCGGCACCGCCGACAAGCCGGTGGGGCTCGTCTTCGTGGGGCTCGCCGCGCCGGACCGCACGGTGGTCCGGCGGCTCCGCTGGCCGGGGCAGCGCGATCAGATCCGCGGCGATCAGCGCAATGGCCGCGCTCGACCTGCTCCGCCGCACGCTCTCCGGCCTCCCCGTGGAGGCCGGAGATCCTCGCCCGGCGCTGATGCCTGTCAGTAACCCCGGACGTACACGACGCGGGGACGCGGCGCGCCGAACTCGAAGCCGGCCTTGATGCCGAAGCTGAACCACTTGGCGGCGTAGTCGACCTCCGCGGCCGGCGACGGGACGACGACCGTGTTGTACGCGAGCTGCGCGCCCAGGATGAAGCCGCGCACGATGCTTGAAGTCGAGGCCGACGCCGACGTCCATCTGGGGGCCGATCGCGCCGGCGCTGGTGTCCGGGCCCGTCTGGTAGCCGAGGAAGCCGATGCCGAGGTGGCCGAAGACGTTCGGCTGAACGAAGCCGTCGAGGCCGAACTTGAGGCCGCCGTTCAGCGCGCCGGCGTAGTCGTACCCAGATCTCGGCCGAGTTGAACCCGAACCGCATGTACTGGCCCGTGATCTCGGGCTGGATGTAGAGCGGCACGCCCCAGAAGTGGTAGCGCCAGCCGAGGGCCGCGCCGCCGCCGACCGAGAAGTCGACCGCGGTGTTGCCGGTGGCGCCCTGGTTCAGCGCGGTGCCGAGGTTGAGGTTGAGGTCGAGGGTGGGACCCGCGGCGGCCTCCTTGGTCTGGGCGAAGGTGACGAAGGCGAACGCGAGGGCGGGGGCAATGGCTGCGGCAAGGAAAGAGCGGCGCATGGACTCCTCCAGGTTTTTGGCGGGTTGGGCGAACTTAACACGGGCTCGGCGCCTTGCTTCTCGCCCCACGCGGGGGAGCACGATTGCGGCGGCGCTTCGGATCCCGGTGAGGTTGCCTCTCGGTCGGCGATCTCTCCGGGCTATCTCTTCATACGGAGCCGCGGAGAATTTCTTCCCTCCTTTTTCCATCGCACCGGCGGCTCGCCTTCGAATGACGCGCGTCAGTACAGAGCGTCCCAGGGTGCCCCGCTCTGGCTCGGTCTTCGGCGGGCCGGTACGGCGGACCAGATCGCCGCCCTGGCGGACCGGATCGAGGCCACTACCTCACGGATCCCGCGAGTCCGGTCACGGATCCCGCGCGCCCGGTCACGGATCCCGCGCGTCCGGTCACGGATCCCGCACGTCTGGTCACGGATCCCGCACGTCTGGTCACGGATCCCGCACGTCTGGTCACGGATCCCGCGCATCCGGTCTCGGATCCCGCACGTCTGGTCACGGATCCCGCACGCCTGGTCACGGATCCCGCGCGTCCGGTCACGGATCCCGCACGTCTGGTCACGGATCCCGCGCGTCTGGTCACGGATCCCGCACGCCTGGTCACGGATCCCGCACGTCTGGTCACGGATCCCGCACGTCTGGTCTCGGATCCCGCACGTCTGGTCTCGGATCCCGCACGTCTGGTCTCGGATCCCGCACGTCTGGTCTCGGATCCCGCACGTCTGGTCTCGGATCCCGCACGTCTGGTCACGGATCCCGCACGTCTGGTCTCGGATCCCGCACGTGTGGTCACGGATCCCGCACGTCTGGTCACGGATTCCGCGTGTCGGTTCTCGGATCCCGCGCGTCCGGTCTCGGATCCCGCACGTGCGGTCCCGGATCGAGGTCCTGGCGGACCGGATTGCCGTCCAGGCGGACAGGATGCGCGTCCGGGCGGACGCGCTCGCTAGTTACTGGGCGAGCCCCTCGAGCTTCGACACGAGGTCGGCCGGGAAGGTGCCCTGGGCCAGGCGCTGGCGGGTCTGCTTGAAGATTCCGTCCCACTTCGACTTGTCGTCGGACGAGAGGGTGACCACCGTCATCTTGCCCTTGAGCCGCTGGAAGGCGGCGTCGTCCTCCGCCCGGATGCGCTTGGTCAGCGCGTTCGCCGCGATGCGCCCGGTGTCGAGGATGATGTTGCGCTGATCGTCGGACAGCCCCTCGATCCGCTTCGACGACACCACCAGGGCGCCGATGGCCATGGCGCTGACGTCCTCGGTGATCGTATCGAGCTTGGAGGCCCACTGGAGCTGCTCGGCCGCGAGGGACGGGGCGTTGATGATGTTGATCGAGCCCGTGTTCAGCGCGGGGAGCACCTCGGGGATGTTCAGGGGCACGGGCGTCACGCCGCCGATGATCTGGTAGAGGATCGGCTGCGAGTCGTCGTCGCGCCACATGTAGGGCTTCTGCCCCTTCATGTCGTCCGGGGTCTTGATCTGGACACCCTTCGACATCACGTGCACGGCGCCGACGTCGCCCCAGCCGAGGATGGTGAAGCCCGCGTTCTTCGCGCCCTGCTCGAAGTCGCCCTTCATCGCGTCGCGCGCGGCGTCGAGCTTGGCCCAGGTCGTGAACAGGCCGGGCATCTGGAGGGCCAGGATCGGCTTGTAGATCTTGCCGAGTCCGACGGCGGTGACGGCGGCGCCGTCGAGCTGGCCGGCCTTCATCTTGCCGACCATGGCGGCCTCGTCGCCCTGCGTCCCGTTGTAGAAGAACTGGAGCTCGAGCTCGCCGCCGCTCTTCTGGCTCACGGCGTCCGCCCAGATCTTGAACACCTGGCCCCAGGGGCTCGCGGCGGGCGCGAGGGTGCCGATTTTGATCACCTCGCCCGCGTGGGCCTCCCCGGCGAACCCGAGCCCGGCCGTGAGGGCGAGGGCCCCGAGGATCTTCACCGCCGCTCTGCGCAACATCATCTGGTCCTCCACTCTGTGTAGCACCTCTCCGTATAGCGAAGTCCCACGGCCGAGGATAGGGGTCGAGCACGGGCCTCCTCCGAGAAAACCTGCGGGGGAGGGGCCGGGCCGCTATGATGCGCTGCGATGAGATTCGACGAGCTCCGGGCCTGCCTCGAGAAGGACGGGTGGCCGGTCGACGTGGTGTCCGACGTGACGATGCGGAGCCGCTTCCGCTCCGGGGACCGCGTCTTCCCCCTCTTCGTGCACCTCGAGCCGGAGTACGCCACTTTCGCGGTCATCCCCTTCGCCCGCCTGCCGGCAGACGAGGGCGGGGACGTGCTCGCCGAGCGGCTCCTGGTGCTGAACCGCGAGATCAACCTGGCGAAGTTCTCGGTGGACGAGGACGGCGACGTCATCCTGAGCGTGGAGTACCCCCTCGCCGACCTCGACCCGAGCGAGGTGCGCGACGCCGTTGACGTGCTCTCTTTCTATGCGGAGAAGTACCGAGCGGAGGTTGAGGCCGCGGCCAACTCCAGCAAGGAAGAGGGCTGACGATTCAGGGATTCGAGGGGGCCGCGGAGGTCAGGTCTGCGGAATGGCCTGCCCGGAGAGCCAGCCGATCCGCTCGACGCCGACCTCGACCTTCGCGCCGTACGCGACCTCCCCCTGGCCCTCCAGCACCTGCCCGAGGCCGACCACGTCGCCGCCCCGCAGGCCCACCCACCGGCTGGCCCAGGCGATCGACTCCCCGATCGAAAAGCACGCCCCCGCGACCCCCGTGCGCGCCGTGACCTCCCCCTCGATGCGGACCTGCGCCTTCAGCCGCGCGACCTGGCCGAGGTCTCCCGGCGTGACGAGCACCGGGCCGAGCTGCGCGGGGACGCGGGGGGAGCCCCAGCCCCGCCTGCGGGCCTCGTCGTCGGCGCCGTACCAGGCGTTCAGGACCGTGTAGCCCAGGACGGCGCGCTCCGCCTCCTCGGCGGTCGCGTCGCGGATATCCTCGCGGAGCACGACGGCGACCCCGAGCGCGTACCCAGGGCGGGTCTCCCCCGCCGGGAAGTGGACGTGGCCCTGGTGCCCGACGAGGAGGCGGGCGTCGCCCAGGCGGTGGAGGGGCTCGTCGAGGTGCTCGTCGTAAGGGGCCATCTGGACGTGGAGCGCGCGCTCGGTGTCGCAGGGCGGCAACCACACGAAGGTGCCGGGGAGGAGGCGGGCGGCGGCGGGGCGGTCGCCGGCGAGGAGGCGATCGTCGAGCTCGTCGAGGCCGGCGCCGCCGAGCGCCACGGCGCGGGTGTGGAAGTCCGACGCGCCGGGGATGCGATCGGGCGAGAAGCTGGTGCCGAAGATCCGGTCGAGCTCCGCGGCGTCATAGAGCGCGCCGTCGCGTTCGAGCGCGAGGATGGGCACGGGAGAGCTGCCGTGAAGGACGCGCGCGATCCTCATGCACCCTCAGGCGCACCCTCGGCACGCTCGGCCGGGATGGAAAAGGGCACCAGCCGCGGACGGGAGAGTGCTACGGTTCGCGTTCTTCCGGCAATGACCTCTCGAGCCGCGATGTCTGACCGGCCGCCGTCCCAGCCGCCCGCGGGTGAGGCTGGGGAAGAGAAGGCGCGGGCGCGCGCCCGGGTGGGCCTGACCATCAACGGCAAGTACCACGTCGACGCGCTGCTCGGGGTGGGCGGAATGGCGTCGGTGTACGCGTGCACCCACCGGAACGGGACACGCAAAGCGCTCAAGATCCTCCACGCCGAGTTCGCCCGCGACGAGGGCATCACGGGCCGGTTCTTGAAGGAAGGATACGTCGCCAACAAGGTCGACCACCGCGGCCGGGTCGCCATCGACGACGACGGGGTGACCGAGGCGGGCGAGCCCTTCCTGGTCATGGAGCTGCTGGAGGGCGAGACCGCCCAGCAGCTCTGGAAGCGGATGGCGCGGAAGGTGCCCGTCGACGAGGCGCTGTGGATCGCGGCCGAGCTCTGCGACACCCTCGCGGCCTTCCACGCGCAGTCGATCGTCCACCGCGACATCAAGCCCGCGAACGTCTTCATCACGCGCGATAACGCCGTGAAGTTGCTCGACTTCGGCGTGGCCCGCATGCGCGAGTCGGGCGGCGAGGCGACCCGCGCGGGGACGGCGCTGGGCACTCCCTCGTTCATGGCACCCGAGCAGGCCATGGGCCTCCTCGACGGCGTCGACGGCCGCGCCGACCTGTTCTCCATCGGTGCGACGCTCTATGCCCTGCTCGGCGGTCAGCGCCTCCACCAGGGCCGCACGGACAACGAGGCGTTCATCCTCGCCGCGACCACCCCCGCGCCCTCCATCGCCCGCATCGCGCCCGAGCTGCCGGTGGAGGTGATCGCGCTCGTCGACAAGGCCCTCGCCTGGGACCGACGCAACCGCTTCGAGACCGCGGAGGCGATGCGCGACGAGTGCCTGCGGCTGCTCGACAAGTACGGCGGCGACGCGCTCGCCCAGCGCGCGGCCGCGCAGGGCCAGTCCACCGCCCGCAAGCTGCTCGAGGAGAAGGCGCGCCGAGCAGAGGCGGCGGCGACCGCCGCGGCGACGCCAATCGTCGAGGAGATGACGGACGGGGCGCTCGACGACCTCGAAGCCGACCACCCCGCGGTCAAGAACCTCACCGACGCCTTCCGCGCCCTGGAGCGCCTGCTGCCCGCCGTGCGCCACTACGGCTGGGCGCACCCGGAGGCGGACGCCAAGCTCCGCGCCACGTACCAGAAGATCATCGAGGCCCTCCGCGCAGACGCGTCCGCGGTGTGGTGGTCGCTCTCCCCGTACGCCTTCGTCCACCGGGGCCAGACGCTCTGGGAGCCGGTCGCGCCGCTCGATCTCGTCCCGTACAACCTCTTCGCCGCCGGCATCCGCACGGTCTACCTCTCCCCCGGGTTCTCGGAGGAGGAGCTGCGCGCCTTCTGCGAGGTGATGATGCTCGACCCCGCCGTCGACCTGGCGCCGGAGGACGACGTCGCCGCCGCGCTCTGGGAGCGGCGCCTCGAGCACGTACGCTACGACGCCATCAACGTCTTCGCCGAGGGCGACGCCGCGGATCGGGAGGCGTTCTGGGCCGAGGCCGACGACGTCGAGGCCGCCGCGCGGAAGGCGGCCAACGAGGAGAAGGCCGACCGCGCCGAGGCGGCGGCGATGGCGATCGAGACGGACGCGGCGGCGCTCCGGGCGGCGCGGCAGGTGGCGAGCGTGCTCGCGCTCGATCCGGTGACCAAGAAGGCGCTCGCCGGCCAGCTCGCCATGTCGGCGGAGCGCTGGAGCGAGCGCTTCGTCGACGTGATCACCGACGCCCTCCAGGACGCGCGCCGCCGCGGGGACCTGCCCCTCGTCACCCAGCCGCTCGACCTCTCCACCCGCGATCTGCTGCTCCAGAAGCGCTTCGGCGAGGTGTTCCAGACCTTCGACTCCATCGCCAGGGCCATCGAGGCGTACGCGCCCAACCAGGAGGCCGGCCCGCTGAAGGCGGAGCTCGCGCGCGGCATGTTCTCCCCCGAGACCTTGCGCATCCTGCTGCGCGAGGCGCGCAGCGCCGTGCAGCCGCCCCCGCCCGGCGCCGCGTCCCGCTCCGGCCAGCATGCGCTCTGGGTCCAACCTTCTCCCGTGGTCGACGTGGACGCGATCGCGCGCGAGATCGTCCCTGTCGTCTCCGCGTTCGGGCCGGATTACCTCTCCACGGTCCTCGAGCTCGTCGCCCTCCATGTCGCACGACGGGCTGCGGAGGACGTTCCTCACCTACGTGGAGCGCAACCTCCCCGGCCGCGAGGACATCGTGGCCGACCGCGCGATGACGCTGGACTTCGAAGGCGCGCGGCCCCTCGTCCGCATGCTCGCCGCCGCGAAGACCCTCGGGGCCCGCGACGCGCTGCGAAAGCTCGCGGGCAGCCACAGCCCCCACCTCCGGTGCGAGGCGGTCGCCCTCCTGGCGCAGTCCCCGGAGCAGCTCAAGGAGGAGCTGGAGAAGCTCGCCGAGAGCCCCGAGCCGGACGTGCGCGTCGCCGCGCTCCGCGCGCTCGCGTCCCACCAGTGCAAGCCGGCCGGGCCGCTCCTGGTGCGCAAGATCCAGGACGCCTCCTTCCACCGCCTCTCGATCGAGGAGCGCCGCGAGGTGCTGGAGGCGCTCTTCCAGCTCCACCCGGTGCGCGCCGAGCAGATCTGCGTCGAGATCGTCGGCAAGCACGGGGTCTTGTCGACCGACGAGCCGCTCGATCAGTCCCGCACCATCGCCGCCGAGCTGCTCGGTCGGGAGACGCGCAGCATGGAGGCGCTCGGGGCGGTCATCGCCGCGGGCAAGCGCCGCCCGTGGAACGGGCAGGCCCTGCGCGACCGGGCGACCGCCGCCGCCGAGGCCATCGCCGCGCGGATGGGCCGGCGGCTCGACGAGAGCGGAGACGTGGTGTGACCTCGCGCGGCTCCCTCTTCCCGAGCGCGCCGCCCACCCCGATCGGGGGGTCGGGGGCCGTGACGATGCCCCGCCCGGCCCGCCTCGCACCGACGCGCCGAGCAGGAGCGTCGAGAACGCGCGCCGCGCGCAGGGCCGCGAGATCGCGGTCAACGTCGTCGTCGCGCTCTTCCGCCTGGTGAAGCTCTCGACGCTCCACTCGCTCGACAACCAGGCGATGGTCCGGCAGGTCGAGGAGACCGTGCAGATCGTCGCCGAGTACGGCCTGCGCACGGAGCACAACGTCTCCATCCTCTTCGCCCACGAGTCGGTGTTCGTGGGCGGCCAGCTCCTCCGCGCGAACCGCGGCGTGTACGAGGGCGCGCTCGAGCTCGGCGCGATCCTCGAGCAAGGTGGGCGCCGCCGAGATCGGGATCCGGAAGGAGGCGCAGGCGAGCGATTTCTTCACGCTCGCCTCGGTGCTCGCCGACGCGCTGCGCAGGCCCAAGCCCCCCGTGATCGAGCGGCCATCGCCGAACATCCGCCTCCGCGCCCTCGCCGCGTCGGCGCTGCTGCGTGAAGATCTGGGGGCCGACCGCGTGGACGCGAGCGTCCAGGTGGCGCGCGCCTACGCGTCGGCCGTCGTCATCATGCGGCGCTTCTTCGACGAGATGCGCCGCGGCCGGTACGAGCTCCCCCAGCGGGTCAAGCGCGTGGCGCAGCGCCTCGTCGACCTCTCGATGGGCGAGACGCCGGCGTTCCTCGGCGTCACGGCCGCGCGCAACCAGAACCACGACGAGGCCGGCCGCGCCGTGAACACCGCCATCCTGGCGCTCGCCATGACGCGGCAGGTCACGGACGACCCGGTGCAGCTCTCGCGGCTCGCCATGGCCGCGCTGCTCTACGACTGCGCCCGCGCCCGCCTCGCCGGCGTCGCCGGTGAGGCGGGGCCGCCATCCTCCCCCAGCTCAGCGAGCAGCAGGAGGGCGAGGCCGCCGCGGCGACGGCGGGCGTGATCACAGCGCTCGGACGCATCAACGAGCCGACCGTGATGCGCGCCGTGATCGCGTACGAGGCGCACTGGGAGCGGCGCCGCGCCGCGGCTCGGCCCCGTCTACCGCAGCCTCCGCGCGCCGAGCCTCCAGGCGCGCATCGTCCGCCTCGCGCGCTCCTTCAACGATCTGCTCACGCCGGCGCCGGGCCAGGCGCCTCCCTCCGCGGACGAGGCCATCGCCCTGCTGGAGCAGGAGGCGGACGGCCCGGCCGACCGCACCGTCGTCCGGCTCCTCGTCGGCGCCCTCGGGCTCTTCACCACCGGCACCGTCGTCCGCCTCAGCACGGGCGAGACGGGCCTCGTCGTCCAGACGCCCTCCCACCCCGCGCTGTACTCGCTCCCGCGCGTCCGCCTCGTCCTCGACGGCAACGGCGGCTGGCTCCAGTCGCCGATCGAGATCGACCTCGCCCACCAGGGGAAGCGCACCGGCCGGCCCTCCCTCCACATCAAGGAGGTCGTCGCCACCTCCGACGATCCGGCGGGGGCCCAGCTCCGGGCGTACGCTGCCGGCGCGGGCGGGGCGACCGGCATCGCCTCGTCCTCCGGCGTGCGCACCCCGTCGAGCTACCAGAAGACGCCCTCGAGCCCCCTCCAGGCCCCGCCGCCGAGGACACCGCCCCCACCGCCGAGGACACCGCCCCCGCCCCCTCCCGCCGCGTCCCCGCCCGCTCCCGCCGCCCCGGCGCACGCGCCCACGGCGGAGGGCACGCTGCAGCGGACGCCGTTCGTCCACCTCCTCATCTACATGCTGGACCAGGGGCTCACGGGCACCACCGTCTTCACGCTCCCCGGCGGGGTCTCGCACGCCATCTACTTCCAGCAGGGCGCACCGGCGAAGATCCGCACCGGCACGATGCTCGTGCCGCTCGACCGCGTGCTGGTCGACGAGGGCTTGGCCGACGAGGCCACCCTGCGCGGCACACTCGTGGAGGTGATGAAGAAAGGCATCCTGCACGGCAGGCTCCTCGTGATGAAGGGCGTCCTCGATCGCGAGAAGGTGCTCCACGCCCTCCGCGTGCAGATACAGCGCAAGGTCACGCAGCTCTTCGAGATGCCGCCCGATACGCGCTACGCCTACTACGAGGACGAGAACCTCCTCGCCTCGTACGGCGGGCCCGAGCTGACGCCGGCCGAGCCGCTCGCGGCGATCATGGCGGGCGTGCGCCTGATGGCGGGCCACCCGCTGGTCGATCAGACGCTGGCGAAGATCGCGGGGCGCCCGCTCGCGCTCCACATCGACGCGGATCTGAAGCGCTTCCAGCTCACGCGCGAGGAGGCGGCGGTGGCCGACACGATCCGGACACGCCGGATGCCCCTCGCGGAGCTCGTGCAGGCCGGGGTCTCGCAGGAGCGGGTCGCGCGGCTCGTGGTGTACGCGCTGGCGGTCACGCGCCACCTCGATCTCGGCGTGGCCGGCAAGGCCCCCGTCGGCGCGCGGCGGCCGATCGCGATCGCGCCCCCCCAGCCGCAACCGGCGCCGGCCCCCGCACCGCCTGCGACGCCCCCTCCCGCACCCGTGGCGCAGACGCCGGCCGCGCCGCTCGCCCAGCCGATCAGCAGGCCGCCCACCGCGCTCGCGGGCCCGCCGTCGTCCCGCTCGCGCCCGCCTCCGGCTCCGCCGGCCCGACCGATCGCGGTCACCTACACGCCCCCCGCCGAGGAGGCCGCGCCCGCGTCGTCGCAGCCCGGTGGGAGGGCCACGCCGCCGCCACGCACGGCACCGCCGACGCCGCCTCCGCGCTCGACGCCGCCCCCGCGCTCGACGCCGCCCCCGCGCTCGACGCCGCCCACGCCGACGCCTCCGGTCTCCACCGAGGCGAAGGCCCCGCCCAGCGCGCCGGTGCCGCTGCCGGGGGAGCGTCCGGAGACGGCGTGGCGGCGCGCCGAGATCGAGAGGCGCGCGCAGAGCATCGACGGCGAGGACTTCTACCAGATGCTCGGCGTCACCCCCGAGTCGACGCCGGATCAGATCAAGGTGGCGTACTTCACGCTCGCCAAGACCTGGCACCCCGATTGGCTCCCGAGCGAGCTGGGCACGGTCAAGCCCCTGGTGGCGCGCGTCTTCGCCCGGCTGAGCGAGGCGTATCAGACGCTGTTCGATCCGGTGAAGGCCAAGGGCTACGCGCAGCTCCTCAAGTCGGGCCAGACCGCGGCGGACGACCAGGAGAAGCTGGCGCGCGTCGTCGACGCCGCGGTGGAGTTCCAGAAGGCCGAGATCCTGCTGAAGAAGAACGACCTCGCCGGCGCCGAGCAGCTCGCGGCGAAGGCCACGGAGGCGGACCCGGACCAGCCCGAGTACCTCACGCTGCTCACGTGGGTCCGCGCCCTGCGGCGCGGGGATCCGCCCGCGATCCGCGAGGGGCAGGTCAGCACGCACTACGACGACCTCATCCGGATCCTCGACGATGTCCTGGCCAAGGAGGCCCGGTTCGAGCGCGCGCTCTACTACCGCGGCGTTCTCCTCAAGCGCTCCGGCCGAACGGAGAAGGCTCTCGTCGACTTTCGCCTCGCCGCGGAGGTGAACCCGAAGAACCTCGACGCCGTCCGCGAGGTGCGCCTCTACGAGATGCGCAAGCGGGGTCCCACCGGCGCCGCGCCCAAGGCCGGCGAGCAGGAGGGCCAAGGCGGCCTCTTCGGCAAGCTGTTCAAGCGGTGACCGCGGGGCCGGCAGCGCCGGCGCGGATCACGATGGGGCCGCGAGCGGCCCCATACCCCGGGCCGGCAGAGCCGGCCCTGTTTCACTTGCCGTAGACGTAGAAGCCGCGGCCCGCCTTGCGGCCCAGCCAGCCCGCCGCGACCATGTTGCGGAGCAGCGTCGACGGCCGGTACTTCGGGTCGCCGATGTCGTTGTGCAGGACCTCGGCGATCGCGAGGACGGTGTCGAGGCCGATCAGGTCCGCCAGCTCGAGCGGGCCCATCGGGTGGTTCAGCCCGAGCTTCGCCCCGGTGTCGATGTCCTCCGCCGTGCCGACCCCCTGCTCGAGCGCGAAGCACGCCTCGTTGAGGAGGGGGATGAGGACGCGGTTGACCAGGAAGCCCGGCGCGTCCTTGCTCGTGATCACCGTCTTGCCCAGGCGCGACGGCGAGGTCGCGCACCGCGGCGTGGGTCTCGTCCGAGGTCGCGAGGCCGCGCACGACCTCGACGAGCTTCATCACCGGCACCGGGTTCATGAAATGCATGCCGATCACGCGCTCCGGCCGGGAGGTGACCGAGGCGAGCTTGGTGATCGAGATCGAAGAGGTGTTCGACGCCAGGATCGCGCCGGCGGGCAGCGCCTTGTCCATGCCGCGGAAGATGGCCGAGCTTGATCTCGAGGTTCTCCGTCGCGGCCTCGACCGCGAGGTCGCGCCGTGGAGAGGCCGCCCACGCCCTCGGCGGGCTGGATGCGGCCGAGCAGCGCGTCCCGCTCGCCCGCGAGGCATCTTGCCCTTGTCGACCAGCTTACCGAGCGCCGTCGCAATCTGGGCCTTGCCGCCCTCGGCGAGCGCCATCGTCGCGTCACACAGCGTCGACCTCGAGCCCGGCCGCGGCCGCGACCTGGGCGATGCCCCGCCCCATCTGCCCGGCGCCGACGACCCCGAATCCTGCGCATGGAGGAAGCGTCCATGGCGCGCCTTGATAGCCGAAATCTTGCGCGGGAAACCGCGAAAAATCGTCGCTCCGGGCGCGCCCGACCGCCCCTTTTCGCTCCGGAATGCCGATGCCGGCCCCGACGGGCTCGACCCGGGCCCCGCCGCGCCTCGTACAGCGGGCCAGGCGCGCCGGGCGTGCCGCGCCACGCACGCCACGCCACGCATCCCGCGTTCCCACGCGCCGAGCACCCAGGAGCGCCCCGCCGCAAGCCTTGAAACCCGCTCCGCGAGGAGCGTACATTCCGGCGACCGTCGGCGTTAGATGTGCCCTCGGCTAGCTCGGACGGGAGCGAGGCCGGCGTCGTGAGAGCAATCCGCACTACATCCGGTTCCGTGACACTCGGCCGGTGGGGCTAGCCCCATCCGCGGTGCGGGCCCCGGACGGAGCGCAGATGACCGGGGTAATGATGAGCGTAGAGACGATTCGGATGGCCCTCGGGCGGTTGCAGGACGATCCGGACAACGAGTCGGCCTGGAACGATCTGGCGGAGGCGGTGACGGCTCCGGACATGGGGGTCTCCAACTCCGAGGTCGAGCGGCTCCTCGGCATGGCGCGGGGGCGGCACGAGCAGCGGCGCGAGTGGGGAGCGGTCGCGCGCCTGCTCGACATCGAGATCTCGTTCGCCTCCGGCTCGGCGGTCGAGGCGCCGATGCAGGCCGAGCTGGCGCGCATCTACCAGGACGAGCTCATCGACGCGGAGAGGGCGCTGGCCGCGTACAAGCGGCTCCTGCAGCTACGCCCCGACGATCCCACCGCCGAGGAGGCGATCGAGAACGACGAGGCCAAGCGCGCGAAGTGGCGCGACCTCGTCGCGCGCTATCTCTCGGAGGCCGCGTCGGGCGAGGGCGACCTTCCAGAGCTCGCTCTACGCGAGCGCGGCCGACGTCGCCTACCGCTACGGCGGGCCGGAGGCGCGCGCGCGGAGGCCCTCGAGAACGCGGAGAAGGCGCTCGCGATCGACCGCAAGAACCGGCGCGCCGCCGCGCTCGCCGAGCTGGCCTACACCGCCGCGGGGATCTGGGAGAACGTCGCGCGCGTGCAGGCGCTCGTCCTCGCCGACGCCGGCGCAGAAGGAGCGATCGCGATCGCGGGCCGGGCTCCGCCTCGCGCGCACCGCCGCGAGGAAGCTCGGCGACCAGGCGCGCGCGACGGCCGCGTACGAGCAGGTGCTCGCGCTCGCGCCCGGCCAGCGCCGACGCCCTCGCCTTCCTCGCCGAGGCGTACTCCGCCACGGAGGAGTGGGACAAGCTCGTCGCGCTCTACGAGGATCAGCTCCGCGGCGGGCGGCCTCAAGCGCGCGCGGAGGAGGTCGGCGTCCTCGTCCAGATCGCGATGGTCCACTGGCGCATGCGCGGCGAAGCCCGCGGCGGCCGAGCCCTACTTCGACCGCGTCCGCCGCATCGACCCGGCGCACGCCGGCATGCTCGACTTCTTCCGCGAGGTGTGCGCGCAGAAGGGCGACAAGAGCCGCCTCGCGACCATCCTCAGCGACGCGCAGCGGGCCCTACCCGACGGCGCCGAGAAGCGCGCGCTCGCCACCGAGATCGCCAAGCTCGCCGAGTCGTCGGAGAACGCGCAGAAGGCCATCGAGCAGTACAAGACGGTGCTGCGCACCGACCCGGAGAACAAGGACGCGCGCGACGCGCTGCGCCGCCTCTACACGCTGACGGAGAGCTGGAACGCGCTCGTCGAGATCCTGCGGCAGGAGCTCGAGCGCACGCCCGCGACCGACCCGGCGGCCCGGGCCGCCGTGCTCCGCGAGATCGCCGCCGTCTACCGCGACCGGGTGAAGAACGACGCCGCGCTGGTCACCGTCCTGACCCAGATCGTGCAGCTCGACGAGCACGACGTCGCCGCCGTGCGCGAGCTCACGCGGGTGTACGAGGGCTCGGCCGCTGGCGCGACCTGCTCCAGTACCAGCAGCGCCTCGCCGAGCTGTCCACGGACAAGGAGGAGAAGGCCACCCTCTACCGCGCAGCGGCGCGCCGCTGGGTCGAGCAGTTCTCCAACGTGCAGAACGCCGTCGCCGGCGTACGAGGCGCTGCTCGAGGTCGACGGCACCGACGAGGAGGCGCAGACCAAGCTCAAGGAGCTGTACCTGAAGCGGCGGAGCTGGCCGCAGCTCTTCGCGCTCTACGAGCGGCAGCTCCCGGCGCTCGAGGGGGCGGCCAAGATCGAGCTGCTCGGCGAGATGGCCAAGCTCGCCGCCGAGCGCCTCGATCGGGGCGCGGCGGCCATCGCGCTGCAGAAGCAGATCCTCGAGCTGGACCCGCAGGCCGCCGGCGTCCTCGACGCGCTGGAGAAGCAGGCCGAGCGCGAGAAGGACTTCGGCACCGTCGCGGAGGTGCTGGAGCGGCGCATCGAGGCCGCCGCCGACGACGCCGCGCGCCTCGTCTCGCTGCAGAAGCTCGGCGCGGTGTACGCCGAGCGGCTCAAGGATCCGGCCGCGGCCGCGCGCACCTGGCGGCGCGTGCTCGCGCTCTCGCCGGGGCACGCCAAGGCGCTGCGCGTCCTGCGCGAGTCCTACGTCGCGGCCAACGACTGGGACGGGCTCGAGGAGCTGTACGCCTCCCAGAGCGACTGGGACGGCCTCGTCGACTTCCTCTCCGGCGCGGCCGACAAGGCGACCGAGCCGGCCGTCAAGCTCGACATCTCCTTCCGCGCCGCGCACATCTTCGAGGAGAAGCTGCACGCGCCCGAGCGCGCCACGCGATCCTACGAGCGCGTCCTCTCCGTCTCCCCGCAGGACGCCCGCGCGGCGGCCGCGCTCGTCCCCATCTACGAGAAGGAGGAGAAGTGGTCGCGCCTGCCCGCGCTCTACGAGGTCCTCCTCGGCGCGAGCGACGACGAGATCGAGAAGATCGCCATCCTCCGCAAGCTCGCCAGCGTGACCGGCGGGCCGCTCGCCGACAAGGGGACCGCGCTCGGCTACGCGCGCCGCGCGTACGAGCTCGTGCCCGACGCCGAGGGCCTCGAGCTGCTCGAGTCCTGGTCCCGCGCCGCCGGGTCCTGGGGTCCCTTCGTCGAGGCAGTCGAGGCCCGCCTCAAGAAGGCGGACGCCGACGGCGGCCTCCCGGCCGACGAGCGGCGCGCCCTCCGCCGCGCGCCTCGCCGAGGTGTACGCCCGCGAGCTCGCCAAGCTCGACGAGGCGGTCGCCGCCTACCGCGAGCTGGTCGAGGCCGAGCCCGAGCGACGCCGAGACCGTCGGCGCGCTCGACGCGCTCCTCCGCGCCAACGAGCGGAAGGACGATCTGCGCTGGCTCTTCGACCTGCGCGCCAAGCAGGTCGAGGGCGACGCGCGCGCGGACGTGCTCGAGGAGTGGGCGACGCTCGAGGAGGAGGTCTTCGGCGACGCGGGCCAGGCGATCGCGCTCTACGGCCGCGTGGTCGAGATCGCGCCGCGCAACGAGGCCATGCGCTCGCTCGCGCGGCTCCTCACCGCCGCGGGCCAGTACGAGGCCGCGGCCGAGGTCGTCGCCCGCCACCGCGATCGCTCGGAGGGCGCCGATCGCGCGCGCCGCGAGGTCGAGCTGGCGACGCTCTACCTCGAGCGCCTCGACCGCGCGGAGAGCGCGTTCGAGGCGTGCGCCCGCGCGCTCGACGCCGCGCCCCACGACGCCGAGGCGGTCGGGCTCCTCGCCCGGCTGCTCGACAAGCCCGAGACGCGCGTCCGCGCCGCCACGGTCCTCGAGCAGGAGTACGCCGCGATCGGCGACAGCCGCCGCGAGTCGCAGGCGATCCGCGTGCGCCTCGAGGCGGAGGCGGACCAGGGCGCGCGCCGCGCCCTCCACCTCAAGCTCGCCGACGTCGAGGAGAAGAAGCTCGGCGCCGCCGGCACGGCGTTCGAGGTCATCCTCCGCGCGCTCAACGAGTCCCCGGCGGACCTCGAGCTCTGGGGCCGCGCGGCCGAGCTGGCCAAGCGCGCCGGCCGCCCGACGGACCTCGCCGAGGCGTACCGCCTCCACCTCGTCGCCAACCGCGCCGCAGGCGGGCCGCCGCTGCCGCAGGCCGTCGAGATCGAGCTCTGCGAGCAGGCCGCGAGCCTGCACGACGAGCAGCTCGGCGACCCAGAGGGCGCCATGCCCTACCTCGATCGCGTCCTCGCGGTCGACCCGACCAACACCCGCGCCTTCAACCGGCTGAAGCAGATCCTCACCTCGGCCGAGCGCTGGGGCGAGCTCGAGGAGCTGTACGAGAAGGCCGCCCAGGGCACGACCGACGAGCGCGACCGCATCGAGCTGCTCAACGAGGTCGCCATGGTCGCCGAGGAGATCATGGGCGACGCCGCCAAGGCCATCGGGTACTACGAGCGCATCCTCGCGCTCGACCCGGTGTACGTCGCCGCGCTCGACGCGCTCGAGAAGCTCTACGAGCGCGAGGAGCGCTGGAAGGATCTCGCGCTCCTCCTCGAGAAGCGCCTCTCCATGGCCACGCAGGACGAGGCGCTCGACATCAAGCTCGCCCTCGGCCGCATCTACCTCGACCGGCTCCACGAGCCGCCGCAGGCCATCGGCCACCTCGAGGACGTCCTCGCCAGCCGCGAGGGCGACGCCGAGGCGCGGCAGCTCGTCGAGCGCCTGCTCGAGGTGGGCAGCCTCCGCCTCCGCGCGGCGCGCATCCTCGAGCACGTGTACGAGGTCAAGGACGAGATCCGCCAGCTCGTCCGCGTGCTCGAGATCCGGCGCGAGGGCGCGGCCGACGAGCACGAGCGACGCGAGCTGCTCCGCCGCATCAGCATCCTGCGCGACGAGCGCCTCCGCGACGATCACGGCGCCTTCGCCAGCCTCGCCGAGCTGTACCCCCCTGGAGCCGGAGGACGCCGGCATCCGCCAGCGCTTCGTGGAGATCGGCCGCCGCCTCGGCGATCACGAGAAGGTCGCGACCGTCCTTACCGCCGCCGCCGACGCCTCCACCGCGCCCGCCACCCGCGGCGAGATCCTCATGGAGGTCGCCCGCATCTACGAGGACCTGCTCGAGGACGAGGCCCGCGCCGAGGCCGTCTACAAGCGCGTCATCGACATCGACCCGCAGGACGGCGGCCTCGTCATCCCGGCGGCGCAGGCGCTCGGCCGCATCTACGCCGCCCGCTCCCGCAACGAGGAGCTGGCCGACGCCCTCGGGATCGAGGTGCGCCTGGAGCAGGACGTGGCGCGGCGCCGCGAGCTCTACGAGCGCATCGGCGGCCTCCACGAGACGGTCCTCAAGGACGCGCAGAAGGCCATCGCCGCCTGGCGCGCCCGGCTCGCCGACGACGAGGCCGACACCGTCGCGCTCGGCGCGCTGGAGCGGCTCTACGAGGGCACGGGCGAGCACCGCGAGCTCGTGGGCGTGCTGCGCAAGCGCGAGCAGGTGGAGACGGCCGGCGGCGAGCGGCGTCGCACCATGACCAAGGCGGCGGAGACGCTCGCCGACCGGATCGGCGACGTCCCCGAGGCCATCACGGCGTGGCGCGCCGTGCTCGACGAGTTCGGCCCCGAGCGGCCGACCCTCGCCGCGCTCGAGGCGCTCTACGAGAAGGCGGAGCGCTGGGCCGACCTCGCCGAGACGCTCGAGGTCGATCTCTCGCTGGCGGAGGACACCGAGAGCCAGCCTCGGCCTCCACGCGCGGCTCGGCGACGTGCGGCGCCTGCACCAGAACGACCTGCCCGGCGCGCTCGACGCCTACAGAAAGGCGCTGCGTCCTCGACCCGACCAGCGCCCCGTGCCGCAAGGCGCTCGAGGCCCTGCTCGACGTCCCCGACGCGAGGCGGGAGGCGGCCGAGACGCTGCGGCCGCTCTACGAGGCCGACGGAGACGCCGAGCGCCTGCTCCGGGTGCTGGAGATCCAGGTCGCGACGACGGACGATCCGGCCGAGCGCCTCGACACCCTGCAGACCGCGCTCCGGACGGCGGAGGGCCCGCTCGGCGACACCGGCCGCGCCTTCGGCTACGCGCTTCAGGGCCTGGAGCAGGCCGCCGGCGAGCGTGAGGTGCAGGCGTGGATCGACACGGTCGAGCGCCTCGCCGATGCCACCGGGAGGTGGGAGCGAGGTCTCCGTCCTGCTACCAGAAGATCGTCGACGCGCATCCTCGACGGCGACGTGCAGCAGAACACGCGCCTCCGCGTCGGCGAGCTGCTGCCGCACCAAGCTCGGCGACAAGGCGCTCGCCATCGCCGAGTACAAGAAGGCGCTGGACGCGCGCGGCGACGACCGCCGCGCGATGATCGCGCTCGAAGAGCTCTACGCCGAGGCGGGCGCCCCGTCCGATCTGCTCGCGATCCTCAAGCTCCGCGTCGAGAACGCGGAGAGCGACGACGAGAAGAAGAGGCTCCTCTTCCGCGAGGCCGAGCTCCAGCGTGGGCCCGCTCGCCGACCCGGCCGGCGCGATCGCCACGTACGAGGCGATCCTCGACGTCGCGCTGGAGCGCGACGCCATCGCCGCGCTCGAGGGGCTCTACCGCGAGGCCGAGCGCTGGCAGGACCTCATCGCGCTGTACGAGCGGCAGCTCGACGGCAAGGTCGGCATCGCGGCCGATCTCCGGGTGAACATCGCCCGGATCGCCCGCGACAACACCGGCGACGTGCAGCGCGCCTTCGACGAGCTCGGGCGAGGCGATCACCGCCGACTCCTCGCACACGGGGGCCGTCGCCGAGCTGGAGGGCCTGCTCGCGGACTCCAGCGACCCCGAGCACAGGGCCCGCGCGGGCGAGATGCTCGAGCCGGTCTACCTGCGCCGCGCCGACTGGGCCAAGGTGAAGGTCGCGCTCGAGGCGCGCCTCGCCGCGAGCCAGGATCCGGTCGAGCGCCGCGACCTGCTCACCCGCCTCGCCACGCTGCACGAGGAGCAGCTCGAGGACTACGCCGCCGCGCTGGAGACGGTCGCCAAGCTCCTCCACGAGGATCTCTCCGACGAGGGCGTCTGGGCCGAGCTCGAGCGCCTCGCCAAGGTCGCGAGCGCCGAGCGGCGCCTCGCCGAGATCTACGCGACCGAGCTGAGGCGCTCACCTCCGACGACGCGGTCGAGCGCCAAGCTCAGCCGGCCGCACCGGCGAGATCTACGCACACCTCGGCGAGGTCGGCGAGCGCGCTCCGCTGGTACCGGCGCGCCCACGAGTTCGAGCCCGAGTCGCGCGGAGCTGTTCTCGGCCATCGACGCGCTGCTGGTCAAGGAGGCGCGGCACGCCGAGCGGGTCGCGCTCTACCGCGCCTCGCTCGACTACCGCGACGACGACGACCGCCTCGCCGCGCTCCACACCATCGCCCGCCTCGAGCGCGTCGAGCTCGAGGAGCCGGACAAGGCGATCGACACCTACCGCGCCGCGCTCGACGTCCGCGACACGGACGCGAAGGCCCTCGACGCGCTCACCGAGCTCTACACCGAGCTCGGCCGCGACCGCGATCTCGCCGATCTGCTACCTGCGCCGCGCCGAGTCGGCGCGGCGAACGGCGAGGAGGCCGCGCCCTACCGCCTCGCGCTCGCACGCCTGCTCCGGGCGAAGCTCGAGCGACACCGCCGGCGCGATCGATCAGCTCGAGGCCATCGTCTCCGAGGTGCCGTGGAACGCCGACGCCATCAAGGAGCTGGAGGCAGCTCACCCACGACGCCGCCCACAAGGCGCGGGTCGGTGGAGATCCTCCGCCCCCTCTACGAGCGGCAGGACGACTGGCGGCTGCTCATCAAGCTCAACGAGGAGCGCTTCGGCCTCGCAGAGGACGCCCGCGAGAAGGTCGCCGTCCTCCGCGAGACGGCGCGCCTGCTGGGAGACGAGCGGCAACGACGAGCTGCGCGCCTTCGAGGCGACTGCGCGCCGCCTTCGAGCTGGATCCCGAGGACGGCGAGACCCGCGCCGAGCTGGAGCGGCTCACCGAGGCGCTCGGCGCCTGGGACGAGCTGGCCGCAGAGCTACGAGAAGGGCATCGCGACGGCCTCCGACGACCTGACGCGGCGCGAGCTGCTCAACCTGCTGGCGAAGGTCTACGACGCCAGGATCGACCACCCGCGCAAGGCCCTCGACGCCTATGCCCGCCTCTCGGCGCTCGACCCCACGGAGCCCGATCCGCTCGAGTCGATGGACAGCCTGGCCGTGCTGCTCGCCGACTGGCGCACCGTGATCGCGGTGCTCGAGAAGAAGAGCGCCATCGCCTCCGACGACGAGAACGCCGCGATCTGGCGCCGCATCGCCCAGACCAAGCTGGACATGCTGGAGGACGTCCCCGGCGCCGTCGCCGCGTTCGAGCAGGCGCTGGAGCTCGACCCCGAGAGCGCGGCGACCGTCGACGCGCTGATCGCCCTCTACACGCCGGAGGCGAACGCCAAGCGCCTCGTCGAGCTCTTCGCGCGGAGGGTCGAGCTCGTCCGTCCCGCGGGCGAGGCCGACCTCCGCTACGACCTCAACGTCCGCGCCGCCGAGTGCTACGAGAAGCAGCTCGGCGATCGGAGGGAGGCCATCGTCGCGCTCGGCGCCGCGCTCGACGCGCGCCCGGGCGACAAGGTCGTGCTCGCCTCGCTGGAGCGCCTCTACCGCGCGGAGGAGCTGTGGGACGAGCTCCTCGGCAACCTCCAGCTCCAGGCCGGCGCCGCCGAGACGAAGGAGGAGCGCGTCAAGCTGCGCACCGCCATCGGCGATCTGTACGCGGGCAAGCTGGAGAGCCCGAGCGACGCGCTCGAGCAGTACCGCCTGGTGCTCCAGGACGACGCCGAGAACGACCACGCCATCGCCGCCGCGCGCACGATCGGCGAGACGCGGGAGGAGCTGCGCCTCGACGCGGCCGACATCCTCGAGCCCGTCCTGCGGGCCGGGAACAAGCACGAGGCGCTCGTCGCGGTCCTCGAGCTGCGCCTCAAGGCGCAGACGGAGCCGACCGACCGCGCCAGGACGCTCCGCGCCATCGCCGCGATCGAGGACGAGGGCCGCGGCCGCCCGGCCGAGGCCGAGGCGGCGCTGCTCCGCGCCCTCGAGGACACGCCGGAGGACGCCTCGCTCCACGAGGACATCGAGAAGATGAGCGTGCGCTCCGAGGGCTCGCGCCGCTACGCCGACGCGCTCGCGACGCGCGCGGGCGCCATCTACGACGCCACGGTGGCGAAGGATCTGTACGTCCGGCTCGGCCGCGTCGCGGAGGAGAAGCTCGGCGACGACCGGCGCGCCGTCGAGGCGTACGCGAAGGCGGTCGAGCACGCGGGCGACACGGCCGAGCTGCTCTCCGCGCTCGACCGGCTCCACGGCCGGCTGGGCGATCAGAAGGCGCTCGCCGACGTGCTGGAGCGGCGCGTGCCGCTCGCGGACACCGACAAGGAGCGCGCCGACCTGCTCCACCGCCTCGCCGTGATCCAGAATCGAGTCCTTCGGCGACAAGTCGCAGGGCCTCTCGACGCTCCGCCAGGCGCTGGAGAGGGCGCCCGATCACGCCGCCGCGTGCAAGGCGCTGGAGGCGCTCACCGACACGCCCGAGCTCTTCGAGGAGGCCGCCGAGGCGCTCGAGCACGTCTACAAGACGCTCGGCGACCACCGCGCCCTGGCCCGCCTCTACGAGAAGCGAATCGGCCACGCGGGGACGGCCGGCGAGCGCGTCCGGCTGCGCCTCGACCTCGCCAAGGTGCTGGAGGAGCGCTCCTCCGACCCGAAGGCCGCGCAGGCAGCGCTCGAGGCGGCGTTCGGGGACGACCCGACCGACGCCGACGTGCTCGCCGAGATCGAGCGCCTCGCGCCCATCACGGACGGGTGGAAGAGCGCGAGCCTCGCGCTCGATCAGGCCATCCGGAAGGCCGCTACCTCGCCCACTCTGGCTCCGAGACGGCGCGCGATCTCTGGATGCGCATCGCCGGCTGGCGCAAGGAGAAGATGGGCGACTCGACGGGCGCCGAGCACGCGTACGAGGAGGCGCTCAAGCACGACCCGCAGAGCGACTTCATCCTGCGCGAGATTGAGGTCCTGCAGCGCTCCCCGGGGCGCGAGCGAGAGCTGGTCGAGACGCTGCGCCGCCTCGCGGCCCTCGACGGGCTCCAGGGCTCGCCGGCCGATCTGCGCCGCGAGGCCAAGGCGCTCGCCGAGGACCGTCCTCGAGGACGACGCCCTCGTCGAGGCCATCCTCCGCGAGATGATCGCGGCGGACGACAGCGACGTCTGGGCGCTGGGCGAGCTGCACCGTCGTGCGCGAGAAGGCGGGCGATCACAAGGAGGTCTTCAGCCTCCTCGTGAGGCAGGCCGAGCTCGTCGCCGACGGCGCCGCGATCCGCGACAAGAGCCACGCCGCGGCCGCCGTCGCGCGGGAGAAGCTCGGCGACGACGCCAAGGCCATCGACCTCTACGGCCAGATCTTCGAGGACGAGCCCAGCGACACCAAGGCATCGACGGCGCTCCGCGGGCTCTACGCCAAGGTCGGCAAGCACAAGGAGCTGCTCGCGCTGCTCTCGCGCCTCATCGACCTCGCGGAGAAGCCCGCAGAGCGCACCACCCTCCGGCTCGAGAGCCGCCGGCGATCTGCATCGACAAGCTCGACGCCGTGACCGAGGCGACCGAGCACCTCCGGGCCGTGCTCGACGAGGACCAGGGCAACGAGAAGGCGACGCTCCTGCTCTCCACGCTGCTCGAGAAGTCGGGCCGCGACCAGGAGCTGGCGGAGCTGCTCTCGTCCCAGATCGAGCTGGCGCAGGGCCAGGGCGCGCTCGAGAAGGAGCTCGCCGTTCCGCGTCCGCCTCGGCGAGGTCTACGAGACGCGCCTCAACGACATCCCGAAGGCCATCGAGACGTACCGCGAGGTCGTCGGCAAGGCGGCCACGCACAAGGGCGCGCTCCTCGCGCTGGCGCGCCTGCACGAGCAGCGCGGCGAGAAGGCCGACGCCGCCAAGGCGCTCGAGACGCCTCTCGTGCTCGGAGGCAGTCCAGCCGGCGAGGAGGCCGTCAAGACGGCGCTCCGGCTCGCCGACCTCTACGCCGCGCTGAAGCAGGAGGACGACGTGCGCCGCGTGCTCGAGCGCGGCCTCTCGGCCGACGCGGCGGCGCCGGAGATCAGGAAGCGCCTGCTCGCGCTCTACGAGAAGCAGAAGGCGTGGTCGGAGCTCGCCGATCTCGTCAAGGGCGACGCCGAGGCGGCGAAGGAGACGGCCGACAAGGTGCGCCTCTTCCGCAAGGCGGCCGAGATCCACCAGCAGCGCCGCAGCGACCCGGCCGCGGCGGCCGACCTGCTCGTGAAGGCCTCCGAGCTGTCCCCGAACGATCGCGATCTGCTCCTCGCGCTCTGCGACGCGTACAGCGCCTCCGGGCGCGGCAAGCAGGCGGCCGAGGTGCTGCACAAGATCGTCGAGTCGTACGGCGGGCGGCGCTCGAAGGAGCTCGCCGCCATCCACCACCGCCTGGCCAAGGCGTACCTCGCGGAGGGCGAGAAGGAGAAGTAGCCTCGAGCAGCTCGACATCGCCTTCAAGATCGACCCCGGCTCCATCGCCGTCCTGCGGGACCTCGGCGTCCTGTCGCTCGAGCTGTCCGCCTCGGGCGACGACAAGGTCGAAGGAGGGCCACTTCGACCGGGCGCAGAAGACGTTCCGCGCGCTGCTCCTGCAGAAGCTCGACGACAGCTCGCCCATCTCGAAGGGCGAGGTCTTCTACTACCTGGCCGAGATCAGCCACCGGCAGAACGACGACAAGAAGGCGCTCCAGATGCTGGAGAGGTCGCTCGACGCGAGCAAGGACTTCGCGCCCGCGAAGGAGCTGCTCGCCAAGCTCAAGAAGTAGATGCGCAGTCTCGCAGGCGCGCTCCTCGGCCTCCTGGTGCGCGCCTGGCTCCTCACCCTCCGCCTCACGTTCATCGTCGACCCCGCGCTCGCGCCGACCCGATCGCGGCCCTCTGGACCGGGGCTTCGCCCCTGGAAGCCCTTCGTGCTCGCGTTCTGGCACGGCCAGCAGTTCGCGCTCCTCCGCTGGGCCGCGTCCCAGCGCATGGCGGCGCTGGTCAGCCGCTCGCGTGACGGCGAGCTGGTCGCCGCGGCCCTCGCCCGCCTCGGGATCGCGAGCGCGCGCGGCTCCTCCTCGCGCGGCGGCGCCGCCGCCCTCCGCGCCATCGTGCGGCGCCTCCGCGAAGGGAGGGACGCCGCCTTCGCCGTCGACGGCCCGCGCGGCCCCGCGCGCGTCGTGAAGGGCTCGCCCGGCGCCGTGGGCGCGGCGATCGCCGCGCGGCTCTCGGGCGGCGTCGTCGTGCCCATGGCCGCCGCGTGCGCGCGCTGCCACGTCTTCTCCCGCGCGTGGGATTGCTTCGAGCTCCCGCTGCCCTTCACCCGCGTCGCGGTCGTGCTCGGCGCCCCGCTCTCGCCGGACGAGGCGACGCCCGAGGCGCTCGGCGCGGCCATCGATCGCGCGCGGGCGGAGGCCGAGCGGGCGATCGCGGTGGGGGCCACGCCCCGCCCGGGGCTGATGGACTATCCTGACGCCGCATGACCCGCATCGCCTCGATCGACGGCGTCCTCTCGCAACCCGACGAGGCCAAGGTCTCCGTCTACGACCGCGGATTCCTCTACGGCGACAGCGTCTTCGAGACCATCCGCACCTACGCCGGGGAGCCCTTCGCGCTCGACGAGCACATGGCCCGCCTCGCGCGCTCCGCGGCCAAGGTCGGCATCGCCATGCCCATCCCTCCCGCGGACTTCGGCATGGAAGTGCGCCGCGCCGTCCGCGCCGCGCGCAACCCGGAGAGCTCCGCGCGCATCATGCTCACCCGCGGCTCCGGCCCCCCCGGCCTCGACCCGGCGCTCGCGACCGCTCCCCTCCGCGTGGTCCTCGTCGAGCCGCTCACGCCCCCTCCGGCCGCGCTCTACCGCGACGGCGTCGCGGTGGTCACCGTCCGCACGGAGCGCGCGGCCGACGCCGCCCAGGGGGCCAAGGTCGGCAACTACCTCGCCAGCATGCTCGCGCTCAAGGAGGCGAAGTCGAGGGGCGCGCACGAGGCGCTCATCCTCGACACGTCCGGGCACGTCGTTGAGGGCACCACCTCCAACGTCTTCGTGGTGCGCGGCGGGGAGATCTACCACGCCGCCCGAGCAGGCCAACATCCTCCCGGGCATCACCCGCGCGCACCTCCTCGAGGTCGCCGGAGAGCTCGGGCCGCCCCGTCCACCTCGCGGCGCTCACGCCGGCCGACCTCGCCTCTGCCGACGAGGTTTTCATCAGCTCCAGCCTGCGCGAGGTCCTCCCCGTCGTCCGCGTCGACGACAGCCCCGTCGCCGGCGGCCGCCCCGGGCCCGTCACCCGCGCGCTCCACGCCGCCTTCCGCGCCCGCGTCGGCCTCGGCGGCGAGCCCATGCCCTGGGACGTCTGAGGCTCGGAAGACGCCCGCGACGTGCGCGTGCGCCCTGTGCCAGCCCGTCCCGCCCCGCTTGTGGGGTCGGCTCCTTGACCGCCGGGCCGTTCCGCTGTCCTATTTCGCCAGGATCTCATGCTTGCCCCGGGATACGTGATTGGGGGTCGCTACCGCCTGCTCCGCCTCCTCGGCGAGGGCGGGATGGGCGTGGTCTGGGCCGCGGTCAACGAGGCCTTCGGCCGAGAGGTGGCCATCAAGGTCATGCTCCCCTCGGTCGCCGCGACGGACCCCACCGCCATCGAGCGCTTCTTCACGGAGGCGCGCATCTGCGGGACCATCCGCCACCCGGGCATCGTCGACGTCATCGACGTCGGCCGCACCGAGCAGGCCGCGCCCTACCTGGTGATGGAGCTGCTCGACGGCGCCTCCCTCGACACCCTCATCCGCCGCGCCGGCACCCTCCGCCCCCTCGACATCCTCCCCGTGGTCCGCGACGTCGCCCGCACCCTCGCGCTCGCGCACGACAAGGGTGTCATCCACCGCGACCTCAAGCCCGGCAACGTCTACCTCCACCGCCTCCCGAACGGCCAGATCGTCGCCAAGGTGCTCGACTTCGGCGTCTCCAAGGTCGTCGGCGGCAACGGCCCGACCACGGTGACGCGCGCCGGCACCGTGTGCGGCTCCCCCGCGTACATGAGCCCCGAGCAGGCCGCGGGCCGCGTCGAGATCGACGCGCGCTCGGACGTCTACGCGCTCGGCGTGATCCTGTACGAGGCGCTCGCGGGCCGCCTGCCCTTCGAGGAGCAGAACTACAACGCCCTCATGATTGACATCGCGGTGAACGACCCGCCGGCGCTCGCGACGGTCGCGCCCAACCTGCCCAAGCAGGTGCACGAGCTGGTCAAGGCCACGATGGCGCACGAGCGCGACAACCGCATCCCCTCGGCCGCCATCCTCGCCGACCGCATCGAGGCGACCATCGTCGCCCTCGGCGCGAACCCGCACGCACCCGCTGCCCGACCCGGCCTCCCTCAACGGCAACGGCACCCCCGGCCCGCGCACCCCGCCGCGCAGACCTCCTCGGCCCTCGCCACCAACGCCGGGCCTCCGCGCTCGCCGCGCCTCGACTCGGCGTTCGCCATCGCGGCGGCGCGCTCGCCCTCGCGACCGTCGGCGCCGCGGCCTGGTTCAAGCTCGTCCCTCGAGCCGGCCGCCGCGACGCGCCGCCGCCGCCCGCGCCCGAGGTGCCGGCCGCACCGCGAGCGCCGCACGGCCCCCTCGGCGTCGCGCCCCGGCCCCTGCCGCCGCACCCTCCGCAGTCCGCCACGGCCGCGCCCTCCGCGTCGGCCAGCTCCAGCGCGGCGGCCGCCTCGGCGGCACCTTCGGCGGCGCCCCCGAAGAAGCCCGTGAGCGGCGGGGGGAAGGGAAAGAAGAAGGATATCTGGGGCTATGATTGACGGAAGGCGACGACGCGCCGCACCCTCTGGCAGCTCTCGCTGCTCCTCGTCGCGGCGGGCCTCGCCGTCCCGGGCCGCGCGGCCGCGGCAGACGACGCCGAGATGCCGCTCCCGCCGGCTCTTCCAGCAGGCCGAGGCGCTCGCGAACAGCGGCTCGTGGAACGAGGCGTGCCCCCTCTTCCAGGCCGCGCACGACCTCCACGGCACCGGCGGCACGGCGCTCCGCACCGCCGACTGCTACGAGAAGGTCGGCAAGTACGATCGCGCGCTCGACCTCTACCAGTGGATCGTCGACCACCGCGACACCGACCCCAAGCCCGACCGCGTCCTCCTCGCGATGGGCCGCGTCAACGCGCTCCACAAGCAGCTCGCCCCCAGCCCCGCTCCGCCCAAGGAGCGGGTCGGCGCGCCCGTTGCGCCCGTCGCTCCCACGGCCCCGCTCGCGCCCACCACGCAGCCCGTCCAGCAGCCGCCGCCTCCGCCTCCGCCTCCCCCGCCGCCGAGCCGCGTGCCCGTGTACGTGTCGTACGGCATCGGCGGCGCCGGCCTCGTCGTCGGCGCCATCTTCGGCGGCCTCGCCCTCTCGCAGGCGCACGACGTCAACTCCGCCTGCAAGGCCAACGTCCCCTGCCCGCAGGAGGCTTCGGCCCACGACGACGCGCTGACCAAGGCGACGGTCTCCGACGTCGGCTTCGGCATCGCCCTCGCCGGCGCCGTCGCCGGCACCGTGCTCCTGTTCGTGAACCGCACCCCGGCGATGCAGAGCGCAGTCCACAGCGTGGTCGGCCCGGGTGGCATCTCGCTTCGCTTCTGATTCGGAGGACCGACGACCATGCGTACGATCCGTGCTCCTGGCCTCATGCTCATGGGGCTCGCGGGGCTCACGCTCGGGGCCTGCCAGCTCTTCCTGGGCTTCGGGGACAAGGACTTCTCCACCGGCGGCTCCGGCGGGGGCACGAGCAGCACCGGCACCCACGGAATGACGACCAGCACGAGCAGCACCGGCGGGCACGCCGGGAGCGGCACGGGCGGGCACGGGGGGACGGCCTCGGGGACCGGGGGCGACGGGGGGCCGGACGCGGAGGCGGGCGTGGACGCCGGGCCGCAGCGGGGCCTCTGGAGCGTGCACGCCACGGACTCGACGAACAACGCGCTCGTCACGTCCGTCGCGGTCTCACCCGCCACGGGGAACGTCTTCGTCACGGGCGCGGGGGATCCGCGGAGCGACCTCGGATGCCCGGGGATGATGACGGGCGCGGACGCGGGGGACGCGGACGCGGGGGTCGGGCCGGATCCCGGGTACCTGGTCGAGCTCGACGGCAAGGACGGCACGTGCGTGTGGGCCTTCGTCTTCGGCGCGAGCGCGTACGGCACCGGCGTCGCGGTCGACCCCCTCGGCAACATCGCGCTCACGGGCGCGTACACTCAGAACGCGTACCTCGACGGACCATGGTCGCAGCCGTGGCCGGCCCCGGCGACGTCCGGCAAGACGAGCTCGTTCTTGATCGTCTTCGACAGCATGCACGGGTCGATGTGGGCCACCTCCTTCGCATCGAACGTCACCACGACGGGCGTGGCGGCCAACGGCCAGGCGGTGGGGGTGTCGGGCTCCTACATCGGGGGGAACATCCAGCTCAACGCGCCTCCCGGGAGCACGGGCCCGAGCAGCATGTCGATCTCGACCCCGGCGGGTGACGTCCAGGATGCGTTCCTGATCTGGTTCAAGCCCGACGGTTCCTACATCAACGACCTGGAGGTCACCGGCAACTTTCAATCCGGGAGCGCCATCGCCTTCGATGTGAACACCGCCGCCGTGGCAGCGACAGGTACCACGGCTGGCCCGACGATCTTCTATGGACAGATGCCTGGCCAGATGGCTCCGGCCGTCAACACCATCTTCGCGCTGGGCTACTCGAAGACGTCGAAGTTCCAGACCATCTTCGGCGGTACGGGCAAGCAGGTCAGCAACGCCGTCGCCTTCGACGTCACGAGCAATCTCTTCGTCGGCGGGCAGTTCACGGGCCAGGTCGACGTGGCCCCGCCCGGCATGAGCGACGCGGGTCCCTCGTACACCGCGCCCTCCACCTACAACAGCGTGATCCTCGCGCAGTACGGCCTCACCGGGACGCCGATGGCTTCGCTCTCGTTCGGCTCCATGACGGGCGACGTGAGCATCGGCGGCGTCGCCCCCTACAACGGCGCGACGGTCGCCTTCGCCGGCAGCTTCGCGGGCATGGCACAGCTCATGCTCGGGACGCAGACGGCGAACAGCCTCACGAGCATGGGAGCCAACAAGAATGTGTACGTCGCGCAGCTCGATGCGACGCTGAGCACGGTGAAGTGGCTGGAGGCGTACGGGGACGGCACCGGGGACCAGATCGTGAACGCCGTGGCGGTGGACACGAAGAACGACGGGGAGATCGTCGTCGCCGGCACCTACCAGGGCACGGTCGACTTCGGGGGCAAGGGGGCGCCGCTCGTGAACAGCTCGAACGCCGCCGACCTCTTCGTCGCCAAGCTCAAGCCGTAGAGCAATGCCGCCGTCGCCTCGGGGCACGCGGCGCCGTCGCCGGGCAGCGAGTCCTCCGCGCCGGCCAGCGAGTCCTCGACGCCGGGCAACGCACCCTCGGCGCCGGGCAGCGAAACCTCGGCGCCGGGCAGCGAGACCTCGGCGCCGCACAGCGAGACCTCGACGCCGCGCAGCGAGTCCTCGGCGCCGGGCAGCGAGCCCTCGACGCCGGGCAGCGAGCCCTCGACGCCGGGCAGCGAGAACTCGGCGTCGGGCAACGCGCCCTCGGCGCCCGGCAGCGAGTCCTCGACGCCGGGCAACGCACCCTCGGCGCCGGGCAGCGAGCCCTCGACGCCGGGCAGCGAGAACTCGGCGTCGGGCAACGCGCCCTCGGCGCTCGGCAGCGAGTCCTCGACGCCGGGCAACGCACCCTCGGCGCCGGGCAGCGAGTCCTCGACGCCGGGCAGCGAGCCCTCGACGCCGGGCAGCGAGCCCTCGGCGCCCGGCAGCGAGTCCTCGACGCCGGGCAACGCACCCTCGGCGCCGGGCAGCGAGTCCTCGACGCCGGGCAGCGAGCCCTCGACGCCGGGCAGCGAGAACTCGGCGTCGGGCAACGCGCCCTCGACGCCGGGCAACGCACCCTCGGCGCCGGGCAGCGCACCCTCGACGCCGGGCAACGCGCCCTCGGCGCCGGGCAGCGCACCCTCGACGCTGGGTAACGCGCCCTCGACGCCGGGCAACGCGACCCGCGCGTTCGCCCTCGCCGCGTCTGATTTCGAGTACTTAGCTAGCTCGACCCCTGGGGACCCAGAAGGCCCACCTTCAGGGGGCGCCTACCAGCCGAAGCCCCAGCCGGCCACGTAGGGGAACGAGTACACCGGAGCGCCCCAGCCCCAACCCCAGCGGCCCATGCCGCCCCAGCCCCAGCGGCCCATGCCGCCCCAGCCCCAGCCGCCCCGGAAGCCTCGCCCGAACCAGAGGTGGTCGGCCGTGGCGCCGAGGTGCTCGGCCCCCGTCTCGACGGCGGGCTGCGGGCCGCCGGCCTCGGGGACCTGCGAGCGCTCGCGGACGGCCTCGCGGATGCGCGCCGCGAGCAGGACGCGCTGCACCGGCGTCAGCACGCTGGAGAACGTCGCCGTGAGATCGATGATCCGCTCGGCCCGCGCCTGCGCGAGGTCGGAGACCTCGTCCTGCGGGAGGATGCTCTCGACGGAGAAGTCCTCGCCCCGGAACGCCTCGAAGATCTGGTGGAGGACGGTGCGCTGCGTGCGCATCCCCGGATCGAGGCTCTGGAGGCCCGCCTGGATCTTCGCGATTTTAATCGGCGGTGAGCCCGAGCGACTTGGCGAAGTCGTCGAGCTGCTCCCCGGTGAGCACGGCCCCGTAGACTTCGTGCACGCCGCACTCGATCGCGTCCGAGAAGTCGGCGCGCTGATCGGCGTCGAGGAGCTCGTGGAGGCTCTCGACGGCCTTGCGGAGCTCGGGGCTCACGGCGGTACGAGCGGCCACGTAGGCCGCGACGAGCGGCGCGAGCGTGTCCTTGTCGACGGCCCCGACCTGGACCTGGTCCGCCAGCGCCGAGAGGAGCGCGTTCTCCGCGTTGTCGACCTGGACCTGGAGCGGCTCGATCTCGGCGCTGAGCGCCTCCACCTTGGCCTCCTGGTCGGGCTGCAGGGTCACCTGGGCGATGGCATCTCCGATCAGCTCGACGATGCCGTGGGGCGTGGCCGACGGCGCTCCGGGGAGCTTTTCCGGGCCGGGGAGCTGCGTCGTGCCGGTGGGCGCGGGCGGCTGTCCGGCGAGCGCGCCGGTGGGGGTGCCGGCGAGGCCGAGCACGGTGCAGGCGAGGATGGGTCGGATGACGGACTTCATGGTGTGTCCTCCTGCCGCGCACGATGCACGGCCCGCGCCGGGCGGATCGTGATCGCCGAGCAGCGTTCCGGGCGCACCCGGCGGAGCACGCCGCGGCGTGCGCGACACCTCCGCTGTATCCGCGACATCCTTCGATCGACGAAGGTACGTCCGGCACACTGCTCGCAGCCTCGTGCTCGAATCGAGCAGAACATTCTCGCCCGTTCTCCACACAACGGCGTGACAGAGCGCGCTCTCCGCGTGGACCAAATTCCTCCTCGCTCCGTGCGCGCGTCGCGATGCGCGCTCGACGAGGCTCGTGAATCGCCGCTCTCGAGCGCGTCGCGCAGCGCGCGCGGTCTCGGATCGCATCGTCGATCGAGGGCTCCACGTCTGCGCACGGCCGTCGGCCCGGGATCTGCTTGGCGTGGGTTCGTCACGGGACGAGCGAGCTCACGGGCCCGCTCTCGTGTGGCGTTCCGCTGGATGAACAAGGGGGATTGATCGATGAATTCGTCGAAGAATCTCGCCGCGATCGCGGCGCTCGCGATCTCGGCTGGTCTCGCTGGCTCGGGCTGCATGGCGCAGGGTGCCGACGACGCGACGACGGACGGGCAGGATCAGGTGGCGGCGCCGGCGCAGAGCGCGGAGCAGACCGGCACGGCCAGCGAGAAGTGCGGGCTCGGCTGGGGCGGCGGCTGGGGCGGCGGCTGGGGCGGCTTCGGCGGCTGCGGCCTCTGGGGCGGCGGCTTCCCGTTCTGGGGCGGCTTCGGCGGCTGCGGCCTCTGGGGCGGCGGCTGGGGCGGCTGGGGCGGCTGCGGCGGCTGCGGCTGGGGCGGCGGCTGGGGCGGCGGCTGGTGGTGATGCAGCGCCTGAGCTGGCCCAGCGCCTGATCCTGGGTGTCTGGGCCGGGGGCACGGCGGGGGCTGCTCGACTCCCGCCGCGCCCCTTTTTCATTTGCCCCGGCGCCGCGACCTTCTCCCTCCAACACGCTCGCCACCACGTCCCCCAGTTCGCGCGATCACCTCACGCGCCGACCTATGCGCCACCGGCGCAGGGGCTCGCACGCAGACCGCCGGCATCGACGACGTGGTGCGCTCCACACGACGCCGGCGAAGGCGCTCGACGCCCCTCGGGCGGCCGCGGCTCCGGCGAAGAAGCGCTGAAGCTCGAAATTCCCGGCAAGTGGCCCGGATGGGGCGTCCTGCGGATTTACGCGGAGCCTCCGGGAGACATCCGAACAAGCCCACCGACTCCCCAAAACTTGGCCCATCGCCCCCGTTCGGTGGAGGCTGCCGCCCATGAGCGAGACCCACGAGGGCTGCGCCGTGTGCGGAGATCGCGCGCCGCACGGCAGCAGGATGAGCAGGGTGGTCGTCGAGGGGCGGGCGCTCGCGCTCTGCAAGAGCCACACGGCCGCCGTCATCGAGGCGATGCCCGAGACCTTCGAGGACCTCCGCGCCCTCTTCGTCGGCGTGGGCGTCGACCTCGACGCCGATGCGCCCGCTCGCCCGGTGCCCGAGCGCCGCTCGCCCGTCGAGCGCCGCGCGGCGCTGGACCGCCGCGTCTTCCCGCCGAGGCCGGAGGGCCGCCGCATGAGCGCCGGGCGGCGCGTGGACGATCGGCTCTCCTGAACGCGCACGACAAAGAGGCGCGGCGGAGGCCGTGAAAGCCCCCGCCGCGCCCCTGGGTCAGGCACCTCGGGTCAGGCGCAGAGCCTGCCCGGCCGCTGCATCACCAGCAGCCGCCGAGGCCGCCGGCGCAGCCTCCGAAGCCACCGCACGCCCCCAGGGTGAGGGGGTAGGCGAAGGGCACAGAACAGGCGCAGCTGCCCCAGAACGGGCCGCCGAAGATGCCGCAGCCGCCCCAGCCGCCCCAGAACGGAATGCCACAGCTGCCGCCGCAGCCGAAGCCGCCGAAGCCGCCGCACTTCTCGCTGGCCGTGCCCGTCTTCTCGCTGTGCACGTCGGCCGCCTGCTGCGGCGCCGTCACCTGATCCTGCCCGTCCGTCGCCTCGTCCTCGGACCGCGCCATGCAGCCCGTCCCCGCGAGACCGGCCGAGACCGCGAGCGCGACGATCGCAGCGAAGCTCTTCGAATTCATGCTCGATCCCCCTTGTTCATCCTCGAACGATGTCGTTGCCGAACGCCACCCGACCGCGCGCCGCCGGCGCGCCTCGTCGCGTGACCCTCGCAGCTCAAGCACTTCCCGGGCCGGCGGCGGGAGCGCGCGCAGGTAGCGTTCGAAGAGCAACGAGAACCGGGACGCCGTGCGCGCCTCCTCGCGCGAAGACGCGGCGATCTCCGACGTCGCGCGCGCCGCGACGTGCTCGGCGCGCGAACCTGGCCAGCGCGGAGCGCGCGCGAGTCACGCCGTCGCGTGGAGAACGGGCGAGAACGATCTACTCGATGCCGCCGACACACGCGCGAGCCGCCGCGCGGGACGTAGCGCGATCGTGTCGTGGTCGCGCCGCGCGGCGCGCGCTACGTCGAGGGCGACGTGCGTGCGACTCGAACGATCAAGGGGTTTGCGGCCGCTTCTTGCCCCAACGTGACGGTGCGTCTAGCGCGGCAGGTCCGATGCGCCCATCAAGCGCTCGTCGACCGCGCGCGCCGCCTGCCGGCCCTCGCGGATGGCCCACACCACCAGCGACTGGCCGCGGCGCATGTCGCCCGCGGCGAAGACCTTGGGGTTGAGGTCTGGTAGCCGCGCGCGTCGGCGCTGACGTTGCCGCGAGCGTCGAGCGAGACGCCGAGCTGCTCCAGCATCCCCTTCTTGACGGGGTGGAGGTACCCCATCGCGAGGAGCACGAGGTCGGCGGGCACGTCGAACGCGGAGCCCTCGATCTCGCGCAGCTTGCCGGCGCCGCCCTCCCTGATCCACTCGAGGCGCACGGCGTGGAGGGTGGTCACGCGGCCGTCCTTGCCCGAGAAGCCCTTCGTGGCGATGGAGAAGTCGCGATCGCAGCCCTCCTCGTGCGAGCTGGAGACGCGCAGCTTCATCGGCCAGGTCGGCCAGGTGAGCGCCTTGTCCTCGCGCTCGGGCGGGCGCGGCATCAGCTCGAAGTTGGTGACCGACGCGGCGCCCTGGCGGATGGAGGTGCCGATGCAGTCCGAGCCCGTGTCGCCGCCGCCGAGGACGACGACGTGCTTGCCCGTGGCGAGGACCTGCGAGGGCACCTCGTCCCCCGCCACGCGCTTGTTCTGCTGCGGGAGGAAGTCCATCGCGAAGTGGATGCCCTCGAGGTCGCGCCCGGGGACGTCGAGGTCGCGCGGGTGCTCGCTGCCGCCGCAGAGGACGACGGCCTCGAAGTCCTCGAGCAGGCGGCCCGCGTCGCGGCGGACGCCGACGTGGACGCCGGTCAGGAAGACCACGCCCTCCGCGCGCATCTGCTCGACGCGCCGGTCGATGTGGTGCTTCTCCAGCTTGAAGTCGGGGATCCCGTAGCGGAGCAGCCCGCCCACGCGGTCGGCCTTCTCGAAGACGACGACCTAGTGCCCGGCGCGCGCGAGCTGCTGGGCGCACGCGAGGCCGGCGGGGCCGGAGCCGACGACGGCGACGCGCTTGCCCGTCTTGCGCGCCGGAGGCATCGGGCGCGATCCAGCCCTCCTCCCACCCCTTGTCGATGATCGCGTGCTCGATCGACTTGATGGTCACCGGCTGGTCGTTGATGTTGAGCGTGCACGCCGCCTCGCACGGCGCGGGGCAGACGCGGCCCGTGAACTCGGGGAAGTTGTTGGTGGAGTGGAGGACGTCGAGCGCCTCGCGGAAGTCCCCTCGGTAGACGAGATCGTTCCACTCCGGGATGATGTTGTTGATGGGGCAGCCGCCCTGGCAGAAGGGGATGCCGCAGTCCATGCAGCGCGCGCCCTGCCGGCCGATCGCGGCGTCCGCCATCGGGAGGGAGAACTCCTTGTAACGCGCGCACGCGCTCGGCGACCGGGAGCTGGCCCGGCTCCTCGCGCTGGCGATCTCGAGGAAGCCCGTCGCCTTACCCATGGATCGCCACCTCCTGCGGCTTCCCGTTCGCGCCCCTGGCGGCGGCCGCCTGCTCGGTGAGGACGCGGCGGTAGTCGTGGGGCATGACCTTGACGAAGTAGCTGCGCATCTCGCCGAACTTCTCCAGGATGCGCCGGGCCAGCGCGCTGCCCGTGTAGAAGAGGTGCCGCTCGATGAGGCTCTTGAGCAGCTCCGCGTCGGTGAGCCCGTGGCGGTGGCCGGCGAGGAGCGGGGAGTCCTCGTCGAGCACCGGCTCCAGGTCGACCATCGAGCGGTTGTAGCGGAGGCTGAAGTCGCTCGTCGCGTCGAGGACGAAGGCGATGCCGCCGCTCATGCCGGCGGCGAAGTTGCGGCCCGCCTTGCCGATCACCACCACCGTGCCGCCCGTCATGTACTCGCAGCCGTGGTCGCCGCAGCCCTCGACCACCGCGGTCGCGCCGGAGTTGCGGACGGCGAAGCGCTCGCCCGCCACGCCGCGGAAGAAGACCTCGCCGGACGTGGCGCCGTAGAGGACCGTGTTGCCGACGATGATGTTCTCCTCCGGCGGCGTCGGGCACTCGCGCGGCGGGTAGACGATGATGCGCCCGCCCGAGAGCCCCTTGCCCACGTAGTCGTTGGCCTGGCCCTCCAGCTCCAGCGTCACCCCGTGCGCGAGGAAGGCGCCGAAGCTCTGCCCCGCGGTGCCGCGCAGCTTGACCCGCATGGTCTCGTCCGGGAGCCCGGCGTGGCCGTAGCGGCGCGCCACCTCGCCCGAGAGCATCGCGCCCACGGCGCGGTGCGATGTTGCGGACCGGGTGCTCGATGACGACGGGCGTCTTGTGCGCGAGCGCGGGGCGGGCGTCGGCGATGAGCTGGTGGTCGAGCGCCGCGTCGAGGCCGTGGTCCTGCGCCTCTCGACCAGCGGACGGCGACCTCGGCCCCGACCTCGGGGCGGTGGAGGAGCCGCGGGACAGGTCGAGGCCCCTCGCCTTCCAGTGCGCGATGCCGCGGCGCATGTCGAGCATGTCGGAGCGGCCCACCATCTCGGAGAAGGTGCGGAAGCCCAGCCTGGCCATGTGCTCGCGCACCTCCTCGGCGACGAAGAAGAAGTAGTTGATGACGTGCTCCGGCTGGCCGGAGAAGCGCTTGATGAGCTCCGGGTCCTGCGTGGCGATGCCGACGGGGCAGGTGTTGAGGTGGCACTTGCGCATCATGATGCAGCCCTCGACGACGAGCGGCGCGGTGGCGAAGCCCATCTCGTCCGCGCCGAGCAGCGCGGCGATGACCACGTCGCGCCCCGTCTTCATCTGCCCGTCGGCCTGCACGGCGATGCGCCCGCGCAGGCGGTTCAGCACCAGGGTCTGCTGCGTCTCGGCGAGGCCGAGCTCCCAGGGGCCGCCGGCGTACTTGATCGACGAGAGCGGGGAGGCGCCGGTGCCGCCGTCGTGGCCGGAGATGGTCACGTGGTCGGCGTGCGCCTTGGCCACGCCGGCCGCGACGGTGCCCACGCCGATCTCGGCCACGAGCTTGACGCTCGACGCGCGCCTCCGGGCTCACGTTCTTGAGGTCGTGGATGAGCTGGGCCAGGTCCTCGATCGAGTAGATGTCGTGGTGCGGCGGGGGCGAGATGAGGCCGACGCCGGGGATGCTGTGGCGGATCTGGGCGATGTAGCGGGAGACCTTGTGCCCGGGGAGCTGGCCGCCCTCACCGGGCTTCGCGCCCTGGGCCATCTTGATCTGGAGGTCGTCCGCGTTGACCAGGTACTCGGTCGTGACGCCGAAGCGCCCGGCGGCGACCTGCTTGATGGCCGAGCGCATCGAGTCGCCGTTGGGCAGGCGCACGTAGCGGGCCGGGTCCTCCCCGCCCTCGCCGGTGTTGGACTTGCCGCCGATGCGGTTCATCGCGACGGCGAGGGTCGAGTGCGCCTCGTGCGAGATCGATCCGAGCGACATGGCGCCGGTGGCGAAGCGCTTGACGATTTCCCGGGCGGGCTCGACCTCCTCGATCGGGACGGGCTCTACGGCCTCCTTGATCTCGAAGAGGCCGCGCAGGGTCATGAGCCGCTCGCTCTGGTCGTTGATGAGCTTGGCGTAGTCCTTGTAGGTGGCGAAGCTGTTCGCCCGCGTCGCGTGCTGGAGCTTCGGAGATCGACTCGGGCGTCCACATGTGCGCCTCGCCCCGCACGCGGTAGGCGTAGTCGCCGCCCGGGTCGAGCGCGCCCTTGTAGAGCGGCGCGTCGCTGTAGGCGTGCCGGTGCAGGCGCACCGCCTCCTCGGCGATCTCCTCGAGCCCCACGCCCTCGATGACGCTGCTCGTGCCCGTGAAGTACTTGTCGACGAACGCGGAGGAGAGGCCCACCGCCTCGAAGATCTGCGCGCCGCAGTACGACTGGTACGTGGAGATGCCCATCTTGGACATCACCTTGAGGAGGCCCTTCGAGATGGCCTTGATGTAGCGGGCGCAGGCCTCGTTGTGCGGCGTGCCGTGGGGGAGCAGGTCGCCGAGCTTGGCGAGCGAGGCGAGGGCGAGGTTCGGGTGGATCGCCTCGGCGCCGTAGCCGGCGAGGAGCGCGAAGTGGTGCACCTCGCGCGCGGATCCGGTCTCGACCACGAGGCCGGTGCGCGTGCGGAGCCCCGCGCGGACGAGGTGCTGGTGGACGTCGCTCGTGGCGAGCAGCGCCGGGATGGCGATCTGGTCCGGGCCGACCTCGCGGTCGGAGAGGATGATGATGTTGACGCCGCCGCCGCGCACGACGTTCTCCGCGTCGGCGGAGAGCTTGGCCAGCGCCGCCTCCATCCCCGCCGCTCCCCAGGCGGCCGGGTAGCACGTCGAGAGGACGACGGATCGGAAGTGGCCCCGGGTCAGCTCCTCGGCCCGGCGCACCTTCTCCATGTCCTCGAAGGTCAGGATGGGCTGGCTGACCGTGAGGCGCATGTTCGGACCGCTCTCGTCCAGGCCGAGGATGTTGGGACGCGGGCCGATGAAGGAGACCAGCGACATGACCGTCTCCTCGCGGATCGGATCGATGGGCGGGTTGGTGACCTGCGCGAAGAGCTGCCGGAAGTAAGCGTAGAGGGGGCGCGGGCGATCCGAGAGCACGGCGAGCGGCGTGTCGTCGCCCATCGATCCGACCGCCTCCGCCCCGCCCGCGGCCATCGGCGTCATGATGAGCTTCAGGTCCTCTTGCGTGTAACCGAAGGCCTGCTGCCGATCGAGGAGCTTGGCCTCGTCGGGCACGGGCACGTAGTCCGGCATGGGGATGTCCTTGAGCCGGAGCTGGGTGCGATCGAGCCACTTCTGGTAGGGCCGGTGCTTCGCGAGCCGGTCCTTCAGCTCGCGGTCGTCGACGATGCGCCCCTCGGTCAGATCGATGAGCAGCATCTTGCCGGGCTGGAGGCGCCACTTCTTGACGATCTTGCGCTCGGGGATGTCGAGCACGCCCGCCTCCGAGGCGAGGATCACGTAGTCGTCGTCGGTGACGACGAAGCGCGCGGGGCGGAGGCCGTTGCGGTCGAGCGTGGCGCCGATGACCTGGCCGTCGGTGAAGGCCATGGCGGCAGGGCCGTCCCACGGCTCCATGAGCGAGGCGTGGTACTCGTAGAAGGCGCGGCGCTTCTCGTCCATGAGCGGGTTGTCCGCCCAGGCCTCGGGGATCATCAGCATGACCGCGTGGGCGAGCGAGTAGCCGCCGAAGTAGAGCAGCTCGAGCGCGTTGTCGAAGGAGGCCGAGTCCGACTGGCCGTCGTAGATGAGCGGCCAGATCTTGTAGAGGCCCTCGCCGAGGAGCTTGGAGGAGATGTTCTGCTGCCGCGCGCGGAGCCAGTTCACGTTACCGCGCAGGGTGTTGATCTCGCCGTTGTGGGCGATGAGGCGGAAGGGGTGCGCCAGGTTCCACGTCGGGAAGGTGTTGGTGGAGAAGCGCTGGTGGACCATGGCGATGGCGCTCTCGAGCGCCGGGTCCTTGAGGTCGGTGTAGAACTCGCCGACCTGGTGGGCGAGGAGCATGCCCTTGTAGACGAGCGTGCGCGCGGAGAACGAGGGGACGTAGAACTCGTCGGCGCGCTTGAGGCGGAGCGCCTTGATGGCGTGCCCCGAGCTCTTGCGGATGACGTAGAGCTTGCGCTCGAAGGCGTCGACGTCCGGCGTGGAGAGGCCGCGGCCGACGAAGACCTGGCGGATGACGGGCTCGCTGGCCTTCACGCCCGCGCCGAGGCCGCGGTCGTCGACGGGCACGTCCCGGAAGCCCAGGAGCTCCTGCCCCTCGACCTGGATGGCGCGGGCGATCTCGTGCTCGCACGCGGCCCGCGCGCCCGGATCGCGCGGGAGGAAGAGCATCCCCACGCCGTACTCGCCCGGGTCCGGCAGCTCGATGCCGATCGCGGCGCACTCGCGGCGGAGGAAGGCGTGGGGCATCTGGATCAGGATGCCGGCGCCGTCGCCGTGCAGCGGATCCGCCCCCGTGGCGCCGCGGTGGGTGAGGTTCTTCAGGATCGAGAGGCCGCGCGTGACGATCTCGTGGCTCTTCTTGTCCTTGATGTGCGCGATGAACCCGAGACCGCACGCGTCGTGCTCGTGACGCGGGTCGTAGAGGCCCTGGCGAGGGGGAGGTGTCACGCCGCATTTCTACGGCCGATAGCAAGGGGATACAACCGATATAACGCACTGCGCCGCGCCCCCGGGCCGGTCTCCTCCGGCGCCTCCGACCCGGCGCCTCCGACGGCGCGCGGCCACGGCGGAAATGGTCGTGGGCGCCTCTCCACGTCCGCGTGGTGATCGCGATTGGGGTCGCGAGCACCGCGACGCCGGCGAGGGTGAGCACGCCCGGCGGGCGGAGGCGCGCCGGAATAGGGGGCCCGGCATACGCCCCGCACGCGCCGGAGCCACAACCTTTTTCGTGCGGGCGGTGAAGACGCTTGACCTCTCGCACGCCGCGCGTTTCGCTCGCCTTCGATGAACGTCGCGCCCCAGGCGGCCGCTGCACCGGAGCGCAGCGCGCGCCGGCGGCTCGGCCTCTTCGACGTCGTCTGCATCGGCGTCAACGCGACCGTCGGCTCGGGCGTCTTTTCGCTCCCGGACGACCTGCAGCGCTCCATGGGCGGGTACTCGCCCTTCGCCTACCTGCTCTGCGCGGCCCTGCTCCTGCCCGTCGCCCTCTCGTTCGCCGAGCTCTCCGGCCGCTTCGACGAGAGCGGCGGGCCCTACGTCTACGCCCGCGCGGCGTTCGGCGACCAGACCGGGTTCCTCATCGGCTGGTACTGCTGGGTGAACTCGTTCGTGAGCTGGGCGGCCAACGCGGTGCTGCTCGTCGATCTCCTGGGCGAGCGGGCCGGCGGGCACCATTCGCTCCCGCACAGCAACGTCATCGCGGCCGCCATCGTCCTCGCCTTCGGGGCCGTCAACTACTTCGGCGTCAAGCCGGGGGCGCGGCTCGTCAACCTCGCGGTCGTGGGGAAGATCGGCGCCATCCTGTGCTTCCTCGCCGCGGCGTCCTTCGCGTTCGATCCGGCGCGGCTCGGCCGCGCGCTGCCCCTCGGCGCCGCCGGCGTGCGCCACGGCGTCTTCCTCGCCCTCTTCCCGCTCCAGGGCTTCGAGGTCACCCCCGTGACCGCCGGCGAGACGGACGACCCGAAGCGCAACGTGCCGCTCGCCACGGTGGGCGCCCTGGTGTTCTCCGCGCTGCTCTTCGTCGCGGTGCAGGCCGCGCTCTGCGCGAGCTACCCGGGGCTCGCCGCGGAGTCGGACCAGCCGCTCGTCGACGGCGCCCTCCACCTGGGCCCGCGCATCGGCCTCGTCGTGCTCGTCGGCAGCTTCATCTCGATCGGCGGGTTCACGGCCGGCAGCGCCCTCGGTTCGCCGCGCTACGCCGAGGCCATCGCCGCGCACGGCCTCCTGCCCCGGTCGCTCGCGCGCGTGCACCCGCGCTGGTCCACCCCCCACGTCGCCATCGTCGTCACCACGGTATTGACCGCGGTGCTGGTCCTCTTCTTCCAGTACGGCGATCTGGTGGGGATGAGCAACGTCACGGTGGTGATCCAGTACCTCGCCACCTGCCTGGCCGTCCCGGTGCTGCGGAGGAAGCTCGGCATGCCCTCGGGCGCGCGTGGATGGCGCATCCCGGGCGGCGCCCTGATCCCGCTCGTCGGCGCGGTCGGCTCGATCGTGCTCTTCTGGGCGGCGGATCGCATGGAGTGGATCTTCGCCGCGGCGACGCTGGGTCTGGGCGTGGCGGTGGCGTGGGTGACCCGGCGCGCCGAGCGCGCGCGCGCCGCGTGAGGCGCCGGGGACGAGATGTAGGTCGATGGGGGCGAGACGTGGGGCCAGGCGATCGAGCCCCAGGCTGACGTCGGGTGGAGCGCTGCACAGCGAGCACGACGGCCGATGTGGCGATATCCTAGTCCGATGCGGACTTCTTCACGGCGCGCGCTGATCGCGTTCACCTGCTTCGTCCCCGCGTGCGCCGCTCCGCCGCCGGCGAAGGAGCCGCCCCCGGCCCCGGCCGCGGCCGTCGCCGTGGAGCCGCCGCCGCGGATCGATCTCTCGCCGGTGGAGGAGCCCAGGTCCCTGCTCGCGGTCGCCCGCTGGAAGAGCCCGGCGAAGGGCGTCGACGATCTGCTCAAGGTCGTCGGGATGCCGCTGTCGGTGGAGACGCTCATCGCCGCGAAGGGCGGCGACGAGATCATGCGGCTCGTCGACTTCGACGCGTCGTTCGACCTGGCGGCGGCCCTGGACCCCAGCTCGCCGGAGGACGACCCCAAGGTGCTCGTGGCGGTGTCGATCCCGCTCCGGAATTTCGACATGGCCGTCGCGGACGCGGAGCGCGACGGGACGGTGACGCAGATCCATCCGGGCGTGCTCCGCCTGCCGGGGAAGCCGGGCGACAAGGAGCCGTGCGATCTGGCGATGGCCGTGGGGGACGCGCCCGCGCGGATGGTGTGCGGCCTCGGGGAGCGCGATCTCGAAGCGCTGCGCGGATGGATGGTGCGAGGCCTCTCGCGGACCCCACCGGACACGACGGATCTCGTCGCGACGCTCCGGGTCAAGCCGCTCAAGGATCGCTACCTCGGCAAGCTCCGCGAGGAGGCGGCCAAGCTGGGAGACCAGGCGCGCTCCGAGCTCGGCGCGCAGGGCGTGCTCGACCCGGAGCTGCTGGTCGCGCCCGCCGTCGCGCTCGACGAGGGCGTCAAGATCCTCGAGGACCTCGACCGCATCGACTTCCGCACCTCGCTCGCGGAGAAGCCGCCTGCGCTCGTCGTGGGAGGCGCAGTGCACTTCGGGGCGGAGAGCTCGTGGTTCACGCGGGCCATCACGAGCGTCAACGACCACGCCGGGCCGCCGCCGCCGATGTTCTGGCGCGCACCGAAGGACGCCCGGGCGGCGACGTGGGGGCGTGGCGGCGACCCGCACCTCTACGACGGCGTGCGCAGCGTGCTCCACAAGGCCCTCGCCGAGGTGCTCACCCGCGCGCCGCTCAATCCGGCCGACAAGGAGGCCATCACGGCGTTCATCGACGCAGTGCCGAAGACGCCGGCGAGCTGGGTGAGCGCGCAGGGATCGGTGGCGCGCGCGAGCAAACCAGCGGCGACACACGGCGCGCGGACGGGCGCGTCCGTGGTCGCGGACGCTCGGACGTACGTGAGCGGGCTGCTCGGCTGGAGCATTTACGGCGTGGAGGCGCCCGCGGCCGAGTACGTCGCCTGGGTGAAGCAGGGGCTCGCCCTCTACGACCGCGCGGTGGGCTTCGTGCGCAAGCTGGCGACGAGCGGGAAGAAGGCCGACCCCAGGGCCCACAGCGCGCTCTCGTACATCCCGCGCATCACCACCGTCCACGCGCCGCCTGGGTGGCCGAAGGGGACGGTCGCGTTCGAACGCGGTCGTGACGTACGACAGCGATCTCGTCTCCGCGCTCCTGCCGAGCAAGGTCGCCGGGGACGGCCACGACAAGGCGAAGAAGAAGACGCCCGCGGTGAAGGGCTCGCTGACGCTGCGGCTCGCGATCGTGCCCGACGGCGATCGCACCTGGATCGGCTTCTCCGCCGATCCCGAGGATCTGAAGAAGCGGATGAACGCGGTGATGCCGGGCGCCCCCGACGCTGGCACGCTCGCCGCGCGCGATGGGCTCACGGGCCTCGCGCACGATGGGCAGACCTGGGGCGGCTTCTTCAGCGTGGGAGATCTCCTCGAGCAGGCCGTCGCGGCCGTCGAGAAAGAGAAGCCGGAGCACGCGAGGGAGGCACGGGCGGCCTTCGAGGCGCTGCCCAACAAGGGCAGGACGCCGGTGCTCCTGATCGGGTCCGGCGCGCCCGGGCCCACGCCGTCGTCGTCGGTGGAGGTGCGGATTCAGCAGGGCAGCCTCGCCGACCTGGCGGCGCTCGCCACGTTCTTCGTGTCTCCGCAAGGGCGTGAGCTCTGGAAGAAGGTCGAGGGCGACGGGGACTGATCCGCTCCGCGTGGGGCGCCCTCAGCGGAACGCCGGGTGCTCGTCCGCGAAGAACGCGTCCGACACGTCCGCCCGGGGCCGCGCCAGGCACGCCACCGGGCAGCGCCCGCAGATCTCGTCGACGAAGACGGCCAGCGCCGGCAGCACCGTCGCGACGGCCATCTCCCGCTCCTCGGGGTCGAGCCGCGTCACCTCGCCGAGCGCGCGGCTCATCTGCTGGACGAGCGCCCCGGGCCGCGCCTTGCGGCGGGCGATCACGTAGCGCGCGAAGATGGTCCCGATCGCGTGGGCGCCCCGGATCAGCTCGTCGGCGCGGGGGCGGTGGCTGCCGGGCAACACCTCCACGGCGGCCTCCAGCGCCTCGATCGCCGCCTCGGTGAAATCGAGCACGGCGAGATCGCGGCCTTCCGGAGCGTCCGCGTCCGGGAAGAATTCGAGCCGGATGTGCTCGCGGGTGTCGGGGTCGCCCACCCGCCCCGTACGGCCACCTGGTCTGGCGAGCGCCTCGATCGACCGCTCGAGCATCGCGCGCGCCAGCGCGCAGCTCCGGAGACCTCCCCGCGCCTCGCGGGCCGCCGTCGCGCAGATGGCGGCCCGCTCTGGCTCGTCGTTCAGGAGGTGCCAGCGCGCCATGTGGTCGAGCATCGCCACGACGCGGGGCGCGACCTCCGACCCCTCGAGCTTCCCGAGCGCTTCGTCGATCCAGGCCACCCTCGGGCTCGGTGCTTCCACGCCCGCGGCCCCTGCAGTGCCGCGGCGCTGGCGCGCCTTGCCGCGACCTCCGCGCGGAGCACGGCCGTCGTCGCCGGGCGGCGATGGCACCCCGGCGCCCGCGAGGTCCCCCCTGTCGAAGAACCAGCAGTCGTACTCGGGCAGCGCAAGCAGCGAGCGCGCCTCATCGAGCGTCACGGGGGATCGCGGAGGCGCCCCGTCGTCGTTCGCCGCCGGGCCGAGCGGGAGGGCCAGCTTGGCCGGCGCGCGACGATCCGGCGGGGTGGGGGGCGCAGAGGTCGGCACGCGTTCGAAGAGCAGCAGGGCCGACCGGGTCGAGTCGGAGATGGTCAGCCCCTCGCGGCGCGTCCGCTGCGCGCCCTCGCGCGCGATGGCGGCGGCCTCGGCGAGCGAGATGGGCACGAAGTGGCCGACGCCGCTCTCTCGCATCTTGTCGAGGAAGGCCTCGACCGCAGGCTCGTCGAGCGCCGAGTCGGCGAAGCCGTCGCGCAGGTCCGCGCCCGCGCGCATGCACACGTCCGCGATGGACCGCGTCCCGTCCGCGTTCTCGAAGCAGCCCAGGACCACGAAGGCCCCCTGCCCGTCGCAGTGCCCGAGGTACGCGGTGCCCGGCGGCACCGACGCGGACGCCGCCTCGATCGTACGCGTCCCGAGGCGGAGCAGCGCCCGCTGGAGCGCCTGCCGCGCGCCCGCGTCCCCCGCGGCGTCGCGGAGCAACGTGAGGTCGGCGGCCGCCTCGCTGCCGCCCTCGCGCACGATGACCTCCAGCGCGAAATCCCGCACGTCGGAGAGGTCGTGGCGCCGGAGCACCTCCCTGTAGGCGAGCACCGCGGGAGTGCCAGCGCTGCGGCGGACTCGCTCGACGTGGGCGAACGCCTCGCCGCGCACCTCCGGGTGCGTTGCCATGAGGGCGTCGGCCAGCGCGTCGGCCTCGCGAGGCTCCCCCACCACCGCGCGGATCGACTCGAAGGCAGGCTGGAGGATGAGCGGGAGCCGGTCGTCGGGCGCGAGGGCCATGAGGATCCGATCCGCGTGGCTGCGATCCAGGCTGAAGATGAGGCTGAGCGCGACCCAGCGCAGCGCGGGGGCACGCCGGGCGTCGGTGACGATGCGCTCGAGGCGCGCCTCCTCTCCCCGCACCCCGACGCGGAGGAGCGCTGCGGAGAGCATCTCCAGGACTTGAGGCTCCACAGGAGCCTGGGGCTTGGGCCCGCTCGCGGGTGGATGGGGGTGATCGGGGCGAGGGTCGATTCCGGCGTCCAGGCGCAGCGCGCGGGGGCGCGCAGGATGTGTGGGCGAGGGCAGGGCGCGCGCGGAGGGCGCTTGCGGGTGGGCGGGCACGCTCGAGACCGGGGTCATCGCGAGCAAGCAATCCACCAGCTCCCGCCGCACCGCGCCTGGGTCCGCCCCGCGGAGCCGCCGCTCGAGCTCCTGGTCGGTCCGAGGCGGCCGGATGAACAAATCCTCCACGACATCGGCCGCGGACACTCGCCGACCTCGCCGTTCCATTCGTTCGTGTTACCCGACTTCCACGGTGGGCACCACCTTCACGCGCCGAGCTACCTCTTCTTCGCGGGAGCCTTCTTCGCGGGCGCAGCCTTCGCAGGAACCTTCTTCGCCGGCGCAACGTTCGCGGGCGCCTTCTTCTCGGGCTTGGCCTTCGCTGCGACCTTCTGCGCCGAGGCCTTCGACGCCGCCCCTGCGTCGTCCGCCCCGAGCGCCGCCAGCACCTGGTCGACGTGCCCGTCCACCTTCACGCTCGGGAACGCCTTGGCAATCGTCCCGTCCGGCCCGATGACGAAGGTGCTGCGGATCGTGCCCTCCACCTTCTTGCCGTACATCGTCTTCTCCCCCCACGCGCCGAACGCGCGCTGCACGACGAGGTCCGGATCGCTGAGGAGCGGGATCTTCAGCGCGTGCTTGTCGCGGAAGGAGCAGTGGCTCTTGACCGAGTCCCTGGACACGCCGACCACGCTCGCCCCCGCCGCGGCGACGCGCTTCACGGCCTCGGAGAACGCGATCGCTTCCCGGGTGCAGCCCGGGGTATTGTCCCGAGGATAGAAGTACAGAACGAGCTTCTTGCCCGCGAAGTCGGAGAGCCTGACGGTCTGGCCGGCGTCGCTCGCGAGCTCGAACGCGGGCGCCTTGTCGCCTTCTTTCAGCATGGCGCCCACGATAACCGAGCGCCGAGCGCGCCGTGAGCGCTAACCGGCGCCCGCGGCGAGGAGCTCGAGCCTCGCGAGCTTGCCGCACGTCTCCGAGATCGCCCGCATCAGCCGCAGCCGGTTGTCGCGCACCGCGGCGTCGGGGTCCATCACGAGGACGTCGACGAAATACCGCGAGAGCAGCGGAGCGAAGCCCGCCACCTCGCGGAAGGCGGCGGCGTAATCGCCCTCTTCGCCTTGCGGTGGAGCGCCTCGCGCAGGGCGAGGAAGCCCTCGTAGAGCGCGACCTCGTTCGGGTGCGCGCTGGCCGGCGGCGGCGCCGGCTCGCCCGCGGGGGCCTTGTCGGCGATGTTGGTCGCACGCTTGAAGACCTCCCCCACGCCGCCACGGGTCGGCCGCGTCGAGGCCGGCGATCGCCGATGGCCCGCGCGCGTCGCGTCGAGGGGGCGGCCGGCGGCCACGGCGAGCCACGCCGCCACCGCGTCGCTCGCGAGCTGCGCCTCGAGCAGGCCGCGCAGCCGGTCCGCGAAGAACTCGCCCAGCTTGGCGGCCAGGTCGGCGCTTGCCGAGGTCGAGCTTGACGCCCCCGTACCCGTCGTACGCGGCATGGAACGCGTCCTCGAGCCGGAGGTCGAAGCCGTGGTCGAGCACGGTGCGCAGCACGCCGAGGCAGGCGCGGCGGAGGCCGTAAGGGTCGGCCGCGCCCGTGGGCGTGAGGCCGATGGCGAAGCAGCCGACGAGCGTGTCGAGGCGGTCGGCGATGGCGACGAGGGCGCCCGCGTCCGTGGGGGCCGTCGCGTCGGCGGCGCCGCGCGGCTGGTAGTGCTCGCGGATGACGTCGGCCACGTCGGGGCTCACGCCCTGCGCGAGCGCGTAGGCTCGCCCCATGTCGCCCTGGAGCTCCGGGAACTCGCCGACCATGAGGGAGACGAGGTCGCACTTGCAGAGGTGGGCGCCGCCGGCGGCGGCCATCAACGTCGCCTCCGGGAGCTGGAGCATCAGGCCGAGCTCGCGGGCGAGGCGCTCGATGCGCTCCGCCTTGCCGAGCACGGTGCCGAGGCGCTTCTGGAAGACGATGCCGCTCAGCTTCTGCCGCCGCTCGGCGAGCGGGTGCTCGAGATCCGTCCGGTAGAAGAAGCGCGCGTCGGCGAGGCGGGCGCGCATGACCCGGTCGTTGCCGAGGCGGACGTTCTCGGGCGCGAGCGCGGTGTTCACGACCGCGAGGTAGCGGGGCAGGAGCCGGCCGTCCGCGGCGCGGACGCCGAAGTAGCGCTGGTGGCCCTTGGCGACCTCCAGGATGACGCGCTCCGGGAGCTCGAGGAACTCGTCGTCGTACCCGCCGGCCATGACGTGCGGCTCCTCGACGAGGGAGAGGTTCTCGTGGACGAGGAAGTCGTCCTCGATGAGCGCGCCGCCCGCCGCCCTGGCCGCGGCGTCGAGGCGCTCGCGCATCACGCGCGCCCGCTCTTCGGGATCGGCGAGGACGTGCGCCTGCCGCGCAGCACGTCGAGGTACGCCGTCGCCTCGGGGATCTGCACCACCTGGCCGGCGAGGAAGCGGTGGCCGCGCGAGGCGCGGTGGCTCTTGATGCCGGCGATCTCGAGCTCGACCAACTGCTCGCCGAGCAGCGCGACCATCCACTGGATGGGCCGGCCGAACGCGACCTCGCCGGTGCCCCAGCGCATCGACTTGCGGAAAGGGATGGCCAGGGCGATCTGCGCGAGGGCACCCTGCCGTCCCGAGCAGCAGCGCGATGGCGGTCTGGCCGGCCTCGCGCCGGGTGCCGACGAGGTACTCACCCTTGGGCGTCTCCACGCGACGCAGGTCGGCGACGGTGGAGCCGACCTTCGCGGCGAAGGCTTCGGCCGCCTTCGTGGGCACGCCGTCCTTGAACGCGGCCTTGACGGGCGGGCCCGTCACCTCCTCGTGCGAGGTCGGGCTGGCGCGGCGGCGAGGCCCCGGACGATGAGCGCGAGCCGGCGCGGCGTCCCGTACGCGTGGATTGCCTGGTAAGCGAGGCGGAGCTCGGTGAGGCGCTTCTGGGCGAGCTCGGGCAGGGCGCGCAGGGCGCCCTCGACGAACGAGGCCGGGAGCTCCTCTACGCCGATCTCGAGCAGGAGTTCGCTCGTTTCGGTGGACATGGGGCGGCGCAAGCTACCGCAGAAACGCGCGGCGCGTCAGCCCTCGTGAGGGGGCGCGCGTTCTTCACGCGATCCTCAGCCCCGGATCACGTCCACCATCGTGTAGCGCCCCGGCGACCTGCCCTGGACGAAGCGGGCCGCCCGCAGCGCACCCCGGGCGAAGAGGTCGCGGTTCGTGGCGCGGTGGGTGAGCTCGAGGCGCTCGCCCTGGCCGAGGAAATGGACGGTGTGGTCGCCGATCACGTCGCCACCGCGCATGGCCAGCACCGCAATCTCGTCGTCCCGACGCGGACCGACGTCGCCCTCGCGGCCGTACACCGGGCGGAGGCCCCGCCTCGCCTCGTCGACGGCGCGGCGAAGGCGCTCCGCGGTGCCGCTGGGGGCGTCGACCTTGGCCCGGTGGTGGGCCTCGACGATCTCGACGTCGAAGGACAGGCCGAGCTTCTGCGCCGCGAGCGAGACGAGCTCGGCGAGGACCTGCACGCCGACGCTGGTGTTCGGCGCCCACAGGACGGGCACGACCTTGGCCGCCTCGTCGAGGAGACGCTCGCAGGTGGCGTCGAGGCGGGTGGTGCCGCTCACCACCGCGACCTTGGCGCGAGCGGCGAGCTGCAGGAGGTGCGGGAGCGCGCTGGCCGTCGAGAAGTCGATCACCACGTCGGCGCCGAGGAGACCGGCGGACGTGTCGGCGGTGACCTCGACCCCGGCGACGCCGGCTCCGGCCACCTCCCCCGCGTCGCGGCCGAGCTCCTGCGAGCGCGGCGAGACGACCGCGCCGACGAGGCGCGCGCCCTCCGCGTCCGCGAGGCGAATCACGGCCCGGCCCATCCGGCCGCTCGCGCCATGGACGGCGATCCTCATCCGGCCACTCCGGGGAACGACGCGTCGAGGCGCGCGAGGGCGGCGGCGATCTGGCGGCGCAGGCCCTCGCTCGCAGGAACGAGGGGGAGGCGGACGGCGGGGCTCATCCGGCCGCTCGCGGCGAGCGCCGCCTTCGCCGGGGCGGGGTTGGGCTCGACGAAGAGCAGCCCGTGTAGCTCGAGGAGGGCGAGGTGCGCGGCGCGGGCGGAGGCCCAGTCCCCCGCGAGGGCGCGGCGGGTCACCTCGCTGACCTCGCGCGGGCGCACGTTGGAGGTAACGCTGATCACACCGGCGGCGCCGACCGACATCATCGGGAGGGTGAGGCCGTCGTCGCCCGAGAGCACCGTGAGCCGGTCGCCCAGGCGTCGCTTCAGCTCCTGGCAGCGGAGGACGTTGCCGGTCGCGTCCTTGATCCCCACGACGTTCTGCGCGCTCTCGCAGATCTTCTCCGTGGTGTCGGCGGCGAGATCGATCACGCAGCGGCCGGGGATGTTGTAGAGCACGACCGGGCAGTTGACCGAGCGCGCGACGGCGAGGGCATGCTCGCGAAGGCCGTCCTGCGAGGGCTTGTTGTAGTACGGCATGACCACCATCACGCCGTCGGCCCCGGCGGCGAGCGCTGCGCGGGAGGCGGAGATCGTCTTCTTGGTCGAGAAGCCGCCGGTGCCCGCGAGGACGGGGACGCGACCGGCTGCCACGGCGGCGACCCGCTTGATGACCGCGAGCTGCTCGTCGTCGCCGAGCGTGGGCGACTCGCCGGTGGTGCCGCAGGGCACGAGCCCGGTCACGCCGCCGGCGATCTGCGCCTCGACCAGCGCGTCGAGGGCCGGCAGGTCGACGGCATCGCCGTCGGGGGTGAACGGGGTGACCAGGGCGGTGAAGGTGCCGGAGAGCTGCATCGGGGCGACCATGACGGCGGTCCGGCGCCGACGTCAAGGTTACGGCGCCCCGTTCTGTCCCGTCCCACCCTCGTCTCCGGTTCCAGAACGCTGCCGCGGAAAGCCTGGGTCTGGCTTGCGTTCCCACCTGGAATCGAAGGAGGAAGCCGAACCGGGAAGCCGGCCCCCGATTTCCCCAAAGATGACGGCTCGATCCCGTTCGCCTGCCCGTGGTACCCTCGCCGAACCTTCGGGGTGCCCCTACGTCACATCGGCCGCACCCCTGCCGCAATCCGGAGCCGCGCCCCCATGGATCTGTCCCAGTACATCAAGAGCATCTCGCACGCCGCGAACACAATCCTCGAAGGCATGGCGGTGACGTTCTCCCACCTGTTCCGGGAGCCCATCACCGTCCAGTACCCCGACAAGACGGACCGTCCCGTCAGCGAGATGCTCCCGCCGCGGTACCGCGGCTTCCTGGAGGTGCAGATGGACATCTGCACCGGTTGCAAGCGGTGCGAGCGCGCCTGCCCCATCGAGTGCATCGCGATCGATCTGGTCAAGGACAAGGCGACCAAGAAGCAGTCGATGAGCCGCTTCGACATCGACATGGGCAAGTGCATGTACTGCGGGCTCTGCGTCGAGGCGTGCAAGTTCGAATCGACGGGCGCGATCCGCCACACGCGCGAGTTCGAGGGCGCGGCGCCGACGCTCGACCATCTCACGTTCCGCTTCGTGCCCGAGGGGTCGCTCGTCCCGATCTGGAAGGCTCCGAAGGACCTCGGCGAGGTCCCCGTGGGCGAGTACGGCCCCCACGCACGTGAGGCACGGGAGCGCGCGATGCGCGACAACCCGGCTCAGCTCGACGAGCTCCGCGCGATCTGGCGGAAGCAGAACGCCGGCAGCGGCAGCAAGAAGAAGGCGAGCGGCAAGAAGCAGGGCAAGGTCCAGATCACCCCGGACAAGATGGCGAAGATCAAGCCGACCGTGGTGGCTTCGCCCAAGGGTGACGTGGAGAAGTTCGCCCGGCTCCTGGAGACGCTGACGGCCCAGACCGACTGCGGCGCGTGCGGCTATCCCACCTGCTACGACTACACGAAGGCCATGGCTGCCGGGGCCGACTACGACCCCTCCAAGTGCGAGCCGGGCGGCGCCGAAGCGACGGCCGACCTGGGCTACGCGATGGACGTGTACTGGAAGGGCCCCGAGGCCGCCGACAAGCTGGCGGTGGGGGCGGCGCCGGAGGGCGCGCCCGCTCCCGCCCCGGCCGACGCGTCGGCCGCACCCGCCTGAGACGCCGAACCGGCTCGGACCGGTTGAACCTTGGCGGCCGGTTGACTACTGTCCGCCCCCGGCATGCCTCCCCTCAGCGCCGTCGCCTTCCTCGCGCTCGCGGCCCTCACGCTCGGCTCCGCCGGCATCGTCGCGTTCTCGAAGAACATCATCCACTCGACGCTCGCCCTGCTCGGTACCTTCATGGGCATCGCGGGGCTCTACATCACGCTCTCGGCCGACTTTCTCGCGGCGACGCAGATCCTCGTGTACGTGGGCGGCACGCTCACGCTCATCCTCTTTGCGGTGATGCTCACCAGCCGCATCGAGGACATGAAGGTCTCGAACCCGCGCGCCGGCCTCGCGGCGGCGTTCGGCCTGGTGACGGTCGTGCTCTTGGTCCTCGGCAAGGTCGCGACGCAGACCCCGTGGCCGAGCGAAGCGCGCTCGGTGGTGCCGTCGACGGCCAAGCTGGGGCACGCGTTTCTGGGCGAGTACCTGCTGCCGTTCGAGGTAGGTTCCGTGGTGCTGCTCGGCGCCATGATCGGCGCGGTCGTGCTCGCCCGCCGCGCGGTGAAGCGTACCTGGGAGAAGGAGTGAGCCCTTGGAGATCGGACTCGTCCACTACCTGACTGTCGCGGCCGTGCTCTTCGGCCTCGGCCTGCTCACGGTGATGACCCGAAAGAACGCGGTCGGCATCCTGCTCGGCGTCGAGCTCATCCTGAACGCCGCGGCGCTGAACTTCGTAGCGTTCAACCACTTCGTGGCCGGCGGCGTCGCGGGGCAGGTGTTCACGGTCTTCATCATCGTCCTCGCCGCGAGCGAGGCGGCGATCGCGCTCGCCATCGTCCTTCAGGTGTACCGGAACTACCGGAGCATCATGGCCGACCGGCTCACCGCCCTCAGAAACTGATGGCCCGACGCCGCCCCGCACCGTCGTCTCCCGTCTCGAACCCAACGCACCAGGAGCCCCATGGGCTCCCGCCCCAGGCACCAGCGAACGTGCTCCGACCGCGCTCCCGATCTCGGTGGCGCCTCGCGCGAGACGCGTGGGTTGCATGGCCCGTCTCGTGGTGCTCGCGCTCTCGCGCGACGCCTTGCGTCGGGGATGCATGGGCTCACCGGGCGAGGCGAGCTCTGCGCCGCGCCGTTCAAGACGACGGCCGCGCGCCGGTCGGCACCACGCCCAGAGCGCTCCTGTGGACGGACGACCTTGCGGGAATGTACGACGCGACGCACGTTTCCTTTATGCAGTCGCAAACCAAGACCCAGATCGTCGGCTTCATGGAGCTGCAGGTGGGATCACTGGCGGTGCAAGTGCCCATCCGGGCGGCCGAGCCCACGCCGGCGCTCCCGCTCGCATCGTTCGAGGTGGATGGCGACAGCTACGCGATCCTGATTCGTGGTGACTCGTCCTCCAAGGCCGTCGAGAGGGCCATGGGCGAGGCCGCGAAGCAGGCGGTCGTGCACCTCTCTCGCAAGCTCCTCAACTAACGCGACGGGGCTTCGCCCCCGGTTCCTCGCCTCCGCCCCGGTTCCTCGCTCGAAGACCCGGGCGACCCGCCCCCTGGGCAAGACTGGGCCTCGCGTCAGCTCCTCGCCTCGCCAAGCTCCGCCGCCGGTACCGCGCCTACTCCTCGGCAGGCGGGTCGGGAACCCGGATCGTCGTGTCGTCGCTCGCCGGCTTTGGCGGCTTCGGCCGCGCGATCACGGGGATCCTGTGGATGCTCGGCGTCGGCTTGCTCGGATGGGTCACCTTGCCTGGATCGACGGCAGTCGACGTGGCCGTCGTTGCAGGCGCAGGTGGAGGTGGTGTCGGTGGCGTGGGCGGCGGCTCCGACGCCGACGACGTGTCCGCGGGTGGCGGCGATGCGCCGGACGAAGCATCGAGCTGCGAGCGCACGACCGTCCAGGTGATGCCCACCGCAAAGAGAACGAGGCAAGCAACCAGGAAGCGGACCATGCGACGGCGCTTGGACGAGCCGTCGAGCTCCGGAGGCGGCTCCGTCAGGAGAGGGCTCCGCGGGAACGGGTCGAGCGGCGTCACGACCGGCGCCGGCGATGGGCGGGGCGAGCTGCTCGGAGGGCCGGAAGCGTTGCGGGAAGACGGAGGAGGCCGCGGGATCGACGGCGGCACGGCCTCGGAGCTGGATGGTGGCACGAAGCCCGGTCGGGACGGCGGCATCGCCACCACGGGCGCGATCAATGCCGACGGCGCAGATGCGCGATCCGGCGGGGTGGACGCAGGAGCACCCGCCCTGGCCGACGGCTCGAGCCCGGGGTAGCCCGGAGAAGCGCGCGGCGGCTCCGCGAGCGGTGCGAGCGCCGGTGTAGGTGCCCCGGCGGCCCCACCCACCTGCGCACGCACCAGGAGCGGCAGCACCAGCGAGGGCCGGTTGTCCGTCACGGGGATGGTCTCGTCGAAATCGACGATGTCATGACTGTCATGACTCTCCATCGACGGACGCGGCGCGGGCGGCGGCTGCAGCGAGGGCGCGCGAGGCTCCTCCTGGACCGGAGACGCCGAGCGTACGGGGCTGCGCGCGGCTTGCTTGGGGCCCTCGTGAAGCGCCTTGAGCGCGGAGCTGGGCGGCCCCCCCCATCGGGGAAGGGCACACCGGGACGGGGAGGCGCCCCCGGCACAGGTTTGCTCGGAGGGGCGCTGGCCGCGACCGGCACGGCCGCGGGTACCGGCTCCCCGGCGAGGGTCGCCGCGCTGTCGTCATCCTCGTCGAACGGATCGATCTCTTCCCATTCGCCGATCTCGAGCTGTTCGGTAGCTGCCCGCGGCGGCTTCGGGAGAGCTGCGCCGCCACCGATCGCCGGCCGCGAGGCTGCGGGAGGCCGCACCGTCGGCGAACGCGGCGCCGTGCCATCCACCACGCCCACGACGCCCGCGAGCGCCACCGCCATTTCGCGCGCGCTCTGGAAGCGCTTGGCAGGGTCGCGCGCACACGCCTTGGTGAACCACGTGTCGAAGTTGGCAGGGGCGCCCGGGTACACGCGGGACGGCACAGGGGCGTCGCTGATGGTGATCTTGATCAGCAAGTCGCCTACGCCTTCGCTGTCGAACGGGCAGCTCGCCCGTCACGCACTGGAAGGCGATGACGCCGAGGGCCCAGAGATCCGCGCGGTAGTCGATCTCACCGATGCCCTTCACCTGCTCGGGGCTCATGTAATGCGGCGTACCGATGAGCGTCCCGATGCCTGTCTTCTGCATCGTGACCTTGGCCGCGTCCTTGACCTTGGCGACGCCGAAGTCGAGCACCTTGACGACTTCATCGTCCTCGTTGGGGCAGAGGAAGACGTTCTCTGGCTTGAGGTCGCGATGGACGATGCCAGCGGCATGGGCGCGGCTCAGCGCGCGAGCGACCTGGGTGACGATCTTGGACGTTTCCCGCAGGGAGAGCCGGCTGCGATGGGCGAGGCGCTCGAAGAGATCCTCTCCGTCGAGGAGCTCCATCACGATGAACGGCTGGTCGCCGTCGATCCCGTGGTCCAGAATCTGCACCACGTGGGCGCTGCGAAGCTGCGCCGCGGCCGTTGCTTCACGACGGAACCGCTCGCGGGCGGACTCCTTCTTGGCCAGCTCCGGGTCGATGAGCTTGACCGCGACGTGCGTGGTGAGGGCGAGGTGCTCCGGCGACCCAAACCGACGCCTGCGATCCCTGCCCGACGGGGCGGATCAGCCGATAGCGCTCGTTCAGAACTCGGCCCGCCTCAATGGCCATCGGGACTCGACAGGGTACGTCGCGGGCCTTCGGTGTGTCGAGGTCCGCTCGGCTTCTTCAGGAATTTACCGAATGTTCTGCGGGAACGGAGCCCTTCGCGGGGGGCCTCGAGGCGGGTGCCGCGCTCGACGTCGCCTCGCTTGGCGCCCCACCTTTCTCCTCCACGGTTCGCTTCATCAGCTCGCGCCACTCCTCGTGCGTCAACTCAGGGTAAATGTAGTCCCCCTCGAAGTTCGTGTGGTGAAGAAGCAGCCTCGCGATGTCGAACACGAGGGCGCCCAAGTCGTCCCCCGAGCTGCAATTGGCGAGCTTGTCGGCAAGCTGACGCACCGTGTCGTGCTGCTTGGTTGCGACCTGAACCTCCGGACCGAGATCGTGCTCGACCAGCTTCGGGAAGATGGCCTGCTCCTCGAACGCGAAGTGCCGCTCCAGAGGGCCCTTCATGAAGGCGAGCAGGCTCTCCCGCTCCACCGCGATGGCCTCGGGCGAGGAGCGAGCCACCTCGGCCAGCTTCGCCGCCATCTCGCGGGCCCGATCTTCCTCCCCGAAGAGCTCGGCCAGCATCCGGTCGTAGTGCATGATGGGACGGTACTAGAGCAGCCACGGCGTAGCGTCGAGTTCGATCGTCGCCCCAGGGGTGGCGTCATGGGGGCGCAACCGAGCAGGTGGGACATCGGGAGTGCGGTACCCTGCCACCCGGCGGGGCGGGCGCAGCACCGCCGGCGTCAGCGCACCTTGGGCGCTCGGGTGCGCACGATCTGGGCGAGCCGGGCGACGAGGCCGTTGGCCACCTGGGTCAGCACTTCCTTTTCCAGCTCCTCGCGCTTCTCCGGGCTACCGCCGTAGGAAATCCTCGAACGGGCGCCCGCACCACCGACGACTCGTCCCATCACGGTGCAGGTGATGTGGAGTACGTCCTCACGTTCTTCGGCAGAGATCTGGACCACCCGTGCCGCCAGGGCGACCGTCTTCGCCTTGCCGAAGTTCGCCTTTCGTGCCGCACGGTTGAGCGCCTGCTTCAGCATCTTCTGCAGGCGCGCTCCATCCTGCCCGTCGGGGACGTCGACCCGCACCCAGGTGACCTTGGCCCCCCTTGCTTCCGCCGGCGGGGCGACAGCGAGGAGGGAGAGGCAGACCACGACCAGAGCGCCCCACTTCGTGATGCGACGCATGCCGGCAACCTACGGAGGGTGCCCGGCGCGGGCCAAGAACTGGGCTCAAGCCCCGCCGTCGCGCGCCGCTTCGAACTCCCGCCGCACCGCCTCGCGCAGCGTGGGGTCGGTCAGGACGTCCGCCGCCGTCAGCGCCATCGCCTTCGCCGCGTGCAGCATCGCGCCGGCGCCGCGCTCGCTCCCTGCGCAGACCTGGAACGCGTGCTGGTGGCAGGTCGTCTCCCCTTTGTCGCAGATCGCGAGCCAGGGATGGATCGACGGCACCGCGTGGGAGACGTCGCCCATGTCCGTCGAGCCGGCGCCGACGCTCGGGTCTGCCTCCGCGGCGCGCCGTCCGAGCGCCGTGAGGTGAAGATCCGAAGCGTCGGGCCATGGTCATGTTGTTGACGATGTCCTTGTATCCGCGGCGCGCCTCGATGGTGACGTCGACGCCGCACGCGAGCGCCGCGCCCCGGGCACAGCGCTCGACGATGGCGCGAACACGGTCCAGCTCGCCGAGCTCGGGCGCCCGTAGCAGGAACTCGGCAGCCGCCCGCTCGGGGATGATGTTCACCGCCTGGCCCCCGTCGGTGACGAAGCCGTGCACGCGAACGCCGTCGCGGAAGTGAACGCGCTGCGCGTCCACGAGGCGGAAGGTCTCGAGGCAGGCGGTGAGCGCGCTGGCCCCGTCCCATGGGGCGAGCGATGCGTGCGACGGGGTGCCCTTGAATCGCATGTCGACGAACACGTTCGCCAGGGCGCGGTGGGCGAGAATGTCGCGATCGAACGGGTGGAACATCATCGCAGCGTCGATGCCGGCGAACACCCCCGCTTGAAGGAGCGTGATTTTTCCGCCACCGCCCTCCTCCGCAGGGGTGCCCACAAGCTCGACGGTCCCGGCGATGGCATGACGCTGCCTCCCGAGCGCGAGGAAGGCGCCGAGGGCACCCGCGGCGATGAGGTTGTGCCCGCAGGCATGGCCAATCTCCGGGAGGGCGTCGTACTCGGCGAGGATGGCGACCCGGGAACCAACACCGTCGCCGATGCGAGCCCTGAACGCGGTGGCGAGACCACCGATCCCGCGCTCCACGGGGATGCCCTCACGCTCGACGGCTTCCGCGAGCCACGCAGCGGCGCGGTGCTCTTCGAAGCGGAGCTCCGGGTGCGCGTGGATCCGAGACGAGACGTCGCGCAGCGTGGGCGCGAGCGCGTCGACGTCGCCAGAAATGCGGTTGAGATTGAGGGTCGCCATACGCAGGCGAGCATACTCCAGTCGCATGGCCTGGCACGCCGTTGTAGAACACCCCCATGCCGTCGAGCTTCGCTCGCTCGTTCCCGTTGCTCCTCGCCTGGACGGCTCTCGGTTGCGACGTACCCGCTGAGCCGGATCGCGCCGCGCGCAGCACCGCCGCGCGCACCTCGCCGGCCCCGACCGCGTACGAGGTGCCCCCGCTGGCCTCCTCAGCAGCGGCAACGCCGGCCCCCCCTCCGCCTCGGCGAGGGATCGAGCGCGTCACCACGGAGGGCAAGGCGATGGGCACCCACCTGCTCCTCGCGTCGTTCACTGACGATGCGCACGACGCCGCCGCGCTGACGAACGCGTTCTCGGCCGCGATCGCCGAGATCCGACGCCTCGAGTCGCTCATGACGACCTGGCGCGAGGACAGCGAGGTGTCTCGGATCAACGCCGCCGCCGGCAAGCACGCGGTGAAGGTGGGACCGGAGACGCTGGCGGTGATCGAGAAGAGCGTCTGGATGAGCGAGCACTCGGAGGGCGTGTTCGACATCACCTTCGAGGCGATGCACGGCCTGTGGAAGTTCGACCAGGATTCGAGGAGAAGATCCCTCCTCGCGCCGCGGTGGAAGCGGCACGCAAGCTCATCGACTTCCACAAGATCAAGATCGATCACGACGCCAGCACGGTGATGCTGGAGAGGCCGGGCATGCGCATGGGCCTGGGCGGCATCGCCAAGGGATACGCGGTCGACGCGGCCGCGCGCGTGCTGCGGGCCGCCGGGCTGACGTCGTTCTTCGTGCAGGCCGGCGGAGATCTCTACGTGCAAGGGAGGAAGCCGGACGGTTCCCGGTACCGGGTCGGCGTGCGCGACCCGCGCAGCGCGAACGAGACCGATTTCTTCGCGATGCTAGAGGTCGAGGATCACGCCTTCTCGACGGCGGGCGACTACGAGCGCGGCTTCGTCAAGGACGGGCACCGCTACCATCACATCATCGACCCGCGCACCGGCTATCCGGCCACGGCGTCGCGCAGCGTGACCATCTGGGCGAAGGACGCGTTCACCGCCGACGCCATCGACGACGCGGTCTTCATCCTCGGCCCCGAAAAAGGCCTCAAGCTGGCCGATGAGCTCGAGGCCGGCGCGGTCATCGTCGACGCCCACAACAAAGTCTGGGTGTCGGAGCGGCTGAAGGACAAGCTCCACATGCTCCGCCCCCCAACCGATGGGACATGAGCCGCTGGCGACGACGGCCCTGAACGGACCTCACCTGCCCCGGAACGCCGGCCTGCGCTTCTCTGCGAACGCGCGCAACGCCTCGATCCGATCCTCGCTACGCAGCGTCTCGTCGTAGTACACACGCTCGAGCTCGAGCCCGGCGGAGAGGGTGACGTCGTACGATGCGTCGACGGCGCGAAGCGCCGCTTCCTGAGCGATTGGGGCTCCGCTGGAGATTGGCTCGATCCAGCGCAGCGTGTCCTCCAGCACCGGGACGCCCTCGGGGCTCACGCGGTTGACCAGGCCCCACGCGAGCGCCTCGGCGGCGCCGAGCTTGCGCCCCAGGAGGATCATCTCCTTGGCCCTCGCCTCGCCGACCACCCGCGGGAGCCGCTGCGTACCACCCGCACCCGGGATGATCCCCAGCGTCGTCTCGGGGAGCGCGAGCTCGGCGTGCGGCGCGGCCACCCGAAGGTCGCAGAGCAGCGCGAGCTCCAGGCCCCCGCCGAACGCAACGCCGTTGAGCGCCGCGATCACCGGCTTCGGGCTCCGGTCGAGGACGCCGAGCTGACTGCGGTAGAGCCCGACCTGCACGCGCACGTCGTCGGTGCTCATGCCCTGCCGCTCCTTGAGATCCGCACCGGCGCAGAAGGCCTTGTCGCCCGAGCCCGTCAACACGATCGCCCGCACGCCGGGATCCGCGGTCAGCTCGCGCCCCAGTCGGCCGAGGGCGAACAACGTGTCGCGAGAGAGGGCGTTGCGACGATCGGCTCGGTCGATGACGAGCACGCCCACCGCGCCGTGGCGCTCGAGGCGAACGGGAGAAGATGTGTCGGACATGGGTGTCGCCTAGCGAGGCGATCGCGCGGCGTCCAGGGGGACCTGCCCCGTTCTCGCGGGGGGCTCAGCCCTGCTCGCGCGCCTTCTTCCCCATCTGCACCGCGACCTGGCGCACCACCAGCCTGGGGAGCGCCTCGACCGACACCATCGCGGTGCGCATCGCGGCACCGGGGATGTGCCGTCCCTCGCCCGCCTTCAGCGCACGCACGGCCTCCTCGGCGCACTGGACGGCGTCGATGTGGAACGCCTTTGGCATCGGGTTCTTCCCCTTGCTGCCGGCGACCTCCTGGAACTCCGTCGGCACGGGGCCGGGGCACAGGACCGTGACCGAGACACCGGTGCCGGCGAGCTCGGCGTGGAGCGCCTCGCTGAGGAGGTTCACGTATGCCTTGCTCGCGGAGTACACCGCGAAGGCTGGGGAGGGGAACATGCCCGCCGTCGAGCCCACGTTGAGGATCGCGCCGAAGCCACGCCCCACCATCGGCGGCACGAGGCGATGAAGGAGGTAGGTGGCGCTCACGACGTTGAGCTCGAGCATCTCTTCGGTCTTCGCCCACCCGTGCTTCTCGAAGAGGCCGTACGTCCCGAAGCCGGCGTTGTTGACGAAGACCTCGACGGCGACGCCATCCCTCTCGAGCGCGTCGAGCATGGCGCCCGTGGCGGCGCGGTCGAGCAGGTCGACGGCGCGCACCAGCACGCGCAGGCCCGGGTGCGCGCCGGAGAGCTCCGCGGCGAGCTCGGAGAGGCGATCCTCGCGACGCGCGACGAGGATCATCACGCCGACTTCGCGCGCGAGGACGCGCGCGATCTCGCGCCCGATGCCGGCGGAAGCCCCTGTGACGAGGGCCGTGCGGCCGCTGATCTCGATGCTCATTTCCTCCTCCCTTGCTTGGACGGCTTCTTCTCCGCGCGCTTGTCGCTCTCCGCCGGGGGCTTCGGGGCGATCGCCTCGAGCTTGCCCAGGCGTGCCTTGATCTCGGCGTGCTCCGCGCGGAGCGCCTCGAGGTCGTCGCGGAGCCTGTCGGTCTCACGCTTCCCCGCGCCCCCGAGATCGCGCAAGGCCTCACGGATGCGCCGGCGCACCCGACCGTCGAGATCGCGCTCGAGCTGGCGCTGCAGCGCGCCGCGCGCCTTCACGTCGCCGAGGTCCGCGAGCGCGCGCACGACGTCGACTCGGAGGTAGGGGTCGGCGCCTTCGAGGAGCTCTTCCAGCGTCTCGCGCGCCTTCCGGTCGCCCGCGAGCTTGGGCAAGGCCACGATCGCCGCACGACGACCCCGGGTGCTGACCCCGTAGCGCGTGCGCGCGATGATGTGCGGCAGCGCTCGCTCGTCACGGAGGTTGGCGAGGCCATCGACGGCGCCGACGCGGATGACGTCCGCCCACGCCGGGCGGTCGAGGATGTCGACGAGCGTGTCGAAGCCGCTCGCCTGCCGTGTCGCGCCGAGCGCGCGGGCCGCCTCGGACTCGACGAGGTAGCTCTCGTCCTTGAGCGCGTGCTTGCGCAGGATGTCGGCTGCTTCGGTGGTGCGGAACGACCCGAGCGCGTTCATCACGGCGCGCCGCACCTTCGGGTGCGCTGTCTCCGCGTTCGCCTTGAGCGCGGCGAAGGCCTCGCCCGACCGGAGGCTCCCGAGCGCCATCGCGGCCTCGGCGCGCATACCCCAGAACTCGCGCTCCGCGGCGAGCGCCTCCGCCAGCGCGCGAGCCGAGGGTGGATCGTCGAGCCGCCCGAGCGCGGGCGCCGCGAGCATCCGCCCGCGCGCGGTCGCTGCGCCGACGAGCTGCGCGCGGAGCATGTCCCCGGGGGCCTCGAGCTTGGTCTCCGCGACGATCGCGAGCTCGGGATCGATCACGACGAAGCGCGGACGCGAGGGGACGCGGAACGAGAACGTGTGCGACGCGAGATCGATGTGGCGTACCTCGCGCCGGGTCTCGTCGTCGAAGACGAGATTGATGGCGAGGTCGAACGCGAAGACGGGCAACTGCGTGTCGGGGGAGCCGTGCGCGCCGGTGGCCTGCGTCTGCTTCACCGTGACGGTGGTGACCTCGCCCTCGTGCTCGATCTTCACGGTCGAGCTCCGGGTGACCGGGCCGGTACACCCACTGCTCGAAGAAGCGCTCCAGGCTGCGCCCGCTCACCTCTTCGAGCGCGCGCATGAGGTCCCGCGTCTCCACGACGCCGCGCTGGTGGCGCGTCAGGTACAGGCGAACCCCGCGGAAGAAGAGCGTCTCCCCTAGCTCACGACGCAGCATGTGAAGGACGCACGCGCCCTTCTCGTAGAGGTGGCGATCGAAGATGTCGATCGGCGCCTCGTAGTCCTGACAGACGATGGGGCGCCTGTAACGGCCGCGCGCCTCGGCGAAGTACGTCTCGGCGTCACCCTTCACGCCGTAGTCGTACTCGTCACGCCCGAGGTGGCCCTCACGGTCGATGTGCTCCATGAACGTGGCGAAGCCCTCGTTGAGCCAGCCGTGCGACCAGTCGCGGCAAGTGACGAGGTCGCCGAACCACTGGTGCGCCAGCTCGTGAGCGATGATGTCGTCCGAGGTGACGTCGATGGCGGCGCGCTCGTCGAGCAGGATGTGCTCGTACATCGTCGTGGCGGTCGTGTTCTCCATCCCGCCGAAGATGAAGTCGCTCACGACCACCTGGGCGTACTTGTTCCAGGGGTATTTGACCCCGAGCAGCTCACCGAAGCGGCGAATCATCTCGGGCGTGCGGCCGAAGGTTCGCCGGCCGTCGGCCTCGCGGCCCTTCGGCACGAGGTAGAAGACGGGGAGGCCGTTCGCGTCGTCCTCGATGCGGGCGAACTCCCCGGCCACCAGCGTGAAGAGGTAGCTCGGGTGGGGCTCGTTCATCTTCCAGTGAAAGACGCCGCCCTCCTCGCGCAAGAGCTCGCCGTTGGAGAGCGCGTACCACCCCTCGGGCACCTTCACCTCGAGCTCGGTGGTCTGCTTCACGTGTGGCTTGTCGTGGCAGGGGAAGATGTGGCGCGCGTCCTCGTCCTGGCACTGTGTCCACACCTGGCGCGGCCGATGGGGGACGTGCTCGTCTGGCGCGAGGAAGTACATCCCGCGACGGGGTACGGCGCGGTACGAGACGTTGACGACGATGGGCGCGTCCCCTGTGTCGCGCGCCGGTACACGCAAGGTCTCGCCGTCGTACACGTAGGCCACGCGCGCGAACGCGCCTCCTCCTGTCCGCATCTCGACGGACTCGATCTCGAAGCCCAGGGCGTCGAGCGCGATCTCGGTGGCGGCGGGATCGACGCGCGAGAGGTGGAGCGTCGCCGTGGCGCGGAACGCCTTCTGCTCGACCTCGAGCGCCATCGCGAGCCGGATGTGATGAATCGCGAAGGGTCGCGCGCGTTCGTAGACGCGCTTGGTCCCGGCGAGGGCGAAGGGGCGAGAGCCTGCCCCTTCGGCGTAGGACGAGAGCGCGGAGCCGCAGGCGCAGCGGGCGTGTAGGCGGTGCTCGAGAGTCATGGGGGCGCGATTTTTTTCGCGGTTTTGGCCGCCGCGCAAGCCAAATCCCGGCTAGCCGCTACGAACCCGCCGCCCGCTCGGCGAGCCAAGCGGCAATCGGCTCGAAGACGCGGGCCTGCGCCTCGTCGGAGATGAAAAGGTCGGCGTGGGCCATGGCGACCTCGGGCGTGCCCACCTGGAGCAGCTTCTTTACCGGCGAGCCCACGGCGAGGTAGGGGAATTCCGCAGTCCGTCGAGGGACAATCCCGTCCCCCCAGGCGCTGACGCATAGCAGCGGAGACGTCACCCCACCCAGCCCCTCGGAGACGTTCACGCCGCGGACGATGAGGTCCTTGGCCCGGATCCAGTGGGCGATCTGGCGGTTCACGTGTGGGTTCGGGTCCTCGACCGTCTTGACCATCTCGTTCACCAGGCGGGTGTCGGTGAGCTTCGGGTTCAGGTAGACGGAGAGCAGCCAGGGAGCGCGGCGGGCCAGGTGCGGGAGCGCGAAGCCGGCGAAGGCGCGCGTGCCGCGCAGACGGATCATGCCCGCCAACGCCGGCGACGAGAAGGCGAGCTTGAGGGCCGGATGGATCTCCACCCAGCGCACCGGGCTGCCGATGGCCACCGCGGCGCCGACGACGTGCGAGGGGTTGAGCACCATGTGCGTGAACATGATGGTGCCGCCCAGCGAGGCACCGAGCACATCCACACGCGCCGCGCCGGTCTGGGTGCGCTCGAGCACGGCGCGCAGCGTCGCACCGAGATCGGCGATGGCCAGATCTTCGAGCCCGTACGCATCGCCGCCGCCGACGGAGCGAGAGCGGCCTTGCCCGCGCAGATCGACGCGCCACACCTCGAAGCCCGCGCGCGCGAGGTAGCCTTCGAGCGAGACGCCCCGCGGGTGCCAGCTGAAGATGAAGGAGTTCATCCCGTAGCCGGGCACGATGAGCACCGGGTTGCGCCCCTTCGCCCGCCCGGCCTCGTTCCAGGACTGGAAGAGCGAGAGCCGCCAACCGTCGCCGTTCGGGATGGTGTGCTCGACAGTGTTCAAACCGCGGCCGCGTCAGTTGATGGTCACGGACTTGGACACGGGCTGCGGCGCGCCGTCGAAGGCCGGGATGTGGGCGCCGCGGAAGGCCGCGGCGATGCATCCACCGACCGACGTGCCAGCGAACGGAGGCCCATCGACGGAGGCCGACTGGACGCCGCCGCTGGGAGAGAAGGTGATCCTCACGCGGGCCGTGCCGGTCGGACCGTCGGCGGTCTTGCAGCCGCGGGCTGCGCCGGCCGCCGCCGAGAGCGCAGACATGGCGGCCGCGCGATCGAACTCCTTGCCGGCACCGGAGTTGTCGGCGGGCGCCGGCGCCGGCTTGTCGGCGGGCTTCTCTGCCGGCTTCTCGGCGGGCTTGTCAGCGACAGCGGGCTTCTCCGCCGGCTTCTCCACCGGCCTACCCACCAGCGGCCCTCCGCCCGCAACCTTGGTGGGGCCGGTGGCGGCTGCGCTGCTGGGAGCTTCGGCGGCCTGGGTGCCGGTGTCCGCCGGCTTGTCAGCGGGCTTGTCGGCGGGGCGGGCCGCGGGCTTGTCGGCGGGCGCGGCCGCGGTGCTCGGCGCCGGCGCCGCCGTTTCTGCCGGGGAAGCCGTGCTCGTCGCCTCTGGACCGCCGGCGCTCGAGCCGCCGCCCCTCAGCCCGAGGAACGCGCCCACGCCGCCGAGCACCACCACGGCACCGACGATGCCCAGGATGAGCGGCATCTTGCTCTTCGGCGGCGCGGCGGCGGGCATCATGCCCGGCGCTCCCATCGCCCCCATGACGGCAGGCGAAGGCGGGGCGTAGGCGGCGACCTGCGCTACCGGCTGGGGGGAGGCGGCGGCGCCTCGACGACGGGCGCCAGGAGCGGCGGCGGCGCGAGGATCGGCCCCGCAGCGAGGCCGCTCCCGAGGTTCATGAGGTCGTCGACGCCGCCGCGCCCATTCTTGGGCGCAGGCGAACCGAGATCGAACGGGTCGTCGCCCCCTTTCTTCGCTGCTCCAGCGGATGCGGTGAGCGCCGAGATGGAGAAGAGGACGGAGTTCTCGTTGCGTTCGCCGACGAGCTTCTCCGACGCGAAATGCGCCGCGGCGCCGAGGGGAACGGGCGCTTCTTGTTGTTGTTGCGCGCCCGGCGCGAAGAGATCGACGCCGCCCGCCTTGCCCACCCGACGTGCGGCCGCCGGCGCCGGCGTGCCCGCGGCAGCGGCAGCTGCGGCAGGCGCGGCCACGGCAGGCATGCCCGCGGCAGGTGCAACCGCTGCCGGCGTGCCCGCGGCGGGCGCGGGGTTGCCCATCGCGGGGGCGGCGTAGGGAGAGGGCGCGCCCTCCATCATGATCATGGTCCCGCCCATCGCGCCCAGAGGCATGTCGGCGATGGCCGCAGGGACGGGCGCAGGCGCAGCGGCGGCAGGCATGCCGGCCGCCGGACGAGGCGCGGGCCCACCCGCGGCCGAGCGAGGCGCGACCGCCGATACGATGCGCATCAGCTCGGGCACCTGGGAGATCGGGAGCCAGTCTGCCATCCCGTCCTTCCACACGTAGGTGTCGGCCGTGATCACGCCTCGCTGGTACTCGAGCATGATCTGCGTCGCCGCGAGCGTACGCTGATCGTCATCCGTGACGTTGACCGTCCACTCCTCCGGGCTGCCCTGGGGGGCGCCCTCGGAGAAGACGCGGGTCGCGCCCTCGCCGTCGTCGTCGTCTCCAGAGGGGAGGGGCGCGTTGGCCATCGCCGCCGGGACCAACCCAGCTCCGAGCGCGGGCGCCGCGGCGACGCCGGACCCCTCGGACCCGCTGACGACGATCGTGGCGCCGCACTTCTTGCACTTGATCTTGACGGTCTTGCCGGCGACTTTCTCGTCGGCGAGCGTGTACTTCGCCTGGCACGACTGGCACGTGATCTTCATTGCTGCCTTTCCCGGTCCGGCCTGCGGGCAGGAGCGCGTCTGCCTCGCACGCGCCACGGCGGATCCTTCGACACCGCCCCAAGGATAGCGTCCTCGAGCGAGGACGATCAAGTTGCGGCCAAACGCTCGCCGGTGGTCGCGCGAGCATCAATCAGTTCAGGAGGACGAGCTTCGTCGCGTCCTTGCCGCAGAACGCCGCCTCGTTCGGATAGCGTTCGCCGCACGTAGGACAAATCTTCCCGCGGGCCGCGCGCTTTTTGGGGGGCGCTGGGTCGGGGGAGCCACGGGGAGCCGACCCGGGGGCGCCGTCCGTGCCCGAGCCGGCATCGGAGAGGGGTCCGCCCTGAGGCTCGACGGGAGCGTCCTCTTCACGAAGCGAGGGGGGCCCCGAGAGGCTGCTCGGCGGTGGCTCGTCGCCATCGCCCACGACCGGCTCGGGGGCGGGCGCCGCGGCGCACGATGACCAGCCCGATGAAGGCGAGGGCCGTGGCAAGGGCGCCCACGATGGCGACGAAGAGCACCTTGCGCTCGCGCGCCGCGTCCTGCGCCACGGCGGGGCGCCCACCGATCGTCCCCGTCGCGATCACGGCAACCGCGGCCTGCTCCGCCTCGCCGGCATCGTTCAGCCCGCCTGCTCCGAGGAGGGCGTCGTAGTGCTCGGGGCTCGCGACCTCGACCACGACGGTGACCCCCTTGCCGCCGACCGAGGCGGTCACCTCGAGGCGCCCCTCTTGCGCGCCTGCGGACACCGCGAGCGTGCCCGTCGCGTCGACGCTGGCCCGGTCCGCGAGCGGCCCCGGCGCGATCGACCACGTTGGTCGCGCGCCCGTGGGGCAGCCCTCCGCGTCCACCACCAGCGCGCGGAACGTGAACTTGTCACCGGCGCGGAGCAGCTTTCGGCTCGGGTGCACCTCGAGGCGGGCCGGCTCCCCGGCGCTGCCGCTGCAGCGCGACGCCGATCGGGGCTCCGGGGCCGGCGGCGACGGCGCGGCGCTCGGGGCGACGGGCGCGGCGCTGGCGCTCGCGGCCGGTGGAGTCTCCCCCTCGCGGTGGACGAGGGTGAACGAGCGGGAGCGCGAGACCGAGGCCTTGCACGTCGCGTCCTTGATGCTCCACTGGTACTCGCCGGTCTCGTTGAGCTGGATGGTCGTGTCGGTGGCCGAGATGGTCGTGGTGACGGCGGCGCGCCGCGGGTCGTTGGCGGGTGTCGTGCAGCGCGTGCGCCAGAATCGCCCACCGCCGGACGAAGAGTGGCTCGTGCGCGACAGCCCTGGCATCTGCTCCCAGCACTCCGCCGTGCTGAAGGCGCGGCCGGCGCCGATGATGGACAGCTCACCGCCCTGCTCGCGGATCTGCACGCCCCCACCGCCCGCACCGTGCGACGCCGGCTTGGGCCCGCAGACCTCGCCCCAGTCGGTGACCGACCAGCTCTCCGTCAGGGCGCTCGCCGTCCACGATCCGCTGAGGGTGGGCTTGTCCTGCGCGAAGGCGCGGCCTGCCGCGCCGAGCGTCACCAACGCCGCCGCAGCCGCTACCGCGCGGCGCCACCCCGTCTTGCCCGAGCCGTGACCTGGAACGAATGCCTGCACGCCGCAGGGAACGGTAGCAGGCGGGCGCGACGCGGGCGACGGGAAGCCGAGCCCGGCACGCTCGTTTCGTGGAGCCGGGCGCCTGAGCTATCCTGCCGGCGTGCGCTCGCTCGCTCCGCTCCTCCTCCTCGCCGCCGGTGGACTCTCGTGCCTCGTGGGGTGCGTCAACACCGACGCCAACATCTTCGTCGCCCCGACCATCACCTCACCCGCGGCGATCCTGACCACATCGAATCCCCTCGGCGACGGCCTCACCGGCTCCTTCGACCTCGGGCTGGACCTCGCCCCACGGGCGAGCGGGCCCAGCACGGTCGAGCTCGTCCAGGTGAGCATCCTCGACGCCACGATGACGACCCCCATCGTGCAGGCGCTCTCGACGACCTCGACCCCGGCGTTCCCCACCACCGTCCAACCTGGGGACGACCCGACCATCAGCATCACCTTCGACACGGGCAGCAAGCTCCTGCCGCAAACCGACAAGGCGGCGCTCTGCGCGGCGGGCGTGGTATTCGCGGCGCAGATCCAGGACTCGCTGCTCCCTGGGACGTCGAAGACGGCCTACTCGCCCGTGTTCGACGTGAGCGGCTGCATGTAGCCGGACCCCTCGCGCCGCAGCGCGAGGGTTCGTGAGGAGACTCGCAGCATGAGCGGGAGCCCGACATACGAACTGGTAGAGCGCATCCACGCCAGCCGGCGCTCCGCGATCTACCGGGCGCACCGCCGCGAAGATGGCCGCTCGGTCGTGCTCAAGACCCTCGCGATGGATCGGCCGAGCGCCGACGACGCGGCTCGCTTCCGGCGCGAGTACGAGATCTTGAAGGGGCTCGCGGGCTCCGGCACGGTCGACGCGTTCGGCTTCGAGCCGGTCGACGATCGCCCCACCATCATCATGCAGGACGGGGGCGACTCCCTTCGTGCCCTCCTCGCAGCGCGCCGGTTCGGTCTCGACGAGGGCCTCGAGCTGGCGATCCGCGCGGCCGTCGCGCTCGACGCGATCCACCGGCAGGGCGTCGTGCACAAGGACATCAAGCCCGCGAACCTCGTCGTCGACGTGCGCGACGGCTCAGCGCGGTTCGTCGACTTCGGCATCGCCACGCGCCTGACGCGCGAGCGCCCCAGCGTGCGCAGCGCCAACGTCATCGAGGGCACGCTCCTTTACATGTCCCCCGAGCAGACGGGGCGCACCAACCGCGACATCGACTCGCGCAGCGATCTCTACTCCCTCGGCGTCGTGCTCTACGAGCTCTTCACCGGCGTCACGCCGTTCCACAGCGCCGATCCGGTGGAGCTCTGCACCACCACATCGCCCGAGCGCCCGTGCCTCCGCACGAGCGCGCCCCCGAGATCCCCGCTCCGCTCTCTGCGGTGATCCTGAAGCTGCTCGCGAAGACGGCGGAGGAGCGGTACCAGAGCGCCGTCGGCCTCCGCGCCGACCTGGAGGACGTCCTCCGCGCGTCGCGCGCCGCGGGCCCCGGGGGCGTGTTCGTCGTCCCGTGGGCCGCTCCGGGCGGCAAGGACGCGTTCGATCGCTTCCAGATCCCGCAGCAGCTCTACGGCCGAGAGTCGGCGGCCGAGTCGATCCTCGACACGTACTCGAGGGCGAGCAAGGGCCGCGCGGAGCTCTTGCTCGTGGGCGGCCACTCCGGCATCGGCAAGAGCGCGCTCGTGAACGAGCTGCACCGCCCGGTCGTCGCGCGCCGCGGCTACTTCGCCGGGGGCAAGTTCGACCAGCTCCGCCGCGAGGTGCCCTATGCCTCGCTCGTGCAGGCCTTCGCCTCGCTCGTGCGTCAGATCCTCACCGAGAGCGACGCGCGCCTCGCCCTCTTCCGCGCCCGGATCGCCGAAGCGCTCGGCCACAACGGCAAGCTGCTCACGGATCTGATCCCCGAGCTGGCCGCCGTCATCGGCCGGCAACCCGAGGTGCCGCCCCTCCCCCCCGCCGAGGCACGGAACCGCTTCAACTTCACGTTCGTCCGCTTCGTGCGCGCCCTCGCAGCGCAAGAGCACCCGTTCGTGCTCTTCCTCGACGACCTCCAGTGGGCAGACCTCCCCTCGCTCAAGCTCGTCGAGCTGCTCCTCGGCGACCCTTCGGTCGGGCACCTGCTCATCATCGGCGCATACCGCGACAACGAGGTGCAGAGCTCCACCCCATGCGGCTCATGCAGGGGGCCGTCGCGAAGACGGGCGCTCGCGTCTCCGAGATCCTCCTCCAGTCGCTCACGGCGCCGGACGTGGGCGCGCTCGTCGCCGACGCGCTCCACTGCGACGCGGCGCGCTCCGAGCCGCTCGCACGGCTCTGCCACGAGCGTACCGCCGGGAACCCGTTCTTCGTGGGCCAGTTCCTGCGCGCGCTCCACGAGGATGGACTGATCTCCTTCGACCGGACCGCCGGCGCATGGAGCTTCAATCTCGAGCGCATCGCCGCCCGCAGCAGCACCGAGAACGTCCTCGACCTCATGGCCAGCGCCATCCAGCGGCTCGACCCTGCGGCCCGCACCGCGCTCGAGCTCGGCGCCGCCATCGGCGACCGCTTCGACGTCGCCACGCTGGCCGTGGCCGCCGCCCGGTCGCCGGAGGACGTGGTGCACCGATCTCGCCGACCCGCTCGCGGAGGGTCTGGTCCTGCCTATCGACGACGGGCTGCTCGGCAGCGCGTCCGGCCTCACCCTCAAGTTCCTGCACGACGGCGTGAGGCAAGCCGCGTACGCGCGCATCGCGCCGGCGGAGCGGCGCGACATCCATCGACGCCTGGGGCGGCTTCTGCTCGAGGCCACCGCGGAGGCCCGGATCGGGGAGCGCATCTTCGAGATCGTGGACCACCTGAACCTCGGCCTCGACGAGCGCTCGTCCACGGAGGAGCGGCTCGAAGCGGCGCGGCTCAACCTCCTGGCCGCGGAGAAGGCGCGGGCCTCCTCGGCCGGTGCGTCCGCGCTCCACTACGCGCGCACCGGGATCTCGCTGCTCCCCCCCGACGCCTTCCGCGCCTCTTACGAGCTCGCGCGCGATCTGCACACGACGGCGATGGTGGCGGAGTACGCCAACGCCGACTTCGACGCGCTCGGGGCCCGCGCCGAGCTGCTCCTCGCGGAGGCGCGGACACCGCTCGAGAAGAGCCTCGTCTACGAGACGCGCATCTACGCGAGCACCGCGCGGGCCGAGCTGCAGCTCGCGCTCGAGAACGGCGCCCGCGCGCTCGGGTTGCTCGGCATCGATCTGCCGAGCACCATGGACTTCCCGCGCTTCCTGGAGGGCCTCGCGGTCACGCGCGGGCTCCTCGCGGGGCGCAGCGCCGGGGATTCCGCGAGCCTCCCCCTCACCGCATCCGCGGAGGCGCTCGCGGCCATGCGCATCTTCACCGCGATCGCCTCGACGGCATACCTCATCAACCCCCTGCTCTCGCTCCACGTCTACACGGAGATGTTCAACCTGTGCCTGAGGCACGGGCTGAGCGAGTTCGCGCCCTTCGCGTTCGCCGTCTACGGGCTCATCAACTCCGCGGTGCTCGGGGATCTCGACACCGGCTACGAGTACGGCCACGTGGCGCTAGAGCTCGCCGATCAGCACCCCAGCCCTCGGGTGCGCGGGCGCGCCAACGTGCAGGTCGGCCTCTTCCTCCGCCACTGGAAGGAGCACCTGGAGACCTCCCTGCCGCTGCTCTTCGAAGCCGTCGGCGCAGGGCTCGAAGGCGGCGACCTGGAGTACGTCGGCTACGCCGCCATCGGCCTCGCCATGTACTCGTTCTTCGTGGGCCAGCCGCTCGACGAGGTGGCGCGGGAGGACGCGCGCCTCATCGATCTCCTGCGGCGCAACGGGCTCACCTACGCCGAGGAGTGCGTGCGCGCGTGTCGACAGGCGGTGCTCGATCTGCGCGGACACGCCGGGGAAGCGCCCCTGCTCGAGGGCGAGGAGTTCCGCGAGTCGGTCAGCGTGCCGGGGATGATCGCCGCCAACAACGCCTCGACGCTGTCGCTCTTCCACGTCCTGAAGCTCATCCTCCAGTACGTCTTCGACGACACAGCCGGCGCCGCGGCGACGGCGGAGAAGGGCGAGGCCTTCGTCTCCGCGCAGCTCGGTCAGGTGGCCGGGATCGAGCTCAACTTCTTCCAGTCGCTCGCGCTCCTCGCGCTCGCGCGCGACGCCACCGGCACGGAGAAGGAGGCGATGGTCGCCAAGGTGGAGAAGAACCAGGAGGCGATGAAGCGCTGGGCCGAGCACGCGCCGATGAACAGCCGGCATCGCTTCCAGCTCGTCGAGGCCGAGCGCGCACGGCTGCGCGGCGATCCGCTCGGCGCGATCGCCCTCTTCGACGACGCCACCAGCGGCGCGGCCGAGCACGGCTACGCGTGCGAGCTGGCCATCGCCCACGAGCTCACCGCCGAGCTCTACCTCTCCATCGGCAAGGAGCGCGCCGGGCGCGCCGCGCTCGCCGAGGCGAGCCACGCGTACGCCGCATGGGGAGCGGCCGCCAAGGTCGAGCAGCTCACCCGGCTCTACCCGTTCCTGGCCCGCAGGTCCTCCGGGGAGGGGACGATCTCGCCCACCATCACCACCACCGGCAGCCACGGCGACACGCTCATCGATGCCCGCACCGTGATGAAGGCGGCGGCGGTGATCTCCAGCGAGATCGTGCTCGACAAGCTCCTCGACAAGGTGATGGAGATCGCGATCGAGAACGCCGGCGCCGAGCGCGGTCTCCTCGTCCTCGCCCAGGGGGGGCGCCTCTCGATCGCCGCCGAGCGCGCCGTGCGGCCCTCGCCGGCCGTGCACGCGCTCCCTGCGCCCGTCGAGGGCAGCCACCTGCTCTCGCCGGCGATCGTGCACTACGCGGCCCGCACGCAGGAGCCCGTCGTGCTCGACGACGCCGCCGCGGAGGGCCTCTTCGCGAAGACCCCTACGTCACCTCGAACCGATCGCGCTCGGTGCTGTGCGCGCCGCTGATCAACCAGGGCCGGCTGGTGGCGCTCGTGTACCTCGAGAACAACCTGACCGCCGGCGCCTTCACCGCCGACCGCCTCGAGCTCCTGCGCATGCTCTCCGTCCAGGCGGCGCTCTCCATCCAGAACGCGGAGCTCTTCGCCAGCGTGGCCGAGCACAGCCGCACCCTGGAGCACAAGGTCGAAGAGCGTACCCGCGAGCTGTCGCAGAAGAACGATGAGCTCGCGCGCACCGTCATCCAGCTCCGCGACGCCCAGCGGCGCCTGGTGGTGCAGGAGAAGCTGGCCTCGCTCGGCGCGCTCACCGCTGGCATCGCGCACGAGATCAAGAACCCGCTCAATTTCGTCAACAACTTCGCCGAGCTCTCGTCGGGGATGACCACCGAGCTCGGCGAGATCCTCTCCACCCAGCGGGTCGACTCGATCCCGACGTCGCCGACGAGGTCGCCGAGGCGCTCGCCACGCTCCGCAGCAACGTACTCAAGATCAACGAGCACGGCCGTCGCGCCAACGAGATCGTCAACGCCATGCTCCTCCACACGCGCGAGAAGGGGGCGCGATCGCGTGGAGGCCGACATCAACGACCTGGTGAAGAAGAGCGTGGAGCTCGCCTACCACGCCGCGCGTGGAAAGGACGCGCACCTCCAGGTGCGCGTCGACGCCGCGTACGACGACGCGCTCGGCCCCGTCGAGATCTCCAGCACGGAGATTGGGAGGGTCATCATCAACGTCGTCGACAACGCCTGCTATGCCCTTTCGCAGCAGAAGAAGCTGGGCGATGCCGGGTACTCGCCCGCGCTCTCGGTGCGCACGCGCGGGCTCGACGAGCGGGTCGAGATCCGCGTGCGCGACAACGGCACGGGCATCCCGGCGGCGATCGTGGGCCAGGTCTTCGACCCCTTCTTCACCACCAAGCCGCCCGGCGAGGGCGCGGGCCTGGGTCTCTCCCTGAGCCACGACATCGTGCTCGGCCACGGGGGCGAGGTGCAGGTGGAGTCGAAGGAGGGGGAGTACACCGAGATCGTCATCACCCTGCCGCGGAGGCAACGAGGCCGGGAGCCCGAGGCGGGCGTCTAGGGCCCACCGGGGCGGCGCCGCAGGTTTGGATGGCGCGGGAGGCGGGCGGGCCGGAGCGAGGAAGGCGCCCGTCTCCGAGCTACGCCGGTGGTATGCTTCCCGGCAGATCGCCATGCTCCACGAAGAGAAACGAGGCTCTCCAAGACGCGTCGCCGCGTCCCCGTACCGCCAACGGCTCCGGCCCCGACGCCGGCAACGTCCACGACGCCGACGCCCACGGCGAGGGGGAGGGCCTCGGCCTCGACGCAGGCGGGCTCGCCGCGCTTGCGCTCGGAGATCACCGCCTGGCGCGCCGGCCCGGTCGCCGAGGCGGAGAAGAAGATGCCGCCGCGCGAGCCCCGCTTCACGACGTGGAGCGGCGTCGAGGTGCCCGACCTCGTGACGCCGGCCGATCGCGCCTCCCGCTACCGGGAGGAGCTCGGCCTGCCCGGCGAGTACCCGTTCACCCGCGGCGTCCAGCCCACGATGTACCGCGGCAAGCTGTGGACGATGCGCATGTTCGCCGGCTTCGGCACGCCGGAGCAGACCAACGCGCGCTTCAAGTACCTCCTCGCCGAGGGGCAGACGGGCCTCTCCACCGCCTTCGATTTCCCCACGCCTCATGGGCTACGACTCCGACTCGCCGCGCTCGCTCGGCGAGGTCGGCATGTGCGGCGTCGCGGTCGACACGCTCCGCGACATGGAGGTGCTCTTCGACGGCATCCCGCTCGAGCGAGGTCACGACCTCGATGACCATCAACGGGCCGGCCATCGTCCTGCTCGCGTTCTACGTGGCGCTCGCCGACAAGCGCAGCATCCCGCGCCGGTCCATCGGCGGCACGGTGCAGAACGACTGCCTGAAGGAGTTCATGGCCCAGCACGCCTGGCTCGTGCCGCCGCGGCCGGCGATGCGCATCGTCACCGACATGATCGAGTTCTGCGCGCGCGAGGTCCCGCGGTGGAACTCGGTGTCGATCAGCGGCTACCACATCCGCGAGGCCGGCTCGACGGCGGCGCAGGAGCTGGCGTTCACCCTGGCCGACGGGCTCGCCTACGTGGAGAGCTGCCTCGAGCGTGGCCTCGACGTCGACTCCTTCGCCCCGCGGCTCAGCTTCTTCTTCGACGTGCACAACGACTTCTTCGAGGAGATCGCCAAGCTCCGCGCCGCGCGCCGGCTCTGGGCCCGCTTCATGAAGGAGCGCTACGGCGCCAAGAAGGCCGAGAGCATGAAGCTCCGCACCCATGCGCAGACGGCCGGCGTCTCGCTCACCGCGCAGCAGCCCTACAACAACGTCGTGCGCGTCGCCCTCCAGGCGCTCGCCGCCGTGCTCGGCGGCACGCAGTCGCTCCACACGAACTCGCTGGACGAGACCTACGCCCTGCCCACGGAAGAGAGCGTCACCATCGCCCTCCGCACCCAGCAGATCATCGCCCACGAGAGCGGCGCGGCGAACACCATCGATCCGCTCGGCGGCAGCTACTACGTCGAGTGGATGACCGACCAGCTCGAGCGGGAGGCGCTCGCCTTCATCCGCCGCATCGACGAGATGGGCGGCATGGTCAGCGCCATCGAGAAGGGCTACCCCCAGCGGGAGATCGCGGCCTCGGCCTACCGCTTCCAGCGCGAGGTCGACGCCGGCGAGCGCGTGATGGTGGGCGTGAACCGCTACGCCGCGAGCGAGCAGAAGGCGATCCCGCTGCTCCGCATCGACGAGGCGGCGCAGCGCACCCAGGTCGAGAACCTCGCCAAGGTGAAGGCCGCGCGCGACAAGGCCGCGGCCTTTGCGGCGCTCGCCGCGGTGCGCGAGGCCGCGCGGGGGAAGGGAAACCTGATGCCGCCCATCATCGATGCGGCGCGCGCCTACTGCACGGAGCAGGAGATTCTGCGACGTGCTCCGCGAGGTGATGGGCACCTACTCGGATCCGGCCGAGTTCTAGGCGCCCAGGGCTCGCTTGCGAGCCCGCCTGACTCAGCGCCTCCGCTCGAACTCGTAGAGCTCGCCGACCATGGAGTGCCCCTCCTGGGCGCCGACCATGGTGAAGCCGCACTTCTCGAGCACGCGGCGCGAGGGGTTGTGCCAGGAGGGCGTCGTCGCGCGCACCACCTGTACGCCCTCGTGCGCGAGCGCCCACACCACGGACGCGCGGGTGGCCTCGGTCGCATACCCCTGCTGCTGCGACTCCTGCTCCACGCCATACGCCACCTCCACGGAGCCGTCCTCCCCGGGCGCGCCGTGGAAGACGACGCTCCCGATCACGCGGCGGGGACCGTTCCGCGCGATCATCACGCGGTCGCCCCAGAGCCGCCGCTCGGGGTCGGCGCGGATCGCCTCGATCGAGGCCGAGAACGCCCGCTCGACCAGCGCGCGGCCGGGCCACGCGACCGGGAGCGTCGCGCCGATCAAGCGCTCGGCCGCCTCGCGCTCGCCAAGCATCACGGCCTCGACGATGGCGAGCGTCATCGGGCAGAGCTCGAGTCGGTCGGTGAGCAGCGTCGTGTGGGGCACACGCCGATGCTAGCGCAAGCCCGAGCGGGCCGGAGCGTCACTCCTTGTCGAGCTTGCCCACCAGGTTGATCATGAACTGCGCGCCCATGTACTTGAGGTGCGGCTGCACCTGCAGGTCCACCCGGAACCAGCCCGCGTTGCCCTCCACCTCGGCGACGGTGATCCTCGCCTTGCGCAGCGGCCGGCGCGCGCGGACCGTGGCCGACACGACGTCCATGTCGGCGACGTACTGCATGATCCAGTCGTTCAGCTCCCGCTCCAGGTCCTGCCGGTCCTTCCACGTCCCGATCTGTTCCCGCTGCATCACCTTGATGTAGTGCGAGAGCCTCGACACGATGAACATGTAGGGGAGCTGCGTGCCGAGCCGGTGGTTCATCGCCGCGATGCGGCCAACGTCGCTCTGGCCGAAGGTCTTGGGACGCTGCGTCGAGGCGGCCGAGAAGAAGCAGGCGTTGTCCGAGTCCCTCCGGTACGTGAAGGCGATGAACCCCTCCTCCGAGAGCTCGTACTCACGGCGCTCGGTGATCATGATCTCGGTGGGGAGCTTGGTCTGGAGGTGCCCCATCGCCTCGTATTCGTGGAGCACCATGATCTCCACCGTCCCTCCGGACGCGGGGCCGATGATGTTCAGGCACCAGCGGTAGCGCGCGAAGCTCTCGGCCAGACGGGTGCCGAACGCGAACGTCGCGTTGCCCCAGAGGTAGGCCTCGTGCTTGCCGACCACGTCCTCCTCGAAGTTGAACGCGCGGACCGGCACCGTGCCGGGGCCGTAGGGCAGCCGGAGGAGGAAGCGCGGGAGGAGGAAGCCGACGTAGCGCGCGTCCTCGGTGTCGCGGAACGCGTTGTATTTGGTGTACTGCGGGCCCTCGAAGAGCGCGTGAATGTCCTTCAGGTTCGGCAGGTTCAGGTAGGTGTCGAGGCCGAAGAACCGCGGCCCCGCCGCGGCGAGGAAGGGCGCGTGGGCCATCGTCGCCACCGCCGCAGCCTTCTGAAGGAGCAGGATGTCCTGCGGGCCGGGCCCGAACTCGTAGTTGGAGAGGATCGCCGCGTACGGCCGCCCGCCGAACTGACCGAACTCGGTCGAGTAGACGAGCTTGTAGAGCCCGCTCTTGGGCACCTCGGGCGTGTCCTCGAAGTCGGCGAGCAGGTCGTCCTTGGAGCAGTTGACGAACTCGATCTTGGTGTTCTCGCGGAAGTCGACGCGATCGATGAGGAACTTGAGCCCGCGCCACGCCGCCTCGAGCTTCTGGAACGTGGAGTGGTGCAGGATCTCGTTGATCTGCACGCTCATCCGCTGGTCGATCTCGCAGATGAGGAGGTCGAGGAAGACCCTGTCGATGACCTCGGCCTCGCGGCCGGGCAGCGCCAGCGCGCGGCCCGCGGTGCGCAGGCCACGCTCCACGAGCGCATGGCGCTCCTCGGAGGCGCTGATCCCGGACACGGCCATGATCTCGGCGAGGAGCGAGCGCTCCTCGTCGTCGACCGGCGCGGAGGGCGTCGCCTCCGTGACGGCGGGCTGGGCGTCCATCGACATGAGGCGAGAGTACCCCAGGTCACACCCGGAGCGGCAGCCCCGAGCGAGCGAGGATGGGCCCGCCCTGCGGGCCCGGGGCCGCTCGCGGCCCCATCGAGGCTTGTGTGCCTCAGTACTGGCCGAAGAGATCCTGGATGCGGGACTCGAGGGCCACCGCGATCTTGTAGAGCGACGAGATGGACGCCGAGGACTCCGCGCGCTCGATCTGCGAAAGGAGCGACACGCTGAGGCCCGTGCGCCGCGCCATCTGCTTGAGCGTCAGGTCCTTGTCCTTGCGCAGGTTGCGGATGGTGTCGCCGATGACGCGGTGGAGCTGCTCCTCCGGCGTCCGCGCGAGGCCCTTCTTGCGCATGACGCGGGCCAGCACCTCGCGGAACTCGTCGACGTTGAAGGGCTTCTTGATGTAGTCGACCGCGTCGAGCTTCATCGACGCGACCGCGCTCTCGAGGTTCGGGTACCCCGTGAAGATGACGACCGCGATGTCGTTGTCGACCTTGCGGATGCGCTTCAGGACCTCGATGCCGTCGAGCTTCGGCATCATCAGGTCGAGGATGATGAGGTGGTAACCGCCCGTGCGCACCTCCTCTTCCACCCCGAGCGGATCGCCCAGCGTCTTGACCTCGTAGCCGTCCCGCTCGAGCAGGGTCTGCATGTAGTCGCAGATGGCGCGGTCATCGTCGACGATCAGGATGCGTACTGCCGGAAGCTCGATTGCCACCTTACTCCTCCTCTCCCATGATCGCGGGCTCAAGCCGGGTCCCCCCCGGGAGTGCGCCGCCGGTTCGCCCCACCGGGCACGTTCGGGCCAGCCTCACCCCCTCGCTCGAAGGCCGGCCTGACGCCGGAGGGCTCGGTCTGTCCCGGGAACCGAGCTGGAAGCCCCAGCCCGTGATTCCAGTGACACTTTAACACGGCCTCGCCGATTTCCAGGGAAAGTTTTTGCTTGCGTTTCGAATTTTTCCAAGAACGCCCAGGGCAGCGTTTTCCACCGTGCCCGGACCGGCGCCCCGTTTTCTCGGCAGAACCGGCGCATGCCGGCGAGCCTCGCCGATCGTCGCATGGTCGCGCTTGACAAGCGCGACCATGCCGAGCAAGGTGCGCGGCCGCGCCGTCGGGATGTGCCGTCAGCGTGCGGGGCGTAGCGCAGCCTGGTAGCGCACCTGGTTCGGGACCAGGGAGTCGGAGGTTCAAATCCTCTCGCCCCGACTCATTCAGGAAAGCAGCCGGTGACCGGCTGGGCCGGGGGGCTTGGGGGTCTCCCCCCATCGTGACGGCTGGGCTTGGGGGCCTGGGGGGCGGGGCAATCAGTGCCCCATCTCGACCTTGCCGCCGCCCTTCCCGAGCAGCAGCACGAGCGGCAGCGTCACGACGATCACGATTGCCGTGGCCCAGAACGTGTCGCCGAAGCTCAGCACGGCGGCCTGGAGGCTCACGCTCCCGTCGAGCAGCGCGAGCGCCTTCGCGTGGGCATCCACTTGGTCGAAGCCCTTCGCCATCATGGCGTGGGAGAGCGCGCTCACCCGCTCGAGCGTCTTCGGATCCCAGGCCGCGACCTTCTCGACCAGGACCGTGCGGTGGAACGCCTGCCGCTGGTCGAGCAGGACCGAGAGGAGCGCGACGCCGATGCTGCCGCCGAGCTGGCGCGTGAGGCTGAAGAAGCCCGAGGCCTTGCCGACGTCTTCCTTGGGGATGGGCGCGAGCGTCGCCATGTTCAGCGGCAGGAAGATGAGCACCGTGCCGAAGGAGCGGATGACGAGGTCCGTGGAGAAGCTCGTCCCCGCTCGTCAGCGGGCTCAGCTTCGTCAGCTTCGACAGCGCGAAGATGAGGATGACCGAGCCGATGACGAGCAGAACGCGCGCGTCGTACTTGTTCACGAGCTTGGCGGCGACCGGCATCATGAACGCCGACGCCAGCGCGCTCGGGAAGAGCATCCAGCCCACCTGGTTCGAGGTGTAGCGCAGCACCACCTGGGCGAAGATGGGCACGGCGAAGAGCGTGCCGTAGAGCGCCATGCCGACGGTGACCGAGAGGATGCTCCCGGACCAGAGCGAGCGGTGTCGCAGCACGCGGAGGTCGACGACGGGGTCTTCCGCGGAGAGCTCGCGCCAGACGAAGAGGACCAGGCTCACGACGCCGATGACGAGACACGCGGTGATGAAGCGCGACTGGAACCAGTCGTCCGACTGGCCCTCCTCGAGCATCGTCTGCAAGAAGCCGAGCCCGCCCGCCAGCAGCCCGATGGCGATCCAGTCGATGCCGCCCTTGGTCCCGCGCGAGGCCTTGTCCGCCGGGAGGAAGGTCAGGCACATCAGGACGGCCGCGATGCCCACGGGGACGTTGATGAAGAGATCCACCGCCAGCCCAGGGTGTCCGTGAGGTAGCCGCCCAGCGTCGGCCCGATCGCCGGCCCCGCGATGACGATCGCGCCGAAGAGCCCTTGCGCCTGCGCCTGCTCGTTCTTGGGGAAGGTCTCGAAGAGGATGGCCTGCGCCTTGGCCATGAGCCCGCCGCCGGCGAGCCCCTGGATGACGCGCGCGATGATGAGCGTCGTCAGGTTGGTGGAGAAGCCGCAGAGCACCGACGACGCCGTGAACCCGATGAGCGAGAAGACGAAGTACCGTTTCTTTCCGAAGCGCTCCCCCAGCCATGCCGTCAGCGGCAGGACGATGACGTTGGCGACCGCGTAGCTCGAGACCACCCAGCTGATTCGGGAGAGCGTTGCGCCCAGCGAGTTCTGCATCTTGTCGAGCGCGACGTTGACGATGCTGGTATCGACGACCTCCAGGAGCGCCCCGAGCGAGACCGCGACGGCGATGAGCCACCTGTTCTCGGCGGCCTGCGTGTAGGCACCTGCCGCAAACTGCCTCCCGGCTGCCTTCGCCGACGCGGCGGGCATCGCGGTCGCCATGGTGACCTCTCCGTCAGTGGTTGGTGTCGACGACGAGGTTGACGCTCAGGCCCGGCCGCAGGGCCACGCCGGGCGGCACGTCCTTGAGGTGGACGCGCACGGGCACGCGCTGCACGACCTTGGTGTAGTTGCCGCTCGCGTTGTCCGGCGGCAGGAGGCTGAAGCGCGCGCCCGTGGCGGCGGAGAAGCTGTCCACGTCCCCGTGCAGGACCACGCCCGGGAACGCGTCGATGGTCGCGTGCGCCGGCTGGCCCGTGCGCATGTGCGCGAGCTGCGTCTCCTTGAAGTTGCCCGTGATCCACACGTCGCGCGTCGGCACGAGCTGCACGATGCCCTGCCCCGCCTGCACGGCCTGGCCGACCTCGATCGACTTCTTCGACACGACCCCGTCCTGCGGCGCGAGGATCTTGGTGTACGTCAGCTCCAGCGCGGCGAGGTTCCGCACCGTCTTGGCGACGCCCACCTGCGCGTGCGCCGTGCGCGCCCGCGCCTTCGCCTGGTTGATGAGCGCGTCCACGTCGCTCACCTGCGCCGCCCGAGCGCTCGCCTCCGCCACCCGGCTCACGGCCTGCGAGGTCGACGCCGAGAGCGACGCGCGGTGCGCCTTGGCCTGCTCCAGGTGGGCGACGGCCGTGTCGTACGCGGTCTGCGCCCGGTCCAGCTCGGCCTGCGCCAGCGAACCCGTCGCGAACAGGCGCTTCGTCCGGTCGAGGTCCGTGTTCGCCTGCTGCAAGGTCGTCTGTGCGGCGGCGACGCTCGCGTCGGCCTCGGTGATCTGGTCCCGCGACGCGCTCACGCTGCTCTGGGCCCCGTGGAGCGAAGCCTCGGCCGCGCTCTTGTTGGTGAGCACGCTGGTCTCGGCCACGCGCTCGTCCGCGTCCGCCGCGTCCGCCGCCGCCTTGGCCGCCTCCAGGTTCGCCTCTGCCTGCGCCAGCCGCGCTTGCGCCGGCTCGGGATCCAGCTCGGCGAGCGGCTCGCCGGCCTTCACCGTCTGGTTCTCCTTGAAGAGGACCTTGAGCACCACCCCGGGCGTACGGGCCGGGACGCTCACCACATCCGCGTCGATCTGCGCGTCGTCCGTCGACTCCAGGCCCCGCTGCGTCACGTAGTACGCACCGCCCGCCGCCGCGGCGAGCGCAGCCACCACGCCCAGCACCAGCCCGGTCCGCTTCGGCTTGGCCGCCGCTTGTCCTGGAGCCTGGGCTACGGCCGCCCCCTCGCCCTCCATCGTCTGTGTGCTCGTGCTCATCGTCCTCGGAGCCGCGCCTCTAAGGCAACGGATGGTTGCAATCAGTAACACGTGCCCTGGCGAACGCAACCGACTGTTGCCATAATCCGTCGAGATGACCACCGGGCCCCACGAACCTCCGACCAGCGCGGACGACTCCGCCCCCGAATCGGCCAAGCGCCTGCGGCGCACGGGCGAGCGCCGGGCACGGCTCGGCGGGCGCAGCGAGCGCGTCGTCCGGAGCGTGCTGGAGGCGGCCGTCGCCGAGATCGCGCGCGTCGGGTACGCGGGCCTCCGCATCGACGACGTGGCGACGCGGGCCGGTGTGAACAAGACCACGATTTACCGCCGCTGGCCGACCACGCCGGAGCTGGTCACCGCGGCCCTGCGCACCATCGTCGACCGGCCGGAGACGCCCGACACCGGCGCGCTGCGCGGCGACCTCATCGTCCTCCTGCGGCGCTTCGTCATCAAGGCGTGCAGGACCGATGGGCAGACGATGATGCGGATGTTCTCCCTCGAGAAGCACCACCCGGAGGTCGCCGAGATCGCGCGCACCCTCCGCGCCGAGCACCTCGCGCCGTGGGACGAGGTCGTGTCCCGCGCGGTCCGCCGCGGCGAGATCCCCGAAGGGAGCGACTTGAAGCTCATCGTCGAGACGCTCAGCGGCACCGTCTTTTCGAAGCTGAACCGGGGCCTGGACGAGGTTGACGACACGTACCTCTTCGCGGTTATCGACCTCGTCCTCGCCGGCGCGCGGGCCGGGGGCGCCATCCGCCGCGCCCCGTCCTGACCTCCGCTGGCCCCCGCCCGGTCCCCGTGCTTTAACCCCGCCGCCGTGCCCTTCACCACCGCACAGCTTCGCGACTGCTTCTCCCGTCGCCCCGTGATCCTCGCGCCAATGGAGGACGTCACCGACGCCGTTTTCCGCCGTCTCTGCCGGTCGCGCGGGGCCGAGCTCTGCGTCACCGAGTTCGTGAACGTCGAGGGCCTGCTCCGCGGCTGCCGCAACGCGCGCCGCAAGCTCGCGCTCGCCGACGGCGACCAGCCCACCGCCATCCAGATTTACGGCTCGAACCCCGAGCGCCTCGCCGAGGCCGCCCGCGTCGCCGAGGCCGCCGGCCCCGCGTTCATCGACATCAACTGCGGCTGCTGGGTGCCCAAGATTGCCGGCCGCGGCGCCGGCGCCGGCTGGCTGCGCGACCCGGCCGCGATGGTCGCGATGGCGCGCATGGTCGTGTCCGCCGCCTCGATCCCCATCACCGTCAAGACGCGCATCGGCCTCGGCCCCGAGTCGCACATGCCCATCGTCGACCTCGCGCGCCGGCTCGAGGACGCGGGCGTCGCCGCGCTGACCATCCACTGCCGCACTGCCGCGATGGGCCACAACGGCTCCGCCGACTGGAGCTGGGCGGCCCGCGCGCGCGAGGTCGTCTCGATCCCCGTCATCGTCAACGGCGACATCAAGAGCGCCGGCGACGCCGAGCGCGCGCTCGCCGAGACGGGCTGCGCCGGCGTCATGGTCGGCCGCCACGCCATCGACCACCCCTGGATCTTCCGCGAAGCGCGCGCCCTCCTCGACCACAGCATCCACCTGCCGTTGCCCACTCCGGACGAGCGCCTCGCCATGTGCCGCGAGCACCTCGTCGCCAACGTCGAGTTCCGCGGCGAGCCCTTCGGCGTCCGGGTGACCCGCCGGCACCTCACGGGCTACCTGCGTGGGCTGCGCGGTGCTGCGGCCCTTCGGAGGCGGCTCCTGTTCTGCGAGTCGCTGGAGGGGTGCCTCGCCATCCTGGACGAGGCCGCGGTCGACCTCGCGGCGTAATCCGCCTCGCGCCCGCGCGCCGTCGCCGGCTCCGCGTGCCGCCGGGGATCACGGCCCGCGCGCGAAGAAGTACGCCGCACCCTGATCGGAGTCGTAGCCATAGGCCCCCACGAGCAGGGTGTCGCCGCTCAAGCCCAGCGAGCAACCAAACACGTCGCCGATCTGGCTCTGGATCGGGGCAAGTCTCTGCGCCTGGGACCACTCACCGCCGGCGGGGCGAAAGACGTAGGCTGCGCCGGCCTCCGTGTTCGGGTAACCGTTGACCGCTCCGACGACGATGACGCCGTTGCCGACCGTGACCGGGGCGCCGAAGCCCTCGTCCGAGGCGTCGCTCGGGCCCAGCTCCTGCTGCTGGACCCAACCGGCGCCGCATCGTTGAAAGACGTAGGCCGTGCCCTCGAAGTCCGCGAACTCGGGTGCGCCGGCCACGATCGTGTCCCCGTGGAGTGCGACCGAGCTACCGAACGAGTCGCCCGGGGCGCCGTTGTTGGCGGTCAGCACTTGTCCGCGGATCCAGCTCGTGCCGCGGCGGTTGAAGACGATCGCTGCGCCCACGAAGTTGAAATCGCCCGGGTAACCCGGAGCGCCCACCACCACCGTGTCACCTTCCAGCGCGACGGAGTTGCCGAAGTCGTCGTACGAGCCGGTGTCACCGGCGGTCAGCTCTTGCTGAAGTAACCACGTCGTCCCGTGCCGAACGTAGGCATAGACCGTGCTCGGGCCGGACGTGAGCGACGCCACGAGGACGGTGTTGGCGCTCGCCGCGACCGACCAGCCGAACAACGCGTTGACCGGCGCGTCCGTCGGCGTCAACTCCTGCTCCTGGGTCCACACTCCGTTGCACCGCGAGAAGACATAGGCGGTGCCCGAAGGCGGCGCGAAGATGGCGCTCACGACCGCCGTGTCACCGCTGAGCGCGATCGCGTACCCGAACTCGTTGTCCCCTCCGCCGGGCACGGTGAGCACCTGCTGGAACCTCCAGCGCGGCCCGCTGAGCGTGTAGACGTAGACGTTACCGCCTCCGCTTACGAAGGCGGTGTCGCCGTCGATCGCGACCGCCCGGCCGAACTCGCCGCTCCCGACGATCTGCTGCCGCTGCGTCCAGAGCGGCGGACCCACCGCGGTCGGCTGCGTCGCGCTGTCATCCTCGATCGCGACGGTCAGCCCTTCCTCCGCCACCGAGCGCCCCGCCGAACTGCAAGCGGACATCACGGCTGCGACGACCAGGAGGAACGAAGCCCATGTGCGTGCTCTCATGACACCTCCACCTTCCACGCGAAGCCAGCCCGTGACGGCGAGCTTCCCCGCGACCGAGAGGCCGGCTCTTCTGCCGCCCATCGACGCGGACAAGCGCGAGGCGGCGAGGGAGCGTCCTCGCACGGCAACGTGTCACGCGATCGCACGTTGGGCACCCCTTTCTTTTGTTTCATCGCGGCGCTCCGGGCTTCGCCCCGGCCATCATCGCTCGGGCGGAGGAGGCAGCCCCCGCCGCGCCGACGCGATCATCACCCGCAGCGAGTGCCTCCCCTCCAGCACGTGGCTCCGCGCCATCGCCCGCCCGAGCAGCCGCCCGGGAGCGCGCGTCGCGTCCTCCCCGGCGCCGGCGAGGTCGTCGACCTTGCTCGCCAGGTAGTCGAGCCACTCTCGCGCCACATCGGGGTCGGCCAGGCTCACCGTCTCCACGTCGGCGCTCCCCTCGACGTCGGCGAGCTCCTGCGCGTCGACGAGCCAGTTGTTCACGTCGACCACGAACGCGTCGAACGACGGGATGTAGCGCGGGTAGCTGCGCCGGTTCAGGCCCTCGACCCACGCCTCTTCGAGCCGCTGCGCCGCCTCGAAGAACTCCCGCAAGCGCTGGACGGCGACGGGCAGACCGCCGCCTTTGCCCCCGCCGGGGGCTTGGTGTACGCCGGCCATGTCGGAACCTCAATTTCGTTGGGGTTTCGGCGAGCCGCCCGGGCGAGCGCTTACTCGCACGGGCGGCGCTTGGGCTTCGTCTGCGTCGCGCCGTTCGGCGCACGCGGAGCAACCCACCCGCTTTCCATATAGCTCACAACCGCGCTCTGCAACAAGAAAAGTGGCCGAAGACCGCGACCTCCTGCTCAGCCAGATCGGCCTCCGGGTCACGAGGCGTCGGCAGGAGCTTGGCCTGACGCAGACCGCGCTCGCGAAGAAGCTCGGCGTCCAAGCCGGCAACGTCTCGCGCATCGAGGGCGGGTTGCAGAACCTCACGATCGACACGCTCTGCAAGCTGGCGAACGCGCTGGACACGACGGTGCTGGCGCTGCTCGGCGGCACTTCGGCCTCCCCTCCGCGCCGGTGAGGGCGTAGAACGAGGCGCATGGTCCGCCTCACGAAGCTCAAGATCGACCGCTTCCGCAACGTGAAGCCCGGGACGGTCCTGGAGTTCGGGCCGACGTTCAACGTGCTGCTCGGGAAGAACGCGACGGGGAAGACGACGTTGCTGGATCTGATCGCGGCGGTGACGAACGACGATCTGCGAGCCTACGCCGAGGAGGACGTGGGGTTCGACGTGACGTGGTGGCTTGATGGCGCCGCGCACCAGCTCGAACTGCGGGCAGCGCGAACTCAAGCGAAGGACCGCGGACCGCTGGACAGCACAGACCGCGCTCGCGGAGAGAAGGCGTTCGACGACGTATGGTCGCTCGTCATCAGGACCGGGAGTACGGAGGCCGCGCGGATCGAGGTTACTGGTATGCGTGGGGCCCTGATGGTTAGGGGTGGCCCGCGGCGATCGTTCGACGTAGCCGCTGGGCTCGCTGCTGGCCTGGCCAACTATCGGGCGCTTCGGGCTGCGCGTGCGGTGCATGATCTGACGGATGCGGACCTTTTCACCGCCGAACAGATGGTGGGGCGGGGGTGTAACCCGCTTTGACGAGGCCATCGCCTCGCTCAACGCCATCACGCACGCGAACTTCGAGATTGGTCGCCAAAGCTGGACGCGCGGCGAATGGGTGCCCACGGACGTTGTCGAACAACTCCGCGAGCGAATGACGCCCGGGGATACTCGTGGGCTCTCCTTCGACAAGGTTGAGTCTCTTGCAGGACTTCCGGCCATCGTGGGCTTCACCTCGGGTGAGCTGCTTCCGCGCCTCGAGAAGACGTCGATGAAGGAGGGCGACTGGAGGACGAGTTACCAGGGCCTCGACTTCCTTTTCCGTCGCGCCGATGGGTCGCAGATTTCCCACCAGCTCCTCAGCTTCGGGCAGAAGCGTCTCTTCTCTTTTCTGTGGTACCTCGCCGCGAGGGGGGAGATGCCGGTCGTCGCCGACGAGCTGCTCAACGGCCTCCACCACGACTGGATCGAGGTCTGCCTCGAGCGCCTCTACGAGCGCCAGAGCTTCCTCGCGGCGCAGCACCCCTACCTCCTCGACCACATCCCGATCGAGTCCGCCGAGGGCGTCCGCAAGACCTTCATCCGGTGCAAACTCGAACGTGACCCCGACGGGCGCGAGCAGATGGTCTGGCGGAACTTCACCCCGGACGAGGCCGAGCGCTTCTTCATCGCCTACCAGACGGGGATCCCGCAGGTGAGCGAGGTGCTGATGACCGAGGGCCTCTGGTGAGGCCGCGGTTCTCGAATCGTGCTCCTGACGGAGGACAAGAGCGAGCAGACGTGGCGGGGGCTCAAGGCGCTGGTCGAGAAGCTGCTCCGTCGCTTCGAGGACGACGGCTTCACGCCGCGGGTCGAGGTCGTGCCCGCCGAGCCGAACGTGAAGCCGATCGTGATCGCGAACCGCTGGGAGAGCACGAAGCCTGGGGACGAGCCCAAGAAGCGCCTTCTCTACAGGTACCTCGCGTGGGCGATCTCGGAGCCGGGGGGCTTCGTGATCTTCCACTACGACGGCGACAACCCGTGGGCCGGGAGGCAGGGCTCTCCGCGCCCCGCGAAGTTCGCGCGCGAGGTTCGTACGCGTGTCGAGCAGATCCTGCGCGGTGAGCGGCTGCCGCCCGATGAAATAGCGCGGCGCCTCGCGCGGCTCGTCGAGTGCGTGCCCTTCTACAGCGTGGAGGCGTGGCTCTACCAGGCGACGCAGCGCGCGATCGACGTGTGCCGTGAGCAGTACCGCGGGGCCGACGTCCACAAGTTCAAGGAATGGGGCGCCAATCGAACCCTGCTCGACGACATTCATAAGCCGAAGGCCGCGACGTGCCTCGAAGACAAGCACAACGACGACCTCGGCAAGCACGTCCCGGTGAAGGACGTCGTGCAGGTGGGGCGCTCCCTGACGTGCTTCCTCTGGGCGCTCCTCGCGTGCCCCGAGCTGGCGGACGCGCTCGCGCTTCCCGACTGAGCGGCCCAGGAGCGAGGGGCACCCGTGCCTGCGCAGGAAGGAGTCACCCCTTCCAGAACACGCACATCTGCCTGCGCTCGAAGGCGTCACCCCTTCCGGAAGACGCACGGGTGCCTGCGCTCGAAGGCGTCACCCCTTCCGGAACACACACCGGTGCCTCCGATTGAAGGGGTCTCGCCCTCCCGGACAGGCACACGTGGTCGCACACGAAGGCCCGCTCACACCCTCCGCGCGTGGAGGAACCGCTCCACGTTCCCCCGCGGCCCGTGCACGGCGCTGTCCACCTCGCCCAGCACCTCGAACCCCGCCTCCTCCACCGCCTGCCGCGCCCCCGCGATGGCCGCGAGCCGCGTCACCTCGTCGCGGATGACCCCGCGCCCGCGCGACGCGGCCTCGCGCCCCGCCTCGAACTGCGGCTTCACCAGCGCAACGAGCGCGCCGCCCGGGCGGAGCACGCGCGCGACGGCGGAGATGAGCTTGCCGAGGCCGATGAAGGAGGCGTCGACGACGACGAGATCGGGCGCCGGGTCGAAGTCGGCCGGCCCGAGCTCGCGGGCGTTCATGCGCTCGCGGACGTCGACGCGCGGATCCTTGCGGATCTTGTCTGCGAGCTGGCCGTAGCCGACGTCGACCGCGTAGACCCGCGCGGCGCCGCGCTGGAGGAGGCAGTCGGTGAAGCCGCCGGTGGAGGCGCCGACGTCGAGCGCGACCTTGCCGGCGACGTCGACGCCGAGCGCGCCCAGGGCGAAGTCGAGCTTGTCGCCGCCGCGCGAGACGAAGCGCGGGCCCGAGGCGACGGCGAGCGGCGCGGCCTCGTCGAGGAGCGCGCCGGCCTTCTCGATGCGGTGATCGCCGGTCGAGACCTCGCCGGCCATGATGAGGGCCTGGGCCTGCGCGCGCGATGCGGCGAGGCCGCGTGTGACGAGGAGCGCGTCGGCGCGCACGCGGCCTGGTTTCATGGCGAAGCCTCCTTCAGGGAGATGGCATCGCCGTGGAGCGCGCGGGCGACCGCGGCGAGACCCTGCCCGATGCGCGGGCCCGGGCGCAGCACGACGCTGGCCGCGAGCGCGCGCACCCGCCCCTCGCGCAGCGCACGGAGCTTGCTCCACCCGGGGTCGTCGCGCTTCTGGAGCACCCGTGAAGCATCCGCCTCGTCGCCGGATCCGTCGAGGATCACATCGGGGTCGAGCCGCAGGAGCTGCTCCAGCCCGAGCGTCGGGTACGCGCCGCCCGCCGTGACCACGTTCTCCCCGCCCGCCTCGCGCACGAGCCCGTCCGCGAAGCTGCCCGGCCCCGCCGCGAACACCGGCGCGACGTCGAACAGGAACGCGGCGCGCACGCGCGGCCGGCCGGCCACCGCCGCGGCCACCTCGCGCCGCGCCGCCTCGATCTTCGCCACGGCCGCGTGCGCTCCCTCCTCGTGCCCGAGCCGCCGGCCCAGCTCTTCGAGCGTGGCCTCGATCTCCGGGATCGACTCGGTCTCGGGCGCGTACACGTCGACGCCCTGCGCCGCGAGCGCGTCCGCGAGCGCCGCGCCGGCGGGGCCCCGGGCGCTGATCACGAGCGTGGGCCGCAGGGCGACGATCGCTTCCAGGCTGGGGTCGGCGAAGCCGCCGACGGCGGGGAGCCGCAGGACCTCGGGCGGGTAATCGCAGTAGCGCGAGCGGCCGACGAGCAGGTCGCCCGCGCCGATGGCGAAGACGGCCTCCGTCATGCTGGGCGAGATGGAGACGACCCGCGTGGCGCCGCGCGCGGCCTGCTTGCGGCACGCGGCCAGCGCGACGAGCGCAGCCAGCGCCGCGCGGCGCGAGACGAGGGGAAGGGATGCGCTCAACGGGAGGCGCGGCGGCGACGGCGGCGGACCCCCACGAGCGCGGCGAGGGGCACGCCGATGAGCCAGGGGACCGGCTTGGTCGGGTCGGCGGACATGCTGCACCCGCTCGCCTTCTGGAAGCTCACGCCGCCGCTCGTGCTGCCACCGCCCTCGCCGCCGCTGCTCCCGCCGTTGCCGCTGCCGCTCGAACCGGACGGGTTGCGCTGGCAGAGCTGCACGTTGCTGATCGTCTCGCACGTGTACCCGGTCGGGCAGGGGGCCGCGGTCTCGCACTCGCGCGTGCAGTAGCACCCCTCCGCGTCGTCGAGCGTGAAGCCGGACTTGCACGTGGCGTCGCAGGCGCCGCCGACGGGGTAGCCGTAGGCCGGGTCCGTCGGGGCGCCGTTGACCCAGGGCGGCGCCGTGTAACCGCCGAGGCTCGCCGCCATCTGCGCGGTCTGCTTGATCCAGTCGGCCCAGTCGTAGACGTCGCCGTAGATCGGCGAGCTGCACTGCGCGCCGCCGCGCGACGTGACGCCGAACACCCGGCCCTGCGCGTCGAGCGCGGGGCCGCCCGAGTCGCCCTCGCACGTCCCGTGATCGCCGATGCCACTCGCGCGTCGCCGTCGATGGCGCCGGGGGCGAGCGAGTCGCACGAGGTGCCCACGCAGTCGACGATGCAGGTTGTTCAGGCGCCGTCGCGTGCCGGAGTCGGAGGCGGTGTCGCTCGTGATGCCGAAGCCGACGGCGCTGTACAGCTCCTTGGCCTGGACGTGGGTGTCGACGCGCGGGACGAGCGGCACGGCCTCGCTCGGCTGGACGTTGTCGGCGAGGATCAGGATGGCCTGGTCGACGCCGCAGAAGCCGTTGTTGGTCGAGTTCGGCGGGACGACGATCTGGCTCACCTTGTGGAAGGCGTTGGCGGTGGGGCTGCTGGTGTTCAGGATCTCCTTCGTCGACACGTAGAAGTTGCTGGCCGCAGCCGGCGCCGCGAACGACGAGGCCCCGCACGAGACGCCCTGCGACCCGTTGTTCACGTTCGAGACGCAGTGGTGCGCGGTGAGCACCATGTTCGGCGCGAGCAGGGAGCCGGAGCACTCCGAGAACCCGCCCGACATGAGCCAGATGATGTCGACGACGTTCACGTCGGTCGCGTCGCTGGTGCCGCCCATGATCCGCTGCTCGGACGCGCCGAGCGGCGCGTCGTCGCCGGCCTCGTCGCCGGGGAACGGCGCGCCGCAGCCGGAGAGCGAGGCGAGCCCCGCGAGCCAGAGGAGGCCGAACAACAGCGGGCGATTCGACATGAGCACCTCGGATCAAGGAAATGCGGGCGTGGCGCGCGCCAGCGTAGGCCCGTGATTCTAACGGAAAGGCTACTGTCTTGTATGGCCGTTCTGGGGGCGCTCCTCGATTTCCTCTCGGGCGATGGCGCGCAGGTGGCGGCGCCACCTTCCGAAGTGGCGGCGCCACCTGTGTGATGTGCGCCAAGGCGGCGCCACGCAGTGGAAAGTTGCGGTAGCACCGCCAACCGCGGAGCGGCGCCGTCCTTGCTGGGGCGCGGCGCGCCATGGTCGACCCCATCGTCCTCGTCGCCCTCGCCCTGCTCGCCGGCGCGCCGCTCGCGCTCGCACCTCTCCCCACGGTCGCCGCGGCAGTCGGCGTGGCGCTCGTGCTCCGGTCGCGGGTGAGCCGGGCCACGCTCGTGTGCGCGGCAATCGCGCTCGTCGGCGAACGGCCTCCGCGCGTGGAGGCGCTGGCGCAGGCCGAGGCCACGCACCGGCAGGCCGTGGAGGTGCTCACGCCGCCCACGCGCTGCGACGGGGTCGGGGAGGTGGTGGGCTCGCCGGTGGTGATGGGGCGACCGCGTCCAGCAGGCGAGGCAGGAAGCGATGCGGATCAGGCGCGGGTCGACGTGGTGATCGCCGAGGGGTCGTGCGGTGGGCGGGCTCTCGCGGCGCCGCTCCGCGCGCGGCTCTACGGCGCGCCCGAGGATCTGGCGCGCGGCGATCGCGTCGCCGTCGTCGCCGACCTCGCGCCGCTGCACCTGTTCCGCCAGAGCGAGCTGCCCGATCCGCGCCCGCCGATCGCGCGCGTCGGGCGTCGCGGCGAGCGGCGGGGCCGTCGAGGTGCGCGTGCTCCGGCGCTCGTGGTCGATCGCGGCATTGATCGATCGCGCACGGGCCCGCGTGCGCCGGCGCATCGAGGCGACGTACCACCCGGACGCCGCGGCGCTCGGGCGCGCGCTGGTGCTGGGCGAGAGCGACCTCGCGGCGGAGGACGACGAGGCTTTCCGGACGAGCGGGCTCGCGCACCTGCTCGCGGTGTCGGGGACGCACCTCGTGCTCGCGGTCGCCGGCTTCGCCGCCGCGCTCCGGGCGCTCCTGGTCCGCGTGTGAGCCGATCGTCGCGCGCATCGGATCCCGGCGCGGATCTCGGCGGCGATCGCCGTGCCGGCGGCGTGGCTCTACGCCGACTTCGCCGGGGGCAGCGGGTCCGCCGTGCGCGCCGCCGCGATGCTCACCGCCGCGATGCTGGCCCGCGCGCTCGGCCGACGCGCCCCGCCGGTGCGCGCCTTCGCCTGCTCCCTCCTCGCCCTCGCCGCGTGGGAGCCGCTCGTCGCGTGCGACATCTCCTTCGCCCTCTCCACCGGCGCGACCGCGGGCCTCCTGGTCCTGCAAGGCCCGCTCGCCGCCGCGATCGTCCGCGGCCCGGCCTTCGCCCGCAAGCTCCTGGCGCCGGCGGCGACCACGCTCGCGGCGACGCTCGGCTGCGCGCCCGTGCTCGCCCTCCTCGCGCCCACGATGCCCATCCTCGGCGTCGCCTCGAACCTGATGGCGGCCCCGATCGGCGAGCTCCTGCGCGCTCCCCATCTGCCTCGGCCACGCGTGCTCGGGTGGGCGCCGCCGCTGGAGCGGGGCGCGGCCTTGCTCGGATCGGGCGCGCTGCTCGGGGTGCGCGCGGTCGCGCGGTGGAGCACGGCGACGGGGGCGGTGATCGCCGTGCCGCCGCCGACGAACGAGCAGCTCGCGGCGCTGGCGGTGACGGCGGCCGCGGCGTGGGCGGCGGCGGACGCGGGCGCGCAGGCTCGCGGCGCTCGCGCTGTCGGCGCGGGCGCCTGGCTCCTGGGCGAGCTCGTCGCGGCGCACGCCGGGGCGCCGCGCGGAGCTCCTGCGGATCACGGTGCTCGACGTCGGACAGGGCGACTCCCTGCTCGTCGACCTGCCGGACGGCGGCGCGATCCTCGTCGACGGCGGCGGCATGGTCGGGCAGCCCCGTCGACCTCGGCGCGCGCGTGGTCCAGCCGGTGCTGCGCGCGCGGCGGCGCAGGCGGCTCGACGCCGTGGTGCTCACGCACCCGCACCCCGACCACTTCGGCGGGCTCGCCTCGACGCTGCCGCTCGTGGAGGTGGGCGCGCTCTGGGACACGGGGCAGGGCGAGTACGCTGGGCGCGGGGCCGGTGTATGCGGCGCTCCTCGCGGGCGCGACGGGCGCGCGGGATCCCGATCCGGCGGCCCGCGCGAGCTCTGCGGCGCGCCGCGCGCTCGCGGGCGGCGCCACCCTCCAGGTGCTCGCGCCCTGCCCGGCCTTCGAGCCGCGACGCCAGCGCGAACGACAGCTCGCTTCGTCCTGCGCCTCGCCTACGGCGATCGCGTCGCGCTGCTCGTGGGCGACGCGGAGCACGAAGAGGAGCGGCGCCCTGCTCGCGCTCGGCCCCGGACGCGCTCCGGGCCGACTTCCTCAAGGTCGGCCACCACGGCAGCCGCACCTCCAGCTCCCCTGCCTTCCTCGCCGCCGTGCGCCCCGGCGTCGCCGCCATCTCGGCGGGCGTGCGCAACCGCTTCGGCCACCCGCACCCGCTCACCCTCGCGGCGCTCGCGGCGCAGGAGATCGAGGCCCTGCGGCACCGATCGCGGCGGCGAGATCGTCTGGGAGACCGACGGCGACGGGTCCGCGTGACGCGGCCATGACGGAGCCAGGCGGGCGGCGGCTTGCGTCGAGCGCACAGGCCAGGGGACGCTCGTCCGCTCGATGCCCAGCGACGCCAGCTCGCCACGATCCGCCGCCGCCTCGCCGCCGAGGTCGGCCGCATCGACAAGAGCGCGCCGTTCACGCGTCTGCCTCGCGTACCCCTCGCCGTACCGCGTGGGCATGAGCTCGCTCGGGCTTCCTCCAGATCTACCGGGCCATCCAGGCGGAGGCCGGGCATGGCCGCCGAGCGCGCCTTCCTCGCGGACGACGAGAGCGAGCGAGCACGACGCGCCGCTGACGTACGAGGGCGGGCGCCCGCTCGGCGAGCTGCCGGTGCTGGCGCTCTCGCGTGGCGTACGAGCTGGAGCTGGCCGGGGTGGTCAAGCTCCTGACGGCGGCCGGCATCCCGCCGCTGCGCGAGGCGCGCGACGAGCGCCACCCCTTCATCCTGGCCGGCGGCCCGCTCACCTTCTCCAACCCGCTGCCCCCTCGCCGCCTTCGCCGACGCCATCGTGATGGGCGAGGCCGACACCCTCGCCGTCGACGCCCTCCGCGCCCTGCGCGAGGCCGGCGCCGGCGACCCTGCCGATCCGCCGCCGCCCGCGAGGCCGCCCTCGACGCGCTCGCCGCCCTCGCCGCACGTCTTCGTCCCCTGCCGCCACGACGCGATGCCCGGCGTGGCCCAGTGCGACGACGCGCTGCTGCCCGCGTGGGCGCCGATCCGCACGCCCGACACCGAGCTGTCGGGCATGTTCCTGATCGAGACCGAGCGCGGCTGCTCGCGGGGCTGCACGTACTGCGTGATGCGCCGCTCGACCAACGGCGGCATGCGCATCGTGCGCCAGAGGAGCGGATCCTCGAGCTTGTCCCGCACGACGCGCGGCGCGTCGGCCTCGTGGGCGCGGCCGTCAGCGACCACCCGCACATCGTCGCGATCGTCCGCGGCGCTGGCCGAGCGCGGGGCCGAGGTGGGCCTCTCCAGCCTGCGGCCGGACCGGCTGAACGACGACTTCGTCGGCGCGCTCAAGCTCGCGGGCTACCGCACGCTCACCACGGCGATGGACGGCACGAGCGACCGTGTGCGCGAGCTGCTCGACCGCCGCGCGCGCGTCCGGCACCTCGAGCGCGCGGCGGAGCTGGCGCGCGCGCACGGGATGAACCGGCTCAAGCTCTACCTGATGATCGGCGTGCCCGGCGAGGAGGACGAGGACATCGACGAGTGCGTGGCCTTCACCACCTCGCTCTCGAAGCGCATCCCCGTCGCGCTCGGCATCGCGCCCTTCTGCCCGAAGCGCAACACCCCGCTCTCCGGCGCGACGTACGCGGGCATCCCCGTCGTCCAGCGGCGGCTCGAGCGGCTGCGCGCGCGGGCTCAAGGGGCGCGCCGACGTGCGGGCGACCAGCGCGCGCTGGGCCTGGGTCGAGGCGGTGCTGGCGAAGGGGGGCGAGGCCGAGGGGCGCGCGGTGCTGGAGGCGGTGCAGGCGGGAGGCACGTTCGCCTCGTACCAGCGCGCGTTCGCGAAGATCCCCGGGAGCGTCCCCGCGCGCCGGCGGGGCCTGCCGGTGGTCGCCGAGGGCGGCGCGGAGTAGACGACGGCGAGACCATGGGCCCCACGATCACCCTGTACACGCGGAAGCAGCTGCAGCCTCTGCGACAAGGCCTACGCCGCGATCGAGCGCGTCCGCGCGACGTGCCCCTTCGACCTCGAGGTGATCGACCTCGACACCGAGGCGACCGCCGAGAAGAAGGCCGCGTACGACCCTCGAGGTGCCGGTGCTCGAGCTCTCCGGGCGCAAGATCATGAAGTTCCGGGTGGACGAGGCGCGCCTCCTCCGGCTCGTCCGCGACGGCGACGCCTGACGCCGCGCGTGACGCGTCGCCGCCGACGGCGCAGCCGGGCGAGCGGCGCCGTTGGCGTCGGATCGGCGCTGCGCTATACGATCCCGCGTGAAGACCTCGGCGACGCTGGCGCAGCTCGGCTTCATCGCGGTGGCGGCGGTGGGCGTGTACTCCTTCGTCGGCGCGGCCCAGCGCGACGTGCGCCGGGCGCGCTGCAGCGCCCTCTGCAAGCTCGACCCCACCTACGCCGGCGCGGACAGGAGGGCGCCCGACTTCGAGCTGCCGGACATGAACGGCAAGCCGGTGAAGCTCTCGTCCTTCCGCGGCAAGGTCGTGGTGCTCAACTTCTGGACCAAGACCTGCAACCCCTGCCTGCAGGAGATGCCGACCATCAACGTGCTCACCAAGCTCGCGGAGAAGCGCGGCGACTTCGTGGTGCTCACGGTGTCGACCGACGACGGGCCCGACGCCGTGAGGGACACGCTCAAGGTCGCGCTGGAGGGGGACCCGCTCTTCCCCGTGCTCTTCGACCCGGACGCCAAGGTGGTGGGCAGCAAGTACGGCACGCACCTCTACCCGGAGACGTGGATCATCGACAAAGAAGGCGTCATCCGCGCGCGCTGGGACGGCGCCAAGGACTGGTCGACGGCGCTCGCCCTGGAGGCGATCGAGGACCTCGGCAAGCCGGGCTCCTGCCAGGTCGGGTTCTCGAAGGGGAAGCCGCTGCCGCCGCTCGCAGGGCTCTGTGACGATGACTCCTGATCCCACCGCGCCGCCCGTCGGCACGCCCCGGCCCAGCGAGCCCGCCGCCGTGGACAACCGCGTCGCGAGCGCGCGGCACGCCCTCCTCGAGGGCGTCGGCGCCGAGATCGCCGCCTCGTTCCCCGGCATCACGCGCCTCGGCGGCCAGGTCGTCGCCGCGCTCTACCTCGCGGAGGGCCCGCGCTCGATGGACGAGCTGTCGATCGAGCTCGGCCGGTCCAAGAGCAACATCTTCGCGAACCTGCGCGGGCTCGAGGCCGCGGGCATCATCGAGCGCCGGCGGGAGGCGGGCGCGCGGCACGACTCGTACACGCTGCGCGGCAAGTACCCCGACGTGATCATCGGCGCGTACATAAGCCGGCTGCGCCGCGTGGTGCACGACAAGCAGGCGCTCTGCCGGCGCGCGCTCGGCCTCCTCGGCGACGCGCAGGGCACCGAGGCCGACGCGCTCCGCACCCGGCTCGACGACCTGTCGCGCAAGTACGACCTCTTCGCCGAGCTGATGGAGCGCTACGTGCCCCCCATCGACGGCCCGGTGGACCTCGAGCAGCTCATCACGAGGATCCCGGAGCCGGTGCTCAAGACCATCCACGCCGCGGCCCGCGCGGCCTGGTCGGTCGGCCACACGGTGGCGGCCCAGGTCGACCGGCTCCGCGGGAAGAAGCGCTGACGGGCGCGGTCTGCGCTTGGTTCGGGCTTGGTTCGGTCCGCGCCTACCGTCAGTCCGCGCCTACCGAACCGCGACCGCCAGGGAGCGGGTGCCAGGAGGCGCGACGTCCTCATGCCCTCGCACGCGTAGCGCTACAGGCAGCGCGGCGCATGCGAGGGCATGTCCACGTGAGTGCTCTCTGGCACCCGCTCCCTGGCGGTCGCGGTTCGGTGTGCGGGCCCGAGCGCGGCGTGCGCGTCAGTTCGTGTTCAGCTCGACGCGCAGGAGCTTGCGGCCGATGAACAGGTAGTCGCCGTGCGCCAGGTCGCGCTCGGCCTTGATGCGGACGTAGGTGCCGTTCCGGCTGTTGAGGTCCGTGAGCGTGAACTTGCCGCCGTGCTCCTCGATCCGGCAGTGCTGGCCGGACATGTAGAGGTCCATGGGGAAGTTGAGGTCGCCGCCCTCCCGGCCGATCTGGAGCGAGGTGCCGCGCGCGCACACCGCCATCCCGATCGCGCCGCCCTGGAGGACCTGCGACAGGCGGAAGGGGCTCGGGTGCTTGGGCGAGGAGTAGAAGTAGGTGCCGTCCGGGTCCTGCCCGTCGGAGGAGCGCGGCATCGGGTCGAGGCGGAAGAGCTGCTCGCCGGCCAGGAAGGTGTCGCCGCCGCCGATGTCCACCGTCCCGCGCACGCGGATGTACACGCCGTTGAGCGAGCCCTCGTCGCGCACGACGAGCTTGCCGTCGCGGTAGAAGAAGTTCGCGTGCTTCGGCGACACGAACGGGTCGTCCGGGAAGACGAGCTGCCCGTTCCTCCCGACGATGTGCTGCTCCGCCTTCAGGTGGAACGATAGGCCATCCATCCCCTCGCCGCGGATGAGGATGAGCTTGGCCTTCGCCGGGTTCTGCATGTCCCCGAAGAAGAGCGTCTGCGCGTTGAGGATCTCGATCGGCACCGCCGTGCCGCACCTGCCGCAGAACTTGTGCCCGGTCGGCACCCCGCTCGAACAGGAACGGCAGACGTAGTTGCGGGCTTGCTCCATCAGCTCCTCCTGGGAGAGATCGGCGAACTCGCTCTTGGTGGACGTTGCGAAGTTGTAGGCGCCCGACCGGCCGCCCGGCTTGGTGGGAGCGTTGAAGCCCCCGTCCATTGCACGGGGCTTGGCTTCGGCGGCGGGGCGGGGGGCGGGGGCCGGCTGCGTCGCCTGCTTGGCGACCGCCGGTGCGACCGCCTGCTTGGCGGCCGCGGGCTTGGAGGCGGCGGGCGCGGCCGCCGCGGGACGTGGAGGCGGGGGCATAGACCCGCGATGTGGACCATTGAGCGTGAGCTCGTTCGAGCACTCGGGGCAGACGGCTACCCCGAGCGCGCTCCAGTGATCGCACTGTCCGCAGACGATCCCGATGTCCTGCAAGTCGTCCTGCACGTCTCCTCGCGCGGGGTACGGTTCTAGACGTCAAGCACGAGAACGGTCAAGCTCACGAGGTGCCTCGCCCCCTCGTCCCCCTCGCCCTCGTGCTCTCCCTCGCCTTCGCCGGCTGCACGAAGCACGGGGCGCCGGAGGAGGTGGCGGACGCCTTCGTGGACGCGTACTTCCGCCACGCGGACCAGGAAAAGGCGAAGGAATACACGGCGCTCGGCGCGACCAAGATGCTGGAGAAGGAGCTCCTGGACGTCTCGGAGCTCCGGAAGGAAGGGTACACGCCCTCCGAGGCCGGCGGGGGGAACGTGGACGTGCACCGGGGGCCGTCCTCGATGCGCGACCAGCGGATCCGGTTTCCGTACGAAATCACCGTCAAGAGCGAGCGGGGAGAGACGGTCCGCACCGCCGACGTGGAGCTCGCCAGCATCCACGGGGCCTGGAAGGTGGTCCGCGTCGGCCTCCAGTAGGGCAGGTAGGTGACGTTCACTGAACGAACGTCATGCGGTGCTGGTGGTCCTGCCACCCGTCCTTGCCCCAGAGGCGGAAGACGATGCGCCCCGTGCACGAGTCGGCGGGCACGACGCCGAAGTCGCGCGAGTCGTCGTGGTAGCTCCGGTCGTCGCTCAGCAAGAAGAGCATCCCCTCGCCGACCGTCTTCGTCAGGGGCGTGTCCATCATCGCCTTGGTCGCCACGCCGCGGAAGGCCGGGTGCCCTGCGATCTCGTACTGGTCGCAGACGATCTCCACGGTCGAGCCGGCGGTCGGGTGGGGATCTCGATCTTCGACTCCGCGCACGCCATCTCGCCGAGGTACCGCTTGCCTCCGACCCGGAGCTCGCCGCCGTTGACCTCGACCGTATCCCCCTGGAGCCCGACGACGCGCCCGACCACGAACCGCGTCGCGTCGTCCGGGTCCTTGCACCGCACGAGGTCGCCGAAGGCCGGCTTGTTCCTGAACATGTAGAGGATGGTGTCGCCGCCCGCGAGCGACGGAGCGACGGCGGCGCTCACCCTCGGCTCGTCCGGGAGCGTCCAGACGTCGACGAAGCCCGCCCGGAGGACGACGCCGACCAGCAGCACGGCGGCCGCGACCCACCCGAGAGCACGGAAGACCTTGCCCATGGACGGGCCAGGTTACCAGGGGATCAGGGCTTGCGCGAAAGATCGGCGGCCTTCGGGCGCGGCGCCGGCTTCGGGCACTCGCCGTAAGGCGGCAGCTCGCTCGGGCTCGCGCCGAGCGAGATCTCGTGCGCCGTGGCGAAGAGCTGCGGCCAGACGTCGATGCGCGTGAAGACGGAGCGGCCCTTCGTGCTGTCGTCGGGGAACATGACGGCCGCGGAGACGACGCCGATCAGCTCGTTCTTCCTGTCGTAGACCGGGCCGCCCGAGTCGCCCGGGCAGATGTGCGCCTGCGCCTCGAACTCCCCGGGCGTGATGGCGTTGATCGGGCCGGAGTCGCGCGGCTCGCGGTGGATGATCTCGCGGTGGTGGACGGGATCGCTCGTGGCGGCGCAGTGACCGAAGCCGAAGACCTTGAGATCGCCGCTCGACTCCGGCCGCGACTCGATGCGCGCCGACACCGTCGGCACCCCGACGAGGTGGCGATCGAGGACCAGGATCGCGACGTCGCCGTCGCCCATCACGTACCCGCACTGCGGCGCGACGATGGCGCGCACCTTCACCTCGCCCCACGGCAGGTCGTCCCCGCCGAGCTCGATCTGCACGTCCTCCGGCGCCATGTCCCGGCGCTCCACGTGCCCCTTGCGGTCGCGCGCCGAGACGCAGTGGTGCGCGGTGAGCACCAGATCGTCGGCGATGAGCGTGCCCGTGCAGGTCACGGAGCCGTCCCCGACCACGCGCACGACGGCCTCCGCCGCGGAGTCGGTCATCGGCCAGACGCTCGGCGTGAGGTTGAGGGGCCGGCCCTCGCCTTGGCTCCGGGCAGGCGTGGTCACCTGGGTCTGGGTGGGCGGGTGGATCCATGCACAGCCCGAAGCACCGAGCGTCAGGGAGACGGCGCACGCGGATAGGAGCACGCCAACGAGCTGCTTTCGGGCACGGGCTGGTTCCACGCGAGCGACGCCTCCTACGGAAGGGGTCTCGTGTTGTGTCGACGGCGGGCCCTCAGGGTAAAGCGAAGCGAGCCGGGATGGACGCGACTTCGACCAGCTCTCGGAATCTCCCTTGGGTAAGGATTTTCGTTTTGTTCCCGACAGGAAATCGACAGCGCTAACGCATCGCGACGATGCGCACCTCCCGCGCGCTGCGCTCGTAGGCGGCGCGCGTGCCGCCCGGGTCGTCCAGCGGATCGTCGATGCCGGCGGCGACCACCTGCTCGAAGAAGGCGACCTGCCGCGCCGTCTTGGCCACGAGCCAGGTGGGGCAGGAGGGCGAATCCGCGCACGTGTCGCCGGCGTCCCGCGCAACGGCGAGCGCCTCCCGCGTCCGCCCGCGGTGGAATAGCGCGCGGGCGTAAAGGACGGCGACCTGGGGCTGCTCCCGGACCTGGCGGGGCGCCTTCTCGATCACCGCGGTGGCGAGGCCGGGCTGCTCGCGCTCCAGGTAGGCGCCGGCGAGCGCGGCGACCGTGGAGGTGCTGTCGGGCGCCTGGGCAGCCTGGCGCTCGAGGTCGGCGAGCCCGGTTTCGCCGTGGGCGGCGCCGTGGGGGAGCACCGAGGCGGCGCCGACCTGGATGCCGGCAAAAGCCGCCATCCACGCGACCGCGCCGATGACCAATCCGTTCGCGACCAAGTAGCGCACGTCCATGTCTCCCTCGCCTCCGAGAAGCTCGAGCTGCCGGGTCTCTCCAGACGTCCTACGCAGGCCGAGAGTTCCGCATTCCCTCGGGAGGTCGATTTTTTGTGGGAGGGTGTAGGTGTCGGGCGCCTTTGGAAGGGGAGCGGGGCCGCTTCGCTGCGAGACACGCCCCGGTCACCTCGAAGCATGCCTGCCCCGCGGCGAGACCTGCCCGCTTCGCTTCGAAGGAGGCTCTCTTCACCGCGACGCGTGCCCTCCTCACCGCGACGGGTGCCCTTCTCGCGGTGAGACCTGCCCTCGTCACCGCGACGCATGCCCTCCTCGCGGTGACGGACGCTCCCGTCACCGCGACGGGTGCCCTTCTCGCGGTGAGACCTGCCCCCGTCACCGCGACGCGTGCCCTCCTCGCAGTGACGGACGCCCCTGTCACCGCGACGCACGCCCTCCTCGCGGTGAGACCTGCCCTCGTCACCGCGACGCATGCCCTCCTCGCGGTGACGGACGCTCCCGTCACCGCGACGCGTGCCCTCCTCGCGGTGACGGAGGCCCGTCTCACTTCGAGGCGTACCCGCCTCGCCGCGAGGCATGCCCTCCTCGCCGCGAGCCGACCGCGTTGCGTCGAAGAAATCGACCGCGCTCGGTCGATTGGGTGGTGTCCGATCGCCTCGCCAAACGGACTTATCTACAGGAGGCGGCGACGAACAAAAAAATCGACCGCCTCGCCTGACGGAATGGCTTTTTTTGCCGGTGTACATGGATGAGCCCGAGCGATGGCGGGCAGGGCCGAATGGGTCGGCCCATCCACCGTCGTCGAGCCCTTTCACGAGAGGAGAAGTAACGTCATGGCAGCGAACACGGTCAACCCTACACCCCGCGTCAACGTCGGCGCGGACAGCGCAAACGACAAGGCGCTCACCAACCGGGCCCAGGTGGTGAGCACGATGGCCACGCAGACGTCGCTCTACCAGAGCAACGCCGCGTTCAAGGCCGAGGTGGACGCTTACGTCGCCTCCGGCGTCGCTCTGACGGCGACGGACACGAAGGTCGCCAACATCGAGGCGACCCTCACCCAGGCGCGCGGCGACCGGGACACCGCGCGCACGACCTGCAAGAACTGCTACGCCGTGGTGGTCTCGCAGGTGGAGAAGAACAGCCCGACGCCGGCGGCCCTCCAGAGCTACGGCTTCGAGCTCCAGACGATCGTGAAGCAGGGCGCCGTCCTCCCGACGGGCATCGTGTGGAGCTTCGACCACCCGACGAGCCTGCTCCACATCCACGTCGAGTACGCGGGCAAGGCGCGCCCGTGCCTGGTGGAGATCAGCCCCGACCCCATCGGGGCGACGACCTACCACCGCCTCGACGGGCACGGCGTAAAGCGGACCGTGGCCGGCTATGGCCCCGGCACGTACTGGGTCCACGCCGCGACCTCGACCGCCGACGGCCGCTCCGACTGGTTCGGGCCGGTGGCCGTCGTCATCAAGTGATCGCGTAGCGCCCACCACCTCCCGCGGGTCTCGCCTCCCGGTCGAGGCCCGCGGGAGTCCTCTTTTGTGCGCGCGCGCCAGCGCGTGCAGCCAGCAGCGCATGCAGCCAGCTACGCATTGGAACCGCGCGTGAGCAAGCGGACCGGAGCCCCGCGCGTAAGCAAGGGGACGATGCGCTCCAACGCAGCAAACCGTACCCGCATCTCCATCACGGCTCAGCCAAAGTGAAGAGGCTGGAGCGGGAAGCATGACTGGGACGCGTGGTCCGCTTGCTGATGCACCCCGGCATGGGCATGCAGCCGGGCATGGGCATGCCGATGCAGCCCGGGATGATGCCCGGCACGGGCATGCCGATGGGGCAGAACCCCATGCTGGCCATGATGCAGATGATGATGGGCGGCGGGATGGGCGCGCCGATGGTCGACCCGGCGGCGATCCCGTTCGCGGGTCAGGCGGCGGGCGACGGCGACAAGGGCCTCGACGCCGACATCCTCCGGCCCGCGCTGCTCACGCGCCGGATCAAGAAGCAGGACGCCGTGCCGCTCGGCTCGGTGCTCGACCTGCTCTGCCTGACGGAGGACGGCGAGCACGCGCTCGGCGGCGTGCCCAAGGGCTGCACGATCGCGCTCGCGGGCCCGCCGGGCAAGGGCAAGACCCGCTCGGCGCTCGCGGGCCTCGCGCGCGTCGCGCTCGCGGGCAACAAGGTCGCCTTCGTGGTGGCGGAGGAGGGCTTCCACGATCAGGAGGGCTCGGGCCGGGACGACCTCTGCTCGCGCATGACCAAGATCGGGATGGCCGCCACGGGCCTCGACGAGGCCTAGCTGGAGAAGCGCGTGCTCTCCAACGTGTTCGTCCTCGAGCGCCAGTACCACAAGAGCAACACCTGGGACGATTTCGTCGGCAAGTACCGCTACCTCGTGGAAAAGGAGCGCCTCCAGTTCGTCGTCATCGACTCGCTCAACATGCGACCCGTTCCAGGGCCGGCCCTCCACCTTCCGGCGCGACAGCCTCGTGCGCCTGCACATGAGCGTGCAGCTCGTGGGGCAGCGCGAGATCGTCGATCGGCTCAACGTCGCCGGGGACATCGCCGTGCTCTTCGCCCAGAGCCGGAAGGGCATCGTAGGCGATCCCCCGCTCACCGCGGCCGAGGTGCTCTCGACGCTCCGCTTCCTGCCCGACGTGCGCCGGAACCAGCGGTTCGACCTGCTCCGATCGCTCCTCGACCGGATGGGCAAGCTCGAGGCCTTCTTCCTCGCCAAGCTCCTCCTGCGCAAGGCAGGCTTCGGCTTCGACTACCAGGGCGAGGTGCTCTCCCGCGCCCTCGCGAAGCACTTCGGCGCGACCGACGAGGCGGTGTCCCACGCGATGGCGCTCACGGACGCGTTCCACGTCGCGCGCGTGCTTTCGCAGGAGGGCCCGGCCGGGCTCCGCGCCATCCAGCTCCGCCCGCTCGTGCCCGTGCGCCCGGCCCTCTCGGGCGGGACGACGGACGAGATCGGCCGCTTCCCGGTCTGGGTGGAGCGCAAGTACGACGGCATCCGGCTCATGCTGCACAAGGCCACCGACGCGGCGGGCTCGGTGCTCACGGCGGCGTACACGCGCGCGCGGCACGACTGGCAGGAGCTGGTGCGCGGGCTCGAATCTGACCATCCGCGCGCTGCCCGTCCGGTCGGCGATCGTCGACGGCGAGCTGCACGGGACGGTGGTGGATCTCGAAGGCGTGCGCCCCGCGACGGTGTACGAGGTCTACGCCTTCCTCCAGGGCGAGCGCGCGCTGCCGGTCACGCTGCGCTTCGCCGCGTTCGACGTCATCTACCTCAACGGCTACGACCTCACGCCGCTCTCCCTCGCCGAGCGCCGGAAGCGCCTCGGCGCGCTGCTCGCGCCGCTCATGGGCCAGCCCCTGCCCGTGCCCCTCACGATGTCCGAGGGCCACCTCGCCGAGAGCCGCGAGGACGTGAACCGCCTCTTTTACCACTTCCGCGCGCAGGGCTACGAGGGCGTCATCACGAAGGACCTCGCCGCCGGACGGGTCGTTCGAGGACGTGGGCGACGTGGCGGGGGTCGACCGGGTGCGCGACAGGGAGATCCAGGGCGAGATCGTCCGCGATGGGCTCGCCACGGGGCGCCGCATCGAGCGGCCCTCGGCCTCCGGCCTCCAATCCGGCATCGAGCTCTCCCCGCGCATCGTCGTGACCGTGAAGTTCGAGGGCATCGCGCGCGACACGACGGGCCGCCTCGGCCTGCGCAGCCCCAAGCTGGCGGCGATCCGAGCGGACAAGCCGGCGAGCGAGGCCGACACCGTGCAGGCGATCGAGGCGATTTACCTGCGGCAGCGGGTGGGCTGAGCTCGCGGGGGCCGCCCCGGAGAAGTCCCTCAGGCATTCCCCGAATCTGGCTGGAAGCGACGCCCGTTCGAAATAGGAGGCGCCTCACCTCTTGCGGCGGGGTAACATCGTTCCGTGGCCTCCGTGCTCATCGTCGAAGACAACGCCGACCTTCGCGAGATGTATCAAGAGATCCTCGCGATGGGCGGCCACACGACCTCCGTCGCGGAGAACGCCGGCGACGGGTTGAGCGAGCTGACGAACGGGCGGGCGGACGTGGTGGTGCTCGATCTGGGCATCAGCGGCCCCGTCGCCGCGCTGATCGAGGCGGTGCAGAAGGCGAGCGGGCGCATCGTGCTCGCGTCGGGCGCGAAGGATCTCCCGGAGCGCGCGGCTTCGCTGGGCGCAGCGGCGTACCTGCAGAAGCCGTTCACGCCCGAGCTGCTCCTCAGCACCGTGGAGTCCGTGGCGAAGGGCTGAGCGGCGCAGCGGCGCTACTCGCTCTCCACGCCGTCCGTGCCCTCCAGCCGGAGGACGTTGCCGCCGTTCGCGATCACCTGCTGGCGGAGCCAGGGCGCGAGGAGATCGACCCGGGCGAGGATCTCGTGGCCGGCGCCGGAGCCGGAGTTGACGGCCACGAGGGTGTGCGTGCTCGCGATGAAGTCGGGGCCGCCCGAGTCGCCTGGCTCGATGACGTCGAGCGCGAAGTAGTCGTACGCGAACCCGGCGCCGGCGGCCTCGGTCACGGGCAGCGGGAGGCTGACGAAGAGCTGCTCGCGGGAGAAGTGCCCGTCGCGGATGCGGCCGACGTTGACGACGTCGGCGCCGATGTCGAGCGGCTGGTCGGCGATGTCGGGGTAGCCGTCGAGCACGATGGGGGTGTCGAGGAAGACGAGCCCCAGGTCGTGCTCGGATGGGTTCACGATCTCCGACACCTCGTCCCAGTCGTACGTGACGCCGCGGTTGGCGGTGGCGGTCTGTCCGGAGGCGAAGGGCGCCGTTATCCGCCAGCTGTCGAAGCCGAAGACGCAATGGCCCGCGGTGAGCACGACGCGGGGCGCGACGAGCACGCCGGAGCAGTACGCGGCGCGGTGCGTGACGCGCATCATGTCGACGAGGACCGACTCGGGGTAACCCGTGGCGCGCTCGCCCAGGAGGATCGGCTCGGCGGCGTCCGCGGTGGGCGATGCGCCGGGGGCGCACGCGGGGAGGGTGACCAGCAGCGCTGCGCAGAGGGCTCTCGGGAGCATCCAGCGACAGGGTCGGAGCAAGGCGCGGGCCGGCGCCGGGCCCCGGCGCGTGGAGAGCGTCCGACACGGACGCCGGGTGGGCTCAGCCCGGGATCGAGCCGCGGCCGGTGGCGACGTCGACGGGGCCCGCCGTGATGCGGAGGCGGGAGAAGGTGGCCTCGGCGCGCGAGTTCATCTCGAGGGCCTCGCGGCGCGCGTGCTCGTCCGTCTTTCCGTCGGTGTCGAGGAGGAAGCGCGCGTACGCCTTGAAGGTGCGCGCCAGCTCCATGTCGTTGCCCGTGTCGCGGAAGATGGCGACCGCGCGGGCGAAGTACTCGCGCGCGCTCTTGGTGTGGGCGCTGCCCCAGCCGCCGGCGGCGGTGATCTCGCCCAGCGTGCGCAGCGCCACGCCGAGGTGGACCTTGCTCCGGACGGCCGCGAAGAGGTCGACCGCGCGCCCGATGGCGTCGCGGGCCTTGGCGAGGTCCCCCTGGAGCATGTGCGCCTTGCCCAGGGCGCGCAGGGCCTCGGCGAGGCCGAGCCTGTCGCCGAGCTCGTCGCAGAGCGACTCCGCCCGCGTGAGCACCTCGATGGCCTGCGCGGGCTCGCCGTTCTGGTAGTGGACCACGCCCATGTTCGTGAGGACGAGCGCGGTCTTGTTGCGGTCGCCGATCTGCTCCGCCACCTCGAGCGCCTCGGCGAACGTGGCGCGCGCGTTGGCGAAGTCCCTCTGATCGAGCGCGATGGTGCCGAGGTTGTTGAGCGAGGTGACGACTCCCACGAGGTCCCCGATCTCGCGGCGGATTTGGAGCGATTGGCCGAAGACCTCGATCGCGTCCTTGAACTGGCCGGAGTCCTGGAGCACGAGGCCCAGGTTGTTGAGGGAGAGCGCGATGGACCGGCGGTCGCCGAGCTTCGAGCGGCGGGCGAGGCCTTCACGCAGCGCCGCGAGGGCGTCCTCGTACTCGCCCTTGAGCCAGTGGAGCTTGCCGATGTCGTCGATGCTCGAGGCGACGCCGCGCTCGTCGCCCTCGGCGCGGAAGAGCGCGAGCCCCGTGGAGAGGTGGGCGGCCGCGTCCTCGAGCGCGCCGGTCTCGCGGTAGAGGCGCCCGATGCGGTTGTGGGCGGCGCCGCCCTTGCTCCTCTTGTCGAGGCGGTAGGCGAGGGTGAGCATCTCGCGGAAGGCGGCGAGCGCGTCGTCGACGCGGCCCGCGCCGAGCAGGACGTCGCCGTAGTGGTGCAGGGCGTCGATGCGGCGCGAGGCCTCGGCGTCTCCCAGCAGGTCGAGGCCGCGCTCGTAGTAGTCGGCCGCGCGCGCGCCGGCGTAGCGGGAGCGCGCGAGGTCCGCCGCGTCGAGGTAGGCGAGCCCGGCCCTGCGCGGGTCGCCGGCCTGCTCGCGGTGCTCGGCGAGCATGGCGACGTACTCCTCGCTGAGCCGGAGCGCGTCCTTGTGCTCCAGCCAGTCGGCGATGCCCTGGTGGTAGCGCTTGAGCGCGCTCGGGCGCGTCCGCTTGTGGATCGCCTCGCGCTCGCGGTTGTGCTTGAAGACGTACTCCTCCGAGCCGGCGAAGCTCGAGTCGGGGAGCTTCAGGATGTAGTCCCGCTCCGTGAGGTCGGCGAGCGTCTCCGCCACCTCGGCCACGTCGCTCGCGGCCTCCTCGTTCCAGAGATCGGGCGCCTTCTTCCCCATCCGCCCGAGCGGGACGAAGGCGCCGCTCCAGAAGACGGCGCCCATCGCCGCGGCCTGCTCCAGGAGCGCCACCTCCTCCGGCTCGAGCGCCGCGATGCGCGCGGTCACGGCGTCGTCGATGGAGAGGGGCATCACCGCGCCCCCGAGCCTGTCGAGGTGCACGGCCCACTTGGCCCGCTCGCCGAGCTCCGTCACCTCCTCGAGCACGCCCTGGTCGTGGTAGACGCGCACCATCTGCTCGAGGAGCCTCGGGTTGCTGGCGGCGAGCCCGGTGGCGTGATCGATCGAGCTCCTTGGGGGGCCCGCCCTCGCAGGGCGCGAGGAGCGCGCGCATGATCGTCGCAGCGTCCTCGTCGCGGAGCGGGCTGAGCTCGACGACGCGGTGCCGCCCGGGGGTGCTCTCGCCAGCGCGCGCCCAGTCCTCCTCCTTCGCGAGCAGGTCGGGCGTCGCCACGCAGAGGAGCATGATCGGGCCGCGCAGGCACTCGATGAGGTAGCGGAGCAGGGCCAGCGAGTCGTCGTGCGCCTGGTGCAGGTCCTCGAAGACGAGCAGGATGGGCGAGATCGCGGCGTCCGCCTCCAGGAACGCCTTGAAGACGGCCCGCCGGATGAGCGCCGCGTGCTGCGGCTCGTCCTCCACTGCACGGATGAGGGGGCTCTCGTCGCCCGGCACGCCCACGAACTGCCCCAGGAAGTAGGCGACGTCCGAGACCTTGCCGCTGTCGAGGACGGCGGCGATTCTGGTCGCGCAGCTCCGCCCGCATGGTCTCCCGCTCCATGCCCTCCACGAGGCCGAACCGGGCGCGGAGGAGCTTGGCGAAGACGCCGTACGCGGCCACCGTGTCGCGGGCGCTGCCGCGGTAGACCCGCGGGACGAGGGCGGCGCCCTCGGCCGGCGAGCCGCCCGGAGGGGCAGGCGTGGGCCAGGAGCCGGGCGCCCGGTGGCGGAGGACGAAGCTCCTGGACCAGCCGGCTCTTGCCCACCCCCGGCGCCCCCACCAGCGTGATGGCGCGCGTCTCCCCCTCCTTTGCCGCGGAGAGCGCCTCCTCCAGCGCCTGAAGCTCCTCCTCGCGGCCGACGAAGGGGGCCCGCCCGTCACGCACGAGCCCCCAGGTGCTGACGTGCCTGGGTCATCGCGGCGCCACAGTACCAGGGGCGGCGCCCATCCCGGAAATAAGGGTGCGGCGCCGCGACCCCCCCCGAGGCCCGGACCGGCGGCGCGGCCTGCGTGAAATCGGGTGAAATGGGGGCGCCTGGAGGGCGTGGTTACGATGCCCGCCTCATGGACACGAGACGAAGTTAGGCCGCCGAGCCAATCGAGGGGGGGGCCACACCCCCGGGCCCCGACACGACGGGGGCGCCGCCCCCGAGCTCGGGGGTGACATCCCTGGGGCCTTGCTCGAGCCATGTGGTCGACGTCTGGAGCTACGACGACATCCACCACGCGACCGCCCGGGTCTACCGGCCGAGGAGCCAGGCGGCGCTCGCCGGGCTGCTCCGAGCGCTCTCGCGCGTCGAGGGGGCCCACCGGGTGAGCTTCCGGGCCGGCGGTCAGGCGATCGACGGGCACGCGCTCAACGACGACGTCGTGGTGCTGCTCGACGCCGCGGGGCTCGACCACATCGGGGAGCCGGTGGAGGATGCCCAGGGCTGGCACGTCACCGTCGGCGCCGCAGCGACCTGGGGGGACGTGCTCGCCAGGGTGTCGGAGCAGGGGCTCTTGCCCTGGTCGGTGGTCACCACGTCGCACGCGACCGTGGGCGGCACGGTGTCCGCCGACTGCCTCTCCCGGTGCTCGCCGATCTCGGGACGCGAGGGCGAGCACGTCCGGAGCTTCAAGATGCTCACCGTCGACGGGCGCACCCTCGAGTGCCGCCGCGACGACGCCGATCCGGAGCGCCGCGCCCTCTTCCGCGCGACCATCGGCGGCTTCGGCTACCTGGGCGTGCTCACCGAGGTCACGATCGACCTCCGCCCGCCGCTCCCGGGCTGGGAGCCGGGGCGCGAGGTCCGCGTCGCGACCATGGTCGACAAGTACATCGTCGGGCACGTCCTCGGCGGCCCTTGGTCGGGGTTCCTCCCCTGGCTGCGCGAGCGCGAGGGGCGCGAGGGGGTGCCGGAGGAGGGCGAGGGCGTCGTGGACCGGCTGCTCCACGCATTCGGCGCTCACCCCGAGCCCCCCGATCCGGTCGCGTGGGACGCGGTGTCGTCGGCCGGGTGGTACGCGATGGGACACGTCGAGGTTCTCCTGTTCCGCTCCCGCTACGTGCTCGACAATCGGCCCCTCCACCCGATGCCGCTCTACCAGCGGGCGTCGAGGCTGCTGGGCGTGCTCTCGCGCGGGATGGCGGACGCCACGCTGTGCGAGCTCGCCGAGGGGGCGATGTTCGCGATCTACCCCTCGGGCGTGTACGTGGACGACCTCCGCGACTTCACGTTCTTCATGGAGAACCAGTTCACGCCCGTGAAGGTGGCCGCGCTCGAGGGCGGGCACCGCCTCAACACGATCCAGCAGACCTTCGTGATCCCGGCGGTCCCGGGCGCCGGCGACCCGGCCGGCGTGGCGCCGACGCAGCACTTCCTGGAGAGGATCCGCCCGGTCGTCTTCGCCGATCCGGACGGGCCGGCGATGCTCAATCCGCTGCGCCCGGCGCTCGTCGACGTGCTCTACCTGCCGGCCGACGGCTTCCTTCTCTCGGCGACCAGCGGCATGAGCGGGTACGCGGTCACGCTGACGTTCACGGAGCGGGACGGGGACGGGTGGGACACGCTGCGAGAGCGGCTCCAGGCGCTGAGCCGGGAGTGCCACGCGCTCGGCGGGCGGGTCCACCTGATCAAGAACGTGGAGGTGGAGCCGGCGCTTCTCCGCGAGATGTACGGCGGCGCGTTCGAGGAGTTCCTGGCGCTGAAGCGGAAGTACGACCCGCGAGGGCTGCTCGAGAACGAGCTCTTCGAGCGGATCTTCGGCGGGTGCTGAGGCGCGGGTCCCGGCCCACGCCTCGGCTCACGTCGTCCGGTAGTTCGGCGCCTCCTCCGTGATGATCACGTCGTGCACGTGGCTCTCGCGGAGGCCCTGCGAGGTGATGCGCACGAAGCGCCCCTTCTGGCGGAGCTCGGCGATGGTGGCGGCGCCGACGTAGCCCATCCCCGAGCGGAGCCCGCCGACGAGCTGGTAGAGGATCGAGGAGAGCGAGCCGCGGTAGGGGACGCGGCCCTCGATGCCCTCGGGCACGAGCTTCTCGTCGGCGGCGCCGCCCTGGCCGTAGCGGTCCTTCGACCCGCGCTTCATCGCGCCGAGCGAGCCCATGCCGCGGTAGACCTTGTAGCTGCGCCCCTGGTAGAGCACGAGGTCGCCCGGCGACTCGTCGGTGCCGGCGAAGAGGGAGCCGATCATCACCGCCGAGGCGCCCGCGGCGATGGCCTTGGTGACCTCGCCCGAGTACTTGATGCCGCCGTCGGCGACGATGGGCACGTCGTGCCGCTCGGCGGCGCGCGCGCAGTCCGAGATGGCGGTGATCTGGGGGACGCCCACGCCCGCCACCACGCGCGTGGTGCAGATGCTCCCGGGCCCGATCCCCACCTTGACCGCGTCGGCGCCCGCGTCGATGAGCGCCAGCGTGCCCTCGGCCGTCGCGACGTTGCCGGCGATGACCTCCACCGAGGGGTACCGCCGCTTCACGTCGCGGACCGTCTCGACGACCCCGCGCGAGTGGCCGTGCGCCGTGTCGACGACGATGACGTCCGCGCCCGCGCCGACGAGCGCCTCGGTGCGCTCGGCGGAGCCGGGGCCGGGGCCGATGGCGGCGCCCACGCGCAGGCGGCCGGACTCGTCCTTGACCGCCTCCGGGTTGCGGTCGGCCTGGAGCAGGTCCTTGATCGTGATGAGGCCGACGAGCTTGCCCGCCTCGACGACGAGCAGCTTCTCGATGCGGTGCTGGTGGAGCAGCTCCTTGGCGCGGTCGTTGGAGACGCCGGGCGGCACGGTGACGAGCTCGCGCGTCATCAGCGCGTGCACGGGCTGGTCGAGGTTCTTCTCGAAGCGGATGTCGCGCGCGGTGAGGATGCCGACGGGCGTGTCGCCCTCGACCACGGGGACGCCGCTGATGTCGTGCTCGCGCATCACGGCGAGCGCCTCGCGGAGCGGCTGGTCCGGCCGGACGGTGATGGGGGCGCCGATCATCCCGCTCTCGGCGCGCTTCACGCGCTCGACCTCGCGCGCCTGGTCCACCGGGGCCAGGTTCTTGTGGAGGATGCCGATGCCGCCCGCCCGCGCCATGGCGATGGCGGCGCGGCCCTCCGTCACCGAGTCCATGGCGGCGCTCAGGAGGGGGATGTTGAGCGTGATCCGCCGCGTCAGGCGGGTCTTGACGTCGACCTGGCCCGGGAGCACCTCGCTGTACGCGGGGACGAGCAGGACGTCGTCGAAGGTCAGGCATTCGCGGAGCTTGTCGTCGAGCATGGAGGCCTCGGCTGGCGGGAGGGGGCCCGGGATGTAGCGCAGCGGGGTTCCCGGGGCCATGGGGTGGGCACGGCGCGCCCGCCGAAGCGCAGCGGAGGCGATGAGCAGGCGGTCACCACCGTGAGGGCGGCGCCGCCGCGCGGATCGACTCCGGGCTCCCCTCCCCGCGCTCCAGCGCGGCCTGCGCCTCCGCGCTCCCCTCCGCCGGGAGCACGATCCGGATCCTCGCGCCACCGAGCGCCCCCTTGCCCGCGTCGATCGATCCCCCGTGGTCGACCACGACCTTCTTCACGATGCTGAGCCCGAGCCCCGTCCCGTCCTTCTTCGTCGTCACGTACGGGTCGAAGAGCGCCTCCGCGACCTCCTCCGGGATCCCGGGCCCGTCGTCGTCGACGGTGATCACGTACCCCGCCCCCTCCGCGTGCGCCTCGACGCGCACCTTGCCGCGCCTGCCCCGCGCGGCGTCGCGGATCGCCTGCGCCGCGTTGCGGATCACGTTGCCGAGCGCCCGGTGGAGCATCTCCTCGTCGAGCGCCGCGGGCATGGGCCTGTCGGGCACGTCGAACGAGAGATCCACGCCGGCGAAGAGCGCGCGGTCGTCGGCCTCCGCGTCCCCCGCGGCGAAGTGCTCGGCCTGCCCGCGGAGGAACTCGCCGAGGTCGCCCGATTCGAGCGCGGCCCGCGGGAGGCGGGCGAAGCTCGCGAACTCGCTCACCAGCCGGCGCAGCGAGCCCACCTCCTCCTCGACCACCTCGAGCGTCGTGTCCAGGATGCGGCGGAACTCCGGATCGTCGCCCTCGTAGCGGCGGTGGCACTCCTCGACGGCGAGCTGGATCGGGGTCAGCGGGTTCTTGATCTCGTGCGCGAGCCGGCGCGCCATCTTCTGCCACTCGCCCACGCGCTTCAGGAACTCCACGCGCGCGCGGCTCTCGGCCAGCTCCCCGAGCATGCGGTCGAACGCGCGGCCGAGGTCGGCGACCTCGTCGTCGCCCTCGAGCGCGACGCGCACCGAGAGATCGCCGTCCGCGACGGGGCGCGTCGCGGCGGCGAGCCGGGCGATGCGGCGTGTGACCGGGCGCACCACGAGCACGCCCGCCGCGACCGCGAGCACGAGCGTGCCGAGGAGGAGCACGGCGAAGACGTTGGCGTAGGTCTGGTCGAGGTACTGCTCGCGATGGTTCTTCTCGATCTGGTGGTACGCCTGCGTGAACGCCTGCATGCCCTCGAGCTCGTCGAGCCGGGCGCGCGGCGCGGCGAAGGTGGCGGCGAGGGTGGGGCAGCCCGCGGCGCCGTCGCCCCCGAGGGCGCGCCGTACGAGGAGGGTGCGCTCGACCGCCGGGTCGACGGGCGCCTCCCTCGCGCGCCGGGCGAGGGCCTCGCCGTCGCAGGCCTGGACGGTGATCTCGACGAGCGACGGGTGCGCCGCGAACGCGCGGCCGAGCTCTCTGGCCAGCGCGTCGCGATCGGCGGCGCGCGCGGCGGCGCGGAGCGGCTCTCCGGCGGAGATGGCCTCGGCCTCGGCGCGCATCCCGTGCTTCATGGCCTTCGCCAGGTCGGCGTAGACGCCGAGCGCCTGGTCGAGGTGCGCGCCGAACTCCGGCTGGAACGCGGTGGCCGAGACGCGCGCGACGATGGTACGCGCCGCGGCGATGGAGATGAGGAGCGGGATGAGCGCGGTGAGGAAGATGGCGGAGGCGACGCGCCGCGCGGTGGTGCCGAGGAACCGCTTCGGCGCGGTCGTTTCGTTGCTCATCGCCGGCGCATCGTAACGCGCGCGCCGGCCGGGTCCGATACCCTGTTCGCCCAGGCGGCGACGGCTACTCGACGGTGACCGTCTTGGCCAGGTTGCGCGGCTGGTCCACGTCGTTGCCCTTCATGTTGGCGACGTAGTACGCGATGAGCTGGAGCGGCAGCACGGTGAGCAGCGGGAGCACGTCGTCGGCCACGCGGGGCAGCCAGACGAAGTGCTGGGCCAGCTCCATCACCGCCTCGTCCCCCTTGGTCGCGATGGCGATCACCTGCCCCTCGCGGGCGCGCACCTCCTGCACGTTGGCGAGCGTCTTCTCGTAGTGCGCGTCGCGCGGGACGATGACCACCACCGGCAGGTTCTCGTCGATGAGCGCGATGGGCCCGTGCTTCATCTCCCCGGCGGCGTAGCCCTCCGCGTGCGCGTAGGAGATCTCCTTCAGCTTGAGCGCCCCCTCGAGCGAGATGGGGAAGCCGAGGCCGCGGCCGAGGAAGAGGACGTCCTTCGCGTGCACGAGCTTCTTGGCGATGACGTGCACGTAGTCCGCGTCGCCGAGCACCTCGCGCATGTGGTTCGGCGTCTCCCAGAGGGCCTGGAGCAGATCGCGCGCCTTGTCCTCGGCGAGCGCGTCGCGGCGGCGGCCGAGGTAGACGGCGAGCAGGAGGAGCGCGGCCATCTGCGCCGTGAAGCACTTGGTGGAGGCGACGCCGATCTCCGGCCCCGCGTGCGTGTAGAGCGCGCCGTCGGCGAGGCGGGGGATGGCGCTGTCGACCACGTTGCAGAGGGCGAGGACCTTGGCGCCCGCCGCCTTGGCGGCCTTGGCCGCGAAGAGGGTGTCGATCGTCTCGCCGGACTGGCTGATGGCGACGACGAGGTCGTCCTGGAAGAAGATGGGCTCGCGGTAGCGCACCTCGCTCGCCAGCTCGACCACGGCGGGGACCTTGGCGATCTTCTCAATCCAGTAGCGGCCGGCCATGGCGGCGTGGTGGCTCGTGCCGCAGGCGATGAGGTACACGCGCCGGAGCTTCTGGGCGAACTCCGGGGTCACGCCGATCTCGCCGGCGTGGACGTCCCCCGCGGCGAGATCCACGCGGCCGCGGAGCGTCGCCTCGACCACCTCGGGCTGCTCGTGGATCTCCTTGAGCATGAAGTGCTTGTAACCGGCCTTCTCGGCCTGCACCGTGCTCCAGTCGATCTGCCGCACGCGCCGCTCGACCTTGCCGCCGGAGACGGCCTCGATGCGGTACCCGCCGGACTTGAGTTCGACGATGTCGCCGTCCTCGAGGAAGACCATGCGGCGCGTGTGGGCGAGCAGCGCGGGGATGTCGCTGCCGCAGAGCATCTCGCCCTCCCCGATCCCGACGACGAGCGGCGAGCCGTTGCGGGCGACGACGATCGCGTCGGGCTGGGTCCGCGAGAGGACCGCGATCGCGTACGCCCCGACGACGCGGCGGAGCGCGCTGCGCGTGGCCTCGAAGAGGTCGACCGCTCCGTGGGTCAGCTCGCGGTGGATGAGGTGGGCGACGATCTCGGTGTCGGTGTCGGAGAGGAACTTGACGCCCTGGGCCTCGAGCTCCTGCCGGATGGCGACGTGGTTCTCGATGATCCCGTTGTGGACGACCGCGACAGGGCCCGCGGCGTGGGGGTGGGCGTTGGCCTCGCTCGGCCGCCCGTGGGTCGCCCAGCGGGTGTGGCCGATGCCCGTCGAGCCCTGGAGCGTGCGCTTCTCGAGCGCCTCGCTGAGCTTCACCAGCTTGCCCAGCGTCCGGACGATCTCGATGCTCTTGCCGTCGTGGATGGCGATCCCGGCCGAGTCGTAGCCGCGGTACTCGAGCTTGCGCAGGCCATCGACGATGATGGGCGCCGCGCTCTTCGAACCGACGTAGCCGACGATACCGCACATGACGGAACCTCCCGCGTTGCTGAAGGGATGGGAGGCTCTTTCCTTAGCCTGGGCCGGCCCGGCGGGGCGAACGTTTTGCTTCCCGCCCAGGCCCTCGCCACCAGGGCGCCCGCGATCGCGATGACCGCGGCCGCGCCGAAGACCGCGGGCCCCGCCGCGCGGCGGTAGGTATCGCCCCACGACCAGCATCCCCGCGACGGAGCCCGACCGCGGTCGCGGCCGAGAAGAGCCCCTGCGCGGTGGCGAGCGCGTGCGCCGGCGCCCGCTCTTTGACGTACGCGAGCGAGGCGACCCACCACAGCGCGAACGAGACCGCGTGCAGCGGCTGGAGCGCGAGCAGGACGGTGGTGGACCCGACGGTGGCGAGGAGCGCCCACCGGGCCGCGGCGCCGATCGAGGCGAAGACGACGAGGCCGGGCGCGGAAAAACGGGCGAGGAGGCGCTCGGCGTACGCCATGAGCGCGACCTCGAAGACGACGCCGATCGCCCACGCCACTCCGTCTGGGACGAGTCACGCCCAGGTCGCGCAGGTGGAGCGAGAAGCAGAGGTCGTAGCCGGCGTGGGCGAGCTGGGCGAGGACGGACACGGCGAGGAAGTCGCCGAAATCGGGCGCGGCGACGAGGGCGCGGGCGTCGCGGCGACGGGGAAGTGCGGCGCGGAGGGGCCGGCCGGGGAGCGCGAAGGCCGCGACGAGGCGACGAGGAGCAGGCCGGCGACGGCCGCGGGGAGGTGGCGCCGTCGCGAGGATCGACGGCCCGGCCGGCGACGAAGACGGCGGCGAGGAAGCCGACCGAGCCCCAGAGGCGGAGCCTGCCATAGTGGTCCCGGCCGCGTGGGCGCGCTCGAGGGCGACGACGTCGGCGAGCATCACCATCGGCGAGCGGAAGGCGGCGAAGCCAGCACGGCCGCGAAGATGGCGCCGAACAGAGGCGCCGCCCGCCCCCGGAGCCGCGAGCGCGGCCATGCGAGGCACGCGCCGAGGCCGGCCACGCGGAGCAGGAGCCGCGCCAGCCGAGCGCGTCCGCGAGGAGGCCCACCGCCGGCGGACCGAGCACGCCCATCGCAGGGATGAGGCCGACCACCAGGCCCATCGCGAGGCCGACGACGCCTCGCGCCTCCAGCCACTGGGGAAAGAACGGCACGTACGCCCCCAGAGCCGCGAAGCTGGCGAAGTAATAGAGGCGTAAGCCGAAGAGGCCCGGCCCTCGGGGCATGACGGGGGAGCTAGTCGATTCCGCGGGCGCGCGGGAATCAGGATCCCGCTTCGAGCATCTTCTTGGGCGTCCCATGTCTCGCAGCTCACCCGCCTTGCTCTTCTCCCTCTCGATCGCCGCGCTCGCAGCCTGCGGCGCCCCCTCCTCGTCCCCACCCGCCCCGTCCGGCGCTGCGGTTGCGGCGCCCCCGGCCGTCGCCACCGCGCGGATCGACCCGGAGCTCGCCGCGTGCCGCGCGCGCTTCGCCGCCGTCGAGGCGCTCCCGGCGGGCCCTGGCGCCCCCGCGTTCGACGCGGCGCGCCCCGAGTTCCTGGGCCGCGCGCGCGGGGAGCCGATGGTCTTCGTCCGCGAGCCCCAGCCCGTGCCCGACGACGCCCTCCCGCCCGCGTGGCTCGCCTCCCGGCGCGCGTTCGAGCGCGGGCAGCCCGGCGTGCGCGTCGCCGCCCTCCGGGCGCGCCACCGGCACGACCCGGCGGCGCTCCGCACCCTGGCCCTGCGCGAGGGATACGCCTACGCGCCCGATCCGCTCGACGCGCTCGCCCTCGTCACCCAGCTCTCGCTGCCCGATCTCTTCGCCGAGCCGGAGATTCGGATCCAGCGCGGCGCCGACACGCGGCGCCTCCAGCGGGCCGAGAAGCGCGGCGAGGTCTCGTACCGGTACGTCGACGGGCCGCTCGCGGGCCGCGCCGCAGACCTGCTCTTCGGCGACCGCGTGGCGCTCCGCGAGGCCGACCTCGCCGACCCGCTGCACAAGGATCTCCGGAGCCTCGCGGACACCCTCGGGTTCGACCGGGCCCGCCTCCTCCAGCGCACCGACGCCGCGCTCCTCGCCGAGCTCCGCTTCGGGGAGACCTGGGTTCCGGCGGTGCTCGAGGCGCATGGCGCGGCGCTCTCGCTCGGCTGCGTCGCGGCCGACCGGGAGGCCAGGGCGGCCGTCGAGGCCGCGCGCGAGGCCAGCGGGTCGCGGAGGCGGGCGCTGCTCGCGATGCACGACGTGGTGGCGGAGGAGCTGGCGGAGGCGTTCCGCTTCGACCGACCCGAGGGCGAGAAGGACCCGGATCGCGACGGCATCCTCCGGCCGGTATGGATGAGCGCCTACCTCCAGGGCCGCGACAGCTTCGAGTTCGACGGCCAGCGCTACCCGACCTTCGACGCCGCGGGCAAGCCGTGGCCACCGGAGGTCTGCGTCGACTTCGTCCTCGACAGCTTCGAGCGCACGTCGGGCACTTGGTTCGCGCCGAAGGGCGGCAGGCTCGGCCGCGTCCACGGCCGCCTGGACTTCGACGACTCCGGCATCAAGAACCGGAGGGGCGTGGTCGCGTTCGGGGCGTTCGCCGAGGCCACGCCGGGGCTCTTCGACTTCCGCCGCTATGCGGGCGCGGAGCGCATCCCGTTCGGCGAGCGCGCGCGCTTCTTCGGGTACCTCGCCGAGCACGCCGACGACGTCCGACCCGGCGACGTGGTGGCCATCCAGGGCAGGAAGGCCGACGGCCGCATCCATCAGCACGCCATCCTTGTGGAGTGGGCCGATCCAATCACCGGCTTCCCCTCCGGCCTCGCCGACCAGATGAAGCGCCCGCGACGTCGCACGTGGGAGGGCATCATGGCCGAGGCCCCGCTTCGTAGCCTGTATTACCGCGCACGCCCCCGCGACGCCGTCTTCGAACGGCTCGATCCCGGCTCGGGATCGTGAAGCGATGGTCGCCAGCGCCGGCCGAGTGCCGTATCGTCGGGCATGGCCACGAGCTCGCTCCCATCGTTCGCGTACACGGCGCCGACGACCATCTGGTTCGCCCCCGACGGCACCTCTCGCCTCGGCAGCTACCTCAAGCGCCTCGGCGTCGCGCGGGCGCTCCTGGTGTGCGACGCGCGCATCGCGGCGGAGGGCATCGCCGACCGTGTCGCCGAGGCGAGCGGCGGCCGAGTGCACGAGGTGTGGGCCCACGCGGAGCCGGACGCGCCCGTCGGGGCGGCGATCGCCGGCGCCGAGGTGGCGGTGCGGGCCAACGCGGACGGCATCGTCGCGCTCGGCGGCGGGAGCGCGATCGAC
>CAWHDJ010000012.1:0-62989 GCA_963827955.1 uncultured delta proteobacterium | reverse complement strand
GCTCGAGCGGATGCGGACGGAGTGGAGCGCCGTCATCGCGCACGACCTCCGCCAGCCGGCCTCCGTGATCGCCCTCGCGGTGAGCCTGGCCCGCTGCGCCCACCCGGGGGCCATGGGCGACGTGGAGGCGAAGCAGCTCGAGCGGATCGAGGCCGCGGGCCGGAGGCTCTCCGCGATGATCGACGATCTGCTCGACGCGACGCGGCTGGAGGCGCGCCGGCTCTCCATCTCGCCGAGGGTGATCGACGTCGCCGCGCTCGCGCGCGAGGTCTGCGAGCGTACCGCGAACCTCACCGCCGGGCACCCGGTCTCGGTGTGCCAGCGCGGGATGGTCCGCGAGGCCTGGGCGGATCCGGCCCGCGTCGAGCAGGTGATCGTCAACCTCGTGTCCAACGCGTCCAAGTACGGCGCACCCGGGGCGGAGATCCGCGTCGGCGTCGAGCAGCGCGACGACGGCATCGAGGTGACCGTCGTGAACCATGGGCGCGGTATCACCGCGGAGGAGCTGCCCCGCCTGTTCCAGCGCTTCATGCGCAGCCGCGCGAGCGTCGCCGCCGGCACGACCGGGATCGGCCTCGGGCTCTACATCTGCAAGGGCCTCGTCGAGGCCCAGGGCGGGCGCATCTGGGCCGAGAGCACGCCCGGCGAGACCACGACCTTCCACTTCACGCTGCCGTTCGCCGACGGGGAGCCCCGGTCGGGGGCGGGGTAGGATCAGAACGACCCGCCGCCCCCCGGCATGCAGCCCGCGCACCCCGGCGCCGTCGGGTTGGCGCCGCACGACAGCGGGCAGTACGTCACCGTCTGGAACACCTTGCTCACGAGCTCGCACTCGCTCGACTGCCCGTTCACCGACATCTGCCCGTACCCGCCCGAGTCGTAGAACTGCTGGGCGCACGCCGTCTGCGACGCGTCGGTCGACCACCCTGGCAGATCGGGGAGCGTGATCACCGGGTTCATCCCGGCGTCGTCCGGCCCCGGATAGTCGGCCGTCACGCACGCCTCTGCCATCACGCAGTCGCTCGGCTGCGGGCTCTTCGGGTTGCCCGCCTTGATGGTGTAGCAGAGGGTGAAGGTGCCCGCGCAGTCGACGGTCAGCGTGTCGGTCGACCATTCGGCCGGCGCCATGAAGGTCGTGGGGCACATCATCGTGGTCGCGTCCGTGGCGACCGCCTGCGTCACGGTCCCCATCCCGTCGGTGATGAAGCACGGCGACAGGTTGTTGATCTGCCAGTGCCCCGCCGAGAAGCACTCGCACGCCTGCGCGCCCGTCGTCCCGGGCACGGGGAGCACCTCGTTCTTGCACGGGCCCCACACGTTCGTCGACTCGCTGTTCATCATGCAGGTCGTCACGCCGTCCTTGCAGTCGCCGTGGTCGCGGTCCTTGCGCAGGCCCGTCCAGCAGGCGGCCGTCATCCCCGCCGCGGGGCAGAAGCAGCCCGGCAGGTTCTTGTCGTCCGGGCACTCGGGCGTGCCGCCGGGCGGCGGGGGCGGACGCCGCCGCCGTCGCAGGTCGTGGGCGGGGGATCGTTCTGGTAGAAGGCCTCCGCCGAGTAGTCCGCGGTCTGCACGTCGAGGCCGATCTGGCCGCCCATCCCGCTGCTGAACGTCGACGCCGAGCCGCCCATCGCGCTCATCGACGAGGCCGTCCCGCTCGACCCGCCGTTGCCGGATCCGACGCCCGACGACAACCCGGTCGCGGAGTTGCTCGAGCCGCAGTTCACGCTCATCGCGCCGAGGAGGAACGAGGCGACGGCCGCGACGGCCAGGTTCGTGGTGAAGCGTCGGCTCTTCATGCGGCGGACTCTACACCAAGAGGAGCGGGCCGGCGGCGCGGAGAGCGCTGCTCCCGAGCGGGTTTCGACGCGTTCTCGCGTCGTGGGAAAAGAGCAGCGGTAAGGCACGCGACAAGGGGATGGGATGCTATCGTGCCCCTGGGTCGCGATGGGCGAGCGTGCAATCCACCTCTCCGAACCGCCGCCGAGCGCCGGCGAGCGCGACCGGCTCTCGGCGACGATCCACTTCTTCGGCGACGTGCTCGGCCGCGTGATCCGCGAGCAGGCCGGCGAGGCCACCTTCGCGCTGGAGGAGGAGGTGCGCGCGCTCGCGAAGGAGGTGCGCGCCGGCGGCGGGGCAGACCCGCTCGCGAGGCTCCGCGCCATCGTCGCCCGGCTCTCGGTGGGCGAGGTGCGCGATCTGGTGCGCGCCTTCAGCACCTACTTCGCGCTCGTGAACCTCGCCGAGCAGCTCCAGCGCGCGTGGGTGCTGCGCGACCGGGAGCGCCGGAGCCCCGGCGTGCCGCGCGCCGAGTCCGTCGCCGCCGCCGTCCACGAGATCGCCGCGCGCGGCGTCACGGCCGAGGAGGTCCAGCGCTGGCTCGCGTCCGCCGAGATCGTCCCCGTCTTCACCGCGCACCCGACGGAGGCGCGGCGCCGGACGACGCTGGAGCGCCTCCGCCGGATCGCGGACGAGGTGGCCGAGCTCCACGGGGGCGACGTGCTGCCCGACGAGGCGGACGAGATCGCGCGGCGGGTGCAGGAGGAGGTGGCCTCGCTCTGGCAGAGCGACGACGTGCGCGCCGAGCGCCCCACGGTGCTCGCGGAGGTGAGGAACGGGCTCTACTACTTCGAGGCGGGCCTCTTCGACGCGGTGCCGCGCCTCTACCGCGACCTCGAGCGGGCGCTCGGCGAGCGCTGGCCGGGCCGAGCGTGGCGCGTACCGGCCATCCTGCGGTTCAGCTCGTGGATGGGCGGCGACCGCGACGGCAACCCCTTCGTCACGCCCGACGTCACGATCGAGGCGGTGCGAGCGCTGCGGCTCGCCGTCCTCCGCCGCCACCTCGCGTCGATCGACGCGCTGGGCGGGCGCCTCAGCCAGTCCGTGCGCGAGGTGGGCATCTCCGACGAGCTCCGCGCCTCCCTCGCGGCCGACGACGCCCGGAGCCCCGAGCTCGGCGCCAAGCTCGAGAAGCGCTACCCCTTCGAGCTCTACCGGAGGAAGTGCGCGCACGTCCGCGAGCGGCTCCGGCGATCGATCGCCTACGCGGAGCTGGTCCAGCCCGCGTTCTACCGCGATTCCCCGCTCGCGGTGGGCGACTGCCGCTATCACGTCCGCGACGAGCTCCACGCCGACCTCGCGGTGATGCAGCGGAGCCTGCGCTCCCACGGGGCCGAGGCCGTCGCCGAAGGCGCGCTCCGCGACGTGATGCGCGAGGTCGAGATCTTCGGCCTCCACCTCGCCACGCTCGACATCCGCCAGCACTCGGGCCGCCACGAGGGCGCCCTCGAGGAGGTGCTCGCGGCGGCCGGCGTCTGCCCGTCCTACCGCGCGCTCGACGAGGCCGCCAAGGTCGCCCTGCTCTCCCGCGCGCTCTCGGACCCTCGCCCGCTGGTCCCCGTGCGCCTCGCCTACTCGCCGGAGACGCGCGAGGTGGCGGAGACCTTCCGCGCCGTCGCCGCGGTGCTCGACGAGCTCGCGCCCGAGTCGATCCACACCATCATCATCAGCATGACCCGCGGCGCGAGCGACGTGCTCGCCGCGCTCCTCCTGGCCAAGGAGGCGGGGCTGTACCAGCCGGCCTCGTCCGCCCACCCGCGCAGCCGGCTCGACGTCGTGCCGCTGTTCGAGACCGCCGACGACCTCGCCGCCTGCGCCGGCGTGGTGCGCGCCTGCCTGCGCGTGCCCGCGTACCGGGAGCACCTCCGCCTGCGGGGCGACGTGCAGGAGGTGATGCTCGGCTACTCCGACAGCAACAAGGACGCCGGCTTCGTCGCCGCCAACTGGGCGCTCTACCGGGCGCAGCACGATCTCTCCGAGACGGCGGCGGAGGAGGGCGCCGGCCTCCGCTTCTTCCACGGCCGCGGCGGCGCCATCGGCCGCGGCGGCGGGCCGGCGAACCGCGCCATCCTCGCGCAGCCCCCGGGCACGCTGGGCAGCCGGATCAAGATCACCGAGCAGGGCGAGGTCATCGCCGACCGCTACGGCCTGCCCGGCCTCGCGCACCGCCACCTCGAGCAGATCGTCAACGCCGTGCTCCGCGCCCGCTTCGCGCCCGCCGAGCACCCGGACCCGGCGTGGGAGCGCGCCCTCGAGCGCCTCGCCGCCCTCTCGCGCCGCCACTATCGCGCGCTCGTCTACGAGAACCCCCGCTTCCTCCGCTACTTCCGCGCGGCCACCCCCATCGCCGAGATCGGCCGCCTCAAGCTCGGGAGCCGCCCCGCGAGCCGCAAGCCCGGCGACCGGATCGAGGATCTCCGCGCCATCCCCTGGGTCTTCTCCTGGATGCAGAGCCGCCACACGCTACCCGGCTGGTACGGCCTCGGCCACGCGCTCGAGGGGATCGTGGCGGATCGCTCTGCCTCGCTCTCGCTCCTCCGGGCGATGTACGTGGGCTGGCCGTTCTTCCAGGCGATGATCGACTCCGCGCAGATGATCCTCGGGAAGGCCGACCTGCACATCGCCGAGCGCTACGCCGAGCTGCTGCCCCGAGGCGGCGGTGCGGGAGGAGATCTTCGGGCTGATCCAGGCGGAGCACGAGCGCACGACGCGGATGATCTGCGAGGTCGCCGACGTCGGCGAGCTGCTCGAGCGCGCGCCCGTGCTCGCGCAATCCATCGCTCGGCGGAACCCTTACGTCGACCCGCTCAGCTACATCCAGGTCGAGCTGCTCGAGCGGCTCCGGGCCGAGCCGGACGGCGCCGCCCGCGCGGCGCTGGAGGACGCGATCATGCTGAGCATCAGCGGGATCGCGGCGGGGCTGAAGAACACGGGGTGAGCGGGTCAGCGCGCGAGCTTGAGGATGAAGCCGTTCGCGTCGGCGACGTAGACGCCGGTCGCATCCGCGGCGACCCCCTGGGGTGCCATGAGCTGGCTCGTCGCGGCCGCGACGATGACCTGGCCGCCTGCCTTGGGCGCTGCGTACACCGTGTCGTGACCCTCAATCCAGTAGACGCAGGCGCTGTCGTCGGCCAGAAAGCCCGTGGGCGTGAACCCCGTCGCGAGGGTGGTCACGGGGCCTCCGGTCTTGGCGACGGAGAGGATGTCGCCGTTCACCTCCTGCCAGTAGAGGTGCGTGGCGTCCTGGATGATCGAGCCGGACCCCTCCGTGGAGAGGGTCACTGGCCCGCCGCCGCCCTTGGGCATCGAGAAGAGCTTGCCGCCGTAGGGAAAGTACAGGTTCGTCGCGTCCACCAGGATTTCACCGATGTAGTCGCTGGACATCGGATTGCTGCCAGAGCCGGTGAACGTGGCGAGGAGCTTGGAGGGCCCGCCGGCCTCGGGGACGGAGAAGAGCTTGGTCAGCCGCGGGAAATTCTCGTCGGTGCTGGAGAAGTAGAGGCTCTCGCCGTCGGCGGCGTAGAGGCCACCGAGATCCTCCTGGCTCGTGAAGAGGGTCGTCTCGGCGCCACCGGCCTGTGGGACGGAGACCACGCTCCAGGACACCTGGACCTTGCTCGTGGGATCGAAGTTGTCCCTGACCCAGTAGAGGTTCGTGTCGTCGAGCACCGGCTGCGAGAGGATGTCCTGCGGATCTGCCCACGCGGGGACGTTGGTGCTCGCGGCCAGCGTGGTCGGCGTGCCGCCGCTCTCGGAGACGCGCTTCACCATTGCGGGGCCGTCCCCGATGGCCCCGTCGCCTCCCTGATCGTACCAGAACACCCTCCCGCCGTTCAGCGCGAACCAGTTCAGAGGGTTCCCTTGGGCACTCTGGGGATCGTTGGCCAAGGTGGTGAATTCCCCGTGAGCGCAGACGCTCTGGTCCGCGTCGCCGAGCCCCTCGCCGAGGGTGGTCTGCCCCTGGCAGGCCGCGAGCCCGAGCGAGGCGGAGATCAGGACGATGGCGGAGACGATGTGTGTCGCGTTCCTCATGGATTCGATGGCTCCTCTCGACACGTCCAATGCCCGGATACCCGATACCGGATCACGGATTGTGCTCGGGGCCGAGGTGCACGCGGGCGCGCGCCGCATAGGGACTGTCGGCGTGGAGCGCGAGGAAGCGCTGCGCGCGGGCGCGAGCTTCGGCCTTGGCGCCGGAGAGAGAGAGCCTCGATGCGGAGCAGCTCCACCTCGCTCCCGTATGCGCCCCGGGGGAAGAGGCGATCGTGGTCGTCGAGCAGCGAGAGCGCGCGCGTCGTCTGACCCGCGCGCAGGGCCATGCGCGCCGCGAGGACCGAGGAGAGCTCGTCGGGCGCCGCGGCCGATGCGGATGGCGCGACGGGAGATGCCTCGGGGGGCGGCTTCGCGTGAGGCGCCGGGTCGCGGTGCGCGAGGGGGGCGGCGCTCGCGGCCGGCGCGATGGGTTCAGGCTCGGTGGGCGGAGCGACGGGCGGGTCCACGTGCACCCGTTCGGTAGGCGCCGCGGGAGGTGCGACGGAGCGTGATGCCGTCTCGACCGGCGCGGCTGCCGGACGTGGGGCAGCCGCCCTCCGGAAGACGACGGGCACGACGGCCGTCGCGGCCAGCACGCCGACCGCGATCCACTTGCCGAGCCCGAGGTGGAGCAGGCCCTTGGGCGCGGCCGCCTTCGCCGCGGCGGCGGTCGCGGTGGCCGCGCCCGCGCCGATCAACACCTGCCGCCGCTCGTGCGCACGCTCCGCGTCGAACGCGCGGCCGGCGCGGAGCAGGGCCCCGCCGAGGTCGCCTCTCGCGGCGAGCCGTTCCGGATCGCTCATCGCACCCTCCTCGCCCGTCGCGCCTCGATCCGCGCGATCTCCGCCTGGAAGCGCTCGCGCCCCCGCCGCAGCCGTGAGGCCGCCGTCCCGGTGCGGGATCCCGAGCATCTCGGCGATCTCGGAGAGGCTCAGCTCCTCCATCTCGAACAGGATGAAGACCGCCCGCACGTCGAGCGGCAGCGCCTCCAGCACCTCGTCGAGGAGCGCACGGGCGCGGCGCTGCTCGAGCAGGTCGTCCGGCGGGGGCGCGCCGTCGGCGCACGCATCGAGCGTGTCCCCGGAGACCTCGCCCCGCCGGCGGACCGCCCTGCGCGCGTGGGACGCGACGCGCAGCGCGATGCCGAAGAGGAAGCTCCGCTCCGACCCGGCGGCGATCGCGTCGAGCTTGCCCGCCGCCGTGATGAACACCTGCTGGACCGCGTTGTCGGTGTCGGCGTCGGCGACGCCGAGCCGCCGGAGCGACCGCCACACGAGCTCGAAGTGCTCGTCGCGGAGCGCCCGGAGGCGGGCCTCCACCGCGGGCGGCGAGAGCGCAGGCCCCTCCGTCTCGGGACGCGGCGCCGCCGAGCCCGCTCCCGGGGCGGATCCGGCGTCGATCATGGCCGCACGCGGGCTCATCGCCGCGTCATGCCCGGCACCCCGCCCTCCTGATCACGAAAAGCGCCGTCACGGCACGAGGACCCCGAGCCCCAGGGCGGCGAACCCGCCCACGGCAGGCACCTGGTAGACGTCGACCGACGGGTACTGAAAGGCGAAGTCCGTGCGGACCAGGGGCACGAAGGCCCCTGCCTCCGCCTCGGCGGCCAGCCACCGGACCATGTTCCACTGGATCCTCGCCGAGAGGAGCGGGGCGAGCCAGGCCCTCTCGGCGACGAACGGGACGGTGAGGTTCGCGCCGCTCCCGCGCAGCGCGCCCGCGTCGAAGCCGACGCAGGGGCGCGCGGTCACGGAGGCCAGGACCAGCGCGACCGGGCAGCCCGTCACCCGCGCGGCCACCCACCGGAACGACGCGGTGCCGGTGGCCGTCTGCGCCTCCGTGCCGGCGGCGATCGCCACGGCGGCGCGCAGCGAGGGCGCGAGCCCGCTCCGGCCCCAGCGGCTCCAGTCGACGAATGGCACGACGCCCCACGCCGGTTGCGGGGCGACGGCGCTCATCACGAGCCCCTGGGAGCCCACGCCGAAGCGCATCGGGGACGAGGCCCGGTTTGGCGGGGGCGGCGGGGCGTCACGCGATGGAGGCGCCGGGGCAGGGGTCGGGATGGGGAGAGGGGCGAGCGCCGCCGGAGGCGCCGTGGGCGCGAGGGGCGTCTGGGGAGCAGGGGGCGTCGGAAGCGAGGGCCCGGCGTCGACGGCCAGCGCCGTCACGAGGGCCAGGGCCGACACGAGCTCGGCACAGCCTCGGGCCGTGACCTCGCGTGACGAGCCGGTCCCGTCAATCTCGTCGACCCGGAGCGTGCCCACGAGCCTCTTGCCCGCGCGTGTCACCTGGATGGAGAGCCTGCGCGCGGCGCCCTCCGGTGGAGGGGACTGGAGGTTGGGGGTCTGCGCGCGGACGGCGGCGAGGAAGGCGCGCTCGTCGACGCAGGCGGGGTCGGCGTCGATGACGACGCGCGCGGGCGCGACCTGGGCCGAGGCGGCCGGCCCCGCCAGCACCACGCTCAGGAACGCGAGCGCGGCGGCCCACCCGCGCGCCTCACCCCGGATGCCGCTCGCTTCGAGCAGGACGACACCGCATGAAGCAAATCGCAGGTCGCTTCGAGCAGGACGACACCGCATGAAGCAAGTTGCCCGTTGCTCGAAGCAAGTCGCCCATCGCTTCATCGAAGACGCCCGAGCTTCATCCTCCTCGACGGTTGCTTCAAGCAAAATGACTTTGCCTCTTCGCGGGCGTCCTCCCGCTTCGACCGAAACGCCGCCCGCGTTCACCGAAGGCGCCCGAGCTTCATCCTCCGCGACGTTTGCTTCATCGAAGACGCCCGAGCTTCATGCTCCGCGACGTTCGCTTCATCGAGGACGCCCGAGCTTCATGCTCCGCGACGTTCGCTTCATCGGGGACGCCCGAGCTTCATCCTCCGCGACGTTCGCTTCATCGGAAGTGCCCGAGCCTCGTTGCGAGCGGCGCCCAGCTTCGACGAAAAAGACGTCCGGCTTCATCGAAGGTCACGCCGCTTCATCCGAAAGCACGGTTGCTTCATCGAAGGACACGCCGCTTCATCGCGATCGCGACTTGCTTCATCGAACGCGTCGATCGCCTCATGGGGCGGCACGCCGCCTCATCGGAATCGACGATCGCTTCACCCGGAACGACGATCGCTTCATCCGGAACGACGATCGCTTCATCCGGGTTGACGATCGCTTCGTCGGGCAGGGCGGCCGCTTCACCGGGAACGACGCTCGCCTCGTCGGGGAGGACGCCGCTTCATCGTGAACGATGCTCGCACCGTCGTCCGGACGCACGCTTCATCGGGATCGCGGGTCGCTTCATCGGGATCGCGGGTCGCTTCATCGGGATCGCGGGTCGCACCATCGGGATCGCGGGTCGCTTCACCCGGAGCGCGCCTCGCTTCGTGGAGGCTCAGCCCCGCTTCCGCTTCTTCGCCTTCTTCGCGAAGTACGCCCGCCGCGCGGCGTCCGACTTGTCACCCTTCCGCTTCTTCTTCTTGGGCGCCTCCTCCTCCTCGATCGACACGACGACGCGCCCGCCCTCCGCCGTCGACGCCCCCTCGTCCGTGAGCGACACGCGCTGGAAGGCGATGCGCTCGCCGTCCTTCTGGAACGAGGCGTCCTTGACCTCGACCAGGCCGGCGCGGGACAGCCCGCCGAGGATGTGCTCGAACGATCGCCGGTCGAGCCCCCCCTCGCCGAAGAGCTCGCGGTGGAGCCGGCCCGTCGCCTGCCCGTCGTCCTTCGCCAGCGCCCCCAGGATGCGCTCGATGGCGGCGTGCTCGCCGCGGCTCGGCTCGCGGAAGCGCCGGGCGATGCAGGCCGCCGGCGCGCAGACGTCGCAGAGGCCGCAGGCCTCGCCCGAGTCCTCCTGATCGCCGAAGTAGCGGACCAGGTGGAGCATGCGGCAGAGGTGCCCGTTGGTGAAGCGGATCACCTGCTCCAGCTCGGCGAGCTTGTGGCGGCGCTGCGCGGAGTACGACGCCGCCAGCCGTCCTTGCCGCGGCTCACCGAGCCGTCGGCGTCGACCACGGCCCCGCCGTGGATCCACAGCTTCTCGAGCGCCTTGGCGAACTTGTCGATCGTCCATGTCGGAGCGGCGCCCGACCTCGTCGCTGGCCTCGGGGCGGCGCCGGAGGAGGCGGACGATGCGCTCCAGCACCGCGGGCTCGGGGTAGTCCCGCTCGTGGAAGAACTCGTGCGTCTTCCGGTCGACGAACGAGTGCATGAGGATCGCCCGCGAAGGCTCGCCGTCGCGCCCGGCGCGCCCGATCTCCTGGTAGTACCCCTCCACGCTCCCCGGCAGCGCGGCGTGGACGATGGTGCGGATGTCGGCCTTGTCGATGCCCATGCCGAACGCGATGGTGGCGACGATCACCTCCAGCTCTCCCCCGAGGAACCGGGCCTGCACCCGCTCCCGCGCGCTCGGCGTCCATGCCCGCGTGGTACGCCTCGGCGCCGGCGTCGGCGGCCGAGCTCGCGCGCCAGATCCTCGGCGCCCTTGCGCGTCGGCGCATAGACGATGGCCGGCCGCCGCCCCGGCTGCGCCAGCAGCGCCCGCGTCGCCGCGGCCCGCTCCCCCGGGCCCACCTCGACCACCTCGATGCCGAGGTTGTCCCGGCGGAACCCGTGGATGAACCGCTTCGCCTCCGGCAGCCCCAGCTGCTCCAGGATGTCGTCCTGCACCAGCGGCGTCGCCGTCGCCGTCAGCGCGATCACCGGCGCCGGCCGCAGCAGCGGCAGCCGTTGCCCGAGCATCCGGTAGTCCGGCCGGAAGTCGTGCCCCCACTGCGAGATGCAGTGCGCCTCGTCCACCGCGATCAGCGACCGGCTTGCGCCTCGCCAGCATCTCGGGAAACCCTGGCACCCGCAGGCGCTCGGGCGCGATGAAGAGGAAGTCGAGCCGCCCGTCGAGGTAGTCCTGCGCGACGCTGCCGCGAGGCCGTCGCGGTCGCGCCCGGAGTGGATCCGCTCCGCCGCGAGCCCCACCTCCTTCAGCTTGGCCACCTGGTCTTCCATCAGCGCGATGAGCGGGCTCACGACCAGCGTCGTCCCCCCGCGCGCGAGCCCCGGGAGCTGGTAGCAGAGCGATTTGCCCGCGCCGGTGGGCATCACCAGGAGCACGTCGCTCCCCTCCGCCGTCGCGCGGCAGACCGCCTCCTGGTAGCGGCGGAAGGCGGGGAAGCCGAAGACGGACTGGAGGAGCTTGCGCAGGTCCGAGGTTCCCGCAGACCTCACCCCCCGCCCTGCCCAGCTTCCGCAGACCTCACCCCCCAACCCCCCTCTCCCTCGCTGCTCTCCCCGGTCGACTTCGTTCCTCGCACCGCGAGGGAGAGGGGGGCTCGGAGGCTCTCTCTCTGCTCCTCCCCCTCTCCCTCGCCATCGACCTTGGGGTAGGAACGATGTCTTCCGAGGGAGAGGGGGGCCGGGGGGGTGAGGTCTGCGGAAGCTGGGCAGGGCGGCCAGAGGTCTGCGGAAGCTGGGCAGGGCGGCCAGAGGTCTGTGGAAGCCGGGCAGGGCGGGGGCCTGAGGTCTGCGGGGAGCTCGCCCCCTTCACCTTCTCCACCACGTCGGAGACGTACCGCTCGATCCCCTCCATGAACGCCCCGAGCCCGTACTCCCCGCGCTTCACCCTCTTGAGCTTCGCCTCCCACTCCCCCGTCATGGCGGGGCTCTTCACGTCCGGGTGCACCACGTCCACGAGCGCGATCCCCTTGTCGGTCGCCTCCAGCACCTTCCCCGTCCGCACGACGTACTCGCGCTTGTAGAGCGTCTCGATGATCGCCGCCCGCGTCGCCGGCGTCCCGAGCCCCGTCGCCCGCATCGCGTCGGAGAGCTCCTTCTCCTGAGCGCCCTGCCGGCCGTCTCCATCGCCGTCAGCAGCGTCCCCTCGGTGAAGCGCGGAGGGGGGCGCGTGCGCTTGTGCACCGCCACGGCGTCGAGCACGCGCGCGCGCTGACCCTCCGCGAGCCCCGGCGGCAGCTCGCCTTCGCCGCCCTCGGCCTCCTCGCCCTCGCCCGGCTTCGCGCCCTTCGCTCCCCTCGCGCCCGGCGCCGGCGGCGCCGCCTTCGGCGGCCTCTTCCCGCCGCCGATGTCGAGCACCTTCCACCCCACGTGCTTCGATCGCCGTGCCCGAGCTCTCGAAGCGATCGACGATGGCCTTCCCCTCCTCGCTCCCGGCCACCTCCGTGATCACGGTCGTGACCGCGTAGACGTGATCGTCGTGCCACGCCGAGAGCAGGCGCCGGCAGACGAGATCGTAGACCTTGCGCTCGTCCGCGGCGAGGCCCGCGCCGGCCGGTCGTCGCGGTCGGGATGATGGCGTGGTGGTCGGTGACCTTGGCGTCGTCGACGAAGCGCCGCGAGAGCGGGCGCTGGCCCGTGCCCGGCGCGAGCAGGCCCGCGTACGGCGCCTCGATGGCCTGGACCACGGGGCCGAGCGTGCCGGCGACGTCGGCGGAGAGGTGGCGGCTGTCGGTGCGGGGGTAGCTGATGAGCTTGTGCGTCTCGTAGAGCGACTGGGCGACGTCGAGCGTGCGCTGCGCGCTCATTCCATAGAGGCGGTTCGCGTGGCGCTGGAGCTCGGTGAGGTCGTAGAGCAGGGGAGGCGGCAGCCTGCGCGTGTCGCGCTCCACCGAGGCGATGGTCGCCTGGCCGCGCTTCGTGCGCTCGACGATGCGCGCCGCCTCCTTGCCGTCGGCCGGCAGCCGGCGATTCCTCTTCTCGCCCTCCTCGCGAAACCAGGTCCCCTCGTACTTCGAGGTCTCGTCCTTGCCTTCCTGGAGGAAGGTGCCCACCACCTCCAGGTAGTCCTCGGGGACGAAGCTCCGGATCGCCTTCTCGCGCTCCACCACCATCGCGAGCGTGGGCGTCTGCACGCGGCCGACCGAGAGGTCCTGATCGAAGGCCAGGCTGTAGGCGCGCGACAGGTTCAGCCCGACGAGCCAGTCCGCCCGGCTCCGGCCGCGGGCGGCGTCCGCGAGCGGGTCGAGGTCCTTGCCTTGCCGCAGGCGGCGGAAGCCGTCGCGGATGGCGTCGGGCGTGAGCGACGAGATCCAGAGCCGGCGCACGGGCTTGGTGCAGCCCGCGGCCTCGTACACGTAGCGGAAGATCAGCTCGCCCTCGCGCCCGGCGTCCGTGGCGGCGATCACCTCGGCGACCTTGGTCGAGCCGAGGATCTTCTTCACGACCTCGAACTGGTCCTTCGTGTCCGGCAGCACCTCCAGCGGCCAGCGCGAGGGGAGCATGGGGAGCGTCTCCAGGCGCCAGCGCTTCCAGGCAGGGTCGATCTGGTGCGGTTGTGCCAGGGCGACGAGGTGGCCGATGGCCCAGGTGACCACGTACCCGCCGCCGTGGAGGTACCCCTCGCCGCGCTGCGACGCGCCCAGCACCCGCGCGAGATCGCGGGCGACGGCAGGCTTCTCGGCGACGACGGCGATGGTCATGGCACGCGGGGTGGGCGCATCCTAGCCCAGGCAGCCGCCCGTGCCCGCCCCCGAGCGAGCCTCCGGCACGATGCGGCACAGTCCCGGACCGCCGCGGCACACTCCCCGGCGAAATCACTTGAAACGAGCGAGCTTGGCGCCGGCACACGCGTTGCTGAAGCGACCGGGCGACCCACTCGCTCCTCCCGGAGGTCCCTTCCCATGGCACACCGTTCCTTCTTCGCCGCCCTCACGATCCTCGCCGCCTGTGGCCTCGCCGCGCTCGGTGGCTGCGCCGCCAACGTCGTTGGTGGCGGCACCGGCGCCGGGGCCAGCAGCGACAGCAACGGCGGGAGCGGCGTCGGCGGGAGCAGCGGAACGGGCACGGGCGACGGCGTCCCCTGCAATTCGACCAACGCCGGCTCCGCGCGCCTCTGCGCCTCCGGGATCGAGATTCTGCGAGCTCGACGACCAGGGCAACTGGGGCTGGAGCGACTGCGCCGCGGATCCGCCTCCGCCTCCAGGCGCGGGCTCGACCCCCCTCGTCCTCTCCTTCGACGGCGCCCCCGTCACCTTCGCCTCCACGCTCGGCGCCTTCGACCTCGCCGTCACGCAGAGCGTCGTCACGGACTGGCCGACCGCGTCGACGCCGTGGCTCGCGCTCGATCGCAACGGCAACGGCGCCATCGACGACGGCGCGGAGCTCTTCGGCTCCGCCACCGTGCTCCGGAGCGGTGAGCGGGCCACGAACGGCTTCATCGCGCTCGCCGAGCTCGACTCGAACGGCGACGGGCGCATCACGCCGGAGGACGCCGCCTGGTCCTCCCTCCGCCTCTGGAGCGACGAGAACGCCGATCGCGTCTCGAGCGCGGCCGAGCTCAGCCCCCTCTCCGCGCGGCGTATCCTCTCGATTGACCTCCGCTACACCGAAGGGCGCCGCTGCGACGCGCGCGGCAACTGCGAGATCGAGCGCGCCTCGTTCCGCTGGGCCGACGAGTCCGGCGTCGAGCACACGGGCACGATCGTCGACGTGCACCTCCGGCACCAGGAGGTGCGCTGAGAGCAGAGCGGTTCGCGGTTGGGTTCGGTACGCGCGGTGGGCGCTTGGTCGCCTTCGCCCTGTGCGGCCCGGCCGGCGACGGCTGCGGCAACCAGCTCGACTGCGGCACCTGCCCGGCGGGCCAGACCTGCGGCAGCGGCGGCAAGCCCGGCGTCTGCGGCTCGACCTGCGTCCCGAAGACGTGCATCGATCTCGGCTTCAACTGCGGCGCGGCGGCCGACGGCTGCGGCAACATGCTCAACTGCGGCACCTGCTCGCCCCCGCAGACCTGCGGCGGCGGCGGCAAGCCCAACGTCTGCGGCGGCGGCATCCCCACCTGAGCCGGGCTCTAGAAGCTAGCCACGAACACGTCCTTGACCCCCGCGCTCGTCACGGGGGCGACTCCGGGGAACCCCATCGCGCCCAGGAAGGAGCCCGTCATCAGCACCCTGCCGTCGGGCGCGGCGGCGAGGCCGTGCACCGCCACGACCCCGTTCTGTTGCGAGAACGTCTGAACGCAGGCGCTCGCGGGCAGGCCGCCGCCGTCGTCCGGGCAGGAGGCGAGGGTGTCGCCCGCGTCGGAGACGAGGACGGGCTGGCCCGCGGCGTCGACGGCGAGCGCCGCGCCCACGCTCGGGAACCCCCACATCCACCGGCAGTCCCCGGACGCGCCGTCGAACTGCAGGAGCTTCACGCCCCACGCGTCGGGGGCCAGGCCGCAGCCGGCGTCGAACCCGATGCTGGTGCCGGCACCGGCGATGAAGACGTTGCCCTTGGGGTCGACGCCGAGGCCGTTGCCGGGGTGGAGGGAGAACTGGGTCGTGAGCACGCCCTGGCTCCAGATCTGGTTGCCGGCGGGGTCGAGCTTGGCGCGGAAGAGCGTCGGGAAGGCGGTGGAGGTCTCGATGGGGCCGCCGCCGAAGTCGATCGGCTCGTAGGCCAGGCCGGCGACGACGACGTTGCCGCCTGCGTCGGCGCGCACGGTCGACTCCAGCGAGCCGGACATGGAGACGTCCTTTCTCCAGACCTGGTGTCCCGAGGGGTCGATCTTCACCAGGAACATGGCGCCCCAGGTCCCCACGTAGCGGTACCCGAGCCCGATCGCGTTGCCGGCGGGGTCGAAGTCGACGCTCTCGATGGCCTGCGGCCGGATGGCCGTTGGGTTGTCGGGATCGGGGGGAGGGTCGCTGTACTGCGTGGCCCAGCGGGGGTTTCCGGCGGGGTCGAAGGCCACGATGAACCCGTCGCCCACCGCCGAGACCGCGGTGACGGGGCCGGCGCCGGTCCCGAAATCGACCGTCCCCGTGAACGTTCCGCCGAAGAGCACGTCGCCCGAGGGGGCGGCCGCGACGGTCGCGAACGGCAGGGCGCCGCCGAGGACGAAGTCGAAGCCGCTCGGGTACGCGTGGCTCCAGAGGGGATGCCCGCTCCGATCGAGCTTGGCCACGTAGAGCCCGAGCCCCCCCACGCCGCCCGCGCCGAAGGCGCTCGCGCCGAAGTCGATGGTGCCCTCGAAGGCGCCCGCGATCGCGACGTTCCCGTCGGCGTCGGCGGCGACGCTGAGCCCCGTCTGATCGAGCACGTCGCCGAAGTGCTCGATCCAGAGGGCGGGCGCGTTGCACGAGACCCCGATGACGCCCTTCGCGCCGCCCGCGCCCCCCGTGCCCCCCGTGCCCCCCGTGCCCGCGCCCCCTGTGCCCGTGCCGCCCGCGCCGCCCGCGCCGGCCTTCGTGGACGGCGCCCCTCCGGTGTCGCCCTTCGGGTCCGTACGCTCGCCTCCGCCCCCCTTGCTCTTGACGCACGCGTCCGTCGCGACGGCGACTGCAACGAGGAGGAGCAGGGCCGCGCGAGTGTGGGTGTAAGGCATACGCGTCGGCACATGGCGTAGCACCCCCGACACCCACGTCGAACGCCATCCGAACCGCGACCGCCAGGGAGCGGGTGCCCGGAACGCATCGCGGCTCGGGCACCCGCTCCCTGGCGGTCGCGGTTCGGTGTCATCGTTCCATCATCGGCGCCCGCCCGTCCGACGCGCTACGGCGCCGCGCTAAATCAACGAGCACGATCCTCGTTCAAGGAGCCGCTGAGCAACGTATGGAACCCCGGGCTCACGCCCGTGGGTTCCATCGTTGTGTCAGGATCGCGCTCGGCCATTTAGAGCGGCGTGCGTTTGCATTGGGTACGCGCCTACCGAACCGCGAGCGCGAGCGAGCGGGTGCCAGACGGCGCGACGCTTTCGTGCCCTCGCATGCGTAGCGCTACAGGCAGCGCGACGCGGGCAAGGGCGTGGCGCGTAGGCGCCCTCTGGCACCCGCTCCCTGGCGGTCGCGGTTCGGTATGTACTCATCCCGAACGCACGCCGCTCAGTACGCGTACTGGATGACCACCACGTACGAACCGCCCGGCTTCCCCGGGAGGTCTCCCTGGCAAATGCCCACCTCGGCGTACGGCAGGGCCGGCTCGCGCGAGCTGGCGAAGAGGCTCGATCTCCGCCCATCGGCCGTGAGTCGTAGCCGGCGCGCCACAGGGGCGTGCCCCACTGCTTGAAACTTGTCGCCCACGCCGCGCGCCTTGTCGATGAGCGGCTTCATCTGGTTCTGCCCGCTTGGCGCCGAGGCACACATCGTCCGCGAACCCTGCACCGCCTTGGCCACGTCCTCGTCGTGCTTGTAGGCGGCGCGGCCCTCGGCCTTCTGCAGCGCGCGTCGAGCGCGGCGTAGACGCGCGGGCGGTCGCGCGCGAGGTCGAAGCGGGGGACGGGCTCGGCCTCGTCCTCGATCAGCGTGTAGTCGATCTCGCCCTTCGGGCGCCGGGCGCGCTGGGCGTGAGGCCGATGCCGATGCCGCAGCGCGTCCGGCCGCGAGCAGGCGGCGCCGCGCGGTGGGCTGGAGCAGGCGCAGGTGCGACGTAGTCGGAGACCGAGTCGATGCGCGCCTGGTGCTCGTCGTAGTCGTGCGGCGGATAGCCCGAGGCGGCGAGCTTGTCGGCGAGGACCACGTCGGGCGGCGGCTCGCGGCCCGCGCGCGCCCAGAGCCCGCTCCGCTCGCCCGCCAGGTCGCGCAGGCGCCCGTCGGTCGTCGATCGCCTGCTTGCCCGCGCGGAGGCGCGCTTCGTTGTAGCCCTCGACGATGCGCGCGCCCCAGGTGGTGACGTCGGTGGGGTTGGGCGCCGGCGCGCGGACGAAAGCGTCGGGCGCGGTGGGCTCGGGCACGCCGACGTACACCGGCACCCAGAAGCAGGTCCGCCGCCAGGGGTTCTCCGGCATGGCCTGGGCGTGCGCGGGTCGAGGCCGCTGACCTCGAGGAAGTAGCGGCCGGGCTTGCCCGGCGCCCTGTGGGTGACCGAGAAGTCCCGCCGTCGGGGGCGGCGATCATCTTCTCTCACCACCCCGCCGCCCTCGTCGTCGGCGAGGAGGACCAGCTCGCCGAAGGCGTCGAGCGGCTTGACCTTGAGGGTGATGGGCGCGCCCGGCGCATAGGCCTTGGGCAGCGGCTCGACCGCCAGCAGGCGCCGCGCGAAGACGATGGCCTGCGCCGGCCGTCCGCGCGTCGACCCGCGCCATGCCGAACGCCTCGGGGTACACCGACGCCTGGGCCTTGCCGGCCAAGTCGGCGGTCTGCAGGTCGAGGTCGTCGGCGCCGGCGGTCGTCATCACCACGACCCGGGCGACCGCGCGAGACGGCCCCCGCGCGCCAGCTCAGCCACGCGACCAGCGCCTGAGAGGGCGCCTGCTGGTCGGTCGGAGACCATGTCGGCGATCGACCGCGGCGACCGTATCGAGCGCGGCCTCGTGCGCGAGGGTGCCCTTGGCCGCCGGGAGGAGCGCGTTCTCGAAGGTGCCGCGGACGCGCGCGTGGTCGGCGGCGGCGGGCACCGCGGCCGCGTCGGGGGCGTAGCCGGCAGGCGCCGCCGCGAGGAGGGGCAGCGGCCTCGGAGACGTCACGGGCCGGCCCGACGTGGGGCACCGAGGCGCAGGACGGGAGGGAGGCGGCGGCGATCAGGGCGGCAAGGGCGGCAAGGCGAAGCATGGGGCGGGGACTCTAGCCGATGCCGGCGGCGCGGCGGCGGAGAGACGCGGCTGAATGTGTGTGCCTGGTCGCCGAGGTAGGATGATGGCGTCGCGCCTGCCACACGAACAGCGCGTCCATCGAGGCGAACGTCGCGTCCATCGAGGCGAACGTCGCGTCCATCGAGGCGAACGTCGCGTCCATCGAGGCGGACGTCGCGTCCATCGAGGCGGACGTCGCGTCCATCGAGGCGAACGTCGCGTCCATCGAGGCGAACGTCGCGTCCATCGAGGCGAACGTCGCGTCCATCGAGGCGAACGTCGCGTCCATCGAGGCGGGCGTCGCGTCCATCGAGGCGAACGTCGCGTCCATCGAGGCGGGCGTCGCGTCCATCGAGGCGAACGTCGCGTCCATCGAGGCGAGCGTCGCGTTCATCGAGGCGGGCGTCGTGTCCATCGAGGCGAACGTCGCGTCCGTCGAGGTGAACGTCGCGTCCATCGAGACGCGCACCACCCTTGGCTACAGTGACAGTATGGGGAGCTCCCTGAAGAAGCAGTCGGGCTCGTCGACTGTAGGGAAAGGGGCCGGGCCGGGCGAGCCCGACGCGCGCTGATCTTGGCGCGCAGGCAGCGGCGGCCGTCGTCCCGCTTGCAGGCCGCGCGGCCTGCCGATATGTGACCCTCCTCCTGACATGAGCACCCAAGAGACCCTGGACGTCCCCCGCGCGCAGAGCTTTGCCGAGCGCGTCTGGGAGGGCGAGATCCTCCCCGCGCTGTCGGACTACATCCGCATCCCGAACGAGTCGCAGGCGTTCGACCTGGAATGGAACGAGCACGGCCACATGGAGCGGGCCGTCGCCCTGATCGCCGACTGGTGCAGGAAGCAGCCGCATCCCCGGCCTCTCCGTCGAGGTGCACCGCCTGACGGGCCGCGCGCCCGTGATCCTCGCGGAGGTTCCGGGCGCCCCCGGCTCGACGGACACGGTGCTGCTCTACGGTCACCTCGACAAGCAGCCGGCCATGACCGGCTGGCGCGACGGGCTCTCCCCTGGGCGCCGGTGCGCGAGGGCGACCGGCTCTACGGCCGGGGCGGCGCCGACGACGGCTACTCCGCCTTCGCCTCGCTCTCGGCGCCTGCGCCTGCTCCACGAGCAGGGCGTCCGCCCACGCGCGGTGCGTCGTGCTCATCGAGGCGGGCGAGGAGAGCGGCAGCCCCGACCTGCCCGCCTACATCCAGGCGCTCGCGCACCGCATCGGCTCGCCCACCCTGATCGTCTGCCTCGACTCGGGCTGCGGCAGCTACGACGCGCTCTGGTCGACGACCTCGCTGCGCGGGCTCATCGGCGGCGCGCTCCGCGTCGACGTGCTCACCGAGGGCGTCCACTCCGGCGCCGCGAGCGGCGTCGTCCCTTCGAGCTTCCGCGTCCTCCGGCAGATCCTCTCCCGCATCGAGGACCAGGAGACGGGCAAGGTCCTCCTCGACGCGCTCCACGTGGAGATCCCCGCGGCGCGCCGCGCGCAGGCCCAGGCCTCGGCCGCGGCGCTGAAGAGCGAGGTGGTCGACAAGATGCCCTGGGCGCCCGGGATGCGTCCGGTCACGTCCGACGTCGCCGAGCTCATCCTCAACCGCACCTGGCGCCCGGCGCTCTCCGTCACCGGCGCCGAGGGCCTGCCCTCGCTCCCCAAGGCGGGCAACGTCCTCCGCCCCTATACGTCGCTCAAGCTCTCCATGCGCATCCCCCCGCGCCTCGACCCGGAGCACGCCTCCCGCGCGCTCCGCAACGCGCTGGAGAAAGACCCGCCCTACGGCGCGCGCGTGCGCTTCGAGGGCGAGCACGCCTCGGCGGGCTGGGACGCGCCCCCAATCGCTGCCTGGCTGGAGGCGGCGTGCGACGGCGCCTCGCGGGCCTACTTCGGCAAGCCGGCGATGAGCATGGGGGAGGGCGGTACGATCCCGTTCATGGCGATGCTTGGGGAGAAGTTCCCCGAGGCGCAGTTCCTCATCACGGGCCTGCTCGGCCCGGAGTCGAACGCCCACGGCCCCAACGAGTTCCTCCACATCCCCGCCGGCAAGAAGCTGACGTGCTGCACGGCCCAGATCGTCGCCGCGCACCACGCCCGCAAGCGCTGACCTCACTCTCACCGCGCGGCGCGGGGCGACTCCGCCGCGTGCGGCGGGATCCCGTGCTGGTGGCCGAGGCGCACGTCGATCTCCGGGTGCTCCTGCACCAGGCGGCGGAGGCGCGCGAGGCTGTCGGCGTTCCGCGCCTGGTCGGCGGTGAAGGTGCCCGGCTCGACGTCGTTCTCCCAGCCCCAGCGGGTGTGCGACGTGTCGCCCGTGAAGAGCACGGGCCCGCTGCGGCGTGCGCGCGAGGTACGCCGTGGAGCCGGGCGTGTGCCCGGCGTCCACGATCGCCCAGAACGAGGCGTCGCCGAAGACGTCGACGACGCCGGCGAAGCGGCCGCCGGGGTCGGGCTGGTAGGGCCACGTGCTCACCGCGGGCAGCCCGTCGAGCGCGCGGTCGACGGCTGCCCTGCGTGAACAGGTTGAGGAAGTCGTGCCCCGTCGTCTCGCCGGGCCCCGCGTAGAGCGGCGTGCTCCTCGGCAGGTCGGGCGCGCCGCTGACGTGATCGAGGTGCAGGTGCGTGAAGAAGACGCCGCGGATCGGCTCGTGCTGCGCGGCAGATCCAGTCGCCGAGCGGCTCCTCGAAGCCCATCTTCTCGGTGTGCAGGTAGGTCGACACGAGCCCGCGCACGGCGGCCTTCCCGGGCGCGTCGCGCAGCGCGCGCTCCACGCCCGTGTCGATGATGAAGGTGCCGAAGCGCGGGTGCCGGACGACGTGGAAGTAGACCTGGATGGGCTCGTCCCCGTCCCGGAGCCCCGCGGCCTTCGCCTTCGGCGCGTCGAGGTTGATGAGTCCGGAGCGGGGCACCGCCCACGTGGTGGAGACGATCGACTCGACCTCGATCGGCCCGGGCTGGTCGACGACGGCGAGCATGTCGGCGGAGGCGTGGGGGGCGCCGAGCTGCGAGGGCTGGGTGGCGTGGGTGCTGGCGGCGCAGCCGGCGAGGGTGAGCGAAGCGGCGAGGACGACGGTGGCGGCGGGGTTCATCATGGCTCCTCCAGCGAGCGGGTACAGCCAGGACCTTAGCCATGCGTCTGTGTATGCAAAATTGACGATATCTCGCATGAGGCCATGCGTGATTGGATAGGGGGATGGACCTCGCCTGGGACGACGTACAGCTCTTCCTCGTCATCGCCGAGACGGGCAGCCTCTCGCGCGCCGCGAAGCGGCTCAAGGTGGGGCAGCCGACGATCAGCCGGCGCCTCGCCGACCTCGAGTACCGCCTCGGCTACCAGCTCTTCCAGCGGCAGGTCGCCGGCGCGGCGCTGACGAGCGCAGGAGAGCGGCTCGTCGAGCCGGCGAAGCGGATGGCCGAGTGGGCGGGGGAGGTGTCGCGCGCGGCCGGGCAGGGCGCCTCCGGCGGGCCACGCGGCGTGGTGCGGGTGACGGCGCCGCCGGGCATCGCGTTCAACTTCGTCGCGCCCTTCGGCGCGGTGGTGCAGCGCAAGTACCCGGAGATCCGGCTCGAGGTGCTCTCCTCCGTCCGCCTCCTCGACCTGACGCGCGGAGAGGCCGACCTCGCCCTGCGGCTCCGCCCGGGCGCGTCGCGCGACCTCTGCGAGCTCGGGAGCCTGACGTTCCCCGTCACGGCGGTGGCGTCGAGGTCGTACGCCGCGAAGCTGCCGAAGAAGCCGAAGCTCCGCGACCTCGCGTGGATCGCGTGGGCCCCGCCCTTCGAGGACGTCACGCCGAACCCCGAGCTCGCCGCCGCCATCCCGGACTTTCGGCCCGCGTTCACCTCCGACAACTACCTCGTGCAGTGGCGCGCCTGCGAGGCCGGCCTGGGGGCGATGCTCGCGGGCCTCGTCCGCCACCGCTTCTCGCTCGCGTCGTCAATCGTCCCGATCGACGTCGACCTCGGTCCCCACGTCTCCTCGACGCTCCAGCTCGTCTGCGCCAGGAGCGCGCTCGCCGTGCCCCGCATCCGCGCGGTGGCCGATCTCCTCGTCGCCGAGCTTCTCGGCGAAGAAGCGCCGCTGAGCGGCCCCGCCTCACGTCGGCGGGGGCGACTTCGCGGGCGGGGCGAGGCTCCGCGGATCCACGTTCCCCCCGCACAGGAGCACGCCGACGCGCTCGCCGGGCTTCGGGCGGTAGGCGCCCGTGATCAGCGCCGCGAGGGCCGCCGCGCCGCCCGGCTCGGCGGCGATGCGGTAGCGCGCCCAGAGCTGCTCCTGCGCCGCGCGGATCGCGGCGTCGGGGACGAGCGTCGTGTGGTCGACGGCCTCGCGCGCGATCGCGAAGGCGAGCTCCCCTGCGCGCCGCGCGCCCAGCGAGTCCGCGGCGATCGACTCGACGGGCACGTCGACGGGGTGCCCTGCCGCGAGCGCCGCGTGCAGGCAGGACGACCCCTCGGGCTCCACGCCGACCACCCTCACACGTCCGGCGAACCAGGCGGCGACGCCCGCGATCAGGCCCCCTCCGCCCACCGCCACGAGCACGGTGTCGAGCGGATCGAGGCCCAGCCGTGCCTGGTCCTCCTCCCACTCCAGCGCCACGGTGCCGGCGCCGGCCACGGTGGCGGCGCCCTCGAAGGGGTGGACGACGAGCGCGCCGCTCGCGGCGGCGTGGCAATCGCAGGCCGCCTGCGCGTCGGCGTAGCGCGCGCCGCCGATCACGGCCTCGGCGCCGTGGCCGGCGATGGCGGCGATCTTCACCGGCGACGAGATCTCCGGCACGAAGATCCGCGCCGGGTGGCCGAGCCGCGCCGCCGCGAGCGCCACCGCGACCCCGTGGTTGCCGCCGGATGCCGCGGCGACGCCGGCCGCGGGCACGGCGCGCGAGAGGAGGTTGTTGAACGCGCCGCGGGCCTTGAACGAGCCGGCGTGCTGGAGCAGCTCCAGCTTGAAGGTGATCAGCGCCTCCCCCGCGCCGCCCCGATCCGCGGAGAGGAGGGGCGTGCGCCGGACGTGGCCGGCGATGCGGCCGTAGGCTTCGCGGATGTCGGAGGGGGTGACGGGCAGGGGTGGGACCACGCGGCGAGTCTAGCCTGCGCCTGACGCCGTGCGGCAAACCCCGCCGTTCGGGACCTCGTCTCCCGGTCCGCGGCGGGCCCTGTTAGCCTGCTCCGCGATGAAGCCTCTACGCTCCCTTACGTTTTGCGCCGGTCTCGGCCTCCTCGTGCTCTCGGCCGGCAACTGCTCCTCCAACTCGGGGGGCGGCACGGGGGCCCACGGCACCGGCGGCACCAGCACGGGCACCGGCGGCACCGGCGCGGGCACCGGCGGAACGGGCACCGGCGGTTCGGGCACCGGCGGCTCCTGCCCGACGCCCCCGACGCCGCCGGCCGACGCGGCGCCGCTGCTCGCGGCCGCCTGCGACCCCCTGGTCCCGAGCTTCTGCGGCTATCCCTTCCCGTCCAACGTCTACCTGGTGGACGACACCACCACGGTGACCAAGAAGCGCGTGGCCATCCCCCAGGGCGCGATGCCGCACGCGACCACGGTGGGCAGGCTCGACCCGAAGATGGTCGCCGACAGCGACGGCTTCTCGCCCGGCCAGACGATCCTCACGCACCTCCCCGGCGCCACCATCACCGGCCTGCCCACGCAGGACACGCTCGCGTCCTCGGTCACGACCTCCTCGCCCACCATCGTCCTGAACGCGGACACGGGCGAGCTGTACCGCACTGGGCCGAGCTGGACGTGGAGCTCACCGAGGCGGACACGGACCGGGCCTTCCTCATCCGCCCCGTGGTGCGGCTCGCGGACGCGACGCGCTACATCGTGGCGATCCGCCACGTCGTCGACGCGAGCGGGAAGGCGCTCGCGCCGTCGCCCGTCTTCCAGGCGCTGCGCGACGGCACCCCCTCGTGCGACCCGTCCGTGGCGCTGCGGAAGAGCCTCTACGACGACATCTTCGCCAAGCTCGAGAAGGCCGGCATCCAGAGGAGCGACCTGCAGCTCGCCTGGGACTACTCGACCGCGAGCCAGGACAACAACACGAAGTGGCTCCTCCACATGCGCGACGACGCCCTGGCGAAGGTGGGCACGAAGGGGCCGAGCTACACGCTCTTCCCGCCGGCGCCGGCCGGGACCTGCACGATGGACAGCGACTGCGGCGGCGGCGCGATGAAGTGCATCAACGGCGCCTGCCTCGACCCGACGACCTCGCCCTCCTGCAACAACCTCACGCAGGGGACACCCGCGTCCGAGACCCACGCCCTCTCGCCGAGCGGAGATCGGATCCGGCAACTGCTCACAGGACGGGCCCAACCCGCACCTCTGGCGCCGGCTCTTCGGGCTGATGACCGTGCCGCTCTACACCACGACCCCGAACCCCTCGACCGACGCGACGATGATGACGCCCACCGGGCTCAACTTCGGGTCCGACGGCATGCCCGCGCAGAACGGGACGGCGCAGTACGAGTTCGAGGTCAACATCCCCATCGCCGCCACCAAGAAGCCCGGCGTCCCCATCGCGAACGGGCACGGCCTGCTCGGCGACAAGACGGAGGGCGACGGGAGCTACCTCGCCGAGATCGACGACGCGGGCGACTACGTCTCCGTCGCGGTCGACTTCGTGGGCTTCTGCCAGGACGATCAGACGGTGCTGGAGAACGTCCTCGCGAACGATCCGACGCAGTTCAAGGACGTCGTCGGGCGGCAGCACCAGGGCCTGCTCAACGAGCTCCTCGCGATGCGCCTGATGAACGCGCTCGCGAGCGACCCTGCCACCTTCTACAACGGCCAGCCGACCATCGACGCGAGCAAGCACTTCTACCGCGGCGACAGCCAGGGCGGGATCATGGGCACGACGTACATGTCCGTCACGACCGACGTCACGCTCGGCGTGCTCGGCGAGCCCGGCGCCCCGTACAGCCTGCTGCTCAACCGCAGCGAGGACTTCGCGCCCTTCTTCACGCTCCTCCAGGACGTGTTCCAGAACGGGCGCACCATCCAGCAGTACATGGGGCTGATGCAGATGGTGTGGGACCGCGTCGAGCCCGACGGCTACATGCCGTACATCGTCTCGAACAACCTGCCGAACACCCCCGCGCACCAGGTGCTGATCCACGACAACGTCGGCGACTACCAGGTGACGCCCCTCGGCGCCCACATCATCGCTCGCGCCGTCGGCGCGAAGAACCTGAGCGTCGTCAACCGCGAGATCTACGGTATCCCGGACGCGACGGGCCCCATCTCGGGGTCCGCGATCGTGGAGTGGAGCTGGGGCCTGAACCCGGCGCCCGAGACGAACACGCCGCCGATGAACCTCTGCCCGATGAACGCCCCGCCCAAGTGCGGCGACCCGCACGACCAGCTCCGCATCCAGCAAACCTCCATCGATCAGGAGGTGCAGTGGTTCGCGACGGGGACGGTGGTGCAGACGTGCGGCATGGGGCCGTGCGTGGGCACGTTCATGTGAGCCGGAGCGCGGGTCCGATCACTTCGGGCAGGCGTGCCCGGCGGCGCGGAGCGCGCGGAGGACGAGCGGCTTCATGAGCGCGCTCTCCCCCGCGCAGATCCGCGAGAACGCGCGCGCCGCGCCCTCGTGATCCCCCGCCGCCGAGCGCGCGAGCACGACGACGTAGAGGTCTTGCAGGTCGGTGTCCTTCTCGTCGACCTTCGCCGCCTCCGCGGCCGCGGCGCGACGATCCCCCTTCCGTACGGCGAAGAAGGCGGCGAGCACCGCCATCCCGTCATGGTCGTTCGCGGGCCGCGCGAGCGCCTCGTACGCGGCACGCGCCGCGTCGGCGGCGGCCACCCTCTTCGCGCGCTCGCGCGGCGGCGCGGCGAGGGCGTCCTCGATCGCGAGGTAGGCGCGGTCCCAGCGCTCGTGCAGGCGCAGCGCGCGTAGCTTGTTGGCGGGCAAGGTGCCGTGATCGAGCGTGGCCTTCGCGCGCTCGACCTCGTCGCGGGCGCCCGCGAGATCGCCGGCGGCCCATCGCACCCACGTCAGCTCGTTGTGCAGCCAGAACTCGAGGTCGTCGTCGGGGCGGGTCTTCGCCTCCGGGACGAGCGCCGCGAGCCGCGCGTCCGCCTTCGCGAGGTCGCCCGCGGCCGCGCTGGCGACCGCGTCGCGGTACGCGTCCGGGTAGCGCACGCGCAGGTCGGGCGGGGCATCGATCGCAGCGCGGACGGCGGCGAAGCGCTCGTTGGGCACCGTGACCGCGAGGTTGTACTGCGCCACGCGCCACCGGCCGTCGGCGTGGACGAGGACGCCGCTCCCGCGGCACGCGCCCGCCTTCTCCCCGCGCAGATCCTCGTCGAACCACGCGACGTCGCCGCCCGCGGAGAGGGCCACGGCGCGCCGTACGACGTGGTAGACCCACCCCGCGCCCTTCGAGAAGCGGGGGTCCGCGTACGCGTGGAAAGCCGCGAGGTCCCAGCGCTCGGTGGCGTCGGTGCCGAGGAAGGTCGCGTCCTTCGTGTAGTGCGCGAAGTAGCGCGCCGAGTCCGCGTGCGCCGCGGCGTCGTGCAGGTCGTCGAGCTCGTGGCCGATGTCGCGCTCGGCGGTGGCTCGGTCCAGGGTCGGCGGCGGCGGGACGGCAGGCGGCGGCGTCGTGCAGGCCGCGGCGAGCAGGAGCAGGGGGGCGAGGAGCACGCGCTTCATCGCGCGACCATAGCCGACTACCGCTAGGATGAGCCCGTGATCATCGACAGCCACGCTCACTTCGATCCGCGCATCCTCGACGCGGAGCGCATCCTCGCCAAGATGGACGCCGCGGGCGTCGACCGCGTGGCCATCATCCCGGCGATGAACGGCCCCCTCCCGCCGACGCCGGAGCGCCTGCTCGCCGTGATGCGGCGGCTCTCGCGCTCGGCCGCGGGGCGCGTGCTCGTCGAGGCGACGCACCGCGCGCTGCTCACGCCCGAGGGCGACCTCCGGCTCTCCGGCCAGGTGGTGAGCATCTTCGCTCGTCCCGACAACGAGGGCGTGGCGCGCCTCTGCGCCGCTCACCCGGACCGCTTCCTCGGGTGGATCTTCCTCAACCCGCGCAACAACCCCGGCGTGCTCGACGAGCTCGAGCGCTGGCGCGCCGTGCCGGGGATGATCGGGATCAAGCTCCACCCGCACTGGCACGACTACCGGACGGAGATCCTCGGGCCCGTGCTCCGCCGGGCCGAGGAGCTGGGCCTGCCGGTGCTCATCCACCTCGGCTTCCGCCGGCGCGGCGACTTCCGCGCCATCTGCCGCGCGCACCCCCGCCTCAAGGTCGTGAGCGCCCACGCCGGCTTCCCCTTCTACGACGACCTCTGGGCGTACCGCGGCGAGTGTCCGAACCTCTACGTCGACCTCTCGAGCCCCTACATCGACGAGGCGCTCGCCCGCGCCGCCGTGAAGGCGATGGGCCCGGAGCGCTGCCTCTACGGGACCGACGCGCCCTACGGCTTCCACGAGTCGGACGGGAGCTACGACTACGGCGAGATCCGACGCTGGGTCGAGCGCATGCCGGTGAGCGCTGACATGCAGGAGCGGATCTTCGCGGGGAACTTCTGCGAGATCGTCCCCGGCCTCGCGTAGCTTGGAGGGGCCTCCGTCATGACCGACGTCCGTACCTTCAGTTGCAACCTGTGCGAGGCGCTCTGCGGCATGCGCGTCTCCGTGGAGGACAACCGCGTCACGGCCATCCGGCCCGATCCGGACGACGTCTTCTCGCGCGGCCACATCTGCCCCAAGGGCCCCGCGCTGCGCGAGCTCCTCGACGATCCGGACCGGCTCCGGACGCCCGTCCGCCGCGCGGGGGCGGGCTGGGAGCCGATCTCGTGGGACACGGCCTTCTCCGAGGTGGCCGCCCGGCTCCGCGCGATCCGCGCGCGCCACGGCCGCGACGCCATCGGCCTCTACGTCGGCAACCCCACCGTCCACAGCCACCGCGCCGCCCTCGGCGCGCAGCTCGTCACGGCCGCGTTCGGTACGAAGAACCGCTTCGACCCCAACTCGCAGGACTCGGCCCCTCGGCTCTTCGCGTGCATGCAGGTGTACGGCGACGTCTCGGCCATCCCCGTGCCGGACATCGATCGAACCGATTACCTGCTCGTCCTCGGCGCCAACCCGGCCGCGTCGATGGGGAGCATGATGGCGCTCGGCGACGCCCGCGCCCGTTTGCGCAGCGTCCGGGGCCGCGGCGGGCGCGTCGTGCTCTTCGACCCGAGGCGCACCGAGACGGCCGCGATCGCGGACGCGCACCACTTCATCCGGCCCGGCGGCGACGCGGCGCTCCTCCTCGCGCTGCTCCACGTCCTGTTCGCCGAGGGGCTCGTCGACGAGGCGCGCGTCGCCCGCACGGCGTCGGGCCTGCCCGAGCTGCCGCGCCGTCGCGGAGCGCTTCCCGCCCGAGCGCGTCGCCGCGGCGACCGGCGTCTCCGCGGAGACCGTGCGCGCCGTCGCCCGTGACCTCGCGAGCGCGCGGCGCGCCGCCGTCTACGGGCGCGTCGGCACCTGCCAGAACCCCTTCGGTCCGGCGGCGAGCTGGCTCATCGAGGCCCTCAACGTGGTCACGGGCAACTTCGATTGCGAGGGGGGCGTGATGTTCGCCGAGCCCGCGGCCGACGTGGGCCGGCTCGCGCGCCTCTTCCTCGGGGATTCGTATGCGCGCTTCCGGTCGCGCGTGCGCGGGCTACCCGAGCTGCTCGGGGCGCTGCCCTCGGCGGTGATGGCGGAGGAGATGGAGACGGAGGGGCCGGGCCGGATCCGCGCGTTCGTCTCCTTCGCGGGCAACCCCGTCCTCTCGACGCCCAACGGAGAACGCCTCTCTCGCGCGCTCGAGAAGCTCGAGCTCGTCGTCGCAATCGACCCCTACGTGAACGAGACCGCCCGCCTCGCGCACTTCGTCCTGCCGCCCGCCCACATCTTCGAGGTCGGCAACTACGAGCTCGTCCTGCTCGGCCTCGCGGTCCGCAACGTCGTGAAGTATAGCCCCCCGATCCTGGAGCGCGCCCCCGACGCCCGCGACGACTGGGAGATCCTGAGCGAGCTGTCCGCCCGCGTCCTCGGCCTCCCGGGCCCGGCCGCCCGCGCGCTCACCCATCGCGCGAAGGACCTGCCAGACCGCGTGATCGACCTCCTCCTCCGCATGGGCCCCCATCGCCTCTCGCTCGCCGCCCTGCGCGAAGCTCCCCATGGCGTGGACCTCGGCCCCCTCCGCCCGTCCGGCGGGCGGCGCGTGCGGACGCCGGACGGGCGCGTCCGGCTCGCGCCGGAGGTCTTCGTGCGCGACGTGCCGCGGATCGAGCGCTGGATCGACGAGGCGCGCGCGGAGGGCGGGCTCTGCCTCGTCGGGCGGCGGCACCTGCGCAGCAACAACTCGTGGATGCACAACCTCCCCTCGCTCACCAAGGGGCCCTCGCGCGCGGCGCTCCTGATGCACCCCGCGGACGCAGGGCGCCTCGGCCTCGGCGGCGGCGATCGCGTACGGATCCGGAGCCGCGTGGGCGAGGTGACCGCGCGGCTCGAGGTGACGGACGAGGTCATGCCCGGGGTGGTGTCGCTGCCGCACGGGTTCGGGCACGCGCCCGCGGCGGGGACGCTGCGCGTGGCGGGCGCGCTCGAGGGGCCCAGCGCCAACGCGCTGACGGACGAGCTGTACGTCGAGCCGATCGTGGGCGCGTCGATCCTGAACGGCGTGCCCGTCGTGGTCGAGAAGGCTTGAGCGACGCCCTACGGGACGTACGAGTAGCTCTGTACCTGCAGGAACGGGCCGCCGTCCTTGGGGTCCGACGGCTGCCCCTCGAAGCGCAGGGTGTGCTTCCCCGACGTGGGCCAGCGCCAGGCGAAGAGGACGGAGTCGGGGACCTTTGCCAGCGCGTTCGTCTGGTTCTGGTGGATGCCGGTCTGGTCGAACGTCTCGACGCCGTCGACGAAGACCGAGGCCTGGCCGAGCTGGTTGTCGGTGGCGGCCAGGGTGCCGAAGAGCGCGATGGCCTGCCCGGTGAACTCGATGGACGATGGCAGCTTGGAGACCGCGGAGGTGACGTTGACGGCGTGCGCCCAGGCCCCTGCGTTGGCGGAGGCGTCGCCGTCCGGCGACAGCGCGCCCGCCGCGAACGCGAGGGCGATCCCGCCGTTGGCCTGCCACGCGGTGCTCTGCGCGGGCGGCGCCGGGCCGTCGAAGAACCGGCCATACGCCCCGTCCGGCGCGCGAGCGCCCGCCATCGCGCCCGCGTTGGTGAGGAGCCAGTCGCGCGCGAAGGTCTGGCCCTGCTCGGTGGCGAGCCGCATCATCCCCTCGATCAGGGGCTCGACCACATCGTCGTCGGTCTGGAGGTCCGCGTAGACACCGTTCGCGTCCCCGAGGTGCTCGTCGACCGCCTTGGCCGTGGCGACGGCGTCGTCCAGGTACGACTTGGTCCCTGTCGCGGCGGCGAGCCCGACGCCGTTCCAGATCATGTTCCCGTTCACGCTCCCGTAGAAGCGCCGCGGGATCTGCGTGCACGTCGTGCCGTCGTCGAGGACGTAGACGGTGTAGAGCGGCACCTTGGGATCGAGGAAGTACTTGCGCACGCTCGCGTACTTGGCGACGGCCTTGTCGAGGTACGACGCCGTGCCGGTGATCTGGTGGAGCAGGAGCGCGGCCTTGATGTAGTTCGAGTCGGTCTCCAGGGTCTTGAGCGTGCTCACGGCGCCGATGCCGTTTCCCCCGCTGACCGGGGCCTGGAAGTCGATGTCGGGGCACGCTCCCTTGGCGAACTCGGTGGCGGTGTCGACGTACGCGAACCCGCCGACGGCCCTGTTCAACGTGTTGCTCGTCCCGAGGACGAGGTGCTCGTGCGAGGCGGCGATGGAGTCCCAGAGCGTCACGTCGCTCCAGATCGGACAGCTCGTCGCAGTGCACGTCCCGTACGTCGGGCCGTTCGCGTCGAGCGCCTTCATCATCGGGGGGATCGCGGCGTCCTTCTCGACGCTCCACCGGAGGTACAGCGCGGCCGTGAGCGAGTCCGCTCCCCAGTCGAAGTCGTCGAACGCGAGGAAGCTGCACTTCGTCGGGACGCAGAGGTTCCAGGTGCCGTCTTCGTAGAAGACGTTCCGTAGCGTCGCGAGCGCGGCATCCGAGGCCTCCCGGAAGGTCGTCGCGTGCCCCGCGTCCGGATGGGAGCCCGCGTCCGGGTGGGAGCCCGCGTCCGGGTTGGTGGAATCCGGGGCCGTGCTCGACGAGCAGCCCACGAGCCCGACCAGTGCGGCGATGCACGCCTCGCGCTTCCACATCGGGTCCTCCCGGCTCGCGAGTCTACCTGCAATGTGCGCGCGGGTGTCGATTCGATTGACTGGGCCGTCGGTAAGGCTTCGTACCGGCAGGGAAACCGCCGATGCGTCGGTACGAGGCTTCGCGTGGAAGCGGAACCGTCGGGGCAACTGGTCGAGGCTTCGCACGCGCGAGGACCTGCCAGGGGCCCGCCGACGAAGCTCACGCTCGCGGGCTCAAGGCGTGCAGGCCGGCATGCCCGTGCTCTGGCACGTGGTGGGGAAGAGCTGGCCGGTGAGGAGCGCCTCCACCCACGCGATGGCGAAATCCATGTTGCGGCCGACGACGTTGGTGTGGAGCGCCAGCGGGTCGACGCAGAGCTGGGGGAAGACGCCGTCCTTCGCGAGCTTGTCGAGGTTGCAGGCGGCCTCGCTCGCGGGGGGCATGATGACGTCGGCGAGGCCCTGCACGAAGAGCACGGGCGGGCCGTGGGGGTCGGCCGCCAGGATGTTGTTCGTGAGGAACTGGTAGTAGCTGAGCCCGGGGTCGACGCAGCCGGGCCCGCCGTCGCCGCCGGCGCCCCCGTCCCCCGCGTCGCCGGCCCCTGCGTCGGCGCCGCCGATGCACGCGAGCATCGTGGCGCTGAACGTCGGGTCGAAGATGTCGCCGACGTGCGGCGCGGTGGCCTGGAGGTAGCCGCCGAGCGGCGTCTGGCAGAGCGACGTGACCGCGTTGTCGATCCCCGTGCGCGCCGAGGCCGGGAAGCCGTCGCCGGCGGACGAGGGGCCGACGTGGTTGTAGAAGTACGCGTACTCGCGCATGACGGTGACGACGTTCTCGCTGATCCCCGTCTGGATCGTCAGCTCGTTCGGGTTGTCGAGCTGGTCGACGAAGCCGAACGAGTTGAGGCGGCTGGGCCACTCGGGCGCGAACGTGACCACGCCGGCGAGCGTGCCGTCGCACCCGTAGCTCTTCGCGAGGGCCTGCGCCGAGAGCACCGCGCCGCCGCCCTGGCTCCACCCGATGGCGAGCACCGACTGCGAGAGCGCCGCCCCGGGCAGCAGCTTGCGGAGGGCCCGCGCGCCGTCGAGGACCGAGTAAGCCTGGTCGCGGTTGTCGAGGTAGGCCTGCACGCCGCCGTTCCCGAGGCCGGCGTAGTCGGGGACGATGACCACGTAGCCGAGGCCGGCCCAGGGCAGGGCGAGATCCTGGTTCGAGGTCGGGTCCTGGGAGGGGGCGCAGCTCTGCGCGATGCCGTCGGTCGGGTGACCGATCGTGATCACGGGCAGGGGGAGCGCGGCCGGCGTCGACGGCAGGTACACGCGCGCCGTGCTCGCGCCCTCCGATCCGTCGCCCCGCTCGGTGCGGAACTCGATCCGGTAGAGCGAGACGGCCGTCTTCATGGGCGTCATGATGCCCTTCGCGGTCACCTGCGAGCCGACCTCGGCGAGCGAGAGGGTCGAGTCGAACGCGCAGCGCACGACGTCGCCGCGGGTGGCGAGCGTCATCGGGGGCAGGTTCGCCGGCGTGACGTAGACGTTCGCGATGGTGTCCGTGCAGGGGATCGCGGGCACGCTGACGATCGGCGGTCCCGCGTCGCCGTCGGGGGCGCCGTCCGACGCGTCGCCGGGGCTGGCGTCTCCCGGGCCGGCGTCGGGCGCCCCCGTGCTCGTCGACGCGACGCTGGCTGCTCCTCCGACCCCCGGTACGCCTCCGGTCCCATGCGCCCCGCCGGCCCCGTGCGCCCCACCGGCCCCATGCGCCCCACCGGCCCCATGCGCCCCGCCGGACGCGTGCGCCCCGCCCATGCCCCCTGCACCGCTCGACGCCGCGCCCGAGAGCCCGGAGCCTCCGCTGCCGCAGCCCAGGACACCGACCAGGACAAGGGCCAGCGCGCGCATGGAAGGCATGACGTCGTCGTAACAGACCTCCCGCACGCAAGGCGAGAGGGGCACGGCGAACGGCCCGACCCGCGAGGCTTTCTCGGTGTTCCTCGAGCGCACCACCTCGCGGAGCGGTAGGCTCGGGGCGCTGGTCGCCGATGCGCGGAAGCGCACTCCTGCGGACGCCTGAGCTCCTGCCGTCACGACCCCTCAGGATGGCGGTACGAGGCTTCGTACCGGCGGGGGAGCCGTTGGACGCTGGTGCGTGTCGCCGAGCCGGTGCGTTCTCTCTTGCGTGCGGCCCCCTCACCCTTGCCCTCCCGCCCGGACGGCCCCAGAACGTCCCCCCTCCATGCACCCGATCCGCCTCCGCGGGGCCCGCACCCACAACCTCCAGGGCATCGACCTCGACCTCCGGCCCGGCGAGCTCGTCGGCGTGGCCGGCGTCTCCGGCGCTGGCAAGTCGTCGCTCGCGCTCGACACGCTGTACTCGGAGGGCCAGCGGCGCTTCGTGGAGAGCTTCAGCCCGTACGCCCGGCAGTTCCTGGAGCGGCTGGAGCGGCCGCCCATCGAGGCGCTCGACCCGGTGGCCGCAGGGGTCGCCGTCGACCGGCACGCGCCGGTGAAGAGCTCGCGGTCCACCGTCGCCACGATGGCCGACGTCGAGCCGTACTTCTGCGCCCTCTTCGCCCGCGAGGCCGTCCCGATCTGCCCCGACCACGGCGTCGCCGCGGTGCGGACCAGCCCGGTCGCCGCGGCATCCCGCGCGGCCGCCGAGCACCAGGGGGCGACCGCGGTCGTGACGTACCGCGTCCCCGTGCCGAGCGCCGAGGCGTACCTGACGGTGCGCGAGTCGCTGCTCGGGGCGGGCTACCGGCGCCTGTATCTGCACGGCGAGGCGCGGGACCTCGACGAGATCAAGCCGAGCGAGGCGCTCTCGGCCGGCGGGCGGGAGGGCGTCGAGGTGGTGGTCGACCGGGTGAAGGTGTACCCGAAGGACCAGCGGCGGCTCGGGGCGGCGATCGAGGAGGCGTGGAAGCGGGCGGGCGGGGCCGCGGCGCTGCACATCGCCAACGGGGCCGGGAGCACGCGGGTGCCGGTGGTGGAAGGGCTCGCGTGCCCGGTGTGCGCGCGCGGCTTCGACCCGCCGCAGCCGGGCCTCTTCTCGTACCAGTCGCCGACGGGCGCCTGCCCCGAGTGCCGCGGCTTCGGCCGCACCATCGGCGTCGACTGGAGCAAGGTGGTGCCCGACGAGTCGCGCACGATCCGCGGCGGCGCGGTGCGGGCGTGGTCCGGCGCGTCGACGACGTGGGAGCGCAAGACGCTCCTCAAGTTCTGCGAGAAGAAGAAGATCCCCATCGACAGGCCCTGGCGCGATCTCACCCCCGAGCAGCAGGAGGCCGTCCTCGCGGGCGAGGGGACGTGGCACGGGGGGAAGTACCCGGGCGTGCGCGCGTGGTTCAAGTGGCTCGAGGGGCGCACCTACAAGATGCACGTGCGCGTGCTCCTCGCGCGCTACCGCTCGTACGACCTCTGCAAGGCCTGCAACGGCAAGCGCCTCTCGCCCGCGTCGCTCCTCCACCACATCGGCGGCCTCGACCTCGCCGCCTGGCACGCCCTCGAGCTCTCGGACGCGCGCGCCCGCCTGGACGCGCTCGTCGCCACCACGGGGCAGGGCGAGATCGCGCGCAAGGAGCTGGCGCAGCGGCTCGCCTACCTGGAGAAGGTCGGCCTCGGTTACCTCACGCTCGACCGGCAGGCGCGGACGCTGTCGGGAGGGGAGGCGCAGAGGGTCTCGCTGACCTCCGCGCTCGGTACGTCGCTCACCGGCGCCCTGTTCGTGCTCGACGAGCCCACCGTCGGCCTGCACCCGACCGACGTGCCGCCGCTGGTCTCCGCGATGCGGGAGCTGGCCGCGGCGGGGAACTCGGTGGTGGTGATCGAGCACGAGCCGATCGTGCTCGCGGCGTGCGATCGGATCGTGGAGCTGGGGCCCGGGGCCGGGCCGGCGGGCGGGAAGATCGTCTACGACGGGGCGCCGGAGGGGATGGCGCGCACGCGCACGCGCACGACCACGAAGACGAGCGCGAGCACGAAGACGAGCACGAGCACGAAGACGAGCGCGAGCGCGATTACGATCGAGGGGGCGAAGGCGAACAACCTGAGGGACGTCACGGTGGACGTTCCACTGGGGAAGGTCGTTGCCGTCACCGGGCCTAGCGGTTCCGGGAAGAGCACGCTGGTCGACGAGGTGCTCTACCGGGGGCTCGCGCGGGCGAGGGGGTACCGGGATGTCGAGGCGCCGGGGGTGTACCGCGCGATCAAGGGGGGCGCGGGGGTGATGGCGGTCACGCTGGTCGACCAGGCGCCGCTCGGGCGGACGTCGCGCGGGAACCCCGCGACGTACACCGGAGCGTGGGACCGGATCCGCGCGATCTTCGGGAAGCTGCCGGACTCGGTGGCGCGCGGGCTCGGGCCCGGGCACTTCTCGTTCAACGTGGCGCTCGGGCGCTGCGAGGCGTGCGCCGGGGAGGGCGCCGAGACGATCGAGATGCAGTTCCTCGCGGACGTGTCGCTGACGTGCCCGACGTGCCGCGGGCGGCGCTTCAAGGACGAGGTGCTGGAGGTGAAGCTCGACGGGCGATCGGTCGCCGACGTGCTCGCGCTCTCGATCGACGAGGCGCTCGCCTTCTTCTCCCGCGAGGCCGCGATCGTGCGCGCGCTCGGCCCCGTCTCGCGGCTCGGCCTCGGTTACCTCGCGCTGGGGCAGCCGCTCTCCACGCTCTCCGGCGGCGAGGCGCAGCGCATCAAGCTGGCGCAGGCGCTCGGCGAGCCGTGGAAGCAGGGGCAGCTCTTCGTCCTCGACGAGCCCAGCGCGGGCCTGCACCCGACGGAGGTTGCGCGCCTGAACGAGGCGCTCGCGGATCTCGCGCGCGGGGGCGGGAGCGTGGTGGTGGTCGACCACGACCTCGACGTGATCGGCGCGGCGGACTGGGTGATCGATCTCGGGCCCGGGCGCGGGGGCCGATGGGGGGAAGGTGGTTGCGGAGGGGACGCCCGGGGAGGTCGCGAGGGCGGAGACGAGGACGGGGAGGGCGCTCCGGGCGTGGTTCGAGGAGCGGGAGGGGGCGGGCGCGGGGACGAGCACGAAGACGCGCACGCGCACGCGCACGAACACGGGTACGAGCGCGAGTGGGATGCCTCAGGCGATCGAGGTCGTGCACGCGAGGGAGCACAATCTGCGGGAGGTGTCGGCTTCGATCCCGCACGGGAAGATCGTGGTGGTGACGGGGCCGAGCGGGTCGGGGAAGAGCACGCTCGCGTTCGACGTGGTGTTCGCGGAGGGGCAGCGGCGCTTCCTGGAGACGCTGACGCCGTACGCGCGGCAGTTCCTGCCGACGCTGCCGCGGCCGGACGTGGACCGGGTGACGGGGGTGCCGCCCTCGATCGCGCTGGAGCAGCGGACGACGCGCGCGGGGTCGAGCTCGACGGTGGCCACCGTGACGGAAATCGCGCACTACCTGCGGCTGCTCTACGCGAAAGTCGGGGACGCGCACTGCCCGGCCTGCGATACGCCGATCGCGGCGCGCTCGCCGGACGAGGTGTTCCGCGACGTGGCGGCGACGAAGGGGAGCGGGGTGGTGTACGCGCCGGCCGTGGTGGCGCGGAAGGGGACGTACCTCGACGTGTTCACGTCGGCGGCGCGCGCCGGGATCGAGCGGGCGATCGTGGACGGGGAGACGGTGAGCACCGACCGGCCGCCGAAGCTGAAGAAGAGCGTCGAGCACACGATCGATCTCGTCGTGTACGAGGGCAAGCTCGCGGCGCTCGACAGGAAGAGCTTCGACCGCGCGCTCTCGTTCGGGAAGGGGGCCGTCCGGGTCCGCGACGGGAAGGGTGGGCACAAGCTCCTCTCGACGACCCGCACGTGCCCGCGGTGCGGCACCGGCGTGCCGGAGCTCGACCCGCGGTGGTTCTCGTTCAACACCAAGCAGGGCCGCTGCGAGGCGTGCGAGGGCGCCGGCGTCGAGGGCGGCCCCGAGGCGCTGGTCTCAGGAGGAGCGGCCCGAGCCGTGCGAGGCCTGCGGGGGCTCGCGGCTCTCGCCCCTGCCGCGCGCGGTGCGCCTCGCCGGCGCCCGCTACCACGAGGTGACGGGCAAGAGCGTGACCGACGCCGCGCGCTGGGCGAAGGAGCTGCGCGTTCTCCGGCGACCGCGCCGTCATCGCCGACGCTCCGCTCCGCGAGCTCCTGCACCGGCTCGACTTCGTGCTCGAGGTCGGCCTCGGCTACCTCGGTCTCGATCGGCGCGCCGCCACGCTCTCCGGCGGCGAGATGCAGCGCCTGCGCCTCGCCGCGCAGCTCGGCAGCGGCCTCACCGGCGCCCTCTACGTGCTCGACGAGCCCACCATCGGCCTGCACCCGCGCGACACGGGCCGCCTCCTCGGCAACCTGCGCAAGCTCGCCGACATGGGCAGCACCGTGCTGATGGTCGAGCACGACGCCGACACCATCCGCGCCGCCGACCACCTCATCGATCTCGGCCCCTCGGGCGGGCGCGGCGGTGGCCGCGTCGTCGCCGCCGGGCCGCCGTCCGCCGTCCTCGCCGACCCGGCGTCGCCCACAGGCCGCGCCCTCGCCGGCGAGCGAAGCGTCGCCTCGGCCCGCGCCTGCCGCGGGGACTCCGCGGAGGCCCTGGAGCTCGTCGGCGCGCGCGAGCACAACCTGCGCGGGGACACGCTCCGCGTCCCGCTCGGCCGCATGACGGTGGTCGCCGGCGTCTCCGGGCTCGGGCAAGAGCACGCTCGTGCAGAAGGTCCTCTACCCCGCGCTGCGCCGCGCGCTCGGCCTCGTCGGTCCGGAGCCCGGCGCCCACGAGGGGCTGCGCCTGCCCAAGGGCGCGCTCGTGCGCGCGCTCGCGGTCGACCAGTCGCCCATCGGCCGCACGCCGCGGTCCGTGCCCGCCACGTTCCTCGGCGTCTGGGACGAGGTGCGCAAGCTCTTCGCCGCCTCGCCGGAGGCGGCCGTGCGCGGCTATGGCGCCGCGCGCTTCTCGTTCAACAGCAAGGCCGCCGGCGGGCGCTGCCCGGCCTGCGACGGCAACGGCGTCATCTCCCACGAGATGTCCTTCCTCCCCGACGTGACGACGCCCTGCCAGGCCTGCGGCGGTAGCCGCTTCGAGCCCGCGACGGGCGACGTGCGCTACCTCGGGCTCTCGATCGGCGAGGCGCTCGACCTCACCGCCGACGAGGCCGCCGCCCGCTTCACCGCCCACCCCAGGATCCGCGGGCCGCTCGAGACGATGTGCGCGCTGGGCGTCGGCTACCTGCACCTCGGCCAGGGGTCGCACACCCTCTCGGGCGGCGAGGCGCAGCGCCTCAAGCTGGCGAGCGAGCTGACCGCGGGCACGCGCCACGAGCGCACCCTCTACGTGCTCGACGAGCCGACCACCGGCCTGCACCTCGCCGACGTGGCGAAGCTCCTCGCCGTCCTCGATCGGCTGGTCGACCGCGGGGACACGCTGGTCATCGTCGAGCACCACCCGGCGGTGATCGCGTCGGCGGACCACGTGGTGGAGCTGGGGCCCGAGGGCGGGGCCGGCGGTGGGCGGATCGTGGCGAGCGGGACACCGCGGCAGATCGCGGCGAGGAAGACCGCGACCGGCGCGGTGCTCCGGGAGCTGTTCGCGCGGGAGGGGTAGGGACTGGGCTAAATCAAGGCGCTTCGCCCGCGGCCTCGAGGACGCGCTGCTTCAACGCCGCGCTGATGTGGAATCCCTGCCGATCGAGCGCTTCGACCCACGAGCGGACCTCGCGCAGGTGTCCCCGGCGCTTCGCCTCGAGGAGGACGCCGAGCGTCCCCGTCATTCGCAGTCCGTGCCGCCGGCCCATCTTCCTTCCCTCCACCTCGTCGATGAGCAACAGAGAAGCGCTCCTTTCGACTGCGAGCGCGATCGCCGCTGCCTCGCCGGGGTCGAGCTGTGCGAGGAGCTGCCGCAGAAAAGGACCGTCGAGCGGTGCCGCTGCGACCAGCGCGCCTGCGCCCGCCGCCTCTCGCCAGGCGCCGAGAACATGCTGTCCGCGATCGAGCTCGCTCAGCCACCTGCTCCGGGATGAGAACGGACCCGAAGAGGAGGCTGAGCAATGGAAGCTGCCCGATCCGAAGGAGGTGCGAGACGGGCGTGTTGTTCGTCACGACGACCGGCGGCGCCGTCATGCGGCCCCGCCCGCGCCGCCGGCTCGCTTGAGCTCGGCAAGGTCGGTCAAGTCATCCTCGAAGTCCTGGACCGTGAGCCGTGACGGGATCCCACGCCTGCCTAGCAGGTCGTCGAAGGCCACCCGATCCATCCCCGACAGCCGCCGCGCCGCCGTCTTGGGCAAGAGCTCGCGCGCGTAGAGCTGCACGGCCAGCTCGCGCTTGAGGACGGCCTCCCGCTCGTCCGGCGGGATGCGCGCTTCGTCGAGGATGTCGTCGGAGATCTCGAGGTTGAACGATCCCATTGTGCCTCACGCCTTGCCGGCGCCCGACGAGGATCCCACCCTGCGCCGAGCGCGGCAAGACCGACGCCCGACGCGCGGGCCGGCGGGGGGCGGATCGTGGCGAGCGGGACGCCGCGGCAGATCGCGGCGAGGAAGACGGCGACCGGCGCGGTGCTCCGGGAGCTGTTCGCGCGGGAGGGGTGAGGGGGATCGGCGCGGCACCCCTGCGCCTGCCCGCCGGGCCCACCTTGCCGTGGTCCTCGCCTCCTCACAGACTGCGCCCTGGGGGGACGATGACGGGGAAGGAGCAGCCCGGCGCGCCGCAGGCGCCGGGCGTCATGGCCGAGGCGATCCTCGCCTGGGAGAACCGCGCGCTCGAGCTGATCGCGGGCGACGCGCCGCTCGCGCAGGTGCTCGACGAGCTGACCCGGTTCATCGAATCGCAGGACCCCGGCCTCGTCTGCTCGGTGCTCGTCCTCGAGGGCGGCCGCCTGCGGCACGGCGCCGCGCCCAGCCTCCCCGAAGCCTACAACCAGGCCATCGACGGCTTGACGATAGGCCCGCAGGCCGGCTCGTGCGGTACCGCCGCGTTCACGGCTCAGCCCGTCGTCGTCACCGACATCACCACCGACCCGCGCTGGGCCCCGTACCCGGAGGTCCGCGCGCTCGCCGTCGGCGCGGGCCTCCGCGCCTGCTGGTCGACGCCGATCCTCGACGCCGGCGGCGGCGTGCTCGGCACCTTCGCGATGTACTACCGGTCGCCGTCGCCGCCGAGCCCGTCGCACCTCAGGCTCGTCCAGAGCGCGACGCACATCGCCGGCATCGCGATCGACCGCCACCGGACGCACCTGGCGCTCGCCGACCGCGCGGCGCGCCTCGCCGAGGCCGACCGGCGCAAGGACGAGTTCCTCGCCATGCTCGGGCACGAGCTGCGCAACCCGCTCGCGCCCATCGTGGTCGCGCTGTCCTTGATGCGCGCGCACGAGGAAGACCCGAGCGCCGTCGCCCGCTACCGCGCGGTGGTGGAGCGCCAGGTGCACCAGCTCACGCGCCTCGTCGACGACCTGCTCGACGTCTCGCGGATCTCCAGCGGCAAGATCGTGCTGCGGCCGGAGAGCACCAACATCCGCGCGGCGCTCACCGTCGCGACCGAGGCGGTGCGCGGGATCTTCGAGCAGCGCAAGATCACGCTCTCCGTCTGCTTACCGGACGAGCCAATCCCGATCGTCGCGGATCCGGTCCGCCTCGCGCAGGTCCTCGGAAACCTCCTGACCAACGCCGGCAAGTACACGGACCCGGGCGGTCACGTCGACGTGCGCGTCGCGCGCGAGGGCGGCGACGTCGTCGTCTCGGTGCGCGACGACGGCATCGGGATCCCCGCGGACGTCCTCGCGCGCGTGTTCGACCCGTTCGTCCAGTCCGAGGCGGCGCGGGAGAAGGCGCAGGGCGGGCTCGGCCTGGGCCTCACGCTCGTCAAGCGCCTCGTGGAGATGCACGGCGGCCGCGTGGAGGTGAAGAGCGCCGGCGCAGGCCGTGGCACCGAGGCGATAGTCCGGCTCCCCGCGGCGGCGCGCGCCGCGTGATGCCCGGCGCGCCGTAACGTGTGACGTCACACCGTCACCCCGCGCTCCTCCTGCGACGAGCATCCCCGCGACTTTTCGCCCGAGGAGCGCCTACCCGAGCCGGCACGCAGGTTGCCATGGCGTGCGCGACGACGGGCCCGCGGGAGCAGCGTCGTCCTCTGCTCCCTCCCGCTGGCGCGTCCCCTCCTCTCCTCGCTCGGAAGGCAGGGGGAGGGGGCGCGCTAGCGGGAGGGAGTGGACGCGGCGCCCGCCGCGGACGATCGTGCGCGGAGAGCATGCGCGCCATCGTCTTCATCAAGCAAGTCCCCGACGTCGCAGAGATCCGCTTCGACCCCGCGACGCGCACCCTGGTCCGCGAGGGCGTCCCCCTCGTCGTCAACCCCTTCGACCGCCCGGCGATCTCGCTCGCCGTCGACCTCTCGCAACGGCGCGGGGCGCGCGCCACCGCGGTGACCATGGGCCCGCCGCAGGCCAGGGAGGCGCTCTACGAGGCGCTCGCCAGCGGCGTGGAGCGCGCCGTGCACCTCGAGGGCCGCGCCTTCGCGGGCGCGGACACGCTGGCCACGGCGCGCGCCCTGGCCGCGTTCGCGCGGCGGGAGGGGTTCGATCTCCTGATCTGCGGCAAGCACACGATCGACGGGGAGACGGCGCAGGTCGGCCCGGAGGTCGCCGAGCTGCTCGGGATCCCGCACGTGTCGGGCGCCGCGAAGATCGCGTGGAGCGAGGACGGGACGCGCCTCACCGTCGAGCGGGAGACCGACGACGGGCACGAGGAGATCGAGCTCCCCGCTCCCCTGCCTCCTGACCGTCGCGGAGCACCTCCTGCCGCCGATCGGCGTCCGCAAGCCCGCGCTCGAGGCCGCGCGCGCGATGCCCGTGGAGGTGCTCGGCCCGGCGGACCTCGGCCTCGCCGACGCCGAGGTCGGCGCCGCGGGGTCGCCGACGTGGGTGGCGGAGATCCGCGTCGCGCCGCCCGTCGCGCGCCCGCCGGTGGAGATGCTCGCGGGCGCGACGGCGGAGGTGGCCGCCGCGCTCGCCGACCGCATCGCGCGCGTGCTCGCGGAGCGCCGGCGGCCGGAGCTCGTCCCGGTCGCTCCAGCGCTGGACGCGCCGCGCGATCGCGCGATCTGGGTCGTGGTGGAGACGCTCCCCGACGGCTCGCTCACCGAGGGCACGGCGGAGCTCCTCGGCCACGCGAACGGGGCGCTCGCGGGCCCGCTCGGCGCGGAGGTCGTCGCGGTTCACGTCGGCGCTCCGGGCGAGGCGGTGGCGGGTGCGTGCGCGGCGGCGGGCGCCGACGCGGTGCTGGGGCTGACGCACCCGGCGATCGCCGCCTATGGCAACGAGGGGTGGAGCGCCGCCCTCGCCCACGTCATCGAGGCGCGCGGGCCCGCGGCGGTGCTCTTCTCCTCCACCGAGCGCGGGCGGGACTTCGCCCCCCGCGTCGCCGCGCGGCTCGGCCTGGGGCTCACGGGCGACGCGATCGGCCTCGAGGTGGACCCGGAGGGGCGGCTCGTGCAGATGAAGCCCGCGTTCGGCGGACACGTCGTCGCGCCGATCCTGTCGCGGACCTCGCCCGCCATGGCGACCGTGCGCCCCGGCGTTCTCCCTGCCCGCGCGCGCACGCCTTCGCGCCGCGCCCGCGTCGAGTCGCTCGCGATCGCGACCCTGCCCGAGATCCGCGCGAGGGTGACGCAGCACCCGGCCACTGCCCGCGCCGGCAACCTCTCGGGGGCGCGCGTGGTGGTCGGCGTGGGCTTCCCGGTGGGCGACCCGGCGAACCTCCCGCGCTGCGAGGCGCTCGCCGCCGCGCTCACGGGCTCGCTGGCGGCGACGCGGCGGGTGACGGACAAGGGCTGGCTCCCCCGGTCGGTCCAGGTCGGGCTCACGGGCAAGGTGATCGCGCCCGACCTCTACGTCGCCGTCGCGATCCGCGGAGCGCCCAACCACGCCGTCGGCATCCAGCGCGCCGGCACCATCGTGGCGATCAACAAGGACCCGGCCGCGCCCATCTTCAAGATGGCCGACCTCGGCGTCGCCGCCGACGCGTGCGAGCTGCTCCCCGTGCTCACCCTTGCCCTGCGCGCGCGGCTCGGCGGTTGAGCGCTTTTCAGAGAGAGGGAGAGTTGACCGCCAAGGCGCCAAGACGCCAAGGCGCAAAAGGTAAAGAGAGAGGATTGCCTCTTCGTCCCTTTCTCTTTTGCTCTTTGGCGTCTTGGCGTCTTGGCGGTTGAATTCCGGGCTCGATTCTACGCCGCGTCCTTGAGGCACCCGGCGAGCTCGCTCAGCACCTTGTCGGCCGCCTCGAGACCGCTGGTGAAGGCCTCGGCCTCCTTGGTCCGGCGCGTGAGTCGCATGTCGGGCGAGAGCTTGTACGGCGACTGCTTGCCCGCCATCAGCTTCATCAGCTTGGTCGGGTCGAGCGGCGTGTCCTCCCGGAGGTGCAAGGTCACGCTCTTGGCGTTCGCCTCGCAGCCGAGCGCCTTGAGCCGGCGCAGCTCGGTCTTGAGGCGCATCAGGTGGACGAAGCGGCGCGCCTCCGGCGGCGGCGGGCCGAAGCGGTCCTCCATCTCGCCCGCCATGTCGTGCACGTCCTCCGCGCCCTCCGCGCCGGCGAAGCGCTTGTAGAGCGAGAGGCGCACGCCGATGTCGGACACGTAGTCCTCGGGCAGGAGCGCGTCGGCGTCGAAGGAGAGCTCCGGGTCGACGTCGTGGATCACCGGCTCGCCGCGCAGCTCGTGCACCGCCTCGTCGAGCATCTGGCAGAAGAGCTCGAAGCCGACGGAGGCGACGGTGCCGCTCTGCTCCCCGCCGAGCAGATCTCCCGCGCCCCGGAGCTCCAGGTCGAGCGACGCGATCTGGAAGCCCGAGCCGAGGTCGGTGTGCCGCTCCAGCGCCTCGATGCGCGCGCGGGCCTCGTCGGTCATCGCGTTGGCGGGCGGCACGATGAGGTACGAGTAGGCGCGCTCCCTGGCCCGGCCCACGCGCCCGCGGAGCTGGTAGAGCTGGGAGAGGCCGAACATGTCGGCGCGGTCGATGAGGATGGTGTTGGCCCGCGGGATGTCGAGGCCGCTCTCGATGATCGCGGTGGCGCAGAGCACGTCGTACTTCCCCTCGACGAAGTCGAGCATGGTCTGCTCCAGCGGGCCCTCCGCCATCTGCCCGTGGGCGACCGCGATGCGCGCCTGCGGCACGAGAGCGGCGAGGCGCGCCGCGCGCTCGTAGAGCCCCTCCACCCGGTTGTAGACGTAGAAGACCTGCCCCCCCCGCCCCAGCTCTCGCTCGACCGCCTCGCGGATCACCTTCTCGTCGTGCCGCGTGACCACCGTCCGGATGGCGCGCCGGTCGACCGGGGGCGTCGTGATGATCGACATGTCGCGCAGGCCGCTGACGGCCATCTGGAGCGTCCTCGGGATGGGCGTGGCCGAGAGGGTGAGCACGTCGAGGTTGGTCTTGAGCTGCTTGATGCGCTCCTTGTGCGTCACGCCGAAGCGCTGCTCCTCGTCCACCACGAGCAGGCCGAGGCGCTTCCAGTGGACGTCCTTCGAGAGCAGCCGGTGCGTCCCCACCACGATGTCCACCGACCCGTCGCGCAGCCCCCGGCCCACCTCGTCCTGCTCCGCCTTGGACTGGAAGCGGGAGAGCGCCTTCACGTTGATCGGGTAGCTCGCCATGCGGGCCTCGAAGTTCCGGAAGTGCTGCTGCGCGAGCACCGTGGTCGGGCAGAGCACGGCCACCTGGCGGCCCGCCGACGCGACGCGGAAGGCGGCGCGGATCGCCACCTCCGTCTTGCCGAAGCCGACGTCGCCGCAGACCAGCCGGTCCATCGGCCGCTCGGCCTCCAGATCGCGCCCGACGTCGGCGATGGCGCGCGCCTGGTCGGCCGTCTCGTCGAAGGGGAACGTCGCCTCGAAGGCGCGGTAGTCGTCGTCCGCCGGCGGCGACGCGACGCCCATGGCGGCGCGGCGCTCGGCGTAGAGGCGGAGCAGCTCGTCCGCCATCTGCCGCAGGTTCTTCTGCACCTTCGCCTTGGTCTTGGCGAAGGTCTGCCCGCCGAGCCGGTCGAGCTTGGGCGCGCCCTCGCCGCCGGCGTACTTCTGGATCTGGTTGAGGCGGTAGACGGGCAGGTACAGCTTGTCGCCCCCGGCGTACTCGACGGCGAGCAGGTCGACCGTGAGGGTGCCCACCTGCTTGTGGACGAGCCCCAGGTAGCGGCCGATGCCGTGCTCCACGTGGACCACGAAGTCTCCGGCGGAGAGGCTCCGCAGGTCCTCGACGAACGCGCGGCCCTTGCCGGCGGACTCCGAGGCGCGGGCGGCGCGACGGTGCGCGCGCGAGCCGAAGATCTCCTCCTCGGTCACGAGCACGAGGCCCTCGACCGGCGAGACGATGCCGCGCGAGAGCGCGCCCACCACGACCAGCGCCGCGCGCCCGGCCGAGGCGGGCTCGTCTTCGAGCCACTCCGGGTCGAAGCGCCCGAGGCGCGCCTTCACCGCGAGGTCCCGGTGCCGGAGCAGCGTCGTCAGGCGCTCGACCTGCGTCTCGGCGCGCGCCGCCACGATCACGCGGAGCCCCGCCTCCTGCCACGCCCGCACCCGCCGCACGAGCGGCTCGAGCGCCCCCGTCTTCCCGCGCGAGGCGCGCGCCGCTTTCACCGCGCGCGCCAGATCCGCCTGGTCCAGCGCCGCGAGCGACGGGCTCTCGGCCGGCGCCGCCTCGAAGCGCTCCAGCGAGCCCGGCTCCGCGCCCTCGCCCTCGATGCCGGTGCGGTGCAGCGCGATCACGGTGCGCGCCGCGAGGAGGCCCGCCACGTCGCGCTCCGGCGCGTAGAACGCGCCGAGCGGGAAGCGCGGCTCGCTCCCCTTCTGCGCCTCGTCCGCGGCCGCCCGGCCCAGCTCGTCGCGCAGCGCCGCGGTGATCGCCGCAGGGTCCTCGAGGACGAAGACGGCGTCCTTCGGGAGGTACTCGGCGAAGGGCGCGAGGTCGACGTAGGCGGGGAGGAACCCCTCGGACCCGAAGAAGACGCGCCCCGAGGCCACGTCGTCGACGAGCGCCCGCGCCTTCGACGATGGGAAGTCCGTCGCGTCGCACGCCGCGCGCACCCGGTCCCGTGCGCGCTCGACGTTGGCCGGCGTCAGGATCGCCTCCCGCGCGGGCGCGATCCAGACGTCTTTCACGTCGCGCCCCGTGCGCTGCGTCTCCGGGTCGAACGCCTTGATGCTCATCACGAGGTCGCCGTAGAGCTCGATCCGCGCCGGCGCCTCCGCCGAGGGCGACCAGAGGTCGAGCACGGCGCCGCGCACCGCGAACGTCCCCGGATCCTCGACGAGGGGGCTCCGCACGTAGCCCATCTGCCCGAGCCGCGCGACGAGCGCGTCGCGGTCCACCTCCTGCTCCGCGATCGAGCAGCTCGGCGTGCTCCAGCACCTCGTCCCGCGGCACGACCTTGCGCGAGAGCGCGGCGATCGGGCAGACCAGCACCGTCCACGGCAGGTCGACCGCGAGGTGGAACAGGGTGGCGAGGCGGCCCGACGCGCCGCGGAGATCGGGGTTCACGTCGGCGTAGGGGCTCGCCTCGTTGGGGAGGAAGAGCAGCACCTTGCCGAAGGCATCCGCGCCCTGCGCCTCCGCGTCGTCGGCGTCCCGTTCGCCGAGGACGAACGAGACGTCCGCCGCGAGGGCGCGCGCGGTCTCGGTGTCCGCCGTGACGGCGACGATCCTCCGGGGAGCGCGGGAGGGCAGGGGCCGCGCCAGCGCCCGCACCACGAGCGCGCTCGCGCAGCCGGCCGCGCCCGTGACGTGGTGCGCCCGGCCCCCCGCGCCGTCGCGCTCGGCGGCGACGGCGGCAGAGAGGTCCCGCGCGGCGATCACGCGCCGATTGGTCGGCACCTCGTAGGAGGGGAGCGGGTCCAGCGCGATCGCGGGATCGAGCCCGGCGACCTCGGCGGACTCGGCGTGGAGCTCGGCGACACCGGCGAGGTCGGCGAGCGTGGCGGTGAGCGATTCTCGGGGGGAGGCCGGCATGCGCCGCGGGATTCAGCCCATGCGCGCGTCGAGGACCAACGGCCGGTCTCGGGCGCCGGCGCCCGGCGCCGGGCCTCACGCGCAGCTTCTGCGGGTGCGGAGGGTGCCGCGCAGCGCCTCGTACGCCCGATGGACGCGCAACTTCATGGCCGTGGTCGTGGTGTGAGGGACGTATACTCACGGCCATGAGAACCTCCCACCTCGTCCAGTACACTGCGGCGTTCGTGATCGCCGCCGTCGCCGCCTTCGGCGCATGCTCCTCGAGCGACGGCGGGGGCACGTCCCACGGCTCCGCGTCGTCCGCAGCTCAGACGGCGACCACCGGCGCGAAGGCGTCGACCGGGGCGGCGACGAGCGGCGGGGGCACGGGCGGTGCGGGCGGTGCGGGGCAGGCCAGCGGCGCGGGCGGGGCGGGTCAGGGCGGCGCAGGGACCAGCGCCTCGCACGCCACCGTCGGTGCGAGCGGGCCGAGCACGACCGCGGACACGAGCGCGACGTCCAGCTCGACCGGCGGTTGGTGATCGGCCGCCGCGCAATCGCTCATCACGGCCCCTCCTCGAGCCCCTGGAGCTCCTGGACAAGAGGCTTGGCTCGGACTCGATCCGCAAGGTCGGCATCGCCCTGTTCAAGCTCTCGCACGAGGCGAACGTCCGTCGCAGCGCCTCGTCTGCGCGCGACATCGTCTACGGTCTCGACGGCCTGTACCGCGCCGCCAACCGGGGCGCCGACATCGGAAGCCGAGCCCGAGGTAATCAGGGCCGCTGGCCCTGGCCGCAACGGCGGCCTCCGCGGAAGATCTTGCCCGGGCGCTTTGAGGTGCAACGTCCTCGTGCATCCTCCCCGCTACAAGCCTATACCCTGGGGTCCATGCCGTTCATCGACGCCGAAGTGCTCGCCGCGAACCATGCTTTCTACGACGCCTTCGCGCGAGGTGACATGGAGGCCTTCGACGCCCTCTGGGCGCGGGACGCTCCCGTCGCGTGCATCCACCCGGGCTGGGGCGCGCTCCACGGGCGCGACGAGGTCATGGCGAGCTGGCGCGCGATCCTGAACGGCGGCACGCAGCGGGTCCGCTGCACCCACCCGAGCGCCCACGTGCTCGGCGACTGCGCTTACGTGGTCTGCGGCGAGACGGTCGGCGGGGGAGAGGCCGAGCTCGTCGCCACGAACGTGTTCTGCCGCGAGGACGGCGCGTGGAAGCTGGTGCTCCACCAGGCCGGCCCGGTACACCGGCGCGTGGAGCGACGCGCGAAGCCGAGCGGGCAGAAGCCGAACTGAAAAGAGCTGTCGGAAAAGGGCACCGCCGGGGGGCCGTCCCCCTACCACCCCGGACCAAGGTCCGGGGCATCGAGGGCTGAAGTGTCGTCGCTGCTCATGCTGTCTCGGGGCTACGCCACCTGAAGCCCGTCAAGCCGGGGCAAGCCCGGCTCGACGGGCTTCCCGTGGCGTAGCCCTCGGTCGGCGCCGGCGGCACCGACGCTTCAGCCCTCATGCCCCGCACCTTGGTGCGGGGTTTCCGGGGAGACCGGGCGGGGCACGGCTGCGAACCGGCCGTGAGCTTCGTGATGCGACGCGCTATGGGTGAGCGGTGCCGCGTCAGATGGGCAGAATGGCAGGTCTCACGCAGGATCCGGCAGGTCCCACGAGGGACGTGGCAGGTGCCGCGTGGGATCCGGCAGGTCCCACGCGGGAGAGGGCAGGTCCCACGCGGGAGGTGGCAGGTCCCACGCGGGAGAGGGCAGGTCCCACGCGGGAGACGGCAGGTGCCGCGAAGGACGTGGCAGGTGCCGCGCGGGAGGTGCCAGGTCCCACGCGGGAGACGGCAGGTCCCACGCGGGAGACGGCAGGTCCCACGCGGGAGACGGCAGGTCCCACGCGGGAGACGGCAGGTCCCACGCGGGAGACGGCAGGTCCCACGCGGGAGACGGCAGGTCCCACGCGGGAGACGGCAGGTCCCACGCGGGAGACGGCAGGTGCCGCGAGGGACGTGGCAGGTCCCGCGAGGGATCCGGCAGATCCCGCGAGGGACGTGGCAGGTCCCGCGAGGGACGTGGCAGGTCCCGCGAGGGACGTGGCAGGTGTTCGAGTGCTGGCGTGACGTTCAGGGGGCAGGCGTCAACGGCGTCCGAGAGGCCGTCCGAACGTCGGGAGGCAAATCCCGGAGATTACGCAACGCCGACGCGCGCCTCACAGAGCCGCGCCCCGTGCCTTGACTCGCTGCGCCAGGCGGTTAGGACGCCGCACCCGCAACCACAGGTGAAGGGAACGGTCAGTGGCGGATGCTCAATAGGGGGGTGGGGCTCGTTCTGTTGGGGCTGATGCTCACCTCCTGCGTGGTGGAGATGGGCGACGAGGAGGCGGTCGGGACGGCGGATGACGCGGTCTTCGGTGCGCCCACCGTCGTCGCGCTGGGCCCGATCCCGCCGTACAAGCCGGCGCCGACAGAGCCCGTGGAGATCGAGCGTGGGCGCTTCGACCCGAAGAGGGACGTCTTGCCCAGATGGGAGATCCACTGGATCCCCGAGGGCGGGCAGGATGCACGGATCCTCGCTATCCCACGGGATGGCCGGGGGAAGCCCCTGGTCCTGTGGTACGGCTGGTACCGCAAGTACGGGGACCTCTACTTCCGCACCATCCTCCACACGGGCTACCTGTCCCTGCTCGACCTCGAGGTGATCGGCCACGAGCTGGTCGCGGCGCCTCTCACCCTGCCGCCGCACGGGTGGCCCAGCGATGCGGTGGACCCGTTCGTGGCGGGGCCGATCGACGTCGCGGGCAAGCTGGGCCCTCAGAGGGAGGAGGGGGAGGGCAGCGGCGGCGTCTGCATCGACCCCTCGACCTGCGGTGGGGACGACGACCACACCCATACGGGCGGACCGCCCCCGCGTCCTGGTGGTGGAGGGCATGGGGGCCAGGGTGGCGCTCCCGGTGGCCAGGGCGGCGCACCTCCCTCGGGGGGAGGCTATGGCGGCGTTCCTCACGATGACCCGAGGGAGACGCCACGCCGGCTCAACGGGGCGATCACCAGCTTCCTGTCCCCCGACACTCTTCGATCCTTCTTCGGGAGCGCGCTGGCATGTCAGAAGGCGTGCGCGGCTCCGCCTACTCTGGCGTGGGGACGTCGGTGATCTGCAAGATCCCCATGGTGCGTGCCGTGCCGCAGACGGCGGTGCCGTGCCTCATCGCCGCCGCGGCGGTCGAGCCGCTTTCTTTCGCGGGGCTCTGGTGCGGCATCTGGTGTACGGAGCTTTTCGAGGGAGTGGAGGCGAAGAAGTGATGCGCGAGTCGACGCGAACGAGGATGCGGGAAGCCACGTACGACCACACGCGCTGGACGACCTGGGTGCGGCTCGTGTCGGGCGTCCTGCTGCTTCTCCCGCTGTTCTTTCATCTCTCCACGATGGGCTTCACGTTCTGCCTCGCCTCGTTCGGCATGGTCCAAGGGATCGCTCGGGACATCGACCAGCGAAAGCAATTCCGCAAGGCGTGGGAGCACATCGAGGAGCTCGAGGACGAGAACGGCGCGCTGCGCGAGCGGCTGGCGGAGCACGGCGGGGGCGCGGCATAGCTTCGTCCGAGGCTGGCGCCTTCGGGGGTCGACCTTCGTGGCGTGTCGCGCGCGCCTTCGGTCGGCTACTCTTCCGTCCTCCGCGTGGAACCCCCCTCCTGGAAGCCGCATGCATGTCGCGTCAAGACCTGTCGCGCTGACATCGATCTACTGGACGTCCTCGACGACGTGAAGAGCGCCGCGGCGGTCCTCGTCGTCGATTCGAATGAGATGCTTGCCGGGATCATCACGGCATACGACACTACCGAATATTTTCGGCAGGGGCTGCCATCGGCCATCGAACACGTCTCGATGAGGTTCGCCGAGATTGAGAAGATCATCGGGGATTGGTTGCCCACGTCGGCACGCGAGCACCGATCCTGGTGGGCGAACGATTCAACTCGCCACGTGCAGTCGAAACAGTGGCTTCACGTGGGATGGCGCGTTGCGACCGTGAACCCGCTCGGAGAGATCGTGGCGGCGCGCAGGCAGCCGACCGCGAGCCCGCCCGCGTCAACCCGCCTGCCGCCCCCGCTTGACAACCCCCGGGCCCCCGCGTACTTCGTACACGAAACATCGTGCCCCCGCCCCCGTCCGCCGCCGATTCTCGTGCCGAGGTCGACTCGATCGTCGAGACGATCATCTACCTCTACACGGAGTCGCGCCGGCTCACGAAGGGCATGGCCCGCGAGGTGGGCCTCACGGGCCCGCAGCTCACCGTCATCAAGCTCCTCGAGTCGTTCGACGACCTCTCCCTCTCCTCGCTCTCCGAGCGCATCCGCGCCCAGAACAGCACGGTGACGGGCATCATCGACCGGATGGAGCGCGAGGGCCTCGTGCGCCGCGAGCGGTCGACCACCGACAGGCGCGTCGTCCACATCCGGCTGAGCGAGAAGGGGCTCCGTCTGGCGCGCGAGATCAAGGTGGAGCCGATGGAGATCTTCCGCGACGCGCTCGCCAGCCTGAGCCAGGCGGACCTGCGCGATCTGCTCCGCATCATGAACAAGCTCGGGCGGCACGTGCGCGCCAAGGTCGCCGCCGTGAACGGCGCCGACGAAGAAGGCGGTTGAGCGAGCGCCCGGCGCGGCGCGGGTCCGAGGGACATCGGGCAGGAGGGAACCATCATGTCGAGAGAGAAGCCGACGTTCACGGGTGAGCCGAGGAAGGCGGGGGCCACGCGCGATCCCGACGTCGCCGTCGTGACGTGTGCCTTGACCGGCGTGCTCGCGAACAGGAAGCAGTGCCCCGCCATCCCCTACACCCCCGCCGAGATCGGGGAGGAGGCGCGGCGCGCCTACGAGGCGGGCGCCTCGTGCGTCCACATCCACGCCCGCAACGACGACGGATCCCCCACCTTCTCCCCCGCGGTCTTCGCGAAGATCAAGGAGGAGGTCCGCGCGCGGAGCCCCATCATCCTCAACTTCTCGACCGGCACGATCCTCGACGACGTGACCGAGCAGGTCGCCTACATCCGCGAGAGCCGCCCGGAGATCGCCGCCCTCAACATGGGCACGATGAACTACTCCAAGTACTCGGCGAAGCGGAAGGCGTTCGACTTCGACATGGTGTTCCCGAACACCTACGGCAAGATCGTCAAGCTCCTCGAGGCGATGAACGAGGCGAAGGTGAAGCCCGAGCTCGAGTGCTTCGACACCGGCCACACGCAGGGCGTCGCGCCGCTCCTCGACATGGGCGTCCTCCGCCCGCCGCTCCAGTTCTCGTTCATCGTCAACGTGCTCGGCGGCATCCCCCCGCACGTCGAGTCGCTCCAGCTCCAGACCAAGATCATGCCGGCCGGCTCGGAGTGGGAGGTGATCGGGATCAGCCACTGCCAGTGGCGGATGCTGGCGACGGCGCTCGTGCTCGGCGGCAACATCCGCTGCGGGCTCGAGGACCACCTCTACCTGCCGAACGGGGAGATGGCGAAGAGCAACGGAGAGCTGGTCGAGGTCGCCGTGCGCCTCACGCGGGACGTGGGCCGCCGGCCCGCCACGGTGGAGGAGGCGCGGCAGATCCTGAGCCTCGGGGCGGCGTCGTGATCCAGCGGGCGTACACGATGATCCAGATCGCGGCGGAGGGCGGCGTCGCGATGCTGATGCTGTCGAACCCGGCGCGCAAGAACGCGATCGGCCCGGCGATGGTCAACGAGCTCCTGCACGCGCTGGAGGACGCGAACGCCGACCCCGAGGTGCGCGCCGTCGTGCTCACCGGCGCGGGGGACACGTTCTGTGCCGGCGGCGACTTCTCGCAGATGACGGGCGGCGCGGCCGGCGGCGAGGCGCTGCCCCACAAGGGCGACTACGCCGACCTGCTCCTCGCCATGCTGAATTCTCCGAAGCCCATCGTGGCGCGCGTCAACGGGCACGCGATGGGCGGCGGGCTCGGCCTCGTCGCGGCCTCGCACTTCGCGGTGGCGGCTCGCGGCGCCAAGCTCGGCACACCGGAGGTGAACGTGGGGCTCTTCCCCATGATGATCATGGCCGTCCTCCAGCGCGTGATGCCGCGCCGGAGGCTGCTCGAGATGATGCTGCTCGGCGAGCGGATGGGGGCCGACGACGCAGTGGTCGCGGGCCTCGTCGGCCGCGCGGTCGGCGCCGACGAGCTGGATCGCGAGGTCGCGCGCATCACCGAGGGCCTCAAGGCGAAGAGCCCCGTCGCGATGCGCCTCGGCCTCGAGGCCTACGCCGCGCAGGACGATCTCGACCTCGAGGCGGCGCTCCCGCTCCTGCGCGCGCGCCTCGCCGGCTGCCTCGCGACGGACGACGCGCGCGAGGGGCTCATGGCGTTCCTGGAGAAGCGGCCGCCGAAGTGGACCGGGAAGTAGGTGATCACCGTGGACATGCGTGAGCTGGTCAAGGATCTCGAGGCGCGCCGCGAGGCGGTGCGCAAGATGGGCGGCGCCGACAAGGTCGAGAAGCAGCACTCCCGCGGCAAGATGAGCGCGCGAGAGCGCATGGCGGCCTTCTTCGACGACGGGGTGTACTTCGAGGTCGGCATGCACGGCACCCAGATGGGCCTCGCCGCCGGCGCGGACGGCAAGGACAGGCCCCCCGCCGACGCCGTGGTCTGTGGCTTCGGCAAGGTCGACGGCCGCATGGTCTGCTGCGCCTCGTACGACTTCACCGTGAAGGGCGGCAGCATCGGCCAGACGGGCGAGGAGAAGGTCACCCGCCTCCGGCAGATGGCGCTCCGCGGCCGCTGGCCGATGGTGTGGTTCATCGACTCCGCCGGCGCCCGCATCGACCCGGGGTCGAACCACCCGGACGCGATCTCGCTCTTCGCCGGATCCGGGCACCTCTTCCGCGAGCAGGTGCACATGAGCGGCGTCGTCCCGCAGATCGCGGCGATGGTCGGCCCCGGCGCCGCAGGCACGGCGTACATCCCCGGCCTCGCCGACTTCGTCCCCATGGTGAAGAACATCGGGTCGATGGCGCTCGGCGGCCCGCCGCTCGTCAAGGCGGTGACGGGCGAGGACATCGCCGAGCAGGACCTCGGCGGCTCCAAGGTCCACACGACGAAGAGCGGCGTCGGCGACGTGGAGGTGGAGGACGACCGCGCCTGCATCGCGCTGATGAAGCGCTACCTCTCCTACTTCCCCTCGAACTGCGAGGAAGAGCCCCCGCGCCTGCCCGTCACCGACCCCACGGAGCGGCGGGAGGAGGCGCTCCTCGACCTGCTCCCCGACAGCCCGCGCAAGTCGTACGACATGTACAAGCTCATCGCCGCGATCGTGGATCACGGCGAGTACCTCGATTTGAAGCCCCGGTTCGCGCGGTCGATCATCACCTGCCTCGCGCGCTTCGGCGGCCAGCCGGTCGGCATCGTCGCCAACCAGCCAGCGCACCTCGGCGGCATCCTCGACGTCGACTCCTCCGACAAGGCCGCGCGCTTCATGCAGATCTCGCGACGCCTTCAACGTCCCCCTCGTCTTCCTGCAGGACGTCCCCGGCTTCATGGTCGGGTCGAAGGTGGAGCACGCCGGCATCATCCGGCACGGCGCCAAGATGCTGCACGTGATGGCCGCCGCCACCGTGCCCAAGATCACGGTCGTGGTGCGCAAGGCGTACGGCGCCGGCTACTACGTGATGTGCGGCCGCGCCTACGAGCCGGACCTCATCGTCGGCTGGCCGACGGCGGAGATCAGCGTGATGGGCCCCGAGGGCATGGTCGGCATCGCCGCCAAGAAGCTCTTCGGCGACGCGCCCCCGCCGCCGGAGGTGAAGCAGGGCATCATCGACATGCTCCAGAAGAACATCGACGTGATGAAGGTCGCCGGCTGGGGCCTCATCGACGAGGTGATCGACCCGCGGGACACGCGCCGGGCCATCGCCTGGGGGCTGGAGCTCAGCCGGCACAAGCACCTCGAGCGGCCCGCCAAGCGGCGGGGCGTCATCCCGGTGTAGGGCGCGCGCGGCGGCCGCTACTCGCCGCCCGCCGGCGCGTCCTTCGCGCAGCGGAAGCCGGCCATCACCAGCCGGTAGCGACCGGGGTGGTGCACGCGGTTGCTCGCTCGCAGCCCGCGCCCTGCATAGTTGAAGGCCCCGCCGCGCAGCACGTGCTCGCACTCCGTCGGGATGGGGTTCGACCCCGTGAACCCCTTCTTCCCCTCGTGCCGCAGCTCGTCGAGCGCCGCCATCGCCTCCTCGCACGACCCGCCCCTCCCGCGCGCGGCGCCTGGACGCGTGTACGCGTACGGGTCGTACACGTCCTCGACCCACTCCCACACGTTGCCCCCGAGGTCGTGGTGCCCGTACGGCCCGTCGCCGCGCGGGTGCGTGCCCACGTCCCCCGTCACCCCGCCCCCGCCGAACACCGCGCGGTCCGGCGTGGGCTCCTCGTTCCCCCACGGGTAGCGCCGCCCGTCCGTCCCGCGGGCCGCCTTCTCCCACTCCGCCTCGCTCGGCAGCCGCTTGTCGAGCCACGCGCAGTACCCGCGCGCCTGGTCCCACGAGACCGCGCTCACCGGCTGCCGCGGCCCGCGAAACCGCCCGTCGGACCCGAACCCGTTCCGGCCTGCGCTGCTCGCGTCGGGCGGCGTGCAGGCCCCGGCGGCGACGCAGCGATCCCACGCCTCGTTGGGGACCTCGGTGAGGTCGAGGTAAAACGCGGGGAGCTCGACCGTGTGGGCGGGGTGCTCGTCGGGCTCGCCGCCCGCGTCGGCGCCCATCGTGAAGGGCCCCGCGGGCACCAGGGCCATGCCTTCGGGCGGGCGCGCGGGGGGGGTGGCCGAGCTCTGCCCCGTACCGGTACCCGTTCCCGTTCCCGAATCGCCGCAGGAATCGGGAACGGGAACGGGAGCGGGAACGGGTTTTGGATGAGAGGCGAGCGGGGGAGGGGAGCTGCTCGAGGGGGCCTCCTGCGGGGAGCACGCGAGGAAGGTGACGGCGAGGAGGGCGGCGAGGCGGCGCACGGGGTGGGGAGAGGGTCGCACGGACGCGATTAGGGGGTGAAGTCCTCGCCGTGGCGGGTCGGGGATGCCTTGGCTGCGGCGTACCCGGCTGATACACCACGTCTCTGTGGGAGAGGGCTTCGAGGCGCGCGACGCCACCTTCGTGGAACGAGGCGTGCTCGGGCCGGCGCTCTCCGGGGTGGCGCAGGCCACCGCGCTCCTGGGGCTGATTCGAGCTCGTGCTCACCTGGGGGCCCGTATCTCGGTTCTATTTCTGGATCCTCACGGTCCTGTGGCTGTTCCTCCTGGGCCTCTGCGTGAACCTGTCCAAGGGGACGATCGAGCGCACCACCGTGCGCGCCAACCGTCAGGGCCTGTGGGTGGGCAGCGCCTTCTTCCCGGCGGCGTCCCTCGTCGCCGCGCACCCCTTCGTGCGGGCAGAGAGTCCTCACGTCCGCGTGACCCGCCGGGGGTTCCACTTCCCGATCGACATCGGCGTCCGCGACGTGCTCGAGGGCGAGCGCCTGATGCGCGCCCTCGATCTCGACGGCACCCTGCGGCACTCCCCGGAGATTGGCCATGACGGCGTCCTCCTGTGGTGCGCCGGGCGCCGGCGCTACATCCACTACGGAGCCGTCGAGCGGGCTTCCCTCGCGCCGGGCGCCGACGGGATCCGGCTCATCCTGGTCGGCGGGGAGGTCGTCGTGCTGCCTTGCCAACGAGGTCGCGCGCCGGCGACCCTCCGGGAGATCGAGCAAGCCATGGCCGCCTTCGCTGCCGGCGGGGACGACGCCGAGGTGCCGCACCTCGACCGCGGAGGCCGCGTCGTGCGCGCGTGGATCGCCGAGCTCCCGCGCCCTGGGCAGCGGCGCCCACGCGACCCACCGCGTCGCCCCCATCGCGGTGGACCGCCTCTGGCGCATCGTCGAGAGCCCGGCGACCCAGCCCACGATCCGCGCCGCCGCGGCCGTCGCCCTCGGCCTCCGCCTCGACCCGCGCGATCGCGACCGCCTCCGCGCCGCCGCCTCCGCCACCACCGCCCCGAGGCTGCGCGCCGCGCTGGAGGCCGCCGCCGGATTCCGCCGGCGACACCGAGGTCGCGGCGCTCCTCGCGGAGGTGGAGGGGGAGGATGCGCCGGTGGGGCGGCACGAGGCCGCGGGCCGGGTGGGAGGCGCGTGAAACGCCGGTTGGATCGTTCCCGCGTGTGCCCCCGACATCCTCCTCGACGAGACCGCGGGGGCGCTGCGTGGGGTCGAGGTCGCAGGGCGAACGAAGGGAGGCTTGGGAGCGTTGCGCGTCGTCTGCGACGGGAGCAAGACGTCGCCGGGAAAGCGTGCGACCCTGCGGGAGATCTCCGACGTCGCCGAGGCGTACCTTTCCCTGTGGTGCTCGCAGCCGAAGGTATCCATGATGGTCCAGGTGAAGCCGTGATCGACGAGACGTACCGCCTGGCTCTCTCCGAGAGCAGCAAGCTCAAGCTCCGCGCCGTCGCCGTTCGGGCGGAGGGGGGAGAAGACGCCCCATACCGGGCGGCCGTGCTGTTCCACGCCGCCGCGCGTGCCGAGCGGCGCGCGCTCGGAGTGCTGGAGGCGCCTTCCCCCGAGACACGGCTTCGCAGCGCGATCGATCACGCCCGGGGTTCCATACGTTGCTCAGCGGCTCCTTGAACGAGGATCGCGCTCGTTGATTTAGCGCAGGGGCGGGGCTCCTCGGATGTCATCCTGGCGTTCGCTGTCGCGTCGTTGCGGATGGCGGGTGCCCGCCCGAGGCGCCGGGCCCACGTGGACCGGGCGCTCGAAGCCCTCGCAATCGGCGAGTCCCGCCCCCCGTCGATGCCCGAGCACACCCGCTTCTTCCGGGCGCTCCGCCGCATCGCCGCCGATCTGCGCGATAATCGGAAGCCCGACGTCGACGCCCTCTATCGTGCGGGGCTCGGCGCGCTCGTGGCGCGTGCGGCGAGCGAGGGCGAGCGCGACCCGGTGGCGATCCTCGCGCGTGAGATTGGGGCGATGGGTGGGCGGGTTGGAAGAACGTGCCGTTGGGCAGGAGGAACACGGACTCGGCGATCATGTCGAAGGACCTTCCATTTCTCTGGGCAACGAGGCCGGACCGCGGACGCGGGCCGGCCTGGCCGCTACTGCTTCTTGAAGACGTAGACGAAGACGACCATGAACAACAGGTTGATGAAGTACATGGCCTCCACCAGGCCGACCGTCAAGAAGAAGTACTGACGTGCCTTGTTCTCGATCTCGGGCTGCCGGGCGATCGCCGCGATCGTCTGGCTGCCGGCGAGGCCGTCACCGATCGCGGCGCCGATGGCGCCGCCGCCGAGGGCGAGCCCGCCGCCGACGAGCGCCCCGGCGTTTCGGATCGCCTCAGCGACTGAAGATGTGTCTGTTGCCATTCTGTGTTCCCTCCTGGTTGGTTAATGAGAGGCCTCGAGCGCGACGCGTGCTCCTCTTCGTGGCTCTGGCCATGCCGAAGTACATGACGGTCAGCAGCATGAAGATGAACGCCTGGATCGCGCCGATGAAGAGGTCGAAGGGCTTCCAGATGATCTCGCCGAACGGCCCCACGTAGATCGGCAGCAGGGTCGCCATGACCAGGATCATGAGTCGACCCGAGAAGAGGTTGCCGAAGAGACGGAAGGTCAGCGTGATCGGCTTGGTGATCTCCTCGATGAAGTTGATGGGCGCCAGCGCCGCGTAGGGCTGCACGTAGTGCTCGAAGTAGCCCTTGGACTTACGGGCGCGGAACGATTCGATGTCACCCACACGATGACCAGCAGCGCCATCGCCAGGGGCAGGTTCACGTCCCCGGTCGGCGCCGGGATGATCTCTGAGGAGATGCCCGGGCGCAGCGCCGAGGGGATGAAGCTCAGCCAGTTGCAGATCAGGATGAACAGGAACACCGTCACGCCGATCGGCACGAACTTCTTGCCACGCTCGCCCATGACCGACTGGGCCAGCCGCTCACCTGCTCGACGATGAACTCCCAGATCACCTGGAGCTTGCCCGGCACGCCGTCGGTGACGCTGCGAGCGCATCACGAACCCCAGCGTGAGGAAGATGGCCATTGCCACGAGGGTGGACGTGACGATGTCGACGTCGATCGCGAGGCCCAGCAGATGGACCGTCGGGTGGACCCCGACCTCGATCTGCTTGACCGCGCAGCATCCTCACGGCAGCCCTCCCTGGCCCGTCACGACGCGCATCACGTTGATGACGAAGACGATCTGATAGAGCACGAGCCCTGCAACCATACCGATTCCCAGGGGAGCGTCGAGAAAGACGACGGCCAGGACCACCACGGTGATCAGGGCCAGGCGAGCGGTCGTCTTGCCGCCCAGCTGGCGGCGCACGGCCTTGGTGCTCTGCTCGCCTCGCAGCTCGACGCGCGCGGCCTGCCGGTCCAGGTAGCGAAGGTTGACGATGGCCAGGCCGACCCCTATGACCAGGCCCAGCGCGGCCACGTCCCAGCCCAGGGCGACGGCCACGACGAACCCGGCGGCACCCACGATCAGGGCGGAAATGACGGTGCGCCGCAGGAGCCGTGGGAGTGTGTTGACGGGGAGGTTTTCGAGCACGGACAATGGGTTTCTAGAGGAAACGCCGGACCAGTTTCACAACGCTCACCACGGCGGCGACCGTCCCCAACACTATCCCGAAAAGAAGACCCCACGGTGAGGTGTGCCACCAGGAGTCGACCTGCAGACCGAGCAGGACCCCCACGCCCAGGCAGGTGGCGATCGACGTCCCCATGACCGCGAACGCCGCCACGCCCGGCAGGTCAGCCACCGGGGTGGGCCCGGGGTGGGCCCGGTGCTCCTCGGACGGCTCGTCGGGGCCGGGGCCCCGCGCGTCACCGCCCGACTCGCTCACGTGCGCGCGTTCTCGTCGGGCGCGTCGACCGCCTCGCCGCGCGTCGTCCATCTGTTGAGCAGCGGGCTGAACCAGGTGAGCAGCCCGATCAGCAGGACCGCCACGCCCAGGGGGATGAAGACGTTGAACCGGGGGTCGAAGAGCGGGAAGAGCACGAAGCCGCACAGCAGCGCGGTCCACAGCCAGAGGATGATCACGGTGCGGCGGTGGCCGTGGCCGAGGCGCATGAGCCGGTGGTGGATGTGGTTCTTGTCGGGCGTGTGGAAGCCCTGCCCCGACGCCGTGCGTCGAATGAAGGCCCACACCGCTCGACGAGCGGCACGCCGAGGATGAAAACCGGAATGAGCAGCGGGGCGAAGAAGAAGAAGGTGACCCCACTCGCGGAGGGGTCCGCCCCCGATGACCATCGTCGAGGCGCTCATCAGAGTCCGAGCATCAGCGAGCCCGCATCACCCATGAACAGCTTGGCGGGATGGAATTGTCTCGCAGGAACCCGATGCAGATCCCGCAGGTCAGCGCCGCGATGAGCGGTCCCACGTTGGTCGACCGGTAGGAGTCCGAGGTCCTCGAGGCGCAACCCGTACACGCACAGAGTGCCCGAGGCGATCGCCACGATGCCCGCCGCGAGCCCGTCGAGGCCGTCGATCAGGTTGATCGCGTTGCAGAGGGCAAAGACCCACACCGCGGTGATGATCGGCAAGATCGACGGACCGAGAACGATGAAGCCCGCGAAGGGAAGTTTCAGCTGGTACATCGTCGCGCCCGAGAAGTACAGGATCGACGCGGCGAGGAACTGTCCGGCCACTTTGGCCGGCGCGCTCATCTCGCGAAAGTCGTCGAGGACGCCCACGACGAAAATCACGCCGGTCGCGAGCAGCACGCCGAACATCTCGTGCGTCGACGATGATCACCGCACGCAGCGACCGGCATCGAAACGGCGACGACCAGCGCAATGCAAAAGCCCGACCATCATGGCGCCACCGCCGCCGTACGGGGTGACGTTCTGGTGAACCTTTCGCTCTCGGGCTGGGCGGTGTAGCCCACGCTGCAGGAGATCGCGCGCGCGGGGCGATTCGCGACGAGCGTATGACCGCCCCGACTACCGCTGACGGCGATGTACGAGGCGATGTTGTCCATGAACTACCTCGTGAAGTTCGCGTAAGGGTTGAACGCCCGCACAGCGCCGCGACCTCGCGCGTACGTCGGCGAGTGCGCCTTCGTCGCTCGCGCTGGCGCAAGCGCGCGCGCCATCAGCGCCGCGATCGTCTCGAACTCTCCTTCCCCATTCCCGCCGTCGTTTCGGCGGCCGAACCGACGCGAAGCCCGACGTGACGAACGCGCTGCGCGGGTCATCGGGGATCGTGTTGCGGTTCGTCGTGATGCCTGCGCGATCGAGCACCTCTTGGGCCTCCTTGCCGGTGAGCTCGGCGTCGAAGTCGCGCAGGTCGAGCAGGACCATGTGGTTCTCGGTGCCGCCCGAGACGATCCGGAATCCCTCCTTCGACGAGCGCGCGCCGAAGGCCGCGCGTTGGTCGACGACCTGCTCGGAGTACGTCGGCGAAACTCGGCCGGCGGCCTCCTTGAACGCCACGGCCTTGGCGGCGATGACGTGCTCGAGCGGCCCGCCCTGTTGACCCGGGAAAGACGGCCGAGTCGATCTTCTTCGCGTGCTCCTCGCGGCAGACGATCGCCCCCCGCGCGGGCCACGCAGTGTCTTGTGGGTCGTGAAGGTCACGACGTCGGCATACGGCACGGGGTTCGGGTGCGCACCGCCCGGCGATCAGCCCCGCGACGTGGGCCGAGTCGAACATGAGCATCGCGCCGACCTCGTCGGCGATCTCGCGGAACGGCGCTGGATCGATGCGTCGCGCGTAGGCGGTCGCCCCGCGACGATGAGCTTCGGGCGGTGCTCGCAGGGCGAGGTCGCGGACGTTGTCGAAGTCGATGACCTCGCCGGCTGCGCCGGATCGTCCGATCGCGGGGTCACGCCGTAGGAGACGAACTTCCAGATCTTCGAGGTGATCGACGCCGGCGACCCGTGGGTCAGGTGTCCTCCCTGGTCCAGGCGCATGGCGAGCATCGTGTCGCCGGGCTCGAGCAGCGCCTGGTAGACGGCGACGTTCGCGTTCGCGCCGCTGTGGGGCTGGACGTTGGCGTGATCGGCGCCGAACAGGGCGACGAGTCGCTGGCGTGCGAGGTCCTCGACCTCGTCGACGACCTGGTTGCCGCCGTAGTACCGGCGGCCGGGATAGCCCTCGGCGTACTTGTTGGTGAGCACCGAGCCCGTCGCCGCGAGCACCGCCGGCGAGGCGAAGTTCTCGCTCGCGATGAGCTGCACGGTCGTCGTCTGGCGGTCCCATTCCGCGAGCAGTGACTCACTCCTCGTCGTCGGTGATCCACGCGTCGAACGGCGATGTGCCCACGTCGGTCCTTTCTACTGATTGATCAAGCCCGCGTCGAGCGCGGAGAACTCTCTCGAGCCGGCGCAGGTGACGACCTCGCCCGGCGTGGCCATCAGCCACGCCTCGAGCGCGTCGACGGCCACCGGCGCGCCGATGAGCCGCGCACCCAGGCACAGGACGTTGGCGTGGTTGTGCTCGCGCGCGAACGCGCCGAGGTCGCGTCATGGGCGAGCGCGGCGCGCACCCCGGGC
>CAWHDJ010000011.1:0-124273 GCA_963827955.1 uncultured delta proteobacterium | reverse complement strand
TCTAACAAGGTAAGAAGAGAACAACACGGACAGGACATACGATGAATCTCGATTCACATTAGGGGTGGTGCAGGCCGGCCGATGAAGTCAAATTCGAAGACAAATCCAGCTTTCACTTTGTACGTGTTAAATCGCTGCTGATTTCAAATTCCATTTAAGAAATTATACTGTCTCAGATCACTGGGTGCCAAGTTTTCTTTTGAACATTCAAGCTTTCGATTCCTTTCGGACAGAACTCATGCAACACTTCACAAAACTCTGCAACTACTGGCTCAACCAAAATGCCACTGTGCGCTACAGGTCAGACAGGTCAGAAGGCTTCGTGCGTACCACCCTTCGACAAACTGCGAGAGGATTGGTTGCGAGACCGAGTCCACAGTGCCAGACCGTTCCCGCGTCGCGCCAACGCCCTACCTCATAAGCTTGACCATCAAGGCGTCTACATACATCGCTAACTGCCAAGTGGTCGAATCGGGAGGGCCGAGCACGTGCCGATTAGATTGATCAGAGGGCTGCGCGGTCGGTCCAGAGCAAAGCCAATCTCGTACCGCGTGTTCGTCTCTTAAGTGCGAAATATCAGGCAACGGGTCGATGGACGGCGTCTCTGAGAGTGAGCTCAGACGTGCATCGCGTGTACCCAGGCTTCCACGGTCAAGGGCGCCAGGCGTGCACTGCTTCCATCGCCAGACGGCTTGCGTCCATTCTGCGTGAGGAAGTCGCGCGTGCCCCCCGAGCCCAGCGAGATGGACTGGCTATCGTTGCGCCATGGCAAGGTCTGAAAGTGCAGGGCCAGATTCCTGGGCCACTCGTGCCCGTCGGGCTGTCCGGGGATAATGGCGCGGTGGCGTTGGCGTTGGTGCTGGCGTAGTTGGAGGTTGTGTACGGCGCGGTCTGGTAGTGCGTGGAGTCAGGGGTTGGCCCCCTCGTCGGTGCTGCGCGAAGGGGACTGCGACGAGGACTGCACGCTGACCCCGCCCGAGTCGGACCGGCGTATCGGGCTGTTGGAGCCTGAGGTGCGAATGAACGAGGCATTGGGACCGGACGTGCGAAGCGAGGTGCCGGAGCCTCTGAGCGTGGCAAGGACCAGAGTTGCTCTTGGACGCGCTGGTGCGATTCAGCGTGAGGGGCGTGAGGCTGGTGCTGTAGGTACGCGCGGTGGGCAGCACAGGCAGGTGAGGCACAGGCACGCGCAGAGGGGTCGGAGAGGTCGGCGTCGGCGACTCGGATTGCGACAGCGCGGGTTGATAATGCACGGCATGGTACTCGCCAGACGAAGAGGTTGAGGCCATGGCATTCACACGTGCCAAGTTAGTGGCACTCGACACTTTGCGAGGCGACACCGGCTGTGCTTCTTGGTGCGTGTCCCTCTCCTCCGGGGCGAGGTGGGCTTGGGGAGGCTGATAAGGCTGCGGCACGTACTGGGAGCGAATGTTGTTGGAGACTTTCCTCTGCGACGCGTCGTCCTGCGCGCTGTCGTCGGGCTCTTGCGAGTATGCCTGGCCTGGCGGCTGCCGATGGTACTGGTGCGCAGGAAAGGGCCGCAGCGCAGCAGAATTCTTGCGCGCGGACAGCGTGTGGGCCAACGAGTTCAAAGGCTCATGGGGTTGTAGTGTTCCTGGTTCCGGATGTTGTTGCGGTCGTTGTTGCGGAGGGAAAGGCCTGTGCATGGCACTAGAGATTTTCCGAGGCGACGGGAGTTGCGATTCCACGCGAGGTTCGCGTAAATCAGGCGAAGTGCTGGCTTGTGACTGCAGGAAAGAGCGGGCAGCGTGAGTGGCGCTTGAAATCTTTCTCGGCTCAAGCATCGGTGCCTTGGACTGATAGTGGAGCGGATTCTCTGTCGGTTGATAATAATCCGTCTGAAAATGTTGGTCTTGGGATTGTGGTGCATCGGAGCGCGATGAGGACGCGTCGTCAGGCAATTCGTCGTAAGTCGGGCCATCGTAGAAAGGTGTTCCGTAAGGCGAGTGCGGCTCAGGTTGTGCGTAAGAATCGGGGCAAGGCTGAGAATGCCTTTGTTCCTGGTATTGGGACTCTAGGTAATGGCGTTCATACTGGGGCTCGTAGTATTGGTGTTGATGTTCTTGGAATTGGGGCTGGTAGTGGTCCTCTTGGTAGTGGCTCTCTTGATACTGGGGCTCTTGGTAATCTTGCGAGGGATACTGTTGGCTCTCTTGGTACTGTGGCTCTTGGTATTCTTGGTGGTGCATAGGCCGAAATTCGTCCTCTCGATATTCTGGTGCTTGTTGGCGTTCATACTGGGGCTCGTGGTACTGGGATTCGTTTTCGTGGTATTGGTGTTGATGTTCTAGGTAATGGCGTTCATACTGGGGCTCGTGGGTATTGGTGTTGATGTTCTTGGAATTGGGGCTGGTAGTGGTCCTCTTGAAACTGGGGCTCTTGGCTATCTTGATAATCTTGCGAGGGATACTGTTGGTGCTCTAGGTTGTCAAATGCTTGGTATTCTTGGTGCAGCGGGCGATATTGGTCCTCTCGATATTCTGAGGCATAATGGTGTCGGGGGCTATGAGAAGACGGATCGGGTTGCGAGGGAGTCTGTTCCTTCACCGCTAGCGCATGGTTCGCGTACTCCTGCCTCACATAGGGATTGCGCGGGGCGGGCATGTACAAGGAACAATTCTATTTCCAGCACACGAAGCCTTGCGTGGAGAATAAGCAATGTCATTCGGATAGAGTTGATCAGAAGCGGTACTCGGATGCCCTTGAGAATATTGAGCCGAAGGACTCTGGGAATCACGGGTTTCACAATCGTCCGGGTAGAGTTGCTGTTGTTGGTTTTGCAATTGCTGGAGTGACAGAAATGGCGATTTCTTTGCGGTATGCGCTAGAGACATAATTGATACATATTGGATACTATTCTCTCATTCGCAGACTCGGTGAGCAGGTTCAACAAATGGCACGTGGTTGAATCGTGGCTCGCACGTGGTTGTCGAACGAAGAAGCACGATGGGAAAGGATAAAGGAAAGGACAAGGGGAAAGAAGGCAAGGAACAGAAGGGGAACAAGAAGGAGTACAAGTATAAAAATAAAACTGGAGCTCCAGTTTCGAACCAGTACAGCCAACCGTACGACCGAAATGCGGCATATCAACCTCCAAACCATGCAGGAGGAGATTCCCATCTTTTTCAGCAAGCTTCAGGTGTTCGTCTCTGTCTGGACTCTTCTGACTTACAAGAAGTGTTTCGCCGTCACGACCAGAGCAGAGATGGAAAATTGGATGTGAATGAATTTGGTCGTCTTTGTCAAGAGATTCGCTTTACTGGCAATCGTATGCTGCAATGGAATTTTCCAAATTGTTCACTCGCTAGCGCAGGAGATCTTCCAACAAATTGACGTGTCTCACGATGGCCATGTTGATAAAAGAGAGTTTATTGATTTCTACGTCCAATGGATAAGATATCAACAGAGTCAACAACAGTTTTCTCAAATCCAGCAAGGAGCACAGAACTATCCGCAAGGGCAGCAAGCGCACCCTCAAGGCTATCCACCGCAACAAGGACAGCAAGCGTACCCCCAAGGCTATCCACCGCAACAAGGACCGCAGGGACATTGAGCTGTTGCTTTCTGCAGTTACTACTGTAGTTGTTGTTCAGTTAGATGCAACCTCTGTTTGTTAATTAATTTATTACCTCTTTTTGTTGCGTTAGTTTGAACACGATGAATCCTTTCTTTGCACTGGCTACACGTACTGTAAGCATTTTAAGCAACGTAATGCGGCCTCATGTATGGTTCGACTTTCCCCTGTCTCATAGTCTCCTTCGGCCATGACTCAATGATCGCAGGGAATAGAATAATTCAATTTTCTCACAATCCCTGAAAGCTGGAATTCTCGTCTCGCTCGTCTCGATCGTGGGGAGCCTTGGTCTCCTCCGACCCAAAACTAATACGCTCTCATCTCGAGTGACCGGCGAAGATTACGACAGTAATTAGACCTTCACGAGAAGCGCTAATGTCCTGCTCGCGCAGCCACTGGTAAAATGGTCACCGAAAGATCAAGCTCGTGCGTCGCACGTGTTTGAATCAAACGAGGCTTGGAAAAGAATACTCAAAGATATAAGAAATTTTCGATCCAATTTTCTTGCATTCGTGATGGAGTTGCAAGCGAAGGCGAATCCTGCCGAAGAAGAGGAACGACCGTCCCAGGAAATGGAAGTATTGGATGAAAAGGCCCTTGTTCCAGTTGGGGCGAAAATTAAGTACTAGTTAGGTATCCAACTCTCCTCACGACTAGAGTGCAACCGCAAACTTTCTTTGCCAATGAAAGGACTTTGCTCTCGTGGATCAATTGTATTGTTTTGCTGTCTTCCATTGCCTTGGCATTGATAAATTTTGGTGACGATAAATCAAGATTGACCGGTAGAGTCTGCCCCTGTTTGCTTGTTCGAATTTTAGGTTATATTTTTGTTCCCGTCGTGTGCTTGTTTTCCTTGTACGCCCTGCTTGTTTTTCATTTTCGATTGCGAGCCTTGACTTGGCAGGGAATCCTTTGCGCTCACAGATAATATTGGTACCAAGTCAATCTGGCTGTCGTGTTCACCAGTAGGCCCCTATGCCCTCGTTGGAACGATTCTGTTTGCCCTTCTTTTGTCTATTTTCGTCCCTGCGCTCACATGTACGATTTTCTCTTCTCGCCTCGATGACTTCTAGCTGCCGGCCCTATTTACGCCGTCAACAACTATCCGCGCTGGCAGGCGAACTATCCACTGCGAATCCGTCCAGATTACTTTCAAGTCACCGGACGAATCTTTAGAGACGATTTCCGTGATCGGTATGCTCTATGTCTCCGCTAGTCTCAGTTGTAGAGTTGAAGGTTTAAATTTGCTCCAGCAGAAGTTCAAAACTGGCTCAACGACAATGGATTTTGAGATCGGAAACATTTTTGTATGTTACAGATTGGAAGGAAGTTGTTTTACATTCAGATCACGACTAGAATTTACCAGAACATTCCAGGAGACAACAACCCCACGAATAGCTATTTTACTTATTATGTCATCAATGAATCGAGCAATCCTTTGACCTTGAACTCTACTCGTTCTGGTCTTTTATTCTCGACTCCTCTCTACCCGACTTTGCGACTTTGACTCTGCCGCTTGCCGCCACCCCCGGACTAGCCCAAAGGACAAGTCTGCTTTCTACTATGCGCTAGGTTCGACTCACTTTTACCTCCTTTCTCCGCTGACTTTCAGACTGTAATTCTTCCCGGTTCTATCACAGGTCCAGCCTGGCACGTTACGCAAATAACACGATTCCGATGACAGTTGGCGATCTCGACAAATGGTTTAAAAACGTTGCTGTCGATTTGAGCCAGAACAAGTCGGCGCCATTGTTGGAACATCTTGATACGCGGTATGTCTGTATTGGGGAAGTTGTCTCACTCTGCAGATACTTTTATTCGTGGCAATCGAACGGAATGTTTGGCAAGAAAAATTTCTTCTCAATGAAAGTCGACTTCTGGAATATAATATCTTCTTCAGCTGCCGTTGCAGGAGTTAATGATTCGGAATACTATCAGATTCCGGAATATGCGAGGTAAGTTTAGCTCTTATCCTCCGTCATATTTAGTTTTACCATGATCTTCGATGCGAATTTCGCCTCAACTTCTGCGCTAGTTAGCGCGCGTCAAGTCTCAGAACTGGTTTACTCAGAATTCGTGAAAACCGATGAAGGCATTCCTTCGTTGTGCCAGCAATAAGCAAGTGACTAGTGTAGTCAAGGACCGCTCGGGCAAGCGGCTGCGCGTCGGGGCGCGCGAGGTCGATCCGGACACGTACGCGCAGGCGTTCGAGGCCGAGGTGGGCCGGAGCGACGAGGCGCTGCGCGAGGCCGCGCGGCGGGCGTGGCGGGCCCACTTCGGGGCGGACCTGGCGAGCCTGTGCGGGAGTAGGGGCGCCGGCGCGCGCGACGCTCAGGGCCCCGCTTGCGGAGCGCTTCGCGGTACGCGCGGAGGGCCTTGTGCTGGTCGCTCATCGTCGCGGACCCCGCCTGCTCGGGGAGGTCCACCTCCGGCAGCACGCCGGATGCCTCGCCGGGGCCGGCGTACTTCCCGCCTCGCAGCTCGACGACGCGGAAGGCGCCGGCCTCGAAGACCCAGACCTCGCGGATACAGAGCCCCCCGTAGATGTCTCCAGCTTGTCGATTGTGCCATACGAGACCACGACCTCGAGCGCGATGTCGGGGACGGGCTTGTCCTGCCCCCGGCAATAGCACTCGTCCGGGCTCCCAGCCCCCGCGCCAGCTCTTCGCGCCGGAACGTGGTCGAGCCGTAGCCGAAGAGCGGGATGTCCCGCTCCAGGCAGAGAACTCCAGGAGGCGGGCGATCTGCGTTTGTCGACCTCGTAGGCGCGCGGGACGGGCTCTACGATTCCAGGCACCCTTCCAGGTACGTCATCCGCACTCCCGGGCTCTCGATTCAGTCGCGCAGCATCACGTACGTCGCCCAGGGGACGTCGTACATCACGATGCGCGGCTTCCTCCGGAGAAGGAGCGCGGGCAGGGAAGAGGGGCATCGCGGTGGCCATCGCCCGAAAGATAGCACGGAGGTGCCGCCGGACGAGGGACTCGCCTTGCAAGAGCGGGGCCGCACGGGCAGCGCAGGGAGTAGGGCGCGACGTGGCAAGGGCGTGCCGGGGCGGCGTCAGTAGCGCAGGCGCCGACCACGTCGAGGAGTGCTCCCCGCGTCACCGATGACGGCGGTGAGGCTCCAGTCGCGGATGAAGCGCCAGTCGATTGTGAGCTTGGTGCGATTGGGGTTCTCGCCCGGCGCGGGGACGCCCAGCTCGTAGCCGAGGCGGGCGGTGACGGTCCTCGAGAGCTGGACGTCCAGCTCGGGGCGGGGGTTGCCGGCCCGAGAGGTGCCGACGCGCGTGGTGATGTCGGCGCTCGTGATGCCGGAGATCGCCTTGTTCACGCTCTGCCCGCGAGCACGCCTCCGGCGAAGCCGGCGGCCCTCGACGCCCGCCGACTCCGTCTGCCCGGCGCCGGCCTCGGCGCCGAAGCTCCCGTCCGGGGAGCCGAAGAGGACGAGGGCGAGGATTTGGTCCTGCGAGAGCGCCGGCTCCGAGCGGAGGCTCAGCCTGCCGGAGGAGACGCGGCCGCTGAAGTCGGCGTGGACGCGCGTGCCCTCGGGGCCGTCCCAGTAGGCGGCCGCCACGCACGAGTGGATGCAGCCGGACCCGACGAAGCTCACCGTGCCGTGATGATCACGAACTGCCTGCCCTGTAGCTGGATCGTGCCGCGTACGAGGCGGATCTGACCGCGGACCCGGTCCGGTCCGCGACGTCGATGGTCGTCTCACCGGTGATCGTGACCTCGACGTTGCTGTCGCGCGCGATCTGCACGTCGTCGCCGAGCTTCACCACGACGTGGAGGGCGAGATTGGAGGGCGCGCGCGGCTTCGCGGAGGGGGCGAGCGGGACGGGGACCAGGCCGCGCTCGGAGAGGACGCCGAGGCGGATCGTCGATCGGCGTCCAGCTTCTGCACGCTGTGGCGCGTGGCCTGCGGGAGATCGACGCGGAGCGTGGGCACGTCGACCTGCACGTCCAGGCTCCTCCTGTCCTCCGACGCGGCCGCGGTGGCCTTCACGTCGCCGTAGGCTCGCCCCAGGGGCACGCCTTCCACGCTGATGGGGATGCTCTCGCCCCTCGCGACGTGCACCCTTCCGTCCACGCGCTCGACCGAGAACCCGCGGAGGACGGCCTCGGCCGACGCTTCGAGCGTGCCCGTCGGCGCGGAGGCCCGGACGTCCTCGAAGCGGAGGGTGCCCCACGGTCTCATGACGACCCGCCCCGTCACGCCGTGGAGCCGCTGGCCGATCTGCGGGACGTCGAGGACGCCAGTCCCTCGATGGTGACGCTGCCGTCCACGGTGCCGTCCTTTCCCCCGGGCTCGACGTGGATCTTCGCGTCCGTGTCGATTCGGCCGTCGATGTCGCCGAAGAGGCTCTCCACGAAGGGCGCGGCGATGTTCGCGCGGAAATTCTTCGCGCGGACGGCGACGTCGATGGGACGCGCGAGCTCGAGCGAAGGCAGGGTAGCCTCGCCCCACGACACGGCGCCGTTCGCTCGGGCTTCCAGGCTGCCGTCGATCTGGTCGATCCGCCCCGACGCGGTGAACGAGCCCTCCTTCATCGCCACGCGGATCTCGCCGCGCGAGAGCTCGGCGCGGTCGAGCTTCACGTCCCGGAGGTCGAGGTCCGCCCTCAGGCTGGCGGCGCGGTGCAGGTCCTCGACCTCGACCTCGCCGCTCAGCTCGCCTTTGATCGGGCGACCGACGACGGCGCCCACGGCGTCGAGCGGGAGCTGCGCGAGGTCGATCCGCCCCGAAGCCTCCCACGGGAGCGGCCCGCCCGCGATCGCGCGCGCCGCGCTGGCCCGCACGGTCGCGCTCCCGTTCATCACCCGGCGCCCCTCCTGCGCGGCCTCGACGCGCACGTCGGCCACCTCCCCGTCGTAGGCCACGCTCGCGTCCAGAATCCACGGGCTGCACGCACGTCGCGGCGTCGCGCGCGACGAGGTTCGTCCCCCTCGCGTCGATCGCGATCCGTGGCGTGCGCGCCGTACCCTCGATCCGCGCGTCGAGCGCCACGTCGCCTTCCAGCGGCAGCGTGCCGAGCGGGGGCGGCATGGCGTCGATCGACCAGCGCGGCACCTCAATCCTCGCCTTCACGGGCAGGTCCATCGCCAGCGCCGCGAACCGGCCCGGGTCCTCGACGAGGCGCGCGAGGGGTAGCGTCGCGCGCGCCTCGACGGAGGCGCTCTCTCCGCGCGCGTCGTGGAGCCCCGCGGAGAGCCGCGCCTCTCCGGTCGCGCGGGCGACGCTCACCGCGACGGTTCCGTCAACGCCGTCGGTGCGCCACCCCTCCCCGCGGAGGACGAGTCCGCTCGTGGACGCCGTGAGATCCAGCGCGGGGCTCTCGCCGGGGGACGATTGCGAGGCTCGGCCATCGATGGTCACCGTGCCCTTCGCGGTGAGGGCCGGGCGCTGCCTTCGCGGGGAGCCTCGCGAGGAGGCGGCCGAGGTCCGCGGCGCCGTCTACGGCGATGTCCCCGGTGGCGCGCTTCCACGCCGAGGCCTCCATCGCCGGGCCGGCCGAGCTCGACGTCCTGGGCCACGAGATCGATCCTCCCCGCGTCGCCGAGCGATGCGTGGAGCTCCCCGCGAAGCTGCCTCCCGCGCACCGCGGCGGAGAGCGTCCCGCTCGCGCCCGGGGCGCCGCGCAGGGAGATCGCGGGCGCGCAGAGCGACGCGACCTTCGGCGTGGCGCTCGCTCGCCACGGCGTCGACGTCGATGGCGACATGGCCGCGCGCCTCCTCCTCCCGCGCGAGGAGCTTCGCGAGGCGCGCGAGGTCGACGCCCTCGCTCCTGGCGCGCACCGCGACGCGGGAGCCGGAGATCCGCGCCGAGGCCTCGATCGGATCGCCGAGCCCGGAGATCCGCGCGCCCTCCACCACGACCGTGCCGTGCGCGGCGCGGATCGACGCCACCTCGAGCGTGCTCCGTACGTCGTCGCGCGTGAGCTCTGCGCTCGCGTCGCGGAGGACCAGCGCGTTCTCGTACGTGACGTGCGTGTGCGCGATCGCCGTCGGAGCGTGATCGCCGCCCGCGAGCTCCGCGGCGACGTCGAGGTCGCGCGTGGAGCCGCGGGCGCGCACGGCCACGCCGGTGAAGGCGTATCCGCCCGCGCGGAGGCCGCCTCCGCGCAGCGTGACGTCGAGGCGCGGGGCGGAGAGCGCACCGCTGGCCTCGGCCGTGAGGGAGCCGCGCGCGAGCCGGACTCCCTTCACGTCGATGCCGTGCGCCTCCCCCTGGGCGCGCGCCGCAATCCGCTTCGCGGCGAGGTCCACCTCGCCGTCGACGACGAGGCGCCCGCGGCCGTGCCCGACGCGGCCGGCGATGGTCGCCGTTCCGCGCGCCGAGTGCTTCGTGAAGGAGCCGTGCGCGCGCGCCGGCGGGAGGGTTTGCCCGCCCACCTCGCCGGCCTGGGTCTCGACGTCGAAGCTCCCCGCGAGCTCGCCCCCCGAGGGCGCCACCATCGACGCGTCGATCACGGCCGACAACCTGGATCGCGCCGCGCCCCGCTCGATCGCGCTCGCGTCGAGATCCTGGAGCCGTACCTGCGCGTCCGCGGCCAAGGTCCCCCGCGGCCCGTCCGGGAGCGTCACGGTCCCGAGGGCGGTCACGGCGCCGGCGCCAATCGTCGCCCGCAGCTCCGGCCGGAGGACGGGGAGCCGACCGTGCACCTCGGCGTGCGCGCTCACCGGCGCGCCGAGGTGGACCTTGCCGCGCGCGAGCGCGGCGATGGCCGCGGGCTGCGCCTCCACGACGTCGACGTCCGCGGCAACGTCGTCGCCTTCGAGCGAGGCGACGGCGTGTACGGGGACTTCGCCCACGCTGCCCGTGTACCGCGCCTCCACATGGCGCGCGCCGCCGCCCTGCGCCGGCAAGCGCGCGCGCGCGGAGAGCGTGCCGTCGGGGTTCATCCCGGGCATCCCGCGGGCGCGCACGAGGAGGTGATCCACGGCGAGATCGGTCGCGTCGGGGGCCTTCGAGAACGATCCCGAGAGATCGTCGAGATCGGCGTCGATCACCGGCGCGGCCGGGAGGTGGCCGTGCACCCACGCGTGGACCAGGTGGATCTCGCCGATGTCGACCCGGGGCCCGGGCTTGGTCGACCGCCTCGCGGACCGAGGCTCGAACGCGTGCTCGAGGCCAATTTTTCCGGCCGCGTCCTCTTCGACGACGGCCTCCGCTCCGTCGACGTCGAGCTCCGGGAGGCGCACCACGAGGCCGCGTCTGCCGAGGAGGGATCGCAGGGTCACGAGGGGGGTGAGGCGCGCCCGCGCGCCGTGCACGTCGAGCACGAGCCGGCCCTCCGGGTCGAAGGCCCGCGCGTCGACGCCGCCGATGGAGGTGAGCCCGATCCAGCCCACGCGCTCCACCTCGACCTTGCCCTGGAACGCTCCGGCGAGGAGGCGGTTCACCTGCTCCGTCGCGAAGCGGCGCACCGCGGACAGCCGCGTGCTCGCGAGGAGGGCGACGACGGCCGCGATCACCAGGGCGACGCCGATCCCGACGGCCTTCGCCGCGGTCCTGATCGCGCGCCTTCTGCGGCTGGGCGGGCTCATCAGAAGGCCTCCCCGATCCCGAAGGCGAACGCGATCGGGATCCCGTAGATGGTGCGCGGATCGCTGTCGACCGCGGGGTCGGTGCCCGGCGGGAGCTGCGCGCCGGGGATGCGGTAGCCCACGTCGAGCCGGACCGGGCCGATGGGCGTCTCGTAGCGCAGCCCGAGCCCGCAGGAGAGGTGCGGGTGATCGAGGCGGATGTCGAACGCGTACGGCGACACGTCGCTGGCGTCGCAGAAGACCACGCCGCCGAGCGGCTCGTGGATGGGGAAGCGCAGCTCGAGCGAGGCCTCCCAGAGCGACTCTCCGCCGAGTGGCACGGCGCAGCGCTGGACGTCGTAACCCTTGCTCCCGACCACGCAGGACGCGGCGAGCGCGCGCGGCGGCAGGCCCGGGTTGTAGAACGGCACGCCCCCGTGCGGGCCCACGCCGCGGAGGGGATAGCCGCGGTTCGAGCTGGGCCCGCCCGAGAAGAAGCCGCGCAGGTAGATGGGAGCCGACGTCGCGCGTCCACGCGGCGCCGTCGACCGAGCCCCGCCGGCTGCCGCTCGCCGCGCCGTAGTCGAACGGGAAGAGGAAGCCCACCGCGGCGCGCGCCGCGAGCGTGACGTGCTTGCCAATCGGCACGTAGCCGCGCACCTCGGGCTGCACCCGCACGTCGTGCGCATCGCCGCCCAGGCCGGCGGCCTGGACGTCGGCCTGCAACAAGAGCCCCGCGTGCGGGCGCACTTCGTCGTCGCGCAGATCGAGCTGGGCGAGGAGATCCACGTACGAGATCGAGAGCCCGCGCAGGTCCGGCGCCTTCTCGCCGACGTAAGCGAAGGGCTCATTGAACTGGAAGTCGTAGCCCGGGGCGACGAGCAGCTTCCCGAAGGTGCGGTCGAGGGCGAGCGAGCTCTTCGACTCCAGGTAGCCGAGCACGGGCGCGCTCGGGTCGACGTCGGGGGAGAGGAGCAAGGGGTACGCGTTGATCTCCTGGCGGATCACGCCGTTCGTGCGCGCCTCCAGGAAGCCCGGCTGCCGCAGCTCGAGGCGGAGGCGCTCCGCGGGCAAGAACGCCGTCGGCGCCTGGAAGGTGGGAGCGCGCGTGGGGTAGAGATCGAGGCCCGGCCTGAAATCGACGATGAAGTGGCGGAACCCGCCGAAGAGGTTCCTGTGCTCCCAGCCGAGGTGGAGGTGCACCTCGGTGCGGACCGGGTCGACCTCCAGGCCTCCACCGACGACCACGCTCTTCAGCATCTGCGGATGGAGGCGGACGACGAGCGGGACCGTGGCGTCCGCCGGCGGGGGCTCCGCGAGCACGGGCGTGATCTCCACCGCCGTCCAGGTGCCGAGAATCGAGCACGGCCTGCTGCGCCGCCTCGAGGGCCTTGCTCGAGTAGGGATCGCCCGGCGCGATGTCGAGCGCGCGCAGCACGGGGCCTTCGGGGAGGCCGTCCGCGCCCTCGACGCGCACGGCGCCGAAGGTCGCCCTGGGCCCCGGCTGCACGTGGAAGACGAGGAACGCGCGATGGCGGGGCAGGTCGACGTCCGCGCGCCGCGTCACGGTCGCCCACGCGTAGCCGCGCTCCGTGAGCGCGCTGCGCACGGCGCGCTCGGCCTCGCGATAGGGGTCCTCCTCGAAGCGGGCGCCCCTCTGCACGTGGTCGCTCACCGCCTCGCGCACGGCGTCGGCGTCCTCTTCCGGCAGGCCCTCGAGCCCCGTCGCCACGGCGGTCTGGACGAGGACGGGCTTGCCCTCTTCGACTTCGATCGTCACCGCCACGTGGTTGTGATCCTGGTGCTGGACGCGCCCCGCCCGCACCTTCGCCTCGTAGTAGCCCCGCGCGCGGTAGTAGCGCTCCACGCGCTCGAGATCACGCTGCAGGACGCCCGGATCGAAGAGCGAGTAATCGTAGACGACGCCACGGAAGAGCCCGAGGAACTTGGGGCTAGCGGCCGTCGCCAGCTTCTCCTCGATGTCCGAGGCCGAGATCGCGAGGTTGCCCTGAACGTCCACCGCGTCGATCGCCACCGCCCCTCGCGGAACGGACGCGCAGCCGACGAGCGCCGGCGCCGCGAGCGCGAGGACGAGGCCGCACGCAGCCTTCCCCGAGGCAGCCGGCGAGACCATCGGTGGGCTCGGCGTTGCAAGCGACGAGCCTCGCCCATGGCCCTCGAGGGCACTCCGATTGCACACCTCGCTCGTGGAGGTGGACCCGTGCCCGCTCTCTCGCGGCGCTCGCCGAGCGCCCGCCGTGCTCGCCTGCCGTGCGCCGGGCTCGTCGTCGTGATGTCGCTGTACGTTGCCTGCTCCTCCAGCCTGAGCAGGCCCCCGACGGGCGAGACCCCTCCCGGCGCGTTCGTGGAGGTCGTCCCATACCCGCCTCCCGTGGCGCGGGTGGAGACCGTCCCGCCGCCGGAGGACGAGCGCGACGTGTGGATCGACGGACAGTGGGCATGGAACGGCAAGACGTGGAGATGGCTCCCGGGCGCGTGGGCGAAGCCGCCTGCCGGCGCGTACTTCACCCCGTGGGCGGTGCGCCGCGCCGCGGACGGGCAGCTCTACTTCGCGCCCGCGACCTGGCGCGCCGCGGACGGCCGCCCGCTCGGCTTCGGTGTCGAGGTCTGCGCGCCGCCGCCTTCATGACCACGCCCGACGCCGCCCGAGCGGTGGTACCGTGCCGCGACGGAGCGGATGGCGATCCTCGAGACAAAGGTGCCGCGGGCGGCGCGCGCGGTGCCCATGCTGGCGCTGCTCGCGGCCTGCGCGCCGCCCGCCCTGACGCCGGCGGGGGCGCGCGTGGCGGTGATCACCGCGCCCGAGGGGGGCTGCGCGCTCGTGGGCGTGCTGCGCGGGTCGGCCGGCTACAACGGCAGGTCGGGGGAGACGAACGTGGCCGACGTGGAGCACTACCTGCGCAACCAGGCGGCCGCGCAGGGCGGGGACGCGATCGTGATCACCTCCCGACACCTCGGCGCCCGCGGCGCGGACGGCGACACGCTCTCGCAGCCGCGCGGCGCCGCGGTCAGCGGCGGCTGTCCCAACTGCGTCGCGATGACCGCGAACGCGTACCATTGCTCGTCGCGACGCGCCGCCGCGGCCGTCGCCGCGACACCTGCCCCGGCACCCACGTCCGCCGCCGCGGTGGACCAGGATCCGCCCTTCTCCGCGAAGGCGGCCGACGCCGCGCTCGCCGCCGCCGCGGAGAGCGCGAGGCGCTGCCGGGCCGCGGGTGGCGCCGCGGGCGAGGCGCGCGTGAAGGTGACGTTCGCCGGGACCGGCGACGTCGTGTACGCCGAGGTGCTGAGCGATCCCGTCGCCGGCACGCCGGTGGGCGAGTGCGTGGCGCGCAAGTTCCGCAACGCGCGGGTGCCTGCGTTCTCGGGCGCGGCGAGGTCGGTCGAGACCACCGTCCGGGTGGAGGAGTGATGCGCCGCCTGGCCCCCCTCGCCCTCGTCGTGGCCGCAGCGTGCGGCGACCGGGGCCCTCCCGTGTGGGCGCCCAACCCCGCGGCCAGGACGCCGCCCGGCGAAGCGTGCGCGCGCGCCCAAAAATTCCGGGAGCGCGCCCCGGCGCTGCTCGACGAGGGGCGCCTCGACCGTGCCATCCGCGTCCTGCAGCGCGCGGAGGATCTCTGCCCCGCCGAGGCGCCCGCGACGTGGGCGCTCCGGGTGCGCGCGCTCGCCGCGATCGGCCGGTCGGCGGAGGCGATCCAGCTCGCCGATCGGATCGAGCGATCCGACCGCGCGGGCGACGAGGCCCGCGCCGCCGCGGTCGCCGCGCGCGCCGCCGCCGAGGAGCACGGCCGCGCCATCGCCGAGCGCGGCAGCCGTCGCGACGCGCCCGAGCTCTTCGATCCTTCCGAGAAGCGCCGCGCCGCCGCCGAGGAGCTCGTCCGCCGCGGCGTCGAGGCGTCGCGCGCCGGGGACCACGCCGCCGCGAAGAAGCTCTTCCTCGAAGCGTGGGACGCGTGGCACCCCAACCCCCGCGCGCTCGTCGAGGCGGGGATCGAGGCGAAGCTCGCCGGTGCGCGCGCCGAGGCGCAGGCGCTCTGGGACCGCGCCGCGTACGACGACGCCGCGAGCGCCGTCCACCCCGAGCCCTCCGCGGGCGCGCCCTCCGTCCTGACGGCGGCGGCGCTCGCGTGGGCGCCGAGCGGCGATCGGCTCGCGGTGGGCGGCGACGACGAGATCGTGGTCTTCGACGGCGAGCTGCGCCGCGTGCTGCGGCTCCACACCGGCGAGACCGTCTTCGTCCTCGCGTTCTCCGCCGACGGTGGCCGGCTCTTCGCCGGCTTCGACGGCGCCGTCCGCGCCTTCGACGCCCTCACCGGCGCCCCCCTTCGCACCCTCGCCGTGCACCGCGGGCCCGTGCGCGCCCTGGCCGCGTCCCCGGACGGGCACACGCTCGCTTCCGCCGGCGACGACGGGAGCGTCCGGCTCTGGGACGTGTCGGCGGGCAGCGAGGTGCGCGCGCTCCGCCCGCCGCGCCCCGCCGTCGCGCTCGCCTTCGACACGTCCAGCGCCGTGCTCGCGAGCGCCGGGGACGACGGCCGCGTCGCGATCTGGGACGCGCGCACGGGGGCGCTCTCCGCGACGCTCCCGGCGCGCGGCGGCGCGGCGCGGGCCCTCGCGTTCGAGGGCGCGTCTCTCGACGTGGTTGCCGCCACGGAGCGCGTGCGCTGGGACGTGACGAACCCCCGTCGCGCGCGGCCGTCGGTCCTGGGCCGCGCCCGCGCCGAGAGCGCGGCCGTCTCCGCGTCGAGCGGCGGCGGCGCCGTGGTCGCCTCCCTAGAGGGCCCGGAGTCTCTCTCGACGACCTCGCCGCCCGCGCGCCCGTCCCGGCGTCGCATCCGGCGCCGCTCGCCACCGTTCCGAGCACCGAGCACGGCGGCGTGGCCTCGTTCGCGCTCTCGCCGGGCGGCGGCGCCCTCGCCGTCGTCTACCGGGACCGGAGCCTCGCCGTTCTCCCGACGGGCAAGCCGTCCGCGGGCGGCGTCGCTCCCGTGACCGCCCGACGCGTCGCGCGCGAGGATCCCGTCCAGGCGCTCGCCGCCGCGCCCGACGGTCGCTCCCTCGTCGCCCTCGCGGGGGGCCGGGCGTTGATTTGGCGCGCCGAAGGCGACCGCCTCCGCGCCCTCGCGCCGGGCGGCGTCCGCGCCCTCGCGCTGTCGCCCGACGGCCGCACCCTCGCCCTCGGTCTCGAGCGCGCGCGGGTCGAGCTCTACCGCTTCCCCGGCGGGGAGAAGCCGGACGCATCGCTCGACGCGTCCGGCGCCGTCGACACCCTCGCGTTCTCGCCCGACGGCCGGAGCCTCGTCGCGGGCACCGCCGCGCCCGCCGTGCAGGTCTTCACCCCCGGCACGCCCGGCGTGTCGCCGCGCGCGCTCCACCTCGAATCCGGGCCCGTGCGCGCGGCGCACCTGTCGCCGGACGGCGGCTCGGTGCTCGTGGCGTCGCGGGAGGGCGTGACCCTGTGGAGCCTCGCCGCGCACGAGGGGGCGCGCTTCTCGCCCTACGGGCCCGAGCCGCGCGACGCCGCGTTCACCCCCGACGGCGCGGGGATTGTCGTCGCGGATCGGCGCGGGGAGCTCTTGCTCGGCAAGGCCGCGACGAGCGCGCCGGCGCCGGCGCTGCGCGTGCCGGTGCCGGCGCAGGTCGTGGCGCTGGCCGTCGGCGCCGACGGGACGATCGTGACGGCGGAGGGGGATCATTCGGTCTCCTCGCGCTCGCCGGCGGGCAAGTCGTTCCAGAGCTTCCGCGATCCGGACGCCGCGGTGCGCGCCATCGCGATCCTCCCGAGCCACGTGGCGGCGGGGCTCGACGACGGCAGCGTGCGCTTGTACCGCGCGCCCGCGAAGGGGCCGCTCGCGATCCTTCAGCCTGTGCCGGGGCTCGAGCCCGGGAAGCTCGCGGGGATCGTCCGCGGGCCGGGCGGGCACCTGGAGATCGTCGGCCCGGACGCGGACGCCGCCCGGGCGGCGGTGCGCTGCCGGCTCGGGGCCGTGCTCTACCCGCTCGAGGTGTGCGCGGAGCAGTTCGTGGTGGAGGGGCTGCTCGCGATGGTGCTGGCAGGGCAGGACCCGGCGGAGGCCGAGCCCTGAGCCGAGGGGGCCGTGGCGTTCCGGCGCGCGGGTCGTCAGTCCGCCTCGTCCTCGGCTCGGAGCCGCTCTCCCCAAACGCGCGGGTTGCGCCTCTGGTGAAGTATCGCGATGACGGCGACGCGGCTCTCGTCACGCACCACGAAATAGATCGCATAGGGAAACCGCCGGAGAAGCGCCCGCCGAATGTTCTCTCCGACGTTGGGAAACTGGAGCGGCATGAGACGGATTCTCGAGACCGTGCCTCGGAGCTGATCGAGGAACTTCCCTCCTAAATTTAGCCCGGGCTCTTGTTCTTCGTACCAGTCCGCCGCCTCTTGGTCATCGGCCGCGGGTCAGGCGCTTCTGCAAATCCGCCTCGACTTGTTCCCACGGCCGCCCCGCGTCCGGATTGGCTTGTTAGTCGGCCAGCCGCGCGTCGAGCACCTCGCGGTGCCACTCTGGCACCGGGACCTGGTCTTCCCGTGCCGCGATCCGATCCCAGAGCGCCTGCACGTAGTCGATCTGCTGATCGACCGAGAGGTCGTCGAAGCCGGCCGGCGGGCTGTGCAATGCGCGCGATATGCGAGTCTTGTACCATGGGCGCCCACGCGGCGCATGCCGCCCCACCCATGGCGCTCCTCGTCAAGCTCCCCGCCCCGCTCCACGAGGCGCCCGGCACGATCGCCGTCTTCCTCGCCGGATCCATCGAGATGGGCGGCGCGCCGCCCTGGCAGGAGGAGATCGAGGCCGCCGTCGCGGCGCTGCCGGTGACGATCTGGAACCCACGGCGCGAGGCGTGGGACGCGTCGTGGCGCTAGTCGATCGATGAGCCGCTCTTCCGCGAGCAGGTGGAGTGGGAGCTCGAGGCGCAGGAGCAGGCCGATCTCGTCGCGATGTACTTCGCGCCCGAGACCCGCGCCCCGGTGACGCTGCTCGAGCTCGGGCTCTTCGCCCGGAGCGGCAAGCTCGTCGTGTGCTGCCCCGAGGGGTACTGGCGGCGGGGGAACGTGCAGGTGGTCTGCCGGCGCTACGGTGCGCGCGAGGTCGCCGATCTCGCGGCGCTCGCGGGCGCGATCGCGGCGGCTGCCTCGTGATCGCCGCGACGTCCTGCCGGCCCTCATATCCATGAGGGATGCCGGCCGGAGGCGAATCCGCCGCCACGATGTCGTTTTTTGCTGCGCGTGACGCATCGCGGCGCGCGAATTCGCTTCGCCCGGTGGCGAGATGCTTCCCGCGGGGGTGAGATGCTTCCCGCGGGGGCGAGGTGCTTCGCCCGGGGGCGAGATGCTTCCCGTGAGGGCGAGATGCTTCGCCCGGGGGCGAGGTGCGTCGCGCGGGGGCGAGATGCTTCCCGTGAGGGCGAGATGCGTCGCCCGGGGGCGAGATGCGACGCGCGGGGGCGAGGTGCGACGCGCGGGGGCGAGGTGCGACGCGCGGGGGCGAGGTGCGTCGCGCGGGGGCGAGATGCGTCGCCCGGGGGGCGAGATGCTTCCCGTGAGGGCGAGATGCGTCGCCCGGGGGCGAGATGCTTCCCGTGAGGGCGAGGTGCGTCGCGCGGGGGCGAGATGCGTCGCGCGGGGGCGAGATGCGTCGCGCGGGGGCGAGATGCGTCCCCCGCGGGCGACCGCCTTCGTCGTGGGGATGCGCCTCTTTGCGCGCGGACGACCGTCTTCCCCCGCGGGGGAGCGTCTTCGCCCTGGGGAGGAGCGTGTTCGCGCTCGGGGGAGCGTCTTCGCGCTCGGAAGATGGGGGTCGAACGAATGGGACGAGGGTCATCGTCGCGCCATCGAGCGCTCGCCGCGGAGCGGAGCGTCTGGCACGCCTGGTGCTTTCCCGCGGCGCATGCGTGTCGACGTCGAACCGGGCAGCCTCGCGCCATTCTCTGCTCCTCGTCACCCGCGCGCGGTCGTCGCGGACGACGATGCCTCGATGCGCGCCGTCGTCGCCGAGGTGCTGCGCGTCGACGGGTACGATGTGGAGGAGGCCGAGCACGGCGTACAGCTCCTCTTCCACGTCTCCCGCGCGCTCGTGACCCCCGCGGGCGGCGCGGCGATCGACCTCGTCGTCTCCGACCTCCAGATGCCGTTCTGCTCGGGGATCGACGTGCTGAAGAAGCTCCGCTACGCGCACGCGAAGCTGCCGGTCGTGATCATGACCGGCGGGGGGGACGAGGAGATCGCGGCGCGCGTGGCGGAGCTCGGCGGCGTGCTGCTCTGCAAGCCGTTCACGTTCGACGAGCTGCGGGACGCGATCGCCGAGGTGCGCGGCTACGCCCCGCCGCGGCGTCGCGGCGGCTTCGGTTTCCGGCGCTGACTGCCCGTGTCGGAAAGGAGCGGTGTGTCCGGCCGACACTGACGGCGCTTCCTCCGCGAAGCGCCGGGCGGTGGGCTCGACGCGCGTCGGCGCACCGGTAGAATCAGCAGAGGGGGAAACTTGGAGATCACGGCTGGAACGGTCATCGCGGACCGCTTCCGTCTCGTCTGCGCGCTCGGGCAGGGCGGCATGGGGACGGTCTGGCTGGCGCGACACACGGCCCTCGACACGCCGTGCGCCGTCAAGCTCATCCACGAGCAGGCGGCGCGCTTGCCCGATCTGCGCGCCCGCTTCGAGCGCGAGGCGCGGGCCGCGGCGCTGCTTCGCAGCCCGCACGTCGTGCAGATCCTCGATCACGGCGTCTGGCGCAACGTCCCTTACATCGCGATGGAGTACCTCGAAGGGGAGGATCTGGGGCAGCGCCTCGGGCGGTGCGGAACGCTCTCGCCCCGCGAGACGCTCGCCATCGCGGCGCAGATCGGGCGCGCGCTCACCAAGGCGCACGCTGCAGGCCTCGTCCACCGGGATCTCAAGCCGGGCAACGTCTTCATCGTTCGCGACGAAGACCGCGAGATTGCGAAGGTGCTCGACTTCGGTGTGGCCAAGGTCAGGGAGAGCGGCCTGGACGGCGCCACGAAGACGGGCGTGCTCCTGGGCACGCCGTATTACATGAGCCCGGAGCAGACGCGCGGGAGCAAGGATATCGACCACCGCTCCGATCTGTGGGCGCTGGCGGTCGTGATCTATCAGTGCCTCACCGGTCGGCTGCCCTTCGTCGCCGAGAACCTCTACGAGCTCTTCAACAAGATCATCTCGGAGCCGCTGCCGGTGCCGTCGCGGGTGGCGCCCGTGCCCACGAGCCTCGACGCCTGGTGGGCGCGCGCCGCGGCCCGTGATCCCGGCCAGCGCTTCCAGACCGCCAGGGAGCTGACCGACGCCCTGGGCGTGGCGCTGGGCGCGATCGTGACGGAGGGGATGCCGGCGGGGATGATCAGGGCATTGCCCGAGGCGCACGCGGCGCCCCCGGGCCCGGCCAGTCCGTTCCACGGGGGAACCGCGACGCCGTACCCCAGCGGCGCGCTGATCCACTCGGTGGCCTCGATATCGGCGCATCGCGCGGAGTTGCCGCCGGGAGCGCACGTCGGTGCCCACGCGGCGCGCAGGCGCTGGCGCAGCTTCGCGGTCAGCGTCGCGGCGCTGGGGCTCGTGCTGCTGGCGCTCCGGGCATGGAGCAGCCGGGACACCTCCCCGGTCTCCACGCCGGTCGCAACCGTGGCGAGCGCGGCGGCGCTCGCGAGCGCGACGGCCGAGGTCGGCACGCCCGCACCGCCGGAGGCCGAGGTGACGGTCGGCGGCGAGCCCGACGCGGCGCCCCCGGAGCCCGCGGCGACGGAGCCCAGGGTCACGACGCCCGGATCACCGCCGCCGGTGACGGCGGAGCCCGCAGCGGCACCGAACGTGGTGCAGGTGAGGCGGAGGCAGCACCCGGAGATCCACGACCCGTGGGACAGGAAGAACTGAGAGGAGCACGTGCGTGAGAGGTGGAAGGTGCTGGATCTTCGCCGTCGCTCTCGGGCTCGCGTCGCCGCTGCCGGCCTCGGCGCAGGCGCCGGCGCCCGTGAAGAGCGATCCGTTCGACCTCGGTCGCGAGGCGTTCGCCAGGGGCGACTATGCGCGCGCGCTCACCTTGTTCCGCCGGAGCAACGCGCAGGAGCCGGGCCTCGGCAAGCTGGCCAACATCGCCCGCACCGAGGCGCGCCTCGGGCTCGTGGGCAGCGCGATGCGCCACTTCCGCGAGGTGACCGACAAGCTGCCCGCGAACGACCCGTTGCGCGCCGCGATCGCGAGGGAGGTCCTCGACGTGGAGTCGAGAGTGCCGCACCTGCGCGTCTCGCTCGCGCCCGGCGCGCCTCCCGGGACCGCCGTCACCGTCGACCGGGAGCCGCTCGCGCAGGCCAGCCTCGGCAAGGACGTGCCCGTCGACCCCGGGAAGCATGTCGTGAGGGCGACGGCGCCGGGGCTGAAGGAGAGATCGTACGAGGTGACGGTGGGCGAGCGAGGGCGGGGCGTCGTCGACGTGATGCCGGCGCCTCCCTTCCCGTCGCCGGAGTGGCCTGCTCCGTCACCGGTGCCGGGCCCCGAGGCGGTGACGCCCTCGCCGCCGGTGTCCTCGCACCGCGTGTCGCCTCTCGTGGCGGCCGGCTTCGGTGTCGGCGGCGTGGGGATCGCGGTGGGCGCCATCACGGGCGGGCTCTCGTGGGCGAAGACGTCGAGCCTCGAGGCACACTGCCAGGACCAGACGTGTCCCCGCGGCGACGGCGACGCGCTCGCGAGCGCGCGCTCACTCGCCATCGCGTCGAATGTCACGTTCGGGATTGGCGCCGCCGGTGTCGTGGTCGGGATCGTCGGGCTGGTGCTACCCAAGCCCAAGGCTGCGGTGGCTAGGAGCGTGGGCCCGGTCATCGGACCGGGGGAGATCGGCGTACAGGGCGTGTTCTGAGGAGGGGGCTCGATGGACCTTCGGCGATGGATTGCGGTGATGTCGGCGGCGCTCGGGGGGTGCGGGGCCATCACGGGGCTCGACTCGCTCAAGCTGGGCGGGGGCGTGGTGCCCGGCGGGGATGGCGGCGTGACGGCGGTGACCGGCGCGGGCGGAGCGCCGGGCAACGGCGGCTCGACCTCGAGCGGCGGCGCGGGCGGAGCGCCGACCACCGGCAGCTCGATCTCCAGCGCCGGTCCTGGCGGCGCAGGGGGTGGATCGACCTCCTCCAGCGGCAACGCGGCGTGCGGTGTCGTGGGCGGTCTCCTCGCGTACTATCCGCTCGACGTCGACACGCTCGATCACTCGGGCAACGGCAACGATGCCGTCGGCGAATCCCTCACCCCGGCGTCGGGCAAGGTGGGCGGCGCCTTCGCGTTCGACGGCACGAGCTCCTCGCTGCACGCGACGGGCTCGGCGACGCTCGGCGGCGCGCGAACCCTCTGCGCCTGGGTCGATCCGAGCCCGACCTCGGGGCTAGGTCAGCCGATTTTCTCGGGAGGGAAGCCTCACACCGGAGACTTCTTCTCGATCAGCGCATCGTCGCCGGCTGGAGGCACGTGCACTTTCCTGGCACCCGACGTGCCCTTCATCGATCACTGGGGCACCCCGTGTGACGCGGGACAGGGGCAAGCGCTGCCTCCCGACGGGTGGCACTTCGTGTGCTTCGTATACGACGGGACGAGCGCCGTGACCCTGTACGGGGATGGAAACGCCGCGCCGACGAACAGCAAGGAGTACGATTACCCGCTCGATACGCTCTTCATCGGGAGCGCGACGATTGGCGGGACGACGACGCAGCCGGTGCTCCTGGGCACGCTGGACGAGGTTACCGTCTGGGGCCGCGCCCTGGAGGCGAGCGAGCTGGACATGCTGTGGAATGGCGGCGCTGGGTGCACCGCCCTCTGACGCGACCCGCCTACGGCGCGACCTCGACCTCGCGCCCTTCGACGAGCTCGGCGCTCGGCAGCTTCACCACCCGGTCCTCGGGCGAGAGGCCGCTCCCGATCTCGATGGCGGAGCCCGTGTCGCGCTCGACCACCACCGGGACGAGCCGGATGTGGTCGTGCCCGTCCTTCTTCTCCACGACGGCGACGCGCAGCCCCTTCGCGTCGTAGAGCAGGGCCGTGCCGGGGATGGTGAGGACGCGGTGGGGCGTCGGCAGGGTGAGCGAGACCTGGGCGTACATGCCCGTCAGGATCTCGCCCTTCGGGTTGGGGACGCGCACCTCCGTCATCAGCGTGCGCGTCGCAGGATCCAGCGCGCCCGCGGTGCGCGCGACCGTGCCCTCGAAGACGCGGCCCGGAAACTCGCGGATCATCACCTTCGCCGCCGCGCCGGCGTGCACGCTGGGCGCGACGTCCTGCGGGACCTGGATGAAGACGCGCACCGGGTCGAGCGCGGAGAGCTTGAAGAGCGGCGTCGCGGTGCCAGAGGTGAGCAGCATGCCCCGCTCCACCGTGCGCGAGGTGATCGTGCCCGGGAAGGGCGCCACGACACGGGCGAAGGTCTTGAGCTGGGAGAGGTACTGGAGGTTGGCGCGCTGGGAGCCGGCGGAGGCCTCGGCGACGCCGATGCTCGCCTGGTCGACGTCGGCCTGCGACTTGGCCTTGTCGAAGTCCTGCTGCGAGGCGAGGCCCGCGGGCAGGAGCTGCTTGTACCGCTCGAAGCTGTCCTTCGAGAAGCGCGCGTTCGCCCGCGCCTGCGTGATGCCCGCCTCGGCCTGCGCGAGCTGGGCGCGCGCCTGCGCGAGCTGCTGGTCGAGGTCGGGCGTGTCGATCTCGGCGAGCAGGTCGCCCTCCTGCACCTTGTCGCCGAGGTCGACGAGCCAGCGCCGCACGTAGCCGTTGGCGCGCGGGTAGATCATGATCTCCTCGAGCGGCTGGGCGCTGCCGGGCAGCTCGAGCGCGTGGTCGCTGGCGGCGACCGCGGGCGTCATCACCTGCACGCGCAGCGGGCCGCCCTCGGCGCCCTGCGTCTCCGCTTCGAGCGCCGCGCGGGCGTGCCGCTGGGGCAGGAAGCGCACGAGGAACGCGCCGCCGAGGACGACGAGGACCATCGCGCCGATCGCCAGGGCGCGCGCCCGGGAGATCTGCGCGGGCGGCGGCAGCGCGAAGCCGAGCTCTCCGTGGGCGTGCGGGTCGGGCGTGCCGCCGTCTGCGTGCGGCGTGACCGCGGGCTCCTGGGACGAGAATTGCGAGACGGTGGGCGAGCTTCGCTGTGCCGTCATAGGTTTGCGGTCTCCGGATCCGTGGCCGGGGGCTGCCGGCGCAGGAGCGAGTACATCACAGGGACGAAGAAGAGCGTGGTGGCGGTGGCGCAGAGCAGGCCGCCGATGACCGCGCGCCCGAGCGGCGCGTTCTGCTCGCCGCCCTCGCCGAAGCCGAGCGACATCGGGAGCATGCCGAGGATCATCGCGAGCGCCGTCATGACGACCGGCCGGAGCCGCGTCATCCCGGCGGCGAGCGCCGCCTCGACGGAGGAGAGCCCGTGCCGGCGCTGCTCGTTGGCGAACGTGACCACGAGGATGGAGTTGGCGGTGGCCACGCCGACGCACATGATCGCGCCCATCAGCGCCGGCACGCTGAGCGTGGTGCTCGAGAGGTAGAGCATCCAGGCGATGCCCGGCGAGCGCGCCCGGGAGCGCCATCAGGATGACGAAGGGGTCGAGCCAGGACTGGAAGTTGACCACCATCAAGAGGTAGACGAGCAGGACGGCGAAGACGATGCCGTACGCGAGGCCGCGGAAGGAGGAGTCCATGCTCTCCGCCTGGCCCTTGATGTGGACGGAGGTCCCCGCGCGGCAGGAGGGCTTCATCTCGGCGACCACGCGCTCGACCGCCGACGGCGACCGAGCCGAGGTCGGTCCGGTCGATGTTGGCCTGCACGTCGTAGGTGCGGGTCGCGTTGTAGTGCGTCACGTTGGCCGGGCCCGCCGTGCGCGTGACCTGGGCGCACGTTGGAGAGGAGCTGCGGGGTCGCCCCGCCGCCCAGGGAGAGGGGCGTGGAGTCGAGCGCGCGGATGCTGCCGTTCTCGTGCTGCGGCGTCTGCACGGCGACGAGGTACTGGACGTTGTACTTGGAGTCGAGCCAGTACGTGGGCTGCACCTGGGTGCTCGACGCCAGCGAGATGAGGAGATCGTTCGGCCACGTCCGTCTGCTTGAGGCCGAAGGCCGACGCCATGGTGCGGTCGACGTCGACGCGCAGCTCCGGGCGCTCCCGGACCTGGGCGATGTGGACGTCCACCGCGCCGGGGATCGCCCGCATCTTGTCGACGAACTTCTCGGCGACGGCGAAGGCGCCCTCGTCCCCGCCGGGCGGGGAGACGATCTGCACGTCGATCGGCGCGGGGAGGCCGAAGTTGAGGACCTGCGTGGAGATGTCCGGGGCGAGGAAGAAGAAGGTGGTGTCCGGGTACTTCTCGGGGAGCAGCTTGCGCAGGCTGCGCACGTACGCCGGCGTGGGCGGGTGGTCCTCTTTGAGCGCGATGAGGATCTGCCCGTCGGCGGGCGAGATGAGCGCGCCTTCGCTGAGCGAGAGGTTGAGCCCGCTGTAGGGCGTGCCGAGGATGTCGATCATCGTCTCGATCTCGCTCTTCGGGATGACGGTGCGGATCGTGTCCTCGATGGCGGCGACGCGCTTCTCCGTCTCCTCGATGCGCGTGCCGGGCGGGCCACGCACGTGCAGCTTGATCAGCCCGGCGTCGACGCTGGGGAAGAAGTCGCGGCCCACCATGGGGTACAGCCCGAGCGAGAGGACGACGAACACGGAGAAGCCGCCGATGAAGGTGCCGCGGCGGGTGAGCACGAGGGCGAGCAGGCGGCCGTAGGCGAGGCGGAGGCGCTCGAAGCCGCGATCGAAGGCCGCGTAGAAGCGGGCGGCGAGGCCGTTGCCGGAGGGGCCGTGGTGGCCGTGCTCCACCTCTGCCCGCAGGAGGTAGCGCACGAGCGTCGGCACCAGCGTGCGCGAGAGGAGGTACGACGTGAGCATGGCGAAGACGACGGCCATCGCCAGCGGGATGAAGAGCGACCGCGCCGCCCCCGTGATGAGCACGACCGGGATGAAGACGATGCAGATGCAGAGGGTGGAGACGAAGGCGCGGGCACCGCGATCTCCTGCGCGCCGTCGAGGATGGCGCGGACCAGCGGCTTGTTCTGGGCCAGGTTGCGGTGGATGTTCTCGATCTCGACGGTGGCGTCGTCGACGAGGATGCCGACCGCGAGCGACATGCCCGCCCAGGGTCATGACGTTCAGCGTCTGGCCCAGGGCGTAGAGCACGATGATCGAGACCAGGATCGAGAGCGGGATGGAGATGACGACCACCAGCGTCGCCCGCCAGCTCCCGAGGAAGAGGAGGATCATCAGCGCCGTCAGGCCCGCGGCGATGGCCGCCTCCTTCGCCACCCCCTCGACGGCCGCCCGGACGAAGAGCGACTGATCGAAGAGGAGCGTGGTCTTCAGCTCCTTCGGCAGCTTGGCGGCGATGGAAGGGAGCATCGTGCGGATGCGGGAGACGACCTCGAGCGTGCTGGAGTTGCCGTGCTTGAGGATCGACATGAGCACGGAGCGGTGGCCCTCGACGTGCACCATGTTGGTCTGCGGCGAGTAGCCGTCGTGGACGTCGGCCACGTCGCGCACGTAGACCGTGGTGTCGCCCACCGTCTTGATGGGCATGTCGCCGATCTCGTGGATGGCCTCCGGGCTCGAGTTCGTGACGACGGGGTACTCGTTGTCCCCCATCTTCGCCGTCCCCGCGGGGAGGATGACGTTCTGCGCCGCGATGGCGTTGGTGACGTCGCGCGGCGAGAGCCCGAAGGACCAGAGGCGCGACGGGTCGATGTCGACCATGATCTGCCGCTGCTTGCCGCCGTAGGGCCACGGGAGCATCGCGCCGGGGATGGTGGCGATGTCGGCGCGGATGAAGTTCGTCCCGAAGTCGAAGAGCTGCTTCTCGCTCAGCGAGTCGCTCTGGAGGGCGACCTGGAGGATGGGGACGTTCGACGCGCTGTAGCGGATGATGAAGGGCGGCGTCGTCCCCGGCGGCATCTGAGCGAGTGATGGCCTGCGAGATTGCCGTCACCTGCGCCGTCGCCGCCTCGATGTGCGCGCCCGGCTGGAAGAAGATCTTGACCACCGCGACGCCCGTCAGCGACTGGCTCTCGATGTGCTCGATGTCGTTGACGGTCGTGGTGAGGGCGCGCTCGTAGTTCGGTGACGATGCGCTTCTCCATCTCCTCGGGCGAGCAGGCCCGTGTAGTTCCACACGACGGAGATGACGGGGATGTCGATGTCGGGGAAGATGTCCGTCGGCATCCGGAGGATGGTGGCCACCCCCAGGATGGCGATGAGCATCGACATCACGACGAAGGTGTACGGGCGCCTGAGCGCGATCCGGACGATCCACATACGACGTGAGAGGGATGCCCGAGAGCGGCCGATGCGTCCAATAGTTTGGTTTGCATCGTTCGATACCCTACGGGTATGACCGGGGGGTGGAGCTCCGTCACCTGCGTTACTTCCTCGCGGTCGCCGAGGAGCGGCACTTCGGCCGCGCCGCGAAGCGCATGCGCATCGCGCAGCCGCCCCTCAGCCGCCAGATCCGGGCGCTCGAGGCGGAGCTGGGCTTCCCCGTCTTCGACCGGGGAAAGCGGCGCGTGGAGCTGACGCCCGCCGGCGTGGCGTTCGCCGCCCACGCGCGGCGCGTCTTCGAGGTCATCGACCTCGGCGTGCACGAGGCGCGGCGCGCTGCCGCGGGGCAGATCGGGCGGATCACCGTCGGTTACCCGACGTCCGTGGCCTTCAGCGGGCTGGCGGAGCTGCTCGGGGCGTTCCGCGCGCGCGCGCCGGGGGTGGAGGTCTCGCTCCGCGAGCTAGCGCCCCAGGAGCAGGTGGACGCATTGAAGGAGGGGCGCATCGACGTCGGCTTCGTCCGCACCCCGATTCGACGGGGACGGGCTCGCCTCGTGCCGCATCCACCGCGAGCCGCTGCTGATCGTGCTGCCCGAGAGCCACCCCCTCGCCAAGCGCCGGCGGCTCCCCCTCTCGCTGCTCGCGCGCGAGCCCTTCGTCTCCTTCCCGCGGGGCCGCAGCCCGGCCTTCTTCGACTTCCTCATGCGCCTCTGCCACGACGCCGGCTTCACCCCGCGCATCGTGCAGGAGGCGCCGCAGCTCGACATGGTGAGCCTGGTCGCAGCGGGCTTCGGCGTCGCCATCCTCCCCGGATCGGTGCAGGCCGCGGGCCGGCCCGGCGTCGTCTTCCGCCCCATCCTCGGCGCGCCGGAGACGGAGCTGCGCGTCGCCTGGCGCCCGCAGGACGGCTCGCCCGTCCTGCGCGACTTCCTCCAGGTGGTGCGGGAGGTCGGGGTCGGACGGGCGCGCGCCGGGGAGCGCGAGGGGGGAAAGAAGGAGGGTGGAAAGGAGAAGGAGGGGGAAAAGAAGGCGAAGGAGAAGAGCGCGCCGCTCTCCCCCCCACGCGTGGCGGGGGAGGGAGAGCGGGCGCAAAGGCGCTCGCCGGTCACCTCTTAGGGCGCGCCGGCGGCTCGCCGGAAGCTAAATCAACGAGCACGATCCTGACACAACGATGGAACCCGCGGGCTCACGCCCGGGGTTCCATACGTTGCTCCCGGCTCCTTGAACGAGGATCGCGCTCGGCCATTTAGAGCGGCGTGCGTTTGCATTGGGTACGCACCTACCGAACCGCGAGCGCGAGCGAGCGGGTGCCAGAAGGCGCGACGCTTTCGTGCCCTCGCATGCGTAGCGCTACAGGCAGCGCGACGCGGGCAAGGGCGTGGCGCGTAGGCGCCCTCTGGCACCCGCTCCCTGGCGGTCGCGGTTCGGTATGTACTCATCCCGAACGCACGCCGCTCTAGACGCGGGCCTTGAGCGCCTCGCGGTCGAGCACCACGATCCGGCGCCGGTCGATCTCGATCACGCCCTTGCGGCGCAGATCCCCGAGCGTGAGCGTGACCGTCTCGCGGGTCGACCCGATCATGCTCGCCATCTCCTGGTGGGTGAACGACGCCGCGATCAGGACGCCGCGCGGCTCGGGGATCCCCCAGCGGGCGGCGGCCTTGACCAGGAACTCGGCGAGGCGCGCCTCGACGTTGCGGAACAGCAGGGAGGCCAGGCGATCCTCGGCGTCCGTGTGGCGGTCGACCAGCACCGAGAGCAGGCTGCACCCGAAGGCGTGGTCGGCCGCGATGAGCGCGCGGACGGTCGCCACGGGCACCATCAGCGCCTCGACGTCCTCGGTCGCGACCGCCGTCTCGCGGTAGACGGCCGCGCCGCCGATCGCCGCCTCGCCGACGAGGTTGCCCGTCCCGCGGTACCCGAGGGAGAGCGTGCGCGCGCCCTCGAGCGCGCGGGAGAGCCGCAGCCGTCCCATCCCGATCATCGCGATCGCGGAGGCCTGATCACCCTGGCAGACGAGCGCGCGGCCCTTGCCGACGCGCTGCACGGTGCCGGCGTCCAGGAGCGCCTGCTGCGAGGCGGGTGTCGCGGCGGACGCCGCGGGGGTGCGCTTGAGGATCCGACGCTTGCGCACCTCGATCTCGCTCAGGCTGTCCTTGTCCATCGTACCGAGCGGGCGAGCCCAGGGCGCCGGCGCAACGTTGCTCATCGCCATCGAGATTGCCTTCCTTACAGAACGGTTGTGTCGGTTGTGTGGTCCGAACGAGCGCCGCGCGTCCGCGCAGACGACCCCGCCCGCCATCGCGAAGAACGTGTGGCTGCCCCCCGAGGCCGCGTCGTGCGCTCCCCGACAGGCACACAGGACTACGGGGCGACGGGCTCGCTTCTTAAGCGCCGAGCGCACATTCTCTGCGTGAGAAAGCCCACGATTCCGGCCATTCCGGTGATCTGGCACCCGGGCTCGCCTGCTTCTCCGGATCCACGGCGGCGATCCATGGAGAGCGCGGAGCAGCCCAGGTGATCCAGCCTGGTGCTCTGGATTACGATATCGTGGCGAGGCCCGGCCCACCCCTCCGGCTGGGCGCGCGCCGCCGCGGTGCTACCTCTCCCTCGATCCCATGCGATCCACATCCATCGCCCTGCTCACCCTCGCCGCCTTCGCCTGCTGTGCGAGGGATCTCGCCGCGGCGCCGGGGCCGTGGAGGCACGAGGGCCCGCCCCCCGCGCCCGTCCGCGTCGAGGTGCCGACGGGGGAGGGCATCGTGCTGCTGCGCACGCCCGGGCCCGACCAGGTGCTCCTGCGCGCGGGCGCGTTCCGGATGGGGTCGGACGATACGCGCGAGGGCATGCAGCTCTGCCAGTACGAAGAGCGCCGCGAGCGCTGCACGGAGGACTGGTTCGCCGCCGAGCAGGCGGCGCACGAGGTGTACCTGTCCGCGTTCTGGATCGATCGCACGGAGGTCACCGTGGCGCGCTACCGGCAGTGCGTCGCCGCGGGCGCGTGCACCGCGCCCCCGTACGAGGAAGGCGGCGAGCGCTTCGACCGGCCGTACTACCCGGTGGTGCTGGTGAGCTGGAACGACGCGCGCGGGTTCTGCGCGTGGGCCGGCGGCCGGCTGCCCACCGAGGCGGAGTGGGAGCGCGCCGCGCGCGGCCTCGAGCGGAAAGACGACACCCCGCCCCGGCCGGACGATGCGCCCGGCCCCAAGGGCCGCCGCTTCCCGTGGGGGGACGTCTACAACCCCTTCCTGTCCAACCACGGCGCCTTCTCCTTCGAGGAGCTCGACCCGCGCGACGGCTTCCTGGAGCTCGCACCGGTGGGCTCGTTCCCCGACGGCCGCACCCCCGAGGGGATCGACGATCTCGCGGGCAACGTGCAGGAGTGGGTCGCCGACTGGTTCGCGCCGGAGTACCCGGCGGCCGACGCCGTCAACCCGAAGGGGCCCGACATGGGCGAGCGTCGCGTGGTACGCGGGGGCAGCTACATGCACGGGCCCGCCTGGCTGCGCAGCGCCGCCCGCGACAAGGAGTCGCCCGGCGAGCGGGCGCCGTGGATCGGGTTCCGCTGCGCGCGCGACTCCGGCCCGGGGGACTGAACGCCGGCGGCGCCGAGCGGCCCCGGGTGGACCGGGCCCGCGGCGCGCCCCATACTGCGCGACTGTGAGGATCGCCCACCTGTCGGACCTGCACCTGCTCTCGCTCGAAGGAGCGGTCCCCTACCGTCTGTTCAACAAGCGCATCACCGGCTACCTGAACCTCCGCTTCCACCGCCGGTCCATCCACAAGTCCTCCCTCGTCAAGGCGGCGGCCCGGGCGATCAAGCGCCTCGGCGTGGATCAGGTCGTGGTCACGGGGGACGTCTCCAACCTGGCCCTCGAGAAGGAGTTCGAGCTGGTCGGGGCCTTCCTTGCGGAGGACCTCGGCCTGCCGCCGCGCCAGGTCAGCCTCGTCCCGGGCAACCACGACGCCTACACCGCGGGCGCCCACCGATCGCGGCGCTTCGCCCGCACGTTCGCCGCCTACCTCGAGTCGGACCTCCCCGACCTCACCCCCGCGGGCGAGGTCTTCCCTTACGTCCACCTGCGTGGGCCGGTGGCCATCATCGGTCTCTCCACCGCGCTCCCTCGCCTTCCGCTGGTCGCGTCGGGCGCGATCGGGCGCGTCCAGCTCGCGGCGCTCGCGCGCATCCTGGCCCACCCGGCGGTGCGGGAGCGGACGCCCGTCATCCTCCAGCACCACCCCATCCACAATCCCCCGTCCAGCGCGAAGCGGGTGCTCGAGGGCCTCGGCGACGCGGACGACGAGGCCGAGCTCCTCGGCCAGCTACCGCGCGGCCTGGTCCTCCACGGCCACCTGCACCGGCGCATCCACCGCAAGCTCGCCACCAAGCGTGGGCACCTCGACGCCGTTGGCGCCACCAGCGCCTCCCTGCTCCACGAGAGCGACGAGCGGATGGGCGGGTTCAACGTCTACGAGGTCGCCGACGACGGCGCCGTGCGCGGGATCGCGTCGTACCGGGTGCAGCCCGAGACGGAAGAGCTCCGCGAGGTCGCCATCCCCGTAGGGTGACGCCGCGGTTCCGGGACTGGAAGTGGAGGGGGAGCTCGCTCGCGAGCCCCAAGCGGGCTCGCGTGCGTGGGACGGATTGATTCAGTTCGCCGCGGCGGCGCCCTGGAGGCGGTTCACGTTCACCGCTTGAAGGCCCTTGGGGCCCTCCTTGATCTCGAACTCGACCGTCTCGTCCTCGAACAGGCGCCGACGTCCCTCCCCGTTGATCTGCGAGTAGTGAACGAAGACGTCAGGGCCGGCCTCCTGCTTGATGAACCCCCAGCCCTTCTCGTCGTTGAACCACTTTACCTTGCCGACTGCCATGTTTCCTCCACTTCCAGCCTCGTCGATACCCGGGATCTTTCAGCGAGACGACCTGCGTTTCACAAGTGAAGGGCCGAGCGTGTCGTGCCCTTCCTCGGCGTGCGGATATGCTTTTAAAACCTGGAAAACTGCCCCGGTCCGAGCGGCGCCAAGGTAGTAGCCCGGCGGAGCGAAGGTCAAGACGCGAAGCGCGCCGGTCCCACCGCCCCGGCGAGGCCGTTCGAGGGACGCGAACGAGTCTACGCACGAACCGCGGACGCGTAGCTTCCTTCGCGCGTCAAAGGCCCAAAACGCCGAAAAACCGACGGGAGAGTACAGGCACACCTGTTGCGTAAAGGTGCGCCCGATGACGCTCCCCCCCTCCTCCACCGACCGCCCGGACCTCCCGCCCGCCGACCTCGGCCCGGCGTCCCACGACCGCCGGGCGCTGCGCATCCTGGCCAAGAGCATCTACCGCGAGCTCCGCCAGTCGGGGCTCCAGGAGCAGGACGTGATCTCGGTCGCCGGCGAGCTGCTCGGCCTGGTCGCCGGCGAGGTGAAGGACCGCCGCGGCGCGGCCACCACCACGGGCGGCTGACGACCTCGGCAGGCACGCGCCACGTTGACAGGGCTTCGGCCTTCATCCTACATCGCCCGGATGAGCCCGGGGCCAGTGCCGCGCTTCCACGATGGGGGCTCACCGCGACGGTGACGGAGCCCCACCGAAAGGCGCGAAACTGTGGCGATGTTCTCGGTCATCATCAGCGAGAAGGGCGGGGCCGAGCGGCGCGAGTCGTACGATCGCCCCGACATCACCATCGGCCGGGTCCAGGACAACGACCTGGTCCTGCCCAAGGGCAACGTCTCCAAGCGGCACGCCCGCGTCCGGTACCGTGAAGGCGGCTTCATCGTCACCGACCTCGGCAGCACCAACGGCACGTACGTCAACGGCCGCAAGATCCCCCAGGCGACGATCGTCCGCGAGGGCGACAAGATCTACATCGGCGACTTCGTGCTGCGCATCGAGGCGGGCGGCGCGCCGAAGCCGGTGTCGTCGCCCGCGCCCGCCGCCGGCCTCGAAGAGGCCGCCGCCCCCCAGCCGGGCGCCGTCCCGCCCCCCAGGCCCTCCTTTCACTCCGTGCCGGACGAGGGCATCCCCGCGAGGGCGACGCCCGACGAGCCGATCGCCGCCAAGGCCACACCCGAAGAAGCCCCGCCGCAGGCGGGCGCGCGTCCCCGCCTCCCCGGCCCGGTCCCGGTCCCGGCCATCGCGCCGCCTCCGTTCGCCGAGCCGCCCTCCTCCTCTTCGAATCCATCCTCCGCCGCGGAGCGCGGCCTCCGGCCCCCGTCGCCGCGGATCGAGCCGAAGTCGGGGGACGAGGCGAGCTCGCCGCACCGGCCGGTCCGGTCCGATCGACACGAGGTCATCAGCCATTTCCCGCTCGAGCACGACCCGGACGAGTCCCTCCACGTCTCCGTCCCGGCGCCGCCGCGCGTGCCCTCGTCGCCCAAGCCCACCACGCCGCCCGGCATCAACACGCCGCCCGGCATGAAGACGCTCCCCGTGCCCGGCGCCGCTGCACCCGCCCAGCAGACCGGCCTTCGGCCCGGCGCGCCGACGGCCCCCGGCACCGCGGTCCAGATCCCCCAGCCGTCTTCGGGGGCCGCCGCGTCAGCGCCCTCGGTGATCCCTGCCACGCCCGCGAGCCCGCAGGCGCTCCCGCCGTCCCACTTCCCCATCGATCGCGCCACCACGCCGAGCCTGGGCCTCACCGGCCTCGGCGTCTTGCTGCCGGGCCGCCGCTCCCCATCGGACGCCGCGGTGCACGCCGTCGTGCCCTCGGGGCCGACCGGCCGCTCCGATCCGGCGCACGCCGCCGCGCTGACCGCGCTCGTGGAGCGGGCCCTCTCCGCCGTCGATGCAGGGGCCCTCGCCGACGGCGCGACGCCCGACGCCGCGCTGCTCGCCCGCATCGAGCGCGGGCTCGCCGACGCCGTGCCCTCCGTCCAGGCCTCGGGAGGCGCCGGGCTCTCCGTCGACGCGATCCTCGTGGAGGCCCGGCGGGAGATCGTCGAGCTCGGCCCGCTCGGGCCGCTCCTCGACGACGACGACGTGACCGAGATCCACGTCTTCCGGCACCACCACGTGGTGGCGCTGCACGGGCACAGGCAGGTGATCGAGGACGTGGGCTTCACCAGCGAGGCCGCGCTCGGGAGGGCGATCCGGCGCCTCTGCCGCGCCGCAGGCGCGCCGCTCGCCGCGGGCGAGGTCTTCGTGGACCGGCGCCTCGCGCGCGGCGCCCGCCTCTTCGCCGTGATGCCTCGGGCCGAGGATCCCGCCCACGCGCTCTCGATCCGCAAGCTCCAGCGCGCCAACCTCGGCCTCGAGGAGCTGGTGCGGAGCGGCACCATCTCCCGCGCGATGGCCGGCTTCTTCACCCAGTGCGTCGCCGCCCGCGCGAACATCCTCGTCGCCGGCCCCCTCGGCGCCGGCAGCACCACGCTCCTCGGCGCGCTCGCCGGCGCCGGCGGCACCGACGACCGCGTCGTCGCGCTGCAGGAGGACGACGAGATCGTCTTCACCCAGCCGCACACGCTCTCGCTCCCGCTCGGCGCCACCGCGCAGGAGGCCGCTCGGGCCGCGCAGGCGGCGGCGCGCCTCGCGCCCGATCAGCTCGTGGTGGGCGCGTTCGCCGGCGCGGCTGCGGCCGAGCTGGTGGACGCGATGAGCGCCGGCACCGACGGGGTCATCGCCGCCGCGCGGGCGCCGACCCTCCGCCAGGCCGTGCTTCGCCTCGGGGCCGACCTCGCCGCCGCCCGGCCCGGCCTCTCGCCGGAGGTGGCCCGCGAGCAGCTCGCCGGCGCCTTCGACGTGGCCATCGAGGTCGCGCGCCTGCGCGACGGCCGCCACCGCGTCCTGCGCGTGGCCGAGATCGGCGTCGAGGGCGGGAAGGCGGCGCTCCGCGACATCTTCACCTTCACGGTGGAGCGGACGGCCGCCGGCGGCGCCATCGAGGGCAGCTTCGCCCCCACCGGCCTCGTCCCCGCCGTCTTCGACGACCTCGCCGCCCGAGGCGTGCCGGTCGACCCCTCCCTCTTCCGCCGGCACGGCAAGACCGAGGCAGGGGAGGGCAGGGGGGAGCCCGGCCAGGCCCAGGCGGGCTCGTCCATTGCGCCGAGCCCCCGGCCGGGGCGCTGAGCCTTTCGCCGGCTTTGGAGGCGCGTTCTTGACGAACGGCCCTGCGGCGGTGATCTTTAGAGTACGTTAGGGCACCACCTCATGGCGATCCGCAGCATCCTCCACTACCCCGACCCTCGGCTCCGGCAGAAGGCCGCTCCCGTCACCGAGATCACCCCCGAGATCCGCAAGCTCGTCGAAGACATGGCGGAGACCATGTACGCCGCCCCCGGCGTCGGCCTGGCCGCCACGCAGATCGGCGAGCCGCACCGCGTCTTCCTCATCGACATCGCGGGGGAGGACGAGCCGAGCAAGCTCCACGTCTTCATCAACCCGGAGATCGTGAAGACCGAGGGAGAGGAGTGCTCGCCGGAGGGTTGCCTCTCGTTCCCCGGGATCTCCGAGGAGATCAAGCGCGCTGCCAAGGTGACGGTGCGGGCGATCGGCCTCGACGGTAAATCCTTCCAGATCGAGGCCGAGGGCCTGCTCGCCGTGGCCGTGCAGCACGAGAGCGATCACCTCGACGGCGTGCTGATGATCGACCGGATGGGGATGCTCAAGAAGCGCATCGTGCAACGCAAGATGCAGAAGCGCGGCGGCGACGAGGACCGGGCCTGAGCTCCGTCACGCTGCCCTTGCCATAATAATACGCCGGGAGGCGATGGCGGCGGATGCAGCCCGCTGCGAAGCACGCTGCGCACGCCGCCGAGGGCGAAGCGCGCAGCGCCGCGTCGCGTCAGTGTTCGCCTCGTTCGTCGTCACGCAAACGCGGCGCGGTGGGCCTCGACCCAGGCCGCGAACGTTCGGGGCGCCCTGCCCGTCACCTCGCGCACCGTCGTCGTCCGCAGCGCATCCTCGCCGGTGCGCACCCGGCGCATCAGCTCCATCAGCGCGTCGACGATCGTCTCGCTCATCCCGGCCTTCAGCATCCCCGCCCGCGCCCCCGCCTCCGGCACGTCGACGAAGCGCAGCGGCTTGCCCAGCGCGGCCCCGATGGCGGCCACCTGCTCCGCCGTGCTGAGCAGCTCCTCCCCGGTCAGCACGTACTTCTTCCCCTCGTGGCCCGGCGCCGTCAGCGCCTTCACCGCCACCGACGCGATGTCGTAGGGGTCGATCGGCGCGGTCTTGCCCTCGCCGGCCGGCGCGAAGACCGTGCCCTGCGCCTTGATGGTGGGCGCCCAGCGCAGCGTGTTGGACGCGAAGTTGCCGGGGCGCAGCATCGTCCACGCGAGCCCCGTGGCCTCGACGGCCTCCTCGGCGGCGAGGTGCCACTTGCCGATGGTCACGATGGGGTTCGTCAGGACGGTCGAGCTGGAGAGCAGCACCACGTGACGCACCCCCGCCCGCTTCGCAGCGGGCGCCGCGTGTCCAGCCACCGCTGGCAGGTCCGTCGCGTGCGCCATCAGGAAGAGCTTCTCCGCCCCGGCGAGCGCCGCGGTGAGCGACCCCTCCTGGAGCAGGTCCCCTTGCGCCACCTCGACCTCGGCCCCGAGCTTCGCCTTCGCCTTGGCCGGGTCGCGCGCCAGAACCCGCACCCGCTCGCCCCCGCTCACGAGCTGCCGAACCACCTCGCCGCCGACATCGCCCGTCGCCCCGGTAACCAGGATCATGATCGCCGTTCTCCTCGCGCCGCAGCGCGGCGCGAAGGCGACCACGCCGCACCGGCCGGGTCAAGCCGGTCCGCCCCCGCCACCCTCCTTCCCTTGCGCCGCTGTGTCCTGCTCGAACGCATCGAGCCCGCGCTCCAGCGCGGCACGCGCCGCCGCGCTCCGGCTCATCTCGTGCCACGGCGTCGACAGCTTCGCCGCCAGCGCCTCCAGGCGCTCGGCCAGGGCGGCCGGCACGCGGAACGCAACGAGGACGGTCGGACGCGAGGCCCCGGCGTCCGCGGGCTCGTCCGCGGGAGGGCGCCTCCCCTTGTTGTCGGGCTCGGGCATGACCAGGGAAACGCCGAACCCGACGTTCCGCTTCCACCCCTGGAACGCGCGGTGGCCGGTGCGATCGAGAAGGGTAAGGCGCGCTTTCGGACGATCCGACAGGAGGATGCGAAGGAGCTGACCGATTATTACATCGCGCGCACCGGGCTCATCGTCGAGAGCAGCGAGGGGCGATACCAGCTTGGTCACCTGAGCTTCCAGGAGTACCTCGCGGCGCTCTATGCGCTCGACCGTGCCTCGGGGGCGGCCGACAGGGCGAAGGCGCTGGAGAAGCTGCTCCTCGATTGGCTGGGCGCGGGCAGCGCCGGACGGCGGGCACCTCCTGCCCGTGACGGACGCCGCGACGGCGCTCCAGAAGGTGGAGCGCTCGTTCGCCCAGGAGCTTCTCTGCCCCTTCGCGGCGCTCGACGCGTTCACGGAGGAGCACGGGCTCGACGACGATGGAATCGACGACGCCGCCGAGCACTTCGGCGTCTCCCAGCGCCTCATCCTCTCGACGCTGGTCAACAAGCACAAGCTGGGTCGTCAGAGGCTCCCCGCGATGTAGTTGCACGCAGTCACAACGCAACGTCGTGTCCCAACCGACGGGTCTCGTGTCCCAACTGGGAGGCGCAAGCGAGCCGCGCTGCTGGGCAAACGAGCCGCGCGGCTCGACCTTCAGGTCCTGCGCGCCCGCCGGCGCCGCCGGCGGAGGATCGCCAGCGCGATCCACGAAACGACCGCGCCCCCGGCCGGCGCGCCGCCCGCGGCGTCGCAGGCGCAGCCTTTGCTGCCCACGCCAGGGGTCGTCGGGTGCGGGGGCCCGCCGCAGACGCCGGCCAGGCACGCTTTCCCGCCGGTGCACGGGGTCCCGTCGGGCTTTGCCGGGTTCGAGCACTGGCCGCTCGAAGGGTCGCAGCTTCCGAACTCCTGGCACTCGTCCGCGGGTGGGCACAGCTTCACGTCTCCCGTGCAGATGCCCCCCTTGCACACGGGGTCCTGCGTGCAGGCGTCGGCCGGGCAGGGCATCCCGTCGTGGATGGGCGTGAGCGAGCAGGTGCCCGTGCCCGGCTGGCAGTGCTCGGCGGCGTTGCACGGGCCCGCGGGAGGGCAGGACGAGACGCCGCAGCAGACGCCGTTGATGCAGGACCCGCTGATGCAGCTCTCGGACGAGGCGCAGGGCTCGCCGTCGCCCTCTTCGAGGGTGACTACGAACGTCGACGCCGGGCCGACCCCGGCCGCGATCGTGGTGCCGTCCATCGCGATCGACAAGGACGCGCCGGACGGCGAATCTTCCAGGAAGAGCGCCTGCCGGAGCGCCAGGCCGCCGTCGTTCGGCGCGAACACCTCGAGATCGATCCGGTTGTCCCCCAGGCCCAGGCCGGCCAGCGTCCCACCGTTCAGCGACGACGCGGTGAACCTCCCGAGCGGGGCTCTGGGGGTGATGAGCTGGGTCTGGGCCCACACGGCGCCGGTGCGCGAGAAGACCGCGGCCCCCTGCAGCGACGTCGCCATCGCGGTATCTCCCTCGACGGCCACGACGGACCCGAACACGGCCATGCCGGTCGGCGGGGGGAGCTGTTGCTGGAGGGTCCAGGCGCTGCCCGCGCGGACGAAGACGTCCGCCGCGCCGGTGCTGCCCTCGCCCGGCGCGCCGACGATCGCCGTGTCCCCGTTCACGGCGACGGCCGTACCGAAGGTCGGGCCACCGCCGGTCAGTGCCTGCTGGAGCGTCCATGTGCCGCCGGAGAGGACGTAGACGCACGCCGCGGCGTGCGCGCCCACGACGAGGGTGTCCCCGTCGAGCGCCAGCGACTGGCCGAAGCTCCCTGTCGCCGCGCTGCACGAGCCGATCTCCTGGGTCTGCTGCCAGGTCGTGCCGGAGCGCGTGAAGACGTAGGCCTGCTCGGACGCGCCGACGACCGCCGTGTCGCCCTGGAGCGCAACCGCGGCCCCGTAGGACCCTCCGGGCGAGCCATCGATCGTGGCGAGCATCTGCTGGAGGCTCCAGTGCGCGCCGGAGCGGACGAAGACGTACGCCGCGCCCTCGCCCGAGCCACCGGAGCCGCACGCGCCGACGAGGACCGTGTCCCCGCTCACTGCGACGGCGGTGCCGAAGACGTCGTCGGCGGTGCCGGCGTCGGGCTGGCGGAGGAGCTGCTGCACTTTCCACATCATGGGATCGACCACCACCGGGTATGCGGCGCCCGTGTCGTCGAAGCGGATCGCCAGCCCCTCGCCGCGCACCTGGAGAGAGGAGGGGAGCTCCGCCCGGCGGCGTCGACCACGTGGAGGTCCGCGTAGCGGAGCACCTCCTTGCCGGCGGCGTCGTGGAGCCTCGCCTCGCGCCCGCCGTCGTCCACGACCGCCGGGAGCCCCGCGCCGAGCGCGATCACCACACCCGCCTTGCCCTCCCGCCGGCACGGGGGCGGCGCCCGGAGCGTGAACCCCTGCTCCACCCCTCGCGGCGAGCGCACGTACCACTCGTCGAGCCCGGGGCGGGCGTAGACCGTGCGATCCGCGCGGGACTCCGGCGCCGCCTCTCCCAGCGGGGCCAGGGATCCATCGCAGCCGAGCCCCCACGGCGCCGCCTGGAACGCCCACCCCGCGCCGCCGGCGGGGGATATCACGGCGCCCCGCGCCGTGAAGTCGGTGTGGAGCCCCGGAGCGTCGCCCACCGCGGGGCGTGAGCCCTCCCTGCGATCCTCCGAGCACGCGGCGAGCGCGAGGAGCGCCGAGACAGCCGCCGCAGCCCTCCGCCCGTGGATCGCCACGGATCGATCAGAGCACGGATCGTGGCGCCGGGTAAGCGAGCCGCGCGGCTCGGCCTTCAGGTCCTGCGCGTGCGCAGGCGCCGCCGGCGGAGGATCGCCAGCGCGATCCACGAGACGAGCGCGCCCCCGGTTGGCGCGCCGCCGGCGGCGTCGCAGGCGCAGCCCTTGCTGCCCGTGCTGGGGCTCGGGTGCGGGGGCCCGCCGCAGACGCCGGCCAGGCACGCTTTCCCGCCGGTGCACGGGGTCCCGTCAGGCTTGGCCGGGTTCGAGCACTGGCCGCTCGAAGGGTTGCAGCTTCCGAACTCCCGGCACTCGTCCGCGGGTGGGCACAGCTTCACGTCTCCCGTGCAGATGCCCCCCTTGCACACGGGGTCCTGGGTGCAGGCGTCGGCCGGGCAGGGCATCCCTTCGTGGAGGGGCGTGACGGAGCAGGTGCCCGCGCCCGGCTGGCAGTGCTCGGCGGCGTTGCACGGGCCCGCGGCCGGGCACGAGGGCTCCGTGCAGCAGATGCCGTCGACGCAGAGCCCGCTGGTGCAGGTCACGGGGGAGGTGCAGGGCGCGCCGTCGCTCGACTGCAGGGTCAACACGAACACCTGTCCCTCCACGAGCATCCCGGCCGCGATCGTGGCGCCGTCGCTCGCGACCGAGAACGGGTCACCGGGGTTCGATTTACCCAGCGTGAGCGTTTGCTGCAGCGCGAGGCCCGTGCCGTCGGGCGCGAGCACCACGACCTCGCCCATGCTGTCGTTGTCGGTGCCCCCGGTGGCCAGGGTCCCACCGCTCAGCGACACCTCGACGAACGCGACGAGCGGCGGGGTGGGGACGAGCTGCTGCGGCTCGGTCCAGACGGTGCCGGAGCGCTCGAAGACGGAGGCCCCCATGGCCGAGGTCACGACCGCGGTGTCCCCCTCGACGGCCACGCTGGTGCCGAAACCCTGGGGGACCGCCCCGCTCGTCAGGGGAAACTGCTGCTGCAAGACCCACGCGCCGTTCCTGCGGACGAAAACGAACGCCGCGCCCGGGCTGCCATAGATCGGCGCGCCGACGAGCGCCGTGTCCCCGTTCACGGCGACGGAGGCGCCGAAGTGTTGCTCCCCGTCGCCGCCGGTCAGCCCCTGCTGCAGGGTCCACGCGCCGCCCGCGAGGACGAAGGTGCACGCCGCGGAGCTCGCGCCCACGACGAGCGTATCCCCGTCGAGCGCCACCGACTGGCCGAAGCTTCCAGTCTGCCCGAGGCAGGCGCCGAGCTCCTGGGTCTGTTTCCAGGTCGTGCCGGAGCGGGTGAAGACGTAGACCACGCTCTGCGCGATCGTGCCGACGACGGCCGTGTCACCGTGGAGCGCCACGGCCTGCCCGAAGGCCCCTCCCGGCGCGGCGTCGCTCGCGGTGAGCGTCTGCTGGAGGCTCCAGCGCGTGCCGGATCGGACGAAGACGTACGTCACGCCCTCGCCCGAGGGGCCGGCGCCCGGCGCGCCGACGAGGAGGGTGTCCCCGCTCACGGCTACGGCGGCGCCGAATTCGTCGCCGCTGGTGCCGGCGTCCGGCTCGAGAATCTCCTGCTCCCGTGCCCACATCGTGGGGTCGACCACCACGGGATAGGCGGCGCCCGTGTCGTCGAAGCGGATCGCCAGCCCCTCGCCGCGCACCTGGAGGGAGGAGGGCAGCTCTCGCCCGGCGGCGTCGACCACGTGGAGGTCCGCGTAGCGGAGCACCTCCCTGCCGGCGGCGTCGTGGAGCCTCGCCTCGCGCCCGCCGTCGTCCACGACCGCCGGGAGCCCGGCGCCGAGCGCGATCACCACGCCCGCCTTGCCCTCGCGCCGGCACGGGGGCGGCGCCGGGAGCGTGAATCCCTGCTCCACCCCTCGCGGCGAGCGCACGTACCACTCGTCGAGCCCGGGGCGGGCGTAGACCGTGCGATCCGCGCGGGTCTCCGGCGCCGCGTCTCTCAGCGGGGCCAGGGATCCATCGCAGCCGAGCCCCCACGGTTTCGCACGGAACGCCCAGCCCGCGCCGCCGGCGGGGGATATGACGGCTCCCCGCGCCGTGAAGTCGGCGCGGAGCCTCGGAGCGTCACCCTCCGCGTGGCGCGAGCCCTCTCTGCGATCCTCCGAGCACGCGGCGAGCGCGAGGAGCGCCGAGACAGCCGCCGCAGCTCTCCGCCCGTGGATCGCCACGGATCGATCAGAGCACGGATCGCGGCGTCGGGATACGCGCACGCCGGCAACGGACGTCCGGGCGGCTCCCGCTCGTCGAGCCCGCTCCCCAGGTTGGGATCATGGCGAGTCGCGAGGGGATTGGGGCACGGTTCCGGACTTGTCGCGCTTGCGTCGAGCTCCTCGTCGGCCTCGCGGGAGTGCTCCTCGTGGTGCCCCTCGTCGCCGCGGTCCGTCCGGCGATCACGTCCGGACCGAAGGTGAAGATCCTCGACACGGCCGACCTTCCGGAGGGCCCGCACTACGTCAACGACCACACCCTGCTCCGGCTCTCCGAGGGCCGCTGGATCCTCACCGGCATCTTCCACCGCGAGCCGTACGCGGGGCGCGACGAGCGCACCTTCGTCCTCGCCGGGGCGCCGCCCTCCGAGCCCTCGGACTGGATCGAGGCCGAGCAGCCGCCCGCCTTCACCGTCTCACCGGAGCGCACCGCGCTGCGCGCCGCCGCGGACGAGCCCTGGATCTGGGCGCCGCACCTGGCGCGCGACGACGACGGCAGCGCGGTGATGATCTACCACGCGGGCGCGATCGACCCGGATCGCGCGAGCTTCCACCTCGCCCGATCGCACGATGGCGTCACCTTCGTGCGCGAGGGCGGGGCGCTCTTCGAGGACTTCTGCGTGGCGCGCGATCCGATGCTGTACCGCCTCGGGCCGGAGTGGATCGTCTACTACACGCGCTGCGCGTCGAAGGAGTCGCGCAGGAGCGGCGTCGCCTACCGCCTCTCGCCGGACCTGATCCACTGGGGCCCGCCCGCCATGGCGCTCGTGCTGCCCTTCGCGCGCGGCGACAGCGGCCACACCGAGTCGCCCTTCGTCTTCCACCGGAACGGCTGGTTCTACCTCACGGTCACGAGCTACCCGGCCGCCTGGGACGCCACGTTCGTCTACCGATCGCGCACGCCCTTCTCGTTCCCGCCGGAGCCCGTCGCGCGGCTCGCCGTGCACGCGGGCGAGTGGGTCGCGGACGGCGACGACTTCGAGGCGGGCCGGATCTTCGTAACCCACGCGGGCTCCGGCCAGGGAGGCGTGTGGATGAGCGAGGTACACGGGCTCTGAGGAGCCGGGCCGGCATATGTGCGGTAGACTCCGGGCATGCGCGTCGCGCTCATCTCCGACATCCACGGGAACGAGATCGCCCTCCGCGCGGTGCTGGAGAGCATCGCGCGCGAGGGCGTCGACCGGATTGTCTGCCTCGGCGACGTCGCCACGCTGGGCCCGCGCCCCGGGGCCGTCCTCGCGCTGCTCCGCGACATGGGCTGCCCGTGCATCGCCGGCAACCACGACGATTTCATGCTGCGGCCGGATCTCGTCCACGGATACGCGAAGGTGCCGATCGTCATCGACGGCGTGGACTGGTGCCGGGGCGAGCTCTCCTCGGCCGACCTGGACCAGATCCGCGCCTTCGTGCCCGAGCTCGAATCCCGCTCGACGGCGCCACGCTCCGCCTCTTCCACGGCACCCCGCGCTCGAACGTCGAGGACCTGCTCGCGACCACGCCCGCGGACGAGCTCGGCGAGATGCTCGACGGCCGCAGCGCGACGGTGATGGCGGGCGGGCACACGCACGTCCAGATGCTGCGGCAGCACCGCGGGATGCTCCTCGTCAACCCGGGGAGCGTGGGGATGCCCTTCCGCGAGTACGTGGGCGGGCGCGCGCCGGAGCTGATGCCGCACGCGGAGTACGCGATCGTCGAGGCGCGCGGCGGCGAGGTCGGCGTCGTGCTGCGCCGAGTGCCCCTGGACAAGGGTGCGCTGCAGCGCGCCGCCGCGGAGTCGAAGAACCCGATGGGCAAGGCGCTCGTCGCGGCCTACGCCTGATTGCGGCCCCGCACCGCGTGGTACGTCCTGGTGCTGGGAAAAATGCGGTAGAACCGCGCGCGTAAGCAAGCGGACCCGAGCCGCGCGCGTCAGCAAGCGGACGAGACGCGCCATTCAACCAGCCCGTTTCCGCATCACCCAGCCGCCCTCCCATCAGACGGAGGGGCGACCAGGCGAACGCGCCCGACCGCTACGCCTTCTTCTTCGCCCGCAGCGCCTCGAACTGCGCCCGCGTCGCCGAGTCCAGCGCGAACGCCAGCACCCCGACACCCGCGATCCTCGCCACCGTCTCGTTCATCCGCACGGCCGCCGCGCGCTTCTCCTTCGCCGTCGTGCCCGCCGCCTTCCCCGCCGCCGTGCTCGCCTGCGCCGCGCTCAGGTTCGACACGCTCTGCCCCAGCGCCGTCACGTCGGCGGGCAGGATCCCGAGCGACAGCGCCTCCGAGGGCTCCTCCTGCGCGCGCGCCAGGATTGCATCGGCCGCGGCGAGCACCTCCTTCACGTCCTTCCCTGTCGCCTTGCTCCGGGCCCCGTACGCCTTGCGCACGTCCGGCTTCGGCTTCGCGGCGAGCACCGCCTCGTGGATCGCCGACACCAGCGCCTCCGTCGTGCGCAGCGCGTCGGCGAGCGAGGGCGCCGCCGGCGCGCCCGGCGCCGATGCGGTGGCAGGCGCGGGCGCCGCGCCGAGCGTGGTGAGATCGACGGCGAGGTCGTCGATCGTCCCGGCCGGGAGGCGCGGGTCGAGCACGGACCTGTGTTGAATCGCCAGCGTATACGCGGCCTGGCCCGGCGCCGTGTCCACCGGCGCGCTCGCGGTCTTCTTCTTTGCCATGGGTCAGCCTGCCTGCTTGGTGACGAGGGCCTCGAACTTCGCGTACGTCGTCGCATCGCTCACGAACGCGCGCATCCCCGCGCCCGCGATCTTCTTCACCCCGGCCAGGAGCCGCCGCGCCATCGCGTTGCGCTGGAGCGTCGTCTGCGGGGCCGCGGCGCGCCCGGCCTCCTGCGCCTTGTCGGCCGCCTGGATCGCGGTGAGCGCGCCCTGGAGGGCGGTCACGTCGTCGGCGACGATGTTGAAGCTCGCCGCCTCCGTCGCCTGGGCCTGCACGCGCGCGAGGATCGTCTGGATCGCCGCCGTCACGTCCTTGACGAGGAGCTTGCTGGTCTTCGACCCGATCCCGTACGCGAGGAGCACGTCCTTGTCCGCCGTGTGGCTCTTCACGGTCGTCCGGATGCCCTTGACGAGCTTGTACCCCGTGTCCAGCGCCGCGGCCTGCGCAGCCGTGAGCTGCACCTTCCCGCCCTGCGTCGTCATCACGGCCGGCACGGTCGCCGGGAAGGCGGCCACGTCGCTGTTGAAGCTGGTGAGGAAGGCGGCGGAGAGGCGGCTCCCGATCTGCGTCTGGTACTGGCTCACGAGCCCCTGCGCCTTCAGCGCGAGCTGGCCAATGGCGTTGGCTGTCTGTTTCGGCTTGTTGTTCGCTGCGCTCATGCCTTTTTAGGTAATGCCGGACTCTCTGCCCGCAACGAAAAAGCAGGAATCCAACGCCCTCGCCCGAGGCGCCGACAGCCTCGCCTCCGGCACGCCCGCGTTCGCCTCCGGCACGGTCGCGTTCGCCTCCGGCACGCCCGCGTTCGCCTCCGGCACGGTCGCGTTCGCCTCCGGCACGCCCGCGTTCGCCTTCGGCGCGCCCGCGTTCGCCTTCGGCGCGGTCGTATTCGCCTTCGGCGCGGCCGCATTCGCCTTCGGCACGGTCGCGTTTGCCTTCAGCACGGTCACGTTCGCCTCCGGCACGACGGTCCTCGCCTCCGGCACGGTCGCGTTCGCCTCCGGCACGGTCGCGTTCGCCTCCGGCACGGCCGGGCTCGCCTCCGGCACGGCCGGGCTCGCCTCCGGCACGACGGTCCTCGCCTTCGGCACGACGGTCCTCGCCTCCGGCGCGCCGGCGCTCACCTCCGGCGCGACGGTCCTCGCCTTCGGCTTGGCCCCTTGAGCGCGGGGTCGGGAAGCACGAGACGCCAGGCCGCCGGCTCCGGACACAGCGGATGCGGCACTTGCTCCTCGGTCTTCCGCCGGAACCTGTAGCCCTCCCCCCGCGTCGTCGTTACGACGATCTCGTCCCCCGTCTCCCTCAGCACCTGCGCCTTGACCGTCACGCCCGGCCTGTGGAGGTGCTGGAGCGTCACCATGGGGTCCGGCTCCAGGTGGAAGACCCGGACGTGGAGGAACGGCATCTCCGGCACGGCGGCGAGGAGCGCGTTCAGGCGCCCGACGTGCGAGCGCACCTGCGCGAGCCAGGGGGCGAGTGTGCGGCGGTCGGTGAGGTCGAGCGGGGCGTAGTCCTCGATGGGGTCGCCGGGCAGGGGTGTTGGGCGGCGTTTGGCGGCGCTCATGGGGCCACCGGGCCGGCCGGGGGGAGGGCGCGCTCGGCCGAGAGGAGGAGCGAGGCGATGGAGGCGCGGGCGCCGAGGAGGAGGCGGCGGGCGGTGCGGCGGCCGAGGTCGCGCTCGGCGGGCGGGCGCGTGGCGTCCTCCCCCGCGCCGACGGCGTTGTCGAGCTGGAGGCGGAGGTCGGCGAGCCAGGCGCGGAGGACGGCGGGGTCGGCGAGGTCGAGCGGGGGCGGGGCGCTGGAGGTGGAGGCCGCGTGCTCCGCGGCGGCGGCCTGCCAGTCGTGGAGGTCGCCCAGGAAGTCGGCGAGCGCCGGGAGGTAGGTGGGGCGGCCTCTGTCGAGGCTGGGGTGCCAGGCTTCGAGGAGGGCGGCGGCCGCTTCGATGAAGGAGGCGAGCGCGGTGAGGTGGGGCGGGGGCTGGTGCTTCTCGGGATGGTCGTGTAGGTCGGGCATGTCGAGACCTCGTTTGGTCGGGGTTTCGGCGAGCCGTCCGGAAGAGTTTGCGGCTCTTCCGGGCGGCGTTTCGCGTGGGGGGAGCGTACCGAAGCGGGCTCGGGTGCGTCAATGGAATAGGACACATGTGTCATTATTCCGCGAAGACGGCACGGGTACGCCCTGCGGGATGAGCCCGCGCGCGCAGGAGGTGATGGTGTACCTGGGGGCCAACGTCCGTCGCGTGCGGAGGGAGCGCGGGCTCACGCAGGAGGCGCTCGCGGAGGCGGTGGGGCTGGAGTTGCGGACGGTGGCGCGGATCGAGTCCGGCACGGCGAACGTCGTGCTGAGCACGCTGGTCGATCTGAGCGATGCGCTCGGGGTGAAGCCGGGGGCGCTGCTGAAGGAGGCGGAGATGCCGGAGGTGAAGCGGGGGAGGCCGAGGCGGGTGTAGAATCCGACCGCATGGCCTACCTGACGGCTTCGGCCGGGCGCGTGGCGTCGGGGGTACAGCGCCGGGCGCGTTCGGCGTGCGCGGCGATCGCCGCCTCCGTGCTCGCTTTCATGGGGGCCAGCGGCTGCGGCAACACCGTCGACGCGCATCCGAGCGACGGCGGACCGGCCACCCCGGCCCCGTGCCCCACGACCGACGACGGCACGCCCATCGTGCTCGCGTCGGCGGTGGCCCTGAGCCCGATCGCGGTGGACGCCACGAGCGTGTACTTCGATGCGGATGACGGACTCACGGCGGTGTCGCGCTGCGGAGGCGAGCCGAAGTTGCTTGCCCCGGGCCTTGGTGCCGCCGGGCTCGCTCTGGACGCGACGGCGATCTACGGGACCGGCGGAAAGGGTGTGTTCAAGGTGCCGCTGACGGGCGGAACGCCGACGACCCTCGCGACCGTGGATCCGAGCAGTCTTGCGTACGGTATCGCGGTCGACGCGACGAACGTCTATTGGACGGGCGAAGGCGACGGCACCATCTCCAAGGTCCCGATCGAGGGCGGGCCCTCGACGACACTGGCCACGGCGCCGGCTTGGTGCGTCACCTGCGGCTCTCTCGAAATCGCGGCTCATGCGAACCGCGTCTACTGGCTCTTCGACGGACCCATCGGAGGGACCTGTCCCACCGACGGCGTGCCCAATTACCCTTGCATGGGGAGCACCGTGAGGAGCGTCCCCGTCGGCGGCGGGTCCTCGACGACGGTGGTTTCGGGGACCTGGGGGCCCTTCACCTTCGCCATCGACGCGACCAGCATCTACTGGATTGACGGCGCGAACGACGTGGTGAAGAAGCCTCTCGGCGGCGGCACGCCCGTGGTGCTCGCCTCGGGGCAACGGCGACCCTTCAGCATCGCCGTCGACGCGACGCACGTCTACTGGACCAATCTCGGGACCGGGGGTGGCATCGACGACGGTACCGTGATGAAGGTCCCGATTGGCGGCGGCGAGCCCGTGACGCTTGCCTCAGGGCAGAGAAGTCCCGACAAGATTGTCGTCGACGCGACGAGCGTTTACTGGACGATCTGGCTCAAGGCCGGCTCGGAACCGATCCCTGTCAACGTCATGAAGCTGACCCCCAAGTAGCAGACTTGCGGCGCACCCATTTCCCTCGGAGCGGGAGCCTCTCGCCCCGGGAAAACCCGAAATCGCCTTCTCGCACGCAACCAGCGCCCGGCCCGCGTCGATGAGCAGGCATGCCCTCGACGCCCCACGAGGTCCTGGTCGACCTGCTCAAGAGCCGCCCCTCGCTCGCCGCGGAGCTGCTCACGGAGGCCCTCGGTCTCACGCTCCCCGCGTACACCGAGGCGCGCGTCGCCTCCGCCGACCTGACCCGCATCCAGCCCGCCGAGTACCGCGCCGACCTCGTCGTCCTGCTCCTCGACGGCGACGTCCCCATTCACGTCCTCATCGTCGAGGTCCAGCTCGGCAAGGACCCGCGCAAGCGCATCACCTGGCCCGAGTACATCACGGGCGCGCGCGCCACCCACGGCTGCCCGGTAACCCTGCTCGTCGTCGCCCCGAAGCCAGCCGTCGCCGCGTGGTGCGCCCAGCCGATTGAGACGGGCGTCCCCGGCTTCGTCCTGCGGCCGCCCGTGCTCGGGCGCGATGCGGTGCCGCTCGTGACGGATACCGAGGAGGCGGCCCGGCGGCCAGAGCTTGGGGTGCTCAGCGTGATTGCGCACGGGAAGAGCCGGCGCGGCGCGGAGATTGCGGATGCGGTGCTGCGTGCGGTGCGCGAGCTCGACCGGGCGAAGGCCACGGTTTACGGCGATCTCGTGCTAGATTCCGTGAACGCGGCAGCCCGGCAGGTGCTGGAGGCGAAGATGATCAAGGGCTACGAATACAAGAGCGATTTCGCGAAGAAGTACTACGGGCAGGGTCGCGACGCGGGTCTGGACGAGGGCCGCAAGGAGGGCGAGCGCGCGCTGCTGCTCCGGCTGCTCCGCGCCCGCTTCGGCGAGCTGCCGGCGGACGTCGTCGCTCGCGTCGAGGGCGCCGAGGTCGGCACGATCGAGCGGTGGGGGGAGCGGGTGCTGAGCGCGAAGACCCTCGCCGAGGTGCTGGACGAGCCGAGCTGAGGCCGGGGGCGCTGCTGAATGAGGCGGAGATGCCGGAAGTGAAGCGGGGGAGGCCGAGGCGGGGGCATGAGCGTTAACCGAACCGCGCACGGAGCGACTCGCTCGCGAGCGGTTTGCGGAGTAAGCGGGTGCCTGGTGGGCACCCGCTTGCTCCGCGAGTCGCGCTGAAGCGCGCCTCGCTCCGCGCGCGGTTCGGACTGCTAATCTCCGGGTAACGCGAAATCGCCCATCCCTCACGCAACCAGCACCGGGCCCGCGTCGATGAGCAGGCATGCCCTCGACGCCCCACGAGGTCCTGGTCGACCTGCTGAAGAGCCGCCCCTCGCTCGCCGCGGAGCTGCTCACGGAGGCCCTCGGCCTCGCGCTCCCCGCGTACGCCGAGGCGCGCGTCGCCTCCGCCGACCTGACGCGCATCCAGCCCGCCGAGTACCGCGCCGACCTCGTCGTCCTGCTCCTCGACGGCGACGTCCCCATCCACGTTCTCATCGTCGAGGTCCAGCTCGGCAAGGACCCGCGCAAGCGCTTCACCTGGCCCGAGTACATCACGGGGGCGCGCGCCACCCACGGCTGCCCGGTGACCCTGCTCGTCGTCGCCCCGGAGCCGGCCGTCGCCGCGTGGTGCGCCGAGCCCATCGAGACGGGCGTCCCCGGCTTCATCCTGCGCCCCCCCGTGCTCGGGCGCGATGCGGTGCCGCTCGTGACGGATACCCAGGAGGCAGCCCGGCGGCCGGAGCTGGGAGTGCTCAGCGTGATGGCGCACGGCGGAGGCGAGCATGGCCTGGAGATTGCGGACGCGGTGCTGCCCGTGGTGCGCGGGCTCGGCAAGGACAAGGGCAAGCTGCTCGGCGACCTCATGCTAAGTTACCTGAACCAGGCGGCCCGCCGGGCGCTGGAGGCGACGATGAAGGGCTACGAATACCAGAGCGATTTCGCGACGAAGTTCATCGCCATCGGTGAAGAGCAGGGCCGCAAGGACGGCGAGCGCGCGCTGCTGCTCCGTCAGCTCCGTGCCCGCTTCGGCGAGCTGCCGCCGGACGTTGTCACCCGTGTCGAGGGCGCCGAGGTCGGCACGATTGAGCGGTGGGGGGAGCGGGTGCTGAGCGCGAAGTCCCTCGCCGAGGTGCTCGACGAGCCGAGCTGAGAGCTCGCTTCGGTCTGCGTCGCTACGGTCTCTTCTTCGCGGTCGCCCTGGCCTTGGCGGCGATCTTCGGCTTCGCCGCCGCCTTCGCCTTGGCCGTGACCTTCGACCCGCTCGCCGCCTTCTTACCGGAAGCCGCGGGCTTCCCGCCCGCCCTGGCGACGTACTCCGCGAGCGGCACCCGCGCCACCAGGCGCCCGACGAGGTCGAGCGGTAGGTCGTCGAGCTTCTTGAAGCGCAGGCAGGACTTGCCCATGTCGAGCTTCTTGCCGGTCTTCCTGTGCTCGTCGAGGAACCAGCGCTCCAGCTCCGGGTCGCCGTAGGCGCACATCAGGTAGAGCGCCATGTGGCTCTTCTGCGAGCCGAGGCACACGAAGGGCAGCGGCTCCTTCGGGTTCGCGTGGTAGCCGGCCGGGTGGATCGAGTGGGGGACGTAGTAGCCGATCATCCCGTACTGGATGCCCTCCTCGTAGCCCTCGGGGAGGTTGTCGCGGATGACGGCCCGGACCGACGCGAGGGCGGCGCGCCGGTCGTCGGGGAGGGAGGCGAGGTAGGCGTCGACCGTGGCGGCTCCGGGCATGGGAGCGAACGGTAGCAAAAGAGGGCGTGGCGGCGGGTCGTGATAGGCTCGGGCTCCCCGGCGAGGGGGCTGGATGCGAGGACGACCCGAGGACGCGATTCTGACGTGAGCATGACCGACCCCAACGTGGAGCGGCTGATCGGCGTCCTCGAGGACAGCCTGCTCCTGCACTCCCGGGATGCGCAGAAGCGCACCCAGCTCGGTGAGCTGTACGTGAAGGTCGGCAAGCGGAGCGACGCCCTGGCCGCGTTCCGCCGCGCCGTGAAGGACGAGCCGGGCTACGCCGCCGGGCACGCGGCGCTCGGCGCCTACCTCGCCGCGAACGGGAGCTGGGAGGAGGGGGAGGCGTGCCTCGTCAAGGCGACGGGGCTGCAAGCCCGACCTGGTCGCGCCCTACGTGAGCCTGGCGGAGGAGTACGCCAAGAGGAACGAGCACGCCAAGGCGTCCGAGGCCTACCGGACCGCGCTCGAGCTGCGCCCCGACATGGTGAGCCTGCTCCGCGGGGCCGCGGACGTCGCGCTCAAGTCGAAGCGGCTGGGGGACGCCGCGCGGTTCCTCACGCTGGCGCGGAAGCAGACGCCGAACGATCCGGACGTGCTGCTGCGCCTCGGGCTCACGTCGGCCGAGCTCGGCAAGTCCGCCGAGGCGCGCGACGCGCTGAAGGACTACGTCAAGCTGCGAGAGAAGCCCACCGAGGCGTGGGTCATGCTCGCGCAGGCGTGCGACGCCGTGAAGGACGCGGAGGGCGCGGCCTTCGCGTACGAGCGCGTGGTCGTGCTGGTCCCGGACGACGCGGCGCTGCAGCTCGCCGGGGGCAAGGCGCTCGCCGCCGTCGGGGAGCACGAGAAGGCCGTGCCCGCGCTGGAGCGCGCCGCGCACGCCCTGCCGGAGAAGGCGGAGGCGCACGCCGCCCTCGGCAACAGCCAGTTCGCGCGGAAGCGCTACCAGGAGGCGGCGGACGCGCTCGCGAAGGCCGCGAAGCTGGAGCCGCAGGTCGCCCGTCACGCCGCGGGGCTCGGGCGCGCGCAGATGGCGCTCGGGAACCTCCAGCGCGCCGCCGAGTCGCTGGAGCAGGCGGTGCGCCTCGACGGGAGCGACACCGAGGGGCTCTTGCTCATCGCGGAGGCGTACAAGCGCCTGGACCGCGCGCCCGACGCGACCTCCGCGATCCGCCGCGCCATCGCGGTGCGCCCGGAGGACGCGGCGCTCCACTACCAGCTCGCCGTGCACCTCCGGTCGCTGAACCAGCTCCCCCAGGCGGCCGCCGCGTTCCGCGAGGCTTCGTCCCGGAGGCCGGGGTTCGTCGAGGCGCACCTCGGCGCGGCGGCCTGCGCCTCCGAGCTGGAGCGCCTGCCGGACGCGGTGCGGGAGTACGAGGCCGCCATCGCCGCGGCGCCGCAGCGCGCCGACGCCCACCGCGGGCTGGGCATCACGCTGCGGCGCATGGACGACCACGCCCGCGCTGCCGTCGCGCTCCTCGCGGCGACGCGCGCCGACGGGAGCGACGGGGAGGGCTTCCTCTGGCTCGCGGACAGCCGCCACCGCCTGGGCCAGCGCGAGGACGCGCTCTCGGACGTCCGGCAGGCCATCCGGCTTCGCCCCGACGACGCCGCCGGGCACGCGCTCCTCGGCACGCTGCTCGCCGAGCTGAACCGGCACGCGGAGGCGATCGAGTCGCTGGAGGAGGCGCTCCGGCTCGCGCCCACGGCGCCGGAGACGCCGGAGACGCTGTTCCAGCTCGGCGTCTGCCGGCGGACGCTCGGCAAGCTGGAGCTCGCCGACCAGGCCTTCACCAAGGCGGTCACCCTCGCGCCGAAGGAGGCGCGCTACCGCCTGGCGCAGGGCCGGCTCTACGTCGATCTCGCCCGGTACGAGGAGGCCGTCGAGGCGCTCGAGCGCGCCGACCGCCTCCGCGGGGGAGACGCCGAGACCCTGCGGGCGCTCGGGCAGGCCTACCTGCTCTTCGACTCGCCGCGCGAGGCGCAGCGCACGCTGGAGAAGGCGATCTCGATCGGCCCGCCGGTCGCCGAGACGCGGCTCTTCCACGCGCGCGCGCTCCTCGCGTTGAACCGCTTCGCCGACGCGCGGCGAGAGCTGGAGGCGGCGCTGGTGCTCGAGCCCGGCCTCTCGGCCGCGCACTTCGAGCTGGGCGTGCTGCTCTCGAAGGCGGGGGAGCTCGAGCCCGCGGCGAAGCACCTCGAGGAGGCCACGCGCACGGCGCAGGACCCGGCCGATGCGTACGGCGAGCTGGCGCGCGTGCTGCGCGCGCGCGGCGAGGTCCACGACGCGCTCCTCGCCTTCAAGCAGCGCCTCCGCGCCCGGCCGAACGACGCCGACGCGCACTTCGGGCTCGCCGAGACGCTGGTGTTCGCGGGGCGCGACGGGGAGGCCGTCCACGCGCAGGAGGCCGGGCTCGCGCTCGACGCGAAGCGCCCGGGGATGTCCCGGCGGCTCGGCGAGATGCTCGTGCGGCTGAACCGCCACGACGAGGCGCTCGACCCGCTCGAGGCCGCCATCCCCGAGGGGCGCGACGACCCGTCGCTGTGGTCCTTGATCGCGCTCTGCCACGAGCGCGGCGACAACCCGAAGCAGGAGGTCGAGGCGCTGTCGAAGGCGGTCGCCAAGGCGCCGGACGACGCCGCGCTGCTGCGGCGCCTCGGGCTCGCGCAGCGCAGGATCGGCCAGGCCCCGCAGGCCATCGCGCAGCTCACGCGCGCGCTCAAGCTCGACCCGAGCATGGTGGACCTGGAGCTGCCCCTCGGCGAGATGCACCGCGCGGCCGGGCGCAGCGCGGTCGAGGTCTCCGAGCACGCCGAGGCCGCGGCCGCGTTCGAGAAGGCGCGCCTCTACCAGCGCGACGACGCCCAGCTCTGCGTCGAGCACGCGACCGCGCTCCGCGCCGCGGGCAAGCACGCCGAGGCCGCGGCGGCGGCGCGGCGCGCGACGGAGCTCGCCCCGGATCGCCCGGACGTCTTCCACCTCTACGGCGAGCTCTGCGAAAAGACGGGGGAGAACGAGGCGGCGCGCGCGGCGTTCGAGCGCGTCGTCCGGTCGCAGCCGGATCGCTTCACGGCCCAGCTCGGGCTCGGGCTCGCGTGCATGCGGCTCGGCAAGACCAGGGACGCGCTGGAGCCGCTCTCGCGCGCGGCCCGCATCGAGCCCGAGGACGCGACGGCGATCTCCGCAGCTCGGCCGCGCCCTGGAGATCGAGAAGCGCCTCCCGGAGGCGCGCGACGCGCTCCTCACGCTCACGAAGCTGCGCCCGCTCGACGCCGCGCCCCTGCGGCGCCTCGCGGCGTGCCGGCTCGCGCTCGGCGAGGACGCCGGCGAGCTCGACGCGCTGACGACCCTCGCGCGGCTCGTGCCCGACGATCTCGACGTGCTCGAGGCGATCGCCCGCTGCCAGGGGCGGCTCGGGAAGCTCGAGGACAGCGTGGCCTCCTACGAGCGCCTGCTCGGCGTCGAGCCGGAGCGGCTCGATGCGCGCCGCGCGGTCGCGCTCACCTACGCGCGCCTGGAGAAGCACGACGACACGGTGCGCAGCGCGAAGCCCGTCCTGCGCGCGCGGCCGGAGGACCAGGAGCTGCTCCTCGCGCTCGCGCGGGCCCACGCGAAGAAGGGCCGGGCGGCCGAGGCGGCGGACGCGGCGGGGCAGCTCGTGCGGCTCGCGCCGAGGAGCGTCGACGCGCTGTGGGAGCTGGGGGCGCGGAGGCCGCGCTCGGGCGCGTGGAGGCCGCCATCGCGACGCTGGAGCGCGCCGTCCTCCTCCCCGAGGCGCAGCGGCACGTGACCACCCGGCTCGACGAGCTGATCCTCGCGCGCGCCGAGGAGCTGGAGCAGAAGGGCGAGCACGCGGCCGCGCTCCCGTGCCGCCAGCGGGCCCGCGAGCTCGCGCCCGACGATCCGGCGCGGCCGCTCGCGCTGGCGCGATGCTTCCAGGCGCTCGGCCGATCCTCCGAGGCCCTCGAGGCGCTCCGGCAGAACCTCAAGGCGCACCCCGATCACGGCGGGTCGTGGCTCCTGCTCGGCCAGCTCTACACCGAGGCCGGCTACGGGCGCGAGTCCGCCGACGCTTACCGCAAGGCCGTGTCCTCCGACCTCCCGCCCGCGAAGCGCGGAGAGGCGCTCATCGGCCTCGGCTTCGCGTGCGCCGAGATCGACGCGGCCGAAGAGGCGATCTCCGCGCTCGGCAAGGCCGAGGAGCTCGCCCCGCGAGGCGCGCGTGAAGGCGAAGCTCGCGGATCTCTTCGAGGCGGCGGGGAAGCGCGGCGACGCGATCCGGGCGCTCGTGGATCTGCGCGAGATCCGCGGCCTCTCGCCCGAGGAGCAGAAGAGGCTCGGGCTCCTCTGCGCGGCGGCCGGACGGCGCGAGGAGGCGGCCACGGCGCTGACCGCGGCGCTGGCGAAGTGGCCGAGCGACGCGGCGCTCCTCGAACCGCTGTCGGCGGCGCTCGAGGCGCTCGGGCGCGACGCCGACGCGGCGCGGATCCTCGCGCGGCTGCGTGACGCCTCACCCGGTCACCCGGATGCCTCGTCGCGGCTCGGCTTCGCGCTCGCGCGCCTCGGCCAGACGGTCGAGGCGGCGGCGGCCTTCGAGGTCGCGCGCGCGAAGGAGGCGCCGCGCGCGGAGGTGCTGACGGCGCTCGTGACGGCGTACACGTCCCTCGGCGAGGAGCGGGCGCGGACGAGCGCGCTCGAGGCGCTGGTGCGCCTGTCGACGGAGGACCTGGAGGCGCACCGCGCGCTCGGGCGCGCGTACGACGCGGCGGGGAGGAGGGACGACGCGATTGCGATGCTCACGCGCGCCGATACGCTGTCGCGAGGCGCCGACCTCGATCTGCGCCGCCGGGTCGCCGAGCTGCACCTGGGGCGCGCGCGCGACGCGGCCTCGGCCGGCGCGGAAGGAAAGGGCGGTGACGATCTCGCGCGGGCGCGCAGGTTCGGCGCGCAGGACGCCGGCGTGTTGTTCGAGGTCGCGCGGTCGTACGCGTCGCAGGGGCTGCGGCACGAGGCGGCGGCCACGGCGCGGGAGGTGCTGGGGATCGAGGCGGGCCACGTGGGCGCGGCGCTCCTGCTCGGCGACGTGCTCGCGGCGGACGGCGACGCGCGCGGCGCGGCCGAGGCGTACGAGACCGCGCTCGCGCACCGTGTGGACGCCATCGAGGCCCTCGTCGGCGCGGGCAACGCGTACCTCGCGCTGGGCAAGCCAGAGCAGAGCATCGCCATGCTCCGCCGCGCGGTCACCGTCGATCCGGACCGGCTCGGCGCCCACGCGACGCTCGCCGAGACGCTCCAGGCGCACGGGCGCTCGGCGGAGGCCGCCCAGTGCTATCGAGAGGTGGTCCGGCTCTCGCCGGAGAACGCGGACGCATGGCGCACGCTCGGCGAGCTGACCCTCGCGACCGGCGAGCCCCGCGACGCGGCCCTGGCCCTGGAGCGCGCGATTGCGCTGCGCCCCGCCGACGCGGCCGCGCTGCTCGCGCTCGCCACGGCGGACGAGCGGCTCGGCAAGCAGGGCGAGGCGCTCGCCGCGCTCGAAAAGGCCCTCGGCGCGCGCTCGGACGACGCCGACGTCGCGGCGCGCTACGGCCTCGCGCTCGCGCAGGCGGGCAACGGCGATCAGGCGATCGCCGTGCTCTCCCGGGCGAAGAACCTCGATCCGTCGCGCGCCGACGTGGCGCGCCGGCTCCTCGATCTGCGGTCCGAGCGCGCCGCGCGCCGCGAGGCAGACGGCAACGCGCCGGGCGCAGAGGCCGACTTCGCCGCCGCGATCACGCTGGCTCCCGATGCGGTCCCGCTGAGGCTCGGGCTCGCGCGCGCCTTCCGAGCGCAGGGCAAGGCGCACGAGGCGATCGACGCGGCGGAGGAGGCGACGCGCCGCGGGCCCGAGGACGCCGCGGCGTGGCTCCTGCTCGGCGAGCTTCGCGCGGGCCTCGCCCACGATGGGCCGGCGGCCGAGGCGTTCGCGCGGGCGGTGCGCTACGACGGGCGGTCGTTCGAAGCGCGGGTTGGGCTCGCGCGGGCGCGCGTTCGGGTGGGGGAGCCCGAGGCGGCGGTGGCCGAATTCACGAAGGCCGCCGAGATGCGCCCGGATGCGGTCGACGTGCACGCGGAGCTGGCGCGCCTGCACGAGACGGCCGGGCGCGCCGCCGAGGCGGCCTCGGCGCTGCGCCGCCTGGGCGCGCTCCGCCCGCTCTCGGTGGAGGAGTCGCGCCGGCTCGGCCTGCTCGCCGCCAGGCTCGACGACCACGCGACCGCCGCGGACGCGCTCGCCGCGGCGCGGCCTGCCTTCCCCGACGATCGCGAGCTGCTCCTCGGCCTCGGGGCCGCGGAGGTCCGGCTCGGCCGCTTCGACGCGGCGATCGATCCGCTCGCGCAGCTCGTGAAGTTTTCGCCGAACCATCCGTCGGCGAGCGCGCTCCTCGGGCTCGCCTACGGGCGCACGAAGCGCTGGGAGGAGGCGAGCGAGGCGCTCGGGCGCGCGATCACGATCGACCCGCGGAACGCCGACCTCCACGACCAGCGCATCACGGCCCTGCAGCAGCTCGGGAGCCCGGGGCCGCTCCTGTCGGCGCTGGAGGTCGCCGCCCGCACCTTCCCCGACGACGCGCGACTCGCGCGCCTCTCGGGCCTCGCCCTTGCCGACGCCGGTCGGGAGGATGAGGCGGTCACCGCGCTCGCGCGCGCCCTCTCCCTGGGCGTCACGGACGCGGATGTCGCGCCGCGACTCGCCGCCCTCCACCTCGAGGGCGCGAGGCGGGAGGTCGCCGCCGGCCGGGCGGATCGCGCGCTCGTGCGCGGGCGCGCGTCGCTCGCCGTCGCCCCCGAGCCCACGGCGGCTGCGATCTTCGTCGGCGACGTGCTCCGCGCGCGCGGCGAGCACGCGGAGGCGGCCCAGCTCTACGAGCGCGCCCTCGCGGCGCGGATCGACGCCGTGGACGCGTGCTTCGGCGTCGCTTCGTCGTACGTGGCGCTGGGCCGCGCGGCGGATGCGGTCGCCCCGCTGCGGCGGGCAGCGCGCGTCGACCCGTCGCGCCTCGACGTTCACCGCCTGCTCGCCTCGACGCTCGCGGCGCTGGGCGAGAAGGAGGCGGCGCTCTCGGCGTTCTCGGAAGTCCTGCGGCTCGCCCCCGACGACGCCGACGCGCTCCTGGCCAGCGGCCGCATCGCGGCGTCGCTCGGCCGGCACGCGGACGCGCGGGCGGCGCTGGAGCGGGCGATCGCGATTCGGCCGGGCGACGCCGCCGTGCTGCTGGAGCTTCTCCCGCGCCCTCGCGAAGCTCGCCCTCGGTTCGGAGAGCGTGCAGGCCGCCGAGCAGCTCGTGCGCGCGGCGCCCACGGACGCGCCCGCCTACCGGCAGCTCGGCGAAGCGCAGCTCACGGCCGGCGATCACGAGGGCGCCATCGCGGCGTTCGATCGCGCGCTGGCGCTCGATCGCGCGATCGCCGGCGTGGCCGAGCCCCTCGGCCGGCTCCGCTTCGAGCGCGGCGCGCGCGTGGCGGAGGCGGGGATTTCGTGGCGGCGGTCCCCGACCTCGAGCGCGCCGCGGATCTGTGCGCGAAGGATCCGGAGCCGAGCTTCGCGCTCGCCCGCGCGTACGCGAAGCTCGGGCGGCCCAAGGACGCGATTGACGCCGCGCGCGCCACCCTCGCCCGGCGCGAGGATCACGTCGCCGCCTGGGTGCTCCTCGGCGAGCTGCAAGCGGAGCTCGGCATGCCCGAGCCGGCCGCGGCGGCGTTCGCGTCCGCGCTGCGCTTCGACCGCGGCGTCTTCGCCGCCGAGCTTGGCCTCGGCCTCGCGTGCGTGAAGCTCGGCCGGGCGCGGGAGGCGGAGGACGCGTTCCTGCGCGCGACGGCGCTGCCAGGGGCCGATCCGATCGCGCTGAGCCGCGCGCACGCCGCGCGGGCGGAGCTCTGCAAGGCGCAGGGGCGTACGGCGGAGGCCATCGCCGCGTGGCAGCTCGTCGCCGCGGCGCGGGCCCTCGCGCCGAGCGAGCAGCGCGCGCTCGGGCAGCTCTACATGGCCGCGGGCGACGCGACGCGGGCAGCAGCCGCGCTGGAGCAGGCGGTCTCCGGGGGAGCGGCGGATCTCGACGCGCTGCTCGAGCTGGCCTCGGCGTACCAGGCCGAGGGGCGCGCGGCGGATGCGGCCGCCACCCTGGAGAAGGTGGTGAGCGTCGAGCCCGAGCACCTCGCCGCCAACGCGCGCCTCGGCGCTTGCTACGCGGCCCTCGGCCGGCACGAGGACGCCGTGCGCGCGCTCTCGGTGGTGCGCCGCCTCGATCCGACGTCGAAGGCCGCGCTCGAGCAGCTCGCCGGCAGCCTGCTCCAGCTCGGCCGCAAGCTCGAGGCCGTGGACGCGCTCTCGGCGCGATCGGCCCTCTCGCCTTCGGAGGCGCCGTGGCTGATCCGCCTCGGCGACGTGCTCGCGGACGTCTCGCGCTTCGACGATGCCGCGGCCGCCTACGCGCGCGCGTGCACCCTGCCTGGCGCGCCCCCGGACGCGGTCAGGCGGCTCGCCGCGCTATACTTCGCGGCGGGGGAGCAGGCGGCGCGCGACGGGAAGCAGGAGGACGCGGCCCAGCGCTTCCACTGGTCCATCTCGACGGACCCGAGGAGCGAGAAGCCGCGCCTCGCCATGGCGCGCGCCCTCGTCGCGCTCGAGCGCCCCGAGGACGCCATGTCCGCGGCCCACGGCGCCCTCGTGGCGGCGCCCTCCTCGCTGGAGGCCGCGCTGCTGCTCGGGGATCTCTACACGAAGCACGGCAAGCACGCCGAGGCCGCGCAGGTCTTCGAGTTCGCCAGCCGGTCGCACCCGGGCATCCTCGCGACGGGGGCAGGGGAGGCCGCGAAGCCCCCGCCGGAGGCGTTCGACGTGATGTTCGGGCTCGGCAAGAGCCTGGCGGTGCTCGGGAGATCGGCGGAGTCCATCGCCGCGCTCCGGCGCGCCGTGGAGATGGATCCGAAGCACGCCTTCGCGGCGAAGATCCTGGCCCGCGCGCTCGAGTCCGCGAACAAGCTCGACGAGGCGCTCCCGGTCTGGAAGGCGGTGGTCGCGCTGGAGCCGGAGGACGGCGTGGCGAACCACCGGCTCGGGGCGCTCCTCGCGCGGAAGGGTGACCACGAGGCGGCGGCCGCGGCGCTCGCCGTCGCGCGCAAGGCGATGCCCGACGACGTGGACATCGCGCTCGCGCTCGCCGCCGCGTACGAGGCCCAGAAGCGCTTCGACGACGCGGCGCCCGTGCTCGCGGCGGCGGCCCGCGCGCGCCCCCGCGAGGCGTCGCTCCATGAGAGGCTGTCGTCCGCGCACCAGGCATCGGGGCGCTTCGACGAGGCCGCGACGGCGTACCAGCAGGTCATCGACCTGGGCCGCCGCGACGCGCCCGCGTTCCTGCACCTCGGCATGCTCCACGAGCAGGCCAAGAAGCACGACCAGGCGCTCCGCGCGTACCAGGAGGCGTACCGGCTCGACCAGCGCAGCGTCCAGGCCATCCGGCACGTCGCGAGGGTCTTGCAGGCCACCGGCCGCGTCGCCGAGGGGGCTCAGTGGCTGCAAGGCGCGTGCGGCATCGACCCGCGGAACGCGGAGGTCCGTTACGATCTCGCCGCCGCCTTCCTCTCGCTCGGCCGCCGCGCCGAGGCGAACGCCGAGTACGGCGTCCTCTGCAACCTCGACACCCAGCTCGCGACGAAGCTCTATTACGTGCTCGCCGGTCGTTGACGGCTGCGGCCTCGTTCAGCGCGTCGCGCGAACGAGCAGGCGCCCCTCCCCGGTGTCGTGGACCGCGTCGGCGGGAACGGTCCAGCCTGCCGCCGACAACCATCCGAGCGCGGCCTCTCGCGGCGGGACCGTGAGGACGGCCTCGCCGGCCGCGGCGAGCCTGGCCTCGTGGGCCTCGCGTTGCTGCCGGGCCTCCGCGGTCTCGGCCGCCGGATCGCGGGTCGAGATGCTCACCGCGAGGACGCTCCCCGGCGCTGCTCGGCGGGCCAGCCGCGTGAGCAGCGACCGGATCGCGTCCTCGGTCAGATAGCGCAACACGCCCTCGCAGATGAACAGGGTCGGGTCGGCGGCGACGTGCCCCGCGGCCTCGAGCGCCGCGCCCACGTCGTCGACGATGAAATCCGCCGACGCGAACACCACGTCATCGGAGCGCGCGCCGACCGCCGCCAGCCGCTCGCGCTTGTCGCGCTGCGTGAGCGGGTGGTCGAGCTCGAAGAAGCTCACGCCCGGCGTGCGGAACCTCAGGGCGCGACCGTCGTAGCCAGCGCCCACGAGTACGACCTGACGGACGTGCGCGGCGAGCGCGGCTTGCACCTCCGCGTCGAAGAACCTCGTCCGCGCTTCGACCCAGCCGGTGAAGCGGCCGGAGCCGGTCACTCTAGGGGTGCCTTCGAGCGATTGATCGCCTTCGAGCAACTGACGAGCGAGGCGCTCCTCGGCCTGGGGATCGCCGGTCGGCGACGACGGCCGTTGCAATGCCAGCCGCCGCGCGGCGACGCCCTGGGCGGTCCTCGAAGGTGCATCGGTACGCATGCGCCGGAACTTGCGCGCAACTGCGCGGCGCTGCAACCCGCGCATCTCTCGTCTTCGCGGGCCATGCACGCCGACTTCGCGGCTCGCATGGCCGGCGGCAGCTCAGGCGAGCGGGAGGCGGCGCTTCGGGTCGGGGCTCGGCGCGTCCAGCGCCTCGACGATCACGTCGAAGCGCCCGTGATCGAACGGAACACCGGGCGCGGGCTCGACCGGGACGAGCCGCTCGCGCAGGCCGCGCCGCTCGAAGTCGAGCGCGCGGTGATGGCAGTAGGGGTTGTTGCCCGCGCGCCCGAAGAACACGTGGCTCGTCCACGTGCACCCGGCGCGGCACACGTCGGCGTAGTAGCAGCTCCTGCAGAAGCCCCACAGATCGTCGACCGTCCGGTCGCGCACGAAGCGCAGCTCCCGCGCGCCCTCCCACATCTCGGCGATCGATCGCTCTCGCACGTTCCCGCCGGCGTAGGCCTCGGTGGGCAGCGACGGACACCCCTTCACGGTGCCGTTCGACTCCAGCCCGAGCGCGTGCTCGCCGGCGACGCACCCGCCCCACACGCGGTCTTCCACGACGCCCCGTCCTCGCAGGAGCGCCTCGTAAGGGCCGAAGTATCCGATGTTGTTCGCCGGCCAGAAGTACACGCCGTGCTTCGCCCCGCGCTCGGCGATCTCCGCGAGCTTGGTGTACACCCAGGTCAGCTCGTAGGGCTGGAACAGCCACTCGGGGCGCTCGGCGGCGCGACCCATCGGCACGGTGAGCTGCATCTGCCAGCCGCGCGCGCCGCGCTCGATCCACAGGTCGAGCAACGCGTCGAGATCGGGGAACGAGAGGTGGTTCACCTGCGTGTTGGCGGACAGCTCGATCCCCGCCGCGCGCACGTTCTCCATCGCGGCGAGCGCCGCGTCGAAGCTGCCGGGCCCGCGCTGGGTGTCGTGCGCGTCACGCAGCCCGTCGACCGACACGGAGATGCTCGCGATCCCCGCGGCCTTCGCGCGCCGCGCACGCTCGGCGGTCATCCCGCGGCCGCCCGTCGTCATCGTGCACCGCATGCCGTGGTCGACGATGGCGCGCGCGATCCCATCCCAGTCCTCGCGGAGGTACGCCTCGCCGCCGATGAGCGTGATCTCGCGGGCGCCCATCGCGGCGAGCTGCGCGACCACCTCGAGGGCCTCGCCGGTGGACAGCTCGTCGTCCCGCGCGCGCGCCGCACGGCTTCCGCAGTGATGGCAAGCGTGGTCGCAGCGGAGCGTCAGCTCCCAGACGACGTAGACGAGGCCGGAGGGCCCGCGCGACGCCGTGGCGACGCGGGCCGCTCCCGCTTCATTTGCCGCCACCCGTGCCACCGGCCGCGCCTCCCGTGCCGCTGCCGCCCGTGCCACCGCTGGTCGCGCCGCCGGCGCCGCCCGCGCTGCTGCCCGATCCTCCATGGCCGGCGCCGCCCCCGCTGCTGGACGATCCTCCATGGCCGCTGCCGCCCGTGCTGGTGGTCGCTCCTCCAGCGCCGCCGACGGCTCCCGTGCCGCCGCACGGGTCCGGGCATCCGTACGCGCAGCCGATCCCGGCGACGAGCGTGAGCACGCCCGCGGCGGCCGCGACGAGGCCCTTGACCGGGATGCGCGTGCTGCAGAACGGGCAGGACGCCGCGTCTTCCAGGATGTGAACCCGGCACGAGGGACAGCGCTTCAAGCGAGGAGCCATGGCTGGGACGCTATCCGTTCGGGCGCGGCGAGGCAACGGCCGCGGGTTGGGGACGTCGTGGCCAGCGTGCGGGACGACGGTTCGCAGCCCGTCGCGGGGGCTCGTGCGGGATCGGGCGTGACCGCCGACGCGCGGCGAGCTCGCGGTCTTCCCTGAGCCGGGCAGCATGCTCAGTGGCTAGCGCTCGCCTGAGCTTCTCGAAGAAGCGCCGTGCGGCTCATGCAGCAGCCATACAAAATCATCTGGAGAAATAACGCGTCGAGATGCCGTAGACATGGCATCCAACTGCCGATCCACGCACGCGTCGAGGTCAACATGTTTTGAGTGATGAGTATCGCGGCGCCCTTCTGCAGGTCGCACCCCCTCTTCACTCCGGTCGCGCCGGAACCGCGAACGCCCGGCGCACGCGCGCGAACGAGGGTTCGCGACGCGGCGTCGAAGAACCGTCGATCCTCCTGGATTTCCGCTCGCTGGTCGTGGTGTCAGGGAGGTCTCCGGGTTGCACTGTGCCCGGCGGGAGGTGGCGTCCGGGTCTACCCGCCGCCGCATCGCTTCCTTTCGACACCAGGAGACGCCATGCACCGGACGTTCGCCGCCCTCTTCGTCGCCGCTTGCCTCGTGCCCGCTTGCACCAGCGCCGATCCACCGCTCCCGCTGACGGACCCGCCGCCGATCACGGGCGGTACGCTCTCGATCACGCCCGGCGGCGTCGCGGTCGCCGCCGATCCGGACCGGGACGTCGTGTGGCTGGTCGACCTCACGTCGCAGTCGGTCCGCGAGGTCGCCCTCATGCAGGGCGACCAGCCGGGGCGCGTGGCGCTGGACACCGCGGGCCGCGCCCACGTCGCGCTGCGCGGGGCGGGCGCGCTGGTCACGATCGACATCGACGAGGCGGCGGTCGTCGGGCGTCGCAAGGTGTGCCCGGCGCCGCGCGGCGTCGCGTACGACCCGGGCGCCGACGTCGTGCACGTCGCGTGCGAGGGCGGCGAGCTCGTCACGCTCCCTGCTGCCGGCGGCGCTGCGGTCCGCTCGATCAGCCTCGATCGCGATCTGCGCGACGTCGTGGTGCAGGGCGACGAGCTGCTCGTCAGCCGCTTCCGCTCCCCCGAGCTGATCGTCGTCGGCGCCGCCGGCCAGGTCCAGAATCGCGTGTCCCCGTTGCCGACGCGGGGCGACGACCCGAGCTCGCTCTCGTCGAGCACGACCGTGACGGCGGTGCCCACGGTGGCGTGGCGGACGATCGCTCTCGCTACCGGCGACTTCGCGATGGTGCACCAGATGGCGACCTCGATCCCCGTGGGCACCGACTCGGGCGCCTACGGCTGGGGGAACGCCTGCGCCGGGCCGGTGGTCACCTCCACGATCACGTTCTTCGACGGCGACGGGAGCCTCGGGGACGACAAGCCGATGCCGATGATCGATCCGGTGCTCCCGGTCGACATCGCCGCCGATTCGAGCGGCACCCTCGGCGTCGTGTCGGCGGGCACCGCGCAGGTGAGCCTCGTCGGGCGGAGGCGAGACCTCGAGCGGCGGGCCACCGCCGACGGGTGCAACACCGTCGGAAGCCTGAGCGAGGGTTTCGCGAACGTCCTCTCCGCGACGCCCACCGCGATCGCGGTCTGGAAGGATCGCTGGTTCGTCCAGACCCGCGAGACGGCGCAGATTCGTCGAGATCGACCCGGGCGACTCGTCGGTCCTGTCGACGATCCCGCTCGGGAGCGTGGGCGTGCTGAGCTTCGGCTCCGCCACCTTCCACACGAGCTGGACCGGCGTGGCGTGCGCGTCGTGTCATCCGGAGGGCCGGGAGGACGGCCACACGTGGCGCTTCGACGGCCTCGGCCTGCGCCGCTCGCAGAGCCTGGCCGGCGGCGTGATGCACCGGGCGCCCTTCCACTGGCGCGGCGAGTTTCCCGACTTCCCGGCGCTCGTGAACGACGTCCTCGTGGGGCGCATGACCGGCGACGCGCCGAACGTGCTCCAGGTCCAGGAGTTCGCGCGCTGGCTCGACAGCTTGCCGGCGCCCGCCGCGTCCCCGACCGGGACGGCGGCGCAGATCGGGCACGGCAAGACGCTCTTCGAGAGCCCCGACGTGGGGTGCACGACCTGCCACGCCGGGCCCTACCTCACCAACGACCAGCGCGTCGACGTGGGCACGGGCAACAGCTTCCAGGTCCCGAGCCTGGTCGGGGTCTCCGCGCGCGCGCCGTTCTTCCACGACGGCTGCGCCAAGACGCTCCAGGACCGCTTCGACCCGGCGAAGGCGTCGTGCAACGGCGGCGACCGGCACGGCCACACCTCGCAGCTCTCCGCGGACGACGTGCGGGACCTGATCGCGTACCTCGAGACGCTGTAGAGCCGTGTGAAGAATCGTCAAAGCCTCTTCCACCCGGCCGCGTGCGGCCCCACGGTCCCCTCCCCCTACACCCCAGGAGGAGACCATGCCCCTCGATCACTACGTCACCCTCGGACGCTCCGGGCTCCGCGTCAGCCCCTTCTGCCTCGGCGCCATGACCTTCGGCGAAGACCTCGGCTGGGGCTCGAGCGTCAAGGACTCCGAGGCGATCATGGATCGCTTCATCGAGCGCGGCGGCAACTTCATCGACACGGCCAACGCGTACACGCGCGGTCACTCGGAGAAGATCATCGGCGACCACCTCGGCAGGGCGCGGAGCCTGCGCGACCGCGCTGGTGATCGCCACCAAGTTCACGCGCAACCTCTACCCGGGCGACCCCAACGGCGGCGGCGCCGAGCGCAAGGCAATCGTCGCGCAGTGCGAGCAGTCGCTGCGCCGGCTCCAGACCGACTACATCGACCTCTACTGGCTGCACGCCTGGGACTGCTGCACGCCCATCGAGGAGACGATGGCCGCGCTCCACGACCTCGTGACGAGCGGCAAGGTCCGCTACGTCGGCGTCTCCGACACCCCGGCGTGGAAGGTCGCGCAGGCCAACGTCATCGCGCGTTCCGCGGCTGGTCTCCGTTCGTCGCGCTGCAGATCGAGTACTCGCTCCTCGAGCGCACGGTCGAGGGCGAGCTCATCCCGATGGCCCAGCGAGCTGGGGCTCGGCGTCACGCCCTGGTCGCCCCTCAAGAGCGGCGCGCTCACCGGCAAGTACAAGCGGGAGGACAGGGGCCGCCACAAGCCCGATCGCGCGGGGTTCCTCGTGGACGCGCTCGCCAGCGACAAGACGTACGACGTCGTCGACGAGCTCACCGCGCGTCGCCGACAAGCACCGCTCCACGCCCGGCCGCGTCGCGCTCGCGTGGGTGCAGGCCCGCGCCGGCGTCGCCTCCACCATCATCGGCGCCCGCACCATCGCCCAGCTCGACGACAACATCGCGGCGCTCGACCTCCGCCTCTCGCCCGAGGACATCGCGGGCCTCGACAAGGTCTCCACGCCGACGCTCCCGTTCCCCGTCCGCTTCCTGGGGATGGCCGGGATGTTCATCCACGGCGGCGCCACGGTGAACGGCGACACCTCCATCGCCTCGCCCCTGGCGCCGAAGAGCGACGCCGAGCGCTACTAGCGCGCCACCAAGAGGCGGACGGGCCGCCCGTTCGACGGCTGCGCGGGCCGGTTCGTCGGCCCGTGCGTCCGCGCGCGCAGCCGCGCGATCTGCGCCTCGGAGATCTCGGTCGACCAGGTGCCCTCGGGAAGCGCCACGAGCCAGGTGACGCCCTCCGTGCACGGCGGGATCGTGAGCGAGCCGTCGTAGCGCAGGTAGCGCCCGCTCCTCGGCAGGAGCGCGCGGAGTCTCGATCGCCTCGTCCGCGATCACCCGCCGCTCGTTCGGCGTCTCCGGCATCGCCTCCCAGAGCGCCTTCAGCGCCGGGTTCTCCTCCCCGCTCTTCAAGAGGACGCCCACGACGAGGAGCTTGCCCTCGGCGCTCCTGTGCAACAGATTCGAGCTCCGCCGCGAAGCGGGCGCCGTCCACCGTGTGCTCGGACGGGCTGTGGAAGTGGAGCTCAACGAGGTTGTAGCGCGTGCCCCCGAGCGTGACCCACGAGGGGGACGTGGCGTCGACCTGGATGCCGTGCCCCGTGTTCCGCACCACGAGGGGCTGGGGGGCGGGGCGCAGCGAGAGCGAGAGCGCGGGGTCGGCGCTCGCGGTGGAGGGGAGATCGATCGGGCTCTGTCGCCTGCCGAGCTTGCACGCCGCGAGCTTCCGGCGCGAGGTCGCCCCAGCGCGCGGGGCCCTCGTCGCCCTCGTACGTCCAGGGGTGCGGAGGCGCGGCGGGCACCGGCGAGGCGGGGGAGAGCGGGGCCCCACATGCCGCGAGGCCGAAGGCGAGGGCGAGGGCGAGGCGCGGGGGCCGCATGCGCCCACCGTAGCCGAGCGCCACCTCGCGGGGCACGCGGCATCCAAGCCTCGAGACCCGAGGAGGGAGGAGGAAGCCATGTCCACGACCAGCCGCGCGCGTCGCGTCGCCGCGCGCGCCGCGCTCCCCGAGATTTGCCGGGGATCCGGCTTTCGGTCGCACAAGCTCCTCGGCGAGCTCGGCGTCCCCATCGACCCCTTCGTGAGCCTCGAGCGCTTCCAGATGTGGGAGCCGACGTTCCAGCCGCACCCGCACGCGGGCTTCTCGGCCGTGACGTACCTCTTCCCGGGCAGCGCCGGCGCGATTGTCGTCCGCGACAGCCTCGGCGAGCGCCGCCGCCTCCCTCCCGGCGGCCTCTACTGGATGCAGGCCGGGCGCGGCATGATGCACGAGGAGGTGCCGGAGGTGCGAGGCGCCGTCTGCCACGGCATGCAGATGCTCGTGAACCTCGCCGCGGCGGACAAGCACACGTCTCCCGAGACCTTCTTCTTCGCCGCGGACGCCATCCCCGAGGCACGGCCGAGCCCCGGCGCGCGCGTCCGCGTCCTCTGCGGAGCCGCGTTCGGCCTGCGCGCGCCGATCGAACCGCGGACGCAGGTGACCCTGCTGGACGTGGACCTCGCGCCCGGCGCGCCGCTCCTGCTTCACGCGCCGGACGATCAGGCGGCGTTCGCGCTGGTCGTCGAGGGGTCCGGCGAGGTCGGCCCAGGGGAGGAGGCCGTGCGGCTCGATCGCCACATGGCCGCGCGGCTCGCGGCGGAGGGCGACGCCTGCCTCGTGCGCGCGGGCGCGGCGGGGCTCCACGTCGTCCTGGCCATGGGCCGCCCGCTCGGAGAGCCGGTGGTGTTCGAGGGCCCCTTCGTGATGACCACCCGCGAGGAGATCGCCGACGCCTCGGCGCGCTACGAAGGCGGGGAGATGGGGCGGCTCGCGGCGTCGTTCTGAGGCGCGGAATTCCCTCCTGGGGCAGGGGACGGCGGAGTTCCGGGACTCCGCGCCGTCTGCGTGTGGCTGGCTCGCGACCATGGCGTCACCGCCATAGGTTTTGGCTTGCAGCGCATGCCGACGGGGGAGACTCGCGGGGAAATCGCGGCAGACACGCATTTCGGGGTGCCCGGCCGGCACGGCGCGATCATCGCCATCGGCGTCTTTCTCACCTTCTTCGCCAACCCGCAGCACATGGCGAAGCTGCCAATCCAGTCGCTGATCAAAGACCGCTTCCTCCTCGGTCCGGATTCCATGGCGGATTTCCTCGCCGTCGCGGGAATCGCGTGGACCTTGAAGCCCATCGCCGGCGCCCTCGTGGACGGGGTCTCGCTCTTCGGCTCTCGCCGCCGGAGCTACCTCGTGCTGAGCGGAACGACCGGCGCGCTGTCCTGGGCGCTCGCGGCGTCATGGCCGGACCGTCGCTACATGCTGCTGCTCGCGCTCGTGGCGATGAACGCCGCCGCGATGATTGGGAACACCACCGTCGGCGGGCTCCTCGTGGAGGAGAGCCGGCGTCACGAGGCGTCCCTCGACTTCGCCGCGCTGCGCGTGAGCGCCATGAGCACGGCCTCGCTCCTGGCGGGCCCGGTGGGCGGCTGGCTCGCGGGCCGCGCGTTCGGCTGGACGTGCGCGACGGGCGTGGTCCTGATGCTCGCGCTCGCGGGCACGGCCCTCATGCTGCTGGGCCCCTCGCGCGCGCCTGTCGAGACGATTGCCCCCGCCGCCGCGCGCCCCTCGAGGCGCCTCGAAGGCCTCCTGCGCTCGAAGCCCCTCTGGAGCGCGGCGGCCCTGAGCTTCCTCTTCTACGGTACGCCGGGGTTCTCGAACGTCCTCTACTACCGCCAGCGGGACGTGCTCGGGTTCTCGGACGTCCAGGTGGGCTCGCTCACGGCGGTCAACGACCTGTGCGCGCTCGTGGCGGTCGCGGGGTACCGCGCCGTGTCGCGGCGCGTGCCTCCGAGGCCGCTGCTCGCCCTCGGGATCGTCGCGAACGCGGCGAGCTCGCTCCTGTACCTGGGATACCGCTCGTGGCCTGCCGCGCTCCTGATCGAGGGGGCCAACGGCGCCGTGGCGGCCCTCGGGCTGCTCGCGATCCAGGACCTCTGCGTCCGGGCCGCGCCGCGCGGCAACGAGGCGCTCGGCTACGCGATCGTCATCGCCGTCAGCAACCTCGGCGTCGCGCTCTCGGAGGTGATCGGCACGCGCATCTCGACCGGGTTGCACGTGAGCTTCCCCGTGCTCGTGGTGATCAGCGCCGCCACCACCGGGGTGACGGCGCTCGGGGTGCCGCTTTTGCCGCGCGAGCTCTTGACGGGCCAGGGCCGCTTCGACTAGCCAGAAATTGGCGCAGCGTTCATGCTCAAGGCCCAGAAGCTCCTTCCATTCAGTGGGCTGCTGCTCATCGTGGCGTGGAGCATCGCCGTGCGGCACGCGGAGGCGCGGATCATCCCCGGCCCCTGGGCGGTCGCGAAGGCCATCGCCGATCTCGCGTGGAGGGGCCTCCTGTTCAAGCACGTCGTGGCCTCGCTCTTCCGGGTCACGTGGGGGTACCTCGCCGCCGTCGTGCTGGCGATCCCGATCGGCATTCTCCTCGGCTGGTACGGCCGGGCCGACCGCGCGGTGAGCCCCATCCTCCAGCTCCTCCGGCCGATCTCGCCGCTCGCGTGGATCCCGCTCTCCATCATGTGGTTCGGGGTCGGCGACATGCCGGCCATCTTCATCGTCTTCCTCGGCTCGTTCTTCCCGATGTGCCTGACCACGCTGAACGCGGTGCGGAACCTCTCGGCCACCCACATCAACGTCGCGAGGAACTTCGGCGTGCGCCCGAGCCAGGTCGTCAAGCAGCTCATCGTCCCCGCCATCCTGCCGCAGATCATCGTGGGGCTCCGGCTGTCGCTCGGCGTCGCCTGGCTCGTGGTGGTCGCGGGCGAGATGATTGCCGTCAGCTCGGGGCTCGGCTTCCTCATCGTCGACGCCCGGAACGCCGGGAACAGGTACGACCTGGTGGTGGCCGGGATCGTGCTCATCGGGCTCACCGGGCTCGTCCTCGACACGATGGCGCGGCGCCTCGAGCGGCTCCGCCAGCTCCGGTGGAACCGTCTCGATGGGGGAGACTCCCCATGCCCCCCGGCCCGGCCGGTCTGGAAGAACCGGCGGGTGGGCGGTGAGCGCCGGCGCGCGCAAGGTCGTGGTCAGCGGCGTGTCGATGTCGTTCCGCGCCGACGGCAAGGTCACCCAGGTCCTCGAGGACGTCGACCTCGACGTGTACGAGGGCGAGCTCGATCTGCCTGCTCGGCCCGTCGGGCTGCGGCAAGTCCACGCTGCTCAACATCATGGGCGGCTTCCTCGCCCCGACGAAGGGCGCGGTGGGCATCGACGGCGAGGTGGTGAAGGGGCCCGATTGGCGGCGGATCTTCGTCTTCCAGGAGCGCGGCGTCTTCCCCTGGCTCACGGTCGCCGCCAACATCGGCTTCGGCCTCGGCGATGTGAGCGAGAAGGCGCGGCGCGAGCGGGTAGACCACTACGTCGAGCTCGTCGGGCTCAAGGGCTTCGAGCACGCGTACCCCGGCGAGCTCTCCGGCGGGATGAAGCAGCGGGTCGAGGTGGCCCGCGCCCTCGCGGTGAACCCCGACGTGCTCTACCTCGACGAGCCCTTCGGCGCGCTCGACTCCATCACCCGCCTCGGCATGCGCACCGAGATCCTCCGCATCTGGGCCGCCGAGAAGAAGACGATCATCTTCGTCACGCACGACATCGAGGAGTTCATCCAGCTCGCGGACCGGGTGGTGGTGATGAGCGCGCGGCCCGCCAAGTATTCGCCGCATCGTGCCCATCGACATCCCCCACCCGCGCGACCTCAGCGCCCCGCAGTACATCGCGCTGCGGGACGACATCTTCAACGAGCTCGGGCTCGCGCACCGGATTCTGAGGCCCATGAGCCCGACGACCTCGCGCGCGAAGCTCTTCGAGTCGGTGGCCCTGCCGCTCCTGCTCGGCGTCGTCCTGCTCGGCGTCTGGTACGGGGCCGTGGTCCTCTCCGGGACCAAGGTGTTTCCCTCCCCCGTGGCGGTGTGGAGGGGCGTCGGGGAGCTGGCCCGGCGTGGCATCCTCGCGCCGTACGTGTACGACTCGCTCTTCCGGGTGGGCGTCGGCTTCGGCGTCGCGGCCATCCTCGGGGTGCCCACCGGCATGGCCGTCGGCCTCTATCCCCCCGTCGAGTCGGCGCTGAACCCGGTCGTCCAGATCCTCCGCCCGATCAGCCCGCTGGCGTGGATGCCCGTCGCCATCGCGCTCTTCGGCATCGACGAGACGGCGCCGGTGTCGCTCATCTTCATGGGGGCGGTGTTCCCGATCATCGTCTCGACGGCGAACGCCGTGCGCGACGTCCCGTCGATGTACGTCCGGGCGGGCAAGAACTTCGGGCTCTCGGGGGCGCGGCTCATCGCGCGGGTCATCTTCCCCGCCGCGCTCCCGCGGATCCTGACCGGCCTGCGCATCGCGTTCGGCATCGCCTGGCTCGTGGTGGTGGCGGCGGAGATGATCGCGGTCGACTCCGGCCTCGGCTACCTCATCGTGGACGCCCGCAACGCGGGCAAGCGCTACGACCTCGTGGTGGCGGGGATGCTGCTCATCGGCCTCGTCGGCCTGCTGCTCGACACCGGCCTCCGCGCCGTCGAGCGGCTCCGCTCCGTCCGATGGGGGTACCGTGCAAGCTGAAACCGTGGATCGAAGGAGAGGCGCACATGAACGAGTCGAGAAGGATCGTGCTCGGGACGCTCGGGTGGCTGGCCGGGATCAGCGGCCTGCACGCGTGGTTGAACGTGGACTGGGCGGCGATCCTCAACGACATGAAGCCGGAGGGCCAGCGCAAGCTCCACGTCGCGTACATCCCGGTCACGTGACACCTCGCCTGCCCGGTGACCGACTACGTCTCCCGCCACTCGCGTGACGGGAACATCTTCTTGCCGAAGATGTTCCAGGGCTTCCCGGAGATCAAAGAGGCCCTGATCGCGAACAAGATGCAGGCGGGGTTCCTGGTGGCGCCGATGGCGATGGCCCTGCGGTCGCAGGGCGTGCCCATCAAGATCGTGTACCTCGGCCATCGCTATGGCAGCGCGGTGGTGGTGCAAAAGGACGGCCCGATCCACTCCCCGGCGGATCTCCGCGGGCGGACGATCGCCATCCCCAGCCGCTTCTCGGACGAGTCGCTCATCGTCCTCAAGGTGCTGAAGCAGTTCGGGATGAAGCCGAGCGACGTGAAGTTGGTCGAGATGTCCCCGCCGGACGTCGCCGGCGCGCTCGCGGCGAAGGCGGTCGACGCCTTCTCGATGGGGGAGCCGTTCCCCTCCCAGGCCGAGATGGGCGGGTACGGGCGCGTCCTCTTCCAGGCCCGCGAGTACTGGCCCGACTACATGTCCTGCGTGCTGGTGGCGCGTCAGGACGTGATTGACGACCACCCCAGCGCGGTCCAGGCGCTGGTCAACGGGATGGCGCGCTCGGGCCTGTGGCTCGAGGAGGGCGTCCCCCACCGGGTCCAGGCCGCCGACTTCGTTGGGCGCTACTACTACGGGCAGCCGCCGGCGCTCCTCCGGTGGGCGCTGACCAACCCGCCGAACCGGGTGATGTATTCGCCGCTCGCGCCGGCAAAGAAGGACTTCGACATGGTGCGCGATCTGATGCTGGAGGCCGGGGTGCTCGACCGGAGCATCGAGTTCGACGAGTACGTCGACACCCGGTTCGCCACGGCGGCGGCGATCCAGAGGGCGTGGTCGTTCGAGCAGGGGGACGAGGAAGCGGAGTGAGCGGGTCCGGGCGCCTTCTCCTGCCTCTTTGCTCCTCCGTCTCTTCGTTTGCCTTCCTCATGACCTGATTGCGACGCGCGCCGGCGAGACCGGAGCGCCGCTCCTCGGGACCGCGACACGGGCCGACGCGACCAAGACAGGGTTGGTCGAGACTGCGACGCGGTTCGACGAGACCGTGACGCGGTTGGTCGAGACCGCGCCGCGCTCCGACGCGACCAGAACGAGGTCGGTCGAGGCTGCGACGCGGTCCGACGCGACCAGAACGAGGTCGGTCCAGACTGCGACGCGGTCCGACGCGACCAGAACGAGGTCGGTCGAGGCTGCGACGCGGTCCGACGAGACCGGGACGTGGTTGGCCAGGACCGTGACGTAGTTCAACGTGACTGGAACGCGGCGGGCCACGACCGCGACGCGGGCCGACGCGACCGGGACGCGGTTGGTCATGACCGTGACGCGGTCCGACGAGCCGAGAACGCGGTACGTCACGACCGCGCCGCAGTCGGTCACGACCGCATAGCGGTCCGACGAGACCGTGACGCGGGCCGCCAGCTCGCCCCTCCGGGCAAGAAAGTGGTGAGCCCTGTCGATTTGGTGGCGGATTCGCGTCTGGCCGGCATCCCCAATGGATGAGGAGGTCGGAGAGCACGACGCCGCCCGGATGGTCGGGGCGTGGCGTGCCTCCTCCGCCTGCGGAGAGAGAAAGGAGAGGGCCATGAGCACCACGGAAGTCGGGGGGTTCCCCGTTGCGGTAGTCCTGATCCCCAAGGCGAACGACGCGGCCGTCGCGTTCGCCAAGAGCGTCGTCGCGGCCATGACGGGCAGCGACGACTTCAAGCCCGCGCCGGCGGAGCTGACGACGCTGGCGACCGACACCACCGCGTACGACGAGGCGAACGTCGCGGCTCGCGGCGGGGGCAGGGCCGCGACGAAGGCGCTCCTGGCCGCCAGGAGGAAGGTGGTGAGGGACCTCAACCACGTCTGCGATTGCGTCCAGGCGGTCGCGGAGTCCAAGCCCACGCCCGAGGACGCGGCGGCGTGCATCGCCGGCGCCGGGCTGCGTGTGAAGAGGGTGACCAGGCGCAACAAGCCGCCGGTCCGCGCCGGCTACGGGCCCAACTCGGGCAGCGTGTGGCTCTACCTCCTGCGCGTGGCGCCGGTCGCCATGTACTTCTGGCAGTTCAGCCTGGACCAGAAGAGCTGGACGGACGCTCCGGAGACCATGAAGGCGAAGCTCCTGGTCACGGGCCTCACGCCGGGGCTGGTGTATTACTTCCGGTTCCGTGCCCACACGCGGAAGGGGCCCGTCGACTACTCGCAGGTCGTCAGCCTCATGGTCCACTGATTCGCGGTCGGCTTGTCGCGCGCCGCGCGTCCGTGAAACCATGGCGGCATGCCTCGCGCCACCACCACGCCCGCGCCGCGCTTCGAGGGCTTCGCCGACGCCGAGATGAAGTTCTTCCGCGCCCTGGGCAAGCACCAGGACCGGGCCTGGTTCGCCAAGCACAAGGCCGAGTACGAGGCCGGCTGGGCGGCGCCCATGGCCACCCTCCTCGCCGAGGCGCGCGAGAAGATTGACGCCGCCTTTCCTCACGTCGAGCTCGCCGAGCCCAAGGTCTTCCGCATCCACCGCGACGTGCGCTTCGCCGCCGACAAGTCGCCGTACAAGACCAGCGTGAGCGGCGTCGTCGCTGCGCGGCAGGGCAGCAAGGTGACCGAGGCACCCGCCGCCGTCTACGTGCAGCTCGGCCTGGAGAGCTTCGTGGGGGCCGGCCTCTACATGATGGACGCGCCCACCCTGGCCCGCTACCGCGCCGCCGTGCTCGACGACGCCCGCGGCGGCGAGCTCCACAAGATCGTCCGCACCCTCGAGAAGCGGGGCTTCCGGACGGCCGCCGCGGAGGAGCTGAAGTCCGCGCCCCGGGGCGTCGACCCGGCCCACCCGCGCATTGGTCTGCTCAAGAAGAAGGGGCTGGTCGTCTCTTTCCCGCCCATCCCCACCGCCTCCATCTCCTCCCGCGCCTTCCTCGACTGGGTGGTCGCCGAGGCCAGGCGCGCTGCACCCCTCGTGACCTGGCTGGTGTTCGAGACGCGCTGAGAGCAGCGCGTCACCGGAGCCGGGCCACCACCAGACACCCCAAGCCCTACGATCGTAGGAGGAGTAACGACAGGGGAATGGGGCAATTGGGCATACACATCGCTGACTTAGAGCGGCGTGCGTTTGCATTGGGTACGCGCCTACCGAACCGCGAGCGCGAGCGAGCGGGTGCCAGAAGGCGCGACGCTTTCGTGCCCTCGCATGCGTAGCGCTACAGGCAGCGCGACGCGGGCAAGGGCGTGGCGCGTAGGCGCCCTCTGGCACCCGCTCCCTGGCGGTCGCGGTTCGGTATGTACTCATCCCGAACGCACGCCGCTCTAACAGAGGACACCCCCCGAGGACACCCTCGGCTCCTGGACACACCCGGTCGCCCGGCATGGCGGCCCACGGATCCTGCGGCGCGGTTTGGCAAGCGCTCCCGCTTCATCGCTGCGCACGTCCGCCTCACCCGCACGGCGTTCGAGTGCTACGCGACCGTCACGCTGCGCTTCGCGACCATCGCTCACGGCGCCAGCTCGATCCGCACCTCCGCCGTCTCCCCCGCGCGGACCTCGACCGGGGACTCGCCCGCGGCTTGCGCCCCGTGCGCCGCGCCGAGCCGGAGCTTCCCCGCGGGCACGCCGGAGAGCAGGACGCGCCCCTCCGCGTCGCTCCTACCGAAGTACGGGTTTGCGAGCGTGAGCAGCCGGCCCTCCGGCTCCTCGGGGTGGACGTTGCAGCGGAGCGTCGTCAGCCCCCGGGCCTCGCGCAGCACCGTGGTGGTCGGGGCGCCCGAGGCCAGGAGCGGTACGTTGAACAGCACCTCGCCGGCCTCGCCGGCCACGAGCGTGTGCATGCGCCCGTCGGTCGAGCGCGCCTCGATCTTCTGCCCGACCTGGGCGACGGCGAGCGCGGGGACGATCCCTCGGGGGCCGTGCTCGACGACGGCCGGCTCGGACGGCGGCGCGAACACGTCGTCCTCGAGCCCCGCGGCGACGAACACGGCCGCGCCCGCGAGGGGCCTGCCGGCGGGATCGACCACCGTCACGCGCACCGCGCCGGTCCCGGCGGGATCGATCGGCGTGGGCAGGGCCGCGGGCTCGTGGAGCGCGGGCGCGGGGCGCGGACCCGCCTCCGCGGCGGCGGACCGAGGAGGCGAGACGGTCGCCCAGAACGCGACGGCGAGGCCGAACGTCAGCACGTACTTCACCACCGTGAGCGTCATCGTATCGAGCAGGAATGCGCGCAGGCTCCACCTGTGCGACGCGATCAGGCAGCCCGCGATGAGGAGCGGGATCATGCCGTAGCTCCACCAGACGGACCGGTCGAGCAGGCCGATGTCCCCCGCGTGCCTCCACATCGGCCCGCTGACGAACAGGAAGACGGAGACGGACACGGCGAGGCTTCCCACGAACTGTGCGCGCGACACGTGGAGCAGGCGCCCCTCCACGCTGGCCGGTGCTTCGATGACGTTCGAGTGGCTCATGCCCGCGCCTCCGTGCAGCGGGCGTGCCGCCGCGACTGCCCGGGAAATCGACCTCCGCGCCGACCGGCCCACGGCATGTCGTGGGGGGAGCCACGACATGCCGTGGCGACCGCCCGAGCGCGTCCGGCTGGATCACCGGGCCAGGGGCGAGGAGCCGGGTGACCATGCGCCGATTGAGCGGACGCCGCCGCGCGCCGCGCTCCCGTCACGAGCTTGCGCGAAGGATGGCACGATGGAAGGTATCCACCGCGGAACCCGTCGACGATGGACCCCACGCGCGTCGCTCGCTTCATCGCGGCCCTGCTCGAGATCGATTGGGTCGGCACGGCAAACATACTGACCCTGGCATCGCGGGAATCCAGCCTCGACGAGGTGGTCACCGGGCTCGTCGTGCCGGCCCTGGAGCGCATCGGAGACGACTGGGTGGCGGGGAAAGTCTCGCTCTCCGAGGTCTACATGAGCAGCAGGATCTGCGAGGAGCTGATGATGCCGTTGGCCTCCCGCGCGGGGGCGCCCCGGAGGAGCCAGCCGCGCATCGCCATCGCGGCTCTCCAGGACTACCACCTCCTCGGGAAGAAGCTGGTGGAGCTCGCGCTCCGCTCCTCGGGGTACGAGCCCCTCGACTACGGCCAGGGGGTCAGGGCCGAGGGCTCGTCGATTGCGTCCGCGAGGCCCGGATTCGAGGTGCTCCTGATCTCGACGCTGATGCTCCCGTCCGCGCTCAGGGTGCGCGACCTGCGGGAGAAGCTCGACCGAGCGGGCCTGCGCCCGATCATCGTGGTGGGCGGCGCGCCCTTCAGGTTCGACGACCGACTCTGGAGGGACGTCGGCGCCGACGCGATGGGCAGGAGCGCGTCGGACGCGCTGAAGATCCTCGACGGGATCATGGAAGGAACGCGCGCGTGCAGCGCGACTGCATGACCTCGCTCGAGCGAGTCCTGACGACGCTCGACCGGCGCGAGCCCGACCGCGTCCCCCTGTTCCTGCTCGTGACGATGCACGGGTCGAGGGAAGCTCGGCCTGTCCATCCGCGAGTACTTCTCGAAGGCGGAGCACGTGGTCGAGGGGCAGCTCCGGATGCGGGCGAAGTATCACAACGACTGCATCTACGCCTTCTTCTACGCCCCCGCCGAGGTCGAGGCCTGGGGCGCCGAGGTCATCTACGTGGAGGACGGTCCACCCAACACCGGGCGGCCCTTCCTGAGGAAGCCGGAGGACATCCTGCGGCTCTGCCCGCCCGACGTCGGCGCTTCGCCGTGCCTCCGGAAGATCCTCCAGGCGGAGGAGATGCTGAAGGCGCGTGTCGCCGGCGAGGTGCCCATCGTCGGCGTGGTGATGTCGCCGTTCTCGTTGCCGGTCCTCCAGATGGGGTTCGATCGGTACCTCGATCTGATCTACGAGAGGCCCGATCTGTTCGACCGCCTGATGCAGGTCAACGAGGAGTTCTGCGTCGCGTGGGCCAACGCCCAGCTCCGCGCAGGGGCGACGGCGATCACCTATTACGACCCTGTCTCCTCGACCACCATCGTCTCCAGGGAGATGTACATGAGGACGGGCTTCCCGATCGCCAGGAGGACGATCGCGAGGATCGAGGGGCCGACGGCGACGCACCTGGCGTCCGGCCTCTGCCTCCCGATCGTCGACGCGATCGCCGACACGGGGACCAAGATCATCGGCGTCAGCGTCGACGAGGACATGGGCGCCGTGAAGCGGGCGTGCGGCCGGAGGCTCACCGTCATGGGCAACCTGAACGGCATCGAGATGCGCCGCTGGAGCCGGGAGCGCACGACGGAGGTCGTCAAGGCCGCGATCGCGAGCGCCGGCCCGGGCGGCGGCTTCATCCTCTCCGACAACCACGGCGAGATCCCTTATCAGGTCGACGAGGAGGTGCTGCTCGCGGTCTCCGAGGCCGTCCGGGAGTGGGGCCGGTACCCGCTCACGTGGGTGGGTGATTCACCAGATGGCCAGGCCGGCGCGTAAGGAGAGGGGCCCGCGGCTCGACTCGGCCCGGCAGCTCGCCGACTACGCCACGGCGTTCGATTTCCTCGGCAAGCTGGCGGGCGCGACGACCGAGCAGAGCGTCGTCGAGAACGTGTTCGACCTGTTCACGCTGCTCTTCGCGCCGAGCGCCGTCATCTACCTGTCGGTCCGCGACGGCGAGCCGGACAGGACGATGTCCCGCTCGTCCGTCTGGCTCGACGTCGAGGCGGCGACGGCCTCGATGCTGCGGCTCGACGCGGGGCACGCCCTCACCCCGTCGGGGGAGGGGTTCGACGTGGCCATCGGCCACGGGCCCACGCGGGAGATCCTCAGGGTCGAGGGCGTCTGCTTCGTCGAGTACCGGGATCATTACCTCAACCTCGCGCTGAACGTCGTCCCGGTCCTCGGTCTGGCGCTGACGAACGCGCGGCGCTTCCAGCAGATCCAGGCGCTCGGCGCGCGGATCCAGGCCGTGAGCAGCGCGAGCAACGTCGTCTCCGAGGCCGTGGCCAACCTGCCCGAAGGGAACGCCTTGGGGGTCCTCCGCGCGATCGCGTCGCAGGCGCAGCGGCTCACGGGCGCCGAGATTGTCGCGCTCGGGCTGGGGGCCGATCCCGACAAACCCTTCGAGCCGTGGGTCTTCGTGGGCATGTCGCCCGAGCAGGTCGCCGCGATCGGCCGGTACCCCCGGCCGGTGGGGGTGCTCGGCGCCGTCGTGGGCCAGGGGAAGGCGCTCCGTCTCCGCGACGTCACCCGCCACCCCGCGTTCAGGGGCTTCCCGCCGGGCCACCCGCCGATCTCGAGCCTCCTCGGCGTGCCGATCCGCTTCCGCGACGAGGTCCTGGGGCACCTCTACCTCGCGAACAAGCGCGGCGGCGAGGCGTTCACCGACGACGATCAGGCGCTGGTCGAGATGCTGGCGGCGCGGGCGGGGGTCGCGCTGGAGACGGCGCGCCTGTACGAGAGCGAGCGGACGGAGCGCGCCTGGCTCGAGGCCGTGATCGAGCAGATGCCGGACGCCGTGAAGCTCGTCGACTCCGGGGGGCGCATCGCGATGCTGAACCGCGCCGCGACGGCGCTCCGGTGCGAGGACGACGGCCGGCGCGATCCGTTCGGCAACCGCGTCGACCTCGACCTGTGGACGCCCTCCGGCGACCGCGTGCGGCCCGACGCGCTCCCGCACGTCCGCGCGCTGCTCTGCGGGGAACCGCTGGTCGGCGAGGAGCTCCGCGTCCGCGCGCCCGACGGCGGCCTCCTCCCGGTGCTGGCGAGCGCCGTCGCCGTGCGTGGCCCCGGCGGCGCGCCGCTGGGCGCGACCGTCGTCTTCCGGGACCTGTCCGCGCAGAAGGAGCTCGAGCGGATGCGGACGGAGTGGAGCGCCGTCATCGCGCACGACCTCCGCCAGCCGGCCTCCGTGATCGCCCTCGCGGTGGGCCTGGCCCGCTGCGCCCACCCGGGGGCCATGGGCGACGTGGAGGCGAAGCAGCTCGACCGGATCGAGGCCGCGGGCCGGAGGCTCTCCGCGATGATCGACGATCTGCTCGACGCGACGCGGCTGGAGGCGCGCCGGCTCGTCGTCTCGCCGAAGGCGACCGACGTCGCCGCGCTCGCGCGCGAGGTCTGCGAGCGTACGGCGAACCTCACCGCCGGGCACCCGGTCTCGGTGTACGCGAGCGGGATCTCCCGCAAAGCCTGGGCGGATCCGGCCCGCGTCGAGCAGGTGATCGTCAACTTCGTGTCCAACGCGTCCAAGTACGGCGCGCCCGGGACCGAGATCCGCGTCGACGTCGACGAGCGCGACGACGGCATCGAGGTGACCGTCACGAACCACGGGCGCGGCATCGCCGCGGAGGACCTGCCCCGCCTGTTCCAGCGCTTCATGCGCAGCCGCGAGAGCGTCGACGCGGGCACGACCGGGATCGGCCTCGGGCTCTACATCTGCAAGGGCCTGATCGAGGCGCACGGCGGGCGCATCTGGGCCGAGAGCACGCCCGGCGAGACCACGAGCTTCCACTTCACGCTGCCCTATGCCGCCAGCGTGACGAGCGCCTAGCGCCGCGGGCGGTGGACTCCGAGCTTCGCCATCCGGGAGCGCAGGGTGCTCGGCGAGAGGCCGAGGCGGGCGGCGGCCCCCTCGGCGCCCTCGATCACCCACCCGCACGCCTCGAGCGTCTCGCGGACGTGGGCGCGCTCCATGTCCTCGAGCGTGCCCCTCGGGGCCGGCGGCGCGCCCGGCGCCTCGGGGCCGGCGGGCGTGGCCGGCGCGAGATCGGGCAGGTCGGCGCGCCGGATGACGTCGCCGCGGGCGACGATGGCCGCGCGCTCGATGACGTTGTGGAGCTCGCGGACGTTGCCCGGAAAGGAGTAGGCCACGAGGGCGGCCATCGCGTCGTCCGAGATGCCGGAGAGCGGCTTGCCCAGGCTGCGCGCGTGGCGCTGCACGAAGGCGAGGGCGAGCTCCCGGCACGTCCTCGCGCCGCGCCCGGAGCGGCGGCACCTCGATGGGGAAGACGGCGAGCCGGTAGTAGAGATCGGCGCGGAACCGCCCGTCCCGCGCCGCGCTCGCGAGGTCCCGGTTGGTCGCGGCCACCACGCGCACGTCGACGGGGATGCTCGAAGACCCGCCCACGCGCTCAATCTCGCGCTCCTGAAGGACGCGGAGCAGCTTGCTCTGCGCCTCGAGCGGCAGCTCGCCGATCTCGTCGAGGAAGAGCGTCCCCCCGTGGGCCAGCTCGAAGCGCCCGGCGTGGCGCGCGAGCGCGGTGGTGAAGGCGCCCTTCTCGTGGCCGAAGAGCTCGCTCTCCAGGAGGCCCGGGCTGATCGCCGCGCAGCTCACCTTGACGAGCGGCGCGCGGCGCCGCCGGCTCGCCGCGTGCAGCGCCCGCGCGAAGAGCTCCTTGCCCGTGCCCGTCTCGCCGAGGAGCAGCACCGTCGCCGTCGTGGGCGCCACCTGCTCGAGCTTGTCCATCGCGGCGCGGAGCGCCGGGCCGTGCCCCAGGATCTCCGAGGCGCCGCGGCCCTGCCCGAGCTCCTCCCGGAGGTAGGCGTTCTCGGCCGAGAGGCGCTCGCGCAGCGCGACGACCTCGGTGTAGAGGCGCGCGTTCTGGATGGCCACGCTCGCCTGGCTGGCGAAGAGCGCCAGGCGATCCAGCTCGTCGCCCGACAGCGGCCGCCTGCCGAACACGGCGAGCACGCCGAGGAGCTCGCCGCGGAACGCGAGCGGGTACCCCGCGAACGAGGCGAGCCCGTTGTCGCGCACCCAGGCCTTGTCGACGATGCGCGGGTCGCCCTCGAGGTCGTTCGTCTGCACCGCCCGGCCGGAGGTGGCGATCTGCCCGATCTTGAGCGCGCCGAGGGGGACCCGCCGGTGCTGCCCGTCGAGCCGGGTGGAGAGCCCTGCGCTCGCCCGGAGGCACAGGCAGCGCTCGCCCGCGTCCACCAGCCAGACGCGCGCGAGCGCGGCGCCGAGGTCCTCGATCAGGCCGGAGGTGATCCGGGTGAGGACCACGTCCACGTCGAGGGTGCTGGTCATCTCGAGCGTGAGCCGCTCGAGCGCTCCCTGCACCGGCGCGGTCGGCTGCGGGGCCCCCATCGCTCAGAGCACCCGCCGCACCCTGCGCCGCTCCTCGATCATGTGCTGCACGATCCGCTGCTTCCCCTCCGCGTCCTCCACGAGCGTCCACGCGTCGTGCTCCGGGGCGCGCCCGGCGCAGGCGAGGAGGATGTCGGCCGCGCGGTCCGCCGCGATGAGACGATCGTGCCGGCCGGGCAGCTCGACGACCGACGCGCGGGCGGAGAGGCTCTCCATGGTGGCGAGCATGCGCTGCACCACGTCGAGGAACGCCTCCTCCCCGAAGGCGTCGCGGGGGCCGGCGCCGAAGAGGAGGAGCTTGTCGAAGGTGAGGCGCGGCTTGCCGGGGAGCAGGACGACCTCGCCGCGCGCGCCGGTCACGAGGCCCTTGCGCTCGAGATCGGAGATGCGGCCGCCCAGGCGCCAGTCGCAGAGGCCGGCGAGGCCGTGCGACGGGCGGGCGTCGCTCCAGACCGTGCAGGCGAGGACCTCGGAGTCGATCTCGTCGAGGCGGGCGAGCTCCGGAGGGACGAAGCGCAGATCCACGCGTTTCCCATCCTGCAGGGCGCCCGGGGGCGCCCCGCGGCCTATACGCTGATGGCGCCCTTGCGGAAGTCGCTCGACGCGATCTTCACGTTGACGCATGCGGGCTTGCCTGCGGCGAAGGCGGCGTCGAGCGCGGGGCCGAGATCCTCCACCCGCTCGACGTAGGCGCCGAAGCCGCCGACCGCCTCGACCACCTTGTCGTAGCGCGTGTACGCGAGGCCCGTGGCGGGCGAGCGCTCCGCGCCGTAGAGCTCGACCTGGCCGCGGCGGATCTGCATCCACGCGGCGTCGTTGCCGATGACGGCTACGACGGGGATGTTCTGCCGGACCATGGCCTCGAACTCCAGGCCGTGCAGGCCGAAGGAGCCGTCGCCGTAGACCAGCACGACGCGGCCCTCCGGCCGGGCGAGCTGGGCCGCCATGGCGTAGCCGGGGCCGACGCCGAGCGTGCCGAGCGGGCCCGGGTCCATCCAGAGCTGCGGCCACTCGAGCTTGAGCACGTACGCCGCCGTGGCCACGAAGTCGCCGCCGTCGCCGATCACGATGTCGTTCTTGCCGAGGCGCTTGCCCAGCTCTGCGCACACCCGGAGCGGGTTGGGCGGGCTCTGGCGTTGCTCTCGATCTCCGCGGCCATCTTGGCGCGCGACTTCTCCTCGGCGGCGCGGATCGCGGGGAGCCACGCCGCCCGTCTTCTTCTCGCCGATCTCCGCGAGGAGCTGGCTCGAGCACGACGCCGCTGTCGCCGTCGATGGCGAGGTCGAGGCGCCTGTTCTTGCCCAGCTCGTTGCCGTCGAGGTCGATCTGCACGACCTTGGCGCCCGGGTTCACCGCGCGGCCGTAGTCGAGGCGAAAGTCGAACGGGGTGCCGAAGACGAAGCAGGAGATCGGCCTGCCCGAGCGCGAACTTGCGCGAGCGGGTCATCAGGCCGGGGTGCTCGTAGGGGAGGCCGCCGCGCGCCATGCCGTTGAGGTAGAACGGCGCCTCGACCGCGTCGGCGAAGCTGCGCAGGATCTCGCGCTTCGGCGACCAGCGGAGCTGGCTGCCCACGATGAACATGGGCCGCTCGCTCTCCCTGAGCATCGCGGCGGCGCGCGCGATGGCCGCCGGGTCGCCGCCGGGCCGCGAGGGGGCCATGGGCGCGGTGGCGGGCGGCGCGTCGTCGGCCCAGTTCATGAGCAGATCGAGCGGGATCTCCAGGAAGACCGGGCCCGGCACGTTGGCCTGCGCGACGCGGAAGGCGGAGTCGATGTACTCCTGGATGCGGTCGGTGGAGGGGACGGCGACGCTCCACTTGGTGATGGGCCGCATCAGCTCGACGTGGTTCATGTCCTGGAGCGAGCCCATGTCCTGCAGGGCGCGGGGGCCGGCGCCGCCGAAGACGATCATCGGGATGCCGGCGCGCTGGGCGTTGGCGACCGCCGTCACCACGTCCGTGACCCCGGGCCCGGCGGTGACGGCGCACACGCCCGGCCGACCGGTGACGCGGGCGTAGCCGTCGGCCGCGTGGCCGGCGGTCTGCTCGTGGCGCGTGTCGACGACGCGGATGCCGTCGTCGAGGCAGCCGTCGTAGATGGCCTGGATATGGCCGCCGCAGAGCGTGAAGAGGTGCGTGGTGCCGTGGCGCGCGAGCGCCTTGGAGACGAGCCGACCGCCGTGGACCTGTGCCATGGGGGGGCCATACCACGAGTCCACGGCGGCGAGGGGGCGTGCCGCCGGACCGACTCGGTGGACGGGACCACCCGCGCGCCCCCCCCGGGAGAGGTGGGGGGCGCGAGGGGGTCTTCGATTCTCAGCGAGGCGGCGCCTCCCCGATGGTGAAGTCCCACGTGAAGGTGGCGATGCCGTCGTTCGGGTCCGGCGGCGCCAGGACCAGGCCCTCGAGCGCCTGCGCCACGCACGCTCCGAGCGGGGCCGGCGGGGCGCCGTCGAGCTTCACCTCGACGATCTTGCCCGTCTCGTGCTCCACCTTGAAGTGGACCGTGACCGGGCCCGCGTCCTTCGTCATCTTGAGGTCGCCGTCGTAGCAGGCCTTGATCGCGAGGTTCTTCGTCTCGAGCAGCTTGCGCGTGTTGGTGCTGTACATCTCCGGCGTCATCGTCGAAGCGCAGCCGACGAGCGCGACGGCGCCGACCGCGAAGAGACCCAGCATAGCTTGCGTCTTCATGCTTCTTTTCTCCTCACTTCGCCTGCTCGAGGATGTTGAACTCGACGCGCCGGTTCTTCTCGCGCCCCTCTTCGGTCTTGTTGTCGGCGATCGGGCGCGTGACCCCGTAGCCCTTCGGCAGGAGGCGCTTCGCGTCGACGCCGTGGTCGATCAGGTACTTCGCCACGCTGTGCGCGCGCTGGTCCGAGAGCTTCAGGTTCAGAGCGGCCGAGCCGTCGGCGCTCGCGTGGCCCTCGATGGCGATCTTCTTGATCTTGGGGTGCGTCTTGATGACGTTGGCGATCTCGTTGAGCAGGTCGAACGAGACGGACTTGATCGTCGCCTTCGCGACGTCGAACTGGATCTTCTCCGTGATGACGATCGCCTTCTCGGTGACCACCACGCGCTTCGGCGGCTCCGGCGGAGGCGGCGGAGGCGGCGGAGGCGGCGGAGGCGGGGGTGGCGGGGTGCCGATGATCGCGAGGTGCTCCTTGCCCTCGAACATGGTCGCGCCGCCGCCGCACGCCGCGACGGTGCACGCCAAGAGCACCAGACCGGCGGTCCATTTGACATCTCTCATCGTGTCCTCCAGGGGGACCCCGACGTCGTGAGCGATGACGGGACCCTTCTCCGTGGCACCTTGAACACGGGGGAGGGTGGGGCGTCAAGCCCTCCGGTCAGACCTCGACCCGCCGCCACCGCCCCCGGACGTAGGCGACGCCGAGGAGCGCGCTCCGGCACACCCAGTCCGCCGTGCTCCCCATCCAGACGCCCACGAGCCCGAGCCCGAGGGTGATCGCGAAGAAGTACGTCGCGAGGACCCGCACCGCGAGCGTCGAGACCACCGTCACGCGGAGCACCGTGCGCGTGTCGCCGGCGCCGCGCAGGCCCATGCCCGTCACCGTCGCGAAGGCCATGAACGGCTGCGCGACCGCCGTGACGAGCAGCGCGCGGGCGCCGAGCGCCACGATCTCCGGGTCGCTCGAGAACGCGCGCACGAGCGGGCGCGGGGCGGAGGCGAAGCAGAGGCCGAGGGTGGTGAGCAGGGCCATCGCCATCGCCGCTCCGATCCAGCCCGCCCGCTCCGCCTCGCCCGGCTTGCCCGCGCCGAGCTTCTGCGCCACCACCGCGCCGGCGGCGACGCCGAAGCCGTCCGCCGAGAGGAAGCAGACCGCCTCGATGGCGACGAGGGCCTGGTTGGCGGCCATCGCCGCGGCCCCGAGCAGGCCGATGATGGCGACGAAGACGAGGTAGCCGCCGTGGTAGGCGCTCTTCTCCCCGAACGCGGGGCCGGAGACGCGGAGGACGCGGCGCAGCGCGTCGAGGTCGGCCTTGCCGTCGACCGGGGTCCTGCCGAGGGGGATCGGGCTCCGCGAGGAGAGCAGCGCGGCCGTGAGGAGCAGGCCCTCGATGGCCATGGTCGACGCGGTCCCGACGGCCGCGCCGCGGATGCCCATCTCGGGCGCGCCGAAGCGGCCGAAGATGAGGATGTAGCTCGCGGCGAAGTTGACGACGTTGCCCGCGCTCGCGACGTAGAGCGGCGTGCGCGTGTCGCCCGAGCCCTGGAGCGCGGCCGCGGCGATGGCCTCGACGAAGGCGAGCGGGAAGACGGGCAGGACGATGTGGAGGTAGGCGCTGGCGTCGGCGAGGACGGCGGCGCCGGCGTCCGGGAACATCAGGCGGAGGAAGGCGCCGTTGGCGACGCGGATGGGGATCGCGATGACCGCGCCGAGCCCGGCGGCGAACAGGATCGCGCTCCGCGCCGCTCGCGCCGCCGATACATGGTCGCCGGCGCCGACGGAGCGGGCGACGACGGCGAGGGTGCCCGCCGAGAACGCGGTGGCGAGGGAGTACGCGCTCCAGACGAGCGTGCCGCTGATCTGCAGCGAGGCGAGCGCGTCCGTGGAGTAGCGGCCCACCATCGCCCGGCTCGCCAGGACCATGAGCGTGATGAGGAACATGTGGGTGATCGCCGGCCAGGCCAGCGTCCACAGCTCGCGCGCGACGGGCGCGTCCGCGCGCATGCGGCGTACCGTGGCTTCGATCACAGAGGCTCCGAGGCCCTGGCCGGGGCGCGAGGCCCACGAGAAGAGGGAGAGGCCGAGCCGTCGGGGGGTGGTTGCGATGCCCACGCCCGGGAGAACGCCCGAGGCGCCACGCGCGTTCCGGGGCGGTCGAGGCTGGACGGGGGCGGGAGCACGGGGCGCGCCATATAGCCCGCGACCGGGGCTTGCGGTAGCGTCCGCGCCATGCAGCTCGGAAAGCGCCTCGCCTCGCTGGTCATCTCGGACATCCGCGCCATGAGCCGCGCGTGCGAGGCGGTCCCGGGGGGCATCAACCTCGGGCAGGGCATCTGCGACCTGCCCACCCCGGCGCCCGTGGCCGACGCCGCCCGCCAGGCGATCGCCACGAACCAGGTCGTCTACACCGCGGCCGAGGGCATCGCCCCGCTCCGCGCGGGCATCCGCGAGAAGATCCGCCGGCACTACGGCCTCGAGTACGACGACAAGGCCGAGATCGTGGTCACCTCCGGGGCGACCGGCGCCTTCGCCGCCACGTGCCTCGCGCTCTTCGACCCGGGGGACGAGATCATCCTCTTCGAGCCCTACTACGGCTATCACCTCAACACCGTCATCTCCTTCGGCCTCTCGCCGGTGCTCGTCCCCACCCGCCCGCCGGGGTGGGAGATCGACTTCGAGGCGCTCGGCCGCGCCGTGACGCCACGAACGCGCGCGATCGTGGTGTGTACTCCGTCGAACCCGTGCGGCAAAGTTTGGAGCATGGCCGAGCTCGACCGCCTCGCGGCGCTGGCGGAGAAGCACGACCTCGTCGTCATCACCGACGAGATCTACGAGCACATCCTCTTCGACGGGCAGCGGCACGTCCCCTTCGCCACGCGCCCCGGGGGGCGCGCGCGCGCCGTCTCGATCTCCGGCCTGTCGAAGACCTTCGCCATCACGGGCTGGCGCGTCGGCTACCTGACGGCGCCGCCCGATCTCGCGCGCCGCATCACGGTCACCCACGACCTGCTCTACGTCTGCGCGCCCACGCCGCTGCAACACGGCGTCACGGCGGGGCTCGGCATGCCCGACGCCTACTACGAGGAGCTGTCCCGGAGCTACGGGAGGAAGCGGGACATCCTGTGCTCGGCGCTCGCGGACGCCGGGCTCACGCCCTACGTGCCGCGGGGCGCGTACTACGTGCTCGCGGACATCCGCCGCCTCGGCGCGCCCGACGCCAAGGCCGCCGCGATGACGCTGCTCGAGCGGACCGGGATCGCGAGCGTGCCGGGGATGTCGTTCTACACCGACCCGGTGGGCGAGACGCTCTGCCGCTTCTGCTTCGCCAAGGAGGACGACGTTCTCGAGGAGGCAGGGCGGCGGCTCCGGGCGCTCTGAGCCCCGGGAGGGGCTCCCGAGGGTGCGTCGTCCAGATGGACGATGCATGGTTGTCCAACGGAACGATTCCCGAGGAGCCCGAACTCAGCGCATGGCGCACGTTCCCGCGGGGTTCCCGGGGATCGGGTTCAGGCTCACGGCGCTCGACAGCGCGCTGAAGCCGAAGAAGAAGGGCTGAGGGGCGGGCCTCGATCAAGGGCCGGGTCCGGCGCCCCGCGCGTGGGCGGCGCGGACCGCGCCGATCGCCTGCTCCAGGGCGCGGGCGTCGACCCTCGTGCCCTGCTCCGCCATGGCCTGCGCGAGCCAGTCGGCGGCGTCGGCGGGGGCGGCGAATACCGACTCCTTGGTCCCCTGCGCGGAGAGCCGGGCGAGGCCGGTGAGCACGCTGCGGACGATGGACGCGCGGAAGCCGGTCTCGGCCACGACGGTGGCGATCGCGATCACCCGCCCCTGCGCCGCGCGCTGCATTCGCGCCGCCTCGTCCCGGGCCTCGGCCGAGAGCGTGTGCCCTGCCGCCGGCTCGAGGAAGGTGACGGCGCCGAGCTTGCCGTCGTGGCGGCGCATCCACATGGCCTGGACCTCCGCGACGCGGCGGAGCGACGGGAGGTCCGGCACCGAGCCCCAGTGGGTCAGGAGCACCGGGCCGTGATGCGCGACCGTGACCACCGCGCTGGAGTAAGCGACGACGGTCTCGGGCGCGGGAGGGGACGAGGAAGGGGCCGCGGGCTCCTCGCCGGGCCCGGCGGACAGGCGCGGGCGCTCGGCGAACGGGAGGAGGGCGTCCACCACCTCGCCCATCGAGGCGAACCGAGCGGCGGGCGATTTGCAGAGCGCGCGCCGCACCGCCGCGGCGACGGGATCGGGGACGCCGATCTCGGGCGGGAACGGAGGCGGCTCGTCCTGGAGGACGGCGACCAGGGTCATGAACGGGCTCTGCCGCCGCGTCCACGGGGATGCCCCGGCGATCAGCTCGTAGGCGACGACTCCCCAGGCGAACTGATCGGCGCGCCCGTCGACCGCCTCGGCGCGCGCCTGCTCCGGCGCCATGTAGTCGGGCGCTCCGGCGATCTCGTTGTAGGAGCTCGGCGTGGGGTGATGGCCCGCGGGAGAGGGGGCCCGAGGGGACCGGGCGATACCGAAGTCGAGCACCTTCACGTCCCCGCCCTCGGAGATGAGCACGTTCTCGGGCTTTACGTCGCGGTGGATCACACCGCAGGCGTGGGCGGCTTCGAGCGCGGCGGCGATCTGACAGAGCCAGCGGATCCGCCGCGGGAGGGGCACGGCGCCGTCGCCCACGAGGCGGCGGAGCGACGTGCCGGAGACGTGCTCCATCACGATGAACATCTCCCCGTCCGCCTCGTCGACGTCGAACACCTCGGTCACGTTGGGGTGGTGGACGGCGGCGGCCGCGCGCGCCTCGCGGAGCGCCGCCGCGACGACCGGCCGGGAGCTACCCTCCGGGCGCGGCCGGAGCACCTTGAGCGCCACCACCCGCCCGAGCCGCTGGTCGCGGGCGCGGTAGACGTCCCCCCGGGTACCCTGGCCGATCAGGGATTCGATGACGTAACGACCGAGCTGAGCGCCGTCCTCTCGTGGCATCGTCACCTCCCCGGCCGATCATCCGACATCGATCTCGAACGTGGCCTGATCGATGGCGTCGAGCCGGAGCCGGATGGCGGCGCGCCGGCGCGCGAAGCGCACGAGCCCCTCCAGCACGCCCACCTGCGCCGTCTCCAGGAACGAGGGGAAGCCCCGCACGTGGAAGAGGTAGCGCGACGGCCCGACCTTCTCGGCGGCGAACTCGCCGTGGTTGTGGACGATCGCGTAGGCCCGGGCGGCGCGGAGGAGGAGCTGCTCGGCGTCGAAGTCGAAGACGCCGAAGACGATCTTGCCCATCTGGCTGTCGGCGACGCCGTCGAACGCGGAGGCGCCCAGCCGGCGCAGCCCCTCTCCGTGCGGCACCCCGGGGTGCGCGAGGCGCGCGACGGTGAAGAGGAGCCGCGCGGCGTCGGCGACGGGGTAGTCGCTGAAGGGCAGGTACCGCCGCTCGCGGACCCCGGCGGCGCCGAAGACCTCGCTCGCCGGCGCCGACCGGGACCCCTCGGCGAGCAAGGTCCGCAGCACCATCCCCTTGACGGTGGCGCCCGGAGGGACCGCTGCGAGGTGCGCGTCCAGGTCGACCGGGCAAGAGAAATCGGGGGCCCGGAAGCCGTCCGGCGGCCGTGGCGACAGGCTGGGATCGGCGCGCGGGTCGGGTGAGGAGGAGGCCCCGGCGGGGGCGGGGCTCGGGATCGTCGGCACCACCATCGTGATCGGCGACGGCGGCGAGGGAGGCCGCACGGGCGTGGGGGCCGCCGCGGCCGGGCTCGAAGGAGGTGCCGGGGGCGAGGTGCGCTGGCCGGAGTCGGGGGACGAGAGGAGGCGCTCGCGCGAGGGGGGCTTCGCGTACGGCTCCAGCGCGTCGGCCGCGTCGGCCATGGTCGGGAAGCGATCGGCGGGCGACTTGGAGAGCGCGCGCATCACCACGGAGACGAGCGGCGCCGGGAGCCCCGCTGCCGCGGGGATCGGCTCCGGGTCGTCGGCCAGGATGGCCGCGAGCGCGCCGAGCGTCCCCCCCCGCTGCCAGGGGAGCGTCCCCCGGAGCAGCTCGTAGGCGAGCACGCCCCAGGAGAACTGGTCGGCGCGCGCGTCGATGTCGTGGCTGCGGGCGTACTCGGGCGCCATGTACGCCGGCGTCCCGATCAGCGCCTCGCCCCCGCCGAGGGTGAAGTAGTCCGGATCGCGCTCGCCGCGGCGGAGCCGGGCCACGCCGAAGTCGAGCACCTTCACCGCGCCGTCCTCGCGCACGATCACGTTCTCCGGCTTGACGTCACGGTGGACGAGGTTCTGCTCGTGCGCCGCGCCGAGGGCGTGCGCCACGTCGCAGAGCCAGCGGACGCGGGTGGGGACGTCCACCGCCGGATCCCCGACGAACGCCCGGAGGGAGGCGCCGGGCACCAGCTCCATGACGATGTACGCCAATCCCCCCATCTCCCCGGCGTCGAACACCGCGGCCACGCCCGGGTGGCGGACGGCGGCGGCGGCGCGGGCCTCGCGGAGCGCCAGCGCCACCGCCTCGTCACCGGCGACGCTCAGGACCTTGAGCGCTACCGGCCGCCGGAGCCGGGTGTCGAGCGCGCGGTACACCGACCCCATCCCCCCGCGGCCGAGGAGGGCCTCGACCACGTACCGATCCATCGCGTCGCCCGGGCGCAGCGAAGCAAGAACGTCGCTCGCTCTCTCGGCGTTCATGGTCAACCGACGTCTCTACCACGAACACCGCGCACAGGCGCGCGGACTCCAAGCCGCAGACGCCCTCTCTACACACTCGACCCGTGACGAATGCGCCGAGTATGACGCTACGCAACGTCCAGCCGATCCTTGGCGCAAGCTGCGCCGGGCTTTGCAGACACGCCCTACACGGACACCGCGGGCGACCCGTTCGTGAGCACCCCCTCCTCGGGCGCCACGGACAACTGCATCGACCGCGGCGAGGGTACCCACACGGATGACACCGGCACCTCGGTCGTGACCCTCGAACACCAACAACCAGCCTCACGTCTTCTACGGGCAGTCCAACGGGAGCTTCGGCGGCCACCTCCGCGAGGCGTTCACCCAGTGACGCCCGGGCCGCGCGCCGCAGCGGCGAGCCGCGCGTTCGCGGCGTCGGCCTGGCCGGGGTCGATCTCGAACCCCACGAAGGAGCACCCGAGCCTCCGCGCCGCGACCCCCGTGGTGCCCGAGCCGGCGAAGGGATCCAGCACGACCACGCCCGGGCCGGAGGCGCCGTAGGCCTCGATGCAGCGCGTGGGCAAGTCCTCCGGGAAGCGGGAGAAGTGCGCCCTGCCGTCCACCTTCTCGTTGGCGAGCTCCCAGACGCTCTTCACGGGCGGCGCGGCGCGGAACGCGTGGTCCTCGCGCTTCGCGAGGAGGTAGACGCCCTCGTGCTGCCGGTGCGGCCTCCGGCACCGGCCCTCCGGCATCGGGTTCTTCTTTCGCCACACCACCTCGCCGCGGAACAGCCACCCTGCGTCGCAGAGCGCGATGACGAGCCGGTAGGGCAGGGCCAGGAGGTTGCCGTACGCGAGCCAGGGCACGCCGGGGTCGACGAAGGCGCGGCGGCGCCCGCGCGGCTTGGTGTAGGCCGAGTTGTGCTCGCCGAGCCCCCGACGATCGGGCCCCAGCGTGGAGTACACGTGGTCGTCCCTGCGCCAGTTCACGGGGGTGTCGTAGGCGTCGCCGAGGTTGATCCAGGCGATGCCGTGCGGCTTGACCTTGGGGAGGAGGCCGGCGAAGAGGGCGGTGAGCCGCGCCAGGTAGACGCGGGGGTCGGCCTCGCCGCCGAGGCCGGGCCCCGCGCGCTGGCCCCAGTAGGGCGGGCTCGTGACCACCAGGTCGATGGACGCGTCGGGCAGCGCCGGGCCGAGCGCGAAAGAATCGCCCGCCGTGACGCGATCGAGGGGGAAGGGGCCGAGCTTGGAGGGCGATCGTCGGCCCGTCACGAGGCGGTCACTTGCGGAGGAGCGCGAGGGCGTGGTTGGCGCCCCCGGTCTTGAACATGTACGAGATCCAGACCATCGCCATCGGCTCGAGGTAACGCGCGCCGACAATGCCGCCGATGTCGATGGCGCCCGGCCACCCGAGCTCCGTGCAAAGCGCGGTAACCTGCTTCTTGGCGCCCTCGTCGTCGCCGCAGATGAACATGTCCGGCTTCCCGCCCGGGAACGAGGGGTCGACCATGTGCGCGTTCCCGACGATGTTGAACGCCTTGACCACGTGCGCCTTCGGCAGCGCGCGCTGGATCTGCTCGCCGGCCGAGTCCGTCGTGCCGACGGCGAGCGTGGGGGGCGCGCCCTTGGAGAAATCGAGCGGGTTCACGGCGTCGATGACCACCTTGCCCGCGAAGTTGTCGTGCCCCGCCAGCTCGAGCGCGTTCATGACACCCGACCACGAGAGGGCCAGGATGACGACCTCGCCGAACTTCGCCGCGTCGGCGAAGGTGCCCGCCGAGGCGAGCGCCCCGTTCTTCTCCGCCCAGGCGACGGCCTTGGGGTTCTTGGCGTCGCGCGAGCCGAGCTTCACCTCGTGCCCCCGAGCCGCGAGCCCAGCGCCCAGCACCTGCCCCACGTCGCCCGTCCCCAGCACTCCGATCCTCTGCTTGCTCATGTGTCGCTCCTGTCCGAGCGAGGCGAGAAGCCCCGCCCGGCGACTCCGGTTGGTTGGTGCGCCCGTAGATGTGCACGGCGGCGGCCGGGCGCCAATGCGCACTTTCATGCGTCCGTGCGAGCGACGGCCGCCTGCTCCTGCCGAAGGGCAGCGTGCTCCTGCCGAAGGGCAGCGTGCTCCTGCCGAAGGGCAGTGTGCTCCTGCCGAAGGGCAGCGTGCTCCTGCCGAAGGGCAGCGTGCTCCTGCCAAAGGGCAACGTGCTCCTGCCGAAGGGCATCGTGCTCCTGCCGAAGGTGGTGATGCACTTGAGCCCAGAGTGATGCACTTGGGCCACGCGCGCGATCGGTGGGCGTAGGTTGTAGGCGCCGCGACGGCCCCCGGACAGGGACCGCCGCGACTTGACGCAACCCCGTTCAACCGAGGTCACGCCCATGCTCAGACTCGCGCATCCCGCTCCGCGCGGGCAAGGAACCGATCCGCCCCGTCGGCGGAAGCGGACGCCTTCGCCCGCCCTCTCTCTCGCCGACCAGGAGGCGCGCGCCGTACGCGCCGCTGCCCGCAACATCGCCCGCACCTTCGGGGGCGTCGGCAAGCTCGCCGCTGCGCTCGGCATCCACCGCAACTTCATCACCCGCCGCGCCCGCCCCTCCGCCGGGCTCGCTGTCGCCCTTGCTCGCCTCGCCAACGTCAGCGTTGACAGCGTGCTCGGGCGCTCTGGGCTCACCGCCCTGCCCGGGGGTGCCTCATGAGCGGGCGCGTCCCTGCCAACGCCATGTGCGAGCTGACGATCGTCGACCTTGACGGTCGCGCCCGCGTCTGCGGCGGGCTCGCAGTCACGACCCGCACCGTCAACGGCCGGCAGTGCTTCGTCTGCGCCGCGTGCGCTCCCTGGCGCGACAAGGGGGAGATCCGCAACGCCGTGCCAATCAAGCTCCCGCCCCTGCGTGGACCTCGGAGGCACCGATGAGCACCGCACGAGACGACGGGCACTGCCACGGGCCCGAGTGCTTCCGCGACGACGCCGAGAGCATCGACGTGTGCGCTTGCGAGTGCCCCGCGTGCGTCGAGGCGCGTGAGCAGCTCCTCCGCGAGCAAGGCGAAGAACCCGACGAGGAGCCGCACGGCGACCCAAGCGGCCTCTCCTCCCCGCGCTGAGCAGCCGCCCACCACGTAGGAGCCCGCCCATCGGCAACGGTGCGGCGGGCTCACTCTTCTCCTGATTTAATCACAAGACCGAGCAGATACTTACGAATTGCATGCGTAATCGCGTGAACCAACATGCAAGCGCCGTACGACGCCAGCACAACGGCCACCGGCCGAAGTGGCACGAGCAAGTACTTGGAGTGGAACACGAGTAGCGCGGCGCCACCGATGATGCCCCACATAAACGACCACATGAACGGGACAACGAAGTCGACCGCATACTCGGGGTCCTTATTCAGGAGCACTTTAATCAATGCTTGTCCCGGCACGGCCACACTGAGCGACAAGATCGTTCCGATGAGGAACGAGCCAGAAAAAAGAAGCTTCGAGATGTCGACTGCGGCGGACTTCGCGTCGCTCGGCACCGCCTTCTCTGTAACGTAAACGGCGAACACAGAAATCGCATACGACACCGTTGCCCATTTGCTTCCATGGCAATCCTTGAAACGATTGAGCCTCGAGAGCGCCCAATCAATCGGCCACGGAACAAACCACCATTGCGCTCCTGCCCTGCGAAGGATCTCCCACCACCATGTTCCATGGTGAGAGAGGATCTCCATCAACTGATCGCGAGCCGCATCGGCCGTTACCTTCGCGGCTTCTTCTCGGGCCAGATCCTCTGGTGAGCGTTGCTTCGGATCGGTCATTTGGGATCGACCTTTGTGGGTGGTTTCAGTTTTGCAAACTCACGCACATGCCGTGTAAGCGTGGCAATAAGACCTTCACTCGTAGGCGTTGTCTCAACACGATGTCGCTCGACCGGATCGTCAGTGCTCAGCTTCAGTTGCTCAGTTCCTACCAGACCCTCGAAATGAACTACGCCGTTCTTCGGATTTTTGTCGATATGGTTGACCACTCCGCCGAGTGGCAGAGACGTGTCCAGCAGAGCGTCCTTGTTCAGTCCGCCAGTTCCACCAATGTACGTCTGCGACGCCCTCTTTGCTCTATAGGCCTCAACAATCTTGTCGATTCCCTTGTCTCCGGGACTCTGCGAATGCCTGTAATCCGCACGAATGCGGTCGAGCCTATCAAAGATATCGAGCCATTCTCGAAGTCCCTTCTGGACACGTCGCGGCCGAAGGTCGACCTGAAAACGAGAACTTGGATGTTCTGCGGCATAGAGCGCGGACGCCTGGTACACGTACGACCTTAGACGTGTATACGGGAGCCATGCGCGATCGTAGTATACCACGATGCCGGATTGCACATCGTACGCGTAGTATGAAATGGAGTCCGCGGTCGTCACAACGCCTGTATTCGGAGCAAACCTGTATCCCTTATTTGGATCAAAAGACACAGTGCTCGCCAGCGCCGATCTCTGTAGCTCGAATCGGCCAACCCAAACACCAGGAATGTGTTCGTCGTAGCTCCCACTTTGGTAGGTGATTCTCGTGTCTTTTCTCAGCTTGAGGGCCTTCGTGAAGGCAAGCACCTGGAGCATCGCCTCTTCTGCCTCGAGGCCTGAGTCCCGCGGGTCGTACGCAACATCGAGCACCACGATCGAGATGTCGGCCTTCCCCGCGTCAAACTCCTGGCTTTCGTCACTCGTCTCCACCATGACGAGGCCATCTACCATCGCGTTTGGGGGGGTGTAAGCTGCACCGCGGTTCAGCGAACATACGCACGCGCCCCACTCAGATCGGGCCTCCACGGCTCGGACAACTGATGTCCTACCGACATGCGATCCGTGCGGCAAAACAAGGCGATCCGCGTTACTCTGTGAACACGTCGACGGGATGACCCCGCGACAAAAGAGACCCCGAACGAGGTAGGCGCCTCGCCGGGGTCCACAGAGCCGAGCGTGGGACGCCCGACGCCTGCCAACGCGCATGGTGCCCCGACGCTCGGAGAGAGGCAAGGCCCCATGCCCATCCTGGCCCCCGAGAAGCGGCTCGCCGTTCTCGCTTCCTTGGTCGACGGCAACAGCGTCCGCGCCACGTCGCGCATGACGGACGTCAACCTGCGCACGATCCTGCGCTTCGGTCTCTTGCTCGGCGAAGGCGCGCAGCACCTTCACAACGCGATGGCGCACGACCTCTCGCCGGCCCTGATCGAGAAGGACGAGATCTGGTCCTACGTGGGGAAGAAGCAGGCCCGCGTGACGCCCGAGGAGCACGCCGCTGGATTCGGCGAGGCATACACCTTCGTCGCCTTGGGCATGCCCTCGCGCTACGTGATCACGTGGACCGTCGGCAAGCGCGACCAAGCGACGACGGACGCGTTCATCTCGGACCTTCGCGCCCGCATCATCACCATGCCCGCGATGATGACCTCCGACGGCTTCATGCCCTACGTGAGCGCCATCGCGCGAGAGTTCGGTCCGGGCGTCGACTACGCGCAGGTCATCAAGAACTACCGGAAGAGCGGGCGCAAGGACGACGACCACCGCTACGAGCCGCCGCGCGAGCCCTTCCTCACGAAGCGCGCCGCGCTCGGCGCCCCCAACCTCGACGCCGCGACCACGGCGCACCAGGAGCGGCAGCACGGCACCATGCGGCACTTCATCGGCCGGATGCGTCGGCTGGTCTACGCGTTCTCGAAAAAGCCCGAGAACCACGCCGCCGCCGTCGCACTGGCCTACTGTTACTACAACCTCCTGTGGGTGCCCCGCACGCTGCGCGTCACGCCCGCGATGGCGATGGGCGTCACCGACCACGTGTGGGAGCTGCCCGAGTTCATGGACGCGGTCCTCTCGGCGAAGCCGTGCGACGCCCCGGCGCGGCAGCCCCTCGCCCTGCGCGCGCCCCAGGGGCCCGCTCGAGCGCTTCCCGGTGGCCGGGGCTTCCTTCGCCTCGTGCCGGGCTCGAGCGCCCCCGCTGCGCCATCCCCGGGTCAAGGTGAGCCTCCCCCGGCGCCCGTCGCCCCCGTAGCGCCCGTCGCCCACATCGAGCCGTCCGCCGACGCGACGGGCCAGATGGACCTGCTCTCGTGGCGCCCCCGTCCGGTTGCGCCCGCAGAGCCGACGCGCCGCCTACCCATGGGACAGCTCTCCCTCTTCGGCATCGACATCGAGCCCGAGCGCACGCCTCCCAACGGTGGCGCAGAGTGATGCTCTTGGGGGGTGGACTGATGCATGTGCAGCACTACCCTGCCGAAGGGCATCGTGCTCCTGCCAAAGGGCAGCGTGCTCCTGCCGAAGGGCAACGTGCTCCTGGCAGAGGGCAGCGTGCTCCTGCCGAAGAGCAGCGTGCTCCTGCCGAAGGGCAACGTGCTCCTGCCGAAGGGCAACGTGCTCCTGCCGAAGGGCAACGTGCTCCTGCCGAAGGGCATCGTGCTCCTGCCGAAGGGCAACGTGCTCCTGCCAAAGGGCAACGTGCTCCTGCCGAAGGGCAGCGTGCTCCTGCCGAAGGGCAGCGTGCTCCTGGCAGAGGGCAACGTGCTCCTGCCAAAGGGCAACGTGCTCCTGCCGAAGGGCAACGTGCTCCTGCCAAAGGGCAACGTGCTCCTGCCAAAGGGCAACGTGCTCCTGGCAGAGGGCAGCGTGCTCCTGGCAGAGGGCAGCGTGCTCCTGCCCGAGGGCAACGTGCTCCTGCCAAAGGGCAGCGTGCTCCTGGCAGAGGGCAGCGCGCTCCTCGACGATGGCTGGCAGCAGGGATGGCCGAGCTCGCGGTGGCGGACGGGATGTGACGCCGCGCTACAGAGGCTGCCGGGCGTCCCGCTGGCTTCCCCCGTAGCTGACGGTCCGGAACCCGGATGGCCGACCACAATCCCCCGGTCGACCGCCACGGGATGCCCGGCTTCCCCCGCGTGCTGCGCGCGTTCGCCGACGCGTACCGCGAGCAGCGGGGGGACGCCTTCGAGCAGGCGCAGGAGATTACCCAGGCCATCGAGCGCGCCGGGCGCGCCCGCCTCGGGCGGGGGCAGGGCGAGGTGAGCGAGGACGCCCTCCGGTCCGCGTCGCGGAAGCTCATCGCGCGGTTCGACGACCGGAACGGGGGGGTTCGGAGCTTGACGCTCCCGCGCGGGGCTGGTGCGATCGGTGGAAGCCGTGCGCACCCACGCCCCCCTCGACCCGACCACGATGCAGCGGGAGGCGACGCCGCCCTCGCACGAGGACGCCATCGCGGTGGGGGCTCCGGCCGCGAGCCCCGTACCCTCGATCGCGGCGAGCGGGCCGGTGGACGCGGCCCAGGCCATGCGCTTCGCGCCCCGGCTCGCGGACATCCCCGATGGAGCGCCGGACGCGCCGGCGGCAGGGGCGCGCGCCGCCTCGGTCGTCCAGCGGACAGCGCTGGGCGGGCTCACCATGATCGGGCGCCGGCTCGGCCATGACGCCGGGCAGCAGGCACAGCCGCCCGTGCAGGCGATGGCGCAGCCCAATGGGGTAGGGCTCGACGAGGTGGAGGCCTCCGGCGCCGGCGCGGGACAAATCGTTCAGCTGCGCATCGAGCAATACCCCACGAACGCCGCCGACGACGTCAAGGCGGAGTACGACGCGCAGGTCGAGGCGGCGGAGGACCGTATCAACGATGAAGTTCAAGACGCGCGCGCGCATGCCCTGAGATGGGGGGATTATACGGACAGCGACAACGCCCGCCTCAGCTTGTGGGCTGCGACCGCGAAGCAATACTTCGACGATCCAGCGACGGTCCCCGAATTCCTTCACGCACGATTCGGGTATGCCATCGAGGAGCTGGCATCCGAGAACATTCCGGACCCGCTCCAAGGTCTGACGGTCAACCTGCAAGTGGCCGCGGGCCCCACCCGCCCGGACATCGTACTGAACGACGGCGGCCTCCAGGTCGCCTGGCTGGACATCACCGCCGAGGAATCAGAGGGACACATCCTCGGCAAAGGTGGCTCGGGGTGGAAGACGCGCCCCTTCGTCGCGGAAATCCTGTACGACTCCCTGGAGCTCGGCGAGATCCTCGAGGGGATGAACCATCCCCTGCTGGAGGAGGTCGGCAACTACAACGCCGAGAAGAACCAGGTCAAGCACGAGGAGGTCGAGCGGGAGCGCACGAATCTGCGCAATGCGCTGATCGGCTTGCAGGACGCGAACGATTTCCAGACCGGCTATGGCAACGCCGCCACCAAGAAAGGGCAGACGCGAGACCTGCTCACGGCACGTGGAATGAATCTGGGGCATCAGCCCAACCTGGCCGCCAAAGGAGCGTTGTTGTACTCGGACATCAACCCTGGACCCTTCGGCTACGGTGACGGGCACTCGAGCATCGCGGCGGCCAGGGCGCACGTCACCACGAAGGCGAAGGCGCAGATCGACGCGCGGGTCGGCGACATCAACACCGACCGTCTCGACGGGATCCGGGATCGACTCGGCGCGGTCGGCGCCTCGACCGCAAAGACCAATTACCTGCAAGCAGCCCAGGCCGCACAAGACAATGGCGACGATCTGAGCGATCTGATCCCTCGTGGCATCGCCCTGGCCCATGCGCTCGAAGCAGGCGAAGAAGCGGCCCAGACGGCGAGTGGTCTCGAGGTCGATCATGCCGGCGACCCCAGGACCGCCGCCGTGGTCGGCGCCATCAACGGAAAGCTGGCTGCGTTGCCCGCCGACCCCAGCTACGCCGATCTGCGCGCCTGGTACGACGAGCTGCACAATCTCACGTACGACGCCGAGCTGCTCATGGATCTGATCGCCAAGGAAGACGATTTCGAACAATATCTGAACCAGTACTACGACGACTACCAGAACGACATGACCGGCGAGGAGGCCGCGATCCTCGCCGGTCTCCGTGCTCCTCCTACGGATTATGCACCCATCGAAGCGGCGGACCATTATATGGCCGACAATCCGCTGTGATTCGGTGCCCGGGCCGGGAAGGCCGGGGCCAGGACACCAGCTCGTAGAGCGCCGTCGTCTCCGGACGGTGCCGCTCGTAGCGGCCGGCGCCGCGGGAGAGGGGGGCGCCCGGTAGGCCCATCCCGGCGCCGCATCGCGAGCCCCGTGTCGCGCTCGCTCAGCGATTTTGTCAGGGTTTCATCAACGTGGCGCTGCCGAAGGGGTGGCGGGCGCCATCTCCCGCCGTGGCGCCGCCAGTTTCTCTCCTCGAGCCACTGCCCCCGCTGCTGCGCGGACCGCCGACTGGAATTTAGAGTCGCGCCAGCAACCGATGAACAGACACGTAGCCGACGCATTGGACGGGCGCGCTGCAAGCAGCAGTTCCTCATTCAAGACCGGGAAGGTGCGGTCGCCTCGACGGTTTTGTCCCCGTGTTCGACCTCCTCCTCGCCCTCCTCTTCGCCCGCGCCCTGGTCGTCGCGGGGTGGCGCCGCTTCCCGGCGGGGCTCGTCGGGGGTGGGGCGGGGGTGCTGCTGTGGCTCGGCCTCGTCGCCGCGGGCTGGTACGGCGGGGAGGCGGGCGCGCTGGGCATGGCGGGGGTGTGGATGATGCTGCTGTTCGGCCCGAGCGCGGTCCCCGGGCCGGCGGCGGGGGTTCCCCTGAGCGCGGTCCTCGCCGCGCACCCTGCCGCCGCCAAGCTGCTGGTGGGCGCTGCCTTCGCGGCGCCCTTCGCGCTGGCGTGGCGCCGGGCGCAGCGGTGGTCGCCGCTCAGCGACGAGGCCTCGGCGCAGAAGCGGCTCGGCCTCGTCTTCCTCCTTCCCGCGCTGCTCCTCGTGCTTCAGGCGCTGTGCGCAGGGATCGCCGAGCTCGCGGTGGCGGACCGGATGTGACGCCGCGCTGCCGAGGCTGCCGGGCGTCCCGCTGGCTTTCCCCCGTAGCTGACGCTACGGAACCCGGATGGCCGACCACAAAAATCGCCTCGCGGCATCCTCCTCTCCCTACCTCCTCCAGCACGCGGACAACCCCGTCGACTGGTACCCGTGGGGCCCGGAGGCCCTCGAGAAGGCCAAGCGCGAGGACAAACCGATCCTGCTCTCCATCGGCTATGCGGCGTGCCACTGGTGCCACGTGATGGAGCACGAGTCGTTCGAGGACCCGCGCATCTCGGCGCTGATGAACGAGCTCTTCGTGAACATCAAGGTGGATCGCGAGGAGCGGCCGGACCTCGACCAGATCTACCAGCTCGTGGTGCAGCTCATGGGGCGGAGCGGCGGCTGGCCGCTCACCGTCTTCCTGACGCCGGACCAGCGGCCCTACTTCGCGGGGACCTACTTCCCCCCGGTCGACCGCCACGGGATGCCCGGCTTCCCCCGCGTGCTGCGCGCGTTCGCCGACGCGTACCGCGAGCAGCGGGGGGACGTCTTCGAGCAGGCGCAGGAGATCACCCAGGCCATCGAGCGCGCCGGGCGCGCCCGTCTCGGGCGGGGGCAGGGCGAGGTGAGCGAGGACGCCCTCCGGTCCGCGGCGCGGAAGCTCATCGCGCGGTTCGACGACCGGAACGGGGGGTTCGGAACGCGGCCCAAGTTCCCCAACACCATGGGGCTCGACGTGCTCCTCCGGCGCGGCGCGATCGAAGGAGACAAGGTGGCCCTGGAGAGCGTGGAGCTGGCGCTCGACCGGATGCGCGCCGGGGGCATCTGGGATCACCTCAGGGGCGGATTCCACCGATACTCGACCGACGAGCGCTGGCTCGTGCCGCACTTCGAGAAGATGCTCTACGACAACGCGCTCCTCCTGCGGCTCTACGTCGACGGGTACCGCGTCTTCGGCAAGGAGCGCTACGCCGAGACGGCCCGAGCGATCGTCGGCTACCTCTTCGCCGAGATGCGCGACGACGCGCACGGCGGGGCCTTCTTCGCGTCGCAGGACGCCGACTCCGAGGGGCACGAGGGCAAGTTCTTCGTCTTCACGCCCGCCGACCTGCACGCCGCGGTCGGCGACCAGGCGATCGAGGACGTGGCCGCGCAGTACTTCGGGATCACCGAGGAGGGGAACTTCGAGGAGAGCGGCGCGACGGTGCTCTCCGAGGCGCGGCCGCTGGAGCGGGTCGCCGCGGCGCTCGACAAGCCCCTCGCGGAGGTGCGCGCGGCGCTCGCGACCGCGATCGACAGGATGCTCGCCTTCCGCGAGAAGCGGCCCCGCCCGCTGCGCGACGACAAGGTGCTGGCGAGCTGGAACGGGCTCGTCATCGGCGCCCTCGCCGAGGCCGGGCGCGCGCTGGGCGAGCCCGCCTGGGTCGAGGCGGCGGCGCGCGCGTTCGACGCGATCGAACGGGGGCTCGTGCGCGAGGGGCGTGTCGGCCGCTACCTCAAGGACGGGCAAGCCGCCTCGAAGCGCCCCGGCTTCCTGGACGACCAGGCCTACCTGGGCAACGCCGCGCTCGACCTCTACGAGGCCACGGGGGAGCCGCGCTTCGTCGCCTCCGCGCGCAGCATCGCGCGGGCGATGATCGAGCACCACTGGGATCGCGCCGAGGGCGGCTTCTACTTCGCCCCCGACGACGGCGACGCGCTCATCGCGCGGACCAAGGACATCTTCGACCAGGCCATCCCCGCCGCCGCCGCGATGGCCGCGCTGCTCTGCCTGCGGCTCGGCGCGCTCGTCGACCCGGCGTTGACCGAGCCCGGCGAGCGGCAGCTCCAGGCGGCCGCCCCCGCGGCGCTCGAGAACCCCTTCGGCATGGGCCAGGCGGTGCTCGGGATCGATCTCCTGGCCCGTGGGAGCACGGACGTGGTCGTGGTCGGCGCGCGCGCGGACGCGGAGCCCCTGGTCTCGACGGCGTACCGCCAGTACCTGCCGAACCGCACGATCGCGCTCGTGGATCCGGGCGATCCGCGATCGCTGGAAGCCGCGGCCGTCCTGGCGGAGGGGAAGCCGGCCCAGCCGGGCGCCGCGGTCGCCTACGTGTGCCGGGGGAGGGCGTGCTCGGCGCCGGTGCGCGACCCGGGGGAGCTGAAAGCGCTCCTCGCGGGCGGGCGCGCGGCGGGCTGACCGACAAAAAGAAGCAGGGAGAGCGGCCCGGCCGCCCTCCCCGCTAAGCTGCGCGATCTCGCTTCAGCTCAGTTGCAGACGTCCTGGCCGCAGATCGCGTCGACCAGGCCCACGCAGGTGCTGGACCACCTGCTGTTGCAGCACGAGGGGTCCTCCGCGCAGACCTGCTCGACGCACGGGTCGCAGTTCGACTTCAGCCTCGTGCCGGTGCCGCAGATGCTGTGCGAGCACGTGGTGACGCCGCACGACTCGCCGCAGACGGAGGCGACCTCGCCGACGCAAACGTTGTCCCACAGCGTATTGCAGCAGTAGGAGTCGACCTCGCAGATCTTGGTCGCGCACGGGTCGCACGAGGGGGTGAGGTACTCGCCCTCCGAGCAAATCAGGTGCGAGCAGGTGCCGCCGCCCGAGGAGCTGGAAGAGGTCGACGAGCTCGAGGAGCTGGAGCTGGTGGTGCCGCCGGAGCTGGAGCTGGAGCTCGACTTGCCGCTGCTCGAGCTGGAGCTGGAGCTCGAGGAGCTGGAGCTGGTGGAGCTGGCGGAGCTCGCCGAGCTGGAGCTGGAGCTCGACCCGCTGGAGCCGCTCTTGATGGCCGCGCCGTTGGGGGTGCCGAGCCCGGTCGGCCCGTCGTAGCCGGCGCCGGCGGTGCAGAGGTACTTGGTGGTGCAGCTCCCGTTGCTGCCCGAGGTCACGTCGTAGAACGCAGACGCGTTCGCGTAGGGCCAGCTGTTGTCGATGCTGGACCTGCCCGCCGCGACGAGGATGGACGCGACGAGGGGGGAAGCGGCGCTCGTGCCGCCGACGACGATCCAGCCCGTCGCGCCCGCCGCGGCGCCGCCGTAGGTGTCGTACACGGCGACGCCGGTGTTGGGATCGGCGACCGCGGAGACGTCGGCGACGGTGCGCTTGGCGCAGCCGGTGTCCGTCTGGAAGCTGGGCTTGGTGACGTACTTGCTGCAGCCGCTGCCGCCGTCGCTCCACGCCCCCTCCGCCCAGCCGCGCGGGGAGGACGACTTCGCCAGCGTCGTGCCGCCGACGCCGATGACGTGCGCGCCCGATGCGGGATACTCGGTGCCGTACCCGTTGTCGCCGGAGCTCGCCGTGATGATGATGCCGGGCTGGTTGTAGTACTCCGAGTCGTCGGTGGTGACGGAGCTGTCCTCGCTGCCGCCGTAGCTGTTGGAGATGGCGTTGGCGCCCAGCGAGGCGGCCGTCTTCACGGCCGCGCCGAGGTTGGCGGTCGTGGCGCTGGTCGCCTCGACGAGGATGATCTTGCAGCCCGGGCACGCGGCGCTGACCATGTCGAGATCGAGCGAGATCTCGCCGGCCCACCCGGAGTCCGCGGTCGGGAGCGGGCTGGCAGCACCGTTCTGGTTCACCTTCTTGAAGCAGCCGTTGGCCGTCGTGCACGGGGGAAGGCCGAACTGCGCGCGATACGCGGCGAGGTCGCTCTCGGCGTTGGGGTCGTCCTGCGCGTCGACGATGGCCACGGTACCCGTGCCGCCCGAGGGGATGTTGTAGGCGGAGATGAGGTCCGCCGGGACGAAGCCCTGGGGCGTGGCGAACGACTGGATGGTCTGACCGTCGGCCATCGTACGCACGTGCGCGTGACAGTGCGCCATGCCCGGCCCCGCCGCGCCGCAGAGGGCTCTGTGCGGGTGCTGCTGCACGCTGGCGAGGGCCTCCTGATCGGGAGATCCCGTCCGATCCACGGCTTCTTCTTCGCTGCCGCCCTCCGGCATACAGCCCACTGCGGAGAGGGCGGGCACGGACAGGGCGACGAGCCCTCCGAGGAAAAGCAGGCCTCGCAGGCGCGAGGCTACCGGCTTCGGCGTGGACATGGGTATGGACCTCCGGAGAGCGCTCCCACGAAGGGGCGCGACGGTTGACGATCGTGTTCGGCGACGCCGTAGGGGCGTCGGTGGTTACGAGCGTGCCGGGAAGGCTCAGGCGGCTTCGTGCCGCCGTTTTGTGGCCGCGGTTATGAGCGACGACGAAAAGACCGTCAATTCTTTTTCGGAGCGAAACTCTCAATCGTTTCGCGGCGTTCTTTTGTCGTTGCGGCGGAAGATGGCTTTTGCCCGGTGCGTCGCACGGCGCGAGGGCGCGACGATGCTGCACTCGTACGCTCCCGTCACACGGATTGGCGACCGGTGGGCGACAAGGACACACACGTCGTTGCCACCCGGCTGGACGCCTACCGTGCGGGCAACCCGCGTCATTCCGATGAGCCTCGAAGAATTCGGGCTCGGACGATTGTATGCGGACAGCGTGGCGGTAAAGTGACGCGCTCCGTCATGGGCGCGGAGGAGGAGCCACGCCCTCGCGCGCGGCGACGGCGTGGATCGGGCCGCGATGCGCGGCTACTGGCAGTGCCGGTGGCAGAAGTACTCGGCGTATTCGATGCAGGTCGGATCCCAGTCCTGGGAGCAGCACTCCGGGACGTACTGGCAGACCGTCTGGGTGCAGGAGCCGCAGGACGCCGAGAGCGGAGCGCCCGGCCGGCAGACGGAGTGCGAGCATTGGCCGCCGCCGCCCGAGCTGCTGCTGCTCGTGCTGCCGCTGCCGCTGCTGCTGCTGCTGCTGCTCGTGCTGCCGCCGCTGCTGCTGCTGCTGCTGCTGCTCGAGCCCGTGCCCCCGCCGCCCGAGGTGGTCTGCGGGCCCATGCAAGCGCTGGCCTTGTTCGACCAGAGCTTCGTCACGCGATAGCCCATGAAGGTGACGCTCTGCCCCTGGCAGACGTCGCCGATCTCGCTGTAGGTGTCGTCGTACCAGCCGAGCTGCATCTCGTCGTTCGTCGCGTTCGCCACCCCGATGTTGGGGTCGGTCATCGCCTCGGCGACCTCGTGCGAAGCGACCACCGTCGTGTCGTCGAACTGGTTGGACTCGCCGCCGCAGCTCGAGCACCTTCCGCTGAAGTCGGGCATGACACCGTAATAGACGTTGCCGCCGCCGTGCGAGAACGAGCTGTGGTAAGCGCAGAACTGCTGGCACGACTGGGCGCCCTGCATCGTGATGGCGATCCCGGCGGGGAAGTGCACCATGAAGAGCGTATTCGCGTCCGGCGTGGGGAGGGCGCCCTGATCGATGAGCTGCGCGAGCTCCTGCTGGATCCCATCGTCGGTGACCTGCGAATCGGTGGGGGCGTTCGCGTCGACGTAGGAGCTCTGGAAGCTGCCTCGCCCGATGTTCTGCGTGGGGGTGTCGTACTCGCTCAGCCAGTCGACGTAGGGGCTGTTCACGAGGGTGCCGTAGAAGCTGTCGAGCTGGCTCTGATTGGCGACGTTCGACCCCCAGAACACGGTGTACACCTTCACGTTCGAGATCACCGGGCCACCGCGATAGACCATGTGCGCGCCGCCGGTGCCGCTCGCGCTCGAGAAGAGGGGCGCCTCTGCGGGGACGGGCAGGAGGTTCGCCCACGGCGCGTCGCCGAGCTTCGGGGCCTCCCGCGCGGGGGCCGGATTCTACTGCATCGGCCGCGCATGCCGACGCGAGCAGAGCCACCACGGGGAGCAGGTTCTTGACAAAAAGGCGCGCGCTCGTCGTTTTCATGAATGACGGCTCCTCGAGCTCGATAAGGAAAATTCGCGGGCTCGGGTTCGGGTTCGGTCCGCCGCGAGGAAACAGCTCGCCGCGAGGTAACGGTTTATTCCCGACCGGCGAGACGAGGTCAATCGTGATTCGCGCATCCATTGCGCTCGGACGTCGTTCAAATTCGATATTTGGTTGGCGCGCGAACATGGTAGGAGTTTTGACCACCACAGTTGGTAGGGTCACAGGCCAGCGCGGAAAGGCCTCGATTCGAGGCCTTTCGCACGAGGCGCCCCGAGGGGCGGTGAGCCGGCGCACGCCCGGAGGGGCGCGCGAGCACCTCCACCGCACGTGGAGGCTCCCCGGCCCCAGCAGGCGTTGGCTGCGTCTGTCTCGCAGACCTCACATCCCCGCCCCATGCGCGTTGACCGAACCGCGCACGTAGCGAACCGCTCGCTCGCGAGCGGTTCGCTACGTGTGCGGGTGCCCGCCAGGCACCCGCTTGCTCCGCGAATCGCGCTGAAGCGCGCCTCGCTCCGCGCGCGGTTCGGAGTGCGCTTTTGTGCGGCTGACGCCTGTGGAGGGGGTGATGTCTGCGGGACGAAGAGGGGGCGACAGGCCGAGGCCTCGCCCCCCGGTCCCTGCCTAGTTCTCGGGCTTCGCGGGCGTCGGCTGGCCCGCCTGCTCCTTGATGTGGAACTCGACGCGCCGGTTGCGCTGGCGGCCGTCGGCGGTGTTGTTGTCGGCGATGGGCCGCTTGGGGCCGTAGCCCTGCGCCGAGAGCCGACCCGCGTCGATCCCGTGCTCGATCAGGTACTTCATCACGGAATGGGCGCGGTCGTCGGAGAGCTTCTCGTTGAGCTGGTCGGACCCGCGGTTGTCGGTGTGGCCCTCGATGGCGAGCTGCTTGATCTCCGCGTTCACCTTCAGGAGGCGCACCACCTCGTCGAGGATGGGGAAGCTCTTGGGGAGGATGGTCGCCCTCGCCGTGGCGAACTCGATGGTCTTGAGGATCTCGGATCTCCGTCGAGCCCGAGATGCGGCGGATGAACTTCGGGCAGCCGTTCTTCTTCGGGTCCGGATCGGGCTCGCCGGGCTCCTTGGGGCAGGCGTCCTGCGCGTCGGGGATGCCGTCCTTGTCGGCGTCGTCCTCGGGGCAGCCGTCGGCGTCCTGGATGCCGTCGAAGTCCTCCGGCTGGTCCGGGCACTTGTCCACGTTGTCGGGGATGCCGTCGCCGTCGCGGTCGGGGAGCGCGGGGCAGCCGTCGTCCGGGTTGGGCGGCTTGCCGTCCTCCGGCTCGTCCGGGCAGAGGTCGATGTCGTCCGGGATGTGATCGTGGTCGCGATCGGCGCCGTGCTCGGCGTAGCGGTCGGCCTTGAAGCGCTTGCCGGGCGAGGGCGGGTTGGTGTCGGAGATGCCCCACCAGTACCCGACCACCCCGACGATGCGGAAATCCGGCGAGTAGCCCGGCGTCAGGCGGGTGCCGCCGCCGGCGCCGACCCAGAGGTGCTTCTTCTCCGTCAGGAAGAAGCGGCCCTCGGCCATCCACTCGAGCGGGGCGTTGGCCTTGATGTACGTGGAGGGCTGCGACGCCGACTGGTCGAACTCGGACAGCCCGAGGGAGCCGAAGAGCTCGGCGCCGAGGCGGATCCTGCCGTCGCGGAGCGGGAGGAAGCCGCCGAGCGCGTAGCGCCACTCGTGCGTGACACCGAAGCTGTTGACGGCGTTCTCGGGGCGGAACTGGAAGCCGGTGTTGAACGTGAGGAAGAACTTCTTCGCGTCGTACTCGGCGGCCACGCCGAACCCGCCGGAGGTGGACCCGTCGCCGCCCCAGGAACTGTGGGTGCCCGACGGAACCCAGAGCGAGGCCTCGGCGCCGAGCTTGAAAGACCGGCTCTCGTTCCGGTAGAAGATCACGCGCGCGTCGATGCGGGTGTCCATGGGCGCCGTCTTGTTGGGCGAGGTGACGAACGTCGGCTCGGACGCGGGGGGGATGGACGTCGAGTTGACGCCCTGGAGGAGGATGACCGGCAGCTCGACCTGGAACGAAACCCGGTCGACAATCTCGACGCCGACGTCCGCGTAGGCCTGGAGCTGGTACGTCACCGGGTTGCCGGGGGCGAGGGCCTTGTCTTGTTCGAGGGCGAGCTCGTTCTCGACGCGGAAGGGGTTGTACGCGAAGCCCAACCCGAGCTGGGCGAAGAAGCGCGTGTTTTCCCCCATCTGGGGTCGCCACAGGCCGATGGCGTCGTCGGGCGCCCCTGCCATGAAGAGGCGGTCGAGGTAGAACGTCTGCTGGCTCACCCCCTGCGCTCGCGCTGCCTCGGGCGAGGCGAGGGCCGCCGCGAACCCGAGCGCCGCGATGGCCCCGCGCGCCCAGCCTCGCCGCCCCTTGACCTGCTCTCCCATCCTCATCACCGTTTTTAGTTCAATCAGCTGGGTTTCCTGGCGCGCTGCATGCTGCCGCAGCGGGCCGGCCCGGCGAGGTTACACGAGACCCACGGGACGGTACACAGCCACGCGCCCTGCGGCGCCCGCGGCCGATCCCGCATGGAAAGCCCAGTGACCAGGCTGCGAGGAGCCCACGCGAGAGCGACGAGAGGAGGCCGGGCCGACGGAAACTTTGCCAGGAATTGGACCCGCCCCTTTCCCCCGCACTAGCATCGGTCGAGCCTCGGAAGGGGTGCCTTGGCCCCGCACGCCCCGCACGCCCCGAAGGCCCTCGGAGTACGATGAACACTTCCCGGACGCCCCTGACCAACCCCGCATCCTCAGGTGGCCTTCCCTCTACGTGGCGCGGCAAGCTCCGCGGCGCGGCGCTCGTCGGAGCGTTCCTCGCCGCCGGGGCGGTCGTGCACGACGCGCGCGGGGGTGAGCCCCTCCACGTGAAGGACGTGAAGCTCGTCTCCCCCTCCGAAGGCGTCGCCGAGGTCTTCGTCGCCACCACCGGCACGCCGCAGTTCAGCGCCCGGGTCGAGGGCAGCGGGCGCCGCCTGCTCATCGCCCTGGAGGGCGCGGACGTGGCGGGCGCGCCCGGCGCGATCACGGAAGGCAACGCCGTCGTCGGCGGGGTCATGACCCAGGCCGTGCAGCAGAACGGCCAGTCGACCACCCGCATCCTCGTGAACCTGGCGCACGCGGCCGAGTACCGCATCGTCCCCGAGGCGGGCGGGCTCCGGATCGTCCTCTCGTCCGCCGCGCAGACCGCGCCGGTGGGCGCGACCGGGCTGCCCCCCACCGCCGCCGCCCCGAAGCGCACCGACGTGGGCGACGTGCGCTTCGACCACCAGGCCGGCTACGACCGCATCGTGATCGCGCTCTCGGCACGCGCCGACTTCACCCAGTCGCAGGACGGCGGCAGGACCACGGTGGAGATCTCCGGCGTGCACCTCGCGGACAGCCTCCAGCGCAAGCTGGACACCACGGCCTTCGGCGGCCCGGTGCGGGCCGTCTCCACGTACCGGCGCAAGAGCATGCCCGATCACGTCGTCATCGAGATCGAGCGCTCCGGCGACGCCTCCGGCGTCGTCACGCGCGAGGGCAACGATCTGGTGATCCTGGTGGGCAAGGGCAGGCTCCCGAGCAGCGTCTCCGGCATCGCCTCGGACGGCGGGGTCGCGAGGCGCGCGGTCACCGTGGCCCGCGAGGAGGACCTGCGCACCGACGCGCCGCGCGTGACGACGACCTTCGACGCCGGGGCAGGCGCGCAGGAGTCGATGGTCGAGCCGAACCAGGCCGACGCCTTCCTCCCGACGTTCGCCGGCCAGCAGCGGAGGTACACGGGGCAGCGCATCAACGTGGAGCTGAAGGACGCCTCGATCCACGAGGTCCTCCGGCTCCTCTCGGACGTGGGCCACGTCAACATCGTGGTCGCAGAGAACGTGACCGGCACCGTCACCGTGCGCATGCGCAACGTCCCCTGGGACCAGGCGCTCGACACGGTGCTCCAGGCCAAGGGGCTCGGCATGGTGCGCCAGGGCAACATGATCCGCGTGGCCCCGCTCGCCGACCTCAACAAGGAGCGTGAGCTCGCCATCGCCCGCCGCAAGGCGGAGCTCCAGCTCGCGCCCGTCGAGACGCGGCTCATCCCCGTCTACTACGCCGAGGCCGCCCACATGGCGGAGCGCGCCAAGGAGCTGCTCTCCCCGCGCGGCTCGCTCTCGGTCGACGAGCGCACCAACGTCCTCATCGCCCGCGACGTCCCCGGCAACCTCGCGCAAATCGACGAGCTCATCCACGCCCTCGACACGCAGACGCCCCAGGTGCTCATCGAGGCGCGCGTGGTCGAGGCCACGAGCCAGTACCTCCGCGACGTGGGCATCCAGTGGGGCGGCGACGGGACCATGAGCGCCGCGACGGGCAACCCGACGGGCCTCTCCTTCCCGTCCAACATCGGCCTCGTCGGCGGCGCCAGCGACCAGACCACGCCCACGGCCGGCCTCTCCCCGTTCACCAACTCGGTCCCCAACCCCAACTTCGCGGTCAACCTGCCTGCGACGGTCGGCACCGGCCAGGGCGGCGCCATCGGCCTCACGCTCGGCTCCGTCAACAACGCCTTCAACCTGGCCCTCCGCCTCTCCGCCGCCGAGCAGAGCGGCATGCTGCGCATCATCTCGAGCCCGCGCATCCTGACGCTCGACCACCAGCAGGCGCGCATCGCCCAGGGCACGCTCATCCCGTTCTCGCAGATCAGCGCCCAGGGCGTGCAGACCACCTTCCAGGAGGCCAAGCTCCAGCTCCTCGTGAAGCCGCACGTGACGAGCGACGGCAGCGTCGCCATGCACGTCAAGATCAACCGCGACGAGCCCGACTTCAACCAGACCTCCCCCCGCGGCGATCCCACCATCCTCAAGCGGGAGGCCGAGACCGACCTGCTCATCATGGACGGCCACACCGCGGTCATCGGCGGCATCTTCACGCGCAACACCGGCCGCAACCTCAACTCCGTCCCGGTCCTGGGCGACATCCCCGTCCTGGGCTTGCTCTTCCAGCGCCGCCGGGCGAGCGACACCCGCACCGAGCTCGTCATCTTCCTCACCCCGCGCATCGTCAACCGCGCCGAAGCGCTCGGCCGCTGACGCCGGCCCGCGCCTCCCCCTCCAGCGACGTCGAGCCTCGTCCGCCGAGCCCGGCCGCGCGGGCGGCCGGCGCACGCACGCGCCTTTACGCGCGAAGGAGCCGGCTCAAGACGGCCACCCCGGGGAGGCGAGTGGATGTCGAGCCAGCGGAGCGTGGCTGCGCGCTACGGCGTCGCGACCGGGGCGGTCGTCGCTGCGGTCGTGTTCGAGTCCCTGCCCGCCCAGCTCGGCGAGAGGAAGACGCTCTTCCTGCTCAACGGCGCCGTCCTCGTGGCCGGTTGGTACGGGGGGCGCGGGCCCGCCGTCCTCGCGGTCGTGCTCGCCGCGCTGGTCGCCGCCTATTACGTGCTCCCGCCCTACCTGAGCTTTGCGCTGGGCGCCGGCGCCCTGGCCGAGCTCGCCCTCTTCCTGGTCGAGGTCTGCATCACCGCGGTGCTCGTGGTGGCCGTCACGGAGTCCCGAACGGCCGCGCAGGAGTTCGCGCGCCGGTGCCGATCCGATGAGGAGCAGCTCCGCAAGGTCAACATGGCGCACCGCGCACTCTCCGTCGCCGCCGAGGCGCTCGTCCACTCGGAGGACGAGGAGACGCTGCTCGAGCAGGTCTGCCGCGCCATCGTCGAGGTCGCCGGGTACCGCATGTGCTGGGTCGGGCGCGCCGGGTACGACGAGAGGAAGACGGTGCGGCCCATCGTCCGGGCCGGGTACGACGACGGCTACGTCGACCGGGCGGAGGTCACGTGGGCCGACACCGAGCGCGGCCGAGGGCCGGTCGGCACCGCCATCCGCACGGGACGGCCCCACGTCCCGCAGGACGTGGAGGACGACGCGTTCGCCCCCTGGCGCGCCGAGGCACGCGCCCACGGCTATGCCTCGGTGATCGCGCTGCCCCTGCGCGTCTCGGGTCAGGTCTTCGGCGCGCTGACCATCTACGCCGCCGAGAAGGACGCGTTCGACGCGGACGCCGTGGCGCTCCTGACGACGCTCGCCCACGACCTCGCGTTCGGCATCGAGGCGCTGCGCGCGCGGGCGTGCGTCGCCGCCGAGCGCGCCCGCTTCGAGAGCCTGATCATGAACGCGCCCATCGCCGTCGCGGTCTGTGTCGGTCCGGATCACGTCGTTCGCCTCGCCAACCGGCGCTGGTTCGCGCTCCGGCACGGCATCGAGTCCGTCGGCAAGCCGGTCCGGGAGATCTTGCCGCCCGGGACGGGGGCCGGCGCCCTCCGGGCGCTCGACGAGGCGTACGCGACCGGCGAGCCGCGCGAGCTGACCGAGCAGCCCGTCCCCCGCGTGCTCCCCGACGGATCGGTCGATACCCGCTTCTACAACATCGCGTGCCAGCCGCTCGCGTGCGGCGCGGGGCTCATCACCGACGTCATCGTCGTGGTGACCAACGTGACGGAGCAGGTCGACGCCCGCCGCGCCCTCGAAGAGGCGCGCTCCGCAGCCGAGCAGGCCAGCCGCGCCAAGGGCGAGTTCCTGCGCATCGCGTCGCACGAGCTGCGCACGCCGCTCACGCCGATCCTGGGCTGGGCGAAGCTCCTCGAGCACGACCCGCACGGCGACCTCGGGCGCCTCGAGCGGGGCCTCGCGGTGATCCTCGCCAACGCCCGCGTGGAGGCCCGGCTCGTCGACGACCTGATCGACCTCTCCCAGTTCGTCGCCGGCACGATGATCCTGGAGAAGCGCCCGGTCGATCTCGGGCCGCTCGTGCAGGCGTGCGTCGACGAGGCCCACGCCCGCGCCGAGGCGAAGGGCATCCGCATCGAGGCGAGCCTGGCGCCGGACGCCGTGCTCTGGGGCGACGGGGACAGGCTCTCGCAGGTCGTGCGGAACCTGCTCTCGAACGCGCTCAAGTTCACCCCGCGCGGTGGCCGCGTGCTGGTCGAGGTCGCGCACGGGGGCGACGCGCTCACGCTGCGGGTGCGCGACACCGGGGCGGGGATCCCGGCCACCGAGCTGCCGCACGTGTTCGAGCCCTTCCGCATCGGTGACGCCTCGGTCACGCGCGCCCACGGCGGGCTCGGCCTCGGGCTCGCCATCGTGCGGTACATCGTCGAGGCGCACGGTGGGACCGTGCGGGCCGAGAGCGCCGGGCCGGGCCAGGGCGCCACGCTCGTCGCGGAGCTGCCGGCGCCGGCGCGAGGTTGGGTCGACGGGTGCGATCGCCCACCGCTCGCGGTCGCCGCCGAGGCGCCCGAGCCCGAATAGGTGGCCCGTCCGCCGACGTCGTGTATGCCCCTCCCATGACCACGACGCGCACCTCGTCCCGCCTCCTCTGGGCGGCGAGCGCCGGCCTCGTCTCCATCGCCGCGTGCGGCGCCGCTGCGCCTCCGCGCGGCGAGGCCGCCCGGGCGTGGACCCCCGAGCCCAGCCCCGACGAGATCGTCCCCCTCGCCGCGCCTCCGGACGCCGGCGCCGCTCCCCGCTGCCCCTACGGCGCCCTCGAGGATCCGCACCGGGGCTTCGTCCGCTGCCTCCTCCCCGAGGAGCGGGACGCCGGCTGGCTCCCCCCTCCGTCCGGCGACGCGCCCGCCGCGCCTCCACCGCCCGCCGGGCCGCCGGCGTCCTCCGCTGCGCCGCCTGCGCCCACCGCGTCTGCTCCGGTGCCTTCCGCCGCGCCGCCTGCCCCGGCGCCGCCTCCCCTCGTGGAGATCGGCGAGCCCAAGTTCGAGAACGGCGAGGTCACCCGGGTCGAGAGGTCGCTCGGCAAGGCATCCGGCGATCTGGCGCGCTGCATCGCGGACAACGGCGGCCTCGCGGGCGACGCCGGGAGCGTGAAGATCCAGTTCCTCGTCCAATCGCGCGGCCGCGCCGAGGGCGTGGAGGTGCTCGCGGCGAAGGGCGTGGGCGCCGAGGCCGCGGGGTGCGTCCGGCGCTTGCTCAAGAACAAGCCGATCGGCGCGCCGAGCGCCGACCCGGTGGGCGTGACGGTGATCATCACCTTCAAGGCCGCGAAGCCGGCCGCGGCGCCTTGAGCGGTTTGCGCTCGGGTTCGGTCCGCGCCTACCACCTACCGAACCGCGAGCGCGAGCGAGCGGGTGCCAGGAGGCGCGACGTCTCCTGCCCTCGCACGCGTAGCGCTACAGGCAGCGCGGCGCCTGCGAGGGCGTGAAGACGCTGGTGCCCGCTGGCACCCGCTCGCTCGCGCTCGCGGTTCGGTAGGCGCTGATGTATGTGCTGATGCTGAACGCGAACCGCTCTGGGATCAGGATGGGAAGGACCTCGCGATGAACAGCTCGGCTTGGCTTGCGGCCCTGGGTATGACGGTGGTGGCGGCATTCGGATCCTGCACGCCCACTCCCTTCGTGGCGACGACCGAGGGTACGTCGGACGTGAGCTCGGGCGCAGGCGGCTCGCTGGCAGCCTCCGCCAGCGGGGCCGGAGGCTCGACCGGCATGGGCGGCTCGACCGGCATGAGCGGCTCGACCGGCATGGGCGGCGCGGCGGGGAGCACGTCGAGCACGGGTGGGAGCGCGAGCACGGGCACGGGCACGGGCACGGGCGGGAGCGCGAGCAGCACGACGTCGGGGGCCGGAGGGGGCGACGCGGGGGCGGACGGCGGCTGACGCGCGCTCAGCCCGCGCCCGCGGCGGGCAGGGTGACCGTGAAGACCGATCCGCGCCCGGGGCCGCTGCTCTCGGCCTGCACCTCGCCGCCGTGCAGCTCCACCAGGCGGCGGACGATGGCGAGGCCGAGGCCGAGCCCACCGTGGGCGCGCGTCTTGCTGGCGTCCGCCTGGCGGAAGTCCTCGAACACGTGGGGCAGAAAATCGGGCTTGATGCCCACCCCGTCGTCCGCGACGCGGATCTGCACGCCCTTGTCGTCGACGTCGACCCGGACCTGGATGCGGCCGCCCCGCGGCGTGAACTTGATGGCGTTGCCGAGCAGGTGCCACAACGATCTGCTGGAGCCGCGTAGGGTCGCCGAGGATGGGCGGGAGCGACGAGGCGATCGTCGCCTCGATCGAGATCTCCTTGGCGCGGGCCGAGAGGTCGACGACGGCCATCGCGGCGCGGACGACGGCCGCCGGATCGACGATCTCCTGCGAGATCCGCAGCTTTCCGGCGCTGATGCGGCCGATGTCGAGCACGTCCTCGACGATCCGGGCCTCGGCCCTCGCGTTCCTCTCGATCGACGCGAGCGCCCTGTCGAGCGCCTCCCCTTGCAGGCGCCGGGTCCGCGCGATGGTCACCCAGCCGAGGATCGGGGTGAGCGGCGTCCTGAGCTCGTGGCTCAGGTTCGCGAGGAACACGTCCTTGGTGCGGAGCGCCTCCTGCGCCCTGTCTAGCGCCTCCCGCTCGCGGCGCATCAGCGCGAGGGTCAGCTTGATCTGCCGGCGCGACGTCAGCGAGGACGTCGCGGCGAGCAGGGCGAGGAGGGTCGTCGCGCCGATCGTCGTCGCGCGGGTCCGCGCCTCGAGCCGGCGGATCCGGGCGAGGCGCGTGCTCTTCTCGCGCGCCGCGATCTCCTCCGCCCTGGACCGCATCTCGTCGACGGCCGCCCAGCGGCGCCGGATCGTGCCCGCGCTCGCCCGCGGGGCCGGGGCGGCGATGACCTCGTCGGCTTCACGCCTCCACGACCTGTAGAGATCGCGGAGCGCGCGCACCTCAGCGCGCTGCTCGGGGGCGTTCTGCAGCAAGCGATCGAGCTCGTCGAGATCCTCTTCGGGCCCCTCGTCGCGGTACGGCTCGAGCACGCGCGGATCCCCCGTGAAGAGGAAATGGTGGAACGCGAGCTCCTGGTCGACGATGCGCCGCTGCGTGTCGTTGGCCAGGGCGATCACCTGCTCGCTCTCGTCGATCCACCCGGCGGCGTCCGCCAGCCCCCGGATCTGCCAGACGATCCACGTGCACGCGACCGCGGCGAGGACGATCGGCAGGACGACCGCGCTCAGGTAGAGGCGCCGCGCGTCGCCCTTGCGCCGACCGGCCTCGAGCGGGGTCCTGGGATCGGGGTCCCCGTCGTGATCGCTTGCCTGGCCCATTCCTTTCCAAGACCGCACCTGGGGTGTGATGCGCCCCGCAGCAACCGGGCACCGTGCGGCAGCGCACAGAGCGCCGTCGCGGCGTGCCCCCGATCGCGGTAAGCTGCCAGCCCGGCCCATCGGTGCACCCCATGCTCGACCCGACCTTCTTTCGCCGCCGGCTCGCCGTTCACCTGCTGGGCCTCCTCGGCGCGGCCTCGTTCGCCGCCTGCACGAGCAGCGCGGTCGACGGCGGGCCGGCCAGCGCGTCCACCGGCGCCGGCGCAGCGAGCCCCAGCACCGCGAGCACCGGCGCAGCGCACGCCGGAACGGGGGGCTCGGTGGGGAAGGGGACGACGGCCACAACCGGGGGAATGGGCGGAGGCGGCTTCTTCCTCGACGCTGGCGTCGGCGTCGGGAGCGGCACCGGCGGCTCGTCGAGCCCGACGGCGGAGGATTGCTTCGACTGGCCGCCCGACGGCGGCTACCCCATGGCCCCCATCCCCGACGGCGGCTCCGACGACGCAGGCCCCATGCTGCCCTTCGACGCGGGCCCGCCCACCGAAGGGTGCCCCACGAACGAGAAGCTCGTGACCTACGAGATCCAGGGCAACGGGTGCCCGGCCGGGGGGTGGGACGCGTTCGCCATCGCGTCCGGCCCCACGCGCAACACGATGAACCAGTGCTGCTACGTCATGGACCTCCAGCTCTGCATCGGCGGCGGGCGCCCGTACCTGATGGACGACCACGCCTGCCTCTCCGCGCTCGCGCGGGGCGTGGACGGCTGGTCCGCCCAGGGCCCTGCCCCTTGCTGCGACGGAATCGAAGCGGGCGAGCGCGCCGCGCTCGCCCGCGCGTGGGCCGCGGACGCGCTCCGCGAGCACGCATCGGTGGCCTCCTTCTCGCGCTTCTCGCTGGACCTGCTCGCCGCCGGCGCCCCGGCTCACCTGGTCGCGCTGGCGCACCAGGCCGCGCTCGACGAGATCCGCCACGCCGAGCTGTGCTTCGCGCTCGCCGCCGGGTACGCAGGCGAGGCCCTCGGCCCGGGCCCCTTCCCGGTCGGGGCCGAGGTGCGCGTGGCGGGGAGCCTCGCCGCCCTCGTCGCGAGCGCGGTGAAGGAGGGGTGCGTCGGCGAGACCGTGGCGGCCGTGATGGCCGCCGAGCAGCTCGCCCGGGCGAAGGATCCGGCCGTGCGGGCGGCCCTCGCGCGCATCGCGGTCGACGAGGCGCGCCACGCCGAGCTCGCGTGGCGTGCGGTGGCCTGGGCCGTTCGCGAGGGGGGCGCCGAGGTGCGCGCGGCCGCCGCGCGAGCCCTCGCCGAGGCGCTCGCGGGGGGTGTCGGCGCGGAGGGGACGGAGGAGGTCGCGGCGCTCGCGGACCACGGCCGGCTCGACGTCTCGACGGCGGCGCGCATCGCGGCGAGCGCGCTCGAAGAGGTGGTAGTGCCCGCCGCACGGGCGCTGCTCGGCGAGATCCACTGCACGGCGCGCGCCACGCTCCAGGCCTGACCGCGCGCCGCTCAGTTGTCCGGCGCGCCCTCGCAGATCCAGCGGCGGATCGTCAGGATCTCGTCCTCCGGCAGCGGCGGCAGGTCGAACGGCATCCGCAGGCCCATGCAGAGGTCTTGCCCCTCGATCTTGTCCATCAGGTAGCTCTGCGCCGCGTTCCCGGGGTCGATGATGAGGCGCTGGTTGCAGCACTCGTAGGCGGGGACGTCGACGGTGGTCGCGGGCGAGGGCGCGCTGTGGCACGCCTCGCCCTGGCAGGCGGCGAAGATGTGGGCCACGTCGTTGGTGTAGCTCACGCCGCCCTCGAGCCCCTCGCACCCCGTCGACCCATCGCCGCCCTCGCCGGCGTCGGGCGCGCTCCCGTCCGTGCAGGCCGGCATCCCGCTGCCCACGCCCGAGACGAAGGAGCTGCCCCCCGTGCTGCTGCTGGCGGAAGCGGGCCCGGCCGCCCCGCCGGCGCCCCCCACGCTCGCGCTGCCGCAGCTCGCGACCGAGGCCGCGGCCAGAGCGCCTGACGTCGCGAGGAGGGCGGCGACCGCCCGGGGGCCGAGCATCGGCTCGATGCTAGCAGGGCCTGCGCGGCGCGTCGGACGCGAAGTGGCTCACCGGGAGGTGAAGGAGGGAGGCAATGGGCGGGGCAGGAACGCGCACGCGGCGATGCGCCCGGAGGATCCCTGGTTCCCGAAAGCGCGTCCGTCGGTTAGCATGGGCCCCTCGAAACCACGCGCGACCAGATCCTCCTCGAAGCTTGGGGCCATCCCCCCGCACGGTGGGGTCCGGGACGGCTCGAACCCCGACGGGTGCGCGAGATCATGAAAGGAATCACGGGACTATGAAGGGTGTATCGCTGTCGCGGACACGTGTGCTCGAGCGCGGGCTACGCCTGGCCGCCGCCACGCTCGCGGTCGCGGGCCTGGGCGCCGTGAGCGGGTGCTTGACGCGCCCGGTCCAGCCCATCGCACCGCTCACCACCTCGACCGTGGTGGAGAAGCTGACGCAGAGCTCGGTCAACAAGATCGACCTGCTCCTGGTCGTCGACAACTCCCGGTCGATGGCCGACAAGCAGGAGATCCTCTCGCAGGCCATCCCCGACCTGATCGTCGGCCTGCTCAACCCGGCGTGCGTCGACTCGAACGGCAACCCCGTCCCGACGGCCATGCAACCGACCCCGACGGGCACGTGCCCTGCGGGGTACTCGCGCGACTTCCCCCCGGTGTACGACGTCCACATCGGCCTGCTCAGCTCCAGCCTCGGCTCGTTCGGCGCGGACGGCTGTCCGGACAGCACGAGCACCGTGTGCTCGAACATGGCCACGAGCACGTCGAACAACGACCACGGCCACCTCGTCACGCGCACCGATCCGTGCGCGCCCGGCACCGTCCCGACCTGGAACAGCGAGGGCTTCCTCGCGTGGGATCCGATGGGCGCGCTGACCCCGAAGGGCGAGAGCCAGCTCGGCAACACCATGACGCCCGGCACCATGGAAGGCGACCTCGCGGAGCTGGTCACCGGCGACGGGCAGGACGGCTGCGGCTTCGAGTCGCAGAACGAGTCCTGGTACCGCTTCCTGGTCGACCCCTCGCCCTACCAGACCATCACGCTCTCGGGGCAGAGCACGATGACGAGCGGCATCGACAACCAGCTCCTCCAGCAGCGCGCCGACTTCATGCGGAGCGACTCGCTGCTCGCCATCATCAACGTGACGGACGAGACGGACACGTCGCTCAAGGAGAACGGCTTCTACCCGCTCTTCGCGCAGGAGCTGTCGAGCGGGCAGCCCTTCCACCTGCCCACCGCGCGCGCCGAGTGCAGCGACCCCGCCAAGGGCCCGAACGACCCGTGCTGCGCCTCCTGTGGCGAGTCCGCCCCCTCCGGCTGCCCGGCGGACCCGAACTGCACCGCGACCCCCCAGTACACCGACAGCACGGAGAACCTCGCCCTCCGCGCGTTCGGCCTCTCGGGCGGGCTGATGAGCCACAAGGCGCGCTACGGCATCGAGTTCTTCTACCCGCCGAGCCGCTACGTCACCGGCCTCACCTCGGCCATGGTGCCGGACGCGACGGGCACCATGGTGACGAACCCGATCTACTCGGTCAACGCGAACGAGCCGAACGCGGCGGTGCGCGACCCGTCCCTGGTCTTCTACGCCGCCATCACCGGCGTGCCGTGGGAGCTCATCGCCCGGCAGGACGCGAACGGGACGCCCGACCTGATCGCCGGCATCAACACCACCGACAACACGCCGGAGGGCGGGTTCAAGACGTACCAGGAGCTCATCGGGCAGGACTCGAAGGGCAACTCGTTCTGGGACGACATCCTCGGCGACCCGGAGAACTACGTGCTGCCGCTCTCGCCCTACATGCAGGAGTCGACGGTCCCGCGCAGCGGCACCGACCCGATCACGGGCATCGCGATCTCCCCGCCCGGCTCGCCGGTCGGCGCCAACAAGCTGAACGGGCACGAGTGGAACCCGACGGGCTCGACGGGTGGGCCCCCGGGCGACATCGAGTACGCCTGCATCTTCGACCTGCCCACCCCGCGTGACTGCAGCCAGCCGGGCGCGGTGTGCGACTGCGACGGCGACGCGAGCAAGGACAACCCGCTCTGCGATCCGAACCCGAACGACAGCGGGAACCTGACGCTGCAGAGCCGCGCCAAGGCGTACCCGGGCGTGAAGAACCTCGCGATCGTCAAGGGGATGATGAACCAGGGCATCGCCGCCTCCATCTGCCCCGCGCAGACGAAGAACCCGACGAACTCGGACGGCACGCCCGCGGCCGACTACGGCTATCGCCCCGCGGTGAAGGCCATCATCGATCGCCTCAAGCAGGCCCTGAAGGGCCAGTGCCTGCCCCGCACGCTCACGCCCGATCCGACGACACACGAGGTGCCCTGCCTCATCATCGAGGCGAGTAAGAGCCCGACGTGCAACTGCGACGCGAGCCAGGCGCGCGCCCCGGTGAGTTCCGCCCACATGCCCGCCGAGGCCGCGGCGAAGCTCGACCCGCTCTACACGACGGAGCAGTGGAACTGCTTCTGCGAGATCACGCAGACCACGGGCTCCGCGCTCACGGACTGCCAGGACAACACGAGCGTCATGGCCAGCACGAACGGCTGGTGCTACGTCGACGCCTCGGGCGCCACCGCCGTCGGCAACCCGGCCCTCGTGAAGAACTGCCCGACGGGCGACGAGCGGCAGGTCCGCTTCGTCGGGTCGGGCGAGCCCGTCCCTGGCTCGACGGTCTTCATCACCTGCGAGGGGCAGTAGCCCCTTTCCCCTCCCTCACCGCCTCCCCTCGGGGGGCGGTGAGGGTTTCCCGCCTCGACGGTTCCCCCTCCCACGCATGTCTTCCTCGTCCTTCCGCGAGAAGTACGGGCCCTGGGCGCTCGTCGCGGGCGCCTCGGAGGGCATCGGCGCCGCCTTCGCGCACGAGCTCGCCGCCCGCGGGCTCCACCTCGTCCTCCTCGCGAGGCGCCTCGCGCCGCTCGAGGCGCTCGCCGCGGAGCTGCGCGCCGCCCAAGGCGTCGAGGTGCGCGTCGCGGCGGTCGATCTCGGCGCCCCGACGCTGCTCGACGACGTGCGCCGGGAGGTCGCCGGCCTCGAGGTCGGGCTCCTCGTCTACAACGCGGCGCTCTCGCTCATCGGCCCGTTCCTGGAGCAGCCGCTCGCCGACAAGCTCCGGATCCTGGACGTGAACTGCCGGGGCCCGCTCGTCCTCACCGACGAGCTGGGGCGCTCCATGGCCGCGCGCCGCCGCGGCGGCATCGTCCTCATGTCCTCGCTCGCGGCCACGCAGGGCACGGCGTACATCGCGACGTACGCCGCCACCAAGGCCTACAACCTGGTGCTCGGCGAGGCGCTGTGGGACGAGCTGCGCGAGCACGGCGTCGACGTGCTCGCGTGCCGCGCCGGGGCCACGCGCACCCCCGCCTTCGAGAAGTCGAGCCCGAAGCCGGGCCCCGCGCCGATCATGGACGCGCGCCCGGTCGCGATCGAGGCGCTGGACGCGCTGGGCAAGGGCCCGAGCATGGTCCCCGGCGCGCTCAATCGCGCGGCCGCGTTCTTCATGCAGCACGTGATGCCGCGCAAGGCCGCCGTGGCGACGATGGGCGCCTCGACGCGCAAGATGTACCGCTGAGCCCGCGGAGCGCCTCCGCCGGCGCGGAGGTGACGTCCAGCGACACTGGACGCCCACCTCCTGCCCCGGGGTCAGCAGGGAGACGTTGCTGCGCAAGCGCGAGCGCTACGGCCTACTTTAAGGAGGGCGCGCCGCCCGCTGGGGCCGGGTTGCGCCTCGCGGCGCTCGCCACCGGGTGCCAACTCGGTTGTCTGCTCAAAATGATCCATTTGCCCTTCGGAGAGGGGATCATTTTGAGCAGACGACCTATCGCGCGGAATTTCTTTGGAAAATGCCGGACGAGACGGCGGGGAGCGGCTCCGAGGGCGCGCTGGGATGGATCATTTTGAGCAGACGCGCCCGTCGTGCTTCGGACAGCGTCCTCGTGCAGCTCCCTCGCGAGGGGAAGTTTCGAGGATGCGTCCTCGTGCATCTCCCTCGCGCGGGAGAGCTTCGAGGACGCGTCCTCGTGCATCTCCCTCGCGCGGGAGAGCTTCGAGGACGCGTCCCCGTGCATCCGACGCCTCGCCTCCGCGCTTGGCACGCCTCTCGCAATAGGCCCGAGCGTCCCTCGAAAGGAGACGACCATGACCTCCCAAATCGTGACCGTGAAGGTGGAGCTCCCGTTCCCCTACAACATCAACGCGAAGTCGATGATCCACCTCTGGACCGAGCAGTCCACCCTCATCAAGCAGTGCCCCGCCTACCCGACCGCGGCCCCCGTGCAGGCCGTCGTGACCGACATGGACGGGGCCGTCGCCCAGCTCCAGGGCACCGTGAGCGAGATCGACCAGGTCCGCGCCAGGCTCGCGGCCCTGGAGAAGACTCGGAACACGCAGATGGCGACGCTGCGCATCAAGCACGACGCCGTTGGCACCGCGCTCACGTCGGCCAGCAACAACGATCCGAACGCCGCGAAGGCGTGGACCGGCGCGACGCAGGAGCGCACCAAGGCCGCGCAGGTCCCGGCGGCGACCGGCGCGCCGC
>CAWHDJ010000010.1:0-94464 GCA_963827955.1 uncultured delta proteobacterium | reverse complement strand
TCCATCCGATGGTGGGACGGGGCACGTTGGACCGACAGATACCAGTAGGGGCGAGGGTCTGGGCCAGATTTCTGCAAGAAGTGGCTCGAGACCACCGCCGACACGTCGTGCCAGTTGCGCTTCCACTGCCAGATTCCGTCACGACACACCGGCCCGTCGGGCGATCCGCGCCACCGTGGTCGGGGCGAACGGACGGCCCGCTCGGTTCGTGTGGCCCGCCGCGTTCAGCGCGTCGGCCACCTCGCGCAGCGAAGCACCATCCCGTCGCATATCGGCCACCATCGAGAGGATGGGCGCCTCATCGGGGTTCACGGCCAGCTCTCGGCCGACCGCTTGGTGTCCGTAGCCCGGACGACCCCCGGCGTACCCGCCCGCCCGCTGCTTCGCTGCACGTCCGTCACGAAGACGCTTCTTGGTGGTGGCCCGGTCCAGTTGGGCAACGCATCCGAGAATCTGTCGGACGAACGTCCGCATGGGGTCGTCGGGGTGGTCGGCCAGCACCTCGCCGGTGTCGGCGGCGTAAAATGCGGCACCCGGTGGCCCACACGGACTGAAGGATGGCCTCCTGCACGTGCAAGGCACGCGCCAACCGGTCCAACCGGGCGACGACCAGGCCGCTGGCATCGGGTGGAGGCGGTCAGGGCGGCCATAGCGTCAGTCAGTCCGGGGCGGTCGATGGCGTCCACGGTGCCGGACACCCCGGCGTCCTCGTACCAGGCCACCACACGCTTGCCGTTGGCCTTGGCCCACTGGTCGATCTCGTGGCGCTGGGCGTCCAGCCCATACCCGTTGTCCGCCTGCCCCTGGCTCGACACCCGTAGGTATCCGATGACGGGCTCCCGTGTAGCCATACCCTGACCCCGATTCGTTACGATTTCCTTAGTTATCGTAACATAACAGGTCAACCGATTGCTACAGGGTGGGAACGGACCGCAGTTCCGAACCGATGGCGGCCAGCACCTGGCGCCGGGTGTCGTAGTCGGGGATCACGGCCATGAACTCGGGCTGGTCCACCGCCCGCTTGATCGCCTCGACCACCAGCATGAGCTTCGCCTGTTCGATCGCGACCCGGCGGTGGCTGATGTCGAGCCTGGCCATCTTGGCGAGCAGGCCGCCGAGGCGATCAAGGGCGATCTGGTAGGCGCTCAAGACCGCCGCTAGCTGCTCAACCCCATCGACGCTCGTCCGGGTTGGGCTCTGTAAATCTGCTACCCGCGCCTCCAGTGCTGACACAAGGCCTGTCATCCGTGCCCGCTACATCGGTTAGGGCCTCCAACAACAATGATAGCGGTGACGTACCTTCGGCTTGACCAACGCTGCGGCCTCTGCTTTTCAGCCAGACGACGCTGGGCCGCCCGCTTGACCTGGGGCGCCGACCCACCGTGTTTCGGGCAACCGTACTCGCCCTTGATGGCGAACCGGCCACACCGCTGCCAGCCGGACCGGCGGCTGCGGCGGTCGTTGCCGAGGGTGACCTTCAGCGGGATTGATAGGGTTGCGGTGATGGCGGCGGATTCGACGGTATGAGTGCAGTACTTGGCGCCGTCGGGCTCACTAGTCGGATCCTCGATGCTGTTGACAGAACCACGATCCGGGTTCATGCGGCCGGATGCAGTCGATCACGGCGCCGTGACCCCGTTCGGTGTGCTGGCATTCGTCCTGCCACCCGTCGGGGTGGACTGAACGTCGGCGCCGGCGGTCCTCGGCCGCCTCGTTGAGCAGGCGTTCTCGATGGCCATGCCGGGCGACAGGCGCCGAGTAGGGTGGGGTGTGGTTCATGCTGCTGTGGTGCTTTCTGCGTAAGAGGGGTGGGATAGGTCGGCTCGTTCTATTGGAACGGCTGAGAACGGATGAGACGGGCCTATCCGGGGCGATGGTGACCGTGGCCGGTGCTTTCAGGTGGACGGCTCGCAGAGGGCGAAGTACTCCACCGATGCGCCGCCGGGGAACCGGAGGACCAGGCGGTCATCACCGGGGCAGCCGGTGGCGAGTTGGTAATCCCCCAGCGCTCCTCGCTAGGGGTTCCGGCTGCAGCGGGGCGCGGCGGACAGGTCAACCGTGATGGTGGTCATGCTGCCACCGCGGGCCATGTGGTGATGCGGGTCCCTGGGCCCATCGACGGTCAGGTCGTCGGCCAGGGCCGCACCTGGTGTGACCATGTAGGGCGTGACCTCATCGGGTGTCAGTGGGTCGGCCTCGTAGGTCAGCACGACGGGCACCGGCCCCGGATGGCGGGTCAGGGTGTCCCACAGGTCATCCTCGGCCACCGTGTCCTCGGCTGCGATGGGGACGAAATACGTAGGTGGTCGTCTACGGCGGTCCCCATGCCACCCTCGCTGGTGTCCCTCTTACTGTATCTAAACCCGGCTGGATCGGTCAGAGGATTCCTTGGTCATCCTCTTCCCTCTCAGCCGAGTCTTCATCCCAGAGACCCCACGTAAATTCTGATCCGGGCGACCCCCATCACGCGTCAGATTCTGCTGCATGGGAATTCTTCGATTTGACGCGGGCCCACCTCACCCCCCACGTCGAAATTTCGAACGCGGGAGCCGGGGCCTCGTCCTGGTGGACCTGGCGCCGAGGGCTACCGGGGTTGGCGTGCCGAGCGCACCGACGGGACCCGTCGGCCAATGCGCTGATGCACACCGGCTGCCGGTCGTGGACGATGTTCCCGCTGTCGTCCACCGGGGACGTGGGCGGTGGGCCTGGCCCCCTTGGGCTTGGTGCTGCGCTGCATGTACACGTCCAGCGCGTCATCCAGCATGGCGGTGGTCGGTCGGAGCTTCCGGTCGTCGGGGGTGACCCGGGCCTCGTTGTACTTCACGGTGGCCCGTAGCTCGGACTGCGGGAACCCGCCCTTCTGGTAGGCGGCGAACCGCCCCTTCCTCCCGAGGCTCTTGATCGCCTCGATCACCTTCCGCCGGTCGATGTGGGGCAGTAGGGCGTGGATCTCGCTCGTCGTCATCATCTTGCGATGGTCGGTCCGGCGGACCCCCTTGTCGTGGGCGTCCACGACCAGGAACACGGGCAGCTCGTCGAGGTTGAGGATCGACGCCATGTAGGCCTTCACGACTCCGTGGTCACTGGGTAGTTGGGTAGGAATACGTCGTTGTGTGTTCTGATTTGACATTCTCCAATGTCCTTGTAGTCGGGGGTTGACGTTTGACTGTGCGGCTGTCGGGGTGGGCACCCGGAACCGGTGGGCCGAACTGAGCAGAACTGCCCACCGATTCCGAGAGAACACACCGCCCCGGCCCCCGACGCCTGCACGAGGCCGTCTTTCCGGAACGGTGAGGATTTGCCCCGGGGGAATGACGTAACACCCTCGGGAGCACCGGCGGGGTAAGGAATGAACCCGCCGTCTGGTCGGCGGCAGCCTGGGTGAAAGTGAGAAAGCCCGGCGCCACCGTTCAGAAAGAATGGTTAGTGTTACCTCCGCGGGATAGGGCCGCGTCCCGCTCCTCGGCGGTCGTGGGTCGGCGCTTCTGGTCGGCGGCGAGAAGCAGATACCTGGCGGCGAGCTGCTCCTTCAAATCGTTTGAATCGGGCTCGGGCTCGTCGGTGGCGAGGAGAGGACTCCCGGCGAATCTCGGAGATTCTTTCGTTTTGCTGGCCCGGTCGAGCGCATTCGCAATTGCGGCTGCCCTCTGCTTCGGGGTCATTTCATCTAGGGCCGGACCGGTCATGGGTTCCACGTCTTGGCGAAATTGTCGAGGGCGACTGGTAGGCCACCCCGCGTTCCGGAACACGGGCACAAGACTGCGGGCCACCGCCTTCAGTGACCAGGTGCGGTCGGTGGAGACCGGCGTGCCATCGACGGTGATGATGTGGTCCGCCGCGGCGGATGCGCTCGTGGTCGCCCACGCTGGCAACGGCGGTCCGGATGGCGCCGACTTCCTGTTCTGCCTGGTCCTGCACCTGTACGAAGCGCTCGGCAGCGGCGATTAGTCGTCGGGGCCTGGGCGACGGGCTCGGTGGCCTGGGCTACCCGACCCGGCACCGTGTCCAGTAGGCGCTCGGCGGCGTCGGCCTGGTCCTGGCGCTGGGCTGCGGCGTCCAGGTCCCGGGCAAGCCCAAGTGCGGCGGCGGTTGCATCCCGCCGAGTGCGCAGGGCGAGCAATTCGTGGGGGTCGAATCCTTGCGGGTCGGAAATGGACTGGGATTCCAGCATTTCCAATTCTAGGGTTTGAGCGGCCAGTTCGGTCTGGAGTTTCGCCACCTGGTCGGCGGTGTTTGTCATCTATCCCTCTTGTTCGTGTATGTAGATGGTCTGTTGTATGTAGAAAGGGAATGACCCTTGAAACATATCTCTATACCAAGGGTATCATACAAAATGAAATATGCAAGTTTCGAACAAATGTCGGCATGAAGTACCAGGTAAATGGTATGAGACAGATTGGGGGAATGGTGGGTCCCGAGCCTTCCGCTTCTTGGTGGCCCGTCGGCGTCGATGCCGAAGAAGTAGGGGCTCACGACGCCACCACCGCAGGTCGGGTCGATCACACGGCGCCTTCGCCATGTTTGCGATGTAGGCGGCGATGTCGGGCGCCCGGAACTGGAGCCGGTGCCCCCGGCCCCGACTGGTGACGACGGCGACCAACTCCCCCGCCTTGACCTTCCGCCGCACCGTGGCGGGGTGAAGTACCAGAATTTCGGCGGTCTGGTTCAGGCTGTAGATGGGGCACGACAGCATCGCCAGCCCGGTAGATATCATCGACGCTCAGCTCGGACACTGCGGACTCCTGATAGGGAACTACGAATCGAAAAGTTGACCCGGCGACTGATCCCACCGGGCTGGGGGCTCCGTTTCGAGCCCCGATCCTTTCGTTCGCGGGTTCCCAATCCCGCGTTGCCCATCGGGCGGAACGTGGTGGTCGTGCCACCCACGCGCCCGGTACTGCGTCACCCGTCACTATAGGGGCGGGGGCCGGGGGCGCGTATGGCCGACGTGCTGTCAGGACGGCCGCATCCCCTCTTCTCGCCCGGCTCTGTCGCGATTTTGTCGCGAACCGCGTGGTGCAACTCACCCGCGCATGACCGCGCATCAGGCACAAAAGTCCAGCTCGGCCGAATTTCCCCCAGGTCAGAATCCCCTAGCCTCATCTTCCAAACTGATGACGCGGGTTCGATTCCCGTCGGCCGCTCTCCTCCCGCCGTGGACAGCCACTCCCGTCACCAGGGGAGTTCGCCGTCGTTCTCCCGGAACGTGCCGGTGGGACCATCGGGTCCGATCGTGGCCATGGTCACGATGACGCGGGCACCCTCCTCGACCGGTTGACCGGCCCCGCTGACGGGGGTGAGGCCGGTTGCCGTGAATCCCGGCTCGACGGCATTGACCTTGATGTCCGGATAGACCTTGGCGTACTGGACCGTCAACATCGACACGGCGGCCTTACTGGCTCCGTAGATGATCGACGGGAGTGGAATTGCCGTTGATCGGGGTTGGTGACGGCCCAGAACGATCCGAGAGCACTGGACACGTTGACGATGACGGGGTTGTCGGCGTTCCTCAACAGGGGAAGGGCGGCTTCGGTCACCCGGATGACCCCGATCGCATTGGTGTCAGAAGACGCGGCAGGGCCTCGGGGCCCGAGACGTCCGACCACGTACTGATCCCGGCGTTGTTGACCAGGACGTCAAGGTATCCTTCGTCCTCGTCGATGAGCCGAAGCGCGGCGGCGACCGAGGAGTCGTCGGTCACGTCGAGCTGGACAGGGCGACCGCCGAGCTCCGATGCCGCCACCACGCTGTCGTCGATGCGGCGCGATCCCAGGTAGACGGTGTGGCCGAGGTCGATCAGCTGACGAGCGACCTCGTAGCCCAGCCCGCGGTTTGCTCCGGTGATCAATGTGGTCGGCATCTCGGTCCCCTCCATGGGCTCCCCCGTTCGTGATGAGGCGGGCGATTGCGGTCTCGAGGTCAGGATCGCGCTTCCCCGCTTTCTCGATCACCCGTCAATAGGATGACCTGATGCCCATCGAGCTTGTCGCTGCCAACGCCTGCAACCAGACCGCAGCCAATGTCGCGGTCGGCTGGGTCATCATCCTGATCGTGGTGGGCCTGATCGCCCTGTTCGCCACCCTCAACGCCCAGGCCCGGAAGAAGCTGGCCATCGCCAATGCCGAACTGGCCTACCTCCGGCCGGAGAACGAGCGCCTGCGGGCCACCCTGGGGTCCGCCGGAATCGCCACCCCGTCCTCGTCCCCCGTCAACCCCGGGTGGTACGCCGACCCCACCCGTCGGCACGAGTATCGCCTGTGGGACGGGTACACCTGGGGCGAGGACGTCTCCGACAACGGCGTGGCTTCCAAGGACCCGATGTCCTACTGACGAACGCCTTCCCCCGCGAGCTCGACCACCGGATACCGTGATGCGATGGCGGCTGTCTTCCGGTCCCCCCGCGTTGACCAGAGCCGCACCCCCGGGCTCCTCCCCCCGAGGAACCCACCACCCGAACCCGCGGCGGCCCCGGGGGGACCGCCCCCGGTCCCCCGACCTCAGATGACGAGCAAGGTCCGCGAGAGGTCCAACCAGAGCTCGACCTCGTCGGACGCGCCCCGACGGATCGGCCAGTCCAACAACCGCAGGAAGAGGTGGGCCAGGTACGCCTGGGTCGGGACGGAGTCCGACGTCCCAGAACGCCACCTCCCGGCAGCAGGGCGCGGGCGCGAGGAGCAATCGGGAAGGCTGTGGCTGGTCAGGGCCAGCGTCACCACATCGAAGCGGGCGTCACCGACCATGGCGAAATCGGTGTCCACGATCGCCGTCAGTCCCGCGTCTCCCGTCAGGAGGTTCCCGGGGTGGAGGTCCCAGTGGACGATGTCCGCCCCGCTGAAGACGGTGGGGTCGAGCGTGGAACCGAATTCTCGGATTCTCGCCAGGAGATCCGCCGTGCGCCGGTCGTACGTGCGGAGCGAGTCGTGACGGCAGTAGCCGTCACCCCCCTCGGTCAGGGTGGTGATCAACCGCTCCGGCCACTGCCGCCGATCGCCCGGACGAGCCAAGCCCAGGCGCCGTTCGTGGAGATCCAGAAGTTCGTCGGACCAGGTCCTCGTCCAGGCGGGTCGGAGGGCGTCCGGGCGAGAAGGTCTGGAGAATGAACATCGTCTCGCCCACGTCCACGGTCCATTCCCGTGGCACCGGCCATCCGGCCGACGTTCTCAGCCGCTCCGAGAACACCACCCCTTCCGACCGAAGGTCTCGGGCCCGAGCCGTGTCCACCCACTTGGCGACGAGCGCCTCGCCGCCCGGCCCGCGGACGCGGTGCGCCCCGGTCTCTCCCCCGGCGAGCCGCTCCACGAGCTCGTAGGGTTCGCCGGTCGCCTCGGCCAACAGTGGCGATGGCCTCTTCGGCGCTGGGCTCACGGGTCACAGGTGACGATCATGGCAGCGGGCCGGGCCAGCCCGGTCACTCCCGGGGCGCCGCCTCGCACCCGGAACGGTGCCATCCGCCGACGGCACCACACTCGTCACAAGCCAGACCGGTCCAGCACGCAGGATCGCCACCCTCGTCGGTTCCCGACCGCCCACGTGGTCCCGCTCGCTCGGTCGGGGCCAGGTCCGGCGGTCCCCCGGGCTCGACGACGAAGAACTCCAGGTGGAGACGGGCCGCCTCGAAGAGAATCAGTTCGTGATCGACCTCCGGGGGAATGGCCTGCGTCGATCCCGCCCCCACCACCACATCCAGGGCAGGGACCACATCCGCGATGAAGCGGACGGACCCGTCGTCGACCACCAGGAGCGCCCACGTCCGCGGGCCCAGCCGGTGCCGCCGGGCGAGACCGGCGGGGAGAGAACCCGCGTCCCATCCAGGGCTGGTCCGGGTGGACCGCAACCGAGATGGCAGCTCCGCCCGGTCGCACAGCGGGCAGGCCGAGGGCCCCCGATGCGTTCCGCTCGGCCGCGCTCGTCGAGTACCCAGGCCCGCTCCTGGAACGGCGGCCGGTGTCGGACGTGCTGGTCATGACCGCACGCCAGTTCGGCCACCCAATCCCCGGCTTCGTCCTGATGGAAGCCGTCGATGACCCGTTCCATATCTCCTCGTCTCCCCTCCGGCAGCGTACGGTGCCGACGCGGTCCATTCCCCCGGAGTTACACGCCCCGGATCCGTGGGCCGACGACCCGCTCATCGGTGGTCCGGCCCACCGTCATCGCCCCTACCCGGTGGTGGTCGGTGAGGGTCACCGGAGTGGCGCCCTGCTCGGCCGTGCCAGCCGGGTGGGCCAAGCCGGACCTCGCCGTGACACAGATCGCCGACTGGCCGGTGACCTGCGCCCATCTCCGGTCCGGGTGGGCCCGGGAGGTTCTCCGAGCGCCGCCCCGATCGATTGCTTAGAGTGACGCGTATCTCTCGAGGCGGAGGTGTTCCGATGGACCAGGCCAGCGATCGGCGATTCCGGCGCGGCGATCGGAGGTCGGACCCGGCGGAGCGGACGACCTGGAGGATTCTGGCGTCGGCCGCCGCGGTGGCCACGGTGGCCCTGCCGGTGGGCACTGCTGGGCTCGAGCGCCGGCGCCACCGCACCGTCGGCCGCGGTCACCTGCGGTGGCACCCAGGGTTCCCCGGGGACGCCTCGCCGGCGGCACCTACTCGTCGGTGACCGTCAACGGGGTGTGCGACGTCAACGCCGGCCAGGTGACGGTGACCGGCGACGTCACCGTCGAGGCCGGTGCCGCCCTGCTGGCCGCCTACGCCAACAACGCCTCCGGGCCCGGCACGTCGGGCATCACCGTCCAGGGCAACGTCTCGGTGGCCACAGGGGCCACGCTGCATCCTGGGATGCGAGGCCTCCGCACTTCGCCTGCTTCGACGATCCGAACCAGAACGCGCCCGACCCTGAACTCGGCCGACACCGTCGACGGGCAGCCTGAACGCCAGCGGCGCCCTCGGGGTCGTCGTGCACAACTCGACGGTCGGCGGCGACGTGGTCCAGACCGGCGGCGGCGGCGGCGTCATCGTGCACACCCACCGGCATCTTCGCCACCGTTCAGCTCCCCCGTCTACAGCGACTACGAGGACAACACCATCGGGGGCAACCTCCGGGTCGTCGGGCTGGCCAGCTGCTGGTTCGGCGCCCTCCGCAACCAGATCGGCGGCAGTGCCACCTTCTCGCAGCGGCACCTTCGCCGACCCGGACGCCTCGGAGAACCTCAACAACACCGTCGCCGGCAACCTCCTGTGCTTCGGCAACTCCCCCGCCATCCAGGTCGGGGACTCCGGGGCCTCCCCCAACGTGGTGGCGGGCTTCGCCGCCGGGTGAGTGCGCCGGCCGCCGACCATCAGCAAGCCCGGCGGCTCGCCACGCCGCACCGGGCTACTGGCTGGCCACCGCCGACGGCGGGGTCTTCAGCTACGGCGTCCCGTTCTTCGGCTCCCAGGCCGGCACCGCGCTGAGCCAGCCGATGGCCGGTATCGCCGCCGTTCCCGGAGGCGGCAACTACAACCTGGCCGACGCGGACGGCGCCGTCTACGGCCACGGTCCGTCCGCCATCGACTGCGCCGCGCGTCCCCGGCCCGCTCAACAAGCCCGTCGTCGGGCGTCGCCGCCGCACCCGGAGGCAACGGATGCTGGCTGGCCGCCGCGGACGGTGGCGTCTTCGCCAGCGGCTCGAACGCTCCCTTCCTCGGCTCCGCCGGAGGCCTCGCCCTCGTCAAGCCGGTCGTGGGGATCGCCGCCACGCCCAGACAACACCGGCTACGACCTGGTGGCCAGCGGACGGCGGGGTCTTCACCTACGGCCCCGGCGCCGGCTTCTACGGGTCGATGGGGGGGACCGGCCCTCAACCAACCCATCGTGGGCATCGCCACGGACCCGGCCACCGGCGGCTACTGGCTGGTGGCCAAGGACGGAGGGGTCTTCGCCTTCAACGCCCCCTTCCTCGGCTCCATGGGCGGCCAGCACCTGAACGCCCCGATCGTGGGCATGGCCGCCGCCCCCGGCGGGAACGGCTACTACCTGGTGGCCTCCGACGGCGGCGTGTTCAGCTTCGGCCCGGGCGCCCCCTTCCAGGGATCGGCCGGTGCCCTGCCGCTGGTCCAGCCGGTCGTGGGGATGTCGCTGGGCTGATCGTCGCGGGGAGCGCCCGGGTCGAGCGGCCCGCCGGCGCCGGGGTCCATGCTACAGCACCCGACGTGGGAGGGTGAGGACGGCCCACCCGTCCGCGACCAGGCAGGTCGATCCCCGTGCACCTCGTCGATGAAGCGCGCCCTGAGTCGGTACCTCACCGCGCTCCCCGGTCCCGAGCCGCGGCTCGTCGTGTCGGGCAACTTCGCCACGCCGTGGGAGCTGCTGGGGATGGCCGAACGGGCGCTCGCCTCGTGCCGCCTCTTCGTCCTCAACCCCCAGGAGGGGTGGCCCTGTCGGCCGGGGATCGTGACGGAGACCCCGTTCGTCGGGCCGGGCGTCCGCCACGACCCGACCGTGGACTACCTCCCGATGCGGCTCTCCCTCGTCCCGCGCCTGTTCGCCTCCCGTCGCCCCCCCGACGCCGTGCTCCTCCATGTCGCGCCTCCGAGGAACGGTGTCGTGTCCCTGGGTATCGAGGTGAACCTCCTGCCCGCCGCCATCGAGGCGGTCCGGCGTCGTCGGCGGGCTGGTCGTGGCCCAGGTCAACCCCCGGATGCCGACCACGGGGGGCGATGCGCTCGTCGACGTGGACGACATCGACCTGGCCGTCGAGGTCGAGGCGCCGCTCCCCTCACCCCGGGTCCATCCGGTCGACGAGGTGTCGCAGGCCATCGGCGCAGCGGGTGGCCGCCTACGCCGCGGGATGGTGCCACCCTCCAGTTGGGCATCGGTGCCGTTCCCGATGCTGCGGCGGCGGCGCTGGCCGGCTGCCACCGGACTCGGGGTGTGGACGGAGCTCCTGGGTGACGGCATCCTCGGCCTCGAGCGGGCCGGATCACTCGATCCCGATCGCCCCCTCGTCGCCACCTTCCTGTTCGGGGCCCCCGAGCTGTACGCGTGGGCGGACGGCAACCCCCGCCTCGAGATGCGGCGCACGGAGACGGTGAATGATCCGGCCCGGATCGCCGACCACCCGGCCATGTTGTCCATCAACACCGCCCTCCAGGTCGACCTCTTCGACCAGGTCAACGCCTCCTTCGTGCGGCGGCCGCATCTACTCGGGGTTCGGGGGCCAACCCGACTTCGTCGCCGGCGCCCTGCACTCCCGGGGGGGCCAGGCGGTCATCGCCCTGCGCTCGTGGCACGACCGGACCGACACCTCCACCGTCGTCCCCTTCCTCAAGCAGCCGGCGACCTCCTTCCAGCACTCGGTGATCGCCACCGAGCACGGCTGCGCCGAGATCTTCGGCAAGGGGCAACACGGCCAGGCGCGCCTGCTCGATCGATCATGCCGCCCACCCCCGGGCCCGCGACGAACTCCGCGAGGCGGCCGGATCCCCTCGGGCTGGCCGGCCCCGACGAGGGCGGGCGCCGACCCCGACGACCGCGGAGGGTGATCCCGGCAGGGTTCCCGTTCGACGACTTCAGACGGCGTGGGCGGCGAACAGCAGGGCCCACAGCGAGATCGGGAGCCCGAAGTCGCTGATGCACACGAACGTGTTCCCCGGGTTCATGTTGTGGTCGCGCACCATCTCGACCACGTGGTTCACCCCGGCGAAGACCAGGAAGGTCGTGACCGGGATGGCCACGGCCATCCACGCCTGCGGACCGTGGAGTGAGGCGTAGATGCCGGCGAGGCCCGCCCCGAACGAAACGAACCCCAGCTCGTACTGGAAGCCGTTGGTCTCCCAGCCGATCATCGCCGCCGTGCTCTTCGCCCACTTCGTGTGCATCAGGCCGCTCACCAGGAACATCCACCCGGCGGGCAGGTAGAGCATCCAGCGGAGCGCGTTGACCGCCCACCCCTGGTCGGCGTGGTACCCGGATGCCTGCACCCCGGCCAGGGCCAGGACCCAGGCCACGATCCAGACGATGGGAAGCGCCAGCGGTCCGAACCGGGCGATGCGGGCCCACCGCGACGCCGCCGTCCGGGCGGACCGTCGTGGGTCGACCGACACCGGAACGGAACCGTCCGGTCTCCGCCCTGGTCGCCTCGTCCGCCGCCGTGGGGGTGGAGCTCCTGGTGGACCGTCATGGGTCCTCCTCTGCTGTGCGATCAGGCGCCGGCCGTCCGCCGGCGCACGTCCCCGCGGACATCGGCCTCGACGCGGGTGGACTTGAGCGCACTGGGCCCGGGGCCCGACGACGCCGCCGAGCGGGGGGCGAGCCCGCTCCCGCCGGCGGCTTGAGAGGCCTGTCAGAGGCTGGCCGCGCTGCCCGGCACCAGCGACACCTTGCCCTTGGCCGACGTGCAGACCGACCACGACACCGGGTCCCCGACGGGGCCCGGAGCGAGGACCCACCGACCACGGTGCCGGAAACGTCCTCCTCGGTTGAGCCGGTGGCGCACGCACCCTGTCCCGGGGACGACACGGTGACGGCGATGTCGGTCGTCGCCCCGTCGGACGACCAGGTGAGCGTGCCACTGCCCAGCCCGGGGTCGATGGCCTTCGCCTCGCCCGTGACGGCCGGCGAGCACCCGCTCAATGGATGGAGGTCACCGATCCCGGTGACCTTGGCGCAGCTGGTCGACCCACCGCCGCCCCCGATCCCGCCGTGTAGGTGAAGCGGTCGGCCGGGGTCACCGTGCTGGTGCCACCCACCGACGATGCCGTCGACCCCCACCGAGTCGCCGGCCCACGAGTCCGAGGCGGGGGCCGTCGCCGTGATCGTCGAGTCGTCCACGACGGTGAACGCCGTCCCCTGGCCCCCGAAGGTGACCGACGTCACCGCCGCTCAGGTTCGACCCGGTGAGGGTGACGGTGGTCCCCCCGGCCAGCGGCCCGGACGTCGGGCTGATGGCCGCTGACCACGGGAGCCGCCACGAAACTGAACAGGTCGGCCGGGCCCGTGGTGCTCGATCCCGCCGGGGCCGCTGACGGTCACGTCGACCGTCCCCGCCGGGGCCGTGGGCGATGTGGCCGTGATCGTGGTGTCACTCACCACCGTGAACGTCGCCGCCACCCCTCCGAACGACACGCCGGTCGCCCCGGTGAAGCCGGTCCCGGTCACTGTGACCGCGGTGCCACCGGCGGCCGGTCCGGTGGCCACCGACAGCGTGGCCACCCGGGGTGGCGGGCGTGAACGCGGGGCCGAGCGTCAGGGTGGCCGACCCGTTGGTGTTGACCAGCTGGTTCCCGTTGGCGTCCGTGACGCTCAGGGTGCCGTCCACCACCGGCGGGTGGGACGGGATGGCCGTCGACACCACCGCACCGGTGAAGTCCCAGGTCGACGAGCACCGACGCCGTGTAGGTGGTCGTGTGGTAGCCGCCTCCCCGCCCGCTACCCCCGCACCGGGTCGAGAGGTCGGACACGCCGGTCGGGTACCCCGAGGTCGGATCGAACCCGATGGCGTAGTTCTGCTCCTGGATGCCCCCGCACGAGTGTCCCAGGTAGGCGAACGCCGTCCCCTGGTCGAGCAGCAGCGGGATCACACTGCCCGGGCCGACGGCACCGGCGACGCCACCGACGACCGTCGCACCGGCGATGCCGACCGGGCGGTGGACAGGACGGCAACGGTTCCCACCACCAACTGCCGGACACGATCGGGTGCATGTTGGTCCCCCTCCGGCTCGCAGGATGCGGTCGCCCTAACCTTGGAGCGGCCTGTGAATCGAGGGTAGCGCATCGGACCCCGACTTCGCCGGGTCCGTCGGTCGGAGCCAGGGTCGCTGCTCCGGGTCGGGCCCTGCTCAGGCCCGGGCCTCCTCCTCCGGGCGGTCACGGAACCACCGGGCGTCAGCACGCCCCCCTCCACCGCGAAGCGGTGGTTCAGCCTCGGATCCTGCCCGATTGTGAAGAGCGTGTCGACGGCGCCAGCCTTGGGATCCGGGCAGCCGTACACGAGCCGCGCCACCCGCGCGTTCACGAGCGCGCCGGCGCACATCGGGCAGGGCTCCAGCGTCACGTAGACGGTGGCGCCCTCGATCCGCCAGTGGCCGAGCCCGGCCGCCGCGCGCCGGAGCGCGTCGACCTCCGCGTGCGCCGTCGGGTCCTGGTCGGCCTCGCGCCGGTTGCGCCCGCGCCCGACGATCTCCCCGGAGGCGTCGACCACCACGGCGCCCACGGGCACGTCGCCCGCCACGGCCGCCGCCTCGGCCTCCGCCATCGCCTCGCGCATGAAGCCCTCGTCCCGATTGCCTTCTCCCACGGGCCTGGCTTGCCACGACCGACGCGCGGGCGGTAGCGCGAGCGGACGTTCACCGCTTGCGCCCGGGCGCACCGATTGCGCCTGCCCCGGCGCGTGGGCACGGCCGGTTCGCATGCGCGCTGCATGGCGCTACGCTTGCACTGGGGCCGTACAGCGGTACAGCCTTTATGCACCCCCCAGGAGAGCAACCATCATGAAGCACAAGCATCACCCCAAGGTCGAGGATTTCATGAGCACGGCGGTGATCACGATCGAGGAATCGGACAGCTTGAGCGCCGCTCAGATCCAGATGCACATGGCGGACATCCGGCACCTGCCCGTGGTCGACCCGAAGGGCCACGTGGTCGGCATCCTCTCGGACCGAGACATCCTCCGGAACCTCACCAAGATTGAAGGCAAGCCCACGCCCGTCGCGCAGATCATGACGCACCGCGTGCGGACCGTGCCGCCCACCATGCCGGCCGCCGAGGCCGCCGCGCTCCTGCTCGAGCACAAGCTCGGCTGCCTGCCCGTGGTCGGCGACGACCAGCAGATCGTCGGGATCATCACCGAGAGCGACTACCTCAAGATCGCGGAGCGGGCCCTCAGCGGGGTCGACGTCACGCACCGTGCGGAGTGAAGACCTGTTCGAGAGAGATTGAACCGCCAAGACGCCAAGACGCCAAGGAGCAAAGAGATGATTTTCTTTGCGCCTTGGCGCCTTGGCGGTTCAACTCCGGGCAGCTCTTGAGCTGTCAGCGATCAGCCATCCGTCAGCAGCGCTCCGGGTGCTGGTGACCGATGGCTGATGACTGGCCGCTGAACCGTCAAGGCTCGCCGTCGGCGCTGCCGCCTCTCCCCTCCCCGGCGCCGGTCGGAAGCCTCCTGGCCTCCTCCTCCTGGTCCGCCTCCGGATTCTTGGGCACCGCCCGCCATTTGTCCGTCGACACGGTGAAGGCCAGCCCCACCGAGATTGTCGCCAGCACCTCCGAGGTCACCTGCGAGAGCGCCGGCCCGGCGTCGACGGCCCCGCGCGCGAACGCGAGCTTCCCCGCCGGTCGTGAACGCGATCCCCCGCGCGAGCGGGATCTCGAGCCGCGTGCTCGCGGCTAGGGTCGTGGTGGTCAGCGTGCCCGTCGTCGGCAAGACCGGCGTGCCCGGCACCACGTCCGCAGGGTCGGCCTCGAGCGGCGCGCTCCCGTGCGCGAAGCGCAGCGTGCCGTGGAGGAGCAGATTGCGGTAGCGGACGCCCTCGCACGGCCTCGCGTCGACCTTGAGGGTCGCGCTGAGCTGCTGGCCGAACCCGACGCGGGGGCCGAGCGAGGTGTAGGCGTAGGCGGCGCGCGCCGTGACGCGGGCGCGGCGGCCCGTCCAGCGGAGCGAGAGGTCGGCGTCCGGCGCGACGACGGGGTGGTCGGCGTGGACGGCGGGCATGGGGTTGCCGACGGAGACGCCGCCGGAGGCGCGGAGCGTGAGGCCGCGCGCGAGCTGGTGCGACGCGGCGAGGGAGAAGGTGCCGGTGTGGATGTCGGCGGGGCCGCGCTGGAGCTCGGGCTGGTCGAGGTGGAGCGTGGCGTCGAGGAGGGCGTGGTAATAGTGCGCGAAGTCGTAGCGCAGCTCGGGCGTGATGCTGTCGCGCGGTCCGACCTCGTAGCTGTACGAGACGGAGGCGTGGCCCTCGTGGGTGTCGACCCCGACGAGCTCCGACATCGGCACGCCCTGGATGGCCTCGGCCGAGAGCGCGCCGGTCTGGAGGTAGCCGACCTCGACGTCGAAGCCGGCACGGGCGGTGGGGTCGAACGAGACGCCGAGGGTGTGGCTGAAGCCGTACTCGAGGCGCTGGGCGAAGAGGAACGGGTCGAGGGCGAGGAGCTGCGTGTCGGCGTTGATGCCGTACGTGGTGGCGAGCGACGCCTCCGTGTCCAGGGTGACGAAGCTCCGCGGGGTCGGTGTCCACCCGGCGGAGAGGGTCGTGTCGGCGTCGAGGTTGTACGAGGGGGGGCCCGCGCCGCCGCCCAGGGCGACGTCGAAGGCGTGCGCGTACGCGACGTGCAGCGCGGCGAGGTAGGCGGAGCGCTCGCTCGCCGCGCGGGCGTCGGCCGACGCCTCGCCGCCGAGGAGCACCGCCCCCGATCCGAGCGTGGTGACGCTCGCCTGCGCGCTCTGCGTGACGGCGGCGCGCAGGGTGGCGTCGGTCTCCCAGAGGGGGAGGTGGAAGGGGAGCATCTCAGCGCGCGACGAGGCGCTCCGGCACGCCGCGGGCGAACCCGCGGCCCGCGTAGCGGACGAGGCCGGCCCACACGCCGGCCCCGTGCGCGGCGTGCATCGACGCGAAAAGGAACGGGAGGCGCGGGAGCACGCCGATGCCGTGGCGGCGCGCGATGCGCACGGACTCGGCGAGGAGCAGGGTCGCGTAGAGGAGCGCGGCGACCACGGGCAGCGGCCAGGCGACCGGGGCCGCGGCGGTGACCAGGCAGAGCACCACGAAGGTGGTGAGCGCCGCGAACGGGATCATGGGGCGCGGCGAGAGCAGGCGGCGCCGGCCGAGGAGGGTGCGCGCGCGGCCCTGGCCGTAGACGAAGTACTGCGAGACGAGCTCGCGGAGCGAGGCGCGCGGGTAGTAGTACGAGACCGATTCGCGCGAGAGGTAGACCTTGCCGCCCGCCTCGATGATGCGCTGGTTCAGCTCCGCGTCCTCGTTGGCGCGCGCGCCGGCGTCGAAGAGCCCGACCTGCTCGAAGACCTCGCGGCGGAAGGCGCCCCCCCACACCGACTCCACGAACCCCTCGCGCGAGGCGTCGCGGTACGCCGAGCCGCCGACGCCGAGCGGGCTCCCGAGCGCGGCGGTGAGCGCGCGCTGGAAGCCGCTCCGCGCCCGAGCCCGCGCCGCGCCGCCGGCCGTGGCCGCGCCGGTGCGCTTCAGCGTCTCGACGGCGGCGGCGACGTAATCGGGCGCGTACTCCGCGTGCGCGTCCATGCGCACGATGACGGCGCCGCGCGCGCGGCGGATGCCCTCGTTCAGGCCCGCGGAGGGGAAGCGCCCGGGGTTGTCGACGAGGACGACGCGCGGGTCGATGGCCGCGAGGCGGGCGATGATGGCGCGCGTGCCGTCGGTCGAGCCCCCGTCACAGACCAGGATCTCCAGCCGCGAAGCCGGGTAGTGCTGCTCCATCGCGCCTCTCACGGCCGCCTCGATGAAGCAGCTCCTCGTCGAGGCACGGGATGACGATTGAGCAGATCGGCAGGCCGTCGAGCGGCGGCAGGATCAAGCGGTGAGACAGTGGGCGGACGACGTCCCGCATCGCAGAGCTCCCTCCCTGGCTTCGAGCGAAGGAGCACTGCGGATCCCGTGCCCGCCGCGGAGGGCGCTCGGTGCACGGTCGGGGAACGCGGTGTCACCCCGGGGGGCGCATGGGCCCTGTCGCCGCGGTCCTTTTCCAGGTCCCGGTAGGGACGGCCCTTCGCTGACCCTCATCGGTCGGCTCGGGCCGCCCCCCGGACAGAACCCGGCGAGCGGATTTCCCGCACCGGGCTCCCACCTCGGGTCGACGGAGCGCGAGGTTGAGGGAAGACCGTCGGTGGTGAGCCGGCCGGTGGTCGTTCCTCCTCCTTCCCCGCTCGCTTTCCGGTCCGCTCCACTCGCGTGGACGCGCGTTCCCGGTCCTGTGCCCGGCGCGCATTCCATGGGCGGACTTCCCCTTGGCCTTGGGCCTTTCCTCCATCGGCTCGACGGGCGTTACCCACGTCTTCGCCGACTTCCTCGGTACTACGCCCGCGTCCGACTCCTCGGAGCCCCTGCGGATTACGGCCTGCTGGCCTTCCCGCAGCAGCCCACCGTCCACCATCGACGGCGGGCCCCCTCCGAGGCCTCCCGGTTCCCGTGCATGAGGCATGTGTGAGCTTGCCGAACTCCACGACCCCGTGTCAGCAGCAGGTCCAGGTCCACGTTGTTCGGACCCCTGCCATGGCCTTCCGCCTGGTCTGACGGCGTTGGCTTCTGTGCCCGGAATAGGGTGTTTCGAGGCTCTATCGCCCGGCCCGCTCACGCACCCCCCTACGCTTCGCCTCGTGGGTCGCCCCACGCTGCGCAAGGGTGGGCTTCCCGGGTGGTGGACTCCTCCCGGGGCAGGACTTGCTCGACTCGGTAACGTCTCCTCATCCAGCTCACCTGCTTCCTCCTGCCGGTCTCCCGGCGCCTACCAGACCTCACCCCCCCAGCCCCCCTCTCCCTGGTCCGGCCGATCGCTTTCCGCGATCCCTGACGTCGATGTGACCGGACCAGGGAGAGGGGGGAGCCGGACGACGTCTCCCCCCTCTCCCTCGCCGATCAGGGAGGGCAAGACGATCAGGGAAAGAAGCGAGGGAGAGGGGGGCCGGGGGGGTGAGGTCTGCGGGAAGAACGACGGTGCAGAACCGGCTCGGGCTCGGGCTCGGGCGCGGGCGCGAGGGAGAAACGCGGATGCGATGGGGAGCGAGGAAAAGCCGACGAGGGCGAGGAGCGCCGATGTCAGAACGAGCCGCCCAGCACCACGCCGCCGAGCGCAGGCGCGAGGTACGCCGCCGGCGGGGGCGCGGCCGCGGGAGGCGCGCTGTCTTTTGCCTGGGGGGCGGGGCGGCGGACGACGACGAGGACCGCGCCGGCCGCGACGGCGGCGGCGCCGACGATCCAGGTCACGTCGCCCGCGATCGCCATCCGGTTCGACTGCGTGATCGCGCCCTCGGCCGACGTCATGCAGAGGTTCTGCCCGCCGACGTTCTTGCACGCCCCGGCGCCGGGCCGGTCCTTCGACGCCGCGGCGTCGACGGACACGCCGGCGATGACCGCCAGCACGCCCGCGCCGCCCACGATCGCGCCGGGCAGCCAGGGCCGCTGGTCCGGCGCCTGGGCCTCTGCCAGCGACGCGCGGAGCTGCGCCTCGCGTGCGGCCTGCGCGGCGGCCACCTGGGCGGCGGCCTCCTCCTCCCGCTGCACGCGGGCCGACAGGTTCCGGATGCGCACGTCGAGCAGCTCGCGCTCCTCGGGGGGCGCCACCTCGCGCCACTTGGCCAGGTAGTCGCGGGCCTTCTTGGCGTCGCCCACGCGCTCCCACGCGTTCGCGAGGTTCTCGAAGATGAGCGGCTTCTGCGACAGCTCGTACGACTTCTCCCACGCCTTGATCGCCGCCTCGTAGTTCCCCTGCCGGTAGGCGTCGGCGCCGTCGTCGAAGTAACGCTTGGCGTCCGCGTAGCGCGGGTCGACCTTCGCGGGCTTCTTCGGCTGCGCGAGGGCGGGAGGGGCGGCGGCGAACGCGGCGCCGGCGAGCAGAACGGCGGCGAGGCGCAGGGGCGAGATCACTCGAACGGGCTCCGGATGTCGGTGTTGGACTTGGGGGGTGCCGGCGCCGCCGGGGTGGCGGCGGGCTTCGGCATCGGCCCGCCATGGATCTTCGGCGCCGGGGCGGCCGCTGCGCTCGCCGTCGCCGTCGCGCTCGGACTCGCCGTCGCGCGCGGGCTCGCCGTCGCTACCGCCATCGCCGTCGCGCTCGGGCTCGCCGTCGGGCTCGCCGTCGCCGTCGCGGCCGGGCTCGCCGTCGCGTGCGCAGTCGTCGTGACGCTCGCCCCTTCCGCAGCGGCCCCGGCCTTCCCCGGGCGGGAGAGCACGAAGAGCACCGCCGCCGCGCCGAACGCCGCCATCCCGAGGCCGCCGACCAGCAGCAGCGCCGTGTTGGAGCGCGCCGGCACGGGCGCGCTGGCGGCCGTGACGCCGCGGGTGGTCGCGATCTCGCCGCCGATGGGTCCGTTTCCGGGGTGAAGCGCGGTCATCGTGCCAGTCGACGCCGTGCCGGGTGCGACGCCGACCACGACGGGGACGGCCGCTGCCTGAGGACCGGAGTACGCCTGCGGGTACGGACCGCTGGGAGCCTGGGCGTACGGGCCGCTGGCGTGCGCGTACGGGCCGCTCGGCGCGTGGGCGTAGGGACCACCGGCCGGGCCGGGGGGTATGGGGGGTCTCCCCCCATCGTGACCGGGCGCCTGCGCGTACGGCCCGCTCGGCGCCTGGGCATACGGGCCGCTGGGCGCCTGTGGATGCGGAGCGCTCGCGTGCGCGTAGTGGCCGCTCGCGGCATGGGCGACAGCCTGGGGCGTGGCCGCCGCGGTGGGGAAGGCGGCGGGGACCCCGCCGCTCGACGCGCGCGGCGCCACGGCCCCCGAAGGCGCGGCCGGGTGCACGGCCCCCTCGTAGACCGTCGGCTGCTCGCGGAGCGCCGGCACGGGCCCGAGCGGCACGTACTTCAGCGCCTCGCACAGCTCGCGCATGCTCTGGAAGCGGTACTCGGGGCGCTTGGCCATGCAGCGCAGGATGAGCTGCTCGGTCACCTGGTCGACGTTGCTGATCTGGCTCGGCGGCTGCGGCGCCTCGGTGATGTGGCGGGTGAGCACGCCCATCGTCGAGTCCGCCACGAAGGGGAGGCGGCCGGTGAACGCGCGGTACATCATCACGCCGAGCGAGTAGATGTCGCTCCGGTGATCGAGGTTGTCGGCGCGCGCCTGCTCGGGCGACATGTAGTACGGCGTGCCGAGGACGACGCCCGTCTCCGTCTTCGCGCTGTTGCCGTCCCCGTGCAGGATCTTCGCGATCCCGAAGTCGAGCAGCTTCACGAAGTGCGGGTCGTCCCCCTCCCGCACGAGGAAGACGTTGTCCGGCTTCAGGTCGCGGTGGACGATGCCCTTGTCGTGCGCGAGCTGCAGCGTCTCCGCCACCTGGGTGAAGATGTGGACCAGCTCGCGCCGGCCGAGGCCGGCGTGGTCCTCCTGGCTCTTGCGCATGGCGTGGGCGAGGTCCTGCCCCTCGAGCAGCTCCATCACCACGAAGAGCGAGCCGCTCGGGAGCTGGCCGAAGTCGCTCACCTCGGCGATGTGGCGGCTGCGCAGGAGGTTCGCCGTCTTCGCCTCCTGCACGAAGCGCTGGAGGACGGTCTCCGTCCGGTCGGAGCCGGTGCGCAGCACCTTCATCGCCGCGACCTTGCCGACGACCACGTGGCGGCACGCGTACACCGTGCCCATGCCGCCCTTGCCGATGATGCGCTCGACCTTGTAACGCCCCTCGATGATCTGCCCGACCAGATCCTCCGAGCGTAGGCCGTGGTCGGCGACCATCGCCACCAGCGGGACGCCGTCGTCGGTGCAGTGCGTGCCGCCCCCGGGGTACTCCCGCTGGCAGACCGGGCAGACCTTCACGTGGTCATGATGCCCGATCCTCCCGCGTGAGGAGCAGTTCTTTTTTCCACCGGCGACCGGCACGCGCCCGGTGGCACGCAGCTTGCGCCTCGCCGGGTCAGCGCCGCCTCCGCCGCCGTCGCGCGCCGAGCAGGACCGCCACCCCGAGCGCCGCCCACGCCCCTCTCTCCGGAGCCGCGCCCACCGTGCGGCACCCGCAGTCGTATGGATCCGCGTCCTCCCCCGCGGGCGGATTGGTCATCATCGCCGGCGGAGGCGTGGTGAACGTGATCCACGCGACGGCCTCCGCGACGTGGCCGGCCGCGTTGCGGACGCGGGCCTTGAAGGGCAGCGTCGCCGGCGTCTTGGATGTGATCGTCCTGGGCGCGATCGGGGCGTAGGGCACGTCCCACGTCCCGTCGTATCCGTCGTCCCACTCGATCTGGAGCCCGGCGGTCGACCCGTCGCCGTTCGTGGCGTCGGGCGTGATCGTGACCGTGTCCTTCGTCGTCGGCATCGAAGGCGACACCCTGAGCGTCAGCGTCGGGTCCTTCCCGATGGTCTTCACGCCGAGCGCGCCGGCGGCGTCGAGCCGGCCGTAGCCGTAGCCGAAGTTCGGCGTCTTCCCCGTCACGGCGTCGGAGTCGGCGCCCATCCGGATGGCGTCGCGCGCGGCGTCCCCGTGGATCCCCGCCTGCGCGAGGAGCGCGGACGTGCCCGTCACGTGCGGCGACGCGCCGGAGGTGCCCCCGAAGACGCGGAAGGCGCCGTAGCCGTCCTCGTCGTAGGCGGGGTCGTACTCGGCGGCGACCCAGGGGTTGTCGGGCGCCGTCACGTCCGGCTTCTGCACCCCGTCGATGCGCGGGCCGAGCGGGCAGTACGCGCGGAGCTGGCCCTGCGTCTCCACCCAGTCGGGGGGCACGTCGTAGTCGCCGTAGTACACGTCGAACCAGGGCGCGCTCGCCTGGTGGACGTGGTTCGGGTGCGCGTTGACCGCGATGCAGTGGTCGGCGGTCGAGGGCACGCCGATGGTGCTCGTGTCGGTGGCGACGCTCGGATCCCACTCCGCGCCCACGCCCCAGCTCGACTTGTCGTCGGACACGTAGGCGTCGACGCTCACGGCCGCCGCTGCGTCGCCCGTCACCGCCACCGTCCACGCCCCCACCGGCAGCGGCATCGTGGCCATGGGCGCGTACAGGATGACGTCGACCATCTGCGTCCCGCGCGAGGTCGTCTGCACGGTCGGGTAGTAGCTCGCGCCGCTCGTGAGCGTGCCGGGGTTGGGGGAGAGCGCGTCGATGGTGTCGCCCGCGGGGCTCGTGATGGTGACCGCGGACGCCGTGCCGCCGCGCACGTGCAGGGTGACGTCCACGTAGCTCAGCGGCCCCTGGCCGAGCTCGTCCGTGGCCGGCACGTCCACCGGGAGCGTGGTCGAGGCGCCGGCGGCGAGCATGGCCTGCGCGTGCTTGCGGGCGGAGCCCTGGTCGCCCGTCGGGCAGGTGTGGGTCGTCCCGTCCTTCTGCGTCGAGGTGTCGATGATCGCGGAGAGCATGTCGGAGCCGTCGAGCTCCACGCCGGTCCACGGCGCCATCTCGTAGAGCATGACATCGGGCTTCTGCTGCACCGCCCAGGTCGCGGCCGAGACGGGGAGCGTCTCGGTCTCGGTGCAGCTCCCCAGCCCTCGATCAGGTCGGCCTCCGGCGCGAGGCCCACCCAGCGCCGGCCCACGAGCGGCACGTCGCCTGCGATGATGGTGAGCACGCCCGTCGCGTGGAAGGCGTCGGGGTACCCGTAGACGGCGCTCTCGAAGTAGTCCTCGCGCAGCGTCGCGAGGTCCTTCCCACGCGAGAAGACGTGGTTCACGCTCACCGGCTTCTTGAAGCCGGCGGGCTGGTAGTCGATGTCGACGTAGACGTCGCGGAACTTGGACGTCCCGAGCCGCACGACGCGCTCGCCCACGTCGATCTGCCCGTTCCGGTTCACGTCGTCGGGCACGAAGAGGGGCTCGCCGAAGGCAGGGACGGTGTTGTCGAAGCCGGCGGCGGCGCCGTAGTCGCGCTGCTGGTTGCCGTTGGTGTCGAGGTAGAGCCAGTCGATCGAGGGGTCGAAGCTGCCGGACCGCGCCGGCACCGCCGATCGCGTCTCGTCGGAGTAGGTCTCGGCCGTGACGACCTGCACCTCCTCGCCCGGATCGACCTTGCCGTTCCGGTTCAGGTCGATGGCGTCGACGCCGGGCGTGAGCACGCCGTCGCCGTCGACGTCGATCCAGTCGTAGTAGCCCGCGTCCCCGCGGAAGAAGGTGGGGTGGAAGATGTCGACCAGCGTGTCGACGTCCCCGACGACCACGCCCTTCCCCGTCATCAGGTCGAGCGCCGGTCGGGCGCCGCGCGCGTCCGCGAGGCGGATGAGCTTCGCGGAGTGGTCGAGCGGGAGCGGCCCGCGCGCAGGGACGATCGAGACGCGCGCGACCTCGGGCCTCGCGACGAGGGCGAGCGCGGCGGCGGCGTCGACGCCGGCGGGGACGAAGCGGTCGTAGGAGACGACCTCCCCGTCCACCTCGGCGAGGACCGCGCCGGTCTGCCGGAGGATGGTGAGGGTGGCAGGCGTGACGGGGGCCGTGGAGCTCCATCATCACCGGCGCGTGGCCGGGGCGCGGCGGGCCGTGGTGGAAGGCGCCGTTCAGGCCCGAGCGGATGGCGCGGACCACCCGCGGATTGAGCTTGGCGAGGGCCGGGCGGGGGGCGGCCTGGACGGGGGGTGAGGCGAGGAGTGGGACGGCGGCGAGGAGGGCGGCCGCGAGGGAAGCGAAGCGGGGGAGCATCCGGAGCAGCGTAACGCGAGGCGGGACAGGGTGGGGAGAGACGTGGGATCCTGGGTGTGCGGGAGATTCCCATGGGCAAGTAGGCCAGGGCGAAAGGTCACTTCTCCGCCTTCCGCAGCTCGAACGTGTAGCCCAGGATGATCTTGCCGATGAGGCCGGCGCTCGCGGGCGTGAGGCCACCCCCGAGCCCCACGTTCACCTCCACGGCCTTGAACGCCAGCACGTCGAGCACGCCGAAGAGGCGGTGATCCTGCTGCGCGCCGGGGAGAGGAGAGGCGATGGGACCGATTGATCCGTAGTACTCGACGCCGAACCCGAGGACCTCCCACGCCTTGCGGTCGATCTTCACGCACGGCTCGAACTCCGGGCCCGCCGAGGCGTCGGGGGCGGCGAGGCTGAAATCCACGATCGGGTTCACGGCGAGGAGCCAGTGCTCGTCCTCCCACGCCACGATGGGTCGCAACTCCATGCCCCAGCGACTCCTGTCGTACGTGGGGGGAAGATAGGAGATCTCAACGTTCAACCCGAGGCGGAGGTGCTCGTGGAACGAGGGCGGGCTCACGAACTTGTTGCGGAGCTTGACGCCCGCGTAGTCGAAATGACCGTCCGCGCGGAGCGAGGTCTGGAAGTACCCGCCGAGCTCCCACCACGAGAAGAGTCCGTACGAGGGCTCCAGCGTGGCGTGCGTCTGGCCGAGGAGGGGGACCTCGGGCGGTGTGGCCGAGGCCTGGCCGGTGGCGACGTGGTTCAGGTGCAGCTCGACGCCGACGGCGCCCGGGGAGTTCGCCGTGCCGTCGTATACCTGGATCTCGAAAGGATCGAGGGCGTGCGCGGGGCGCGGCGCCGCGAGGACGAGCGAGACGGCCAACGTCGAGAGGACGGGGCGCACGTCAGCTCGACTCACAGCGCTTCGCCACACGCACGGCGTCGCCTGCGTCGCCGCTCGTCGCCTTTGCGGCCCGGGCGAGCTGCCGGTACCGAGCGCGCTTGGCCGCCTTGGCGCGTTCGCGCGCGAGGATGCGGTTGAGCGAGCGACGCTCGATACCGAGCATGTCGGCTGCGCGGGTCTTGTCTCCCTCGCTGTGCTCGATCACCTCGGCGATGTAACGGAGGCACAGCACGTCCAGGGAGGGCCAGTCGTCGGCGATCGTGTCCTCCGTCGCCGACGGGCAACTTTCGTTGCCCGAGGCCATCCGCAGCATCCGCACGTCTTCGCGGATCCCGCGTACCTGCCCCTCCTCGTTTTGGCGTGCTCTCGGCGCCGGTGCACCGTCGTCGGCGGGGCGTCGTCTCTCGGCACGGAGACCCGAGGCCGTTCGAGGTGCCGCCACCGAGCGCGGGGCCTGGTTCCCGGGTGGAGAGGAGCGCTCGCCCGGCCCGCGGACGTCGTCATCCGCGAGAGCCGGCGAAGGAGCGCGTGCCGGGGGGGGCGAGTCGTCGGCCGTTCGAGGTGTCGCCACCGAGCGCGGGGCTCGATTCCTGGATGGGGAGGAGCGCGCGCCCGGCTCGCAACCTTCGTCATCCGCGAGAGCCCGGGAGGGAGCGCGTGGCCGAGCCGCACCTCGGCGATGCGTGAGCCCGACCGCTTCTCCTGGTCGCTCCAGCTCGATGACGGGGCGCATCCCGAGCGCTTTCGCGATGGGGATGACCGTCTCGAGCGCCGGCACCGTGAGCGCGGATTCGAGACCGCAGATGCTCTCTTCCGGGACGCCCGCGCGCAGCGCCAGCTCGCTCCTGGAGAGCCCCGCCCACCGGCGTGCATCTCGCAGGTCGATCGCGAACGCCACGTCGTGGGGGACGTCGATCGCCTGCCGTGGCGCGAAGCTCCGCTGCGGCGCCGGCGCCGCGCCCTGGGCCAGGTAACCCCGGAGCCACCGCTCGAGCGCCGCCGGCGCGCGGGAGAGGACATCTTCCTCGCTCGCACCCTCCACCGTACACTGCGGGATGTCGGGGAACGCTGCGCTCCAGCCTCTTCGCATCCGGGAAACCATCACGGCATAACGCATGGTCCAGTGCGTGCGAGTTAACAGCGAGCCGGTGGCCGTTTCAACGCACATGCGCGCCTTGCAGCATCTTGTGTTCGTCGTTGATTTGCATTTTCGTTTCCGACTTCGCGAGCGCTCCCGCGGGCCGGGTGGCGGCGCGCCGGGATGAAAAAAAGCGTGAAGGCCTGCGCCCTGCCCGGAGAACGCAGGGCGGTGAGAGCACCACCCTACGAGGGCGCCGCGCGCGTGCTGGTCCTGACGATCCTGATGGTCGTCTTTGCCGTTGCCGCGGATGCGCGCGCAGACGGAGCTGCCGGCAACGACGGGAAACCCTCCAGCCCCAGCGCAGTGAGCCCCCTCACCGTGCGCACCGGGTCCGAGGTCGCGGTCTACCAGGACACCGACTACACGACGGTCGTCACCCCCGTCGTCTTCGCCGGCGTCGAGAGCCCCCTCGGCGGCTGGGGCGTCAGCGGGTCGCTCCTCGTCGACGCCGTATCCACCGCGTCGGCCGACATCGTGGCCACCGCCTCCACCCGCTGGCAGGAGGTGCGCGTCGCCCCCGCGCTCAGCGGGCACAAGCGCCTCGGGGACGTGGACGTCGCGCTGCGCGCCTCGGGCTCGACCGAGCCGGATTACCTCTCCCTGGCCGGGGGCGTCAGCGTCTCGGCCGACCTCGCGCGCAAGATGGTGACGCCCGCGCTCACCTACGACTTCGCGCACGACACCCTGGGGCGCGCGGGCACGCCCTTCTCCGTCTGGTCCCGGCCGATCCAGCGCCACACCGCCTCGCTCGGTGTCGCGTTCGTGCTCGACCAGGCCACGGTCTTCGTACCCTCCGTGACCGGCGTCTTCGAGATTGGCGACACCTCCAAGCCCTACCGGTTCATCCCCATGTTCGACGCCGCGCACGTCGGGCTCGTCCAGTCCGGCATGGGCGCGTCGCAGATCGATCCCATCCGCCTCGACTTCCGTCCGCTGGAGCAGCTCCCCACCGAGCGGCAACGCTGGGCGCTCGACGGCCGGCTCGCCCACCGCTTCGCGAACAGCACGCTGCGCGTCGACCAGCGCTTCTACGCGGACACCTGGGGCATCAAGGCGAGCTCGTCGGACGTGCGCTGGTTCGTCGACGTCACACCCCGCCTGCGCGCCGGCGCCCACCTCCGCTTCCACATACAGACGGCGGTGAGCTTCTGGCAGCTCGCGTACGTGGCGACCATGACGCCCCAGGGCCCCAAGGTGCCCGCGCTCCGCACCGAGGCACGCGAGCTCGGCGCGCTCTACACGCCGACGGAGGGGCTCGAATTCCGCTTCGCGCTCGACCGGCGCGGGCGCTTCGCCTTGACCCTCGGCGCCGACATGGGGGAGACCAAGTTCATCGATCAGCTCTTCATCGACCACCGATTGAGCGTCCTCGGCACCACCCTCTTCGAGACGGAGATCGAGTGAGACCCGCCGCGCTCTTTCCCCTCCTGCTCCTCCTCGCCACGCCGGGTTGCCCCGACCCGACGCTCGACGCGCAGATGAACGCCCTCCCCGGCGAAGTGCCCGGTATCCCGCGGGGCCCGATGCACCGCGCCGGCCAGCCGTGCACGGACTGCCACTCGTCCTACGGCGGCCGGCACCCCATCTTCACCGTCGCGGGCACGCTCTTCCAGAAGCCCACCAACAGGGTGGGCATCGAGGGCGCCACCGTCCACGTCACCGACGTGAACGGCGACACGCGCGATCTGCTGACCAACTGCGTCGGCACCTTCTACGTGACCGACGACGAATGGCAGCCCGCCTTCCCCCTCCACATCTCGATCGAGGACCCGACGAGCGGCCTCGGCGTGACGATGAAGACGAAGATCGGGCGCGACAATTCGTGCGCCTCCTGCCACGTCGACCCCGCGAGCACCGACTCCCCAGGGCACGTGTACCTGACGAAAGACCCGACTGTCCCGGACGCCACGCCGCCGCCGATGGATTGCGGGAGATGACGATGAACGCCGGCTCCTTCCGACGCGCACTCATCGTCGCCTTCCTCGCCCTCGGCGCGGCGGGCTGCGCGCTCCCCGACACCTCCGCCACGGTGGTGGCGACCTGCCCGAGCCGGGCCTCGTTCTCCGCCGTCTCGCCCTTCCTCGTGGACGGCTGCGGCACCATCGACTGCCACGGTCAGCCCTCGCGCCCCCTGCGCATCATGGGGTACAGCGGCCTCCGCCTCAATCCGACCGACGTCCCCGGCGGCAACCCGACCACGGTCGCCGAGGTGGACGCCAACTGGGAGTCCGTCTGCGGGCTCCAGCCCGAGCTGATGACGGAGGTGGAGGCAGGGCAGGCGCCGGCGGGCGAGCTGCTCCTGCTCATGAAGCCGCTGGGCGAGACGAACCACAAGGGGGGCACCGTCATCGTGCCGGAGGACGACGGCGATGTTTGCCTGACTAGCTGGCTCGGCAAGGACTTCGACCAAGTCGACGACGCGGCGTGCTCTCGCGCGTCGGTGGCTCAGTTGCGACCATGAAGCACAACGACGGACCGAGATCCTTTTACCGCGCTGCCTGCGTGGCGATCGTGGCGGCGGCGTCGGCACTATCGTCCGGTTGCGAGCACGTCGCCCCCTACCAGCGGGCCAAGCTCGCGGATCCGACCATGGCCGCGTCGGACATGATTGGCTACGGCGAGGCGCACGTGCGCGCGATCCACGAGGGCGCGACCGGAGGCAACGGGGCCGCCGGCAGCGGGTGCGGGTGCAACTGACGCACGCTGACCGGTCACCTCCGGCTCGAAGGCGAAGGAACCGCGACGACGCTCTCCGCGTGGGGCACGACGACTCGCTCGGCTTCGCCTCCTACGGACCACGCCGAGGGAGGGAGCCGGGGGCGGGTCGCGAACGTCGAGGGGCCTGGCCGCGAAGGGTCGGGCCCGGTGGGAACGGGATGGGCCGGGGGGGAAAGAGGATGGGGCTAGTGGTGAGGACCACGGCACCGTCGGGAATTTTTCCCGCACCTCGTCGCGCTCGAAGTGAAATGTGCCAGGATTGGGCGATGGCCCGGGCGTTGCTGGAGTGATCGGCTCGGTCCGTATGGCTCCGCGCAGACATCCGGCAACCCGCTCGATCGCGCCGCAAGCGCCGCGCGCACGCCGTGCGAGGTCGGTGAAGCCGTCGCGGATCGTCATGGCGATGACGTTTACCATCGTGGCTTGCGGGAGCGCGGCCTTCTGGGACGAATACCGCGAGATACAGGCGTCCCGGATCGACTTCGCCCAGGAGCAGACCACGCTCGCGAAGGGTGTGGCGGTCGCGCTCGCAACCCGACGGCAGGCAGTGCCTCGGGAGCAGCCTCTCGATGCCCTTCGCGACGTCGCGGCCACGGTCGAAGAGCCGGGGGCCCTCCTCGCCTTCGTGCGCGTGGGGACCGGGGGCGGGCTCGTGGGCACATCGGGGAGCGCCGTGCATTCCCCTGGGATCGAGGCGGCGCTCGACGAGCGTCCGTGCGCGGTCGGGCACGATCGGGCGCCCTGCTGGCTGCGGCTCTCGCACGAGGAATCCGCCGCGCTCGGGCTCCCGGCGCGGCACTCCATCGCCGGCCTCTCCGGCTTCGTCGATCGAAGCGGCGTGGCGTGGGGAATCGTCATCGCCGCCACCGCCCAGCGCAACAGCGATCGGGACGAACGCGCAGAGAAGCGGCTCGTGCTCTGCATCGTGTTCTCTTCCGGCCTCGTGCTCGCGTTCGGGACGCTCGCGCTCGGGAAGCAGCGGAAGGAGCTCGAGCTCGAGCGCGAGCTCGCGGTCGCCGAAGCCGTTCGCGAGCGGGACGAGCGCCTGGGGCGCGCGGACAAGATGGCGACGCTCGGCGCGATGGCGACCGGGGTCGCGCACCAGATCGCGAGCCCGCTCGGCGTCATCCGGGGCCGGGTGGAGCAGCTCATGCCCAAGGTCTCCAGCGACGAGCGCGCCCAGCGCGCCGTCGTCGCCATCGCGGACCAGACCAGGCGCATCGAGGGCATCGTCCGGGCGTTCCTCGGGCTCGCTCGGGGCGGCGCCCCTTCGCTCGAGCACGTGGACCCGGGGCAGCTCGCGAGGGCGGCCGTCGGGTTGGTCGAGCACCGGTTCGCGAAGTCGTCGGTTCGCCTCGTCACCGAGATCGACGCCCTGCTGCCCGAGATCGCGTGCGATCCGAGGCTCATCGAGCAGGCGATCGTCAACCTGCTCCTGAACGCCTGCGACGCCTGTGAGGGCGGCGGCAGCGTGGAGCTTCCGCGCGCAGAGCGATGCGACGAGCGTCACGTTCCTCGTCACGGACGACGGGGTAGGGATCAGCCCCGAGGTCGCCTCGCGCGCGACGGAGCCCTTCTTCACGACCAAGCCCGAGGGGCGCGGTTCGGGGCTCGGCCTCGCCATCGCCAGCGAAATCGTCGCTCACCATCACGGCGTGCTGACCATCCTCCCCCGCGAGGACGGCCGTGGGACGAGCGCCTCCATCCAGCTCAGAAAGCGCGAGGTGACGCGTGCGTGAGGGCACAGCCAGGCGAGCCCGCATCCTCGTCGTGGACGACGACCGTGAGCTCATCGACGTCATCTCCGACGGGCTCACCGACGCTGGATTCGAGGTCGTCGGGCTCACCGACGGCCGGGACGCCGGCGCCGCCCTCCACAAGGACCACTTCGACGCGCTGGTCACCGATCTGCGGATGCCGGGCATCGACGGCATGCAGCTCCTCGGGCTCTCGCGCCGCGCCGCGCCCGAGCGCCCCGTGATCGTGATGACGGCCTTCAGCGCGGTGGACAGCGCCATCGAGTCGATCCGTCAGGGCGCCTATCACTACTTGACGAAGCCCTTCGCGGTCGACGAGCTCGCGCTGTTCCTGGGCCGTGCGCTCGACGAGGCCCGTCTCCGACAGGAGACCAGGACCCTGCGGCGGGCCCTCCGAGACGGCTCCTCGCTCGACACCATCGTCGGCAAGAGCGGCGGCATGCGCGAGGTCTGCGCGCTCGTGTCGCGCGTCGCGGACGCGGACACACCTGTGCTCATCCTGGGCGAGACGGGGACCGGCAAGGGGCTCGTCGCGCGGGCTCTCCACAGCGAGGGGCGCCGCGCGTCCGGCCCGTTCGTGACCGTCAACTGCGCGGCGCTCCCCGAGCACCTGCTCGAGAGCGAGCTCTTCGGCCATGTGCGGGGCGCGTTCACCGGCGCCATGTCGAACCGGCGCGGCCTGATCGAGGAAGCCGACGGAGGGACGCTGTTCCTGGACGAGATCGGCGACATGGCGATCGGCCTCCAAGCAAAGCTCCTTCACGCCGTGGAGCAGGGGGCCGTGCGCGCGGTCGGCGCGAACAAGGAGGTCGCGGTCGACGTCCGCATCGTCGCGGCGACCCACCGCGACCTCGCGGCGCGGGTCGCCACGCGCGAGTTCCGGGAGGATCTCCTCTTCCGCCTCAACGTCGTGAGCCTCGAGATCCCCCCGCTCCGCCACCGCCGGGACGACATCCCACGGCTCATCGAGCACTTCCTCGGACGCGCGAAGCAGAAGCACCCGCGCTCGGCCGTCGTGCGCTTCCTGCCCGACGCGATGGCGCGCCTCTGCGACTACGGATGGCCCGGCAACGTCCGAGAGCTCGAGAACAGCGTGGAGCGCGTCGTGCTGCTCGCGCAGGGGCCCGAGATCTCCGCGGCCGACCTCCCCTCCGCGATCGCGACGGCGAAGCCCCGTGAGCTCGAGTTCTCCGGCCCGGTGCTCCCGCTGTCCGAGGTCTCGCGGCGCTACGCCGCGTGGGCTTTCGAGCAACTGGAAGGCCGGCGGATGCTCACGGCGGAGAAGCTCGGCGTCGATCGGAAGACCCTGGTCAAGCTGCTCACGTGATCGGGAGCGGCTCCCGATCAATCCTGACCCGATCGGGATCTTTTCCCCATGCGCCGCGCCGGGACCGGGGATGCCAGGAATCTTGCGGGCGCCCTCATGGGCACTCTGTGCGATCGCAGGCCATGGCAAGCAACTTGCCTGGCCAGGCCGAACGATGGACATGGTGGGTTACACCGAGATCATCGGCCGCATCGCCGCGGGGGGAGGCCTCGGAGGCATCGTCGGGTACATGCTGGCCCTTGCGGCGCAACGAAGCTGGAGAGACGAAGACGACGGCCACACGCGGCGCCGCATCTCCGTCGTGATGGGCGAGAACGCGGTCGGGGTCGCGGCCATGGTCGATGTCCTGGACGAGGTTGGCGCCACCGTGACCGAGATCGACTGCCGCCGGCACCTCGGCGCCGAGACGCCCGTCTTCGTCACCCTCGGCGTTCGGTGCCCCGACAGGCTCCCGATCGCCGCGCTGATCGCAGGAATCGAGAGCCAACCCGGCGTGCGCCGCGTGCACGTCCACCCGGCGGCGTGAGCTCTCCGCCACGTCGCCGTCGTTGGAGGTGAAGACCATTGCTTCGCTCACCGCGAAGCGGATTGGAGGACCATGAGCCAGCCTCTGGCGCCTGTCTGGCCGTACCTGCCCACGCTCGAACGACTCGGCCTCGCGCTGGTCGTCGGGCTCTTCGTAGGACTCGAGCGGGAGCGGCGCGGCAAGGAAGCCGGGCTGCGCACGTTCGGGTTTGCGGCGGTGCTCGGCGCGCTCGGCGGCCTCCTCGGGGGCGCCTACGGGATCGTCGCCATCGCGACCGTCCTGGTGCTGGCGGTGCTGCTCAACGTGCAGGCGCTGCGCGCCGGCCAAGGCATGGAGCTCACGACGGCAGCGGCGCTCGTGGTCACTGCGTTCTCGGGCGTCCTCGCCGGCGAGGGTCACACCCTCACGCCGGCGGCGGTCGCCGTCATCACGGCGGCGCTCCTCGCCTGGAAGGACCGCATGGCGGGTTTCAGCAAGGCGCTCACGGAGCAGGAGCTCCGCTCCGCGATCCTCCTCGCCATCCTCGCGTTCGTGGTCTACCCGGCGCTCCCGACGGGCAGCGTCGACCGCTGGAACCTCATCGAGCCGCGCGCCGCATGGTTCACGGTGCTCCTCATCGCCGGCATCGGCTTCGTGAACTACATCCTGCTGAAGCTCTATGGTGCCCGGGGAGTCGAGCTGACGGGCTTCCTCGGAGGCCTCGTCAACAGCACCGTGACCGTCACGGCCCTCGCCAACCGCGACCGAGAGTCCTCCGGCCACCTCGCCGATCTCACTTACCGCGGCGTGGTCCTCGCCACGGGAGCGATGGTCCTTCGCAACGCCGTCCTGCTCCTCCTCTTGGCTCCCGGCGCGCTGCTCTCGTCCGCGCTGCCGTTCCTGCTCATGCTGGCCGCCGGCGGCTCGATGGTCTTCCTCCGCCCGAAGTCGGACGCGGGCCCCGGAGACGCCCCCGACCTGTCGCTCACCTCGCCCTTCTCCGTGCAGGCGGCGTTCAAGTTCGGGCTCATCTTCCTCGCGCTCCAGGCGGGGGGCACGCTGGCGCAAGGCTGGCTGGGTAGAGCGGGCGTCTACGCCGTCAGCGCCGTCGGCGGCCTCGTCTCGAGCGCGAGCGCGGTCGCTTCGGCCGCGACCCTCGGCACTCAGCACAAGATCCCGAGCGACGTCGCGGGAATCGGCGCGGTCATCGCGTCGCTCGCCAGCGCCCTGGTGAACCTGCCGCTCGTCGCTCGCGTCTCGCACGACCGCCCGCTGACGCGGCGCCTCGTCTGGCCGCTCGGGATCGTCGTCGCGGCGGGCATGCTGGGCATCCTCGTCCAGCGGCTCGCCGCGCTCCGTGGGATCGGAGCGGTGTGACCGATGTCGCCGAAGTCGACGGTCCTGCTCAGGCAGCGCCGACGGGCGGATCGCTGCCACGCAGGCGGTGGAAGACGGCGACGCCCACGGCCGTGCACGCGATCTGCGACATCACCGCGATCTGCACCGAGATCGAGCGCAGTGAGCCCTCGACGGTCCAGGCATCGACGTGCCACCGCGGCGAGGTGAGCGCATAGAGCGCGGCGAGCGCGATGGCCGCGAGGCTCGCGAACGGGCCGACGGGCTGCCGCACGCAGCCCCAGACGAGGCCGAGCGCGCCGAAGACCGCCGCGAAGTCGTTGACGAGCTGCCGGGGCCCCTCGCAGAGCCAACCGCACGAGCGCAGCGGCGAGCCGCAGAGCAGGAGGTGGACGGCGACGACGCCGAGGATCGCGCCGAGCGCCTGTGCGCCGATCACGCGGGAGGGGGTAGCGGGCGACGCCGCGGGCGCTTCCTCGGCGCCGTGGAGGGGCGCGAGGGAGCGGCGGAACGTCGTGGCGAGCAAGAGCACACCGGTGGCGGCGGCCGCCGCGGTCGCGAGCGCCACCACGCGCGCGTCGCCGCGCTCGACCCGCTCCGCGAGGATGCCCGCGCTGCTGATGATCGCGAGGAGCAGACCGCCCAGCGCCCCGCAAACGAGGCCCGGACCCACGGCATCCGGTCGGCGACGCACGAGGGGAGCGCGCGCAGGTTGGGCGGCGTGGCGGTGGGGGCGCAGGGCCCGCGTACGGCGCATGCGTGGATCGGACCTCATGTCTGCGCCTGCACGTGGATGCGAAGCACACCCGGCTGGCTCTCGAGACGATCGATCAGCCTGGTGAGGCCGAGCCTCGCCGGGAGGCGCACGTCCAGCGTGACGGTCACCCTCTTTTTTTCGTCGAGGCGCCGCTCGTACTCCACCTCCGCCGCGATCGCCCCGAGCTCGACCAGCCCGTCGACGATCGCGCTCACCGGCGGCGCCCCTTCGCCCAGCATGATCAGGATCCGGCGCCGGACGCGCTCGTCGTCCTTGTCCTCGAACCGCCGCAGCGTCGTGAGGGCCAGGATGCCGATCGCGGTCACCGACACGGCCTCGACGTACATGCCGCTGCCCGAGCACAGGCCAATCGCGGTCACCAGCCAGAGCCCTGCGGCGGTCGTGACCCCTTGCACGGTCATGCCGCTCCGGAGGATGGAGCCGCCGGCGAGGAACCCGATGCCGGAGACGACGGACGCGGCGATGCGCGAGCCGTCCACGTTGACGAGGTTGTCCTTGCCGTACCGCTGGGCGTAGACGAACTGCGCGGAGACGACCATGAAGGTGGCGGCCGCCATGGCGACGATGAGGTGCGTGCGAAGGCCGACCGGCCGCCCGTGCCGATCGCGCTCGTACCCGATGACGCCCCCGAGGCACGCCCCGACGACGATTCGCCCGACGAGCTCAGCGTGGCCGACCATCTCCCATCTCCTCCGAGCCGATCGTGCGTGCGTGGGTCGTGAAGCTTCGCCTCCGGAGCCCTGGACCTGCGGGGCAAGGCGGCCCGGAGTTTATGACAAATCCGTTACGATGAAAGCTCGTTCTGATGACACGAACGCCTCGCTCGACGCCACGCCGGCCCTCCTGGGAGGCCGCGAGACCTCCGAGCAGATGGATTTCCTCTCCGCGGAGGTCCACGAGGCCTCCAGCGAGGTCTGCTCGGCTTCCGCGAGACCCACAGCGCATAGCGCCTCCGCAGAAGCACTTCGTTCGCAGAGGAACGTGCGTCGCGCATCCGCTCGGTGATGTGCCCTCCGACGAGCGAGGATTGTCGTCGGGGTGCGGGGCTCGGCTGGCGCCGTCCCAATGCACCTCGAGCGCGAGCTTCTTCCGCTGACGGCGGAAGTCACTCTTCGAGCGCGGGAGCGCTTCGGAGACACGCGGAGCACGATCATTCACCGGCGGCGCGCTTCCTCCACGGGCGAGCCCGTTGCGTGGGCGCGCGCACCGCTGCACCGGGTGGGGGAGCCCCTTTCGTCGTAGGGCGAACGGTTTCCCAGCGCGCACGAAGGCCGTCGCCCGCGGAGGAACTGCGTACGACGGCGGATGAGGCTCTCCGCACGCGGGCGCGTGCCGTCGCGCGGGGCGGAACGGCTTGCCGGGTCGTGGGAGCGGGCTCCCAGGTCGGAGCAGCGGGCTCCCAGGTCGGAGGAGCGGGCTCCGCGGCATGGCGCAGCGCTTCGTAGACGGAGGAGCGACTGCGCCGGCGGAGGAAGCGCTGCGCCGAAGGGGGGAGGTAGTTCGGCGGCGGAGGAAGCGCTACTTCCGTCAGGGGAACGGCTTCGCCGGCGAGGGGCGCAGCTTCGCGGCTGGGGGAGGCGCTGCGCCCGCGGGGGAACGGTGTCACGCACGATGTGAGCAGATTCGCCCTTGGAGGAGCGGATTCGTCGCGGCGTTGATCTCCCGCAGCGAGACGGCGAACGCCCCGCGCTCGGCCATCCGCTCCTCCGCCGCGTCGAGGATGCGACGCTTCGCCTCCTCCGCCTGGGCGGACGATTGTGAATCTGCCTGACGGGGGGTTGACCGATCCATCGAGAATACGAATCATGCGGCGCGCGCGGCGCTTCTTCGGGTGGCTGGAGCGGCCGTTCACGCACGAGCCCGAGGTCGCCGTGCGGTGATCACTTGATCCGCACGCGATCGAGCATCCACTCCACGCTCGGGCCGAGCTTCGCCACCTGGTCGCGCTGCCCACCCGCCTCCAGCACCAGAAGCGCGTCGCCGATCACGAAGAGGCGCATCCGGTAGACGTACGGCTTGCTGTCCTCGTCGTGGCCGAACACCAGCTCACGGCCGGCCGCGCCCCCGGGCCCGCGCACGTCCCTGGCCTCCAACAGCGCATAGCCGTCCATCTCGCGCATGCGCAGGGCGACGGCGCGCTCCCAGAAGGCGACGTCGTTGGGCCGGTCCATCTTCACGAGCCGCGCGGCCACCGCGACGCCCTCGGGCGCCACGGCGCGGAAGTCGTAGCTGGGATCGTCCTTCAGCTCGACGAAGCCGGGCGCGGGTGTGCCCTCGAGGGGCTTGCAGGCGGCGAGCGCGAGGAGCGCAGCGGCGAAGGCGACGCGCTTCGTCATCGGTTCACCCGGAGGAGCGGCTGGAGGCCAATCACGCGCATCCACGGGAAGGGCAAGAGCGCCTGCTGGGTGCGCACGTGCTGCGGCTGGGTGCGCTCGAAGGTCACCGTGATGACAGAGTAGGCGATGCGATCCCGGAGCAGCTTGAGCTTGCCTTCGAGGCGCTCGATCTCCTCCGTCACCTTGGCCAGCTCCTTCTGGATCTCGACCGCGTCGCGCACGCTCGCGGTCTCGAGCAGCTTCTCCAGGCGGGCGCGGACCGCGCGCGCGTTCTCGAGCCGCATCGACAGGTCGACGTACTGGTCGGTCACGTCCTCCGCCGCGATGCTCTTGTGGAGGACGTCGCCGAGCTTCTCGATCGCCTTGAGCGCCTCGTCGAAGCGGTCGCGGGGGACGCGCACGCTGATCTGGAGGTCGGCGCGCAGCGCCAGGTAGCCGCCCACCGCGCGCGCGGCGGCCTCGACCGCGTCCATCTTCTCGTCGACCTCGTAGACCGCGAGCGTGATCTGCGCGCTGCGGAGGAGCATCGACGCGTCGTGCGCGCCCTCGTGCTGGAAGGGCGACGCGGCCGGCGGCGCCGGCGGAGGGGAGGCGCCGCCGGTGGCTGCGCCCTGCGGGCCGCGCGGCGAGGCCGGGCCGGGCCGCCCGCCCGGGGCCCCGACGTACGGGAGCTGCTGCGCGACGGCGGGGCGGGAGCGGGAGGCGAAGAGCGACCCAATCACGTCGCCCACGCCGCGCGAGGCCGGGGCGGAGGCGAGCACGGCCTGCTCGAACACGACTTGCTCCCCGACGCACGGCGCCTGCTCGATCTTGCGCGCCTCCGCCTCCAGCGCGCCGAGCGCCGCCCAGGCCGCGTCGGAGGCGGCCGTGTCGTCGGGCACGGCGTCGCGCAGCTCGGCGCGGCACGCTCGCGCCCGCGCCTCGACGCTCGCGAGCTTCTGCAGCTTTTCGTCGTGGCAGAGCGTGATCACGACGTCGCGGCGTGCGCGCGCCTGCTCCATCCGCACGCGGACGTGGGCGACGGCGAGCCCGATCCGCCCGATCACGGCGTCCGCGCGCACGTCGCGCGCGAACGGGCTATCGGGGTCGGGCTGGACGTCGGGAGCGCGGCGCTCGGCGGGGGGGGCGGCCCGAGCAGGCGCGGCCGCGCCGGCCAGGAGCGCCACGACGGCGAGGAGGGCGCACGTGCTTCGCACGCGCCGAGGAGACCGCGTCCCAGGGAGGCTGTCCAGATGCACGAGGGGCGATCCCCCAGCGCGGCGATCCCGAGGAGGCTCGCCCCGCGGCGCAACCCCTCGGCGACGCGTCGCGAAGCGCGTTACCATCGCCGCCATGAAACACTTGCCCATGGAGCTTCGCCTCCTCGTCCTCTCGGCCCTGGGGCTCGCGGCCGGCTTCGCGTGCGGCAGCAGCAACGGTACGGGCACCTCCAACGCCAGCGGCAGCGGCGGCGCGGGCGCGGGCCACACGCAGAGCTCGGGGTCGAGCACGGGCAAGGGGTCGGGCGGCACCGGCGGCTCGAGCGGGACCTTCGTCACCAGCTCGGGCACGGGCGCGGGGACCGGGGGCAACGTCTCCGGGTGCAAGCCGGCGTGCGACTCGAAGACGCAGGTCTGCTCGCACGGCACCTGCGTGCCGATCATGCCTTGCACGAAGGACGACCAGTGCGAGGACGACACCCGCTGCGACCCCGCCGTCGGCTGCGTCCCGTGGGCCACGCAGATGCCGCCCTACGATCCGGACTGCGTGAACGTCAGCGCGCCGGGCGTCTTCCAGCCCAAGGTGCGCTGCGAGTTCAGCGCGGCGCCCACGGGCGACCCGTTCCCCATGCACCTCGACGTTCAGGCCACGCCGATCGTCGTCAACTTCAACAACCCCGGCAACTCGGGGCCGCCCAGCATCGTCTCGCCCTTCACCGCCGACGTGCCGCAGAGCTACACGGAGGACCTCGGCATCATCCGCGTGCTCAGCGGCAAGGACTGCTCGCTGGAGGCGAACCTCGGGGGCGTGGACGTCGACGGCGACGGGAACATCGACTGGGTGGTCTCGTCGTCCACCCCCGCCGTCGGCGACCTCGACGGCGACGGCGCGGCCGACATCGTGGCCTACGGATCGGACGGCTCCACGCTCGCCTTCACGCGCAAGAGCGGGGCGTGGAAGCTGCTCTGGAAGGCCCCCTACCCCACGGGCGCGCCGTGGAGCCCCTGCGACACGGCCGCGCACCGCTGCTCCCTGGGCTGGGCGGGCCCGTCGATCTACGACATCGACGACGACGGCAAGCCGGAGGTGGTCCGCGAGGGCGTCGTCTTCGGCTCCGACGGCACGCTCAAGTCCCTCCAGCCCACGGGGTACCAGAGCTACTCGCAGGGCGTCTTCTCGGTCATGGCCAACCTCGACCAGGACCCGCTGATTGAGCTGACCAACGGGAAGAGCGTGTGGAAGTGGATGAGCGGCGCGTGGGTGGCCGACACGCAGTACGCGGGCCCCGCGGCGCCGGGGATGGTGGCCGTCGCGAACTTCGGCGCGTACGGCACCGGCGTCCCCTCGGACAACCCCGAGATTGTCGTCGTCAGCAACAGCACGGTGGCCGTCTATGCGATCACGGGCGAGGTCGCGATGCCGCCCGTCGCCGTGCCTGGCAAGGGCGGCGGCGGGCCGCCCACGGTCGCCGACTTCGACGGCGACGGGCTGCCCGAGGTCGCGGTCGCCGGCAACGGTTTCTACACCCTCTACGACATCGACTGCGGGCCGAGCCCCCGCCCGGGCGGAAAGTGCAGCCAGGGCCCGTGCGACTTCGCGACGGGCGGGGCCTGCCCCGCGAAGGGGTACTACGCCTGGTCCCGCGCCTCGCAGGACTTCTCCTCCGACGTCACGGGGTCGAGCGTCTTCGACTTCGCCGGCAACGGGATCAGCCAGGCCGTCTACGCCGACGAGTGCTTCGCCCGCGTGTACGACGGCACGACCGGCGAGGTGCTCTTCAGCCAGTACCACTCGTCCTGCACCTGGTACGAGAACCCCGTCGTGGCGGACGTGGAGGGCACCTTCCGCTCGAACCTGGTGGTGCCGTCGAACGAGGCGTGCGCGCCGGCAGGACAGACGGCGATCGCCTGCTCCCAGCTCGACCCGACCTCCAAGGTGGACGTCATGTTCGCCGGCCTCCACTGCAAGAAGAACGCGGACTGCGTCTCCGGTACGTGCGACATGGGCCTGTGCCGCTGCACGACGACCTCGCAGTGCTGCGCGGCGATGACCGACGCGGACTGCACCGAGGAGGGGTACCTCTGCGTGCCGCCGCCGGCGGGCACGGCGGGCACCGGCAACACCTGCCGCGCCGGCCACCCGCACGGGGTGCAGGGCATCCGCGTCTACTCGGACGCCAACGACAACTGGGTGCGGTCGCGGCCGATCTGGAACCAGCACGCCTACTCGGTCACCAACGTGAACGACGACGGCACGATCCCCAAGACCACCGCCTGGCAGAACAACTGGGACCAGCTCGGCCTGAACAACTTCCGCCAGAACGTGCCCGGCGTCGCCAACGGCCTCGCCACCGGCGACCCGACCGCGGGGGCCTCGATGACCTTCTCGTGCTCGACGTCGGGCGCGGTGCTGAGCGCGCCGGTCTGCAACCGCGGGTCGGCGCCCATCGGCGCGGGGCTCTCCGTCGGCTTCTACGTCGGCGGGATGAAGGTCTGCGGCACGATCACGAGCACGGCGCTGATGCCCGGCGACTGCGAGAGCGCCGGGTGCGTGTGGCCGTCGCCGCCGCAGACGCCGTTGGGGGCCGTGAACGTGGACGTGATCGTCGACGACACCGGGGCCTACAAGGAGTGCGACACGGGCAACGACCACGGCGCCGTGCTCGCCGTGTTCTGCAAGCCCTCGGGTTGACGCGGGCAGGCAAGCGCTTATCCATTCCCACAGGCGATTACACCGGAGACGAATGCCCCAGATTCTACGGGAACACCACCGGCCTCGGCCCTCACGCGCAGAAGACGCTCGAGCGCATCTACCGCCGCAAGGTCGGCCTCGAGCACATCGCGACGCCCGAGCTGATCAAGTCGCTCGCGGAGGCGTCGCACGAGATCGGCCGTCAGGTCGGCGCGCTGGTCCACAGGTCGGGCGAGGTCGACTACGTCATCGTCGGCGACGCGACGCGGATGATGCTCCCCGACATCGGCCGCCTCCGCGCCGCGACGGGCCGCTTCCGCGCGCTCCGCCTGGTCCACACGCACCTCTACAACGAGCCGCTCACGCGCGACGACCTGGTCGACCTCGTGCGCCTGCGGCTCGACCTCGTCGCGGCCATTCAGCTCTCGCCCGAGGGCGAGCCGCGGACCATGCACTACGCGTACAATGCTCCTGTCGAGCGTCGCGAGGCGCCGCCTTCGTTTTCGCCGGGCGGCCGCGCGCCGGGCGCAGAAGGGCACGACGCGACGCTGCCTTACCAGGAGGTCGGCCCCCTGCCGATTGGGCGCGTCGACGTCGACTTCGGCGCGCTCATCCAGGCGCTCGAGGACGAGTTCGCCAGGCGCTCGCGCACGCGCGCGGTGACCGGGAAGGACGGGCGCGCCATCCTCGTCCACGCCGCCGAGCGCGGCCGGCCGGAGGTGGCGGTCCAGGCCGAGGAGAGCCTGCGCGAGCTGGCCGAGCTGTCGCGCACCGCGGGCGTGGCGGTCATGGACTCGGTCCTCCAGCTCCGCGACCGGCTCGACCCCAAGTTCGTGATGGGCAAGGGCAAGCTCGACGAGATTGTGCTGCGCGCGGCCGAGCTCGACGTGGAGACCTTGATCTTCGACCGCAACCTCACCCCCTCGCAGGCCGCGGCCATCACCAAGCACACCGACCTCAAGGTCATCGACCGCGCCCAGCTCATCCTCGACATCTTCGCCCAGCGGGCCGAGTCGGCCGACGGCAAGCTCCAGGTGGAGCTGGCGCAGCTCAAGTACCGCCTGCCCTGGCTCTCGCTCAAGGACAACTCCCTCTCCCGCCTCACGGGCGGCATCGGCGGGCGCGGCCCCGGCGAGACGAAGCTGGAGGTCGGGCGGCGCCGCGCGAAGGAGCGGGTGAGCTTCCTGGAGGCGCAGCTCAAGCGCTCGTCGCGGCAGCGCGAGCAGCGGCGCCGCCGGCGCGCGCGGCTCGACGTGCCCGTGGTCTCGATCGTGGGCTACACGAACGCGGGCAAGAGCACGCTGCTCAACGCGCTCACCGGCGCCTCCGTCCTCGCCGAGGACAAGCTCTTCGCCACCCTCGACACGCGATCGCGGCGCATCCGCTTCCCCGAGGAGCGGGAGGTGATCATCACCGATACCGTCGGCTTCATCCGCGACCTGCCGAAGGATCTCTTCGCCGCGTTCCGCGCGACGTTCGAGGAGGCGGCCGACGCCGACATGCTCCTGCACGTGGTCGACGCCAACGACCCGGCGCGCGACCAGCACATCGAGACGACCGAGGCGCTCCTCACCGAGCTCGGCCTCATCGAGATCCCGCGCATCCTGGTCTTCAACAAGATCGACCTGCTCGACCCGCGGGAGGCCCGCCGCCTCACGCTCGGCCGTCGCGATTGCGTGGCCGTCTCCGCCGCCGACCGGGAGACGACGCGGCGGCTCCTCGAGATGATCGCGGAGCGCCTGCGGGACCGCTGGACGCAGGCGGCGACGGTGCCGAGCTACGCGGAGGCGGAGCCGGAGGAGGGCGACGGCGAGGGTGCGCTCGCCACCGCGGCCGAGGAGCTGACCACGCTGGAGGAGATGCTCGGGGGGCGACGGGGGAAGCGGGCGACGGCCCGGGCGTAGGGTCGGCTACGTCCCCGCCGGCGTGGAGGCCGCGGCGGTCTTGCGCGCCTTCGCCTTCCGCTTGCGCGCCTTCCTCCTCGCAAGCCGTTTCGCCGGCGCCTTGCAAGCGCTCCGCTCGGCGATGGCCTTCGCCCTGGCCCTCGTCTCCCCCCTGGCAGGCTCCTTCACGTGCGCGACCGCCGGCGTCTGGCCCAGCGCCGTGAAGTGATCGGGCGGAGGGCCGCCGAGCCACGATGCGGCGCCGCGGGTCCGGGTGAGCTCCGGGGCGGCGTCCAGCGCCGCCGGGAGGCGCTCCGGGTCGAGGCGGGCGCGGATCGTTCCCTCGTCGAGGAAGCGCCGCTCCTCGACGACGACCCAGTGCTCCCGCGGTGCGCCGGCCCCGTCCGGCCCTGCCGGCGCCCAGCCGACGTAGCCGCCCCCGAACCGCCACACGACCCACGCCGGCGCCCACGCCGTGCCGGGGATCCACACCCAGCCGTACTCGTCGTGCTGGAGCCAGCGCCCGTAGTGGTACGTCGCCCAGCCGAACGTCTCGTCGTGCTTGCCCTCGAAGACCCAGTCCCCGTCCTCGTCCACCGCCCATCGCCCGTCGGTGCCGTAAGGCATGAAGTCCTGCCCGACCGTCTCGCTCGAGGGCTGCCAGACCCGGCCGTACGGCGCGACGTCGACCCAGGCGCCGTAGGCGGCGAGGGGCTCGCGGAAGTCCTCGATCGAGACGTCGTCCCCGCCCCTGGCATCGGCCTTCGCCGCGGGGGCCGGCTGGGCAGCGCCGGGCTCGACGGCGGGGGCTCTCACGGCGGCGCCCCCGCGACATGCTGGGAGGGCGGCGGCGACGACGAGGAAAGCGAGGGTGCGGGTCGTGAAGAGCGGCGAACGGTTCATGATCTGACCTCCCGGGCAGGCGAGTGCGCTCGTGCCCGGAGCGGCAGCGCCACGTCGCGTCCCATCCGCCTATCGACGGGGCGTCGGCGGGAGTTGCTTCCCGGAAGCGCGATTCTTCGCTGACGGCTCAGCGCTGCCGCCGCCGCACCAGATCCCCGCCGATGTCCGCGATTGCCGGGCACCCGGCGAGCGCCATCGCCATCGACAGCTCGTTCCGCAGGATCTCGAGCACCCGCGCGACGCCCTGCTCGCCGCTCACGGCGAGGCCGTAGAGGATGGGCCGCCCAACGAGCACGGCCGAGGCGCCGAGCGCCAGGGCCTTGAGCACGTCCGTGCCGCGGCGGATGCCGCCGTCCATCAGCACGGGCGCGCGCCCGGCGACGGCGGCGACGACGCCGGGGAGCGCGTCGATGGTGGCCGGCGCGCCGTCGAGCTGGCGCGCGCCGTGGTTGGAGACGACGACGCCGGCGGCGCCGTGATCGATCGCGCGGGCGGCGTCGTCGGCGCGGACGATGCCCTTGACCAGGAGGGGCAGCGAGGACAGCTCGCGGAGCCAGGCGAGGTCCTTCCACGTCAGCGCGGCGTCGTGCCGGGTGGCGACGTAGCGGGCGAGCATGGACCGCTCCTCCGCGGTGGCGCCGAGGCCGGCGGCGCTGGCGAGGTTGGCCATCACGAGCCCTTCGGGCAGCGCGAAGAGGTTGCGCTCGTCGGCGAGGCGGCGGCCGAGCAGCGGCGCGTCGACCGTGAGGACGAGGGCGCGGTAGCCGGCGGCCGCGGCGCGCTCGACGAGCGAGCGGGTGAAGCCGCGGTCCTTGTGGACGTAGAGCTGGAACCACTTGGGCCCGGTGGAGGCGGCGGCGACGTCCTCGAGGCTGGTGGTGGCGAGCGTCGAGACGACGTGGATGGTGCCGGCCGCGGCGGCCGCGCGGGCGGTGCAGAGCTCGCCCTCGGGGTGCGCCATGCGATGGTAGGCGGTGGGCGCGATGAGGATCGGGGCCGAGAGGGGGACGCCGAGGACGGTGGTCCCGAGCGATCGCTCGGCGACGTCGACGAGGACGCGGTACCAGATCTCCCAGCGGCGGAAGGCGCGACGGTTCTCGCGCAGCGTCCGCTCGTCGTCGGCGCCGGAGCGGTAGTAGTCGTACGCCATGCGCGGCAGCACGGCGCGGGCAGCGTCCTCGAAGTCGTCGACGGTGAGGAGGCGATCGAGCATGCCCCGTTGTAGCCGCACCGGCGCGGCTTGTCCCCTGACCTGGCCTATCCGAACGAAGGTGCGGTCAGCTCCCGTCACACATGATCATCTGGCTCATGCAATTGGAGATGATGCAGCTCTGCATGAGAGGATCCGGCGAGTTCATGCCGAGGACGATGTTGCCGCAGCCACAGGCGCCGCAGTTGTCGCACACGCAGACGGAGAGCTGCGCGTAGGCCTCGAGCGAGCTGCCGCAGCATACCATCGACCCGTCGTCGCCCGACGTGGTGGCATCGCTGCACGTCTCGCACTGCGCCGAGCTGTCGCAGGCATCGCACGCGCCGGCGCCGCCGGTCCCGCTCACGATCCCGCCCGTCCCTCCGCTCCCCGTGGCCCCGCCCGCTCCGCCGCTCCCGACCGTTCCGCCGCTCGAGCTGGACGCGGCGTGCGTCGCGCTCGCCGCCGCGTGCGTCGAGCTCGACGCGCCGTGCGTCCCCTTGATGGACGTGCTGCCGCAGGCGGCTCCCGCAACGCCGAGCCCCAGGGCCACGACGAGCCCACACCCATCCATCCACGTGACCGCGCACCTTCGCATCATCGACCCTCCTACCGAGGCGCGCTTCGAGCCCGCCTGGAACGAGCGCCGACGTTTCAGGGAAAACTGGCTTCCATACAACGCCCGAGCACGTTTCTGGCGCGCGCGGCCCGTGCCCTCACGGCGCCGCGAGGCTCGCGTCCACCGCCGCGAGCGCCGCGGCCGCCTGCCCGGCGTCGTTCGGCCAGTGGGGCGTGAGGCGAAGGAGGCCGTCCGGGATCGAGCACGCGACGCCGCGCGCGCCGAGGCGGCGGTGCAGATCGCACGATGTCCACCCCGGCGGGGGGGGCGAGCGAGAGCGTGCACGACCGGGCGCGCGGGTCGGCCGATCGCAGGCTGCGGAAGCCACGCTCGCGGAGCCCTGGCTCGAGCGCGTCGAGGATGTGGCTCACGTGCTCGAAGACGGCGGGGACGCCGAGCTGCAAGATCAGGTCGAGCGACGCCTCCAGCGCGGCCATCCCGACGTCGCTCACGGTGCCGCCCTCGACGAGGTCCGCGCGCTTCCGGATGGGCCGGTCGTAGCGCATGTGCCCCGGCCCACGGAGCAGGAAGGCGACCGCGTCCTCGTGGCTCAGCCAGCCGGCGACGTTGGGGCGGAGCGCCTCCACCCGGCGCGGGCTGACGTAGAGGAAGCCGGCGCCCTCGATGCCCATCAGCCACTTGTGCGCGCCGGACGCGAGGTAGTCGATCCCCGCCGCGCCGGCGTCGATCGGCACCGCGCCGCAGCACTGCACGGCGTCGACGAAGATCTCCGCGCCCGCGCCGTGGCAGAGCGCCGCCATGGCCTCGACGGGCATGCGCAGGCCCGACTGGAACTGCACGGCGCTCACCGCCACGAGCCGCGCGCCGCGGTCGAGCTCGCGCCGGAGCGCGGCCAGGCCCTCCTCGACGCTCGCCATGAAGGCGGAGACCGGCACCCAGGCGACCTCCAGGCCGAAGATCTCGGCGGCGCGCTGCCAGGGCGTGACGTTGGCGGGGAACTCGCCGTCGAAGAGGATCACCCGGTCCCCCTTCCGCCAGGGGAAGCAGAGCGCCACGTCGAGGACCCCCTGCGTGGTGCCGGACGTCAAGGCGACGTCCTCGGCCCGCACGTTCACGAGGCGCGCGACCTTGCTCCGCAGGGCGACGCGCTGCTCGGCGGCGCCGGGGAACGCGCCCGCGCCGTGGCGCGCGTAGTCGTCGACCACGCCCATCACGGCGGCGCGGACGGCGAGCGAGGGCGGCGAGATCGCGCCGTGGTTGAAGGAGACCGCGGCCTCGAGGTCGGGGAAGAGGCTGCGATCACCGAAGCGTGCGACGAAGGGTGCCTTCACGTGCGTGCCTCACCGCTCCCGCCGCGCGCTCCCGCGCTCGCGGCGCATGTACCGGGGGAGAGAGCCCTTGCCGCTCGCCGGCGGAACGAGGCTGTTCGGCTTGGTGCCGATGAGATCGCCGCGGCCGGCCTCGGCCAACGCCTCGCGCACGTCGTCGTGGTGGGCCGGATCCCAGTAGAGCAGGAGCGCCTTCTGCAGCCGCTTTTCGCGCAGGTCGCGCGCGGTGTACACGGGCTTGCGCGTGAACGGGTCGATGCCCGTGTGGTACATGCACGCGGCCATCGACATGGGCGTGGGGATGAAGTCCTGCACCTGCCGCGGGCGGAGGCCGTTCCTCTTCAGGTACACGGCGAGGTCGACCATCTCGCGCAGCGTCGAGCCGGGGTGGCCGGAGATGAAGTACGGGACGAGGTGCTGCTCCTTGCCGGCGTCGGCGCACGCGCGGGAGAACTGGCCGACGAAGCGCTCGTAGCTCTCGATGCCGGGCTTCTTCATCCGGTCGAGCACGTCCTTCCGGCTGTGCTCGGGCGCGACGGAGAGCTGGCCGCCGGTGTGGTGCCGGGCCAGCTCGGCGATGAACTCCGGCGAGCGCTCGGCGAGGTCGTACCGCACCCCGGAGGCGATGAAGACGTTGCGCACGCCCTCCTGCTCCCGCACCGCCTTCATCACCTCGAGCAGCGGCCCGTGGTCCGTGTTCAGGTTCTCGCAGACCTCGGGGAAGACGCAGGACATGCGGCGGCACGCCTTCTCGATCCCCTCGTCCTTGCACTTCATCTGGTACATGTTGGCCGTCGGCCCGCCGAGATCCGTGATGGTGCCGCGGAAGTCGTCCATCCGGCGGAGCGCGCGCACCTCGCGCAGGATGCTCTCCGCCGAGCGCGACTGGATGACCCGGCCCTCGTGCTCGGTGATCGAGCAGAAGGTGCAGCCGCCGAAGCAGCCGCGCATGGTGACGATGGAGTGCTTGACCGTCTCGTACGCGGGGATGCGCCTCGGTGTAGGCGAAGTGCGGGACGCGCGTGAAGGGCAGATTGTAGAGCTCGTCGATGTCCGCCGTCTCGAGCGGCTACGCCGGCGGGTTGAAGTACACCGCCTCGACGCCGTGCGGCTGCAGGAGCGGGCGGCGCGTTGCCCGGGTTGGTCTCGTACTGGAACGCGCGCGACATCTCGGCGAAGGCGGCCTTGTCGCGCGCGACCTCCTCGAAGGCTCGGCAGGATCGACGCGTCTTGCCGTCGTCGACGTACGTCGCTCGCCTCGATGTGCCTCCCACTCGCCCTTGCGCAGTCGCGAAAGCCGTGCCGCGCACGTCGCGGAGGGCGCGGATCGGCTCGCCCTTCCGCAGCCGGCCCGCCACCTCCCACACCGGCCGCTCGCCCATGCCGAAGATGAGCAGATCGGCCTTGGCGTCGAGGAGGATGGATCGGCGCACCTGATCCGACCAGTAGTCGTAGTGCGCGATGCGCCGGAGCGAGGCCTCGATGCCGCCGACGACGATGGGCACGCCGGGGAAGGCCTGCCGGCAGAGGTTACCGTAGACGATGCTCGCGCGGTTCGGCCGGAGGCCGGTGCGGCCGCCGGGGGAGTACTGGTCCTCGCTCCTCACCTTCTTCTGCGCGGTGAGCTTGTTGAGCATCGAGTCGAGGTTGCCCGCCGTGATCCCGACCATGAGCCGCGGCACGCCCATGCGCAAGAGGTCCGCCGTGTCGCGCCAGTCGGGCTGCGCGATCATCCCGACGCGGAAGCCGCGTCGCTCCAGGAAGCGGCCGATGATCGCGCCGCCGAACGCGGGGTGATCGACGTAGGCGTCGCCGTTGACGATGAGGATGTCGATCGCGTCCCAGCCGCGGGCCGCCATCTCCTCCCGCGTGGTCGGGAGGAAGCGGCGGAGATCGCGCGGCGCGGAGGCGGCGCTCTTGCGGAGCTGGACCAGGGGCACGACGAGGCGAGGCTAGTCCATCGCGCCCAGGGTCGCTATCCCGGCGGGCGGAGGCGAGCAGGCCAGGGGTGCGCCCCGCTCCGCGTTTCAGCGCAGGGAGCGCGCGCCGGACTCGGTGCGGCGACGGTCCTGCTGCGTGCCGGGCGTCCACCTCGCCTCGGCCAGCTCCGTGCGGATCGCGAGGCGCACGAGGTCTGCCACCTCGGGGGACGCGGTACAGGCGCGGGCGAGACCTTCGTGCGCGCTCATGTATGCCTGCAGCGGGAACGGCAGGTCGAGCTCTTGCGTGGCCATCGCCAGCGCCGTGCCCAGGCTGCCGGAGGCGAACAGGCCGGCGCGGCGCATCGCCTGGCGGGTGCCAGAGACCGCGGCCTCGTACGTGATGGCGGAGAGGTCGGCGCACAGCTCGCGCAGCCGGCGGTCGGCGCGCGGGGGGACGAGCTGCCAGAGGTTCTGCCCCAGCCTGGCGACGGCCGCGTTGCCGCGAGGGAGGTTCGCGACCGGGCCGAAGGCCGCGTGGAGGGCGTCGATGAGCGTGCGCAGCCCCTCCTCGCCGAGCGCGTTGACCAGCGCGTGCTCGGGCATGGCGCCGGCGAGCGCGGCGCCGAGGAGGTAGCGCAGCTCCGGCGTCTCGTCCTTGACCTCGCCGGTCAGGACGACGGCGGGGGGCGAGAGGAGCGCGATCTTGAAGGAGGGGGTGGGCTCCGCGGCCGCCCCGCGCTGGTAGAAGAGCGCGGTGCGCGACTGGCCGAGGTAGCGGGCGATCAGGCCGTACACCTCCCCGAGCGCCGACCCGCCGGTGGGCTGCACGCGGGCCACGCCGGTGAGCTGGTACTGGCCCACGTCGCGCCGGTAGAGGCCGGTGTCGAGGACGAGGCCCAGCGCCTCGTGGACCGCCGAGTCGGCGACGGGCCGGAAGAGGAGCGCCGTGACCAGGTTCGGGCGCGAGCCGCTGCACCGCGAGCGGCGGCGGTTGCGGGCCGGGCGAGCCCGCGTCCCAGACGCGGAGGACGTGCTCGATCGCGCGCGCGTACGGGGCGTTGCCGTCCTGCACGCTCGCCTCGACCAGCCGCTTCAGGGCGGCGGGATCGCCGAGCCGGATCATCGCCTGCTGCCGGCGCACCGCGAGCACCTCGGGCGCCCGCTCGCCGGGGCGGGCCCCGAAGCGGGCGAGGAGCTGCTCGCCGGCCTCGAACGACCCGCCGGCCAGCTCCCGCAGGAGGCGCTCCTCGTCGAGCCCGCCCTCGATGCGGGGCTGCTCGCCGCTCGCCGGCAGGGGCGCCGGGTTCAGATTGTCGAACGAGAAATCGGAGGCAGAAGGCTCGGCGGCGACGGGCGCGGCCGCCACGGGCGCGGCCGCCACGGGCTCGGCCGGGTCGCTCGGCGCGGGCGCCTCTCCCGCGAGCGGAGGGAGGGTCGCGAGCTTGGCGACGATCCGCGACGCGCCCCTAGGCTGCGGCTCGGGCTCCGGCTCGGGAGCCGGCGGCTGGGGCGCGGCCGGCTCGGAGGAGACAGGCTCAACGGGCGCCTCCGGCGAGGATTGTGGGGCGGCGCCGACGTCGACGGGCGCCGTCTCCACGTCGCCCGCCGGCTGCGCTGCCGGCTCCTCCGGCGGCGCTTCGGTGTCGGACGCAGCCTCGCGCTGTTGCTCCCGGAGCTCTTCGAGGCGCTCCTCCACGGCGTCCCGCGCGTAGGCGATCTGGTTGGGCAGCGCGCGGTCCGCGCTGGAGAGCGGCGCCGCCTCCGCGAGCAGATCCGCCGCGCGCTCGGGCTCGTCCTCCGAGAGCAGCTTGCCGAGCTGCAGGAGCACGCGGGCGCGGTCGAGGCCCGTGGCATGTTGCAGGAGCTCCTCCAGCGCCTGGCGCGCGATCGTCCGGTCGCCGATGGTGGCGGCCAGCTCGAGCTGCCGGCGCTGGGCGATGGACTGGGTCTCGGGCTCGGCGGCGGCGAGATCGAGCAGGCGGGCGGCGGTGGTGAAGGCGTGTGCGTGCGAGGCGGCCTCGGCCGCGGCGAGCGCCACCCGCCCGCGGCTGCGCATGCCGCGGAGGTCGCCCGCGAGCGCCTGCTCGAAGAGGGGGAGCGCGGCGTCGAAGTTCTTCCCGCGCACCATGCGCTCGGCCATGCCCAGCGCGATGAGCGGGAGCGGGCCCACCTCGGCGTGGCGGCGGGCCAGCTCGCGCATCCCCGCGCCGCCCCCCTGGATGACGTCGAGCTCCTCGGCGAGCAGGAAGGCGTAGAGCTTCCATCTGCTCCGGCGAGAGCCGGGGCTCGATGCGGAGCAGCTCGTCGACCGCGGCCTGCGCCTCGCGCGGCGCGCCGGCGCCGCCGGCCTTGAGCTCGATCCGGCGCACCTCGAGCACGGCGTCCGGCAGGTGGGGCGCGAGCTTCACGGCCCGCCGCGCGCGGACCGTGGCGGCGGCGTCGTCGCCCGACGCGGACGCGGCGCGCGCCGCTTCGACCAGGAGGGCCGCGCGACGCTCGGCGGGCTCGGCCGGCGACGCGGCCAGCTCGTCCAGCGTGTCGATGAGGGCGCGGGTGTCGCCCGTCCGCGCGCGCGATCTCGACGCGCAGCTCGAGCAGCGCCTCGCGCTGCGCGATGTCCGCGACGCTGGCGAGGGATCGCTCGGCCAGCTCGGCCTTGCCGCCGCCGAGGTAGGCCGCCGCGGCGCGGAGGCCGTACTCCGCCTTCTCCTCGGACGTGGCCGCCGTCGCCTCCAGCCGCTCCAGGAGCTCGGCCGCGGCGAAGAGGGCGCCGCGACGCTCGTGGACGTCGGCGAGGAAGCGCAGCGCGCTGACGTCGTGGGGAGCCTCGGCCAGGAGCGCGCCGAGCTCCTCCGCGGCGTCGTCGAGGAGGCCGAGGCGCTGCTCGAGCACCGCGGCGCGCCGGAGGCGCAGCATGCGCTTCTTGTCCCCCGCGGGCGAGAGCGCGATGCGCCGGCCGAGGAGCGCGGCGATGGTCGCGTGGTCGCCGTGCTCGTTGGCCGCCCGCTCGAGGAGCTCGATCGCCTGCACGTCCGCCGGATCGAGGTGCGCGATCTCCTCGTAGCACGCGGCCGCGCCGCTCCCCGTCGCCGAGCTCGGCGTGGAGCGGCGCCAGCTCACGGAGGATCTCGAGGCGGGTCGCGTCGTCCTCGACCCGCTTGAGGGCGTCCTCCAGCACGGCCGCGTAGCGCCCCACGTCGTCCGTCGCGCGGGCCAGGCCGCGCAGCTCGGCGAGCAGGTCGCGGTCGGGAGGGCCGCCCTCGGACTCGAGCGCCGCCAGGACGGAGAAGGCGCTGCGCGGGTCGTCGCGGCGGAGGAAGAGGTCCGCCAGGTCGTGCGCGATGCGCCGCCGCGCGGGTGGCGGGAGGCTCGGACGCGCGAGCTCGGAGCGGAGGAAGACCTCGGCGTCCTCGTCGCGCCCGGCCTGGCTGAGCAGGCGCTGGAGCTGCGCGGTGGCGCGGGCCTTGACCCCGGCGTCGACGTCGGGCGCGCTCCGCACCCGCGTGAGCGCGGAGATCGCCTCGCTGTCGCGCCCCTGGCGCTCGCGCTCCTCGGCGAGCCGCAGGTGGGCGAGGGCGCGCGCCTCGGGCTTCGCCACGGCGTCGAGCTTGGCGCAGAGGTCGGCGTCGCCGTGCTCGGCGACCGCGATGTCCGCCTCGGTGACGAGCGCGTCGTCTTCCCTGTCGCGCTTGACGGCGGCCACCAGGAGCGCCGCGCGCGCGCCGACGTCGCCCAGCGCCCACGCGGCCCGGCTCGCCATGCGCAAGAGCGCCTTGCCCACGCTGGAGTAGGGCTTGTCGGCCGCGGCGCGCAGCCGCGCGAGCCACGCCTCCGCCTCCTCGCGGGCCGCCGTGAGCTCGGGGAGGATGGCCTCGATCGACTCGTACTCGTCGACGTCGCCGTCGGCCTCCGTCGCCTTGTCGAGCGCGGTGAACGCCAGCGCCTCGTCGCCCAGGTCCACCGCGAGGCGCGCCATGGCGATCGCCGCGCGCGCGCCGTCGGGCCCGTCGAGCCGGCGCATCGAAGCCTTCACCGCGCGCTCCACGCGGGCGCGCACCATGTCGGCCGCCCCCGCCGCGTCGCCCTCCGAAGCGGCGAGCGCCCGCGCCGCCGCCGCGACCTCGCCGACGGTGCCCGGATCCGGCCGCGCGATGAGCGCCCGCAGGAGCAGATCGAACCGGGTGTGCAGCGCCTCCGAGCCGACGCCCGCGAGCGCGGCCGCGCGCTTCAGCCACATCGGCCGCATCCCCGGGTCGCCCGCGTCCGCCACGCGCTCGATCGCGCGCACGGCCTCCGTCGGCTCCGACGCGCGCTCCGCGAGGCGGGTGAGCAGCACGTACGCGGTCCCCTCCGAGGGGACGGCCTCGAAGCACGCGGCCGCGTGGCGGAGCGCGAGGTCCACCGCGCCGCGCCGCTCGAGCTGTCGCGCGCCGCGGTAGTGCGCGGAGCGCCGGCCGTAGCAGCCGAGCGCCGCGTTCGCCAGGAGGTCGTACGCGCGGTCGAGGACGGCGATGCCACCCTCCACGTGCGCGTTCTTCTCCACCAGCGGGACGGCGTCGGCGCGGGCGGGGTCGCTCTCGATCGCGCCCGCGGCGGCGGCGAGGGCGCGCTCGGGCATGCCCTGCTCGGTCGCGAGGTTCGCCGCCTCGACGAGCAGGCTGGCGCGGAGCCGGCGCGCGCCTTCGCCCTCCACCCCCGCGGCCGCGGCGAGGATCGCGGCGCGCGCGCAGAGCGCGTCGATCGCGTAGAGGACGCCGCCGAACGTCGTGAGGTCACGCGCGTAGCGCTCCACACCTCCGGCGGGCAACAGCTCGCACGCGCGGAAGAACGCCTCCTCGGCGCGCCGCGGGTTCTCCGCCAGGTCCCACCGGAGGCTGCCGAGCTCGCGGAACGCGGTCGCCGCAGCCGCGTAGCTGTCGGGCCCGAGCGCGGCGAGCGCGCCGGCCTTGGCCTCGGCGAGCGCGACCAGGCCGTCCGAGCCGAGCCACGCGCCGGCCTCGCGCAGCGCCGCCTCGAGCTCGACGACGCGATTGAGCACGCCGCCCGGGTCCGCGCCCACCTCGACGGCCCGGGCGAGCTCCCGCGCGGCGCCGTCGAAGTCGCCGGCCGCCGTGCGCCGGCGCGTGAGATCGAACAGCACCTCGCCGGCGGCGCCGCCGGGGATGTGCTCGGGCGCCTCCGCCGCCAGGTAGCGCTCGAGCACGGCGATGCCGAGCCCGGGGTCGGCGGCGCGCGCGGACAGATCGATGAGGCGGGCCCGCAGCGCGGGCACGCGGGGGCCGAGGACGTCGAGCGCCCGGCGCGAGAGCGCGCGGGCGCGGGCCCGGTCGACCACGAGCAGCTCGAGGAGCGCGTCGACGACGGCGTCGGCCAGGTCGGCGAGCGGGCGCGGCTGAGCGAGCACCCAGCCGAGCGCGTCCGAGAGGCGCGCGCCCGCCTCGCCGGCGTCGTCCGGCGCGATCGGTCCGCCGGGCGGAGCCGTCGAGCGCTCCGTCCTCTCGGAGCCGTCGGCGACGGCCGCCCGCCGGAGGAGCTGCCGCATGGCGTCGGCGCTCCCCGGGTGGAGGGCGAGCCAGCGCTGCGTCCACGCGAACGCCAGCGCAGGCTCGCCGAGCGCGTCGAACGCGCGCGCCAGCCGCTCGCACCACACGCCCCGCGGAATCACGGCGGCCATGGCTCGCTCCACGGCGGCGGCGGCGAGCCGGTCGGTCTTGAGCAGAGGCTCCTCCGAGGCCTCCACGTTGGGACCGGCTGGGCCGGGGGGCATGGGGGGTCTCCCCCCATCCTGAGTAGCGTCGATCACGGAGGCGAGCGTCGCGAGGGCCCGGGCCGACCCCGGCTCGGCCTCGCACGCCTGCTCCGCCGCGCGCCACGCGAGCCTCCCATGGCCCGCGCGCCGGTAGAGATCCGACGCGACCGCGAGCAGCACCGAGCGGAGCGGGGGCGGCGCCGGCCCCGCGATCTGCGCGAGCGCGTCGGCGCGCTCCCGGGTGCGGCCGAGCCGCGTGGCGTGGAGCAGCGCCGCGCTCGCGGCGCCGCGGTGCCCGGGCGCCTCCGCCAGCAGGAGCGAGAGCTCCTCGAGGGCGCGCGCCTCATCGCCGCGCCGCCGCGCGATCGCCGCGAGCCCGAGGCGCGCCCGCGTCGCGTCGACCCGGGGCGTCGCGCCGTCTCGTCGCTCGCGGAGCACCTGCTCCAGCACGTCGAGGTTCCCCGAACGGTACGCGACGCGCTCCAGCGCGAGGAGGACGGCGCGGTCCGCCGGGACGGCGCGCGCCAGCTCGGCGAGCGCGGCCGTGTACGCGCCCGCGGCCGCGGGCCGGCCTTGCAGAACGGCCACGATCCGCCGGAGCGCCTTGACGCGAGGCTCGGGGATCGGCAGCGCCGGCCGGGCCGGGGGGTATGGGGGGTCTCCCCCCATCGTGACCGAGCCGGGCGGCACGGCCACCTCGTACGCGCGCTGCGCCGCGGTGAGCTCCTCGTCCTGGCGGCGCACGCGCGAGATCAACCCGAGGTTCTCGGCGGCGATCCGATCGCCCTCCTGTCCCGCGGCGGCGAGGGCGTCGAGCGCCCAGCTCGCGAGCCCCGGGTCGCCCATCCGATCCTCCGCGACCGCGGCGAGCTCGCGGAGGATGCCCACCCGATCGGCGGCGGGGAGCGCCTCGGCGCCGCCGTGCGTCGCGCGGATCAGCGCCTCTGCGAGCGGCCACGCGTCGTGCATCGCCGCCGCGTGATCGCGCAGCGCGGCGCGCGCCGCTCCGCTCGAGGGATCGCACGCAAGCGCCTCGATCCACGCCTCGATCGCGCGGTCCGGGCTCGCCAGCGGCCCCGCGCAGAGCCGGGCCAGCGCCTGATACGCCTCGCTCCGCGCCGGGCCGTCGAGGCGCTCGGCCTTCGCCTCGAGGCGGGCCGCGAGCAAGTCGTAGCGCCCCGCGAGCGCGAGCGCCTCGTCCACCCGGACCGCCTCGTCACTGGACGATATCGCCCTCGAGCCCGGCGTCGAGCATCGCCCCCACCGCGCGCGCGGCGTCCCCGTCCTTCAGCGCCCCGAGCAGGCGCCGCCGGTGCACGGCGACGGCGACGTCGCTGGAGACCTCGGCGACGGAGAGCCTCAGCACCTCGTCCGCGGCCCCCGGGAGCCCGCGGGCCGCGAGCGTCGCGGCGATGGTGTCGGCCACATCGGGCTGGTGGGGCGCGACCTCGAAGGCCCGGAGCAGGTCCTCGTACGCGGCCTCCGGGTCGCCGGCGCCCACGCTCGGCGAGCGCCGCCGCGCCGCTTCGAGGTAGGCGGCCGCCGCGCCCTCGGGGGACACCGTGCCCGGCGCCCACGACGAGAGCGTCCCGAAGAGCTCGACCGCCATCGGCTCGCCCGGATCGAGCGACGCCGCCTCGTCCAGCGCCTCGGCGGCGCGCGCCGCGTCCCCGCTCCGGGCGAGGAGCACCGCGATCTTCACCGTGGTGCGCGCCGCCTCGGCCGGCCTGTCCGGGGCCACGAGGGGCCGCAGCGCGTCCGCCGCCGCCGCCGTCTCCCCCAACCCCGCCAGCCACCCGGCCAGCTCCACGCGCAGGTGCGGGTCGTCGGCGATCTCGAGCGCGCGCTGGGCGAGCGCGGTCGCCGTCCCCAGGTCGCGCCCGCGCGACGCGAGCAGCCGCGCCAGGGAGACACAGACCTCGCGCTCCGCCGCCTCGTCGCCGGACGCGCGCGCGTCGGCGAGCTGGGCGTGGAGGTGCGCCTCCGCGGCGCGCGCCCCGCTGTGCCGGGGCATCGGCGCCTCGGCCCGGAGGTTCCGGAGCATGAGCGCGCCCACGGACGCGGGAGCCGCGCGCTCGAAGAGCTCCGGAGGCGGCATCGTCCTCCGGGGAGCAAGACCCGTGGAGGCGTCGCGCGACCAATCAGGAGGAGCTCATGGCGGGAGGGACTGGGCGAGCGCCCGGACCGAGGGTGGCAGCCTATCAAAGGCCCGCGGCGCGGGCCCAGACTTCTTCTTCCAGGGGCCGGAGCGCCGGGCGGGCGATCTCTTCGAGTAGCGGCGCCGCGCCCCCAAGGGCATTAGGATGCCGCCCATGCGTGTCTTGCCCGTCCCGTGCCTCAGCGACAACTACGCCTACCTCGTCACACGGGAAGGCTCGGACGAGGCGTTCGTCGTCGACCCCTCCGAGGCCGAGCCCGTCATCGCCGCGATCGAGCGCGCGGGGCTCAGGCTCGTGGCGGTCGTCAACACGCACCACCACCACGACCACGTCGGCGGCAACGAGGGCCTCCTCGCCCGCTACGGCAAGCTCCCCGTCTACGCGCACGCGAGCGACCAGGGCCGTGTCCCGGCGCAGACCGAGAAGGTCGAGGAGGGCCGCCGCCTCCGCGTGGCCGGCCTCGATCTCGACCCGTTGCACGTCCCGGGGCACACGACGGGCGCGGTCGCGTACGTCGTCGAGGGCGGCGTGTTCACCGGCGACACGCTCTTCGTCGCCGGCTGCGGCCGCCTCTTCGAGGGCACGCCCGAGATGATGCACCGCTCCCTCTCCGACAAGCTCGCCCGCCTCCCCCGGGAGACCCGCGTGTACTGCGGCCACGAGTACACCGTCTCGAACCTCCGCTTCGCCGTCCACGCCGAGCCGGAGAACCGCGCCGCCGCCGAGAAGCTCGAGCGCGCCAGGGCCGTGCGCGAGCGCGGCGAGCCCACCGTCCCCTCCACCATCGGCGAGGAGCTCGCCACCAACCCCTTCCTCCGCGCGGCCGAGCCGACGCTCGCGGCGCACTTCCCGGGCGCCACCCCCGTGGAGGTCTTCGCCGCCGTACGCAGCGCGAAGGACACGTTCCGCTGAGCGCCCATGAAGAACGGCATCGCTCCCCAGCTCCTTGTCGCGCAGGTCAAGGGCACCGCCGCGTGGCTCTGGGACGACCCTCGGGCCTCGGGCGCCGTGCGCGTCCTCGACGCCGTGGACGACGCCGAGCGCGCCCTCCAGGAAGGGGGGCGCGACACGGCGTACCTCCGCCTGCTCCTGACGGCGCACCACGCCACCGTCGCCACCTTCGTGCCGACCGACGTGGACGCGCGCATCCGGCACCACGCCTGGTGGGCCATCGAGGAGGCCGATGTCGTCGAGCAGGCGGCGGGCCTCGTCGACGAGGTTGCGTCGTGGGACGTCGGCGCCGTCTCGGCCCGCGTCGTCGCCTCCGCCCTGGGCCCGCTCTCGGGGCACGACGGCGAGTGGCTCGGCGTCCGCGCGGGGGCCCTCGGCCGCGCCGTCGCGCTCGGCGCGGAGGGCCTCGCCGCGCGCCTCGCCGCCGCGATCGACGCCGAGCTCGACCGCGAGGAGCGGATCCTCGTCGAGGCGCTCGGGGGCCCCGCGCCGCGCGCCCTCGCCGCCGCGACCACCGTCGCGCACAACCTCGGCGACCTCTCCCGCGTCGCCGAGGCCTGGCCGAAGGTCGACGGCCTCGCCCCGCACCGGGCACGCTACGCCCGCCTCGGCCACCCCGACGCGCCCGCGCAGCGCGCGCCCTTCGTGCTCGCGGGGGCCCTCAACAAGGCCCTCGTCGCGAACGAGAACCACCGCTTCCTCCAGCTCCGCCAGGCGCGCGGCCTGCGCCGGGCGCGCGCGCTGCTCCTGCCGATCGGCCCCTGCTTCGACGCGTGGGGGGAGGCCGTCGCCCGCCACGAGGCGCTCGACGAGCGCGACCGCGCAGAGGTCGTGACGGCGCTCCTGGAGCTCCACCGGAGCGCCCCCGAGCAGATCGGTTGCCTGCGCGCGCTCGCCGGCATGCACCGCGCCACGCGCGGCGGCCTCGCCGTCTTCGCGGAGGGCCTGCCCGCGCGGCTCCGCAAGGATCCGCTGCGCGGGCGCGTGCGCGAGGAGATCGACGTCGAAGAGGGCCACTTCGCGGCGCGCCTCCAGAAGCGGTACGCCGCCGAGCGGGCGCGGCTCACGCGCGACGCGGGCTGACGGGCCGAAGTCCGGGAGGCGCGCGGCCCCCGGCGTTGACCCAAGGCAGAGCCGGCTCCATGGCCCACGTGGCCCATGGGAAGGGCACGCTCCACGGCGCCCGGCCGCGCGGGTCTCTTCCTCGCGTTCGTGGTGGTCTACGTCGCGCTCGCCAGGCTCGGCCTGGCGCTCGACCCGAACGGCGTCGCCACCCTCGTCTGGGCCCCGTCCGGCCTCGCCCTCGCCGCGCTGATCATCGGCGGGTACCACCTCTCCGCCGCCGTCGCGATAGGCGCGTTCGTCACGAACGTCTGGGTCCTGAACGCGCCCGTCGTCTCCCTGGGGATCGCCGCCGGCAACACGATCGAGGCCGTCACGGGGGCGTACCTCCTGCAGCGCATCCCCGGCTTCCGCCCCTCGCTCAATCGCTTCGCCGACGTGATCGGCCTCGTCGTCACGGCGCTGCTCCTGAGCACGGTCGTGGGCGCGACGATCGGGGCGACGGCCATCTCCCTCGGCGGCACCGTCCCCGAGAAGACGTTCTTCCAGGTCTGGGCCACGTGGTGGGCGGGCGACGCCATCGGCGACATCCTCGTCGCGCCCGTGGTGCTGACGTGGGCGCGGGGCCCGCGCATCGATCTCCGCCCCGCCACGATCGCGGAGGCGGTCGCGCTCTCGACCCTCCTCGTCTCGCTCTCCACGCTCATCTTCGCCCAGCACCCCGAGGCCGTGCAGAAGAACCCCTTCCTCCAGCCCGCCGTGGTCCTCCTCCCGCTCGTCTGGGCGGCCCTCCGCTTCGGCGTGCGCGGGGCCGCGACGGGCATGCTCCTCGTCGCGGTGCCCGCGATCTGGGGCACGTACAACGGGCACGGCGTCTTCGGCCACGCGCGGCACATCGAGGCCCTTGCCGCGCTCCACGTGGTCCTCGGCTTCGGATCGCTGACCATGCTCTCGCTCGGCGCCGTGGTGGACGGCCGCGAGCGCTCGCACCGCGCGCTCGCCGAGAGCGAGGAGCGGCACCGGCTCGCGATCGAGGCGGCGCGCCTCGGCACGTGGTGCTGGAACCTGAAGGACGGGCGGCTCGACTGGACGCCGCGCTGCCGGGAGATGCACGGCGTCCGCCCGGACGAGGATCTCACGTGCGAGCGCTTCATCGAGGCGCTCCACCCCGACGATCGCGAGCCCACCGCGCGCGCCATCGGGATCTCCGTCGCGGACCAGGCGGACTACCGGATCGAGCACCGCGTGGTCCTGCCCGACGGCGCCGTGCGCTGGCTCTCGGTGTTCGGCCGTGCTGTACGGAGCGACGCCGGCGCGCCGTGCCAGCTCATCGGCGTGGTGATCGACGTCACCGCCCAGAAGCAGGCGGAGGCGGAGCGCGCGGAGCTGCTCGAGCGCGAGCGGGCCGCGCGCGCCGAGGCCCAGGCCGCGACGCTGGCCAAGGACGACTTCCTCGCCGTCGTGTCACACGAGCTGCGCGCGCCGCTCCAGGCCATCCTGGGCTGGACGAGGATGCTCCGCGCGCGGGAGGACACCCGCGCGTTCGAGAAGGGGCTCGCCACCATCGAGCGCAACGCGGACGCGCAGGCGCGGCTCATCGAGGACCTGCTCGACGTCTCCCGCATCGTGTCGGGCAAGCTCCGCGTCGAGCGCGCGCGGATCTGCCTCGCGGAGGCGATCGAGCCCGCCGTCGAGGCGGCCAGGGCGGCGGCCGCCGCCAAGTCGGTCCAGCTCGACGCGACGCTGGAGCCGCTCGGCGCCGAGGTGCTCGGCGACCCGCACCGGCTCCGGCAGGTCGTGTCGAACCTGCTCGGCAACGCGGTGAAGTTCACCCCCGCCGGCGGCCGCGTCGACCTCCGCCTCGAGCGCGACGGCGCCTCGGCGCGGATCGTCGTCTCCGACACGGGGCGCGGCATCCGCCCGGACTTCCTCCCCCACGTCTTCGATCGCTTCCGCCAGCAGGACGAGCGCGGACCGACGCGCGCGGAGGGCGGGCTCGGCCTCGGCCTCGCGATCGTCCGCCACCTCGTGGAGGCGCACGGCGGCACGGTGCGCGCCGAGAGCCCCGGCGAGGGCCTCGGCGCGACGTTCATCGTGTCGCTGCCGCTCGTGCCGTGACGCTCAGCGCGGCGGCTCTCCGTCCCCCGGATCCCAGCAGCAGCGCGTGCCGGTGGAGTAGTCCAGGTACGCCCGCGGGTGCGCCGTGACGCTGGACTCGCAGCCGTCCCTCTTCGACCGCGAGAAGAAGCCCCCCACGAAGCGGCCCTTCTCGTCGTCGATCCACTCGTCGAGGTTGCCGTTCATGTCCCACGCCGCGTCGCCGCCCCACTCGCTCTTGCAGGCGGGCGTGGTGCCCGTGCGGCGGAGGAGCGGATCCCCGTTCTTCTCGCGGACGAGGTCGAGGCGCGGATCGAGGTGCCCTACCGCCGCGTTGTCGTGCAGCTCCTTGGCGGGGTGGAGCGGGCGGAAGATGTTGCAGGCGCCCTGCTTGTACAGGGCCCCGTAGGGGAACCGGCGCTTCGCCTCGCCCTCGCAGGCCGTGAGCCACTCGTCGTAGTGGCAGAGGCGCTTGCCTGCGTTCCTGCACGCGCGCTCGGCCATCACGCCCGAGAGGTAGCCGTTGGGGATCACGCCCGGGCGCGAGATGGCCACGGGCTCGATCTCGCGCTTTCGTTCCCACGCGGGCAGGGGCGGGAGCGGCATCCGCCGCGCGGCCTCGCTGCCGATCTCGAGGCGCTCCTTCTCCCACGTCTCGGCGAGCTGCACGGCGAGCCTCCGGTCCGGCGGGTAGTGCGGCGAGATCGGGAGCTGCGTGTTCTTGTCGACGAGCGAGGCCTCCCACTTGTCGACGCAGAACTTCCCTGCCACCGCCATCATGCCCCTCGGGCACGCGAGGCCGGGCGTGGGGGGCTGCGGCTCGACGCTGCCCGGCGGGGGAGGCGCCGGCGCGGGCGCGCTGTCGAGGGGCGGCGCCTGCGAACTGCCTACGGGCGCGGCGTCCACACCCGCGTCGGGCGCCTCCCGAGGCTCCCCCGAGCAGCGACAGCCCGCGGCCATCGCGGGGACGCACAGGAGAGCGGCGATGACGAAGGAGAGGGCGCGGCGCGGGGGCATTCGACGGAGGGGCAGGAGCGACGTCCCGCGAGCGTCCTTGGACGGAGTCGCCGAGGCAAGCGGCAAGCGCGCGTCGTGAGGAGCGTCACGCGATGTGGTAGAGCCGAGCCCATGGGGAAGGCTGCCCGATGGCTCGGGGCGGCGGCGCTCGCTGCCGCGCTCCTGCCGCTCGCGCTCGTCCAGGAGGGCTGTCAGAGCACCTGCACGTCGAACGCCGACTGCGGCGGCGGGAACTACTGCGAGATGGCGAGCGGCGAGTGCCTCCTCACGCAGCCCATCGGCTTCTGCAAGCCCTTGCCCACGAGCTGCCCCCCCGTCGACCAGCCCCTCTGCGGCTGCGACGGCAAGCAGTACACGAACGCATGCGAGGCCGCGCAGGCCGGCATCTCCCCGGCCAACGACGGCATGTGCGCCAGCACCTGCGGCGGGGCCAGCGAGGTCGCGTGCACGGACGAGACCACGTACTGCCATTTCATGGACGGCGTGTGCGGCGCCGGCAGCGCCCTCGGCACGTGCAACCCGGTCCCCACCACCTGCGCCGGAGCGGCGCCCTCCCCTGTCTGCGGCTGCGATCGCAAGACGTACGCCAGCGCGTGCGAGGCGCAGCAGGCCGGCACCTCGGTGGCCGCGCAGGGCGCGTGCGCCTGCGGCGGGTCCGGCAGCGGCGGCGGCGGCACGGCCTGCGAGCCCGGCAAGTTCTGCAACTACGCCGTCGGCACCTGCGCCCAGGGCAACCCGAGCGGCACGTGCACCGTCCTGCCGGCGACCTGCGACGCGTTCTCGAACCCCGTCTGCGGCTGTGACGGCACGACGTACGACAACCCGTGCGAGGCGGCGAAGGCACGGACCTCGATCTTCGCGATGGGCGCCTGCCCCTGCGGCGGGCCGAGCGGCGCTACGTGCGGGAGCGGCGCATACTGCAACCTCGCGATGGGCGCCTGCCTCGGCCCCTACCCCACCGGCACCTGCGAGCCCAAGCCCACGTCGTGCCCCGGCGTGTCGAGCCCGGTCTGCGGCTGCGACGGCAAGACGTACGACAACGCCTGCAAGGCGGCGAAGGCCGGCACGGCCGCCGCGCTCGCGGGCGCGTGCCCCACGGCGGGGATGGGGACGGGGGGCGGAGGCTCGATGAGCCCAGGTAGCGACGCGGGGGACGGGGGCTGAGAGGCCTCTTCCCGTTCCCGTTCCCGTTCCCGACCTCCGGAAATCGGGAACGGGAACGGGAGCGGGAACGGGAGCGGGACGCGGCCCTCAGAGGATCGTGGCCGACTTGATCTTGTCGAGCTCGGGGAACTCCTTCGCCAGGTACGCCTCCCCCTCGCGGGAGGCGCGGCTCGGGTCCGGGCCCTTTCCGTTGGGCGCCATCTCCCCGTACCCCTTGTAGAGCGAATCGACGACCTTCATCCCCTCCACGACCTGGCCGAAGGGCGCGAAGCCGGTCTTGTCGAGCCTCGCGTTCTTGTCGACGAAGTTGATGAAATCTGCGTCGTCCGCGTCCCCTTCCCCGCCATCGCGAACGTGACGAAGCCGCGGGTGTTGCTCTTCGACCACCGGGTCGTCGGGGATGAACGCGTTGTACCAGGCGCCGTTCACGGCCGGATCCCCGCTGATCCCGAACTGGACCATGAACCCGTCGACGACGCGGAAGAAGCGCTCGCCGTCGTAGTACCCGAGCTTGACCAGGTTGTAGAAGCGGTCGGCCCCGTTGGGCGCGAACGCGCGCGTCACCTCAATCACGAAGTCGCCCTTGGTGGTGGCGAACTTCGCCTTGTACTTCTCCGGTGCCTTCTCGGTCGCCTTGTCGGGGTGGAAAATCCGCGCGTTGCCGTCGCGCGGCGCGGCCGTGGCGAGCGCGGCGGTGGCCGCGGCGTGGGCCTCGGAGGTCGCGGCGGCGGTCGGCGCGGGCGTGGCCGAGGAGGGCGCAGGCGGCGCCGGCTCGTTCTTGGCGCATGCGGCGAGGACGAGGAGCGCGAGGATCGGGCGCAGGCGGGGCATGCGGAGCTACTTAGCCGAATCCTCGCTCGGCTGGGAGAACGCTATGCCTGTACGGGATCGTCGGCGAGCAGGGCCTGGATCGCGTAGGGCACCGAGGCGACGCCGGCCAGCTCCACCAGCGCGTACGCGATGTGCTCGCGGCTCGCGTGCGGGGGGATGCCGACCATCGCCCAGCTCGCCCCCTCGCCTCCACGGTGGTCCGCGCCGCGCTGCACCTGGAGCGAGGAGACGGCAGAGTATACAGCGACCGTCATCCGGCGGGGCTTGAGGCGCCGGAGGATGTACATGGCGAAGCCGATGCGGTCGAACTCGGTGGGGTCGTGGTACTCCTGGCTCCGCCAGGGGACGACCTCTTCGAAGCGTGCCTCACGCTCGCTCACGGTGGGAGCGTAGCAAAGCTCGGGCCGGGGCGCGAACGGGCCTGGACGCCCGGTCGGCGCCCCACGATCCCCGAACGTGGCCGCTCGAGGAGCTCGGCAGCCGAACATCGCCGGGGTCTCGCCCGAGCGGGTCTCGTTCCCGCGGGTTTCGGTCTCTTTGCCGTGGGGCGAGGACGTTCCGCGGTGGGATCTCTTCGAAAAACGCGACGACTCATTCCTGGTGCGCGAGGAAGACTTCTTCCCGCACGGGGAAGAAGTGTTCGTGCGCGAGGAAGACTTCTTCCTGCACGGGGAGGAAGTCGTCGTGCGCGAGGAAGACTTCTTCCTGCACGGGGAGGAAGTCGTCGTGCGCGAGGAAGACTTCTTCCTGCGCGAGGAGGAAGTCGTCGTGCGCGAGGAAGACTTCCTCCTGCGCGAGGAGGAAGTCGTCGTGCGCGAGGAAGACTTCTTCCTGCACGGGGAGAAAGTCTTCGTGCACGGGGAAGAAGTCCTCCTGCACGAAAACGAAGTCCTCCCGCGCGAGGAAGACTTCTTCCTGCACGGGGAAGAAGTCCTCCTGCGCGGGGAAGAAGTCTTCCTGCACGGGGAAGAAGTCTTCCTGCACGAAAACGAAGTCCTCCTGCACGGGGAAGAAGTCTTCCTGCACGGGGAAGAAGTCCTCCTGCGCGGGGAAGAAGTCCTCCTGCGAGCGTGCGCGGACCGTAACGGCCTCCCGGCGATACGTCACACCGGCCGATGCCGCGGAGGCCGCGGAAGCGCGTCGATCGGTGCGGTCGCGATACGGCGTGACGGGCGTAACGGCCGCCCCGCGCCGCGTGACGCATGCCCCGGATCCCGGAATTCGCCTGGTTTGCGCGATGGTCCGGCAGTTGCTCCAGGGGTGGTCGACAGCAGCGAGAGAGCCGGCCAACCCCCGGCGAATGGAGAAGGTCACATGAAGCGCAATCGAGGCATCCTGGTGGCGGCGGCGGCGGTTCTGGCGGTGGGCAGCGTGGCGGTGGGGGGGTACGCGATGTCCGTGAGCGCGAGCGCCGCGACCGAGCAGGCGGCGAACAATCGGGCCGGCGCGTCCGACGAGAGCGCGACCGCGGACGCGACGAGCAACCCCGGCATCGAGGACTACGCCGGCTTCCACGGCGGCGGCGGGCGCGGCGGCGGCAGCTTCCACGGCGGCGGGTCCGCGCGGGGCGGCGGCGGCTTCCACGGCGGCGGGTACGCGCGGGGCGGCGAGCACGGCGGCTGGGACCACGGCGGCTGGGGACGCGGTGACCGCGGCGGCTGGGGCTGGGGCGGCGGGCGGAGCTGGGGTTACTGGGGCGGCGGGCGCTACGTCAACGGCGCGTGGGCTCCGGGCAACTACTGGGGCTGGTGCGACCCGCGGTTCTACGAGTGCCGCCGCGTCTGGTTCTGATGGTCGCCACGCTGGGCGCAACGCCTGGCCCGCATGAAGAGAGAGACGGCGACGCAGCACGCGTCGCCGTCCTCGAAGGTCCTCGCGAAGACGCCCTCCTCCGATCACATCCCCAGGTCGATCGTCACCGTGCTCTCCCGTCCGGCGCGCCGTACGGTGAAGTCGAGCCCCCGGCCCCGGTGCGCGTCGACGATCGGCTTGAGCGCGGCGCTCTCCGTGACGCGCCGCCCGTCGGCGGCCACGATCACGTCGCCGGTCTGGAGCTTCCCGTCCGCGGGCCCCCCGGGCAGGACCCCGAGCACCACCACGCTCCCGTGCCAGTCGTCGGTGGCGAGCCCGAGCCCTGCCCGTCCGCCGTGGTCCGCCACGTATCGCGCAAGCGTCGCGACGGCATCCCGCGTCCTCGACGGCGTCACGATGTACGGCACCGTGCACAGCGAGTCCTGCTCGCCCTGCCGCCTGGCGCCGGTGAAGCGAAAGCTCGCGCGAGCGCCGGCCGGCTCGCCCCCGTGGGCCTCCGCCAGCGACCCCTCCAGCGACACCTGGAGGAGGTTGTCGTCCAGGATGACCGTGCCCTGCTGCACCAGCACCGCGACGCTGCCCCCCATCGTCGCCGGGTCATCCGATCAGGCAGCGCTGCCCGGCGTCGATCGACGCCGCGCGTGCGCCGCCGCCCATCCAGGTCGCATTGAGGAGGCAGCGCGGGCTGACGCGCAACATCAGGTGGGCATCGTCGCAGTCGTCGGTGCCGATCTGCGACGGGTGGCCCCGCAGCGGGCTCGTGCCCAGCGCGGAGCTGCTCTCTCCGGCGTAGTCCACGTGCCAGAAGTGGTTCGTGTAGGCATAGACGTGGCACCCGCTGCACGTGAGCACCAGGAGCAGCGCCGCGAGGTGCATGATCGGGCTCTGCCGAGCCGGCGAGTCGGGTCGCATCGGCGGGACCATCCACGTCGTTGTACCCGAATCGAAGCCCAGCTGGGCGATCGCACGAGATCCATGCCGCCCGTGCCAACTCCTTGCCTGCCCGTAACTTCTCCCCGCGTGCTCGTGACTTCTCCCAGCGTGCTTCTTCCCGCATGCTCGTGACTTCTCCCGGCCCGCCTGTGGCTTCTCCTCGGGCGCCTGTAACTTCTCCTTGGGCGCCCGTATCATCGCCCGCCGGAGATCCCTCATGAAGCGCGCCCTCGCCCTCGCCGTCGTCGCCCTCCCCTTCGCCGCCGCCGCGGCCTCCTCTTGCGGCTCGAGCTCCGGCACCGGCAACACCGGAACGACCGGCAGCGGAGGGCACGGCGGGAGCTCCACCGCGTCGATGCACACGGCGAGCAGCACCGGCACCGGCGGGAGCACCAGCAGCGCGAGCAGCAGCAGCAGCGGGCTCGTGCTCGATGGAAGCGCGTGCACCAGCGGGGACGCCTGCGGCGACGGCGGCGTGTGCGTCGACGGGGCGTGCTGCGGCTCCGGGGTCGCCTGCAACGGGAAGTGCTGCGCCGCGGGCGACGTCTGCAACTTCCAGAAGTGCGAGGCGCCGGGCGCCACCTGCGTCGACTCCACCGACTGCCCGACCGGGAGCTACTGCGACTACGCCCTCGGCCCGCCTGTCAGTGACGACGGCGGCGCGCCCGACGGCGGCGACGGCGGCGCCTGCTTCGGCGGCGCCTCGGTCCAGACCGGCAAGTGCCTGGCCCTGCCACCCACGTGCGCCCCCAAGCAGAACCCGGGCAACCCGATCAAGTGCCTCCCCTCCTGCCAGTACAAGCCCCCCTCGCCCGACTTCCAGATCGTGCAGAAGTACTACTGGGGGCAGCAGACCTCGCCGCCGTACTCCACCGACGTCATGATGGCGCCGATCGTCATCAACCTCGACGACGACAACTGCGACGGCAAGGTCGACCAGAACGACATCCCCGAGATCGTCTTCAGCACGTTCACCGGCGGCGCCTACTATAAGCAAGGCACCCTGCACGCGATCTCGATCATCGGCGGCAAGGTCGTGGACAAGTGGAGCGTGCCCAACGTGGTCCAGCCGGGCGGCGGGCTCGCGGCGGCGGATCTCGACGGCGACGGCGTGCCCGAGATTGTCGGCTGCATGGACCCGGGCCCGAGCGGGACGAGCTGCTGCGACTCCATCGCGCAGAACACCGGCGTCATCGCCTTCCGCGCCGACGGGACCACCCTCTGGACGCAGACCGACACGACCCAGGTGCACTGCGGGTACGAGACGCCCGTCATCGGCGACCTGGACCAGGACGGCAACCCCGAGGTGGTGGTCGGCTGGACGGTGCTCGACGGGAAGACGGGCGCCATCAAGAAGGTGCTCGACCCGAAGAACACGGTCAACTCCTGGGGCGTCAAGATGACGGGGCTGTCGGACCTCGACGGCGACGGCAAGCTCGACGTCACCGACGGGCAGCGCGCCTACCGCTACGACGGCTCCGTGATCTGGGACCTGAGCAGCGGGCCCGACATGATCCCCACGGGGTACCACGGGATCGGCGACTTCGACAAAGACGGCAAGCCCGAGGTGGTCATCATCTCCTCCTCCGGCCCGCACACGCTCGAGCTCGTCCACTACGACCCGACGAGCGCGAGCGGCGCCAAGGTGCTGCGCCGGGGGATCGACATCAACGACGGCGTCACGACCGCGAGCTACTGCATGGTGGCGAGCGAGTACGGCGGGGGCCCGCCCACGGTCGCCGACTTCGACGGTGACGGCATCCCCGACGTGGGGTGCGCGGGCGCCGTCGCGTACAGCGTCTTCAGCGGCGCCGCGCTGATGGATGGCACCGTGCCCGACAACATGGTCAAGGCGCTGTGGAGCAATACGACGCACGACTGCTCGTCCGCCGTCACGGGCAGCTCGGTCTTCGACTTCACCGGCAGCGGCAAGGCGCAGGTGATCTACTCGGACGAGCGCCACCTCTGGATGTACGACGGCCCGACCGGGAACAACCTGATCACGAGCACCTGCAACACCACGGGCACGCTCTGGGAGTACCCGCTCGTCGCCGACGTGGAGAACATCGGCCAGGCCGAGATTGTCGTCGCCTCCAACGCCTACGCCGTCACCTGCCCGGACGACGGCAGCAAGCAGTCGGGCATCCGCGTCTTCGGCTCCGCGTCGGGGAGCTGGGTGCGGACGCGCGACATCTGGAACGAGCACACCTACCACATCACCAACATCAACGACGACGGCACCGTGCCCAAGAAGGAGCTCGCGAACTGGCTCCAGCCGGGCTTCAACGACTACCGCCAGAACAAGCAGCCCGGCGACGTCTTCGCCGCGCCCGACGCGGTCGTCGCCCTCGTGGCCCCGCGGTGCGCCGGCGGCGCCTACAGCCTGGTCGCGACGGTGCAGAACCTCGGCGAGGCCCCGCTCCCGGCCGGCGTCGTCGTCGGGTTCTACGAGGGCACGCCCCCCTCGGGGACGAAGCTCGGCTCCGGCGCGACGACGCAGACGCTCTACCCCGCAGCGTCGCAGAACGTGGTGCTCCCGCTCGCGAGCCCGCCTCCGGGGATCGTGAACGGCCAGACCACGGTCTACGCGGTGGTCGACGACGGCATGCCGATGCACACCTGGCACGAGTGCAACACCACGAACGACACGTCGGCGGCAGTCTCCGGCAAGTGCAACGGCCCGCAGTGAGCGCGGCCGACGAGATCCTCGAGCTCGCACTGCACCACGTCGGGATGCGGGACGGCGTGTACTACGCACCCGACATCCCGCCCGCCAAGGAGGCCGCCGCGCGCGCCGCCCACGCGGCGCACCTGCCCGAGAGCGAGCCCGTCCTCGTCCTCTACGACGACACCGCCTTCGGCAGCGCGAAGAACGGCTTCGTGATCACGGCCGAGCGGATCTGCTGGAAGAACCTCTTCTTCCAGCCGCACCAGATCCCGTGGAGCGAGGTCGATCCTGCGCTCGTCACCTTCGACGGGAGGGAGGTCGGCGTCGCCCGCGGGAGCATGAACGTGAGCACCGAGCTGGCAGAGGGTACCGCGCACTTCGTCGCCGCGGTGGCGGAGCGACGGAAGCAGCGCGAGGCGAGCCCCTACCGCGAGAGCGACGGACCGGCCGCGCGGCTCGCGAGGCTCGTCACGATGGCGCGCCGGCACCTCGGCGAGGTGGACGACGTCTTCTACCACCCCGCCATCCCCGCGGCGAAGCTCGAGCGCGCGCGCGCCGTACACGCGGCACACCTGCCAGAGGGCGAAGACGTGGCGGCGCTCTTCGACGCCACCGTCTTCGGGAGCGCGTCGGACGGCTTCCTGATCACGCCCGCGCGGCTGTGCTGGAAGAGCGTCGCCGGCGAGCCCAGGGCCATCGCCTGGCCGGCGATTGAGCCCGAAGGGGTGACCACGAGCGGGAACCAGGTCTTCGTGATGGGGGGCGAGCTGTTCCTGAGCGGGCGGGCCGAGCTGGCCGCGCCGGTGGCGGGCCTCTTCACCGCCGTCGCGGCGAAGGCACGCAGCGACGGCGGGATCTGAGCCGTGGTAAGAGGGTGCGCCCATGAGCACCCCCAGCGAGCCAGAGACCAAGCAGCCCGGCATGGCCGGCCTGCCGCCCATCGACGTCAACGAGTACGGCGGCAAGAAGGACGGCGAGCGCCAGGTGATGAACCGGCGCCTCTTCATGCAGCTCCTCGTCTTCGACGCGCCCGCGGGCGAGTCCGCCGACGAGATCGCCAAGGACCTCGACGCCCAGCTCCGGCACCACGCCATCGCCGGCGTGATCTACGCCGACGCGTCGAGCCCGCGCGGCCTCGGCCTGCTCACCTGGAGCGAGGACCCGGCGCACTTCGTCCAGGCGGTGCGCCCCCTCTTTACCTCCGGCGCGCTGCGCAAGGTGGTCCTGCGGCAGCCGTTCACGATGCTCGGCCGCACCTACGCCACCGGCCACGAGCCCGACCTCGAGTACGTCCTCCTGCGGCGCGCCGTCCACAACGTCACGAAGGTGGAGTACCCGTGGCACGTCTGGTACCCGCTGCGCCGCACGGGCGCCTTCTCGCGGCTCGAACCGCAGGAGCAGGGCGCGATCCTCCGCGAGCACGCGCAGATTGGCTTCGCCTACGGCCAGGCCGAGCTCGCGCACGACGTCCGCCTCGCGTGCCACGGGCTCGACGCCGAGGACAACGAGTTCGTCATCGGCCTGGTCGGGCGCGAGCTGCACCCGCTCAGCCACCTCGTCCAGACGATGCGCAAGACGAAGCAGACCTCGGAGTACATCAGCAAGATGGGCCCCTTCTTCGTGGGCTTCGTGCTGCACCGGCACGGCTGATTCGCGCGCTTACGTGCGCGTGAACGGCAGGCCCATCGGGGCCCCCGGTGGTACGTTTCCCCCGATGCGGATCCGCTCCCTCATCGCTTCGCTCGGCCTCACGGCGCTGGCCGCGGCCGCGTGCAGCAGCTCCTCCCCGTACGGCACGCCGGCCAACGCCGCCATCGGCACCGGCCTGGCCGTCGCCGCCGCCGCCGCGAACCGCGCCGTCACGCACGAGTGCTGGGCGGCCTGCCGCCCGGGCACCGTCTGCGACCGCGCGACGGGACTCTGCGTAGAGCCGGGGCACCGGAGCACATCGGGCGGCTCCCACCCATCATCGTCGCCGGTCGCCCCCGCGCAGTCGATCCAGCTCACGCCGGAGCCCTACCCGGCGGGCCACGAGTACGAAGTGCCGCCGGTGAGAGCGACGAGCACGGCAGACGCAGGCTGCGCGCCCGGCGGCGGCGCCGACGCGGGGGCCGCGGCGCTGTTCTGCGAGGAGGACGCCGGCGCGACGTCCTCGTACTGACGATCAGCCCACGATGGGCAGGTGCTTCACCTTCGCCCGCTCGCGCGCGGCGAGCGGGTGCTCGCGCACCGTGACCGGGTTGTCGAACGACGGCAGCGCGAGATCCTTGTTCTTCGCATAGATGGGGTGCCGCCCGTGGGCGCGGTACCACTCGGCCACCGTCGCGTTCGCCTTCATCTTCTCCAGGATGGTGCGCCAGCCGACGCCCGTGTTGTACGCGCAGAAGCTGATCTCGCCGAGCTGCGTGCCGTACGGGATGATGCACATCTCCGTCCGGCGGAAGTCGTAGTTGAACAGGTCCTGGAACCACATCCCGGCGACGAAGAGGACGCGCCACTCGTAGGCCCTCGCGTCGTCCTCCCCCGCGTGCGCCGCGCCCGTCTGGCTCATGAACTGCCGGAGCAGCGTGCGCAGATCGAAGCCGGGGGGCGCCTTCTCGGGCCGGTAGTGGCGGAGCAGGCTCGCCGTCACCTGGGCGAGCGTCGCCTTCTTGCCGCGGCCCGCCGCGAAGATGTCGGCGAAGTCGCGGAGCACGCCCTCCACGTCGAGGAAGTCGAGCAGCGGCACCCTCTCCTTCGTCCGCTTGTTGACGAAGAGCACGGTGCCGATGCCGCAGTTCGGGTGGCAGCCGCAGTTGAGCTGGCCCCAGTCCTTGTCCGGGCCGTCGAGCAGGTCGGCCACGTTGCCGAAGGGCGCGAGCGACGAGAGCGGGAACCAGTCGCGGAGCGGGTCCGTGATGCCCGTCTGCCGGGCGACGTCCCGCGCGAGGTGGCTCAGCGTGTAGCGCTGCCGGCGGCGATCCTCGTCGGAGATGTCCTCGTCCCGGCCGGTGAAGCTCACGGGCTGGAAGCTCACCACCGTGATCTTGTCCGCGTTCTCGACCGCGAACTCGACGATCGGCCCGACCTGATCGTCGTTGAGCCCGTTCACCACCGTCACGACCAGGATGACGTCGATCCCCGCCGCGTGGCAGCTCCTCGATGGCGCGGAGCTTCACGTCGTACAGGTTCGCGATCTTCCGGTGGCAGTTGGCCTCGTTCGTCACCCCGTCGAACTGGAGGTACGCCATGCGCAGGCCCGCCTCCTTGCACTCCTTCGCGAAGCCGGGCTCCTGCGCGAAGCGCAGCCCGTTGGTGGCGCACTGCACCGCGAAGTACCCCTTCTTCCTCGCGTAGCGGATGGCGTCGAGGAAGTACGGCGAGAGCGTGGGCTCCCCGCCCGAGAACTGGATCGACATCTGCCGCCGCGGCTTCACGTCGGCCGCGTCGTCGAGGATCTTGGTGATCTCCTCCCACGACAGCTCGTGCACGTACCCGACCTGGTTCGCGTCCATGAAGCACGGGTCGCACATCATGTTGCAGCGGTTGGTCAGGTCGACCGTGAGCACGGCGCCGCGGCCGTACTTGATGGTGCTGGAGCCGTGGTCGTGGATCGCGTCGGGCGTCATCCGCACGTCGCGCCCGCCGAAGAGGCGCTCGATCCGCGAGAGGAAGCGCGGGTCGACGGCGATCACGTCCTCGAAGCGGCCGTGCTCAGGGCAGGTCTTCTCCATCACCACCTGCCCGTCCCGCTCCACGATCCGCGCGCGGATCTCCCCGGGCTTGTCCGTGATCAGCCGCCGCCAGTCGGCGTCGCCGCGGAGGACGACGGCGCGCGCCTCCTTCACGCACGTCGGGCAGAGGCTGTCCGTCTCCCTCGGCCAGCCGAGCGGGGGCCGCTCGCGCTCCGCGCCGCGGGGGATGGGCTGGTCGCTCCAGCGGGGGTGGAAGGGGCCGCCGGCCTGCGCGATCCGGTTCACGCGCTGCATCAAGGGCCACGCGGCGTTGGCCGAGGACGAGACGATCTTCTCCAGGATGCGGACCGGTTCCATGTCCTAGACCTTCCGTAAGGGAGCGTGCGGAGCGTAAGAAGGCACACAGAAAAAGGCCACGACTTTCCATGCTGTTCTGTAACTGCAGGATCGCGCCGGCGCGCAGCCGGCCGCCCTCGGCCGCGAGCCGCCGGCGGATGGCCGAGCGCCGAGGATTTCACCGAAGTGACCGCCCTCACGCCGTCGGGTACAGTCGCGCCGTGCCCGCGCCCGAACAGGATCTCTCCTTCGCCACCCGGCTCTGGTTCGCCTGGATCTGCTTCTTCCGCGTGATCTTCGACGGCGCCTTCGCCGGCCGGGCGTATCAGGCGCGCTTCCCCCAGGCGCTCCCGCCGGCGCCCGCGGAGCCCGCCAAGCCCGTGCCCGCCGCCCTGCCTCGCCCGGCGCCCGCCGCCGAGCCGCAGGAGGCCACGCCGGCGCTGCAGCTCCTCGCGCTCTTCCAGCGCGAGGGCCGGCTCGTCGACTTCCTCCAGCAGGACATCACCTCCTTCAGCGACGGCGAGATTGGCGGCGTCGCGCGCGTGGTCCACGAGGGCTGCCGCAAGGCGCTGCGCGAGCACGCCCAGATCGAGCCCGTGCGGGCGGAGGAGGAGGGCGCCCCCCTCACGCTCCAGGCGGGCTTCGACCCGACCCAGGTGAAGCTGTCCGGCAACGTCCAGGGCTCCGCGCCCTACCGCGGCGTGCTCCGCCACCGCGGCTGGCGGGCGGTGAAGCTCACGCTCCCGGTCCCGGTGAAGGGCCACGACGCGAAGGTGCTCGCGCCCGCGGAGGTGGAGCTGTGAGCCCGCGCTACGTCATCGGGATCGACCTCGGCACCACCCACACCGCGCTCGCCTTCGCCGACGCCGCCGCGCCAGATGGCGGCGCGCGCGCCGAGGTCGTTCCCATCCCGCAGCTCGTCGCCCAGGGGACCGTGGAGGCGCGCCCCCTCCTGCCCTCCTTCCTCTACATCGCCCACGAGAGCGAGGGCCCCCAGGCCCTGCCCTGGGACGCGGCGCGCCGCTTCGCCGTCGGCGAGCACGCCCGCGCCCGCGGCGTCGAGGCGCCCGCCCGCCTCGTCTCCAGCGCCAAGAGCTGGCTCAGCCACGCCGGCGTCGACCGCCGCGGCCCCACGCTCCCCATCGGCGCGCCCGAGGACGTCGAGAAGATCTCCCCCGTCGAGGCCTCGTGGCGCTACCTCGAGCACCTCTCCGAGGCGTGGGACGACCGCTTCGCCAAGGCCGATCCGGACATGGCCTTCGCGAAGCAGGAGATTGTGCTCACCGTGCCGGCATCGTTCGACGCCTCGGCGCGCGAGCTGACGGTCGAGGCCGCGGCCGCCGCGGGCATCGAGGACATCACCCTGCTCGAGGAGCCGCAGGCCGCGCTCTACGCCTGGATCGAGGGGCACGGCGACGCTTGGCGCAAGCAGATCAAGGTCGGCGACGTCATCCTGGTCGTCGACGTCGGCGGCGGCACCTCCGATTTCTCGGCCATCGCCGCGCTCGAGAAGGACGGCTCCCTGGAGCTGACCCGCGTGGCCGTCGGCGATCACATCCTGCTCGGCGGCGACAACATGGACCTCGCCCTCGCCCACGTCGTCCGGCAGAAGCTCGTCGCCGAGGGCAAGGAGGTCGACCGCTGGCAGATGGCCGCGCTCACCCACGCCGCCCGCATCGCCAAGGAGCGCATCCTCTCCGATCCCACGCTGAAATCCGCGCCCATCGCCGTCGCCGGCCGCGGCTCCAAGCTCATCGGCGGCGGCCTCCGGTCCGAGCTCACCTCCGCCGAGGTCGAACGCACCCTCGTCGACGGCTTCTTCCCCGAGGTCCCCGGCTCCGCCCGCCCCATCGCCCGCGCCCGCGGCGGCCTCACCCAGATCGGCCTGCCCTACGCGTCGGATTCCGGCCATCACCAAGCACCTCGCCGCCTTCCTCGGCCGCCAGGCCGGCGCCACCGCCAAGCTCGAAGGCTTCGTCCCCGCACCGCGCACCGGCGACGCGGGCGACCGCGCTCCGAAGCTGCTCCATCCGACCGCGGTGCTCTTCAACGGCGGCGTCATGAAGGGCGTGCCCCTCCGCGAGCGCCTCGTCACGACGCTCAACGCCTGGCTGGCCGAGGACGGCGCCCCGCCCGTCCGCGTCCTCGCCGGCGCCGACCTGGACCTCGCCGTCGCCCGCGGCGCCGCCACGTACGCCCTCGCCCGCCACGGCCGTGGCATCCGCATCCGCGGCGGCACGGCGCGCGCCTACTACGTGGGCATCGAGAGCGCGATGCCGGCGGTCCCCGGGCTGGAGCCGCCCATCACGGCGATGTGCCTCGCCCCGTTCGGGATGGAGGAGGGCACCGTCGCCGACCTGCCCCCGCACGAGCTCGGCATGGTCGTGGGCGAGCCCGTGCGCTTCCGCTTCTTCGGCTCCAGCGTCCGCCGCGAGGACCGGGCGGGCGCCGAGCTGGAGCAATGGAAGGAGGGGGAGCTGGACGAGCTCTCCCCCATCGAGGTGACGCTCCCCGCCGAGAACCGGCGCGAGGGCGACGTTGTCCCGGTGCGCCTCCGCGCGAGCGTGACCGAGGTCGGGACGCTGCTCCTGGAGGCGGTGCCGACGAAGCCGCTCGTGCCCGACGAGCGGTGGAAGATCGAGCTGCAGCGTGCGGGCGGAGGTCTAGGGCGCGCTTGCGCGCCCGCCTGGGAAGAGCCGCGGGTCAGCCGTCGATCCCGGCGGCGAACGCCTCCAGCGAGGGCGCCGTGGCCGCGAGCGCCAGCCAGCGGTTCAGGACCGCGGGGTCGCGCTCCGCGTGGATCCGCGCAGCGATGCGTCCGCCGGCGTCGAGCCCGCGCGCGCGCAGCACGAACACGACGGCCTGCGCCTGGGCCTGCGCCCCCACCCAGCCATCGTTGAAGGGCTGCGCCTTCTTCTCGTCGAAGACCACCTCCACCGGCAGCGCGTCGAGACCGTAGCGGTCGAGCTCGGGCACGAGCGGCACCTCGCCGCCGCGTCGGTAAATGACGGCCCCGTCTCCCGGACGGACGACCTCGATCTCCTCGCGCTCGGCGTGCACGATCCACGTGCACGGCCACGCGTGCTCCAGGTAGAGCTTCACCTTCTCTTCCAGGTAGCGCTTCGACTGCGTGCCGCGGACCTCGACGGCGAGGATGGGCGTGCCCCGGTAGAAGTCGTCCCTGGGCTTGTCGAGATTGCGGACGAGCACGACGTCCGGGGCGCGCACGGAGGCTCCGGTCGCGTCGCTGAGGTCGCAGTAGACGTCGGTCATCACCGTGATGCCCGAGCGCGCGTGGGTGCGGAAGAGCGCGGTGAGCAGGGCCATGACGATGCCGTGGATGTCCTTGCTTCCCATCTGCTCCCAGAGCTTCTCCACGGTGCAGCTCCCAAGGGCTGCCGTCGTAGCAGTCGGCGGGCGTGCCGAGCCGGCGGCCGGTGGGGCCGAAGCCGCGGCCCTCGATGGGCCCGGTATCCCGGTGGGCACGGATTGGGAGGGCGTTCATCGACGTGAACGATAGCACGACCGCGCCCCCTCGGCCGCGCTGCCCCAGCTCCCGTCGCTGGCTCGAGCTCCCCAGCGGCCCGCGGCCACCAGGAGCACCTCCGCGCGCCGGTCCCCCTCCGGGTACAGCGCGAGGTAGCGGCGCGCCGCCTCCTGCGCCTCGGCCTGGCGGCCGGCGTGCTGGAGCGAGACGATTGCGAGGAAGGACGCGAGGTCTGCTCGGGCGTCGCCGGGGTGCGCGGCGCGGAACGCGTCGAGGCGTGCGCGGGCGGCCGCGTAGTCGCCGCGGCCGAGGGCCGCGACGGCGTTGTTGAAGGAGCGCGAGGCTTCGTCCGAGGGGGCGCCACGCGCGTCGCGGGCCGTGAACCCTCGTCCCGCTCTTCCGGCGTGCTCTCGCCTCTCCCGCGCGGCGGGAGAGGCGGGCTCCGGGGGTGAGGGCTCCGCGGGAGACGTCACCGCCGCCAGCACCACGGCCGGCTCGCCGGGTCCCGGGCTCTCTCGTGGGGAGGGGAGAACCGGCGCCACGGTGCGAAGCGCGTCCACAGGGAGGTGCTGCGCGACCGCGACGGGCGCCGGCCGCAGGCGCATCGGGGTGGCAGCGGCCAGGCAGGCGAGCGCGGCGCCCGCCGAGACGCCGATCAGGGCGAGGGGCCTCGCGCGCCGGGGGCGCGGGAGCTGTGGCAGGGGCGCGGCGGCGGCGCGCAGGAGGGCGAGGCGGCCGCGCTGGTGCTCGAAGGGTGTGAGCGGGGGAACCGACACGCCGCGGAGGAGGCTCTGCACGTCGTCGAGATCGCGCGCGAAGGTGCGGCAGGATTCGCAGAGCGCCACGTGGCGCGCGAGGGTCGCGGCCTCGCGCTCGCCGAGGCGGCCGTCGCGGTTCGCCTCCAGGAGCGGCGCCATGGGGCATGCCGCGTCGGAGTCCGCCGCGGCCGGCCGGGTGCTTGCGAGGCTCAGGCTCATTCCAGCACCGACGCCTCCATGCCGAGCGAGAGGCCCGCGAGGTAGCCGGGCAGCTCGGGGAGCGCCTTCCGGCGCGAATGGCGATCGTCGAAGAGCGCCGCGGGCGCGCCCTCCGCGCCCAGCGCGCAGATCAGGCGGAGGCGCTCCGAGACGGGGATCGCCATGGCGAGGCGCGCCCCGAGGCGCATGTCCACGTGCGCGTCGACGTCCGGCTCCTCCTGCCCCGGCTTGTCGGCGCCCATCAGGATCACGGCGAGCGAGGGCTCGACCTCCGCCGTCAGCTCGATCGGAGCGTGCCGGCCCGAAGGGCCGAGCGCCACGCGTGTCTCCTGCGCGCGCAGGATGCGGTAGCCGACGGGGAGGCCCACGCTCACCGAGGCGAGCGAGAACTGGTCCGGCACGGGCTGGAAGACGGAGACGGCCGCGTCGTACCGCGCGGAGAGCCCGGCCAGCCATCGGCCGAAGATCATCCAGGCGCGCAGCTCCGCGCCCATCATCAGCGCGCGGGTGGGTCCGGTGTAACGCGCGCCGGCGAGGGCGTCGACGACCACGCCGTGGGCGGCGGGCGCGGAGCGCGGAGCCGGGAGCACCGCGTCGGGCGACAGCTCCTCGGGGCGAGGCGACGCAGGCGCGGCCTCCGCGCTGGATGGAGGCGGGGGCGGCGGCGAGAGCGCGGCGGAGAAGGTCAGGGGCGTCGCGGCGAGGACGGGCAAAATCCACGGCGCGGGTGGGTTGCCGGTCGAAGCCCAGGGCGCGCTTGCGCGCCCGCCTGAAACCGCCGGTGGCTCGGTCACGACGACCTTCGCCAGCATCGCCTCACCGAGCGAGATCACGTCGGCGGGGGCCGCGACGGGGCGCCTTCGCACACCGGACGCGTCCTCCACCTCGAGCCTTGCGAGGCCGCCATCGCCCGGCGCTCGCAGGGAGACCCGCGCACCCGTACAGCTCCAAGGCTGCCCCTCGCGCGCGGTCGCGGCCACGAGCGAGAACAGCGCCCGCCGCCACGCCTCCGGGAGGGCGCTCGGGTCTCCGTCGATCCACGCGGGCGCGCACTCCTGCCCGGACGCGGGGCCGGCCATCGCCGCCGCGGCGAGCGTAACGGCGAGGCAGGAGAGGCGGAAACGCATGCGAGACTCCAGGGAGGTCGTCGTGGTTGTCCCGGCGAAGCGGAATGCTTCATGCGATTCGCCCGGCGTCCTATTGCGCCCCATTTCACCGTCGGGAGCGAGCCCGTGCCCGAGCGCGAGCCCGAGCCCGACTTTCCGAATTTTCGGGCTCGGGCTCGGGCGCGGGCTCGGGCGCAGAGAGCGGCCCTGATGCAGCGCGGCGCGCTCGATGGGGTGGATCTCCGCGGGGCGCCATGGGAAAGACCCCGCCATGGACGTCGCCCCCCTCTTCCCGCCCGCCGAGGAGACCGACGCCGGCCTCTCGTCGCTCGCCCGAGGCGTGATCGGATCCGAGATTCCTCCGCATCGCGGCGGAGATCCGCGCCCTCAAGGCGAAGGGCGCGGCCATCTGCAACCTCACGGTGGGCGACTTCGACCCGGCCTACTTCCCGATCCCGGCGGAGCTGCTCGAGGGCACGCGCGCCGCGCTCGCCGAGGGGCACACGAACTACCCGCCGTCCGACGGCGTCCTCCAGCTCCGCGAGGCGGTCACCCGCTTCTATGCGCGCGAGCTGGGCCTCTCCTACCCCGTCGAGTCGGTGCTCGTCGCCGGTGGCGCCCGTCCGCTCCTCTACGGGGCGTACCAGACGCTCCTCGATCCGGGCGACGTCGCCGTCTACCCCGTCCCGTCGTGGAACAACAACCACTACGCGTACCTCTGCGGCGCGCGCGCCGTCGAGCTGCCCGTCGCCCGGGCGGCGAACTTCTTCCCCACCGCGGACCAGATCCGGCCCCACCTCGCCTCCGCGCGCCTGCTCTGCATCAACTCCCCGCTCAACCCGACGGGCACCGTGATCGATCGCGACGAGCTGTCGCGCATCTCGACCCTGGTGGTGGAGGAGAACGCGCGGCGCAAGAAGGCCGGCGATCGCCCGCTCTGGTTCGTGTTCGACCAGGTGTACTGGACGCTCACCTTCGGCGGCGTGAAGCACGTGACGCCGATCGAGCTCGTGCCGGAGGTCGCGCCGTACACCCTCCTGCTCGACGCGATCTCGAAGGCGTTCTGCGCCACGGGCATGCGCGTGGGCTGGGGGCTGATGCCGCCGGCGGTGCGCAGGCGCATGGCCGACGTCCTCGGCCACGTGGGCGCGTGGGCGCCGAAGGCCGAGCAGGTCGCGGCGGCCACGCTCCTCGACTCCCCCGGCCCGATGCGCGCCTACCAGGCGACGATGAAGGCGAAGGTCAAGGAGCGGCTCGACGCGCTCCACGCCGGCTTCTCGGCGATGGCGGCGGACGGCTTCCCGGTCGAGGTGATTGCCCCCCAGGGCGCCATCTACCTCTCCGTGCGCTTCGACCTCTTCGGCCGAACGCTGCGGGGCCGCGCCATCGCGACCAACGACGACATCCGCAAGCTCTTGCTCGAGGCGGCTGGGCTCGCGGTCGTGCCCTTCCAGGCGTTCGGCCTCAAGGGCGACACCGGCTGGTTCCGCCTCTCGGTCGGGGCCGTGTCGATGGCGGACATCGCCGCCGCGTTCCCCCGGCTGCGCGAGCTGATGGCGCCGGCCTCCGCTCGAGGCTGATTCGAACGCCTCGAGCGGATGCCGTAGACCTCGCTCGAATCAGCCCCCGGTCCCCCCTGTCCCGCCCATTCCGCCCATCCCCGTCGCCCCGCCCACGCCGACCCCGGGGCCGACGCCGGTGCTGACGACGGCGTTGCCCAGGTCGCCGCACATCCAGCCCCCGCCGCTGCACACGCACTGGATTCTCGTCGACGTAGCCGGAGTTCATGTTCTGCCAGAAGCACTTCTGGTTCGGGACGGGGCACGGGTCGCCGTCGTTCGGTGTCGCGTTGGGGCACCCGGCGGTCGGCGCGCCCCCGTTGCCCTTGTTGCCGCCGTTGCCCCCGCCGCTCGTCGCGGAGGGCTTGGAGGTGCCGCCGCTGCCCCCGCTGCCCGTCGTGGATGACCTGGATGACTTGGAGGTGGTGCTGCTGTCCCCGCCGCTGTTGTCTGCGCAGCCGTACCCCACGAAGAGCACGAGGATGGAGACGGCGGGAAGCACGAAGCGAAGCCGACCAGAGATTCGAGCGCATGAGACTCCTGTAGGAGAGCCGGACGGGCCGCCTGGGCGAGAGGTCATCACGCCCTGGAGCGGAGCGCCGGCAAGCTGATTGAAGAAAGACACCGGCGGCGAGGCCCGCACGGTTGCCGTAAGGATGAGGCGCTCTCTGAGTTGCTCCGGAACGCGGGGGCGTTCAGGAGCCTTCGCGAGCGCATGGCCCCGCCTCCGCGCGACGCGGATTGGCCTGCCCGCCCGGCCGGGGGTATACCCGGCTCGTGATCCGCGTCGCACTCGCCGCCGCCCCGTTGGCCCTCCTACTGATTGCCTGCCGCACGTCGCCGCCCCCCTCGCCCGACGTCACGGACGTGGGCCCGCCACAGATGGCGACCGCCGCGCCGCCCACCGAGCCGCCGGTCGCCCCGCTCACCCCCGGCGCGCGCACCGAGGACGAGCGGAACACGATCGACGTCTTCCGCGTCGCCGCGCCCGCGACCGTCTTCGTCACGCAGAAGCGCACGGTGATCGACTACCTCGCCGGCACGCAGGAGGAGGTCGCCGCCGGGTCGGGCTCAGGCTTCGTCTGGGACACCGCCGGGCACATCGTGACGAACTTCCACGTGGTGAAGGACGCGGAGGCCCTCACCGTCACCTTCCAGGGCCAGAAGACGTTCCCGGCCAAGGTGGTCGGCGTCGAGCCGCGCAAGGACGTCGCCGTCATCCAGGTCGACGCGCCCGCGGCCCTCCTCAGGCCCGTGCACGTCGAGAAGCACATCGCCCTCGAGGTGGGGCAGAAGACGATCGCCATCGGCAACCCGTTCGGCCTCGATCACTCGCTCACGACCGGGATCGTCAGCGCCCTCGGCCGGCAGGTGCAGGGCATCGGGGGCGTCACGATCCGCGACATGATCCAGACCGACGCGGCCATCAACCCCGGCAACTCCGGCGGCCCGCTGCTCGACTCCTCCGGGACGCTCATCGGGATGAACACGATGATCTACAGCAAGAGCGGCAGCTCCGCGGGCATCGGCTTCGCCGTGCCGGCGAGCACGATCCTGCGCGTCGTGCCGCAGATCATCAAGAACGGCAAGGCGGAGCAGCTCGGGCTCGGGATCCAGATCGACCCGCTCGCGCGCCTCGAGCGCAGCCTCGGCCTGCGCGGCGTCGCCGTGCTCGGGGTGCAGGAGGGCAGCCCCGCGCAGAAGGCCGGGCTCCGCGGCATCGCGCAGACGGCGCGCGGGCTCGTGCTGGGCGACGTCATCACCGGCATCGATGGGGCGAAGGTCGACGACTACGACGACCTCTACAACGCGCTCGACACGCACCACGCGGGCGACCAGGTTGACGTCAAGGTGGTGCGCGCGGACAAGACCGTGACGCTGAAGGTCCCGGTCATCGTGCTGCAGTAGAGGGCGCGCCTCGCCCATCCAGCGCCCCCCGCCGGCGCGCTACCCTTCCCACCCCGCTTCCAGGGATCGCCGCCGAGCCGTTCTTTTCTGTGATACCGGACCCCTGGCCTGCATGCTCGCGCACATGCCGTTCCAGGTCCTTCGCGTGCAGGGAGCCCGGCGGGCAGCCGCCGTCGCCGTCGTCGGAACCGTAATCGCGAGCGCTTGCGGTGCGCGGTCGAACCTGCGCGCGGCTGCCGGCACGGGCAGCGGTGGCGCGGTCACGAGCGCGACCTCGACCGGCACCGGCGGTGGCGCCGGAGGCGCGGGCGAGGGCGTTGGAGGCGCCGCGGGCGCCGGAGGCGCGCCGCTGATCGGGCCGACGACGACGTGCGGCATGGCGGCGCAGGCCACGCCCATCCTCACGGTGGACGCGCCGGAGGACGGCAACGCGCTCCAGCCGAGCCTCGTGGTCATCCCGACGTCCACCCCGCCGGCCGCGGCGGTCGTCTACGTCTGGCAGCCGTCGGCGCCCGGGGCCTACACCGTGGCGCGGGTCGCGTCGTTCGACGGGTGGGGAACGTGGCCGCCGCCCGCGCCCACGTACGCGGACGTGCAGAGCTCGGAGACCGGCGAGCCTCTGTCCGGCGTGACGCTGCTCGCGCAGTCGGATCCCTCGAAGGGGCCGCCCTCGTTCGACCTGCTCTATCAGCCGACGCCGACCGACCCCGGTAACTTCAACATCATCCCGCTGCAGTCCTCCGGCGTCGGCGTCGACGGCTCCAACACCGGAGGTGGGTTGAGCGCGGGGACAGTAGCGTTCCTCACCACCGGGCCGGCCTCGGGCTACGTCTGGCCGGTCGCCATGGACATCCTGGCGGGAGTGGTCGACCAGAGTCCTGGGAGCGTCTACCCGCCGTACCGGCTCGTCGGAATACCCACGCCGAACTTCGGGCAATACTACTGGATGGGCTGCTCGACGACCGCGATCGCGGCGGACGCCGTGGGCACCGACGCCGGCTGGATGGTGGCGGCAGGGCTCGGCAGCCCGCTCGCCTTTGCGCCCGAAACCGGCCCCGAGAGCGGCGACACGTGCGCGACTACACAGAACGCCAACGTCGGGCCCGGCACGTCGCTGAACGTCGCAACGATCGGGGCGAGCCCGTCGACGTCGGACGCCTCGCTCGCGCAGACGCAGGTGCTCTTGCAGGCGGCATCTCCCATCACGCGCATCCGGATGGTGAACCGCGCGGGCGTGGCGGGCGGCGGCACGTGGATCGTGTGGAGCCTCGACGGCGCCCCGACCCTCACGGCGGGCGTCGTCTCCAGCGCGCTGACGCTGGGCACCACGTTCCCGATCGCCGCGGCGGGAGGAGCGCTCGTCCCCATGTCGTTCGCGGTCGACTCCTTCGGCACCGAGCTGGTCGTCGCGGCCGTGGATCAGATGGCCGGCAGCAACGACCAGGTGCAGGTCGCGGCGATGGACGAGAGCGGCGCGACCACGTGGTCGGCGACCGTGCAGACCGAAGGCACCGTCGAGGGCGCCGTCTCCCTGCGCGCGGCCCCCGACGGGAGCTCGCTGCTCCTCGCCTGGTCCGAGCTCCCTCCGGGCGGGACGACGCACCGGATCCGCGTCGCCCGGCTCGACTGCTCGACGTGCGCGCCGGACGGCACCGCCTGCGCGGCCGCCTCCGACTGCTGCGGCGCCCGCTGCGACCACGGCACGTGCGCCACGGCCATGGCGCTCGTCGGGTACGACTGCACCAGCGACGCCCAGTGCAGCGGCGGCGCGATGTGCCACCCCACCCTCGGGATCTGCGTCGGCGAGACGATTTGCAAGGGCGACGCGGACTGCACCTTGGGAAGCGAGATCTGCAACACCGCGGTCTCCATGTGCATGAGCGGCGGTGACGTCTGCACGAAGGACACCGGCTGCCCGCCGGGGCAGCGCTGCGATCCACACAAGGGAGGCGTTTGCCTGCCGGGGACCTGCACCGCGAAGGGCGGCGCCTGCGCGTCCGACCACGACTGCTGCGGCCTGGCCTGCGACGCGAACGGGAGCTGCAAGTAGCGCCTCCGGCGCCGCGTCAGTCGAAGAGCTTCTCACCTTCCTGCTGGAACCATTGGATGATCTGGTCCACGGTGGTGTACTCGTACACCTTCAGGCTCGGCAGGCCGTCGTGCTTCGACGCCGCGGTCGCTTCGCGCACGAGCCAGGGCAGGTGGTCCTTCTCGCGCGCGAAGAAGACACACGGTTTGCCAAGGGCGACGGCCATACCCGCCTCCACATAGATGCTCGAGGAGCGCTCGTCGGGGGCGATCATCAAGAAGACCTTGCTCTGCTTGAGCTCCTTCCAGTTCTTCCGGAGCGCCATGTCACTCTTCTCGAACGCATCCTTGTCGTACATCTCCGTGCCCGCATAGAACACCCGCTCCGGGGCGATGCGGCAGTAGTCCCGGAGCGCGTGGCGCACTTTCTCGATATTAGCGCGGTGCCGCTTGACCTCCTTGTCATCGTTCAACGCGGCCATCGGCGTCGAGATGAAGACGTCATGAGAGAATGTCTCCTGCTTGAACTGGGCGACCGTCGCCGCCTCCCGCTCCGCAATCCGCTTCTTGCATTCCGCTTCGAGCGTCTGTTGTTGCTCGTGCAGCGCGGCGTGGATGCGGTCGGAGAACTCCGTCCGCGCGTCCGTCAGCGCTCTCTCGGCGCTCTCGCGACGATGACGCTCGTCGCTCGCCTGCCGGTCCAGTGCGTTCCGCTCGTTGGCCCGGCTGACCGATTCCTTGCGAATCTCGATGGCTATGGCGCCCAGTACGACGAGCGGCAGCACGGCCGCCGTCGTGACGACGAGGACCATCTGCACGTTCCCCGTCGCGTCCCGAGTGAGCGCGATCAGGATGCCCTCGACGACCAGGACCACCAGCGCGACGAGCTGGAGGGGATGCTTCACGACCTCGATGAGGCCCGCCCACCCGGCGTGCGTCGACCGTGAGGCATGCTCCTCGCCATCGCCGTGGCTGGGCTCATTCTCCGCGTCTCTGTGTTGCACCTGCTCGGATGGGTGTTTCCTAGCTGCCACGCAGACCTCCTGGTAAACAAGAACCTCGAGATGACGAGAGCCCCCGCAAAGACCGCGCGCCTATTTCGGTATCGATCCGGAGGCGCTCTGGGCCTTCGACCACTGCAACGACGTCAGTGCGCCGAGCGCGGCGTCGAGCCCCTCGAGACCCTCGCGCGTGGTCTTGTACTCGTGGATGAGCATCGGCGGGATCCCGTCTTGACCCGAGGACTGGGCGGCGTTGCGGAGCAGGTATGGCAGGTCCCGGACGTCGCGCGCGAGGATGACGCACGGCTTGCCGAGCGCCATGGCGTAGCCGATCTCCACGAGCACGCTCGAGGCGATCCTTTCCGGGTAGAGCATCACGAAGACGTCCGCGCCGCGAAGGGCGTCCATGTCCCTTTGGAGCGAGCGCGCAGGATCGAGGAACTCGGCGCTCGACGTCGCCTGGAGCCCGGCGTAGTACACCCGCTCGACGTGGTGCGTGGTCTTGATGTGCTCGATGAGCTGGAGGACCTGATCGCGGTTGGCAGAATACTCCGCGTCGTCCCGGAAGGCGCTCATGGGCGCGGCGATGAAGACGTGATGATGGCTCTTCATGAGGCCCCTACCTTCCTTTCGCGGGATTTCTAAAGGGTCCGCCATCCTGCCGCGATCGTCAACCCCAACCTGGACGAGCCCGCCGCGAGCTGCCCCGGAGCCGCGAGCGTTAGGAAGCCGACCGAGACGGCGCCGGGATCGGTGGCCGCTGCGCACAGACTTTTGCCGTAAGAACGGGCACTTGGGCTAAATGGCCGAGCGCGATCCTGACACAACGATGAAACCCACGGGCGTGAGCCCGCGGTTCCATACGTTGCTCAGCGGCTCCTTGAACGAGGATCGTGCTCGTTGATTTAGAACGGCGTGCGTTCGGGATGAGTACATACCGAACCGCGACCGCCAGGGAGCGGGTGCCAGAGGGCGCCTACGCGCCACGCCCTTGCCCGCGTCGCGCTGCCTGTAGCGCTACGCATGCGAGGGCACGAAAGCGTCGCGCCTTCTGGCACCCGCTCGCTCGCGCTCGCGGTTCGGTAGGCGCGTACCCAATACAAACGCACGCCGCTCTAAATGGCCGAGCGCGATCCTGACACAACGATGGAACCCACGGGCGTGAGCCCGCGGTTCCATACGTTGCTCAGCGGCTCCTTGAACGAGGATCGTGCTCGTTGATTTAGAGCGGCGTGCGTTCGGGATGAGTACATACCGAACCGCGACCGCCAGGGAGCGGGTGCCAGAGGGCGCCTACGCGCCACGCCCTTGCCCGCGTCGCGCTGCCTGTAGCGCTACGCATGCGAGGGCACGAAAGCGTCGCGCCTTCTGGCACCCGCTCGCTCGCGCTCGCGGTTCGGTAGGCGCGTACCCAATGCAAACGCACGCCGCTCTAAATGGCCGAGCGCGATCCTGACACAACGATGGAACCCACGGGCGTGAGCCCGCGGACCGGAGCCTCGCGCGTGAGCGCGGGGACCATGACGTCAGGGGGCTGTGCCGCGGCCTCCGCGTGCTGACGCATGCGGCTCCGGTCCGCGGGCTCACGCCCGGGGTTCCATACGTTGCTCAGCGGCTCCTTGAACGAGGATCGTGCTCGTTGACTTAGAACGCGCGCATGCCCCCGGTGAAGAGCATCTCGGTGACCGGCTTCGACCCCGACGACGAGCCGCGCATCCTCGTCCAGCCCGATGGCTCCGTGCACCTCGCGTTCGTCTTCATGCCTCCGTCCGACGCCGAGGAGCGCGAGGCGTACTTCACCGCGCGCTTCCAGCAGCAGATGGAGGAGACCTGGGGTCGGCACCGGCGCGACCTGGGAGGACCGGGGGCTCTTCGTCATCCCGGCGCCCCCGCACGCGCCGCACGGAGACCCGCACGTGCCGCACGGAGACCCGCACGCGGCACGCGTAGCCTTACATGCGCCGCACGGAGACCCGCACGCAGCGCGCGTAGACCCGCACGCGGCGCACGTAGACCTCCACGCGCCGCACGTAGCCCTCCACGCGCCGCACGTAGCCTCACGCGCGTTGCACGTAGACCCACACGCGGCGCACGTAGACCTCCACGCGCCGCACGTAGCCCTCCACGCGCCGCACGTAGCCTCACGCGCGTTGCACGTAGACCCACACGCGCCGCACGTAGCCTTACATGCGGCGCATGTAGACCCGCACGCGCCGCGCGTAGCCTTACATGCGGCGCACGTAGACCCGCACGCGCCGCGCGTAGCCTTACATGCGGCGCACGTAGACCCGCACGCGCCGCACGTAGCCTTACATGCGGCGCGCGTAGACCCACACGCGCCCACGTTGGGTCTACGTGCGTCGCGTGCAGCCTCACGCGCGCCGCGGGGAGGCCCACGCGGGCCCCTCGGAGGTCCGCACGCAGGACGCGGGTGGGGCAAGGCGGTGCGTGCAGGGCCGGGTGCCCTTCGGGGAGGAAGTCCGGGGCGCAGCCGTGCTCGACGCGCAGGCTCCCCCCTCACCCCCCCGTCGCATCCCGGCAGCAGCGCACCCCCGTCGAGTAGTCGAGGTACCCCTTCGGGTGCGCGGTCACCAGCGCCTCGCAGCCGGAGCGCGTCGAGCGCGAGTAGAACCCGCCCGCGAACGCGCCTGCCCCCTCGTCGACCCACTCGTCGATGTTGCCCACCATGTCGTAGATCGCGTCGTCCCCCCACCGGCTGCGGCACGCCGGGCTCTCGCCGGTGCGCTGGAGGAGGGGGCGGCCGTGGGAGAGGACGCGGTTGAGGCGCGGGTCGAGGTGCCCGATCGAGGCGTTGCCGTGGAGGATCGCGGCGGGGTGCTCCTCGCGGAAGACGTTGCAAACGCCGTCCTCGTAATTGTCGCCGTAGGGGAAGAGCGTGTCGTCCTGGCCGCGGCAGGCGGTCAAGAACTCGTCGAGCGTGCAGAGGCGCTTGCCGGCGGCGGTACACGCGGCCTCGGCGACGACGCCGGTGAGGTAGCCGCTCGGGCGCACGCCGAGGCGGGAGACGGCGAGCGGCTGGGGCTTGTCGCCGAGGCGCTCGGGGGACACCCACGGGAGCGGGAACGCGCGGGCGTTCACGTCGCCGACGCGCTCGCGGTCCACCGCCCACTCGCCGAGGACGAATTCGAGGAGGTTGGGCGTGGTGGGGTAGTCCGGGGAGAGGGCGGCGCCGGTGCGGGCGTCGACGATCATGTCCTCGAAGCGATCGACGCAGTACCTGGAGGCGACCAGCACCATGTCGGGTGGGCAGGCGGGAGCGGGAGCGGGAGCGGGAGCGGGAGCGGGAGCAGGAGCGGGAGCGGGAACGGGAGCGGGAGCGGGAGCCGAAACGGGGACGAGATGGGGCGCGGCCGCGGGCTCGGCGGGCAGCGGGGGCAGGAGCGGGAGCGCCGCGACCTCGGGGGTGAAGTCGAGCAGCTCGGCGGTGCCGCCGAGCCAGTGGAGGGAGCCGTCGCGGGCCCAGACGGGATCGCCGACGATGCACGCGCCCTCGGCGACGTCGGGCACGTCGACCATCCGGCCGGGCGTCGGCGCCGGGACGGAGAGGGGCATCGGGCGGCCGTCCAGGCACGTGGCGTTGCTCGCGGCGGCGGGCCAGGGCGCGTCGGCGAGGGGGACGGCGTCGTCGGAGATCCAGACGACGTGGCGGCGCTCGAGGTCGGTGAGGAGCGCGCCGCCCGCGGGGAGCGGGACGAGGCGCACGGCGAGGTCGCCGGCACGGATCGGGAGCGGGACGGTCCGGGCGGCGCCGGCGTGGCCCGCGGCGTCGACGGTGAAGGCGACGACCTTCGCAGGGCCTCCGCGCGCTGACGCCCGCGACGAGCGCGCCGCCGGCGGCGCGCTCGCACGCGTCGAGGCCGGGGCGGACGGGGGAGTGCGCGAGTGCGCCGAGCGGCGATGAGGCGCCCGACGCGTCCACGGAGGCGACGAGGAGCGCGCCGCCGGCGACCTCGAGGGCGAGGCCGCGATCGGGGCCGCCGGTGAGCACGGCGGTGTCGACGCTGCTCGGCGCGGAGGCGGGCGCGTGGTCCGGCGGGGGCCAGACGCGGAGGCGGGGCCCGCGGGCCGTCCACCACGTCGCGCCGATACGGGCCGCGCGGCGCCGGTCCACGGGCAGCTCGGGCGCCGCCGACGAGATCGGGCGCGACGCCCTCGGGCAGCGGCGCGCGGTCGACGTGCGCGCCCACGTGTACAATCGCGCCGCCCGCGAACGCCACGCCCTCGCCGTCGGGCGCGAGCGCTCCCCACGCGATGCGCGCCCTGCGCGCAGGGAAGGGCGGGGGCTCGTCGCGCGGAGCGCCGCCGGGGAGCGTGGCCGAGCGGAGCGCGCCGCCCTTCCGGTAGTAGGCGCGATCGCCGGCCCACGCGACGAGCCCGGGGTGCTGCGCGTCTGCCCGAAGGCGCGGCGCGGGTCGTCGCCGAGGATGCGCTCGAAGGCGGCGAGGTCCGCCGCGGTCGATCGGGCCCGCGAGCCGGTCGGGCGCGACGGCGCACACGGCCGGCGGCACGGTCAGGTGGGCGAGCGTGGGGCGCGCGCGGACCGCCTCGCACTGCCCCTTGGCGTCGAGGTCGAGGAAGACCGAGGCCGCGTCGTTCCCCACGAGGCGGGGGCCGTGGTGGTCCTTGAGCTGGCCGTACTCGAGGTCGGCGTCGGCGACGGCGACGCGGCTGGAGAAGATCGAGGCTCCCGTCCGCGCGGAGCGAGGCGGCCATGAGGCGGCCGCTCCCGAGCGGGGTGCGGGCCTTGCGCCCGGGCGCGGTCTCGAACCAGAGCACGTCGATGCCGGGCGGGCGCGCGCGCGCGTCGGCGAGCGTCATCCCGTCGAGGGGCGACTCGAAGTGCAGGCCGGTGGGTGTGCGCCTCCGGCTCGGCGAACGCCGTCGGGCGAGGCCCAGCGGAGGAGGAGCTCGACCATCGGGTGCGACGGGGTGCGACGCGTGGCGCGGCGTGCGCGGGCCCTTCTTCTTCGTGCGCTTGGCGGAGGTGTGCCCGTGCGCGTGGGGCGCGGGGTGCTTGGGCTCCGCAGGAGCCCGGGGTTTGGGGCCGCTCGCGGCCCCATCGTGAGAGGCCTCGCTGGGCTTGGGCGCGGCGTGCGCCGCCTTCGGGTGCGAGCGATCGGGCACGTGCATGGCGGCGATCTCGAGGAGCGCGAGCCGGCCGCCGACGGGGACGACCGCGGCCGGGCGGCTCTCGACGCAGGCGCGATCCTCGGGGCGCGCGGCGGCGCCCGGAAGCAGACGTGCGCGCCGTCGGACGTGATGAAGCCGAGGGCGCCCCCGTCCTCTTCGAACGCGCCGAAGACGTGCTGGTCGACGAAGCGGACGAGGGGGCCCTGCGATCCGTCGGCGCCGAGGCCGCGCGCCCAGGCCTCGCGCTCGCCCGCGTGCTGGGCGATCGCCAGCGCCGAACGGCCGCCGGGGACCGGCTCGAGGACGAAGTCGAGGGCGTGGGCTGCGGCTCCGCGAGGAGGGTGCGGCCCCGCCGCCCCGGCGGGGGAGCCTTCACGGGGGGCGGCGCAGTCTGCGCGAGGGGAGGCGCGGTCGGCGCCACCGGGCGCGGCGGCTCGGGGGCGGAGCAGGCGAGCTAGGCGACGCTGGCGAGGGCCCCGAGCGCGAGAGCGCGGCGCTCAGAAGGAGAACGTCGCGTGCAGGGTGGGAGGGAGACGCGCGAGGTCGCGGCGGGTCTCGTCCCGCACCGAGGTGCCGCCGCCGATGACGAGCCCGATGCCGACGATGCCGAGGGTGCCTCCGCCGGTGAGCGCGGAGATGGCCGCGATGCCGCCGGGGTTGAGCAGGTTGGTCGAGGACTGCCCGGACTTGGGCATGGCGTCGACGCCGAGGAAGATGGCGCCGGCGACGGCGGCGACGCTCCCCAGGACGACCAGCCAGACGCCGGCGCGGCGCACCGGGTAGGCGCCCGCGTCGACGAAGCAGCTCGGTCGTCGGCCCGTGCAGGGCAAAGCCGCTCGATTTCGTGATGTCCTCACCCGCGATGCGATACTCGCCGCCGAGCTGGACCGCCAGGTCGCACGGCGCGGTGCACACGGGATCCCAGACGGGCTCGCCTCGCGTACACGCCCAGCGGAGGCAGAGGCCGGTCGGTGGGCAGCGATCCGGCGCGGCGCTCGAGCACGACGTTGGGGCGGGTCCCGACGATGTGCACCCGCGTCCACGCCGCGCCCCATGAGCCCGGTGACCGCAGGCGGGGCGAGCGCGACGGGCGGCGGAGCCACGGGCGCGGCCATGGGAGGCGGGTCCGCGCGGGCGTGCGTGGAGACGGCGAGGATTGCGGCGCCGAGGGCCGCACAGGAGATGGAGAGCTCGATCGCGTGGGCACGCGATCATGCTCGACGAGCGCCCCCTCCTTCGTCAACGCGCGCGTCCAGGCCGCAGGGCCGGCGCGTCCGGCGCACAGCGGCGGCGGCCCTGGGCACGCGGTCTGCACCCCACGCGCCGCGATCCGTCTGCAGGAGGGCCTCGATGAAACAATCCATCAAGTGTGTCGGTTGGACCCTGGGCTCGGCCGCGCTGTTCGCGCTCGGGGTGGGCTGCTCGCATCAGGAGAAACCGACGCAGACACCGACGAACGCGGGCGCGACCTCTCCGCCGTTCGAGTCCGCCGTTCCGCCGGGCACGGCGGGTCAAGCGCAGCCGCCCAGCGCCCCTCCGGAGCCGGGGATGCCGCCCGGCCACGGCGCCGAGCCGGTGCCGAACCCGGCGCCGCTCGGCGCTCCGCCTCCCCTCGCGCCGCCCCAGCCCGGGGAGCCCGGCGCCGCGCCTCCGCACGCAGGCATGCCGGAGCAGCCGGGCGCGCAGGCGCCTGGAGCCGCGGGGCCGAGCGAGCGGCAGATGTGCGATATGCTGAACAGCAACGCCAAGATCCACGTCGAGGACGTCAAGAACGGGGTCGCGATCGTCCTTCAACCCAAGGCGGGCCACAACATGGGGGCGGTGCGCGATCAGGCGCAGGAGCTCCAGGGCGCGATGCACCGGCCGCCGGTGGAGGGCCAGCCGGGCAGCGAGATGTGCGGGATCGTGTCGCTCGGCCGGCTGCCGAGCGTCTCGACGCAGGTGACGGAGGGCATGAACGCCGTCCGGATCGTGATCACCACGTCGAACCAGCCGGAGGTCCGCGACCTGCGGCGCTCCGCGCGCGATCAGGTCAACAACCTGACCAAGCAGGCGCCCGGCGGGCGTTAGCGCCGGAGCCGCAAGACGCTGTAGTCGGGTAGGCCGGGGAGGTTCCAGTCCCCGGCCCCCCACAGATCCGGACGTGCGGGTCTTCCGCATCCGGCTCTTCGTGTCATGGGCTCGCTGCACGTGGGAGGAGCGGGCGCGCGATGCGCGGCCTGGGGAGCGGGTAGCGCTCCAGCAGGCGGTGCATCCGCGCCCAAGGCATCGCGGCGCGTTGCGAGCGGCGGTTCAGCCATTTGCGCCACAGCCCCACCACCTCGCGGTAGAAGCGCCCGATCACGGTCGAGTTCCCGATGATGCCGAAGTACCCGTAGTGACCTCGCAGCCTCCGCGCGAGCGCCTCCTGCTGCGTACGGACCTCGTCGTGGCGGTGCTCCCGGCACCAGTCCGCGACCCGTTTCAATGCCCGCCGGAAGCGGTCCTTCGCGGTCCGCCGCTTGACGACCCACTTTCCGGAGCGCGCCTTGCCCCAGAAGTGCGTGAAGCCGAGCAGGTCGAACGTCCCGGGTCCCCCACCCGCGCCCGGTGGCGCGAAGCGGTCGGGCCTTCGGAAGTCGACCAGCCGCGTCTTGTCCGGATGCAACTCCAGGCCGTACCTGCCGAGACGCTTCGGCAGCACCTGCATCACCCTTTGCGCATCCGTTTCATCCGCGAACAAGAACACCGCGTCGTCCGCATAGCGGAAGAACACGGCCTTGCCGGCCAGCCGCGGCTTGACCTCCCGGTCGAACCACGCGTCGAGCACGTCGTGCAGGAAGATGTTCGCCAGCATCGGCGACACCACCCCGCCCTGCGGCGTGCCTGCTTCCGGGTAGCTCACGCTCCCGTCTTCGAGCACGCCCGCGTTGAGCCACTTCCCGATGAGCCGCAGCAGCACTCCATCGTGCACCCTGCGGCGAAGAACCTCCCTCAGCATCCCGTGGTCCAGGCGATCGAAGAACTTCCGGATGTCGATCTCCAGGATCCACCCGCCCGCCATCACGACCGACTGGTGCTGCAAGGCTTCGAGCGCCATGTGCGCCGACCGCGCGCGCCGGAACCCGTACGAGCAGTCCAGGAAGTCTTGCTCGTAGACGGCCTCCAGCAGCATCGTGACAGCGCGCTGCAGGACCTTGTCCTCGAAGGTGGGGATGCCGAGCGGCCTCGTTTCCGAGCCGCTCCCCTTCGGGATGTGGACCCGCCGCACCGGCGGTGCGCGGTACGTGCCGGACTTCGCGCGCTCGAGCAGCGACCGGAGGTTGTCCTCAAGGTTCGCTTGGTACTCCTGCGCGCTCTGCCCGTCCACGCCCCGCGCCCCGTCCTTGCGCGTGCGCCGGTACGCCTCGCGTAGCCAGTCGATGTCGATAAGATGGGCGAGGCTGCGGAACGCCATGTCGGGCGCTTCCCTCGCCAGCTTCGCTACCCGTTCAAGTTTCGTGAAGACGTCCACGGAGGACTGAGGCTCCGCCATCTTTCCCTCCAACGGTTCCATGACACGGCGCCGCCCTTTGCTCAGCGGGATCCCTCGGGAGGGTTCTCCCGCTTCCTCGCTCCTACCGCGGCGCTCCGACTTCCCGTTGCCCGTCGGCTCGCGCTTCGTTGCCTTCACGCGCCGCCTACCTCGCGACGCTCATCCATGCGCGCGGGGAGACACCGGGACCTCCCAGGTTCCTGGGCAACCCTTGTGCACGCGCTCCGCTCTCTGACCCCGGCGGAGCCGCTGCGCCGGACCTTTCGGGCCGTGCCTCGCTGCTGGCGCAGCGGTATCGCCGCCGCCTCGGTTCACGGCGTCGGCCTCCGCGTCTTGCTGATTTCGGGGCTCGATCACGCAGCTCCATGCACCCGCTGTCTACGCTTCGCGGCCACGGTTGCCCGTGTGCTGCCTTACGGCCGCGCAAGACTCGCTTCCGGCTGGTAGGTCAGCCTTGCCGGTCGGGACTTTCACCCGTGGGTTGCTCCGTGAGGTTTCCGTCACCGGCTACATGGCTTCCTCCTCACCCAGGCTTCGCCTGGCGCACGAACCGCGCGCGTAAG
>CAWHDJ010000009.1:0-63203 GCA_963827955.1 uncultured delta proteobacterium | reverse complement strand
CTGAACCCCGCGTTCAACGTCATCAAGCGGCACCCGGGCAGCGTGAAGGCGAGCTGCGAGAAGGAGGCGGGCGCGCTCGCGTTCCTGTTCCAGCTCGGCACCGACCCGAACCACCCGGAGACCTGGCCGGCGCCGATCGTGGCGCGCGGCCACACGTACACGCTGCGCAACCAGCCCATCGGCCAGGTGCTCTACGCGCGCATCGCGGTGGTCCGGCACGGGTCGGTGCAGGGGGCGTGGTCAATCGTCCTCTCGCTCACCGTGCGGTGATGGAGCGCGTCGACCGGGCCGGCGGGGGGCTGCTGAGGCGGCTCCCCGCCGGCAGCGGGCGACGGGCCTTGTGCACGAGCACGACGACGTGCAAGGACGTCGCGTTCAGATCGAGCACGTACGCGGAGCTCTGCGGCACGGCCAAGAGCGTGTTCGATACGCTCATCGCGCAAGGGACCGGCCCTTGCACGACGCAGTACGCCGCCTGCATGGCGAACTGATCGAAGGGCCCCGCCCGGATCCGGCGCTAGGCCGCTCTCCTCGCGAGCTGGCCGAGCAGCGCCTGCGCGCCCGCGAGCGAAGAGGCGGGGTTCTGTCCCGTGATCAGGCGCCCGTCGACGACGACGAAGCTCTGCCAGTCGGGGCCCTTCTCGTAGCGGCCGCCGAGGCGCTTCAGCTCGTCCTCGACGAGGAACGGTACGACCTTGGTGAGGTGAACCGCCTCCTCTTCCGTGTCGGCGAAGCCGGTCACGCGCTTGCCTTTCACGATGGGCTCGCCCCCGTGGCGCACGCGATGGAGCACTCCGGGCGCGTGGCAGACCGCAGCGAGAGGTTTGCCGGAGTCGTAGAAGGACTCGATCAAGGCGATCGAGGTGGGATCCTCGGCGAGATCCCACATGGGGCCGTGCCCGCCCGGATAGAAGACCGCGTCGAAGTCCTCCGCCCTCACGTCGGCGAGCCGCACCGTCCGGGCGAGGACCCGCTGCGCCTCCTCGTCCCGCCTGAAGCGCTGCTGAGCAGGGGTCTGGTTTTCGGGGAGCTCGCTCTTCGGATCGATCGGCGGCTGCCCGCCTTTCGGCGAGGCGAGCGTCACCTCGGCGCCGGCGTCGGTGAACGCGTAGTACGGGGCGGCGAACTCTTCCAGCCAGAAGCCGGTCTTTCGACCCGTGCTTCCCAGTCGATCGTGGGACGTGAGCACCATCAAGAGCTTCATGGATCCCTCCCGTCGTGAGCGCTGTAGAACCGCGCGCGTGAGCGAGCGGACCGGAGCCGCGCGCGTCAGCAAGCGGACGACACGCCCCCCACAACACTCCGCTTCCGCCCTTCTACCTCACCCCAGCCCATGAGCCGCAGGCAGGCTGGGGGCAAGTGGATGATGCGGAAGCGGAGTGATTGGATGGATCGTCTCGTCCCCTTGCTTACGCGCGGGGCTCCGGTCCGCTTGCTTACGCGCGCGGTTCCAACGCGCGCGGTTCCAACGCGGGCGGTTCAAACGCGCGCGGTTCCAACGCGCGCGGTTCCAAGGCGGGCGGCGTCGACTACTCGGCCGCCTGGGACACCTGCCCGACCGCCGCCCGCTGCCGCGCCACCGCCATGTAGATGGCCTCGTGCGTCGCGGGCACGGCGAGGGGCACCTCTCCGCCGGCGCCGAACGCCGCCACCGCGTCGCGGAGGGCCTCGCGCACCGAGATCGCGAGCATCAGCGGCGGCTCGCCCACTGCCTTGCTCCCGTGGATCGTGCCCTTCTGCGCCGCGTCCGGAAGCATCTGCACGTGGATCTCGGCGGGCGCGTCGCTGAAGGCCGGGATCTGGTAGGTGCTCGCCGAGTGCGTGAGGAGGCGGCCTCGATCGTCCCAGACCAGCTCCTCGCCCGTCAGCCAGCCGGCGCCCTGCACGAACCCGCCCTCGATCTGGCCGCGGTCGATGCCCGGGTTGAGCGAGTCGCCCACGTCGTGGAGGATGTCGACGCGGAGCAGGCGCTTCATCCCGGTGTAGCCGTCGACCTCGACCTCCGAGACGGCGACACCGCCCGCGAAGTAGTAGAACGGCGTACCGCGCCCCGCGACGCGGTCGTAGTGGATGCCGGGCGTCCGGTAGTACCCCGTCGCCGAGAGGCTGATCTGCATGCAATAGGCCTGCTCGACCACCTTGGCGAAGGGGACGGAGGCCTCGCCCGCCCAGCACTTGCCATCGCGGAAGACCACGCCGTCGGGCGCCACGCCGGCGCCCAGCAGCGCGGCGGCCACCGGCGCGATGCGCCCGCGCAGCACCTCGCAGGCGTCCCGCACCGCGGCGCCGTTGAGGTCGGCCCCGCTCGACGCCGCGGTCGCCGACGTGTTGGGCACCTTGTCGGTGGTCGTCTTCATCACCCGCACCATCGCCTCGGGCAGGCCCAGCTCGCGCATCGCGACGCCGCGGATCTTCGTGTAGAGGCCCTGGCCCATCTCGGTGCCGCCGTGGTTCACCTGCGCGGTCCCGTCGCGGTAGACGAGGACGAGGGCGCCGGCCTGGTTGAGCAGGCTGGCGGTGAAGGAGATGCCGAACTTGACCGGGGTCATGGCGATGCCCCGCTTGATGCGCGGGCTCGCCGCGTTGAAGGCGGCGATCTCCGCGCGCCGCTCGTCGAGGCGGGCGCTCGCCCCGAGCGCGTGCCACATGCGCTGGACCCGGTCGTCCTCGATGGCCTGGCCGTAGTGGGTCGTGTTCGTCTCGCCCGTGCCGCGGTAGAGGTTCCGCTCCCGCACCCGCTCGGGGAGGAGGCCGAGGCGGCGCGCGATGCGGTCCATGATCTCCTCGATCACGACCATGCCCTGCGGCCCGCCGAAGCCGCGGAAGGCGGTGTTCGAGGCGATGTGGGTCTTCGCCACGCGTCCGGTGAAGTCGACGCTGGGCAGGTAGTACGCGTTGTCGAGGTGGAAGAGGGCACGGTCGCAGATGGACTCGGAGAGATCGAGCGTCCAGCCGCCGTTCGAGACGAGCCGCACCTCGAGCCCCTGCACCCGGCCCTCGCCGTCGAAGCCGCACGTGAACGAGGCGTGGAAGGGGTGCCGCTTGCCGGTGAGCTGGATGTCGAGGTCGCGGTCGAGCATGACCCGCACCGGGCGCCCCGTCTTCCACGCCGCGAGCGCCGCGACGCCCGCCCAGGTGTTGCCCTGCGTCTCTTTGCCGCCGAAGCCGCCGCCCATGCGCGGGGACTGCACGACCACGCGGTTGCGAGGCAGGTGGAGCAAGTGAGAGACGCAGGCCTGCACCTCCGAGGGGTGCTGTGTCGAGGAGCAGACGAACACGTCGCCGTCGTCGCCGCGCTCGGCCCACGCGGCGTGCGTCTCCAGGTAGAAGTGCTCCTGCCCGCCGATGTCGAGCTCGCCCGCGATCCGGTGCGGGCTCGCGGCGATGGCCGCCGCCGCGTCCCCGCGACGGATGGCGTGCCCGGCCGTGTGGTAGCTGTCCTGCGCGATCGCCTCCTCAATCGTCAGGATCGCCGGGAGAGGCTCGTACTCGACGACCACCTTCGCCGCGGCGGCGCGGCAGGCCTCGTAGGACTCGCCCACGACGAGCGCCACCATGTGGCCGTGGTAGAGCACCTCGTGCTGGGCGAGGAGGGGCTCGTCCTTGCGGATCGCGCCCACGTCGTTCTCGCCGGGGACGTCTTCCGCGAAGAGGATGGCGGCGATACCGGGCATGGGCCGCGCCTCGGTGGCGTCGCGGCGGAGGATCCGGGCGTGCGCGTGCGGTGAGCAGACGGGCCAGACCTCGAGCATGGCCCGGTGCTGCGCCTGGTCGTCGACGTAGACGGCGCCCCCGGTGACGTGGCCGACGCCGCTCTCATGGGGGAGCGTGATGCCGGGGCGAATCGACGGAGGCGCGTCGGCGGGCTTCGTGGGCTGGAAGCCGAGCGGCAGGTCCTGCGCGTGGCTCTTCGCGCCGTCGAAGAACTTCTCGAAGAGGCCGACGATCAGCTCGCGGCGGTACTCGGCGCTGCCGCGCGCGTCGCGGATGGGCGTGAACGCGCGGGAGAGGGCAGGGAGGGCGCTCTCCAGCGTCGCCCGGGACCAGGGGCGGCCCACGAGGAGGGCCTCGACGTCGCGCGCGCGCGACGGGGTGGGCGCGACGCCGCCGTACGCGAGCCGCGCGCGCCGGACCACGCCCGTCGCGTCCTGATCGATCGAGAAGGCGGCGGCCACGATGCTGATGTCGAGCTCGCGCCGCTTCGAGACCTTGTACGACTCCGTGCGCCGCGTGAGCCCGTCGGGGAGCGACGAGGCGCGCGGGAGGAGGACGGCGCCCAGGACCTCGCCGGGGCGGAGCGCCGTCTTGCGGTAGCCCGTGAAGAACGCGTCGAGCGGCACCTCGCGCGCGGAGCGCCTGCCCTCCTGCCACGAGCAGAGCTCGACGCGGGCGTCGAGGGCGAGGAGCACGGGCGCCATGTCGCCGATGGGCGAGGCCGTCACGAGGTTGCCGGCGAGCGTGGCGCGGTTGCGGATCTGCCGCGACGCGAACACGCTCAGCATCTTGTCGATGGCCGGGTGCTCCCCGGCGAGGGCCTCCTCGATCGCGGTCAGCGTGGCGGCGCCCCCGATCCGGTGCTCGTGCTCGCCGGCCGTGACGGCGCGCAGCTCGGCGACGCCCTCGGTGGAGATCAGGAACGGGTAGCGCTTGCCCTTCTTGTTGATGTCGACGCCGATCTCGGTCGCGCCGGCGACGAGGTCGGCCTCCGGGTGGGTGGCGCGGAGCCGCAGGAGCTCGTCGAGCGAGGTGGGGCGGAGGAAGGTCTGCCCGGCGGCCTGGTACGCGAGCTCGGGCGTCTCGGACGCGGGCTTCTTGAGGACCTGGAGGAGCTGGTCCTCCTGGTGTGCGCCGCGGCAGGCGATCGCGTCGGTCATGGCGTCGCGGATGGGGCGGTAGCCGGTGCAGCGGCAGAGGTTGCCCTGGAGCTGGTCGGCCACCTTCACGGGGCCGGCGACGTCACCGCGGTAGTACGCCTCCATCATCGAGACCGTGAAGCCGGGCGTGCAGAAGCCGCACTGCGACCCGTAGCGCGCGACCATCGCCTCCTGCACCGGGTGCAGCGCGCCGCCCTCGCCCGCCAGGCCCTCGATCGTCACGATCTCGCGGCCCGCGACCATGGGGAGGAGGGTGATGCAGGCGTTGATCGCCCGGTACGTCCGCGCGCCGCGCGCGTCGGTCTCGACCAGCGCGACGGTGCAGGCGCCGCAGTCGCCCTCGGCGCAGCCCTGCTTGCTCCCCGTCATCCCGATGGATCGGAGGTAGTCGAGCAGGGGGCGGTTCGCGGGCTGTCCGACGATCGCGTGTGGCTTGCCGTTGAGGGTGAGCGCGAAGCGATCGGTCGTCATGGGCGTGCGCGCGAGGGTACCACGTCCCTCCAGCACGCCTCACCCCGAGAGCGCCTGGGCCGACGCCTCGGCCGATCGGACCGCCGCGTCGATGCCGGAGCCGTGGAAGGCCGACCCGGCGAGCAGCACGCCCCGGCCGGCGAGCGCGGCCTCGAGCGCCTGTACGCGTTCCCGGTGCACGGGCGTGAAGACCGGGAGCGCGTCCGGCCAGCGCGAGACCCAGGCGTGGAGCGGGGGGCCGTGGATCGGGAAGACGCGGCGAAGGCAGGCTTCGGCCCGCGCCGTCCAGGCGGCGTCGTCGAGGGAGGCGAGGTCCTCCCGCGTGGGGCGGAAGAAGATGCGCAGCGAGACTCGCCCCTCCGGCGCGCGCCCCGCGAACTTGGACGTGATGAAGGTGCAGGCCCGGAAGCCGTGCTCCTGGTGGGCCTCGGCGACGACGAAGCCGGTGCCGTCGAGGGGGTGATCGACGTCCTGTCGCGCGTAGGCCAGCGTCACGGTGCAGCTCGACATCGTGGGCGCGCCGCCGAGCGCGCGGGCGACGTCGCCGAGCTCGTCCCCGAGCAGGGTGGCGGCCGCCGCCGCGCCGGTCGCGACGACGAGCGCGTCCACCTCCAGGGCGGGCCCGCCCTCGAGCGCCAGCCGGGGGCGCCCGCTCATCGGCGCGGAGACGGAGGCCGCACGCGTGCCCGCGCGGACGTCGACCTTCCCCGCGATCGCCGCCGCGAGCGCCTCGACGATCTGCCCCATGCCCCGCCGGAAGGCCCGGATCCCCTTGCCCATCTCGTCGCGCGGCACCTGGAAGCCGAGGAAGGTCGCGGCCTCGCCCGGGCCGAGCGCGACGAGGCGGGCGCCGTCGAAGCCGTACGATCGCGTCTCCTCCTGCCCCACCAGGTCGGTGTGCAGCGCGGGGCCGAGCGCGGCGGCGAGCGCAGGGACCGCCTCGCTGCGGGCGACGAAGCCCTCGGCGCCGTGCTCGACCACGAAGCCCTCGTACCGCTCGGTCCAGAGCTGCCCGCCGAGGCGCGGCGAGGGCTCGACCAGGACCACGGCGTCACCCGCCGCCGCCCGGCGGTAGGCCACGGTCAGCCCCGCGAGGCCGCCGCCGACGATGCCGATGCGTCGCACGCCCGCTCCGTACCATGGACACGGCCGGGTGGGGGCTCACCTCGGCAGCCGCGCCGCCGGCGAGCGCGCGAGCAGGCCGAGGCCGATCAGCGACCAGCCCGCGAAGAGCAGGTCGACGCCGACGTAGAGGCCGAGCGCCCAGAACGCGGTGCTCGGCCACCCGGCGAGGAGCATCCCGCCGAGCAGGATCGAGAGGATGCCGCTGCCGAGCGTCCAGCCCCAGCCCGGGGCCGGGCGGAGGTGGCGCGCGACGAGGACGCGGGAGACGCCGACCGCGACGAGGAAGGCGCTCAGGATCACCGTGAGGGCGAGCGCGCCCGCGATCGGGCGGATGAGGATGAAGATCCCGGCGATGACGTAGAGCGCCGCGACCAGGACGCGGGGCCAGGCGCCGCGGTCCGCCTGGAAGGCGTGGACGCCGTGCACGACGCCGCCGAGGACGAGCAGCCAGCCGACGATCACGCCGACGGCGAGCGAGGAGAAGGAGGGGAGCGCGATGGCGAGCACCCCCAAGGCGACGAGCGCGAAGCCGGTCGCGAGGAGCCAGCCACGCAGCGAACCCTCCCGCACCGGCGCCCGCTCGGCGTCGTTGACCCGGAACTCCATGCGGCACCCCCTTATCGTGTGCCGCGAAACCAGGGGCGTAGGGCGCGCGGCGTCAAGCGCGCAAGGGGCGGAGATTCTTGGCGATTCGGGCGCCTGCCGGCGTGTCTTTCCACGCACCCCTGCACAGCGTGCCTGCATGGTCAAGGGGCGCGCCCGACCCCCCTTGCGCGACCCAACCGATTCGGCTAAGGTGCGCCCGACAACTAGGTGATCCGCTGAGCCGGGTTCCCAGTTCGGGGATCGGCTCTTTTTTTTCGGCCCAAATGAACCACCCGCACCCTCACGAGATCAAGGCCGGCGTCGACCTGGCGCGCGTTCGCGCGAGCCTGGCCCCCGTCTTGTCGTCGCACGGGGTGGACCTCGCCGATCTCGAGTGGGTGACCGATCGCGGGGGCTGGGTGCTGCGGCTCACCATCGAGCGCGTACCGCCGGTTACGATGGGGGGAGACCCCCATACCCCCCGGCGCAGCCGCCCGGCGCACCGCGCGAGCTCAATTTCGGCGTGACGCTGGAGGACTGCGCCGAGGTGTCGCGCGACGCGTCCGAGGTCCTCGACGCGGAGGACCTCATCTCCCATCACTACAGCCTCGAGGTCAGCTCGCCGGGCCTGGACCGGCCGCTGCGCTCGCCCGCCAACTTCGTCAGGTTCGCGGGGGAGACGGCGAAGGTCAAGCTCGCCCGCCCGGCGCCGGACGGCCAGCGCGTGCTGCGCGGGGTGATCGCCCACGCGCAGGAAGGGCGCGTGGCGGTGGTGGTGGACGGCAAGCGGATCGAGGTGGCCCATGCGGACGTGGCCGAGGCCAACCTCGTCTTCGAGCTGAAGCCCAGCCCAAAGCCCGGCGCGAAGGCGAAGGCCTCGCGTCGCAATTCCCCCCACCCACCCGGCTCCCGCCCCCATGCCCCGGGGCGGCCGAAGTCGACGTAGTTGTAGTCGGATCAGGAGAGAGAAGGAGTCATGGCAACGATGGCAGCGGTGCCGAGCGCGGACAATAGCCTCGGCGGCATCCTCGACCAGGTCGCGAAGGAGAAGGGGATCGAGAAGAAGATCCTCGTGGAGACGATCGAGGCGGCGATCCTGAAGGCCGCCCAGAGCGTCTTCGGGCCGACCCGCGAGCTCGAGGCCCGGTTCAACGACGAGACCGGCCAGGTCGACCTCTTCCAGTACATGACCGTCGTAGAGGTGGTGGCCGAACCGGAGCGCGAGATCAGCGTCGAGGCGGTGGAGAAGCACAAGCTCGACGCCACGCTGGGCGAGGAGCTGGGCTTCCAGGTCTTCTGGCGCCCGGAGGACGCGGACAAGGCCCGCGAGCAGGACAAGGAGTTCGGCGACATCCTCAAGCTCAAGCAGGGGCGCACCACCTTCGGCCGCATCGCGGCGCAGACTGCGAAGCAGGTGCTCCTCCAGCGCGTCCGCGACGCCGAGCGCGACCTGATCTTCAACGAGTACAAGGACCGGAAGGGCGAGCTGATCCGCGGGATCGTGCGGCGCTTCGAGAAGGGCAACAACATCATCGTCGACATCGGCAAGACGGAGGGCGTGCTCCCCTTCCGCGAGCAGACGCCGCGCGAGACGTACCGCCCGGGTGACCGCATCGTCGCCTACGTCAAGGACATCGACCGCGAGGCGCGCGGCCCGCAGGTCATCCTCTCCCGCTCGGATCCGCGCCTGGTCGAGAAGCTCTTCGAGGCCGAGGTGCCCGAGATCTACGAGGGCATCGTGCGCATCGTCTCGGTCGCGCGCGAGGGCGGCGCCCGCAGCAAGATCGCCGTCACCTCCCGCGACGCGGACGTCGACCCGGTGGGCGCCTGCGTCGGGATGAAGGGGTCGCGCGTGCAGGCCGTCGTGCAGGAGCTCCGCGGGGAGAAGATCGACATCGTCCCCTACGACCGCGATCCGGCGCGCTACGTCATCGCCGCCATCCAGCCGGCCGAGGTGCACAAGGTCATCGTCGACGAGGCGGACGGGCGCATGGAGCTCGTCGTGCCCGACGAGAAGCTGAGCCTCGCCATCGGCCGCAAGGGGCAGAACGTGCGCCTCGCGGCGCAGCTCACGAACTGGAAGCTCGACATCATCAGCGAGACCAAGTTCAAGCAGATGGAGGAGGAGGCGATCGCGGCGCTGCAGCAGATCGACGGCGTGAGCGAAGCGATCGCCAAGTCGATGTACCGCCTCGGGTTCCGCGCCCTGGAGGAGGTGAGCGAGGCCTCGGTGGAGGAGCTCGCCGCCATCCCCGGGTTCGGCGGCGCCGAGATGGCCGAGCACATCAAGGCCCAGGCCGACACCACCATGGAGCGGCTGCGGCAGAGCCGCATCCGCGCGGCGGCCTCGCGCACCGAGCCGCTCTCGGACCGCGAGCGGCTGATGTTCATCCGGGGCGTCGGCGACCGCACCGTCGTGCTCCTGGAGGAGGCCGGCTACAAGACGGTCGAGGACGTGCTCCGGGAGGACGAGGACAGGCTGGCGATCCGCACGGGGCTCGGCATCAAGAAGGCGCGCGCCATCAAGCAGGGCGCGCGCGATTTCGTGGACAGCGAGCAGAAGGTGCTCGAGGCGGCGCGCGCCGACGCGCGCCGGGCCGCAGCAGAGGCGGCCAGACAGGCTTGAGGCGGAGGAGGTCGTTCGGGATGGTCGACGCACAGGTGCAGACGAACGCGGGTGACGAGGCGACGGGGAATGCTCCCCGTGGCCGGTTGCGCTCGTGCGTCGGCTGCGGCGAGCGCGTCGACCTCCTCGGCCCGGAGGCGGACGACTTCGTGAGGCTCGTCCTCGGCCCGGACGGCGCGATCGCCGTGGACGCCGGATCGCGGCGCGGGGGCGGCTTCGGGCGCGGCGCACACCTGCACACCCGGCCCGACTGCCTGGAGCGGGCCGCGAAGGCCGGGCTCGCCCGCGCGACGAAGGGCAAGGCCCACCTGATCCTCGACGAAAATGGCGGCGACGGAGCTGTCCTGAGCGCCGGGTCGCTCGCTCGTGCCATCCAACGTGCCATGGACCGCCGCATCGAAGGGCTGCTCGCGGCGGCCGTCCGTTCCCGACGAGCGGCGTGCGGCGCCGACGCCGTCACGGGCGCCTGCAAGCGCGGGGAGGCCGAGCTGGTCCTGGTGGCCTGCGACGCGGCGGCCGCCGCCGACCTGACGGAGGTGCGGCGGGCGGTGGCGGGCGGGCGAGCGGTGGCGTGGGGGACCAAGCAGGGGCTGGGGGCGATTGCCCCTGCGCCCGTCCGCGGTAGACTCGGGGTCGGAGCTGGCGTAAGCCGCGGGCAATCGCACCAAGACGGTGCGACGAACAACCCGTTCGCAGTCCAATCCGACTCCAACCGAGACCTCGAAGCCTCCAGCGCGTTCAATCCCGCTGGGGGCAGCCCTCCGGGCATCGGGGTCGTCGCCATCTCTTCCCGGCCCATTGCCGAGGCGCTACGCCGAGCAGTCCACGCGGTCGACCGCATCTCTGCGGTCCAAGGCCGTAGCCCCCCGCCGGCTCGTTCAGGGCGACGGGGGCAGGGCGGTTCAGGCGGAGGGAGCGCGGGGCCGCCGGAGCGAGGCGGAGTGGGTCGGTCGAATTTGGAGCGAGGTGCATGAGCAAGGTTCGGGTCTACGAAGTCGCCAAGCAGCTGAACATGGATCAGAAGACGCTGGTCGCGCTCTTCCAGTCCATGGGCATCGGCGACGTGCGCAATCACATGAGCGCCGTCGAGACCGACGTCGTCGAACGGGTGAAGCGTCATCTGGAGCGGCAGAAGGCTCCGGAGGTCGTCGAGGAGCGCGTGCGCTCCGACGGCCGCGTGGTGAAGCGGCGCGCCCGCGGAAACGAGGGTGAAGCAGGCGGCCACGAGGCGGGCATGGACGTGGTTGCTCGCCCGTCGCCCCCAGGCCCCCGGCCTTCCTCGTCCGGCCGCGACATGGAGACGCCGAGCGCCCGTGCGGTGCCTTCGGCCTCGCCGTCGCAGGTCGGCCACGTCGGCGTACCCGAGGCCCCGTCGTCCGCGCCGGTCCGCCGCCGCGTGCCTGCCGCGCCCGCCTCGTCGTCGGCCTCGTTGGCAGGCGCCCCGGCCCCGTCGGCTTCGACGCTGATCCGCGCCGTGCCGCCCTCTGCCCCGTCCTCCCGCGGGCGCAAGGCGGAGGCCCACGAGGCTCCACGCCCCTCGGCGCCCGAAGCGGTCGCGAACGGCAGCATGACGGCCGAGCCCCAGCCCGTCGCCGTCGAGGTGGCGCCGCACGTCTCCCCGGAGGCGGCCCCCGCGGCGCCGCCCTCCGCGCCGAAGCCTTCGCGCTCCCGCGCGTCGAAGCACGCGGCCGAGGCTGCGCCGCCCGTGATGGAGATGTTCGAGCCGCTGCCTGGCAAGGGCGAGGCGAAGGCGAAGGAAGCGCCGGTCCACGCTCCGGTGGAGGAGGCTGCCAAGGCGCGTCCGCCGTCGGCTCCACCGGCCACGCCGGAGTCGCCTGCCCCGGTGATCGGGGGGCTCGGGGGGGCAGTAGCCTCCCCGCACCTGGGCGAGGACGCGCGCCCCGAGCCGGTCTCGCGCCCGGCCGTCGCTCCCCCGCCCAGCGCGACGGAGCCCGTCGCGGTGATTCCAGGGCCTCCGCCGGCGCCGACGGTGGTGCAGCCGCCGCCGTCGCCGCCGCCGCCGCGCCCGCAGGCCCCGGAGCCGACGCACACCCGCGTCAGCCCGCGGGCCACCCACGACACCGCCACGGCAGCGGCGCAGACGCCTTCGACGGCGCCTCGGCGCCCGTCGCAGCCCCCGGGGCAGCAGAAGACCGGCATCGAGACGTGGGGAGGGCGCCCGGGCGTTCCCATGCCGCAGGCGCGCACTGCGCCGACGCAGCAGCGCCGCACCGTCTACGACCCGCGAGCGCAGCCGCAGCCGCAGCGGCCCGGCGGGCCCAGCTACGGCATGCCCGGCCGCCCCGGGCAGCGCGGCCCAGGCGGTCCCCAGGGCCGCGGTCCGCAGTTCGGGCCGCGCGGGCGCATGGCCCCGACGGGTCCGCGCAAGCCGGCGATGGTCTCCACGCAGGAGATGTCGTCGCACAAGAAGGTCATCAAGATCGAGGAGCAGGTCACGCTCCAGCAGCTCGCCGCCAAGATGAGCCTCAAGGCGACGGACGTGCTGATGAAGCTGCTCAGCCTCGGCATGACCGGCGTGCACATCAACTCGACGCTCGACGCCGACACGGCCAAGATCCTGGCCGGCGAGTTCGGCTGGAGCGTCGAGGACGTGGCCGTGAGCGAGGAGGCCCAGCTCGAGCAGAGCATGGGCGCCGAGGCGGCCGCGGACACGGAGCAGCTCGGCCGCCCGCCGATCGTGACCGTGATGGGCCACGTTGACCACGGCAAGACCTCGCTCCTCGACCGCATCCGCAAGGCCAGCGTGGCGGAGGGCGAGGCCGGCGGCATCACGCAGCACATCGGCGCCTACCGCGTCGAGACGCCGCGCGGCACCATCGCCTTCCTCGACACGCCGGGCCACGAGGCGTTCACCGAGATGCGCGCCCGCGGCGCGAAGGTGACCGACATCGTCATCCTTGTGGTGGCCGCGGACGACGGCGTGATGCCGCAGACCCGCGAGGCCATCGCGCACGCGCAGGCGGCCAAGGTGCCCATCGTGGTCGCCGTGAACAAGATTGACAAGCCGGGCGCCGACCCGGAGAAGATCAAGCGCGACCTCTCGTCCTTCGGGCTCCAGCCCGAGGAGTGGGGCGGCGAGACGCAGTTCCGCGAGGTCTCGGCCAAGACGGGCCAGGGCATCGACGAGCTGCTCGAGTCCGTGCTCCTGCAGGCCGAGGTGCTCGAGCTCAAGGCCAACCCGAAGAAGCGGGCGAGCGGCACGGTGATCGAGGCGCTCCTCGACCGCGGCCGCGGTCCCGTGGCGCGCGTGATGGTGCAGGACGGCACCCTCCACACCGGCGACATCCTCCTGGCGGGCGCCGCGTGGGGCAAGGTCCGCGCGATGACCGACGAGCTGGGCCGCATCGTGGCAGAGGCCGGGCCGGCGACGCCGGTCGAGGTGCTCGGCCTGAACGAGGTGCCGAGCGCCGGCGACCCGGTGCACGCGGTCAAGGACGCGCGCACGGCCGAGGAGATTGCGGAGACGCGGCGGAAGAAGGCGTCGAAGACGCTGATCCCGCAGGACTCGCGCATCTCGCTCGAGGGCATCGCGGCGAAGCTCGAGGGGGCGGACCAGCTCGAGCTGAAGCTGATCATCAAGGGCGACGTCCAGGGCTCGGTCGAGGCGGTGAGCCACGCGCTCGCCAAGCTCTCCGCTACGAAGGTCAAGGTCACCATCGTCCACGCGGGCGTCGGCGGCATCACCGAGGGCGACGTCAACCTGGCGGTCGCGTCGAAGGCGATCATCGTCGGCTTCAACGTCCGCCCGGCGGGCAAGGCCGCGGCGCTCGCCGAGAGCGAGGGCGTGGAGATCCGCCTCTACAACATCATCTACAACGCGGTCGACGACATCCGCGCCGCGATGGAAGGTCTCCTCCCGGCGACGAAGGTGGAGAAGGCCCTGGGCAAGGCCGAGGTGCGGCAGGTCTTCCCCATCGTCAAGATCGGCCTCGTGGCCGGCTGCATGGTGATGAGCGGCACCATCCGGCGCACCGCCGACGCGCGCCTGATCCGCGACAACGTGGTGGTCTGGACGGGCAAGCTCTCCGGCCTCCGGCGCTTCAAGGACGACGCGAAGGAGGTCGCGGAGGGCTTCGAGTGCGGCATCTCGCTCGAGGGCTACCGCGACATCAAGGCGGGCGACATCATCGAGTCGTTCGAGATCGAAGAGATCAAGACCAAGCTGAGCTGAGGCCCACGGCGCACCGGCGGGCCTCGCCACGCGCATTGGAACCGCGCGGGTTGGAACCGCGCGCGGTTCTATCTACGCGCGTGCGACGATGCCGACCACTACGCGCGCGCCACGATGCCGGCCAGCTCCCGCATGTCCTCCTCGTCGGAGAGCCGCGCGAGGGCAGCGCGCACCTTCGCCAGCGAGGGCTCGAAGTACGGGAGGAACGCGGGGTTCTTCTTCACCCGGTCGATGAAGATGAAGCGCCCGGCGTCCTTGAGCTTGCGCTGAACCGTGACGACGTTGAACTCGCGGCCCAGCGCGGCGCGCTCCGCCGCGTCGAGGCCCGCCGCCGCGGAGAAGTCGTCGAGGCGGTCGTCGATGAACGCCCGGTCGAACGACTGATAGCTGTCGTTCAGGAGCGCCACGAGGTCGTACACGCGCGGTCCGAGGAGCGCGTCCTGGAAGTCGATCCAGGTGACCGAGAGCCCCGCGCCCTGCTCGCGGACCATGAGGTTCCTGCTCTGGTAGTCGCGGTGGACGAACCCGCGCGGCCACGCCGCGATGCGACGCGCGAGGCGGTCCGAGAGGGCGTCGAAGCGCGCGCGCTCCTCGGCCGGGAGGGCGCGATCGCGTGCGTCCAGGCCCCACTCGCGGAAGTGGTCGAGCTCCCAGCGGAGCAGCCCCTCGTCGAACGCGCGGCCGGCGACGACCGAGCCCTCCGGCAGCGCGGCGAGGGCGTGCTGTGCGCGGGCCAGGTCGGAGACCGCGATCCGGTAGATCTCGCCGCGAAGCGAAGGCGCCCGCTCGAGGAATGCGGCGAGCGTCTCGTCGCCCAGGTCCTCGACGAGGAGGAGCCCGGCCTCGCACGCCTCGCCGAAGAGGCGCGGGACGCGCACGCCGCGCGCTTCCAGCAGCGCGTGCACCTCGAGGAAAGGCCAGCGCGAGGGCGGGCGCCCGGAGGTGACCTCCTCGGGCGCGGCGTCCGGCACGAACATGGCCACGAGCGAGGCCGACGTGGTGCGCACGCGCAGGAAGCGGCGTGTGGATGCGCCGCCGGGCATCGGCTCGACCGCGATGGGGAGGTTGCCGGTGGAGCGGTGGACGAGCGCGTCGAGCGCGCGCGGATCGAACGTCAGCACGCGCGCGTATTACCCAAGCCGCGTCCCGGACACCAGCCCGTGGTTTTCCGGACGGCGCGTTCAGCCGGCGTCGGCGGCGGCACACCGGGCCGACGCCCCGTGCATCCCCGGCTCGGCGCACGCCGCAGTCGCAACTCCCACGATCCACAGGCGTTGACGCGCCGGACGGCGGCACGATTTCTGGTAGGGAAGAGCTGGACACCAGGGTTCTCCAGGAGGCCGGCAGGTCCCGACGACAATTCCGGATCATCACCATGATGATGAGATAGACGGCCATGTTAGACCCGCGATCGCGATGGGATCGTGGGGGCGTCGCCGCGCGGCGACAAAGACATCCTTTGTTCACGACGTCCTGCGGGGAGCGCTGCAACGCCGCCGCGGCGCGCTCATCGCCGTGATCTCGGGACCGGCAGAGCCAGGCGTCGGGACGCCGCGCTCCGAGGCTCGGGCGGTCGGAGCAATCATCGCGTGTCGAGCACCGTGGACGTGCATGGGATCATCCTGGAATGGCGGATGAACATCCGTCGTGGTGCTCGCATTCCATGGTCGCTGACCACGATGGACGGTGATGAACATGACGGACTTCGACCCGAGACACGGCCAGGTGGCGAGCGCTCCCGGAGCCCTCGCCCAGGGCGACGCGGCTTCGACGCTCTACACGCTCGTCGCCGGGCAGGCGGCGAGGGATCCGGACAACGTGGCGCTATCTGCGCCCGAATCGGGCTCCACTCACGTATGGCCGCCTCCTCGCGCAGGTTGATCACGTCGTGGCCGCGCTAGCGGCCCTGGGCGTCCGGCGCGGCGAGAGGGTGGCCATCGCGCTGCCCGGCGGCCCGGACACGGCCTCGGCCTTCCTCGGCGTGGTGGCTCACACCGCGTGCGCTCCGCTCGATCCGAGGTCCGTCGCCGGCGAGGTCGACGCCTACCTCGCCGCCCTGGGCGCCACCGCTCTCGTCGTTCAGCGTGGCCACGAGCTGCCGGCGAGGGAGGTGGCGGAGGCGCGAGGCCTCCTCGTCGTGGAGATCTCGCCGTGCAGCGAGGCGGGCGCGTTCTCCCTGCACGGCGCGGGCGGCCTCGCGCAGGAGGCGTCGAAAGGCCCCGAGGCCTCGGCGCGGGCGGAGGCGCGAGACGTGGCCCTCCTGCTCCGAACCTCCGGGACCACCTCGAAGCCCAAGATTGTACCGCTCTCCCACGCCAACCTGATGGTCTCCATGCGGGCGATGGCGTCGACGCTCGAAGCTCTCACCGCGCGATCGATGCCTCGACGTGATGCCGCTCTTCCACTTGCACGGGCTCAGCGCCGTGCTCAGCTCGCTCGTGGCCGGTGCGCGGGTGTTCTGCCCGCGGGTCTTCGATCCGATCGAGCTCCCCGGCTGGGTGCTCGCGCTCGATCCGACGTGGCTCACCGCCTCGCCCACGATCCATCAGGCGGTGCTGGAGGTCGCCCGCAAGCACCCCGAGATGGTCGCCCGCCGGACGTTGCGCTTCCTCCGCTCCACGTCGGCGCCGATGCCGCCGCAGATGATCGCCGAGGTGGAGCGGGCCTTCGGTGTACCGCTCATCGAGGCGTACGCCATGACGGAGGCGGCCTCGCCCATCGCGTCGAACCCTGTCCCTCCTGGCAAGCGAAAGCCCGGCTCCGTCGGCCGGCCCGCCGGGTCCGAGGTCGCGATCCTGGACGCGGAGGGGAGGCACCTCCCCACGGGAGAGGAAGGGGAGGTGGCGATCCGCGGCTCGAACGTGATGCGCGGCTACGAGGGCGATCCGGAGGCCAACCGCGCCGCGTTCGTGGGCGAGTGGCTGCGTACCGGCGACCAGGGGCACTTCGACGAGGAAGGGTACCTGTTCATCACCGGCCGGCTCAAGGAGCTCATCAACCGCGGTGGAGAGAAGATCGCGCCGCGGGAGGTCGACGAGGCGCTGCTCGCGCACCCCGCGGTCGCGGAGGCCGTGAGCTTCTCCATCCCACACCCGCGCCTCGGCGAGGACGTGGCGGCCGCTGTGGTGCTTCGTCCCGGCGCGTCGGCGACGGGGCGAGAGCCTCGAGCTTCGTCGCCTCGCGCCTCGCCGATTTCAAGGTGCCTCGCCGGATTGTGTTCGTGGACGCGATACCGCGCGGCGCCACCACCAAGGTCCAGCGCATCGGGCTCGCCCGGAAGCTGGGGCTCTCTCACGAGGGCGCGGCCGCGCCGAAGGTCGCGCCACGCGACGCCGTGGAGGAGGCGATTGCCCGAATCTGGGGTGAGGTGCTCGGCGTCCCGCGCGTCGGCGTCCGCGACGATTTCTTCGAGCTCGGCGGCCACTCGCTGCACGCGACCTCGGTGCTCACCCGCGTGCGGGCGGAGCTCGGTGTCGAGCTGGGCGCCTCCGACCTCTTCGCCGAGCCGACGGTGGAGGCGCTGGCGAAGGCGGTCGCCGCCGTGAGACGGCGCGCCCGGGAAGAGGAGATGGCGACGGTGCTCGCCGCGCTGGAGGGGATGTCCGAAGAGGACGCGGAGCGGCTCCTCGCGGAGCAGGGCGGCTGACGGCCGCCGGGGGCGGCTTCATCGACTCGGATTCGAGCGACCTGGGGGCAGACTCATGAACGACGACTCGACGGCGCGGTTCTCCACGGCAACCGAGCTCACGGTGGAGCAGGCGCCCGGCGCCACGCTCCCCGGCGGCGACGGGCCCGCCGGAGGCGGCACCGCGCAGGCGACTGTCGACGGCAGGTTGGCCGGGCTCTCCCCCGCGAAGCACGCGCTCTTCACGAAGATGCTCGCGGAGCGCGAGCGGGCCGGGCGAGCGCCGCGCGAGCAGCCCATCGTGAGGCGCCGGCAGGGTGAGAGCGTCCCGCTCTCCTACGGCCAGGAGATCCTCTGGATCCTCGACCGGATCCTCACGGACAAGACGGCCTACAACGTCATGCGCGCGATCCGCCTCGCCGGCGATCTGGATCCCGACGCGCTACGGGGAGCCATCGACGCCATCGTCGCGCGCCACGAGATCCTCCGGACGACGTACCTGGAGGCGGACGGCGCGCCGGTGCAGATCGTCAATCCGCCACGACCGGTGGATCTCGAGGTGACGGACCTCTGTCACCTGCCGGTGGAGGCGCGCGACGGCGCGGCGCAGCGTCTGCTCGAGCAGGGGGTCCGCCGCGAGCTCGATCTGTCGCGCGATCAGATGCTGCGGGCCGAGGTGATCCGCCTGGGGCCCCGCGAGCACGTGTTGCTCCTGGTCACGCACCACATTGCCACCGACGGCTGGTCCAACCGGATCCTCTGGCGCCAGCTCGCGGAGCTCTACGACGCCTGCCTCGACGGGCGCGCCAGGGAGGCGCCGGCCGATGCGATCCAGTACGCCGACTACGCGGCCTGGCAGCGGGGCCGCTTGCGGGGCGAGGCGCAGGCAGCGCACATCGCCTACTGGAAGGAGCAGCTTCGCGGCGCCCCGGAGCTCGTCGATCTGCCGCTGGACCACCCGCGACCGGCGGTCCAGAGCCATCGCGGCCTCCACGAGCCCATCCTGATCCCGCGGTCCCTCCTCGACGCGCTCCGCGGCTCGCCACGAGCGAGGGCGCGACGCTGTTCATGGTGCTGCTCGCCGGGCTCGACATTCTCTTGCACCGGTATTCGGGGCAGGACGACATCGTTGTCGGCACGCCCAGCGCCGGGCGCAACCGGCCGAGCCTCGAGGCGATGATCGGGTTCTTCGCCAACACGCTGGTGGTGCGCACCGACTGCTCGGGTGAGCCAACCTTCCGCGCGCTCCTCGCGCGCGTGCGGCGCGCCGCCCTGGGCGCCTACGATTCACCAGGACCTCCCCTTCGAGAAGCTGGTGATGGAGCTCCAGCCGACGCGCGCGCTCTCCCACTCGCCGCTCTTCCAGGTCATGCTGGTGCTCCAGAACCAGCCCCGCACGGAGCGGCATCCCCGTGGGCTCCGCATGACGCCCATCGACGTCGAGCAGGGGACCGCCAAGTTCGACCTCCTGATTCGCTCTCCGAGGAGCCCGAAGGGCTCACGGGGTCGATCGAGTACGCGGCGGACCTCTTCGAGCCTGCCACCATCGCGCGGCTCCGGGGCCACTACCTCCGCCTGCTCGAGGCCCTGGTCGAGCGCCCCGATTGACCCGTCGTCGAGCTCGGAATCCTGACCGAGGCCGAGCGGCACCGAGAGCTTGTGGAGTGGAACGCGACCGCGAGGCCCTTTCCCCGGGACCTCTGCCTGCACGAGCTCTTCGAGGCGCAGGTCGACCGCACACCGGATGCCACGGCGATCGTCTTCGAGCGAGAGCGGCTCACCTACCGCGAGCTCGATCGGCGCGCGAACCGGCTCGCCAACCACCTGCGCAGCCTGGGTGTCGGCCCCGAGGTCCTGGTCGGCCTCTGCGTCGAGCGATCGCTCGCCCTCGTCATCGGGATCCTCGGCATCCTCAAGGCCGGCGGCGCCTACGTCCCAATGGACCCGGCGTACCCCGCGCAGCGCATCGCGTTCACGATCGAGGACTCGCGCGCGCCCGTGCTGGTCGCGTCGCCGGGCGTCCTCCCCTCCTTGCCCGCGCACGGCGCGCGCGTGGTGCTCCTCGACCCGGACGGGGCGGGCGAAGGCGGGGAGAACGCGGAGCGGCCGGCGAGCGGCGCGCGGCCGAGCCACCTCGCGTACGTCCTGTTCACGTCGGGCTCCACGGGGCGCCCGAAGGGCGTCGCCATCGAGCATCACAGCCCGGTCGCGCTCGTGTGGTGGGCCAGGGACGTCTACGGGCCGGAGGACTACCGGGGCACGCTCTTCTCGACGTCCGTGTGCTTCGACCTCTCCATCTTCGAGGTGTTCGTCCCGCTCTCCCTCGGAGGAACGGTGATCGTGGCGCAGAACGCGCTCGAGCTGCCCGCGCTGCCCGCGGCCGGGGAGGTGACGCTGCTCAACACGGTTCCTTCGGCGATGGCCGAGCTCCTGCGGATCGAGGGCCTGCCGGCGACCGTGCGCACGGTGAACCTCGCGGGCGAGCCGCTCACGCACGCGCTGGCGCAGCAGATCTACGCGGTGCCGGAGATCCGGCGCTTGCTCAACCTCTACGGGCCGACCGAGGACACGACCTACTCGACGTTCGCGGAGGGCGTGCGCGAGACGGGGCTGGCGCCGCCCATCGGCCGGCCGCTCGCGAACGGCGTGGCGTACGTGCTCGACGCGCGCCGGGACCCGGTGCCCATCGGCGTCGCCGGCGAGCTCTACCTCGGCGGCGAGGGGCTGGCGCGCGGGTACCTGAACCGGCCCGAGCTCACCTCGGCGCGCTTCGTCCAGAATCCGTTCGGCGACGGAAGGCTGTACAGGACCGGCGATCTCGTGCGCCGCCTCGCCGACGGCACGATCGAGTACATGGGCCGCCTCGATCACCAGGTGAAGCTCCGCGGCTTCCGGATCGAGCTAGGCGAGATCGAGGCGGTGCTCCGCGAGGACCCCGCGGTGCGCGAGGTGGCCGTGATCGCGCGCGAGGACGCCCCGGGCGACAAGCGGCTCGTTGCCTACGTGGTCGCGGCCGTCGTCGTTCGCCCTTGGGGCCATTACGCCAACGACCCGCTGCGGAATGCGGCCGATTGGGGCTCTTGCCGCGGCTCCGGGTGCTCGCCAAGGAGCGGCTGCCCGACTACATGCTCCCGGCCGCGTTCGTGGTGCTGGAGGCCCTGCCGCGTACGCCCAACGGAAAGCTCGATCGTGCCGCGTTGCCGGTGCCCGACGCCCGCGTCGCCGCGGACGGCGTCGAGGCTCCGTGCTCCCCCATCGAGGGCGTGCTCGCGGGCATCTGGGCCCAGGTGCTCAAGCTCGAGCGCGTCGGCCCCAGGGACGACTTCTTCGAGCTGGGCGGCCACTCGCTGCTCGCGACGCAGGCGCTGTCCCGCATCCGCATCGTCCTCGGCGTGGAGCTCCCCGTGCGCGCGATGTTCGAGGCGCCGACGCCGGCGGCGATGGCGAAGCGCGTGGCGGACATGCTCGGCGGGAGCGCCATGGCGGCCGTTCCCCCGCCGGCGTGCGTGCCGCGCGAGGGGCCGCTCACGCTGTCGTTCGGGCAGGAGCGGCTGTGGTTCCTCGATCGGCTGACGCCCGGGGACACGTCGTACGTGGTGCCGCTCGCGCTGCGCCTCTCGGGCCCCGTCGATCGCGCGGCGCTGGAGGCGTGTGGTGCGCGAGCTCGTGCGGCGCCACGAGGCGTTGCGGACGACGTACGCGATCGTCGACGGCCGGCCCGTCGGGATCGTGCACGAGGACATGGACGCTTCGCTCTCGGTGGCGCGCCTGACGGAGATCCCCGAGGCGGAGCGCGCAGAGGTCCTCCGGCGCGAGGTCAGGGCGGAGGTCCGCCGCCCGTTCGACCTGGAGAAGGGCCCGCTCTTCCGCGCGCGCATGCTTGAGCTCGACGAGCAGGAGCACGTCCTGCTCCTGACGATGCACCACATCGTGTCCGACGGCTGGACCCTCTGGATCCTCGGCACCGAGGCGAGGGCGCTCTACGAGGCGTATTGCGAGGGTAAGCCGTCGCCGCTCCCGGAGCCGTCGATCCAGTACGCGGACTACGCGGCGTGGCAGCGCCGCTGGCTCGCGGGGGACGTCCTCGAGGAGCAGCTCGTCTACTGGAAGCGCCAGCTCGGAGGGGCGCCTCCGGCGCTCGAGCTGCCGGCGGACCGGCCTCGCCCCGCGGTGGCGTCCGGGCGTGGGTCGCGCCGCGCGTTCACGCTGCCGGCGGAGCTCGCGGAGGCCCTCTCGAAGCTCGGCCAGCGCGAAGGCGCCACGCTCTTCATGACGCTGTTCGCGGCGTTCTCCGTGCTCCTGTCCCGCCACACGGGTCAGCGCGACGTGGTCGTCGGCACGCCGATCGCGAACCGCACGCACGCCGAGACGGAGGGCGTGGTCGGCTTCTTCGTGAACATCTTGGCGCTGCGCCTCGAAGTGTCGGACGACGAGGGCTTCCGCGCGCTGCTCGCTCGCGCGCGGGAGACCTGCCTCGGCGCCTACGCGAACCAGGACATGCCTTTCGAGCGCCTGGTGCGGGAGCTGTCGCCGGAGCGGAACCTCGGCCGGACGCCGCTGTTCCAGGCGATGCTCGTGCTGCAGAACGCGCCGCGCGCGCCCGTGGCGTCGAGCGGGAGGAGCCCGACCCCGATCGAGGTGGATCCAGGCACGGCGAAGTTCGATCTGACGCTGATGATGACGGAGAGCCGAGACGGGATCTCCGGCTTCCTCGAGTACGCCACCGATCTCTTCGACGCGGCGACGATCGATCGGATGGTGGGGCACCTGCGGGTGCTGCTCGAGGGGATCGTCCGCGCGCCGGACGCGCGGCCGTGGGAGCTGCCGCTGCTCGAGGAGGAGGAGCGCCGCCGGGTGCTCGTGGAGTGGAACGCGACGGAGGCTCCGACGCCGTCCACGGCCTGCCTGCCGGACCTGTTCGAGGCGCAGGTCGACCGTACGCGCGAGGCGCCCGCGGTCCGCTTCGAGGGCCGCGCGCTCTCCTACGGCGAGCTGGACGCGCGCGCGAACCGGATCGCGCACCGGCTCCGGGCGCTCGGCGTCGGGCCCGAGGCGCTGGTGGGCATCTGCATGGATCGATCGCTCGAGCTCTGCGAAGCGGTCCACGGCGTGCTCAAGGCAGGCGGCGCCTACGTCCCGCTCGACCCGACCTACCCGGAGGAGCGCCTCCGCTTCATGCTGGACGACGCGAGGCCGAAGGTGATCCTCACCCAGGAGCACCTCGCCCGAGAGCTCGCGCCCGTCCTGGGTCGCGCGTCCGCTCCCGTCGTCTCGCTCGATGCCGGAGCGCTGGACCTCTCGTCCGAGCCCACGTCGCGCCCCGGGCGCGAGGGGCTCGGGCCGGCGAACCTGGCGTACGTCATCTTCACGTCCGGCTCGACGGGTCGCCCGAAGGGCGCGATGAACGAGCACCGCGGGATCGTCAACCGGCTATCGTGGATGCAGGACGCGTACGGGATCGGCGCGTCCGACCGCGTGCTGCAGAAGACGCCGTTCAGCTTCGACGTCTCGGTGTGGGAGCTGTGCTGGCCGCTCTTGACCGGCGCGACGCTGGTGCTGGCGCGGCCCGGCGGGCACCGCGAGCCTGGCTACCTCTGCGACACCATCGCGGAGGAGAGGGTCACCACGGTGCACTTCGTGCCGTCGATGCTCGGGGCCTTCCTCGACGAGCTCGATGCGCGAGGGGCGCCGGCCCGCGCGGCCTGCCCCTCGCTGCGCCGCGTCCTGTGCAGCGGCGAGGCGCTCCCCGCCGCGCTCGCGGCGCGCTTCTTCACGCTCCTGCCGGGGGTCGAGCTCTACAACCTCTACGGTCCGACCGAGGCCGCCGTCGACGTCACCGCCGGGCGCGTCCTACCCGGCGCGGACGTCGTCACGCATCGGCCGCCCCGTGCACAACACGCGCGTCTACGTGCTCGACGAGCACCTCGATCCGGTCCCGGTGGGCGTGCGCGGCGAGCTCTACATCGGCGGCGTGCAGGTCGGGCGGGGCTACCATGGCCGCCCCGAGCTCACCGCCGAGCGGTTCATCCGCGATCCCTTCGCCTCCGATGAGCGGGCGCGGCTCTACCGCACCGGCGACCTGGCACGCTGGCGCGCTTCGGGCGAGGTCGAGTACCTCGGCCGCGCCGACTTCCAGGTGAAGCTCCGCGGCTTCCGGATCGAGCTGGGCGAGATCGAGGCGGTGCTCTCCACCCACCCGGAGGTGCGCGAGGTGGTGGTGGCGGCGCGCGCGGACACGCGAGGCGCCCCGAGCCTCGTCGCGTACTTCGTACCCAGCGGAGAGACATCGGGTGCGATGGTGTCCGCGCTGCGCGCGTTCGTCAGGGAGAAGCTGCCCGAGTACATGGTGCCGTCGGCGTTCGTCGCGCTCGAGGCGCTGCCGCTCACGCCCAGCGGCAAGGTGGACCGCAAGGCGCTGCCGGCGCCGGAGAGCGCCGTCGCGACGGAGGCGGGGTTCGCTCCGCCCCACGACGCGCTGGAGGAGAAGCTCGTGGCCATCTGGTCGAACGTGCTCGGCGTGCCCCGGGTGGGCGTCCGCGACAGCTTCTTCGATCTCGGCGGCCACTCGCTGCTCGCCATCAAGCTCTTCGATCGGATCGAGAAGGAGCTCTGCGTCAAGCTGCCCATCTCGGCGCTCTTCGAGGCGCAGACGATCGAGGACCTCGGCGCCGTGCTCCGGCAGGGCCGGAAGCCGAGCTGGTCGTGCCTCGTGCCGATCAACACGTCCGGCGCCGAGCTCCCCTTCTTCTGCGTCCACGCCGTCGGCGGCAACGTGCTGAACTACCGCCTTCTCTCGCGCTACCTCGGCGGGGACCGGCCCTTCTACGCCCTGCAAGCGCGCGGGCTGAGCGGCGACGAGCCCCTGCACGACACCGTCGAGGAGATGGCGGCGGCCTACATCGCGGCGATCCGGACGGTGCGCCCGCACGGGCCGTATCTCCTCGGCGGGGCGTGCACCGGCGGCGTGATCGCCTACGAGATGGCGCAGCAGCTCCGCGCCGAGGGGGAGGAGGTCGCCGCGCTCGTGATGATGGACACTACGCTGGTGGGCCCGCAGCCCCCCCACTACGTCGACGCGCGCGCCCTCTCCCCGCTCCACCGCTTCGGCGTCCTCGTCGATCGCCACCTCGGCCACCTCCTCATCCGCGCCCCGCGCGCGTGGGCCGCCTACATCGCGCAGCGGGCGCGAGTGAAGTACCACAACGGGGCGGGGGCCCTCGCGATGGTCATGAAGGAGGCGCCGTCCGCCGTCCGCGGGGTCTACGAGCAGAACCTCCGCGCGATCTTCGCGTACGTCCCGCGCCCCTATCCGGGCAGCGCATGCATGATCGTCTCGAGCCATGAGGCCAGCCGTACCGTCTTCGATCGGAGGCTGTGCTGGGCCGAGATCGTGCAAGGTGGCCTCGTCGTGCGCTTCGCCCCAGGGGACCACGAGCACATGCTCGACGAGCCCAACGTCGGCGACGTCGCCGCGGCCATCGCCTGGTACCTCGGAGAGCGCGCGGCGAGGCTCGGGGATCCGCGCGAGGTTCTCCCGGGGGATGCGCGGAGGGTCGAGATCTCGCCATGACGGCCGCAGGCTTCGAGCACGTCGTTCCGCTCCTGCGCGGGAGGGCCCGCCTTCTCCTCGGCTACTTCCTCACGGCGATCGGCCGGAGCCTCTGCTCGATCCTCGTCCTGCTCCTGATCCAGCGCTTCCTCTCGGGAGCGCTCGCGCCCGGTGGGGCCCAGAGCGGGATGGCGGGCGCCGTCCTGGAGCGCGTCGGCGAGCGAGGCGCGCTCTGGGTCGTCGCCGTCCTCCTCGTGGCCGTCCAGCTCACCGGGAGCGTGCTCAGCTACGGGAACGTCGTCCTCCAGCAGTACGTCAGCGCGGTCGTCGAGCTGGGCGTGATGGAGAAGCTCATCCGGCACCTCCTCACGCTGAGCATCCCCTTCTTCGACCGGCAGAGCCACGGCGACGTCCTCCAGACCATCCGCGACGACGTGCTCCGCCTCCGCCTCATGGTGCGCGCGGCGGCGGGCATCGGGCTCGAGAGCGCGCTCGCGCTCGGCCTCCTCTACGCGGCCCTGCGCATCAGCCCGTGGCTCAGCCTCCTGGCGCTGGTGGTCGTGCCGGTCGCCTCGGCGCCGATCTACCTCATCGCCAAGAAGGCCCTGCGGAGCTCGGTCGAGGTCCGCAAGTCGGGCTACGTGCTCTCGGACATCGCGCTCCAGATCCTGCGTGGCATCCGCGTCATCAAGGTGTTCCAGGCCGAGGAAATGGAGGCCCGCGCCAGCGTCGAGAAGGGGAACATCTTCTACGACAACGTGATCCGCCAGGTCCGCGCCGAGCGCCTCGGCGTCGTGGTGATGGAGGCGCTCTCCGGCCTGCTCCTCGTGGTGGTGATCGTGGCCGGTGGCCACCAGGTCTACGAGCGCCAGATGGACTGGTCGCGGCTCCTCACGTTCGTGATGGCCGTCCGCGCCCTCTACGGCCCGCTCAACAACATCAACACCAACTTCATGGAGATCCAGACGACGCGCGTGAGCGTGCTGCGCATCGCCGAGTTCCTGGCGACGAGGCCCGAGATCCGCGACGCGGAGGCGCCGATCCGCCTGCGCGCCGCGCCGGGCGTCATCGCGTTCGACCACGTCTCGTTCTCCTTCGGGGACCGGCCGATCCTGCGGGACGTCTCGTTCACGGTCACGGCCGGGACGACCATCGGCGTCGTCGGCCCGTCCGGGAGCGGTAAGAGCACGCTCCTCGCGCTCCTGGTGCGCTTCTACGACGCGACATCGGGCGCCGTCCGGATCGACGGGCACGACCTCCGGGAGCTCGCGCTCTCCGACGTCTATTCCAAGGTCGCGCTGGTCACGCAGGAGCCTTTCCTGTTCTCCGCGACGGTGCGCGACAACATCCGCTGCGCGCGCCCGTCGGCCTCGGACCGGGAGGTCGAGGAGGCCGCGAGGGCGGCGTACATCCACGAGCAGATCCTGGCGCTGCCGCAGGGCTACGACACGCCCGTCGGCATGGGCGGGCGCGAGCTCTCGGGCGGGCAGCGACAGCGCATCAGCGTGGCGCGCGCGCTCCTCAAGAACGCGCCCCTCCTCTTGCTCGACGAGGCCACCTCCGCGCTCGACTCGGTGGCGGAGGCGGAGGTGCAGCGCGCCATCGACGCGCTCATGGTGGGGCGGACGAGCTTCGTCGTGGCGCACCGCCTCTCGACGTTGCGCGACGCCGACCGGCTCATCGTGCTCGACGAAGGCCGCCTCGTGGGCTTCGCGCCGCACGAGGAGCTGCTCGCGACGTGCGGCGTCTACCAGCGGCTCTGGGAGGCGCAGCGGTTCGGGGCGAAGGCCGAGCACGGCGTCGTCAGAGCCGCGCGGGTGGGCACGCGGACCTGAGCCGCGCCTCAACGCGCGGCGGCAACGATCCGTCGCACCGCGTCGCGCACGGCGCCGAGGTCGAAGGGCTTGTGCAGGACCGTGGTGCTGGCGGACGCGAGCAGCCGGCGCGCGCTCTCTTGCAAAGCGCCGCCCGTGATGAAGACGAACCGATCGAGCAGCCGCGGGTGCCGGGCGCGGAGCGTCTCGTACACCTCCGTGCCCGTCAGATCGGGCATCACGACGTCGCAGAAGATCACGTCGAACTCGGCCCCCGCGTCGATCATCGCGAGAGCGGCCCGCCCCCCTTGCACCACCGTCACCTCGTGCGCCCCCCCCTTGAAGATGCGCCGGAGGACGGCTCCGATGACGGGCTCGTCGTCGACGACCAGGATGCGCACCCGCCGAGCGGGCCGCTTCGTGGAAGGGCTGGGGACGCTGCTTTCGCGGGGGGGAGGTTCCAGGTCTGCCAAGCGGGACGTTTCCTTCGGTCGACCCTCCCGATTCTCCTACTACTTCACGGATTGCGCTCGAGCAATCAGGGCCCTCCTGCTTCGGACCAGGACGTTGCGTCACCGCGTTCGAACGCGAGCGCACGAAGCGCGCCGCCGCGCGTCATCGACGTCGGCTCGGGCGCGGGCGCGCCGGGGCTGCCCCCCGGAAGCCGGCCGACGGTACGGCCCGGCCGAGGCCGGCAGGGCCGAGGAAGATCACGAACTTGGCCCCCCTCCGCGCCCCGTGCGACCTCCGGGGTCGGAGAAGCCCAGGATGACGCACGCCCGATCGCACGCCGAGCTCGTCACGCTGCGCAAGCGCGCCCAGGACGTGGCCGCGGCCCGCAAGGAGCGCATGACCAGCGTCCACCTGCTCGCCGCCGTCGCCGCCTCCGAGGGCCCGGCCGGCGCGCTGCTCCGGGAGCGGCGCCTCGACGAGGACGTGCTGCTCAAGGCGAGCCGCGCCTTCGACGACGACGGCCCCGACCCCATCGGTCGCATCCTCGCCGCCGCGCGCCAGGTCGCGATGCGCCGCCTCTGGTACGGCGCCGAGCCCACCCCGCCGCCTGCCTCCGCCGGCAAGAGCGCCCAGGCCCGCCCCTCGGCCCCGCGATCGCCCTCTCCGGAGCCGACCGCGCTCCACCTCCTCCTCGCCATCCTCGCCGACCGAAGCGCCGCCGCGCACCGATCCCTCGTGCAGGCGGGCGTCGACCTCGCGCGCCTGCGCACTGCGGCCATGCAGATCGCCCTCGGCGTGGTCGCGACCCGCCGGCGCGCGGATCCCGCGCGCGGCCTCGCGCGCCCCGAAGGCGAGACAGAGCCCCGCCGCACCGCCGCCCACCCCGCGCCGGCCCCGATCGCGCCTGCTCCCCCGCGCGCCCGGTCCAGCACCCTGCCGCCCGGCTCCGGCCCCGGCGTCGCCGTCCCCCTCCTGCCCGCGGCGCCCCCTGTCCCGCGCCGCCTCGCGCCGTCGCCTGCCCCGTCGCCGGTGCCCGCGCCCATCGCCTCGATCGCGCCCCCCTCTGCGCCGCGCCTCGCCGTCGCCGCCGCGCGCTTCGCCCTCGACCGCGCCCGCTTCCCGGCGCTCTCCACCGCGGGCCAGAACCTCACCCTCGCCGCCGCGGAGGGCAAGCTCGACGAGGTCGTCGGCCGCGACGAGGAAATCGACCGCCTGATCGACGTCCTCGCGCGGCGCCACGCCAACTGCCCCTGCCTCGTCGGCCCTCCCGGCGTCGGCAAGACCGCCGTCGCGCGCGGCCTCGCCCACCGCCTCGTCGAGCTGGACGCCGCGGGCGAAGGGCAGCCCCGCGTTCTCGTCGAGCTCTCCCTGGCCGAGCTGGTGGCCGCCGGGCGGCGCACCATGGCGGAGCGCATCGCCGCCGTCCGCGCGGAGCTGCGCGACGCCGGCGGCCGGGTGATCCTCTTCGTCGACGAGCTGCACGAGCTCTTCATCCCGGGGGTGCTCGACGACGTCGCCGCCGAGGTCAAGCTCGGCCTCGCCCGCGGGGAGCTGCGCCTCGTGGGCGCGACGACGACCGAGGAGTTCCGCCGCTCCGTCGAGATCGACAGCGCGCTCGCCCGGCGCTTCACGCCCGTCGAGATCGAGGAGCCCGACGAGCCCGCCGCCTTCCTCCTGCTCCGGAGCGTCGCCGAGGGCCTCGGCCGGCACCACGGCCTCACCTACGGCGACGAGGTCGTCGCCGCGACCGTCGCCTGGTCCCTCCGCTACCTGCCGGGCCGCGCCCTGCCGGACAAGGCCATCGCCGTCCTCGACCTCGCCGGCGCGCGCGCGCGCCGCAAGACCGCGCAGCGGGAGGTCGCCCTCGCCGACGTGGCCGCCGTGGTGGCCGAGCTCGCGGACGTCCCGGTGGAGCGCCTCCTCGAGACGGATCGCGACCGCCTCCTCGGCCTGGAGAACGTCCTCGCCGAGCGCGTCGTCGGCCACGGCGCGGCCCTCGCGCGCATCGCCCGCGTCGTCCGCCGCAACGCCGCCGGCCTGCGCGGGCGCCGCCCCATCGGCTCCTTCCTCCTGCTCGGCCCCACCGGCGTCGGCAAGACCGAGACCGCCAAGGCGCTCGCCGAGGCGCTCTTCCACTCGCCCGACGCAATGACCCGCCTCGACTTCTCCGAGTACGCCGAGGCCCACGCCGTCGCCCGCCTCATCGGCGCGCCGCCCGGCTACGTCGGCCACGAGGCCGGCGGCCAGCTCACCGAGGCCGTGCGCCGCAGGCCCTACCAGGTCATCCTCCTCGACGAGATCGAGAAGGCCCACCGCGACGTCCTCGAGGCCTTCCTCCAGGTCTTCGACGAGGGCCGCCTCACGGACGGGCGCGGGCGGCGCGTCGACTTCACCAACGCCGTCATCATGATGACCTCGAACCTCGGCGCCGCCGAGCTGGCACAGAAGGCCGAGGCCCGCGGCGTCGGCTTCACCGCGGCGGCCGCGCCCAGGCCCGCCGCCCCCGAGCGCCTCGCCGAGACCATGATCGCCGCCGCGCGCGCCTACCTCCCGCCCGAGCTCTACAACCGCATCGACGAGGTCCTCTGCTTCGGCCCCCTCGCCCGCGCGGAGGTCGCCGAGATCGCGCGCCGCCTCCTCGCCGGCCTGGAGAAGAACCTCGCCGACCGCGGCATCCGCCTCGACGTCGAGCCCGCCGTCCTCGACGCCCTCCTCGCCGCCGGCGGCTTCGACGCGTCCCTCGGCGCCAGGCCCATGAAGCGCACCATCGCGCGCCTGATCGAGAACCCGCTCGCGGAGCTGATCCTCTCCGGCGATCTCGACGAGGGCGGCGTGGGCCTCGTGGGCATGGATGGGGGGAGATCGTGGTCGACGCGCTGGCGACGGACGAGGGAAGAGGAGAGAGCGCCGCGGCGGGGTGACTCGCTACTTGGCGGACTGGTAGATGGCAGTGTTCGTGGCCCAGTAAAGGCTCCTACCATCCACGGCGAGCCACTGTGCGCCGAAGCTCGCGACGACGGTCACCTGCCCTCCGGCCTTGGGCGCCTTCATGATGCCGCTGGTGCCGCTGAAGTAGATGTTCGCGGAATCGAGCACGAACGGGTTGCCGCCAGTGTTCAAGACCTTCGTCACGGGCCCGCCCGCGAGCGGTGCCTTCATGATCCCTCCCGCGGCGAGCCAGTAGACGTCCGTCGCGTCGGCCGCCATCGGCCCGGGCATCGAGTCGGAGGCGATCTGCACCGGCGTGCCGCCCGCGAGCGACATCCGCATGACGGTCCCGCTGCCGCTGTTCGTCCAGAAGATACCCTGTGGGGTCACGGCGAGGCCCGCAGGTTCCTTCAGCCCGCCGGCCAGCGTCGTCACCGTGCCCCCCGAGGTGGACATCTTCATCAGCGCGCCTTTCTCCCCGGCGGCGGCGGGCTGACTCAGCCAGTACACGCTGTCGCCGAAGACGGTGAGATAGATCGGGTTCGTCAGTCCGGAGGCGAGCATCGTGGAGGCGCCGCCGCCGAGCGGCGCCTTCATCATCTCGTTGCCGCTGCCGAGGTCCTCGGTCCAGTACACGGTCGTCGCGTCGACGGCGAGGCCGCACCCGCCGCTGATCGGCCCCGATGCGACGATGGTGGAAGGCCCGCCCCCGAGGGGCATCTTCATGATCTGGTTCGTCTCCCCGTTACCCCAGTAGATGCTGTTCGCGCCGCTGGCGAAGCACATCATGTCGATGCTCGAGCAGGCAATGTCGCGCGGCTCCAGGCAGACCGATCCCTGGCAGAGCCCGGGCCCGCAGCCGTTCTGGCAGCTCCCGCAGTTGAGCTGGTCGGTCGTGAGGTCGACGCAGACCCCGCTGCAGCACTGGGGCACGGGCGCGCTGCACGCCGTGCCGACCTGGACCGACGTGACGCACGCGCCGCCCACGCATGCCGTGCTCGTGCACGGCTCGGACGCGGGGCAGTCGGACGCCGTGTTGCACGGCGGGACGCACGCGCCGTGGCCGTCGCACACGCCTGCGCCCCCGCTGGACGCGCATGCGGTGCCCGCCGTCTTCGCGTCCGTGCCGCAGCAGGCGTCGGCGCACGTGGCGACGATGCAGGGGGAAGAGGGAGGCGGGCAATCGCTCGGCTGGCCGCACGTGGTGCAGCTCGCCACGGTCTCGCCCACCCCCCGGCTCCACGTGCCACCTTGCCCGATCTCGCACGCGCTGGACGATGAAGCGCTCGTCGACGATCCGCCGGCGGACGATCCGCTGGGAGAAGGGCTCCCGCCGTCGTTGGAGCCGAGTGTGACGATCCCGTCGCACGAGGTCGCGATGATCGCCGACAGTGTGACGAGGGCGGCGCACGTGGAGAGGCGCAGGACGTTGCTCGCTTGGACCATGGTGCTGAGTGGCCGCTCTGCGCCGAATCCATCAACGTCGTAGTGGGGAGCGGGGACGAGGTGGAGAGCGCCGCGGTGCGGTGACCCGAGCGCGGCGCTACTTGGGGGCTTTGAAAATCCCACTGGGGTTCGCCCAGTAGACGCTCGTGGCATCCGTTGCGAGCCACCACCCCCCGGAGCTCGCCAGGGCGGTCGCGGCTCCTCCGCCGAGGGGCATCTTCTCGATGGCGCCCAGTGTCGTCCAGTAAACGCTTGCGGCATCGACGGTGATGGCGTCGATCTGTGGCGACTCCGACATGACCAGCGTCGCGGGCCCGCCCGCGAGCGGCGCCTTCATGAGCTGACTGGAGCCGACGTCGCTCCAGTACACGCTCGTCGCGTCGACCGCGATGGCTACCGGCATCGCTCCGGACGCGATCTCCACCGGCGTGCCGCCATCGAACGGCAGCCGCATCACGGTCCCTCCCCCCAGCTCGTCCAGTAGATGCCCTTCGGGCTCACGGCGAACTGGTAAGCGTCGTCTAGCCCGGTGGCGAGCGTCGTGGGCGTGCCGCCCGTGGCGGGCATCTTCATCAGCGCGCCATTGGCCGCGGAATTCAACCAGTACAAGGTCGTACCGAGCACGGCGATCTCCGACGGGTATTCCTGCCCGGAGGCGAGCACCGTGGCGGCGCCGCCGCCCTTCGGCGCCCTCATCACGTTCCCCGCGGGGTCGCCGGAGCCCTCGGTCCAATAGACGCTCGTCGCGTCGACCGCGATGTTGCACCCGGTGATGAGGTGCGCCGTGGCGATCACGGTGGGGCACCCGCCGCTCAGCGGCACCTTCATGATCGTGTCCGTCACCGGGTCGCCCCAGTAAATGCTCGTCGCGTCCATCGCGGGGCCGCAGAGCTCGATCGTGCTCCCCTGAGCGAGCTCGAATCGGCCTCTGGCAGACCGAGCCCTGGCAGAGCCCGCCCCAGCAACTGTGCCCGCAGCTCCCGCAGTTCGACACGTCCGTCGTGAGGTCCTGGCAGACGCCGCTGCAGCACTGCGGCACGGCCGCGGTGCACGCCTTGCCGACCTCGACCGACGTGACGCACGCGCCCTCCACGCACTTCGTGGCCATGCACGGCTCGGGTGCGGGGCAGTCGGACGAGGTGTGGCACGGCGGCACGCACGCGCCGTGGCCGTCGCAAACGGCCGCGCCTACGCCGGCGCCGCACGGCATGCCTGCCGGCGCGGCCGCCGTGTCGCAGCAGCCTGCGGTGCACGTGGCGACGAGACACGGCGAGGAAGGGCTCCCGCCGTCGTCGGCGCCGAGGTTGACGGCCTGGTCGCACGACGTCGCCACGATCGCCGACAAGAGTGTCGCGAGTGTCGCACCGAGGGGGCGGCGCAGGAGCTTGCTCGTCTGGGCCATGGCGCTGAGTGGCCGGCGTATACGCAATCCATCATCGCGGCGATGTACGCTTCACCGTTTCCTTCGACGGCGACTCCCGATAGATCAAGTCGCATGCACCTCGCAGCCGAGGTCGCGGCGCTCGCGGCCGCCGCGCTGATCGCCTCGCCGGCCCGCGCGGGAGACGTCGCGGACATCGACCTGCGCTGGCACGCGCCCGCCGGCTGCCCGGACGAGGGCCACGTGCGCGCCGCCGTCGAGCGGCTCGTGGGCCGCCCGCTCGCGTCGCCGGGCGGGCCGTGGGTGCCGGTGCGAGTGGAGGCGGGGCCGTCCGAGGGGGGACGATGGGCGGTGCGGATCGCGATCGGTCTGCCCGGGGCCACGGCGCCGCACCAGCGCCGCATCGAGGGCCGCTCCTGTGACGAGGTCGCCGACGCCGCGGCGGTGGCGATCGCGCTCACGATCGCGCCGGCACCGTCGCACCCTGCACCCGCGGCGCTTCCTCCACCTGCACCCGCGGCGCTTCCTCCACCTGCACCCGTCGAGCCGCCTCCACCCGCGCCCGTCGAGCCGCCTCCACCCGCGCCCGTCGCGCCGCCTCCGTCGGCCACGACACCCGTCGAGCCCTCTCCCGATCACGTCGTCGCGCCGCCTCCTCCTCCGTCCGCGAAGGTGCTCCCGGCCCTCCGCCTCTTCGGCGGCGCCGACTTCGCGTCGCTGCCCGCGCCCGCGTTCGGCGGCGAGCTCGCGGCTGTCCTGCGCATCGGCGACCACCGCGTCGACCTCCACGCGTCCGGCTTCTTCCCCGAGCAGGTCACGTCCCCGACCAATGCCATGGCCGGCGCCCACATCTCCCTCTTCGCCGCCGGCGCGCGCTACTGCTACGCCCTCCTCCAGCGCACGATCGAGCTCGACGGCTGCGCGGGCCTCGAGGCGGGGGCGCTGTTCGGACAGAGCTTCGGCATCACGCGCCCGGACTCCGGCGCTGCGCCCTGGCTCGCGCCGAAGATCGGGGCCCAAGGCCTGGCGAGCCTCGGCGGGCGCCTCTCCCTCGCGTTCGCGCTCGACGGCCTCGCTCCCGTGGTGCGCGACACCTTCCAGATCGACGGCCTGGGCGCGGTCTATCGCCCCTCGCCGGTCACCGGCCGCGCCCTCCTCGGCCTGCAACTGAACCTCCAGTGACGGATCGGGGCAAGCCCGGCCACTCAGCATCATGGCGGTGATCTCACCGGAGCTGGGGCTGCCCGGCGGGGCATCCCCGCCTGACGCGTGCTCCGGCGATCCCGCGCCGGCCGCTGCTTCCAGCCAGGCCGGCGCGGGACAGCAGACCTTCGAAGAGGTCTACGACCAGATCTTCGGCTTCGTGTGGCGGAGCCTGCGGCGCCTCGGGGTGCCCGAGGCGAGCATCGACGACGCGGTGCAGGACGTCTTCGTGGTGGTCCACCGGCGCCTCGCGGACTTCGAGGGGCGCTCCTCGCTCAAGACGTGGGCGTTCGGGATCGCGCTCCGCGTCGCGCGCGACCATGCGCGGACGGCGAGGCGCAAGGGGGGCCTGCTGCCGCTCGACGAGCGCATCCCCGACGCGGCGCCCGGTCCGGCGGAGTCGCTTGCCCGGTCCGAGGCCGTGCGCGAGCTCGACCGGATCCTGGGCGCGCTCGACGACGACAAGCGCGCCGTCTTCGTGCTGGCGGAGATCGAGCAGATGAGCGCCCCGGAGATCGCCGAGGCGCTGGGCGTCAACGTGAACACCGTCTACTCGCGCCTGCGCGCCGCGCGGCGCGAGGTCGAGGCGGCGCTCGGAGGAGGATGGCGATGAGCACTCTCGACCCGCGTGTCCGTGCCCTCGTCGAAGCTGCGCGCGCGGCCGAGCCCTCCGCCGCGGACCGGGCCCGCGTCCGCGCGGCGCTGGCCGCTCGTCTCGTCACGCGTGGGGGGGCCGAGACCCCGCACCCCTCGGCTCATCCCGCGCCCGGCGCAGCCGGGGGGTATGGGGGGTCTCCCCCCATCGTGACCGGCGCGGCTCCGGCAGGCATCGGCGCGAAGCTTTTGGCCGCGGGCGCGCTGATTGGCGCGGTCGGCTTCGGGGGCGGCGTCTTCACGGCGAGGCCTCGCGCGCCGGGGGTGGAGCTGGCGCGACACGGCGCGGCGGCGGAGGCGTTCCGGCGCGCGCTCGTCGTGGAGCGGGTCGTGCGGGCCGAGCCTCCTGTGCCGGCAGGGCCCGCGGTGGCCGCGGATCCTCCTCCGCCCCAGCCTGCTCCATCCGATCCTGCCCCGTCCGAGCCTCTCTCCGCCGTGGTCGTGTCCGCACCTGTGCGGACGCCGAGCGCGCCGCCGGCCGAGCCGAGGGCGAGCGCGCTCGTGGAGGAGACGGATCTGCTGCGAAAAGCGCAGACCGCGCTCGCGGCGGGCGACGCGGCGGCGGCGCTCGCCGCGCTCGACGCCCTGGGCGCGCGCCACCCCGACGGCCAGCTCCGCGAGGAGCGCCTCGCGGCCAGGGTCGCGGCGCTCTGCGCGATGGGCCGCGACGTCGACGCGCGGCGCGTGGCCGAGCGCCTCCTGACCGCGGCGCCGCTCTCCATCCACGCGGCGCGCGTACGGGCTTCGTGCGCGTTCGCGCCGAAGGACGGGCCGGGCCGGCGCTGACGCGGCGCGGCGCAACTGACGGCACAGCGCTCTCGTCGACGTCGACGGCGCTCTCTACGACGTCGACGGCGCTCTCTACGACGTCGACGGCGCTCTCTACGACGTCGACGGCGCTCTCTACGACGTTGACGGCGCTCTCGTCGACGTCGACGGCGCTCTCTACGACGTCGACGGCGCTCTCTACGACATCGACGGCGCTCTCGTCGACGTCGACGGCGCTCTCTACGACATCGACGGCGCTCTCGTCGACGTCGACGGCGCTCTCGTCGACGTCGACGGCGCTCTCTACGACGTCGACGGCGCTCTCTACGACGTCGACGGCGCTCTCTACGACGTTGACGGCGCTCTCTTCGACGTCGACGGCGCTCTCTTCGACGTCGACGGCGTTCTCGTCGACGTCGACGGCGCTCTCTTCGACGTCGACGGCGCTCTCTTCGACGTCGACGGCGCTCTCGTCGACGTCGACGGCGCTCTCTACGACGTCGACGGCGCTCTCTTCGACCCCAAAGGAGCTTCGTCCGCCCCGAGGGGGCCGGGCTGTCGCGTGTGCGCCTTGCTAGCCTCGCCACGTCGTCCAAGACAAGCTCGCCCGCTGGGCCGTTCCATGATGGAGTGCCCTGCGTGCGCAGGCAGCGTGTCCTTTTCTTCGGTCTCCTCGGTGCCATCGGCCTCGCCGGCTGCGGCGGGAACGTGATCCTCGACGCGCCCGGGGAGGGCTCGGGCGGTACGGGCCCGGGCGGGTCGAGCACGTTCTCGGTGGGCGCGGGCGGGGCCGGTGGGGCCGGCGGGGGGACCTCGACGCAGCCGTCGGGCGGAGGCGGCTTCTCGTGCGACATCACGGTCGGCGCCGGCGGGGAGCAAGTGTGCGAAGAATACGACAACCTGCCCCCCGCCGACCTTCAGGCCGTGCAGGCCGCCTGCTCGGCCGAGGGGGGTACGTCGGGCACCTCGTGCCCCAGCGAAGGCAGGCTGGGCACCTGCACGGTGACGGCCGGCGGGCTCTCGTTCTCGGAGAGCTACTACAGCGGCGGGGGCTTCATGGCCACGGAGGCCCAGATGGCCTGCACGGCGAGCGGCGGCACCTGGTCCGCGGGCTGACCTGGCCCGGCGCGGCCCGCGCCCGGGCATCCGACTAGCCCCTCCCGGCGACGAGCCACCTCCCCACGTTCCCCAGCCCCACGGACGCCGCCACGTAGATCCACGGCAGCCACCACGCGAGCCCCAGCACGTCCGGGTGCGTGTGCGCGAAGAGGCCCGCGCGGCTCAGCGTGAATTCCACGGCGCATCCCCCCGCGGCGGTCGCCGCCGCCTGGACGAGGCCCTGCCAGCGCCGGTCGAGCCACCACCAGAGCGCGAGGCTCGCGGGCGCGAGGAGGGCGGCGACGGCCGCCGAGCCGAACGGGAGCGCGCCGCTCAGGAACCAGATCGCAGAGAACGCGGCGAAGCCTGCGGCGAGGCGTGGGCGCGAGAGGGGAGGGGACGCGCCGCCGAGGAGCCGGTCGGCGGCGGGTTGCGAGAGCCCGATGGCGAGGGCGGCGCCCGCGTAGAGGAGCGGAACCCACCACGGCACGAAGCGCACCTCCGGCGGGTAGCGGATGGCGCCCGTCGCGACGTGGGCATAGTCGAGGACGGGCCCGAGCGTGGCGCCGAGGAGAGCGAGGGTGATCGCCGCGCGAGCGGAGCCTCCCGACGCAGTCATCTATTCAGATCTCCGCGTCCTCCCCGTCCGCGGGCGCGTGCGCGGCGAGCTTCCGCGGCCGCGGCGGCGCCGCCGTCGTAGGGCTGGAGGACGATCTTCACCGGCGCGATGCCCCAGATCTCGCGCGCGTACTCGAGCACCGTCCGGTCCGACGAGAAGCCACCCACGCGCGCGATGTTGAGCGCGGCCTTGCGCGTCCACCCCGCCGTGTCCTGGAACGCCGCGGAGACCTCGCGCTGGCACGCGGAGTACGCGGCGTAGTCCGTCATCACCAGGTACTCGTCGCGGCCGAGGAGCGTATCGAGGAGCGGCTGGAAGAGCCCTTTGTCCTGCGGGTAGAAGAACCCGGAGGCGACGCGATCGATCACCTCCAAGAGCTTCCGGCGTCGCCTCCATCGCGACGCTGCCCGGCACGCCGGACCGGCGCCGCTCGAGCACCTCCTTCGCCGTCAGCCCGAAGAGGAAGAAGTTCTCCGGCCCCACGGCGTCGCGGATTTCGATGTTCGCGCCGTCGAGCGTGCCGATGGTGAGCGCGCCGTTCATGCTGAGCTTCATGTTCCCGGTGCCGGACGCCTCCATCCCGGCCGTGGAGATCTGCTCGGAGAGGTCGGCCGCGGGGATGATCTTCTCGGCGAGCGAGACGCGGTAATTGGGGAGGAAGGCGACCTTGACGGGCGTGCCGCGGCTGTCGTGGTTGATGACCTCGCCGATGGCGTGGATGAAGCGGATGATGAGCTTGGCCATCCGGTAGCCGGGCGCCGCCTTCGCGCCGAAGACGAAGGTGCGGGGGACGATGTTCTCCCCGCGCTTCGCGCGCAGGTAGAGCGCGACGATGTGGAGCGCGTTCAGGATCTGCCGCTTGTACTCGTGGAGGCGCTTGATCTGGACGTCGAAGAGCGACGACGGATCGACCGCGAAGCCGAGCTCTGCCTCGACGAGGCGGGCGAGCGCCTCCTTGTTCCGCCGCTTGACGGAGGAGAGGCGCGCGATAGCTCCGGGTCCTCCGCGTGGGGCTCGAGGTCGCGAAGGCGCGACAGATCCGTGACCCAGCCCGCGCCGATGCGATCGGTGACCAGCTCGGAGAGGCCGGGGTTGCAGGCCAGGAGCCAGCGGCGCGGGGTGACGCCGTTCGTCTTGTTGTTGAATCGATCGGGCCACAGATCGTGGAAGTCCCGGAGCAGCTCGCCCTTCACCAGCTCGGTGTGGAGCTTGGCGACGCCGTTGACGGAGTGCGATCCGACCACCGCGAGGTGGGCCATGCGGACGTGCTGCTCGGCGCCCTCCTCGATGATCGACATGCGGGCGACCCTGCCCACGTCGTACGGGTACGCGTCCATCACGTGGCGGAGGAAGCGGCGGTTGATCTCGTGGACGATCTCGAGGTGCCGCGGGAGCAGCCGGCCGAAGAGCGACGCGGGCCAGCGCTCGAGCGCCTCCGGCAGGAGCGTGTGGTTGGTGTAGCCGAAGGCGCCCACCGTCTGCCTCCACGCCTCGTCCCAGGACACCGCGTGCTCGTCCACCAGCACGCGCATCAGCTCGGCGATGGCGATGGCCGGGTGCGTGTCGTTGAGCTGGATCGCCACCTTGTCGGAGAAGCTCGAGAAGCCGGTGTGCGTCTTCTTGTATCGGTACACGATGTCGTGGATCGAGCACGCGACGAAGAAGTACTCCTGCCGGAGGCGCAGCTCCCGCCCGGCCTCGAAGTTGTCGTTCGGGTAGAGCACCTTGGAGATGACCTCGGTGTCGTTCTTGCTCTGCACCGCGCGCACGTAGTCGCCGGCGTTGAAGAGGGAGAAGTCGAACTCCTCGTGCGATCGCGCGGCCCAGAGGCGGAGCGAGTTGACCGTGCTCGACTGGTAGCCGGCGATCGGCGTGTCGTAGGGCACGCCCAGCACCTTCTCGGCCCCGCGCCAGACGACGCGGAACCCGCCGTCGTCTCGGATGGTCTCCGTGTGCCCGCCGAACTGGACCGGCACGGTGTACTCCGGCCGCGAGATCTCCCACGGGTTGCCGAAGCGCAGCCACTCGTCGGCGCGCTCCACCTGCGCGCCGGCCCGGATGACCTGCTCGAAGATGCCGAACTCGTAGCGGATGCCGTAGCCCGACCCGGGCAGGCCCAGCGTCGCCATCGACTCGAGCAGGCACGCGGCCAGCCGCCCGAGGCCGCCGTTGCCGAGGCCCGCGTCGGGCTCGCGCTCGATGAGCGTGTCGAGGTCGATCCCCAGCTCGGAGAGCACCTGCTTGTAGTCGTCGTAGACGCCGAGCGCCTGCAGGTTGGCGGTGAGCGCGCGGCCGAGGAGGAACTCGGCCGAGAGGTAGTAGGCGCGCTTGACGTCCTCCCGGTAGTACGTCTTCTGCGTCTCCGACCAGCGCGCGACCAGCCTGTCCCGCACGCTGAGCGCGAGCGCCATGTAGCGGTCGAACGCCGTCGCGCCGTCGAGGTCGCGCGATCGCGAGTACTGCACGTGGTCGGTGAAGGCGCGCCGCAGCACCACGGGGTGCATTCCGGTACGATCATCTTCGACCCGGATGGACGTGGGGGCGATGGAGGGGCGTGTCGGGGAGGTCATCGGCCGCGAGAGTACCTCTTCTTCCCGTTCCCGTGCCCGTTCCCGTTCCCGATTCCCGGAGATCGGGAACGGGAGCGGGAGCGGGAACGGGAGCGGGAAGAGGACCCGCGGGCGGTGACGCCGTGGTGGTAACCTCTCGGCCCGTGACCCGATCCCGGCTCCCCCTCGTCGCGCTCGCCGCCTCGCTCGTCGCAGCCTGCGCAGAGCCCGCTCCGCCCGCGTACCCGCCGCCCGCGCCGCAGGCACTTCCGCCGCAGCAGGCGGCGGCCCCGGCGCGGCCCGCGATCACCCAGTACTTCGCCGAGGACGCGGTGGACTGCGTCTTCACCGATCCCGATCGGGCGAGGAAGCTCGCCTCCGCGTTCCCCGTCATCGACGCGCTGGGCGAGGCCGCGGTCCGGGATCACGGGGTGCCGGGCGTCTCCATCGGCGTGGTCATCGACGGCCAGCTCGCCTACGCGAACGGCTTCGGCGTCAGCGACGGACAGACCGGGGCGCGCCCCGACGCGGACACGCAGTTTCGCATCGGATCGATCACCAAGTCCTTCACCGCGCTCGCCGTCCTCGCCCTCCGGGACGACGGGTTGCTCAACCTCGACGAGCCCATCACGCGCCTCGTCCCCGAGGCCGGCGGGCTCGTGTACCCGACGCGCGACGCGGCGCCGATCACCCTTCGCCAGCTCCTCACGCACACCTCGGGCCTGCCCCGCCTCGGCAACTTCTCCTACACGCGCCGGGACCGCGAGCCCTCGGAGCAGGAGATCCTCGCCTCCCTCCAGGGCTTCCCGCTCGAGAACCCGCCGGGCGGCGTGCACGTGTACAGTAACCTCGGCTTCGCCCTGCTCGGCATCGCGGTCGGCCGGGCCGCCCACGTCCCGCTGCGCACGTACGTGGCGCAGCGGATCCTCGCCCCGCTCGGGATGACCTCCAGCGCGTTCGACGGCGCGCCTCCCCCCGCCGGCCGCCTCGCCGTCGGCTACGACCGCAAGAAGGACGGCACCAACAAGCGCATCCCCGGCTGGCGCTTCGGCGCGGCGGAGGGCGCCGGCGGCATCGTCTCGACCGTGCGCGACATGGCCCGCTTCGTCGCGTTCGAGCTCGACGCCTACCCGCCGCGGAACGCGCCCGAGACGGGCCCCGTCCGCAGGAGCACGGTGCGCGAGGCGCACGCGAGCGCGCCCCACATCGGCACGCTCAAGGTGACGATGCGCGACGACGCGCAGAAGGGCGAGAGCCTGGTCGACGCGCAGATGGTCACGTACGGCTTCGCGTGGAGCATCCGGCAGACCTGCGACCACGAGCTCGAGGTGAGCCACGGCGGCGACGTCGCCGGGTTCAACAGCGAGGTCCTCTTCCTCCCCAACGCGGGCGTCGGCATCGTCGTGCTCGAGAACCTGAGCGAAGGCTACGGGGCCGGCACGATCGCGACCGACATCCTCCACGCGCTGGAGAAGACCGGCGGCGTCAAGCCCCGTGTCCACCGCATCCACCCCTCACCGCTCTTCGCCGGGGCGATGCCGCGCCTCCTCGCCGCGTGGAACGCGGGGGACGTGGGCTCCTACGTGGCGCTCCTGAGCCCGAAGCACGGCCCCGTCGTCGAGGAGGAGCGGGCGGATTCCGCCGAGCACCGGAGCGTGCACGGGGCCTGCCAGTCGTACGAGCCCGTCGAGGTGCGCGCGCCGCGCGCCGCGAAGTTCGCGCTCCGGTGCGATCGCGGCACGATGGAGATGGACGTCACGATCGACGATCAGGGGCGCGTCGTGCGCATGACGGTGAGCTCGCGCGACGTGCCGCCTTCGCCCGCGTCCGCCCGGGCCGCGTCGCGCCTCGCGGGCCTCGTCGGCAAGTGGGACGATGGTGTGTACGGCAAGGTCTTCGGCAGGGACAGGTCGGCCACGCGCGCCGAGCGGGCGGCGAAGTTCGAGAAGGTGCGCGCGGCGCACGGCGCCTGCCGCGTGGGGGCGTACTCGCGCGCGGAGGCGAAGCACCGGTTCCACCTCACCTGCGATCACGGAGGGGACCTCGCGCTCACCTTCGCGATCGACCCGAACGACGAGGAGGCGGTCACGGGCTTCTCGCTGACCCCGGTGGACGGGGGAAAGTGCCCGGTGCGGTAGGCGTTGTGGGCGCGTTCGCCCCGATTTTTTTTCGTGCCAGGCACCGGCAGAATCAACGAGCACGATCCTCGTTCAAGGAGCCGCTGAGCAACGTATGGAACCCCGGGCGTGAGCCCGCGGACCGGAGCCGACTGTGAAGCCGCTTCCCGGCGCTCCCCGTAGTAGTCCTCCCCCCAATGACCCGCGTCCGGCTCTCCATCGCCGCCCTCGCCGCGGCCCTCGTCGCCTGCGCGCCCCCCGCTCCGCCTTCCTCGCCGCCGCCCCCATCGCCGCCGCACGCGCCCTCCCCGCCGGTCGATCCAGGTCCCGCCGCCCTCGCCCAGCACTTCGCCGACGACACCGCGGATTACGTCTTCACCGACCCCGACCGCCGCAAGAAGCTCGCCTCCGCCTTCCCGGCCCTCGACGCCCTGGGCGAGGCCGCGGTCGGAGACCACGGCCTCCCCGGCCTCTCGCTCGGCGTGGTCGTCGACGGGGAGCTCGTCTATGCGAAGGGCTTCGGCTTCACCGACCTCCAGAGCAAGGCGCGCCCCGACGCGGACACGCAGTACCGCATCGGATCCATCACCAAGTCCTTCACCGCGCTCGCCATCCTCGCCCTCCGCGACGACGGCGCCCTCGCCCTCGACGACCCGCTCACCCGCTTCCTCCCCGAGGCCGCCGGGCTCGTCTACCCCACGCGCGACGCGCCGCCGATCACGCTGCGCCAGATCCTCACGCACACCTCGGGCCTGCCCCGCCTCGGCAACTTCGACTACACGCGCGCCGACGCCGAGCCCTCGGAGCAGGACATCCTCGGATCGCTCGCCGCCTTCCCGCTCCTGAACACGCCGGGCACGGTCCACGTCTACTCGAACCTCGGCTACGCCCTGCTCGGCCTCGTCGTCGCGCACGCCGCCCACGTCCCCCTGCGCGCCTTCATGGCCAGGCGCATCCTCGCGCCGCTCGGGATGACCTCGACCGCGTTCGACGCGTCGGCGCTCCCCGCCGGCAAGCTCGCGACCGGCTACGACCGCACGGGAGACGGCCCCGTTCGCCCCGTGGCCGCGTGGCGCCTCGGCGCCTCGGAGGGCGCCGGCGGCATCGTCTCGACCGTCCGCGACCTCGCCCGCTACGTCGCCTTCCAGCTCGACGCCTACCCGTCGCGGAGCGCGCCCGAGGCGGGCCCCGTCCGCAGGAGCTCGGTGCGCGAGGCGCACGAGAGTGCGCTCCGGTCCGGGCGGCTCTGGGTGGGGCTGCGCGACGACGCCGCGAAGGGGGAGAGCATGGTCGAGGCGAGCGCGGGCAGGTACGGCTTCGCCTGGAGCGTGCGGGAGACGTGCGATACGGACTTCGAGGTGAGCCACAACGGCGCCGTGTCCGGGTTCACCAGCCAGATCACGTTTCTTCCGGAGGCGGGTGTCGGCGTGATCGCGCTCGGCAACCTGAGCGGCGACCGCTTCCAGGTCGGGACCGTCGCGGAGGACGCGCTCAAGGCGCTGCGCCGGACGGGCGGGCTCTCGAACCGCGTGCGCCGGGCCCACCTCTCGCCCCTCTACGCGAAGGCGATGGAGCGCTTCCTCGGCGTGTACGACGCGTGGGACGAGGCCGCTTACAAGGCCATGCTGAGCCCGAAGCGCGGCCACGTGCTTCCGGAGGACGAGAAGCGGGAGCTCGCCGGGTACAGGGGCGTGAACGGTGCCTGCCGTGGTTACGACGCCGTGGAGGTGCGCGCGCCGCGCGACGCGCGCCTCGCGATGCGCTGCGAGCGCGGGTCGCTGGACATGGACGTCACCCTCGACGAGGACGGGCTCATCCTGGGCTTCGCGGGGACCTCGCGCGACGTCCCGGCGCCCCCCGCCTTCGCCCGCGCGGCGGCGCGGATCGCGGGCCTCGTCGGCAAGTGGGACGAGGCGGTGTACAGGAAGGTGCTCGGGAAGCGGAAGCAGCCGACGCGCGCCGAGTCGCTCGGCTTCTTCGAGAAGGCGCGCGCTCGCCACGGGGCCTGCGTGCCGGGGGCGTACACGCGCACGGACGCGAAGCAGGAGATGCGCCTCGTCTGCGACAGGGGAGGGGACCTCGCGCTCTCGCTCGCGCTCGACCCGGGCGACGAGGAGGCCGTGGATCACGTCTCGCTCGTGCCGGCGTCCGGCGGGCCTTGTCCCGTGCGATGAGGGCCACGGTCGGGGCGGGTGCCGCCGTCACCGGATGTTTGCGTGCCCGCGCCACCGCCCCCTCGCCCCACCCCGCGGGTTGACCCCCACCCCCGCATTCGACACCATCCGCCCCGCGAGCGTTCGCCCGCGTGTCCCGCGAAGGTCCCCCAGCATGTCCATCGACGAACGAACCCCGAACCGAGACGACGACGCGCCCGTGCCCGACGACGCGCCCGTGCCCGACGAGGAGGCCGCGCGCGCCGCGGACGCCCAGGGCGCCACCGGGCTCCGGCCGCCGGACGACCCCATCGACCCCAAGATGGATCGGTCCAAGGACGTCGCCCGCCTCGCGAAGCACAGCTACCTCGCGGGCTTCGCCGGCGCGCTCGCGGTGATGGGGATGGGCTACCTCGGCGCGCGCCGGCACATGCTCCAGCACGGCTGGCGTATCACCGGGGAGGACTTCGACATCCACCGGTCGATGGCGTTCGTGCTCCTGATCATCGCGATCGCGATGTTCTCGGTCGAGCTCTTCATCCGCATCGACGTCGACAAGGGCCGCCTCATCAAGATCTCGTCGCTGCTGAAGCAGGGCAGGGTGGGCGACTTCATCGCAGAGTGCGTGTTCGTCTACCTGGCCGACGTGACCCTGCTCTCGACCGGCATGATGTTCCTCATGACCGCGAGCGAGTACGGCTTCGACCGCAAGGCCGCTTACTACCAGCCGTGGTTCGCGGTGATGGACGACTTCTTCTGGATCTACGTGATCGGGGGGCTGCCCTACGTCCTCCTCACGCGCGGGCTCCAGCACAGCCCGAAGTCCGACCGCAAGCAGGCCGCCTTCGTGGTCCGGAAGACGGTGCGGCACCTGTGGGCGTCCTACCGGGGCGGGTCCCTGATGATCGCCGGGTTCGCGGCGATCGCCGCCGAGGGGGCGCTCTCCTACAGCTCAACGCTGGCCATGGGCTCCCCCGTCATCGCGAGGGCGTTCTTCGCGACCGGCTGGCCGATCTTCGTGTGGTGCGTCGCGAGCGGGCACCTGCCCCTCTTCCACGCCTCCGACACGTGGCGCGCCGCGGACCGCGTGCGCGGCCTCTACGACCGCTACGACAAGAGCGCGATGCTCGGCCTCGGCGTGAAGCTCTTCTACGTGCCGCTGATGACGGTCTTCTTCTCCGACCAGTTCACCCACCTCGTGAAGAACTACGAGTGGGCCATCGGGCCGGACTTCAAGCTCGCGAACGTGACCATCCGGGACGTGCACAACGTCGCGTACACCATCATCTTCGCGGTCGACGTGGGCCTCGCCTGGGCGGGGTACGCCGTCTCGTCGCGCTGGATCAAGAACACGACCTTCTCCACCGAGCCCACCTTCCTCGGCTGGGCGGTGGCGCTGCTCTGCTATCCACCGATCAACCAGACCCCCGGGCACTACTTCGGCTCGCCGTCGGAGAACGCCTTCTTCTCGCTCCCCTCCGCCTTCGCCGTGAAGGTCTTCGCGATCGCCTCGATCCTGAGCTTCACCGTCTACACGTCGGCGACGGTGGTGTTCGGCATGCGCTTCTCGAACCTCACCCACCGCGGCGTCATCACGTCTGGGCCCTACGCGATCGTCCGCCACCCGGCGTACGCGTCCAAGAACTTCTCCTGGTGGTGCGTGATGCTCCCCCCCGTGATCTGGGAGGTGTGGACGCAGAAGAGCGCGGTCCCGCTCCTCGGCGTCGTCGGGATGGTGATCATGAGCTTCATCTACTACTGGCGCGCGATCACCGAGGAGCGGCACCTGATGCGGGACGAGGAGTACCGCCGCTACATGAAGAAGGTGCGGTGGAGGTTCATCCCCGGCGTGCTCTAAATTTAGCCGGCTAGCGCGCGCCGCGGACGCCCATCCACGCGGCGTAGGTGGGCCTGTCCATCTTGGCGGCCTCCTCCTTGCTCATGAAGCAGAGGTAGGTCAGGTGCTCGGAGCGGACGAAGCCGTTGCCGTCGTCGGTGCGGAAGATCCGCTTCCGGAACGTGCCGGAGTTCAGGTAGACGTCCTCCGTCGTGTCGCCGGCGGCGAGGGGGGCGTACGCGGGGTCGTGCGTGTGGCCGTAGACGACGACGCGGAATCCCTCCCCGCCCACGCCGCCGAGCGCCTCCTTCCCGGCGCCGGTGCGGCACGGGTCCTTCTGGTCGGCGCCGTCGAGCACCTTGCCGAACAGGTTCCCGACCTTGTCGAGGGTATCGGGGCTGAACACGTCGAGCGCCTGGAGGACGAGGTGGAGCTGCTCGGCGGGGTTGTGGACCAGATCGTGGTGGAACAGGTCGGAGAAGAAGCTGTGGCGGTGCTTCGCGTCCCACGCCTGGTAGAACGGGAGGTCGCGGAAGCCCTGCACCAGCTCGCGGGCCACGGACTTGGCCGTGCGGGCGATGGCGGCCCGCTTCTGCGGGTCGAGATCGCTCGCGCCCGGCATCCGGGCGGCCGTGAAGAGGGCCCACTGGAGGGAGGCGAAGAGCGGGCGGACGTCCTCGATCCGCTGGAGGTGCTGGTAAGTCCTCTCGATGTCGTCGGGGGTGAGGACCTGCGGGTCCAGCTCGCGCAGGCGGCGCTTCATCAGGTACGGCAGCTTGGCGGCGAGCTCGGTCGTGATGGGATCCCCGATCGGGGCTGCCTTGTATTCGTCGTCGCCGTAGTCGGCCGCCTTCTTCTTCGGATCGAACGACTCGAAGTTCCACGGATCCCACTCGTGGCCGTGGCGCGCGAGGACGCCATACTCCTTCATCTCGAGGTGATGGCGGAAGATGCCCCGGGCCGCGAGCGCTTGCACGTCGTCGGCCCCGATCGCCTTGCGCATGCCGTCGAAGATCCGATCGTCGTGGAGCGCGAGCCGGTCGTGGTTGCCGAGGAGCAGCGCGCGGTTCACCAAGAGGTCCTTCGGGCGCTTCAGCTCGGCGTCGCAGTCGCCCTTGAGGACGGCGAGCGCCTCGGTGTTCTTCTTGACGATGGAGTCGAGGATGGCGCGCGCGCGGACGATCACGTGCTCGGGGACGCGGAGGCCGGGATCGAGCGCGCCCGCGGCGCCCCACGGCCGCTCCTCCGGCGGCACCGGCGTTCCGTCCGTGTCCTCGAACCAGCGCTCGGTGCGCAGGAGGTCGAAGACGTCGCCGAGCAGGACCAGGTCGAGGCGGGGCGGGGCCGCTCCCGGCGGGCGATTGTCCGCGAGCGGCCTGGCGAAGTCGTAGATCTCCCCCAGCGCGAGCTTGAAGGCGTCGGGCTTGACGTTCTCGTCGGTGGCGGTCCCGTCGCAGAAGTGCAGATCCGAAATGATCGCGAGCATGCGGGTGCCCCTCCCCGGGCAGTTTCGAGTGGGCGAGGCTATCATGCCCCCGCGCGCCCACGGGACGCTCGCGCGCGGCGCCCCGAGGCCGTAAGATCCCGCGATACCCATGTCCGCCACCCAAGACACGCCGAGCGCCGGCGCGTCCCACCACGGGACGCCGAGCGCCCGCGCGCCGGCGGACACCCCACCCCCTGCATCCTACATCGCGGGGGACATCATCGCGCAGAAGTACCGCCTCACGCGCCTGCTCGGGGAGGGGGGCATGGGCGCCGTCTGGCTCGCGCACAACGAGAAGCTCGACGTCGACGTCGCCATCAAGCTCATCCGCCGCGAGGTGGCGACGCCGGAGACGGCGCAGCGCCTCCTGCAGGAGGCGCGCGCCGCGGCGCGCATCGGCCACCGATCCATCGTGCGTGTCTTCGACTTCGGCGAGACCGAGCTCGACGACCCGTTCATCGTGATGGAGGTGCTGAGCGGCGAGTCGCTCCGCGACGTGCTCGACCGGAAGGGGCGGATCCCCGCGACGAACGCCGTGCGCATCCTGCTCCCCATCGCGAGCGCGCTCGTCGAGGCGCACGCGAGCGGCATCGTACACCGGGACCTCAAGCCCGAGAACGTGATGCTGGTCCCGGACAACGCGGGCGGCATGGTCCCCAAGCTGGTCGACTTCGGCATCGCCAAGCTGCGCCGGAACGACGGGGCCCGCGACGACGTCGCGGGCGGCGGCCTCGTGGCCGGGACGCCGGCGTACATGTCGCCCGAGCAGGCCGGCGGCCGAGAAGAGGTGGACGAGGGCGCCGACGTGTGGGCGCTCGGGGTGATGCTCTACGAGGCGATCACCGGCGAGCTGCCCTTCGACGGGCAGAGCTACGCCGCGCTCGTCTTCGCCATCATGACGGCGGAGCCGACGCCGATCACCGACAAGATGGCCGGCGACGCGCGGCTCTGGGACATCCTCAAGGCGGCCGTCGCCAAGCAGCCCGCCGGGCGGCCGAGCATGCGCGCGCTCGGCATGGCGCTGGCCGAGTGGGCGGCCGCGCAGGGCATCGACAGCGACGTGGCGGGCACGTCGCTCGCCGCGCACTGGACCCGGTCGACGCACAACCCGCTCAGCGTGCCGCCCGTCGCCGACGACGCGTCGCGCGCCTCGGACCTCGCGATCCCGAAGCCCCCGGCGCTCCCGAGTGACACCGAGGCGCCGCGGGCGCCGGGCGTCGGGCGCACCGGGGCGCGCACCAAGGGAGCGATCGCGGTGGGCACGCTCCTCGCCGCGGCGCTGCTCATCGTCGCGATCACCGGACGCTCGTCGTCGAAGCCGCTCGCCCCGCCCCAGCCCGTGGCGTCGGCCGCGCCGCCGCTCGCCACGGCGTCCGCGCGGCCGCCCGTCGAGCCGGCGCCCGCGGCGGCGCCGGACGCCGGCGCGCCCGTCGAGGCCCCCGAGGCCACGGCGGTCCCGAGCGCGACGGCTGCGCACCCGTTCTTCAGGCCGGGCAAAACCGTGCGGAAGAGCACCCTCCCGATCGCCAAGCAGCCTAATTTCTAGGCGGGCACGCGAGCCCGGGCAAATAGGGATCCACCGTGGCCCGCGCCGTCACGGGCGCGCCTCCTGTCGCCCGCCTGACGGCCGGCGTTCCATGATGGGCGCGACCCGGGTTAGTGTCGGCGGATGGTCTTGGTCCGGAAAGTGGCCCCGCTCCTCCTCGGCGTCGCGATGTGCCTGGCGCACGCGCCGCGCGCGCTGGCGCAGCCGGCCGAGAACCCCTCCGAGGCGGACCTGGCCCGCGCCCGCGACCTGTTCCGCGAGGGCTCGAAGCTGGCCGAGGCGGGGGATTGGCAGGGGGCGCGCGACGCCTTCGAGCGCTCGCTCAAGATCAAGCACGCGGCGATCACCCTGTACAACCTCGGCATCGCGCAGCAGGAGACGGGTCGCCTCGCGGCGGCCATCGAGAGCTTCCGGGCCTTCCTCGCCCAGCCCGTCGAGCCCGCGACGCAGCAGTACGAGGACCCGGTGCGCACGGCGCTGAAGCAGCTCGAGGGCAGGGCTCCCCGCATCGGCGTCACCGTGCAGCCCGCGAACTTGCCCGGCGTGGTCGTGAAGGTCGATGGTCGCGATTTCGTCGCGTGGGAAGGCGCGCGCCCTGTCGACCCGGGCCGGCACGAGGTCGTCGCCGTCGCGCCGGGCTTCGGCGAGGTCCACCAGACCGTGTGGATGCTCGAGGGCACGCGGACGGACCTGGCGCTGACCCTGACGCCGGCGCCCCCGCCCCCGCCCCCGCCGAGCGTCGTGCTCCCCGTCACGCTCGCCGCAGTCGGGCTCGCCGCCGTCGTCGGTGGCGGGATCGCGGTCGGCGTCGGCGCGCGCCACGGGTCGGACGGGCCGATCGACGGGAAAGCGGTGATCACCGGGTCCGTCGTCGAGGGCGCGGGTGCGCTCGCGCTCGGCGCCGGGTTCCTGGTGCTCCTCACGCGCGTCTCGCCCAAGGCCCAGAAGGTGCAGCAGGCCGCCGTCGCGCCGTGGGCAGCGGGGAGCGTGGGCGGGGTCCGGGTCCGGTTCTGACCCGCAGGTCGGCGCGCAGATCCCCGAGGCCTTGGCGCCGGACCGTCGTCATCCTAGCGTGCGGCCGTGCGTCCGCTCCTCTTCGCCTGTGCCTTATTTCCCCTCGTCGCTGCGTGCAACAAGGCGGATCCTCCCCCGGCCGCGCAGCCTGCACCATCGTCCCTTCCTGCCGCGGCCAGCCACGCCCCAGCGGTAGCGCCCAAGCCCGCGCTTCCCCCGGCCGCGCAGCTTGCACCATCGTCCCCTTCGCCGGCGGCCAGCAGCAGCGCAGCGGCAGCGTCCAAGCCCGTCAAGCGGACCCTGCGCGCCTTCAAAGGCAAGCTCGGGCCCCGCGGGGACGACATCCGGTTGGCCTTCGAGCAGGCCGACGCCGAGCTCGAGGGAATGTACACGGCCCCCTACGAGGTCGGCAGCCTTCGCGGCGCGATGAAGGACGACACCCACCTCGTCCTGTCGCAGGTCGGCCCCGACGGGGCGCAAGGGCAAGGGGTCGCCATCGAGGCGACGATGCAAGGGGCAACGCTCACGGGCACATGGACGGCCCAGGGGTCGTCGGCACCCGTGTCGTTCTCGGCCGGGCCGCTCGTGCTCGGCACGAAGGAAACCTCGCTCGACGAGGCGTTCGCCGGCACGCTCGGGACCGATATCTACATTCGCGCGGAGATCGAGCGCAGCGGCACGAGCCTCGAGGGTCGATATCACTACCTCGGCAAATCGGAGGACCTTCGCCTCGAGGGAACCATTCAGGACGACGGTGGAGCGTTCGTGCTCCGCGAGTCGAACGCCAAGGGGACGCCGACCGGCACGTTCAGCGGTGTCCTTCTCGATACGACGGCGGCGTTCGGCCGCTGGACGTCTCCGCGCGGGAGTCGATCCTTTCTGTTTTTCCTCCGCAGCGGCGAGGGGATCCTCCGCAGGCCAACGGAAGAGGAGCTGGACGCGAAGGCCGTCTCGCTGCCGAACGGCGCCAAGGTCGCCCCTCGGGGTGCCTACGACGAGCCCGGGCCCGGCTGCACATCGTCGGTCTTCTACCCACGGGTGAGCGGGATGGCGAACGCCGCGACCCAGGCCTCGCTCGACGGCGCCCTGAAGTCGCTGTTCAACACGTTCGGCGCCGACATGAAGCCCGATTGCAGCGGGGATCCCGCGTCGCAGAGCTCCTTCCAGGTGTCTTACGAGGTCAGCGCCATGGCCAACGAGGCTTTCGCGATCAGCACGACGGCCTTTCAGCAGAGCTCCCAGGCCGCGCACCCGCTGCGCAGCCTCGGTTGCTACGTCGCCGATCTCACCAAGGGGACGGTCACCGGGACGGCGGCGAAGCTCCTCCCCACGGCGGCTCGTGCCAAGGTCGAGGCGATCGCCAGGAAGGGGCTCGAGGGGGCGGTCGGCAAGGAGCTCCTGGGGGATCGGGCGGCGCAGTCCGTCGTGTCGGACGGGACGTTGCTGTGCGTCGACCACGGTCAGCTCATCGTTCAGTTCAATCTGTACGAGGTCGCCCCCTACGCCGCGGGCACCCCGGCGATCCCCATCGCGCACGCGGACGCCGCACCCCTCGTGAAAGGGACCGTCCTGGAGCCCTTCTTCCGCTAGACCCGGGCGCCCGCAAGGCGCATCGCAGGGATGCCGGCCACGTACCCCCGCGCCCACGACACGTTGGCAGGCTCGCGCGGGGACGCGGCCATTCCGTCAGCGCCCTCCGGCGGGCAAGGTGCGGCGTTCGCCGCTGGATCGCGCGATCGCGCAGCGCCCGACGCGTGGCACACGTCGTGCTCGCACGCCGCGCCCATGCCTTCGACCCAGCCCCGACATCTCCAATCCATGCGACATCGCCGCACGCCAAACGACACCTCGCCGGCCGCCCGGCCCGGGCGGCGACACGTCGCGCCCCCGACGAGGCGAGCACCCGCGCTGGTGGTCGCGCTGCTCGCCGCCCTCCTCGTCAGCGCGGCGGCGACCGCACGCGCGCAGACCGTCGCCTACCAGTCCCCGATGATTGATTGCGGGCCCGGCGGCGTCGACCTCCGGCAGACAAACCAGAGCACCGTCGGCTACATCAGCCACGCCGACTGCGTGAACGACCAGGCGTTCGTCTTCCCCATCGCGCTCTCGACGCAGGCTGGCTTCGAGGTGTACGCGAGCTCGACCGCCGATTGCTCGACCACCACGTCGCGCGGGACCGCCATCGAAGGCGGCCCGAACGGCTGCTCCCAGCTCCCGAACGCGTACTCCGAGACGGACGGCACCTTGACGATCCGCGCGCGCGATCTCGTCGAGAGCGTCTTGCAGGTCGACTGCGACGGCAAACCGCTCGGTGGGAGCGGCGCGTCGGCCGGCACGCTCGAGCCCGGCGGCGCGGCGGTCACGCTCTTCCTGACATTCGCCACGAACACGGACACATCGTGCACTTCGGGCACGGCGTCGGGCGCGTGCGCCTCCTGGCAGACGCAGGTGAAGCTGATCCCCCCGCCCGCTCCGTCCGAGGCCATGCTCGCCGACGGCGACAGCGAGCTCATCGTCGACCTTCCGTCGGGCCAGGCCCCGCCCATGGGAGGGTACTACCTCTTCTGCGCCCCTCGTGACGCAGCGGCCACAGGCACCGGCGGGGCCGGCGAGGGCGACGCAGGCAGCACGCCGGCGCACGGCGACTGCCCCGCCGGCACGTCGTTTCCCGTCGACGCGCAGCAGCCCGGCCCCAGCTCACCGCATGTCTGCGCCGGGCCGATCCAGTACACGGAAACCAACGTGAACATCCAATCGCTCGGCGGCGGCTCGTCGCTCGAAGACGGCACCGAGTACGTCGTCGCCGTGGCGGCGTACGACGACGTCTTCAACATCAGCCCCCTCTCGCCGCTCCTCTGCGGCAGCCCGGAGCAGGGCCAAGGCAACGCGAGCGGCGGCGGGTGCGCCATCCGGAGCCTCGGCGCGAGCCCGGATCCGCTGTGGCCCCTGCTCGGGCTGGCCGCGCTCGGCGGCGTGGGCGTCGTCCTGCGACGCGATCGGCGCCGGCGCCGCCGCTGATTGGTGGCGGCGCGAGCCTCCGCCTGCGACGACCTCGGCGGCGTTCCGCGGGCTTCAGTGCATCGGGCTCGTGCAGGCCGAGTCGGAGAACTGCGGCCCCGGGGGGGCATTGCAGGGAGAGCCGTAGGCGCAGCAGGCGCCGCCGATCTTCACGTACACCATGACAGCGGCGCAGACGTCCGTGGTCTGCTTGGGAGGAGGGCACGCGGGCGCCGCCGACGGCGCGCCGCTGGCACGCGGCGCAGCGGGAGCCGACGTGGGTGGCGCAGCCGGCGCTTGGCTGGACGGGGAGGGCGCTTTGGCCTCGCAGCCCGCGAAGAGGAGAGAGCAAAGAGACAGCACGATGGCGAGATGTCGGGTCATGGCTTGCGGCCGACAATACGGACGACGTAGGCGATGGATTTAGGTTCTTCGTGTCGCCGGCCTCGCGTCACCGGGCCGACCTGCGCGAGGTGCCCCGGACGCGCGCGACCACGGGGCGGTGCTTGACACGAGGGCTGGCGCTCGCGTCTCCTGGTCTTTCACGCGGGTGGAGGGCGCGTCATGCTTCGATCCTTGCTCCTTCTCGGTCTCGTCGCGGTCGGCGGCGGTCTTGGCGCGTGCGGGGCGAAGGGCGGCCTTGCCCGGGTCTCCGACACAGGCGTGTCGGCGGGGCCGGCGTCGTCGAGCGCGACGACGGGAGGCGGCGGGGCGAGCAGCGCTGCGGGCGCAGGCGGTGCGCGCGGCGGGGCAGGTGGCACCGGCGGGGCAGGTGGCACCGGCGGCGCGACTGGAGGCGGAGGGACGTGCCCCGTGACGCCTCCGTCCGTCGACCCGCCGCTCGGCTGCTCCGAGGACCTGGGGGCCGGCTGGGTCGCGATTCCCTGCGTCTGCGAGCTGTGGACGCAGAACACCGCGCCCGACCCGGCCACCGCCACCATCGAGCTCACCCTGTCGCCGCCGGACTTCACGCCCACGTTCGGCGGGCCGTTGCTGGTCCAGATCGCCTTCGAGGATCCGGACACGAGCTGGTACACGATCTGGGCGGCGCAGCCCGGAAACGGGAGCGCGTACCAGGTCACGACCCAGAGCGGCACCACGACCGTCACGCTGGGCGCGAGCGACGTCACGCTCCCGCCGGTCCCGCTCGAGGCCTGTGAGATGCGCAAGGCGTGGGCCAGTATTCCGGGGGAGTATTACGCCTGTACGCTGTCGATGAACATGCAAGCGGTCATCACCGCTGGGGGCACGGTCACCATGACCAGCGGGCCCTGCTTCAACGAGCCGCCGACGTAGCCGAGCTGAGGGTATGGGGCGTGTGACCAGAGAAGGTGCAACCCGGGCCGTCGGTGGTGATGGGGCTCGTCGACCAGCCGGTCGAGCCCCTGCTGTTGTGCCTCAGGGTGCCGGTCGCCGAGTCGATGTAATAGACCTGAGGGCCGCCGTTGTACACGGCAGCGATCATCGGGCCTTCGTTCAGATATTCACCGAAGCCGGCTCCCGGGTCGTCGATGGTGACCGATGGATCCACGACCTCCGCGGTCCACGTCGTGCCGTCCGTGTCCAGTAAGCGTACACGTCGTCGGCGGCGACGGCCGAGGGGAGCTGGAGCGCCGAGGCGATGTGCGTGAACCCGCCGCCGTTCTTCGGCGACATGTCCACGTAGCCGTCCTGGTTGCCGTTGCCCTGCTCGGTCCAGAACGCGAAGGAGCCCTGGACGACGATGCCGTTCGGCCCGGCCAGGCCCGTGCCGAGGGTCGTGCACGGAGCGCTCGCGATGGGCGGGCACCGGAGGGCGCTTCCGGAGCCGGGCCCGCCGATTGACGCGGTGAAGTAGATGTTCCTGCCCGTCGTCGGCCATGCCGAGCATCGCCCCAGTGGCCGCCGGGTAGATGAGCGCGGCGGTCGCCGCGCAGCTTGCGACCGAGCAGGTGTACACACCCCGCACCTCCATCCACGCGAGCGAGCCGCCCGAGACGGCGATGACCCTGGGGCCCCCCACCTTGGCGAGCACCTCGGGCGGCCCGCCGCTCGCCGCGAGGCGCATCACCGTGCCGCCCGTGAGGCTCCCCCAGTAGAGCCCCTCGCCGGTCACGGCGATCCCGCTGGCGAGGGCGGCCTCCGTACCCGACGCGACCGTCGTCACCGCGCAGTCCCCCGCCGGGCAGGGCGCGCAGTCGAGCACGCCGAGCCCACCGCCGCTTCCGGCGCTGCTCGCGGAGGCGCCCCCCGCGGACGCCGAGCTGCACGGATGCCGAGCTCGCGGACGTCGAGCTCGCGGAGGCGGCCCCTCCACCTCCGTCGAGCGTACCGCCGTTCAGAGCGCTCGGGGCGGTCCCGCACGCGGCGAGGGGCGCCAGCGCGGCCAGGATGGTGAAGAGCAGGCGGTTCATCGGGTCAGGACGCCAGGATACGCCGACTGACGCCGGCGCCCACGCCGAGCGCGCGTCGTCGGTGCCTGCCTGCCAGCCGGTCAATCCCCCCGTCCGGTGCCGAAGAACGCGGCGTGATCCATCGCGAACTTGGCGAACGACTTCGCCCGCCTGCCGAGGAGCTTCACGTGCTCGTCGTCGTGGATCGCGGCGAACCACCCGCCAGCCGCCTCTCCGTAGAAGTGCTTCGCGGTGTCCGGCACGCCGAGCTCCTTGCAGCGCGCCACGAACGCCTCCACACCATCGACGTGCGCGATGGGCCGCCCCGCCACGAGGCCGAGGATCTCTGCCATCTCGCCCGCGGTGTGGGCGTACGGCCCGCTCAGCTCGAACGACGCGCTCACGAACGGCGCCCGCTCCGCGGGCGACGCCAGCACGAGCCTCGCCGCAGCCGCGCCGATGTCGCGCGCGTCGAGCCATGAGACGCGGCACTTCCCGGTCACTCTCCGCCGCGCGGCTCTCTTGCGTCGGCGAGGCCGAATCGCCTAGCCTGCGGCGTGGAGGCTCGAACGGCGTGAGGCAGAGCAAGCCATGGAAGAACGTCTACATCGACGGCGACGCATACACTGCAGGGTTCCTCGGGCTGCATTGCTTCCCTTCGGACGAGTCCAAGCGCAACCGCGACCGCTATGAAAGCTTGGTGGAGGACGTGCTGTCCAAGCATGGAAAGTACGAGTCGTCCAAGGCCCTTCTGGGCTCGATCGCCAATAATACGAAGAAAAACAAGGTCGTCATCGTCCCGTCCCGAGGTCCGAATTATCCGGCGCCGAGGATCCCTCCGCAGTTCGAGCAAAGCCAACGGCCAAGGAGATGCAGTGCGACGCGCGGGCGTCTCCTGATGACTGGAATGCCGCGAGACCGGCCGGGCTCGATTGCGCGAAGGACTGGGAACACCCCAACGACAAGAGCAACGAGGGTACCGGAAAAGGCACGGATAGCACGGTATACTATTCGCCGTGGGTCTGGCCCGATCAGGGGAATGCGCTCTGCAACGAGGACAACAACGCCGGGAACAGCTCCGACGAGGTGCTCCTCCACGAGCTGGTTCACTCCATGGAACAGGTGGAGGGGAAGCTCGACCAGTGCGAGGTGTACCCGCCCCGCTTCGACCCGACGTACGCGACCGACAACGTGGCGGAGTTCTTTGCGGTCCTCGTCGCGAACCTCTACTCGTCGGAGACGGGCCGGAAGCTTCGTCAGGATCACCGGAGCTTCAAGGTGATGCCCGCGCAGGTCGCAACATCCAAGGTATTTACACGCGTCACTCCAGCGCAGTCGTCAAGCTGGGGGCGCGTTACCCAGCCCTCGTCAATTCGCTCGAATCCCTGTCGAACGTCCCGTTCAACCCGTTCTTCGCTCGTCGCGCCGGCTAGTCGACGGCGGCTCGACACTGGGGAGCCTCCGGAGGTGTTCTTGCTAGCTCGCACGTCGAAGACCGTTCTCTTCCTGCTGTTCGGCTCGCTCTGTGCGGGCTGCTCTGCGAAGGGATTTGCCACTCCATACGTGCTCCTCGAGAACGGGTACACCGTGGACCCGATCTGGGTGGCCCTCGATATGAAAGGGGAGGTGCTCTTTCGTAAAGGCTCGTCCACAGACGTCGCGCAATCCCCTGTCCTGCACCTTGATCAAAACCAAAGGCTCAGGCTGCGGGAGGCGGCCGAGCTCTTGCGAAAGCTCCCGGGAGACGAGCCCGAGCGCCACAGACACGAGTGTCCCGGCGGCGAAGGGACTCTCAGCGTGGGGATTTACGAATCTCCGGGGGTCGCCCGGTGGTGGAGCGCGTGCATCTCCACCCTGGACGAGTCGTTCGAGCATCTCCCGCGACCATTCCAGGAGATTGTACGATTGATACGGGAGATCCCCGAGGGCTCTTACAGCCCTCTGTTCGTCCTGCATTGAGCGGCCGGAGCGCCGCTCGGTGCCCCTCGCGAGCACGGCGGGTCCTCGACGTTCGAGCAGTCGAGCACCATGGAAGGCTGCACTACCAGGCTCGCCCATCCTCTGGGCGATCCTCCTCCGGCGCGAGCATGGGAGCGCCGTGTGCATGGGAAAGACTCGGCGAGCCCATGGTTGTTCCCGGCAAAGGCGCGAAAAGGAGGCGAGGGTGGCGAGGTGCGAGGGGGCCTCTTCTTCGTCCAGGACCTCTTCGCCAGGCACCCCGGCTCTGCACGCCCCGGAGAGCGGCACCGAACCTCGCCCTCCACCCCGCACCCGCGCCCCCCAACGCGAGGCGGCTCGGGCGGGAGGCGGCGCCCGATCGTGTCGCACCCCGTGGAGGCGGCCCGCCGGCTCAGACGGCCTCGCTCTCCCCGTGACCCCGGCCCCGCGCCGCGCTACGCCCCCTCGCCGTGCAGACGCAGACCCCCGCCAAGAAGAAGGTCACCCCCTTCATGCGCCAGTACGAGGAGGCGAAGAGCGTGCAGCCCGACGCCATCCTCTTCTTCCGCATGGGCGACTTCTACGAAATGTTCCATGAAGATGCGGTCGTGGCGGCCCGGCTGCTGAACCTGACGCTCACGAGCCGCGACAAGGACCAGCCCGATCCCACCCCGATGGCCGGCGTCCCCCACCACGCGGCCGCCGGGTACATCGCCAAGCTGCTCGCGCAGGGGCAGAAGGTGGCCATCTGCGAGCAGATGGCCGACCCGTCCAAGGTCAAGGGCATCGTCCCCCGCCAGGTCGTCCGCGTCGTCACGCCGGGCACGGTCACCGAGACCGAGCAGCTCGACGCCCGCGCCAACCTCTACCTCGCCGCCGTCGACGCGGGCGCCTCTTCGCCCGCCTCGTCTCCGGATGCGCGCAGGGACGCCGGCTTCGGCGTCGCCCTCCTGGACCTCTCCACCGGCGAGCTCACCGCCTCCGTGGCGGCGGACACGGGCGCGCTCTTCGTGGCGCTCGCGCGCGCCGAGCCGCGCGAGATCCTGTTCGCGGAGGGGCTCGCCGACGTGCGCGCCGCCGTCGCCGCCGCGCTCCCGCGCGCGGCGCTCCGGGAAGACGAGGGGCTCGACGCGGCGGACGTGGAGGGCGCCGTCGACGGGTCCGCGGCCGAGCCGATCTACGCCGCCGCGCGCAAGGAGCACGCGCCGCTCGCCCTGCGCGCGGCCGCGCGCGTGCTCCGCTTCGCCCACCGCTGCACGCCGGGGCAGCGCCTCCCCGTGCGGCGCGTCGCTCGCCTCGACGTCGGCGGCGTGCTCGTGGTCGACGAGACCGCGCAGGCCCACCTGGAGCTCGTCCGCGCCACCGACGGCGGGCAGGAGGGCTCGCTCCTCGCCGTCGTCGACGCCACCGTCACGCCGGCCGGCGCCCGCCTCTTCCGCCGGCGCCTGCTCGCGCCGCTCGTCGACGTCCACGCCATCCGCGCCCGCCTCGACGAGGTCGCGCTCTTCGTCGCCAACCCCCGCGCGCGCGCGGACCTGCGCGAGGCGCTCTCCGGCGTGGGCGACCTCGAGCGCCTCGCCGTGCGCGCCGCCCTGCGCGAGGCCACCCCGCGCGAGCTCGGCCACCTCCGCGACGGCCTCCTCGCCGCCCCGCGCGCCGTCGCTGCGGTCCGCACCATCCCCGATACGAAGCTCGCGGACGAGCTGCTCGCGGGCGAGGAGATCGACGTCGTCGCCGACCTCGCCGCCCGCCTCGCCGCCGCGCTGGTCGATCGCCCCCCGCCGCACGCCCGCGAGGGCGGGATCACGCGCGACGGGTTCGACCCGCGCCTCGACGAGCTCCGGTCCACCAAGAAGCACGGCGCCGAGCGGGTGGCCGAGCTGGAGGGCGCGCTCCGGACGCAGACGGGGGCGGCCTCGCTCCGGGTCAAGTACAACAGCGTCTTCGGGTACTACATCGAGGTCACCAAGTCCCACCTCGCCAAGGTCCCCAAGGAGTGGCGGCGCAAGCAGACGGTGGCCGGCGCCGAGCGCTACACCAACGACGCGCTCGACGACCTCGCCGACCGGATCGAGCACGCCGAGTCCCGCGCGCTGGAGATGGAGACGGAGCTCTGGAAGGAGCTGCTCGCCGTCGCCGCGGCCGCCGCCGAGCGCGTGAAGCGGCTCGCCCGCGTCCTCGCCGCGTGGGACGTGGCCGCGGCGCTCGCCGACCTGGCGCACCCGTCGCCGAGTCGATGACGTGCTGCAGCCAGGAAGAATACCAGGTCGATCTCGACATGATCTGGTACCGGGACTGGCTCTTCGTCGGTCACGATTGCGAGGTGCCGAATGCCGGCGACTACCTGACGGTGCAGATCGGCGTGTATCCGGTGGTCGTGGTGCGCGACCGCAACGGCGGCCTCAATGCATTTCACAATGCCTGCCGGCATCGCGGATCGAGAATCTGCTCCGCCGAGCGGGGCTCGGCCACCCGGCTGGTGTGCCCGTATCATCAATGGACCTATCATCTCGACGGGCGCCTGTTCTCGGCGCGCGACATGGGCGCGGGATTCGACCGCTCGCAATACGGGCTGCACCGCGTGCATTGCGCGAGCGTCGGCGGCTACATCTGGGTGTGCCTCGCCAAGGTCGCGCCGGATTTCGAGCCCATCCGACGAGCACCTCGAGCCCTACTTCCTCCCGCATCATCTGCACCAGAGCCAAGGTCGCGTACGAATCCACCATCATCGAGCAGGCCAACTGGAAGCTCGTGTGGGAGAACAATCGCGAGTGCTACCACTGTTCGGCCAATCATCCGGAGCTCATCCGCACCTTCCCGGAGACCCCGACCATCACCGGCGTCGCGGGCGCCGAGAGCAATCCCGAGATCACCGGCAAGTGGGCGCACTGGGAGTCGATCGGCCTGCCGAGCAGATTCCGCATCTCCGAGAACGGCCAGTACCGTACGACCCGCATGCCTCTCGTGGAAGGCGCGGTGAGCTTCACCATGGACGGCAAGCCCGGCGTCAAGCGCCCGCTCACCGATGCCGTGAACGAGCCCGACCTCGGGACGCTTCTGCTGTTCCACTATCCGACCATCTGGAATCACGTGCTGGCGGACCACGCCATTTCGTTCCGGCTGTTGCCGATCAGCCCCACCCAGACCGCAGCTCACCACCAAGTGGCTGGTGCACAAGGACGCGGTGGAGGGCGTCGACTACGATGTCGAGCGGCTGACCGAGGTATGGCGCGCGACCAATGAGTCGGACCGGCGCGTTTGCCAGGAGAACCAGATCGGCGTCAATTCGCCGGCGTACGATCCCGCGCCGTACTCGCCCGTGCACGAGGGCGGGGTGATTCAGTTCGTGGACTGGTATTGCAAGGAGCTCGAGGACCGGCTGACGCAAGGGGCACAACAGCGCGCCTGCTCGCCCGAGCGCTGAGGGGTCCGCCGCTGCCATACTCGAGAAATTACTCCGCCTGGGGGTTGCTGCGCGGCGCCCTTGCGGGAGATGAATTTGGCGCCCGGCATGGCGCAACCCCGAGCCTACGCCGCGCTATGACGTCATCATCGTCGGCGGCGGCGGCCACGGACTGGCCACGGCCTACTATCTGGCGAAGAATCACGGCCTGACCAATGTGGCCGTGCTCGAGAGGGGCTGGATCGGCGGCGGCAATACCGGCCGCAACACCACCATCGTTCGCTCGAACTACCTGTATCCGGAAAGCGCGCGGCTCTACGACTTTTCATTGCAGTTGTACGAGAGGCTGTCGCAGTCGACTGAACTTCAACATCATGCTGAGCCAGCGCGGCTTGATCATGCTGGCGCACAGCCGCCACGATCTGGAATCCATGTCGCGCTGGGCCAATGCCATGCGCATGAACGGCGTCGATGCGAGATCTGCTGACGCCGCGAGCAAGTCGAAGCACCTGGCGCCGGATCTCGATATGTCCGGCACGGCGCGCTATCCCGTACTCGGCGGCCTCATGCCAGCGCGCGCGCGGCACCGCGCGCCACGACGCGGTCGCATGGGGCTATGCGCGCGCCGCATCGGCGCTCGGGCGTCGACATCATCCAGAACTGCGAGGTCCGAGGATTCATCGAGGAGGCGGTTCGCGTCGTGCGGCGTCAGACACCACCGCGGGCGGATCCGCGCCGCCAAGGTCGGCATCGCCGCGGCCGGACACAGTTCGGTGCTCGCGAAATTGGCGGGTTTCGCTCTGCCTGTGACGAGCTACGCGCTGCAGGCGATGGTCAGCGAGCCGCTCAAGCCGATCTTGGACACCGTCGTGCTGTCGCCGGCCACCGGCGCCTACGTCAGCCAGTCCGACAAGGGCGAGATGGTCATCGGCGGCGGACTCGATCTGTTTCCCTCCTACGCGCAGCGCGGCAGCTTTTCTGTCATGCAAGGCATCGCTTGCCGGCGACGCTGGAGCTGTTCCCCTCTTTCAGCCGCTTGCCGCTGCTGCGCCAATGGGCCGGCATCGTCGACGTGGTGCACGACTCGAGCCCGATCATCGGCCCGACGCCGGTCAGAGATCTCTACATCAACTGCGGCTGGGGCACCGGCGGCTTCAAGGCCATTCCCGTCGGGCGGCTGGACGCTCGCCCATGTGCTCGCGACCGGCAACGATCACGAGCTGGCCGAACCCTTTCAGCTCGATCGGTTCATCACCGGCCGCCTGATCGACGAGGCGGCGGCGCCGGGATCGCGCACTGATGATGCAGCTTCAATTGCCCCTGGTGCGGCCCGCGTGATGAGACCGAGTTCGTCTGCGGCGGCAACACGCACATCGCGCGGCCCGGTATCTCTTGCGACGATCGCGACTGGGGCGAAGTATCTGTTCTTCCGTGACAACCCGAAGGGCTGCATTGCGAGCGCTGGCGCCACGCCTACGGCTGCGGGCAATGGTTCAATCTGGTGCGCGACACCGTCACGCACGAGATTATCGCGGTGTACGGCATGCACAGAAGCGACCGCCATGACGCGCGCCTATCGGCCGCCCGGCCAGCGGCGACGCGTCTCGATCGCCGCGAGCCGCTGCATTTGAATTCAACGGCAAGCGGTACACGGGATTCGCCGGCGACACGCTCGCCTCGGCGCTGCTCGCCAACGGCGTGCGCTCGTGGGCGCAGCTTCAAACTCCACCGGCCGCGCGGGATCTATCTCCTGCGGCGTCGAGGAACCGACCGCGACTGGTGGATGTCGGGCTCGGGAGGGCGGCGCACGCCAATGTGCGCGCCACCCTGCTCGAGATTCGACGCAGGTCTCCGAGCGCGCAGCGTCAACTGCTGGCCCAGCGTGGACTTCGACTTTGGCGCGATCAACAGCTTGCTTCTCCGCGCTTTGCCCGCGGGCTTCTACTACAAGACCTTCAAGTGGCCCGAGCTGGCATTTGTTCGAGCCACCATCCGGCGCATGGCCGGTCTCGGCCGTGGCGCCACGCGGACCGGATCCCGATCGATACGAGGAGACATCGCGATCAACGCCGACGTGCTGTGGTCGGCGCGGGCGTCGCCGGACTTGCCGGCCGCATCTCGCGTTTCGCCGGCCGCGCGCAGGGGCGCGCACGATCTTGATGACAAGCGGTGCGCATTTCGGCGGCGCGCTGCGCTCAGGGAGCGATGCGCGAATCGCCGAGCTCCTCGCGGCCGCGGCCAATGCGGGCGTTCGCATGCTCCCCCGTGTGCTCGGCTTCGGCGTGTACGATCACAACCTGTTGTGCGCGCGCGAGAATCTCGAGGACCGCAGCGGCAATCCGGAGTCGGGGCGTTTGCGCGAGCGCCTCTGGAAGATTCG
>CAWHDJ010000008.1:0-54867 GCA_963827955.1 uncultured delta proteobacterium | reverse complement strand
CGGAAACCACGCAGAATCCCGATGAATTCGGCGATTCTGATCCAACTGGTATCCCACGGCCGCGATGCGGCTCGTTCGTTCCGTGAGGCGACCGCCGCCCGCGACCCCCACACCATCTTCCGCGCGCTCGACCTGGCGGACCGCATGGACGCGATCGAGGCCGCCGTCGAGGCGCTCCGCTCCCAGCTGGGTCCGGCGCCCCAGGTGACGCGTGTTGGAGGTGAGCGGTGACGACGCGCGCCGACCCTCCCTCCGCGGGCGGAGTCGAGCCTCGGGAGCACACGGCTCCGGAGGGCGACACCGCGCCGCGCGCCGAGGACCGCGACCTAAACGCGCCGATCTTCCCTGCCGAAGCCGGCGTCGTCCATGTGACGTTCCTCCGTCGCGCGACGGGGGCGACGCGCTGCGAACGTTGCCCCGCTGTGCTTCCGGTTGCCGAGGTCCCTTCGTGGGCCGAGGTCGAACGGCAGGACGAGCGCGTGAGCAACTGCGGGACCATCTCCGACCGCGCCGCCAGAGTCGGCGTCCGCATCGGCGACCACCGCATCGCACCCGACGGCATGGAGCACCATCTCGTGAGGGTCGTCCGCTTCACCGATGAGGGCGTCCGCGTCGCGCTCGGTGGCCACGACTTCGGGCTCGAGTGCGGGTGGGACCTCGCGCCCGAGGAGGTGGCCGCCTGGCGTATCGCCGAGCGCTGCACGGTTCACAGCACGCACAACCCCCACCCCTACCGAGAAGGAACGGCATGAAACCTCCCTCGATGTCGATGATCCACCAGCGCGTGTTCTCGACGCCTGACCTCCGCCCCGCCGAACGCATGTTGGCGCTCTACCTGCTCGGAAAGGTGCGGCGAAGGCCGCGCACCATGAGCGCAAAGAGGATCGCGCGGGACACCGGCATCTGCCGGGACACGCTGCCGAGGTACACGCGGAAGCTCGAATCGCTCGGCCTGATCCGCCGCGAGCGCAGGCGGCTCGGGGGAGCCGTGACGTACTCCATGTTCGAGATCACGCCGAGCGAGGCCATGGAGGTGAAGCATGCTGCGCCGTAGGGTCCTCTCGCGGCGCGCCCGAGGATCGCTCGCGATGCTCCGACGGCGTGCGGACGCGGCGGGCATCGTCCGGTTCGAGAGCGCTCGCGCCCTCGCGGAAGCGCTGGGGCTCAAGCGGGGGCAAGCGGCTCGTGTGATGCGCGAGCTTCGCTGCGGGGGTGCCGTGTGTTGCACCAGCGCAAACGCGGGGGCCCGATGAGGCTCGCGGTCGAGCTACGGTTCATGGGCGACGGCTTCACGCTCGGCGGTGAGCGGCTCGTGCGAGCGGCACAACTTCCCGACGTCGGCGGAAAGGACGTCGAGGTCGTCTACACCTGCGCGGACAAGGATCTGCGCGCAGCCTTGCGGGACCTGCGTGAGGTGGCGATGCACCTCGCCGTGCACGGTGGGGCGCGCAGCGTGCAGTTCGTGCGCAACGAGGGCAGCCGGCGGATGCCGTTCGAGGAGGATCCGGAGCCGCGGGACGTGCTCTCCGTGTGGCACTGGGAGGTGGTCGACGAAGACGCCGAGGGCGTGGTGCTCCGCCTCGGGTTCCAGCCCCCGGTCCGCTTCCCGCGTTCCCGGCTGGGGATGATCGCGCAGGACGTCGCCCTCGTCGCAGAGCGCGCCGCGCTGCCCGAATTGTTCGGTCCGCCGGTGCGCGTGGATGTCGCGTGCTTCCGGGTCGCCATCGGGGGCGTGTACATCTACGCGGGGCCGGAGCACCTGAGCGAGCTCGCGAGCCTGCTCGTCGACCTCGCGGCCCTCGCGGAGCGGAAGGCGGCCCGCTGTGCATAGCCTCGCACCGTCCCAGCTCGCACCCGCGTTGCAGGCTGCCGAGAAGCTCGCGCGTGACGTCCGCGCCGAGATGGGCGAGCGCCCCGTCACGCCCTTCACGCTCTTTCGGTGGGCGATGGCGAATGCGCCGCGGGTCGTCGCGCTCCTCGAAGCTCACCCTGTCGGGCTCAACGGCTTGATCCCGGTCGCCATGGTGCTGGTCCGCGGCCTGTTCGAGGAGAACGTGCCGCGGCCGTCGTCGCCCTCGTCGGCGCCATCGGCGGCGGAGCAACAGCTTTTCCAGCTGGACCCAAACCTCGCCGTCGCCTTCACCGCAACGAGGCGCACCGATCGCAAGGTGCTCGTCACCTGCCGCCGGTGCGACTGGAGGCACACCGCGACCATCGACGCCGACGTCCTGCGCGCCCGCTCACGGCTGGCGCTCGGAGACCACCGTCGCGGGTGCAACGGGGGTGCGGCTCGATGATGCCCTGCGGCCTTCGACGTTCACCACGTCCGGCGCGTCGGCTGCACGTGAATGCGCGCGTTACGCGCGCCGAGCGCAGGGCCGAGACGCGGGCGGGTCGGAAGCGCGCGCGGCGGGTCGGCAGGTTCGCCTCGCCGCTCGACACCTTCGACACGCCCCGCTTCATGCGAAGCACGGTCGACGATCTCGTGATCGGGCTCTGTTACGTGGGAGCGGTCGCGCTTCTCGCGCTGCTCGCCTTCGGCTTCTATTATCTCCGCGAGCGAGCCGCGCGCACGTGCTGCACCGATGGCGCGGAGGCCGAGGCGGCATGATGCAGCTGCACTTCCCCGGCGACTTCGGCGTCGCGGTCCGGCAGCGTGCGCTTCTGTTCGATTCCGCCGTGGCCGCTGGTTGCTCCGTGGGCCTCCGTGCGGCAACGCTTCGACACCAGCGGCAACCCGGATGGGTTCGTCGTCACGACGCCCCCGCGCCCGCTGTGGTTGCCGATCCCGCTGCCCTGGCCCCCCGGAGCGCCGGCATGACCACCACGCTCGCCTCCGAGTACGAGTGCCGCGGATGGCCGCTCCCGGAGCGGATCCTCGGTCGACCGTTCGCCGACTGGGAGCCGTGCGGAGCCGACGAGAGCGAGACGTGTCTCTTCGATGGGCAGCCGGCGAGCGGCGCGGTGGGCGGCCTGAGCAGGACCCTCTACACGCGCGCCAGGTTGTCGGCCTTGGTCGCGGAGCTTCCCGGCCTTGCGCGACGAGGCCGCGGAAGCGCGCGCGGAGGTGTTGCGCGTGGAGGCCCAGCGCGACGCCGCGGAGAAGGCGTTCATCCAGGCGCAGAGCCGATGCACCGGCGCAGCGCTCCGGTTGTGGAGCGCGGAGAAGCGCGTGGAGGCGGGACGATGAGCTTTCTCGGGGCCGGCGCGAAGGCCGCCGCGAGCGCACTCGTCACGGTCACGACGCTCGTCTCGTCGGCCGGTCTTCCCGAAGTGAAGGTAGAAGCCGGGTGGGCGACGCCCGACGTCGCGTGCCTGCACCTTCCCGCGCCGCCGCCGCGGATGACGCCCGCGTCGGTCCCCCTGCCCAGGACGCCGATCTACCCGGACGAGATGCGCGCCGCGTGCACGCGGTCCGCGCTCTCGGCGTGGGCCAAGGCGGTCTACAAGCAGCTCCTCGAACACTTCAATCGTGACCGGCGCGACGCCTTCCCCGGCTACCTCTGCCTCGCGCGGGAGACCGGCCTTGCGAAGTGCGTCGTCATCGCGGGCGTGAAGGAGCTTGAGCAGTACCATTGGATTCGCGTGCGGCGGCGCATGCGATGCTGCCAGCGCGACGTCTCCGAACCGCGGAGCAACCTCTACACGTTCGACGTGTTCCCGCGGGTGCCGTCCAAGGACGACCCGTTCGAGGTCGAGGAGGATGACGCGCCGGCCGAGGCCGACGACGCGAAGCCGGCGCCGAGGAAGCCGAAGAAGCAGCCCCCGCGCCGCCAGCTGGCGCTCTTCGGGGCGGCGCTCCCCTTCGCGCCAGCGCCGACCGTTCCGGCGGACCTTGCCCAGCAGGGCGTTCTCCCCCCCGACGAGCAGCGGGTGCTCGACGGGCTGCGCGAGCTTCCCGACCCTTGCCCACCTTGCCCAGCCCGACGTAGCGGGCCTGCTCCTCTCGGCGGCGCGCCGCGCGCGGAAGAACGCGACGCCGGCTGCGGTGGTCCGGGCGCTGGGCGACCTCGATGAGAAGCAGCGGCTTCGCCTCGTGCCCGGCTCGCCCCTCCCGCCGTGGTCGCCCGCCGAGCTTGCGGAGTTCGCGCTGCGGTTCGCGCGCCGTTCAGAGGAGCCTCCTAAGCAGGCGAGCACCCGGCCGCAGGGTGGCACGGCCGAGCCGCCGCAGACGCCCGATCAGCGCGCGGCAAGCGACCAGGCCCGGCGCTCGTTTACCACGCTGTTCGAGTCACCCGACGCGCAGTCGACTCTCGCAGCCGAGCATCTACGGAACCGGGGCCGCGCCCCTCCGTAGCCTCCCCAAGCTCAAGCAACGCGGTCCGCGCCCGAGGGCGCCCACGGCGAGGTCTACCTCGCGGTCGGGCGCCCTTCGCCGTTCCATAACCCGCTATCTTCGTCAAGCCTAAAGTCCAAGGTCCGCCACCCTGGAAACACGGGCACCCCTACCCGTGAAACCACACAACCGGCGGACCCCTACTACATTCGCGGCGACGAAACAATAGATGACGCGCAGCGTCAAAGGGTTGGGGGGAGACTCATTCGGTATCCAGCCCGGCCGGTAACGCTTTGAAATAACCACCCAGAAATTTGTGAGGGGGTCACTCGCCAACTGGATTTTCCAATTGGGTGAGGGCTGGCTCGTGCTGGCTATTTGCTGGGTAAGTGCTGGGTCGCGGGGCCGTCGGTCCCACCTACCTGCGAACTCGGGTATCTTGCGCGGCTTCCGTCCAGGCACGAGACTCCGAAACCAGTTGACATGCGAGACGACGAATTCAGTGGCCTGGCCGACGGCGAGACGAATCCTCAGACCGACGATGACGACTGGGCGCCGCACGCGCTCTTCCCCGACATGACGCGGGAGCAGGCCGAGCAGCTGGTCAGCATCGGGATCGAGCGCGAGACGACGGACGGGGTCTACGACCGCGCACCGCAGAGGTTCTCGCCCGACGACATCACCGATACTGCCGTCGTCGTGCATCGCTTCGGCGGAGGCCGCTATCGCTTCTGTGCCTGCAACAGCAAGAAGCGCATCTACATGTGGTACCCGAAGGGGGGCAGGATCCGATGCCGCTGGACCTCATGACGGCGAGCCGCCCCTGGACCACCGAGCTGAAGAAGCCGGCGCCGGAGTCTCGTGAGCGGGGCCGCTCGCGAGGGGACGATGGCGACGCGCCAGGCGGCTGGTTCGCGCAGTACCTCGCGGCCCAGTCCGCGCAGCAGCGCGAGGACACGCGCCTTCAGATCCAGCAGATGGGCCAGCAGCAGGCGACGATGCTTCAGCTGATGAACGCCAACAGCGCGAACATGATGCAGCTGGTGACGGCGATCATGGCTCGGCCCCCCGACATTTCGGTCAAGGACATCCTGCCGGCGTTCGTCCAGAAGCGTGACCCTGTGGGCGAGCTCAGAGCCATGATGGAGATCACCACGCGCGCGAACGGCGCGCCGACGCGCGATCCGATCCAAGAGTTCGAGCGCACCGCGACCATCGTGCAGAAGCTGCAAGGCGATGGTGGCGGCGGCAGCATCTCCGACGAGACTCAACTCTTCACGGGGATGACGAGCATGCTCGGTGCGATGAAAGGGCTCGTCGGAGACCCGCCGAAGTCGTCGCCGCCCGCGCCTGCACCCGCGCCGGCGCCCACGCCCCCGCGCCGCCCGCTCTACGCGGGGAAGCACTACGACCCCGAGATGGGCGCGTGGGTTGAGCCGGCGCCCCCGCCTGCTCCGCCTCGGGCCGCTCCTGCGGCGCCGGCACCCGCCCCGCATGCGCCCGCTCCGGTCGCTTCGACGGCGGCATCCCGCGCTCCGGCCGCCGCACCCGCTCAGGCCCCCGCTCCGGCGCCAGCAGTTGACGCGGACGAGATCCTCCGCCGCTGCGAACAGGACCCGGACTACGCGGAGCGGCTGCTCGCCACGTTCCAGCGCCAGCGCGGCGCGAACGGCGCGCCGACCGCGGCGTCTACGCCCGAGCCCGCGCATCAAGCAGCTGCGCCCGCACCGGCCGCGCCCGAAGCTGCGCCTCCGTCTACCGTGCCCCCGCCCGCGCCAGTTGCGGCCGTACCTTCGCCCGCGCCGGCTCCGACCATCCCCGGGGAGCCCCCGCCCGCGCCCGCTTCGGTCGGTTGCTGTGAAGCGACGCCCCCGCCCGCGCCCCCTCCGGTCGTGCATGAAGCCGTGCCCGCTCCGGCGCTGGATGCCGCGCGCGAACCCCCTCCGGCGCCGGCCTCGACGTCACGCACCGTCCGGATCAGCAAGGTCCTCGACGCGCTCGATGACGAGCAGACGCGCGCGGACATCTTGCAGCAGATGCCTGGCGTGGGGCCGCTTCTGGACAACAAGGACATGCTGCTCCGGGAAGCTCGCGAATCTGCCGCCCCAAATGTTCGTCGACCTCGAGCGCTTCCTCGGCACCGACATCGAAGTCGCGGCGTGATCGTCACGTTGCAAGATCCGCAACGAGCGACGCGCCGCGTACTTCTCTCACGTCGTCCCACGGACCCGCCTCTCATCGGCGACGAGGTTCTGGCCCAGTGGATCGACTTCCCTTCGAGGGAGGAGAAGTTCCGGTGGATCCGCGACCGAGCGATGGAGGACGCGCACCATCCCGCCGTGCTCCGCGTTGCCGCGCGCTTTGCCCGCCTTCCCCGCCCCGTGCGCGAGGCCGCGATCCTCCGGTTCGTCCAGCTGGCGATCGACTACGTGGACGACCCGGAGGACGCGGGAGGGCATCGGATCCAGATCCTCGACCAGGCCCCCGTCGCATTGGAGAGGGGCATCGGCAAGTGCACCGCCAAGGCCAGCTTGTTCTTGGCCCTGTGCCTCGCAACCGGGGTGCCCTGCAAGCTCGCTCCTGTGTTCCGGGGCCTCTTCGGCTTCCCGCACGTGCGCAACGTCGTCCAGGGCATCGAGGGTCGATGGCGCATCGCCGACGCCTGCATCGTCAACAGCCGGATCGGTTGGCTGCCTCGTCATCCTCGGCTTCACGCCGTCGCAGTGTGACGAGCGACGCACCATCAGGCGGGCGTACGCGGACGTGGGCCGTGCCTCGCGACCGGCGTTGCCGCTCAATCACGACGCCCACAGAATGCTGCGGTCGAGCAGGTGCGTCGTCGTCGTGCAGCGTGCAGCGGTGGTTGCGCGTGACGTTGGCGTGGAGGCCCTGCCGGACAGGCTCGACGCGGTTCGCCTCCCCCCTCTTTCCGTGGTACGGCCGCGCATGGACAGATCGATCAACACGGAGAAGCAGACGCGAAACGTGATCGTGATCGGCGCCTCGGCCGGGGGGATTGAGGCGGTTATCGAGGTGCTGTCCCAGTTGCCCGCCGACCTCCCCGCCATCATCGGCGTCGTGATTCATCGGGGGTCCAGGGGCGCCTCGGACTGGTCGGCCATGCTCGGGAGAAAGACGCGCCTCCGCGTGGTCGAGCCGGCGGACGGCGATCACTTGGCGAACGGGGTCGTCTATGTCGCACCCTCCGATTTTCACCTGATCTTCGCCGGGGGGAAGAGCCACCTTGAGCATGGGAGAAAGATCAATTATACCCGGCCGGCTGCTGATCCCCTCTTCATGTCAGCGGCGCTTGAGTATAAGAGCCGCGTAGTCGGCGTCGTCCTCACGGGCGGGGGCCGGGATGGCTTGCAGGGGCTCATCGACATCAAGGCCGCCGGCGGCATCTCGCTCGCACAGAAGCCCACGGAAGCCCTACATGCCTCAATGCCCACGCATGCGATCATCGGCGACCACGTTGACGCGGTGCTCTCGTTGGATGAGATCAGCGCTGCCCTGGCGCTGCTCGCGAACGGCGAGGCTGTGCGGGTACAGGCGTAACCACCCTCGCAGGGCCTCCACGCTAATGTCAACCCACCCGGCTGCACGACGACGACGCACCTGCTCAGCCGCATCCTTCTGCGGGCGTCATGATGTTGTTCGAGGATCGTGCTCGTTGATTTAGACGGCCCAAGTTTGCATGGCGCGCGCAGCGAGCCCCGTCGATCAAACCCACGCGCCCATCTTCGCGGGCATCCCAGCAAGCCTTGGTAGGCAACCCAGCCGGCAAGACCTGGCATCTTGTCGGACTTGCGATTGGGCTGCGAGAACCGTGCGCGGATGCGACACAAGTCTCCCCTGCTCCTCGGCGCGCTGTTCGTTCTCCTCAACGCGACCCTCCTCGTCCTGGTCCTGCACGGCACGGCGAGCGGGCAACTGCAATCGCAGTTCGGCAACGCGACCATGTGGCTGCGCCTCATCAACGCGAGCGGGCCCGGCGGGGACGGCGGCATCATCGAGGCGACCGGCGACTCGGCCGGGCGCATGCTCGTCTCCGGCTCCCTCGTCTCGACGGCGCCAGACGGGGGCATGCTCATCGTCGCGCCCGACGGCGGGCTGGCGGTCGCGCCCATTACGGTGAGCAGCCTACCGACGCCCGTCTCCGTCGAGGTCCTCAATACCCCCGCCGCGCCGGTCCCGGTCTCAGTGATCGGCCCCGTGTCCGTGGAGCCCGCGGACGGCGGGCTTCCTGTCACCGAGGTCCCCGGTACCAACTGGCTGTGGGTCAACGATGGAGGCTGGGGGCCCGATGCGGGGGTCACTTCTGTGATCATCGAGCTCGCGCCAGGCGAGAGTTCGCTACAGGCAGCGACCATGCAGACCCCCTCCGTCCCCGACGGCGGGCTCCTCTACTGCCTTTGGGACGGCGACCCTGACCCCGATGCGGGGGCGAATCCTGTCCCCCTGGGGTTCGTGCTCTACACGTCGCAGGGCCCGCCGATGGTGTGGACTTCCCCCTCCCCCAAGGGCGTGCCGTACCATAACGGCCTCTACCTCTCCGTCGGCGCCGCGGGGTCCGACGGACCCGGATGCCCAGGCCCGGCGTATTTCAGGAACGGCTGGATCGTCGCCGTCACGTCGCCGTAGGGACGCCGTGCCGCGCGCGCCGACGCCCGACGGTCTCCAGCTGTTCGCGCTCGCCAACCTCGCAGAGCTTGGTGCCGCGGCGTTGCGCCAGCTCGCGGGCTCCCTCGAACTCGCCCCGCTGCACCCCGGCCGGGGCACCGACCGCACGCTCGCAGAGGACCGCCGCCAAGCGCAGGGCGCCCTCACGCGGTTCGCGGACGCCTGCGAGGCCGCAAAGCGCATCGTCGCCGCGCGCCGTGCTCGCATCGACGCGACCGCCGTCACGACCGAGCGCAACGCGGGACTCCTCCGCAACTGGGCAGCCGCGTGGGACGACTGGGCGCTCACGATGGAGGACCGCCCGGAGACGGTGAAGTCCTTCCGCTTCCGGGCACACATCGTCGGCGACCAGGAGGCGTGGAACATGATGGGCCTCGGCGACGAGGCGATTGTGGAGCTCGGCGAGGCGCGAGACGAGGGGGAGGCTCCGCTCACCGGGCCCGACACGGGCCCGATCTGGTCGGAACTCTTCGAGGTGGAGGCTCGCACGCGCGAGGCGGCGCGCGAGCAGCTCATCGCGGCGTTCGGCGGGCACCCATGGGTGAGCCTCGCAGGCGCGGACCCGCGGGGCGCAATCAAGGACGTGAGCAAGCGCTCCATGGACGCCGAGCGCCGCTTGGACCTCATCGTCGACTTCTGGCTCAACGTCTACGACGAGCTCGACGAGCAGAGTGACCCGGAGGAAGCCCTCGCCGAGATGCTCGACGACCCCGCCGCGGCCCGCAGGGTTTGGCGGCGCTTCACGGCGCTGACGCCCGAGGAGGAGAAGCGCTTTCTCCTCGCCCTGCGGACGGATGAGGACGCCGTGCGGGCGTGGAACGAGGTGTGGTTGAGGGGCTCCGCCCACGTCCCGTGGCGGGACCGATCCTAGCCGACCTTGCGACTTTCGCGGCTCGCCGCGTGCGACTTCGGGCAGGCTTCCGGCGTCCCCACCTTCGGCTCCCGATAGCGCATGGCGGTGATCTCGCACCCGCAGTTGTAGGTGATGCGATAGAACCGCGCACCCGGGACGAAAGCATCGCGGTCCCTGTCTTCCTCGACTCGCTCGATCATCGCGGCCGAGCGTGACCCCCGGCACCACGCATGTCAACGCTTACCGAACGTCCGGCCGGGCCTCGCGCGGGAACGTGCGCAACGTCGGCGGCGTCCACCTGCACTTGCGGACCTCGAGCCGTTCCTCGAACACGTGCACATCCGCGTCGACGTCGTACTGCGCGTCCGCGTGGCCTACGGGTTCGCTGCCCTTGTTCCACCGCTGGATGACCAGCGCGACGCGATCCGTCCGGTCGTCCGACGGCTCGGTCACGATGCGGTCCTGCTCGACCATCGACCGCCCGCCCCACGTGAACAGAGAGTCGAGCACGAGGCCCGGCGCATCGTCGGGCACCGCGGCGAGTGCGTCGCGCCAGGTGAGCGAGGATCCGTGCGGTGGCCTGACGATGCGGAGCGCTTCGAGGTCCCCACCCATCCGCGCGCACAGGTGAGCGATCAGGCGGTCGTCGCCCTGGTCCCTATCCAGCCACCAGAGAAGCCCGCCGCGGACGCGCTGCAACTGCACGAGCGCCTCCATCGCGAGCGTCGACTTCCCGCTGCCGCGAGGGCCGGAGAGGAGCACACTCGATCCGCGGAGGAAGCCGCCGCCCAGCGCGGCGGCAAGCTCGCCGCCGCAGGCGTCTACGGGTAGCCGCGCAGCGTCCGCGGAGACACGCCGAACGAGCAAGCTCTCCGCGGGGGGAGGCGGCGGCGGCGGTGGAGCGGGCGGCGGAGGCGAGGGCGCGGGCGGCGGAGGCGAGGGAGGCGGAGGAGGTGCTACGTCACGCGCGAGCGCGAACGTCCGCGGCGCCGGCCGTGTGGCGAAGCGACGTGTGGGCGCTCCCTCTCCCATCGCGAGGAGGTTGCGCGCGCCGCAGTGGGGGCACGTGTCGCGCGGCGCCGTGGTGGTGGCGCGACAGACGAAACACCAGAGAATCACGCCCACCTGTTCACCCGCCTCTCAATGAGTGCCCTTGACCCATAATACACACCCTGCCCTCGTTCGCTGGTATCCCGCGAAGCCGGGTATCCCCACCCGGGGTTCCCCGGTAACCCAGCCCGCAAAACATGGCATCTTGTCGGACTTGCGATTGGGCTGCGAGAACCACGGGGCATGGGTCCTTCCTACCGCAGCCTCGCTCTCGAAATGCCATGTCGGCCTTGGGAGCGTCGACCCCTCTCGCGTTTCGAGCGTCATCGCCTGGAGTATACCGGCGACCTCGGGTCCATCATCGGCGGCGCGGCGAGCGCGCTCGGCGGTGGTGGTGACAGCAGCAGCGGCGGCGACCTCGGTTCCGCTATCGGCGGGGCCGCCAGTGCCCTCGGCGGTGGTGGCGGTGACGGCGGCGGCGGTGCGGGGGTCGGCTCCCTCGTCTCGGGAGTAGCGAACGCGGCAAGCTCGGCAGCGGGCAGCGGGACGAGCGTCGGGAAGACGCTCGCCTCGGTAGGCACGGACGCCGGCGCGGGCGCGGCGCTCGGGAGCGCGATCGGCTCCGTCGTGCCGGGCATCGGGACGGCGATCGGCGCGGCCGTCGGCGCCGTCGGGGGTGCGATCACCGGCCTCGTGACGTCGCTCGTCGGCGGCTCGAGCAAGCCCCCGGAGCCGTCGCTGCAACAAAAATCTGGGAGCTCTCTCGCAAGGACGTGCGGTTCGCGGCCGACTGGCTGCTCGCCAAGTACCAGCCCCAGTCCTTCAAATCGCTCGCGGGCAACCACGCGCTCCCCAGCGACGTCCTCCAGCGCTTCAACTTCCAACAGCTGATGGCGCTGGCACGCCAGCGTGCGCAGCAGGCCGGCGGCACCATCGCGCAGGTCGTCCCCGCCCTCACGCCGACGGAGCAGTGTTTCTACGCCATCGGCGTGATCACCAACACGCTTCAGCCCGTCTACATGGCGCTGATGGAGCGGCGAGCCCAAGAATGGGACCGCCTCGCCACGCACATCGTCAACCCGGCCGTGAAGCGGGTGCTGGGCGACCTCGCGGAGCAGCGCAAGCTCGTCACGGAACACAAGACGATCGACTTCGCGCTCTTCGGTGCGACGGCCGCGGAGCGCGCGGCCTTCCTGAACGCGGTCAAGACGGCCGGCGCAGACGTCTACGGCATCGGCGACAAGACGATCGACGCCATCGTCGGGCGCTGGCTGGTGCGGAACCGCAAGACGCTCGCCGACCGCATGAAGGTCATGCAGTCCGACCGGCTGATCGACAGGGCCGACGACCTGCGCGTCTTCGGGTCTGACCCGCGGCTCATCCTGGGCGGCATCGCGGACCTCCTCCAGAGCGGGCACCTCGACAAGGCCCAGCTGGATGGGCTGCTCAGCCAGGTGCGCGCGGGCGCCAAAGTCGTGCCCCTGATGGACGCCATCTTCGTCAAGAACGCAGGCGCCCTCGCCCTGACGCGCAAGCGCGCGCTGCGCTCCGGCATCGCCGCGATGCGCTCGGCGGCAACGAAGGCAGGGAAGCCCATGCCGGCAATCGCGCCCGACCGCGGGGTCAAGGCGTCATCTCCCGGTGCCGTAGCTGCGACCCCGGGTGCGGCGGGGGCTCCCGGCGCCATGCCGCACCCCGGCGCCAGGCCCAACCCCGCTTACCATCTCTCGGCGCAGCAGTGGCCGCGCGCTCTCTTCGTGTGGCTGTGGGGCCGCGTGCCCGCGCTGCGCGCGCTGAAGGGGCAGACGCTCATCATCGACGAGCTCATCGGCACCCGCTCGGTCGCGCAGGACACCAGCGGCGTCGATGCGGCCGAGCGCGTCTACCACGCGCTCCCGCACGAGACCCCGCGAATGATCGCGCAGAAGCTCACCGGCGACCCCCGGCGCGTGATCGAGCTCCTGGCTGCGAACCCCGGCCACATCCTCGGTGAGCCGTGGGAGATCCCGCCCAACTGGCTCGCGTTCCACGATTACACGCACACCGGCGCGCTCGTGACGCGCCTCCACAAGCGGAAGAAGCACATCAAGCGCGGGCACGCACACTCGCACGCGCGCCCCCACGCGCACCCGCACCCGCACGCCGCCCCGCACGCCCCGCGCACCATCGTGGAGATCGTGCCCTCCAACAACAATGCCGGCGCTGGCGCCGGTGGCGGCTCCGACGGCGGTGTTGGGGGTGGTGGCTGGGACGGCGGTGCGGGTGGGTCCGGCGGTGGCTCCGATGCGGACCAGACGCCGCAGATGCCCCTCTCCTCGTTGGGCATCAACCTCAACGGCCTCGACCTGGACCAGGCGTGGCAGGGCACGGACGCCACCGCGACGGACGCCACCGACACGGACGCCACCGCGACGGACGCCACGGGCGTGGACGCCACCGGCGCGCCCGACGACCCGACCAACGACACGCCGAGCAACGACACGCCGAGCAACGACACGCCGAGCAACGACACGCCGAGCAACGACACGCCGAGCAACGACGACCAGAACCTCAAGGACTTCGAGCAGGGCCTTCAGAGCGCTGTCCAGAACGCGGTCGTGCCGTCGCAGTATGAGGACCCCAACGCCCCCGACCCGCTCGACAACCCGACGCCCGACAACCCGACTCCCGACAACCCGAGGCCCGACAACCCGACGCCCGACAACCCGACGCCCGACAACCCGACGCCCGACAACCCGGCGCCGAAGGGGGGCAAGGGCGGAGGTAAGCGCGGCGCGCAGCCCGGCGCGCAGCCCGGCGCGCAGCCCGGCGCACAGCCCGGCGCGCAGCCCGGCGCGCAGCCCGGCGCGCAGCCCGGCGCGCAGCCCGGCGCGCAGCCCGGCGCGCAGCCGGGGGCACAGCCCTACGCGCAACCCGGAGCGCAACCCGGAGCGCAGCCCGGCACGGAGCCCTACGCGCAGCCGCTCAGCGGTACGAGCGACCCGGCCGTCGTGCGGCAGACGGAGATTGGAGCTCGGCGCCTGGGCGCGCTCGCACCAGTCCGACGCGGACCCGAGCGACTACGGCGCGGCGACGGACGCCGATGGGCTCGCGACGAGCCCCCGCTTCGTACGCTGCCTCTCGTCCTTCCAGCGGTGGAACAACCGCACCGGCGGCGCTGTGCACCTCCGCGAGGATGGCGTGCTCGACGAGCCGACTCAGCTCGCGGTGCATCAATGGGCGCTGGCGAATGCGTTGCAGCACGCGCCCACCGCACCCGGGCCGGGTCAGAAGAAGAGCAGCGACTCGTCCATCCTCGTGCCCCTCGTCGGCGGCGTCGCCATCGGCGGCGCGGTCATGCTGGGGCTGGTGTAGGCGCGCATGGACTCCGTCGCGCAGACGGCCCCACACGCGCAAGTCGCGCAGTGGGTCCACACGGAAAGCGACCTCAACGCGACGTGGGCGTTGACGCAGGACGTGTGCAGCCGTCGCGCGTGGCCCAGCTCTCGCACGGGGACGCGATGCGATGCTTCCGCAGCTGGATGCTCGGCTCGCTCGCCATCGCGACGCGCATGGGCCGGCGCCCGATCCAGCAAACGACCATCGACGGCAACAACGTCGACACCTACGGGGACCTCCGCGCAACCGACTGGGCGAGGGCGGATACGTGGCGCGTCGCCAGCACCGTAACGCGCTCGGTGCAGGTGATGCTCCCGCGGGGCCGATGGTCGGCAGAGACGGTCAACACGGTCGACGGGGGCGATGCGCAGGTAGTCCAGGGCGCTCCGGTGCAGACCACCGAGTCTCCCGCCGCCATCGTCTACGGCGCCGACTGGGCGCCCGAGGCCGCGGATGCAGTCGCCTACCTGATGGGGAAGGGGACGCCGTTCGAGTACCACGACATCGAAAAGGAGCCGGGCCTCGTCGACGAAGTGCTCGGCACGGCGCAGCGCGCCCGCACCGCGGCCCAGGGGCAGAGCTCGAGCCGCTACTACGGGGAGCGGACGGTGGTGCTGCCGGTGCTGGACTTCGGCGGCACCGTTCTCGTCGGCTACGACCAGGCGCAGATCGACGCCGCTCTCGCCGCGCTCCCGAGCGACACGACGGGCGCGATCCCGATCATCATCGCCGTGGTGGGGATCGTGGCGGTCGCGGCGGTCGCGTGCGTGCTCGCCTACCGCGGTGCGGATGTCGTGGACGCGGAGCTGCCGCCGCAATGCCGCCGCGCGAGAAGTCGCGCGCGCGCAGGTGGCAGCGTTCGAGGTCATCAACCAGCACCTCGCGAGAGAGGCTGCCGCGAAGCATCCGCTCCCGTGGAGCGACGCGGAGATGTCGATCGTGCGCCAGGTGGATGCCGCGCAGCGGGTCGTGCTGGAGCTGCACGCAGCGGCCCCTTCCAACGCCCTTCCCCGGCGCGGATCGCGCGGCCAAGGAGGTCGGCGAGGGGCTCAAAGTGGGTGTGGAAATTCTCGCCGCCGCGGGGGCGCTCGGCGGTCTGTGGTGGCTCACGTCGGGCTCTCGCTCGACCGCGTGATTCGGAGGAGAGGACATGGCCCAGCAGGAAATGATGACGGTGACGCGGAAGACGTGGGAGCGCATGCGGGAAGCCGGCGGAGGCGTGAAGCGCGCCGCGGGGCGCGCCGCTCGGCGCGGCGGTCGCGCGCTGGCGAAGAGCGCCCGCAAGAACCCGGGGGCGTGGCTCGGAACCGCGCTCCTGATCGGCGCCGGCACGTACGTCTTCACGCTCGATTTCTGGAAGAAGAACGACTCCGTGCGCAAGTATTGGTACGGGGTCGGGATCGCGCTCGTCGTCCTGGGCTTCATCCTCTGGAAGAAGAAGAACAGGTTCGCGATCGGCACGATCGGACTGGGCCTCGTCGCCTTCGTGTGGGGCTACGCCAACTGGAAGCAGAGCGACCAGACGAGCGGGCCGAGCGATGCGATCGACACGGGGGCCGGCGCCTACGTCACCCTCGAAGACGGGCGGCAGGTGTTCGTGCCTCGAGAAAGCTCCGCGTACGACCAGCTCGGGCTCACGGCGAACGCCAACAGCGGAAGGAACGAGGCGGAGCGCGCCGCGGACGAGGCGTACCGCGGCAGGCGGGCCGCGTAGCGGGGAGCACCGAGGAAGGGGGGAGAGACGACACCCGAGCGAGGGAGAGACCAGATGGCCGACATGGATGATCTTCAGCAGCTCTACGGGCAGCTGAACGGCGAAGAGCGGGACCTGTTCATGAACCGGGTGGGGCAGGCCCGGGACGAGATCGCGGAGAAGCGCGCCGCGCTGGGTGTGCGGCAGCGGGAGGGGATGGAGGGCCGCGACCTCGCGGAGATCGGCCGCACGCGGCGCGAGATTGCCGAGGCCCGGGACGAGGACGACGACGACGACGACGAGGCGCGCCGCTACAACCCGCTGCTCTACCGCGACATCGACCGCAACCTCGGTCGGCGCGGCGCGGAGGGGAGCATCGCTCGCGCGCTCATGGACGCGATCCAGGACGACCGCGAGCGGTACCCGGGTGACCGGGCGTACTACGCGCGCCAGGCGCCCGTCCTCGAGCACTTCGTCGCGCGCCACGGTGGCGGGCATCTCGTGGTGCAGGAGGGCTACTACGACACCACCGTCGAGGTCCTGATCGCGGTGGATAGCAACACGCCGACGCTGGCCGTCGCGAACCTCGCGAAGGGCACCAACTTCCCCGGCTTCGTCGAATTCGTCGGCCAGATCAACGCCTCTCGCATGGGGAACGCGTACACCGTCACCGGCTCGGATACGAACCTCTCGCAGCCGGGCGCGACGACCTACCCGGACGAAGTGTTCGGAATCACCGGCATCTCGATGGACCTCATCGGCTACCGGATGAAGCTGGACACCGGCGCGGCGGCCTGGCCGTACGGGCTCTCGAACCTCCAGCAGCAGATCATGCAGGGGGGGATTGAGTTCTACGACGACAAGGGGCTGTTCCTGCCGAGGGACTTCTTCCAGCGGGAGACGGACAAGCACCTGCTCCCGCGCCTCCTCGCGGAGGGCGCCGTGGTGCAGTTCCAGTGGAGCGACATCGGGGCCGGCGACAACTCCGACACGAAGACGCTCCACGTGTGCGACTTCTCCGACATCGTGCTGGGACACCACACGAAGGACGTCGCCAAGACGAGCGGCGGCGCGCTCACGCTGGACTTCCCCGGCCTCTTCTTCTGGACGCTGAACCAGAGCGAGGACACCCCCCGCGACCGCGGCGGGAAGGGTCTCTTCTCGCTCAACATCGCGCAGCAGGCGCCGACCGCGCTCCCGTTCGCTCCGGTCTACATCGGCAGCTCCGGGGCCCGCGTGGTCCCGCAGTCGATCGGCATGTATCTCCGGGCCACGGTGCACGGGATCGGCATCTGGGACCGGCGGCGCCCGCGGTTCGAGCGGGAGTCCAACTGGATGGCGCGCACGGTCGACTCCGTGCGCGCGGCGGCACGGGCGGGGCGCTGATTGATGCCTGCGTTGGTCGGGCCGGTCTCCATTCGCGGCGATGCTACGCCGTCGAACAGGGTCGACCCGACCAACCCGGGCCTGGGCCTCGGCAACTGCGTGGTGGTGCCCTTGGGGCTAGGCGTGCGAACGGTCTGGATCTACCTCAAGCCGGATGTCGAGCAGCTGGGGCAGCGCTCGCCGAACAAGGTCCCGTGGGGCCTGACGGCGACGCTGCGCCTCACCGACCGCAACGCGGCGAACTTCTTCAACGACCTCACGGCGATGCGGTGGGGCCTCCGGCCGGACCGCATCACTATCCCCCCGCTTCGTTCGATGGCCGCGTGCGTCGCGGCCTGTTACCTGCCCACGGTCCCGGTGTTCGATTACCTGGACCTCTGCTTTATCCAGCACGCGGACCCTGACGCCCGTGCAACGGTCTACGCCTATGGCGGTGACGTTGTGGGTCAGCCCGCCTGCGGCCTATTCGCGCTGCCCTTCGGGGCGGTGCCCGCGTACCCCTCCACCATGGATTGAAGGACGACATGCTCGACCCCCGGTATGAAGACGGACAACGCCCCGGCCAGCCGTGCGACGCCGGCACTTTCGACGGCACCACCCAGGTGACCGGCACCGTGCACACCAACTGGGAGTGCCTCGGCGCGGGCCGCGGCGTGTGCGCGCGCCTCGTGCTCGTGAGCATCTCCGCAGGTGGCTCCGTGGACGCCGTGGTGGAGACCACGGACAGCAACGGCGCGGACGGCATCCAGAACGCCGTCGGTATCACGCAGATCGGCGCGTTCGCGTCGCTCAACGCGGCCGGGCAAGCCGCGCGCGTCACCGGCGTCGCGGACCGCTACGCGCGCGTCGCCGTCGTGGTCTCCCCGGGCGCGACGGCGGTCCTCGCGGGCGGCCTCAACGTCGGGCACTGATACCCAGGGACGCGGCGATGCGTGGCTCTGCTTTCATGGCGTCGCTGCCTCCGGGTGACGACGCGAACGCGCGAGCGGACCGGGCTAACCGGCTGCTCAGCGCCGTTCGCGCCGGCGACTTCGTGCCGATCGAGTGGACCCCGCTCGACGCCTCCGACGCGACCGTCGAGGCGACGCTATGGATTGCAAGCGACGTGCTCCGCTTCGGTGAGGCGGGAGACAACTCCGACCCTTCGGATTGGGACTGGGTGCGCTGTGCGGTAAGCGCGACGACGGCGCAGCAGATTGCGGACCTGTTCGGCGCGCTTCTCCCCACCGACAAGATCGCGGATCTCGTCTACGCGCAGGCGCCCGTGAAGTTGGAGCCGCGCCCCCAACAGCCTGTCGTCTCCACGACGGCCGCGTGGCTCCGACACCATGCCGCGATTGAGGCCGAGCGCGCCGGCCGGACGGGGCTCGTCGCGGACGTCGGAAAGGACTGGATCGTCTGCGCGGAGCTCTTCCCGCCCGACCACCCCCGGCACCCCCTCGGACGCGACGGTGCGGTCAACTACTCGTGGCACACGCGCCGGCTTCCTGCCAAGGGTGGCCCGTACATCGCGCGTCCGGGCATCGTGGTGTGGCAGCAGCGTGGTCGGCGCCACAATCGCTGGCACGAGGACTACAGCCAGCTGGGCCCCCGCCTCGTCCACCCGTGGATGCGCGTGGGGGGCAAGCCCGTCCGCACGGCGGATGTCCTCACCTCGCGCACCCTCGCGCGGCTCATCTCGTACGACGGCGCACTGATGGGCTCCCGCTACCCGGCCGTGAGCCGACCCGCGGCGCCGAGCAGCCTCGGCGCGTCGCTCGACGCCGGGCCGCCCCCCGACGACAGCGCCGCCGCGGCCGGTGAGACCATCGACAACCCGGCGCCCCCCGCGGGCTACGCGCTGATGAAAGACTCGGTCGTCACGCCGGACATGACGGCGTGGGCGGTGCATATCCAGCGCTCGCGCACCGAGTACCCGATGTTCGCGACCGCCACGCGGGTATTCGGGGCGCAGACGGTACTCGCGCGCGTCGAGTGGCACCCGCCGAGCGCCAGCAACCCGCAGGTGCACCGTGGCGTCAGCCTCTACGTGCCCGCGGCCAGCGTGACGCCAGCGACGCCGACGCCACCGGCGACCTCGGCCGAGGTCATCGGCCTGGCGGTCATCGGCGACTCCCTGGCCGTCGGCCTCGCTCCGACGCTCGGCGTGCGCGCGCGCGCCGCCGGGCTCGCGTACCTGGCGCGCCCCGTCGGCGGGACGTCGGTCGGTTCCTGGCTCGCCGGGAAGCAGGCGCCCATCCTCGCGGAGGTTCTCGCCTGGCGACCACGCTACGTAGTGGTCAGCCTCGGCACCAACGACCAGCTGCTCGCGGACCCTGCGAGGGCAGGCGCGCGCGGGGGCGACCTCGTGGACCGGATCGCCGCAACGGGCGCGGTCGTCCTCTGGATCTCCCCGCCCACCCTCCCCTATCCGGACCGCGGGTTCCGGGCCGCGTTGGCGGCGGCGCTCAACCGGCGCAACGTGCGCGCCTTCGACTCCACGGCCCTGACGTTCGAGCGTGCAGGGGACCGCATCCACGCGACTCCGGCGGGGTACCGCACGTGGGGCAACGCCATCGCGGACTGGGTGCCCTTCAACGGACTCCGCGCGCCGCTGCTCTCCACCGTCACCGGCGACCCCGCCCGCGTTCGCGTGTGGGTTCGCTGGCCCAGCGATGGCACCGTGCTCGAGCTCGACTTTGAGAACGAGTACGTGCCCCGCGTGGTGACCGGGGAGACCCTCCCCACGTTCCACCCCCAAGCCCTCCGCGCCCAGGCGGTCGCGGCGCGCACTTTCTCGCTCAAGGCGCTGCTCGATCATCCGACGTGGGGAACGCGCGAGCGGCCCCTCGAATCGAGCGAGTATTTCCAGGTGGCTGCGCGCGGGGCGAGGCGCAACGCGATCGAGGCCGCGGAGGCGACGTTCCGCACGCGGGCCCTGTACGAGGGCGCGCTCATCAACGCGAACTTTGTCAGCGGGGCGCCCTGGGTGGCGATGGGTCATCCAGCTCCCCAGCGGCTCAAGAGCGACGGGAGCGCGACCGAGGTCTACGTCACCTACAACTACCGCAAGACGGGCACGGACGTGACGCCGGCACCGCTCCGCATCGCCGGGAGGGCGACCCCGAACCGCGGGTGCATGTCCCAGTGGGGCGCTCAGTGGCTCGCGCGGAACGGCTGGGAGTGGCCCGCGATCCTTCGCTACTTCTACGGCGCGGACCTCCAGTTCGCGGGACCTGCAACGCCGTCGATACGGCCGGCGCCGTCCCCGGCGGGGAATGCTCCGAAGGGGGACGGCGCCGTCGCGACCCTGGCTCTTGCACTGGCCGCGGCCGGCGTCTCGTACGTCGGCCAAGGCGCTCTGAAAGAAGGCGTGATTTGAGCAACGACTTCATGATCACCACCCCGGCGCCGGGCGCGAGCGACCGGCCCCGGCTCCCGAGCAATCCACCCGCGCTCCCGAGCGACCCGCCCGCGCCGGGGGTGCCCCGCGGGCTCGCGGAGTTCCTCGCGGCGGCGAGTCTCGGGCAACTGGGCACGGTAGACGGCGGGGTCGAGGGGATGCTCGCCACCGTTGCGCGGCTTTCTCCCGATGGTCGCAAGGTGTTCCGGAAGGTGCTCGTGGCGCTGCTTGCGGGGGAGGCGCTGCTCATCGGGAAGGACATCACCAGCAACGGGACCGCGGAGGAGCGCGTGCTCCTCGAGCGCACGTTGACGTTCATGCGCGCGTGGGGCGTCCCGCAGAACGCCGACCCCGTGCTCGGCAAGCTGCTCCAGCCCCTCTTCGAGCTGGTCGAGCTCCCGCCGCCCACCGAGAGAGCGGGGGGGCAACGCGCTGCGGAGCCGGCCGCGGAGGAGGACGAGGAGCCGATCCTCACCATCGAGTCGGACGAGGCGGGCGCGCCCCCGCCCCCGTCCACGGCTCCGGAGGGGGCAAAGCGGGCGGGCAAGTGCACCGCGGCAGACCCGACGCTCGGCCAGTGCACCCGCGACGCGCACGACACCCCCATCAACCACCAGAACGCTGCCGGCGTGCAGTGGCTCTCCTGGTGACCGCGAAAGGACGACCATGGACTCGCGTGTTTACGATCTGAAGGGCAACACCCCCGACGCGACGGTCAAGACGCTCTTGAACATCCCGTGGCCGGGGCCTGGCGCGGGCGTGATGCACGTCGAGGGCTACGTGACGGCGACCCTGGCAGACGGCTCGAAGGGCGTATCCTTCGGCGTTCGCTCGCACGTCGCGTTCGACGGGAGCGGCAACCCCGTCGGCGGGAGCCAGCAGACGGCGGGCGCGAACACCCTCCCGGGCGACGGGGGGACGGCGCAAGGCTTCGCGCCGCCCGGCGTGACGTTCACGGCGAGCCAGGGCAACGTCGCCGTCAAGGTCACGGGGCTCGCGGGTAGCAGCATCAACTGGCGCGGGCGGCTGAAGGTCGTGCGCAACGACGGGACGTGACCGATGGACGGCAACTCCGACTCCCGCGCCTATCACTTCCACACGACGACGACCACGAACACCCCCAAGGTGCTCGGCAACATCCCGTGGCCGCGGGCGAGTCAGTTCGGCGTGCCGCCGGCCCCCGGGCAGCCCGTCCGCATCCCGAACGGGATGCTGCACGTCGACGCGACCGTCACGGCCACGCTCAGCGACGGCAGCGAGACGGTCACGTTCAAGCAGCGCGCGCAGGTGTGCTTTGCCGGTACGACGCCCGGCGCTGTCGTGACCAACACCGTCAACACGCTCCCCGCGGACGGCGGCGCCGGGCAGGGCTTCGCGCCGTCTATCTCGTGGAACGCCGAGAACGGTGGGTGCCTCCAGTGCGTCGTCACCGGCCCGAACGGGGTCACGACGCACTGGGACGGCTCAGTCGAAGCCGTCTGGAACGACGGGGAGTGATGGCGACGCCGCGCGCGTGGTGTCGCGTGGGCCGCGATGCGCGTCTGCCCATGAAGGAGGAGAGCCGTGCAAGAGGTTGACGTCTACGTGAAGGTGAGGGGCCCGAGCCATGGGACGGCGCGCGCCAGCTCCACGCCGGCGAGCTCGCGCGCGCCCGCGCCCGCATCCAGTCGGAGGGGGAGGGGAAAGGGAAAGGCGACTCCTGCCGCTCGGCCCACGGTCGCCTTCCCCACTGGCAGCGAGCCGGTGAAGGCCCGGGACATCGTGCCGGGCGTCGCGGTCAAGCTGCCCGGCGAGCGCGGATGGTGCCACGTGCAAGCGGTGGGCACCGTCGACGGGCTGGTGGAGCTCACCTTCAGGGACGGCCGCAAACACGGGGTCGAGGGTGGGATTGAGGTCCCCGTCAAGGTGATGCCCTGCCCGCCGAGCGGTCGCCGCCCGAAGGCCGAGCCGGCGAAGAAGGCGCCGCGGCGCGCGAGGGGGAAGGGACGCGGGAAGAAGGGCGCGCCCGCGAGCGCCAAGCCCAGGCCCGCGAGCGCCAAGCCCGCGAGCGCGAAGAACGGGCCCCCGACCCAGCGCAACCCGGGGTCGGTCGTGATCGATGACAAGAAGCTCTTCGATGCGCTCAAGAAGCACCTCCGGAACACGCAGCCCGCCACGGCGGAGACGACCTATGCCGCAGTCGAACGGGCCTGGGCGAACGGAGGCCGCGCCGAGGTCCTCGCGTGGGCGGCGAAGAAGAAGATCAAGCAGCCCCTCAAGGCGCTGATGGACTGGATGAAGCACAACCGGCCCCGGGCGGCCGAGCTCGCGAAGGCGGCGGCATGAAGACGGGCGCGGGGTCCGCGGCACGACGGCGCACGCAGCGGGATGACCCGTTCGCGGCGTTCGCGCGCGACGTCACGGGCCCCGCGCCCACCCCGGCCTCGGGCCCGCGCACTCCCCCGGCGCGCGGTCGACGCGCTGTCGCGGATGACCCGTTCGCCGGGTTCGGCACCGAGGCGGCGCCCGCCACGCCGGCCTCGGGCCCGCGCACTCCCCCGGCGCGCGGCCGGCGTGCTGCCGCGGACCCGTTCGCCGGGTTCGGCACCGAGGCGGCGCCCGCCACGCCGGCCTCGGGCCCGCGCACTCCCCCGGCGCGCGGCCGGCGTGCTGCCGCGGACCCGTTCGCCGGGTTCGGCACCGAGGCGGTCAACCCGTTCGCCATCGGCGACAAGGTGCGCCGCGGGAACGAGATCGGCACGGTGTTGCAGCTCGCCGAGCCGCGGCCCGGCTGGCACCGCGCGCTGGTCCAGTGGCCGGACTCCGAGCAATTCGTCGACGTCGACAAGCTCTCGCTGGTGGCGCACGCGCCGGCCGCTCATCCCGCGCGAGACGGCGGCGACCCGTTCGCGGGGTTCGGGCTGGATGCGGCGCCCGCGCCGAAGCCCGTGCCCCGCCCGGCCGCGCCGAAGCCCGCACGCCCCGCTCCGTCGAGCGCGCGCCCCGCTTCGTCGTCGAGCGCGGCCCCCAGGACGCCTACTGCCGAGGAAACGAGGCGGGCCAAGGTCATCCGCACGATCCTCACGGAGGAGGGCTTCACGGACCGACCGGGTGTGCCCGACGTGGCGCTCAAGCTCGCGATGGATTGCGTGGGCGAGGGCGTCAAAGACGACAGGTTCGACCCCGAGCGCGTGCGCAAGATGCTCCGGTCGACCGTCAAACACTTCGTCGAGGCGAGTCAGTGGGACCGCCCGCGGCTCTTGAGCATCCTTGAGGCCGAGGGCCTCTACCACGTCAAGATCGCACCGGCCCCGTCGGCTCCGCGACTGCCCGAACAGCCGCGCGACCTCCCCGAGAAGGGCGCGACGTTCATGGTCGGCGACCGCGTGCGCGTGTTCGATGGGGAGTTCAAGGGGCGTCGCGGGACGGTGGTGGGCGTCATCCGCGACACGGGCGGCCCCATGCGACCGGCCCGAGAGGTCTTGTTCGACAAGACCCCGCGCATGACCAAGCAGCCCAGCGCGCGCCGCGTCGACACGGCCGTCCTGGTCCCCATCGAGGGCGGCCCATACTTGTGGGCGGACGCCGCGACGTCGGCGCCGGGCATCGTCACGGCGTTCGCGGAGGGCCTCTCCGGCGCGCATCTGAGTACCGCAGGAGACCCGTTCCCCACGCCCGCGGATGCGCTGGCTCGGATCATGGCGCTCGGCCGGGAGGCGGATGAGGCGGGGGCCTGGCTGCAACAGAAGGGGCGCTGGTCCCGCCCGAATGAGTTCGGGGGCGACTGGACCCGGGCCGTCACCGAGGCGCTCCTCGGCAATGGGATGAGCGCCGCCAACGCGGCAGGCAAGGCCCTGCGCGCGTCGACGTTCGCAGAGCGCGCTGCGGCGCTCCTCCGCGAGCTTGGCGGAGGCGTACCGCCCTCGGAGAGCCCGCCCTCGTTGGCCGCGACGCCCTCGGCCGAGCGCGACGAGATCGTTGCGTACTTGAAGCGCGAGGCGGACCAAGCAGAACGCGCGGGAGCCGAGTTCACCGCGCACCAGCTGCGCGCCTTCGCGGACCGCGTTGCGTGGAGGATGCCGGCCGAGGGACTGCGCGCGGCCGTTGTTGGGCAGCTGAATCTCTTGGGCTTGCTCCGACAGGCGGCGCACCTCGAGCACGAAGAGGTGGCGCCGTCGCGTCCACCCCCTTCCAGGGCGCCGGCATCGTCCGCGGCGCCGTCGCGTCGCGCGGAGCCGCCGCGCCATGCACCGGCCTCCGCGCGTCCGCCCTCGGAGCAGGCGCAAGCGGTGCCTGCGCGCTTCCTTCCCGGTGACCGGGTGCGAATCGTCGGAGAGGAGCGCATCTACGGCCCGCAACGGAACGGTCGCGTCGGCACTGTCACGCGCGTCTACGCCGACGGTGGAAGAGTCGACACCCGCTACGTGCGCCTCGACCCCGCGCCGCGCGAGCGGGTGGCGAAGGAGCCGATGATGGACGCGACGCACCTGGAACCCATCCAAGGCGCAGCGCCCGTCCTGTTCGCCCGCGGCGCCGAGACGGCGCGGGGTCTGCTTTCCGCGTTCCGCGAGGGGCTCGCACAGCACAAGGTTCCGAGCCTGGCGGGGGATGCCGTGTTCCCGCCGTCGGACACGCTTCATCGCATGATGTCGCTCGCTCGGGCGGCGGACGAGGAGGGAGCGCTCGGGGCGGGCCGTCGGGATTGGGGCCATGCGGTCAGCAAGGGCCTCGACGGTCAAGGCGTGTGGGCAGCCTTCCTTTCGGGCCGGGCACTCGCACGTTCGGGCTTGACGGACCGGGCGCTCGCGCTGTTGAGCGACCTTGAGGCCGCCGCCGCACTCGACTCCGCCGCTGCCGGCCGCGCGCCCACGCCGTCGTACCGCGCGCCCTCGGTTCGCGAGCCCGCCCCGATGGTGGTGCTCGGCCGCGGCGACGGTCCTCTGTCCGTCGGAGAGGTCCGGCGCGAGGAGCTGCGCCAGCAAGAGGCCGCGGCTCGCGCCGACCGCCTCGTGCGAGAGCAGCGCGAGGTGATCGAAGCTGCGACGGGGTGGGTCGACTCCGTTGTGGATGACATCCACATCCTGAACGACCGCATCCGCGAGGGGCGGGCCGTCACGGAGGCGCGCCGCGACCTCGCCGCGTCGGGGAGAGACTCGACCGCGCGCGCGCGACGAGGCTCGCCATCACCGAGCCGATCCTGCCGCCCGCGTTGCTCCGCGAGCTCCGTGCCGCCGCGGTTCGCGCGGCCAACGGACGCGAAGACCCTGACGACGCCATCGTCGCCTACCTCAACGAGCTCGTCGACCGCGCCGCGGAGCGCGAGGTCCCGGAGGAGCAGTCCGGCTTTGGCTTCGAGCCGAAGCGCAGGCCCAAGACGGAGCAGGGGAGTTACGACCGGGAGATGCAGCTCGCCGCGAGCGCGGCGGCCGGCGGCTATGTGCGCGAGGAACAGGAGCACGCCGACCGTGCGGCCCTCTACGCCGTCGAGCTTGAGACGGCGGGCCGAACGGTGGACCGGACGGCATGGCGAGCATCGCTCTCGCCTCGGCTTCGCCAGGCGTACGAGCTCCTGGGCGACGACGGGGCACGCGCAGCGCAGCTCGTCGTCGCCGAGAAGGGCATCGACGGCTGGGCAACCGACGACGCGGAAGCCCAGCGGGTCAAGGACGCGATCCAAGAGAAGCTGGACGACTACGGCGAGAGGACGGAGCGCGTGTGGGCCATCCTGCGCGAGCTCGCACGGGACGCGGCGGCGACGTCGCGCCCGGAGGCCGCGCCGGAGCCGTCGCGCCGGGCCGAGCCCCCGCGCCATGCTCCGGAAGCGGAGGCGCAGACCGAGCCCGCGCCCGAGAGCCTCCATGGCGAGGTAGCGGAGCCGGAGCCGGAGCCGTCCTCGGACGAGCAGCACGAGAAGGACCGGGCGCTCGAACGTGCGTACGCCGCGCATGACGCGGAGGCGATGGTGCGCCGGCTCGGTCCGGGCGTCGTTGCCCACGTGGGCGGCGTCACGATGCGAGCTGCGCCCGACTGGAGGCCGCCGCCGTCCCCGGAGGACGAGGACCTCGACGAGCAGGTGGTCGACATGCTCATGCGCGGGCCGCTGAGCGCCGCCGAGCTTGGCGAGCTTGTCGACGCCGATGCTGGCGCGCTCGCCGCGTCCCTCGCCAGGCTCAAGGCAACGGACCCGCCGCGCGTGCGCCAGGCGGGGCGCGGAAAGTTCGAGGTGGTGCCAGCCGGCAAGAGCACGAGCCCGCCGCCCACCCCCCGCCGCCCCCCGCCGCCCCCGCCGGAGCCGGAGCCCCCGCCCGGCCCGGCGCCGGCCGCCACGCTGGAGGAGCGCGTCCTTGACGTGTTCGCGACCGCCGACAAGGGCACCGTGCTCGACGTCGCCGAGCTTGCGGACCGCACCGGCGCGGCCGTCGAGGCCGTCGAGCTCGCCGTCGCGACGTTGAAGGCCCAGGGCAGGGTCAAGGCGAAGAAGGAAGGCGGCGGCTACACGTTCGCCAAGTGGGCCCCCGACGCGCGCGACATGGCGAGCACCCGCCTGACGAACGGCAAGATTGAGACGTTCTCCGTGCTCGCCCGCGAGGGTGACTTCGTGGTGCACAAGGGGATCGCCAACCCGAAACTCTTCCAGGTGAGTGAGATGAGCCTCGGCTTGAAGGCGGGCGCCTTCGAGGACCTGGAGGAGGCGCACGCGTTCGCGTGGGAGCTGAACACCGCCGACGTCCGGCCCCTCATGGATGCGATGGTGCGGGCATACCGCGACGGGGAGAGCGAAGAGGCGAAGCGCGCGGCGGGCGCGCGTGTCCTGGGGCTCGTGCGTCAGCGCGCGGACACGCGAGAAGAGCGGTTCAAGGAAGCACAGGCCCGGCGGCGTGAGACGCCCGCCACCGTCGTGCTGCTCCCGGAAGAGCAGCGCACGAAGGCGCAGCGCACCAACGCGAACCTCGCATCGTTGCGGCTCCTGAACGAGCTCGTCGCGTCCGGCCGGGAGCCGACGATGGACGAGCGGCGCGTGCTGCTCGGCTACTCTGGCTGGGGCGGGCTTTCGATCAGGGACGTCGCGAGCAAGATCCCCCCCGACTTCGTGCCCGAGGAGCGCGGCGTCATCCACGAGTATTACACCCCGGCCCGGCTCTGCCGCGAGGTGGCGCGCGTTGTCCAGCCGTTCCTTCGCGAGTTGGTCAGCGCCGACGGGATGGTGCACGCGCTCGAGCCGTCCGTGGGCATCGGTCGCTTCCCCGGCGCCCTGTCCGGGCCCGGGTTCGAGAGCATCGCGTGGCACGCGGTTGAATACAGCCACGTCTCCGCCTCCCTCGTGCGCGTTCTCCGGCCCGACATTGAGCCTCTACGAGGGGGCCTTCGAGCGGTGGATCGCGGAGCGCGAGGACGGCTTCACGCAACGCCTCGGGCTCGTCATCGCGAATCCGCCGTTCGGCAAGCGCCCGCCCGCGTTCACCGAGGACAGCAACCGCAACTACCGTTACACCGACGCCGCGCCCTACTTCCTCCGCCGCGGCTTGGACCTCCTGGCCCCCGGTGGGATGGGCGTCTACCTCATCCCGGGCGGTTTCCTCACCGGCCAGGGCAAGCAATCGGAGGCGCTCCGCCTGGAGGTGCTCAAGCGCCATCACCTGATGGCGGCGTTCCGGCTCCCCAGCGGGCTCTTCCCGGGCGCCGAGTCGGTCAATGACCTCCTGTTCTTCCGCGCGCGACCGCTCGGCGCGGAAGGCGCGGGAATGCGCGACGTCGACAAGGCCGACCGCTTCATTTTGGAAGGCCGCTACTTCAAGGAGTACCCCGCGCACATCCTCGGCGTGGAGGTGCGGACGGAGGACATCGAGGCCGCGGAGAAGCGCGGCGAGAAGCCGAAGTATCCGAAGCCGCGCTACGGCTACCAAGTCTACGGCGACTTCACCGCGATCCCCCCGTTCGAGCCACGCGCCGTGTGTGCCACGTGCAGTCACTCGATCCCCGGGCCGCCTCCGCCGGCTCCCGTCCTCCCGGATGCTGCCCCGGCATCGAGCCAGCGGCGCCTCGACGACCCCAGCGGGCGACTCGCCGCCGCTTCATCGCTCGGCCGGCGCGTCCAGGCGTTCCTCGCCGCCGTGGCCGCGGACGAGAGCGATGCGCCGGCCCGCGCATGGCTGGAGCTTCACGCGGGCCTGCGCGACTGGGCGACGGCGAACGGGCACCCCGCACTCGACCCCGAGCTTGTCAAGGCGGCGCGGGAGGGGGACGAGGGTGCGGCGAAGTTCATCGCGGCATGGAAGAAGCCGAGCCGCAGCACCCCGGCCGAGGAGCTTCTCATCGATGGCCTCACCAAGGCGCCCACGTGGACGCCGCGCGAGCCCCCCGAGGTCCGCCGCGACCCTCTCGCGCGAGCAGACTGGCGCTACAGGCAGTTCGGCGAGCTCACGACCTTCGACATGGAGGGCTGGGACCTCGCGCCCGTCTACGCGGCCGGCTGGGCGCGCGACGGGATGCAGCTGCTCCCGCCCGAGGTCTACTACTTCGGCAACCTCTGGCCCCGGTACGACCGGGCGAAGGCGCTCGCGGATGCCGGCGACGAGCAATCGGCGCGGCAGGCGACGGAGCTGCTCAAGACCATCAAGCCCGCCATCTTCGACGAGATCCATGTCAGCGTCCGCGACGGGTGGGTTCCGCTCGATCTCTTGGAGGGGTGGCTCACCAACCGGCAAGGTGGGCGCAGCGTCCGGCTTGAGGTCGACAGCGGCCTGATCAAGCCCCAGGGGACGAAGTACGAGGACATCGACGAAGGCGCGTACCCGGAGACCGCCGACATCCTCGGGTACATCAACCACGACCGCACGCTCTTCTCCCCGAAGAAGGACAAGGAGAAGGACAAGGACGTCGACCAGGCGCGTCTCCGGGTTGCGCGGGAGTGGGAGCAGAGCTTCCGTGCGTGGCTCGAATCGACTCCCGAGCGACGCGCCGCGATTGAGCACGCGTACCAGCGCAACTTCCAGGGGTTCCGTGCGACCGACTACGGCGCGGAGCCGCTCAAGCTCGCGCGCTGGGGGGCGGGCGTCCGGCTCAACTCCTGGCAGGTGGCGGCGGCCCGGCGCGTGAAGGCCAATCGCGGCGGCGGCGTCGCGATGGAGGTGGGGCTCGGCAAGACGTACACGGGCTGCGCGATCGTGGCCCTCGCGCGCCAAGAGGGCTGGGCGCGCAGGCCGGTGATCGTCGTCCCCAACAGCCTCGTGTGGGGCTGGGTGCGCGCCTTCAAAGAGGCGCTGCCGGACTATCGCGTGGGCGTCGTGGGCTCCAAGCGCGTCACCATCTCGCAGGGGAAGCGCAAGGGCTACCAGACGAGCAAAACGGACACGCCCGAGGAGCGCGCGCGCACGTGGAGTCGCTTCCAATCGGGGGAGTTCGACGTGGTGATCGTCACGTACAGCTCGTTCCCGCTCACCCGCCTGGACGAGCCGGCCATCCGTGCCTACGCCGAGACGAACGCGGCAATCAAGCGCGAGGTGAGGCTCCGGCAGCGCAACGCCGCCGAGAAGTCGGACCGCGGGCGCGAGTTGAGCGAGCGCGAAGACGCCATCTTGAAAGAGGGCCTCGGCGCGTGGGTCGCCGAGATGGTGGAGCTCCCGGAAAATCGGCGCTTCGACCCGGGGATCACGTGGGAGCAAATCCAGTGCGACTGCCTCGTGATCGACGAAGGGCAGAATGGGCGCAACCTCTACAAGCCCGAGCCCCGGGAGGGGGGCGTGCCGAAGTTCATGGGCGGCTCCGGCGAGGGAAGCGACCGCGCGTGGCAGTGGGATTTTCGGTGCGCCTCGGTGCGCAGGCGCACCGGAGGCGGCGGTGTGGTCCTGCTCTCGGGCACCCCCGTCGTCAACGGGCCGCTCGAATTGTTCTCTCTCACGCAGCTGATCCGCGGGGACGCATGGCAGAGCGTGGGCATCCGCGACCCCGAGGCGTGGGTCGATCGGTTCTGCAAGCTGGAGATCCGCGACGTGGTGGGGCTCAACCTGGAGCTCGAAGAGCGTTCCGCGTGCGTCGGCTTCCAGAACCTCGACGACTTGCGCGCGGTGCTCGGTCGCTACTGGGAGTTCCGCACGGCCGACGAGGTGGGCCTCAAGCTGCCGGAGCCCAAGGTGGAGTTCCTCGAGCTGCCCATGAACGAGCGGCAGGAAGCCAAGTACGCGCGCTACGTGTCCGACATCGAGCGGGCGATGGAGAGCGACGACCCGAAGGCGAAGGGGGAGATCCTCGGCAGGCTCGCCCGCATGGCGCTCGTCGCCGTCCATCCCGACCTCGACGAGGGCTACACGTGGGAAAACGCGCGGGAGGTCTCCGACCCGGCCTCTCCGAAGTTCAACAGGGTGGCCGAGGAGGTGTTGAAGCAGACCACCTGCGGGCACATCGTCTTCTGCGACAACACCGCCGCGCACGTGTGGGTCCGCGAGGTCCTCGTCCGAGCCGGCATCCCGACCGAGCGCATCGCGGTCCTCAACGCCAAGGCCGCGCCTTCGCCGGCCGACCGGCAGCGGATTTCCGATGAGTTCAACGGGGTGCCCGAAGAGGGGATCGCCCCGCGGTACGACGTCGTGATCGCGAACGCGGTCGCGTACGAGGGCGTGAACTTGCAGAAGCGCACCTGTGCGATTCATCACCTCGACCTTCCGTGGGAGCCGTCGACCCTCACGCAGCGCAACGGGCGCGCCGTCCGGCAAGGCAACACGGAGGCGATCGTGCGGATCGTCTACTACTTCGCCAGCCGCTCGTCTGATGGGATGCGGTACGACATGATCGCCAAAAAGCGCGGCTGGATGGTCACGCTGCTCAAGAGCCAAGACCGGGCGCTCAACAACATGGCGGCGGAGATGGACCTCTCCATGGAGGACATCCTCGTCCTCATCAGCCGGGACAAGGAAAAGACCGTGGCGCGCATCGCCGCGCAGCGGGCCAAGAAGGAAGCCGAGGAGCGCGCGCGGCGCGCGAGCGAGGCGAGCACGACGCTGCGCCAGGCGGCTCGCCGCTACGAGGACGCGCGCACCGAGCGCGACCCGGTGAAGGCCGAGGCGCTTCGCTCCGAGGCGCGCCAAAGGCTTGAGCAGCTGGAACGGGAGGACCCGGCCGTGTGGCCCTGGTACGCCTGGGCAGTCCACGCGAGGGACGCGGCCATGCTTGTGCCCCCCGAGGGGCGCGCCCCGGTGTACGAGGGCCTGCGCGTCCGCGTGCCCTCGTTCGCCGACAGCAAGGTCTTCAACTTCTACGAGTTCGGCCGCGTGCGCGAGAAGACGGTGAGCGTGCGCGCGCTGGGCTCCGTCACCTGGGAGGAGAAGGGCCTGCCCGAGCTCGAATCGGCTGGGCCTCCGCCCGGAGCACGCGATCGACGCATGGCCCCAGGACGAGGACGACGCGAGGGTCGCCGAGGCCATGGCCGACATCCTCGACCGCCTCCGCTCCCCCGCCCACGTCAAGGGCATCTGGGAGGAGCTTGCCTGGACCGAGGCCACGCAGGCGTTCCTCGACAGGGTGTGGGCCAGGCACGGGGCCGAGATGACGGCCCGCATGCGCGACACCGGATGGCGCGCCACGGACATCAAGGTGCCGATGCGCGCGGGCAACAGCGTCGCCGTCGGCGCGCACAAGCCGGGGACGGCGATCCCGCCGACCGTCGAGGGCTGGGACACGTTCCTCCGGCTCGCGCCGCAATCGGAAGCGAAGTTCACGGAGCTTGACGACGCCGCGATGTTCTGGTGGTCGCGGCACATCCCGCGCACGCTGCTGTCCGCGGCCCGGGAGGCGGCATGATGCTCGCGACCCAACCCGCCGACCCGTTCGTCGCGTTCGCGATGGACCTCGGGCCCCGGCCCGCCATCGGCGAGCGCGTCGACGTCTACCGAAACCTGCATCACGGCAAGGGCCCGATCCACTACTGGAGCGTGCGGGAAACTCGCGCGCCGCGGCACGTTCTCGTCGTCGCCGCGTACGTCGTGCTCCGCGACGCTGAGTTTCGCGTCTCGCTCGCGACGCACCAGAAGGTGATCGCCAAGGGCAAACGCGAGATCCACGCATGGGCGGTGGGGGAGGTGGTCGCCTGGGATGAGCACCGCTCCCCGGCGCGGCGTCCGCGCGACCTCGTGCGGTTCACCTACAACCCGTTCCGCGCCGACTTTTTCCACCTGGCCGACTCCGCGCGCCCCGAGCACCCCGAGCACCTGACGCGCGTGGAGCGGTCGCCGCTGATGTGGTTCGACCGAGAGGGCGCATGGATGCGCCTTTGAACACGAGAGAGAGGAGCGAGACATGAGGACGTTGGAAGCTGGCAGCTACCTGTGGTTGTGGGTGCAGAACATCGGGTGGGACTTCCTGTGCGGTTGCAAGCCCGGCGCCGATGGGCAGCGCACGGCGCAGACCATCATGGAGCGCGAGCTCGAGGCGCGCGCGCAGTTCGAGCAGGCGCCTCAGTGGGGGCGCTTGATCTACTGGTCGGAGGTCGCCGGGGACGACTCCGAGGCCGGCAACATGCTCTTCATGGTCTCCGGCCCCGGCTACCGCGCGCTGCACTACTGGTTCCCGCGGGGGACGCGCCCCGACTGGAGCGTCTTCTCGCAGCAGACCTCGGGGCCCGAGGACGCGCTTTCTTCGGCGCCGCCTCTGGACCCGCCCGGCGAGGGGTGGGGGCTGGAGAACAGCGCCAACGCGACGAGCAGCACTCACACGGGCGCACCCATGGCCTCCGCGCAGCGCGAGAAGCTGGTCCGGGACGGCCTCGCGCGTGCGGAGGGGTGGGGCCCCGGCAAGCTGCGCCCGCTTCCCGGCTCGCGCGCGCCGGCTGCCCGCAGCCCGGGGAAGCTCCCGCCGATGAAGCGCACCGGGTCCGGCGCGCCGCCCGCGGCGCGCAGCACGAACCTCCGTGATTTGCCGCCCCGTAGGGTCCGCTGATGCCCAGTGCGGCGGAATGGCTGGCAATCGGGTCCGGCGTCGCTGGCGCGCTGATTTCCGTCGGCGTGCTGGCGGAGCGGATCGCGACGCGCTTGCAGGGGCCGACGAGCGCCGGCACGGCGGCGCCGCCGCCGGCCGCGCCGCCGCCCCCGCCCGCGCGCGAATCGCTCACCTCCGTCCCGTTCCTGCCTTCGCCCCCCCACGTGTGCGGCGAGTGCAAGGCCGAGATCGACGGGCTTCGCCGTGAGCACGAGGAGCTCAAGCGGGACGTCCGGGATGAGCACCGACGCACGAACAAGTTCCGGGAGCGCATGCTGATGGGCCTCGCCGACATCCGCGCGCGCCTCCGGATGGAGCCAGAGCCACTATCTGCGGAGATCGACGATGGAGACCGCGAGTCATCCCGATGACGACATCCTGCTCGTCGCACTGGACGACGTGCGAGAGGCGGCGGGTCGCTTCCAGAGCACCGACGGGGCGCAGCCCGTGACGGCCGAAGAGCGCGAGCGGGTGATCGAGGAGTGGCGCCGCCTACAGCGCGCGTCGGGATGATGCTCGCCGATCGCGCAAGCATGCTAGGCGTTCCGCGAGCATGAAGACCATCCCCACCCTCGTGTCCCTCTGCTTCCTCGCATCGCTGGCCGGCGCGGCGTGCGACTCGTCCCCCTTCACCCTGGGGAAGGGCACCGGCGGAGCCTCGGCCGGCTCGGGTGTGTCGAGCACCGGCGGGGCCTCGGCCGCGGGGCCCGGCTCGACCACCACGGCGACGTCGAGCGGGGGGGGCGGCGCCTCGACGGGGCCCGGCGGCTCTCCCGGCTCGACCTCGAGCGGCGGCGGCGCCTCGACGGGCGCCGGGGCGTCGGGCTCGACATCGAGCGCCAGCGCCTCGGGCGCATCGACGTCGACGGGCGCGCCGTGCGGCGGCGCGGACCTCACGACCGACCCTAACAACTGCGGAGCGTGTGGGCATGGCTGCCTGGGCGGCGCCTGCATCGCGTCCAGCTGCCAGCCCGTGACGCTGGCGTCGGGGCTGACGAAGCCCTCGGGGGCGCTCGCGCTGGACGCGACGCACGTGTACTGGGTCGACGGGAGCGGGTCGGGGTCGGGCGCGGGAAGCGTGATGCGCGCGCCGCTCGCGGGCGGGCCTGCCGTGACGCTCGTCTCGGGCCTCAACTCCCCCGAGGCGGTCGCGGTGGACGCGACGAGCGTCTACTGGGCCGACGCGGGGAGCATCGCGCAGGTGCCGCTCACGGGCGGGGGCTTCTCGGTCATCCTCACGCCGGCCGCGCCGATGGCGTTCGCCGGTGTAGATGCCGCGGGCGCCTACTGGTTCGACTTTAACCGCGGCGCCTGGATGGCGGTGCCGCTCACGGGCGGCTTGGCCAACAGCATCCCGGGGACGATCGGCTCCTCCGTGTTCTCGTGGGCCGGCGCCGTCGTCGTCGCGGGCACGCTGTACTGGCCGGACCAGCCCAACACGGCTGGGCACCTGCTCTCGGTGTCGACGGGCGGTGGGGCCGTCACGACGCTCGCGACCCTCGCGGGCGGGGAGTACGGACAAGCGCTCGCCACCGACGCGACGAGCATCTACTTCACCACCTACACGTCTTCCGGGCAGGGGTCGGTCGCGAAGGTCCCCCTGGGCGGCGGCGTGCCGACCGTGCTTGCAACAGGCATCGCGCGTCCCTACGGCATCGCGGTGGATGCCAGCTTCGTCTACTTCACCAGCGAGCAAGGCGGCACGGTGCAGAAGGTGCCGACCACGGGCGGCGCTCCCGTCGTGCTCGCCTCGGGCCTGCTCTCCCCGGCGTTCCTCGTCGCCGATGCCTCCGCGCTCTACTGGGTCAACAAAGGGAGCGGCTCGTCCTCGCAGGACGGCTCTGTCATGAGACTCGCGAAATAGCGGCGCTACGCGACCGAGAGCCACGCGGGGGCACCCGTCATGCGGGAGGGGCAAGCCGCCACTACCACCCGCATCCGTCCTCCATCTCGCCGCCCCCCCAAGCGCAGCTCATGGCGGGCCCGGGAAACGGCTAGACTCGCGTCCCGAGATGCCGCCCACCGGGACATTACTGACCGCGACACACAGCCCCGATTTTTTTTGCAAATCGCGGATTCCCGAACCGAGATCCTTTCTGAGGGCCAAGCGAAGGGCCCAACGAGAGGTCATCGTGCCCCACCCCGACGCGTCGCACCGTACGGCAGTGTACGCCTCCCCGCCAGCGAGCGATCCGCTGGCAGGCACTCCGTTCCGCTTCGTGCGGCTCCTGAGCGACCGAGGTGCGATGGGCGAGATCGTCGAAGCCGAGCAAACGGCGCTACGCAAGCGCGTCGTCGTCAAGCTCATCCGGGGGAGCTATGCCGACTCCGAGGACTTCATCGATCGCATGCGCCTGGAGGCCGAAGCGCTCGCCGCGATTTCCCCACACCCGCACGTCGTCAACGCCATCGACTTCGGCCGAACCTCCGAGGGCCGGGCGTACATGGCGATGGAGAAGCTCGTCGGCAGGACGCTCGACGAAGAACTGAGCGCCCGGCGCTTCCTGCCCGTCGACGAAGCCGTGCAGCTCGTCCGGCAGCTCCTCGATGGCCTCGGCGCCGCGCACGCCGCGGGAATCGTGCACCGCGACATCAAGCCCGCGAACCTCTTCCTTTGCGACGCCGCGCGCGGTCCTCGGGTCCTCAAGATCCTCGACTTTGGCCTCGCCAAGGTCATCCGAGCCCAGACCGAAGCGGACGGCCCCCGGCCGCTCGTTCAGCCGACGGGCACCGGGCTCGTCCTGGGGACGCCCCGCTTCTTGGCTCCCGAGCAGGCCCTCGCGCAGGGCGTCAGCCCGCAGACGGACATCTACTCGGCCGGCGCCGTGCTGTACGCGCTCGTCAGCGGGCACAATCCCTTCAAGCACCACCGCAACTCGCACTGCCTCGTCCGGGCCCACGCCTTCGAGACGCCGCCCGTCCCGTCCATTGACGCGCCGCAACCCATCCCGGAGTCCATCGAGGGCGCCATCATGAAGGCGCTCGAAAAACGCCCCGAAGATCGATGGGCGAGCGCCGCCGCGTTCAGCGATGCGTTGGAGCGTGCGGTGTCGGTGTCGGGTGATGCGCGCGCGGCTGAAGCCGTCACGCCGTCTGCCGTAGTGGTCACGCCGCCAGCTCCGCAGCCGGCCGAAGCCGTTGAGCACACGGTGGGTGGGGGCACAGCGCGCTTTGCGCCTGCCTCGGCGGCGGATGCCCCCGAGCAGCCGGCGCTCCCGGCCGCTCCAATGGGACGTGCACCCTCGCGGCCTGCGCTCCCGACGGGGCTCCGGATGCGCTGGTCCTGGGTGATCGCCGCAATGAGCGTGGCCCTGCTCGGCGGCATCGTTGCCGGCGCGCGGCACCGTGCCCGCGACGATGAGCCGCGCGCTGCGCCCGCTAGCAGCGCGTATCTCGCTCACGCGCCGCTCGATCCGTACGAGGGTACCGCACCGCCAAGCCCGGGAGACATCCCGCGCGCGACCGTCGCCGATGCCGCAGCCTTCACGACGGCCGCCAGCGCGGCAACGGCACCCGCCCCAGCTCCCACGACAATCGGTCCGCACGAGGGCGAAGCACGTGGGCCGCTCAGCCCGGGAAGCACCGCGAGCACGGTCGTCACAGCCGCACCCGTAGCGAGAGGGAGCACGGCAGCGACGACCGCACCAGCGGCTACGCCGGTCCCGCAGCAGCCGATGCGTCCCGCGCTCGCGCCACCGATTCGACGGCGCGCGGAGACGCCCACCAGCCCGCCCCCAGCGTCGCCGGAAGCGCCTTCTCCTCCTCCGCCTCCGAAGCCGCCGGAGCCGGCGCAGGCATCGCACCGCGTCTTCGGCGTCGACCAGTGAACCACCCCGTAGCCCATCTCGTGATCGTCTCGAAGGCCCTGTAACGATGCTCGACCGCATCCCCCTGAAGCTCCCTCCCAGGAGCGCGCTTGGACCCGGTGACCTCGTAACCGAGGGCACGAACGGGCAGGCGTACCGCATCCGCGGACTCATCGCGCAGGGCGGCCAGGGGGAGGTGTACCTGGGCGAGAAGGTGGACACGGGCGAGCGCGTCGCGGTGAAGACCACCTCGGTCCGGCTCCTGGGTGACGAAACGACCGAGCTTCGCGCGCGCTGGGAGACGGTCATGCTCCGCCGGCTCCGGCACCCCAACGTCGTCGTCGTGCACGGTACCGGGATCTGCCCGAACGGTGCGCCGTTCATGGTGATGGATCTGCTCGTGGGGATGACGCTCACTGAGCTGCGCGTCGCCTTCGGGAAGATCCCGATCGCGTGGTCGCTGGAGATCATGCGGGACGCATGTCTCGGGCTCGAAGCGATCCACGCGCTCGCCATTCACCGCGACATCAAGCCGGGAAACCTGCACTTCGCGGTCGACGCCGTGACGCGGCTGATCGACCTCGGCGCGGCGAAGTGGAAGGACTCGCGGGAGCGCGTCACCACGACGGGTACCCACCTCGGGACGTACACCTACATGGCGCCGGAGCAACTCGACGAGTCGGCCCCGCTCGACGCCCGCACGGACCTCTGGGCGATCGGCGTCGTCCTCTACGAGCTGCTCGCGGACCGTCATCCGTTCGAGATCGACGGCAAGCTCGCGGCAGGCTCGTACCGGCTCGGCCAGCAAATCATCCACGAGCCCCACGTGCCGCTCCCCGAGGTGGCGCCGCTCGCGCCCGATTTCGTCCGGTTCATCGTCGACCGTGCGCTAGAAAAGGACCTCCGCAAGCGCTTCCGCTCGGCCGAGGAGATGGCGACGGTGCTCGACGGGGCGCTGGCTCGTTTCCGCAGCGAGCACGAGGCGAGCCCGCCTCTGGCCGACCTCGCGAGTCGGATGTTCCCCGACGGCTACATGCGCTTGTCCAGCGGGCTCCTCATTCCGGTTCCGCAGAGGGCGACGCGCACGACGGTTCCCATGACCGCGCCGGCGACTTCCCAGCCTACGGCCTTGCCGAACGCGCAGACCGAGCCGGTCGCGCACGGCGCGCCTGCGGGGCCGGAGGACGTACCGGCGGAAGCACCGTCGCCTGCCGAGCCCCCGCGCGTCGAGGAGCCCTCAATCGCAGCACGGCCGTCAGCCTCCTCCGCGCCGCCGGCCGAGCCAGCACCATCGAGCTCGCGGGCCGGCAATCGCGAGCCTTGGGTTCCCGCCGCGCCTCCGGGCGATGCGCCCCTCCTCGCCGCAGACCAGAGCGGAGCAACGTTGCAAGATGCCGGAGTCGGTGCACGCTGGCACGTCCCGACGCGGCACATGCGCCCGCCCGCGGTGAGCGAGCCCGCCGCCACCTCGAGCACGCCGGTGCAGGCCCATGCCGTCGCAGCCACCATCACCCCTCGGCCTCCAGCCCGGAATCGGGCGCGCATGGTGGCCGGGATCGCCATCACCGCAGCGGCGGCGCTGGGCACCGGGTTGGTGGGCACCCGCGCGCTCCCCCCTTCCGCCGCTGCGCGCACGATGCCTCCCGAGGCCAGCGCCCCGCCCCTTCCGAGCGTCCCACCATCGGCCGCGCCCGCTACGCCCGCGCTGCCGTCGGCCTCGACGCGCGCCGTCGAACCCGTCGCGGTTGCATCGAGCGCGTCCACTGCGAGGGCACCGAAGCTCACGCCCAACGTCCCGCGCCCGCGTCCGTCAGCGACCGGCTCGGCCCCCGCCGTGCCTGCTACCGCGGTGCACAGATACCCGTTCGGAGTCGAGCAGTGATGCGCCCTCTGGAGACACCATGAGCAAGGATGATCCGAAGGTGCGGCCCTCCGTGCCGGACGAGGACTCGGCGTACATCACGATGCCGCCCGAGCTCCGGGCGTACGCCAGGAAGCTCGACAACAAGGTCATCCGACCCGGTGACGATCCGCTCCTCGACGCGGCGGCGGCGGCACTGCGCGTCCTGAACGGGGGCCCGGATGCGGATCCGCTCTACTACGACGTGAAGAAGGAGCAGGCGGCGATCCGGGCGAGGATGGGCGAGACGCCAGGCATCGGGAACGCGAGCGTGTACGTGGCGCCCACCGAGGTGCCTGCGGCGGCGGCGGTCGAGGATGTCGGGGCGCCGACGGTCGTTGTCGAAGGTGAAGAGGCAGGTGCGGGCAACGAGAAGCCGCAGGACGTGGCGCCGAGCCCGTGGTCGAGCGAGACCGATGCGCGATCCGACTTGCGCACGAGCGCGCTGCCATCGTCGCTGCCGCCGCGCGAGACAGAGACCGTCGTCGACGCAACGATGCGGGCGCATTCCAGGCGGGAGCGTGTCAAGGCGACCGTGGTCGTGGTGGCGCTCGTGACTGCGGCGCTCGGCGTCGGTGTCGCGGTGAGCAGGATCCGACGGGGGCCCTACCCCGAAGCCGCGGTAGGCGCGCCGAGCGCAACAGTGACGCCGCAGGCCGCGAGCACGAGGGAGCCGACGAGGCCGGCGCCGCGGGCGTCGGTGGAGGTGGCTGCGCCGCCTTCCGTGAGCGCGACCGCCGAGACAACGGATCGCGCGACGCCCAGAGTCGCGCCTCCGTCGGAGCTGCATCGGGCGGCGCCGAGAGCGCCGAGCGCCGTGGACGACCCGCACAGGCACGCGGGGGTGAAGCCGGCTCCGGCGATGACGGTGGCGCCCATCGAGCCGGCGCCGACCGTGGCCCCGATCGCACCTTCGCCGCCTGCCACCACCGCGCCCAAAGCACCCGCACCTCCTGCCTCTGCCGAGAAGCCCATCTACGACTGAAACGACATGGAGCCCATGATGAATCACGGAAGTCCCCGCTCTCTGACGCTCGCGCTGCTCGTTGCGAGCGCGTTGCTGTGCGTGAGCCGGACCGGCCTCGCAGAGACCGACACCGAGCGCGCCGCGAGGCTCTACCAGCAGGGGAACGCTGCGTTCGAGCAGAAGCAGTGGGCGGAGGCCGAGGCCGCGTACCTCGGGGCGTGGAACATCGCGCATACGTTCGACGTCGCGGCCAACCTCGGCGTGGTCGAGATGCACCTCGGCAAGCACCGCGCCGCCGCCGAGTTCCTGGCCTACAGCGCCCGGACGGCGCCCCCTTCCTCGAAGCCCGCGCAACGCCAGCGCACGCAGCAACTCCTCGACGAGGCGAAGGCGAAGGTCGGCACCGTCCACGTCAAGCTGAGCGGGCCGAGCGCGACCGCGTCCATCGACGGCACCGTCATCGCGACGGAGGACCTGGGCAACGACTTGTTCGTGGACCCGGGCAAGCACGTGCTCGAAGCGAGCGGCGCGGGGAGCGCGCCGGCCCGGGTGTCGTTCGACGTGGGCGCGGGTGAGGAGAAGGACGTCGCCCTCGCCCTGGTGCCACTGCCGCCGGAGCGGCGGAGCATCGTCCCGCTGGTCGTCCTGGCCACCGCGAGCGCCGCGGCGCTCGGCGTCGGCATCGGCACGACCGTGGTGTCGAACGCCAAGAGCAGCGACGCGGACACGCAGCGGACGGCGATCCTGAACGCGGGCGGCCAGTGCGTGCAGCCGGGCAAGTTCGCGACGCAGTGCAGCGACATGAAGAGCTCCCTCGCGACGCTCGACGCGACCGCGAACGCCGCGCGCGGCGCGTTCGTGGCCTCCGGCGTGCTGGCGATCGGCGCCGTGACGTACGCGCTGCTCCCGGCGCCGAAGCGGGAGAAGACGGGCGGCGTGCGGGTGTTGCCCCTCGTGGGCTCGAATGGCGGCGGCGTGACCGTCTCCGGCGCGTGGTGAGAGGAAGACACGATGCGAACGATGCGCTGGATCTTTGCCGGGGTGCCGATGCTGATCGCGCCCGCCGTGGTGATGCAGGCCGCCGGGTGCAGCCACGAGGCGGACGACTGCGACCGGACGCTCACGTGCCCGAAGTACCTGACGACGGGAACCGATGGGGGCGATGGGGGTGATGCTGGGGACGGCGGGGATGGCGGGGGACCGCCGCCGTCGTGCGTGCCGAGCGAGAACGCCGAACCCGTGGCCGACACGTGCGGCGTGTTCGTGTCGAGCACGGGGAGCGACGCGACGGGCAAGGGGACGAAGGCGGCGCCGTACGCGACGCTCACGAAGGCGCTCGGGGAGGGCTCGACCATCTACGCGTGCGCGGGCGCGACGCCGTTCGACGAGGCGATCACGGTTCCAGGAGGCACGACGATGTTCGGCGGGCTCGACTGCGCGTCGTGGAAGTACGTGGGCGCGAAGACGAAGACGGAGATCACGGCGGGCACCGGGCAGGTGCCGGTCACGCTGGCGATGGGGAGCGGCGCGAAGCTCGTGGACCTGCACGTGCTCGCCGCCGACGTGTCGACGATGACGGACGGCACGTCGTCGATCGCGGTGGTGGCGAACGGCGCGACGGCCGAGATCGAGGGGTGCGTGATCGAGGCGCAGGGCGCGGCGGCCGGAGCGCAGGGGAAGCCGTTCTCCAGCGCGGCGGCGAGCGGGATGACGGGGAACACCGGCACCGATGCGTGCATGGGCGCGATGGTGTTCGGGGGAGCCGCCGTTAGCAGTGGGTGCGGTTCGCCCGACTCGACCAGCGGCCTCGGTGGCGTGGGTGCGACGACGAGCGGCGGCGCCGGCTCGCCCGGCTCACCCGGCGCGGCGATGAACGCCGGTGCCGGCGAGGCGACCACGGCCTGCACGCCGGGCACCGTCGGCGATTCCGGCAGCCCCGGCATGCCCGGCCTCGGTGGGACGGGGATCGGAATGATCAACGCCGGCAGTTATGCAGGCGTGACCGGCGGCGACGGCCAGCCTGGCACCGTGGGCCAGGGTGGCGGCGGAGGCGGGGGTGCGAAGGGTGGGACCGGCGCCGGGATGTGTGCGGCGAGCATGGCTGCGGGCGCCAGCGGGGGCTCGGGCGGGTCGGGAGGCTGCGGGGGCGCCGGCGGGAAAGGCGGCGCGGGTGGCGGATCGAGCATCGCGCTCCTGAGCCTCGACGCCACGCTCGCGCTCTCGAACGTGACGCTCGTGGCCGGCAACGGCGGCGCGGGCGGCGACGGCGGGCCCGGACAGAACGGCGGGAACGGCGGCACGCAGGGCTCGGGAGGCAAGGTGCCGACGGGCTCGACGCTCAACCCCGGCTGCGACGGAGGGCCCGGCGGGATGGGGGGCGCGGGCGGCAAGGGCGGCGGCGGTACCGGCGGGCACTCGCTCGGGATCGCCGTGACGGGGACGGCGCCCGCCGCGGGCGCGTGGACGGCAGCGACGGCGATGCCCGGCAGCGGAGGCAAGGGGGACGACGCGATGGGGAACATGGGCGACGGCGCCGCTGGGATGGCGGCGAAGTGCTGGGACTTCGCGGCGAACGCCGCGTGCAAGTAGGCAAGGACGAGGCTCGCCGAAGGTCCAAAGGCGCGCGGCGCCCCAGGAACGTGGAGAACCCGATGAACGACTCCCCCGCGACCCACGACGAGGATGACGACCGCGTGCTCGACGAGATGATCGAGGCCGAGGTCAAGCGCGCGAGCCTCCCCTACGAGGGGAAGGTCCCCGCGCCCGTGCTCGACGAGATGAAGCGCCTCCACCGCATCGCGCTGCGCCACAACCCTTCGATGCGCGCGCTGTTGGAGCAGCTCCGGCCCGACCCTGCCAACGCCGACCGGAGCGGCAAGCGCAGCAAGCCGGAGGCTGACGCGGAGGAGGGCACCAAGGCGGGTGGGTCATCGTGAAGAAGGACCCGCCCACGCTCACACCGCGGCAGCGCGCCCGGTTCGATGAGGTCGCCGACGTGCCCGAGAAGGCGGTGCCCGCCGCCATCAAGCACTACGGCCGACGGACGTTCCGGCACCTCTCGGACAAGGCCATGCTGTCCACCGCCGTGGTCGCCGTGATGGAAGCGGCGGCCTCGTATAATCCAACGAAGGGGAGCACCTACCGGGGTTGGGCCTTCTTCAGCGCCATTCGGGCGTTGCTGGAAGAGGCGCGCGACGAGAGCAAGCGCTACGGCCGGGTGGTCGCCGTGCTTCGAGCGGGGTTGATGGTGCACGCCGCGCAGGTGGACGAGCGCATCGAGATTGGGGTTGACGGCGTAGACGAGCTGACCGCCAAGCTCCACCGCGCGTCCGATGGCTTCTACGCCCGCGCGCTCCTCGAGCTCTCCGCATCGGATCCCCCCGTCGTGTCGGACGCCGAAGAGGACCGGGCGCTCCACGAGGCCGCGGTGTGGGCCGGGGAAGTCCTGCGGAAGGCCCTGGCCGCCTTCAATCCGCCGCAGCGGACGGTGCTTCACCAGCACTTCGCGGAGCGCAAGCCCTTGACGGAGATCGCCGCCCAGATGGGTGTGCCGGCGCCGCGCTACAGCACCTTCGTCAGGAGGTTTCACGAGCTCATCGCAGCCGTCGGTGTGCGGTTGCGCGAGCTCGGAATGATCGAGCTACCGCCGTGGTCTAGCGAGCTATCGGGCACGGCCCTAGGCACCTGACCCCGGCGGAGGGACTGCGGAGCAATACAGCGTGCCACTGAGGCCCGCGCGTGACGGTCCGAGGACAGCCTCGGAACGAAAGGTGGGTGTTCATTCATGGGAGTGGGAAGCATTATCCTCGTGTCGGATGACGCCTCTGGATTGAAGGCGACGCTCGGCAACTTCTCTCAGGACGACGCTTCGCTGCCCGCGGAGCACAAGACGTTCCTCTCCGGCCGGATCGTTCCGCTCTTGAAGGGGAACGCCGACCGGCGCCTGTGGCTGGTGGGCCGAGCGGGGAGCACCGAGCGGCGCGGGGCCGAGGTCGGGACAGCACGCGCGAACGCCGTGGCCACGTTCCTCCTCTGCCAGGGCATCGACGGCGCGCAGCTCGGCGCGGAGAGCGGGCAGGTTTCGGCCGGCGCCAGCGACGCGAGCGCGCGGGCGGTCGACGTCGCGCTGCTCCCGCCAACGCGGCCGGTCCAGCGCGGAAGCATGAGCGAGGTCGCCCCGGAACAAGAACGGCAGGACGCGCTCAACGCGCTGCACGACGCGAGCGTCGCGGCGACGGAGCTGATCCGGCTGCACGAGGATTGGCTCAGCAACAACATCATGGAATTCATCACCATCACGTCCCAGGCGCCCAGGGGGTGGGAGGTCCCGGTGGCGCGCCAGTTGGCTGCGTACGGCGCTGGGGCCATCGTCTCCTGGGCGGTAAAGAAGTATGTGGGCCCTGTCTTGACCGAGCTCGGGACGACCTTTGGTCTTCCTGGCCTGGCGATCGCAGCCGGGATTTACCTCCTCAAACAAGCCTTCACGAAGAGGATCGACGCGCTCATCGGCGTGGAGAAACCACTCACCGACGCGGAGAAGGCAGCCCAGGTTCGAGCGGCGCTGTTGGAGACGTGGACCAAGCTGATGGAACCCGTCAGGAAAGCGCGGGAGCAGAATCTCAAAAAGGAGGACGACCACTACCAGGGGCTCCAAAAGCTGCTCAACCCCGCGCCGTGCAGCCGGGCCGCCGCCAAGTCCATCAAGACCTGGGCAGATGCCGATAAGGTCTGGAGCGACCAGATGCTCATGCGGTGGGCCGGGATCGACAGCATCCCGAGCGACGAGGACCGCGAGGATGCGAAGGCGACCGCCCGTACCGATCGATCGATCCTGCCAAGAATGATCATGACATGGCTGGGCGACCACTCGAACGGCCCCACAGATCCGGCGCTCGGTACGGACGACGTGGGCTGGAAGAACGCGTGCAAGAAGGTTTTCGGCGACGGTGCCCAGGGCATTCCGGCAGACGTCTACTGGGCGATGCAAGTGTATGCGGAGTGGAGTCGGTTCGGGTTGTCCACGGAAGAAGCGGAGCAATGGATCGTGTCCGGCTCGCCGCCGCCTGAGTTCCGCAAGGGGGGCACTGTGGTATTCGACACCGCGCTCGACTCTATGGCCCTGTGCGCGGCTGCCGGCGTGGACCCCGAGAGCGATGTGGCCAAACGGCTCGAACAGGACCCCTCCGGCTGCCGCGTAACCTGCGACTTCCTCGTCGCCCAGCACCCGAACTACTTCTACCGCTACACGAAGAGCGCACAATACCACCTGGAAGTCGGGCGGGACGTCTTCCCGTTCAGCGGCGGGACGCGCCAAGGATGAAGACCACCATGATCACCCGTCGATCGCGCCGAGGCTACATCATCTGGGCTGTCCTCCTCTTGGGGGGGGTCGGCATCTGGCTCGTGGCCGCGGCGATCGAGCACTGGCCCAAGCCCCCCGTTCCGTGGGGCGTTGTCGGCTTCATGCCGCTCTCGGACGATCGGCTACTGCTCGCGAGAACCTACGAGGAGCGTGACTCACGGAAGACGACCACCTTCCTCGAACTGGTCGATCGGCAGGGCGGCATGCGCTGGAAGCGGATGCTCCCGAACGTGCACCTGGATGTGATCGGCTGCTTGCACGAGAAGCACGACTGCTTGCCCATGAGTGTGTCCTCCGGCGCCACCGCGCTCTTCCTCACGGCCGACGCGCAAGGCGAGGCGCGCAACGATGCTCTGCCGCCGAAGGTCTCCGCGTACCGTCTTGAGGATGGACGGCCACTGTGGAACGGGGTCCTCGAGAACGTCGCCAGCACGCACACGCCGCACGCCCTCGCCGAGGACTTGTGGCTCAGCCACACGATGGCCGCAGAGTACACGCTCGTTGCCATCGACCCGCGCGATGGAACGAAGCGGTGGACTGCGCCGCTCGGGCTCACCGATGACGAGGGGGTGGCGATCACGACCGTGCGTGGGCCACATTTGCTTGTGGTAACCAAGCACGCTCATTCCGACGACATCGCGGTGCACGTGCTCGCCAGGGACACCGGCCGAGAGACCATCCGCTTGCCGGGCAAAGGGAAGCCCTGCATCGGCACCGACGCCGTATGGTTCAGCTCGGACGACGCGAAGCGCTTGGTGCGCGTATCGCTCGACGACTTCAGCTCCCGCGACGTGCCCCGCCCCAAGGGGCTCTCTTCGTTCTGGCTCCAAGGCCCCTGCGCTCGGCGTGGGCACACGTTCTGGGTGCAGGCCAACGGGCTCGTGGAACCTGGCGGACCACTGGATGACCGTTCGGAGGTTCCGAACGACCACGACTATCTCATCGGACTCGACTCCGATACGCTCATTCCGCTTCACACGCTCATCCTAGGCGGCCACGTCGAGGAGCAACGCCTGTGGGAATTCGGCTCTGACGCCCTGCCACTCTCGGGCGATGCAACGAGGTTCGTTCCCGTAATCGTTCGCAACTCTCACCAACCGACCGCCGAGCTCCAGATGGTGGATCTCGACGAGGTGAGCGTCTCGACCTCGCAGCCCATCACCAGTCGGTCCTTGTGGCTCCAGCGTTTCGGTGCGCGTACGTACCTTGCGCCATACTGGCACGGCGACTCGCGCATCGTGGCGTACGACGGCGAGACGGGACAGGTTACGGGAGAGATCGACACCCACGACCAGATCGATGACCTTGTGGTCCGGGGCGACCGGGCGTGGATCAAGGTGCTCAACGAGGTCTCCGCGCTCGACGCGCGCACGCTCCAGGTCTTGTGGACGGTGAAACCTGGCCCGCCCGGCGCGGGCGAAGTGGTGGAGACACGCGACGGCGGGGCCCACCCGTGAGACACGCAGGAGAACGACGGCGCCCTAGCTGACGTGCGGGTCGCCGGGTTGACTTGAGCGCCCCGCCACACGGGCGAGGCGCGAACGGCCGAGGTGTGCCCTCGCGCCGTCAACGGGAAGAAAGTGGAGGCTCGACGATGGGGATCGTCTTGGTGGTCGTGTGCCTCGGCGCCGGGCTCAACCTGGCGCTATGGGCGGCTCTCTGGCGGAAGGTCGACGATCTGCCGGCCGCGTTCCTTGCCCTGACTAGGCGGGAGCGTGCCAACGGCGAAGCGCACGCCCTCACCGTGTTGCAGGAGATGGCCGCCGGGAAGGTCGCGGCCATAACCCTCTCGCTGCGGTCCCTCGAAGAGCAGCACATCGAGCGCAACCGCAACGAGCGCGCAGAGGCCGAGCCTCCGCGCACGCGTCGCCGAGCGGCGCGCCTCGGAAGCCGTCCCCCTGCTCGGGACGGCCGCGGAGCTTGCGCGGGAGCTTCGCCGCACGCTGGACGAGCTTCGCCGCACGCTGGACGGGCTAGGAGAGCTTCTGACCATCCTCGGGATTGCTGGCGAGGCCGCTCGTGGCCCGGTCACGGCCGTGCCAGATTCGGGCGCGCGAAGAACGGACTCCGCGGCGCGCGAGACGGTCCCCGTCGGGCCGGGCCCGCGCGAGCCGGAGATGCTCGCGCCCGTGGGTTGCGCGACCACCGCCCCTCCTGGTGAAGAGGGCGCCGACGACGAGCTTACGGTGGTCGCCACGCGGCCCGCGATGCGACCACCACCTCAACTCGACGACGCCGGCACCGACCAGCCCGAAGGGAGGCCAACGTGAGCAACCTGGCCGTCAAGGTGATCGACCGGCTGTTCCTCGTGGCGTGCGCCGTCGCCGATCCCAACGACGCGGAGTGGGCCACCTACCTGGAAGTGGTGAAGCGCCACGGCGTCGATCGGACAATGCAAATTGTCGCGACCGCCGGCGGCGGTCCGACGCCCGCGCAGCGCCGCGAGCTCGACGATCTGCTCGCCGGCCGCACCGTCCCCGTGGCGGTGCTTTCCGAGAGCATCCGCGTCCGCTGGGGGGTGACGTTGGTCTCCCTGTTCCGCCGCGACATCCGGGCCTTCCGGCCCTCGACGCTGCGCGACGCCCTCGCCTTCCTGGAGATCCCCATGAGCCGCACGAACCTCATCGAGCGCGAGCTGAGCCGCCTCCGCGAAGAGGTGAGGGATCCGCAGGAGGAGCACGACCGCTGTTCGACATGGAGGGAGCACGAATGACTCAAAAGAAACACGACCGACGTCACGGTGCGCAAACTCGGCACTCGGCGATCGAGGCCGAGGCCGAGCACATGAAGCGCTGGATCTCGCATCTCACGTTCGAGAAGGCGCCAGGCGACGTGGACGAGCGCTGGCCGCTGACCCGCTGCCTCGTCGGGGGCATGGCCGGGGCGACGATCGCACACGCGAGGCGGCACATGCGCGTGTACCCGAGCGAGCCCGATTCCTACTGCCGGCGGTATGCAGCGGCGGCCGAGACCGTCGCCGCATCGCTGCCACCGCGGCTGGTGTGGCTGTGGCAAGCGCACTACGTCGAGGAGCAGCCCCTCCCCGCGTGCGCCGAGAGAGCGGGGCGTGAAATCGCGGACGCGCTCGCAGACTACCGAGACCTCCTCATGGAGCTGCACAGCCTCGTGCCGACCGCGCTCAAGGCCGAAGTCTCGAAAAACGATCGCGCGCAGGACGGCGCTGCCGCGCCGATCAGCACGCGACGGCAAGAAGGAAAACCTCTAGCGCCCGTACAAGGGAGGATGTGATGTTGCGACGTACACGGCTTCTGCTCCTGGTGCTGTTTGCTGTCTTGGTGCCGGCCTGTTGGTCGCTCGCGGCCGATGAGGAGCCCGACCCGTGCGCCACGGGATACGGCGGTGACGACGGTTTCGGCGGCGAAGGGGGAGGCGGCTTCGGCGGCGGCGACTTCGGCACCGGCGTCGGCGGCTCCGACGTGGGCACCGGCATCGGGGGCTCCGACGTGGGCACCGGGCCGTCGAGCTCCGACGTGGGAGTCGGTGCCGGCGCGGGCCCGTCGAGTAGCGACGTGAGCGTCGGCGCCGGGGGGGGATTCGGCGCCCGTCCCGTGCCCCGTCGCCAAGTCGGCGCGGGTGGAGCGCGCGCGCGCTCGATGCTTCGCCGGCTGATGCGGCGCCCACACCGCCGCGACGGGATCGGGACGGCGCAAGAGGCGCTCTGCCCTGGGCTGCCGCCGATGTGGGCGGCGAAGGTGCCACCCTTGGTCCCCCTCACCACCGCGAGGCTCAGGCAGATCGCGGCAGCGCAGGGTATCGGCGCGGGGCTGACGGGGATCCAACTGAATCGCGCGTACGGCCTCGCGTTCGAGAACTGGGTGCTGACGATGATGAACCAGCTCCCGCGTTGGACCAAGCCGATCCCGTCTCCAGCGCGCCAGCAGAAGAACATGGCCAACGGTGGCTTGCCAGGGTCGGTCATCCCCGAGCAGGTGACGACCGTGGCGCTCGTCAACTTCGTGACGTCACAGGCGAGTGTGTACCCTGTGAGCGGGTTCTGGGAGGTGAAGGCGGTCACGGGCACCATCACCCTCTCGACGAGCCGGTGGCAGATCCTCGGACTCATCGACGTCGCGGCGATCTCTTCGGCCGCAATCGCCACGGACCCACACGCTCCACCGCCCGAGGTCGTGTTCACGATCACCGGCAGCACGACGATCGGTGCCGACGTGGTTGCGACGGCCACACAGAGGGGCGTCGCGATCTGGGTGCAAGCAGTGTTCGAGGACGTCACCATCCCGAACGACCCGAACCCGGACCTCTACATCGGGCCGCGGGGGGCGCTGAACGAGTCCGTCTACAACGGGGCGATCGTAGGCGTGGTGGACGGCACCGGCGTGGGCAGCAAGTTGACGTCACCGAAGACGCCGCCTATGCCCGTGCAAAACGATCCCGATCCTCCGGAAGTGGACTGATGGCGCGTCGAGCGGTTCCTGGAATCCGTAACATCCCGGCCAAGGAAGTCCGCGAGCTGATGAAGCTTCCGTGGGTGCGCGACGAGGAGCTCTCGGATCGCAACTGGGACATGCGGCTACTGCCGGACGGCCGGCTTCTCTGGTACCTGGGGGACCACACGGCGGGCACGCTCTACGATTCGCGCGAGCTGTTCGCCAAGGTGAAGCGGGAGGCCGAGGAGGTCGCGGCGAAGGGTCCGGTAGACCTCACCCGCACGCTCCTGCCACCGATTGAGGATTTTCTCCGCGACGCCGAGGCCCACGCGAAGCGCCTCGGCGAGCGGATCCGCGTCCCAGAGGAGGCGCTCGACCGGACCGAGGCGAGCCTCGACGCAATCTACAAGGCCGTCTTGCGGCTGCGGCGCGTGAAGCGCATGACCCCCGAGGTCATCACGCCGCTGGTGGCCTACGTCGGCGAAGTGATGCGCGTCATCTGCGGCGGGAGTTGGGCGAGGTCGCCGACGACGAAGACGGAGTCCGTGCCCGTGTACGACTCGGCCGAGACGGAGGCAAGGCGCGCAGCGTACCAGGCCATCAAGCGGAACGCGGACGCGGCCATGGCGGAAGCGAAGGCGCGAGGCGCGTCGGCCGAGGCGCAGGCCGTGGCGTTCCACTCGGCCATGGGCCAAGCGTTCGCGGTATCGCCGAAGCCGATCCGCTACGAGGTGGTCGAGGTGCCCATCACCGGCCACGAGAACGAGCCGATGATCCGGGCGCGCGACGGGGCGTACCTTCAGCCCTTCGCTCTCGTCATTGGAGAGCTCACGGAGCACGGGACACGCGGCTCGCTACGAGGTGCAGTCAACGGCGCGCTCGCCGCCTACCGGCCCAACAGAAGCGTCGACGGACCAGGGGGTGGACCGTGAGCGGGCAGGACCGTGGATTCCCGCGCGCGGGATTGGCGTGCGTGCTGGTCGCGTGCTGCTTGATGTCACTGCGGATGGTGTGCGGCTGCGGCGGAGCCGAACGCGCGCCCGCGGCCACCATCGAACTGCCACCGGCCCCTCCGTCGACCGAGGCGCCGAGCGCACCGCCCGTCTCTAACCTGGCAACGCTCCCGTCCCGCCACCGCCGCCGAGCCCTCCCACTGCGGCCCCCTCCTGGATGGCGGATGCAGACGGTCTTCATAGGGGGGGACACGATGGCCGAGTGCTTTGCCCACGACGGCGCGACGCCAGCCTGCCCGCCGTTGTTTCTAACAAGGGTCCGTCTCCCCGATCGGCCTTTGCACTTCAACCCGTACAACCCAGCGCCTCCCCCGCCGGGGAAGACGACGGCGTGCTGCCCGCCCATGCCCAGCCGCGCGCCGGTAACGAGCACCAGCTCCCCTACTGCGGCACCCTCGCCCCCACAGGTCTGCCCGCACACGGGCGTCACCGAGTGCGATGTGTACCTGACGGCGCTTCAAGAGCACTGGAAGCAGGGAGGCCCCTGGGAGATCATGCGGCCGGTTCTCGATCAGGGCTGCGACGCGTGGGCAGCGTGGATCAAGGCGAACGACGTCGAATGGATCCGCGATACCTGCGTCACGTTCGTCGACATGATGGAGCGGTCCGCGTCTTCGCCTTGAAGGGTGGGCTATCAGCGGCCTGACGGCGCGCACGTCGGCGTCGCTAAATTTAGCTGCGGGGCGCTCGACCACGCGCGCGTCCTCGAGCCCGACGTGCGCTCGTCCCCGGCGCGAGCCTGGGTTGGCTCCGGGCGTCGCGCATTCGCGTTCTACAACGTCAGCAGCCTCGGGTCCCCCCTCTCGCCATGCACGACGAGCATGCCCAGCTCGGGCCCGGCGGCGACGATTGTGACTACCTCGACGTCGTGCTGGTCCATCCAGGCCACGAGGGGTTGTAGCTCCGGCCGCTCAAGCGCCGCTGCCCGAGGCATCGTGCCGCATACGCTAGGCTTGCGATTGAGGGCAGGGAGAGCAGCGGGGAGAGGCTGCTCGCCGAGGAGCTGCTCGGGGGTCACATGCAACGCCTCGGCCAGGAGTTCCTGGTTCGATCGCCGCGGTAGGTGCGCAGCGCGCTCGTACCGTTGGATGAGCTTCCAGTCGATGCCTGCTCGCGCGCCGAGAACTTTTTGTGACAGGTGGTGCGCCTTGCGCAACAGCTTCAACCGGCGGGCGAAACGTGCCTTCATTGGGCGGGCGGAACGTGTGTTCATTTTCGGTCACCTCCGATGGTCGGGGTGGGAGCGGCGGGGTGGGGGAACGGCCGCCCCAAAGAGACATCGACGCACGACGAGTCTGAGTTGCGTGGAGCCGCTTTTTTTTTCTCGCCGGGGCGGGTTCGATTGTCGCCGCCAGGCGAGAGCGACGTGCTGTCATCGAGGTGCAAGGCGCGCCGCGTGGCTCGCGAAGGCGGCGACCGCTCATGCAGGGGGGCGAGGCCGTCCGCTCGATGGACCGCAAATGGACCCACAGTTTGGATCATCAACCATCGCCTCGCGAAGCGGCGACTGCCCGCGCAGGAAACGAGCCGCGGTGCGCGAAACCGCGGGGTAGACCGTCTCGCGAAGGCGGGGCGACCGCCCGTGCAAGAGCGGGGCGGCAGGCGGCTCGATGGACCGCAAATGGACCGCGTTTGCTGGACGCGCCCGTCGGACTCGCTATCCCTTGCGCCCTTCCGCCCCCCCAAGCGCCCGTACGCTGGTGCTTGCCCAGGAGGGCCCGCGCACGTGTTCGCGGGAGCGGGCGGCGAAACGATGTGGAGAAGATGAGCGCTGTAGCCGAGACCGTGATCCACGGCCCGGGCCAGACCCAGGCCGCACCCTTCACCCTCACGCCTAGGCTCGAGCGCCATGGTGGGCCCCCGCTCGTCGGGGGGCCCAGTCAAGTGGGCCAGCCCACCAGGGCGGGCCGATCAATCCAGTTGGCGCTCCCCCGTCGGTGCGCCGGTTGTGTATGGTCGGCGCGAGCGATGACGCAGCCCCGCACCCGCGCGCTCCAGCACGTAGACGGCGAGCACGTCGCCGTTCGGAGCGTCGTGGCCGTCGACCGAGCGCGCGCTCAGAGGGGGAGCTCGCGATGAGCGGACACGATTCCCCCGACGACGCCGCCGCGACCGAGGCGATTGACGCACGGGCGCGCGTGAGCGCGAGCGTGACCACGACCTTCGTGCTGCCCCCCGGAGACGTTCACCGTCGTCCTGCTTCACCTCCCGGCCGCATGAACGTCCGCGCCCTCTCCACGCTGTTCCAGCGCCGTGCCGACCTCGCGCGCGAGCAAGCCGACGTCGACGAACGGATCGCCGCAGAGTTCATCGGCAACGACAACGGAGCGAGCGAACCGCCGCCCGCGTCCCGCCCGCGACCGACGCAACGTGTTCCACCCGTTCGCGTCGCGTGCGATCAGACGATCCCCGTCCCCGAGACGGCTGTGCGTCGCGCCGAGAAGGGCCTCCGCCGCTACTTCCCCAACATGAAGAAGGACCCGACGTGAAGAAACGAAAACCCGGCGCCGGTTCGGTCACCGTGCGGAAGGACGCGAGCGGTAACGTCGTCGGCCATCTGGTGCGCGGCCCGCGCATCTGGGACCCCAAGCGCAGAAAGATGGTGCGCCCGTCCCTCGGGAGCTACGCCGACGCGACGGAAGCGGAGCAGGTTCGCGAGGCAGCCGTCCGCAAGCTCGAAGCGCAGGCGCGTGGCGCACGCATTCCCGGCGGGACGCTGCGGGGCCTCGGCCCCCCGTACCTGGATCAGCGCGAGCGCCAGCAGTCACCTTCGGTAGCGGCCGAGCGGTGCCGATGGAAGCACATCGAGCGCGCGCCGTTCATCGACGACCCGCTCTCCATGGTCAGCACGCCCGCGGTCCAAGATTGGGCCGTGTCGCTCGTGAAGCCGGTCGGCCCGCTGGCCCATGCGACGGTCGAGGCGACGGTCGCGTTGCTGTCGGCCCTGTGCGGCGATGCAGCGCGGAGAGGTTTGATGATCGGCAACCCGTGCACGGGCGTGAAGTTGCCGCCGGAGCAACGCACGTACGATCCGTGGACGTACCTCTTGCTCCCCGAGCAACGGCGGCTCCTCGACGCGGACATCCCCGAGCCGGACCATTACCTGATCCAGGCTGCGCTCGGGACCGGACTTCGCGAGGGCGAGCTGTTCGCGCTTCGCATCCCGGACGTCCATCCGGAGGATCACGAGATCGTTGTCCGCTTCGGGCGGGACGGTCGACAGACCAAGGGGAAGACGATCCGCAGGATCCCTCTGTTCGGTTTGGCGCTCGACGCGTTCCGGAAGTGGATGCCGCTGCTCTCCAAGTTCTGCCCGGACAACCCGCGCAAGCTCGTCTTCCCCGGACCGAAGGGCGGCATGCGGAGCGTTGGCCACCCGCTGCGCCGGAAGGTCGAGAAGGTCGCGGTCGACGGCTGGGAAGAGGCGCTGCGGAAGGCCGGGATCGTGGCCGACGAGCGGCACGACGGGATGGCGCCGCGATGGCACGACCTGCGTCACACGTGCGCGTCCTCGCTGATCGCCGGCTGGTGGGGCCCGGCGTGGAGGCTGGAGGAGGTCAAGGTCCTGTTGCGGCACAGTTCGATCAGGCAGACGGAGCGCTACGCCCATCTCGCGCCCCAGGTGGTCGCCGAGCTCGCCGCTCGGACGCCTGGGCCGATGCTCTCCGTGGGATCAGACGTGGGATCAGCCCTCCCGCGTCCGACGCTGCAAATCGTCGGCAAAAAGGCTTCAAGCGCGACGGAAGTAAGCATCTATCGCCATGGAA
>CAWHDJ010000007.1:0-145230 GCA_963827955.1 uncultured delta proteobacterium | reverse complement strand
GTGCCGACGCTGCCATCCCGGAGCTTGCCCCCAGCGGGCGGATTGGGACGCCCGACCCCAGCGGCGGGCCGTCCCGCGCCCGGGTTGAATTGGCCGGAAGCCCCTCTGAATTGGCCGGAAGGGGTCCGAAAGCCGCCCATCCCCGGCACGCACTCCCCCAAATCGCCGGGATTTCGTGCCCAGGGACGGAATCGAACCGCCGACACGGGGATTTTCAATCCCCTGCTCTACCAACTGAGCTACCTGGGCCCACCTTCGGGGTGCATCCCCGTCCGTGAGGCCGCGGGACGTTGGTCGATTCCGCGGCCTTGTCAACGCCCTCGTCGCCCACCAACGATGGGTCCGCATGTCGGTCCGCCTCGCCTCCCTCCTCGTCGTCGCCGTCGCCTCCTGTGCGGGCGACCCCTTGCCGCCCCAACCCCCCACACCGCCCGCGCACCCGAGCCCTCCTCCGCCCGCAACCCCTGCGTACCAACCCCCGCCGTCACGATCCCGAGCGTCGCGGAGGGCACCATCACCCACCTCGACACGAAGGAGCGCGTCGCCCTCACCGGCCCCCGCGTCGACGCCAGGCCCGGCGACTGGCTCCTCGAGAACGCGGGCAGCGTCGCCGTCGTCTCCGCCGCGGGCAAGATCGTCGACTTCGGCGCGAAGGTCGGCCGCGACGAGATCACCGCGATCGACCGGCAACTCCGACTCGCACAAGCTCACCTTCCACGAGCCGGGCGTGCCGCGGAACTTCGTCGCCGTCCCGAACGACGACCCGGCCGCGCTTCGACGAGCGCGCCTTCGTCGCGGCCGTACGCAAGGGCAGGGTGGTGGTGTCGAGCGGGCCCTTCATCCGCCTCGAGGCGGACGGCAAGGGCGTGGGCGAGACCATCCCGGCCGGGGACGCCGCGATCTCCATCCTCGTCGACGCGCCGCCCTGGGTCGACGTCGACCAGGTCGAGCTCGTCCGCCGCGGCGAGGTCGTCGGCGACCTGGAGCGCGCCCGTTCCCCAAGGGCCCGCACCGCCCCGAGGTCCACGTCACGCAGCGCGCTCCGCAAGGGCGACTGGATCCTCGCCGTCGCCCGCGGCGACAAGCCGATGAGCTACCTTCACCGCCCCGGCGCCCGCCCGTTCGCCTTCACCAACCCCATCTGGGTCGAGTGACCGGCACGGCCGCAGCGCCGCGAAATGCCTCGGTTCGACCCGACGCGCGGACCGGGGAAACGTGATTATGTAGGGACGACCGTGGGCCAGAGCTCCCCCAAGACAATGGATGCCGCCAAGGCGGCCGAGGCGCTGAAGCAAGCGCCCTCGGGCAAAGGGCGCGGATTTCACCATCGCCGACGCCTCGACGAAGAGCGGCCTCGCCTTCCGCGACGCGCGAGGCGGGCCTCCACGCGCTCCTGTCCGAGTACCGCGGCCACCTCCGCGTCACGAGCGAGGGCGAGCTGCTCTTCCGCTTCCCCGCCGGCTTCACCAAGCCGTGGGAGACGCGCACCCGCCTCGCCGCGCTCGTGGGAGCGGACGGCCAGGGTCCTCCTCGGCGTCGGCCGCTTCGTCGTGCGCGCGTGGATCTCGATCGTCCTCATCGGCTACGCGCTCGTCTTCCTGGCCCTCGTCATCGGCCTCATGTTCGCCCGATCCGAGCGACTCGCGCGACTCGCGCGGCGGCGGCGTCGGCCTCGAGCTCGGCTACGTCTTCTTCCGCATCGTCTTCGACGCCCTGTTCTGGACCTTCCACCCCTTCTCCCCCTTCGCCTACGCCGACTACGGCTACGGCGCCCCGGCGCGCGCTCGCCGCGCGCCGGAAGAAGGACGAGACCCCCTTCTACGAGAAGGTGAACCGCTTCTTCTTCGGCCCCGACGTCCCGCCGCCGGACGCCCGCACGATGGAGCGCCGCATCCTCGCCGAGATCCGCGCCCAGAAGGGCCGCATCGGCATCGGCGACGTCGTCCGCGTCACCGGCCTCCCCCGGGACGAGGCCGACCCGCTCATGTCGCGCCTGCTCCTCGACTACGAGGGCGAGGTCGAGGTCTCGGAGGAGGGCGGCGATCGTCTACCGCTTCGAGGCGCTCCGGAAGACGGTGGACGAGGCGCCCACCGAGCGCGCCCAAGCCCCATCTGGGCCCGCCTCAAGCGCCTCGTCCCGCTCACCGGCAACGAGCTCGGCACGAACATCCTCATCGCCGGCCTCAACGGCTTCAACCTGCTGATGAGCTGGTACGCGCTCGGCAACGATCTCACCTTCGAGAAGATCGACTGGCTCATCCAGATGTCGCAGCACCAGCTCCCGCGGCGGTTCCCGCCCCGCCCACGGGCACCGCGATCGCGCTCGGCGTCGTCCCCCTGGTCTTCTCCATCGCCCTCTTCGCCGTCCCGCTCGCTCCGCGCGGCCTACCGGCCCGATCAAGGAGCGCCGCATCGCGCGGGAGAACGGGCGGCGCGCGATGCTCCGCGAGATCCTCGAGAAGGTCGGCGCAGGCGGGGTGACGGAGCAGGCGCTCCGCGCGGCGTGGAAGCAGGCGGCGGGAGCGAGCCGGACACGAAGGAGCTGACGCGCGAGGTGGTCGCGCTCGGCGGCGACGTCGACTACGAGAGCGGCGAGGTGCAGGTACCGCTTCCCCGACTTCGAGGCCGAGCAGCGCGCCCTCGCCGCCGGAGCGGGAGGCCGCGGCCGAGGCCGAGGCCAAGGTGGGCGAGGTCGTCTTCAGCTCGGAGAGCTGATCTACCTCGCCTTCGCCGCCAGCGTCACCTCGCTCACCGCGCGGAAATCCTCGGCGAGGCTCGCCACGCCGTCCGTCGCCGCCTTGTCGTAGCCGTTGACGCACTCCGAGAGCGCCGGCGCCGCCGCGCCCGCGCCCGCCGTGATCGCCTTCGTCCCCGCGGAGACGACCGCCTTCGCCCTGCCCAGCCCGTCGGCCCGCCCCGCGAGCTGCCGCTCGACCCGGAGCAGCATCGGCATGTGCCGCTCGATCGCGGTCCTGTAGGCCGAGGCCGCCGCCGCGTCCTTCGCCCCCGACACGCGCACGTCGACCTGCCCCGGGCTGCACGCCATGTGGCGCGCCGCGAACAGATCACAGTAGGGGGCGCACTCCGGGCTCCCGCCCACCTTGACCGTACCCGCGCAGCGCACGTCCTGGAGCGGGACCGAGCAGCGCCCGGCGCACATGCCCGGGCACGCCGCGTTGTGGATCTGGCAGCCGCCGGCGCAGCGCCCCTTGCACTCGCCGCTGGTCACCACGTCGCACGAGCCCTCGCACTTGCCCTTGCACTCGGCGGGCTGCTTCATCGCCTTCCCGTTGCACTTCCCCTTGCAGCTCCCCTCGCAGGTGCCGGCGAAGCCGCCCTCGCACTGCCCCTGGCACTGCCCCTCGCACGCGCCGTCCTTGCGCAGCTCGCACGCGCCCTCGCAGGTGCCCTGGCACTTGCCGACCGTCTGTCCGAAGCAGCTCGTCTCCGGGGGCTGCTCGTCGCCCGTGCACCGCTTCTCGCAGCTCTTCACTTCGTCCAGCGACTCGGCGCAGAACGCGGGGTGGACGTGCACCGCCACCTTGGCCCCGGGCCCGAGCTTCGCCCGCGCGGTCTTCATCGCGTCGACGGCGGCCTGGCAGGCGACCGGCGCGCTCGGGAACGACCCGCGGTTGCCCAGATCGGCGGCGATGCCGGCGCACGCGTTGCGCAGCTCGTTGCCCACCTGCCCGGCGAAGAGCCGGATCTCCACCGCCGTGCCGGACACCCCGCGGAGCTTCGCCGCCATCGGCGCGTCGACCCCGAGGTTCTTGCTCCAGTCGAACGTGGACACGAGCCGCTCGGGGCTCGTCGCCTCTGGACACTTGCCGGGGGGAGGGGCCGCGGCGTCCGCGTCTTCGTCCGCCGAGGGCGCGGGCGCGGCGTCCGCTTCGCTCGGCGCGCTGGGCGCGGCGGATGCGGACGCGGTGGGGGCCTGGGCCGATGCGGTCGGCGCGGCGGCGTCGTCGGTGCCGTCGGGGGAGTCGCCGGTCCCACGCCTGCAAGAAGCGGCGAGCGCGAGCACGCAGGAAGCGGCGAGCAGGGCCGCCGCGCCACGGCGGATGCCTGCATGGGGGGTACGGTTCATGGCGGACCACGTTAAGGCCCCCGGAGGCGATGAGCCAAGCGCCACGTACCCGCGTACGTTACCGAACGGTGCAACGCCTCCGGTGCCTGATGCGCGCGGTGTTCGGGGCGCAGCGCCACGACCAGCTCCGGGATCGCGAGCCCCTGGAAAGTCGTACCGGGCCTTTGTGACATCGGCTACTCTGTGGGTGGTTTTTGTCTTTGGCACCTGAGAGCCCGACGCGGCGCCGGACGGCGGCTCGTCGGCGAGGGACGCGATGCACATCGAAGCCTCCGAACGATCCAATCTTGCTCGAACGCGGTGGCCGCGCTGGTGGCTCGCGTGCGCGCTGGTCGCGGCGCTGACGGCGGGCTGCGGGGGCGGCGGCGATCAGGTCGAGGGCTCGGGCTCGGGGGGTTCCTCGTCCACGTCGTCGTCTTCGTCCACGTCCACGTCCACCTCGTCGTCCTCGACCTCGGGAGCCCCCGCGTCCCCGGTTGCGTCCGCGAAGACCGTCGCTCCGGCGTCGGTCGCCGCCGGCGACACGATTGTCGTCTCCTGCCTCCTCGTCGACGAGGACGGCACGGTCGTGAAGCCGCCCAAGGGCGCCGACCCCACGATCGTCTTCGCCCCCGAGGACTCCGTCCAGACGGACAAGTCCGGGAAGACGATCGCCGTGCGCGTGGGCACCGTGGACGTAGCGTGCAGCTTTCCTTCGCTCGGGGTCGGTGACGCCAAGGGCGCTTCGATTGAGATCACGCCCGGCCGGTCGCCTCCGTCGACACGACGCTCAGCGCGACCTCCCTCGTCGCCGGCAGCAACGTGACCGCGACGTGCACGGCGTACGACGCCTTCGGCAACCTGGTCCCCGACGCACAACCGACGCTGACCTCCACGCCGATGGAAGGCGGAAACACCCTGACCGGCCTCCAGGGGACCTTCACGATCGCCGGCCTCTACGATGTCGCCTGCGACGTCCCCGGCGCGGCGACCCACCCGGTCCAGATCGAGGTCACGCCGGGCCCGCCGGCCTCGCTGGTCGTCTCGGCCGTCCCGACGAACACCCTCTATCCGGTGGGCTCCGTCGTCACGCTCCAGCCGCTCGTGACCGACCAGTACGGTAACCTCATCACGGACGCCCCGACGCAGTACGCGAGCGCGCCCGACGCGAGCGCGACGCTCGGCGCCAACCACTTCCAGTTCCTCTCCGGCGGCTTCTACACGCTGACGGCGACCGTCCCGCCCCCCACGACGACGGGGCAGCCGCTCACGGCGTCGGTCCAGATCGAGGTCGGCGGCGTCGGGCCCACGATCGGCTGCGACAACCCGGTCGACGGGGCGATGCTCAACATGGCCCCCGGCTCGAGCCTCATGTTCCAGGGGGACGTCAACAGCCCCAACGGGGCCGTGCAGGTCACCGTCAACGGGGCGGCGGCGACGGTCTCGGGCTCGACGTTCACCGCCTCGATCGCCACGCGCTTCGGCATCAACTTCGCCGACGTCGTGGCCACGGACAAGAACGGCGCGCAGAGCACGCGCACGTGCTCCTTCCTGGTCGCGAACCAGTGGGCGCCGGAGGGGTCGCTCTACGCCGACACGATCGATTTGAAGCTCACGCAGGGAGCCGTCGACGACGGGAGCCGCGGCGGCGCCATCAATTCGTTCGCCGACATGCTGTACGACGTCGCCAACAGCTCCGCCCTGGCGAGCACGATCGACTCGTCGCTCAAGGCCTCGAACCCGCTGAAGGCCGAGAGCTGCGACGACAATGTGTGCGTCCCCATCGTCGGCTGCGCATGCGCGTACAGCTCCGGCATCACCTACCTGGGGCTGAGCCTCCCCGGGCCCGAGGCGGTGGACCTCACGCTGGTGAACGGTGGGCTCGCCGCCCACGCCCGCCTGCCGAACATCGGGATGAACCTGAACGTCTACGGCGACGTCGGGCCGGCCCCCTACAATACGTCGGGGTGGGTCACCGTCTCGTACATCGACGTGACGATGACCATCAACGTGTCGCTCTCCGGCGGCAAGCCTCACGCCGCGATCAAGTCGGGCTCGGTGAACACCACGGTCGGGACCATCAGCACCAACTTCAGCGGGCTCGACGGCTGGATCATCAACAACGTCGTGGCGCCGCTCGCGCAGGGCAGCTTGCAGAGCGCCGTCCAGGCGCAGGTGACGAACTACATCAGCAACAACTTCAACTCGACGATCGACGGCGCCCTCTCGGGCCTCGACATCTCGACCCTGGGCTCCAAGTTCAACGTCCCGCGGCTCGACGGGACGGGGAACATCCAGCTCACGTTCGGGATCGGCTTCTCCTCGCTCTCGACCAACTCGTCGCGCATGCTGGCGGGCATCTCCAGCGTGTTCACGGCGCCTCCGGCGCAGGCGATCCCCTCGCTGGGGATCGCCATCCCGACTGGCACCGTCCTCGACGACACGACGGTGCAGCTCGCCGAGCACCGCGGCGGTGGCCCTCCACGTGGGGATCTTCAACCAGGCCATGTACGCGCTGTGGCGCGGCGGCATGTTCGACGCGACGCTGAGCGGCACGCAGCTCGGCGGTAGCCTGCCCGCTGGGGCGAGCGCGCAGATCAGCACCGCGCTCCCGCCCGTGGCGGCGATCAGCGGTAGCTCGGTCGAGCTCTCCATCGGCGCCCTCTCGCTCTCGGTCACGTACCCGGGCCTGTTCGGAGGAACCGACGCATCGGGCAACCCGCTGCCGCCGCTGTCGGTCGAGCTCGGCGCGCGCGCCACCGCGACGCCGAAGCTGGTCGGCAACGACCTTCAGTTCGGGAACCTCGACATCACCGAGCTCCACTTCTCGACGGGGGACGTCTCGCTCGACGCGGGCACGAACCAGGTGCTCACCTCGATGCTGCAGCAGATCGTGCAGAGCTTCGTCAACCAATCGCTGAACCAATCGCTGCCGGCCCTGCCGATCCCGTCGTTCCAGCTCCCGGCGAGCCTGGCCACCTACGGCGTGGGCCCCGGCGCGCTGGGCCTCAGCAAGCCGTCGCTCGGATTCGACACGGCCGACTTCGTCCTTCGTGGCCAGCTGGGGGTGATGTGAACAAGGCGCTCTCTCTTCTCCTCGTCTCCGGTCTCGCGTTCGCTGCCGGGTGCGGCGGCGGGTCCGCCACCCAGCAAGGCTCGAGCTCGGAAGGGGGCGGGCCGTCGTCGACGTCGTCGTCCTCCTCCTCCTCCACGGGCGGGCCGTCGCCCTCGTCCGAGAGCGTCTCGGTGGAGGTGAGCCCGGAGCTCGCGTTTTACCCCGTGGCGAGCGACGTCTCCCTCACCGCGACCGTCACCGACGCGAAGGGCAAGCCGGTCCCGAACGCGAAGGTCACGTGGACGCTGGACCCGACCGGCGCCGCCGTGCCCTCGGCCACGGCGGGGTCGTTCACGCTGAAGAAGCCCGGGCCGATCACCTTCAAGGCGTGCACGGACCCGGGCGGCAGCGACACCGAGAAGGCGTGCGGGGAGGCGATCATCCAGGTCTCGCCCGGGCCGCCCGTCCTCGTGGTGGACAGCCCGCAGCCCGGCGACGAGCTCGGCGGAAACGGCGCCCAGACGTTCTCCGTGACGGGGAAGGTCACCTCCGCGATCCCCGCGCAGGTGTTCGTCGACGGGACGGAGGTGACGGTCGCCAAGGACGGCTCGTTCCAGACCGACGTCCCGGCGTTCTTCGGCGTCAACCACCTGGTCGTGTCGGCGACCGACGGCGAGAACCCGGAGGTGAGGGACGAGCTCGACGTGGCCTTCGGCGCCTCGTACGCGCCGGCCGTGGACGCGACGGGCGCCCCGTCCTTGTCGTCGCCGAACGCGCTCGTGCTCCAGCTCGGCCAGGGCTTCTTCGACGACGGCGTGCCCGTGTCGCTCACCGCGCCGCACCCGGTCGTCCTGCCGGACATGGCGGACATCGTGACGCGCGTCGTCGCCGGGCTGGACCTCGTCGATTCGATCCCCAATCCGGTCGTGAACACCAGCGCCGCCACGCTCCAGGTGACCTCCGTCACGATGGACGACATCACCGTCCAGATCTCGCTCGTGGACGACGGCCTCGACATGTACGTCCGCGTCGGCGCGCTGTCGCTGGGCACCATGGGCTCGCTCTCCGCAGAGAGCACGACAATCAGCCTCGACGGCGGCGTCAACGCAGCCGTGTCCGCGTACGCGCACGCCTCCATCACCAAGGCGTCGCCGACCGATCCCGTCGTCGTGACCGTGGGCACGTTCGACGTGGCGCTCGAGACGGCGACGGGGGCGTTCACCGACCCCCAGGCCAACGCCGTCTTCGCGCTCGCGTCGGGCTTCTTGAGGACGACAATCCAGGAGCGAGATCGAGAACGCGCTCTCCGGCACGCTCCAGAGCACGGTGCCCCAGGCCATCGAGGGCGTGTTCCAGAGCCTGGACTCCGCGCTCGCGAACAAGACGATCGCCGTCGGCGCATCCCCGCTCCCGCCGGTCAACATCACGCTGAACGGCCAGACGAACCAGCTCGACATCATGCCGCTCGACTGGATGCAGGTGGATCTGCAGCTCGGCATCACGACCGACACCAGCCAGGCGGCGCACCCGACCTCGCGCGGCGTCGCCCTGATCGACACCAGCACCGCCGATCCGCTCTTCGAGTCTCCGCGCTCACAGCTCGGCATCCAGCTCCTCGTCGTGAACGGGCTGCTCCACGAGCTGTGGGACTCGGGCCTCCTGGAGGTGCCTTCCTCCGACACGATCCCCCTCACCATCTCGGGCAAGCTCCCGCCGATCGTGCGGCTGCCGAGGGAGGGCGAGACGGACGATCTCGTGATCTCGCTCGGCGAGCTCGAGGTGGTCCCCAACGGCGACGAGACCAAGGGCCGGCTGGGGGTGCTCATCGAGGCGGGGCTGGACCTCAACCTCGCGAACAACGCGCTCAGCGTGACGCTCTCCGACACGCCCAGCGTGACCGTCTGGACCATCGAGCCGCCCCAGAGCGGGGTGACCTTGTTCACGCCCCAGTTCCTGACGACCCTAATCCAGGGCACGCTCTGGCCGAAGCTCCAGAGCGGGAATCCAGGGCGCGCTCTGAATCCAGCTCCCCATCCCCCCGCTCGACTCCATCGCGAGCGTGGCCCCGAGCCTCGCCGGCCTCACGCTCACGACCGGCCTGAACCACAAGCTCGCCTACCGGAGCGGCTTCCTGGTCCTCGACGCCGACATCGCAGCCACGCTGCCCTGAGCGCCATCTCGTCAGAAAAGCGCCAATCAGGCTCGGGGAGAAGCCGGCGGACGTCGCGCTCGCCTGGGTCCTCGCCAACCCCGTGGTCACGGCCCCCATCATCGGCCCGCGCACCGAGGAGCAGCTCACGGGCGCCCTGCGCGCGCTGGAGATCAAGCTCGACGCCGCCGCGCTGAAGCAGCTCGACGAGATCTTCCCGGGCCCGGGCGGCGCCTCGCCCGAGGCCTACGCCTGGTGAGCGGCCCTCGCCACGCTTGCGAAGGGGCCGCTTCGTGACACCATGCCTCCACGCACGGCCCTTTCCTTCCAATCCTTGGAGACCCCGCCGATGTCCCGAGCCCGCTCCTTCGCCTGGACCCTGATGCTGGCCCTCGCGTGGGCCGCCTGCGGGCCCAACGTGATCGTCGACGGGCAGGGGACCAGTGCACGACGGCCTCCGACTGCGGCACGGGCGAGATGTGCGACCCGAGCACCCAGACGTGCGTCGCCGGCGTGCCCCCCTGCACCAGCGACGCCGACTGCGCGAGCGGGACCTGCGACGTCACGACGGGCGTCTGCGTTCCGGACGGCTCGTGCGGCTGCAGCAGCGACGCCGACTGCCAGTCGGGCGCGGTTTGCGACGCGAGCGGCTGCTGCACCTCGGGCGCGCACTGCATGAATGACGCCGACTGCGGGACGGGCCAGACCTGCGACATCACCATCGGCAACTGCGTCAAGGGTCAGCCGTGCACGGGTGCCGGCCAGTGTGCGGGGGGCGAGAGCTGCGACATCAAACAGGGCGTCTGCGTCACGAGCGTCGCGTGCTCGACCGACGCCGACTGCCCCTTCGGAGCGACCTGCGACCCCGACCTGACGGTCTGCGCCCCGGGGGCGTGCGGGGCCTCGGGCACGACGTGCGTGATGGGCAGCAACTGCTGCAGCGGGGTCTGCAACGGCGAGTCGTGCCAGTGAGGCCGGCGCACCACGCGGGTGGTGCGCGCGATCCCCAGGGATGGATCGAGCGTGACCCATCGACGTTGAAGTTTCACTGAGACCCTCTCGCCACAGCAGACGTTGCGCACAACGCCGGCGTAGAAGTGCAGTGGCAGCACCTCGCGGGGGCGCCGGCGCGATCCTTGCCACTGTGCGGCGCCGTGGATCGCTCCTTCCCCTCCCGCGCCTTCGTCGCCCTCTCCTTCCCGCTGGCCTTCGCCGCCGCCTCGGCGTTCTCGGCCTGCGCGCCGGCCCCGGACGGGGATCCGGACAACGCGGGCAACCAGAGCGACGAGGTGCGCGTCTGCGCGACCGGAACCACGGTCACGGGCCTCGACGTGTCGGTGTACAACGGCACCGTCGACTGGGCGGCCGTGAAGGGCTCGGGGCGGGTCTTCGCCATCGCGCGCGTGAGCGACGGGCTCAATTACCCCGACGCCGACTTCGCCGCCGACTGGAGCGGCATCGCGGCGGAGGGCCTGGTCCGCGGGGCGTACCAGTACTTCCGCGCGAGCCAGGACGCGAAGGGGCAGGCGGACTACTTCGTGTCGAAGATCGGGACGCTCGGGCCGAACAATCTGCCGCCCATCATCGACGTGGAGACCGACGACGGGGTGTCGGCGAGCGCGGTGGTGGCCGGGGTGCGGGCGTGGATCGACGAGGTGCGGGCGAAGACGGGGGTGGATCCGATCATCTATTGCGGGAGCGGGTTCTGGGACACGCTGTCCAACACGTCGCAGTTCGCGGGCGAGACGCTCTGGGTGGCGAACTACGGCGCCTCCTGCCCGTCGATGCCCAGCACGTGGAGCCGCTGGGGCTTCTGGCAGTACTCGGGGTCGGGGACCGTACCCGGGGTGAGCGGGGCGACCGACCTCGACTACTTCAACGGGACCCTGGCCAATCTCGTCGCCTTCGCGAACGGGAAGGGGACCTCCGGGAGTGGGAGCACGTCGAGCAGCAGCTCGTCCAGCAGCGCGTCGAGCAGCTCGTCCTCGAGCGGCGGCACCTCGTCCGGCAGCTCTTCGAGCAGCAGCGGCAGCACGTCGAGCAGCTCGTCCTCGAGCGGCGGCACCTCGTCCAGCAGCTCCTCGAGCAGCAGCACGTCGAGCAGCGGCGCGCCGCCCGTCGCGTGCGACGTGAACGGCGTGGCGGGCACGTGCATCGGCACCTCGGCGTGCGCGTCGAAGCCGGGCTACGTGTCGACCCCGGGCCACTGCCCGGGCGCCGCCAGCATCGAGTGCTGCACGCCGCCGCCCTCGTGCGACGTGGGCGGCGTGGCGGGCATGTGCATCCAGACCTCGGTGTGCGCGTCGATGCCGGGCTCCGTGTCGACGCCCGGGTACTGCCCGGGCTCCACCTCCGAGGAGTGCTGCACGCCCCCGCCCTCCTGCAAGGTGGGCAACGCGCAGGGCGCCTGCATCCAGACCTCTCTCTGCGCCTCGATGGGGGGCGCCTCCACGCCGGGCCTCTGCCCCGGCCCGGCGTCCGAGGAGTGCTGCACGTACTAGCCGCGGCTCACTCGATCTTCACGGCCTGCGCGTGCTGGACGACGTGGATGTCCTCCCCGTCCTTCAGCGCGCCGAGGTCCCGGAGCCCCCCGACGTCGCCGTTGGCGAGCACGTCTTCCAGGATCCCGATCTTGTTGCCGAACTGCGAGCTCACCTCGACGGGCACGCCGTCGTGCGTGACGCCGGTGGTCGGGAGCAGGACGATGCTCTGACGGACGGGCTTCGCGTAGACCGGGTTGTAGATGAGGAGCTCGGTGTGCTTGCCGCTCGCGCGCGAGAAGCCGTTGACGGCGACGAAGTGGCCGCCGTGGCGCTTGAAGCTGAGGACGTACTTGACGACCCTGCCGCCCTGGTTGACCGGCTGGAGCGAGGCCTTGAAGGCTCCCATGACGATGGTCGGCACGAAGCGGTCGCGGATGGCCTCCGCGATCGCGTTCGTGGTGGGATGATCGATCGTCTTCGCCTCCAGCCTCCCGCCCTCGAGCTCGTCGGCGAGCTTGGTGAAGAGGCCGCCGCTGCCGCCCTTCATCGGGCTCGTCTTCTGCCGGACGGCCATGTTGATGACGCGCTGGAGCTCCTCGGCCGTCATCTCCCGGTGGTTGGGGGCGAGCGTGGCGTGGTCCGTGAGGAGGGGCTCCGGGAGCGGCGCCTGACCTTCCGGGCGGCGTGCCTCGACGAAGTACTTCTCCAGCCACGACCCGTGCTTGACCCTGGTGTGAGGGCTCTTGGCGGCGAGGGCGGCCATGAGCGCCATCGACTCGGAGGTGGGCCCGCAGAGGGCCGTGTGCCAGTAGCCGATGTAGCCGTCGTCCTGCGGGCTCAGCGGGCCCATCGGGAGCCACGTGTTGTAGTAGGGGTTCAGCGTCTGGGTGCCGTCCTTCTTCGTCATCAGGAGGGCCCACTTCTGCGACTTGTCGTCCCACTGGATGGGGCCGGTGAGCTTCTTCGGGTCCGCGTCGTAGAGGTCCTTCGGGAGGGGGACGCGGGAGAAGTTGGGGTTGCCCTGGTTGTAGAAGGGCATGCGCGGGAAGTAGCACTCGTCGCGGCCTAGGCACTCGAAGGCCTTGGGGTCGCCCTCGTGCGTCTTCGGCAGCGCGGCCTCGTGGATCGGCCCGCTCGGCGCAGGGCTGCCCCCGGGGATGTGTACGGCGTCGTGCCGTGTGTGCGCCGGATCGATGTCGCCGTTGAGCGGGATGGCGACCGGCGAGGGATCGGGCAGCGAGAAGATGTCGGCCGGCGGCAGGAAGAGGTTGGGCGGGTGCTCGATGACCTTCTGCACGACGGAGGCGGCCTTGGCGACGACGCCCTGGTCGGAGCCCTTGCGGCGGTTGCAGCCGGGGGCGGCGGCCGCGAAGGCGAGGAGGAGCAACAGGGGCGACGCGCGCTTCATCATCCTGATCATCCAGGAGGGAAGTGAGCGGCGTGACGGGCTTTGTGTCAAGCCTTTCAGCCCGAAGCGTGGCGTCGCTTTGGTGCTTCGTGGCCTCCGGTCTCACCTGCCCAACCGCGAGCGGCCCCGCCTTTCTTGGCGGGCTCGCGAGCGTGCCCTCGAATCCGGCCCGGCGGTGCGCTCGCTCTTGGAGTGCTCCGGTGGGGATTTCTTGCTCGGGTGCGGCGCAGTGGTCGGAGCGTCGGGCTCGATGCGGATGCGCGGGTCGCGGGCGTCGGGCTTCTTCACGGCGCGCGTGAACCCGGCTGCCACCTCCGAGAGCACCTCGAAGGTCGACTGCGTGACCCCGATGCGGATGGCCCCCACGTCGCTCCCGCGGATGTTGCCGCGACGGCAGACCAGCGCGAGGAGGCGCCGCGGGTCCGCGCCGTGTCGCTCGCCCCAGTTGATGCGGAAGGGGAGGAAGCTGGGCGCGGCGCCGCCGTGGTCGCGTGCGCGAGCGCGAGGGTGCGGGGGCGGTACGGTGTGGGGGGCGCGCTCGGCCCGCGGGGACGGCGGGAGGATGGGCGTGATCTCGGCGGGCGGGCAGGGGCCCGCATGGCTCGCGCGGGCGAGGAGCGCGGCCACGAGATCGGCGGGAGGCATGGAGGCCAGGAGGCGCTCGGCGAGGGCGCGCAGGCGTGGATCCGCGGCGTGCTCGCCCGGGCCCGCGAGCAGGCCCTCGGCGAGGCGGTCGTCGGCGGCGCGGAGGACGTCGGCGGCCGAGGGGGCGGCGGACCAGTTTGCCTCCACGCCGGCGCGGAGGAACATGCGCTTCACGCGCTCGCGCATCCCCGGCGGGACGAGGACGACGCTCGTGCCCTTCTTGCCCGCGCGGGCGGTGCGGCCGCTCCGGTGGGTGAAGACCTCGGCGTCGTTGGGTGGGTCGGCGTGGATGACGCGCGCGACGTCGGGCACGTCGAGGCCGCGGGCGGCGACGTCGGTGGCGACCAGCGTGCTGACGGCGCCGGATCGGAACGCGTCGAGCGTGCGGGTGCGGTCGCGCTGCTCGAGGTCGCCGTGGATGGCCCGCGCGGGGATGCCCGCGTCGGCGAGGCGGTTCGCGAGCGCGTCGGCGCCCTCGCGCGTCCGCACGAAGACGAGGGCGCGCTCGCCGGGCGCCATCAGGAGGAGGTTCACGAGGGCGAGCTCGCGCTCCTCGGGCAGGACCAGGTGGGCGACGTGGGTGATATTCTCGTTTGCCTCGCCCGCGTTCGACCCGGCGGCGACCACCGGATCCCTCTGACAGCGATCGGCGAGGCGCTGGACCTCACGCGGGAAGGTGGCGGAGAGCAGGAGGGTGCGGCGCGCGGGCGGCGTCTTCTCGAGGATGGCCTCGAGCTCGTCGCGGAAGCCCATGTCGAGCATCTGGTCGGCCTCGTCGAGGACCATGACCGAGAGGCCGGTGAGGTCGACCGTGCCCCGGCCGAGGTGGTCGATGAGGCGGCCCGGGGTGCCGGCGAGGATGTGCGGGCCGCGGCGGAGCGCGGCGAGCTCGCGCGGGTAGCTGGCGCCGCCCGTCACGGCGGCGACGTGCGCGCCGAGCGGGGCGAAGAGCCAGGTGAGCTCGCGGCCGATCTGGGTGGCCAGCTCGCGGGTGGGGGCGACGATGAGGGCGAACGGGCGGGCGGGGCCGGGCTGGGCGGGCGGGGCGCTCGCCTCCTCTCCCTCCTTGGGACCCGTCATCCTCCGCTCGAGGTCGGGCGCGATTGCCAGGCCGACGGCGACCGTCTTGCCCGAGCCGGTCTGGGAGAAGATGCGCAAGTCCCTGCCGGCGAGGGCAGGGTCGAGGACGGCCTCCTGCACGGGGGTGAGCGAGGTGAAGCCGCGGCCCACGAGGGCCGTACGAAGGGAGGGCGAGAGGTCGTCGAACGTCGGGGGCAGAGGCATGAGAGCCGGCCAACGTAGCAGAAACCGGGGGCCGCGACCGGCCTGCTTCTACATCACGCGGTTCCGCCCGCTCCGCTTGGCCGCGTAGAGCCGCTCGTCCGCGAGCTTGTAGAGCTCGGTAGGGGACATGGCCGGCGAAAAGACGAGCTCGGCCACGCCGAAGCTCGACGTGATGGGGATGCTCCGGTCCTCGAAGCGGCAGGGCGTCCGCTCGACCAGCGCGCGCAGCTTCTCCGCCACGCCCACGCGGGCCTGCTCGCAGTCGAGCTCGGGCACGATCAGGGCAAACTCCTCGCCCCCCACGCGGGCGACCACGTCCTCCCGCCGGAGGTTGGCGCTCACCAGCGAAGCGAGCTGGCGCAGCACGGCGTCGCCCGTCAGGTGGCCGTGCTGGTCGTTGATCGCCTTGAAGTGGTCGATGTCGAACAGGATGAGCGAGAGCGGCCGGTGGTAGCGCTGGCTGCGCGAGACCTCGCGCTCGATCACCGCCTCGAAGGAGCGCTTGTTGTGGATCTGCGTGAGGCCGTCGAACGTCATCAGCCGGTAGATCTCTTCGTGGTAGCTGATCTCGATGTTGCTCCCGCAGATGAACTTGAAGATGGTGCGCCCGATCTTGACCTGATCGCCGTCGCGGAGCGTGCGCTCCCGCACCGAGGCGTCGTTGACGAAGGTGCCGTTGGTCGAGCCGAGGTCGTTGACGATGAAGCTCGAGCCCGTCCAGGCGAAGCGCGCGTGGCGGCGGCTCACGGCGTCGTCGTCGAGCGGGATGCCGGTCTGCACGGAGCGCCCGCACTCGAGCTCGCCGGCGTGGAGGGGGATGCGCTTGCCCAGCTCGGCCCCGTAGATGACGACGAGGCAGGCCGTGTTCGGGTCGACGGTCACGGGCGCGGCGGGCATGATCGAGGTGGCGTGCACCGTGACGCGCGGGTCGGTCTCCTTGTCGGCCACGGATCCACTGTACACCAACGAAGCGGCCCCGGATCCCGAGGCGCGAAGCGTGGGTCCCGGCACACGTGGTAGGATGGGCCCGATGCGAGCTCGACGCTCCACGTACGCGACGCTGGCACTCTTCGCGATCGCGGCGGCAGCAGGCACCGGGGTCCCGCTCGCGTGCAGCAGCGGGGCGAACGTCGCGGGCAGCGCCGGGGTGGGCGGCAGCAGCCACGCGAGCAGCAGCCACGCGAGCAGCGGCCACACGGGCACCGGCGGATCCGCGAGCAGCAGCCACGCGAGCAGCGGCGGGCCCGGCTCCGGCGGTTCTGCCGCGACGGGCGGCGCGGGCGGAACGCAGGGCACGGGAGGCGCTTCCGGGGCGGGCGGGACGCAGGGCACGGGCGGCGCGGCGGCATCCGTGGGGGTCGGCGGCGCGGGCCTGGACGCGGCGACGGACGCGCCGATGGAGCAGACCGTCACGCTCCACCCGAACGCTCCGCCGTTGCCAGGCCAGACTTCCTGCACGGTCGTCGAGACGACGAACATCCCCGAGCCCGACTACCAGCACTTGCCGGTCTGCACTCCCATCACGTACGCCACGAACCCGCCCAGCGGCGGCAACCATTGGCCGATCTGGGCCAACTACACGCAGTTCACGACGCCCGTTCCGCGCGAGATGTACGTCCACGACCTCGAGCACGGCGGCATCGTGCTCACGTACAACTGCCCGAACGGCTGCCAGGACGTGGTCGCCGCCCTCCAGATGGTTTTTGCCGACCAGTACGACATGGGCTGCGTTTCCCTCGGCCAGGGCGCCATCGCGCGCATGGTACTGACGCCAGATCCCGAGCTGCCCACGCCCATCGCCGCCTCTGCCTGGGGGGCAACCTACACCGCGACGTGTATCGACACGCCGTCGCTCCTTCAGTTCGTGCAAGACCACTATGCGCGGGCCCCCGTCGAGAACTTCTGCAACGAAGGGCCCTACTCCGTCCCCGATTGCGCGGACGGAGGCGCCGACGGAGGAGATGGCGGCTGACGGCTACGGAGCGAGCTTCGCGACGAAGATGTCCCACCCTCCCGTGCTGACCAGCGGGACGTTCCCGATCTCCATGGTCCCGGAGAACTCGCCCGTGACGAGCACGTTGCTCGATGGATTGGTCGCGAGGCCGAAGAGTTCGGCGACGGAGAGTCCATTGACGGGGTCGCCGTAACCGTAGGCCCACAGGGCGGAGCCGCCGGATGCGAGCTTCGCGACGAACACATCGTCGGCGCCCCCGCTCAGGATGGGCGAGGCTCCGCCGAAATCCACACCGCCTTGGAAGCTGCCGCCGACGACCACGTGGTTCGAGCCGTCCGCGGCGAGCCCGACCGCGAAGACGTTCGACCCATCGGTACCAACGTGCTTGCTCCACGTGCATGTGCCAGAGCCGCTCATCTTGACGAGAAACGAGTCCACGGTGAGGGGGGAGATTGGGCCGCACCCGAAATCCACGGTGCCGGTGAACCCGCCCGAGAGGAGAAGGTTGCCGAGAGCGTCCGTTGCGATGTTGGTCGCAGCGACACTGACACCCGGCGCACCGAAGCTTTCGGCCCAGAGCGTTGCGCCCGAAGAAGGGTCCAGTTCCAGCACGAAGGTATCCCGGTCCCCCTGGCTGACGAGTGGCGCGCTGCCGCCGAAGTCGATCGTGCCCGTGAACGTCCCTGCCGCGAGGACCTTGCCCAGGGAGTCGATCGCGATGCTGCTCACGCCACCCGAGCCGCTCGGTCCAGCGAAATCCTTGAGCCAGAGCAGCGCCCCGCTGGCATCGTACGTTGCGAAGAAGACGTCGCTTGTGCTCTTGCTTTGGATGGCGGGTGCGGCTCTTGGGGCGCTTGCGGTTACGCCGCCGCGAGCATTTTCGGATAGTTGCGGAGCGCCTCTTGTTGCTGGTGGAAGTGCCAGTAGTCGTCCCAGTCGCCGCTGGAGTGGAGCGCGCGCAGCTTGAGGATGGCCTCGGCACCGGGAAGATCCCAGCGTGCGCCGGTGATGCCCATGCGGTCCTGGACCAGGTGTCTACACGCGCCCTCGATCACGCCGGTCGCGATGGGAACGCCCGCCGCGAGGAAGGCTGGGTAGTCCATGAAGGTGTCGTTGCGGCGGAAGTACCCAAGCGCGCGATCGACCTGCTTGCGCGCGCTCTTGGTCAGCTTTTGCTCGACGATGGCGCGCTCGGTCGCAGCGATGAGCGCCGCGGGGCCGTCGGAGAGGAGCAGGCGCAGATGCGTGACGACCCACTCTGCGGCGACCGACTCCTTGCGCCGAGACAACGCGAAGCCCGCGAGCCACATGTAATGGATGACGTGGATCAGATCGAGCACGATGGTAACGCTCCGCTGGCGGCTTCGCGCATGGTCGAGGATCGCGGTCTGCTGGTTCTGCTCTCCGTCGACCAGCACCGCGGGCGTCCGCGCTCGCTTGGGATCACGCCGATCGAACTCGTCGAACATCGCTCCTACCGAAGCGGACACACCGTTCACGACGCTCGCCCACACACGCTTGTTCTTGGGCGGTGGCAGCCTCGGCCTCTCCGCCTTCGACGTCGGCGTTCGTTGCACTTCGGCGATGATGTCATCCACGGTGCGTCGCACGGGCTCCTGTTCCCAGACAGCACCGACCGCCGCCATACGCTTGTCATGCGAGCGCAGCTTCTTGGGCGCCATCGGATCGCCGCGCACCGCTTCCGCCTGCTCAGCCTCCGCACGCTCGCGCGTGGCTTCCCGCAGTGCCTTCGGCAACATCCTCACGCCCTTCGCGTCCGACGATCCCGCCAGCAAGGTGTTCTCGCCCAGCGAATCGTCCACGGGGCGCTGCGCGTAGAACGCCTCGAAGTCCTCGACCGCATCACGCGCGATCTGCTGCGCCTGCCGCTTGGGCACGTGTGCGTTCGTCGCCTCGTCCACCTGCTTGACCACGCTGTCCCACGCACGCGCCTGGGCTTCTGCTGCGACGCGCTTCTGCAGAGGGTGCGAGTACAGCGTCGCGGGCAGGTTCAAGCGCGCATCGAGCGGCAAGCTCCCCTTCTTCTCCCCGGTGCGCCTGTACTCCAACCGAACAGGATGCACCCGTCCGAGCATCGACTCGAGCTGACGACCGCGCGTGCTCACGCGTGTTCCCTCTGCCACAGGCGCGCTCTTGGCGGCTTCCCTTCGCTCGGCCGACGCGAGCTTGTCGTACCACCCCTGATACAGAAGACGGAGCAGCTCACGGCCCCGCTCCTCGAGCGCGCACTCGACCTCGCTGTGGTCCGTCGGGCCGGTCTTCCGAGCCCAGTCGACCGTGGCGTCGAAGCTCTGGCGGGCGGGGTAGAAGTGGTCGCTCTCACACGCGGGGTGCGCCATCGTCATCGCTAGCTCCAGGCTCGGGGTGCACCTCTCCGCTACGCCAACGCCCACGTCCTTTCAGCACAAAACCGCGGGCATTCGGCGGTTTTAGTGCCACGATCAATTTCCGTTGGACAAAGAATGGAGCCGCACCCTTGGATGGCACCACCGCCGAAGTCTACGGATCCGAAGTACACGCCGCTGATCAGGACGTCGTTCGCCGCGTTCACTGAAGTCCCGGCAATCTGTACGCCGGGGGTGGAGGCTTCGCCGTAGGCGAAGGTCTTGGACCAGGCGTACGCACCGGTCTTCCCGTCCAATTTCAGCAGCATGGCGTCGCCATAGCTGCCCGTGCTGGTGACGGTACCCACGCCGAGATCCAGCGAGCCATTGAAATCGCCGGTAGCGAGCACGTCCCCCGACACGCTCACCGCGACGGTGCGAATGGCAGCATAGGCGTTCGGGGACATCCCCGCCGAGTAACCGTTCGCCCACGCGTAGCTCCCGTCGGCGCCGTTGAGCTTGGTGACGAATGCGGAGCCCCCTGGAGTGCCCTGGAGCGGAGCACCATTGCCGAAGTCCAGCGAACCCTTGAACCCACCTACGACGACGACGTTGCCCGACGGATCCGCAGCGACCGCCCGCGCAAGCTGATCGCTCGCATCGCCGAAGCGCTTCGCCCAGAGCACGTTGCCGGTACACGTCGGCACCGTCCCGTCGCAGTGCAGATCCATGCCGCCCGCGCAGTCGGGCGGCTGCGGCAGCACCTCACCCACGCACGGCCCCCAGGCTCCCCCGTCGGCCGGGCAGGTCTGCGTCCCGCCCTTGCAGGTCCCGACGCCCTCGGTCCCGGCGGGCCCGTCGTAGCACGGCTGCGTCGCGCCCGGCATGCACGCCGGCCCGCCGCCCGCCCCGCTCGTGGTCGCGGCGCCCGCGCCACTGCTCGTTGTGGTGCTCGCGCTCCCCGTGCTGGTCGACCCCGACCCGCCCGCTCCGCCCGTGCCACTCGTACCCCCTGGTATGACGTCCGACCCGATGTAGAGGTAGGTCACCTGGCAGCCCGCGAGCGCGAGCAGCGCGGCGAGGGCGGTGCGGTGCAGGGGAGGGGAAGTGCGGGCCATGGTGCTCCCTGCGACGTTGCTCCGGCGCGACCCCGCCGGCTTCATCTCGTCCATCTTACCGGCCTCCACCTGGGGCTTGCACCTGGTTCGTGAGGAGGTGCTCGCGAACCGTCCGTCGTAGCTCGTCGAGGCGGAACGGCTTGTCGAGGCGCACGATGCCGGGGCGACCGAGGAATGCGGCTGCCTCGGGTGTGCAGGCACCGGCGGTCATGAAGACGATGCGCCCGACCAGCTCCGGCGCGAGGGTGTGGAGCCGCTCGTAGAGATCCATCCCCGTCACACCGGGCAGCCTGAGGTCACAGAGAACCAGATCGAACCGCTCCCCGCCGACGATGCGTGCGAGCGCCTCTCGCCCGTTCGTCACAACGACGACGTCGTGCTCCGGTTCGAGCACACGCACGATGAGGCGCCCGAGCTTGAGGTCGTCCTCGGCGACGAGCAAGCGAGTGCGCCGGTCCTCCGCGGGATCCCTCATGGCACGCTCGCGAGCACCACCGTCACGTTGTCCGGTCCACCGCCCTCGTTCGCCAGGTCGATCAACTTCACCGCCGCTCGCGCGATGTCCCTCTCACCAAGGAGGGTGGCCGCGATGGCGTCGTCCTCCACGACGTCGTGGAGACCGTCGGAGCAGATCAGGAACGTGTCGCCGGGCTCGACGGCAACGACCCGCGTGTCGACCTCCACGGGCTCGCCGAGCCCGACCGCACGAAGGATCTTGCCTCGAAGCTCCGACCTCGCCGCCTGCTCGGCCGTCATCACGCCGGCCCGCACGTACGCCGCGACCGCCGAGTGGTCCTCGGTGAGCTGGCGCAGCCGGCGCCCTCGCAGGAGATACGCCCGGCTGTCCCCGACGTGCGCGAGAACGGCGTGCTCGTGGCGGACGAGCAATCCCGTGAACGTGGTCGCCATCCCCGTCATGCCCGGGTTGCTCGCGGCAGCGGAGCAGACCACGGCGTTCGCCTCCTCAACGGCACGCGCGAAGAGCGACGATGCGAAGCTCGCCTGCCAGGCAACCTCATGCCCGTCGCCGGGTCCCGGCCGGCCGGCGGCGATATCCCGGAAGAACGCGACGACCGAGTTCGACCGCGAGCCGTGAGGCCACCTCCCCAGCGGCGTGGCCGCCGACGCCGTTGGCCACGAGGTAAAGCCCGAGGTCTTGCACCACGGCGTACGCGTCCTCGTTCGAGGCCCTCACGAGGCCCCGATCCGTGAGGCCGAAGGCCTGGGCGCCGGGCGATTGTGGGCGGAGAACGACAGCGGTGCGGGGGTGCGGCGACGAGAGCGGAGACGACGCGGACATGGAAACCCTCTCCGAAGCGCGGCGCGGCCAGGGCCGAGCGGCGTTGCTCGGCCGAGGGGCGCCCGGTGCGCTCCTACGCGGGGGATCCGTCGAGCGGAGGGGATTGATCTCGGAATCGAACGAGAGGCGCGATTCTTCTTGGATGGGCCGGGAGGAGCGCGCGTGAGGGCGGGCGCCTCACCAGAACAAGACGCCCGCGTGGACGCCGTAGCCAATCCACTTCTCGGCGTACGCGACCGTGTATGCCATCGGCGTCCCGCCCGGGAGCGGTGTCGTCATGGCGGGCTGCCACGTGGTCACCACCTCGTAGCCCACGTGCGCGCCGACGAGGATGCGCTGCAGCAAGCGCAAGTCGAGCGCGAGGCCGACGTCGTTCGTCATGGCATTGCCGGGCAGGAGGGCGTCGCCGAAGTACGCGTAGCCCACGTGCCCGTAGATTCCAGGCTCGAAGCGAAGGGTCGGCGCGAGGGGGAGCGACACCCCCGCGCGCGCGCCGCCGAAGACGCGCGGAAGGGACACGGAGCCGACGAAGTAGTAGAGCACGTCGTACCCCGCGCCGATCTCCGGCACGAGCCAGATGGGACCGAGGTCGAAGCGCCAGCCGCCGCGCACGCGGAACCCTTCGACCGCGACCGGGGGGTAATCGCCCATGGGCCCGCCGGTGCTGCTTCCCACGGAGGTGCCGAGGTCCAGATTGGCGCTGACGGTGGGGCCCGCGTGAGCCGGGGGAGAGAGGGTGAGGGCGGCGAGCGCGAGGGGAGCGCTGAGCATTGGAAGGAGGGGGGAGCGCGTCATGGCGTGTTCTCCAGGGACGAGGTGACGATCCTTCGTGAGCGGGCGCGGGATCTTCGCTCGCGCTCACGGCTTGTCGGAGTGCTTCGTGAGCGCCACCAAGCGCGGCGCGCGCTCGCGAATCGCTCGCAAGTATGCCATCGACCGCATCGGAGGGCAGTTCAGCACCGCTTGCTGGAATTCCGTTGGCGGTGCGTACTCGTGGGCGTCGATGTAATGGACGAGGAGCGAGGGGGCGGCATAGACGAGGCCATCACCAGGGACGAAGAGGGTGCTGCTCCCGATGGCGACAGTCGTCGATTCGAACCGAAGGGTTCCGGGCCCCCCGGTGAATCGGCAGAACGAGCAGCGGTGCACGCCAGCGCACACCGCGGGTTGCCACGGATCCACCAGAAGGGGGACCAGTGCACGCATCACCTCCCTGGGCACGTCGCCACGCGAGTAGTCGTGCTCGCGCTCCAACCACCCGACTGCACGGATGGTGCCCGTGTTGTCGTCCCATGGCGTGCAAGGTGCGAAATCTTCGATGTGCATCAGTGGACTCCCGGTACGAACGTCACCCAATCGCCGACGCTGCTAGCCACCGTCCCATTTGTAAGCAGCAGCGCTTCCCCCTGAGGTGCCAAGACTTCCACGCCGAGCTTGTTGGCGAGGTTCTGCGCAAGGCCCGTAGCACACGCACCCGCGTTGCAGCCGACGAGAAAGATTTTCTCTCCCTGCCACCCAGCGCCCTCGATGAATCGTGCGAGGGTGCGGTGCTCGATCGAAATCCACTCACCGTTACGCAGAACGAAAGCGGTTTTTGCGTCGGCATGCGTCACGACCGTGAAGTACCCGGGCAGATCCTTGACCCCCGGCGCTGCCTTGGCAAGGGCATCCGCATCGACGGTGAATTGCGCCGCGCCTGCCACGGCGATGGGCTTTGGAAGGGACTGAACGCTCGGCAGGACCTTCAACCCCCCGATCGCCCCGGCCGCTCCCCAGACGTCCGCAGGGGCGATGCTGGTGTCGGAGGGCACGGCCCAGATGATCCCGACGACCGGAAGCGCCTTGAGAGGCCCGGTGCCCTTGTTGCTCGGCGGCGCGCCGCCGTTGCCCTTGTCGTTCCAGCGTGCTTGGCGCTCTCGCTCTTGGTTCAACCAGAATTCTTCCCACGCGCCCTTCGCGCCGCCGGCGCCGGTGTCCGCTCTCTCGGGCGGAGCAGCCGGCGGCGTCGCGTCTTGCGCGGCATCCTTCACCTGCTCCTTCGCGACGGTGACGGTCTGGGTCGTGCGCTGGTCGACGTGCGTCGTGGTGCACTTGAGCACCAGGCACGACATGTTGGGCCCGCAGAACGCCGTCGCTCGGCGCCGGTTCCGGCGCGACCGCGCTCGACGGGTCCTCCGAGGGTTGGTTGTCCGCTTGCGGCGCGGCGGCCTCCCCCAATCCCGCGCCCGCGTCCGGCGGGTCCACGGTGGGGTCGAATCCGCTCGGATCCCGCAGGTTGAGCGGGCTGTTGAGCACGTAGCTGTACGGGTTCCAGCTCTGCGCGAAGCCCGGCCGCCCCACGATCGGGTCCGTCGACAGGAAGCGCCCGATCTTCGGGTCGTAGAGACGGCCCCGCATGTTCACGAGCCCGGCCTCGTCGTCGGCTTCGAGCCCCTCGAAGCCGACCGTCGTGACGTTCGACGTGGGCGGCCCCTGCCATGGGCCCCACCCGGCAGGGTTGCGCCGCGCCCCGAACGCGTCGTAGCTCCGCTTCTCGAGCACCTTCCCGTCGCCGCCGGTGATCGTGTCGATGGACCCGAGCGCGTCGGTCAGCGCAAAGGCGATCTGGTTGCCGGCGCCCGCCGTGCGCGTGAGCACCACCATGGCGCTGCCTGCGGCGACGTAGAAGCGGTGCGTGTTGCCGCCGCTCTGCACGCGCTCGTACAGGCCGTCCAGGTAGACGGTCTCCTCCAGCGCTCCCCCGTCGGAGTTCACCAGCGTCTTGCGGATCCGGTGCTGGTCGCCGTCGTACTCGAAGCGCGTGCCCTGGGCCGAGGGCAGGTTGGCGAAGCCGTGGAACGTGTAGCTCTCCGGCAGGTCGAACGGGGTGTAGGCGATCGTCGCGCCCGGTCTCTCGATCTGGTTGCCGACCGCGTCGTGCTGGTACGAGCCGGCGCCCACCGTCTTCACGGCGTGGGGGTGCGCGGGGTCGTAGGCGTAGGCGAGCCCGTCCTTCGTCTTGATGTTGCCGTTGGGCGCGAACTCGATGGGGCTCGCGCACCCCCTCAGCCAGAACCCCGAATTGATGCACGTGAGCCGGTCGATCGCGTCGTACCCGAAGCTCTCGCTCAGCGGGCCGAGCAGCCCGGTCTGGAGCTCGTCGGTCCGCGACGTCATGCGGAGGGCGGAGTCGTATTCGTAGCCGAGGCTCTGCAGCGGCGGCGTATGGGGGAAGCCCGGCCCCGTGGCGTCGACGTGCTGGACCACGCCGCTGTCGCGCGCGTACGTGTGCCGGACGGTGACGCCGTTCCCGAGAACCTCCTTCGTCGGGCGGCCGGCGCCGTCCAGCTCCGAAAGCCTCCAGTAGGTCGCCGCCGTCGCTTCGTCGTGCAACGCGACGACGTTGCCGAAGTCGTCATGCTCCCGCCGCACGGCGAGCGGATCGACGTCCCTGGGGTGCGGGTACTCGACGACGAGGACGCGGCCCAGCTCGTCGTACGAGAGCGTCGACGAGAAGCTCTCGCCGGTGTCGCTGAAGGTGAGCGTGTGCGTCTTCGGCTGGGAGAGGTGCGTGTACGTGTAGGCGTCCACGTGCCCGTCCGGGCTCGTCACCTGCGCGATCTTCCCGACGCCGTGGGGCGCTGTGTCGTACCACCAGCGGGTCACGGACGTGTTCTGGTCAACCGAGTCGTCGCGCTCGACCAGCCGCCCGATGCCGTCGTACGTGAACGCGAAGTGGCGCGCCAACGCGTCGTCGACCGTGAGCACCTCGCCGAAGCCGTCGTAGTGTGTGGTCGTCGTGCCGCGGTCGGGGTCGTCCTCCTGGATCACCCGGCCGTACGCGTCGCGGTGCGTGGTGGTCGTCTCGTCGCCGAAGCGCTTGACCCTGTAGGGCAGGCTGAACGGGCCGTACTCGGTCTTGACCGTGCCCTTCGCCTTGTCGGTGGTCTCGACCGTGCGCCCGAGCGCGTCGACCTCGCGCGTGGCCGTGCCCAGCCAGTCCGTGGCGGAGAAGACGTTGCCCTGGTAGCCGTACGTCGTCTTGCGCCCCCAGGGCTCCACGTGCTTCGTCACCCGCCCGATCGCGTCGTAGCGGTAGGTGTCGGCAACCTTGCCGGCCGCGACATCGCCCTCCATCCAGGGCACCGTGGCCTGCGTCAGGCGCCCGAAATGGTCGTACGTGGTCGCCTGCTCCAGCCGGAGCACGGGCACGCACTTGTTGGAGACGCCGCAGCTCTCCGTGCCGGCGACGTGCGCCCAGGCATGGACGGGGCGGCCCAGGCTGTCGAGCTGCTTGGTGACCGACGGCCCGCCGGCGGAGCGTCTCGACCTCGACGGCCCACCAATCGCCGCTGGGTCCGCCGTTCTTCTTCCGTTCGAATGAGCGCGTCGTGGAGCTGCCGTCGGGGTTGTCGACCTCCGTCGAGCGGCCGAACCCGTCGTGGCGGTAGTGGGTCACGAGGCCGTTGGGATCGACGGTGCCCGTGAGCACGCCGAGGTCGGAGTCGAACGCAAAGCGCGACGTGTGCCCGGCCGGGTTCACCGTCGCGTAGGGGAAGATCCCCTCCGGCTCGTACGACGTACACGCCGAGCGGGAGTGCCCGGCCTGATCGTAGGCCGTGGTCAGCGTCACGTTGCCGAAGCCGTCGCGGTAGTACGTGGTCGAGAGCTGCGTCTCCGGGTCGGTCGGGTCACCGCTCTCGACGCTGGCAACCTCGCCGTAGCCGTTGAAGGTGCGCGAGGTGGTGCGGCACTGCATCGCCGGCAATCCCTCGCTGCACGCCTGCTCGTAGGTGACCTCGCCGAGCAGCCAGTGGGCCGTGTCGTTCTCGACGGTGCGCGTCAGGCTGTCGTCGAAGTCCGTTCCCGGCACGATGGTGTCCTGCTGGAGGACGTCGCCGAAGTCGGGGTCGAAGCTCGAGACGACCGTCTGCACGTCGCCGAGCACGGCCTTCGCGTCGCTGCGCGTCGTGTCGGCGAAGCGGTAGAGCGTCTGCCCCGCCTTGGCCTGGAAGGTCGCCTCCGAGCGCTTGCGCTCAACGACGATGGGCAGCGTGAAGAACGTCTTTGGATCGGTCGGCACCTCTCGCAGCGTCGTCTTGCCGTAGACGAGCTCGACCTGCGTCGGCTTGCCGGCTGGATCGCCGACGTTGAGTGGCACGGCGCGAGCGGGGGCCCACGACCACGACTCCACCATCTGGCCGGCGAAGGGGAAGACCTGGAGCGCGTCGTCCCAGGTCGTGTTGTCGTAGAGCTCGGCCCGGCCGGCGCCCGTCTCCTGGTCGATCACGATTCGCTCGCCGAAGCCGAGCATGCCGCGGCCGAGGCGGTGGTAGCGGCCGTCGCGGTACTGGACCAGGAAATAGCGTGGCTGGTTCTGGCCGTCGTTCAAGCTGTAGGAGGAGACGACACGGCCGGGGCCGGCGACGCAGGTGCGCGGAAAGGCGCACGTGTTGTTCGGGTCCGCGTGCTTCAGGTAATTCTGCCAATCGCGCGTCGGATCGTCGGGAGCGATGTCCTGCGTGATGGAGTTGTCGACGAGGCTGCCGTACGCGATCGAGACGGTGGGCTCGAAACCTGGATCGCTCGGGTCGAGCGGGCTCATGCCGTCGGTGACGGCGACGAGCAGGTCCTCTGGGCCGCTGTTCCGGTAGATGGTGAAGGTGCCGTCGCCGGCGATGCTCGGTGCGACGAGGTCCTGGCGGCCGTCGCCGTCGACGTCGGTGACCTTGGGGTCGTACCAGGTGTGCGGGACGCTGGTGACGTCGTCGACAATCTCGCCGATGGCCGTGGGGAGCACATCGGCGAAGCCCGTGGTGACGGTCTTGTCGGCGTCGTCGGCGACCCCGCGGACGGCCTTGGGGGATCGCAGCACCACCCAGCACGCGTGGTCGGGGTCATGGTCGGGGCACTGCCCTCCCATGGGGAGCATGAAGTCCAGTCGGCCGTCGCCGTCGAAATCGAGCGCGATGCCCTGGTCGCCGAAGGCGTCGGTCATCCACCGGCCGCCGAGGCTCTTGCCCAGCATCCCCTTGGGCTGAAGGAATTCCCCGGCTCCGTTGTTGACCGACAGGAAGGGGACGTCGTAGGGAAAGCCGGCGAATTGGGCGCCCTGGTTCCAGTTGACGCAGCCGACGCCCGGTTGGCAGGTCTTCTGGGCGTCGAGGCCCGTGTAGACGACGTCGGGTACGCCGTCGGCCGTGGTGCCGAGCCAGTGGATGCGCCGGCCGTTCGGCTGCACGTCCAGGGCCGTCGCGAGCTTGACCCACTGGCCCTTCTCGAGGCGGAGCGCGCCGTACTTGCCGTCGAGCTGGGGCATGACAATCGAAGAAGCCCCGCTGCCGTCGATGTCGACGACGTGCACGAAGGCGAGCCCCATGGCGCAGTCCACCCCGTCGGTCCCGGGGAGGGGGATCGCGTTCGCTTCCCAGCCCGGTCCGCCCACGCCTGGCACGTCGTCGACCCAGAGGCGCACGGTCCAGATCGGCGTGCCCGCCGTGGGGTTGTAGCCGTAGTCGGCCCAGGTCGGGTTGGAGCACTCGATCAGGTCGCCGATCCCGTCGCCGTTCACGTCGCCGACCCGCGCGAAACGGCGGCTGTCCATGGCCTGGGGGTCGTGGTTGTACAAGCTCTGGTCGAGCTGGATGCCCGGCGGTTGTGGGACGGCCGTGGCCTTCAGCTCGAAGCGGTGCCCGAGCGTCGCCCCCGGCACCGACTTGAGCCACATGTAGTCGTGCCACGTCGAGGGATCGGGGTTCGGCGTGTCGAGCAGGATGTCGGTGATGCCATCCTGGTCGTAATCCATCGGCGTGAGGGTCCAGTTCTCCTCGTTCAAGCTCTCGTCGCTGGAGATGCTCGGGCCCGTGAGCGTTGCCGGGTGCGGGAGCGTGGCCCACAGCTCGGGCTCGGCGAAGAAGCCTCCGCGGTTGAGGGCGACCCTCCAGTCGTCCGTCCCCACGCTCTGTTCGTTCGGGAAGACGACGACGAGATCCTCGAGCCCGTCCCCGTTCACGTCCGCCAGCGTCCACTTCCCGAAGCCCTGATCGAGCTGCACGCTCCGGCGATCGGGCGGGAGCATGACGGGCGTCTTGCTCTGCGACAGGGCCGGGGGGTCGTCGGTCCAGGTGAACCGCGTCGACGGCTTGCACACGCCGTCGCCTGCGCACTCGGCGACCGAGACGAGCCTGCTCCGGCGCGTCGCCTCCCCTCTCGCGTAGTCGAGGCGGTAGGAGCGAACGAGGGTGTCGCTCGGCTCCGTCGTCATGCGGAGCGTCCGGAGCACGTGCGACTGGATGAACGAGAGCCCGCCGGAGAACAGCGTCCTCGGCTCCGTCAGGTCGTACTCGAACGTCAGGCGCCGCGTCGGGGCTTCGCCGTTGTCCTGCCGGGTGTAGCGGATCTCCCGGACGAGGATCTCCTGCGTGTGCCCGTCCGCCACCGCGTCGTTCTCGTAGGCGTAGTCGACCGCGTTGCCGCGCCGATCGCGCTCGCTCGAGAGGTACCAGGCGGCGACGGTGCCCCGCCTCGCCTTGGCCTGGCTGTCGGACGTGTCGCCGTACTCGCGGATGTCCCCGTTCCGCTCGTAGACCGTCCAGCTCTGGGGCCCGTCCTCCGGGATCGGGCCGAAGTGCGCGAGGATCTTGCGCATCGTATCGGGGAAGGTGCGCGCCTCGATCGTGAAGGGGCCCTGTGCGCCTGTCTTCGTCCCCACCTCGACGATGCGCAGCCCGTCGAGGCAGAAGCGGTCCCCGCCGTCGTACACGACGGCGCGGATGCGCCCGTCCTGCGCCATGTTGGACGGGCAGCGGGTGATCGCCGAGAGCCCCTGCAACGCGAAGCCGACGCCGAGCGGGCCCTCGCCGCGCGAGGAGTCGTAGGCGATGGCGAGCCTCGGCTCCATGCCGCGGCGGCCGGGTGGGACGACGAGCGGGATGGTGTAGCTGGCCTGGCCGGTCGGCGAGACGGCGAAGGATCCGGCGGCGGTGCCGGCGGCCGTGGTCTTCGAAGGCGCGAGCGGAGCGGGGAGCTTTCCGGCGTCGAAGGCAGGGCAGACGGCGTTGTCCAGGCCAAGGGAACCCGGGGACGGATGGCCGACCGTGTCGCTGGGCGGGTTGCCGCTCGAACGCAGGGAGGCTACGCCGAGCGGATCGTCTCCGGCCGGCGGCGACGAGCCGTGCTGGCAGCCGAAAAGGCAGAGGAGCGCGAGGAGCAACCAGAAGGTGGCTCGGCGTAGCGCAGGCGAGAGCGAGCGCGGCACGGTGCTTCTCCTGTCCCGGGCCCAAGCCTGAACCACGTGCAATGGCGGACCGCAATTACGGCCGATTGCGAGCGGTGCAGCAACCAGGAAGAGCAAGGCAACCACGCGGAGCTTGGCGAGCATGGGGGTCTCCGGGCAAGACGGGATGCGGAGCGCGGCGCTGGTGTGGACCGCGCCTCGGGAGGGCGATCACCGCCCTCCTGAGTTGGGGATCCGTCGAGCGCTCCCGATCGATCTCGGAATCGACGCGCCGGTGATTTTCCTTCAGTCGTCGGTCCCGAACACGCGGTGCGACCTGCTCCCCCCGTCGGCCACGCCGGGCGATGCGCCGGTCCCGCCGTCCAAGGTGGCGTCGAGCTTGGCGCGCAGGTGCTCGGCCTCCGCGCCGAGCTTCGCGTGTCCCGGGGGGAACAGCCGCGCGTGTTCGACCAGCGCCGCCCTCGCCGCGTCGAAGTTGCCGCGCACGAAGGCAGCTTGCGCGCGCTCGACGATCCGCTGCTCCTCGGGGTCGATGACGTCCTCTGGTGCAGCATGGGCGGGCGCGCTGGCGGTGGCGGTCGGCGCGGCCACGACGCGGGGCGCGGGAGCACCGCCTGGGGCTTCCGCGCGTCCCGTGCCCGCGCTCCCGGTCCCCGGCGGCGCGGGTGGCGGAAGCGGGGCCGCCATCGTGACCATCTCAGGGGCCCGCGCGATCGACAGCGGAGGGGCGGACCGCGGGCTCACCAGGCCGAGTGCGAAGAGCGCGCCGGCGACGACCGCTCCCCCGACCGCGAAGCCGGAGCCGAACAGGGCGCCTGCCGTCCCCTTGCCCACGAGCCCGCTCCCTGCAAGGAGCCCAGCAGCAGCAGCCCGCGCGATCCCGCGGAGGGTTCCGTTCCAGACCTGCTCCCGTGCGCCCGGAGGGGGGTCGTCGAAGAGGCGCCCCACCTCCGCCCAGCCCCCGAGGCCGAACGGAAGGAGCATGGCCGCCGGAGCACGGCCCTCGCGCGCTTCGCGGGCCTCCATCCGTGACACGATCGCCGTGATGTCTTCGCGCGCCAGGCGCAGGCGCGTCGTCACCGTGCCGAGCGGCTTGCCGAGCGCGCTGGCGATCTCGGGCAGACTGTGCCCGTCGACGTCGTGCATCTCGAAAACGACGCGCCGGTCGGGGTCCACGCTGCCCATGATGTCGTGGTAGCGGCGCCGCCCGCCCACCGCCTCCTCGACCGTAGGGCCGGCGGCGGCGGCCTGCCCTTCAAAATCAGGCTCGTCCATCGGCTGCTCCTTCTGGGTGCGCCGGAGCGCGACGTAGCGGAGGCCGAGCCGCCACGCGATGGCACCGACCCACGCCGACTCCGGCACTCGGGGATCACGAGACCCGAGCTTTCGGTGGACGACGAGGTAGACGTCCTGCGCGACCTCGTGCCGCTCCGCGGTGCGCCGGATCCCGACCCGTCCCAGGACGCCCCACACCCGCGCAAAGGTGCGGGCGTAGAGGCCGGCGAAGTCCTCCTCCGGTCCGGGCTCGATGCTGCTGCTGCGCCTCATTGCCGTGGGGATCCGGTCAGGAGGTCAGATCGATCTCGAAATCGTCACGAGCCACCCCCGAAGCGCGCGACGACACCGCCCCCGAGCATCGCGGCAAACGGCCCCGACCTCCACACTTCCTCCCTGCCCGCTTGGAAGTCGACCTGGGTCGCGAGCGGGTGCAGGTTCATGAGGACGTCGGCGGAAGCGCGAAGGGCGAACGCAGGCACGATGGGCCATTCCAGCCCGGCTCGAACGCCCGCGGCGACGTAGGCGCCCGAGTCCTGCGCGGCGTGAAGCACGTTCACGCCCTCCGCGCGCAGCACCCCGACGGAGACGAGCGCGCACCCGACGAACCAGCGGTAATGCCCGCACGGCACCAGCGACGCCGCGAGCACGGAGGTCCGCGCGCTGACCCCCATGGAGACGCTGCCGGTCGCCGGCACGTCGGCGCGCCCCTCGACGGCGATCGAGAACAGGCGCCACCCGGCGCCGATGTCGGCCGTGATGGCGGCGGTGGGCGCGGGGCCGACGCCGAAGGCGCCTGCCGCGCGGACGCCGAGGCGGAAGGCGGGCCGAGGAATCGACGACGAGGAAGGAGGCGCTATGGGGGCCGGAGCTGCCGGCGCCATGGGGGCCTGCTCGATGGGGGGCGGGGGTGCCGCCGTAGCCTGGGAGGACGCGGTGTCGATGGCGATGGTGACGGTGAGCCCTCCGATCACGCCGGCCAGGCGGCGGCAGTCGCTCTCCGCCAGCGGCGGCCGGGACCAGAGCACCCGCCCGGCCGTGTCGCGTAGCTCCACGGCGCCGATGAAGCTCGCCCCCCGACGGTCGATCGCGATGCGCAGCGCATACGGCGCTGCGACGCCGGGGGGCGTGAACGGGTCGTAGCCCATCCGCGCGGCGACGATGTCGTGCAGCTCGTTCTCGGCCGGGCAGCCCTCGGCCGCCGAGTAGTCGAGGTGCACGGCGACGCCGGGGTGCGCGGGGTCGTCTTTCTGAACGGCAAAGAGACGATGCGGTGCTGTCTGGGCGTGCGCTCGGGCCGCAACACCCATCGCGAGCGCGAGCACGATTAAGGCGCAGGGTGTAGCGCGCATCCCTCCGAACCCTACGTCAGCCGCACACTCGCCGCCAGCGCCCTCTCCCAGCAAGCGAGGCCGGCGCGCCGCTGCCTTCCTCGTGCGCGAAGTTGCCTGCCTCGCCTGCGAGGTTCCCTTCCTCGTGGTCGAAGTCGCCTTCCTCGCGCACGAAGTTGCGTTCCTCGTGCACGAAGTTGCCTTCCTCGTGCACGAGGTTGTCTTCCTCGCGCACGAAGTTGTGTTCCTCGTGCACGAGGTTGTGTTCCTCGTGCACGAGGTTGTCTTCCTCGTGCACGAGGTTGTGTTCCTCGTGCACGAGGTTGTGTTCCTCGCGCACGAAGTTGTGTTCCTCGTGCACGAGGTTGTCTTCCTCGCGCACGAAGTTGTGTTCCTCGTGCACGAGGTTGTCTTCCTCGCGCACGAAGTTGTGTTCCTCGCGCACGAAGTTGTGTTCCTCGTGCACGAAGTTGTGTTCCTCGTGCACGAGGTTGTCTTCCTCGCGCACGAAGTTGTGTTCCTCGTGCACGAGGTTGTCTTCCTCGCGCACGAAGTTGTGTTCCTCGCGCACGAAGTTGCCTTCCTCGTGGGCGAAGTTGTCTTCCTCGCACACGAAGTTGCCTTCCTCGTGCACAATCCAGGCTTCCTCTGTAGTGACGCGCGCGGGGTACGAACGCGGTTGATGACGCCGCAGTATTAACTGCGCCGCCCTGCGCTCGACGGGCTTCCGCTCCCCACGATCGGGAGCGTCACGCGCATGACGAAGCCGCCCTGGGTGGGCCGCTCGCTGCGTGATCTTGCCGCCGTGGGCGTGCACCAGCTCGCGCGCGAGGTAGAGGGCGACGCCCACGCCGCGGCGGCGCCGCTCGGCGGACGGCGCGCCGCCGCGGCGCCACGGCTCGAAGAGCTGCTCCACCTCGTCGCCCCGGGGGGCGGCCCCGTCGTCACGCACGGCGATCTGCGCGCCGTCCTTGATCGGCGAGACCTCGACGACGACGTTGCCGCCCTCGGTCTGCCGCGCGCTCAGGACCAGCGCGGTGACGATCCGCTGCACCGCCTCCTCGTCCCACAGGCCCTGCACCTCCGTCGACTTGACCAGCACCTTGCCGGCGCCGACGGGGAGCCGCTCGCACGCGACCTTGACCAGCACGCCCAGATCGCCGGTGCGGAGGCTGAGCCGCGCGCCGGCCCCGCCGCCCGACCGCCGCAGGTACGCGCCCAGATCGTCCATGAGCCGATCCATGCGCTGCGTCGAGATCGAGGATGCGATCCATGTCCTCCACGCAGCGTTCGCGGGTGGGCTTGGGCAGGCGCGAGAGGCGCTCGGAGACGACCTGGATCCCCACCAGCGGCTCGCGGAAGTCGTGGACGACCGCGCCCATCAGGCGCCGCATCGACTCCATCGAGGAGGCCGCATCCATGAACAGCACGAGCACGCCGCGCGACCTGGGCTCGGCGCCCGGGACGGGCACGAACCACCCGATGAGCTGCTCGGCCGGGGCCCCCTCGCCCCCGTTCGAGAACCCGGTCCCGTCCACCACTCCGGGCGTGCCGGCGAAGGCGAGGTCGAGCTTCGTCCGCCAGTGCCGTTCGAGCTCCGGCTGTGCCTTCATCACCGGCTTGGCGAGGGCGTTCACGCGCAGCCCGGCGAGCGTCCGGTAGGCCCGGTTGTAGGCGAGGCAGACCGCCTCCGGCCCCCAGACGAGGAGGGCTCCCCCGGGCGCGTTCATGACGACGTTCAGGTACGAGTCCACGAAAGGCCGGTCCGCCGGCGTCACGAGGAGGTCGAGGTCCGCGGATCGCGGCAGTGGCGCGGGACGAGTCGGGGGCGCTGGCGCGGACGTTGGGCGGTGGCATCCGGTTCCTTTCCTCCCGTCGAACGGGGGCGGAGAGGGAGAATACCAGAGTCGAGTCGCGGGTTTCCACCGCGCGCACAGCCACGTCGTAAAGCGACAGGTGTGTCGGTGGGACACAGTGGGAACGATCGTCGGTCGCTCCCGCGACAATCGGGCAAACTCCGCGGCGAAGCTCGGGGGGGCCCGTGATCGTCAACGGCGTCATCGTCGAGGGATCGCGTTCGCCGAGCTTCGGCGCTATGCTCGTGTCGTCGTCATGAGCTTGCTTCTTCGGCGTCTGGGCTTCGCGCTCGGCCTCTTCGTCTCAATCTCGCCGGTGGCCTGCGGCCGCAGCGCGGCCGACTTGCCCGTCACGCACGGGCCACAGCCCCCCGGCGACATGGCGAGCGTGCGCTTCGACGACAGCGATACGCTCGAGCTGGGGCTCGGCGTCCCGGCGACGCTCCACATCACGGCCTCGCCGCCGAAGGATTACTCGGTCGCCTTCACCCTCGTCGGGGCGTCGCTCGACGCCTCGCTCGACGCGAGCGTGCTCTCGACGGACGACGCGGGCCACGCCTCCGTGACGCTGCTGGCGCCCTCGCAGGCGACGACGTTCCGGGTCCGGGCCACGCTGCTCGACGAGCGCGGCGTCCCCGGGGCGAGCGCGGATCGCGCCATCGCCGTCAGCAACGCGGGGTTCGGGACGGTGCGGGTGTCGCCGCAGTACCTCGGGCAGCGGACCATCGCCACCTGGACCGCGAACGTCGTGGCGAAGTCGACGTGCAAGGACCTCGCCTCCACGCTCCCCGCCGACCCGCCCGGCGCGCTGATGGGCACGGCCTCTGCCAAGGGCGACCCGGTGATCGCGCACGTCCCGGTCGGGGCGGAACCTCGCCGTCACCCTGCGCGCCGGGCACTTCGCGTGGGGGTGCGCGGCCGCGCCCTCGCTGACGGCGGACGCGACGGTCGACGTCCCCGTGATGGTGGTCGACAAGCCCCTCGACCTCTCCGCGGCGAACCTGGCCGCCACCTTCACGTACGACGTCGATCCGGTGTCGTATGCGTCGTTCCTCGCCGACGCCGTGGGCGCGCTCGACGACGCCTTCATGCCGACGGGCACGCCCGAGGGGACCATCCTCCTCAACGCGATGGAGGCGAACGCGGCGAACCCTGCCATCTTCGAGCAGCAACGCAACGAGCTCGGCTGGGACGGCGTGGCCCAGAAGCACCTCGACGGGCTGGGCCAGGGCCTCCGGGACACGTGCGCCGCGTGGGCGACGGCGGGGGTCGCCCTCCAGCCCACGGCGTTCCAGGCCAGCCTCGTCGCAGGGGCGCAGCCGGGGCAGGCGCTGGTCGCCGTCACCCAAATCGGCGCGCTCGACCCGGCCTCCGCGGGCGCCGTCGGCGCGCCGAACTGCACCTGGAGCGCGCAGCCCGGCGACACGGTGCTCCTGAGCGGCGCCCTCTACTTCGAGCCCAGCGCGTTCGCCGGTGCCTCGTCGCTCGTGCCCGCGCTGGCGGCGGAGCCCGGCGCGTCCACGGTCTCGGGGGCGCTCGCGCTGGCGGCCGACTGCCAGGGCCTGGCGGAGGACCTGGGCCCCTTCGGGGCGTGCGACGTGGCGTGCGTCGCGAAGCTCTGCGCGGACGCCCTCGCCGTCCGGTGGCAGGCCGCGCTCGACGCCTCCAAGCAGGCGGCGGCGCCGGGCCGAGATCTCCTTCGAAGCCTCGGCGAGCGCCGGCATCGACGACCACGCCAACCCCGTCTCGCTCAGCGGTCCCTGGCTCGGCAAGGTCGGGGACACGTCGGTCTCCGCCGCGGCCATGGGCAACGTCACGGCCAACACGGCGGCGCCGGTCCCGTTCAACCCTCAGTAGCGTGCGCGTGCGCGTTTTCGTGCACGATCACGATTACGCGCACGATCACGACTACGCGCACGCGAACGCGCAGGCGCACGCGCACGAATGATCACGCCGCGGCGGTGCGGGTCGTGCGGTGCTCCCGCGGCCCGTCCAGCACCACCCGGGTTCCCCCCTTCGGCGCGAAGAAGAAGCTCCTCAGCGTGAGCTTGGCCGGGTCGCCGTGCGGCCGGAGGCGGAGCGAGGCGAACATCGTCGCGAGCACCACGCGCATCTCCAGGAGCGCGAACGACATCCCGATGCAGCGGCGCGCGCCGCCGCCGAACGGGACCCACGCGTAGGGGTCGATCTTCCGGTCCAGGAAGCGCTCGGGCCGGAAGGCGTCCGGGTCCTGCCAGAAGGCCGGGTGGCGGTGCAGAATGTACGCGTTCAGGACGAGGTACGTGCCCGCGGGCACCTCGTGGTCGCGGAGCGTGATGGGCGAGGTCACGCGGCGGGCGAGGAGCGGCGCGATGGGGTGCAGGCGGAGGACCTCCTTGATGGCCGCGTCGAGGTAGGGCATCGGCTTGCCCAGGGCGGCGACGTCGGCCGCGCCCACCTCGTCGAGGATCCTGCCCAGCACGTCGGGCCGGCGGCCAATCTCGTCGACCGCCCACGCGAGCGAGAGCGCCGTCGTCTCGTGCCCGGCGAGCAGCAGCGTCATGAGCTGGTCGCGGAGCTGCGCAATCGGACATCGGCTTGCCCTCCTCGTCCACCACGTCGAGGAGCGCGGAGAGCACGTCGCGCCGCCCGCCCGCGGCGGCGCCCTTCGCGTGCGCGGCGCGCGCCTCGGCGATGAGCGGGTAGATGGACTCGTCGGCCGCGCCGATGGCGCGCTTCAGCGCCGCCCAGCCGGTGAGGGGGCCCAGGTCCTTCTGCATCGAGGGGAGCAACCAGAGCATGCCCGTCGGGGACTGGGCGCGCTCCACCAGGCCGAGCAGGCGCGTGCGCAGCGCCTCGATCCCCGCGCCCTCGTGAACGCCGAAGATGGTGTCCAGGATGACGTCGAAGGTGAGCCTCTGCATGCTGGAGAGCACGCTGATCGGCTTGCCCGTGGGCCACGTGGAGGTCACGCGCAGCGTGGCGTCGCGCATCACGGACGCATAACCGGCGAGGCGCTCCCCCGTGAACGCGGGGAGCAGGAGCTTGCGCATCCGGTGGTGCGGGCGACCGTCGAGGAGCAGCACGGAGAGGTCGCCGACGACCGGGGCGAGCGCGAAGTTGGCGACGCCGGCGAAGTAGACCTCCGGATCGCCGGTGAAGACCTGCTTCACGAGCTCGGGGTGGTTGACGATGACCTCCCGCCCGTACAGCGGGTTGTTCACCGCGTAGACGTCGCCCTTCTCGCGGAACCCGTCGCGGAACACCTTCTCCGGCGAGACCATCCAGGAGAGGAGCGAGACGAAGCCGGGCGCCTTGTAGCCGGGCATGGGGGTGGGCATGCGCTGATGTTTGGGGCGCGCTTGCCAGCCGTCAATCGTGTCGGGTCAGTGCGCCGGCTGCGCGACGGCGTCCTTCTTCGCCGCCGCCTTGTGCCCGATGGGCCCGTGCATCGCCACCCAGGCCACCAGCCCCCACACCAGGAGCGGCACCAGCGAGCCCACGATCATCATCGCGAAGTGCACCGGCCGCAGCGGCCCGTCGCGCATCCGCGTCTGCAGCTCCTCGTCGGCTCCCCGGGGCTTCGGCCCCGCGCCCCCCGCGGACGCCTGCGCCACCGACGGGGGCGCCTGCGGCACGGCCGGGCCCTCGCCCAGCACCTTGGCCGCCGCGACCGGCGACATCTGCGGCACCTGCGACGACTCGCCCGCCCGTCTAGGGCTCGCTTGCGAGCCCGCCTGGGGAGACCGACCGAGCACCTGGTCGAGGATCGGCGGGGGCGCCAGCTCCGACAGCGAGCCCATGCGCTGGCGCGGCTTCGCCGGCTTGCCGGCCTTCTCCTCCAGCTCGGCGATGGCCTCGGCCAGGTCCTTCCGGCGCATCTCGATGCGGTCCTGGAGCCGCTCGCAGAGGAAGGCGGCGACGTCGGTCGTCGTCACCGGCTGCGGCAGGACGGCCTCGAGCGCGCGCTGCATGTCGAGGGCCGTCTGGAAGCGCTGGTCGGGGTTGACCGCGAGCGCGCGCATCACCACGTCGACGACGGCGGAGGGCAACGTGGACGGCAAGGGCGGCGGGGGCTTCCCCTCCGTCAGGAGCTTGAGGACGAGGAGGTCGTTCCGGGCCTCGTAGGGGAGGCGGCCCGAGAGGTAGTGGTAGAGGACGGTGCCGATGGCCCACAGGTCGACGCGCCGGTCGAAGTCCCTGCTGCGCACCTGCTCGGGCGCCGTGTACTGCGCCTTGCCCTTGATGAGCCCGGTCCGCGTGTTCTCGCTCGTCCGGTCCATCGCCTTGGCGATGCCGAAGTCGATCACCTTGGTGACCCCGCCCACCGTGATCATCACGTTCTGTGGCGAAACGTCGCGGTGGACGACGTTGAGGAGCGTGCCATTTTCGTCGCGCAGCTCGTGCGCGGCGTGCAGGCCGGCGCAGGCGTCGGCGGCGATGCGGAGCAGGAGCGGGATGGGGAAGGCCTCGCCCCGCTGCTGGATGGCGGCCCAGAGCTTCGACCACGAGTCGCCGTTGATCCACTCGAGGACCATGTAGAGCGTCGCCCCCTCCTCCCCCAGATCGAGGATGTCGGCGACGTTGGGGTGGCGGATGCGCGACGCGATGCTCGCCTCGTCGAGGAACATCGTGCGGAAGCCGTCCTCGCTCGCGAGGTGGGGGACGATCGTCTTGACGGCGACGAGCTTCTCGAACCCGTGCTTGCCCGTCACGCGGGCGAGCCACACCGTCGCCATCCCCCCCTGGGCGAAGGGGTAAAGCAGCTCGTAACGCCCATCGAGCCGGTAGCCGGGGACGAGGTGCGCCTGCGGGTCTCGGAGGAGCTTGGGCAGAGGGGTGGCCTTTCGGAAAGGTTGCGGTCGCGGTGGACTAGAGTGGATACTGCCGCGAAACGACCATGGCAAGAAAGCCCGAGCTCGCGGAGCTGACCACCCGCCTCGCGATGGAAGCCCTCCGGCCGGAGGGACGCCAGAAGAAGATCGTCATCATCGGCGGGATCGCCCTCGGGCTGATCGGCGGCGGCGTCTTCATCGGCGCCAAGACCCTCGACGCCAGGGAGACCGCCGCCCGGGAGGAGAAGTGGGGCGCCCTCCAGGCGTGTCTGATCGGCAACGACGCGCTCAAGGACGGCGAGACCGCCAGCGCCCGCGTCGCCACCATCAAGCTGGGCTACGTCGGCGTCCCGCTCGACAAGCGGGGCGTGAAGGCGGGCGAGTCCGGGTGGCCGGCGAACTGCTCGGCCGCCGCCTACCAGCTCTCCGAGCACGCGCAGGGCACCCCGCTCGGCGAGGCGACGGAGGCGCTGGCCAAGGCGCTCAAGGCCGACGGGGCCGCGACCGCCGACCTGCACGCCGAGATCGACAAGGTGTGGGCCGAGGCCAAGACGGCGCAGCTCAAGGGCGCCGCCCCGGCGGACAGCCCCCGCGCGCCCAAGGTCGCCCTGCCCCTCTACACGCCGGACCAGTTCAAGGGCCTGCCCAAGTTCCTCTCGGGCACGTTCTCGCTCGCCAACGTGCACGAGCAGACCGCGCCGGGCAGCAAGCTCTACTTCCTGATCGACCAGAAGGACACGTCCGAGGGCCCCGTGATCTGCGCGGCGAACGCGACCGATCCCGAGATCAAGTGCCAGAAGGTGCCCCAGGCCGTCGCCACGCTGAGCCCCGGCATCCGCCTGATCGGGACGACGGACGACATGGCCCGCCCCTTCTACTTCGCGGGCGACCGCGGCCAGCTCGGCGTCTTCCCGTCGGACGGCAAGTCGGCGATCACCGCCGGCATCAACGCCTACGGCGCCTCGGTCCACGCCGACGGTTCCATCGGGATGCTCGCCCGCAAGGAGGGGAGCAAGGAGCTGCACTTCATCCACCAGGCGGTGTCCGGCCCGGGGGCGGACCAGACCGTGCTCCAGAACACGGACTTCGACGCCTTCACGCAGACGGGGATGTTCTGGGACTGGATCGTCTGGCGCAGCATGGCCAAGAAGGACGCGCCCTCCCACTTTTTCGCGCGGAAGGCGGATGGGAGCGCGGTCAAGCCCCAGGTCGACGTGGGCGAGCTCCAGGAGGCGTCCGAGAACAAGGCGGAGCGCGACCGCGAGCAGGTCTTCGGCTGCAAGAGCGACGAGGCCATCGCGGTGCGCGTGAGCGGGATGAAGGGCGACGACGTCGCGTTCTTCGCCGGCGGGCGATGGTCGGCGCCGGTGAAGTCGACGACGCGCGGCGGCGCCTTCACCTGCCACGGCATCGAGACGGTCTCGACGGTGGTCACCCACTCCTCCGACCGCGACAAGGACTACCCGACCATCTCGCAGACCAAGTGCAACACCTCGGGCTGCACCACGACCAAGGTCGACGTCCGGACGCTGTTCGCGGGCCTCGAAATCGCGCCGACGGACACGGGCAACTCCATCGCGGCGGACGTCGGCGGCAAGCTCCTCTTCCTCTGGAACGCCGGCAACGTCGGCGGCCTGCGCATGCGCTACGCCCCCGCCGACCGCTTCAAGGACGCGGAGGACGTGATCATCACCGACGGGCGGGAGGACAAGGCGGGCGCCAACGTCAGCTCCATCGCCGCGATGCGCGCGATCTCCACCAACAACTACGCGCTCGTCTTCCTCGCCACCACGGCGGGGGTGAAGGTGGTGCGCGTCGACCCGACCGGGAAGCTCACGCCGCTCGTGGGCACGCTGTGAGCAGCCGCCGGAAGGCGGCTCAAAACCCCATCCGCTCCGCCATCGCGGAGATCCTCCGCGGCTACCGCGCGGAGAAGGGCGAGGTCTTCTCCGACCAGAACCGGATGCGGATAGCCCTCTCGGAGCTCGCCGAGCAGCTTCAGCAGACCGAGGTCGTCCGCGCGCACCCGAGCATCCGCGTCGCCGGATCGGCCGGGTCGGGGAAGTGGGCCGACGTGCCGTGGATAGGCCTCCGCGACGATCGGAGCGAGGACTCGGTCACGCTCCTCTTCTGCGCCGACATGCGGGGCGTGTACCTCACGGTCCTGCAGCGGGTGAAGACCGAGGGCAAGAAGCGCATCCCCAGGCCGGTGCTGGAGAAGCTCGCGCGCCGCTCCGCCGAGCTGCGGCCGGCGTTCGCGGATCTCGAAGCCCACGGCTTCCTCTTCGACGACACCATCGCGCTCAACTCCACCACGCCGCAGGGCCAGGGCTACGAGCCCGCCACCATCGCCCACAAGCACTACCCGATCGCGGCCCTCCCCCAGGACGCCGCGCTCCTCGCCGACATCGACGCCGCCCTCGCCGCCTACGACCGCCACGTCGCCGCGCACCCCGTCTCGGCGCCGCCGCTCGACGCCGGCGCCAAGCCTCACGACGGCTTCACGATGGGGGAGACCCCCAAACCCCCGCCACGGGCGTTCGACCGCCGGGCCGCGCTCGCCGAGCTCACCGCCGCGATCGAAGCGAAGGGCTTCGTGTTCGAGCCCTGGCAGATCGCGGCGTACGTCACCGCCCTCCGCACCAAGCCCTTCGTCATCCTCGCGGGCGTCTCGGGCACCGGCAAGTCGCAGCTCCCGAAGCTCGTCGCCGAGCTGACCGGCGGCGTCTCCGACACGCTCCCGGTGCGGCCGGACTGGACCGACAGCTCCGACGTCCTCGGGTACACCGACCTTGCCGGCCGCTTCCGCCCGGGCCCGCTCCTCGCGCTCGCGGCGGAGGCCGCGAACCGGCCCGGCGTGCACCACGTCTGCGTCGTCGACGAGATGAACCTCGCCCGCGTGGAGCAGTACCTCGCCGAGGTGCTGAGCCGCATCGAGGATCGGCGCGAGGCGCCCGACGGCGGGCTCCGTAGCGGCCCGCTCCTCACCCAGCGCCCGCCGGGGGAGGGGGCCCTTGCCGAGCACGCGCACTGGATGCGCGTGGGGCTGCCAGGGAACCTGGCGCTGGTCGGCACGGTGAACATGGACGAGACCACGCACGGCTTCAGCCGCAAGGTCCTCGACCGCGCCTTCTCGCTCGAGATATCCGACATCGACCTCGCCCGGTGGAAGGTCACCCCCGCCTCCGGCAAGGAGGTCCGCGCCTGGCCCGCCTCCGCCTTCCACCCGCGCGCCCTGCGGCTCGGCGAGCTCTCCCTCCGCGGCGACGAGAAGAAGCGGATCGACGAGGCGGTGGAGGCGCTCGTCGCGGTGAACGAGGTGCTCCGCCGCGCGGAAGCTCCAGGTGGGGTACCGGGTCCGCGACGAGATCGCGCTCTTCCTCCTGCACGCGGAGGAGGTGAAGGACGCGTTCGTCACGCGCGCCGGCGGCGGCAAGAAGGGCGAGGACGTCGACCCGCTCGACCTCGCGCTCGTGATGAAGATCCTGCCGCGCATCGCGGGCGGGAGCGGCGCCGTGCGCGACGTGGTGAGCGGGCTGTTCGCGTGGGCGAGCCATGGCAAGCCCTGGGCGGGCGAGGAGGAGGCGGCGCGCGCGCTCGACGCGTGGCGGGTCGCGGGGAGGCCGGCGCGCATCGAGCGCGCGCGCTACCCGAGGATGGCGGCGCGGCTCGCGCTGATGCAGGAGCGGCTGATCGCGGACGGGTACACGTCGTTCTGGGCCTGACCCGTGGAGCGGCTCTTCTGCGTCCAAACCGGCCAGGCCGTCCTCACGTGGAGCGCGGCGCGCCCCCCGCGGCGCGCGCCTCGCGACGCCGTGGGCCGCCTCGTCCTCGTGCCGCTCCGACGCGGGCTCGTCTTCGGCGAGGAGACGTGGCGCGCGGGGGTGCCGCAGAACGTCGCCTCCAATCCGACGCTCCACGCAGGGCCAGTCCTGCTCGAGGAGACGGACTACGAGGTCTACGCGCAATCCTTCACGGAGGGCGACGTCTCGCTCCACCACGAGGACCCGCTCGTCGAGCAGGCGTTCCGCTCCGAAGAACGCGGGCGCGTCCTCCACGGGCTCGTCAACTTCGGCGGGCAGATCGGGCGGAGCACGTTCACGCTCCGCGTGGGCGGGGCGCCCGAGGTGGCGTTCGAGGTCGAGGTCTTCCCGTCGAAGCTCGACTACGTAGAGGACCACGCGAACATCCTCGCCGAGGTGCAGGAGATCGCGACGGCGCTCGGGCTCCTCTACCTCGGGGCGACGCGGCAGCGCGGGGACGTGGTGCCCGCCCGCCGTGCGACGGACCTGGAGTGGACGCTCCTCCTCGCGGGCGTGGTCGACGACCTCGAGCGCGCCCTCCGCCACGTCGCCGAGCACCCCCAGCGCGCCCTCGTCCGCGACGACGGCACGCTCCCCGCCGCGCGCATCACCCGCCCCGACGCTGCCCTCCGCGCCGCCGTCCGCCGCGGCCGCGGCCGTGGCCCCGCCGTCCACGTCCCCGGCGTCGGCCCCGTGCGCGCCCGCCTCCCCGCCGCGCGCCCGACACCGACGCTCGACACCCCCGAGCACCGCTGGCTCGCGGCCCAGCTCGCCGCCATCCTCCACCGCCTCGCGACCATCCGGCGCGCCGCCGGCGACGGGCGCGACGGCCCCCGCCGGCGGCGTGCCCTCCACGACCTGGACCGCCTCGAAGCGCGCGTCTCCGCGCTCCTCCGCCTCGAGCCCATGCTCGCCGCGGACGGCGAGCCCCCGCCCCGCTTCGCCTCCCTCCGCCTCCTCGCCGCGCCCGGCTACCGCGAGGCGTACCGCGCGTGCGCCACGCTCGCGCGCGGCCTCCGCGTGATGGACGGCCCCCTCGCGCTCCCGGTCAAGGACGTCGCCGCGCTCTACGAGATGTACTGCTTCCTCGCCACGCTCCGCGTCCTCTCGCGCATCCCGGGCGTCGAGCTCGACCTCCGCGACGTCTTCCGCGTCCGGGCGCGCGGCCTCTCGGTCCAGCTCGCCCGCGGCAAGAAGCCGTGTCCGCGCCAGCGCTCCCGGTGGCCGCACCCTCGTCGTCCAGTACAACCCCACCCTCCCGCACCCGAGCCTGCCCACGCCCCAGCGGCCCGACCTGCTCCTGACGGTGGAGGACCGCGGCTGGCCGAGGCTCCACCTCGTCCTCGACGCCAAGTACCGCCTCGACGACAGCCCCGAGCACATCGACCGCTACGGCGCGCCGGGCCCGCCGGAGGACGCCATCAACGTCCTGCACCGCTACCGCGACGCAATCCTGGAGCACCACGAGCACCCCAAGCGCAGCGTCGTCCAGGCCGCCGCCGCCTTCCCCTACCACCCTCCGCCGGGACAGGACTTCGCCGCCACCAAGCTCTACCAATCGCTCGCCGAGGTCGGCGTCGGCGCCATCCCCGTCCTCCCCGGCGAGACCTCGCTCCTCGAACGCTGGCTCCGCGCAGCCCTCCTCGGCGGCCCGTGGGCCCTCTCGGGCACCGCGGTGAACCACGCCTCCGGCGAGCGCTCCTACGACTGGCGTCGCGCCGCCTCCGAGCTCGTCCTCGTCGGCACGCTGCGCAAGGAGAACCCGGCCGAGCACCTCGACTGGGTGGCGACCGAGAAGCGGTACTACGCGCCGCTCGCGCGCAAGCAGCGCCGGCAGTTCGTCGCGCGCTGGATCGCGCTCTACACGCCGGGCCCGCTGCGCGGCGGGGTGGGGGCCGTGACGCACTTCGCCGAGGTGACGTCGGTCGAGGTCGAGCAGCGCCGCAAGATCGAGACGCCGTGGAAGCCCGGCCGCCGGGCGGACGAGATGATGCTCCTCTTCCACCTCCGCCCGCTCCAGGTGAAGGACCGCCCCGTCCTCAACGCCGACGGCCGCCGCTTCCCGGCGCGCATGTGGTCCTCGCGCCTCGCCCTCGACCGCGCCGAGGAGCTCGCCCAGCTCTCGATGGAGACCGAGCCCGAGTGGCGCCTCCACGAGAAGCTCACGCTCCGCGGCATCCCCTTCCGCATCGAGGCGGGCCCCGCACTCCTGCCCGACCCCGAGGGCCCGCGCGGCCGCGCGCGGTTCCGGGGCGAGGGGTGGGAGGCCCGCTACATCGGGGCCGGGGGGTTCCGGTTCCGGTGGGAGGAGAGCGGGCGGGAGAAGGACATCGTGCGGGAGGAGGACGTGGTGGAGGCCGCGGCGGAGGTTTGAAGGACGAGCCCGCTCGCCGTTGACGTGGCCCAACGCTCGCAACGCGCGGTCGCCATGCGCAACGCTGGTCTCCTCGTGCTCACGGTCGGCTTACTCCACTGCTCGGCGGTCCCGGACGGACCGCCTGTCGAGGACGCGCCTCCCGCCTATTCCGACGAGGCGGCGCGGACGGACCTCGTGTGCTCCGAGCCAGCCTCGGGCGACGAGGACGTGTGCGAGACCGAGGAGCCTCTGTCCGGGCTCGGGTTCGCCTGCATGGCCCTCGTGGGCGTCGCCATCGCCTACGGCTGCCACCAGGGCGTGTTCGAGCAGTGGTGCCCCCCGGGCACCACGAAGACGGCCCACGACCCGTGGGATTCGAAGCAGACCATCACGTTCTCGTGCACTCAGCTGGAGATCGCGGTGTGCAGCCTGGCCGAGACGAGTGGCGGTGAGCCCCTGCGCCACATCTGCCTCGCGCTGTGAGGAACCATGGCTTCTCGCACACCGCGCTGGCGCTGGCCCTGGTACTACCACGTCCTCTGGTTGGCCTACTGCATCGCGATCTCCGTCCTCTACACGTGGATCAGGCCGACCAGGCGGCAGGCCGACATCGGGTTCTGCATCACGCTCGCGCTGCTCGCCGCGATCATCACGACGATCCAGGTCCGGAACCGCAGAAGATGTCGAAGCGCGATGAGGAGCCTCCCCGGGACGGCGAGACGCCCGGCGGCGGGTAGTGCCTGATGTCAGATCCTAACCGCGACCGGAGCGAGCCGCGTGAGCGGCTCGCGGAGGAAGCGGGGGCCGCAGGTTGGAAGTAGGCGCCGTCTCTCAGGAGGCGAGATGGATCACGTCTGAAGCCCCCGCGCCCGAAGCGAGCCTGCCTTCGGCGGCTCAGTCGGGTCGCGGTCAGGATTTCGGTTTCTCGACGCAGGCTGGAGCCTGCCTCGGAGCAGCACCCGTCAATCGACCCGGCCGTCGGCCGGCGCTTCCAGCAGCTCCTCGTCGAGGCGAAGGCGGCCGGCAAGCCCGCTCGGCGTTGCCTCGGCGTCGAGTGCGCCGGCGGCGAGAGCGGCGAGGGCGGGCTCGCCGGCTGCTCGTGCCGGTGTGAAGGTGGATGTGGGCTATTGGCCGACCTCTGGGCACAGGGCAAACGCGACGTCGGACGCGGCTGACGCCCGTGCGGACGTCACGTCGATGTCCGCATCACGGGATGGTACGCCGCGTCGCGCGGATGGTCCTGCGCAACTCCCGTGCCGGATGTCGCGTCGAAGATTTCACTCAAAAGGATGCTCGCCTCTCCGAGCGTGACGCTCGCCTCTCCGAGCGTGACGCTCGCCTCTCCGAACGTGACGATCGCCTCGGCGCGCGTGACGCTCGCCTCTCCGAACGTGACGATCGCCTCGGCGCGCGTGACGCTCGCCTCTCCGAACGCGACGATCGCCTCTCCGAACGCGACGATCGCCTCGGCGCGCGTGACGCTCGCCTCTCCGAACGCGACGATCGCCTCGGCGCGCGTGATGCTCGCCTCTCCGAACGCGACGATCGCCTCGGCGCGCGTGACGCTCGCCTCTCCGAACGCGACGATCGCCTCGGCGCGCGTGACGCTCGCCTCTCCGAACGCGACGATCGCCTCGGCGCGCGTGACGCTCGCCTCTCCGAACGCGACGATCGCCGGGTTCAGAAAAAGAGCTCTTGGCAAGAAGAAAGCTGGAACGAACCCAAGCCCTCGATCGTCTCAAGCATCAAACGAACGGCGAGGCGGAAGGCGGGGCACCCAACGGATCGGCCCGCCGCCCGCGCGCCGCTCGTACGAAGGAGGCCGACGATGAAGCTGATTCACAGACCGCTCGTCATCCTACCGTTCGTGAAGATGGACACGGTCGCCCTGATCGACGGGTCGGACACCATCTGCACGAACGTGTCGGGCAACGCGACGCTGGCCGCGGCGTGCACGCCGACGATGGCGACTTACCGGGGCCAGATCGACGCCTTCGTGAAGGCGAACGGCGCCACGAAGACGAACAAGGGCGCCGTCCCCGCGCGCGAGGCCGCGCGCGAGGTCCTGTGGGGCAGCACGGAGAGCATCCGCTGCGGAATCCAGATCCTCTGCGACGCCAACCCGGAGCAGGCCGGCGCCATCGCCGCCTCCGCGGGCATGACGCTCAAGGATCCCAAGAACGCCGCCCCCGAGCTCCTCAAGGTCAAGGTCCTCCAGGGGAAGGGCACGGCCCTGCTCAAGGCGAGCCTCGCGCTCCTCGTTGCCATGCTGCCCGACGTGAAGGGCAGGGGCGGCGCCGGTGGCCCCGAAGTACACGGTGGAGGGGGTCATCGCCGATTACCGCGTCGTCAAGACCGTCAACATGGCGGTGCGGGCCATCACCCAGAGCGGGGGCGACGGGGAGAGCGACTTCAATCACGTGGTGGCCTCGTACCTCGCGTTCGGCTTCATGGCCATCCGTGCGTCGGACGGCTACCGGAAGACAATCCTCCCGACGGCGACGATGAGCGACAGGCTGACCTCGATCCGCCTCTGCCGCGGGCTCTTCTCCGCCGGGCTCCTCGACAGGCTGACGCCGGAGGGGCGAATCCAGCTCAGCTCCTACTGGCTCGAGGCGCTGGCCGAGCTGAACGACGTCAAGCCCCCCCAGGATTGCCTGACCCAGTTCCTCAGGGAGTACGGGCTCGACAAGCGAGACTTCATCGAGGAGCCGAAGCACAAGGGCAAGGTGGGGGTCGAGCGGGGGCCGGAGCTGGCGCAGGAGATCGCCGAGTACGGCATGTACGTGCCGAAGCACATCGCGGAGCAGCTCACCAGGAGGGCGGACAACACGAACCTCACGCTCGCGGTCAAGCGCTTCGTCACCCGCGGTTACGGAATCAACCAGAAGGGGCCGAGCACCGCGCCCAAGCTCGTGCTCCCCGGGAAGGTCGGCGCCGAGAGCAGCAAGCCCGTCGACGCGGCGCTCGCGTTCGCTCAGCTCAAGAAGGACCTGGCAGAGGAGAAGAAGCGGCTCGATCTCGAGATCGCGACCAAGGCCAAGGTCACGTCCGAGAAGAGCACGAGCGCCGACGGCGGCGTCCTCGAGCTGGTGACGGCGGTGAGCGTCATCGAGCAAATCGAGAGCTGCGACACGCTCGCGGCGTGCTACCGCGCGTCGCGAACCCTGCCGCCGGACGAGGACCTGTCGAAGGTCAGCGACGACAAGATGCTCGCCTACGTGACGAGCATCGCCAGCAATCTCCTCGCGGACATCGCGGGCTCCAAGAAGATCGAGCGGCCGGCCATCATCCAGGTCGCGCCCTGGAAGAAGATCGGCGATCTCCAGCTCACCGAGACGCACAAGACCATGGTCCAGGCTCGGCTGACCGAGTACCTGGACGATCGGATCATCGACGCGTTCGTCGCGATCGTCGAGCAGCGCCGGGCCAACGTCCTCCGCCGCGACGACATCCCGGTCGGCAACCTCATCGCCACGCAGCGGTGGGCGCCCACGCCCGATCTCCGAGGGGTCCGCGGCGGGGGCGGGACGCGGGTGGAGATCCAGGTGCTGAACCAGGGCGGCAACCACTGGGTCGTCGCCGTGCGCTTCCCGGGGGAGAACCCGAACGCGGCGTACGTCTACGACCCGCTCCAGCCCGCGGCGATCTCGGCGCTGACCCAGGCCCAGGTCCGGCGTTGCTTCAGCATGGCGGACGAGCACCCGGTCACGCGCCTCGCCGGGCCTCGCCAGCCCCTCAACTACGAGTGCGGCGCCTACGTGTGCGCCGCGGTCGAGGTGCTCTCGCGCGCCGGCGCGACGCCGGCGGAGCTGCGGACGGCGCTCCAGCAGGCGGCTTTCGTCAACAACACCATCCGCGCCAACCTCTACCAGTCGATCGAGGCCAACAACCTCGCCGGGTTCTGATTCCTCTCTCAGCGCGGCCGCGGCACGGTGGTCACGACCACCCGCCGGTCGCGCGCCAGCACGCGCTTCACGGCCGCGCGCACCGAGGGCACCGTCACCGCGTCGAGCGCCTTCTCCACCCGGTCGAGCGCGCCGGGCTCGAGGGCGTGGCGGATCTTGGCGAGGCCGGCGGAGTGGACCAGCCCGTCGTGCCCTGCCTTCGCGGCGGCCGCGGCGCGCTCCTTCTCCATCCGCGCGTGGAGGTAGAACTTCGCCGCCCCCACCTCGCCGGGGCTCGGGCCCTCGCCCGCGAGCCGCTCCAGCTCCGCGTCGATCGCGCGCAAGGCCTCGGCCGGGTCGCGGCCGGGCGCGGGGTCGGCCTCGATCGTGGCCACGCTGGCGCGGGGCCAGACCTCGATGGTCGCGCGTTCGTCCTCGTGCGCGGCGGCGGAGCCGGGGGGCATGGGGGTCTCCCCCCATCGTAGCGATGCGACTTGTCGAACGCGCGGACGCGCGGGTTCGAGAGCAGCTCGATCGCCACGCGGAGGGAGGCGTCGCCGGGCTCGCCCTCGCCCGGCCCGATCCAGCCCACGAGCACGCGGGGCGCGGGCACGTCGTCCTCGACCGTGAGGCGATCCTCGCGCGGGTGCGGCAGGATGGGGGGCTCGGCGGCCGGCGTCGCGACGGGCATGAGGAAGGCCTCGGCGATCTTCCGGGCGCGCTGCTCGTCCACGTCACCGACGATGGTGATCGAGCCCCGGGCGCGCGCGTGCTCGCGCTCCAGCGCCTCGGCGACGCTCATGTCGAGGAGGGCGGTGCCGTCTTCGCCTGCGCCGAGGACGGTGCCGGCGAGCGGGTGCTCGGGCGGGAAGAGGGCCTCGCCGAGCGCGAGGACGGCCGGGCCGTAGGGCGTTGACTGGAGGACCCTGCGGCGCGCGTTGCCGGCGCGGAAGCGGATCTCGGCCAGCTCGGCGGCGCGCGTGTCGCCGAGCGAGAGGCGGAGGCGGGCGGCCGCGAGCTCGATGCCGGCGTCGGCGTCGGCGCGGTCGACCGTGATCGTGTGCAGGGTCTCGCTCGCCTCGGGACCGCGCGGGAGCACCGAGGTCCACGGCTGGCCCGCGAGACCTCCCGAGGTCGAGGGCTCGCTTGCGAGCCCGCCTGAGCGGCAGTCGTCGACGGTCGCGACGCGCACGGTGATGGACGTGGTGGGCGCGCCCCGGTCGTGGCGGACGCGTACCGTGATGCCGTTGGGGAGGGCGAAGGCCCGGAGCGCGTCCACCGAGGGGGCGGCGTCGAGGAAGCCCAGCTGCGCGTCGATGGCCGCCTCGCGCCCTCGCGCGGGCAAGGCACCGCCGCCGCGCTTCGAGGCGGCGAGGAGGCCGAGAGGATCGTCCTGGAAGACGCGCTTGTAGCCGATGTCCGGGATGGCGAGCGACCTGGGGAGCTTGGCCTCGAGCATCCCGACGCCGAGGCCCGCGGCCGTGACCAGCACGCGGTCCACGCCGGGCATGGCGACCTCGGGCAGGCGGTTCCTGCCGAGCGCGACGGGGCGGCGGGGGAGGGGATCGTCGGAGTCCGCCTCGCGCCTGCGCTCCACCTCGAGCGGGTCCGGGTCCATGATCGTGCCGAGCGCGTGGGCGTGCTCGTCGTCGTCGCCGTCGTTCTGGGCGAGGACCTCCTGGTCGCTGTACGAGGGGAAGGCGGCGAGGGCGCGCTGCACGCGGGACTCGGGCAGGGAGACGAGGTAGTCGCCGCCGACGGGGGGCACGCGGTCGCGGAGGAGCTGGGGGTTGTAGTCGCGCAGGACGGAGAGCGAGACGCCGGCGGCGCGCGCGATGGTACGGAGGCGCGTGCCCTCGGGGACCGCGATCTCGCCCATCTCGAGGGGGGCGCCGAGGTCCGGCGCGTCGAGGCCGAAGCGGGAACGGTTCTCGGCGCAGAGGGCGAAGGCCATGATCTGCGGGACGTAGTTGATGGTCTCCTCGGGCAGCGCGCGGGCCGCGGCGAGGTCGGCGAACTCGACGGGCTTGTCGTCGAGGCGCATGGGGCCGCGGGCGCGGGCGACCTTCTCCATCGCCGCGGCGACGCGATCGTAGCCGGCGTTGTACGCGGCGATGGCCAGGTCCCACCGGCCGAAGCGCTCGTAGAGGTCGCGCAGGTGGGTGACGGCGGCGCGGGTGGAGCGGGCGATGCTGCGGCGCTCGTCGACCCAGGGGGAGGCGTCGAGGCCGTAGAGCTGCGCGGTGTCGGGCATGAACTGCCAGAGGCCGGCCGCGCCGGCGGGCGAGACGGCGTGCGGGTCGAAGCCGCTCTCCACGGCGGCGAGCCAAACCAGGTCCTCCGGCAGGCCGGCCTCGCGGAGCGCGAAGGTGATGCTCTCGCGGTAGAGCGCGGCGCGGCGGTAGCGCTGGACGAAGGCGGCGCGGCCTGCGTTCGTGCGCGTGAGGAAGCGGACGAAGCGCATGGTGCGCCGCGTGATCGGGACGTGGACGTCCGGGAGCACGAGGCTCTTGAGGGTGGCGCCGTCGGGGTCGTCGAGGTCGTTCGGGAGCGGGCGGTCGAAGGCGTGGGAGACGTCGAAGTCTACGGGCTTGTCCTCGCCGGTGGTCGCGAGCCGGTCGCAGCTCACGCTCGCGGGGGCGGGGGCCGGGGGCGGAGGATCGAGGAGGGCAGGGTTGCGGAAGGCGCGGTAGGCGGCGCGGACCGACGGCGAGCGCGCGGCCTCCCGGGCGACGAGCGCGGCCACGAGCACGCCGGTGGCACCGATCGCCATCCGTGCGAGGGCTCTCCGTCGCGTGCGCACCTCCATCCGGACGATTCTTCTCCGAAAGGCAGGGAGATCGCTACGGGGAAGTGAAGCGGACCACGGTCCCACCCCCCGAGCCCGCGCCCGAGCGCGCGCTCGCGACTATCGCTTGACAGGCGGGGGAGGCGGCGTTGCGAGGTGGTGCCCGGGCCTCGCGAAGTCGAAGATCTTCTGCTTGTCCTGGCCATAGGACTTGGTGTCGCCCCAGCGCGGGCTCATGTCGTGGACCCACCAGACCTCGCCCGACACGATCTCGTCCTGCGGGCGGCCGGTGCGGTCCTGGTAGCGGAAGATGTACTCCTTCATCGCGTCCCGGTACCGCGACGAGCCGTTGTCCTTCATCCGGTTGAAGTAGTCGCCCCAGAATCTGGGAGAGCCACAGGCTCTTCGCGTGGATCAGGTCGAAGTTCGGGGGCTTGCCGCCCATGAACGGGTCGATGTGCCGCCCGTCGATCGTGACCGCGTCCGTCACGATGGTCCCGTCGTCCATCACCGGGTTCGGCGAGAACATGAACCAGCCCTGGAGGAAGCGGAACTTGTGCGCCAGCGTCGCGAGCGGCTCCGGCTGGGAGACCTGGATGCGCTCCTTGACGCACCAGAAGCTCGACGAGCGCCTGGTTCACCGCCCCGGCCATCATCGCCAGGATGAAGAGCTCGCGCAGGCCGCCGACGACGGTGCGGCCGACGCGCGAGAAGGTGGCGACGGGGAGGACGATGATCGCGTCGGTGGCGAGGACGGCGCTCGCCACGGCGACGATGATCGCGACGCCCGGGAAGGGCTTGTCAATCCTCAGGGCCAGCACGACGGCGCCCGCGACGAGGAGCGTCGAGACAATCACAATCCAGGCCGGGATGCGGGGGGTGGCCTCCTCGGCGGGGGCAGCCTTGAGCGGGGGTTTGGGGGCGGAGCCCCTATCGATACCGGCAATCTCTGCGGGCGCGTTGACGGGCGGGACGCGCAGGCCGAAGAACGCGGAGAGGTCGCGGTGGGCGAGGGCGCCTAGCACGGCGTCGAAGAGGCCGCGCACGCCGGGGAGGCGCGGGATCCACGCGATGGCCGGGCCGAGGGGGAGCGCGGCAACGACGTCGGCGAAGGCGTCCACGTTGGACAGCCCTGAGCGGGGGTTTGGGGGCGTAGCCCCCATCGTGACCAGGCCAGCAGCCTCGTCCTTGCGGCGCACGGCGATGCCCGAGGAGACGCTCTCGTCCTCGACGAAGGTGAGGAGCTGGTAGCGGTCGAGGCGCGCCAGCACGCGGCAAGCGAAGAGGGCGGCGCCGGAGCGGGGGTCGAAGGCGACGACGCGCGCGCGGGCGGCGCGCTTCATGGTGCGCGCGGCGATCTCCCAGTCGGCGGACGTGAAGAGGAGCGTCGCGAAGACGCAGCACGACCACGCGAAGGGCCCGAGGCAGAAGGTGAAGCCGAACGCGAGGTGGAGCGTGCACATGCCGACGATGACGAAGCGCCGCGACCAGGGGCGCACGAACGGCTGAAGGAGCGCGAACGGGATGGCCGCCTCGAAGAACATCGCCGAGCGCGTCATGAACTTGACGGCGAAGTTCGGGATGTGGTCGCGCAGGAGGCCGACCAGCGGCGTCCCCATGCGGTCGTTGTAGAGGACGTAGTGGACCGCGGTGCCGTCGTGCCACGCCGGGCCGCGCTTGTGGATGACGTTGAAATAGTAGATGGCCCAGATCTGGAGCACGATCGCCAGGCCCACGAGGGAGACGTAGAGCGCGTCCTTCTTCGCGGGGACGAGGGTGCAATCGCTCGTTCAGGTCTGCCGCGGTGCGCTCGCGCCGGCGGCGCAGCGACTCGAGCATGGCGTCGACGGAGAAGCGGTCCCCCATCGGGAGGAAGCAGGTCCACATCACCAGGAGGTTGTTGACCACGTAGCCGCCGTTCTCGATCATCGAGATGCGCGTGTTCATCCCGATCTGCAGGATGACGGCGGCGATCTGCGCGACCTTGGTCTTGTAGCCGACCATCAGGCAGATCGCGTTCGCGACCATGATGACGAAGAGGACGCGCAGCTCCCCCGGGGTCGAGAACGCGTGGAAGATCGAGAACGTGCCCCACATGGAGGGGCTCTGCAGGTCGAGCCACGTCGGCAGGACGCCGATGTCCGAGTACATGTCGTCCCAGGCGTGGAACCTGTGGATGACGTCCAGGAGGAGCAGGAAGCCCAGCAGGATGCGCGCGAAGCCCAGGGTTCGCCGGTCGAACGTGAAGTACAGGTCGCGCAGGAGCCCGAGCCACGCGCGGAAGGACCAGTCCTCCGCGGCCAGGGCACGGAGGAAGGCCGGCCCGCTGGGGGTCTGGGCGTCTCCTTCAACGTGCCTTTCGGCACCGGGCTCGTGCGCGGGGCTGCCGGCATGGAGCGGCGTGTCGGCGTGGGGGGTCTGGGCGGTCATGGCTCGCGGTCTCAATCATCCTCCCGGTAGCACGTCGGGTCCATCGCAAGTTGACGATTTCCTGGGTGACGTTACGGCCCGGAGGGCACCCCAGCGTCACCCTCCCCCCACCCTCGCCTCTGCCTCCGCGATCGCGTTCTCCCGGCCCCCGAGCCCCGCCGGCGGCCCGGCGAAGCGCCGCCGCTCCCACCCGAACCAGCCCACCGCCAGCGCCACGGCCGCGCCGGCGACGATCCAGAGCGCCTTGTCGTTGGGCGGCTGCACCCCCACCACGACCAGCAGCCCGCAGAAGAGCACCGACACGAGCGCCAGAGGCCGGTACGCGCGGCCGAGGCCCCAGGGGCCCGTCGTGGTCCAGGTGCGCCCCCAGGCGAAGAAGCCGAGCGCGGTCGGGATCACGTACGAGAGGTAGAGGAAGATGGTGCATACGGCCGCGATGGTCGTGTAGACCGGCGCATAGACGGTGAAGGCGATCGAGAGGATCGCCACCGTCCAGATGGCGAGGGCGGGGGTGCGGTGCTCGGGGCTGACGCGCCGGAGGGCGGCCGAGATAGGGAGGCCGCCGTCGCGCGCGAAGGCGTAGGCCATGCGTGACGCCGAGGTGACCGTGGCGAGGCCGCAGAGGTACATCGCGACGGCGACGCCGGCCGAGAGGGCGAACGCCACCGAGCCCGGCAGGACGGAGGCGACGATCCAGGCGAAGACGCGATCCCCCTGCGCCGCGGCGGCGTCCAGGTCCGGCACGGCGCAGACGACGGCGGAGAGCATGACCCAGCCCGCGACGCCGGAGACGAGGACGCTGCGCACGACGCCGCGGGGGACGTTGACCGAGGCGCCCACGGTCTCCTCGGCGGTGTGGGCCGAGGCGTCGAAGCCGGTGATGGTGTACGCCGGGAGCAGGAAGCCGAGCACGAAGAGCCAGGGCATGCTGCCCGTCGCCGGCCAGACGTCGCCGCCCTGCGGGCCGCTGTAGTTGGAGAAGGCGACGAGGTTGTGGAAGGAGAGGTGCTTCGCGAAGAAGAGCATCGACGCGGCGAGCGGGATCGCGACGAAGAGGATGAACCAGCCGCTGAAGTCGGTGAGGCGGGTGGTGAGGCGGATGCCGCGGTGGTTGACGGCGGCCTGGGAGACGGTGATCGCGGTGACCGCGACGATCTGCGCGGCGAGGGTGGCGGCCGGCGTCTGGTGCGCGGGGTCGAAGCCGAGGCGGGGGCCGAGGGCGGCGGCGGCGAACTGAAAGGCGCCGACGTTGACGGCGGCGAGCACGGTGACGAGGCCCCCGAGGTTGAACCACGCCGTGACCCAGCCCCATCCCCGCCCGCCGAGGATCGACGCCCAGTGGTAGAGCCCGCCCGCCGTGGGAAAGGCGGAGGCGACCTGGCCCATGGTCAGCGCCACGGCGAGCGAGCACAGGCACGAGAGCGGCCAGCCGACGCCGATCGCCGCGCCGCCGACGCTGCTGAGCCCGACGTGGAACGAGGTGATCGCCGCCGGCGAGGATGCAGATGATGGAGAGCGAGACGGCGTAGTTGGAGAACGCGCTCATCCCGCGGCGCAGCTCCTGCGCGTAGCCCATCTTGTGAAGGGCCCTCACGTCCTCTGAGAGCTGGTCCTCCGCGCGGCTCATGCTCGGGCTTTTGCCGAGGCGCCGCGCCGAGTCAACCGACTGTCGTCACTTGCTCGGAGGAGGAGACGACCTCTCGGTCCGCATGCTCCACGGCTCGTCCTCGCCCTCGATGCGGATCAGCACGGCCGTGATGTTGTCCTTGCCGCCGGCGGCGTTGGCCATCTCGACGAGGCTGGGCGCACGCCTCGGTCAGCACCGGGTACTCCTCGAGGATGGCGGTCATCTCCTCGTCCGAGACCAGGCCGTGGAGGCCGTCGGAGCAGAGCAGGAAGACGTCGCCCACCTGGACGCGCTCGACGCGAACAGGTCGACGTCGACGGTGGGGCCGATGCCGAGGGCGCGGGTGATGACGTTGCTTGGGCAGGTACGCGAGGTCGGTGCTGGAGAGGTCGGGGCGCTCGAGGAGGGCGTCCGAGACCAGGGAGTGGTCGCGCGGTGAGCTGCTCGAGCTGGCCGCCGCGCAGGCGGTAGCAGCGGCTGTCGCCTGCGTGCGCGACGTAGAGCTCGCCATCCTCCCTGGAGAAGGCGGCGGCGACGACCGTGGTGCCCATCCCGCGGTGGATGCGCGAGTCGTCCGCCCGGGCGAAGATGCTGGGCGTTGGCCTGCGACCACGGCGGCGCGGAGGCGCTCGACCACGGGCCGGCGGCCGCCGTCCTGCTGGTCAGCGCGCCGTTACGGAAGTAGCGCGGCGATGCTGCTCGCCGCCATCTTGCTGGCGACCTCGCCCGACTGGTGCCCGCCCATGCCGTCGGCCACGACGTAAACGCCGAACTCGGGCAGAAGAATGAACCTGTCCTCGTTGTGTACCCGCTGCTTCCCGACGTCCGAGAGCCCTGCTGCGATCGCCCGCATCCGGCCGCATTCTAGTGCCGGCCGACGCGGCGTGGGGCAGAAATCTCGGATCGGGCGCCGCCCCCCCCAGCCGTAGCGGCCATCGGCAGCCGCTGTCGGTGGCCGCCATTGCGCGCCACGGGACGGACGGGTACACGGCCGCCCATGGCCGACCTCATCGTCGACGACCCCTACACGCTCACCGAGGCCGTCCGGGTTCCCCTGGCGGACGGCGCCGCCGTCGACCGCACGCTCGACGCGGCGCGCGCGGCCGCCCGCGCTCTGGGCGCGGAGCCCCGTCGGGGAGCGGGTCGCCCTCTGCCTCGGGCGGTGGCCGCGCATGGAGGCCGAGCGGGAGGCGATCGCGGCGGACATCACGCGGATGATGGGCAAGCCCCTGCGGCAGGCGCGCAACGAGGTGGCCGGCATGGCCAAGCGCGCCCGGCACATGGCGGCCATCGCCCCGGACGCGCTCGCCGACGTCGTGCTCCCCGAGGACGGCGGGCGCGAGCGGCGCATCGGGCGCGAGCCGCACGGCGTCGTCTTCGCCCTCCCGGCGTGGAACTACCCGCTCCTGACCGCCGTGAACGTGGTCGTGCCTGCAGTCCTCGCCGGCAACGCCGTCGTCCTCAAGCACTCGCCGCGCTCGCCCCTCTGCGGCGAGCACTTCGCCCGCGCCTTCGCCGCCGCGGGCGCGCCCGCGGGCCTGGTCCAGGCCCTCCACTGCGACCACCCCACGAGCGAGCGCATCGCCGGGGACCGGCGCGTCGACCACGTGGCCTTCACCGGCTCGGTCTTCGGCGGGCCACCGCATCTACGCCGCCGCGGCCGCGCGGCGCTTCGTCGAGGTCGGCCTGGAGCTCGGCGGCAAGGACGCGGCGTACGTCGCGGCCGACGCCGACCTCGCCCAAGCGGTGGACGGGATCGTCGACGGCGCCTGCTACAACGCCGGGCAGAGCTGCTGCGCGGTCGAGCGCGCGTACGTCCACCGCATCGCTCTACGACCGGTTCGTCGAGGCCGCGCTCGACCAGATGCGCCGCTACGTCCTCGGCGACCCGACGGCGGAGGCGACCAACATGGGCCCGATGGCGCAGCCGACCCAGCCGGGGTTCATCCAGGCGCAGGTATGCAGGCGGTGGCCGCGGGCGCGCGGGTCCTGCTCGGGGGCGAGGCGACGGCGGTGGACGGCAGGGGCCGCTTCTTCACGCCGACGCTCCTCGTCGACGTCGCGCCCGCGCTCGACGTGATGCGCGTCGAGACCTTCGGCCCCGTGCTCCCGGTCGTGCCGGTCGACTCGGACGAGCAGGCGCTCGCGCTCATGAACGACAGCGACCTCGGCCTCACCGCCTCGATCTGGACGCGCGACCGCGAGCGCGCCATGCGCCTCGCCCGCGCGCTGGAGGTGGGCACCGTCTACATGAACCAGTGCGACACGCTCGACCCGGCGCTCCCGTGGACCGGGGTCAAGGACAGCGGCAAGGGCGCGACGCTCTCGACGCTGGGCTTCGCGCACCTGACGCGGCCGAAGGCGTACAACTTCAAGCCCTAGTAGACCGCCTCGAAGTTCGTGAAGTTCTGCTGGGGCATCGTCAGGGTGGAGAGGAGCGCGCCCGTGGTGCCGTCGAATGTGTAGAGCGTGAAGTTGCCGATCTCGTAGATGCGATCAGTACAGGGGTCGTACGTGCGGATCCCCTGACCGGCGCTCCCGGAGAAGGGGGCGAGGTGCGTGATGGCGCCGGTCATCGGGTCGACGCGGCCGATCTGGTGGGCGTGGTCGTCGATGCCGATGAGCTGTCCCGCGGAGTTCACGATCGGGTTGTAGAACTCCACCGTGGAGACATCGGCGAGCGCCTCGCCGGTCGCCCCGTCGACGGTCACGACGAGATTGTCGGCGAACTGGTGGATGCGGTTCGCCTCGACGTCGACCGCGCCCTCGCCCTGCGCGAAGCTGTCGTACGGGAGCGGGGCGAGGCTGGTGAGGGCCCCCGTCTCGGGATCCAGGATCGCCGTCTCCCCCGTGGTGCCGGGCACCATGTGCACGACGATGATCTGCCCCGCAGCGTTCACCTTCGGGTTGTAGACGGCGTTGAAGTCGAAGCCCACGACGTTGAGCACGGCGCCGGTGGGCCCGTCGATGGTGTAGATCCCCGCGTCCCCGAACTCGTAGATGTGCTTGCTGAGGGGATCGTACGCGCTGAAGCCTTGTGCGAAACTCTTTCCAGCGGTGGAGAGCTCGGTGAGCACCGTCAGATCTCCCGTCGCCGGGTCCAGCCTCGCGACCTGAATTCCCGTGCCGGGATAGTTGAGCCCGACGAGGGTCGCCGGGGTGCAACTGCCGACCACGCCTCCTCCCGCACCCGTCGAGGCGGCGGAGGACGCGACTGCGCCTCCAGCGCCCACCGACACGACGGACGACGCCGTTGCGCTGTCCACCCCACCCACACCCACCGAGGCGACCGCGCCCCCCGCCCCCGTCGAGCCCACCCCCGCCGTCGTGCTCGCCGCTCGGCCCCCTGCCCGGGGGCCCCTTCGGTCGACGGCGGCGCTGGGCTCACGGTCATGAGTGGGGCGGGCGGCGGGATCTTTTCAAGGAAACGAGAGGCCGACGGACGCGTCGACCACGCCGGCGACGGCGGCCATGTGGAAGAGCTCCTGCTGGTTACCGGCCGCGTCGACGTAGAAGAAGCGCGCCGGATCGAAGGGCACCACGATCCCGAGCCCCACGCCGATCTCCAGCGGCCCGACGATGCGCTGGGTCACGCGCCCGGCGACGGCGCCCTGCGCGATGGCCTGCCCCTGGCTCGCGTTGCGGGCGGTGAACCCGTACCCCACGCTGCGCATCGCGCCGACGTCCAGCTCGGCGCACCCGCGCACCCGCGCCCCGCCTGCGCCCCAGGTCAGCAGGCAGAGCCCGATCATGCCGTACGAGAACGAGAGGCGCGCCCCGCGGTCGCCCGAGGGCGCGGTGGCGCGTGTCGAGCCACACGGCGCCGCCGATCTCGATGGGGAAGAGCGACGGCGGCACGATCTCGCCACGGAGCGACAGCGCGACCCCCGCGCCCGGGAGCAGCCCGGCCGCGACCGCGGGCCCCAGCGAGAGGCTCTCGCGCCATGGCGCGCGCGCCGGCAGCGTTGGAGGGGGCTCCGGGGCGGCGACGGGCTCGGCGGGCACGGGACGCGGCCGGGGCCTCCGCGGGCGGGGGCCGAGCGCGGCGTCCGGGTCGATGAGGAGCGCGAGCACGAGCGCCACGGGCTCGTCGAGCGCGCGGCACCCGGGCTCCGGGGCCTCGATGTCGCGGGTGCCGAGCACGGCGCCGTGCGCGTCGGAGACGGTGAGGTGCGCCCGGAGCCGAGGCGCAGCGGGGGGAGGCGACCCCGCGGGTGACGGGGTGGGCCCGACGTACCCCTCGACGAGGACCTCGGCCTGCGCGGGCGGTACGAACACCGCCCGACCCAGCCGCTGCTCGACCGCGCGCGCCAAGTCCCGCGTGCCGATGCACGCCTCGGCGCCTGGGAGCCGCACCCAGCCGAGCGAGGAGGTCCGCGGCGGAGCCTCCGCGTGCGCGGGGGCGACGCGGGAGGCGAGCGCCGCCGCGAGGGCGATCCCGATCGCGCCCGGCGTCCTCGTCCTCATCGCTCGCCTCCGGTGGTCGCCGACAAGCCGCGTGGATGCTCGCGGACTCCTGCGGCGTGCGTCAAGCGGCCGAGCGTCGCCGGGCTCGACCCGATTGCGATGAGGGCGAGGGACCGGGCGGCCGGGCGCGCCTTCGTCCCGCGTGCGATTCTCGCGCAGCGCGCCCCGTGCTGCGCGCGTCGCGGGCGGCACCCCGCTTGCTGTCCCTCCGCGCGTCGGCGCCCACTGCGCCGGTGGAGCGACCATGACCCAGCGCGCGCTGCAGCGCGACGTCCGGAGCGCCATCTCCATCACGTACGAGCTCCTCCGCCACGAGCGCATCCTGGCGCGGGAGCGGATTGCGCGCGCGCTCGGCGATCTCGAGTCCGAGCTCGCCCGCATCGAGGCCAAGCTCGGCGGCCCGCGTCGCGGTGAGATTGTCGCGAGCAGCCTCGACTGCTGGATGGCTCGTGTCGAAGAGGTCGCAGCCGAAGCGGACCCGGTTGTCGCCGACCAGATCCGGGCGCTCGTCGCCAGCTTGCGAAACATCCAGCGCAACCTCGCCGCCGCCGCCCTGTCGCCCGATTGCCGCCGGGCGAGCCTGGCGCGGGCTCCCGTCCTCGCCGCCGGCGCGGTCGGCCTCGGCGCGCTCGCGTTGGTCGCCCGCGCCCGCGCGGCGAGAGCCCGGGCGGCCTTTGGGTTCCTCGGCGCCTTCGCGCTGGGGCTCACCGCCGCGGCCGCGGCGCTCGCCGTGCGGCGCCGGCGCGCGCGCGTGTGACGTCTCCCGGTGTGACGCTCTCCCTCCGGAGCGTCAGCCGGTGATACGCCCGGCCCGCCGATTCACGCGAAAGCCGCCCTTTCCATCGCTGGCCCGGGAGTTGCTGAAGACTCGCCGTAGAGCGCGCCCGGCGCGCAAGGAAGGACGGCGTAGGATCATGAAGCTCGATCGGTGCGTGCTGGCGATGTTGGCGGTGATGGGCCTCGCGGCGGCGGGCACGGGGTGCAAGTCGCAGGTCGATCCGAGCGACGCGCCCGACCAGGGCCCCCCCGCTGCGCAGGCGCCGAGCGACGATTCCCAGACGCCGTTGAACGCCGACCAGGATCCCAAGCCGGACGACGGCGTGCGCAGGGCGCGCCGGCACCGCGGACGCCACGGCCACGGGCGCTGGCGGCGCAACGGGGGCGGCAACCGCCCCGGGCCGGCCTGGAACCACCGCGGCACCGACCCGCAGCCGTCGCCGGACCCGCAGCCGGTGCCCCCCGGGCCGGACTCGGACGACAGCAACTGACGCGCGTGCGTAACCCGTCCGCGCGAGCGTAACGCGGCCGTCGCCGACGTTACGAGCGGCCGAGCGAGCGGGCGAGCGGCCGCGTGCATCGGACTCCCACCGAAGGCCCAGGTCTGTTTGCGGGCAGGTGGGAGGACGTATGAAGCTTGGCCACGTTCACCGTGAAGCTTGCGCCCAGGCCGGCGCGGCGCTCGTGCTGCTCGGCTGCGCCACAGGCTGCTCCCAGACCCACGCGACCGCGACCGGCGCCGGCGGCGCCTCGACCGCGACCTCCGGCAAGGGCCCGGCGTCCGCCTCGAGCAGCGGCGCCACGGGCAAGGCGTCGTCGAGCACCGGCAGCGGCAAGGTCGGAGCGTCGTCGAGCACCGGCGGCGGCACCGGCGGAGTCTCGTCGAGCAGCGGCGGCGGCACCGGCGGAGCGTCGTCGAGCAACAGCGGCACGGGCGGAGCGTCGTCGAGCGCCGCGGGCGGTACCGGTGGTGCCGCCGCGGCGTCGAGCAGCGGTGGTACGGGCGGCGGCACGTCCAACAACGGCTCGGGCAGCGGTGGAGGCGCGGCGGCGTCGAGCAGCAGCACCGGGGCCGGCGATGGCACGTCGAGCACCAGCGGTGCGGGCACCGGCGGCAGCGCTTCGAGCGGCCCGGCGTCGAGCACCAGCGCGGCGTCGAGCACCAGCGGCGGCCTGGGCGCCGGTGGCAGCGCTTCGAGCGGCCCCGCGTCGAGCACCAGCGCTTCGTCGAGCAGCAGCGCGGCGTCGAGCACCAGCGGCGTCGTGGGCGCCGGTGGCAGCGCTTCGAGCGGCGTGGCGACGAGCACCAGCGCTTCGTCGAGCAGCAGCGCGGCGTCGAGCACCAGCGGCGTCGTAGGCGCCGGCGGCAGCGCTTCGAGCGGCGTGGCGACGAGCACCAGCGCGGCGTCCAGCAGCTCCACGAGCGCGAGCAGCAGCACGTCGAGCACGTCGTCCGGCAGCTCGACGAGCGCGACCAGCGGCACGTCGAGCACGTCGTCCAGCAGCTCCACGAGCGCGAGCAGCAGCTCCACGAGCGCGAGCAGCAGCTCGAGCACGTCGTCCGGTAGCTCCACGAGCGCGAGCAGCAGCACGTCGAGCACATCGTCTGGCAGCTCCACGAGCGCGAGCAGCAGCTCCACGAGCGCGAGCAGCAGCTCCGGCAGCGACAACTGCGCGCACCCGATCTGCGATACGGGCGGCGTGCTCGCGTCCGGCTGCGACCCGTGCGCGACCACGATCTGCACGTACGACCCCTACTGCTGCAACAACACGTGGGACAACGGCTGCGTGAGCGAGGTCACCAGCATCTGCGGTCAGTCCTGCACGGGCGGATCCAGCAGCTCCAGCAGCTCCAGCAGCGCGACGAGCGCGAGCAGCGGAGCGATCGGCGCCGGGTCTTCGAGCAGCAGCGCTTCGTCCAGCGGCGGCGTGGCGTCGAGCAGCTCCGCGTCCAGCGCGTCGTCGAGCAGCTCCGCGAGCTCGTCGTCGTCGGGCAGCGGCACGGGCGGAAGCTCGTCGTCGAGCACCTCCGCGAGCGCGTCGTCGTCGAGCAGCTCGTCGACCTCATCGACCTCGTCGAGCTCGTCCACCTCGTCCACCAGCAGCGGCAACGCGTCGTGCCCGATCGGAACGAACTGCAAGAGCACGGGGCACTGCAGCCCTGCCGGCGTGTGCGCGTCTCCCTGGCAGGTCGGCGGCGACGCCAACACCGCGAGCCCGACCTCGATGTTCGTCGACGAGGCGGGCAACATCGTGGTCGCCGGCGCGTACGCGAGCGGCTCGCCGGACTTCGGCAACGGCCCGCTCCCGGCCGCGGTCGCGTCGACGTCCTCGAGCTCGTCCGGGTCCTCGAGCTCGTCGTCGTCTAGCTCGTCCGGGGGCACGTTCCCGGCCGAGGCGACGTATGGCTTCGTCGTGAAGTACTCGCCCACCGGCGCCGCGCTGTGGAGCCAGGGCTCGGTCTCGGGCAGCAGCCAGGGGCACGCGGCGGCGATCGACGCATCGGGCAACGTGCTCGTCACGGACGTCGACAGCACCGGGTTCTACGTCCAGAAGCTCGACCCGTCGGGTCACCAGGTGTGGAAGAAGAGCTGGCCCGAGGCGGCGGCGCCGACGGACTGCCACGGCAGCTCCACGCACCCCTACCCGAGCTACACGGTGAGCGCCGACCAGGCCGGGAACGTCTTCGTGGCGGGGAGCCTCATCCAGGAGTGCGGCGGCACCCCCATCGTGAACAGCTTCGGCGGCGCCGCGTTGCCGGCGGGCGGGACCACGGCGATCGCGAAGCTCGATCCGAACGGCAACGTCCTCTGGAGCAACGCGCTCGGCGCGTCGGACGGGCTCCCCTCGGGTGTCCAGGCCATCTCGGTCGACGCGACGGGCGACATCTTCTACCGCGAGAACGGTAGCGATGCGGCCGGCAACCCCGTGTCCAACCTGCGGAAGCTCGACCCCGACGGGACGCTGGTCTGGACACAGGCCATGCCCGCGGGCGTCCTCTCCAGCACGTCGCCGCCGGTGGCGTTCGCGCCGGGCGGCGACCTCGTCTACATCTCCGACCCGGTGACCTCCACCCAGACGGCGGACATCAGCATGCTCGACGCGCAGGGCAACGTCCTCTGGACGAAGAGCTTCTCCGACACCGGCAACTGCGCGAGCTACGAGCACGTGGCCCGCGTCTACACGACCGCCGTCGACGGGGCGGGGAACGTGTTCGCGGCCGGTTACATCGCCGGTGTCCCGTACTGCTCGATCGACCTGGGCAACGGCCCGATCTCGAGCGGCGCCATCTGGGTGGCCAAGCTCGACAAGTCCGGCAACACGCTGTGGAGCATGATGTACGGCTCCGGCCTGGACGCCATCAACCCCTTCCCCGTGCCCATCGGCGCGACCCCGGGCGGCGACCTCGTGATGACCGGCACCTTCACGACCTCGACGCTCGACCTGGCCACCGGGCTCACCCCCCTGTCGTCGGGCGGCGCGACGAGCTTTTTCGTGGCCGACGTCGGGCCGTGAGGCTCACTGCGGAGGGCTGTCGTCGAGGCCGAGGGCGCGGCGGTGCCGCGCCTTGAGCTTGGCGGCGAGCTCGTCGAACTTCCCCTTCTGATCGGGCGTCAGCACCTCACGGATCTCGCCCTCCACGCGCGCGCGGAGCGCCGCCATCTCGGGCTCGGTGCGGCGGTGGATGGCGGCGTACTCGCCGGCGTGGGCGGTGAGGATGCCCTCGATCCGATCGCGCTGCGCGTCCGTGAGCGAGAGCTTGCGGTCGAGCGCCCAGAGCATCGCCCGGCGTCGGGCCTCCCCCGGCGGCGCGTCGAGGAGGTGGTGGATGGATCGCGTGGTCGTGTAGCGCACGACGGCGCCCCCCGTGGCCGCGCCGAGCGCGAAGACGGCGAGCAGCGTGCCGGCGGCGCGCAGGCGAGGCGAGATCACGGCAGATCCTGCGCGATGTCGAGCGCGGAGGTGGCGGTCTCGTCGAGCGTCGCCTGACCCGACCAGGCGAGCGCGACCGCGGCGGCCGCCGCGAGCATCGCGACGGGTACGAAGCTCCGGCCTACCGGCCCGAGCTGCGCCCACCACGCGGCGGTCACCCGCCCGGAGCGCGCGCTCGGCGCAGAGGCGGCGCGGGCCATCACCTCCGCGGCGAGGCTCGGCGGTGGATCGATCGCGTCGGTCGCGCGGCGAATCCGGTCGAGCCTGGCCTCCAGTGTGTCGCGATCAGCTCTCATCGAAGCGCCTCCGCAGTGTGGCACGGGCGCGGATGAGCCGCTGCTCGATCGCGCCCTCGGTAGTCTCGAGCACCTCGGCGACCTCCGCGTTCGACATCCCCTCGAGCTCCCGCAGGACGAGGGCCGCGCGCTGATCCTCGGGGAGCAGGTCGAGCATCTCCGCGAGCTCGGCGAGCGCCACCCGCACCTCCCCTTCGGACCCTCCCCCCGCGGGCTCTCGATGGTCCTCGGGCAGGGGCACCGTCGGCCGGCGGCGGCGCGCCCGCAGCGCGTCGAGCGATGCGTTCACCACGACCCGGTAGAGCCAGGACGAGACCCGCGAGCGAAAGTCGAAAGAGTGCCCCACGAGCGCGTCGAAGGCGCGCATGTACGCCTCCTGGAGCACGTCGAGCGCCTCCTCCGGGCTGCCCAGGATGCGCGCCGCGGCGCGCAGGAGCGGGCGCTGGGTGGCGCGCACGATCGCCTCGAACGCACCCCGGTCTCCCGCCGCCACGCGGCGCGCTGCCTCTTCCAGATCCGACACGCACCAACCGATCGCCTCCTTCACCTATGCCCTAGGACGTCCCGCCCGTCTCGTTCCCTACGCACGCCGCGACGAACTGCCCCGTGTTCTCGAATTGTTAGGAAACATGAAGACGGTAGGGACCTCCGCCAGCCCGGCGTCGAACGCTGTGACTCCACCCACAGTATCCAGGAGCAGTGAGGCAACCATGATCTCGAACATTCTCTCGAAGCCCTTCACCCGCACCCTCCTCGCCGTCGTCGCCCTCGGCCTGGCCGCAGGCTGCGGCAGCACCGTGGACGCGAGCCAGGGCGCCGCCGCCGAGGGGCAGGCCCAGGCCGCCAAGGTCGGCGAGGCGAGGCTCGCAGGGCCCGCCGGGTTCTTCCTGAGCCAGGCCGAGAAGCTCGACCTCAGCGCCGACCAGGCGCAGAAGGTCGCCTCGATCCGCTCGAGCCTGGAGACGGCGAACGCGCCGGTGCGCGAGGCGCGCGCGGCGCTCGGCGCGGAGCTGGCGCGGCAGGTGCGCGCCGGGACGCTCGACGCGAGCCGCACCCAGCCCCTCGTCGACAAGCTCGCGGCGGCCCACGCGGCGACCCGGCCCGTGATGCAGACGGCGATGCAGCAGATCCACGACACGCTCGACGCCACGCAGCGCACCGCGCTCATCTCCTCGATGCGGGAGCAGCACCAGCAGTTCCGGGCGGCGAAGAGCGAGCGCGGCCACCGCATGGATCGCATCGCCGCGGAGCTGGGCCTCAGCGAAGACCAGGTCTCCACGATCCGCGCCTCGATGAAGGCCGCGTTCGCCGAGCGCGGCGAGGAGATGCACGCCGAGCACGCGCAGATGAAGGACCGCATGCAGGCGTTCGCCACCGCGTTCCAGACCGACGCGTTCGACGCCCGCGCGCTGGACGTGGGCGCTCACGCCGGCGCGGGCGTGGGGCACGTCATGGGCATGCACCAGGCCTTCCTCGACGCCGCCGTCCCGGTGCTCTCGGCCGCGCAGCGCGAGGCGCTCGCGTCGAAGATCGAGGCGCGCACCCACGCCGTCGACGAGGAGTAGCCCTCCGCCGGCGGGCGCGTCGTGACGCCGCCCACGGAATCTCTGCCTGCCTCTCACGGAATCCGTCCCACCACCGGGACACCCCACACGTCCACGTCCGTGACACCTGTCCTGAAGCTGGACGGAGCAATTCCCGTTCTCATTTCCGGGCACGCCGCGTGAGGTCGACGACGCGTTTCCAGTGAAGGAACCGCGCTCGACCCAACAAGTGAGGAGAGAGGCCCGACCCCCCTTGGAGGGAGGGCGCGAGAGCGAGAATCTCGCGCCCTCTCTCACCCTCCTGCGTCGAGCCTGTCGGGTGCTCGATCCGATGAACATCGATCTCTCCGTTACCCTGATCATCCTCGGAGCGCTGGCCTTCACCGCGGTCTCGTACGCGCTGCGCGTGGCGCTGATCGGCCCCGTTCACTTCGCCCGCGTCGAGGCGCGCGGGGGCTCGCCGCTCCTCGGGCGGCACGCGCTGCGCATGGGGTACTGGGGGCTCCAGCCCGTCGCGCGCGCGTGCACGCTCCTGGGTCTGACCGCCGACGCGATCACGGAGAGCGCGCTGGTCCTCGCCGCCGCCGCCGGCGTGGCGCTATCCCTCGGTCACCTCGGGCTGGGCGGCGCGCTGGCGACGGTCGCTTCGCTCGGCGACGCGCTCGACGGGCTCGTCGCGCGCGCGACGAAGACGGAGACCCGGCGGGGGGCAGTGTTCGACGCCGCGGCCGATCGCTACGGAGAGTTCTTCATCGTGGGCGGCCTCGCGCTCCACTTCCACGAGAGCCTGCTCGCGCTCGCCCTGGCGCTGGTCGCGCTGATCGGATCGTTCATGGTCAGCTACGGCTCCGCGAAGGCGGAAGCTGCCGGGATGACGCCGCCGCGCGGCGCGATGCGCAGGGCGGAGCGGGCCGCGTGCCTCTGCGTCGGCGCGCTGCTCTCGCCGATCGTCGGCGCGATGGCGCCGGCGTCCGTGCCGTGGCTCACCGCGGCGCCCCCGCTCGCCGCGCTCGCGCTCGTGGGCGTGATCGCCAACGTCTCCGCCGTACGGAGGCTCGGCGCCGTGGGCCGCCATGGCGAGGCGCGCTCGCCCACCCGCACGGCCGCGCCGACCGACGGCGCCGTCGTCCCTTCCGCCGCGCTGCGGGCCGATGCGACGCGCCCCGCGCCCGGTCTCTGACCCGGGGGGCCGCGCCCCCGCTACCGGGCTCGACGCCGATCCGCCTCCCTGGGGGGCATGGGGAGCGGCGGCGCTCGGGCTCGTGATCGCCGCGGGCCTCGCGCTGCGGCTCTGGCACCTGGGCGCGGAGGGCTTCGCCGACGACGAGGTGCACAAGTGGCTCGCCGCCAACCGGTACCTGCACGGCGACTTCGGCGGCGACGACCTCGAGCACCCGATGCTCATGAAGGCGCTCATCGCCTTCGCGCTCCGCGTATCCCCGCAGGGCCTCTCCCCCGAAGCCGTGACCCGCCTTCCCAACGCGCTCTCCGGCGCCGTGCTCGTCTGGGCCGTGGCTCACCTGGGCCGGCGCCTCTTCGGGCGCGCGGCCGGCCTGCTCGCCGCGGCGCTGGTCGCGCTCTCCGCCACGGCGGTCGGCTACGGGCGCATCGCGAAGGAGGACGTGCTGCTCGCGCCCTTCACCGTCCTCGTCGCCCTCTGCGTGGTGGAGGCGCACGCCGCCGCCGAGGCCGGTCTGGATCGGCGCCGTCGCCGCTACGAGCTTGCCGGCGCGGCCGCGCTCGCGGCGGCGCTCGCGTCGAAGTACCTGCTGCCCGTGGCCCTCGTGCCGATCGCGATCCACGCGTGGCTGCGCGCAGGCACCTCGCCGTACCGCGTCCCCCTGCGCCGCTGGCTGGGGCTCGCCGCCGTCGCGCTCGCGGTCTTCCTGGTGCTCGATCCGGTGATCGTCCTCCCCTCCACGCTCCACTACATCCGCCGCTACGTCGCGGGCGACCCGCTCGGCGATCGGGCCAAGAGCGAGAGCCTGATGTTCCTCGGGCGCCTGTACGACAACCGCGCGTTCCACTTTCGCGGTGGGGTGCCGATCGACTTCTACCTCGCGTTCGCGGCGCTCAAGCTCGCGCCGCCCACGGTGATCATGGCCGCCGCGGGGCTCGGGATCGCCCTCGTGCGCCAGGCGCGGGCGCACCGCGTCTTGCTCGCATGGCTCGGCGTCTTCCTCGTCTCCTACACGGTCATGAGCGCGAAGTACGGGCGTTACTTCCTCCCAATCCTGCCTGCCTTCGCGCTCCTCGCCGCGCACGCCGCCGTCGAGATCGGCAGGAGGCTCCCGCGCAAGCGCACGAGCACGAGCGCGCTCGCGCTGCTGCTCGCGGGCGCGGAGGCCTTCGCCACGCTGCCCCGGATGCCGCACCCGCGGCTCTACGTGAACGCCTTCGGAGGGGGAGACGCGGCGGTGGACACGGCGTTCCCGCACTGCGACTACTTCGACGCGGGCGTGCGCGAGGCCATCGCCGAGATCGCGCGCCGCGCCGAGCCGGGAGCGCAGATCGGCAGCGACACCGACTGGCTCGCCCGGTACTACGCCGAGCGCGACGCGAGGCCCGATCTGACCATCGACAGGCTGCTCCCGGACAGGCTCTGCCACCGCGAGGCCCCGTGCTACGTCGTGGTCCCGACCGGGCGGCACTACTGGCACAACGCCTTCGCGCGGGGCCGCCTCGCGCCGCTCGAGCCCTGGACCGTCGTCCACGTGGGCGGGCACGTGGCGGTCCGGGTCTACCGCGTCGAGCCCGGGGCACGCGCCGGTCTGCTGCGCTGAGCGCCGGTCACTCCGTGCGCAGGGCGACGATCGGGTCGAGCTGCGCGGCCTTCCACGCCGGGTAGATCCCGAAGACGAGCCCCACGAGCATGCTGACGGCGACGGAGATGACCACGATGTCGATCCGGATCAAGACCGGCCAGTGGGCGCCGTAGCGGAGGTACTCCGCGACGCCGATGCCCGCGGCCACGCCGACGACGCCGCCGGCGACGGAGAGCGACAGCGCCTCGACCAGGAACTGCGCGAGGATGTCGCTGGCCTTCGCGCCGATCGCGACGCGGATGCCGATCTCGCGCGTCCGCTCCGTCACGCTCACCAGCATGATGTTCATGATCCCGATGCCGCCCACCACGAGCGAGACGGCGGCGACCCACTTGAGGAGGGTGGTCATGGTGTTGGTCCCCTCCTCCCGCGCGGCGGCGATCTCGGCGAGGTTCCGGATGTTGAAGTCGTCCTCCGCGCCCTGCCGGATGCGGTGCCGCTCGCGGAGCAGGTCGGTCACGTCCTCTTGCGCCTTCTCGACCGTCTCCGTCGACGTCGCCGCGACCATGATCTGGCCGTTGATGTACGCCTGGAGCCCGCCCTGGATCTTGGACATGAACGTGGTGCACGGGACGAAGACGGCGTCGTCGTAGTCCTGCCCCTGCGCCGACTGGCCCTTGACCGAGGCGACCCCCACCACCTGGAACGGGATGTTCTTGATGCGCACCGTCTGCCCCACCGGATCCCCGCCGGGCCCGAAGAGCTTGTCCACCACGGTGCGGCCGAGGATGACGACCTTGGCGCCGCCGTCGACGTCGGAGGTGCTCATCGCGGCGCCGCTCGCGACGGGCCAGTTCCGCACGATGAAGTAGTCCGGCGTCGTGCCGTAGACGGAGGTGGTCCAGTTCTGGTCCTCGGCGAGGACCGTGGCCGAGCTGCGCAGGTTGGGGGCCGCGGCGGCGACGCTCGTGAGCTGAGTCTGGATGGCCCGGAGGTCGTCCCACGTGAGCGACGCGGCCGTGCCCGAGCCGCCGCGGGCGCCGCCCGACGTGACGGAGCCGTTCTGCACGATGAGCAGGTTGGTGCCCATCGCCGAGAACTGCTCCTCGATCAGCTTCTTCGCGCCCTCGCCGATCGCCATCATGGCGATCACGGCGCAGACGCCGATGATGATGCCGAGCGCGGTGAGAAAGCTCCTCACCCCGTTGCGCAGGATGGCCAGCGCGGCGATGCGGAACGTGAGGAGGAGGTTCACAGCCGCATCCTCGGCGGCTGGTTGCCCCCGTGCGAATGCTCTGCGGGCTCGTCTCCGCTCATGAGCTCGAGCACGACCTCGTCGCCCTCCTGCACGTCCCCGGAGACGATCTCGGTGTACGTGCCGTCGGTCAGGCCGACGTGCACGACGATGGGGACCGGCTGCTTGCCGCGCATCACCCAGAGGACCTTGGTGGTGGGGTCGGCCGGGGGCCCGTGGTGCCCGTGGTGCCCCCCGCCCACGGAGCCGGCGGGCGAAGCGCTCGACGCGCCGTGGGGGTGCGCGTGCTCTCCGTGCGAGGCCGAGGAGGACGCGGCAGGTCCGGGAGGCGCCGAGGCGAGCGCGGCCGAGGCCGACGCGGCGAGCCGAGGCGGCGGGCGGAAGCGGAGCGCGGCGTTGGGGACGCGGAGCGCGTCCTCCCGGCGATCGTAGGTGACCTTGACGTTCGCGGTCATCCCGGGGCGGAGCTTGAGCTCGGCGTTCTCCACCTCGATCACCGCGTCGTAGGTGACCACGTTCTGCACCGTCGTCGCCGCGTTGCGGATCTGCGAGATCTTCCCCACGAAGCGCTCGTTCGGGTAGGCGTCGACCATGAAGGTGGCCCGCAGCTTGGGCTGCAGCTTGCCGACGTCGCCCTCCGTCACGTTCGTGTCGACCTGCATCTTGTGCAGATCCTCCGCGATCGTGAAGAGCACCGGCGCCTGGAGCGAAGCGGCCACCGTCTGCCCGACGTCGACGCTGCGCGAGATCACCGTGCCGTCGATGGGCGAGTAGATGGTGCAGTAGGCGAGGTTGATCGCCGCCTGGCGCTCCTGCGCCTGGTTCTGCTCCACCTGGCCCTTCTGGGCCTCGATCGCCGCCGCGTCCACGGCCACCTGCGCCGTCGCGTTGTCGTAGTCCTGCTGCGACATCAGGCCTCCGTCGTGGAGCTGCTTCGCGCGCTCGGCGTTCCTCTTGTCCTTCTCGAGCGTGGCCTTGTCCTGCGCGAGCACGCCGTAGGCCTGCACCGTGTTCGCGTGCGCCTGCGCCGCCGCCGCCTTGAAGAGCTCGGGGTCGAGGCGGGCGATGACCTCGCCCTTCTTCACCTGCGAGTTGAAGTCGGCGAGCAGTTCCGAGATCCTGCCCGAGACCTGCGCGCCGACCTGCACCGTCACGTGCGCCGAGAGGGTGCCGGTCGCGTTGACCTGGGCGATGATCTGGCCGCGATCCAGCTTCACCGTGCGGTACACCGCTTCGGGGACCCGCGTCGCCACGCGGTAGCCGTAGTAACCGCCGCCGGCCACGCCGCCGAGGAGCACGACGAGCAGCCCGCGCGCCATCCAGGTATTCACGTGCTCTGACGTACTACCGCGCGGCTCGCGCCGCAAAACGCGATGAGCGTGACAAATAGGCGCGCCGTCTGCTTTGCGCTTTCAGAACCAGCCGCGGAGGGTGCCGCCGCCCACACTTGGCGTGAACGAGAGCCCGACACTCGGCAACGGTTCACGCCCCAGCCGCGCCGTGCTGCCTCTCTGCGTGTACGCCGCCCATGCCCGCATCGCCCCCGACGGCATCGTCACCACCTGCGCCTCGCCCACGGCCACCCCGGACACGAGCCCGAACCATCCCGCGCCGGACGAACCCTTCGTCGTCGCCCAGCTCAGCCAGGCGCCGCCGATGTTGAGCAGCGCGCCCCCGATCAGCGGGAACCACCCTCGCCCTTCCCGCTCCTCCTTCGCCGACGCCCGGAGCAGCGCCTCTCCGCGCGCGAGCTTGGCGCGCCGCTCCGCCGGCGTCCCTTCGGGGAGCGCGCGCAGGAGCGTGCCGGCCGTGCTGCCCGTGGAGGGGCTCACGAGCACGAAGGTGAAGCCGACGGCCGCCTTGCCGGCGTCGATGGCCGCGTTGATGCGGTCCGCGGACGTCTGCGCGTTCGCGAAGAGGGCGCCCTCCGCGAGCGTGACCGCCCCGTAGGCACCGAGCCAGCCGCTCCGCCAGAGGCGCATCCTCGGCTCGTCGCGATCGAGGACGCCCTCGATCCACGCGAGGCGCGCGGAGACGTCGGCGTCCTCGGCCGTCGTGGGGGGCGGCTCCGCGCGGGCGCTCCGGGCGAGGGCCAGGAGCGCCAGGATCAGCACCGATGCCGGGGCCTTCACGGTCACGGGGCCGAGCATACCCGGGAGCGCCCATGCGCGTTAAGCAGAGCGCGTTCGGGCTCTCCTACCGAACCGCGACCGCAGGGAGCGGGTGCCAGGCCGTCGCATGCGAGGCGTTTCGACGTGCAAAGGCCTGTGGACGGCATTGCCACGTGGCACCCGCTCCCTCGCGGTCGCGGTTCGGTCAATGCCCGTGGGGCTGGGGGCCCCAGGTCCGCGCGAGCTCGTCGGGGAAGCGGCGGAACCACGACGAGAGCAGGAGGATCTCGTCGACCTCGTGCAGCCTCACGCCGGCGCCCGCGGGCTCGCCGGGCTGGAAGACCTCGTCGACCTGCCGCTGGAGCTTCGAAGCGCTCGGGGGTGGATTGCGGCGCCGCGCGCTCGCCCCGCACGGTGCCCCGGCGGATTAGGTACACGCGGTCTTCCCCGCCGAAGCCGGGGACCGGGTAGACGAAGGAGAGCGACTCGAGCGCGAAGCGCATGCGGCCGAACTGCTCGCGCAGCCGCTCGAGGCGGCGGATCTTGTCGCGGTAGAGCGCCGCGCGCTCGTACGAGAAGGCCTGGCTCGCGGCCTCCATCTCCTTCCGGAAGCGCTCCAGGGGCGCGAACGCGGCGCCCTCGGCCGGGCTCTCCAGGAACGCGCGGGCGAGCGCGACGCGCTCGTCGTACGCCTGCGCGGAGCAGCCCGCGACGCAGGGCCCGAGGCACTTCTCGACCTCGTAGCGGATGCAGCCCGGCGTCCGGAGCCCGAGCGGGATGAGCTCCGCCTGGTCCGCGTAGCGCATGGGGACGTCCTCCGCGCAGTCGCGCAGGCCGAGCGCGTCGGTCAGCTCGCGCACCGCCTCGGTCACGATCTCGGGGCCGAGGAAGGGGCCGTAGTAGAGCCCGTCGCCCGAGGCGCGCCCGCGCGCGCAGCGGTGCACCGTGAGCTTGGGCGCGCGGCCGGACGTGAGGTGGACGAAGGCGTAGTGGGAGAGGTCGCGCTTGTTCACGACGTTGAAGCGCGGCCGGTAGCGCTTGATGAGGCGCAGCTCCAGGAGCAGCGCGGCGAACTCGCTGGGCACGTACTCCCACTCGATGCGGTGCGTGTCGCGGAGGATGCGCGTGCCCTTCTCCCGCGGGCCCTCGCGGAAGTAGCCGAGCAGGCGGGCGCGCACCTCCTTCGACTTGCCCACGTAGATCACGCCGCCGTCCTCGCCGATCATGCGGTAGACGCCGGGGCGCGCCGCGGCGCCTTCCTTCACGGCGGAACGCAGCGCGCCGAGGCGAACGGCGGCGCTCGGCCTCCGCCCGGAGAGGAGGGATGCCTCGGCGCTGGGCATGGACGCAGAGCTTTCCCCGCGCGGGCCGGCGCGGTCAAGCGGAGGCGCCGTTGCCCGCCTTGCCGCGCCCGACTACGCTCGGCCGCCGTGAGCGGCGACGTCACGGTGACCAGCTCCGGCGCGGCCGACGCGGGGGGAGCCCGGGCCGCCGACCAGCACATCGCGCTCGTCCTCGCCTGGTCCGCCGCCGAGCCGCGACGCGCCGGCGAGGTCGCGCCGCTGGCCGGGGAAGGCACGGAGTGGGTGCTCGGCCGCGGGGATCCGTCCTCGGGCGGCGCTTCGCTTCGCGTCCGGTTCTTCCGCCAGCGCCCCGGCGCGATGGAGCCCGGCGGCCCCGTCGAGGGGGCGGGGATCTCGCGGGAGCAGCTCCGCCTCGTCGTGCGCGGCGACACGCTCCTCGTGCGGCGCGTCGGCCGGTGCCCGGTCCTCGTGAACGGGCACGAGGTCGAGATGGAGGCGCTCCACCCCGGGGACACCCTCCTGCTCAAGGGGCAGCTCCTCCTCCTGTGCGCGCGCCGCCCCGAGGCGCTGCCGCCGCCGCGCGACTTTCCCGCGGACGCCACGGGCGCGTTCGGCGCGCCCGACGCCTTCGGGATCGTGGGCGAGGGCCCGGCCGCGTGGCGGGTTCGCGACGAGATCGCCTTCGACGCGAAGGCCGACAACCACGTGCTCATCGTCGGGCCGAGCGGCACGGGGAAGGAGCTGGCGGCGCGCGCCGTGCACGGCCTCTCGCGCCGCGCGGGCCGCCCCTTCGTGGCGCGGAACGCGGCGACCCTCCCTGTGGGCCTGGTCGACGCCGAGCTGTTCGGCAACCTCAAGAACTACCCCAACCCCGGCACGCCCGAGCGGCCCGGCCTCGTCGCGCAGGCGGACGGGGGCACGCTCTTCCTCGACGAGATCGGCGAGCTGCCGTGGGAGGCGCAGGCCCACCTGCTCCGCGTCCTCGATGCCGGCGGCGAGTACCACCGCCTCGGCGAGGCCGTGCCCCGCCGCGCGAACGTCCGCCTCGTCGCCGCCACCAACCGCGCCCCTGCGGACCTGAAGCACGACCTCCTCGCGCGCCTGACGCTCCGGCTCCCCATCCCCGGCCTCGACGCGCGTCGCGAGGACGTGCCGCTGATCGCGCGCCACCTGCTGCTCAAGGCGGCCGCCCAGAGCCCGGAGGTCGCCCAGCGCTTCCTCAATCCTGCCGGCGAGCCCCGCGTCGACCCGGCGCTCGTCGAGCACCTCTTGCGCCGGCCGTACCCGGCCAACGTGCGTGAGCTGGAGACGGTGCTCTGGGCGGCGATGCGGGGGAGCCCCGGCGATCGGGTGATCCTCACCGACGAGCTGCGCGAGGAGGGCGAGGCGGCGAGCCCAGGCTCGTCGCGCGCCCCGGCCTCGGGCCGCGAGCCGACGCCCGACGAGATCCGCGAGGCCCTGCGGCGCCACGACGACAACCTGACGAAGGCGGCCCGGGCGCTCGGGTTGCCGAGCCGGTTCGTGCTCTACCGGCTGATCAAGAGGCTCGGGATGGAGCCTCCCGCGCTGCGCGGGGGCGAGGACGAGGGCGGAGAGCGGCGGGGCTGAGGCTACCGAGCTTTCGCGCCGACACTGGGCGCGTTCGGCAGAGAAGCCTCGGTCGGACGGAGAGGGCTGCCGCAGGTCTTGCAGACCTCGAACGCCGGCTCCGGCGCCGGCTGATCCTCCATCCCCTCCGGCAGCGGCGGCGTGGCATCGCGCACGGTGCTCGCGAGCCCTTCGAGCATCTGTGCGCCCCCCTTCAACACCTGTGCGCCTGCGTCGAGCGATTGGCCGATGAGCCGGAGCCATGCGCGCACGGCGCGCACGTCACTCCAATCGGGTCTCCACTTGTCGTCCTTGACCATATGACGCTCCGATCACCTCGCCGAGGCGAGGCATACGACGAGGATTGCCTTGATCGCGACGAAGCAGCCCATCGCAGCATCCGGCGGCATCACTTGGCAGACAGCCTCACCCGCCTTGTAGGCGGTCCAGCACTCGTCCGACGTCGCTGGCTCCTGTGCTTCACCCGTCCGCTCGCTCGCGGGGTTCACGCAGCCCGATTCTCTCGGCACCGTGGGTCCTGCGGCCACTTCCATGCCCACGCTTGAAGCGTCCGGCGGCGCCACGCAAGCGGGTGCGAGGAGGCAGACCCCCGTGGTTGTCAGGAGATCTCGATATTTCATTGCGCTCCGATCGGCGGGCTGCCAGGCGCCCGCATCCGCGTCCACGATGCGAGCGCCGATCCAGGCGCGAGATGTCCCGCGGCGGGATCTTCGCGTCGAACTTCGACGAACGCGATCCGTGCAAAGCGTGCTCGCCCTGCCTCACCCGCGTTGGGAGGCTCTCCGAGCCGCGATCCCACGCCCTCGTTGACCCGCGCGCCGGCTGCCCCGCATCATCGCGGGCGTGCCCCTCGCTGACGTCCTCATCGTCACCGCCGTCCCGGAGGAGCACCAGGCCGTCATCGAAGCCGGCGGCGGAGCCAGCGCGTGGACCGAGCACGAGGGGCCGATGCGCCTCTCCGTCTTCTTCCGCGACATCGACGTGGACGGCGGCGGCACCCTCACCATCGCCGTCACCCAGGCCTTCATCATGGGCGGCCCCAGCGCCATCATTGCCGCCGCGGCAGCGCTGAAGGAGTACGACGTCCGCTGCCTCGCGATGTGCGGCGTCTGCGCCGGCCGCCGCGGAGACGTCGCGCTTGGCGACGTGATCGTTGCCGACCGGGTCTGGCAGTACGGCGCCGGCAAACGCAAGGCCGGGATCGTCGACGGAAAGCACGTCGTCGAGGAGCAGGAGGACATCGAGATGTACCGGCTCCATCCGCCGGCTTGGAAACAGGCCGCGGAGCGCTTCGAGCTCGACCCCAAGGCCAAGTGGCTCGCGCTCCGGCCGAGGAGCTTCGAGGAGCAGGGCGACTGGATCCTGGAGCGGGTGCTTCGCGGCGCCGACCCCACCACGGACGCGGACAGCAAGACGAAGTGCGCCAATCTCGACAAGGCGCTCACGACGCTCTGGAAGAAGGACCTGCTCGCGGACGGGACGCTCGACCTGACAGAGACCGGGCGGAAGCACATCCAGCGGGTGCTGCTTCTGAACCGCAATGCGCTCCCCGAGCCGAAGACGCCCGAGGTCCGTGTTGGACCAATCGCGAGCGGCAACCAGGTGATGCAAGACCAGGTCTTCGAGCGGTTGTCAGCGTCGGTGCGAAAGGTGCTCGGCGTGGAGATGGAGGCCGCCGCCATCGGCGCGCTCGCCTACTCGCTCGGGCTCGAATACTCGGTCGTCATGAAGGGCGTGATGGACCACGCCGACGCCGACAAGAGCGACAACTTCAAGCCGTTCGCCGCGCGCGCCTCGGCCGAGTGCCTGCTCGCGTTCGTGAAGCAGCACGTCCCCCCGCGCGCCACGCGGGACGACCCGGTCCTGGCTTCGGGCACCGAAGACCTCTCAGAGAAGAAGAAGGCCAGCCCCGCCAACCTGCTGAATGCTCGCCATCAGGTGGTTCCGTTCCATGGACGCAACGAGCTGCTCGCTGAGCTGCGCGGGTGGTGCGAGGGGGACGGGGATGTGCGTGCGCGGCTGATCCACGCGGCGGGCGGGATGGGGAAGACCCGGCTCGCCATCGAGCTGTGTGAGCAGATGGGGAAAGCAGGGTGGCGCACGGGGTTCCTGCGGGAGGGTGCGGAACTGGTCGGCCTCCTGGAGAGCCATCGGCCGGTGCTCGCGGTGCTCGATTATGCAGAGAGTCGGCCCGACCTCGGGAACGTGCTTGAGGGCGTGGCTGGGCGGCGCGGGAAGAAGGCAGTGCGCTTCTTACTGCTCTCCCGGAACGCTGACGCGTGGTGGACGGACCTGCTCCGTTCGAACGCGGCGGTGAAGACGATGCTCTCGGAAGAGGAGCCAATCGCCTTGCCGTCCGCCACGCCGGACCGGGAGGCGGTGTTCCGCGAGGCTGTGATGGCGTTTGCAGGGAAAGGATATACAGGCCCGCTGCCGAGTCTGGAGCATCCCAGGTACGAGAGGGTTCTGTATGTCCACGCGGCCGCCCTCGCGACCGCCCAGGAGCGGCCGGTTCACGTTGATGCGTTGATGGAGGACACGCTCGATCACGAAGAGCATTTCTGGCGGGAGCAGCTTCCGGATCGTCTCGTTGTCGATGACATGCGACTGGTAGTGGCGGCGCTCACCCTCACGGGCGGCGTGGGCAGCGCTGCGGATGCCCATGCGCTCGTCCATCTCCTCTGTGGCGGCCCCAATAAGAAGATGGTGATGCTGCTGCGCGATCTCTACGCGGGACGCGCCGGGCAGCGATACATCGGTGGGCTGGAGCCCGACCTGCTCGGCGAGGCGATGGTATGGCGGGCGCTCAGCCAGGAGGCTGCTGCCACGGGGCCTTTTCTGGACCGGGTATGGGTGCAGATCCAATCCGGGCGTGAATTGATCGTGGCAGCGCAATGAGCAATGCAAGCGCAGTTGCTGCTTGCGTTAGTCCATTCAGCTCCGGCAATAGGGCGCGCATGAGCGAGATGGATCTGTCCGATGCGGAGCGCGCGGTGCGGGACTACAGGAAGAAGCTCGTCGAGATGCCTGCCGACGGCATCAAGCTGGCGACGGTGGAGTGCGAGGTCCGTGCCCTGACGGAGGCGTTGGGGAGGGAGTTGATGGCGGAGGCGCTCAAGCGCGCGGACACGGACGCGCCCGAAGTTCTGATCGACGGCGAATGCTGGGGAAACCGCCGCGTGCTGCCGGGCGAGTACGAGACGATGTTCGGTGCGGTGCCGTTGGACAGGAGCACGTACCAGCGGGGAGGCCGTGGACGCGTCGCGGTTCCGCTGGAGCTTCGCCTCGGGATCGTAGAAGGTCGCTACACGCCGAAGATGGGGCGAGTGATGACGCGGGCGCTCGCGGCCATGACCGAGGAGGAGGGCGCCGAGTTCTTGGCGGAGCTGGGGACCGCAACGGTGAGCAGCTCGACGCTCAGCCGGATTCCGCGCGCGATGGCGGCGCGGTACGAAACGCGGCGGGAGGTGGTGGAGGTTGCGGTGCGTGAGCGCGACGCGATCCCCGACGAGGCCGTGACCGTGCAGGTGGCGCTCGACGGCGCGATGGTCCCGCAGGATGGCGAGCATGCGCGCCCGCGTGGCCGAAAGACCGACTCGCCCGACCCACCACGGCACGAGCGACGCTACGGGCCCGTGGGAACAGATGCACCCGCGACGCACGATGGTCACCTGGGCCGGGCGTGGCACGAGGCCTCCGTAGGGACGCTGGCCTTCTTCGACGCCGAAGGCCGTCGCCTCAAGACCACCTACCTCGGTCGCATGCCGGAACCCAACAAGGCGACCCTCGTCGCCGAGCTCGGCGACGAGCTGGACGCAGCACTCGCGGAGCGGCGCACGCTGAACGTCGTCTTCGCGAGCGACGGGGCGCCCGCCCATTGGGATGCGCTCGACGCCATGGCGAAACGGATCGCAGCGGTGTGCACGGGCGACACCATGAAGCTCGTCGATGCTTTCCACGTCGCCGAGTACCTCGCGAAGGCCGCGAACGCGATCGGAGGCGACCGCTCGGCGAAGGCCGCGATCCTGGCTGCGACGTGGCGCGAGACGATCAAGGAGCAGGTGGACGGTGCCCAGACCGTCCTGCGCTCGATGCGCGCCTATGCCTCCGCTGTTCTAACGAAAGCCCGGCGAGAGGAGCTCGCCACCGCGATCTCCTACGTGGCGACGCAGCATCAGCTCGGCCGCATGGACTACGCCGAGGCCAAGGAGAAGCACTACCCCATCGGGACCGGCATCACGGAAGCCGCGGCAAAGACGGTCATCGGGACGCGTATGAAGCGCGCAGGCGCCCGCTTCTCGCAGCATGGAGGGCAGACGATTCTCCTCTTCCGCACGGCCATCCTCTCCAACCGCTTCGACGCACTCCACGCCGAACTCGCCTCAACCTACGCTGCCAACATCAAAGTGGCTGCGTGATCGCGCCCGTCGCGGATGTGCACCCACCGGGTATTCGATGACTCCGATGCGCAAGCGGTCCGCACCGGGTTCACAGTGCTGGGGCGGCTCTCGGAGGATCACGAGGATGCCGCTGGCTGGATCGCGCGTGTGCTCGCCCGCGACGTGGCGGGGCGAGCGATGGAAGCGTTCGCGGCCGCGAAGACCGTGGGCGAGAGGACCGCGCATGCGGCGCTGGGAATGGAGCTGGCCCGGGCACTGGAGCGGGAGGGGACGATCGAGCTTGCAGAGCGGCTGGGCCCGGAGCTGCCGCACGCGCAGCAAGCGGTATCGCTGCTCGAGGTCGGGTTGTGGGTGCTGACGAAGCTGCTCGCGAGCCTGCCCGAGGGGTCGAAGCAGGAAGAGCGGGCGCGGATCCTGAACAACCTGAGCGTCTGGCAGAGCATGCTGGGGCACCGCGAGGCGGCGCTGGCTTCCACGCAGGAGGCGATCGATCTCCGACGCAGTTTGGCGCAGGCGCGTCCGGAGGCGTTCCTGCCGGACCTCGCCAGCAGCCTGCACAACCTGGGTAAGATGCAGAGCGATCTGGGGCACCGCGAGGCGGCGCTGGCTTCCATCCAAGAGGCGGTCGATCTCAGGCGTCAGCTGGCGCAGGCGCATCCGGACGCGCTTCTGCCCGCCCTCGCCATGAGCCTCACTGGCCTGGGCTATGTGCGCAGCGCATTGGGGCAGCATGAGGCGGCGCTGGCTTCGACACAGGAGGCGGTCGACCTATACCGCGAGCTGGCGCAGGCGCATCCGGACGTGTTCCTGCCCTACCTCGCCATGAGCCTCATTAACCTGGGCACCGATCAGAGCGCGCTTGGGCAGCGCGACGCGGCGCTGGCCTCCACGCAGGAGGGGGTTGAGCCTCCATCGCAAGCTGGCACAGGCGCGTCCAGAGGCGTTCTTGCCCAACCTCACCATGAGCCTCAATAACCTGGGGAACAAGCAGAGCGCGCTTGGGCAGCGCGAGGCGGCGCTGATTTCCATGCAGGAAGCGGTCGACCTCCGGCGCAAGCTGGCGCAGGCGCGTCCGGACGCGTTCCTGCCCGACCTCGCCATGAGCCTCAACAACCTGGGCGCCATGCAGGCCGCGTTGGGGCAGCGTGAGGCGGCGCTGGTCTCGGCCGAGGAGGCGCTAGATGCGATCTGGCCGTTCTTCCTGCGCCTGCCCGCCGCCTTCGAGCCCTTCGCCGGCATCTACCTCCGCAACCTCCGCGAGCACCTCGAAGCCCTCGGCCGGCCCCCTCCCCCCTCGCTCCTGGAGCGCGAGGCGACGTTCGCCGCCCTCCGCAACTCCGGCGCCCCGACCCCCGGGTAGGGCCGAGCGCGCTCCTCGCAGCAGCCTCCACCACCCCGCCGCCGGCGGTCGAGGCATGGCCGCCTCGGCACATGGTAACCTTCGGCGATGGAACACTCCGACCGTGCTCCCTCGGCCGCTCCATTCGTGGGCTCGGCGGCTGCGCTTCGCAGGATGATCGCCGGCCACGAGCGGGCCGCCGAGGCCTCTTTGCGTGTGGCGAGCCCGGCGCTCCCCCCCGAGGAGGCGTTCGACGCGGGCATGGACCTGTGGGCCCACTGCCCGGAGCTTCTTCGATGCGCCGGCGGAATCCGGTGCGTCTTCGCGGGGAGGAGCAGGCGCGCGCGGTCTGGAAGCGGCTCAAGGCGCGCTTCGTGAAGTGAGCGCGCGGCGGGCGAAACGGAAGCAGGCGCCTGGGGCGCGGCTGACCGCGGCGCTCCGGGCCGTGGTCGCCGGCCTGGATGCTTCCGCGCGCCCCGGCATGATCATCGGAGGCATCGCGTCGATCGCGCGCGGCGTCCCGCGGTTGACCAAGGATGTCGACGCCACCATCGCCGGCGAAGGCACCGACCTCGATGCGCTCGTCGTCACGCTGGCGGGGCATGGAATCGTCCCGCGCATCGAGGGCGCCGTCGAGTTCGCCCGAGCGAACCACGTCCTCTTGCTCAGGCACGAGCCCTCCGGGGTCGACGTCGACCTCAGCCTCGCATGGCTGCCGTTCGAGCTCGATGCGATCGCATCTGCCGAGGTGGTCTCGATCCACCACGCGCGGGTGCGGCTGCCAAGGGTCGAGGATCTGGCGATCTTACAGAGATCGCCGCCTGGCGACCGCAGGATCAGCAGGACGTGGAGCAGCTCGTGGCACTGCACGGGGCGCGCATGGATCTGGATCGGGTGCGTCGCTTCACGCGCGAGGTGGCGGTGCTGCTGGAGGAGCCCGAGAGGGTCATCGAGGTCGAGAAGGTGCTGGCGCGGGCGTCGAAGCGGCCTTCGACGTGAGGAGCACGCTCGTGGCTCGTGCCCGGGACCAGCGCGCGCTCCCTGGCCGGTCGCCGTCGCCGCCTCCCAAGAACCCGGCGGCGCCCCCTCCCCCCACCGGATTCCCGAAAAAGTCCCCGCCCGCCCCAGGTAGCCCGTCGCGCCACCCCGATCGGCGACCGATCCCCTCAACCCGACCGCCGGGGAACCCGGATCAGTTCCTCCCAAGCCCTCCCTCCCCGTCGGAAACCCCCGGGAAATTTTCCCCCGCACAAATCGACGTCGGACAACGCCATGTCGGTCGCCGATCCGCTCCGCCGGGCGTCGGAAAATCCGGATCGGCCACCAATCCGCTCCGCCGGCCCGTCGGAAAATCCGGATCGGTCGCCGATCCGGCGCGCCGGACGTCGACAAAACCGGATTCAGTCGCAGATCCGCGCCGCCGGGCACCGGGCAAAGGCGTATCGGTCGCCAATCCGCTCCGGCGGTGAGCCAAGTGGCGGCCGGCAGGAACGCAGCCCAGGGACGCGTCGCTCGGCCCGGCCCCCATCCCTCCGCCAGCGCGCCCCCAGGCGCACCGTGCCTTCAGCCCGGCTCGACGACGGTGAACCCCGCCTCGACGAACGCCCGCGCCCCCGCATCCCACACGAACACCCCGTGCCCCGCAATCGCGCCGCCCCGCACGCTCGTAACCAGGAACGCGAGCGGCCACGCGGGCCCCGGGCCCAGCGTCACCGGCCCGCCCTCGACCGCGGGCGGCTCGCCCATGCTGAGGACAGCGGCGTCGGTCGGGCTGAAGTAAGCGCCCGCGTCCAGGTGCGAATGGTAGAGCACCTTCACCGGATGGCCCTCGCGCGCGGAGGCGTCGACGGCGTCGGCGAACTTCTTCTCGTTGAACGAGAAGAACATCCTCGCCGTCCGGAAGTACGTCTCCGGGTCGATGGCGTGGAGCTTGTTCGCCGTGTTCACCATCCGGACGTGCTCGTCGCAGCGCGCGTCGCCCGCGGGGCCGCGCAGGTAGCCGCACGCCTCCTCGTCCGCCGCGTAGCCGCGCAGGGCGTCCGCCTCCACCGCCGCGAGGACCGCGCGATCGATGCGCAGGCCGCCCTTCGTCCAGGGATGGTCTACCACACGTACCTCTTCTCCCACTTCATGGGCGCGAAGTAGCGGTCGCCGCGGTCGGCCACGATGGCGACGACGCAGCCGCCTCCCTGCTCCGCGTGCAGGCGCTTCGCGATCTCGACCGCCGCGAAGACGTTCGCCCCCGAGGAGTGGCCGACGTGGAGCGCCTCCTCCCGCGTGAGGCGGTCGGACATGTCCCAGCCCTCGTCCGTCGTGACACGGAAGGTCTCGTCGTAGCCGGCCCCGTCGTGGATCGCCGGCACCAGCGAGCTCGGCAGGTGCTTGAGCCCCTCGAGCCCGTGCAGCGGCTCGGTCGGCTCCACGGCGACGCAGCGGATCTTGCGGTGGTGCTCGCGGAGCCGGCGCGAGGTGCCCATGATGGTGCCGCTCGTGCCGATGCCGGCGACGAAGTGGGTGATGCGGTCGCCGAGCGCGTCGAGGATCTCGACGGCCGTGCCGTGGTAGTGCGCGAGGGGGTTGTCCGGGTTGGCGTACTGGTCGGGGTAGAAGTACCTGTCCGGCTCCGCCGCGACGATCTCGCGCACCCTGCGGATGGCGCCGTCCGAGCCCTCCATCGGGTCGCTGAAGATGATGTCCGTGCCGAAGGCGCGCGCGATGTCCTTCCGCGCCTTGGTGACGTTCGACGGCATGACCAGCGCCACGCGGACGCCGAGCGCCGCGCCGAAGAGCGAGTAGGCGACGCCGGTGTTGCCGCTGGTGGAGTCGATCAGGATCTTGTCGGGCGTGAGCCGGCCGTCCGCGATCGCGGTCTGCATCATCCGCAGCGCGGGCCGGTCCTTCACCGAGCCGCCGGGGTTGGCGAACTCGAGCTTGGCGTACACCTCGACCGAGGGCGCCTCCGCCGCGACGCGGCGCAGGCGGAGGAGCGGCGTGTCGCCGACGGCCTCGACCACGGAGGCCATTTTGCGCGAGCGCGCACGAGGGAGTGCTTCAAGACCGAACCTCCAGCGCAGCGCGCATCTCGGCGAGCGCGGCGCGCGCGCCCGCGAGGACTTCGCGAGCGCACGGATCCTGTCACGATGGCGGACGGAGCAAGGGCGTCGACGTCGATCGCGCCGTGCACCAGGCGCCGAAGCCGGCGCCCTCGGCGTAGCGTGAGGCGATCTCGTGCGCGAGGCCCTCGCCCGCGACGGCCGCCGTGGCTTCGCCGAGGCGCCGCTGCCCGGCCTCGCCGATCTCCGGGCAGGAGGACTTGCCGGAGGAAGCGCGCCGACATCTCAGCCGCCCGCGATGGCCGGCACGATGGAGATCTGAGCTGCCGCGCTTGAGCTTCGTGCCGAGGCCATCGAGGAAGCGGATGTCCTCCTCGCCGACGTAGAGGTTGACGTAGCGGCGCACGCCCTTCGCGTCGAGGAGCCGGTCGCGCACGCCGGGGTGGCGCTTCTCGAGGTCCTCGATCACGTCGCCACGGTGGCGCCGTGCGCCTGCACCTCGTCGGCGCCGCCGGTGAGGGTGCGGAGGGGGGTGGGGATGCGGACGGTGACTTCGATGCTGGTTTCCATGGTGGGTCTCTCCGACGTTGTTCTAAATGAGCGAGCGCGATCCTGACACAACGCGCGATAGAACCCCGGGCGTGAGCCCGGTGACCCGAGCCGCGTGCGTCAGCACGCGGACGCGGACGCCGCGGCAAGGCCTGACGCAGTGGGTCCCCGGGCTGACGCCCGGGGTTCCGGTCCCCGGGCTGACGCCCGGGGTTCTATCAGGATCGCGCTCGCTCGTTCAGAGATCGCAGGTTCGTGTCGGTAGCGCGCGGGATCGAGGTCGTGGACCCTCCGCGCCTCGCCGCAGAGCGGGCAGGCGCGGCGCGCCCGCACGGCGACGGCTGCGCAGCACGTCGCGGCGGCCGTCGAAGGTGACGATCTCGCCGTAGGCGCTGTCGTCGCCCGCGAGGATGCGGAGCGCGCGGTCGGCGGCGAGGGCGCCGGCGACCCCGCAGACCGGGCCGGCGACGCCGGCGGTGGCGCAGTCGGGCGCGCCCTCGCCCTGGGCACGTCCTCGAAGAGGCAGCGGTAGCAGGGGCGGCCGTCGGGCCTCACCGCCATCACCGTCGCCGACCAGCGCACCGCGGCGGCGTGGATGACGGGCACGCCGGCGAGCGCGCAGGCGTCGGCGAGGAGGAAGCGGGAGGCGAAGTTGTCGGTGGCGTCGATGACCACGGCGGCGCCGCGCGACCAGCGCCGCCACCGTCGCCGGGAGCGCGCGCCCGCGGTAGACTCCACCGCCGTCCCGGCCAGCGGCGGGCGATCGCGTCGGCGAACGCGTCGAGCTTGGGGCGGCCCACGTCCTCGTCCCGTGAAGAGGATTCTGCCGGTGCAGGTTGGAGACCTCGACCCGGTCGTCGTCGGCGACGCGGATCGCGCGTGCGAGACGCCTTTGGCCGCGCGCGAGCGCGATCGCCGTGCCGCGGGCGCGCCGATGCCCCCGGCGCCGACGAGCACGACCGTGCCGCCGTCTCGCTCATCGGAGCATCTCGTCGAGGCTGAAGTAGCGCTCGCCCGTGTCGCAGAGCACGGTGACCACCAGCGGCGTCGGGGCCGAGCTCGCGCGCGAGGTCGAGCGCGACGCGCACGTTGGCGCCGGCGCTCGGTCCCGACCAGCAGCCCCTCGCGCCGGGCGAGCGCGATCTTGGTCTCGTACGCGGCGCGGTCGCCGACGGTGCGCACCTCGTCCACCACGGCGGGATCGTAGTTCTGCGGCACGAAGCCCGCCCCGAGGCCCTGGATGCGGGTCGGCCCGCGCTCGCCGCGGGAGAGGGTCGCGCTCGCCTCCGGCTCGACCGCGATGATGCGCGGCGCGGGGCGCAGGCGCTTGAGCACCCGCCCGACCCCCGAGACGGTGCCGCCCGTGCCCACGCCGGCGACGAACGCGTCGATGCGCTCGCCCGCGAGGGCGTGGAGGATCTCCTGCGCGGTGGTCTCGGCGTGGACGCGCGGGTTCTCCGGGTTGTCGAACTGGTGCGGGGCAGAAGGCGCCCGGCGTGCGCGCGGCGATCTCGCGGGCCCTGGCGATGGCGCCCTCCATCTGCTCGCTCGGGCTCGGTGAGCACCACCTCGGCGCCGTACGCCTCGAGGAGCTGCCGGCGCTCCAGGCTCATGTCGCCGGGCATGGTGAGGATGCAGCGGTAGCCCTTGGCCGCGCAGACCAGGGCGAGGCCGATCGCCGGTGTTGCCCGAGGTCGGCTCGACGACGACGCCGCCCGGCTGGAGCTCGCCGCTCGGCCTCGGCCGCCTCGATCATGGCGAGGCAGATCCGGTCCTTCACCGAGCCGCCGGGGTTCGCCTGCTCCGCCTTGGCGAAGACGCGGCCGCGCGGGCCGATCCGGCGTCGAGGCGGCGGATCTCGAAGAGCGGGGTGTCGCCGACGAGGTCGAGGACGCTGTCGACGACGCGGGGATGAGAGGGGAGGGGGATGGAGGCGCTCATGATTCAGATGGCGTAGCTCGCTCGCGCGTGCGCGACGGGGTGGATCCCGAGCGCCGTGCCGCGCTTGCAGATGTCGGCGATCGTCACCGCGTCGAAGCACCGCTCGACGCTGTCCGACAGGTCGCGCAGCACCGCGCCCGTCGCGTCCGGCCCACCGCGGCGCGAGCGCTCGTCGTCTTCCGCGAGCATGACCACGACCTGCCCCTCCAGCGCGCGGAGGACGTCGCCCAGGCTGATCTCGGCGGCGGGACGGGCCAGGTGGTAGCCGCCGCGCGGGCCGCGCTTGCTGCCGATGAGGCCCGCCCGCTTCAGATCCTGGAAGATCTGCTCGAGGAAGCGCATCGGGATCAGCTCCCGCTCGGCGATCTCGCGGATCTGGGTGGGGCGCCCGTCGTTGTGGAAAGCGATGTCGAACAGCGCCCGCATCCCGTAGCGGCCCTTCTGGGACAGCTTCACGCGAGACCTTATGCGATTCTCGCATCGGGAGCGTCAAGAAACTCCCGCAAAGCGCGGCATGCCCGTTCCCCGGCTCACGCTCCCCACCCGCGCCGTCCTCCGGGACGCCGCCCCCGACGTGCGCTAAGTCACCTCCGCGCAGCCGATGATCGAAGCGTCGCACCTCTCCAAGTCCTACGGCCCGGTGAAGGCGGTGTCCGACGTGTCCTTCCGCGTCGAGCGAGGCGAGGTCGTCGGGTTCCTCGGCCCCAACGGCGCGGGCAAGAGCACGACCCTGCGCATGCTCGCGGGTTTCCTCGGCCCCACGTCGGGCACCGTGCGCATCGCCGGCCACGACCTCGCGCTCGACCCGCTGCCGGCCCGCGCCGCGCTCGGCTACATGCCCGAGACCTCGCCCTTGTACCCCGAGCTCCGCGTGCGGGAATACCTCTCGTTCCGCGCCGAGCTGAAGCGCGTCCCCAGGAAGCAGCGCCGCGAGGCCGTCCGCCGGGCGCTCGAGCAGCTCGCCATCGCCGACGTCGAGGACGTGGTCATCGGCCACCTCTCCAAGGGCTACCGCCAGCGCGTGGGCTTCGCCGACGCCCTCGTCGGCTCGCCCCCCATCCTCATCCTCGACGAGCCCACCGCCGGCCTCGACCCCAACCAGATCCGCGACGTGCGCGCCCTCGTCCGCGAGCTCGGCAAGGATTGCACCGTCCTCGTCTCGACGCACATCCTGTCGGAGGTCGAGGCGATGTGCACGCGTGCGCTGGTCATCGCCGGCGGGCGCCTGGTCGCGCAGGGGTCCATCGACGAGATCCGCGCCCTCCGGCGCACGGCGGCGGTGAGGGTGACGTTCCGCGGGGACGCGGGCGCGGCGGCAGAGGTCGCGGGCGGCGTGGCGGGCGTCGCGCGCGTCGAGCGCGAGGGCGCAGGGGCCGCGGCAGGGACGGAGGCGCTCGCGATTCAGCTCGACGGCGGCGCCGACACGGGGCGCGCGATTGAAGAGGTGGTGAGCGCGCTCGTGGCAGCCGGCGTCGGGGTGCGCGAGGTGGCGCCGCGCGCGGACTCGCTGGAGCAGGTCTTCGCCGAGCTGACGCGCGAGGGGCGCTGAGGCACGCCGGCGCGCGCCTCTTCCACTTCCCCGCGCGACCGGCGATGCTGGGCCATGCGCCCCGGTCGCCGCGTCCCTGCGGTGTGCGCCGCGCTCGCGGCCGTAGCCCTTTTCACGACGCCTGCGCGCGACGCGCGCGCCGACGCGATGAACTCGCTGATCCCCGCCCTCGTCATCGGGGGCGCCGCGGGGGTCGTGTACGTGGGCGCGAGCGCGACCTTCACGATCCACGACGCGGCGACGTACGGGACCCTGCCGCCGAACCGCAACTGGGGGATCGCCGAGTCCGCCGTCGCCACGCCGTTCGCGCTGGTCATCGACGGCGTGGTCGCGAAGCTGGCGTACGACGGCATCCCGCCGGGGGAGGACGACCTCCTCGTCGCCGCAGGCGTCGTCGCCGGGGCCTGGTCCGGCGCGCTCTCCGCGCACGGGATTCTGGGGGCTGGCCGCGCCCCGGAGCGACACGGCGCTCGTGATGGGCGGGTCCTGGGCCATCGGCGCCAACCTCGTGCTCACCGCGGGCGCCGTCGGCGGCGCGGCGGGCGGGCACCTCCCGGGCGCGGTCTTCGGCGCCCTCGAGGTGGCCGGCACCGCGCCCTCCATCGCCGTGGGGGCCTACGAACTCGCGTCCCCCGGGCGGCCGAGCAAGCCCGCGTTCGCCGGGCTCACCGCGTGGTCCGCCTTGCTCTTCGCCCACGGGGTCGCGTCGCTCGTGGTCGGGATCCGGGAGCGGCGCGCGGAGGCCGAGCCGGATACGCGGCACGCCCGGGAGATCCCTGCGCTCCCTTTCACGCTCGCGCCCACCGTGCTCGCGGGCGGCCCCGCGCCGGCGCGCGCGCTCGTGGTGAGCGGTGCATTCTGAGCGGGGCGCCGCCCCTCCGCGAATTGTCCGTAGACGCGGCGGCGATTTGTGGCAAAGCATCGCCCCTGGATTGATGAACGAGCGAGAGGACCGGGGAAGGCGCGCGCCCGCCGGGGCGCGCCGCAGGCGGGCAGCGGCGTTGCTGCTCCGTGTCGCCCTCGGGGCCGTTTCCGTTGGCGCCATCGGCGCCGCCGTCGCCGCGGCGTGTACCTCGTCCGGCCCGTCGCCCCAGATGGGCGCGCACGTCGTGTTCACCTGCTTCGCGGACGGCGCGTCCTGCCAGCACTCCAGCCAGTGCTGCGGGAACGCCTGCGTCGCCGGGACCTGCGCGCCGCTGACGATCAACTGCGTGGAGGACAACCTCCCCTGCTCGAACGCGTCGGACTGCTGCACCAACGACTGCGACCCCGACGGGTTCTGCACCTTGCCGGCCTGCAAGGCCGACCTCTCGGTCTGCATCCGCGACTCCGAGTGCTGCAGCCACAACTGCCAAGGGGCGCGGTGCGCGGCGCCGCCCGACGGCGGGTGCACGGAGGACTACTACCCGTGCACCGCCGACTCGAATTGCTGCAGCACGGACTGCGACTCGACGGGGTTCTGCGGGCCGAGGGACGCCGGCCCGCGCTGCAGCGACGACCTCATCACGTGCGCGAGCAACGCCGACTGCTGCAGCAACTACTGCGACGCGCGCACGGCCATCTGCGGCTTCCCGCCGAACGCCGCGGTCTGCGGGACCTTCGGCTCCGCCTGCGCGAAGGACGCGGACTGCTGCAGCAACGTCTGCGACCCGACCCAGGGGATCTGCGACAAGGCCCCCTGCGTCGGCGACGGGGGCACGTGCACCGGCACCGGCACGTGCTGCGACGGGCTCCAGTGCGCGCAGGGCACCTGCGCCGCCTGCCTGCGGGCCGGCAAGCCGTGCGAGTTCAGCATCGACTGCTGCAGCCTGTCGTGCAGCCACGGCACGTGCAGCCGCTAGCCGGAGGGGAGGGGATGCTCACGGACGCGGACCAGGTGACCCGAGCGCCCGCGGACGACGTCCCCCTGCGCGCGCTCGACGCGCTCCCCTTCGCCGCGGAGGCGCGGGCGCGCATCGCCGCGGGCGTCCTCGGCCTCGTCTCGGGCAGCGGCGCGCCGGCCATCGACTACGCGCGCCCGGTCGGCGACCCGGGGCTCTTCGGGCCGGGCGCGGCGTGCTGGCGCGTCCACGCCGACTTCACCTCCATGATGGTGGGCGGGATCAGCGCGCTCCTGCTCCAGATGCTGCACCCGCTGGCGCTGGCGGGCGTGGTCGACCACTCCAACTTCCGGAGCGACCTCCTCGGCCGGCTCCGCCGCACGGCCCAGTTCGTCGCGGGGACCACGTACGGGAGCCGGAGGGACGCCGAGGCGCTGATCGCCCGGGTGAAGAAGGTGCACCGCACCGTGGTCGGCACGGCGCCCGACGGCCGCCCCTACGCGGCGGACGACCCGGCGCTGCTCACCTGGGTGCACGCGGCCGAGGTCTCGAGCTTCCTCCGCGGGTACGTGCGCTACGTCGACGGGGCCTTTCCCCTCGCGGAGCAGGACCGCTACTACGCCGAGACCGCGACCGTGGCCGAGGCGCTCGGCGCGCGCGACGTGCCGCGTTCGCGCGCCGCCGTCGAGGCGTACTTCGCGGCGGTGCGCCCGGTGCTCGCGGTGACCGAGCGCACGCGCGAGGTCGCCGACGTCCTCTTCCACGCCCCGGCGCCGCACCCCGCCATGCAGCCGATCAGCAGCGTGTTCATGCAGGCCGGGGTCGACCTGCTCCCGGGCTGGGCAGCGCGCCTCTGGGGGTTCGAGGACGACGCGCGGCGCTTCGGCCCCGCGGCGCGCGCGGGCGTGCGCGCCTTCGGCCCCGTGCTGCGCTGGGCGATGCGCGAGGGCGCGGCGCGGATCTCGCGGCGGCGGGTGGCGGCAGCTGGCTAGGGCGTGGCCGTCGGCGCGGGGACGGGCACGGGCACGGACGAGGGCGCGAGGAGCTGGAAGAGGCGGAAATCCTTGTACATCTCCGCGAGGGGCAGCGCCGCCCGCGCGCTCTTCACGAGCGTCCCGAGCTGCTTGTCGTCGAGGTGGGCGTGCCCCCGCACCGCGCCGGTCTGCGGATTGGCGGTCACCGTCGCCTTCTTCGCCACGTCCGACAGGATCGACCCCACGTCCGCGCCTGCCGCCGGTACGAGCGTGCCCGCCGCCTGCCGCTTCTCGTCGAGCAGCTTGGCCAGCTCCGCGCCGGCGCTAGGCGAGGGCGTCTCCACCACCGCGTCGAAGGCGAGCCCCTGCTGCATCGAGACGCCGACGGTGACGGCGCGCGGGCCGGTGGAGCCCGTGAGGACCTCGCGCACGCTCGGCTTCTCGTCCGAGATGCGCACCGTGACGAGGAGGGGGTGCTTCCACCCCACTTGCGAGAGGCGCGCCTTGACCTGATTGTTGTTCTCGAGGCTCGTGTCGTCCTTCTTCGCGTCGATCGCCGCCTTCACCCCCGCCTCGTCGCCGTAGAGGAGCACCGAGCCGTCGATCGCCGCGATCGCGTCCTCCCCCGTGCGGACCAGGTACGTCTCGCCCTTGTGCTCCGCGACCTTGTAGTGGCTCTCGCGCAGCTTGTCGGCGAGCTTCTTGCCGTCGAAGCGGCCCCGGGCGACCACGAGCGTGGGCGTGAAGATCATCTTGTCGGCGTCGAACCTGAGGTCGATCCCCGTCATCTTCTTCACGTCCTCGCGCGTCCGCGAGAGCGCCTCCTGCAAGGTGGTGGCCTGGTCGCCGATCTGGTCCATCTTGAGCTGGTGGGGGTCGAAGATCACGACGACCTTCGTGTCGCCCGGCACCCACCCGAGCAGCCAGGGGTCGTTCGGGTACACGGCCGACCGGAGCCTGGCCAGGCCGAAGCCGGCCCAGCCCGTCTCCACTGCGAGGAAGGTCACGGCCGCGACCACCCCGAGCGCCTTCCACTTGCCCCACCTCCTAGCCGCCTTCTCGGTCGTCGCCATCGCCTCTCCCTACCCCCACCCTGCTCACGCAGCGTAACTATGACCCGGCGCGAAGCCACGCGCTTCTGCCCCCTGCGGCCTTGCCCCGGGCGACCGCGCCTTGAGGCGCGCCCGGACGCGGTCTAGAACCAAGCCTCCGTGCCCGAGCCCATCGCCCCCGGACCTTCCTCCGAGCGCCCGCTCCCCGCGAAGGTGGGGCGGTACGAGGTGGTGCGGCTCGTCGGCGAGGGGGCGATGGGGCGGGTCCTGCTCGCGCACGACCCGGTGCTCGACCGGGACGTGGCGATCAAGCACCTCCGCGGGGACCTCAAGATCCCGCGCGACGTGCGGAAGGGGCTGCTCACCCGGATGCAGCACGAGGCGAGGGCGGCGGCGCGCGTCGCGCACCCCAACCTCGTCGTCCTGCACGACATGGGGGAGGACGAGGCCGTCGGCCTGTACCTGGTCTTCGAGTACATCGAGGGCCCGACCCTCAAGCAGCGCATCCACGACGACGGCCGCCTCCCGGCGGCAGAAGCGGCGCGCCTCGCCCGCGAGCTCGGCGGCGCCCTCTCCCTCGCCCACGAGGCGGGGATCCTGCACCGGGACGTGAAGCCCGAGAACATCATGCTCGCCAGGACGGGCGGCAAGATCGCCGACTTCGGCATCGCGAGGATCCCGGACTCGACGCTCACGCACCAGGGCGGCCTGATGGGCACGCCCGCCTACAGTGCGCCGGAGACGTTCCGGCCCGGGAAGTTCTCCCCGGCGAGCGACCAGTTCTCCCTCGCCGCCTCGCTCTACGAGGCCATCTCCGGCCAGCGCGCCTTCCCCGGCGAGGACGCCGTGAGCGTCGCCGCCCGCATCGCCAACGAGCCCCCGGCGCGCTTCGCCCCCGCGATTGGCCTGCTCCCCGCCGTCGACGAGGTGCTCGGCCGCGCCCTCGACCGCCACCCCGAGGCCCGCTTCCCCTCGTGCGAAGCCTTCGGCGAAGCCCTCGCGCAGGCCCTCACGCTCCCGGCGGCCGGCGCCCTCGCCCGCGCCGAATTGCCCTCCGCCCCGCTCATGCCCCCCGGTCAAGCTGGCACCGCCCTTGCGCAGGGCGCCTCCGCCCGCCCGCCGCGCAAGATGGGCCAGGTGGTCCTGGGGGCGATCATGGTCGTCGGCACCGCGGCGCTCATCGTCCACGCCGAGATCCTCTCCTCGGAGCGCGACGCGGATCTCTCGCGGGCCCCGCACGGCGCCGCGTCCGCGCAGACCGTGGGCACGGCCACCACGCACCCCTTGCGGCCCTCCGCGACCGCCCGCCCCACCAGCGCCTTCGCCCCCTTGCCCCCGCGCCCCGTGCGCCCGCACCCGGAGGCTTCGGCCGAGATCCGCCGCGGCCCCGCGCTGGCCGAGGTCGTGCCCCCGGACACCAGCCCGGCGGCGAAGCCCGACGGCGGCGCGCCCGCGTCGCCGATCCGCCCGCCGACCGCGCCCCCCTGACCTGCGATTGTCTTCATAAAGCCGGCGCACCTGCTCTAGAGTACCCGCGATGCTCTGGAGCTTCCGGCGCTCGCGCCGCCTTCGCCTGGTCCCGATGGGGAGCGTCGCCCTCGCGGCCGGCCTGATTGCCACCGCCCTCCTCCCGGCCACCGCCCTCGCGGCCCCCCAGGCCGACCCGATGTACGCGCACGACGACTCGCTGGAGGGCGACCGCGGGTTCTACGAGACGTTCACCATCAAGGCGGGCGCCACGATCACGGTGCCCGCGTACTCGCCGACGGACCCCGTCACCCACCCGGGCTACGTCCAGATCCAGGCCAACGTCATCACCATCGAGAAGGGCGCGGCCATCGTCGCCGACGGCTCCGGCTACCCGGGCGTCGCCGGCATGAACGGCCTCTGCTTCCCGATGAAGGGCTGCGCCGGCGCCGGCGCGATGTCCGGCGACCCGGGGGGCGGCGGCGGGTACTTCGGCAACGGCGCCAACGGGACGAGCGAGATGACGGCGGGCACCTGCGTGGACCTCGGCGTGTCCGCGACCGGCGGCGCGTCCTTCCAGCTCATCCCGCAGGACGCGGGCGTGCCCCTGGGCAGCGCGGGCGGCGCCTCCAACTACGGCGGGATGGTCCTCGCCACGGCCGGGGGCGCCGGCGGCGGCGGCATCCGCCTCTCCGCGGGCAAGATTGTGATTGACGGCACCCTCAGCGCCAACGGCGCACCCTCCCCCAACATGTTCAACGGCGTGGCCCCGGGCGCCGGCTCGGGCGGGACGATTGTCCTCTTCGCCGGCGTGCTCACGGGGACGGGCACCCTCTCGGTCACCGGCGGCGACGGCGTTGCCGCCACGGGCATCAGCGGCAGCTACCCGCCGAACAACGGAGGCGGCGGCAGCGGCGGGGTGATTGTGGTCCAGCTTCCCTCGGGCGCACCCGCCCCCTCGGTCACGTTCGAGCTCGGCGGCGGCAAGACGGGCGACTGCCCCACGACCATGAACGGGCAGGCAGGGAACGAGGCGCAGACCCCGCTGCCGAACGGGGCGACCTGCGTCGACCTCGACGGCGACGGCTTCACGTCCACCGCCTGCGGCGGCAAGGACTGCGACGACGTTGACCCCACGGTCCACCCGGGCGTGATGGAGATCTGCAACGGGAAGGACGACAACTGCAACGGCCAGATTGACGAGGCCCCGAACGACTGCACCAAGCAGGGGCTCGTCTGCATGAACGCGAGCTGCGTCGCGCCCCCGCCGGACGGTGGCACGGAGGACGGCGGCCCCGATCTCGGCGACGCCGGCCTCGACCACATCGACTACACCGGCGGCTGCACCGTGTCCGACGCTCTCCCCGGGAGCGGCGGCAGCGCGCTGGCGCTCGGGGTGGCGGTGATGGCCCTGGCGGCGAGCCGGCGGCGGCGGGCGGGGTAGGGAAGCAGGCGAACCGTGCCACGGCTGAGCCGTTGACACTGGCGTCGGGTGCGCAAGGGCTCGGCAGATGGAGATTGTCGCCGAGCGCGCGTTGGAGATCGAGCTACCGGAACAAGCGGAGCGCCGAGAGATCGCGTCCTCGTCGGGAAGCCGGAGATGGGCGACGGCGGGGCGTGGTTCGCCCCCTAAATCACCGAGCACGATCCTCGTTCAAGGAGCCGGGAGCAACGTATGGAACCCCGGGCGTGAGCCCTGGGCATTGGTCTCATTTTTGCCGCAGTTTCTCGGCATATTCGAACGCGTCGGCCCAGATCATCAGGCGCTCCAACCCACGTCCGATCGTCGTGGAGCCCGGGGGCCCGCCGGAGGACTTGCCGGTGTAGCCGCCGAGGTCGGCGATCCAGCGGACGGCTTGGGCGATGCTGGGCACGCCCTCCGGGATGGTCTCGGTGCGCATCTTGATCTTGGTCTTCGCGGCGCGGAGCGCCTCGATCTCGATCGCGGACAGCGCGATCGTGGCCGGAGCATCGGGTTGGGTGCGGGCGAGGTGCTTGAGGCGTTCGACGCGAGCAGCCACGGCAGCGAGCATTGTAGCCCAGCGGATGACGTGGTCCTTGGTGTGCAGCTGTGTGTCCTCGACGTTGCAATGACCGCGCTTCCAGGCCCGGTGAAAGTCTTCCGCCCGCCACCTGTGGCTGTAGCCCGCGATGATGTCCATGGCGTCATCGAACCCGTTCACGTCGGCGTCGGTGAGGAGCATCCAATCGATACGGTCTTCGCCGTGCGGCGCACGACGCTCGTGGGCCCAGACCACGCGCACGCTCAACGTCGTGCGGCTGTCCGTGGCGTACTCAGGTAGATCGAGCACGACGTCGGCGAAGCGCACGTCGAGCAGTGCGCGGCGGGCGCGTCGGTTCGGCCCGGCGGGCACGTCGAGGTAGTAGCTGCCCACGGTGCGGCGCTTGTGCATGTGCTTGAACAGCAGGCGCCGTCGGCCGTTCGCGAGCACCACAGGACGGTCCTGGACGGCGCGAATGGTGAAATGCCCGTGCTTCGCAGCGGCACGCAGAACCCCGGCGTTGTCACCCTCACGGTCGATCAGGAACCACGGCACACACGAGGGCGCCTCCTGGTGCACCTGTTCGCCGGTACGGGTCACGAAGTCGGCCCATCGTGCCGTCTCGGTTTCCCCTTCGCGTCGTCGCACGGACCGCGGTTTCTTGCTCTTCGGCCCGCGCGCCCAGAACTCGAGATCGAGCAACCCCACGGGAGTGCCGTCGGCAGCTACCGCGAGCATGTCGAGGACCTTCAACCCTCGCGTCGGCAGCGAGCGCATGCCGATCGATCCGAAGTCCTTCGTCTTCGAGGCGTCCGTGAGCGAGAAGCTGGTCCCATCGACGATCGCGTAGAAGAACGAGGCGCCGCCCACCACGCGAAGCGACGCCTTCGCGAACCCCGTGATGAGCGCCCTCGAAGAGATGTCGCCCTCGATGAAGTCGTACGCGGCCTGCAGCTCCGCACGCGCTTCGAAGACCTCCGTCAGCCGACCCGCAGGTTGCTCAGCGGCGCGTCGCAGCATCGACGCTGCGCGCCGGACTCGCCGTACGTCGCCAAGTTTCGCCGAGGCAACCTGCTCCTCCGCCCATCGCTCAATCTCGCAGCCTTCATCCATCGAGCGGCACGACCACCCGCGGGACGGTTGTCCAGTACGACTACATGGACTCCGGCGCGCCAGCCCTCACGCTGACCCGATCGGCCATCATTTTCGCCACCGGCGCACCGCCCCGCTCGTCCGCCCGCAGATGAGACCAATGCCCAGGCGTGAGCCCGCGGACCGGAGCCGCGCGCGTCAGCACGCGGAGGCCGCGGCACAGCCCCTGACGTCATGGTCCCCGCGCTCACGCGCGAGGCTCCGGTCCGCGGGCTCACGCCCGTGGGTTCCATCGTTGTGTCAGGATCGCGCTCGGTGATTTTAGTGGGATGAGGGGAGCGGTCCGGTGAGGTGAGGGGAGCGGTCCGGTGGGGTGGGTGGGGCGCTCCGGTGGGGTGGGGACGAAGCTCCCGGAGCCAGCCGCGACGCCGGCATGCCCGTATAGTGCGGACATGCTCCTCCTTACCCTTACGGGCCATCGCGCCACGGCCGGCTTCCTCTGCGCCGGCGCCCTCACAGGCGCGCTCGTCCTCGGCTCCACCCTCCAGGGGTGCAGCAGCAACGGACAGCCGAGCACCTCGGCGGGGAGCGGCGGGACCGGGGGTGCGCACGCTGGCGCGTCGACGGCATCCAGCGGGACCGGCGCGAGCACGTCGGCGGCGACGGGCGGGACCGGGGGTGCGCACGCGAGCACGTCGACGGTTTCCAGCGGAACGGGCGGCGGGGCGTCTGCGAGCACGTCGGCAGGCACTGGCGGGATCGGGGGTAGCGCGAGCGCGAGCACGTCGGCGGGTACCGGGGGCGGTGACGGCGGGGTGCCCGTCGTGACGGTCGCCCAGATCACGGACCCGACGGCTGCCGGGCACGTTACCAACGAAGTCGTGAAGCTCACCGGGCTCGTCGCGACGCTGCCAAGTTCCTGGTCTCGAAGAGCGCCGCGACCGGCGCGTGCGCATGGGGCGTGTTCCTCTCGTCGCCCGGCCTCTCGGTGGCCGCCCCGCACACGGCCATCCTGGCGGTGAACGACGGCACGCCGGCCTCGGCGCTGGACGGGGGGACCGCGGCGTACTGCCCGGTCATCCAGGCCGGTCAGCCCGCCGGCGATCTTTTCCCCGACGACACCAAACCGGGCGATGTCTTCGACATCGTCGGCCTCGCGGGGTCGTACCTCCCGTCGACCTGCGGCGCGCCGGACGCGGCGCCTCCGGACAACACCGACGTTGGCCAGCACCAGCTCAGCAAGCTGAGCGTCGTGACTCGGACGAGCGTGGGCGGGCCCGTGCCGGCGCCCTACGTGCTCAGCGCCGCGGAGGCGCAGAGCCTCGCGGCCGGACAGGACGCGACCTTCCTCGGTGCATGGGGCGGTGCGCGCGTCGAGGTGGACAACATCACTGCCGTGCTCCAGCAGGGGATGACCTTCGACCCCTACGGGCACATGCTCATGAACGACGGGGTGCAGGTCGGCGACAAGCTCTATTACGTGGGGTACGTCAAGGCCACGGACGCTTGCTATTCGACGCCGGTCTTCGGAACCACCACGCCGAAGTTCAACGCCGTCCGCGGCTTCGTCTACCTCGACTACTGCACGTGGGGCCTCTCGCCCGCCGACAAGTGCCACGACCTGAGCCCGCCCAGCGAAGACTGCGTGCGCGCGGCCGACGCAGGAACCGACGCGGGGACCTCTACGGTCTGCCCGTACTGACCCCGGGGTGCGCGGTGGATCAGCGCCGCTTCCGGGGCCGCCCCCGCGCCGGGGCCGCGCGTCCCCCCGCCGCGGCCCGGAGCCTGGCAACCTCGGCCTCGAGCGCCGCCGTCCTGGCTTCCAGCGCGTCCCGCGCCGCCTTCTCGCCCTCACGCGCCATCTTCTCGGCCGCCAGCTCCTCCTCGGCCGTCGGGATCAGCATCTCGCCGTTGATCCCGCTCCCGAGCCGCACGCGAAGCTCGCCCCCTTCGCCGACCACCCGCAGGTGGCAGCCGAGCACCTTGGACTTGACGCGATCCGCGTCCGTGGCCTCCACGCGGAGGAACCCGCGTTTGCTCTTGCGGAAGATCTGCCACCGCACGCGCGACCGACTCTGCGTATGGTCGGGATCGAAGACGATCAGCTCGTCCACGCCGAGCCGGGCATACTTCGCCGGGGAGGCGAGGTAATCCTTGTCCACGTCGCGGGAGACGAACTCGAACGCGAAGCTCGGGACGTACCCGTCCTTCCAGACCTTCCACGCGCCGATGTCCGGGGAGAGGGGCGCGCCCGGGAGCACGTAGACGTCGGGGGCGATGCCCTCGGAGGCGTCGAACTGCTTCCAGTAGAAGAACTGGTCGGCGCCGACGAACGTCGGCGTGCCGCGCTCCCGGAGCCAGCGCTCGACGAGGGCGCGGAGCAGCTCGGAGACGAGGCGCTGAAGGGAGCCTTCACCCATGTCATCCTGGACGGGGTAGACGGTCGGATTGTAGGGGAGGGCGCGCTTGGCGGCGGCGCTCGGCATGGGTCGAGCCTAGCACGGGCGCGCCGGGCCGAGCGGGCGCGTGCGCGGGGCGGCACCGCACGTCGAACGACGAGAGGAGAGGACCGCAAGGGCGCAAGGGACGCAAGGGACGCAAGGACTTGGATTGATTTAACTCTTTTCCTTGCGCCCCTTGCGTCTCTTGCGCCCCTTGCGGTCCTTCTCTTTGGGGTGCTTCGATGGCGGTCAGGGCCCGGCCAGCAGGGCGAGCAGCTCGCGGTCGTCGACGGGCTTGAGGAGGCAGGGGCGGCCGGTGCTCGCGAGGGCGTCGGTGTCGGCCTTCGAGAAGACGCCGCCCGTGAGGAAGACGAAGCGTTCGGCGAGGGCGGGGTCGCGCCGCCGGACCTCGGCGTGCACGTCGAGGCCGGAGGTGTGCGGCATCATGACGTCGCAGAGCACGAGGTCCCAGCCGCCGCGCTCGAGCTGCCGGAGCGCGTCCTGTCCGCTGCTCGCGAGCGTGACGGCGTGCGGCGAGAGCGTGCGCCCGAGGGCGCGGAGGACGAGCGGGTCGTCGTCGATGACGAGCACGCGCCGCGCGGGCCCAGCGAGCTCCGGGGGCGGCGGGGGCATCGACGTCATCCGCGCCGCGTCCCGCGGGGCCGCCGGCAAGCGCACCTGCACGGTCGTGCCGCGGCCCACCTCGCTCGCGACGTCGATGCGCCCCCGCATCGCGTCGACCAGGTTGTAGCAGATGGAGAGGCCGAGCCCCGTCCCCTGCCCGAGCGGCTTGGTCGTGAAGAAGGGGTCGAAGACCTTCGACAGGGCCTCGGCGGCGATCCCGACGCCGTTGTCGCGCACCTCGATGACCACCTCGCCGCGATCGGCGTACGTGGCGAGGACGATGCGCCCCCCGCCCGCGTGCGCCGGGATGGCCTGAGCGGCGTTGATGAGCAGGTTCAGCACCACCTGCCCGAGGCGCGCCTCGCTGGCGACGACCTGGGGCACCCTCTCGTACGCCCGCACGAGCTCGGCGCGGTGGCGGATCTCGTGCTGCGCGATCTGCGCTGCCGCGTCGAGGACCGGGTGCACGTCGAGCGACATGTCGCCGGCGCGGCCGTCGTCGCGGCTGAAGGTCCGCAGGTCGCGCACGATGTCGCGCACGCGCATCGCGCCCTCGAGCGCCTCGTGGAGCACCTCCCGGTGGCTCGGATCGCCGCTCCAGCGCTCCAGCACGAAGCTCAGGTTGGCCAGCATGTACGTCAGGGGGTTGTTGATCTCGTGCGCGACGCCCGCGGCGAGCAGCCCCACGCTCGCCATGCGCTCGCTGCGCTTGAGCTGCTCGAGCAGCGCGTGCCGCTCGGAGACGTCGCGCGCGATGAGCACGGCCGCGACGACCGTGTCGTTCGCCATGATGGGCCCGAGCCGGTTCTCGTACTGGATGACCTTGCCCCCCCGGCCGATGCCCTGCGTCTCGAAGCTCACCACCTCGCCCGTCGCGAAGACGCGGCCGATCCTGGCCATGAACATGGCTCGATCGTCCAGCTTCACCCACTCGGTCACGCGCGTCCCGATGACGTCGCCGAGCGTGAGGGGCGACACGATGCGGTTGACGAAGAGGATCGTCCCCTCCTCGTCGACGATGACGGCGAAGTCGGGGATGTTCTCGGCCAGCGCGCGCCACTTCTCCTGGCTCTTGCGGACGTTCTCCTCGTCGCGGTTGCGATCCGCCAGCTCGGCGAACATGGCGATCGCGCCTCGGATCTGCGAGGTGGCCGGATCGCGCAGGGCGACGGCGCGGAACACCGCCCAGGCCATGGTGCCGTCCGGGCGGCGGACGCCGACGTTGGCCGGGCCCTGGTCCTCGCCCGTGGCGAGCGCGCGGATCGCCGGGTACTCCGAGGCGGGGAAGGGCGCGCCGTCCTCCCGCATCGTCGCGCCGTCGAACGCCATGAGGTTGCGGCCCGTGAGCTTCGTCGTGGCTCATCCCCAGGATCCGCACGGCCTCGTCGTTGGCGCGGAGGATCGCGCCGTCCGCCGTCACGTGCACGACCCCGCAGGGGACGGCCCCGAGGATCCTCCGGTCGAGGTCTTCGCTTTGGCGCAGAGCCTCGGCCGCGCCGGGAGCGTCGCCGGCGGCCGAGGGTCCGAGGGGTCGTCCTCCTCCGATCATCGGAGAGAAGGTTCGCACCAGGCATGGCTCGATGAAAAGCCCCCGCGGGTTGAAGCCGCGACGATGGGTCGATAGCCTGTCGAGGTGAGCAGGTACGGATCGGGCATGGTCACGTGGGCCGGGCGCGCGATCCTCGCCGTCTTCCTGCCGCTGGCGAGCGCATGCGGCGCAGGCGCCCCACCCGGTGGCACCCTGCCCGCCGGCCCCGCGACCCTTGCCCTCCCGCCACAACTTCTGGGCAAGGCCGTCGTCGTCGCCGACGGCGACCCCGCCGCGTCGCGGGCGGACCTGGCGTCGGCCGTCAAGAAGCCCGGGGAAGGCGGCATCACGCGCGGGATCGTCGTCCGCCTGATCGCCGACGTCCCCGTCTGGCGCATGTGGAGCGGCCCGGCCAAGAAGGACGCGAGCGGCCGCACGAACCGGATGGGCCAGTGGTGGTCCTACGACCCGCCGCGCGGCAGCCAGCAGGCGTACCGCAGCGACTACGAGATCTGCGTGGGGTGGAACGATCTGACGCACGTGGCGGCGTGCACGCTGAAGAAGGGCGCGGTCGTCGCCGTGGGGCCGGGGAACTCGGTGAGCGCCGTGACGTGCGGGGACGCGACGGGCAAGGAGTCCTACCCGGCCGACGATCGCGCGTGGCAGGTGTGGGTCTCCAAGGTCTGGGCGCGCGGCGAGGAGCTCGCGCGCCCGCCCGAGGCGAGCGACTACGAGGCCGATCCCGGAGACATCGCGCGCCCGCGGCAGGGCGCGGGCACGCCGGCCCACTGAAGCCCGCCGCCGCGGCGGCGCGCGTCAGCGCTCGCCCAGCACCTGCTCCATCGCCCGCGCCACGTCCCGCCGCATCTTGGGGCCGACGAAGTGCCCTGCGCCCGGGTACTCCGTGAGCGTGATCGGGACCCCGAGCTGCGCGCAGGTGCGCGACCGTCTCCCGGTCGTTCTCGATGGGCAGCACCTGGTCGGCCATGCCGTGGGTGGCGTGGATGCGCGGCTTCGGCACGCCCTCCGGCCATGCCTTGGGCCAGAGCGGCTTCGGGAGCATGCCGGACATCGGGAACGCGGCGCGCACCAGCCGGGGGTGCAGCACGGCGAGCGTGTAGGCCACCATGGCGCCTTGCGAGAAGCCCATGACGATGGGCTTGCCCGCCGTGGGGTGGCTCTTCATGATCTCCTCGATCAGCGCCGCCATACGCTCGGCCGTGCGCCGCGAGCCCTCGGCGAAGCCTTCGGCGTCCGGGTACCAGGCGAACCCATCCTTCTGCGTCTCGGGGCCGTAGGGCAGGATCACCCGCGCCTTCCCCTCGAACTCCCCGAGGGACTCCGCCACCAGCTCCGGGCGCCCGCCGCGGCCGTGCATGACGACGATGAGCGGCAGCGTCTCTTCGGCGCGCGCGCCGCCGGTGTGCCGCTCCAGGAAGCGGAAGCCGGCCGTCTCGGGGCTCGCCCCCGCCGCGGCCGGCGCGGAGCCCGTGCGGTCACGGTCGCACCCCGTGAGCGGCGCGGAGAGCGCGAGCAGCGCGAGGCCCACCGCCGGCCTGCGCGAATCCTTCCCCCGACGTCCCGAGAACCCCTCGCTCATCCTGCCTTCCCTCCTTGACCCTTGCGGAGCGCAGCCGCGGCCTCGCGCGCCCGGCCGGGCACCAGGTTCTGCAGCGTCCACGCCTGCATGAAGGCCCGCTCCTCGGCGGCCTCCAGCGATGTCGCGCAGGCGGGAGATGACCACCGTCGGCACGACGATCGTCGCGAGGCTGGCGAGGAGCAGGTAGATCTGCGTCCGCACCGCCGGCAGCCCCGTCATCCACGGGACGACGACCATCCGGTCGTTCTCGAAGAGGTACGCGCGGTGGATCCACCCCGTCTCCTGGAGCACGAAGGGCACGATCACCGCGAGCGCGCCGAGCGCCAGGGCGGCGGGCTGGAACTTCTTGTCCCCGTAGACGATGAACCCGACGGTGTGCACCGCCGCGAGCCCGGGCACGACGAACCCCCAGCCGAAGAGCGTGCAGGAGCTGGCGATGGCCAGGGTGCCGAGGCAGTACATCAGGAAGCGGGTCGGGACCCCGAGGCGGTTCTGCGGCGAGAGCGCGGCGAGGATCGTCGCGAGCACGACGCACCCGCCGGAGAGCCCGGCGGCGAGGCGGTCGCGAACGCCGAGGGCGATGCCGAGGGGGAAGAAGCACATCCAGAGCGCGTACGCGGCGAACACGCCGCGCTTGCCCACGCGCCAGGTGCCGCGGCGGGAGCGGGCGAACTCGCGGCGGGCCTCCTGCGCTCAGCTCGGCGGGCGTCTCGAGCATCAGCCGCGCGAGCGTCTCGACCGCGCCGGCGTGGCTCGGGTCGAGCGCGAGCGCCGCGCCCAGCTCGCGCAGGGCGAGCTCGCGCATCTCGGGCACCGTGGCCGCGAGGCGGGCGGCCTCCATCGCCGTCTTGGCGTGCTCCTCGGCCATCTCCCCGCGCTGCTTCACGTCGCGGTGCCCGTCGAGGAAGCGCTCCACGGCGTCGTGGACCTCGCGCGCGGAGGCGTAGCGGTCCTTCGGGTCGAGCGCGGTGGCCCGGACGCAGACGGCGACGAGCTCGGGCGGCACGCCCTTCTGCATGGCGCGCTCGGAGAGGTGGTGGTCGAGCTTGCCGAGCGTCGAGTTGTAGATGGTGTCGAGGCCCTGCCGTCGGGTGGAGCGGCTCGAGCGTCGAGAGCTCGAAGAGCAGGACGCCGAGGGTGTAGACGTCGGTGCGGGCGTCGAGCTGGTCGATCTCGCCGCGGAGCTGCTCGGGCGACATGTACCCCGGCGTCCCCATCACCTCGCCGACCTGGGTGTCGCGCTGGGTGCTCGGGCCGGCGCGATGCCGCCCGTCGTCCTCCGACCCCATGAGCTTGGCGAGCCCCCAGTCGAGCAGGTACACCTCGCCGAAGTCGCCGAGCATGATGTTGCTCGGCTTGAGGTCGCGGTGCAGGACGCCGCGCGCGTGGGCGAAGGCGACGGCCTGGCAGATCCGGCTGAACGCGCCGAGCAGGCGGCGCTGCGGGTACGCCGCGGTCATCCGCGGAGTCTGCCCTTCTGCAGGGCGTCCATGATCTCGGCGAGCGTCTGGCCGTGGAGGCGCTTCATCGTGAAGAACGGCGTGCCGTCGGGCCGGACGCCGAGGTCGTACACGGGCACGATCGCCGGGTGCTCGAGCTGGCCCTGCACCCGCGCCTCGCGCTCGAAGCGCATGCGCGCGTCGTCGCTCGCGCGCTTCTCCTTGCGGAGGAACTTCATGGCCACCTCGCGGCCGATGCGCACGTCCTTGCAGAGCCCGATGAGCCCCATGCCCCCCTCGCCGAGCACATCCGAGCGGGGCAGTAGCGTGCGCCGAAGCCCTGCTCGTCGAGCGGCGCGCGGACGAGGCTCACCGTCTGGCCGAGCGACGGCTTCGGCGGCGGGATCGCGGCGGCCGACGGCCGGGGGAGCTCGCGCACCGTGGCGTCGTCCCTCGCGGGCGCTCTGGCCGGGGCGGCCTCGACGACGTGGGCGGCGCTCTGCTTGCGCGCGCGCCCGGCGCCGACGAAGACCTGCGTGGCAGAGTCCTCGTCGTCCTCGTCGAGGTCGTCGTCGTTCTCGGGCATCGGCCCCAAGGTACCGCGTCAGCGCTCGATGGAGTAGACGAAGCTCGCCCGCGGCTTGCGCTGCCAGCGCTCGGCGATGACGCGCGCGGATGTCCTTGAAGGCGCCGCTCGCCGTCCACGTGCTTCTCCTTCAGCTTCACGGCCGCGGCCTTGTCCCCGCGGGCCATTGGCCCGACCACGGCCTTCTCCAGCGCGGCGATCGCCTTCGGGAGCTTGTCGAGCGCGATCTCGAAGCAGCCCTGGTCCTTGCCGTTGGCGGCCGTCTCGGACGACTTCCACACCATCGCGCCGGCGTCGACGAACGAGCCGACCTGGATCGCCGCGAGGTGCGAGTAGGGCTTGGCCGTGCCGTCGCCGCGTACATCCCCTCGGAGATGTGGCCGAAGGCCCAGACGATGTCGCTCATGTGCCCGAGCGCCGCGGTGCGCTTGTCGATCACGCCCTTGTCGGCCAGCCAGTCGGCGAAGTAGAGCGAGCTGGTCTGCGCCTTCAGCTCCTCGAAGGTGCTCGCGAGCGAGCCGCCGAAGATCTCCGAGGTGGTCTTGCCCTTCACCTTGTACTCGTGCGCCGGGCCGAGGTTGTGGGCCGCCTCGTGCAGCACCGTGCCCATGACGGTGAGCGCCGGGTCGAGGCCGGCCGGGTCGAGCGTTCCCTTGCAGAGGACCGAGCTCGCCTTCTCCACGAGCGCGGCGCGGCTGTCCGCGTCGGTGTAGAGGTTGGTCATGGCCACGGTGCGCCCGCGGCCCTCGTTGGCGACGGGGCCCCAGTTGGGCAGGCTCTCGCCGATCGTGGCGCCGAGCGCGGAGCGGCTGTCGCCGGCGTTGAGCACGATGTCGATGAAGTCCGGCAGGTGGAACGAGACCTGCCGCGCCTTGTAGGGCGCGCCGGCGATCTTCGCGAGCGCGGCCTCCATCTCGTTCTTCCTCGGGTCGAGCTTCTGCCGCCAGGCGAGCGAGTCCTGGTTGATGCGCGCGAAGCTGACCTGGAAGCCGGCCTTGAGGCTGCACGGGTCGGCGTAGGTCTCGTCCGGCGCGACGCGCAGGTACCACTTCGAGTTGGTCGACGTCATCCTGGCCCACGCCTCGTCGGCCGGCTCCCACGCGTCGTCGAGGAACGCCTTCGCGTCCGCCTCGAGGTACGCTTTGAGCGCCGCCTCGGTCGGGCTCGTGATCGCCTGCGCCGCCGCGGCGAGCTCCCGGCTCACCGCCGCCATGTCGTCCTTGTACGCCACGTTGTACGGCTCGAACGCGAGGTCGCCCCCCTTCTCCACGACCACGCCGAAGGGAGAGAGGAGCTTCTTCTGGTCCGGGCGCGCCTGGAGCACGTCGCAGAACTTTTTGTCCTTCTGAATCGCGGCCGGGTAGAGCCCCGAGACGTGCGCCGGCCGGGCGGGCAGCGCGTTGCAGTCGGGGTCCGACTCCGTCTTCGTCGCCTCGCACCAGGGGCCCTGGTTCCTGTAGAAGAGCGCGCGGGAGGCGTGGTCGTCGGCGGGGATGCCGGCGTCGAGGCCGAAGGAGCCGCGCTGCTTCTGGTAGATGCGCTCGATGATCGCGGCGGCGGCCACCACGTGGTCGACCAGCGCGCGGTCCTCGGCGGAGGCGCCGCGCAGGTCCGTGCGGACCAGCGTCGGGGCGCCCTGCGCGAGCTCGGCGTGGACGGCGGCGCGGCGCTTCTGCTCCGGCGCGTCGAGGGCGGCGGTCGCCGCGGTGCCCTTCTTCTGGGCCTCGACCATCGCCGTGAACGCGGCGAAGAACGTGGGGGTGAACGCGCCGTCCTTGATCGACGCGGCGCCCTCGGGGCCCATGCCCCACAGCACGGCGATCTCGTCGGGGTCGATGGCGCCGGAGCCGTTCTTGTCCTCGATCCAGAAGAGGGGCAGGTCGAGCTCGACCGCGAGGCGGTTGAAGTCGGCCCGCGGGATGGCGTCGAGCCTGGGGGGCGGCGCGGGCGGGGGGGAGGGGGCGCCGTCTGCGCTGGAGGGGGCGAGGGCGGCGCGACGGGGGGCGCTTCGGGCTCGCAGGCGGTGATCGATGCGGCGGCGACGGCGAGGGCGAGGAGGGCGGCGCGGTTCATCAGGGGGCGGCAGGGTAGCCGACGGGCAGGGGGCTGTCGCGGGCGCCTTGAACTGAAGGGGGGCCCCGCCGTACGGTTCGGAGGCGATGCCGACGCCGAGAGCCTCGAGCCCCGTCCAGCCGTCGCCCGAGCGCCGCGGACGGGCCGAGCCCGCGTGGGTCCTCCGCGTCGACCCCTCGCTCGACGAGCTCCCCATACCCGTGCTCGCGCGGCAGTGGGCCGCCGAGCTGGGCGCGACCACGCTCCGCCAGCTCGCGCGCGTCGACCCGAAGGACATCCTGGCCTCGCACCCCGACGCGACTGTGTGGCTCGACGCCCTGCGCGCCATCGTCGAGCGGCTCTTCGGCCGGCCGTGGGAGGAGCTGGCCGCGCACGACGTCCTCCCGGCGCCCGCCCCCCGCCGGCCGACGCGCTGGGACGAGCTGCGCCTCGTCATGCCGGACGCGCTCCACGCGAGGCTCCTCGCGGAGCTCGAGCTGCCGTCCTACATGGTGAAGTACGTGCGCCGCGAGGGGCTCGTGACCGTCGGGCAGCTCGCGCAGCGCTCGGAGGCGCAGCTCAACGCCGCGCAGAACCTCGGCCGGGGGTTCATCCACAAGACGTTCAAGGCCGTGCTGGCGCTGGCGATGGAGCAGACGGCGTGAGCTGGTGACGGCCGCGGTGCGGTGCGTTCCTGGTGTACCCAGCGGTCGCCTTCACGACGCCTGACGCGCTCCCTGTACGGCGCGCGCCGTTCCGGCGACAATACGCGTGTGTCGCCTCTCCCTCGTCCCATGGCGTGCCGCCTGCCCCCCCGGCGCGGTACACGATGACGGCTGGAGCGCCTCGGAGCGCGGGCAGGCGCCTCTTTGGGCTTGGATGCCTCGTGGGCGGCGCGATTGGGTTCGGCGCGGGCGTCGCCTCGGTGAAGGCCGCGCGCGAGGCCTTCGTCAGCGTTTTCGAGGACGAGCGCGCGGCCGAGGTCGACCGGCCGGAGGCGATCGATCGCCCCGCCTTCCGCCTCCGGTATCCGCGCAACTGGCGGATCAACACCGGCGACCCCAAGTACGATCCGGACGGGATGTTCTCGATCGAGTCGCCGGGCACGAGCTTCGTCATGTTCGTGGTGGCGACGGGCGCGGTCGACCCGGGGGTCTCGGTCGAGAGCCACGTCGAGCTGCAGACGAAGAAGGTGATGCACGACGCCACCCGCACGCCGTTCGATTGGTGGGGCGCATACTCCGGCGTGGGCGTGCTCCTCACGGGCAAGAAGCTCGGCATCGTGCCGGGGACGATCCGCATCTTCGCGTTCCGCCAGGGCGAGCGGACGTTCACGGTCGTCGAGTCGACGTCCGACGACGATCGCAGCAAGGTCGCGCCCGGCTTCGCCCTCATCGAGAAGAGCTTCGAGGCCAAGCGGTAGCCCTGCTTCCCGGCGTGCTCGTACTGCACGCACCGGCCGTCGCACGCTGTGCCCCGCCGGCCGCACGCTGCGCCCCGTCGGCCGCACGCTGCGCCCCGCCGGTCGCACGCTGCGCCCTGTCGTCCGCAGGCTGCGCCCCGTCGTCCGCACGCTGCGCCGTACCGTCTGCACGCTGCGCCCCGTCGGTCGCACGCTGCGCCCCGTCGGTCGCACGCTGCGCCCCGTCGGTCGCACGCTGCGCCCTGTCGTCCGCAGGCTGCGCCCCGTCGTCCGCACGCTGCGCCCTGCCGCCCGCAATCTGCGCCCTGCCGTCCGCACGCTGCGCCCCGCCGGTTGCACGCTGCGCCCCGTCGGTCGCAGTCTGGGCCCCGTCGTCCGCAGTCTGGGCCCCGTCGTCCGCAGTCTGGGCCCCGTCGTCCGCAGTCTGCGCCCTGTCGTCCGCAGTCTGGGCCCCGTCGTCCGCAGTCTGCGCCATGTCGGTCGCAGGCTGCGCCATGTCGGTCGCAGGCTGCGCACCTGCAGCCGCACGCTGCGCACCGTCGATTCGTGCGCTGCGCGACGACGACGAACGTCGTGCACCAGCAGCGGATGAAAGATTCTTTCATCGATCCTTTCATCGGCCCGGGGCAACGCTGCTCCTTGCGACGGGCCACCCCCTGGAATCCCCGTGGATTCTGGCCCCCCGAGCGCGAGCACGGTGTTTGCACAGTGCGCGCCGAGCCATGAACGCACTCCGCTCGCAGACTATCTCCGGCGCGCGCGTCGCGCCACGCGCCTCGCGCGCCGGCTCGGAGAGCGACGATGACGATTTCCTGTAACGTCGGCCCCTCTGCCGGCCCTGTATGGAACAGAGAGGGACGAGCGCTGCGGCAGCGGCCCCGTGGTGGGGATGCTCCGTGTCCTCTCGGGGCTCACGTAGGGCCCCGTGCTCCTCGTGAAGGAAAGGTAGGAGGACATGAGACGCAATCTCGTTCCGCGGTTCCTCGCGATGCTGGAGCTGAGCAGGATGACCGACCCCGAGACCCACGCGCTCGTGGCGGACGTCCAGCTCGCGGCGAAGACCAGCCAGATTGTGCAGGGCAACCCGACTATCCAGGCGAGCGCCGCCGCGCTCGCCACCAAGGACGCCGCGCTCGCCACCAACAACCAGACGGTGGCGGCAGACCGCGCCAAGCTCCACGTCGACGTTGGCGCGGAGGCCGTGGCCCGGAGCGATGTCCTCGGGGAGCTGCGCACGTACGCGACGCTCGTCACGAACGTCGCCAAGTCGTACGCGGACATCCACGCCGCGGGTCTGCCCCCGCTCGGGCCGAGGCAGCCGAGGAACACGCCGCCGACCGTGCCCGTGGCGATCAACACCAGGATCCCCAAGCGCGGGCACGGCAAGATCACGGTGTACGTCGACGATCCCGGCCAGCACCGCTACGTCGCCCAGCAGAGCACCGACGAGACGAACTGGACGGCGCTCGGGATCGGGTACGGCAAGACGCGCGTCCTCACGGGGGCGAGCGGCACCAAGGTCTGGGTGCGCTTCGCGATGGTGCGGGGCCAGCTCGTCTCGGATTGGTCGACGGCGGTCCTGGTGACCATTCCCTGACAGCGGCAAATCGCCGGGTCGCGGCCCTCTTGTGGGTGTAACACCGATGCCGACTGCACCGCGCCGTCGTTCGGGCCCAGGTGCGCGTCGGACAACACCCAGCCCGACTTCAAGAGGTGCTGGGAGTAACACGGTCGACCGGCGCCCGCCTCGTCGCCTTCCCTCTGCCGCCGTAAGCGAGCGCTGAAGACCTTTCCGGATGACTCTCGGCCACGGCTCCGCGCGAGTGGCCGCGTGCCGGCTCTACGCGCCCGCCGGCTTCTCCAGCCAGAAGCTCCCGATCCCCAGCGCGTCCATCCGCGTCCGGGCGAAGCAGTCGATCGCCTGGGCGGGCGTGTGCACGATGGGCTCGTTCTCGTTGAACGAGGTATTGAGCAGGACCGGGATGCCCGTCCGCTCCTCGAACTCGCAGATGAGGTCGTAGTAGATCGCATTGTCCTCGCGCCGCACCGTCTGCACGCGGCCGGTGCCGTCGTCGTGTGTGATGGCGGAGAGGCGCTCCTTCCACTCCGGCCGCACCTTGTAGACGATGATCATGAAGGGCACCTCGTGCGAGCCGTGGAAGCAGGTGGAGAGCTTCTCGGCGCGGATGGCGGGGGCGAAGGGGCGGAAGGGCTCGCGGTTCTTGATGCGGGCGTTGAGCGTCGCCTTCATCCCCGGCCAGCCGGGGTGGCAGAGGATGCTGCGGTTGCCGAGCGCGCGGGGGCCCCACTCCTCGCGGCCCTGGAACCAGCCCACGATCCGGCCCTGCGCGAGCGCGTCGGCGGCCCGCGCGAGGAGCGGGCCCTGCGCCCAGCTTCTCGTACGGGAGGCCGGAGGCGACGAGGGCCTCCTCGATGGCGGCGTCCGACCACGCGGTGCCGAGGTAGGCGTGCCGGAGCGGGGCGGCGCGCGGGCCGCCGTGGACGCCGTGGTAGACGTGGAGCGCGGCGCCGGCCGCGGTGCCGTCGTCGCTGGCGGCGGGGTGGAAGCAGGCGCGATCGACGACGCGCTCGGTGATCATCCGGCCGTTGCCGACCGAGTTGAGGACGGAGCCGCCGGCCATCACGACGTCGCGGCTGCCCACCTGCTCCACGGCGCGGCCGACGAGGGCGAGGTAGACCTCCTCGAACCGGATCTGGAGCGAGGCGGCGATGTCGCGGTCCCGGTCGGTGATCGGGTCGCGCGGGGCGGCGCGGGGGGCCGAAGAGCGAGATCATCGCGTCGCTCCACATCCGGGGGACGTGCACCTCGCCGTCGTGCTCGACGAGCCCCTCGGGGATCAGGTGGTGGCGGAAGTACTGCGAGGTTGCAGCTCGAGCCCGCGCACCGGGTCCACCCGGGCAGAGCTCGCGCATCTCGGGCGCGAAGCTGTTCACCCCGTAGGCCGAGAGGCCCATCACCTTGTACTCCTCGCCGAAGCGGGTGAAGCCGATGTACTGGCAGAGGGCGGTGTAGAAGACGCCGAGCGAGTGCGGCCAGAGCAAGCGCCGGCGCACGTCGATGCGCGTCCCGGCGCAGGCCGCCGTCATGCTGCAGGCGAAGTCGCCGGCTGTTGTCGCAGGAGAAGCCCGTCGCGGTCTCGAAGGGCGAGGTGTAGAAGGCGCTGGCGACGTGGGCGAGGTGGTGCTCGACCTGGTGGAAGCGCGCCTTGACGGCCTCGCGCGCAGGCCCGCGCGCCTCGGCGACGAGATTGCTCGAGGAGGCGACCTTGCGGTGGACGCGCAGGCGCTTCCACGCCCGGGGCGCGTTCGTCGTGGGGTGGCGGGCGACGAAGGCGACCTTGGCGGCGAGGTTCGCGCGCGGGTCGCGGGCGACGGCGATGTCGGTGAGATCGCGTACGGAGGCGCCGGCGAGGCGGAGCACCTCGCGCCACGGCGAGCCGCGGGAAACCGCCGCAGTGCTTCTTGCGGTTGATCCGCTCCTCCGCGATGGCCGCGACGAGGCCGCGCGCGTCGACGAGGGCCGCAGAGGCGTCGCCGTGAGCAGAGTTGATCCCGAGGACGAGTCTCGACATTCCTTCTCCGTGAGCCACGCCGCCGGAGCGTGGGCGAGCGGCGGAGCCGCGGGAGCGGCAATCGCGGGACCCTACGGGCCGAGATCCGTTGCGTCAAGGCGGGCCGCGTTCATCCGCGACCCCGGAGGGCTCGCAAGATCTCCCCTGGACCGTGCCCCGCCCCATGTGGGCGGGACGCCGCGTGAACGCCCCCCGCCTCGGGGCAACGAAAGGCGCATCCCTGGTCTCCTGCCTGGCGTCACCATCGGGCCCGCGCCGTCCGGCCCCAAGGGCCCGGAGGAGAGCACCGAGCGTCCGTGAAGATCGCCTTCGAAGCCCTGGTTATCGCCCTCGTGGTCGTGGCCGCGCTCACGCCGCTGGTCCGCGGTGCTCGCGTTCCGGCTGGGCGCCGTGTCGCGCACCCCGGCGGCCGCCACGTCCACCAGCGCTCGATCCCGCGCCTGGGCGGCCTCGCCATCGCTCGCGGCTTCTTCGCTGACGGCGGGGGCTGCTCTACCTGGCCGACCCCCGCGCGGGCGCCGCGGTCAGCGACTTCCAGGCTGCGGCTGCTCGGGCTCGTGCGCCGGCGGCGTGGCCATGTGCGCTGTGGGCGTGGTCGACGACACCCGCGGCATCCGCGCGCGGCACAAGCTCCTCGTGCAGATCGCCGTCGCCGTCTTCGCGTACGCGTGCGGCTGCCGCATCCTCGGCGTGCACGTGCCGCTCCTCGGCGATATCGACACGGTCGAGGTGGCCCTGCCGCTCACGGTTTTCTGGATCGTCGGCATCATCAACGCCATCAACCTCATCGACGGCCTCGACGGGCTCGCGGCGGGCGTCGTCTTCTTCGCCGCCACCACCAACCTCGTCGTCGCCTGGATCAACGGCGTCCCGCTCGTGGCGCTGGATCTCGGCGATGACCGCGGGCGCGGTGCTGGGCTTCCTCTTCTACAACTTCAACCCCGCCCGCATCTTCATGGGCGACTCGGGCAGCTACTTCCTCGGCTACGTGCTGGCCACGACCGGCGCTCATCGGCGTGGCGACGAAGGCCTCCACGGCGGCGTCGCTGCTCGTCCCCGTCATGGCGCTGGGCGTGCCCATCTTCGACACGCTCTTCGCCATGGTGCGCCGCATCCTCGAGCGGCGCAGTCCGTCTTCTCCCCCGATCGCGGGCACATCCACCACCGCCTGCTCGACATGGGGCTCACCCACCGCCGCGCGGTGATCATCATCTACGCCGTCTGCGGCGTCTTCACCGTCGCCGCCATCGGCGTCTCGCTCGAGCGCGCGCTGGCAGGTCGGCGCGGCGCTCCTCGTCGCCAGCGCGGCACTCATGATCGCCCTGGTGCGCTTCGTCGGCTACTTCGAGTACCTGCACCTGCGCCTGCGGCAGAACGCCCGCTTCCGCTCGCGCGAGGTCGAGCTGCTCCGCTTCGCCCTCCCCGAGCTGCCTCGCGCTTCGAAGACGCCCCAGCGGAGGCCGAGCTCTTCCGGCGAGCTGTGGCGCTTCGCCGTCACGCGCCGAGCTCGGCTTCGTCGAGGTGCTCGACACCCCGAGGCGGCTCGAGCGCTGCGTGCAGCGCTGGCCCCGGGTTCCATCGCGAAGGCCCGACGGTGCGCGACATGCTCGACGGCGCAGCTACCCCCTCGGCGAGAACGGCACGGCGCGCGCGACGCTGCGCTTCGGCTGGCACAGCGACCTCGGCGACATCTCTCCGCAGTCCGACATCCTCCTCCAGGTCGCGGCCGACATGCTCGCCGAGAACCTCGCCCGCCTCGGCAGCGCCCTCGCGCCGGCGCCGGCGCCGGCGCCGGAGCCGCTCCGCGAGCCGGTCCAGGTGCTCTAGCCCCTTGCGGATGGCTCCTGGCGTACGCCGCGTCGCTCGTGATAGAAACCGTCGCGGATGAGCGTGAGCGTGCTCCGCGAGGACGCGGCCGTACCGGCAGGGGGCGTATCCGTCGCCGCGCTCGCGTGGAGCTTCCGCGGCGCCGTCCGGGTGACGGCCATCGCCAAGGCCACTTTCGCCTTCGCGCAGGACGAGCCGATGACGCGGGTCGCCCCCCAGCCCATCCTCCGCGCCGCGCTGCACCACGGCAACAGCCCCACGCGAAGCGTCCGGCTCACGACCGACCTCGCCCCGTACTTGAACCGGGCCGACGTGCTCCTCACGGGCCACGCGTACGCGCCGAACGGGGTGCGTGTGGAGACGCTCCCCGCCCGGCTCAGCGTCTTCGACGGGACGCAGCCGTTGCTCGACAAGACGGTGCTCGTCCGCCAGCGGGGCGGCGTCAACCTGGTGCCGCTCGTCTACGAGCGCGCCTACGGCGGCGTCGGCTGGCCGGACAACCCCTACGGCGTCGGCGTGCCCGAAGGCAGCGGCGAGCCCAACCTGCTCGATCCGTTCGACGAGAGGCGCGTCGCTTGCTTCGGGCCCTTCGGCCCGGGGTGGCAGGCACGCCTCCACGCCAAGCTCAAGCGCCGGGGGCCGGAGGCGACCGGGGTTCTCGACCTGCCCGATGACCTCGACTGGGGGCAGTTCCAGGCCGCGCCGGTCGATCAGCGCGTCCCCTTTCTCCGGGGCGACGAGTGGATCGTCCTGGATGGGATGAGCCGCCGTCACCCGCGCCTCCGCAGCCGCCTGCCCACCGCGCGCGGGCTGGGGCTCGTGTACGGCCTCGCGTCGTGGGGCGTCGCCGACGGCCAGCCCCTCGCGCTCCACGCCGACACCCTGCGCATCGACGCCGACGAGGAGCAGTGCACCCTGACCTTCCGCGCCACGTTCCCGCTCGCGGACGAGGCCGCGCTCCCCAGCGTGCGCGTGGTCCTGGGGGTCGAGCTCCCCGGCCAGCCCGTCCAGTGGCCCGAGCCGGCGTCGTTCCTCTCCCTCGACGAGTCGATCGTGGACGAGCTCTCGTCGCTGGACCTCGAGATCGAGCTCGTCGAGGTGCTGGACGGCACGATGCGGCTCGACTCGTCTTCGGAGGCGGACGACTTCGACGCGCCCCTCGACGAGACCATCCCGAGCCGTGTGCCGCGATCCAGCGCGCTGCCCTTCCAGGCGCCGGTGTCCTCGCCGTCGCCGCTGAGTCGGCCGAGCGTGGCGCAGCGGTACGCCGACGTGCCGCTGAGCGAAAGCGGGGGGACGATGATGCAGAGCCCGGAGGAGGAAGTGGCCGCTGCGTACCGGAGCGCGCTGCCCTTCGGGGGGGCCGCTCCCCCTGCGCCTCCCCCTCCTGCGCCGCCCCCTCCAGCGCCGCCGGCGCCGGAGCCGCCCAGCTCTGTCCCATCGTGGGCGCAGCCTGACGCCTCCACGCCCCAGCCCGCACCGGCGGAGCCCCCGTCTCAGCGCCGGTCGCCTCCCCCGCGCCCCCCTCCTCCTCCCGTGGCCCCGCCGCCGGTGCAGTTCGTCGCTCCTGCCGCGCAGCCCGCGGGGGCGATGACGTTCGGCGCGTGCTTCCTGGCCGCGATGGCAGCCTTGGAAGGGCAGGGCGAGCGGGGCTGAGGACGATCGTGCTCCAGCTCGAGAACGAGACCCCCTTCACCGCAAACATGGCGGTCTTTCCCGACCCGAGGGGTGTCGAGACGCTGTACGTCACGGTCCGCGCCGCGTTCCGGCTCGCAGGGACGGGCCTGGCGGTCGCCGAGGAGCAGCGGCCTGTCCAGCTCGCGGACGAGTACGCCGGCGATCCCACGCGGTCGAGCCTCACGCGCGCCGGCGAGGTGCACCTGTCGAAGCCTGGCACGGACGTCGTCCCGATCGGAGAGGCGTTCGCGCCGCGCAGCAGGCCGGCGACGACGGTGGACGTGTCGCTCCGCGTCGGGCCGGTGGCGAAGACGGTGCGTGTCTTCGGCGATCGCACCTGGGTCACGGGCGTCACGGGCGCGTCCGACCGAATTTCGTCGCCCGAGCCGTTCGTGCGGATGCCGCTCGTCTACGAGCGCGCCTTCGGCGGCATCCTCGAGCTCGACCCCGACACGAACCGGACCACCGTCGATCCCCGGAACCCGGCGGGCGTGGGCTTCGCGAAGGTCCGCGGCGCGATCTCCGCGCGCGCGCTGCCCAACCTCGAGGATCCGGCGCACCTCGTCTCGCACCCCGACGATTGGCCTGCGCCTGCGGGGTTCGGTTTCATCGCCCCCTCGTGGGAGCCGCGGCTCCTGTTCGCGGGCACGTACGACAAGGTATGGCAGCGGACGCGCGCGCCCTACCTGCCGGACGACTTCGACCCGCGCTACTTCCACGCCGCGCACCCCGATCTGGTGTGCAAGAGGCACCTCGAGGGCGGCGAGATCCTCGAGGTCCTGAGCGCCAACCCATCGGGCGCCCTGCGGGTGCGCGTCCCGCGCTGCGAATTCGACGTCGACGTGCGGATTGGGGGTGCCAGCGCGCGGCCGCCGCTCGCGCTGGAGACGCTCCTCGTCGAGCCGAGCGAGCGGCTCGTGAGCCTGCTCTTCCGCGCCGCGGTGGCGTGCGACAAGCGCGTTCTCGACGTCGAGCGCGTGCGGATTGCGGTGAAACGGCTCGATCTCGGCGCGAGGGCCGCGTGAGCGCCGACGTCCTCGGCGTGGGGATGGTGACGAGCGTGGGCCTGCGGGCGGCGACGACGGCGGCGGCCGTGCGCGCCGGGCTCAACCGCTTCCGCGAGCTTCGCATCAACAATCCCTCGCCGATGTCGATCGTGATGGCGAGCGTCCCGCGGCAGGATCTCGCGCCGCTCGCCCCGGTGCTCGATGAGAAGGAGCCCGGCCTGCGCCTCGATCGCATGCTTCGCATCGCCGGCGCGGCGCTCTCCGAGGCCGTCGCGTCCGAGGACAGGATCGAGCGCGTCCCCGTGCTCCTCGCCTTGCCCGGCGCCCACGCGGGGTGCCCTGCACCGGCCGACGCGTCGTTCCTCGCCGATTGGCGACCCAGGTCGGCCGCCGCTTCGACGTGGCGCGGAGCCGGGTCTTCCCCAACGGCCGTGCCGCGGGGGTTCTGGCGCTGGCGGAGGGGCTCGCGCTCCTGCGATTGCAGGCCGCAGGCCAGGTCGTGGTGGGCGGCGTGGACACGCACGTCGACCACGCGCTGCTCGCAGCGCTCGCGGGCGAGGGGCGCCTCCGCGCCGAGGGCGTGCCCGAGGGCTACGTGCCCGGCGAGGGCGCGGCCTTCCTGCTGCTCACGAGCCCAGGTGGCGGGCGGAGGAGCGGGCGCGCGGCGATCGCGCGCGTGACGGGCGTCGCGCAAGCGCTCGAGCCAGGCCATCGGTACAGCGCAGAGCCCCACCGCTGCGATGGCCTCGCGGCGGCCTTCGCGCGGCTCTTCGACGCGGGCGCCGCGCCCGGCCCCATCGAGACGGTGTACGCGGGGCTGAACGGCGAGCGCCTCTTCGCGAGGGAGTGGGGGGTCGCGCAAATCCGGCACCGGGATCGTTTCGCGGAGCACGTCGCCGTCGAGCACCCGGCCGACTGCTTGGGCGACGCCGGAGCCGCGCTCTGGCCGATCCTGGCCGCGCTGGCGGCCATTGGTGTAAAGGAAGGTTACCGCCGCTCGCCCTGCCTCGTCTGGTGCTCGTCGGACCAGGCGGAGCGGGGCGCGGCGATCGTGAGCGAGGCGTGACGCGAGAGGAGGTTCGGGATGCCTTCGACGGTGTTCGTGAACGGGCGAGGCGTGGTCCACACGGGGAGCGGGGGGATGAGCATCGCGTTCCCGAACGTCTGCAAGACCCCGACGCCGCCAGGCGTGCAGGTGCCCTTGCCCTATCCGAGCATCGGGGAGTCGAAGCAGACCAGCCAGGGGCCCAAGACGGTGAAGATCCAGGGGCAGATGCCCATGGTGAAGGGCGCCAAGTACCCGACCACGAAGGGCGACGCGCCCGGGACCGGGGGCGGGATGAAGAGCGGGTGCAACGGCGGCGAGGCCGAGTTCTCGAGCTACTCGAGCGACGTCAAGTTCGAGGGGCGCAACGTGTGCCGCCTCGGCGACTCGCTGCTCCACAACAAGAAGAACGCGGGGGCCTGATCGGCGGCACGGCGCGATGGTCACCAGGGTCGGGCACGTCGGGAGGGCGGATCGCGGCTAGCTCTTCGTCAGCTCGTACAGGATGGCCGCGTGATCGCTGGCGCCATTGGCGCCGGCGCCCTTCCAGACGATGAGGGTCTGGTCGGTTTCGTCCTTGGTCTCGTAGATCCCTTCGGCTGTCCAGGTCGCGCCGTTGCTGAACGCGGGCACCCAGTAGCCCCAGTCGAGCTCCGCGTACTCGTCGGACGCGCTGGAGTAGTGCGTGTGCAACCCCGTAGAGACCACCTGGGGAGCATCCGCTTGAACACGGCGCGGTCGATCCATGGCGTGGACGGGGGGAGCAGGGGGCTCGTGGTTCAGATCGCCTGCGAAGAGGGAAGGCTTGCGATCTCTCAACGACATCGTCAGGTCGTAGACCTGCCGCGCAGCGGCGTGCCGTTCGGCAATGGCGTGAAGAAACACGAGGCAGACCGGGGGCCTCTTCAGATATACGATGATCATCGGCCTGCGTTCCTCGTCGCCGATGGGGTAGGACTGCACCCCTGCCACGGGTAGATCCGCGCGAAAGAAGTAAACCGCGCTCTTGTCGTGGACCGACTTCGTGTCCTCGGGCGACAGCATCGCGGGCGCCGAGTAGGCGATCCCCGTCACTTTTCCCGCCGCGGCCGCGTGGCGGGCGATGTGATCGTTCCCCTTGCCGGCCTCTCCGGTCTCGAGCAACACGACGAGATCGGGACGATGCTCGCGCAACATCCCCTCCAGGGCGGCGCCTCGCTTTTGGCTCGCCGCGGACTGGAGCGCCCCGTACTTCCAGTCCTGGGCGTTCCAGACGAGCACCCTGAGCGGGAGGCCGCCGTCGTCCGCAGCGGCGGCGGAGGCGGCTGCTGCGGCCTTGCTGGAGATGCCCCCGGAACCGTCGCCAATGTGAGACATGAAGCCCTCGCACCGATCGGAGTCGTAGGAACCGCCGTGTGTCAAGCGCGCGCGACGTGCCGGCGCGTGGCGCCGGCGGCCCTCGCTTCGCCACGCGCGCTCACCGCGAGAGGGCGCGCCGCTGCTCGGCGGCCGGCGCCCTCACTTCGAACAGGACGCGCCGCCGCTGGGAGAGGCACAGCTCGACGGCGGCCGTCGCGCGCGCGGGCTGCGAGCCCCGGCGCAGCACCTCCTCCAGCCACTCGGGCGTGATCGGTTTGCCCAGGAGCTGGCGCGTCCCGGGCGCGTGGTCGCGGCGGTGCCGCTTCCACCATAGATCGATGGCCACGGGGTCGGGCCAGGGCAGGTCCTCGTCCGGATCCAGCGCCACGTCGTCGTCGTCCGGATCGTCGCTCGGGCCCGCGTGGAAGCCCTCCGGTGGCGCCATGGCAAGATCCTCGCGGGCGAGGTCGACGCCCGTGATCGTGGCGAACGAGTGCGCTGCCCGGCGAGCGATCGTGGGCTCCGCCATCCGTTCCAGCAGCCACGGTATCCTCGCCGGGTCGCCGAGCGCCTCCACCGCCGCGATCACGGGGCGCAGGCCGCCGGCGGCGCGCTCCAGCGCCGCGATCTCCCGGGGCGCCTGGCCGGGTGATCGTCCCGCGGCCATCGCCGCAGCGCGCTCCGCGAACGGACCGCCTCCCGCCGCGAGCGCCCAGAGCACCGGCGCGGCCGCGGGCTCTCCGAGCAGCGCGCCCGCCCACCCGGCGGCGAAGCGGACGGCCTCGCTCTCCGAGTCGAGGGCGGCGCGGATCTCGTGGCGGAGGTCGGCGCGCCCCAGCTCGCCGGCCGCGCGCAGGGCCCGCTCGCGCAGGGGCGCGTCGTTCCCGTGCAGGGCGAAGGCGAGCAGCTCCCCGGGGTCGCGCCGGTGCGCGGCGCTGGCGGCGATGCCGATGCGCCACAAACCCGGCGGGCACCCGCTGTGGAGGAGCGCGGACGTCACACGCCCTCCCGCGTCGATCGGGGCCCAGGCGAGCGCCGCGGCGACGCCCTTGCGCAGCGCCGGCGCCCGCTCGACGACGTCGAGCACGTGCGCGACGCCGGCCCAGTCCTGCCGCTCCACCCCGAGCAGCGTCGCCACGAACACCTCACCCGCGCCGCCCTCCTCGAACGCGGCACGCGCCGCCTCCCACCCCGCGTCGCCGTGGACCCGCAGCCCGTCGAGGTGCGCCTCGAGCCGCGCATCGACGGCGGCGAGGTCGGCCAGATCGTAGAACCGGGTCCGTCGTCGCAGCGTCGCGCAGCAGCCACAGGAACGCCGCTTCGAGGGCGTGCTGCTCGACGATCTCGCGCTCCGTGAGCGACATCATCCGCCCCGCGCCTCAGTTGATGCCCACGCTGGCGCCCTTGACCGTGACCTTGCCCGACGCCTCCACCACCACGGGGCCCTTGCTCTTCACGTTGAGCTCCTTGCCGTCGATCGCGATCGGGCCCTGACCCGTCACGGTGATGCTCTTGCCCTCGACGGTGATGTTCCCCTCCTTGTCCACGGTGATCTTCCCGTCGCCGCACTGGAGGACGAGCTTCTCGCCCACGATCAGCGTCCGGTTCTCCGTCGCGTTCTCCGTGTGATTGCCGGTGACGGCGACGCTCATCCCATCGCCCGCCGTGACGGAGACCTTTCCGTCTGCGAGCGACGACATGTTCTTCCCGGCTTCGAGGGAGACGTTGCCGACCGCGAGCCCAGAGAGGTTCTTGCCGGCCACGAACGAGGTGCTCTCGCCCGACCTCATGGAGATGTTGGTCCCGGCCGATGCGGAGTACGAGAGCCCGACGGTGGTGGACTTCTTCAACCCCACGCCCTCGATGCTGGCCAGGCCCACCATCTCGCTCTTCGCCGCCCCCACGGTGAGCGCCATCGCAGCGCCCACCGTGACGGCCTGCGCCCCGCCCACCGTCACCGTCTGCGCCAGGAGCACCGTCTCGTTGTCGAACTCGGTCACGTGCGTCGTGCGGGTGCCGCCCACGTGCAGCGTCTCGTGGTGGCCCACGTGCTCGGTCCGGTCGTGCTCGACCTTGGTCGACAGGTCCTTCTGCGCGTGGAGGTACACCTCCTCCGCGCCCTTCCGGTCCTCGAAGCGCAGCTCGTTCGAGCCGCCGCCGCCGGGGCTCGAGCTGGTCTTGATGGTCGTCTTGGTCCGCTCGGCGGGCAGCGCGTAGGGGGGCACGTTGGCGCCGTGGTAGACGGAGCCGGTGACCAGCGGCCGGTCGGGGTCGCCCTCCAGGAAATCGACGACCACCTCGTTGCCCACGCGGGGCAAGAAGAGCGACCCCCACGCCGCGCCCGCGCTCGCCTGGGCGACGCGCATCCAGCACGAGCAGCGGTCGTCGTCGCGGCCGCTGCGGTCCCAGTGGAAGCGCACCTTGATGCGGCCGTGCTCGTCGGTGTGGATCTCCTCGCCGGGCGGGCCGACCACGATGGCCGTCTGGATCCCGTGGACGATGGGCCGCGGTGTCCTGCGCGGGGGCCGGAAGGCCACGTCCGAGGGCATGACCTCGAAGCGACAGGCGTACGAAGCGGGAGCCGTGCCCCCCTCGGACCAGCGGTGCTCCACCCGGGTGACCAGGTAGCGGCGGTCGAGATCCGTGCTCGGGTGCTCGGTGAGCACGAAGGTGTGCCCCGGGGAGAGGCGCGGCGAGTCGCTGTCCCCGTCCCCGGTCCAGCGCGAAGCTTGTAGCTCCTCGAGCCGGAGCTGCGAGAGATCGCTCCCTGCCTCGGGCACGTCGTAGTCCCCGGGGTGCTCGAAGACCTCGAACGGGGAAGCGTCGCGTCCGGCGTCGAGCTGCGCCGCCTGGGTGAGCCGGAGCATGGGCCGCTCGAAGCTGTAGTCGGACACGACGACGCGGTTGGGGCGCACTTCTTCGGCGAAGTGGAAGCGGGAGACGTGCTCTCCGGGCGACAGCGCGCCGCCGCCGGGCCGGTACGGGATCGCGTCGTCGCCCTCCGGACCCGCGGCGATCGGCGCGTGCTCCGAGGGCATGTCCGTGATCACGAGCACGTGGGAAGACTCGTCGTGCTCGAAGAAGTAGTGGATGCCCTCCTCTTCCATCAGCCGGTTGACGAAGTCCCAGTCGCTCTCGCGGTACTGCACGCAGTTCTCGCGGGGGCGGTAGGTTCCGGCGAGCCTCGCCTCGTAGCCGCTCGACGCCCGCGCGCGCCTCGCCTCGCCCCGGAGGGAGGCGCGCAGGAAGCCGGCGCGCTCGAAGACGTCGGCGAGGATCTCCGGCACCGTGAGCCCCTGGAAGATGCGGCTGTCGGTGCGGAGGCGCAGGCGCGACATGGCCGGCACCAGGGTGACCACGTACTCGGTCTGCGTCCGGCCCGCGTCGGCGTGCGCGACGCGGCTCACCACGCCGTGGATCAAGCGCGGCTCGGGCAGCGTGTTGCCGGCGTCGATCGCCAGGACGGCCGGGCGGCCCACTATCTGACCCGGCGCCAGGTCGTGTTCCTCGCCGGCGAGGGAGATCTCGAGCTTGTAGGGCTGGGAGAGCGCCTCGTGCCCGCTGAAGCGCACGACGCGGAGGGGGTTGTCCAGACCGTCGACGGTGAAGGTGTGCATGGCCTCGGGATCCCTCGCCGCGGGTGCCGCGTGCTGCGGTCACAAGCTAGGGGAGGCGTCCTGCAGCATCCACCAAATTCCGTCTCCGCTCGACAGCGGGATGTGCTCCGGCGCCGGTCCGCGATAGCATCGCGAGATCGCGTCTGGATGGCGTCGCGCCGGTCCGCCGGCAGGCCGCGGGCCGAGGAGGTGGAGCATGGCGAACGAGCACGAGCCCGCGGGCGAGGGAGAGGGCGCGATCGTCACCGAGGTCGAGCCCACGGCGGAGACGCTCCTCGATTCTGATCCTCGCGGACGCCCCTCCGCACGTCGGGGTCGCTCCGCCCGAGCCCACCCGTATTCATGGCGTGGTCGTGGGTCGGCTGGCGGAGATCGGCAGCGCAGGTGAGCCGGTCGTCGAGATCCCTGGTCAGGGTGCGTCCCGCGTGCTCCCGGCGCGCGCGATGGCCGCGCTCGACGCGACCCACGTCGGCAGGGACGTCGCGCTGATGTTCGAGGGCGGAGATCCGGAGAGGCCCATCGTGATGGGGCTGATGCACGCGCCGCGGCCGCCGGCGCCGGTCGAGGCGAGCGCCGACGGCGAGCGGCTCGTCTTCGAGGCCGACAAGGAGATCGTGCTCCGCTGCGGAGAATCGAGCATCACTCTCACGCGGGCGGGCAAGATCCTGATCAAGGGAGCGTACGTGCTCTCGCGCTCTTCGGGCGTGAACCGGATCCTGGGCGGCTCAGTGCAGATCAACTGAAGGCCGCGTCACTCGAACGCCAGGACCTTCGCCGCCACCCCCTTTGCACCCGCGCCGCCGGCTGCCGTGATCGCCGGGTCGCCGAGCCCGCCCGCGCCGCCCATCCCGGGCGATCCGACCGCCTCGACGGTGCCGCCGGAGGGCGCGCTCCCCGTGTACGCGATCCCGATCGAGTGCCCTCCCATCCCGCCGCCGCCCGGGCCGCCGTAGCCACCCGCGCCGCCGTTGCCGCCGGTGCAGCCGGGGAGCGCTCCGCTCGCGCCGCTACCGCCGAGGGCCGGCTGCCCCGGAGCGCCTCCGGCCTGGCCGTTCCCACCCTGTCCGCCCGCGCCGCCGTCGTGCGCCGTCAGGGTCACGTCCACGAGCGTCAGCGTCGCGCCGAGGCTCGCGAGGGCGATGCTCGCGCCGCCGGGGCCGCCTCCGCTCCCGTGCTGCCCGCCGCAGCCCCCCGTGCCGCCGGAGCCTCCGCTCGCGCCGTACCGCGCGAGCGGCTCGCCCGAGCACGCGATCATCGCGCCCCCGAGGGCGCCGCCTCCGCCGCCGCCGCCCTGGCCCGGCATGCCGTCGGCCCCTGCCAGGCCCGCGTTGCCGACGAACCCGCTCGCCGAGAGCGCACCGAGCACCTTCGTGTCCGCGCCGCCGCCGGGCACCCCGTCCGCGCCGTCGGCGCCGGTGGTGCCCGCGATGCACGCCGTCGCAGGGGCCGGCGACGCGCCCGCGCCGCCCTTGCCGGAGAGGCTCGCGGCGCCCGCGGGGGCCCCGTCTCCACCGGCGCCCGGCGGCACCGCGCCGTCCGGCGAGCCGCCGCTGCCCCCGGGCCCGCCCACGCTCTGACCCCCGGTCGGGCACGTCAGCGTCGCGGCGGCGCCGCCCGGGCTGCTCGCGGCCGTCATGCACACGGCCGTGCCCGCGCTGCCCGCGAGCCCGTCGAGGCCCGAGGCGTCGCCGTCGGCTCCCGGGGCCCCGCCCGCCGCCTTGCCCGCCGAGAAAGAGCAGCGCGCGACGTGCGCCTCGACCCCGACGGCCAGCACGGCGATCGACGAGGCGCCCGCCGCCGCGCCGTCGGGCGCCGTCACGTCGAGGTCGTCGATCGCCGTGCCGCTCCCGGGCTCGAGCGTCAGCGCGATCTCGCTCGCACCCGGCGTGGTGCTCGCGGCGGCCGGCGCCAGCGTGGTGCGCGGGCTCGCCCTCCACGCCCATCCGTGATCGCAGTCGAGCGCGCCGTAGATGGCCACCCCCGCGGGCACGTCGAGGCGCTCGGCGAAGACCTTGCCGCACGCGAACACGGGCAGCCCCTTCGCCGCCGCGCGCGTGACCGCCGCCTGCAGGCTCGCGAGAGGGGACGCCTTCGAGCCGTCGCCCCCGGGGGGCGCGGTCGGATTGGCGAACACACCGCACGGCGCCGCGGGCCCGGCGTCGTAGCCCATCGGCTCGCCGGTGCACGTGACCTCGGGCGCGCCGTCGGCACCGTCCGCGCCGGCGTCCTCGCCGGCGTCACCGCTCCCGGCGTCCGCGTACGCCGGGCACGTCAGGCTCAACGTGCAGTCCCCGGCGTCGACCCCGCAGCCCGCGGTGTGGGTCGCGGCGCCTGCGAGGATCAAGGTCGATGTCGTCGCCAGCCAGCGTGCGCGGCCGAGGTTCGAGGGCGCGATCATGGTGTCCTGCCGGGAGGTCGAGGGTCAGAAAGCGCCGGAGACGATGACACCACGGCCTCCCGCCCCCAAGACCGGAGTCACCCGGACGTCGTGTCCGGAGGGCCGAGGGCGGGCCTGCGACCAGATGCCGTAGACGATGGCGCTCGCCCCCGCGACGCCGGCGCCCACGAAGACGCCCACGGCGACGTCGTGGAAGGTGTCGTCGGCGTGCAGGGTGTCGACGAGCGGGGGGCAGCGCACGGTGTCGTAGTTGGAGGCGCCGGGGATGCAGCTCTTGTGCGCGGCGAGGATGACCGCGCCGGCCGCCTCTGCCTCCGATTGCTTGCTGGCGGAGGCGCCCAGGAACGCGGCGCCGCCGATGATGGCGGCCGCCGACACGCCCGCCAGCACCAGCCCGGGCACGAGGCTCCGCTTCGCGGGGACGGGGGGCGCGGGCGGAGGCTCCGGCGGCGGCAGCGCCGTGAGGGCGATCGCCACCTCGACGGATCCACCCTTCGCCACGCTCACGTGCTGCGGGGCCCCGGTGTAGCCCTCGAGCGTCGCCTCGACCACGTGCTCGCCCGGGTCGACGAAGATCTCGTCGACGCGCGGCGCCTCTTCGGCCGGTGAGGCCGGGGCGCCCGCCGCCTTTTCGGCGTCCTCCGCCGTCACCGCCGCGCCGTCGACGCGCACCGCCGCGCCCGCCGGCGCGACCTTCACGCGCAGCGCGCCGACCTCTCTCGGCACTGCTCGAAGGCCTTCTTCATCCGCTCGCGGAGCGCCGGGTCGCCGGTGATCGGGAAGAGGCGCAGCGTGAACGCGAGGTGCTGCGCGGCTTCGCGGTGCTTGCCCTGCGCGAGCTCCGCCGCGCCGAGGTTGCCGGCGATGTCGTACCCCTTCTCGAGCGCGAACGCGGCCTCGTACGCCTTCTCCGCGGCGTCGAACCTGCCCTCCTTGAACGCGCGGTTGCCCGTGACCATGCAGCTCTGCCGCCTGCTCGTCGGCGCTCGCCGTGGCCGGCGTCGCCAGAGCGGTGGGCGTCCGAGGCGGCGCGTCGGGGGGGGCCGCCGAGGCGAGGCGGGGGGAAGCGGCGCCGAGGGCGGCGAGGAAGAGGAAGCACGCGGTTCGGCGGGGTTTCACTGGGCTCTCCGGTCAATTCTTCTCGAAAGGAAGCTGGAACGGGGGGGTGAACGCGCGCTTGGCGGTGGACGCCCGCGCGGCATGGCGCGGGGGCTCGGCGTTCGACGCCGGCGCCGGCGAAGGCGACGGCGGCGGTGCAGCCGCCGGCGCGGGGGCGGTCGCCGCCGCGGGGGAGGCCGCTTCGGCCCGCGCGACCGGCGGCTCCGCCGGGGCCGGCTCCGCCGTGAGGGGGAGCGGCGCGATCGCCTGCGGCTCCAGCGCGGGGAGCGAGAGGTGCGCCGCGTGCAGCGGGCGCACGTCGACGCGCTCGGACCGCGCACGCAGGCGCAGCGCCGCCCCTCCCGCCAGGCCGAAGACGACCACGATCAGCGCCGTGCGGAGCCAGGGCGCGGACGCCTCGCTCCGGGCCTTCGCGCCGGCTGCCTCCGGCACGGCGCGCATGTCAGCACCGGGGCCCGCCGGATTCCCCTCGGAGGTGCCACGACGCGGGAGCGTCGGCAGCCGCGCGGAGGGCTGCGTCGTCTGCTGCGACTGGGCAGGACGTGCTTCGCGACCGGAGGCCGCGGCGGCGCGCGGCTCCTGCTCCTGCGAGAGCCCGCCGGCATGGACCGGGAGCATGGCGGCGCGCGCACCGTCCCTCCCGGAGAGCGCGGCCTCGCGACCCTCGAGGAGGCGCCGGTGGGTCGGCACCTTGCGCGGGTCGGTCTCGAGCGCGATCACGACCTTCGGCTCGTCGGGCGGGATTCGGGCACCGGCGCCTCGCGCACCACGATGTTGCTCGCGTGCCCGCGCGCCATGTCGACGCCGCCCGCCGTGATGATGCCGGGCGGCGGCTTCCACCTCCTCGCCCTGCCGGCGCTCGCTTCGGTCTCGTCGTACGGGCGGGCCCCCTTCGGCCTCGCCCGGCTGCGATGATCCTCCCCGCCCATGGTCCCCCGGCGCAGGCAGAGTCCCCTCGCCCGCGCGGCGGCACCTTAGCTTCTCACCGTCGTTCGCGCGAGGCCGGGCATCCCGGATTTCGCTGGCATTCAGCGCGCCGGCTCGTCCGAGGCGAACGCGCTCCGCAGCGTGATGGTCTCGTCGCGCCGCGCGCCGACCGAGACGAGATCGATGGGCACCTCGATCTGTTCCTCGAGGAACCGGACGTACGCGCGCGCCGCCCCAGGCAGATCGCCGAGCGCCCGCGCTCCGGCGATGTCCTCCGTCCAGCCGGGGAACGACTCGTAGACCGGAGTGGCGGTGGCGAGCGCGTCGATGGGCAGCTCCCGCGTCCGTCCCCCCGGGGTTTCGTAGGCGACGCACGCGCGCACCTCCGAGAGGCCCGTGAGGACGTCGAGCTTGGTCAGCGCGATCCCGTCGAGCCCGTTGACGCGCGCCGCGTAACGGAGCGCCGGCAGATCGATCCAGCCCGTGCGGCGCGGGCGCTTGCGTGACCGACCCGAACTCCTGCCCGACCGCGCGGATCCGCTCGCCCACCGCGTCGAGGAGCTCGGTGGGGAAGGGCCCCTCGCCGACGCGGGTCGCGTAGGCCTTGCTCAGGCCGACGACGCGGTGGATGCGCGTCGGCCCGATGCCGGCCCCGGCGCACGCGCCGCCCGCGACCGCGGACGACGAGGTGACGAACGGGTACGTGCCGTGGTCGACGTCGAGCAGCGTGCCCTGCGCGCCCTCGAGCAGCACGCGCTGGCCCGCGCTGAGGGCGCCCTCGATGAGCGCCGAGGTGTCGATCGACGAACGGGCGGAGGCGGGCGGCGAGGGGCGCCAGCTCGTCGAGGACGCGGCCGACGTCGGGCACCTCGCCGCCGAGGTCGCGGATCACCGGCGCCCACGCGGCGATCGCGCGCTCGACGAGGGTGCGCGTGCGGCCGAGGTCGGCGAGGTCGCCCACGCGGACGCCGCGGCGCGCGGCCTTGTCCTCGTAGCACGGGCCGATGCCGCGCTTGGTCGTCCCGATCTTGGCCCCCTCGCCCGCGGCGCCCTCGCGCAGGGCGTCGATGAGCGGGTGGTACGGCAGGATGACGTGCGCCCGGTCCGAGACGAAGAGTCGGCCGTCCACGTGGTGGCCGCGCCCCTCGATCGCGGCGAGCTCCCCGACCAGGACGGCGGGGTCGATCACCATGCCCTGCGCCATCACGCAGCGGGCCCTGGGCCGGAGGATGCCGCTCGGCACGAGGCGCACGATGAGCGTCTCCCCGCCGACCACGAGCGTGTGCCCGGCGTTGGGCCCCCCGGCGTAGCGCACGACCATCTCCGCCGCGTCGGCGTAGAGGTCGATCACCTTGCCTTTGCCTTCGTCTCCCCACTGTGCGCCGACGATCACCACCGCGGGCATCGATCCTCCTCTCCTGTCCGGCCGCGCTCTGTACGATCTCTGGAGCGGTCTGCGTTGGAACCACGTGTTGGAACCGCGCGCGTGAGCAAGCGGACCCGAGCCCCGCGGGTAAGCAAGGGGACGAGGCGTGTCCGTCGAGAAGCCCGCGTCGGTGAGAGAACCTCGTGGCTGGGCCGAGGTGGAGATGCGGGAGCGGGTTGCTTGGATGGGGCGTATGGTCCGCTTGCTGACGCGCGCGGCTCGGGTCCGCTTGCTGACGCGCGCGGTTCCAAGTGGCAGGCCTGCGCGCGCTCCGTTCTAGCGCCCATGTCCCCCCGTGTCCTCTCCCCTGCCGCCGGAGGCGCCCTGAATCGACGCGAGCGTGCGGGCCAGGATCTCGGGATCTTCGTGCTCGACGTCGGCCCCTGCAGCCCCATCGACGCGACGCGCGGACCAGCGGCCGCTCACCTTCGCGATCCAGTGCGTGAAGCGCCACGCCGCGGCGTACGCGGCCGCGCCCTCCGGCCCACCGTCGTGGGCGACCGCCGCGACGCCGTGCGCTCGCAGCGCGGCGAGCAGGGGCGCGGCGGCCTGCGGCTCGGCCGCCACCACGGCGCTCGGCGGGGCAGGGTCGGCGATGCCCGCGGCTTCGCGCGCCCAGGCCACGGCGTCGAGGTGCAGCGCGAAGCCGACGGCGGGCATGGGCGCGTCGAAGCGGGCGAGCAGGTCGTCGTAGCGGCCGCCGGCGCCGACGGGCTCGCCCGGGCCGGGCGCGAGGATGTGGAAGATCGCGCCCGTGTAGTACGCGAAGCCGCGCACCTCACCGAGATCCAGGCGGAGCATCGACCCGAGCCCCGAGGCCGACGCCGACGCCCAGAGCGCCCGCAGCTCGCCGAGCGGAGCCTCGGCGGCCGTGCCGGCGAGCACGCTCGCGGCGCGGTCGAGCAGCGCCTGGCCCGAGGGCTCGCCCGCCCCGCCGCCGTGCAGGTCGCAGAGCCTCGCGACCGGGCAGCCGGAGGTGCCCGCCAGCAAGTGGTCGACCCGCGCCACGTCCTTCTGCTCGAGCGCGTCGCCGACCTCGGCCGCGAGGGCCGGGGGGAGCGGATCGAGCAGCGCCCGGACGATGGACGCGTGCCCGAGATCGATCGCGGCCCCTTGCTGCTCCGAGAGCCCGAGGGCCTCCATCACCGACGCCGCGAGGCCGAGCACCTCGAGGTCGCCCCCCTGCCCGCCCACGCCGTACAGCTCGACGCCCGCCTGGGGGACCTGACGGTGGCGGCGCGCGCGCCCCTGCCGGCGGCGCACGATGGTCCCCTCGTAGCAGAGCCGGATTGGCCGCGGCTCCCGCCCGAGGCGCGTCGCCACCATGCGGGCGATTCTGCGGCGTCATGTCGGGGCGGAGGGCGGCCACCTCGCCCGACTCCGGCTCGATGAAGCGGAGCACGTCCGCCGGGCCGAGCGCGCCGAGGCCGCGCTCGAGCACGTCGGCCAGCTCGAACGCGGGCGGCGTGACGAGCTTGTAGCCGTGGAGGGCGAAGTGATTGAGGACACGGCGCACCAGCGCGCGGCGGCGCCGGGTCTCCTCGGGGAGGAGATTGCGCATGCCTGCGGGCAGGGGGTGCGAGAGCGCTCGCGGCGGATCGGCCGTCGCCACGTGAGAGCTTATAGCGCGGGTTGGCGGGGGCGGGGGTCGATTCGACCCGGGTGAGGGCGCGGTGGGTCGTGTGCGCTCGGTCGCGTGGATGCGCGGTTCCGTCGCGCGCTACCGCGCGCCCCCGCCGAACGCGATTGCGCCGAGGATCACGACGCTCCGTCCCCGAAGCGGCCCGGTCCGCTCCCCGGAGCACGATGCGCAGCGTGTGCGGCCCCTCGGGGAGCCCGTACGCGTGCCAGAGATTGCGATCCCAGGTGCGCGGAGGGCGCGTAGGCGTCGAGCGATTCGAGGTTGCTCTTCGCCGTCGAGGAAGACGTCCGCGCGCCCGCCGGCCGGCCCGAGCGGGCCGAGGACCGCGACCGCCGACCCGGAGAAGCGCAGCTCGGCCTCGGCGCCGGGCCGGTTGCTCCGCTCGCCGTGCCAGGTCCGTCCGCCATCCATCGCCCCGAGGCGCTCGCTCCAGGGCCCCTTCCACGTCCAGGCCGCGTCGGACGCCTCGATCCGCGCCGAGGGAGCCCCCATGTCGAAGCGCTCGAGGGCCGGGGGCGACGGCGTTTCCTCGGGGACGAGCAGCGTGTCGCCATCGAGCGCGCCGCCGGCACGGATCACGGCCTCGATCGCGTGGCGCCGCGTGGAGGCGACGAGCCCGTCGAGCGAGAGGCCCGTGTGATCGAAGCGCCGCTTCGCGACGCGCGGGATGCCCGCCCTGAGCGCGCCCGGGATCGCCGCGTAGCCCAGCATGGCCCCGAGCACGCCGGCCGCGGTCGCGGCGTTGCAGTCCGTGTCCTGCCCGGCGCGGATCGCGAGGTCCATCGTGCGCTCGAGATCGGCGTCGCCGTACAGCAGGGCCAGGGCCACGTACGCGCCGTTGAGGCGCGCGTCGATGTCGAACGGTTCCAGCGCGCCGCTCGGGCAGGCGTCGTCGTTCGCCCACCTGTCCTGGATTCGACGCCAGGTCGCCTTCCAGTCCCGATCCTCCGCGTGCCAGGCGAGCACGTCGCGCACCGCCGCGGCATAGCCGCTCTCGGCCGGGAGGGAGCGGAGCGCCTGCTCGACCAGCGCGCGCGGGCTCGCCTGGAAGAACGCGGCGGCGTACAGGCTCGCCACGAAGAGCCCGCCGTAGAATCCGTCGCCGTGCGCCATGAGCCGGCCCACGCGCGCGGCGTAGCGGTTGGCCTCCACGGGCAGCCCCGGCGTCATCAGCCCGATGAAGTCGGACTCGATCTGGAAGTCGATGTCGCTCGCGTGCAGGTTGTAGAGCGGATCGCCGGCGTGCTCGGGCGCGATGCCCGGGCGAGCAGCCGCCGCGCCGCCGCGTTGGCGTGGAAGAGGTCATATCGGGTCTTCGCGAGCGCCGCGGCATAATCGGAGAGATCGGCGTCGAGGCCCTTGTCGTCCAGTACCTCCACGAACGTGGCGTTCACGTAGAGATCGTCCTGGGATAGCGCGCCTTCCACGTCCGGGGACGAAGTCCCGATGTCACCTTCGATGATCGCGCCTCGGGATCGGAACTCGAACGGTGCTCCGCGGGTAACGCCGATCATCTTCCCGGCCCAGCCGCCGCGGATCTCGTCCTCCAGCGCCGCGAGCGGGAGCCGCCGGAGCCCCGCGTGGTCCAGCGCGGCGGCGCCGCCGCCGGCGCTCGCCGGATCCAGGCCAGGGCGGCGACAGCCGAGGACGAGGCAAACGAGGAGCGGCACGGCCCTCCCGGCGGCCGCGTGAATTCGCATGCGGCGATCGTAAGGACCACGCCGGCCGGCCGGTATGGGCGCGCCGGGGGGCCCCCTCTGCCTTCAAGCCGCGGAGCGATGCCGGGGGCCCTCGCCGGGGTCCACGGCGGCCGCGCGGGGTGGCTCGGTGCACGCCGGCGTCGCCGCGTCCTCTGCGGGCATGAGCGGGATCGCCACGGTGAACGTCGCGCCCGTGCCCGCGCCCCCGGACTCGGCGCGCACCGCGCCCCCGTGCAGCTCGACGATTTGCTGGACGATGGCCAGCCCCAGGCCGAGGCCGCCGTGCTTGCGCGACGTCGACGCGTCGGCCTGCCGGAAACGCTCGAAGAGGTGCGGGAGGAACCCCGGCTCGATCCCCTGCCCGGTGTCCACCACGCGCACCTCCACGCTGGAGCCCGTGCTCCGCTGCGAGACCTCGATCCGGCCCCCCGCAGCGGTGAACTTCACGGCGTTCGAGAGCAGGTTCCAGAACACCTGCTTCAGCCGATCGGGGTCGCCGTGCGCGACGGCTTCGTCGCGGGGATCCCACGTGAGGGAGATCCCCTTCGCCTCCGCCGCCGGGCGCACCGTGTCCACGGCGGCGCCCACGATTCTTCGAGAGGGCGACCGGGCACGCCTCGATCTGGAATTCGTCGGCCATGATCTGGCTCATGTCGAGCAGGTCCGACACGATCTGGAGCTGGACCTTCGCGTTCCGCAGGATGATCGCGAGCTGCGCCGCGACCGGCGCGGCCTCCGCGCGCCCGAGCAGGATTTGCGTCCAGCCCAGGATCGCGGTCAGCGGCGTACGCAGCTCGTGCGACAGGACCGCGAGGAACTCGTCCTTCGCGCGCGTGGCCCTCTCCGCCTCGGCGCGCGCGGCCTGCTCGCGCACGAGCAGGTCGGCGCGCTCGAATTCCGCCTGCTTCTGCGCGGTGACGTCGCGCGTCGCGCCCAGCATGCGATCCGGCGCCCCGTCCTCGTCGCGGTAGACGCGGCCGAGCACGGAGATCCAGCGTACGCTCCCGTCGGGCCACAGCACGCGGTGCTCGATCCGGTAGTCGCTCGCGCCCGCGATCGCGGCGGTGATCGCGCGCTGGGTGGACGCGCGATCGTCGGGGTGCAACGTCGCGAGGAAGCGCGCGTGGGAGAGCTCCTCGTCGGGTCCGATGCCGTACATCTCCCTGCAGATCGGCGTCCAGACGAGGCGATCGTTCGAGAGGTTCCAGAACCAGAGGCCGAGGTGCGCCGCCTCGACGGCGAGCCGCTGTCGCTCGGCGACCTCGGTGACGTCGCGCCCGATGGTCGCGAACCCGATGACGGCGCCCGCGGCGTCGCGGACGGGGGACGTCGTGAGCGCGACGTCGACGGTCGTCCCGTCCTTGCGCTGCCGCACGATGTCGCAGTCCTTGATTTGCTCGCCGGCGCGCATCCGGCAGAGGAGCGGCGCGAGCTCCCGCGCGCCGCTCCGGCGGCACGAGCATCGCCATCGGCTGGCCGATCGCCTCCTCGGGCCCGTAGCCGTAGAGCCGCTGGGCCGCCGCGTTCCAGCTCGTGATCGTGCCGTCGAGCGACTCGCCGATCACCGCGTCCTCGGAGGACTCCACGATTGCCGCCAGGCGCGCCCGCGCGCTGCCCGTTCTTGCGCTCGGTGATGTCGCGCGCGATCCCGATCACCCCGAGCACGCGGCCGGCCAGGTCGCGGTGCGGGGTCTTCGTGGTGAGGTAGACGCGCGGTTCCCCCGCGATTGTGAGCGGCTCCTCGATCGCCGGCGGCGCCCCGGTGAGCACCACGTCGACGTCTTCGCGGCGGAGCGTCCGGGCCTCCGCGGCAGGGAAGAGCGCGCCGTCGTCCTTGCCGATGACGGCCTCGGCGGCACCCCGAGCAGGCGTGCCCCGGCGGGGTTGATGATCACGTAGCGGCCGCGGCGATCCTTGACGAAGATGGAGTCGGCTGCCCCGTCGAGGATGGATTGGAGCAGGGCTTCGTGCTCTGCCACCTCGCGGCGCGACCGTTCGCGCTCGCAGACGACGGCGCCCAGGGCGAGCGACGCGATTCCAGGCGGTCGAGAGGAAGACGTGCAGGGCGACGAGGCTCTCGATCGTGCCCGCCGCGCGCACGAAGGGGCCGCGCCCCGTGTAGGTGCCGGCGACGGCGACGACGGCCGTCACGAGCACCGCGGTCGCGGCCCCGCGCGTGCCGAAGCGGAGCGCCGCCCAGATCAGCGGCAAGAACAGGATGTACGCGTGGAGGAGCTCGAACCTCATCGGGGCCCCGGGCGGGGTGCCGAAGACGACCCAGGTGCACGCGAGGAGGAAGGCGCCGAGCCACGCGGCCTCCATGGGCGTCGCGCGGCAGACGTCGCCGCGCCACCCGCCGGACCAGGTGAGCAGCGCGGGGGCGACGATGAGGACGCCCACGAGGTCGCCCGTCCACCAGACGAGCCACGTGTGGGAGATGCTGGCCGGGAGGATGACGCCGCCGAGCGCGAGGCTCGCGACGCCGATCGATGCGCTGAGGGTCGTGCTCACGAGCCCACCCAGCGCCGCGAGCGCGACGACGTTGGTGAAGCGGTGGAGCGCGGGCTGGAAGCCGGGGACGCGGCGAAGGGCGAGCGCCGCGCCGACGGCCTCGAGCGTGTTGCCCGCGGCGATACCGCAGGCCACGAGGGGCGGCGCGCCCGCCCAGAGGTTCGTGAGGAAGGCCCCGACCGCGATGGCCGGCCACAGGCGGCACCCGCCGAGCAGGAGCGCGGCCAGGGCGAGGCCGCTCGGCGGCCAGACGAGCGTCGCGAAGCCGCTCACGGGGGAAATGGACAATCCAAATGTCCCCGAAGCGACGTACGCCACGGCCAGGCCGAGCAAGCGCGCGGCGTGGACGACGCGCTCGCGGGCGGCCGGCCGCGCGTCGGGATTCATGCGCGAGCCGTTGTGCCCGGGGCGCGCAGCGTCAACGCGGCCAGATGATGCCGGCCGTCGAAGGGTGCGAGACCGGTCGTGGCGGATCGGCCGTCACCCCGCCCCAGCGAGGCCCGACCTCGTCACGGGGTGTGCGATACTCCGCGCCATGTCGTCGCCCGCCCACTCCGTTTTCTACACCTTTCGCGAGTATCTCGCGCTGGAGGAGCCGAGCAACGTCAAGCACGAGTACCTCGCGGGCCAGATCTATGCGATGGCCGGGGGCACTCCGGAGCACGCGGCGCTCAAGCTCGCCGTGCCCAACCTGCTGTTTCCTCAGCTCCGCGCCGGGCGCTGCCGTGCGCACGGCTCGGACCTCCGCGTCCGCGTCCTCGCGACGGGCCTTGCCACGTACCCGGACGTGACGATCGTCTGCGGTCCGCGGGAGGTCGACCCCGAGGACAAGAACTCCGTCACCAACCCCACGCTCGTCGTCGAGGTGCTGAGCCCGAGCACGCAGGAGTACGATCGCGGCGAGAAGTTCTCGCACTACAAGCGCATTCCCAGCCTTCGCCAGTACCTCCTCGTCTCGACGGACGACCGCCGCGTCGAGGTCTGGACCCGGGGCGGGGACGGCGCATGGACCTCCGTCGTGTCGACCGACGGCGAGGTGGCCGACCTCGCCTCCGTCGGCGCTCGGCTCGACGTACGGGAGCTGTACGAGGCCGCGGCCGAAGGCGCGCCTTGAGCGTGCGGGGCCGCGATGCGTGACCGCCGGCGCTCCGGGGCGCGCCTCGCCGTCCTGTCCCTGGTCGTCGAAGGGGAGGCCATCCTCGCCCCACCCCAGAACCGCGCTCACTCGTGCCCGGATGGGGGCAACATCGCCGTTTCTGGTCGCCCGGTAATCCGGACGCCCTCCGCGCTCCGTGGTCGTGGCTGGAGCCGGTCGCCGCGAGACGGCGGCCGGCTCCCGGCCCGTGCTCGACCCACCACCGCCACGAGCATCCTTCGTGGTCGCTCCTCAACGCACGGACGCGCAGGAGGAGACGCGGGCGCGTAGGGAGAACGCTCGGGCGGCCCGACCGCTCCTCGGGGAGCGACGCTCCCGAGGCGACCATTCGCGTTCTAGGCTCACGCAGACTTCGTGAAGCTCCGAACGAGAGCCCAGCTCGCTCGTGGCGTTCCGGCCTCCGACGGCGCTGCGCGCCGCGTGGAGCCGTCGGAGCAGGCGGACGCCGCGGGGCGCCTCGATGCGTCCGCCGAGTCCGTGGCCCAGGCCGGGCGGACGACCGAGGCGCCGCCGGAGAGCGGCCCGCGGCCGGCGGCGAGCCCGCCCGCGAAGCCCGGGCGGGGCGCGCGCGGGTTCTGGCACGTGGCCATCGAGGTCCTCCGATTCGCCCTGGGCCTCGCGCCGGTCCCGATCATCCTCGCCTTCCAGCTCGCGTTCTGGAACGTCATCCGGCCCTTCGGCCTCTTCCTCTTCGTCGTGGCCGTCTTCTTCAGCTCGTGGATCGGAGGTCTCTGGGCCGGCGTCGTCAGCACCCTCGCCGCGGTGGTCCTGATTTTCTACTACTTCGTCCCTCCCGAGCGCACCTGGGTGGTCGCGGAGCCGAGGCACTTCCTGGTCCTCGCGATGTTCGTCGCCCTGGGGATCGCGCTGAGCGTCTTCCACGATCGCTTCAGGAAGGCGAGCGCCGCGCTCGCGACGTCGCTCTCCGAAGGGCGCGCCGCGAACGAGCGGCTCCGGCGCGCCAACGACGAGGTGAGCCGCCTCTACGAGAAGACGAAGGAGGTCGACGAGCTCAAGACACACCTCTTCGCGGGCGTCAGCCACGAGCTCCGGACGCCGATCACGCTGGTCCTGGGCCCCGTCGAGCGGCTGGCGGCGGCTCCGGGCACGGACGACGCCGTGCGCCGCGACCTCGGGCTGGTCGCCCGCAATGCGCGGATGCTGCTGCGCTACGTGGAGGACCTCCTGGACGTCGCGAAGCTGTCGGCCGGCCGGGTGGAGCCGGAGTACGCCGAGGTCGACCTCGCGCAGCTCGTCCGCGCCGCCGCGTCGCACTTCGAGATCGCGGCGCGGGCCAAGGGCATGTCCCTCGTGGTGGAGGCGCCGGAGCGGCTCGCCGCGGAGGTCGATCCGGCGCGGATCCAGCGCGTGATCCTGAACCTCCTGTCGAACGCGCTCAAGTTCACGCCCGAGGGGGGCCGCGTGCGCGCGACGTTGAAGGCGGACGACGCCCGAGGGCAGGTCGTCCTCGAGGTCGCCGACAGCGGCGCCGGGATCCCGAAGGACAAGCGCGACGTCGTGTTCGAGGCGTACCGGCAGTTGAAGGGCCAGGCGAAGCAGCTCTTCGGCGGGACGGGCCTCGGGCTCTCCATCGCGCGCGAGCTCGTCAAGCTCCACGGCGGGAGCATCGCGGTCGCGGACGCTCCCGAAGGGGGCGCGCTGTTCGTCGTGGAGCTGCCTCGGAGGGCCCCGCCCGGGACCGAGGTGAGGCCCGCGCCCGCCGAGGCGCCTCCGGAGGCGAGCGACGCCGAGGCGCGGCCCTTCGTCGAGGAGGTCCAGCCCCGGCCGGTCGCCCCCACCGAGCCTTCGGGCGCGCCGGGCGGGGCGCTCGTCCTCGTCGTGGAGGACAACCCCGACATGAACGAGTCCATCTGCGACGCGCTGCGCGGCGAGTACCGGGTCGCGGCGGCGTTCGACGGCAGGGAGGGGCTCCGCAAGGCGATCGGAGCTCTCGCCGGACCTCGTGCTCACCGACTTCATGATGCCGGAGATGAGCGGCGAGGAGCTCGTGCGCTCACTCCGCGAGCACGCCGAGGGCCGCGAGACGCCCGTCGTCGTGCTGACCGCGCTCGCCGACGACGAGGCGCGCGTGAGGCTGCTCCGGGCAGGCGCGCGGGACTACCTCACGAAGCCCTTCCGCGTGGAGGAGCTCCGCGCGCGCGTCGCGAGCGCCATCGCGGAGCGGCGCGCCGAGCGGGAAATCCGCGTGCTCGGCGCGCGGGTCCAGGCCGTCAGCAGCGCGAGCGTCGCCGTGTCCGAGGCCGTGGCCAACCTCCGCGAGGGGGACGTCGTGGGGGTCCTCCGCGCGATCGCGTCGCAGGCGCAGCGGCTCACGGGCGCCGAGCTCGTCGCGCTCGGGCTGGGGACCGATCCCGACAAACCCTTCGAGCCATGGGTCTTCGTGGGCACGTCGCCCGAGCAGGTCGCCGCGATTGGCCGGCACCCCCGGCCGGTGGGGGTGCTCGGCGCCGTCGTGCGCCAGGGGGAGGCGCTCCGTCTCCGCGACGTCACCCGTCACCCCGCGTTCAGGGGCTTCCCGCCGGGCCACCCACCGATGTCGAGCCTCCTCGGCGTGCCGATCCGCTTCCGCGACGAGGTTTTGGGGCACCTCTACCTCGCGAACAAGCGCGGCGGCGAGGAGTTCACCGACGACGAGCAGGCGGTGGTCGAGATGCTGGCGGTGCGGGCGGGGGTCGCGCTGGAGACGGCGCGCCTGTACGAGAGCGAGCGCACGGAGCGCGCCTGGCTCGAGGCCGTGATTGAGCAGATGCCGGACGCCGTGAAGCTCGTCGACGCCCAGGGCCGCGTCGCGATGCTCAACCGCGCCGCGACGGCGCTCCGGTGCGAGGACGACGGCCGGCGCGACCCGTTCGGCAACCGGGTCGACCTCGACCTGTGGACGCCCTCCGGCGACCGCGTGCGGCCCGACGCGCTCCCGCACGTCCGCGCGCTGCTGCGGGAGGAGCCGCTGATTGGCGAGGAGCTTGCGTCCGCACGCCCGACGGCGGCCTGCTCCCGGCGCTGGCGAGCGCCGTCGCCGTGCGTGGCCCCGGCGGCGCGCCGCTGGGCGCGACTGTCGTCTTCCAGGACCTGTCCGCGCAGAAGGAAGCCTCGAGCGGTCGTCGACGATGCGGCGGGCGGCGGTCAGGACATTGCCCAGGTCAGTTCGAAGGTGGACTCTATGTAGCCGCCAGTGGTGCTGACGTAGATGCCGCGTTCCTCGGCGGCCGCGACGTCGATCGATGCGTTGAACGGCCCGAGGAGGCGATCATCTTCAGCCCTGGCGGCCTCGATGACGGTACGCGGCAGTGGGGTGCGCTCGCGCATCACGCACACCACGTCGAACGGGGACAGCCGCTCGACGACGGCGTCCTGGTCAGCGAGGTGATCGGTGAAAACGGTGATCTCGGCGCGCGCCGCGACATCCGACCAATCGGCCATGCTCAAGGCGACGTTCTGGTAGTCGTCGAGGATCGCGACCTGCATTTGCCAATGTCGCACACCTGGTTTGACCACTTCCCGCGGCGGGTACTACCACGGTTGCAGATCAGCAGAGCCGAAAATAAGGGAGCGGGAGCCATGGGAACCCACGACAAGGTGAGCAACAAGATCAACGACGTCGCCGGCAAGGCCAAAGAGACCTTCGGCAAGGCGACCGGTGACCACAGCACCGAAAACCAGGGAAACTAGACCAGGCGAAGTCCAGCCTCAAGGACGCGGGCGAAAAGGTGAAGGACGCCTTCAAGAAGTAGCCCACCACGAGTACGCACTACAGGATGGCCACCGGCTGGACCGACCCCGGTGGCCTTCCGCTTGTTCAGGGGCTCCAGTGCTCGCCCGACGCATGCCCTCCTGGCGGCTCGTTGACGCCGAAGATGAACGGCGCGAAAACGACCTCGCGGCCGTCGGATCGGTAAGTGGACCGCTCCCGTCGCCGCCCAATAGGGGTGGGATTAGACGGGCGGTGTATTCGCAGCCGAAAGCCGCGCCATCGCTTGTTGCTGCGCGGTCGCATCGGGAAAGTACAGGCACAGCTGATCATGGCTGTCGACTGCGACCGGTTCGGTGGCCTCGACGATCTCAAAGGTCAGGCGGGATCCGGGCAAGCCGAATATCGCGCCCGTGCTGCCATAGCTCTCTGCGAATGTGGCGCGCAACGGCAGCCGATCAGGTCGCGGTAGAAACGGACGGTCGACTCGGAAGTGCTGAGCGGCGCGCGAATCGGATCGCCCCAATCGAGGCGAGCCCCGCAGGCCAGCCCGTGACCGGCGGAATATTCGATGCGTCACGGCCTGACGCTAGGACCCCACCACACTTTAGGTCAAGCGCACACAGTTGATGTGCGTTAACTGGAACATTAACTGGAAGTAGACATTCAATGTCCACGAAGGTGATTCGGCCTCGCCAGCCGTCGGTTCGATGGCCGGTAGAGCACCAAAAGGTCCAAATGACCGACAAAAGTAGGGACCAAAGCCTCACGACGGGCGGTTCCGTGCGACATAGCGTTCTGCCTGACGAAAGGAAATCGAAATGTCCTCAAAGCATTACGGCATCGTCGTCCGCTCGACGCATCGCCCGCATCGGATGCCGCTGTCAGTTGGGCCGCGCACGAAGCGGTCATGCGCGGCGTACCGATCAACGTGCTGCACGTGCAAGACCCCGCAACTCGGACATGGTCGCAAGCCAAGCTGCTAGAAGAGGTGGCCGGATGGCAGAAAGCTGAGGGCCGCGGAATTTTGGCAAATGCATCGAAGATCGTCCATGACATCACGGGCGACCCTTCGCCGATCACCATCAATGGCGAATTGCAGTTTTCGGCCCCGGCCCCACGCTTGTCGAACGGTCGGAAGGTGCGGACCTCATCGTCATCGGCACCGATGGCCGCGGAGCTTTGGCACGCGGTTTGCTCGGCTCGGTCAGTTCTGGACTGGTGCGGCACGCCCATTGCCCCGTGGCGGTCATCCGCGACGGAGAGCTGCAGACACCACATCCCGCGAATCTCCCGTTCGGTGGGAGTCGACGGCTCATCAGCTTCAGAGCTCGCTACTGAGATCGCATTTGACGAAGCGTCGCGCCGCCACGTCGGCTTGATAGCGCTGCATGCCTGGAGTACCAAAGAGCTTATCGACGTTCCGGGAGTGGACTGGCCGGCGGTCAAGGCCGAAGAAGAGCTTCTCATGAGCGAGGCGCTGGCAGGTTGGCAGGAACGCTATCCCGACGTGACCGTGAGCAAGCAGCTCGTATGTGACAAACCAGCCCGCGCGATCGTCGAAGCATCGCAATCTGCAGAGCTTGTCGTGGTTGGCAGTCACGGCCGGAATGCCCTGACCCGTACATTCTTAGGGTCGGTCAGCAACGCAGTCGTGCAATCCGTTCGCGTGCCGGTGATTGTGGCACGACGGGACTAGGACCGGGTTGGCGTGCCGGCATCGACGCCCAGCGCCTCTGATCGCCACGTTCGATTGCGGCGACAAACAGCAGGCGCTGGGCGAGCCGGACCCGTTAATCCTGATCGAGCTAGGCGCCGCCCACCGGGCCTTTGCTATCCCGCCGGCGGCGGGCATCCTTGCCGGTATGCATCTAATCAACGGAGTCCGTGACCCGGCGACGGCCTTTCCCCTCGACACTCTCACCGACGATGCGGACGAACGCCGGCAGGCCAACCGTGCCATCGCCGTCAGCGCCGTCGGGCTGGCGCTGACCGGGCTGGTGGAATTGGCCATCGCGCTGGTGTCGGGCTCGGTGGCGCTGTTGAGCGATGCGCTGCACAACTTGTCTGATGTCTCGACTAGCGCCTGGTGTTCGTCGGGTTTCGGGCATCGCGCCGCCTTCCCACCGAGCGGTACCCATACGGCTACGAGCGCGCCGAGGACCTCGCCGCTCTTGCATCGCTAATTGTGCGAATCGAATGTGGTTGGCATTGATGCCGTACTTGAAAATCTCTGGTTCGAGCTCGCCAAAAATCTTGTACTTCTGGTGAGAGCTCCAGGGCTCCTTTGCGTAGAGGGAGAGCAGGAGTTGCCCGGCTAGTTCATTGGGAAGGTCCTTCTTCGAGGCTGGTGCGCCGCGCTTTATCAAGTAATTCGAGTCGAATCCGAACAATGAGTCGAATTCGGCTCTAATCTGAGTCTGAGTGCTGTCGTTCGCGCTCAGATCTCTGAGGGAAATTGGATTCTGGTTATTCGTCTTATAAGCTATGGAAGCTGCAGGAGTGGTCTTCGCCGACGCGAACGAAGCGCACAAGAAGAGTAAGGTTGTTGGTGATGCACGTCTGGTTCTTATAGAGTGGTAGGCAGCGACTGGCAGCCGTTGCAGACTGAATAATTCTTAGCGTTATCTTTCCTCTAGCCAGACTGATTTCTTTTGCTACCACGGTGAGACCATTGTGGTAGGTGAGAAATTTCTTATGTTCTTTGCCTTCTTTGATGGAGCTTACAAGTTCGTGTTAACACGTGTATCGCCGAGGCCGAGGCGGACGTTCTGAGCGAAGATTCGTGTGTCAGAAATACCGTGAGCGCTACGTGGAGCACATCTTGTGTATGGCAGTGCGGCAGGTCATGCTTGCGGTATGGGACAGCACAAGGAAGAAGATCTGGAACGGTGGCGTGATCTTGTATCGGAGCAGGTAGCAAGCGGCACAAGTGTGGCTGCGTTCTGTCGTGATCGCGGATTACGTAACTGGCAGATGTATGAGTGGAAGAGGCGCTTGCGTGCGACCGAAGTGGCTCCGTTTCTTGCGGTGAAGGTAGCCTCGGTGGAGGCGTCATCGGCAGAGTATGGGAAAACGATGTCAGGGATCGAGATCCGGCATCGCCGTGGTTGGAGTGTGATGGTGGAGCCAGGCTTCGATCCAAGTCACCTGCGTCGTGTGCTGGCGGTTCTGGAGATGGCGTCGTGATTGGTCTGCCGAGTCTACGGGCGTTGGATGGCGCGCCGGGTCCCCGGATCTGGCTGGCAGCGGAAGCGACCGACATGCGGTGTGGCTTCGACCGGCTGGCCCAGCGCGTCCAGAGCGTGATCGGCGCGGATCCACTCAGCGGCCACCTGTTCCTGTTCCGATCGCGCAGCGGCGATCGCTTGAAGATCCTGACGTGGGACCGCGACGGTTACGTGTTGTGGTACAAGCGTCTCGAGGTCGGAGTGTTCAAGCTTCCTCGCGTTGCCCCTGGTGCTGGTTCGGTTGAGCTGCGAGCGAGTGAGTTGGCGATGCTGTTAGATGGCATCGACATGGCGAAGTTAAAGCGTGAGCCGCGCTATGAACGGCCAGTGCAGAATGCTGTGAAACGTGCATAAACATTGGTTGCCTGACGCGACCTGATGCACCTCACTTCCGTCTAACTCACTAAGTGGATCACTTACGATCGAACTCGACGGAACTGCCCAGCGACAAGGACACGCTGCGGTTGATGGTGCTTGCGTTGCTGGAGGAGCGCGATCAGCAGAAGCAGCACGCAGAAGAACAAAAGCGGCACGCCGAAGAACAGAGACGGCACGCAGAGGAACAGAGACAGCGTGCCGAGGAGCATAGCCAGCAGGCTGCAGCGTTGCAGGTCGAACTGCTGCGCGTGAAGCTGGAGTTGGAGCGTTACAAGAAGTGGTATTACGGTCCTCGCGCTGACTACTTGCAGTCCGATCAAGACGTGGCGCAGATGTTGCTGAACTTCGCGGAGGAGCTGGACCGCAAGCCTGTCCCCGCGGAAGATCTGTCTGCTGCGGCTGAGCCTGCCGAAGCGTTGCGACGAGTGAAGCGCCGCAAGGGGCGGCGCAATCTGGCCAACTTCGAGAACCTTCCTGTGAGCACGCAGGTCTACGAGTTGAGCGAAGCGGAACGGGCTTGTCCTTGCTGCGGTCTGACGCGCAAGGAGATCGGCGCCGATGAAAGCTGGCAGGTCGAATATCTGCCCGGTCACTTCGAACGCATCCATCATGTGCGCAAGAAGTATGCCTGCACCAGCTGCGAGACCAACGGCGAAAACCCCAGCATCGAGGCGGCGAAGAAGCCGGAGACGGCCATCGACAAGGGCCTTGCCGGACCCGGCTTGCTGGCCTATATCGTGACCAGCAAATTTAGTGATTTTCTTCCGCTGTATCGGTTGGAGGATATCTTCGCGCGGCAGGGCTTCGAGATCTCGCGGGCCACGCAGTCGGTATGGTGCGGGGATGTGGCCGACTTGGTCGAGCCGCTCTATCAACGGATGGCGGACCGTGTGCGTGCCTCGCATGTGGTGGCTACCGATGACACCATCCTGCCGATGCAGAGCAAAGATAAAGTTGCGAATACGCGCATGTGGGTTTACGTCGGTGACGAGGAGCAACCGTACAACGTCTTCGACTTCACGATGGATCGCGGTCGCGATGGACCAAAGCGGTTCCTGAAAGATTACGGGCAGGTTCTGCTGGCGGATGGCTATGCTGGCTACAACGGTGTTGTGGTCGGCAACGCGATCACGCGTGCTGGATGTTGGGCGCATATGAAAAGAAAGATCCTCGATGCGGAGAAATCCGCTCCCGAGATCGCCAGGGAGGCGGTCGAGCGGGTGCGTGCGCTCTATGCTGTCGAGCGGCAGGCCAAGGATGCTTCGGTCCAAGTGCGCCTGCAACTGCGCCGTGAGCAGTCAGCGCCGCTGCTGGAGCAGTTGCATGATCGGCTGCTGGAGTGGAAGCAACAGCTGCTGCCCAAGCATCCCATGGCCGAGGCGATCCACTATGCTCTGGGCCAATGGAGCGAACTGAACGTCTTCTCGACCGATGGTGCGGTGCCCATCGACAACAACGTGAGCGAAAGAGAGATGAAGCGCGTTGTCCTCAACAGGAAGAACTCGCTCTTCGTTGGCAACGCCCGTGGCGGAAGAACTGCCGCCATCCTGGCCAGCCTGACTAGTACCTGCCGCAGACATGATGTGGACCCGCAACTCTACCTCACCCAGTTGCTGGTCAACCTGCCAGCCCTACCCATCAGCCAACTGACCCAGTGGCTGCCAGACCAGTGGAAGCTCCATCACACCGCGCGCCTCGACTGCTTGCAAAAGCCCGGCCCACGAATCCCATAACAGATGGGGTTCAGAT
>CAWHDJ010000006.1:0-26803 GCA_963827955.1 uncultured delta proteobacterium | reverse complement strand
CGAGGTCAACCGCGGCACCTTCCGCGCCGACCTCTATTACCGCCTCAACGTCGTCCGCCTCCTCGTCCCGCCGCTCCGCGATTGCGCCGGCGACATCGAGCAGCTCGCCCGCCACTTCTACGGAGAGCTCGTCCCCGACCGCGCCATCCCGCAGGAGCTGGTCGACGGGATGCGGCGCCAGCCATGGCCGGGCAACGTCGCGACTCCGCGCCGCAGCCGAGCGCGCCATTCTGCTCGACGACCCGGTGCTCACGGCGCTCTCAGCGGAGCCTCCCCCTTCGGGGAGATTGCCGGGGACGACGGCTTCGACCCGGCGGTGCCCTTCCGGTGGCGAAGCAGCGCGCGGCGGACCGCTGGGAGCAGCGTTACGTGCGCGACCTCCTCGCGCAGGCGCAGGGGAGCCTGTCGGAGGCGGCGCGGCGCGCGCGGATGGACCGGAGTACTTCGGAGCCTGCGAAGAAGTACGGGCTCCGGGGCAGGACGGGCGAGGCTGATCGCTCGCCGTCGTCATCCGGGTCCCAGGGCGGAGCTCCCGCATGTCCGCCGAAGACCTGTACCTGGCCGCGGCGCTGGGGGAAGACCCGGCGCGCGTCCGCGCGGGCCTCTCCGCGCTCGGCGCCCCCGAGCCCCTGGTCGCAGGCGCGCGGGACGCCGCGAGCACCTGCTCGGCTCCCGTTCGCGGGCCGAGGCGGGGTGAGATCACGGCGCGCTGGCAGGCGCCGGACACATCGAATCGGTGATCCTCGACGAGGACGGCAGCGTGCTCGTGAGCGCCGGGAGCGCGCTCACCCGCCTCGACGGGACACGTCGACCGCGCCCACATGGCGCACGTGATCCTTACAGGGGCGCGCTGATTCCGCACGGGCACGCGTATACGAAGCCGCCTCGGCTCGCGCTCGGGGCCGACGGCCTGCTCGTGGCCACGGTGGGGCCGCGCCTGGTCGAGATCGATCGCCGCGACGACTCCCCGGGAGTGACCCTCTCCCTCGACGGCGTGTCCGATAGCCCGAGGCTCGACCCCTCGGGCTGGCTCGTCGTGCGTACCGCGGACGGGGCGCGCGCCCGGCGGCGATCGCCTGAGGGCGACGTTGCGCTCCTGGCACCCCCTCCCCGCGCCAACGACGACGACGCCTGGGAGGCGCTGCGCGCCGGCAACTGCGACGAGGCGGCCCTCCCGGCGACGAACGGCGAGCTGATCGCGCTCGCGCTCGAGGCTCCCGCGATCCGGGGGAACCGCCTCTACCACTTCGGCGGCCACCGGCTCCGGGTCTTCGACGTGCGCGGGCGGCGACGGTTCACCGCATCCCTGGGCGGCTTCTGGCTCGCTCCGCCGGTCTTCGTCAGCGGACGGCATCCTCGCGCTCGTGGAGCGCGGCGGCCTCCTGCACTGGCCCTCAGCGCGCCTCGTCGCCTTCGACTTCGACGGCCGCACGCGCTGGGCGCGCGAGGTGTTCCGGTCCGACGCGTGGGGGAGAGACCCGGCGGCTCGAAGTACGCGCTCGCGGCCCTGCCCGACGGGACTGCGTGCGTCGCGACCGACATCGACGTCGTGCGCGTCGATCGCGACGGGGCGCGCGCCTGGCGCCGGCCGGTCGACCGCCGAGGGAAGTTCGCCAACGACCTGTGCCTGGACCGCGACGGCGCGGTCTACGTGCCCGAGTCCGGGTCGCTCACCGCGTTCTCTCCCGACGGCCATCGCCTCTTCCGCGTGCCGCAGGCGCTCGTCCCGCTCGCGATCGACGCGCGCGGCCGCCTGCTCGCGCGCGGGCGGGCCGGCGCGGGATCGGACCGGCTCGTCGCGCTCTCGTGACGGCCGGCGCCGCCGTCAGTCCCCGAAGAAGGCCCGCATCGCGTCCTCGTCGTCGAGGCGACGGCGCAGATCCGGATCCTTGATCGGACCGAAGACCTGTTCCATCACCCTGGCGGCGTCGAGCTGCTTCTGCTGGGCTGTCATGATCTGCTCCAGCATCTCGGTCGGGTAATAGAGGATCTTCTTCAGCGCGGCCTCGCCCGCGACCGCGCCGACGATGCCTCCGACGATGCCGCCGACGAAGACGCCGGGGGGCCCCGCCCACGCGAACCCGAGCGCGCCGGCCTCCGCGCCGACGTAGGCGCCGCCCAGCGAGCCGGCCCAGCTCGCGCCCTCGTCCACGATCACGATGGCGCGATCGGCGTCACTGGCGCTCGCGATGCGCTCCACCGAAAACCCCGCCCCCACGATCAGCGCCACCGGGCCCGCGACGCGCATCACCGTCGAGCTCCCGCTCACCCACCACCTCGACTTCGCCGCGGCCTTGACGATCTCCTTGTAGACGGCCCTCTCCATCGCAGCGGCGGCGGCCGAGTCGGTCGCCTTCAACGCCTCGAGCGCCTCCGGCTTGATCTTGTAGAGCCGGTCCAGGTACTTGGCGAAGTACTCCTCGAATTTCAGCGACTTGTCGGCCCACTCGGAGAAGCGCCGCCCCTGGTTCGAGAGGTTCTCGCGCGTCATCCCCCGGACGCTGATCCGCTCCCGCGAGGCCCACTCGGCGGCCTCGCGCGACATGCCCGGCGTGGTCGCGTCGGTGACCTTGCCATCGCGCACGACGGGGATCATCTGCTCGCCGAACTTCAGCTTCGCGGCGTCGGGGATGTTCTTGATGGCGCGGTTGTATGCGGCGCGCTTGGTGCCGTCGAAGACCGCGTTCGTCCAGGTGAGCGCGCCCCTCTTCGTGGTCGAGGCCACCATGCGGACCCAGAGCGGCCTCCCGTCCTCGCCGAGGACGGCCGTGCCCTTGGGCCCCGTGATCGGGGTGCCCTCCGCGTCGGCGAGGACGAGGAGGCGATCGCCCTCCTCGTCGGGGATCGTCACCGGCTTGCGCGAGCAACTGTACGAGAGGCCCGACGGGTCCGGCGCCGAGACCTTCGCTCCCGCCGGCATCGCGCGGGGATCGATGGGGACCCCCTCCGGCAGGTCCTTCACCAGGTCGAGGATCGTGTCGGCAAACGCCCGGTTCGAGGCGAACTCCTGGGCGGCGGACTTCGCGAGCCACTCGTCGATGATCTGCCGCGCCCTCGTCTGCTGGACCGAGTCGTCCCAGTCCATCTTGCGGAGCTCGTACTTCGCGCGGTTGTTGACCATGGCCATCAGCTCGTCGGGGGTCCCGCTGACCTCCCGGTACCTCGCCTTGTCCCCGTAGACCTTGCCGAGGATGATGACCCTCCCCAGCACGAGCGGCGCGGGCGGCAGGAGCCACGCGCCGGCGCGATCCCAGCTGAGGAAGCTCACCGCGGGGCCGCAGGTGTTGGCTTTCGCCTTACCGTCGCTCTTCCACTTGTAGGGGATGAACTGGTTCCCGGAGTAGAAGTACGCGTCCTTGTTGTTGTACTTGTCGTTGACGACCGTATCGAGCCGGTTGCGGAAGGGCGATGGCAGGTTCCACCCCGTCGCCAGGGTGTAGGGCGCGCCGCTGTCGTCGGTGGTCACCTCGACGCGGTTCTCCTTCCAGTGGTAGCGGCAGTACTGGTTGCCCTTGAAGAAGTACAACCACTCTTCGAAGCCGGGGCCTCCCTCCAGCACGGCATCGACCCCCGCCACGAACGGCGCCGGCACCTTCCACAGGGCTATCGGCTTGGCGGCCTGGTCGACCTTGTCTTGCTGTTTCTGGCCCGGCTTCGGGCTCGAGTCCCAGTCGTAGCGGATGTACTGGGTGCCCTTGAAGAAGTACGCCTTTCCTTCGAAGTCGCCGTGCCCGTTGCAGGCGGCGTCGATCCCCTGATCGAAGGGCGAAGGGAGGCCCCACCCCGCCTTGATGGACTCGTTCGCTTCGACGACCCCTGTCCACCAGTTGACCCTGATGTACCTGTCGTCCTTGAAGAAGTAGAGCTTTTGCCAGTAATCCGGGCCGACCCCGGCGAGCGCTGCGTCGACCACCTTGGGCATGCGTTGGTACTTCAGGGTGTAACACTGCGCTTTTGCCCCGTCTACGCGGGGCGCGCTCCCGGCCTCGTGCTCGGCCCCGGCTCACTCGAGCCGCGCCACCTTCGCCCTCGCCCCCCAGCGCCCGTACGCCTCGCGCGCCGCGTCCACGTGTCGCGCGGCCTCCTCCGCCTCGCCCACCGCGCGCAGGCACCGCGCGAGCAGCTCGTGCGCGAGCCCCTCGTCGCACGAGAACCCGCCCGCCGCCGCGCCCTCGGCCGCCCGGCGGAGGGCGACGAGCGCCGCTCCCGCGTCGCCCGAGGCGCGCGCCAGCTCGCCCTCGCAGAGCGCCACCTTGTGGGCGAAGTTCTCCGGGCCGTGCGCGGCGAAGGCGCCGAGGGCCGCGAGGCTCGCCTCGGCCGCGGAGCGGCGCGCCTCGCGCTCTGCCTCGGGGAGCGCGGCGATGGCGAGCGCGGCGTGCTGGTGGAAGACGGGGACGTGCCAGGTCGACGCCACGCCGTCGAGGAAGGGGCGCGCCTCCTCGAAGATCGCCGAGGCCTCGCGCGGCTCGCCGAAGTGGTAGCGCACCATCCCCATCAGGAGGCGCACGATCAGCTCCGCGCTGCGCGACCCGGAGGCGCGGGCCGTCACGATCGCGGCCCGCTCGGTGAACGACCCGCCGTCGAGGCTCCCCGGGGCCTCCGCCTCGCCGAGGAAGCACCGGAGCGCCTGCACGAAGGGCGTGTGGACGTGGACGGCGTCGAGGTACTGGCCGAACGCAGGGTCGAGCGCCTCCTCGTCGCCGCGGAAGGACGCGGTCACGAGCAGGCCCGGGATGGGGGGATCGCAGAGCTTCGCCAGCAGGGCGGCGCTGTCCGCGTCGGCCCACTGCAGGTCCTCGATCGCGAGGACGACGGGCCGCCGGGAGGCGATCGCCACGAGGATCGCCCGCAGCGCCTCGACGGCGTGCCGGCGGATCTCCAGCGCCGGGACGGCGTCGTGGTCCGTCGGATCGAGCCGCGCGCGGATCGCCTGCACCGAGGCGCGAGGCCGAGGACCACGCCGTCGCCGCCGCGCGCCGCGCGCTAAATGGCCGAGCGCGATCCTGACACAACGATGGAACCCACGGGCGTGAGCCCGCGGACCGGAGCCTCGCGCGTGAGCGCGGGGACCATGACGTCAGGGGGCTGTGCCGCGGCCTCCGCGTGCTGACGCATGCGGCTCCGGTCCGCGGGCTCACGCCCGGGGTTCCATACGTTGCTCAGCGGCTCCTTGAACGAGGATCGTGCTCGTTGATTTAGAGCGGCGTGCGTTTGCATTGGGTACGCGCCTACCGAACCGCGAGCGCGAGCGAGCGGGTGCCAGACGGCGCGACGCTTTCGTGCCCTCGCATGCGTAGCGCTACAGGCAGCGCGACGCGGGCAAGGGCGTGGCGCGTAGGCGCCCTCTGGCACCCGCTCCCTGGCGGTCGCGGTTCGGTATGTACTCATCCCGAACGCACGCCGCTCTAGGCGAGGCCGCGTTCGCGACGGCCTGGGCCGACGGCCGCGCCCTGCGGCTGGACCAGGCCATGGCCCTCGCCCGCGACTGACGCGCTTTCGGAGCAGAGATTTCACCGCCAAGGCGCCAAGACGCCAAGAGCAAAAGAGCAAGAGACGTAGAGGCAATCCTCTCTCTTTGCCTTTTTGCGCCTTGGCGTCTTGGCGCCTTGGCGGTGAAAATCGGGGTGCTCGAACCACGCCTCCATGATCGTCGGCCGGGTACATGGGCGGCGGCGTCGCGATCCCCGTCGTCCCCGTCCAGAGGACCGTCTCCCCCTCCGGCAAGGACGACACCGCCGCCATCCAGGTGGCGATCGATGCCGTCTCCGGCATGCCGGCGACGAACGGCGTGCGCGGCGCCCTCCTGCTCGCGCCCGGCACCTTCACGCTCGACGGCACGCTGAACGTCACCACCGGGGGCGTGGTCCTGCGGGGCAGCGGCTCCGGCAGCGGCGGCACGGTGATCCAGGTCCAGGGCTCGTCGCGCGCCGCCGTCACCGTGAACGGGTCCGGCAGCCTCTCGACCACCGGCTCGCAGGCCATCACCGACGCCTACGTCCCCTCGGGCGCGACCACCTTCTCCGTGGCGAACGCCTCGCCCGCGATCCCGGCCGGCACCTACGACTCCCGGAGCACGCCCGTCGCCATGAGCAGCCTCTACCTTGCGCAGCTCTGCGAGCGACTCGGCCCCGAGGCCCTCGCGGCCATCGGCTACCCCTGACGCCGCCAGGTCCGAAAACGGCCAGACGCCCCCTGCCACCGTGCGCTACAAAGGAGGCGTGCAGCTCGACGGGGACACCTGCTACCGCGCCCTCGAGGCGCGCGACGCGCGCTTCGACGGCGTGTTCTACGTGGGCGTGGCGACGACCGGCATCTACTGCCGCCCCGTCTGCCGCGCCCGCACCCCCCGGCGTGACCGCTGCGCCTTCTACCGCACCGCCGCCGAGGCCGAGCACGCCGCCTTCCGCGCCTGCTTCCGCTGCCGGCCGGAGCTCGCGCCCGGCCACGGCGCGGTGGACGCCGTGCCGCGCCTCTGCGCGGCGGCGGTCGCGCGCATCGAGGCGGGGTTCCTCAACGAAGGGTCGGTCGACGCGCTCGCCGCCGAGCTCGGCGTGAGCGCGCGGCACCTCCGCCGCGCACGATGATCGCCGAGCTGGGCGTCTCGCCCGTCGACCTCGCACAGTCGCAGCGCCTCGCGCTCGCCCGCCAGCTCCTCGAAGGCCGGCGCCCTCCCGCTCGCCGAGATCGCGTTCGCGAGCGGCTTCGCCAGCGTGCGCCGCTTCAACGCCGTCTTCCAGGCCCGCTTCGGCCGCCCGCCGTCGAGCTTCCGCCGCGAGCGCTCGCCCTCTCGGGCGCGCGCGGACCAGCCCGACGCGGGCTCCGTCATCGCGCTCCGCCTCGACTACCGCCCTCCCTTCGACTGGGAGGCGCTGCTCGCCTTCCTCGCGCCCCGCGCGATCCCCGGCGTCGAGGCCGTCGGAGACGGCGCGTACACCCGCACGGTGCGGATCGGCGGCGCCACCGGCTCGGTCACCGTCCGCCCCGAGCCCGGGCGCGACGCCCTCCGCGCCGAGGTCTCCCTCTCCCTCGCCGGTGCGCTCATGCCCCTCCGCGCCCGCCTCCGCGCCCTCTTCGACCTCGACGCCCACCCCGCCGCCGTCGCCGCCGGCCTCTCGCGCGACCCCCTCGTCGCCCCGCTCGTCGCCCGCCGCCCCGGCCTCCGCGTCCCCGGTGCCTTCGACCCCTTCGAGTGCGCCCTCCGCACCCTCCTCGGCCAGCAGGTCTCCGTGCGCGCCGCCACCACCCTCAGCGGCCGCCTCGTCGAGCGCCTCGGCGACCCCGTCGCCACCCCGTTCCCGGCGCTCTCGGCGCCTCTCCCCGACCCCCGAGTCCGTCGCCGCCGCCGGCGAGCCGGCCATCGCCGCGATCGGCCTGCCCGCGTCGCGCGCCCGCGCCATCCTCGCCCTCGCGCGCGCCTTCGCGGGAGGCCTGCGCCTCGATCGATCGGCGGACCCGGCCGTGGCCACCGAGCGCCTCACGGCCTTGCCGGGCGTGGGCGAGTGGACCGCGCAGTACCTCTCCATGCGCGCCCTCGGCTGGCCGGACGCCTTCCCCGCCTCCGACCTCGCCCTCCGCCGCGCCCTCGGCGACCTCCCGCCGCGTGCGGCCGAGGCGCGCGCGGAGGCGTGGCGGCCGTTCCGGTCCTATGCGGCGATGCACCTGTGGACCAGCCTCGCGGAGGGGGCTGCGGCCTCCCCTTCTACTGAGCCGTGCGGCAATCGGTAAGCCGGTGGCCGCGCTCTCCCGCAGACCTCACCCTGCCCCCATGAGCCGCGTGGACGCCCGCCGGGAGGCGGATGGCGGGATCGATGGCTCGCAGGGGGGCTCGGGTAGCCTTCCGGCGTGAGGGCAAGCCTTCCGGCGTGAGGGCAAGCCTGCCGGCGCGAGGGCAAGCCTGCCGGCGTTGCGGGCAAGCCTGCCGGCGTGCGGGCAAGCCTGCCGGCGTGCGGGCAAGCCTGCCGGCGGGAAGGCGCGCCTGCCAGCGGGAGGGCGCCCGCCTGGCGGCGGGACGGCGCGCCTGGCGGCGGGACGGCGCGCCTGGCGGCGGGACGGCGCGCCTGGCGGCGGGACGGCGCGCCTGGCGGCGGGACGGCGCGCCTGGCGACAGGACGGCGCGCCTGGCGACAGGACGGCGCGCCTGGCGACAGGACGGCGCGCCGGGCGACAGGACGGCGCGCCTGGCGGCGGGACGGCGCGCCTGGTGGCGGGACGGCGCGCCGGGCGACAGGACGGCGCGCCTGGCGGCGGGACGGCGCGCGCCTGGCGGCGGGACGGCGCGTCTGGCGGCGGGAGGGCGCGCCTGGCGGCGGGAGGGCGCTGCTTCCGCCGGGAAGGCGCGCCTTGCAGGTGGGAAGGCGCTCCTTCCGCCGGGGGGGCGCTGCTTCCGCCGGGAAGGCGCGCCTTGCAGGCGGGAACGCGCCCGTTGCGCCGGCGCCCTCGTCCGGGCTGGCCGGGTTGGCTCAGCTCTCGACGGGCGCCGGGTCGGCCGGGTCGAGCGCGGAGAGGAGGGCGCCCAGGGTCCGGAAGTCCCGGCGCGTGTGGGCGCGGAGGTGGGTGCGCGAATGGCGGCGGTGCCTTCGGGGCGGTGGCGTCGAGGGTGAGGGCGTGGAGGTGCTCGGTGAGGGCGCGGGTCTCGGTGAGCCACGCGGCGAGCTGCGCCGGGTCGGCGAGGTCGACCTTGGAGCGCTTACGCATGGCAGCCTCCAAGGGCGGGAGTCGGCGGGCGCCCTCTCCGCGACTCGCGAGCCTTCCGGCGGCCCGGACGTCGCGGCGGCCGTCGACACGAAATCGACCCGTGGACGCGACAAAGCCATCACCTTCCCGCGCTGAAGAGACTATCCCGGGTCCCTTGGGTGGCATCCGCCAACGCGCGCCCCGCAGGACCCCATGGAACGAAGCTTCGCCTTCTCGTCCCGGCTCTTCCTGGCCTTCGCGGTGGTCGCCATCGCCTTCCTCGCGTCGAACGCCTGCGTCCGCACGGAGTCGCTGGGCATCGACGCCCAGACGCAGGAGCTCGCCTCCAACGCGATCCCCAGCATGGAGCACCTCTGCGTCGCCGCCAGCGCCGTGCACGCGATCGAGACCGCGGCGCACGAATACACCGACTCGCCCGAGCAGCGAGTGACCCTCAGCGAGACCATCGACGCCGACTGGCGCGAGATCGACCGGGAGCTCGCGACCTACCGGAAGCTGCCTGCCTACCCAGGGGAGCTGGAGCTGTACGAGGCCGGCCTCCCCGCCGCGCTGCGAGCGCTCCAGGCCGCCGTCGCTCAGCTCTACGCGGCCGTCGAGCACGAGGCACCGGGACCGGGCTCCAGGGCGGCGCTCCGTGACGTGCGGCGGTCCGCCGCCGAGGCCGGGCACCTCTTCGACGAGCTGCTCGAGCTCAACGGTGCTCAGGCCCGCGTGCACGCGCAGCAAATCGAGATGGTACGACGACGGAACGTCGTCGATCGCCTTTCTCCTCGACGCGCTCGCCCTCGTCATCGGCGCGGCGGCGGTGCTCTGGGTCCGCCGCGTCTTCCGCGCCCGCGCCCGCCTGGAGGAGGCGCACCGGGGACTGGTCGAGCAGCGCGCTGCAGAGGCTGCAGCCTTCGGAATGCGGGTCGCCCACGACCTGCTCAGCCCGCTCTCGGCGCTGACCTATTGCCTGGGCGCGTTCAAGCGAGCGGCCGAGCACGACGCTGCCCTCCAGGAGGCCTGCGCGCGTGCGCGCGCCTGCGTCTCGCGGGCCCAGCGCATGGTCGACAGCATCTTCGAGTTCGCCCGCGCCGGGGGCAAGCCGGCCGACGGGGCACGCGCGGAGGTGCGGGAGATCGCCGAACAGGTCGCCGCCGAGGTCCGAGCCGCGGAGCTCAGGGACCGCCCCGAGGTGGGGATCGAGCCCTTCCCGCCGCTCGCGGTGGCGTGCACGCCCGGCGTGCTCTCCAGCCTCCTCGCCAACCTCCTGGGCAACGCCGCGAAGTACATGAGCGACAGCAGCGTGCGGAGGATCACGGTGCGCGTCACGGAGGCCGGCAGCATGGTCCGCATCGAGGTCGAGGACACCGGCCCCGGGGTCCCCGCCGGGCTGGAGGAGGCCATCTTCAAGCCCTACGTCCGCGCCGACGGAGCCACCCAGGCTGGCCTCGGCCTGGGCCTGGCCACGGTCGATCGCCTCTGCGCCGCCCATGGTGGAGAGGCCGGTGTCCGCTCCGCTCCCGGTCGTGGCTCCGTGTTCTGGATCACCCTGCCTCGGGCAGCACCCACGGCCGCGAGCGAGCCGCCCGTGAGCGCGCCCCTCGGGGCTGCGCCTGCTTAGCGGACGCGGGGCTTGGAGTCGTCTGGGGCTGCAGCCGACAGCCCGTGGGCGCGCAGCTTCTCCCACAGGTTCTTGCGAGAAATGCCGAGCAGCTCGGCCGCCCGGGTGCGCTTTCCGCCGGCGACGGCGAGCGCCTTGAGGAGGTGCTCGCGCTCCGCCTGCTTCACCGTCGCCTCGAGCGAGCCCACCGAGCCCTTGGCTTGCGCCGGCGCCGGGTCGACCGCGCGCGCATCGACGAGCGCCGCGACCTTCTGCACCAGATCCTCGACCTCGAAGGGTTTGGTCAGGTAGTCGTGAGCCCCCTGCTTGACCGCGGCGACCGCGTCCGCGATCGCCGCGAACGACGTCATGAGGATCACCTCGGTGCGCTTCGATACCCGGCGCGCGTGCGTGAGGATCGCATGGCCGGAGGCGCCCGGCAGCCTGATGTCGCTGACCACCAGGTCGAACGTCGCGCCCGAGAGCCGCTCGATTGCCGCCGCGCCGTCCTCGACCGCGACCACCACGTGCCCCGCCTGGACGAGCGCCTCGCTCACGTAGTGGCGCACGTCGGCGTCGTCCTCGGCGAGCAGGATGTGCAGCAATGGAGGGGCGGGCATGCGAGGAGCTCGGCGGGTCGGTGAGGGCTGTCACCGTGCCAGCCGCCCTGCCCCCGCGCAAGCGCGAAGGGCCCCGCGCTCAGCGCGGGTGCGCGAACACGGTCGCCGCGCCGTGCTCGTCTCGGCCCGGGAGCGCCGTCTCCCGCAGAGCCTGGACGGCTGCGCGGGAGCGGGCGCGCGGGCGCAGCTCCATGAAGGGCCGCTCCACGAAGAGGTACATCACCGCTGCCAGGAGGAACGTGGCCACCGCGTCGGCAGGCAGGAACAGCGGAATCGGCGCCCACCCCCGCATCCACACGAGCGACGAAAGACGGCGGTCCACCAGCGTCGTGACGATGGGGTTGAGCAGGTACGCCGAATAGGCGAGCTGGCCGAAGGGATAGAGCGCCCGGCTGGAGAGCACGCGGCCGAGGAGCAGGCCCACCGGGTGGCGCGACAGGGAGAAGAGCAGCACGTACGCCACGGCGACGCCGAAGCCGGTGCGGTAGAGGGCGAGGTACGCCACCTCGACGACGCGCGGCGCGTCCTCCACGAGCGGCCAGTGCATGCACACACCCGCGGCGCCGAGGGCGGCCGCGAGGCCGAGGACGGCCGCGACCCTGGCCCGCGAGAGCCGATCCATCGCCCCTTCCATCCGGTGGACGTACGCCGCGGCCACGCCCGCGAGGAGCGGCCCGGCGCGCATCCAGGGCTTGTCGTACAGGTGGTCGTATCCCTGCGCCCAGTGCCAGACATCGCGGTTCATCACGATCTCGGCGTCGATAGCGTGGAAGCCACCATCCACCACCACCCACGCGGCGACCCCGCACAGGGCGAGCGCGATCCCGGCGAGCACGCCGATCCGGGCACGCGCTCGCAAGCGCGCGAGCCCCCGCACGAGCCAGGGGCAGAGCAGGTAGAACTGCTCCTCGATGGCCAGCGACCAGAGCCACCCCAGGCCGATGTCCAGGATGGGGACGAAGTTGCTCACGTAGAGCAGGTTGGCCCACACCATGTCGACGTGGTCGCCGCCGAGCACGACGTCGATCAGCACCGTGAGCGCGAGCGCCGGCCAGAGGCGGATGAGGCGGCGCACGTAGAACAGGCCGAGGCCGAGCCGCCCGGTGCGAGAGCGCTCGTCGGCGAGCATCCCGGCGATGAGGAAGCCGGAGAGGACGAAGAAGACGTCGACGCCGAAGTCGCCGCGCCAGACCGGGAGCATCCACGGCGCCTGGAGCAGGTCGACATAGACGTGCAGGGGGACGTGCTGCCCGACGTACCAGCCGGCGTGGAAGATCACGACCCAGAGGATCGAGAGCGCGCGCAGCCCGTCGACCGGGCGCAGATGGCTCGCCGGCGGGACGAGGAGCAGGCGGAGGTTCTGCCGGAGCGAGAAGGCGCGATCCAGGCGAGACCCGTCGGGGACGGGTGACGTGCGTGAGTCGCTCACGGGCCTGCCTGCCATGGTCGAGCCATCGAGGTGGTCGCTCCGCGGCGACGGCTCGAAAGCGAGCGGAAGATGCGGAGCTACCGATCCCATCATACGCGCACGCAGCCCTTTGCGGAGGGCCAACCGACGCGCACGGCGCGCGAAGAGCATCACGTTACCGATGGGTAACGACCATTTTGGCCGCTCTCTACCGACGGGTAACCTCACATCCAATCACGCCGGGGATCGCGGAGCCGGCGCCGTTACCGGATGGTGACGTCGCGAGCGCACAGCACCGCACAGGCAACACGACACGACGAGCAACGGGTAAGGGCGCTCCCCTTGCGATGCTGCGTGCGCATGCCCTATGGTCGGTGTGCTGTGCCGGCGAGCCGTGTGGGCTCGGGGCGCTGTGCTGCCGATACGCAGAGCTCGCGTACCGCCGCGCGCTCCGCGTCTCCCGCGGCCCCGAGGGCGCCTCGACCGGCGTGCCGTTACCGCTCGCTCATGCCTGGCCCGTCTACGCCTCCCAAGCCGCCATCGTGGTCCGACGTCCTCGTGTGGATCGAGGAGCCCGGAAAGCGCTCGGTGTACTCGCTGCGCGGGCGGCGCGCGCGCGTGGCGCTCGCGCTGTGGATGGACGGCAGGCCCCCCGCGCACGTCCGCTTCTTCGACCTCGTCGCGCACGTGTGCTCACCGACCCCGGCGAGGTCGACTGGACCGGGTTCTCGTCGTCGGCGACCGAAGCCGATTGGTAGTCCGTCCCACACGTCGGGGGTCGGCGCCCGGCGCCGGCGGTGCCTTGCCACGACCGATCCGCTCCGTCTACGCTCGCTCGTCGTGCGTCTCTGGCCGCTCCTCCGCGTCGCCGCGCTGCTCGCCTGTGCGTGCCGTCCCGCCGATGCTCCAGCGCCGCGGCCGCCGTCGTGGAGCACCGCGGACTTCGAGCCCGTGAAGCTGCGGGTGATGCAGGCGCTCGACGAGGACGCCGCGGACCTCGAGCGGCGCGGCCTCGCGATGGAGAAGGAGCTCGCGGCGTATGTCGAGCGCGCCGTGGCGGCGGACGACGCGGGGCAGCTCACGGCGGACGGGGATCGCGAGGCGCGGGGCTCGCCCTGGTCTACGGAGCGATGTACGTGCTCCGTGACGCCCACCTCGTCGACGAGGGGAAGATCGACCGCGCGCGCCTCTACGCCGCGCACCGATACGGCCGCGGGCGGCTCCCTGGCCGAGGCCGCGGCGGTGCGCGCCGAGGGGACCCTCCGCCGGCACCGCGCCGGCGAGCTCCTCGTCCGCGCCCGGCGCCTCCGCCCGAAGGACGGGCGCATCGCGAGCTGGATCGCGGCGGCGGGCGCGCACGAGCACGCGCCTCCGGGCGGCGAGGTCGACGACGCCGAGATGCAGGGGCCTCCTGGCGGCGGTCGAGGTCGATCCGCTCTTCAACCTGTTCACGGCGATCATCGTGATGCGCCACGAGCCGGCGGGCTCGCCGCGCGGACGCGCGCTCTTCGACCAGGACGCAGGCCTTCCTCCGGCGCAGATGTGCAAGGACATCGCGCCCGGCACGAAGCAGGCGAGGTACTGCAAGGACACCCCGCTCGCGCCCTGGAACGAGGAGGCCGCCACCGTGATCCTGTCGGACGTCTTCGCGCGAAGCGGAGAGGACGCGCTCCGGCGAGGGGACGTGCCGGCCGCGATGCCGGCCCTCGGGACGGCGAAGGCCCTCCTCGCGGTGCTCGAGGACGACGCCCACCGCGAGCGCCATGTCGCGCTGGAAGCACCGCTCGCTGGTGGACGCGCGAACGAACGCCTCGCGGCGCTCGCCCCGGGCCAGCCCGTGCCCGACGCCTCGTTCTGGAGGTCCGAGGCATCGAGGGCATGTACGCCTGCTCGACCTGCCACGTGAAGTGATCGGGAACGGGGCGCGCGGTCAGCCGTGGGGAGTCTGACGGGCTCGGTGGGGCGGCGCGTCTTCCGTACGTCGCCTGTGAAGGGCCTGCTCGCAGCGGGGGCCCCGATCCGGGGGCTGACTTCGGAGCGGGCGCGGGCTAGTGTCCCGGTCCTCTCACCAAAGGAGACGGACCATGATCAAGGTCTACGGACACCCGATGAGCACCTGCACGCGCAAGGTGCTGATGACCCTCGCCGAGACGGAGACGCCGTTCGAGATGATCGTCGTCGACTTCGCCAAGGGCGAGCACAAGGGGGAGGCGCACCTCCGCCGGCAGCCCTTCGGCCGCGTCCCCGCGCTCGAGGACGGCGGCTTCGAGCTCTTCGAGTCGCGCGCGATGTGCCGCTACCTGAACGAGAAGGCCGGCGGGAAGCTCGCGCCGAGCGACATCCAGGGCCGCGCGCGCATCGAGCAGTCGATCAGCGTCGAGACGAGCGAGCTCAGCAGCCACGCGATGAAGTTCGTGTACGAGCACGTCTTCAAGCGCCCGCAGGAGGCGTCGGTGCTCGAGGCCGCGGGCAAGGCGCTCGACGCGACGTGCGGCGTGCTGGACAGGCAGCTCGGCACGTCGGCGTTCCTCGCGGGCGACGGGTTCACGCTCGCCGACGTCTGCTTCATGCCGTACCTCGAGTACACGATGATGACGCCGGCAAAGGACATCTACGCCAAGCACCCGCGCGTCGTGGCCTGGTGGAGCAAGATCAGCGAGCGGCCCACCTGGCGCAAGGTCGCCGGCAGGTGATCGGGCGAGTCATTTCGAAGGGGCGCCCGTAGCGCCGCGCGAAGGAAAAATGGCGCGGTAGGCTCCTCCGGGTGCGGCGTCCCCATCGCTCTGCTGCCGTCGCCCTGCTCCGGGGATCACGGTGAGGTGAACGCGCGAGGCGCTGCCATTCTCCACGCGCGTGGCCGCTCTCCAAGCTCGCGTCCGGGTCAGGCGAGGGGCCGCGAACGGCCCCCCCTTGGCCGTCAACGCGGCGCCGCCGGGGGCGCTGCGCTCTGCGCCGGGGGCGTGACGTAGTGTGGGACATGCTTCCAGAACAGGTCCTCGCCGAACGCGGCGAGCGCCTTCTGCAGGGAATCCTCCGCCGAGACCCCCATCGTGCTCGCGATGAGCGACACGCGCGCCCCTGCGTCCGCGATCGAGCTCCTGCGGCAGCGGCAGCTCCATCGTCGGCGAGCGCTTGTACTTCACCGTCACGGTGATGTACGGGTCCTTCGCGCCGGGGACGCGGGACTCCACGAGGAGCGTGTCGGGCTCGTCCTCGTTGGGCGCGGGCTGCATGGTGATCCCGCCGCTGTACGTGTTGCTCATGGTCACGAACGGTGTGGGCAGGTAGTAGCTCGTCACGCGGGGGATCGGCGCCATGGTCGGCGAGTAGTAGATCATCTTGGCGTCGCCGGTCGCCGTCCCCGCCTCGAGCAGGTAGAACGACGGCCCGCGATCGGTCTTGTTCTTGTAGCCGAGGTACACGGCGATGGCCCCGAAGCGCCCGTGCGCGGAGCGCGCCGGGGTGATGAGATCGACGCGCGCCGGCCGATAGCCGAGGTGCTTCGCGTCCGCGTACTTCTCGGCGATCATGTCGATGCTCCCGAGCAGGTGATCGCGGGACAGGTCGACGTCGCCGATCTCGGTCTGGATGACGGGATGCTCCGCGGCGAGCCCCTCGGGCAGGGTCACGCGCACCATGGGCAGGTCCATGACGAACTCCGACTCCAGCGGCTTCGAGTCCGGAGGCATGCTCTTCACCCGGTGGTGATCGGCCTCGCCCAGGTAGAGCTCGTCGATCCTTCTCCTGCACGTGCCTCGCGGCCGGCGCCTGCTCTCGCTCCTTGTGCTCCCGGTCGCCGGGCCGGTGCTCGCGCAGGAGGAGCTCGACGATGCCGTCGAGCACCGTGTCGTTCACGTTCGCTTGCGGGAAGGCGCGCCGGAGGCCACGCCGGAGGCCCTCGTATCTCTCGAGCCCGACGGCCTTCTTCTGCTCCGAATCGGTCGAGGAAGAGGCCATCGGCTTGGCTTGCGGAGCCGCGGCGGGCGGCGCGGGGCAGACCTCGGGCGTCTTGCTCCACGCGGAGGGCGCGGTGCACTCGGCGCGGCCCACCGCGACGCACTGGCCCTTGGTGGAGTCTCCACACCAGGCGCAGGCGCCGTGAGACGCGCACTGGCCACAGTAATCGAGCTTCGGGCAGTCGGTCCCGGGATCGAAGGGGGGCGACTGCTGCGAACAGCCGAAGGAGGCGATCAGGAGCGCGAGGGCGAGGGGGGTGGGCAGAAGAGAGGATCGTCGAGTGGACGTGGGCATGGTCCACTCGTAGCCCAACTGCGCGAGCTTGTGGGACGGGCGAAGGCGCTCCAGGGATCGTCGGGCGCGCTCTCGCGAAAGTCGCAGCCGGGTCCGAAAACGGCCAGACGCCCTCCCTCGCGCGGCCTAGAGCCATGTCCATGACCCTCGCGCGCACCACCCTCGACACGCCCGTCGGCCCCCTGCACCTCGTCGCCGACGCCGCCGCCCTCGTCTTCATCGGCCTGCCGGAGCAGCCCACCCCGGACGGCGACGCCTGCGACGGCGCCGGCCACCCCGTCCTCTCGCGCGCCCGCGCCCAGCTCCTCTCCTACTTCGCCGGCCGCCTCCAGCGCTTCGACCTGCCCCTCGCCCCGCGCGGCACCGACTTCCAGCGCGAGGTCTGGCGCGCCCTCGCCGGGATCCCCTTCGGGGCCACCCAATCGTACGCCGAGATCGCCGCCGGCCTCGGCCGGCCCACGGCCAGCCGCGCCGTCGGCGCCGCGAACGGCAAGAACCCTCTGCCGATCGTCGTGCCCTGCCACCGCGTCGTCGGCGCCGACGGCTCCCTCACGGGCTACGCCGGCGGCCTCGCCTGCAAGGACTGGCTGCTCCGCCACGAGCGCGCGGTCGCTGACCGCCTCCGCTACGCTGCGGCTGGCGTCGCCTCCGCTACGCTGCGGCTGGCGTCGCCGCCGCGGCGGGGTGAGCGCACGGCGACGGCGAGCCCCCGGGTGCGGCTTGCGTCCGCCGCGCGGCGCTGAGACGCTAGGCGGATGGCTAGCGGGGACGCGACGCTCGTCTTCAACCCGGGCGCACCCGATGAGAAAATCTTTGCCGTACGCGACGCGGCCGTGACCATTGGGCGCGCGGACGATCAGACCGTCTGCATACCCCACCGCAGCCTCTCCCGTAGCCACGCGCGCATCGAGCCCGATGGCGGCCGGTTCGTCATCGTCGACCTCGAGAGCAAGAACGGCACGCACGTCAACGGCGCGCGGGTGCAGCGTTGCGAGCTGCACCACGGCGACACCGTCACGCTCGGCGACCTCGACCTGCTCTTCCGCGTGGAGGTCGACGCCGGCGCCGACGCGGGCGCGCTGGGCGAGCCTCGGCCCCAGGCGACGCGCGCGCTCCTCCGCGCGCCCCTCCAGAAGCTGGGCCGGGACGCGGACAGCGCCGGGCGGACGCAGGAGCGGCTGCACACGCTCATCGAGGTCGCCAAGCTGCTCCCGCTCTCCGACGACACGGACGCGCTGCTCGCCAAGATCCTCGATCTGGTCTTCCAGATCCTCGACGTCGATCGCGGCGTGATCCTCCTCATCGACGAGAAGACGAGCGCGCTCGAGCCGCGCGCCGTGAGGACGTCGCTCTCGGCCCCCGCGGCGAGCCTCCAGACGGGGAACGCGGCGCCCCCCGCGTCGGACGGGCGGCCGATCTACAGCCTGAACATCGTCCAGTACGTCCTGCGGGAGAGCGTGGGCGCGCTCTTCACGGACGCCGGGACGGATCCGCGGCTGGACTCGGCGCGCTCCGTGGCGCTGCAGTCGATCCGCGCGTCGATGTGCGTGCCGCTCAAGCCGAAGGACGCGGTGATCGGCGTGCTCTACGTCGACAGTCAGCGGAGCGCGTCGCTCTTCACGGAGGCGGACCTGGAGTTTCTCCTCGCGTTCGCCAGCCAGGCCGCCGTCGCGATCCAGAACGCGCGGCTCTACCGGCGGATCGAGCAGGAGACGGTCGCGCGCATGCAGCTCATCATGGAGGCCAAGCTGGCCTCGCTCGGGGGGATGGTCGCGGCGATCGCCCACGAGCTGCGCAACCCGCTCAACTTCATGACCAACTTCGCCGAGCTCTCCGCGGGCCTCGCCGACGAGCTGGAGGAGAGCCTCGCCCCGCACCGGGCCGCCCTCCCGGAGGACGCGCGCGCCGACGTCACGGAGACGCTCTCCAGCATGCGCGACAACGTGGCCCGCGTCTGCGAGCACGGCCGGCGCGCCGACGCCATCATCCAGGGCATGCTCCAGCACGCGCAGGCGCCCTCGGGCGCCCGCGAGCTGGCGGACCTCAACGCCGTCGTCGCCGAGGGCGTGCGCCTCGCGCGCGAGGGGCCCCAGGGCAGGGGGATCGAGGTGCGCCTCTGCGAGGCCTACGACCGCGCGATCCCGCCGATGCGGGTGGCTGCGCTCGACCTCGGGCGGGTCTTCCTCAACCTGGTGGAGAACGCGCTCTACGCCATGCGGCAGAAGAAGCGCGAGCGCGGCGCGGCGTACGCGGCCGAGCTCTCGGTGAGCACGGCGCGGCGGGGCGAGCGGATTGAGGTGCGCGTGCGCGACAACGGCACGGGGATCCCGAAGGAGGTGGAGGCGCGCATATTCGAGCCCTTCTTCACGACCAAGCCAGCCGGGCACGGGACGGGTCTGGGGCTCTCGCTGAGCCACGAGATCGTGGTCCAGGGGCACCAGGGCGCGATGCGCGCGGAGTCGGTGCCGGGGGAGTGGACGGAGATCGTGGTCAGCTTGCCTGCGCACGCGTGAGCCCCCGCGCCGGGCGGCCTGTCGGCGCGGGCTCCACGACGTGGTTCCGGGGCGATCGCGATGGCCCTCAGGGGCCTCCGTCGAGCCCATAGAAGCGTGCGGCGTTGTCCCAGAGGAGCTTGCGAAGGGAGTCCTCGGGCAGGGAGCGGCGGAGGGCGAGCGCCGCCGCCACGATGTCGGCGTCGTGATCCAGGTGGGGGAAGTCCGTGCCGAAGAGGAGGCTCCCGTCCCCGATGTGCGGCGCGATCGCAGGCAGGTACGGCTCGTCCGGCTCGACGCCGACGAAGCACTGCCGGTGAAAGTACTCGGACGGCTTCCGGCGCACCGTCTCGGCCACCTCGGCCCCGATGTGCTTGTACTCGACCTCGTCGAGCCGGTAGAGCCAGTAGGGCACCCAGCCGGATCCGGACTCGAGGAAGGCCACGCGCAGGCAGGGGTGGCGCTCGAGCACGCCGCCTTCGATCAGGGAGAGCAGCGCCATCATCTGCTCCATCGGATGCGAGCAGGCGTGGAGGGCGAAGCGGCTCTCGAAGCGATCCGCGCCGGCGGTGGGCAGGTGCGTGTGCGTGCCCTCGTGGACCGCCACCCCGATGGAGAGGCGCTCGCAGGTGGCCCAGAAGGGCTCGTACGCCCGGTCGCCGAGGAGCCGGCCCTTCACCGGGTTGGGCCGCACCACCACCGCCCTCCAGCCGAAGCGGGCCACGCGCTCGAGCTCCTCCACCATCGCCGCGGGATCGTGCGCGCTCATCAGCCCCACGCCCCGCAGCCGCTCTGGATCCCGGGCGCAGAAGTCGTGGAGCCAGTCGTTGTAGGCGCGGGCGAAGGCGGCCGCGAGGTGCGGATCCAGCGTGTCCACGCCGATGAGGTACGCCGCGAACGTGGGGAAAAGGAAGGAGACGTCGACCCCGACGCGATCCATGTCGCGGATCTGGCCGTCCGGATCGACCGCCGCTCCGAGCGGCGCGCCCCGCTGGTGGTGGGTCCAGGCCATCTCGATCTGCGCACGCAGCGGGAACTTGTGCCAGAGGGGCTGGCCGTCGAGCATGGGTATCGGAGAGAGCGGGACCAGCGCCTTGGCGCCGTAACGGGCGATCGCCTCCGGGAGCGCCCCGGGGAGCGTCGCCGGCTCGAGGTAGGGGGCATGACCCCGGAGCTGCGGGGGAGGCGCTCTTTCCAGAGATCGAAGGGCTCGATCACGTGCCGGTCCGCGTCGATGATGCGATGGCCGTCGCGCATGCGATCTCACAGGTAGAGGGGCACGGGGTTGAGCTCTGCCTCGGTGAGCGGCCTCTCGAGCCACCCGAGCGCCACCGGGACGTCGTAAAGCCGGCCGCTCCCGAAGCGCGGCCAGAAGTGTCGGAGGCCAGGCACGATGACCTTCACCGCGCAGAGATCGATGTCGGGCCGCGTCTGATCGAGCACCAGCGTCTCCAGCCCCGCGCGGTCCGCGCGCGCGACGCAGGCGCGGAACATCGTCCCGCAGATCGTCGCGACGAGTCTCCGGGAAGTCTCCCGCGGTGCGCGCCTCGGCCGCGCCGGGCAGCAGGAAGGCGCCGTCGCCGATGGCGCCGTCCTCCCACGGCGCCGGGGCACGCCGCGTGGGATCGAAGAGCTGGTTCAGCTCCGTCAGGGCGCGCTGCACCCCGAGGCGAGCCTCGAAGTGGCAGCCGAACCCCATGCAGAGCCGCCCGGTCTCCTCGCCCCGCGAGAGGGCCGCGAACGCCGGGATGCCGAGGTCGGTCGTGAGGTCGAGGACCCAGATGGCATGGCCCATGGCCCGGTAGTGCGCCGAGAGCGCGGCGAAGTAAGGCTCGCCGAAGCTCTCGAGGTCGACCTCGGGCCGGCGCACCCGGCCATACCACCAGAGCGCGACGGCATCCCGCTCCACCAGCTCGAAGAAGGCCTGGACGATGGCCTCCTCGACGCAGTTCCCGGCGGCGTGGCCGTTGGGGTTCAGGGTGCAGAAGCGCTCCTCCTCGGGGGTCGGCACGTGCTGGTAGCAGTAGGCCGTCGGCACCCAGCGGCGCCGCTCGTGGGTCAACGACCAGACCGGGGTCCAGTCGATCTCCACACGCGCGTCGAACGGGCGGGGGACGAGCCGCTTCTCGTCGCTCACACCGGCGTTCGCCGCGTCGCGCGCGCCGAGCTGGGCCGCGCTGTAGCCCTGGAGGGCGTCGGGGTGCACGGCCTCGTCGCCGAGGTCGGCGAAGCGCGCCCGGACGCGCGGCTCGTCGCCCTGGAAGACGGCGCTGTACCGCTCGACGGCCTCGCTCAGGGCGCTGGCCCGCGCCTGCGTGGCGCTTCGCCCCTTGCCCATGCTGGCCCGATCGAACGCGTCGAACGACGGTGCCCCGTCGAGGGGGCACACGCGGTACGCGGCGGCATACACCGGCCGCAGAGGGTGATCGCGGCCGGGGAGCGGCCCGACGCTGGCGACGACCCCGGTGATGGGGCTCACCAGGCGATCGAGCCGCGCCAGCGTCTCTTCGGGGGGCACGCAGCGGTGGCCGCCGTCGTCGGTGAACCGCTTGGGCCGATGCTCGAGGAGCACGGGGGCGAAGCCGCGCGCCTTGATCATCTCGCCGTCGCCGCACGTCGGGCACTGCGGCCGCCGCACCACCCGGTGCTCCACGGCGGCGAAGCGGGGCAGATCGAGGGTCGAGAGGTGATGGTCGAGGGAGCCGGCGCTGCCCTCCACGACCCAGCGCGCCACCGCGAGCGCGGCGAAGCTGGCGGCCGCCTCCACGCTGGCCGGTAGCTCCGCGCGAGGGGGCGTGAACGGGCCGGGGAGCCCGCGTCGCTCCAGGTAGGTCTCGACCGGGCGATTGGCGCGGAGGCGATGCTCGAGGCAGGCCCAGCACGGGCCCCCCGTCGCCCCGAGCATGGGGCCCATCCAGGCGACCGATCCGCTCGGCTTGCACGGTGCCCAGCGCAGCCTCTCGGCGCGGGCGCGCTGTGCCCATCCGTCGAGATCGGCGGAGCGGTAGTCGTCGACCACGACGATCCGCGTCGGCGCTTCGCGCTCCACGCGGAGGCCCGCGCGCCGGAGCGCTCCGGCGACCGGCCCCGCGCCGCGGCCCTCGACCGACACCGGCATCGCCGCGAGCCGCTCCGCGGCGAGGCCGGCGTCCAGACCCTGCGATTGCCAGAACGCCGCGGCCTCCGGCGCGAGCCTCGCCCCCGCGGCGACGGCGTGGCCCTGCTTCTCGAGCAGCAGCAACGCATAGAGGACCTCGGGCGGAGACGCCTGTCCGTTCAAAGCCGCGACGATGTCGGCGAGCGTACGCCGGCCGTCGACGAGCGGCACCGCGAGCGCGTAGGCGCGCCCCTGGAGCAGGAAGTGCTCTCGCTCGCTGATCAGAAAGGTGCGCTCCCCGTCGAGGGGCGCGAGGCGGAGGTGCTGCTTGAGCTGGAGGACTTTGTCGAGCATCGCCGCGCGCGGGCCGAGGCTTAGATCATCGGCCCGCGAGCGTCAGCAGGTCGTGAAGGGGTAGGTGCGGCCGGTGGCGAGGTAGTTGGCGAGCGCCACGGCCTGCTGCTTCACCTCCGGTTTCGGCGGGAGGTACATGATCACCTTGGTCCTGGCCAGGTGCCACCCCTTCTGCTTCGGATCTCCTCCGATCCCGTCCGGGTACCAACCGGTCCGCTCACCGTTGGGGTCGGGCTGGTCGCTCACCGAGAGATCGAGCGCCTCGGGAACCTCCCAACCGCACCTCGTCTTGAAGAACGTGTGTGCATCTCTGAGGAGAGCCTCCTTGTCCTCCTCGCTCGCCCACGCCATCGCGATCGCTGCCATCCAGGCGTTCTGCCACCGCATCATGGCGCTGATCGCCTGGATGGGCTCTTCGGGCGGCACCGCGTGACTCTTGTTCGTGTCTCCGTTCCAGAAGAACCTTGTAATGTTCGCTCCTACATCGTTCATTCGATCCTCCTCCTGGCGCCGTGGGCACCGAAACCGCGAGCTTCATGGAACGCCGGCCTCGGGCCTCCAGGCGACGTACTCGATCCATGAAACGACGCTGATGGCCGCGGGATCCGAGGACCAGCCCCGCATCTTCGCCAGGAGATCCGCGAGGTCCGCCCTCGTGATTAGCCTGCCTTCGACGGCGCGGTCGCCCAGCGAGCCCTCCAGCATCGACTGGAACCACGATTGCAACATGATGAGGTCGGCCGGCTCGTGGTGGATCTCGTCGTAGGTCCCCGGCTCGATCCGGCGGAACCCGGCGCCGTGCAGGATCCCCTTGAGCGCCATGCCGATGTCCGACCGGCCCCCGCCCAGGCGGGTGACCTCCCACATGAACTCCGAGAAGCTACGCTCTCCGCTGCTCGTGCGCACCGACGAGAGCTGGCCGAAGCTGCCCAGACCCTCGCGCACGCCGATCAGCCCGCCGGGTCTACACACGCGGAACAGCTCGCGCATGGCAGCCTCCGGGTCCGAGAGGTGCATGAACACGGTGTGGCAGAACACGACGTCGAACGACCCGTCGTCGAACGGAAGCTCCAGGATGCTCGCCCGCAGGAAGCGCGCGTTTTCGAGCCCGGCCCTCCGCGCCGCCGCCTCCGCCGTCGCGACCTGCCCGGCGTCCAGATCGATCCCCGTGACGATCGTCGGGGAGAGCAGCCGCGCGAAGTCCAGGGTGATCGAGCCCGGGCCGCAACCCGCGTCGAGCATGCGCATGCCCGGCCGCAGGTGAGGCAGCACGAACGAGCCCTCGCGCCCAGCCTTCCTCTGCCCGAGCTTTTCGACGACGCCCGCGTCGTATCCGAGGATGTACTCGCTACTCGTGGCCTCGGGGCTCGGGACGCTGGGTGTCATGGTCGGTTCCGTCATCGGGGCTCAGGCGATGCGCCTGTAGATGAGGGGGCACATGAACGGGTGATCGACCTGGGACGCATACCCGAAGTCCTCCGTGCCCGTCCGGACGCGGGATCGCTCCGTGCGGACGTTAATCCCGAGGCCGATCCTGGGGGCGTCCGTGGTGTTGGCCCCGCTGCCGTGCAGGGTCTCCGCGGAGTGGAGCGCGATACCTCCCGCCTGGAGGAGGGCAGGCACCGTGCGCCACTCACGCCCAGGGGCCTCCTCCCGCAGTCGAGCTTCGACGCTGCCCAGGGACTGGGCATAGGCGTCGCCCCGCTTCTCGGCGTCGGGCCATCGGTGGGACCCCTCGACGTACGACAGCGGCCCGGACTCGGCGCTGACGTCCGCGAGGGCGAGCCACACGGTGAGGACCTCACCCTCCCAGAACTGCCAGTTCTCGCGGTCCGTGTGCCAGCCGACGGCGCCGAGATCGCCTCCCCCGGGCGGCTTGAAGAAGAGCTGGGTCGCCCACACACGCACGGAGTCGGCGCCCGTGATCTCGGCCACCCACTCCCCGATGCATGGCTGGCTCGCCAGCACGTAGAACGCCGTGTCGCACAGGTGGACCTGGTCGATCTTCTGCATCTTGTGGGGATCGCCCACGTTCGATCGCCGCCAGGGCGCGATGCGCGTGTCGTACTCCTCGCGGATCAAGGCAGGGATGCGCTCGAGCGCCCGGCGGATAGAGGGGGGCCGGGACGACGGGCTCGGGGTGCAGGTAGAACCCCGTCTCGAGGTATGCTTCGCGCGGGGACGACGACGGGGACATCCGCCTCAGCCTCCGAGTCGCGGAGCTGCGCTCTCGCCTCACGGGTCGACGCCGCGCAATGATAATGATGCCCGAGTATTTTCCGACTTGGGCCGCACGCTCCGTGACGTCGCCGTGAGGGGAATCGATGATGACGACAGTGGCCAGGCCATCCTGTCCAACGCTATGCTCACAGGCGCGCGAATCAAGGGACGTCCCGCGCTTCGTGTTGAGGCTGCGCTGACCGGCGCAACGCCGGTTTGAGCACGAATCATCAGCAAATTCGCTCGCATACCCTCGCGCGCGCCGAGGGTGGGCGCGGGTCCACGCACGCGACTCGCTCAAGCTCCGCCGAGGGGTCGACTCCGCGCCGCGTCCGGCAGCCCCATGAGCCGCGCGGGGTTGTCCCACAGCGCGGCGCGCAGCACCTCGGCCGTGAGCGGGGCGTCGCGGCCGAACAACCTCTCGAGGATGCCGGCGTCGTGGTCGACGTGGGGAAAGTCCGTGCCGAAGACGACGCGGTTGGCGCCGATGGTGTCCACGCAATGGGCGAGCATCGCCTCGTCCGGCTCGAAGGCGATCCAGAAGATGGCGGCGGAAGTAACTCGACGGGCGCTGGTTCACCCGGCCCCTGACCTCGTTGCGGAGCTGCGCGTACTCCATCTCGTCGAGGCGCCACAGCCAGTAAGGCAGCCAGCCGCAGCCCGACTCGAGAAAGCCGACCCGGAGGCGCGGGTGACGCTCGAGGACGCCGCCCTCGAGCAAGGCCAGGAAGGCCATCATCGCCTCCATCGGGTGCGAGCAGGCGTGCTGGGCGAAGTGCGTGCCGAAGCGAGAGGCGCCGGCGGTCTGCACGCGGGTGTGCGTGCCCTCGTGCAGCAGCACGGGGACGTCGTTCGCCTCGCAGGCCGCGAAGAAGGGCTCGAGCTTGGGCGCCCCGAGGGTCCTCCCGAGCACGGGGTTCGGCCGCATCACGGCGGCGCACAGGCCGTCACGGAGGCCGGCCTCGAGGTCCTCCACCATGTGCTCGGGCTCGTGACGCGAGAGCATCGCGGCCCCCTTCAGCCGGGCCGGCGCCGGCGGCACTGTTCCGCGAGCCAGCGGTTGTAGGCGGACGCATAGGCGCGGGAGCGGCCTCCGTCGATCTCGTCGTCGTAGACCAGGAAGCCTGTGTACGTCGGGAGCAGCACCGCGATGTCGACCCCGGACTCGTCCATCGCCGCGAGCTGGCCGCTCGCCGTCTGCGCGGCCGCGATCTCGCGGCGGTGCTCGCCGGCGTGGACCTCCACCTCGATGTAGCCAACCTCGTCATCCCCCGGCAGATGGGCCTGCCTCCGACGGTGACGATCGGCGGAGTCGGCAACAGGGCGTGCTCTCCCAGCCGGGCCAGGCGTACCTGGATGGGCTCGTCCGGTGGCACCATCGGGCGGATGTCCGGCGCGGCGTCCCGGTACGCTGGAGGGAGGTACTCGGGCCACAGGCCCATGGGCTCGATGATGTGGTGGTCGACGTCGATGATTGCGATTCCCGTTTCGCACGGAGCGAGTGGGTCAGGCGCAGGTGAACGGGTACTGGCTGCCCGTGTCGTTGTACGCGGCGAGGGCGATTGCCTCGACGCCCATCCCCTGGTGCAGGCCCGCCGCGGCCCGCTGGGGGAGGTGGACGATGATTTGTCGACCGCGGGAACGAGCCTGCGAAGAAGTCGACCGTCGGGCTGCTCGGCGAGCCTCGGACTCCCAGAGTTTCCAGCGGCGAGTTCCACTGGACGAGGCAAGTTCATCGCCTCCTGCACCAGCTCCCGGGCGTCCGGCCGGTTGAAGAGCTGCTCGTGGAAGAACGAGTCGTTCTATGTCAGCGCCACGAGGCGCGAGATGATCACGCTGAAGGCGGCAAAGTCCGGGCCCGCTCTCGGAGACGTCGTCCCGTGGCCGCGCCGAGCAGGGACGGGAACTGCTGACAGTAAAGCGCGAGCGAGGCCGCCTGATGCGCGTATTTTGTCGGTTTGGCCGGTAGGGGGATGCGGAAACTCGTCCAGGAATCCGTACCAACCCGTCGTCCCTATGGGCTGATAGATCGGCCGGTTGTTCAGGCTGATGGCGAACTTCACGTTGAACGGGAACGTGAAC
>CAWHDJ010000005.1:0-534411 GCA_963827955.1 uncultured delta proteobacterium | reverse complement strand
CCTCGTTCAAGGAGCCGCTGAGCAACGTATGGAACCCCGGGCGTGACCCGCGGACCGGTGCCGCATGCGTCAGCACGCGGAGGCCGCGGCACAGCCCCCTGACGTATGGTCCCGCGCTCACGCGCGAGGCTCCGGTCTGCGGGCTCACGCCCCTGGTTCATCGTTGTGTCAGGATGGCGCTCGCCATTTAGCGCGCGGCGCGCGGCGGCGACGGCGTGGTCCTCGGCCTCGCGCCTCGGTGCAGGCGATCCGCGCGCGGCTCGATCCGACGGCCACTCCGTCCCGGCGCTGGGATTCCGCCGGCACGCCGTCGAGGCGCTGCGGGCCATCCTCGTGGGGATCGCCTCCCGGCGGCCGTCGTCCTCGCGATCGGGGACCTGCAGTGGGCCGACGCGGACAGCGCCGCCCTGCTGGCGAAGCTCTGCGATCCCCCATCCCGGGCCTGCTGGTGACCGCGTCCTTCCGCGGCGACGAGGAGGCGCTCGACCCTGCGTTCGGCCAGTACCTCGACGCCGTCCATGTCCACACGCCCTTCGTGCAGGCGCTCCGGTGCTTCCTTGCGAGGCGGAGGCCCCGGGGAGCCTCGACGGCGGGTCGTTCACCGAGCGGGCCGCGATCGTGACGGCCCGCGCCTCCGGGTCGCGCAGCCCGGAGCTGATCGTGCGCCTCCTGATGGGGATGGTGCGCTACCACTTCGGCGGCCGCGCGAGGCCTCGGCGGTCTTCGAGGAGGCGCGCCCCTTCCTCGACGGCGTGGCGTCGACCTGGCACGTCCCCGTCTTCCACCAGCACGCCGCGCTCGCCATCGCCGCGCTCCCCGAGGCAGAGCGCGAGGCGCGCCGCTCCGCGGCCGAGGCGAGCCTCGCGGCCCTCGGCGCCTTCGCCGCGCACGGCCCGGAGAACTTCGCCCACAAGGTGGCGCTCTGCGAGGGCGAGCTGGCGCGCGCCTCGGGCGACGCGGGAGCGGCGCTCGTCGCCCTCCGCCGGGCGGCCGAGGGCGCGGCGGCGGGCGGGTTCTCGTGCGACGAGGGGCTCGCGCACGAGCTGCTCGCGCGGTGCCTGCGCGCGGTGGGCGGAGCGGAGGAGGCCGCGCGACACGTGGACGCGGAGCGCGAGGCGTACGGGGGCTGGGGGGCGAGGCCAGGTGGCGCGGCTCGAGTGAGCCGGGGCCGAGCACGAGGCCGGGAGCGCGCCCCGCGTAGACGGGGCAAAAGCGCAGTGTTACACCCTGAAGTACCAACGCATGCCCAAGGTGGTCGACGCAGCGCTCGCCGGGGTCGGCCGGGATTACTGGCAAAAGCTCTACTTCTTCAAGGACGACAGGTACATCAGGGTCAACTGGTGGACGGGGTCGTCGAAGCGAACGAGTCCATCAAGGCGGGGTGGGCCTCCCTTCGCCCTTCGATCAGGGGATTGACGCCGCCTGCAACGGGCACGGCGACTTCGAAGGAAAGGCGTACTTCTTCAAGGGCACCCAGTACATCCGCTACGACTGGGACTCGAGCCCGAAGCCGGGCCAGAAACAGCAAGACAAGGTTGACCAGGCCGCCAAGCCGATAGCCCTGTGGAAGGTGCCGGCGCCGTTCGTGGCGGGGGTCGATGCCGTGCTGGAGGGAGGCCCCGGCTTCGAAGAGTGGTTGTACTTCTTCAAGGGCAACCAGTACTGCCGCTACCACTGGAAGGAGAACCGCGTCGAGGTGACCACCGACGACAGCGGCGCGCCCTACACCCTGGCGACGGGGTGGAACCTGCCATCGCCCTTCCGCAACCGGCTCGATACGGTCGTCAACGACAAGTACAACAACAAGGACGGTACTTCTACTCCGGGAACCAGTTCATCCCCTACAAGTGGAAGAGCGACGGTAAGGCGAAAGCCGACACCTGCGGCCCCGCGGTGAGCTTCCTCAGCTGGGATCGCGCCGGCGCGTGGCTCCTGCCGCCCGCGCCGCTCGTGCTGGGGAGGGTCATCATCCTCGGCAAGGTCTACGGGGACAAGGCGAGGTACCGGGAGGTCAGCGGGACCCCCGACGAGCTGATGGCCATGGTCAACAACCGCGCGAAGTACGAGCTCCGCAAGACGGACTGGGACGACTCGGTCCAGCAGACGAGGGCGCGGCAGATCATCGACGAGTGGCTCGCGAAGTCCGCCGCCCAGGAGTTCGCCTCGAACCGGGCGTTTGCCGACACCATCCTCGACCTGGTGAAGGACCTGCCGGAGGGGGTCCCCATCGATCCCCGCGCGATGCCGGCGGGAGCGAAGGTCTCGGCGCCGGACCCGTCGGGCCTCTCGTACAGTTGCTCGCGCAAGCCGGTGACGATCCCCGACGAGGAGGGCGATCGCCTCCTCGTCCTCGCCGACGCGGAGGGCACCCCGATCACGGGGCCCAAGGGCACGGCCGTCCTCGGCGAGGACGGGAGGCCGCTCTGGGTCCGCATGGTGGCCTCGACCACGAAGAGGGGCGCGCTCACCTGGACGAACGCGGTCTTCGACGGCACCAAGCGCGCCGCATACAACCGCGCCATCAAGAACATCCCCGACGCCGCGAAGCTGAAGTTCGGCGAGCAGATGATCCCCGTCGTGCGCGATGGCAAGGTCACCGACGCGACCACGCCGGGCATGTCGCGCGAGGCCGCCGAGTGGGCCTCGCGGGAGCGGATCAGCGTCCGGGGGATGACGCGCGAGAACCTCTCGAACCAGGGGCGGCGCTTCTCCGAGTGGGCCGACAAGTCGCTGAAATTCGAGGAGTACTTCGCCAAGTACCTGGACCGGCTCTACAAGATCAAGCCGGAGGCGCTCGAGGCGTTGAAGGCGACCGACTCGGCCGCCGCCGCTGCGATGGAGAGGGCCGTCTACAAGGAGATCGTCAAGGCCGCGGCGAAGTCGAGGTGGTGGGTGAGCGGGAGCTCGACGGTGATGCGCGTCGCGGGCCCGGTGGCGCTGATCGTGGGGGCGGGGTTTTCGGTGGAGCGCATCGCGAGCGCCAGTGACGCCGATCGCGCCATCGTGATCGTGGACGAGGGCGCGAGCTGGGCCGGCTCGCTGGGCGGCGCCTACGTCGGCGCGGAGGCCGGCGCGCTCGGGTTCGCGTGGGCGGGGCCCCCCCGGCGTCTTCGTCGGCGGCATCGTCGGAGGCATCGTCGGCGCGGTCGCGGGCGAGGCCGCGCTGAAGAAGATCCTCTATTACCCGACCGAGATGCTGGAGCAGATCATGACAGCCCAGCAGAAGCAGCTCGACGCCGCCAGGGTGATGGAACAGGTCTTCGGTCCGATCAAGGATTCCGGATCTGCGCCGTCGCCTCGACGACGAGGACGCGATGCGGGCCTTCTTCGGGGACTGACGGCGGCGCCGGCCGTCACGAGAGCGCGACGAGCCGGTCCGATCCCGCGCCGGCCCGCCCGCGCGCGAGCAGGCGGCCGCGCGCGTCGATTGCGAGCGGGACGAGCGCCTGCGGCACGCGGAAGAGGCGATGGCCGTCGGGAGAGAACGCGGTGAGCGACCCGGACTCGGGCACGTAGACCGCGCCGTCGCGGTCCAGGCACAGGTCGTTGGCGAACTTCCCTCGGCGGTCGACCGGCCGGCGCCAGGCGCGCGCCCCGTCGCGATCGACGCGCACGACGTCGATGTCGGTCGCGACGCACGCAGTCCCGTCGGGCAGGGCCGCGAGCGCGTACTTCGAGCCGCCGGGGTCTCTCCCCCACGCGTCGGACCGGAACACCTCGCGCGCCCAGCGCGTGCGGCCGTCGAAGTCGAAGGCGACGAGGCGCGCTGAGGGCCAGTGCAGGAGGCCGCCGCGCTCCACGAGCGCGAGGATGCCGTCCGCTACGAAGACCGGCGGAGCGAGCCAGAAGCCGCCCAGGGATGCGGTGAACCGTCGCCGCCCGCGCACGTCGAAGACCCGGAGCCGGTGGCCGCCGAAGTGGTAGAGGCGGTTCCCCCGGATTCCGCGGGAGCCTCGAGCGCGAGCGCGATCAGCTCGCCGTTCGTCGCCGGGAGGGCCGCCTCGTCGCAGTTGCCGGCGCGCAGCGCCTCCCAGGCGTCGTCGTCGTTGGCGCGGGGAGGGGGTGCCAGGAGCGCAACGTCGCCCTCAGGCGATCGCCGCCGGGCGCGCGCCCCGTCCGCGGTACGCACGACGAGCCAGCCCGAGGGGTCGAGCCTCGGGCTATCGGACACGCCGTCGAGGGAGAGGGTCACTCCCGGGGAGTCGTCGCGGCGATCGATCTCGACCAGGCGCGGCCCCACCGTGGCCACGAGCAGGCCGTCGGCCCCGAGCGCGAGCCGAGGCGGCTTCGTATACGCGTGCCCGTGCGGATCGAGCGCGCCCCTGTAAGGATCACGTGCGCCATGTGGGCGCGGTTCGAGCGTGTCCCCGTCGAGGCGGGTGAGCGCGCTCCCGGCGCTCACGAGCACGCTGCCGTCCTCGTCGAGGATCACCGATTCGATGTGTCCCGGCGCCTGCCAGCGCGCCGTGATCTCACCCCGCCTCGGCCCGCGAACGGGAGCCGAGCAGGTGCTCGCGGCGTCCCCGCGCGCCTGCGACCAGGGGCTCGGGGGCGCCGAGAGCGCGGAGAGGCCCGCGCGGACGCGCGCCGGGTCTTCCCCCAGCGCCGCGGCCAGGTACAGGTCTTCGGCGGACATGCGGAGGCTCTCGCCCTGGGACCCGGATGACGACGGCGAGCGATCAGCCCTCGTCGTCCTGCCCCCGGAGCCCGTACTTCTTCAGCAGGCTCCGCAGGTAGCTCCGGTCCATCCGCGCGCGCCGCGCCGCCTCCGACAGGTTCCCCTGCGCCTGCGCGAGGAGGTCGCGCACGTAGCGCTGCTCCCAGCGGTCCGCCGCGCGCTGCTTCGCCACCCGGAAGGGCACCGCCGGGTCGAAGCCGTCGTCCCCGGCGATCTCCCCCGAAGGGGGAGGCTCCGCCGAGAGCGCCGTGAGCACCGGGTCGTCGAGCAGAATGGCGCGCTCGACGGCGGCGCGGAGCTCGCGCACGTTGCCCGGCCATGGCTGGCGCCGCATCCCGTCGACCAGCTCCTGCGGGATGGCGCGGTCGGGGACGAGCTCTCCGTAGAAGTGGCGGGCGAGCTGCTCGATGTCGCCGGCGCGATCGCGGAGCGGCGGGACGAGGAGGCGGACGACGTTGAGGCGGTAATAGAGGTCGGCGCGGAAGGTGCCGCGGTTGACCTCGGCCCGGAGATCCCGGTTCGTCGCGGCGAGGACGCGGACGTCGATGTTGATGCGCTGATTGCCGCCGACGCGCTTGATGCTGCGCTCCTCGAGCGCGCGGAGGAGCTTGGGCTGCATCTCGAGCGGCAGCTCGCCGATCTCGTCGATGAAGATGGTGCCCTGGTGGGCCTGCTCGAAGGCCCCGGCGCGGTCGCTCACGGCGCTGGTGAACGCGCCGCGGACGTGGCCGAAGAGCTCGCTCTCGACCAGCGTCGGGGGGATGGCCGTGCAGTCGAGGACGACCAGGGGCTTCGACGCCCGGCTGCTCGACGCGTGGATGGCCGAAGCCAGGAGGCCCTTGCCCGTGCCCGTCTCCCCCTCGATGAGCACCGTGGTGTCGGCCTTGGCGATGCGGGGCAGGGCGGCGAAGATGCGCCGCATCGCGGAGCTCGATCCGAGCAGCGCGCCGTACCTGTCCTCCGGGCTCAACGGCTCGAGGATGTCCTCCCCGCTCGCGTCGACGCGCAGCGTCGTCCGCCCGGCGCGAAGGCGGCTGCCGGGCTCCACGTAGCCCTCGCGGATCCGGACGGAGCCGACCCAGGTGCCGTTGGAGGAGCCGAGGTCCCGGACGAGGAAGCCGTGCGGCGTGGCGTTGACGCTGAAGTGGTGGCGGGAGACCGTGGGGTCGGCGAGCACCAGGTCGTTCCCCTCCGCGCTCCCGACCGAGACCTCGCTGACCTGGGCCTTGAGGCTGGCGCCGGCGCCCGGCCCCTCCACGACCGCGAGCGCGAAGCCGTCGAGGGCCAGCTCGCGGGACCGCGCGTTCAGGAGGAGGGTCTCGTTCGATTGCATCCGGGCCAGCGTACCGGACAGCGAGCAGGGTTGCGAGGCAGGCGGACGGGGCAGCGAAGCCTGGGGTCGGCCGCCGAGCCCCGTTCCCGCTCCCGTTCCCGTTCCCGTTCCCCCGGGAATCGGGCACGGGAACGGGAACGGGAACGGGATTGGAAGAGAGCGGGAGCCTTGGTTCGGGCATCCTTGGCGGTTCCCCGTCCTTGCGCAGACCCCGGAACATGGGTATGGGAGGTCCCCGCCCTGGAGGGTTGCACCTTTGAGCACGTACTCGTACCAGCCCACCGCGCCCGGTAGTCAAGGCGCGCCGGCCGCGCCCGCGGCGCCCGCCGCACCCGCCGTGCCGGGCACGCCCGGCACGGCCTCCGACGGGCAGCCGCAGCAGACGGCGCCCGGCGGCAGCATGTCCATGATCCTGATCATGGCCCTGCCGCTCCTCCTCATCTTCCTGACGATGCGGGGGCAGTCGAAGAAGCAAAAGCAGATCGAGCAGAACCTGAAGGTAGGGGACGCGGTCGTCACCCAGTCGGGCCTGATCGGCAAGATCACCGAGTTCATCGGCGAGAACCGGGCCAAGATCGAGATCGCCCCCGGCGTCAGCGTCCGGATGCTGAAGAGCGCGATCAGCGGGGTCGACACCGGCGACGCGAAGCCTGCCGACGCCAAGGACAAGGACGCCAAGGACAAGCCCCAGGAAAAGAAGGCTTAGCGCGGCCGGTCGGTCACGTTTGGGGGGGCCGAGACCCCCCAAACCCCCCGGGGGTCCCCCGGGACGCGATGGCCGCAGCCCCACCGGGTAGACCGGGCGGGGGCGCGAAAGACGAGACGGGACGGGATTTCACGTGCTCCACAACCTCTTCCAGTTCGGTTTCGCCGGCTTGGCCGGCCTCTGCATCCTCGGCGCGCTCCTGCGCAAGGCGCACCGTGGCGCGTACACGATCGCGGCGATCGCCGCGGGCTCCGCCGCCATCGCCGCCCACTACGACGTCTTCTGGGCGCAGACGCTCTTCGGCCTCGGCACCGTGTGGGCGCTCTTCTGCACGGCGAACCTCATCGACCTCGCCTGGCGGGCGAAGACGGGCTTCGTCATCGCCCTCGCCCTCGGCGCGGCGATCTGCATCTACCCGACGTTCCACGACGAGCACCTCGGCTTCCACGACGAGGTGTACGGCGTGAGCGCCGAGGCGTGGAAGGACCTCCCCTCGGACCAGCGGAGCGACAAGGAGGAGGCGGCCTCCCACGGCGCGACCGGCTTCTCGCTCGGGGACTACCTCCGCTCCAACATCCCCTTCCGCCTCGTGCGCGGGCTCGACCTCAAGGGCGGCCTCCGCCTCGTGTACTCGGTCGAGGTCGACGACGCGATCAGGGACAAGCGCGACAACTACTTCGACCAGCTCCGCAAGGCGTTCGCCACCGCGTTCGGCTTCCACACCGACAAGGACAAGGCGCCCACGGTCGACGAGCTGAAGAAGCTCCCGACCAAGGTCAACGTCGTCCGCAGCAGGGAGCAGGCGAGCCTCATCACCGTCACCTTCGTCGACCCGGCCGACGCGAAGAAGGTCGACGAGGCGTTCCTGAAGCCCTTCCTCGGCGAGCTCCAGGTCCAGCGCTCCGCGGACAACAAGACGATGACGTTCCGGATCCGGAACGAGGTGGAGAGCACCATCCGCGAGCGCGCCGTCTCCCAGGCCAAGGAGACGGTCCGGCGCCGCATCGACGAGCTCGGCGTGAAGGATCCGTCGATCACCGTCCGCGACGAGGACATCATCATCGAGGTCCCCGGCGAGGACGAGCGCGAGTTCGCGAAGATGCGCGAGACCATCAGCCAGGTGGCGCGCCTCGAGTTCAAGATGGTCGACGACGACACGGACTTCTTCGCCGACAAGGCGCAGAGCGCGACCGACGTCCCCGGCCTCGCCATCCTCACCGAGAACGCGCCGGTGGGCCTCTACGGGAGCGGCGAGAAGAAGAGCAAGGTCGACCACTTCGCGCTGCTCACCAAGGGCGAGCACGAGGACATGCGCGACGCCCTGAAGCGCCTCAAGGAGTGGGCGAGCACCCTCAACGTCGACCCCGATCACGAGATTGGGTACGAGAAGGTCCTCAACTACGACCAGGAGAAGGAGGACTTCGCCGAGACGGGCTGGCGCACGTACTACCTCTTCTCCCGCGCCGAGATCACCGGCGACATGGTGACCAAGGCCGAGGCGCACCACGACGACGCCGGCGGGCGAGGCCTCGGCGGCTGGTCCGTGAGCATGGAGATGACGCCGATCGGCGGCGATCGCTTCGAGGACATCACGGGCAAGAACATCAACCGGCGCTTCGCGATCATCCTCGACGGCAAGGTGGAGAGCGCGCCGGTCATCATCACGAAGATCCCCGGCGGCCACGCCCAGATCACGATGGGCGCCGGCAACCAGGATCAGCAGCTCGCCAACGCCAAGAAGCTCGAGATCGTGCTCAAGTCGGGCGCCCTCCCCGCGCCCATCTCTCCCTCCAACGAGCAGCGCATCGGCGCGACGCTGGGCAAGGACGCCATCGTACAGGGCGGCAAGGGCGCGGCCGCCGGCCTCGTCCTCGTGCTCGGCTTCATGCTCATGTACTACAGCCGCGCGGGGATGATCGCGAACATCTGCGTGCTCTTCAACCTGGTCCTCCAGGTGGCGATCCTCGCTATGTTCAGCGCCTCGATGACGCTGCCCGGCATCGCCGGCCTCGTCCTCACCGTCGGCATCGCGGTCGACGCGAACGTGCTCATCAACGAGCGCATCCGGGAGGAGCTGCGACACGGCAAGAGCACGCGCGCGGCGGTCGACGTCGGCTACGACAAGGCGTTCAGCGCCATCATCGACGGGCACATCACGACGCTGATCTCCGGCCTCATCCTGATGCAGTACGGGTCGGGCCCCATCAAGGGCTTCGCCGTCACGCTCTTCATCGGCGTCCTCGCCAGCCTCTTCACCGGCGTCGTCTGCACGCGCCTCATGTTCGACTGGGCGGTCCGGCACCGCAAGGTCAAGAACCTCCACCTCGGCTGACCCAGGCGGGCGCCCCAGAAATACGTAGAGACCCATGGAGATCATCAAGCCCGGCCGGATGTTCGATTTCATGCGCTACCGATGGCTGTTCATCGGGGCGAGCCTCACCCTCCTCGCGCTGTCCGCGATCTCGTTCGTCTGGCCCGGGCCGAAGCTGGGCACCGACTTCAAGGGCGGCACCGAGATCGAGATCGCGTTCAAGCAGCCCGTCAGCGCGGGCGAGGTGCGCACCGCGGTCGAGAAGATCGGCTTCGCCAACCCCGAGGTGGTCAGCGTCGGCGACACGGCGACCAAGAACGCGTTCCTCATCCGCGTGCAGGAGGTGACCGTCCTCTCGAAGGCAGATCAGGACGCGATCAGCGCCAAGATGTGCCTCGTCAAGGACAACGGCGACATCCCGCAAGGGTGCGTCAAGGACGCGAGCGCGAGCGAGATCAAGTTCAGCCCCGGCGGCGACAAGATCTTCGCCCGGTACGAGGTCAAGCCCGACCTCGCCGCCATCCGCGCGCAGCTCAAGGGCGCGCAGGGCATCGAGCTCCGCTCCGGGGACAAGAACCCGTCGATCTCGAACGAGCGCGAGCACCGCGTCGAGATCGAGCTCAAGTCCCGCGGCGACCAGATCCTCGACGGGCTCAGGGCGCAGCTCGGGTCGGACAAGGTCCCGGACTCGCCGCTGCTCGTGGAGTGGATCGGCCCCAAGGCCGGCGCCCAGCTCCGCGACGCGGCCGTCAAGAGCATCGCCATCGCGTGCTTCTTCATCATGGCGTACATCGCGTTCCGCTTCGACCTGCGCTTCGCCCCCGGCGGCATCGTCGCGCTGGTCCACGACGTCGGCATCGCGGTGGGCGCGATGGTCATCACGCGCCGGGAGATCACGCTCTCCACGGTCGCGGCCATGCTCACCATCGTCGGCTACTCGATCACCGACACCGTGGTCGTCTACGACCGCATCCGGGAGAACCTGGGCAAGCACCGCAACTTGAGCTTCTCCAAGGTCATCAACCTGAGCGTCTCCGAGATGCTGGGGCGCACGCTGATCAGCTCCGGCGTCACGTCGCTCTCCCTCGTCGCCTTCCTGATCTGGGGCACCGGCGCGCTCAAGGACTTCGCCTTCGCGCTCCTCGTCGGCATCATCGTGGGCACGTACTCCTCGATCTACGTCGCCGCCCCCATCACGGAGTGGGCCGACCGCCGCTTCTTCGGTGGCTCCGCCAATCAGCGCAAGGCGGTCGGCAAGAAGCGCGTCGTCAAGAAGGCCCAGTCCGTCGTCTAGCGCTCGTCCCGAGCCCGAGCCCCGGCCCGCTCGCGGGAAGTCGGGCTCGGGCTCCGATGGTCGGGCTGGTATAGTCCGCGGCCGCCATGTTCAACCACGACGAGCTCCCCGGGCACCACGCCCTCCGCTACCTCCGCGCCCACCTCCGCGACGTGCCCGACTTCCCCAAGCCGGGCATCCTCTTCAAGGACATCACCCCGCTCCTCGCCGACCCTCGCGCGTTCCACATCACGCTGGACCTCTTCGCCGAGCGCTTCATCGGCGAGCACCTGGACGTGGTGGTCGGCGTGGAGTCGCGCGGCTTCATCTTCGGCGGCGCGCTCGCGGCGCGGCTCAACGCGAGCTTCGTCCCCGTGCGCAAGGCGGGCAAGCTCCCGTACAGGACCGACAGCGTGTCCTATTCGCTGGAGTACGGCGAGGCCACGCTCCAGATGCACGTCGACTCCATCAAGCCGGCCTCCCGCGTGCTCGTCGTGGACGACCTGCTCGCCACGGGCGGCACGGCCGCCGCCGCGGCGACGCTCGCACAGCGCCAGGGCGGCGTCGTCGCCGGCTTCGCCTTCGTCGTCGAGCTCGACTTCCTCGGCGGGCGGAAGAAGCTCGCGGAGGCCGGCGACGGCAAGGCGGGCGTGTACTCGCTCGTCCACTTCGCGGACTGACGCCCTCCGCCTTCGCCGTCAGCCCTGGCGCCCGATCAGGCGCTGGAAGCTCTCCTTGTCGATCGCCTTCTCTAGCGCGTCCTCCGCGCTCACCACGCCGCGCTGCACGAGCCGATCGAGCGCCGCGTCCATCGTCTGCATCCCCACCGCGCCGCCCGCCTGCATCAAGCTCGGGATCTGGAACGTCTTGCCCTCGCGGATCATCGACGCGAGCGCCGGCGAGCCCAGCAGGATCTCGTGCGCCGCCACCCTCCCCCGCTGCGCCTTCAGGAGCTGCTGCGCCACGATCGCCGCGAGGCTCTCGGCCAGCATGCCGCGCACCTGGGGCTGCTCGTCGGCCGGGAACGCGTTCAGGATGCGGTCGATGGTGGATGGCGCGCTGTTCGTGTGCACCGTGCCGAAGACGAACACGCCGGCGCTCGCCATCTGGAGCGCGAGCTTCATCGTCTCGTTGGTGCGCAGCTCGCCGATGAGCACCACGTCCGCGTCCTCGCGCCCCGCGCTGCGGATGGCGGCGGCGAAGCTGCCCGCGTCGCGGCCCACCTCGCGGTGCGTCACCTGCGCGCGCGCCGGCCGGTGGACGAACTCCACCGGGTCCTCGATCGTGAGGATGTGGCAGGCCCTCGTCCGGTTGATGTAGTCGAGCATCGCCGCGAGCGTCGTGCTCTTCCCCGACCCGGTGGGGCCCGTGACCAGCACGAGCCCGCTGCGCCGCTCGGAGATCTTCCGGACCACGTTGGGGCAGCCCAGGTCCTCCAGCGTGAGCACGCGGCTCGGGATGGTCCGGAAGACGGCGGCGAGGCCGGTCGTCTTGTAGAAGTAGTTGGCGCGGAAGCGGGCCTTGTCCTCGTACGCGTAGGCGAAGTCGAGGTCGAGCTCGCCGGTGATGCGCCCGAGCTCCTCGTCGCTCACGATCTCGAAGAGCAGGTCCTCCATCTCCGCCGTGTCGACGTCCCCCTCGCGCAGCACGTCGAGCTCGCCCCGCACGCGCGCGAGCGGCGGGTGCCCGACCGAAAGGTGCAGGTCGCTCGCGCCCACGGCGAGGAGCGCGTCGAAGAGGGCGTCGATCCGGGCCATCGATCAGCCGCCCTTCTTGAAGAAGTCGAAGATCCCCTTCGACGCGGCGGCCTCCGGTGGAGGCGGGCGCGGCGGAGGGGCGCCGGGGGTTTGGGGGCGGTAGCCCCCATCGTGACCAGCCGCGGAGGGGCGGGCCATCGTGCCGACGCTCGGCTTCCGCAGGCCGAGCGAGAGCTCCAGCTCGTCGGGCGCCTCGGCGACGGCCACCGCGCTCTGCGGCGTGGTCCGGCCCGCGCGGACGAGCTCGCGCAGCGAGTCGTCGAGGCGGATGACGCCGAGCTCCTTGCCCCGCTGCTGCAGGCTCGGGATCTGGTACGTGCGCCCCTCCCGGATCAGGTTCCAGAGCGGCACCACCCCGGGCAGGAGCTCCGCGGCGGCCACCATCCCCCTCCCCTGCACGTCGGGCAGGAGCCGCTGCCCCACGATGAGCCGGAGCCCGCCCGCCAGCGTCGTGCGGACCTGCGGCTGATCGGCCGGCGGGAAGAGATCGATGAGCCGGTCGATCGCCCGCGCCGCGCTCGGCGTGCTCATCGTCCCCATCACCAGGTGCCCCGTCTCGCTCGCCGTCAGCGCGATGCGCACCGTCTCCGTGTCGCGCAGCTCGCCCACCACGATGACGTCCGGATCCTCGCGCAGCGAGGCCTTGAGCGCCGCCTGGAAGCTCCTGGTGTGCGTGCCCACCTCCCGCTGGCTGAGCAGCGCCCGCTTGCGCGGGTGGATGTGCTCCACCGGGTCCTCGACGGTGATCACGTGGCGCGTCGTCACGGTGTTCAGCACGTCGACGAGCGCCGCGAGCGTCGTCGTCTTGCCGTGCCCGGTGGGCCCGGTCAGCACGATGAGCCCCTGGTGGTGCCGCGTCGCCGCCGCGATCGCCTCCGGCAGGCCGAGGGCCCCCAGCGTCGGGATCTCCATCGAGATCAGGCGCAGCGACGCCTTCACCCCCTCCCGGTGGCGCGACGCGTTCACGCGGAAGCGGCCCAGCTCCGGCTCCTCGATGGCGAAGTCGGCCGAGCCGTCGCGGAAGAACGTCTCCTCGAGCCGGCCCGGAAGCCGCGCGAGCACCATGTCCTCGACGATGCGCGCCTCCAGCGGCTCGCCCTGCGGGAGCACCTGCCCCGCCACCCGCAGGAGCGCCGGCCGCCCCGCCACGAGGTGCAGGTCGCTCGCCCCGGCCTGCCGCGCCTCGCGCAGCAGCACCCGGAACAGCTCGACGTGCCCCTCCCGGCCCTCCAGCGCGGGCCGGCGCCCTGTCCGCCGGCCCATCGGCGACGGCGAGCCCTGCACGCGCACGGACGGAGGCGGGGGCTCCGGCGCACGCAGAGGCGCGGCCTCCATCACCACCACCGGCACCGTGGGCGCGGAGGGCGAACGGCCGAGCGGCGCGGCCATCATCGGCAACGACGGGCTCTTCGCGACGGGCATCCCGGACCTGGGCGTCACCCGGACGACGGGCGGGATGGGCGGGGGCTTCGCCGCCGGCTCCACCGGCGCGGAGTACGCCGGCACCTGCGGGTGGGTGGGTGCGTAGGCGGCGGGCGCGCGCCTGGGGGGCGCCGGCGGCGGGGCCGGCGGCGGCGGAGCCGGCGGCGGCGGGAGGTGGGGGGCGGAGATCGACCTCGATGTCGAGGATGCTCGGCAGGGCCTCGCGCGGGACCTGGAAGCCGCGCGGCGGCGTGGGCATCACGCTGGGACGGTCGCCGTCGTCGTCGTCCTCGTCGAAGGTGCGCGGGGGCGGCATGGGCGGCGTGGAGGCCGCGACGCGGGACGGGACCAAGGGCCTGGCCGGCGGCGTCGGCGCGCGCTGGGGCGGAGCGGGTGCCTTCGGCGCGAGCGGGCCCGCCATCGAAGCCCTCCCCGCAGCTCCCGTCCCCGCCCCCGGCCGGGTCGCCGGCGCCGCCTCCCGCAGCGAGAACGTCGCCTCGATCACGGTGCCGTTCTGCGTCGCGCTCACCAGCACCGTGCCGACGCCCTCCACGCGCGTTCGCCACTGCGCGGGCGTCGGCCCCAGCGCCTCGACGTACCGGCTCCCGCCGGCGCTGAACAGGAGGCTCAGAATGTCGTCGACCGAGAGCGCCTGGCTCCCCATCTCGTCCATCCGCCCCGCGCCGGTGCGCACGGCCGGCTTCCGCCCGCTCAGGAGCCGGATCTCGGTGACGTCCGGGCGCGCCAGGGGCGCGAGGAGCGAACGGATCGCGATCATCTCGCCCGACGACCTCTCGCTCGCATCATCGCCACGGTCGAGGCTAGCGTAGCCTCGCGAAGCGAGGGCGGAAGAAAAACCCGCAAGCCTGCGCCCGCCGGCCTCGCCGCCCCGTGTCAGCCGAAGTGGAAGGCCGAGAGCTTCAGGCCCATGAGCGTCCCGCGGTACCCCACCTGGGCGCGGTCTGCCCCCGCCGCCCCCGCCGCCACCATCAGCGGCAGGAGGTGCTCCTCGCGGGGGTGCGCCTTCCGCGCCGACGGCGCCCGGGCCCACTCCGACAGCCGCCGGGCCCGCTCCTCCGCGTCCTTCTCCATCGCCTCCCCGAGCCAGGCGTCGAACTCGGCGGCGGGCGCGCGGCCCGCGGGGCCGAAGAGCCGCAGGTTGTGGTAGCTCATCCCGCTCCCGAGGATGAAGACCCCCTCGTCCCGCAGCGGCGCGAGCGCGCGCCCGAGGGCGAGGTGCTCCGCCGGGTCGAGCCCGACCTTGAGCGAGAGCTGCACGGTGGGCACGTCCGCGGCGGGGTACGTGAGCTTGAGCGGGACGAAGGCCCCGTGGTCGAAGCCGCGCGCCGGGTCCTCCCCCGTCGCGAAGCCGGCGGCGCCGAGCAGCTCCCGGACGCGCGCCGCGAGCGGGGGGTGGCCCGGCGCGGGCCACGTCAGCCGGTACGACTCGGGGGGAAATCCGTAGTAGTCGAAGAGGAGGGGCGGGCGCTCGCCCGTCATCACGGTGGGCACGCGCTCCTCCCAGTGCGCCGAGACCATCAGGATGGCCCGCGGCTTCTCGGCGGGCAGGGCCGCGAGGTCGCGCAGGTAGCCGGCGAGCGCGTCGAGCTCCGCGCGGTCTCCGAAGCCCAGATCGACGAAGGGCCACGGGCCGCCGCCGTGCGGCAGATAGACGACCGGCACGCGCCTCCGCGCGGGCGCGGCCGCGGGCCCCCTCCCCTCGCCGGCCGAAGGCGCGGGCCCCGTCGCGCACCCCGGCAGCGCCGCCGCCGTCGCGCCGCCGATCGCCGCAGCCAGCGCCTCGCGGCGCGTCAGCCCTTCTCTCTCGCTCGCCTCCATGGTGCCGTCGAGGATGCGGCCGTGGGGGGCGCCACACAAGAGCGCCGCACGCAACGGCGCGTTGCGCGGACCGACCAGGGGCTTGAAATCCTAACCGCGCCCGGAGTGAGCTGCCGCTTACGGCAGCTCACGGAGGAAGCGGGGGCCGCAGGTGTGCTCGACGGCGCGTCGTACGGAGCCGCACCCCCCGCTCCCTCCGCGAGCCTGCCTTCGGCGGCTCGCTCCAGTCGCGGTTAGGATTTCAAATGAATCCGGCCCCCCTCCGGCGACTATCCTCCCGCGCGATGCCGCCCCTGTCCCGCCGCGACGCCGACCTGCTCCTCGTCCGGTCGCTGACCCGGATCTCCCGGGGAGACCTCGCCGGCGGCCTCGCCGCCTGGCGTGAGGCGCTGCAAGGCGATCCTTCGCGGAACCTCTTCGGGATGACCCGCCCGACGCTCCTTCGCGTGGAGGGTCGCATCCCGCGGGTCGGCTCGGCCCCGGCCGCACCGCCGCCCGCCGAGCCCGCGAGCTCGGCGTGGGCCTGCGCCTGGGCGGGGGATCTCGCCGGGGCGCGCAGGCTCGCCGGCGAGGGCCCGGAGGCTCTCGGCGTCCTCGGCGCCGTCCACGTCCTCGAAAAGCGGGCCGAGGAGGGGCTCGCGCTCCTGGACCGCGCCATCGCGCTCGGCGGCGGGCAGAGCTCGTGGTCCATCGCGCGCGTGCGCTCGTGCAGCTCGGGCGGCTGGAGGAGGCCCTGCGCGCGCTCGAGGCCCTCGTCGACAACGAGTCGCTCGGCAGGCAGGTGCTCCTGGCGTTGATCGGCGCCCTGACCGCCCGGGACACGTCCCTCTTCCAGGCATGGCGCGAGCGCGTCACGGGGAGCGAGGCGTTCCTCAACGGCCTCTTCGCCATCACCTTGCCGGCCATCGTCGGGCGCGCCGAGCTCGACCGGGCGCTCGAGTCCCCCGCCGCGCTCGCGGCGCTCCTCGAAGGCCTCCTCGATCGCATGGCCGGCAACCTCGGCCCCTCGCCGACCTTCGCCGAGGTCGCGCCCGACGGCGGCAGGCGCTTCGTCCGGATCGCGATCCCGCCCGCGACGCGTGCGCTGGCGGTCGAGGCGCTCCACTCCCTCCGGTACGCCGGCGCCGACGGCGCGGACGCCGCGCTCGCGGCGCTCTGCGCCGAGCGCCCGCGCTCGGTCCACGCCCGCTGCTACCGGGGCGAGCTCTACCTCTGGCTCGGGCGCTACGACGACGCGTGGCGCGAGTTCGTCACGGGAGGCGAGAATCGAGCCGACCCGCTGGGTGCCCATCGGGATGCTGGCGGTGCTCGTCATGACGGGGAGCCACGACCGCGCGTCCCGCACGGCGATCGAGGCGGACGAGCGCTTCCCCCCCATCCCGGGCGGCACGCTCCCCGTCTACCGCGGCGCCCTCCGCCGCCGGCTCGGCGACCTCGACGGCGCCATCGCCGATCTCGGCGCCTCGGTCGCCGCGAAGCCCACGCGGGTCGGCCCGCGCATCGAGCTCTGCCTCGCGCTCCGCGCCGCGGGCCGGCGCGCGGAGGCCAGGGATCACGCCGCCGAGCTGCTGCGGGAGGCCGCGCCCCTCCTCGTGGACACGGCCGACGCGCTCCACCTCGACTGGCGCCGCGAGCCCGCCGCCCTCATCGGCGACGAGTTGCTCGAAGCCGCGCTGCGCGCGATGCAGGGCAACCGATCGTCGGCGATCGCAACCTGGATCGACGCCACGGGCGCCCTGCGCGCGCTGGATGCCCGCGAGGCCCTGGAGGAAGAGGCGCGCAGGGTGCTCGCGGCCATCGAGACCGCGCGGTCGGGCGCGCGCGGGGCCTGACCGGAGAGTGGCGCCTTGGCTTCGGTGCGCTCACCGAACCGCGAGCGCGAGCGAGCGGGTGCCAAAAGGCGCGACGTTTTCGTGCCCTCGCACGCGTAGCGCTACAGGCAGCGCGACGCGTGCAACGGCGTGTCCGCGCAAGCGCCCTCTGGCACCCGCTCCCTGGCGGTCGCGGTTCGGTATGTACTGCTCCTGAACGCACGCTGCGCTAAGTACAGCCCCGCAATCGCCGCCGACGCACGGCCATCGCCGCGATCGCGATCACCGCGAGCCCGGCGTACGCGCCGCCCACCGCTCCGGGGCTGACCGCGCACCCGCCGCCCTGCACGCTCGCCCCCTCCGGGCTCCCGCCGCCGCTGCCGCCTGTATCCGAGCCGCCGCTGCCGCCGGAGCCTCCGGTGCCTGCGGCGGCGATGGATGCGGCCGTCGAGAGCGCGAGCGCGATCGAGGCTGCGAAGACGCGAAGCTTCACGGGGTCTTCCTCCGCTCGAGGATGTGGATCTCCACCCGCCGGTTCTTCTGCCTGCCCGCGGTCGTGATGTTGGCGAAGATCGGGCGCGTCGGCCCGTAGCCCTTGGCGACGAGCCGCCCCGGGTCAATCCCGCGCTTCACCAGCGCCGCCACGACGGCCTCGGCGCGCTTCTGCGACACGGCCGTGTTCACGTCGGCCGGGCCCTTGTTGTCGGTGTGGCCCTGCACCTCCACCTTCACCATCTCCGGGTGCGCGCGGAGCACCGCGGCCACCGTGTCGAGGAGCGCGTCGCTGGAGGCGTGGAGCGCGGCGCGCGAGGGCTCGAACTCGAACTGCTCGAGCAGGACGATTTGGCCCTCCGTCACCCGCACGTCCTTCGGACAGCCGTTCTTCTCGGGATTGGGGTCGGCCACGCCCTTGTCGTCGGGGCAGGCGTCCTTGTCGTCGGCGATGCCGTCCTTGTCACGGTCGCCGGTCGGCGGGGCGGCGACCTTCTCCGCGACGGGGCAGCCGTTCTTCTTCGGGTCCGGGCTCGGCGGCCCGATCTGGTCCGGGCACGCGTCCTCCGCGTCCGGGATGCCGTCGTTGTCGCGGTCGGGCGGGCAGCCGTTGATTGCGGGGACCGGATCGCGGACACCGGGCTTGTCGGGGCAGGCGTCCTCCGCGTCCGGGATGCCGTCGCCGTCGCGGTCCGCGATCACCGGGCAGCCGTTCTTGCCCGGGTCGGGATCGCGGGGACCGGGCTGGTCGGGGCAGGCGTCCTCCGCGTCCGGGATGCCGTCCTTGTCGCGGTCGCCGACCCCTTGCGGAGGCGCCTCCGGCGGCGGGGCATAGGCGATGGAGAGCACCGACCGGAAGTCGGGCGTGCCCACGCCGTGCGTGAGGCCGAGCGAGGCGGCGTAGCCCGCCTCGAAGCGCTTGGCGAAGCGGACCTTGGCGCCCAGGAGCGCCTCCAGGTCGACCGTGCGCGGGCCGGTGTCCTTGAGCCCCACGCCGCCCGTGAGCTCCGGACCGACCTGGAAGCTCCCGTCCCCGGGCAGGAAGCCGACGCCCGCGCCCCAGCGCATCGCCGGCCCGACCGCGACGTTGGTGGCGTAGACCTGCTCCGGCCGCAGATCGGCGCCCACGTCCGCCGACCAGACGAGGTAGCGCGAGCTGCCCCCCGCGACGAGCATCGGCATACTGCGCACGGTGCCGTCGCCCGTGAACGCGGCCTGGCTCCCCGTGGGCAGCCACACCAGCGCCTCTGCCGCGAGCTGGAACGCGTCGCCCACGTCGCCGACGATCGTGGCGCGGGCGCCGAGCCGGAGGTCGGCCACGGCGGCCGACGTCGGCGGGCCGAACGTCAGGCCGCCGCCCATCGGGCTCTCCCCGCGCTGGAAGCCGAAGGGGACGTCGACGTTGAACGTCACCACGCGCCCGAGCGCGTACGACGCGTCGAGGTGGAGCAGCATCTGGTCGCTGACGATGGCGCCCAGGTCCTTGCCCGTGTCCAGCGTGCGCAGGACGAGCGGGTTGTGCGCGTAGTCGAGCAGCAAGGACGCGTAGAAGCCGCTCCGGCTCGCCGTGTACGCCGACGGGATGCCGAAGAGCCGGTCGCCCGCGAAGGCGGGCTGGAGCTGCGCGAGGGAGAAGCCCTGCTGCTGCGCCCCGGCGGGCGCCGCGAGGGCCACGGTGGCCAGCGTCGCCGCGGCGGCGACGGCGGCGGGGAGCAACGAGCGTCGTCGGGCGGGCACGGGCCTCTTCGGGTGCATGGCGGGCGAGCCTGCTGGCCGGATCACGGCCGCGGCTCGGGCGAGCGTAACACGAGGGCCCCGAGAGGGACCAAGAGGCTTACTGGACGGAGGGGAGCTCGACGCCCATCCTGCGCGCCAGATCCTTCGCCGCGTCGAGCGGCCGCAGGGGGACCGTGAGCGGGAAGACGAGCGTCGTCCCGTGCATGCTGCTCAGGTTGCCCCCGTGCGCGGTCAGGAGCCGCGCCAGCCCGTCCTCCCCGCCCGCGATCCCGTCCGCGGCCTTTCGCAGCGCGTCCAGGTCGGCGGGCGCCATCGGCCCGAGCGCGCTCCGGTCGACCACCTTCCCCTCCGCGAACATCCCCATCTGGTACACCAGCACCGCCCCGACGCCGGCCCCGTCCGAGGCGTGGAACCACGCGCCGATGTCGTGCGTCGGGAGGTGCGCGCAGCGGGCGTAGACGGCGGCGAGGTCGGCGCCGGTGTCGCCGGCGAGGCGGTCCGCGAGGGTCAGGAAGCGGGTGTGGTTCTGCTCCGAGAAGAACGCGCGGGCGTACCCTTCGTGGAAGACCACGGTGGCGGCGGCCCAGCCCGGCTCGCGCGCCCCCGCGGGGAAGCCATCGGAGATCTCGACGTGCCCGTCGCGGATCTTGGCCAGCTCCGGGTCGACGGAAGCCGCGATCTTGCCCCCGGGCGCGAGCCCCGCGACCGCCGGGTGCCGCGCGAGCGCCTGCCCGTCCTTCCTGGCGAGCCAGAGCTCGACGGCCCAGCCCTCGAGCGGCAGGGATCCGAACGAGGTCCCCTTGTAGACGGCGTCGCGCGCCGCGTCGCACGCGCGGTCGAGGCGATCGGATCGCCCGACCTCCGTCTCGTCCGGGGGTGGGGGCGGCGGCTTTTCGCCCCCGAACAGCCGCGGGATCGCCATGCGCGCCACGCCGATCAGCGCGAGCAGCGCGAAGACCCCGACCACCGCCCGTATCACGCGCTTCTGCGCCTCGTCCACGTCGCGCGACGGGGCGGCGCGCCCCTGCACCCCGCGGCTCGCCTCCAGCGCACCGACGAGGCGCATCGCGACCTCGCCCACCTTGCGCTTGCGCATCTCCTCGGGGAGCAGCGGCCACTGGCCCAGGATCGTCGCGACGTCGATCGACACGGGCGACTCTCCGGACGCGGGGCGAAGCTCCATCGAGCCCCCCACGACCATCACGCGCCCGGCGACGCCCAGCGCGCCCAGCTCCTTGCCTACGGCGTCCTCGATCTCGGCGCGGTCCGTGTCCGACACGGCGGGGAGCTTAGCCCAATCCGCGTCACCTGGATCCAGCGTGCCGCCGCATGGCAGCCCGTTGAAATACGAACGAAGAGGACCGCAAGGGGCTCAAGGGACGCAAGGGACGCAAGGATTTTGGTCAATTTTGCCTTTCCCTTGCGCCCCTTGCGTCCCTTGCGCACCTTGCGGTTTCTCTCCGGGGGTTCTCCAACGGGCTGCTGGAAGGAACGCGATGCCCCCGTCAACGCCTGGCGCGCGGTGCCCCTCCTACGAGGCTGCGGCTTCGGAGCCGCCTACGCCGCCGCCGGGCCCTCGGGTGGACCCGCGTGGAGCCTCCAGACCAGGGCCGCGATGCGCCCCACGTCCGGCGCGCGCTCGCGGATCGCGCCGAGGCTCTGGCGCGCGAGCACGCGCAGGGCGTCGTCGATCTCGGGCGCGCTCTTGTGCAAGGGGGCGAGATCGCGTGCCTCGCGCAGCAGGTTCACGCAGTCGAAGGGGCGGCGGAAGGTGTCGGCGAAGCGGGCGGCGTCAGTCTGTTGTGGGCGAGGCTTGCAGCGGCCGAGGGCGGCGACGACATCGGGGTGCTCGGCGGAGACTTCGAGGTGGGCCTCCATCGCGGGCTGGTCGTAGCCCGCGAGCAGGAGCGACTCCTTGGCCCAGCGCAGCACGACGCCGTGGACCGTGGAGGTGGGCGGCCCGCCGGGGTCGCACTGCGCGCGGAGATGGGACTGGAAGGCGCGCTCGGCGGCTTCGTGCCACGCGGCAACGGCGTCTGCTCCAGAGGGGGGCCCGGGGATCTGGGTGGGAAGGAGATTCGTGGAGCCGGTCGCCATCGACGACGCAGACCAGGTGGTCGATGGCGCCCGCATCGCCAGGCTGACCAACGGGCCTCGCCTTCGTCCACGTTCTGCTGACATAGCGGTCGAAGCCACCGTTGCCGTACGCAGTATGGCCAAGCACCCTGGGAATTTCGGCGTCCGGCGTTGGTGCGAGGACGCGGACCAACTGCTTCGCGAACGCGTTCAGCGTCTCCCAGTTCTTGTCCTCCCAGACCACGAGCACCCGGGTCACGCGTCGGTCCCGTAGTCGGTGTTCGAGGGGTCGAGCAGACCGGTCCGGCGCATCTCGGAGAGAGTGTAATCGGCGCGCCAGGCTTTCAGGGCCTCGGGGTCGAGCTTGCGGATGCGGGTGCCATCCTTGGTGGGCTCGACGATCCGGACCGAGGCGGCGGGGTCGCGCAGCTCGTCGAGGAGGGCGTTGGAGTGGGTGACGATGAGGAGGCGGCGCTTGCCATGCTTCTCGTGCGCGAGCGCGAGGAGGCGTCGGAGCGCGGATGGGTGCAGATGCGCATCCGGCTCGTCGAGCGCGAGCACCGCGCTTTGGTCCGGGTGGATGACCATCGAGAGGAGACAGAGGTAGACGATCATTCCGTCGGACATCTCCGAAGCATGAATCCGTCGACCCGGGAAGCGCTCATCCTCAAGCGCAAACGAGATCCTCGACCCGCCGGGATCCGCAGGGAAGACAATTCGCTTCACAAACGGGAACTCGGCGCGGAACGTGCGTTGGAGCTGCTCCCACGCATCGCCATGATCGGTCTGAAGATTGTAGAGAGCAGTGGCGAGACCGATGCCCTCGCGTCCGACGAACGCTTGCGTCGAGACCACCATGGAATCCCGGGCTGAGGCGCGCTCGACTGTGGCACGAGCCCAAGAAGGCGCGGAGGCCATCGCTCCGAGGATGCGGATCTCGCTCAGGATGAATCTCAGCCACCCGAGTCCCTTGTAGGCCTCCGGGTCGACTCGAGATTGGAAGGCCAGCTTTCTAGGCTCCTTAATCGGATATCTCGGCAGTTCGGGACGTGCTTCATTGAGCGCGAAGCGCTCGCCCTTCGACGACGTAGAGAGAAGAACGCGCTTTCCGTCTTGGAGGTGCTCCGACGCGATAACTGCATGGCCGCCAAGTCCGACATCGAGGGAAAGCGTCCACCACAACGACCATTCATATGTCGCTTCGGAACCCAAAAATCGCCAGTTTGACTCAATTTCGACCGGCGCCGTGACCCCTGCGGTACGGATCGCGTTCATCCCACCATGCGCGACCACGGCCTCCTCCAGCCCGCTCTCCGCGCACCGGGCCAGAAAATCCAGCACCTCGATCACCGTGCTCTTACCCGAGGCATTCGGCCCGATGAGCACGGTCGGCACGTCGGCCTGGAGGGTCAGCTCCACGTCCCGTAGCAGCTTGAAGTTCTTGACCCGCAGCCTCTCCAGCATCGCCCGCGCAGCCTACACGCCGCCCGTCCCCCTGACCAATCCGCGCGCCCTCCCCCCTGCCTGTCCGGCAGGCGACGTCAGAATCTCCCGCGACGATGCCCCCACCTCGGACGATACTCCCGGCCACCGGGAACATCTTCCCGGCACACGCCACGCCAGCGCCGGCGCATCCCCAATGTCTTCGTCTACTTACGCCCGACCGACGGGCGCGCCGCCCTCCGCCTCCTTCGCCTCCAGCTCGGAGAGGCGCTCCTCGTGGGCGCTCAGGTCGCGGCGCATCACGGCGAGGCTGTGGGGGAGGCGGTCGAGGGGGGCCGGGAGGGCCTCGCCGGAGCCCAGGGCGGCGAGGCGGTCGACCAGGGCGGCGAGTAGCGCGGGCGTGCGCTCGCAGGTGGCGCGGGCCTCGTGGAGGAAGGAGAGGCGCCAGGCCTGGTTCTCGGTCTGCTCGGCGCGCGAGAGCCAGCGGCGGGAGGCGTCGAGCTCCTGGGCGAAGGCCCGGATCGCCGCGAAGATCGCGTCCAGGTAGTCGCCGCCGAAGACCGGTTCGTGGCTCACGCGCAGGGTACAGCGTAGCACCGCGGGGCGGCGTTGGCTGGGGTACGCCCTGGGCGCCCTCGGGCGTCAGGGACCTGAAATCCTAACCGCGCCCGGAGCGAGCCGCCGTTTCACGGCGGCTCGCGGAGGAAGCGGGGGCCGCAGGTCTGCTCAACGGCACGTCGTACGAAGCCGCACCCCCCGCTTCCTCCGCGAGCCTGCCTTCGGCGGCTCGCTCCGGGCGCGGTTAGGATGGCGTTTGTGCAGGCTGACGGCGCTACGCGCCCCCGCGCCACCAGGACTCGGCGAGGGACGCGTCCTCCAGCGTATCGATCTCCATGTAACCCCCGTCCGTATCGACCCGGTGGAAGACCTCCCCCTGCTCGAGCATGTGCTGCAACAGGTCGATCAGGTACGCCTTCTCGAACGTCCTCCCCTCCCGGAAGACCTTGCCGGCGAAGACCGCGCGCGCCTCGTCGTAGGCGCGGGCGAGCCGGGCGGCGCCGGCGGGCGAGGCCTTCATGACGCCGATGAACTCGCCGGAGGCGGACTCCGACGCGATGCGGCGCGAGATCTCGACGACGCGGTCGCCCTCGGCCCGGAGCTTCTCGGCGTCCGTCTCGGGGTGCTGGGTGCGGCCGGTGTAGCGGCGGCGCCAGGCGGTGTCGCAGGCGAGGGTGAGGTCGTGCGGCGCCCGGACGAGGGCCTCGACGACCTCGGGGCGGTACACGATGTCGGCGTAGGTGGAGACGAAGCCGCCCGCCATGTGGTCGCGGGCGTACATCAGGGAGGCCAGGATGTTGTTGCGCTCCCACTCGGTGTTCTCCACGTAGTGGAGCGCGGGGTAGCGGGCCCGGATGGTGTCGGCGCGGTAGCCGCAGATGAAGACGACGTCCGGCGGGACGAGGCCGCCGCGGGCGAGGGCCTCGAGGATGCCGTCGAGCATCGGGCGGCCGAGGATGGGGACGAGCGTCTTGGGGAGCTCTTCGGTGAGGTGCCTGAGGCGGCTGCCGCGCCCCGCTCCGATGATGATGGCCTTCACGGGGAATCCGCGTAAACGGAACGGCGCGCGTTCGCAAGCGGGGCGTTGGTGAGCCCCCCGGCGCGCCACGGGACGCCACCGCCCGGCTCCGTCATCGAGCCGACGCGGGAAGCTTACCGAAACATGACGGTTTTTCGACGGTGTACGACGTATTACGGTCGCCCATGGCGATCGCGGCCTTCTTCGTCGGTCACTGGTGGCTCTCCGTCTTCATGCAGACGTTCTTCCTGCACAGGTACGGCGCCCACCGGATGTTCAAGATGTCGAAGGGCTGGGAGCGGTTCTTCTACCTGCTCACGTACGTCTGCCAGGGCTCGTCCTTCCTGGTCCCGCGCGGGTACGCCGTGCTGCACCGGATGCACCACGCCTACAGCGACACGCCGAAGGACCCGCACTCGCCCCGCAACTACCCGGGCGTGATGGCGATGATGAACGACACGCGGAAGCGCTACCACGACATCGCGCACCACATCGTGGAGCCCGAGGCGCGCTTCGACGGCGGGTACCCGGAGTGGCCCCTCATCGACCGGCTGGGCCAGTCGTGGGTGATGCGCCTCGCCTGGGTCGCGGGGTACACCGCGTTCTACTTCGCGTTCGCCACCCACACCTGGCAGTTCGCGCTCCTCCCCTTCCACTACGTCATGGGCCCGATCCACGGCGCCATCGTGAACTGGTGCGGCCACAGGTACGGGTACCGGAACTTCCAGAGCGACGACGACTCGCGCAACACGCTCGTCTTCGACCTGGTGACCTGGGGCGAGCTCTTCCAGAACAACCACCACCGCTTCGGCATGAGCCCCAACTTCGCCGTGCGCGCGTTCGAGATTGACCCGACGTGGCAGGTGATGCGCGTCCTCGCGTGGCTCGGGATCATCGACTTCGGCGAGCACGTGCAGATGGGCCGCTGGGAGCCGGTCGGGGCCGACGCGGAGTAGCCCCGCGGTCCATCGAGGGCCGGCACAGGTTGGCCCATCGCGCACGAGCCTCCCACCGATCGCCGGCGTTTCCAGTGCTTCCTACGCGGAACGACCGTTGCACGGTGGGCACGACATGACGCCCTCCTTGCCCGTGAAACGCTTCGGGTGTGCCATCGCCTTCCTCTCGGCGGCCCTCCTGGGTTGCTCCACCAGCGCCGGCGGCGGCACGGGCGCCAGCGGCGGCACAGGCGCAAGCGGCGGCACAGGCGCCAGCGGCGGCACGGGCACCGTCGGCACGGGCACCGGCGCGGGCGGCGGCACCGGCGCGGGCGGCGGCACGGGGGCCGTGACCCTGAAGCCGATGGTCAGCTCGAACATCCTGGTCGACGGGACCAGCCTCTTGCTCCTCGACGACTCGCAGAACGGAGGGGCGCTGGAGCGTGTGGACGTCGCGAGCGGCGAGGTCACCACGCTCTTCCAGGGGAGCATCCCGCACCAGATGCTGGGCGTGTGGGTCCAGGCGGACGCCTCGCGCTTTTACTTCGTCGTCGACGACGGCGAGACCGAGCGGATCGTCGCCCTGCCGCGCGCAGGCGGGACACCGGTCCCGCTGACGCCCCCGGGCACCTACGGGGCGTTCTTCGTGAACGCCTCCAACCTCTACTGGCTCACCGACAAGGGCGTGATGCAGGCGCCCCTCCAGGGCGGGGCCGGAGCGCTGGTCCCGGGCACGGATCGAATCGGGCGGTTTCGCGGTCGACGACGAGACGATGTACTGGGTAGAGCCGGGCAGCGGGAGCACCAACGAGATCGTCTCCGCCCCGGTCGCGGGGGGCCCGACCACCGTGCTGGCCACGGGCTTGCAGGACAGCCCCGGCCTCGCGCTCGGGAGCGACGCGATCTACCTGCTCGACAGCGGGGCCGGCTCGATCGACTGCGGATCGGGACCCGGGAGCGTCGCCACCGTGCCGAAGTCCGGCGGACCCGTGCAGGTGCTCGCCCAGCAGATCTTCGAGATGGGGCCTGTCGCGATTTCGGGGACCACTGCCGTCTTCGCTTCGAAGCAGCCACAGGGTTCCTGCGACGGCGACGGCGTACCCGGTGCGTGGCTGATCAGCGTGATCGACGGCGACGGGCCGGCGAAGCAGGTCGGCACGAGCTACTGGGCCCAGGCCGTCGCGACCGACGGGACCGACGTCTACCTCGCGGAGCAGACCTCGGACACGTCCCCCGTGACGCTCAGCGTGCTGAAGTGATCGGATCGGCCAGCCGACCCGCCGGGGGCTGCCGCGGTCAAGCTCGAAGCACGTCGAGCCTCCGCAGTGCCGCGCGGAGGCTGTCCTCCATCGCACGGAACGACGACAGCTCGCGCAACGGAGAGAAGTCGTCCGTCAGGTCGGCGAGGCGGCGTATGTCGGGCTGGAACCGCTTGAGCCTTCGACCCGAGAGGTTGCTCGCGAGCACGAGCAACGTACGAAGCGCGTCCTTGGGATCGGGCAAGCTCTCCACCGACTTCAGCGGTGGAAGCCTCAGCGGAACCGTACCGTTGGGACAACCGGCGGCCCTGCGGATCGCCGCCTCGTCGAACAGGAGCCATGCCTCGGTCATGCGCACGGGGACAGCGCACACGATGGGGACCTGCAGGCCACGCGTCGCGCCGGCGATCTCGTCCACCCGGTTGGCTGCGGGCTCACGCTCTGCGTCGCGGTGCACGACCAGGAGATCGCACGGGTAGAGGTCGAGCGCAGCCGCCACCCGCCCGGCGAGCTTGGAAGGACGGGTTTTCAGCCGCCGCAAGTCAGCCCAGTTCTGCTCGAGCATCCTCGTGGCGTGCTGCTTCAAGAGCCACCGGAGGATCGGCATCAAGGCCTGGTCGGTCGGACCGTCGGAGAGCAGCGTCAACCGCACGAGACGGTTCATTCCGCGGCGCTCGCCTTGCCGAAATCGAGGCCAAGCTGCACATCCTTCCGATCGATCACGCGGCGAGGAGGACGCGGAGCGACCGGGGGCCCGCCGTTCTCCGGCTCGGGCTCGCTCCGCGAGGGACCGATGGGATCGAGATAAGCGAGGAGGTCCCCCTTGGCGACCGTCAGCTCAGACGATCGCCATGTGTCGTGCAGCGGCACGACCGTAGCCAGCTCCGCGTCGTCGGGCCCCGGCACCAGCTTGGCCATGAGCAGCGCATCCTCGGGGACCTCGGCGACGACCGAAGGAGAGTGCGTGTTGATGATGACCTGCCGCAGCGGGTTGTCCGGCCCCACCGCTTCCTCGGGATCCACCGCGAGGTCCTGGAGGAGGGCCAGCATCGCGGGGATCCGCGACGGGTGCATCCCGTTCTCGGGCTCCTCCAGGCAAAGGAGCGCCCTCGGATGAGCCTCCTGGCTCATGACGGCCAGCGCGAGGAAGCGGAGTGTGCCATCCGAGAGCGAGCTGGCGAGGTGCGGAGTGCCGTTGCGGTCGACCATCACGATGCTGAGGGACTGTCGCTTCTCGTCGACGTCGACCGTAAGCGAACGAACCTGCTCGATGAGCTCGGAGAGGCGGTTCGCCACCCTCGCGTACACGTCGGCCTCCCCGTTCATCGCCGATGCGTCACGCGCGAGACGGTACAGCGCGGAGGGCAGATGGGCCCCGTTGTGCGCGATGATGCCGGGGGAGGTGAAGTCATCCGGTTCTCGCAGCGCCGAAGGCTCGAGGTGAAGCTGGGTCCACGACAGCATCTCCCGCCGAGCCAGCGTTGCCGTCCGATGCTCCGCAGCGTTCTCCGCCGTGGAGAGCACCGTCCGCGGTAAATCCTGGGCGCGCAGCTTGCGCGGGTTGCCCCCGCCCTTGCCGCCGGCAGAGTCAGCGTGCAGGAGCACCAATCCCTCCTTCGTGGAGATGTACGGCTGGGTCCTCTTCCCAATGAGGCACGACGCCCTGAACGCTGCGCTCGTGGGGAAGCCCAGAAGGCGCTCGGCGTCGGTCACGCTCAAGCGCATGAGCTTCTCGCTCACGATCTCGATCCCACCGTTCGGGCGGGCAGGAAGCGCCGCGTGGTACCGCAGCTCGAGCTCGTATCGCAGGTAGGTGATCGAGGCGATCGCGACCTGGCCGAGCTGGTCTTCGCCCTGCGGAGGGATGATCATCTCCGCCGCGAGTGCGATCGTGTCGACCTGGGAGGCGCCGACACGGCGAAATATGCCGCGCACGTCGCCCATCCGTCCTGCACCACCGCGCGCCTCCAGGGCGGCTTCCAGCAGCGGCTTGCCCGCCAGGGCAGACAGAAATGCGATGGCGTCGAAGACGTTGGACTTACCGACGCCGTTGGGGCCCGCGATGCAGGTGAACGGCCCGAGCTGGACGTCGATGTCCAGGTTCTTGAAGCCGCGCGCCACGAGCCGGGTCAGCATGGTGCTGAACGTACTTCTGCGCGGATCGCGGGGCAAGCGGAGGGGCCACGACCACGTCGCCCCTCCGCCTCGCCGAGAGTGAGCTACTCCGCGCTGGTGTACAGCCGCGAGAACGCCCCCGGCAGGTCCGCGTTGGTGAGCTTCGCCTTCCGCTCGTGGAACTCGGGCAGGGCGGCGCGGTAGGCGTCGTCGAGCCGCAGGTCCTCGCCGGCGAAGTCCGCGCGGAAGATCGGCATCGTGGCGGTGCCGAGCTGCATGACGTCGCGGTACTCGCCGCGCTCCTTCAGGATCTGGGCGCTCAGGGCGTACATCAGGAGGCCGCCGGGGATGGCGCCGAGCGCGGTCGTGGCGACGGGGGGGTAGCAGATGCGGGCCGTCTTCGCGCCGAAGCGCTCGTCGATCTCGGCCATCGTCTTGCGCTGGAGGACCTTGGCGCCGGCCAGCGGGCCCATGGCGTACACCGGGTCGTCCGCCGGGTAGTCGTAGTCGCAGAAGGCCACCACGCTCTCCCCCTTCGCCAAGAACCCCGCCTTGGCCAGCGGCTCGGCCCAGAACAGCGACGAGGTGCCCATGAAGCGGTTGGTCCGCTCGATGTCCACGTCGTTCGCCACCTCGACCTCGACCATCCCCACCTTGCGCACGTTCTCCGGGCGGGAGAAGTCGGGCACCTGGAGCACCGGGTCGAAGGCGACGTCCACGTCCTTGACCAGCGTGGGGCCGTGCTCGGCGTAGCGCTTGGTGGCGCCGGCCGCGATGCCGTTCACGAGGTGCACCGCGCGCACCCCGTCCGCCTCGAGCCTGGTGAGGACCTGCTGGACGAGCGCGGGCTTGGTCGCGTCGTCGTTCCAGAAATGGCAGGTGAGGCCCTCGGCCTCGGCCGCCGCCTTCATCGCCTGCACGTGGCAGGGGCCGATCTGCATCTTCTCGCTGTCGAAGTGGACGGCGTAGACCCGCGCCCGCTCGCCGAAGAGGAGCTGCGCCGCGACCGCTCGGGTGATCCCGTTCGACCCCCCGAGGATCACGACGGCCGTGTCGGGCGCGATGCTCGTCCCTTCGGACCGGAGGGTGGGGCGCTGGCGGGCGAGCAGCTCGGTCGCCGTGCGAAGGCCGTCCTTGGCGAGCGCGCCGACGAGCGCGCGCCTGTCCACCCCCCCGAGGGGCAGCTTTTTGAAGGTCTCGAGGTCCACGCGGCGGGTTTCGTACGGGCGACGCCCGCCGGCAAGGGAAACCTTTCTGCTTGGAATCTGCTAGCCGGGACGTTAGATCCGCCACCGTGAAGAAGGTCTTGATCACCGGAGGGACCGGGTTCATCGGCCGCCGTCTCGTCGAGCGGCTCATCGATCGCGGCGATCGCGTCACGGTCCTGACGCGGGACGCCGCGCGCGCCGCCCGCCACTTCCCCGAGCGCGTACGCTGCGCGGCCTGGACGCCCGGCAAGGCGGGGCCCTGGGTCGAGGAGCTCGAGGTCGTCGACGCCATCGTGCACCTCGCGGGCGAGTCGGTCGCCACGCGCTGGAGCGGGGCGGTCAAGGATCGCATCGCGAAGAGCCGGGTCGACAGCACGAAGGTGCTGGTGGAGGCCATCGGCAGCGCCAAGCACAAGCCCGCAGTCTTCGTCTGCGCGTCGGCCATCGGGTACTACGGCCCCCGCCGCCCGGACGACGAGGTGGACGAGGGGGCGGAGGCCGGGCAGGGCTTCCTCGCCGGCGTCGTGGAGCGGTGGGAGGAGGCGGCCCGCGCGGTGGAGGAGCACGGGGTGCGGGCGGTCGAGCTGCGCATCGGCGTGGTGCTCGGCGAGCGCGGGGGCGCGCTCGAGAAGATGCTCGTGCCGTTCAAGCTCTTCGGGGGCGGCCCGGTGGGCAGCGGCAAGCAGGTCGTCTCCTGGGTGCACCGGGACGACGTGGTGGGCCTGCTCCTGCTCGCCATCGACGACGAGCGGGCGAAGGGCCCGATCAACGCCGTCTCTCCCTTCCCGGCCACGTCGAAGGAGCTGGCTGACGCCATCGGGTCCGTGATCAACCGGCCCTCGTGGATCAAGACGCCGGCCTTCGCGCTGAAGCTGGCGATGGGCGAGGCCGCGGACGTCCTCACGACCGGGCAGCGGGTCTACCCGCGCAAGGCCGTCGAGCTCGGGTACGAGTTCAGCCACGCGCGCCTCGTCCCCGCGCTCGAGTCGATCCTCGGCGATCACTGAGCCCGGGGGGGCCGAGCGTGGCGAAACCCCCGCACACGTCTCCGGAGCCGCACGAGCCCAGGATCCGCATCCTGGCGCCCATCCTCCTGCTCGCGGCGGTCATCCTCGTCGGCGGCGAGCTCTTCCACTTCCTGGGCCACGGCCGCTGGAGCGTGACGGAGGCGCTGTACGTCGCGGTCAACGCCGTCACGACCGTGGGCTTCCACGAGCTCGAGGGCGCCGCATCCGTCCGCTTCGCGCGCATCGCCATCGTGGTCGTCATCCTGGCCGGCTCCGGCGCGATGGCGTATTTCCAGTCGAGCCTCACCGCGCTCCTCGTGCAGGGCATCATCGGTGAGCGCTTCCGGACCCGAAGGATGCAAGCCAGAATCGACAGGTTGCGCGGTCACGTCATCGTCGCCGGCGGAGGCTCGACGGGGATGCACGCGATCGAGGAGCTCGTCGCGACGAGGACGCCGTGCGTCGTGATCGACAGGAGCCGCGAGGTGCTGGAGCGCCTCTCGGCCGAGGTCGCGGGCGGCGACCTGCTCTACGTGATCGGCGACGCGACGGACGACATGATCCTGATGCAAGCCGGCGTGACGCGGGCCATGGGCGTCATCGCCGCGCTCACGGAGGACAAGGACAACCTCTTCGTCACGCTCTCGGTCCGCAGCCTCAACGCCGGCGCGCGCATCGTCAGCAAGGTCATCGCCCCGGACACCGCGCCCAAGATGATGCGCGCCGGCGCCAACACCACCGTCAGCCCCAACATGATCGGCGGCCGCCGCCTCGCGAGCGAGCTGGTCCGCCCGACGGTGACCGAGTTCCTCGACCAGATGCTGCACGACAAGGACGAGGTGCTCCGGCTGGAGGAGGTGCTCATCCCCGACGGGTCGCCCTTCATCGGCCGCTCGCTGCGCGAGGTGCCCATCCGCGCGGAGACCAAGCTCCTCGTGGTGGCGCTGCGCGTGGACCGGAAGTTCATGTACAACCCCGAGCCGAGCAGCGAGATGGAGGCCGGCACCGTCCTCGTCGTCCTCGGGCAGAGCGCCAACGTCGCCCGCCTGCGCGAGATGGTGAAGCCGCAAGGGACGTGAAAAGCCACGGGCTACCCAGAGCGCTACCCGAACCCACGGGGCTACCCAAAGCCACGGGGGCTACCCGAACCCAGGGCTACCGGGGGCTCGCTGAGAAGTCGACGTACCCTGTCGAGCAGCGAGCCCCCGGGGGCCCGGACGGCCTGTCCCGCGCTCCCCCCGGAGCGCACCGTCCAGGGATCTTTCTACGGCAACACGAAGCGCCGGTCGCTCGGGCACACTGCGCAATCGGCAGTCAGGCGGGACCCGTACGGCAGCCTTGCCGAGCACAGCTCGTCCGGCCGCTCGCGCGTGGAGCTCCGTGTCGGCCCGGTGAACGGAGTGTGTCAGGCCTCCCGGTGGATCGACCGCCGGTCCTGCTCCGCGCCTGCGCCCGCGTACACGAACCAGGCGATCAGCAGGAGGATGAGGTTCAGCGTGAGGGCGGCGTAGATCGCGAGGGCGACGGCCAGGATCTTTCCGACGCGCGCCGCGATGATCGTGGCGCGCTCGATCCCGAGGGGCCCGGCGAGCAGGCCGCGCAGCACGCGCCCGCCGTCGAGGGGGAACGCGGGGAGGAGGTTGAACGCGCCGATCACGGCGTTGGTCATGGCGAACGCGAGCACCGCGGCGGCCAGCTCGGCGGGGAGCGACAGGAACCGGAAGACCACGTAGCTGACCGCCGCGATGCCGAAGCTGGCGAGCGGGCCGGCGAAGGCCATCCAGGCCTCGCGGCGGGGGGGCAGGTCGTCCTCGATGAACGAGATGCCGCCCAGCATCATGAGCAGGATCGCGCGCACGCGCGCGCCGTACCGGACGGCGACCAGGCAATGGCAGAGCTCGTGCGCCAGCACGGCGACGAAGAGGCCCACGGCGAGGATCGCGCCCCAGACGATCGGCGGCAGGTGGAACGCGCTCCGGGGGATGCCGAGCGTCGCCGCGACGTACCCGAGCTGGCGCGTCGCCATGAGCGCGACGAGCGGCAGGAAGACCAGCAGGCTCAGGTGCAGCTTCACCGGGATGCCGCGGACGCGAAAAATCGTGAGGCCCCGATCGAGCATGGTGCAGGCAATCTCTTCGCAATCCGCGTGCCCGCCGGGCCGGCGGGCGAGCCTCACCGCGACGGTGCGCACCCGCGCCGCGCACGGATCGTGCTCGCGTGCCCCGGACGAGGAGGCGACCACACCATGGCCAACATGAACATTCGACGAAACCAGCCGCGCGAGCAGATCGCCACGGCGGACCCGCTCCGCGGGATGGGCTCGATGATGACGATCGATCCGTTCCGCATGATCCGCGACCTCATGGGCGCCGACCCGTTCGCCGGCCTGGTGGCGCCCACGGGCGTGAGCTTTGCGCCCGACATCGAGATCAAGGAGACGAAGGACGCCTACGTCCTCAAGGCCGACCTGCCCGGCGTCCGCGAAGGGGACGTCGAGGTTTCGGTGGTGGGCAACCGGCTCACGATCGGCGGCAAGCGCGAGGAGGAGCACCGGGAGGAGGACGACCGCTACTTCGCCTACGAGCGCACGTACGGAACGTTCAGCCGCTCGTTCACGCTGCCGGAGGGGGCCGACCTCGACAAGATCAAGGCCGATCTCCGGGAGGGCGTGCTGAACATCGAGGTCCCGAAGAGGGCCGAGGTCCAGGCGCGGCGCGTGGCGATCGGCGGCAGGGCCGGCGAGGGCAGGCAGCAGGAGGGCAAGGCCGAGACGGGCAAGGCCGAGGGCGGCAAGCCCGAGCCCGGTGGGCGAAAGGCGGCCTAGCGCTCACGGCCTTGGCGCCCGGCGGGCGGCTCTTCTATACCCACATGGATATGAAGAGCGTTTGTGTGTTCTGCGGTGCCAACCCGGGGGCCCGGCCGAGCTACGTCGAAGCCGCCCGCCGCATCGGCGCTGGGCTCGCCGCGCGCGGCCTCGCGCTGGTCTACGGCGGCGCACAGGGAGGCCTGATGGGCGCGGCCGCCGACGCCGCGCTCTCGGGCGGCGGCCGGGTCCACGGCGTCCTGCCGGAGTTCATGGTGAAGCGCGAAATCGCGCACGGCGGCCTGACGGAGCTCCGCCTGGTCGGCTCGATGCACGAGCGCAAGGCCGAGATGGCCGCGCGCGCCGACGCCTTCGTCGCCCTCCCCGGCGGGTACGGCACGCTCGACGAGATCTTCGAGGTGCTCACCTGGTCGCAGCTCGGCCTGCACCACAAGCCCTGCGCCCTGCTCGACGTCGACGGCTACTTCGCCCACCTCGTCGCCTTCCTCGACCACGCCACCGCCGAGGGCCTCCTGCGGCCCGAGCACCGCGCCATGCTCTTCGTCGAGCGCGACCCGGAGCGCCTGCTCGATCGCCTCGCCACCTACGCGGTGCCGGAGGTGCCGAAGGCGATCGGCCCCGGTCAGACCTGACCCCTCTCGTTCGTCGCCGTCGTCAACGATGTCCGCGCCCGGGTGTTAGGCTCGCCACGCCTTGCTCTCCCCCGGCGACACGCTCGACTGGTTCCGCATCGAGGCCATGATCGGCCAGGGGGGCATGGGCGCCGTGTACCGTGCCTTCGACACGCGGCTCGACCGGCGCGTCGCCGTCAAGGTGCTCTCCGTCGCAGATGCGCTCACGATGGGGGGAGACCCCCCATACCCCCCGGCCCAGCCGGTGCCGCCCGCGCTCCGCACGCAGGCCCGCGCGCGGCTCGTGCGGGAGGCGCGCGCGGCGGCGGCCATCTCGCACCCGAGCGCGGTGGCCATCTACCACGTGGGCGAGGCGAACGGCGAGCCGTACATCGTGATGGAGCTGCTCTCCGGGGTCCCGCTCCGGGCCGCCATGCACGGCCCGGAGCCCGTCGAGAAGAAGCTCCGCTGGCTGGGCGAGATCGCCGAGGCGCTCGCGGCGGCGCACGCGACCGGGATCGTCCATCGCGACGTGAAGCCCGACAACGTGATGATCCTCGACTCCGGGCGGGCCAAGGTGCTCGACTTCGGGATCGCGCGGCGGGAGCGCGAGGCCTCCCCGCGCGAGGCGGAGGCGCTCGCCACGCTCACCGCGCCGGGCGCCGTCGTGGGGACGCCCGCGTACCTCGCGCCGGAGCAGATCCACGGCGAGCCCGCGGAGGCGCGGAGCGACCAGTTCGCGTGGGGGATCACCGCGTACGAGGTGCTCACCGGGGAGCTGCCCTGGGGGTCCATCGTCGACGCCACGGCGCTCATCGCCGCGATCCTGGTCAAGCCCATCCCGAGCCTCGCCGCCCGCTGCCCCGAGGCGCCGCCGTGCGCCGTGGCCGCCGTCGAGCGCGCCCTCTCGCGCGAACGCGACGCGCGCTTCGCGTCGATGGACGAGCTCCTGGCGGCGTTCCACGGCACGGCGGCCCCGGCCGGCTCTGCGCGCACCCTCCTGTCCGCCGCCTCGTCGGACCTGGGAAACGCCAGGACCGAGGTCGTCTCCACGCCCGCCGCGCAGAGCTCGCGGGCAGCGCCCCACAGCAGCACCCTCCCCTCCGCCGCCGCGACGGACCTCGGCACGGCCAAGACCGAGATGTTCCTCACCCCCGCGCCCGCGGCCAGGCCACGCCCTCGCCGCCTCCCGAGGGCCGCGATTGGCGCCGGGCTCGTCGCGCTGGCCGTGGCCGGGATCTTCGGCGCGCGCCGCATGGGGGTTCCCTTCGCAGGCGGCCGCCCGCACCGCGCCGTCTCGTCGGTCCCCGCGGCGGACGCCGAGTACGCCAACGGCCTCGACGCGTACCGCCACCGTTCGCTGGCGGAGGCGATCCGCCACCTCGAGCACGCGGCCGAGCTGGATCCGACCTTCGCCGCCGCGCACGTGCGCCTCGCGGCCATCCACCTCACCCCGACGTTCTCGACCGGGACGCGGCTCATCGAGGTCGGGCGCCGTCACTTCGCCGAGGCGCGCCGGATGCAGGGGCACCTCCGGCCGGAGGACCGCGCCTACCTCCTCGCCCTGGAGCCGCTCGCCCAGCCCACACCGGATCTGCCCGCGTTCCTGACCGCGGCCCAGGCGCTGGCGCGCGCCTACCCGGACGACCCGGACGCCCTCTTCGTCCTGTCGACGGCGCAGCTCGCCGCGGGCCAGCCCGACGCGGCCGACGCGACCGACGCGAAGGTCGTCGCGAAGGACCCTTCGTTCGGCCCCGCGTACGCCGGCCTCTGTCGACGCGCCGCGACGACGCCCGACGCCGGCGCGCAGGCGCTCGCCTGCTTCGAGCGCTGCCTCGCCGCGGCCCCGGCCTCGGGGCCTTGCCACGCCGGCCGCGCGAGCACGCTGGCGAAGCTCGGCCGCTGCGCCAATCTCGCCGAGGAGGGGCGCGCCTGGGACGCGGTCGATCCCGAGCACTGGGGGGGCCTCCTCAAGCTCACGGACGCGCTCTTCGCGCAGGGGATGCCCGTCGAGGCCGTGCGCGACACGCTCCGCCGCGCGCTGGCGAAGAGCGCGGGAGAGGGCGCGTCGGAGCGGGACGTGCCGCGGTCCCTCTGGCTCGACGCGAGCGCGCTCGCGGTGACCGGGGACTTCGACGGCGCGCTGGCCGGGCTCCGGAAGTACGCGGCGGGGAGCGTGGGCGCGGCGGGCCGGACGGCGGAGGCGGAGCTCGCGGCGGACGTGCTGGAGGAGTCGGGGCGCGTCGCCGAGGCGCGCGCGGAGATCGAGGCCGTCTCGCGCGAGAGCGCGGCGTGGACGAGCGCCGAGCAGGCGCGCCTCCACCCGCTCCAGGTCCGCGGGGCGCACATGGACTGGCTCGCGGGACGCCTCAAGCGCGCAGACTACGTCGTCGCCCGGGTCGCGGACGGCCCGTCGCGCACGTACCCCCTCCCCCTCGCGCCGGAGGACGCGCACGACGTGCTCCAGGACGCCGCGAGCGCGCCCGATCGCTTCGACCCAGGCCTCCTCGGGGAGGCGCACCTGCGCGCCGGCGACGCGGCGGCGGCCGTGCCGCTGCTGGAGAAAGCGCTCGTGCCGTGCAGCGGGATCGAGGCGGGCATCCGCGCGTTGCACCTGCACGCGCTGCTCGGGGAGGCCCTCGAGCAGACCGGCGACGCCACGGGCGCCGCCCGCGAGTACCGCCGCGTGCTCGCCTTCTGGGGGAGCGCGACGCCCCCTTCGGTGACGGCGAACGCGGTGCGGGCGCGGCTCGCGGCGATGAAGACGGACCACTGAGCGGCGCCGCTCGGGGTTGACGCGCGCCGGGCGCCTGGCCAAGCCCCGGGCATGCTCGCGATCCGCCCCGCCGTCGCCGCCGACGTGCCCGTGATCCTCCAGCTCGTCCGCGATCTCGCCGCCTACGAGCGCGAGCCCTCTGCGGTCGTCGCGACCGAGGCCGATCTCCTCCGGGACGGCTTCGGCGCGGCGCCCCGCTTCCACGTGCTGCTCGCCGAATGGGACGGGGCGCCGGCGGGCTTCGCCTTCTACATGTTCACCTACTCGACCTGGCGCGGCCGGTCGGTGCTCTACCTCGAGGATCTCTTCGTGCGCCCCGAGCACCGCAAGAGGGGCATCGGCCTCGCGCTGATGCGTCGCCTCGCCTGCTCGGCGGCAGGGACGGCGAGGGCCGCGATGCGGCGCTCGGCGTCGGCGAGCACCTGGTAGGCATCGGCGTCGCGCGCGTTGCCGTCGACGGCGAGCCTGGCGAGCTCGACGGCGCGGTCGAGCGAGGGGCGCTCGGGGCGGGCGCCAGGGCGAGGGTGCGCGACTCGTACGGCTCCGGCGCTCGCGCCGCCGCGCTTCGAGCGAGGTGCGCATCGCTTCGCGCAGGGCGACGGCGCTCGAAGCGACCACGCGCTCGCACGAAGCGAATCGCCCCCCGCTTCATCGGAAGCGACCCTTGCTTCCTCCGCCGCGACCTTGCTTCATCCGGAGCGACGTCCGCTTCATCCGAGACGCCCGAGCATCGTTGCAGACGGCGCCCGGCTTCATCGCGGACGACGCCTGGATTCACCGGAAGTCGCGCCGATTCATCCGAGATGACGCCCGCTTCGTCGGAGACGCCTCGGCTTCATCCGAGGCGACGCCCGCTTCATCCGAGGCGACGCTCGCTTCATCGGCCGCGTGCGAGCATCCTCCGAGGCGACGCTCGCTTCATCCGAGGCGACCTTGCATCGTCGCGGACGGCGCCCGGCTTCATCGCGGACGACGCCTGGATTCATGGGAAGTCGCGCGGATTCATCCGAGGCGACGGTCGCTTCGTTCAGCGGCGCGCCGCTTCATCGCGATCGCGATTTGCTTCATCACGATCACGATTTGCTTCATCGCGCTCGCGATTTGCCCCATCGCGATCGCGCTTTGCCCCATCGTGATCGCGAATTGCTTCATCACGATCGCGATCTGCTTAATCACGCTCGCGATCTGCGTCATCGCGACCGTCATTTGCTTCGTCGAAGGCGCTGGCCGCCTCATCGGACACGACGATCACGTCTTCCGAAGCGACGGTCGCTTCGTCCGGCGAGAAGATCGCGTCATGGAGGACGACGGCCGCATCGTCGTCCGGACGCCCGCACCGTCGGGAACGCCCCTCGCTTCACCGGAGGCGCCGCTTGCATCGACGAGGACGCCGATCACTTCACCGGGAACGACGCTCGCTTCACCCAATCCGCTCCTCGTTGCGTGCCAGCTCGTCGCGGAGGCCGCCGATGGGCAGCCGCGCTCGGGGCCCTGCAAATCAGCGCATCGGGACGAGCGGGCCGGAGGGCGCGGAGCGGTCGTCGGGGTTGGTCGCCGAGGGCGCCTTCTTGACGGGGCCCACGGGCTTGCCGGGCTTCTTCGGCGCCGTCTTGAGGAGGAAGGGCCGCGCGTTGCGCGTCGTGCAGGCGTCGAACGGGTCGCGGTGGAACTCCCAGTGCAGGTACACGTTGCCGTCGGGCGACGCGATGATGTCCGGCGCCTTGCCGTAGGGGCCCGCGCGGTCGACCGCGTTCAGCGCGGCGACGTCGTACATCGTGTAGCCGCTCGGCTTGGTCACGCCCATCCGCACGATCTTGCCGGTGTCCTTGTCGAGGACGATCTCGAGGTTCGTCACCAGGGTCATGTCGTTGAGCGGGCTGTTCTTCGGGAGCCCGTCCAGGAAAGCGAGCCACTCCTCGGCGAAGATGGGGTGGAGGCGGTTGTGGATGGTGTTCAGGTACGTCGCGAAGGGGGAGCGCGCGGCGTTGAGCGCCGTCACGTTGTCGAGCTTGACGCTCGGCTCGTAGTTCTCGATGGCCGGGCGCCACTTGTCGAACTTGTTCTTCTCCCACTTGCCGCGGTGGGCCGCGCGGCGGGCCGCGCCGTCGGCCGCGCGCTCGCGCGCCAGCTCCTCGTTGCCCACGGCCTTCTGGAAGCTGCCCTGGTTGAGGTTGAGGTTGGGCCCGCCCGGCAGGCCCGTGCCGCCGAGGCCGAGCTGGTTCGCGTGGACGGGGGCCTGGAAGTAGGGCGTGCGCGGCCGCTTCCTCCCCGGCCGCCGGGTCGTGCCGTCGCCGCCCGGGTTCACGGGATCGAGCGCGTACGTCCCCTTGTCGCCCGAGATCGTCTCCGGCGAGGCGGGGCCGGCGCCGCCCGGCGAGGGAGGCGGCGCCTCCGATGCAGCCGCGAGCCCCTTGCCGCCCTTACCCTGCAGGCCGGGCATGCTCGGCGGCGGCAGGTCCTGGCCGGTCGGCGGAGCAGGCGGCTTGGGCTCCTCGTGCTCCGCGTCGGTGGCGGCCTTCTTCGCCTCCCCCGGCGCGTGCTTCTCGTCGCCCTTGTGATCCTCGGCGCTGCCGCTGTGATCGTCCTTGCTGTCGCCCGGGTCGCCGTCGCTCGGCCCGCCGGCGTGCGCGCCGAGGCTCGGGGTCGGGCTGTCCTGGTCCTGTGAGCGCGCCCGCGCGACCGTCTCCTTGTCGACGTGGTTCGCGTCCTCCGCGAGGCGGTTGGCGGTCGGGTTGTCGGGCTGGTCCTTCTTCGCGTGCTGCCGCACGGCGATGCGGTGATCCGCCTCCATCGGGGGCGGGGGCGGCGGAGGAGGCGCGGCAGGGGCCGGAGCGACGGGGGCGAGGGGCTTGGGCAGCTCGGGCTTCGGCTTCGGCGGCTCGGGCGGCTTCGGCGGCTCGACCTTCGGCGGATCGGGCTTCTTCTCCTTCTCTTTCTCCTTCGGCTTGGGCGGGGGCTTGACCGCGGGGTCGGGGTTGGGCGCGTCCGGGTCGACGTCGCCGGACTTGCTGTCGGCGGTGCCATCGTCCTTCGGCGGCTCGATGTTCTGCGGCGTGGGCTCCGCCTCGTCCGAGATCAGCTCGATCGTCGTGTCGGGCGGGTGCACGCCATCTCGCGCGATGCGCACGGCGGCGCGAAGCTCGGCCTCGTCCCGCGCGATGGCTGCCGCCTCCATGGCGCCGCCGCCGCCTGCGAGGTGGGCCACCACGGCGGCACACACCCAGAGCACCAGCGGGATGCCGGCGGCGCCGGCGCTCCGCGCGAGGGCGCTGTCGAGGAACGTGATGGTGCGCCCGCCCGACGTGCCCGACGTGCCCGAGGGTGAGCCGGGCCCGCGCCCGGGATTTCCGGGCAGCGACCTCTTGTTCACCCGCGGTCGTTGCACCATGCGGATCGCCCTCTTACGTCACCGGCCCACACCGCCAACGTAACCCGCGAGGGGCTCACGCGCCGCCCGCTTGGCAAGAAACTAGCATCGCCGCCGCGCTGCTACAATTCTTCCTGGACGTCCTTGCCGTGGACGGATGCCTCGGGTCCCGGTCAGACCTTGGCGATCGCGTCCCAGTTGTCGGCGATCTCTTGCGCCGTCCATGCGGCGTGCTCGTCCTTGAACTTCCCGGGCCCCTCCACCACCTTGTACACGTACATCCTCGCCCCGGCGACGGCGAGGACGTTGCCCGTGCGGTCGGCGCAGAGGTCCGAGGCGAGGAAGAGCGCCGCCGGGGCCACGTGGTCGGGGGTGAGGGTGTCCATGCCGGTCTGGAACATGGGCAGGTCCTCCGTCATCCGGGTCTTGGCGATGGGGGCGATGGCGTTGACGGTGATCCGCTGCTTCTGCAGCTCGATGGCGGCCGTCCGGGTGAAGCCGTAGATGCCGGCCTTGGCCGCCGCGTAGTTGGCCTGGCCGAAGTTGCCCATCATGCCGGAGACGCTCGTGGTGTTCACGACGCGCCCGCCGCCGCCCTGGGCGATCATCTGCCGGGCGGCCGCCTGCGTGCACAGGAACGTGCCGCGGAGGTGGACGGCGATGACCGAGTCCCACAGCCCCTCGTCCATCTTGAGGAGCGTCTTGTCGCGGAGGATGCCCGCGTTGTTGACGAGCACGTCGACCCGCCCGAACGCGTCGACGGCGGCCTTGACGATCGCGGCCGCGCCCTCGGCCGTCGTCGACGCTGTCGAAGCTCGGCACCGCCTCGCCGCCGGCCGCCTGGATCTCGGCGACCACCTTGCTCGCCGCCGCGTCGCCCGCGCCCGTCCCGTCGCGCGCGCCGCCGAGGTCGTTCACCACGACCTTGGCGCCCTCGCGGGCGAAGAGCAGCGCCTCGGCGCGGCCGATGCCGCCGCCGGCGCCCGTGATGATCGCGACCTTCCCGTCGAGCAAACCCATGTGCGTGTCTCCTGTGGTGGCGCGCGGAGGCTACCACCAAACGGAGCCCGAGCCCGAGCCCGAGCCCGAGCCCGAACCCGAAATCCAGAAGATCGGGCTCGGGCTCGGGCTCGGAATGATGGGGATTGCCCCCGCTTCCCGTCCGCTGCGCTAGGATCGCGGCCGAAGGAAGCTCCCCTTGGAACCTCGACACGTGGACGTGCTCATCGTCGGCGCCGGGATCTCCGGCATCAGCGCGGCGTATCACCTGCAGACGCGCTGCCCGAAGAAGACCTACGCGATCCTTGAGGCGCGCCCGCGGCTCGGCGGCACGTGGGATCTCTTTCGCTACCCGGGCATCCGCTCGGACTCGGACATGTACACCCTCGGCTTCTCCTTCCGGCCGTGGAAGGACGGGAAGGCCATCGCCGACGGCCCGTCCATCCTCGCGTACCTGCAGGAGACGGCGAAGGAGCACGGCATCGACGAGCGGATCCGGTACGACCACAAGGTCGTCCGCGCGCGCTGGTCGACGGACGCCGCGCGGTGGACGGTCGAGGTGGAGGACGCGAGCACCGGCCAGAGGTCGGAGCTGTCGTGCAGCTTCCTCTTCATGTGCAGCGGCTATTACGACTACGACGAGGGGTACACGCCCGAGCTGCCCGGGCTGTCCCGCTTCGGGGGGCAGGTCGTCCACCCGCAGAAGTGGACGCCGGACGTCGTTTACGAGGGCAAGCGGGTCGTGGTCATCGGGAGCGGCGCGACGGCGGTCACGCTCGTCCCCGAGCTGGCGAAGAAGGCGGCGAGCGTGACGATGCTCCAGCGCTCGCCGACGTACGTCCTCGCCCTCCCGCAGGAGGACAAGCTCGCCAACTGGATGCGCGACAAGCTCCCGATCAGGTCGCGTACGGCTTCACGCGGTGGAAGCGGGTGGGGCTCTCGATGGCGTTCTACGGGTTCTGCCGTCGGTTCCCCGATCGGGCGAAGGCGCTTCTCGTCGGGGGCGCGAGGCGAGCGCTGCGGGGCGACGGCGACCTCGCGAAGCACTTCACGCCGACGTATGACCCCTGGGATCAGCGCCTCTGCGTCGTGCCCAACGGGGACCTGTTCGAGGCGATCCGGGAGGGCAAGGCGAGCGTCGTCACCGACCGCATCGAGACGTTCACGGAGAAGGGCATCAAGCTCGTGAGCGGCGCCGAGCTCGAGGCGGACCTCGTGGTGACGGCGACGGGGCTCAAGCTCAAGCTGTTCGGCGGGATGCAGATCGAGGTCGACGGCAGGCCGCTCCCGCAGAGCGAGCGCGTGATTTACAAGGGAATGATGGCGAGCGACGTGCCCAACCTGGCGATGGCCGTCGGCTACACGAACGCCTCCTGGACGCTCCGGTGCGATCTCATCAGCGAGTACGTGTGCCGGCTGCTCGACCACATGGATCGCCACGGCTACGCGATCGCCTGCCCGCGGTACGCGGGGGAGCAGGGGGAGAAGCAGCCGATCATGGCGCTGATGTCGGGCTACGTCCTCCGGAGCCTCGACGCGCTGCCGAAGCAGGGGGCCGCGAGCCCGTGGAGGGTGACCCAGAACTACGCGGTGGACCTGGCCATGCTCCGGTACGCGCCGGTGGCCGACGGCGCGGTCGTGTTCTCGCGGGCCGGCGAGGCGAGGTGAGCGCTGTGGCACCCGGCCGGGAGGGTGGTATCACCCCGCCGTGAGATACGGCATCGACACCACCCTGCGGCTCAAGATGTTGCACCGGCCCGGCCAGATCGCGCGCCTCGGCAAGGCCGTCGCAGACGCCGACGCCCTCATCGGCGAGATCACCACGCTGAGCGTCGGCGAGGACCACTCGATCCGGGAGGTGACGATCGAGGCCGACGACGAAGCGCACACCGAGCGCGTCGTCGCCGCCGTGCGGGCCGTCGAGGGGGCGCAGGTGCTCGACGTCGTCGATCGCGTCTTCGAGCGGCACAAGGGGGGCAAGATCCACGTGACGAGCCGCGTCGCGCTGAAGAGCCCCCGCGACTACCGGCAGATCTACACGCCGGGCGTGGCGCGCGTCTGCCGGGCGCTCCAATCGACGCCCGATCGGGCCTGGGAGTACACCGGGATCGGCAACTCCGTCGGCATCTTCACCAACGGGTCGCGCGTCCTCGGCCTCGGCGACATCGGCCCGATCGCGAGCATGCCGGTCATGGAGGGCAAGGCCGCGATCTACGACGCCTTCGTCGGCATCAGCGCCACGCCGCTGCTCGTCGACACCCACGACGTGGGCGAGTTCGTCGATACCGTCGATCGCCTCTCGACCACCTTCGGCGGCATCCACCTCGAGGACATCCGGAGCCCCGACTGCTTCCGCATCGAGGAGGCGCTCGTCGCGCGGCTCGACAAGCCCGTCTTCCACGACGATCAGCACGGCACCGCGACCGTCGCGCTCGCGGCGGTGATCAACGCCTGCAAGGCCGCGGGCCTCTCGCTCGAGCGCGCCAGGGTGGGCCAGATCGGCCTCGGCGCCGCGGGCAGCGCGATCGCCCGGCTGATGATCGCCTACGGCGTGGGCGACGTGCTCGTCACCGATCGCTCCGAGGAGGCGCAGCGGTGGCTCGCGGGCTTCGGCGCCCGCCCCGTCGACCAGGCGACGCTCATGCGCGAGGCCGACATCGTGATCGCCGCGACGGGCCGGCCGGGGCTCATCGATCCGGCGAGCGTGCGGCCCGGGCAGGTCGTCTTCCCGCTCTCCAACCCGGACCCGGAGATCGACCCGCGGGACGCCCTCCGCGCCGGCGCGGCGTTCGCTTCGGACGGGCGCTCGGTCAACAACGCCCTCGCCTTCCCCGGCCTCTTCCGCGGCGCGCTCGACGTGAGGAGCCGCGCCATCACGCCGGAGATGATGATCGCCGCCGCCCGCGCGCTCGCCGCGCTGGCCGACCCCGGCGAGGTCGTGCCCTCGCCCCTCGTGCTCTCCGTGCACCAGGAGGTGCGGCGGGCCGTCGCCGCCGAGGCGACGGCCCGGGGGCTCGCGGGTACGGCGCGGCTCGGGCGGCGGGGGCGTTGATATTACGACCGCGCCTTCAGGGCTTCTTCGGGCTCGGCGGGTTCGCCTCCGCGGGGCGCGGCCGCAGCGGCGCGAGGATCTTCGAGAATCAGGTCCGGGCGCGCCGGGTCGCGCTGGAGGTGCGGGTTGACGATCCCGCCGTGCCAGTCGACCTTGGCGGTGCGGAAGAAGTCGCCCGTCTCGTACAGGATCTCGATGGGCGCGGGGCTCGACCTGGCGCGCGCGATGGCGTCGCCGAGCAGCTCCCATGAATAGCGCCGGCCGTCGACGGCGACGACCTTCGCCCCCGGAGCGATGCCCGCCTTGTCCGCCGGCGAGCCCGGGACGACGTTGAGCACCGCCGCGCCTTCGCCGAGGAGCACGCCGAGCGTGCGGGTCAGATCGCGCACCTTGTCGGCGCTCTCCCAGCTCGCGATGAGGACGTTGGGCTCCGCGGTGCGGACGAGTCGTAGCCGCCCGCGGTGACCCCTTCGAGCGGCGGGTGCTCCGCGATCCGATCGACGCGCGCCTCGAAGAAGGCGCGCCAGTCGCGCGGCGCGACCGCGCTGAGCGCCCGCAGCACGTCGTCGAGCGCGTAGGGTGTCACCTCGGCGCCCGTGTCCTTGCCGCCGAAGAAGGCGCGGCAGAAGTCGTCGAGCAATCGCTGCCCCTGCGTCTGGGTGCGGATGGCGACGTCGACCTCGAGCCAGAGGAGCGTCCCCTCGTCGTAGAAGTCGACGCCGCGCCGCGCCGAGCGGAAGGCGCGGGGCGCCGTGTAGAGCGTCTGCGCCGCGACGGCCGTGTCCGCGAGAGGGCGCCACAGGCGGCCGGGCCGGCCCTCCAGCTCTGCCGCGTCCCAGGCGAGGGCCTCGCGCTCCTCCTCGTCCGAGGCGAGGCCGCTCCGCCCCGTGAGCACCCAGCCGAGGTACTCCGTCAGCCCCTCGTAAATCCAGAGGAGGTCCGTGCGCATCGGCTCCTGGTAGTCGCGCGTCACGAGGCCCTTGGGGCGCCGGTGCTTGCCGTTCCACGAGTGCACGAACTCGTGCGGGAGCAGCCACGCGTCCATCCTCCGGGCGTCCTCGTCGAGCAGCGCGCGCTCGCCCGAGCGGTTGTCGCTGGACGCGTGGTGCTCGAGCCCCATGCCCGCGATCTGGTCGCTGAGCGTGTAGAGGAAGTGGTAGGCGTCGTAGTGGCGCGCGCCGAACAGCGCGTTCGCCTCGACGACGAGGTGCTCGTACGCGGCGACGCGCTGCGCGGGTATGGCGAGCGCCTCCTCGCTGTCGGCGATCACGTCGAGCTCGTGCGGCGCGCCGCCGACGTCGCCCAGCGGGATCGCGCGGCGGTGCGCGCCCGCGACGAGCGGCGAGTCGATGAGCGTCGTGAGCGACGCGGGCTTCAGCTCGACGGCGGCGCCCTGCTCGCCGGCGACGGGGAGCGCGGTGGAGTACTTCCATCCGGGCGGCAGCTCGACGCGGGCGACGTAAGTGAGCTGCGCGGGCGAGGGGCCCTTGGGATAGAGCACGACGTGGTTCCAGCTCAGGTCGAGCAGCTCCAGCGTGGAGGAGAGCCCCGAGCTGAAACGTCCGTCCGGCGCGCCCAGGTACTCGAGGTCGATCTCGAGCGTGTCGGCGCCGGCCGGGACGTCGACCTGGATCGCGTACATGTCGGCGTCGTCGCGGTGCCACGCGACGGGCTTGCCGGCGGCGGCGAGGCGCAGCCCCGCCAGGTTGACGATCGGCCCCGACGGCGCATGCTCGCCCGGGATCCACTTGGGATAGAGCAGCGTGAGCGGGCCCGGCGAGACCGGCATCGACAGGTGCGCGCGCAGGATTTTCTGCGGCGCCCGGGTGGCGTCGACGACGATCCGCACGGGCCCACGTGGGGGCGGGGGTGCGGCGGCCGCCTCGCTGGCGGCTCCACAGCCCAGGGTGAGCGAGGCGACGAACGAGGCGAGGGCGAGTGTGCGCATGGGTCCTTCTGGGTTCCCCGACGTGAGGCGATGGGTGTACCCGACTGCCGGGTAGCAAGATAGCTCCCGAGCCCCGCCGGAAGGGTGCCCCGCGGCGCACCGCACTCGGCTAGCATCGCCGGCCGGGCGTCGCGACATGACCCAGCCCTTCCCCGAGCACTTCACCCCCGCCGACGGGAGAGGCGCCGTGGCGGCGCAGTTTCCGGACGCGGAGGACGCCTTCCAGCAGCTCGTCGGCGACGCGCTCCGCGAGGTCCTCGGCGCCGGCGTCCACGTCATGCCCACCGCGGGGCGCGACGGTAACATCGACGCGTTCATCGAGCGGGACGCGGCGGCGCCCCCGCTCTTTGCGCTGCTCCCCGGCCCGATCATCGTCGAGTGCAAGCACAACGATGACACGCTCGGCCAGCCGCCGCCTTCTGCCCGAGGCCGAGAAGCGCGGGATCCACCTCGCCATCCTCGCGTCGGCGCGCACCGCGGCCTCCACCCTGCGCGACGCCGAGCGCGCGGGTTTCTTCGATGTCGTCAACGTTGCGCCAGAGGAGGCGCAGGCCCGGGCCCTGCTCGCGGAGATGCAGGCCCGTATTGCACCCCATGCTACGCAGCTTCTCGGGGCCGCGCGGGTTGAGGAGCTTGCCGGCCCGCGCCCGATCATCGCGCTCCTCGCCTCGCTTGGCTTGCAGCGCCCCGCCGGCCCACGCCGCCCGCGCACCTGAGCCCACCCCCGCCTCAGCGAGCCATCGCTTCCGCGGAGGCCACGCCCGCCGCTTGATCGGCGCGAGCCGGGCCGCGAACCAGCCGCGTAGCTCGAGGAAGGTCATCTCCCCACGCAGGATGCGGATGGCGTGGATGGCGAGCTCGATGGGCACGAAGCTCAGCTCGAGCCCGACTGCGCGCGCTCGTTCCACCGCGAGCAGCACGAGCATGTCGCCGTGGAGTTTCCCGAACGCGCGGGGCCGGCGAGCGAGCGCGTGGAACAGCGCGGCGGGCTCGTCAGGTTCGTTGCCGTTGGCTAACTTCGCCGCGTCCCGCAACGCGGCACCAACGGCTCGCGCGTCGCACGCCGCCTCGCGCCCGCGGCGCTGCGCATAGCGCGCGAACCCTTCCAGGATCGGCTCCAGCGCCGGGAGCATCAGCGCGCGCGCGTCTTCGCCGCCCGCCGCTGCAAGGGATGCCGGCCCGCCTCGATGTCGGCGAGCTCGCGGTCCGTGTCCTCGCCGTACTGCTCGCGGGCGCGGCCCACGGCGTCGGCGGCTGCTAGGATCTCGGGCGGCGGATCGGCGAGGAAGTCGAGCAACCTCGCCTGGCGCTCCGTGGTTGCGCGATCCTGCGCCGGCGTGGCGGAGGAGCCGTTTCGAGCCCGGGCGGCGCTGCTTCCACTCATCTTGCGCAGCGTATCATGCACGACCGTGGCGATCACCCGCCAGGTTACACGACCGCACGTCCCGGTCATGCAGTTCGAGACCCTACTCCCTTGCCGGAGAGAGCGCACCTGCTCGTCATCGCGTCGCCGGTGCCGCGCTTTCACCGTCCGCGAACGAGGACATACTCGGGCGAACGCGCGCACGCGAGGCCAAGCCGGCGAATCCGCACGCGAGCCGGCGCGCCACCGCGCGGTCCGGCCCGCCTACGGGCGCGGCTCGACGGCGCGCATGGAACCCGAAAACGCTCTCATGCGATGGGACGGCGCACACGACATCGCGAACGAGCGGGACGCGCACCCACGACGGCCTGCAAGCCGGCACGGCGCCGAGCGCCCACACACGTCGGACGACGAGGCGTCGCACCCACGGGCGACACGGCGCACTCGCGCCCACGCCGGCACATCGCGCGCAGAGCGCCGTCGGTGCCGGATGTGCCGGTAGAGCAGCTCAGGCGCACACACCTCCCCCATCGCCCCGGCGAGCTCGCCTGCCGGCCTGCGTTCCAGCCCCCGCGCCGGCGTGAATACCACAGGCCGACCACTCCCCCGGCGGAACGGGCTCGCCCAACCGCGAACGACCGTTGCCGGTCCCGAACCAGCTCGTCCGCCGGCGACCCGCTTCCGGACCTCCCCGCGAGCGGACTCCGCGACGGACAAGTCCGTTCAACCGGCGACGAAGGGCTCTCGCCGCGAGCGAGCCGCCTCGTTGCCTGCGAAGCGGCTCGACATCGCGCGCGCAGGCTCATGTTCGAGCGACCGGCCTCGTATTCGGGAGCGCGCACACGTCCCATGGCAAGCGCCCACGTCCTCCGGCGAGCGCACCCGCCCAGGGATGAGCCCGTGCGTCATCGGGCGAACGGGCTCGCCGTCGGGGCTACCAAAGCAGGGATTCGGCGAAGCAAGCTCGGTGCTCGCCGAACAAGGTGCCCGGCGGGCAAGCAACCTCGACGCCCGCAACGAGCGAGCGCCATCCGGCGAGCGGGCGCTTCGTTGGGCGGACGAGCCCGCGTTCGGGCACGCCAGCACATCGCCGGACGAGCCGCCCCGCGCGCGGGCGTGCCAGCTCGTCGGCGGACGACCCGGCTCATCCTCCCTTGCAGCCAGAGTGAAACACCACGGCCTCGTCCCCTGGTGCGCAGCGGCTCGATCTCGACGCCCTCTGGGCCAAGATCGATCGCCTCGCGTGAGCGCGGGGCTACTTCACGATCGTCCCGAGGTCCTGCTCCACCTGGTCGGCGATCGAGGCCGTCACCTTGCCGAAGAGCCGGGTCCGCTCCGTCCGCACGTAGAACGTGGCCTTGTCGCCCTTCACCTTCACCAGCTCGAGGTACCCGAGCGGCTTCTTCCCCTTGTACGAGACGCGCAGCACCGGCTCCTTCCCGGCGGGGTCGGTCAGCTCGAACTCCGTCGGGCGGAGGCGCTCGAGCTTGGTCATCCAGTTGCCGATCGTCTCGTCGTTGGTGTCCGGGCTCTCGGCCGATGCCCAGAAGCGCTTGGTCTCCGGCCCTGCGCGCACGAGGTCACGCGCCTTGCCGCCGGCCTCGATGCGCGCGCTCGTCACGTCCGCGTCCTTCCACTCGTGCAGCTCGCGCTCGATGAGGAGCGAGTCGGCCGACTCGAATCTGGCGGAGCGGCTCGCCCCGGAGCGCGTAGACCTCGCCCGTCGCGCCGTCTTTCGCGTAGCGATCGCCGCCGCCCGGCGTCGTCGCGCCGAGGAGGAGCTTGTGCTCGACGCCGCCCACGCGCACCGTCACCGTGGCCTCCGGCTCCGCCAGGCCGAACTCGGCGGCGCGGTCGTCGCCGATCTTGCCGAGCGCGCGGAGCGCCTTGAGCGAGCCGAGGGCCTCGGCGAGCTTCTCACCCGGGCCGACGGAGACGAAGCCCGTCGTGGTGCGCGGCGGGGGCGGGGCCGCGCCGCCGTCGTGGGCCGGCGGCGCGAAGCCCTCGCGATCGATCGAGCCCGTGAAGTAGCGGCCCTCCGCGTCCGACTTCGCCTCGAGCAGCACCGTCTTGGCCTTGCTCTCGTACGTCACCTTCTGCACGTCGGCGCCGTGGCCGGACCAGACGACGACGTCGCCCGCGGCGATCGCCTGCGGCTGCTTGTCGCGCGTCCACATGCCCACCGCGGCGGCGGTGGAGGCGGCGAGCACGCCGAGGTGGATCCAGACCTGTCGCGATCCCAGAGGCATGCTCATCCTACTGACCCCTCTTCTCGCCGCCCCCGGCCTTCCGCGCGCCCGGCCCCTTGCGGCGGCGGGAGAGCAGGATGCCCACGCCCAGCACGCAGAGCGGCGCGCCGAGGATGGCGGCGTAGAACCACACGACGTCCTTGTCCCGCGTGTGCTCGATGCGAACGTCCTCCGTGTTGGAGACGGCGCCGCTGAAGCTCTCCTCCCCGCCGAGCCAGCGGATCACGTCGGCCGCGAAGAAGATGTTGGGCTCGTTGCCGAAGACCGCGTCGCTGAGCGCGTCCGCGTCGGCGACGACGAAGGCGCGCAGCTCGGGCGGGTCCTTCCCCTTCCAGCCCGGCGGGGCGGGCACCTGCTCGCTGACCGCCGCGGCCAGGTTGAAGGCCTTGCGGCCGCCGTCGGCGGCGCCGTCGTACTGGAAGTCACCCTTCTTGTCCTCGAACGTCTCCGGCATCGACTTGACCGCGAAGTCGATCTTGAGGCCCTTGTCGGCGGCGGCCTCCTTGTCGAGCGAGGACGCGCCCGGGAAGACGACCGGCATGCGCGCCGAGTTGCGGCTCAGCGTCGACACGGAGGCGTGGGAGGAGAAGCGGTTCGTCGCCAGGTTCACGCGGTCGCCGTTGTTGAAGCGACGGCGGACGTAGACCTTGTCGTTGGCGAGGACGGTCGGGCTCCAGGAGAGGCCCACCGTCCCGGCCAGGGGCGCGAGATCGACCTTCGCCTCCGGATCGAGCGCGAGGAGCAGGTGCCCGCCCTTCTCGGCGAAGCGCTTCAGCGCGGCGACCTCCTCCGGCAGGAGCGGCTGCGTGGGGCCCAGGACGACGACGGTGGTGGCGTCGGCCGGCACGTCGGTGCCGAGGCCCTGGGCGAGGCCCAGGTCCTTCACCGTGTAGTTCTGCGACTCGAAGAGCTTGCGCAGGCCCTTGGCCGTGTGCCCGTCCGCCGCCTCGGTGCCCTTCGACTCGTTCAGCTCGCCGTGCCCGACGGTGAAGTAGGCGACGCGCGCCGCGCGCATCACCTTGAGGAGCGCCTTCTGGAAGTCGCCGTCGAGCGTCTTCAGCTTGACGGCCGCCGTCCTCATGTCCACGCCGACGGTGAGCGCCTCGCGCGAGGCGCCGCGCGTGAGCACGACGATGCCGTCGTTCGTCACCTTCGCGTCCTTGGCGACGGCGGGGACGAGGAGCCGGTCGTACTCCTGTACCTTCAGGTTCGGCGTGCCCTTGGAGAGGTCGTGCAGGTAGCCCATCACCTCCGTCCCCACGTCGTTCAGCTCGGGGAAGAAGGCCCGGACCTCGATGGGCTCGGGGGCCGCGCGGACGATGTTCTTCGTCGACTCGCTCGGCCGCGCCGTGCGGAAGTACGAGAAGTCGACCTTCATGTCGAGCTCGCCCGCCGCGTACGTGAGGAGCGTGCAGTAGATCGCGGCGCTCGCGAGGATCAGGCCCGAGCGGAGCGCGGCGCGGACGCGGCGGGCCTCGATCATCGCGGCGCTGCGCATGGGCGCGAGCGCGATCTCGCCGAAGACGAGCGGCAGCACCGCGAGGACCAGGATCGCGACCCAGGAGGCGGTGGCGGCGGCCTCGAAGCGGGCGCGCACCTCGGGCTTGGCGGCGGCCACGCCGAGGAGCTGCTTGCCTTTGTCGGTGGTGGCGAAGTACGCGACCACCGCGAAGAGGCCGCCCGCCGAGCAGAAGGCCAGCACCCGCTCCGCCCGCCCGCGCTCGCCGCGCCCGGCGCCGGAGCGCGCGAAGCGCACGCCCGTCGTGCCGACCAGGCCGAGGAGCCCGATGGACGAGAACGCGTAGCGGAGGCCGTCGGAGCTCGACGATGCGCTCGCCGACGAAGACGAGCACGAGGGACAAGAGGTAGACCGGCAGCAGCCACGCGCCGTACGACGGCGGGATCGGGCTCGTTTCCGCGGCCACCTTTTCGGTGCTCACCGCCATCGCCGTGCCTCCAGCGTCTTGGTGGCCGCGAGCAGGAAGAAGTACGCGACGGCCAGGTTGAAGACGACGTTCTCCAGCTTGAGGGTGCCGATCATGAAGGACCGCTGCCGGACGTGGAAGATGGCGAGGCCGTTGAGGAAGCCGTTGATGGGCGGCTCGGTGGCCGGAGCGACGAAGAACATCAGGAAGAACGTGAGGAGCAGGACGCCGCCCACGAGCGCGGCGATGATCTGGTTCGGCGCGAGGGCCGACGCGAAGAGGCTGATGGCGAGCGAGGCCGCCGCGAGCAGCACGAGGCCGAGGTAGCCGACCGCGATCTGGCCCAGGCTCACCTTGCCGTTGACGAAGATGAGCGCCGGCATGTACGCGGCGAGGAGCGCCAGGATCGTCAGGAAGGCGAGCCCCGCGAGGAACTTGCCGAGGACGAGCTCGGACTCGCGGATGGGCGCCGTGTTGAGCAGGACGATGGTCCCCGTCTCGCGCTCGCCGGCGATGAGGCGCATCGCGAGCACGGCGGCCATGACCATGGTGCCCCCGCCCGCCGCCTCGAAGAAGAGCGACAGCACCTGGGCAGACAGCATCGTCCCCTTGAGGCCCATCGCGTAGAAGTAGATGCCCTCGCCGAGCAGCGTCGCCGCGGCCACCACGTAGCCGATCGGCGAGCGGGCGTACGCCCGGAGCTCGCGCCCTGCGAGGAGGAGCGCGTTCTTCATGATCCTCCCTCCTCGTCCCTGCTCGTCGCTTCGACCTCGGCCTTCTTCGCCGGGGCCTCCTCCTTCGCCGCGCGCCGCTTCGCGCGGCGGGCGGAGGCCCTCTCGGCCTCGGCCGGCGTGGCGAGCTCGAGGAAGATCGACTCCAGCTCCCGCTCCCCGGGGCCGACCTGGAGGATGCCGAGCCCCTCGCCGACCAGCGCGCGGCCCAGCTCGACGCGGACGTCGTGCTCGGCGTCCACGCGCAGCGTCACCACGCCTTCACCGGGCTCGGCGGGGGGCAGCTCCTCCACCGTCTGCACGCCTCGGACGCCCTCGGCGACCGCGCGCGCGCGGTCGGCGGTGCCCGTCACCGTGACGACGGCGCGGAAGCCGCCGCGCAGCCGGTTCTTGAGCTCGGCCTCGGTCCCGTCGGCGGCGATCTGGCCGTCCTTGATCACCAGGATGCGGTCGCAGGTCTCGCTGATCTCCGAGAGGATGTGGCTGGAGAGCAGGATGGTGTGATCCCCCTTGAGGCTCCGGAGCAGCTCGCGCATCTCGACGATCTGCACCGGGTCGAGGCCCGTGATGGGCTCGTCCAGCACGAGGAGGCGCGGGCGGTGGACGATCGCCTGGGCGATGCCGACGCGCTGCTTGAAGCCGTGGGAGAGCGAGGAGATCGGGTCGTCCGAGACCGCGCCGAGCTCGGTCAGCTCCTCCACCTCGGGCACGCGGCGCGCGGCCTCCGCGCTCGAGAGGCCGCGGAGGCGGGCGGCGAAGTGGAGGTAGGCGCCCACCGTCATCTCGGGATAGAGCGGCGGCGTGTCGGGCAGGTAACCGATGCGGGCGCGCACCTCGTGCGGCTGCTCGACGACGTCGAGCCCGTCCACGACGACCGCGCCCGAGGAGGGGAGCAGGTCGCACGCGAGGATGCGCAGGGTGGTCGTCTTGCCGGCGCCGTTGAGGCCGAGCAGGCCCACGATCTCGCCGTCCGCGATGGAGCAGGACAGCGGGCCGATGGCGCGGCGTTCTCCGTAGTACTTGTAGAGGTCGGTGATCTCGATCACGAGGAGCCCTCGGGCGGCGCCCTCGGCGAGGGGCCGTCGTCTTGCCCGATCCACCGGGGCGCGCGGCGGGCGCCCGGGCGGCGAGCGGCGCCCTCATAACACGAGTCGTCGGGGTTCATTCCCGGGGATCTGCGTCGAGCGGGGCCCGAGCCGGGGCCCGGACTGGGACCAAAGGGAGCACATCCTGGACGTCTGGGGGCTCCCTCGCCGGCGCTTGAGTCGGGGCGCGCCTCGTGCGACGCCGGGGCATGACCGATCCCCTGACGCCTTTCGCGCACGACGCGTCCTTCGAGCCGGGCCAGGTCGCCGCCGGCGTGCAGCTCGGGCCGCTGGAGGCGCGGTACGAGGAGCTGTTCTCGGCGGTGATCGAGGACGGCATCATCACGCCGGAGGAGCGGGCGGAGCTCGCGCGCGCGGGCGAGGAGCTGGGGCTGGATCGGGAGCGGCTCCTCTCGCTGGAGCGGGCGCTGACGGCCGCGTACGAGGCGCGGCGGCGGGTGCGCGTGCGCGAGATCGGCGTGGAGCGGCCGTCGCTGGCGCCGGCGGCGGATCCCGCTGCGCCGGCGGCGCCCGGCGCGGCCGAAGGGCCGCCGGGCGCGGTGGAGGCGCTCACGCACCGCGTGCGGGCGCTGGAGGCGCGCATCGCTGAGCTCCTGGCGGAGCTGGAGGAGGCGCGCGCCCAGACGGCGGTCGAGGTCGACCTCTCGGGCGCGGTCGCGACCCCGGTGGCCGCGACCGAGCTCGACGATCCCGAGGAGCTCTGCCGGCGCCTCCGGCCCGATCCGCGGGACTTGGGCCTGCTCCGGGCGCTGTACCGCGCGCACGACGCGCGCGGCGAGAAGGACCGCGCGTTCTGCGTGGCCCGGGTGCTGGTGCACCTCGGCGCGGCGGACGACGAGCCGAAGGCGCTCTGCGCGAGGCTGCGCGGCGAGGGGCTGGTGCGGCCGAGGGCCTCGCTCTCGCCCGAGAGCTGGCAGCGCCTCCTGGCGCACCCGGATCAGGAGCCGCTCGTGGGCGCCATCTTCGCCGCCGTGCTCGGCCCCGTGCTGCTCGGGCGCCTCTCTGCCCTCCGCCGCGACGGCGCCCTCCCCCAGCTCGACCCGAAGCACCGCCAGGACCCGGCGACCTCCACGCTCACCTCGGCGCGCTGCTTCGCGTGGGCAGCGCAGATCCTCGGCGTCCAGCTCCCGCCGCTCTACACGTACGCCGACGCGCCGGAGGGCGCGCGCATGATCCCCGGCACGACGCCCGCGATCCGCATCGGCAGGCCGGCGCTGAGCGGCCGCTCGCCGGTCGAGCTCGCGTTCCTCGCGGGCGAGCACCTCGCGTACTTCCGCGACGACGTCTTCGTCCGCGCGCTCTTCGACGGGATCGTCGAGCTCGAGGACGTGTTCCTGGCCGCGCTCTGGATCGGCAACGAGAACCTGCCGCTGTCGCCCGCGGTGCGCGCGCGCGTCGTACCGCTCGCGCAGGCCATCGCGCCGCTGCTCGACCCGGTGCGCGTCGATCGCCTGCGCGGCGCGTTCCTGCGGTTCGTCGAGGAGGGCGGGCGCACGAACCTGCAGCGCTGGGCGAACGCGGTCGACGCCACCGCGGCGCGCGCCGGCCTGCTCCTCGCGGACGACCTCGGGGCCGCGGCGGCCGTCCTCGCGCTCGAAGGAGCGGGGGACGCGGAGGAGAGGATGGGGGATCTCTACCTGTTCTCGGTGAGCGAGCGGTACGCGAAGCTGCGCCGCCAGATCGGGATCGCGGTCGAGTAGGGCTAGCCAGCCCCGGCGCCTTCCCCAACGTCATCCTAACCGCGCCCGGAGCGAGCGGCCGAAGGCCCGCTCGCGGAGGAAGCGGGGGCTCCAGCCGTGATCCATGCCGCCGCCGAAGAGACGGCGCCTTCTTCCGACGAGCGGCCCCCGCTTCCTCCGCGAGCCGCCTGGACGGCGGCTCGCTCCGGGCGCGGTTAGGATTTGCTCGTCCCGACAAAAGGCGAGCGCCGGAGCCGCGCGAACGGCCCCGGCGCCCTTGGGTCGGGGAGGAGAACGTGAGGTCTTAAGTAAAGTCCTAGGGCCTACAGCGTCTCGAGGTACGCGATCAGGTCGTTGATCTCGCCGGACGAGAGGGTGGTCCAGTGACCGTGCTTGTCGCCGCCGTTGCACGACTCCTTGCTCGTATCGAAGCGATCCTGGAGCGTCTTGGCGCAGCCGTCGTGCATGAGGGGCGTGCGCGCCGCGACGCCGAGGAGCTGGGGAACCTGGAACGCGCGCCCGGTGCCGACGTTCTCGTTCAGGTTGTTGGTGAAGTGCGCGCCGCCGTGGCAGCCCGTGCAGCCGACGTCGGCCCGCTCGAAGATCTGCTTGCCGCGCGCGATCTGATCCTCCGACCCGAGCGGCGAGGCCGGGGTGGGCGGGATCGCGTTGAGCCAGTCGGCGAAGGCGGCGACGTGCTGCGGGCCCTGGTGGGCGCCGCCCATGCGGCGCACGAACACCTCTTCCATGATGTCGCCGAGGTCGTGCATGTCGCCGTTCCAGTGGAGCGGCACCGTGTCGAGCACGCCGCCCGCGACCGTCGGCGTGCGGCGCTTGCCCTCGGTGTCGAAGCTCCAGACGTGGCCGTCCTCTCGCCCCTCCGGGTGGCAGCCGGCGCAGGCGATGAAGCTCGAGTTGGACGCCTGGTGGTGGAAGATCGAGTGCCCGGTGTCCGCCCGGCTCTCGCCCGGGAGCTTGATTGTCTGGACGATCTGGGAGTTGTCGATCACGACGAGGGCGGGCGGCTCGCGGAGCTGCACCACGAAGCCCTTGCTCGTGAAGTTGCCGCCGTCGGACACGGCGACCGGCTGCCCCGGCATCTGCATCTGCTGACCCTGGTTGCAGCCGCCGCTCGACGAGCCCTGCTCGAGCGCGATGGCGTCGGTCGTGAACACGCTGTCGGAGCCCGCCGAGACGACGGCGAGGACGCCCGTCCCGTTGACGGCGAGGTCCACCGGGAGGGTCGCGCCGATGAGCGTGGGGGCCGGGACGTCGGGGGACACGGGCTGGCCCGACGCGGTGAAGGCCGTGACCGTCGACTTCACGATGGTGAGGTCGCAGCCGTTCTGATCGTCGCCGCCGCCGTAGCCGCCCGGCTGGCTGATGACGACCTGGGTATCGGCCGCGAGCTGGTGCGCGACCAGCAGGCCCCCGCCGGAGACGGGGATCGCGCGCCACGCCACCGTCGGCGAGAACGTGCCGCCGATGGAGTCGTTGCCGTTGTTCGGCGAAGGGGGCGTGGCGCGGCTGAGGAGGCCGCCGTGCGCGTCGAGGGTGATGACCTCGGGGTGGCGGAAGCGGGTGAGGATCAGGCCGCCCCCGGGCTGGACGATGACGTCGCGGAGATCGCTGAGGCCGTACATCTTCGCGAGCTGCATCGAGCCCACGGGGGCGCCTCCCGCCGCCGGGAGCGAGACCAGCTCGCCGCCGGAGCACGCGACGCGGACCACGTTCGTGCTCGGGTCGTACGCGATGCCGCGCGGGGCCGCACAGACCGGGGTGCGGTCGATGACCTTGGCGGACGTCGGGTCGATGGTGACCACCTCGCCCGCGCCGCGCAGGGCGACGTGGACGCGCCCGGCGCCGTCCTCCGTGAGGCGCCCGGGCTCGTCGCCGGCCTGGAGGGCGACCTTCGTGACCTTCGCCTCCGAGGACACGATCCACACCACGTCGCGATCGGAGTCCGCCGCGACGGCGAGGCCGGACTGGGTGACGAGCAAGGTGCCGCCGCTGATGGGTGGCGGAGCCACGGCGGCGATCGGGATCGTCGCGCTCGGGGGCAGCGGGGGATCGCTGCTCGAGCAGCCCGCACCCAGCGCCGCGGCGCCCGCCACGACCAACGAGGGAACCAACAGCCGCCTCGCCAACGCTTGCCTCATACACCCTCCAAGGAACGGGGAGTCCCGTCGTCCCGGCGCCGCCCCTGCAAGTCGGGAGCCAAACCTCCCGCAGGGGCCACCGCCCACTCGAGCTGGTCCTATGTTGCCTGCCAAACTGGTTTCCATCACGAAAAATCGCGTCGACCGGCGAGGTCATCCGCGACACTCTGCCCCCCCGGGAGCGTGGCTCACTTCGCGCCACCCTGACGTCCGTGTCGCGTGCGTCGGCCCTCGCCCCCCCGGGCCCCCATGGGCTTGGCCTGCGCCGGAGGCCTTCCAATCCTAACCGCGCCCGGAGCGTCCCGCCGAAGGCGGGACGCGGAGGAAGCGGGTGCCGCTGGTTCGAACGACGCGCCGTTGAGCAGACCTGCGGCCCCCGCTTCCTCCGCAAGCTGCCGTGAACGGCAGCTCGCTCCGGGCGCGGTTAGGATTGCAGGGGGGGTCGCGCCGATCTCAGCCCCGCACGTAGCCCAGGATCTCGTGTAGGCAGACGTGGGACTGCGCGAACGCGCCCGCCGAGGGGAGGAAGCTGTCGATGCCCACCGACCCGTGTCCGATGATGTCCGCCGCGGCCGGGATGACGTGGACGCCGGCCGCCTCGAAGTCCTTCACGGCACGGCGGAGGTGGGTGGCGCTGGTCACGAGCACCACCGCCTCCGGGCGGCGCTCCCTCAGGATGGCGGCGCTGAACGCCGCGTTCCCGCGCGTGTTCCCGGAGCGGCTGCTCCAGGACCATCCGCTCGCCGGGGGACGCCCAGGGTCGTGGCCAGGTCCAGCATCGCCTCCGTCTCCGCCGGCGGGCCGCCGGAGAGGATCGACGAGCCCGAAGCGCTGCTCTCGATAGAGGCGCGAAGCGGTGAGCACACGGTGGGTCGTCCCCGCGTCGAGCCGTTCGCGGAGCGGCAAAGATTCGTCGAGTGTCTGGAGCCCGCCCGCGAGAACGACCAGGGCGACCTTCGCCCGGTCCTTGCCGGCGAGCGCCGCGTCGAGATCCGGGCCTCGCACCTCCACCCACGACGTGAGGGCGTTCGCCACGAACGGCATCGAGAGCAGCCAGAGCCCGCCCCACGCCGCCCATGCCAGGGCGCGGCCGGCGCGTACCGCGCGGGGCTCCCCCGCGCGCCGCCCGCGGAACGCCAGGAACAGGCCGACGCCGAGCGCCAAGACCACGAGGACCCCGGGATCGAGGAAGCGAGAGATGGCCAGCCGGACCAGGAGCGGAGCCATGATGGGGACGGCGAGCACGCCGCGGTGCTCGTACCACGGCGGCAAGGTGGCCGCCGGGTCAGGCATCGCGGCCCCGCGGGACCGCGCTGCTATCCGCTTGACGAAGCCCCCCGCTATCCATACTGACTCGCCGGTCAACATGGAACCCCTCGCCCGTTCTCGGACCCGGACGCTGTTCCTCCTCGCGCTCGCCGGCGGCCTCGCGGTGACGTACCCTCGCCGCCGCCCAGCCGGCGCGCCCGCGCCCGGCCCCTGCCCCCGGCCCCCGCACCCGCGGCGCCCGCCCCGCCGCCGCCGGCCCCCGCGATCATCGTGCCCGCGGCCGCCCCCGACCCATCGCCATCGCCCTCGCGCCCAAGCCCGGCGGCCTCACGCCGGAGGAGGCGGCCAAGGTCGTCTCGGCCACCAAGCACTCCGTGCGCGCGAAGCAGGAGGACCTGAAGGCGGCCGCCGCCAAGGTCGACCAGGCGTTCGTCGCGTTCTTCCCCAGGGTCTCGGCGGCGGCGACGTACACGTACCTCTCGCCGGTAACATCAATTACTCCTGCGCCTCAATCTGAACGTCGAAGGCCCCGCCCGCCCTCGTCGCCGAGACCAAGGCACTCGAGCCGAATACCCTGTCTCCGATCCCCATCCCGACAACAACTGGTCCCTCACCGCCTCGCTCGCCGTCCCGGTCTCGGACTACTTCCTCCGCCTCGCGCAGGGCTACGCAGAGCGCCACGCACAACGAGAAGAGCGCGCGGTACGCCGCCGAGGCCGAGGCGCTCCAGGCCGGCGCCGACGCGAAGATCGCCTACTTCAACTGGGTGCGCGCCAGGGGCGGCGTCGTCGTCGCGCAGGAGGCCATCGAGCAGGCCAAGGCCCACCTCGAGGACGCGAAGAAGTCCTTCGCCGTGGGCCTCGCCTCCAAGGCCGACGTGCTCCGGATCGACGCCCAGGTCGCGGCGGCGCAGCAGGCCCAGGCCGAGGCCGTCGCCTTCGCGTCCGTCGCCGAGGAGCAGCTCCGCATCCTGCTCGGCACGCAGCCGGACCAGACGCTCGAGATCGGCTCCGACGTGATGAACGAGGCGGCCACCCCGCCCGCCGAGACGCTCCAGGCCCTCCAGGACTACGCCCTCGCGCACCGGCTCGAGAGCCGCGCGATCGAGCGAGGCCATCGCCTCGCTCCAGAAAGCCAAGTAGGTGACCGACGCCGGCTACGCCCCCCGCATCGACGCCTTCGCCGACGCCACCTATGCCAACCCCAACCAGCGCATCTTCCCGGCGACAGATGCTGGAACGGCACCTGGGACGCTGGGCGTCAGCCTGTCGCTGGACGCTGAACGACACCTTCACCACCATCGGCGCCTCCGCCGAGATGAAGGCCCGCGTCGCCAGCCTCGTCGAGCAGCGCGCCCGCTCGCGGACGGGCTCCGGATCGAGGTCGCCTCCGCCTACGCCGACTCTCGTCAAGGCCGCCCCGGCCATCGAGGCCGCCGACCGCGGCATGGTCTCCGCCGAGGAGTCGCTCCGCGTCCGCCGCGAGCTCTTCCGCAACGGCCGCGCCACCAGCAGCGAGCTGGTCGACGCCGAGGCCGAGATGACCCAGGCACGCCTCCGCCGCCTCGACGCCCACATCGGCCTCCTCGTCGCCCGCGCCCGCCTCGACCACGCACCGGCCGCGACGTCCCCGCCCGCCCCACCTCCGAGTAGCCCGCCCCCTCGGCTGCCTTCCCCCGAGCCTCGGTCGCCTTCCCCCGCCGGCCCGCTGCCTTCCCCCGCCGGCCCGCTGCCTTCCCCCGAACCTCGGCTGCCTTCCCCCGAGCCTCGGCTGCCTTCCCCCGCCGGCCCGCTGCCTTCCCCCGAACCTCGGCTGCCTTCCCCCGCCGGCCCGCTGCCTTCTCCCGAACCTCGGCTGCCTTCCCCCGAGGCCCGGCTGCCTTCCCCCGAGCCTCGGCTGTCTTCCCCCGCCGGTCCGCTGCCTTCTCCCGAGCCGCGGCTGCCTTCCCCGCCACGGAAACGACACTCCCCCCGCCCCCGAACCAGTATCCTGCCGCACCATGCGCCGCGCCCTCCCGTTCCTCGGGATCCTGGTCCCCGCCTTCCTCGCCGCCTGCGGCGGCTCCCCCAGCAACCTCACCGGCGCGACCAGCTCCTCGTCGGCCACCTCGTCCGCGAGCACCGGCGGGACCGGCGGCGGCGGGAGCGCCTCCTCCACCGCCTCCACCGGGACCGGCGGCACCGGCGGGATGACGGATCCCACGACGTTCGCGGCCGTGCCGAAGTCGTGCGTGTACCAGTGCCCGGTCGGCTCCTGCCCGGAGCAGGCCGGCACGTCCTACGACTGCCAGAACCTCGAGCCCTGGGCGAGCGTGCCCCACGACAGCGCCTGCCCAACCTGGGACGGGACGTACCCGACCCCGACCCAGGGCAAGTGCTCGGCGTCGGCGCCGAGCGGGGAGGCGGTGAAGTACGCCGGGGCCGACCCGAGCGACCCGTCGGTGCTGGTGCTGCCCGGCGGGCGGCGGCTCAGCCCGGCGGGGGCGGACTTCGTGTTCCCCGACCAGGCGTCGATGACGGCCAACGTCGTGCCGGTGGCCGGGACGGGGTTCTTGCTCACGGTCGACCTCGGTTACAACGACCACATCGTCCGCGCCGTCGACCCGTCGCAGATCGCGGCAGGGACGCCGGTGCTCGGCCAGGTCAACTTCGTCAACCCCGAGTCGCTGAACCAGGGCATCGCGTTCTCGGCGCCGGACCGGGTCTTCGTGTCGAACGCGCAGGGCCTGGTGCAGGCGCTCACGATCGACACCAAGACGGGCGCGCTGACCCGCAACGACGCGGGGAACATCCTGCTCCCGCCCTCGTCCTCAGAGCCCGGGAGGCATCTTCTACTCCTCCGGTGTCGCCGTCAGCGCGGACGACACCAAGGTCTTCGTCACGGGGGTCAAGGACCCGACCTTCTACGTCGCCGACATCACGGCCGGCGCCGCGACCTATGGGACCATCCTCGGCCAGGTGAGCCTCGGCGCCGACCGAGTCGTTCAACGCGTACGTCGACCCGCACGACCCGACCACGCACTTCGTCTACGTCACGATGTGGTCCTCGCACCAGGTCGTGGAGGTCGACGTCTCCACCCCGAACATGCCCAAGGTGTCCCGGACCTTCGCCGTCGACAAGGACCCGCAGGGCCTCGCCTTCCTCGACGGGCGCTGGGCCGTGGTCGGCAACGACCTCGGCGACTCGCTCTCCCTGATCGACCGCACCTCGGGCACCGTCACCACGGTCCCTGTCCAGACGTTCGTCGAAGCTCATGGGCCTCGAGCCCTCGAGCATGGCGTGGGACGAGGCCACCCAGCGCCTCTACGTCACCGAGGCCGCGTACAACGCCGTCGCCGCCTACCAGGTCGACCTGACGACCACCCCGCCCACGCTCATGCCGCTCGGCCGCCTGCCCACCCAGTGGTGGCCCTCGGGCGTCACCGTCCTCGCCGACGGATCGGTGGTGGTCACCAGCATCTACGCGCGCGGGCGCCGGGCCGCGCATGCCGATGCAGGAGTACGAGCTGCTCCACGGCGGCATCCAGATCGCGCCCGAGCCCACCGCGGCCGACCTCACCGCCGGCGAGGCCACGGTGGAGAAGAACGCCGTCGCCGAGCGCGCTCCCGGGCTACCCCCAGGTCCAGTGCCCGGCGGGCGCCGACGACTTCCCGATCCCCGCCACCAACACGGGCAAGCGCTCGCCGGCGATCGACCACGTGTTCTTCGTCGTGCGCGAGAACAAGACCTTCGAGGGGCTCTTCGGCGACTTCTCCGGCATCCAGGGCGACGCGAGCAACACCATGGTCCCGGCGGCGCAGATGGACGGGATCTGGACCAACATCCGCAAGCTCGCGAAGACCTTCGCCTTCAGCGACAACTTCTACACCTCGGCGTTCATCTCGGAGCCGGGCCACGTCTGGACCACCTTCGGCCGCACGAACGACTTCACCGAGCGGGAGTGGTGGGTCACGGGCTACGGCAGGGGCCTGCGCGGCGACGGGGACTCGGGGGGCGTGACCGACGAGGGGCGGCCGGTGGAGGGGTCGATGTTCGACTGGCTCGGGACGAACGGCGTCGCCTACGACATCCTCGGCGAGATCGTCGGCGAGCCCGCCACGACGCCGCCGAACCACGACCCGTTCGACACGCACTACCCGGGCGGCTTCATCCAGAACATCGGCTACCCCGACGTGGAGAAGGGCTGCTACGTCGCCGGCCGCGCGCGCATCCTCTGCGACCTGGGCAACGTGATCTACATGACCTTGCCCAACGACCACTCCCAGGGCCTCGACCCGAGCACCCCCACGCCGGAGACGATGTACGCCGTCAACGACGAGGCCACCGGGATCCTCGTGGACGGCATCTCCCACGGCCCGCTCTGGAAGAGCTCCCTCGTCATCGTGGTCGAGGACGACCCGGCCCAGGGCGGCGAGTCGGTCGACTACCACCGGACGGTGATGGTGATGGCCTCGCCCTGGCTGAAGCACGGGTACGTCTCGCACACGCACTTCGACGTCTCCGCCGTCCACAAGCTCATCGCCCACATCTTCGCCCTCCCCTACCCCAACGTGGAGGTGGAGAACGCGGCGCTGCCCCTGGACATGTTCACGGCGACGCCGGACTACACGCCGTACACCTACGAGAAGCGCAGCTATCAGGCGGCCTGCGGCACCTCGACCACCCTGGCCGAGCAGCGCCTCACGGCGTCGTGGGACTTCGACGGGCCCGACGAGCAGCCGGGGCTCGACCAGCAGGTGATGCGGTGGCTGCGCGGGCAGCAGCTCACGGAGCTGCCCCCGGCCCTCGAGGCGGAGGTCGAGCGCCGGGAGGCCGCGCGGGAGAAGCGCGGGGAGCGGTGAGCGCGGGGCGCTCCCCCCAGAGCCGTTAGTCGAACGCCGGCGCGACCACCCGCGCGCCCGCGACCACGCCGTCGAGCCGGGTGGAGGCTCGCGTCACCAGGCGATGGCCCGAGCCTCCATCGCCGAGCCGTGATCCACGGCCTGCGCGCGGCTTTTTCGCGGCGTCCGCCCCTGGCCCGTCTCGTGCTCCTCCCCGACTCGACGCGCCCCGGCCCATCCGGAGGCGACCCGAGAGAAGGACGAGACGACATGAACGACATCACACCCGAGAGGGCGAAGGACGAGGCGAGGCAGGGCGGGTTCGAGCGGCGCGCGTTCGACAGCTACCGCCTCAAGGCGCGCAGGTCCACCTTCGAGTTCCCGCTCGACATCCCCAAGCACTGGCTCGCGGGCAACCCCGCGCGCACGCACATGATGAACGCGCTGAACCTGTGCGCCCCCGCGTTCGAGCGCATGGCGGTGCGGTTCGTGCGGGCGGAGGTCCTCCCCCGACTCGAAGACCCCCGCCTCCGCGAGCAGGCCCGCGGCTACCTGGGCCAGGAGGCCCAGCACAGCGCGACGCACACGAAGTTCGACAGGAACTTCGCGGCCCAGGGCTACGATGTCGGGCGCTTCCAGAGGGTCTGGTCGTGGATCCTCGATGACCTCTGCGGGCGGCGGATCGGGGTGAAGCTCAACCTCGCGCACATGGCCGCATTCGAGCACTTCACCGACGTCTTGGTGCTGCTCATCGCGCGGAGCGACTTCTTCGACGGCTGCGACGCGCGCATGAAGGCGTTCTACGAGTGGCACGCCGCGGAGGAGATCGAGCACAACGCCGTCCTCTACGACGCGCTGGTGGCCATCGACCGGAGCTACCTCCTCCGCATGGCCGGCGCGGTCCTCGGCCTCGCCGTGCTGCTCGGCATGCTCTTCTCCTCCTCGGTGGCCCTCCTCCACCAGGACAAGAAGCTCTTCGAGCGCGCCACGCTCCGGGAGTTCGTCGAGGTCATGTTCACCAGGTACGGGATCGTGCAGCGCCTCGTCGTGCTCACCCTGCGCTACGCGCGGCCCTCCTTCCGCCCCGGCCAGGACGACGACGCCGCCTTCGCCCGGGCCGTGCTCGACCCACCCGCCGCCACCGCGTGATCGCCCACGCCCGGGTCAGCTGCACTTCCCGCCGGAGCACGTGCCGGAGCACTCGTCGTCGGCCTGGCACGCCTTGCCCGCCGGAGCGCAGGCGCAGGTGCCGCCGGACAGCTCGCCCGAGCAGCACAAGCCCATCCCCTGGGCGGGCAGGGCGCAGCAAATACCCGCGCCCCCGCACGCGAGCCCGCGCCGCACTGCCCGCTCGCCGTGCACGCCAGGCCGGCGGCCAGGTTGCAGTGCACGCGTCCGCGCCCCCGCCTCCTCGTCCCCGAAGGACGCGGCCCGACGCTGAGCAAGCTCGGTGCCCGGCCAGAATAGCCGGACTCTCGGGTGTCCCGGCGCCGTCGTCGTCCGGAGCCGAGTCAAGCGTGTCCAGAACCTGGACAGCGCGGGTCGATCAAGTGCACGTCCGCTCATTCCGAGCCCGAGCCCGAGCCCGATCTCCAGCGAATCGGGCTCGGGCTCGGAAAGTTGGCCCGGCCCTCCGGGGAGCGCTAAGCGCCCTCCATGCTCGCGAAGCGGATCATCCCCTGCCTCGACGTCAAGGAGGGGCGCGTCGTCAAGGGCGTCCGCTTCGTCGGGCTCCGGGACGCGGGCGACCCCGTCGAGGTCGCCCGCCGCTACGACGCCTCGGGCGCCGACGAGATCACCTTCCTCGACATCACCGCGTCGCACGAGGACCGCGGCACCCTGCTCAACGTGGTCGAGCGGACGGCCGAGATGATCTTCACCCCGCTCACGGTGGGCGGCGGCGTGCGGACCGAAGCGGACATCCGCGCGCTCCTCGACGCGGGGGCGGACAAGGTGGCCATCAACACGGCGGCCGTCGCCGACCCGCTCCTCGTCCGGCGCGCCGCCGACCGCTGGGGCTCGCAGGCGATCGTCGTCGCAATCGACGCACGCCGGGCGCAGGGCGCGCCGGGAAACAGGAAGTGGGACGTCGTGACGCACGGGGGGCGGCGCGACACGGGGCTCGATGCCGTCGCATGGGCGGCCGAGATCGTCGGCCACGGGGCCGGGGAGATCCTCTTGACCAGCATGGACCGGGACGGGACGATGAACGGATACGATCTCGCGCTCACCCGCGCGGTGGCGGAGGCGGTGCCGGTGCCGGTGATCGCCTCGGGCGGCGTGGGGACGCTGGAGCACCTCCACGCCGGGCTCGTCGAGGGCAAGGCCGACGCGGCGCTCGCGGCGTCGATCTTCCACGACGGGGTGTACACCATCGCCGAGGCCAAGGACTACCTCGGCAGGCGCGGGGTTCCGGTTCGCAGGGTGCCGGCGCTCGCGGCCGCGGCGGGAGGGGCGTGATGAACCACGGATGCGTGACGCTCAACGAAGTCTTGGCCGCCGCGAGCATTCGCGCGGCCTCGCTGGTCCCCGAGATCGCGGGCTACCTCTTGCTCGCCATCGGCGACGCGACCTCGCGCCTGCCCTTCGCGGTCGACGACCGGGTCGTGATGCTCACGACCGAGGGCAACGTGGGGATCACCAAGCGCGGCGAGATGCTCTCCCCTCATCAGGGGGCGGCGAACCTCCGGGCCACGCTGGCGCGCCTGCTCGCGGTCTCCACCGGCACGGCGATGCCCAGCCTGACGGCCGCCGCGCGCCCGCGCGAGGAGAGCGACCGCGGGGTCGAGGCCGTAATCGAGGAGATCGAGGCGGCGCTCATCCCCGTGAACCGGGCCGCCGCGCGCCGCGCGCTCGCGCGCCTCGCCCGCGAGACCATCAAGGTCAAGGGAATCGGCCGCCTCCGTCGCGTGGCCGCCCGCGCCGCGCAAAGGCCCGCGCCTCCGCCCGCACCCGCTGCCGCCCCCACGGCCGTGGCGCCGCCGGCACCCCCGCCCCCGCCCGTCGTCGTCGCGCCCCGGCCTCCGGTGGTCGCCTCCGCGCCGCCGCCCGTGGCCCCTGCGCCGACACCTGCGCCGGCCTCGGCCGCCGAGCTCCACAACGACGTCGCCGCCGCGGCGCTCACGCCACCCCCCGAGACACGCGAGCCGACGCCGACCGTGCTGGGCATGGCGCCCATCGAGATCGACGTCGAGATCTCCCCCGCGCCCCCCGCCGGCGCACCCGTCGCCGAGACCGCCGCGAGCGCCCCGGAGCCCCACGCCCCCGCAGAGGCTCCGGCGCCCGAGCCCGCCACGCCCGCGCCCTCTGCCGCGCCGACGCCCACCGGCCTGCCCGAGTCCGCCGTGCTCGCCCAGCCCACCGAGGACCCGCGCCTCGCCTTCGCGATCGAGCGGCGCACCGAGGGGGACCAGGGCCTCACGCCGCCCTTCTCGCGCGACGCCGCCCCGCCCCCGCGCGGCCTGCCGGCGACCCGCCCGCTCCCGCCGCCGCCGGCTCCTGCGCCGGCTCCGGCGCACGTGGCTCCCGCGCCGGCTCCTGCGCGCATGGCTCCCGCGCCGAAGCGCACGCGGGCCGACGACCTTCTCGCGCACTTCGGCGCTTCGTGCGTCGACGCCGAGAGCATGCAGCACACCACCGCCTGCCTCCGCCGCATGGCGGGCGTCGATACCCCGGCTCCTCCGGCCCGCGTGGAGATCCGCCTGCCGGACGCCCCCCGCCCCGCGGCGCAGCAGGGCCCCGCCGCGGACGCGTCCACGTTCTGGACCTCCGACGAGACCCGGCGCCTGCCCCGGCGGCGCCCCCTGTGGAGCCGGACGATCGTCCCGCTCGCGATGCTCGTGGTCGGCCTCGCGGGCGGCGCGACCATGGCCTGGCTGCGCTCCGAGCGCGCCGGGGCAGCGGCTCCCCCCGCGGCGGCGACGGTCGAGAAGACGGCCGAGAAGAAGGAAGCGGCGCCCCCGCCGCCGGCGACGGAGCCCGCGGGCGCGGCCACGCCGCTGCGGGTCGAGCGGCTGGGCGGGACGCGCGCGGAGCGGGGGAGCGAGCAGCGGGCGCGCTGAAGGACCGGCGGGAAGTGTGATACGGTCCTGCCGCGGAGCTGGCACCGAGCCGGCTCTGCGGGAGGCTCGCCCAATGCAACCTGCCGAGCACAGGCGCTTCAGCGAGGACGAGTACCTCACCCTGGAGCGCAGCGGCGAGGCCAAGCACGAAGCTCGTGAACGGCGCCATCGTCGCAATGGCAGGCGCATCCTACGAGCACAACACCATCGCGGCGAACGTGCTCACGGCTCTGAACGTCCGGCTGCGCGGGAAGGGGTGTCGCGCCGTCGGGAGCGATCAGCGCGTCCACGTCCCGGCGACCGGCCTCTTCACGTACCCCGACGTGACCGTCGTCTGCGGCAAGCCCGACTTCCATCCGAAGGACCCCGACACGCTCCTCAACCCGCGCGTGATTGTCGAGGTGCTCTCCGGCTCGACGGAGGCCTACGACCGCGGGGCGAAGTTCGCCCACTACCGCAGTCTTCCCTCGCTCGTCGAGTACATCCTCATCGCGCAGAACGGGCCGCTCGTGGAGCACTTCCAGCGGATCGAGAGCGGGCAGTGGCTCTTCACCGTGTACCGCGGCGAGGGCGCGACGGCGGCGTTGCCCGCGCTCGGCTGCGAGCTGCCCCTCGCGGAGGTGTACGAGGGGGTCGATCTCGGCGCGACCGCCGGCGGGTGACCAGAGCGGTTCTCGCCCTTTTTGACCGCCCGTTCCCCCTTCCCGCTCCCGTTCCCGTTCCCGGGGGTTTCGGGAGCGGGAACGGGAGCGGGAGCGGGAACGGGAACGGGCCGACCAACGAACCCGGGAAACGCTCTAGTCGTTCGCAGGGCGCGCCGCGAGCAAGCACAGCACGATCGCCTCCTGCCTCGCGATGCCCCGCTCCGCGGCCAGCGCATCGACGCGCGCCAGCTCCTCGGGCGCGAGCGCCCCCTCGCCCGCGGCGACGAGGGACGCCGCCGCCTCCGGCGTGGCCTCGGCCAGACGCTCGACGATGTGCAGCCGCTCGCACGCGTCGCAAGCGCAGACGCACCCGCGCGCGCTCTTGCAGTCGCGCCCGTTGCAGTGCTCGACGGGTAACCCTTGCGCCTCCACCGTCCTGCGCAGCGCGACCACGCGCGCGGAGGCCGGGCGCGCGCCCGTGCGCAGCGTGGGGGTCTCCTCCACCTCGACGCTGCGTCGCCCGGACGACGGCGCGGGCTCGCCTTCCGAGGCCGGCGCGCGCTCTCCCTCGATCAAGGCCAGGGGCGCGAACGCGGCGACGGTGCTGGTGAGGCGACCGATCGCCGCCTCTTGATCCGCGACGCGGCGTTGCAGCGCCGCGATCGTCTCCTGTGCGGCACCGAACGCCCTGCGCTGCCCCTTCGCGTCGCAGAAGAGAAGCACGCACGCGATGGAGAGGATCAGGCACGTCCCGAGGCTGAACCACGCGATGAGAAGCGCCATGCGATCACCTGCACAATCGTGAACGTCGCGAAGAACATCGCGATAATCACTTGGATGCCGGCGAAGTCGGAGGCGTACACGTCGGCGCGCCACGGGGAGAACGGCGCGAGCAAGATCGCGCCGTCGAGCGCAAACAGACCGAGGGCCACCACGGAGGCGCTGTCAGGCGAGAGCTTCGCGGCGGTGAGGCGCTGGCCCCATCGCACCAGCGCCGCCGCGGAGACGCACAGGCCCACGAGATCGGCCGCGAAGTAGAAGCGGTGCAACTGCTGTCCCATCGGCGACATGACACCGAGCACGATCGAAGCGACCGCCCACGCCACGGCGGCCAGGGCGAACGCGCGGAGGCGCGAGTCTTTCGTCACGGCGATGGCCATCGCAAGGCCGGCGATCACCGCAGACGTCGCAAGCTCGGCGGCACCGTCCACGTAGTAGAGGACCCCCGTGGGCGACGTGTCGAGGACATCTCGCAGCGGGTCACGGAGCAGCGGGATCGCCGCGAGCACGACGAGGGCGATGGCGGCGGGCACATGCTCGGCGCGACGGCGCGCGAGCGCGATGGAGGAGACCGCTGCCGCGATCTGCGTGGCTTTTGCGAACGCAACCAGGTTCATTGTCCGGCCTCCCCTACGTCCCCGCCATCCGTCGTCAGGAAGTCGTCGCTCCATCCCGCGTCGCCGTGCGGGTGTGGTGGGATCGGATCAACGAAGCACGCGGAGAGCGTTGTGGCGACCGTGGCGGAGAGCATCACGCCCAGCACGAAGGCCACTGCAAGTCGACGGTAGAGCATCGGACGCGCAGTGTAGAAAGCCGGGCGATCCACGCACTCGCGGAGCTACCGGATAGCCGCGTCGGGCGGAGGGCACGGCGCACGCGCGCAGCGCACGCACGGCGTCGTGCGTCGAGTGTAGGAGGACTCCGTGCGCGCGTCGCGCGGGACGCAACCGCCCCCCGGTTGCCCTGCTCATCCACCAGAAGCCATCCACCAGAAGCCTGCGAAGCGGAAGAGGTCGGCTTCCGCCCGGATGTCCCGTCCGTTACTGGGCCGACTGGTCGGACTCCGTGGCCGCCGGATTTGTGCGCGGAAACAGTGCGAGTCGGAATCTGGTCGCCTTCCTTGAGCCCTTCGGTCGTCGACATGAGCGCCAGGGGGTCCTTCTTGTGGAAGCCGAGGTTGGGTCGGAGTACCAGTTCGACGGGAGGCTGATCCGCAGGGGCCGGCACCGATGGCTGACCATGGAACGTGAGTAGCACCGAGCCACGCATCAGAGGGCCGTACTGCTCGAGCACCCGCTTGGAGATACGCCACTCGATGGCGGGGCTTCTCAGGCGATCGTCGAGGAAGCGGTAGAGGTACCAATTCTTGCGCTCGTTCGTCCCCGAGTCGACGAGATTCGTGATCATGGAGAGGCCCCGCGCCGCGGCCGCGATCCGCTGATCGACGGCTCCGGTCGTGGTTGCCACGGTGCCCAGCACCTTGCCGACGATCTCCTAGTTCTGTTCAAGCCAGGATCGGGTGTCCTTCGACGGGTGCATCGTCAGGAGGGAGGCCGAGATGTCAAAGAAGCTGATCGCGGGGTCGTTGCAGCGGATCACGATCTGGACGAACACGGGGTGCTCGCCGGTCAGCGCCTCCTGCCAGTTCCAATACCCGAGCGCGTGTCCAGAGATCCCGAAGGTCCAGTCGTAGCGATACGTGTGGATATTGTCGCTCCCCTCCTGGGTGAGGGGGGACAGGGCTGGGTGGCACTCGCCCGCGAGGGAGGCTGTGAAGCGCAAGATCCGATCGAAGGTGCGCTCCACGCCATCGGGGCCGAGCACCTTGACGGCGCCGTCCTTGCTGCCGTGGCGCGGCTCGCGCTCCACCAACATCGAACTTGCGGTCCCGTCGACAAGCGTAAACGCTGCCAACCACGTCTTCTGCCTGACCTGTGTCGTCATGGCCGGATGCTACCCGATTCACGCCTCGCGTCCTGCGGATCTTGGGTCGCGCTGCGCTGCCTCTCCAAGCTCCGGCATCGCGGGATCACCGCGGGTCGGCCAGCCCTCGCCCCCTTACACACATCGCGCCGCGTCATCCCCTCCCTCGCCCTGGGTCCGCCCTTCGTTCGCTCACGGTTCGCTCTTCGTTCGCTCTGACGCACCCCGTCACCCGCCGCGGCCACATCGCGTCATTTCACCCGATAACAGCGTCCCGGGTCCGTCTTGCACGCCCGGCAGCCTGCCCCATCCTTCCACCCGGGTCGCACGATTCTCCCCCCACCACCCCAAGGAAGGGAGCGCGCCATGGCGAAAGTACGCAACAACCTCATCCTTCACGGCCTCTCCGGCATGCTCGGCCAGCAGCTCGTCATCCGCCACCACAAGAACGGCACCGGCGTCCTCGCCGCCGCCCCCACCGTGGTCGACGGCCGCAAGCCCACCGCCGCACAGGCCAAGCAGCAGGAGCGCTTCCGCCAGGCGGTCCTCTACGGCAAGGCCACCAAGGCCAAGCCCGAGTACGTCGCCGCCGCCAAGTCCCGCGGCGTCTCCCCCTTCAACGTCGCCACGGCCGACTTCCTCCACCCACCCGAGATCCAGTTCATCGATATCTCCGCGTACAGCGGCGCCGCCGGCCAGGCCATCCACATCGCCGCCGTCGACGACGTGCAGGTCGCGACAGTCGGCGTCCTCATCGTCACCGACACCGGCACCGTCGTCGAGAAGGGATTCCGCCGTCGTCTCCGCGCAGGACCCTCACCAGTGGACGTACACCACCACGGCGGCCGCCCCCTCCAACTCCGTCAAGATCGTCGTCGACGTCGCCGACCTCGCCGGCCAGATCACGGAGGAGACCAAGCACACCTGACTCACCGCGCGAACGTCGCGATCTCGCCAGACGTTGCTCCAGCGGTCCTCGACCATGGCGCGGCGGTCGCCGTAGGGCGTGTCGATCGGCGCCTCGAGCGACGTCGCGCCCGCGTCGAGCGCGCGCCGGTGCGCCGCGTCGGCGTCGTCCACGTAGACGTAGAGAAACGCCGCCGTCCTGGGCCGCGGCCCGACCTGGCCGATCATCAGGTTCGAATCGCCGATCCGCACGACCGCGGGACGGCCCTCGACGACCTCGCCCTCCGCGCCGAACACGTCCCTCAGGAACGCGACGAGCCCCGGCACGTCGTCGGTCACGATCCGCGCCGTCAGGCTGTGCCAGCCCTCGGGGAGCACCGCCTTGCCGCCCACGCTCATCGCCCTCTCCCTCCCCCGACCGGCTTCGCCCCGCCCTTCCCGGCCGAGCCCACCCGCGCGAGCGCCAGCGCGCGCAGGGCGTACGGCTGCGTCTCGTACGCGTCCTGCTGCAGGTGCACCTCGGCGACGATCCGCACCGGGAAGCGCGCGTAGAGCGGCAGGGATTCGCCCACCTCCGCCGCCAGGTAGGTGGGCACGCCCCCCGAGATGGCGCTCCCCCGCTGCGTGAGCGTCGCGCGGAGCAGCGTCTTCCCCAGCACCTTGCGCTTCTGGTACGCGCGCTTCTCCACCACCGTCCGCTCGATCTGCTGCTCGAGCCACCCCGCGGGCAGCGACCATGCTCCCGGCGGGAAGGCCTCGCGGATCCGCGTCGTCAGCGCCTCCGCCGCGCGCGGCGAGCCCTGGGCCCACGGCGACTTCAGCGCCTCGGTCACCTGATCGAACGCATCCTTCAGCTTCTTGTCGCTCCCGGTCGCGAAGGGCGCCGCCGCCGCGAGCGCCGCCGCCAGCGCCTCCACCTCGTCGAGCGAGGGCTCCAGCTCTCCCGTCACCAGCACGAGCGGCGGAACGAGCCCGCCCGCCGGCGTGATCGCCGCCGCCAGCACGGCGTCCAGGTCCTCGAGGGGCGTGGGCTCGGCCTCCGTGAGGACGCCGAGCAGGTCGCGCCGGTCCTTGATCTCCGGCGGGTCCCGGCTGGGATCCTCGTCAGGGTCGGCCTCGGGCGGGATCACGTTCAGGCGGATGATGAGGTCCTGCCAGGGGACGTGGAGGCGCGCGCGGTCGGGGGCATCGGGGTCGAACCAGAGCAGGTCGACGATCTCGCCGGGCGCCGCCTTCGGGCGCGCGAAGGCGCTCGCCGGGAGCGGCGCGGGCGCGGCCACCGGCTCGGGCGCGGCGGACGCCCCGGCGAGGTTCCCGGCGGCCGCGAGGTTCGAGACCGAGAGGACGCCGACCTGCGGGGGAGGCACGGGCGCGGGGGGCGGCGGCAAGGGCGGGGAGATCGAGGGCGCCGAGAGCGACGAGGGTGCGGAGAGAGAGGACGCGGCGAGCGGGGTCGGCGAGAGCGCGGACGCGGAGAGCGAGGAGAGCGCGGACGCACCGAGCGATGGCGTGGCGAGCGAGGGCGGGGACGGGATGGGGAGCGTGGATCCGGGAGGCGGGGGGCCGACGGGGGCGGGCTTCGGCTGGGACGGCTCGTCGAACGCCCAGGCGCCGCCGATCTTGATGGCGCTCGTCTCCCCCGCGTTCGTCGGCGGCGGGGGCGGCTTGACGTTGAGCCACGGGGGCGCCGTCGGCGCGGAGGGGCGCGCGGGGGGCGCCTCCGGCGCCGCCTCGACGAACGGGAGCGCGGGGAAGCTCGCGCGCCCGGCCCGGAAGGCCTGGGTGGCCTGGGTCTTGTCCTCGCCGCGCATCGCGCTCGGCTCGGGCGGCGCGACGTACGCTCGCCTTCGCGGCGCGTCCGGCACCGCGCCGGCGCACTGCGCCTGGATCTCGTCCCAGGTCAGCGGCCGGGTCGGGTGGTCGAGCAGCAGCAGCACCCGCCCCTCTTCGTGCCGGCTCGCGAGCCCGATCTGCGCGCGCCACGTCAGCGTCGCGACCCCGCCGTCGGTGTCGATCCAGAGCGTGTCGCAGATCAAGGTCAGCTCCTCGAGCCCCTTGCCGCGGTCGACGAAGGCGCGCGGGCGAGCGCCGGGGAGCGAGGTGGTGAGGCGGGCGTGCTGCGGGCTCAGGCTCTCGAGGACGATGCGGGTGCCGGGGTCGATGCGCTCTGGGCGCTGGTCGGGCGGGGCGACGTTGAAGAAGCTGGCGTCGAGGTCGTCGGGCAGGGGCTGCTCGTCCCAGCCCTGCGCGAAGGCGCTCGCGGCCTTGGGGCCGAGGAGCGCGCGGCGCGCACGCCACTCCGCGGCGATGGGGCCGAAGCCGACGGGCGGGATCCCATCGGGCCGCCGGCCCCCGCCCGGGGGCTGGAGGTTGGGCAGCGGGCCGCCCGCGTGGGGATCGATGCGCACGCCGACCGGGTTGTCGCTCCCGTACGCGGCGCGCTCGTAGCGCAGCGACATGCTGGCGAAGGGCGGGCCGTCGCGCAGCCCGCCCTCGGGCGTCCACGAGCGGTCGGCGTGGACCTCGATGCTCTTGTCCACGCCGGCGACCGTGAGCCGCGCCATCAGCGAGCGCGCCTGCGTGCCCTTGGGCGCGAAGGCCTTGCCGACCAGCACCACGTCGGCGCGCGGCTTGAAGAGGGCGAGGTCGCTCGGGGCATGGACGCTCTTGTGCGAGTCGTCGTCCCAGAAGTTCTCGGCCTCGTTCGGGTCCTCCTGGTGGTCGGCGAGGCGCAGCTCGCCGGGGACGAGGTCGAAGGTCCCCTTGCAGACGACGGTGAGCGCCGCGGCGCCGTTGCGCATGCGCCAGGGCACCGAGGTGACACGGAGCGGGCAGAGCGAAGTGACGAGCATCGAAGCCCCGCAGCCTACGCGCATCGGGCTGCCCGCGCATGGGGCTCGTCGTGTATGCTTGCGCGCGTGCGATCTCTTGTCCCGACCTTGGTCCTCCCCGCCCCGAGTGGCCAGGCCACGGCGCAGGCGCACGACGCCCAGGCCGCCAAGGCGGCCGGAGCGGGCGCCACCGCGGCGCACGTCGCCTCGACGGCCCCCGCCGCACGCCCCGCCGCACCGCCCGCTGCGCGCCCAGCAGCGTCACCGGCCGCATCCACGCACCCCTCCGCGTCCTCCGCGGGCGGCCAGCTCGTCTCGCTCGAGCAGCTCCACGCGATCATGACGACGCTCCCGCAGGCCAAGGCCACCGCGTACCTCGCGCCGCTGAACCAGGCGATGGCGGAGTTCCAGATCAACACGCGGCTCCGCAAGGCCGCGTTCCTGGGCCAGGTGGCGCACGAGAGCGGCGAGCTCAAGTGGTTCCACGAGTTCGCCTCCGGCATGGAGTACGACATCACGAGGAACCCGAGCCTCGCCAAGCAGCTCGGGAACGTGAACCCGGGAGACGGCCCCCGCTACAAGGGCCGCGGCCCCATCCAGCTCACCGGGCGCGCCAACTACATCGCCTGCGGCAAGGCCCTCGGCCTCGACCTGGTCGACCACCCCGACACCGCGACGGACCCGAACGTCGCCTTCCGCACCGCCGGCTGGTTCTGGGACACGAAGCACCTAAACCCCCTCGCCGACGAGGGGAACTACAAGCTCATCACGCGCCGGATTAACGGCGGGTACAACGGTCTCGCGGACCGCATCAAGTACTACGACCGCGCGCTCGCGGTCTTCCCCGCATAGAGGAGATCGGAGGCCACGATGCCGCTCGCCGGAAGGGTCGGGGACCAGGCCAAGTGCCCCGTGTGCAAGAACGAGGGCCCCGGCAAGGAAGGGTCGCCCGACACGTTCATCAACAGCAAGGCCGCGCTCCGCGTCGGCGACCCGGGCAAGCACGCGGGCTGCGGGGGCGACGGGACGTGGAAGGCCGAGAAGGGGAGCAAGTCCGTCTTCATCAACGGCCAGCCTGCGCACCGCGTGGGCGACGCGGCCAAGTACGGAGGAGGGGACGGGCAGCTCGTCGAGGGGTCGCAGAACGTGCAGATCGGCGACAAGGGCGGGGGGCAGGCCGCGCCCGTGCCGCACGACAAGTCGATGACGGTGAGCGCGACCGACGCGATGGGCCGCTCCCTCGGCGACGCCGAGGTCAAGGTGAGCTGCCCGCACAAGGACGACGTCGTGCAGAAGTTCACCGGGAGCACGACGGTGAGCGGCCTCTGCCGTAGCGCGACCGTGACGGTGAGCAAGCCCCTCCAGACGGGCACGTGGGACAAGGGGGCTTCGAGCGGAGAGGTGTTTCCCCCCAAGCACTCGCTCGCGCCGGCGGAGAAGCCTGCGCCCGGCGGGGGAACGGGAACGAGCCCGAGCCCGAGCCCGAGCTTCTCCCGCGGGCACGGGCACGGGCTCGGGCTCGGCCGCTGCGCCGGATACGCACGTCGTTCATGCCCCCGTTTCGCCCGGCACGCCGGCCGATACGCACCAGGCGCAGATTGTCCGGCCCACGCAGCCGACGGCGAAGGTGCAGATCACCACCGTCCACAACTACGTCGAGCTGATCTTCAAGGCGTTCGGCAACACGATGCCCACGGGCGCGACCGAGATCGCCATCCTCGGCGTGCGCGAGGCGAGCCTCTCCGGCAAGGGCGGCGAGGACAAGCTGGAGGCCGAGCTCGCCGCGGGCGACACCAAGGACGCCACGGAGACCCGCGAGACGCGCGACGCGGTCTTCTCGTCGAACACCTCCTCCGCCCACGCCACGACGTGGAACGACCTGCTCTTCGTGGCCTACACCACCAAGACGCCGGAGCACTCCCAGAGCGTCGAGGTCTTCGAGTGCACCATCGACGCCGGCGACGTCGAGAGCTCGCTCGGCATCCCCGTCACGCTGGAGGGCAAGCTCTACGGCGCGACCCCGGGGGACCACAACTACCCCAAGTACCCGCTCCACAACTCCTGCCTGCACCTCTACTACGGCAGCACCAGCAAGATGGCGCTCGCCCGCGAGTGCACCGGCACGCGCCGGACGTTCGAGGAGGTCGCCAGCGCGAAGAACTCGACGACCGGCTGGGCCTGGGCCAGCGTGGAGGCCAACACGTCGATCCACATGCACTTCGGCTCGGAGTACGGCAACGTCGGCAACTGGTCGACGGGCTGCACCGTTCTCCACCACCACCTGTGGATCAAGAACAAGAACGGCGCGCGCGTCGTCGACGCGAACGCCACGCGCTACAAGCGCTTCATGGATCTCTACAACGGGGCGGCGAACAAGCAGGACATCCCCTACCTCGTCGTCTCGAGCCAGTACGTCCGCTCGTACGCCGAGTGGGTCCGCTACATCGACCAGAACCCCGGCGAGTCGGCGAAGCCCGAGAGCGTGATCATGAAGGACAAGCTCGTGGAGGCGCCGGGGGCCAAGGGCAAGTACCTGCCCTCCTTCGTGACGGCCGGCTTCGCCAAGGCCGTGAACGACCTCGCCGCCAACCCCAGCACCAGCAAGGCCCACGCGGCCAACCTGCGGTCCTCGCTGGAGCTGGTCGAGATGACGCTGTCGATCTGAGCGTCCTGCTCGCGGGCCGCTCACTTCTTTCCGGTCCCGGTAGGGACGGCCCTTCGCTGACCCTCATCGGTCAGCTCGGGCCGCCCCCCGGACAGAGCCCGGCGAGCGGATTTCCCGCACCGGGCTCCCACCTCGGGTCGACGGACGCGCGTGGCGTAGGGAAGGCCAGGGATGGTGGATTTTCGGCAACGGAAGTGGAAACCGCCTGGCGAAGGCCGCGAGCTGGGTAGCGTCCCACCGTGCGCGTTGGCTCCGCCGTTGGAGTTGGTCGTGCCAGCTCTGGCGGACGCGCTCGCGGAACGACCCCAGCGCTCGGCTGTTCGTGGGCACGCCGTAGTAGCGGTAGTGCCCTCGAAGCACGCTGGAGAGCCATGCGTGCTGCATCGGGACCGGCTGGTGCCGGCGCCGGCGCATTTGCCCACGTAAACCCTCCAGCTTCGCCTGGCGTTTCTTCCGTGAGGTGCGGCGCTTCAGTTGGAACCCGCCCCGCCGGTCTTGCCCGGCGATGTGCGTGAACCCGAGGAAGTCGAACGTCTCGGGGCGCTTGTGCCCCTCGCGCTCGCATTTCTCGTGGGCGAACCGCCCGAACCGAAGCACCCGGGTCTTGTCCGGGTGCAGCTCCAGGCCGAACTTCGCGAGGCGAGAGGCGAGCGCCTCCCGCATCGCGAGCGCGTCCTGTTCGTGCTGGAAGCCCATCACGAAGTCGTCGGCGTAGCGCACGATGTACACCTCACCGCGCGCGAACCGCTTCCTCCACTGGTGGACCCACAGGTCGAGCGCGTAGTGCAGGTAGATGTTCGCCATGAGCGGGCTCACGTTCCCGCCCTGCGGCGCCCCCTCCTCCACCTCGCGCAGCTCGCCGTCCTCCATGACGCCTGCGTGCAACAGCTTCATCAGCAGCCGCACCATGCGCCGGTCCGCGATCCGGTGCTCGAGGAACTGCTGCATCCATCCGTGGTCGATGGTGTCGAAGAACGACCGGATGTCTGCGTCGAGCACCCAGTTCACCTTCCGGCTGATCGCCTCCGCGAGCGCGTTCAGGGCGTCGTGCTGCGACCGGCCAGGCCGGAAGCCGTACGAGAAGCCCTTGAACGCGGCCTCGAAGATGGGCTCCAGCACCATCCGCACCGCCTGCTGGACGACCTTGTCCTCCAGTGCCGGAATACCGAGCGGACGCGTGCGACCATCACCTTTCGGGATGTGCACGCGCCGCACCGGCTGCGGGTGGTAGCTGCCTCGATGAATGCGGTCCTAAAGGTCGAGCAAGCGCGCATCGAGATGCCCGCCGTACTCGTCCCAGGTGACGCCATCGACGCCCGGAGCCGCCGACCTTCGGAGGCGCTGGTACGCCTCCTTCAGCAACGGCACCTTCAGCGCGCTCAGCAGGTTGTTGAACCGCTCCCCTTCTCTTCCTTGCGCTCGCTGTCCGATCCGCTCCACTTGCGTGGGCGCGCGTCCCCGGTCCTGTGCCCGGCGCGCGTCTCCGTGGGCGGACTTCCCCTCGGCCGCGGCCCGTTCCTCCACCGACTCGACGGGCGTTACCCGCGTCTTCGCCGGCTTCTCCGGTACCATGCCCGCGTCCGACTCCTCGGAGCCCCTGCGGAGTGCGGCCTGCTGGCCTTCCCGCAGCGACCCGCCGTCCACCATCGACGGCGGGTCTCCTCCGAGGTCTCCCGGTTCCCGTGCGTGAGGCATATGTGAGCTTGCCGAACTCCACGACCCCGCGTCAGCAGCAGGTCCAGGTCCACGTTGTTCGGACCCCTGCCATGGCCTTCCGCCTGGTCTGACGGCGTTGGCTTCTGTGCCCGGAATAGGGTGTTTCGAGGCTCTATCGCCCGGCCCGCTCACGCGCCCCCCTAGCTTCGCCTCGTGGGTCGCCCCACGCTGCGCAAGGGTGGGCTTCCCGGGTGGTGGACTCCTCCCGGGGCAGGACTTGCTCGACTCGTTGGTGTCTCCTCATCCAGCTCACCTGCTTCCTCATGCCGGTCTCCCGGCGCATCCAGACCTCACCCCCCCGGCCCCCCTTGTATATCCCTCGGGCTCTGGGAACCGAAGGTTCATCCCGTCGTCGTAGGGGCCCGCAGGGCCCGAGGGGGGCCGGGGGAGACTGGTAACTTGTGAACTTGTGGAGAACGTGCTCCATGCAGGGGGTGGAGAACTAGGTGCGGCAGGTCGGTCCCCCCTGGGTCGTGAAGGCCGTGGGAGAGCGTGACCGCCGCATCCTAGGTTCCCGGAGGAGCCCGTACACCTGCCCGCGTCAGCGAGTCGCAACACAAGGTTGGGCCGCGCTGGGAGCCGTTTGTCATTCGCCGCTTGGAGAATTTGCCGTGGAACCGAACGTATTCGTCGGCATCGACGTGTCGAGCAAGAACCTGGACGTTGCAACCCGTCCTACGAACAAGCAGCTCCGCGTTAGCAACGACGCGCAGGGGCACCTGGCCATCGTGGAGATGCTGCGCGGGCAGGCTGTCCTCGTGGTCCTCGAGCCGACCGGGGGCTACGAGAGGCCGCTGGTGGTGGCGCTGGTCGAAGCAAAGCTCCCGGTCGCTGTGGTCAACGCGCGGCAGATTCGCGACTTCGCGAAGTCCCGCGGCAAGCTGGCCAAGACCGACAAGATCGACGCACAGATGCTCGCGGCTTTCGCCGAGGCGAACCGACCGGAGCCTCGCGAGATCCCGGACGAGGAAACGCGCGGCCTCGAGGCGCTGGTCAGCCGCCGGCGGCAGCTCGTCGACATGCGGGCGACGGAGATGGCCCGCCGCGACCTCGCGCCGAAGAATCGTCCGACCGAGCATCGAGAAGGTCATCAAGCTCCTCTCGAAGGAGATCGACGAGACCGACCGCGACATCGACACGCGCATCAAGAGAAGAACTCGGCGTGGCGCGCCAAGGACGCCCTGCTCCAGTCCCCCAAAGGTGTCGGCCCCGTGCTGTCGAGGACCCTGATGGCCTTGGTCCCCGAGCTGGGCACGCTCGACCGCAAGCGAATCGCAGCCCTCGTCGGTGTTGCGCCTTTCAACAACGATAGCGGTACGAACGCGGGCGCCGCTCGTGCTGGGGAGGCCGCGCAGCGGTCCGCTCCGTCCTCTACATGGCCACCGTCGTCGCCGCGACCCACGACCCTGTCATCGCCGCCACCTACAAGCGGCTCGTGAGCCGAGGCAAGCTCGTAAAGGTCGCCCTCGTCGCGTGCATGCGCAAGCTCCTCACGATGCTGAACGCGATGGTCCGTGACGGTCGGCCCTGGAGCCCGCCGTTGCTCGCCGAAGGAGCAGAAATGCTTGACTCGAGATACACCTGCTCTCCCTCGGGGAGCGTTCTGCCTTCCCAATCGAATACGGCGAGGGAGAGGGGGGAGAACGTCTACGTCTCCCCCCTCTCCCTGGTCCGGCCCCCTCCTCAATGCGTCATGGGAGGGAACAGGCCGGACCAGGGAGAGCAGGTGTATCTCGAGTCAAGCATTTTCTGCTCCTTCGGCGAGCAACGGCGGGCTCCAGGGCCGACCGTCACGGACCATCGCGTTCAGCATCGTGAGGAGCTTGCGCATGCACGCGACGAGGGCGACCTTTACGAGCTTGCCTCGGCTCACGAGCCGCTTGTAGGTGGCGGCGATGACAGGGTTGTGGGTCGCGGCGACGACGGTGGCCATGTAGAGGACGGAGCGGACCGCTGCGCGGCCTCCCCAGCACGAGCGGCGCCCGCGCTTCGTACCGCTATCGTTGTTGAAAGGCGCAACACCGACGAGGGCTGCGATCTGCTTGCGGTCGAGCGTGCCCAGCTCGGGGACCAAGGCCATCAGGGTCCTCGACAGCACGGGGCCGACACCTTTGGGGGACTGGAGCAGGGCGTCCTTGGCGCGCCACGCCGAGTTCTTCTTGATGCGCGTGTCGATGTCGCGGTCGGTCTCGTCGATCTCCTTCGAGAGGAGCTTGATGACCTTCTCGATGCTCGGTCGGACGATCTTCGGCGCGAGGTCGCGGCGGGCCATCTCCGTCGCCCGCATGTCGACGAGCTGCCGCCGGCGGCTGACCAGCGCCTCGAGGCCGCGCGTTTCCTCGTCCGGGATCTCGCGAGGCTCCGGTCGGTTCGCCTCGGCGAAAGCCGCGAGCATCTGTGCGTCGATCTTGTCGGTCTTGGCCAGCTTGCCGCGGGACTTCGCGAAGTCGCGAATCTGCCGCGCGTTGACCACAGCGACCGGGAGCTTTGCTTCGACCAGCGCCACCACCAGCGGCCTCTCGTAGCCCCCGGTCGGCTCGAGGACCACGAGGACAGCCTGCCCGCGCAGCATCTCCACGATGGCCAGGTGCCCCTGCGCGTCGTTGCTAACGCGGAGCTGCTTGTTCGTAGGACGGGTTGCAACGTCCAGGTTCTTGCTCGACACGTCGATGCCGACGAATACGTTCGGTTCCACGGCAAATTCTCCAAGCGGCGAATGACAAACGGCTCCCAGCGCGGCCCAACCTTGTGTTGCGAGCTCGCTGACGCGGGCAGGTGTACGGGCTCCTCCGGGAACCTAGGATGCGGCGGTCACGCTCTCCCACGGCCTTCACGACCCAGGGGGGACCGACCTGCCGCACCTAGTTCTCCACCCCCTGCATGGAGCACGTTCTCCACAAGTTCACAAGTTACCAGTCTCCCCCGGCCCCCCTCGGGCCCTGCGGGCCCCTACGACGACGGGATGAACCTTCGGTTCCCAGAGCCCGAGGGATATACAAGGGGGGCCGGGGGGGTGAGGTCTGTGCGAAGAGAAGCCGGCTACGAAGCGACGTCTGCACATCCGAACAAGGCGCGCTAGCATCGCACCTCGTGCGCTCGCGGCCCCTCGTCCCCCTCGCCCTCCTCGCCGCTGCCTCCTGCGGCGGCCGCGCCCCCGCGCCCGCCGCGCCGGCAGCCGCCGCTCCCTCCGCCGCCGCCTCGGCCGCGCCCCGAGCCGGCTCCCCGCCTCGGCTCATCCACCTCGTCACCCCGTCGCGGCTCTTCCCCGAGCTCGTCGCCACCCGGGGCCTGGTCGCGACGGAGGACGGGACGCAGCGCTACCTCGTCGACCGGATGCGCCTCGTCGTGCGGCCGAACGGCGCGGTCGAGCGCGCCGAGGAGCTCTTCCCGATCGGCACCGTCTCGTCCATCGCGCTGCCCTCGCGGCTCGGCGGCGGGTACCTGTTCCAGGCCAGCTCCGGCGGCGGGACGGAGATCTGGCGGGCGTCGAGCTGGCTCGGCAAGCTCACGCCGCTCACCCGGCGCAACGAGCCCGTCGCCGACATCCTGCCCGGCTTCGACCGCATCTACGTGCGGCTCAACGGCAACAGCCGGATGCTCGCGCTCGACGCGAAGGACGGGCACCTCATGGGGCTCGGGCCGCTCCCGGTCGCCTCGGCGATCGGGCAGCTCGCGTTCGCGGACGGCTGGCGCGCCGTGGTCGACACGGACCTGCGCGGCCCCCTCGCGACCTTCGACGCCGGCGCCACCTGGCGCCCCGTCGGCATCTCCGACCGCGTCCTCGCCGTGGGCGTGGTCGACGGCAACCCGGCCGTCTTCGTCAACGGCGGGCGCTACCTCGTCGACGCCCACGGCGACGTGAGCTTCCGCACCGACGCCCCGGCGGACGGGCACCACGACGACGAGCCGGACCCCGGCGCGCGCGGCCACGGCGACCTCCTCGGCGGCGACGGGCGGCGCCCGAGCCCCCTCGGCAAGCGCCCGCTCCGCGCGGCCGTGGAGGACGGCTGGCCCGACTCGCCGACCACCGCCGTCGTGGCGCGCGGCGGCGCCCTCGGTCGCGTCTCGCTCACGGACGGCACCGTCCTCGCGCTCGCCGACGACGCGTACCCCGAGGCGCGCTCCACCTGCCACGCCGTGCGCCTCGGCCTGCACGGCGTCGGCTTCGTCTGCGGGGAGGAGGGCGGGCCCACCACCATCTACACCTGGGCCCCGCCGCTCGCCATGCGCCCCGTCCTCCGCTTCGACAAGCCGCGCTTCGTCTCCGCGAGCGGCAACGGCGCGCTCGTCGTCCGCGGCCGCTGCGCCGAGGACGGCCCCGCCTCCGACGACGCGTCGGACGAGAAGGGCGCCCGCTGGTACTGCGTCCGCTCGCCGGCGGGCGCGCTCCGCGAGATCCGCGTCAAGGGCTTCGACCTCGGCGTCGAGCGCGTCGTGGGGCTCGGGGACGGGCGCATCGCCGTCCTCGTCCCACCGCGCGGCGGGAGCGCCGGCGCGCTCTCGATCATCGCCGGGAGCGCGACCTCCAGCGTCACGCTCGCGCTGCCGGAGGAGCCCAAGCAGGCCGTCCAGCAAATCAAGCGCGGGATGTGGCTCGAGGGGTTCGAGGAGCGGGCGCCCGGCGTGCTCGGGGGCTGGGTGGAGGCGGGCGGGCCCTTCGTCGGGGTCGAGATCACGCTCGACGGCAAGGTGAAGGTCGGGGAGCTGCGCGACGACGCGGTCGGCGGGATCTTCGCGGGCCGCCTCGCCGTGGCGCTCGGCGACGAGGGGAAGTCGTTCGAGACGACGGACGGGGGGATGACGTGGGCGGCGTTCGATCTGCCGGACCGCGACGTCGAGGGGCGCGCGCTGCGGAGCCGCGGCTGCGGGCCCGTGGGGTGCGCGCTGTCCGGCTGGGTGCGCGTGGGCTGGGGCGACGCCGCGTCGAAGGAGGACATGAAGCCGGCCGACTCGCCGAACGCGCCCTACGACCGGCTCAAGGTCTCGCCCACGCTGGCGTTCGACTGCACCCTGACCAGCGTCGCCACCCCTCCCCTCCCCGACCGCCCCCACGCCGCGCCCTCGCCGGAGCCGCGTGGAGGCCACGGCCGCGGCGGCGCGCGCCCCGGCAGCGTCCCGCGGGACCTGCCCACGCCCTGGGCCGCGTTCCGCAACGTGGAGGCGCCCGCGCTCGCGGGGGACGACTACGCCGTCGACAACGGCCCCAACTACAGCGACGCCGTGACGATGCGCGCCTACGCGTGGGGCAAGCGCGGCTCGGACTGGACGCGCAACGGGCGCTGGCTCGTCCGCTTCGACGACCGCTTCGACGCGGCGGGCGGCCTCCGGCAGACGGCCGTCACCGCCTCGCCCTGGGCGCACGAGCTGGACGCCGTCGACGGCATCGGCACCCAGCCCAACTACGGCAGCACCGTCTGGCACGGCGAGCTCGACCCCTCCGGCCGCGCGCTCCTCGCCTCGGCGTGCCACGACGGGCGCGGCAACACCTGCTCCCTCTACTCGATCGCCGACGGCCAGCCCGTGCTCCCAATCAAGCCCCCGACCCTGGCCGGCTTCCAGCGCGTCTTCGACCCCGGCGGCGCCGTGCGCGTCGGCGAGACGTGGTTCTTCCTCACGCCCTCGCTGGTGGCCGAGAACGCCGTCACGCTCTGGCGCGCCGACCTCGGCGTCGCGCGCCCGCTCGCGACCTACTACCGCACGGTGCAGCGCTACAGCGCGGACCCCCCGAGGCTCACGCGGCGCGCCTTCGGCGAGGGCGTCGCAATCGTCGCCGCGGGCCCGGCGGATCCCGGCGAGAAGGCGGGGAGCTGGATCGTGATCCCGGTGGACCCGGAGACGGGCGCGCTCGGCGAGGCGTCGCGCCTGATCCGCACGGACTTCGCCGGCGCCGCCCTCCCCCGCTGCGCGCCGGAGCAGGACGGCTGGGTCCTCGATCTCGTGCCGGACAGGGCCGCCGCCACCATGGTCATCGTCGACAACGCCCAGGCGTCGATGGAACGCGTCGAGCTCCGCCTGCGCGCCGACCCGGGCCGCGCCTGCATCGAGAAGCTGGCGGTGAGGAGCAGCGCCTTCCGCGACCTCCAGGGCCCCGGGAACGCGACCCCGAAGCCGCTCACCTCCCCTCCCGGCAAGAGGGGCCCCGCCGCCCAGAGCGAAGCCGCGATCCCGCTCGCGGCGACGGAGCAGTACACCGGGAGGCGCTGGGGCCTGGCCTGCACCATGCGGAAGCGGTGAGCAGCGCCAGGGCCCGGTGCAGGCCGCGCCGGCCCGGCACACCTCTGAGCCGCTCCCCGTGCCAGCCGCGCCGGCGCGGCACACTTCTGGGCTGCTCCCCCTGCCAGCCGCGCCGGCGCGCCGCACCACGTACCGAACCGCGACCGCCAGGGAGCGGGTGCCAGCACGCGCCGACCTGCTCATGCCCTCCCACGCGTCACGTCTCAGGACGCGGTGGCGCCTCGCTACGGGGAGCGCTGCGCGTGCGAGGGCCTGACCACGTAGGTGCTACCGGGCACCCGCTCCCTGGCGGTCGCGGTTCGGTAGGCGTGGCTCGAGCGTGCGTCAGTACGAGCAGTTGGACAGCGCCAGCACGGCGGCCAGCTTGGCCTGGACCAGGGCGAAGTCCTTCACCACCAGGTCGAGCTCCGACGCGCGCAGGGCCTGCGCGGCGGTGACCAGGTCGAAGCTCGTCCCGGTGCCCACCTCGAACTGGCGCTGGGTGAGCTGGGCGACCTCCTTCGCGTAGTCGCGCGCCCGGAGCGACACCTCGCGCTCGCTCTGCGCCACGGAGACGGATCGCATCGCCTGCTGGACGCTGATGTCGGCGCCGCGGAGGGCCGCCTCGAGCGCGAGCTTGGCCTCCTCGTGGTTCGCCCTCGCGATCTTGAGCGCGCCGTAGCGCGCGCCGCCGTCCCAGAAGGGCACCGTGAGCACGCCGATGATGTTCCACGCGCCCTCGTGCTCGCTGACGACCTGGGTCGTGTTCTCGAGGCTCGCGGTGGAGGAGATCGTCGCCGTCGGCGAGAACTGGAGCCAGGCGTCGGTGATGGCGCGCTTGGAGACCTCGATGTCGTTCTTGGCCTTCTTGATGTCGGCGCGCTCCTCGAGCGGGGTCGGCTGGCAGATGTTCTTGACCGTGTTGTCGATCTCGTCGATCGAGATGGTCGGCGGCACGCCCCACGCCTCGCGGAACCCGAGCGCCAGCCCGAGCGCCTCGCGCGCCTGGCGCAGCGACTCGTCCCCGCTCACCAGCGTGGCCCGCGCCGACTCCGCGTTCTGCTGCGTGCGCACGACGTCGAGGTGCGTGGCGGCGCCGAGCTTGAACTGCTTGAGCGTGAGGTTGTACTGCTCGAGCGCGGTCCGGAGGCCCGAATCGGTTGATCTCCGCGGTGCGCTCGGCCGTGAAGACGGCGATGATTGAGTTCGCGACGCCGACGAAGATGGTGCGCTTCTTGTCGTCGTACGCGAGCTTGGTCGACGCGGTCTGCATCTCGGCCGTCTTGATGCCGTACCAGGCGCGGGGCGCGAGGATGGGCTGCGAGGCGGTGAGCGAGGCGGTCACGAGGGGGTTCGGGGTGTTGAGGATCGAGACCCCGCTCTGGCCCGGGACGATGACGCTCACGCCCTGGTTCGTGCCGTTCACCGTGCCGTTGAGGAGCTGGGGCGGCGTGGCCGGCGGGCTCCCGGTGATGAGCTGCCCCTGGACCGAAAGCGTCCCGGTGATCGTCGGCAGCGCCAGAGCGAGCGCTTGACGCTCGAGCCCCTCGGCCTTGCGCACCTCCTGCTCCGCCGTGGCGACGTCGACCGATCGCGCCAGGATGAAGTCGAGGGCCTGCTTCCAGCTCGTGAGGACCTTGGTCGCCTGGGGCACCGGCTGGAGCATCGGGTCGTCGACGCTGAGCGGCGGTGGCGCGGCCGGCACGCCGACGGGCGGGGCAGCCGCGGCGGGGGGCGGCGGCGCGGCGGGCCTGGGCTGGGCGACGGTGGGCTGCGATACGAGGACGGACGACGCGACTGCTGCGACTGCAAGGAGAGGCAAGCCTCTGCGTACCATGGGCCTCTCGATGACCTTTCTGTGCGCGGATGACAAGCCCGATCGCTCGCCGTGCGCGAGATCGCCCGGCGCGCTGTCCAGAAACGAGACGCGCTCCCCGGAGCTGTTCGGAAACGAGACACGCGCGCGCCCCGCCCTGGTACAGATCCGGCGATGATCGACGCCGCGTCCGTCAACCACGCGCGCTACCTCCCCGGGCAGCACGCCGGGCACTACGAGAGCTTCTTCCAGCGCGCGAACCACCCCTCGCGCCCGCTGGCGTTCTGGATCCGCTACACGATCTTCTCGCCCGAGGGCCGCCCCGACCAGGCCAAGGGCGAGCTCTGGGCGATCTTCTTCGACGGCGAGGCGGGTCAGCACGTCGCAGTGAAGCGCGAGGTGCCCATCGCCGAGGCCCGCTTCGACCGCGGCGCCTTCGACGTCCGCGTCGCCGACGCCCGCCTCTCCCCCGGCGCCCTCGCGGGCTCGGCCGCCTCGGGGGGCCACCGCATGTCGTGGGACCTGCGCTACCAGGGCGGGGAGGATCCGCTCTTCTTCTTGCCCCCGGCGCTCTACGAGGCGCGGCTCCCGCGCGCCAAGGCCCTCGTCGGCGTGCCCCTCTGCACGTACGAGGGGAGCCTCGACGTCGACGGCCGCCGCGTCGACCTCGCCGGCTGGCTCGGCAGCCAGAACCACAACTGGGGCTCGCGCCACACGGACCACTACGCCTGGGGCCAGGTCGCCGGCTTCGACGCCTACCCAGCCACCTTCCTCGAAATCGCCACCGCCCGCCTGAAGGTCGGCCCCATCTGGACGCCGTCGATGACGCTCGCGGTCCTGCGGCACGACGGCCAGGAGATCCGCGCCAACACCCCGACCGCCATCGCCCGCGCCAAGGGGAGCTTCCGCGACTTCGCGTGGACGTTCTCGTTCGAGGCGCCCGAGGCGCGCGTGCAGGGCCGCATCTCGGCGCCCCGCGAGGACTTCGTGGGCCTCGCCTACGCGAACCCTCCCGGCGGGGTGAAGCACTGCCTGAACACGAAGATCGCGTCGTGCTACCTGGAGGTCGTGCACCGCGGGGGGAAGGTGGACCGGCTGGAGGCGCGGCGCCGGGCGGCCTTCGAGATTCTGCAGGACGACACCGGGCACGGGGTGCCGATCCTGGCTTGAGCACAGGGGGCGCCGAGCGAGGTGCGTGGACAGCGACCACGTACCCTTCCTCCGGAACGAGACTCCCGCGCGAGCCTGGGGCGCGCGACGAGCGCGTGCTAGGCTCCGCGCATGCTCGCGCACAAAGCCAGCGTAAGAAACGGCCGCCTCGTGCTCGACGAGCCCACCGAGCTGCCGGACGGGGCCGTTGTCGATCTCGTCGCGATCGACGCGGACGTCCTCGACGACCTCGACGAGGCGGAGCGTGAGGAGCTGCGCGCGGCGCTCGCCGAGGGCATCGCGCAGGACGACGCGGGCGACACCGTCGACGCGGACGAAGTGCTCGCTCGGCTCCGCACGCGGCTCTCGTGATCACGGTCCGCTTCGCGCGGCGCGTGCTCCGGGAGCTGGATCGCATCGAGGCATGGTGCCGAGCGAATCGGCCGGCGGCATGGCCGCTCTTCGTCGACGAGCTCGATCGAACGGTCCGCCTCCTCCGCATCGCGCCGGAGCTGGGTCACGAACATCTCGCGGGCCGAAGCACCGGCGTTCGTCGAGCTCTGCTCGAGCGAGCCCAGTACCACCTCTACTATCGTTACCATCCGACGAAGGCGCTCGTCGTGATCTTGTCGGTGTGGAGCACGCGGCGACGACGGCCCCCCTCTCTCCGTTGACGGTGCCTTGCACACGAGCAGGACGACACCGGGCACGGGGTGCCGATCCTGGCTCGATGGAACCGGGTGGCGCAGCGCGAGATTGGGGGTCTTGCGGGCATTTTCCGGGTGGTCGGGGGCGGGATCTTCATTTTCGACGAGGAGGACTTCTTCCCGCACGGGGAAGATGTGCTCCCCCACGAGGAGGACTTCCTCCCGCACGAAAACGATGTGCTCCCCCACGAGGAGGACTTCTGCCCGCACGAGGACGATGTGCTCCCCCACGAGGAGGACTTCCTCCCGCACGGGGAAGATGTGCTCCCCCACGAGGAGGACTTCTGCCCGCACGAGGACGATGTTCTCCCCCACGAGGAGGACTTCCTCCCGCACGAAAACGATGTGCTCCCCCACGAGGAAGACTTCTTCCCGCACGAGGACGATGTTCTCCCCCACGAGGAGGACTTCCTCCCGCACGAAAACGATGTGCTCCCCCACGAGGAAGACTTCTTCCCGCACGAGGACGATGTTCTCCCGCGCGAGGAAGACTTCTTCCTGCGCGAGGAAGACTTCTTCCCGCACGAAAATGCTCTCCGGCCCCACGAGCGGGGCACGGGTGCGCGCGGGCACGCTTACGGGCGGCGCGGCGCTGGGGTAATCTGCGCGGTGGAGCTGCGGATGGCGGGCGGGGAACGGCAGGGCGGCGGGGGCGAGGTGAGGGTCGACATCTCACGGCTGCCCCTCCCCGGCTCGGACCTGGTGGGCCGCGACGAGGAGACGACGTGGCTCGACGCCTGCTGGAGCGAGGGCGCGCACGTGGCGACAATCGTCGCGCCCGGGGGCGTGGGGAAGTCCACGCTGGTGTGGAGCTGGGTGCAGCGGATGCTGGTGGACGGGTGGCGGGGAGCGGAGCGCGTGTACGCGTGGTCGTTCTACAGCCAGGGCGCGAACGACCAGCAGGTCTCCGCCGACCCGTTCGTCCACGCGGCGCTGGCGTGGCTCGGGGACGCCGATCCCAGCGCCGGCGGGCCGTGGGAGAAGGTGGACCGGCTGGTGGCGGCCCTACGCGCGCGGCGGACCTTGCTGGTGCTGGACGGGCTGGAGCCGCTCCAGTGGGCCTCGGGGCCCGAGGTGGAGAAGCTCAAGGACAAGCCGCTGTCCCTGCTGGTGTGGCGGCTGGCCGAGCAGAACCCGGGGCTGTGCGTGATCACGAGCCGGCTCCCGGTGCGCGACGTGGGGGATTTCGCGAAGGAGAAGAGCCGACCGCTGGTGCTGGGGAAGCTCTCCGACGAGGCGGGGGAGAAGCTGCTGCGCGCGCGGGGGGTGGTGGGAGAAGAGGGCGAGCTGCGGAAGACGGTCCGCGAATACCGGGGGCACGCGCTGGCGCTCGCGCTGCTGGGGTCGTACCTGGCGGAGGTCGGCGAAGGGAAGGTGGAGCGGCGGCACGAGATCGGACCGCTGGTCGAGGAGGAGCGGCTGGGTGGGCACGCCAAGCGGGTGATGGCGGCTTACGAGAAGATGTTCGGGGGGAAGAGCGCCGAGGTGGGGATCCTGCGGATGCTGGCGTTGTTCGACCGGCCGGCGACCGAGGGGGAGCTCAAGGCGCTGCGGGCGGAGCCGGTGGTCGTAGGGTTGACGGAGGGGGTGCCGGCATATGCAGGGAGGGAGTGGAACAAGGCGGTCGAGAAGCTGCGCCGGGTGGGGTTGGTGGAGCGCGCGGGTCGAGAGGGGGACAAGCGGCTGGATGCGCACCCGCTGGTGAGGGAGTATTTCGGGGAGCGGGTGCGGCGGGAGCAGGGAGAGGCTTGGCGGCAGGGGAATGGGCGGCTGTATGAGTATTTGAAGGAGGTGGCGAAGCCGCTGCCGGAGACGGTGGTGGAGATGGATCCGCTCTATGCGGCAGTGGTCCATGGGTGCCGGGCGGGGAAGAGCCAGGAGGCGCTCGACGAGGTCTGGTGCAAGCGCATCGAGCGCTATTCTGTAGACTTCAACAGCAAGAAGCTCGGGGCCTTTGGCAATGGGCTCGCCGTGCTGTCGGCGTTCTTCGATCCCCCCTGGAGGAGCCTCGCGCCGGGCCTTACCCAGCGGGCACAGGCCTTTGTCATGCATTGCGCGGGGTACACGCTTCGCGCCCTAGGCCGGCCTTCGGACGCCGAAGGCCTCATGCGGGTTGCACTGGAACGGTTGACTTCCGAGAAGGACTGGGAGATCGCGGCCAGTAGTGCAGGCAATCTCAGCGAGATTCTCCAGACCCGCGGCGAGCTCGATGAGGCATTGGCACAGGCCCGGAAGAGCGTCGAGTTTGCCGACTGGTGCGGCTCTGCCTACCGCTCGCACTACAGGACGACGGAGGCCGCGACCCTTCACGCGATGGGCCTGCGCGAGGAAGCCGCCGAGGGCTTCGAGGCAGCCGCGTTCATACACATGATGGAAGGCGAGCCGGAGGATCTGCACCTTTACTCGCTCGGGGGCTTCCGGTACTGCGACTTGCTGCTCGACGAGGGTGCGTACGCCGATGTACTGAAACGCGCTGCGGAGACGTTGGAGTTTGCCACGGTGCATCTGGCGCTTCTCGACGTCGCTCTCGACCACCTCTCCCTCGGCCGCGCCCACATCCTCGACGCCCAGCGCAGCACGGGCGGCGACCTCGCCCAGGCCGCCTCGCACCTGAAGGACGCCGTCGATGGTCTCCGCCGCGCCGGCACACAGGACATGCTTCCGCTCGGCCTACTCGCCCGGGCCGCCCTCCACACCCACACCCGCGCCTTCGACCTCGCCCGCGCCGACCTCGCCGAGGCCCTCTCCATCGCCACCCGCTGCGGCTTCCGCCTCCACGAGTGCGATGCCCACCTGGGCTGGGCCCGCCTCTGCATCGCGCAGCGGGACCGCGCCACGGCGCTCGATCACCTCGACACCGCCGGCAAGATCATCGCCGAGACCGAATACCATCGCCGCGACGCGGAGCTGACCTCGCTCGAAGCCGAGGCCCACGCCCTCCCCCTCGCACCCAATCCATCCCCTCCCCCGACGATTCCCGCCGCCGACCAAGGACCGTCCCCCATGCCTGGAACCGAGCCCGAATCCTCTTTGCCTGGGCCCACCTCGCCGACGTGCAGCTCCACGGCCCCGGGGGACCGGCGGGGCACTCTATGATGCTCTCCGGCCTCGCCGGCGACCTCGCCGATGCGCAGAAGCGAGGCTGGCCCAAGCTCGACGCCATCCTCGTCACGGGGGACGTCGCGCACGCGGGCGGCGCCGAGCAGTACGCCGACGCCGCGCGCTGGATCGGCGACGTCGCGAAGGCCGCCGGCGTCGGCAAGGAGCGCGTGTACGTCGTCCCGGGCAACCACGACGCGGACTTCACCGTGCAGGATCGCAACCTGGGCCGGCTCCTCGACGCCCTCCGCCGCGGCGACGACCGCCTCGACGACGCGCTCGAGCACGAGCGCGAGCTCCTCGCAAAACCTCTCGCGAACTACCTCGCCTTCGCGTCCGGCCTCGCGCCGGGGTGCGGGGAGCTGTGCTGGGTCCAGAAGATCGACGCGCCGAGCGGGCTTCACGTCCGCCTCGTCGGCCTCGACACGGCGCTCCTCACCAGGAGGGGAGACAATCGCGGCAAGCTCCGCGTCGGGAAGGCCCAGCTCGCCGCCGGGCTCGAAGGCCTCCAGCCCGAGGAGCTGGTCGTGGTGCTCTCGCACCATCCCTTCCGCCAGGGCTGGCTCGCGGACGAAGCCGAGGCCGATGCCTGGGTGAGGAACCACGCGCACGTTCACCTCTTCGCCCACGCCGGCCGGCCCGACACGGAGGTGGCCCGCGGCGGCGAAGGGGGCGCGTTCGTCCGCGTGGCGACCGGCATCGCCCTCGACGACCCGGCCGGCCGCGACGCGATCGGCTACGACGTCGCCGCCGTCGTGCGGGCGGCGAACGGCTCGCTCGCGCTGCGGATCTGGCCCCGCCGCTGGTCCGCGCGGGCGACGAGCTTCCGCCCCGACGTCGACGTCCTTCCCGAGGGAAGCGCCTACGTCGAGCACCCGCTTCGGCTCGCGCTCCCGAGGCCGACCCAGCCCGCCGGCTCCGCAAACGCGCCACCGTCGCCGGGCCATGCGCCCATGTCCGACAACCGCCCCCACGCTCCCGTCGACTTCCTCCTCTTCGCCCCCCTCGAAGAAGAGCGCGACGCGCTGCTCTCCAAGCTCCCGGGGTACCGGAAGCTCGACGCGGACGGCACCGACGTCCACGTCTACTTCGAGGCCGAGGTCGCGACGCGGCGGCAGGACAATGCCGTCTACCGCGTCATCGTCACCAGCCCCGCGCGCGTGGGGCCGATCCACGCGGCCATCACCGCCACCACCGCGACGGAGCACTGGCGGCCCGAGCACGTCATCGTGGTCGGGATCGCCGGAGGGCTGAAGGACGAGGTACGGCTCGGCGACGTGATGGTGGCGCAGTCCGTCGCCGATTACACGGTCGGCAAGGTGCGGGAGGACGGGGCGCGCGAGGAGCGGTGGGAGATGTACCCGGCCGACATCGGGCTCCTCAACGCCGCGAACGCGTTCCGCACCGGCTGGGAGAGCTTCGTCACGGAGCCCCGTCCCGAGGACGAAGGCAAGCCCGCGCGCCACGCCGGGGTCATCGCCTCGGGTGGCGACGTGATCGCGTCGAGAGACCTCATCGCGGCGTACCGCGGGGACATGCCCAAGCTGATCGGCGTCGAGATGGAGGGCGGCGGCGTCGCGGCGGCCCTGCACGGTCACCGCCGGCGCCCGCGCTTCCTGATAATCCGCGGGGTGAGCGACCTCGCCGACGGCGAGGGCAACGCGGCCATGAAGAAGCGCTGGCGCGCCTACGCGCGCGACGTCGCGGCGGCGTACGCGCTGGGGCTGCTCATGGAAGGGCCCGTCCCCGCGGCCCGGCGCTGAGCGTCCCGCGCGCGACCACGACGGCTCTCGCTCGAAGCCCGACCAGACGTCGCCGAGCATCAATGGCCGCGGAACCTGCGGGCGGCCTCGCGATCGGGAGGTGGCTCCTCCGCGAGGCGCTGACGGACATCGAACCCCGCGACCTCGTCGGGGATGCTCCACGTAGAGTGGCACTCGCAGCCCTCCACGGGGCAGTACATGTGGCCGCCGGCGGGGATTTCGTTCTCGCCGCTCCCACAGAGAATCGTGACGGCGAGGACGTGCGGCCCCGTCGGGTGCCCGCACTGTCGGCAGGTGTCGTCCGAGCCCACCGACCGAGCCTATCGTGCCAGCCGCGTCTGCACGAGCAGAACCGTGGAGGCGCTCGGAGGTGCGGGCTGGGGAGGCGCTGCGGTGAGGGCCGGGGTCGAGCGCGGTTTGATGGGGCAGTGGGAGGGCGTGTAACATGAGCCATGGACACCAGCGCAACGGCAGGCGGCTCCGGCAGCAGGCGAGCGGTGGTGATCGGGGGGAGCATGGCGGGCCTCGTCGCGGCGCGCGTCCTCTCCGATCACTTCGACGAAGTGATCGTGGTGGAGCGCGACGCGATCCCCGACGGCGCCCCCGCGCATCGCAAGGGCGTCCCGCAGAGCCGCCAGCTCCACGGCTTGCTCAAGAAGGGCAGCGACCTCCTCGAAGGCTTCTTCCCGGGGATGACGGCCTCGCTTCTGGAAGCCGGCGCCTACGTCTTCGACTTCGGCAAGGAGTGCATCTGGTACCACGCCGGGGGGTGGAAGAAGAGCCACGACAGCGGCGTGACGTGCATCTCCTCCAGCCGGCCGCTGATCGAGGCGGAGGTCCGCCGCCGGGTCTTCGCCCTCCCCCGCGTGCATCGCCTCGACGACCGCGAGGCGACGGGGCTCCTCGCGGGCGACGGCGGCGCGCGCATCCGCGGCGTCCGCGTCCGGTCCCGCGACGGCGCGGAGGAGGAGATCGCCGCCGACCTCTGCGTCGAGGCGTCCGGCCGGGGCGCGCGGCTGCCGCGCTGGCTGGAGGAGCTCGGCTACGCCCGCCCCCGCGAGACGGTGGTGAAGGTGGACGTCGCCTACGCAGGCCGCCTCTACCGGGTGCCCGAGGGGCGGCCCGCGCCCAATCACTCGCCCCGTCCCTGGAAGATGCTCTACGTCATCGAGGGCCGGCGCCTCGGCGTCGTCCTGGCGATCGAAGGCGGGCAGTACATCTCCACCGTCGTCGGGCTCGGCGGCGATCACCCCCCGACCGACCCCGAGGGCCTCCGCGCCTTCGTCCGGAGCCTCCCCACGGGCGAGATTCGAGCGGGTGCTCGACGCGCTCGAGCCGATCTCGGACATCGACGTCTACAAGTTCCCCGCCAACGTACGCCGCCACTACGAGGAGCTCGACCGCTTCCCCGAAGGGCTCGTCGCGGTCGGGGACGCGGTGGCGAGCTTCAACCCCATGTATGGCCAGGGGATGACCGCCGCCGCGATCGGCGCGAGCGTGCTCGACGCGAGCCTCCGCGAGCAGCGGCGCGAAGCCGGGCCCCGCCGCCTCGACGGTTTGCGCCGGCGCCACTTCCCCGCCCTGTCCCGCGCCATCGATGCCCCGTGGGCCATGACCACCGGCGAGGACTTCCAGTTCCCCGAGGTGGAGGGGCGCCGCCCGCTCATCTACCCGGCGATGCGGTGGTACCTCGACCACGTCCACCGCGCCTGCACCGTCGACACGGCGGTCTTCGACGTCTTCCTCCGGGCCATGCACATGCTCGACGGCCCCGAGAAGCTCCTGTCGCCCGTCACGGCGCTGCGCGTCCTCCGCGCGTCCCGGGCCGCCGGCGCCACCGTCAGGGAGCCCGGCGCGCGGCTGGCCACCTGAGCGGACGAGCGCGCGGGCGGCGGGTCGGGGACCGTGGGAACGCCGCGACGACGACGGCCCCCGTCCCTTCGTCGACGCTTTCTCCGAAGTAGCAGCAAAGAAGCCCGCAGCTCACCCCGCGGGCTCGCGCTTCTTCGCCGCCGCCTCCGCGTCGGCGCGCGAGATCACCCGGTCCCGGTCCACGTCGAGCGTCTGGAGGAGCAGCTCGACGGTGAGGGGCGAGGCCGGCTCGGCGGTGACGCGGGCGATGGCGTCGGCGATTTCGCGCGCGTCGACGGCGCCGTCGTGGTTCTCGTCGATGGTGTCGAAGGGCCCGAAGGCCGCCCAGAGCGCGCGGGAGAAGGCCTCGACGAGGAGGACCTTGATGTCGCGCCCGCTGCCCGGGGGCGGGACGCTGGCCGGGCTCTCGCGCGCGAAGCGGACGAGCGGCTCGATGTGGTCCATGCCCCCGAAGAGGTTCCGCACCACCGCCACGCGGTAGGCCCGTGCCTCGTCGAGCGGGCGCCCGTCCACCTGGACGAGCACGTTGCCCGTCTCGGCGACCTCCATGCGGTCGTCGACCTGGAGGTAGCCGCCCGACTCGGCCGGCGCGTGGGCGCGGGAGGCGGCGATCGCCTCGCGCAGGAGGGCGCCGGGGATCGAGGCGACGACGACCTCGTTCTCGAACGGGACCTCGGCCTCCAGGTCGCCGTAGGTGAAGTGGACGTCGTAGTCGCGCGCGCCGCGGACGCCGCCCCCGTTCAGCACGCAGGCCTCGGCGCCCAGCGTGTCGCGGAGGAGCGAGGTGAGGAGCGTGCCCATCGTCGTCTGCTTGGCGCGCGCGCCGACGGAGGAGAGGGGCTGGCCGGGCTGGAGGTGCAACAGCCCTGAGCGGGGGTTTGGGGGCGAAGCCCCCAACGTGAGCAGCGTGGCGCTCTTCAGGGCCTGCACGGCGCGCATGTGGCCGTCGACGCGGGCGCGCAGGGCGGCGTCCTCCGGGTAGGGCTTCACGTCCTCGAGGCGGACCTCGACCTCCGGCAGGTCGGGCTCGCCGGCGGGCGGCGCTTCGGCGGGCCAGGCGGAGATCGACGATGACCGCGTGCTCCGCGTCCATGCCGGCCTTGACGACCCAGGTGCCCTCGATCTGCTCCAGGAAGACGGTGTGCTCGTGGCCGCCGACGATGATGGGGAATCGCGGGCAGCGCGCGACGCCCGTCGGCGCGACGGCGAGGGCGCGATCGGCGTCGACGGACTGGTGCGTGATGGGGATCACCAGGGCGCAGCCCTCCTCGGCGAGCAGGTGGGCGGCGGCGCGGAGGGCCGCGTCGTTGGCGGGGAGGAGCGTGGCGCCGTCGAACGGGACGCCGTGGTACACGCTGCGGTCCTCCATCACCACGCCGACGAGCCCGACCCGCACGTGGCGCGTCGACGCGCTGCCGACGTCCAGGATCTGCGCCGTCGGCAGGCCCGGATCGAAGCCGAGGACGTTGGTCGAGAGGCAGGTGGCGCGGAGCTCGTGGAGGCGGGCGCGGAGCTGTGTGGGGCCGATGTCGTCCTCGTGGTTGCCCAGCACCACGTGCGTGATGGGCACCGCGTTCATGCAGTCGATCATGCCGCGGCCCTGATCCAGGCTCGAGAGCATGCTGGGGCCGACGAAGTCGCCCGCGAGGGAGGTCACGAGCACGTCGGCCGGATCGACGTCGGCGGCGTGCTGCACCAGCGTGCGCAGGCGCGGGAGGTTGTCGAGCGTATAGACGTCGTTGACGCAGACGAGGCGGAGCGTGGGCCCGCGCGCGGCGCCGGAGTTCGAGGGGGGCACGGCGCGATGGTCGCCGAGGTCGCGGCGGAGGGGAAGCCTCGGGCACGCGTGCCGTGCGCGCCCTCACGCGCGCGGCGGCAACCCGAGGAGCGCGCGCACGCTCCCCTCCAGCTCCTCCATTAGCCCGGAGCTGTGCGCCGCGTGCGCGACGTCGTGGCCGGACGAGGGCGGGCCTTCCGTCCACGCCTCGCCCGCGAGACGGTCGGCCTTCCGCTGCTCCAGCGCGAAGTGGCAGCGCGTGCACGCCGCGCCCCGCTCCCGCACGTAGGCCTTCTTCGGCGGAACGCGCTCGCCGCAATAGGCGCACTTCACGTCGCCGGTCGCGATCGCGCTCGCAGCGCGCCGGTAGGGCCCGCCGCGGGGCGCCGCCACGGGCGCCGCGCCCTCGCTCGCGGACTCCTCGTACTCGTCGCCGTCGAGCCACACGCCGTGGCAGCGCAGGCAGAAGTCGATGGCGACGCCGATGACCTTGTACTCGAAGGGCGCCACGCCGCAGCGCAGGCAGAGGGGGATCCCCTCGCCTTCCCCGCCGAGGAGCGCGACCTCGTCCCGGTGCTCGGGGAGGTGCGCGAGCGTCGGGCAGAGGGTCGAGAGGGTGTCGCCGTCGAGCCATACGCCCTGGCAGGCGCCGCACAGGTACACGTCGGCAGGCGCGCCGCCGCTGCTCGGCACCACGCGGCGCTCACCGAGAAAGGTGCCAGGGCAGCGGGGACAGGCGATGGGCATGCGCGCAGAGGTTGACGCCCCCGGGGCGCGCGCGTCAACGTGGGCGCGCCGATGCCCCGCCCCGCGTTCCCGTGCCCCGCCCTTGCGTCCTCGTTGCTCCTGGTGATCGCGGGGCTCTCCCCCGTCGCGCACGCCGACCCGGCGACCCCGTTCCCGGTCCAGCTCCCGCCGAAGGCCGTCCCCGGCGCGCCGCAACCCGCCCCTGCCGAGCCCTCGCAACCCACCGTCGCCGCGCCGGCGCCGCAGCCCGCCGTCGTGGCGCAGCTCGCTTCCGATGCGGTCGCGCCGGCGCGCGCGCCTCAGAGAACCCGGGCCAAGAAGGAGGCGCACCCGCGGCTGCCCGAGCCCGCGCTCCGGGTGCGGGTGGTCGCGCCCTCGGCGAAGGGGATGTGGACGCTGCACCTCGAGAACGAGGGGGATCGCTGGCTCCGGGTACCCGCCGACCTGCGCCTCTTGCGCTTCGCGATCGAGAGCGGCGACACCACGTCCAGGCGGTCGGCCAAGCTCGTGCACTGCGCGGTGCCGCAGGCGCTGCGCGTGACGAGCTTCCCGGAGCGGAACGCGCTCCTGCTCGGCCCGGGCGACGAGTATGTGGAGCCGTTCAATCCGCGGCTCTTCTGCTTCGGCAAGGACGCGGCCGCCATCGCGGGCGGCGCGCTCGTGCGGGTGCGCTACGGCTGGGAGGGGGCGAGGTACGGCGCCAGGAAGGGGGAGCCGCCCTTCGTGGTCGAGGGGACGACGTTCCCCGCGGCGGTGGAGCCGAAGAAGGACCTCGTCGGGCCCTCGATGGTGCTGAGCTACCTTCCGCCCGACGACGAGCCCGAGCCGGCCGCCCGCGAGGACGCAGAGGAGAAGCCGGCAGGCGACGAGGGCGCGGAGGAGAAGCCGGCGAAGGAGAGCGTGCCGGTGGACGAGATGGCGCCCCGGCTCGAGCTCACCGGCCCCGCGTACATCGACGCCTCGGACGCGTTCCACGTCACCCTCACGGTCAAGATCACCAACGTGGGGCACCGCCCGGCGGTGGCCGCCATCCGGCCCAGGATGCTGGCCCTGCACGTCGACGGGCCGGATGGGGTCATGCGCTGCCGCGAGGCCGCGCCCACGAACGCGCTCCCGCGCGAGGCCTTCCAGGCGCTCAAGCCCGGCGCCTCGACGTCGCTCACGCTGATCGTCCAGGAGGCCTGCGACAAGGAGCTCTTCCGCCGCCCGGGGCTCTACCGCCTCATGACCTCGCTGCACCTCAACGAGAAGTACAACGACCCCTCCCTGATCCCGATGCTCGGCGTGGTCCACGCGAAGGAGCCGACCCTGGTGCGCATCGCCGAGGGGCCGGAGCCGTTCTACAAGAGCCCGCCGCTGTCCGCGCGGATGAAGGCGGAGAAGGCCGACGAGAAGGCGGGCGGCTCCTGACCGGCGGGCCCGTCGCCGACGTCAGTCGTTCCCCCTAGGCGTTCGCCTGCGGCGCGCTCTTTTCCCCAGACCTCACCCCCCAGCCCCCACGGGCGTTAGAGAGAACAGCCGGACCAGGGAGAGCAGGTGTATCTCGAGTCAAGCATTTTCTGCTCCTTCGGCGAGCAACGGCGGGCTCCAGGGCCGACCGTCACGGACCATCGCGTTCAGCATCGTGAGGAGCTTGCGCATGCACGCGACGAGGGCGACCTTTACGAGCTTGCCTCGGCTCACGAGCCGCTTGTAGGTGGCGGCGATGACAGGGTTGTGGGTCGCGGCGACGACGGTGGCCATGTAGAGGACGGAGCGGACCGCTGCGCGGCCTCCCCAGCACGAGCGGCGCCCGCGCTTCGTACCGCTATCGTTGTTGAAAGGCGCAACACCGACGAGGGCTGCGATCTGCTTGCGGTCGAGCGTGCCCAGCTCGGGGACCAAGGCCATCAGGGTCCTCGACAGCACGGGGCCGACACCTTTGGGGGACTGGAGCAGGGCGTCCTTGGCGCGCCACGCCGAGTTCTTCTTGATGCGCGTGTCGATGTCGCGGTCGGTCTCGTCGATCTCCTTCGAGAGGAGCTTGATGACCTTCTCGATGCTCGGTCGGACGATCTTCGGCGCGAGGTCGCGGCGGGCCATCTCCGTCGCCCGCATGTCGACGAGCTGCCGCCGGCGGCTGACCAGCGCCTCGAGGCCGCGCGTTTCCTCGTCCGGGATCTCGCGAGGCTCCGGTCGGTTCGCCTCGGCGAAAGCCGCGAGCATCTGTGCGTCGATCTTGTCGGTCTTGGCCAGCTTGCCGCGGGACTTCGCGAAGTCGCGAATCTGCCGCGCGTTGACCACAGCGACCGGGAGCTTTGCTTCGACCAGCGCCACCACCAGCGGCCTCTCGTAGCCCCCGGTCGGCTCGAGGACCACGAGGACAGCCTGCCCGCGCAGCATCTCCACGATGGCCAGGTGCCCCTGCGCGTCGTTGCTAACGCGGAGCTGCTTGTTCGTAGGACGGGTTGCAACGTCCAGGTTCTTGCTCGACACGTCGATGCCGACGAATACGTTCGGTTCCACGGCAAATTCTCCAAGCGGCGAATGACAAACGGCTCCCAGCGCGGCCCAACCTTGTGTTGCGAGCTCGCTGACGCGGGCAGGTGTACGGGCTCCTCCGGGAACCTAGGATGCGGCGGTCACGCTCTCCCACGGCCTTCACGACCCAGGGGGGACCGACCTGCCGCACCTAGTTCTCCACCCCCTGCATGGAGCACGTTCTCCACAAGTTCACAAGTTACCAGTCTCCCCCCGGCCCCCCTCGGGCCCTGCGGGCCCCTACGACGACGGGATGAACCTTCGGTTCCCAGAGCCCGAGGGATATACAAGGGGGGCTGGGGGGTGAGGTCTGCGGGGAACGCTGGGGGGTGAGGGCCCCCCTGTGGTAAAGACGCCGCCATGCGTCTCTCGGGCCGGGTCGTGCTCATCACCGGAGCGTCGCGCGGGATCGGCCGGGCGTGCGCGCTCGCGTGCGCGCGGGCGGGCGCCGACGTGGTCGTCGCCGCCAAGACCGACGTGGCCGGCGACCCGCGCCTGCCCGGGACCATCCAGGAGGTCGCGCGGGAGGTCGAGGCGATCGGCCGGCGGGCGCTGGCCCTCAAGCTCGACGTGCGGGACGCGGACGCCTGCGAGGCCGCGGTGGGCGAGGTCGTCCGGCGCTTCGGGCGGGTGGACGCGCTCGTGAACAACGCGGGCGCGCTCTTCTGGGCCGACGTGGTGGAGACGGCGGTCAAGCGCTTCGACCTCGTGATGGGGGTGAACGTGCGGGCCGCGTTCGTGCTCTCGCGCGCGGTCCTCCCCCACATGGTGAAGCAGCGCTGGGGGCACATCGTGATGATGTCGCCGCCGCTGCGAGAGCTCTCCGAGGCGAGCGTGGCCAACCACGGCGCCTACGCCGTCTCCAAGTTCGGCATGACGATGCTCGCGCACGCGATCGCCGACGAGGTGCGCGACGCAAACGTGACGGCCCACGCGCTGTGGCCGGCGACGGCGGTGGAGAGCTACGCGACGCGGAACTTCGAGCTGGGCGGGCCCGAGGTGTGGCGCAAGGCCGAGATCGTCGCCGATGCGGTCGTGGCGCTGATCGCGCGGGAGCCCTCCGCGCGCCGCGGGCGCGGCTGGATCGACGAGGATGTGCTCCGCGAGGAGGGGGTGACGGACTTCTCCGCCTACCAGTGCGTGCCCGGCGTGGAGCCACCCCCCGTCCCCTTCAGCGCGCTCGGTCACCTGGGCGCGCGTGGCACCTGAGAAAAGGCTCGGAGAGAGGGCCCCATGAAACACGACGACGACGACCTCATCAACAGGACGCTCGACCCGGGCACGGAGGTGGTGCTCGACCCGAGCATCGAGCTCGACGCGGTGCTCGACGACCTCGAGTCGCTGCTCAAGAACGGCGAGGTGATCGGGGTCCTGACGGCGCGGGGGATCAACGGGAGCCTCGCCCTCACGGCCGCCGCCGGCCTGCGGTCGTACCTCAACGGGAACAAGCGCGAGGCCGCCGACGACCTCCAGACCGCCGCGGAGGAGATCCGCGCCAGGCTCGGAGCGTCGGACGGCGTCCGGCGCGCGTAGGTGGCCGTGACCTCGCTCCCGCTGACCTCCCCTGCCACGCCCGAGGCGGCGCCGCCCTGGGCCCCCCACGCCGCGCTCTCCGGCGCCCGCTACTCCGCGGTCGAGCTCTCGGCCGAGGGCGACCGCGTCTTCATGCTCGAGCAGCGCGATCTGCCGGGGCGCGAGATCTACGTCACGCTGCACGACGCCGCCGCGGTGGCGGACGCCATCCGGGCCATGGTCGTCCGGGGGGCGCCGGCGATCGGCATCGCCGCCGCGTACGGCATGGCGCTCGCCGCCCGCGCCGCCACGGGGCTCGGCGAGGCCGGCTACCTGGAGGCGATGCGCGCGGCCGGCGCCCGGCTCTCCGCTTCGCGTCCCACGGCCGTGAACCTCGCGTGGGCGGTGGCGAAGGCGCTGGCGCTCGCGAGCGAGCACGCGGCAGCGCCGGGCGAGGATCGCGCCCGGGCCGTCGCCGAGCGCGCCCGCCAGATCCACCGCGACGACGTGGACGCCTGCCGGGTGATGGGCCGCTTCGGGGCGCTCCGCCTGCCGGCGGAGGGCACCGTGCTCACGCACTGCAACGCGGGGGCGCTCGCCACCGGGGGCTACGGGACGGCGCTCGGCGTGGTGCGCGCGGCGATCGAGGCGGGCAAGCAGCTCCGCGTACTGGCGGACGAGACGCGGCCCTACCTCCAGGGCGCACGGCTGACGTCGTGGGAGCTGCACCAGGACGGGATCCCGGTCGAGGTGATCACCGACTCGATGGCGGCGTTCTACATGCGCCGGGGCGAGGTGAGCGCGGTGGTGGTGGGCGCGGACCGCATCGCGCGGAGCGGCGACGTGGCCAACAAGATCGGCACGTACGGCCTGGCCTGCCTCGCGCGCGCGCACAACGTGCCGTTCTACGTGGCGGCGCCGTGGAGCACGGTGGACCTCGACACGCCCGACGGCGCGGCGATCCCCATCGAGGAGCGGAGCCGGGACGAGGTGGCGCGCGTGGGGGATCGCGTCATCCTGCCCGAAGGCGTCGGGGCGCGGCACCCGGCGTTCGACGTGACGCCCGCGGCGCTCGTGACGGCCATCTTCACGGAACGTGGCGAAGTGGCCCCGGCCGACATCGGGAGCCTCGCAGAGCGCTGAATCAACATGTAGAAGCCCCGGGCGTCAGCCCGGTGACCGGAGCCGCCTGCGTCAGCACGCGGAGCCCGACGCCGGGGTCCCTGCGCTCACGCGCGGGGTTCCGGTCACCGGGCTGACGCCTGGGGTTCTATCGCGCATATGGCACCGTTGCCCCGGTCACGAAACGCGCGCCCGCCGGGCGGGCCGCGCTGGTTGACCGGGTGCGCGCGCCCGCTTATTACCTCGCTCGATGAAGCGAACGTGGCTCGCGGTGGGAATCTCGGTCTCGGCGCTCGCGGGGTGCAGCAGCACGCCACCGCCGCCGACGCTCACCATCGGCACGAACCCCGCGCCGACGGTGGTGAAGGACGTCGCGGGCTACCCGGCACCGGAGGGGCGCTACCTGCTCGAGATCACGGTCGGCCTCGACAACCCGGACGCGGGGGCCGCCTTCGTCTCCGGCTGGTGGTACGACTACGCCCTCGCGACCAGGAACGGGCTGCTCCTCAGCCCCTCCACGCTCAGCAACCTCGTCGCGATGCCCTGCGCGTCGGACACCGACGTCATCGCGGGCGGCAAGCTGCAGTGCACGCTGGTCTTCGACGTGCCCTGCGGCGACCAGGCGGCGACCCTCAGCTACGAGGGTTCGGCCGTGACGGACCCGATCCTCGGGGCGCCCACGGTCGCGAGCTGCCCGGCCACCACCGGCGCCGGCGGGTCGAGCGCCGCGGGCGGGACCACGGCGGGAACCGGCGGCGGCGCGGGCTGACACGGGGCGGGAAAGCACGATTCCTCGCAGCGGACCCCGGTCCGGCGATACCCTCTCGCCCATGCGCTCCCTCCTCGCCGACTTCCTGGCCACCCACCCCGAGTGCCGCTTCCGTGCCCTCGGCGCGCGAGTCAACCGCGACGCGCTCGACCTCGCCCCCTTCGGCGTCCCCATCGAGCACCTCGACGCCGCCGATCACCCGGCGTGGGTCGAGCGCTACCACGCCGCGAACCGCGCCCGCTTCAAGGGCCCCGTCGCGCTCCCCGGATGGGTGCTCGTCGACCTCTACCTGATGCCCGCCGCCATCGGCCTCGTCACCTGCCCCGCGCGCCTCTGCGACCTTCGCCCGCCGGGCCTCAGGGACGACGACGAGGCGGTGGCGGCCGCGTACTACGCCGCGCCGAGCATCGTCCCCGGCGTGGTCGTCGGCGTCTCGCTCATCTCGCTCCGCGAGGGGATCGGCGCGGCCGGCATCGTCAAGGCGATGACCCTGGCGATGCTGCGGGCGAAGCGGCAGCGCGGCATCGCGCAGTGGGACAACACGAGCATGCGCGTGCACACGCGGCTCGGCCCGCTGCGGCTCGAGGGGCCGGTGCCGGACGCGCACGGCAAGGCGGGCGAGAGCTTCCTGTACTCCGTCGACCTCGGCGACCCGGCGGCCGTCGCCGCCGCGATGCGGCGCCCGAGCGGCGCGTCGGATCCGGACGAGGCGGAGGCCGCCGCGCTCGGGGCGCGCTGGGTGCCCGTGAAGGACCGCGCAGCGCTCGCCGAGCTGCTCCGCCGCGCCGCCGCCGGGGAGACGATCGAGGTCCCCCCGCCCGGGCTCTCGAACGACGGGTCGCACGTGCTGGTGCGCGGTGGCGCGTAGGGAACCGCGAGCTTTGGAACCGCGCGCGTGAGCAAGCGGACCGGAGCCCCGCGCGTCAGCAAGGGACCTTGGCGCGTCGGAAGGCCACACCTCCCCAGCCCTGCTGCCCCGAGCCGCCCGCCGGCGAGCTCTTCCTCGCCTCCGAGAGTGACCGTCTCCGCGCCTGCCTCCTGCACCCGCCGGGGCGCGAGCTCTCGCGGCTCATCCCGGCCAACTACCGCTGGCACCTCTACGACGACCTCATCCACCTCGAGCGGGCCCAGCGCGAGCACGCCACGCTCACGGCGCTGATCCGGCGCTTCGGCGCGCGGGTGCACACGTTCGCGGAGCTGCTCGCCCGCGTCTACGAGCAGATGTCCGGCACCGACCGGCGGCGCTTCCTCCAGCGCGTGCACGACGTCAGCCCGGGCGCGCCGCTCTACGTGCTGCGCGAGCTGGCCCGCGTGCGGGATCCGGCCGTGGTCGCGCGTGCGCTGATCGAGGGGGTGGAGGCGACGAGCAGCTTCGCCGCGGAGGTGGAGGACGTGCTCTACCACGTGCAGCCGATGGCGAACCTGGTCTTCATGCAGGACGCCGCCGTGGTGCTGCTCGACCGCGTGGTGCAGGGCTACATGTCCCAGCTCGTGCGGATGCCCGAGGAGATCGTCGTCGAGACGGTGATCCGCCTGAGCCACGTCTTCGGCCCGCGGGGGACGGGCGAGTTCTGGATCGACCCGGCCTTCCGCCGGCGTCACCGGATGCGGCGGACGGCGCGCGAGTACGTGCAGATCGACGCGGCGCGCGGGCTGCTCCGGCTGGGCAGCGTGGAAGAAGACGGCAGGGACGGGCACGGCGCGCCGCGGGAGCTCGGCGCGGAGCGCGTGCACCTGGAGCTTACGAGCGCGTTCACGACCGAGGGTCGGCACTTCATCCTCGAGGGCGGCAACGTGCTCTCCCTGCGGCGCGCGGACGGCGAGACCGTGGTCATCCTCGGGCACAACGCCCGCACCTCGGCCGACGCCATCGACGAGCTGGCCTACCGCCTCCTGCGCGACGACGGCCGCCGCCTCCGCGGCCGGGTCGGCGCCGTCATCGTCGTCGACCTGCCCCACACCGGCGCCGACGCCCCGCACCTCGACACGCGCTTGCTCGTCCTCTCCGAGCGCGAGATCGCCGCGGATCGCAGCCTCGTCCAGGCCGCCGCCGGCAAGGCGGCGCGCTTCTTCGTCTTCCTGCGCGAGCCCGCGCGGGCGAAGAAACAGGCCCCGAGCGACGAGATCCGGTTCGCGCCGAAGGTCGAGCTGGTGCGGGCCGAGGGCTTCGAGGACGCCCTCGCGCGTGCGGGGCTCCGCGCGAAGGTGCGCTGGATCCCCGCGGCCGCGCCGTGGGAGGCGGGCGGTGACGCGGCCGCGGGCGCCCCGTGGATCGCGCTCCAGCAGAGCCTCTGGGCCAACGCGCTCAACCTCCTGACGATCGCCGAGGGCGTGCTCGTGGGCATCGACCGGCACGCCGCGTTCTACAGGGACGAGCTCGGTCTGGTCTGCGTCGACGCCGAGCGCGAGGTGCTCGAGGGCCCGTTGGCGGAGGTCTCGTGCTGCGCGCTGGTCGAGGCGCTGCGGCGGCGGGGCAAGGGCAAGCCCGTGGTCGTGACGCTGCGGGGGGACGAGATCAGCCGGGCCCGCGGGGGGGCGCGGAGCCTGGTGATGCCGCTGGTCCGCGAGCGGGAGGAGGGCTAGGTGCGCCTCCAGGTGACCGGGGAGCTGGGGTGGCTCCGGCGCGTGCTGGTCTGCTCCCCGGGCGAGGAGCTGCGCCGCGTTCCGCCCGCCGAGCGCGACCGCTACCTGGTGGAGGACCTGCTCTGGCTCCCCCGGACGCAGGAGCAGCACGCGTCCCTCGTGCGCGTCCTCTCGCTCCTGATGCGCGCGGCGCCCCGCGCGGCAGGTGAGCCGGAGCCCCAGGTCCTCGACCTGCGGGCCGCGCTCCGGCGTGCCCTCGCGAGCCCCGGCGCCGCCGACGACGCCGAGACGCTGCTGGAGGAGGTCTGCCAGCTCGAGCCGCGCCTCGAGGGCGCCGAGATGGACGAGGAGCTCGCGTCGCTGCGCGCCGCGCTCGCCGCCGGGAGCGATCGGCTCGCCGACGATCTCGTCGCCGGCGTGCTGGAGCCGCGCATCGCGCCGGGCAGGAGCTCTTCCGCATCTGCCCCTCGCCCAACATCGTCTTCACCCGCGACTACCAGTTCGTCCTCGGCGGGGGCGCCTTCCTCTCGTCCATGGCGAAGCAGGCGCGGTGGAAGGAGCCGGCCATCGCCCGCTTCCTCTTCGAGCACGCGCTCGGGCTCGGCCCGGCCACCTTCGCCGTCCAGAGCCTGCCCATCGGCGCGCGGGCCCGGCGCCGGATCGAGGCCGTGCCCGGCGATCTGATCATCGAGGGCGGCGACGTGATGGCCCTCGACGGGCGCACCGTCCTCGTCGGCATCAGCGAGCGCACCAGCCTGCGCGGCGCCACCGCCCTCGCCCTCGGCCTGCGCTGGCTGCGCCGCGAGCGCCCGCAGGCGTTCCCCTTCACCGAGCTCTGCGCGGTGGAGATGCCTCCCCGCCGCGCGATGATGCACCTCGACACGGTCTTCACGCTGATCGACGAGGGCCTCGCCCTCGCCTACCCGCCGCTCACCTTCCCGGGCGCGCGCGAGGAGATGCCCGTCTTCGCGTGCGACCTCGCCTGCGACCCCGAGGCCCCGGTCGCCTTCCGCCCCGCCGGCCTCTTCGGCGAGGCGATGGCGCGCCGCCTCTCGCGCCCGGGGCGCCCGCTCACGCTCCTCGCGGGGGGCGGGCGGCACCGCACCGACCAGCACCGCGAGCAGTGGTGCGACGCCTGCAACGCCGTCGCGGTCGGCCCCGGCGTCGCCGTCTCCTACGACCGCAACGATCGCACCCTCGAGTCCCTCGCCGCCCTCGACACCCCCGCCCGCGCCCTCACCGCCACCCCCGGCCGACGCCCCGGCAGCAAGCTGCCGGCGGACCACGTTCCGGCCCTTTCGAGTCCTCCACGCGGGCGACCTGACGCAGGCCAAAGCGCGCGCGCTCGTGGCGGGCGGGGAGCGGGTGATGGTGTGCATCGACGGCGGCGAGCTCGGGCGCGCACGAGGCGGACCGCACTGCATGACGATGGCGCTCTACCGCACCTGAGCGCCGAGCTTCTCCTCCGCGACGGGTGGCAGTACTACTTCCCCGGGAGGGGGTTCGATCACATCGTGGAGCCCTGATCGACGACGGCGCAGCGCTCCGCGGCGAGCGCCAGCGTCCGCGCGTTCTCCGCGACGTCCTCGAGGAAGCTCCGGCGCCACGCCGGGTCGACGATGCGCGCCGCGCGCGCGAGGAGGTGGTCGCGCGCCGCGGCGATGGCGGCCGAGGCGCGGCCGCGCTCGCCGGCCGCTTCGAGGGCCTCGGCGTACGTGACGCGCACGAACGCGTCGCCCTCGTCGATGTCGCCCAGCTCGTCGAGGATGCGCATCGCCTCCTCGGCCGCGGAGAGCGCGCCGCCGGCGACGTCGCGACCGAGGAGGATTTGGGCGAGCCCGGCGAGCGCGAAGCACTGGATCGGCGGCACGGAGGCGCCGAGGGCGACCGCGCGCGAGGCCTCGGTCAGCGCCTCGTCGAGGTCGCCGGCCGCGCGCAGGGCGGAGGCGAGGTAGGTCCGCGCCACGGCCTCCAACCGGCGATCCCCCGCGGCGGCGAAGGCCTCCGCGGACCGCTCCAGGGTCGCGCGCGCCTCGGGGAGCGCGCCCTTGCGCAGGAGCACCGCGCCGAGGTTCTGGCCTGCGCTGGCGACGATGGTGGGAAGGCCGAGGCGCTCGGCGGCGGCGGTGACGGCGCGGAGCTCGGCCTCCGCCTCCGCGAGCCGGCCGAGCTCCAACAGCGCCGTGGCGACGTTGCTCCGGGTGCGCACGGCCTGCCGCATGTCGCCGAGCGCCTCGAAGCACGCCGCCGCCGCCGCGAAGCTCGCGCTCGATGCCCCGTAGTCGCCGTCCACGTGGGCCCCGGTCGCCGCGAGCTCGTGGGCATGGGCGGCGACCCGCGGATCCCCCGCGGGTCCGGCGAGCACCGGCGCCAGCACCTCGCCGAAGGGCCGCGCCTCCGCGCGCAGCCCGAGCACGAGCAGGTTGGTCGCGACGTCCGCCGCGGCCACGAGCGCGGGCCCGGACGGCGAGGGCCCGAGCAGCCGCCGGATCTCGGAGGCGACCGAGCACATGAGCGCTTGATCGGGCCCGGCCATCGCCACCCATGCCTGCGCCGACGCGGCGCGGAACCACGCCTCGCCGCCGTGCGGCAGGAGGCGTAACGCGTCCGCGAGCGGCGCGTGCGCCTCGGCCGCCTCGCCGCGCCAGAGGTGCGCCTCCCCCTGGCAGACCAGCGCCGCGCCCAGCGTCTCCCCCCGGCGCCGAGCGCCGCGGCCCGGCGCGCGCGCCAGAGGACCGCGTCGAGATCGTTCGCCGCGAGCGCTTGCTCGGCGCTCCGCTGGTACCAGAGGGCCGCGCGCTCCGGATCCTCGCCCCGCTCGAAGTGCTCCGCGAGGACCCCCGCGTCGCGCTCGCCGGCCTGCTCGAGCCAGGCCCCGGCCAGGCGATGGCCCGTCACCCTGTCCGCCGGGGTCAGCATCCCGTACGCCGCCTCGCGGACGAGCGCGTGGCGGAAGCAGAGCTCGCGCTCGGCCGGCAAGCGGCTCTCCCGCGAGCGCACCAGCTCGCGCTCCTCCAGCTCGACCAGATTGACCTCGCCGTCCTCCAGCGCGTGCCCGCCGAGGAGCGCGCGCACGGCCCCGCTCCAGAACGCTTCGCCGAAGACGCTCCCTGCCCTGAGGACGCGGCGCGCCTCGGGAGAGAGCGTCTCCAGGCGGGCCTGCACCATCGCGAGCACCGTCGCCGGGGCGTCGCCGTGGCCCTCGGCCGCCGCGCGGATCAGCTCCTCCAGGTAGAACGGGTGGCCGGCGGCCTGCTCGACGACGCGCGCGACCACGGCCGGCGCGACGCCCTCGCCCAGCGCGTGGCGGACGATGCGCTCGCTCGCCTTGCGGGACAGCTCGCCCAGCGTGAGCTGGAGGGCGCCGCGGCCGGACCAGAGCCTCGGGAAGCGCTCGCGGACCTCCGGCCGGGCCAGCCCCAGCACCATGAACGCGCGCTCCGCGAGCCGGCCCAGCGCGGCGTCGAAGAAGGCGACGGAGGGCGGGTCGGCCCAGTGCAGGTCCTCCACCACCACGAGCAAGGGCCCGCGCGCGCACTCCGCCTCCAGCAGGTCCTCCAGCGCGCGGCGGATTCTGGTCGCCGTGGAGCCGCGCGTCCTGCCGCGCCGCGCGGAGCTGCACGCTGCTCACCTCGTCCGGGAAGGGCGCGCCGACGAGCTTCTCCAGGAACTCCGCGACCCGGATCGCCGCGTCCGGATCGAGGCGGCTCGCCGCGTACGCGCGGAGCTTCTCCTGCCGCTCGGCCGGCCCGTCGCCCGGGCCGAGCCCCACCGCGCGCGACGCGAGATCGGCGAGGAGGCGGCGCGGCGACCCGGAGCCCATCGAGTCGCAGCGGGCGACCCAGATCGCCGCCACGTCGCCCCGGTCCCGCGCGCGGCGCAGCGCCTCCTGGGCGACGCGGGACTTGCCGATGCCCGCGAGACCCGTGACCAGCACCGCGCGCGCCGCGCCGTCGTCGACGCACTCGGCGAGCGCCGCCTCGATCGCCGCGATGTCGCGATCGCGGCCGACGCACGGGGTCGGCTTGCCGAAGATCGTGCGCGCCACGTCGACGAGCACGTCGCGCTCCCCCGCGAGCTCGAGCAGGCTGCCCCGCGTCTCCACCACGAAGCGGCTGTCGAGCAGGCCCGCCGCGACCGGGTTGACGATGACGCGCGCCCGCCCCTCGACGCCGATCTCCTGCCACGCGCGGAGCAGCGAGACGGCGCGGTCGATCGCCTCCCCGATCGGCACGCCCTGGTCGAGCACCCCGCGCCCGGTGGCGAGCGCCAGCGAGCCCTCGCCCATCGCGTCGCGCAGGGCCAGCGCGCAGCGCGCCGCGCGCGCGGCCTGATTGGTGGCGCCGCCGCTGCCGGAGAGGGCCACCACGAGCGAGCCGTCCGCCAGCGGCTCGACCCGCGCGTCGAACGGCGCGAGCGCGCGCCGGACGGTGCCCAGGTCCTCGTGCGCGCCGGTGACGGGCAGGGTGTCGGCGTCGGCCATCGCCTCGGGCGTCGCCTGCGCGTGCGTGCCGGCGACGATGACGCTCACGAGCCGCTGCTCGCTCCCCGTCAGGGCCACCGCCGCGCGCCGCGTGCCCGTCGACGACGAAGGAGCGCTGTCCCCTCGCCCCAGCGCGTCGAGGGCCGCGGCCACCTCGAGGCCGCTCCCGGGGCGGTGGGCCGGGTCCTTGGCGAGCATCCGGGCGATCAGCCCTTCGAGCGCGCGCGGGGTCGCGGGCGCGAGGGCGCGGAGCGACGGCGCCTCCTCGAGCAGCAGCTTGGCGAGGATGGCCATGGCGTGCTGCCCCTCGAACGGCGGACGCCCGGCGACGCACTCGAAGAGGACGCAGCCGAGCGAGAAGATGTCCGTCCGCCCGTCGACGTCGCGCGCCCCGCGGGCCTGCTCCGGCGCCATGTACGCGGGGGTGCCGATCGTGGTGCCCGTCATGGTGGCGCGGCGATCGGCGGCGGCGCGGGCGATGCCGAAGTCGATCACCTTGACGCGCTCGAGCTCGCCGCCCACGAGGAAGAGGTTCGACGGCTTGACGTCCCGGTGCACGACGCCGCGCGCGTGCGCCGCCCCGAGGGCCTCCGCCACGCGCCGCCCGAGCGCCGCCGCCTCGCCGGCCGTGAGGCGCCTGCGCTGGAGCCGCGCGCCGAGGTCCTCCCCCTCCAGCCACTCCATGGCGAGCCAGGCGACGCCGTCGGCCGTCCGGCCATGGTCGACGAAGCGGACGATCCCCGGGTGCGCTATCTCGGCGAGCGCCCGCGCCTCGCGCGCGAAGCGCAGCCCCTCGTCGTCCCCTCGCCCGCTCAGCAGCTTGAGCGCCACCGCGCCGCCCGTGCGCAGATCCCGCGCCCGGTACACGACCCCCATGCCCCCCTCCCCGGCGGTCCGCTCTAACTCGAAGCGGTCGGCAAAGTGGGCACCGGGGTCCATCCCGACGATCTTTATCACTACTCGGTCGTTGCACCGTGGTCCCCTTCCGCGGCGCCCTCACCCCCGTGTCCACATGCGCGCTAGCCAGCGCTAGGACCATGAAATCCTAACCGCGCCCGGAGCGTCCCGCCGAAGGCGGGACGCGGAGGAAGCGGGGGCTGCGGCTTCGTACGGCGGACCGTCGAGCACACCGGCGGCCCCCGCTTCCTCCGCGAGCTGCCGTGAACGGCAGCTCGCTCCGGGCGCGGTTAGGATGGCGTTTGTGGAGCGCCACGGCCGGGTAACGCTCATGGGACCGGAGGTGAGGTCTGTGCGCGAAAGGCCCCGCGCTGACTAACCCACCACGGACAGCTCCGCGGCGAGCGCCAGCGTCCGCGCGTGCTCGGCGACGCCCTCCAGGAAGCTCCGGCGCCAGGCCGGGTCGACGATCCGCGCCGCGCGCGCCAGGAGGGCCTCGCGCGCGGAGGCGGCGGCGGCCGAGGCGGCGGCGCGCTCGCCGGCCGCGAGGAGGGCCTCGGCGAGCGTCAGGCGGACCAGGGCCTCGCCCTCCTCGATGCCGCCGAGCTGGTCGAGGAGCTCCGTCGCCTCCTCGGCCGCGCGGCACGCGTCCCCGTGGAGGCCAGAGGCGAGGTCGGCGCGGGCCAGCATCGCGAGGGCCAGGCAGCGCGCGGCCGGCGCCGAGGCGCAGAGCGCGACGGCGCGCGTGGCCTCGGCCCTCGCGGCCTCGAGGTCCCCCGCCTCGCAGAAGATCGCCGACAGCCACGCGCGCGACAGCGCCTCGAACCGGGGATCCCTCTGGGCGACGAACGCCTGGACCGCCTGCTCCGCGAGCGCGCGCGCCTCCGGGAGCGCGCGCCTGTGGAAGAGGACGGTGGCCAGGCTCTGCCGCGCCGTGGCCGCGGTCTCGAAGGTGCCGAGGCGCTCGGCGGAGACGATCACGGCGCGGAGCTCGGCCTCCGCCTCCGGGAGCCGGCCGAGCTCCGTCAGCATGCACGCGGCGTTGTTCCGCACGCGGACGGCCTGCCGGACGTCCCCCACCTCGTCGAAGCAGCGCGCGCACGCCGTGAAGCCGGCGCACGCCGTCCCGAGATCGCCCTCGAAGACCGCCCGCACCGCCGTGTAGTCGAGGGCGTGGGCCGCGACGACCGGATCGCGCGCCGGGTCCGCGAGCACGGGCGCGAGCGCCGCCACGAAGGGCTCCGCCTCCCGCCGGTACCCGAAGCAGAGGAGCTGGTTCGAGACGCGCGCCGCGGCCACGAGCGCCGGCCCGGACGGCGAGGGCTCGAGCGCCGCCGCGAGCTCCGCCGCGACCGCGAGGAGGCGGTCGCGATTGGTGTCGTGCATGGCCGCCCAGCCCGACCGCATCGTCGCCACGAACCAGCGCGGGCTCCCGCGCGGCAGGAGCCGCATCGCCTCCGCGAGCGGCGGCGCCGCGAGGGCGGCCTCCCCGCGCCACAGGTGCGCCTCCCCCAGGGAGACCAGCGCCGCGCCCAGCACCTCGCCCGACGCGCCGAGCTTCCCGAGCCCGGCGCGCGCCCTCGATGACCGCCGTGAGGTCGTTCGCCTCGAGCGCCTGCTCCGCGCCCCGCTGGTACCAGACGGCGGCGCGCGCCATCTCGGCCCCCCGCTCGAAGTGCTCGGCGAGCAGCATCGCGTCCCGCTCGCCGGCGTGCTCGAGCCAGTCGCCGGCGATGCGGTGGCCCGTCGCCCGATCCTCCGGCGTGAGCATCCCGTAGGCCGCGTCTCGCACCAGCGCGTGGCGGAAGCAGAGCTGCCGCTCGCCCGGGAACCGGCTCTCCTCCGGCCGCACCAGCTCGCGCTCCTCCAGCTCGGCGAGCGGCGCGTCGCCCGCCTCCGCCGCCGCGCCGCCGAGCAGCGCCCGCACGCCGCCGCTCCAGAACGCTTCGCCGAACACGCTCCCCGCGCGGAGCGTGCGCCGCGCCGCCGGCGAGAGCGCCGAGAGGCGGGCCTGCACCATGGCGATCACCGTCTCCGGCGCCGCGCCGCCGTGGCCGTCCGCCTCCGCCCGGATCAGCTCCTCCAGGTAGAACGGGTTGCCCGCCGCCCGCTGCGACAGCCGCCCGATCACGGCGGGCGACGCGTCGTCGCCGAGCACGCTCCGGACGAGCCGCTCGCTCGCCTTGCGGGACAGCTCCGGCAGCCCGATCTCCCGCGCGCCGCGCCCCGACCAGAGCCGCGGGAAGCGCTCGCGGACCTCGGGCCGCGCCAGCGCGAGCACCATCAGCGGCCGCTCCGCGAGGGTGCGCAGCGCCGCGTCGAAGAACGCGACCGAGGGCGGGTCCGCCCAGTGCAGGTCCTCCAGCACCACGAGCACGGGCGCGCGCGCGCACTCGGCCTCCAGCACGTCCTCGAGCGCCCGGCGGATCTGGTCGCCGATCAGCCGCGCGTCCTGCCGCGCGGCCCGGAGCTGCACGCTGCCGCCGTCCGGGAACGGCGCGCCGAAGAGCTCGCCCAGGAACTCCGCGACGCGCTCCGCGTCCTCCCACGCGAGCCGGCCGCTCGCGTACGCGCGGATCTTGTTCTGCACGACCGCGGGCGCGTCGCCCGGCGAGAGGCCCACCGCCCGCGCCGCCAGCTCTGCCAGGAGCCTCCGCGAGGAACCGACGCCCATCGGATCGCCGCGCGCAATCCAGATCGCCGTGGCGTCGCCGCGGGCGTGCGCGCGCCGCACCACCTCGTGCGCCAGGCGGGACTTGCCGATGCCCGCCGGCCCCGTGACCAGCACGGCGCGCGCGGCGGAGTCGTCCGCGCACTCGGAGAGGACGGCCTCGATCGCGGCGATTCTCGCGGTCTCGCCCGACGCAGGGCGTCGGCTTGCCGAGGACCGTGCGCCCCTCGAGGAGCGCTTCGCGCTCTCCGGTGAGGGTGAGCAGGCCCCCCTTGTCGCCGACCACGAAGCGGGCGTCGAGCAGGCCGGCCGTGACCGGATCGACGACGACGCCGTCCGGGCCGCCCGCGGCGCCCGCGACGTGCTGCGCCGCGCGGAGCAGCTCCACGGCCCGGTCGATCGCGTCCCCGATCGGCACGGCGCGCTCGACGAGCCCGCGCCCGGTCGCGAGCGCGATCGGGCCCTCGGGCAGGGCGTCGCGCATCGCGAGCGCGCACCGCGCGGCGCGCGCGGCCTGGTCCGTGGCGCCCTCGCCGCCGGAGAGCGCGGCGACGAGGGAGCCGTCCGCGAGCGGCTCGATCCGCGCGCTGAACGGCGCGAGCGCGTGGCGGAGCGTGCCGAGGTCGGCCGTCGACCCGGGCAGGGGCAGGGTGTCGACCGTCGACGAGATGCGGGCCGTCGCGACGACCACGCTCACGAGGCCCTGCTCGTTCGCCGTCAGCGCGGGCGCCGCGCCCGCCCCCGCCGTGATCGACGCCTCGAGGGCGGCCGCCACGGCGAGCCCGCCGGAGGGCCGCGCCGCCGGGTCCTTGGCGAGCATCCGGTCGACGAGCGCCGCGAGCGCGGGGGGGACGCCGGGCACGCAGCTCGCGCAGGGGCGGGACGTGCTCCAGGAGCAGCTTGGCGAGGACGGCCATCGCGTGCTGCCCGGCGAAGGGCGGCCGCCCCGCGAGGCACTCGAAGAGCACGCACCCGAGCGAGAACACGTCCGCGCGCAGGTCGACGTCGTGCGCCCCGCGGGCCTGCTCCGGGGCCATGTACGACGGGGTGCCGACCGCGGCGCCGGAGAGGGTGGCGCGCCGGTCCGCGGCCGCGCGCGCGACGCCGAAGTCGATGACCTTCACGCGATTGACGTCCGCGCCCACGAGGAAGAGGTTGGCGGGCTTGACGTCCCGGTGCACGACGCCGCGCGCGTGCGCCGCCGCGAGGGCCTCGGCGACGCGCCGCCCGAGCACGACCACCTGCTCGGCCGGGAGCGGCCCGCGCAGCAGCCGCTGGCCGAGGTCCTCGCCCTCCAGCCACTCCATCGCGAGCCACGCCACACCGTGGGGCGTCCGCCCGTGGTCCACGAACCGGACGATCCCCGGGTGGTCGATCTCCGCGAGCGCCCGCACCTCCCGCCCGAAGCGGAGCCCCTCCTCCTCCGAGGCGTCGTTCAGCAGCTTGAGCGCGACCACCGCGCCGCTGCGCCGGTCGAGCGCCCGGTAGACGACGCCCATGCCCCCGACGCCGGCGGTCCGCTCGATCGCGAATCGGTCCGCGAAGAGCTCACCCGGCATCATCAGGACGATCCTTACCATCCTCGCGGCCAAAAGCCGCGGTACCTTGTCTCACCGGGACCGATGACCCCTCTCGAAGAGCTCGCCCTCCTCCTCCGCCCTGCCGGCGGCGGCGTCCACCTCGTCTCCACGGGCCGCGCCGAGCAGCTCGCGCTCCAGCGCCGCCTGTACGGTGCGGCGTCCGACGCGGACGTTCACGCCCGCTGGCTGGCCGCGCTCGCCCGTATCCCGGCGGCCCGCGCCTTCATCCTCGGCGTCCCGTCGGACGTCGGCGCCGGCTTCCGCCGCGGCGCCAACCTGGGCCCCCAGGCCATCCGCGCCGCCCTCCTGGACGCCGACCCCGGCTTCCCGGAGCGCGCCGCCGCGGAAGGGGTCGTCGACATCGGCGACGTGTTCGTCGTCCCCCAGCTCCTCCACGACGACACGCTCTCCGAGGCGCAGAAGGAGGCATCCCGCCTCGCCCTCTACCCCGACGCCCCGCCCGCCGCCCGCGCCGCCCTCCCGGTCTCCCCCCTCTCCATCGCCGAGCGCGCCCTCGACCTCGTCTTCGCCGTCAACCCGCGCATCGCCCCCCTCGTCCTCGGCGGGGACCACTCCACCGCCTGGCCCGTCGTCGCCGCCCTCGCCCGGGCCCGCCGGGAGCCCTGGGCGATCGTGCAGTCCGACGCCCACACCGACCTGCTCTCGGAGCGCCTCGGCATCCGGTACTGCTTCGCCACCTGGTCGTACCACGCCAACGAGCTGCTCGGCCGCGGCGGCCGGCTCACCCAGGTCGGCATCCGCGCCTCGCGCTACGACCGCGGGCACTGGGAGGGCGGCCTCGGCGTGCGGCAGTTCTGGGCCGAGGAGTGCCTGGCCCGGCCCGAGGAGGCGCTCGACGCGGTGATCGCGCACGTGAAGGCGACCGGCGCGCGCGGGGTCTACTTCTCGAACGACATCGACGGCACCGACGCCCGCTGGGCCGAGGCCACCGGCACGCCGGAGCCGGGGGGCCTGGAGCCCGACTGGGTGGTGGCGCTCATCCGGAGGCTGGGGCGCGAGGTGGGGCTCCTGGGCGGGGACGTGATGGAGGTGGCCCCGCCGCTCGGCCCGACCCCGGAGGCGGCAGCGCGGACGGTGGGGCTGGCGGTGCGGTACCTTCGGGAGACGATTGGGGCGGTCCTGGCGAGGGGGTGAGGCCACGCGTCGGCCCTTCGAGCCAAGGCATTCGATTTTCGAGCCAAGGCATTCGATCTACGAGCCAAGGCGTACGATCTACGAGCCGAGGCATTCGATCTTCGAGCCAAGGCATTCGATCTACGAGCCAAGGCGTACGATCTACGAGCCGAGGCATTCGATCTTCGAGCCAAGGCGTACGATTCTACGAGCCGAGGCATTCGATCTTCGAGCCAAGGCATTCGATCCTCGAGCCGAGGCGTACGATCTACGAGCCGAGGCATTCGATCTTCGAGCCAAGGCGTACGATCTACGAGCCGAGGCATTCGATCTTCGAGCCAAGGCGTACGATCTTCGAGCCACGGCATTCGATCTTCGAGCCACGGCGCACGATCTTCGAGCCAAGGCATTCGATCTTCGAGCCAAGGCACACGATTGTGGAGCCACGCCACCTCGCCCCGGCTTGACGGCTGCCCTGGGCAAGGGCACGCCCCCGCGCCGAGGAGGTTTTGATGAAGCTCTACTTCAGCCCCGGTGCCTGCTCCCTCTCCCCTCACATCGCCCTGCGCGAGGCCGGCCTCGCGTTCGAGCTCGAGAAGGTCGACTTCGCGACCAAGACCACGTTGAGCGCCGCCGACTTCCGGGCCGTCAACCCGAAGGGGTACGTGCCCGCGCTGAAGCTCGACGACGGGCGCGTGCTGACCGAGGGCCCGGCCATCGTGCAGTACATCGCCGACCTGAAGCCGGAGTCGGGGCTCGCGCCGAAGGCAGGGACGTTCGAGCGCTACCAGCTCCAGGAGTGGCTGCACTTCATCGGGACCGAGCTGCACAAGAGCTATAGCTCCCTGTTCAGCCCCAAGAACCCCGACGAGGTGAAGGCGGTGGTGCGCGAGACCCTGGGCAGGCGCATCGGGTTCGCGGCGGAGGCCCTTTCGGGCAAGCCGTACCTGATGGGCGATCAGTTCACGGTCGCGGACGGGTACCTCTTCACGGTGCTCCGCTGGAGCAAGTACACGGGGATCGACCTCGGGGCGTGGCCCGCGATCGGCGCGTTCATGGAGCGCGTGGGGGCGCGGCCCGCCGTGAAGGCCGCGATCGAGGCCGAGCGCAACGGGAAGTAGCTGGCAGCGGGACCACAGCCTGCGCCAGGGGCTTGAAATCCTAACCGCGCCCGGAGCGAGCCGCCGTTCACGGCGGCTCGCGGAGGAAGCGGGGGCCGCAGGTCTGCTCGACGGCACCTGGTGCGAAGCCGCAGCCCCCGCTTCCTCCGCGTCCCGCCTTCGGCGGGACGCTCCGGGCGCGGTTAGGATTGAAGCCCCTGGCGCTGGTTGACGCGCATGGGGCCCCCAGCCTGCGTCAGCGCCCCAACCCCTTCACCCCCACGACCACCGCCACCACGATCGCGACGGGGTACAGCACGATCAGCACCGCGCACATGATCCCGACCGTCTTCCAGTACGAGCGCTGCGCTCCCAGCGCGGAGCCGAGGCGCTCCATCCTCGGGTCGCGGAGGAGCCGGCCGATGCTCGACCCGAAGTTGACCATGTACGCCGAAGGCAGGATGCAGACGACGGACAGGACGAGGTAGAGGAGCCCGACCCAGGCGGGGAGCTTCATGGTGCTCGACATGACGAGCATGGCCAGGCCGGCCAGGATCATGAGCCCGCCGCCGAGGAAGCCGACGACGGCCAGGAAGAAGACCCAGGGCCGTGTGCCCCGGAGCTGCTCGACGATGTGGTCGGGGACCGCGGCAGGGTCGCGGTAGGCGTCCGGTGCCACGGCGGGGACGTCGGTCTCGGGGGGCTGGTAAGGGTTGTACTGGGCCATCGCTCCCACCCACGCTATCAGGGGGAAAGGCGCGCCGCCCCCGGTTTCGTGCGCGTACGTGTTACGCTCCGCGACCCATGGTCCTCGCCGTCGGTCTCCCGCCGTGCTGCGCCGGCTGCGGCCAGTACGATTGGGAGGACGGCGTCTGCCGCCTCCTGGCCGAGCCCTCGATGGAGAACCGGCGGCTTCTCCTCACCATGCCGTGCGACCCGCAGCGCCTGCTCCTCCTGCGCTTCCGCGCCCACGACCCCGACGTCGCGCGCGAGGCCATCGTGACGTGGCTCGACCCGGAGTGGGATCCGGACGACATCACGCTCTCGTACGGCAAGGCGCCCCGCGACGCGCGGATCTGGCTCGGGTCGTGGGCGTACCTGTACCTGGGCCGCAACGCCGTGCGGAGGGTGCAGCGGGACTGGGAGCGCGTCCGCCCCGCGGGGTCGGAGGAGGCGGCCGAGACTCGCCAGGGGAATCCCGCACAGGCGCTCCGCATGTTCCGCGCGCTCGAAAAGGTGCGGCGCGTGGACCCGGTGGGGTACGCGATGCTCCTCGACTTCCTCGGGGACCGCTTCGACGCCCAGGCGTGGTCGGCCACGCTGGGGGCGGCGCCGGCCACCGTGACCGACCGGAAGTACCTGGCGATCTACCGCTACGCCGTCTACTTCCACGAGGTGCTGGAGCTGATCGCGCCCCATCAGGCGGCGATCGCCCTGGCGGCGCGGCGATTCGCCGCTGGAGACCCCGGCGAGCACGCGGCGCACGCGGCCACCCGCGCGACGCTCGGCGACCCGAGCCTGGGGCTCTCGGCGTGGCGGCAGCTCTACCGTGAGGGCGCATCCCGGTCCCTCGCCTTGCTCGCGGCCGCGGACGCGCTCGGCGAGGAGGCCATGGCCGATCTGGGCACCGCGTTCCGGCGGGTGCTCCGGATTGACGTGAGCTCCGGAGGCGGCTGATGCACACTGGAGGCAGGACGATGGCCGACGCATCGACAGAGACGCTCCTGCGGCGCCGCCTGTCCGCCCCGCTCGGAGGGCGGGCCGCCGAGCACCCGGATCCCGAGCTGGTCGCCGCCCACGCCGCGGACGAGCTTCCCCCGAGTACGCGCTCGCCATCACCCGCCACCTCGCCGTGTGCGACGGCCGCTGCGCGGCGGTCCTGCGCGACGCCATCGCGGGCGCCGCGGTCGCGCGCGAGGTGCTCTACGGGCCGAGGGAGGAGTCGGTCGAGGTCGCTCCGACGAGCCGCCAGCCCCCCTCGTCCGAGGCGAGGAGCGATCGGACCTTCGAGTGCAACGACGTGCTCTGGGAGGTGTTCGAGGCGCTGGCGCAGGAGGCGGGCGACACGCCGGACACGCTGATCGAGGAGGCGATGCAGGCGTACGCGCAGGTCCGGACCAGCCTCGCCGGCCCCGTGGCGCCGCGGTCGGTCGCGTTCATGGTGACCCCGTCCGTGGTGCCCGAGCCCTTCAACCCGCCGCGCGAGCGGAACACGCCGACGATGCAGCGCGCCTACCTGCCGAGGCCGCAGGGCGCGCCGCGCCGCCGGGTCTCGCCGCCGCCGCTCCGCTCCGAGGTGGGCGACGCCGGGCGGGCGCCTCTCGTGTCGCCCCTCCGGGTGGTGCTCGGGGGCGTGGCGTACGCGGTGAACAAGGATCGCTTCGTGGTCGGGCGGGGCGGGCGCTCGAGCGATTCTGGCGATCGACGACCCCGGGGTGTCGCGGCAGCACGCGGTCATCGAGCGCGCCGGCGAGGGCTACTGGCTGGTCGACATGGGGTCGACCAACGGGGTGGAGTACGAGGGAGAGCGGATTGCGCGGAAGCGAATCGCGCACGGGGACTGCTTCCGCATCGGCGACTCGGAGCTTCGGTTCCTCTTCGACGAGCTCCCCGGATGAGCGAAGCCAGGCCGGTGGCATGGCTGGCCTTGCTCGCGGCGGCGGCCGGGTGCCAGAAGAACGTGAGCACGCCGCCGGGCACGGAGATCGTGCGCTGGGAGGCGGCGGCCGTGCCGGCCCTCGGTCCGCGGGTGGAGAAGGACGTCCGGATCCACGCCCGGCCGGAGCGGAAGGGGCAGGCGATCTTCGCGGTGCACGTGGAGACCGGGCCGGTCGAGGTGGACGAGGGCGGCGCGAAGGTGCGCCGGGCCGCGCCGCTCGCGGTGCGCGTGACGGTGGAGCGGAACGGGGACTGGACGTTCGACGGGCGCTGCGAGAACGCGAAGGGCCCCTCGGCGGCCGGGCCCTCGGTCGCGTGTACGGTGCGCATGCGCTACGAGGACTCGTTCAACGAGGTGGGCTCGCGCCTCGAGCTCCAGGTCGCCGGCGACGGCTCCGTGCACGCGGCGGTGCCGGGCGGGTCGGCGACCTTCGAGTGAGGCGCGGGGCGCGCCCGAGGATCGTCGCCTCCGAAACGGCGGCTCCGTCCCTGCCCTACTGCCGTTGAGGAGGACGGCATGGAGAGCCCGGTACACGCGCTGGGAGGGACCACGATCGACCCGCGGGGGAGGCGCCCGCGCACGTTCCAGTGCAAGGACGCGCTCTGGGAGGGCCTGGAGCAGATTGCCGCGGAGCTGGAGTGCACCGTCGATTACCTGGTGAACGACGCGCTCAAGCACTACATCCGGCAGCGGCTCACGCGGCGCCCGGAGCCGGCCGCGCCCCCGGCGCCTGCGGGCCCGCTCCCTCCGCCCACCCCGCCCCTGATGCGCCCCCCTCCCCCGCCGGCGCTGCACCTCGTGCCGCCGCCGGTCCCACCCCCTCCCCTCTCCGCGCGCATCACGGCACCCCCTCCCTCCCTTCCGCCCTTCCCGGCGCTGGTCCTGGCCCGACCCCCTCCTCCGACCCCGCCGTGGCCCCCCGCCGCGCTGCCGCCGCCGCACCTGCCACCTCCGTTGCCCGCGCCGGCACGCGCGGAGCTGCTCGTGAGCTACGCCGGCAGGACCGCCGTCGTGGACCGGGCAGGCTTCGTCATCGGGCGCGCGAAGGCGGCGGGGCTCAGCATCAAGGACCCGAACATCTCGCGCAGGCACGCCGTCATCGAGGAGCGAGGGGGGGCGTACTTCCTGGTGGACATGGGGTCGACCAACGGGACGTTCGTCAACGGGGCGAGGATCGAGAGGAAGGCGCTCGCCGACGGGGACGTGGCCCTGATCTGCGAGCACGAGATCCGGTTCGCGTTCAGGCGGCCGGGAGGCTGAGGAACTCCGTGAGAAGGAAAGAAAATGGAACGCCGAGCCGTGAGGCCGGCGACCGGAGCCGCGCCCCGTCAGGGCGCGGCCGAACCGCCCGAGCAATGATGGCCCCCGCCCGCGTGGCCCGCGCCCTGACGGGCGCGGCCCCGGTCGCCAGCCTTACGGCTGGCGTTCCATCCTTACGGCTGGCGTTCCAGCCTTACGGCTGGCGTTCCATCCTTACGGCTGGCGTTCCATCCCTCGCTCGCTACTTCGCGAGGACCTTCGCGTCCTCGACGATGGTCGGGAAGCGGTAGCCCGCTCCGACGTCGCGGTCGATCGCGACGGTACCCTCCACCACGATCGTGTCGCCCACCGCCGGGACGGCCTCGGTGGTGACCGCGATGTCGTTCGTGCCCGCGGCGGCGTCGCCCGAGCCGTCGCGCAGGTGGAGGTAGGTTCGGCCGAGGACGCCGGGGGTGCACTTGACGACGGTGCCGTGGATGCGGACGGTCTTGCCGGCGAGGTCCTTGCGCTGGGCGACGACCTCGGCGACCGTCCTGGCGTTCGGGCCCTCGGCGCGCGAGACGGGCTTGACGTCGGCGGCGCCGAGCGGCTGGTGCGCGGCCTTCATCTCTTCATCGGGGTCTGCACCGTCTGCGGCCATGGGCGCACCGTTTGCGTGCACGCCCTTGCCGGCGCCGTGGGGGCTCGACGCTCCGTTTGCGCGGCCGTCGTCGAGCGTCCCGAAGTAGATGACGGGGAAGGTGCGCTTGAGCGCCGTGCTGGTGAAGCTCTCCATCTTCATCGCCTCGCGGACGCGCGCGTGGGCGCCGACGGAGAGGCCCGCGGTGGGGACGGCGACCCACGTGCCCGGCGTGCCCTTCTCCCCGACCCGCAGGTACGAGTACTTGGGCACGTCGATGACCTCGAGCACCTCGCCCTCGATCGCGGCCCCCGAGGCCTTCGCGGGGCCCTGGTCCTCGTCGGGCAGCGCCGCCTCGCCGTGGTTGGGAGCGGCGGCGGCCGCCGCGGAGTCGGCTTCGATGGGCGCTTGGGTGGTGCCCCCGAGCCCGCGCACGGCGCCGATGGCGGCGCCGGCCGCGAGCGCGGCGAACAGGACGTAGATCATCTTCACGTGGGGCTCTCCTTGCGCGGTGGGTTGGCAAGAAGCGATCCCACGCCCGCTCGGGCGCCCCCGTCCTACCACGCCCTCCCCGGGCTGTCCCGGATCAGGCCCCGAGGACCGGCGTGCCGGCGTCCAGGTCGCGCTGGAGCTGGGCGTAGAGGGCGGCGACCTGAGCCCGGGAGATGGAGCTGCCAGGGCCCGATCGCTCCACCACGTCGAGGGTGGCGCGGGCGAGCAGGACCGGGAGCGCGGTGAAGCCGACGACGCCGCGGGGGGCGCCGTCCTGCTGGAGCGCCAGGACGTAAGCCGTGGCGGCGTCGAGGTCGGCGCGCGCGAGCTCGAGGATGCGGGCGCGTTCGAGGCTGGGCGGCAGGTAGACGCGGCCGTGGTGAGCGTCCGAGTCCGCGTCTTTCAGGATGTTCACGAGCTGGAGGCCCTCGCCGAAGCGGGCGGCGTCGGCGGTGAGCAGCGCGCGGGCGCGCTCGAGCGCGGGGGTGAAGTCGAGGAAGAGCTCGGTCAGGAGCTCGCCGACGATGCCCGCGACGATGTAGCAGTAGTGCTGGAGGTCCCCCAGCGTGGAGAGCCGCAGGCTCCCGTCCTCCGCGCCGCCGGCGACGAAGCCCGCCATGCCCGCAGACGTGCGCAGCGTGTGGCGCACGATCGCCGCGCGCCGCGAGGGCTTGAAGCCGTCGAGCTCGGCGAGCACGCCGGGCACGGCCGCGAGCAGCTCGATGTAGCCCTCGTGATCGCAGGGACGCGCGCCGACCCAGGAGGCCGCGAGCCGCGCCGCCTCGGCGCGCGCCGCAGGCGTGGCGGGCTTCTGCAGCAGATCGTCGAACGCGGCGAGCGCGGCGAGGCGCTCCGCGCGGGGCCAGCGGGTGGCGTCCTCGAACGTGTCGGCGATGCGGAAGAGCAGGTACGCGACGCCGACCTCGCGCCGCAGCGGCTCGGGCAGCTCGGGGATCGCGAGCGCGAACGTGCGGCTCGTTCGCTCGAGGAGGCGCTCGACGTCGGCGGCGGGGTGCGTGATGGAGCCCATGGGCTCCCCCATCATGACCGACCGCTCCCGGCGCGACGAGGCGGGACCTTTGATGCCGGCATCGTGGGGCGAGGGGACGCTGCGAATCGTGGCTTCGGGGGTCACGTTCATTGGAGTCTGTCCAATTGGAGGTGTGTCAGTCATCCGCTCTGACATTCGTCAATCATACATCAGTCTTTGACTCGTGTCAGGGGCGCCCAAATTCAGCAAAAAGCCGTGAGTTCGGCTGTACTCGGGCACGGAACCACCTGTCAAAACAAATGCTACGAACGGCGCATCAGGATTGTTTACAAGCGCTGATTGGCTGAACTAGACAGCGCATGACAATGATGGAGCGAGCTACCGTCGTGATCGTCGGGGGTGGTTTTGCCGGGCTCTCCGCGGCCAGGGCGCTGTCGGGCCCGTCTCGCCGCGTGATCGTGCTCGAGGCGCGCACCGGCCCCGACCCCCGCTTTCGCGGAGAGCTCATTCACCCGCCCGGCGTCCGCGTGCTCGCCGACCTCGGGCTCCACGCGCCGCTGCGCAGGGCCGGCGGCGCGGACGTGGAGGGGTTCGCCGTGGCGCTCGATCCCACGGCGCCGCCCATCGCGCTCCGCTACGCGGAGGTCCAGGGCGGCGCGCCGCGCGGGCTCGCCATCTCGCACCCGGACATGGTCGACTGCCTCCGTCGCGAGGTCGCCCGGGACGGCGAGGTGGAGGTCCGCACGGGCGCGCGGGTGGTGGAGCTCGTGCGCGACGGGGAACGGGTGGTCGGCGTCCGCACCGCGGGCGGCGGGGAGATCCGCGCGGACGTGACGGTGGTGGCGGAGGGGCGGCACTCCAAGCTGCGGCGCGCGCTCGGGTTCGCCGACGAGACGCGGCTGCTCTCGTTCACGGCGGCGCTCCTCGTCCAGGGCGCGGAGCTGCCGCGCGCGGGGTTCGGCCACGTCTTCCTGGGCACGTGGGGGCCGATCCTGGCGTACGCGATCGGCGGCGGGCGCGTGCGCATGTGCGTCGACCTGCCCGTCGACATGGGCAAGGGCGCGGAGGCGGCCCTGGCCTTCCTTCGCGAGGAGTGCGCGCCGAGCGTGCCCGAGCCGCTCCGGTCGGCGATGCTCCGGACGCTCGGCTCCGCGCCGCCGGAGATCTGCGCCAACCACGCCATCAAGACGCGCCGCTGCGCCGCGCCCGGCGTCGCGCTCGTCGGCGACTCCGGGGGTTGCTCCCACCCGCTCACGGCCACCGGCATGACGGTGGCGCTCAACGACATCCGGGCCCTCGCGCGGGAGCTCCGGCGGGGCGGCACGGCGGAGGCCTCCGCCGTCGACGCGGCGCTCGAGCGCTACGAACGTGCCCGATATGACTTTGTGCGTGCACGCGAGATCTCTGGCAGATGGGCTTTACGATGTGTTCCGGCGCGGGGACGACGGGGCGCGCGTGGTGCGCAGCGGGCTCTCGCGCTACTGGACGTCGGGCCCGCGGGCGCGGGCGGCCTCGCTCGCGCTGCTCTCGGGGCACGAGTCGCGGCTCCGGGCGTTCATCGCCGAGTACCTGTGGGTGGTCGGCGAGTCGGCCGCGAGCGTGCTCGACGGTGGGGCCACCGGGATGCCGGGCGGGCGGCGGGCCGCCATCACCGGGCTCGCGCGCACGGCGTACGACCAGCTCCAGCGCACGGCGGCGCTGGTGGCTTCGGAGGCGGTCCGGCGCGGCGCGGCGCGGGCGCCGGGCGTGGCGCGGCGGATGGGGATCGACGGGGCCGACGCGCAGGCCTGAAGCGGGCTACGGCGTGCAGGCGGCGCCCTTCGTCATGGCGGTGCCTACGCTGGTGGTGAACGTCTTGCACCCCGACAGGCCGTACGCCGTGCAGTCGACGGTCGTCTTGGTCCCCCACATGCAGTAGGTGATCACCCCGTCCTTGCAGGTCTCGGGCGTGGTCTCCGTGCACTGGGTTCCCGTGCCGACGCACTCGGCGGAGCCGTCGCTCTGGAGCTGGCACGTGGCGTCGGGCGACTCGGTCGTGCAGTCGAAGCGCGCTTGCTTGCCGCCCGTGCAGCTCACGATCGACGTGCCATCGCAGGCGTTCTTGAACGTCGCCTCGTCGCACGCGGCGCCGGTGCCCACGCACTGCGCCATGCCGTTGACGACGCCGCAGGTCTCAGCGACCTGGGTCCGGCACGTGAAGCTCCCCGACCCGCTGCCGCTGCAGCTCGAGCCGGTGATGAGCTTGCAGCTCTGGGACGAGAGCGCGCCGCCCGGCTCCGAGCACGTGACCAGGTTGTCACCGTCGCACTTCGGCGGCGTCGTGCTGGGGTCGCACGACGCGGTGCCGCACGCGGCGCCGGCCATGTTCTCGGCGCAGACCAGGCCCGCCGCGCCGCAGTCTTCGCCCTGCGTCGACCCGCCGAGCTTCGGGTCTGCGCACTGGACCGCGTACTGGCCGGAGCAGCGCGACGTCGCCCCGCCCTTGCACACCTGGGCCGCGGATGCGGGCACCGTCAGGCACGCTTGCATCGTGGCGCAGTCGCTCGCCGCCTCCACGCAGTCGAGCTGGGCGCTCGTGAGCTTGCCGCTCGTTCCGAGGAGGCTGGGGCCGACGTTCGCCACCGCGTCGAGGCCCTGGCAGAGCTCGCCGAACGTAAGGAACGTCCCGGTGTCGGCGCAGGCGGTGGCCAGCGCGCAGGTCTTCTGAGACACCCCGCTGCCGCCGGACGAAGAGCAGGCGGCGGCGGTGGCGCCGCCCGCCAGAACGAGCGCGAGAAAAGGGAAGATTCGATGCATGGTGTCCTCTCCGGGCGAGGGCCCGTGGTTTGGTGCGCCCCTCCGCAACCCCCGTGCCGGGGCGCGTCGAAGCCTCGTCACCGAAGCCACCGATGGAACTTCCCGCTTCCGGAGCGCGGGCGTCGCGGATGCGCAAAGCCGGGTTCGCAGGCGTGCAAGGCGCTGCGCGCGCCCTTCCGAGGACCGCGCCTAGACGGCTGCGTGCTGCTCCACCCGGGTCGCAGGCGGCGCGGCCGGCCTGGCCTCGGGCGCCCGCTGCGTCATCTTGGACCCGGCGAGCGCGGAGGCGACGACGGTGCCCACGGCGCCGCGCACGGTGGGGTTGTTGTAGAGGGCGGCGATGCCGTCGAGGAGCGGCGTCTTCACCAGCGCGCGGACGGCGTGGCCCACCGCGAAGCTGGCCGTGAAGCGGCGGCGGCAGGCGCGGTCGTAGAGGCGCATGGCCTCCTCCCAGCCCCGCTCGCCCTGGAGGACGGAGGCGACCGCCTCGGCCGCGTAGAGGCCGCTCTGCATGGCCTGGTAGATGCCCTCGCCGGTCGCGTTGTGGGTGATGCGCGCCGCCTCGCCGAGGTAGAGGGCGCCGGGCGCGTGGGTGTGCGCGATCCACGTCGTGTACGAGATCGGGTGGCCCTTCAGGCGCCCGATCTGCCGCGCGCCGCGGAGGCGGTCCGCGAAGTGATCGTCGAGGAAGCGCTGGAAGACGTCGCGCACGTTGCGGGTCGTCTTGTTCCCCGCCTCGTCCTCGCCGTCCATGCAGATGCCGATGTTCACGCGCACGCCGTCCTCGGGGAACATCCAGCCGTAGAGGGGCGCGAGGTTCCTGTCGAAGATCATCTCGATCGTGTGCGGCTCGATGGGGAAGCCCTCCCACCAGCCCATCAGCGTGGAGATGGTGCGCCGCGGGCGCGGGTCGATCGAGAAGACGGAGTGGGCGCCGTCCGCGGCGATGACGTGCTCGCCGCGCACGACCTCGCCCTCGCGCGACCGCACGCCGACCACGCGCCCGCCCTCCCGCACGAGCTCCTTGGCGAGGAACCCGGGCCGGAACGTGACGCCGAGGGCGCGGGCGCGCTCGACGAGGAGGTTGTCGAAGTGCTTTCGGAGGAGGATGATCGCGCTCTCGGCCGAGGCGAGGTGCATCATCCGCCCGCCGGGGGTGACGATGCGGGCGGCGTCGATGGAGTAGCCGAGCCGCCGCACCTCGGCGCCGACGCCGAGCTGGTCGAGGATCGCGACCCCGTTGGGCGAGAGCGCCGACCCGCAGGTCTTGTCCCGGGGGAACTGGTCCTTGTCGAGGAGGATCACGTCGCGCACGCCACGCGAGGCGAGCGAAACGGCGGCGGAGGCCCCGCCCGGCCCGGCACCCACGATCACCACGGAGCTCGTCATGCGGGCCGATTACTGCGGCGTTCGCGGATTGGCAATCCAGAGGCGGCGCTTCTTCGCCGACCGCAGTCACCGAGCCCGGTCAGCCGCCCCCGCCTGCGGTTCGTCCGACTGTGCTGCGGATGGAACACCGGGCGTCAGCCCGGTGACCGGAGCCGCGGCCGTCAGGCCGCGGGCCACTGCGATCCGGCGCGCGAGCCCGCGCCCTCACGGGCGCGGCTCCGGTCACCGGCCTCACGGCCGGTGTTCCACGCGTAGGTCCCCGCGCCCTGATGTCGAACCGGCGGCGACGACCCACCAGGGGACGTGCGTGAGGCTCACGACGTCAACACCCGATCACGTCGGGCGTGCGCAGTGCGAACGACGTCAACACCCGATCGCGCGAAGGCGTGAGCGACGTAAACACCCGATCTCACGCGCCGTGAGCAAAGCTCACGACGTCAACACGCTCCGGCGTGCGCACCGCGAACGACGTCAACACGAGATCCACCGGACAACGCTGGCAAATCGCACGCTTGATCTGGTTTCAGAATGCCAATTATCCAGCCTCGTTCGCAGGGCCTCTGATACATTCGATCACCCTCTCTTGTCGTCGCCGCGCTCTCCCACCGCCGACACCATCCGCGACGCCCTGGGGCTCGCGCGGCTCCTCTACGCCGCGCGCCGGACGCGCGAGGCCACGCTCCCCGACGCGGCGGATCCGCTCGTCGCCATCGGGCGGGAGCTCACCGCCGCGCTCGCGCTGGCGCGCTGCGAGGAGGGCTCGCTCGGGCACCGCGCGGCGCAGGCGCGGGCGGCGCGGACGCTGGCGCGCCTCGCCGAGGAGGTGACCATGGGCGACAGCGCCTCGCGCCTGGCGCGCGTGGCGCAGGCGCGGGTGGCCGGCGAGCCGTTCAGCGTCGCGGGGCGCACGCCGCCGGAGCGGCGCTGACGAGGCTTCGCCGCCGGGAACGGCTCCTCAGGCCGTCAGGCCGCGCGCGCGCCCAGGAGCCGCTCCACCAGGTACGACGCGACCACGGCCGGCTTGGTGCCGGGGCCGAAGCCGGCGTCGAAGCCGAGATCGACCGCGAGCTGGTGGTCGATGCGGGGCCCGCCGAGCAAGAGGACGAAGCGGTCGCGCACGCCCTGCCGGCGGAGCAGGTCGACGAGCGCGGCGGCGTTCTCCTTGTGGCAGTTGCGCTGGGTGATCACCTGGCTCACCAGGATCGCGTCGGCGCCGAGCGCCTTGGCGCGCTCGGCGAGCTCGTTGTTCTCCACCTGCGCGCCGAGGTTGTGGGCGTCGAAGCACTTGTAGCTCTCGAGCCCCTTCTCCCCCGCGAAGCCCTTGTAGTTCAGGATCGCGTCGATCCCCACCGTGTGCGCGTCGCTCCCCGTGCAGGCGCCCACGACCACGATCTTGCGCCCGATCGGCTTCGCCTTCGCGTCGATCTCGTCGTGCGTGAGCGGGCGGGCCGAGAGCTCCTCCACGTGGATCGCGGCGAGGTCGACCGTGTGCTCCGAGTGGCCGTAGACGACGAAGTAGGTGTGCTCCTTGGCGCACTGCTCCATCGCCGTCACGAGTGGGTCGCGGAGGCCGTGCGCCTCGGCGAAGCGCTTGGCCGCCTCTCGCGCGCGGTCACCCGGGAGCACCGCGAGGGTGAAGGAGAGCTGGACCATGCCGTCGCCCTCCCGGTCGCCGTACGCGCGGAGCATCTTCTTGTCGGCTTTGTCGGCCATGGCGACCGTGATCTACCAAACCGGCGGCCGGCGCGCGAGCCGTAGGAGCGCGCGCGCCCGGGAGCGCTACGCCCCCTCGGCCGGCGCGGCGGCCCCGCCCAGACCGAACCCGTCGTGGAGCGCGCGCACCGCGAGCTCCATGTACTTCGTCGCGACGAGGCAGGAGACCTTGATCTCGCTCGTCGAGATCGCCTGGATGTTGATGCCCTCCTCCGCGAGGATCCGGAACATCCGCGCCGCCACCCCGGCGTGGGACCGCATGCCGAGGCCCACGATCGAGACCTTGGCGATGTCCTCGTCGTAGCGGACGGCGGACGCGTTCACGGAGCGCTCGACCCGCTCCATCACGGCCCTGGTCTTGGCCAGATCGCTCTTGGCCACGGTGAAGGTGACGTCGCTCTTGTGCGCGGCGCTGGAGGCCCCCTGGATGATCATGTCGACGCCGATGTTCTCGGCCGCGAGCGCCCCGAAGACGCTCGCCACCGTGCCCGGCGCGTCCTCGACCCCGACCAGCATCACCCGCGCCTCGCCCTTGTCGTAGGCCACGCCCCTGACGGTCACGGCCTCGAGGTCGCTGTTCTCCTCGCCGACCACCCAGGTGCCCGGCGCGTCGGAGAAGCTCGTTCGGACATGCACCGGGACGTCGTACTTCATCGCCATCTCCACGCTCCGGATTCTGGAGCACCTTGGCCCCGAGCGAGGCCAGCTCGAGCATCTCCTCGTAGCTGATGCGCTCGATCTTGCGCGCCGTCTTGCAGATGTTCGGGTCGGTCGTGTACACGCCGTCCACGTCGGTGAAGATCTCGCACGCCGCGGCGCCGATGGCGGCCGCCACCGCCACGGCGCTCGTGTCGCTCCCGCCGCGGCCGAGGGTGGTGATGTTGCCCTCCTCGTCGACGCCCTGGTAGCCGGCCACCACGGCGATCGTGCCGCCGGAGAGCGCGTCGCCGAGCCGCGCCGCGTCGATGGTCCGGATGCGGGCCTTGGTGAAGGCGCTGTCGGTGAGCACCTTGAGCTGGTGGCCGAGGAAGCTCCGCGCCTTGCCGCCCTGCGCCTGGATGGCCATGGCGGTGAGCGCCGCCGTCACCTGCTCGCCGGTCGCCGCGAGGGCGTCCACCTCGCGCCCGTCGGGCATCGGGCTGACGTCGGACGCCAGCTTGAGCAGGCGGTTGGTCTCGCCCGACATCGCGCTGACGATGACGACCACGTCGTGGCCGGCCCGCTGGGTCGCGAGGGCGCGCGCCGCGACGTTGCGGATGCGGTCGACGTTGGCGACGGACGTGCCGCCGAACTTCTGGACGATGAGGGCCACGCGGCGCCCTTCGCTAGTCGCGGCGGGTGTGGGGGTCAACCATGGCTCGACGCGCCGCGGCGAAGCCCCTCAATCCCTGCGGCGCGGCGGCTTTCTGCCGATGAGCTCGGCGCGGAACGCGCTCGGGCACGCGTCGTGGACGCCGCACGAGGCGCACGCGGGCCGCTGGGCGTAGCAGCAGCGGCGGCCGTGGAAGATGAGGACGTGGGAGAGCATGTCCCAGTCCTCGCGGGGGAAGAGGGCGCAGAGATCCTGCTCGATGGGGGCGGGCTCGGTGTTGGCCGTCCAGCCCAGGCGCTGCGAGATGCGCTGCACGTGGGTGTCGACGACGACGCCCTCGGGCGCGCCGAAGGCCACGCCGAGGACGACGTTCGCCGTCTTGCGACCGACGCCGGGCAGCTCGACCAGCTCCGCGAGCGTGCGGGGCACCTCGCCGCCGTGGCGCTCGACGAGGAGGCGCGCGAGGCCGACGATGTTCTTGGCCTTCTGGTTGTACATGCCGAGGCCCCGCTCGGCGAGCAGGCGCGCCACCGTCGCCGCCTCCGCCGCGGCGAGCGAGCGGGCGTCCGGAAAGCGGGCGAAGAGGTGCGGGGTGACCTTGTTGACGAGGACGTCGGTGGTCTGCGCGGAGAGGACCGTGGCGACCAGGAGCTGGAAGGAGCCCCGGTGGTCCAGCTCGCAGTGGGCGTCCGGGTAGAGGGCGCGGAGCCCGGCGAAGGTGCCCCGCGCCGTCTGCCTGGCGGCGGCGATCTCGGCCCTGGTCAGGCGCGTGGGCGCCTTCTTGGCGGCGGGGCGCTTCGCCGCCGGGGACTTCCGCTTCGCGGGGGCGGCCTTCTTGGTGAGGCGCTTCTTGGTGGCCAAGGGGCTACGACACGAAGGCGCGCTTGCGGGTCTCGTGCTCGTCGAGGAGCTTCTCGACGCTGGAGAGGGCGTTCTCGACCGCCTCCTGCACCATCTGGAGCACCGTGGTGGCGGAGCCCTTGAGGGCCTCGTAGTACCGCTGGCGCTCCGTCGAGTGGATGATGGCCGGCGGCAGCCCGCTCCGGATCAGCAAGAGGTTCATGAAGAGCCGGGACACCTTGCCGCTGTCCACCGGGAAGGGATAGACGCGGAGCAGGTCGTAGTGCGCGCGGGCGGCGATGCGGATGCCGTTGCGCGTCTTGCGCGTCTCAGGGTCGTTCAGCCAGTCGACGATCTGGCGCACCTTGTAGGCGATCTTGTCCGGCGGGGCGTACTCGTGGAAGTAGAGCCGGTGCTGGGGGATGTCCTTCCGGTACTTGACCGTCTTGATGTCGCCCTCCTCCGGGTGGAGGATGAGGAAGAGTTTCTTCACGAGGTCGACCGTGACCGGCAGCTTCTTGTTGAGGCCGTATTCGCGGACGAACTCGATCGCCTCCTTGTGCCGGCGGATGTCGGCGTAGGTGGGCTGAAGGCTCGAGTCTGCGACCGGCGGGGCCTGCCCGGAGAGGGCGGCCCGCAGCTCGTCGAACGTGTAGACGACGCCCTCGAGCGCGCTGTCGTGGTGGATCCACGACATGTCGAGCTGATCCTCGTAGCGCTTGCGGAAGTCGTCCGCCTGCGCGGCGAGCCGGCCCTCGATCTGGGCGGCGCGCTCCTCGATGCTCGGCCGCTTGAGCGGCGCGAGGGTGGGCAGCGGAATGGCGACCAGGCGAGGCGGCGCCTCCCGCAACGCCGGCTGGGCGCGGAGGCTGGGCCTCTCCTTCGCCGGCCTGCTCGGCGGGGCGGACGGGCGCGACGGCCGCGAGCCGTTATCCGGCCGGCCGCGTAGGCCGCCGCGGCTGGGGGGCGGCTCCGTCCGGGCTGCCGGCCTGGAAGGACGAGCCGGGGGCACCGACGGGGAGCCCTTGGCCGAGGGGGGCGCCTTCGGCGGGGGAGACGACGCCTGCTTGGGCTTGGCCGCCGACTTGGGCGCTGGGGGCGCCGGCCGAGGGGGAGGCGGCGCGGAGCGCTGCTCGGCGGGCGCCTTTTTCTTCTCGGCCATGCGAGGCGCCGGCGCCGGCGCGTGCTTGCGCTCGTCCTTGGCCTTCACCGGAGCCTTCCGCGCCGCCGGCTTTGCTCCGGCCGCGGGACGCTTGGGCTTGGTCGCCGTCTTACGGCCGGCCTTGGCCTGCGCCTTCGGGCGCGCGGCGGCCGGCTTGGCCGTACGACGTGCGGGCTTGGCTGCCTTGTGCTGCGGCTTTTTGGAGGGTTTTCGGGTCTTTTTTGCCGCCATGGGCAGATCCATACAGGCGGGGCCCCGTGCTGGACGCCCCCGCCCACTGTACACGAAGCCAGGTAGGTGCGAGGCGAGACGAGCCTAGCAATTTGGCAATTTCCTCGTCAACACGACAGGGAGCGAAGCACGTTGAAAAATGCTCTGGAGCCCCCACCGCGCCCCCTTCCCGGGCAGCCCGACAGGTCCGCCCCCTGGTCCCCCGTCGGGCGAAACCGGTCCCGCCGGGCCGCGAAGCATGGCCGAATCCGCGGGGGAGCGCCACGCCGGCACCGCCCACAGGGCCCTCCCCGGACCTTACGGCTTTGCGCCGGCGTCCGCCTGGGCTAGGGTACCGCCCGATGATTACCGTCGGCTGCGCCGGCTTTCCCGTCCCGGCGACCCGCTACTTCCGCGAGTTCTCGTTCGTGGAGGTGCAGGAGACGCATGTGTCCCTCCCGGGGCCGGGCACCATTCGGCGCTGGCGGCGCGAGGCGCCGAACGGGTTCCGCTTCGCCCTGCTCGGCCCGCGCGAGGTCGGGCAGGAGGGTTTCCGTGACGGCAAGGTCATCGAGACGGCGCTGAAGAGCCTCTCTGCCGTCGCCGACGAGCTCGAGGCGAAGACGGCGGTCTTCGTCGCGCCCCCCGAGTTCACGCCGACCCGCACCAACAAGGGGGTGGTGCGCGAGTTCCTGGCCGGGGTGAAGAAGCTCTTCGACCGGGTGGTCTTCGAGCCCGCCCCCGGGTGGGACCCGGACGAGACGGACGAGCTCACGCACGAGGTCGGCACGATCGCCGCGCGCGACCCGCTCATCGCCGGGCTCTCCAAGCTGAAGGTCGCGTACTACCGCCTCCACGGCCCCGCCGGCCACAAGTCCCGCTACGAGGACCCGGCGATCGAGCGGCTCGGCGAGATCGCGCGCGGGGCGAAGCACACCGACGCGACGTACGTCTTCACCAACGTGGACATGTTCGCGGACGCGAAGCGCTTCAAGAAGGCCCTCAAGCTGCCGGGTTGACGTTGGGGGGCCGAGCCCCCCCCGCGACGGCCCCGCATTAGGAGGTCAGACTTCGCCATGCCGCGCATCCTTCACATCGAGGACGACCCGGCCAACCGGCTCCTCGTCCGGAAGCTCCTCCAGGCCGTCGGGCACGAGGTGATCGACGCCGCTGACGGGCTCGAGGGCGTGCGGCTCGCGTGCGCCGAGCACCCCGACCTGGTGCTCGTCGACCTGAACATCCCCGGCCTCGACGGCTTCGAGGTCGCGCTCCGCCTGCGGGGCGAGCCCTCCCTGGCCGGCGTCCCCATCGTCGCGATCACCGCCGAGGGCGATCGCGAGACCAGCCTGGCCGTCGGCTGCGACGGCTTCCTGCAGAAGCCCATCGACGCGCGCTCGTTCTCGACCGTCCTCTCCCGCTACCTGACGGGGGCGAAGGAGGCGCCCGCCCCCGCGGGCCGGTCCGCGCGGCTCATGGAGCAGAGCCAGCGCATCGTCGCCCACCTCGAAGAGAAGGTGGCCGAGCTCTCCGGCGCCAACGCCCGCCTGCGGGAGCTAGACTCCGCCCGAACCGAGTTCTACCGCAACATCTCGCACGAGCTGGCCACGCCGATGACCCCAATCGTCGGCTACGTGAAGCTCCTGAAGGACGAGGAGCTCGGCCCCCTCACCAAGGCGCAGCAGAAGGCGCTGCGCTCGATGGATGACTGCGTGCGCCGGCTCCGGGTCATCATCGACAACCTCCTCGACGTGACGGGCATGGAGACGGGGCGGATGCGCTTCCACCACGCCGAGTACGACTTCCTCGACACGACCCGCCGCGCGCTCGCGGCCGTGGCCGACCGCTTCGCCGAGGCCAAGCTCCAGCTCGTGGAGGACCTGCCCCGCGGCCCCCTCTCCGCGTGGGGGGACGCGAACCGCCTCCAGCGCGCCATCACCCAGCTCCTCGACAACGCCGCCAAGTTCACCCCCGCGGGCGGCACCGTCGGCGTGCGCGTGCGCAAGACGGCCTCGGGGCACTACGAGCTCTGCGTGGCCGACTCCGGCCCCGGCGTGCAGCCCGACCGGGTGGCCCGGATCTTCGAGCCGTTTTACCAGGTCGACGGCTCGGTCACCCGCCTTCACGGCGGCGTCGGCGTCGGCCTCGCCATCGCACGGCGCACGGCCCGCGGGCTCGGCGGGGACGTGCGGGTGGTCTCGCCGAGCACCGACGTCATCGAGGGGGTCCACCTGGGCGGCGCCGCATTCTACCTGACGGTGGCGCTGCGCGCGCCGCAGGACAGCGGGGAGATGCGCTCCCCGTTCCAGCGCCCGCCGGGTTGAGCACGGGGTGAGGGCCGTGGATCCCTCCATCTACCTCGACTGGAACGCCACGACGCCCCCGCACCCGGAGGTGCTGGAGGCCATGTCCCGTGCCCTGGCCTCCGCCTGGGGCAACCCCGCCAGCGTACACGGCCCCGGCCGGCGTGCGCGAGCCCACGTCGACGCGGCGCGCGAGGCGGTCGCCGCGCTCACAGGGCTCTCAGCGCGCGACGTGGTCCTCACGTCCGGCGGCACCGAGGCCAACAACCTCGCCCTCCTCCACGCCTTCCCCGCCGCCGGCACGCCCTCCGGCCTCCGGGGCGGCGCGCTCGTGACGAGCCGCCTCGAGCACCCGTCGGTGGTGCGGGTGGCCGAGCAGCTCGCGGGCGAGGGCGTCGTGGTGGTGTGGGCGGAGCCGGACCCGTCGGGGGTCGTGACCGCGGCGGCCGTGGAGGCCGCGATGGACCGGGCCGCCGCGCAGGCGCCCGTGAGGGTCTGTGCGCTCCAGGCGGTGAACCACGAGACCGGCGTCGTCCAGCCGGTCGCGGAGGTGGCGGAGCACGTCCACCGGCGGGGCGCGCTGCTCCACGTGGACGCCGTGCAGGCGGCCGGGCGGCTCGGCCCCGAGGCGTGGGCCGGCGCCGACCTCGTCGCCGTGGCGGCCCACAAGATCCGGGGCCCCAAGGGCATCGGCGCCCTCGTCACCCGCCCGGGCGTACGCCTCCGGCCCGTCCTCCTCGGCGGCGCCCAGGAGCGCGGCCTCCGCCCGGGCACGCAGGACCCAGCCGGCGCCGCAGGTTTCGCCGCCGCCGCTGCCCGCGCCGCCACCACCGCCGCCCGCTACGCCGCCCTCGCGCCACTCCGCGACCGCCTCGAGCGTGAGCTCGTCGCCCTGGGCCGGAGCGCCGGCGCCCCCCGGAGCGGAACGGCGAAGCCCCCCGAGCGCCCCACGTCACCAACCTGTCCTGGCCCGGCTGGCGGGGCGACGAGCTCTGCGCCGCCCTCGACCTCGAGGGCATCGCCGTCTCCAGCGGATCCGCGTGCAGCGCCGGCACCGCCGAAGCGTCCCCCGTCCTCCGCGCCATGCTGGGCGAAGCTCGGGCAGCGTCCGCGGTGCGCGTCTCCCTCGGCGAGGAGACCACGGCCGACGACATCGACGAGGCGCTGCGCCGCTGGGCGCGGGTGCTCGCGCGCCGCGCCTGAAGCCCCCATTTTTCTCCACAACCCCGCCTCCACCGGTTTCTCCGGAGAAGGCCTCCTGGATTCGCGCACTTGGCGAATTGAAGCGCTTCCCTAAGCAGCCGCCTTAAGTCTGTGCCCGAAGGCGCACAGGACCTCCCTGTGTTGCATTCAATCCCCCCGGAAGTGCTCGCCTTTTCCCCGATGCTGGCAGGCCTTCTGCGCGATCCATTGAATGGAACGTCTTCCCGCGTTTCCCTGCCTGCACGTTCAGGCGCTGTGGAAAGCCTGGGGAACGCCGAAAATCACTCACAATCGACCTCTTTCATGAGCATCCATCTCATCGAAATATTGGCGGATTTCACTACAGTCGCCTTTGTAAGCGCAACGCTCGGCGGCGGGCCCGTAAGGCCCTACGCCTGCGGCCTCACGCGGACCGGCTCCCTGGCTCCATCCGTGGAGGCGCGCCGTCGGGTCGGCGCGGGGAGGGAGAGGAAGAAGCGGCCGCAGCGTGTGTGCGGAGGCCACCAGCGTGGGCAGGACCACGCTCGCGAGGACAATCCGCCGCGCTCTCGGGGAGAGCGCCGAGGCCCGCATGGCGAACCCGGCGATCATCACGAGCGCCGCCGGCGCCCACCAGTTCGGCTCCGGCGGAACGCCCGAACCAGCGCCGACGCCAGCACCAGTACGGTCAGCCCGCCCGCCAGCGCCTGGTCGGACCGTGGCAACGATGCGATCCCCCGCACACCCCACCCCAGCACCCCCGGCGACCAGAGCAGCGCCTGCGCGCCGACCGCCCCGAGCACCGCCCTTACCGCGGCCCCGAAGCTCCACTCCCCTGCCCCGCTTCCGTAAGCGTGGCGGAGCTGGAAGCGCAGGCTCGGGACCAGGGCCGGGAGCGCGAGGACCGGGCCCAGCCACGAGGGCCGCCCGGGTCGCACGCGACGCGCGCCGGCCCGACGCGGCCGCGAGCAGCGCGCCCAGCGGAATCGCCAGCACCTTGGCGAGCGCGCCCCCGAGCAGGCAGAGCCCCGCGACCGGCCGCTCCACCACGAGCAGCGCCAGCAGGACCGCGAGCAGGAAGGGCGCGTCGGGCGTGGTCACGAAGCCGCCGGCCATCGGCAGCAGCGCCCAGGTCCCCACCCAGGCGGCCATCGTGCACCCCACGCGAATCCGCCCCGCGCGCCCGCGCCAGCGCCACGCAGCCGGCGCCCGTCGCCGCCGACAGCAGGATCGCCCAGATGCGCACGCGCAGCGCGACCGGCGCCGCGGTCCAGTGGTCGCTGGCCGCGAGCAGCCACAGGGTCAGCGGCGGGTGGTCGGGGATGGCCCGGCCCATCCGGGCCGCGCACAGGTAGTACGCCTCGTCCGGGGAGAGGTCGGTCGCCAGCGCCAGCCAGAGGCGCAGCGGGACCGCGGCCGCGACGATCGCCCACGCCACGGCGGGGACGCGCGTCCGGCCCTCCTCAGCCAACGGCACGCCGCTGCCGCTGCACCTCGTACAGCGCGATCGCCCCGGCCACCGACGCGTTGAGCGATGCGATCGGACCCACCATCGGCAGCCGCGCCGTGAACCGGCAGGCCCGCCGCACGCCCTTCCGCGTCCCCTTGTCCTCGGCGCCGATCACGATCAGCGCCGGCCCGCGAAGGTCCACCTCGCCCAGCTCGACCGGCCCCTGCGCGTCGAGCGCGACCGCCGTGACCCCGCGCGCCGCGAGCGCCTCGATCGCCCCCGGCAGCGAGGGCACCCGGCAGAGCACCGCGTGCTCGACCGCGCCTGCCGAGGCCCGAAACGTGGCCGGCGAGAGCGGCGCCGAGGCGTGCTCCGGCCAGATCACGGCGCCCGCGCCGAGCGCCACCGCGCTCCGGAGCACGGCGCCGAAGTTCTGCGGGTCCATCACCCCGTCGAGCGCCACCATCAGGCTCTCGGGCCCGACCGCGATGTCCTCCACGCCCACCAGCGCGAGCTCGGGCGCCATCGCGAAGGCGCCCTGGTGCCGCCCGCCGGCGGTCCTCCGGTCGAGGCTTCCGCCCGTGGCACCGTCTCCACGGGGATCCCCTTCCCCTCCGCGAAGCGGACGAGCGCCTCCAGCTTGGGCCCCGCCCCCCGCTCCACGAAGATCCGCTCCACCCGATCCCCGTGCGCCCGCACCGCCTCCCGGACTGCCTGCAACCCGAAGACGGGGCGGCTCACCCTCGCGACCCGGCGAGCGCCGCCTCAATCTCGCGCACCACCGCCTCGGCCGCCGCCTTCGGGTCGGCCGCATCCCGGATCGGCCTGCCGACCACCAGCAGGTCCGCCCCGTCCGCGATCGCGCTCGCCGGCGTCGCCACCCGCTTCTGGTCCCCGGCGCCCGCGCCCGCCGGGCCGAATCCCGGGCGTCACCAGCAGCGCCTCCGGGCCCAGCGCGTCGCGGAGCGCCCGCGCCTCGCGCGGCGAGGTGACGAACCCTCGCACCCCCGATTCCCACGCCAGCCGCGCGACGCGAACCGCGTGCTCCCGCACCCCGTCCACGACCCCCAGCGCAACCAGGTCCGTGTCGTCGAGCGAGGTGAGCACGGTCACCGCCAGCAACGTGAGCGGCCGCGGCGCCTTCGCCGCCTGCGCCGCCGCCCGGGAGAGCATCGCCGCCCCGCCGCCCGCGTGCACCGTCAGGTAGCGCACCCCCAGCGCCGCCGCGCTCGCCACCGCCCGCTCCACCGTCTCGGGGATGTCGTGGAGCTTCAGGTCCAGGAACACGTCCCGCCCGAGCCGCTCGCCGACCCGGGCAGCCTCGGGCCCTTCGCGGACGAAGAGCTCGAGCCCGACCTTGAGGACGCCGACGGCCGGGGCGAGCGCCTCGGCGGCGCGGCGGGCGTCCGCCAGGGTGGGAAAGTCGAGGGGGAAGACGAGGCGATCGCGTGCGGAGGGGGGTGCCATCGGGCGGATCCTAGAGCGGGTCGGCCCGGGAGGCGAACCTCGGTGCTACCGCGCCAGCCAAGTTGCACCCGGCTGGTTGCTCCCGGATGCCGGGTGCATCGTCCGGGAACCCGGGAGGATGCTCCCGGTGGCTCGGAGTATCGTCCCAGGTACCGGGAGCTTGCTCCGGTGGCCGGGAGCATCGTCCCGGTACACGGGAGCATCGTCCGGGGTACCGGGAGCTTGCTCCCGGTGGCCGGGAGCATCGTCCGGGGTACCGGGAGGATGCTCCCGGTGGCTGGGAGTATCGTCCCGGTACACGGGAGCATGCTCCCGGTGGCCGGGAGCGTCGTACCCTCGTAGTCGTCGGCGACCCTGATCGAGCGGGGCGCCGGGAGCGCGTCCAGGAGCGCGATCGCGCGGGCGAACGGTCGGTCCGGGCGCGCCGCGCCCCGCTCGGCGAACGCGCGGCGCAGGTCTTCGCGGGAGCACCCCAGCGCGAGGAGCGCGGCGATCTCGCCGGACGCCGGGACGTGGCCGTCCCGCTCGATGCGGAGGAGGAGACCGGAGACCAGGGCCTGGGGGGAGACGCACATGGGGCGACCTCAGGCCCTTCGGGCACGCTCCGGCAAGGTGAGGTCCTCGCTGAGGAACAGGTCCAATAGCTCGACCGGGCTAAGGACCGGAGCCGGCGCGATGAGGTCGTCGTGCCCCGGATGCACATGGCAGCGAAGCCCTTTGGCCTTGTTGTCGTGCTTGGGGTCGTTGAGGTCGAAGCGTACGAAGCGCGGCGAGCGAGGCTCCTCCTGGTCGCCATGCTCCGGGAAGCACAGCTCGAAGTCGTATGCGTAGAGCTCCAGCGGCTGCTTGTGGCGCCGCCGAACCGTGATGGTGAACACGAACCAGGCGCCGTCATGCCGGCGAAAGCAGGGCAGCTTGCCGGTGCGCTTCTGGTCCTTCTCGCCGCCGCAGATCGCTACGTACTCGGGCTGGCGGCCGAGCGGGCTATTGGAGAGCTTCAATATGTCCGCGATCTCCTTCGGCTTCATGTCGAGGAGGTCACGGTCGCTGGCATCCCAAAGCTGCCCCCGAAGCTCACGCCACAGCTCGTGAGGTTCGTCCGGCAGGAGCAGGTTCGCCACGCGCGCGCATAGATCGCCTTGGAGGACCAGCGCGCGCTCCGCAGGCGACTTCGATGACCGCTCAGCGCCCGAGGAGCTCCCCTCGCTGCAGCAGGACCAGCCACTCCGCGAACTCAGGATCCGCGGGAAGCGTCCCCGCCTCGGCGCGCGCCAGAACTTCGTCGTTCGAGAGCCCCGACCAGGTATGAAGCGCCTCCAGCCGACGTGCCCGCTCCTCGTCCGTCAGCACCGAGGCATCGGGTTGGTAGGTCGCCAGGCTCGCGCCCAGCCAGCTCGAAAAGTTGGGCGCCGCCTGCGCAAGGCGCTCGAACGCCGCCCGCCCGAGCACCAGCGCGGTCCGCTCTTCCCGCATGAAACGGCTTCGCAGGCGATCGAAGTGGCCCCAGTCCTCGACGGACCAGGCGTCGAGACCGCAGACGACCGTGGGGTCCTGCGTCGCGGCGAGGCGCTCGGCCAGCGCCTCCACGGTACCGGCATCGCGGACACGCACCACGGCGCCGTCGGCCAGGGCCTCCATCTCCTCGGCTAGTTCCTCCGCGGCCCCCGCCACGTCGGCACCAGGCCCGACCACGATCGCCATCCAGTCCCCGCGACCACGGCGCGCCATCAGGCGGAGCGCCGCCTCCGGCGCCCCCATCGCCCTGGGTGCGGGGATCACGCGACCTCGGGGATCTGGGCGAGCAGCGGCTCGATGGTCGGGTGGACCGCGAAACGGGCCTGACCGTTGCCGTATTCGAGGACGCGGCGGGTGGCGAGGAGGGCGAGGTCCTTCTCGGAGGTCTGGACGAAGGTGCCCTTGGCGCGAACGCGCTGGAGGACGGCCAGGTCGTGCGAGTCGATGGCCACGAGCTGCTTGCGGCCGAAGACGTCGGCGGCCGTCTCGACGTGGCTTACCTCCACCCAGTCCGCGCCGTCGACGTAAGCCTCCTCGCCGGCCGTCTGCGTGAGGGCGATGAGATCGCGGAGCACTCCGCCGGAGAGTGTGGCCAGGCGCTCGGCCGCGCTTGGCGTAAGGAGTTGCTCAGTGTCGCGCGTCTCCAGCACTTGCCGGAGAAAGCGATGGCCCTCCTCGTCGTTCTTCACGTCCACCGTGGGGAGATGCCAGGTGCGGTCGAAGCGGTCGAGGGACGTCCTGGGGAGGCCATACAGCGCTGTCACAGGGCCGATGAAGATGACGCCGATGCCGGCGGCACGGAGGGCCGCAACGGCACCGTCGACCAGGTTGGCGAAACGATCGAGGTCGGACATGCGATCGAGCGAGTCGATGAGCAGCACGAGATGGGGGCTCTGTGGGCTCCGTTTCCGAGCCATTGCGCGGACGACCTTCGCGCCTTGCTCTAGGTCCCGAACTCGAGACGCGAGCTCCCCAAGATCGCCTTGTGTCTTCTGGTCGCTGGAGCGGCCTGCCTGCAGAACAACGTCGCGCCCCACCGCGTAAAGGAGGGCACCGCTCGTAATGTCGTTCGGCTCAATGCCCCGACTTGCATCGACATAGACTGCGCTGACGTCGCTGTGCGCCGCCAGCCGATCCCGCGCAACCAGGAGCTGCGTCGTCTTTCCCGACCCAATGCCGCCCATCAAGAGGTGCGACGCCTCGGGCTTCACCTCGAACCTGGACGCAATCTGCTCCGCGAGCGATCGCCCCGGCCGCGGCACGTAGAACCCTCGCTTCACCGCGTCGCGCGGATCCCCGCTGGGCTCGAAGCGTCCCATGAAATCCCGCCACATCTCGCGCCGGTTGGCCACGCCGGCAGTATGGACGCCCGCTCGCCCCCGCGTCCACCTTCCGGGTCTCCCGCCTTTCCGCCCGCCGGCCGGCAGGTTCAGGACGCCTGGAAGGTGGCCTCCAGCCTCCGGAACATGGCCGCCTTGATCGCGTCTCGCCGTTCCTTCTCGTACAGCCCGCGCAGACCCCCGGCGATGGCGAGCAGCACCGGCCGGTGCGCGTCGTCCCAGGGCAGGTGGCCGAGGCGGCGCCAGAGGATCCGCTCGAGGAGGCGGGGGCGGTGGCGGCGGAAGGTCTGGACGAGCTGCTCGACCACGACGGGGCTCTCCGGCGCGGCGCTCATGGCGCGGAGGAACGACCCGGCGGCGGCCGTCCAGCGGGCGCCGTCCCTGACGGCCAGCGCGCCGGCCTCGCAGAGCGCCTCTGCCCGCTCCTCCGGGGTGGCGGCGGCGCGGGCCCGGTCGCGGGCGGCGCGCACGTCGGCCCCGAGCCCCTGCCTCCGCAGGCCTCCCGGGCGCATCTGCCAGAGCAGGAAGACGACGAAGAGCGCGGCCGCGCCGACGAGGGCCATCTGCCAAGCGAGCATGGGGGAGGTCTACTACACCGCCGGGCCCGCGGGGCCGGGCATGTCCTCGCCCGTTTGCACGTTGCTCGGGGCGCATCGTATGATCCTCGCTGAGCCCGCCCCCTCGATGCCTCTCCTACCCCGCTCCCCCGCGCTCCCCCGGTTGGCCCCGTCCATCGCCGCCGTCTCGGTCGCAGCGGCGTTCGTCGCCGTCGCCGTCGGGTACCCCGGCGAGGCGTCCGCGGACATCTTCTCGTACACGGACGCGCAGGGCGTGCAGCACTTCTCCAACCACCCCGGGAGCGGCGGGCACCTGGTCGTCAAGTCGAGCACGCCGCGCCGCCACGCCGGCTCCGTGGAGGGCGTGGTCCCGTTCGCGCCGAGCGACACGTCGAGCGACAGGTTCACCCGCTACAACGAGTGGATCCGCCAGGCGGCGACGCTCTACCAGATCCCGGAGGAGCTGGTGCGCGCCGTGATCATGGTGGAGAGCAACTACGATCCGCGCGCCGTGTCGGCGACCGGGGCGCAGGGGCTGATGCAGCTCATGCCCGAGACCGCGCTCCGGATGCAGGTGCGCGACCCGTTCGACCCGCGCGAGAACATCTTCGGCGGCACGCGCTACCTGCGCGTCCTCGCCAACACCTTCAACGGCGACCTCGCGCTGACGATCGCAGGGTACAACGCGGGCGAGGGTGCCGTCGTCCGCTACGCGGGCATCCCGCCGTTCGAGGAGACGCAGGGCTACGTCACGCGTGTGATTGGTTACTACGGCCGCTACCGCTCGATGGGCGACCCCGCGCAGGCCTCGGCGGCGTACTGACGCGACGCGACGTGCCGGCGGGCGTGCCTGAGCGTACGTAGGGGAGAGGCCGGGGGCGTCCCGGGCCTGGAAATTTCCACGTGCTACTCTGCTTCGTTCCAGGGGTTGTGCCCTCGGCTTCGGATCACTAAAGCACGCGGGCACTCCTCCTTCTCCTGCCGGGCCTGCCATGACCACCGCACTCGTCGAGCTCCAGAAGCGCCACTCCGACATCGTCCCCCTCAAGCCCCCGGTGGACCCGGCCACGCTCGTCCACAAGGCGATGCTGGAGGCGCCCGACTGGCGCCGGATCCCGGCGTACGCCGACGTCAGCGAGGAGCTGTTCCTCGATCACAAGTGGCAGGCGAAGAAGTCGATCACGAGGCCGGACAAGCTCTTGGAGGCGCTCTCCGGCCTGGTCTCGGACGAGTTCATCCGCGACGCGACCGCGGGGTTTTCGCGCGCGCCCATGAGCGTGCGCGTGTCGCCCTACCTGCTCTCGCTGATCGACTGGAGCGACCCGTACGCCGACCCGCTGCGCACCCAGTTCATCCCCCTCGCCTCCCGCTTCCTGCCCGACCACCCCAAGCTCGGCCTCGACTCGCTCCACGAGCGAGGGGACGCGCCCGTCCCCGGCCTCACCCACCGCTACACCGACAAGGCCCTCTTCCTCCCCCTCGACACGTGCCCGGTATACTGCCGCTTCTGCACCCGCAGCTACGCCGTCGGCATCGACACGGAGGAGGTCGAGAAGACCCACTTCAAGGTGGACGAGGAGCGCTGGCAGCGCGCGTTCGCCTACATCGCTTCGCGCCCTGAGCTGGAGGACATCGTGGTCTCCGGCGGCGACGCGTACAACCTGCGCGCCGAGCAGGTGGAGTCCATCGGGCGGACCTTGCTCGAGATGGACAACATCCGCCGGATCCGCCTCGCGACCAAAGGCCCGGCCGTCATGCCGCAGAAGATCCTGACGGACCACGAGTGGCTCGACGCGGTGACGCGCGTCGTCGACCTCGGGCGCAAGCTGCACAAGGAGGTGGTCGTCCACACCCACTTCAACCACCCGAACGAGATCACCGGCATCACGCAGAAGGCGATGCTGCGGCTCTTCGAGCGGGGGATCACGGTGCGCAACCAGTCGGTGCTCATCCGCGGCGTCAACGACGCGCCGGAGACGATGAAGCTCCTGGTGAAGCGCCTCGGGCACCTGCACGTCCACCCCTACTACGTCTACGTCCACGACCTCGTGCAGGGCGCGGAGGACCTCAGGACGACGGTCGCGACGGCGATCCACATCGAGAAGAACGTGCGCGGCTCGACGGCCGGGTTCAACACGCCGACCTTCGTCGTCGACGCGCCCGGCGGCGGTGGGAAGCGGGACGCGCACTCCTACGAGCACTACGACAGGGTGACGGGGATCAGCGTGTACCAGAGCCCGGCCGTCAAGCCGGGGGCGCGCTACACGTACTTCGACCCGATTGACCAGCTCCCGCCGGAGGGGCGCGCCCGCTGGGCCGACCCGCGCGAGCACCAGGCGATGCTCGACGAGGCGCTGCGCGCCGCCGGTTGAGCTCCTCACGCTTCGATTGCTGGGCGGAGGCGGCCAGGCTCGGGGAACCGGGCCGGCCGACGCCCGGCGTGGTCGGCTTGCTGCGCGGCTTCGTCCGCCCGCTCGCCCGCGTCCTGTTCCGCCCGACGCTCGAGGGCACCGAGCACCTCCCGGCGTCGGGCCCCTTCCTGCTCGTGGCGAACCACTCGGCGGCGATTGCCGTCGCGGAGGTCGGCTCGTTCGCCGCGCTCTACGTCGAGCAGGTGGGCGAGCACCGCCCCCTCGCGGGCGTCGCCCACCCGATCGCGTTCCACCTGTGGCCGGTCTCCACCTTCCTCCGGCAGGCGGGCGCCGTCCCCTCGACACGCGCGGCCTGCGCCGCGACGCTCGCCGCGGGCATCCCGATCCTGATCTTCCCCGGCGGGGACCACGAAGCGATGCGGCCCATCTGGCAGGCGAACCGCGTCGACTTCGGCGGCCGCGTCGGCTTCCTCCGCCTGGCGCGCGAGGCCCGCGTCCCCATCGTCCCGCTCGGCATCCACGGCAGCCACTACACCGCGCCGATCCTGTGGCGATTGCGCGTCCTCCCCTGGCTCTTCGTCGTGCCAGGCCTCGCGGGGTTCAGGCGCTGGCCGCTCACCGCGCTCGCCGTGATGGGTGGGGCCGCGATCGGCGCCTTCCTCCCCGCGTCCCTGCCGTGGAAGATGGTCGCCGCGGGCGCCTTCGCACAGTCGCCGTTCGCGCTGCTCCCGTGGGTGCCGTGGACCGTGCGGATGCGGATTGGCGAGCCCATCCCGCCCGAGGCCCTGTTCGGCGAGGGAGGCGGCGACGAGGAGCTGCGCCAGGCGCTCGCGCGCGTGGAGGCGGCCGTGCAGGCGCTGGTCACGCCCGAGAGCCGCTGAGGGGCGCCCCTCAGCGGTTGCGCTCGTCGGACAGGCGGGCGTTCTCCAGGAGCAGGGCGGAGATGCGCATGCCGGCCCCGCTCTCGCCGGGCACGTCGCACAGGACGAACTCGAAGTCCCCGTGCGTTCATCCCAGCATGACGAAGAGCGCGTTCTGGCCGCGGACCTTCCCGTCCGCCGCGACCGCGTTGACCAGCAGGCCCTCGCGAATGACCAGGACGCCCGTCGTGTCCCCCTTCGCGGTGAGGCGCCCCGTGCGCCGCTCCAGCTCGAGCAGGCTGAGCACCGACCCGAGCGAGACGTGGGCGAGGTCGCCGTGCAGCGATCGCGTGGCGGGCGCGGCGGACGGCGGATTGGTCGGCCGCGTCGTCGCGCGCGCCAGGAGCCGGTCCACCCGCGCCCGGAGCTCGGCCACGCGGAACGGCTTGGCGAGGTAGTCGTCCACGCCGAGCCGGTAGCCCCGCAGCCGATCGGCCTCGCTGCTGAGCGTCGTCGTGAACAGGACGGGCACCGACGCGAACTGCGGCTTGGTCCGGAGCAGCCGCAGGAGCTGCCAGCCATCCATCTTCGGCATGTTCACGTCGGAGACGATGACGTCCGGGGCCTCCCGCCCGCAGAGCGCCAGGGCCTCGAAGCCGTTGGCCGCGAGCCGCACCCGCTCGCCGCTGAACCCCGCGGCGATGAGCTGCTGGTACGTGGGGTCGTCGTCGACGACCAGCACGCTGATGCCCTTGCGCGGCGCCGCCGCCTGCGCCCCGCGCGCCTCCTGGGCCTCGATGCGCTCGGTGACGAACGCCTCGAGCCGGGAGCGCGTGGCCGCGTCGAGCGCGAGGAAGGTCACACCCATGCCGGCCGGCAGCCCGGACGCGTCGGCCTGCTCCAGCGTGCGGCAGTGGACGACGCGCGCCTTGACGGTGATCTCCGTCAGGGTCTCGGGCAGGACGAGCCGGACGTGGAGCTCGCGGCCGGGGGGCAGGGGCTCGTTCGTGGCGAGGAACATCCCGCCCGTCGATATCTCCGTCCCGTACGCCAGCGCGAACTGGTCCACCGTCTCGAACCGCAGGGTGAAGTCAGCCTCGACGCGCGGGGAGGCTCGCTTGTCTGCGGGATTCAAACGTGGGCTCCTGGACCGTGCGGCATCGAGCAGCCTCGGATGGTAGCACCCGCGCCTCGGGGCGCGCGAGATTCAGGCGCTCGGGTCCCCCACCCCCGCCTCCCACCAGGCCTTCTCGAAGGCCGAGAACGCCCCCGCCGCGACGGCCTCCCGCGCCTCCCGGACGAGCTGCCCGTAGAGGTGGAGGTTGTGCGCCGTGAACAGGCGGAGGACCAGGATCTCCCCCGCCATGTACAGGTGCCGCAGGTACGCGCGCGTGTAGCCCCCGGTGCAGGTCGGGCAGTCGCACGTCGCGTCCAGGGGGCCCATGTCCTCCCGGTAGCGGGCCTGCTTGATGACCACCCGGCCCCGCTTCAGGAGCGCCTGGCCGTTGCGCGCGTTGCGGGTGGGGAGCACGCAGTCGAACATGTCGACGCCGGCGCCGATGGCGACCACGAGGTCGCGCGGGGTGCCGACGCCCATCAGGTAGCGCGGGCGCGCCGCGTCCAGCGCGGCGGCCGACTCGCCCATCACCTCGTGCATCTTGGCGATTGGCTCGCCGACGCTGAACCCGCCGAGCGCCAGGCCGTCGAAGGCCATGGCCCCGAGCTCGCCGGCGTGGGCGCGCCTCAGGTCCACGTGGGTGCCCCCCTGGACGATGCCGAAGACGGCCTGCCCGCTCGCCTTCGCGGCGAGGCAGCGGCGGGCCCAGGCGGTGGTGGTGCGGCAGGCGGCCTCGACGTCGGCGCGCGGGGCGTCCCCGGGCGGGCAGACATCGAGCTGCATCGCGATGTCGGCGCCGAGCGCGCCCTGCACCTGCATGGCGACCTCGGGCGTCAGCGCCCTCTTCTCGCCGTCGAGGTGCGACCGGAAGACGAAGCCGTCCTGCGAGAAGCTCCGCCGCTCGGCGAGGGAGAAGGCCTGGTAGCCGCCCGAGTCGGTGAGCATCGCGTGCGGCCAGCGCGTGAAGCGGTGGAGGCCCCCCGCGCGCGCGACGAGGTCGGCGCCGGGGCGGAGCCAGAGGTGGTAGGTGTTGCCGAGGACGACGCGGGCGCCGGTCGCGGCGACCTCGCCTGGCGTCAGGGTCTTGACGCTGCCCTGGGTGCCGACGGGCATGAACGTCGGCGTGGGGACGTCGCCGTGGGGCGTGGTGAGCACGCCCGTGCGGGCGGCGCCGTCGCGGGCGTGGATGGAAAACGCGTAGCCGGGGGTGTTCACGCGGCGCCGTCGCTCCGGGAGCGCAGGAGCATCGCGTCCCCGTAGGAGTAGAAGCGGTAGCCCGCGTCGATGGCGGCGCGGTACGCCGCGAGGACGCGCTCGCGGCCGGCGAACGCTGCCACCAGCGCGAGGAGCGTGGACTGCGGGAGGTGGAAGTTCGTGACGAGCTGGTCGACGACCTGGAAGCGGTGGCCCGGCTGGATGAGGAGGCGGGTCTCGCCCTCGCGCGGGCGGACGTGGCCGGGGCGCTCGGGGTCGGCGGCGCTCTCCAGGGCGCGGACGACCGTGGTGCCCACGGCGACCACGGGGGCCCTCCTGGCCCGCGCGGCCGCGACGGCGGTGGCCGCCTCGGCGGAGACGGAGAAGACCTCGGTGTGCATGGGGTGGTCGTCGAGGTCCTCGGCCGTGACGGGCTGGAAGGTGCCGAGGCCGACGTGGAGCGTGATGGAGGCGACGGCGACGCCCCGGGCGGCGAGGCGATCGAGGAGGGCGGTGGAGAGGTGCAGGCCGGCGGTCGGCGCGGCGACCGCCCCCGGGCTCCTGGCGAAGACGGTCTGGTAGCGCTCGCGGTCGGCCGGCTCGTCGTCTCGGTGGAGGTACGGCGGCAGCGGGACGTGGCCGATGGCCTGGAGGGCGGGCTCGATGGCCGCGCCGGTGGGCGAGAACAGGAGGACCTCGAGGAGCCCGCCGTCTCCCGGAGGAGCGACGATCTCGGCCTCGAGGGCGCCGTCGCCGAAGAGGAGGCGGGCGCCCGCGCGGAGGGGTTTGCTGGCGCGGCCGAGGGCGGCCCAGCGGGCGGCCTCGTGGGGCTCTCCCGAGCGCTGGACGGTGGCGTCGGCGAGGCGGCGGACGAGGAGGATCTCGACCTTCCCGCCGCTGTCGGCCTTGTGGCCGAGCAGGCGGGCGGGGATCACCCGGGTGTCGTTCACGACGAGGAGGGATCCGGGCGCGATGGAGCTCGTCGAGGTCGCGGACGCCCTTGTGGGCGAGGGCGCCGCCGGCGTCGAGGACGAGCAGGCGGGCGCCGTCGCGCTCGGGGAGAGGGCGGACGGCGATGCGCTCCGGGGGAAGGTCGTAGTCGAAGAGCGCGCGGCGCACGGGCCGGGCTCTAGCGCCTCGGGCGGGCGGTGTCACGCGGGCCGGCGGCGGTCGGGTGAGACCGGCAACGGGCTAGCAGGCGGACGGGGACACCATCTTCGTCTTGGAGCGCAGGAAGCTCGACAGCTCCGCCAGCCGGTAGGGCTTGGGGACGAAGCCGATGGCGCCGCAGTCGGCCCGCTCGACCTGCCGGGCGGAGAGGTGGTACGCGCTCGAGAGCACGACGCGGACGTTGGGGAAGAGGCGTCGGATCTGCCGCGCGAGGTCGAGCCCGTTCAGGCCGGGCATCATGAGGTCGATGAGGGCGAGGTCGATGCCTGCGCTGCCCGGAGCAGCGGCGGCGCCGAGCGCCTGGAGGGCCTCCTCACTCGAGCCTGCCACCAGGACGTCGAACCCTTCCAGCCGGAGGCCGATGGAAAGCGTCCGACGCTGGTTCTCTTCGTCGTCGACGATCAGGACTCGGGACACGCTGCACCTCCCACCCGTGACGGACGAAAGCCAAACCGGCGCCCAGCATCCTTAGCGCCGACCCAAGGAGATTTGCAACTTACGGGCCAACAGAGCAGAACGGGCCAAGGCAGCGGGATCAGACAAGAACGGCACGCCTGGGCGAGCTTGCTGATTGCAAGCGGGAAAGGCCTGACCAGCCTAGGCTTTTCAGACGTGCAAAAGCAAGGGACTCGCCTGGCAACCCCGACGGAAGCCACGTGTGAGGCACCTCCCGGCGCCCCTCACGTGCCTCGGCCTGGCCGCTCACATTTATGGGAGGAGATCCCCATCCGGGCAAGCCGCAGAGGGGGCGGGAAATGTCAGCCGAGGCTGGGCGGGTACGTGATGGCGAGGCGGGTCATCTTTCGCCAGAGCGTGGTGGGGCTGATGGCGAGCGCCTCGGCAGCCTTCTCGCGGCTGCCGTCGTGCTCGCGGAGCGCCGCCTCGATGGCCTGGCGCTCGGCGGCGTCGACGACGTTGGCGAGGGTGCGGCCGCCGCCGGCCGGGCGGTTCGGCTGAACGATGGCCGGGAGCAGGTCGTCGACGGTGATCGACGCCCCCGCCCGAGAGCGCGACCGCCTGCTCGACCATGTTCTCGAGCTCGCGGATGTTGCCCGGGTAGTCGTGCTGGACCATCGCCTCGACCACGCCGTCGCCGAAGCGGGCGCGGGTGCCCATCTTCTTGTTCGACTTGGCGAGGAAGAACTCGAGGAGCACCGGGATGTCCTCGCGCCGCTCGCGCAGCGGGGGCAGCACGAAGCGCGCGACGTTGAGCCGGTAGTAGAGATCCTGCCGGAAGCGCTTCTCGGCCACGGGCCGAGCAGCTCCTGGTTCGTCGCGGCGATGATGCGGACGTTGACGCGGATCGGCTTGTTCTCGCCGACGCGGCGGATCTCGTTCTCCTGGATGGCGCGCAGGAGCTTGGCCTGGAACGTGAGCGGCGTCTCGGCGATCTCGTCGAAGAAGAAGGTGCCGCCGTCGGCCTCCTCGAAGAGCCCCTTGCGCGCGCGACACCGCCCCGGTGAACGAGCCGCGCGCGTGGCCGAAGAGCTCGCTCTCCAGCAGGGTCTCGCGTGATGGCCGCGCAGTTGACGGGGACGAACGGGCCGCTCCGCCCGCTTGGAGTTGGCGTGGATCGCCTTGGCGACCAGCTCCTTGCCGGTGCCGCTCTCGCCGGTGATGAGCACGGTCGCGTCCGTGGGCGCGACCTTGACGATGCGCCCGAGCACCTCGCGGATGGCCTGCGAGCGGCCGGCGATGTTCTCGAACTTGTACTTCTCCTTGAACTCGCTGGCGAAGCAGGCTGACCGGCTGGAGAGCTGCCGGTTCTTGTTCGCGCGGTCGACCTTGAGGAGCAGCTCCTGCTCGCTGAAGGGCTTCTGGATGTAGTCGAAGGCGCCGAGGCGCATCGCCTCCACCGCGCTCTCGATGGTGCCGTACGCGGTCATCACGATGACCTCGGTCGCGGCGTGCGACTCCTTGACGGATCGGAGCACGCGGATGCCGTCGAACTGACCCATCCGGAGGTCGGTGAGGACCACGTTGTAGGCGCCGCGGGCGCCCATGTCGGCGCCCTGGTTGCCGTCGCCGGCCTCGTCGACCTCGTACCCCGCGCCACGCAGCATCATCGCCAGCGTGGTGCGCATGTTGCGCTGATCATCGACGACCAGAATCTTCGGCATCATTCTCCCCCGCCCGCGGTCGCCCCGCGATCGGGCCCTCTGTCATTCGTGGCGGAGCTGCTCGGCCAGGTACGTCTTGTCGCCGAGGTCGGCGATGAGCCGGATCTGCGTCTCCAGCCAGTCGATGTGCTCCTCCTCCGACACCAGGATGCGGGTGAGCAGCTCCTCCGTGGCGTTGTCGCCCTTGTCCCGACAGAGGCGGATCCCGTCGTTGAGCCGCTTCACGGCGCGTACTCGAGCTCCACGTCGCTCTTGAGCTGCTCGGGGACGGTCTGCCCGATGTTGATCTTGTCGAGGCGCTGGAAGTTCGGCAGCCCGTCGAGGAAGAGGATGCGGTCGGCGAGCTGCTCGGCGTGCTTCATCTCGTCGATCGACTCGTGCCGGACCTTGTGGGCGATGCGGAGGTAGCCCCAGTTCTGGCACATCTTCGCGTGGAGGAAGTACTGGTTGATGGCGACGAGCTCTCCCGCCAGCACCTCGTTCAGCAGTTCGATGACCTCTTTCGAGCCCTTCATGTCGCGTCCCTCTGCCCGGTCGGCCCGGCGGTTTTTCGTTTCTCCAGCGCGCTGCGGGCAAAGCCCGCGCCGGCCCGGCCGTGGGCCGTCGACGTGGTGCTCGGGCGACCCGTAGACCCGGCGAGGACCGCAGCCGAACGCCAGCCTGAGCCTGGCCTCGGTGGTTCGGGCCGAGAACGGTAGCGCCAAAGGCGTGCGAGGGGGGCACGTTTCTCGCGGAACGAGGTGCCGAGCGCGGCGGTGCGCCACGCTCAGCTACGACACCGTTCGGTGACGTGCGTGCTTACGCGGCGCTCGTGAGGACGCGGAGGCAGCGGCGCTCGGGCTCGGCGCCGGGTGCGCTCTCCTGCACATGCGCGGCGATTGCGGGGACGCAACTGCCGCACCGGGTGCCTGCGCGCGTGCAGTAAGCGACCTCCTCCAGCGAGGAGGCACCATCGGCGATGGTTTCGAGGATTTCCCGGTCGGTCACACCGTGGCAGAGGCAGACGTACATGACGACCTTGATGTTGAAGATAGCTTTCAACTTCCTACGGTCAAGGAGAAAACGTCCGCCTGCCTCGTGAGCGCTCCCCGACAGCCGCCGAGCGGGCCGGCTGGGCCGGCCCGGGCGAGGTGGGCCGCTCGCGTGCGGCCCTGCCGCGATCACATGGAGAGGCCGCCGTCGACGTCGATGGTCCGGCCGTTGAAGTAGTCGCACTCGATGACGAAGCTTGACCGCGACCCAGATGTCCTCGGGCAGGCCGATGCGCCCCACCGGGATCGCGGCGACGAGCGCGTCGCGCGCCTTCTGGTTCATCCCCTGGGTCATGGGGGTCTCGATCATCCCGGGGGCCACGGCGCCCACGCGGATGCCGAAGGGCGCAAACTCCTGGGCCCAGGTCTTGGTGTTGGTGGCGAGCGCCGCCTTCGCGGCCGAGTAGTTCGACTGCCCCCGGTTGCCGTACCGCGCGATGGAGCTGATGTTGACGATCACGCCCTTGCGACCCGGTCTCGGCCATCTTCGCCGCCACGTCCCGGGCCATCAGCGTCGCGCCCGTCAGGTTGACGTCGATGACCGCCTGCCACTGGTCCCGCGTCAGCTTGGTGATGGCGCCGGTCGCCTTGTCGCGCTTGACGAGGAGCCCGTCCCGCAGGATGCCCGCGTTGTTCACGAGCCCGTTGAGCCCGCCCATCGCCTCGTGCGCGAACGCGACGAAGCCCGCGACGTCGCCCTCGTCCGCGACGTTCAGCTTGCGGGTGTGCACCTTGCCCCGGAGCGCCTTCGCCTCCTCGGCGAGCGAGGCCAGGCCGGCCTCGTTGACGTCGCCGGCGGCGACCTGCCCGCCGGCCTCCGCGATGCGCATCGCGAAGTGCCGGCCCATGCCCTGCGCGGCGCCGGTGACGATGAACTTGGTGTCTTCGAGTCGCATCCGTGTCTCTCCTTCGTGGTCTTCTGCGCCCCCGCGCGGCGGGGCTTACTACGGCGGGCCGCGAGAGAGTAGTGCGGCTGGAAAAGCGCCCGAAGCCGGTCCCTCGCCGGCGAAACCGCTCATCCGAGCGCGGTGCTCGCTCCGCCGTCGGCGAAACCGCTCCCCCGACGGCGAAGCGGCTCCTCCGAGCGTGCGGCTCGCTCCGCCACCGGCGAAGACGGTCGCCCACCGGCGAAGTGGCTCGCGCGCGGACGACGTGGCTCGCGCCTGGGCGTAGCGGCTCGCGCGCGGACGACGTGGCTCGCGCCTGGGCGTAGCGGCTCGCGGCCGGGCGTAGCGGCTCGCGGCCGGGCGAGATGGCTCACGCCAGGGCGTAGCGGCTCGCGGCCGGGCGAGATGGCTCGCGCCAGGGCGAAGCGGCTCCCGCGCGGGCGACGTGGCTCGCGCCCGGGCGAAGCAGCTTGCGCGCGGGCGACGTGGCTCGCGCGCGCAGGATCGCGCTCGCGCGCAGGCAACGTGGCTCGCGTGCGGGCGACGTAGCTCACGCGCGGCCGAGGCGGCTCGCGCGCAGGCGAAGCGGCTCGCGCGCGCAGGATCGCGCTCGCGCGCAGGCGAAGTGGCTCGCCGCGATCCACGGCGTTTTTTCCCCACGAAGAGCGGCTTCGGCGCCTGCTTCGCGAGCTCGGCGCCGGTCACGCGCAGGCGCACGCGCACGCGCACGACCACGCGAACGAGAACGAGCACGTGTACGAGGCAGCGATCGGCGACCGGCGACGGAGTTGCGCGGGGCTGTGCTCAGTCGCCCTGCACCGGAGCGACCGGCTCGTCCACGGGCGGCTCTGGCGGCGGGGCGGCGCCGAGCGTCTGCGTCTGCCGCTGCCGCTGCCGCCTCGCCCGCGGGCGCTCCGGGGCCCCTTCCCCGCCGTCGTCGCGGGCAGCCGGCTCGTACGCCACGGGCATGGGGACGTCCACCTCCAGCACCATCCCCCGCGGGGTCTCCACGATGCGCTGGGTCAGATCCGCCGGCTCGCGCAGCTCGACGATGAGATCGCAATCCGGCCCCTCCTGCACGAGCTGCACGCGCTCCACCGGGGTGGCGAAGAACCCCGTGAGCAGCGGGAGCTGGCTGGTCTTCTGGAGCACGGCGGCGCCGCGGAGGCGGTAGACCACGCGCCCGGCCGCCTTGTTCTCGAGCACGTCGACCTTGCGGCTCACCTCGATCCAGATGCGGGAGGTGCCGTCCTCCTTCCGGGAGAAGCCGGGGGCGCTCGCGATGGGCGTGCCGGGCAGCGGGCTCGCCTCGGGGGGGCGCTTGGCGCGGGGCAGCGCACGGCGAGGCGGGCGCGCGGGGGTATGGGGCGCGGCGACGGGGGTTACCACGGTCGGCGGTGGCGGGGTGGGCGCGGGCGGCGGTGTGGCGCGCGCGGGCGGCGGCGTGGGGGGCGGGTCCTGCGCGGCGGCGCTCGGGGCGGAGAGGACCAGCGTGGCGACCAGCGCGGCGCGCAGGGGCGGGGCCATGATCGAAGTAGACCACGGGCGCGGCAGGGGAGCCACTTTGCGGGAGGCGGGGCGACGGCGCGTCAGGTGCGGGCGAGGCGCGCGATTTCGACCATCCTGGCCTCGACGACCTCGGGCGCGAGGAAGGCCCGGAGCGCCAGCTCGATCTCGGGCAGGCAACGCTCCAGGTCCGCGGCGGTGCGGAGCGCGTTGACGCCGGCCCGCTGGCAGGCCCTCTCGAGCGCGGGGCGGCCTGCGATTTGCGAGAGCCCGGAGAGGGCGGCGATCTGATCGAGCAGGGGCACCCCCACCTGGGTCGGCGTCCTCGGAGGCCGGAGGGTCTCCGCCAGCGTCCGGCCGCGGACGGAGGGCAGCAGGTCGCGGCGCGACGAGGGCGGGGGGAACCGGCGCGACGAGGGCGGCCCGTCGTGGACCGAGGGCGGCGGCGCGCTCGGCTGCGACGCGGCTTCACGGCGCGGGGGCGGTGCGCTCGGCTGGGACGTGGGCCCCCCCCGCTGCGAAGGCGGCCCCACGTCGCGGCGCGAGGGCGGCGGCACGCTCTGCGACGGGGGGCTGCCCCGCTGCGAAGGCGGGCCCACGTCGCGGCGCGAGGGCGGCGGCACGCTCTGCTGGGACGAAGGCGCTGGGCGCTCCTCGGCGATGACGCGGCGGGCCTGCATCCGCACCGACTCGAGGTCGCGAGGCCGGATCATGTCGGCGGAGTCGGGCTCGCCGGGGCCTGGCACAGCCGAGCCGGGGTTTGGGGCCGCTTGCGGAGAGATCGGGCGCCCGAGGATGACGGTCTTCTCGCGGATGGGGAGAAGGAGCACCGGGGTGCGCCGGAGCGCGGGAGAACCGCGCATCAAGGTGTACAGGTCGGCGCCGCTCATGTCGGGGAGGCGCGGGGAGATGAGGACGAGATTGGAGTCCTGCACCGCCATGTAGACGAGGCCCTCCGCCGCGGTCCTGGCGATCGCCACGTCGTGCCCGTCCCGCTGGAGCTCGTCGCCGAGGGCGCGCGCGTAGCTCGCGCTGTCGTCGACCAGGAGGACGCGGCGCGCGTAGCCCGAGGCGAGGACCGCCGGCGCTCCCTTGCGCCGGGCGAGGACCGAGAGGGCGCGCGCGACGAGGTGCTGCGCGTCGTAGGGCTTGGCCACGCAGTCGGCCGCCTCCGCGCGGAGGAAGACGAGGCGCTCCGCTACCTCTCGGTGCGACGCGAGCAGCACCGCGGGCGTACCGGCAGCGGACGTGAGCAGATCGAGCCCCGCGCCGTCCGGCAAATCGGCGTCGATGATCGCCAGGGCGTGCGTCCTCTCGCGGAGGGCGAGGCGCCCGCGGGCGACGGTGCCGCAAGCCACGAACCCGTAGCCGGCCCTGCCGAGGGCGGCCTCGACCAGCCCCTCCTGGCCCAGGCCCGTCGCCGAGGCGGCGTTCGGTGTCACGAACAGGATGCTCGCGCTCAGGGTAGCCTCACGATCGAGAAGCGCACGGCCCGACGATCCACGCTACGCCCGCCCGCGAGAGCCCGTCAACGCCGGAGCCGGCGCACGTCCTCCCACACCGGCGGCTCCGCGGCCGCCACGGACAGCGGATGGGTCGCTGCACCACCTGCGGGCACCTACCTACCTCGTCCCACAGGCATTCCGCCCACCGGCCCCGGTGCGCCTCCCCCGGTCCTGGCTGACATCGGACGCGTGGCCCCGTTGTCAGAAAAAGCCGTGCCAGATCGAATAGTACAGCAACCGCCCATCACCACGACGATAGGGCAACTGTCCCACGCGTTCTTTCGACATTTCGCCCCCGGTCATTCCAGGTGGAGCTCGTCGCTCGATCCAGGATTCGGAGGGCACTGGAGGCACAAAATGAAGTTCAGAACCGGCGCTCCGGCGTCAGGTGCGATGATTTGTGCGATCGTGCTCGCCGCTTGCTCGAGCGCGATCGGACCGACCACCGACGAGCCCGTCGGCGAAGCGACCAGCGCGATCGGCAGCAGCGGCTGCGACGGCAACGGCAACAGCAACGGCGGCAACGACAACTCCGGCGGCGACGACGGCAACCTCGGCGGCACCATCGTCGACACCATCGCCGGCGGCATCGCGTTCAACCACGCGCTCCCTGGCACCAACGGGCGCTCCTGCGCCACCTGTCACGTCCCGGAGGACCACTTCACGCTCACCCCTGAGCACGTGAAAGCACTCTACGCGAAGAACCCCAACGATCCGCTCTTCAACCCCATCGACGCCGACGACCCCACCGCGGCGGTGCCGACCTACAACCACCTCATGGCGGGCCTCGTGCGGGTGGCCGTCCCGCTCGCGGACAACCTGGACGAGATCGACGCCAACGGCAACGTCATCACCAACGCGACCCGCACCATCGCGGTGTGGCGCGGCGTCCCGACCACCGAGAACGTGGCGTTCTCGGGCCCCTACCAGTACGACGGCCGCAACGCGACCCTCCAAATCCAGGCGGACGGCGCGCTCCTCACCCACAGCCAGATGAACCCTCCGCCCTCGCCGCAGGTGCTCAATCAGATCGCGGACTTCGAGCTGAGCACGTACTCCGACCTCACGGCGTTCCAGATCGGCGAGTCCGTCCAGCAAGGGAAGACCCCCCATCCGGATCCCGAGCTCGATCCTCTCACCCGCCATTTCCCCGCCGGCTCCGACGAGGCCGCGGGCCAGGCGCTCTTCCAGCAGATCTGCGCCAGGTGCCACGGGAGCAGCACGACCCAGATCCTGGTCGACCAGTCTGTCAACACCGCGTTCTTCCCCGTGCAGCACGCGGACGGCACGATCGACATCAGCGGGTTCAACGCCATCGGCATCGCGCTCCCGACGACGTTCCGCAGCGACCTCAAGAACCCGGAGCACATGGGGCTCTACGGCATCTCGTTGCTCGACGGGCTCCGGCAGCTCGGCAAGCTCCCCCCCGTGTTCCCCGCGAACATCACGTTCCCGGAGTACCGCATCCGCTTCTACACGGACGCGACCCGGACGCAGAAGCAGGTCGACATGCCCCCGGCGCCGCCCGGCATCGGCGTGGACCTCGCCCCCATGCCGTACTCGGTCGACCCCGGCCGGGCGCTCACCACCGGCAACTCGTACGACTGGGAAGGCTTCAAGGTCCTCGAGCCTCCGCGGGATCTCCAAGACCGCCCCCTACTTCCACGACGCCAGCGCGCCGGATCTCCACGCCGTGCTCGACACGTACAGCCGAATCCTCTTCCCCGCCGCCCCCGTCCTGAACCGGCCTTACGCGTACCCCCCGGAGACCCCGGGCGGGCTCCCGGAGTCGATGTCGCCCACCGAGAAGGCGCAGATCTTCGCCTTCCTCCAGAAGCTGTAATCCGACAGCGCGACGGTCGGGCCGCCCCACGGCCCGACCGCTCCCCGCCCCCGACGAAGACGCTGCGCCGGTCTCCCGCAGGTGACCGCGCTCGGCGCCAATCCCGGTACCACCCCACGAATCGCTTCCCCGACCCTCGACGCGGCTCTGGGCCCCACCGAATCCCTGCGTCCGCCACTTCGAGACCGAGCTCCACGAGGCGACCCCAGGGCAGGCTCTGAGAATCCTGACGCGGGCGTCCCCCGTGACTGACCGTCCCAGCGTCCCGTGGGCGTGGCCGTGGCCGTGGCCGGCTTCTCCCGTGCCCCGGATCCGGAGTCGGGGCACGGGCAGATCGGCCACGGTCACGGCCACGCCCACGGGGAGAGGCACGGCCTCCGGTCAATCTTTCCCGGACAAGAGGCAACGGGAAATGACCGGGAAACCAGAGGGCCACGCCGCGCTTGTCAGGATCTCACAGGCTTCGACCCGCCCCTCCCGGTGTGTGGGCATGCGCGTCGAGCGACGGCCGAGGCAACCGCTCCCACACCGTCACGGAGCGCGAGCATTCGCCTCGACACGCCACGGTTTCTCGAGGTCACCCGTTGGAGGCGGCCCGTTGAATGGAACGCCGCGCCGTGAGGCGGCGACCGGAGCCGCGGCCGTCAGGCCGCGGGCATCGCCGCACACAGGAACACGAAAGGGCCCTCGTCCGCGCCTCACGGGCGCGGCTCCGGTCGCTGGCCTGACCGCGCGGCGCTCCGTCCGCTTCGGCTTGCCCCCGGCAGATGAGGCCAATGCTCAGGTCATGGCGCGGAGGCTCCTGTGACACAGGCGGCCTCACGCTTTCTCGAGGCCTCCGCGCCTGACGGTCGCGCTGCGCCAGCTCGGGCGCGTCACCCCAGCAGCGCGTAGGCATGCCTCACCCGGAGGCGTTCACGTGAACTGTCGGTGGGCACTCTCAGCGCGAGATGCCGCGCTCAAGTCTCGGGCTTGAAATCAGGCAGTGAGACGTTGACGGGCAGCCCGTACTTCTTGAGCGCGACATCGAAGTCCTGGCGCTTCGGGGCGTTCGTGAGCAGCCCCCCCAACGCCATGGACGCTACGGTGACGCCCATCGAGACGAGCTTGTTCGTGGTGTGAACGTAAATCCCACTCTGTGCGTCCGGATGCGCCTTCGCCCACGCCGTCAACTTGACGCGAAATCCGGACTCATAGCCCGTCGCTCGCGAGAAGTCGTGGAAGACGTGGAACTTCTGCTTCGCGCGGAAGGCCGCGTCCCAGCGGATGATGATGCGATCCGGGCACCACTCTTCCATGTAGCCGATGTGGGTTGTTCGGATATGGCCCTGACTCGTCCAGTCCAACCGTTGGACGCTGAGGGCACCCTGGTAGACCTCAAAGTTGGGTCCGGATTCGATCTCTCGGAAGCTGGACATGCTCAGGTGACGGTAGCGTTCCCTTTCGCGAAGCACAAGTGCATCCACGAACGGGACAATTTCCCGTTCGATTTCAATAACTTGTATGCCGAAGGCGGCGCCCCGCCGGATACGAAGCCGACGACGACGTTGTCAGGCGGGGCGCTGTGCGCCAGCCGATCGCCGTGAGGTGGATCAGAGGAAGCCCGCCGCCGAAGTAGCGGCGACGCGCGCGCTCACTTCTTCGGCAGCCGCACCGCCCCGATCGTGAATCCTCCGTCGATCACGAGCGTCGTCCCCGTCATGAAGCGGGCCGCCTTCGAGCAGAGGAAGAGGACGGCCGAGGTGAACTCCTCCGCCTCGCCGAAGCGGCCGGCCGGAAAGTACTGCTTCAGCGTGGCAGGCTCGAGCTTGGTCGTCTTGAGGAAATCGGAGAAGAGAGACGGCTCGTCTCCGAGGATGGCGCCGGCGGCGATGCAGTTGATGCTGATGGCGTCCTTCGCGACCTCGACCGCCGCCGACTTGGACAGCCCGATGACCGCCGCCTTGCTGGCCGCGTAGGCCGAGCTTCCGGGCATGCCGGTGATGGTGCTGGTGATCGACGTCTGGTTGATGATCGCCCCCCCGCCGCTCTTCATCATCTGCGGGATCTGGTGCTTCATGCAGAACATGACGCTCTTCGCGTTCATGTTGAAGGTGTAGTCCCAGTCCTCCTCCGTCTGATCGACCACGGGCGAGAGCCGCTCGATGCCGGCGTTGTTCAGCCCGTAGTCCAGCCGCCCGTACTTCTCGACCGCCGTGCTCACGGTGCGCGCCACGTCTCGCTCGATCGACATGTCGGCTTTCAGGAAGACACCCTCTCCTCCCGCGTCGTGAATCAGCCGCAAGGTCTCCTGGCCGCCCGCCTCGTTGATGTCCGTGAAGACGACGTTGGCGCCTTCACGGGCGAACGCCAGTGCGGCGTGCTTGCCGAGCCCACGAGCGGCTCCCGTGACCATGGCGACCTTACCTTTGAACTCGGACATGCGATCTCTCCTTCATTTCACGAGTGCAGAAGACCAGAAGACATCCCGCTCGATTCGGAAGACCTTCAATGGTTCAACGGCACGTGAGCGTTCCCGCGGGGGGTCCCGGGGGGTCTTGCTCCGACTGCGGTCTTCGCGTCGACGCGGAGCAGGGCCTCGACGCGGTTGATGAAGCTCGGATCGGCGTGGAACAGGTGGCCGGCCTCCACGCTCTGGAGCGTGAAACCGCTCGACGTCTGCGCGCCCCACGCGGCGACCAGCTCGGCGCCGATCAGCGCGTCGCGTGTGCCGTACCAGGCGGAGATCGGCACCGGCAGGGGCGCCTCGTCGACGTGCGGCGACGTCGACTGGAGCTCGATGTCCGCACGCAACGCGGGCAGGAGGCGAGCGAGCAGCTCCGGCTCGGCGACGATCTCCGCCGGGATCGCCTGCCACAGCTCGTTCACGGTGCGCATGAACTCGTCGTCGGACAATCCGGAGGGGAACGGGAGCTCCGCGCGCCGCTGCGGGCCGGGATAGGCCGCGACCAGCAATCGGCGCGGTGCGGGCGCGGCGCGGCGTCGCAGCTCGCGCGCGAGCTCGAACGCGACCAGGGAGCCGAAGCTCTGCCCGAAGAAGGCGAAGGGGAGATCGAGCGCCGGCTCGATGGCGTCCGCGAGCGCCGGCACGAGGCGGTCGAGCGCGCGCAGCGCGGGCTCGTACAGCCGCGCCTCGCGGCCGGGGAGCGCGACGGGGCAGACGTCGATCGACTGCGGGAGCCGCGCGCGCCAGGCGCGGTAGGCGCTCGTGCCGCCGCCGGCGAACGGCAGGCAGAACACGCGCAGCGTGGCGTCGGAGCGGGTTCCCCCCGGCAGCCACTTGCTGTGGTCCGGAGCGCGCCCCGTCGCCGCAGCGGCGGGGGGTGCGGGGATCCCCCCCGCGGTGACCGGGGGCGCCACGCCGGGCTGGGCGACGCGCGGCGTCGGTGCCCCGCTCGAGTCCGAGGACGCCGCCGCCGTGCCGGCGCCGAGGATGTCGCGGGCGACGAAGGCGGCGATGTCGGCGGCGCACCCGTGGTCGAAGAGCAGCGTCGCCGGAAGAGGCCTCCCGATGCGAGCGACGAGGTGATTGCGGACCTGCACGGACATGAGCGAATCCAGCCCTAGCGACTGGATCTCCTGGTCCGGAGTCACCAGATCGCTCAATCCGAGCTCGGCGCTGACCTCGCGACGAACGACGTCCAGCACCCGCTGGTAGCGCTCGTCGTAGGGGAGCGCGTCGAGCCCCTCCAGGACCTCCCGGCTCGGCACGAGAGACGGCCCCTCGATCGGGGCGACACGGGCCGTACCCGACATCTCGAACCAGTACCGCTGATGTCGGAAGGCATAGGTCGGCAGATCGATGCGCTTGGCGCCGAGCCCGTCGAAGGCGGCGGTCCAGTCGATCTCGTGCCCGCGCACGTGAAGCGCAGCGAGCGCCTCGACGAACACGACGGACTCGTCGCGATCCTTGCGCAGCGACGGAACGAACGCCGACTTCGACGCCGAATCGCCGAGGCTGCTCGACGCCAGCGCGCACAGCACGCCGTGCGGCCCGCACTCGAGGAAGGTGGTCACCCCGAGCGCCGCGGCCGCCGAGGCGCCCTCCGAGAACCGCACCGTGCCGCGCACGTGGCGAACCCAGTAGTCGGCCGTGACCAGGTCGCCTCTCTCGGGCTCGGCGATCCGTCCCGTGACATTGGAGACGATCGGGATCTTCGGTGTGCGGAACGTGACCGAGCCCGCCGTCGCGCGGAATGCCTGGAGCATGCCGTCCATGTGCGGGCTGTGGAACGCGTGGGAGACGACGAGTCGAGTGGCCTTGCGGCCGCCTTCCGCGAAGGAGGCGGCGAGCCGCGCGACGGCGTCGGCGTCGCCGCTCACCACCGTCTGGCCGGGCGCGTTGAGCGCGGCGAGGTCGATGCGTGCCCGTTCGGCTCCGGTCCACGCCGCGAGCGCCTCCCGCACCTCCGCCTCGCCCGCGCCCAGCGAGGCCATCGCGCCGCCCGCCGTCGCCAGCCGGGCCATCAGGTCGCCGCGCGCGCAGACGAGGCGGGCCGCGTCCTCGAGCGAGAGCACGCCCGCGACGTGCGCGGCGGCGAGCTCGCCGATCGAGTGGCCGAGGAGCACGGCGGGGCGGGCGCCGAGCGCGAGCCAGCGGCGCGCGAGCGCGACCTCGATCGCGAAGAGCGCCGGCTGCGTCCAGCGCGTGTCGTCGAGCAGGCGCGCGTCGGGCGAGCCGGGATCGGCCCACAGCACGGCCCTGAGCGGCCGGCCGAGGTGCGCGTCGCAGGCCGCGAGCACCTCGTCGAGCAGCCGCGCGAAGTGCACGTCCGACTCCGCGAGCGCCTTGCCCATGCCGACGCGCTGGCTGCCCTGCCCGGAGAAGAGCAACGCGAGCTTGCCGGCGCGATGTCCGTCGGGCGTGATCTGCCCCTCGCGCGGTGCGTCGATCACGCCGCGCAGCGCCGTCGCCAGCTCGCGCGCGCCGTGCGACGAGGGCACGGCCAGCGCGAGCCGCACCGGAAAGGCGGTGCGCGTCGTCGCCAGCGAGTACGACAGATCGAGCGTCCGGGGAGCGTCGCTGGCCTCGAGCTGCGCGGCGAGCCGGCGTGTGTTGTCGGCGAGCGCCTCGCGCGTGAGACCCGAGACGACGATCGGGAGCACCGCGGGCGCACGGGTGGCGCCCGTGGCGGGCGCCGCTTCGACGCCCGGCGCCTCCTCGAGGATCACGTGCACGTTGGTGCCCGAGAGGCCGAAGGAGCTGACACCGGCGCGCCGCGGCCTCTGGGGCCCTCGCGGCCAAGGCATGAGCTCGTCGACGACCCGCACCGGGAGCTGCTCCCACTCGATGTGCGTGTTGAGCGGCTTCGTGTGGGGCGTCGGAGGGTGCGCCTCGTGACGGATCGCCGCGAGGATCTTCAGGACGCCGGCGAGGCCGGCGGCCGACTCGAGGTGACCGACGTTCGCCTTGATCGCCCCGAGCAGGAGCGGGCGCTCGGCCGGACGACCCTCGCCGTAGACCGCGGCGAGCGCGTTCACCTCGATGGGATCACCGAGGCGCGTGCCCGTACCGTGGCACTCGACGACGTCGACGTCGGCCGGGACGAGCCCCGCGTCGGCGAGCGCGGCGCGGACCACCTGCTGCTGCGCCGTGCCGTTTGGGGCGGTGATGCCGCTGCTCGCCCCGTCGTTGTTCACCGCGCTGCCGCGGACGACGGCGATGATCGGCAAGCCACGCGCGCGGGCCGTCTCGAGGCGGGCGAGCGCGAGCACGCCGACACCCTCCCCGCGGCCGTAGCCGTCGGCGAGAATCCGAGAACGTCTTGCAGCGCCCGTCCGGCGAGAGGACGCGGGTGCGCGAGAGCAGGATGAAGCTCGTGGGGTCGCACAGGACCTGCGCGGTGCCCGCGAGCGCGAGATCGCACTCGCCGTTGCGCAGCGCCTTGCAGGCGAGGTGCAGCGCGACGAGCGACGACGAGCAGGCGGTGCTGACGGCGAACGTGGGCCCCTGCAGCCCGAGGTGGTAGGCGAGGCGCCCGGCGGCGAAGGGCATGGTGGTCCCGGTGAGCCCGTACGCGTCGGCCTGGTCGACGCCTTGCCGGACGCTACCGTACTCGCTCGGCCCGATGCCGATGAAGACGCCGGTCCTCGAGTGCTTGAGGCTCCGCGGGTCGATCTGCGCGCTCTCCAGGGCCGTCCACCCCGCCTCCAGCAGCAGCCGGTGCTGCGGGTCCATCGAGAGCGCCTCGCGCGGACTGAGCCCGAAGAGGGCCGCATCGAAGCCTGCGACGTCGTCGAGGAGGCTCGCGTGGCGCGCATAGGACCGGCCCGGCGCCTCCGGATCGGGATCGTACATCTCCGCGGCGTCCAGCCGCTCGTCCAGGACCGGGCGCAGCGTGTCCCGTCCCGACGCCAGGAGCTCCCACAGCCCGTCGAGATCGTTCACGCCGCCCGGGAGGCGCAGCCCGACGCCCACGACGGCGATGGGCTCGCGTTTGCTGGACTCCGCGCGCCGCAGATCCTCGCGCGCCTGGGCCAGGGATGCTACCGCCTTCCGGAAGAGGCTCTCCAGGTTCTGGTCGGGGTTCATCAGTTCTCCAGGACGTATCGGGCGAGCCTCGTCGAGGGACGCCGCCTCCGTGGGGATCGCCGGCTCGACGCGTTGCGCGGGTCGGTTCAGCGCGTTCAGGCGATCGAACACCCCCGAGGCCTTCAGCTCGTCGAGAGGCGCGTGGAGCAGCTTCTCGACGAGCGCCGAGAGCTCCGGCCAATCCGGGCGCTCGATGGCGATGGCGCTGGGCCGGTCCAGCCCGCCCGCGGCCTTCAGCTTCTCGAGGAGGTGGCGGGCGACTGCGTTCAATCGAGGGATGATCGAAGGCGAGCGTCGTGGGCAGCGCGAGGCCCGTCTGCGCCTGCAGGGAGAGGCGGAGCCTCGACCGCCATGAGGGAGTCGAGGCCCATGTCCGCGAAGCCGCGCTCGACGTCGATGGACGAGGCGCCGGCGATCCCGAGTACGCGACCGGCCTGGGCGGCGACGAGCGAGCGGAGGTGCTCCAACCGCTCCACGTCCGGCAAATTCGCCAGGGTCTCGCGCAGCCCGAGCTCGGTGCCCGCCGGGCGCGAGCTCTCCTCCGCGCGGGCCTCGAGCGCCGCGCGGGCCTCGTCGACGCCGAGCAGCAGCGGGCGCCCCCGGTCGGCCGCGAAGGAGGGGACGAAGCGCGCCCAGTCCACGTCCATCACCGCGAGGCTCCTGCCCTCGGCCATGGCCAGATCGAGGCAGCGCAGCGCGCCGGCAGGATCGAGCGGCTGGACGCCGAGGCGCCGCGTCCGCGCCTCGATGTCCGCGGTCACCATCCCACCGCCGGCCCAGGTCCCCCACTGGATCGACACCGCCGGCAGGCCGAGCGCGCGCCGGTGCTGGGCCAGCGCGTCGAGGTAAGCGTTGGAGGCGGCGTAGTTCGCCTGGCCCATCGCGCCGAGGAAGCCCGCGATCGACGAGAAGAGCACGAGCCGGGCCGTCGAGCGCCGGGACGCGAGCCGCTCGTGGATGGCCCACGCGGCCACCTTCGGCTGGAGGACCCGATCGAGCTGCTCCAGAGGAAGGTTGGCGATGATCGCGTCCTCGAGGAGCCCCGCCGTGTGGAAGACCGCGGACAGCGCCTCGGCTTCCGGTGCGGCATCGAAGCGGGCGAAGAGCTGATCGAGGTGCGCGGCGTCCGAGGTGTCGCAGGCGACGAGAGAGACGCGGGCGCCGCGAGCCTCGAGCTCCTCGGCGAGCGCACGCGCCCCGGGCGCGTCGGAGCCGCGACGGGAGGTGAGCACGAGGTGGGGTGCGCCGCGCTCGGCGAGCATGCGCGCGACGTGCGCGCCGAGCGCGCCCGTCCCGCCGGTGATGAGCACGGTGCCGGTGGGCTGCCACGGCTCACGGTGCAGGCTCGGCGTGACGCGTTCGAGGCGCCGAACGTGGCGCCCCTCGGCGCGCAGCGCGATCTGATCCTCCACGTCGCCGAGCGACGCGACGAGCAGCCGCGCCATCGCGTCGTCGACGTCGAGCGGGAGGTCGACGTGGCCGCCCCATTGCTCCGCGTGCTCGAGCGCGAACACCCGGCCGAAGCCCGCGTGCAGCGCCCCGAGCGGCGCAGGCACGGGCTCCCCCGGCCGCACGGCGACCGCACCGCGGGTCACGATCCACAGCGGAGTCGGGCGGCCCGCCGTCGGCATGCGCTTCGCCAGCTCGAGCGTGTGCGCGAGACCGCGCGGCGTGTGCGGGTGCTCCGGGGCAATCGCCTCGTCGAGCGCCGTGAGCGAGATCACGCCGCGGACGCCGGCCATGAGGCGCGCCGTGAACTCATGCACGATCGAAGCCGCCTCGACGCGCTCCGCCTGGCCACCGACCTCGGCGAGCGCCCGCTCGATCGCGGCCGCGATCGGCTCCGCGCTCGGGCACTCCGCCGGCGACGGGAGCACCAGGAGCCAGGTGCCCTTGTGGGCGCCGGCCACGGGCGCCGGAGGCGCCACGAGCGGCCAGCTCTCGTCGTAGAGGCGCCGCGCGAACGCCTGGTCCTCGTCGCGGCGCTCCCGCCACGCCGCGATGTGCGGCAGGAGCGCGTCGACGCTCCCGTGCAGCGCCTCGGGCAGCGCGAGCAGCGCGCTGACGGCCTCCGGGCCGGCTTCGACGGCGCTCCACAGCGCGCCGTCCACGGCGGCGCTCGCGCCGGCCTGTGCCTGCTTGGGCGCGTCGATCCAGTACCGCTCGCGCTGCCACGCATAGGTCGGCAGCGGAACCCGACCGATGCCGGAGGGGAACTGCCGTTCCCAGCGCACCGGATATCCCTGTACCCACAGCCCTCCGAGCGCCTCCAGCATCGACGACCGCTCGTCTCGCCCGCGCCGCAACGAGCCCACCGAGGCGCCGTTCTTCCCCGTCTCCTGTCGAATCTCTTCGACCGAAGCCATCAGGAGCGGATGCGGGCTCATCTCGACGAACAGGGTGTGGCCGCTCTCCAGCAGGGAGCGCACCACCTGCGCGAATCGAACCGGCTGCCGAAGATTGCTCGCCCAGTAGCTCGCCACGAGATCCGGACCTGCCACCGGCGCGGCGGTCACCGTCGAGTGCATCGGCACGGTCGTTTCCAGAGGCACGAGCTGGCTGAGCGCAGCCATGATGTCATCTCGCAGCGGATCCACCTGCGGGCTGTGGCTGGCGACGTCCACCTTCACCCGCCGGCAGAACACGCCCTTCGCCTCCAGGGCCGCCAGCACCTTCGAAAGGGCGGCCGGTTCGCCCGACAATACGGTCGAGCTCGGGCTGTTGCTCACGGCCACGCTCAGGCGGTCCTCGTAGCCCAGGAGCGCTGCCTCCGCGTCGGCGATCGACAGTCCGACCATCGCCATCTCGCCCTGACCGCTGATCCGCCGCAAGAGCACGCTTCGCCGGCAGATGATCGCCACGGCGTCCTTCAGCGAGAGCCCGCCGGCCACGTACGCCGCCGCGACCTCACCCATGCTGTGACCCACGACCGCGGCCGGCTCCACGCCCCACGACCGCCACTGCGCGGCGAGCGCTACCTCCATGGCGAACAGCATCGGCTGGACCACGTCGATCCGGCCCATCTGCGATTCGGCCTCCTCTGCGGCGAGCTCGGCGAGCAGGGACCAGCCGGCCTCTGCCTTGATGGCCCGATCACACTCCTCGAGGACAGCGCGGAACACGGGCTCCTGGGCGGCGAGCTGCCGGCTCATGCCCAGCCACTGTGACCCTTGCCCCGGAAAGACGAAGACCACTTTGGACGCGCTGCCCGTGGAGGCGCCGCGCGCTCCGCCGGCCGGCGGCTGGCCGTGCGCGGCCGCTTCGAGCGCGGCCTGCAGCCCCTCCCGCGACGTCGCCGCCACCGCGAGCCGGTGCTCCATCGCGCTGCGCGTCGTCGCCAGGCTGAACGCTACGTCGACCAGCCCCAGCTCTGGATTCGCCTCCAGGTGGTCGCGCAGCCGCGCCGCCTGCGCATCCAGCGCAGCCGAGCTCTTCGCTGACAGTACGAAGAGCTCCGCCGCTCGCTCCGCCGCGCCGGCGGTAACACGCTGGCGGCGGGCGCTTCTTCCAGCAGCACGTGCGCGTTGGTGCCGCTCAACCCGAACGCGCTCACGCCGGCCCGACGGACCCGGGCGCCTCGCGGCCATGCCATCGCCTCCCGGGGTACCGTGACGGGCAGCGTGCCCCACGGCAAGTGTGGGTTGAGCTCTCCCAGCTCGGGCTGAGCCGGGATCTGCTCGTGCTCCATTGCCAGGAGCACCTTGATCAGGCCCACCACGCCCGCTCCCGGCTCCATGTGCCCGAAGTTGGCCTTGGCGCTTCCGATCACCAGCGGCCGCTCGGCGGGGCGGCCCTGCCCGTACACCGCGCCCAGCGCCTGCACCTCGATCGGGTCACCCAGCGCCGTCCCGGTTCCATGGCACTCCACGAAGTCGACTTCGCCAGGGTCTACTCCGGCCTGGGCCAGCGCCTGGCGCAGCACCGCTTGCTGGGCAGGACCGTTGGGCACCGTCAGCCCGCTGGTCGCCCCGTCATGGTTGATCGCTGTGCCTCGGATCAACGCCAGGATACGATCGCCGTCGCGCTGCGCATCGCTCAGCCGCTTGAGCACCACGACCGCACAGCCCTCGGCCCGCGCGTAGCCGTCTGCGGCAGCGGAGAACGTCTTGCACCGCCCGTCGGGTGCCAGCGCACGCATCCGCGAGAGCATCACGAAGCCTTCCGGCAACAAGAGCAGGTTGACCCCGCCCACCAGGACTTGATTGCACTCGCCCTGTCGCAGGCTCTGGCAACCGAGGTGAAGTCGCTACCAGCGACGACGAGCATGCGGTATCCACCGCCAAGGTCGGGCCGTGCAAGCCCAGGAAGAACGACAGGCGCCCGGCTGCCACGCTGAGCATGTTGCCCGTGCCGCGCATAGCGCCCCACGGCTTCGTCGGCGATGCGCCTGCAGCCGCTCCGCGTACTCGTTGTGGTTCGCGCCCGAGGAATACGCCCGTCGGACTCTCGCGCAGCGCCGCCGGCACCTGGCCCGCGTGCTCGAGGGCCTCCCAGCTCAGCTCCAGCAACAGCCGCTGCTGCGGGTCGAGGCTCATGGCCTCGCGGGGCGAAATGCGGAAGAAGCTCGGGTCGAACGTCTCGACATCGTCCAGGAAGCCGCCCTTGGTCACGTAGGTCCGGTTCTCGGCCTCGGGGTCGGGGTCGTACCAGTCGGCGGCGTTCCACCGGCTTGCCGGTACTTCGGTGGTCGCGACCACGCCGTTCGCCAGCAGTCGCCAGTAGGCGTCCAGATCGTTCGGCCCCCCGGGGAAGCGGCAGGCGGCTCCCACGATTGCGATGGGCTCGTCCATCGCTACCGACCGGGCGCCGGGCACCCGATACGGTCCTCCAGGTTCAGCACGTCGGTCAGCACGATGCGGCCACCCGCTCCACCGTCGGGTGGTCGAATGCCATCGTCGACGACAGCGACACACCGAGCTCGCTCTGCAGGCGGTTGCGGATCTGCACGGCCATCAGCGAATCGAGCCCCTGCTCGGTGAAGCCCCGTCCCGCGTCGAGCGCGCCCGCATTGGCGAAGCCCAGCACCTCGGCGACCGTCGCACGGACGAGCCCTCGCAGCACCTTGCGCGCCTCGCGACGGACTGGCCCTGCCAGCTCCGGGCTTCCGCCGCGGCGGGTGGGGACGCGTCTCTCGTCGCCGCCACCAGCCCCGTCCAGCAGGCCGCGCCGCCCTCGGGCGGCGTACCGTGCCAAGCGCGCCCAGTCCATCCGGGCGACCATCGCTGCTCCGCGCCGGTACCGACCAGGCGCTCCAGGCCGCGAGGGCGGGCGCCGTGGACATGGGCAGCACGCCGATGTCTCCTGGCGCGCGCTGAGTTCCCCGCGACGAAGGTCCCCCTCCGCCCACGGACCCCAGCCGATGCTCAATGCGGGCAGCCCCTGCATACTGCGCTGGTGCGCGAGCCCGTCCAGGAAGGCGCTGGCCGCCGCATGGCGCCCTTGCCGTGGCCGCCCCACACCGCCCGACACGGACGAGAACAGAACGAACAGGTCCAGCGGCTGCCCGCGGTAGCGGTGCAGCATCCAGCCCCTGACGACCTTGAGACGAAGCGCTGCGAAGCCAGCAGGGCTTCGTCGGTCTCGGCGAGGAGGACGTACCTCGCCGACGCCGGCAGCGTGCACGACCCCGCGGAGCGGCGGCTCCGCGGCCGCTACCAGCGCCGCCATTCCCTCGGAGTCGGTCACGTCCACCGGCGCCACGGTCACCTGCGCGCCCAGCGCCTCGAGCGCCTCGACCGCTGCGATCCGCGCGCGTACGTCCGGCGACTGCTCTCCGCTCCATGCCGCCTGGTCGGGCAGCCCGCCGGAGCTGGTCAGGCACCAGGTGCCGCGCGCCCCGCTCAACCAGCCACCGCGCCACGTGCAGACCGACCCCGCCAGCTCGCCCGTCACGAGATAGCTGCCCTCCGCGGACAGGGCCAGGTGCCGGCATCCCCCTTCCGGCGGCGCCGCCGTCAGCCGCGCCGCGTAGCGGCGCCCCTTGCGGAGCGCCAGCTGGTCCTCCCTCTCCGGCGCCAGCAGCTCCGCAGCCAGGCCTCGACCTCGGTCGGGCTCGTGCTGGAGATCCAGGTCGACGAGCCCACCCCAGTTCGCAGGGTGCTCGAGTGCTGCCACCCGGCCAAGCCCCAGAGCGCGGCCTGGCAGGGCGCGACCTCGGACTCGCCACCCATTGCGCACGCCCCTCGGGTCACGATCCAGAGCCGAGGCGAGCGCGGCGTCGCGGCCAGCGCACGAACGAGCGCGGGCACCGGCGTGCGGCTCACGGGTCGCTTCGCCGACCTCGTGGCCGAGGCCCGGCGCCGGCGCCGGCGTCGAGCCCCCACAGGTAGAGCACTCCCTGAAACTCGTCCTGGCTTCCGCCGCACTTGGCCACCGCTCGGCGACTAATGGAAGCGTCGGCCGGCGCATGGAGCACGGCGCACGAAAGCCCACGTGACGAGAGCGCCGCCGCGACCGCCTTGCCGAGCCCGCTTCGGTCGGCCAGCACCAACCAGCTCCCCGAGACCGCTTGATGGGATCCGCCGGCAGCGCGGGGAGCCTCGGCCAATCCACGCGATAGAACCAGTCGGCGATGGGCTTCTCCGCACCGGTGGAGCGGCGGCGTCGAGCGTTGACCTCGGCCCAGTATCGCTGCCGCTGCCAGGGATAGGTCGGCAGCGACACCCGCCGGCCAGTTGCGGAGAAGATGCTCGTCCAGGTCACGGCGCCACCGGCAGCCCAGATGCCACCCAGCGCCTCCAGCACGCTCGCGGCCTCGTCGCGCCCAGCGCGCAGGGACGCCACGAGCGCGGGCTCGGCCCCCGGCAGGCAGGCCGGCACCAGGCCGAGCAGCGTGGCTTTCGGGCCCACTTCGACGAGCGTGCCCGCGCCGGCCTCGGCAAGCGCCCTCACCCCGTCCGCGAAGCGCACCGCCTCCCGCACGTGACGCACCCAGTAGCCCGGCGCGCTCACCTCGTTCGTGACCAGCTTCCCGCTGAGGTTGGAGATCAGGGGCAGCGACGGGGGGTGGTACGTGATGGACTCCGCCACACGCCCGAACGCCTCCAGCATCGGTTGCATGAGCGGCGAGTGGAATGCGTGCGAGACGCGGAGAGACTTGGTGCGTACGCCGCGCGCAGAGAACGCCGCCGCGATCGCCTGCACCGGCTCCGCGGTGCCCGCGATCACCACCTGCTCGGGCCCGTTCACGGCCGCGATTGACACCGACGCCGCGTGCGACGCCACGGCAGCGACCACTTCGGCCTCCGGGGCCGCGATGGAGACCATCGCCCCGCCGGCCGGCAGCGCCTGCATGAGCCGCCCGCGCGCTGCCACCAGCCGCACGGCGTCCTCGAGCGAGAACACGCCCGCCACGCAGGCCGCCACCAGCTCGCCGATGCTGTGGCCGGCGACGAGCTCCGGCTCCACGCCCCACGAGCGCCACAGCGCCGCGAGGGCGTACTCGAACGTGAAGAGCGCCGGCTGCGTGAACGCCGTCTGGTCGAGCATCTCCGCTTCGGGGCTGCCCGGCTCGGCCCACATCACCTCGCAGAGCGGCCGATTCGAGCTCCCGATCGAAGAGCGCCGCGCACCGCTCGAATGCCTCGCGAAAGACGGGCCAGGCAGCGCACAGCCCGCGGCCCATGCCGGGGACCTGGGCGCCCTGCCCGGTGAACAGGAAGGCGAGCTTGCCGCGAGCGGACGCGGCCGTGCCCCGCGCCGCGCCGGGAGGGGTCTGTCCCTTCGCCGCTGCGTCGAGCGTCGCCAGCGCCTCATCACGCGAGGCCGCCGCCACCGTGAGCCGGTGCTCCATCGGGCTGCGCGTCGTCGCCAGGCTGAACGCGATGTCGCCGAGCCCAAGCGAGGGGTGTCTCCCCATGTGGTCGCGCAGCCGGGCCGCCTGCTCGTCCAGCGCAGCCGCGCTCTGCGCCGAGAGCATGAGAGAGCTCCGCCGGCCGCTCCGGGGCCGACGGCGCCACCTTGGGCAGCGGCGCGTCCTCGATCAGCACGTGCGCGTTCGTCCCGCTGATGCCGAACGAGCTCACACCCGCTCGTCGCGGCGTGCCCCTCCTCGGCCAGTCGAGCGCCTCCGAGGCCACCCGTAGCGGGAGCGTCCGACCAGGGGATGTGCGGGCTCGGAGCATCGAAGTGCAGGTTCTTCGGGATGCGCCCGTGCTCCATCGCCAGCACGACCTTCATGATCCCGGCAGCCCCCGCCGCGGCCTGGGTGTGCCCGATGTTGGACTTCGCAGACCCGATCACCACCGGCCGGTCCGGGGCCCGGCCTGCGGCCATCACCGCGCCGAGCGCCTGCACCTCGATCGGGTCGCCGAGCGACGTCCCCGTCCCGTGGCACTCGATGTAGTCCACCTCCGACGGCGAAACACCCGCCTGCGCGAGCGCGCGTCGGATCACCGCCTGCTGCGACGGCCCGTTGGGCGCCGTGAGCCCGTTGCTGCGCCCGTCCTGGTTGATCGCCGAGCTGCGAATCAACGCCAGGATCGGGTCACCATCGCGCTCTGCGTCACGCAGGCGCTTCAGGAGCAGCATGCCGCAGCCCTCGGCCCACGCCACACCATCGGCCGCCGCGGAGAAGCTCTTGCACCGTCCATCGCGGGCGAGCCCTCGCAACCGGCTGAACTCCACGAACACGGTCGGCGTCAGCATCAGCGCCACGCCGCCGGCCAGCGCCAGCGAGCACTCCCCCTGACGCAACGCCTGGCACGCCATGTGTACCGTCACGAGCGACGAAGAGCAGGCCGTGTCCACCGTCACGCTCGGCCCCTTCAGCCCGAGCTGATCGAGATCCTCCCCGACGCGACGCTGGCGAGGTTACCCGTGGTGAAATATCCATCCATCCGCTCGAGGTCTTCCGTGACCTTGGCGTAATCCTGGTACATCACGCCCACGAACACGCCTGTATCGCTGCCCATGAGCCGCTCGGGCAGGATGCCACAGCGCTCGATCGCCTCCCAGCTGGTCTCCAGCAGCAACCGCTGCTGCGGATCCAGGCTCACCGCTTCACGGGGCGAGATACCGAAGAAGGCCGGGTCGAAGCGATCGATGCCAGAGACGAAGCCGCCGTTCCGCGTCACCATCTTCCCGGGCGCGTCCGGGTCTGGATCGTAGATCGCGTCGATGTCCCACCTGTCGTGCGGCACCTCGGTGATGGCATCGACACCCTCGTCGAACAGCCGCCAGAACGACTCCGGATCCGCTGCTCCTCCGGGGTACCGGCACGCCATTCCCACGATCGCGATGGGCTCCGTGAGGGCGTCGAGCAGGTTCTGCTTCTCGCTCTTGAGGCGCTCGACCTCTTTCGCCGCGTTGCGAAGTGCGTTCAGGAGCTTGTCGGTCTGATCACTCATCTCGATACTACTCCTGCTGGGCCCCGGCGACGCCGTCCTCGACTCCGAACATGCTCATCAGCTCCTCGGCACCCATGTCATCGATGTTCGCGACCTTCTGTTGCTCCCCCGAGCGAGCCGCCGCCATGGCGGCCGAGGCCATCGCCAGTCGGATGTTCGCGTCATCGAGGGAGACGTCATCCGTCGGCGCGCCGTTCGTCTTCGAGACGAGCACCTCGTCGAGCAGGTACTTCACGATCGCCGCGGGCGTCGGGTAGTCGAAGGCCAGCGTCGCCGGCAACGTCGCGCCCACCCGCTGGCCGAGCGCCTTGCGCAGGTCGACCGCCATCAGCGAGTCCATCCCCAGCTGCGCGAGCGGCCAATCGACCGCGACGGCGGCGGAAGAGCCCAGGGACAGGACGCGTGCGACGTCGGACCGCACGGCCGCGAGCACCTCGTCTGCGCGTCGCGCCTGCGGGAGCGCCGCGAGCCGCGCTGCCCACGCCACATGCTCGCTGGCCGTCGCGGCGCGGGCCGCTGCCGGCGCCCGCACCAGCAGACGCCACACCGGCGGCACCGTCGCGCCGAAGGCTTTGCCGGCCGCGGACACGTCGAGTGGCACCACACCGAGGTGCACGTCCCGACGGCCCAGCGCCTGCCCGAACAGTGCGAGCCCCTGCTCCATCGACAGCGCCTGGTATCCCTGCCTGGCGAGGCGCGCCTGCTGCGCGGCGTCGAGCCTCGCTGCCATGCCCCCCTCGGACCACGGGCCCCACGCGAGGCTCTGCCCCGGCAGGCCCTGCGCTCGCCTGTATGCTGCCAGCGCGTCGAGGAAGGTGTTGGCGGCCGCGTAGTTCCCCTGCCCTGCCGCGCCGAGGAGGCCAAAGAGCGAGGAGAACATCACGAAGAAGGCAAGGTCGCAGTCGGCCGTGAGCTCGTGCAGATTCCACGCCCCCGTCACCTTGGGGGAGAGCACACGCGCGAAACGCTCGGCGTCCTGCTCGGCGAGCACCCCGTCGGCGAGCACCCCCGCCGCGTGAATCACTCCCCGGAGCGGCAGCTCGCTGGGGATGGCATCGATCACCGCCCTCAGCGCCTCCCGGTCGGCCACGTCCACGGCCCCCACGGTGACGCGGGCGCCCAGCGCTTCGAGCTCCGCCACCGCCTCCACGGCACCGGGCATTCCGAGGCCCCGCCGCCCCGTGAGCACCAGGTGCGCTGCACCCTCGCGAGCCAGCCACCGCGCCACTTGCAGCCCCAGCGCACCCAGGCCGCCGGTCAGCAACACGGTGCCTTTGCCGAGCACCTTGAGCGGGTGGTCCTCGGTGTCGGGCACGGGGTTGCTCGTCTCGACCCGCACCAGCCGCGCCACGTGCCGGCGCCCGGCGCGCCAGGCCACCTGATTCTCACCGTCGCTCGCGGACAGCTCGCGCTCCAGCGCCTCGATGCCCGCCGTGCCCGGATCGAGATCGACCAGCGTGCAGCCGAGCTCCGGCATCTCCTGCATCACGGTCCTGCCCAGCCCCCAGACCGGAGCCGTGGCCGCCGCCGTCGCGCCGCCGGGCTTGACGGCGACCGCGCCCGTCGTCACCCACCACAGGTGCGACACCGCACGACCCCGCAGCGCGCGCAGCACCGAGAGCCCCTCGGTCGCGACCCGCTGCGCGGACTCGGGCACCGCTTCGTCCAGACGCGCCTCCCACAGGCAGATCACACCTGCGACGGCGCTCTCCTTGTCCAGCGCCGCGCCGAGGCCGGCAGGCTCAGTCACGATGCAGCGGCCGAGCCGCGCTCCGAGCGCCGAAGCCATGCGCGAGCCGGGTGCGGCGACAACGACCCAGCTACCCCGCTGCCGTGAACGCGGCGCGTCGGTGAGGGGCGCGTCGAGCCAGTCGAGCCGGAACAGACATGTCGACTCCTGGCGCAGGAACACCTCCCGCGGCGCCCGACGCGTCGTGAACCCCTCCACCTCGGCGACCACGTCGCCTCCCTCGTCCACCAGGACGAAGTCGGTGACGTCACTCGTGTTGGGCCGCGAGACGGCCGCACAGCGCACGCTTCCACTCGGCGCCTTCCACCACCTCAGCCGGTCCACCGCGAAGGGAAGTGTCGCCGAGGTGTCCTCGGGAGCGCGGGCGCTGAGGCTCATGAGCATGCTCGTCCCGAACCCGTTGTCCAGCAAGCAGGGGTGCAGGGGCCCCTCGTCGTGGGCGCTCGAGTACGTCGGCACCAGGGTGGACACCGAGCATCCGGCGCCGAGGCGGCCGGCGCGCATCCACTGCCAGAGCGGCCCCCATTCGATCTGCATCGCCGACAGCTCGCGGAACAGCACTGCGCCATCGACCGACTCGGTCGTGCGAGCCTCCAGCACGTCGGGCCGGGGCACGACGCCGGGGACGCCGTCGGTGGGCCGCACGTGACCGCGCGCGTGGGTCGTCCATGCACCCTCCGTGTCGTCTGCGCTCGTCGCCAGCTCGAACCGATAGCCATCCCCGTCCTGCTCGGGCGTGAGCACGACGTGAAGCTCGAGTTCGTGACCGGGCTCCAGCACGACCGCTCGCAGGAACTCGACGCCCGTCACCTCGAGCGCTCTTTCGGGCCAGCGCTCGGCGGCGACGGCGAGGAGGACGCCGACGTAGAAGGCGCCGGCGACGACGACCTTCCCGAACACGACGTGATCGGTGACGAAGGACGGCCCACGAGGACCGATCCGCAGCACGTGGTGGAGCACGGCGCCGGGCATGCGCGTCTTGACGCCGGCCAGCGGCCAGCGGCCGGTGCTCACGGGCGCGATCGAATCCATGCCTCCGGCGTGCCCGCCGAAAGCACCCTTCGTTTCGACCCAGTACCGCTCCCGCTGCCACGGGTACGTCGGCAGCAACGTGGAGCGCGCCCCCTCGGACTTGACCGCCTTCCAGTCCGGGTTGACGCCCTGGGTGTAGAGCTTCGCCAGCGCGTCCAGCATCGTGCGGCGCTCGTCGGACTGCCTCCGCAACGTGAAGGCTGCGGTGCCCTCTTCTTCCTGCGCCGCAGCGAAACACTGGGTGATGTTCGCGGTGAGCACCGGGTGCGGCCCGATCTCCAGAAACAGCCGGTGACCATCACCGAGCGCCGACGCCACCGCCTGCGCGAACTGCACCGGCTCATGGACGTTCCGCGCCCAGTAGCTGGCGAGGAGCGTCTCTCCGTCGATGGCCGCTCCCGTCACCGTGCTGTAGATGGGGATGTTCGCCCGCTGCGGCTTCATCCTGCCGAGCGCCACGGCGAGCTCCAGCGCGAGCGGGGCCATCTGCGGGCTGTGAAACGCGTAGTTCACGCGCAGCGCCTTGGCCTGGACGCCTCGCTCGGTGAGCCCCGCGACGACCTCGTCGATCGCGGCGGTCTCTCCCGAGAGGACGACGGAGCCCGGATCGTTGACGGCGCCGATGGACATGACGTGCTCGCGCCCGACGATGGCCCGCGCCGCCTCCTCGGCCGACAGCGCGACCCAGACCATCTTCCCCTGGCCGGTCGCCTTCTGCATGATGCGACCGCGCCACGACACCAGACGCGCCGCCTCGTCGAGCGACAGCACCCCTGCGACGTGCGCCGCCGCGACCTCCCCCACGCTGTGGCCGAGCACCGCGTCCGGGGGGACGCCCCAGGACTTCAGGAGCTTCACCAGCGCCACCTGGATCGCGAAGAGCACGGGCTGCACGACCTTGGTCTCCGAGAGACGAGACGTCTCTTCGGGGGCCTGGAGCTCGTCGAGCAGGTTCCAGGACACGTATTTTCTCAAGATGTCGCCGCACTGCTCCAGCTTGGCGCGAAAGACGGGCTCCTCCTGCAAGAGCTGCCGCCCCATCCCCACCCACTGCGAGCCCTGCCCGGAGAAGACGAACACGACCTTGGGGCGATCGCCGCGCGCCGCGTGCCCCTCGAAGACGCCATCCGCCGCGCCAATCTCCAGGAACTTCGCCAGGGCCTCGGACATGGCCATGCTCGTCCGCCCGGTGATCGCCAATCGATGATCGTGGTGGCCGCGGCGCGTGCCGGCGGTATAGGCGATGTCGGCGAGGGGGGGACAGTCGGGCGCGGCGAGCAGATCGACGTACGACTGCGCGAGGTCACGCAGCGCCTCGGGGCTCTTCGCGGAGATGGGAAGCAACGCCCTCGAAGCCTGGGCCGGCGGCGCCTCGAGCGGCGGAGCGGGCGGCTCCTCGAGGATCACGTGCGCGTTCGTCCCGCTCATGCCGAAAGAGCTCACACCGGCCAACCTGGCTTTGTGGCCCCTGGGCCAGGCCACGTGCTCGGTCGGGATCACGAAGGGCGTACCCTCCAGGGAGATCCTCGGGTTCAGCGCGCGGAAGTGCAGGTTCCCGGGGATCATCCTCTTCCCGGAACGCCATGACGGCCTTGATGAGCCCTGCCACCCCGGCGGCCGCCTCGAGGTGCCCGATGTTCGACTTCACCGCGCCGAGCACGCAAGACGAGCCGTCGAGCCTGAGACCTCCGAGGACCGTGCGGAGCGCCTCGAACTCGATCGGATCCCCCAGCGAGGTCCCGGTCCCGTGCGCCTCGACGTACCCGATGTCCTCGGGTGCCACCCGCGCGCTCGCGAGCGCCTGTCGGAGCATCGCCTGCTGCGCGAGCACGTTGGGCGCCGTCATCCCCGTGGAGCGGCCATCCTGATTCACCGCGGATCCGCGGATCAACGCCAGGATCGGGTCCCCGTCCTTTTGCGCCTCCGACAGCAGCTTGAGCACCAGGACACCGCAACCCTCGGCGCGCACGTAGCCGTTCGCGCTCGCGTCGAAGGTCTTGCACCGCCCATCGGGAGAGAGCGCGTGAGTGGCGGCCAGGAGGCGCGTGGTGCGGGGCGAGAGCATGAGGTTCACCCCGCCCGCGAGCGCCATCGTGGCTTCGCCGCTGCGCAGGCTCTGGCAGGCGAGGTGCACGGCGACGAGCGACGACGAGCATGCCGTGTCCACCGCGGCGCTCGGGCCCTGGAGACCCAGCAGGTACGACAGCCGGCCGGCCGGGAACGCGTGGCCGTTTCCCGTGAACACGTACGCGTCCTCCGCGTCGCGGCCTTCGGCGTTGCAGAGGTCGAGGTAGTCGTTGCCCGCGATGCCGACGAACGCTCCCGTTGGGCTCCCCAGGAGACGCGCCGGATCCTGACCTGCCCGCTCCAGCGCCTCCCACGCCACCTCGAGCAGGAGGCGTTGCTGGGGGTCGAGGTGCGCAGCCTCTCGCGGGGAGATCCCGAAGAAGCCCCCGTCGAAGCGATCCACCGCCTCACGGAGGAACGAGCCCCACCGGATGGCCCGCCGCTCCGCGGACGCGGCCGACTCCTCGTCGGCCTCGAGCTGCCAGCGGCTCGGGGGCACCTCCGGAACGGCGTCGGTGCCACTCTCCAGCAGCCGGAAGAACGCCTCCGGCGTGCTCGCGCCGCCAGGGAAGCGACAGGCCATTCCGATGATCGCGATCGGCGCCGACTTCTGCCCTTCGACGGCCTCGAGCTTGGCCTTGATCTTGTCGAGCGCCAGGATCGCCTTGCTCATCGAGGAGATGCTCGAGGGCGGGCTCGAGATCGGCGCAGGGCTCTTCCCCGACGGCGGCGGCAGCGTGGGACGGCCGGGGGGCGGCGGGATCGAAGGACGGCCGGTGGGCGGCGGGACCGCGGAAGAGCGGCCCGACTGCGGCGGCATCGAGGGCGGAGGCAGCACAGCCGCTCTCGACAGCAAGCCCCGGACCGGATCGAGAGCGGGCCTCTGCTCGAGGGAGGCGCCGAGGGCGGGGGGACCGACGGCCGGCTGGAGCTCGGAGCGTTGAGGCTCGAGGGCGGGCTCGACTCCGGCGCCACGTCGCCTCCGCGAGGCCTGCGGGATCTGATCGTTTTCGCTCATTTCAGGTAATTCTCCAGGTCATTCAGCCGCGCGTCCAGCATGGCCACCGCCAAGGCTTCGGAGAGCTGCTGGGCCGATTGACCCGCGCCGTTGAGGGACTCTTCTTGCTCGACGACCTCGATGTGCAGCTCGGCGAGCAGGTGCTCGACGAGCGCGGCGGTGGTGGGATACGTGTAGAGGAGCGCCGCGGGGAGCTTGAGGCCGAGGCCCGGCTCGAGGCGGTTCCTGATTTCGAGGCTCATCAACGAATCCAGCCCGTAACCCTTGAACGGCACGTGCGGGTCGATCCGGTTCGGAGCGATGTGGAACACGTGGCCGAGGCACTCGCGGACGTGCCGCTCCAGCGCGGAGCGGCGCTCCTTCACGGGGAGATCCTGCAAGCTCTCGCGGAGCTGGCTGATCGGGCCATTCGCCGACAGGCGCCCCTCCTCTTCCCGCAGGTCCGCGAGGAAGGGGGCCGCGGCGGCGCGAGGATAGAACTCGGTCCAGAGGCGGACCGACATCCGCAGGAGCCCGACCTCGATGCAGGGCCGGCGGAGAAGACGACAGAAGAGCTCCGTCCCTTCGCTCGATGTGAGGCTGTCGATCCCGCGGTGGGCCAGCCTCTGCCCTCGATTCTCCTTCGGTGCCGAGAGGCCCACGTCGGAGAACGGGCCCCACTGGACGCTCATCGCCGGGAGCCCCTCCGCCGTCCGCACGTGGGCGAGGGCGTCGAGGAACGCGTTCGCGGCAGCGTTGTTCCCCTGGCTGGGTGAGCCCAGGAGCGCCGACGACGACGAGAACATCACGAAGAAGTCGAGCGGCAGGCCTCGCGTCCCCTCGTGCAGGTTCCACGCGCCGAGGATCTTCGGCCGGATGGGCTGGAAGAACTGCTCCTCGCCCATCTCCTGGAGGGTGCGGTCCTCGACCACGCCTGCCGCGTGCACGATCCCCCGCAGCACCGGCATGTCCTTCTCGATGTGCTCGAGCGCGCCGGCGACCTCGGAGGCCCGCGAGACGTCGGCCTGCCACGCACGCACGTGCGCGCCGGCCTCCTCCATCGCGCGGATCGCCTCCATCGCCGCGCTCGAGGGCTCGCTGCGCCCGAGGAGCACGAGGTGCCTCGCGCCACGCGACACCATCCAGCGCGCCGCCGTGAGGCCCAGCCCGCCGAGGCCACCCGTGATCAGGTAGCTCGCTTCGGGATCGAGCGCGGGCGGCTCCGCCGGCTCGAGGTCTCCACGTTCGAGCCTCGCCACAAGCCGACCCTCGCTCCGGAGCGCGATCTGGTCCTCGCCGTCGCTGAAGAGGAGCTCCCGGACCAGCTGGGTCGCCTCGCCCGACGTCCCCTCCGACGCGAGGTCCACCCTCGTGCAGGCGAGGTCGGGCTGCTCCATCGCGATCGTGCGCCCCAGACCCCACAGCGGCGCCTGCGATCCCGACACGAGCAACGCGTCGCCGCCTGCTGCCTGAGCGCCACGCGTCACCAGCACGAGCCGGGGCGCGTCGCGGGCGCCCCGCCGCACGAGCTCCTGCACCACGTGCAGCGCGCTCATGGTACCGCGGCGTACGTCCGCAAGCAGCGTCTCGTCGGTCGTGTGCCCCCAGGGCGTGGCGTCGAGGCTCCAGAAGTGGACGACTCCCTGACACGGCGTGTCGCCGCTCACCACCTCACGGAAGAGGCGTTGATAATCCTCCGACTTCGACGGATCGATGGTGTACCGCGACGTCCCGCTGCGCGCGAAGCGGGAGCCTGCGATCACCTCGACGCACGTTTGCCCGAGGGCGCGCAGGTGCCGGGCGACCTGGGCACCCGTGCCGCCGTCGTCGCCCAAGATCACCCATGGCCCGCGCCGCAGGCTCGGGGGCACCGATGGAGTGGTCTCCTCCGAGATCTGCTTGCGCTGCCACACGATCGTGTAGGCGCAGCCCGCGAGCGGATCGGGCGCGGAGGCGCTCACCAGCCGGTTCCATCGCAGCCCGTCAATCTCGAGCAGGGGCAAGCCCCTCTCGTTGACCATGGAAATGTTCAGCGCCGGGAGGCCACCTGCCCGGGGAGACTCCGCCACCGCCACGCGCACCCACACCTCTCGCAGCGGACGGCCACGCAGCCGCACGCGCCCGAGCCCCGCGGGCACGACCGTCTCGCCCGGGGAGGCGCCGGAGAGCTCCACCGCGACCTGGAGACAGGCATCCAGCAGCGCTGGATGCACCTGATACAGCCGCGCGTCGCCGGCCTCCACCGGCAAGCGCACGCGCGCCAGCGCCTCGCCTTCCCCCACCCAGATCCGATCGACCCCCTGGAACGCCGGTCCGTACTGGAGCTGCCTCGCCTGCATCCGCGCGTAGTGAGCGGCTCCCTCCACCTCCGACGAGCACCGCTCCCGCACGCGCTGCGGCACCTCTGAGCCGTGGTCCGTGTCGTCGTCGACGCCGCGCAGCGTCGCCACCGCGTGCGTCGTCCACTTGTGGCTCACCTCGTCCTGGCTCGCCACCACGATCGACGCATGGTCCTGCTCCTCGACGAGCGAGACCTGGACGCGCCGTGCCGAGCCTCCCGAGGGCGTCCAGTCGAACGCGACGTCCTCGAGGACGAAGCCGCCCTCGCCGTACACCTCGGTCGCCGCAGCGAGCGCCATCTCGACGTATCCGGCGCTCGGGAAGGCGACCTCCCCGTTCACCCGGTGGTCATCGAGGTACGGCAGCGCGCTCACGCCCACCCGCTGCTCCCAGTAGTGGGACTCGGGGTGCGCAGCCGGAACGAAGGAGGCTCCGAGGAGCGGATGCGCGCCGTCGCTCTGAGCCGTGCCCGAGCGAGCTCGCGAGACCGGCCCCTCCTCGATCCAGTACCGCTCTCTCTGCCAGGGATACGCCGGCAGCGAGACGCAACGGCTCCCCGCGGGGTGGAGCGGGCGAAAGTCCACGCCGACGCCGCGGACGTGGAGGCCCCCGAGCGCGTGCAGCATCGCCACGTGCTCGTCGCTCTGCCGCCGCAGCGTGCGGAGCACGGCCCCGTCCTTGCCGCTTGCGGCCACGCACTCGGCGAGGTTCCTCGACAGCACGGGGTGAGGCCCGACCTCGAGGAGGATCTGGTGCCCATCGCCGAGCGCCGACGCCACCGCGTTCGCGAACTGGACCGGGGCGCGAACGTTGCGTCCCCAGTATGCCGCGTCGAGCGTCTCACCCGTGATCGAGGCTCCCGTCACCGTGCTGTAGAGCGCCATGGTCGCGCTCTTCGCTTGCACCGCCCCGAGGGCCTCCGTCAGCTCGCGCGCCAGCGGGTCCATCTGCGGGCTGTGGAAGGCGTAGTTCACGTGGAGCGGCCGGCACTCCACGCCTCTCTGCGCGAGCGTGGCCACAACGTCGCCGAGCGCCGTCGTCTCGCCCGACAGCACGACCGATCCGGGATCGTTCACCGCGGCGATGGCGAGGATCCCTTCGTGATGGGCGATGGCCTTCGCCGCCTGTTCCGGCGGCAGCCCGACCCAGGCCATCTTTCCGAGCCCCGTCGCCTTCTGCATGATCCGGCCACGCCAGGCCACGAGGCGCGTCGCCTCCTCGATCGACAGCGCCCCCGCCACGTGGGCAGCCGCCACCTCGCCGATGCTGTGCCCGATCACCCCGTCCGGCCTGACACCCCAGGACTCGAGCAGCGCCGCCAAGCCCACCTGGATCGCGAAGAGTGCAGGCTGCACCACCTCCGTCTCTCCGAGCCGCGAGCGCTCCTCCGGCGCCGCGAGCTCGTCCAGCAGCGACCAGGGCAGGTGCCGCCGCAAGAGCACGTCGCACTCCTCGATCTTCGCGCGGAACACCGGCTGCTGCGCGATGAGCTGTCGGCCCATCCCGACCCATTGCGAGCCTTGCCCAGAGAAGACGAACACCACCTTCGGCGCGTCGCCGATGGGCGATGCGCCGATCTGCGTCGACGCGTGCTCCTCTCCTTCGGCGACCGCGCGCAGGCCGTCGAGCAGCTCGGCGCGACCCTGGGCGACGACCGTGGCGCGCACGCGATGGTGCGCCCGGCGTGCGCCCGCCGTGTAGCAGAGGTCGTCGAGCGAGAGGTCCGGGGCGCGCTCAATCGTCTCGGCGAGGCGGCGGGCGGACTCGCGCCGGGCCTCCTCGACCTTGCCGGAGACGGGCAGGAAGTAGACACGATCCTCGCCCGCCGGGCCCGCGTGTGCACCGTGCGCGCCGAGCGCGTCGCGCAGCGGACGGGGCGAGCTCTCGACGACCACGTGGCAGTTCGTTCCGCCGTACCCGAACGAGCTCACCCCGGCTCGGCGCGGCTCGCCTTCCGGCACCGGCCACGCCGTCGGCTCGGCCACTACCCGGAGGTGCAGGCCATCGAAATCGATGCGTGGGTTGGGTGTCTCGAAATGGAGGTTTTGCGGGAGGAGGTCGTGCGTCATCGCGAGCGCGACCTTGACGAGCCCGACGACGCCGGCAGCGGCCTCGAGGTGTCCGACGTTCGGCTTGACCGACCCGATCAGCAGAGGCCGATCGGCAGGATGCGCCGCCCCGTACACCACCCCGAGGGCCGATGCCTCGATCGGATCCCCGAGAGGCGTGCCTGTGCCGTGAGCCTCGACGTAGTGCACGTCTCCGGGCGCGATCCCCGCGGACGCGCACGCGCTACGCAATACCGCCTGCTGGGCCTTGGGGTTCGGCGCCGTCAGCCCGTCGCTGGCGCCGTCGTTGTTCACCGCGGTCCCTCGCACCACCGCGTAAACACGATCGCCGTCGCGGAGCGCGTCCGACAGGCGCTTCAGCGTCACGATGCCGGCGCCCTCGCCGCGCACGTACCCGTTTGCGCCCGCGTCGAACGTGCGGACGGTGCCGTCGGGTGACTGGGTCCCGAGCTTGGTGAGACCCATGGTCGTCTCGGGGACCAGCATCAGGTTGACGCCGCCGGCGAGCGCCAGGTCGCTCTCGCCCGAGCGCAGGCTCTGGCAGGCCAGGTGCACCGCGACGAGCGACGAGGAGCTCGCCGTGTCCACGGTGAGGCTGGGGCCCTGAAGGCCGAACGCGTAGGAGACGCGGTTGGCGATGATCGAGGCCGCGCCGCCGGTGCTCGAGTGCGTGGTGATGGCTTCGGCGCCGGCGCGGTCCCTGACGAGCGAATAATCGGTGAAGAGCGCCCCGACGAAGACCCCGGTGCGGCTCTCCGCGAGCCCATAGGGCGGGATGCCGGCGTCCTCGAGCGCCTCCCAGGCCAGCTCGAGCGTGAGGCGCTGCTGCGGGTCCATCTGGACGGCCTCTCGAGGCGAGATGCCGAAGAACTGGGGATCGAACTGGTCAACCTGGTCGAGGAACCCACCCCAGCGGGTGCTGACCTTCCCCGGCGCCGCGGAGTTGGAGTCGTAAAGCGCAGCGGCGTCCCACCGGTCCCTGGGAACCTCGGAGATGGCTTCGACCGCATCGCGCAACAACCGCCAGAAGGCCTCGGGGTCGGGTGCCCCGGGGAACCGGCAGGCCATGCCGACGATGGCGATGGGCTCTCCAGCAGCGGGCGCCCGGGGCGCATCGTGCGACGCCGCAAGGGACTCGGGCCCCGTGGTCAGGTGTCTGACGAGGGCTTCAATGGTGGGAGCCTCCCACACCAGGTTGGGCGAGAGAGGGCGGCCGAGAAACTCGGAGAGGTCGGCGATGAGGCGACCTGCACCCAGCGAGTCGAGCCCGTAGCGGTTGAACCGCTCTTTTACGTCGATGGTCCCGGCCTCGATGCCGCGAAGCGCGGCGAGGCGACCGACTAGCCAAGCCTTCAGGGTGTCCGCAGAGAAGGACGACATGCGCGGGGCTCCGTGGTCAATGCGAAACCTATACAAGGCTTCGCTATCAACCTCGCGCAGGATCCGCGCGGGTCTTGGATTGCCAACCGGGCCGCGGAGATGTCCAGCGGAAGCGCCTCGGTAGAGTGGGCTCGCCCATGCCCTAGCATGAGCACCATCGTACTATTCCAAATAGACGATTCCTCCAGGAGACGCAATGGGCTTGGTGGTCCGCAGCCCTTGCGCCCCGGGGCGCGGCCGTTTTTCTAAGGACGAAACGCCGACGTGTCAACTGTGGGGTCCGCGCGCTCTTCACCCTCCGCTCTCAAACCCCGGCGAACCATCCCCACGGGGCAAATCGTGGCAGCCACCCGATGACCGGACCGAGCCCCGACCCTGAGGGGCCGCGCAGCCGTGCCGCGCCACACACGCCCACGTGGTGTGCCGACGTAGGCGAACGGCGGAGGAGAACCCCCTAGCGCTGGCACGCAGCTTCGGCTCTCATCGACACTCGCACGGAGTCCATCCATGAGCACCCCTTCCAACCGCCCGCCGCCCCTCCCCGAGGTCACCATCGAGGCCACCGCCCGGAGCTTCCACAAACAAGCGGTGGGGTACGGGTTCTCGCTGGCCGACTTCGTCCGCTTCACCAACACCCTGCTGGGCATCGCGATGGCGCCGCAGGAAGACCCTCCGCCGTCGTCGAGCCTGCTGCCCGGGGGCGCGAGGCGCCGGTACAACGAGCTGCCCCTCGTGGGGCGAAGAGTGACGATCCGCCGCTTCGGCGAGCCGGGGGATCGCGCGCTCCTCGACGGATGGGTCGGCGACGAGGACGGGCGCTTCTTTCTGCTCTCGATCGCGTCGGGAAGGACCCACGACGTGGACGATCTCGTGAAGAGCGAGCACAACCTCGTGGGGATGGTCCTCGTCCAGGGGGAGCCGGTGGGCTGCGTGGCGTACATCGACTTCGACGCCGACCAGCGTCGCGCCGAGCTGCGCAAGATCATCGGCCCCAGGGAGCTGCGCGGCCGCGGCTTCGGGCGGGAGGCGGCGAAGCTCTGGGTGGGCTACGGCCAGGGCGCGCTGAAGCTCCGGAAGATCTACCTGAACACGCTCGCCACCCACATCCGCAACATCAAGATCAACGAGGAGATCGGCTTCCGGGTGGAGGGGATCCTCCGCCGCGAGGTGCTGATCGACGGCGAGCCACGCGACGTGCTGCGCATGGGGCTCTCGGCGGAAGGCTAGCTCGGGCCAGCTTCGCCCCTCGCACCCGGTGTTCTTGCACACGCCCTCCCGGCGATGTCCGTCGGGGCACGGGGCTCCACCTTCACGGACACGATCTGGAGGGTCGCGGTCGGCTCCGTTCGAGGGACGCTCGGGCGCGTCGCGATCGGCCTGCCGAGCACGGATGTGAAGCGGTAGACGGGGCGGGACGGCGCCCGGATGCACGAGGATGTGTCCCCAAGACTTCCCCGCGCGCTCCCGATGCACGGGGACGCCAAAACTTCCCCTCGCGCTCCCGATGCACGGGAACGCGTCCCCAAAACTTCCCCGCGCGCTCCCGATGCAGGGGAGCGCTGGTCGAAGCGTCGTCCGGAATTTCCCCAATGAATTCGGCGCTATCGCTACTGACAGCGCCCGTTCGTGCACGTCCCCGAGCAGCACTGCCCGCCGTTGAAGCACCCGAACGTGCCGCTCGCGAGGCACCCGCACTTGCCGTTGTTGCACGCCCCCGAGCAGCACTGCTGCGCGCCGAAGCACGTTTGCCCGTCCGCCGTGCAGGAGGCCGCGCACGCGCCGTTCGCGCAGTTGCTGGAGCAGCACTGGTCGTTGCCCGTGCAGGTTTGCCCAGCCTGACCGCAGCCCGGCGACGCGCAGAAGCCGTTCTGGCAGGTGCCGCCGCAGCACTGCTGGCTGGTGAAGCACCCCATCCCGTTGGGGGTGCAGTTCTGGGCCGCGCAGACGCCCTGGTAGCACTGCGCGCTGCAGCAGTCGCTGCTCTGCGCGCAGGTGCTGCCGTTCTGGCCACAGCCCCCGTTCGCCGTGCAGGTCCCGCCGACGCACAGCCCCGAGCAGCAGAGCTGGGTGCTGGAGCACTTCTGCCCGTTGGCCGTGCACGTGGCGGTCCCGCAGGTGCCGTTGTTGCAGTTCCCGGAGCAGCACTGCTGGGCTCCGGTGCACTGCTGCCCGTTCTGCGTGCAGGCCTGGCCGCAGGTGCCGTTGTTGCACGACCCCGAGCAGCAAGCGCCGTTCTGCGCGCAGCCCTGCCCGTTGGGGGTGCAGGTGGGGCCGCCACCGCCGACGCCGGAGCCGCCGCCCGGGCCGGAGCCGCCGCCCGCGCCGGTGCCGCCGCCGTTGCCTGTGGAGCCGGTCGTCGCCGGGCCGCCCGTGTTCCCCGAGCTCGAGGTCGTCGCGCCGCCCGACCCACTGGAGCCGGTCGTCGCACCGCTGGCGTGCGACGAGGACGTGGGCGACGTCGAGGAAGCGCCGGTACCCGCACCGCCCGACGAGCTCCCGAACAGGTTGTTGTCTCCGATGCTGCCGCAGCCGGGCGCCATGGCGATGCCGGCGCCGAGCAGCGCGCCGAACGTGAAGACCAGGTGGGAGAGCCGAGCGGCACGTGCAGCGTACGTAAAGCGAGCCATGGATCGAGCATACGCGCCTTTGCGGGGAAGCACATCATGTACGTGACATTTTGCCACGCGCGTCTCGTCGTCTTCCGGGAGGGCGTCCGGCGTATGTAAGATGAGGTATGCGCTCTCGGCCCGGGCGACCCCTCGTGCGACGCACGGCTCCGATCGCGCTCGCCGCCCTCTCGGCGCTCGCGCTCGCCGCCTGCTCCGACGACGAGCACCTCACCCCGCTGATCCAGCCCACCCGCGTCGGCCAGGGGACGCTCGTCTCGATGGACTTCGCGTCGGCGGCCAAGGGCGGCGATTTCTACGCGGCGCCCTTCCCCACCGACGCGCGCGCGGGCAGCGCCGACGTCGGCGACTTCCCCAACCCACGCGGGAACATCGTCGCCGCCAGCGTCCTCGCCCTCCTCGAACAGGAGGCCACCGGGTTCGGCCTCACGTCCGGGATCTTCTTCCGGCTCTCGGCCCCCATCGAAGCAACGGGCCTGCCCTCCATCGCCGCGAGCGTAACGCCGGGCTCCCCCGTCTTCCTGATCGGCATCGACCCCGGCTCACCCGACTACCTCCAGCGCATCCCGATCTCCGCCGCCTTCCTCGCGGACGGCGGACCCTACGGCGCGCCGAACCTCCTCTCCCTGCTCCCGCTCCAGGGCGTGCCGCTCCGGCCCCGGACGCGTTACGCGGCGGTCGTGACGCAGGCCCTCCTCGACGCCGACGGCGCGCCGCTCGGCGTCCCGAAGGCCATGGCGGCGCTCGACGCGGGCGCGCACGTCGAGGGCCTCGGCGCCGCGGGCCTCGCCAGCTACGGGGCCGCGCTCGACGCGCTCCGCGCCGCGTCGGTCGACGTCACGACCGTGGCGGGCCTCGCCGCCTTCACCACCGGCTCGCCCGAGGACCAGCTCTCCCGCGTCACCTCCGCGATGATCGCGAAGCCCCCGGTGCCGACGGCCCCGTTCACGCCGCAGGAGGTGTTCGACACCTTCTGTGTCTACCAGTCCACCATCCCGATGCCCGAGTACCAGGGCGGGCAGCCTCCGTATTCCGCGTCCGGCGGCACGTGGGTGTTCGACGCCGCGGGCGATCCGGTGCTCCAGCGCGTGGAGGAGGCGACGTTCTACGTCACGATCCCCCGGCAAGCGATGCCACCGGCGGGCTACCCGACGGTCGTGCTGAGCCGGACCGGCGTGGGGGGCAACCGCCCGCTCGTGGACCGCGGCGTGATGGCGACGAACGGCGGCCCGGCGATCACGCCGGGCACCGGGCCGGCGCTCTATTTCGCCTCCGTGGGCTTCGCCGGCTCGCAGATCGACGGCCCGCTCGGCGGCCTGCGCAACCCGACCAACGGGAACGAGGACTTCCTCATCTTCAACGTGGGCAACCCCGGCGCGCTCCGCGACAACGTCCGCCAGAGCGCGGCGGAGCTGCGCGCTCCAGGCCCACATCCTGGAGCACGTGACCGTCGACGTCTCCAACTGCCCGGGCGCCGTCGCGCCGGGCAACGTGGCGCGCTTCGACGTGGGCACCATGGCACTGATGAGCCACTCGATGGGCTCCACGATCTCGCCGCTTGCGCTCGCGATCGAGCCGCGCTTCCGCGCCGGGCTCCTGAGCGGCGCCGGCGGGAGCTGGATCGAGAACATCATCTACAAACAGCAGCCCGTCGCGATCAAGCCGCTCGCCCAGGTGCTCCTGGGCCTCGCGGGGACGGGCTACGACCTCACGGAGCACGACCCCATGGTCTCGATGTTCCAGTGGGCGGCGGAGAGCGCGGACCCGCCGGTGTACGCGCGCCACATCACGCTCGATCCCGCCGCAGGCGCGCCGCGCAACGTGCTGATGATGCAGGGGATCGTCGATCACTACATCATGCCGCCCATCGCCGACGCGCTCAGCCTCGCGCTCCACCTCGACCTCGCCGGCGAGGAGCGCGACGACGCGGCTCCGGAGATCGCCGGCCTCGCGCCGCTCGGCCCCCTGCTCCCGCTGGTGGGCAGGCGCGCGATCGACCTCCCGGCGGAGGCGAACCTGTCCGGCCCGGCGGGGAAGGTCACCGCGGTGGTCACGCAGCACCCCGCCGACGGCATCGAGGACGGGCACGAGGTGGTCTTCCAGACCGATCCGCCGAAGCACGAGTACCGCTGCCTCCTGGCCGGGCTGCTCACGGGTGCGCCACGCGTCCCCGCGCCCGGCAACGCCTTCGATCCATGCAATTGAAGTCGCCCGAGGGATCCCGCCCATGACGCCGGCCGAACGCCACCGCCGTTACCGCGACGCCCTGAAGGACGAGCCCCTGCCGCTCGCCGCCGTCGACCTCGACGCGCTCGAGCACAACGTCGACGCCATCGTCGCCGCGGCGAAGCGCGGCGGAAAGCCCGTGCGCATCGCGTCCAAGTCGGTGCGCTGCGTCGCGTTGCTCCGGGCCATCGCCGAGCGGGGCGGGCCCGCGGTGCGCGGCGTCATGGCCTTCTCTGCCCTGGAGGCGTGCTACCTCGCCGGCGAAGGCTTCGCCGACATCCTCGTCGCGTACCCCACGGCGCAGGCACACGACGCGCGCGCCGTCGCCCGCGCGGTGGCCGACGGCGCCACGATCACGCTCGCCGCCGACGCCGACGAGCACGTCGCGGTCGCCTCCGCCGCGGCCCGGGAGGCGGGCGTGCGCCTTCCGCTGGTCGTGGACGTCGACGTCTCGTTCCGCCCCCTCGGCAGCGCCCTTCATATCGGCGTGCGCCGGAGCCCGCTGCGCGGGCCGGCCGAGGTGGCCGACCTCGCCGAGCGCATCGTGCGGCGATCCTCACCTCACCTTCGCGGGCCTCCTGGCGTACGAGGCGCACATCGCCGGCGTCGCCGACGACGACCGCGGCGCGCCCCTTGCCTCCAGCGCCAAGCGCGCCCTCAAGGCCGTCGCACGCGACCGGGTGCGCGAGCAGCGGCTCGCGCTGGTCCACGCGCTCGAACGGCGCGGCCTCGGCGTGCCGCTCTTCAACGGCGGCGGCACCGGCAGCGTCGGCTGGTCGGCCGAGGACCCGGCGCTCACCGAGGTCGCCGCGGGCTCGGGCTTCCTCGACAGCCACCTCTTCGACGGCTTCCGCGGCCTCGAGCTCGTGCCGGCGGCCTTCTTCGTGCTCCAGGTCACCCGCCGTCCGGCGCCTGGCCTCGTCACGTGCCACGGCGGTGGCTTCGTCGCCTCGGGCGCGACCGGGGCGGACCGCTTGCCCCTCCCCTACTTGCCGGAGGGCCTCGCGCTCCTCGGGCTCGAGGGTGCCGGAGAGGTGCAGACCCCGCTCACCGTGCCCCCCGGGCTCCACCTCGCGCTGGGTGAGCCGGTTTTCTTCCGCCATGCCAAGGCCGGCGAGCTCGCCGAGCACTTCCCTTCCTATCTCCTCCTGCGCGGGGCGCGCGTCGAGACGCGCGTCCCCACCTACCGCGGCGCGGGGCATTCCTTCCACTGACGGGCGACCTGGCCGAAATGCTGACACGACGGCCGCGAGGCACCTGTCAGGTTCCGCGGCCCACCGTCGTACTGGAATGATACGCTCCAGCGGCACCGAAGGACCGAACGGGGCAGAGACGGAGGGAAACGGAGGATCGAAGCACACATGACGGCACGTCGCGCGAGGCGCGGCAGGAAGGCGCTCCGCACAGGGCAGTCACTCGTCCTCGTGTTTGCGCCGGGGGTTGCCTCGACGCGATCAATCCCTATTCATGGCGCCCTCACCTACGGAGCTCGAACGATGCGCTTGCGTGCCACTAAGTCCTTTCCTCTCGTTTCCCTCGCTCACCTCTCTTCCTTCGCCCTGGTGGCCGCGTCCGTCGCGATCGCCGCGCCCGCCTGGGCCGACCACGGCGGCGGCTGCGATTCGGTCACCCGGATCGATTACCAGGTCCCGATCTCCGACGGCGGATCGCTGCACGTGACGGAGACCTTCCTCCCGGGCGCGCACCGCCGGCGCGCGATGGTGATGCTGCCTGGCCCGGCCACGACGGGCAGCCTCTACAACATCCCCGTCGACGGCTTCGACGGCGGCGCCATCATGGCGGAGGACGGGTTCTACGCGTACGCCGTCGATTTCGAGGGCACCGGCCAGAGCACGTACCCGGCCCAGGGCACCTCCGTGACGCTGGCGAGCCAGGTCGAGGCGGTGAGGAGCGTCGTCCGCTTCGTCCGGGAGCTGCGCGGCGTCGAGCGCGTCGACATGCTGGGCGAGAGCTGGGGGGGCGGGATCGCCGCCGAGCTCTGCGCCGACCCGCGCGAGTGCCGGAGCTTGGTCATGGCCTCGATGATCTACAAGGTGGCCTCGCCCGCGTCGGCGGCGCAGTTCCAGAGCCCCGGGTGGCTCGCCTTCCTCGACGCGCAGCCGAACGGCTACCTCGCCACCTTCCCCGACCTCTACGCTCCGCTCATCACGGACTCCTCGGCCGCCGTGCAGTCGTGGTTCCTCGCGAACGAGCCCGGCAACTACACGATCGAGCCCTTCGTCGAGTTCATCACCCTCCCCTTCTTCGACCCGACCGTGGCGAAGGTCCCTGGCCTCATCATCCAGGGCGAGCTGGACCCGCAGTCGGTCCCGTCCGACATCGCCCAGCTCGCCGCGGACTACGGCCAGCACGGCGCGGAGCCTCGTGACCATCTCGGGCGGTGGGCACATCCCGCGCATCGAGCCCGCGCCCCACAACACCCAGTACTGGGACTCGGTCAAATCGTTCGTCGACCACGGCGACGACGACGACCAGGGCCAGGACCAGCAGTAACGCGTCTGGATCGTGCGGCGCCGGCCTCCTTCGACGAAGGGGCCGGCGCACGCTCACCCCGGACGCTCCACAAACGCCATCCTAACCGCGCCCGGAGCGAGCCGCCGAAGGCAGGCTCGCGGAGGGAGCGGGGGCATCAGTCGTCATCTACACCGCTACAGTCAAGACGGCGCGTTCGTGCAAAACAGCAGCCCCCGCTTCCTCCGCGTCCCGCCTTCGGCGGGACGCTCCGGGCGCGGTTAGGATTTCAAGTCCCTGGCCGCCAGCGTCTATGTGGACGTCTCCCCCTGATCCGCGAGCCGGGCGACGGCCGCCCCGTCGAGCGCGTACCCCTCTTCCGCCACCATCCTCCGCTCCACGAGCTGGATCAGCATCCCCCCCGTCGTCGCGGGGTCGAGGAAGACCTCGCGCAGGCCGGGCGCCGTCTCGACGGGGGCGCCCAGCGGGGCGAAGCCCTTCTCCGGCAGCTCGGCGAGCGCCGCGTCGAGGTCGTCGACGCGCAGGGCGAGGTGGTGGTACCCCGCGCCGTGCCGGCGGAAGTGGTCCTCGACCGGGCCGGGCCCGGCCGGCGCGTTGACGTGGACCTCCGCGTCGCCGACGCGGAAGGATTGGATCCGCATGCCGGGCAGGCTCAGCTTCGCGATCGGCGCGGCCCCGAGCAGGCGAGAGAGGGCGTCGGCCGCGGCGTCCGCGTCCGCGACGACGGCGGTCACGTGGTCGAATCGCATCGCGCACCTCACCAGTGGATCGCGGCCGCGGCGTACGTGTACCCCGCGGCCGGCCCGAACAGCAGGACCTTCCTACCCCTGGCGATCCGCTCGCTCTTGCGGGCGTGGCACACCGACGCAGGGATGCCCGCCGAGTTGATGTTCGCGTACTCCTCGAACATCTCGAAGCCCGCCCCCGGCGGGACGCCGATCACGTCTTCCATGAACGACGACTGCCAGTAGGTCGCCTGGTGCGTGATGAAGACGTCGACGTCTTCCACGCGAATCTCCGCTCGCCCGAGCGCCTCCGCGCACACGACGGGAGCGTTCTTCGCGATCTGCCCCATGAGCTGCGCCTGCAATTCCGGGTCGAAGGCGATCGAGAGCGCCTCCGGCGCCCCCTCCCACCAGCGCCGCGACCGGGCCGCGGCCGGCGGAGCCCACACCAGCTTGATGGCCGCGTGGAGCTGCCCGTCCGTGTGCCACGCGAAGCCGATCCGCGTCCCGGGCGAGGGCCCGACCACGAACGCGCTCGCCATGTCCGCCTCCTGCACGGTGGACGACGCGCCGGGATCGGTCACCCGCGAGTACGCGACCGACTGCACGCAGAGCACGCGCGCGGCCATCCTCGACGCGATGAGCGACGACGCGACCATGAGCTGGGTGATCGACGAATTGCAGATGGTGTCGACCTCCCACGCCGGGGCTCGATGAATACCGAGGTTGTGACAGATGAGCGCGGCGTTCTTGGGGTGCAGCTCGTCCGGGAGGAAGGATTGCGTGAGCACGACGTCGACGTCGGCGGGCGTGAGGCCAGCGTCCGCGATCGCCTTCTGCGCCGCCTCGGTCTCGGCGTCGCTCACCTTGAGATCGCGCGGGAAGAAGCGGCGCCGCCGCGTGCCGCGGAAGGGATCGGAGAAGGCGTGGGCGACCGCGGTGACGGTGCGCGGATGGCGCTCGGTCGTCAGCTCCAGCCCCGCCACACGGATCGTCCCGTCGTCCGCGCGGCGTCCCTTGTAGGGATCCTTCACCTGGGCAGACGAGAGATGCGCCCCGAAGTACTCGTTCGAGACGGGCTCGCCCTCCCACAGACCCATCCCGACAATGCCAATATCCTTCACGAGCATGGATTCACCCTCTCGCACCCAAGGTGTAGAACCCCGGGCGTCAGCCCGGTGACCGGAGCCGCGTGCGTGAGCACGCGGAGGCCGCGGTAGAACCTGACGTCGTGGCCCCCCGCGCTGACGCGCGGGGTTCCGGTCACCGGGCTGACGCCCGGGGTTCTATCGCGCGCAACTAGCGATCCAGGGAGACGCCGCCGCCCTTGAACCGCTCTTGCTCGTGGACGAGCTGGTCTCGCAGCGCGGCGATCTCCTCGCGGAGCCCGTCGAAGCGCGCCGGGTGCACGCCGAGGTACGTCAGCGCCTGCACGAGCTTCCGACTTCCGGAACGAGCGAATCTTCGCGTTGAACCAGCCGAGCGCCGTGACCGTCCCGCGGATCATCACGGCGTCCGAGACGACCGCCGTCATGAGCTGCTGCCCCTCCAGCGCAGCGTTCATCTCCTTGCGCTGCGCCGGCGTGGGCCCGCCCCCGTCGGTGATCACCAGCATCTTCACGCGCTCGAAGTCGAGCTGCCGGAAGGTGGCGAGGATCTCGGGGAACTGCGAGTGCGAGACCGCCTCCTTGCCATGGACGGAGACGAAGAGGGTGCCCAGCTGCTTGTAGGCAACGGTCTTCATGTCCCGACGCGCCTCCCCGCAAAAAAAACCATCTGACCGGATAGGCGCTCCTCCCTTGGGCGTCAAAGAAAAAGGCTCGGCCAACGCGAGAGGCGGGGTCCATGGGCACCCTCAGGTGTCGGTGTCCGGTCCGTCCGTATCCGGTCGATTCGCGATGGAGGGCGCGATCGCGGGCTCGTCCTGCGGGAGCCTGGGCGGCGGCGGCAGCACCGCCCCCCGCAGAGAGACGCCCCGCACGGAGGGTGGCGCCACCGAGCGCGGGATGCGCACCGAGGCAGGTGGCCGCAGCGTGGCGGGCGCCGGCCGCTGCGACGCGCGCGCCGAGGGCGGGGGCGGGGGCGACGACATCTGCTGGAGCGCCTCCACCCTCCCGGCGCCGCGGATGCGCACCGAGGCGTCGTGCCGGATGTCGAGCACCGCCGGCCGCCCGTCCGCCGTCAGACTGTCGAGCAATTCCGCCGTGATCTGGCCGGGCCGGTCGATGCGCGCGCCCTCGACCCCGAAAGACCGCGCCCACGCGACGAAATCGATCCACGGCGTGTCCCACTGCGCCTCGTTGCCGTACTGCTGCCGGTAGCCGTGGTAGACCATGTTGTAGCGCGCGTCGTTGAGGACCGCGTACACGATGGGCAGCTTGAGCTTGAGCGCCACGAGCAGCTCGCTCCCCGCCATGTGCATGCCGCCGTCGCCGCAGATGCAGACGACGCGGCGCGAGCGGTCGCCCACGGCGTGGCCGATGGCGGAGCAGATGCCGGAGGCCATGCTGCCGAGGCCGAGGTGGATGACGAAGCCCTTGGGCCCGGTCGCCGTCAGGTAGTGGAGCGCGAAGAGCATGTGCTCGCCGATGTCGGTGACGAACGTCGCGTCCCGGCCCGCGGCGACCTCGAGGTCGTGGATGACGCGGTGGGGGGCGACGTGCGGCGCGTCGTCGGAGCGGAAGCCGGCGGCGTCGAAGGGCGAGGCCTGGGTGATCTCCGCCATGATCTCGGCGGCCTGGCTGTTCGCGAGCTTGAACGACCTGGCGATCTCGCGCAGACGCTGGGCGAAGGGGCCGAGATCGCAGTTGATGGCCATCCACGTCGGCCAGTTCCGGTTGAAGACGGTGGGGTCGAGGTCGACGTGGATCAGGAGGCCCTCGGGCCCGATGGGCGGGGTGGGCCCGACGGACACGTCGTCGAGATCCGTGCCCAGGACCAGCGCGACGTCGACGCCGCCCGCCGTGTAGTTGCGCGCCCACCAGGACGCCGCCATCCCGAAGTTGCGGAGCGAGTAGGGGTGGTCCTCGCTGATGATGCCCTTGGCCCGCGGCGTGGTCACGAACGGCACCCGCAGCGCCTCGATCATCCGCTGGACGGCGACCGCGTGGGGACGGCAGGCGCCGCCCACGACGATGAGCGGCCGCCGCGCGAGGGCCAGGCGCTCGGCCACGTCGACGACGACGTGATCCTCGATCTGGCTCGTGATTTGCGTGCGGACGCTCTCGATCTGCGGCATCTCGCTCGTCTGCGAGCCGCAGTCGATCGGCAGCACGAGCAGCGCCGGCCCGGGGTTGTGCGCGTTCGTCGCTGCGCGGAGCGCCGCGAGGGCCTGCGAGGCCGCCGACCGCGCGGCCGACACGCGCACCGCCGCGCGCGTCACGTTCTTGAGCATCTCCTCGATGCCCACGCCCTCGCGCCCGAGCGACTGGAGCACGACCCCGCCGGACGCCGCCCACGCCACGTCCCCGCAGATCACCACCATCGGCACCCGCTCGACGTGCGCGTTGACGACGCCCGTCACGACGTTCGTCGCGCCCGGCCCGGCCGTCACGACCACCACGGGGACCTTGCCCGTCGCCCGCCAGTAACCGGCGGCGGCGAACGCCGCGTTCGTCTCGTGGCGCGACTCGATGAGCGTCACGCCCGGCGCCTTGAGGATGGCGTCGAACAGAGGCATCACGGGCCCGCCCGGGACGCCGAAGTACGTGTCGACCCCCATGGCCGCGAGGGCGCTGACGACCTGCGCGGCGGCCGTCTCCTCGGGCTCGGAGGCGGGGGACTCTTCAACGTGGACCACCCGCGACGACGGCGGGATGGAAAGCAAGCTCACATCGGATGGATTGAACGACGGCGTCGACGGGGCAGCCTGGTCCCGCATGGGGCACATGCTCCTTCACAAGGTCACGACCGCGCTGGGGCGGTCGGGGCACGTCCGCGCATGCCGAGCGCAAAGCGCACTACGCACTTCACGGTGCAGCGCGTGTTGAAAGACACGTGTTGGCGGGCGCCTAACTCAACCGGAGGTCGTCGGCTGCCTATCGCCGTCCCTCGAAGAGACGGCGCGGCGCACACGGCGTGATATCCAAATCCGGAACGATGGTCGCGTCGTGGAAAGCGCGGCGGAAGGTAAGCCGCCAAAGTGGTTCCGTCAACCCGGAAGGGCTTGAAACCACCACGAAAATCTCTGGAGGGCCGCGCGCCTTCCCGCTGTCGGAGGAGATCCCGCGCACGTGGGGTCCATGTCCGACGCGGCTCCGACCCGATCCGGTCACGTCTTCGAATGAAGGCCCGACGCGGATCTCGGAGGTGCAATGTGACGACTCCACCCCTGCAATGAGCCGACCGCCGCCGGGACGCGCCCGGCGCCGGCCGGAGGCGGCGTACGACGGAGTTGCCCGCCCGGGCCGCTTCTGCGACAACGCCCCCGACGTGGCGGAGGCATGAGCGCAGGCGGGTCCGGACGAGCATCGGAGGCGGTTCGGGAGGTGCCCGCGCGCGCCCGAAAAACCTCCGACGCCGTCGCGCCCGAGGGGGAGGCCGCGCGGGCCGCGGGCCGCGGCGGGCTCGCCATCGCCGGGGCCAAGCTCACGTTCATCGTCTTCGGCCTCGCCCAGCAGCTCATCCTCACGCGCCTCCTCAAGGCTGACGGCTACGGGCAGCTCCGCACGGTGCTCTCCGTCGTCTCGATCGTGAACAACACGGTCGTGGCCATGTCGATCCAGGGCGTCTCCCGCGCCGTCTCGCAGGCGCCCGCGGGCCGCGAGGACGAGGCCCTCCGCGCCGTCCTGCGCGTCCACGCCGTCGTCGCCGTCGCCGTCTCCCTCGGCTTCGCGCTCCTCGCCGGCCGCATCGCCGCCTTCGAGTCCGCCCCCCACCTCGCGACGCCCCTCCGCGTCGTCGCCCTGGTCATCCTGCTCTACGGCCTCTACGCCCCCCTCGTCGGCTCCCTCAACGGCCGCCGCCGCTTCCTCACCCAGGCCGGCCTCGACTCGGGCTACACCGTCCTCCGGACCATCGGCCTCGCCGCGGGCGCCGCGATCTTCATCCAGGCGGCCGCCGGCCAGAGCCCCGCCGAGCTCGCGAGCGCCGGCGTCCTCGGCGCGCTGTGCGGCTTCGTCGCCGCCGCGGGGCTGATCCTCCCGATCGCGGCCAGCCGCACCGGCATCGGCCGGAGGGGCGACGCCGGCCCGAGCGTGGGGTCCTACCTGTCGTTCCTGCTCCCCGTCGCCGGAGGCCAGATCCTCCTGAACCTGCTCCTGTTCACCGACGGCCTGCTCCTCCGCCGCTTCCTCGGCGCGGCCGGCCCGGCGCTGGACGCCGACGGCTTCGCCGGGATCTACAGCGGCGCGCAGCAGTTCTCGTTCCTGCCGTACCAGCTCCTGATGTCGGTCACGTTCATCCTCTTCCCGATGCTCGCCCGCGCGCAGGCCGACGGCGATCGCGCCGCGGTCCGTGACTACACGAGGGCCGGCGTGCGCCTCGCGATGCTCCTCACCGCGCTCCTCACGGGCACCATCTCGGGCCTCGCCCCGCAGGTGCTCCGCGTCGCCTTCGCCCGCGACATGTGGGCCGGCGCCGACGCGCTCCGCATCCTCTCCCTCGCGATGGGCGCCTTCGCCGTCCTCGGGACCACGTGCGCCGCCCTCACCGGCCTCGGCCGCGCCCTCGACGCCGCCGCCCTCACCGGCCTCGGCGCCGCCCTCATCGCCGCCGGCTGCACCGCCTTCGTCCCGCGCGCGACCTTCGGCCTCCCGATGCTCACCGCCAGCGCGACCGCGACCCTCGCCGCCCTCACCGCGACCTCCGTCGCAGGAGGCCTCCGCCTCCGCGCCGTCGCGGGCGGCTTCGTCGCCCCGGCCACCCTCGCCCGCGCCCTCGCCGCCCTCGCGGCGTGCGCCGGCACGGGCATGCTGATGCCGAGGCTCGAGGGCGCCGGCAAGGTCGTGCAGGTGGCCATCGCGGGGGTGGAGTCGATCGCGGTGGTGGGGGTTGGGCTGGTCGTGCTGATCGCGCTAGGGGAGGTGGGGAAGGAGGACCTGGCGCGGGTGAAGGCGGTGGTCCGGAGGCGCCGCTAACATACCGAACCGCGACCGCCAGGGAGCGGGTGCCAGAGCGCGCCGACGCTGACACGCCCTTGCATGCGTCGCGCTGCCTGTAGCGCCAAGCGTGCGAGGGCATGAAGACGTCGCGCCTACTGGCACCCGCTCGCTCGCGCTCGCGGTTCGGTAGGCGCGGGTAGGCGCGTACCGGACCCAACCCCTCAATCCCCCCCACCCCCCAGCCGGTCGTATTCCCCCTCCTCCAACCTCACCCCGGACCACGCATGGGTCTGCCCCTGGGACGTGATCACCACCGCGACGTCGCGCCCACGGTCGTACACCGCCCAGACGCCCTCGTCACCGAGCGGAGGGACTCCCTGGCCCAGGCGCTCCAGCGTGACGGGGAGCCTTCCCTTGCGGGACATCGCCACGCCGCGGATCTCGAGGGTCGCGGGCGGCTCGCTGGGGGACGCGATGTCGGCCGGCGACATCCACCACACGTCCTTGCGCGGCGGCGCGAAGACGGCGATCCCGTGGTTCTCCTTCCCCTCCGGCGCCAGGAAGAGCGCGCCGATCACCCGTCCGTCCTCCCGCGCCACGATGGCGCCCGCCAGCCATCGCTCCTCGTGCGCCGAGCTCACCACGTCGCCGAGCGCGAACGGGAGCGTCGCGAACGGCGAGCCCTGGGGCGCCTTCTTCACGACCGGCGGCGGGCGCCGGCCCGGCTTCTCGTCCGCCTCCCCGCTCTCGCGGTCCCCCCCGTCGGATCCGTGGGGCGGCTCGTCCTCCTGGCCGTGCTTGCGCGCCGCCATGTACCCCATCGACGCGGCCACCGCCGCCGTCACCGCCAGGAGAAGCGTGAAGCTCACGACCGTACCCCCTCGCTCCCGACCACCCGCGCGTGCAGCTCGGCGGCCCGGGCCCGGGCCTCGTCAAAGGCGCCCGGGCCATCACTTTCGGGCAGGAGCGCCCCGATGACGGCAACGACGTCGGCGACCGCGCCGACCGCTGCCACGGTCTCGCCGGAGATGCCCCCGATGGCCACGACGGGGGTGCCGGGGCGCCCCGTCCGGACGCGGGCCGCGAGCGCGGCGAGGCCGTCGAGCCCGAGCACGGGGTCGGGCCGCTCTTTGCTCGCCGTGGGAAAGACGGGGCCGATCGCCACGTAGTCGGGCGCCTCTTCGAGGGCGTCGTCGACCTGGGCGGCGTTGTGCGTGGAGAGCCCGACGCGGAGCCCATTTCCGATGGTCCGCACGAGGCGGACCGGCAGGTCTTCCTGCCCCACGTGGACGCCGTTGCAGCGGGCGAGGAGGGCCAGGTCGGGGCGGTCGTTGGCGAAGAGGGGCACGCCCGCCCGGGCGGCGAGCGGGGCCATCGCGCGGAGGAGGGCCAGGGTGGCGCGGGCGCCGCTCTTCTTGTCGCGGAGCTGGAGGGCGGCCGGGCGGGCCGAGAGGACGGCCTCGGCGAAGCGGACGGGGTCGAGGCCGCGCCGGCCGAGCGCTTCGACGTCGACGATGGCGTAGAGCCCGCGCATGGGCGCCCAACCTAGCACGCCGCGGGCCCCGCCTGCGACGGAGCGCCTCCCCACCCTTCCGCTGCCCTTCCCCGCGCATCCGCTGCCTTCCCCCGCCGGTCCGCTGCCCTTCCCCGGACCGCCGCTGCCTTCCCCCGCCGGTCCGCTGCCCTTCCCCGGACCGCCGCTGCCTTCCCCCGCCGGTCCGCTGCCCTTCCCCGGACCGCCGCTGCCTTCCCCCGCCGGTCCGCTGCCCTTCCCCGGACCTCCGCTGCCTTCCCCCGCCGGTCCGCTGCCTTCCCCCGAACCGCCTCTGCCCTTCGGGAATGCGCCTCGGCGCCCGGGCGTAAGCGCGCCGACATGCGCACACCGCCCCCGCACCTCGCCTTCGGGCTCCTCGCCGCGATCGTCGCCGCCGCCGCCTGCGCCGTCGCCCCGGCGCGCCCAGCCCTTTCAGGCGAAGAGCCCGGCGCCTGCGAGGCCCCGCCCGCCGCCGAGCCCGAGCCCGAGCCCGAGCCCGCGCCCGTCGCACACGTCCGCGAAGGCAGCGCCGTCGCGCGATCCCCCTCCGGCGACGCAATCTCGGATCGCCGACGAGGACCACCTCGTCCTACGCCGCGTCGCGCTCCCAATCGTCGCCGACAACGGCGCGACCGAGATCCCCCTCCCCGGCGCCCCGGCGCAGATCGTCGCGCTCGACGGCTGCCTCCTCGTCACGATCCGCGACCCCGGCCTCCTCCTGATCCTCCGCCCGGACGCCGAGCAGGGCGCGGTCGAGGTCGCGCGCGTCCACGTGCCCGCGGACGCGTGGGGCGTCGCCGTCACGCCCGACGAGAAGACCGCGCTCGTGACGTCCGCTTGGACCCACGCGGTCACCGGCGTCGACCTCGAGACCGCCCGCGTGCGCTTCTCCCTCGACGTCGCCCGCGAGCCGCGCGGCGTCGTCGTCCGCCCCGACGGCGCCTCCGCCTACGTCACCCACCTCGTCGGCACGGCGATCACGCGGATCGACGGCCTCCCCTCCGCGCACGCCGCCGCGCACACGGTCGCGCTCCCCGCCGCGCCCCTGCGCACCTCGCGCCATGCCCGCGGCGAGGAGACCCCGGTCGGCGCCTCGCTCGCCTACGCCGCCGCCCTCTCGCCGGACGGCGCGCGCCTCTTCGTCCCCCGCCACGCGCTCGGCGCGCTCGGCAAGCGGTCGTGGTTCGGCCAGCCGACCGTCGACGTCCTCCTCACGGCCGACGACACGCCCCTCGTCCCTCCGCGCAGGCGCGATCACGTCGGCGTCGACCGCACGAGGGACGTCGGCGTTGACGTCACGCTCTCCGCCGACGGGGCCGTGCCGGTGCAGGGCTCGCTGCCCTTCGTGCAGCCGCGCGCCGTGGTGTACCGCCGCTCGACGCGCACCCTGCTCGTGGCGAGCGAGGGCGCCGAGGCGCTCGTCGAGCTGGACGCGCTGCAGCTCGATCCATCGACCGAACCGCTCCGCACCTACGCGCTCGGCCGCGTCTCGTTCGACCAGCCCGGGAGCCGCGGGTGCGGCGCTCCGAGCGGCGTGGCGCTCTCGCCCGACGAGGCCGTCGCCTACGTCTACTGCCGGACCAGCGACGCGCTGATGGCGGTCGGGCTCGATTCGTACCGGCGCGGCGCGCGCCCCTTGCCCACGCTCAGCGTGAGCCTCGCCGAGAGCCCCCTCGACGTCAAAGACCTCCGGCACCCCACGCCCGAGCAGCTCGTGGCCCTCGGCCGCCGTCTCTTCTACTCGGGCACGGACTACCGCGTGAGCGACGACATCGGCTGCGCGGGCTGCCACCCCGACGGGCGCGACGACGGGCACGTCCACCAGGAGGTCGAGCACGACGGCTTCTTCTCGCTCGCCGGCGGGCCCATCCGCGTGCCGGATCGCGAGGGCGGCCGCATGACGATCCAGTACGGGTTCCCGCGGCAGACGCCGATGCTGGCGGGCCGCGTCGACGCCCGAGGCCCCTACGGGTGGCACGGCGAGAGCTCGACGCTGGAGAAGCGCATCGAGGCGAGCTTCGCGATGCACCGCTGGTTCGGGGAGACGCACGCCGCGGAGCAGGCCGAGCGGAGCAACGATACCTTCCGCGCCCCGCTGGCGCGCGCGATCGCAGCCTTCGTGCGCAAGGGCCTCGTCACGCCGCCGAGCGATGAGCGCCCGCTCACGGCCCAGGAGAAGCACGGGCGCGACCTGTTCTTCCTGCCCAGCACGGGCTGCGGGAGCTGTCACGTGCCCGCGGGCGGCTACACCGACCGGATGGCCGTGAGCTTCCGCACGGTGGAGGACGTGCCCGGCGTGCTCCGGGAGGCCGCGGACCGCAACTTCAAGACCCCCTCCCTGCGCTTCGTCGGGGGCACCGCGCCGTACTTCCACGACGGCCGATTCGCGACGCTCGAGGCGCTCATCGACCAGAACGACGACCGCATGGGCCACACGAACCAGCTCTCCCACCGCGACCGCGCGGCGCTCGTCGCCTTCCTGAGGACGCTATGAGACACCCCTGGATCCTGATCGCTCCCCTCCTCCTCGCCGCGCCCCACACGGCCGGCGCCACCGTCGCCACGGCGCCCACGCCCGAGGCGCCCCCGACCGAGGCGCTCGAGACGCCCGTGCCCGCGGACGACCCGCCCGACGCGGCCTACGAGGCGCCGGGACCGCGCCTCGCCAGCCTCGTGAGCTGGGACGGCGACCTGGAGGCGTTCACCCCGCCCCTCCGCGCGATCGGGGACGACCCGCCCTCCGACGAGCGCACGCCGCGCCCTACGCCGGAGGAATGGAAGGCCGCCGACGAGGTGGCGCTCGCCCGCGCCCATCAAAGCTGCACGGCGCGGCGGGTGCGCGAGTGGCTGAGGATCGGGTGCGAGGTCTTGAGCAGCCTGGCGGCGATGGATTCTGCTCGCCGGGCCGCGCGAGGGGGTGTCGTTCGAGGCGCGCGACGGCTGGTCCGGCGAGCAGGCCGTGATCTTCCCCGTGAGGCGCGGCGACCGGCGGGTGCTCCAGATCGTGCTCGTGGCCTCGGCGTCCAAGTACTCGATCGACTACGACACGGCGTTCACGATCTCGGAGGACTGGCTCGCCGGCGCCAAGGGGCCGACGATCGTGGTGGACTGAGCCGACCAAACGCAATCCGAACCGCGACCGCAAAGGAGCGGGTGCCAGGCCGTCGCACGCGAGGCGTCTCGGCGTGCAAGGGCCTGTATACCGCGTGGCTGCGCGGCACCCGCTCCCTGGCGGTCGCGGTTCGGTGTCAGCTTTCCATCATCACCCGGCCTTCGAGCCGCCGAGGCAGGGCGGGGACACGAACCCGCCCTCCCCGCTCTCCGCCCACTGCGCCGGGGTGAGCGCCCGGATGCTGAGCGCGTGCACGCCCTTCTTCAGCTCCTCGCGGAGGACCTCGTTCACCCGCCGGTGCCGGTCGACCAGCCCGAGCCCCTCGAAGGCGGGGCTCACGACCAGCACCTTGAAGTGCGTCTCGGACCCCTTCGGGACGTTGTGCATGCCGCTCTCGTTCACGACGTCGAGGTGCACCGGGCTCAGCGCCTCGCCGAGCTTGGTCTGGATGATCTCCTGCGTGCTCACGCCCGGAAGCGTAGCACCGGAGCCCTAGAACTTGGGCGCCAGCGGGCGGACCAGCTCGGAGACGCGCTTGGAGAGGCTGACCCCCGGCCCGAGCGGCGCGGGGGGCGGGCCGTTCTCCGAGGCTCGGGGGGCCGTCGAGCTCGAGGCGGAGCACCTCGTGCCCCGGGCGGAGGAAGGGCTCGGCCACGAAGACGGCGAACGAGATGTACTCGTAGAGCCACTGGGAGAGCGTCGCCTCGGCCTCCGCCGGGCCGACGAGCGTGGCGATGTTCTCGATGATCCGATCGATGCTCACCGTCCCGTCGGGCGCGGGGCCCGCCTTGAGGAAGAGCGCGTCGTACACGCCCGCGCCCGTCGCGAACGAGGCGAGCTGCTCGCGCACCTCCCCGCCGCGGCCCACGGCGTCCACCTCGTGGAGGACGAGGGCCATCGCCTCGTTGAAGAGGGCGACCACCGCCGCGGGGCCCGTCGGCCGGGGCGTGTGCACCGTCACGTGCCCCGACTGGACGAGCTGGAAGATCGCCTGGGTGACCTCGAACTCCCCCTTGCCGACCACCCGGCAGATCTCGGCGATGGACCGGAACCCGTCGACGGCGCCCCACACCTGCTTGAAGTTCTCGTCCGGCGGCTCGCGACCGCTCGCGCGGGCCGGGACGTGCTGGTCCGACGGGATGCGGTCGCGGAAGTAGCGCATCTCGTCCATCCGGCGCACCCCCTCCATGAGGAGCCCGTTGACCGAGAGGCTCTGGCGGACCTGGAGCCGGCTCTCGTCGAGCTGGTCGAGGAAGAAGAACATCCCGTCGCCGACGAGGAGCACGGCGTAGACGATCTCCTCCGCCTGCTGGGCCATGAGCTGGTAGAGCCGCTCGCGCGTGACGAAGCCCAGCTTCACGGCCGACTCGCCGAAGCGGACGTCGGCCGTCATCGCCTTCGCGGTCGCGGCGACCTGCTCCTTGGTGAGCGCCCCGTAGCGGTAGAGCACCTCGCCCATCCGCTCGGACTCGACGGTGGAGCTGGCCGCCACCACCTGGCTCGACTCGAAGAAGATGCTGCGGGTGTTCGTGCCGTCGAGCACCACCAGCTCGCCCTTCCACCCCGCCTGCCCGATCAGGGCCACGATGTCGCAGATGGCGCCGGGGGACGTGATCTCGCCCGCCAGGCGGAAGACGGCGCCGTCCTCCGGATCGCGCCGGCCGTCCTCGCCGACGTAGCGCATCACGATGAGGTGGGGCGGCGCCGGCATCAGCCGGAATGCGCCCTGGCGCGCCCGCATGCGCTGGCTGGCCGTCTTTCCTACAGGGTGCGCCGTGCCCGTCGCGTCCACGCGCACGAGCTCCAGCCGCTCGTCGTCCATTCAGGCCACCTTATAGCCGATCCGATGGGCGCGGGGTAACGTGCCGCCGTGTTCGGTGCCACCCCTCCCCTCCCCCCGTCGGCTCCCCCGGCCTCGCCCCGCGACCTGGAAGCCCTCCTCGCCCGCGCCCGCTACCTCGTGGACCCGGAGACGGCGCTCGCCGCTTGGCTCGCCCTCCGGATGCAGCGGCCGCTCCTCTGCGAGGGGCCGGCCGGGGTGGGCAAGACCGACCTCGCCCGGGCGCTGGCCGAGGGGCTGGGGCGGCCGCTGCTCCGGCTCCAGTGCTACGAGGGGCTCGACGAGGCGAAGGCGCTCTACGAGTGGGACTACGCCAAGCAGATGCTCTACACGCAGCTCCTGCGCGACGCGGTGGCGCGGGAGATCGGCGGGGCGGCGTCGCTCGCCGAGGCGGCGGATCGGGTCGCGCGCAGCGAGGCCTCGTTCTTCAACGAGCACTTCCTCCTCGCCCGGCCCCTGCTGGCCGCGCTCCGGAGCCCCGTGCCCGTCGTCCTGCTCATCGACGAGGTCGACCGCGCCGACCCCGAGTTCGAGGCCTTCCTGCTGGAAATCCTCAGCGAGCTCCAGGTCACCATCCCCGAGATCGGCACCATCCGCGCCGACCCCGACAGACCCGCCGCTGTGCCTCCTCACCACCAACGGCACGCGCGAGATGACGGAGGCCCTCCGCCGCCGCTGCCTCCACGCCTTCCTCGACTACCCTCCCCCCTCGCGCGAGATCGCCATCCTGAAGCTCGCCGTCCCCGGCATCGAGGACACCCTCGCCGCCCGGATGGTCGCCTTCGTCGACGCCCTCCGCTCCCTCGACCTGCGCAAGGCCCCGGCCATCAGCGAGACCATCGACTGGGCACGCGGCGTCCTGCTCCTCGGCGGGGCCAAGCTCGACAAGGAGCTGGTGCGGTCGACGCTGGGGGTGCTGCTCAAGCACCAGGCGGACAAGGAGGTGGTGGAGGGGAAGGTGGAGAAGATCCTGGGGAGATCGAGAAGGCGGCCGGGGGGGCGTAGGGCGTGCGCGATCCGAGCACGAGGAACGCGCACGAACACGCGAGCGCGAACGGGCACGCCCTCGACGTGCGACGACGCACCGCGCCGAAGATTGTGGTCGTGCACACGCCACGCACCTGGTCGTGGGGCGGCTTCTCCGTGTTGTGACCGACCTGTGACGGAGCGGGCTCCGGGGCGGCGGATAAGGTTCGACCCAGGATGCGCGCACCATGACCCTCGACGTGCGACGACGCGTCGCGCCGCGCTCCGGGCTCAAGCACCACTTCGCGGGTCTCGTGCTGCGGCTGGGCGGCTGGACCCCGGAGAGCGACCCGCCCGCGGTGCCGAAGATGGTGGTCGTGGCCGCGCCGCACACGTGGATTTGGGACGGCTTCTGGATGCTCGCCTTCGCCTGGTGGTGGGACCTGCGGCTGAGCTGGGTCGTGAAGAGCGACCTCGGAAGCGGGCCGGTCGGCTGGTTCCTGCGGTCGGTCGGCGCCGTGCCCGTCAAGCGGTCGACGCCGCAGGGGCAGGTGACCATGCTCGCCCGCGAGCTCACCCAGGCGCCGGAGCTCGTGCTCAGCATCGCGCCGGAGGGCAAGCGCGCGCTCGGCGAGCTTCTGGAAGTCCGGCTTCTACCACATCGCCCGTGAGGCCAACGTGCCCATCTGCCTCTCGTACCTCGACTACGGGCGGCTCCGCGGCGGGTTCGGCCCGTGCTTCATGCCGAGCGGGAACCTGAAGGCGGACATGGACATCGTGCGCGCCTTCTACCGCGACGTGCAGGCCCGCTGCCCCGAGAAGTTCACCCCGCCGCGCCTCCGCGAGGAAGAAGACGCCCCCTCCTCCGACGAAGCGCCGCTCCCCCCGCCCCCCGCCGCGGTCGAAGCCTCGGACGTCGCACGGGTGTGACGCGGCGCGCGCGCCCGCGCCTCCTGCACGCGGAACCGGGCCTCCGCTCTGCGGGAGCGCGTCTCCGCAATGCGGGAGCGCATCTCCGCGTGCGGGAGGCGCGCGTCGGCGTGCGGGAGGCGCGCGTCGGCGTGCAGGCCCCCCTTCGCGGTGCACCCGGTTGGCAGAGCCCCGCTGCTGGACCGACGTTCTGCTCGCGCGGCTCCGCGCGCGTGGCGCCAGCAGCGGCCTCACGTCCTTCCTCGACGAGGTGCGGGCCCGCATCGCCGATTCTCGCGCAGAGCTTCCGTCTCCGTCGCACTGACGGCGCGGATCGCGCCCCGAACGTAGGCACGCGTCAGCGACGGGCGCGCAGCACCGTTCGTTCAGCCCCTTGCATGTTCTCGCTTGTCAACGATTCGGTCTCCCGTATACCCCACTGATTGGAGTTCAAACATCCCGGGGGGGGACATGGGCGTTCACGTCATCCTGGACATCGTCCCGCAGCGCATCGATCCCATCGCGTGGACCGAAGCCTTCGACGCGACCGCCCGGCTCCTCGCGGCGCACCCCGCGCGGCTCCTGGGCTACGGGTTCCGCTTCGTCGCAGGCGTCCGCGTGCCCGTCTTCACGCGCGCCGTCGAGCAGGGGGCGCAGGACCCGGCGGAGCGGCGCTGGTGCGTGGTCGGCGACCGGGCCTCGCTCGGCACCGGGGAGCGGCAGCGGATGTACCGGGATCTGCGCCGCTACGCGCCGACGGGGGCGGTCTCGCTCGCGCCCGCCGATGACGTCCTCGTGCTCGCAGTGTCCCAGGCGTCTGCGCCTGCCACGCCGGCGGTTACGATGGGGGGAGACCCCCCATACCCCCCGGCCCGGCCGGTAGAGCAAGAGCCGCCCTCGTCGAGCCCTGGCACCCCTCCGAGCGTGCTACCTGCGGAGCATAGCCCCCTGGTGCGGGTCTTCGGTGAAGGCGAACAGAGCCCGTCGTGCCAGATTGCGCTCCTCGCGGCCGCGATGGTGGTGGAGTCGCGCTTCCCCGGCAACGCGCTGGTGTCCGGGTGCTTCGATCGCGAGAAGACCGAGGTCGCGCGGCGCTGGGCGAGCGGGGTGCTCGGGGCGCCCGTCGCGCTGCCGGTGCGCGTGGACGCATGGCGGCTGGCCGAGCGGCTGGGCTCCCGCTTCGCGGGCAAGGGGCTCTTCCGGGCGGTCAGCTTGCTCTACCTCGCGGAGCCGGCGAGCCGCGATGCGGCGCTCGCCACGCTCTTCGGCCGCGCCGCCCGCCAGGGACAGGAGGGCGCCGACTCGATGCGCTTCCCTCCCTCGATTCCGCCCGCGTCGTGTCCAGCGTCCCCCGCCGGCGAGGTCCCGGCCATCGACGCGCTCACCACCCTGACCTCCCCGGGCGAGCTCGACGCCGACCAGCGCGACCGCATCCTCGCGCTCGCGCTCGCCGCGCGGCGCCACGCCGAGGAGCAGGGCGGCCCCGCCTCCGCGGGCGACGCGCGCCGCATCTCGACGATCGGCGTATCGAACCGAAGGGTGGCCCCGGTCGCGAGCGCGCTCGCCCGGGGTGGCCCGACGTTGACGGAGGACGCCTGGGACTGGATCGAGCGCGAGGAGGACCCGAGCGTCCAGGGCTTCCTCGTCGCACTCGCCGGCTTCGAGCCCGGGGGCTCCGAGCAGGCGGCGCTGCGCCGAGTCCTGCTCGAGAACCGCGCGCTCTGCCGCTGGGCGGCCCGGTGGCAGGAGCACCCCGCCCCCGCGGGGGCGTAGGCGCTCATGGGCATCCGCGCTGGAACCCCGGGCGTCAGCCCGGGGTTCCACCCGCTGCACCGGGTCCGCTGGCATCCCATGGGGCGCCCCGGGATCACCCGTCGAACGCGCCAATGGCGATGTTGCCCGTGACGCTCCGCACCCTGGCAGTCCCGGGTGCCTCGACCCTGCGCAGCGGCGGAAGGTACCGGGGCGCGAGCAGCGGGAACGGGAACGGGTGGCCCGGCGGGCTCTTCGGGTCGGGGCAGCCGGCGCGGACGAGCGCGCTGCCGGCGCGGAGGTGCACGTCGTTGTCGGCGAGGTCGACGAACCCCGGGTCGGCGTCCACGAGGGTGCCCGGCATCGCGCACGCCAGCTTCGAGCCCGGCGGGACGACGTTGTTGCTCCCCGCGATGATCGTCCGCCCGCTCCGCCAGGTCCCGTCGTCCTTCACTAGCAGGAGCCCGCCGCCGCCGACGCGGTGGAAGACGTTGTTGTAGAGCTCCAGGCTGTCGATCCCGAACGTGATGCGGAAGACGCCCCTCGACCCGGGCGCGAGCAGGACGGTGTTGTTCACGAAGCGGTACCGTCCCCACGACTGCCCCGAGCCGTCGCCCCCGAGGCGCGCGACGTACCAGCCGGGGCTCGTCGTGCGGATCACGTTGCCGACCACGTCCGAGTCGGCCCGCACGTTGGAAGCGTCCGAGTCTTCCGGCCCGTAGAGGCCGATCTCGTCGTACGTCGCCCCCTCGATCCAGTTGTAATAGATCTCGTTCCGCTCCGCGCGCGACTTCACCGCGTTGCCGCCGTGCCCGTCGTGTACGTACGAGTGGACCATGCGGAAGACGGCGCCCGGGTGGGCGTGCGGGTCGGTCGCGATGTAGACCGGGTGCTTCATCTCGCCCGAGCCCGCGTCGTAGACCTCGACGTACGCGAGCGTGAGCGATCCGGAGTCGTCGTCCGCGCCGAGGATGCCGTGCGCCGGGCAGCCGTGGACGGCAGTGTCGCGGATCGTGATGTCGTCGGCGTGGTGGAAGACGCAGCGGGAGGACCCTCCCGTGATCTCGAAGCCCTCCATCACGTAGTGGTCGCCCGCGAGCTCCACCGCGCTGACCGTGCCCCGGATGACCGGCCGCCGCCCGTTCACGCGCACGCCGCGGATCGTGATCCTCTTGCCTGCCTCCCCCGGCTCCGTGAAGCGGACGTCCTCCGCGTAGGTCGCGTCGCCGTCGACGAGCACGAGGTCGCCCGGCCGGAGGAGCGGCGCGACGTCGCGCAGGTGCGCGAGCTTCCTGCCCGGCCCGACGTGGTACGTCACGCCGAGCACGGGCGCGGAGGCCTGGCGCGCGTCATCGTCGTCGGGAGCGCCGGCGTCGAACGGCTCCTTCGGGCTCGCGTCCGCGTCGATCGGCGCCTGGAGACGAGCCTCCCCGCCACCGCCTGCGGGAGAGGCGAGCTCGGGGGCTGGGGGCCGCGCTTCGCGCAGCTACACCCCGGCGTCGCCGCGGCGACGATCGCCGCGAGGGCCGCCGTGCGCGCAGCCCCGAGCGGCGTCATCGAGGCGCCTCGGCCTTGCGGACGCGGATCACGCAGACGCCCGCGTAGCGGTGGAGCGCCGGGAGGCGGCCCAGCAGGAAGCGGTCGGCCCGCTCGAGGGCGGGCTCGACGGAGGGGGCGACGCGCGCGAGGCGGCCGAAGAGGCGGTAGTACGCGCGCTCCTCAGAGGCGAAGGCGGACGCGAAGCGCGCGAGGTCGGCGGCGTCGAGGGGGCGCTCGTCCGGCGAGTCCCGATCCACGGGCACGGGGATGCGCGCGCGGAGGGCGGCGAGCGCGGGCGAGAAGGCGATGGGCTCGGCGAAGACGCCGATCCCGGAGGGGCGGAGCACGCGCGCGATCTCGTCGCGCGCGCGATCGAGGTCGAGGTGGTGAAGGCTCGCCTTGCCGAACACGACGTCGAAGCTCCCGTCCGGGAAGTCCATCTCGTGGACGCTCATCGTGACGGCGCGCATCCGATCCGCGACGCCGTTCACGCGCGCCCTGCGGCGCGCGGCCTCGACGAGCGGCGCGCACAGGTCCACCGAGGTGACCATGGCCCCGCCGCGCGCGAGGACGACGCCGTGCTCGCCGTCGAAGGCACATATCTCCAGCACGCGCGCGCCTTCGAAGGGCCGCGCCCACGCGAACATCTGCTCGAGCGGGCCCCCGCTGCCGGGCGCGGCGCCGAGCAGCCGGGCGAAGGTGCGCTCGGGCACGACCAGCGCCTCGTCCGGCACCGCGGCGCGCCCCTCCTCCGCCACGACCGTGAACGCCGTGCGCTCGCGCTCCTCGCGGAGCGCCACGTCCAGGGCGACCGAGTGCGTCTTCATGCAGGTTGCAGAGACGGCTGCATCGGGCGTACCGGGCAGCGAGTGTGTGCGCGTGGGGCAGTCGCGGGCGGACGGAGGCCTGCCCCGGCCGACTCGGACGGCCCTTCCGCGGCGGTCAGCTCGCGAGGCCGACGTCCACGCGCCGGTCCTGCTTCCATCCCTGCTCGTCGTGGCCGGCGGCGTCGAGCGCCCCGCGCGAGGTCTCGTTGATCCTGTCCGGGGCCAGGCCGTTCCGCTCGAGGTAGCGCGCGACGCTGCTCGCGCGGCGATCCCCGAGGTCCATGTTGTACGCCTCCGTGCCGCGCGGGTCGGCCCGGCCCACGAGCTTCAGGTGGTGCCCCTCGAGCGGCCCGTCGGTCGTGCAGCGCGCGACCTCTTTCAACAGGCGCTGGTCCGCGTGCGAGAGCGTCGACGAGTCGAAGGCGAAGTGCGGGTCCTCGCCGACCTTCGAGTCGTCGATGTTGCACGCCTGGAGGATGTCGGGCGAGACCTTGACCACGGTCTCACCTGCGGGCGCCGCGGCCACGGGCGCCGGCGCCGGGACCACGACAGGCGGGGGCTCGTACATCGCGAGCATGGGCGCGGGGCCGTGGTGGCTGCACCCGCACACGAAGACGAGGGCGATCGGGCTGATACCCGTGATCAGCGTCGAGAGAACGTGCTTCATGACACCATCTCCTGTGTTGTGCGCAGGGCGGCGGGTCACCGTCGCCCTTCCGAGGAGCGGGTCGACCGCCTCGCGCACGCGCGCGGAGGCGGGGCTCGCTGTCGACACCCGCTGGCGAAGCATCCGACGTGCCCGAGGAGCCCCGGCGATCAGGCCGATTTCCGGCGAATGGAGCGCGGCGTCACGACACGCCGTTCCCCTTCGACACGAGCCGCCGCGCCGCACGGTGCTGATCCGGGAGGCTTCCTTGCCGCACCGATGGGCGGAGGGTATCGTCGCCCCCACTGCGCCATGCCCGACGCGAGGACCAAGCTCCGCGAGCTCACGCGGGTCTTCGACCCGATCTACCGCCCCTACCAGGACGCGGGCGACGGGCCGGGCTCTTCCTACGTGCCCGAGACGCACGAAGGGTACCGCAAGGACCTCGAGGCGGCGCTCGACCTCAACGACAACGCCAAGCTCCTCGTGGCCGGCCAGCCCGGCTGTGGCAAGACCACGCTGCTCCAGAGCGTCGGGCACGAGCTGCGGCGGGACGGGCGCATCGCCGCCTTCGTCGACCTCGAGGCGCAGACGGCCGTCCAGGATCTGGGCTCCGTCGAGATGCACGTGGCGGCGAGCGCCGCGCTGCTCGTGCAGGCCAAGGCCTCCGGGGCGCACCCGGCAATGACCGCGTGGCTCGACAATCTCCGCACGCGCCTCTCGCTCGCGCAGGGATCGGCGACCCTCCTCCTGGCCATCGTGGAGCACGACGCGGTCGTCGACGAGGCGCGCCGCCTCGTGACGGCGCTGATCCAGGCGACACCCCTCACGGTGGTGGACCTCGGCGTGGAATTGCTCGACGCCGGCCCGCGGCGCTGGGCCGAGCTGACCCGGGAGCGCGGGCCCGCCGGTGCCTACGTGCTCGGGGCCGCGCCTGCCACGCCGCTCGGCCTGAACGCGATGGTGCGGCTCTACAACGCGGAGCGCGAGCTGCTCCGCCAGCTCGCCGGGCCGCTGGTGCTCGTCGTCTCGAGCGCTACAGAGAAGGCGATTCGCCGGGAGTCGCCGGACTTCTTCACCTGGGTGGCGCAGAGCTACGAGCTTCCACCCCCGCCGAAGCTCGCGGCCCTGGCCGTGCAGCTCGGCGTCGCCACGACGACCGCGACGCCGTCCGCACAAGGACAAGACGCGGGCCATCGCGACGCAGCGGGGCGGGTACGTGGAGCTGGCGGGGCCGGCGGCGTACCAGGGGAGCCAGTGGCCGAACGGGTGCTTCCTCGGGGAGATCCGGGCGAAGGCGCGGACGGTGCGGCTCCGGCCCTATGCGTACGCTTCGGGGGCGGACGGGTGGGTGCTGGACACGAAGGTGTTCCCGGACGACGAGGCGGAGGGGTATTGCCACACGTTCACCGTGCCGGAGAAGCGGCGAGTGAAGGGGGCGGTGCTCCGGCGGCTGGAGAGGGCGGCGGAGGAGGCGGTTCGGACAGCTTCGCCGGCACAGCAGAGGAAGCTTGCAAAGGAACTGGGAGTCGGGGTAGCGGCCGAGGAGCCGCTTGCGGAGTTGGTTAAGCGGACGGCAAAGGCAGCAAAGAGCCGTGCTGACGACGGACGTTTCTGGGCAAAACCTGATTCCGAGGAGAAGGCATATGGCCTTGCGCTTGTCGAGGCGCAACTCGCCGAATACAGACAAATGCGGGGGACCATCCCGCGAACTGATCCGCAATTCATGCACAGGGCGCTTTCTTCTGCAGGTCGCATTCTGTGGCGCGTTCGTACTCTGCCCGGATTCGCTCGTTCACGGGACAAAGGAACTATCTTCATCGAATTCGATGGCGCAATGTCGGGTGTCCTAGAGGGCCCTTCCAAGTACTCCCGCCCTGCTACTGATTGGGGCATGAGCTTCTTCGGTGCCGCTAACGAACCCGATGAGCTTCACGGGCTTGTCGTCATGGGCCTCAATGAAGACGCGGTCAGCAACGGACTCGCCTTGCTAGACCAGTACGCCACCGCCTCGCATGCCGCCCACGGCGCCTTGGTCCTCTTCGACGCCCTCTCCCCCACCGAGATCGAGCCCCAGCTCGAGCACGCCACCACCCCCGCGGGCCGCGACGTGCTCGTCCTCCGCATCTGACCCTGCTCGCTCTTCTCGGGAGAGCACCCGACCGCCCTCTCCCCCGCCGGTACAAGCCCCGTACCCGTCGCCCCGGCGGTTTCCCCGCCGGTACGACCCTCGTACCCATCGCCCCGGCCGTCGTACCCGACGCCCCGGCGGTTTCCCCCGCCGGTACAACCGTCGTACCCGTCGCCCCGACGGTTCCCCCGCCGGTACAACCGTCGTACCCGTCGCCCCGACGGTTCCCCCGCCGGTACAACCGTCGTACCCGTCGCCCCGACGGTTCCCCCGCCGGTACGACCGTCGTACCCATCGCCCCGGCGGGTTCCCCGACGGTACGACCGTCGTACCCGACGCCCCGACGGTTCCCCCGCCGGTACGACCATCGTACCCGACGCCCCGGCGGTTCCCCCGCTGGTACGACCGTCGTACCCGTCGTCCCGGCGGTTCCCCCGCTGGTACGACCGTCGTACCCGTCGCCCCGGCGGTTCCCCCGCCGGTACGACCGTCGTACCCGTCGCCCCGGCGGTTCCCCCGGCCGGTACGACCGTCGTACCCGTCGCCCCGGCGGTTCCCCCGGCCGGTACGACCGTCGTACCCGTCGCCCCGGCGGTTCCCCCGGCCGGTACGACCGTCGTACCCGTCGCCCCGGCGGTTCCCGCGCATCGCACGTCACCTCGGAGGAGCACCCGACCGCTCCCCCGACACCAAATCGTCCCAGTCAGGACCCCGCCGGCGTCCGCAGCGGGGGCTTGGGCCCCTCCCCCATCCCCTCGATCGCCTCGAGCTGCTCCAGGAGCTTCTTCCCCAGCTTCGGGTCGGTCATGTACACGTACGCCGCGTACCCCGCGAGGCGCGCCGGCGTCTCGCCCTCCTTCAGCCCCTTCCCGTGCGAGAGGTTGTGGATCGCCGCGCGGATCTGCCGCTTGAGCGCCCTCGGCACGCGCGGCGCGCCGGCGCCGTTCACGACGAGCCCCGTCACCTTCTGCCGCCCGCCGCTCCGCCCCACGTGCGTCTTGTCGGGGTGGACGCGGAAGCCCTCGTCCACCGCGATGCGCCCGATGGATCCGAGCAGCGCGCCGAGGCGCGGCTTGCCCTCGTGCGCCTCCGGCAGGCTGAAGGTCAGGTCGTCGGCGTAGCGGGTGTAGCGCCAGCCGAGCCGCTTCGCGAGCCCGGTCAGGCGTCGGTCGAGGCGGAGGCAGAGGGTGTTGGTGAGGCCGGGGCTCGTCGGGGCGCCCTGCGGGAGGCAGCGCGGGCCGAGCGCGACGAAGTAGGTCTTGCCCTCGTGCTCCACGATCTCGCGCGGGGCCTCCGTGCAGAGGAGCGCGAGGAGCGTGGCGACCTGCTCGCGGTAGCCGGCGCGGCGGAAGATGCCGCGGGCGCGGCGGAAGGTGACCGTGGGGAAGAAGTCCTTGAGATCGACCTTGAGCACCACCTTCGCGCCCGTGTGCGCGGCCGCGTTGGTCGCGATCGATCGGCCCGCGAGGAAGCCGTGGGTCGCGCCGTGGACGGGGAGGCGCTCGACGACGTTGCGGAGGATCCAGCGCTGCGCGGCCTTGAGCTTGGGCATGGGCGCCCAGATGGCGCGGGGGCTGCCGTCGCGCTTGGGGATGGTGAAGCGGCGGTAGTGGATCTTCGTCGCCGCCTCGCGGTGGAAGGCGAGCCAGCGCAGCTCGGGCAAGGTCAGGCCCATCGCCTCGGCGAGCTTCTGCGGGCTGTCGATGGCGGGCAGCTCGTTCTCGGCGGCGCGCTCCTCCGCGTTCGGCTGGTCCCAGCGGTCGAGGTCGCTCTCGTCGTTCCAGAACACGCCCTCGCCCAGGTGGACGACGTGCGTCGCGCGGTACGCCTGCCACGCGTCCTTCTTGAGCCTCCGGCGCTCGGCGGCCTCCTCCTTGAGGCTCTTCTTGTAGGCGGAGAGCTCCGCCTTGCTCATCTCTTCGGTCTTCTTCCGCTCGAGGACGAAGCCGCGCTCGCGGAGCTGCGCCTGGACGTAGCCGTTGACGCCCCCGGCCTGCCCGATGGCGCGCCAGAGGTCGAAGAGGCGCTGGTAGTCGGTTCGCGTGGTCATCGGTCGTCAGCTCGCGGTCGCGTCGAGGAAGCCGCGCCTCTCCAGGTCGTCCACCCGGGCGAAGTACGCCGCCTGTGCGTCCTCGACCGAGTTGAAGCTCAAGCTCATCACCCGCGGCGCCTCACCGCGCAGGCCCCATCGGATCTTCACCCGCCGCCGGTCGAGCGCCACCTGGTACACGTCCTCCCCCTTCGCGTGCCGGCGCGCGTACGTGCGCGTCTCCAGCAGCACGCTGCCGCGCTCCGCCGAGCGCTGCGCCCGCCGCCGCTGCTCCTCGCGCGCCTCCGCGAGGCGGAGCGCGACGAGGTGCTCGCAGGGCCCCTCCTTGAGCTGGTGCTTGCGGAAGAAGGCGCAGGTGCACTCCGCCTTCTTCACGCGCCCGTCGTCGTCGACGAGCAACGCCGGCCGGTACTCGCGCTTGTCGGCGGCGACCGCGACCTTGCCGACGAGCTCCAGCCCCTCGCCGTGGATGCGGTTCTCGGTCACGATCTTCACCGCGCCCTTCTCGGCGCACAGGTCGTGGGCGCGGCGCTCGCGGTCGTTCCGGAACTCGAAGCGCGCCGGGTCGAGCGCCTCGCCGGTCAGCGGGCGGTAGCGGTACGCATCGCGCGCGACGTCGAACATGAACATGCCGCGCTGGCAGCCGACCTGGAGGGCCTCCAGCACCTGCGCGGGAGGCACGCCCACCGCGGCGGCGATCTCCTTCGCGGACGCGACCCACGCCTTCGCGAGGTGCTTTTGCACCTTGTCCAGCGTCGTGTCGTCCGAGGCCCGGCGCGGGAGGAGCAGGTCGAAGCTCACGGCCTGGGCCCAGTTCGAGGAGGTGAAGCCGCTGAGGGCGAGGGTGAACGTCGCCTCCGGGGAAGACGCCGTGCCGGAGGCGCCGTGGCGGCCGAGGTGGAGTACCCAGAAGCTGGGGAGGCCGGTGCCGAGCAGGTGGACGTCGATGCTCTCGACGAAGGGGAGCAGGCGCGAGAGGAGCATCAGCCGGCGGCGGCCCCAGATGCGAACGACCTGCGGGACGCGCCCCGAGTAGGGCCCGGCCGTCGTCTCGATCACCGTCTCCCAGGGCTCCAGCACGATGCGTGGGGGCTGCGCCGGGGACCAGCTCGATGCGCATACCGCGGCCACCCTTCCTCGGATCCCCGTGGAGGCGGAGGTGGCGGAGGACGTTGTACAGGTCGACGGGCGCGATGCGCGCGACGGTGCGCGGGAGGGTGCCGGCCGACTGGACCTGGAGGAAGCCGCGGAGCCACGCGTCGGGGACCGTGACCTTCTTCTCCAGCACCTCCGGCGCGCCCGCCGTGCCGAGCGTCACCGCCTCGCTTGCCCACCGCGAGGCGCGTCTCGCGGTAGCTGCGCATCCGCTGGATGCCGTCGAAGAGCGCGTCGCTGAAGTCGATGTTGGTGGTGCCGTGCACGCGCTCCTTCGAGGCGCCGCCGAGCATGGGCCAGCCGAGGCCGAGCTTGGCGTACGACCCCTCGTCCTTGCTGAAGACCTCGAAGAACAGCTCGTCCGGGTGCACGGAGACGATGGGGTCGAGCACCATGAAGGCGAGCGGATCGTTGCGGGCGAGCCAGTCGACGTAGGCGCGCTGCGCCTCCCAGAGGTTCAGGCTCGCCGTCTGCGCCTTCATGCGGCGGTAGGCGAGGTACGCGGTCTTGTCCTTCGGGACGTAGCGGAAGTCGCTCTTCACCACGGCGTGGAGCGCGCTCAGCGCCTCGCGGAAGAGGAGCGGATGGTCCACCTTCCCCCCGCCCCTGACCTCGGCCCGGTGCACGTTGCCGAACAGCGCGAGCGTGGCGCCGCCCCCCTCCGTCACGACCTGGCTCGCGCCCGCGTAGCCGAACGCGACGCTGCTGCGCTTCACCTCGACGGGCTCGGCGGCCTCGCCACCTTCGAGCGCCTGCGGTTCCTCGCCGCTCATGAACGCACCTCCGCCCGCTTCTTCTCGTACCGGCGCCCGCGCCGGATCGCGCGGTACGCCGCCTTGCGCAGCTCCTCGTCCTCGTCCGAGGACTCTGCCGTCTTCCGCAGCGCCTCGATCGCCGGCCCCGTGCCGATGCGCCCGAGCGCCTCCGCCGCGCCGAGGCGCGCCGCCTCCGAGAGCTTCCGGTCCGCGAGCAACGCCGCGAGCCCGGCGACGTCCCCGCCGCCACGAGGTGGGGGAGCGTGACGCCCTGCACGTGCACCTTGCTCGCCGCGGCCTGCAGTGCTGCCGTTGCCTTCCTGTCGTCGCCTCGCAGCAGGCGATCGAGCGTGCTCCGGTCGTCGACCACCGCCTCGCAGAGCGCCGCCGCGCGCTCGGGCGAGAGCGCCCGGAGCGCCGACGCCGCGAGCGCCCGCGCCCGCGCATCCTGACCCGCGGCGACGACGGCGGCGGCGAGCGCGTCGAGCCCCGCCTTGCCCGCGAAGCCGCCCGCGAGCGCGCTCAGGGCCTCCAGCCGCAGCCGGCGCCGCGCGTCGGAGGGCGCTCCCGGGCGCCCTCCAGGATGGGCGATGTCGTCCCCCGCCATCGCGGCGGCGGCGACCACCTCCTCCGCCCCCACCTCGAGCTTGCCCGCGGCCTCGATCGACCGGCAATACCGCTCCGTCTCCAGCGCGAACGCGCTCTCCGTCGCGCCGCCCCTCGCGCACCTCGGCCCGCGCCTTCTGCCAGGCCTCCGCCGCCTTGCGCAGCGCCGCCGCCACCGCCTTGCCGTGCGCCTTCGCGGCGGCCTTGCCGGCGCGCGCGAGGATCTGCGCGGCGACGGCGACCACGCGCTCGTGCGGGCTGTCGAGGCTCGCGGCGGCCGCGTCGACGGGGAGCGGATCGCGCGCGAGCAGGGCGGCGACGAGCGGCCCGAGGTAGAACCCCGCCTGCTGGATGGCCGGCAGCCGCGCGAGGATGCGCGCCGGGTCGCCGCGCTCGCGGATCCGCTCCAGCACCTCGGCGCCGCCCAGGTTGGCGAGCATCGCGCCGAGCAGCACGTAGTCGGGCTCCAGCGAGCCGTCCGGCTCCCAGCGACGGAGCGCCTCCGCCGCCTTGCTGGCGACCTGCCACGTCGTCTCGTTCTCGATTCGCTCCACGATCGCCGCGCGGCTCGCCGGGTCCGCGTCGAACGCCAGCAGCTCCAGCGCCTTGCCCGCGCACGGCGGCGTTCTCGTCCTTCACCCGCCCGCGGACGAGCGCCCAGCCCTCGCGCGTGTCGAGCCAGCGCAGCCCCGCGAGCGCGGACAGCGCCACGCCGCCCGAGCCCTTCGCGAGCCGCAGGAGCAGCTCCTCCACCTGCTTGCCCTTGGGCGTCGCCTTCAGGCTGCCGATGGCCTCGGTAGCCTCCTCCTCTAGCGCGTGCCCGTCCTCGTTCACCAGCTTGAGGAGCACGTCGAGGGCGCGCGCGTCGCCGAGCCGGCCGAGCGCGCGCACGGCGCGGCGGCGCTGGTCGAGCTCGGGCACGAGGTCGATCGCCGTGAGCAGGACGCGGATGCCATCGGCGCGGCCGGCGAGCGCGAGCGCCTCGGCCGCGGCGAACTGGGTGATGGGATCGCGGTGCCCGAGTGCGGCGACGAGCGGCGCGTCGGGCCCGCCGCGCTTCTGCAGGCGGAAGCCGACGGCCTCGACGGCGACGTTGCGGAGGTCGTCCTTCGACGCGGCGCACAGCGACGCGAGCACCGCGTCCATCGCCGCGCTCTTCGCCCAGCGGATCTGCGGCAGGAGCTTGGCGAGCGGATCGAGCTCGCCCAGGCGGTAGAGGGCGTCTGCGAGCCTCGCGAGCACGTCGTCGTGCCGCAGGTGCGCGGACTTGTCCACCACGCCGGGACGCGCGTCGTCGGCGTCGGCGATCCACTGATCGGCCCCGCTCACGACCACGAGCGCGGCGAGCGCGGCCTTGCGGCGCTTCTTGTCGGCGAGGTGGGCGAGGAGCCGGTCGGCCGACGCCGGAGAACGGAACGTGCCCACGGCCTGGAAGATCGCATCGACCTGCGCGTCGCCGGCAGGGTCGTCGTCGATCCGATCGAGGAGCGCGGCAGGGGCGCGTGCGTCGCCGAGCCGGACCAGGGCGTCGATGGCCTGCTTCTGCGCGCCGGTCTCGGTCGCGCGGAGCATCGCCACGAGCGCGTCGAACGCGGCGCCGTCCTTCTTGCCCGCCAGCTCGAGGGCGGCCCGCTCGCGCACCGCCCGGTACCGCGAGGCGAGCGCCTCCGCGGAGCGCCTTCTTCGCCCCCTCGCTCGCCTCGTAGAGCTGCGCGAGCCCGGCCACCGCCCGGTCCCGCGCCGCCGGCGAGCGCGCCCCGAGCGCCGCCCCGTGGACCGCCTCCAAGCCCACCACGTCGGCGAGCAGCTTGCCCGCCTCCTCCTCGAGCCCGTCGGTGTTGTCGAGCAGGACCTGCTCCAGCACCCTGCGCTTGGCCTTCTCGTCCCCCGTGTCCCCCGCGAGGAGCGCGAGCCCGAGGGCGCCCACGTCGCGCTGCCCGACGGCGATCGCCTCGGCCCCCAGCTCGGCCGCGCCCACGCCGAGCGCCGCGAGGCTGTCGAAAGCCAGCTTGCGGACCGGCTGGGCCCCGTCGCCGAGCGCGAGGAAGAGCGTGGGCAGCACCGTCGCCCGGGCGCCCTCGCCCTCCCGCGCGAGCGCGGTCGAGCCGCGCGATCGCCGTCTGCCGCACGCGCATCTCCAGCGCCGCACCCGCCATCCGCGACAGGCCCGCGTACGCGCCGAGGACCACCTGGCCGAGCTGCGCCGCGTCGGCCCCCTGCGATCGGCGCTTCTCGCCCGCGGCGACGAGCTTCGCGACGTCCTTGGCAAAGCGCTTATCGAAGGTCCCCCACTCGCGGTCGAAGCGGTCCTGCTTCTCCTCGTCGAGCGACTCCAGCAGGCGCACCGCCCGCGCGCGGAGCTGTGGGTCGCCCCAGGCCGAGACCTCTGCCAGCGCGCGCACCGTCGCGGCGGGGACGGCCCACGCCGCCTTGTCCTCGCCGCGGTCGTTCGTAAGCTCCACGACGAACGCCCGGAACCGCTCGGCATCCGAGAACGCCTCCAGCGCGCGCGCCGCCGCGAGGCGGACCCGCGGGTGCGCGGACGCCAGCGCCGCGAGGCTGCGCGTCGGGCCCTCCTCGCCGGCGCTGGACTCGACCAACATCATCAGGAGCAGCGCGCGCCCGCGCACGCGCTCGTCCCCGTGATCCAGGAAGGCCGCGAGCAGGTCGTCGGCCGGCCTGCCGAGCGCCACCGCCGCCGCCACGCCGCGGAGCGCCGCCGCCGCGTCGCCCGCCACCAGCCCCTTCAGCACCGGGAGCCCCGCCGGGTCGCCCACGAACGCGAGCCCGATCGCCGCCTCCAGCTTCACGTCCTTGTCGGGCTTCGCGAGCGCCGCCACGAGCGCGGACACGTCCCCGCCCGGCCGCGTCACCCAGCCGAGCGCGCGCGCCGCCGCGTCGCGGACCGCCTTCTGATCGTGCCTCACGAGCGCCGCCACCGCCGCGAGCACCTCCCCGCTCCCCGCCCCGAGATCGCCGAGCCCCGCGAGCGCCCGCGCCACGCGGTCGACCCACGCCGCACGCGCCGTCGCGTCCGTGGGCTCCTTCTCGGTCACCTGCGCGAGCAGCGGCGCGAGCGCCCGTGCGTCCCCGAGCGCGGCGCGCGCGGCGGCGGCGCGGACCCGCACGTCCGGGTGCGCGCTCTCCATCGCCGCCTCCACCTCGTCGACGAACATCGCCGACACCGCCGCGACGCGGACCTTCTCGTCCTCGTCGCCGAGCGCCCTGGCGAGCAGCTCCCGGACGCCGGGGAAGCGCTTCTTGCCGAGCGCCGCGATGGCCTTGAGCTTGAGATCCGCGTGCGGGCCCTCGATCGCCGCGGCGAGCGGCTCGATCGCCTTGCCCTTGCCGCGCCGGTCGGCAAAGTCGAACGCCTCCCCGCGCACGCCCGCGTCCGGGTCCGCGAAGATCTCGTGGAGCAGCGCCGGGGCCCAGCTCTCCTGGATCCGCCCCATCACCTCGCCGAGCACCTCGCGCCGCACGTCGGCGTGGATGCTCCTCTTCGCGAAGCGCAGCGGCGCGGCCCCGTGCCCCGCCGATCTCCAGCGAAAGCGCCGCCTTGAACGCCTCGCTCCGCACCGAGGCCGCGCCGTCGTTGAGCGCCCGCTCCAGCAGGCCGACCGCGGCCGTATCCTTCGGCTCTTTCTTGAGGTGCCGGACCAGGAGCCCGAGCCCGCGCGCGCGCACGTCGTCGGCCGCCGCGAGCAGGCCTGCCTCCGCCGCGCGGAGCGGCGCCTTCTCCTCCAGCCGCGAGAGCGCGGTGAACGCCGCGTCGCGCACCTCGCCCGCGCCGTCGCGGAGCATCTGCCGGAGCCGCTGCGCGGCGCGCGGATCGGCGAGGTCGGCGAGCGCCTTGCACGCCTCGACCCGCGCCGCCGGCGCCTTCTCGTTCGTGAGCTGGAGCAGCGTGCCGAACGCCCGCTCGTCCTGGAGCGACGCGAGCGCGCGCGCGCCGAGCAGGCAGGTGTCGAGCTGGCGGCTCGCCATCGCCTCGAAGAGCGGCCGCAGGTCGGCGTCGGAGATCTCGGCCTTGCCCTTCTTCGCCTTCGGCGGCTCCGCTTCCCCCGCCTGCTTCTGCCCGAAGGTCTCCAGCTCCCAGAGCTGCCGGTGCAGGTCGCGATCGCGCGCGCGGAGCGCCTCGGCGAGCGCGGGGCGGGTCATCACCGAGACCAGGAACGCGGCGCGGCGGACGTCGGCGTCGGCGTCGCCCTCGTGGCGGCGGAGCGCGGCCTGCGTCTCCGGCTCGCCGAGGAGCTTGCGCTGGAAGAAGCGCACGAGGGCGAGGCGCCGGACGTCGGCCCGCCGGGATCGGAGCGCGGCGAGGCCCGCGTCGACGCTGGGCGCCTTCTTGCCGGCCCGCCGATCGACAGATCGCCTCCAGCGCGGCCACCGCCGCGGCGCGCACCTCGACGGGCTCGTCGTCGAGCGCGCCCACGATCCGCGCCATGGCCTGCTCGTCCTGCTCGGCGAGCGCCGCCAGCGCCCCGACCGCCGCCGTCCCGAGGTCCCGCTTCCGCTTGCCGAGCGCCAGCTCCAGCGGGCGGAGCGACGCCTCGCCCTCCAGCGCGCGCAGGCCGGCGAGCGCGGCCAGGCGCACCTGCTCCTCGGGGGCGCCGAGCAGGTCCTCCAGCGGCTTTCGAGCGCGCGCGTTCTTCGTGCTGCCGAGGAGGGTCGCCGCCTGGACCTTGAGGGTGTGATCCGGCATCGGCGGCGGCCTGCGCGGCGAGGATTGCGATGGCGCGGGCGTCGTCGTAGCCGGCGAGCGCCTCGAGCGCCTTCTGGCGCCGCGCGGGCTCGCTCTGACGCAGCTCGTTCTCCGCCTGGGCGTACGCGTCGTGGAAGGTGAGCACGCGGTCGCCGACCTTGCCCCCGACGTCCAGCGCGAACAGGCGGAGGGTCGCGTCGTCGCCGAGCAGCGCGAGGTGCGGGCGCCCCTTGTGCTCCACGCGCGCGAGGCCGGCCGCGGCCACGACGCCGTCCTTCTGCGTCGCGGGCCGCCGCTTCTGCGGCCCTCGCGTCCACGTCTTGATTGTCCCGTCGCGCGCGGCCGTGTAGAGCTTGTCCTCTGCCCCGATCACGATCGCGGTGGGCAGCCCCTCGTGCCCCCCGCCGCCGGTTCGGTCCTCCGGCTCCAGCGCCCCGCGCACGTGCGTGAGCAGGAGCTTGTTGTCCGAGCCCGACGAGTAGACGCGCAGCTCGTCCGGATCGAACGCGAGCGCGGACACCGCGCCTTCGTGAAGCTTCCTCGCATCGCCGGCGTGAATGTCGCTCCTGTCCTCGGCCTCGAAGACGGCGACCACGCCGCGCGCCGTGCCGGCGACGAGCCACTTGCCCGAAGCATCGGAGGCGATCGCCGTCCCCTCGTCCGGGAGCGGGAAGCGCTGCCGCGCCGCGCCCGTCTTGCGGTCGACGATCACCACCTCGCTGCCCGCCACGACGGCGAGCCGCCCGCCGTCGAGGAGCGCGAGCGCGGTGGGCGCCGGCGCGAGCTTGGGCCCGAGGGCCGCGAGCTTGCCCGTCTTGATGGCGGCCTTGTGCACGAAGCCGTCCGTGCCCGCGACGTAGACGGACGCGTCGTCCGCGACGACCGCGGTCGCACCCCCCGGCAGCGCGTGCGGTTCCAGCTCTGCCTTGTCGACGTCGAGCCGGTAGAGCGCGGTGGGCAGCCCCTCCGGGTGCACGGTGACGAACCAGAGGACCTCGCCCGCGCCAACGGCAGCGCGGAGCGCGCCGCGGAAGGGAGCGAACTTGTCGGTGCTTGGGGATTGCTCGCTCACGCGGCCTCCTTCAACCCGGGGTGAGCCGCGCGGATGCGCGTCAGCGCGACGAGGCATGCGGCGCGCTCGCTCGGGCCGCGCGAGGCCATGAACTCACGCAGGAGCGGCGCGACCACCGCCGCGAAGGCGGCGTCCTCGACCGCGAGGTCGCGCAGCGCCTCGAGGAGCAGCAGCTTGGCCTTGCGGGCGGGGACCGGGCGGGCCTTCGCCGGCTTCGCGGCGGGCTGTGTCGCGTCGGCGTGCGCGGTCTCCTGCGGCGCCGCGGAGCCCTTCGGGAGCCGGCCCGGCGGGACGGCGAAGAGCCCGCGGCGGAGGAAGTCGCGCAGCGCCTCGTCGCTCGCCGGCCGCTTCTCGGGCCTCGGCGGCGGCCCTCCCGGCTTCGCCTTCGCCTCCTCGCCGGCCTTCGCATCCGGCTTCTTCCCCACCGTCGCCGCAGGCGGCGGCGCCGGCTTCCAGTGCATCGTCACACCGCGCGCGCGGTACACCGACCAGATCGTCCGGACCACGAAGGCGCGCACCTGCCGGTCCGGGCTCTCGGCGAGCCGGAACAGCTCCTCCGGCACCGCAAGGCCCGGATTGCGGGCGATGAGCTTCATCCCGAGCGCCCGCGTCGAGCCGTCGAGCGACTCGCAGAAGCGGTAGACCGCGTCGGCCGTCAGGCTCTTCGGGTCGACGCGGTAGCGGGCGTGCTCCTTCTCCTCCCCCGCCAGCAGCGCCTTCGCCAGGAACCCGCGCACGTCGGCGTGCGGCGACTCGCAGAGCGCGACGATCGCCTCGATCGGTGGCTTCCAGCGCCCGAGCTCCCACCGTGCCAGCTCCAGGGCGAGGGCGCGGATCTCCTGCCTCGGATCGGAGAACAGGGTGCGCACCCGCTCGAAGCTCAGGAACTCCGCGGGGATCTCGGCGCCCGGGTCCACCGGACGGTCGGTGAGCGCGAGCGAGATGTCGTTGTGGTGCCGCCGGAGGTACGTCGTCGCCACCTTGCGGAGCGGCGCGTCGACCGGCCCGGGCTCGGTCGCCATCCGCCAGAGCGCCTCGCAGCCCGCGGTCGTGCGGTCGGCCGAGAACGTGCGCTGCTCCCCCGCGAGCATCTGGAGGAACGCCGTCTCGGAGATGATCTCGATCGGCGCCCCCTGCCCCACGAGCTTCTCCGCCGCGAGCTGCTTCGAGCCCTTCCTCCCAGCGCCGTAGAGGGGCGAGCCGTCGTCCCCGATCACGAGGTATTCGAGCTTGGCGTTGACCCCGCTCGCGTTCCTCCCGTTCGCCGAGGTCACCTTGGCCTCCGCCTCTGCGCGCTGCATCGTCGCCAGCTTGCCCGTGAAGAGGAACGACTGGCCCTTGAGATCCGCCGCCTGTGGCGCCGCCACGGCCGCCGCCGGCGCGGGCGCCGCCTCCTCCTTCGGCGCGAAGTCGGCGGGGACGAACGCCTTGATCATGTACTCGACGGCGAAGTCCCCGTACCGCTTCTCGCTCCGCCCCGCGAGGCGCATCAGCCAGTCGAAGCCCACCTCCCCGGGCGAGATCTTCCGCACGTCGCTCAGCAGCTTCAGCGCCAGCTCCGAGAGCGGCTCGCTGAACGCGAGGTCCCGCGCCCAGACGCGCCCGCTCGCCTTCAGCGCCTTCACCCACGGGTCGGCCTCCCACGTCGGCTCGAAGGCCAGCGCCTTGAGGAAGCCGGCGCCGAGGTCCCGCGCGGGCACATTCTCCTCCTTCACCCACGCGATGACCGCGGCCTGCGTGACGGTGCGGAGCAGGGCGCGGCGCATCGCGTCCGGGCCCACGTCGGCGGCGGGGAAGCGGGAGAGGGCGTCGAGGGCGAAGCGCGCGGCGTGCGCGGGCAGGCGCTCGTCGTCGAGCAGGTCGACGTAGAACGCGGCGCCGAGCGCCTTGGGCGTGTGGATCTTGCCGAGCAGGTCCGCGGCGAAGTCGAAGACCGGGCGCTTGTCCGAGAGCAGCCGATCCTTGAACCACGCCGGCGTCAGCTCCTTCGCCCCGAAGTGCTTGCGCAGCGCGCCCGCCGCGAGCTCGTGCCCGTGCGGCGTGCCGAGGAGCCTCCCCCACCCGTCGAGGCCCACGTCCTTGCGCGGGTCGCGATCGTGGAGCAGGTCGCGCGCGAGCTTGCGCACCTCCTCGTTGTCGTTGTTCGCCAGGCGGAGGAGATCGTCGAGCACGAGGTCGCGCGCGTGGGCGCGGGCGTAGGCGGCGGCGTAGACGCGCGCCTCGGACGAGGGCGAGTCGAAGAGGGTGAGCACCGGGGCGTGCAGGCCGAGATCGCGGAAGGCGCCCTGCTCGAAGCGCGGCACGTTGCCGAGCAACCAGACCACGAGCTCGTGCGCCGTCTGGCTCGGCACCGCGATGAGCCGCGCCACCCACGAGGGCTCCACCTCGCGCAGCCCGGCGCGGAAATCGGCCTTGAGCGCCGCCACGGCGAAGGCCCGCGCCTGCTCGGATCGCGCCCGCTCGAGGAGCGTGAAGAGCGGCCGCGGCGTGCGCCGCCAGAGGTCGGCATAGGCGCGGTGCTGCGTCAGGCTCTGGGGCGGGCGGCGATCGAAGCGGAAGCGCCGGCGCGTGTGCTTCTTCGCGTCATGGAAGAAGATGTGGTTCGCGACCCACGTTTCAACCCAGCGCGTGCCCTCCTCGTACGCGGAGAGCACGAGCACCGCTGCGTCCGGGTACGCCGCCGGGAGCTGCTCGGCCTGGCGCCGGAGCGCGCGCCACGCCCGCCGCACTAGGTACGCGAGCGTCTTCTTGCTGATCTCGTTCACGTAGGGCGCCCCGCGGGCGAGCCCCGCGAAGGCCGTGTCGAAGCGCGCCGCGCACACCCCGATCACCTCCCAGTCCCCCTTCGCCTCCGCCTCCTTGAAGATCCGCTTCAGCGCCCGCCACGCGCCCCAGCGGAGGGGCACGCGCGCGAGCGCGGAGACCAGCGCGTCGCGCTCGAACGCGCCGTCCGATCGCCAGAGCGCGAGGAGGATCTCGTACACGCGCGCGCGGTCGGGCAGCGCCGCGCCGCCGGCGTCGCCCGCGGGCGCGGCCTCCAGCGCCTTCATCGCCTCCACGCGGTAGTGCTCGCGCTCCTCGGGCGTCTTCTTCGCGAAGCGCGCCCCCTTCACCTCGGCGGCGACGGCGGCGAACGTGGGCCCCTGCGGGGCGGGGGTGGGTGGGTGTGACGAGAGCGGCGGGTCGGGCTGGCCCGCGAGGGCGACGACCAGGTCGGCGAGGTCGCTGTCCCTGGCGGCGAGGGCGCGGCGGAGGTCGGCGAGGGTGAGCGCTTGGACCATGCGGGGCGGAGGATCGCAAGGGACCGAGAGGAACGGAAGGGTGTATCGTCCCCGCGTGAAGGCTGTGGCCTCTTCATCTGCGCACGGACCGGGGAACCCTCACGTCGCCGGCAACCCGGTCGGCGGGAGCGCCGCGTTCGTCGGCCGGGAGGACGTGCTCCGCGCCGTCGTCCGCGCCCTCGCCGAGCCGCTGAACCAGGGCATCGTCCTCTACGGCCAGCGCCGCATCGGCAAGACCTCGATCCTCCAGCACCTGGTCGCGACCTTACCCGAGCGCACGGGGCACCGGCCGGTCTGGTTCGACCTGCAGGACAAGGCCGCCTCCTCGCTCGGCGACGTCCTCGCCGACCTCGCCTCCGCGATTGCCGGAGCGCTCGGGATCCCCGAGCCTGCGCCGGGGCCCCGGGTCGAGGCCTGGTTTCGCGACGAGTGGCTACCGACCGTGCTCGCCGGGCTCCCCGCGGGCGTCTCCCTCGTCCTGCTCTTCGACGAGTTCGACGTGCTCGCCGACGTGCAGGCCCAGCAGGCGGCGTCCGCGCTCTTCCCCTACTTGCGCCGCCTGCTGGAGAAGAACGCCCCGCGCCTCCGCGCCGTCTTCGTCATCGGGCGCAACATCGACGACCTCGAGAACGTCGCCCACGCCCTCTTCAAGGGCCAGCCGGCGTACCACGTCTCGCTCCTCTCGCGGAAGGACGCCGAGGCGGTGATCCGGCTCTCCGAGGGGAACGGGTCGCTCACCTGGACCGACGAGGCCGTGGAGACGGCATGGACGCTGACCCACGGGCACCCCCTGCTCCTCCAGGCACTCTGCAGCCACGTCTGGTTCCACGCGCACGACGAGCGCCGCCCGGAGGACGCCGCGCGGCCGGTGACGGTCGCGGAGGTCGAGGAGGCGGTGGAGCCCACGCTGACCGGGACCCGGGCGGCGTTCGAGTGGCTGTGGAAGGGGCTGCCTCCGGGCAAGCGCATCGTCGCCGCGGCGCTCGCGCAGGCCGGGCCCGAGGCGATCTCGGAGGAGACGCTCCACCGCGTCCTGAACGAGAACGGGGTGCGGGTCATCATCCGCGAGCTGCGGGACGCACCCAGGATGCTCATCGAGTGGGACCTGCTCGAGGAGCCGTCGAAGGGGCTGTACCAGTTCCGGGTGGAGCTGCTCCGCCGGTGGATCAACCGCTTCAAGCCGCTCGATCGCGTGCAGCAGGACCTCGACCAGATCGAGCCGACCGCGGAGCTGCTCTACCGGGCCGCCGAGGGGCTGTACCGCGCGGGGAACCTGGACGCGGCGATGGCGCGCTTGCAGGAGACGCTGGGGCTGAACCCGAACCACGTCCGGGCCAGCGAGCTGCTCGCGGACATACGCATCTCGCGTCAGGAGTGGGCCGAGGCGCGCACGGTGCTGGAGCGGCTCTACGAGAACCAGCCCGCGGTGGCGCGGGCGAGGCTCGTCCAGGTGCTGCTCGCGCAGGCAGAGCGCGTCGAGGAGGCGGAGCAGCTCGACCTGTTCGGGCGCGTGCGCGAGATTGACAAGAAGAACGCCGCCGCCCTCGCGGGGTTCCGACGGATCTGGAAGGCGCGCGGGGACGCGGCGCTCGCAGGCGGAGATCTGCAGGGTGCGCTCGACGCCTACGGAACGGGAGGTCTCTCGGAGCAGGAGGCGGAGGTCGCGCGAGCGCTCCGGGAGAAGACGCTCGCCGCGGGGCTGGAGGATGTCCGGCGGCTGGAGCAGAGGGAGGCGTACGCCGAGGCGCTGGAGCTGGCCCGCAAGCTGGCGGAAGAGCACCGGGACGCCAGGGACTGGCCCTCCGAGCTGGCACGCATCGAGGACGCGGCGAAGCTCGCCGACGCGTACCAGCGGGGCGTCCAGGCGATGCGCGAAGGCAGCAAAGATCTCGCGAAGGAGCTCCTCACTTCGGTGGTGGCGCGCCGGCCGGACTACAAGGACACGCTGAGCCATCTTCATACGCTCGTGACGGGGGTGGACGCCGCCGCCCTGGCCGCCGAGCTGCGCGCGGTCGAGACGAAGCGGGAGGAGGCGAAGCTCGAAACGGCCGTGGCGAGAGCGGCCGTCGAAGCGAGCGACGCCGCGCTTCGGGTGGAAAAAGAGGCGCGCGTCGAGATCGAGGCGCGGCTCAAGGCTGCGCGGGAGACGCTGAGCGACGCCGAGGCGAAGGTGATCGCCGCCGGGCGGACCCCGTGGTGGCGGCCCGCGGCGGTCATCGGGGCGGTGGGCGGCGCCATTACCGGGGCCAGCATCTTGCTGTTCGGCCCGGGGAGGCGGGAGGAGCCGCTTTCGCTTCACCTGAACGACGCGGCGCTGACGGCCCCCCCGCTGCCAGGGACCGCAAGCGCGAAGCTGGTGGAGCCCCTCGCTCCGGCACCGGCGTGTCCGACCGGCATGGCCCTCGTCCAGGCGGCCGGTTCCTCGGCACCGGCGACGTTCTGCATGGACGTGACGGAGGTCACGGCCCAAGCGTACGAGAATTGCGTCTTCGCGTCGAAGTGCAGCGCCGACTGGATGAGTGGGCCCAACGGCACGTATGGCATCGCGGGCAAGGAACGGTACCCGGTGAACCGCGTCGACTGGTCTCAGGCCACCTCGTACTGCACGTGGATGAATGCACGCCTGCCCACGGAGCGGGAGTGGGAGTACGCGGCCGCGGGGCCCGAACGCAGGCCGTACCCGTGGAAGACCGGGGAGCCCGACAAGAAGCTCTGCTGGAAGGAGCGGGGGCCCTGCGAGGTGGGGTCGCACCCAGAAGGGCGGAGCTGGGCGGGCATGGAGGATCTCGCCGGAAACGTGTCGGAATGGACGCAGAGCAACTACTGTAAGGACCGGACCCAGGACTGCACCGACGACCGGGAGCGAGTCATCCGCGGCGGAAGCTTCCAGGACACCAAGGCAGACGAGATCCGCACGAGCTACCGGGAGCACGTGCAGCCGACCACCCGCCAGCCGATGATCGGGTTCCGGTGCGTGGCGAACGCGCAGAAGGCGGAGGGACGATGAACCGGGCCCACCTGGCTTCGTGTGACACGCTCCGTGGCCTCGGCGCGAAGGCGCAGTAGCCCCATGCCCTCCCCCTTCCTCCACGGCAACCCGGTCCCCCCCGACCTCCTCGTCGGCCGCCGCAAGGCGATCGCCCGCATCCTCGACCGCCTCGCCTACCACGGCCAGTCCTGCGCCATCCTGGGGGAGCCGCGCACCGGCAAGACCTCGCTCCTCGACTACCTCGCCTCCCCCGCCGCGCGCGACGCCTACCTCCGCGGCGACCGCGAGCACGTCGTCGTCTCGTACCTCGACTCGCAGACCCTGGATTACGGCCTCCACGACGCCGACTTCTGGGAGCGCGCCTTCGAGCCCCTCGACGCCCCCGGCTCGCCGCTCCCCGACGCGGCTCCCGTCCGCGAGGCGCTGCGCGTCTGGCGGGCGGGCGGCTCCCAGGCACGGCGGATCGACGCGGTCCTCGCGTCGTTCCACGCCTCCCGGCTCCGCCTGGTGCTGCTCATCGACGAGCTCGACTACCTCGTCCACCAGATTGTCGCCGACCATCGCTTCTTCTTCGGCAAGATGCGCTCCGCCGCCACCACCTCCCGCGGCGCCCTCGCGCTGGTCTTCGCGAGCCGCCGCCCCCTCGCGGCCCTCGACGAGATTGCGCAGGGCATCGGCTACCTCGGGTCGCCCTACTTCAACTTCGCCACCGAGGAGCCCCTCGGTCCCCTCGGCCCCGACGAGGTCGACACCCTCCTCGCCCGGGCCGGCGGCCGCTTCTCCCCCGAGGACGAGCACCTCGTCCGATTGCTCGCGGCGGGCCACCCCTACCTCGTCCAGCTCGCCGCCGACGCCCTGTGGCGCGCCCACGAGGACCTCGCGCTCGCCGCCGCCGAGCGCCACGCCGAGGCGTCCGAGCACGCCCTGCGCGAGGCCTCGCGCGTCCTCGCGGACACGTGGCGCCACTGGTCGGCGCCCCAGCGCTACGTGCTGGCCTCCGTCGCCCTGCGCCATCCCCTCGTCGCCGCCCGCTTCCGTGAGGCCGTCGACGCGCTGCTGGCCCAGGGCTTCCTGCACAAGGAGGGCGTGGATCTGCGGATCGGCCCCGGTCTCCTCCACACGTGGGTCCTCGGCGAGCTCCTGGCCCACGCGTCGTCGGAGGATCCTTTCCGGGACTGCATCGGCCCCGAGGATCACCTCGTCCCGCTCCAGCTCCCCGACAGGCAAGCATGGGTCCGGTCCGTGCGCGCGCTGGCGGGCAGCGCCGACGTCCTGCCACCGAGCCGGTCCCTCCACCCGGCCGAGCACCGCTGCGCCAAGCTCTTCATCTCGTACGCGAGCGAGGACGACCGCCACCGGGAGCGCCTGGAGCGGCACCTCTCGCCCCTTCGACGGGAGGGCCTCGTCACGATCTGGCACAACCAGCGGATCGCGCCCGGCGACGACTGGAGGGCCCGTATCGGCGCCGCCTTGCAGGAGTCGGACGTCGTTCTCCTCCTGGTCAGCGCCGACTTCCTTGCCTCGGACTTCTGCGTCGACGTCGAGCTGGCCCGCGCCGTCGAGCGCCACCACGCGGGCACGTCGCGCGTGATCCCCGTCCTCGTCCGCTCCGCGGACTGGGAGACGCCGCCGCTCGCCTCGCTCCAGGTGCTCCCGCGCAGCAAGAAGCCGGTCGTGCAGTGGGAGGATCACGACCAGGCGTGGACCGAGGTGGCGCTGGAGATCCGGCGGGTGGTGGCGCTGCGCACACCTCGGGGGACCGAGCGGAACGGGAGCGCGTAGACGGCCATGCGCGCGTGGGGGTCGCCCGACGGCGTCCCCGCCCCCGTGCCCGCGGCGCTCTGACAGGAGTGCAGCGCCGCCCGCGTCGTGCGAGGATGCGCCGACATGCCCCGCCCCACGCCCGTCGTCCTCTCCTTCGCCCTCGCCGTCCTGTGGGCCGCCTGCGGCGGCAACGTCATCGTCGACGCGACCGACGCCGGCCCCAGCAACCTCTGCGTGCCCGACGGCGGCACCTGCGCGACGAGCACGGACTGCTGCCCGGGCGAGTTCTGCAGCGCGGGGGCGTGCACCCCGGGCTGCCAGACGGACAACGACTGCCCGCCGCCCTGCGACGTCTGCATGCAGGGCGCCTGCGTCAACGCCTGCTCGGGCTGACGCACCCGCCGCCTCTCTCACCAGAGCCGCTACGCGGACCGCGCCCGGTACTGCCCGGCGCCCACTTTCTCGATCCGCCCCTTCGCCGCCAGCACCAGGAGCGTGTTGCGCACCGAGTCGCGGTTCTCGGACCCGACCAGCGGCGCCAGCCGCGCGGGCGTGTAGACCTCGCGCGGGCTCGCCTCCATCACCCCCACGATCCGGTCGCGCAGCGTCCCCGCGTGCTCCTCGGCATCGCCATGGCTCGCCCCGCGCGCGAGCGCGCCCGACGCCTCCTCCTCCACCGCCTCCTCCAGCGCGGCCGCCGCGGGCGGCGGCAGCGCCACGTCGTCCGCGCGCGCGTGGTAGAGCCGCGACAAGCGCGCGACCGCCTCGCGGAGCCTCCGGCGCGCCGACGCGAGCGCCGCCTCGCCGTGCGCCACCTGCGCCTGCTGCCGCACCACCTCGTGGATCGCGTCGAGCACCTGTTCGCGGGGGACCGCCTCCGCCGCCGTCTCCGTCGTCACGTCGGTCATCGCCGCCCATGGTGCGCGAGGCGCGCGCGCGCCGGCAAGGCCCGCAAGGCCTGCGCACGACGCAATTTCCCGGCGATGCGGCGCCGCGTGTGCGATGAGCGGTGCCGCTCAGACCACCCCGAACAGCGTCGTCGCGAAGCGCCCCTCCTCGTCCACCCACTGCGCCGTGCAGCGGAGCCCGGCCGCCTGCCCCAGCGCGACCAGCCCCTCGGTCGTGTACTTGTACGAGCTCTCGGTCCAGAGCGTCTCCCCCTCGTCGAACCAGGCCTCGACGCCGGCGGCGGCCACGCGCACGCGCTGCCGCCGCCGGCTCACGAGGTGCATCTCGACGCGCGACGCCTCCCCGTTCCACACGGCGCGGTGGGCGAACGCGTCGAGGTCGAAGTCGCCGCACAGCTCGTCGTTGATCCGGCGCAGGACGTTCTTGTCGAACGCGGCCGTCACGCCGAGCGGATCGTCGTACGCAAGGATCAGCTCCGCCTCCGGCCGGACCAGGTCGGCGCCGAGGAGCAGGCCGTCGCCGGGCCGGATCGCGGCGCGGATGCTCGCCATGAGGGCGCGCGCCGCGGGGGGATCGAAGTTGCCGATGTTCGATCCGAGGAAGCAGACGAGGCGCGGCCCCTGGCGCGGGGCCGCCTCCAGGGCGCGCAGGCCCTCCTCGTACGTCGCGCGGTGGGTCGTCACGTGGACGTGGGCGAGGCGCGAGAGCGTGCTGCGCGACAGGGCCAGCGCCTTCTCCGAGACGTCGACGAGGTGCACGGGGAGCGACGGCAGATCCACGGCCTCCGCGATCATCGCGAGCTTCTCCCCCGACCCGCCGCCGAGCTCGCACAGCTCGATCCCGCCGCGGAAGGGGGCCACCATCGCCCGGGCGTGCCGCGCGAGGAGGCGGTTCTCCGCCCGCGTGATCGGGTACCAGGGGAGCTGGCAGATGGCCTCGAAGAGCAGCGAGCCCAGGGCGTCGTAGAAGTAGAGAGGTGGCAGCGCCTTCGGGCGCGCCCCCAGGCCCCGCCGCACGTCCTGCGCGAAGGCGCGCGCCTCCTCGTCGAGCCGCTCCGAGATCGCCATGCGCCGCTCTCTAGGGCGAGTCGCCGCCGGCGCACAGGTGCTTTTTTCAGTGCCGCTGTCATTCCGGACGGCCTCGCGCGTCCACGCACGGATGTAACTCTCGCCTCCCTGCGGCCAATACCGTCCGTGAAAGCCGCCTCGATCCCCCTCCTCGTGTCCACCCTCGCCCTCGCCGCCGGCTGCGGCCGTGGGGCACCGTCCCCGCCGCCCGTCACCTCGGCGCGCGCACCTCCCACCGCAGCGGCCCAGGCGACGGACCTCCCCGCCGGCGAGCGCCGGCGGCTCGCCGGCGAGGTGGCGCGCCTTTACGAGGCGCAGTACGTCCTCCCGGAGGTCGGCGCGCGGATGGCGGCGGCGATCCGCGAGCACGCGGCGCGCGGCGACTACGACGGCCTGGCCGGCGCCGCGGACTTCGCGAAGGCCGTGACCGAGCACCTGCGCGACGTGAGCCACGATCGCCACGCCATGCTCGAGCACACGCCTCCGCGCGGCGCGAAGACACCGGAGGACGAGCGCTTCGATCGCCGGATGGAGGAGAGCCGCCGCGCGTCCGGCTTCGGCGCGGTCGAGCGGCTGCCAGGCAACGTCGCCCGCCTGGCGATGACCTCGTTCCAGCCCGTCGACGCGGCCCGCGACGCCGTGACGAAGCGCCTGTCGGAGGTGGCCGACGCCGACGCGCTGATCGTCGACCTGCGCGACAACTTCGGCGGCGACCCGGCGACGGTGGCCCTGGTCGCGAGCTACCTCTTCGACGCCACACCCGTGCACCTCAACGACATGTTCTGGCGCGAGAGCGGGGACACCGTCCCCTCGTTCACCCTGCGCGACGTGCCGGGCAAGCGCTTCGGCCCGAAGAAGCCCGTCTTCGTGCTCACGAGCCACGACACGTTCTCGGCCGGGGAAGAGTTCGCCTACGACCTCCAGAGCCTGCACCGCGGGGTCGTCGTCGGCGAGGCGACGGGCGGCGGCGCCCACCCCGTGGCCCCGCACCCGCTCGGGCACGACCTCACCCTCCGCATCCCCGTCGGGCGCGCGATCAACCCCGTCACCAAGACCAACTGGGAGGGCGTCGGCGTCGCGCCGGACGTCCCCGTCCCGGCCTCCGACGCGCTCCACGAGGCCCACGCCCGCGCCCTCCGCGCCGTCCTGGCGGCGCCCGGCCTGCCTGCGGACCGGAGGCGCGCGGCGCAGGCCGCCCTCGATGCGCTGGGCGCAGAGGCGCCGAAGGGAGGGTAGCAGGGCTGCTGGCAGCACCTGCTGCTGAGCCGGGCCGAGTGGCTCGACTGGGTGCTACCGGAACTTCTCGCCCATACCGCGACAGCAGGCAAGACGCTGTAGAACCGCGCGTGTAAGCGAGCGGACCGGAGCCGCGCGCGTCAGCAAGCGGACCACACGTCCTAGCTCGGTAGCCCGCTTCCGCCTCTCTACTTTGCGCCAGTCGAGAGCTTCTGGGGCAGTGAACGAGTGGAGGACGCGGAAGCCGGCGGCTTTGAGTGGATCGCCTCGTCCCCTTGCTGACGCGCGGGGCTCGGGTCCGCTCGCTTACACGCGCGGTTCTACATGCTCGGCCCGAGCGCGCGTGGAGCGAAGCCCATCTGCTGTTGTCGTACTAACCTCCCCCGCCATGGCCTCCACGGGCACACCGCGTGTCGCAAACCCCATCGCCGTGCGCCGGCTCTCCGTCGTCGGCGAACCGGGCCGCGAGGTCACCCGCCCACTCAAAACATGAAGGAACCGGCGCCGCCCGAGGCCTTGTCCACCAAGGAGGGCACCACGTCGAGCACGGAGAGATCGCGACACCCGGTGCGGGACAACCACCCGCTGCTGCCGACCACGACGGCCTCGCCGATCCGATCCTTCGCGGCCGAGGGTACGATCACGACGACGTGGTACCAAGGGCCGCCGGTCCGGCCGGAGCTGACGCGCTCGTCCCAGGAGAGCAGGTGCGAGCCCACCGGGTCCGCTTCCCGGCAGCCCAGGATCACCGTGACGGGATGCGGGACGTCGACTTCGAAGGAGAACACCACCCGCGCCTCGTCCCCGGCCGGCTCGACGTGTGCCCGGACGCAGCCCAGGGTCTGGCACACGCGCGTCCACGGCCAGCGGGCGATGCGCTGGGGCGCGGTTTCCCACGGATCGCCGCGGGGCCGCAGGGCGAGCCGCTCCCCCGGGACGACCTGGATATGGTAGCGGCTGAGGACGTCGAGCCCGAGCAGGCCGTAGCCCAGCGGAATGTGGGGAGTCGACAGGAAATCGAGATGGTTCAGCGGCAGGGGGCCGAGCGCGACGTCTCCAGGGATCACCTTCCCCGTCGGGTAGTGCCACCGATCGACTGCTTGCACCGAAAGCCCCGCGTTCCTCGAGGTGTCCACCGGGATCATCGAAAGGTCCGCTGCGGTATCGAGGAACATCTCGATCGGGTGCCCGTCGACCTGCACGGTGACGAAGTCCAGGCCCCACCGCCGTTGGAGGGGCACGACGATCGTATCGGGCCCCTCGGGCCATGGCATGGCACCGAGCGTCAGCGTTCCGCGATCCCAGTCGATCTCCCACGGGGCGTGGCCGAGGATCGCCTGCCCGAGGAGACCCGAAGGGAACCTTGCATTGGAGACACGGGCCACGATGACGGGTACGTCTCGCACCACCAGATCGCCCAGCGTGAGGCTCGAGAGCAGGCCCGCGCGCCCAACCTGCCAGGGTATGAGACCAAATGGGACCGGCGTTACACACCAATCCGCATAGTGAGGCCCGAGGCGGGCCGCCGACGCCGGAGGCAAGAGGGCGCCCTCCACCGGCACGCCGCTGTCCGGATACATCCAGGACGACCAGGGCCCCTCGCCTCCGGGCCAGGTGACGCGGACCGACGGGTCAGGACCGAGGAGCGGATCCCGGATGGGAAGGTCCACCGCCGGCGACCCCGCGGGAAAGCGCGGCGCGCACCCCAGTGAAAGCAGGCTCGCCACAAGCCCCAGGATCGCGACCATCCGCCTCGTCGTCTGCATGGGCGCGTGGCCTCTTCCGCCTCCCACGGCGTCGCCTCCATCTACGCACCGCGCCCCCCGCCCACAAGCTCCAATTCTCGGGCTACGCCTCTCGCCCCTGGGCGCCGAGGTAGGACAACGGCACCACGTCTGCGACATGAACATCGCGTCCATCGAGGCGCACGCCGCGTCCATCGAGGCGCACGCCGCGTCCATCGAGGCGCACGCCGCGTCCATCGAGGCGCACGCCGCGTCCATCGAGGCGCACGTCGCGTCCATCGAGGCGCACGCCGCGTCCATCGAGGCGCACGCCGCGTCCATCGAGGCGCACGTCGCGTCCATCGAGGCGCACGTCGTGTCGGGAGTGATGGAGAGCGCGTCGGCCGGTGCGCTGCCCACTGCGGCACGGGCGTTGCTTCAGCACCGCATCACGGCCAGCATCGCCCGCGGCCCCAGGATCCCGCCCGCCGTGAGCACCCCGCCCATCAGCGCCGCGCTCACCCCGCACGTCACGAGATCCTGCCCGGTCAGGTACAGGCCCGCGACGGGAGTCGTGACGCGGAGCGGCATGCGGAAGCGGGCCGGGGTGTGGTCGAGGCCGTAGAGCTCGCCGCGCGGGTAGCCGGCGAAGTGGGCGGTGGAGAGCGGGGTGGAGGAGCTCGGCGTGGTCGATCTTGCCCCGGAGCTGGGGGAGGCGGGCGAGGACGGTCTCGAGGATGCGCTCCGTGTAGCGGGCTTTGAGCGCCTCGTAGTCGGCGCCGCGCTTCTTCCATCGCGTCCCTTCCCAGTCCGAGAACCAGCGGTGGAGCACGGGCACGATGACGTCGACGGTGGCGTGGCCGGGGTGGCGCTCGCGGAAGGTCGGGTCCTTGGCGGAGGGGAAGGAGACGAAGACCAGGGGAAAAGGGGCCTCGGGGTCGGCGTAGTAGCGGGCGGCGTTCGCGTCGTGGTCGGCGTCCGGGTAGAGCCAGAGGTTGGTGCCGGTGAGGCCGAGGGCCTCGTCGGTGTGGGCGAAGCCGAGGTAGAGCGAGACGTAGGAGACGGAGGGGCCGACGCGCTGGAGGGAGGCGCGCAGCGCGGGCGGGGCCGTCTCGGCGGGGAGCAGGCGGCCGTAGGTGTTGCTCGCGCCCACCGCGCTCACGACGACGGGGGCGCGGATCTCGCGCCCGTCCGCCATCCGGACGCCGGCGGCGCGCCCGCCCTCGACGAGGATCCGGTCCACGTCCGCGCGCACCAGGATCGCGCCCCCGGCCCGCTCGATCACCGGCGCGATGCCCCGCGCGATCGAGCCGGCGCCGCCGACGGGGAAGTAGGCGCCGCCCAGGTAGTGGGCCATCACCATGGCGTGCATGGCGAAGCTCGACTGCGCAGGGGCGAGGCCGTAGTCGCCGAGCTGCCCGGCGAGGACGGCGCGGAGCTCGCGGTCGGAGGTGAGCGAGGCGAGCACCTCGCCGGTGGTGCGGTCGGCGTGGCGGAGGAGCGACGCGCGCATGAGAGGGCCGGCGAAGCGGGCCACCGAGGCGGGGAGCGCCTTCTCGGTGAAGAACATCGCGCCGGCGCGCGCCGCGTCCTTCACCTTCCCGACGAAGCGCTGGATCGCGTGCGCCTCGCGGGGAAAGTAGTCGGTCATGCGCTGGAGGAAGCGCTTGGTCCCGGTCACGTAGTCGTACGCGCGGTCGCCGATGAAGATGCGGTCGTACACGTCCGGGAGCGGCGCCCAGCGGAGCCTGCCCTCGGTCACGTAGTCGAACACGCCGTGGAGCGCCTGCCGCTCGCCCACCTGGCCGATGTAGTGAACCCCGACGTCCCACTCGTAGCCCGGGCGCGTGAAGCTGTGGGTGAAGCCGCCCGCGGTGTAGTGGCGCTCGAGCACCAGGACGCGCCTCCCGGCGTGCTTGGCGAGGATGGCGGCCGTCGTCAGGCCGCCGATGCCCGAGCCGACGACGATGGCGTCCCAGGGGCCTTCGAGGCGATGGTTCTTGTAGGAGGAGCCGACGTGCATGCGCCCGGCACGTTAGCGCGAAGGTACAGGGCCCGTCCCCCATGCTGGCGCGACCTGACGTCACCTCGCGCCCACCACCAATCCTAACCGCGCCCGGAGCGAGCCGCCGAAAGGCGGCTCGCGGAGGAAGCGGGGGCCGCCCGTTTCCAAGCGCACCAGCCAACCGGACCTCCCTGCCACGCAACTTCCTCCCGAGCTCGGTCGATGGACCAGCATGAGCGACCCATCGGGGACGATCCACGGACCGTTGGCCTACCTCATCACGTTTCGCTCGTATGGGACGTGGCTCGACGGCGATCCACGCGGCTGGGTCAAGCGCGCGCACGGGCACTCCCGGTCACATGAACCTGACGAATACATCCGTCGCGCCTCCGAACGCCTGATGAGAAGCACCCCCGTGGTGCTCGGTGGGCGTCAGCGGTCGCTGGTACACCGGACGATTGTGGAGGTATCCGAGGCGCGGGGGTGGACCATGCTCGCCGTCAACGTGCGCACGAACCATGTGCACGTGGTGGTCTCCGGTCGTACTCCTCCAGAGGAGATGATGACCGCCTTCAAGGCATGGTCCACGCGCACACTGAGGAGGGAACACGCTGCCGGGGCCGAGGAGCGGATCTGGGCGCGCCACGGAAGCACGCGCTACCTGTGGCAGGAGGACGCAGTGACAGCAGCGTGCCGGTATGTGCGAGATCAGTAGCGGAAGTCGAACCTGCAGCCCCCGCTTCCTCCGCGAGCCGCCGTGAACGGCGGCTCGCTCCGGGCGCGGTTAGGATGGCGTGGAGTGGCGGCCCCGAGGGCCGGATGGCACGGGCGGGTGGCCCGATGGCCCGAGAGCGCGGGCTGGCGGACACCATGGCCCGAGAGCGCGGGCTGGCGGACACCATGGCCCGAGAGCGCGGGCTGGCGGACCCCATGGCCCGAGAGCGCGGGCTGGCGGACCCCATGGCCCGAGAGCGCGGGCTGGCGGACCCCATGACTGGAGAGCGCGGACTGGCGGCCCCCGTGGCTGGAGAGCACGGGCTGGCGGCCCCCGTGGCTGGAGAGCACGGGCTGGCGGGACCACTGGCCCTCACCTCACATCGGCGGCCACACCTTGAGCTTCACGTCGGCGGGCACCGGGTGCTTGGGGGCCAGGGTGCCGTGCGGGTCGCCCAGCACCTCCTCGACGTAGCCGATGCGCGAGGCCGGCGTGTGGGGCCGGACGATCCAGTGCTTGCCGTCGTCGCCGGCGGCGAGCTCGGTGCCGCCGTTGTAGAGGCGGATCGCCTGGCGATAGACGAGGCCCTCGGGCGGCTGGGGGAGGCCGGGGTGCGCCTTGCGCACCTTCGCGATGATGCGGCGGGCGGTCGTGACCTTGCCGGAGAGGAAGGCCTGGATGCCCTCGTCCACGTTCTTCTCCCAGTCGTAGAAGATGCGCGGGAAGAAGTTGTTCACCGTGCCAATCTTGTCCTTCGGCCACGCCCACTCGTTCGCCTCCGGGTCACGCTGGGCGACGCCGACGCCGGAGGGTGGGCCGTAGCGCACCTGGGCGCCGCGGTACTGGAAGAGGGTGTGCTCGGACTCGTGGCAGAACATGCGCAGGAAGAGCCAGGCGAGGTCCCCGGCCTTGTCGACGATGTAGTGCTCGACGTCGAGGCGCGGCCCGTTCTTGCCCTGCACCTTGAGGCCCGTCACCGTCTTCGTCGCCGTGATGTTCCCGAGACCCGGCCCACCCTGGAACACGGCCTTGATCGCGAGGTCCCCGCCCACGAGCTCCGCCGGCTCGAGCTGGACCTTCTTCTCCTCGTTCGGCTTCGTGGTCGCCGTGCCGGCGGCGAGCTTGAAGTCCTGCATGCGGTAGCCGGCCTTCGCGTCGGTGTCGCGCACCCGGTAGTTGCCCGAGATGAAGAACTGCCACTGTACGGCCCCGACGCTCGTCTCCTGCCCGGAGACGAGCACCTTGGCCTGGAGCGGGACGATGGGCATCGAGGGCGCGGGGCCGGGGTTCTTCGGATCGGGGCCGGGGTACTGGCCCGGGTCGATCTCGAAGGGCTTGGCCGCCGTCGGCAAGACGACCTCGATGGTGATGGGCACCTCGTGGGCCGTCGGCTTGGCCTTGGCGGTCGGCTGCGCGGGCGTGGTGCCGACCGTGGCCGCCGGCTTGGTGACCGGAGGCGGGGCCGGCGCGGGCGCGGGCGCGGACGAGAACTGCGAGACGGCGGGCGCCGGCTTCGCGGCGGGCGCGGGCTTGGCGGGCGGGTCGCCGACCTTGATCTGGTACGGGCCCGGCTTGTCGACGGGGAGGCGGACCTGGCCCTGGCCGTCGGTGGTCTGCGGGGCGGTGGTCGTGCCGTCCGGGTGCTCGAGGTGGACGCGGGCGCCGGGGATGGGGTGACCGTCGGAGGTGAGCTGGAACCAGAGGACGTGATCGCCCGGGGGCGGCGCCTTCGTCGCGTCGGCGCCGCGCACCACGAGGGGCGGGTTGATCTGCACCGTCGGCTCGCCGTTGATGGTCACGGTGCCGCCGGCCTTGATGCGCACCTCGTGCTCCGAGGCGACGGTGATGTCCGGGCCGTCGAGCACGATGGTGCTGCCGCCCGTCGTGATCGTGATGCGCTTGGCGATGATCTCGCGCCGCGTGTCGCCGGGCGTGATGTTGGGCGCGGCCACGGCGTCGACCTGGGCGTCGACGAGCTTGGCCATCCGCACCTCGTGCATCTGACCGGCTTCGATCATGTCCGACGCGGCGACGTGCGTGCCGAGGTTCTTCCCGATCACGGTCGTGCGATCGCCGTCGATCTGCTCGGTCTCGGCCGCGACGACGACCTTCTCGAGGTCCCGCTCGGATCGGAGGAAGACCCGCTCGCGGCCGGCGGTGTCGTCGAACGACAGCTCGTGGTAGCCCGACGAAGACGGCGACGATTGGCTCCGCCACACCGTCTGCGCCTTGCCGGCGGGCAGGCCGTTGGGCACCGGGTTCGACCCGCCGTAGAGGCGCCCGACGATGAGCGGCTGATTGGGGTTGCCCTCGGCGAAGGCGACGAGCACCTCCTGCCCGATCCGGGGCAAGGCCATGGTCCCGAACCCCGCGCCGGCCCAGCCTTCGCTCACACGGACCCAGGCGAAGGCCTTGTCGTCGTAGACGCCCTCCCGGTCCCAGTGGAACTGCACGCGCACGCGGCCGAACTCGTCGGTGTGGATCTCGGTGCCCGCCGGGCCCGTGACGACGGCGCTCTGGAGGCCCTCGATGCGCGGCCAGGCGATGCGGCGCGGCGGGCGCACGGGGGCGGAGGCGAAGGCGGCCTTGACGTGGACGGACCACGCGCCGGTGCTGCGCCCGTCGAGGTTGGTCTGGAGCACCAGGAGGCGCTCGGTGGAGGCGAGCTCGGGGCGGGGGGAGCCCGAGAGGGTGACGATGGATCCGGGGCTGAGGTCGAGGAGGTTCGTCGCGAGGGACACGCGACGGCGATCCTCCCTGAGCGCGGCGAGGCGGCGCTCGGCGAGGGCGTAGCCCTGGTGCTCGTCGATGCGCGCGAAGCTCTGGTCGTCCGCGACGGGGGTGTCGTTGCCCTTGATGGCCTCGGGCGAGACGTCGGTGAGGCCGCTGCCCGGCGCGTAGGAGAAGCTCTCCAGCCTGTCCTCGCCGGGCCCCTTCTGCTCCGAGCGGTACACGACGGGGTAGCGCGGGCGGCGGAAGTCGAAGTCGGCGATCGTCATGACGCCGGTCTGCGTCTGGTGGGCGACGACGGCGTCGGACACGGCGGAGGGGCCGGTCTCGAGGCCCTGGAGCGAGACGACGGGGAGCCCCGCGTGCGTGGTCTCCCCGCGCTCGGGCGCGTCCGCGAGCACCAGCTTTTCGCCGTCGAAGAGGTAGCTGAGCCCCGCCTCCTCCAGCATCCGCGAGAGGAAGTCGAGGTCGCTCTCGCCGTACTGCACGCGGATCTCGTGCTTCGCGAGGTTCTGCGCCGTCACCTTCGCCGTGACGTCGATCTTCCACTCGGCGAGGAGCTTCTTCGCGATGTCGAGCGCCGTCGCGTGCGAGAACACGCGGTGGCCGCGCCGCTCGGAGAGGAGCCAGAGGCGCGGGACGATGCGCAGGGCGTAGGTGGAGAGGCCGGCGGGATCCGCCTCCACCTGCTCGGCGTACGAGCAGACGCCGGTCCAGGTACGGTCCCCCCGCCCGTCGAGGAGGAGGCGGAAGGAGGCCTCTTGCCCGACGATGCGCTCGAGGTCGAGGTCCGGGTCGTGCGAGACGGCGACGAGGGCGACCTCGAAGGGCGAGGAGAGGGCCTCGACGATGTCGAACTGGCGGACGTCGAGCCCGCTGTCCGTGTAGCCGGGGATGGTCAGGACGATCTGCACTTGCGCCTCCGCTCCCTGGGCTCAATCGCAGTTGATCTTCACGTTCGGGCCGCCGCGGATGACGACGTCGCCCTCGTGCGCGGTGATCGTGATGTTGCCCTTGGCCTCGAGCAGGATGTCCGGCCCGTCGAAGACCACGCTCGCCTCCCCCGTCGTGTACGTGATCTTGCGGTCGCTCATCGTGAGGCTCGTCGACTGCCCGCCGGCGGCGCCGACCACGACCGAGTGCTGCACGGCGACGTAGGTCGCGTCGACCGCGCCCACCGTCGCCGTCCGGTTCTTGCCCACCGAGATGTTCCGGTCGGCGCCCGTCCGCTCCGTCTCGTTGGCCCGCACGAGCTTCTGAAGGTCCCGCTGCGCGCGCAGGCTGACGAGCTCCCCGCCCGCCTTGTCCTCGAACGCAAGCTCGTTGTACGCGGGCGTCCCGTCCGCCGCCGCGGGGCTCGAGGCCGTGCGGATGCCGCTCTTCGTCTTGTTGTCGGGCAGCTTGTAGGGCACGTGGTTGAGCGCGTCGTACACGCGGCCGAGGACCACGGGCTGGTCCGGGTCGCCCTCGAAGAAGCCGACGGTCACCTCCTGCCCCACGCGGGGCAGGGCCATCATCCCGAAGCCGGTGCCGGCCCAGCCCTGGCTCACCCGCACCCAGCAGGAGCTGTTCTCGTCGTACTTCCCCTGCCTGTCCCAGGGGAACTGCACGCGCACGCGGCCCCACTCGTCGGTGTGGATCTCCTCCCCCTTCGCCCCCGTCACGATCGCGCTCTGCACGCCGCTGATGCGGGGCCTGGGCGTGACGCGCTCGGGGCGGAGCGGCAGTCGGCCGACACCGCGCGGGTGTCACCGTGGTCTGCGAGCCGGTGCTGTCGATGCGCTGCTCGACGACGAGGAGCGCGTGCGGGTCGGAGATGCCGGTGTTGGGGTGGCTGCCGATCGTCAGGACGCGGCCGGGCCCGAGGTCGAGCGCGTTGGTCTGGAAGGTGACGCTCTTCCTCGGCGTGCGGGTGCCGTCGAGCCCGCGCTCGGCGAGCGCCGTCCCCTCCTTCTCGTCCGCGTGCGCCACCTTCTCGGCCCCCGGCTTGCCCTCCGTGACGAAGGCGCCGGGCGCGTACCGGTACTGCTCGAGCTGGGCCTCGACGCCTTGCACGGGACCGGCTGGGCCGGGGGGCATGGGGGTCTCCCCCCATCGTAACCGGCCTTGCCGAAGAGCGGGTACGTGAGGCGGCCGCGGAAGTCGAAGTCGCGGAGCGTGAGGGCGCCGGGGCGGATCTCACGCGCGGTGCGGACCTTGGTGACGAAGTCGCGGGCAGCGTTCTGCCCGGGGCTCTCGACGAAGGGGACGGGGCCGCCGGGGCGCTTGTCGGCGCTCTGGGGCTTGTCGGTGAGCATGACGCGGCTCTGGTTGTTCTGGTCGGTGGCGAAGAAGTAGGAGATGCCCGCCTCCTCCAGCATCCGCGAGAGGAAGGCGAAGTCGCTCTCGGCGTACTGCACGCGGTACTCGAGCTTGGCGTACGACGCCTGGTCGACCGTGAAGGTGTACGGCACCTTCCACTCCTCGAGGAGCTGCTTCACGATGTCGGGCACCGTCATGTGCTGGAAGATGCGGTTGTTCTGCCGCTGGGTGAGGAGCCAGAGCTCCGGCACGATGCGGACGAGGTAGGTGGAGAGCCCGGCGTCCTCGGCCTGGATCTGCTCGAAGTGCATGCAGATGCCCGCCCAGCTCCGCGCCTCCGTGAGGGCGCCGTCCGAGGGCGCGATGCGGAAGGAGGCGGGCTGGCCGATGATGGTCTCGAAGTCGATGTCGTCCTGGCGGGAGAGCGCCGTGATCGAGACATCGAAGAGGGCGCTCATCCGGTCGTTCACCGTGAAGCTGCGGATGGAGAGCGAGTCGTGCTCGGACGCGAAGGAGAGGGTCGAGCTCGGGGCGGCCATGAGGCGGAAGGTTAACGTGAAAGGTGGAATTTCCGTAACGATTCCGACCCGACTCGCGTTCGAACTATGTCTGTCCCACCATGTCCGACCGGCACCCAAACCCGCCCCACCCCGGCCACCACCATGCTGCCAAGGATGGGGGACACCCCCACGCCGGCGCCGTCCGCGAGCTCGCCGACGGCGTCGAGGATCACCTCGAGCCCCTCGAGTCGCTCGACCCGCTGAAGATCCGCACCTGCGACGACCTGGTACGCGCCATGTCGAGGACCGCCTTCAGCGGCCGCGCGCTCGGCGAGGCGGCGGACGTCCTCACCGCCATGGTGCAGGACCCGGACTGCCTCGTGGTCGCCACCTTCTCCGGCGCGATGACGGTCGCCAAGATGGGAACGGTCATCGTGCGGATGATTGAGGCGGGGATGATCGACGCCATCGTGAGCACCGGGGCGCTGATGGCGCACGGGCTCAGCGAGGCGGTGGGGCTCGTCCACTACAAGGCGAACCCCGCGGTGCCGGACGAGGAGCTGTTCGAGCGGGGCTACAACCGCGTCTACGACACCCTCGAGATGGAGAAGAACCTCAACACCATCGACGAGTTCGTGCGAGCAGAAGCTCGACAAGCTGGACCCGAAGGAGCCCTGGAGTAGCGAGATGATCTGCCGGCAGCTCGGCAAGTCCCTCGCCGAGATGGGCGACTCCCCCGGCATCCTCCGCAGCGCGTACCTGAAGAACGTCCCCGTCTACGTCCCGGCGTTCACCGACAGCGAGATGGGCCTCGACGTCGCCACGTGGATGCTCCGCAAGATCCACGCCCAGCACGGCAACGCGCCGGACTTCGATCCGTGGAAGCACGCCGTCCCCCCGTCGTACAACCCGTTCCTGGACCTGCTCAGCTACGCCCGCCTCGTCCGGACCAAGAAGCGCATGGGCATCTTCACCATCGGCGGCGGCGTGCCCCGCAACTGGGCGCAGCAGGTCGCCCCCTTCTACGACATCGTGCAGCACCGCCTCGGCGTGGAGATGGAGCACCCGCGCTTCACGTACGGCGTGCGCATCTGCCCGGAGCCCGTGCACTGGGGCGGGCTCTCCGGCTGCACGTACTCCGAGGGCGTGAGCTGGGGGAAGATGGTGCCGCGGGGCGAGGGCGGGAAGTTCGCCGAGGTGTACGCCGATGCCACGGTGGCCTGGCCGCTGCTCGTGCGGGCGGTGCTGGAGCGGACCGGCAAGGCGGGGTAACTGCGAAGGATTGCCTCGGCGGTCGGCAATCCACGGCCATCGAAAGGAGCGGGCGCGCATTGACTCCGCGCTCGCGACGGCGCTAGCACGGCGGCTGCGGTGTGCGCCGCATCACGTTCGGCGCCCCGCGACAGGAGGGGAGCCATGCGTGCTTCCGTGCCCACGACCCCAGCGTTCGCCCTAGTTTTCCTTGCCCTGTCCGGGCTGGTAGCCGGCTGGTCCGGATGTTCCAGCGGTGGATCCTCCGCGTCGGGAACCGGCTCCGGTGGCTCCGCCGCGACCTCCGGCCCCGGCTCGGGAGCCGCCACGACGAGCAGCACCGGAGCCACGTCCGGTACCGGAGGCTCCGAGAAGGACGGCGGGAAGGACAGCGGGGGCAAGAGCACCAGCAGCAGCAGCAGCGGGACTGGAACCGGCGGCAGCAGCAGCAGCAGCAGCAGCAGCGGGACTGGAACCGGCGGCAGCATCAGCAGCGGGACGGGAACCGGCGGCAGCACCACCAGCAGCACCAGCGGGACGGGAACCGGCGGCAGCACCACCAGCAGCACCAGCGGGACGGGAACCGGCGGCAGCACCACCAGCAGCAGTGCTGGAACCGGCGGCAGCAACGGCTGCGAGACCGCCACGACCAAGGCGTGCGACGGCAAGTGCGTCGCCATCGACGACCCGTCGTACGGCTGTACGCCGACCGGCTGCGCGCCTTGCACGGCGTACCCGAACGCGATGCAGACGTGCCTCAGCGGCGCCTGCGCGCTCGGCAACTGCAACACGGGCTTCAAGAACTGCGACGGGAACGACGCGAACGGCTGCGAGGTCAACATCAACGGCGACCCGGCCAACTGCGGGGCGTGCGGCGCGGTCTGCACCATCCCGCACGCGACCCCCTCGTGCGCCGGCGGCACCTGCGGCATCGGCACCTGCGACAGCGGCTGGACGGACTGCAACAACGATCCGACCGACGGCTGCGAGGCGAGCCTGCAGAACGATCCGATGAACTGCGGTGCCTGCGGGACGATGTGCCAGGGCCAGGAGCAGTGTCAGGCGGGCCAGTGCGTCCTGATGTGCGCCACGGGCACCGCCAACTGCCCCAGTGACCCGCCGGACGTCTGCGCGACGAAGCTCGGCACGAACACGAACTGCAACTTCTGCGGCGACACCTGCAACCTGGCGAACGCGACCTCGAACTGCGACCCGAACAGCGCTGCGCCGCCGGCGCCCCCCTTCGTGTGCGACCTCGAGGCGTGCAACCCGGGCTTCGCGAACTGCGACCAGGTTGCGGTGAACGGCTGCGAGACGAACACGAACACCGACGCCAACAACTGCGGGAGCTGCGGCAACGTCTGCCCGTCCGGCCCGCACTCCACCGCGCTCTGCAACAGCGGCGCCTGCGGCATCGTCTGCGACCCGGGCTACCTCGACTGCAACAACAACCCGGCGGACGGCTGCGAGGTCAACGGCAACGGCGACGCCATGAACTGCGGCGGCTGCGGCACCGCGTGCAGCACGCCGAACGCGACGCCCGCCTGCACGAGCGGGCAGTGCTCGATCCTGGCCTGCAACTCCGGCTTCGCCGACTGCGACCGCCAGGTGGCCAACGGCTGCGAGGTCAACCTCACGCAGGATCCGAAGAACTGCGGCACCTGCGGCACGCTCTGCACCGAGGCGAACGGCACCGCGGTCTGCACCTCCGGCCTCTGCGCCCTGGGCCCGTGCAACGCGGGCTTCGCGAACTGCGACGGGAAGTACACCACCGGCTGCAACGTCAACACCAACACCGACACGAACAACTGCGGCGGCTGCAACGACGTGTGCAACCTGCCCAACGCGACCCCCACCTGCACGGCGGGGGTGTGCCGGATCACGAGCTGCAACCCGCCCTTCGCGGACTGTGACGGCAACCCGGCGAACGGCTGCGAGACCAACCTCGGCACCTCCACGTCGAACTGCGGCGGGTGCGGCATCCTCTGCAGCATCCCCCACGCGACTCCGACCTGCTCGAACGGGGGGTGCGCCATCGCCGCCTGCCAGGCGGGCTTCGCGAACTGCGACTTCAACCCGGCGAACGGCTGCGAGACCAACTTCCTGAGCGATCCGAACAACTGCGGCGGTTGCGGGATGAAGTGCTCCCTGCCGAACGCGACGGCGGCCTGCACCAACGGCACGTGCGCCGTCGCGGTCTGCGCGCCCGGCTTCGCCGACTGCGACGGGAACCCGGCGAACGGCTGCGAGGTGAACGTCGGCACCGACACGAACAACTGCGGCGGCTGCGGCGCCGTGTGCAAGCTCCCGAACGCCACGGCCGGCTGCACCGGCGGCGCCTGCACCGTCACGAGCTGCAACGCGGGCTTCGCGGACTGTGACCACGTTGCGACGAACGGCTGCGAGGTCAACGCCAACACCGACGCGAGCAACTGCGGAAGCTGCGGGCACCAGTGCTCCACGCCCAACGGTACGCCGGGGTGCGGCGCCGGCCTCTGCACGGTGGCGAGCTGCAACACGGGCTTCGCCAACTGCGACGGCAGCGTGGCGAACGGCTGCGAGACCAACACGACCAACGACACCAACAACTGCGGCTCGTGCGGCAACGCGTGCGTCGCGGCCTGCGGCGGCAGCGCCGACCACGTGACCGGAGGCCAGTGCGTCTCCAGCACGTGCTCCGTCACCGCCTGCGCCGTCGGCTACGAGGACTTCGACGGCACGTGCTCGAACGGCTGCGAGTGCGTCACCTCGACGACCCAGAACGCCTGCGCGGCGGCGCAGATCCTGTTCGCGGGCACGCTGCCGATCGGAACGTCGACCACGCCGTTCAGCGCCACGATGGCGCCGGTCGCCACCGTCACGCAGGCGTGGTTCACCGTCACCTTCTCGCCTGACACCGGAAGCAAGGGGCCGCCCCCCGGGACCGGCTTCAACACCAGCTACGCGCCGACGATCTCCCTGACGGGCCCGACGGTCGCCGGGGTGCCCGAGTTCGTGTTCGACGTGGACTCCAACTGCGGCGGCACGCTGGAAGCCAACGGGTGCACGGACAACGGGGCCAACGGGTCCAAGCAGGTGGTCGGCTGGGGCGATGGGTGGTCGAGCCCGATGCAGCCCACGCAGACCGCCGTCCCGACGCCTGGCACCAACGGTCAGGTGTGGATCAAGGTGTACCGCAACCCGGCGATGCCGGCGAACGAGTACTCCTGCGGTCAGTACACGATCAAGGCCAGCAACTGACCTCCTCGAGGCGCGCATTGACGCCGCGCTCGCGAGGGCGCTAGCACGGTGGCCGCGGTGTGCGCCGCCTCCTGCTCGGCGCCCCGCGAGAGGACCGCAGCCTTGCGTACTCCCGCGCCCACGACCCTCGCGCTCGCCCTGGTTTTCTTGGCCCTCACCGGGCTGGTCGCCGGCTGGTCAGGCTGTTCCGGCACTGTGACCACCGTCCGCGGAGCCGGCGCCGGCGGCTCCGCGGCCGGCGGAGCCGCCGTGACCTCCGGCCCCGGCTCGGGGGCCGCCACGACGAGCAGCACCGGAGCCACCTCCGGTACCGGAGGCTCCGAGAAGGACGGCGGGAAAGACAGCGGGAGCAGCACCGGCACCGGAGGCGGCGCCGGCTGCGATCTTCTCACGGTGAAGCCGTGCGACGGCAAGTGTGTCGCCATCGACGACCCGGCGTACGGGTGTACGGCGACCGGCTGCGCGCCCTGCGCGACGACGTACCCGAACGCGATGCAGGCGTGCTTCAACGGCGCCTGCGCGCTCGGCACCTGCGACAACGGTTTCAAGAACTGCGACGGGAAGGACTCGAACGGCTGCGAGGTCGACGTCGACAGTGACCCGGCCAACTGCGGGATGTGCGGCGCGACGTGCACCATCCCGCACGGGACCGCGGCGTGCACCAACGGCACCTGCGGCGTCGGCACCTGCGACAGCGGCTGGACGGACTGCAACGACGATCCGACCGACGGCTGCGAGGCGAACCTGCAGAACGATTCGATGAACTGCGGCGCTTGCGGGTCGATTTGCATGGGCCAGGAGCAGTGTCACTCGGGCCAGTGCAACGACTGGTGCTTCGCGGTGGGCATGGCCTACTGCCCCGGCGACCCGCCGGGCGTCTGCACGATGCTCGGCACGAACACGAACTGCAACTTCTGCGGCGACACCTGCAGCCTGGGGAACGCGACCTCGAGCTGCCACCCGAACAGCGCTCCGCCCCCGGCGCCCCGGTACGTGTGCGACCCCGCGATGTGCAACGCGGGCTTCGCGGACTGCGACATGGCCGCGGCGAACGGCTGCGAGGTGAACACGAGCACCGACGCCGGCAACTGCGGGAGCTGCGGCAACGTCTGCCCGTCCGGCCCGCACTCCACCGCGGTCTGCAACAACGGCGGCTGCGGCATCGTCTGCGACCCGGGCTACCACGACTGCAACGGCGACCCGAAGGACGGCTGCGAGGTCGACGGCAACACCGATCCGAACGACTGCGGCGGCTGCGGGCTCGTCTGCACCACGTCCAGCGGCACGCCGGAGTGCAGCGGCGGCGTCTGCAACTGACAGCATCTACCGGGTGATCATGGGTGTCGGCAACGAGAGCCCGGGCATGGTGATGAAGGTGGCGAAGCCGTGAGCACGCGTGCCACCGCGGCGGCGCTCTCGCTGACGGCGGCCATGGCCGTCGGCGGCGTGGCCAGCGGAGCGCCGCCCGCCGTCGATCCGTGCTTCGGGCAGGCGAGGCCCATCGTCGTCTCCAGCCAGATGCCCTATGCGACCGTGCGCGTCGGAGCGGCGACGGGGTACTTCCTCCTCGACTTCGCCACCACCGCGAGCACCATCGACGTCAAGAACGGGTTCGCGCCCGGGCAGGCGCCTCAGCCCAAGGCGGGCACGAGCGACCAGTTCGACGGCTTCGACTTCTTCGGAGCCTGGAGCACGGTCAAGCTCCTGCTCCAGGATCACTCGGGCATCCGGGGCACGGTCCACCAGGCCGGCATCGTCGGCACCGACTTCCTGATGTTCGGGGCCTACACGGTGGACTACGAGCACGCCGTGGTCTACCGCGCGGATCGCGGTGCCTTCTGCTCCGACGACGTGCTGCGCGCCGCCGGGCTCGCGCCGCTGTCGACCGCTTGGTACTACGCGTCCGACCCGTCGCGCCTGGCCCCCGGCGTGCCCAACGTGCCCACGGTGCCGGTCCGGATGGGCTCGGCGCAGGCGGTCGCGCAGCTCGACACCGGCTTCGACGACGCGGTGGTTCCCCACTCGGTGAACGTCAACCGCGCGTTCTTCGACGCCATCGGGGCGGCGGGCGTGGCGCTCGAGGCGGTACCGGCGGCAGGGGCCACGCTGAGCACCTGCGTGCAGGGCCAGGCGGAGACGGTGAAGGCCTACCGAGCCCCGCCGGGGGTGACGCTCGACTTCCTCGCCGTCGACGGGACGCCTGCCCGTTCGGTGGGGAGCGTCTGGATCTTCCTCAAGGAGACACCCGCGGCGGCGCACGTCTGCGGGGGCATCGGGACGTGGACGACGCCGGCGGCGCAGATCGGCGCGTCGTTCTACGTCGAGGCGAGGAAGCTGGTGCTCGATCCCTTCTCGTCACGGGTCTGGATCGGGCGCTGACGTCCGCTCGCCGGCGTAGGATGGCGGACCATGCGCCGCTCGCTCGCGTCCCTGCCGCTGCTCGCCGCGTTCGCCGCGTGCGGACAGACCGTCATCGTCGACACGAGCGGGAGCACGAGCGGCAGCGGCGGCGCCTCGGGCGCGAGCACGGTCGCGTCGAGCACGGTCGCGTCGAGCACGAGCACCGGCGGTGCGGGCGGGGGCTGCGGGCCGTTCTCGTCGTGCGCCGATCAAGGGATGGAGTGCGGCACCCTCCAGGACGCGTGCGGCAACACCCTCCACTGCGGCACGTGCCCGCCGGGCCAGGCCTGCGTCGGCGGCCTCTGCGTGTGCACGCCGGTCACCTGCGAGGAGCTCGGCTACGACTGCGGCCCGGCCAGCGACGGGTGCGGCAACCTCCTCGACTGCGGCGCGTGCCCGGACGGGGAGGTCTGCGGCGGCGGCGGCGTGCCCGGAGTGTGCGGCCCGACCTGCGATCTGCCGGAGACCTGCGCCCAGCAGGGCATCCAGTGCGGCGAGGCGAGCGACCAGTGCGGGGGCATCCTCGACTGCGGGACGTGCACGGCGCCCCAGACGTGCGGCGGGGGCGGCACCCCCGGGGTGTGTGGCTGAGCGTTCCGCGGGCGGGTGCGCCGTGAGAGGATCGCCATCATGGCCCGGCTCCTTCGCTTCTCTGCCCTCGTGCTCGTCGCCTTCGTCTTCTCCGCTATCTGTTGCACACAGTCACCCCCGATCGCGTGCAGCGGCACATGCGTAACGGACTCGGATTGCGACGATGGCCTCGTCTGCGTCGGCGACTGCAGCCGCGTCTGCCTCGCCAGGACCAACATTCCCTGCACGAGCGATGCTCAGTGTCCGGCGACTGCGGTGTGTGACGTTCCCGATGGCATCTGTGCGAACGCCGACCTCAGCGGTGCCGGGGGCGCTGGCGGCGGGGGCGCCGGCGGCTCGGGCGGCGGAGCCTTCGGCGGCGGTGGTGGCTCCCGCGGCGCCGGGGGGACGGGCGGGCAGCACGGGACCGGTGGCGCTGGTACGGATGGCGGGTAGCGCGCCGGCACCACGCCCGCGAGAAGAGAAAAAGAGGGCGAGGCGCCTGCCCGATCGCGCGGTCGCCCTACCCGATCGCGCGGTCGCCCTGCCCGATGGCGCGATCGACAGTCCCGATCGCGCGGTCGCCCTGCCCGATGGCGCGATCGCCCTGCCCGATGGCGCGATCGCCCTGCCCGATGGCGCGATCGCCCTGCCCGATGGCGCGATCGCCCTGCCCGATGGCGCGGTCGCCCTGCCCGATGGCGCGATCGACATGCCCGATGGCGCGATCGACATGCCCGATGGCGCGATCGACAGTCCCGATCGCGCGATCGACAGTCCCGATCGCGCGATCGACAGTCCCGATCGCGCAATCGATACTCCCGATCGCGCGGTCGCCCTGCCCGATGGCGCGATCGCCCTGCCCGATCGCGCGATCGACATGCCCGATCGCGCGATCGACCTGCCCGATCGCGCGGTCGGCCTGCCCGATGGCGCGGTCGCCCTGCCCGATCACGCGATCGCCCTGCCCGATGGCGCGGTCGCCCTGCCCGATGGCGCGGTCGCCCTGCCCGATGGCGCGGTCGCCCTGCCCGATGGCGCGATCGACATGCCCGATGGCGCGATCGACATGCCCGATCGCGCGGTCGCCCTGCCCGATGGCGCGATCGACATGCCCGAGCGCGCGATCGAGACTCTCGATCGCACGATCGACCTGCCCGACCGTCGATCGATCCCACCTCCGCGTAGCTCAGGGCGCGCCCGTGGCTGGGGAAGAGGTAGGCGCCAGCGTCCGCGACGCCGCACCCGGCGAACCACCCGACGTGCGCGCAAGCGAGGAGCGCTCCGGAGGCGCGCGCGAAGCTGACAGACCCTACACCTCGACCTCGGGGATCTGGGCAGCCCCAAAGAACCGCACCCCAAGGCAAAGGAGGACGAGCTTTGACAGGGCTCGCAGCCCATCCCGACAACGTGCGGGCGGGCTATGCTCCACGCATGATCCCCCCCCCTTCTCACCTCACCCGCTCCTGCAAGGCCCGTCGTCGTCGCCGTGTGTGCGGTGTCGTTGCTGGGAGCGGCCTGCGGCAACGTGGCGGTGGACGGCGCGACGGGCATGAGCACGGCCGCGACGGGTGGCGGCGGTGCCGGGGGTGCGACGCACGGCGTTGGCGCCGGGGGAGCTTCCGGCCATGGGTCCGGGGGTTCGACGAGCGACGCTGGACCCATCCCCGGGACCTGCTCGATGCCGCTCACCCCTCTCGACACGCCGGGCATGTACGGTTGGCAGGATGACAGCCACGGCCCCGTGAACTACTGGTTCTTCAAGCGCGACGATGCCAATGACCGCTGCATGCTCCTCTACGTGCAGCATGCCGGCGCGCCCGCGTACGGCTTGAAGCCTTCCTCTGGCTATGCCGTGGGAAAGGTCATCCTCAGCAATTCCGCCGCAGATTGTGACTACGCGATCGATGCCTCCCCTGTACCCATGGGACAAACCGTGGAGGCATCGTGCGGTGATGGCAAGTTCGAGATTACGCTGGGGGATGGCCTTCTGGCGACCTACAACATCAACGCACATTTCGAATTCCCACCGACGTATGGCTGGGTTCCTGCCAGCGACACATACTGTTTTTCCCAACCGTCGGTCGACGGGGGGCCGGGGTATGTGCCTGGGTGCTGAGCTCGATCTCGGCCTCGGGCTACGTGTTTCGCGCGGTCACGATCCACGTGGCCGAGGGCTGCCACACCGCGCCGTCGCGCACGCAGGCCGCGAGCGCCGCCCGCACCTCGTCGCGAACCTTGGGCAAGAGCTCGGGGCTCTGGCGCAGCGCGGCGCCGAGCGGGCCGACGCGCAGGGCGAGGGTGAGGGAGTCCTCGAGGCCGTTGCCGCCCATCTCGACGTCGTGGGGTGAGATCGCGACGTCGACGAAGCCGGCCGCGTCCAGGATGCCGCGCACACGCGCCGGATCCGCGAAGGCGAACGGGCCGGGCGCGCCCGGAACGGGCGGCGGATCGGGGGGCAGGAGGTGCTTCGCCGCGTTCTTCGCGGACGTCATCACCGGGTTCTCCGCCGGCGAGCGCCAGCACAGGAAGCAGAGGCGCCCCCCGGGCCGGAGGGCGCGGCGGAGGTTCTCGAACGCCGCCGCCGGATCGGCGAAGAACATCACGCCGAAGCGCGAGAAGATCGCGTCGAAGGCCGCCGCCTCGAGCGCGTGGGCCTGGGCGTCCGCCTCGACGAAGCGCACGTGCGCGACCTTCGCCGCCTCCGCCCGGCGGCGGGCGACGTCGAGCATCGGCCGCGAGACGTCGAGCCCCACGACCGCACCCTCCGGGCCGACGCGGCCGGCCAGCGCGAGCGCCGTCTGCCCGCAACCGCACCCCACGTCCACGATCCGTTCGCCCGGGCGGGGCGCGAGGGCTTCGATCGTGCGCGCGCCGACGCCCTCGATTCTGTCGATCGAGGAGCTCGCCGAGCTCGGCCCACGTGTGTCCGGAGGCGTCGTTCCAGTGGGCGATCTGCTGCGCGTTCGCGTCGCTCATGGGGGCATCGAATCCGATGCGCGGGGCGCGCGCAAGTGGCCTCGGGGGGTGAGGTCCGTGGGAAGAGAGAGGGCGGAGGGAGGCTGAAATTTTCAGCGCGACGCGAGCGCGGTCTGGGCCGCCTTGCGAACCTGGGGGGCGGGGTCGTGGTCGGCGGACCACTGGAGCGCGCTCGCGAGGCCGGGCGCCTGCGCGAGCTGCTGCGCCATGGCCGAGACGATCGAGAGGCGGACGGCGACGTCGGCGTCGGTCTGGAGGGCGTGGGTGACGGGGCCGAGGAGCGGCGTGATGGACCGGAAGAGCAGCGTGCCGGCGGCGGCGCGGCGGACCGTGACGTCGGGGTCCGTCATCGCGGTGCCGAGGTCGCCGACGACGCTGTCGCCGGTCATGAAGCGGAGCGCGAAGACGGCGGCCGATCGTACCTGTGCGACAGGGTAGGCGAGGTACTGCTCGATGGCGGAGAGCGCGCGCGGGTCGCCGGTGTTGCCGAGGGCCTGGAGGGCGACCGTGCGCTGGTCGTCCGTGGCGGCGTCCTGGAGGGCCGCGACGAGGGCATCGACGGCGCTCGTGGAGTCGCCGCTGCCGGCGGCGTTCATGCGCTGGACGAGGTTGCCGGCGCCGAGGGCGGCGGTGCTCGAGACCTGGCTGTCGGGCGAGGACATGGCGGAGACGAGCGCGTGCTCGCTGTCCTCGGTCGGGGCGTCGGTGAGGCCGAGCGAGGCCGCGGCGGCGGCGCGGGTCGCCGGGGGGGCGTCGGAGGCGCGGATCACGCTGGAGAGCGCGCCCTGCGACTCGGGCGTCCCGGCGCTGCCCAGGGCGCCGAGGATCCGCGCCCTGGCGTCGTCGGGGAGGTCGTCGTGGAGCACGGTGTCGGCGGCCGCGAGCGCCTCGCCGGGCTGGACGCGGAAGAGCGCGGCCATGCGGCCCTGGGCGTGGTTCCTCGCGTGGACGTCCTTGTCGCGGAGGTCCTTGGCGAGGCTGTCGAAGGTCGCGCCCGCGACGCGGTTCACGTCGGCCTGACGGCGCGCGTCGGCGAAGCCCTGGACGTCGGGCGCGTCGGGGACGAGCCCTCCCTTCTCGGAGGCGACGAGCGCATCGAGGTCGCTCACCTCCTCGACGCCCGCGAGGGCCGCCTTGGTCTGGGTCCAGTAGGAGAGGCGGAAGCCGGCGGCGGCGACCACGAGCGTCTCTTCGGCGGCGACCGTCCGGGGCCACCCGGTCGGGGCGAGGGCGATGTCGGCCGACGACTTCACGGTGAGCGCGGAGGGATCCTGGGGCGCGCGCAGGCCGTGCGCGCCGAGGGTGCGCGTGTAGCGGTCCTTCGACTTGTGGATCGCGCGGCCGTCGCGCTGGTAGCTGGCCACGTACTCGCCCGTGCCGTCCAGCTCGGTCGCCTGCCAGGTCGTGGACGCGGGCGCGTCGACGATCTGGAGCGCGCCGGCGATGCCCTTGAGCTCCGCGCGCGCCTTGGCGCCGACGCTCCGGTGGAAGGCGAAGGCCTCGAAGCGGCCGTCGGGCCTCGCGTCGACGTAGAACGCGCGCGTGATCTCGGCGTCGTCGAGCTCGAAGCCCTTGGCGTCCTGGTGACGCGGCGCCCGGAGCTTCCAGGCGGAGCCGCACGGCGTCGGGGCCCGCCGCGACGACCGCGACGGCGAGGTTGCCCGCGATCGTCGAGGGGACGTCCTTGCCGGGCTGGCCGTCGTGGGGCATCGAGAGGACGCGCGTCCGGTCGATCGTGTAGACGAAGGCGGTGCCCGTGGGCCACGACCGGGGCGAGGGCGCCACCACGGCGGCGCTCGGCGTCTCGGGGGCCGCGGGCGCCGCCGGCGCGGCCACGCTGGCCCGGGCGGGGGCCGCCGGCGTCTCTTTCTCGTGCGTCATCGCGCGGGGGACGGCGAGCCCGAGCACCGCGAGGAGGACCACGCCGCCACCGACCAACGTTGCCTTGCGAATCGACGCCATGACGGGGCCCTCCAGGGGAGCGCGCGGACCGGATCACCAGGTGACGGTGTTCGAGGTGCTGAAGAGGCTCTTGCCCCAGGCGATGCCATCCCAGTTGAAGATCTCCTGGGTCCACTTGTCACACGCGATGACGCACACCTTCGCGTAGGCGTCGACTTCCCCCGACATCGCGGTCAAGGTCAGGTCGCCGCTCACCTTGGTGGTGACGCCGGTGGACGAGATGGTGCTGGCGGCGGAGAGGGGCACGCTCAGGGTCAGGACAGTGAGCTTGCCCTCAACGCCGGCGCTCGCGCCGACGCCGTTGAATGTGCCGCCCACGCCCGCGGACAGATTGCCGTCGACCTGCGCGCCCGGGATCACCAGGAAGCCGAGCTTGCCGTTGTCGTAAGATGGCGAGCCCGAGAGGGTGAGCGCGCCCGTGGCCTTGGCGCTGACCGTGACGGGGACGGGCCCGATCGTGAAGTCCTCGTTGACCTTGACGAAGGTGTAGGCGAGGTTCACCTGGAGCATCGAGCCGGGCATCTTCCAGGTCTGGGTGGAGACGACGCCGCCGAGCACGTCGACCTCGTAGCCGGCCTCGGCCTTGCCCGTGCCCGTGTCGACGTCGGCGTTCGCCGACGCCTTGAACGCGTTGACCGTGTTGCCGAAGAAGGTCAGCGGGACCGCCATCGACCCGTCGGCGCTGGCCGTGATCACGTCGGTGGTCGTGTCGTACCCCGCCGACGTGTCGAACGACATGGTGTACCCCGCGCCGAACGTGAAGCCGTCGACGCCGGCCGACGAGGAGTCGCTCAACGCGTAGCTGTAGCTCATCGACGGGGCGCTCCCGCTCGTCGTGGTGAAGCCGTCGGCGAGGGCGTTCCCGGCGGCCAGGGCGGTGATGGTGGCGGCGGCGGCGGCGAGGATGGTGGTGCGGCGGAACATGGTGGGGGGCCTTTCTGCGAGGGAGGTGGACCACCTCGGTCCGCGTTTCCTCTCGACGCCGGTCCCTTCAGCAACCGGCGGGCCAGGCCCTCGTGGAGGCTGTTTCCCTGCGTTTTCGGCCACGTCCGCCGCCGTGGAGGCTCCGCACCCCCATTCGCATGGAGTCGCGGGCCTCCATCCCCCGAGGGCCCGCGCCTTCAGCGGCGGGGTAGGCATCTCGTCCGAGCCCGAGCCCGAGCCCGATCTCCGGAAAATCGGGCTCGGGCTCGGGCCAGGGCTCGGGCTCGGGTATGCTGCCCGCATGCGACGCGAGAAGGCGTGGAAGCTCGTCTCCGAGATGCTCCGCGAGGGGTTCGGGAGGCTGCTCGACGTGCGCGAGGTCCGGAGGGTCCGCCGTGTCTCCGGCGACGCGTGGGTGGTGACGGTGGTGCTCGCGGCGTCCTCGGGCGACCTGCACGTGGCGGACGTCACCGTCGACGACGACGGGACGATGACGCCCATGCTCGGCCCCGATCACGTCGTCGAGGCCGCGGCGCGTTTCGAGCGCTTCTCGACGATGCCGAGGCCCCCGGAGGACTCGCTCGCCGACTTCGCCGACATCGACGAGAGCGAGCCCGCCCTCGACGCCCTCGACGCGCTGGAGGAGCCCATCGAGGCGCGCGTCGCCAACGCCGTCGCCAGGGGCGACCGCGAGTCCCTGCTCCTCGCCCGGAGCCTCCTGCCCAAGATGCTCGCGGACCACGACCGTCGAGGCGCGACCCTCTTCACGATGGCCGGCGTCGAGATCCGGCTCGACGAGCCCGAGCTCGCGCGCGAGTACCTGGAGGCCGCCGCGCGCGAGTTCGCCGACCGCTTCGACCTCCCCGCGCTGGAGCGGGCCGCCGGCGTCGCGCTGGGCCTCGAGGGCCGGGACTCGTTCTCCGGCTCGACGATCCACACGCTGCTCGATCAGAGCCGCGCCCGCCTCAAGCCGCTGGAGCGCCTGTGGAACGCGCGCAGCCTCTCCGGCCTCTCCCTCCCGCAGCGCGACATGCTCGCCCCCTCGGTGAAGCTCCGCACCCTGGCGCCGGAGGAGGCGCTCGTGACGGAGGGGATCCCTCGCGCAACCTCTTCATCGTCAAGAGCGGGCTCGTCGGGGTCTGGCTGGAGAACGCCACGGGCGGGTCGTGGCTCGTGCGCTGCTGCTTCCCGGGCTGGCTGCTCGGCGAGTCGAGCGTGCTCGGCGGGCCGGACCCGCGCTGCACCGCCACCCTGCGCGCCGAGCGGGTCAGCGAGGTCTGGGTCCTGCCGGCCGAGGCGGTGCGCGCCATCGTGGACCAGGATCCGGACTTCGCCCGGCGGCTCGCCGAGACGAAGCAGACGCACCGCATCGACTCGTTCTTCTCGATGCACGAGACGATGGGGCAGCTCGACGTACACGTCCGCGACGAGGTGCTCCGCTGCCTCCAGCGCCTCGAGTCGTTCACCGAGGAGACGCTCCTGCTCCCCGCCAACGCGGTGCCCGAGGTCGCGTGCCTCGTCGCCCGCGGCTCGGTCGCCCTCTACACGGAGGGCGGGGGCGAGCCCGTGAACGTGATCGAGGCTGACTCGTTCTACGGCGTGCGCGACGCCATCCACCAGATCGCGCTCAAGGTGACCGCCGTCGCCAGGCCGGGGTCCACCGTGGCCTTCTTCGACGCCGCCCGGCTGCGGGGGCTCTGCGAGCGGAGCCCGGAGCACGTGGTCGCGGTGCTCGAGCGGCTGGGATAGGCCTCTTCCATCCCGCGGCCCGCTCGGTATCCTCCCCGCCATGCGCGGTGGGCCAGGATGAACCCCGGTGTGAGCCTCGCGCCCGGGGACGTGATTGGGGGCAGGTACCGGGTCGAGGGGGTGATCGGCGAGGGCGGGATGGCCATCGTCTACCAGGCCCGCCACACCGGGACAGGCCGGGTCTGCGCCCTCAAGCTCGTCCACCCGCACCTGATCACCCACCCGCAGATGGTCGAGCTGTTCATCCGCGAGGCGCAGGTCGGCGCGCGGGTCGGGCAGAACCCCCACGTCGTCGACATCTTCGACGCCGGCGCGGACGAGGCGCGCGGCGTCCCGTTCCTCGCCATGGAGCTGCTCCAGGGCCAGAACCTCGAGCGCTCGTGCGAGGCCAACGGGCCCATGCCCGCCGACCTGGTGCGCGAGGTCTTCGAGCAGCTCGCCGACGCGCTCGACCAGGCCCACCGCGCCGGCATCGTCCACCGCGATCTCGAAGCCCTCCAACCTGTTCCTGACGAGGGACCACAAGGGCCAGCCCCTCCTCAAGGTCCTCGACTTCGGCATCGCCAAGGCGCTGGAGGCGGACTCGCAGGCAACCTCCACGCAGATCGGTACCCCGGCGTACGCCGCGCCCGAGCAGTTCGGCGCGAGCTTCCGCACCCTGGCGGAGCGGCAGGGCGTCTACCTCTCGCCCGACGTCTCGCCGGCGAGCGACGTCTGGGCCATGGGCCTCATCGGATGGGAGCTCTCGACGGGGATCCCCGCCTCGAGGTATTGGAACGCCGAGACGCTCGCCGAGCTGCCGCTCGTGGTCGCGCTCGGCGAGCCCGAGCCCCCCACGCAGCGCGCCGGCGACCGCGCCTCCCTCCTGCCCCCCGGCTTCGACGCCTGGTTCCAGCGCTGCACGCGAAAGAACGCGGCCGAGCGATGGCGCAGCGCCGGCCACTGCGCGAGCGAGCTGGGACGTCTGATTACGGCCGCGGCGGTGGCCAAGGCTCATCCGCAACCCGCTCCCGTTCCCGTTCCCGTTCCCGATTCCTGGAGCGATTCGGGAGCGGGAGCGGGAGCGGGAGCGGGAACGGGGCCAAGCTTGGCCACCACCTCCAGCGCCGCCGCCACCCCCTACCCCGCCGTCGCCCCGTACGCGACGCCTGCCCCGCAGACGCCCTACGGGCAGCAGCAGCCCTACGGGCAGCCTCTACCCTTCGGCTACAGCCCCATGCCCGCGTGGGACCCTCCCCCTCCCGCGCCCGCCAAGAAGCCGTCGTCCGCGATCTGGGTCGTCCCGCTCCTCGTCGTCCTCGGCGTCTTCGTCACGCTCATGAGCGTGGTCGCCTACTTCGGCGTGCGCCGCTACCAGGTCCGCGTCGCGGCGCGCTCGTGCCAGGACGAGAAGACGCACTGCGACGAGGCGTGCGACGGGGACGACAAGCCGAGCTGCGCGCGCCTCGGGCGGATCTACGAGGCGGGCGGCGGCGGCGTGGCGCGCGACCGCGAGAAGGCCGCGTCGCTCTACGAGGAGGCCTGCGACGCGAAGGACCCGCTCGGCTGCGCCCTGCTCGCCCGGATCTACCTCCACGGCGGCGGCGGCAAGGCGCGCGACGTGGCGAAGGCGAAGCAGCTCGCCACCGAGGGGTGCAACGGCGGCGCGCAGATCGGCTGCACGGTGCTCGGCGAGATGCTCCGCGACAACTCGGCCGGCGCGAAGCGCGACGCCGCGGCGGCGCGGCGCGACGACGTGCGCGCACGGGATCTGTTCGCGACCGCGTGCGACGCGGGCGAGATGCGCGCCTGCAAGTGCCTGGGCGGCATGCACCAGTTCGGCCGCGGCGGCCTCTCGGAGGACGAGGCCGAGGCGATGGCCCTCTACGACCGCGCGTGCAACGGCGGCGAGCCCACCGGGTGCAACGACCTCGGCGTGCTCGTCGGCCGCGGCGCCGGCGGCGCGCGGAAGGACCCGGCCAGGACCGCGTCCCTCTACCGCAAGGCCTGCGACGGCGGCGCGCCGCTCGGGTGCGACAACCTGGGGCTGGTGACCGAGCACGGCTCCGGGGTGGAGAAGGACGACGCGCGGGCCGCGGCGCTCTACCAGCAGGCGTGCGAGGAGGGCGAGCCCCGCGGGTGCACGCACTTCGGCGTGATGCAGGAGAACGGCAACGGCGTGGCGAAGGCCGCGGCCCTGGCCGTCGGGTCCTACAGGCGCGGCTGCGACGGCGGCGACGAGGTGGGCTGCACCAACCTCGGCGTGATGTACGAGTACGGTCGGGGCGGGCTCGCGCCGGACGACGCGAGGGCGCGCGCCAGCTACCAGAAGGGCTGCGACGGGGGCAGCTACCTCGGCTGCAACAACCTCGGGGTGCTCTACGAGAACGGGCGCGGCGGGCTCGCGAAGAACGACGCGGAGGCCGTGCGGCTCTACCAGGAGGCTTGCGCGGGCGGCCTGCCGCTCGGGTGCGCGAACGAGGGGATCATGCTCGACGCGGGCCGCGGGGTGGCGAAGAACGCGGTGGAGGCGACGGGGCTGTTCGAGACGGCGTGCGACGCGGGGATCGCGAGCGGGTGCTCGATCCTGGGGTGGCACTACTTCCGGGGGATCGGGGGGCCGATCGACCGGGCACGGGGGATCGAGCTGCTGCGGAAGGGCTGCGCGATGGGGTACACGTGGGGGTGCGACAGGTTGAAGGAGACCGGGGCGCGCTGAGCGGAGACCCGCGCGCGCAGCACGACGGTCCCTGAGCTGCCCGGGACGCCGCCGAGCGCGCCGTCTCGGGCGCTTGCGCCCACGGCAGCGCGCTCCATATGCCGAATGGGATCGATACGCGCTGGTCGGATCCCGGTGGGCGTCGCGTGTCTGCCGGCAACGGCCGTCCCGTGCGGGGGGCGCGTGCGAGCCCAGGGCAGGAGTCTGCGACATGGCGAAGACGGGCATCTGGACGATCGTGGCGTTTCTATCGATTGCGGGGACCGCCTATGCCGCGCCGGGGTCTCCGAGCAACGCTCCCGAGCGATCCATCGAGAAGGGGACCCACTACATCGGACCCATCGGGGGGACATGGACCTGGGCAGCGCCGAGTTCCACAGGTTTCCAGGAGCGTCGGGGCAGACACTGGAGACGATCACCCTCACGGGGGTGGATATTCCCCTGTGCTCCGGTCCGGACTGCCGGAAGGAGTTCCGCTTCCACCTCGACTGCGTCGACGCGGCAGGGTTCGAAAAGGAGATCCTGTCGCCGTACTACAAGAACTACGCCACCGACGGCCCCACCACGAGAGTCTACACGTTCGACGCCGAGGGGCTCACCGACTGCGAGGAGATCCCCTCCATCACGGTCGACTGGCACTACGGCTGGGACGACGCGGTCGACTGAACCGGCAGAGGCCCGCGGTGCTCGCGGCCCGGCCCACGCATTGACGAGCCCGGCTCGTTCGCTAGGTTCCGCTCGGGGGCCGAGCATTCGTGGGCGGCGCGAAGGATGAACGGATCATCGAGGAAAGAAGCCCATCGACGGCGATGAAGGCTGGCGGACGCCGGCGTCGCCTGGGCGCCGGCGTGCTGCTCGCCACGCTCGCGGGCGTCCAGGCGATCGCGTTCGCGGCGCAGATCCGCGCAGGGTTCCGGCCGTTCGCCGCGCCGGGAGCGCGCGTCCCCTTCTCCTGGGACATGTTCGCGGGGCGCATCGAGCGCTGCGACATGCGCTTCGACCCGCCCCTGCCGCTGGGGAGCGGCGTGGCCCGCCTGCGCGACGTTGCGCCCGCGCTGGAGTGGGATTCGGTGTTCTCCCAGCGCGAGGACTACGAGGAGGTCGGGCGCCTCTCGTGCACCTTCGCGGAGGTGCCGACGCGGGTCTTCCTGCGCTGCTTCACGCCGGAGGGAGAGGTCCCCCTTGCCTTCCCGTGCCCTTGAGCGGGCCCGCGCGTGGCTCGACCAGGAGATCGAGGAGCCGGGTCTCCTCCGCTTCCGCTGCGTGTTCGGCCTGGTGTGGCTCGCGTACGACCTCTGCGATCTCCTCGGCTCGGGGACGGCGACGATGGGTTTCTGGCCCGCCGGGGTGCTCGGCGCTCCCGCCTTCCTCTGCGTCCTCCAGGTCGGCCTGATCGCGTGCGAGGCGGCGATGTTCCTCGGGTCGTGGGCAGTCGCGGCTCCGCTGTCGGCGGTGGTGCTCCGCGGCGTCGAGGCCTGGGCGTTCCTCCGGCTCAACGATTTCTACTACTTCATCGTGGTCGCGCTGCTGCTCTCCCAGGTGCCTCCGGGGAGGGCGTGGGCGTTGACCGAACCGCGCGCGGAGCGAGTCGCGCTTCAGCGCGACTCGCAGAGCAAGCGGGTGCCCGACAGGCACCCGCTTACTCCGCGAACCGCTCGCGAGCGAGCGGTTCGCTCCGTGCGCGGTTCGGTTGACGCTCATGCCCTGGGGTGGGCGTGGAGCCAGCGTGGATTGGCGCGCGTGCCTCGATGGGTGTGCGACGCGCTGCGCTGGCAGGCGGCCTGGATCTACCTCGCGACGGGGGCGCTGAAGCTCAACCCCGCGTGGCTCTCCGGTGGGCACCTCTACGTGCGGCAGGCGTACCTCGCCGCCGTCCTGCGCTGGCCGTACCCGGCCCCCCTCGCCCACGCGCTCTCGCACCTCACGGTGGACGCGGGGCTGGCCTGGGTGGCGGCGAGCTGGGAGATCCTGCTGGGCGTGCTGCTCGTGGCCGGGCGGCCGGCGGCCGCGATCGCCGGCCTCGCCGTCGCCATCCACACGTTCGGCGCGCTGGCGATGAACGTGTGGTTCTTCGGAGCCAGCATGGTCGCCCAGGTGGTGCTGTTCCTGCCGCGCGGCCGCGGAGGGGCCCGCCGCGAGGCGAGCTTCTAGGCTTTTCCGTTCCCGTGCTCGTGACAACCCCCGCAGCCCTCGCAGCGCCCGCAGCCCTCGCAGCGCCCGCAGCGGAGGCAGGCGACGCAGCCGAAGCACCCCTCGCAAGTCCAGCAGTGCCAGCACCCCACGCACCCCTCGCAGCGAAAAGCGAGCATGGGGCCATCGCCCTTTTCGTCTGCGCCCGGCGCGGCGGAGGGCTCGACACGGATGTCGGTGAGGGTCAGGTCGAGGTCCTCGCGCGGACGAACCGTCGTGGCGTCGTTGCTCATGATGTTCCTCATGGAAAAACCTAAGCGGGAGCGCGCACGGGTCAACGTCGCGTCGGAGACGTGCGACACCCGCGTCGTCCATCTCCCGACCCGCCCGTTATCCCGGGATCATCCCCGTCAGTCGCAGTCCGCCGTCCGCGTCGCCATCGCCACCGAGAGCCCGTTCTGCGTGAGGAGCCCGCTCGTGTCCGCGAGCGACGCGGCGTCGCCGGGCGCGGGCGCGTCCCACACCACGAGCCGCATCCCGACGTCCTGCGTGTCGGTCAGCTTCCAGAGCACCTCCGTCGCGCTCGGCGATCGGCCGCCGAGGCGGTCGGTCGCGATGGCGTTGCAGGCGGAGAGCATGCGCAGGAGCGCGAAGGCCTCGCTCAACGTGGTGCGGTCCGACTCGTACCAGTGCATGCTCGCGTAGTCGGCGTCCGCGCCGGGGAGGCCCGCGAGGATCTCGGTTCGCCGCCGCGACCTGGCCGGCGTGGGCCGAGAGAAACGACGCGACGTCCGCGTCCGTGCCCACGGCGGGGATGTCCGGGTTGTCCGAGGCCGCCTGGAGGATGCGCAGGGCCTCGTTCCCGTCGCCGATCGACTGGTAGTAGTTCGCCGTCACGAGCAGCATGCTGGTCGAGTCGATGCCCCCGTTCGCGCAGCGCACGCCGTGCGCGTGCGCCACCTTGCAGCCCGCCGCGAGCTCGTCCAGGTACTCGGCCGGCGTCCCGCTCCACGAGGCCGACGAGGTGGGCTCGTCCTCGACGACGAGCGCGGCGACGTGGCCGTGGTAGCGATCGAGCGCCGCGCCCACCGTGGCGTTGAAGGTGTCGAGGCTCGCCGGCGGGCCCCCGTTCGCGACGACCAGCACGAGCGAGAGCCCGTGGGAGACGGCGGCGTCGCACGTGGTGCAGGCCGCAGGGTTCGCGGCGAGGGCGGCGATGCTCTGCGGCGCGGGGCGGTAGAAGGGGGCGGCGAGCTGCATCACGGCGCTCCAGTACGCGGAGTCGGAGAGCGGGCCCTGAGGCATGGACACACCGTACGGGTTGCAGATGACGCCCATCCCCTGGTTGCACGCCGGCCGCGTATCCCCCCCGCCGGTCCCGTGCCCGCCGGTCCCTTGCCCTCCGGTCGCGCCCCCGCCGGTTCCATGCCCGCCGGTCCCGCTGGAGCTGGCGCTCGTGCCGCCGGCCCCGGCGGTGCCGCTCGCGTGTGAAGAGCCGTGGCTTCCACAGGCCGACACCGTGACCGCCAACGCGCCAACGACGATCCCGAAAAGAGATTTCAACGCAGAGACGCAGGGACGCAGGGACGCAAAAAGGCGGAGAGAATCTTTTCTTTGCTTTTTTGCGTCTCTGCGTCTCTGCGTCTCTGCGTTGAATCTCTCTCCGCATCCCCGCGCGCTCGCGGCGCTCGCAGTAGGCATGGATTACTTCACCGGCGCGCCGGGTGGCTGCTCGCGGTCGGGCGTGAGGACGGCCAGGCCTTCGCCGCCCTCGGCCGCGAGGAGCATGCCCTCGGAGACGAGGCCCTTGCCGAAGTCGCGCGGCGCGAGGTTGCAGAGGACCACGACGCGCTTGCCGACGAGGGCCTCGGGCGCATACGACGCGGCGACGCCGGCGACGATGCGGCGCGGGGCCGCGTCGCCCGTGTCGATGCGGAGATCCAGGATCTTGTCCTTCTTCTTCACGCGCTCGGCCGAGACGACGATCCCCACGCGCAGGTCGAGCTTGGCGAAGTCGTCGTAGGCGATCGTGGCCTTCGCCTCCCCTGCGGGCGCTTCCGCTGCCTTCGCTTCCTCCTTCGCGGCGGGGGCCGCGGCGGGCGGGGCGGCCTCCTGCGGGGAGAACTGCTTCACGATCTCGGCCTCCCGCTCCTTCTCGAAGCGCGGGAAGATGGGATCTCCCCCCTTCACCGAGAGCCCCTCGGCCCGGCGCGGCAGCTCGAGCGGCCACAGCGCCTTGGGCTCGTTCGCGAGCGCCTGCCAGTCGAAGGGCGCGAGCCCGATCTGCGCGCGCATCTCGTTCGCCACCCCGGGCATCACGGGCGCCACCAGCACCGTCACCGCCTCCAGGAGGTCGAGCAGCACCCCGACGATGGCGCCGAGGCGCGCGGCGTCGCCCTTCTTCTTCGCCGCCCAGGGCGCGGCCTTGTCGATGTACGTGTTCGCCTGCGCGAGCAGCGCCCACAGCGCGGTGAGCGCCGCCGTCGGGTTGATCTGGTCGAACGCCTCCGTCACCGCCTTCGCTGCGGGCGCGTACGCCTGCACGAGCGCCGCCTCCAGCTCCCCGGCCTCGCCGCGCGGGAGCGGCTCCTTCGCGAAAGGGAGCACGCGGTTCAAGAGGTTGCCGAGGTTGTTGCCCAGCTCGGACGAATAGCGCTGCAGCACGTCCGTGATGCTGAAGTCGCCGTCCTGCCCGAAGGAGATGGATCGCATCAGGCAGTAGCGCACGACGTCGGCGCCGAAGCGCGCGGAGAGCGCCTCGGCCAGCGCCACGGGGCTCACCGTGTTGCGCAGGGTCTTCGACATCTTCTGCCCGTTGTACGTGAGGAAGCCGTGGGCGAAGACGTGCCTGGGCACGGGCAGGCCCGCCGCCATCAGGAAGGCCGGCCAGTAGACGGCGTGCTGGCGGAGGATGTCCTTGCCGACGAGGTGCACGGCGGGCCAGAGGTGCTTCCGGTCCGGGTCCTGGAGGGCGCTCCAGTAGTTCGTGAGCGCGTCGAACCAGACGAACATGATGTGCCGCGGGTCGTCTGGGACGGGGATCCCCCACTGGAAGGTGGTGCGCGAGATGGAGAGATCCTGGAGCCCCGCCTGGACGAAGCTCCTGACCTCGTTGAGCTTTCCCGGCGGCTGCACCATGTCGGGGTGCTGCTCCCAGTACGCGAGGAGGTCTTCGCCGTAGGCCGAGAGGCGGAAGAAGTAGCTCTCCTCCTTCACCACCTCGGCCGGCTTCTTGTGCTGCGGGCAGAGGTTGCCCGGCTGCTCCAGCTCCTTCTCCGTGTAGTAGGCCTCGCAGCTCACGCAGTAGAGGCCCTCGTAGTGCCCGAGGTAGATGTTGGGCTCGGGCTTGTTCTCGTTGTCGCGGATGGTCCGCCAGAACTCCTGCACGGCGCGCTTGTGGCGCTCCTCCGTCGTGCGGATGAAGTCGTCCGGCGCGCAGGCGAGGTGGGGCCAGGTCTCGCGGAACTTGGCCGAGATCTCGTCGGCGAACGCCTGCGGCGCCACCCCCTTCTCGGCCGCCACGCGCTGGATCTTGAGCCCGTGCTCGTCCGTGCCCGTCAGGAAGCGCGTCTCGTGGCCGCGCAGCCGGTGGTATCGGGCGAGCACGTCTGCCGCGATGGTCGTGTACGCGCTCCCGAGGTGGGGGACGTCGTTGATGTAATAGATGGGGGTGGTGACGTAGAAGCGGCTCGCCATGGCGGGAACGAAGTCTTAGCACGGGCGGCCGGCGGCCCCTTTCGGAACGCGCCCCGGAGCGGCGGGGCGGCCTCGGCCCGGGGCTTCCCCGGCGGGCTCCCGGACGGGCCCGGACGCGGGACCCTCGCGTGCTTGACACGTCAGCCTCGACCCGGCCGACGCGTCAGCGCCGCGACGGCGGACGCACCGGCCCGCAAATGGCCGTCTTTCGCGTGGATCGAGGCCTGGTCCGGCCCTTGCGATGACGCGCCTCGCAACGGAACGCTGCCGATTCCGCGGGCCGAGAGGTCGGGCCTCGGACGACAGCCCAGCGGAGACACGTGACATGAATCGATTGATCGGCTCCTGGTTGGTTCCTTCGTCGCTCCTGGTCGGCTCCTTCGTGGCGCTCTCCGTCGGCTGCGCGCCGCCTCCTCCCCCGCAAGCGCCGCCCCCGCCGCAGGTGGAGGCGCCTCCTCCTCCGCCGCCCGCGCCGCCCCCGCCTCCGGCTCCCGTCCCGGTGGCCGAGCCGCTGAAGCTCCCGTCGCCCATCATGTTCGCGACCAACACGGCGACGCTCACGGGCGATTCCGAGCCCACGCTGAAGTACGTGCTCCAGGTCGTCGAGAAGAGCCCCGACCTCAAGAAGCTGCGGATCGAAGGGCACACGGACAGCCACGGCGACTCCGCGTCGAACCTGAAGCTCTCCGAGGACCGCGCGCTCACGGTGGCCCGGTGGCTCGTCGACAAGGGCGTCTCCTGCGATCGCCTCGTGGCGCTCGGCTACGGCGACACTGACCCCGTGGCCGACAACGCCACGGAGGAAGGCCGCGCGAGGAACCGGCGCACCGAGTTCGTCAACCAGGACGTTGCGCACCCCGGCGGCCACCTCGCCGGCGATCCCTGCACGCGGTGACGAAACGAGCCTGGGGGGCGGCGCCGATGCCGCCCCAGCCAGCCATCGCGCCCGCTTGATGCAGGCCCTTCCGCCGTGCAATGCTGCCCCGAGCATGCTTGGTCGCGTCGGGTCGGCGCGCGGGAGATCATGGATGGCGCGCCGCTTCACGGGTAGAAGGCTGCTTGCCCTGGGGGTCTGGATCGGGCTCTCTGCCTCGCTCGGATCGGCGTGCGGTGGGACCACCATCGACGGCTTCGGCACGGGCGGGTCGGCGAGCGGTTGTCAGAAGGACACGGACTGCAAGGGGGCACGCATCTGCGTGGGCGGGATGTGCGTGAACCCCGGCGCGGGCGGCTCGGGGCCCAGCGGCCCCAGCGGCAGCGCCGTGACGACCACCAGCAGCAGCATGGCCGGCACGACCTCCACCTCGGGGACCGGCGCCGGCAGCACGACCAGCACCACTTCCACCACGGGGAGCGGCGGCAGCAGCACGACGACCGCGAGCTCCACCTCGGGGACCGGCGGCAGCAGCACGGCCAGCACCACCTCCACCTCGGGAAGCGGCGGCGGCAGCACGACGACCGCGAGCTCCACCTCGGGGACCGGCGCCGGCAGCACGGCCAGCACGACGTCCACCTCGGCGAGCAGCACCGGCAGCACGACGAGCGCGAGCTCCACCTCGGGGGGGAGCTGCACCGCCGGCGATCCGAACGCGGACCAGGACGGCGACGGCTGGACCCCGGCGCAGGGAGACTGCAACGACTGCGATCCGACGGTGAACCCGGGCGCGGTCGACGTCCCCGGGGACCCGAGCCAGGTCGACCACGACTGCGACGGCAAGTACGACCCGCCCGTGCCCTGCGACGGCGCCCTCGCGCTCGACGACGTGAACCCGGCGGACGCGGCCAAGGCCATCGAGCTCTGTCGGACCACGACCGCCGGCCCGCAACCCCCACAGAAGACGTGGGGCGTGATCAACGCGCAGTACGTGCACGCCAACGGCTCGGCCTTCGCCACCCCGAGCCTGCAGGTCGGCGTCCAGACCACCTTCGGCACGAACGTCAACCCGCAGGGCGGCCAGAGCATGCTCGCCCTCTCGTCGGGTCATGCACGCACCCCGACCCAGACCGGCACCTGCGGCAGCAACTCCTGCACCAACAACGCCAACCCCGACGTGGCGCCTTCGGGCTTTCCCCAGCCCATCCAGGGCTGCCCCGCGACGGCTACCATCTACGACGACATCGGCTTGCAGGTCGACATCCGCACGCCCACGAACGCGACGGGCTACGCGTTCGACTTCAAGTTCTACTCGATGGAGTTCCCCTACTGGGTCTGCGACAGCTACATCGACGAGCTCGTCGTGCTCGCGAGCCCGGCGCCGGCCGGCGCGATCAACGGCAACATCGCGTTCGACTCGCTGAAGAACCCCGTCAGCACCATGCTCGGCTTCATGTCCGTGTGCGACCCCACCCAGAGCGGCGTGTATGCGACCGACTGCATGACCTCGGGCACCGGCACGTGCCCGATGCCGCCCAACCCCTACTGCCCGAACGGAACGGCCCAGCTCCAGGGCACCGGGTTCGACGTGTGGGACACCTCGTACGGCGGCGCCGGCGCCACACCGTGGCTGACCACGCAGGCGCCGGTCCAGGGCGGCTCGGAGCTGACCCTGCGCTTCACGATGTGGGACGGCGGCGATACGAACTTCGACTCGACCTCGCTGATCGACGACTTCCACTGGATCTTCGACGTCGTGGTCCCGGTGGAGACGGCGCCCACCACCAACCCGAAGTAGCGCGAGAACGGCGGAGCGCGCCTCACCGAGCCGGCTTGATGCAAGCCGTTCCGACGTGCAACACTGCCCCGAACCATGCTTGGTCGCGTCGGGTCGGCGCGCGGGAGATCATCGATGGCGCGCCGCTTCACGGGTAGAAGCCTGCTCATCCCTGGGGTCTGGGTCGTCCTTTCCGCCGCGCTGGGATCGGCTTGCGGTGGGAGCGTGATCGGCCTCGGCTCGGGCGGGTCGGCGAGCGGGTGTCAAAAGGACACGGACTGCAAGGGCGTACGCGTCTGCGTGGACGGGACGTGCGTCGACCCCGGCGCGGGCGGCTCGGGATCCACGCACGCCAGCGGCAGCGCCGCGACGACCGCCAGCGGCAGCATGGCCGGCACGACCTCCACCTCGGGGAACGGCGGCGCGAGCTCCACCTCGGGGAGCGGCGCCGGCAGCACGACGAGCTCGGGGGGCAACTGCACCGCCGGCGATCCGAACGCGGACCAGGACGGCGACGGCTGGACCCCGGCGCAGGGGGACTGCAACGACTGCGATCCGACGGTGAACCCGGGCGCCATCGACGTCCCCGGGGATCCGAGCAAGGTCGACCACGACTGCGACGGCAAGTACGACCCGCCCGCGCCCTGCGACGCCAACCTCGCGCTCGACGACGTCAGCCCAGCGGACGCGGCCAAGGTCATCGAGCTCTGTCAGACCACGACCGCGAGCCCACCGCCCCCACAGAAGACATGGGGCGTGATCGACGCGCAGTACGTACACGCCGACGGCTCGGCCTTCGCCACGCCGGGCCTCCAGGTTGGGATCCAGACGAGCTTCGGCACGGACGTCCTCCCGCAGGCCGGCCAGAGCATGCTCGCCCTCTCGTCGGGCCACGCGCGCACCACGAGCCAGACCGGCGCCTGCGGCAGCAACTCCTGCACCAACGACGCCAACCCAGCCGTGGCGCCCACGGGCTTTCCCCAGCCCATCACGGGCTGCCCCGCGACGCCTACGATCTACGACGACGTGGGCCTGCAGCTCGACATCCGCACGCCGACGAACGCGACGGGCTACGCGTTCAGCTTCAAGTTCCACTCGATGGAGTTCCCCTACTGGGTCTGCGATCGGTACATCGATGAGATGGTCGTGCTCGCGAGCCCGGCGCCCGCCGGGGCGATCAACGGAAACATCGTGTTCGACGGGATGCAGAACCCCGTCAGCAGCATGTTCGGCTTCATCTCCGTCTGCGACCCCACCCAGATCGCCGTCTACGCGACCGACTGCAAGACCACGCCGGGCAACATGTGCCCGTCGCCCCCCAACCCCTACTGCGCGAGCGGAACGGCCCAGCTCCAGGGCACAGGGTTCGACATGTGGGACACGGGCTTCGGCAACGCCGGCGCGACGCCGTGGATGACCACGCAGGCGCCGGTCCAGGGCGGCTCGGAGCTGACCCTCCGCTTCACGATGTGGGACGGCGGCGATTCGAGCTTCGACTCGACCACGCTGTTCGACGACTTCCACTGGATCTTCGACGTCATGGTCCCAGTGGGGACGGCGCCCACCACCAAGCCGAAGTAGCGCGAGCGCGGTGGCATCTTGCCCCGCGCGCTCACGGAGAAACTTGCCGGCGCGAGGGAAGGATCCTGGACGTCGTACCGTATAAGAGGACACAGAGAGGCCCGGATGAGGTCGCGCCCGTGGATCACCGCTGCCGTGGTGCTCGCCCTGTGCGGCGCGCCGCCGGCACGCGCCGCCGCGGCGCCACGCTCCCCGATGAGCGAGGTCGCGGCCCAGGCCGAGCGCGCCTTCGACGCCGAGCGGTGGGCGGAGGCGGCGGTGGCGCTTCACCGCGTCGCGAGCGGAGAGACCGGGGACCACGCCGGGCAGCGAGAGCTGGCGGAGTACCACCTCGGCATCGCGCTCCACCGGCTCGGCTTCCACCAGGCGAGCCTGGACGTCTTCCGGCGCATCGCCCAGGATCGCAGCCACCCCGGGTTCGACAAGGCGCCCCTCTGGCTCGCGAGGTTGTCCGCGCAGATCCCCGATTCCGGCCGACATCGCGGGCGTCGTGGCCGCGTACTCGCGGGAGGAGCTCGGCCGCTACGACAACGCATGGCAGCGCGACGTGGCGTCCCGGCTGCACACGCTGTCGGGGCGCGCGCTCTTCCGCGAACGCGACTGGGACGGGGCCGCCGGCGCCTTCGCGGCGGTCTCCTCCGCGAGCCCCGGCTTCGCGCGGGCGCAGATCTATCTGGGCGTCGCGCACGCCGAGCAGGGCCGAGTCGGAGCCGCCGCCCTCGCGTTCCGGCGCGCCCTCGCGGCGCCCGGCAGTGGAGAGGAACCGGACGAGGTGCACGAGCTGGCGCGTTTGTCGCTCGGGAGGCTGTACCTGGCGGCCGCCGTGCAACGCGACGAAGGCGGCCTCGCCCGCGTCGACCGGAAGCTCCTCGGCGCCGCGGTGCACAGCCTGGCGGCGGTGGACACGCGCAGCGAGCGCTGGCTCGACGCAGAAGCTCGAGCTGGCGCGGGCGCTCTTCCTCGCCGGCGATCCCGGGGGCGCGCTCGGCAAGGCCCACGAGGTCGAGCGTCCACTCGCCCCCATCGAGGTCTACCCGGAGGCCGCCCTCGTCCGCGCGAGCGTCTACCACGCGCTCTGCCACGACGAGGACGCGAGCGCGGTGGCCTCGCGCTTCGTCGCCGTGCACGAGCCGGTCGCGCGGGACCTGAGGGCCCTCCTCGAACGGTTCCCCGGGGACGGCGCCGAGCCCGCGCTCTACGACTTTCTGCGCGGCGTGCGCAGCGGAAAGGCACGGCTCGCGGCCGCGACGCGCAACGTGGTGGAGCAGGCCCTCTCGGACCGGGAGACGCTGCGGCACCTCGAGTACGTGAGGCTCCTCGACGAGGAGCTTCGCGCGGCTGCGCAAGGCGCCGGCGGCGCTCCGGGAGAGCGCGCTGGGCGCGGCGATCGAGGAGACCCTGCGGCGCGACCGCGAGAGCGCCGTCCGCGAAGGGGGCGCCATCACGCGGCGGCGTCTCCAGCGCGCGCTGGCCGAGGTCCAGGATCGGCTGGCGCGTGCGCGAGCCATCGTCTCGGCGAGCCGACGCGCGTCGGGTGAGGCCTCCCCCGACGCCCCCGCGCAGCGGGTGCAGAGCCTGGACGAGCTGGGCGAAGCATGGCGCCTCGACGACGAGACCTGGCGCGACGAGCCCGGCCGCTACCGGGAGCGCGTCGACGCGCGGTGCAGCGCCGCCGAGGCGAGGATGCGGTGGGCGCGCGCGATCGGGTGGATGAGCCCGTCGCCGGCGAGCGAGATCCGCTTTACCCAGCCGCAGCGCGTGGACTAGAACCGGGGCCCGGCTGGCGGGTGACGGCCCGACCTCACGCCGACAGGACCTGCCGCCATGACCCTCTCCGCCTCGATCCGGCCGGACGCGCTCGGCCCCGCCGCCGAGATGACCCGGGAGCTCGCCCGCCGCCGCGCGGACCTCGTGGAGCACGGTCGCGGCTCGCTGCAGGAGCACCTCGTCGGCGTACACGACGTGCTGTCGTGCTGGGGGCAGCCCGAGCGTGTCCGCCTCGCCGGCCTCGCGCACAGCGTGTACTCGACCGAGGCGTTCCGGGTCGCCCTCTTCCCGCGGGACGAGCGGTGGCGCCTCCGCGAGCTGATCGGCGCCGACGCGGAGCGGCTGGCCTTCGCGTTCTGTGCCTGCCGTCGCGAGGCGCTGATCACCGCGGCGGAGCACGACGGCGGGGCCGTGTCGCTCGAGACCCGATGGGACGGCGACAGGGTGTCGCTCGGTCGCCGCGACCTGGCGGAGCTGATGGTGATCCACGCCGCCAACCTCGCCGACCAGGCCTCGAGGCCGACCCCGTGGCTCGCCGCCGCGAGCCGCTTCCTCGTCACCGCGCGCGCCGACCTGGACGTCGTGCCGCCCGTGCTCGGCGCGGCCCCCGTGACCCGGGACGAGGAGGCGGCGCTCGGGCGCGCGTACCGTGCGCTGCTGCGCGGGGAGGCGGGGTGGGATTCGCGACGTGGTCTCGGCGTCGCCGGTCGGCGAGCCGCTCGTGCTGGCGGGCCTCCGCGCGCTCGCCGGCCGGAGCGCCCGCGAGGCGCGGGCGCTGGGAGGGCGCGCGCGGGCGGCGTTCGACGCGTGGGGCACGCCGTGGGACAAGCGCCTCGCGCTCGCCCGATGGCGGGAGCTGGCGGACCTGGTCGCGCGCGACGGCGGCAAGCGCGGCGACGAGCTCGACGCCGCGGCGAGGCGGGCGCAGCTCGTCCTGGACGCGGCGCGAGGCTCGCCGTCGCGGCTCTGGACGGGGATGGACGCGCGGAGGGCGTTCGGCGACGGCGGGGCGGAGGCCGCGCCCCGGCAAGAGAACGGGAAGGCGAACGGGGCCGCGCACGACGAGGGCGAGCTGCCCGCGCGCTTCGTCCAGTACATCGGCGGCCTGCGCACCAACACCGAGCAGCCGCTGCTCCGGTTCTATCCCGGCATCCGCGTGCAGCCCTGGCACGAGCCGCGCGAGCTGCCCATCGTGGCCGACCTGGAGCGCCTGGCGCCCCAGATCGCGGAGGAGGCGAGGGCCTTGCCGGCCGAGCGCTTCCAGGACGAGGCCGAGAACATCGGCCGCAGCGGCCGGTGGAGCATCCTCTTCCTCCTCCAGCTCGGCCGCCGTCACGAGGCGAACCTGGCAGAGTGCCCGGTGCTCTCGTCCATCATCGACCGCCACAAGGAGCTGATCACCCACGCGGGGTCGATGTACTTCTCGTGCCTCGACCCGCACACGCGCGTGGAGTCGCACCGCGGGCCGACCAACATGAGGCTGCGGTGCCACCTGGGCATCGATGTGCCCGAAGGGTGCGGGGTCAAGGTCGGCGGGATCACCTCGAGCTGGCAGGAGGGGCGCGCCATCGTCTTCGACGACAGCTTCCCGCACGAGGTATGGAACGACAGCGACCAGCGCCGCGTGGTCCTGGTGCTCGACCTCTGGCACCCGGACCTCACCCAGGACGAGATCGCGCTCCTGGTCGGGCTCGAGCGGTACGGCGCCGCGCACGCTCCGGCCGCGAAGCGCGGCGCCCCCGCGCCGGCCGCGGAGGACCGCATCACCGCCCTCCGCCGCGACGTCGCCGCGCGCCCCGACGACGCGCGCCTGCACCTCCTGCTCGGCCACGAGCTCTCCGTCGCCCGCAGGTGGGCGGAGGCCGCTTCGAGCGCGCGGGCCGCCCTCGCGATCGACCCCTCCCACGCGATGGCGCACAACAACCTCGGCTACGCCCTCCAGATGCAGCGCGACACCGCCGGGGCGATCGCCGAGTACGAGAAGGCGCTCGCGCTCGACGCGTCGTGCGGGCGCGCGCGCCGGAACCTCGCCTCGCTCTTCCGGACCCTGCGGCGCTACCCCGAGGCGCTCGCGCTGCGGCAGGTGGAGCTGCGCGAGGCTCCGGAGGACGTGCGTGCCCTCGGGGACGTGGTGGACGCGGCCATGCGGGCGGGCGAGCTGCGGATCGCCGCCGAGCACGCTGAGAGGAGCGCGGCGCTCCGGCGAGGGACGCGGTGGTACCCCGTCCGGTGCGACGACGACCCCGAGCTGCCCGCGTGGGAGCGCGTCCTCACGCCCGGCAAGCTGCTCCACGACATCGAGCAGCTCGAGTACCTCCGCGGGCGCGGCGTCCTCGGCGACGAGATCGCCCCCGTCGTGCTCGCCTACGAGGACCTGCTCGACACCCTCCGCCCCCTCGGCCCAGAGGCGCGCGTCCCGCTCACGGGCGCCCTGCTCGGGCAGGTCGGCGACACGTACAACCGGCTGATCCACGTGCGCGACACCCCGCGCGTCGCGCGCACCCTGTCGTCGTCCTGGTCGCCGTCGGTGGTGGAGGAAGAGTTCCTCGCGCGGCGCCCGAACGTCGTGGTCGTCGACGACTTCCTCACCGACGAGGCGCTCCGGAGCCTCCGCGCGTTCTGCCTCGAGTCGACGATCTGGTCGGAGAACCGCTACCGGTTCGGGCGGCTGGGATCGATGTTCGGCGACGGGTTCAACTGCCCGCTGCTCATCCAGCTCGCGGAAGAGCTGCCCCTCGTGCCGCGCCCCGGGTGCTGAGCGACCTCCCGGTGCGGCAAATCTGGGGCTACAAGTACGCCAGCGTCGCCCCGGGCGAGACGCCACACGCGGACTTCTCCTGCGTCAACGTGAACGTCTGGATCACGCCGGAGGAGGCGAACCTCGACCCGAGCACGGCGCGGCCTCGACGTCTACGACGCCGCCGCGCCGGAGGACTGGGACCACGCCACGTACAACAACAACGAGGGGGTGAGGATCCGCGCGTTCCTCGCCGAGCGCAGCCCGCGGCCGAGGCACATCCCCTACCGCTACAACCGGGCGCTGATCTTCGACTCGGCGGTGTTCCACGCGACGCCCGCGATCAAGTTCAAGAGCGGTACGAGAACCGCCGGATGAACGTGACCGTGCTCTACGGGTCGCGACGCGACCCGTAGCGCGGTGTGCTCGGGTTCGGCCCGCCGGACGATGCCGCCCGGTTCGCCTGGAGCGCGCGCGAGGGGTCGTCCCTCGACGCGTCGGTCGCTGGGCCACGTCTCTTCATCGTCGGCGAGCGCGGATGCTATCGTCGCAGCGTGGATATCCCTACCCTGATCGAGACGGCCTTCTGGATCGCGCTCTTGGCCTGGTGGCTCTACACGCGTGGTCGACCCGGGCCGGACGAGCTGCTCGCCAAGGAGCTCGGGCTGAAGCCCTCGAACCCCTTCACGCTCCAGCGCGGCGGGCGCACCATCACGACCAAGGTCAGCCCCGCGACCAGCAGCTCACCCCCCCGCTTGCGCGTCACCGCGTCCGTCGACGAAGGCGCGCCCATCGCCGGCCGCGGCCACGTCGCCGTGCGCCCGGCGATGGTCCTGCACCCTCGGGACGGCATCGATCGCCTCGGCGAGCGCGCCGGGCTGAACGAGCCCGTACCGACCGGGGACGCCGCGTTCGACGCCGCCTTCTACCTCGACTCCAGCGCCCCGCCCGAGGACGTGCAGAAGACCCTCGCCGATCCCGGCCTCCGCGAGCGGCTGCGCGCGCTCCTCGGCAAGGCCGAGAGGGTGGAGCTCGATCCCGCCGGGCTCTCGGCGACGTTCACGGGGCAGGCGCCGACGCCGGCCGCCTTCGAGGACGCCGCCGCGCTCGTGACGAGCGCCGCCGCCGCGCTCCCCCTCTTCGACAGGGGACAGGCCGCGCAGCCCACGTCCAGCAACGCCGTCGGCTTGGGCCTCCTCCTCGCCATCCTCTCGAGCCCGTTCACCATCGTCGCCGGCGTGGCCGCGCCGGTCGAGGCGTCCTCCACCGCGGCCGCCGCCCGCTGGGCCCTCCTCGCCTGGGCCCTCTCGCTGGTGCTCATCGCGCGCGCGGTGCGCGGGCGCACGGACGGCCTCCGCCGCGCCGTCATGCTCGGCGCCCTGACCTTCTTCGGCCTCGCCGCGCCCCTCTTCGGCGGCCTCCTCCAGTGCAATACCTGGCTCGACGGCTCCCCGAGGGTGGAGCACGCGACGACGGTGCTCGGGGCGTGGGAGTCGGAGAACATGCGAGGCACGAAGGTCCACTCGCTGGAGGTGGTCGGCTGGAGGCGGGGCCAGGCCCCGCAGACCCTGTCCTGCTCCCACGAGCTGGTGGCCAAGGCGACCAAGGGCGCGCCCGCGGTGGTGACCACCCACGCGGGCCGGCTCGGGTGGGAGTGGGTGAGCGGCGTGCGTCTGGGCTCGCGGTAGCGCGGGACGCGGCGCCGAGGACGGGACGCTACGCCGTCGACGTTCAGTGTCCTCCGGGGCTCACGCCGACGCCTTCGGCGCGTCGACGCGCCCGCTCGTCGAGAATCGAAGCGCTGGGTGAACACGGTGGCGAAGCTGAAGGCGGCGACCTGCCAGAAATACACGCTCGTGAAGACGAAGCCGACGCCGAAGGCGAGGAGCCCGAGGAACGACCCGAGCATGGTGGGCGCCACGATGCTCCACGCCTTCCAGTACGCGCGGCCACCCTGGCCCACACGCCTCAGCGCGCGGAAGGGATCGAAAATCTCCCGCGGATCGAAGCTCGCGGCAATAATGGGACATGTACCCGGGGATGGCGATCACCGCGAGCAGCCAGAGCGCCAAGCCGGCGGCGATCACCGGGGGTCGCCGGAGCCAGATGCCGAGCGCCGCGAGCCCGACGCCGGGCCAGCCGTAGAAGACCATCCCGAGGAAGGTGTACATGCCGTGCTTGAGCAGATCGCGCGGGTCGTGCCACGCGGGCCACGGCGGCTGACCGTGGTGCATGTGGTGCACCACGCGGATTCGGTGCCCCATGTTCATCGGCCACCCGACGATCGGCACCAGGAGCCACAGCCCGCCGATGACGATGTCGTCGGCGAGACGCCGCCGATTGAAGCGGGAATCGCAGCGAATTGGCCAGCGTCAGCGGGTCGCGGAGGCCGATGGCGCGAGGGGCGCTCCCGGCGGGCTGCATCGCTCGAACTCCACGATGGCGGGCTGCGTCGGCATGCCGTCGGCGCCCAGCGCCCGCAGGTCCACGATGGGTTTGCCGAGACAGTTGGCGACGAGCAGCGGGTGCGGGACGCGCGTCGCTCCGAGCTGCAAGGGCTCGGGTCCGAGAATCGAGGACCTCCGAGCTGGTGTCCTTGAGGCCGCGCGGGCAGAGCATGGGCCACTTCGACGGGTCCCACGCCTGGGCGCGCCGCGTGAGCGCAGGGGCTCCGGGCGGCGTGAACGTCACCTCCCGCTTGTCCGCCGCGATGGCCAGCTGAACGCTCGCGGCGGGGGGCTTGCTGGCCGTGTACGCGCCGGGCTGGATGTGGTTGCGGGCGGAGCACGCCGGCAAGGCGAGCAAGGCGAGCCCCAGCGCGGCTGTGACGAGGTCCGGCGAGCGTCGATCTCCCATGGAACGGGCAGCATACAACGCCCGGCGCACGAACGGGGGAGTTCAAAGCTCGGGCGCCCTGGGTTATGGTTTCCGGATCCGCCCGCGCGCGGATCGAGGAGGAAGGATGCGGCGAGCGTCGGCGATTGTTTCTTTCGCATTGCTGGGGATCGTGACCACCGCCTGTGGCAACAAGGGAGGTGACGACACCAGGAAGACGGCGACGACGAGCCAGCCCGTGACGACGGGGAAGGCGACGGCGACCGCCACCACGACCGCGACGGTGAAGGCGACGGCGACCGCGAAGCCCGCGCCCGCGCCGCTGCCGGCCGGTCGGAGCGCCGCGCCCACGCTCGACGAGTGGGCCAAGATGCCCAAAGAGGTGACCGTGAAGGGGTCGAGCGCGCTCAAGTGCGAGACCAAGATCCTGCGCGAGTACCTCCGCGTCTCCTGCAAGGGCAAGATCGATCCCGAGGGCGACCCCAGGGGCATCAAGATCCTCAAGGGCGGCCACGGCGAGGCCTTCGCCTACGCAGGCGAGGGCGTGATCAGCCTGGTGATGCCCTACGTCGAGGGCACCGACTTCGAGGCGGCGTTCTCCTGGACGAACAAGAGCCACAAGCTCACGGTCAAGTGGCCCAAGGGGTCCAAGCAGCCCGTCGTGGTCGGCGTCTTCGAGGGCGCCGCCTCGCCGCTCGACGCGCCCGCCAAGGGCGACGCCGCCAAGCTGTGCGCGTGCTTCAAGAAGGCGCGCGGCGCGACGAGCTGCGACGCGCTCGTCGGCGCCGCCGACCCCGACTGCGACCGGACCTACAAGGACTGCGAGTCGCTGCTGAGCTGCGCCTCCGGCGACCCCGGCTACTTCCCCACCTGCCAGCCGGGCTACGTCAACGCAGGCGCCCTGGGCCGCTGCCGCAAGCCGTGCGGCCCGGGCAAGGACCCGTGCCCGGCAGGCACCGCGTGCAGCACCGATCTCGGGCCCGCGGTCTGCCTGGAGCCCTGACGGCGGCGCTACGGCGGAGAGACCTTCACCTCGACGATCTCCGATGCCGGGGCACGCTCCGGCGCCGGGAACGATGCTCCCTCCATCACCCGCACCATGCAGCCGGCGACGTCGGCCGCGAGCGTCGAGCCGGCGTCGCGGACCTTTGCCGTCCTGCCGGCGGCGTCGATTCTCGAACGCGATGCGCGCGTGCCCGGTCGCGCGCGTGCCCCCGTCGGCCAGCGCGTCCGCGTGGCACCGGCGAAGCGAGGGAGGTTCTGCCGCACGACGCGGATCACGACCTCGCCCGGCAGCCCGGGCGCCGTCCCCACGAGCGAAGCCTCGACGCGGAGCGCGTTCGGATCACGAGCCTTGCCAGGGACGCCTTTGCCTGCGCCCTTGCCGTCGCACGAAGCGCCGAAACCGAGCCCGCCGTCGCACGCGTCGCCGGAGGGCGCGCGCGCCGGCAGCGCGGCTGCGCTCGAAGGAGGAGAGGACGCAGAAGAATCTCCTGCCGGCGCGCGGCAAGCGGCGCGCCCTACGAGCCCTACGAGACCAACGAGACCGGCGAGACCGGCGAGACCGGCGCGAGCCATGTCCAACATTAACCCGACTCGGCAACCGTGATACCGTGCCGATCATGGGCATCTTCGGTCCGACCCGTGACGAGCGCCTCGCCGGCGCCGCGCGCGCGCTGCACCCGTATGGTTTCACCATGGACCCGCGCTACGCGCAGGGTCTCCGGCAGTACGAGCCGCTCCGGGAGCTGGGCGCGCCCGAGGAGTACGTCACCGCCGTCTTCGGGACCATCGAGGGCGCGCGCGTCGAGGCGTACGAGTACGAGTACACCACGAGCAACACCGTCCAGACCGGCGGGGTGGGCCCCGGCAGCATGGTCCACAGCCAAATGGTCCGGGAGAGCCACCGCGTCCTCGCCGTGGTGGTGCACCACCCGTCGATCCGTGGCGGCGCGTCCTTCGCGGCCGATCTCGCCGCGTGGGGCACCGCCGGCGCCGTGGCGAGCGCGATCATGTGGGTCCCCCCCTTCACCATCATCAAGGTCGCCATGCTCCTCGCGGAGCGCCAGAACCCCGATCGCACGGTGGGAGACAGGGAGTTCGACCGCCGCTTCAAGGTCCACGCGCCCTCCGACGAGGAGGCCAGCCTCGCCATCCCGCCCGCGCTCCGTCAGGTGTGTACGCACATCGACTTCCGCGGCTCCGTCGAGCTGCGCCCCGGCCTGCTCATCTACTCGCCCGAGGACTGCGGGCTCGACGAGCGAACGGCCGTGCACGCGCTCGGCATCGCCACCGCGTTCCTCCACGCGTTCGCGCCGCAGCACGCGCACCCGTCGAGCGGCGCGCCGTGAACCTCTCCAGCGTGCTCTTCGTCGCCTGCTCGGCCGCCGCCTGCGGCTCCACGCAGGCCCCGGCGGGCGCACCACCTCCGCCGCCGCACGCCGCGGCCAGCGCGCAGCCCGCGCCTCCATCCCTCCCAAACGCCGCGCCCGCCGCCTCGCCGCAGACGAGCGACGCTCTGCCGCAGGGGAGCGCCGTTCCCCCGACCCCTGTCAGCGCGAGCTATTTCGTGGGCGTGTGGACGACGAGCACCACCTCGTACGAGGACGCTGCCAGGGCGACGGATGCGACGCGGTTCGGTGCCGATGGCACGATGGCCACGGGCAGTTGGAGCGCACACCGCGGCTTCGTGCCCGCGCCCAGCGCGGGGCGATCCCCCGGCTTCGTCCCGCGCTACGAAATCGCCCTGGCCACGCCGATGATCACGTTCGCGCTCGACGGCGCCGAGGAGCGCGCGACGTTCGTCGTCGAGGGCCACGATCGCTGGAAGACGGTCGTGACGACGCAGGAGGGAAGGTTCGTCGTCTACTACCGGCGGAGGGGCTGAGCGAAGGGGCAGGGCCGCACCTCGGGTGCTGCGTCCCCGCGGGCGCGCCTCAGCGCGCCGGGCAGATCCGATTCATCTCCCCGACCGCCGCGCCGGCGTGCCCGTCCGCGTCCTCGAGCGCCTTGCGCGCCTCGTCGACCCGCTTGATTCGCGCGATGAGCTCGCTGGCCGTGACGGAGCTGCCGCGGACCGCCACCTCCAGGCGGCGGATCTGCGCGGCGAGATGACGGGCAGCCCCCGTCACCCGGGGATCGGAGGCCGCTCAGGCCCTCGAGGGCCGCGGCGCTGGCGAGCGCGTGCGCGGAGAGCGAGGTCGAGGCGTCCGGGTTGGCGATGCGGTCGAGGACCTGCGCGATCTCGTCGCACGGCGAGGGCGCGGCCGGCGCGCCGGCGTCGCCCTGTCCGCCCGGCCGTCCGAGCGCCCGGGCGACGCCGGAGAGCGCCCCCCCGATACAGGGGCCGAGGAGCGCGGCGGAATCCCTCCCGAACGCGTCGGTCTCGGCGGCCACGTCGATCGGGGGCCCCGCAGCGGCTCCGCTCCCGGGCCGGCCGAGCGCGGATTGCACCTGCTCCACCGCGGCCTCGAGCGCCCGGCCCGCGGCCGCGACGCCGAGGAGCGCCTGGCGCAGACCCGTCGCCGCCTTGCCGACCTCGGGGATCGCCGGGTCGATGCCCTCGAGATCGCGCGCAGCCTCCTCGGCCGCCTTGCCCGAGAGCCTCCCCGCACCCCCTCCGTCGGCGCCTCGGGCGTGGGCGAGCGCGCGGCGGGCCGTCTCGCACGCCTGGGCGCGCCGGTCGCAGCCGGCGACGCCGGCGGCGAGGGAGAGGAGCACGGCGAAGGCGAGCAGGCGGATGGATATAGGTGTCATGGGATGCCGCCGCGTCAGGACGGGTGACGGCGAGATTCTACGGCAGGCTGGCCGCCTTCGCGACGTACCGGAGCAGCGCCGCGGGCGGGATCGCCTCCAGCTCCAGGATCAGCTCGTCGCTCGGCAGCGACGGGTCGCCGAAGCGGCGCGCCGTCGAGCCGCCCGGCGAGAGCCCGAGATTGCGGTACACCATCGGCGCCTCGTCCTGGCGCCGCACGCGGGTGGCCAGCGGCTCGAGGCTGAAGGGGTAGACCACCGTCGCCGCGTCGTGCAGGTAGAGCACCGGCGCACGCAGCCAGTCCCCGCAGCTCCCGGCGAGCCACGCGACCGCCTGCTTCGGCGTGCCGTCCGTGCACACGACTGCGAGGGCTCCACGCTCCTCGGCGCCCTCGTCGTGCCCGCCGAGCGCGAGGAACAGGTCGAGGACGCCGGGGCGATCGACCAGCAGGACCGCCCTCGGCGGGGCGGCGTCCCACCCGCTCGGGAGCTTGCGGGATGCGCGCGCGCTCCGCGCCGGAAGGAGGCCGGGCAAGGGCCCGCGTGCGAGGCGGCGGCGCAGCGCGGCGTCGAACTTCGCCTCTGTCACCCCGTCGCCGAGGGCGCGACGGACCGCGAAGTAGAGGTTCTTCGCCGTGAACGCGGGCGCGCCGGCGCGGAGCACCTCGGCGGACTGATCGATGAGGCGGAGCAGCGAGGGGCTGCCCTCCTCGCGTGAAGCGGCGACCGAGGTGCTCACGTGCCGGTGCCCTCGTCTCGCGGCGGGCTCCTGCGCGGCGCGGGCCGACGCGGGGGCCTGATGAAAATGTCGGTCGTGGTGGAGTCCGTGCTTCCGGTGGTGGAGTCCGTGCTCCCGGTGGTGGAGTCCGTGCTCCCGGTGGTGGAGTCCGTGCTCCCGGTGGTGGAGTCCGTGCTCCCGGTGGTGGAGTCCGTGCTCCCGGTGGTGGAGTCCGTGCTCCCGGTGGTGGAGTCCGTGCTCCCGGTGGTGGAGTCCGTGCTCCCGGTGGTGGAGTCCGTGCTCCCGGTCGTGACCGTCGTCGTATCGGTCGTGACCGTCGTCGTATCGGTCGTCGCGCCGGTCGTGACCGTCGTCGTGTCGGTCGTCGGACCGGTCGTGACCGTCGTCGTGTCGGTCGTCGGACCCGAGCCCGTCGTGGTCCGTCGGCCCCGAGCTCGTCGTGGTCGTCGGCCCCAGCTCGTCGTGGTCGTCGGCCCCAGCTCGTCGTGCTTCCGGTGGTGGTGGTGCCGTCGCCTTCCCCGCCGTCCGGCATCCCACCGTCGTAGCCGCCCCCGGCTCCACCGCCGTCGTGACCCGTACCGCTGCCGGCGCCGCCGGCGCCGCCAGCGCCGCCGGCGCCGCCGGTGCCGACGCCGTTGGTCCCGTCGCAGGCGAACGCGGCCAGCCCGAGCGTGACCAGCGCCAGCCCCACGAACGCCCGGCGGGGCGCGACCGACGGGGCGCCCCCGCGCTTCGCGCCGAAGCCGAGCTCGGCGAGCTTGCTGCGGCTCACCGGCGCGCGCGCAGCGGCAGGACGCGCCCCGCCGCGGCGCGGACGGCGCGACGACGGGACCTCGTTGCTCGGGCCCTCCGTCCACGCGGGGGCCGAGGTCTCCTCGATCTCGACCGACGAGAGGGGATTGCCGTCGGCGTTGGCCTCGTTGATTGCTCGGAGCAGCGCGACGAGGTTGTCGTCGGCGACGCGCAGGCCGCCGAACGTGGACCGCAGACGGCCGCTCGCGTCGACGGGCCCTCCGTGCACGAGGAAGCGCCCGCGCCCTGCCCGCAGCGCCTCCAGCGCGTTCCCGCCGATTGGGGTGAGCACCAGCGCGCCGAGCGGCTCGGCCCCCTCCCCCTCCGCGCTCGGGAGGCTCGGGAGGGCAGCGCGGCTCGGCGGCAGCGCGCCCGCGACGAGGTACGAGCCCGTCGGCGTGTCTCCGAACGGCCTGCGCGCAGTCGCGCCCCGGGTTACCGCGCGCGGCGGCCTCCGACTGGCTGGCCGTCGCGAGCACGCGGAACGGCGCCAAACGGATGGACCCCCCGCGCCCCAGGAGGACCCCGCGGCCCGCGGCACGGCGCCCTACCGGAACGACGACGACGAGCTTCGACATACCCCTTCCTTATCTCGGGTGCTGCCCAGGCACCATCGTCTCACAGGGCAACGCCGGCGCGGAACACCTGATAGTCGTCCCGGCTGCGCCCCACCTCGAGCGTCAGCGCCATCGGTCCGGGGCCGTTGTAATAAGGGACGCGGATCCGGTGCGTGCCCGCGCCGAGCTGCACCACGCCCTCCGCCGTCTGCACGTCGTGCCGGCCGTCGTTGTTCACGACGAGCGCGTCGTCGATGTAGACCTTGGCGCCGTCGTCCGACGTCAGCCTGAACCAGAACGCGCCCGGCGTCGTCACGACAAAGGCGCCCCGAAAGTCCACGCCGAACCACTCGTAGCGCCCGAGCACCCCCGGAAACCCCGGCGCCCCGCTGCGCAGGCTGACGGAGAGGTGGTCGGTGCACAGCTCCTCGACGGGGCGGGACGCAGTGAAATCGCCGAGATAGCGCGTCTTGGGGCCGACGTCGTACACGCACCCGCAGAGGCTGCCCACCTGGGGCGCAGCGTCACACACCCCCGCCGCCGGCTCGACGGACACGACGGGATGCATGTCGTCCTCGATGCTCGCACACCCGGCGTGTGCTCCGGCGAGGAGGGCGAGGGCGGCGACGGATGCGGCGCGGGCGGCGAGCTTCATGTCGCGCCGTGCGTGCAACCGCCGGGCCCGTCCGCCGAGCGCACCGCCTCCGCCAACCCTGCGAAAACGTTGGGGGGCCCCTCGCGCGGCTGTCACGGGTCTGGACGCCATGTCCGAAAGCTGGACACCCCCGGCCGGGTGCGGCTCGCGCGCTCAGAACGACAAGAACCGCCTCTTCACGTAACCGTACGGCTTCGTCTGCCTCCAGCCGGGGATCCGCGCCTCGACGTAGTACACGTCGCCGGAGACGAGGGTGTCCTCCGGCCGCCCCGTGCGCTCGGGGTAGCGCAGGAGCCAGGTCCGGAGCGATATGCGCTCGCGCTCGTGCTCGTGGGAGGAGATGCGCTTGAAGTAGTCGCTCTCGAGCTGGGTGAGCCCCTGGCTCCCGGGGCCGAGGGTCCACACGGGCGGCCGGCCCTTGAAGGGATTGATGTGACGGCCGTCGACGGTGAGGGCGTCGACCACGACGGTGTTGTCCTTGTTCGGAGGGTTCGGCGAGAAGAAGCCCCAGCTCTGGTGGAAGCGCAGCTTCTGGGGGAGCACGCGGAGCGCCGCCGGCTGCGGCACCTCGATGCGCTCCCTGACAGCGCGGAGGTCGCCGAGCGCCCGGGTCACGATCGAGGCGAACGCTCCCAGGATCAGCAGCTCGCGCAGGCTGCCGGCCACCGTGCGCCGCAGCGCCGCGAGCGTGAGCACCGGGTAGACGAACCACGCCGCCCCCGCCGCGCCGATTCCGCGGTCGCTCCCAGCACGAGCAGGACGCCGGGCAGCGGCTCGTCGAGGCGGACCGCGAGCGCGATTGCCGCCGCCACGAGGAGGACCGGGACGGCCACGGCCGCCGCCGGGACGTGCGGCGTCTCCGGAGCGCGCGCCGCGCTCGGCCGCGCACGCGCCCCGGGGACGCGCAGCCCGAAGGACCCCGACACGTCCCGCGCCTCCAGCGCGGCGAGCCCGGCCTCGCAAAGCGAGCGCACCCCGGGGAGCCGAAGGACCCACGCCACCACCGGCCCGAGCGGCAGGGCCTCCACCAGATCCGCCAGCATTTCAGCGCGGCCCGCGTGTCCCACGACGCCGATCCCGAGCGGCACGCCCTCCATCGCCACGAAGGTCAGGAGCGTGAGGCGGTCGAGCCGCGCGAGGAGGCGGCACACGAGGAGCGCGCCCCCCGAGCGCGGGTCGAAGAGCACGAGGCGGGCCCGCCGCGCCCGGCGCATCGTGGCAGCGGCAAGCTCCCAGTCGTCCCGCGTGAAGAAGAGCGTCGCGAGCACGCAGAACGACCACGAGAAGGGCCCGAGCACGAACGCGGTCCCGAACGCGATGTGCAGCGTGCACATCATGAAGACGACGAGGCGCCTCGCCCACGTCCACCCGAGCGGCGAGAGCACCAGCACCGGGAGGGCCGCCTCGAAGGCCCGGGTGGTGCGCGACATGAAGAGGATGAGGGGCTCGGGGATCTTGTCCTGGAGGAGGCCGCCGATCAGCGACGTCTCCCGGCCGTTGTAGAGCACGTAGTGCACCGCCGACCCGTCCGCCCACTGGTCCCCGTTCTTGTGGACGAAGTTGAAGAAGTAGATGGTCGCGACCTGCGCGACGATCACGAAGCCGATCCCGCTCACGAAGGGCGCCGCGAGGGCCGGGTCCGAGAGCGCGCGGCGATTGTTCAGCTCCGACGCCGTTGCCTCACGCCGGCGCCGGAGCGACGCGAGCAGCGCGTCGACGGAGAAGCGATCCCCCATCGGCAGGAAGACCGCGAAGAGCAGGAGGAGGTTCTGGATCGAGAATCCCCCGTTCTCGAGCATCACGGACCGCGTGTTCATGCTCCCGAAGAGGAGGAGCGCGAGCACCTGCGCGACCTTCGTCCGGTACCCCACCGTCAGGCACACGGCGACGACCGCCATGAGCGCCCCGAGGACCCACAGCTCCCCCACCGACGAGAACGCGTTGAAGATCGAGAACGTGCCCTCGAGCACCCGCCGCTCGAGGTTCATCCACACCGGGATGAGCCCCTCGTCCGAGAAGAACTCCCGGAAGGCCCGGCCCCGGTGGACGAGGTCCATGAGCAGGAGGAATCCGAGCATGATGCGCGACAGGGCCAGGGTGCGGCGGTCGAACGTGCAGTAGAGATCCCGGAGCAGGCGGAGCCAGGCGCGGAGCGACCACTCCTCCCCCGCGAAGGGCGAGCGCCGCGCGGGCACGTGCGGCGTGAGGCTCGGAGCTTCGTCGCCGGAGGTGAGGTCGGTGCGCATGGGGCTCGGTCGAGCATGTGCCCGAGCGCTCGGGCCGCGTCGCGAGGCGGCATCGTCGCACGGACATCGCGACGCGGGTCCGTTATCCTCGGTCCGGTCCGGGGCCCCCCACACCCTGCCCCACCGACGACGCGGTGGCCCAGCACCACCTCGCGGTCGACCGCTGCGGCGCCGTCCATGCGATCGCCGCGTCCCGCGTGCCCTGACTCGGCCGCCCCGGCCGTGTGCTGCCGATCGCGCTACCGCAGCACCTCGCCGCGCAGCGCGACCGCGAAATCCGCCAGGGCGGTCTCCAGCTCGGCGCGCCGTGCCGGGTGCCGCCATTGCTCCTCCAGCGCGCGGAGCGCCGCCTCGTTCGGCACCTTGTAGCGCCGCCGCGTCTCCTCCCGGGGCGCCGCCTGGAGCGCCAGCTCGGCGCGGAGCGCCACGTACTGCCGGGCGTCCAGGGCCGGCACGTAGACGGCGCCCGCGTCGCCCGTGGTCCCGGCGAAGGGCAGGTTGGGCGTCGGCCGCTGAAGGGCCTCGGCGAGGTCCATCGTCTGCCCCCCCACGGGGCTGGGCTTCGGCTCCGACGCCCGCGTCTTGACCGCTCGCTTCCCCGGTGCGGCCGGCGCCGGCGCAGGGGGCGGGGGCACGAACGGCATCCTGCCGAGCGTCGCGAGCACCACGGCGGGCAGATTGGGCGCCCCGTTCGTGCCGCGGAGGTCCGCGGGCGCCGCTCCCGTTCCCGTTCCCGTTCCCGTTCCCGCTCCCGTTCCCGAATCGCTGCAGGAAACGGGAACGGGAACGGGAACGGGTTGCGGATGAACCTTGGCCACTCGGCCGGGGTTCGAGGGCGCAGTCCCCGTCGTGACGGCGCGGCGCGCCTGCTCCGCCCTGTACCTGGCGTCGTAGAGCGCGGGGCGCTCGCGCTGTCCTGCGCGGAGGTCGTCGGAGAGCGCGCGGCGGTAGGCGTCGTCGAAGCCCCTCCACACCTCGGGCGTCAGGCCCCGCGCGGCGAGCGCCGCGGCCAGGTCCCCGGGCGGGGCGCCGTCGAAGCGGACGGACAGCTCGGCCCAGGCCTCGAAGGTCAGCGCCGGGGGAGGCGTCGCGGGCACCGGAGCGCGCACCGGGTACCCCGCGGCGGCGAGCCTGGCGTCGAGGCGCTCCAGGAACGCGTGCTTCGCGCCTGCCCGGACGTCGACCGCCGGCCGGGCCGGGGGGCATGGGGGGTCGGGGTGGGTGGGGGGCAGCGAGACCGGCTCGGACGCGGTCCCCTCCGGGTCGGGCGGGGCCATCAGAAGGGCCGCTCGCTCGGGGAGAGGATCTCCTCGATCGACTCGGCCAGCAAGGTCAGGGCGGCGGTGAGCCGGGACGACGCCGTTGTCCGGTGGAGCCCTAGCTCGAGGGCGGCGGCCGCGACCGTCAGATTGCCGAGGACGACCGCGCCGACGATGGCCTTGTGCTCGGGAGAGAGCCTGTCGAAGAGGGGGGGCACCATCTCCTTCAGATCGATCGCGCCATCGAGCTTCGGGAAGCTGCCGGGCGCCTCTTTGCTGGAGGTGGGCAGGGCCTGGGTGGCCGGGTTCCTGCCCTCGCGGCGCACGTGGTTCCTCGCGTTGCCGCTCGCGAGCGAGAGGAGCCTCGCCTGGATGCTCTCCGGAAAGCCCGCGGCGACCGTCTCGTCCCAGAATTTTGCGAGCGCGTCGTGCACCAGCTCCATCTCGACGGCGCCGCGCGCGCCGCGGCTGCGGACCACGCAGCAGAGCGTCTCGACGTACGTGTCGTAGATGTCGGAGTACAACGCGCGGAAGAGTAAGACCTCGCCCGGGACGAGCGCCGAGCGGCGGCGGAGCAGGGCCTTGACCTCCTCGCGGGTCTCGGTCTCGGGGGACCAGGGCGCGCGGGCCTCTCGTTCGTCGGGCGGCTCGTGTGGGCTCATCGCGAACGTGATCAGGATAGCAGCGCCCGCGCGCCGCGCACGCCCGGGACGGCAGCCCCCGATGGCATGCGATGTCATACCAATCCGTGCCAGGGCCGGAGGCTCATGGCCCGGGAGGCTCCTACATGGTGGGAGGTCGGTCAGTGGACGGGAGGCGCGCCCCCCGCCGGGGCGAGCGGGGCGCCGATGTTGCCTGCGTACGGGCGCACAAATTCGCAACGATTGGCGTGCGCCCCCCCGAGACCCCGCCTTTGAAAGGCGGGGCATCACTGAGACGCGCCGAAACTGCACATGTGGAACGGCGCGCACGAGCACGCGCCGCCGGTGCAGATGAGGTAAAGCCCGGCCCCGCACGAGTGCCCGCAAGCGCCGCAGTTGTTCACGTCGTCCTGGAGGTTGGTGCAACCCGAAGAGCAGACGGTCTGCGGGGCGGCGCAGTGGCAGGCGCCGGCGGAGCAGGTCTCCAGAGGGGGGCAGGCGTGGCCGCACGTCCCGCAGTTGGCGGCGCTGGTGTCGAGGTCCACGCAGACATCGCTGCACACGGCCTCGCTGCCGGGGCAGGCGCAGGATCCCGAGACGCAGGCTGCGCCCTCGGGGCAGACGACACCGCACTGTCCGCAGTTCGAGGCGTTGCTCCCGAGGTCGACGCAGGCGCCGTTGCAGGTGGTCGGGTCGCTGGACGGGCAGGTGCACGCCCCCGCGACGCACGCCCCGCCCGTCGGGCACGCGAGCCCGCACTCCCCGCAGTCGTTGACGTCGCTGCCGAGGTCGACGCACGCATCGCTGCACACGGTGGCCGCCGAGGGCGGGCACGCGCAGGTGCCCCCGACGCAGGCCGCGCCCCAGGGGCAGGCATGGCCGCACGCGCTGCAGTTGGACGGATCGGTCTCGAGGTCGGTGCAGGTTCCGCCGCAGTTCTCCGGGGTCGCGCCGCCGCAGCGCGGGCAGACGAGCACGGCGACCTCCGCGGCGGCGGCGGCGGTCACGGCGAGATTGGCGACGCCGTTGCCGTCGAAGTCCCCCGCGACGACGCGGTCCGCCGCCGTGCCGATCGTGTAGACGACGGGCGCGTCGAAGGTGCCGTCACCGTGGCCGAGCAGCACGTCGAGGTCCCCGCCGACGTTGTTGACGACGGCGAGATCGAGCCGCCCGTCGCCGTTCGTGTCCACGGCCGTCAGCGCGTAGGCGCTGATCGGGAAGCCGAAGGCGACCTGCGGCGCGAACGTGCCGTCGCCGTGACCGAGCAGCACGCTGATGTCGAGGCTGTTGCCGTTCCCCACGGCGAGATCGAGCTTGCCGTCGCCGTTCAGGTCCGCGATGGCCACGGTGAGCGGCCCGAGACCGACCGCGAACGTGGTCTGGGCCCCGAAGGTCCCGTCGCCGTGGCCGAGGAGCACGCTGACGTCGGCGTCCTTCTCGTTCACGACGACGAGGTTGAGCTTGCCGTCGCCGTCGAGGTCGGCGGCCGCCAGCGCGTAGGGCTCGGCGCCGACCGCGAACGCGGTCGCCGCCGGGAACGTGCCGTCGCCGTGGCCCAGCAGCACCGAGACGGTGCTCGGGCCGGGGAGCTGTTGACGACGGCGAGATTGATCTTCCCGTCGCCGTTGAAGTCCGCCGCCACGAGCGCGGTGCCCGGCGTCGGATAGGTGACCTGCGCCGCGAACGTGCCGTCGCCGTGGCCCAGCAGCACGCCGATGCCGCCCGGGTAGACGTCGCTCGCGACGGCGAGATTGAGCTTGCCGTCGCCGTCGAAGTCCGCCGCGACCACCGCCTCGGGGGTGGTGTTGGTGGGGTAGGCGACCTGCGGCGCGAAGGTGCCGTCGCCGTCGCCGAGCAGCACGCCGACGTCGTTGCTGCCCGAGTTGGCGACGGCGAGATCGATCTTCCCGTCGCCGTCGAAATCCCCGGCGGCGAGCCCGTGAGGTTCCATCCCCACGGGCGCGTTGACCGCGGACGTGTACGCCGCGCAGGTCGGCCCGGGGCCCGCATCCGCGCCGCCGCTGGAGCCGCTGCTGGCGCTGGCGCTGCTCGACGTGGTCACGCTGCCGCCCCCGCTGGTCGAGCCGCTCGTGGAACTCGCGGTGACGCTCCCGCTGGTGGTGGACATGACGCTGCCGCTGCTCGACGCCGCCGCGCTGCCGCCCACACCCCCGCCGCCCGCGCCCGAGCTGGCCGCGCTGCTCGCGGAGCTGGCGGTGACGCTCCCGCTGGTGGTGGACCCGACGCTGCCGCTGCTCGACGCCGCCGCGCTGCCGCCCACACCCCCGCCGCCCGCGCCCGAGCTGGCCGCGCTGCTCGCGGAGCTGGCGGTGACGCTCCCGCTGGTGGTAGACCCGACGCTGCCGCTGCTCGACGCCGCCGCGCTGCCGCCCACACCCCCGCCGCCCGCGCCCGAGCTGGCCGCGCTGCTCGCGGAGCTGGCGGTGACGCTCCCGCTGGTGGTGGACGCGACGCTGCTGCCGCCCCCGCTGCTCGACGTCGCCGCGCTGCCGCCGCCCGTGCCCGCACCCCCGCTACCGGCGCCCGAGGTGGCTGCACCGCTCGCGCCGCCGCCGGCGCCCGTGGTGGAGGTGGTCGCGCCGGCGCTGCCGGTGCCCGTGGTGGAGGTGGTCGCACCGGCGACGCCGGTGCCCGTCGAAGAGGCGGTCGCGCCGCCGATGCCCGTTGTGGAGGTCGTCGCACCGGTCGTGGAGGCGGGGCCGCCCATGCCGGTGGCGCTGCTGGCCGCGGCGCCCCCCTGACCCTTCTCCCCGCCGGCGCCCGCCCCGGTGGGGGCGGCACAGCCGGCCATTGCGATGCCGGCGACCAGGAGCGAGATGATGGACCAGCGGTCGTGGTTCGGGATTGCCAAGGGTACCCTCGTTTGCTGGCTGGGTTGCGCGGTGGCTTGGCGCCGTTCAGCGGCGCGTGCATCCGTCAGGGTACACGCGGTCGACCCGCGCGGGGTCGTCGCTATTGCCGGTCGCCCATCGGGTCCGCGGCGGGCCTCGCCGGCGCGGGGGTGGGGGCTCCCGCAGGGGCTCCAGGCAGGGCGGCGGGGGCGCTCAACGCGCGCGCCGCGGGGTGGGCGTGGGTCCTCGGCGAGGGCGGGGGGCGCCACGGGAGCGTCGTCGACGGCGACCTTCGGGCTCACGGGCTCCGCGGAAGGCGTGGGGGTCGCGGTTGCGGCGGGCGGCTCCGGTGGGGCGGCCGGCGCTCCCCCCATCGTGACCGGCTCGGACGCGGGCCCCTCCGGGTCGGGCGCGGCCATCAGAGGGGCCGCTCGCTCGGGGAGAGGAGCTCCTCGATCCACTCGGCCAGCAAGGTCAGGGCGGCGGTGAGCCGGGACGACGCCGTCGTCCGGTGGAGCCCTAGCTCGAGGGCGGCGGCCGCGACCGTCAGATTGCCGAGGACGACCGCGCCGACGATGGCCTTGTGCTCGGGAGAGAGCCTGTCGAAGAGGGGGGGCACCATCTCCTTCAGATTGATCGCGCCATCGAGCTTCGGGAAGCTGCCGGGCGCCTCTTTGCTGGAGGTGGGCAGGGCCTGGGTGGCCGGGTTCCTGCCCTCGCGGCGCACGTGGTTCCTCGCGTTGCCGCTCGCGAGCGAGAGGAGCCTCGCCTGGATGCTCTCCGGAAAGCCCGCGGCGACCGTCTCGTCCCAGAATTTTGCGAGCGCGTCGTGCACCAGCTCCATCTCGACGGCGCCGCGCGCGCCGCGGCTGCGGACCACGCAGCAGAGCGTCTCGACGTACGTGTCGTAGATGTCGGAGTACAACGCGCGGAAGAGTAAGACCTCGCCCGGGACGAGCGCCGAGCGGCGGCGGAGCAGGGCCTTGACCTCCTCGCGGGTCTCGGTCTCGGGGGACCAGGGCGCGCGGGCCTCTCGTTCGTCGGGCGGCTCGTGTGGGCTCATCGCGAACGTGCTCAGGATAGCAGCGCCCGCGCGCCGCGCACGCCCGGGACGGCGATCGGGTCAGCTTTCGGCGGGAGCCGGCTCGGCCGGGTCGAGCGCGGAGAGGAGGGCGCCGAGGGTCTGGAAGTCCCGGCGGGTGTGGGCGCGGAGGTAGGTGCGCGCGTGGCGGCCGTGCGCCTTCGGGGCGGTGGCGTCGAGGGTGAGGGCGTGGAGGTGATTGGCGAGGGCGCGGGTCTCGGCGAGCCACGCGGCGAGCTGCGCCGGGTCGGTGAGGTCGACCTCGGGTCGTGCTCGGCCTTCGCGTTCACGAGCGCGCTCCGCTTCCTGCACCTGAGGAGCCGGGGCCACGAAACGCGAGGGGAAGGGAGAGAACGCCGGGGGGAACTCCCACGGCTCGGCCAGGTGAGCGGGCGGGAAGGGGGCGGGGCGGGCCGTGGCGACCCTCCCCGTCACGCCGCCAGGAAGTCGGAGTAGGGCCGCGCCCCCCGGTGGTGGAACGCCAGCACGATCCGCTCCGGCGCGATGCCGGCCCGCGCCAGGTCGGGCGCCATGCCCTGCTCCGTGCCGTCGCGCTGGATCACCACCTTGTCCCCCTCGATGTCGATGTGCACGAGGCACCCGTGGACGCGCCGCTTGCCGTCCTGGCCGACGATGACGAGCAGGTAGCGGTCGGACGTCCGGTCGAAGACCGTCTCCGTCTTCACCTGCCCGTGGGCATAGGGGACGGCGGCGTACTCCGTCAGCACTCTCTCAATCACTTCGCGGTCGGTGGCTCGGGTGTCCATTGGCGGATGACCTCCGTGTCGTCGGTGTAGATCAAGAGCCTCGCCCGACGCTTGGCGAGGAGGCTCATGGTCACGGTCACGGGCGGGCATGACGCTCCGAACCTATCAGGCGCCGCGCGGTCCTCCAAGCCGAGATGCCCTCGCGGGGCTTCAGGTGGCGTCGGCCTCAGCCGGCACGAGCACTGACCCGGGTTGAGGTCGGCGGTCCCCACGCGACGGCGGCGAGCACGCCAGCGAGGCGCTGGCGCCGGCTGGCTCAGGCTTCCCGAGCTGCGCCGGCTCCCGTATACATCGCGGCCGTGAAGCGTCTCTCGCTCGCAAGCGCGTTCGTCCTCGGGTGCTCGTCGCGGAGGTCGTGCTCCCCTGGGTGCCGGGGTGGCGAGAGGTGGCGCTGCCGACGGCGCTAAATTTAGCCCTCCTGGGGGTGGGGGTCGTGGTGGCGCGGCCTCGGCAACGGGCAGTCAGTGCGCGATCCTGGCGGGTGCGAAGGTGCCGTCCGCGGCGAGCCGGATGGCGCGGATGCCCTCCCTCGTCGCCAGGAAGAGCACCGCGCCGCGGCCCGCCGCGACGAGGCGGAGCCCGGAGACGACGCTCGCGTGGAGCTGGCCGTCGTCTCCGACGCGGTCGTCGAAGACGACGCCATCGTTCGCCTGGCCGATGTGCGCCGCCGAGCCGATGCGGAAGCGGACGCCGTATTGCTCCGTCACCCATGCCACCGCGACCCCGCCGTCGGCGAAGTCGACCGCGAACCCTCCGTCGACGAGCTCGAACGCGGGCGCGGACCTGGAGAGCCTCTTCACCGGCCTCCCCAGCGGCGCGAGCCAGCTTCCCGAATCGGTCGTCTCGGTCTCGCAGCCGCGCGGCATGCAGCGCTCCACGCGCGGGGGCCAGGCCGAGAGGAACACGGCGTCGGCCCCGTCGCAGCGCATCTCGCCGAGGTCGTGCCGGAGGAAGACGGGGCCTTGCCAGCGGTCCTCTTCGTTGAAGAGCAGGTAGCCCGGGTCCGGCCCGAAGCGCGCCACCATCCCGCGCGTGCCGCGGCATCCGGTGATGGTCGTGTCAATCCAGCGTTGGAAGTCGATGGTGGCGACGGGGTGGTAACCCCCTCCCGCGCCCTCCCGCGGGAACGTCCGGTACGCGACCCAGGGCACCAGGTGGGGGTCGTCCTGGTCGAGCACCTCGAGGATCGCCTTGTCCCAGAGCAGGCGGCTCGCGTGGATCCCCATCGACGCCCGGGTCTCGTCCTGCGCGGCGGCCGTCACGGTCGTCTTCTGCACGGGGGCGCCCGGGCCCCGCTGCTCGTACACGTCGAAGCCCCCGTCGGCCGTGCCGCGCGGGATCTGGATGGCGACGTAGCCGTCCTTGGCCGCGTACCCCGAGACGGCGAAAAGAGCGACGACGCGCTCGCCGGTGTCGGAGCGGTAGATGGCGTATTCGCCGTTTTTCTCGGCGGAGACGAGCGGCGCCGCGCCCGCGTCGGCGGTGCCGAAGAGGCGCACGCGATGCTGGTGGCCCACGTCGCCGGGGAGCGGCCGGCAGGTGACGGTCTCGGCCTGCGCCGTGACCGTGCAGAGCACGGCCGGGTCGACGCCGGGGGCGTCGATCAGGACGTGCCGGTCCGGCCCCGGCAACGGATCGAGGTAGAGCTTCGCCACCTGCGTGTCGACCGTGGTGACGGCCGCGCCCGCGAGGTCGCCGAGGCGGAGGGGCTTCGCCGGCGGCGGCGCGGGCGTGTCGCCCGGCGCGCCGACGGCGACGATGTGGCCGGCGCGCACATGCCTCTCCACCGCGTCCACCTCCTGGAGGAAATCGTCGTCGCTCATGCGCCCATCGAGCTGGGTGGCGAGGTGCCCCGCCCAGTAGGCGGCGTCCTCCACGCCGCTCTGCTCTCGCCCGTCCTCGTGGAGCACCTGGAAGAGCCGGCGCGCGGGCTTCTGGCAACGCTGGGGCCAGTGGCCCTCGCTGCCCTTCGGCATCGTCACGTACGCGAGCTGGATGCGCCGGACCCGCGCCGCCGCGAGCTCGCCGGGCGCGAGGGGCTCGCCGAAGAGGCACGTCGAGAGGCCGCCCCACGCCTCGCCAATCTCGCGGTCGGCGGCCCGCTCCGACCACTGCCATCCGCCGATGCCCAGCGCGGCCACGGCGACGACCACCCCACCCGCGACCCTGGCCTGCCTCCACCGATGCGGATTCGTGTTCTCGGGGAGGACGGCCACGTCGGCCTCCTGCTTCCCCTGCTCCAGCTCCTGTTGCAGGCGCTCGACCTGGGCCCGGGGCGCTTCACGGTCGTCGCGGTGCGGCATGGCGGCTCTCCGGCCGCCACGGGTACCACGATCAGCTCGCGCAGCCGAACACCACGTTCCCGGTGAACACTGGTCCCTACACCGCGTGAGGGCAAGCCTGCCGGCGTGGGGGAAAGCCTGCCGGCGTGGGGGAAAGCCTGCCGGCGTGGGGGAAAACCTGCCGGCCTGGGGGAGAGCCTGCCGGCCTGGGGGAGAGCCTGCCGGCCTGGGGGAGAGCCTGCCGGCGTTGGGGGAGAGCCTGCCGGGGTGCGGGCAAGCCTGCCGGCGGGAAGGCGCGCCCGGCGGTGGGACGACGCTGCCTGTCGGCGGGAAGGCGCGCCTGGCGGCGGGAGGGCGCGGCCCGGCGGCGGGACGGCGCGCCGGGCGGCGGGACGGCGCGCCTAGCGGCAGGACGGCGCGCCGGGCGGTGGGACGGCGCGCCTGGAGGCGGGACGGTGCGCCTGGCGGCAGGACGGCGCGCCGGGCGGCGGGACGGCGCGCCGGGCGGCAGGATGGCGCGCCTGGCGGCGGGAAGGCACGCCTGGCGGCGGGACGGCGCGCCTGGCGACGGGACCGGCGTGCCTGGGCGACGGGAAGGCGCGCCTGGCGGTGGGAAGGCGCGCCTGGAGACGGGCAGGCGCGCCTGGAGACGGGCAGGCGCGCCTGGGTGATCGGACGGCGCGTCTGGCGGCGGGAGGGCTAACCTGGAGAGGGGAGGCGCTCCCAGCGGCGGGAGGGCTGGGAGCGCCCGCGCTCGACGGCATCAGTAGCTGACGAGGAGGTGGACCACCTGGGAGGGCTCCGTGTAGGTGTCATCCAACTTCAGGCACTTGAAGCGGAAGTAGTAGAGCGTCCCGGCCTTCAGGCCCGTGATGGTGCCGTCGGTCCGCCCGGTCTGGATGCCCGGGACCCAGTTGGTCTGGTCGACGCTGTACTCGTAGAAGTAGGCGACGACGCCCAGCAGCGCGAGCACGTCGACGCGGACGGCGCCCGCTCCGACCTGCTTCGCCGCGATCGGAGGCTTCGGCTTGAGGGCGTGCCCGGATCCGCTCGCCGTCATCTGGATTCTGGGCCAGGATGGCCGGGATGTCCGCGAGGGGCACCTTGCGCAGGGCGTTCTCGCAGAACTTCGTGACCAGCACCCACGTCGCGCGGGTCGTCGGCGGCCGTGCGGAGGTTGGCGACCGGGATCGCGTCTCCGGCCTCGGCGAGCGGCAGCGCGTCGCCGACCGCCTTGAGGTTGGCCGCGATGGTGGCCGGCGTGGGGACGATGCCCGCGAAGACGGCGCCCGCCGCGGTCAGCGGCAGGAGCCCGTTCCAGCTCGCGGTGCAGTGGTTGAACAGATCCTTGGGCGCGTCGGGGAGGTTCGCCGCGAGGTGCGGCGATTTCTGCGGCTTCGGCGTCGGCGGCTTCGGGGGCTGCCGCTTGAGTTGGCGGGACATCGGCGTCTCCTTGGATGGACGACTGCCAGCCTCCCGACCACCGGGAGGGCTCGCTTCGCCCTTCTGGGGTGTAAGGTACGCAGGCGGGCGAAGTGACGAACCTCGGGCCCGACTTTCTTCGCCGTCGTGTCGATTTTCGCGCCCCACCCCTTCTTGCCCCGAATTGTCGGGCGCCTGGATTGCGCGCCGCCGGGACTTATGTTGGGCGCGCCATGCCGGAAGCCTTCTGGGTCATCGCCCTGACGATTCCTGCGGTCACCGTCTTCGCGGCCTGGTGGGTCTCCGAGGAGCAGCGGATCCGACGCGCGCTGAAGCGGGTGCCGCGCCGCGCCATCCGGGACGCCAGGGCCGGGGAGGTGGTGAAGCTCATAGGGAAGGTCGCGCCGGTAGGCGCCCTGCTCGACGCGCCCCTGGTGCTCGAGGCCGGCGATCGCGTGGCGGTGCTGGGCGAGGCCCGGTGGGAGCGCGACCCGGATGCGCCCGGCGGCGACGACGCGCCGAAGCGGCTCGTGATCGACGCGCACGACGGGGCGGTCGTCGTGCGCGCTGCGCGGAAAGCGACGTAAGCACCGTCAGGAAGATGGAGGGGGCTCACGTGTGCGGTGATGCCCGCGGCCTGACGGCCGCGGCTCCGGTCGCCGGCCTCGCGGCGCGGCGTTCCATTGGTAGAGCGGCTCGCGGTTGGGTTTGGTATGCGCTGTAGAACCGCGCGCGTCAGCAAGCGGACCGGAGCCGCGCGCGTCAGCAAGCGGACCACACGCCCCAAACACGCACCTCGCTTCCGCATCTCCACCTCACTCCAGCCAAGAGCCGTAGGCAGGCTGGGGGCGGGTGGATGATGCGGGAGCGGAGTGATTGGATGGAGCGCCTCGTCCCCTTGCTGACGCGCGGGGCTCGGGTCCGCTTGCTCACGCGCGCGGTTCCAACGCGAGGTTCCAAGGCTGTACCAAACTAACCGCGAACCGCTCCAAGCGTGGCCTGGTCCAACTTCCGTGACCCGCGCCCGTTCCTACTCCCCCACCCACTCCCGCGCCCGCCCCACCGTCCGCGCGTTCTCCGGCACCCGCTCCAGGAAGCTCCTCCGGAGCCCCGGATCCACCACCTTCTCCGCCCGCGCCATCAGCCGATCCCGCGCCTCGACCACCGCGGCCCTCGCGCCTTCGAGGTCGCCCGACGCCGCGAGCGCCTCGGCGTACACCACCCGGATGCGCGCCTCGCCCTCCTCGATCCCGTCGAGCGAGGTCAGGGTCGACATCGCCGCCTCCGCGCTCTCGCGCGCGGCGTTCGCGTCGCCGCGGGCGAGGGCGAGGTCGGCGAGGATCGCGCGCGCGTGGGCGCGGAGGGCCGGGGTGGCGCGCGCGTCGTCGGCGACGGCGTGGGCCTCGCGGGTGGCCGCTTCGACGTCGCCGGCGGGGGCGAGGACGAGGGCGAGGTAGGTGCGGGCGGTGGCCTCGAGGGGGAGGTCGCCCTGGGCGCGGAAGAGGGCGAGGGCCTCTTCCTCCACGGCGCGCGCCTCGGCGAGGCGGCCCTGGCCGAGGAGGGCGAGCCCCAGGTTGAGCTTCGCGTACGACCGGGCGTTGCCGAGGCCCATGCGGTCGGCGTGCTCGGCGGCCTCGGCGAGGACGCGCCCGGCCTCCTCGTACGCGCCGAGCTGGAGGAAGCCGTGGCCGGCGTTCAGGGCCTGGATGCACTCGCTGCGCAGATCGCCGGCGAGGGCGAGGCTCGCCCGGGAGGCCGCGTTGAGCGCGAGGAAGGTGCTCACGTCGCCGGCCGCCAGCAGGCGGAGCGAGCGCGCCCACTGCACCTGGCCGACCACCGCCGGATCCCCCTGCGACTGCGAGGAGGCCTCGTCCGCGCGCTCGAGGAGCACCTCGACCAGCGCCTGCCGCCCGGCGGAGAGCTGGAGCGTCATCGCCGCGCGGGCCAGCGCGACCGCGTGCGCGGCGCTGGCCTCCGGGTCGCGCGCGACCTCGCTCAGCGAGAGGAGCGCCTCGGTGCAGGCGATCAGGCGATTGGTGTGCCCGAGCTTGCCGGCGAGGTAGACCACCTCGGCGGCGGCCTCGCACCAGCGCGCGCTCCCCCACGGGAGCCAGCGCATCGCGCGGGCGGCGGCCTCCTCGGCCTCCGCGTTCTTGCCCGCCCATCGGCTCGCCTTCGCCCGCACCAGGGACAGCTCCCCGGCGAGCGCGCTCTCCGGGTCCTCCACGCAGGAGAGCCCACGGTCGGCGCGCGCGTGCGCGGCCGCGAGGTCGTTGCCCTCGAAGGCCTGCTCCGCGGCGCGGCGGTACCAGCCGGCGGCGCGCGCGGGCTCCCCTCCCCGCTCGAAGTGCTCGGCGAGCACGAACGGGTCGGCCTCGCTCTCGTCGATCGTGCCCAGCCACTCCGCGGCGAGGCGGTGCCCGAGCGCGCGGTCGGCCTCCGTCAGCATCCCGTACGCGGCCTCGCGCAGGAGCGCGTGGCGGAAGCGGTAGCCCCCGCGCCCGCGCGTCTCCTCCTCGTCGGCGACGATCACCTCCTGGTCCGCGAGCGCGCGCAGCCAGCCCCGGGCCCGCGCGCCCCCGAGCAGCGCCTCCACCCCCGCCTCGCGGAACGTCTGACCGAAGACGCTCGCCGCCCGGAGCACCCGCCGCTCCTCGACGTGGAGCGCCTCGAGCCGCGCCTGCACCATCGCGAGCACCGTCTCCGGCAGCGCCGCGCCCTTGCCCTCGGCGACCGCGCGGATCAGCTCCTCCAGGTAAAACGCGTTCCCGTCCGCCCGCTCCAGGAGCCGCTCGACCACCTCGTCGCCCGCCCCCGGCCCGAGGGCCTCGCGCACCAGCGCCTCGCCCGCGCGGCGGGGCAGGCGGGCGAGGTGCACCTCCTCCACCCCACGCCCGGACCAGAGGTCGGGGAAGGTCTGGTGCACCTCCGGCCGGGCGACGGCGAGGACCATGAAGGGCCGCGTCTCGAGGCGGCGGAGCGCCGCGTCCACGAACTTGATGGTGGGCAGGTCCCCCCATTGCAGGTCCTCGAGCACGAGGAGGACGGGGCGGAAGCCGCACTCGGCGCGGAGAAAGTCCTCGAACGCGCGGCGCATCTGGTCGCCGAGGAGCACCGGGTCGCGCCGCGCGGCGCGGAGCTGGGGGCGGCCCTCGTCGGGGAGCGGCGCGCCCACCAGCTCGCCGAGGAACGCCGCGACGCGCTCCGCTTCCCCCGCGCGGGGCTCGCGGCGGGCGACGCGCTCGAGGAGCCGCGCCCGACGCGTTTCGAGCGGCGCGCCCTCGGAGAGCCCGAGGGCGCGGCGGAGGGCCTGGCCGAGCAGGGCGAACGAGGACCCGGCGCTCATCGGATCGCCGCGCCCGATCCGAGATCTCCGGCGCGTCGGGGCGCGTCCGGAGCCGGCCGAGCAGCTCCGCCACGAGGCGCGACTTGCCCATCCCCGCCGCGGCCGTCACGAGCAGCACGTTGGCGCCCGGCTCCTCCGCCGTCCGCGAGTACGCGCGCGTGAGCGCGGAGAGCTCCCGCTCGCGCCCCACGAACGGCGTTTCCTTGCCGAGCAGCGTCCGCGGCAGGTCGAGCGACTCGCGCTCCCCGCTGAGCCACCCGCTCCCGGCGCTGAAGCCGGGCCCGAGCAGCGCCGCGGTCGTCTCGTCGATGCGCACCGCCGGCGCGCCCGCGCTCGGGAGCAGGCTCACCGCGCGGTCGATCAGCTCGCCGACCAGCTTGCGCCCCGAGAGCTCGGCCCGGCCGGAGACGACGACGACGGGCGCGCCCGCGTGGAGGCCGCGGAGGGTGAGCGCGCAGCGGGCGGCGCGGGCGGCGAGGTCGGTGGCCTGGCCGTCGCTCGTGAAGACGACGAGCGAGGACCCGTCGGCGAGCACCTCGAGCTGGCCCCGGTGCCGGTCGACCGTGTCCTTGAGGCGGTCGCCGCTCTCGGTGGGCGCCTGCGCGCCGAGCGACTGCGAGTCGGGCAGCACCGGCCCGAGCAGCGCCATGGGATCGCCCGCGGGGTCGCGCATCAAGACGAGGCTCATCACCCGACGCTCGCGCGCGCCGAGCTCGGGGAGGCGCGAGCGCAGCGTGCCCGGCCCTCCCGGCGCCGAGAGCGCGCGGAGCGCAGCGAGCACGGCCCCGGCGTCGCGCGGGCGGGCCGCCGGCGCCTTGGCGAGCATCCGCGCCACGAGGTCGTCGAGCGCGGGGGGCGCTTCGGGGGTCAGCTCCCGCACGCGCAGCGGCTCCTCCACGATGATCTTCAGGAGGACGGAGAGGTCGTCCTCCCCCACGAAGGGCCGCTTGCCGGTCACGGCCCGGTAGATCACGCAGCCCAGGGCGAACACGTCGGCGCGCGCGTCCACGAGCGGGTCGCCGCGCGCCTGCTCCGGGGCCAGGTAACCGACGGTGCCGAGCACCACGCCCGGCTGGGTGAGGTCGCTCTGGGCGCGGCCGAGCCTCGCCAGGCCGAAGTCGATGAGCTTGACGCCCGCGACGACGCCGCCCGCGAGGAAGATGTTGCTGGGCTTGAGGTCCCGGTGGATGAAGCCGCGGGCGTGTACCTCGGCGAGCGCCTCGGCGAGGCCCAGGCCGAGCCTCGATGCCCTCCTCCACCCCGAGCTGGCCGTTGAGGAGGCGCTCGCCGAGGGTGAGCCCCTCGAGCCACTCCATCACGAGGTAGGGCGTCCCCATCGCCGTGGTGCCGTTGGCGACGTAGCGGACGATGCCGGGGTGATCGAGCGCGAGCAGGGCGTCGACCTCGCGCTGGAAGCGCGCCGGGCGCTCGCTCGCGTTGCCGTGGAGCAGCTTGAACGCGACGAGCTGCCCGGTCGCGAGGTCGCGGGCGCGGTAGACGTGGCCCATCCCGCCGGACGCGATGCGGCGATCGATGGCGAAGCGCGCGTCGATCGACCTCCCCTGCGTTCATCCTGGACGAGTATGGCGCAGGTGCGCCCGGACCTCACGCCCGGACTCTGGGTTGCCCGAGCCCGAGCCCGAGCCCGAGGCTCGATTTCCGGGAGAACCGGGGTCGGAGGCTTCACCCCCCGGAGTACGGGTAGTCCTCGCCGCCGCACACCGCGAGGCACGCGGCGAGCGCGTCCCCGGCACCGCCGCGACCATCCCCGACGCTCAGGCGACAGGCCACCGGCTCGACGTCGTCGCAGTCGAAGGGCAGGCCCCCGAGCACGAAGATCCCCTGGTACACCCCGCACCCGACCTCGACGGTGGCGCAGCTCAGCGTGGCGAAGGCGAAGCAGGCCCCGCGGCAGTCGAGCCGCGCCAGCCGGCTGCCCTCGTCCGCCGCGCGCCGTCCGCCCGGGAGCAGGGCGGCGAGGACCACGAGGACGGCGGAGGCCATGGCGGGGCGGTGGAGACGCATGGGGTGTGAGATGCGTTACAGGCCGCGGCCATCACACCCGTCGACATGGAGATCGCGCTCGCGGGCCTCGCCGCCATCGTCGCCGTCGTCCTCGGGACGGGGTGCATCGCCCTGGCCGTGGCGTTCTACCCTGCCCTGGTGGCCTGCCTCGACGACGTCCTTGGCGCCGCCATCGACCTCGTCTGCCGCGCCGTGGGGCGGGGGTGGGCCCGCTCCGGGCGGCCCCGGAGGGGCTAGGAGCCCCGCCAGTCGACCGCTCCGCCCATCCGCGCTAGCGTGCCGGCGTGGGACTCAGTCTCGGCCATATCATCCTGCTCCTCCTGGTGGGCATCATCGTGGTCGGGCCGAAGAACCTGCCGGCCATGATGCGCACCGCCGGGCAGTGGGTGGCCCGTCTCCGGCGGATGAGCGTGGACCTCCGCTCGCAGAGCGGCATCGACGACCTGCTCCGGCAGGAGGGCCTGGACCAGCACATCAACGAGCTGCGCTCGCTCTCCCGGTTCAACGTCGTGGACACGCTGATGACGCCGGCCGCCGCAGCGCCCCCCGCGGGCGAGGCCGCCGCCGCCGCGCCACCGGCGCCCCCCACGTTGAAGCCGGTGGAGCCGCGCCCCCAGCCCTGGGAGCCGCAGGAGCCGCTCCGCGCGCGTGAGTACCCGGTCGTCGGCTGCGACGCCTACGGCGCCGTCCCCGACGACATGCCCGTGCCGGCCGACCCCTACGTATCCGACGAAGCCGCCCAGCCTGCCCCACCGGCCGAGACCGCTTCCGACGCCGAGCCCGTCCCCACGCCGGGCCTCGCCGCCCCAGCGCCGCCGCCCGCCCCAGCGCCGGCCCCGTCCGCCTCCGAGGTGCCATGACGACGACGGCGGAGGGCCAGGCGCAGCCGAAGGCCAGGAAGAAGCGGGCGGCCCCAAAGCCCCCCGAGCCCGAGCAGGAGGCGCAGAGCCCGGACGGCGAGGAGGGCGAGGGCGGCAAGCCCATGAGCTTCTGGGAGCACCTGGACGAGCTGCGGACCCGGCTCATCCGGAGCCTGATCGGCCTCTTCATCGGCTGCGCCGTCGCGTGGTTCTTCCACGCCCAGATCCTCCAGTACCTGCAGGCGCCCTACGTCGCCGCGTGGCACGCCGCCGGCCTGCCGGGCGAGGCGACCATCAACCAGTCCGCGCCGACGGCCGGCTTCTTCGCCTACGTCAAGCTCGCGCTCATCGGCGGCGCGGCGCTCTCGGCGCCGATCATCTTCTACCAGCTCTGGGCCTTCATCGCGCCGGGCCTCTACTCGCGGGAGAAGAAGTACGTCATCCCGTTCGTCTTCTTCTCGACGGTCCTCTTCGTCGGCGGCGGCTGGTTCGGCTGGCGCGTCGCGATCCCCCTCGCGTTCCGCTACTTCCTGAGCCTGACCAACGAGGGCAGCGGCGGCGGCGTCGTGATCCACCCGCTCTTCATGGTCGGGGACTACATCGACTTCTGCCTCCAGGTGATGCTCGGCTTCGGCGTCGCCTTCGAGCTGCCGATGCTGCTGCTCTTCCTGGGCATCGCCGGCATCGTGAACCACCTCATGCTCATCCGGTACGCGCGGTGGTTCATCTTCGCCGCCTTCGTGATCGCCGCCCTCCTCGCGCCGCCCGACGTCGTGAGCATGCTGGTCATGGCCTTCCCCCTCGTCGTGCTCTACGGTCTCTCGATCGGGCTGGTGTACGCGTTCGGCAAGCCGCCGACCGACGCGCAGCGGGCGGCGTACAAGGGGCAGAAGAAGGCCGCCGAGGCCTGACCAGAGCAGCGTGCGTTCGGGATGAGCACATACCGAACCGCGCGCGCCAGCGAGCGGGTGCCAGGTGGCGCGACGTCTTCGTGCCCTCGCACGCGTAGCGCTACAGGCAGCGCGGCGCATGCAAGGGCATGAAGGCGGAGGTGCCCGCTGGCACCCGCTCGCTCGCGCTCGCGGTTCGGTAGGCGCATGCCGTGCTGCGGATGGAACACCGGCGATCCGCTATCCTCGACTGGCCATGGCCGCCTTCACCACGGTGGACCGCTCCACCTCCCCTCCCCGCGTCCACGTCCCGCGCGACTACAACGCCGCCGTCGACTTCGTCGACCGTCACCTCGCCGAGGGCCGGGGAGAAGGTCGCCTTCGTCGACGACACGGGGAGCCTGACCTACGCCGGCCTCGCCGAGCAGGTGAGCCGCGCGGGCAACGCGCTCCGCGGGCTCGGCGTGAGGATGGAGGAGCGGGTCCTGATGGTCCTCCTCGACACGGCGCGCTTCCCGGCCGTGTTCTTCGGCGCGATCAGAATCGGCGCCGTCCCCGTCCCCGTCAACACGCTGCTCACGTCCGAGGACTACGACTACCTGCTCCGGGACAGCCGCGCGCGGGTGCTCGTCGTCTCCGCGGCGCTCCTCGACCGGGTGGCCCCCGTCCTCGCCGGGCAGCCCTTCCTGGAGCACGTGATCGTCGACGGCGCGGCGCCCGCGGGGTTCCACGATCTCGGCGCGCTCCTCGACCGCGCCGGCCCCACGCTCGAGGCGGCGCCCACCACGTCCGACGACGTGGCCTTCTGGCTCTACACGTCGGGCTCGACGGGGAAATTCAAGGGCGCGGTCCACCTCCAGGCCGACCTCGTCCACACGGCCGAGCTCTACGCCGTCGGCGTCCTCGGGATCCGGGAGGACGACCGCGTCTTCTCGGCCGCGAAGCTCTTCTTCGCGTACGGCCTCGGCAACGCGATGACCTTCCCCCTCCGCGTCGGCGCCACCGCGGTGCTCATGGCCGAGCGCCCCACGCCCGCCGCCGTCCGCCGCCGCTTCGTGGAGCGGGACCCGACCGTGTTCTGCGGCGTCCCCACCCTCTTCGCCTCCCTCCTCGCCGACGTCTCCCATCCTGGAGAGCGCCCGGGAGCGCCCTCCGACGAGGCGCTTGTCGGCCCCTCGCTCCGCGTCTCCACGTCGGCGGGCGAGGCGCTGCCGCGGGACATCGGCGAGCGCTGGAGGGCGCGGACAGGGACCGACATCCTCGACGGGATCGGGTCGACGGAGATGCTCCACATCTTCCTCTCCAACCGCCCGGGCGACGTGCGCTACGGCACCACGGGCAAGGTGGTGCCGGGCTACGACGTGAAGATCCTGGGGGAGGACGGCTCGCCGCTGCCGGACGGTAGCGTGGGCGATCTCTGGGTGCGCGGGCCGAGCAGCGCCGTCTGCTACTGGAACAAGCGCGAGCTGTCGCGGGCCACCTTCCAGGGCGCGTGGACGAAGACGGGGGACCACTACCTCCGCGACGACGAGGGGTACCACGTCTACCAGGGCCGCTCGGACGACATGCTCAAGGTGGGCGGCATCTACGTCTCGCCCTTCGAGGTGGAGGCGGCGCTCGTCTCGCACGACCGGGTGCTCGAGGCGGCGGTCGTCGGGTGCACGGACGAGCACGGGCTGGTGAAGCCGAAGGCGCTGGTCGTCTTGAAGGAGGTGGAGCACGCGTCCGCGGCGCTCGCCGACGAGCTGCGCGCCCACGTGAAGGCGATGCTGGCGCCCTACAAGTACCCGCGGTGGGTCGAGTTCGTGCGCGAGCTGCCGAAGACGGCGACGGGGAAGATCCAGCGGTTCAAGCTCCGGCAGCGGGGGTGAGGGATGGGGTTCCTGGAAGCGGCCGGACACAGGCTCGAGGTCGACCGGATCGACGGCGCGCCGCCGACGCTGGTCTTCCTCCACGAGGGGCTCGGCTGCGTCTCCCGCTGGCGGGATTTTCCGCGCGCGGTCGCCGCCGCCACCGGCCGCGCCGCGCTCGTCTACAGCCGCCGCGGCTACGGCCTCTCCGAGCCGGTGCCACGACCGCGTCCGCTCACGTTCATGCACGACGAGGCGCGGCGTGTGCTGCCCGACCTCCTGGCGACGGCCGGGGTGGACGACGCGGTGCTCGTGGGGCACTCGGACGGGGCCTCGATCGCGCTGATTTACGCGGGGGAGAATGGGCGCGGCGTGCGCGGGGTGGTGGCCATGGCGCCGCACGTCTTCGTGGAGGAGGTCTGCGTCCGGTCGATCGCCGCGATCCGCGCGGAGTACGCGGCGGAGGGCTCGGACGTGCGCGGCAAGCTCGCGCGGCACCACGCGGACGTGGACGGCGCGTTCTACGGGTGGGCGGACGCCTGGCTCGACCCGGGGTTCCGGGGCTGGGATCTGACGGGCTTCCTGCCAGGCGTGCGGGCGCCGGTGCTCGTGATCCAGGGGGCGGACGACGAGTACGGGACGGTGGCGCAGGTGGACGCAGTGTGCCGCGGTGTATCGGGGCCGGCGGAGCGGCGGGTGCTGCCGGGGTGCGGGCACGTTCCTCAGCGGGACCGGCCGGAGGAGACGCTGGCGGCGGTGGTGGGGTTCGTGCGGCGGGTGGGCGGGGGCTGACGTCAGCGCTTGCCGAGCGGCCGCGCGATCTGGACGATCTTCTCCCGCGCGAACCTGCACGCGTCGTCGTCGTCCGTGGCGACCGGCCAGAGCAGCTCCATGTACGAGCCCTGGAGCTTGAACGGCAGGGGCTTGGTCCGGAGGTGCGGCCGGGTGGCGCGGATGTTGGCGGCGACCATCTCGGGCACCGTGGCCAGCATCGCGGTGCCGTCGATCAGCGCGCCCAGGTTGGAGAACGACGCGATCGAGCAGCGGATGTTCCGGGTCTTGCCGAGCACGTCCTCGACGACGCCGCGCAGGTCCCCGTTGTACGAGACGATGACGTGATCGTGCGCGAAGTACTCGGCCTCCGTCAGCTTGCCGAGGCGCGCGTGGCGCGGGTCGTAGAGGCAGGTGAAGCCGGCGGTCATGAGCCGCTGCCGGCGGATGTTCGAGGGCAGATCGTCGGCGACCGTGATCGCCGCGTCGAGGCCGCCCGCGAGCGCCGCGCCAACGGTGCGGAACTGCACGGGCGCCGCGACGACGCGCATGCGGGGCGCCTCGCGCTCGAGCGCGCGCAGGAGCGGCGGCAGCAGCCACACCTCGGCCGTGTCGGCGAGCCCGAGGCGGAGGGTGCGCTCGCACGTCCTCGGGTCGAAGGTCGGCGGGGCCAGCGCGGCCTCGACCAGGGCGCCGAGGTGCGGTTTGAGCCCCGCGCGGAGGAGCTCGCCACGCCTCGTCAGCGCGAGGCCGCGCCCGCTCCGCACGAACAGCGGCGCGCCGATCGTCGTGGTCAGGCGCCGGAGCGCGGCGCTCACCGCCGGCTGCGTCAGGTAAAGCCGGCTCGCCGCCTCCGTGACGCTGCCCGCCTCGGCGACGACGGCGAAGACGCGGAGGAGGTTGAGGTCGAGGTCCCTTCCATAAGCGCCGGGCATGTCGGCAATACATCCTATTCAATGGAGCGATGTGACGCGAGCACCTAAGGTGAGGGCATGACGACGACGACGACCACCACCAAGCTCGGTAAAGCCGGCCCCTCCGTCTTCCCCCTCGCCCTCGGCTGCATGGGCCTGGGCGCCGGCGGTCCCTACGGCAGGAGCGACGAGGCGGAGAGCATCGCCACCATCCACGCGGCGCTCGATCGGGGCGTGAACGTCCTCGATACGGGCGACTTCTACGGCATGGGCAAGAACGAGATGCTCGTCGGCAGGGCGATCCAGGGCCGGCGCGACAAGGTCCTGCTCAGCGTGAAGTTCGGCGGCATGCGCGCGCCCGACGGCGCCTTCATCGGCATCGACGCGCGCCCCGTCGCGGTGAAGAACTTCCTCACCCACAGCCTGTCGCGCCTCGGCGTCGACTACATCGACGTCTACCGCCCCGGGCGCGTCGACCCGGCCGTCCCGATCGAGGAGACGGTCGGCGCCATCGCCGACATGGTGAAGGCCGGCTACGTCCGCCACATCGCCCTCTCCGAGGTCGGCGTCGAGACGATCCGCCGCGCCGCGAGGGTGCACCCGATCGTGGATCTCCAGATCGAGTACTCGGTCGTGACCCGCGGCCCCGAGGCCGCGATCTTCCCCGCGCTCCGCGAGCTGGGCATCGCGGTCACCGCGTACGGCGTGCTCTCGCGCGGGCTGCTCACCGGCAGCAAGCCGGCGGGCGCGGGCGACCAGCGCGCGCACTACCCGCGCTTCACGGGCGAGAACGCCGCGAAGAACCAGGCCCTGGTCGACGCCCTCGCCCGCATGGCCCAGAAGCGCGGTGTGACCTCGACGCAGCTCGCCGTCGCCTGGGTCCGCGCGAAGGGCGCCGCGCAGGGCGTCACGGTGATCCCGACGATGGGCGCGCGCACGCGGAAGCAGATCGAGGACGCCCTCGCCGGGCTCGACCTCGTGTTGACCCCCGCCGACCTGGCCGAGATCGAGGCGGCCGTCCCCGCGAGCGAGATGGCCGGCACCCGGTACCCGACGCCCTTGATGGCGACGCTCGACAGCGAGAAGTAGACCGGCAGGTGCGATCAAGCCGTCCGATTACCGGCGCGACAACTCCTGCAACGCGGCCTCGATCTCCGCGTTGCCCGCGTGGTCAATGGTAGCTCGGAGGACCCGCTGCGGAAGCACCTGCGCCCCGAGGCAGTCCGATACATCGATCTCGCGTGTCCGATCCTCGCCCGTGCGAAATAGCCCTCCCGTGCTCACGTGCGCGTCCCACCCGCCGTCTTTGGCGGTTTGCCGAGCCTTCGTGAACATTACACGGACGCGAACGAAGGGGATGACGATGTAGTCGCAGGTATCGGGCAACTTCGGCTTGTAGAAGACGAGCGCGAACCATTCGGACCGCTGGCGATACTCCGACAGCCTGCTGGGCTGGACCGCGACATGAAAGCGGCGGCCGTCGAGCGGGAATGCGCTCTTGAGCACGTAATGGCGCTGGTTGAGCGCGCTGCGCTGGCTGTCGATTGTCTAGGCCGTGCCGTTGACGGCGGCGGCCGCCGGTGCGGGCTCCGCGGACAGCTCTCCCGTCTCCTCGAACTGGGCGATCATCTTCTCCACCCGCTCTTGGGAGAACTCGCGCCCGAGCGCGTGCGCCGCGCGGCGGAGGATCTTGCGCTCGGGCAGCCCCACCTCCTTGTCCACGGCGGCGGCGACCTCGAGCGCGTGGAGGAAGGCGTCGCGCGTGCGCTCGGGCACCTCCTGCTTGATGCGGAGGGTCCAGTCGAGCTCGTCCTCGACGAAGCGCGCGATGCGTGGCGCGGCGGCGCACCGGGTCGAGCTTCTTGAGCATGTGCGCGAGGAAGGCGGCCTCCTCCGGCGACAGCTTGCCGTCGGCGGTGAAGATGAACCAGAAGCCCTCGAGGAGCAGGTCGAGGTGGTCGGAGCAGGCCCTCGAGGCGTACGAGCCCTCGGCGTTGAGCGCGTGCTGGTAGCGCATGTAGCGCCGCACGGTGTCGCCGAGGCGGCGGGTCATCATGTAGTTCGTCACCGCGGACGTGAAGATGCCGAGCACCGGCACGATGTTGCGCATCACGCTCTCGCCGAGCACCTTCTGCCCGATCTTCTCCCCCACGTCCTCGCCCTCGATGTGGGTGACCTCGCTGACCAGCTCCTTGCCCGGATCCTCGGACTCTTCGTCGTGCTCGTGGGTGCCGAACGCGAGGGCGTAGAGGCGCCAGAGGTCGTCGTCGTCGTTCGGGTCGAAGTCGACGTCGAAGATCTCGGCCAGCTCGCAGGTCAGGCCGATGTGCAGGACGGTGCGGAGGATCATCTCGCCGCCGATGGCGAGCGCCGCGACGGGGCCGGCGACGAGGCCGCCGATGCCCTCGGTCTCCGCCGTGAAGAGCGTCGCGCCCGTCGAGATCATGCCCGTCAGCGCCCCCGAGGCCGCCGACTTCACGCACGCCCAGCGGATGGCACCGCGGGCCTGCACGCTCGGGCTCTCCTCCTCCGCCGCGGCGGCGGGCGTGGCGGCGGCCTCGCGCGCCGCCCGGCGGGACAGGTTGCGCTTCAGGTAGTAGGCGACGAGCTTGGTGTACCAGCCGCCGCGCCGGCGCTCCTCGATCTTCCCGCCGAGGGTCGGGATCGCGACCTCCGCCGTCGTGGCGGAGCCGTCGGTGAAGGTGGCGACGCCGTTCCCGGAGATCTCGTGGCTGGTTTCGTCCATGACCGGCCGAGCGTAGCCCAAACCGGGGACGCTTTCAGCGACGACAGAGCCCCTCGGCCATGCGCGCCGTCCCGGCCGATCCTTGCTAAGGTGGCCGCCATGCGCTTCCTTCGTGCCGCGATCGCGGCATCCCTGGCGTTCCTCTCGACCGCGGGCGTCGCGGCGTGCGGCGGCGGCGGCCAGGCGCCCGTCGCGGCGACGGGCTCGGGCTCTGGCTCGAAGCTCGGGGCACGGCGGGGCGTCGGTGGCCAGCAGCGCGGCCACGTCCTTCGTCACCGCCGGGGTGGGCGGCGCCGGCGGCGGGGAGAGCTGCATGCTGGGCCCGGTGAGCACGACGTACCCCGCGCCCCACGCCAAATCGCCGGTCGTGGTCGACTACGGCGGCCCGGTGCTGGCAATGCCGAAGATCGTCCCCGTCTTCTTCGCCGGCGACGACCCCACCATCACGGCGACGATCCTCGATTTCCTGTCCAAGGTGGCCGCCTCGAAATACTGGGCCGCCGCGACCTCGGAGTACGGCGTCGGCCCGGCCCAGGTGACCATGCCCGTCCAGCTCACCGAGACGGCGCCGGCCACCCTCGACGACGACACCATCCAGCTCTGGCTCGCCGCGAAGCTGGACAGCGGGGATCCGGCGTGGCCCGCGCCCGACGGCAACACGCTCTACGTGCTCCACTACCCCGACAGCGTCACCATCACGCTGAGCGGGGGCGGCGTGACGGACACGACCTGCCAGAACATCGGCGGGTACCACAACGAGACGTCCCTCGACGACGCGCACGATGACCTCGGGGTGCCGTACGCGGTGATCCCGCGCTGCCACTGGCCCGGCGAAAGCATGACGGACACGCTCACCTCCGCCGAGAGCCACGAGCTGATCGAGGCCGCGACGGACCCCTTGGTCTCGAGCGATCCGGCCTACGCCACCATCGACTATCCGCACATCTTCTGGATGAACCCCTCCGCCGGGAGCGAGGTCGGCGACATGTGCGAGAACAGCCCGACCGCGCTCACGAACGCGACGGACGTCCCGTACCTGGTGCAGCGGACGTGGTCGAACGCGGCGGCGCTCGCCGGCCACGACCCGTGCGTGCCGGCGCCCGCGGGCGAGGTCTACTTCAACAGCGTGCCCTCGGCGGAGGAGAGCGTCCTGGTGCAGTACGCGGGCGAAGCGATCACCGGCAGGGGCGTGAAGATCCCGGTGGGGCAGACCAAGACCGTCAACCTCGATCTCTTCAGCGACGGCGACACGGGCGGCCCCTGGTACGTCGACGTGGAGGACCTGGGGCCCTTCATGGGCCAGCCGCAGACGCTGGGCCTGGCCCTCGGCTGCTCGAGCGGCGAGAACGGGCAGGCCTTGCAGCTCACCATCACGGTCGACGCAGCGGCCCAGAACGGGTACGCGACCTACCTCGTGAGCTCGACCCTCGGCGACGTCCAGAGCGCGTGGGTCGGCCTCGTCGGGAACTGATCCCCCAGTAGCGTCGGTGGTATCCTGACCTGGTGCCCGCTGCGCCGCACACCCCGCCGCCCACGCCCCTCCTCCGGCTCTGCCCGAAGCACGGGATCGTGGCCGGGCCGGACGGGCAGTGCGTCATCTGCCACCGCGGCAGCGATGCGCGCGGTGCGCAGGGCGGCGCCGCGCGGCTCGTCGCCGGGCTGGCGGTGATCGTGCTGCTGGTCGCCGGCGTGGTGGTGTGGAAGGCGTCGACCCGGCGGGCCCCGGCGGAGGCGCGCGCGGAGGTCCGGCAGGAGGCCCCCGTCCCCGTGGCCGCGGCACCGGCGGCGCCGGCAACCCTGGGCGAGGCGCCGGACGAGGGGCTGGAGGAGCGCCAGGCCGCCGGCCGCGCCACCGAGAACGAGCGGCTGAACGACGAGATCGAGGCCGAGATTCACCGCGTGCCGATCCGGCTCTACGTGGACGACAAGTGCGACCTTTGCGGCCTGGCGCGTGACTTCCTGAAGCGCGAGGGCCTGAATTACACGGAGGTGGACGTGGGCGCGAGCCCCTCCGCGCTGGAGGAGCTGCACGAAGAGGAGCCCCAAACCGACGGTGCCCTCGCTCGACGTGGACGGCGAGCTGCTCGTGGGCTTCGGGCCGGCGCAGGTGCTCGGGGCGGTGAGGCGCGCCGCCGACCGGCGCGTCAGGTGAGCTCGGGTTCCGCGGCGTCGGCTCGCGCGGGGCGCGCCGCGGGCGAGGCGCTGGGGGCGCCCCAGCGGACCTTGCCGGTGAGCTGCATCAGGAGAAAGAGCGTGAGCACGGAGAGGACGGTGACGGCGAGGCCGGTGAACCCCTCCCAGAAGTGCGCGAGCGAGAAGCCGATGAGGTAGACGAGCTGGGCGCCAGCCGCCTCCACGTACGCGAAGCGCGGCGAGACCACGAGCCGGAGGTAGCTCACGACGAGCAGCACGCTCGTGGCGCCGGAGATCACGAACGCCGGCAGCACGTGGAGGTGGTCCACCGAGTACGCGAAGAGCAGGTGGAACGAGAAGAAGGCGGCCGCGAGGAAGACGTAGTTGACCGGGTGCAGGTCGAGCCCGCGGATGCGGCCGAGCGCGAGCAGGATGACGAAGAAGAAGCCGAGCGAGATGGGCGCGGAGAACGAGAGCGCCGCGGCGAGCTGGCCGGGCTGCACCTTGGACGGCATCGCCATGCCGATCGTGTGGCCGGTGACCACGTGGTCGAAGGTCCAGGCGAGCCTCCAGCCGTCGCCCGAGCGCTCGCGGCGCGAGGGGGACATCGCCCCGGCGGGGAAGTCGATGTCGGCGAAGTCCGTCGTCAGCGCGAGCTGGAAGTCCTTCAGGCTTGCGACGCCGCTCGTCGGCGCGTAGGTCCACTGGTCGAGCCCGCGGCTCTTGTAGGAGACCGCGATCTCCACCCGCTGGCCGGGCGCGACCGGGACGACGGCCTCGACCACGCCGTCCTTGGGCCGTAGGTCCTGCGGCACCCCGCCGACGGCGAACGTGAAGGCGTCGTACATCCCCTGCCCGTCGGGAAATCGGAAGACCACGTGGAGGTCCCCCGCCTCCTTCTCCTCGTGCACGTACGACCAGGCGCCCCGGAAGGCGACGTCGTACAGCGAGTACCAGACGAGGCCCTTGAGGCGCTGATCGAGGCGGAGGCCGACGTCGACGCGCGTGGAGGCGATCGAGACGTCCCGCTTCTCGGTCACGGGCACGCGCTCGGTGACGGTGTGCGTCACGCCCTTGACGACCTCGGTGCGGGTCACCTCCTTCGTCTCGGTGTGCTCGAACGTCAGCGCGGGGGCGCGCTGCTCCTGGCGCTGGCCCCAGAGGTCGGAGACCTTGTTGCGCAGCTCGTAGCTCTGTGAGGTCGACCGGCTGGACATGACCCCGCCGAGCGTGACCCAGCCGATGCTGGCGGCGATGAAGATGGCGGCGATGGCGAAGAGACGGAGAGCAGATTGCATGGGGGGCTCCTCGTAGGTTGCGAGGAGCGTGCGCCGCGGACGTCGCGCGGGCGTGGGGCCGGCGCGGAAGGGCGGGGGATGTTTTGTGGCGGAAGGATGGCGACGTCTTTGGTATGAATGAACAAGAATTCCGTTCACGCCGAGGCACGCGATCCCGTGACCACCGACGCCCAGCGACGACGCGCCCTCATCCTCGACGTGGCCGAGCGCCTGCTCCGGCACTACGGCCCGCAGAAGACCACGATCGCCGACGTCGCCCGCGAGGCCGGCGTCGGCGTCGGCACGGTGTACCTCGAGTTCCCCTCCAAGGACGTGCTCGTCGAGGAGATCTCTCGCGCGCGCCACGGCGCCGTCCTGGGCGCCATGCGCGCCGCCGCGGCGCAGGGGCGGACGGCGGCCGAGCGGCTCGCGGGCGCCTTCGACGCCAGGCTCGACGCCTTCCTCGCGCTGGCCACCGAGGGCGCGCACGCGTGCGACCTGGTCCACTGCGTGCAGCTCCGCGGTGAAGAGCGCGCAGGCGAGCTACCACGAGGAGGAGCTGGCGCTGATCGCCGACGTCCTGCGGCGGGGCGTCGCGGACGGCGAGCTGCACGGTCGAGGACGTCGAGCTCTGCGCGCGGACCGTCCTCATGGCCTACGCGGCCTTCGCGGCGCCATGGATCCTCCAGTCGGGGGGGCCCAGCGCCTGCCACGCGGGCGCCGCGGGCGAGGCGAAGCGGGCCATCGGGGCCATGCACCGGCTGGTGCTGCGCGGCCTCCTGCGGCGCGGCGAGCCCTCGCCGGGCCCGAAGCGCGGGCGACGGGCCGCTCGCGGGTAGGGCGTCCGGGAATCGACCTCCCTGGCGTTGACGGAACGGTGAACGAATTTAGTTTTCGTTCATTCGTCGCCACCAACCCCGGAGCAGGCCGCCGGCTCGCCCGGGAGGGAGTCCTCGATGACCACGTCCCGTCCAACGCCCCCAACGTCTCCGTTCCCGCTCCTGCCCCTCCGCAACGGGGTCCTGTTCCCCGGCACGGTGATCACGCTCCCCGTCGGCCGGGAGCGCTCGGTCGCGCTCGTGCGCGGGCTGTCGAAGGGCGACGTGATCGGCGTCGCCACGCAGGTGGACCCGGCCGTGGAGGTGCCCGCCCTGCGCGACCTCCGCCCCGTCGGCACCCTGACCCGCGTCGTCGACCTGGCGCGCACCCCGAGCGGTGACTACCGCATCGCGCTCGAGGCCCTGGGCCGCTTCTCGCTCCGCGCCGTGACGCGCACCGACCCGTTCTGGCTGGCCGAGGGCGAGCCGGCGGCGGAGACGGGCGGCGACGGCGAAGACGCGCGCGTCTTCGCGCGGGCGCTGGCCGAGCACGTGCGCGAGCTCGTCAAGGGCAACAACGCGGTCGCCCAGCTCGGGGATCCCGAGGAGGATCCGGGCCTCTTCGCCGACCGGGTGGCGGCCTCGCTCGGCCTGCCGGCCGACAAGGAGATTGGCGTGCTCGCCGCGCTCGACGTCGTGGAGCGGCTCCGCCTCGTGGCGGGGCTCGTGGTCGAGGCGCGCGCGCTCTCCGAGGTGAAGCGCAAGATCGATCAGGACGTGCGGCGCGAGATCGGCAAGGACCAGCGCGAGGCCATCCTCCGCGAGCAGCTCCGCGCCATCAAGAAGGAGCTGGGCGAGGACAAGTCCGAGGGCGATTCTCGAGGCGCTCCGCGCGCGGCTCGACGCCGCCGGGCTGCCGGAGGAGGCGCGCGCCGTCGCGGACCGCGAGCTGGGCCGGCTCTCGACGCTGTCGCCGCAGCAGGCCGAGCACAACGTGATCCGCACCTACCTGGAGCACATCGCCGATCTGCCGTGGAGCAAGCGCGCCGACGCGAAGGACGACCTCGACGCCGTCGCGAAGAAGCTCGACGCCGATCACTACGGGCTCGACGACGTGAAGAAGCGGATCCTCGAGCACATGGCGGTGCTCAAGCTCAAGGGCAACGTGCGCGGCTCGATCCTGTGCCTCGCCGGCCCGCCGGGCGTCGGCAAGACCTCGCTCGGCCAGAGCATCGCCGACGCGACCGGGAGGCCGTTCGTCCGCATCGCGCTCGGCGGCGTGCGCGACGAGGCAGAGATCCGCGGCCACCGGCGCACCTACGTCGGCGCGCTGCCGGGGCGCATCCTGAACGGGCTCAAGAAGGCCAAGGTCAAGAACCCGGTGCTCCTGCTCGACGAGATCGACAAGCTCGGCGTCGGGTGGCAGGGCTCGCCGGAGGCGGCGCTGCTCGAGGTCCTCGACCCGGAGCAGAACAAGACGTTCACCGACCACTACCTGGAGATGCCCTTCGACCTGTCGGAGGTCCTCTTCCTCTGCACGGCCAACGACCTCGGCACGCTGTCGGCCCCGCTCCGCGACCGGCTCGAGATCATCGAGCTCGGCGGCTACACGTCCGACGAGAAGGCGCACATCGCGAGGAGCCACCTCATCCCGAAGCAGCTCAAGGATCACGCGATCCACGAGGGGACCCTGACCATCACGGACGACGCCCTCCGTGCGATGATCCGGGAGTACACGCGCGAGGCGGGGGTGCGCCAGCTCGAGCGGGAGATTAAGAAGCTCTGCCGGTCGCTCGCGCTCGAGGTGGCGCGCGCGGTGGACGAGAAGCCCTCGCTCGTCGTGACCGATCGCGACCTCGGCAAGTACCTCGGCAAGGCGCGCTTCTTCGACGAGGTGGCGGAGCGCACCAGCGTCCCCGGCGTGGCCACCGGGCTCGCGTGGACGCCCGTCGGCGGCGACATCCTCTTCATCGAGACGAGCCGCATGCGGGGCAAGGGCCGGCTGGAGATCACGGGGCAGCTCGGCGACGTGATGAAGGAGAGCGCGAAGGCGGCGCTCTCGTTCGTGAAGAGCCACGCCGAGGAGCTCGGCGTGGACACGTCGCACCTCGAGGACGAGGATCTGCACATCCACGTCCCTGCGGGCGCCGTGCCCAAGGACGGCCCGAGCGCCGGCGTGACCATGTTCACGGCGCTGACCTCGCTCCTCTCCGGGCGCCGGGTGCGCCCCGACACGGCGATGACCGGCGAGTGCACGCTGCGCGGGCGCGTCCTGCCCGTGGGCGGGATCAAGGGCAAGGTGCTCGCGGCGCACCGCGCCGGGATCCACCGCGTCATCCTGCCCGTCAAGAACGCGCGCGATCTGGACGAGGTGCCCAGGGAGGCGCGCGAGGCGATGGAGTTCGTCTTCGCCACCGACATGAGCGAGGTCATCGCCGCCGCGCTGGAGGACGCGCCGGTGGCGGTGAAGGCGGCCGGCACGCCCGAGGCGCGCGCCTCGGCCTGAAACCGTGATAGCCTCCCCGGCCGAGGAGAGACGTGTCGGGCGACGGGCTTCGGAGCGATGCGAGTTCGGCTGCCGACGTCCCTCGCGCGCCGGGGGCCATCGTCGGGGATCGCTACCGCATCGTCCGCGTGATAGCGCGCGGCGGGACGGGGATCGTCTACGAGGCCGAGCACACCTGGACCGAGCGCCGCGTCGCGCTGAAGATGCTCCTGCCGCGGCACGCGGACGGCGCGGCGCAGGTCCGGCGCTTCCAGCAGGAGGCGCGGGCGGCGGCCAAGCTCGTCCACCCGAACATCGTCGAGGTCATCGACATGGGGCGCGACGGCGAGGACGGCGCGCTCTTCATGGTCCAGGCCCTCCTGGTCGGGGAGGATCTCGAGCAGCGCCTCGAGCGGGTCAAGCGCCTCCGCCCGTCGGAGCTGATCCAGGTGATCCGGCCGCATCCTGGACGCCCTCCAGGCGGCGCACACCGCGGGCGTCCTCCACCGCGACATCAAGCCCTCGAACATCTTCCTCGTCGCGGGCGACGGCGCCGAGCCGAGCTCCGTCTTCCGCTCCCCGGGCGCCTTCGTGCCCAAGCTCATCGACTTCGGCGCCTCGAAGCGCATCGACGACGACTCCGACCTCGTCAAGCTGACGCAGACGGGCGCGATTGTGGGCACGCCGGTCTACATGTCCCCCGAGCAGATGCGCGGCGCGGCGCTCGACGTCCGGACGGACCTCTGGTCGCTCGGCATCGTGATGCACAAGGCGCTCACGGGGCGCTACCCCTTCGACGCGTCGAACGCCGCCGTCCTCTTCAGCCAGATCCTGACGACCCGCGCCCCCCGCGTCGACCGGTCCGACGTCCCCGCCCACCTCGCCGACATCGTGCACCGCTGCCTCGCCACCGACCGCGCGGAGCGCTTCCCCAGCGTCGCCGCCCTCGCCGAGGCCCTGGACGCGCCTCCACTACCCGCGCGCGGCGAGATCCCGCCGGTCTCGGACGAGCGCACCCTCGTCGACGCCGGGATCCGCGAGGAGCTGGCGGAGGCGCAGCGCGGCCGCGACGCGTTCCTGTCCATCGAGGACGAGCTCACCAACGTGCCCGCCGAGAACGAGCGCATCGAGGACTCGGTCGACGAGATCGTCGCGCTCGCGAGCCGCACCGCCCCGGCGCAGCAGCCGATGCGCGTGGTCGCGGAGCCCACCCCCACGCCCCTCGTCCTCAGCAGGAGGCCCGCGCCCCGGCCCCTGCCGGCGCGCCGGCCCGGGCTCGCGCCCTGGCGCGGGGACGTGCGCCTGGGCCTCGTCGCCGCGCCCCGCCACATGGACAAGGACCTGCTCCGGCGCATCGAGGCGGTGCTCTCGCAGCCTCGCGACGACGGCCCCCGCCCGCAGGCCCCCGGGCGGTGGACGCTGCGGCGCTTCTCCTCGTACTCGAAGCTGGTGGACGCGCTCTGCGAGGACGAGGTCGAGCTCGCCTGGCTGCCCCCCGTGGCGTACCTTCGCGCCCGCCGCCTCGGGCCCGTGCACCTGCTCCTCGGCCTGGCCCGCAAGGGGCAGACCTCGTACGGTTCGGCCCTCGTCGCCTCCGCGCGCGCCGGCATCCAGGGGCTCGCGGACCTGCGCGGCAAGCGCGTCGTCTGGGTCGACGTGTGGTCCGCGGCCGGCTACCTCATGCCCCGCGGCGTGCTCCGCCTCTCGGGCATCGATCCGACGCAGGTCTTCGCCTCGCAGGCCTTCGTCGGATCCCACGCCGCCGTGCTCGACGCGATCGCCGAGGGGCGCGCCGACGTCGGCGCCACGTACTGCACGCTCGGCGAGGACGGCACCCTCGTCGCGTCTCCGTGGTCGGATCGGAAGGGCTTCGTCCCCGTCGCGGTGAGCGGCGCCATCCCCGGGGACGCCGTGTGCGCGGCCGGCGAGCTCTCGCTACGGGACGCGGAGGCGATGGTCCAGCCGCTCATCGACCTCGCGAAGAGCCAGGAGGGCACGCGGCTGCTCGAGCGGCTCTTCGGCACGGCGCGCTTCGTCGGCGTCGACGCCTCGGACTACCAGGTGCTCGAGGGGGTGTGATCTCGCCCGAGCACGGCCTCCCGTTGCTCCTCGCCATGCTCGCCGCGGGCGCGCCGTCTCCGCCGCTCCCCTTCGTTCCGCGACGGCGGCGGTCGCGCCCGAATGCCACCACCGGCGCCCTTTCTCGGACTCGGACAAGCCCCCTCGTCCTGCCGCCGCCCTTCGCCGCCTTCACGCCGTGCGACGTCGTGAAGGCCAGCGGGTCGAAGGCAAGCCCGCACCGCCCCCGGGGGCGCCGCGCCGGCGGTGAAGGGCGCCGCCAGGCCCTCAGAACTCGCCGAGCCAGTACCGGGGCTTCGCCGCCCCGCCTGTACCGCCGGCCTGCTGCTGGTCGGTGACCTTCACCTTCGTCCGGCCCATCACGAGCATCGCGATGCCTCCGGCGAGCACGGTCACCCCGCCGGCCATCAGGCCGATGCTCGCGCCGCGCAGGGACGCGTTGGGCACGTGTACCCGGGCGCCGGTGTTCAGGTCGGTGGTCGTGCTGAGCGACTGGTTGAGCGGGAAGGCGATCGCGCCCGCGAGGGCCGCGGAGCTTCCCGAGGACGATGGCGGCGATGCCGCCGCGCCAAAGCCCGTTGCGACCCGGCAAGACCTGGACCCAGACGTCACCGGTCCGGCCCTTCAAGTCGAAGGTGGACGAGGGGAAGTCGTCGCTCACGACCGAAAGCCGGTAGTCGCGTCCGATCTCCTTCCGGCAGGGGGACGAGCACAGCGTTTCCCTGTGCGCCTCCGTCGAATAGTCCGTGCCCGTGTGGACCCCTCCGTGCCTGCCCACCCACGTCGTCGGCTCCGCGGTGGTCACGTCGTACTCGTGAACCAGCTTCGCCGGCACCGGGCTATCGAAGTGGACCTTCACCGACTCGGGATCGGGCTGCGCCGGCGGCGGCGCGAGCGGCGCGAGCGGCGCGGGCGGCGAGGGCGCAGCGGGCGCGGGCGGGGGCGGCTCGGCCGGCGCAGGCTGGGGCGCATACTTGCCCTTCTGGACCTCCGCCACGTCCGCCCACGGGACGACGCGCGGCTGCGGCTCGCCCATCACGACGATCTTCACGCTCTGGCCGGGCTCGGAGACGAGGATGGTGCCGCGGATCGATCCGCCATCCTTCAGCGTGACCTCGTCTTGACCCGGGTCCTCGGCCCGCGCCCCCGTGGACAGGCACAAGCCCAGGGCGAGGATGGCGGCGGAGAGCAGAGGAGCTCGCATCGTTCCGACGATCGAATGTTCAAACGTTCGCCTGCGGGCTCGTGCTCGTCAAGCGGCCGCGTCGGGGGGATGGGAAGCGCCTCTCACTGACAGGTGCGGGTGCTCCCGGACCCCGTGCAGGTGAGGCCGCAGCAGTCGGCGTTCGAGGCGCACGGTTTGCCCTTCCGGGCGCCGGGCGAGGCGGGGCAGGACTGACACACGACCTCCACGCCCTGGTCGCCGCAGTATCCGTTGCAGCAGTCCCCCCCGAAGCACGGGCTACCAATCGGCCCGCACGTCGGCGAGCACTGCCCCTTTCCGCCGGAGGATTGCCGGTAGTCGCAGCCCCCCGGGGTGCAGTGGTACTCGTAGCAGCCCCCCCCGTTGCAGCAGTCCGTGTCGATGAGGCAGGTGTCGCCGTCGGCGACGCACATCCCCGAGCCCGCCGTGCAGGTCCCCGTCCTGGAGCTGGAGGGCGCGGAGTCCGTCGAGCAGCTCGTCGAGCAGCAGTCCTGGCCGACCACGCAGGGATCGAGGAGGGCCGCGCACATCGCCGCGCCCCCCGTGCAGGTCCCGGGTCCGACGCCGGAAAAGTCGGGGGGTGCACAGTCCCCCGAGCAGCAATCGCCGTCGACCAGGCAGGGCTGGAGGTTGGGGACGCACGCCGCGGCGGTCTCGACGCAGATGCCGTCCTGGCAGGTGGTATCGCCGACGCAGGGCTGGCCGCCGGTGCAAACGCCGTCGATCTCGACGGCGCCGTTCGCCGGGGGGCGGCAGTGGCCGGAGGAGCAGTCGTCGCTCGCGCACTCCACGTCGTCGTTGCACACCGCGCCGTCGTGCTTCGGAGGGGCGACATGACCGCCTCCGCCGACCTTGCCGTTGCAGACGGCGCAGAGCATGCAGAGGACGACGCCGGGGAGCGCGCGCAGGCGAAGCTCGGCCATGGCGGCCCATGTTAACACCGCGCCAGGTCAGCCACGAGAACGCGCACCCTCGCGCACCTCCAAAGCACCGACGCACGGGACGTCGCTGCACATCCAGCCCCCGGCGCCCCCGGCCCCCCATCCACTCGCGACACGGCGCCTCCCGGCCCCAGCGAAGCGCGGGTCGCGTCCCGCTCGGAGCGGGCACCCCCCCGCTCGGAGCGGGCACCCCCCCGCTCGCAGCGGGCACCCCCCCGCTCCCAGCGGGCACCCCTCCCGGAGCCCGGCGAACCCCTTCCCCGCCCCGGCGCACCAAATCCTTCCCCACCCTCGCCCGTACAACCCCCCCGCCAGGCCGATCCCACGGGCGCGCCCCGCCGCGCGCCCCTGCCGGCCCCAGCTTCGTCCCGGCGCCGCCCGGGGGGAGGAGTCCTTCATGACGCGCTTCTGCACCTCAATCCTGCTCGCCTCCACGCTGCTCGCCGCCTGCGCGCCCGCGCCGCTCATGGTCGCCGGGCCCCAGGCCCCGCCCGCGGCGCCCGACCTCCCCGCCCCCGTTTCGCCGCGCAGCGACGACCTCGCCATCCAGGCCACCGACCAGCCCGGGCGGCGGGACGGCGCCTGGATCGGGGCAGCCGGGGAGAGCGATTACCTCCTCGCCGGCGTGGACGACACGGTGCTCGGCGTGTGGGTGGACGTGCCCTCCGCGTCGCGCCACGCCCGCGCCCCCGCGGACGTCGCGCTCGTGATCGACACCTCCGGCTCGATGGCGGGGCCCAAGATCGAGAACGCCCGCGCCGCCGCGCGCACGCTCGTCGACCGGCTCGCGAACGGGGACATCGTTCCGCTCGTCACCTTCTCGGACGAGGCGCGCGAGCTCGTGCGGCCGACCGTGCTCGACTCCATGACGCGCGCCGCCGTCCTCCGCGTCATCGCGGGCCTCGAGCCTTCGGGCAGCACCAACATGTTCGACGGCCTCCGCTGGGCGGAGCGCAACGCGGCGACCGGCCCGCGCACGCACCCCGTCCGACGCGTGGTGATGATCTCGGACGGGAATGCCAACGTCGGCCCTTCGTCGCCCGAGGCCCTGGGCGACGTGGCCTCCCGCGGGGCCGACGCCGGGGTGCAGGTCAGCGCGATCGGCGTCGGGCTCGATTACGACGAGCACACGCTGGACGCCCTCGCCGTCCGGTCGAGCGGCAGGCTCTATCACCTCGACGATCCGCGCGAGATGACGGCGATCCTGGACCGGGAGATTCGATCTGCTCCAGGCGACGGCGGCGACGAACGCGTTCGTCGAGGTGGTGCCGGCGCCCGGCGTGACCATCTACGGCGCGGACGGCGTGCGCGCCGATCGCATGGGCAACGGATCGCCGTCAGATCCCGCTCGGCACGATGTTCGGCGGGCAGCACCGCGAGCTGCTCGTGCAGGTGCGCGTCGAGACCGGCGCCGCGGAGCGCGAGGGGGCGCGCCCGCTCGCGAGCGTGCGGCTCCACTTCCGCGACCCCGGCGACGGCGGTATCGAGCGGGTGCAGGAGGTGGTGGCGCGATACCAGGTGACGAGCGACCGCGCGCGCGTCACGGCCAGCATCAACGAGAAGACGCGCACCATCGCCGCGACGCAGCAGGCGGCGCAGATCACCGGTCGCCGCGGCGCAGGAGGTCAACGACGGGCGCTACGACCTGGCCAACCGGCGGCTCGCCGACGCCGAGGCGCGGCTGCAAGACGCCGCGGCCCACGCGAGGAGCGCGGAGGACAAGCAGCGCGTCATGGCGAGCAGCGACCCGGATCGAACAGGCTCGCGCCGCCGCCCAGGCCTGGGCCGCGAGCCCGCCGGCCGGAAGGCCCTCGCCGGCCGCCAAGCGCGCGAAGGCGCTCGACATCAACGCGGCCGGCATGCGCGCGGCCGGGTTCTGAGACCCCAAGAGACCGCAAGGGCACACGGGGCGCAAGGGGCGCAAGGGAAAGAGCAAAATCGAACCAAATCCTTGCGTCCCTTGCGTCCTTGCGGTCCTCTTCTTTCAGGTGGTTAGGCCCGCCTTTTCCCGGAACCGAAGGACGTACAGCACCGCCCCTGCCGCGATCCAGGCGGCGCCGATGTACGTCGCGCTGCGCACGTCGGGGCTCAGGTACGCGCCCACCACGGCGCCCAGCTCTCCGATCACGAAGAGCGCGGGCACCACCGGATAGCCCGGCACGCGCGCGGGCCGCTCGGCGTCGGGGCGCTTCACGCGCAGGACGAAGAGGGCCGCGCCCGTCAGCGCGAAGAAGAGCCCATCGATGAAGACGACGCCCGAGAGCAGCCTGTCGATGCCCTGGAAGCCGGCGGCGGCGAGGAGGAAGATCGCCATCCCCGAGATCAGGGCGATGGCGGCGAAGGGCGTGCCCGTCCGCGCGCCGAGGGCCGCGAAGGCACGGAAGAAGCGGCCGTCCCGCGCCATCCCGTAGAGCAGGCGCGGGCCCGCGAGGATCTGCGCGTTCAGCACGCCGAAGGCGGAGACCGCCACCGCCGCCGCCACCGCGCGCTGGCCGACCCCCGGCCACGCGGCGGCGACCGCGTTGGCCGCGAGCGCATGGCTCTCGGCGACGCCCCGGACGCCGAGGAGCCGGAGGTAGGCCCAGTTGGCGAGGAGGTAGACGATGACGACGACGAGCACGCCGCCCACGATGGATCGCGGCACGTTGCGGCGGGGCTCGCGCACCACGTCCGCGACCCACAGCGCGCTCTGCCAGCCGCCGAACGAGAAGAGCGCCGGCACGAGCGCGGCGAGGAGGCCGACGACGAGGGCCGGACGAGGGCCGGAGGCCGGGGCGGCCGCGGCGGGCACGGCGGGCGCGGCGAAGGCCGCGAGCGCGGTGACGGCCAGGAGGGTGAGGATCTTGGCGGCGACCGTGACGTTCTGGATGCGGGATCCCCAGCGGACGCCGGCGAGGTTGGCGAGGGCGAGCCCGATCACGAGGAGCGCGGCGAGCGCCGTCTGGGCGGCGCCCGCCAGGTCGCCGGCGCCCACGACGACGCCGAGGTTCTGCGCGCAGACGGCCGCGATGATGCCGACCGCGCCCGCCTCGATGGCCGTGGAGGAGCAGAATACGTAGAGGAAGGCCACGAACGGCCCGTACGCGTCGCGCAGGATCGCGTACTGCGCGCCGGTGCCGTGGTACATGCCGCCGAGCTCCGCGAACGCGAGCGCCCCCGCGAGGGCGACGAGCCCGGCGAGCGCCCACGCGGCGAGCGCGGCGCCCCCACCGCCGACGAGACCGGCCACGCGGGACGGGGTGAAGAAGATGCCCACGCCGATGATGGCGCCGATGACGACGCTCGTTGCGTCGGCGGCGCCGAGGACGCGGGCGGGAGGGTCGGGGCTCGACATCGCGCGGAGCATAGAACGGATCGGCCGGATTGGCCGAGGCGATCGCCGGAGGCGCCCGGAGCGCATGGCCCGAAGGGGCGCACCTCACAGGCGCGGGAGCCGCCCTGCGCGGCCGCGCGGAGGCGCCAGACGAGCGGGGCGAGCGGTGGAGCGCGGGAATCGTGCCGGCACTACCGACCCCTGGGTAGGTGCGCTCTGCCATGCTGGCTCCGACGCGCCTAGGGCTCGCCGCCGGGCCTCCGGGGAGCCGGAGCACGAGGGCGCCCGGCCCGAGCATACGACAGCTCCCGTCGCGCACGGCGCGAACATCATCAATGCATTGGAGTCGTCGATGCCCCGAGCGCACGTGATCGTCGAGACTCCCGAATCGCCTTGCCGGCCATGGTCGCCGTGATATCAAGCCGCTGCTCGTCCCTTTTCGGCCGGCTCGAGGACCCGAGCAGGATCTCGCTGTTCGAGGCGGCTCAATCCCACGCAGTGCGCGCGCTCCGGCGCGCACCGCACACCTGCGCTCATGCGCGGGACGAGCATGGGGAGATTCCATGACTCATTTGCTCCGCAACATCATCGCGCTCGGGTGTTTCGCCGGCTTCGCGACCGTGAACGGCTGCGCGGCCCAGACCGACCCCGAGGGCAGCGACCAGCAACAGGGAGCTGCTGCCCCGCCCGTCGGCGAGGCGCAACAGGCGAGCTACTACGACGGGTTCAACCTGTGCAACATCAGCCCCGGCCCCGCCCCCAAGAACGACTCGTGCGCCCAGTTCATCTGCGCCCCCGGCAAGTACGGCGGCCTCAATCATCCGTCCTGCTGCACCAGTCAGTGGGACGGCTCGTGCGTGCTCGAGGCGCTCCAGTTCTGCGCCGCGGGGAACGAGTGCACCTCGTGCCCCAGCTTCAGCCCCTACCTCCCGGGACGCAGCTTGTGTGACGTGGGTTCTGCCTTCGACTACGGTTGCCCCGGCTTCGCCTGGGACGAGAACCTCCCGCCGCCGTGCATCGCGCAGGTCTGCAACTCCAGCCCGGCGTGCTGCGAGAGCTCCTGGAGCGACAAGTACAACTGCCGCTCTCTGGCCAATCAGTACTGCGGCGCGGGATGCCTGGTGAAGGACCCGCCGGGCGGCGGCCTGCCGCCGGGCGGCGGCGGTCCGCCGGGTGGCGGCTTGCCGCCGGGCGGCGGCGACGGTGGCGGTGACGGCGGACACGGCCCCGGCCACGGCCACGGCCCCGGCGACGGCCACTGACGCGCCCGCGGGCGCGCGCCTCCGCGGCGCTACTCCACCCAGTCGACGTTCGTCTCGCCGAGCGTCCGGAAGTTCTTGTCCATGTAGTCCATCAGCTCGAGCCACCAGCTCTCGTCCTGGCGCCCCGCCGGGGTACGGGCTGTCGGCGAAGAACGTGCCCCGCAGGCACTCGGAGGTGCCGTCCGCGTTCGGGCGGCAGCGGCCGTCGACGTAGACGACGATGGCCTTCGCGAGCCGGCTCGAGCCGCTGTCGAGCGGGCTGTTCCACCAGTTGTTGAGCAGCGCGATGGCCGCCTCCAGGTCCGTCGGCGACTGGCCGTACCCGTGCAGGAGGTAGATGACCGGGTAGCGGATGTACTGGAGCTTCGCGTTGGCGTAGCCCGGGGGCAGGCTGATGCCCACCGGGCCCGTGCGGCCCGTGGACGACGTGAAGGCCATCGTGCAGGTGCCTTCGATCTCGCAGTTCTTCGCGCCGGGGGCCGGGTCGTCGGCGCTCGGCACGGCCTGGAGGCGCAGCTCGGGCCGGTCCGCCCAGCGCGACGCGATGAAGTAGAGCGCCGACTGCAGGCGCTGGGTCAGCTCGCCGGCGGTGCCGACGTGCTGGCCGCTGCCGTCCTCGATGTCGGTCGCCGAGGGATCGATGTGGCCGTAGCGCTGGAGGACGACGCCGGGCAGGTCGGCGTAGTCGACGAGCTTCGGGTCGTAGTAGTTCGGCTGCGTGGGATCGAGCCCGGGGGCCTCGGTGAACCGGTCAGGTACGTCGAGAGGCGGCCGCGCGCCGCCCACGCGCCGACGAGGTGCTGGGCGTCGACGTCGAAGTTGAAGAGGTCGCGCAGGCCCCCGTCGGTCCAGCAGTCGAGCCGCGAGAGCGCCGTGTCGTCGACCGCGCCCGCGGGCACCTTGGAGGGGTCGACCGTCTGCTGCAGGATCGAGTGCGCGTCGCGGTCATAGAAGGTCTGGAGCCCCGTCGACATGGTGAACGTGCCGTCGCCTTCGCCGAAATCGTAGCTGTCGCCCGGCTTGTGCCAGCCGTTGCAGGGCTTGGGGCAAGTCCCGGGCACGCCGTCGAGGCCGTTGTCGTCGAAGGGCTCGCCCTGCTCGTAGCGGCCGTCGTTCTCGGTGCCGGTCGGGTTGTACTGCGGGTCGTAGTCGTCGCCGTTCGGATCGTCGTTGACGCCGGCCTCGTAGCCCGGCTCCATCGCGTCCGGGATCCCGTCGGTGCCCCAGTCGCTCCACTGCTCGTGCCCCTGCCCGATGATCGGCTCGAGCTCGTCGCGGACGCCGTTGCCGTTGTAGTCGACGGCGAGGCCGACCTCGAGCGGGTAGTTGTTGCCGTCGAGGTCCACGTGTTCGAGTAGGGGGTGAGCGCCGGGTTCTGCGGTGAGCCGTCGCACACGGTGATGACGGGGAAGATGCCGTCGGGGTTGTACTTGGCGTCGTAGTAGTTGTTCAGCGTGAGCGTGTGCGAGCAGCGGTCCGCCGGGCAGTTGTTCGCGGCGTTCTGCTGCGCGGTGAGCGTGGGGCACGGCTCGGCGGGATGGTCGACGGGTCGTCGACGAAGACGGCGCTGGGCCAGGGCTTCGGCGCGGGGGGGACGGGGCACACCGGGTCGACCGTGATGGCGCAGTCGCCCTCCGCGCCGACGACGCTCAGGTCCGTCGGCGGGACGCCGGCGGGCAGGTTCTGGCCCCCGGGCGTGAAGTTGTCGCCGTTGGGGTTGCCGTACATGATCGCGAGGTCGCGGAAGATCTGCGTGTACGCCTGGCGATCGAAGGTGCCGCCGTTGCCCGACTCGGGGTACTCGTACCACCACGTGTTGAACGTCTGCGGGTGGGCGTAGGGGTCGGTCACCGTCGGCATCAGCACGCACTGCCCCATCATCGCGGGCGACGTGAGGACGCCGACGCACGTCTCGTCGATCTTGCAGTCCGCGTTCGTGTTGCACGGCGTGCTCGTGAGCTGGATGTCGTTGAGCGTTGTCCCGTGGGGGATGGATCGGAAGCCGCCGAGGTGGTTGTGCTCGATGTAGTCGAGCATCCACGTCCAGTCGTCGGGCCCGCCGAGCGGCGCGAAGACGTCGAAGAGGTTGTGGTGGCGGAGGCCGAAGCTCGCGGTGCCGCCGCCGCCCATCGAGACGCCCATCACGGCGCGGTGGGTCATCTTCCGCTGGAAGGTCTTGGTCCCGGCGTCCGGCGCGACGACGGCCTGGTAGGTGCCGAGCCGCGGCGCCTTGAACGTGAGCTGCCACTGCGTGCACACGTGCGCCGTCGGGTCGCACGAGCCGCCGGGTAGGCGCTCTGGCAGGTGGTGTCGTCCGTGCACTGCGTGGCGGTGGCGACGGGGAGGATACGCACGTCGGCGGCCGAGATGACGCGCGGCTTCTTGAATGCGGGGCCCGAGTAGGCGACGCGCACGTGGCGGAGGCGGGCGGCCGTCGGCATCAGCGCCGGGTTGATGGGGATGGCGAACGGGATCTCGCGCGGCAGGACGGTGCTCGCGGGCCGAAGGTGATCGCCGGCCCGAGCGCGGTGTACCCGGAGAGGCCGAGGTCGGACGCGCAGGCGACCGTGGCCGGGAACGGCTGGACGCCCCAGAGGAAGCTGCCCTGGTCCGGGTCGTCGCCGCCGGGCTGGAGGCCGATTCGACGCGATCCCCGTGGGGAGGGACACGGTGTCGCCGCCCTTGAGCGCCGGGGTGGAGGCGCTCCCGCTGCACGTGGGGGTGGCGCCGTTCACGTAGACGTCGATGGTCGTCGTCGCGGCGCAGGTCAGCGACTCCGGATCGCACCTGCTCCCCGGCGTCGCCTTGCAGTCGCTGTCGGCCTTGCACTTGGAGCCGACCGGGCCGTTCGCGGCCTTCACGACGGCGTACACGGTGATCTGCGAGTGGCCTTTCGTCGCGCCCGCCGCGACGGAGACGGTCGCGTCGTTGTGGTGCAGGAAGAAGGTGGCGTCGCCGGGCGCGGACACGATTGAGGCGTCCGCGGTCGTGAAGTGCAGCGTGCTGTTCGAGCAGGCGTCCGGGTCGACGATGAGCTTCACCTGGCGGCTCGTGTTCGTGCACCCGGTCGCCCCCTTCGGGCACAGGAAGATTGTCGACGGCGTGGCGCGGACCTGGACCAGACCGGCCTCCGGGTCGGTGCAGACCTCGCCGGGCCCGAGCATGGCGCTGCCGCCCGTGCCCCCGGCGCCCGCCGCGCCGCCGGTCGTCGCCGCGGACGAGGCGCTGGAGGCTCCGCCAGCGCCGGAACCGGAGCCGCCCGTGCCCATGAGCCCCCCGGACACGCAGCTCGCGTTCGACGCGCCGAAGGCGAGGGCCAACCCGGCGGCGGTCAGCGCGCAAGATCCGAGGATGCGGGAAGATTTCATATGCGCGCAGCATAAGGGAGGCCCCCGAACGGGACCAAGGGCCAACTCGGGCATGCGTCGGGCGCCGCCGTGCCGAGGGGGTCGATGAAAGATTCTTTCATGCCGCCTTTCATCGACCCGGGGCGAAGAGGCGCCTGCGGTGGGTCGTCCCTCTCGAAATCCTCGGGAATCTGGCGCTTCGGGTGCTGCGCACGGCGTTTGCATCGTGCGCGGCGCATCCATGAGAATCCCCCCTGCTCGAAGATGTCACATCGACCCACCTCGCCCCGCGCGCACGTGACGCAAAGGGGGCACCGTGAGGCTCCGCTCCCGGCTCGTGGTCGCGATGGCGTTCCTGACGCTGCTCACGCTGGGGCTCTCGTTCTGGGCCGTCGCGTGGCGGTTCAACCGCGGGCAGGAGAAGCAGCTCGACGACGCGCTCCTCGTGGTGGCCAACGAGGCCGCGGAGAGGGCGGTGAACGAGCGCGGCGAGTTCTTCCTCGCCGACGGCCCCGGCATCGAGGTGAACGACGCCGGCCCCCTGCCCCTCTACGGCGCCGTCTACGACGAGCAGGGCCGGCCCCGCGCCGAGACGCCGACCTTCAGGGGCCAGCCGCCGCACGCCGGCGCCCTCCACCCGGACCTCGAGCCGTACGACTTCACCTGCCGATCCGTCCGCCTGCGCGGCCTGATGGTCCCCCTCCCCGGCCGCCCCGGTGCCTACCTCCTGCTCGCCGTCCCGCGGACCGACCTCGACGGCGACGCCGCCTTCCTGGGCCACGCGATGCTGATCGTCTTCGCCATCGCGAGCGTGTGGTCGATCCTGGTGCCCATCTGGCTGATCCGGCGCCTCACCCGCGAGCAGCGCGCGGTCGAGGACGTGGTCATCCGCGTCGCCGGCGGCGACCTCGACGCGCGCGTCCACAAACGGTCGGGCGACCTCACGGTCGGCCACCTCGGGACCTCGGTCGACACCATGATCGAGCGCCTCTCCCTGCTCATCGAGTCGCAGCAGCGCTTCCTGGCCCACGCCGCGCACGAGCTGCGCTCGCCGCTCACCCTGGTGCACGGGCAGCTCGCGCTCGCCCTCCGGCGGCCCCGCGAGGCGGAGGAGTACCGCGAGGCGATCGGCGAGGCGCTCGAGTCGACGGCGTGCCTCCGCGCGCTGACGGAGGAGCTGCTCGACTTCGCCCGCGCGGGCGCGGCGAGCGCCGGGCCCTTCGAGCCGGTGTCGATCGCCCGCGCGGCCCGCGGCGCGGTGCGCTACGCCCGCGCCGACGCGGAGCGCGCCGGCGTCGCGATCGAGCTCCGCGTCGAGGACGCCCTCGTCCCCGGCCGGGTCGCCGACCTCGAGCGCCTGTTCCGCAACCTGGTCGAGAACGCGGTGCGCCACTCCCCGCCCGGCGGGCGCGTGTCGGTGGAAGGGATTGTCGGGGCGCGCTCGGGGTCGCTCGAGATCACGGTGTCCGACGAGGGGAGCGGCGTGCCCGAGTCCGATCGCGGTCGGCTCTTCGAGCCCTTCTTCCGCGGCACGCAGCCGCAGGGCTCGGGCGGCGCCGGCCTCGGCCTCGCCATCGTCCGCGAGATCGCCCGCGCCCACGGCGGCGACGTCCAGCTCGACCCCAGCGCCCCCTCCGGCGCGCGCTTCGTGGTCCGCCTGCCCCGCTGGCAAGAGCCCGCGCGCGACACCGCCTGCGCCCGCCCCGCGGCGGCGTCGGCGCTGCAACCCTCCTAGTCCCGGGCAAGACGACGTCACGTCGACGTCGTCTTGCCCGCCGGCGTCCGGTCAGCGCCGCCGCCGCCTGCTCGCCGCCGCCAGCGCGAGCGCAGCGCCCGCCATCGCGAGCCCCCCGCCCTCCCCGCCGCCGCTCGCCGCGCGGCAGTGGCAGCCGCTCGTGCTGCCGAAGGCCGCCTGGCCGGCGCCGGCGCCGGCGCCGCCGGCCCCGCTGGCCCCGCCCGCGCCGCTGCTCTTCGTCCCGCTCGAGTGCGAGCCCGTGCTCTCGGTGCCGCCCGCGCCGCTGCCGCTGCCCGAGCTGCTCGACCCGAAGACCACGCCGCTCGAGCTCGACGCCCCCGAGCTGGCCGCCGTCATCGCCTTGACGCACTGCCCGCCCATGCACGCCTGGCCCTCCGGGCAGACCGCGCCCATGCAGTCGTCGACGCAGTTACCGCTCACGCAGTGCGTGCCCGCGCCGCAGGTCTTGCCGACGCAGGACGGGTCGACGCACTGGCCGCTTCCCGTGTCGCAGGCCATGGGCGACGTGCAAGGCTGGCACGAGCACGACTGCACGCAGACACCCTGGTCGCACACCTGGCTCGACGGACACGTCACGCCCTTGCACGGATCGACGCAGGCGCCGACGCGGCAGACGTCGGGGTAAGGGCACGTGATGCCGTCGCACGGGCCCTTGCACGTGCCCGCGACGCAGACCTGGCCCGTCGGGCAGACCTTGTTCTTGCAGGCGGGGTCGATGCAGTGCCCGTCGCTCGAGCAGACCTTGTTGGGCGGGCAGTTGAACTCGCCGCCCATGCAGTTGCCGACGCACATGCCCATGTCGCAGACCTGCCCCGCCGGGCACACGGCGTTGTCGTCGACGAGCCCGTTGCAGTCGTCGTCGATCCCGTTGCACGTCTCCATCGCCGCGGGCTGGTTGAGCTGCTGGCAGGTGGTGCCGGTGGGCGTGCACTGGGTGAGGCCGGCGGCGCAGATGCCGGGCTTGCCGGTCATGCAGGGCTGGCCGCCGCCGGAGCACGTGATGCCGGTCAGGAAGAAGACGTCGTCGTTGAAGTCGCCGTCGTTGTTCCAGCCGGTCGCGCTCGTCGGCCCGTCCTCGAAGCAGATGTAGTAGGCGTTCTGCGTCTTCGTCGACGCGTACACGAGCGCCGTGATCCAGGGCCCGGGGGGGTTGCAGACCGCGGTGTCGGAGCAGAACGGTGTCGTAGGCCGGGTTGGTGTAGTGGGTCTCGCCGCCCACGAGGGCGAACCCGACGAGCCCGCCCGTGTAGCTCGGGTCGTTCATGATGTTGGTGCCGTTGAACGTGGCGCCGACCGGCGAGTTGGCGGGCAGGAGGACGTGCAGCTCGGCCGCGGTCGGCTTGGTGCCCGTCTCGTTGTACCAGGCGAGGCCGAAGTGCGAGCCCGCCTGGTTCAGGACGAACGTGGCGGTGAAGCCGCAGAGGGGCGAAAAGGCGTTCGGCGTCGTGTGCGCGTCGTTGATCCAGTCGATGCTCTCGTTCTGGCCGGCGAAGAACGTGTTGAGCTCCTCCTCGCCGTTGCCGCCATTGTGCGGCACCTGTAGCCCGTTGGGCTCGGTGACCACCGCGGAGGCGGTGGATGCGAAGAGGCCGACGGCGATCGACGAGGCAAGAAGGAGGGTGAGACGCATGCAGCATGCTACCGCGCGAGAGCGGCGCGTGTGTACTGGATCGCGTGTAGTCTCGATCCGCTATCCTCCCTGCCTCACCCCGAGGCTCGCCCTGATGAAGAAGACCCTCCTCGTCGTTTGCGCCCTCACAATCGCGCTCATCCCCTTCGCGTGCTCGAACGAGGAGCTCGTGGGCACGTACATGCCGCCCGGCGTCGGCGGGTTCAACCCGGGCTACGGCGGCTTCCCCGGGTCGGGCACGGGGACGGTGAGCTCGGGGAGCGAGATGGGCAACAGCACGACGGCCGCGGGGACGGGGGGTATGCCCCAGCCGATGTGCCCCGACACACTGAAGCTGTGCCCCGAGACGTTCACGTACCCCTACAACGGCGAGACGAGCGTCGAGCTGCGCGGTGACTACAGGACAGGGGCCTGGATGGCGGGCGACGCGATGGTGCACGTCGGGAACGTGTGGACGGTCACCGTCTCGGTGCCGTGGAACCAGCCCGTCCAGTACAAGTTCTTCGTCGACGGGATGAGCTGGGTCTCCGACCCGAACAACCCCCCGCCCGCGAACGACCCCAACAACCCGAACGGCAACAGCATCGACGCGCCCATCACCTGCCCGGGCATGTTCACCTGCGCCATGCCGAGCGTGCCGCCGGCCGGCGTCTACGACTGGCGCGACGCCGTGATCTACTTCGCGTTCGTCGATCGCTTCCTCGACGGTGACCCCGGCAACGACTGCAACGTGCCGGGCACCGACAAGACGCCGTACACGTCGACGAACTACCTGGGCGGCGACTGGGCCGGCGTGACGCAGAAGATCCAGAGCGGCTACTTCACCGATCTCGGGGTCAACACGCTCTGGATCACCGTGCCCATCAAGAACGCGGACGACGTCGCAGACCAGGGGACCAACGGCGACACCCACACGTACTCGGCCTACCACGGCTACTGGCCGAAGGACCCGACCTCGACCGAGTCGTGCTTCGGCACCGCGGCGGACCTGAAGGCGATGGTCGACGCGGCCCACGCGAAGAGCATCAAGATCCTCTTCGACTACGCGATGGTGCACGTGCACACGGAGAAGCTCGGTCTACCAGCAGCACAAGAACGACAGCCCCGCCTGGTTCACCCCCAACTGCATCTGCGGGGCAGCGGGCTGCGGCGACTTCGACACGAGCTGCTGGTTCGCGCCTTACCTGGCGCACTACGACTACACCAACCCGGCGCCCCGCACGTTCTCCGTCAACGCCGCCATCCAGCTCATCCAGCAGAACGGCAACGACGCCTTCCGCCTCGACGCCATCAAGCAGGTCGACCCGAGCTGGCTCTCCGCCCTCCGCCCCGCCATCTCGTCGCAGATCCTCGCGAACGAGATGCCCCAGCAGCGCTTCTACATGGTCGGCGAGACCTACGATTTCCAGAACCGCGGCCTCATCGCCAGCCTGATCGACCCTGCGACGAAGCTCGACGGCCAGTTCGACTTCCCCCTCCGCATCCGCCTCGTCGAGGTCATGCTCATGCGCAGCACGCAGAACCTGCTGACGCCCGACGATCTCGAGCTGGAGCCGCACCGCGCTGCCCGGCATGACGGGGCTCTCGCAGTTCATGGACTCGAACGACGCGTTCTACCCGACGGACGCCGTGATGAGCACCTTCATCGGCAACCACGATCTCCCGCGCTCGATCCACTACGCGGAGCAGACCTTGCCGGGCTGGCTCAGCGCCGGCAGCCCGTCGAACCCGTCGGCCGCGGACGGCAAGAACGCGGCGTGGTCCGGACAGCCGCAGACGGAGACGGACCCGAACACGTACGAGCGCCTCGCCAACGCCTTCGCCGTCATCCTGACGAACAGGGGCGCGCCGCTCATCTACTACGGCGACGAGATTGGCCTGCCCGGCGCCGGCGACCCGGACAACCGCCGCATGATGACGTGGACCGGCTGGTCGGCCGCGCAGCAAGGCCTCCACGACCGCATCGCGACGCTCACCAAGATCCGCGCCGCGCACCCGGCGCTGCGCCGCGGCGCCCGCACGACCATCGAGGTGACGGAGGACCTCTGGGTGTACCAGCTCTCGACCGGGGCCGGCGACCCGGTGACGGAGACGGTGTACGTCGCCATCAACCGGAGCGACGACGATCTCACGACGACCGCGCTCCCGGGCGGGCTGACGGAGCTCGTCACGAACACGCCGGAGGGCCCCTCGCCGGTCACGATCCCGGCGCGGCAGACGCGGATCTTCAACTAGCCCGCGCCGCCTTCGACGCCGTGCACGGCGTTGCGGTAGCATCCACGGCCGATGATCCGCGTGACGATCGCCGGCGCGATCTCGGTCTGCATGGTGCTGGGGTGCGAGCCCACGAGCGCGGGTCCGGCGAGCGCCGCGAGCAGCGCGCCGAGCGCTCCCGCGGCAAGCGTCAGCGCCGCCCCGCCCCCGACGGCGCCCCGGGCCTCCACGCGCCCGGCGGAGGTGCGCGAGGGGAGCGTGATCGCGCGATCGCCGGAGAGCGACGCGCTCTTCGTCGCCGACGAGGATCACACCATGGTGCGCGCCGTCGCGCTGCCCGTCGCGGTGCGGGCGAACCACGCCGACTTTCCGGCGCCGGGGCGGCCGGCGCAGGTCCTCGTGACGCACGATCGCGTGCTCGTCACGATCCGGACCGTGGATCACGGCGAGGGCGCGCTCCTGGTCCTCCGGCGCAAGGGCGGGCTCGCGCTGGAGGAGGTGGGGCGCGTCCCGTTGCCCGCGGATGCGTGGGGGCTGGCGATCACGCCGGACGAAGACACGGCCATTGTCTCCTCGGCGTGGACGCACCGGGTCTCGGCGGTCGATCTGAAGGCGCTGAAGGTCCGCTGGTCGGTCGACGTGGCGCGCGAGCCGCGCGGGGTCGTCGTCCTGCCCTCCGGCGATCGGGCGTACGTCAGCCACCTCGTCGGGAGCGAGATCACCCGCATCGACGGCGTGACCACCAAGGAGCCCAAGGTGACGCGGGTCGCGCTCCCCGCGTCGCCGCTGCGCTCGCCCTACGGCGTCGCGCTCCCCGCGTCGCTCGGCTACGCGGCCGTCGCGAGCCCGAAGGGGGACCGCGTCTACTTCCCTCGCCACGCGCTCGGCGCCCTCGGCCCGAACGCCTGGTTCGGCGTCGGCGCGGTCGACGTGCTCCTGACCGCGGACGACACCCCGCTCGCACCCCCGCGCCTGGCCCGCCCGGCCGCACACTTCGTCGACATCGCAGCCCAGGCGATGGAGAAGCAGCCGTGGCTGCCCGGGGCGAACCCCGTGATCGATCGCGCGACCCAGATCGCCGAGCCGCGCGCCGTCGTTTACCGGAAGCGCACCGACACCCTCCTCGTCGCGAACGAGGGCACCGACCAGGTGACCGAGCTCGACGCCCTGCCGATGGATCCCACCCTGAGCGGGGTCCGGACCTACACGGTCGGGCGGAACTACGACCCGCTCTCGCACGTGCCGCTGCACGGCGCCGCGCCCTCGGGGCTCGTGCTCTCCCAGGACGAGAACGAGGCCTACGTGTTCTGCCGAGCCACGTACGACGTCGTCGTCCTCCGGCTCCCGCCCGACCGCGGCTACTACCACGTGGCGCCGCCCCTCGGGATCAGCCTCGCGGAGGAGAAGGACAAGGCGCTCGCGACGGGGAGGGCGGCCTTCTACAGGAGCGACGACGACGTCCTGAGCGGGGGCCTGTCGTGCGCGGCCTGCCACCCCGAGGGGCGCGACGACGGGCACGTGTGGCACGAGGTCAAGTTCACCTCCGGCGGCAAGGAGATGGGCGACAAGAAGTTCACGAACTTCTTCGCGGGCTCCGACCTGTCGAGCATCGAGGCCCGCTGGGGGGACGTGAAGTTCGAGGGCGAAGGCGGGCTCGGCTACGCGCGGCAGACCCCGATGCTCGCCGGGCGCGTGGACGCGCACGGCCCCTACGGGTGGCACGGAGAGAGCCCCGACCTCGCGGCGCGGATCATCGCCGGATTCGGCCTGCACCGCTGGCTTACGGGCTGGGAGAACCACACCCTGGAGCGGATCTACGCCGACGCCCTCGCGGTCTTCCTGAGACAGGGGCTCGTGCCGCCGCCGCGCACGGATCGCCCGCTGACGGCGGAGGAGCAGCGAGGCAAGGCGCTCTTCGAGAGCCCGGCGACGCAGTGCTCCACCTGCCACGTGCCGGCGACGGGCTACACCGATCGCATCGCCGTCCCGCTCAAGAAGTTCAAGCCGCCCGCGGGCTTCGCCGAGGATCCGGAGCCGGCCTTCAGGACCCCTTCCCTCCTCTTCGTGGGAGGGACGCCGCCGTACCTGCACGACGGCCGCTTCGAGTCGCTGGAGACGCTGATCGAGTACAACCAGGATCGGATGGGGAAGACCTCGCAGCTCTCCCCCGAGGATCGACGGGCGCTCATCGCCTTCCTGAGGACCCTATGAGAACCCCGCACGTCGCGCTCATCCTCCTCGCGCTCGCGACGACGTCGCCGGACTCGGCCGCCCTCCCGGACGGCAGTTACGATGGGGGGAGACCCCCCATGCCCCCCGGCCCAGCCGGCGCACCGAGAGTGGTGATCCCCCCGCGGGTCGAGGAGGCGGCGCTCCCCGCGTTCGACGCCGAGCCTTTCCCGGAGGAGAAATCGAAGGCGCCCCGGCCCTCGGAGTGGAAGGAGGCGCCGCGCGTCCGGCTGAGCCGCGTCGCGGAGCGCATCACGGAGTGCACCGCGTTCCGCGTCCGCGAGTGGATCGAGATCCACTGCGACCGGAAGACCGCCGGGCTCCGGCTCATCGCCGGGAGCACGGACGGGATCGAGCTGTGGGTTCCCGAGCCGCTCCCCCTGAAGTCGGGCGAGATCGACCTCGCCACGGCGGGCCGGTTCGGGGAGATCGTGTTCCCCGTCCGGCGTGGGGACCGCCGCGTCTTCGAGGCGGTGGACTTCGACTTCGAACAGTACGAGGGCTGGGGGACGCGCGCCGGGGTGCTCGTCGAGGAGCGCTGGGCAGCGGGTGCGAAGAGCCCGGAGATCGCGCTCCTGTCGCCATGAGAAAGTTCCTTCTCATCGCGCTCCCGCTCACCCTCGGCTGCGGCAATGCCACAGCGCCGGGCCCCGGCGACGCCGCCCCTTCGACGCCCACCCACCCTGCCGCGGAGGCTGGCTCACCCGCGGACGCAGGCGCCGGCGACGGCGGCGCGCTCTCGCTTCGCCCCGTGCGGCTGGTGCGGAAGGCCACGCCGCGCGAGCGGCGCCTCGACGACGAGCGCGCGTGCGAGGCGAACGACGGGGCGCGCTGCCGGAGGGCTGCGGACCGCTACCGCGGCTACGGCCACATCGCCGGGTGCGGCGTCGATCGGGCCGGGGCCTCGCCGCGCCGCGCGGTCACCGCCGCCGACGCGCCCGGCGACGCGAAGCTCTTCGACAAGTGGATCCGCCGCGCCTGCGACCTGGGTGACGACGACGCGTGCATCCAGGGCAGGAACAACGTGACCGCGCCGCACGTCTCCGAGCGCATCGCCGACGCCTGCGCGCGCAGCGCCCTCGGCGACTGCCCGCTCTACCAGTGGGTCGCCGCGACGCGCCCGGACAAGGCGCACGCGGTCGAGGTCGCGCGCCGGCAGTTCATGAACGAGATTTACGGGGGCAAGCTCTTCGGGGAGCTCTACGCCCGGGAGAAGACGCGCGGCGGCGACGCTCTCCCCGCGGCGCTCTACGCGATCGCGGAGCGGATCTGCCGGACGACCCTCGAGTGCGACGACGTCTTCATGATGCTCGACAAGGACGGCTACACCCCCACCGCGCTCGCGCCGCTCCGCAAGGCGGTCGGCGAGGCCCTGACGGCGGCCTGCCTCGAAGGGGAGTGCGTGTGCGGCGAGGCCGCCCGTTACCTCGACGCCGGCGATCCACGGGTCGCCGATCTCGCCCGGATGGGCGCCGGCGACGGCGAGCCCGACGCCTTCTTCGTCCTGGGGGATCTCCACGACCGCGGCGCCGGCGTCGAGAAGAGCCCGGTGACCGCCTTCGGCCTCTACGAGCTCGCCTGCCCCGCCGAGCTCGCGGCCGACGAGCGCGAGGAGCGCTACTCCAAGGCCGCGTGCGCGTGGCTCGCCGAGCGGTACGAGGAGGGCGCGACGCTCGAGAAGGACTCGTTCCGCGCGTACTACTACGCCTCCGAGGCGTGCACCCGCGGCGGCTTCGAGCGCGATCACGCGCCCTGCCTCCTCCGGGGCCGCCTGCACGCGCAGTACGGCTTCCGCGATCCCGACTTCATCCTCGAGACCCCGACCGATCCGCGCGCAGGTACTTCTTCGGCCTCGACGAGGATCCCGTGAACGCGAAGGAGTGCGAGCGGCCCAGCGTGGAAGCGCTCTGCAAGCGCGACGCGAGGCTCATCCACTGAGCGTCGGCAGGGGGCTCGCGCGATGGCACGCCCCGCCCCCGAGGCATTGTTGTGCCGGCACAGTTGCCCCCCGGCCCCCATCGCTGGTAGACCCTGATTTGTACGCGCTTCGGAGCGATGGAAGGCTTGCCCCCCTCTGCACTCGACGGCTCCCGCCTGCGCAAGGCGTTCTCGCTGCGCCGCAACCTCCGCCTGCTCCTCGTCCCGCCGGAGGGCCATCTCCGCCCGGTCGACGGCCTGCGCGCGCTCTCGATCCTGTGGGTCGTGACCTTCCACGCCGGCTGGTACGTGGGGGAGCACGTCTCGCTGGACGTGTACTACCGCCTGCTCAAGGCGACGTGGATGCTCCCGGTCTGGCGCGGCGACTTCGGCGTCGACATCTTCTTCGTCCTCTCGGGGTTCCTCATCGCCGGGATGCTCGCCGACGAGCACGCTGGCACCGGGAGGCTGCGCCTCGGCCTGTTCTACGCGCGCCGCCTCATCCGCCTCTGGCCGGCGCTGGCGGTCACGGTGGTTCTCCACGTCCTGCTCATCGGCGACCACGTTGACATGGTGTGGGCCAACCTGCTGTACGTGAGCAACTTCATCCCAATCCTGGACATCGGCATGGGGTGGCTCTGGTCGCTGGCCATCGAGGAGCAGTTCTACCTGCTCTGCCCCTGGCTGGTGTGGGGGCTCGCGCGTCTGCGGGCGCGTGCCCGGATCGGCGTGCTCGCCGGGATCGCGCTCGCCCTGTGCGGGGTCGCCGCGTGGGTGGTGGCGGACGGTGGCTTCCACGCCATCGACGCCGAGATTGTGGTGAACCGCGATGTCTGGCACTGGGCGCAGGGATACGACAACCTGTACGACAAGCCCTGGATGCGCGCCGGCCCGCTCCTCGCGGGCGTGGCCGCGGCCTACGTCCACCGGATGGAAGGCGCGATGGATCGGCTCTCGCGGGCCAGGGTCGCGGCCGTCCTCGGCCTCGTGGCCGCCCTCGGCACCGCGGGGGTGTGCGTGCACTGGCCCATCGTGGAGGATGCGCCTCGCGTCGTCGAGGTGGCCTACCTCGCGCTCTACCGCACCGGCTTCGGCGTGGCCGTCGCGTACGTGCTGCTCTTCTCGCTGTCGCGCCACCCGGTGGGCCGGTTCCTGGGCCGCGTGCTCTCCAGCCGCGCCCTCTATCCCTTCGGCCAGCTCGCCTATTCGGCGTACCTGCTCAACCCCATCGCCACGAAGCTGGTGGACCGCGCGCTGTCGCGGCTCGTGTGGCTGGGGGGGTGGGAGCCGATTCCGCTGTTCCTGCCCGCCGACGCGGTGGCCACGTTCCTCGCGGCCGCGGTGGTGTACGTCCTCGTGGAGCGGCCGTTCATGGAGCTGCGGCCGCGGGCCCCGGCCGCCGCCCCCAGCACGCCGGACCTTCAGGCTGCGGTCCAGTGAGCACGCACCCCCAGACCTCGCCCCCCAGGTCTGCGCGGAACGATGGCGCCCGTAAGCACGGACCGGCGTCCGAAAACACGGACCGGCGCCCGTGCGCAGGGAACACCAGCCGTAAGCACGGACCGGCGCACGTAAGCACGGACCGGCGCCCGTGCGCAGGGAACGCCAGCCGTGCGCAGGGAACACCAGCCGTAAGCACAGACCGGCGTCCGTAAGTACGGACCGGCGCCCGTAAGTACGGCGCGGCGCCCGTAAGCACGGACCGGCGCCCGTAAGCACGGACCGGCGCCCGTAAGCACGGACCGGCGCCCGTAACTACGGACCGGCGCCCGTAAGCACGGACCGGCGCCCGTAAGCACGGACCGGCGCCCGTAAGCACGGACCGGCGCCCGTAAGCACGGCGCGGCGCCCGTAAGCACGGACCGGCACCCGTAAGTACGGCCCGGCGCCCGTGAGCAGCGACGTGCGTCCGCGGGCCGCTGCCTCCGAGCGCCGCGTGTTACGCTCCGCGTCATGACCGACGCGCCGAAGCGCTGCGCATGGGCCACGGGCGATCCCCTCATGCTGGCCTACCACGATCGGCAGTGGGGCGTGCCCGAGCACGACGATCGCGTGCTGTTCGAGATGCTCACCCTGGAGGGCGCGCAGGCGGGCCTGAGCTGGCTCACCGTCCTGCGCAAGCGGGAGGCCTACAGGAAGGCCTTCGCCGGGTTCGATCCGGCGGCGGTCGCGCGCTTCGGCGAGCGCGAGGTGGCCGCGCTCCTCGCCGACTCGGGGATCGTCCGCAACCGGCTCAAGATCCGCGCGACGATCGCCAACGCCGCCGCGTTCCTCGCCGTGCAGGAGGAGCACGGGTCGTTCGACCGCTTCGTCTGGCAGCTCGCCGGCGGCGCGCCTCGGCGGAACAAGAGGCGCCGCCCCGCCGACGTGCCGCCGCGGACCGCCGAGAGCGACGCGATGAGCCGGGAAGCTCTCGCGGCGGGGGTTCAAGTTCGTCGGGAGCACCATCTGCTACGCGTACATGCAGGCGGTCGGGATGGTGAACGACCACCTCGTGTCCTGCTTCCGCCACGGAGAGGTCTGAAGGGCCGCCGGGCGGACGTTCAGGGTGCCGCGGGCGAGTGGGCGCGAACGTGGGGCGTTTCGGGGAGCTTGCCGCTTCTCTCTTTCCGGCGGCGCCGATCCGGACTAGTCAGGCACCAACCGTAACGTCAGCGCCATCAAAGGCTGCCCAACGACCCGAGGAGAGATCATGGCCACCCCGCAACCCGCTATCCTGGGAAAGCTCGAAGAACATCAGTGGTATCTCCACCTCAGCCGGGTCAAGGGTGCTGACCTCGGCGTGATCAAGGCCGCGCTCAGGGACCTGCGCGCGGACTGCGCCGCGCAGCACGTCAACCTCGGCCTGTTCTTCGGGCCGACGCTGCTCCAGGAGCTCACGACCGACACCCCCGAGGACTTCCAGGCCTACCCCGGCTACCAGTCGCCGAGCGGCAAGGTCGCCAAGGCCACGCAGGAGGAGCTCCTGGTCTGGGTTCACTCGGACCGCAAGGGCCTCTGCTGGGAGACCCAGTTCAAGTTCCGCAACGCGGTGAAGGGCCAGATGAACGTGGCCCGCGAGACCCTGGCCTGGATCTACAAGAACAGCCTCGATCTCACCGGGTACATCGACGGCACCGGCAACCCCGCCCCCGAGGATCAGCGCGACCGCGCCATCATCGCCGACGGGCACAAGGGCGCCGGCGGCAGCTTCCTCATCGCCCAGCGCTGGGTCCACGACCTCGGCTACTTCCACGGCCTCTCGCACGCCGACCAGGACAACACCTTCGGCCGGACGAAGGCGGACTCGAAGCGGCTCGAGGTGCAGGTCCCCTCGTCGCACCTCGCCCACGTCGAGCTGCGCGAGGGCCACACGGCCGACGCCACCAAGCCGAAGCGCGGCGAGATGGTGCGGCGCTCCACGCCCTACGCGCTCCACGACGGCACCGTCGGCCTCTACTTCCTGGGCTTCTGCAAGACCCAGGCGCCGCTCCGCGAGCGCATGGAGGCGATGTACGGCATGGGCGGCCAGGCGCACGACGCCATCCTCAACTACTCGACGCCTGCGTCGGGCTCGTTCTACTTCGCGCCCTCGGTCGAGAGCCTCGACGCCGCCCTCCGCTGATCGCCTCCGCTTCGCTGCGGCCGGCGCCACGCTGATCGCACGGCCGCGCCCGGCGTCGGGGACCCCTCGACGCCGCGCGGCCGACCCTCCCCATCCATCCCCGGAACGCGCGACCGCGCCGGACGACGCGGAGCGCACCGCCGCCTTCTCGCGCACAGACCTCACCCCCCCGCCCCCCTCTCCCTCGAAAATCGCCGCTCTTTCCCGAACCAATACGGCGAGGGAGAGGGGGGAGACCTCAACGACGTCTCCCCCCTCTCCCTCGCTGTCTGCGTTCGGGGAGGCAGAACGCTTCTCGAGGGAGAGGGGGGCCGGGGGGGTGAGGTCTGTGGGAAAGGAGTGCGGCGGGAGGCTAACGCCCACGGGGCGCGGCAGGAGCCCGGGGCCCGGACGCCGCGCAGTCCTCGCACAGGCCGCGGTAAACGCGCTCGACCGTGCGGAGATCGAAGCCAGACGGCGCGCCGGAGGCCGAATCCCCCACCTGGATCTCGCCGCCGGCTTCGCACGGCACGTCGCGCACCTGCCCGCACCGGTCGCAGACCGCGTGATCGTGCGGGCGCATGTTGGGGTCGAAGCGCGCCGGCCCCGGTGAGAGCGAGAGCGCGGCGCAGAGGCCGGTGGAGGCCAGCGAATCGAGCGTGTTGTAGACCGTCGCGAAGCTCATCGAGGGGAGCTCCGGCCGGAGGCGCTCGAAGAGCTCCTGCGCGGTGGGGTGCGTGGGGTCGGCCGCGAGCTCGCGCACGATGGCGAGGCGCTGGGGAGTGAGCTTGAGGCCCGTCGCGCGCAGGCACGCGATCAGCTCGGACACGCTCTCCCGCGGCGAGCCCGCGTCGGAGGGGCCGACCCTCCGCGCCGGGCGCGGCCAGGGGAGCGTCGACTTCATGATTGCACAGTTAATGGGAAACTTCGCGCGGCCGCAAGGCGCGACTGCTACCGCTTCGTGCTGCCGTACCCCGACGTGGAGTGGAGGTCGCCGGCCGGGCGCCGGCGAGCCGTCACCCCCCCGTGGTGCAGAGGAGCGACATGGTGTCGCAGACGCCGGAGCAGCAATCGGTGTTTTGCTTGCAAGCGGCGCCGTCGGATGCGCACGCCGTCGCCTTGCAGGCGTTCGTCATCGTGTCGCAGCTCCCGCCGCAGCACTGAGCGTCCTGCGTGCAGGGCGCACCCTCCGCCCCGCAGCCCCCGCCGCCGCTGCACACGCCCGAGCCGCACGTGCCGCCGCAGCAATCCGAGCCCTGGACACACGGCGCGCCGTCACCCCCGCAACTGAAAGACGCGCAGGTGCCGAGGTTCGGGTCGCACACGCCCGTGCAGCAGTCGGTGTCCTGCTTGCACAGCTCGCCGGAGTCCACGCACGTCATCGGGCGGCAGTAGTTGAAGTTACACTGCGCGCTGCAGCAGTCGTCGGTGGTCGCACACATCATGCCCACGGGCTTGCAGGCCGTGCCGCTGCTGGAGCTGGAGCTGCCGGTCGCGCTGCTGCTGCTCGTCGCGCCGCCGCCCGCCCCGCCGCCGCCCCCGGTCCCGGTGGCGCTGGCGCTGGTGCTGGAGCCGGCGCCCATCGTGCCGGAGGAGCTGCTGCTGGAGCCGCATCCGTAAGCGATCCCCGCAACGAGGAGGAGCCCAAGGGTCAAGGAATGTGGTCTCATCGAGGTCCTTCCGGCGAGCGTTGTGTGCGGCACCTGTGGGGTTCTCGCCGCCGGAGTTCTTCCACCCGGCCGTGAGCGACTGGGTTGCTCCTACCTTAAGTTTTGGCAAGGTTCCTTCTGCACTAGTTTGCCCACCCACGAACGACTAGTTTGCCCACCCACGAACGGGCGCGCGGAGGGGTCCTCGTCGCGTTCCTGCGGGTGCGTGACACGCGTTGCACCGGTCGGTAGCCTCGTCGAGTGCGCCTCCACCCGATCCTGGCAGCACTGGTCGCGGTCGCGGGATGCGAGGGTTCGACGGCGCCCTCGCCGTCGCCGCGCTCCCCGGCGGCGCTTCGCTCCCCGGCAGCGCCGCCGCGTGATCGCGTCACGGTCTCCCAGGGCATCCTCCAGGGCGTGGTCGAGGGCGGCGCGGTCGCGTTCCGGGGCATCCCGTACGCGGCACCGCCAACGGGCGCGCGGCGGTGGAGACCCCCGGAGCCCCCGGCCCCCTGGACCGGCGTCCGCAGCGCGGAGGCGTACGGCGCCATCTGCCCGCAGCCCAAGGGAGGAAACAGCCACGCGCCCGTCGTCGGTGACGAGGACTGCCTCTTCCTGAACGTGTGGACGCCCGTGCATCGCCCCGCCGGCACGATGCCCGTGATGGTCTTCGTGCACGGCGGGTCGAACCTGTGGGGTGGCAGCTCGACCGCCGCGGGGGAGGACTCGCGCCTCGAAGGGCGCTACCTGGCCGAGCACGGCCCTGCGGTCGTGGTCACGCTCAACTACCGCCTCGGCGCGCTCGGCTTCCTCGCGCTCGCCGCCCTCTCGTCGGAGAGCCCGGACCACGTGTCGGGCAACTACGGCCTGCTCGACCAGATCGCCGCGCTCCGCTGGGTCCAGGAGAACGCCGCCGCGTTCGGCGGCGACGCCTCGCGCGTGCTCCTCTTCGGCGAGTCGGCAGGCGCGATCGACACCTCTGCCCTCCTCCTCTCGCCGCTCGCGCGGGGTCTCTTCTCGCGCGCGCTCCTCCAGAGCGGCTTTCTCAAGGGCGTCGACGCCGGCAAGGCCGAGGCCACGGGCGAGGCCTTCCCCTCCGCGCTCGGCTGCGCCCGCGGCGACCTCGCATGCCTCCGCGCCAGGCCCTTCACCGAGGTGGTCGCCGCCCTCCCCGAGGCCCTGGGCAGCGGGGCGGGCGTCACGCTGGCCATCACCCTCGACGACCACGTGGTGCCGCGCCGGCCCCTCGAGGCCGCGCGCTCCGGCCGCCACAACCACATGCCCATCGTCATGGGCACCAACACCGACGAGTACTCCACCCTCCTCGCCTTCCACCGCCCGCACAGGCCCCTCGCGAGCGAGGCCGACCTCGACGACGAGATCCGCCTCCAGTTCCCGCGGAACGCCGCCGCGGTCAGCGCCCACTACCCCGCCTCCGCCTACGCCTCTCCGCGCGCCGCCTACATCGCCCTGTGGACCGACACGTCCTTCACCTGCCGCGTACGCCGCGCCCTCCGCGCCTTCGCCGCCGGGCAGCAGGAGCCCGTCTACCGCTACGTCTACGCCCACGCCCGCGACCGCGCCCTGCGCTTCCTGGGCGCCGGCCACGCCATGGAGATCCCCTTCGTCTTCCACACGTTCCTGCCCGGCGGGCCCACGGACGTCGAGCTCGGCTTCTCGGACGACATCGTCACCGCCTGGACCCACTTCGCCGCGACCGGCGTGCCCGGCACCGCCGCGTCCCCCTGGCCCCGCTTCCGCCCGGACTCGGATCCGTACGTCCGCCTCGACGTGGTGCCGCGCGTGGAGAGCGGCTTCCGCTCCGCCGAGTGCGACTTCTGGGACGCGGCGGCGGACGACTGAACCGACCGCGTCGCGCGACCGCGACGCGCGACCGCGACCGCGACCGCGACCGCGACCGCGACCGCGACGCGCGACCGCGACCGCGACCTCGACTGGGACCGGGACCGCGACCGCGCCAAGAGGGGATGCCGGCCAGAGGCGAATCCGCCGCGCCGATGTCGATTTTTCCCGAAGGCGCTGCGCGAGCAGGTTGCGGGAGAGGCGCTGGGACGAGATACCCCAGCCGGGGACGAGATACCTCGGCCGGGGACGAGATACCTCGGCCGGGGATCAGATGCTTCGCGGACGCGCCGGATGCCGCGCCCAGGGACCAGACACCTCGGGGACGCTCCAGATACCTCGCCCGGCGATCAGAACCCTCGCCGACGCGCCGGATACCTCGCCGACGCGCCGGATACCGCGCGGACGCGCCCGATGGCTCGCGGGCGCGCCGGATAGCTCGCGCACGCGCGAGACAACTCGGCCGGGGACCGGACGCCTTGCCCGGGGACCAGATACGTCGCCCGGGGACCAGAACCCTCGTCGACGCGCCGGAACCCTCGCGCGGCAGCCACATGTCTCGCCCAGGGACCAGAGCCTTCGCCGGCGCGCCGGATATCCGGCCCAGGGACCAGGATGCTCGCCCACGCGCCGGATGCCTTCCCGCAGTGCCAGGTGCTTCGCGCGGAGGCGAGCGCCTTTGCGAGCGCGCTCGGCGTCACGGTCGCACGATGAAGAGGAAGCGGGCCGGGTTGCCTTTTCTTGCCTCACTCGGTCGTCGTCGCGCGTCGCGGTCGAGGTCATGCGTCCCGGTCGCGGTCCCGGTCGCGGTCCCGGTCGAGGTCGCGGTCCCGGTCGAGGTCGCGGTCCCGGTCGAGGTCGCGGTCCCGGTCGAGGTCCCGGTCGAGGTCCCGGTCGAGGTCCCGGTCGAGGTCGAGGTCCCGGTCGAGGTCGCGGTCCCGGTTCTGTCCCTTCCAAGGGCGCGCCGCGGGCGCGGCGTCCGTCGAGGACGCGATCCCGGGCGGCCTCGGACTCCGCGCCTCCGAAATACCGTTCTTCGCCGGGCGCCATGATCGCGGGGCCGCGCATGGGCGCCGATGTGCGAGGAGTGCGCGTCCAGGCGAAAAGCTGATCCCATTTTGCAAAGGGCCTCTTGCCGATGAGCAATCGCCGCATAGATACCCCCTCAGCTCCGCGTCGCGTCGGACCGGAGCGACTGCCGCTCGGCTGCTGAGGCCGCTCGGCGTGCAGCGGGACATGGCGCCCGGGGTGACGTCCCGGCGAGCACACGATCCGGATCGAGGCGCCGGCGATTGCCGTCGACCCGAGCGTGGCTCGCATGGACTACGCCCTCGAACGCCTGCACATCCGACGCCGGTCCAAGTTGCTCGGAGGTATCACGTGAAGAAGCTCGTGCTCTCTCTGCTCGGCGCGGCGGCGATGACGATGGTCTCCTCGAGCGCGATGGCGCTCAATACCCTCATCCCCGCATACCAGGTCTTCCTCAGCCGCGGCCCGGCGCAGATCTCCGCCGGCACGATGTCGTTCTTCTTCGACCTCGATGTCCCCGGCGCGGCGTGCCAGTACGCCGCCGAGTGGGACAACAACGCCTTCGCGCCGCTCTCGGGCGAGTGCTTCCTCGACGAAGCCAAGTCCCTCGGCGCCTTCAGCTGTCCGGCGAACAGCACGACCCCGGTGGCCAGCGTGCTCACCCTGGACACGACCGCGACGGGCGGGCCCTGCTTCGGGTTCGATTACTTCCAGCAGTACCGTCAGGTCTTCACGCTGATCCTCGGCGAGAACGCCCTCACGCCCACGCTCCAGGGCGTCGTCCAGTTCACCGGGGGCGCGCCCGTCGTCTACGGCATCGACCTCCACCCCTAGCCCCATACGCGTTGACCGGGCCGGAGGGGCGCCGCCTCCGGCAACGCCCCTCCGGCCCGGTCTACTCTCCTTCCTCTTCCCCCGCTATCACCCACGACTTCCGCCTCGACCATGATCCCTGCCGGGGCCGGGTCGCCGTCGGCTGGCCTCCCGGCTGGATGCATGGGTACGCTGGCAGCATGAGCAGCACCGCGCCGCTGAGAAGGTGGACGCCTCCCACCCCGAGTCATCGTGCGCACCCGCTTTCGGGGGACGCCTTCGTCCTGCGGTCGGCTGCGCTCGCCATAGCGGCGTCGCGGAGCGCACCCTGACGAGGACGCTGGGGAGCGCGGAAAAGCGCGCCGCGCAGCCCTGGGCATCTCCGCGGTCGATCGCGCCTCCGGCGCCTGCTACACGCGCCGGTCAAAATACCACGATGCCCTGCGCGCGCGCCTCCGGCGGGACGGGCAGGGGGACCTCCGGCAGGGTCTCGGCGAGCGTGCCGTCCGCGCGCACGCTGAGCGCATGCACGGCGTTGCCGCCCTGGAACTTCGGATCGACCGTCAGGCGCTGATTGACCACGTACAGAACCCGTCCCTCGGGGTCGAGCGAGAGCTGAGTCGGCCCGCTCGAGACCGATGCCATCTTCCCCTCGCCGAAGATCGGGCCGGTGTCGCGGAGCGCGATCTTCTGAATCTCCCGCGGGGCGCGGGGATCGGTGGTGTCGTAGGTGGAGATCGTGCCGTCGGGCGTGTTCGTGCTGTAGAGGCGCGTCCCTGCGTGGTTGATGGTGAGCCAACAGGGCGCCTTGCCCGAGCTGGCGGCGACGGCCAATGACCGTAGCTCGGCTTCGCGGTCGTAGCCGTACACGCCGACCTGGTTGCGCCCCGGGAAGCCGACGTAGAGGAGCGGCAGCGTCGGGTGCGCGGCGAGCCCGAGGGCGAGTGGTGGGCCGGCCGGGTCCGGAGGAAGGGCCAGGGGCGTGCCGGGGCCGGGGATCAGGCGGCCTTGATCGAGCCGGAACGAGCGCAGCGCGCCTTTGGGCTCGGGGGCGAGCGGCGCGAGGAGATCGGTGCCGAACACCAGATTCCCATCGGGGGAAATCAGGGCCTCCGTAGGCGAAGCCCCGGGCGTTGTCTCGACGGTCGATCCGGGCACGGGCCGGAGCGCGCCGTCAGGCAGGATGGAGAAGGCGGTGTAATTGGGCGGGCGCGTAGGCGCGGGATGCGCTGGATCCTGGGCCTTGTTCACCACGACGAGGTAGCTCCCCGCGACACCCACGCTCACCGGGTTCTGCCCCCCGGAGTCGAAGGGGGATCCAGGGACAGCGCAGAGCGACCCGTCGTCCGCGACGCGGAAGACCGCGACGGTGTTGCTGCCGGAGTTGACCGCGAACAGAGTGCGGCGATCGGAGTTCGCCGCGATCTCCTTGTCCGAGTCGTCCGGACCGAATTCTTGCTTCGGGTTCGCGACGCCTGTCCCTTGGGTGAGGAAGGGGCTCCCCGGCAGCGGCGTGAGCAATCCATCCTCCGCCCGCGCGAAGGCGAGGATCCCGTTCTTCCCCGCGCGGGGATCGTTGCTCTCGACGTACACGATCCGGCTCGGCGTCGCGCAGGGTGAAGCGGACGACGCGAAGGTGGCGCGGTCCGCCCCCGGCGCCGTGCAGCTCGAGACCAGCGTCACGAGCGAAGAGAGCGTGGCGAGGTGGAGGATCCGTCGGTTCGCGATCATGTCGTGTTGCACAGCGATGGATGGGTCGCGCCCTCGACGAGCAGGAGAAGGGGCCGGGGACCGAGCGCGGCACGTACACCCGGCGCGGCGTCACCCGCCGGCCGTTGCAGTCACCGTGCCGACGGGCACCGCCGCGGCCTGTCGTGGTCTATCGACCATGGCGTTTGGATAGTCCAAGCTCGCCGTGCCTCGCGGTCGACCATTGACGAGACCGCGGGCCGGGCCCAGGGACCGAGGCGAGAGGCTCTACAACGGGAGGAAGTGCGCGCTCATCCGCAAACTCCCGGGTGCTCGCGTCGTGAACGGAAGGAAAGAACCCCGGGGTCGGTCATCGTTCATGAAAATCGCCCGAACCCTCGCCACGTCCGCTGCAATCCTGCTCGTCGTCGCGGGCCCCGATGCGCTCGGCGCCGACCACGGCGACACGCCCACGCTCGGGGGCGTCGCGCGGCACGATCTCAACATCACCGATCTGCACGTCTTCACCACCGGGAACAGCGACCAGCGGCTGGTCATCGCGCTGAGCACCAACGACGCGATCCCCAACGTCACGCAGGTCACGAACCCCGACGGCAGCGTCGGCTATCGCGGGAACGTCGCCTATCAGTTCCCGTCCGACCTGCAGATCCGGGTGCTCATCGACGCCCACAGCCAGGTGAGCTTCGCCAACCCGAGCGACCTCGCCGTGTACGGCGGCACCATCGTCGATCCCGCGCACGTCGGCGCGGACGTGCAGCTCACCGATCACGTTCGACGCGAACGGCGCGCCGAGCATCGCCGGAGGCGGGCTCACCGACCCCGGACACGGCGTCGGCGACATCGCCCTGTACGCGGGGCTGCGCGACGACCCGTTCATCCACGCGCCGCGCCTGGGGCGCAACGTAGGCTCCGTCGTGCTCGACATGCCGCTCTCCCTCGTCGCACATGGGCACCACACGACGCTCCTCGTCTGGGCGGCGACGCAGAGCCTGAGCGAGCTCGCCGCGCAGAGCCCGCCCTACTCGAACCCGAACCAGATCGCAGATCGCGGCGCCCGCGCGTTCCGGTCGATGTTCGACACGTGCCTCAACGGCAGCCTTCTGCCGAGCCTGGACGGGCCCACCTGCGGCGTCGTCCCCAACGTGGTCATCTTCGATACGACGCGCGCGGCGGGTTTCCCCAACGGGCGCCTGCTCACCGACGACGTGAGCGCTTACCTCGCGGCCCTCGATCCCACCGGCCCGGTGGCGACGAAGGTCGTCGCGACCGACGGCTCGCCGCGCGCCACCACCAACGACGCGCCGTTCTCGAGCACGTTCCCCTACCTGGCGCCGCCGCACGAGCCGCGCTGCTACTGCACCGGCGCGGGCGGGCCTTCCGTGTGTAACGGCCTCCAGAGCTACTCCGTCAGCGGCTACCAGGGCTGCTTCCTCCCCGACACCGGCCACTGGATCGGCGCGGCCGCGACCAAGCCCGGCGTGCAGCAGGGCAGCACCCCCAACGACGACGTGGCCGCGTCGAGATCGGCTCACGCTTCATGACGTCCCCTTGCCCCGTAGGCGCCCTCGTCGCCTGCGCGCTGACGGCCGCAGCCTGCGGGCACGCCGAGCCCCCGCGGGCGGCGACGCCGCCGCCTGCGCTCGCCGGCATCGAGGCGCGCATCGCGCGCGACCGGCAGCGCGTGACCGCATCGCCGCGCCTCTACCCGGCGTGGGTCGAGCTCGCGCGCGACGAGCTCGACGCGGCGCGCGCCACCCACGACCCTCGCCGGGTCGCCGCGGCGCGCGCAGCGGCGCAGCAGTCGCTGGCCATCCAGGACACCTTCGAGGCGTACCGCGTGATGGTCGAGATCCAGAACTACTCGCACCGGTTCGAGGACGCGATCCGGTGGGGCTGGCTCGCGGCCGACGCGTCGACGAACGGCCGCGCCATCATGGACCCGTGGATCGTCTCGGAGCTGGTCGAAGCAGATCTCGGGCTCGGCCGGCTCGACGACGCTCAGAAGCTCCTGCCGCCGCTCGACGAGGACCCCAAATACTTCTACTACGCGGCCGCGGAGGCGCAGTGGCTCACCGCCGCCGGGCGGCACGCGGAGGCGGCGCGGAGGTTCCTGCGCGCGGCGGATCTCGCGCGCGCCGAGGAGGCGCCGCCGCTCGCGGCGTGGGCCACGGTGGCGGCGGCGGGGGCGCTGCTCGACGGGCACGACACGGTGGGCGCGCGCCCGCTGCTCGAGCGCGCCGCGCGCGAAGGGCCGCCGAGCGCGGCGCTCCGCATCCACCAGGCCGAGCTGGCGATGGCCGACGGCCGCCCCGGCGACGCGCTGGCCCGCTACGAGGAGGCGCTCGCCGACGACGCGGACCCGGAGGTCGAGCGGATGGCGTTCGTCGCCGCGAAGCGCGCTGGCGACGACGCGCGCGCGGGGGCGCACTTCGCGGCGGCGGAGCGCGGCTTCGACCTCGCCGTCGCCGCTGGCGAGGTCTACACGCTGGGCGCGCTCGCGCAGCTCTATGCCGACGCGGGCGTCCACCTGGACCGAGCGCGCGTGCTCTCGGAGCGGAACTGGACCGTCAAGCGCGACGGCGCGGCGCGGGCCACCTGGATCGCGCTGCACGACGGGGCCGCCCCTCCGGCGCCGCACTCGAGCGCCCCGCCGCGCTGATCCCCACGGCCCGAAACGCGCTCGCGCTCGCCCGCGCCGCCGCGAGATCGCGCCTCCTGGACATGCCCCTCTCCCGGCCCCACGCCGCGCTGAGCAAGCAAGGAGGAGACGTCATGGCAACCATGAGCCAGCCTCGTCCGCAGCCCGTCGGGGACGGCGGACCGCAGTCGGCAGCACAGCCGATCCTGCGGCAGCGCGGCAAGGAGATCCAACGATACGGAGCGCTGACGCGCTACCCGCTCGGCCTCGGCGATGACGTGCGCGCTGCGAGCGTGGAGGCGCTGAACCAGATCCTCAGCGACACGATGGTGCTCCGCGACATGTACAAGAAGCACCACTGGCAGGTCTCGGGCCCCACCTTCTATTCCCTGCACCTGCTCCTCGACAAGCACTACAAGGAGCAGGTGGAGCTCGTCCACCTCGTCGCGGAGCGCGTGCAGACCCTGGGTGGCGTCGCCATCGCGATGGCCCACGACGTCGCTGAGACGACGAAGATCGAGCGGCCTCCGCGTGGGCGCGAAGAGGTACCCGTGCAGCTCTCGCGGCTGCTCGACGCGCACGAGCTCGTCCTCGTGGAGACGCGCGCAGCCGCGAAGAAGGCGGCCGATCGCGGCGACGACGGGACCAACGACATCCTGGTGAGCGACGTGATCCGCACCAACGAGGTGCAGGTGTGGTTCCTCTCGGAGCACCTCGTCGACACACCCCTCGTGCGCGCGCGCTGAGCAGCGGAGCGCGCCATCTCCCGCTCCGGACGGCTCGCGGAGCTTTGACCGCCTCGCAGGCCTCGCGGCCGCCGCTGTGCTAGAGCCCGCCCGTGACCAAGCCGCAGGGGATGGGGCCTCCCGGGGCGAGCGCGGACGCAATCCCGAAGAGGGCGCTGGGGCGGACAGGGGCCGAGGTGTCGGTCCTCGCGCTGGGCGGATCGCACCTCGGGGACATCCGCGACGTGACCCTCGCCACGCGCATCGTCCACGAGGCGATGGACGGGGGCCTCACCTTCTTCGACAACGCATGGGAGTACCACGCTGGCAGAAGCGAGGCGCTCCTCGGCGACGCGCTCCAGGGCCGGCGGGACAAGGCCTTCGTGATGACCAAGGTCTGCACGCACGGCCGGGACGCGCGCGTGGGCCTCCAGCAGCTCCACGAGTCGCTGCGCCGCCTCCGCACCGACTACCTCGATCTCTGGCAGATCCACGAGTGCGTCTACGACAGCGACCCCGATCTCCACTTCGCGCCCGGGGGCGTGATCGAGGCGCTGACCGAAGCGAAGCGGCAGGGGAAGGCGCGCTTCGTGGGGTTCACGGGGCACAAGCACCCGGACATCCACCTCCGCATGCTCGAGCGCGGGTATCCGTTCGACACGGTCCAGATGCCCCTCAACTGCTTCGACGCCAGCTTCCGGAGCTTCGAGCGCCGCGTCTTACCCGAGCTCGCGAAGCGAGGGATCGCCGCCCTCGGGATGAAGAGCATGGGCGGGGGCGGCAACGCGATCGTCGCGGGCGTGGTCACGGCGGCCGAGGCGCTGCGCTACGCCCTGAGCCTGCCGGTGGCCGCGGTCGTGAGCGGTATCGACGGGCTCGAGGTGCTCCGGCAGAACCTCGCCATCGCGCGCGGCTTCGTGCCCATGACGAGCGCCGAGATGGACGCGCTGCGCGCCCGCGTCGCGGGCGTGGCCGGAGACGGGCGCTACGAGCTCTACAAGATGACGACGCACTTCGACGCGGCCGTCGGCCGCAAGCAGCACGGGTACCCCCCGCGGGAGGAGCTGCCGCTCTGACGAGGAGGTCATGATGGACGCGCGCGCCTACGAGCAGCTCGGGCCGATCCCGATGCGCGAGCTGGGCCGGTCGGGGGTGAAGGTGTCGGCGCTCGGCGTCGGCGGGCACCACCTCGGCGATCTGCCGGACGTCGAGACCGCGATCGACCTCGTGCACGAGGCGATCGACGCGGGCATGACCTTCTTCGACTGCTGCTGGGAGTACTACGACGGCAAGAGCGAGGACTGGCTCGGCCGGGCGCTCGCTGGGAAGGGGACAGCGTCTTCCTCATGACCAAGGTCTGCACGCACGGGCGCGGCGCGGACCTCGCGATGGCGATGCTCGAGCAGTCGCTCCGGCGGCTCCAGACCGACCACCTCGACCTCTGGCAGATCCACGGCGTCTCGTTCGACAACGATCCCGAGCTCGCCTATCGGCAGGGTGGGGTGATCGAGGCCCTCGAGCTGGCGAAGCGCCAGGGAAAGGTGCGCTTCGTGGGGTTCACGGGGCACACGGATCCCAGCGTGCACTTCGAGATGATCGCGCGCGGGTTCCCGTTCGACACGGTGCAGATGCCGCTCAACTGCTTCGATGCGACCTACCGCAGCTTCGAGCAGCACGTCCTGCCGGAGGCGAACCGGCGCGGGATCGCGGTGCTCGGCATGAAGAGCCTCGGTGGCACCGGCGACATGGTGAAGCGCGGCGCCGTGACGCACGACGAGGCGCTGCGCTACGCGATGAGCCTCCCCGTCCTGACGACGATCGCCGGGATGAGACTCCATCGACGTCCTGCGCCGGAACCTCCTCGTGGCCCGGGGGTTCTCCCCCATGCCGCCCGACGCGATGGCGGCGCTGCGCGCCCGGTGCGCGCCCTACGCGGCCGACGGCCGCTTCGAGCTCTTCAAGGTGTCGCTCCGCTACGACAACCCCGAGGCGCGTCGCGCGCACGGCTTCTTCACCGATCCGAGGGAGAAGGAGACGGCGCAGATCATCGACTACGTGATGGGGAAGGGCGACACCTCGCGCTGAAGACCCGACGGGGGGCCCCGCCTTTCACGGCTCTCCCCGTTGCGAACATGAGGAACCATGTCGAACGATGTCATCGTCCGTAGGGGGCCGTCTCTCTCCACGCCGGAGCCCATCCGGGACGGCGTGGGCGCGAACATCCTGGGCCCGCGGAACCTGCCGCGCGAGGCAGAGAACCCGGACATCCTCGTGCCGCCCAAGACCGATCACGGCACCGTCCCGAACCTGCGCTGGTCCTTCGCCGACAGCCGCATGCGCCTCTGCGAGGGCGGTTGGGCGCGGCAGACCACGGTCCGCGAGCTCGGCATCGCCAAGGAGATTGCCGGCGTGAACATGCGCCTGGAGAAGGGCGCCGTCCGCGAGCTCCACTTCCACCAGGAGGCGGAGTGGGCCTACGTCCTGAAAGGGAAGGCGCGCATCTCCGCCGTCGACCGGGGGCGCAAGACGTTCCTGGACGACGTGAAAGAAGGGGACCTGTGGTTCTTCGCGAAGGGCGTCCCCCACTCGATCCAGGGGCTCGAGGACGATGGCACCGAGTTCCTCCTCTGCTTCGACGACGGGAACTTCAACGAGAACGCGACCGTCTTGCTCACCGACTGGCTCGCGCACACGCCCAGGGAGGTCCTGGCCAAGAACTTCGGCGTGCCCGAGAAGGCGTTCGACCACATCCCCGATCACGAGCTCTACATCTTCCTCACCCAGCTCCCGCCCCCGCTCGACCAGGACCGGGTCCGGGGCGCGGGGCTCGTCTCCCCGTGGCTCAGCTTCCCCCTGCTCGCTCAGGAGCCGATCCGGACGACGGGCGGCAAGGTCTGGATCGCGGACTCGACGAACTTCCACGCCTCGAAGACCATCGCCGCGGCGCTCAACGAGGTGGAGCCCGGCGGGCTGCGCGAGCTGCACTGGCACGGGAACGCCGACGAGTGGCAGTACTTCGTCTCGGGGAAGGCGCGCATGACCGTCTTCATCCCGGACGGCAACGCGGCCACGTACGACTACCAGGCCGGCGACGTCGGCTACGTCCCCCGCAACATGCCGCACTACGTCGAGAACACGGGCGACACGACCATGCGCTTCCTCGAGGTCTTCCGCAGCGATCACTTCGAGGACATGTCCCTCCGCAACTGGCTCGAGCTGACCCCGCACGAGCTCGTGCGGGCGCACCTCCACATCGACGAGTCGGTGCTCACCAAGTACGGCCCCGGGCGGATGCCCATCCTGCCGCCCTGACGGCCAAGCGCCGAGGCCGGCGGCGTGCGCTGATCTGGATCCTCCCGCCCTCGGCGGCTTGCTCGTCCCTACCGATCGCGATTCAGCTGCGCCCGCGGAGCCCCGCGCGCTCCGCCGCGAGCAGCCCCAGCGCCGACCAGTCGAGACCGCCTCTCCCCTGCGCCGCCGCGACGAGGTAGTTGTCGCGCACCAGGCTCGCGAGCGGCATCGGCACGGTCGCCGCGTCCGCGGCGAGGGCCACGAGGCGCATGTCCTTGAGCCCGAGCTCGAGCTTGAAGCCCGCGGGCTCGTACGCCTCGGCGGCGATGATCTGCAGGTACCGCGCGAGGATCGCCGATCCGCCGAACAGCTCCATGAACACGCGCTCCAGGTCCGGCGGCGAGACTCCCCACTTGCGGGCGAACGCATAAGCCTCGCCGAACGCCTCGATCGACGAGGCGCTCACGAAGTTGCCCGCGAGCTTGACGACGTTCGCCGCCGTCGCCTCCTCGCCGACCACGCTGAGCCCGCGCCCGATCGCCTCGAGCAGCGGTTTCACTCGATCCACGTCGGCCCGCGGTCCAGCCGCGATCACCCAGAGCTGCCTGGCCAGAGCCGCGTCGGGCCGCCCGAACACCGTGGCCGCGACATAGCCCTGGCCCGCCGCCGCGTGAGCCGCAGCGAGCCGCTCCGAGAGCGCGACCGAGAGTGTGCTGGACGAGACGTGCACCGCCCCGCGCGCGAGCCCTGCGAGCAGGCCACCTTCGGCGAAGACGACGTGCTCCACCGCGCGATCGTCCGCGAGCATGGTGAAGACGGCCTCGGCCCCCCGCGCTGCGTCGGCGGGCGTCTCCGCGACGCGCGCGCCTCCTCCACGCAGCGCCTCGGCCCTCTCCCTCGTGCGGTTGTAGACCGTCAGCACGTGTCCCGCGGCGAGCAGGTTCTTCGCCATTCCGCCGCCCATCGCGCCGAGCCCGATGAAACCCACCCTCATGATTGTCCTCCTCTCCCACCGAGTCCGTCTACGATTGCCGGGGGCGGTTGCGGTCCGGGACGCGCCCACGTCGATCAGAGGGATCCCGCTCGCCGCATCGAGTCCATTCCCCGAGCGCTTGCCAGGCGCGTGCCATGCCCGGGCGAGCAGCCCGGACCGCCGCGAAGCCTTGTGGGGGCGCGTCACGCCCCCCAGGAACCGGTGATGAGCAAGACCCGAAGACAGCCCGACTGGCGCGACGAGGGCGTGCGCATCGTCCACGCGGACGACCTCGACCCCAACACGCCGCAGACCTCCGGGATGAGGCGCGCCGCCGCAATCACCCGTGCCCGGGTCGGTTCCCAGAAGCTCTGGGCAGGCACCATGGTCGTCGACCCCGCCGCGAAGACGGGCCCGCACCACCACGGCCACCTCGAGACGGTCCTCTACGTGGTGCGCGGCCGGGCCCGCATGCGCTGGGGAGAGCGGCTGGAGCTCATGGCCGAGGCCGGCCCCGGCGACTTCATCTTCGTGCCGCCCTACGTGCCGCACCAGGAGATCAACGCCGACCCCGGCGCCGACCTCGCCTGCGTGGTCGTGCGAAGCGATCAGGAGCCCGTCGTGGTCAACCTGGACATCGAACCGATCGAGCGGCCGGAGGGCGTCTACTGGGTCGACCCCGGGCACCCGCCGTCGAAGGTACGCTGATCCGGTTCCAACGCGGTGCGGCTTTCTCCTGCGTCGAGCGCATCGCGCGCCGGTGCGCGGATCTCCGCGACGAGCGTCGCGCCGCGGCCCTCGCCCGCGCTCTCGGCCCAGACCCTCCCGCCGTGGGCCTCGACGATGTGCCGCGCGAGGCAGAGCCCGAGGCCGAGCCCGCCGTGGGCGCGCTTGAGGGAGGCATCGCCGGTGCGCAGGGGCTCGAACACGTGCGGCAGCTCGCTGGCCGGGATCCCCTTGCCCGTGTCGCTCACCCGGAGGCAGGGCGCATCGTCCTTCCGCACGACCTCCACGGCGACGCGGCCGCCTCGCGGCGTGAACTTGAGCGCGTTCGACAAGATGTTGCGCGTCACCTGCGCGAGGCGGCCCGCGTCGCCGCGGAGCATCGTGTCCGGCGCGATGGAAGCTTCGAGCGCTACGCCCTTCGCGGCCGCGGCGGGCCTCGCCTCGTCGACGCACGCACGCGCGATTGACCCCAGATTGACGGGACGCATCTCCATGCGCATCGTGCCGGCGACGATCTCGGAGACGTCGATCAGGTCGTCGACGAGCCGCGCCTCCTCGCGCGCGCTCCTGAGGATGACGTCGAGGACACGATGGAGCTCGTCGGGCTGGATGCCCTGCTTTCTCTTGAGGGCCTCGGCGAAGCCCAGGATGGGCGTGAGCGGCGTGCGCAGCTCGTGCGACACCGTGCGGAGCAGCTCGTCCTTGGCGCGGCTGGCCTGCTCGGCGAGGGCGCGCGCCTCCTCGACGACGCGGCGGGCCTCGACCTGCTCGGTCACGTCGGAGACGGCGGAGATGATGTCGGTGACGACCCCGCCGGCGACGCAGCGCGGCTGGTACGCGATATTGTAGAAGCGCGCCTCCGTGGACGCATCCGGGCGTGTGCGGGGGATCATCTGCTCCTTCAGATCGCGAGGCTCGCCCTCCGCGCACACCTCAGCGAGCACCGAAAGAATCCGGTCCCGAGCTGCCTCGGGCAGGATCTCCCGGACCGGCCTGCCCACGGCCTGGGTGGGATGGCCGAGAGCGAGCCAGCGCGGATTGGCGATGCGGACGATGTGATCGGGCCCCGCGTACACGGCGATGGCGACGGGCGCCTGCATGATCGCGGTCTCGAAGCTCCTGCGATCCGCGGTGATCGCCGCCCGCGCGCGCAGCGCCGTGATGCCGTACGCGAGGTCGTTGCCGAGGCTGGTGAGGAGCTTCACGGCGTCCGCGTCGAAGGCATCCTTCTCGGACGCATAGATGCTGAGCGCGCCGAACACGTGCCCCTCGGTGCAGAGCGGTACCGTGATCGCGGAGGCATACCCGCGCTTCACCGCCTCGGCGTGCCAGGGATCGAACACGGGGGCGGACGCGACGTCGTCCAGGACGACGGGCCGCCCCGTGCGAATGGCCGTGCCCGCCGGTCCGCGCCCTCGCGCTGTGTCTGCCCAGGTGATCTCGGCGCGCTCCACGTACCCGTCGTCGTGGCCGGCCTGCGTGATTGGCCGCACCGTCTTCGCCCCGTCACGCTCCGCGCGGCCCACCCAGCACATGCGGTACCCGGCGACCTCCACGATGGCTCGGCAGATCTCCTCCAGGAGCACGGCGTCGTCCTTCGCGCGGACGAGGGCCTCGTTGGAGACGGAGAGGGCGCGGTGCGCCTTGTTCAGCTTGCGGAGCTGCTCTTGCCCGCGCAGCGCGCCCGCGCGCGACTCCGTGACCGCGATCATGAGCGCCGCAGAGATGCTCATCTCGGCGACGGACAACCCGAGAGAGGTCGCCGCCCCGATGGCCAGCCGGAAGCTATCGGGCGGCGGAAGGATGAAGTAGTCGCCGGCTGCCGCCGCGAGCGCGATCGCCAGCAGCGCCGGCCCGCGCCCACCGTACCAGGCGCTCACCAGCACGGCGCCGTTGAGGAGCACCCACCGCCTCTCGTCGCCGAGCTGCGCACGCCAGCACTCGATCGCGACCGCAGCGGCGACCGTCCCGATTGCCACGGCGTAGCGCACCATCGGGCCCCTCGCTCCCCACATCGAAGCGCCCCCCTTCGCGCAGGACCTCGTGCCGTGCTCCAGTCGCACCCTCCCGTCGACAGTGCCTCGGGTCACCGGCTGGATGCGTCAAGCAGAGCACGAGGCGGTCCGGCTCGTCGGGACGGGCTGCAGCCGCGAGCCCTCTCCTGTCACCGAGCGACGCACCTGACCCCGTGCTCCAACACTTCAACGTGGCGGAGGTCGCCCTGCCGTGGCTCGACGGGCGCAGCATCGCGATGGGCTTCACCGCACGGTCTCAGCCGCTATCCGACGCACGGGCTGTGCTGCCTGAAGCGATGGAAGTCGGTTCTGAATGCGCCAACGGCTGCGGAAGCGTTTGGTGCGGCGGCCACCGGCTGCAGGGGTCAGGCGCACGAGAGGTGCGCGCCTGCAGCCGGCGTCACGTCCGTGCGCGAAATCATGGATGGTCGCGCCCCTGGCCCGCACCCTTGCTAGGATGCGCGCGATGCCGGGGGACATCGTTGCAAGGATCTGCTCCGCGAGGCCGAAATAGCTCGCGGCATCGCCTTTCCCGCGGGCGCGGAGGAGCTCGGGCTCTCGTCCGCCTACGTCTACGCCCACGTCCTCCACGCGCTCTGGGAAAGTGGCTTCTACGAGTACGTGCGCGCGCACCCGCGCTTCGTCGTGGGCCAGGCCGTGGAGGAGCTCGGGCTCGATGCCATGACCTTCGACTGGCTCCTCTACTATCTCGTCGGGCGCGGCGTGGTGCGATCCACCGCCCCCGGCGAGATGGAGCTGACCGAGAAGGGCGAGCGCGTCACCAATACCCTCGCGCGCGGCCTGCTCAACCTGTACGTCGGCGGGTACGGCGCGCTGCTCGCCAACCTGGGCCCCCTCCTCCGCCGCGAGATCGCGATCGACGATCCCCGCCTCGACCGCTCGGCCCGTCACGCCGCCGCCGGCACGGAGGACATGACCTGCGTGCGCGTCGTCCCCCAGGTCGTCGAGGTGCTGAAGGAGCACGAGGTGAAGGGTATCCTCGACCTCGGCTGCGGCACCGGCGGCTTCCTGATCCAGTGGGCGCACCACACGCGCCGGGACGACGGGTCCGGAGGCTGGGGCGCCGGCGTCGACATGTCCCCCGACGCCCTCGCGGCCGCGCGCGCGAACGCCGCCGACTTCGGCGTGGCGGACCGGCTCTCCTTCCACCTGGGCGAGGTGGGCGAGCGCGCGCTCCCCCTCGGCGCCGATGTCCTGGAGAAGACGGACGCCGTGACCGCCATGTTCATGCTCCACGAATTCGGCCGCGCCGGCGACGCCGCCATCGTGCGCGTCCTCTCCACCCTCCGCGCCCAGCTCCCCGGCAGGCTCCTCGTCGCGCTGGAGATGCAGCCGGTCGACGTCGCCGCGCTCGACGGCCGCCCGCCCCCTGCCATGGATGCGCTCGACTACCACTTCGTGCACCCGCTCTCGCGCCAGGGAGAGCCCCGCCCGAAGGAGTATTCGGCAGGCGCATCTACGAGGGGGCGGGGATGACGCTCTGCGCCCTCCGGCGCCCGAGGAGCTCTCCGCTCTTCATCCACGTGGTCCGCATGGGCGACCGCCCGTGACGCCAACGCTTGCGCGCGACGCCGCCGGGATGCTGCTCGAAGCCCGCCGCGCGGGGGTCACCGTCGAGGCGATCCCCCCATGTTGCCGCCCCCGCACGGTCGACGAGGGCTACGCCGTGCAGGACGCCCTCGTCGACCTCTCCGGCGCCCGGGTGCTGGGCTGGAAGCTGGGCGCCACCACGCCTTACTGGCAGCGCCGGGCCGGCCTCGACGAGCCGATGGCCGGGCGCCTGCTGGAAGGCGCGGTGTGCCACGGGTCGGCGGTGCTGCGCGGCGCCGCGTTCCACCTGCGCATGGTGGAGTGCGAGTACGCGTTCCTGCTGGGCATGGACCTGCCCCCGAGAGCGGCGCCCTACACGCGCACAGAGGTGGAGGACGCGGTCGCCGCCGTGCACGGCTGCGTCGAGGTGGCCGACTCCCGCTACGAGAAGGGTCTGATGATGGACGCGCCGAGCCTCGTCGCCGACAACGTGCTGGCGGGGGCGTACCTCGTGGGACCGAGGGTGGCGAAGTGGCGGTCGGAGGCGCTCAGGCGAGCGCCCGTGAAGGTGCACAGCGGGGGGAAGGTCCTCCGCGAGGGCTCGGGTGAGCACACGGGGGGGCACCCCATCCTGCCGCTCGTGTGGTTGGCGAACGACCGGAGGAAGCGCGGGGACGGGCTCCTGGCCGGGATGCTGGTCAGCACGAGCAGTTGCACGGGGGCCTACCGGGCCCCGGAGCAGGTGGAGGTCGTCGCGGACTACGGGCCGGCGGGGACGGTGACGCTGACCCTGGTCTAAGGCGCTCGGGTCCGCTCGCGCACGCTTGCTCACGCGCACGATTCCACGGCGTCTTTCGGCCTCGGCAGCCGCAAGACGACCTGCGCCGGGTTCCCCGCCACGACCGTGTACGGCGGCACGTGGCGGCGCACCACGGACCCCGCGGAGACGATGGAGCAGTCGCCGATGCGCACGCCTGGGAAGACGATGCACCGCTTCCCGATCCACACGTCGTCCCCGATGGTCACGGGACGCACCTGATCCAGGGGCGGCGGCTCGTGGTTCCTCCGGGCGATCGGGTCGGAGGTGTGGCCGTTGGAGTCGAAGATCAGCGTGTCGCCGGAGATGATGCAGTTCTTCCCCACGGTGACGCGCTTGCCGATGGTGAAGACGGTGAGGTGCCCGATGGAGGAGCCGTCCCCGATCTCCAGCGTCGGGCGATCGTCGAACCTGGCGGCGAAGCTGATGGTCGACTTCCCGTCGAGCCAGACATTGGCGCCGAGGACGATGTCCCCCCGGCCCTGGACGTAGTGAACGAAGCTCCCCGGTGCGCAGGCCCGGGCCGCACTGCTTGCAGGACGCCTGGAGCAGGGGCTGGGCGATGAGGACCCGCATGCCAATCTCCCAGGCCTCGCGCGCGGCGAGGTAGCCCCACACGGCGGGGTGGGCCACGGCCGGAGGCACGGGGAGCGAGAAGCCGTACACCGCACGCTTGGCGCGGCGCGCGGCCCTGGAGAGCGCGTCGATCCGAGGTTGCGAAATGGTGGGAGAGCGCGGAGAGCCCTGTGTGCACCGTGTCCATGGGAGCCTCTAGTTCGCGTCCGGTGGTTGTCGCTGCCAGCCCGTGCTGACGAGGGTGAACCCGTCGTCGTCGTCGTTGTGGCCCAGGAGCACCGTGAAGACGTTGAGCCTGCGGCTGGCGAGGAGGGCCTCGCGAAGGAAGGCAGGGTCGAATCTTCACCAGCGTGCGGCGCACCAGCGTGAGGGGACCGAAGGTCGCCTCGCTCTCCGGGTGCAGGAGGTCGAAGGTGCGCATCTGGCGGCCTCCCCACCGGGAGGAGAGGCGCTCGCGGTACGTGCGGATGCCCGAAAAGGTGCCGTTCGAGAAGTAGAAGAGGGTGACGTTCTTGTCGAAGCGCGCCGGATGGGCGAGCGCGTTCTCCAGGAGAGCCGGTATCGGGTCGGCGATCATGCGACCGGGCCCCGTCGCCGACGAAAGCGACCACGTTACCCGGCTCCACGACGGCGATCGTGGGGAGGGCCGCCGGTGCGTCGCCCATCAGCGCGCGACCGTACCAGCCACTGAAGCCCCGCGCGGTGCGGGGCACGCTGCGCGTCGCCGAGACGCTGCACCGGCCGACGTCGAAGACCCCCGTGTAGCCGTACCCCTCCCCCACCAGATCCTCGAAGAGCGCGCCGAGCGCGCGGAAGAAGTAGTTCGGGCTCATCGGCACGCTGGGGAGCCGGCGCGCGGAGGTCGAGGTCGGGCGGGCACGAGGCGCTCGCGGCCCGTAGCGCGGCCGTGCGGTAGCGGAGCACCTCGGGGTCGACCTCGAGCCGGGCGTCGACCCGGCGGAGAAAGTCCTTCGCCTCCATCACCAGCGCGAGGTCGACGTCGGGGGCCACGTGGTCGGCGCGTCGGGTGAGCTGGACCATCCGCAGGCCGGCGCGCCGGGATGGGGTGAAGTTGGTGGCCCGCTGGCCCACCTTGCTCTTCAGAAAGAAGATGCAGCGTTCGCGCCGAGGGTCGAGCTTGCCCCCCTCGTGCAGGAAGGCGTGGGCGCGCTGGTTGAACCCATAAAGGCCCAGCGTCCCGAGGTAGTTCGGGATCCGCCGCCCACCGCACGTGCGTCGGCCCCGGGTGGCCGAGGGTGTCGACCAGCGCGATGCCGGCGCGCTCGGCGATGGACCAGACCAGCCTCTGCTCCTCCGGATCGAGGCGGCTCGCCTGCCAGAGCACCCCGGTGCGCTCGCGGCAGAGAATGGCGAGCGCCTCCTCGATCGCCTCCTCCTGCGGGCTGCCGGGCGCGACGCTCGCGACGGGGGCTCGGGCTCGGGGGTCGCCCTCGTCGCGAGCACGGTCCGCCGGCGGCGGGTACGCGGGCGCCCGCGGGAGTTTGTCGCGCGCGCACAGGACGGCCTCGCTGGCGAGGAGGACGACGGGGCCGCGGCCTTCCCCGTACAGGCGGAACGCCTCCTCGAGGCGCTCGGGCAGGGTTTCGATGCGGTCGAGGAAGACCGTCGGGTGGCGGCGCGCGGCGAGGCTCTCGCGCATGTCCTCGTCGGGGTGAGGGTCCCCTGGAACGCGAACCAGCTCCCCGGGTCGGCCTCGGGGCAGAGGATGAAGCCCTGCGCGCCCGCGCTCCGCAGGTTGGCGAGCGTGCCGCGCATCTCGTCCAGCATCGCGGTGCCGACCACGATCAGCGAGGGGCGCCCGTGGAGCAGGTGCATCGCCAGCGCGCCCGCCGCGAGCGCGTGCTCGTTGGCGCCGCGCAGCGTGAGGGCCCCCCGCCTGGCCGCGGCGCGCTCGAGGGCTTCGATGAGCGGCGAGACGGACGATCCCGTGTAGTAGAAGAAGAGCCAGTCGGAGCCGGCGCGATCGCAGAGGAACCGCACCACCTCGTCGCCGAGCGTGGTGTCGAGATCCCGCTGCGCGGCCCTGTGGTTGCGCGGCTTGTCGAAGGTGCGCTCGACGAAGTCGACGAACGCAGAGAGCTGCTCGGCGCGGAGGAGCCAGGGCTCCTCGGGCACGAGGAGCCGCTCGATCGCCCGATCCGGCAGGACGTGTGCCCCGTCGCTCCAGGGCGGCGTCCGGCGGTGGACGATCGACCGAGTAAGGGGAGCGCACGGTCGCCACCCTTGCCTCGTCGAGGCGGCGGTAGAACGCGTCCAGGCGCTCGTCGAGCGGATCCACCGGAGGGGCCGGCGGAGGCGGCGTCGACGTAGATCATCCCGAGCGGTCCAGCCCTCGCGTGCGCCGTGAGCCGCTCGGCGGCGGCCTCGAGCGAGGGCGCCTGGACCACGGTCACCGCGATGCGCTGCCCACGCTCCTGGAAGTGGCGTCGCGCCTTGCGCACGGCCTCGAGGTGGAGCGGATGGACCTCCGGAGGGACCTCCACGCGGGGAAGGTCTCCATGAACAGCGGGTATCTCGCCGCACGCGTCCGCGATGGCGGCGAGCGTTGCCCCGAGGAACGGTGCGTCCGCCGTGACCACGAGGACCGTGAGCGGCTTGCCTCCGCCGGGGGCCGCCGCGTCCACCATCACTTGTAACCGAAGGTGCCGGCGGGTTGATCCACCACGACGTCGATCGCGCGCGGCAGCTCGCCACGGCGGACCGTCCGGGCCAGGAGCGCGCGGTACTGGGTCGGCGTGCGCAGGTCCGGCCCGTCCGCGACGATCAGGGTGAGGTCGAAGTCGTGGCCGTCCTCCCGCGGCTCGACGCGCGTGCGGGCGGCGACGACGCCGGGGATCAGGGTCGCGAGACGGCGGATCGTGGCGAGGGCGACCTTCTCCCCACCGCGCAGGATGTACTCGGCGAGCCGCCCCTGGAAGAAGAGGTAGCCCTCGTCGTCCTGCGTGAACAGGTCGCCGGTGGCGAGCACGCCCGGCGCGGCGAAGTCGTCTCGCCGCCGGCCCTCGACGAGGCCGATGCGCCGGCGCATCAGCGTGTCGGACGAGACGTGGAGCTCCGTCCGCCCGCTGCCGTCGCCCAGGTCCGAGAGCGCCACGCGCGTGCCTGCGATCGGGAGGCCGACCGACGCGTGGCGGTGCGGCGGCTCGCGGTGCGCGGCGAGGGTGGAGACGCGAGGCCCGGCCTGGGTGAGGCCGTAGGTGAGGTAGAGCTCGCCGCCCGGGCGGCGACGGAGCAGCTCGCCCGTGTGGTCGGCCGCCAGGCCGTCGCCGCCGATGCTCGAGCACCCGCAGGCTCGCGGGCAGCGCCGTGCCGTGCCGGAGCAGCGTGCGCGCCTGGACGGGCGTGAGCCCCGAGACGGTCACGCCGTGGGCCGCGACCGTGTCGACGTAGGCCGCCGGCTGGAAGGGCGGACCGCCGATGACCAGCCTCCCCCCGCGCCCGAGGGTGCCCAGGGTCTGTGCCACCAGCGCGAAGGAGTAGTGGAGCGGCAGGCTGACGAGCACCGTGTCGTCCCGGCGCTGGCCGATGGATTCGACGTGACGCGCCCCGTTGCGCACCATGGCGTCGAGCGTGGTCACGCACCCGCTGGAGGAGCCCGAGGTGCCGGAGGTGAGCATCACCACCTCGCCGGGGGCCACCGGCGAAGCGCCCTCGCGCTCGATCCAGGCCACCTCGAGCTGCCCCACGCGCACGGCCCGCTCTGCCTCGGCGAGCGGCGGCAAGCGCGCCGCGGCGACGACCCGCGCGCCCATCCGCGCGGCCATCTCCCCGAGGCGTGCGGCGGGCGCGCCGGGGCCGACGCAGCGCGGGCACGGCCCCCACCGCGAGCACCGCGAAGAAGTGCTGGAGCAGCGCGACGCCGGTCGGGAGCGCCAGGAGCACCAGGTCGCCGGGCGCGAGCCCGAGCGCCCGCCACTGCTCGGCGAGATCAGGGAAGGGACGCTCGCGGAGCGCCTCGGGCCCCGCGTCGACCGCGCGGTCGAGGAAGGCGAGCACCTCTCGCTCGGAGACCGGATCGCATCATCCCACCTCCACGAGCCAGGCGACGTGGCGATCGGCGTCGAGCGGCTCGCCCTCGGCACCGATGAGCAGGCAGCGCGCGACGGGCCCGCCGTCGCGGCGCGCGCACGCGGCGACGGCCACGAAGGAGGCCACCCCGCGACGCACCCAGGCTTCCGCCAGGAGCAGGCCCAGCGGGACGCCGCGCTCCGGCGGGAGGGTGAGCATCAGCGTCGGCCCCCGGAAGGAGAAGGCGATGCTGGTCAGCCCCGCCAGCGACCCCGCGTTGGACGCCGGGTACCGGATGGGCGACGAAGACCCCGCGCGCGACGCTTCGCACATCGCGGCCATGGCCTCGACCGGCCCCTCTGCGCCGACCGCGACGACCGCCGTCCGGTCGTGCGCTGCCGCGACCGCCTCCCGGACGGCATCGACCGCGTTCGCCACGGCCGTCGCCACGATCCAGGCGGCCGGGTCCGCGTAGCGCACGGCCGCGAGCGCGGGCGCGTCGAAGCGGCTCCGCACCGCCGCGCGCGCCTCTCCCGTCCCTGCGACCCTCGGCATCACGTTCCCCCCTCGAAGACCAGGCTGGTGTCGAAGCCGCCGAAGCCGAGGGTGAGGCTCAGGCCGAACCGCGCCCCGTGCGCCAGCGGCGCGCCCTCGGGGAGCGGGAAGCGCATGTCTGGACACGGCTGCTCGAGCCCGACGACGGGGGGCACCTGGCCGGCGCGGAGCGCGAGGATCACGGTGATCGCCTCCAGGGCGCCCGTCGCCCCCAGGCTGTGCCCGAAGTTGCCCTTGGTGGCGAAGACGATGGGCGGAGGATCGGCCTGCCCGAAGACCTCGCGCAGCGCCCTCGCCTCCGTGGCGTCGCTCCGCGGCGTGCCTGAGCCGTGGGCGTTGATGATGCCGATGGCCGAGGGCGGAGGCCCGCGTCCGCCAGCGAGCGCTCCAGCGCGTAGCGCGCGCCGAGCGCGCAGGCGTCCGGCGCGGTCATGCCGGCCGCGTCGTTGGCGGACCCGGCGCCCCGGAGGATCGCGAGCGGCCGCACCGCCGGAGGCGCCTGTGGCGGGGGTTTGGGGGTCTCCCCCATCGGGAACGCGTCGAGCACCAGGAATCCGGCCCCTTCTCCCAGCAGCGTGCCGTCGTGGCGAGCGTCGAACGCGCGCAGCGTCGTGGGCGACATCGTTCCCAGCGCGGAGTGCGCCAGGCGCTTGCCGAGCGTGAGCACGTCGACGCCCCCGCAGACGACGCGCCGCGCGGCGCCGGCGCGGATCAGCTCGGCGCCGACGAGCACGGCGTCGGCGCCGGAGGAGCACGCCGTGGAGAGCGCCAGGGGCGGGCGCGACGCGCCCACGGCGCGACCGAGCGCGTCGGCCCACGCGTGGAGCGGCGCCGAGCCGGGCTCGCCTTCGAGGAAGGCGCCGAGGCTCGTGCCCAGCACGATCTGCACGTCGTCGCCGGCCGGGTCGCACCGGCCCAGGTCGAGCGCGCGGCGGAGCGCCGGGAGCCCCAGCGCCGTCATCCGCGCGGAGGCCGGCGCCGAGCGCGACACCGAGGGCACGACGGCGGCCAGGTCGTTGCGGAGCCTCGCCGCGTGCGGGACGGAGACGGTCCCCGTCTCGCCGGCGCAGAGCCGGCGCCAAACCGCGTCCGGATCGTCCCCCAGCGGGGTCGTCCACGCCACGCCGGTGACGGCGACGGGGGCGCCGGTCGATCATCGCGATCCCCAGCCGGCGTCAGCTGCGCCTGCCGTGGAGGCGGCCGACCAGGCGAGCGATGCGACGCACCGAGCTGAAGTTCTCCGGTGCGTAGTCCTCGTCGGAGATCTCGACGTCGAACTTCCTCTCGCACAGGATGCGCAGCTCGCTGAAGCCGATCGAGTCGAGGCCGACGACGGTCTGGAGCCCGTCGTCCAGGCCAATCTTCTCCTCGGGTAACTCGACGAAGAGATCGTTGACGAGCATGCGGCGGATCGTGGCCACGGTGGCATCGAGCTCGATCATGAGTCCCTCCCCTGCCGACGAATCGAGAGCGCGCGCGACCCTACCATGGCGCGTCACGCGGACGACATCGGCAGAGCGCCTGGCTTCCATGTAGAGTGCGTCATGGAGGAAGCCGTGAGCCCAAACCCCCGCTCTGCCGTCATCGCCGGCGCCAGCGGCGGTATCGGCCGCGCCGTCGCGGTCGGACTCGCCGAGGCGGGCCTCCGCGTCGCGCTCGTGGGGCGCGACCGCGGCAAGCTCGAAGAGACGCAGCGGGCCCTCGGCGCCGCGGGCGAGGGCGCCCCGATCCTGACGTGCGACGTCACCGACCGCGCCCAGGTCGCCGCGATGGTCGAGGCCGCGCTCGCCGCGCTCGGCGCGATCGACGTGCTGGTCTGCGCCACCGGCGTCAACGTGCAGAAGCGCAGCCTCCGGGCCCTCGATCCCGCCGACTGGGATCGGGTGATGGGGGCCAACCTCGGCGCCGCGTTCAACCTGATCCACGCCGTGGCGCCGTCGATGCGGGCCCGAGGGGAGGGCCTGGTCATCCAGATGTCGTCGCTCGCCGGCGTGCGCGCCAGCCACGTCGCCGGCGCCGCGTACTCCGCCTCCAAGTTCGGCCAGGTCGCACTCGGGATCGTCCTCGGGCGCGAGGAGCGCGGGCGGAACGTCCGCTCCACCCTCCTTCACCTCGGTGAAGTCGACACCCCGCTGCTCGACCTCCGCGCCGCCCGCCCCGGCGGCGGCGAGGGTGCACCGGCGCGCCGCGAGGGTATCCTCCAGCCCTCGGACGTGGCGCGCGCCGTGCGCTTCCTCGTCGACCTGCCTCCGCGGGCTCACGTCCCCGAGCTGGTGCTGAAGCCGACGGTCGACGACTTCTCCTGAGGGGTTCCGTTCATGACCATTGCTGCCGTCTCGCCCACCGGGGGGTGGCGAGCGCTGGGCAAGAAGCTCTTGCTCCTCGGCTGCTCGTTCGCCTTCTGCCTCGTCGTGCTGGAGATCTACGTGCGCGCCACCTGGCAGTCGCACTGGCACATCCCCGCGGAAGCGGTGCGCGCGCCGGGCATCTTCAGCGCCCGGATGCAGACCGACGTGGACGTCGACATCCCCATCATGGACGGTGGCACCTTCCACGTGAAGACCAACGCCCGCGGCTTCCGCGGCCCGCTGGTGAGCTCCATCGTCCACGACCCGCTCCGGGTCGTCTCGATCGGCGACTCGTACACGTTCGGCTGGGGCATGGCCGTCGAGGACCAGTGCATGAGCCGCTTCATGGACGGCTACCGCCGCCTCCACCCCGACCGCGACGTCGGCCACGCCTACGTCGCCTGCCCCTCCTGGGATCCGAAGGACTACTACTTCGCTTACCTGACGGAGGCCCGAGAGGCCCGGCCCGATCTCGTGGTGCTCGGCGTCTTCACGGGAAACGACGTGATGCCGAACGACGCGCCCCGCCTGCTCGATCCGGCGGCGGCCCCACGCATGTGGGAGGTGCCCAGGCCCTCGGGCCCGCTCCTGCGATCCATCGACTGGCTGGGAGTCCAGCTCTCCTCCAACCTCTTCGCCGTGCAGGTTGGCTTCCGCGCCAGGCACAACGCGCAGGCCTTCGCGCTCTTCGACCCGGACATGGCCGCGCAGCAGCGGCTCTGGGACACGTCGTTCTTCTACATCGAGGCGCTCCACGCCGCCGTCGAGAAGGACGGAGGGCAGCTCGCCATCGTGCTGTACCCATCGCTGCTCCAGGTGAACACGAGGGCCCAGCTCGAGCGCGCGGGGTACGACCACGCGATGCCGGAGAAGGTGCTCGCCGCGTTCTGCGAGCGGCACGGGATCCAGCTCGTGACGATCCTGGACGCGCTCGAGGCCAACGACCAGAAGCGGGACCTGTTCTTCCCCGAGGACCGGCACATCACCGGCAAAGGGGAACGAGGTCGCCGCAGGCGTGCTGGCCTCGACGCTCGGGCCCGTGGTGGACCGGCTGTGGGACGAGAGGATCGGAAAGGCGCGGTAGCCGCCGGCACCACGCCGCGCCGCGAGCATCCGCGCCTTCGCGTCATCCAAGAACTCTACAGCCTCACGACAGTACGTGGACACCGGCGCGAAAATGAGGGACACGCGCGGAGCTTTCGAGGAGGACGCCATGCACTTTTCCCGTCTTGCCCTTACTCTCTTCGCGGTCCCGTGCGCCGGGTTCGTGGCCTGGTCCGCCGGTTGCGGCGGCGCAGGCAACGAATCCACGAACGGGGTCTCCGGCACCTCGTCGGGCAGCGGCGCCGGCGGCAACGGCGCCTCCGGCAGCGGCGCGGGCGCGGCGCAGGGCGCGAACGGCTCGACGGGCAGCGTCGACCTCTCCAGCGTGACGGGCTCGAGCGGCACCAGCGGCGGACAGTGCACCGGGATCCAGTGCAACGTCCACGCGTGCTCCGGCGGCGGGTCCACGACCATCAGCGGCAAGATCTACGACCCCGCCGGCAAGAACCCCCTCTACGGCATCGTCGCCTACGTGCCCAACAAGACGCCCGACGGCATCACCTCCGGCGCGTCCTGCTACTCGTGCTCCGACCTCTACACCGGCGACCCGATCGCCACGGCCATCACGGACGCGACCGGCAGCTTCACCATCCAGAACGCGCCGGACGGGCAGAACATCCCCCTCGTCATCCAGGTCGGCAAGTGGCGCCGCCAGTTCACCATCCCGAGCGTCGGGATGTGCCAGGACACGGCGGTCCCCGACGGGATGCTGACCCTGCCCAAGAACGGCAGCGAGGGCGACATGCCCAACGTCGCGATCTCCACGGGCAGCGCGGACACACTCGAGTGCCTGCTCATCCGCGTGGGCGTGGACCCGGCCGAGTACGTGGCCGGCCCGAGCGGCGCCGGGCACATCCACATCTTCGGCCCCGGGCCCGGCGACAGCGGCGCGCCCAACACCAACCCGCCGGGCCCCGACGCGCCGACGTCGCTCTGGGACTCGAAGGCCGACCTCATGAAGTACGACATCCTGATGCTCTCGTGCGAAGGCCAAGAGACGACGGACGAGAACGGCCGCTCTCGACCGCGAGCCAGCAGGCCCTCTTCGACTACACGGCGGCGGGCGGCCGCGCGTTCGCGTCGCACTTCCACTACAAGTGGTTCAACACCGGGCCCTTCGGCAGCGCCAACCTGGCGACCTGGACGACGGGCGATCAGAGCATCAACAACATCAACGGCACGGTCGTGACCACCACCTGGAGCGGCCAGCCCTTCCAGCGCGGGAAGGACTGTCCGACTGGCTCCAGAACGTGGGCGCGCTCACGAACGGAGAGCTGCCCATCAACACGGCGAGGCACAACGCCGACGTGAGCGCGGCGAACACGCCGTCGCAGCCGTGGATCCTCCAGGCCCAGACGCCGGGCGGCGCGCAGGACTTCACCTTCGACACGCCCATCGGCGCGCCGGCGGCGCAGCAGTGCGGGCGCATCGCGTACAGCGACATGCACGTCGGCGCGGCGTCGAACGACTACGCGCAGCGGCGGGGGCACCCGGCGGGGAACAGGTCACGCCGACCGGCTGCGGGACGGGCGACCTCTCGCCGCAGGAGAAGGCGCTGGAGTTCATCTTCTTCGACCTGTCCTCGTGCGTGACGCCGAACAACATGGTCCAGATGCCGCCGCCCCCGCAGCAGACGCAGTGATCGCCCCGCGCGGGCTATCCCTTCCGCCCGCGCGAGAGGCCGTGGGCCTTGATCAGATCGTTCAGGTGAGACCGCGCGAGCCCGACGCGCCGCGCGGTCTCGCTCACGTTCCAGCCGCTCCGCTCCAGCGCCTCGCGCAGGAAGAGCCCCTGGTAGCGGCGCATTGCATGATCGTACGTCGGCTCGCCCGCCTGAGCGTCACCCATCGAGGGGAACAGGTGCCGCGGCTCGATCGCCTCCGCGCCCTCGGAGAGCGCCACCGCCCAGCCCCGCTGCACCACGTTCTCGAGCTGCCGCACGTTGCCCGGCCACTCGCTCTCGGCGAGCGCGAGCCGCGCCGCGCGCGAGAGCGGGATCGCGTGATGGTGGGCCTCGCCCAGCGCGTACACGATGCGCTCCGCGATGGCGGCGATGTCCTCCGCCCGATCGCGTAGCGGGGGCACCCGGACCTCGAGCACGTTGAGGCGGTAGTAGAGATCCTCCCGGAAGCGCTTCTGCTGGACGCGCTCGGGCAGGTCCGCGTTCGTCGCCGCGAGGACGCGGACGTCGGCCTCGATGGGCGCGCTGCCGCCGAGGCGGTAGTACCTCCGGCTCTGGAGGAAGGTGAGGAGCTTGCTCTGCACGGCGAGCGGCATCTCGCCGACCTCGTTGAGGAAGAGCGTGCCGCCTCGCGCCGCGTCGACCTTGCCCTCGATCCGCCGCGTCGCCGTGCTGTGCGCGCCCTTCTCGGCCCCGAAGAGCTCGCTCTCGAAGAGCCCCTCCGGGATGGCCGCGCAGTTGATGTCGACGAACGGCTTCGGCGCACGCGCCGAGCTGTCGTGAATCGCGCGCGCGATGGCGGTCTTGCCGGTGCCGCTCTCGCCCGTGAGCAGCACGGGGACGGGCACGGGGGCGGCGACCAGCACCTGGCGGAAGACCTCGGCGAGCGCGCGGCTCCCGCCCGCGATGCCGGAGACGGCGAGCCTGCCGCGCAGCTCCGCGGTGTGGTCGGCCGTCGCCGCGGCGGCCTCGCGCGCGAGGAGGCGGTCGGCGAGCGGCGCGACGTGCCGCGCGAACAGCTCGACGTGCGCGCGGTCGGCCTCGGGGAAGGGCCCGGGCGCGGCGCGGCCGGCGAGGTAGACGACCCCGATGGCGGGCTCGCGCCCGACGGGGGCGCAGAGCACGGCCTGGAGGCGCTGCGCCTGCACGCTCTCCTGCCCGCGGAAGCGCGGGTCCTCCACCGCGCTGGCGGTGCTCACCGTCCGCCCGCTGGCGAGCGCCTCGGCGATGATGCGCGTGGAGATGGCGCGCCGCACCTCGTCGATCTCGGCGTCGTCGAAGCCGCGGGCCATGAAGAACGGCCGGGCGCGGTCGGCGCTCAGCTCGAGGTAGCCCTTCTGCGCGCCGGTCACCTCGACGATGAGCCGGAGCGCGTCCTCGAGGAAAGGGACCAGGTTGTCGCGCGCGCCGAGCTCGAGGATCCGGAGGAAGAGGTCGCGCTCCAGCTTGAGGCGCGCGGCGTCCGCGGGAGGATCCGGCGAGGCCACGGCGGCGCGCGCTCAGAAGGCGCCGCGGAGCGCGGCGCCCGTCGGGCCGAGGCCGATCTGCGGGGACGGCACGTCGGAGGGCGCTCTCGGGCGCCCTCCAGGATGGGAAACGATGCCGGCGGCCCCCGTCGTCGCCGGGTGGGAGCGCGGCAGGGTCACCCACAGCACGACCGCGCCCGCGCCGAGCACCGCGCCCGCGACGAAGACGCCCGTCCCGATGTTGCCCTTGTTCAAGGCGTCGGTGCGCAGGGCCATCCCCGCCGCGGTGCACTGATTCATCGCGTTGCAGCCGCCGCCGGGCGCGTTGGACTGGTCCTTGCTCGACTTGCCCATGAACCCGACGGCCACGCCCGCGGCCATGCCCCCGACGCCGAGCACCGTCGCCGTCACGGCGAGCGGCAACTGCCACGGGCGCGGCGAGGTGACCTCGACCGGCGGGGGAGGCGCAACCGGGCCAGTCAGGACGGCCGGACCGCTCTGCCCGGGCGGCGGCGCCACCGGCGCCACGGCCACGGCGCCCGGCTTCAGGTCGAGCAGCGGGGGGACGTCCACGTTCACCGTGTTGCCCGGCTGATCGAGCTGCACCGTGACCGCCCACGGCTCCTTGCCGCTGGCCGTTGCGCTGATTCTTGTGCGGCCCCGGATCGAGCGGCACCGGCGTACCCCAGAGCGCCGGGCTCACCACCGCGCCGTCGCGCTTCACCTCCACCCCCGCGCCGGCCGCCGGGGTCTGCACGGTGATCTTGAGCCGCATCAGCTTCGGCTCGAGCGCCGCCACGCGGGCTCGCGCCACCTTCTCACGGTCCGCCTGCCCGGCCGCGATCGCCATGCTCATCACGTCGCGGAAGCCGACCCACGCGCTCGCCGTTCGACCGATCGCCTCGTAGCAGGCCGAGAGCTGGTAGAGCGTCCCCGCGCCCGGGTCCATGCGCTGGCTCTCCGCGAGCTTGGGGCAGGCCACGTCGTACTTGCCGTCGGCCATCAGCCGCCGCCCGTCCTCGAAGAGCGCCGCGGCCGCGGCCCGCGTGTCCGGGCTGGGCTGGGCGAGGGAGCTGCCGCTCCCGGCGAGCACTGCGAGGCCGGCGCCCAGGGCGGCGGCGAATGGAAGGGAGATGAGGCGAAAGGCCATGGTCGGAACGGGAGTCTAGGGCGCGCCCCAGCGCTCGCCTAGAACGAACGCGAGATCACCCGCCGACCCAGGCTATTTCTGTGTGTCGAAGAGGTCGTCGCCCTTGTTGTGCGGCCGCGTGGGTGGGTGCGGTGGCTGCGCGGGCGGCGGGACGTGGGGGTGGACGTGGGCGCCCGGCTCGGCGGCGGGGTGGGTGCTCGGCGCGCTGGAGGGGCTCGCCGAGGCGGGGGCCGGGTCTTCGTTTACCGGATGGGGCGGTGGGACGGGGGTGCCGGGGAGCACGGAGGGCGCGTCGCCGGCGCTGGTGGGCCCGGGGCTCGCCTGGGGCGCTTGCGAGCCCGACGAGGCAGCGGTGGGCTGGTGGGCGCCGGGCGAGGGCTGGTTGGCGCTGCGGAGCACGAAGAACGCGACCGGCGCGCCGATGACCAGCGCCGCCGCCGCGGCGATCAGCGCCGCCGGGCGCCCGCGGCGCGTGGGTGGGTGCGTCTTCTGATCCCAGGGGCCGTCGGTGCCCATCGGATTGATGGCCGACGCGCCGCCGGGCAGCGACCCCTCGCCCAGCTTCGCCGCCGCGCCGCCCTTCGCGGCCGCGTCCCCGACGGCGGCGGGCGCACCGCCGATCGAGGACGCAGGCGTGATCGCGACCACGGGGACCTGCACCTCGGGCCCGGACGGGGGGAGCTGGCTGTCGGACTGGGGGCGCGAGGCGACGATGCGCTTGATGCGCTCGACCGCGAACTTGGCCTGCGGGGGCCCGAACTCCGCGATGGCGTCGGCCAGCTCGCCGACGTTGCCGAAGCGCTGGCGCCGGTCCTTCTGCAAGCACTTCAGGATGGCCGCCTCGACGCCCGCGGGCACCTCCGGCCGCGTCTTGCGGATGGGGGGCGCGCCCTGCACGATGAGCTCGTACACCTGCAACGCGTTCGTGGCGCGGAAGGGGGGCGAGCCCGCGAGCAACGTGTGGAGGATGATGCCGAGCGACCAGATGTCGGCGCGCCCGTCGACGTCGCGCGCGGACGCCATCTGCTCCGGCGCCATGTAGAGCGGCGAGCCCATCATCACTTGTGTGGCCGTCATCTCGCCCTCGGCCCCGGCGGCGCCCGGGAGCTGGACCTTGGAGATGCCGAAGTCGATGAGCTTGATCGTGGACGAGCCGTCGATGCGCTTGATGAGGAAGAGGTTCGAGGGCTTGAGGTCCCGGTGGATGATGCCGGCCGAGTGCGCCTCCGCGAGCGCCTCGCACGCCTGGATGACGTAGTTGACGGCGTCCTCGACGCCCATCGGCCCCTTCTCGCGGAGCACCACGCCGAGATCGCTCCCGTCGAGGTACTCCATGACCAGGAAGGGCGCGCCCGTCTCCAGCTTGCCGACGTCGTGAACGCGGGCGACGTGCTCGCTCCGCAGGCGGGCGGCGGCCTTCGCTTCCCGAAGGAAGCGCACGACCACGTCCTCTCGCGCGAGGGCCGTGGGGAGCAGGAACTTGATGGCGACGGGCTCGCCCAGCGTGAGGTGCCGGGCCGAGACGACCACGCCCATCCCGCCCACGCCGATGACGCGCTCCACCTGGTATTTTCCCGCCAGGATGTCGCCGACGTTGACCGGTGAGGACATGGGTGGTTCTCCGCCTGCTTCGTAGTACCACCCCCGACCCGCCGCCACAATGAAGCGGCGCCTTCCGCGCTGAGCGGGAAGCTCGAATCCTAACCGCGCCCGGAGCGAGCCGCCGTTTACGGCGGCTCGCGGAGGAAGCGGGGGCTGCAGGTCTGCGCAACGGCGCGTCGTGCGAATCCGCACCCCCCGCTTCCTCCGCGAGCCTGCCTTCGGCGGCTCGCTCCGGGCGCGGTTAGGATTGCGTGGGTGGGGCACCACCGCCGGCGAACGCCCATGGGGCGCCCCGGCCAGCCAACGCCCATGGAGCACCACGGCCGACGAACGCCCATGGGGCGCCCCGGCCAGCCAACGCCCATGCGGCGCCCCGACCGGCCACCGCCCATGGGGCGCCCCGGCTCACTCCCCCTTGGGCTTCCTCCGGTACAGCCACCACGTCCCCACGTGGTCCACCCGCTCCACGGTCGGATCCGCGGCGAAGAACCGGTCCGGCGACGGCCCCATGCGCACCAGGAACCAGTCGAAGAAGGCCCCGTGGCGGCGCACGTCGAAGATCTGGGGCGTCCACTCCCAGCGGAGCGGCACCTCGGGCGGGAGCACGGCGCCGGGGTCGTTGCGCGGGCGGTAGTGGACGGGCGAGGCGCCCCAGATGGCGAAGTGGAAGCTGAGCCACCCGCCCTTGTCCGCCTGCACGTACGCCGGCAGGTGGATGAAGGGCGTCGTCGTCCGCGTCGACCCGGCGTGGTCGAAGATCAGGTAGAGGAGCTTGGGCGCGGCGGGGATCTCCTGCTCGATCCTGGCGAAGTCGCGCGTCACCGCGTCGAAGCGGGCGTAGTTCGTGACGACCACGCGGGCGACGCCGAGGCCGCTCACCGCGAGGGCGGCGGCGAGGGGGAAGCGGAGCCAGAAGGAGCGGGGAAGGTCCGGAAAGGCGCCTAGGGCGATGAAGGCCGCGGCCGTCGCCTCGCGCGGGTACACGTACCACCAGAGGCCGATCGACATCGGCAGCACCAGGAACAGGCCCAGGAAGACGGCGGCGCACGCGAGGGGGACGAACGTCACGCCCGCGTCCCACGCGATCGTCGAGCGCCACTCGTTGCGCCTGCGTGTGAGCCCGGCCACGATCGTGACCGCGAGCGCCAGGACGGCCACGACGAAGGCGGTGTGGAAGAAGCCGTCGAACGCCTGCCGCTCCGCCGGGTCGTTGAACGCCCCCGTGAGCAGCCCCGCGAATTCCTTGAACCGCTCGGTGTGGACCTTGAGCGGCCCCATGCCCGCCTGGAGCTCCGTCGGCCGGATCGCGAGCCACATCCCCATCAGGCCCAGCGCGGGCACGAGCGGCAGGACGATGGGCCGGATGCGCCGCGTCGCCGGGTACATCACGATCGCCGTGCCGATGACGGCGCAGATCGCGAAGGGGTACCGGAAGATGTGGGTGAAGTAGAGCGTCACCAGCGTCGCGGCGAGCGCGGCCTGCCGGCGCCGGGACGGGGCGTCGACGAGCAGCATCGTCAGGCCCACGCACATCGCGAAGAGGCCGAGGGCGCCCATGAAGTTGAGGAAGCCCCAGTGCGTGAGGTTGCACCAGCAGAGCCCGAGGCCGAGCAGCCCGAGCAGCGGGCTCTTCTTCATCCCCCGGAACATCACGGCGAGGCCCCCGGGCACGAGGGCGATCATCACCGCGGCGGCGATCTTGACGGCGACCACCGGGCTGAACACGAGCATGAGCGCCGCGGCGAGCCCGTACATCGACAGGTACGGGACCGCGAGCGGGTGGAGCTCGAACTGCTCCTGGAAGTGGTACGCCGGATCCCAGTAGTGCCGCAGGATCGACGACTGCGCCGCGTGGAAGGGCAGGTCCGTGATCGGCGGGTAGTGCGTGACGAGGAGCGGCGCCCCGACGGCGTACACGACGACGGCGAGGGCGGCGAAGGCGAGCGCCTCCTCCAGGAAGACCAGGGGGGCGCGCGCGAGGAGCCGCTCGATGCGATTGAAGGTGGCGCGGAGCACGAGGGCCCGACCCTAGCATCGCCGCTCCTCGCGGGTCATCTCGATCGCCTCGGCGCGTTCATCCGGCTACGCTGGCCCGTCCCCCATGCCGCGCCGATCCATCCCCCTCGTCGACCTCGCCGAGCAGCACCGCCGCATCCAGGACGAGGTCGAGGCCGCCGTGATCCGGGTCCTCCGATCCGGCAAGCACGTCCTCGGCCCGGAGGTCGCCGCCTTCGAGGGCGAGCTCGCGGCGTACTGCGGCGTACGCCACGCCGTCGCCTGCGGGTCGGGCACCGGAGCCCTGCTCCTCTCCCTCCTCCAGATCGGCCTCCGGCCCGGCGACGAGGTGGTCGTCCCTGCCTTCACCATCCAGGTGGACGCCGAGGTCGTCTCCCTGCTCGGCGGCACCCCGCGCTTCGCCGACGTCGACCCCGAGACGTACACCCTCGACCCGGGCCGCCTCGACGCCGCCATCACCGACCGCACCCGCGCCGTCATCGTCACGCACCTCTACGGCATGCCCGCCGACATGGACGCCCTCCGCGCCGTCGCCGCCCGGCGCGGCGTCCCCATCGTCGAGGACGCGTGCCAGGCCCTCGGCAGCGCGTACCGCGGCCGCCGCGCCGGTGGGCTCGGGGACGTGGGCTGCTTCAGCTTCTTCCCGACCAAGAACCTGGGCGCCTACGGCGACGGGGGCGCGGTCGTGACGGACGACGCGGATCGCGCGGCGTCGCTGCGCATGCTGCGGAACCACGGGGTGCGCGCGAAGTACGTGCACGAGGCGGTGGGGATGAACTCGAGGCTCGACGAGGTGCAGGCCGCGGCGCTGCGGGTGAAGCTGCGGCACCTCGACGCGTGGACGGCGCGGCGGCGCGCGCTCGCGGCGGCGTACGACGAGGGGCTCGCGCGCGCCGGGGTACGGCCGCCTTCGCGACCGCCGGACCGGGAGACGAACCACCACCAGTACACGATCCGGTCGGCGCGGCGGGACGGCTCCGGGCCTCCCTCGCCGCCGACGGGATCGAGAGCGCGGTGCACTACCCGCTCGCGCCCTTCCAGCAGCCGGTCTACGCGGGGAGCGCCGTCGCGCTCGACGCGGATCATCCGCACGCGGCGCGGGCGGCGGCGGAGGTGATCTCGCTGCCGCTCTTCCCGGAGATGGAGGAGGGCGACGTGGCGCGGGTGGTGGACGCGGTCGGGCGCTTCGCGGCCGGCGGCGCGGCGGGATGAGCGGGCGCAAGCGGCTGGTGGCGGGGGTCATCCTGCACCGGGAGGGGCGGGTCTTGCTCCAGCACGGGGACGAGGGGCGGGTGGTGGAGCTCTCGACGATCCTGTAGGAGGCCCTACTGCCGGGTCATCTCGATCGCCTCGGGCGCGTTCACCCCGTCGGTCCGGTAGAAGAGCAGGCGATCCCCGTAGCGCTTGAGGACGAAGGCGCGGTCGGGCGCGTAGCACAGCTTGCAGTCCTTGCACCCGTTCTCCAGGTACTCGAACTTCGCGCCCGAGCCCGTCACCACCCCGTTGTGGAGCCGGCCCGTGAGCGTCTGCGCGGTCTTCGTCGTGATGCTCTTGTCCAGGTTGCAGCGGAACGCCCCCTTCGACGCGAAGCGCTGCGTCGTGTACTCCTGCGCCACGCTCACCGCGTCCGTCCCGCTGATGCTCACGACGATCCGCTCCGACCTCTCCGACTCGACCCCGTCCAGGCCGGCCTCGGCGCGCCGGGGCCGCGAGACGCCCCACGTCCCCTCGAAGTCGTGGGCCGTGGCGCTGCGCGCGCCCTGGAGCGCGTACATCCGGCCGCTCTTGTCGAAGAGCTTGATCCGCAGGGCGCCCGCCTCCCACGCCATGTGGATGGGCAGGAGGTTCGTCACGCCGGGGACGAGCACGCTCGCCTGGTAGACCCTGGCGTCCTCGTCCACCACCTCGATCTTGGTCACCTTGTAATCGCGCACGGCGCCGCTCCACTCCAGCGTCGACGCCACGAGGTCCCACGCCGCGGGGCGCACCGCGTACGTGTCGCAGTACGGCAGGTGCTGATCCGCGTGCGGCCCGTCGCCGTCCTCGCCGATGGACCCGAGGAAGCGCTCGATGCTGCGCCGCTTCTCCTCGCACTTCTCGATGCGGTCGCGCGTCGACGACGCCTGGTACGTCTCCAGCGATTTCCCCGGCAGGCGCGCGAGCAGCATGCCGAGCAGGGCCTGGTTCGACACCTCGACGCCCTTCTGCACCTCGTGCTCGCGGCGGTCGCCGTCCATCGATCGCATCGCGGAGATCATCTCCCGGATGGCAGGCAGCTCGGCGACGCCGATGTAGGGCGTGGGCGAGACGCCCGCCCGGTCGTCCACCGGCAGGACCATGTACTCCTCCTGCGTCTTCTTGAGGAGCGCCTCCGCGTCGGCGGGCGCCGGCGGCGTGAAGGGTTTGATCTTCTTCATCAGCTCGCGCAGCACCACGACGGAGACCGCGCCGTCCTGCCCGCGGTGGATGGTGTCCTTGAGGACGTTGACGCCCACCACCTCGCCCGCGGCGTTCACCGTCGGCCCGCCGGAGAACCCCGGCTCCAGGTTGGTGTCGACGAGCAGCCCCTCCACCTTGTTGGCGGCGATCACCTTGCCCATCAGCCGGTCGACCGCGTCGAGCTTCACGAGCTGATCGACGCGCCCCGGCCGCGTGGACAGCTCCGCCTTGCGGGCGACGCCGATCGGCGGGAAGCCCGCGGAGACCACCGGCTCGTTCTTCACGGGCGCGTCGGCCAGGGGCAGGGTCGGGAAGCGGCGGGACGGCACGTTCTTGACGTGGATCACCGCGAGGTCCGCCTCCTCGTCGAACGCGGCGAGCTCCGTGTCCGGGTACGCCTCGACGAACACGCTGTGGTCCGCCACCGGGATGCGCCGCTCGATGGTGACGGGCCCGCCCTCGGCGACGACGTGGAACGCGGTCACCACGTACGCGCCGTCCGCCCCGCTCGGCGCCTGCACGAAGAACCCCGTGCCCCGCACGTCCCCGGTCACCACGCGCACGATGGCGTCCTCGTTCACCCCCGACCTCGACGGCGCCGGCCGGAGGAGGAGCCACGCCCCGACGCCGAGCCCGACGAGCGCGAGGAGCACGACGCCCGCGAGGATCGCGAGGATCTTCCCCAGCCCGGCGCCCTGCGGCCTGGGCGGCGGCGTGGGGCGCGGGAGGTTGGGCGGCGGAGGGACGGAGGGCTGCTGCCCGAAGCCCCCGCTCGGGAACTGCGAGCGGGAGCGCTGGGACTCGGGCAGCGGGAACTGAGGCAGGTCGGACATGCGCGTGAGGCACCGTACCAGGATCGGGGGCGCCCTCACCCCCTGGGCCCATGAGCGTTAACCTGCACCAGGGGCCTTCCAATCCTAACCGCGCCCGGAGCGTCCCGCCAAGGCGGGACGCGGAGGAAGCGGGGGGTGCGGCTTCGTACAACGGGCCGTTGAGCATACCGGCGGCCCCCGCTTCCTCCGCGAGCTGCCGTAAACGGCAGCTCGCTCCGGGCGCGGTTAGGATGGCGTTTGGGGCGGCCCGGCAGGGTAACGCCCATGCCCCCCGGCCTCACTCCTCGTCGGTGCGCAGCCTGGCGAGCACGTTCAGGTCCTCCAGCGTCGACATGTCGCCCGTCGACTGGCGCCCCGCGGCCACGTCCTTCAGGAGCCGCCGCATGATCTTGCCGCTCCTCGTCTTCGGGAGCGCGTCCGTGAAGCGGATCAGGTCCGGCCGCGCGAACTTGCCGATCTCCTTCGCCACGTGCTCGCCGAGCGTCTGCATCAGGTCGGCGCCGGGCGCGTGGCCCGGCCGGAGGGAGACGAAGACCACCAGCGCCTGCCCCTTGAGATCGTCCGGGCGGCCCACCGCCGCGGCCTCGGCCACCGTGGGGTGCGAGACGAGCGCGCTCTCGATCTCGGCCGTGCCGATGCGGTGGCCGGCGACGTTGAGCACGTCGTCGATGCGGCCGACCACCCAGTAGTAGCCGTCCTCGTCCCGCCGCGCGCCGTCGCCCGTGAAGTAGCAGCCCGGCACGTCGCTCCAGTACTGCTTCCGGTAACGCTCGTCGTCGCCCCACACCGTGCGGAGCATCGAGGGCCAGGGCCGCTCGATCACCAGCATCCCGCCGCCGTTCGCCGGCACCTTCGCCCCGTCCCGCGTCACCACCGCGGGCACCACGCCGAAGAACGGCAGGCCCGTCGACCCCGGCTTGGCGGCGACCGCGCCCGGGAGCGTCGTCATCATGATCCCGCCCGTCTCGGTCTGCCACCACGTGTCCACGATCGGGCAGCGCCCGCCGCCGATGTTGTCCCGGTACCAGATCCACGCCTCCGGGTTGATTGGCTCCCCCACCGAGCCGAGCAGCCGCAGGCTCGTGAGATCGCTCTTCTTCGGCCACTCGTCCCCCTGCCGCATGAAGGCGCGGATCGCCGTCGGCGCCGTGTAGAGGATGGTGACCCCGTGCCGCTCGATGAGCCGCCAGAACCGCCCCCAGTCGGGGAAGTTGGGCGCGCCCTCGTACATCAGGCACGTCGCGCCGTTCGAGAGCGGGCCGTAGACGATGTAGCTGTGCCCGGTCACCCAGCCCACGTCGGCCGTACACCAGTACACGTCGTCCTCGCGCAGATCGAAGACGTACTTGGTCGTGACGTGGACGCCCGCGAGGTACCCCGCCGTCGTGTGCAGCACGCCCTTCGGCTTCCCCGTGGAGCCCGACGTGTACAGGATGAAGAGCGGGTGCTCGGCCTCGACCACCGTCGCCTCGCGCGAGGCGCCGACGCGATCCCCGACCACCTCGTGCCACCAGAGGTCGCGCCCCTCCTTCATGTGCACCTGCACGCGCCCGTGCCCGAGGTGCTGGTACACGATCACCTTCTCCACGCTGGCCGCCTGCGGCTGCTCGACCGCCCGGTCCACCGTCTCCTTCAGCGCCAGCACCTGCCCCCGCCGCATCCCGCCGTCCTGCGTGATCACGACCTTGGCCTTGCAGTCGTGGATCCGGTCGCGCAGCGCGTCCGCCGCGAAGCCGCCGAACACGACCGTGTGCACCGCGCCGAGCCGCGCGCAGGCGAGCATCGCGACGGCCACCTCGGGCACCATCCCCATGTAGATGGCGACCCGGTCCCCCTTCCCTACCCCGTGCGCGCGGAGCGCGTCGGCGAACAGCACCGTGTCGCGCCAGAGCTGCGCGTAGGTCAAGGTGCGCGTCTCTCCCAGCTCCCCCTCCCAGACGATGGCCGCCTTGTTGCGGGTCGGCGTGGCGAGGTGCCGGTCGAGGCAGCTCTCCGTGATGTTGAGGGTGGCGCCCTCGAACCACCGGGCGTGGGGCAGCTCCCAGGTCAGCGTCCTGGTCCACGGGGTGCGGAAGACCAGGTCCCGGGTCTCCCGGGCCCAGAAGGTGTCCGGCGACTCGACGCTCTCCCGGTACAGGCGGTCGTACACCTCGCGCGAGGCGATGCGCGCGCGGGCGGAGAAGCCGGCGGGCGGGTCGAAGCGGCGGGTTTCCTTGAGGAGGGAGGCGATGGCGTCGTCCGACATGGGCGCGGAGGGTAGCGCGGATCGCCGCGACGATCAGCCGCTGGGCGGGCTCCGGGATGACACGCCGCGTCGCACGGGACGTGCCCACGCAATGCCCGTGCCGGAAATCGCGTCGAAGTTTTCACTCAAATGCACGCTCGCCTCTCCGCGCGTCACGCTCGCCTCTCCGCGCGTCACGCTCGCCTCTCCGCGCATCACGCTCGCCTCTCCGCGCATCACGCTCGCCTCTCCGCGCGTCACGCTCGCCTCGGCGGACATCACGCTCGCCTCGGCGGACATCACGCTCGCCTCTCCGCGCATCACGATCGCCTCGACACACGTCACGTTCGCCTCTCGGAACATGACGATTGCCTCGGCGCACGTCACGTTCGCCTCTCCGCGCGTCACGTTCGCCTCGACGCACGTCGCGCGCGCCTCTCGGAACGTGACGAGCGCCTCGACGCGCGTGACGCTCACGTCTCCGCGCGTCACGATCGCCTCGACACACGTCACGTTCGCCTCTCCGCGCGTGACGAACGGCGTGCCGCGTCACCAGAAGCGGTAGCCGAACCGGAGCGCGGGGCCGATGTTGACCAGCGGGTGGGCGCCGAAGATCGAGAAGGAGCCGGAGTCGGTGCTCAGGTTGCCGGTCGACTGGAACTCGCCCTGGCCGCTGAAATCGATGAGGACGCGGTCGATGTCGAGCTCGAGCCCGGCCTCCACCATCGCGAACGCGTCGTAGCCGGAGCCGGAGGCGAACGGGCACGCCTGCGTCGGCGGCATGACGTTTTTGCCGCAGAACTTGCTCGGCGTGAAGATGAAGACGATCGAGTCGCCGACGAACCCGCCGCCGAAGCCGCCGACGAAGCGCACGTGCGTGCCCGGGGAGATGAGCCGGAGCCCGAGGGCGACGCGGTTCGCGACGATGCGGTAGTAGGCGGTGGGGTCGGCGTCCGAGAGCGTGTCGATGCTGCTGTGCTCGTACATCGCGTCGAAGCCGGCGACCTCGTTGACCTGGAAGCCGACGCGCAGGCCGTAGCCGGCGCCGTAGTCCGTCCTCGTCTGCGGCCACCCGGTGGCGTGCGTCGTCGGGAAGAGCACGGCGCCGAGGCCGAGGATGTAGACGCCGCGGGTCGGGGGCGGGCCGTCCGGCTTCTTCGGCACGACGGGCGGCGGCTGGGGCGGGGGCGGCTCGACCGGGCGCTGCGGAGGGGGCGCGGGCTCCTCGGGGACGAGCGTGATCGCGACCTTCGCGTCGAGGCCGCTGGAGATGAGCACGCTGCGCTCCTCTCCCTTGTAGCCGTCGGCCCGCGCCACGATCTTGTGCGCGCCCGGCCCGAGCTTGATGGGCTGGTCCGCCGCGCCGCTGCGCAGCTCGTCCCCGTCCACGAGCACGGTCGCGCCGTGCGGCGTCACCGTGAGGGTGACCGTCCCGAGGATCGCCTCCATCTCCTTGATGGCGTCCTCCGCCCCTTTCTTGTCGGACGGCGCCATCGTCGCCCCGTGCCTCGCCAGCGCGTCCTTCAGCGCCTGGATCGCCTGCGGGTAGCGGAACATCTCCTTGTCGCAGAGGGCGATGTCGAGGAGCGGGTTGGCGCTGGGCTTCGCGTCGTAGGCGGCGCGGAACTCCACGAGCGCCGCGGGGTAGTTGTGGTCCGCGTAGAGCTTGACCCCGTTCTCCATGTGCTGCTTGTAGGCGTCGACCTGGGCCGTGGCGGCGAGGGGTGTCGCGATCGAGAGCGCGAGCGCGAGGGCCGCAGCGGCGCGGCGCGAGGCGGAGCGGGGGGCCAAGGCGGTTCCTTCGGGGCGGCAGCGACTCCCTGGGGGTCGGAGGGCCCCAAGGGTAGCGCCGCGGTACCCGAGAACACCAGCGAGAGGCGTACCGACGCACGTCGACACGAAAACCTGCTACTTTGGCGCCATGCGCGGCGCGTGGCCGACGGGCTTGCTTCTCCTCCCCCTCTCCTTCTCTGCGGGCTGCTTCGACCAGACCCCCGCCCCGATCGCCCCTCCCCAGGAGGCGGCGCCCCCGGCCGCCGGCGGCGTCCCGAGCTGGGTGCCCGCTTACACGCCCCAGCAGACCGCCCTGCTCACCCCCTCCAACCACCCCGTCAAGGCCCCGGCCCAGCGCGTCTTCCCGTCCCTCGACAGGTTCGCCTACGCGAACAACCGCAAGCTCGAGAACGTGGAGGACGCGGTCAAGTTCACCCGGATGGTGACGAAGGTGCTGAACGACTCTCCGCGCTTCTACGTGCTCGGGGAGCTGCCGCCCGGCGCCGCCAACCCGATCGTGCAGTACGGCCCGCCGCCCACGGAGCCCGACGGGTACAAGGTGGTGAAGCGCCTCGACGAGGGGATGGGGCAGCTCCTCCCGGCGGTCGGCGCCGAGGAGGCGCGGGTCGCGGTGGCGGAGGGCGACGCGAAGATGAAGGCGGGGGACGTGGCGGGCGCCATCCTCTCGTACGATACCCCGGGGACGGCGGGCGTCCCGGCGGTGCACATGGCGCGGGCGAAGGCGCTCGCCGCGTCGGGGAACGCCATGGGGGCCGAGGCCGAGTACAGGAAGACGATCGCCATCGACCCGACGTACGCGCCCGCGCACCTCGCCCTCGCCGAGATCGCCGAGAAGCGCAACGACCTCCCCGCCGCCCGTCACGAGCTGGCCGAGGCGCTCGCCTTCGACCCGCCCTCGGCGCGCGGGCTCGATCTGCTCAGGAAGCTCGCCGGCGGCGCGGCCGCGGGCGTGGAGGGGGGCTGGTACGATCCGCCGGCGGCGCCGCCCGCGGCCGGCGCGGGCGGGCGCCGGGGCGAGCCGTTCCCGCTCTTCCTCGACGTCGACGCGGCCGGGGCGATCCACGTCGCCTCGGGCAAGAGCGACGCCGCGCAGATCTACGGGGGCTGCCGCGCCGTGCTCCGCTACGAGCCGGAGCTGCGGGCCCAGATCTTCCAGCAGCCGCGGGAGGCCCCCTACGCGCTCAGCGTCGCCGAGGAGGTGATCTGCGTCGAGGCCGCGCTCGGGGCGTACGCCGCCAGCAAGGGCGCCGCCGATCCGGCCATGGAGGACCTGATGCGCCTGGCGCGGCAGGAGGGGCTCTCGGGCTACGTGATGTTCGAGATCCTCGGGCAGCACCGGCCCGAGCGGGCGCGCACGGCGCCGGCCGACGTCCACCTGGAGACGGTGGGGTACCTCGCGCGCTGGGTGATGTCGCGGCAGGAGGCGGTCCCGGAAGGCGTTTACACGGCCGAGCGTTAGCGCCGCGGCGTGAGGAGCAAGGCCCCGTTCCCGTTCCCGTTCCCGATCCCCGGTAAGTCGGGCACGGGCACGGGCACGGGCACGAGAACGGGCGTGCGGTAGACTCCGGTGGAGCGACCGATGGGCAATCGACTTGGCTTGCGAGGTCTCTGGGCGGCGGTTGGGGTGGCAGCGCTCTGCGCCGCGGGTACGGCACGCGGGGATCTCGGGCCGCTGACGTGGCAGGCGGCGACGACGTCCCCGCGCCCCGCGGCCGTGGACGCGCAGTCGGCGGCGCTGCAGGGTCTCTGCGGCGCGCCCGACGCCGCGCTCGCCGAGGTCGCGGGCCGCGCCGCGTCGCGCCAGGTGCAGGGCGCCAAGCTGGCCGGCGCGGACGAGCTGACGTTCGACCTCCGCGCCGCCGGTGATCCGCACGCGTGGCCGCGCGCGTGGTCCATCGCCGGCCCCAGCCTGGACGAGGCGGACCTGGAGAAGCGCGTGGGCGCATGGCTCGCGCCGTGGAACACGCTCGGCGTGCGGCGCTGCGGGGTGGCGCGGGCCGAGGCCAACGGCACCAAGGTGGTCGCGATCATGGCGATCGACGCGCTCGCCGACCTCTCGCCCCTGCCGACCACCGCGCGCGTCGGCCAGTGGCTGTCGCTCGACGGGACGATGCTCGTCCCCGCCTCGGCCGCCAAGGTCGTGCTCCTCGGCCCGCGCGGCGCGCCGAAGACCGTCCCGGTCTCGCTCACGGGCGACCGCATCCACTCGACGTTCTCCGTCGACCAGCCCGGCCCCTGGGTCGTCCAGGTGCTCGCCACGCTCTCGGTCGGCCCGCGCCCGGTGCTGGAGGCGTCGGTCTACGCCGGCGTCACGCCGCCGGCGCGGTTCGTGCCCTCGCCCGCGCCGGGAGAGGACGCCGCCGCCGGCGCGATGGACGACGACGACGCGATGCTGCGCATGATCAACGCGGCGCGCGCCTCGGAGGCGCTCTCGCCGCTCGCGCGCGACGCCACGCTCGACAGGCTCGCGAGGGTGCACTCGGAGGAGATGCTCAAGGCGCGCCTGGTCGCGCACGACGTGGGCACGGGCGACCCGGCCGCGCGGATGCGGGCGGCCGGCGTGAGCGCGCACGTGGCGGGGGAGAACGTCGCCGCGGCGAGCACGGTCGAGAACGCGCACCGCACGCTCTGGGCGAGCCCGTCGCACCGGGGCAACCTGCTCTTGGAGCAGTACAGCCACGTGGGGGTGGCGGTGGTCCGGGCGCCCGACGGGACCGTCTGGGTGACGGAGATGTTCTCGGGCTGAGGCGTTCGCCAGTACCTGAAAACCGCAATCCTAACCGCGCCCGGAGCGTCCCGCCGAAGGCGGGACGCGGAGGAAGCGGGGGCCGCTGGTTTGCACGACGCGCCGTTGAGCAGACCTGCGGCCCCCGCTTCCTCCGCGAGCTGCCGTAAACGGCAGCTCGCTCCGGGCGCGGTTAGGATTGAAAGCCCATGGCGCCGGTGAACGCCCAATGGGGGGGACGAGGGCGCCGCGAGCTGAAGGCGCCGGGAACGTCACCCCACCTGCCGCGCCTCGGCGTGGGCCTTGATGCGGAGGAGCTGCTCGTGCTCCATCAGCGCGTACACCGGGCGGAGGGCGGCGCGCGCGATCGTCGAGCCGGGGCCGCGGTGAGGGGCGGCGCGGACGCGCGCGACGAGGCGGGTCGCGCCGTCGCCGATGGGGTCCAGCACGAAGGCCCGGGTCATGCGGAAGCGCGGGGCGCCCGGCTGCGGCGCTCCGAAGAGGACCAGGCGCTCCGGCTCGATGCGCACGGGCGCGAGGCCGCCCGTCCGGCTCGGCAGCCACGGGAAGACGTGCGCGGGCGTCGCTTCGAATCGTGACCGCCTGTGTCCACGAGACGGGAGCGTCGCGCAGCACGTCGTCGCCGGGGAGGGAGCGCTCGCGCTCGGGGGGCGGGCGGCCGAGGCGGTGCACGAGGTCGCGCAGGATCAGGCGGCAGAGGGCACGCGACAAAGGGCCGACGACGGTCCAGTAGCGCCGGAAGCTCCTCCATGCGGCCTCGTCCGTCGCGCCGGCGCGCACGTCGACGCCGACCCACGCCCCTCCGCCGATGCGCGGCTCGACCTCGAGGCTCCACGCGATCTTCGCGTAGCCGGGCTCGTCGAAGCCCTCGAACGAGTCGTCGTCGACGTCGAGGAACGGAGCGCGCGGCTCCCATGGCCTGCCGACCGCGCCGGCGGCGATCGCCCGGCCGGGCTCCTCCGCGAGCAGGTGGAAGCGTCCCCCGGGCGCGATGATTTCGTCGAGGCGCAAGCCCTGCGGCGCACGGGCGGCGCGCTTGCCGTGCAGCCAGGCGTGGAGGTGCTCCGGGAGGGCGCGCGCCGCGAGCAGGCGGCGCACGAGGTGGATGCGGTCGAGATCGACGGCGCGCACGACGGGCCACGCCTCCCAGGCCTCCTCCGCGACGGCCGTGCGGTCGACCTGGCGCAGGCGGGGCCGGGGGAGGAAGCGGTCGAGGATCGGCATGACGCGGGGGACGGGCAACGGGCGGGCCAGCGCGCACCGGCGGCGTCCCGGCGTGCGCCGCCGTGTGCGACGATGGTGGGCATGGCTTCACGCTCTGCCCGCCTCCCCGCCGCGCTCGCCGTCCTCGCCCTCTGCTGGACCGCCTGCGGGCGGTGTGGGTGGGCACAAGGGGACGGGAGGCGCGTAGCGCTTGGGCACGGGGCGCGGGCTGGCGTACCTTGCGGGCCTCGGAGGGTCGACGATGAGGATCTCGGCAGCGTTGGTGGCGGCGCTCGCGCTCGCGAGCACGACGTGCTCGAGCTCCGGCGGCTCCGAGAGCTGCACGGTGACGTTTCCCAGCGGAGGGATCACGGCCTGCAACGTCGCGTTCGCGTGCGACTCCGGCGACTACACCCTCTCGTGCTCCCTGAGCGGGACGTCGTTCATGTGTCAGTGCAGCTCGGGCGTGTCCTTCCCCGTCTCCCCGTTCCCCTGCAACAACGCCGAGCAGGCGATCGAGGTCGCGAACGCGCAGTGCCAGCTCGGCGTCACGCTCTCCGAGTAGACGGACCGCTTCCTCGCGGTGACCGCGGCCGGGAGGTCCTTGGCCGCCTCGTTCACCCCGTTTTCAACGCAGAGACGCAGAGACGCGGAGACGCAAAAAAGCAAAGAGAGAGGCCTCTCTCCTCTCGCTCGGGCCTTTTTGCGTCTCTGCGTCTCTGCGTCTCTGCGTTCAATCTCTTCACGCGACACGCTGCCAGGCTGTCGCACCGTCCCCGACGAGGCGCGTGGCGAATCCCGCGAGGACCTCGACGGGCTTCACGCACCCGCGTCGAGGGGCGCGGTCTCGATGACCACGTCCGTGGTCGTCATCAGCTTGTGGACCGGGCAGTTGCTCACCGCCCGGTAGAGCCTCGCCCGCTGCTCCTCGCTCAGCGGCCCGTGGAACGCGAGGCGCACGCGGAGCACGTACGTCCCCTCCCGCTCCTTCGAGGCGTCGCGCTCCACGTGCGCCTCCACCCGCTCGAGCGGCATCCCGTTCTTCCTCGCGTACCAGGTCGCCGTCAGCGTCTTGCAGGCGACGAGCGCCGCGTCGAAGTAGTCGTGCGGGCCCGGGGCGGAGTCCGTGCTGCCCAGGTCGGCGCCGACGTCGGCGCGGAAGGTGTGGTCGCGGACGTGGAGGACCTGGGGGTACTCGTTCGGGCGCTCGGTCTCGCAGTCGATCATGGGGCTCCGTCAGGTGGGATAGGGGACGAATTCGCGGTCGTCGCCTGGGATCTTGGGGAAGGTCTGCGCGCGCCAGGCCTCGCGGGCGCGGTCGATGCGATCGCGCGACGAGGCGACGAAGTTCCAGTCCATGAAGCGCTTGCCGTCGAGCGGCGGCCCGCCGAGGACCATCACGCGGCTCGCCCGCCGCGCGACGATCTCGAAGTGGGCCGCGGGCTCGCCCACGAGCAGCCGGTGGCGCCCCCACGCTGAAGCGGAGGCGCCCACCTCGCCCTCGACCACGTAGACGGCGCGCTCGCCGATCTCGGCCGGGACCACGAACGCCGCCCCGGCGTCGAGCTGGACGTCGATGAGCACCGGGCGCGACGGGTGCGCGACGGGAGAGACCGCGCCGAACACCGCGCCCAGGAGGACGTGCGCGCGCGTGCCGCCCTGCGCGATGCTCCAGAAGGCGTCGCGGGCGTGGTGCGAAAAGGAGGGGGCGTCGTCCTCGTTCGGCGTGGGCAGGGCCAGCCAGATCTGGAGGCCGTGCATCGCCCCGCCGCGCGCGCGCCACGCGTCGCTGGATCGCTCGGAGTGGACGACGCCGCGCCCGGCCGTCATCAGGTTCAGCTCCCCCGGGCGGATCGCCTGCACGTTGCCGAGGCTGTCGCGGTGCACGGCCTCGCCTTCGAGGAGGTACGTGACGGTGCTGAGGCCGACGTGGGGATGGGGCGGCACGTCGAAGCCGGCGCCGGGCGCGAACGTCGTCGGGCCCATGTGATCGAGGAAGACGAACGGGCCGACGGCGCGGCGCTCGCGCACGGGCAGCACACGCGCGATCTCGATGCCTCCGAGGCGCTTGGGGCGCCCCTCGATCACCAGTGAGACGCCGGGCGCAGCGCACGTCTCGCAGACGGGCTCGAAAGCCTCGCTCGCGCTCATGAACGGAGTAGAGCACACCCGTGACGGCACCGTGTTTCAATCGGCGACTGCGGCCTCGAGCGCGAAGACCTCCGGGTCGCTCCAGCCGAGGCATCGCAGCGCGGCGGCGAGCCGCACGACGTAGTCGACGTTGGCGCCGCTCTTCCCGCGCGCCCGCCGCACGACCTCCGCGACATCCTGGAGCGGGGCGGGCGGAAGGTGGTTCGGGTTGTCGGGCCCCGCGATCCAGGTGAGGGCCTGCACGACGTGCACGGGCCCGTGCGCCCCACGCACCTCGACCATCACCTCGAAGCGGTCGTACCCACCGCTCTCGCGATTGTCCAGCTCGACCAGCGCCTCGCCCACGTGCGCGTCGTCCACCTCGTAGAGCGCACCCCCGCAGAGCGCCCCCTCCTCACGGAGCAGCGTGACGACGCGGCCGGGGAAGCCGGGCGTGCCGCGGTGGTCGGGGGAGCCCTGCCGGAAGGCGCGGCGGAAGCCGCGGACGGCAGCGGCGCGGCGCTCGCCGAAGAACGGGCTGGGGCGGAAGATGAGCGAACCGTACGCGAACACGAGGAGCGGCACGCGGGGATAATAAGATAGAACCCCGCGCGTCAGCGCGGGGCCCACGGCGTGGGGTTCCGCGTGCTCACGCTCGCGGCTCCGGTCACCGGGCTCACGCCCGGGGTTCTACACGTTCGAGCGGCCCTCATCGTCGCCGAAGAGCACACCACGCGCCGCCACGATCTCGGCGAAGCGCTCCGAGATGTACGTCAGGGCGTGCTCGTCGCCCGCCTCGAACGCGCCCGAGCCGGCGAGGTTCGCCAGCTCCACGAGCCCCAGGAAGCGCCCGGCCTGCGCCGCGCGCGCGCACGCGATGGACCCCACGGGCCGCCCGGCCGCGGCGGCGAGCGCCTCCCACCGCCGCCCCGCGGCGAGCGGATCGCCCGAGGAGGCCGCGACGATGAAGGCGCCGCGCCTGCGCATGGCCTCGGCGGCGAGGGCGTCTGTGTCGGGCGTGCGCAGGCCGCGGAGCGCCTCCGCGCCGGGACCCTCGGCCTGGACGACGACGAACTCGCGGCGGTCGATGTCGTAGAGGTGCACGGCGCCGGTGTCGCTCGCGAGCTTCTCCATCGCCAGCTTGAGCGTGAAGGCGGCGGCCTCGACGGAGTCTTTGCAGAAGTCGAGGGCGTGCACGGACTCGAACAGGTCGCTGATCAGCTCCTCGCCGGTGGCGCGCAGCTTGGCGGGCATCTCGCCGGGAGGCGGGGTGGAGGCCTCGGCGGCGCGCGGCGCCGGAGGAGGTGGTGGCGCCGGAGGCACCGGCGAGGCGGGCGGGGGCGCGGGGACGCTCGCGTGCGCCTTGGAGGGTGAAGGGAAAGGGTCGGCGAGCTTCCATCCGCGGCGCGGGCGGCGCCGGGACGCTGCGGGGACGCGGGGCGGGGCGAGGGACGGGAGGCGCCGGCTGCGAGGGCGGGCGCGCGGCGGGAGCCGGCTGCGAGGGAGGGCGCGTGGGCGCCGGAGGAGGCGGGGCCGAAGCCAGGTCGGCGGGTGCGACGATTGTCCCCGGCGCCTCGACTCCGTGCCCGTTCCCGCTCCCGACCTTCGGGGTTTCGGGCACGGGAGCGGGAGCGGGAACGGGCGGAGAGGGGATGGGCTGGGGAACGAGGTCCGACGGGACGGCGCCGAAGTCGAAGACGGCCGGGAGCTGGGGCGGCGGGGGGAGCGTGGGCGGCGGCGGGCCGAAGACGACGACGCGCGGGACCGGCGGCGCGGCGGGAGGCTCCGCATGGATGGAGGGGCTCGACGGGGCGCGGGCCGGCGGAGGACGGAGCGCGTCGAGGTGGGCCTCGAGCGGGGCGAGCGCGGCTTCGAGGCGGGCGAAGAGCGCGTCGGCGAGCCACTCGAAGGCCTGGTCGGCGTCGCCGAGGTCGCGGCGCGCGATGCGGGCGGCACGGCGGAGGAGGGCGGCCTTCGCGCGGCCGCCGTCGCCGGCCCCGGGCTCGGCGCGGGCCATCGCCGCGGCGAGGAAGCCGCGGAGGGAGGTGCCGCCGCGCCTGTGGTCGGCTTCGCTCGTCGCCTTCTCCAGCGCATCGAGGGAGGCCGCGTCGGTGCCTCCCGCGACGCCCGCGACAAAGGCGCCGAGGAGCCGGTCGAGCCGCGCGAGGGAGCCGCCCTTCGACGACTCGCGGAAGGCGATCTCGATCGCGTGCGGGCGGGCCTCGGGGGCGGCGCGGGCGACGAAGCGCTCGAGCAGGTCGACGGCCTCGTCGCCGCCGAGCAGGGCGGCGAGCCGCGCGAGGCTCGGCGCGGCGTCGGCGGGCGGGAGGGCCGCGAGGCCGGGCTCGGCGTGGCGGGCGGCGGCCGAGGGCTCGGCGCCGAGACCGACCAGGACCTCGGCCTGCCGCACCAGCTCGGCCGCGCGCGCCGCGCCGGAGAGCGCCCGCGCCGCGAGCGTGAACGCGGTGCGCAGCGCGGGCGCGTTCGTCTCGCCCAGCGCGGCCTCCTCGAGATCCTTCAGGATGCGGGTGAGCTGCGGCCCGATCCTCGGGCGAGGGCGCAAGGCCCGCCTCCAGGCGCTCGATCATGGCCCCCGCGATCTCGGCCCCGAGCCCCTCCGCGCCCGGGTCGGCGCGGTGGGCGAGCCGGAGCACGTCGAGCTGGCCGGCGGCGTCGCCGGCGAGCTTGCGGGCGGCGGCCTCCTCCCGGCACAGCGCCACGAGCTCCACGCGCGGCAGCTCGCGATCGCGCTCCAGGGCGAAGAGCGGGAGGGCGTCGGCGACCTGGCCGGCGCGGAGGTAGAGCACGCGCGCCGCGCGCAGGGTCGCGGGCGAGGCGGCGCCGGTGGCGATCGCGCGGTGGTAGGCGGCGATGGCGTCGGCGGGGCTGTCGACGGGAGGGTCGCGCAGGAGATCGCCGAGCAGCGCGAAGGCGCCGGCCGCGGCCTTCGCGGCGTCGGGCCCGGCGCCCTCCGCCTCCGCGCGGCCGAGGAGCGCCTCGGCGCGCCGCTCCAGGATGCGGGCGAGGGCGCGGTGCTTGCCGTTGTCGCGGTAGAGCGTCACGAGGCGATCGAGCGCGCGATCGTCGTCGGGGCAGGCCTCGATCGCCGCGCGCAGCGCGCGGGCGGCGCGCTTGGCGTCGCCGGCCGCGCCCGCCCAGAGCGCGGCCGCTTCGATCCAGAAGGCGCTCGCCCGCGGCGCCGGCACGGCGGCGGCCGCGAGGCGCTCGAGGAGGACGGCGCCCTCGGCCGGGCTCGCCTCGGTGAGCCGGCCCACCTCCGCCCGCGCGCGCGAAACATCCGGATCGGCGAGGATCTCGGCGACGAGCGGATTGGTCTCGGCGGTCTCGGCGGCTTCCATGGGGCGCTCCGGCGGGGACGCTACCACGCTCGCACCGCGTTGCCTCAGCACCTTCGGCCGCGCCCGCCTTCTCCCCCGTGGGCTGCTCTGCTACGCCCGTGGGATGAAATACTGCTTTGAAAGAGGTCTGGGCATGGCCGTCGCCTGCGCGGCGGCGCTGGGGCTCCTGGCGTGCTCGTCCGCGGTGAGCGGGGGGGGCACGGGAGGCGAGACGAGCGCGTCGACCGGGCACGGCGCGGGAGCGACGAGCACGTCGGCGACCACGAGCACCGGCGCCGCGGGGAGCGGGGGCGCCACGGGGGCGGGCGGCAGCGCCGCCGGCGACACGTGGGGGAGCTACGCCGAAGGCTTCTTCAAGAAGTACTGCGTCGAGTGCCACAGCCCGACGGTCAACCCGATGTACGACTTCACGCAGTATGCGATCGTGAAGAAGAACGCGCCCACCATCCGCTGCGGCGTCGCGGCCACCCACCAGTCCGGCTGTGCAAACGTCCCCGCGCCCACGCAGTTCCCCATCTCGGACGCGGCGGGGACCAACCCGAAGCCCTCGACCGCGGAGCGGGACCGGATCGTCGCCTGGATCGAGGCTGGAACGCCCGAGTAGAGGCAGCACGCCGCGTTCGTCACGAGAACGTAACGAACGTCACCAAGTCTCAACGGAGCTGCCGCCAGCCCTCCGAACGTCCCCCATTAACTTCGTCGCCTCGGACCCTCCGACCCGATGCGACGATCCCCCGCTGCCCTCGCCGCCGCGCTCCTCCTCACCTGCGCGGCGCCCGCCGCTGCCCAGGTCACCGTCTTCCAGGCGCCCCAGTACGGCGACCTCACCGTCCAGCTCTACGGCTGGATCCAGCCCCGGTTCACCCAGCAGCAGCACGACGACCGTCCCCAGGTCATGTTCGACCCGCAGCCCGCGTTCACCGTGCAGCGCGCGCGGTTCGGCACCGTGGGCACGTTCGGCCCCTGGGGCCGGGTCCAGCTCGAGGTCGACTTCGCCGGGCAGACCGTCACCACGCTCGACGCCTACGCCGTCCTCGCGCCGATCCACACCAAGGAAGCCAAGCTGGAGCTGACCTTCGGCCAGTTCCGCGTCCCCTTCTGCGAGCAGAACCTCCGGCCGAGCTCCAGCTACCAGTTCGCCGACACGGCCTACTTCGTCGCGCCCAACTTCATCGTCGACCGCAACCTCGGCGCGATGGTGGGGACCGACCTCTGGAACGGCAAGCTCCGCATGATGGCGGGCGTCTTCAACGCCAACGACCCGGGCCGCGGCCAGACGATCAACGTCTCCGGCGAGTTCCTCGCGGCGGCGCGCGTCGAGGTCCAGCCGCTCGGGCGCGTGCCCGTCTTCGAGGGCGACCTCCGGCCGCTCTACGAGCAGCACCACTTCCTGCTCATGATCGGCGCGGACGCGATGCGCGACCGCTTCCCGTCGAAGGACTTCGACCGCAAGTACGTCGGCGCCGACCTCTCGGCGTGGTGGTACGGCGCCTCGCTCTACGGCGAATTCTATTACCACGTGGATACGCCGGCCGGCGCGATGGCGTCGACCGCTCCGGTGCGGCAGATCTGGGGCGAACCTCCAGCTCGGCACCTTCCTCCCCATCCCCTGGGTGCGCGAGCACCTCGAGCTCCCCGTCTTCCGCGTCGAGTACTTCGACCCGGCGATGGACGTGAAGAACCCGACGGGGGACTCGGGCGCGCGCGATCTCAACCAGACGAACCCGACGTGGGGATACATCGGCTACGTCATCGGCGCCAATTACTTCCTGAACCACAAGCACACGCTGAAGGCCCAGGCGAGCTACGAGATCCGCAACGAGACCAAACAGTGCCTCCAGGGCCAGGTGCTGGGCTCGACGACCAATGGCTGCACGGGCTACATCGCGAACAACCTCTTCGTGGCGCAGATCACCGCGGGCTTTTGACGGGGAGACGTGAAGATGAACCAGATTCTTGGGCGTATCGGGCTTCGGATGGGCATCGGCGGGGCGATCCTCGCCGTGGCGGGCACGGCGGCGATCGCGTGCCAGAACACGAGCGCCAGCGGCGGCACGGGCACGGCCGGCGCGAGCGGCGCGGGCGCGAGCGGCGCGGGCGCTTCCTCGGCCACCAGCACCAGCGGGCCGACCAGCACCTCCTCCAACTCCACCGGGACGTCGATGGGGACGGGGGGCAGCTCGTCCGGAGGAGGCGACTTCAGCCCCCAGGGCTGCGCTTTCTCCATCGCGGCGCGCCCCGAGTACACGAGCTTCGGCCCGCAGACCTCGACCGTCGGGGCGACGCCCAACATCCGCCGCGTGCGCCTCGGCCTCGGCGGCAACATCGCCGGCGCGACGGGCCGCGCCGACCCGTCGACCAGCATCGCCATGGCCTGGCAGACCGACGCCGGGACGGACGCCAGCGAGGTCGAGTGGGGCCCGGGGACGGACGCGACCAAGTGGCCGTCCGCCAACCGGACGCAGGGCGTCACCTGGGACACGCCCCCCGGCGGGCTCAACCCCAACGGGCCCGAGCACATGCACGAGGTCTACGCCTGCGGCCTCACGCCCGCGACGACCTACGGCTACCGCGTCGGCGGCGGCCCCGCGGGCAAGGAGGTGTGGAGCGACGTCTACACCTTCACCACCGCGCCCGCGGCGGGGTCCACGGCGATCAAGATCGTGGTCGCCGGCGACTCGCGCGGCGAGATGAACAACGCGTGGCAGATCCTCCAGGAGCGCGTCCACACGATCGCGCCCACGCTGCAGATCTTCTCCGGCGACATGATCAACCTCGCGCCCGACCAGGGCGAGTGGGAGGAGTGGCTCAACAACGCCTGGAAGGACACGAACGGCAGCTACCTGACGCTGGGCACGCTCCTCACGATCGCGGCGCACGGCAACCACGACAACCACACCGCGCTCTTCTACGGCAACGTGGTCCTGCCGCAGGACAACACGAACAAGCAGTACGCGCCGTACGGCGAGCTGATGTACTCGATGGACGTGGGCCCGGTGCACATCATCATGATGGACGACTTCTGGGTCGCGACGCCGAGCGGCGACACGAACTACCAGGGCGTCCTCCAGAGCTGGCTGACGGCCGACCTCATGGCCGCCACCGCGCCCGCGCAGCGCGCCAAGGTGCCGTGGATCATCACCGTCCACCACGAGCCGGAGTACTCCTCGTCCACGCACGGGATGGACGCCGACGTGCTCCGGGTGCGCCAGTTCATGGCCCCCATCTGGCAGCAGTTCCACGTGGACATGGCCTTCGCGGGGCACGACCACGACTACGAGCGGAGCTACCCCCTCGACATCGGCGCGGACGTGGCGAACCCCACGCAGACGACCGACGCGATGGGGACCACGTTCGTCGTGTGCGCCGGCTCCGGCGCGGACCCGTACTCGGCCGGGACGAGCAACTGGACGGCGAAGAGCCACGACTTCACGACCGGCTCGGCCATCGGGTTCTACTCGGTCCTGACGGTGGACGCTCACAACTTCAAGATCGAGGCCCACGAGCTGCACGCCGACGCGAGCGACCCGATCTTCGACACCTACTCCATCGCGAAGTAGCCGGGCCGGCCGGCGCCGGCGCCCGCTGCGACCCGCTGCCCCAACCCTGCCAATTCGGTCAGGGTGGACGGCGACCTTGCCGGGCGCAGGGTGCGCCCTGCGTGCTATAGGGGCGGCATGCAGCTTGCCGTGGTGGGTACGGGATACGTCGGCCTCGTGGCCGGCGCGGGGTTCGCGGACTTCGGGAACGACGTGGCGTGCGTCGACGTGGACGAGGGCAAGATTGCCCGCCTCGAGCGCGGCGAGGTGCCCATCTACGAGCCGGGGCTCGACACGCTCATCGCGGCCAACGCCAAGGCCGGGCGCCTCCGCTTCTCCACCGACGTCGCCGAGGCGATCCGGGGCGCCGATGTGGTCTTCATCGCCGTCGGCACCCCCCCCGCCGCCGACGGCTCGGCAGACCTCTCCGCCGTCTTCTCCGTCGCCCGGACGGTGGGCGAGAACATGAACGGTTTCAAGGTCATCGCGACCAAGAGCACCGTCCCCGTCGGCACCGCGGACCGGGTCGAGGAGATCGTCACGCGGCCTCACCAAGCAGCCCTTCGGCGTCGCCTCCAACCCGGAGTTCCTGAAGGAAGGCAACGCCATCAACGATTTCATGAAGCCCGATCGCGTGGTCATCGGCTCGAACAGCCCCCGCGCGCTCGAGGTGCTGCGCCACCTCTACTCGGCCTTCGTCCGCACGAGCGACCGCATCCACGTGATGGACGCCCGCTCTGCCGAGCTGACCAAGTACGCGGCCAACGCGCTGCTCGCGACGCGCATCTCGTTCATGAACGACCTGGCCATCCTCGCGGAGCGCCTCGGCGCCGACATCGAGCTCGTCCGCAAGGGCGTCGGGTCGGATCCGCGCATCGGGCCCAAGTTCCTCTTCCCCGGCCCCGGCTTCGGCGGCTCCTGCTTCCCCAAGGACATCAGCGCGCTCATGTTCACCGCCCAGAAGGCGGGGCACGAGCTCGCCCTCGTCCGCGCGACGGAGGAGGTGAACGCGAGGCAGAAGCACGTGCTCGGCGACAAGGTGAAGAAGCGCTTCGGCGGCTCCCTCGCCGGCCGGACGATCGCCGTCTGGGGCCTCGCGTTCAAGCCCGCGACCGACGACATCCGCGAGTCCCCTGCCCTCACGCTCGTCGACGACCTGCTCGCGGCGGGCGCGGCCGTGCAGGCGCACGACCCGCAGGCCATGGGCAACGTGAAGGCGATCTACGGCGATCGCGTCCACTTCGCCGAGACCATGTACGGCGCGGCCGAGGGCGCGGACGCGCTCGTCCTGGTCACGGAGTGGCACGAGTACAGGAACCCGGACTTCCACAAGCTGAGCAAGCTGATGAAGGAGCCGGCGCTCTTCGACGGGCGCAACTCCTGGGTGCCGGACGAGGTCCGCGCCATCGGGTTCGCGTACGAGGGCATCGGGCGGCCGTAGCTTCCTCCCGCGCCGTTCCTCGTCCAGACCTCACCCCCCCGGCCCCCCTCTCCCTCGAAAATCGCCGCTCATACCCGAACCAATACGGCGAGGGAGAGGGGGAGACGTAGACGTTCTCCCCCCTCTCCCTCGCCGTCTGCGTTCGGGTAGGTGCAACGTCTCTCGAGGGAGAGGGGGGTCGGGGGGGTGAGGTCTGCGGGAGAAGGACGCGGTCAGGGGGAGCCAGTATGCTGCGCCGCGTGGTGCGAGAAACCTGCAAGGTGCCGGACAACGAGGAGACGGCGCGCCTCCAGGCCGAGGGGCGGGGCGAGGCGCGGTGGTCGCAGTGGGGGCCGTACCTGAGCGAGCGGCAGTGGGCGACCGTGCGCGAGGACTACAGCGAAGACGGCGACGCCTGGCGCTACTTCCCGCACGACCACGCGCGGTCCCGCGCCTACCGCTGGGGGGAGGACGGCCTCCTCGGCATCTCGGACGACAAGCAGGCGCTCTGCTTCGCCCTCGCGCTCTGGAACGAGCAGGACCCGATCCTGAAGGAGCGCCTCTTCGGCCTCACGGGCCAGGAGGGCAACCACGGCGAGGACGTCAAGGAGCTCTACTACTACCTCGACTCCACGCCGACGCACTCGTACATGCGGGCGCTCTACAAGTACCCGCAGGCCGCCTTCCCCTACGCCGCGCTGCTGGAGGAGAGCGGGCGCCGCGGGCGCGACGAGCCCGAGCTCGAGCTCGTCGACACGGGCGTCCTCGACGAGGACCGCTACTTCGACGTCTTCGTCGAGTACGCGAAGGCCGCGCCCGACGACGTGCTCGTCCTGATCACCGTACACAACCGCGGCCCCCTCCCCGCCCCGCTCCACCTCCTGCCCACGCTCTGGTTCCGGAACACCTGGTCGTGGGGGCGCGACACGCGCCGCCCCTCCCTGCGCGCGCGGCCCGGCGAGGAGCGCGTCGACGCGCACACGGGCCACGCCATCGAGGCGTGCCACCACACGCTCGGCGACTACGTGCTCTACGTCGACGGCGACGCGGATCTGCTCTTCACGGAGAACGAGACCAACACGGCGCGGATCTGGGGCACGCCCAGCGCCGCGCCCTGCGTGAAGGACGCGTTCCACGCGTACGTCGTCGCGGGCGACCGGGCGGCGGTGAGCCCCGCGCAGACGGGCACCAAGGCCGCCGCGCACGCGCGGCGGGAGGTGCCGCCGGGCGGGTCGACGACGTGGCGGCTCCGACTCGTAGGGCCGGGCGCCATGGCGGCGGTGGACCGCGACGGCGACTTCGATCCCTTCGCCGACTTCGACGCGACGATGCAGCGCCGCCGCGACGAGGCGGACGCGTACTACGCGGCCCTCCAGCCCGAGAAGATGACCGAGGACGAGCGGCGGGTGCAGCGGCAGGCGCTCGCCGGGATGCTGTGGTCGAAGCAGTTCTACCACTACATCGTCGACCACTGGCTCGACGGCGACCCGGGCCAGCCCGCGCCCCCCGCGGCGCGCAAGCGCGGGAGGAACCACGAGTGGCGCCACCTCTACAACGAGCGGGTGATGTCGATGCCCGACAAGTGGGAGTACCCCTGGTACGCCGCGTGGGACCTCGCCTTCCACTGCGTCCCGCTCGCGCTCGTCGACCCGGCCTTCGCCAAGAGCCAGATCGATCTGCTGGTGCGCGAGTGGTACCAGCACCCGAACGGGCAGATCCCCGCCTACGAGTGGGCGTTCGGCGACGTGAACCCGCCGGTTCACGCCTGGGCCGCGTACCGCGTCTACAAGATCGAGAAGCGCACGCACGGGCACGCGGACCGCGCCTTCCTCGAGCGGACGTTCCACAAGCTGATGCTCAACTTCACCTGGTGGGTGAACCGGAAGGACGCGCAGGGGAACAACGTCTTCCAGGGCGGCTTCCTCGGGCTCGACAACATCGGCGTCTTCGACCGGAGCGCCGCCCTCCCCACGGGCGGCCACCTCTACCAGAGCGACGGGACGAGCTGGATGGCGATGTTCTCGCTGAACATGATGACCATCGCGATGGAGCTCGCGCGGCAGAACCCGGTCTACGAGGACATCGCCAGCAAGTTCTTCGAGCACTTCCTCGCGATCGCCGACGCGATGAACAACCTCGGCGGCGAGGGCATCCCCCTCTGGGACGAGCACGACGAGTTCTTCTACGACGTGCTGAACCTCCCGGGCGGCGAGAACCTCCGCCTCAAGGTGCGCTCGCTCGTCGGCCTCGTCCCGCTCCTCGCCGTCGAGACGGTGGAGCCCGACCTGCTCGCAAGGCTCCCCGGCTTCCGCGCCCGCCTCGAGTGGTACCTGAGCTACCGGCCGGACCTCGCCCGCCTCGTCTCCCGCTGGGAGGCGCCGGGGCTCGGCGAGCGGCGCCTGCTCGCGCTGGTGCGGGGGCACCGCATGAAGCGGCTGCTCAGCCGGCTGCTCGACGAGGACGAGTTCCTCTCCGAGCACGGCGTGCGGTCCGTCGAGCCGGTACCACGAGCAGCACCCGTACGTGCTGCGCGTCGGCCCCTCCACCTTCTCCGTGCGCTACGAGCCGGCCGAGTCGAGGACGGGGCTCTTCGGCGGCAACTCGAACTGGCGCGGGCCGATCTGGTTCCCGATCAACTACCTCATCATCGAGTCGCTCCAGAAGTTCCACCACTACTACGGCGACGACTTCAAGGTGGAGTGCCCCACCGGCTCCGGCCGCTTCCTCACGCTCGCCCAGATCGCGGACGACCTCTCCGATCGCCTGGTCCGCATCTTCCTGCGCGACGAGCGCGGCAAGCGCCCCTTCCACGGCCACCGCGAGCGCTTCCAGAACGACCCGTGCTTCCGCGACCACATCCTGTTCCACGAGTACTTCCACGGCGACACCGGAGAGGGCCTCGGGGCGAGCCACCAGACCGGGTGGACGGGGCTCGTGGCCAAGCTCATCGAGCACCGCGCGCGGCGGCAGTAGATCCTCCGCCACGCCACGGCGTATCGTGCGACGCGGAGGAGGCACGGCATGGCGGCGAAGAAGCAGGCGCGGAAGGCGACCACGAAAAAGGCGGCGAAGCCCAAGGCGCCCGTCTACCTGGTCGGCGACGTCGGCGGGACGAGGACGCGGCTCGCCGTGTACGCGGGCAGGAGCCGGTCGCCGCTCGCCGAGGCCGTGCTCCCGAGCCGCGAGGCCGAGAGCTTCGAGGACGCCGCCGAGCGCTTCTTCGCCCAGCGGGACCTGCCCCGCCCCTCCGCGGCCGTCATCGGCATCGCGGGCCCCGTGCACGGGCACACCGCGACGGTCACCAACCTGCCGTGGAAGCTCGACGCGCGCGCCGTCGCGAAGCGCCTGCGCATCCGCCGCGTGGGGCTCGCCAACGATCTCGTCGTCGGCGCGCGCGGCTGCCTCGAGCTCGGCCCGGAGGAGGTGGAGCTGCTCACGGCGAGGCCGCCCGCGAAGAAGGGCGAGCACATCGGCGTCCTCGCCGCCGGCACGGGCCTGGGCGAGGCGCGCCTGCTCTGGATCGAGGGCCGGTACCACGCGCAGGGCACGGAGGGCGGGCACGTGGACTTCGCCCCGCGGTCGGACCTGGAGATCGATCTCTACCGCTTCCTCATCGGCCGGTTCCCCGAGCACGTGAGCTACGAGCGCATCCTCTCGGGCAACGGCCTCGGCGCCCTGTACGACTTCTTCGTCGCCCGCGCCGGCCGCGTGCCGGAGGCCATCGCCGCGCGCCTCGCCAACGGCGACCGCAACGCCGCCATCGCCGAGATTGGCCTCGCCCGCGAGTACGAGCCCGCGGCCCAGGCGGTCGACCTCTTCGCGCGCATCTACGGCGCCGAGGCGGGCAACGTGGCCCTGCGCGAGCTCAGCCTCGGCGGCGTCTACGTGCTCGGGAACATCGGCCGCACCATCGTCCCGCCGCGCCGCGAGCTGTTCATGGAGGGCTTCCTCGGCAAGGGCCGCTTCCGCCCCCTCTTGGAGACGGTCCCGGTCGCGGTGGTGAAGGATTCGCTCGTCGGCCTGCGCGGCGCGCTCGCGATGGCCCGCGAGCTGTAGCCGGGCGCAGGCACCTTGCGGGCGACTGCCGCGGCGGGATCGGCGGCGGGCGTGGGCCCGTCGCCCTGCACCTCGGGCGATCCGCACCCGGCCAGCAGGATGCCCACTGCGCCGAGCCGTAGCCCGTACCCGACTGCCCGCGGTCGCGCTTGCACGGCCCCGGGGTGAGCCGCCCGCCCGACTCATGGCCATCGCGAAGGCGGGTCTCCTCCGGCGTCCCTTGCCGGCGCCGTTGACGTCCGCGAAGGATGCGTTATCGACCGAGCGAAGGCGATGCAGCACCCCGACGCCCCGAGCCGTTGCCTGGCGACACTCCTCCGCGACCGCCGGGAGGAGCTGATCCGGAGCTGGACCGAGCGCGTCCTCTCCGACCCGCGGATTGGCGGCACCAGCCAGCTCAGCGAGCCGGAGCTCCACGATCACATCCCGGAGATCATCGACGAGCTCGCCCGCGTGCTCGAGGCGGCGCAGGCGAGCGAGGCGTCCGGGCGCGACATCGGCGCCAGCGAAGCGGCCAAGGAGCACGCCCGGCTGCGGTACGCGAAGAAGTTCTCGCTCGCCGAGGCGCTGCGCGAGTTCTCCCACTTCCGGGCGGCGCTGGTCGACCTCTGCAGCGCCGCAGGCGTCCGGCTCGAGGGTGACGCCGCGACGCTCGTCCACGCGACGATCGACCAGTACATGATCACCGGCGCCTCGGAGATAGAGCGGGCGAGGCTCGCCGAGCTGGAGCAAGAGGCGGCCTTCCGCGAGCGCTTCGTGGGCGTCCTCTCGCACGACCTGCGGAGCCCCCTCCACGCCGTCCGCTTCGCCGTGGGCGCGCTGCTCGTGCGCAAGGACACGACGCCCGATCAGGGCAAGATCCTGCACCGCGCCGCCGCGAGCGCGGAGCGCATGACCCGGATGGTCCACGATCTGCTGGACTTGACCCGCGCGCGCCTCGGCAGCGGCATCCCGATCGAGAGGAAGCCGGCCGCGCTCGACGACGTTTGCCGCCAGGTCGTCGACGAGCTTTCCATCGTGCACCCCGGGCGGACCATCACGCTCGACGCCGAGGGCGCCGTGCGGGGAGACTACGATCCCGACCGCATCGCGCAGGTCGTCTCCAACCTGGTGGGGAACGCCCTCTTGCACGGCGCCCCCGAAGCCCCCGTCCGCGTCACCCTGCGCGCGGAGGGCGGCGGCGCGTTCCTCTCGGTCCACAACCAGGGCCTCCCAATCCCTCCCGACGCCCTGCTCCACCTGTTCGACCCCTTCTGGCGAGGGCAGGATTCGCCGGGTGGGTCGCGGGAGGACAGCCTCGGGCTCGGCCTCTTCATCGTGAAGCAGCTCGTCGAGGCGCACGGCGGGAGCGTCGACGTCGCCAGCACCGCGGAGGACGGGACCACGTTCTCCGTGCGCCTGCCCCTCCGGGCCCCGGGAGGATGACGACGCGAGGCCCGGCTACGGACCACCGTCCGGCGGCCCGAACATGCCCCCGTCGGGCGGCGGGCCCCCGTCGGGCGGCGGCCCACCGATGCCCCCGTCGGGCGGCGCACCGCCCATCCCGTCCACGCCGCCGTCGTACTCGGTCGTGATCGGGAGGCGGATCGTCACCGACGCGGTGTAGCCGTTCGTGTCGTCGCCGACGAGGGTCACCTGCATCTTTCCCGACGTCTGCTGCGCGTAGACGCGGTCGCTCGCGTTGGTGGTGGGGTTCTTCCCTTCGGCGTCGTACGGCGCGACCGAGGTCGCGAGGCGGTCGATCAGCGTCTGGTCGAAGAAGACCTGCGTCGTGTTCGTGCCGTCGCTCAGCCCCGAGGCCTCGTCGTACGACGAGCGCAGGCGCAGGTGGATGTGGGTCGTCCGGCCGGAGTACCAGCCCGGGATGATCGTGGTGAAGGTGACCTGCCCCTTGGCGTTGGTGATCTGGTAGCCGCGGAACCAGCTCTTGCCGAGCGTGCTCTCGACGGACTCGTTCGAGTACACCCCGGACGCGTTGCAGTGCCAGATGTCGACCTGCGCGCCCACGTAGGGCGCGCACCCCTTCTTGGCGTCGATGACGGTGATCCTCAGCGTCAGTGGGATGCCCTCCTGCACCTCGGTGCCGTCGACGTTCGCGACGATGTTGCTCCGGTCGTATCCGGCCTCGCTGTCGTCGGTGAAATAGGGGCCGACCTCGCCCTCGGGCGTCACCGCGCAGCTCTCGCCGCCGCCGGTCCCAGCGCCGCCGGTCCCGCCGCTGCCGCCTGCGCCGGCGGCGCCGCCTGCCGCTCCGGCCCCCGTGCCACCCGACCCGCCCGCGCCCGCCAGCGCTCCGCTGCCGCAGCCGACCAGCAGCGCCGCGCCCGACCCGGCGAGCACGCCGAGCAGCCCACGCCGTGAGATCTCGTCATGGTCACGCATCGGTCGTCACTTCTCCGGCGGAGGCGGAGGGGGCGGGCCGTTCGGGCGGCACGCGAGGCGGCTCTCGCCGGGCGGCGCGTCGCACGTGCCCGCGATCGTGTGCTCGTGGATCTGCACCGAGCACGCGTCGCCCGACGCCTTGCCGTCGCACGCGGCGAACGCCTCCGGCGGCGGGGGCGGCGGGCCGTTCGGGCGGCACGCGAGGCGGCTCTCGCCGGGCGGCGTGTCGCACGTGCCCGCGATTGTGTGGTCGTGGATCTGCACCGAGCACGCGTCGCCCGACGCCTTGCCGTCGCACGCGGTGAACGCCTCCGGCGGCGGCGAGGGCGGGTGGGCGCCCGCAGCGCTCGCGATGGCGAGGACGCCGAGGCCGGCGGCGAGGGCCAGGCCCCCCAGGGTACGGAGATGATGGGCACGCTTCATGGTCTGCTCCTTTCGCCTCTCGCGAGGCGTTCGACCTGTTCCCCAGCGTGCGCGCGCCAAGTGAACGGAGTACGTGCCGCGTGTTAGCGATTGTTGAGCGCCGCCCCGGGCAGGGTCACCACGACGCGCGTGCCCTCGCCGAGGCGGCTCTCGATCGCGATGGTGCCGCCGTGCGCCTCGACGATCCGACGCGCCAGCGCGAGCCCGAGGCCGAGGCCGCCCGTGGCGCGGGTGCGGCTCCGGTCGGCGCGGAAGAAAGGGCGGAAGACGTGGGGCAGGTCCTCCGGGGCGATGCCGGCGCCGCGATCGCGGACCTCGACGCGGACGCCCGCGCCCTCCTGCGCCGCGGAGAGCTCCACCTCGCGCTCGGCGCTCGGCGTGTACTTGTGCGCGTTCTCCAGAAGGTTGTCGACGACCCGGCGGAGCAGCACGGGATTGCCGTCCACGGCGGGCAGCGCGGGCGCGATCGCGACGGCGAGCGGGCGCTCCGGGTGGGCCGAGCGGAAGCGCGCGGCGGCGGCCTCGAGCAGATCGCCCGTCTCGACGCGGGCGCGGCGGAGGGGCGGGATGCCGGTGCCGGACGGCCCCTCGCCCAGGTCGAGGCGCGCGGCCGTGAGCACGTCCCCGATGAGCCGCTCCAGCTCGGCGAGGTCCTGGGTGATCTCCCCGAGCGCCTCGCGCGCGGTGCCGGCGTCGCCCTCCTCGGCGATCTCGAGGGCGACCCGGATGCGCGAGAGCGGCGTCCTGAGCTCGTGCGAGACGTTCGCGAGGAGCTCCCGCTCGGCCTGGAGCAGGCTCGTCACGCGCTCGGCCATCTCGTCGAAGGCCGCCGCGACGTCGCCGATCTCGTCCGAGCGCGACAGGCGCGCCCGCGCGTCGAGCCGCCCTTCGCCGAACGCGCGCGCGACGGCGGAGAGCCGCGAGAGCGGGCGCGCGAGCGAGCGCGCCTGGAAGAGCGAGACGACGCCGACGGCGACGAGGGCGAGGACGACGATTGCGATCCCGTCGCGGCGCGGCGGGGGCGGCCCGCGGTGGGCGTAGAAGGCGCGGCCCTCTCCGCCGTCGGGGAGGCGGACCTGCATCACGAACGCAGGCGCGGGGCCGTGCTCCGGCGGGTGGACGAACGGGCCGGGCGGGGGCCCCCGCGGCGGGCCGAGGCCGGGCGGCGGGCCGAAGTCGGGCGGCGGGTGCCCGTCCGGCAGGCCGTGATGGAAGGGGGGCGGCGGGGGGAGCGGCGGAGGATTGCCGTCGCGGCGGTTCGTGGCGAGCACGCGGCCCTGCGCGTCGAAGAGGGTGATCGTCGCGTCCTGCTCCTGCTCCACGCGATTGAGCTCGCGCCGCACCGCCGCCTCGTCGCCGAGCTGCGCCGCGACGGCCTCCACCGCCGCGCGCGCGTCCCGCTCCCGCGCCGCGTCGGTGGCGGCGCGGATCTGCAGGAAGAGCAGGAAGGCCAGCACCACCGCGCCGAGCTGCGCGAGGCCCGCGAGGTAGATCCGCAGCGCGAGCCCGACCCGCCCGTGCGCCACGTCACCGCCCGTCGACGGCCAGGAGGTAGCCGATGCCGCGCACGGTCTTGAGCAGCCGCGGGCTCCTCGGCGCGTCGCCGAGCTTGGCGCGGAGGTGCGAGACGTGAACGTCGATTCGAGCGGTCGAAGACCTCGTCGGCGCTCCCGCGGACGAGATTGATGATCTGCTCGCGCGTGAGCACGCGCCCGGCGCGCTCCGCGAGGACGCGCAGCAGCGTGAATTCGTACGTCGTCAGGTCGAGGTCCCTGCCGTCGAGCGTCGCCCGCATGGAGGCCGCGTCGACGACGAGCCCGCCCGCGCGGATCTGCTTCGCCGGAGGCCCGGCCCGCCCGCGCGCGCGCCGCACCTGCGCCCGCAGCCGCGCGAGCAGCTCGCGCGAGGAGAAGGGCTTGGCGATGTAGTCGTCGGCGCCGCCCTCGAGCCCCATCACCCGGTCAACCTCCTCCCCGCGCGCCGTCACCATGAGGATTGGCGTATCGACGCGCGACCGCAGCTCGCGGCACACGGTGAGCCCGTCGGCGCCGGGCAGCATCAGGTCGAGCAGCACGGCGTCCGGACGCTCCCCGAGGACCCGGGCGACGCCCTCGCGCCCGTCGGCGGCGAGGCTCACGCGCACGCCGTGCGACTCCAGGTAGCGCGCCGTGAGGCTCGCGAGGCGCTGGTCGTCCTCGATGTAGACGACGGAGATGGAATCGGTCTCGGGGGACGACGACATGCCTGCCTCATCGTACCCACCCGCGCGGGGGCGGGCCCGTTCGTTAACATTCGCTAACAAGGCAGCGGGGGTCAGGGCGCGCAGACGCCGCCCGAGCACGTCGTGGCGCACTTGTTCCCGCAGAAATGGCAGTTGTTCGGGTCGGTGGCGAGGTCGGCCTCGCAGCCGTCCGTCGGGTCGTTGTTGCAGTCGGCGTAACCCATCACGCACTCGAACCCGATGCAGACGCCGCCCTGGCAGGGCGGCGCCACGTTCGGCCCCGGGGGGCCGCCGCTGCACTCCTGCCCGCAGCCGCCGCAGTTGTTCCAGTCGTTCTGGGTGTCGGCCTCGCAGCCGTTCGCCGCGACCATGTCGCAGTCGGCGAAGCCGGCGTTGCACATCTGGAGCGCGCACACGAAAAAGGGGTCCGGCGTGGCGTTCGGCTGGCACTCCGAGGTTGCGTTCGCCAGGTCGCACGTGTCGCCGCAGAAGCTGCAGTTCAGGTTGGTGCCGAGCTGCGTGCACACGCCCGGCGGGTCGCCCGGGCAGCTCGCAAAATACTTCGCGTCGCAATAACCCCCGCAGAGGCCGATGACACACTGCACTTGACCCGGGCAGGCCGTGCCGCAGGCCCCGCAGTTCATCGGATCGTTCTGGAGGTTGGCCTCGCAGCCGTCCGTCGGGTCGTCGTCGCAGTCGGTCCATCCGCTGTCGCAGGTGGCGATGGCGCACGTGCCCATCTCGCACGACGGGGTCGCGTGCGCGACGGCGCAGGGCGCGCCGCACGCGCCACAGTTGCTCGGGTCGTCGTTGGTGTCGACCTCGCAGCCGTTCGCGGGGTCGCCGTCGCAGTTCTCGAAGCCGGTGGCGCACGTGCCGAGCGCGCACGCACCCGCCACGCACGCCTGCAACGCGTTCGGGTACTGCGTCGCGCACGGCGCGCAGCCGGTGGGTGTGCAGCCGTACGCCGGGTCGTCGGCGTCGACGCACTTGCCGCCGCACACCTTCTCGGCGGCGCTGCACGTCGCGCTGCCGCCCGCGCCGCCCGACGAGGCGCTGGCCGCGGGGCCGGAGGAGGCGGACGCGGGGCCGGAAGAAGCAGACGGGAGGCCGGCGCCGGCGCCGGCGCCCCCGACACCGTCGCCTCCCGCGGCGGAGCTGCCGGTGGCCTGGATGACGGTGGAGCCGCAGCCCGGGGAGACGGCGATCATCCCGGCGAAGGGCAGGATCAGCAAGAGCAAGGCGGGCGTGGTGGGCGCGGAGCTACGCAAGGCTACCTCCTGGCTGGGTCAGGGCGCGCAGACGCCGCCCGAGCACGTCGTGGCGCACGTCTGCCCGCAGCCGCCGCAGTTCATGGTGTCGGAGTTGCCGTCGACCTCGCAGCCGTCGTTCGGGTCGTCGTTGCAGTCGAAGTGGCCCGGGTCGCACGTGATGCCGCACGCACCGGCGTCGCAGACGGCCGTGGAGTGCGGCCCCGAGGGGCAGACGTTGCCGCAGCTTCCGCAGTTGTTCGGGTCGGTGCTGGTGCTCGTCTCGCAGCCGTTCGCCGCGACGAGGTTGCAGTCGGCAAAGCCGGCATTGCAGCCGACGAGATCGCACACGAAGCGGGGCGCCGGACACGGCATGTCGTTCGGATCGCAGTTCGAGGTCGCGTTCGCCAGGTCGCAGGTGTCGCCGCAGAAGTTGCAGTTCTTGTTGGTGCCCAGCACCGTGGGGCACTGGTCCAGCGGGTCGCCCGGGCAGTGCGCGAGCCCCTCGCCCTGGCAGTCGATGTCGGCGCAGGTGCCCATGGCGCACGGCAGCAGGAAGCACGGGCAGGCGGTGCCGCACGAGCCGCAGTTCATCGGATCGCTCAGGAGGTTGGCCTCGCAGCCGTCCGTCGGGTCGTCGTTGCAGTCGGTCCAGCCCGAGTCGCAGGTGGCGACGGCGCACGTGCCCATGTCGCACGCCGGGGTCGCGTGCGGGGTGACGCAGGTCACGCCGCATGCGCCGCAGTTCGCGGGATCGTCCTGGAGGTTGGTCTCGCAGCCGTTCGCGGGGTCGCCGTCGCAGTTCTTGAAGCCGGTGTCGCACGCGCCGAGCACGCACGCGCCCGCCGTGCACGCCTGCGACGCGTTCGGGTACTGCGTCGCGCAGGGCGCGCAGCCGGTGGACGTGCAGCCGTACGCCGGGTCGTCGACCTCGACGCACTTGCCGCCGCACAGCTTCTCGACGCCGCTGCACGTCGTGCCGCCGGCCGTACCGCCGCCGCCCTGCGCGCTGCCCGCGCCGCCGTGCCCCCCGCCCGCGCCGCTCGACGAGGCGCTGGCAGCGTGACCGGAGGAAGCAGACGCAGGGCCGGTGCCGGCGCCGGAGCCCCCCACCCCGCCGGCGCCCGTGGTGGAGCTGCCGGTGCCCTGGAGGACGGTGGAGCCGCAGCCCGGGGAGCCGGCGCTCATCCCGGCGAGGCCGAGGAGGAGCAGGAGCAAGGTGGGCGTGGTGGGCGCGGAGCGATGCAAGGCTACCTCGTCGCACGGCGCTGCCGCATGCGGCCACGCCGGGTCACGCCATGGTCACACAGGTTGCTCGGACGGCATAGGTGCCCGCGCAGGCGGCGACGGGGTCGCCTTGGACCGTCACATGCACGGAAACATCGCACAGCGGCGGCAATCCTCTTCCCTCTCGGCCATCCGCTCCCGGAGCACGGGCACTCCGTCCGTCGGGTCGCCGATGCGCAGGATGCCGTGGCAGCAGGTGAAGACGCCGTACGTCGTCAGGCTGAGGTAGTTGTCCACCTTGTCGGCGCTCGCGTCCACGGAGTACCGGCCCCCGTACTGCTCCGCGAGGATCCGCTCCGCCTCCTCCTGGGGAATCGCCGCGGCGTCCTCGATATCGCCCCGACGGATGGCGAGGGCGGTGCTCCGGACAGCGCGCAGGGCAGGGTTCGTGTACGGGGCATGGAGCTGGAGCTCGACGCGCGGGCCGACCCGCGCGTCGAGCTCTGCGTGGAACGCGTCGAGGTGCTGGATGTTCTGGCGCGTCAGGAGGCAGCGGACGGAGACCGATTGCCCGCCGAGGTCGAACACGCGCCGGCAGAAGGCGAGCGTCGTGTCGTACGTGCCCTCGCCGCGGTGCCATTCGTGGAACTCCCTGGAGCCATCGATGGAGACGCTGAAATCCAGGCGCTCGAGCGGGCCGATCTCGTCCAGCCGGTCGAGGGTGCCGTTGGTCTGGATCCTCTGGGTGACGCGCTCCTCGGGGTAATCCGCCAGGATGCGGCGCACGACCGTCGGGAAGCTCCTTGTGCAGGAAGACCTCCCCCGTCCCGCACCAGTAGATCTCCACCTGCCCCGGCGTCGCGTCGACGAACCGGCGGACGAAGTCGATCAGCACCTCCGCCGGGACGACGCGGCGATTGGGCCCGTTGACGACGTTGGTGTAACACATGCGGCAGGCCAGGTTGCACGCGGAGATCGGCTCCAGGTACAGGAGCCGCGGCAAGCGCTCGACGCGCATCGCTCGCGATTCTGCTCGGGGCCAGGTGCCGGCCGGGGTCTCGGGGGAACAACGAGCCATCGAGGATCACCGGCAGCTCGTGGCGCTTCATCGGCTCGCCCTCCTCGGGGACGGGGCGGCCCATGTCGGTCGGACTCATACGTCGAGGGAACATACCCGATAGCTCCCGGCTTCGGGCGCACTTGACCGTCTCGGGGATCACGCGCGACCGCCGCTCGCCGCGCTTCCGGGGCGCAAACCAGGATCGGGGCCCCGATCCGTTCGTCACGGGGACGGTCGAGGTCGAGACGGTGCCGCCCGTCGCCACCCACTGGAAGTTGTCGACCAGGACCGTCGAGTCGTACGGGTCGTTGCCCGTGTCCCAGATGGCGAAGCGGATCGTGAACGTGCTGCCCCCCTGCACGGGCGCCGAGGTCACGAGCCACGTCGTCCCGCCGCCGTTGTTGACCGTGCCGCCGCCCCACGTGTCGAAGCCCGTGCCCTGGAGCTCTGCGAGCCCGGACGGGCAGTAGGGGTTGGGCGTGGGCGGGCAGCTCGGGCTCTTCTGGGAGTGGCAGCCCTTGGCGAAGTTCGAGATGCTCGCGGGATCGCAGACCTCGAAGAACGCGAGGTGGCGTCGCGGGCGCTCGCGACACGCTCCCGGTCCACCTCCACGATGACGTCGCCCGGCTGGATCTGCCCGTCGGCGGGGCTCCCGGGCTGCACCCGCCGGACCGACGCGCCTCCGCCCGGGGCGTCGGAGAGCTCCACGCCGAGCCCGCGCGAGGCGCCGGCGGCCGGGGCGGGCGACGGGGCGCCGGGCTCGTCCTTGAACGGGTCCAGCGTCGCCTCCAGCACCCTCTCCGCGCCGCGCCGCGACACCTTGCACGAGACCCGGGTGCCGGGCGCGTGCCGGGCGACGAGGCGCGGGAGGTCGCTTGCCTTTCTGGTCGGCCTCGGCGACGGTCCCCGCGTCGGGCACGTCACGCCGCTCCGACCCGGAGGGTCCAGGGTGCTACCTGGGCCCTCATCCTTTTTGTTACGCCGACGGCACCGAACCTATCCGCTGCCCCGCGACGTGGACCAGAACGCGTCGGATTTCCGCGGATCTCGATGGCCGCCTACATCCTCGTTCTCCGTGCAGTGACCGGCCCGGGGGGTGGGCCCGTCCGTCGCTTTCGGCCGACCAGGCGGGAGCCTGGTCGACGTCGGCGCGGACGGGCGCCACCCTCGCGTTCCGGCGGGCTACCTGGAGGCTCGCCCGCGCTTCACTTCACCAGGATGGTCACCACGTCGCTCCACGGGCCGACACCCTCGGTGGTCGTGGTCACGCCCACGCGGACACCGACCCACGTCGCCGGCGTGAGGCCGAGGATGGTGGTGTGGCCCTTGGGGGTCGACGGCAGGCCGATGAAGGTCTTCGACCCGTCCAGCGTGTATTGCCAGTTCACGGTCTTGCCCTGCTTCGGCTTGCTCGAAGCAGCCATGAGGAGGCGCACGTTGGCGTCGCAGTCCACGGTCCCGGACACGTAGCCGTTCGTGAGCGTGAGCAGCGCCTTCGAGGGCACCGTGACCTTGGCGACCAGGAGCCCCGCATTCTGGATGATGGCCACGGCGTGGCCCGGATTGGCGTCGGCGAGCGACTGGATGAACAGACGCTCGGTCTCCATCCCGCCCCAGAGAGCGTCGCGCTTGACGTTGCGGATCGCGGCGGCCCCGATGACGCGCGTGCCCACCTGCTGCTGCGCGCTCGCGGTGTCCGTGATCAGCGTCTCGAACACGGGGAGCGCCAGCGGGGAGCTCCCGTACGTGGTCTTGTCCCCGTTCATCCCGTTGTACATCGCGTTCGCCCGCGCGAGCACCTGGAGGATATTGGTCTTCGAGCATCCGAAGATGGCTCGAACTCTTCGTAGATTCATGGTCGTCGGTCTCCCCGGGGATCGACGGAGCGCGGGGGCCCGGACCACCCGGTTCCCGTCCGCCCTCCGCTTCGTCCCCGATGCCCTCTTATGTCTTCAGGGGGGGACTTTTATTCAACTATTTTGGGTTTCTTTTGACGCGCCACGACGAGCCCGATGACGCGAGTGACGGGAGCGGGAGCGGGTGCGGGAGCGGGAGCGGGAGCGGGAACGGGAGCGGGAACGGGAGCGGGAGCGGGAGCGGGAGCGGGAGCGGGAGCGGGAGCGGGTGACGGGAGCGGGAGCGGGAGCGGGAGCGGGAGCGGGAGCGGGAGCGGGAGCGGGAGCGGGAGCGGGAGCGGGAGCGGGAGCGGGTGCGGGAGCGGGTGCGGGAGCGGGAGCGGGGCTATCGCGCCACGCGCCGCTGCAAGTCCCCGAGGATGTCCTGGATCTGGGACAGCGCCGCCTGGAGGTCGTCCGCGATCTCCTGCGCGAGCACGTTGGGCTCGGGCAGGCTCGCCGAGTCCTCCAGGCTCTCGTCGCGGAGCCACGACAGGTCGAGGCTCACCTTGTCGCGCGCGACGAGCTCGTCGTACCCGTAGGCCCGCCACCGCCCCTCGGGGCTCTTCTCGCTCCACGTCGCCTTGCGCTTCTGCCGCTCGCCCGCCCGGTAGCACGCCACGAACTCGTCGAGGTGCGCGCGGGCCATGCGGTTCTGCTTGAGCGTGAAGTGCTGGTTCGTCCTCAGGTCGTAGACCCAGAGCTTCGTCGTCCACGCGCTCTTCTGCCCAGGCTTGCGGTCGAAGAAGAGGACGTTGGCCTTGACGCCCTGCGCGTAGAAGATGCCCGTCGGCAGGCGGAGCAGCGTGTGGACGTCGCACTCCTGGAGCAGCCGCCGCCGCACCGTCTCGCCCGCGCCGCCCTCGAAGAGCACGTTGTCGGGGACGACGACGGCGGCGCGCCCGTGGATCGTGAGCAGCGACCGGACGTGCTGCACGAAGTTGAGCTGCTTGTTGTTCGTGGTCGTCCAGAAGTCGGGGCGGTTGTACGTGACCGACTGCTTGTCGAGGTCGCCCTCCTCGTTCACCACGGTGATCGACGAGCGGACGCCGAACGGGGGGTTCGTGATCACGACCTCGACGTGCTCGGAGGGCTCGTTGCGCAGGGCGTCGTCGGTCTTGATGGGCGGCGCCCTCCGGTCGTCGTCCGGGCCGATGCCGTGGAGGAAGAGGTTCATGGCGCAGAGGCGGGTCACGCCGTCCACCAGCTCCACGCCGCGGAGGGCGTCGAAGCGGAGGTGCTTCTTCTGCTCCTTGTCGAGGGTGTACTGCGACAGCAGGTAGTCGTGCGCGGCGAGGAGGAAGCCGCCGGTACCGCACGCGGGGTCGAGGATCACCTCGCCGGGCCTGGGCTGGATGCAGTCGACGATGGCCTGGATGAGGGGGCGCGGGGTGAAGTACTGGCCCGCGCCGCTCTTCGTGTCCTGCGCGTTCTTCTCCAGGAGGCCCTCGTAGGCGTCGCCCTTCACGTCGGCCGACATCACGAGCCAGTCTTCCTTGCCGATCAGCTCGACGATGATCTGGCGGAGCTTGGCAGGGTCCTGGATCTTGTTCTGCGCCTTGCGGAAGACGAGCCCGAGCATCCCGCCCGCCTCGCCGAGCTTCTGCAAGGTCTTGCGGTAGTGGTCCTCGAGCTTGGTGCCCTCCATGTCGGGCTTCGCGAGGTTCTCCCAGCGGTAGCCCCTGGGGATGGGCTGCTCCTGGCCGGTCATGGCGGCGCGCTCGTCCGCCATCTTGAGGAAGAGGAGCTGGGTGAGCTGCTCCAGGTAGTCCTGGTAGGAGAGGCCGTCGTCGCGGAGGACGTGGCAGTAGGACCAGAGCTTCTGTACGACGCGTGCGCTGTCGCTGCAATCAGTCGCGCTCATGCGTCGCGCCCCCCCGTTCCCGTTCCCGTTCCCCCTCCCGTTCCCGTTCCCGCTCCCGTTCCCGTTCCCGTTCCCCCTCCCGTTCCCGTTCCCGTTCCCGTTCCCGTTCCCGTTCCCGCTCCCCCTCCCGACGCCTGCAGGTTCTTGGCAAGTTTCACAAGCATCCCAGCAATCCGCTCCAGGTCTCTCTTCCCCTTCTCGTGCCGCTCCCGCGAAACGCCGTCAAGCCGCAGGAGCACGTCGAGGATCGCCGCGCACTCCGTGGCGGAGCCCACCGCGCTGAGATAGTAGCGTCGCTTGTCGAGCTTGGAGTACTTGCCCGCGCCCTCGGCGATGTTGAGGACGATGGACGTGCTCGCGCGATGGAGCTGGTCGGCGAGGTGGCTTCTTCCGCGGGGGAGGTGCTCGATGACTTCGCTGGCGACGGTGATGAAGTCGAGGGCGACTTGGTAGGCGTCGAGGCGCTCGTGGTCGAAGGGCATTTGGGGCGGGAGAGGGGGAACGGGAACGGGAGCGGGAGCGGGAACGGGAGCGGGAACGGGAACGGGAGCGGGAGCGGGAACGGGAACGGGAACGGGAATGGGAACGGGAGCGGGAGCGGGAGCGGGAGCGGGAACGGGAGCGGGAGCGGGAACGGGAGCGGGAGCGGGAACGGGAGCGGGAGCGGGAGCGGGAGCGGGAGCGGGAGCGGGAACGGGAACGGGAGCGGGAACGGGAATGGGCGTCGCTTTGCTCTGCTACCGTCGCGCCCTCGCCCTCGGGCGTGGCGCGGGCTTGCCCTCGAGCTTGACCACGCGCGCTTCGAGCTTCTGCATGTCGAGCGCCATCGCGTCGAGGCGGTCGGCCGTCTTCTCGGCGGCCTTGCCGAGCTGGTCCGTCGTGTCGCAGAGGTGATCCAGGCGCTCGTTGGTCCCGTGGATCTCGCCCTTGAGGCCCATCAGCTCGTCGCGCGTCTCGGTGCGGAAGGCGCCGAGCTCCTCGTGCGTGCGGATCGCCAGCTTGTGGAGGGCGTCGAGGTGCGCGTTGGTGGCGTTGGCCAGCCGTTCCAGGCCGCCGACCGTCCGCTCCAGGGATTCGACGCGCCGGTTGGTCTCCTGCACGCCGTCGCGGATGTCCCGGAGCAGGCCGACCATCTCCTCCGTGACCCTGTCGTGGCCGTTGCCCTTGCCCTGATCGCTCATCCTTCGTTCCTCATCGACGGCTGACCATAGCACGCGGGCAGCGGGCTCCAGCGCTCACGTGGCAGGGGCCTTCCCGCGCGTGCGGGCCCGCACCGCGCGGGCGGCCTTCGGGGCGGTGGCGGTCTGCTCGGCCTCGATGCGGGCGAGGAGGGCGGAGGCCGGCTCGTCGTTCGGGTCCTGGTCGACGAGCTTGCCCTCGAAGGCCCACTTGAGGATCGACTGGCGGAGGCGGCTCACCTTAATTTGCTGGTGCTGGGCGTTCGTCTCGCCTTCCTCCGCGAGTGACCAGCGTCGATCAACTTCCTCAGCGATGCGCTCCTGTTCTCGCTCAGGTGGAAGAGGCACTGCAACTCGACGCATAAGGGTGAGTCCGATTCGCGGCCGACCGAGACCGTGGATTGCGTCAGTGGTACGCTTGCGCGTTGGATACGCGTTCAACGCAAGTGCGAGATATCCTGAAACGACCATGCTGACGGGTGAAAGGCGGAGACAGTCGGCTTTGACGATCGCAGGCCCCAGCCATTGCGGAACCACGCACGCACGCGGCAACACATCGCCGAGCGACGCAATCACAACATCACCAGCTTCTACTCGGTGCTTCGACAGGCGGGAGAAGTGTTCGTCAGAAATGTGAGCCTCCGCATCGATAAAGCGCCCGTCGCCGATGTTTTGAAGCCGAATGACGCGTGGGCCATCCTGCGTATAGTGTTCTGTCTTCAGGTTCGATCCAAACGGCCCGTCGCACATGTCCGCCGCAACCTGATCCACGGTAGCCCAGCACCATCCCTCCGGCAGCTCCGGCAGGCTCTTCGTATCCGGCGGCTCCGGCTCCTCATACTTCCCCCGCCGCCCTTCCGCCTCCCACCGCTGCCGCCGTTCGACGAGGATGCGCTGGAGCAGCACGGACGCGGGCTCATAATCCCGCTTCTCCGCACGGGCAAGCTCGGCTTCGGTCGGCACCAGCCGCCCCTCGACCGCTGCCTTGAGCACCGATGCCTGGTAGCGTTTCAGGTTGCGCTGGACGCGCTCGAGGAGGGTGGTCGCTTCATCGAGTCGTGAGGTATATGAGTCAAGCGTCGTCGTGATCCGCTGTTGCTCCCCAGGCGGCGCCAGGCATGCAGGCAGACTTCCAACTTTACTCAGACTCAGCGTATGGAGACCCGAGGTGGAGCTGGCAACACGAACGACTTCCTGACGCCCATCGGGCGACAAGAGCCAGTACAGCGTAAATGGTCCGACGTCCGGGATAGTGAACCGAACCTTGATGATGTGATTTTGGTGGATGCACGGCTCGATAGCGCCGTTCCACAACGCGACGCGGCCGATCTGGTCAATACTTCCGTTGCCCTCGACCACCAGAAGGTCGCCCTTTTCGAGCAGCGTCCTCTTGAGGTCCGCTTCCGAGGCGTCGATCTCCTCAACCTCTTCAAGCTCAAGTCGATTCGCGTAAACGTTCGCGACGCGGAGGTAAGGAACTCGGTGTGCCTGGGCTGCTCGTCCTGCGTTCTTGGTCACGCCACCGCTGACCGCTCCCAGTTCATCGAGCCTGGTCCAGATCCAGTGCTTCGGCGCTTGCGTCATGCCGCCAGCACCTCATTCAGCTCCTTGATCACCCTCGGCAGCTCCTTCCCGAACAGCGCACTCGCCCTCCCCAATCCCCCCTCCTGCACGAAGGGCGCCGCATCGAAGTCGTCCACCTCGATCTCCACGCTGGTCGCCACGTGGTCCCGCATCATCTCCAGCCACCGCACCTGCTGCGCCGAGAACGTCCGCCCCTTGTTCGCCTGCTGCGCCATCCATCGATCGAACCGCTCCCGCACCACCTCGGGGTAGGGCCGCAGCTCCTTGTCCTGGTGCAGCGCGAAGCGCACCAGAGACACGATGTCGGTCAGGAGCCGCTTGCCGCCCGCGCCCTTCACCTTGTCCTTCTTCAGCAGCTCGTAGGCGAGCCACAGCTTCTCGGGCGTCCACGAGCGCGGCGGGGCCTGGATGGCGGCGGCGAGGGCCTTGATGTCCTTGAAATGGAGGCGGTCCCGGTGGGGCACCGAGTAGAAGAAGCGGAGGGCGTCAATCTCGTCCTTGTTGTCGGCGAGGAACTGCTCGAACGACGCCACCGTCGACATGGCGTGCTCCTTCGCCTCCTTGGAGAACCCCGTCTTGTCGACCAGGAGCTCGTCCATGTTGATGTGGTCGACAATCTGCTCGTGCGCCTTGTGGAGGGAGAGCAGTTGCTTGCGGAGCGGGGGCTGCGTCGCGAGCGGGGCCGCCGCCTCCTTCGCCTCCGCGATGGCCGCCTTCTTGATCTGGTCGGGCTTGGGCTCGTCCTCGGGGCCGAGGCCGAACATCTCACGGGCCTTGGCGACGTGCCGGTCCGGGTCGACGGCGGCCACGAGCGCGCCCGCGAGCGCGGCGAGGGGCTGCCCGCCCGCCGCGTCCTGGATCGTCCTGCGCTCCTCGGGGTTGCACTCGCGGTCGAGCCTGGCGAGCCGCGCCGCGAGCGACGAGAGCATGTCGAGGTCCGTGCCGCCCGCCGCGACGTGCTCGAGCAGATCCTTGAGCGAGACGTGGCGCTTTCGGTCCAGCGGCTCGGTGTCGCTGAGGTCGCCCTCGGTGACGCCGACGCAGTCGACGATGACGAAGTGCGTCTTCGCCGTCGCGTCGGGCGAGACCTGCACCAGCTCCGTCCTGTCCACGACCCGGACGCCGCGCCCCTTCATCTGCTCGAAGAGCACCCGGCTCTGCACCGATCGCATGAACCACACGATCTCGACGGGGCGGATGTCGGTGCCGGTGGCGATCATGTCGACGGTGACGGCGATGCGCGGATAGAAGCCGGTGCGAAAGTCCTGCGATGAGAATCGGAGGGCTTCTTGCCGGTCGTCTTGTACGTGATCTTCTGGCAGAAGTCGTTCTCCTTGCCGAACTCGTCGCGGACGATCGGAACGATGTCCTCGGCGTGCTGGTCGTCCTTGGCGAAGACCAGGGTCTTGGGCACGTTCTTGCGGCCGGGGAAGATGTCGGTGCACACGCGGTCGCGGAAGGCGCCGACGATGGTGCGGATCTGGTCGGGGTCGACCACGCTGTTGTCGAGGTCCTTACCCGTTGTAGGTGATGTCGTCGTCCGGCTTCAGCCACTTCTCCCCGCTGCGCGTGCGTACCTTGAGGTGCGTGTCCTCCCCGGCCTCGATGGTGGCGCCCTGCTCGGTGATCTTCGTCCGGATCTTGTAGACGAAGAACTGCACGTTCACGCCGTCGGCGACGGCGCGCTCGTGCGGGTACTCCATCACGAGGTTCTTGTTGAAGAAGCCGAACGTCTGCTTCGCCGGCGTGGCCGTGAGGCCGATGAGGGAGGCGTCGAAGTACTCCAGCACCTGGCGCCAGAGTCGGTAGATCGACCGGTGGCACTCGTCGATGAAGACGACGTCGAAGTACTCGGGCGGGTACGTGGGGTTGTAGACGACGGGGAGCGGCTCCTCGGGCGCGGGGCCGTCCGTGAACTGCGTGCCCTCCTCCACGTTCGGGGTCGAGCTCGGGCTCGCCCTTGAGCATCGAGTAGAGGCGCTGGATGGTGGTGATGACCACCTTCGTCGAGGCGCCGATGGTGTTCGAGGTCAGGCGCTGTACGTTGTACAGCTCGGTGAACTTCCGCCGGTCGTCCGGCGTACGGTAGTTCTGGAACTCCTTCTCGGCCTGCTCGCCGAGGTTGGCGCGGTCGACGAGGAAGAGGACGCGGCGCGCGCCGCCGAACTTGATGAGGCGGTACAGGGCGGTGACGGCGAAGTACGTCTTGCCCGAGCCCGTGGCCATCTGGACGAGGGCCCGCGGCTTGTCCTTCTTCAGCGAGTGCTCGAGGTTGGTGATGGCCTCGAACTGGTTCGGGAAGAGCACGCGCTGCTCGACGAGCCCGTGGTCGAGCGGCGGGATCGTCGTGATGCGCCCCCGCAGGCTGGACGGCCGGGTGTCGTCGGCGGCGGTGAAGAGGCCGGAGCCCTCCGCTTGCTGGGCCGCGACCCAGGCGTGGAGCGTGTCCGCCGCCAGCCAGTCGGCCAGGGTCTCGGGGCGGTGGATCTGGAAGATGCGGCGGCTCTTGGGCTTCGGGTCGAGCAGGTTGGTGAAGGTCGTCTCCCCGCCGTTCGAGATGTAGAGGAACGGGAGCGGGGACACCGGCGGGCACAGGTTGGCCGGCAGGCCCCGGGAGTACCGCTTGGCCTGCGGCTCGACGCCGGAGAGGGTGAAGCCCTCGGCCTTCGCCTCCAGGACGCCGGCCGCCTTGCCGTCGACGAAGAGGAGGTAGTCGGCGTACCCGTGCACCGAGGCGAGCTTGAACTCGCGGACCGCCACGCCGCGCCCGGCGCTGACGTTCATGTCCTCCCGGTCCTGGACGACCCACCCCGAGGCGACGAGCGCGGCGTCTATCCTCTGCCGTGCGCGCTGCTCGGGGGCATCAGGGCCGTGCGGAGCCACGGTCGCACCTCGCTCGATCGTCCCAGTTCAGCACACGCGCATGATAGCGATGCGGCACCGGGTAGTGGCCAAAGTTCATCCGCAACCCGCCCCCGTTCCCGTTCCCGTTCCCGTTCCCGCTCCCGTTCCCGTTCCCCCTCCCGCTCCCGTTCCCGCCCCCCCTCCCGCACCCGCACCCCCTCCCGCTCCCGCACCCGCACCCGCTCCCGCTCCCGCACCCCCTCCCGCTCCCGCTCCCGCTCCCGCTCCCCCTCCCGCTCCCGCACCCCCTCCCGCTCCCGCACCCCCTCCCGCTCCCGCTCCCGCTCCCGCTCCCGCTCCCGCTCCCCGCTCCCGCTCCCCCTCCCTGCGGCGATTCGGGAACGGGAACGGGGCCAAACTTGGCCACCACCCGGCACCACACCTGGAGGGCCATCCCGCATCGCTGGCAGCGGCGGCATGAGGGCAAGACGCCGCACCCCCGCGACACGGCGCCCCTCCCCTGCCCCCACGCCCCGCTTCGGCCCCCGGAGCGCGGCTACCCTGGCGCGCCAAAAACCCGAACGATTTCCAGACAAATCGCCTTCGGCCGCGCACGCACAACCATGTGCCGCGCTACGCGAGCGTAACGCTGAGCTACGCGACCGTCACGCTGCGCTACGCGACCATAACGCTGAGCTACGCGACCATAACGCTGAGCTACGCGACCATCACGCTGAGCTACGCGACCGTCACGCTGAGCTACGCGACCGTCACGCTGAGCTACGCGACCGTCACGCTGAGCTACGCGAGCACAACGCTGAGCTACGCGACCGTCACGCTGAGCTACGCGACCGTCACGCTGAGCTATGCGACCGTCACGCTGCGCTACGCGAGCATGACGCTGAGCTATGCGACCATCACGCTGCGCTACGCGACCGTCACGCAGCGCTACGCGAGCCTCACGCTGCGCTATGCGACCATCACGCTGCACTACGCAACCGTCACGCAGCGCTACGCGAGCGTGACGCTGCGCTACGCGAGCATCGCTCAGCGACGCGCGAGCCTCACGCCGCGAGGCCCTCTTCGACCGCAAGGCTGGGGAGCACGCCTCGCCTGAGCCCGATCCGGAGCCCGAGGGATCGGGCTCGCCCTGACGCGCCTTTCAAGCGGTGTGGAGGCTGGCGCTGGTGATCGCCCCGTCCACGAACGTCAACGTCGCGCGCTAGCCTCCGCGCAACCATGCGCTCCCTTGCACGTATCGCGATCGGCCTTCTGCTCGCCAGTGGTGCCGCCGTCACCTTCGCGGCGTGCTTCGTCGATCCCGTCCCGCCTGATCCTCACAACCACCCGGACCCCGATCGTCTCGTCGCCGTCGATGGCGGCGCGGACGGAGGGGAGGAGGCGGCCCCGTGAACCTCGAAGACATCGCCAAGGCAACGCAGATCGCCGCCGCCGTCTCCTCCATCGCCCTGGCCCGGCGCCGCGCCCGGCACATCCCGGCCGCCGTCGCTCTGGTCGTTCTCGCGGCCATCCCGCTTCTGCGCCGGCCCCTCTCGGACGCCCTGGCGCCGCTTCCGCGTCCCGTCGAGGGCGCCGCGCGCGTGCTGATCTACGCGGACGGCGCAGCGGAGTTGGCGACGTGCGCCGTCATTGCGGGGCTGGCCGTCGCGGTCGCAGCGAGCGCCGAGCATCGGCGCCGCGTCGCCGCCGGGGCCGTCGCGTTGTGGGCGCTCGCCTCGATCGCGCTCGGCGCGCTCTACCCGTCGCCGCTCGTCCGCGGCGAGAGCCTCCAGCGCGTCTACTTCGCGATCGACCTGTTCGGCCTGTTCGTCTCGGCCGCCGCAATCGCGGTATGGACGCAGCGCAGGCTCGCGGCAAAGCGATCGCCGGACAGTTCGTCGATCATCGCGGTGTGCCTGATTGCCCTCGACGGCGCGATTCTGCTCGCACCCTTCTCGCCCTTTCGCGCGGAGCTGTTCGGATCCGACTTCTCTGGCATCCAAGTGATCGTCGCGATGTTCTTCGCGGCCTTCACGGTCGCACAGGTGATCGCATGGCGCTTCTCCTCGCGTGGGTCAGCCTAGGAACGTGCGCCTTCCTGGCCGCGTTGCTGTTCGTCCTCTGGATCGACACGCGCGGCGATCGGAGGGCCCTCGGCGCCGCACAAGATACGATCGCGACGCTGCAACGCCGCGTCGCGGACCAAGAGGCGGCGATCGGCCGGCTCACGGGCGCCCTCGTCGGGATGGCGCCCCTGGCCTTGGTCGAGGGCGACCGCGCGCCCGCCCCGGAACGCGAGCCCACGCCGGCATCCAGGCGGCGCCGTGTCGAGATAGACGAAACCCCCACGCTACGCACCGGGACGCGCCCCGCCTCCGCGCGCCTCGTCGCGCTGCGCAGGACCGCGGAGGCGCAAGGGCTGCCCGCGGAGCACTGCGGCGGGCGCGCGTGCAAGCGCCCCGAGGGGTGCGCCTGCGCGTGCGACGCGTGCGAGCGGCTGCACATCATCGAGCTCCTGGTCGAGGCCACGCCGGAGGCGGCGGCGTCCCTCGTCGCGGAGGGCGAGGCCGTGCTCACGCCCGGCGAGCTGGCGCGCGTCGACGCGCTCGCCGCGGAGCGCGGGGTCACGCGGCGAGAGGCGATCCTGCTCTGCCTGCTCGCGGCACGTTCCGCGAACGACTAGGCCGACGGTCGGCGGAGAGCCGCCTCACGGGTGCGGCACGGCGCAGAACCCGTTCGTGCGACGGGCCGTCGGGGCGCAGCAGTCGCCCACCGTGGCGCACTTCTCCTCGGGCCCCGAGCAGGTGCCGGAGGGCGTGGAGCTGCAGACGCCCGTCCCGCCGGCCGTCGCGCTGCAGAAACCGCCGCAGCACTGATCCCCGGTCTGGCACGACGAGGCGTCGGCCCCGCACGGCGAAAGGGGACCCGCCATGCACCACTCCGGAGTGCATGATAACGGCGCCCGAGCTTCGACGTCACCAGGTAGCGTGATCCGCGAGCCAGCCGGAGATCCGCTCCAGCCCGCGCGCGTCGTCGTCGTCGAACGTGCCCAGGCGGTCCGAGTCCACGTCGAGGACCGCGAGCAGCGTGCCGGCGCGAGCCACGACGGGGACGACGATCTCCGAGCGCGAGCGCCCGTCGCAGGCGATGTGGCCGGGGAACCGCTCGACGTCGGGGACCACGACCGTGCGCCGCTCCGCGGCGGCCGTGCCGCACACGCCGCGCGGCAAGGCGATCTCGAGGCAGCCGAGCGTGCCCTGGTAGGGGCCCACCCGCAGCAGCGACGGCGACACGGCGCGGTAGAAGCCGGTCCACAGGTGCCCGAACCCGTGGTGCAGCACGCACGCGATGGTGGCCATCGCGGCAATCGGATCGTCGATGCCCTCGAGGATCGCGTGGATGTGCTCCTCCGCCGCTGCGTAGGCCTCTGCCTTCGGCAAGCTCCGGAAGCTCGATCGTGACCTCTGCCATGGCGCCGGGCTTACCAGGTCGGCCCCGCCGCTCCAACGGCGGCGAGGGGGCCTCGACCGAGCCCGCCGTCGGGTCTCGCCCCGGCCCATGGGAGGCCGCGCGCGGGTGCAGCGCGCTGGCTCCGCGTGGGCAACGGATCGGGCAGCGCGCTCGGCAACGACAACAGCGCCTACGCGCTCGACGCCCGCCTCGACGCCGCGTTCGGGCGCGCCGTGACCGGCGCGTCGCGCAACCTGCTGCTCGGGCTGCGCCTCGGCGCCGGATTCGAGGCAGGGTCTCCCACGAGCCGGCTCGGCGTGACGGCCACCACCCCCGAGGGCTTCGCGTTCTACACCGCGGCCACGGTGAACGGCCCGCGCTACGTCTTCGAGGGGCACGTCGTGGGCTACGCGGGCCCCGTCGAGCTGACCGTCGAGGCCGCCCTCGCCAAGGAGAACCGCTCCACGAACCTCTCCGCCAACCCCGACGCCCCCGCAACCGCCGAGGATCCCGTGTACTCCAGGGGCATCTTCGGCGAGGTGGGCTGGATGATCGTCGGCCCGTGGCGCCGTCACGGCATGTGGCCGGTCGACTCGCCCATCGGCACCTGGGACTGGGGAGCGCTGGAGCTGGGCGCCCGCGTCGAGCGCATCAGCCTCGGGACGGGCGCCCGCGACGTCACGCCGGGCGGCGCGACGTCGGGCTCGGGCGCGCTCCGCTGGTGGGCGACGAGCTTCGCCGCCGCCTCCGTGGCCGTCTACTACACCGCCTACGACACGCCGCCCCTCCAGGAGCCGAAAGAGACGCACTCGTTGCTCGGCATCTTCCGCATCACCGCGCGCCTCCCCGAAGGGGTCGTGCACCTTCGCTGATCGCAGACCCGGCACGCCGCTTCGTGTTCGTGCACGTGATCGAGATCGTGATCGTGCGCGACCATCTCGGAGACCGCGCACGCGCACGAACACGATCGCGCAAACGAGCACGATGACGCCTACGATCTGATCTTGTCTGATACGCGAGGCACTAGCGCCCCCTCCCCCGCTTCGCGGGATGTCCTCCCGGCCGGGGAGGCGCCGCCGAGGCCGAGGCGGCAGGCGCAGACGCCGAGGGCGCCGTCGAGGCCGACGCCACCGGGGGCGGTAAGACCACGCCGGCCGCCGCGCCCGTCGCGCGCTCGGAGGGACCGGGCGCGCTCGCGTACCAGACCCACACGCCGGCGCCCGAGGCCGCGAGCAGCAAGGTGGCGCCGGCGAAGGCTGCGCGCCCCCGCTTTCCTCCGGGTGTGCTTCCTCGGGACGCGCGCAGCGAGGCCTCCACGGGCGCCGCGGAGACGTCGTGCCCGCTGGTGGCCGACGGGCGCCCCGCGGCGACGGGAAGGGGCATCTGCGTGTCGATCACCGTCGCGGCGAGCGCCGGCGCGCGCGCGGACACGGGCGCGGACACGACGGGGGCGATGGCGGCGACGGAAGGCGGGGGCGGATGGGCGGGGCGGTCGCCGGCGGCGCGCTCCTCCTGCCAGGCGGCGAGGGGCTGGGTGGGCGCGAGGGGGCGGGCGGACGGCGCGGGGGTGTACACGGGCAAGGGCTCGGTGGGCGCGCCCGCCGCAGGGCGGTTCGGGAGGGGGAGGTTGCGAGCGTCGGCGCGCTGCGGCGAGCGGAGCCTGTAGTGTGCCTCGCGCAGCTCGTCGGCGAGGCCGCGCATGGTCGGGCGACGCCACCACTTCTCCTGGACGGCGCGATCCACGATGTCCGCCAGGTCCAACGGGACACCCGGGGCCGCCTCGGCGAGGGGCCGCGGGGGGATGGCCCGGTGGCGGGTGACGATGTCCACGAGGTTGGTGCTCCTCGTCGCCGTGGGGTGCGCGCCGGCGATCGCCTCGTGGAGGACGACCCCCATCGCGAACACGTCCCAGCTCGTGTGCGGCGGCTCATTGCGGAGCTGCTCCGGCGGCATGTAGAGCGCGCTGCCGACCAGCGTGCCCGCCGTCGTCTGGACGCCCAGGTGCTCGAGCTTCGCGAACCCGAAATCGATCACCTTCACCACGCCCGCCGGCGTGATCAGGAGGTTCTCGGGCTTGATGTCGCGGTGGATGATGCCCCGAGCGTGCGCGGCCGCCACGCCGTCGCACGCCTGGATGATCCACCGCACGAGGTCCGGCAGGGGCGGGCGCGGGCGGGGCGGGCGCAGCTTTTCGCGCAGGCTCTCGCCGTCCACGAATTCGACCAGGAGCCACACCCGGTCGCCGTCGACGCCCGCGCGGTAGAAGCGCGGCACGTTCACTTCATCGATGAGCGCGAGCGACTCGCACTCGACCCCGAACCGCTCCGCGGTCCGCGACGCGAGGCCGCCGAAGCAGACGAGGATCTTCATCGCGAGGCGCTCGCCCTCCGGCGTGCACACCTCGCAGACGCACCCCTGCCCTCCCTCGCCGATCACGCGGACGATGCGGCAGCCCCCAACCACGTCGCCGGGCCTCAACGTCGTCATGGCGCTCCATCGTAGCGCGGCGCCCGGCGGACGTCCGCTCGCGCGTCGCGATCGTGCTCTCCCCCGTTCTCCCCGTGCGCGGCGCCGGCCGGCGACCCATGCTGCCAGACGGAGGTGCCGCCATGGCCTCGTCGGATCCGAAGAAAGACCGGCAGCAGCGCGTCGATCGTCTCTGCGAAGAGCACCGCTCGTTCATCCTCGACACCTTGCGTCACGAGGGCGTCCACGCCGACGCGGCGAAGGACCTGGCGCAGGAGGTGGAGCTCATACTCCGCGAGCACGTGGAGGACGAGCGGCCATTGCCGAGCCCGCGCGGGTTCCTCACCCGCGTCATCCAGTTCGTGGCCAGGAACCACAAGCGGTTCGAGGGGCGCCGGGCGAACGCGGGGGTCGACGTCGACGTCCTGCCCTCTCAGGAGCTGGATCCCGAGCGCAGGGCGCAGAAGGAACAGCTCTGGGCCAAGGTCATCCGCTACCTCGCGGACATGCCCGAGCACCTCGCCTGGGCGGTCTACTGGATCGACATGGAGGGCCTGGGCTTCGAGGAGGCCGCCGAGAAGCTCGGGCGACCGGCCGGCACGGTGTCCACGCACCGCGCCCGCGGCATCGAGATGCTCAAGGAGATGGCGCGCAGGTCCACGCAGGAGACGGAGACGGGCGTGCGCCGCCGCCGTATCGCCGCCGCCGCCGCCGCCGCCAGGCGCGCCCGCGAGAAGCTCGCGAGGTGACCGAGCCCGCCGCGGGGGTATGCTCCGGCCCATGGGAGAGCGCCTCCTCGTCTACGATCGCACCTGCGGCTCCGGCCCGGGCGGCGCCTTCGGCCTCTCGACGGCGTGGTGGGCCGGGGCGGGCCTCTACCGCGGGCTCGGGCGGCTCGACGGCGTGCGCGGGGTCGAGCGCTGGGACGAAGCGTTCGGCTGGCTCGCCGGGCGGCGCGCGACGATCTCGGAGGTGCAGTACTGGGGCCACGGGAGGTGGGGCTCTGCGTTCGTCGGCGCGGACGTGCTCGACGTGCGCGCCCTCGTCGCGGGGCACCCGCTCCGCCCGGCGCTGGACGCGCTGCGCGAGCGCCTCGAGCCCGGCGCGCTGATTTGGTTCCGCACCTGCGAGACGTTGGGCGCGTCGCGGGGCATCGACTTCGCCCGGCGCCTCTCGGATCACCTCGGCGCGCGCGTCGCGGGGCACACGTTCATCATCGGCTTCCACCAGAGCGGCCTCCACGGCCTCGCGCCCGGCGGCGTCCCCGACTGGTCGCCCGACGAGGGCCTCGCCGAGGGAACCGGGGACGAGCCCCGGCGGGCGAGGTGGTCCACGCCGTTCGCGCCGCGCACGATCACCTGCCTCGCTGGCCGCGTGCCGGAGAGGTGGTTCGCGCCGCAGCCCGTCTGAGCCGCAGGCGGCGGTGTGGGATGGCCTGAATCACGGCGCTGGCCCGGGCCGTGGGCCTCGAGCCAGCGCTACGCGTCGACGATGGGTGTCAGTGAGCGTGGCGGAAGCTGTTGGGCGCGCAGGCGTCCGTGTAGCCGTCGGGCCGCTGGCCCGCGAAGGCCTCGATGTCGAACTCGGTGCGACGGTTGCGGGCCTTGTGCTCCGGCGTGTCGTTCGGGAAGAGCGGGTCGCGCGCCGCGCAGCCGACCGGGTGCAGGCGGCCGCGGGCGATGCCGTGCGCGACGAGCCACTCGACGACGGCGTTGGCGCGGGCCTCGCTGAGGGCCTGGTTGGCCGCGGGGTCGCCGTCGCTGTCGGTGTGCCCCTCGACGCGGAGGAGGGTGATGTTGGGGTTGGTGTTCCCGCCGAGGAGGAGGAGGCGCAGGGTGGCCTCGTTCTGCGCGGTCTGCTTGATGGACGCCTTCGCGGTGTCGAACTCGATGTCCGGGATGCCGGCGAGCTGCGCGCCCTCGAGCTGCATGCCACCGGCGAGGACGATCTTCGTCGGGGCCGGGGCCGGCGCGACGACGACGGCGACGGGGGCGGGGGCCGGGGCGGCGCCGGCGAGGATGTCGGCGATCTCGATGATGATGGCGCCGTACTTCGCGCCCGCGCCGGGGATCTTGTCGAGCGGGAGCACGCGGATGGCGTCGGCGAAGACCTTGACCTTGTCCGGCGTGTTCGTCGCGGCGGCGGCGATCATCTGCTGCTTGCCGTTGACCTTGTCGCCGCCGATGTAGACGAGGGCGCCGTCGACGAGCGCCGGGCAGCCCTGGAGGCCGGCCTTGTCGCACTGATCCTGGATTGGGGACTTGAGGACGAGGGTTGCCCCCCCGCATGCAGCGAGGAAGGGGACGAGGAAGAGAGCTGTATGGAGGGGTTTCATGAGCGTGCTCCGAATGCGCCACCTTGGCGCGCGGAGCCGCAAGCTAGAGGGAACCTCGCCCGATGCCAAGGCGATTCGCTGGGGGTCTGTTTGTCAGCCCGGGGGCGCCCGGGGCCGCCCGGGGCCGCCCCCGCCGGCGGCGCCTTCACCGAGCACGTCCGCGATTCACCGCTCGGCGCACCTCGCTCTCCGGCGGGGCGTCGTCCTCCTCCGATCCGAGCGTCCGCAGGATGCCGCGCAGCACGCGCTCGCGGGCGCCGGGCGGCGGCGCCGAGCCGTCCTCGGCGCGGAGCAGCTCCGCCACGAGGCCCTCGGTGTCCAGCAGCCTGCGCGGGTCGGTCATGGCTCGTCCATTCAATGGGCGGGCGCAGCCGCGCTGATCACGAAAAACGGGCAGGCCGTCGAGCGGCGCGGGAGCGACCGTCGATCAACGGTGGAGCCGGCGCACGGACCCGTTCTGGCCGATCCAGTACACGAACTCGGCGTCCATCGCGGCCCCCCCGTCCAGCGACGCGTCCAGCCCGAGCACCTGGCTCACCGATCCTCCGCCCGCGTCCGCCGTCCACATCCCCGGGTCACGGTCGTTGACGTCGGGCCCGTCCCCCGAGGCGCCGGAGTAGTCCCAGGCCGTCGTCCAGTAGACCGCCGTGGCGTCGGCCATGACCTGCGACGGCGCCCAGTCGTCCTCGGAAGCAATGGTGCTCGGCGCGCCGCCCGCGGCCGGCATCGTGCGCACCTCGGCGCCCTCGAACCAGTAGAGCTGGCCCCCCGCGACGGTGAGCGGGAGCGAGCCACCCGCGCCGGCCACCTCCACGTCGAGGCTCAACGCGGACGCCAGCACCGCCGGCTTCTCCCCCGTCGCGGGCGAGAACGGCAGGGAGAGCAGCTCCATCCTCGTGCAGTCGAGCCAGTAGACCTTGGCGTCGTCCGCGGCCAGGGCGCAGGGCTGGGGGAGCCCCTTCGCGAGGGGCGTCGGCGCGGCGGGCTTCGGAGCTGCCTCCGCGCTCGGCACGACGAAGATGGTGCCCGTCCCCTTCGTCACGTCGCCGGAGCTGGAGACCTTGTTGGGGGCCTGGGCGACGTACGCGAGCCGCCCCCCGCCCTCCGCCATGCCGGCCATCGTGCCGGTCCCGGTGACCAGCTCCTCGGGGGACCCACCCTGCTGCAGCACCCGGGAGATCGTGAAGGTCGCCGGGCCCGTGTCGTTCGTGGTCGCGACGGCACCGCCGTAGAAGACGCTGTCCTCGTCCACGACCAGCCAGTCGGACGCGGGCGGGTTGGGATCGAGCGTGACGGGCGCCCCGCCGGCGAGGGGAACGCGCGAGAGGGCGAAGTCCGTCGCGGCGGCCTCGTTGAAGAAGAAGATCCCGCTGGCGCTCACCGCCAGCGGGCCGGAGGCGCTGACCTGGCTGTCCTGCGTGAGCGCCTCGCCGGTGGTGCTGGGGCCGCCACAGCCGGTGAGGGGCGCGGCGGCGAGGAGGGCGACGGCGAGGAAGGAAGGGGCACGGAAGAGGTCGTTGCGCATGGCCCGGACGCTACACAAGAACGGCGCCAGGGCGTGTCCGAGTTCCGACGCGGGATCGTCCGCGGGGTCTCGGGGCTTCGTGGGGGCGCGAGCGCGGGCCGTACGCACCCTGCCGCGAAGCCCGCGGTGCACCGGCAATCGTGGTAGCGTCGCGTCCCTGGACACCGCGCCCCCTCGCCGCCTCTTCGAGCCTTGCCGGATCGGGCCCGCGACCCTCCGGAACCGCACGATCCGCGCCGCCGCGTTCGAGGGGATGTGCCCGGGCCACCGGCCGTCGCCCGCGCTCGTCGCGTACCACCGCGCCGTGGCGGAGGGCGGCGTGGGCATGACGACGGTGGCCTACGCGGCGGTGGAGCAGAGCGGCCTGTCGTTCCCGCACCAGCTCTGGCTGCGCCCCGAGGTGGTGGGCGAGCTTCCGCGCGCTGACCGATGCCGTGCACGCCGGGGGGGCGAAGGCGTCGATCCAGATCGGCCACTGCGGGAACATGGCCAAGCCGGAGGTGGCCGGCGGGCGACCGCTGGCGCCGTCGGCGCGGTTCAACCTGTTCGGGCCGACGTGGCCCCGCGCGATGGGCCGGGACGACATCGCCCGCGTGGTGGAGAGCTTCGGCCGCGCCGTCTCGCTGGCCCGCGACGCCGGCTTCGACGCGGTCGAGGTGCACGCCGGGCACGGGTACCTCGTCAGCCAGTTCCTCTCGCCGTGGACGAACCACCGCAGCGACGCGTACGGCGGCTCGCGCGACGGGCGCATGCGCTTCATGCGGGAGGTGATGGCCCGCGTCCGGGCGGCGGCGCGCGACGACGTGGCGGTGCTGGTGAAGATGAACCTCCACGACGGCTTCCCCGGCGGGTGCGATCTCGACGACGCCATCGCCGTGGCCCGCGCCCTGGAGGAGGGCGGGGCCGACGCGCTCGTGCTCTCGGGCGGGTTCGTCAGCCGCGCGCCCATGGTCGTCATGCACGGCGCCATGCCCACGCGGGTGATGGGGCACCTGATGACCTCGCGCCTGCTCCGGGCCATGGTCTCGCTCCTCGGTCAGCAGTTGATCCGCCCGGTGCCTTACCGCGATGCGTACTTCCTCGAGGAGGCCGCCGCCGTGCGCGAGGCCGTGCGCATGCCGCTCGTGTACGTGGGAGGCGCCGCCTCGCGGGCGAGCATCGACGCCGCGCTCGCCCGCGGCTTCGACGCGGTGGCGATGGCGCGGGCGCTGATCGTCGACCCGGCGTTCGTCCGGCGGCTGGCCGAGGCGGAGGGCGTCCCCCTCGGCGACGGGGCCACGGGCGGGCCGGCGGAGGCCTGCGACCACTGCAACTACTGCGCGGCGCGCATCTACACGACCACGATGGCCTGCCACAGGCGCGACGAGCCGCCGCCCGACGTGAGGCGGCTGCTCACCCTCGACATGCGATCGGCGTCGGGTGCTCCCGGCCGGCGCGAGGGCGCGGGGGCATGAGCTACGCTCTGGTGACCGGCGCGTGCTCCGGCATCGGCCTCGAGATCGCCCGCGCCCTCGGCGCGCGGGGCCACCGGCTGGTGCTCGTGAGCCAGCGCCCGGGGCCGCTCGCGGAGGCGGCCGCCCGCGTCGCGCGGGATCACCGGGCCTCTGTGCTGCCGCTCGCGATGGATCTGGCGCGCGCGGAGGCGGCCGGGGAGCTGTTCGAAGCGGTGTCGTCGCGCGGAATCGAGGTCGACGTGCTCGTGAACAACGCGGGCATGTTCTTCTTCGGCGAGGTGGTCGACGCCGAGCCGGCCCGCGCGGCCGCGATGCTCCAGCTCCACGTGGTGACGCCCTCGCTCCTCTGCACCCGCTTCGCCGCGGGCATGCGCGCGCGCCGGCGGGGGCACGTGCTCATCGTGTCGAGCATCTCGGCGTGGCGCGACTTCCCTGGCATCGCGTACTACGGCAGCAGCAAGAAGTACCTCCGCGGCTTCGCCCGCGCGCTCCGCAGCGAGCTCGCGCCGTACGGGGTCAACGTGACTTGCCTGTGCCCCGGCGCGACGGCGACCGGGCTCTACGACCCGCGCGTGGTCCCGGTCGATCTGGCCCGCCGGCTCGGCGTGATGGGCGACGCGGCGGGGGTGGCCCGCGCCGGGGTGGAGGCGATGTTCCGTGGAGAGGCGGAGCACGTCCCCGGCGCGCTGACGCGGGCGATGGGGGCGGTGGCGGCGGCGATGCCGCAGGGGGCGATCGACTGGGTGCGGAGGCGGGCACCCTGGCTGCCGCCGAGGTGAGGTGTCAGAAGATCTGCACCGTCTGGCTCTCCCCATGCCCCGCCTTTCAAGGCTGGGTTCCAGGAAAGGCGCCCAACCCTGGACATCCGCCAACAAGGAGCGGCGATGGACTTGCGTGGACCAGTACTGAGGGGCGTTGCCGCGCAGGGAGGGGTCGCGAGCCCGGGCGTGCTCCTCACACCCTGTACCGTGGCATCAGCGTCGCGAGCAACTCGGGCTCGGCCCGGATGACATGGTCCTGTCCGAGGGCTTCTCGACTGTAGCGGTTGATCTTCAGGGCAAACACGCGCTTGAGCCAACGGATCCTGCCCTCGGCCACGCCGGTGACCTCGTCGCGAGAGTGCATGAACGGGCCGTTTCCCCAGAAGACGCCTCTCCCCGTTCGATGACGATGCGGACGGCGTGCTCGGTGGCCGTTCGTTCCAGCGCGGCGATGGCCTCCGCCGCGCCCGTGTCGGGCTTGGGGAAGACGTAAGGAAACATGTAGGCGACGCTCGGCCCGGACAGCCTCCGCATGACGAGCGGGAGCCAGGGCGTGAAGAGGTGCTTGTCGACGCCGCCATGGCGATTGGGCATGTGGTACCGATAGAGGGGTTGCTCGAGGAGGCGCGCGGCCGAGGGAGGCAGCGCGTCCATGACCGCGTCGGTGCTCACGAGGCCCGTGGCGACTCCTGAAGTGTTTTCAATCCCCAGGAGCCCCATGTGATCCGGCACGAGGTCGCTCGGGTACCCACCGCCGTCGATGTGCCAGCGGATGGGGGCGGCGCCGTGCGCGTGGGGCTTGTCGAGAGAGTCGGGCAGCGGGAAGACGTCCTGAAATACCTGGCCCGGCCGTGCCTCCCCGAACACCATGGGTTGGCGCTCGTGCGCGCACGCCCAGCCATGGAGAAATGCATCTGCACGCGGGGTCGGGTGCGGCAGCGGGCGCTCTCCGTCCTTCGTATCGACGGGGAGCCCCCGGAGCCGGACGATCGGAGGCCGAGGCGCGCCGAGACACGCGCGAACGCCGGCGATCACGTCCTTGATCGGATCCAGTGCGCGAATCCGCTCGGCATCGGCCACGGCGCCGGTCTCGAGCCGGGCGAGGACCGCGTCGAGGTTGGCGCCGAGCACCCGCGATTGTGTGGACGTCAGCTCGAAGAGCACGACGGGCGTGGGTGCCGACCTGTGTGCGGTCTGTGCGCCCGCGGAAGTGAAACTCATGTCAGTCATACGCTCGTCACGATGTGCTCGGAAAGTGGAGCCGACCGTATCAAGGGACGCCGATCGCAGCAAGGCAGCCGAGGCCGAGGGGAAGCTCGCGCCCGCATGGCACGCACCTTCGCCATGCCGGGTGGGTTGCCCGGGTACGCCACGCTATTCAAGAGAAGTGGCGGCACGAGCTCACCGTCGTCACCGGGGCGGGAAGCGACATCGGTCGGCAGCGGGTGATCGAGCACACCCCCGCACCATCCGCTCGCGCTCAGTGGGCGGGAGGCGGTGTCATCGGCGCGCCGAAGCGTTGCTTGAGCACGGTGGCGGGCCTGCCACCGGCGATCACGCCCGGCGGGACCTCGCCTCGCACCACCGAGCCCGAGACGATCCAGCTGAAGCGCCGGATCACCGAGCCGGCGAGCACCACCGAGCCGACGGCCACGCCCGTCGCGTCCTCCATCACGATCGGCGAGGCGATGTACCCCTGCTGGTCCGGGGGCACGAGCGGTGAATACTTGATGACGTGATCGTACTCACCGTCGAAGGGCTCGTCGGGCTGCCCCGGCGCGCGATAGTGGCTGGACACCGAGTAGAACGACGAGTGCGAGCCGACGCCGCTGTCCTTGCCGATCGTGAGGCCCGCGTGCCCATTGAGCACGCAGAAGGGTGCGATGTGGGTGTTGCTCCCCACGTGGAGCTCGCCCACCCGGCCTCGGTACGCGGGGTTGGGCAGGTTCCACTTGTTGGGTCCCTCCGGCGTGGGCCCGGCGAGGAGCATGACGTAGCTGTCGATCCGAGACGTTGTTGCCGAGGAAGACGTACTCCGGGCGGGGGATGCTCACGCCGACGTCGATGACGCAGCCCTCGCCCATCGCGCCGAGGCGCCGCTTCCAGTACGCGGCCCGCAGGTTGCGGCCCACCCGCCCTGGCCAGGATGCGATGACTTGCTCGGGGAGGCTGAGCGCGTCGCGCGCGATGGAAGCCATGCTCAGGTCCATCCCGGACCCTTACCACGTCGCTGCCCGTCGATGGAATGAGGGGGTGGCGCCGTCATTCATGCGGCAGGTGACTCTGTCCGTGGGCGTGGCCGTGGCCGTGGCCGCTCTGCCCCGTGTCCCGATCCCTCAGATCGGGGCACGGGCACGGGCACGGGAACGGCCACGGCCACGGATGAGGGCAGCATCATCTGCCGCTCGAATCAGGCCGGCGCGCGCTCTCCCAGCCCCGCGAGCCACCGGACCAGGATCTCCCTCCCCTGGGCGAGCTGCGCGATGCTCGTCCACTCGTTGCGCTGGTGCGCCTGGGCGTTGACCCCGGGGCCGAAGTTCACCGCCGCGACGCCGATCGCCGCGAAGCGCGCGACGTCGGTCCACGCCTGCTTCGGCTCCACCGCGGCCACGCCCGCCTCGCGCAGCGCCGCGACGAGCGGGTGGGTGGCGAAGGGCGGGGCCGAGGGGGAGAGGTCGCGGAACTCGATGCGCGCGCGGCCCGCGACGAGGCGCTCGATCGCGCGCTGGGCCTCGTCGAGCGTCTGGTCCGGCGAGAAGCGGTGGTTCAGGTTCAGCTCGAAGGCGTCGGGGACGATGTTCCGCCCGCGGCCGCCCTGCGCGAGGGTGCAGCTCGTCACCGTGCGGTAGACGAGGCCGTCGAGGATCACCTCGCGCGGGGCGAGCGCGGCGAGCTCGGTCAGGAAGGGGCCGGCCCTGTGGATGGCGTTGTCGCCCTGCCAGGGGCGGGCGCTGTGGGACGTCCTGCCCTCGAAGGTGACCGTCGCGTGGATCGAGCCCGAGGCGCCGAGGCTGAGCTTGTTGTCGCTGGGCTCGAGGCAGACGGCCAGGTCGACGCGGCCGAGCTCGTCGTCGGCGTCGAGCACGGGGCCGAGCTCGTTCTCCAGGTAGGGCCCCTCCTCCCGCGCGTAGAAGACGAGCGTGAGATCCGCGCGACGGCACGCCGCGCCGTCGTGCTCGACCAGGTCGAGCATCAGCGCGAGGCCCGACTTCATGTCGGAGGCGCCCGGGCCGTAGAAGCGGTCTCCGTCGCGGCGCGGGGGGCCGTCGTGCGCGGTGCGCACCACGTCGAGGTGCCCCGCGAGGGCGATCCTGGGGCCGCCGGTGCCGCGCGAGACGGGCACGACGATGGAGTCGCCGTAGCGGCGGATGGGCGCGGCGAGCGGGAGGCGGGCGAGGCGCGCCTCGACGGCGTCGCAGAGCGCCCGCTCCTCCCCGATGGGGGACGGGATCTCGCAGAGCCAGCGCAACGTGTCGGCGAGGCGCTCGGCGTGGGGCGGGGGGTTTGGGGGGTCTCCCCCCATCGTGGACAGACTCACACCGGCACCCCGAAGTCGCGGAGCGCGGCGTTGAGCGAGACCTTGCGGTCGGTCGAGGTGCTGCGCGTGCCGATGATGAGCGCGCAGGGCACGCCGAACTCCCCGGCGGGGAAGCGCTTGGGGCGGGAGCCGGGGATGACGACGCTGCGCGCGGGGACGCGGCCCCTGTGCTCGACGACCTCGGGCCCCGTGACGTCGAGGATGGGCGTGCTCGCCGTCAGGACGACGCCGGCGCCGACGACGGCCTCGCGCTCCACCACCGTGCCCTCGACGACGATCGCGCGCGAGCCGATGAAGCAGCCGTCCTCGATGATCACGGGCCGCGCGCCGGGCGGCTCCAGCACCCCGCCGATGCCGACGCCGCCCGAGAGGTGCACGTCGCGCCCGATCTGCGCGCAGCTCCCGACGGTGGCCCAGGTGTCGACCATGGTCCCCGCGCCCACGTGCGCGCCGATGTTGACGTAGCCGGGCATGACGATGGCGCCCGCCTCGAGGAAGGCGCCGTAGCGGACGGTGCCGGGCGGGACGACGCGCACGCCGGCGCGGTCGAGGCCGCGCTTCAGCGGGATCTTGTCGTGGAACTCGAAGGGGCCGACCTCGATCCGCTCCATGCCGGAGATGGCGAAGAAGAGCAGGATCGCCTGCTCGATCCACGCGTGCGTGTGCCACACGCCGTCGGCGTCCCGCGTGGCGACGCGGAGCGTGCCCTGGTCGAGCAGGTCGAGCGTGCTCCGGACGGCGTCGCGGTGGGCAGCCTCCTGCAGGAGGGCGCGGTCGCGATAAGCAGCTTCGACGAGGGGGCCGAGGGTGTCGTGCATGGCGCGGGCCCTTCTAGCACGGGTAGGGCGAGGGCTTATCCTCCGAAGGTCTCCCGCAGCTCCCGCGCGAACAGCGCGAAGCCTTCCGGACAGGCTGCCTCCAGCTCGGAGGGTGACGCCCGCTCCGCCACGGCGCGCCGGAACGCCGTCCCATCGGCACCGCCACCGAGCGCCGCGATGCGCTCGATCGCCCTCTTCGGCCGATGCTCCAGGTTCTCGCTGGTCTCGCGAAGCGCCTCGACGTGCTTCTTCGGCAGCGCCGACCGGACGCGCTCGACCGGGATGCCGGCTCCCCCGGCGATGGCCGCGGGCGCCCCGAGCGTCCATGCCTCGATCGACTCGACCGCCACACCCACGGCCGCCGCGTGGGTGCCGCCGGTCGCCTCGATCCCTCGCTGCTTCCCGCGGCGCAACGCCGAGAGCCGCTCCTCGTCACCGTCGCGATCGGCCACGCAGACGGTGCCGGCGCAGTCGAACCGGCGCTCCGCGAGCAGCATGGCCGCGGCCACCTTCGTCTCGAAGCCCCTCCGCGCCTGCGGCGAGAAGCGCGCGATATCGCGCCAGGCGAGGGCGATGGAATCCGCCGCGATGGCGCCACATACCCTCCGCGCGAGCACCGGGACGACGCCCGTCGCCGGACGGGGCTCTCCCCATCGCTCGCCGGCAGGGCCGATGTCATGGTTGCCTTCCCCGACGAAGAGCACCTTCACGGGCGCTCCCCCTTGAGCAGACCCTCCTCCGTGAGCAGGTACCAGAGCTCGCCGACCGCGAACTCCTGGAGGAGCTTGTCGAGGTTGGGCACGGCGGTCATCGGCGTGACGCTGCTGCCGTGCTCCGGATCGCGGCGGACGATGCGCACCTCCTCGGGCTTGACGTAGTTGAGGAGGAGCGGGCTGTGGGTCGTGAGGATGACCTGCCTCGGGCGGTTGCCGACGGCGCCGGTGGACATGGCGCGGAGCAGCTCGATGACGGTCTGGAGGCGCGTGGGGTGGAGGCCGTTCTCGGGCTCCTCGATGAGGAGGATATTTTGAGACTCGCCGTAGGCGAGGACGAGGAAGGCGGTGAGGAGGAGCGCGCCCTCCGAGACGTTCGGTGGGCGCACGGTGACGTCGGTACCGGAGAGATTGAAGTGGATCTCCTTACCCACACCGCCGGGAAGGTTGAGCGTGCGGAGGTTGACGCCCGAGAGTGTAGGCACGGCGTTGTGGAGCGCCTTCTCCAGCTCGACAATCGCGTCGCGACGCGGGCCGGTGATCAGCGCGTCCAGCGCTTCCGGGAGATTGTCGCCGGCGCTAGTGAGGACGGGCTGGGCTTTGAAGGGGTTCGTCGCACGGAGCGCGTGCGGGTCCAGGCGGTACTTGCGAGACGAGCCGAGCGCAGCGAGCACCGGCCGAATCCGGTGAGCCTGCGCTGGTTGTTGCCGCGCGAGGAGGGTCAGGGACGTGCTCTGGGCGGGCTGGTTGATCGTGTTGATGGCGTGGTCGCTCCCGAGCGTCAGATGCTCGTCGATGACGAACAGCGGCGCCGGCCTCCGCAGCTTGAGAGCATACTCGAAGGTGCTATCGGCCCCGTTCTCGGTGCGGCCCGTTACGGAAAGTGTCATTGCGAGCCCTGTGTCTCGCATCCACACAACCTCATCGAACGGGTCGTCCCTGCTCTCCTCCTCGAGCACGAGGCTCTCCGCGATCGTCACGCGCGTGGTCCCCCCGATGACGCGGATCGCGTCCAGGATGCTGCTCTTCCCGCTGTCGTTCGACCCGATCAGCACCGTGAACGGCCCGAGATCGACCGTCACGTCGCGCAGACACTTGAAGTTCTCGACGTGCAGGCGGCTGATCATCGTTCGCGCGCTCCGGCCTCGGAGTGAAGCGCACCCCGGCCCCTCCATGCAAGCAGCCTCTTCCCGAGGCTACAGCGCGATCGTCACCGTGCGCCGGTCCGCCGACGTCGACAGCGTGATCCCCGCGTGCCGCGCCGCCGCGCGCACCACGTCGCCCTCGCGGGGAGCTCTTCCCGCAGCACCACGTACATCGTTTGAACCGGCCGGGCCGGGGCGCCCGGTGGGCTCGTGAGGGGCGCGCAGACGGTGAAGGCGGGGAAGCCGTCGGGGCCGAAGTCCACCACGACGCGCGGGGCGGCGACGCCGGCGCGGACCACGCTGGCCACCGCGTGCTCGAGCAGGTCCAGGACCAGGCGGGCGTCGCCCACGGTCAGGTCGCTCACGCGCACGTCGACGGTGAGGGGGACGGGGGTGGCGCCGGGGCGCGGGCGGGCGCGGCGCTGGGCCAGCGCGTCGTCGAGGTCGATCGTGGTCGTCTCCGACGTCACCGCGGCGCCGAGCAGATCGGCGAGGTGCACGACCGCGCCGAGATCGCCGGCGACGCGGCGGACGATGGCCTCGAGGCCGAGGCGCTCCCGGGCGTCGAGGGAGACGCCCGCGTGGTCGGCGAGGGCGCGCTCGAGCGCCTCGACCCGCCCGCCGGCGTGCGCGAGCAGCACCGCGGCGGCGCCGAGGCCCTCCGGGTCCGAGGCGAGCTCGGCGGCGAGCGCTTCGCCGAGGGAGGCGAGCGCGCCGCGGAGGGGCGCGCACCCGGCCATGAGCTCGGGCATGCTGCGCGAGAGCACCCGCGGGCCCACGCGCTTCGAGCCGAGGACCTGCAGGAGGTGCTCGATGGCAGCCACGCCGTCGCGCACCTCGCCGCGCGCGAGAGCCAGGGCCTCGCTGGTGGCCGGAGGTCGTCCGGCGGTGCCGCCGTCGCGCGTGTTCGTCAAGGGGTCGGGGCCACCTCGTAGCCAGCGAAGAAGTACGCGATCTCGCGCGCCGCGGTGGCCGGCTTGTCCGAGCCGTGGACCGCGTTCTCGCCGACGTTGGCTCCGTAGAGCTTGCGGATCGTCCCGTCCGCCGCCTTCGCCGGGTCGGTCGCGCCGATCACCTCGCGGTACTTGGCCACGGCGTCCTCGCGCTCGAGCGCCATCACGATGATGGGGCTGCGCGACATGAACGCGCAGAGCTCGTCGAAGAACCCACGGCCCTTGTGCTCCGCGTAGAAGCCCTCGGCCTCCGCGCGGGTGAGGTGGATGCGCTTCATCGCCCGGACGACGAAGCCCTCGGCTTCGAGCCGCGAGAGGACCGCGCCCGCCTTGTGCTTCTCGACCGCGTCGGGCTTGATGATCGAGAGCGTCCTTTCCAGTGCCATGGCGCGGCTTCCTAGGCGATAACCCGTCGTTTTGCAACGGGAACGTGGGGAGGAGCCCTCCGGAGCGTGGGGAGGCGGTCGCCCGGCCGCCATGATCCCGACACAAACCCCTGCTAGAAGGTGCAGCGCCATGCCGAACCACATCCTGGTCGTGGAGGACGAGCCCGACCTTCGCCGCGTGATGACCTACAACATCAAGCAGGCGGGGTTCGACGTCGTGTCGGCGCCGGACGGGGAGACCGCGCTCCGCGCGGTGAAGGAGGAGCGCTTCGATCTGGTGCTCCTCGACCTGATGCTCCCCGACATGCCGGGGACCGAGGTGTGCAGGCGGCTCAAGCAGAGCCCGCACACCTCGGCCATCCCCGTGGTGATGGTGACGGCGAAGGGGGAGGAGGTCGACCGGATCGTCGGCTTCGAGCTCGGCGCGGACGACTACGTGGTCAAGCCCTTCAGCACGCGCGAGCTCATCCTGCGGGTGCGCGCCATCCTCCGGCGGGCGGAGGGGGCGACGGAGACGGAGGAGCGCTTCACCTTCGGCAGGCTCGAGGTCGACCGCGCCGCCCACCGCGCCTGGGTGGACGGGGACGAGGTCGCCTTCACCGCGCTGGAGCTGCGCCTGCTCGTGATGCTCTACGATCGCCGCGGGCGCGTGCTGACGCGCGACCTCCTGCTCGACGAGGTGTGGGGGTCGCACGTGGACGTGACGGCGCGCAACGTGGACACCCACGTCAAGCGAGTGCGCGAGAAGCTCGGGGCAGCGGGCGAGTACATCGAGACGGTTCGCGGCGTCGGCTACAGGTTCCGGGCGGAGGTCGGCGACGAGGCGACCTCGCCGAAGCCGCCGCCCGCCTCCTCGCGCTCCGAAGACCTGGCCGAGAAATGATCGCCGACGGCCGCGAGGAGGGCCCTCGCCCCCGCGTGAGCGCCGACGACACGGGCACCACCCCGGCCGCTCCCTCACCGGCCCCGCCTCCCGATGCCGACGCGGGCGCGTCACGCCCGCTCGCGGCCCCGGCGATGCGCCTCGTGGCCGCGTCCGTCGTCCTCGTGCTCTTCATAGGCCTCACCGTCGCCCAGGGCTTTCCGGCGCAGGCCCACGCGCTCGCGCTGGCGACCGGCGCGGCGGCCGGCGCCGCCGTCGCGGCGGGCGTCGCCGCCGTCTTCTTCCTGACGCGCCCGATCCGGGACCTGACCCGATCGGCGCGCGCCATGTCCGCCGGCGACCTCGCCGCGCGCGCCCCGGTGCGCGGCGACGACGACGTGGCCGAGCTCGCCCGCGCGCTGAACCGCCTCGCCGGCGAGCACGCCCGCGTCCTCGAGCGGCTCCGCGGCGAGCGCGACCTCTACGCGGGCATCCTGGACGGCATGGGCGAGGGCGTGCTGGTCCTCGACGCGGACGAGCGCATCGTCCTCGCCAACCTGGCCCTCCGGAACATGGCGCGCCTCGGCGAGGACGTGCTCGGCCGCCCGCTGCTCGAGGGCATCCGCAGCGCCGCGCTCAAGGAGGCGCTCGACGCCGCGCGCGAGCAGGACGGGCACGTGGTGCGGGAGATTGAGCTCGGGCGGCCCATGCCGCGCAAGCTCCTCGCGCGCATCTCCCGGCTTGCGCACGGCGGCCACGACGGGCCGGAGGGCGAGGGCGCGGAGGGGCGGATGATCGTCGTCTTCCACGACGTGACCGACCTGCGGAGGCTCGAGACCATCCGCACCGACTTCGTGGCCAACGTCTCGCACGAGCTGCGCACCCCGATCACGGCGATCAGCACCGCCGCCGAGACGCTCCTCGGCGGCGCGCTCTCGGACCCGGACGACGCCGCCGAGTTCGTCGGCGTGATCGACCGGCACTCGAAGCGCCTGCGGCAGCTCGTCGACGATCTGCTCGACCTCGCGAAGCTCGAGGCCAAGAGCTTCCGGCTCGTCCTGACCGACCTCGACGTGCGCCCCATCCTCGAGCACGCCATCGGCCTGATGCAGGACCCGGCGCGCCGGCGGCGGATGACGCTCCGGCTCCTGACGGGCGGCGAGGGGCAGCGCGCCCGCATCGACCGCCGCGCGCTCGAGCAGGTGGTGACGAACCTGCTCGACAACGCCATCAAGTACGCCGGCGAGGGCGCCGAGGTCACGGTGAGCGTGGAGACGCGGGGCGAGCGGGTGCTGATCGTGGTGGCGGACAACGGGCTCGGCATCTCCCCCGCGCACCTCGGGCGTATCTTCGAGCGGTTCTACCGCGTCGACGCGGGGCGCTCGCGCGAGCTCGGGGGCACCGGGCTCGGGCTGGCGATCGTCAAGCACCTGGTCGAGCTGATGGGCGGCACGGTCGACGTCGAGAGCGAGCCGGGCAAGGGCGCGCGCTTCACGCTGCGTCTCTCGCCGGGCGAGGGCGCGCGCGCGGCCCTGGACTCCCGCGCCTCGGCTTGACAACGTGGACGCCTTCCCGTTTCCTGGCGGCGCCCGCAACGGAGGGGCAGGCATGGGCGATACGGCGCACGGCCAGCGGCCTCTCTACGACGTCATCGTCAACCCGCTCTCGCTGTGGGCCGCGCCGGCGGCGCTGATCCTCACGTTCGTGATGCCGCCGGACGGCCTGCCCGTGACCCTGTGCTGGTTCCACAACGTCACCGGGCTGCCCTGCCCCGGCTGCGGGCTGACGCGCAGCCTCGCCAGCGTCTCGCACGGCCACCTCGGCGAGGCGTTCCGCTACCATCCCTTCGGGCCCCTGATCTACGCGATGGCCGTGGGGCTCACCGCCGCCGCACTCGCCGGCGAGGCGCGGCGCGCCCGGCTCCGCGCCTGGCTCGAGCGGCGCCGGCTCGCCGCGCGATCGCGCACGGTCTACCACGGCTTCGTCGCCGCCTTCCTCGGCTTCGGGCTGGCGCGGCTCGGCGTCGCCTGGCTCACGGACGGACGCTTTTTCTCGGGGATCTGACCCCGCTCACGAACGACTCAGGAGGAGACGCTCATCATGCCGTTTCACCTCATCGGAATGGTCTTCACGGTGCTCTTGATCGTCTGCTGGATCATCGTGATGATCCATGCGTTCAAGCAGAGCATCGTCTGGGGCCTGCTCACCCTGTGCCTGCCCTGCCCCTTCGGCCTCTACTACGTGTTCGTGAAGTTCGAGCACGAGCACAAGGGCTTGATCGCCATCGGCTACGTCGTCGGGCTCCTGGGCGGCGGCGTGTTCCACGGCTGGGGCGCGCGCGAGCTCTGGGGGCCCCACCTCGGCGGCGCCCATCAGACCCAGCCCCACCATCGCTGACGCCCCAGGGGATGGGGCTCCCCGCCGGCCACGCCTGTGATAAGGGAACGCGCGGAGGCCCTCGTGACCCAGCCCTTGCGCGTAGCTTCGTTCGTCTCGCTCACCCTCGCGGCCTTGCTGGCCGCGGGCTGCTCGGACAACGGCAGCCCCGGGGGCGACAAGCCCGTCACGCCGCCCATGATGGAGTACGGCACCGGGCAGCACATCTCGTCGAAGCTCGGCGGCTTCTTCGGTCCGGCCACCTGGATCCAGCCCACGAACCAGAACTCCATCGGCTGCAAGTACCCGGTCCAGTACAACGTCACGACCACGGGCGTCACCGTCACGGCCGTCGACACGTTCGACGAGACGGGCGACGGCGCCGTCGGCTCCGTCTACGTGCAGGACACCGTGCCGAACCCGCCGGTCTACTCCGGCATGTCCCTCTTCGAGCCGGGGTACACGCCGCCGGACCTGCGCGTCTTCCCCGGCAACGTGCTCGACGTGACCGGGCCCTACGAGGAGTACCAGGGCCCGAGCAGCGGCTACTTCGCGCAGTGCCAGACGCTGCCCCAGCTCGGCGGCTCCGCCTCGTTCCGCTTCGACGGCATGGTGCCGGCGCCGGTCGTCATCAAGCCCGACGACCTCAACAGCTACGACAGCGCCCGGCAGTACCTCGGCATGCTCGTCAAGGTCGTGGGCGTCAGCATCTCGGGCACCCCCTCGACCTCGAGCGGCCGCTTCGGCGTCCCCGTCGCCGTCGACTCCGGGCAGAGCTTCCAGAATCTCGAACGGCTCTTCGACCTCCCGTGCCACCTCCCCTCCCTCTCCTCGGGCTCAGGGCAGTTCGCGTCGGTGACGGGCATCGTCACGTACTTCTACAGCTTCCAGCTCGCCCCCCGCTCGATCGCCGATTTCGAGCTGCCCGGCGACGCCGGCGCGCCGCTCGACATGGGCAAGAACTGCAGCGATTAGCGGGCAGACGTGCCCCGAGAAGCGCGGTCACACTGGGGGATCCTCGTCGCCACGACGCTGCTCGCAGCGTGCGGCTCCGGGCCGGCGCCCGTGCGCGCGCCGGCGGCCACGGGCACGCACGCCGCGCTGCCAGAGGGCGGCCCCGGCCCCATCGAGGTGAAGCACCTCGACGGGCGCCCCCGGCTCACCCTGGTCACGCGCGAGGGGGACCCCTCCCCGGCCATCGCCGCCGTCTTCGCGACCGGCGCAGGATCGGCCACCACCGTCGCGCTCGCCGCCGTCGTCGAGGTCCGCCTCCGCGCCGCCGGCCTCGACGCCGACGTCCGCGCCGACCGCGACGCGTTCCGCGCGCGCTTCCTCACGGACGCGGCGCACGCCCCGGCCATCCTCGCCGCCCTGGCGAGCGCCATGGCGCGCCCCATCGCCGCCGGCAGCCCGGAGATCGCGCTCGCCGCCCAGCGTCTCCAGTCCTTGAAGCGCAACCCCCTCGACGCGCCGGAGCTCGCCGCCGCCTCGGCGTGCACCGGCGCCCTCGGCATCGCCCCCGGCGAGGCGATCCCCGACCTGTCCACGGAGGCGGGCCTGGCCGGTCTCGAGGGCGCCCGGCGCGCCGTCCTCCACGCCGGCGACGTCGCGATCGCCGCGGTCGGCCCGGCGGCCTTCGGCGCGGCGATCACCCAGGCGCTCGCCCGGTCCGAGGGTTGGCCCACGTCTGCCGCCGCCCCGCTGCCCGTGCCCTGGCCCGACGCCGACACTGCCGGTGTCTACACGTTGCCCGCGGTCGACCCGCGCGCCCCCGGCGGCGTGGGCCCGCTCGAGCGCGTGACGCTCGCCGTCCTCGCGGGCGATCCCGTCGCCGCCGCCGCCGCGGCCGAGCGCCTGGGCGCCCCCGACTCGCCCCTCGTCGCGCGCCTCCGCCTGCTGCCGGAGGCGTGGCGGGTGACCCAGGTGGCCGGCGTGGCGCGCGCGCGGGGTGGCTGCGTCGCGCTCACTATGGAGGCGACGCAGCACGGGACCGGGCCCATGCCGGAGGAGGGCGCGGCGCTCGCGGCGGCGACGGCGCGGCGCGAGGTGGCGGCCGAGATTTTTGGCGCACGCGGAGCGAGCGCGGCCGTGGTCGCGACGCAGATCCTCCGGGCGGCCGATCCGCGCGAGGCGGCGGCGCGCGCCGCGTGGTGGTCCCTCTCCAGCGCCGACCCGGCCGCGCCGGCGCGCTGGACGGCGGCGCTCGGCATCCCGCCGGTGCGGGACCGCGAGGGCGCCGAGGCGGCCGCGGGCGCTCCGGGCGACGCGCGCTTCCACGCCGAGGTCGTCCACGCGCTCGCCTCCAGCGCGGGCACCGAGAACCGCGCCGCGATCGAGCGCGGCCAGGGCGAGCTCTGGCTCCTGCTCGCGAGCCCCTGCGGCGTCGCCGAGGAGACCGCCGCCGACGCGGGCCGGAGCGCGCTCGCCGTGCTCGCTGCCGTGGAGTCCCGCCGCCTCGCCGAGGGCGTCGCGCTCGAGCCCTGGATCACCCCCGACGGCATCGGCGTCCTCGCCCACGCCCCCGCCCGCGACGAGCGCGAGACCCCGAACGAGCTCGCGCGGCGCGTCGCCGACGCCGCCGCGCGCACGCTGACCGCCGCCTCGCCTTCCCCCGAGGCGGCGGCCGCTGCCCGCGCGTCCGCCCTCGAGGCCATCGAGCGCCGCCTCGGCCCCCAGGGCACCGCCTTCGCCGCCTTCGCCGCCGCGATCTCCCCGGGCCACCCTTCCTGGGTGGATCCCTTCGGCCTCTGGTCGCCCGTCGCCGGCGCCGGCGCCGAGGCCCTGCGGCTGCGCGCCCTGGCCCTCGCGCAGGGCCCGCTCCGCCTCGCGGTGATCGCGAACGCCGACGCCGCGCAGGCCGCGGCGGCGAACGACGCCGTCGACCGCTGGCTCGCCCCCCTCGCCTCCGCGCGCACCTGCCACGCCGGTTCCCCCAGCGCCCCGCGCCCCGGCCACCACGAGGCGAAGCTCCCGTCGAGCGCCCCGCTCGCCCAGGGCCTCGTCGGCGTCCCGGTCCCGCCGCCCGGCGCGCCGGGGCGGGACCTGGCCGAGATCACCGCCGCCGCGCTCGAGGGCATGCTCACCAGCGCGCTCAGGGACGCGGACGCCACGGCGTCGGCGCGGCTCGTGGGCGGGGCCCGGGCCCCCGCGCTGGTCGTCGACGTCCGCGCATCGGACGGCGGCCTCGCCTCGGCGCTGGACACGGTGAAAGCCCTGCTCCTCCGCCTGCCCACGGCCGCCACCGACGCCGACCTGGCGCGCGCCGCCGCCGCCGTGACGCGCCGCGAGCGCGAAGCCCGCGCCGACCCGCGCCGGCGCCTCGTCGACCTGTGGTCCGGCCGCCCGCCCCCCGCCGCCCCACCCTCCCCGGCCGCCTGGCGGAGCTTCCTCGGCGCCACCTTCACCGAGAGCGCGCTCGTGGTGGTCGAGGGGCGGCTGTAACGCGGCGCGCTCGACGAACGCCATCCTAACCGCGCCCGGAGCGTCCCGCCGAAGGCGGGACGCGGAGGAAGCGGGGGGTGCGGCTTCGTACGACGGGCCGTTGAACACACCTGCGGCCCCCGCTTCCTCCGCGAGCTGCCGCAGACGGCAGCTCGCTCTGGGCGCGGTTAGGATGGCGTTCTTGCAGCACCCCGGCAGGTCAAGGCTCATGCCCCCTAGCCGGGGGCCTGCGATGGAACGACGCAGCGGCACTGGATTCGTAGTACAACGCGGAGAGAGGCTCGCCTGCGTCTCCGGAAGGCGTGGGCTCGGAGGGACCCGCATGCCGAGGTCGACATGAGATTCATTGGGCTGTTGGTCGCGATGGTGCTCCTGGCCGTGGGCCTCTATCGCCTGGCCGCGGAGCTGCTCGCCACCAGGAAACCGCGGTCCCAGGCGGGCTCGCCTGCGAGCCCCGGACCCCGCGCCCCCAGCGAGTCTAGCAGCCCGCACGCGGGCGAGCCCTCCCACGCCCCCACCCCGCAGGCGAGCTCCGAGCCCACGAGCGCCGCGCCCCCCGCCGCGAAGCCGCCGCCGCCCCCGAGCCCCGCCGCGGCCCAGGCCGCGAAGCCCAAGCCGCTTGCCAACGGCGCGCAGGCCAACGGCGCCGCCGCGAAGGACGGCCCGCTCGTCCCCTCGATGCTCCACGAGGCCGACAGCGACGAGGACATCACCATCATCACGCTCGCGCCGCCCCCGGACGTCGTGGCGGCGATGAACGCCCTGAAGGCGACGAAGGGGAAGGTCGGCGACGCCCCGGCGGCGACCAAGGCGCCCGCGCCCGCGCCCGCCGCGCCGGCCGCCGGCCCTCCCCGGATCGAGACCCCGCCGGACGACGACGATGAGGACGACAAGCCGCAGGCCGTGCCGATCCTCTACGACGCGGACGCCTCCGTCGACGAGCCCACGCGCACGTCGCCCTTCATCCTCGTGAGCGCCGCCGCCCAGACGGATCAGGGCCGGCGCCGCCGCCGGAACGAGGACAGCCTGCTCGTGCTCGACGACCACCACCTCTTCGTGGTGGCCGACGGCATGGGCGGGCACGCCGGCGGCGACGTGGCCAGCAAGATGGCGGTGGAGACCATCGGCGGCGCGTTCGCGAAGAGCGCCTTCCAGCCCGGGGCGTACCCGGACGTCCCCCGCCGCGGCGCCGAGCTGGCGGTGGCGATCCAGATGGCGAACAAGGCCATCTACGACCACGCCCGCGCCAACGCCGCCTACTCGGGCATGGGCACGACGGTGGTGAGCGCCCGCTTCTCGCCCAACAAGGAGCGGGTCTACTTCGGCCACGTGGGCGACAGCCGCTGCTACCGCCTCCGCGGCGGGCAGCTCACGCAGGTCACGACCGACCACACCATGGCCTCGCAGGGCGTCACCGGCCCCCTCGCCAGCCACCTCAACCGCGCCGTGGGCGTCAACCCGGCGGTGAAGGTCGACCTGATCATCGCCCGCCCGCGCGCGGAGGACGTCTACCTCCTCTGCACCGACGGCCTCTCCAAGATGGTCCCGGACGACCAGATCCAGGCCATCATGAACGAGGACAAGGACCTCGACAAAACGGTGCACGCCCTCATCGACCGCGCCAACGCGCGCGGCGGGCGCGACAACATCACCGTCATCCTGGTGCAGGTGAAGGACGCGAAGGGCTTCGCCAAGCTGGTCCGGGAGAAGGCCGCGGCGGGCTGACGGCGCCCGTCACCGAAAAACCTCCCCGCCCCGGGCCCGACATCGGGCACCCTTCGCGGCCATGACGACCGCCGCCCCCGAGAGCCGCCCCGAGCCGTCGCCGCAAGAGGCCCCGCCGCACGGGGGCACCGCCGCCGCGCTGGTGCTCGGCGCCATCGGCATCGTGTTCGGAGACATCGGGACGAGCCCCCTCTACACGATCCAGGAGTGCCTCCACTCGGAGCACAGCGTCGCGCCCCTCCGGCAGAACGTCCTCGGCGTCGTGTCGCTCATCGTCTGGAGCGTCACGATGGTGGTCACGGTCAAGTACCTCTCCTTCCTGATGCGCGCCGACAACGAGGGCGAGGGCGGCATCATGGCGCTCCTGGCGCTGGTCCCGCCCAGGCTCGGCAAGGCGCCCCTGGGGAGCATCGGGCTCGTCGCCGGGCTCGTCATCGTCGGCGCGGCGCTCCTCTTCGGCGACGGCATCATCACGCCCGCCATCTCCGTCCTCTCCGCGATGGAGGGCCTCGAGATCGCCACCACCACCGCCAAGCCCTACGTCGTCCCGCTCACGGTCGCGATCCTGGTCGCGCCTCTTCGTCGTCCAGCGCCGCGGCACCGGCGGCATCGGGCGCTTCTTCGGGCCCGTGATGGTCGTCTGGTTCTCGACCATCGGCGCGCTCGGCGCCTTCCACATCGTGAAGAACCCCGAGATCCTCGCCGCCCTCTCCCCGGTCCACGGCGCGCGCTTCTTCGCCGAGAACGGCTGGGCCGGCTTCCGCGTGCTCGGCGGCGTCGTGCTCGCCGTGACGGGGGGCGAGGCGCTCTACGCCGACATGGGCCACTTCGGGAAGAAGCCCATCCGGACCGCCTGGCTCGGCCTCATCTACCCGGCGCTCCTGCTCTGCTACCTCGGCCAGGGCGGCGCCCTCCTGGCCGACCCCGAGGGCGCCGCGCAGCCCTTCTACGCCCTCATCCCCAAGGGCCCGTGGATCTACCCCGCCGTCGCGCTCGCCAGCGCCGCGACCGTCATCGCCTCGCAGGCCCTCATCTCCGGCGTCTTCTCGCTCACGCACCAGGCCATGCGCCTCGGCTACTTCCCGCGCATCCTGGTGAACCACACGAGCGGCGAGTCCGAGGGCCAGATCTACGTGCCCCTCCTCAACTGGGGCCTCGCCGCCTCGTGCATCGCGCTCGTGCTGGTCTTCAAGGAGTCGTCGCGCCTCGCGGCCGCGTTCGGCCTCGCCGTCAGCGGCACGATGGCCATCACCTCCGTCGTCTTCTACGTCGTGACGCGCCACACCTGGGGCTGGTCGCGCCCGCGGGCCCTCGGCATCCTCCTCCTCTTCCTCTCGTTCGACATCCCCTTCCTGCTCGCCAACTGCCTCAAGTTCTTCGACGGCGGCTACCTCCCCTTCGCCGTCGGCGCGGCCTTCGTCCTCGTGATGGTGAGCTGGCGCGTGGGCCGGAGCTACCTCGCGGACGTCATGGACTCCCAGTCGGAGCCGATGGACGTCTTCCTGAAGAAGATCGACGACCACGCCTGCAAACGCCCGCTCCGGGGACGGCGATCATCATGGCGTCGCGCAGCACGGGCGCGCCGGCGGTGCTGGCGCACCTCCTCGCGCGCTTCGCCGTCCTCCACGAGCACGTGGTCCTGGTCACGGTCCTGACCGAGCACGTGCCCACGGTGGACACCTCGAAGCGGTGGTCGACCGAGCCCATCGGCAAGGGGCTCGTGCGGGTCCTGCTCCGCTACGGGTTCATGGAGAAGCCCAACGTGCCCGAGGCCCTCCGTCCGGCGCTCGCCGAGCTGCGCCTCCCCGCCGGATCCCCGCTCTACGTGCTCGGGCGGGAGCACCTGGTGGTGGGCCCGAAGGGGCGGATGGGGTGGCTGTCGGAGCGCGTGTTCGCGTTCCTGGCGCGGAACGCGCGGAGCGTGACGGACGACTTCTCGCTGCCGGTCGAGCAGGTGGTCGAGCTGGGGATGGAGCTGGATTCTGTAAGAGGGGGCGCCGGGGGCTTGCAATCCGAACCGCGCCCGGAGCGAGCTGCCGTTCACGGCAGCTCGCGGAGGAAGCGGGGGCCGCCGGTATGCTCAACGGCCCGTCGTACGAAGCCGCACCCCCCGCTTCCTCCGCGTCCCGCCTTCGGCGGGACGCTCCGGGCGCGGTTCGGATGGCGTTGTGGAGCGCACCGGCGTTCGGCCGGGAGTGGGCGAGGAGTTCGTCGCCTGTGCTACTAAGCTCCCTCGCCATGACCCTCGACGTCCGCCACGTGGAGCTGCTCGCCGTCACGGGCGGGGTGGCGGGCGCGCGGCGTGATCCGGTCTCCGTCGAGGAGCCGCTGGAGATCCGCGCGGAGGGTCCGGGACAGGGTGCCGCCCAGATCGCCGTGACCATGCGCACGCCCGGCCACGAGGCGGAGCTGGCGGCCGGGTTCCTGTTCACGGAGGGCCTCGTCCGCTCGGCCGGGGACCTGCTGCGCCCGCCGGTCCGCGAGCTGCCCGTGGAGGGCGGCGCCAACAACGTGGTGACGGTGCGCCTCGCCGCGCCCTTCGACGCGGAGCGTCTGAAGCGCAACTTCTACGCCACCTCGAGCTGCGGCATCTGCGGCAAGGCCTCCCTCGAGCACCTCCACGCGAACGCGCCGCCCATCGCCATGGGCCGGCGCTTCGCCCGGTCGATCCTGATCCGCCTGCCGCCCGCGCTGCGGGAGGCGCAGGTCGTCTTCGCGCGGACCGGGGGGCTGCACGCGACCGGCGTGTTCGACGCGGACGGCACGCTGCGGGTGCTGCGGGAGGACGTGGGGCGCCACAACGCGATGGACAAGGCGATCGGGCGGATGCTGCTCGACGGGCAGGTGCCGCTCGCGGACCGGATCCTGATGGTGTCAGGGCGGGTGAGCTTCGAGCTGGTGCAGAAGGCGGCGATGGCGGGCGCGCCGCTGCTCTGCGCGGTCTCTGCGCCGTCCAGCCTGGCCGTCCAGGCGGCCGAGCGGCTCGGGATGACGGTCGTCGGGTTCCTGCGGGGGGAGACGTTCAACGTGTACACGCACCCGGAACGGATTGACCTCGACGCATAGCGTCGTGCCCGCTCGACGTGAGTCGAGGCACGGGCGCCCCGATTCAAGGCGCGGGCTCCCCTGTTCAAGGAGAGGGCTCCCCTGTTCAAGGGGCGGGCTCCCCTGTTCAAGGGGCGGGCTCCCCTGTTCAAGGCGCGGGCTCCCCTGTTCAAGGCGCGGGCTCCCCTGTTCAACGGGCGGGCTCCCCTGTTCAAGGAGCGGGCTCCCCCATTCAAGGCGCGGGCTCCCCGATTCAGGGCGCGGGCTCCCCGATTCAGGGCGCGGGCTCCCCGATTCAGGGCGCCCGTTCCTTGATTCACGGACCGGGCGCCGTGATTCAGGGCGCCCGTTCCTTGATTCACGGACCGGGCGCCGTGATTCAGGGCGCCCGTTCCTTGATTCACGGACCGGGCGCCGTGATTCATGACGCCCGTTCCTTGATTCACGGAACGGGCGCCGTGATTCAAGGAACGGGCGCCGAGAGCGTCGACTCGTGGACCATCAACGATGACGCGGGGAGCCAAAGCGATGACGCGGGCGGCGAAGGCGTTGGCGACGATTGCCGGTGCTATAGTCCGCGCGCCATGAAGCTCCCCCGCCTGACGACGCCCCTCGTCCGTGATAACGGCCACCTTCGCCCCGCGACCTGGGACGAGGCGCTGGACCGGGCGGCCGCGCTCTTCCGCGCCTCGATCGATCGTCACGGGCCGGGCACCTTCGGCATGTTCTCCTGCTCGAAGGCGACGAACGAGGTCAACTACATGGCGCAGAAGTTCGCGCGCGCCGTGGTTGGGAGCAACCACATCGATAGCTGCAACAGCACCTGACACGCCCCCAGCGTCGTCGGTCTGGCGACGGTCTTCGGAGCAGGCGGCGGGACCAGCTCGTACAAGGAGGTGGAGGAGACGGACGTCATCCTCCTGTGGGGCTCGAACGCGCGCGAGACGCACCCCATCTTCTTCCACCACGTCCTCAAGGCCGTGCGCCGCGGCGCGCGCCTCTACGTCGTCGACCCGCGCCGCACCTCGTCCGCGGCGTGGGCGGACGGCTGGCTCCCCCTCCAGGTCGGGCAGCGACATCGCCCTCGCCAACGCGGTCGCCGGCGTCATCCTCGACCGGGGCCTGGAAGACCGGGCCTTCATCGACCGCGCGACGAGCGACTTCGAGGCCTTCGAGGCCGCCGTCCGCGGCTACCCGCTGGAGCGCGCCGTGCGCGATACGGGCGTGCCGGCGGAGCTGATCGAGCGGATGGCGGTCGACTACGCGAAGGCCGACCGGGCCATGATTTGCTGGACGCTCGGCATCACCGAGCACCACAACGCCGTCGACAACGTCCGCTCCCTCATCAACCTGTCGATCCTGACCGGGCACGTGGGGCGCTACGGGTCGGGGGTCAACCCGCTGCGCGGGCAGAACAACGTGCAGGGCGGCGGCGACATGGGCGCCTTGCCGAACAAGCTCGTCGGCTTCCAGGACGTGGAGGACGACGCTGCGCGTCAGAAGTTCGAGCGCGCCTGGGGGGTGACCATCCCGCCCAGGAACGGCTTCCACCTCAGCGAGATGTTCGCCGCCATGGGGCGCGGGGACATGAAGGCCCTCTTCGTGATCGGCGAGAACCCGGCGCAGTCCGAGGCCGACGTGGGGCACGCCATCAAGTGCTTGCGGGGGCTCGAGGCCCTGGTGGTGCAGGACATCTTCCGGACGAAGACGGCGGAGCTGGCCGACGTGGTGCTGCCGGCGGCGGCGAGCTTCTGCGAGTCCGAGGGGACGGTGACCAACAGCGAGCGGCGGGTGCAGCGGGTGCGGCGCTCGCTGGCGCCGCCGGGCCAGGCGCGGGACGACATCGCCATCCTGGCCGACCTCTCCCGGCGCATGGGGCGGGACCTCGGCGACCCGACGCCCGAGCAGCTCTGGGACGAGCTGCGCGCCCTCTCGCCGATGCACGCGGGGATGAGCTACCGCCGGCTGGAAGAGCTGGGCGGGATCTGCAGTGGCCCTGCCCCGACGAGAGCCACCCCGGCTCCCCCTTCCTCCACGGCCGGCTCTGGGAGGAGGACGAGCAGAAGCGCGGCCGGCGCGCGCCCTTCGCCGTGGTCGAGAACGTGCCGCCGGCCGAGGCGCTCGACGCGCGAGTTCCCGCTGCGGCTGACGACGGGCCGGCGGCTCGACGCGTACAACACGGGCGTGCAGAGCGGCGGCTACGCCTCGCCGCTGCGGCGGGGCGAGGCGCTGGAGCTCTGCCCGGACGACGGCGCGCGCTTCGGGGTGCGCGAGGGCGACGTGGTGCGGGTGCGCTCGCGGCGCGGCTCGGTCGTCGCCCCGGTGCGCTTCGACCCGGGCCTCATGCCGGGCCTGGCGTTCATGACCCTGCACTTCCCGGACGAGGTGGACACCAACCAGCTCACCATCAACGCGACCGATCCCCGGAGCGGGACGGCCGAGTTCAAGGCGGCCGCGATCCGGATCGAGAGGCTCTGAACGATGCCTACTACGTCACACACGCTACCGAACCGCGACCGCCAGGGAGCGGGCGCCAGTAGGCGCGACGTCTCCAGGCCCTTGCACGTGCGGCACTACCGGAGGCGTGGCGCGTGCGAGGGCCTGGTCACGTCGTTGCTTTCTGGCACCCGCTCGCTCGCGCTCGCGGTTCGGTATGGTGGCCGGTGGGGTGGATCCAGACGCGAGGAGGGTTGACGCATGGACCTCCATCCCATCCAGGCCAAGCCCACGGACGCCGAGCGCGCCGCCGTCGACGCGGTCCTCGGGCCGGCCGAGGTCGAGCCGGTCCTCGGGCTTCGCGAGGCGGAGGCGCGGCGGCATTTGCTGCTGCCGGCGCTGCACGCGGCGCAGGGGCGCGTGGGGTGGGTGAGCCCCGGGGCGCTGGGGTACATCTGCGCGCGGCTGCACGTTCCGCCGGCCGAGGGGTACGGGGTCGCGAGCTTCTACTCGCTGTTCTCGCTGAAGGAGCGGCCGGCGGTGGTGGCGCACGTCTGCGACGACATCGCCTGCAAGGCCGCGGGCGCCGACGCGCTCTGCGCGGAGCTGGAAGGGTCGCTGGGCGAAAGCTTCGGCGCGGAGCCCCTGCCTCGGGCTCTGCGAGCAGGCGCCGGCGGCGATGCTCGTGGCGGCGGGCGAGGCGCCCTTCGAGCGCGGCTTCGGGCACGCCACCGCCGAGCGCGTCCGGCGCGTCGTCGAGGATCGCACGTGCGCCGATCCCCCGCGGACGGTCCTCCCGCAGGCCGGTGCTCCGGACCTGCGCCTGCTCCGCCGCGTGGGCAAGGTCGACCCGGGGAGCCTCGACGACTACCGCGCGCACGGCGGCTACCGAGCGCTGCGCAACGCGCTGGAGATGGGCCCGGCGTGGCGTGATCCGCGAGGTCACGGAGTCGAAGCTGGTCGGGCGCGGGGGCGCGGCGTTCCCCACGGGCAGGAAGTGGGAGGCCGTGGCGAAGGCGCTCACGCGGCCGCGCTACGTGGTGTGCAACGCCGACGAGTCCGAGCCGGGGACGTTCAAGGACCGCGTTCTGATGGAGGACGACCCGTTCGCGGTGATCGAGGCCATGACGATCGCCGGCTTCGCGACGGGCGCCGAGCGCGGCTTCCTCTACGTGCGCGGGGAGTACCCGCTCGCGGCGGAGCGGCTCGGGCGGGCCATCGAGGCGGCGCGGGCGCGCGGGCTGCTCGGGCGGCGACGTGATGGGGCGCGGCGTGCGCTTCGACATCGAGATCCGGCGCGGCGCGGGGGCGTACATCTGCGGGGAGGAGACGGCGCTGTTCAACTCGATCGAGGGCTTCCGCGGCGAGCCCCGCAACAAGCCCCCCTTCCCCGTCGAGGCCGGCCTCTTCGGCAAGCCCACGTGCGTGAACAACGTCGAGACGCTGGTCGGCGCGCTCGACGCGATCGCGACGGGCGCGGCCGCCTACGCGGCGATCGGCACGCCGGGCTCGGCCGGGACCAAGCTGTTCTGCGTCTCCGGCCACGTCGCGCGCCCGGGGCTCTACGAGGTCCCGTTCGGCACGCGGCTCGACCGGCTGATCGAGATGGCGGGCGGGGTGCCCAACGGCCGGCGCCTCCAGGCGGTGCTGCTCGGCGGCGCGGCCGGCGGCTTCGTCCGGCCGGACGAGCTCTCGACCCCGCTCACCTTCGAGGACGCCCGCCGCATCGGCGCCACGATCGGATCCGGCGTGGTCCTGGTCTTCGACGATACCGTCGCGATGTGGCCGATGCTCGCGCGCATCGCCGCCTTCTTCCGCGACGAGTCGTGCGGCCAGTGCGTGCCCTGCCGCGTCGGCACCGTCCGGCAGGAGGAGCTGGTGGCGCGCCTCGGCCGAGGAGAGCCCCTCGGCTCGGCCGCGCAGGAGAAGCGCCTGCTCGGCGAGCTGGGCCAGGCGATGCGCGACGCGTCCATCTGCGGGCTCGGGCAGACGGCGTCGAGCGCCGTCGAGTCCGCCGTGGCCAAGCTCGGACTCCTCCCGAAGGAGGCCCCGTGAGATCCCTCCCCGTCGTAGCCCCCCGTCGGGTCGAGCTTCACCATCGACGGCAACCCCGTCTCCGTCCCCGAGGGCGCCACGCTCCTCGACGCCTGCAAGGCCGCCGGCGTCTCGACGCCGACGCTCTGCTGGGCCGAGAACCTCACGCCGGTGAACGTCTGCCGCGTCTGCGTGGTCGAGCTGGAGGGCGCGCGGACGCTCGTGCCCTCGTGCGCGCGCAAGGCCGAGGCCGGGATGAAGGTGAAGACCGACTCCGAGCGCGTGCGCCTGAGCCGGAAGCTCGTCCTCGAGCTGCTCGCCTCGTCCGTCGACGTCTCCACCGCCCCTGCCCTGCTCGGCTACCTCGAGCGCTACGGCGCCGACCCCGCGCGGTTCGGACCCACCACTCTACCTGCAGAGAATGGGGCGCGCGACGCCGCCCTGCCCGGGCACCACCACGAGGTCGACGGCGCGCACGCGGCCACGGTGGCGCAGCCCGTGAAGGTCGACAACGACCTCTACGTGCGGGATTACGCGAAGTGCATCCTCTGCTACAAGTGCGTCGAAGCCTGCGGGGACGACGCGCAGAACACCTTCGCCATCGCCGTCGCCGGGCGGGGCTTCGAGGCGCGCATCTCGACCGAGATGGCCGTCCCGCTGCCCGAGTCGGCGTGCGTGTACTGCGGCAACTGCATCGGCGTGTGCCCCACCGGCGCGCTCATGTTCAAGCGCGAGCACGACCTCCGCGCCGAGGGGGCCTGGGAGGAGGCGAAGCAGACGCAGACCAACACGGTCTGTCCGTACTGCGGAGTCGGCTGTACCCTCACGCTCCACGTGCAGGACCAGGAGATCGTGAAGGTGACCTCGCCCGCCTCGTCGTCGGTCACGAACGGCCAGCTCTGCATCAAGGGGCGCTTCGGTTTCGCGTTCGTGAAGCTCGAAATCCTGACCGCGCCCGGAGCGAGCCGCCGTTCACGGCGGCTCGCGGGGGAAGCGGGGGCTGCGGAGATGATCCTGGCGGGCAGCCGCGCCCGCTCGTGCGCCTCGGGGCCGACTTCGTGCCATACTCCTCTGCCATGTCGGCCAAGAAGCTCCCGCTCATCGAAGTTGGCTACCAGGTCTTCACCCGCGACGGCTCGGAGGAGTTCGGCGCGGTTCGTCAGGTGGTGCCGCACGACCGGCCGGAGATCGTGGTCTACGTCGAGAACACGGGCGACGTGGTGATCCCGCTCGACGCGGTCACGGCCGTCCACTCGCAGAAGGTCATCGTCGACGTGCAGAAGCTCGACGCGCGCATCCAGGTGGCCATCAACCGGGCGCACGACGCCGAGCGAGGGCGCTGAGGCCGGCGCTTCAGGGCACGAGCACGACCTTGCCGATGGCCTTGCGGTCGTGGATGAAGTGGTGCGCGGCCGCCGCCTCGGCGAAGGGGAAGGCGCGGTCGACGCGAGGGTGGATCTTGCCCTCGGCGTAGAGCGCGAGCAGCGCCTCGAACTGCGGGCGCAGCAGATCCAGCCGGTCGAAGAGGTGGCCCATGTTGACGCCGCTCACGGTCTTGTTGTCCTCCATGAGCTTCATCGGGTTGTATCGGCGGATCTGGATGACCTGCGTCAGCGCGTGTAGCAGGTTCCGCTTCTTCCCCGAGCTCGCCGCCGACATGCCGAACGCGACGATCCGCCCGCAGGGGGCGAGCAGGTCGTACCCCTCGCCCCACGACTTGCCGCCGACGGGATCGAGGATCAGGTCGACCCCGGCGTCGCCGGCGATGGCGCGCACGGCGGCCGCGTAGTCCCCGCCCGAGTCGATGGGGTGCTGGACGCCGCGCTCGCGGAGGAAGGCGTGCTTCCCGGGCGAGGCCGTGCCGAAGATGACGCAGTCACGCGTCTTGGCAAGGTCGATCGCGGCGAGGCCGACGCCGCCCGCCGCCGAGTGGATGAGGACGCGCGACCCCGGCCGGAGGTTGCCGGTGAAGAGCATCATGTCGTACGCCGTGAGGTACACGACGGGGAACGCCGCGGCCTCCTCGAAGCTCATGGCCTCGGGCATCTTGAAGACCTGCTCGGCCCCGATCACGAGCGTGTCCGTGTAGCCGCCGAAGCGCGGCATGCCGAACACGCGGTCCCCCTCGGCGAAGCCCGAGACGCCCTGCCCGACCTGGTTGACGACGCCCGCCACCTCGTAGCCGACCACGCAGGGGATCTTGGGCGCGTCGGGGTAGAGGCCCACGCGGGCCATCAGGTCCGCGAAGTTGATCCCGGCGGCCTTCACGCGGATGCGCACCTGCCCGGCCCCTGCCTGCGGGTCGGGGGCCTCGCGCACCTGGAGGACTTCGGGAGGGCCTGCTTTGGTGATCCAGATCTGGCGCATGGACGGCGTGCCTAATAAGGCTGGGCGCCGGAGAGTCAACCGCAGACGTTGGGCGTCCCGCCGCCGCCGCAGGTTTGCCCTGACGGGCAGGTTGTGCCGCACTGGAGGATGCCGCCGCAGCCGTCGCCCGCCACCCCGCAGTTGTACCCGAACGTGGCGCACGTCTCCGGGCAGCACCCGGGGAAGGTGCACTGGCCCGGCTGCGAACCGTTGCAGCCGCCGCAGCTCTCCCCGAACGGGCAGTCCCCGCACTGGATTCGTGTGCCCGCAGCCGTCGCTCGCCGCGCCGCACTGGTAGCCGAGGTCCGCGCAGGTCTTTGGGCAGCACGTCGGGTCGCCGCAGACGCCCGGCGTGCCGGGCCCGCACGCGCCGGGGCCGCCGCAGGTCTCGCCCGAGGGGCACTTGCCGCACTGGATCGTGTGCCCGCAGCCGTCGTTCGTCGAACCGCAGTCGAGGCCGAGCTGCGCGCAGGTCTTCGGCGTGCAGGCGCACTGGTTGGGCTGGCTCGCGCCGCAGGTCGCGCCGGCCGGGCAGGTGCCGCAGTCGAGCTGGCCGCAGCAGCCGTCGCTCGCGAAGCCGCAGTCGAAGCCGAGCTGGGCGCACGTCTTGGGCTCGCAGGGGGGCGCCCCGCAGTGGTTGGGGATGCCGCTGCCGCCGCACGTCTCGCACGATCCGGGGCACACGCCGCAGTTGATGGGGTTGCCGCAGCCGTCGCTCGCGAGGCCGCAGTCGTACCCGAGCGAGAGGCACGTCGCCGGCTGGCACCCGCCCGTCCCCTGCCCGCTGCTCGCGGCCCCGCCCGTACCCCCGACCCCGACGCCGGACCCGCCGACGCCATCGAAGCCGCCGGCGCCGTTGCTGGACCCGCTGGCCCCGTCGAAGCCGCCGACCCCGCCGCCGCTGGTGGTGCTGCCCGTGCTGCCGTGGCTGCCGCTGGAGGCGCCGGAGCTCTGGGAGACGATGACGTTCTGGCCGCAGCTACCGACCGCTGCGGCGACGAGGAAGGTGGTCAGGAGCGGGGTGAGAAGGGAAGCTCGCATGGCGGCACTGTAGTCGCTCCCGGGAGTGGGAGGGCGGGCTTCGGCTGGGCTGGAAGGTTCCGCCGATGCGGGCGGGCGAGTCCGCGTGACGGGCCGCGGCGCAGGTCCGACGGGCCAAGGAGAGCTGCGTCGATACGACGCGATAACGCGACGGTTTTCGTGATCGAGATGCTGGTCACGCCGAAGGACCTGGCGGGCCCGGGGGATTGAGGGAGATGCTCTCGTCTGCAAGCGGCTATGACGCCCCGCCCCCGCCCTTCCCACCCTGCCCGCCCGACCCGGACCCCGTGACGGCTCCAAAAAGGCCAGAGCCGACGAAGAACGCGACAGCAGGCTTGGGCGCCGTGCCGTCGAACGGGACCGTCATCTGTGGAGCGACCCCTCCGAGGATCGACCAGGGGGCGCCGGCCTTCGTGAGGAAGATCGGGAGGGTGAACGACAGCGTGTCGCCGGAGCTCGAAAAGATCCCCACCGGGGTTTTCGCGGAAGGATCGGAGGACGTCTGGAAGGTGGCCAGCAGCTCGAAGCCCGGCAGGAACGTGGTCCCGATGGGAACAGGACTGACCGCCAGCGCGATGGTCGCGAGCGCGGTACCACCGTACTGGGGCGTGGCCGTGGTCACGCCCGACATTCCGCAGTTCTGAAGCGTCATCATGGTCTGCGGCGTGCTTCCCGTCTGAGAGATGGTCGTGCATAGCGTAGAGCTCTTCGAGACCGACTGAGGAACGACGGCGCCGCCACCGAACTCGAAACCCAGGAGATACTGTCCGCCAACGAATCGATGCATGTAATCGACCGTGACCAGCGTCGGAAAGAAGTAGAAGGTGCCGGGCTTCTGCGTCAGATCAGGGCCCGTGCCGGTCGTGGTGAGATAAGAGACCGGATTGAGCGACGGGATGACGTTGACGAAAAAGACATTCGAATGGCTGGTATCAGGCTGCGGCGCAGCGGAAGGTCCGTGACCACGCGCGACATTGGGAAACTGCAGTGCGAGCGCCGTCTCGTCGACGGCTGCGCACACAAGTTGCGACTTGGCGTTGGGATTCTTTTCTTCTGATGTCCTCACAGGAGCTCAAAAAGGCCTTTTGCGCATCTTCGCCTCCATTCGAGGAGATCCAGGAATCCAACACCCCCCTCGCTCTTGCACACCACGCGGGAGGCGTCTGCGGAGCAGGAGCAGGCGCCGGAGCAACTGCAGGCACCCCGTCCGGAGGAGCGGTGGGAGCGGGCGGAGGAGCGGCAGGCGGGGGCGCCGGGACAGCGGGACGTGGCACCGCCAGAAATGCGGCGAGGGCTGCGCCGCACGTCTTCGGACCTGGGAAGGCCGCAATGTTGAGGACTGACCCGCCCTGGCAGACATTGACGTACTGAAGGGCGACCTGGGCGCATTGGAGCTCCGTGTCCTTCGCCATCAGGTTCGTGTCCTGACCCTCCGCCTTGAGATCGCGAACCGACGAGTCGTATCCGAAACCGATCTTCAACCCACCCGATTGTCCCGAACTGCCCGACTGTCCCACGAGCCCGCCCTGAAACATCGCGCCACTACCGTGGCCGAGCTGCGTCACCAGGCCCAGGGTCGCCGACCCAGTCGTGCCATTGAGCGCGAGCGTCGCGCCTGTTCCGATCGGAAACGGCGACGTGAATGCCTGCGTGGCATCCTGTGCTCCGCCTCCTTGCTGCCCGGAGCCGCCCGCAGCCCAGACGTCGCCCCCGTACAGCCCGCCCACGAGGAAGATGCCCACCGCGGCGACGAGATCCGTGAAGCGACGGCCTAGCATTGAAGCCCTCCTACGGAGCGTCCATGTCCCTCGGCGTTCGTCGTGCCGGCTGGCGCTGGCGTCGCCGCGTCCACTGTGGAAACGACGCTCCCACTCCAAGTCGTACCGGGGGGCGCAATCAGGTTGATGGTGAACACGTGGAATCCGGGATTTGGCTCGTTGAACGTAACGACCCACCCGGCGCCGTTGTTGGCCAAGTCCTTGACCTGCCCGTCCCACGTGAACACCGCGGCGACCGCGCCCTGCACCGTCACATTCACCATCGTCATTGGCACCTCCTCGACGCCGGGCTCGCTTGCGCCCAACGGGTTACAGTCTAGAAAATTCCCTCGCTCTAGCGCTCACGTCCGTCGCCGGCGAGCCAAGACCTCGCTCGAATGGTCTTCCGGAGGCGATTTACGGCGCGTGGGCGTACGCGAAGCGCCCTCGTCGTCATGTCCATGGTATCGTCCCCTCCATCGTTCCCGAATAGACGCGAGCCGCTCAGCCCCGTCAAGCCTCATACCAGTAGCCCCTTACACGCCATCGCACCGCGCCGCCGTCACGAGGAGCCGGACTTCGCGCAGCACCCCCCGCGAAGGGAGCGGCGCCGCCTGCCGGAGCACCAACGCGGTCCGCCCAAGCAACGGGGATGCCTGAGCCGTCGCGCAGGCGTTTGCCGACGGCGGCGAGGGCCCGAGCGCAGGCGGTGCGTGCAGGAGCGCATGCGCTGCGCCAGCGCACCGACGCGCGACGCGATCAGTGCACGACCCCCACCACCCGCACCACCCCGTCCTTGTCCACCAGGTGCGCCTCCATCGCCCGGGGCGCGGCACTCCCCTTCCGCACCGCCAGCACGCGGACGACCGCATACGGCGGCAGGGCCTGCGGGAGCTGGATCGGGAACAGGGTACCTTCGGTCATCCGGACCTCGGCGGGCGGGGCGATGGGCTTGCCGGCGTCGTCGATCAGCGCGACTCGGTAGGTCGTCGTCGCGGCCGCGACGAGGCCGAGCGTGAGGGCCTCATCGCGGATCACGAGCACCGCGCGCGCACCCGGGTGAACCTGTTCGAGGCGGTCCACCTCGCAGGGCGTGACCTGAGCGAGGCCCCATCGGACCGCGAGGCTCTGGCGCTCGCGGACCAGCTCGCCGAGCAGGGCGTGGGCGGAGTCGTCGTGGTAATTGCCGGCGTCGAGGGCGCGGACGATCGTCGCGGGGCGGATCGTGGCGATGCGCTTCGCCGCCCAGTAGACGTCGGCGGGGAGGGCGCGGTCGATGGGGACGAGGGGTGGGCTCGTCTGGAACGCGCCAGGGGCCCACGCCTCGCGGTACTCGCCGACGGAAGGCCATTGCTCGGGCGTGAGGCGGGGCTTCTGGCGGTAGAGGCCGAGGGTGGCGAGGGTGATCCAGACGTTGCGGTTAGCGAGGTCGGAGTCGTCGTCCCGGGGCTCGATCGATCGGACCACCGCGTCCGCGCCGAGCGCGCCGCCGAGGCCCGCGATGTAGTGCACGACGTGCCCCTTGCCCGGCGCGCCGAGGTACGCGTCGCGCAGGACGTGGATGCCGGCGTCGGTCATGCCCAGCCAGCCGAAGATCAGCTTGAGGGCGCGCAGGGAGCGGCGGTCCTCGTGCGGGACGCGATTGTTCGGGTCGTCGGTCCGGCCGCCGGTCGCGGGCGTGGGGCCGAGGTCGAGGCCGATGGGCCAGCGGGTGGCGGCGACGCGGAAGCGGCCGGCGACGGCGGGTGGGCCGTCGTGGAAGAGGGCGAGGATGGCCTGGTTGTCCGCGGGGCCGCGGAGGTCGAAGTCGACGCGCGCCACGTCCGTGGCCCACACCCCCGGCGTCGCATATCCGAGCGCCCGCAGGAGCTGGCTCGCCACGGCGGCGGCGCCCGTCGCCATCTCGGGCCGGTCCGGCGGGTCGCGCCAGAGCTCGAAGCGCCTCTCGTGCGCGTCGATGACGGAGAGCGCCCCGTCACGCGTCACGCCCGGCTCCTGCAGCACGCGGAAGGGCGGCGCCGGGGGATCCTCCGCGTCGGCCTCGGCGGCCACGTCGTCGACCGAGAGCCAGCTCGAGCGCGGAACCTCGTCGAGCGCGTTCACGTCGCCCGCCTCGGGCGCGCGCTTCGGGTCGAGCGCCTGCACCATGGGGCGCTCGACGTACGCCTCGGAGAGCATCGTCTCCTTGAGCGGCTCGCGGTGCTTGGGCACGGGGATGGGGCCCTGGTCGCCCACGTCCTCGACGGGAGGCGCGTCGATGAAGCGCGCGGGGTGGGAGTGGGCACAGGCGGCGACGCCGAGGGCGAGGAGTCCGGGGGCGAGGGGGGAGCGCGGGCGCATGAACGATCAACGCCTGTGCTGGCGATCGCCGAACTGGTCCGGGATGCCGAAGGAGAAGAGCACGCGCACGCCCTCGCCGCTGAAGGACATCATGGCCTGGGCGAGCTCGGCGGAGTCCGAGAAGAGGTCGAGCCCGAAGCCGGCCGCCGCGCGCGGGCGGGACTTGAAGAGCGAAGGCACGTCCGGGCCGACGTTCGCGAAGTCGACGAAGAGCCTCGGGCCGAGGTAGCGGATCATGCTCCAGCGGTAGTCGAGGGAGTAGACGATTGACACGTGGTCCACCCGGTCGTCGAAGCCGCGAAAGTCGGGCTGGCCCACGAGCTCGGTGAAGGGCAGCGGCGGCGCGGAGCCCGGCAGCACCGTGCCGTCGAGCACCACCTTGGGCGAGAGGATGTTGGTGCGCCGGAGGATGCTGATGAACCCTGCGGCGCGGCCGCCGACCCGGTAATAGCGCGTCGGATTGCCCGCCACGCCGACGCCGGTGCCCGCGTACGTCTCGAGCAGGACGCCGGGCGAGGGACGGGCCGACGTGGCGCGCGTGTCCCAGCGGACGGCGAGCTCGGTGTACGAGATGCGGCTCTCGGCCGGACACGAGGCGATGGGGGCGCCCTTCGGATCGCTGACGGAGGGGCCCACGAAGGTCTGGGCGGCGGGGGCGCACGCGCCGGGCGTGATGCTGGGCGCGCCTTGCACGGTGCCGGGCTGGAAGACGTTGGAGATGCTGCCGACGCCGCCGCCCGGCGTGTCCTCGACGTGGCTGCGGAGGAAGCTCGACGAGAGGAACGCCTCGATGTCGCGGGTCACGCGCGTGCCGAGGGTGAAGATCGCGCGCTCACGCTCCTCGAAGTACACGGCGTCGTCGGTGAGGGCGCCCTTGCGGAAGTGGTTGCGCGGGTCGGTGAAAGGGTCCTGTCCGACGCCGTAGAAGTCGAGGGTGGATCGCGAGTCGGCCATGCCCTCGACCGAGAAGACGAAGGGCAAGGGCTTGGGCAGGGCCATGCGGAGGCGCGCCTCCCCCACGAGGTCGTGGACGCCGCCGAAGCCGAAGCCGAGGCGCATGGCCGCCCAGCCGGTGTTGCCGATCAGCTCGGCGCCGACGCTGGCCCGCCGGCGGGTGTCGAGGAAGAGCGACGGGATGATGGAGTAGCTGCCCGCGCGGGGCGAGATCATCTCCTCCACGCGCGGGACGACCTGCTGGTCGCGGATGAGGCCGGCCGTGAGACCGCTCGCGAGGAACATGAGCTTGACGAGCTCGCGCGGGACGAAGAGCACGCCGGCGGCGGCCTCTCGCCCCGCGTCGTCCTCGGCGAAGGCCGGGCGCTCGATGCCACGGACCCGCGCGGGGTCGACCGGCTGGGAAGGGGCCGGCGCGGGCGCGGCCGCCGGAGGAGGGGCCGCCGCGGGAGCAGGCGCCGCCGCGGAAGGAGCGGCGGGAGCAGGCGCGGGTGCCTGCTCGGCGTGGGCGTCCGGCGCGAGGGCGAGCGCGGAGAGGGCCGCGGAGAGCAGCGCGCAGAGTGTCGTTGTCGCGGTCGGACGAGGCATCGGCCGCGCCTGGCTCGCCCATCAGCCCTTGGGCGGCGGTGGGGAGGACGGAGCGCTGGACGGCGCGGCGCTCGGCGCCGGAGACGCAGGCGCACCCGGTGCCGGCGCGGCCTTGGGGGTCAAGTCGACGCTGCGGCCGGGCTCGTACTCGGGCGGGGGGAGGTTCGGCAGGGGCGTGGGGGCGCCGCTGCACGCGACGAGGGCGAGCCCGGCGAGGAAGGCGAGGGCTCGGAGAAGCGACGGCGCGGGGACGTGGGCGTCGAGGCTCAAAGCTGGATTCCTTTGGGCTTGGGAGGTGGGTCGGTGGCCTTGGGCGGCGCCTCGAAGGGGTCGGGCAGGTCCGCCGGGATCTCCAGGACCGCCGGCTTCGGGCGCGGGGTCGGCGGAGGCGCGGGAACCGCGCGCAGCGCCGAGCCGGCTGGACCGGCGTCGAGGACGGCCGATGCCGTCGTCGCCTGCCCCTGCCCGCCCGGGCGCACGCCGGGAGGGCGGCGGGCGCGAGCAAGGCGAGGGCGAAGGCACGGCTCTGCACCCCGCGACGGTAGCACGGAGGCCGCGCCCTCCACACGCCCGGGGCCTGCCCACGACCGCGGGGCCTTCGCTCGGCGGTTGGCCCACGCACCGTCCCGGAGTACGTTCCCCCCCGTGGAGCCTGCTCAGGATCCGGCCGACCTCGAAGCGCTGGCAGCGCGCGCCCGCGTCGCGGCGCGCGCGCTGGCGCCGCTCGGCCGCGACCGGAAGGATCGGGCCCTGCGCGCCATCGCGGAGCGCCTGCGCAGCGCGGCCGCCTCCTCCCCGCTCCTGACCGAGAACGCCGCGGACGTCGCCGCCGCCCGCGCCGCGGGCCTGTCCCCCTCGCTCGTGGACCGCCTGGTGCTCGACGAGGCGCGCCTTTCGGCGATTGCCGCGGCAGTCGCTCGAGATCGCCGCCTTCGACGACCCGGTGGGCGAGGTGGTGGGGATGAAGCGCCGGCCCAACGGGCTGCATGGTCGGCCAGGTGCGCATCCCGCTCGGGGTGGTCGCGATGATCTACGAGGCACGGCCCAACGTCACGGTCGACGCGGCCGCCCTCTGCCTGAAGAGCGGCAACGCCGTGCTCCTCCGCGGCGGCAAAGAGGCGGCCCGATCCAACGCAGCCCTGGGCGCGCTGGTGCGCGAGGCGATCGCCTCGGCCGGCCTGCCCGCCGACGCGGTGCAGGTCGTCCCTCCCGCCGGGCACGACCAGATCAAGTCGCTCGTCGGGCTGTCGGGGAAGATCGATCTGGTCATCCCCCGCGGGGGGGAGAACCTGATCCGCTTCGTCGCCGAGCACGCCCGGGTGCCGGTCATCCAGCACTACAAGGGCGTCTGCCACCTCTACGTCGACGAGGGGGCCGACCTCGACATGGCCCTCCGCCTCGTCGAGAACGGCAAGCTCCAGCGCCCGGGCGTGTGCAACGCCCTGGAGTGCCTGCTCGTCCACCGCGCGGTCGCCGACGCGCTCCTCCCGCGCCTCGCGCCGCTGGTCACGGTTGGGGGGGCCGAGACCCCCCCAAACCCCCCGGTCGAGCTGGGACGGGGACCTCGAGTCCCCAAGCGCGTCCGCGGCTGGAGGTGCGAGGGGACGAGGCGACGCGGCGGGTGCTTCCGGCGGCGCGGGCGGCCGAGCCCTCGGACTGGGGGCAGGAGTTCCTCGCGCCCGTCCTCGCCTGCCGGGTGGTCGGCTCGCTGGACGAGGCGCTCGACCACATCGCGCGCTACGGATCGAACCACACGGAGGCCATCTGCACGCCCCACTACGACCATGCCCAGCGCTTCCTGCGGGAGGTGGACGCGAGCTGCGTGCTGGTGAACGCCTCGACGCGGTTCAACGACGGGGGCGAGCTCGGCCTGGGCGCCGAGATCGGCATCTCCACCACCAAGCTGCACGCGTACGGCCCCATGGGGCTTTCGAGCCTGACGGCCCTCAAGTGGGTCGCGTACGGAGACGGGCAGACACGCGGATAGGAAGAGGCGACGGTTGAGCAGCAAGAAACGAACACACGAAGGTGGTGAGGGCAAAGCCCCGCCCGCGAAGAAGACCTCGAAACGGCCCGCGACCCCGAAGCGGTCCCCCTCGGCTTCCGGTCACGCCGGCCCGCCGCCGGCGCGCCGGGCTCGCCCGAAGGCCGCGGCGAAGCCGCGCATCCGCGCGTCGCACTCCACGGTGCCCGACGCAGCGGGCTCGAGCGGCTCGAGCGCGGGCGGCCGCCCGCTCAAGGCGATCCCCGTCGAGGGGCGCGACCTCAAGCCCAAGACCCTGGGGGGTGGCCTGCGCAAGGCGCCGCTCGGCGTGCCCAAGCGGGCCATCGCCGCCCGCCGGCACGGCGCAGCGTCCCGCCCGCGGCGGGCCCCCGAGCCGTCGAGCGCCGCGCGGGACCTGGCCCTCGCCCTCGCCGGGGCGGCGATCGACAAGAAGGCGATCGGCATCGAGATCCTCGACGTGACCGGCAAGGTGGACTACGCCGACTTCCTCGTCGTGATGACGGGGCGCGGGGGGCGCCACGTGCATGCCATCGCCACGGGCATCGACGAGGCGATGCGCAAGCGCAAGCTGAGCCCCATCTCCATGGAGGGCCTCGCCGGCGCCACCTGGGTGCTCATCGACTTCGGCGACGTGGTCGTCCACGTGTTCCAGGAGGACGCGCGCGCGATCTACGACATCGAGGGGCTCTGGATCGACGCGGGCCGCATCCCGGTGCCGGGCGCGACAAGGCCGAGGGCGCCGGCGCGCGCCCGCCGGTCGACGGGTGAAGGGCGACGGGTGAAGGCCGCTTGAGGATCCTGGTCGTCGCCGTGGGGCGGGTGAAGGATCGCCCGCTCCGCGCCGCGATCGACGACTACCTCGGGCGCGTCCGCCGCGTCGCCCCCTGCGACGAGATCGAGCTCGTCGAGGCCCCCGCGCCGAAGCTCGAGGCGGCCTTCCAGAAGGCCACGGCGGAGGCGACGCGCATCGCGCTCGAGGTGGGCGGGCGCGCGCTCGACAGCGAGGCGTTCGCGCGGGAGCTGGGGCGCGCGACGGCGCGGCACAAGGGGGTCGTGGCTTTCCTGATCGGCGGGGCGGACGGGCTCCCGGAGAGCCGTCTCGCGGAGCGCGCACGATCGGTGGAGCCTGTCGACGCTGACGTTCCCCCACCGCCTGGCGCGGCTGGTGCTGGTCGAGCAGATCTACCGCGCGATGACGATTCTCCGGGGCGAGCCCTACGCGCACTGACCGGGCGGCGCCCCCCGGCGCGGGCCCTACGCGAGCGCGCGCCCGATGTCCGCGATCAGCGCCTCCGTCGCGCGCCGCGGGGCGTCGAGGCCCGTCATCAGCGCGAAGCCGTGAACCAGGCCCTCGTGCTCGCGGTAGGAGACGCGCACGCCGGCCTCCCGCAGCCGGTCGGCGTAGTCCTTCGCCTCGTCGCGGAGCGGGTCGAAGCCCGCGGTGTACACCAGCGCGGGCGCCGCGCCGGCGAGGTCGGGCGCGAAGATCGGCGAGGCGTCGGGGTCGCGCTGGGAGGCGCCGTCCAGGTAGTGGGCGCGGTACCAGTTCGATCGCGGCGCCCGTGAGCAGGTACCCCTCGGCGAACGTGCGCTGCGAGGGCCGGCTGCGTGTCATGTCGAGGCCCGGGTAGAGGAGCACCTGGAGCGCCGGCGCGGGCGTGTCCCCGCGGGCGCGGAGCGCGACGACGGCGGCGAGGTTGCCGCCCGCGCTGTCGCCCGCGACGACGATGCGGGCGGCGTCGGCGCCGAGATACGCCGCCCGGCCCGCCACCCAGCGGTACGCGGCGAGCGCGTCGTCCACCGCGGCGGGGAAGCGGTGCTCCGGCGCAAGGCGATACCCGACGGAGGCCACGCGGCAGCGGGCGCCGGCGGCGAGGCGGCGGCAGAAGCTGTCGTGGGTCGCGATGCTCCCGACCACCCAGCCGCCGCCGTGGAAGAAGACCACCATCGGCGAGGGGACGGCGAGGCCCGCGGGCGTGTAGACGCGGACGGGGATGGACGAGGCCGGGCCGGGCGCCCAGCGGTCGAGCGCGTCGACGCCCGGCGGCGGGGGGCTCTCCACGACGCGCACCGACCGGGCGAGCCGCAGGCGCGCGCTGCGCGGCGTCTCCTCCGCCACCCCGGACCCCTTCGCGACGTCGTCCACCGCCAGCACGGCGGCCGTCTGCGGATCGAGGACGCGGCCGTCGACGGGGGCGGAGCGGCGCCGCGCGAGGCGGGCCACGATTCGAGGGGCTCGCGAGCACGCGCGAGAGCGCGGCCCGCTCGACGGCGGCGCGGAGGGCGACGGCGGAGGGGAGGTCGTCGGACATGAGAGGGAGTGGTTAGGGGCCGGACGACCCAGGCGGCAAGCGCCACCTGCGTCGCCCCGGTCACCCGCCCCTCCACGCCCTCACGACCCGCGCCGCGTCTCCGCCAGCCGGCGCTGCCCTCCGGGCACCCGCTCCTCGCGCCCCTGAGGCTCCTCCCGCTCGGGCCGCGGGTGCACCTCGCCCTCGTCGCGGCGCACGGCCTTGTGGTGCATCCCTCCGGGGTTCTCCCCCCTCGCGAACCGCGCATCCGACTCCGCCGAGCTGATCCCCCCGTTCTGCGCCTCGGCGACGCGCCGCATGGTCCGCTCGTCCGCGGGCTCCTGCGGCTTCGGCTCGCCGGGCCGCACCCTCCGCGCCCTCTTCGCGTGGCGCCCGTGCTCGACCGCGAGATCCTCGAGCTTGAGCACGAGCCGCTGCCAGCCGGCGCGGACCGTGCCCACGATGCCCTTCCGGTGCCGTACCTTCATGCGGATCTTCTGCGGCGCGACGTGGCGCGCCGGAAGTGTTCGCATCAGGGAGAGCGCGGCTTCGGGAGTGACGTGGCCGGGTTTGCTCGCCTCACGGGGGCGGGGGCTCGGAGCAGACGTGGTTGATGCAGGTGACGCCCGTCGTGTGCCCGCAGCAGTCGCTCGCCGTGTTGCACTTGTCGCCCGTCTTGGCGCACCCTTGCGGCATGGACCCGCAGACGGGCGCGCCGCCGTCGCCGCTCGCGCAGTAGCCGCCGCAGCAGTCCGTCCCGGAGGAGCAGCCCTCGCCGTCCTGCTCGCAGGGCGGCAGGGACCAGAAGCCGCGCATCGCGAGGTTCGACTCGTCCTGCCCCGTGAGGTGGAAGGGCGGGTGGCTGGGGTCGACGCCGGGCTTGGGGTTCTGGTCGATGGCCGCGACCCAGAGCTGCTTCACGACGGTCGTCGGGCCTTGCAGGATGTTGCCGTAGGTGCGCCGGCTCGTGAACACGACCCAGAAGTACCCGCCCGCGGCGACGGGGGCGAAGCTCGGCTCGTAGTTCCACGACAGGTCGCGCGACCCCGCCGCGAACGGGTAACCGTCGCCGTCGAGCGTGGCGAGGCGCACCTCCTGGTTCGGCGTGACCGTGCTGGCGAAGTACAGGTCGCCGTTGCCCGTGCGCGTGTCCGCGCCGGCGGCGCGGCCGTAGATCACCCACTTCCCGTCGGGCGTGATGGACGGCCAGACGATGCGCTTGGTGTCGTCGCTGCCGGCGGGCACCAGCGTCGTCGGGCCGGACACCATCGGGCTCTTGGTCGCGTCGAACTGGTAGACGTTCAGGTCCCCGTTCGGCGGATTGTTCCAGGCGAGGTTCAAGGTCGGGTCGGGGTTCCCATACCATTGCGGCATGGAGGTCACGGCGTCGCCGGTATTGACGAAGACGATGCGCGAGCCCTCCGGCGACCACGTTGGCATGCCGAGCGGCACGCCCATCAGCCCGCTCTGCGTCACCGGCATCCCGTCGGCGGTGGTGTACATCCCGAGGAAACCCATGGTCATCGCGTCGTTGGCGTAGGCGAGCCCCTCGGCCATCGTGTTGGTGACGACGTACTTCCCGTCGGGCGAAAGGGCCGGCATCATCCAGCGCACGACGGACGAGCTGCTCGCCCCCCCGCCGTTCGGGCCCCACGTGCCGCCGAGGTAGTACGTCGGCATGCTGGACGAGAGGTCGTAGCTGCCGCCGAAGACGCCGCCGCCGCTGATCATCGTCGAGCCGTCGGCGCTCACCGTGTGGCAGGTCATGAGGCAGCTCGACTGCGTGTACTGGCCCGGGTCGCTGAGCGGCGCCTGGTTGGCGAAGTCGTCCGGCTGGGCGGCGCCCGGCTTGATGCGGAGCACGCGGCCGAGGTCGTTCGACCAGTAGTAGATGGTCCCGCGCATCGAGGCGGGGGCGATGGTCCACGTCTGCTTGGTCACGAGGGTCGCGCTCGTACCGTCCCAGCGCGCGACCGTCAGCGTGGCCTTGCCCGTGGTCGAGCCCGTGAAGCCGCTCCACGTCGTCGCGTCGATGGGGAGCTGGCCGGAGGGCGCGTTCGCGACCTGCACGAGGTCGAAGGTCGGGCTCGACAGGTGGACGAGGTACACGTCGCTCGCCGTCGCGCCGTTCCACTGCAGGATCGGCGACAGGAGCCCGCGCGGCCAGACGGTGCCGTCGTACGGGTACGCCCAGGTGACGCTCGTGTCGGGCGCCGTCGCCCCCTGGAGGGCCGACACCACGGCGGGCGTCGCGCCCGCCGGGTTCTGCGTCAGCGCCACCTTCACGGTCAGCACCGCCGCCGCCGTCTGGCCGCCGACGGCGGCCGTCACGTGGACGACGCCGCCGAGCGAGCCTACGGCCGTGTAGTGGCCCACGGAGTCGACCGAGCCGACCGGCGGCGAGTCCGCCGTCCACGTGACGCCGTTGACCACGGCCTTGATGGTCCCGTCGCTGTACTTGCCCTCGAGGTGGAAGTCCTGCGTGGCGGGCGCGCCGTTCGCGGCCGTGATCGTGGCCTTCGACGGCACCATGCTCAGGGCGAGCAGCGTGCCGCCGAACGGGTTGCCGCCCGTGCCTGCCGCCGTGCCCCCGTCGTGCGCCGAGCCGCCGGTGCCCGGGCCCCCGCCCGTGCCCGCGCTCGTCGTCGACGAAGAAGACGGCGCCCCCCCGTTGCTGCCGCCGCAGGCCGCGCCGGCCGCCACGGCGAGCGAGAGCGCCAGCAGGAAGACCCAGGTCACAACCCCCCTCGCCGACGCCCTGCGCATCTCGGCTCCTTCATCGCGGGCCGCGCCTCTGCACGGAGCAGGCCAGGCGGCGGCGCGCCAGACGGCGAAATTTACCGCAGGTCGCGAACGCGACGCTGGATAAAACGCACACCACTCCGGATCATTTCGGATCCACCAGGCCTGACGCGCGTCGGTTTGGCGCCCGGCGTCAATGCGCCGAGGCGTCGCCCCGGGGCTACTTGCAGCAGCGAAAGCCCGTCGAATAGTCGTGGTAGGTCGGCGCGTGGGCGGTGGTGCGGTAGTCGCACCCGTCGCCGTTGATGTGCGTATCCAGGTAGTACCCGCCGCGGAACGTGCCGGCCTTCGCCGCCGTCCACTCGTGCACGTTGCCCACCATGTCGTAGACGCCGAAGCCGTTGTGGCACTTCTTGAACGAGCCCGTGGCCGCGAGCGTGCCTGCGAGCTGGTTCAGGCGCGGGTCGTTCATGTTCGCCCAGGTGTACGCCTCCTGCGGCGTCTCGGCGTTCCCGCCCCCGTAGTACTTGTTGAACGACGAGACCCCGGCGTCGTTGCAGTAGCCGTCCTTGTGGTCGTCGCCGTACGGGAAGAGCGTCGGCCTCTTCCCCTTGCAGGCCGTGATCCACTCCTCGTCGGAGCAGAGCCGCTTGCCCGCCTCGTGGCAAGCCTCCTCGGCCTGGTCCCGGCTGATGTACGCCTGCGGCTTCACGCCCTTCTTGCTCACCGCCTTCACCCGGATGCCGTCGACGGGCAGGTAGTACGGGTGGTGCCGCGTCTTGCTGCCGGGCGAGGATCTCGAGCGTGCTCGCCTCGTACTTGTCGATGCAGAACTTGCCGAGGATCGACGCCATCCCCGCCGGGCACGCCTTCTTGCCGCCCTTGGCGGCGGCGTCCTCCGCGCCCGGAAGGGTGAGGGCGAGGAACGCGGCGGCGCCGAGGGCGAGGGCCGGAGGCGATTGGAAGAGGCGGTGCAGCATCGTCGCAGCCGGGGAGGGGACAGGCGGAGCCACGACCCATAGCCGGGACGACGCGGGATGGCAAATGTCCGGAATCAGCGCAGGCGCAGCGCCATCAGCACGTCGTCGATTGCCGGCCCGGCCTCGAGGTGGAACGCGTCCTCTCGCACCCCGATCGTGACGAAGCCCATGCGCTCGTAGAGCTTGCGCGCCGGCGCGTTCCCGGAGAACACCCCGAGGTCGATCCAGTCGAGCAGCGCCTCGTTGCGCGCCCAGCGCACCACCGCCTCGATCAGGCGCCGCCCGTGCCCCTGCCCCGTGTAGACCCGCAGCATCCCCATCCCGAGCGTCGCGCGGTGCATCTCGGCCGGCATCCTCCCTCCGCGCAGCTCCGCGTGCCCCACCACGCGCCGCCCGTCACAGAGCAGCCACGCGCGCCCCCAGAGCGGCTCGTCCAGCCCCTTCGCGAGCCTCCCCACGAAGTTCGACCGCACCTCGTCGCGCGACCACGTGCGCGCGAACGCGAAGTGCGGCGAGCCCTCGCGCCCGGACTCGGCCATGTGCTCGACCACGTGCGCGGCGTAGGCCTCCGGATCGCCGCCGTCGAGCCTGGCCATGCGGATGACGGGCGCGGTGCTCATCGGCTCCGCTACGCATACCACGGGCATGCGCCCGCCGCGCCAGGGTCTCGCGATTCTCCGTCTTCCGTGCTCGCGCTCGTGCTCGTCTGTCGTGCGCGTGTTCGTGCGCGTGCGCGTTGTCGTGCGCCTGCTCGTGCTCGTCTGCCGTGCACGAACACAAGCAGGGAGACGCGCAGGCGCACGCGCACGCGCACGAACACGAGCACGACAGACGAGCACGACAGACGAGCACGACGGACGAGCACGAGCACGAGCACGACAGACGAGCGCGAGGGACGGGCGCGGGCGCGAAAGCTCGATTTTCCTCGGAGCACCGGCTCGCACGAAGGCCCCTTGCGTAGGGCCGACGCGGGCTCTCGGCTTCGGCGATCCCCGATGCTGCGCGCCTCCGTCGAAGCGCCCCCAGAGACCGCTTGACGTCAGATTATCAGGCCCAACGGACCCGCCCGGAAGGCCGCAAGCACGCTGTTCGGCGCGCCGGCCTCGGAACCCGGAAAGGAGACAATCTCATGTCGAGCATGGATCAGCGCGAGGCCACGGCTCGAGCCGAAGAGCACGCACACCACGAAGAGGACGAGCAGGACAAGGAGGGGGGACCCGTCTCGGGAGAGCGGTCCATCCGCCACGCCGAGACGCGCGGGTTCGCCGCGATGGACGGTGGCAAGCAGCGCCAGATCGCGTCCAAGGGCGGGAAGGCCGCGCACGAGAAGGGCACGGCCCACGAGTTCACGCCCGAGGAGGCTCGCCTGGCCGGCAAGAAGGGCGGAGAGGCCGTGAGCCGCAACCGCCAGCACATGGCCGAGATCGGCCGCCGCGGCGGCGAGCGGGTCAGCCAGGATCGGGAGCACATGGCCCAGATCGGGCGCAAGGGCGGCGAGGCCGTCAGCGGCGACCGGGAGCACATGGCCCAGATCGGCAGGAAGGGCGGCGAGGCGCGGGGGAGCGAGCACTGAGGGTGCCCCCGCATGCCTCTGTCGACCCGGCACCCCTCACCCCCCTGCCCTCCTCTCCCGCAGCGCGGGAGAGGAGGCTCCGGGGTGAGGGGGCCCGGGCGCGGGCTTCAGGCCTTCTTCCGGAAGGCCTTCATGAAGTCGACGAGCCGCTCCACCGAAGCGAACGGGACCGCGTTGTAGATCGACGCGCGGACGCCGCCCGTGGAGCGGTGGCCGGCGAGGCCGACCATGTTCTCCTTCGTCGCGGCGGAGATGAACGCCTTCTCCAGCTCCTCCGTCGGGAGGCGGAAGACGACGTTCATGTACGACCGGCTCCCCTTCTCCACCGGCGCCCGGTAGAAGTCGGCGTCCTCGTCGATCGCGGAGTAGAGCAGATCGCCCTTCTTCCGGTTGTGCTTCTCCATCGCGTCGAGCCCGCCCGTCTCCTTCGTGTGCGCGAGCACGTTGCGGATGAGGTAGATCCCGAAGGTGGGCGGCGTGTTGTAGAGCGAGTTGTTCGCCGCGTGCGTCCGGTAGCTGCAGGATGGTGGGGATGTCCTTGCGCGCGCCGTCGACGAGCGCCTTCTTGGCCAGCACCACGACGACGCCGCTCGGCCCGATGTTCTTCTGCGCGCCGGCGTACACGAGGTCGAACTTGGTGACGTCGAACTTCTTCCACATGAAGTCGCTCGACATGTCGGCGATGAGCGGCACGTTCCCGACCTCGGGCCAGTAGTGCCACTGCGTCCCGAAGAGGGTGTTGTTGCTGGTCATGTGCACGTAGGCCGCGCCGGCGTCGATCTCGAGCTCGTCCTGGCGGGGGATGCGGGCGAAGCGCTTGTCGACCTCGGTCGTGGCGGCGACGCGCGCCGTGCCGACGCGCTGCGCCTCCTGGTACGCCTTCTCCGACCAGCCGCCGGTCAGGATGTAGTCCGCGCTCTTCCCCTGCGGGAGGAGGTTCATCGGCACCTGGGCGAACTGGAGGCTGGCCCCGCCCTGGAGGAAGAGGACGTAGTAGCTGTCGGGCACGCCGAGCAGCTCGCGGACGAGGGAGATCGCCTCGTTGTGCACGGCCTCGTACGCCTTGCCGCGGTGGCTGTGCTCCATGATGGACATGCCCGTCCCCTCGAAGTCGATGAGCTCGCGCTGAGCGCGCTCGAGGGCGGGCAAGGGGAGCCCGGCGGGGCCGGCGTTGAAGTTGTGGACGCGCGCCATGTCTTTCTCCTCCGGCGAGGCGCGGAGCCTCGCCGCGGGGCCGCGTATACCACGGGCCGGGCCTCGCCGCCGTCGGCCATCTGCTGGTAGTCTCCGCGGCCGATGTCGCACGCCCAGGGAGCGCTCTACTGCGGCGACAACCTCGCCGTCCTCCGCGAGCACGTCCGCGACGCCTCCGTCGACCTCGTCTACCTGGACCCTCCCTTCAACTCGAAGCGCAGCTACGAAGTTACCGCGCGCGCGCGCCCCCAGAAGACCGAAAAAAACCCTTCGCCGCCGGAGGCGCGTGCCTTCGAGGACACCTGGCGCTGGGACGAGGCCGCGGAGGCGACGTACGCCGCGCTGACGGAGCACGAGGGCTCGCCGGCGTACCGGGCGCCCGTCGCCGCGTTCGTGAAGGCGATGCGCGCCATCCTCGCCGAGTCGGACCCGGCCATGCTCGCGTACCTCGTGATGATGGCCGTCCGCGTGGTCGAGCTCCACCGCGCCCTCGCGCGCACGGGCTCGCTCTACCTCCACTGCGATCCCACGGCGAGCCACTACCTCAAGCTGCTCCTCGACGCAGCCTTCGGCCCCGCCTGCTTCCGCAACGAGATCGTGTGGCGCTACCGCCGCTGGCCGGCCAGGTCGCGCCGCTTCCAGCGGATGCACGACGTGCTGCTCTTCTACAGCAAGGACACGAGCGGCGATCACACGTTCCACACGCTCTACGGGTACGAAAAGCTCGCCGCGTCGACGCTCAAGACGTTCGGCACGAAGAAGCAGCAGGCGGACTTCTCGTCCGGGCGGAGGAAGCCGGGGGTGCTCGAGGGCGAGGAGACGCAGGGGCCTCCGATGTCGGACGTGTGGGAGGTCGGCGTCATCGCCGCGATCGGAAAGGAGCGCGTGGGCTACCCCACGCAGAAGCCGGAGGCCCTGCTCGAACGCGTCGTGCGCGCGAGCAGCGACGCGGGCGACGTGGTGCTGGACCCGTTCTGCGGATCGGGCACGACGGTCGTCGTCGCCGCGCGCCTCGGCCGGAGGTCGATCGGGATCGACGAGAGCCCGGTCGCGATCGAGCTCGCGCGGAGCCGGCTCGCGGCGGTCCCGCTCGCGCTGCCGTTCGAGCCGGCAGAGCGGCTCTAACGTATTGAACCCCGGGGTTAGCCCGGTGACCGGAGCCGCGCCCGTGAGGGCGCGGGCCCGCACGCTCGATCGCGGTGGCCCGCGGCCCGACGGCCGCGGCTCCGGTCACCGGGCTGACGCCCGGGATTCCACCCGCAGCCCCTAGGCGCGCGCAAGGGTGCCTTTCAGCGCGTGACGGGCCACGTTACCCTCATGCCCGCCGCGCTCGCCAAGGCGAAGGAGACGCCGCACCATGACATCGATCAGCGCGTCTTCTTGTACGGCATCTCCTGGCAGCGCTTCCTCGGCGTGCTCGCCGCGAAGGGCGAAAGCTCCGCCGTCCGCATCACCTACATCGACGGAACGCTCGAGCTCATGAGCCCATCCGTTAGTCACGAGGGCATCGAGAAAGACGATCTCCCGGCTCGTCGAAACGTACGCGGACGAGCGCGGCGTCGATCTGTGGGGCGTTGGCTCGTGGACACTGAAGAACGACTGAAGAAGCTCGGGATCGAGCCCGACGAGTGCGACTGCATCGGCAAGCCTCCGGAGGCAGTGCCCGATCTCGCCATCGAGGTCATCTGGACGAGCGGCGGGCTCGACAAGCTCGACGTGTACCGCGGCCTCGGTGTGCGCGATGTGTGGGTGTACGAGGACGGGAAGCTCGATGTCTACTCCCTCCGGGGCGAGCGGTACGTGCGCGCGGCGCGGAGCAAGCTGCTCCCCGACATCGACCTCGCGCGCGTGGCCGCGCTCGCTTCCCGGCCGGACCAGCCCGTGGCCATCCGCGAGTTCCGCGCCGAGCTGCGGCGGGGCTGACGGCCCGGCGCGCTCCCCGGCCGGCCGAGCCTCACCCGCGGCGGCCGAGCGGCCGCACCACCCTCACGCCCAGGAACGAGTACCGGATCCCCGTCGTCCCGAGGTGCCTCGACGCCGCCCTGCACCACTGCGCGGTGCTCGCCCAGTGGCCTCCTCGCTCCGCGCGCGTCGTCGCGTCCTCCGCCGGCGCGCCCGGGGACGGCTCGGGCTCCGCGAGCGCGGCAGCGAGCGGGACCTCGCCGTGCAGGTCCGCGGCCCAGCATCGCATGCTGCCGGCGAGGTCGCGCACGCCGTAGGGGCTCTCGTCGATGGGGAAGGCGCCGACGGGCTCGCCCTGGCACATGCCGGGGCGAGAGTCGCGCATCTTGGTGAACGTGGCGTCGAAGCCGTCGCCCCAGGGGAAGATGCGGCCGTCGGCGCCGCGCGCGGCCTTCTCGAACTCGGCCTCGGTCGGGAGGCGGTGCGGCGCGCCGCGTCGCTCGCCGAGCCAGCGGCAATAGGCCATCGCGTCGAACCAGTCCACGCTGAAGACGGGCATGTCCCCCATCCGCTCGCGCGGCGCGAACGCGCGCGCGGCGCCCTCGACGATGCTCTCCCACACCGGCACCCAGAGCCCGGACGCGTCGCGCGTCACGTACGTCTCCTCGATCGTGTTCGGCTGGGGAACCCGCTTCTTCGCCTCCTCCGGGCGCGTCCGCTCGAGGTCGTTCACGAAGGCGAGGTACTCCGTGTACGTGACCGGAAAGCGCCCGATCGCGAAGTCGCCGACGAAGACGTCCTCGCGCGGCAGCGGGCTCCAGGCGTCGAGGTCGCCGCCCACCGTGAAGGCGCCGCCGGGCACGTAGACGAAGCCCTCGCCAATCTCGTCGTCGCCGTACAGGTTGACCGACGCGTTGTGGTGCGCGCCGCGGCGGCACAGCACGGGGTAGCGCACGTCGCGGTAGCCCGGGCGCGAGAGGACGAGCAGGTAGCTCCCGGGCGGGAGGCGCGCCTCGACGATCGGCGTCTCGCCGAGGTGCACCGGGTCCGTGGGGCGGAGCACGCGATCCACCTCGACGTAGCGGTAGGCCACGACCGCGGCGCCGGGCGGGTCGGATCGGAGCGACACGCGCGCGCCGGCGGAGAGCACGGCGGCGTAGCGCCCGTCGTCGTGGTCGCGCACGAGCGACTCGTAGTAGATGCGCGCGGGCTCGCGCCGGTCGGCCTCGGCCGCGGCCGCCTGCGAGAAGTACAGGTCCGCGAGCCCGGCGCGCGCCTCCGCGAGCCTCCGGGTCGTGGCCGAGGGCCTGCGAGTACAGCTCGATGGCCTCGGCGAGCGCGCGGGCGCGGTCGGCGTCGGCCGCCGCCGCGCGATCCTCGAGCGCCCAGCCCGGGAGCTTCGCCTCCACCGGCGCCCAGGGCTTCACGTCGCGGAGCTTCGCCCTCGCCTCGCGCCGCAGGCGATCGCGCTCCTCCCCGAGCGCCTCGTACCGCCGCGCCGGCTCCCCTGCCCGCTCGACGAGCCTGCGCGCCTCCTCGCGCCGCCGCTCCTTCTCCCTGGCGCCTTCGAGGAACGCCTCCACCTCGGCGGCCACCGCCTCGGCGGACGCGGGGCGGTCCTCCTTGCGCTTCTGGAGGAGCTTCGTGCACAGATCCTCCAGCACCAGCGGGGAGGAGGGCGCGATCGCGCGCGGGGGCGTCGGGTCGTGCTCGAACGTGGCGACGACGATGGACACCGGGGTGGGGCCGTCGAAGGCGCGGCGGTCGGTGAGGATCTCGTACAGGATGGCGCCGAGCGCGAAGAGATCGGCCCGGTGGTCGACGTCGTGCCACTCCCCGCGGAGCTGCTCGGGCGGCATGTAGCCGAGCGTGCCCATCATCCAGCCCACCGCGGTGGCGCCGCTCTCGTCGACGGGGGCGGGCGAGGGCGAGGACGGCGCCGGCTCCGCCTCGTGCGCGCCCACGCGCTTCGCGATGCCCCAGTCGGCGACGTACACCTCGCCGAAGGAGCCGAGCAGGACGTTCTCGGGCTTGAGGTCGCGGTGCAGGATCCCGCGGGCGTGGGCGTACGCCATGGCGCGGCACACCTGGACGAAGACGGAGCACAGGCGGGAGAGCGGCCACTCCTTCCGGTGCGTGGGATCGCGCAGGATCTCGCGGAGCGACCGGCGCTCGACGACGCGCATCGTGTAGAAAGGCTCGCCGCCCGCGAGCGTGCCGACGTCGTACACGGGGATCACGCTCGGGTGCTCGAGCTGCCCGGTGACGCGCGCCTCGGCGAGGAAGCGGCGCAGCTCGTCGCGGCCGGCGTGGACGCCGGACTTCAGCGTCTTGAGCGCGACGGTGCGCCCGATGACGCCGTCCTCGGCGGCCACCACGCGCCCGACGCCGCCCTTGCCGAGCTCCTCGCCGAACAGATACCGCGTCTCCGGCGGGCGCACGGCGACGCCCTCGGTCTCCATGGGGCCGAACGACGGGGTCGACCCCAGCATCGTCGCCGCCGGCAAGACGGTCGCCGCGTCCCCCGCGTCCTCCGCGCCGAGCGCGGCGATGTGCTCCGGCGCGAGCGAGGGCGAGAGCACGTCCTCGAAGGTCGCCTCGCCGCCCGCGCGCGCATGGCGCACCGCGGCGTCCCACACCGCCCCCGCGTCCATCCATCCCCGCGCCGCCGCGGCGACGGCGATGCTCCTCGGGTCCTTGCTCTGCGCGGGCTTCATTCTCGGATTCCGCCCATCCTACGCGACGGGAGCAGCGAGTAGGAGCGGGACGGACTTGCGCCTGGCCGCGCTCAGCGGGTCGTCTTCGTCCAGCGTCAGCGTCAGCGTCCACGTAGACGTAGACGTAGACGTGGACGCTGACGCTGACGACCTGTCCGTCAACGTGACGCCGAACGGCTCGGGCTCGGATCAGCGGACCAGGACCTGGAGCACCTGCGTCCACTGCGACTGGAGGGAGCCGCGGCGGACGATGGCGATGCGCAGGTAGAGCGTCTGCCCAATCGGCTGGTCGTGCAGCTCGAAGGTGTGGCCCTTGGAGAAGGCCGGGCTCGCCCAGGCTTCGGGGTGCGCGGGGTTGCTGCCCCACTGGAACAGGTAGCCCTGGGCACCGCGCTCCGCCGTGCAGCTCGCCAGGACCGAGCCACGCCTGCTCTTGATGATCGCGAGGAACGCGCCCTCGGGCGAGGTCGTCGTCACGATCACGGCGACGGGCTCGGCGCGCAGGCGCGGGACGGACTTGCGCGGAGCCGTGCTCAGCGGGTCGTCTTCACGGGCGGCGCTGCGACCGTACACGTGACGGTACAGCTCCCCGAACCTCTTGCGGGCGCGGTGCAACTGGACGCGCAGCGTGGACTCGGCGATGCCGACGCGCTCGGCGACGTCCTTCAACACCAACGCCTCGTCGGTGAGGTGCGCGAGCCGGATCAGAATCCACCTCGTCCTGGCTCATCTGCTCGAGGATGGCCTCCACGCGCTCCTTGAGGGCGGTGCGGCGCTTGGCGTCGGCGAGGAGCTGCTCGGGGTCCGGCTCGCTGGCGGGCACCGACGAGTCGGGCGCCTCGTCCTCGCGGCGGCGCTTCTCGCTGCGCAGGTGGTTGCGCACCTCGTCGTCCACGAAGCCGAAGAGCACGGGCAGGACCGGATGGGGCACGCTTCGCTCGCGCCGGATGCGCACCAGCAGCCTCTCCCACACTTTCTGGCCAACATCGTCCGTCGCGGACTCGTTGCGCCCAGCTTCCGGAGTATGCGCTCCCAAATCCGGCGCCCGTAGCGCCGGTGCGCCTCGTCGCACGAGGCGCAGGGCCCCTCCTCGGACGGGCGACGTCGCGCCGCGCACGCGAGCCCCGCTGCTCCGCACATCGACCGGACCGGAGGCTCCGGGGTCTCCCCCGTCGTGCGCGATCCGATCGCCGCCGTCGCCGCCCTCGCCGACCCGTTCGTCCCGCATCGACCCGTTGAAACGCTTCATGTGATCACCAACGCCCGGACTCCACGGAAGTGTGTCCGCACGCCGAGAGCCGCGCCAGGTCGCGGCCCCCCCGAGGAGCCCGGGAGGACCGCGACCTGCCGCACGTTGCCGTCAGGGAATGGTCACGAGGACCGCGATCGACCAGTCCGACACCTGCTGGCCACGCACCATCGCGAACCGCACCCAGACCTTGGTGCCGCTCGCCCCCGTCACGACCCGCGTCTTGCCGTGCCCGACGCCGAGCTGCGCGTACGTGATGCCGTCGAGGCTCGACTGGGCCACGTACTCGTGGCGGGTCCGGGGTCCTCGTAGACGATCACCCTCGTCTTGCCGTGCCCGCTCTTCGGGGGCTTGTTGTCGATCTGCCGTCGGGCACCGTCGGCGGCGGTTCCTCGGCGGCCGCGGCGGCGCGCGGGGGCAGGCCCACGCCCTGCAGGTCCGCCGGGCGACTTGGCGATGTTCGTGCCACCGTCACGATGGTGCGCAGCTCGCCCGAAGACGTCGGCTGCGGTCCAGCGCCTCGGTCGCGAGGTCGGTCTTGAGCTTGGCCCGGTCGTCGGCGACCAGCTTGTTGGACGCGCCGAGCGCGGCGTCGCTCGGTGGCGAGCGCCGCCACGTCGTCCAGGAGCGCCGGGTTGCCCGCGACGAGCGCGCTCGTCTTGGCCGCGAGCTGGATGTCGCCCGCCAGCTCGTGGGCGCCGCCGTCGCTCAGTCTGCTGAGCTCCAGCGCCGGGAGGTACCGCGGAACGAGGGTGCGTCCCATATCCTCCTACCTTTCATGCGTACGGAGCACGGGGCCCTACGCGGGCCCCGAGAGGACGCGGAAGCTTCCCCACCACGGGGATGCTGCCGCAGCGCTCGTCCTCTCTGCCCATAGACAGTCCGGAGGAGGGGTCGGCGTTACAGGAAATCGACATGGCGGCCTCTGATTGTGGACAGCGCCGCGGAAGAGCGTGCGCGACGGTGGGTGCGTACGGCACGACCGTCGGTGCGCGCTCCGCAACTGCAGGTGGGTGCTGCACGAGGGCAGGGGCGTGCTGCACGGCGGCGGGTGTGTGCTGCGTGGCCCCGGGGGCGTGCTGCACGGCGGCGCGTGCGTGCTTCACGACGCAGCGGGCGTAGGGCACGACGGCGGGTGCGTACGATGAGCCGGTAGGGGCGTGCTGCACGACGGAACGCGCGTGCTGCACGAGGGCAGGTGCGTGCGCCACGACTGCACGTGCGTGCCCCACGACCGCGGGGGAGTGCGCTACGGCTGCGGGGGCCTGCACCACGACCGCGGGGGAGTGCGCTACGGCTGCGGGGGCGTGCTCCAGGACTGCAAGTGCGTGCGCTACGGCTGCGGGTGCGTGCACCACGGCTGCGGACACGTACAGCACGACGGCAGGTGCGTGCGCTACGACGGCGGGGTCGTGCGCTACGACCGCGGGGGCGTGCTCCACGACGCGACGTGGGTGCGTTACGACCGTGGGGCCGTGCTCCACGACCGCGGGGGCGTGCTGCACGAGCCTGGGTGCGTGCACGTCCCCCATCGAGCCGGGCGCCGCCACCGTCGGTCCGGGTGCGCGAAGCGAGGCGGCGATGACGGGGTGAGGGCGGTGGAAAGAAGCTCGCCTCCCTCCCTCTTTGCTTTCTTGCGTCTCTGCGTCTTTGCGCCTTTGCGTTGAAATTCCGGACCGCTCCCGAACCTCACAGCACGGTGACGGTGTTGTCGTCTCCGTTGGTGACCCACATGTGCGTACCGTCGAACGCAATCCCCCGCGGGCCCGAGCCCACGCCGAACGTGCCAATCGTCTCGCCCGCCGGCGACAGCTCGGTCACGCTGTTGCTCTTCTCGTTGACGACCCACATGTTCGTCCCGTCGAACGCGATCCCCATCGGCTGCTCTCCCACCGCGAACGTGCCGAGCGTCGCGCCGCTCGGCCCGAGCTCGGTGACGGTATCGTCGCCCTGATTGGTGACCCACATGTTCGTGCCGTCGAACGCGATCCCGCTCGGCTGGTCGCCCACCGCGAAGGTGCCGAGCGTCGCGCCGCTCGGCCCGAGCTCGGTGACGCTGCCCGCTCCACTGCAGCAGGGGTAATTGACGACCCACATATTCGTACCGTCGAACGCGATCGCCGCGGAGTCCTGGCCCGCGGCGGCGAACGTGCCGAGGCTCGCGCCGCTCGGCGACAGCTCCATGACCCCGTCGCCGCTCCCGCCGTCGTTCATGGTGACCCACATGTTCGTGCCGTCGAACGCGACCGCCTCCTCGCTGGCGCTCGGGTCGTAAACGGTGTCGAGCACCGCGCCGCCCGGCCCGAGCTCGGTGACGGTGAAGCTGTCCGGGCTGGTGGCCCACATGTTCGTGCCGTCGAACGCGATCCCGCTCGGCGCCGGGCCCACGGAGAAGGTCCCGATCGTCTTGCCCGCCGGCGACAGCTCGGTGACGTCGTTGTCGAGGGAGTCGATGACCCACATCTTCGCGCCGTCGAACGCGATCCCGGTGGGGCCGTTGCCCACGGGGAAGGTGCCGAGAGGTCCGCACGTCGCCTCGATGGCCTGGGAGCAGGGCGGGAGAAGGCTCTTGCACGCGCCCGCCTGGAGGGCCGCGAGGGGCGCGAGGGGCGCGAGACAGAGCTTCAAGCCCTGCGGGCAGACGAGGGCGTTGCACGGGCCGACCGGGCAGTCGCTCGACGTGAAGCAGGCGAGGCAGTTGCCCTGGCCGTCGCAGACATGGCCGTTGCCGGCGTCGCACGCGGTGCCCACGGGCGCGTTGGACGTGCTGCAAGTGTTGCTCACGCAGGTGCTGATCTGGCAGGAGTTCGACGGGTCCGAGCAGTCGCTCGCCGTGACGCAGTCGATGCAGTTGCCCTGCCCGTCGCAGGCGTGGCCGCCGCTGTCGTCGCACGCAGCGCCGAGGGGCGCGACGATGGGGGGCGCGCAGCAGCCGTCCGTGCACACGGGGGAGAGGCAAACCGTGGTGGACGCCGTGCATTCGAGCGGGCTCGAGCACGGCGTGCCACCCATGCCGCAGGCGCTGGAGCCGCCGACGGCATCGCCGCTCGAGCCGGTGCCGACGGCGCTGCCGCCGGTGGAGCTGGACGTGCCGCCCGTGCCGCTGCTCGAGCTGGAGGCGACGGCGCTGCCGCTGGTCGAACCGACGGCGCCGGCGACGGCCGAGACGATGTCGCCCCCACAGCCCACCGGCGTCGCGGCGAGCGCGCCCGCCACGAGGAGGAGCGCGGCGATCGGCCTCGACGTCTCGTTCATCGGCCCGGGGGAGCGCGCCCTCACTGCCGCTGGCAGCTCGCCAGAAGCGTGGCGGTGCCCATCGCGGGGAGCGGCCCGTAGGTTCCGGTGTACTTCCCCATCAAATTCACCGTGACCATCCCCTTGCCGGTGAGCACGAGGGTGCCAGCGGTGTAGACGATGCTCACCTTGTCCTGGCCGATGGCGCACTTCTGGTCGGCGGGGGAGAGCGTCGCGACGGTGCCTTTGACCGTCCACCCGAGCGTGCAGATGCTCGTGGAGGTCGTGCTGAACGTCGTCGTGATCGCGCTCGGAGAAGCCTGCGCGATCGACGCCTGCGTGGAGGAGGCGCAAGGAGACGTCAAGCACCACGGCTGCGCCTGCGGGACTTCCAGCGTGGTCTGGCACGTGAACTGCCCTACGAGCTTGGAAGCAGCGGAGCCACCAGTACCGGCGCCGCCTGTACCGGAGCCACCCGTGGAGCCACCACCCCCGGGGTCCACGGGATCGTTCGGCACCGTGATCGCGCACGCGGCGACGCACCACGGAGCCAAGGCCGCGAGCCACGCTGCCGCGAAGGGCCCTCTTCGTCTCACCAGGCTCCCTCCAGCCGGAGCGACGCGCCCGCGGGCGCCGGCGCGACGCCGACCCTCACCGTCGTCGAGCCTCGCCGGCGGACACCGAGCCAGATCGCGGCGCCCGCGACGGCCGCCCCGCCGGCGACCAGGGCGACCGTCGTCACCGGCCCGAGCGTGTCGATCGCCGACCGCGCCGACGCCCCGGCGGCGGTCGTGCACTCGGTCTGCTTCCCGCCGACGGCGCACATGTGGACCGTGGCGTCGAACGCGCTCTTCTTCTGGAGGACGAGGCCGCCGGTGACGGCCCCCACGACGAGCGCCGCCGCGCCGACGCCGCCGACGATCCACGGCCCGGGTGACGCGCCCCCGCCACCCGACTTCTCGCCGGGCGCCACCTCGATCGTCTCCGTCTTCCCCATCGTGAGCGTCACCTCGAACGGCTGCGCCGCGCGGCCGGAGGCCGTGACGGTGAGGTGGTGCACGCCTGGATCGAGCGGCAGCGGGACGCCGAACGCGCCCGTGCCGAGCAGCGCGTCCCCGTCGCGGACCGTGGTGTCCGGCGGCGCGCCCGCGGCGAGCTTGATGACGAGCCTGGGCAGGCGCGGGTCGAGGGCGTCGATGCGCTGCTTCAGCAAGGGCACCCTCGGGTCGGTCGGCGGTATCTGTCCCAGGACCGTCCGGTAGAGCTCCCAGGCCGTCGCGACGCGCCCTCGCCGCTCCTCGCACTCGGCCAGGTTCGCCTTGGTCCCGGCGGCCGGATCCGCCTCGTCGCTCGCCCGGAACCGCGCGCACGCGGTCTCCAAATCGCCCGCGGCGAGCGCCGTGCGGCCGTCCTTGAAGAGCGCCTCGGCGGCAGAAGCCTGCGCGCGCGCGGTCGAGGGGGCGAAGGCGGCGGCGAGCAGCACGGCGAGGAGCGCGAACCGGGTCTGCGATTCCATCAGCCGCCACCTCCCGCGAACGGGTTCGGAAGAGAGGTTCACGGATACCATGCGGGTCACGCCCGGGACAAGGCGGCGGGGCTTGGCGTGGGTGCCTCGTGACAGGGTCGTCCGATGGCCGGCCAATGGCCGGTCAGGACCTCGTGCCCGCGCGCGCGACGTGATAGCCGTGCTCTCGGAGGCAGAACCATGCAGGGCAACCCGGGAGGGCTCGATCCGATCAGGCAGACTCATCTGCGGCCTCGCCGGAACGCGCACGTCCGGCGCACGCAGGCCTACGACGCCGGAGGCCCCGACGTGGCGGACGCGACGAGGTTTCTCCAGCGCCTGAGCTACGTCCGGATGAGGCAGGAGAGCTGCGGAGGTGCCGGGCACTTCGCCGCGGGCCGCTCCGCCGTCGACAGCCTGATCCGCCTCGGCTTCTCGGGGCGGCTCGAGGTGTTCCACGCCGAGGACGCCGGGTCGCTGAACAACATGCGCACGTGCTACGCGGACTTCGACGCGGGCTTCACGCAGGTCGTCGGCGCCGCGGGGAACCGGGTCCGCATCGACTACCTGCCGATCCCGAACAGCCACAACTGGCGCATGGCCGACATGGAGCAGAACACGCGGGACTTCTTCGTGGCGCAGGGGGCGGAGCAGCCCCTCGGGATCTTCGGCGCGTCGGACGGGTTCGGGACGGAGAACGACGGGCTGCCGCACACCTCCCCCGCGTGGCTCCTCAACACGCGGTGCGCCGTCATCCTCCAGCCGTTCGCGTGGAACCAGATGCGAATGGTCACCGATCGCACCGGGGGGTACCGCGAGCAGATCCTCCGGCGTACGCTCGCGAGCTACATCACCGAGGTCCCCGACGTGCTCGCCGGGCTGCCGCCGTACCGGAACGAGCGGCACGTCCTGCGCGCGTTCCAGGCCTACGTCGAGGCGAACGCCGGGACCCTGAGCGCCGCAGCCCAGGCCACGGTGGCAGCGGTGCTGGCGAAGGCGGCGAGCGGCGGCTGCCACCTCATGCCGCTGTACGGGCTCCACGCGAACAGCCCCGGAGACTGGACGCTGAACACCCTCGTGCGCGCCGTTCACGTGCTGAAGAACGTCCTCGGCCTCATCGACGGGCCGGTGGTCCTCTTCAACATCGCCGGCCGGTACGACACCGTCCACGAGGCGAACAACCTGTGCACGCCCCTCCTCGCGGATCACGGGCACACGGCGGCGCAGATCACCGGCGCGGCGGACGGGATCTTCGTGATCAAGTCGCCGGGGATGCTCACGCCGCTCTTCCAGCAGATGCCGGCGAACGCGACGCTCCCGATGCTGCTCGAGGGCGCGAACACCGCAAACCTCTGCCTCCAGCTCGGGCTCCCGTACCTCGCGCTCTCGGACAACCCGTCCATCCCGACGCTCGACGTCGAAGGCGCGCGGGGGCACGTCACGCTGCGGAGGCTCGCCAACTCGGAGCAGGGCGGTGGCGGCGACGACCATTTCCTGTGGGGCGCGCACCGAGCGACCGACGAGCAGGTGGAGCGTGTCGCGACCGCGATCATCGACATCGTCGACGACAACGGCGTGCTCCGGCGCTACTTCCAGCGGCTGCACCAGCTCGTCCGGGGCCGGGCGAACGATCAGATCGCCATCGCGCTCGCCAGCCTCGAGCGCCGCATCCAGGCGCGCGGGCCCGCGCTCGTGGTGCCCCCTGCGCCCGCGCAACCGATCCGGTTCGTGTTCGGGCGCCAGGAGCCTGCGCAGCCCCCGCCGGGCCCGCCGAAGATCTTCAAGTGCCCGAGGTGCCGGAGCTTCGCGAGCCTCGGGCCGGGAGACTGCTGGAAGTGCGGCGCGACGCTCGCGCCCGAGTAGTCTCGGTAACGGCTCACGGCGCCGGACTGCTCGGCCGTGCCCGTCACGGGGAGCGGCGTGGCGGACGCGGAAGTGCAGTGCTCGTCGACGGGCGCTGACGCTCACGGCCCTTCGGTGATACGTAAGGGATGGAGGCGGCACGCCGCGCCCCGACGAGGAATCGACCATGAAGACGGACCGTTCGCCGTTACCTCGTGCGCTCACCCTGCTCACGGCGCTCTCGATTGGCGCGCTGGGGTGTGGCGTGCCCGACGCGGCGGCCGCCCGCGCGGACGCGCCGGTTCCCAGGTGGGGCCTCTCGATGGCGATGCTGCGCGCCCGGCAAGCGGCGCCGGGCTACGACTTCGTCGCGGACGCCACGGGCACGCTGCGGAGCAAGGCGGGCGGCGCGGCGGTCACCGCGACGAACCGCGGCGTGCGGCTCTCCCGGGACGACTTCGAGATCGGCGTCGGCACGGCGAGCGTCGGGCGCGATGCGGTGCGGCGCGCGCGCGGCGTCGCCGGCGTCCATGCCGAGGGGCAGGAGCTGGTGCTGGCTCGCGACGGCGACGTGGAGGAGAGCTTCCTCGCGGGCCCTCTCGGCGTGGAGCAGAGCTTCCTCGTGCGCACGCGGCCGGAGGGAGCGGGGCCGCTCGTCGTCGAGGTCGCGTTCGAGGGCGTGGTGCCGGAGCGCGCCGCGGGCGACGACCATCGCGTGATCCTGCGCGACGAGGGCGGCCTCGTCCGCGGCGGCTACCGCGACCTCGCCGCGACGGACGCCGAGGGCCACGAGCTCGCCGCGCGCATGGAGGTCCGCGGCACGGTGGTGGCGCTGGCGATCGACGACTCCACGGCCGCGTATCCGGTGCTCGTCGACCCCACGGTGTGGACCCAGACGGCGGAGCTCGTCGCGAGCGACGGCGCGGGGGACACCCTCTTCGGCACCTCCGTCGCCCTGAGCGGGACCACCGCGATCCTCGGCGCCCCCGCGTGCAGCGGCCAGTGGGCCGCAATCGGCGCGGCCTATGTCTTCTCGCAGAGCGGGGACGGCTGGGTGCAGCAGGCGAAGCTCCAGGCGAGCGACGGCGTGGCGTGCGACCAGTTCGGCCAATCGGTGGCGTTGAGCGGCGACACGGCGCTCGTGGGCGCCCCGGGGGCGGACTCCGCCTACGTGTTCGTGCGGAACGGGACGACGTGGACCCAGCAGGCGAAGCTCACGGTGAGCGCCGAGTCGACCTTCGGATGGTCGGTGGCGGTGAGCGGCGACACGGCCGTCGTCGGGACGTGGAGCGGCGGCGGCGTGTACGCGTTCGGGCGCCAGGGCACCACGTGGACGCAGCAGGCCCAGCTCGGGACCGACGGCGCCGACGCGGGGGACGGCTTCGGATGGTCGGTCGGCGTGGACGGGGCCACGGCCATCGTCGGGGCGTACGGAGCGCAGGTCGGCTCGGTCTCGTATCAGGGGGCCGCCTACGTCTTCGCGCAGAGCGGCGGGGCCTGGACGCAGCAAGCCGTGCTCGCCGCGAGCGACGGCAAGTCCGGCGACAACTTCGGCGCCTCCGTGGCGCTCGGCGGCGGCACGGCCATCGTCGGCGCGGAGAAGAACGTCACCGCCAACGCCGACCAGGGCGCCGCCTACGTCTTCGTGCAGAGCGGCGCGACCTGGTCCCAGCAGGCGGAGCTCCACGCGAGCAACGGCACGCCCCTGGACCTGTTCGGCAACAACGTGGCGCTGAGCGGCGACACGGCGGTCATCGCCGGCTTCGACGCCAAGGCCCCCGCGCAGGCCCTCTACGTCTTCGCGCGGAGCGGATCCACATGGGGGCAACAGGCCGAGCTCACCGCGAACACCGCGGGGTCGGGCAACTTCGGCAGCGCGCTCGCGATCGGCAGCGGCGTCGTCCTCGCCGGCGACTCCAGCTATCCCGTGGACGGGAACCTGTTCCAGGGCGACGCGTACGTCTTCACCCTGGGCTCGCCACCCGCGAGCACCAGCTCTTCGTCGAGCAGCAGCTCCGCCTCGTCGTCCGGCGCCGGCGCGAGCGTCGGCGCGGGTGGGCGCGGGTCGAGCACGAGCTCGAGCACGAGCACAGGAGGATCGCGCGCGGGGTCTTCGAGCAGCGGAGAGGGTTCGTCCCCCTCGCGCAGCGACGCTTCCGTCGTCGTGCACGGGTGGAGCTGTCGCGCGGCCGGCGCGCCCGACGAGGGTGGGATGGGCGCGTGGCTCGCCGTCCTCGGGCTCGCGGCGGTTCTGCGGCGGCGTGCGCCGCGGGCGAGATAGAGCACGGCGGCAACATCACGGCCGTCGCCCGTGCGATGGGCAAGGCGAGGATGCAGGTGCAGCGCTGGATTAAGCGCTGTGCGATCGACGCGGCGTCGTTTCGACGGGCCCAGCAGGGAGGGGGCACGCCTTCTGCCGCGGAGGAGCGGGCGATCCCCCGGGGGGGCCTCATGGCCCCGGCCCGGTCAGGTCCCACGTCACGTTCGCAGCCTGACACACGGGCTCGCAGCCAGGGCCGTTGGGCCGGAAAGGGTGGTAGCCGAACGAGGCCGTGCGGTCGACGATGGTGCGGCCCGAGGTGGTGTGGACGACGTGGGCGCGGCTCGGCTCGCCTTCGAACGTGAGGGTCCACGCGAACTGCCCGGGCACCGGCTCCTCCGTGTACTCGACCACCTCTCCGACCTTCGTCTCCTTACCACGCATCATGGGGCCGATGCGCACCTCGGCCTTCCCGGTGCACGTGCCGCTGGCCACTGCGGTGAGCGAGGTGAGCTGGACCGTGCAGGTGATGGCCGCGCCGTCCACCTCGATCGCAAAGCGGTGCTCGCCCAGCGCGGCCGCCGCCGGGGAGAGCAAGGCCAGCACCGTGGCCGAGGATCTGCAAGCCTTCTCGGTGCAAACGTGCTCGGCGTGGCGGGCACAGTGGCTCGCCGCGCCCGCGAGCGCGATCGACGCCAGGAACGCCGGGAGCGACTTGATCTGCATCGTCGCGATGATCCGTCTGCGCGTCCTCGCTTGCAAGCGCTCGTGCGCCAGGGCGAACGTGGACCTCGACCGAGAACCCTGCTCGATTTCGGTCGGGGCAAAGGGATGGAGGTCATCGCGGGCGGGCGCGTATATCCTGGCCGGAGAGGATTCGGCCAGGAACCTGGGCTCACGACTCCATTTGGCGGTCGCACTGCTGGCATCGGTGGCTCTCGCGCCGGGATGCACGAGCACGACCTCAGGTGGCAGCGGCGGCGCGCACGCGAGCGGCGCCGACACGTCGACCGCGGCCTCGAGCGGCGGCGGCATCGGCGGCAGCAGATTGTCCACGTCCGCCTCGTCGGGTGGGGCCGGCGGAAGCGCCTCGTCCACGTCTGCCTCCTCGGGCGGAGCGGGCGGAAGCGCCTCGTCCACTTCCGCCTCTTCGGGCGGTGCCGGGGGCAGCACATCCTCCTCCAGCGCCGCGTCCACCAGCGCCTCCTCGGGCGGCGCGGGTGGCAGCACCTCCTCCTCCAGCACCTCCGCCTCCAGCGCCTCCTCCTCGGCCAGCAGCGCCTCGTCCAGCGCGTCGGGTGGGCTCGGCGCGGTCTGCGCACAGGACAGCGACTGCGCGATCGGCCCCTGCAACACGTGCCCCGCGGCCGCCAAGCTCTGCCTCGCGCCGCTCGGCGTGGGCGACTGCACCAGCGACCCTTGCCACCCGAGCGTCCCCTCGACGTGCGGCCCCCTCGGCACCGTCTCGCTGGGCAGCGCGCCGTACGCGATCGCCTTCGACGGCAAGAGCATGTGGGTCACGCACCCGGACGCCAACGCCGTCACGCAGCTCTCGCCGGCCGGCGCGACGATCGGCACCTTCCCCGTCGGGCAGAAGCCGGTGGCAATCGCGTTCGACGGCACGAACATGTGGGTCGTGAACCAGACGGACAACACCGTCACCGAGCTCTCGCCGACCGGCGCGGCGCTCGGCACCTTCCCGGTGGGGGACGAGCCCGCGGCGATCGCGTTCGACGGCACCAACATGTGGGTGGTCGACGAGTCGGACAACACCGTCACCGAGCTGTCGCCCGCCGGCGCGAAGCCATCCTCGGCAGCTTCGGGCTGGACCAGTACGTGGCGCTCGCGTTCGACGGCACCAACATGTGGGCGGTCGGTGACTACACCTGCGACGTCACCGAGTTCTCGCCTTCGGGCGCGATCCTCGGCGTCTACTCCGTGGGCGGCGCGCCCTCTGGGTTGAGCAACTTCGCCCAGTGGATCGCGTTCGACGGCACCAACATGTGGATCACGCTCGCGGCCGCCGGCACGGTTACCGAGGTGTCTCCGTCCGGCGCGACGATCGGCACGTTCCCGGTGGGCAACTGGCCGATGGGGATCGCGTTCGACGGCACCAGCATGTGGGTCGTCAACCAGCAGGACAGCACCGTCACCGAGCTGTCCCCGAGCGGCGCCGAGATCGGCACCTTCCCCGTGGGCAACCCCCACGGCGCGATCGCGTTCGACGGCACCAACATGTGGGTCACCACCTCCATGGGAGTCGTCGTGCTGTCGCCGAGCGGCGCGACGATCGGCACCTTCCCCGTGGGCGGCTCCAACGCGCTCGCGTTCGACGGCACCAACATGTGGGTCACCACCGGCAACGGCGTCGTCACGCTGTCGCCGAGCGGCGCGACGATTGGCAGGTCCCTCGCAGGACAGGGGACAGGGTCGATCGCATTCGACGGGACGCGCATGTGGGTCGGCCTCGCCAACGGCATCGTCACCGAGCTGTAGGGCGACGCGGAGCCCGGGGCCCCACGGTTGGCCAGGGAAGGCTGATCCGGGGCAGGAGACGGCGGGCAGCGATCGGTGCGACCATGGACCGTTCGCGCCCGCGGCTCCGCGCGGCGCCGAGGAGGAGGGCTCATGGTCAGTTCCATCGTGATCGACGTCGTGCTCGGTCTGGTCTTCGTGTACTGGTTCTTCAGCGCGCTATGCTCCGCGGCCATCGAATTCGTCGCCGCGCAGAGGGACGCGCGCGCCAAGATGCTGAGCAACTCTCTCAAGACGTTGCTCGGCGACCTCGTGGGCAAGGGCGTCATGAGCCACGCCCTGGTCGCGCCCGCGTCGGGGGACGCCAGCACAGCCGGCCCGTCGCGGATCCATCGCGACATGTTCGCGAATGCGTTCCTTGACGCGGTGAACGCGTTCCAGGGCGGAAAGATCTCCCGGGAAGAGATCGACAATACCGTGGCCAGCATCAAGGAGCCACGCGCGAAGGAGCTGTCTCCAAGCTCGTCGCCGGCACCGAGGGCGACGCGGACCGCCTCCGTGCGCGCGTCATGAGCTGGTTCGATCACGCGATGGACGACCTCTCCACGAGCTACCGGAAGCAGACGCAGAAGTGGGCGTGGATCGCCGCGGTGCTGATGGCCGTGACGTTCAACGTCGACACGGTGCACACGATCGAGACCCTCTGGCACAACCCCACCCTCAGCGTGCGCATCTCGGCGGCGGCGCAGGGCGCGGTGGCGCAGGGGGACAAGGGCGCGGCGGGCGACACGCCAGCGAGCCAAGACCTGACCAAGCGCGCGACGGACGCGGTTGCCCAGGCGAACGAGCTCGATCTGCCCGTCGGGTGGACGGCGGCGCAGCGGGACGGGCTGAAGTCCGCGGACGTGAAGTGGCTCGCGTTGAAGCTCCTCGGGCTCGCCCTGTCGACCATCGCGCTCTCGCTCGGAGCGCCGTTCTGGTTCGACGTCCTGAACCGGATCGTCGGGCTGCGGAAGGGGCTCGAGACCGCGTTCGAAGTGACTGCGCGGCGGGCGCTCAGCCCATGAGCCGCGCCATGTACGGCTTGGCCGAGGACGCCCTTGTCAGCCCTGGCCGCCCCACCGTGAGCGCCGTCGTCACGCGGGGATTGCATGCCCGCAGCGAGCGGTGGACGATGGCCGGGAGGTCATGAACATCGCGTTCTTTCTCACCCCCAAGGCCGAGGTCGCGTGGGTGCCCACGACGTGCACGGTCCGGCAGGCCATCGAGCGCATGGAGCACCACCGCTACACCGCGATCCCGGTGCTCGGACCCGACGGGCACTACGACAGCACGCTGACGGAGGGCGATTCTGCTCTGGTTCATGAAGCAGCACCCTCACGTGAGCTTCGAGGACACCGAGCGCGTGCGCCTCGATCTGGTGAAGCGGCGCATGGCCCTCCGGCCCGTGCACATCGACGCGGAGATTCGAGGAGATGCTCTCCCTCGCGGTCGACCAGAGCTTCGTCCCCGTCGTGGACGACAGGCAGGCGTTCATCGGCATCGTCCGGCGGCGCTCGGTGCTCGTCTTCTTCCGCGACCGCATGTCGGCGGCGCTGCACGCGCCCACGGGTGAATGAGCGGCCCGCGATCGAACGGATCACCCCGTGATTCTGCCGATCACGCCCGCGCGCGCCCAAAAAGCTGGCTCGTCTCCGTCGCATCGCGCGAGCGCTCGCTGGCACGCCTCCTGCTGCGCAGCACGCTCGCCATGCAACCCCATCCTCGACACGGCAAGACGGTCCTCGCCCTCGCCCTGATCACGGCTGCCCACCTGGGCGCCTGCTCCTCCGCCCCCCCAGCCGCGGGTGGCTCCACCGAAGGTACGGGCGACGCGAGCAGCAGCAGCGGAACCAGCAGCACCGCCGGGAGCGGCGGCGGCGGCAGCGGAACCAGCAGCACCACCGGGAGCGGCGGCGGCAGCGGAGCGGGAAGCACCGCCGGCAACGGCGGCGGCAGCGGCGGAGGGACGGGCGGCGGGACCGGCGCAGGGGGCGCGGCAGGCAGCACCGGCAGCGGAGGCAGCGCCGGGTCCGGCGGGTCGGCCGCGTCGACGAGCAGCGGCGGCGGCGCGGGCGGGCTGAGCCCGAGCCTGCCCCCGGGAGAGAACTTCGACCTCTCCCTCTGGCAGCTCCAGGAGCCCGTCGGATCGCCGGGCGCGCCGACGATGATCTCCTCCGCCAAGCTCGCGACCGGCTACCACGACACCTACTTCTTCACGGATCCTGGCGACGGCGCGATGACGTTCTGGGATCCGGAGAGCGGCGTGACCACGCCGAACTCGAATTACCCCCGCTCCGAGCTGCGCGAGATGACCGCCGGCGGATCCGGCGCCAACTGGCCTGTCGCCGGCACCAACAAGCTCTCGGCGACCGTCGCCGTCACGAAGGTGCCCGACCACGTTCTGCGTCGGCCAGATCCACATCGGCAGCGCGATCCAATCGGGGCTCGCGTCGTCGACCAAGCCGCTGCTCGAGCTCTACTACCATGCCACCGGCGACATCGCGCTCGGCATCGAGGACAGCCCCACCGGCGGCCAGACCTCGCACACCCTCACGAACGTCCCCCTCGGGACCAAGTTCAGCTACACGATCCAGCTCGAGGGCGACGGGACCATCACGCTCACGGTGAACGGCGCGCCGAGCACGTTCTCGATGCCGTCGAGCTTCAACGGCTACGGCATGTACTTCAAGGCCGGCGACTACGACCAGACCGCCGGCACCGATCCCACCGTCGGCGCCACGGTGAAATTCTACGCGCTCCAGGTCTCCCACGAGCCCTGACGCCGGCTGGTTGTGAAGCGCCTCGCCCGGCCTTATCGAAGGCTGGTCGTGCGCATCCTGGTCGCCAACGACGACGGGATCTACAGCCCCGGAATCCTCGCGCTCGCCCGGGTGGCGGCGAAGTTCGGGAAAGTGCTCCTGGCCGCGCCGGATTTCGAGCAGTCGTCGATGGGCCACGCCATCACGCACTCGCGCCCGCTCTCCTGGCGGCGCACGCCGATCGAGGGCTTCGAGGCCTTCCGCGTCAACGGCACGCCGGCGGACTGCGTTGCGCTCGGCTGCCACCTGGCCGAGCACGTCGACCTGGTCCTTTCGGGGATCAACCTCGGATACAACCTCGGCAACTCCATGTGGCACTCGGGGACGCTCGCCGCCGCCAAGCAGGCGACGCTCCTCGGCCACCGGGGGATCGCGCTCAGCACGACGACCGAAGGGGGTCAGCCCGACTTCGAGCTGCTCGCGCCGTGGGTCACCGAGGTCCTCGAGACGCTCGTCCCCGAGGAATCGCTCCCGCTCCTCAACGTGAACCTCCCCCCGAAGCCGACCGGGATTGCGTGGACGCGGCAGTCCGTGCGGCACTACGACGGCCGCGTCGTCCCGGGGGAGGACCCGAGCGGGCGCCGCATCTACTGGCTCACCGTCCGCCCGATCGATCTCGTCGAGCAGGGGACGGACCGCTGGGCCGTGCGGCACGGGCTCGTCTCCATCACCCCGCTCCGGCTCGACCTCACGGATTACGACGCGCTGCGAGCTGCGGAGGAGCGGCGTCCGCTCCGTTGAGCGCGCCCGGGCTCACCACCACCTGGAGCGCGGCGTGATCGATCGAGACGAGGACCTCGCCCTCCTGCCCCTCGATCGCTCTCCAGGGGCGGTCGTCGACGTGGACGTGGCAGCCCTCGGGCGTGGCCTCGACGCGGGCGCAGCGCCGCGGCACGAGCGGCGGGCAGCCCGGGACCTTGCCGTGCAGCCGCTGCTCGACGTAATCGACGACGGCGGCGCGATCCTCCTCGCCGGCGACGAGCAGGTCGAAGGCGCCGTCCGTGGGGTCGGCCGCGGGCGCGAAGGGGACGCCGGGGCCGAGGAAGCAGACGTTCATCACCTCCACGAACAGCAGCTCCTGGCTGTGCTCCTCGCCGTCGACGCGGAGGCGCCAGCGCCGGCAAGGCTCGTTCGCCAGCGCTTCGCGGAGCATCTGGAGCCCCCGATCCAGCCGGTTGCCGGCGAAGCCCGCGTGGTCGTGCCGACCGACGCCGTCCGCGATCATGCGCGCGAACGCGCCGCCCCCGAACGCCTCGATGAAGCGCTCCTCGCCCCAGGGCGCGCGCACGACGCCGAGGTCGAGCGCCGCGCGGACGCCCTCGCGCCACCCCGCGACGATGCGCCGCCGGGCGCCGACCTGGCCGAGCGAGCGGGCCACGTTGTTCGCCGTCCCGGTGGGGAGGATCGCGAGCGGCACGCCGGAGCCGGCGAGGAGCTTCGCGGCCTGGCGGACGGTGCCGTCACCGGCGGCGACGACCACCATCTCGCCGGGATCGTCCGGCAGCGCGATCGCGCCGCTCCCCACGGCGGTGTACGCGACGTCGTACCCGGCCCAGCGCAGGTCGTGGACGAGCTCGTCCGCAGGGACGGGATCGTCGCCTGCTTTCGGGTTGTGCAGCAGCGTCACGCGCATGGCCCCGCCGCAATATGATCGGGGGGGTGCGCCGCGTCGACGGGTGCCCGGCCTCCCCAGCTTGCTCGTCAACGCTGACGCTGACGTGGACGCTGACGCTGACGCTGACGCTGACGTAGACGATCCCTCGTCAGCGTCAGCGCCAGCGTTCACGTCTACGTCTACGTTCACGTCCACGAGGCGTCTTGTCGCTCGAGGATCGTGCTCGGTCAGCGCAGGATGACGGAGAACTCCTTGCTCCACGCGCTCTGCGCGCCTCCGATGGAGGCGATGCGCACCCACACCTTCTGCCCGGGCGTGCCCTGGACGAGGAAGAACGGGCTCTTCCCCGTGTAGGCCGCGGCCCAGCTCGTCGCCGCGGGCGGGTCGACGGTGGTCGTCTGCGCGACGTAGGCCACCGCGTTCGGCGCGGAGGGCCAGCGAACGCGGTTGTCGCCGGGCACCTGGGTCGCGATTTGGCGAATGGTCGCCGGAGCGACGGGATCCGGGCGCTTGGCGGAGGACACCGCGTCCCCGCCGAAGCTCTTCGCGTCCGCGGGGGTGGTGCACACGTTCTCCACCGACGTGATGAACGCGGCGCGGTCGAGGCCGACCTGGACGAGGAGGTTGCCGAGCGTGCCGTAGAGCTGCTCGAGCTGCGCCTCCACGTTGATGATGTTCTCCCAGACCACCACCGCCTGATCCGTGTCCTTGCTCCACGTATCGAGCGCGCCCTTGATCGCGGCGTTGAACTTCGGCGCCTGCGGCGCCGTGTTCCGCAGGCCCTTCTGGATGTTGACCTTCCCCTGGAAATCGGCCTTGCCGTCCCCGGGATTGAACCGGACACGCCTCGCCCTCTTCGGTTGCCTCGGGACCCCTGGTTGTCGTTTCGCCATGGTGCCCTCCTTCCTCGATGCAAAATGACACCGAACCGCCCAGAGTCAATGGGCGCAAGGTGCGACGCGTACGATTTCTTCGGTGCGTCGACGTTTTCGTTGCGAGCGCTGTTCGTGCATCGACAGCGTTGCACTGGCATGGGCGTCTGCGTGCATTCACGGACGCGCACACGCTCCATGAAGACGACAGCGCTGTCATACAACACCCACACGCTCCCACAGGCGACCATCCGCTCCTCTGAGCGAGCATCCGCTCCTCTGGATGAGCATCCGCTCTCACGGACGCGCGTGCGCTTTCATGGGCGAGGTCACGCTCTCATGGGCGAGGTCACGCTCTCATGGACGAGGGCACGCTTTCGTGGACGACGCCATGCTCTCCTGAACGAGCCCACGCTCCCATGGACGAGGGCTCGCTCCCCTGAACCAGGCCTGGCTCGCATGGACGAGGGCTCGCTCTCCTGAACGAGGCCTGGTTCACACGGACGTGCGCACGGTTTCGTGGATTCGCGTGCGCTTTCATGGATCTGCGTGCGCGTTCATGGATCCGTGCGCGCTTTCATCGTCTTGCATGCGGTTTCATGAATCCGTGCGCGCTTTCATGACCCCCCGCACGCTTTCATGGACGTGCGTCCGCTCTCACGGGCGAGCGCCTGTGTTCCCGGGCGTCGCCTCGCTCTCCTGGACGAGGCTTCGTTCTCCTGGAGGAGGCCCCTCTCGGCTGGACGACGCCTCGCTTTCCTGGACCTGACCAGGAATTCGCGTGCGATGGGAACACGGCCTGCCAGCCGTGGGGCCTCTGCGCGCTCGCGTGCATCCAGGCGAGCCAGCCGACCCCCGGCTGCCTCGCGGCGTGCGACGCGAAGTACCCGGCGGCCGAGCCCACGTTCGATCCCCTCTACACGTGCATCTGCGCGGGGTGCTCGACGGAGTGCGCCGCGATCGACCCGTGCGCGCACGGGATGGATGGCGGGCCCTGACGGAGCTGGTACGCGGCGGCAGCGTCTTGCGCGCGCGCACGGCGCTCTCTCCAGAGCGTCGGGCGTTCTGCACGGCGGCAGTCGCCGAGCCCTTCGCGGAAGCAGTCGCCCCGCCCTGGCACCGTTCCTGCTCCAGGGAACGCGCATGGGGATTCCAGACTGGTTGCTGATGCTCGGTAGAGACGGGACGATCCAGGCCGTCGAGGGCGGCCCGCCCACGGGCCTGCTCTCGCGGCGCGTCGACGAGTGCGCCTCGCTGCCCGAGGGCGTCAAGCGCGCCGCCCGCAGGCTGGTGCGCGACCTCACGCAACCGCGCGCGCACACGCTCCTGCGCCGTGTCACCGTTCAGCCCGAGGGGCCGGACGATCCGTCCTATACGCTGCTCGCCGTCGAGGCGATCCCGATCCGTCCGGCCGAGGTCGCGCTCGATCCCCTCGTCCGCGAGGTGCTCGCGCCGCTCATGCGCCAGGCCGAGGAGGTCGGGGTCTCGCTGCGCGTCGAGGCCGGCGCCGATCTGCCGGCGGAGATTCTCGATCGACGCCGCCAAGATCGTCTGGGCGGTGACCACGCTCGCCGGCAACGCCCTCCGCTACGTGCGACACGGCGGCCCGGCGCGGCGCGGTGGGTACGTCCGAGTCTCGCTCGGCGCGAGCCCCGCGAAGGACATGGTCAGCATCACGGTCGAGGACGACGGCCCAGGCATCCCCGCGAACGTGCAAGCGCGGCTCCTCGCCTCCGACCCGTGCGAGGCCACGGGCGTCTCGCTCCGCCTGATCAACGACGTCGTTGCCGCGCACGGCGGCGGGATGGTGATCAAGAGCAGCACCGCGCCGGAGGACCGCGGAACGGCGGTCACGCTCTGGCTCCCGGTGCGCGGTTGAAGGGTCGAGATGCCTGACAGGCTCCTCTCCGAGATCCTCGACGAGGAGGCCGATCGCGCGCGGCGCGGGCGGCTCACCATCTTCTTCGGCTTCGCGCCGGGGGTGGGCAAGACGTACGCGATGCTCCGCGCCGCGCAGGGCCTGCGGGAGCACGGCGTGGACGTCGTCGCCGCGTGGATCGAGACGCACGCACGCCCGGAGACCGAGGCCCTCGCCGAGGGCCTCGAGCGGCTCCCGGTCCACCACGGAGACGACGCGGGCATCCTCTACGAGGAGCTCGATCTCGACGCCACCCTCGCGCGAAGACCGCAGGTGGCCCTCGTCGACGAGCTCGCGCACGCGAACCGCCGAGGGGTGCGCCACGCGCGGCGCTACGAGGACGTCCTCGCGCTCCTCGCGGCAGGGATCGACGTGTACACGACGCTGAACGTGCAGCACGTCGAGAGCCTGAACGGCGTGATCGAGCACGTCACCGGCGTGCGCGTCCGCGAGACGGTGCCCGACGCGGTGATCGAGCGCGCCGACGCGATCGAGGTCATCGATCTGCCGCCGGACGATCTGCTGGTCCGCCTCCACGAGGGGAAGATCTACGTGAACGAGCAGGCGCAGAGGGCGGTGGCGGCGTTCTTCCGCCGCGGCAACCTGCTCGCCCTCCGCCAGCTCGCCCTGCGGCGCGCGGCCGAGCGCGTCAGCGCGGACGTGCAGGGCTACCGCCGCGCGCACGGGATTGGGGCGACGTGGGCGACGAGCGAGCGGGTCGCGGTGAGCGTGGGCACGGCGCCCAGCTCGGCGCAGGTGGTCTGCGCGGCGAGGCGCATCGCGGGTGCGCTCGTCGCGCCGTGGTACGCCGTCTTCGTGGAGACGCCCGCCTTCCACCGCCTCCGCGGGGAGGACCAGACGCGGATCGACGAGCACCTGGCGCTGGCGCAGCGCCTCGGGGCCACGACGGTCCGGCTCCACGGGGACCGCATCGCGCCGGGCTCGTCCGCTTCGCCCGGAGCGAGAACATCACGCAGATCGTCGTGGGCAAGCCGACCCACCCGCGATGGCGCGACCTGGTTTACGGCTCGCTGCTGGACGATCTGCTCAGGGTGAGCGGGGACATCGGGATCTACGCCATCCAGGGCGAACCCCTGCCGGCGAGCGAGGGTGCGAGCACGGAGGGCCACGCTTCGGCGCCGGATCCGTTCGTGCAGTGACCTCGACGGCTCACGGCATGGGCCGCGACCCGATTGACGGCGCCTCCGGCACTCCCGGGAAGCTCGCGCCCCACACGACGCCGTCCACCATCCCCCGCGCGGGGGGCGTCCGTGTCCGTGTAGGTGGTTCCGTGTAGGTGGTTGGCAGTCGCACCCACAGATAGGCCGACACCGCGCGTGCGCTCGCGTATTCTCCGTGCATGCGCACGCACCTCTACCTCCTGGCTGCTGTCGCCCCCATTGTCGTCGCGGTTGCCTCTTGCAGCGCCGCCACGAACAACGGAGCCCGCGGCGACTCCAGCGGCGCAAACGCGGGCGGCGCCACGACGTCGAGTGGGACACACAGCGGTGCGGGCGGCGCCCTGTCCACCAGCGGGGCTGGGGGCGCCGGCAACGCGAGCGGCTCGACGGGCACCCTCATGCTGGCCGGCACGGGCGCCGGCACGAGCACGAGCACGGGCGCGGGCGGCAGCACGTGCGCCGCGTACAAGAGCTGCAAGGATCCTCGGCTTCGACTGCGGCATGGCGCCGGACGGCTGCGGCAACGTGCAGAGCTGCGGCACGTGCAAGGCACCCGCCACGTGCGCCGGGGGCGGCACGCAGAACGTGTGCGGGAGCCCGCCTTGCAACAAGCAGACGTGCGCGTCGCAGGGCTTCGACTGCGGCATGGCGAGCGACACCTGCATGGGGACGCTCGACTGCGGGACCTGCCCCACGGGCCAGACCTGCGGCGCCGAGAGCGCGAACGTCTGCGGCATGGGCGTCTGCACGGCGAAGACGTGCGCAGATCTGGGCTACGCGTGCGGCATGTGGAGCGACGGCTGCGGCAACACCATCGACTGCGGCTCGTGCGCCGCGAACGAACAGTGCGGCGGCGGCGCGAACCCGCAGACCGGCGTCTGCGGGACCACGTGCGTCCCCAAGACGTGCGCCCAGCAGGGCTTCAACTGCGGCATGGCGACGGACGGCTGCGGCAACGCGCTCGACTGCACCGGGGGCACGACCTGCCCGTCCGGCGAGGTCTGCGGCGGCGGCGGGCCCAACGTCTGCGGCGGCGGCAGCAGCTGCGCCGCGGGCACCGAGCTCGTGTACGTGTGGGCCCTCAACAACAACATCTACAGCTTCGATCCGCCGAGCAAGACCTTCACGCTCGTCGCCACGCCGGACTGCAAGGCCTCGAGCCCGAACTCGATGGCGATCGATCGCAACCTCGTCGCGTGGCTCAACTACGCGTCCCCCGCCCTCGGCACGCCGAACGACTACATCTATAAGTTCGACCTCAAGACGAAGAAGGGCTGCACGGCGAGCGGGATCAAGATCCCGGCGGGCTACACCCAGGTCGGCATGGGGTTCTCGTCCGACACGCCGGGCGGCAGCACCGAGACCCTCTACGTCGACGGCATCGCCGGCGGCGGGCTCGCCAAGGTCGACATGACCAAGAAGACCATCGTCCCCATCGGCAACTTCTCGAACGACCCGAACCTGAAGGGTCAGAGCTGCGAGCTCACGGGCACCGGCAACGCGCTCCTCTACGGCTACTTCACGACGTCGCCCTACGTTCGCGTCGCGCAGCTCGACAAGACGAACGCCAACGCAATCTCGGACACGGCGCTCAAGGGCTTCGCCCCGCCGAACGACTGGGCGTTCTCGTTCTGGGGCGGCAACTTCTACCTCTACGCGTACCCCAACGCGAGCGGCTCGCCGAACAGCAGCGTCATCCAGTACGACCCCAACACGGGCGCGCTCGACCTCGCGTACGTCGCCAACGCGGGCTTCACGATCATCGGCGCCGGGGTCTCCACCTGCGCGCCGACGTGCACGCCGCAGACGTGCGCGCAGGCCAACGCCACGTGTGGGCAGGCGAGTGACGGGTGCGGCAACCTCATCATGTGTGGCGACGTGCGCGGCCGGGCAGGCGTGCATCGCCGGCGCGTGCACCGGCCGCCTGCACGCCCAAGACCTGCGGTGGGCAGGGCTTCGCCTGCGGCATGCAGGGCGACGGCTGCGGCGACGCGATCCACTGCGGCGCCTGCCCCTCGGGGACTGAGCTGCGTCGCGGGGGTGTGCTCGGCCGGACAGCTGCTCGCCGAAGACCTGCGCGGCCCCTGGACTACGTGTGCGGCTCGGTCGGCGACGGGTGCGGCAACATCCTCAACTGCGGCACCTGCCCGTCGGGACAGATCTGCGGCGGGAAGACGCCGGGCCAGTGCTACCAGCCTCCCTGCACGCCGAAGACCTGCGCAGGGCTCGGCTACAACTGCGGCAAGGCGACCGACGGCTGCGGCAACATCATCGACTGCGGCACTTGCAGCGGCAGCCAGACCTGCGGGGGCGGCGGCGTCGCCAACGTCTGCGGGGGCGGGGCATCCAGTAGCGTGCTCGGCGCAGGGCCCCCGCCGGGGGCGCGCTGACTGGCCGGTGGCCGGCCAATGGCCGGCCACGAGCGGCGGGATTCGCCTCACCCTGACGCGTCAATGACGCTCCTCCCGGCGCGATTGACGCGTCAGGACCGCGCTCCGACCGCACCTGCCGCAGCTTTCGCCCGTGGCACGTCGCGTGCTCCAGGCCTGCGAGCGACGTGGGCAGGGCCCGCGTCAAGAGCTCGGGCTCGCCCCCGCGAGCCCACGAAAGAACCGGAGGACGGGATGAGCGTGTTTGCATTGATCCAGGAGGGCGTCGAGAACCACCAGGCCGTCGAGGCTGCCGCTGCGGGCGGTGGCCTGATGTCGAGCCTCTTCAGTCTGGCGATCGCGGGCCTGGTCATCGCCTCGATGTGGAAGGTCTTCACCAAGGCGGGCGAGCCGGGATGGGCGTCCCTCGTTCCGATCTACAATCTCATCGTCCTCCTCAAGATTGCGCAGAAGCCAATCTGGTGGATCCTGCTCTTCCTCGTCCCCGCCGTGAACCTCGTCGCGACGATCCTGATCGGCATCTCGATCGCACAGCGCTTCGGCAAGAGCACCGGATTCGGCGTCGGCGTAGGGCTCCTGCCCATGATCTTCTATCCGCTGCTCGCGTTCGGCGACGCGCGCTACCAGACCGCGAAGGCGGCCTGATCGCCGCGAGGGATCAGCGCCCCGCGCGCGCAGCTCGCCACGTCGCCACGTGAACCGGGAAGGTGGGGCGAGAAGTCTCTTGACTTCGCGCCCCGTTTCCTTTCCCTATCCACCCCAATGATCAAGCTGCGAATGTTGGGGCTGAGCGGGTGTGCCTTGTGGCTGGCGGCGCTCGCCGCGGGGTGCACCGGGCCCGCGGGCCCCCCGGGCCAGGACGGCGCGAATGGCACCAACGGCAAGAACGGGGGCAACGGCGGGGGCGCGACCCTCACGCCCAGCGTGAGCGCAATCACGCCGACGTTCGCGTACCTCGGCCGGACGCTCGACCTCACCATCGCCGGCAATGGAACCACGTGGAGCGGCGCGACCAAGGTCGCCTTCGCCGACACCAAGGTGACGGTGAACAAGGTGACCGCCGCCAGCGCCACCGGGCTCGTGGTGAACGTCACCGTCGGCGCCGACGCCGCCGTCGCCGCCACCGACGTGACGGTGACCGACGGCGCCGACATGGAAGTCTACAAGGGTGCGTTCGAGATCAAGTCACCCGTGACCGTGACCCTCGACCAGCTCGGCGGCGTCCCCCAGGGCGGCTTCGCCAACGTCACGGCGCAGATGCTCGACACCAGCACGCCGCTCGACCCGAGCACGGCCGACATCCTCCTCAGCGTGGGCGACGTGGCCGAGGTCGCGGCGCCCACCGTGACGGATTACTCGCTCACCACCCTCGTCGCCGCCGACGTCTTCGCCGTGGCCAGCGAGAGCGTCGATTTGGAGCTCGCCAGCGGGCCCCCCGGCAACACCGTCGACTCGCCCGCCAAGGGCGCCTTCAAGGTCAAAGCCCGGACGCCCACGCCGCTCACCGCCGCCGCGCCCGGATTCGGGGATGATCAACACCACCTCGGACAGCTCGCTCTACCAGTTCACGCCGTCCGCCGCGTCGACCCGCTTCGTCCAGCTCAGCGTCTCCTCCCCCGACGGCGGCGGCCCCGCCGGCATGGTGATCCCGAAGAGCGGCAAGATCGCCGACTACCTCAGCTTCTTCGGCGTCCGGTACGGCGAGGCCTCGACCAGCACCGACCCGACGTACCTCATCGTGACCGACAGCGGCAGCTTCTTCGCGAACCCTCCGCCCTACAGCTTCGTCGCCGACGTCACCGAGACGCCCTGTACCGCCGTCGCCGAGCAGGCGGGGGGCCACGCCAAATTCGGGACGGCGCAGGCCGTGTCGGTGCTGCCCGCGCTGGTCACGGGCGACCTCACCATGGGATTGGCGACGCCCGACGACTGGTACTCGTTCACCGTCTCCGGCGCCTCGGCGGCGAGCCCGCTGAGCGTCCACGTCGCCACCGGCGGCGACGGGCTCTCGGACATCTCGGTCAACGTGGTCGCCAGCGACGGGTCGACCAGCATCACGACCGACAGCGGTGACGACTACCACAAGGACGTGGTCGCGTCCCCCATCACCCAGGACGGGACGTACTACGTGCAGCTCTCGCAGGGGCTGAGCTTCGATCCGAGCCACTCGACGTACGTGCTCTTCGTCGAGGTGAAGTAGCGCTTCGGGGCGAGGCCGGGCTGGGCTTGCTCCGGGTGGAGCGCGGGCCTCCCACGATCCGAAGGTGGAGGTGAGATGAGCGGTGCGGGAACGCGCGACCTGGCGGTCATCGTTGCGATGGCGCTGTGCGCGAGCTGCTCCGGGGAGCCGGCGCCGACCGTGTTGGTCGGCGCGAGCACGACGACGCTCACGCGCTCGCCGTGTGGAGCCTCCTCGCGCTCGCCGTGGCTGGCCGCACGCGCTCACGCCGCGCTTCCGCGGGACGCCGCTGACGTGCTGCCTCGGTCCGTCGTGCCATCCTGTTCGGCGGCCTCGTTCTACCGTGGCGCTGACATCGAGCCGCCACCGTCGAACCCCTGGAAGCGCAGACAGATCTCGCGGAACATGGGGGTGTGAGACCAGCCCCGCACCGGCACCTGCTCACCTTGCGTGTCGGTACGCTGGTCGTGGCGGCGCTGGCGACGACGGCTTGTCGTTCACGCACCAGCGCCACGACGACGCCAGGCAGCGCGGCGGCATCGGCCTCTCCTGCGGTCGAGGCGATCGCCTGCGACACGGCCGACGCCGTGACCAGCTACAACCAGGGCGTCGCCTATCAGGAACGAAGAAGAGGCGGCCAGCCTCTACAAGCAGGCGTGTGATCTGGACGCCGGTGTCGGGTGCAATAACCTCGGCACGTTCTACGAGAAGGGCCGCGTGGTCGCGAAGGACGAAGCGCGGGCGTCAGCGCTCTACCAGCGAGGCTGCGACGACGACTTGCCGGCGGCGTGCGCGAACCTCGCGTTGCTCTACGACGACGGCCGTGGTGTCGCCGCGGATCGACAGCGCGCTCTGGCGTTGTTCAAGCGAGCTTGCGCGCACGGCATTCGTCAGCGCTCGACCTGGTCAACGTCGGCGGGCGACGACGGACCCCAGCAGCACCGCCGGCATGAGGATCATGGCCCAGCTCGCGGCCTTGACGAGGCGGACCCGCTTCTGGAACTCGGCCGTGTCGTTGAGCCGGGGAAAGGGGCCCTCCGGAACCGGCACGTCCAGGAACCGGCAGAGCGGCTCCCAGCCCTCCGCGACGTCGAAGACCAGCAGCTTGTCGGCGGGGACGCGCCGGCGCACCTCCTCGATGTGCCGCTGGTACACGGCGATCGCGTGCGCCTTGTCCATGAATCGCCCCTCGAAGAGCCCGTCCCAGATCTGCGTGCTGGCAAGCACGTTGATCCTTCCCATGCGAGGCAGGTAGCGCCCCACCCAGCGCATGGGGACGTCCTTGCTCATCGCGTAGATGGTCTTGACGCAGCTCTCGTACCAGTTGTCCGGATCGCGGACGCTGAGCAGCACCTTGGCGTCCGCGTCGCTTGCCGTCATGCAACGTGCCCTCCCCTACCCTCCCGTCCGGCGCTTCCGCCCGACGAGCCCCCGGCCTCAGCTCGGTGCGGCTGCGAGGTCCGGGAGCTCGAAGAGAAACGCAAGGACGCTCGACGGCGCGGCCCGCGACCGCGACGCGATCGCCCGCGAGCTCGCGGCGACGGAGGCGCGCCTCGCCCGGATGACGGCCAAGCTCGCGGGTGCGCCCTCACCGAGGCTGAGCCGGGCGCGGTGGCTCGTGCCAATCGCGGCGACCTTCGTCGTGGTCGCCGGTGTCGCGCTGCCGAGCATGAAGCACCTCGCTCGGGCTCGCGTGCTCGTCACCGACGACGCCCCGCCGCGAGGTCGCGCCGGCGGACGTCGAGGTAGGGCGTAGGCCCTATGCTCCGGCAGGCGGGGCCCGGCGCTGATTCCCGCCATCTGCGTGACCAGCCGCCCGCTGCTGCGTACTCCCGTCCGAGAGCACCGGACCATGGGCATCGCGCCCCGTCTCGCGTGCTCCACGGAGGACTTCCCATGCTCGGCCCCGTTCGCAGCTCGTCCCGTCATTGCACGTCGGTCATCGCGGTCGCAGCCACGGTCGCCTTCGGCGTTGCAGCCGCTGCGGGCTGCAGCGGCTCGGCCTCGGACCCCATCATCGGGTGCTGGCAATGGAACGGCGGGGTCGTGGTCGCCAGCGCGGACGGGACCTTGGTGCACGGTACGGACTCGGGCACGTGGACCGACGACGGCGGGGGCATGTACGTCTTCACGTGGAACAGCGGGTGGGTGGACGGCATCGCGCTCGTGAACGGCGTCCTCTACGAGACGCACCTCGCCACGCCGCCGGGCCAGACGACGCCCAGCGACTTCACCGCCCCGCCCACGTCGTGCTCGAACGCCTCGTCGTCGGGGACCAGCAGCGGTAGCCCGCAGTGCGGGGCGAGCGGCGCGTCGTGCAGCTCGAGCGCAGACTGCTGCGGCGTCTGCGAGCTGGATTCCAGCTCGTCTTTCTATCTGACGTGCGAATAGACGGCGCGGGCGCTCGGCTTCGCCCTCTCCACGCGCCACACCCGGGCGGCGGCCTCGGGGAGGCCGATGCTGGCCGCGCAGCCGCCCGTCGCCAGGACGGCGGCGACCGAGAGGCACCTCGGCGCGATGCTATGGTGCGCCATGGATCTGCGGGATCGCCTCGGGATCGAGCACCCCATCGTGCAGGCAGGGATGGCGGGAGGGCTCGCCACTTCCGCGCTCGCGGCCGCGGTCTCGCGCGCCGGAGGCCTCGGCACCCTGGGCCTCCTGTCTCCCGATGCGCTGGCCAGCGAGATCGAGCACGCCCGACGGCTGGCGCCCGGGCGTGCTGCCCGCCGAGGAGGTCGTACGAGCCCTGGCAGCGGGATGTGGGTGAGCACGCTCCGATCGCCGGCGGGCGCCGCGCTGCTACCCTCCGCGGCGATGACGATCCGCACCCTCCTCGCCGCGTCCTCCGTCGCGATCCTCTCCGCCTGCGCGGCGACGGCGCCCCCTTCGATCCCCCCCGTGGCGACGATCCCCGCGTACGCAGGCCCACCGCGGCCGAAGGTCGGATCCCACGCGAAGCCCGCCGAGCCCCCGCGGCCCCCCGAGACCCTGGACCTCGCGGCGGTCGACGCGTACGTGGCCAAACGCCTCCACGCGATGAACATCCCGGGGGCGTCCCTCGTCGTCGTCCGCGACGGCAAGACCGTGCTCGCGAAGGGCTACGGCGTCGCGTCGCTCGAGACCAGGGCCCCGGTCGACGGAAATACCGCGTTCGCCGTCGGCTCGATCACGAAGCAGTTCACGTGCGCCTCGCTCCTGCTCCTCGAGGAGCAGCACAAGGCCTCGCTCGACGACAAGGTCGCCAGGTACTACCCCGATCTCCCGCGCGCGAAGGACATCACGCTCGGCGACCTCGGCGCCCACGTCTCGGGGTACCCGGACTACTACCCGCTCGACTTCTCCGACAGCCGCATGCTGCGCCCCATCGCCGCCGACGACCTGATCCACCAGTATGCCCGCGCCCCGCTCGACTTCGAGCCTCGCACGCGGTGGTCGTACAGCAACACGGGCTTCGTCGTCCTGGGGCGTGTCGTGGAGAAGGTGAGCGGCAAGGGCTTCGGCGCGTTCCTGGAGGACCGCATCGCGAGGCCGCTCGGGTTGGCGCACACCTGGTTCGCGCCGCCCGACGGGAAAGGGACGCTCGCTCACGGGTACACCGCCTTCGCGGGGAGCGCTCCCGAGGCCGCGGTGCGCGAGCCCGAGCACTGGATGTTCTCGGCGGGCGCCGTCTACGCCTCGGCCGCGGACCTCGCCGCGTGGGAGCTCGCGCTCGTCTCGGGGAAGGTGCTCCGCCCGGCGTCGTACAAGCGAATGACGACGCGGCGTGTCCTCGCCGACGGCCGCACGACCGACTACGGCTGCGGCCTCGGCATCCAGGAGCTGCGCGGGGAGACCGTCCTCTCGCACGGCGGCGAGGTCGCGGGCTTCCTGGCGTACGAGGCGGTCGTCCCTCGCACGCGATCCGTCGTCGTGCTCCTCACGAACGCGGACTACGGCGAGACGGGCGCGCTGTTCAAGACCGTCCGGGATCTCGTCGTGAAGGACGGCGCACCGGAGGCCGCGCCGCCCAAGGTCTCGGGGCCGAGGCCGGCCGACGTCGCGCGCGCGCTCTTCGAGCAGATGCAGGCGGGCGTCATGGATTCAATCGCGGCTCGGCGAGGAGTTCGGCAAGTACCTGACCGACGCTCGCCTGCGAGAGGCGGCGCCGCGGCTCGTGGCGCTCGGCGATCCGACGAGCGTGCACGCGGATCCGTCGCACGAGCGCGGGGGCATGGAGGTGACGCTGGTCCGCTTCGCCTTCGCGAGCGGGACGTGGACGGCCAACCTGGCACGCTCGACCGACGGCAAGGTCCAGCAGTTCCTCCTGTACAGGTAGCGAGCGGCGCTGACGCCCCTTTCGCTGCGCCCGGTTTCACGGTACCTGACAGTCATGCGAAGCCTCTCCGCGCCCCTCCTCGCCTGCGCGCTCTTCGCGCTCTCCGCGTGCAAGCCGAGCGCGTCGAGCGGCACGACGCCTGCGGCCTCGACGGCCGTGGGGGCCACGTCCGCCGCCCAGGCGCCGGCCACCGCTACTCCCTCGCTCAAGCGCGGCGACAGAGCGCCCGACTTCTCCCTCGAGGGCTCCGACGGCAAGACTCACAAGCTCGCCGATCACGCGGGGAAGGAGGTCGTCGTCGTCGCGTGGTTCCCCAAAGCGTTCACAGGTGGGTGAACGGCCGAGTGCCGGTCGCTCCGTGAGAGCGGCAAGGAGCTGTCGGCGTTCCCGGTGGCCGTCTACGCGGCGAGCTGCGACCCGCCGGACGTGAACAAGAAGTTCGCGGAGTCGCTGAGCCTCGACTACCCGATCCTGAGCAATCCGACGAAGGCCGTCGCCAAGGCGTACGGCGTGCTCACCGACGACGGGTACGCCGACCGCTGGACGTTCATCATCGGCAAGGACGGGAAGATCCTCGACGTGATGAAGGACGTGTCGCCGAAGCAGCACGGCAAGGACCTGGCGGCCAAGCTCGCGGAGCTCGGCGTACCGCACCGCTGATCGGCGAACGCAGTTCGGCGAACCGCAGCTCACCGCGCCGGGTGGAGCCGGAACCCGCCGCACCCCGGAAACGGGATGCTCCCCTCGAAGCGCATGCCATCGCGCGACACGCGGCCGACCATGCCCACGCTCACGTAGTTGTCGGGGTGGATGATCCAGGAGCCGGGCACGAAGACGACCTTCCCGGTCTGCTCGTCGAACGTGCCAGCCAGGAGGTACTGACCGGCGACGTCGGTCGGTGCATGGTGAAAGTCGAACACCGCGCGCACGTGCGTCCCGTGCACGTCGATGACCCGCAGCGCGAGCCCCGTGCGGCCTTGTGCACAGTCGTACGCGCCGACCCAGGTCCGCCGCTCGGCGAAGGGGTTGGGGCGAGGGAACCCGTCGGGGATCCAGCGATCCTCGGGCTCCCGCGGGGGCTGTGAAGCGGCCGGCGCCCCCGCTTCCCTCACGATGACGGTCACCGGCTCCGACGCAGGGACCGAGGAGACGGGCTCGTCGGGCCCGATCGTGTACGGGGCCGGCCCACAGCCCATGCCGAGGATCGCGCCGAGCGCCGCTCCAACCGCCGTCGAACTTCGCATCGCTCCCTTCCTCGCGCCCGTAAGGGGAAAGCCGGCCGCCCGATCAGCGCTTCGCTTCGAACGCGACCGGGATGATCACCGTGGCCGCACCACCCTGCGGCGGGCCGAATTTGGCCGATTGAACGCGCGTGATGACGCACGACACCAGAGCGGGCGTGAGCCCTTCGTGCGACTCGTCCTCGACGACGACGGCGCCGGCAGGCTCGACCCTCACGGTGACCCGGACCGTCCCGTGCGTCGCGGCGTTCTCCTGCAGCGCGCCGAGGTAGCACTTGCGGAAATCGTCCGACATGCCGGCGATGACGGTGCTGGCGTTCGCAATCGTGCCGCCGCGGATGATCGGGCTTCCGATCGACGCCGTGGGACCACCGGCCGCGCTCACGGCCGCCGGCACGCCGGCCGGTACGTTCGCCGGGGCGCCCGCCGGTCCGCTCGACGAGAGCGCGTTGACGCGCTCCCAGATGCGGGCGCCCCGGGCGCGCACGGCAGGGTCGTTCCTGTCCGCCCAGCGGGAGAGGATGGCGAGCGCTTCCTTGCGCAGCTCCAGGGGAACGGCCTCGTTCTCGCCGAGCCAGAGGCAGTAGGCCACGACGTCCGGCCCCCCGATCGCCTGCATCGCCGCGAGGAGCTGTGCGACCTCCCGCGCCGATCGCGCGGCCTGCGCCTCCGCGGCGAGCCGCGCCGAGGCGGCCCGGAGCGTGGCCGGATCCCGGCTCATGACGATCGCCTGCGCGGCTTGCAAGAGCGCGGGGTCGTTCGCACCCACGCGGGCCAGCAAGGCTTCGTTCGGCGCGGCCTGCGGCGGAGCGACCGCGCCGGCGGCGTGCGCGGGAGGCACGGGAGGGTCGTCCGCGCACCCCGCGAGGGCGGCGACCGAGACGAGGGCAAGGGTGCAGACGACGATGGCGCGCATGATTACAGGTGACGAGGCTGGGCTCGCGGGGGCGAACGTTACGGCTCGACCGGGCGGTGGGCAAGCTCGGCGGACGGTCCAGGAGCGCCCCGACACGGAGCGCCCCGACACGGAGCGCCCCGACCGGGATCGGCGTTCGCGCCCTCACGCGCCGACATCGGGTATAAGAGGGTGCGCGCCCGCGTGAGAACCTGCCCCTCCTGCCACCGGCTTTATCGCGAAGAGCGCGGCCTCTCGTTCTGCCCGGTGGACGACGCCGCCCTCGCCGCCATGGGCGACGCCCCTCCGCCCGGGGATCCGGCGGACGAGCGGGTCGGCGCCTCGCTCTGTGATGGCCGCTACATCGTCTACCGGCGCGTCGCCGACGGGGCCATGGGCCGGGTCTATCAGGCGTTCGACCGGAAGGCCGAGCGCAGCGTGGCGATCAAGGTCCTGCTCCCCCACGTCGCCAAGGACACCGTCGCCCTCGAGCGATTCCGCCGCGAATACGAGCTGTCCCGCGAGCTTCCCCACGACCACATCGTCGAGGTCCTGTCCCACGAGAAGACCGAGGACGGCACCGTCGGCATCGTCATGGAGTACCTCGAGGGCGAGGAGCTGCGCATCACCCTCGACCGGCGCCGGCACCTGTCGCCGGGCGAGGTGGTGCGGCTCGTCTCGCAGATGGCCATGGGCCTTGAGGCGCCGCACGCCCGCAAGATTGTCCACCGCGATCTGAAGCCGACCAACGTCTTCATGTGCGAGAGCGAGAAGTTCGAGGGGCAGGTGGTCAAGCTCCTCGACTTCGGGAGCGTGCGTGACAACTCCGAGGGGGCCAAGAAGCTCACGGTGAAGGGGACGACCATCGGATTGCCGGCCTACATGGCGCCGGAGCAGGCCCAGGGCCTCCGGTCCCTCGATCACCGCGCGGACGTGTGGAGCGTCGCGTCGATCGCGTACGAGGCGCTCACCGGGCAATCCCCCTTCGCCGGACCCGGCGAGCAAGCCATCCTCCGCAACATCTTCACCAAGGACCCGGACCCGCCCAGCGTCGTCGGCGAGGCCCTGGGCGTCCCCCCCACCGTCGACGAGGTGCTCGAGCTGGGCCTCACCAAGGATCCGGCCCTGCGCACCCCCAGCGTGTCCGCCCTCGCCGACCGTCTCTGCGCGGCCTACGGCCTGGCTGGCACGCACGCCGACTGGGCCTACGTGCCGGCCGGCGATCTGGCCAAGGTGATCGAGAAAGAGCTCCCTCGCGTGCGCGCCGCGTGGGAGGCGCGCCAGCCCCCACCCTCGCCGGAGGAGGCGTCGGCGTTCACGGAGGACGCGGTGATGGGGGTGCCCCAGAAGGGGTGGTTCTCGAGGCTGTTCGGCGGGCTGCGGAAGGGAAAGGGCTGACGGTCAGCGCCGCGGCGCAGGCTACGCGGCGAGGCGCTCGAAGGGCCGCTCCAGCGCCGCTCGATCCCACTTCGCGAGCCTCGCCCCCGCTTCGTACGTGCTCTGGGCGAAGGTCAGGATGACCTCCTCGGGCCGACGCGCGCGCCGCACGACGTCGTACATGAGCACGAACTCGTGGAGCCCCTGGTGGTAGAAGGCCTCCGCCGGCTGCACGCGCTGCTCGGCGAGCCCGGGCGGCTCCGGCGCCATGTACGAGTACAGCGCCGGCCCGTCGACCCCTTGCCCCCCGGGCCAGAAGCCGAGGCTGCTCACCTCCTCGTCGTACGCGAGCCGCGTGATCCGATCCGCGCCTGTCCGCCGCGGCGCCGGTCGGCCCGAGAACCGGCTGACGGCCAGGTCGAACGATCCCCAGAAGAAGTGCACGGGGCTCGCCTTCCCCGTGAAGCGCGCCCGGAAGGCTTTGAGCACGAGGTCGAGCCGCCGCAGGATCTCCCAGTGCCGGTGCGCGTGCTCGGCGTCGTACGCACGGTGGATCCGGTCCTCGGAGAAGCGCACGGGATCGGGCACCTCGACCGGCTTGTCGGAGATGGAGACCTCGATCCCCATCGCGCCGAGGTTCTGCATCACCTCCGTGTAGAAGTCGGCGACCGCCCGGGGGACGAGCGCGAGCGTGCGGGTCTGCCCGTCGCTGGAGCGGAGCACGACGCGGTGGTCGATGAAGTCGAGCTCGACGTCGAAGCTCCGGTGCTCGTAGCCGATCGGCGACGTCGTGAGCCCTCGCGCGGTCAGGTAGAAGGGGACCTGCCACCACTCGTTCATCATCGGCGAGAGCGCCAGGCGGATCTTGCCGATGATCTGGGTGTACATGTGGAGCGTGGCACAGGTCTCCTTCCAGGCCTCGAGCGGTAGGGCCGGCCAGTCGATCCCTTCGGTGGACATGCGCGCCTCCTGACCATCGCAGAAGCAATTCCTGCACCGCGTTCCGGAGGCGGGCCGCGTGCGCCCGGCGAGCGCTGCCGTTGCGGCTCGCGTCGCCTCCTCCCCTTTCGCGGGCTCCGAGCGACCCGTACAGCGCAATTCTCGAGGCCCACCCGGGAAAGCAGGAACAATCGCCGCCCACCCGCTTTCAGGGGGCGCGCATGAGCGAGACTCGCGACCTCACCGCGGCCGGAGCACGCGACACCTACGTCTTCTTCGCCCTCGCCTGCGCCATCACCTGGCTCCTCGACTTCCCGCTCGCGCACGCCTGGGCCACCCACGCGACGCCCGCCCCGTACGCCCTCTCGCTCACGGGCCTCGGCGCCTTCGGGCCGGCGCTGGCCGCGCTCGTCCTCGCGGCGCGTCGGCGAGATCTGCGCGGCACCTTCGGGCGGTGGCGGACGCACCCCGGGTGGATCGCCCTCGGCCTCCTGCTCCCGTTCGCGGTGCACCTGCCGGCGACCCTCGTCGAGGTCGCGCTCGGGGGCCATCCGGCGCAATGGTTCTACCCTCCCGTTCGGCCCGAGCACGTGGCCGCGCTGGTGGTCTTCTCCTTCGGCGAGGAGCTGGGCTGGCGCGGCTTCGCGTATCCTCGGCTCGCAGCGCGCCACGGCGCGGTGGTCGGTTCGCTCATCCTGGGCGCGGTGTGGGGGCTCTGGCACCTCGGCATGCTGTTCACCCCCGAAGCGGGCCCGCCGGAACCCCTCACGGTTGCGCTCTTCACGGCGGACCTCGCGCTGTGGTCGGTGGTGATGGCCTACTTCTTCGAGCGCGGAGGCCGGAGCCTGGCGGTGGCGGTGGCCATGCACGCGGGGGCTCACATCGACAACGTGACCCGTGCCCCGGCCACGGAGGTGCGCCTTCGCATCCTGCGCTTCGTGGTGCTGGCGATCGTGGCCGCGCTCGCGGCCCGCGCGCTCGATCGACGGTTCGAGCAGGGTGCTCGCGGCGCCTTCCGGGTCAGAGCGCGCTGAGCGTCGCGTGCGCGTCCCAGAAATCGCACTGCTCGGAGCGCACGCCCTCGCCGGCGGCGATGGTGTCGTCGAGCTGGAGGAACGAGTCCTTGGTCGCGTCGTAGCGCGGCCACGTCGGGGCGCCCTGCCCGTTCGGATCGCCCGTCGCGCCGAGGCGCGACCAGTAGCCGCCGATCGCGGCGGCGAGCGCGGTCTCGGCGGCGGAGGGCGTGTAGTCGCGCCCGTCGACGTGATCGAAGACGTAGCGGATCTCGTACCCGTGGTAGGCGCCGGAGGTCATCGCCGCGGCGGGGTCGTTGTCGGGGACGTGGGTGAAGAAGTAGCGGTAGACCGGCTGCGACTGCCCCGCCACCGCGGCCCGCGCCACGGTGCGCGCCGGGCAGATGAACTCGCGATCGCTCGTCAGCGCCACGTAGGCCGCGCGCGGCGAGTCGTACGACGCCGAGGGGTACTCGGCGAGGATTCTGGTCGGCGCCCGACTGCATGCCGCCTGCGAGCGCGAGCACGGCGTCCTCGTACTCCGTCTCGGTCATGTCCCCGACGCTCGCGCCGGTCTCGTCCTTGTTGGCGCCGACGATGAGCGGCACCCGGTTGTGCTTGCCGGCGGAGATGGCGTCGAGCGGGGCGTCGGGCAGGACCCAGCCCTCGACGTTCGGCTGGTAGCCGGGCAGCTTGCCGCCGATGTCGAGGGCCTCGGGGACCGCCGTCACCAGCGTCTCGGGGGCGAGCGCGCGCAGGCAGGCCGGGACGTCGGACGCGCCCTTGCAGTGGGCGCCTGCGACGACCGTCGCGCCGAACTTCCGGGCGTCGCTCTTCGTCTGCACGGTGCAGCCGCCGCTCTCCATGAGCGCGGCGGAGAAGAGCCCCGCGGCGAGCGGCGAGCCGATCAACGCGCAGGTGTCGAACGCGCCCGCCGACTGGCCGAAGAGCAGCACGCGCGCCGGGTCGCCGCCGAAGGCGCGGATGTTCCGCTGCACCCAGCCGAGGGCGAAGATCTCGATCGAGCAGCCCGTAGTCGCCGGACGACCCGTGCGGGCTCTCCGCGGCGAGCTGGGGATCGAGAGGAAGCCCGCGGCCTGCAGGCGGTAGTCGAAGGTGACCACCACCGCGTCGCGGCTCTCGGCGAGGGCCTGGCCATCGTAGGTGTACGAACCATCGGGGAGCTGGTCGGAGGCCGCTCCCTGGATGTTGCCGCCGCCGTGGATGAAAAATAGAACCGGCAGCGGTTTCCTGGGCGAGGCGCCCGCGGGCGTCCACACGTTGAGCGTGAGGCAGTCCTCGCTCCCGACCGGCTGCTGGGCGGCGTCGAGCTGGACGCACTTTGAGCCGTAGGCGGTCGCGTCGAGCGTCCCCTGCCAGCACGCGTGCGGCTCCGTCGGCCGGAAGCGCAGCGCGCCGACCGGCGGGGCCGCATACGGGATACCTCGATACACCCAGGTGGTGCCGCTCTTCGCGCCCTTCACCGCACCGCGATCGGTGACGACGACGCCGGGCGCGGGCTCGACGTCGCTCGAGCAAGAGGCGGCGCCCGCGGCACCGGAGCTCGCGCCTGCGACATCCGTGCCCGGGTTGCCGCACGCGACGAGGGCGAAGGTGAGGAGCGATGCGCGCGCGCCACGAAACAACGTTGCGGCAGGGCCACGGTAAGCGGAGCGACGTGGAAGAATCGAGCGTGCGAAAGCCATCGGGCGCGCGAAGACCGCAAGGGGCGTGCCAGCAAGCCGTGGCACCGTAGCAATCATGGGGCCGACCTTCCACTGGTGGGCGATCGGCTCAGGATGGATCGCTGTTTATCCACTCCTGGCGTTGAAATCCATCGGGAAAACCACGCATCCGCGCGCGGTACGATCCTCGCTTTGCGGGCGGGCATGACCTCTCGTGCCCTCGTCGCCGCCGCTCTCCTTCCCCTCCTCGCGTCCTGCGTCGCGCCCGCCGATCCGGCCGAGCACACAGCGGATCGCGGCCAGGATCTGAGCACGCCGGCAGAGTGGTGGTTCGGCGCGAGATGAGTCGGGCGGCCGGGCCGGCGCCCCCGATGGGAGCCGCCGCGCCGGGCGTCACCCGGTCTTGCGCACCGTCTGCACCTGGAACGTCACGATCTCGGGCTCGACGTTCGAGCGGCCGCAGGCGGTGCACTTGAAAGCGCGCTCTCGCTTCATCCGCTCGTACTCGGAGAGCGACGCGATAACCTCGAACTCGGCACCGCAGTCATTGCACTTGAGTTCGTACGCCGGCATCCCCGTCTCCTTTCCAACGCGGGCCGCGTGCCCCATGCCGCCGCAGGCGAGATCCGTGCCCCTCTGCGGAGGCCGAAGTGGCAACCTGGCTCTCTGCTCCGAGCTACGCGCTCGCTCGCCTCGGCATCGAGCGGGCGCTCGGCGTGATCTACCTGCTCGCGTTCGTCGCGGCGCTCGATCAGTTCCCGGCGCTCCTCGGTGACCGTGGCCTGCTCCCCGTGGCGCGCTTCCTTCGCGTCGTGCGCTTCCGGGACGCACCGAGCCTGTTCCACCTCGGCTACTCCGACCGCCTCCTCCGCTTGGTCGCGTGCGCCGGGATCGCCCTCGCGGCCGCGACCGTACTCGGCCTCCCGCAGGCCGGGCCCCTCTGGCTCCCGATGCTGGTGTGGGGCGCCCTCTGGGCCCTCTATCTCTCGATCGTCAACGTCGGCCAGCGCTTCTACGCGTTCGGCTGGGAGTCCTTGCTCCTCGAGGCGGGGTTCTACGCGGTCTTCCTCGGGAACGCGCGCACGGCACCGCCCGCGCTCGTCCTGTGGCTCTTCCGCTGGCTCGCGTTCCGGCTCGAGCTCGGCGCGGGGCTCATCAAGCTGCGAGGCGACCCGTGCTGGCGGAGCCTGACGTGCATGGACTACCACCACGAGACGCAGCCCATGCCGAACCCGCTGAGCTGGTACTTCCACCGGCTGCCCCGGCGGCTCCACCGGGTCGAGGTGCTCGGCAACTTCACCGCGCAGCTCGCCGCCCCGTTCCTGCTCTTCCTTCCCCAGCCGGCCGCGGCGGTCGGCGCGCTGATCATGCTCGCCACGCAGGCGTACCTCGTCGCGAGCGGGAACTACGCATGGCTCAACGCGCTGACCATGGTGGTCACGCTCTCCGCCCTCCCCGACGGAGCGCTCGGCGCCGTCCTCGGCGGCCTCGCGCCGCGATCGCCGCTCGCCGCGCCGCCGCCCTGGTTCGCCGCCCTGGTGGTCGCGCTCGCCGCGCTCGTCGTCGTGCTCAGCTTCTGGCCGGTCAAGAACCTGATCGGTCGGCAGCAGCGCATGAATTACAGCTATAACCCGCTCCACCTCGTCAACGCCTACGGCGCGTTCGGCAGCGTGACCCGCGAGCGGTACGAGGTCGTCGTCGAGGGGACGGAGGCGGCCGAGCCGTCCGGGAGCGCCGTCTGGCGGGAGTACGGGTTCCGCGGCAAGCCGGGCGACCCGCGCCGGCGGCCGCCCCGAATCGCGCCGTATCACCTCCGGCTCGACTGGCTGATGTGGTTCGCGGGGCTCTCGCCGATGCGCGAGGTGGACTGGTTCCTTCCGTTCCTCGAGAAGCTGCTCGAGGGCGATCGGCCCACGCTGCGCCTCCTCCGGTACGACCCGTTCCCCGGCGCGCCGCCGGTCTGGGTTCGAGCCCGCCTCTACCGCTATCGATTCACGACGCGCCGGGAGCGACGAAGGACGGGGGCGTGGTGGGCGCGCGAGCTGGCGGGCGACGTCGTGCGGCCCATGGCGCTGCGGCGTCGTGCGCTCGGCGCGGCAGACGCATCCCCTGGGCCGGGAGCCTCGCGATGAAGGCCAAGCTGATCCACGACGGCCTGCAGAGGACGTTCGTCGCCGTCTTCCAGAGGCCCCTCGTCCGGCGTGAGGCCAGGTCACCCGCGGGCCGCCAGCCCCGCCTCCTGCCCGAGCCGGGGCCGCAGCCGGACCCGCATCGACATCCCCTTCGGCCGCAGCGTCGACCCCATCTGGACCTCGGCCTCGGCCATGGGCTCGAGCTCGGCGCGCTGGAGCAGCGTCGCCAGCACCAGCGCCCCCTCCATGAGCGCGAAGTGGTTGCCGATGCACACGCGCGGGCCCCCCGAGAACGGCAGGTACGCGTAGCGCGGTCGCCCCGCCTCCGCCTCGGGGGTGAAGCGGTCCGGATCGAAGCGCTCCGGGTCCGGCCACAGGTCGGCGCGATGGTGGGTCGCGTACGGGCACACGACGATCACGGTCCCCGGCGGCAGGCGGTAGCCACCGAGCGTCATCTCGGCGCACACGTCTCGGGTGAACAGGGGCAGCGGCGGGTAGAGGCGGAGCGACTCCTTGAACACCCGCGAGAGGAGCTTGAGCTTCGGCAGGTCCTCGTGGCGCGGCGGGCGCCCGAGCGCGTCGGCCTCCGCGCGCGCGGCGCGGTAGATCTCGGGGCTCCTGGCGAGGAGGTGCATCGAGAAGGCGACGGACGACGCCGTGGTCTCGTGCGCCTCCAGGAAGAGCGTGATGATCTCGTCGCGCACCTGCTTGTCGCTCATCGTGGCGCCGTCGTCCTCGTCGCGCGCCGTCAAGAGCCGCCCGAGCAGGTCCGGCCGCTCCTTCCCCTCCACCCGCCGGTCCGCGATCATGCGGTGGACCCGCCGATCCAGGAGGTCCACGGCCTCCTTCATCCGCCGATCGCCCTCGCTCGACAGGAGGACGGGCCCGGTGAGCCGCGTCCGCGAGGCTCGCCGACAGGGCGCCGGCCCGCCCGGGCACGCGCTCCGCGAGCCGCTCGAGCCCGTCCTTCACCATCATCTGGGCGACCGCGGTCGGCCACGGCACCGCCGAGCGCCTGATGGCCAAGCTGATCCCCCGCGTCGAGAACCTCAAAATCGGACCTTCGTCGGACGGCTCCGCCGATTACGGCCCGCTCGTCACCCGTGACGCCGTCAACCGCGTCTCCGGCTATATCGATACCGGCGTGGCCGAAGGTGCTACCCTCGCGGTCGATGGCCGCGGCTTCAAGCTGCAGGGCTATGAGGACGGCTTCTTCATCGGCGGCACATTGTTCGACAACGTCACCCCGGACATGCGCATCTACAAGGAAGAAATCTTCGGCCCCGTGCTCACCGTGGTGCGCACCGACCACTACGAAGATGCCATCAAGCTGGTGAACGACCATGAATACGGCAACGGCGTTGCCATCTTCACCCAGTCGGGCGACGCGGCGCGCGATTTCGCGGCGCGTATCCAGATCGGCATGGTCGGCGTCAACGTCCCCATCCCGGTTCCCATCGCCTATTACACATTTGGCGGCTGGAAGCGTTCGGGCTTCGGCGACCTCAACCAGCACGGCCCGGACTCAATCCGTTTCTATACCAAGACGAAAACCGTGACATCACGCTGGCCCTCCACCAACAAGGACGGCGCCAGCTTCGTCATCCCGACGATGGCCTGAGTTTCAGGTGAACACCAAACGGCCTCCCCCATCAGGGAGGCCGTTCTTCTAGCACGGCGAAGGACGCAGATCCATGAGCGAAGCAAGCGATATTTTGGCTGGCACCACCGGTACCCTTGGCCGCATCCGTCTCAATCGTCCCAAGGCCATCAACGCGCTCACCTTGCCGATGATCCAACACATCGAGACAGCGCTTACGGAATTCGAAACAGACCCCGATATCGCCGCCGTGCTGATCACCGGCGAGGGCGAGCGCGGCCTCTGCGCCGGCGGCGACATCCGCGCCTTCTACGATCACGGCCGTTCCGGCTTCGGCGCCGAATTCTTCACCCATGAATACCGCATGAACGCGCATATCGCCGCCTACGAAAAACCTTATATCGCGCTGATGGACGGCATCACCATGGGCGGCGGCGTCGGCATCTCCTCGCACGGCGCCATCCGCATCGTCACCGAGCGCACCCGCCTCGCCATGCCCGAAACCGGCATCGGCTTCTTCCCCGATGTCGGCGGCACCTGGCTGCTCAGCCAGCGCCCCGGGCGAACTCGGCACATTCCTCGGCCTCACCGGCGAAAGCTTCGGCGGCGCCGACGCCATCAACGCCGGCCTGGCCGACCATTTCGTCGAAAGCTCCAACCTCCCGCATCTCATCGCCGCCCTCGCCGAGCTGCCCGCCCGCGCCGATATCGAGGCCGTGCGCGCGTGGTCGACGGCTTCACCCAGCATGTCACCCCGCCGCTGGCCGCCCACCGCACCGATATCGACCTCGCCTTCGCCTTTGATACGGTCGAGGAAATCGTCGCCGCCTTGCACGAATCCGCCGCCACCGAATTCGCCAAGCAGACGCTGGAAATTTTGGCCCGCAAATCCCCCACCAGCATGAAGGTCACCCTGCGCCTGCTGCGCCTGGGGCGCACCTCGGCTTCGTTGGAAGAATGCCTGCAGCGCGAGTTCGACGCCACCCACGCCGTCCTCGCCTCGGCCGAATTTTACGAGGGCGTACGCGCCGCCGTGGTCGATAAGGACCGCAACCCGAAATGGAATCCGGCGACGCTGGAAGCCGTCACACCGGCGCTGGTGGACTCCTACTTCAAACATACGGGACCGGATTTGTTCTGAAAAAAGACACCGCTTTTGCGAGCCTGGGTCGGCGTCCCGATTCAGACTGCGCGGCTGGGGCGCTGGCATGGCCCGCTCCCGGACCGCGTGCTTTGACAAAACACCGGTACCGCGCAAATCTCGCCACTAAGGGGTGAAACGGCAATAAAAATCCCACCCAAATGTTCCGGCGATGTCTAACGCCCGGCATTCTAGCAGTCCGAGGAGCAGTACCCGCGCCAGTTACGACCAATAGGTGAGAAAATGAGTTCGGAAACCAAATCAAAAAAGACAAAAGCCGATAAGAAGACCGTCACCCTGCCGCCACACGAGCCCGCACAGCCAGACGTACACCAGCGATTGTCGGAAAAGCACTATCGCGCGCATTTGAAAACGCTTCACGCGCAGCTGGTCGATCTGCAGCGCTGGGTCGTCGAAACCGGCCAGAAAATCTGCATCGTTTTCGAAGGACGGGACGGCGCCGGCAAAGGCGGCGTCATCAAGGCGCTCACCGAACGCGTCAGCCCACGGGTGTTTCGCGTCATCGCTCTGCCTGCGCCGAGCGAGCGCGAGAAGTCGCAAATGTATGTGCAGCGCTACCTGCCGCTGCTCCCCGCGGCCGGGGAAGTCACCATATGGGACCGTAGCTGGTACAACAGGGCCGGTGTCGAGCGGGTCATGGGCTTCTGTGCCGAGGAGCAAGTGCAGGCGTTCCTGCGCCGCCTGCCGGACGTCGAGAGGATGATCGTCGATTCAGGCACGATACTGCTGAAATATTGGCTGGAGGTAACGCCGGAAGAGCAGCAGCGCCGCCTGGAAGCGCGCATCATCGATGGCAGAAAGACATGGAAACTCTCACCCATGGATCTCAAATCATATAGCCGCTGGTATGATTATTCGCGTGCGCGCGACGAGATGTTCCTGGCAACCGACACGGCCTGGGCGCCGTGGTATGTCGTCCCATCGGATGACAAAAAGAAAGCCCGGCTGAACATCATCAACCATCTTCTGCGCCATATCCCTTACGAAACATTGCCTCTGCCGAAAGTGAAACTGCCGAAGCGGCAAAAGCCAGGGGATTACAAGGAGCCCGACTACCCCTATAAATACATCCCCGATTTTCTCGCCGGTCTCGACGCAAAGGTGTAACGCCGGCGCAAATTCCACCACGTCCGGAACGACCAAACGCAAAGTGGCCGCTTACGTTGCCGCGGACATGCCTGCCTCGACGAGTGCCCGCGTCACCTCTGCCGCCAATTCAGGGTTCTCGCCGCGCAACAGCCGCCATCTTGGTTTCGCGCCGTCCTGTACTGTCAGCTCGACATAAAAATCGTGAAACCCACTATCGGACGCCTCACCAGCCATCACTTTGCGCACCGCCGTAAACGGCAATACCGCCGAGACCAGCCCGCTACCATCCGGCACAGCCAGAAACAGCAACTTCTGCGCCGGAGTTTATAAACCCGCCTGACCGTCCAACCAACCGGCCAGCCATCATGGCCGCTGTGAGCGCAGGCGCCGGATCTCGCCGAACAGCAATTGATACCGCGCCGTGAACCCACCAGAAAACCGCGCCAGCAAAGCCCGGAACCGCCCCGCGCCCAGTGGCCGGTGGGCGGGTGGAGATTGCGCCGCGCCGAGTTCTTTCAGGCCCCGGGCAAAACTGCGCCCATCCGGGCAAACCTCGTCGATCATCTCCGCCTCAAGCGTGCCGTCATGGCCGCACGGCCAGGGGAAGGCCGCAGCCGCCACATAATCGCGCAAACCGCAATCCAGTCCCATTTCTTCATGCGCCTGCCGCCAATCAGCAAAACTTTCAGCGCCCAGCGTGGCAAACGCCAAAACCCCGCCTGGCGCCAGCAAATTGCTCAACCGTTCCAGCGCGCCGGGCAGATCATCGAACCATTGAAACGCCAGGCTGGAGGCAATCAAATCAAACTCGCCCAGCGTGGTGTCCGGGAACTGGCCGTCCATAATCTGGTACGCCGCTGCCTGCCCCAAGCGCCGCCGGGCCTGCGCCAGCATCCGTGGCGAAATGTCGGTCAGCACCAGTTCCGCGCCCGGAAACCGCGCCGCGAGATGGGCGCTCAGCAGCCCGGTGCCGCAGCCGATTTCCAAAATCCGTTGCGGCTGCCCGGAAAGTTCTCGCCGCCAGCCGCCGCGCCACTTCCGCCTGCACAGTGGCCACGGAATCATACACCGCCGCCTGCTCATCGAAGCCTTTCATCGCGCCAGCCGGACCACCGCCGCCGCCAGCGCCGCCACACCTTCAGCCCGGTGCGCCGCCGAAACTGTGAAGCGCATCCGGCTTGTCCCCGCCGGGACGGTCGGCGGGCGAATGGCCGCCGCCAAAAACCCTTCAGCCTCAAGTGCCGCCGCGAGCGCCAGCACTTTTTTCTCCTCACCTAATATCAACGGCACAATCTGGGTCGTCGAGGCCCCGGTATCAAACCCCGCCACCTCCAGCCGCTTACGTAAATCCGCCGCCAGCGCCTGCACATGCGCCCGCTCGGCATCGAGCCCCGGAATCAACTCAAGCGCCGCCGCCATCGCCCCCAGCACGGCCGGCGGCAGGGCCGTGGCATAAATCACCCCGCCGCATCGGTTGACCAAATATTCACGCAGCGTGGCGTAATTGCAGGGTAACTGTAGCCAAGAGAAGAATACACCTGCCTGTACCGGGAATACCCTCTTTATCCTCTATAAGGTAACACCTGCCAGTGACGCATTGTATGACCGGTTAATAACGGATGTAAAGCCCCTTTTGGCGAGTTCTCTCCGCAGCACGCATTGTGATGCACGACCTCCCTCATTTCGTCCGCAGTAGTTGAGGAAGTGAGCAGGAAACATAAACAGCCGACCTCGTGTCATCCCTATCAGCCGGTATCAGCCAAGAGCATAACAACTGTTACCGAAAGCTCTGTACTCCTAAGCGGACAACATTGGTTCTATATTTTCACGCAGTTCTCCCTCGTCGCAAATCACATCGTGAAAGGTGGGCTGTGGACGGATACTGCTGGGCACCGACTGGCTAAAGGATTACCCTGACTCTGTATTGACATCTCAACTATCGTCCTGCGGGGATTTCCCCTAGTTACAAGCTGTCACTCCCTCACCTCTTCTGCTGATAAATAAAGCCGTCAATGTTAAGTCGACGTTAAACTTAAACGTTAATGCGACACCTGTTAACCTCCTTTTGGCATGAGCGGTGAAGAAAGAGGAGAAAGCAGATGGAGAAGTGGGAGTAATCTGTGGCCATTGTTCCCTGTCCGTGTTAACAATAACAGTGGGCGGCGTGGAGACCTTTGGAGTTCCGTGTGTCAAAAAAGCCCGTATGTACTAGAGAATCCAGAGAATGGGAATCGGGAAGCTATATTCTACGAGAGATACGAGAGGACAAGCTGCTTTTGAGCTGCAGGGTCGTCACCAAGATTAAGCTTAAGCTCCGGTTCTGCAAAAATCAATCTTTCTGCTATTTCGTGCTATACGAGACCCGACTCAGTGAGTGCATGAATCTTTGAGTCTATCAGGAATAAATGTGACTCTACTATGCACGTACTCCATTCATGTGTCTGTGCCGATGGTATCCAGCGACAGATATCCAGGCAGATTTCAGAGCGTAGAAAATGCTATCGCACATTTCATTTACTTCTCGACTCTGTAGGTGCACTCCTGTACGGTATGATAACTGAGCTTGAGTACTGCGTGAGTGGAAATTCTGTGTGGTAGTCACTCTCGAAATAACTCTTATTTGGCCCCAGTGCACCTTGCCAAGCTCTAGAGCCATTCCTCTGGCGTTGCACGTCATCTTCCCGAACATTATGTGCACGATGAGTAGCGCGAAAAGTGTGGTGATTGCTAGGCACACTCCCCACAGCGGGTGGGAGGCGTAGAGCAGAGAGAGCTCATCCATTCAGAGCTCGGTAGTCGCGGTCTGCGTGGGCCAGGCGTGCCATGACCATGAAGAATGCCTCCACTTTTATGACCATCAGCAGGAAGAAAATGGTGAACATCGCGAGAGCCTAAACCACTTCCCCCTCAGCCTTCAGCCATACCTTGAATGCCCAATACTTACGTTCAAGTGCATGTAGATGAGAAAATTGCGCGGACATTTCGGCTGCTTTGACGCCCTCAGTGCCAGCACACCCAGCAGCGCACTCACCACTGCCAGCACACCCACTCCTGCTCGTATGGCCCACGTATTCACCAAGTAGGGGATGTAGAAGGTGTGAAACAGCACGCCGGCTATCAACCAGACCACCAGACATAGGTGCACAATGCCCACTGTTTTGAAGGCGCTCTGAACTCAAGCAACATTAACGTGGGACCGCTGGGAAAAGTATAAGCGAGTAACTGCACGTACCCTCACGTCGAATCGGCATGATCGGCGTACCGCCACGCAATCGTTCAGGAGAGCAGCGTCTTGGCAATTCTGCGACTCGGCCATTTTGTGTAGGTGGTTGGGTTGTTGAAACTTATTCGGCGAATAAAAGAGCAACTGAACCTTCCCTACCAGCCGGGAGGGGGCTTTTATACCTCCGACTCTGATCGATGATCTCCTTACCGCCCTCCAGCAGCGTCTCTACTTGCTTAC
>CAWHDJ010000004.1:0-1706085 GCA_963827955.1 uncultured delta proteobacterium | reverse complement strand
AGCTCGGTGCCGTCCGGCGCGCGCGCGGCGTCGAGCTTGGTCCACGGAATCATGCTCAGCCTCCTGCCGCGGACGAGGCTATCTTCCCGCCATGCGTCCGCGGCTTCTCCTCCTGGCCTTGCCTCTGCTCGCCGCCTGCACGGCGACGGACCCCGAGCTCGACAGACCCTGCGGGCAGCGGGGCGCGACCAGCGTGGTGGTGGGGACTGGCGCGCTCCAGTACCTCCCCATCAGCGACGCGGGGATCGTCATCGAGACGGACTTGCAGGGGTGCAAGAGCGTCCTGATGAGCGTCGCGTGCCGGGGCCTCGGCCCCCAGGTGACGTTGAGCTACGGCGCCAAGCAGATTCGAACGGCGCCAACCTGACGGGCAAGCTCTTCGACGGCGTCGATCTCTCGTACGACCCAATCTCCCAGACCGACCAGGCCTGGGGGATCAGCGCCGACTTCCGCGCCGACGCGGGCGTGTCCCTCGACGCCGGCGCGTCCGGCGACGCGGGCGCCCTCCTCCTGCCGGACCCGTGGTGCCAGATCTCGACCTCGCAGCAGCTCATCGGGCAGAAGGTGCTGCTCTGGGCCCAGGCCAAGGACCTCTGCCCGGCCCAGGCCGACGGGGGGACGGAGACGGTGATCACGGGGTACGACACGTCCACCTGCGCGGGCTGCCTCTACCAGGCGTGCGGCCCGGAGCTCGCCGCCTGCGACGCCGACTGCATGGCGATCCAGGCGTGCATCGACGCCCGCTGCTTCAACCTCTCCGCCACCGCCTCGCAGGACGAGGGCCTCTGCCAGATCTACTGCCAGATGCAGCACTCCCCCGCGGCGCGCGCGGCGCACGTCGCGCTCGCGAGCTGCGTGCAGGGCATCGTGCCCGACACGGGTGCGACGGACGCGGGCGCGACGGACGCGGGCGCGACGGGCGGGGGCATGACGGACGCGGGCACCTCGTGCCAGCCCCCCTGCCTCGACTACGCGTACGACTTCCGCCAGTGCGTGGACACGCAGCTCCCCACGCCGCTCTGCCAGGGGTTCTGCCTCAACTGCTCCTTCGACTACGGCCAGTGCTGCGACAACCCGAACATCACGGCCGGCATCCAGGTCAACGGCCCCTGCGCGCAGGCCCTCTGCGCCTGCTACGCGGACCCGGACTGCGTGGCCTACCGCTCCTGCCTCAACGGGTGCGGCAACTGGCACGAGTGCCAGGCGTGCGCCGCGACGGAAGCGGGGGCCAGGGGCGAGAGCCTCTTCGAGCGCTACGAGTTCTGCATCGAGAGCTCGTGCATCGCGATGGGCTGGCTTCCGCATCTCTCCCAGTAGCGGCTTCAGCGCCCCTGCCCGCCCTCTCCTTCGATCGCGCCGCGCACCCGGTCGAGCTCCTCCGCGATGGCCCCCACCGCGAACGCCACGTCGAACGGGGCGCCCGCCCGCGCCTTCTCGTCGAAGCGCGCCGCGAGCAGCGTGAGCGTCTTGGCGCCCAGGTGGCCCGCGCTGCCCTTGAGCGTGTGCGCCGCGCGCCCCGCGGCGGCCAGGTCGCCGCGCGCCACCGCGTCGCGGATCTCGGCGAGCCGCGCGGGCGCGTCGCGGAGGAAGAGCGCGATCACCTCGGTCACGATGTCGGGCTGGCCCTGGCCCTGCCCGCCCTGGAGCTTCCGGAGCATGCCCAGGTCGATGGCCGGCGACGAGGGGCGCCGGCGCGCGGGCGCCTCGGCGCGCGCCGGGGCCTCTGGCACCCACCTGCGAAGCACGGCGTCGAGCGCTTCGACGGTCAGCGGCTTCGACACGTAGTCGTCCATGCCCGCGGCCAGGCAACGCTCGCGCTCGCCCTCCACGGAGCTCGCGGTCATGGCGATGATGGGCACGCGCCTCGCCGCGGCGTCGCGCGCCCGGATCTCCTGCGTCGCCGCGTAGCCGTCGAGGCGCGGCATGTGGCAGTCCATGAGCACGGCCGCGTACGCCGTCCGGCCCGTCGCCTCGACCGCCTCGCGCCCGTCGTCGGCGGCGTCGACGGCGTAGCCGCGCCTCTCCAGCATCACCTCGACGATGCGCCGGTTCACGGCGTTGTCCTCGACGAGGAGCACGCGCGGCCGGTCCACCGCCGTGGCGGCCTCGGTGCCCGCGAGCTTCGCCCACGCCTCGCAGAGCCCGCGCACGCGCGCGACCCACTCGCGTTGCTCCGGCCCGAGATCCGTCGCGAGGAGCCGCCCGGCGAGCCCGTCCACCTCCGTGACCAGGGCCGCGGCCGCCTCCGACCTCCGGCGCTCGGCGTCCAGCGCAGCGCGCAGGGCCTCGACCTCGGCGGCGGATTCCGGATCTCCCATGTTCGGCAGCTTACCGGAGCACGGGCTTGAGGTGCGTCTTGCCGTCCTTCACGACGACCTCGTAGTCGACCGTCTTGCTCGGGTGGGCGGATTGGAGCCTGTCCGCCTGCGTGCGGAGGCTCTGCGCGAGCTTGTCGTACGTGATGCCGGCGGTGGACTCCTGGGTCGAGCGCTTGGCGTCGATGTACGTCGCGTAGATCTGCTGAATGCGCTGCTCCGGCAGCTCCTTGCCCGCCGCGCCCCCCGCGACGGGTTGCGGCGCGGGCGCGGGGGGGCGTGCGGCCGGCCGGGCCGGGGGGGATGGGGGGTCTCCCCTCATCGTGACCCGCGGGGCGGGCGGGGCCGGCGGGGCCGGTGGGGCAACGGGGCGGGCGACGGGCGGCGCCGGCGGAGGCACCGGCGGCTGTGGGGTCGCCGGCTTCGGCGCAGGGGCGGGGGCGCTCGCGGCGGGCGCGGCCACCTTCGGGATCGCCGGCGCAGCCGGCTTGGTTGGGACGACCGGCTTCGGCGCGAGGTGCGCAGGCCGCGTGAGCGGCGAAGGCGCAGCAGGCGAGGGCGCAGCAGCAGGTGCCGCAGGCGAAGGCGCTGCCGGCGAAGCCGCTGCAGGCGAAGGCGCCGCAAGCGAAGGTGCCGCGGGGGTGGCTGGCTGGGGCGGAATCTTGGGGGTGGTCGGCGAGGGGATGAGGGGCTTGGTCGGGGTGAGGGCCGGCTGCGCGGCTTCGGGCTTCTTCGCCCCTGCGGACAGCCTGGAGAGGAGCCCGAGCCCGAGCGTCGCCGGCAGGGGGGCGGCGCCTTTTCCGGTGGCCGGAGCCGGGCTCGTGGCCTGCGGGGCGGGTGGGGGTGGCTGCGGAGGGGGGGCGGTAGGCTCCGGGGGGAGGGCGTCCTCCGCCTCCTCGATCAGATCGTCTGCCTCGAGCTCGAACGCTTCCTCGGCCTTTTCCTTCGCCGGACCCTGCCTCGCCTGCGCCCGCTCGATCGCCGCCGCCAGCCCCTTCGCCTTCTTCTTGCCGAGCGCGGACAGGGCACCGTCGCCGAAGCGCGCCGCGGCGCGGACCACGTCGCGCTTGTAGGTGCCGTTCTCGATCTCCCGCACGACGCGCGCCCAGTGCTGCTGCATCGTGTTGAGGCGCTGCACCAGCACGTTGAACTTGAAGCGCTGGGCCGTGTTGCGGATCTGCTCGCGGCGGAGGGCGCTCACGCGGCGCTCGACGTCCCGGCGCTGGACGAGCGGCTCGAGCCGGTCGAAGCCCATGAAGTACTGCTCGTAGAGCGAGCGGAGCTGCTCGACCTTGCCCTCGAGCTCGCCCAGCTCTCTGTCGATCTCCGCCGCTTCCATACCCTAGAGCGGGGTGACCTTGAGGTTGTCGAAGCAGACCGGCGCGTCCCAGTCGTTGAAGCCGAAGTGCTCGTGCCCCGGGCCCACGAGCGGCTCCTTGTCCGTGAAGTCGAAGTACACCGACCCGTTGACGGACCACTCGAGCTTCCGCCCGTCCACCCGCTGCACCGTGAAGTGGTACGGCTGGCCGGGCGCCACGGCGCGCATGCGCTCGTCGTCGCTGTTCGGGTCGACGTCGATCTCGAGCCGGTCGGGCGCGTGCTCGTTGAACCTGGCGAGGACGTGCTTCGAGTTGTGCCACCCACCGAGGATGGCGATGTAGCTCGTCGCGTTGGTGTAGCTCACCGTGGTCGCGCCGCTCGCCCCGTCGCCCCAGAGCTCGACCTTGAGATCGCCCTCCGACGACTCGGCGTACGCGTCGAACTCGATGCGGGCATTGACCGGGAGGCGGCGCTCGAGCCAGGCCCCCCGGTTGCGGGCGCCCCGGCCGCAGAGCTTTCCATTCTGGATTTTCCATACGGGGCTGAGCGCGTTCCAGTCGGGGCCCAGCTCGGCGCGATCGAAGGTATCTTCCCACGGGGCGGTGATCCGGGGCCCCTCCGCGTGCGGAGCGGCGTCGTGCAGGTGCGCCGAGGGCCCGAGCCGCGCGGGCGGGCTGGGCGGGGCGACCGCCTTGGACGGGGCTCCGGCGTCGGCGGTGGAGGGGCCTTCTGGAACACAGCCCGCCGCGAGCGCGGCCGCGATCAGCGCGGCGGCGCCCAGGGAGCCAAACTTCTCGCTCACGGCGGCCATCGTAGCATACGTCGGGCTTGCTTCGGGCCTTCCCCGACCCCGCGAGGCTTGCCCGCCCTTTTGCCCGAGCGTAAGGAGAGGGCCAGCCATGCATCCGATCCTCTTCAGAATCCCCCTACACGGCATCTCCATCCAATACGTGTGGTTGCCGTTCATCGTCGCGGCGCTCGCGGCGCTCGTCGCCGTCGCCAAGATGGTGGGCAAGGAGAAGGATCGGCAGGGCGCGCTGCTCGCCGGCGGCGTCGCGCTGCTCGCCGTGCTCGCCCGCTTCACCGTGCTGAAGGGGAACGAGGGGGTCTTCAACCCCGACACGATCCCCATCTACAGCTACGGCGTGATGCTCGGCCTGTCGCTCGTGGTGGGCTGGTATCTGACGCTCGGCCTGGCCGAGCGCGACGGCCTCCCCAAGGAGACGATGGCGAACAACTACGTCATCACCGCCATCGCGGCCGTCGCCGGCGCGCGCATCCTCTACATCCTCACGAACATCCCCGAGTTCACGCAGGATCCGAAGACGCACGACGCGCTCCCCTTCATGGAGGTGATCGCCTCCTTCTTCGCGATGCGCCGCGGCGGCCTCGTCGCGTACGGCGGCTTCCTGGGCGGCCTCGCGGGGTCGTACTTCTTCCTCCGCCGCCACAAACTCCCGCTCCTGCCCTGGGCCGACGTCGCCGTCCCCAGCCTCGCCTCGGGGCTGATGATCACCCGCCTCGGCTGCTACATGTTCGGCTGCGACTTCGGCCAGCCGCTCAAGCCCAGCGCGCCCGGCTGGCTCAAGTCCCTCGGCACCTTCCCGCACTGGGCCCCGGGCACGATCGACAGCGGGGAGGGCGCGCCCGCCTGGGCCCAGCACGTTCACGAGGGGCTCATCCAGCGCTCGGCGGACGCCTCGCTCCCCGTCCACCCGACGCAGATCTACGAGTCGCTGGTCGGCGCCGGCCTGCTCGGCCTGCTCCTCTGGTACCGCCGGAAGCAGAAGTTCCGGGGGGAGATCTTCTTCCTCTTCGCGTTCGGCTACGGCGTCTGCCGCTTCCTCCTCGAGGTCCTGCGCGACGACGCCGAGCGCGGCGCCATCAACCCGCCGATCCCGCAGCACATCCTGATCCCCCTCGCCTTCGCCGTCCTCGCGATCGGCTACGTCATCGGGTTCTCCCACCGGATCGAGAACAAGGGCGCGAGGGTCGCGAGCCAGATCGCGTTCTTCCTGCCGGTGATCCCCCTCTACCTCGCCTACAAGCCCGAGACGTTCGCCGCCACCGCCCCCGGGGATCTCTCCACCTCGCAGCTCATCGGCGTGGTCAGCGGCGTCGCCGCCTCGATGGCGTTCGCCGTCTTCTACAAGGCGGCGCTCGCCCACCCGAAGCAGGCCATGGACCTGCGGCTCCCGCCGGCGTTCCAGCCCGCGGTGGCCGGCGGGGCCCCGGTGCCGGCGTCCGAGGACGACGACGAGGAGGAGGTGCGCGTCCGGCCGGCGAAGAAGGCGAAGAGCAAGGTGAAGGCGAAGGGCCGCGGGGTGAAGAAGCCGCGGCCGGCGCCGGCGGAGGCGGCGGCCGAGGGCGAGGAAGCGCCGGAGCCCGCGACGGCGGAGGCGGACGCGCCGGCGCCGGCGCCGGAGAAGGACGAGCCGGCGTCCGGCGGCGACGACAATCCCGAGCCCCTGAAGGCGGGCTGACGCATGGAGGTGGCGTTCGGCGAGGGCGGGCTCGTCCCCGCCGTCGTGCAGGATCGGCTCACCGGCCAGGTCCGCATGCTGGCGTACGTGAACCGGGAGGCGCTCGCCCGCACCCTCGCCACCGGGCGCGCCACGTTCTTCAGCCGATCGCGCGGCGAGCTCTGGGAGAAGGGGGCGCAGAGCGGCAACACCCTCGCCGTCTCCGCCGTCGTGGCCGACTGCGACGCCGACGCGCTGCTCTACCTCGTCGATCCCGCCGGCCCCACCTGCCACACCGGGAGCCCGAGCTGCTTCTTCCGGCGCGTCGGCGAGGGCGGCGTCGCGGAGGAGAGCGGCGTCGACGCCACGGCCCTCCTCGAGGGGCTGGAGCGCGAGATCGCGTCGCGCAAGCGGAGCACGGCGGAGCGGAGCTACACGAAGCACCTGCTCGACGGCGGCGCCGAGCGTATCGGGGCGAAGCTCCGGGAAGAGGCAGGCGAGCTCGCGCGGGCGATCGAGGCCGAGTCCGACAGCCGCGTGGCCAGCGAGGCGGCGGACCTCCTCTACCACGCGCTCGTCGCCCTCGCCTCGCGCGGGGTGCCCCTCCGCGCGGTGCTCGCCGAGCTCGCCTCGCGCTCCGGGCGAAGCGGTCACGACGAGAAGGCATCGCGCGGTACGGGAGGCTGATACGCTGCGGGGCGCATGCGCCTCGCGCTCCTCGTCGCCCTCGGCTCCGCCGCCGCCGTGCTCGCGTCGTGGCCTCGCGACGCGAACGCCGGCATCTTCCTCGGCGCCCAGCTCGACGCCGGTCAGGGCATCGGCATGCCCCCCGCGGCCAGGCCGGAGGGCATCGGGTTCCTGGGCACGTTCGGCTACCGCATCGGCATCGGGCCCGTCTTCCTCCAGCCCGAGGCGCAAGGAGGCTACACCCTCTTCCCCGCCGACTCGCGGGACGTCATCCACGTCGCGCGGGCCCTCGGCGGGCTGCGCTTCGGCAAGCAGGGCATGATCGAGCCGTCGATCTTCGGGCACGCGGGCGCGGGCTGGCTCGGCTCGGACACGACCGGCATCGCCTGCGACGCCGGGCTCGCGCTCGCGTTCAAGCTCGTTCCCTTCTTCAGCTTCGGCGCGCAGGCCGCCTACAGCGTGGTGACGCTCACGACCGGCGGGGCCGCCACCAAGTGGGTCGAGTACGGCCTCCACGTCGCCATCGAGCTCTGAATCAGCGAGCGCGATTCCCGCGATGGAACCCCGGGCGTCAGCGGGCGCCCGGGCGCCTCCGCCCGCCGTGCTACGCTCCCCCGCGTGCGATCGCCCGCCGCGCTCCGCTCCGCCCTCGCCGCCCTCGCCTTCGCCGCCGCGCTCGCCGGGCCGCCCGGGCCTCCCTGTCGCCGCGCCGAGGCGTTCGTCTGGCCCAACGTGCCCGAGCAGGTCGCGCGCGGGCTCGCCTCCGGCGACGCTTCGGAGCGGCGCCTCGCGGCGGCCAGGATCCCCGAGCTGCCGCCGGAGATCGGCCTCGACCTGGCGCAGAAGGCGATGGGCGACTCCGACGTCGAGGTGCGCCTGCGCGGCGCGCTGGCGGCGACGGCGCTGCACCTGCCGAAGGCGGGCGATCAGGTCGTCGCGTGGCTGAGCGACAGCGACCCGCGCCTCCGGCTCGCCGCGTGCGACGTCATCCGCGCGTCCCCCACGGATCGCAGCGTCGTGGCGCTCGGCCGCGTGCTCGGGGATCCCGACGCGCACGTGCGCCTCGCCGCGGCGTCCGCGATGGGCGCGTCCGCGATGGCCGAGGCGGTCTCTCCGCTCCTCGGCCACCTCGACGACCCCGCCCCGGAGGTGCGCGAGGCCGTGGCGCGCGCGCTCGGCCGCGTGGGGGACGCCCGCGCGGTCGTGCCCCTCATCGGGAAGGTGCAGGACTCGGTGCCCGACGTGCGCAGGGCGGTGGCGCGCGCGCTCGGCGATCTCGGCGACGCCCGCGCCGCGGGCGCGCTGATGCTGGCGCTCCAGGACTCGGCCGCCGAGGTGCGCTTCGACGCGGTCGCCGCGCTCGGCAAGCTTCGGTCGGAGGAGGCGGTGACGGCGATCTTGCCGCTGATCGATCCCGACGCCGGGGCCGACACGTCCACGGGCGTCCGGCCGTCGTCGCCGGGCGGGGTCAGCGCGGCCGAGGTGCGCAGCGCGGCGCTGCGTGCGCTCGGGCGCATCGGATCGGACGAGGCCGTGCGCGTGCTCGTCTCCGCGCTGGCGAAGGACGACCCCGCGGCGGCGCGCTCGCCGGTGCGCGACGCGCTCGCGACGTCCGGCAAGCGCGCGGCCGCCGCGGCCATCGCCCTGCTCTCGGGCTCGCCCGGGGGCAACGCGGGCGCCGGCGCCGCGCTCGTGCTGGGCGCGCTCCACGACACGGCCGGCGTTCCCGCCGTGGTCGGGGCGATGCAGCGGGGCGTCGTCCCGCTGCGTTGGGGCCTCGCGGCGCTCGCCCAGATCGGCTCGGCGGAGGCGCTGCCCCCGGTGCTCGAGGTGCTCGACGATCCCGACCCGGCCGCGCGGAAGGAGGCGATCCGCGCGGCCGCCGCGCTCCTCGATCCGGCGCACCCCGACGGCCGCCCCATCGACCCCGCGCGCGCGGCGCTCGCCGACGCGGCGACGCCGGTGGACGAGCGCATCGAGCTCTGCCGCATGCTCGGGCGCACGGGCGCGCCCCGAGCGCAGGCGGTGCTCCTGCCGCTGGCCAAGGCCAGGCCCCCGGCGCTCCGCCTCGCGGTCATCGAGGCGCTCGGCGTGCTCGGCGTCGGCGCCCCCGCGGTGGACGAGACCCTGATCGCCGCGCTCGACGACGAGTCGCCCGAGGTGCGCCTCAAGGCGGCGATCGCGCTCTCGCGCGTCGGCGGCGCGGCCTCGGCCCAGGTGCTCCTCGACCGGCTCACCCTCGCCGCCGAGCAGGACCGCGGCGCCCTCGGCATCGCGCTCGCCGGCACGCTCTCCCGCGCGACCGACCCGGCGCTCGCCGGGCGCGTCCGCGACGCGGTGGCCGCCGCGCCCGAGGCGGCGCGCGACGCGCTGATTGAGGGGCTCGGGCGCATGCACGCGCCCGCGGCGGCCGGCGCGCTGGCCGTGCTGGTCGGCGGGTCGATCGGCGGGTCGGGGGGCGCAGCAGCCCCTCCTGCGTCCATCGACGATCGGCGCAAGGTCGCGGAGGCGCTCGCGGGCCAGGGCGCCTCGCCCGTCGCGCTCGACGCGCTGGTCCGGCTCGCGGGCGATCCCGACCCGGGGTCCGCGCGAACGCGGTGTGGTCGCTCGGCGCGGTGGGAAAGAAGGATCAGCTCGCGCTCGTCGAGGGGCTGGTGAAGGACCCGGACGCCGCCGTCGCGGGCGACGCCGCGGCGGCGCTGGGCCGGATCGCGACGCGCGAGGGCGAGGCAGCGCGGGCGGCTGCCGTGCTCTGCCCGGCCCTCGCGCAGGAGCGCCCCTACGTCCGCGCCAACGCGATCGAGGGCCTCTCCATCGCGGGCGCGGGCTGCGAGCCCGCGGATCGGGCCCCCGCCGGCGGGGGCAGCGGGAAGCCGGCGCAGGCGCGCGCGGCAGCCGGGCCGGGGGCCGCCATGATCGACGTCCTCGCGCGCGACCCTTCGGAGGCGGCGCGCATCGCTGCGGCCGACTATCTCTGGCGCGTCGTCGCGAAGGGCGGGGACAAGCCCGACGCGGCCTCCGTCCGCGCCCTCGCCCGGTGCACGGGGGAGGAGCGGGACGCCGCGGTGGCGGCCCGCTGCGCGCGCCCGCTCGTGGTCTCGTCTCCTCCCACCCACCCAGACCCCCCATACCCCCGGCCCAGCCGGTGACGCCCGGCACCGACGACGTCGCCGTCTACGTGGTGCCGGACGGGCGCGGCGCGCCGCTCGCGCGGGCGCCCTTCGCCCTGGTGAGGCCGGACGGCCTCCTCCGCCTCGGGCTCGCCGACCGGCGCGGCGAGGTCTTCGAAGCGGCCACGCCGCGGGGCGTGATCCGGCTCGGCGTGCCGGCGGCGCTGGCGCGGTGATACCGTCGCCCGCGTGGATCTCGGCCTCGCGGACAAGGTTGCCTTCATCACGGGCGCTTCGGGCGGCATCGGGGAGGAGCTGGTGCGCGCCTTCACGGCGGAGGGCGCGCGCGTCGCCGCGTGCTCGCGCAGGCCGGTGCCCGCCTCGCCGAGCGTCCTGCCCGTTCACGCCGACGTGCGCCGGCCGGAGGATCTCGACAGCGCGATGCGCGCCGCCGCCGCCGCGTTCGGCCGCGTCGACGTCTGCGTGGTGAACGCCGGCATCTGGCCGCCGGAGGCGCTCCCGCTCGATCAGCAGCCGGACGCCCGCGTGCGGGAGGTCATCGAGACGGACCTGCTCGGCGCCATGTGGACGGCGCGCTCCTTCGTCGCCGAGCTGCGGCGCGCCGGCCCGCGCCCGGACGGGCAGGGGGCCGCGGTCGTCTTCATCGGCTCCACCGCCGGCCGCTTCGGCGAGGCTGGGCACGCCGAGTACGCGACGAGCAAGGCCGCGCTCCGCGGGCTCGTGCTCTCGCTCAAGAACGAGATCGTGCGCGTGGACCCGTGGGCGCGGGTGAACCTCGTCGACCCGGGCTGGACGGTCACGCCCATGGCCGAGCGCGCGCTCGCGGAGACCGGCCAGCTCGACACCGTGACGCGCACCATGCCGCTCCGGCGCGTCGCCTCGCCGGCCGACGTCGCGGGGGCCGTGCTCTTCTTCGCCTCTCCCGTCCTCTCGCGCCACGTGAGCGGGGAAGCGCTCACCGTCGCCGGAGGCATGGAGGGGCGCGTCCTCTGGTGACCCTCCGGTGAGCCCATGCGCGTTAGCCTTCCGGGACGCTCCACAAACGCCATCCTAACCGCGCCCGGAGCGAGCCGCCGAAGGCAGGCTCGCGGAGGAAGCGGGGGTGCGTCTTCGCAGGACGCGCCGTTGAACAGACCTGCGGCCCCCGCTTCCTCCGCGAGCTGCCGTAAACGGCAGCTCGCTCCGGGCGCGGTTAGGATTGAAAGCCCCTGGCGCAGGTTAACGCTCATGCCCCGGTGAGCCTCCCTCAGTCGATCTCGTCCCAGGCCCGGTACGCGATCCCCGGGATGCGCGGCGTCCGGACGACGTGGCCGCTCCGCCCATCCCACGCCTCCCAGAGCTCGATCTTGTACGCGAGCCCCTCGGGGTCGCCCGCGTCCGAGGAGCGGTGGCGCTCGGCCCACGCCGCGCTGGACCGGATGAGCGGGAAGCCGCGCGTCGCCAGCGCGACGGCGAAGGTCTCGCCCGCGCGGTGCCCCTCCCGCAGGAGATCGGAGAGGGACGCGTGCTCGGCCCAGCCGAGGCGATCTCCCTGCCGGGTGGCCGTGAGCACGGGGACGAGCCTCCCGTCGCGGACGACGGAGAAGCGCGCCTCCCCCCGCGCGTCGTCCACCTCGATGCGGTGCTCGGGCTGACCGGGGCGGCGGCAGAAGACGAGCGAGTGCTTCCAGCTCGCGATCCACATCCCGAGGCCGAGGTAGAAGCGCACGGCAGGCTGCCACGTCCAGTAGGCGGGCACGCGCAGCCCGCCGAGGCCGGCCGCGGTCACGGCCGCGTACGCGCGCGCGAGGACCCGCGCCGCGACGCCGCGGCGGCGATGGGAGGGGAGCGTGTAGAGGCTCGACACGGTGACGAGCCGCGCGTCCATGGCCGACGTCGCGAGCGCGATCGTGCCCGCGCGATCGAAGCCGTCGCGGATCCAGTACGGGATCCGGTACCAGTCGTGCCCGTGCGGGCTGGAGAGGGGCTCGTCGCTGGTCGCGCGAGGCTCCCAGCGGGCGCGGATCTCCGGCGTCATCTCGCGTGGGTCGACGCGCTCGAAGAAGCGGTTCTCGACGAGCGACGAGAGCCGCAGTCGAGCCACGCGCGCGTCTCCTCGGCCTCCGTGGACAGCGGCTCGATCGTACCCTCGGTCACCAGGGCGGCGTGCGCCGCCAGGATGCTCGCCCGATCGTCGTCGACCATGACGTCAAGCTACCACCGGGGGCCCGCGCACCCGGGACGGAGCGCCCGCAGAGCCTTGCGATCCCCGGCGACATCGTTTACCCCGCCCGCATGCAGCAAGTCGACGCCGCTTCCATCGTCCCCTCCGTCCGCGACCTCCTCCAGGCGGTCTCCACGCGCCGCCGCAACCTGGCGCTCGTGGCCCTGATCCCCTCCGAGCGCGCCGCGGAGGAGGCTCTGCGCCTCGCGGAGCTCAACGTCTCGGCGTTCGCCGCGGCCGAGCCCGGCCCCTCGCTCGCGGAGACCGCGCGGGCCACCAAGACGGTGCCGTCCCTGCTCCTCGGCGCCGCGGGGGCGAAGGAGGCGCTGCTCCTCGCCCGGCACTACGGGGCCGACGGCGTCTGCGTCGACGCGCTCCTGCCGGTGGAAGCCTGGGATCGCCTGGCGCAATCGGCCCGCACGATGCGCATGGTCCCCCTCGCGCTCGCCGCGGACGCCGCGGGCGTCGACGCCGCCGTCAAGCTGGGAGCGCGCGCGATCCTCGATCCGGGCCGGCTCGGCCGAGGCGGTCGTCGAGCTCGCCGCCCGGGCGCCGCGCGGGCTGACGCTGGTCGCGCAGGTCGAGGGCCTGGACGCGGACGGCCTCCGTGCGCTCCAGGGCAAGGTCGACGCCGCCGTCGTGCCGCCGGCCCTGCACGCCTCCCGCGGGTTCGCGGAGCTGGTGGCCGAAGTCGATCCCTGATCCACGATCCCGCCATGGCAAGCTCCCACGATCTCGGCACCCTCCTCTCGGCAGCGCGCGAGGGCGTGCTCCTCCACGTCCGCGCGGACCTCGGCGTCCTCCCCGTCACGGGGGGCGATCGCCTCGCGTGGCTCAACGGCCTGGTGACGCAGGACGTCGGCAAGCTCGCGCCCGGCGCGGGCGCGTACGCCCTCGCCGTGGGCAAGACGGGCAAGATCATGGCGGAGCTCTGGGTCGTCGCGGGGAGCGACCGGACGCTCGTCGTCGCCGATCGCTCCCGCATGCCGCTGCTCCGCGAGCACTTCGACAAGCACCTGGTGATGGAGGACGCCGAGATCGACGATCCGCTCGACCTCGGCGTGATCTTCGCGCACGGCGCCCGCGCCGCCGAGACCCTTGCGGCGGCGCGCGCCCGGGGCGGCGAGGGCGCGATGGTCGGGTGGACGGGGCACGGCGACGCCGCCGCGATCGTGGCACCGGAGGGTGGCTTCGCCCCGGCGCTCGAGGGCACCCGGCTCGACGACGAGGGCTGGGAGGCGCTCCGCATCGCCTGGGGCGTGCCGCGCTTCGGCGTGGACTACGACGAGCAGTCGCTCCCGCAGGAGGCGTCGCTCGAGACGCGCGCGGTCAGCTTCTCGAAGGGCTGCTACCTGGGGCAGGAGACGGTGTTCATGCTCGAGAAGCGCGGGCACGCGAGGAAGAAGCTGGTGCGCCTCGCCGTCGAAGGGGAGGGCGCGCTCTCCGCGGGCGCCGAGATCGCCCTGCCCGACGGCACCGCCGGCGTCGGCGCGGTGACCAGCGCGACGCGCGCGCCGGGCCCGGACGGGTGGCTGGCGCTCGCCTCGGTGAAGCACAAGCACACCCCCGCTGGAACGGCGCTCGTCGTCGCGGGGCGCCCCGCGCACGTCCTCGGGGCAGACGTGCCCTGACGAGTTCCTGCCCTGCGGTTGAGAGGCTGCGCCCCTTCTGATACGACCGGCGGCATGAGCCACGGTCGAGCCTTGCCGCTTGCCGTTGCGGGGGTGGCGCTGCTCGTTGCGCTTCCCGCGGCGGCCGATACCTCCACACCTCCGCCGGCAGCGGCGGCCACGGTGCAGGTCGCGCCGCAGCCGGTCGCCCCACCCGCAGCCGTGCCTGCGTATCCCCCCGGCGCGTATCCCCCGGGCGCGTATCCCGCGTACCCCGCGGGCGCATACCCGCCGGGTGCGTACCCGGCGCCTCCTCCCGGCGCGTACGCCGTGCCTCCCGGCGCCTACTACGTGCCCCCCGGTGGCGGGTACTACGCCCCCCCCGGAATGTATGCCCAGCCCGTGCTGACGGAGCGGCGCAGCACCGGCGCCATGGTTGGCGGCATCGTCGGCGTCTCCGTGGGCGCGGTCCTGCTCCTGTCCGCCGGCATCGAGGCCCTCGTCGCCGACTCCTGCGCCTCCACCATCGACCTCAACACTGGCTCCAGCATCGGTGGGTGCAGCAGCGGCACGGGCGCGGTGATCGGCCTCTCCATCGCCGGGCTCATCGGGATCGGCGTCGGCATCCCGCTCATCGTCTGGGGCGCCAAGCGCGTGCCCGTCGGCACCGCCCTCGCCCCCGGCAAGGCGTTCGCGCTCGAGTCGCCGCTGCCCAAGTGGGTGGGCCTGCCCGGCGGCACCGGCTGGAAGTGGCAGTTCTAGATCGGTACGCGCCTGCTGACCTACCGAACCGCGAGCGCGAGCGAGCGGGTGCCAGGAAGCGCGACGTCTTCATGCCCTTGCACGCGTAGCGCTACAGGTAGCGTGGCGCGTGCAAGGGCATGGAGGCGCTGTGCTCGCTGGCACCCGCTCCCTTGCGGTCGCGGTTCGGTAGGCGCGTGGGTAGGCGCGCGCATCGCATGCCTGCCCACTCGGCTCGTCACTTCGGCGCGAGGTTCTTGATGGCCCAGTCGATCTGGGCCTCCTGCTTCGTCACCTCGGCCTTCGTGCCGCCGGCCTCGACGAGGTAGATCTTCTTGTCCGTGACGAAGAGCGCCACCGTGTAGAGGTACGGCGTCTTCGCCTCGTCGTGGCCGAAGCGCATGACGACGCCCAGAAGGCCGCCGCGCGCGGTGACGTCGCGCTTGTCGAGCAGCGCGTAGCCGCCTGCGTCGTGCATGCGCAGCTCGAGCGTGCGCGCCCAGAAGGGCAGCTCCCCCTTCGGGTCGTTGTCGAAGGCGCGGACGCCGATGACGACGCCGTCGGCGGTCGCGGCGCGGTACTCGCTGTCCCCGTAGCGCGTGCCCATGTCGACGAAGCCGGGGGGCGTGGCCGGGATGAAGGGGCGCCCGCAGCCCGCGAGCGCGGCGACGAGGGGGAGGATCCCGAGGAGGGGGCGGAGGGAGCGGTTCATAGCTTGAGCAGCCTGGGGAGGTTGACGTTGTCGAGCCACGGCACCGGGATGCGCACCCTCTGGTTGCCCACCTCCTCCACGCGCTTCGGCTCGAAGCGGACGGTGATGGTCGAGAAGGCGGCCCGGTCCCGGAGGAACTTCATCCGCCCCTCGATGCGCTCGATCTCGCCGGAGACCCGATCGAGCTCCTTCTCGATGGCGATCGACTCCTCCACCTTGACCGCCTTGGTGAGCAGCTCCGTGAGCCGCGCCTGCACGGCGCGCGCGCTCTTGAGGCGGACCTCGAGGTCGACGTACTCCGCGGTCACGTCCTCGGCGGCGATGTTGCGGTGGAGCATGTCGCCGACCCCCTCGACGCGCTTCACCGCCTCGTCGAACGCGGAGACCGGGACGCGGATGGTGATCGACATGTCGTCGCGCTTCGCGAGGAAGCCGCCGAGCTCGCGGCCGATCGCCTCCACCTTGGCCAGCGAGGCGTTGACCTCGAAGACGGCCATCGTGATCTGCGCCGTGTAGATGAGCATCGGCGCGCGGACGGCGGTGGCCTGGGCGGGAGGCGCGGTCTGCGCCGAGGTCGCGCTCGGCGAGGCGGGGGTGGGCGCCGTCGTCGGGCCGAGCATGGCGAGGCGGTCGTCGGGCACGCCGTCGACCGCGAGGGCCGCCCCCGGCGGCGGGGGCGGGGGTGCAGGCGGCGGCGCCGCCGCGGCCTCCGCCGAAGGCGCTGCCGCCTCGGGCGGGGCCATCGCGCCGCCGCAACCGGAGGCGAGGATGAGCAGGTGAAGGCCTAGGGTGGCCAGGGCGACAATCTTCGTTCTCATGCGTGGGCCCCCACCAAACGGGCGTGAAGCGCCGACCTTACACCGGAGCGCAGCGCCCGGGGAGCGTGACGGTTGACGCGGCCCCCCACGTCACCTAGCGCGACCCTGTGATCACAACGACGCGAAACGCCCTCCTCGCCGCCCTCGGCCTCCTCGCCCTCGCCGCCTGCAACAAGGGGCCGAGCCCGGAGGAGCAGAAGGCCGCGGCCGAGAAGCAGGCGCACGAGGCGGCCATCGCCGACCTGAAGCAGCCCATCGCGCTGATCTCCGCCTACGCGCCCTACGCCGTGATGCCCGAGAAGACGGACAAGTACGCGCCGCAGCGGCACATCGATCTCGACAAGTCCACCCTCTGCGCCGCCAACGAGATCCGTTACGCCGCCAACAAGGCGCGGCAGAAGCTCGAGACCTCGAGCGAGGACGCGACCAAGGGCATCCAGGCGTCGCTCAGGGCCGTGACCGAGGCCTGCGCGGACGCCGACGATCCGGACAAGCTCACGAAGTGCTCGGGCGCGGTGAAGGCGCTCGACGGCTCGCTCGACAAGACGGGGGCGGCGGCCGCGGCGATGGGCGTGACGGGCAAGTACCCGCGCGTCGCGCCGGACTCCGTCACGCCGGAGGCGAAGGCGGCGATCGCGCCCTACCTCCGGGCCAGGGGCCCCGGCGTGGCCGAGAAGGCGTACGTGGAGAAGCGGCAGGACCCGAAGGCCACGGTGGCGGACGTGATCGCGGCGTGCCAGGCGGCGCAGGTCGACGCGGACGCCGCGGCGAGCGCGTTCGAGAAGGCGGACGAGCCGATCCGCCTTACCGCCGCCACGCGCAAGATGGCGCGCGACTCGCAGTGCCGGCGGCTCGGGGAGCTGGAAGCTCTCAACAAGGACCTCCTCGACTGCAAGAAGAAGGCGAAGACCACCGAGTGCCACGTCATCTGCGGCAAGGTGAAGGGCTGGATGGAGGAGGGGCTCCCCGCCGCCGCCTTCACGCCCATCCAGAAGGACTACGCCGGCATCTGCGACAAGGGCTAGCGCGCCCGTGAACGCCCTCGCGATCGCCGGACTCGTCTTCCTCGCCCTGATCGTCGTGGTCGTGATCCACGACCTCTTCCAGCGGCACCACGCCATCCTCCACAACTTCCCGGTGATCGGGCACCTCCGCTACTGGCTGGAGGCGCTCGGGGGGCCCGCTCGCCAGTACATCGTCACGGGCAACGACGAAGAGCGGCCGTTCTCGCGCGATCAGCGCCGCTGGGTGTACGCGTCGGCGAAGAGAGAGAACAACTACTTCGGCTTCGGCACCGACAACGATCTCGAGCAGAGCCCGAGCTACATGGTCGTCCGCCACGCCGTCGTTCCCCCTCCACGCGCCGCACGAGGGCGAGCCCGGCTTCGACCCCGAGCACGCCTGCCCTTCCGCGAAGGTGCTCGGCGCCTTCCGCCGCCGCAAGAACGCGTTCCGGCCCGCGTCGATCGTCAACACCTCGGCGATGAGCTTCGGCTCGCTCAGCCCGCGGGCCATCGAGGCCATCAACCGGGGGGTGAAGCTCGCCGGCGCGATGCAGAACACGGGGGAGGGCGGGATCTCGGACTACCACCGCAGCGGCGGCGATCTGATCTGGCAGATCGGGCACCGGCTACTTCGGCTGCCGCGACGAGCGCGGCCGCTTCTCCATGGATCGCTTCCTCGAGAGCGTGGCTCGAGCGCGCCCGTGCGCGCCATCGAGATCAAGCTCAGCCAGGGCGCCAAGCCGGGGCTCGGCGGCGTGCTCCCCGGGCCAAGGTGACGCCGAGAGATCGCGCGCATCCGCCTCATCCCGCTCGGCGCGACTGCATCAGCCCCGCGCAACCACGCCGCGTTTCACGACGTCGACTCGATGCTCGATTTCATCGAGGAGCTCGCCGACGCCACCGGGCTCCCGGTGGGCATCAAGTCCGCGGTCGGCGAGATCGACTTCTGGCGCGATCTCGCGCGGCTCATCGACACCACCGGGCGCGCGCCCGACTTCGTCACCGTCGACGGCGGCGAGGGCGGCACCGGCGCGGCGCCGCTGGTCTTCACCGATCACGTGGCGCTTGCCGTTCAAGCTGGGGTTCGCCGAGGTCTACCGGGCGTTCGCCGAGCGGGGCGTCGCCGAGAAGGTGGTCTTCATCGGCTCGGGCAAGCTGGGCTTCCCCGAGTCCGGGCTGCTGGCGCTGGCGCTGGGCTGCGATCTGATCAACGTGGCGCGCGAGGCGATGCTGGCGATCGGCTGCATCCAGGCGCAGCAGTGCCACACCGGCAACTGCCCCACGGGCGTGGCCACGCAGAGCCAGTGGCTGATGCGCGGGCTCGATCCCGACGCTCAAGTCGGCCCGCCTCGCCAACTACCTGGTGACGCTGCGCAAAGAGCTGCTCGCCCTGGCCAACGCCTGCGGCGAGCCGCACCCCGCGCTGGTGCCGCTCGACCGCATCGATCTCCTCGATCCCGGGTTCGTGCGCCGCTCTGCGCGCGCGGTCTTCGGCTACGAGGCGGGCTGGGGCCTGCCCGGAGACGCGGAGCGGGAGGAGCTGCGCCGCCTCATGCAGCCGGAGGGAGAGGTCCGCGCCCTCTCGGGCGGCAAGAGGGGCGCGCCCGCAAGTCGGCGTGAGCCTGGAGCGCAGTCGCGCACCCCGGGGAATCGAGCGTCAGCAGCCGGACGGCGCCCAGCTCGGATCGAAGCTCCCGTACGACTTGGTGTACACCGCCGTGCCCACCAGCGACGTCTCCGGGAGGCAATCCGGCCCGTAGGTGACGTACGTGCAGAGCGGGTTCGAGTTGTGGAACGCAGTCGTAGTCCTGGTCCATCTCGATCGCGTACGGGTCGACGAGCGTCATGAGGTCCATCCGCATGAGGGGGCTGTTCGCGAGCGTCGACGTGGGGTCGGAGAAGTACTGCGTCTGCCCGCGGGGCGCGCCCTGGTTGGTCTCGTCGCTGAGGTCGAACGGGGAGTGCGGGCCGCCGAGGTCGTGCGAGTCGCGCCAGTAGCTCGTCGTGGGGATGTCGGAGATGTCGTACTTGCCGTTCGGCTGAAGGGCGCCCTGGTGCGTGCTGGCGGCGAGCTGCGAGGTGTGGAGGTGCGCGTCCATCGACATGATCATCCGGTTGTACTCACCGCCGCCGCAGCTCCCGGCGCTGGTCGCGGTCGCGCCCTGTCCGCCGGTGACGCGGTAGATCTTCACGATGTGCGAGAGCATCGAGTTCCCGTCGTCCCCGAGGATGCTGCCCTGCATGCGCGCCGTCAGCGTGAGAAAGACCGCCTGTGACGAGGGATCGAGCTTCGACCAGACGTCGCACACGGTCTTGACGTTGCTCGCGGAGAGGCCGTTCGACTGCGGGGTGGTGGCGTTGGCCTCGAGGTAGCCGAGGTACGTGCAGAGCAGCCGGTCACGGTTCGAGCCCAGCGTGTCCGTGACCCCGCCGTCGCCGCTCGCGCAGCCCATCCCGCTGCCAGCGCCTCCGCTCCCGCTCCCTCCTCCCGTCGACGACGCGCTCGTGCTCGCTCCCCCTCCCCCGGAAGCGCTGCTCGTGCTCGCGCTCGTGCTCGTACTCGCGCTCGTGCTCGCGCCCGTGCTCGTGCTCGTGCCCGACCCCGAGGAACCTCCCGCGCCCGTCGCCCCACTGAGCGTCGTGGACGACGACGCGCAAGCGGCGATCAGCGTGGCAGCGGAGAGCGCAAGGAACGGCCGTACGACGCCCATGGCATCAATGGTAACGCCGCCCCCGCGTGCTTGTCGCCGAATTGGCGTAACCGCGTCACGGGATTGCAACGGAAGAGGCGATTCGACACGCGGCGTCAGCGCTGCCCGACCTCCACCCCCCGCACGAACATCCGCGCGACCCTCCCCGCGTCCGCGAACGCGATCTGCGCCAGCACCTCCGCCTCCCCCGAGGCGTGCGCCGGCAGCTCCAGCGCCAGGAAATCGGCGTCCTTGCCCGGCTCGAGGCTCCCGAATCACCGCGTCGAGGTGGAGCGCTCCCGCGCCCCCGAGCGTCGCCGTCGTGAAGGCTCGCCCGCGCTCGGCCGCTCGCCGAGGCAGAGCGCGTTGTCGTAGGCGTACGCGATCGCCCGCCGGAGATCGAAGCTCCGGCCGGCGGCGACGTCGCTGCCCAGGCCCACGGCGACGTCGCGGGAGCGCGCTTCGCGGAGGCTCATCCGGCCGCTGCCGAGGAAGAAGTTCGAGTCGGGGCAGTGGGCGATGGACGCTGCCGCTCTCGGCGATGCGATCCCACGCCGAGGGCGAGAGGTGGATGGAGTGCGCGAGGAGGGTGCGGGGGCCGAGGAGGCCCACGGCCTGGTAGACGCCGAGGTAGTCGTCGGCGAACGGGTGGGCCGCGAGCACGGCGTCGGCCTCGTCGGGCTGCTCGGCGAGGTGGGTCTGCACGAGGAGGTGGTGGTCGGCGGCGAAGCGGGCCGCGTCCTCCATGAGCCCGCGCGAGCAGCTCAGCGCGAAGCGCGGGGTGACGGCGAAGCCGAGGCGGCCGCCGTCGTGGCCGTGCCAGCGCGCGACGAGGTGCTCGCACGCGGCCATCGCCTCGGCGCGCGGGACGCGGAGCGCCTCCGGACAGTGCTGGTCCATGAGCGTGAGGCCCGCGACGGCGCGCAGGCCCGAGGCCGCCAGCGCCTCGAAGAGCACGTCCGTCGCCCGCGCGCTCGAGGTCGAGTACACCCCGGCGGTGGTGGTGCCCGCCGCGGCGAGCGTCGCCACGAACTCGCCGGCGACCGCCCGCGCGTACGCCTCGTCGGCGAAGCGCGCCTCCTCCGGGAAGACGGCGCCCTCGAGCCACGTGAGGAGCGGGGCGCCCGCGCGCCCGATGACGCGCGTCTGCGGGAAGTGGACGTGCACGTCGACGAAGCCGGGGACGAGGACGGCGGGGTGGAGATCGCGCGTGATCAGGCCCGGTTCGGCGGCCCCGCTCCAGGCCGACACGGAGAGGATGCGGCCGCCTTCGACCACCAGGCGCGCGTCCTCGAGGTAACGGAGCCCGCCGCCCGAGAGCGGTGTCAGGAGCCGACCGCGGTACGCGCGGCGCCGCGTCGCCGCCGTCATCGAATCGCAATCTCGCTCTTCTTCGCCCACCCCATCACCGCGCCGCCGTCGTACGAGACGAGCGCCCACTCGCCGACGATGAGCGGAACGGTCACCTGCTCGCCCGCCTTCACCTCGCCGACCACCTCGGCCGTGATGACGGGCTGCTCGCGGAGCGCCAGCGACTTGCGCGCGAGGGCGAGCTGGCCGCGCGGCGCGTCGTCGCCCTCGAGATCGCGGTCGGGATCCAGCGAGCCCTCGGGGGGAGCGTAGTCCGGCTCGTCGAGCCCCTCGGGGTCGTCGCCGTGGAAGCGGTCCGGGTGGCTATCCCGGAGCGAGCCGCCATGGGCCCGCCCGGCGGGCCCGGGGTACGGGTGGGTGGGCGAGAGCGTCACGGCGGGCAGGTCGACGCCGGCGGCGACGAGCAGCGAGGGCACGGCGGTCGCGACGGTGACGCCCAGGCTGCCGGCGAGGAGCACCGCGGCGAGCCGGTCGAGCCACCGGGCGGATCGGGCGCCGGGGGGCTGGTCCGAGGGGGGCTGGGCCGGGGAGCTGCTCATCGCCTGGAAGGATACAAGGTTATCTCGTGGCATGCCCGCCTGGGCGGGGGGCCTTTTGTGGGCGCGCTACTGAATCGGCGGGGGCAAGGGCGCGCGCGAAGGATCCTCCGCGTGGGGGCGCTTCTTGATCTCGGCGCCCACGTCGGCGCAGCAGCGGAAGCCCTGCTGGTAGAACATGTGGTTCTCGTCGTGCGAGCGCGTCGCGGGCCGGCACCGGGTGCGGACCGGGCCCCAGTAGCCGCCCTTGAGGATGCTCGGGCGCTCGCCCGGCCGGACCGTGCGCGTCCACTCGTCGACGTTCCCCGTGGTGTCGTAGACCCCGAACACGCTCCGGCACCGCGGCTGCGACCCCGAGGGCACGCCCTGCCAGAGCCGGTCCAGCTCGTACGCGGCGTTGACCCCGTCCCGCGGGCGGAGCCCCGTCTCGTGGTAGGGGCGCCAGGTCCTGTCGATCACGCACGCGGTCGCGTCGCGCGTGTAGCCGTAGGGGTAGGGCATCGCCTCCTCGCCCTCGCACGCGAACGTCCACTCGTCCTCCGTGCACAGCCGCTTGCCCTCCTCCTCGCAGAGGTCCTCGGCCTCGTACCAGTTGACCATGATCCAGGGGTACTCGCCCTTCTGGTCCGGGTACTCGAAGCGGTCGATGCAGAAGTTCATCTCCTTGGTGGGCAGCTCCCTGGAGATCTCGAGCCACCTGGCCCGGTCGAACTCGGTGCAGCGCTCCGGGTACTCCCGCTGGAGCCACTTGGTGCAGGTCGTCTTCTGCATCTCCTCCACGGTGTTGCTGGAGAAGTGGTTGTTGCTCGGGTCCTGCTTCATCCGCCCCTTGACCTCGACCATGCCGGCGCCGCACTGCCCGCGCGTCCCCTCGGCGGCGTCCGTCGTCTCCTGGCTCTCCGAGGGCGTCGACGCGATCTGCCAGTGGCGGCCCAGCTTGAGACGGAAGGGGTGCTTGAGGGCGCTCAGGTCGCCGATCGCCAGGGGGGCGCCTGCGACGGGGGCGAGGGGTGCGGTCCGCGCCAGGTCGCCCGCGAGGGCGCCGAGGCCCGAGATGCCGAGCGCGAAGCCCGACATCATGAACGACCGCAGCATCACGGTGCGAGATCGTGAACGCTTTCGCGTCGAAGAGCCAAGATCCGTCATAAACCGCCCACCGCCCGAGCCCGCCGTCGCTCTACAAGCTTTCGAATACCATGAGCTTGGGCGGCCCATCGATCAAGGTCACCCGGGCCTGCGACCGCGCATACACGGGCCCGTGTACGCGCGCCGTGTCCCCCCCGGCGATGGGCGTGAGCGAGACGCCGGCGAGCCCGTCCGCGGCGGCGTCCGCGAGGTCGACGACCGTGGCCGGGACGTGGAGGATGCTCACGGCGGACCTCGCGTAACGCGCTGCGTGGGCGCCGGGCAGGGCCTCGTCGTGGACCTCGCCCGCGTGGCCGTCGTCGTCGCCGTCCGTCCAGTGCTCGAGCACCCCGAGCAGCGTCGGCGCGAGCCCGCCGCCCGACCGCATCGCGCGCGCGAGCGGGGGCGACGACTCCACCCGCGCGAACCCCGCGACGATCACCACCACCGCGGCCGGCACGCCGCCGAGGCGCGCCGCGCGCCGGAGCTGGGCGCCGAGGCCGGTCACCGCGGCGAGCGCCGTGGCGACGACGACGATGGCCCCGTCCAGGATCGCGGCGCGCACGGCGGGCCCGCCCGGGTCGTCGCCGCGGTGCCCGAGCGGGACGGCGACCGAGATCAGCGGGAGGACCCCGAGGGCGGCGCCGGCGAGCGCCGGGATCCACGGCTTCACCCCCCGCTGCACGAGCGTTCCCCCGAGCCCGACCAGGCGCTGCGCGACCAGCGCCGCCCCGGCCACGACGGCCAGCGCGAGGACGCCGAACGTGGCGCCCGCGAGGCCGCGGTGGTGCGTCGTCGCCTTCAGGAAGGCGCCGAGGCCGACGAGGAGCGGTGTGGCGAGGGCCACCCAGAGGGCCAGGCCCAGGACGACGGGCCGGCGCGGCTCGGTGCCGACGAGCTGGCGGAGGCCGCGCCCCGCTGCGCGCGTGAGCAGCAGCGCCACGAGCACCACCGGCAAGAGCACGCCCATCCCCGCGAGGAGCGCCGCGAAGAAGCCACCCCCCGCGCTCGCCGTGCGCAGCGCCGCGGGGACCGACGCCAGCGCGACGACGCCGAGGGCGCGCAGGCACGCTTCGCCGAGCCGGATCATCCAGCCGGCCTCGCCCGCCGCGTCGCGCTCTTCCTCTCGGGGCATGGGGTCGCGACGTAGCACCCCCCACCCCGGCGGGAAAGATGAGTGCAGCTTTCCGAGCCCGCGCCCGATCTCGGGAAATCGGGCTCGGGAGTCAGCTCATCCCTCCGGCAGCACGTCGATGCGGCCGTCCTCCGAGACCACCACCGCGAGGGTGGGGCACCCGGCGCCTACGACGTAGCGGAGCGCCGAGTTGTAGCGCGCCCCGCGGGCGGGCCGGCCCGCGCCGGTGGCGCGCCCGTCGAGGATGGCCCCGATGGCGTGGCACCGCCCCTCGGCGTCGAGCAGCACCGCGCCGTCGATCGAGCTGACGCGCCGGATCAGCTCCTCGCCGAGCACCACGGGCTCGATGCGCGTCGCCTGGCCCGCGAGCCGCGCCGCCTCCTCGGCGGCGCGCTCGCTGACGACGATCGTGGTCCCGTGGGGCTGCTCCATGGCCGTCTCGACGATGCGCCAGAGCCTCCGGTCGACCTCGACGGACGTCTCGGGGAAGACGCGCGCCACGACCGCGGACAGCGCGGCGCGGTGGAGCTTGGGGTGGGGGAGGCCGGGCACGCCGTACTCGACGCGCATCAGCACGGAGTCGTCGTGGCGCAGCTCCCACTTGTAGTGATCGACGAACTCGACGACGAAGAGGTCCTCCGCGGCGGGGTCGTACTCCTCGGAGATGGCGCCGAGGCCGAGGACGTGGGCCGAGTCCGAGATCAGCGCGATGCCGTCGGACGCCATCTCGAGCATCTTCCGCGTCCAGCCGGGGTCGCCCAGCGAGATGGGGGTGGCGAGGCGGATCTTGCTGCGCACGGCGGGGTGATCGGGCCGGGCGATGACGATGCGCCCGCGGCCGACCCGGCGCTCGTAGCGCGTCGCGGAGACGACGTTGAGGCGGTCGAGGAGGGCGTGCGCGTCGCCGACCGCGTGGCCTGCGGCCGCCGCCTCGAAGAGCAGCGCGGTGCCTGCCGCGCGCGAGGTGAGGTCGGGGTCGAGCCAGTAGAGCGACTTGCCTGGGCGCGGCTTGTACAGCTCCTCCTCGGCCTCGCGGAGGATCTCCGCGATCACAGCGTCGGCGAAGCCGAGGACGCCGTGCCCGAGGCCGCCCCCGTCGGCGTGGAGCGCGGGGAGCGCCTCGTACGCGTCGCGCCGGACCTGGAGCACGGGGACGACGTAGTACCCGAGCATGCGGACGGCCCCCGCGCAGAAGGTGCGCCGATCCGAACGCCGGCCGTGCTCCCGAAGGACCTCGGCCGCCGCCGCGACGGCCATCTCCGCCCTGCCGAGGCCGAGCTTCGCCCCCTTGCCGCGGGGCTTCGAGCTGCCGGCCGCGCCGACGTTGACCGCGCCCCCCTCGCGCTCCATCTCGGCGATGCGCTCCTCGATCCGGGGAAGCGCGGGGGCGAAGGGCGCGTCGGGGGGCGCGACCCGGATCTGGCGCGACGGGTTGCCCGGCGCGGGGATGCCGAGGACGAAGGTGGTGGGCGCGAGCGCGCCCGGGAGCCGGCCGAGGACCCGGAGCGCGGCGGCCTGGAAGCCTTCGCGGAACCCGCGGAGCCGGCGCGCGGCCTTCGACGCCAGCGCGGGCTTGGAAGGAGGCTCCTTCGGGAGGCTCTCGTAGAGGGTCACCGCCGGCGGCGGGGTGGAGGGCGCGCGCGCGGGCGCATCTTCGACGGGCGGCTCGGGCGCGGGAGGCGCGTGCCGGTGCGGGGGCTTGGGCGGGAGGGGCTCGGTGCTCACGGGGCTCGCCGGGATGAAGCAAGGTGGGGACGGTACAGCGTGAAGCGAAGGGAGGGATGGGAGCAAGCCCGTGAACGCAGATTCGACGGGCGGTACGCGGGCTCAGGGCTCGGCGGCGCCGGCGCGCGGCGCCATCCCCGCCACCCGCGCGAACGCCTCCACCGGGAGCGTCTCCCCCCGCGCGTCCAGGGACACGCCCGCCTCCTTCGCGCGCTCCTCCAGCTCCTCCCTCGACCAGCCGTAGAGCCCCTTCCACGCATTGCGCAACGTCTTGCGCCGCGCCCCGAACGCCGCCTTCACCGCCGCCCGGAACGCGGGCGTCTCCTCCGCGCGCCGCGGCCTCTCGGGCACCAGCAGCACCACCGCCGAGCCCACCTCCGGTCGGGGATAGAACGCCCCGGCCTTCACCGACAGGATCCGCTGCACCCGGAACGCCGCCTGCACGAAGACGGTCAGCGCCCCGTACGCCTCGGTGTCCGGCGCGGCGGCGAGGCGGTCGGCCACCTCCGCCTGCACCATGAACACGGCCCGGTCGACCTCCCCGGCGAGCCGCACGGCCCGCTCGAGGAGCTTGCCCGTGATCAGATAGGGAAGGTTGCCCGCGATCGTGTGCGGCCGGGGCCCGGAGGCGACCGCCGCCGCCCAGTCGACGTCGAGCGCGTCCGCTTCGACGATCGCGAGCCGGCCCTCCGCGACCGGGCCGGCGAGCTCCCCGGCGAGGATGGGCACCAGGTCCCGGTCGCGCTCGACGGCGGTCACGTGGGCGGCGCGCTCCAGGAGCGGGCGCGTCAAGGCGCCGAGGCCCGCGCCGATCTCCAGCACCGTCCCGCCCGCCGGCGTCGTCGCCGCCTCGGCGATCGAGCGGGCGGCCTGCGGGTCGGCGAGGAAATTCTGGCCGAAGCGCTTCTTGGGGGCGAGGCCCCGCGCGCGGAGGAGTTCGGAGATGCTCACGGGGTCCGGGTGGATATAGGGAGGGCGTCGCGGACGAGGCGAGCGACGAAGCGGTAGGGGCCTTCGGTGCAGAGGCTCGTCGACACGCATGCGGTCGTGCTCGTGGGTCGTGGCTTTGCGGGCCCAGGCGTTCTTGCATTCGCGCACGACGTTCCGGCGGCCCCGGCAGCGGTGGGAGTCGTTCAGCCGGAAGATGCGGATGGTGAACCGCACGTTGACGCGGGTGGGCCAGTCTAGGTCGGGGCTGGGGCGGAGCCAGCCCGTCTCCTGGTCGAGCTCGAAGTATGTGTCGACCGGATCGGTGTCGGGGCGGACCGTGCGGCACGACCAGCGCATCCTCTTGTACTCGCTGTTGCAGCGATCACAGGCGGGGAACAGGTTCCACCAGCTCAGCGTGAGCTCGGGGAACTCGTGCTGCGGGAGGAAGTGGTCGATGGTCTCGCGCGACTGCTCCGTGAGCGAGCCGTCGCAATAAGCGCACAGGCGCGGCTCCTCGGGCGCTCGCACGATCTGCCGGAACCAAGCCCCCAGGGTGCGCTTTTCGTGGCGCCAGTCGTTGAGCGGATCTCGGTCCCCGAAGGAGGGCGCGAGCGCGAGCCACTGCGTCTCCTTCGCCGCCCAGAAATCTGGTGCCGGTTTCCGAGCGAACGGCGTCACGCGCCGGTCCCCAGCTCGCGTTGCTCGCGGGCCTCGGCGCGCGCGAGCATCTGATCGTCGACCTCCCGGCGCACCGGCACCTCCTGGATCGCGACGGCGGTGCGCACCTCGTCGTTCAGCTCGAACAGCTTCGCCCGGCGGACGAAGAAGGCATCCCAGTCCATGCTCTTCGTCTTCCGGAAGCGGCGGATGTCGCGCCGGTGCTCGTCGAGCATGTCGCGGGTCTTCTGGTCGACGAAGCCGTCCCTGGCCTGGAAGATCTCCGTCGTCACATATTCGAGCGTCTGCCCGGGCTCTAGCTTGCGCGCCTCGACCACGCCGTGGACCTTGTGGTCCTTGCCGGGGCGAATGGGGAAGACGACGCCCTCGGCCGCCGATGCGATGACGAAGGGGGAATGGGTGGTGGCATAGATGCGGGCGTTGGGGAAGAGCTCGCGGAGGGCAGGGTAGATGTGGGCCTGGAGGTTCGGATGGAGGCTCGTGTCGATCTCGTCGAGGATGAGCCAGAAGTCCTGCTCAAGGGGCGAGCGCATCCTGTCCGCCCATGCGATGCGCTCCAGGCGAACGAGGAGATCGGAGAGCCAGGCCACGGTGCTGCGCATACCCTCGCCGAGGAGATCGAGCGTGATCTGCTCGCTGTCGAGCGAGACGTCGGGGGAGTGGTGGCCGAATGGGAACTCGATGCGCACATCGCGATCGAGAACGCGGCAGAATACTCGCTCGAAGCGCTGCAGGCTGTCGCGACGGGCCTCAGCAATGCGAGCCATCTCCTCGCGCTTCTCGGACGCTGGCTGCTCTTGGGCGTAGAGCGCAGCCTTGACGCGATCGAACTCCGTGTTGATGAGGAACTGGCCGAAATAGGTGCTCGCCGAGTCTGCGCCGAACGAGAGCGCGCCACGGAGGGGTGGGGTCTCAATTTCGGTCGGGCCCTTGGTAGCAATGACGGGGGTAGCTTGATGACCTTGGTAGGCGAACGCCGCCCAGGTGACGTCCGAGGAAGGGGGAAAGGCGGGGCCCGGCGTGCCATTCCATGGGCCGGCTCGCCCAGGTTGGAATGCAAGGGTCCGCCACCATGAGTCACCGTGCTCGAGCCTGATGAATGCTTCACCCTTTACCGGCGCGGCGCGCTGAACATCGAAGCGTCGTGCGAACTGGTCGACCGGGGCGGACAGCTCGCCCCCGTTAGTGAAAACAGCGATCGCCTCCGCGATCGTCGTCTTCCCGCACCCGTTCGGCCCCTCGAAGAACGTAAGCTCCCCCCGCGTCCCCGCGGGCGGATCCGGGATCTCGAACACCGCCCCCTCGAACGGTCCGACCCCGGTCAGCTCCAGCCTGGCGACGCGCATGCCCCCACTCTACCCTGACGCCGCCGCCGCGGGCGCCTCCCCCTCGGCCAGCTCGCTCGCCTGCGCGGGCACCGCGTGCCGCACCCGCACCACCCGCACCCCGAGCCGCCGCAGCCCGGCCTCGCGCCGCGCCTGCTGGACGTGGGCGCGCACGCGCACCGCCTCGGAGGCGATGGGCGCGACCTCGGCGAAGGGGGAGCGGTCCGGGCGGGGGAGGAGCGGCGCCTCCTCGTCGTCGGTCTGCGCGGGGCGCGTCGGGTCGTCCCAGGGAGGGGCGAGCGCCGGGGCGACGGGGGGGCTGGACCAGCTCACGGTGGCGCCGCCCCGCATCAGCCGCTGAAGGGCCTCGCGGAGCGGGCCCAGGGCGGACTCTTCGGGCGCCGGGGCGACGACCTGGACCAGGCTCGCCCGGGGCTTGGCCTTGGCGATGTGGAGGAGCGCCTCGACGAGGGAAGCGTCGGCCTCGCGCCGGTCGGACTCGGTCCGTGGAGGAGACTCGATGCCGAAGGCCGCGAGGTAGCGGCGCAGGGTCCGGTCGCGCGCCGACCGGCCGAGGGGCGCGCTCGGCGCGAAGGGAGCGCGCTGATCGCATGGCGTCCGCGCGCAGCGCGAGCTTGTCGATGTCGCCGCGGCGGACGTCGGCGAGGCCGCGTGCGTCGAGGGGGCGGAGGTGCTCGAGCACGCGCACGGTGACGTCGGGCTCGTCCAGCTCGGTGCGGTTGGCGTCGTAGGTGCCGGTGCCGACGGTGAGCGCGTGGGCGATCTTGTGGCCGTGGGCGGGGCCGTGGTCCGGCGGGATGGCGAGCTTGAGGCCGGGCGCCGCGAGGAGCAGGCCCACGCGGTCGCCGCGGGCGAGGTGGCGCGCGGCGATGGCGGCGGTCTCGTCGATGGCGAGATCGAGCGGGGCGCGGCCGGGCGGGCCGGCCCAGAGCTCGACCAGCGGCTGGAGGACCATCCAGAACCACGTCGCGCTCCTCCCGTTCGAAGTCGCGGACCATGAGCTGGCCGCGCTTGGCGCTCGCCTTCCATGCGATGCGGCGGAACGGGTCGCCCGGCTGGTGCTCGCGCAGCTCGCGCAGATCGCTGCCCTCGCCCCGCGTGCGGCCCGGGCGGCCCGAGGCGGCCACGAGGTGGCTGCGCCCGCCGCGGGGTTGCATCAGGTACGTCGCGAAGGGGCGGGGCAGGACCTCGATGCCGTACGGGTTGGCGAAGGTGAGCGGCACCTCGAAGAGCCCGGACGCGCCGTGCACCTCGAGCGCGAGCCCGTGGACGCCGTGCTGGCCCACGCGCGGGGTGCGGATGCGCACCTTGACCTTGAGCCGCCCCGACGCGGCGACCTCGCCCGCGGGGGGCTCGATGCGCACGTCGAGCTGCGAGGAGGCAACCGCGCGCAGCTTCACGTAGCGCGCGGCGAGGCTGTCGCGGTTGCGCACCTCGGCCTCCACCTCCACCTCGTCGCCCCGGGCGGTGCGGACGACGCGGCGTGGCCCGCTCCACAGCATCTCGAAGCCCGCGGCCCGGATGCGCGAGACGGAGACCAGCGTGACCGTCCGGGCGATGGCCATGGCGAGGAGCATGGCCCCGCCCCAGCCCACGATTGCCGGCTCGCGCGCGGCGATGCCGACCGCGACCACGACGATGCCGGTGATCGCCAGGTGGGCCGCGGTCCTCGTGGGGTAGAGCTGCATCGGACGGGTTTCGCCTCAGACGGGGCGGACCGCGCGCCGGTAGGGGACGCGCTGGATGGCCTCGTCCACGACGGCCTCGCGTGCCTTGGCGTCGCCCTCCGCCTCCGGCACCAGCACGAGGCGGTGCGCGAGTACGGCGCTGGCCACGCCACGCAGGTCGTCCGGCGTGACGAAGGGGCGGCCGCCGATGATCGCCGCCGCCTTGCCGGCCTGCACGAGGCCCAGCGTGGCCCGCGGGGAGCAGCCGAGGAGCACGCGGGCGTGCGTGCGGGTGAAGGCGGTGAGGCCGACGGCGTACTCGTACACGTCGTCCTCCACGTGGACCTTCCTCGCGACCTGCTGCAGGCTCACGAGGTCCGGCGCCGTGAGCACCGCGCGGGCCGTCGGGGTGTCGGCGTTGTGGGTGCGGAGCATGGTCACCTCGTCCTTGTGGTTCGGGTAGCTGATGTGCACCCGGACGAGGAAGCGGTCGATCTGCGCCTCCGGCAGCGGGTAGGTGCCCTCGAGGTCGATCGGGTTCTGGGTCGCGAGCACCATGAAGGGGTTGGGCAGCTCGAAGCGGTCGCCCTCGATGGTCACCTGCCGCTCCTGCATCGCCTCGAGCAGCGCCGACTGGGTCTTGGCGGGGGCGCGGTTGATCTCGTCGGCGAGCACGATGTTGGCGAAGATGGGACCGGGCCGGAGGGTGAAGCTGCCCTCCTTGGGCGAGAGGACGTACGTGCCCGTGATGTCGGCGGGCAGGAGGTCGGGCGTGAACTGGATGCGGCGCACGGAGGCCCCGAGCGCGGCGGCGTAGGCCTTCACGAGCGTGGTCTTGGCCACGCCGGGCACCCCCTCCAGGAGCACGTGCCCCTGCGCGAGGAGGGCGGTGAGCATCAGGTCCACGGTGCGGGTGGCGCCGATGTAGACGCGCATCACCTCGCGCCGGAGCGCGTCGAGTCGCTCTTTCGCCGCGGCAATCTCGTCAACGGCAACGGCCTGGCTCATCTCTCTCCTACTCGGGGTCGGGTGCGTCGGTGGACGCCCGTTGCGGGGGTTTGGGGGTCTCCCCCATCGTAAACGCCTGTTGCGGGGGTTTGGGGGGCTCTGGGCGGGCGGGAAGCGAAGCGGACCCCTGCGGCGGGCTTTTTTTCGGGGTCTCTGGGCGGGCGGGAAGCGACGTCACCGCATCCACGCCGCAGGCGGCGAGCACTCCGCGTACCACCTGGAAGGCGCGCGCGAGCTCGCGCTGCGGGACGCGGACGGGCCGGCCGGCGACGATTGCGCTCTCCACGTGCTGCATCATCCGCAGGACCTCTTTGAAGGCCGAGTACGCGCGCTCGTCAAGCAATCCCGCTTCGTGGACCTTCCTGGCGAGCACCTCGGGGCCCGGGTCGGCGCCGAGCGCGAGCTTGTCCGCGAGCCCCTCGTAGAGCGCGCTCTTGAGCTCGAGCAAGGCCAGGCCGCGCGACGAAGAGGGCGCCGCGAGGACGGCGAAGCGCCCGGCGACGCCGCCCTGCGCCACCATCGGGGTGGGGCGCGCGTAGCGCGGCAGCGGGCTCTTGTACGGCTTGGCCGCGGCCCGGGCGACCCACGCCGCGAGGCCGAGCGCGGCGCCGACGGCGAAGGCGAGGTGCGTCCAGGCGGGAAAGCCGTCGCGCCGGGCGTCGGCGAAGAAGCTGGAGACGGACTTGAGCGACGCCTCGACGTCCTTGCGGAGGCCGCCCTGGCCGCCGAACGAGCCCTCCTCGCTGAAGCGGTTGGCCACGATGAAGAGGCGACCCTGGCGGTGCATCGCGCCGTCGTCGTCCACGAGGTAGTGGACGAGCCCGGCTCACGAACGCGCGGTTGCCCGGGAAGCGGAGCATCTCGTTGATGACGGCCGACGCGTCGCCCATGGCGAAGAGGCGACCCTTGCCGACCTGCCCCGCGACGGCGAGGATGGCGTTGCTGTCGTCGATGGCGGGGATGCGGAGCACCGGCGAGAGCGCGGGGTGGCGGAGCGTGGTCGGGCGGTTGGTGACAAGCTGCTGCACGTGCGCGACGACGGGGTGGGGCCCCGTCATGTGTCCGGCGACCACGTTGACGACCGGCTCGGCGATCGCGAAGACGGCGCGGTTGCGCAGCGCGTGGAGGGGGCGCGAGGGGGGCGCGCTCCGGTAGATCCGGAAGCGGGCGAGCATGTCCTCGCCCGCGCCGTCTTCGTCCAGCAGGACGGCGAGGCGCCCGCCCGCCTTCATGAAGGCTGCGGCGTCCCCCTCGTCCATGGTCCGGAGGGGGTGGATGACGCATCACCCCGTCCTCGGGCTCGATCTCGTTCCAGTCGAGCACCGCCACCGCGCGCACCCGCGCCTCGCCGAGCTCGCTCCGCGCGATCTCCAGCATCTCCGAGCCGCCCGCCCAGCTCGTGTCGCCGACGTCGAAGCTGTCCGCGCGCGCGTCGCGCGGGACGAGCCAACCCGTGAGCACTGTAAGCGCGATCAGCAGGGAGGCGAACGCACCGCGCGTGCGGCGCAACACGAAGAGCCGGCCGGGCCGCCGCCCACGAAGCTCGACGTCGCGCGCCATGAGGCCGAGAACATAACACGCCGCTCGCCGGCCAAAGCTGCGCGCGCTTCCGGGGCGCGCTCGCGCCTGCTCCGGTGGGTCGTTCGGGTGGAAGGAGACGATGTGCGAGGGCCCCCCTGGATCGCACGTAAGCTTGACCCATATCCTCGCATTGCTAGATTCGATCGTGAACGGGGCACCGGCCGCTGGCCCCGCTCGACGGCGACGAAGGTTCGCAGCGGAATATCGGACGGGCGCAAGCGCCCCAGAAGCAGACCGGAAACAGCCGCACACACAGCAAGGAACGCAGCGAGAAGCTGGAGGGCCGTCGATGCTACCTCCGTTCATCATCGAGCAGATTCGGCAACGCGAGGAAAAGGAGCGCGAGAGGCGCGAGAGCGAGCGCCAGCAGCCTCGCCTGGAGATCCCCGTCGACCGCTACCCCCCGCGCCGCCCGGCGGAGGCCGAGGAGGACGAGCCCAACCGCGGCGTCGTCATCCTCGAGCTGGTGTAGGGGCAGCCCCGCAGGGTCGCCCGGATCCGTTCCGGTCCCCGGGTCTCGTTGCCCCGGTTCAGTTCTCGCTGCGCCCCGCGCCGGTCGCCCTCCGTGCTGGCCGCTCCCTGTATGCCCGGCCAGCGCCCCCTTCCCCTCACTTGCCCGCCTGGACTTCTAGGGCACCCTGCGTGCCCGCCTGGACAAAGTCCGTGAAACCGGGTTGACCGAAGTGGCGGCTTCGCCTACGGTTCGCCCCTCGCGCGCCCGAGGCGCTCGCCGAGGTACGACGGGCAGCGCGCCCAAGCATTCCGAGGTAAACAGCACCGATGGCCGTTCACATCCGTCTTGCCCGCGCCGGCACCACCAAGACCCCTTTCTACCGCATCGTGGTCGCCGATCAGCGCAGCCCCCGCGGTGGCCGCTTCATCGAGCGGCTCGGCACCTGGGACCCGCGCCGCCCCGAGCTCCGGCTCGACGCCGGCCGCGCCAAGTACTGGATCGCCAAGGGCGCCCAGCCGTCTGCGACGGTGGCCCTCCTTCTGAAGCAGCCCAACGTGCTGACCGCGACCCCCGCCGCGGCTCCGCCCGCGACCAAGTAGGCCCGCCATGGTCGCATCGTCGCCCCTCGTCGACCTGGTCGCGCTCATCGCGCGCTCGCTCGTCGATCAACCCGACCAGGTGGTCGTCCGCGAGGTTCCGGGCGATCGCTTCCCCCGCATCGAGCTCGACCGTCGCGCGCGAGGACATCGGCAAGGTGATCGGCAAGGACGGTCGCACCGCCCAGTCGATCCGTGCCGTGCTCAACGCCGCCGCGAGCAAGGCGGGCCGCCGGGCGCACCTCGACATCCTCGACTGACGGTCGTCCTTGACAATGGGGGTACCCCCCATACCCCCGCACGCTGGGGGGGTAACTCCCCATACCCCTGCACGATGCGGGTACCGCCCCATGCTCCCGTACGATGGGGGTGCCCCATACCCCCGCCCGCCACAGGTGTTCCCATGAGCCAAGGTCGCGAGACGAGGCTGGTCGCCCTGGCCGAGGTCGCGCGCCCGCACGGCATCGCCGGCGAGCTGCGCCTCAAGGTCTACAACCTCGACTCCGACCTCCTGCGCCGCCGCCCCCCCATCACCCTCCGGCTCCCCGACGGCATCCGTCCGGGAGGCCGCCCTCACGGCCGTCCGCGACGCGGACAAGGCGCTCCTCGTGAAGCTCGCCGGCGTCGACGACCGGAACGCGGCCGAGGCGCTTCGCGGCGTACAGATCCTCGTCCGGCGCGACGCGCTCCCCCCGGCGGAGGACGGCGAGTTCTACGCGTGCGACGTCGAGGGCGCCCAGGTGGTGCTCACCTCGGGGGAGGCCGTCGGGCGCGTCGCCGGCCTGAGCTCGTACCCCACCTGCGACGTCCTCCTGATCGAGCGGGAGGGCGGGAAGCGGATCGAGGTGCCGCTCCTCGACGCCTACGTGAAGCACGTCGACGTGGAGCGCGGCGTGGTCGAGCTCCCTGACGCTCGACGGGCTCGAGTAGGCGGGGCCCGTGCGCGTCTCCGTCGTCACGCTCTTCCCCGAGCTGTTCCAGCCCTTCCTCGCGCTCGGCATGGTCGGCCGCGCGGTCCAGGCCGGCGCCCTCCGCGTGCGCCTCAAGAGCCCGCGCGACTTCGGCCTCGGCCGGCACCGCAGCGTCGACGACACGCCCTACGGCGGCGGCTCCGGGATGGTGATGCGCGTCGACTGCATCGTGCAGTGCCTCGAGGCGCTCGACGCCGAGGCCTGGACCGACGCCGCGCCTCCCGCGCCCTCCGAGCCGGGCCCGGCCCCCGGGCCTTCCGAGCGGGCCCACCGCGTCCTGCTCTGCCCTCAGGGAGCGCCCTTCCGCCAGCGCAGCGCGGCGGCGCTCGCGGGCCGCGACCGCGTCGCGCTCGTCTGCGGCCGGTACGAGGGCTTCGACGATCGCGTCCGCGCCTTCGTCGACGAGGAGCTGAGCCTGGGCGACTTCGTCCTGAGCGGCGGCGAGGTGGCGGCCATGGCCGTCGTCGACGCGTGCGCCCGCTTGCTCCCCGGCGTGCTCGGCAACGCCGCGTCGGCGGAGCACGAGTCGCACAGCGAGGCGCTCGGCGGGCAGCTCGAGTACCCCCAGTTCACCCGCCCCGTCGAGTTCCGCGGCCTCCGGGTGCCCGACGTTCTCCAGGGCGGCAACCACGCAGCCATCGACGCCTGGCGCGGCGCGGAGGCCGAGCGGCGGACGCGCGAGCGCCGCCCCGACCTCCTGGCCGGCGCCAGGGGCGGCCGCAGCGAGGGGGACGGGTGAACCGCCTGGCGCTCGCGCTGGTGCACTACCCCGTCCTCGATCGCCAGGGCGGCGTCGTCACCACCGCGATCACGAACCTCGATCTGCACGACATGGCGCGCAGCGCGCGCACCTACGGCGCGGAGGGCCTCTTCATCGTCCACCCGATCGAGGCCCAGCGCCTTTTGGCCGAGCGGGTGCGCGAGCACTGGGTCGAGGGCTCCGGCAAGCGGCGCATCCCCGATCGCGCCGCGGCGATCGACCTGCTCCGCGTGGTGCCGTCCCTGGAGGACGCTTACGCGGCGCTGGGCGGCCGCGCGGCGATCGAGGTGTGGACGACGGCGGCCTCCGCGCGGGGCGGCGCCGCCACCTCGTACGCGGAGGCGCGGGATCGGCTCGCTGCGGCGGCGCGGCCGGTGCTCATCCTGTTCGGGACCGGGTGGGGGCTGACGGGCGAGGTGGTCGCCGGGGCGGACGTCCGAATCGCGCCCATCCGCGCGCGGGCGGACACCGGCTACAACCACCTCAGCGTGCGCGCGGCCTGCGCGATCACGCTGGACCGCCTGCTCGGCCCGTGACCGCTACTGGATCTGGAAGGGCCTGACGCCCTGGAACGTCACCGCGGTCACCGCGTTCGGGTACACGTACGCCGGGAAGTAGCCCACCGTCGTGACCTTGCCGCCGACGAGACCCAGCGCCCCGACGGTGACGGGCCCGGGGGCGAGGTCGAACGCGGCGTAGAGGCTGAGGTCGCTCGTCGACGTCGCGCTCAGGTCCGGGAGCGGGTTGGCCTCGTTGCTGTCGAAGTAGGTGAGCCCCTCGTTCAACGCGTTCACGCCCACCGTCGCGTTCGTGAGCCGGACGTCACCGCAGTCGTGCACCTCGCCGGCGATGACGCCGTACCCCGTCATGATGGACGAACCGATCGCCGCCATCGCGATCAAGCTGTAGTCGTCGTTGGCGAGGGCGCGGACGTCGTGGGACCACGTCCCGTTCACCACCTCGGTGTCGGGGATGTAGTCGTTGTACTCGTAGAGCGGCGCCCACAGGGAGCCCTGCGTGAGGATGACGAGCTGCGTCTCCGTCGGCACGTTCGGGTAGCTGTACTTGCACTCGTAGACCGTCCCGCAGTCACTGCTGGAGACGGCGACGCCCGACATGCAGCTGCTGGGGTCCGTCGACACCGCCGACCCCACGAGCGTGCTCGCGTCCACGCTGCCGTCGGGCTTGACGGTGTGCACCTCGATCGTGAGGCCGTTCGACGAGCATCCGTGCGAGAAGATCTTCGCCACGCCGGACATCGTCACCTTCTTCGACGTCCCGGCCTTGGGGTAACCGGCGGGCTGGAAGCAGCTCAGGTCCGGCGGGCCGCTGCCGGCGAACTCCATCACCGTGCTCGACCGGGCGAGCGGCTTCGTCGGCGTCGAGATCGGCACGCCGCAGACCTGATTCTTGACGTTCGGCGACACGATGCCGCAGTCGGTCATCGTCGGGTCGGCCTGACAGAACGCGGAGCCCGGCGCCTTCGCGAGATCGCCGGGGCACGTCCCGCCGCTGCTCGTGCTGCCCCCGGCCGCCGAGGTGGTGGTGCCGGTGCTGGTGCTCGACCCCTTCCCCGTGCTCGCCCCCGTGCTCGTCCCCGCGCCGGTGCCCGTGGCCAAGGTACCCGAGCCGCCGGAGCACGCTGCGAGGAGGAGGACGAAGGAGCCGGCGAGCAGAGCGCCGCGCGACGGAGCGAAGGGAAAGCGCATCGGGACCTCGGGGCGGGCCGTTTGGGGGAGGGACGTGGCCGCGATCCGCAACGGTATCCGAAGGTTGGCGTCATGTAAAAGGGCGGGCACAGCGGACGACGGGGCGGTCGTGCCTGCGGGCGGCGCATGCGCTACGCTGGGTGTGATGAGCACGCACGACCTCCGCCGGCGGCCTGTTCGCGTCTCGCCCGACGAGGTTCCGCCCGTGCTCGCCGAGAACGCCCTCGTCAAGCTCTGGCAGACGATGACGCATCAGGAAGAGGAAGTCCTGGAGCACCTGGCCGAGCTGGATCGACAAGAGCAGGTTCGCGAGGACGAGCGCACGCAGACCGAGATCCCTGCCCGCGACGAGCCCGCTGCGCGTCCGTGATCCCCGAGCCCGAGACGCTCCTCGACGCCTACGCGTTCTACAGACAGCAGCGAGGCGGTGCGCCGGCCAGCGAGACGGCCGTTCGCGCAGCGCTTCGTATGGCGCGCGACCTCGCGGGCGCGGAGAGCGATGAGCCGGCGGCCCTCCTCTTCGCATTCGCGTCGTACCGGCGTGCGTTCCCCGGCGGCTGGCGCTTCATGGCGCAGTCGATCGCCTACTCGCAGACCCACGAGCTCGGGCTCGTGCTCGACGCGAAGCCGGTAGACGTCGACGCGCTGCTCTCCTCCATCATGTACGGCACCGCGGATTTCGAGCACGTGCGCGCATGGGTCGCAGGGCGGCTCCGGCCGTTCGAGTGAGGTCGAGGCCCTCGCCGTCCGCGCGTGACGGGTGATGAGCTTCGCGGTCGGCGAGGTGGTGCACCGGATGCGCTGGATCCCTCCAGGGCTCTCGCCGCCGTCGAGGAACACGACAGCCGGGCGGACGAATCGGGGCCGCACGACCCACCCGCCCCCGGCCATGATAGCTCCCACCCATGGCCCCAGCGCCCACCCCGCCCACCTCGCCCGCGCCGGAAGACGCTACCCAGCGCGTCCGCGCCCGGGCCCGGGCGCTCGGCTTCACCGTCGTCGGCGTCGCCCGCGCCGACGAGCCGCTCGGCGCCGACCACGACCGCTACCGCGCCTTCGTCGCCCGCGGCATGCACGGCTCCATGGCGTACCTGGCCGAGAACGCGGAGGCGCGCCGCCGCCTCGACACGTCCGACATCCTCGAGGGCGCGCGGAGCGTCGTCTGCGTCGGCCGCGCCTACGGCCGCTCGCGCGCCGCCGAGGAGGCCGACCCCCCGATCGCTCGCGCGATCGCCCGCTACGCCCGCGGGCAGGACTACCACGTCTTCCTGCGCAAGAAGGTGCGCCGCCTCGCCTCCTTCATCCGCGCGCTCGGCCCCGGCGTGCGCGCGCGCGTGCTCTCGGACGTCGAGCCCGTCCTGGAGCGGGCGTGGGCCGCGCGCGCCGGGCTCGGCTTCGTCGGCAAGAACGGCCTGTTGATCACGCCTGGACAGGGCAGCTACCAGCTCCTCGGCGAGGTCGTCACCACCCTCGAGCTCGTCCCCGACACGCCCATGACCGAGCGCTGCGGCGCCTGCACTCGCTGCCTCGACGCCTGCCCCACGTCCGCGTTCGCCGCCCCCTTCGTCCTCGACCCGCGCCGCTGCGTCTCGTACTGGACCATCGAGCAGCAAGAGGCCCCGCCCGAGGAGCTGCGCGACGCCATCGGCGAGCACCTCTTCGGGTGCGACGACTGCCAGGACGTCTGCCCCTTCAATCGCGCGTCCCCGCCGCCGGAGGAGACGACCGTCCCCTTCCAGCCCCTCGCGCGCTGGGGCGAGCTCGACCTCGCGACGCTCGCGTCGCTGCCCGAGGCGCGCTGGGAAGAGGTCGCCGAGGGGACGCCGCTGCGGCGCGCGGGGCGAGGTGGACTCGCGCGGAACGCTGCCCTCGTGGCGGCGAGCCGGCTCCGCCATGGAAGAGGAGGAGACGAGGAGCGGCGCGCGCTCGACGCGGCGGCGGAGAGCGACGACGCGGCCGCGCGCGAGATGGGGCGATGGGGCCGGGGATAACCTGGGGGCAGGCTCACCGCTCCGGCACACGCGCTTCACGCAACTGAAAGGGAGGGCTCACGTCCGCACTACGTCCGCGACACGGTCGTGCCACGGAAGGAGTCCACATTGCGGCCGACTTCAAGCTTTACCTCGAAGCTCGAAAGGAGCCTCAAAATCCCATGAAGCGAAAGCTCTGGACGAGGGTGATTGCGCCCCTCGCGGTGGGCGCGTTCTCCGCCGCCCTCGCCGCTCCCGCGCAAGCCGCCAACTGTAGCTCGCTCCCCGGGCCGCTCTACATCAGCGGATCGAGCGCGGTGAAGAACTTCCTGCAAAAGATCGGCACGGCGCTCGCCACGGCGAGCACGACGGGCCCGACGATCATCTACGCGAGCCCCGGCTCCTGCCAGGGCGTCGACGAGATGTTCAACGGGACGAAGCTCACGGGCACCGCGACCTACTGGGACACTTCGGGCAACCCGAACACCTGCCAGCTCGACGCCGGTGGCAACACGATCGACATCGGCGTCTCCGACGTCTACTTCACGAGCTGTGACCCGAGCTTCGGGTTCCCGGCGACGCTCCCCACGGGCATCGGCGAGTTCTTCGGCCCGAACCAGATCATGAACTTCATCGCCCCGGCGATGTCCTCCCAGAACATCATCAGCGCGCAGGCGGCTTATCTCGTCTTCGGCTTCCCGAACGGCGCTCCGACGGCCACCGCTGCCGTCTCACCGTGGGGGACCACGAGCGGCACGGCGAACATCTTCGACCGCGGCGTGAACTCGGGCACGCAGGCGATGCTCTCCGTCGCCATCGGCATCCCGGCGCCCTCCAAGTGGAAGGGCATGACCCCGGACCAGTACGCGCCCGCGAACACGTACGCGAACAGCAGCAGCGGGATGGTCTCGTTGTTCACGGCCCTGAACACGGCGGCGGCCGCGGGCTCCACGATCGGTATCGCGGCCTCCGACGCGGCGGACGCGGCGCGCACCAACGTCAAGATCCTCGCCTTCCAGGGCTACGGGCAGGACTGTGCCTGGCTCCCCGACTCCTCGTCGACGTCGTTCGACAAGAAGAACGTGCGCGACGGCCAGTACGTCCCCTGGGGGCCCATCCACTTCTACGCGAAGGTGGGCGCCGGCGGGACGCCGACGAACGCTCAGGCCGCGAACCTCGTGGGCTACTTCGACGGTTCCGTGGCCGCTCCGTTCGCCAACGGGTACCAGGATCTGATCACGGCCGAGGCCAAGGGCAGCACGGTGCCCGACTGCGCGATGCACGTGAAGCGCACGACCGAGGTCGGCCCGGTGCAGCTCGTACGCCCCCGCGACGCCGTGCGGCTGCTTCTGGGAGAACGCGGCCACCGGCTCCACGACGTGCACGGCCTGCACGTCGGACTCCAACTGCACCGCCGCGGGCGCCACGAAGTGCCGCTACGGCTACTGCGAGGCGAACTGACATGAAGACCATGCCTTCGATGCGCACGATCGCGATCTTCTTCGCCGCCTCGACCATCCTCGCCGCCGCGCTCGGCGCGTGCGGGTCGAGCAGCGGAAACCCGACGCCGGCCACCAGCAGCACCGGCAGCGGCGGCGGCTCGACGATCGTCGGGCCGACCTCCTCGACCACGAGCATGAGCTCGACGAGCACGATGGGCCCGAGCTCGAGCACGAGCGGGACCGGCGGGGCGTCGACCACCACGAGCTCCACCACCGGCGGGACGGGCGGGAGCTGCACGGGCGCCATGGGCTGCTACTCGTGCACGCCGATGACGAACGATCAGTTCCTCAACCAGTGCAACGGCCAGGCCTGCCAGGCGTACGACAACGGCGGGCTTCCCGGGCTGACGGCGGACGGCGGCCTTCCCGCGTTGCCGTGATGAACCGCGGGGCGGCCGCCCGGCTGCCCCGCGCGCTTTCGCGGGGAGGGCCAGAGGCCCTCCCACAGCAGTAGGGAGATCTCGTGATTCGTCCACGGCTCGTCGCCGCGCTCGGTGCTGCGTTCGTCCTCGCCGGTTCCACCCGCGCGCTCGCCCAGCCCGCGCCCGCGGGCAGCGCCGACCTCCAGAAGCAGATCGAGGCCCAGCAGGCCGACATCGCCGATCAGGAGGGCCGGATCCACGATCTCGAGAAGAAGCTCGGGGAGGTGCTCGCGAAGCAGAAGCAGCTCGAGCAAGCGGTGGCGGCGCCCCGTCCGCCGCCCCCGGCCCCTCCACCGGCGAACGAGCCCTCCCCCCTCTCGCGCGCGGAGGCGCTGCTCCCCGAGTTCCTGCGGAACCTCCAGTTCTCCGCCTACGTCCAGGGCCAGTACGAGGTGCACCAGGACGCCCTCGACCAGCTCGACCCCAGCGGCAACCCGCTCAACACCGACCGGTTCGTGCTGCGGCGGGCGCGGATGAAGGTGGAGAAGGAGTGGCAGTACGCCAGCACGATGATCGAGCTCGACGGGAACACCGTCAACGGCCCGGCCATGAACCTCTGGCACGCGGAGGCCTCCGCCCTGTACCGGGGGGACCGGCCCTTCTCCGCGCCTCCCATCCTCAAGCTCACCTTCGGTCTCTTCGACACCCCGTTCGGCTACGAGCTCGTCGAGAGCCCGAAGACGCGCTGGTTCATGGAGCGCTCGCTCGCCTCGCGCGCCTTCTGGCCCGGCGAGCCGGACGTGGGCGGGCGCCTCAGCGCTGCGCTCGCGTGGTTCCGCGCCACCGTGGCGATCGTCAACGGCAACCCCTACGGGGAGAAGGTCGGCTTCCCTCTCCGGAGCCCGGCCTCGGCCAAGGACCTCGTGGCCCGCGCTGGCGCGGATTTCGAGCCGATCTCCTGGCTCCACCTCGCGGGCGGCGTCTCGGTCTACAACGGCCACGGCTTCCACCCGGGCACCACGGCCACCAAGAGCGGCATCCAGTGGGTGGACAGCAACGGCGACGGGCTCATCGAGCCGACCGAGCTGCACTCGGTGATCGGCACCGCGGCGACGCCTTCGGTCACGTTCGACCGCTGGGTCGTCGGCGCCGACCTGCGCGCCGAGATGAAGACGCCCATCGGGCAGAACCGGCTGACCTTCGAGGCCATGGTCGCCAACAACATGGACCGTGGGCTCTTCATCGCGGATCCGGTCCTCACGGGTATCGACAACCGCGAGGTCGGCTACGCCATCGGCGACACGCAGGAGATCTTCGGCTACGGGGTCATCGGCTTCCGCTTCGACTCCTACGACCCGAACGCCGACGCCTCGGCCATGCAGGGCGGTACGCTCCTGCCGGTCTCCCAGACGGTGCGCACCTGGTCGCCGATCATCGGCCTCGCCTACTCGAATTACGTGCGCCTGCTCTTCCAGTACGACGTCGAGCGCAACGAGCTCGGGCGCGATCCCCAGGGCGTCCCCACCAACCTGCGCAGCGACACGTGGACGCTGCGCCTCCAGGGGTCGCTATGAACCGGCGCGTGCTCCCCGTGCTGCTCCTCGCCGCCACGGGCACCCTCGCCGGGTGCGACGACGCCGGGGTCCTGCCCTCCACGGGCGCGACCGAGCCCGTCCAGGTGGCCGGCGGCGAGTTCATCCCTGGCCCGATCCCGGCCGCGAGCCCGGATGCGGGGTCGGACGCGGGGCCGGACGGGGGGGCGCCGCCGAAGGTGGACACCATCATGACCCTGTACACCGAGGTGCAGGCGGGGGAGGCGAACCTCAATTACAACGGTGACGCCGACGGAAACGCGTACGCCATCCTCACGCGCTTCCGCGACATCGGCAGCGGGTACTGGTCGGTGCCGATCGGCTCGCCGGACCTGCAGACGATGGGCGAGATGACGTGGAACGAGAACCTCAGCTTCGGCTGGGACATCTCCCCGGGCACGTACGACCTCCAGTTCGCCGCGATGGACATGAGCGGCAACGTGGGGCCCACCAACGATCTCATGGTCCTCGTCACCTCGCCCGTGCCGACGGGCGCCGTCGTCCTCTCCTTGAAGTGGGACTCCAGCGCCGATCTCGACATCCACGTCGTCGCGCCGGACGGCACTGAGCTCGACCCTCAGCACCCCACGACGGCCGCCACGCTCGAGGTCGACGGCGGGCTGCCCCCGGGCACGGGGGTGCTCGATCGCGACTCGAACGCGGACTGCGTTGAGGATGGCTTCCGCGAGGAGGACGTGGTGTTCGCCGACGCGCCCGCGCCGGGCACCTACCTCGTCCGCGTCGATATGTTCTCCGCCTGCGGCGCGCCCTCGGCCGACTTCGCGCTAACGGAGACCGTGCACGGCAAGGTGAAGGACACGGTCAAGGGGCGCCTGCTCGCGATGGACGCCGACGGCGGCGGCGCGGGGTCCGGGCTCTTCGTCGCAGAGTTCACGTTCTAGGAGGTCGAATCACCATGCTCATCGAACGGCTCGAACGCGTCGCGCTCTTTGGCGGCACCTGGGTGCTTTACCTGATGCTGCTGCTCAGCGTCCTCTCGATCAGCGTCATGATCGAGCGGCTCGTTTTTTTCATGAAGCACGGCGGCGACGCCGACAAGCTCGGCGACAAGCTCATCGAGCGCCTGCACGCCGACGACCGGGCCGGCGCCGAGAGGCTCCTCAAGGAGAGCACGCTCATCGAGGCGGCGGTGGTGCGCCGCGCGCTGCCCTGGATGGACGGCGGCCCCGAGTCGCTGGCCGAGGCGCTCGAGGCCGAGATGGGGAGGAAGAAGAAGGAGCCTCGAGCGGGGGATGACCTTCCTCGGCACGCTGGGCAACAACGCGCCCTTCATCGGCCTCTTCGGCACCGTGCTCGGCGTCATCCAGGCGTTCCACATGCTCGGCAACAAGTCGGGTGACAACGCCGCGATGGGCAACGTCATGGTGGGCATCTCCGAGGCGCTCATCGCGACGGGCGTCGGGCTCGTGGTCGCCATCCCCGCCGTCGTCGCGTTCAACATGGCGCAGAAGAAGATCGGCGAGATCGAGGGCAACGTCGCGTCCATCGGCAAGCAGCTCCTCGCGCTGCTCAAGTACGACGGGCGCCTCGCGGCGCGGGCCAAGAAGCACGGGGAGGAGGCGGTGCTGGTGGATCGCGCCTCGGACGAAGGGGAGCTCGCCGAGCGCGATCTGCCCTCCGAGGGGAGCGCCGGCGTCGTGCCCGCGACGGAGGTTTGAGATGGCCGGCACGATCAGCTCCGGGGGCAAGGGCCGCGCGCCCATCGTGGGGATCAACGTCACCCCGATGGTCGACGTCGTGCTCGTGCTGCTCGTCATCATGATGGTCTCCGCGACGTACATCGTCTCGCAGAGCATGAAGGTGGAGCTGCCCAAGACGGCGAGCTCCGACGAGTCGGTCGCCTCCATCGCGGCGGTGACGGTCGCGAAGGGCGGTGGTCTCTACTTCAACCAGCAGCCGGTGACCGAGAAGGCCCTCGTCGCCAAGCTGAAGGACGCGGTCTCCAAGAACCCCGACGTCAGCCTCATCGTCAGCGGCGACAGGAACGCCACCCACGGTGACGTCGTGCACGTCATCGATCTCGCGAAGATCGAGGGCATCACGAAGTTCGCCATCAACGTCGAGACCGCGAACTAGAGCCATGCGCTGGCCGATTTGGGGAACCGTAGGGACTGTCGCCGTCCACCTGGGCGTCGCCGCGTTCATCGCGTACATCCCCAGGGACGCGGGGAAGCACTCGCACCTCATCGCGGTCGTCGAGAGCAAGAAGAAGAAGAAGGAAGAGAAGAAGAAGGAAGAGGACAAGCGCAAGGAGATCGACGAGCTCCCGCCGCCGCCCAAGGCCGTCACCGCGCCGCGCCCCAAGCCCAAGCCCGCGCCCGAGGCCGCGCCCCCGCCGCCCCCCAACGCCCAGGCCGCCGCCGTCGCCGCCGCCCACCCCGCGCTCGCCGCCTTGCCCGATCTGGGGATCAGCATGGCAGGCGGCGGCCCCGGCGTGGGCGGCATCGCGGTGCCGAAGGGGCCCACCGGCGGAGACCCAGCCGGCGCGAAGGCGGCGGACGCGCCGAAGGCCGCGGCCAGGCCGAAGGACGATTGCACGGACGCGCCGGTGAGGGCGAAGCTGATCAGTGTCTCGAGAGAGGGCGTCATCGCGGCTGCGCAAGCCGCGGGTGTGTACGGAAAGGTCCGGGTGGAGGTCCAGATCGACGAGAACGGCAACGTCACCTCCGCGACGGTGCTCACCGGTCTGGGTGGCGCGGTAGACGCGGCCGCCATCGCGGCCGCGAAGCGAGCGAAGTTTGCGCCGAGCACCCGCTGCGGCAAGCCGGTCGCGGGTAAGTTGCCGCTCGCGTTCAGGCTCGAGGCGCCGCAATAGCTGCGCGGCGCGAGGCTCGATGAGGACGGGATCGTTGGCGAAGAGAAAGGTTGGCCGGGTCGTCGCGCTCGCGGCCCCGCTGCTGCTCCTTGCGCCGCCGCCGGCCGCCGCGCAGCCCGCGAGGCCCGGCGCCGCCCCGGCGAAGGCGCCGAAGCTGACGAAGCTGCCGAAGCTCGTCAAATTCGTCGCGGCACCCTACCCCGAGGAGGAGAAGGCCAAAGGCTCAGCCGCGTCCGTGACGCTCGATATCGCCATCTCCGAGACCGGCGCCGTCGTCGACGCGCGCGTCACGGTGTCCGCGAGCCCCGCGTTCGACGCCGCCGCGCTCGAGGCCGTCAAGCAGTTCGTCTTCGAGCCCGCGGAGTTCGACGGCAAGCCCTCGCCGGTGAAGATCACCTACCGCTACGACTTCGTGATGAAGGAGGAGCCGAAGGGCCCGGTGGTTAACTTCGAGGGCCTGGTGAGGAACCGCCTCACAAAGCAGCCCATGGAGGGCGCGGTCGTCACCATCGACGGCAAGACGAAGGCGACCACCGACGCGGCCGGGCATTTCGAGTTCACCGACGTCCCGCTCGGCAAGCATTCGATCGAGATTCTCGGGGCCAGGTGTCACGCAGGTGCTCACCGAGGAGACGATTGAGGAGAAGAAGAAGCTCGAGGTCAAGTACACGGTCGAGCCGAAGGAGGAGCAGAAGGCCGACGACGCCGCGGACGTGGAGGTGGTGGTCGTCGTGCCGAAGATCCAGAAGGAGGCGGCGTCGACGCAGATTGTCGCGTCCGAGGGGCGCCGCGTGCCGGGCACGCAGGGCGACACGCTCAAGGTGGTGCAGAACCTGCCGGGCGTGGCGCGCGCGTCGGCCGGGTCGGGCGCGCTCGTCGTCTGGGGGGCGGCGCCGCAGGACACGCGCGTCTACGTGGACGGCGTGCGGATCCCGCAGCTCTATCACGGCGGCGGCGTCCGGGCGACGGTCAACTCCGACATGGTGAAGAGCCTGGACCTCGTGCCCGGCGGCTACGGGCCCGAGTACGGACGCGGCATCGGCGGCCTCGTCACGATCGACACGCGCGCGCCCCGATCGGACGGCTTCCACGGCTACACGTCGGCCGACATCGCCGACGCGTCGGCGATGATTGAGGGCCCCATCGGCGACAAGACCCGCTTCGCCGTCGCCGCGCGGCGCAGCTACCTCGATCAGGTCCTCGCGGCCACCACGTCGCAGAACGTCAGCGTGCTCTTCCCGATCCCGAAGTACGGCGACGCGCAGGCGCGCATCGTCCGCGACCTGCGAGAGAACGAGACGATTCGAGCTCTTCGGCCTCGGCTCGAGCGACAGGCTCGCCCGGTCGATCCCCGCCTCCGACCCCACGCAGCAGAAGACGGAGAACACCGGCCTCGACTTCGGCCGGGTGATGCTGAAGTACCGCTACCAGATGCCCGACGGCGAGTCCGTCTGGATCACGCCCTCCATCGGGCGCGACGTGAGCACCTACACGTCCAACTTCGGCGGGCCGCCCTCGACGCTCGACAACTCCAGCGACGTCTTCGCGCTGCGCAGCGGGTGGCGCGGGCGCGTCTTGCCCTCGATGGTCGTCGCCGCGGGCGTCGACGTCGAGGCGACGACGTTGACGCTCAGCCGGAGCGGCTCGCTCACGGAGCCCCCGCGCGAGGGCGACATCCACGTCTTCGGCCAGCCGGGCCCCGACACCGTCAACGCCGACACCTGGAACACGACGATCTTCACCGTGGCGCCCTACGGCCAGGTCGACTGGTCGCTCTTCGAAGACAAGCTCCACCTCATCCCCGGCCTCCGCGTCGAGCCCTTCGTCGTCTCCGGGAGCCGGTCCACGCCGGTGCAGGGCGCCACGCCCGCCATCGGCTTCACCCACGAGACCACGGCGGTCGACCCGCGCATCTCCGTCCGTTATACGCCCATCAAGGCGCTCACCCTGAAGGCTGCGTGGGGCATGTACCACCAGGCGCCCGCGCCCGAGGATCTGTCCGCCGTCTTCGGCAACCCCAACCTGCTGGTGGAGGTCGCCAACCACGTCCTCGGCGGCGCGGCTTACCAGATCACCGATTCCCTCACCGTCGAGGCGGTCGGCTTCTACTCCACCTCGGACCACCTCACGTCGCGCAGCGCATCGTCGACCCCGGCCCTCGCCCAGGCGCTCGTCAGCGAGGGGACGGGGAGGGCGTACGGCGGGCAGATCATGCTGCGGCAGGCGCTCACCAAGGGCTTCTTCGGCTGGGCCAGCTACAGCCTCATGCGCAGCGAGCGGACGGACCACGGCGACCCGATCGCGCCCACGGTCTCCCCGCAGGCCGCCAGCATGATGATGACCATGCCCATGAGCACCATGATGATGACGACGACCCCGGCGGCGCCGGCGGTGACGCGCCTCTTCGACTACGACCAGACGCACGTCTTCACGGTGGTGGCCTCTTACGAGCCGGGGCTCGGGTTCGAGCTCGGCGCCCGCTTCCGCTACGCGTCCGGCTACCCCAGGACGCCGGTGGCCGGCGCCTTCTTCGACGCCCGCCGCGACATCTACGAGCCGTACTTCGCCGCCGGGACGCAGAACACCATCCGCATCCCGGCCTTCGTCGCCCTCGATCTGCGCGCCGCGAAGCGCTTCGATCTCGGCCGGTTGAAGGTCGAGGTCTACCTCGACGTGCAGAACGTGACCAACCAGAAGAACGCCGAGGACATCGTCTACAACTATGACTACTCGAAGCAGAGCTACATCACGGGGCTCCCCATCCTCCCCGTCCTCGGCGTGCGGCTGGACTACTAGCCTCGCCTGCGTCGCGGTGTCGCTCGCCTCGGCCCTCTCGGCCGGGTGCCAGCCGAACCTCGGGTCGGCGCCCTCCGTGATCGACGGGCCGCGGATCCTCGCCGTCCAGGCCAACCCCGCCGAGGCCGCGCCGGGCACGATGGTCAGCTACACGGCGCTCACCGTTTATGGAAACAACGCGGGGACCGGCGAGCCGGGGCCCAGTGTCATGCTCCCCATCGACTGGGCCTTCTGCACGAAGGAGAAGCCGCTCAGCGACCTCGCGGACATCTCGGAGTACTGCTTCACGTATCTCGACGACGCCTCTGCGTCCTTCCTGACCGAGCTCACGCCGTCCCCGTCCGGCGGGAGCGCGACCGGGTTCATCCCCACGCAGGCGTGCATGCTCTTCGGCCCAGCCCTGCCGCCGGCGATGAACGGGATGCCCCCCGGGCGGCCCACCGACCCCGACCCGACCGGCGGCTACTACCAGCCCGTCCGGCTCATCCTCCAGAGCAGCGGGGCGCCGCTCCTGGTCGCCGAGGAGTCACGCCTCCTCGGCTGCGGCCTGCCCGGGGCCACCAACGTCGTCTACACGCAATTCCAGATGGAGTACCACGCGAACACGAACCCCGCGCTCACGGGGATCGAGGTGGTCTCCGGTGGGGTGACGACGCCGCTCTCGCCCGACTCCGACACCGGCACGGGGCCCGGATTCCCGGTGAAGGCAGGGAGCAAGATCACCCTGCGTGCCTCCTGGCCGGCTTGCCCGGCGGCGCCCACGATGGCGCCCGCGTCGGGCTGCGGGGCCGAGACGTACGCGTACTACGACCCGCTGGCCCAGACGGTGTTCGATGCAGCGCGAGGCGCTGACGGTCTCGTGGTTCGCCACGTCGGGCGCCTTCGACTCCGACCAGACCGGACGCGCCGCGAGCGACCTCGCGACGTCCACCGACAACGGCTGGACTGCGCCGAGCACGGCGCCGATGAACAGCGGCGCCGTGCTGGTGTGGGTCGTGCTGCGCGACGACCGCGGCGGGGTCGCCTGGCAGCGGTACCGGATCACCGTGACGTGACATCGGCAGTCCGTGGTGCCTTCACCCATCCGTCTTAGTGTGAGCTTCCCCGCACGGCCGGCTGGCAGCCGACCATTCCACACGATATGGATCCAACCGTGAGAACCATCCCCGCCCTCTTCGCCACCGTCATCGTATCCGCCTCCGCGCTCGCCTGCTCCTCGTCGGGCAACTCCCCCGCGACGGCTGCCACGGCGTCGTCCGCGTCGTCCAGCGGCGCGGGAGCCAAGGGCACGGGCGGCGCAGGGACCGGCGCCGGGACCGGCGGCGCGGCGACCGGCGGGGCGAGCACCGGAGGCGCCGGCGGGGGCACGCCCGACAACGCGCCCCCGGCTTGGAACAGGATGGTGACCCCGCCCTCCGACGCCGACGCGGCGGCGAAGCGCGCGGCGTGCGGCTACCAGGCGGGCGCCCTCCCTGCCGAGACGCAGGGCGCGTCGTACCCGAACGGCGCGGCGATCCCGATCAAGCACATCCTCATCGTCATGCAGGAGAACCGCTCGTTCGACCACTACTTCATGAAGCTGCCGGAGAACGGGCAGACGGACGTCGAGGTGGCGCCGGCGACGTACACGAACCCGGACTCGATGGGGAACCAGGTCGCGCCCTTCCACGACACCCGCTACTGCTTCGCCGATACGAACCACGAGTGGGCCGGGTCGCACCAGGAGTACGACAGCGGCAAGATGGACGGCTTCTTCCTCGCCAACGACAACTACGGGTCGCCGCCGCCGCACCCGCTGCCGGACTCGATGAGCGGGATGCGCGCCATGTCCTACTACGACGCCACGGACATCCCCTTCTACTACTGGCTCGCCAACGAGTTCACCATCGCCGACCACTACCACGCTGCGCTGCTCGGCCCGACGTGGCCGAACCGCATGTACCTCTACGCGGCCACGTCGCGCGGGGCCACGACCAACACCTTCACCAGCTTCACGGACCAGAAGGGCGCGTGCATGACCGACGCCGACTGCGGAAACGTGGCCGGCGCCTGCGCGAACCAGGTCTGCAAGGGTACGTGCAAGGTCGACTCCGACTGCGGCCCCGACGCGCCCGTGGGCACCTGCAACGTGGCGGGCGGCGGCACCTGCAACTCGATCGGGCGGACGATCTTCGATTACATGCAGGCGAGGGGGGTGAACTGGAAGGTCTACACGAACGGCACGCCCGGCTACGGGATGATGGTCGACCAGTTCATCGAGTACCGCGCGGCCCACCAGCGCACGCTCACCGACTACTACGCCGACGCGAAGGCCGGGACGCTGCCGGACGTCGCCTTCGTCGACCCGGCTGACCTCTCCAACGAGGGCTACGACGGCGACGACGAGCACCCCCCCGCCTCCCCGCAGCCGGGGCAGCTCTTCGTCGCCCAGGTCATCCAGGCGCTCACGCAGAGCCCGGAGTGGTCCTCGTCGGCGCTCTTCCTCACGTACGACGAGCACGGCGGACTCTTCGACCACGTCCCGCCGCCGAGCGCGTGCGAGCCCGACGCGATCCAGCCCAACCTCACCTCGACCGACCCGCCGGGCGCGTTCAATCAGTACGGCGTGCGCGTCCCGATGATGCTCGTCTCCCCGTACGCGAAGAAGCACTACGTGGCGCACGACGTCTACGACCACACCTCGATCATCCGCTTCATCGAGGCGCGCTTCACGATCGGCGCCCTCACGGCCCGCGACGCCAACGCCGAGGTGCCCTGGGAGATGTTCGACTTCACCTCCCCGCCCCATGCAAAGCCGCCCACGGTCACCTTGCCGACGGTGAACCAGACCATCATCAACGCCTGCGCGATGGTCTGGAACCCCTGACGACGCGGGGCGTCGGGCGACGAAAGTTGCCGCCGCGCGCTTCGTCACGGTATGGCCTTTCGCAGAAAGGGAGCGTGTATGCCTCTGTCCAAACGCGCGGCCGCGGAAGTATTCGGGACGTTCTGGCTAGTGTTCGGAGGTTGCGGGAGCGCGGTGCTCGCCGCCGCCTTCCCCAAGGTGGGGATCGGGCTCCTGGGCGTCGCGCTCGCGTTCGGGCTCACCGTGCTCACGATGGCCTACGCGATCGGGCACATCTCCGGCTGTCACCTGAACCCGGCGGTCTCGGTCGGGCTCACCGTCGCCGGGCGCTTCCCGGCCAAGGAGCTCGTCACCTACATCCTCGCGCAGGTGGTGGGGGGCGTCGCGGGCGCGGGCGTCCTCTACGTCATCGCCTCCGGCAAGGCGGGCTTCGACCTCTCCGGCGGGTTCGCCTCCAACGGGTACGCCGATCACTCGCCCGGGGGCTACTCGATGATGGCGTGCCTCGTCGCCGAGGTGGTGCTCACCTTCGCCTTCCTGATGATCATCCTCGGCTCCACCGACAAGCGGGCGCCCGCCGGCTTCGCCCCCATCGCGATCGGCCTCGGGCTCACGCTGATCCACCTCATCGGCATCCCCGTGACCAACCTCTCGGTCAACCCCGCGCGCTCGACCGGCCCCGCCGTCTTCGTCGGCGGGTGGGCGATCGCCCAGCTCTGGCTCTTCTGGCTCGCCCCGATTCTCGGCGGCGCCGCCGCGGGCGTCGCGTACCCCATGCTCTTCGCCGATCCCTCCGAGGCGAAGGCGTCCAAGCCCGCCGCCGGCGAGGGCTAGCAGCGTCCGCGCGTATCGTGCCCTGACACCCGTCAGGGCGCGATACGCCGTCGGACCCCGTACTCCCCGAAAATACAGCGCATTTTCGTTGGCGCGCCGCATGCTGAGAAGCCCTGGTGAAGTCAGTCACCAAGGAGAAGAAAGTCATGCTGCGCTCGAAGTCGATCTCGTTCTTGTTCGCTCTCGTCGTTCCGGTCGCCGTCGCCTTCGCCCCCGCCCTCGCCTCCGCCGAGCCGCCGCCCGCGGACGCCCCGGCCCAGGTCTCCGAGGCCCCGCGGACCACCGTCAATGCCGCGTTCCAGCGCTACGTGCTCGCGCCCAGCGGCCGCCCGATGGGCCTCCTGCTCGACGGCGGCACCTTCGTCCGCACCCCGCACCACGCGCTGAACCGCGACGCCCCGCAGCTCAAGGCCGGCGACATGGTTGAGGTCGAGGGCGTGGCCGTGAAGACCGAGACCGGCATGCACATGGCGCGCGCCGTCGTGAAGCAGAACGGCATCGTGATCGCCGACGCGAGCCAGCTTCGCCCCCGGCACGACAGGAGCCGCGAGGACCGCGCGGCGTGGCGCCAGAAGCACCACGTCGAGCTCCAGGACATGAGCGGAGCCGGCAAGATCGCGAGCGTGATCTCCACGCCCAGGGGCAGGGTCCTCGCCGTCGTCCTCGAGGACGGCACCACCGCCATGGGCCACGGCCTCGGGTCGCTCGGGCTCAAGGCCGGCGACCAGATCTCGTTCGAGGGCAAGGGCGGCACCTACACGCAGGGCACGGCGCTCCGGATCGCGAAGATCACGCTCCCGAACGGGGAGACCCGCGAGCTGCCCCGGCGCGCCCCGCGTGCTCCGGAGAACAGCCAGGCCCCGTCCTGAGCCGTGCGAAGGAGGGCCCGTGCTCCTGGCGGTTGAAGCCGGGCCCTCCAGGGGCTCTCATCCGGGGCTCATGTCCCTCCGCCGACGGCTCGCGGTCGTGCTCGCCCTGGGCCTCTCCGCGCTCGTCATCGCGGTCGTCGCCATCTACCACCTCCTCGTCAGCACCGCCGACGCGCGCGAGCGCACCGCGAGGGACACCGCCGACGCCGGCGCCCACGCACTCGCCGAGCGCGTCGACGCGACCGTGTTCCGCGACCTGCGCGACCTGCGCGACCTGCGCGACGACCCCGACGCCGACCCCAAGCACGGCCTGCAAGCGACCGCGGCCGCCGTGCTCCGCGCCGTCCCGGCGTCCGCCGGAGGGTACTGCACCCGCGGCGGGAACATCGTCGCCCTCGCGGGCCGCCTCAAGGGCCTCGGCCCGGAGGTCCACGACGCCATCGCGTCGCTCTGCGTGCGGGTGCGGTCCGCGTCCGACGGGACGGCGCAGGGGCGCGTCGACGGGCCGCGCGGCGTCGACCGGATCTCGGTCGTCTGGGTCGGCAACGGGGGGGCGGCGTGGTTCCTCACGCGCGCCCGCGCGCGTGGCGGCGACGACATCCCCGAGTGGCCGTGGGAGGTGGTGCTCCTGGCGGCGGCGGCCGTGGCGCTCTCGGCGTGCACCATCGACGCGATGATGGCGCTGCGGCGCGGCGCCGACGAGCTGCAGGGCGCGCTCGTTAGCCTGCAGGACGACCTCAGGGCCCCCGTGCCCCGGCCGCGCGCGCAGGAGCTGGGCGAGATCGCGGCCGGGCTCTCGGCGATGGCGGTGCACCTCGCCGACGCGCGCGACCGCGAGCGCGCGCTCGAGGCGACCATCGCGCGGACGACGCGGCTCTCCGCGCTCGGGCGCGTGGTGGCGGGCGTCGCGCACGAGGTCAGGAACCCGCTCGCAGGGATGAAGCTGCGGCTCGACCTCCTCGCGCGCTCGGGCGGGCTCGACGTCCCCGCCCGCGAGGACGTCGAGGTCTGCCTCGGCGAGATCGCGCGGCTGAACCGGGTGGTGGAGTCGCTCCTGATGGTGAGCCGGGCCAAGACGCTGGCGGAGGTGCCCATCGCGCTGGATGCGCTCGCCGACGAGCGGATCGCGCAGGCCGCTCCGCTGGCGGCGAATGCCGGCGTACGCCTGTCGCGGCGCGGGCAGGCCCAGGCCTTCGGCGACCCGCTCGCCCTCGCCGGCGCGGTCGACAACCTCCTGCGCAACGCCCTCGAGGCGAGCCCGCGCGGCAGCGAGGTCACGGTGCGGATTGGCTTCGTCCGCGACGCGGCCGCGGTCGGTGCGATCATGGAGGGCGCGCCCGGCGGCGGCGCGGGGGGCACGCCCGTGCTCGACGTGGAGGACGCGGGGCCCGGCGTCCCCGAGGCGCGCAAGGGCGAGCTTCGAGCCGTTCTTCACCACGAAGCCCGAGGGGACGGGCCTCGGCCTGTGGATCTCGCGCCTCCTGCTCGAGGCGAAGGGCGCCACGCTGCGCTACGACCGCGTGCAGGATCGCACCCGGATGCGCATCTCGTTCTCGCCGCGGGCCCCCGTGGCGCCCCCGCCCTCCGCCGCGGGCGTGCCGCCGACCCTGCCTTGACCCGAAGTCCCGAGATCCTAACCGCGCCCGGAGCGCGCCGCGCAGCGGGTCTAGAAGGACCCGAGCACGCGGACGCCCGTGCCGGTCGGCGCCACGCGGATGGATGACAGTGCGGACTTCGCCGGCTTCTTCGGCCCCAGGGTGAACCAGAGCACGCCCGCGGTCACGGCCCCGGCGATGCCCACGCCGAGGAGGGTGTCGGCGGCGATGGTGAACGACTTGCCCTGGCTGGCGAGGCCCTGGTCGGAGGGGCTGCAGCCGGTGGTGCTGCCGGGCGGGGAGCACCGGCTCTCGATGTCGGAGACGTTCGACGCGCGGAGCCCGAAGAGCACGCCGGAGCTGACGATCGCGGCGAGGCTCGCGGACCCGACGACAATCGCGGGCACGCGCGAGCCGGTCGCGGCCGGCGCGGCGGTGGGCGGGGGCGGCTCGGCCGGCGTGTCGTGGTCGTCGACGGTGACGTCCACCTTCTCGGAGCCCTTCTCGGGCAAGGTGAGCTCCTTGTGGAAGGTGGCCTTGCCCGAGGCGTCTCGCACCTCGATCACGTGCTGGCCAGGATCGACCGGGATGTCCGCGAAATCCTTCGGCCCGAGCGCAACGTCGTCGACGACGACCTTCGACGTGATGAGCTTGCCGTGCACGTCAATCTCGAGCTTCGCGATGCGCGCGCGGACCGCGTCGGCGTGCTCGGTCGCCGGGGTCAGGGCGTCGACGCCGGCGGAGCCCAGCTCCTTCGCCTCCCGGGCGGCGAGATCGAAGCCGCGCAGCGCCGATACGAGCCGGCCCATGTGCTCCTCGCAGAGCGCCATGTGGAACCGGATCTGCGGCGTCATCTTGGTCGCGGCCACGGCCTCGAACTTCTGCAGCGCGTCCGCCCACTGCCCCTTGCCCTCGAGCTGCCTCCCCTCCGTGAAGAGCTGCCGCAGGCGGGCGCAGCTCCTCCTCCGTCTGCGCGGCCGCCGGCGGGCCCGAGAGCGAGACGGCGCCGAGCGCGGCCACGCCGAGCAGGACCGCGGCGAGCCGCGGGCGGAGGGGGACGAGGAGCGACGCCGGGCGCATCGGACGAAACGTACTCCGGTTGCGCGGGGTAGGGAAAGAGCCTTGGGCGCTCAGCGCTCGTCCCCGCCGCCGCGCTGGAGCATCGCCCCAATCGCCAACGTCACGAAGAAGCACACCGCCAGCGCCAGCACCACGGCGCCCCCCGTGGGCACCCGGAAGCGCGCGGAGAAGAAGATCCCCGCCACGCCCGTCACCAGCGCCGATGCGACGCTCCAGGCGACGTAGCCGCGCGTCGAGCGCGCCAGGTTGCGCGCCGCCGCGGCGGGCACGACGACGAGCGCCTCGACGAGGAGCGCGCCGATGAATCTTGAGGGAGACCACGATCGCGACCGTCAGGAGCACGACGAAGAGGTACTCGACGAGCGCCGTGTCCACGCCGGCGACGGTGGCCAGCGGGCGGCCGAGGCTGTCGAGCATGAGGGCGTTGTAGACGCGCGCGAGGACGGCGAGGATCGCGACCGCGGCGAGGGCGAGGAGCAGGAGATCGGTGTCGGTCACCGTGATCAGGCTCCCGAACATCACCGCCTCGATCTGGTGGATGTTGAACTGCTTCGTCGCCGCGACCAGAAGGCAGATCCCGAGCCCCAGGGTCAGCGCCATGAAGACGCCGATCAGCGTGTCCGGCGGCAGGCGCGAGCGGCGCTTGACGTAGACCATGACGATCGCCGACGCGAGGCAGAACCCGAAGACGCCCGCGTACGGGGCGTTGAGGGGCTCGCCCGCGAGCAGGCCGAGGGTGAGCCCGGTGAGCGCCGCCTGCCCGAGCGCGGTGCTGAAGAAGGCGAGGCGCCGCGTCACGACGAGGTGGCTCATCCCCCCGAGCAGGGGAGCGAGCAGGAGGACGGCGACGAGGCCGCGCGCCACGAAGGGGTAGCGGAGCGCGTCGGGGAGGAGCCCCTGGCCGGCGAGCGCCGCCAGCCACGCATAGAGCCGGTCCATCACCCGGCCCCTTCGTGCAGCGCCGCGAGCACCTCCGCCGGCGGGCCGTCGCCGCGCACCGTGCAATCGATCCAGGTCACCGTATCGGCGAGGCGGAGGACCTGATCGAGGTCGTGTGAGACCATGAGGGTCGTGGTCCCGTGCTCGTCGCGCAGCGCGCGCACGATCTCCTCGAGGCGCGCCACGCTCGCCCGGTCGAGGCCGCTCCCGGGCTCGTCGAGGAGGAGCAGCTCCGGCGGCGGATCCATCGCCTGGGCCAGGAGGACCCGGCGCAGCTCGCCGCCGGAGAGCGCGCCGAGTCGGCGCCCCTCCAGCCCTGCCAGGCCCACGCGGTCGAGCAGGTGCGCGACCGTCGCGCGCGTCCCTCGCGAGAGGCCGAGGCAGACGGGGAGGCGCTGGCGCGACAGCGCGAGGAGCTCGGCCACCGTCATGGGGAGCGTGGCGTCCACGGGGAAGGCCTGCGGCACGTAGCCGATGCGCCCGCTGCCGCGCATGTGGCAGCGCACCGCGCCGGTGAAGCTCGCCTGCCCGATGAGCGCCTCGATCAGGCTGCTCTTGCCGCCCCCGTTGCGCCCAGACGACGACGTGGATTGTGCCCCGCTTCACGCGCAGCGAGGCGCGATCCAGCACCGCGCGCCCCTCGCGCAGCACCGTCAGCGCTTCGGCTTCGATCAGCGGGAGATCGCCCTCGCTCATCGCTTGCCGGGCGGATCTGCGTCGCCGGGCCCCGTCAGCGCCGCGACCAGCGTGTCGGCGTTCTTCGCCATCTCCTTCTCGAACTTGTCGGCGGTGTACTCGCCCGACGCGATGTGGGTGATGATGTACACGCGCACCCCGGTCGCGTCGCGCAGCACCTGGAGCAGCTTGTCCGGGAACGTCTCCTCGCTCAGCACGACCTCGATCTTCTCGCGCTTGACCAGGTCGATCACCTCGCCGAGCTCGGCGGCCGAAGGGACGAGGCCGTGCGCGGGCTCGACCACGCCGGCGACCTCGATCCCGAACTCCTGGCACAGGTAGGAGTAGCCGTCGTGCACGGTGACCACCCGCTTGATCTTCGCGTCGGCGAGCTTCTGCGCCGCGGCGGCCTTGATCTTGCGCAGGCGCGCCGCGTACGCCGCCGCGTTCTTGCGGAACGTCTCGCCGAGGTCGGGCCGGAGGCCCTCGAGGACGTGCTCGATGGCGTACGTCTGCTGCACCGCGTTCGTGAACGAGATGAAGGTGTGGGAGTTCACCGCGCCGCCGCGGATCGAGCGGAGCAGCGGCGTGGTGTCGTTCGGCTTGATGAGGGTGACCCGCTGGTTGCCGGACGCCGTGAGCATGCCGGTGATGAAGTCGTCGTGCCCGATCCCGTTGATCACCAGCGCGTCCAGGTCGGTGAGCTTCTTGATGTCCTCCGGCCGCGGCTGGTAGTTGCCCGCGTCGATCTCCCCGGGCAGGATGGGCCGCACCTCGATGCCCGGCGCGTCCCCGACCACGTTCTTGGTCCAGGAATAGTACGGGTGGAGCGTGACCCCAATCGCCAGCGTCTTCTTCGGGGCGGGCGCGCTGGCCGCGGCGTTCCCGCTCGGAAGCGCGTTCCTCTCACCCCCCGCGCGATCGCTCCCCTTGCACGCCACGAGCGCGAGGCACGCGAACAGCACCAGCCAACGGAGACCACGCATGATGACGCAACGGATCGCGCGTCGGCCGGCGCCCGTCAAGCCAGCCCGCACGCTTGACACCGGCCCGAGAGTCCTGCACCCCCGGACCATGAGCACCGCCGAGCGCCGCGCCTTCTATCCGGGGATCGAGCCCTACCGCACCGGGATGCTGCGCGTCTCCGATCTGCACGAGATCTACTACGAGGAGTCCGGCAACCCCGAGGGCAAGCCCGTCGTCTTCGTGCACGGCGGGCCCGGCGGGGGCACCGAGCCCCGGCAGCGCCGCTTCTTCGATCCGGCGGCGTACCGCATCGTGCTCTTCGACCAGCGCGGCTGCGGAAAGAGCAGGCCGCACGCCGAGCTGCGCGAGAACACGACGTGGGATCTCGTCGCCGACATGGAGCAGGTCCGCGAGCACCTCGGCATCCGCCGCTGGCAGGTCTTCGGAGGATCGTGGGGCTCGACGCTCGCGCTCGCGTACGCCGAGCAGCACCCCGACCGGGTGACGGAGCTCGTGCTGCGCGGCATCTTCCTGCTCCGCAAGCAGGAGATCGACTGGTTCTACCAGCGCGGCGCGGACGCCATCTTCCCCGACGCGTGGGAGGAGTACCTCGAGCACATCCCGGCCGAGGAGCGCGGCGATCTCCTGCGCGCGTACCACCGCCGCCTCACGAGCGACGACCCGTCCGTGAGGAAGGCGGCGGCGCGCGCCTGGGCCGTGTGGGAGGGCCGCACGAGCTGCCTGTACGAGAACCCCAATCTCGTGGCCAAGAGCGCGGGCGACGCCTTCTCCCTCGCGTTCTCGCGCATCGAGTGCCACTACTTCGTGAACGGCGGGTTCTTCGAGAAGGACACCGCGCTGCTCGAGGGAGTGCAGAGGATCCGGCACATCCCCGCGGTGATCGTCCAGGGGCGCTACAACGTGGTCTGCCCGATGGAGAGCGCGTGGGCGTTGCACCGCGCCTTCCCCGAGGCCGACCTCCGCGTCGTGCCGGACGCGGGCCACTCGGCCTTCGAGCCGGGCAACCTGCACGAGCTGATCCTCGCCACCGACAGCTTCCGCCAGTGAAGAGGGCGGCCAAGGAGAGGGCGCCCCGTCCGTGCCCCTGCTGCTCGGGCGCCGCGTACGAGGCGTGCTGCGCGCCCTACCACCGGGGCGAGCGCGAGGCGCCCAATCCGGTGGCGTTGATGCGCTCGCGGTACGCGGCCTTCGCGCTGGGGGAGGCCGAGCACCTGTGGCGGACCTTGCACGCGGATCACCCGGACAGGGGCGAGCCGCGTGACGTGGTGCTGCGCTCGCTGCGCGCGGCGAAGAAACAGCGCTCGTACAAGGGGCTCTCGATCCTGGACGAGCGGCGGCGGGGGCGGGAGGCGGAGGTGCTCTTCTGCGCGAGGATCGCGGAGCGAGGGGAGGACCGATCCTTCGTCGAGCTCTCCGACTTCGCGCACGATGAGTTGGGCTGGCGCTACCTCTCGGGGGTGCTCGTTCCGCTCGGGGAGCTGGGGCGGGCGCCGGAGGGGCTGACGATCGACACCTTCCTCGCGATCGCCGGCGGGTGAGCAGGGCGCGCCTGCTCTCGGTGTCGGCGACGAGCCTCGTCCTCTCCACTCTGCTCCCGAGCCGCCACGAGGCGCGCGCATGCGTCGTATCCCGAGCTTCGTGGGCTCTCGCGACCTAGGGATATGGCTGTCGGTCCCACCCCGACGCGCCATTCCCGAGCCCCATATGCGGCTCTCCCCGTGTCGTTGAACCTTGGTCGTTTGGACGCTCGGTGGCAGTCTCGGCGGCCAGGCAGCTCCGACGGCGAGCGGCGCCGCAAGAGGCGCGCATGTCCGGAGCGCAGGGGCTACGCCCATTGGAGGGAGTGATGCCGAGAGGACAGACTTCGAAGCGGACCACCAGGCAAGAGGGAGAGATGGAGAGCATGATGGAAGAGGGCCAGGAGGCGACGGGCAGGCGCGCGACGCGCGGTAGGGGCGCGGCGCGTGTACGTGGCGCTGCCACGACACGCCGTCGGCCGGCGAAGAAGACGGCGGCGAAGCGCGGGCGCGCCGCCGCGGGTACCGCGCGGGGCCGCGCTGCCAAGACGGGCGCGGGCGCGCGGCGCACCACCGCGAAGCGCGGCGCCTCACAGGCGACGAAGCGCGCCGGCCAGAGGAGCACGACGGCCAAGAAGGGGGCGCGCGGCGCGAAGCGCACGACCGGCGAGAGGCGCGCAGCCTCGCCCCGGACCGGGCGTGCGTCCGCCACCAAGACGGGTGCGAAGCGCGCTACACGCGCTCGAATCGTCCTCCTCCAGCACCAAGACCACGCGCGGGACGAGGGGCAAGGCGCCGAGCCGCACTCGGTCGCGGCGCACGAGCGCGTAACGCGGTCCCCGTCGTCGCGAATCGCGCTTCCCGCCTCGCTGCGGCTCGCGCTTCCCGCCTCCGCTTCGCTGCGGCTGGCGCAGCCGTGCTCAGGGGCGTTGGCTTCTTTGCAGTCGGGGGGGGCCGTGCTACGGGGTGAGGTCGTGAAGCTGTCGATCTCCCCGATGGACAAAGTGCGCGCGGCCGGGAAGTTCCTCGACGTGAAGGTGAACCGGCGTCCGCTCACCGTCTCGCTCGAGGTCACCAAGCGCTGCAACGCCCGCTGCGACTTCTGCGACTACTGGAAGATCAGCGATCGGGACGAGCTCGCCGACTTCACCGACGTCATCCGCCGGTTCGACCCGCTCGTGGTCGTCTTCACCGGCGGCGAGCCGATGATCCGCCGCGACCTGACTCCCATCGTCCAGTCCATCAAGGACATGCCCGGCTTCCGCTATCTCACGCTCCTCACGCACGGCGGCTTCCTCAGCGAGAAGAAGATCGAAGAGCTGTCGCAAGGCGGGCACCAACCAAATCAACATCTCGATGAACTACCCCGACGCCCGGCAGGACAAGGAGCGCGGCATCCCCGGCCTCTTCGAGAAGCTGGAGCGCACCGTCCCCAAGATGGTCGAAGGAGGGGTACAGCTGCTTCACGTTCGCGTCGATGCTGATGGTCGACAACATGCACGACGCCGAGCCGCTCATCCGGCTCGCCCACGCCTGGGGCATCAACATCGCGTTCTCCGGCTACAACGACATGAAGAACGGCAACCAGGGCCACTTCGTCGCGCCGGAGAAGATGGCGGAGTTCCGCGCCGTGTGCCGCCGCATCATCGCGCTCAAGCGCGAGCTCGGGAACGTGATGACCTCGGACTACTTCTTCGAGACGTTGCCCGAGTTCTACGTCAAGCGCGACCTGCCCGGCTGCCAGGCGGGCAAGATCATGGTCCACGTCTCGCCGCGCGGCATGGTCCAGCCCTGCGCCGAGCTGCTCCGCGGTCAGCCATTACACGGAGTTCTCGTCCAAGGACTACGCGGGCCCCAACTGCGGCAAGTGCTTCGACTCCTGCCGCGCCGAGCCCCAGGCCCCGCTCACGCTCCGCCGCGTCGCGGAGCTCTCGGGCGATGGCATAGGGCGCGCCGCGCCCGGGCGGAGGGGGGCGCGCGTGGGTGGTGAATCCGCCGCGGAGCCGGAGCCGAAGGGCACGCCTGCACGCATGGCGGCTCCTCGTGCGCAGCCTCGCCGGCCTCTTCCTCGGGCTCGGCGTCGCCGCCGCCGTGGTGTGGAAGCTCGGCGTCAATCTCCGCGCGGCCGCGCACCACGTCGCTGACGCCCCCCTCTGGGTCGTCGCCGCCAGCGTCGCGTCCGGACTTCGTCCTCTTCGCGCTCCAGTCGCTGCGCTGGCACGCCGTGATGCGCCCGCTGCTCGGCCTACGTTATTCGGAGGCGTACCGGGCCCAGGTCGTCGGCTTCATGTTCAACCAGCTCCTGCCCATGCGCGGGGGCAATCTGCTTCGTGTCCAGTACCTCGGCCGCCGCACGGGCAAGAGTCGGGCGGCGATCCTGGGTACGGAGGTCGTCGATCGCTGGCTCGACCTCTGGGGCCCGATCCCGACACTCCTCGTCCTGGCCCTCCTTACCCAGCTCCCGCCCTGGGCCTACAAGGCCCTCGGGCTCTTCGCCGGGCTCGTGTGCGGGGTGGCCATCGCGCTCGTCGTGCTCACGCGCCGCGGCGTCGGCCCCGCGTCCGGCTCGCGCTTCGCGGGCATCTTCGCCTCGTTCCGCCAGGGCATCGAGGCCTTCCTGTCGCGGCGCATCCTGCTCCTCGCCTTCACGCTGGCGCCGCTCCCGTGGCTCTGGGAGGCGTTCGTCCTCGGGCGGGTCGGGCGGGGCTTCGGCATCGACCTCAGCCTGGGAAAGGCGTTCCTGGTGCTCGTCGGCTTCAACGCCGCGATGGTCGTGCCCTCGCCCGGCGCGATCGGCACCCTCGAGAGCGGGGGCACCGCCGCGCTCGCGTGGTTCGGCGCCGACCTCGCGACGGCGTTCGCCTTCATCACGGTCTACCACCTGACGCAGATGATCCCCGGCATCCTCGCGGGCATCGTCATCCTGGCCTCCCAGGGCGGGCATCTCTTCGACAAGCCGGGCGCGCCCGAACAGCCCCCCGCGCGCCCGTGACCGCCCTCGCTCCCCCACGCAAGGCCCTGCGCGCGCAGGCGCTCGCGGCCCTCACCGAGCTCGTGCGCGCCTTCGACGTCGCCGACCGCGCCGCCGGCGGCCGTCTCCTGCGAGGCCACGCCGAAGGCGTCCACGCCGGCCTCGTCTCCGCGCTCGTGCGGATGGTGTTCGCCCTCTTCGCCGAGGGCCACGCCCTCCTCCCGCACGTGCGCGAAGCGAAGATCACGCGCCTGCACGAAGAGCTCCGCGACGCCGCCGCGCAGCACGGGCGCGCGATCGACGAGCATCACGGCGCGTGGGCGCGCGTGCTCGCGCTCTTCCGCCTGCTTCACGAGGGCGGGGGCCGCGGCAGGCTCTTCGACCCCGACGCCCACCCCTTCCTCGAAGGCCGCGCCCCGGGCGACCGAGGCCCCACCCCGCGTGAGGTCCCCCGCATCTCGGACGGCGCCGTCCTCCGCGTGCTCGACCTGCTCCTCCTGGAGGACGGCGAGCGCGTCTCGTACCGCGACCTCGAGGTCGAGCACGTGGGGAGCGTGTACGAGGACCTCCTCGCCTTCGAGGTCGGGCTCGAGCCCGGAGGCGGCCTCGCGCTGCGGCCGAGCGAGGAGCGGCGGCGCTTCGGCGCGCACTACACCTCGCGGGCGATGGCGAGCCTCGTCGTCGAGCGCACGCTCGGCCCCCTCCTTGGCGAGGCGCCTGCTCCGGACGCGATCCTCGCCCTCCGCGTCTGCGATCCCGCGATGGGCTCGGGCGCGTTCCTGGTCGAGGCCTGCCGGCAGCTCGCCGAGCACCTCGTCCACGCCTGGGAGCGCGCCGGGGCCGCCCCGGCCCACCACGCGGACGAAGATCCCCTCCTCTGCGCCCGGAGGCTCGTCGCCTGCCGGTGCCTCTACGGCGTCGACAAGAACCCGCTCGCCGTCGACCTCGCCCGCCTCTCGCTCCGGCTCGTGACCCTCGCCCGCACCGAACCGCTCTCCTTCGTGGACCACGCGCTCCGCCACGGCGACGCCCTCGTCGGCCTCGGCCGCGAGCAGGTCGCCGCCGGCGCGCTCGACCACGGCGACGTGGCCCTGGACAGGGTGCGCACCGCGGCCGACCTCGTGCTCGCGGCCCTCCTCGGGGTGGGCGCGCCCACGCCCTCGCTCAAGGCACGCGCCCGCAACGTGGGGTCGACCGCCACGGCCGAAGCCTCCGCGCGCGTGCTCGAAGGCCGCGCATCGCCGGAGGAGGACGCGCTCGCCGCGTCCGTGCGCGCCAGGTACGCGCCCTTCCACTGGGAGATCGAGCTTCCCGGAGATCTTCGCGCAAGGGCGCTGGGGCTTCGACGCCATCGTCGGCAACCCGCCGTGGGTCTCGTACGCAGGGCGCGCCGCGCAGCCGCTCGACGCGCACCTGCGCGACCTTTACACCGCGCAGAGCCCAGCCTTCGCCGGATACAAGAACCTGCAGGGCCTCTTCGTCCACCGCGCGGCCACGCTCCTCCGGCCCGGCGGCCGGCTCGGGCTCGTGCTCCCCACCTCCATGTCCGACCTCGGCGGCTACGAGCCCTCCCGCCGCGCGCACGACGCGCTCGCCCGCTGCGACGACGACCTGCCCGACTTCGGCGATCGCGCCTTCGACGGCGTGTTCCAGCCCTCCATGGCCCTCCTCTCGACCCGCCGGCCCGCGCCCGTCGTCGTCGTGGAGGCCGGCCCGTGGCCCCTCCGGCGCGACGACCTCGACGACGCGACGGCCGCGCTCCTCTCACGCCTCGGCGCCATGCCCCGCATTCCGCCGCACCTCTTCGGCGAGCGCGGCTTCCAGAGCATGGGAGACGACACCGCCCATCTCCACGAGCTCCCCGGCCCCTCCGGCGCGTTCACGACCGGCGTCCGCGTCGGCGGCGACATCGAGCCCTTCCTGCGCCGCCCGCCGCAGCGCTGGTGCGACCCACGCGTCTTCGGCGGCCGCTTCCGCTCCGCGGCCTCGTTCCGTGAGGTCAAGCTCCTCATCCGCCAGACGGCCCGCTTCCCGATGGCCGCGCTCTCGGACGGCGGCGCGTTCCGCAACTCGATCCTCGCCGGCTTCTCCGACGACGAGCACGGCGAGCACCTCCTGCTCGCGTACCTGAACTCGGCCCCCGTCCGCTATTACCACTACATGCGCCATCGCGACGCCCGGCAGGGGATGCCGCAGATGAAGATCGCGCACCTCCGCGCCCTCCCTGCGCCGCCGCGCGCCTCGCCGGCCTTCGCCGCGCTCGAGGCGCTCGGGCGGGACCTCGGCGCGCGCAACGCCGGCGTGTCGGCCGACGAGCAGGCGCGGATCGACGCGCTCGTCGCGGACCTGCTCGATCTCGACGCAGCCACGCGCGCCCGCATCGCCGTGTGGGCGGCGTCCGTGCGCGGCTGACCGTCCATCGCCCACGCTCCAATATGACGAACGCGCGTCAGGCGTGCGGATGTGGTGCGACGCAAACGAATCCGCTTCAGTGGCTTCCTCACTGCGCTCCTGTGACTTCGGCGTGTCGGCCTTTCGTCGGGATGGTTGCCGCGTCGTGTAACGGTGTCATGGGCCCGTGACTTGATCTACCAAGCACCTCCACGAACCTCATGCTTCCTCGCACGCTGCTCCTCACCTCCCTGATCGCGCTGCTCCTCTCGGCGCCCGCGCTCGCCCAGACACCTCCTCCTCCGGCGCCCCCGCCGCCTCCGCCGGCCCCGCCGCCTCCACCGGCGGCCAGGCCGTGGATCACCGTGGAGGTCTCCGCGCTCCAGAGCCTCCGTGAGCGAGGGGTCCTCTCCGAGGCCGAGTACGAGAGCGCCATGCGTGACCTCGTCGACACCTCCGGCGCCCGCACCGGCGACGACACGACGGTCGTCGTCGGCAAGTTCGCGACGACGCTCTACGGGTTCGTCGAGGCCGACACCATCTGGGACAGCACCCAGAGCTTCAACGACGTCGCCGGCAATGCGCAGGTCCAGGGCCCGAGCTCGTACGGGGGGAGCCGCTCGCGCGTCACCTTCGGGGTGCGCAACTCCCGCTTCGGTGTGCGGATCAAGGCGCCCGAGACGAGCTGGCTGCGGGCGAGCGGCGTGATCGAGATGGACTTCCTCGGCGCGACCCTCCCCGTCGGATCGGGCCAGCCCTACTTCGGCACCGAGTCGGCGCAGTTCACGAGCCCCACGTTCCGGCTCCGGCACGCGTACCTCAAGCTCCAGACCCCGATCGTCGACATCCTCTTCGGCCAGTACTGGCACCTCTTCGGCTGGGGCCCGAGCTACCAGATGGGCACGGTGGAGATCCAGGGCGTCCCCGGCGAGCTCTACAGCCGCACGACGCAGCTCCGCATCTCCAGGGCGTTCAAGTCCGACGTGGTCGGCTTCGAGCTGGCGGTCGCCGCGATGCGCCCCCCGCAGCGGGACTCGGGCGCGCCCGAGGGCACGGCGGGCTTCCAGCTCTCGTTCCCCAAGTGGTCGGGCGTGCAGACGACCGGCTCCACCGGCACGCAGATCGCGCCGCTCTCGATTGCGGTCTCCGGAGACGTCCGCAAGTTCGTGGTCGACGAGTGGTCGGCGAAGCCCGCGGCGTCGAACGAGAAGGTGGGCGGCGGCGTCGCCGTCGACGCCTTCATCCCGGTGGTCCCCGCCACGCGGGACAAGAAGGGGAACTCGCTCTCGCTCAACGGGGAGCTTCGTCTACGGCTCGGGCACCTCCGACCTGTACACCGGCCTCACGGGTGGCGTGCCCATCGCCCCCCCGCTGCCCAACCCGATGAACACGATGCCCCCGCCGACCTACACGCCCGACATCGATCCGGGCCTCGCCGCGTACGACTCCACGGGCAAGACCCTCAGCCTCATCCAGTGGACGACCTTCAACGTCGGCGTGCAGTACTACTTCCCGAAGCTCGGCGGCCGGCTCTGGGTCTCGGGCAACTATGCGCGCACCATGTCGGCGAACGCGAAGGACTTCCCGGGGACGCCGGCGACCGCCATGCCCGCCGACGTCGCCAAGGCGCTGGGCAAGGTGCGCGACCACGAGGACTGGTACGACGCCAACATCGTCGGCGACCCTTACCCCGGCGTGCGCCTCGGCCTCGAGTACGCGCACTTCGCCGACACGTACGCCGACGGCTCCCAGGGCGTGAACCACCGCGTGCAGTTCAGCGGGTTCTTCATCTTCTGACGGGCGCGCAGCCTGTGCCGCCCGCCGGGGGCGGGCGGCGAACGTCACCGCGGCGTGAACTGGGCGAGGTCGTGGATCCCGAGCGCCTTCTCGATCTGCGCGACCTCTGCGACGACGCCCTCGAACCCCTTCGGGCCGAAGAGCGCGTGCTCTTTGGCCTCGAAGACATCGCCCAGCTTCGCGTACTCGGCCTCGCCCACGAGCGCGCGGAAGTCCGGGAACAGCACCGTGTCCTCGCGCGCCGCGTGCGGCCGGTACATGCGGATGAACGCGTGGAGCGAGGCCAGGAGCTTCGTTCGATCGGCGTTGCTCCGCGCCGCGGTCGGCGTCGCTAGCGCCTGGATCGCGGCGGTGACGGGCCGGCCCGCGTCGTGCTGAGCCCACAGCACCTTCACGAGCTCCACGTGCTCGTGCGCCTCCTCGAAGCGCGGGAAGACGAAGTGCTCCTCGAGCTCCTCGTGGTAGTCCTCGATGAAGCTCCGGATGATGCCCGCGGCGGAGGAGAGGGCGTCGGGCGGGAAGGGCTCGTGCTGCTCGACGCGGCGGATGATCTCCTCGTACACGAGGAGCACGCGGCGGAGGACGCCGTGCTCGCGCATCAGGTCCTCGACGGGAGACACCTCCTCCTCGCCCTTCCTCCGAGCCGGCGCCTTGACGGCGTTTGCCATCGCGCAGGCGCCGGCGGTCAAGAGGGCGCCTGCGCCGGCGGCGCCCGCGGCGATGAGGAAGATCCGACGACGCTCGTGCAGAGAGCCCACGGTGGTGCCTCCGTTCCTCGGTGGATGTATCGAAGGCCGATACGTGGATCGGATAAGGGCGCCGCTGCACCATCGCAAGCGGGTGGGCGCCCCGGGCGCGATCGGTGCGGCGCGTCGTCACGACACCGAGGTGCTCGACCGAGGCCGGCTTGACGGGGCCCGCTGGAGCATGTATCGGCATCCGATATCCGGATTCGATTCAAACGGAAGCGTGTCGGCGCAGCGCCGGCTCGGCGTCGGGATCGCGATGAGCACATCCTCGGAACGAAGCCTCCTCCGCCGCGTCACGGAGACGCACGCACCGGCAGCGACAGTCCTGATTCGCCTCGCGGTCGGATCCGTCTTCCTGTCGGAGGGGATCCAGAAGTTCCTCTTCTCGGCCGAGCTCGGCGTGGGCCGGTTCGTCAAGATCGGCCTCCCGGCGCCGGGGGTCCTCGCGCCGTTCGTCGGCGCGATCGAGATCGCCTGCGGGCTGCTCGTCCTCGCGGGGCTCGCGACGCGGGTCGCGGCCGCGCTGCTCGTGATCGACATGCTCGTGGCCATCGCGACGACGAAGGTCCCGATCCTGATCCACCGCGGCTTCTGGGCCACGGCCCACGAGGCGCGCACGGATCTCGCCATGCTGCTCGGCGCCCTCTTCCTCGTCATCGCCGGTGCCGGGCCCTGGTCCCTCGACGCGAAGCGGAGGACCGACGCGTGATCCGTCACCCGTACGCCCTCTTCGTCCTGTCGTTCAGCGCGTTGATTGGCTGCCGCCCGGCGCCGAGCAAGGGCGACGTCGTTGACGCAGGGCCCGCCGCGCCCGCGCAGCGGTACGGCGACGCGATGTCGGAGCTGGGGCGCCGGTTCGAGCTCGTGGGCCGCGCCGCGGCGGCGGGGCGCTTCGAGCTGGTGCGCTACCAGCTCGGCGAGATTGACGAGATCTTCGACGACGACCTACCCCACGCCGCGCCTCCCAAGGTCGGCTCGAACGTCAACCTGGCCGGCGTGGCGCAGGCGTTCGCGGAGACCAACCTCCCGGAGCTCGATAGAGCCGCCGCGGCGCACGATCGCGCCGCGTTCGCGGCGGCCTTCAACCGCGCCTCGGCCGTGTGCAACGGCTGCCACCAGGCCACGGGCCACGCGTTCATCGAGATCCCCGGCGAGCTGGGGGCGTCCGTGCCCAAGCTCGACCCGTTGCCGCGGGCGCAGGATGCCGGGCCGATGTAGGTGCGGTCTTTCGTAGTCGTTCGGCAAACGCGTTTCCCCGGGCACATTCCTCGCATCCGCGAGCCCCTCCCCGGGCCCCGCAAGAACCTGCCCTCAATCCGCGAGCCCCCGCATCGCGCGTAAGAAGCACGTCTCGTGCCAGGAGCATCGCTGCCGAGGAGGAGCAGACTGCCTTCGTGCGTAGGCAGTCTGCCTTCGCTCGTAGGCGGACATCCTTCGAGCGTGAGCAGTCTGCCTTCGCTCGTAGGCGCACCTCCTTCGAGCGTGCGCAGTCTGCCTTCGCTCGTAGGCGGACATCCTTCGAGCGTAAGCAGTCTGCCTTCGCTCGTAGGCGTACCTCTTTCGAGCGTAAGCAGTCTGCCTTCACTCGTAGGCGCACATCCTTCGAGCGTAGGCAGTCTGCCTTCGTTCGTAGGCGGACATCCTTCGAGCGTAGGCAGTCTGCCTTCGTTCGTAGGCGCACTTCCTTCGAGCGTAGGCAGTCTGCCTTGACTCGTAGGCGCACCTCTTTCGAGCGTAGGCAGTCTGCCTTCGTTCGTAGGCGCACCTCTTTCGAGCGTAAGCAGACACCCTCGCCCCCGTCGTCATCGGCCTCTGAGATCCGGAATCAAACCGCCAAGACGCCAAGACGCCAAGGCGCAGGAACGCAAAATTAGAAAAAATCGAGTGATGGCGCTGTCTCTCTTCGTCTTTGTGCCTCCGCGTCTTGGCGTCTTGGCGGTTTACTTTCTGCTTCTTCGCGCGGAGAACTCTAAGGTCTCTTCCCCTGCCCACCCCCGGCCGCCGGCGCCGAGACCCCGGCCACCAGCTTCTTCACCGCGTCGCGCGCGATGCGCTGCCGCTCCTCCATCGGCCCCCGCAGGGGCGCGCGCAGCGCCTCGATTGTCCCGCAGAGATCCGCCCGCTCCGGCGACTTGAACGTGACGCAGAGCAGCTCGTAGCTCGCGCGCGTGCGGTCGAGCGCCACGGGCTGCCCCTGGATGGCCGCGACGGCGTGGTCGAGCAGGAGCGCGGCCGTCGCCGCGTTGGGGTGTACGTTCATCCAGCGGCCCAGGAAGTCCGGCTCGGCGACGATCTTGGCGAGCAGCCCCCAGCGGTCGGTGCGCGAGGCGAGGTCGGCGATGGAGAGGACCGTGCGCAGGTTGCGCGTCGGGTCGGGGAGCTTGCGCGTCTCCGCGTCGACGGCGACCACGTCGGCCGCCACGTCGGGGCCGCCGGTCATCGCCGTGCAGTTGACTGCGACGCCGAGCAGGTCCGCGCGGAGGGAGGGGCCGAGCAGGGGCGATCGGCCCAGGGTGCGCGCCGCGCCCACGATGGTGGGGTCGCACTGGCCCGGGTGCTTGAGGCGCGCGAGCAGCACCGCGCTCTCGTAGATCTTGCCGTCGGCGCGCAGCGCCTCCTCCGCGCGGGTGAAGGCGTCGGGGTCGTACGCGCCCCTGTCGGCGCCGGCGAGGAACGTGTCGAGCGCCCGCAGGGGCCCGCAGTGCGCGCCCGGCTCGGCGCCGTGGCGCATGCGCGGGAGCTTCTCGAGCACGTCGGCGACGCGCAGCGAGAGCGCGAGCGGGTAGTCCGCGCAGGACGCCGCCTCGAACCCGCCGCGCTCCACCTTGGCGGTCGTGCAGGGCAGGGGATCGGCCAGCACCACGAGCGCGTGCTTCGCGCGCTTCGCGGCCGCGGTGAGCTCAGGGACGCCCGCGACGCCGAGCGGGACGCGATCCAGCAGGGCCGCGATGTCCTTGTCGTCCAGCTTGTCGTCGAGCCCCTGCCGCACCACCGTCCAGAGGTCGCCGGCGAAGAGCGGCATCCCCGCCTCCGCCGCGAGCTGGGCCGCGAGCACCAGGACGGGCCGGGCCTCGTCCCCCCACCCCGCGGGCCTGTCGCTGCGGATCGCGCGCGTGCCGAGCTTCACCCCGCCGGTGAGCGCCGCGATCGCGCGCCGGCCGGCGGCGACGGCGCGGTCTGTGTCGCCCTCGATCAGGTGGTACACCGTCGCGAGCGCGGCGGTGTAGACGTAGTAGTGGGCCGTGTCCTCGCCGCTCTTCGTCGTGTCGAGCGGGGAGAGCGTCGCGGTGAGCGCGCTGTCCGGCTCGCCCCCGCTCCGGACCCCGAGCCCGAGCTGGAACGTGTTGCCGTTCTGGAGCAGGCCGCCGCCGTACGAGAGATCGATCGTGAGCGTGAAGACCTTCGTCGCGGTCTTCTCCTCGTAGCGGTACACCATCCTCGGCACGCCGAGCCCCTTCGCGTCGGCGTCGGAGAGCACCCGGTCGAGCGCCGCGCGCGCCTCCTGCCGCTTGCCCGTGGCGAAGTCGTGGATGGCCTGCATGACGGCGATCGTCGCCTCGGCGTCGGGCGCCTGGCATGCGTCGTCGGTCGCCTTGCGCATGCCCTCGGCGTAGGCCGAAGGGTCGGGCAGGCGCTTGTGCGTCTCCTGCGAGAAGCGCATGAGCCACGCAACCCGGCTAGTGGCCCGTGAGGCGAGCGCGACCGCCGCCGCCGGCGGATCCACGTGCAGGAGCGACGAGAGCACGGTGCAGGCGAGGAGGCAGAGGTCGGCCTGGTCGTCCTGCTTCTTGTCGTAGAGCGCGCCGGCGTACGAGGCCAGCGTCGCGAGCAGATCGTCGCCCGACGAAGCGTCGAAGCGCATCGACGCGATCGCGTCGAGGAGGGCGACGCCCATCGTCGGCCCCTTGCCGCCCAGCGCGTCGCTCTTGAAGAGCGCGGAGAGCCCGTCGGCGACGCGGCGGAGATCCTTCCCGCCCTTCCTGAGGATCTGCTCGGGCCCGCCCTGCGCGGCTGCCTCACGGAAGAGCCCGTAGCCCCCGACGAGGGCCTCCGTGACGGCCTTCTGATCCAGCTCGCGCAGCGCGTCCTCGATCGCCTTCTCGGCGTCCGCGGCCGGCACCGTGAAAGCCGCGCGCTTGCCTGCGTCGCTTCCGCTCGCGAGGTCCATCGCGTCCGAGAGCACGGTGACGAGCAGGCGGACGCGCCGGACCCAGAGCCCGTCGCCTTTCCGGTAGTGCGGGCCGAGCAGGATGCGGCGGCGCACGTCGCCCAGCTTGGCGAGGGTGCGCCGGGTCGTCGGGTCGAGCGGCAGCGCCGGCGCCTTGGCGGTGCAGGCGCCCGGCTTGGGCGGGGGCCTGTGGGCGCTCGACGCGAGGGCGGAGGAGAGGGTGGCGACGAGGCCGTCGGTGAGCGTGGTCACGTCGTCGAGCACGCCGGCCGGCGCCTCGCCCGGCGCGCCCAGTCCGGCGAGCGCGGCGCGCAGCCCGTCCCAGGCCGCGCGCCGCTCCTCCGGGAAGCGGCCGGGCGCGAGGGTGGGATCGAGCTTGTGGTCCACGGCGAGCGCGGCGTAGCGCGCGGCGGCGGTGGCGAGGGAGGCGAGCGCCGGGTGCTCCACGGTGGGAGCGGCGAGGGCGCGCGCGATCTGCGACGACGAGAAGGCCATGTTCGGGGCCTCGCCGGTGGCCAGCCGGTAGACCGCGTCGAGCGCGTAGAGGAGGGCCACGCCCCAGCCCGTCTTCTCCAGGAAGTCGCCCTTGAGCCGCGCCGTCGCGGCCCCCGCGAGCGCGACGGAGTGCGGCTCCTGGAGCGCAGGCGGGTACGAGACCCCGGCGATCGCGCCCGTGAAGAGCGCGCCGAGCAGCCCCTCCGCGTCCTTCGCCGCCGCGATCCGCGCTTGCACCGTGCCCTCCACGATGCGGATCAGCGCCTCGCGGAGCTTGTCGTCGGCGTAGAGGCCGGGGCTCGTCGCCAGGCCGATCTGCGCGGCGACGCGATACCGCGCCGGGTACGCGTCGAGGAGCGCCTTCATCGCCGCGAGGTGCGCGAGGCCGAGCTCGGTCACGCGCTTGTAGAGGGGCGATCCGCTCGCCGAGAGGCCGCGCGCCTCGCCGCGCTGGTAGAGGAGCGACTGCACGTTGTACCAGCCCGTGTGGGTCGCCTCGACGAAGCCCACCATCGCCTGGTAGCGCGCGAGCCACTCCTCCAGCGAGAGCTGCCCGGCCGCGGGGGGCGCGGCGAGGTCGCGGGGGAGCGCGCCCGAGAGCCGGCTCGCGAAGATCGAATCGCGCGCGCTCTCCATCGGCGGGGCGCGCCGGGCGTCGCAGTCCCGCGGGCGCGCGAAGAGGGCGGCGAAGTCCTCCCGCCGCGCCTCGGGGACGCCCGGCAGCACCTCGCGGCTCCGCGCCTCCCACTCCTTGCGCGGGTCCTTCGCCGTGACCACGCGCAGGTAGGCCGCGTACGGCGTCGACGCGGCGCCGGGCGCGGGGGCGGCTCCGGCCTCGGCGGGCAAGGCCAGCGCGTCGCCTGCGGGTGTCGCCTCCGGCGCGTCCAGCACGAGGCCGGCCTGGCCGAGGAGCTGGAGGGCGTAGCGGCCGCGGAGCGCCATCTCGGGCGAGGTGGCGCCCGCGTCGAGCAGCGTCGAGAGCTTCTCCGTCGCACGCGCCGCGTCCACGTACTGGAACGCGCCTGCCGCCGTGAACGCGGCGCGGAGCGCCTCCTCGACCCCGAGGTCGGCGACGAGGTGGGCGGGCGCACCGACACGCAGGCTCGGGCGGAGGCCGCCGACGAAGGGCGCGAGCGGGTCGCCCGGGAAGAGCTGCGTCGCGCCCCGGTCGTCGACGAAGACGACGTGATCGTAGCCGCACGCGCCGGCCATCGCGAGGAGCAGGTCGGTGGGGCCGATCGCGCCGGGGCCCGGGAGGGGCATCGCGACGACGAGGTTCACGTCGCGCGTGGATCCCGCGGTCGCGAGCTGGAGGGTGCCGTCGACGGTGACCCGCGCGTTCATGTCGCTCATCGCCACGACGATCACGGCCTTCGGGTGGCGGCCGCGATCCGCCTTGTCGAGGTCGTGGAAGAGCTTCGCCCACGGGTCGGCGGCATCGCGCGCGGCGCGCGCCTCGGCGTAGGCGGCGACGAGCGCGCGGGCGTCCGGGCCCGCGGGCGTCGCGCCGATCCGACGCTCGCACGCGTCGAGCGCGCCCGGCGCGCAGAGGCTCGACACCGGCGCGGCCGGCGCGGTCGGCGCGCCGCTGCACCCGGGCGCGAGGGCGGCGAGGAGGGCGGCGGCGAGGACGGCGCGCGGGGCGACCGCGGTGCGGCGGGCGGGCATGGCGCGACCACATTACACGCCCCTCAGGCGCATCCCCGTGTTTCCGAGCCCGCGCCCGCGCCCGAGCCCGCGCCCGATCTCCAGATGTCGGGCTCGGGCTCGGGCTCGGGGATGAGGGCTGCGGATTACTTGGCACACAGCCGGGCGTTGATACCCTGGACCCCAGGTGATCTCGCGCCGCATGAAATTTGCCCTCGCCTCCGGCGCCCTCGTCGGGGTGGGCCTCGCCGCCGGCTTCGCGCCGGCCGTACGGTACGAGGCCGCACAGGCCGCGAGCCGCTACGGCGCGGCCCTCACCGTCGGCAGGGTGACGCCCACGCTCCACGGCGCGATCCTGCGGCGCGTCGACGTGGCGCTGGAGGACGTGCCGAGCGCCAGGATCCGCTTCGACGAGATCGACGTCGACTATCAGGGCGGAGAGCGGCACGTCGCGCTCCACGGCGGGACCGTCTCCGTCGTCGGCACGCGCGACGAGGTGCTCCACCAGGTCGAGGCATGGCGCGCGCACCACCCGGCCTCGCACGGGGGAGCGGGCGGCCAGGGCGGCGGCGTGGAGCTCGCGGGGCTCCACGTCTCGTGGGCGAGCTCGGCCGACGATCCGAGCGAGGCCGTCGTCGCCGAGGACCTCGGCATCACGCGCGCGGACGGGCGCATCGTCGTCTCCGCCGCGCAGGCGACCATCTCCCTCGGGCGTACGTCGCTCGCCGTGAAGAACGGTCAAATCGCGGTGGCCCGGCGCGAGGAGGGCGGCTACGGCGTGGCCGCCCTCACCGCGGCCGGCGTCGACGCCCAGATCCTCCTCCCGGTCGCCAAGCCTTCGTCGCCGCCTGCCGACAGCCCCACCCTCAACCTCGTCGCCGCGCAGCCCCCCTCCGCCGCGCCCCCCCACGCGCCCACGCCCGCGGTCTCGCGTCGCCGCCGCGGCAAGCGCGCCTCCGCGGGCCACGAAGGCAGCGCCCCGCCTCCGCCTCCCCCGCCGCCGGGCAAGGTCGAGGGTGTGGCCGTCTCGGCGCCCGCGCCCGCGGAGCCCGACGTCCCCGCGCGCGGCGCGCTCTACCGTGCGGCGCTCCTCGACGCCGCGCACATGGTCGACCGCGTCCTCGAGCCGACGGCGAAGGTGCGGCTCGAAGGCCTGCACGCCGTCCTGCGCAAGGGCAGCGAGGTGCTCAACCTCGGGCCCGGCGTGCTCCGCGTCTCGCGGGAGGCGGGGAGCCTCGTCATCGACCTCGCCCCCGAGCTCGGCGGCGCCGCGCTCTCGGGCGCGCGCCAGGAGGCCCTCACCTTCCGCCTCGCCGTCCCGCTCTCGGGCGAAGGGGAGGTCGCGGCCGACGTGAACGGCGGGCCCATCTGGCTCTCCACGCTGGGCGTGAAGGAGGGAGACTTCGGCCTCTTCGACGTGGGCAAGGCGTCGCTCTCCACGCAATCGCACCTCGCGCTCGGCGGCGACGGCAAGACCCTGCGCGTCGACGGCGAGGCTCAGGTGCACGCCCTCTCGATCAAGAGCGCCGCCCTCTCGGACGAGCCCGTCGCCGGGCTCGAGGTCGCGGTGCGCCTGAAGGGCGAGGTCGACCTCGACGGGCGCCGCGCCCGCGTCGCCGAGGGCGAGGTCGACCTCGGCGCCATCCGTGTGATGGGGCACGGCGACTACGAGCAATCCGGCGACGCGCGCCACGTGCGCGGCACGTTCGACATGCCGCTCACGGCCTGTCAGGCGATGCTCGACTCCACGCCCAAGGGCCTCGTCCCCAAGCTCCAGGGCATGCGCCTCGCCGGCTCGTACGCCCTGCGCGGCCACGCCGACGTGGACACCGCGCACATCGACCGCGCCTTCGTCCTCGACTGGGAGGCGTCCAACACCTGCCGCGTCGTCGAGGCGCCGTCGAGCATCTCGGTCAATCGCTGGAGGACGCACTTCCAGCGCACGGCGTACGACGCCGAGGGCAAGCCCTTCTCGCTCGAATCGGGCCCGGGCACGCCCGACTGGGTGCCGCTCAACGGGATCTCCAAGTTCATGGAGGCCGCCGTGATGACGACGGAGGACGGCGCCTTCCACCGCCACCACGGCTTCGACCACGAGGCGATCCGGAACAGCATCCGCGAGAACCTCCGGCAGCGGAAGTTCGTGCGCGGCGCGAGCACCATCAGCATGCAGCTCGCGAAGAACCTCTACCTCGACCGGGGCAAGACCCTCTCGCGCAAGCTGCAGGAGGCGGTGCTCACCATGTACCTGGAGCAGGAGCTGACCAAGGAGCAGAATCCTCGAGCTCTACCTCAACGTGATCGAGCTCGGCCCCGGGCTCTACGGCATCGGCCCCGCGGCCCGCTACTACTTCAGCGGCAGCGCGCGCGACCTCTCGCTCGGCCAGGCGCTCTACATCGCGTCCGTGATGCCGAACCCCAAGGTCCAGCACTTCGGCGCGGGCGGCGCGGTCTCGGCGGGGTGGATGAGCTACCTGCGCAAGCTGATGAAGTACGCGCGCGAGCGCGACCGGATCACGGACGAGGAGCTGGACGAGGGGCTGCGCGAGACGGTGGTGCGCGGGCAGCCCGCGCCGCAGCGGGCGGCGAAGGCGATGACGGACGTGGACGGGGACGTGCCGCCGGATCTGCCGGACGACGGGATGCCCCCGGCGCCTTAGAGGCCAGCTCCCCAGCGGATCGTTTCACACCACGACGTAGGGATCCCGATCCTCGTCGCTCACCTTCACCCGGACCCCGGGCGCGTCCACGGCGAGCCTCGCCGCGAGCCGATCGAGCGTGGCCCGCTCGCTGTTCGAGTGCAGCGTCGAGACGACCGTCACCCCGGCGGCCGCGGCCCGGAGCGCGTCGTGGTGGGGGAGCTCTCCCGTCAGGTAGAGGTCGACCTTCGCCGCCAGCGCCTCGGCCAGGAGCCCGCGTCCCGCGCCCGCGCACACCGCGGCCCGCGTCACGACGCCGTCCAGCGGCCCTGCGACGAGCAGGGCGCCGAGCGAGAGCGCCCGCTTGACGCGATCGATCACGTCGCGCCGCGGCGCGGGCGCGGCCAGCGTGCCGACCCGCCCGATGCCCTGCCCCTCCGCGGGGTGCGTGATCTTGAGCGGCGCGCGCTCGGACATGCCCAGGGCATCGGCGAGCAGGTCGTTGGTGCCGCCGGGCGCGACGTCGAGGGCGGTGTGCGGGCAGTAGACGGCGACGCCGGCGCGGATGCAGCGGGCGAGGACGCTGTCGTGGGGGACGCGCTTGATGGGGTCGAAGATGAGGGGGTGGTAGGCGAGGACGAGGGCGGCGCCCTCGCGGACGGCCTCGTCGGCGACGGCGGGGGTGAGGTCGATGGCGAGCAGCGCGCGCGGGATGTCGCCCGCGGGGTCTCCCGTGAGGAGGCCGGTGTTGTCCCACGGCTCGGCGAAGCGGAGCGGCGCGATGGCGTCGAGGACGGCGAGGAGGTCGCGCAGGATCATGGAAGGGTGGCGTATTGTCGCTGGCGGGGGCACGGCCGAGCGGCGATGATCCGGCGCATGCAAAAGATCATGCTCAAGCTCCAGAACCTCCGCGACGGGGTGACATCGTACCAGGAGTTCGAGGACGAGGCGGCGACGCTCGCCTATTTGCGCGCCCGTCCGCGCTTCGTCGACGTGCTCGGCGTGGTCTTCGAGGGCCTGACACCGGAGCAGAACGCGCGGCTCAAGGGGGCGAAGCGCCCGCTCGACGAGGACGAGCGCGCCGCCGAGCAGAAGGTGGCCGAGGCCGCCGCCAAGGCCGCCGAGGCGGCGCAAGAGCAGCGCGAGCGGGACGCGCTCCAGGCGCACGAGGCGCACCGCGAGGCGATGAAGAACGCCGACCCGAACCGGGCGATGGAGGTGCGCTACCTCTACGACAAGGGCCTCGCGCTCACGGATCCGTCGGACGGCCGCGCCATCACCGACGAGGCACGCGAGGCCGTGCTCGCCTGGGTGGCGGAGCGCAACGAGTGGGTCGAGTCCCGCGGGCAGATCGTGGGAGAGGCGAAGGTGACGGTGTGGCCGGGGACCTTGCCGAAGAAGGGCGCGGAATCGGGTGCAGGGGGGCACCTTCATCCCGTGCACCGCGCCGCCCAAGCCGACGGCCTGATCCTCGGTGTCGGTCCGGCGCGCGCGATGCATCCGCGCGCGACCATGCGAAGGACAAATCTCTCCGCCCCTCCCCTGCAAGAGGGCCCCTGCCCGCGCGGCGGCTCGCTCGAGCCCCACGAACAGCCCGAGGCCGTGGACGAGGCCTCCGACGAGTCGTTCCCGGCGAGCGATCCCCCCTCCTGGACGCCGGTGACCCACCTGGAGACACCCCGCGTGCCCGACGAGGCGCTGCTGCCACCGACCTGATCGCAGAGCGCCGCTCGCGCCGCTTGCCCCCCGCCGCTCCCGGCGGCAGGCGACGGGCATGCCCGGCCCGCGCTTCCTCTATCTCCACGGGTTCGCCTCCGGCCCTGCCTCGTTCAAGGGCAGGGCCGTCTCCTCCCACTACGCCGCGCGCGGCGTCGACGTGGAGCGGCTGAACCTGCGGCTGCCCTCGTTCGAGCACCTCCGCCTCTCGGCGATGGTAGAGGCCACGCGGGCCGCGCTCGGCGGACCGCGAGAGCGCGCCGTGCTCTTCGGATCCAGCCTCGGCGGGCTGACCGCCTCGCGCGTCGCCGAGGAGGACGCCCGTGTGTGCGCGCTGGTGCTGCTCGCCCCCGCCTTCCGCCTGATCGAGCGCTGGCGGCTGCGGCTCGGGGAGGCAGGGTGGCGGGCGTGGGAGGAGAGCGGCTGGCTCGCGACCAAGGACTACGTGGAGAAGCGGATGGGGCGGGTGGATTTCGGCTTCGCGCGCGACGCGGAGGCGGTCGACGCTGCGGGGGGCGGCTGGCCGGACGTGCGGGTGCCCGTGCTCATCGTGCACGGTCGCGCCGACGCGGTGGTCGACGTGGGGCTCTCCCGCGCGTGGGCGGAGGGCAAGCGGCACGTGCGCCTGGTCGAGGTCGACGACGGGCACGAGCTCGCGGCGTCGCTCGACCGGATCGTGGCGGAGGCCGACGCGTTCCTGGCGCCTTTCCTCGGCGGGTGAGGGCGCGCCCTTCCACGCTCGCCCGCAAATCCACGTTTCTCCGCGCGGCGCCTCCGCTCGCGTACGCCGGCCCGGCGCTCCCGGTCCAGCTCGCGAGCCCTACGTTGTGAGGGTGAGACTGTCACGCATCCTGACGCACACGTTCGCGGCCACGACCACCGTCGTCTCATTCGTCACGGAGCCGATCCCCGCGCTGGACGAGATCCTCGTCGTCCCCATGCAGTATACGCTCGCGGGCGCGATCGCCCTCTCGCGGGGCCAGAGCCCCTTGAAGGTCCCGTGGGGGAGGGCGAGCCTCATCATCTGGGGCGGCGTCGCGGTGCGCTTCGTCTCCGAGACGCTCCTCCGCACCACGCCGCTCGTGGGGATGACGTCGAACGCGCTCCTGACCCTCGCGTCGACCGAGATCCTCGGTTGGTACGTCGACCGCGCGCTGGACCGCGCGGGCGAGCCCTCCTACGAGTAGCCTTCACTGGGGTACAGGCTCGAGGTTCGCCGAGAAGCTCCCGTCGTAGATCGTCACGACGCTCGTCGCGTCCGCGTCGCCCACGAGGGTGCTGCAGTAGAACGAGCCCGCCACAACGGCGTCGACCTGGACGCCGTCGGGCGCGGTCGTCACGTCGAGCACGCACGTCGTCTCGTTCGGCGCCGACGAGAACTGCTCCTCGGTGTCCACCATGGCGCCCTGGCTCCCGGTCGTGAAGGTCATCCGCTCGTACGTTCCGGACCCGACGTACTGCCCGGGGCCGTGCAGCGCGCCGAGGGGCACCGAGAGGCTCGTGGGTCACGCCGCCCACGCTGCCCATGCAATCCAGCACGGCGCCGCCGCCGTTCAGCCATACCCATCCCTCCACGCTGGAGTTGTCCACCCACGCGTCGACGGCGCCGGTGATGCCGAAGACGCAGGGAGGCGTCCCCGACCACGCGGAGCTGCTTCCGGTCCCGGTGCTCGTCGTGGCCGTCGCGCTGGTCGCGGCGCCTCCGCCGGTCGCGCCGCCCCCCGCGCCGATCGAGAGCCAGGGCTCGGGCCTGATGCCGGGGGCGTTCGCGCCGCCGGTCGAATCGGGAGGCGGGTCCGCGCTCCGTGTGGCCACGGTGCCGCCGCACGCGGGGATCAGCGCGGACAACAGCAAGGCAATCGTCGTGCTTCGCATGGAATGGTCCTCCACCGCGGCGCCCGGCGCCGCGTGCAAATCGAACGGGTCATCGTCGGCGCGACGCGCGCCGGCCTTCGTCGTTTCGGCCTACTGGATCGGCGGCGAGGTGCTGGGGATGCCCACGAAGTCGACCTCGCCCCCGCCCGCGGCCGACCAGCGCATGCGGTGCGGGCAGTCGCTGGTCGTCACCCCCACGTGCCAGCTCCACGTGGGAAAGAAGAGCTGGAGGGAGCGCGTGGTCGTCTCGCCCGAGGTGGTCGTGATGACGTTGAACGTCCCCTGATCGTCCGGCTCCACGCCGCGCGCGACGCCGGCGTCCGGCACGTCGTGCAGCAGGAAGAGCGTGCACCCGGCCTGGAACTCGATGCCGATCACGTCCGCCGCCCACGGCACGGCGCCCCCGCACGTCTGCCACCGCCCGTCGGTCACCGCGAGCAGCTCGGCCGAGCTCGTCACGATGCGCGGCGTGCCTCCCGTCGTCGCGCACGTCGAGTCGCAGGGCGTGCCCGCGAGCGCCGTGAGCTCCGCCTCGCTCACCGTGGGGCAGTCGGAGGTGGTGACGGGGCCCGCGTCGGGGAGCGTGCCCGCGTCCCGATGGTTCGAGCCGAGGTCGATGGGGTCGAACTGGCAGCCGAGCGTCAGGCCGGCGGCGAGCAGCAGGCAGCGCGCGTGGATCACGGCGAGCCTCCGTCGCCTGCCACGCTCGGGGAGGCCTCGAGCGCGGGCCGGAGGAGGCTCGTGGGGAAGCGCGCGCGGAACCTGTCGAGGCGCGCCGAGGCCTCGTAGTCGCGGTGGAGGAGGCGGAGCGCCTGGATGCTCATGGCCTCGCGCTCCTCCGAGAGGACACCGTGCGGGAACGCGCGCGCGTGCTCCTCCGTCGCGCGCAGCGCGTGCTCGCCGTCCCCCCGCCCGAGCGCGGTGCGCGCCACGTCGAGCAGCGCGCGCTCGGCTTCGAGCGTGGTGAGGCCGCGCTCGGCGGCGCTCGCCCGCGGCGCGGAGGCCGGCGTCGTCGAGGCGCGGGCAGAGGGCGCGCTCGGCGGTGCCGGCGCTACCGGCAGGATGGGGACAGCGGGCGCCTCGGGCCGGGCGACGGTGGGGATCGAAGGCGTGCTGGCCGGTGCAGGCGCGATGACGACGGGGGTCGTGTGCTCGCTCGGGGCAGGAGGAGCGACCCTCCTCGCGACGGCCAGCGCCAGCGCGCCGCCGGCGGCGAAGCTCGCCAGGAGCGACCACGCCGGTACGCGCGCGCCGATCGCCCGCGCGAGCCAGGAACGGTGAACGGATCCCTGCGAGACTCCCACGCTCGTCGCCACGGCGGCGAGCGGCAGCGCCAGCGCCATCCGCCGCCGCGCGCGCGCCCTCGCGTCCGCGGGCACGGCGGGCGGGATCCGGACCGCGCGCAGCAGCGATCGCGCCTCGTCCTCCAGCTCTCGGTCCTGGGCCTCGCTCATGCTTCCCCTCGCTCCCGCCGCAGGCGTCGCGCGGCCTTCACGAGCTCCTCTCGCCCGACGCGCAGGCGCGAGTACGCGGTGTTGAGCGGGATCCCGAGCACGGCCGCCACCTCCGGCATCGGACACTCCTCGAGGTCGTGGAGCAAGAGGACGGCGCGCCGGTCGACGTCCACGCCGGCGAGCGCCGCCTCGACGACGGCCTGCTGGTCGCGGCCCGCGAGCAGCTCGTCGGCGCCGGGCGCGAGGCTCGGCGGCTCGTCCGTGGCACCCCCTTCACGGCCGGCGTCGGCGAGGACCTCGCGCCGGTGCCGCGCGAGGCGGCGGTAGTCGGAGGCGAGGCGGAAGGCGAAGGCGAAGAGCCAGGGCCGGACGGGCCGCGACGGGTCGTACTCGTCCCAGCGCGCATGGACCCGGAGGAAGACCTCGTGCGCGACGTCCTCGAGAATCGCGCGGCGCGACGCCCAGCCGGCGCAGGGTGGCGAACACGTAGTCGAGCTCCGCCTCGAAGAGGGCACGAAAGCGTCCTTCTCTCCCATCGCTCTCCTCCATCGACCGTCCTCTGGGGCTTGGGAGCACCCGGCGTCGTCCGTCAGAAAATCTGCGCCGACCCCCCGATTCCCACGCTGGGAGCCGCGACGGCCTGCCGGAAGGCGTCCATCCCGTCGACCTGGAGGGCCCGCGGCTCCAGCGTGAACGCGACCTGGGCGAAGGCCTCCAGGCGGAAGCGCCCGCCGAGGGGCCACTCGACGCCGAGGCGTGGTCCGAACGCGCCGTAGGGCACGGTCGCCGTGCGCGGCGCGGCCAGATCGACCCCGCTCGCGACGAGCGCGCCGCCCGTGACCAGGCCGCACCCCACCACGATCGAGATCCGCCCGCATCCGAGCAGCGTTCCCCGCGCCATCCACGCCTTCACCTGCCCGCCCGTCGGCGCGTCCGCCGACGTCGGGGCGTCGGCGCTCGCCTCGAGGGCGAGCGAGAGGCGGCCCCGCTCCAGGCTCGCTCGGAGGAGGCCGCCGAAGGCGAGCCCGGGCGTGGCGCCGTAGCTGCCCACCGCCGCGAGCCCGAGCCAGCCCCGATAGACGGGCGCGGCACCCGCCTCCGCGACGGGATGGCCGGCCGCCGGCTTCGCGGCGCGCTCGGGCTCGGGCGGGGCCGGCGGCGTGGCCGGCTCGGGAGGCGGAGCGGGCGGCGGCGCCGGCGGGGCCGGCGGCTCGGCCGCGCTGGGCTTTCCCAGCAAGCTCAGGGGATCGAGCGCGAGGCTGATGTCGAGCGCGAGCGCGCCGATCAGCGGGGCGCAGTCGTCGCCCTCCGCCGCGAGCGAGCGCGTCCCGCGAGACACCCCGCGCTCGTCGACGAGCGTCACCTCCGCGCGGTAGGCGCCGCCCTCCCTGCGCACCTGCGCGACCACGCTGACCTTCGCCCACGTGAAGAACGGGTCGTACCCGAGCCGCGCCGCCACCGCCTTCCGCAGCCCCGCCTCGTCCGCGCACGTCTCGGCGCCGGGCTCGCGCACGTAGGTGAGCCGCGCCGAGGGCGCGCCGAGCGCAGAGGGCGACGCGAGCACGAGCGCCGGGGCGACCCACCACGGGGCTTTCAGCGCGGCTTCTCCACCAGCGTGTACGTGGCGAAGAGATCGTGGTCGACGTCCCACGCGTCCTCGCCCTTGTCCCACTCCAGCGCGTGCCCCATCGCGCGCCCCGCGGGCGTGTCGTCGCGGTCGAAGTCGATCACGTGGAAGCCCACCTTCTCCCAGATCTCGCGCGCGAAGGGGCAGCGCCCGTCGGCCCAGGGGATGTACGGCTTGTCGAGCGGCGCCTGCGCGGGCGCGAGGTTGTAGATGAGCGCGCGGCCGCCGGGCACGAGGATGCCGTACAGGGTGCGGACGAAGGTCTCGTCGTCGACGCCGAGGTGCACCAGGCGCTTCTCCTCGGCGAAGCGCTCGGGGTGGACGTAGCCGCGCTTGAGGACGTTCTTGGAGATGAAGAGATCGTAACCGCCGCCCACGGCCTGGGTGACGGCGCGCTCGGCGGGGAACTGGCCGAAGAGCAGGCGCAGCTCGCCGTCCTGCCCGAGCCGGCCGTGGATCGCCCCCTGGTCGCCGGGCCAGGCGTAGAGCGCCTGCTGAACCGAGTCGATCTCGACGCCGGTCACGCGCGCGCCCAGGCTCGCGAGGAGGCGGAGCTGGCCGATGCCGCCGAAGCCGAAGTCGAGGACGCGCTTGCCGGCGAGGTCGCCTTTCCCCAGCGCCAGCACGTCGAGCGGGCGCGCGTAGGCGATGGGCGTGCCGTACTTCGTGTCGTAGAAGAACTCCTCGTCGTAGTCCTCCGCGTACAGCTCCCGCCGCGCGGCCTCGCCGAGCTTGCCGAGATCCGCCTCCCTGTAGAAGCGCGTCTTGCGGAGGTCGTGCCACAGGCGCCGAGGCGCCTCCCTGGGCAGGTCCGCCGTCGCCGCGAGGAGCTCCTTCACGAACGCGCTCTTCACGAGCGGCGCCACCGCGCGCGCCTCCGCCTGGATCCGCGCGACCGTGCTCTCCTTCGCCGGCGCGGCGGGTGCCGGCGCGGGGGGCTGCGCAGGGGGTGGCGGAGGCTCGGCGCACGCGGCGAGCGAGAGGGCGAAGACAAGGGAGGCGAGCTTCATGAGCGGCGCAGCGTAGACGATCCGCTGTGGGGGTGCGGCGATTGACACGCCGGCGGCCGAGACGCTATCCCCGAGGTGCCGCAGAGGAGCCCATGATTTGCCCGCGTTGCCACCGGCGCCCCGAAGACGATGCGCCCGGAAAGCAAGAGTAAGGAGCGTCGACCCGAGTGAAGTACCAGGCCGTCTTCCGCTGCCTCGCCGGCTGCCCCGGCACCTACCCGCTCACCCGGGCCCTCTACCGATGCCCCACGTGCAACGGCCTCCTCGACGTGTCGCACGACCTCGAGGCCCTGCGCGATCGCAGCGCCGCCGCGTGGATGAAGCTCTTCGACGACCGCTACAAGCGCACGAGCTGGCCCTACGGCTCCGGCGTGTGGGGGAAGCGGGAGTGGATCGCGCCCGAGGTGCCGGACGAGGCCATCGTCTCGATGGACGAGGGCGGCACCAACCTCTTCTGGGCGGAGCGCTACGGCCGGTCCATCGGCCTCGACGACGTCTGGGTCAAGCTCTGCGGCAACAGCCACACCGGCTCGTTCAAGGACCTCGGCATGACCGTGCTCGTCTCGGTCGTCCGCCACGCGATCCGTGAGGGTCTCGATGTGCGCGCCATCGCCTGCGCGTCGACCGGCGACACCTCCGCCTCGCTCGCGGCCTACGGCGCCGCCGCCGGCCTCCCGGTCGTCGTCCTCCTGCCGCGCGGCAAGGTCTCCACCGCGCAGCTCGTCCAGCCCATCGCCTCGGGCGCGCTGGTGCTCGCGCTCGACACCGACTTCGACGGCTGCATGGAGATCGTGCAGCGCCTCGCCGCCGAGGGCGTCGTCTACCTCGCCAACTCGATGAACTCCCTCCGCCTGGAGGGGCAGAAGACGGTCGCGGTCGAGATGGTGCAGCAGTTCGACTGGGAGGCGCCCGACTGGGTGATCCTGCCGAGCGGCAACCTCGGCAACGCGTACGCGCTCTTCTCCGGGTTCCGGATGATGAAGGAGCTCGGGCTCATCGCGCGGTACCCGCGCCTCTGCGTCGCGCAGGCGGCGAACGCCAACCCGCTGTATCTCGCGTGGAGCGAGGGGCGGCGCGAGGTGTCGCCGCAGAAGGCGCGGGAGACGCTCGCGAGCGCCATCCAGATCGGCAACCCGGTCAGCGCGCCGCGCGCCATCAAGGCGCTCACGGCGATGGACGGCGTCGCCGAGCAGGCGACGGAGGAGGAGCTCTGCGACGCGGCCGCGCGCGCGGACCGGACGGGGATGTACACGTGCCCGCACACCGCCGTCGCGCTCGCCGCGCTGGAGAAGCTGGCCAAGCGCGGGGTGGTGAAGAAGCGCGACCGGGTGATCGTCGTGTCGACGGCGAACGGGCTGAAGTTCACCGAGTTCAAGGTGAAGTACCACGACCGCTCCCTCGCGGGCGTCTCCACGCCGCACGCGAACCCGCCCCTGGAGCTGCCGCCCGACTACGGGCGGGTGCTCGACGCCATCGAGCGCCACGCGGCGACGCGCGCCGCGGGCTAGCCGCGGAAGTTCGAGGGATGAGCGCGCGAGCCACCTCGGTGCACGCGGACGACGATGCAGTGCCGTCGAGGCGAACGGGATGCCGGATCAGGCACGCGGTGGTCTACGCCCGCTCGCGGATGGTCAGCGTCGAGGGGCGCCTGCACAGTACCGTTCGGCTGTGAGTGCTTCCCGGCCGGCATGCAGTCGCCCTGAGGCGCCTCGCGGCGAACGTGGGCGCGAACGACGTGCCCGCTCGAGCGCGATCACACCGGCGGCGCCGGTAGCACGGGTGCGCGCCCCTCCAATCGTCACGCGCGGACCCGCACGTGCGGCGTGGAGGTCGTTGTGCGGTGGGTCAGGACCTGATTGTTGCGTGTGTGGGCCTTCACGACGTGCGCGTCGACCTGCGTTGTATGCGCGGAGGACGTCGCGACGTGCGCGACGACCTACGTTGCGTGCGGGAAGGTCGTCGCGACGTGCGGGAAGGTCGTCGCGACGTGCGCGTCGACCTACGTTGCGTGCGGGAAGGTCGTCGCGACGTGCGGGAAGGTCGTCGCGACGTGCGCGTCGACCTACGTTGCGTGCGGGAAGGTCGGCGCGACGTGCGGGAGGGTCGGCGCGATGTGCGGGAAGGTCGTCGCGACGTGCGCGACGACCTACGTTGCGTGCGGGAAGGTCGTCGCGACGTGCGGGAAGGTCGTCGCGACGTGCGCGTCGACCTACGTTGCGTGCGGGAACGTCGTCGCGACGTGCGCGTCGACCTACGTTGCGTGCGGGAGGGTCGTCGCGACGTGCGGGAAGGTCGTCGCGACGTGCGGGAAGGTCGTCGCGACGTGCGGGAAGGTCGTCGCGACGTGCGGGAAGGTCGTAGCGACGTGCGCGTGGACCTACACGCAGTGCACGTGCTCTCCCGCGCGCCGACTTCCGTCATGACACGCTCGACGGAGGGGCAATCGTGCCCAGGCGAAAAAAGTGGCGAGCCCTGTCGATTGGGTGGTGTCCGATCGGCTCGCCAAACGGACTTATTGGTAGGTGGAAAAAAAGATGGTCCCCCGACCGTAAATCCACCTCCGAGGCCGGCATACAGGATCGAGGGCGGCGCGAACCGGATGGACCGGGGCGCGCCGTGCCTCCGCCGACCACGAACGATGGAGAGTGTCATGCCTACCCCGACTGCACCGACTGCCACCACCGAAGTCACGGCCTTCCCCGAGGCCGTGCTGCTGCTCCCGAAGGGCAACCCCGCCGCCATCGCGTTCTGCAAGAGCATCCTCGCGAAGACCGATCCGAAGCAGAACGCGGACTTCAACCCCACGCCCACGGAGCTGACGACGCTGGCGACCGACACGGCCACCTACGACACGGCCAACACCAACGCGCGCGGCGGCGGCACGGCCGCGACGCGGGCGCTCAAGGCCGCGAGGCAGAAGATCACCAAGGATTCGGCCATGTCCGTGACCTGGTTCAGAAGGTCGCGGAGTCGAAGCCCACCCCGGCCGACGCCGCCGCGGTCATCGTGGGCGCGGGGCTGAGCGTCAAGAAGCGGACCAAGCGGAACAAGCCGCCGGTCCGCGCCGTCCAGGGGCCCACCTCGGGCAGCGCGTGGCTCGAGCTCCTGCGCGTGGCGAGGATCGCCACGTACTTCTGGCAGTTCTCGGTCGACCAGAAGAACTGGAGCTCGGCGCCGGAGACGATGAAGGCGAAGCTGCTCCTGACGGGCCTGACGCCGGGGCAGACCTACTACTTCAGGTTCCGCGCGCTCACGAGCAAGGGTCCCGTCGACTACTCGCAGATCGTGAGCCTCCTCGTGCAGTGAAGCAGTGCCGAGAGCCCCGCCCGCCGGCGATGTAACCAGCGGGCGGGGCGACGCGGTCGTCCTCCGTCTGCGCGCGTCCCCGCGCTGACGCGCGAGGCTCCGGTCACCGGGCTGACGCCGGGGGTTCCATCAGGAACGCCGCCGCCGCAGCCCGAGCCCTGCCCCCGTGTGCCGGCGGCGAGGGCGAGGGTCTCGGGCGGGCTTCAGGGATGGCAATTCGTGTGACCAGCCGCCGGGTTCGCGCCCGTCGTCCCGGCGGTGAGCCCCGACGAGACGCACGTGACGGGGAGGTTCTGGTCGTCGAGGTACTTGATGGTCGCCGACGCGGGCGTCCACTCGAGCTTCGTGCCCGCGAGATTCGTAGGTCGGCATCTGCGCCTTCACCGACGCGTCGAGGTCGCCGCTCTGGATCAGGTCGTCGAGCACGTCGAGGCCCACCGGGACGAGGCGGACGCGCACCGTCACGTCGTCGGGCATGGTGGTGAGGAAGGGGGGCGTCGCGCTCTCGGGATAGCTCCGCATCACGTGCGTGAGGTAGTACTTCGGGTCGAGCTGGTTCGCCGTGATGGGCGCGGGGAGCTGGTTCGACTCGAAGGTCGACGCCTGCCAGAGGAAGCTCACCTCCTTGCCCTGCGCGTCGAAGAGGCAGTCGCGGACGAGCCACAGATCCGGGTCCGCGAGGTCGACGACGGACTGCCCGTCCTTCACCACCCCGCTCTGGTAGATTGTCTGCCCCTTCGCGGACGCGATGACCTCGACCCACGCCCGCCGGTCCTGCGTCGCGCCGCTCGGCCAGGCGTGCCCGGCGCCCACGTTGTCGAGCACCACCTGGATGGTCGCCTGGCCGGGCACGCCCGTCACGCAGAGCGCGGCCTGCACCGTGCTGTCGAGCGACGCCTGCACGGCCTGCTGCTGCTCGGGGGTCTGGGGGAAGTTGCCGAGGGCCTGGTCGACGCCGGGGAACTGGTGGCTGTGGACCTGCCGGAGGCCGACGCCGGGGTACTGGGCGGCGAGGCCCTGGCTGCCATCCATGTGGCACTCGCCGCAGGTGAGCTCGAGCTGCCCGTGGGCGAAGAGCGAGCCCTGCCACTCGGCGAAGGTGCGCTCGATGTGGGCGCCCTTCAGGTTCACGACGTCGTGGCAGCTCCCGCACAGGCTCGCCGACGAGGTCTCGGGATCGGTCGAGGAGCGCGGCGTAGCCGGCGTCGTGCGCGGTGTTGTGCGTCGGGTCCTGGATTCCGGCGCGCAGCACGCCGTCGGTGGCCAGCGTGATGGGGTTGTCGTGCGCGCCGTTCACCTCGGCGGCCGAGTGGCAGAAGTAGCAGGTCACGCCCTTCAGCGACGCGGGCACCGTCGCGAGGTTCGTCCCGTCCGTGGTCGCGCCGGTGAGCACGGCCATGGGGGCGTGGCAGTTGACGCAGAACTTGCCGACGTTCGACTCCCGCTGCGCGCGCGCGTTCATGGCGACGAAGACCGGGTCGTCGGAGGCGTAGGCGTGCATGCTGCCGGACCAGTCGGCGTAGTGGGTCGGGTGGCAGGTCTTGCACTGCTCCGGATCCATCAGATCCTTGGTCGTCAGGGTCGGCGGCGGGGGGCTGGACGAGCACGCGGCGCCCGCCGCGGCGAGGGCGAGCACGGCACCTACCAGGCCCGAGCTCGACAGGGCACGGCTCATCGCTTCGCTCCTTGCTGGATCCATTCGACGATGGAGCAGATCTCGGCGTCCGAGAGCTTCGCCCCCGGCGGCATGAGCTGGGTCGGGTCGCTCGCCTCGAGGCGCTCGACCAGCGTGCTGCACGGCGCGTTGCGCGGGATCACCCGGACCGGGTTGTCGTCCTTGCCGAGGAGCAGGGCGTAGGCGCTGTCCGCGGTCGCGAAGTAGAGGCCGCCCATGATGCCGGCCGACGAGTGGCACTCGGCGCCCGGCTGCGCGCACGTCGGCTGCAGCGTCCGGGAGAAGATCTGGTCGAACGTCGGCGGGTAGAGCGGCGAGCAGGGGGTGGGGTCGCCCGGGATCGCGGTCAAGCACGCGTCGGCGCTGCTGCTGCTGCTGCAGGAGGGCAAGGCCAGGAGCGCTGCGGCGAGACCGATCGCAGGCAGCCTGGAAGCCATCGGCAGCAGGCTATCACGCGCGAAGCGGTACGACCCCCGGGGCGTGCGTCAACGTGACGCGTCGCCTGGGGCCGCCCGCGGCACTATAGCGCTCGGCCAGCATGACCCGACTGCTCCTCGTCCCCGTCCTCGCCGCCTTCGCCCTGGGCTGTTCTGTCGATCCGGGCAGCAGCGCCCCGGCGACGTTCCCGGCGGAGGCGTTCACCACGCTGACCAGCGACTCGGGCGCCCTGTCGATCGAGGTCCGGACGGCGCCCGAGCAGCCGCCGACCCGGGGGCTCTCCACCGTCGAGTACCGCATCACCGAGGCCTCCAACCCCGCCCACGCGGCGGAGGGGCTCGACCTGACCATCGTGCCGTGGATGCCCGACATGGGGCACGGCGCGTCGATCACGCCGAGCGTGATGGCCGAAGGCGACGGGCGCTACGTGATCTCGGACGTCGAGCTCTACATGCCGGGGAAGTGGGAGCTGCGCACCACCATCGCCGGGGCCTCCAACGACAGTGCGATGCCCACGTTCGAGATCCAGTAACGCGGCTGCGTGGTGCCTGGCGCTCGCGGCGCTCGCGACGCCGGTGCGTGCGTGGGCGCAGGCCTGCTGCGCAGGGGCGACCGTGCTCTCGCCCGGGCGGCTGGAGCTGCACGAGTCGGCGCTCGTCGGGCTCCAGTCCAGGGTGACCGGGAGCATCGGGTCGTTCGCGCCGGACGGCAGCTTCGTCCCGCCTCCGAAGGGGACGTCGGAGGTCGATTTCGAGCAGGACCTGATCGCCACGCTCCGCGTGCTCTCGCGCGGACAAGTCACGGTGATCGTGCCGCTCGTAGAGACCTACCGCCGCGTCCCCGGGATCACCGACGCCGGCGGCGGCATCGGCGATCTCCAGGTGAACGCGCGATGGGACGCGACGCTCGCCGGGACGTCGCGGATCGTACCGGGCATCGCGGTCCTCGCCGCGCTCACCCTTCCCACGGGCCTTCCTCCCGAGCAGGCCACCCACGTGCTCAGCAGCGACGCGACGGGCAGGGGCCCGGTCCAGGGCGCGCTCGGCCTCTCGCTGGAGCAGACCTTCGGCCCCGTGCTCGTCGACCTCACGGGCTCGGCGACGCTCCACACTGCGCGCACCATCAACGGGGTGCACTCGCTGCTCGGTCCCTCGTTCAACGCCTTCGCCGCGCTCGGCTACTCGTTCGCCGCCGGCCCGGTCGCCGCCGTCACAGCCTCCTATACCGGCACCCTCGACACCGAGACGAACGGCGCAGACCAACCCGACAGCGCAGAGACGCAGCTCCGCCTCGGCGTCTCCGGCGGCTACTCGATCACCGACGCCTGGCGCATCCAGGCAGGCATCTTCGCCGACCCGCCTGCCGCCCACCTGGGGCAGAACCAGCCGGTGGCGGGCGTCGGGTTCTCTGCGACCGTGTTCCGGACCTGGTGATAAGGATGGATTCGAATGGCGAGGCGACCCGCGCATACGGTCTGGGCACGCGCCGTCGTCGCGCTCACGGCGCTCGCCGGTGCGTTGCTCGCGGCGGCGTGCAGCGGCGGAGGCACGGGGGAGACGGCGGCAGCAGCAGCGCGTGCCCGAGCGACCTTCCGCCGAGCTGTCCTTCGGACGCGGCGGGGTACCAGGCGACCATCGCCCCGTTGCTGAAGAAGAAGTGCAACTTCTGCCACGAGCCCGGCGGGCCGTCGGCGCTCTACTTCTCGACCTACGACGAGGTTTACACGCAGCGCAGCACGGTGCTCGACCAGGTCTACGCGTGCAAGATGCCGCCCGTGGGCTACCCGCCGCTCAGCTCGACGGAGCGGGAGGAGCTCCTGGGATGGCTGGTCTGCGAGGCGCCGGACGATTGACGAGGGTGGTCAAGGCGGCTCGTCCCCCCGCTCGAACCAGCCCGGGAGCACGAGGCGCGCCTCGACGGCGAAGCCCCGCACCGCATCCGCCATGCGCGCGGCGCGCCCGCCCCGCGGGAGCGCGGCGCGGAGCTCTCCCAGCCGATCGACGAAGCGGGCGAAGCGCCCGTCCGAGAAGAGGGCCTCGAGGTCCTCGCGGATGCGCCTGGCCAGCGCGGGGCTCCGCCCGCCGGTGGCGAAGGTCATGGTCAGGCCCGGCAGGCGCGCGACGGCGGCGTTGACGAAGGTCGAGGCCTCGGGCCGGTCGACGGCGCAGAAGAGGGTGCCCCGCCGCACGGCCTCGGCGTGCCAGCGACGGGCGCGCGCCTCGCCCTCCGGCGTGGCCGAGGGCTCGACGAAGACGATGGCCTTGCCCTCCAGATTGGCGTCCGTGGCCGCGCGCGCGAGCAGCGTGATCCGGCCGGCGCGCGCCCGGAGCTCGGGGCCGGGCTCGCCCTCCGCGACCACCGTGACGACGGCCCCGGCGTCGAGGAGGCGGTCGACCCGCGCCGGGATCTCGGGGCCGGCGCCGACGACGAGCGCGTCGCGCCCGGTCAGGGTCAGCTCGACGGGGAAGGTGGAGAGCGGGGTCATGGTGGTGTGTCGGGGGGTGGCGGGTCGGGGGGAGGAAGGTCGGGGTGCGGAAGACGATCTCCTTGTCCGCGGCGCTGATGCGCGCCACGAAGAGCCCGACGAACGACCCGAAGAGCGAGTCTCCGGGGCCGATCGAGCCCTGGCCGTTCGGGCGGGTGACCCAGCGCTTGATGCGGTCGAGCATCTGCTGGCTCACCGGGTTCACCTCGACGATCGCGGCGACGAAGTACCGGACGCCGTCGGCGAGGAGCGCGCGGTCGACGAGCGGCATCTTCTTCACCTCGCAGCAGTTGCGCATCACGCCCTCGACGTTGACCGCCACGACCGAGCTCTGCCCGCCGGGCTGCACGAGCTGGATGCGGAACACCTCGTCCCAGAGAATCGTAGACGATGCGGCAGCTCCGGGCGGTGAGCGCGATCGGGTCCGGCCCGCCGTCGCGGAAGACGTAGCCGCGCATGGTGATCACGGTGGGCAGGCCGTTCTCCAGCTTCTTCGCGAGCGGGGCGTCGATCGCGTCGCGGAAGCCCACGCCGATGTGGACCATGCCGTTCTCCAGCGCGAGCTGCAGCGGCGCGCTCGGGGAGCGTGGCGGGGCTCGGCGGCGGGCCGTCGGCCGATACGCGGGCGGGCACGGACGCCGCGAGGACCGCGAGGGCCGCCGCCGCGCGCCTCACGGGTGCACCGCGGATCCCGCCGGGACGAGGCCGATGAGGTTGGAGAGGGCGATGGTGGCCCCGCCGAGGCTCGTGTCGAAGCGGAGGCCGAGGTTGTACGTGAGGTCGATCGGGACGCGGTGGAAGCCGGTGTAGCCGGAGGGCGGGTCGGTGAGGTCCTTGCGCGTGGCCACGCCCCAGAGGCCGCCGCTGACGAAGGCGTCGATCCCGTAGATGGTGTGCTTGCCCGTGAAGATCGGGATCCGGTACTCGACGTCGAGCTTGGCGGCGTAGTCCCCGAAGCGCTCCTCAACGATGTCCGTATTCAGCAGGTTGGGCGGCTGGCGGCGATCCGGGGTGAGGTCGAGGACGCGATCCGGGATGAGGTCGGTGAAGTCGCCGATGTAGAACTTCTCGAAGAAGGGCGCGTCCCCAGCGATGCCGCCGAGGAAGGCGGAGGCGCGGATCACGTGCTTCCACGGCAGCTCCCAGTAGCGCTGCGCACCGAGCTCGACGCGCGCGTAGCCGTAGGCGCTGCCGAGCGGCGGCACGCCCGCGGTGACGGCGGCGGAGGCGAGCCAGCCGCGGCGCGCGAGGAAGGGCATGTCGCGGGAGTCGTACGTGAGGGAGGCGGCGAGCGTGGAGAGGAAGCTCTTGCCCGGGAGGATCGAGAAGTCGATCGGCTCGCGCGTGTCGCCGCGCAGCTCCGAGGCGGCGGTGGGCACCGTCGCGTCGATCTGCTCGAGGTGGTACGAGACGGCGACCTGCGAGAAGCGGCCGAGGCCGTGGCCGGCGCCGATCGTGCCGCCGTAGCGCTTGTACACGATGGAGGCGAAGTCGCTGCCCGGCTGCGCGGGCGAGACGATCACCGCGCGGCTGCCGAAGAAGTCGACCGCGCCGACGTAGAGCACGCCGAGGAGCGCGGACCACCGGGTGCCGACGAAGCTCGGGTCCTCGACGTGCGCGCGGAGCGCGATCTGGTCGGCCGCGACGGCGACGCCGGCGCCGAGCGCGATGCCCGTGCCGGCGAGGTTGTGCTCGGCGGCCTCGAGGCCGAAGAACCCCGAGAGGGGCTTGGCGTGCCCGGCGGTGTCCTCGTCGGCGGCGACGCCGAACCAGAGGTTCTCGACGACGAGCGTGTTGCGCTCGGTGACCTCGACGACCAGGATTGCGGTGCCGCGGCGCGACCCCTTGCGCAGCGAGATCTCGACGGACGCGAAGAACCCGGTGCCGAGGAGGCGGTAGCGGGTCAGCTCGATCTCGGGGTCGCCGACGTCGAGCACGTCGCCTGCGCGGAAGGGCACGTGGAGGAGGACGACTTTGTCGCGCGTGCGGGTGTTGCCCCGGACCTCGACGCCCTCCAGCGTGTACCGCAGCCGCGCGCCGGCCTGCGCGGCTCGAGCGGCAGGCTCGGCGGGTGCGGCCGCCGCGGGCTCGTCGGCGCCGGCGCGAGCCGGGAGCATCGCGACGCCGAGCGCGCCGAGGAGGAGGAGCAGCGCAGGCGGCCGCCGGAGCACGCCGCGAGCCTACCACCGCCCCGCGCGCAGCCCTTCGCCCCGCGCCGTGGCCTCGCCCTCGAGGTCGTCCACGGGCGTCCACTCCTCGGCGGGCGTGGCGATGCGCGCGCGACGGCGAGCCGGCGCGCGCGAGACGGCGGCGAGGTCGGCGCACGCGGGCGCGGCGTCGTCCAGGGCTTGGGCTGCGCGGAGCAGGAGGCCGCGCGCCTCGTGCAGGGCCATGCTCTGCGCGAGGCGCGAGGGGCGCGTCGAGGCGAGGAGCACGCGCGCCAGGAGGAGCTCCGCGCGGCCGCGCACGTCGGCCGGGATCCACGGCGCGATCTCCGGGTCGACGGCGGTGGCGAGCGCGCTCCGCAGGGCGGAGGCGCGGCCCGGGTCCACGTGCCCCGAGCGCGCCTGCTGCTCCAGCCGGGCCAGCCGGCGGAGGACGCGGCGGGCGTTGCGGCCGACCACCTCGGCGCGCTGGACGTGCACGCGCCCGGTGCGATCGGCGGCGCGCAGCACGGCGGCGAGCGAGACGCCGCCGAAGACGACGACGGGCACGGCCGCCGCGACGTCGACCACGCTCGCGGGCTGCCAGCCCATCGCCCACGCGACGAGCGCCGTCAGCGCGACGAGCAGGAGCCCGGCCGATCCGATCGCGCCGGCGGCGAGGGGCCCGGAGAGGCCGCCCGGCACGCGCGGCGGCGCCGTGACGAGCCGCCCGCCTCGCGGGAGCCGCGCCGCCGCACGCTTCACGGCGGCCTCGAGGCCGACCTCGAGCGGACCGAGCTCGATCTGCGGCGCCTCGCGGAAGGGGCTCATGCTCCCTCGAGAGCATAACGCCACCGTGCTGCTTCGGAAGCGTCGATTGGGGCCCCCGCTCGCCCGCCCCCGCCCTCGTCGGATCCAGGCGCGCCGGCCGGAAAACCGGGTGCCCTGCCGGGAAGGTGCCAGGCGCCGCCGGGGGCTGTATGCTGGGAAGTGGTGAACGCCGAAGAAAAAGTCGCCACGCTGGAAGCCCTGCTCGCCCGGGTCAAAAAGAACGCGGCCCTGCCGCGCGGGCCGCTCCCCCGCACGGACAAGATGACGACCGCGGCGTGGGGCACCCCGCCAGCGCCCGCCAAAGCGGAGACCACCCCCAAGCCCGCGCCGGTCGCCGCAGCCCAGCCGGCCGCGGCGAAGGTCGAGCCCGCCAAGGCTCAGCCTGCCGCGGCCGCGCCCGCGAAGGCGAAGGAGCCGCAGCGCGACGCCTGGCTCGACGAGCTGTCCGAGCTCGTCGTCCCCGCCGATCCCGCGCCCAAGCCGGCCGAGCCCACGCCCAAGCCCGCGGAGGCCGCGCCCAAGGCGGCGCCGAAGCCGGTCGAGGCGGCGCCGAAGCCCCGCCCCGTCGCGCCGAAGCTCACGCCCAAGGAGGAGGCGCCCGCCGTGGCCGCGTTCAAGCCTGCGGCGAAGGCCACGCCGGAGCCCGCCAAGCCGGCGGCCACCGCCGCGACGGCCAAGGCCACGGGCCCCGCGCCCACCGCGACGGGATCCGCAGCCGTTCACGATGGGGCCGCAAGCGGCCCCAAACCCCGGGCTCCTGCGGAGCCCACCAAAGTCTCGCCGGCCGCGCAGCCCAAGGTCGCGCCGGAGAAGATCTCTCCGGTGACGACCGGCTCGGCACTGCCCAAGGTCACGCCTGCCGCGCCGAAGGCCGCGCCGGAGAAGATCTCTCCGGTGGTCACCGGCTCGGCGCTCCCCAAGGCGACCCCCGCGACGGCCGAGGCCAAGCCCGCCGAGACGACGCCGAAGCCCGTCGAGGCGAAGCCCGTCGAGACGACGCCGAAGCCTGCCGACGCGAAGCCCGTCGAGGCGAAGCCGGCGGCGACCAAGCCCCCCATCTCCGACGAGCCCTCGGTCGACGAGGAGACGCACCTCTTCACGCAGTCCCCGCTCACCGCGGAGGCCAAGGCCGCGGCGGCCGATCTGGGGCTCGACGAGCCCGGCAAGAAGGAGCCGGCGGCCGCGAAGAAGTCCGAGCCGCCGCCTGCCGCCGAGGCGCGGAAGTCGCTGCCGCCGCCTTTCCCGGACGCCAAGAAGTCCGAGCCGCCGCCTGCCGTCGAGGCGCGGAAGTCGATTCCACCGCCCTTCCCGGACGCCAAGAAGTCCGAGCCGCCCAAGGCGATGGCCGACGAGCCCTCGGTCGACGAAGTCACGCACATGATGTCCGGGCTGAACGTCTCGGCGATCGAGAAGCAGGCCGAAGAGGCCAAGGCCGCCGAGGTCCCGGACGACGAGCCCAGGCCCGCGGAGGCCGAGGAGGCCAAGCCGGCCGGCTTCGAGCCTGGCGAGGGAGAGGCGGAGGCCGCGCCCTCGGAGACCGAGGCACCGGCAGAAGGGGAGGGCGAGGGGACCGAGGAGTCCGAGGGCGCGATGCAGGAGCACGAGGCCTCCCCGCCTCCGGGCGACCGCCCGCAGATGTTCGCCGAGGCAGTGGTCGCACCGCAGCCCTCGCGGTGGCGCGCCGGCGTCTTCGTCGGCGCCGTGCTGCTCGCCGCCGCGGCCACGTACATCGCCTTCCAGAAGGGCTGGGTCAGCGGCATCTTGCCGGCCGCGCCCACCAGCGCTCCGACCGCAGTCACCCCGCCGCCGACGACCTTGCCTCGCACGACGGCGCAGCCGGTGCAGTCCCCCAAGCCCGTCAAGACGGCGGAGCCGACGCCTACCGGCGCCGCGCTCGCGCCGTCTGCAATCCCCTCCGCGGCCCCGTCGGCGAGCGCCTCCGCGGCGCCGTCCGCCAGCGCGTCGGCGGCTCCCTCCGCGGCGCCGTCCTCTGCGCCGTCCGCCGCGCCCAGCGCCGCTCCCTCCGCGGCGCCCGCGGCCGGCGGCGACGGGAGCAACCTGCCGTCCAACAGGGGCTACGTCGTCGTCGAGTCGCCCAAGGAGTACGGCGTCTACAAGCTCACCAAGTTCGTCGGTCTCACGGGGCAGCAGATCGAGCTGGACTGCGGGCCCACCTTCCTGCGGCTCGGCGTGCCGCCGGCCGACGGCAAAGCGGGCCCCGGCTCGATCAGCTTCACGAGCGAGGGCAAGAGCATCATGGTGGCCTGCAAGGCCGTGACGAAGACGAGCATCACGCCCACCAAGTAGCGCCGTCGGTCGCCGGCCATCCGCCGTCCGCCGAGTGACGGGCGGCGGCTGATGGCCGAGAAGTTTACGTGCTAGGCTCCGCGCCCCATGGAGACGGCCAGCACCGAGCCCTCGTCCGACGAAGGGGGCTCCGCGCCCCACGAGAACGAGGCGCTGCCTCCCGAGCCGGGCTCGCAAGCCAGCCCTGGAGAGGCGCCCTCGCAAGTGAGCGCCGGCCCCGAGCCCGCGCAGGCTTCCTCTTCCCCGTTCCCGACGCGGAGCCCGCTCGACGGTAGCCTCCTCTCCGCGATCGTGCCGACGGAGCCGGCAGAGCTCGCCGGGATGCTCGAGCGCGCTCGCGCCGCGCAGGCCGAGTGGGCGAAGACGCCGGTCGACCGCCGCGCGGCCAAGCTCTACGGGCTCAAGGCCCGGATCCTGGAGCGGGCGGAGGAGATCGCGGATCTCTTGCACCTCGAGTGCGGCAAGCCGGTCGAGGAGGCGGCGCTCGCCGAGGTGCTGCCCAACGCGGACCTCGTCGACTACTGGACCACCTCGATCGAGGAGCTGCTCGACGCCACCATCCTCGAGCTCGACGCCCTCGCGTACCCCGGCAAGCTCGGCCGCGTGGTCCGCGAGCCGCGCGGCGTCGTCGCCCTGATCACGCCCTGGAACTACCCGGTCGCCATCCCGCTCCGCACGCTGGTGCCGGCGCTCCTCGCCGGCAACGCCGTGGTGTGGAAGCCGAGCGAGATCTCCGCCCGGTCCGGCAGGCTCCTGTTCTCGCTCTTCGACGGGCTCCTGCCCGAGGGCGTGCTCCAGCTCGTGCAGGGGGCAGGCGACGTGGGCGCGGCGCTGGTGGAGGCGGGGCCGGACGTGGTGGTGTTCACCGGCAGCGTCGCCACGGGGCGGCGCATCGCGGTGGCGTGCGCCGAGCGGCTCGTGCCCTGCTCGCTCGAGCTGGGCGGCAAGGACGCCGCCATCGTGCTCGACGACTGCAAGCTCGAGCGCACCGCGCAGCGGCCTCGTCTGGGGCGCGTTCACCAACGCCGGGCAGAACTGCGCGTCCATCGAGCGGGTGTACGTCGAGAAGGGGATCGCGGGAGAGCTGGTGTCCCGCGTCGTGGCGATCACGAAGGCGCTGCGCGCCGGCGTCGACACGGCCACCCTCACCACGCCGCGCCAGGCCGAGATCGTCCGCCGCCACCTCGCCGAGGCCACGGCCTCGGGCGCCGAGGTGCTCGCCGGCGGGCCGCCGCCGGAGGGCGAGCTCGCCTTCCCGCCCACGGTGGTGAAGGTGACGGACGAGGACACGCCCCTGATGCGGGAAGAGACCTTCGGGCCCATCCTCCCCATCGTGATCGTGGAGAACGAGGAGGAGGCGATCCGCCGGGCCAACGCCACCCGCTTCGGCCTGACGACGAGCGTGTGGACGCGCCGCATCCAGCACGCGCACGAGCTCGCCGCCCGCCTGAAGAGCGGCGTGGTCACCATCAACAACCACGGCTTCACGGCGGCGATCCCCGCCGCGCCCTGGACGGGCGTCGGCGACAGCGGCTACGGCATCACCAACGGCCCGCACGCCCTCGCCGAGCTCACTCGCCCGCGCCTGGTGCTCGAGGATCGCAGCAACGCGAAGCGCGAGCTCTGGTGGTACCCGTACACCCCCGTCCTCCGGCAGCTCGTCTTCGCCATGGCGCGGGTGCGCGGCGGCGCCGGGCTCTTCGGCCGCATCGCCGCGGTCTTCCAGCTCCTCGCCGCCGTGCCCAAGCGGCTCCTCGGTTGCGTGACGCGATAACTGGATCTGCACCCCTCGTCCTGCTCTCCAACGACGACGGCTACTCGGCGCCGGGCCTCCTCGCCCTGCGCGACGCCCTCGCCGTCCACGCCGACGTGATCGTCTGCGCCCCCGAGTCCAACCAGAGCGCGACCAGCCACGCGCTCAGCCTGAGCCGCATCCTGCGGCTCCGGCACGTGGCCGCCGGCGTCTACTGCGTCGACGGCACCCCCGCCGACTGCGTCTACGTCGCCCTCCACTCGGGCACCCGCGTCCTGCCCCGCCGCCCGGACCTCGTGGTCTCCGGGATGAACCACGGCCTCAACCTGGGCGTCGACGTCTTCTACTCCGGCACCGTCGCCGCCGCGCGCGAGGCGGCCCTCCGCCGCATCCCCGCCGTCGCCGTCTCCGCCGACTCCGGCGCCGCAGCGCGACGCCGCCGCCCGCCTCGGCGCCTCCCTCGCCCTCGCGACGCTCTCGACGTTCGATGCCTCGAACGGGCGCACGCCGCTCCTCAACGTCAACATCCCGCCGGGCGACGCCTGGTCGGTCCGCGCCACCTGCCTCGGCGCCCGCCTCTATACGGAGGACGTCGACTACCGCCTCGACCCGCGCGGGCGCGAGTACCTCTGGATCGGCGGCGCCGGCGCGGTGCGCCACGACCACGTGCCGGGTCCGACACAGAGGCGTACGACGCGGGGGTGGCGAGCGTGACGCCGCTGTCGCTGGACCTGTGGGTGGGCCCGGGGGACGGGGTCGCCGCCGCGGTGGCAGGCGCGGTGGATGGGGTGAAGGGGTAGGAAGCACGCGTCGCGGCGCGTCAGGGGCACCCGAGCCTCGGGAAATGTGTCGCGAGCCTCGGTGAATGTGACCCGAGCCTCGGAAAATGCGTCGCGAGCCTCGGGAAATGTGTCGCGAGCCTCGGGAAATGTGCCGCGAGCCTCGGTGAGTGTGACCCGAGCTTGGGGAAATGTGACGCGAGCCTCGGGAAATGTGTCGTGAGCCTCGCGAAATGTGACGCGAGCCTCGTGAAATGTGACGCGAGCCTCGGGAAATGTGACGCGAGCCTCGGGAAATGTGACGCGAGCCTCGGTGAATGTGACGCGAGCCTCGGTGAATGTGACGCGAGCCTCGCGAAATGTGGCGCGAGCCTCGCGAAATGTGACGCGAGCCTCGGGAAATGTGTCGCGAGCCTCGGTGAATGTGACGCGAGCCTCGGGAAATGTGTCGCGAGCCTCGGTGAAGGTGACGCGAGCCTCGGTGAACGTCACCCGAGCCTCGGTGAAATCGCAGGCACTGGAGCTGGTCCAGCGCGACCTCAAAAAGTTCCCGAACAACCCAACGCTCAAGCACCTGAAGAACGAGATCCTCGGCAAGCACTCCGCCAAGACCACCCGCCAGCCAGCGCCCAAGAAGCCCAAGCCCAAGCGGTAGCCCCCACTGGCCTCACCCCTCGAACCTCCCCACGATGGACTCGAGGATGGCCAGTATGCTCGCCGCCCTCCGTCTTCTCCGTGTGCTCGCGCGAGACCATGACGCTCATCGCCGGCCTGGCGTGGCTCCAGTCGAGCCGGCCTCGCACGAACGTCCAGACGCTGGCGATGGTGTAGCTAGCTAGCTATGGGTACGGCCGCCGGCGATGCGCGTCTCGCGACCAGCTCGATCGGCGCGATCGCCTACGGGCCGGGCGGACGGGACAGCTCGCCCGACGGGGCGTGGACGTTGCCGGCCGTCGTGTCGGCACCTATGCTCGGGAGCCGTGGCCCGAAGAGCTGCCGCTGGCAAGGACGCCGATTTCGCTGCGCTCCTGCTGGGCACCGGCCTTGCACTCGTCGGCGTCGGGGTCGTCGCCATGGCCTATCAGAACAACGAGGAGCGCCGCGAGAAGTTCCTGGAGCGCCTTGCGGCGGGCCTCCGGGATCGAGGCCTGGCCTATGCTTCGGCCACCTTCGGCCGTGCCGCGGGGAACCTGCCGGTGTGGAGGGTCACGCTCCATACCCCGGAAGGGGGCGTGCAGACGGTGCGCATCCTGTTGCCGGATGGAACCGAGCCCTACGCGGAGGGGACCTGCGAGCAAGTGGTGGCGCGCGTCGCGGCGGAGGCCGCGTGAAGGAGGGCGAGCACGGAGCGCACCCCGAGAATCGAGCGAGCGCTCGAGCAGCTTCGCGCCGTGATACGGCGCACGGTCCGCGCCGAGCAGCTCATCGACCAGCTCACGAAGCTCGCGAACGACGACGCCCTCAACGAGTGGATCCAGTCGCAGAATCGAGCAGGGCAGCGCGTTCTGGCTCGCGTTCGTCGAGGTCGACCGCTTCAAGAGCGTGAACGACGAGTTCGGGTACGACGACGCGGACGAGCTGCTCCGCCGTGTCGCCGTGCAGCTCAAGAACGCGGCGGTGAACTTCTTCATCATACCGGCCACCGCGTTCCGTGCGCACGGTGACGAGTTCTTCATCGGCGGCTCCGGCTCCGGCGACGGCGTCCATGACGTGCTCGATCAGGTCCGCGCGTCCATCGCAGCCCTCCGCGTGAAGGCAGAGAGCAAGGTCAAGCCCATGAGCTGCACCGTCAGCGTCGGTTGGGCGGCGTCCGTCGATGCGCAGCGGTCGGGGAAGGACCTCACGAAGCGCAGCCTCCGCGGGATCGTCGAGACCGCCGTGGCAGAGGCCAAGCGCGAGCGGAACCGCGTCATGCGCTACGACGCATCGATGGAGAAGGTCGCGACCCGGGACGGGCGGGCCGATTGCGGCACGTGTCGCACCCGGTTCACGCTCTCCGTCGACATCGAGGACGGGCGTGATGGTCCGTTGCATTGCCCGAGCTGTGGAGGCGACGTGGAGCGCCCTGTCTCGCTTCGGCCGGGTGGCTGAGCGCTGCGCCTCACCCCTCGAACCTGCCCACGATGGACTCGAGGATGGCCAGGATGCTCGCCGCCTCGGTCTTCTCCATGTACTCGCGCGAGACCATGACGCTCATCGCCGGCCTGGCGTGGCTCCAGTCGAGCCGGCCTCGCACGAACGTCCAGACGTCGGCGATGGTGTAGCAGCCGAAGACCTCCCGCGTGGGGTGGCCGCCGTCCTCGTTGAGCCGCGCCGCGCAGAGCATCGCGCCGAGGAGCTGCGCCATCGGATCCGTGCCGGAGGTGCCGCGCTTGGCTTCCATCACGACGAGGTAAGGCAGCCCCACCTCCTCGTCGACGCTCCGCGCCAGCGCGCCGTCGGCGTCGCCGCGCAGCTCGACGTCCTCGAACGTGGCCGCGAGCGGGACCATCGACCATGCGCGGATCGTCCCGCGCTCGGCCAGCATCAGGAGCGGGTAGATCGCCCGCGACCAGATCGTGGCCTCGTTGACCCGCTGGGTCTTGTAGTAGAGGAGCTTGTCGGCGACGGCCCCGGCCGCCGTCCGAGCGCTCTCGCTGAGGTCCTTCCGGGCGAGCTCCTCCCAGAGCTCGGGCTGGATTGGCTCGTGGTGGATGGTGGCGATCTCCGCGAGCAGCTTGGACGTCAGCGCGTTGAAGACGTACGTCTTCATGGCGGCATCGTGCTCCGGAGGGGCCGCGCACACAAGGCGGACGCGGCGCCGCTACACTGGCGAGGGGGAGCTCGAGCCCCCGGACCATGCCGTCGAGGAGGCGGGCGCGCACGGCTGGGCGAGGCCTGCCGACCCCCTCGTCGAACGGCGAAGCGTCCGCCTGCTTCCGGAGCGCGTCGAGCGCGCGTGCCCGCGCGGCCGCGACCCGGGCGCGTGCCCGGGGGTCGAGGCGCGCCTCGGCCCACCGTGCGACCGCCCATGACAGCGCCGCGTGGCGCGCCTCGTCCGCGGCGATGCGCGCGAAGGTACGCCGGAGGGAGGGGCTCGGGGCGTGCTCGGCCTGGAACGCCGCGAGCAGCGCGCCGAACGTCTCGTTCACGCAGCCTTCCACGGCGTTCTCGCGCGCGATCGACTCCAGCGTGCGGACCGTGCCCCGGCGAACCCGCGGCGTGGGGACCACCGCGCCCCGCGCGCGGGCGTGCCGCGCCATCGCCCGGGCGTGGCGCACCTCGTCTCGCATGGCCCGCGCCGCCGCGCCCTGCAAGGATCGAGGCGCGCCGAGCGCGGCGAGCTCGGCGCGCAGCCGCCCGAAGGCGTGGACCGACGCCGCCTCGTCGTGCGCCATGCGCGCGAAGTAGGCGCCTTCGGGGGTCGGCGCGCGGATCGTCCGTGTGCGGCGCAGGCCGCGTGGCCGCCGCCCGCCGCCGCCGAAGCATCCCGGGCAGACGATCGTCACCGGAACGCCCTGGATGGGGACGTACACGTCCGCGAGACAGCCGGTGTCCTGGGTGAGGCTGCACCCGATCGAGATGCCTTCGATGTCGAGGCCGCAGCCGCTGACGGTCCACGTATCGGGCACACCGCACGGCAAGAAGTACGTGCAGGTGGGGACGGCAGCATCGGCGGCGCCCGCGTCCAGCTCCACGAGCGTCAGCGGACAGGCGCCGTCGCCGCCGTCGCCGCCGTCCGCCTCGTCCATCGCGTCGGGCTCGTCGTGCGTGGCGTCGTGCTCAGCGTCGTGTCCGGCTTCGGTGTGGGCGTCGTGTCCTGCGTCGGGGCTCGTTCCGGTGGACATGGGCGAGCCGGGGCTGCTGCACGCTTGCGTCAGCGCCGCGGGTGCGAGGGCGACGAGGATCGCGGCGAAGGCCCGTCGCAGGCGGCGGTGCTCGACGACGAGGGCACCGCGTCCGTCGTCCCGGGGGGTGCAGGGCTTCCGGCGCATCGATCGAGAAGCGTAACGCACGAAGGCCCGAGCGGGCGGCGCTCGGTCAGTCCACGAGCGCCGAGAGCAGCTCCGCGTTCCACGTCCGCGCCTTCCGGTCGTACACCGCGAACCGGGCCCCGTCGTCCCAGTACGCCCAGGCGAACCCGCGCCGCTCCGCTTCTTTGCGCACCGCGCGTGTCCACGTCACCCGCGACGCCAGGTCCGCCCCGGCCGCCGCGCCGAACTCGCCCATGTAGACCGGCAGCCCCGTGCGCTCGGCGAAGGCTGCGGCGTAGTCGAGCTGCTCGGTCAGCGCCGCGTAGCCGCCGGGGTTGCGTGTGGTCCGCTCGCTGGCGCGCGCGGTTCCACCGCGTCTGCCTGGGCGCCTGCGCTACGCCGGCTCGGGGTAGTGGCTGAGGCCGACGAGGTTGCCCTCCGGGTCTCGCGTGTAGAGCGTGAACGGGCTCTCCCGCTCGACGGGGAATCCGGCCCGCGCGAGGCGCGCGCGGTAATCCTCGCGCTCGTGCTGCGCGATGCCGAGCGCCACGCAGTGCCAGCCGGGAGAGCCCGGCTCACGAGGCGAGCCGCCCTCGGCGCGCTCCACGGCGAGGAAGGCGCCGCCGCCCAGCGTGAGCCGAATCGACCGCGGAGCGCCGGCCTCGTCGGCCCAGCGCTTTGCCACCTCGAGGCGGAGCACGCCGGCATAGAAGGCCTCCGCCCGGGCGAGGTCACGCACGAGCACGGCGAGGTGGTGCACCGCGAGGGGCCGCGCTTCGGGGCGCGTGGTCGTCTCGGCCGGCGGCTCGTGGGCGGGCGCATCCATGGCCGAGCGACATAGCCTCGCGCGCCGCCGGCGGCCACTTCCCGTCCCCCGCGTTGACTTCGCGCGCCGGGCGGCCAAGATGGGCGGCCCCATGGCGAGCCTCGTCAAGCGCGTGCTCTTCTGCTCCCTTCTGCTCGTCGCTTGTTCGCCGGAACTGCCGCCCACCGCCGCCCCCGTCGCCACGATGACCCAGCCCACCGCCCCCGCCCCCGAGACCACCGGCCGCCCCACCATCCTCGGGCCCGAGGCGAGCCCGGTCGACATCGAGCGCATCGCACGCTTCCCCGAGCCGGGGTGGCAGACGCCGCGATCCGTCACGTTCTCACCCGACGGCAAGCTGGTCACGTACCTGCAGAGCGAGTCGCAGAGCGACGAGATGGCGCTCTTCGCGTTCGACCTCGCGACGCGCGCCACGCGCGTCCTGGTGCGGGCTAGCGATCTGGTGAAGAGCGAGCGGCCCCTCTCCCGGGAGGAGGAGCTCCGCCGCGAGCGCCGGCGCACGCGCATCGCGGGCGTCACCGACTACCGGTGGGCGAAGAAGGCGCAGGCGATGATCCTCCCCCACGCGGGAGAAGCTCTTCTACCGCGACGCCGTGGGTGCCATCACCCAGCTCACGGAGGGCGGCGACCCGGCGATCGAATCCCAAGCTCTGCGACGACGGCACGCAGGTCGCCTTCGTGCGCGACGGGGAGCTCCATGTCCTCGACGTGCGCACGCGCAAGGAGACGGCGCTCACCCACCCGGCCGCCGGTCACGCCGGTCACGTGGGCGGCGTGACGCACGGGCTCTCCGACTACATCGCGCAGGAGGAGTTCGACGAGGAGAGCGGCTTCTTCTGGGCGCCGAGCTGCGATCGCATCGCGTACCTCGAGGTCGACGAGCGCCGCGTCGACGTCGTTCCCGTCATGGGCTACCGCGACAGCAAGCCGGAATCTCATGCAGCAGCGCTACCCGCGCGCCGGCACGACGAACCCCTCGGTGCGCGCGGGGATCCTGGACCTGAAAACGAAGAAGACGACCTGGCTGACGCTCCCCGGAGCCGGCGAGCACTACCTCGGCCGCTTCCGCTGGGCGCCGGACGGCAAGGCGCTCTGGTTCCAGGCCCTCTCGCGCGACCAGCACCGGCTCTCGGTGCTGCGGGCGGACGCCGTCACCGGGGCGGTGCGCGAGATGTGGTCCGCGACGTCGCCGACCTGGGTCGAGTTCACCAAGATGCGCCTGCTCGAGCGCTCGGCGCGCGCGGTCGCGACGACGACCGTGGACGGCCACACGCACCTCGAGGTGCGCGACACCACCTCCGGCGATCGCGTCGCCGTCCTGACCAAGGGCGACTGGGACGTGGACTCCATCGCGGGGGTCGACGAGGACGGCGGGCGCGTCTACTTCGTCGCCAACCTCGCCGCTCCGCTCGAGCGGCGCCTCCACGCCGTCCCGCTCGCGGGCGGCGAGGTCACCGGGCTCACGGCCGAGCGGGGCGTGCACGCGATCGCGATGAGCCACGACGCCAAGGCCTTCGTCGACGAGCACTCCGCTTCGGATCGGCCGCCGCGCGCGGTCGTGCGCAAGGTCGACGGCGGCGTCCAGCCCGGCGCGCCCGCCGACCTCGGCGAGCTCCCGGTGCCGAAGGATCCGGACATCGAGCGCCTCGCGCTGCGCGCGCCCGAGATCGTAGAGGTGAAGAGCTCCGGCGGCCAGGCGCTCTACGGCGCGCTCCTCAAGCCCCGCCACATCGATCCCGGCCGTCGCTACCCCGTCGTGGTGATGGTCTACGGCGGGCCCGGCGTGCAGACCGTGCTCGACGCCTGGGCGCCGCGCCTGCTCTGGCAGCACCTCGCCGACCGCGGCTTCGTCGTCTTCCAGCTCGACAACCGCGGCTCCACGGGCCGCGGCCCCGCCTTCCAGGCGCCCATCTACCACCACCTGGGCAAGGTCGAGCTGGAGGACCAGCTCGCCGGCCTGTCCGCGCTCGCGGCCATGCCCTTCGTCGACCCGACGCGCGTCGCGATCTACGGGCACAGCTACGGCGGGTTCATGGCCGCGCTCGCCATGCTCGCGGCGCCGGACCGTTTCAAGGTCGGCATCGCCGGCGCGCCCGTGACCGACTGGCGGCTCTACGACACGGGCTACACCGAGCGCTACATGGGCACGCCCGCAGAGAACGAGGCAGGCTACGCCGAGAGCGACCTCGCCCGCCTGGCCGGCAACCTCGAGGGCAAGCTGCTCGTCCTCCACGCGCTGATGGACGAGAACGTGCACTTCGACCACACGGCGCACCTCGTCGACGCGCTGGTCGCGGCGAGCAAGCGCTTCGATCTGTTCGTCTTCCCGGGCGAGCGCCACGGCTACAGGAGCCCCACCGCGCGGCGCTACGCGTACCGTCGCGTGATCGACTACCTGGTCGAGAACCTCTGATGGCGGCGCGGCCCGGGCGCCGTCTTGCGGCGTCGGCGCCCGTCGGCTAGGGTGCCGCAAAGCTGCGGGGAGTCGCACAGTCCGGTAGTGCACGAGCTTTGGGTGCTCGTCGTCGCGGGTTCAAATCCCGCCTCCCCGACCGCGGGCGCGTGCTCGACACGCACCCTTGACCAGGGGGTTCGGTAGCTTCGAAACGCCGAGGGCGCGCAACGCGCGCCCTCGAGCCATGCCGCGTGACGGAGGCCCGCTCGGCGGACCTCCCGGAACGCTCTACCGCCGGTCCCGCCGCTCACGCGGCGGCCCGTCCCCGCGCGGCGGCCGGTCCCCGCGCGGACGGTCCCCGCGCGGCGGCCCGTCGCGGCGGGGCGGGGGCCCCGCCTCGCGCGCCTGCTCCATCCGCTCGCGGGCACGCTCGCCCTCCTGCCCCTCGGGGAGCGGGAGCAGCTCGCGCCGGCTCAGCCGGATCTTGCCGTCGCGGTCGACGCTCAGCACCTTCACGTCGACCGTATCGCCCTCCTTGAGCACGTCCTCCACCCGCTCGACGCGGGTGTGGGCCATCTCCGAGATGTGGAGCAGGCCGTCCGTGTTCGGGAGGATCTCGATGAACGCGCCGAAGTCGGTGATGCGCTTGACGGTGCCGGTGTACGTCGCGCCCACCTCGGCCTCGGCGGTGAGGCCCTTGATGATGTCGAGCGCCTTCTTCACCGCCTCGGAGTCGGCCGAGGCGACGTTCACCGTCCCGTCGTCCTCGACGTCGATGGCCACGCCGGTCGCGTCCACGATGCCCTTGATGGTCTTGCCGCCGGGGCCGATGATGAGGCGGATCTGGTCGGGCTTGACCTTGACCGTCGTGATGCGCGGCGCGTACTTGCTGAGGTCCGGCCGCACGGTGGGCAGCGTCTCCAGCATCTTGCCGAGGATGTGGAGGCGGCCCTCGCGCGCCTGCTCGAGCGCCTGGTGGAGGATGGCGCGGGAGAGGCCGGCGATCTTGATGTCCATCTGGATCGCGGTCACCCCGCGGGCCGTGCCGCAGACCTTGAAGTCCATGTCGCCGAGGTGGTCCTCGTCGCCGAGGATGTCGGAGAGCACCGCGTACTTGTCACCCTCCATGATGAGCCCCATCGCGATGCCGGCGACCGGGGACTTGATGGGCACGCCCGCGTCCATCAGCGAGAGGCAGCCGCCGCAGACGGCCGCCATCGACGACGAGCCGTTCGACTCGAGCGTCTCGCTCACGATGCGGATGGTGTAGGGGAACTGATCGGGCGCCGGGATCATCCGGAGCAGGGCGCGCTCGGCGAGGGCGCCGTGGCCGATCTCGCGCCGGCCGGGGCCGCGCATGGGCTTGGTCTCGCCGGTCGAGAAGGGGGGGAAGTTGTAGTGGAGGTAGAAGCGCTTCCACGTCTCCCCCATCAGCCCGTCGATCTTCTGCTCGTCGCTGGACGTGCCGAGGGTGGTGGTGACGATGGCCTGCGTCTCGCCGCGCTGGAAGAGCGCGCTCCCGTGCACGCGGGGGAGCAGCCCCGCCTCGCAGACGATGGGGCGGATGCTCTTGCCGTCGCGGCCGTCGATGCGGCGGCCCTCCTCGAGCACGTAGGAGCGCACGACGTGCGCCTTGCGCTCCTCGAACTCGGCGCCGAGGAGCTTCTCCACCGTCACGTACTTCTCCGCGCCGAGCTCGGCGAGGAGCGTCTCCTGCATCTTCTTCTTGAGGCCCTTGTACCCGTCGTAGCGGGCCTTCTTGTCGGTGACGCGGGTCGCGCTCTTCAGGTCCCCGTCGACGATCGCGGCGACGCGCGCCTTGATCTCGGCGGGCAGCTCGGCGGCCTTGAACTCCTTCTTCTGCTTGCCCACCGCCGCGCGGAGCCGCTCGATCATGTCGAGGACCGGCTGCGCTGTCTGGTGCGCGAACATGAGCGCGTCGATGAGGTCGCTCTCGGTCGCCTCGGCGGCGCCGCCCTCGACCATCACGATCGCGTCGCGCGAGCAGGCGACGATGACGTCGAGGTCGCAGGCCTCGAGGTCGGCGACGGTCGGGTAGGCGAGGAGCTCGCCCTCCCGCCGGCCGACGCGGACGCCGACGACGGGCCCGTCCCACGGGATGTCCGAGATGTGGAGCGCGGCGCTGGCGCCGGTGAGCGCGAGGACGTCCGCCTTGTTCTGCTTGTCGCTGGAGAGGACGGTGGCGATGATCTGCGTGTCCTTGCGGAAGCCGTCCGGGAAGAGCGGGCGGAGGGGCCGGTCCATGATCCGGCAGGCGAGGATCTCTTCGTCCCGCTGGCGGGCCTCGCGCTTGAAGAAGCCGCCGGGGATCTTGCCGGCCGCGTAGGTCTTCTCGACGAACTCGCAGGTGAGGGGGAAGAAGTCGAGGCCGGGGCGCTCGTCCTGGGAGACGGCGGTGACCAGCACCATCGTGTCGCCGTAGGTGACGAGGATGGAGCCGTGTGCCTGCTTGGCGAGCCTGCCGGTCTCGAGCGTGAGCGCTCGGCCGCCGACCATGACGGATTCACGTACGAACATTGTGTCTCGTGCTCTTTCGTTGGCCGCTCATGGAGCGGCGGCCGCTGCGTGCGGCCTGTGACGCCGAGCGCGAGGCGGCGCTTCTTCCTCGGTCTCTGGGTACGAAAGCCACGAGGGCTCTCGTGCGCAGGGAGCGAAGACGAAGACGCGCGGCGCGCGCCCGGAGGGTCCACGACTTCGTGGGGTGGACATCTGTAGAGCGTCCGGGCTCCCCCTGCCACTTGTTTTGTAGGGAGCCGCTTTCCGCCTCCGGCTGGCCGCCTTCGGCTGGCCGCCTTCGGCTGGCCGCCTTCGGCTGGCGCCATCGACCCGACTCTCCCGGGTTGACTGGCCGTTCGCCCCATGTATAGTGCCGACCCCTAAACTGGCCTGGGCATCCGGGCTTGGGCCGCTACGGGCCCAATGCTCCAGCTCAGGCGTCAGCCCGGCACGGTCGCGCTCGGCAGCGCGCTCCGCCCGCCGGACTCGAGAGCGCATCATGCTTCATTCGATCCAGAAAGCGTCGATCATCGAGAAGTTCGCCATCCACGAGGGCGACACCGGCTCGCCGGAGGTGCAGATCGCGCTGATCAGCGAGCGCATCACGTACCTCACCGATCACTTCAAGACGCACAAGAAGGACCACCACTCCCGCCGCGGCCTCCTCAAGCTCGTGAGCATGCGCCGCCGCCAGCTCGACTACCTGAAGCACACCGACATCGAGCGCTACCGCTCGCTCATCGCCCGCCTCAACCTGCGCAAGTAAGCTCGGACCCGAGCGCCCCACCCCGGCGCTCCATCGCTTCGCGCGCCCCCCGCCCTGGACGCCACGGTCGATCCGGCCGATGATCCCCGCCTCTCTTTCCCCAGGAGGCGCGGGTGATCGCACGACGTCTTCTCTGCTTCCTCCTCCCCGCCCTCATCGGCTGCTCCAGCGCGGCGGTCACCCCGCCCGGCGGGGGGACCGGCGGCGGCGCCCCCGACGGCGGTGGGCCCGACGGTGGGCACGACGCGGGCCCCGGTCCCGAGGGCGCGCAGGTCTCGATGTCCTTCGCGCGGAAGGGCTCGCTCTACGACGCGCCCTTCCCCTCCGACGACCTCCGCAAGGCGGACGGCTCCGTCGACGTCTCCAAGCTGCCGAACCCGCAGGCCAACCCGCTCATCGCCGAGGCCCTCGCCCTCGTCGCCCGCGACGCGCGAGGCTTCGCCCTCGCCGGCGCCGCCTACTTCCGCGCCTCGGCGGCGCTGGACCCTGCGACGCTGCCGAGCATGCAGGCGAGCGTCGCCGACGGGGCCTCGGTCTTCCTGGTCGGCGTCGACCCCGCGCAGCCCGACTACCGCGTACGCTACCCCATCGACGTCGCCTTCCTGGCCGACGGCGGCCCCTTCGGCGCAGAGAACCTGATCGCCGCGCTCCCGCTCCAGGGCGCGCCGCTCCGCCCGGGCGCGCGCTACGCCGCCGTCGTGACGCGCGCCGTGCACGACGCCGCCCACCTGCCGCTCGCGCAGTCGCCGGAGATGGCGCAGCTCGCCGCCGGCAAGCAGCCGGACGGGCTCTCCGACAGCGTCTTCGCCGAGTACACCGGCGCGATCTCGGCCCTGGCCCCGCTCGTCCCCGCGAGCGAGATCGCCGCGCTCGCGGTCTTCACCACCGACGATCCGACCGCCGCCGTCGGCGCCGTGCGCGACGACGCCCTCGCCAACCACCCGATCTCAGCGCCCCTCTCGACGCCCACCACGAGCATGACCGACGTGTTCCCGGACTTCTGCGTGTTCAGCACGACCGTGAACGTGCCGGACTACCAGTCGGGCACGCCGCCGTACGGCACGACCGGCGGCGACTGGCACTTCGACGCCTCGGGCAAGCCCATCTTCGACCACATGGAGACGGCCCGCCTCGTCATCACCGTCCCGCGCACGCCGATGCCCGCGTCGGGCTGGCCGACCACCGTGTTCGTGCGCACGGGCGGCGGTGGGGACCGCCCGCTCGTCGACCGCGGCCCGTGCAGCACGCCCCTCTACACGATGGCGGAGGTGCCGGGGACCGGCCCGGCCATGCACTTCGCCCAGGTGGGCGTCGCCGGGGTCGAGATCGACGGCCCGCTCGGCGGGATCCGTAACACCACGATGGGGAACGAGGACTTTCTCATCTTCAACGTCAACAACCCGGCCGCCCTGCGCGACAACGTGCGCGAGTCCGCCATGGAGCTGGCGCTCCTGGCCCACGTGGTGCCGTCCCTCGGCTTCGATGTGAGCGTGTGCCCGGGCGTGGGCAGCACGCCCGTGCGCTTCGACGGCGCGCACCTCGCGATCATGGGCCATTCCATGGGCGCCTGGATTGCGCCGCTCGTCCTCGCGTGGGAGCCGAGCTTCCGCGCGGGCGTGCTCTCCGGCGCGGGCGGCAGCTACATCTACAACATGACGGACAAGCTCATGCCCGTCGCCGTGCGCCCGCTCCTCGAGACCATCCTCGGGTACACCACGATGCACCGCACGCTGGAGAAGCACGACCCGGTGCTCACCTTCATCCAGTGGACCGAGGAGCCCAGCGACCCGCAGGTCTACGACCGGCGCATCGTGAGCGAGCCTTCGGGGGGCGCGGGCCCGCAGCAAATCCTCATGCTCCAGGGGATCGTCGACCACTACATCCTCCCGAGCATCGCGAACTCAACGAGCCTCGCGCTCGGCCTCGACGAGGCGGGCCCTGCGTACGACGCCACGAACGCGGAGGAGAAGATGCTGGGCCAGACCCCGCTCGGGAGCCTGATCTCCTTCGTGGGCCGCTCGGCGATCTCTCTCCCGGCCTCCGGGAACGTCACCTCGACGGGCGGCGTGAAGGCGACGGCCGTGGTGGTGCAGCACCCCGGGGACATGATTGAGGACGGGCACGAGGTGGTCTTCCAGACCGACCCGCCGAAGCACCAGTACCGGTGCTTCCTCCAGAGCTGGGTGGCCGGGAGCGCGAAGGTGCCGCCGGACGGGGCGGCGACGGATCCGTGTCCTTGAACCGTCAGGCACCGAGGACGCGTCGACTTCACTTCCGAACCGCGACCGCGAGGGAGCGGGTGCCAGGCCGTCGCATGCGAGGCGTTTCAGCGTGCGAGGGCCTGCAAACCGTGTGGCCACGTGGCACCCGCTCCCTTGCGGTCGCGGTTCGGCGAGGGAATCGCGGGCGTCATTGCTCGGGCGGAGGCGTTCCGCGCGGCGGGCGCGTCCCCCGCGGCAGCCGTCGACCCTCCGGGGGGATGTCGGCGTCGCGGACGCGCTGCACCAGCGTGCGGAAGATGCGCGAGAGGCCCACCTCGATCTCCGGAGGCTCGCCGCACAGCGTGAGCGCGGCCGCGACGGACTCGAGCGTGGAGACGTACTCGCGCTTGGGCTCGGCGCGCAGCTTGCCGTAGATCGACGGCTGCTTCGGCTGGAGGCTCATGCGGTTGAGCTTGTTCAGCCACGGGTTCCGCCACCACAAGGTCTTCGCCTTCGACCAGGTGCCGTCGAGCACCACGACGCCCTCCAGCATCGTGGGATCGAGGGTGGCGCCGCGCCGGGAGGAGACCTTGTCCCCCTCCGCTTCGCGATCGGGGAAGAGCACCGCCCACTTTCGAGCGTCGACCTCCTCCTCGCCCAGCGCGTGCCCCAGGTTGCGCCAGCTCAGGCCCACGACGAGCTGCGCCCTGGGCAAGCAGGCGACCACGAGCTGCGCAGAGCCCAGGAGCGCGTCCTGCTCCTGCGGGTGCTGGAGGATCAAGACCCGGCGCGCCGTCGGGTACGACACGACGCGGTCGCACACGCAGGCCGCGCGGGGGCGCCGGCAAGTCTCACAGGCAGGAGCGGCAGAATCGGGCACGGGGCCGCGAGGTTACCATGCCACCGTCAGCGCGCCGCGGCTTCGCACACGGTGACCTGCGGGACGAAGGCCGAGCGGACCTCGCCGCAGCGACAGGGCAGGTAGACGCTGCCGACGAACGCCCGGAGATCTCGCCGGGTCTCGAGCTCCGCGCCGCCGGGCAGCTTCACGACGAGCGTGCGCGCCCGGAAGGTGACCTCGAGCTCGCCGTCCTGGTGCTTGCCTTCGAAGGACCCGTGGTCGAAGGCGCCGAGCAACGTGAAGAGCCCGTCCTCGCGCAGCTTCTTTCGCGAGGGGGAGCGGAGGCCGCGCGACACCTGGAGGACCGGATCGAGCTGCGGGACGTCGCCGGTGAGCGGGAGCCGCTCGATCCTGGTCAGCTCCTGGTTGCCGAACCAGTGGATGCCCGGCCGCCCGTACAGCCGGAAGAAGTACGGAATGTCGCCGCGGGCGAGCTGCTCCGCCTCCGCGTCGAGCAGCGGCGGCCACACGCGCTCGGAGCGCGCCCGCACGTACTCGCCGGTCCCGCGCAGGCACACCCGGATGGGCGCCTCTCGCAGCCCCGGGAGGCCCGCGAGGACGGCGGCGATCTCGCCCGCGTGGCGATCCAGGAAGGCGAGCGTGCGGAGGTAGGCGCCGGCCATCGCGAGCAGATCCGCCGGGTCCACCGGCTTGCCGAGGTACGGCAGCGCCCGCCGGACGCCGGCGGCGTGGCGACAGATCTCCGCGTACTCCGGATCGGCGTCCGGCAGGAGCTTCGTCTCCGTAGGCAGGGAGAGGTCGGCCAGGATCATCTCGACGTCGAGCGGCGCGAGCACCACGCGACCGCGGCCGTCGGCGCCGAGCACGAGGTTCTCCCAGTGCAGATCGGCGACGCCGAGCCAGCTCCAGAGGGCGAGCGAGCGGCCCACGATCCGCGCGAGCGCGCGCCTGCCCTCGCGCGAGGGCTCGGGCAGCGGCGCGAGCGCGATCTCCTCGACCTCGCCGCCGTGCTGCTTCGTCGCCGGGAAGAAGCCCAGATTGGGGAGAAAGCCGAACGCCTCCGGCCCCAGCCCGTCCCGCTCGGCGGCCTCGGCCAGGAGCCGGCGGAGCGGGCTCGCCGCCGACAGCACGAGCTGCTCCCAGACCAGCGTGCGGGGCTTGACGATCCGGCCGGCGCGCCGCGTGACGCGGCGTCCGAAGTTGTGCGAGTCGCCGAGGTGAGCGCGTGCGCTGCCCATCGGCGGGCGAGTCTACCGCTCAATCCCGGAGCGGCACCGTCTCCCGCACCACCACGGGCAGATCCGGGCCCACCCCCCGCCGGATGGCCACCGCCGTCTTGTGCCGCGCCGTCAGCGTGTAGCGCTCGAACTGCCAGGTCGCGGCGTCGTCGCCGAGGCGGGGGTCGAACGCGATGCGCAAGGGCGGGGGCTGGTCGAGGAGGAACGAGAACTGGTCGAGCGGGATGGCGAGGCCCATGCCGCGGGCCTTGATGTACGCCTCCTTGAGCGTCCAGTAGTCGAAGAAGCGGCCGCGTTGCCGGGCCGCGGGGAGCGCGTGCAGCGCGGCCACCTCGAGCGGCGAGAAGAAGCGATTGGCCACGCCCACCGTCTCGCTCTTCCGCTCCGTGTCCTCGACGTCGACGCCGACCTCCAGGCCCTTCGCCACGATGCACGCGATCAGGCCGCGCGTGTTGGAGAGGTTGAAGCGGATGGCGGCGTGCTCGGGGAGGTCGATCTCGGGGCGGCCCCACTGGTTCTGCCGGAACTTCCAGGCGGCGGGCGCGACGGGGGCGTAGCGGGAGAGGGTGGCGCGGGCGAGCGCGCGCGTGAGGAGGTACTCGCGGCGGCTGTGCTCGAAGTGGTAGCGATCCCGGCGCTCGCGCTCCTCCGGCGCGAGCAGGGCCTCGTACGCGGCGGAGAGGGCCGGGTCCTCGGTGGCCTCGGGCAGCAGGTACCAGAGGTGCACCTCGCCCTCGGGCAGCGGCAGGCTCATGGCGCCCCCGCGGCGGCGGGATCCTTGCAACAGCGGAACCCCACCTCGTAGAACCGGAACTGCGGGCCGTGCCGCTCGTTCGTGCCGCGACAGCCCACCCACGGCTTGGACCAGTAGCCCCCCTTGAGCGACGACCTGAACGGCCACTCCGGCCGCGACGTCTGCACCCACTCCTCCACGTTCCCCGTCATGTCGAAGACCCCGTACGCGCTCTCGCAGCGCGGGTGCGTCCCCGAGGGCTCGCCCTGCCAGGCGCGCCGCGTCTCCGCGTCGCGCACGGCGGCGTTGCCGGAGGCGAGGCGCGCCTCGCTCACCGGCCGGTAGGTCTTGTCGCTGTTGCAGGCGCCCGCCTCGTAGCGGAACCCGTAGGGGAAGGGCCGCACCTCGGGGCCCTCGCACGCCGTCTCCCACTCGTACTCGGTGCAGAGCCGCTTGCCCGCCGAGGCGCACGCGGCCTCCGCCTCGACGAAGCGGAGCATCACCACCGGCTCCGCGCCCGCCCGGTTCGGCCACTCGTACGTGTCCATGCACGTGCGGACCGGCGTCACCCTCGCCTCGAACGCGGCCAGGAAGGGGAAGAAGGCGAAGCAGTGCTCGTGGCGGAAGTCCGTGCAGAGGCGCTGGACCTGGTCGTAGTGCGTGCCCTCGACGAGGCGCATGTCCGAGGGGCAGGCCCCCGGCGCCGGCGCGGGCGGTGCCTGCGGGGCGGCGGGGCTCGTGGGCGAAGCGCCCGTCATCAGCAGCGCCAGGAACGTCTCGAAGCGCACGCGCGGGCTCGATCGCTACAGGTCCGCGCCCGGGTCTTCCTTCGGGTGCGCCTGCTTCTTGGGGGCCGACATCTTCGCCGTCCGCGTGGGCCCGGTCGGGCCCTTGTCGTGGTGGGCCGACGCCTTCGCCGCCTTCGCGCCCCTCGGCTTCGCCGCGCCTTCGGCGCGGGCGGTCGCCTTGGGGCTCTTCGGCGCGTCGCCGGCCGGCTTCGCGTGATGGCCGCTGTCGTGGCTCGCCAGCGTCGCCTTGGCGCCCTTCGGCGCGGCACTGCGGTTCGCCTGCTCCTCCTTCTTCCGCGCGGCCTCCTCGGCGGCCTCGTGCGCGGCGTGCTCCTTGCGCTTCGCGTCCCGCCGCGCGAGCCGCGCCTTGTACTTCGGATCCCTCTCGGCGCGGAGCCGCTCGCGCACCCGGGTGCGCAGCCCGGAGGCGAGCGTCTTGACCTTCTCGGCGTCGGCGTGGCTCACCGTGCCCTTGGCGGCGGCCCGCGCCATCTCGGCGCGCACCTCCCCGGTCTCCTCGTCGAAGATCTTGTGGATGGCCTTCTTGCGCTCGGGGCTGACGCCGCGCCGATTGAGCTTCCGGTCGATGGCGGCGCGCACGTGGTCGATGCGCTTCTCCATGAGCTGCCGGAACTCGTCCGCCTTCATCGGGTACGAGGCCCGGTCGACGGCGTGGTGGTGGTGGTGCCCGGCCGCGAGCGCGGCGGGGGCCGAGAGCGTGGAGGCGAGCGCCGCGAAGGCGAAGGCGACGAGCGTGCGGACCTTGAGGTTCATGGCTGGAGACGACCGGGCCGGCAGCTTGCCGAGCCTTTGGCGCGCGCGCAACTGCGAAGGCGCCACCGTCGGCGACCCGACATCCGAGCAGGGTGCATCCTCGTGCCTTCAGCCGCTCGCGTCGTCGTCCTCGTCCGGCGTGTCCGCGACCATCGTCCCCCCGGCGGCGAGCGCGGGGTACAGGCTGTCCACGAACGCGGTCGACACGGCGGCCCGGAGGCGCGCGTCCATCGCCTCGAGCGCGGCGCGCACCCTCCTGATCGCCTCCCGCAGCGCGCGCTTCCTGGGCGCCCGCTCCTTCGCCTCCACGGCGGCGAACGCCTCCGCGAAGCCCCCCGCGATCGCCTGCGCGTCGGCCCGCTCGTCGGCGCCGGCCGCGTTCTCCTGGAGGTAGCGCCCCACCCGGATCATGCCGCGGAAGCGCGTGCGCTCGCGCTCGAGGAAGTCCCGGTACGGCTTCACCGCCCCGCTGAGCTCGTCCACGAGCGCGCGCAGCTCGACGATCTCCTGGAGGACGCGGTTGCGCTGCTCCGTCGAGAGGGTCCCGTCGTGCTCGTGGTGCATCTCGAGCGTGGCGAGGACCTCGCGCGCCCAGCGCAGGTGGCGGAGCCCGGAGGCCGTCTCGGCCAGTCGTTCCATGCGCGGAGGCTATAAGCGAATCAGGCTCTGCTCAACCTACCGAACCGGAAGCTGCCGCTTCCGGTTCGGATTGACGTACCTGGCGCTGGAGCTTCTCAATACACCCAGGGCACGATCCGCCACGGCACCCGCTTCCGGTACTCCTCCCACAGCGCCCCGTACTTGTCGGCGCAGAGCCGGTCGTCGTCGCGCTCGCGCGGGACGAGGAGCCCGACGTAGTAGAGCGGGTAGAGCCACGCGACCCAGTCGAGCGGGTAGCCCAGCGAGAGCGTGAGGCCGACGGCCATGAGGATCTCGCCGAGGTAGTTGACGTGCCGCGAGATCCCCCAGAACCCGCTGCACAGGATGCGCTTGCCGCCCCCCTCGATGGCCACGGGGGCGAGGACGCCGAAGGCCTTCCGCGCCGGGTCGGTCTTGAAGAAGAACTTCTGCAGGTTGGCGCCGCGCGAGAGCACCCAGCCGGAGAAGAAGGTCAGGCCGTAGAGGCAGAGGAGCGGCAGCGGCGTGTGGGGGTTCGGGCGCTCGGCGAGCGACCAGAGGCCGACGCAGTAGAAGAAGGGGTAGAACGTCAGGCAGCCCCAGCCGAGCTTGTAGCCCACGCGCTCGGCCAGGAAATCGTACGTGTAGAGGTGGACCCGCTCGAAGTTGAGGTACTCCGCGACGAAGAAGGTGAAGAGCGCGGCGTAGAGGAAGACGCCGGGCGAGGGGTCCTCCCGGTGGAGCACGACGTGGCGCGCGGCGAACGAGAGCACGTTCAGCTCCAGCATCACCGCGCCGACCAGGTAGAGGTACATCTTGGCGTCGACGCGGCCGCCGAGCCACTGCGGGTTTCGGCAGGCGGCCGTAGTAGAGGTCGGCGAGCAGGCTCTCGCGGACGCGCGGCGCGGGGAGGACGACGGCGAGCGTGAAGACGAGGCCGACGGCGCAGGCGCCCGCCGCCATCCGCCAGCGCTCCACGTAGAAAAGGTCCCAGGGCAACAGCCCGCGCACGCACGCCAACACCCAGAGCGCCACCACTACGACGAGCACCCGGAGGCCGTTGAGGCGGTAGCGGAGGGGCTCCCCCGTGGCAGGGTCCTTCACGTACCCGGCGGTCTCGCGGGCCGGCAGCGCGAGGTGCAGGGCGAGGCAGAGCGCGTATACCGCGAGGGGCCAGAGGTAGCCGGACATGGTGGGCTCAACGTACATTTCGGGCTCGGTGACGGGCCAGAGCGCCGGCGGGCGGATTTGACCCTCGATGCGCACCGCCGTCGCGTCGGTGCACCCTGCCGAGCATCCCGCGCCGACACGACCCCCTTACCCCCACACCGCACGAAGCTGTGATCTGCTCACTCCAGCAGCGGCGAGCCAGGCAGGAGGTGGAGCTTGCGCCCTCGACCTGAGCGCGAGAGGCGGCCGGGGACGCGCAGCAGCACGCGTCGTCGCCACGGCGTTCGCCAGCGGGCAAGGTGGGGGAACTGCTCGGTCGTGTATCGATCGAGCAGGTTGTGGGTGAGCATCTTGAGCAGGAACATGGCGTGGTTGGCGGCGAAGCCATACGTCGAGCCGTGGGCGATGCCCCACGCGCCCTTGAACTCGGCGATCAGCGGCTCGATGCCGGCGCGCTGGTCGTAGTCCCAGGCGATGTCGTTGGCGTCGTCGGTGCGGTTGGTGAGGAACACCTGGACCGTCCAGTCGTGGCCGTCCAGCAGGGGCAACTGCCTGCCGTGGCGTTCGAGCGAGCGGACCACGATGACGCGGACATGGAGGCCCAGCTCACGCCAGCTCCCACGCACGAAGTCGACCTCGGCGATTTGTCGGATGGGCTGCTTCTCCGCATCGATGTCCACCGTCTTCCAGCTCTCCACCGCGAGGATGGCGTTGTAGAGGTCGTTGGTGACCCGTCCCTTGATGACGTAGAACGCCTGCGCTTCGTGCAGCGCATGGAGCACCTCGGCGCAGTCACCCGCCGAGTCGATCCGCACGCAGAGCGAGCTGCCACGCCGGAGCTTCTTCTGCGCACGCTTCACCCAGCGCGTCAGCGTCGCCGTGTCGTCCGCCCCAAAGCCCGTGTTGCCCGGCCGGAGCTGCGCCCCGACGATGGTGTCCGTCTCGGCGATGCGCGCGATCATCGGGTGGTAACTCGGCCGCCCGTGGTAGCGCGGGTTCGGGCCGGGCAAGGCGCCTTCGAGCTCGCCGAAGACGGGCAGAACCGAAGTGTCCACGTCGAGGTGCACGAACGTTCCCCGGAGCTGCGGCACGCGGACGAGGCCGTGCTCGGCCACCATGCCCTCGAGGTCGGAGAGCGCTCGATCGTCGAACCGCGCGAGATCGTCGTAGAGCGTGTCGATGCTCGGGACGACACCGCCCGCCAGGTGCGTGAACAGCGGGTCGGCCGCGAGGGCCTCGACGCCGAAGACGCGAGGCTCGCCCACGGCGACCGCGTCCATGAGCAGCCGCATCTGCGCGCCCATGGGGTAGACGACGCGTGGCCCGGCCTTGAGCCTGCCGAGCTTCTCGCGCAGCTCGCGATCGACGCCGAGGTGGCGCAGGTGCACCCCGAACCCGACGAGGCCGGCGACGCCCGTCAGGTTGGGATCGGGTGCGCCCGCGCGGATCGTCGCTGGGTCCGGGCGCTGCACCCGCCGCCGTCGTTCATTGCCATCGCCACGCTTGCCTCCCGTCGCATCCCGCCGCACCTTGGAGGTGCTCGGCGCTCTCTTGCTTCTTTTCATCGCAAGAACGGATGTAGGGAGCGCCGAGCTTATTTTCTCGGAAAAAACAGACGATCGGTGCTCAGCACCCGCTCACGCGGTGCTACGCAGCCCGAACTCCACGCTCAAAGCTGTCCGGAATTTAACCGCCAAGACGCCAAGACGCCAAAAAGCAAAGAGATGATTTCGTCTTGGCGTCTTGGCGGTTAGCTCTCTTTCTCGAACACGTCTTCAGCCGGCGGCGCCCGGCGCGCGGCGGCGGAGAGCGGCGCCGAGAGCGCCTCGGTCACGGCGCGGAGCGCGCGCGGGTCGTGCAGCATGAGCGCGTGCACGGGCGCGGCCACGAGCACCTCGCGCCCCACCGGGAGGCGCGAGCTCTCGGGCGGCACGATCATCAGGTCGAGCGGCGTCCAGAGGGTGGTGACGTCCACGCTCGCGAGCGACGAGAGATCCGCGTTCAGCTCCGCCAGGAACGCGCTCCCCGGCCGCATCTGAAGGCCGCCGGGCTTGCGCGAGAGGAAGGCCGTCGCCGTCCCGTGGTGGGGGGCCGAGATGGTGACGAACCGCCGGACCCGCTCGGCGCCGCCCAGCCGCTGGACGTAGTAGCGCGAGGCCACGCCGCCCATGCTGAAGCCCACCAGGTCGAGCGGCGCGCCCGCGGGCAGGGCCCGCTCCACGAAGGCGGCGATCTGCTGGCCGAGGGCAGGGATCTCCGCGGCCCCGTCGTTGGGCACGAGGTCGATCGCGTGGACCTCGAAGCCCCGCTTGCGGAGGTGGCGCGCCATCCGGCCGAAGGCCGCCCCCGACTTCCAGATGCCGTGGACGAGCAGGACCGGGTGGCGATCGGGAGAGGCGGACGGGGCCACGGCTCCAGCTTGCTCCCGGAGATCCGGGGCGCGCAAGAGGGCCCCTTCCGGGCGATTCGACGCCGTCGCTCACTTTTCGTGATCGCGCCGAAAGCGGCCGGCCATCGAGTAGGTGAAGGTCGGCGAAAGCACACATCGCCGGCCGGTCGTCACCGCGCTGCCCCGCGCCGCCTCGTCCCAGGCGTCGCCCAAGGCGCGCCCCAGACCCCGAGCCAGCGCGCACGCGATGCGCGCACGACGGAGCACCATCATGCGCACGATCCTTCTCCGCACGCTTCCGGTCCTCGTCACGCTCTCCGCGGCCGTCTTCCTCATGGGCGCCAACGACCCCGGCTGCGTCCCCGTCAGCGCCGGCGGCGGCACCGGCGGCGGCGACACAGCGGGCACCTTCGGAACGGGCGGCGACGGCGCCGGCATCACGTGTCCGGAGGGCCAGGTCCCGCAGCGGGTCTGCGCCGGCGCGATGGCGTCCTCCGGCAGCGGCGCCGGCGGTGGTGCGCCGGGCGCGCCGCCCGCGGGCTCGGGCTCGGCGTCCCCGCCGCCTGCTCCGTCGTGCCACGGCACGAGCTGCCCGCCGCCGCCTCCTTCGGGGCATCCTGGCGCCGGGGAGGGCGGGAGCGCACCCGGCGCGCCGCCTCCGATGCACGCCGGCTCCGGGGAGGGTGGGAGCGCACCCGGCGCGCCGCCTCCGATGCACCCGCCGTGCGACGGCGGCCCGGGCGCGGCCGGCGGCGGTCCCGGCGCGCTCCCGCCGGAGCCGCCGGGGTGCAAGATGGTCTGCGTGCCGGACACCTCGAACGGGACCGCGCCCGTGCTGCCCTGAGAAACAGCACGGCGGCCGTCGAAAACGCGCGCCCCTGCGGTCGTACCGCACCTCTCGACGTTCGTACGCTTCGCGCGCGCGGCCGTACCGTACGTCTCGATCTTCGTACGCAACGCACGCGCCGTCGTAGCGTACGCACGCGCCGCCGTACGCTACGCACCCGCTGCCGTACGCTACGCACGCGCCGCCGTACGCTACGCACGCGCGGTCGTAGCACACGCCCCCGCCGCCGTACGCTGCGCACGCGCGGTCGTAGCACACGCCCCCGATGCCGTACGCTACGCCCCCGGCGCCGTACGGTGTGCACCCGTTCGCGTGGCGCACGCCCGCGGCGCCGTACGCAACGCCCGCGTCGCCGTAGCGCACGCCCGCGCGGCCGTACGCCACGCACCCGCGGCCGTGCGCTGTGTACCTACAGCCGTACTGTACGCACCGCGCGCCGTACGCTGCGCGCGCGCAGTTGCAGCGCACGCTTCTCGTGTCGCTGCGCACGCACCCACGGTCGTGGAGCACGCGCTCGGTGTCGCAGCGCACGCTCCCGCGGTCGTAGAGCATGCACCCCCGGCGTGGTAGGGTCCGGCCCCTTCGTGCCCCCCGGGAGACCCATGCAAGGATTCCGCACCCTCCGCCGCACCGCGCTCTGCGCCGCGTCCCTCATCGCCCTCTTCGCCGCCTGCGAGCCCGCGGAGCCGCCGCCGCCCGTCGCGCCGCCCCAGCCGCAGCCCGTCGCGCCGCCGCCCGGGCCCAAGGTGGTGGAGGCGAGCCTCGAGTCGGTCGGGCTCGACCCGGCCGCGCTCGATCGCTCCGTCGACCCCTGCCAGGACTTCTACCAGTTCGCCTGCGGCAACTGGCTCAAGAACACGCAGATCCCGGCCGACAAGCCGGCGTGGGCGCGGAGCTTCTCCGTCATCGCCGAGCGGAACGAGGCCGCGCTCCACCAGATCCTGGAGGACGCGCGCGCCGGCAAGGGCGGCGACGACCCGGTGACGAAGAAGATCGGCGCCTACTACGGCGCGTGCATGGACGAGGGCGCCATCGAGGCGCAGAAGACCAAGCCGCTCGAGCCGCTCCTCAAGGTGATCAAGAAGGTCACGAACGAGAAGACCCTCGCCGCGGCGGTGACGGAGCTGCACAAGCACCGGATCTGGGCGCTCTGGAGCGTGTCGGACACCCAGGACGCGAAGGACGCGACGAAGGTCATCTCGGAGATCGACCAGCACGGCCTCGGCCTGCCGGACCGGGACTACTACCTGAAGGACGACGACAAATCGAAGGACATCCGGGCCAAGTACGTCGCTCACGTGGAGAACATGATGCGCCTCGCCGGCCTCTCGGCCAAGGGCGCGAAGACCGCAGCCGGCGACGTGATGCGCATCGAGACGGAGCTGGCGCAGGCGTCGAAGACGCGCACCGAGCGCCGCGACCCGAAGGCGATGTACAACCGCCTCGACCGCGACGGCGTGGCGAGCAAGGCGCCGCGCATGCTGTGGGATTCCGTACTGGAAGGAGCTCGGCTTCCCCGGGATCAAGGAGATCAACGTCACCGCGCCGCTCTTCCTCGACGAGGTGAACGTGCTCTTCCAGAAGGAGAAGCCGGCGGCGTGGAGGAACTACCTCACGTGGTACGTGGTGCACGACACCGCCCAGCTCCTCCCCAAGGCGTTCGTCGACGAGTCTTTCGCGTTCGAGTCCTCTCTCACGGGGCAGAAGCAGCAGCGCGCGCGCTGGAAGCGCTGCGTGCAGGCGACCGACAAGGCGCTCGGCGAGCTGGTCGCGCAGCCCTTCCTCAAGGACCACTTCACCCCCGACAGCAAGGCGGCGACGGACTCCTACGTCCAGGAGATCGCGCGCACGTTCGGCGAGGAGGTGCAGAAGATCGACTGGATGGACGCCGCCACCAAGGCGCGCGCGAGCGAGAAGCTCAAGGCGATGGCGTACCTCATCGGGTACCCGAAGAAGTGGAAGACCTACGACTTCGACGTGAGCCCCCAGAGCTACCTCCAGGACTCGCTCGCCGCGAGCGCGTGGGAGCTCAAGCGCGAGCTCGGCAAGGTGGGCCAGCCGCTCGATCGCGAGGAGTGGCAGATGACGCCGCCCACCGTGAACGCCTACTACGACGCGCAGATGAACCACATGGTCTTCCCCGCCGGCATCCTGCAGCCGCCGTTCTACAACCCGAAGGCGAGCGTCGCGGTGAACCTCGGTGGCATGGGCATGGTCGTCGGCCACGAGCTGACGCACGGCTTCGACGACCAGGGCTCGCAGTTCGACGCGCAGGGCAACCTCGCCAACTGGTGGACGGAGCAGGACAACTCCCGCTTCCACACCAAGACCGCGTGCGTCGCCGACCAGTACGGGCAGTACGAGACGGTGCCCGGGGTCAAGCTCAACGGCAAGCTCACGCTGGGCGAGAACATCGCCGACGGCGGGGGCGTGAAGCTCGCGTTCTACGCCTACCGCGCCATGCGCAAGGGCGCGCCCGAGGTCGTGAAGGCGGACGGCTTCACGGAGGACCAGCAGTTCTTCCTCGGGGTGGGGCAGGCGTGGTGCTACAAGCAGAGCGACGAGCTGGCGCGCCTCCGCGCCCAGACCGATCCGCACTCGCCCGCGCGCTTCCGCGTCGACGGCTCGCTGGCGGACCTGCCCGAGTTCGCCGCCGCGTTCTCCTGCGCCGCGGGCACGCCGATGCACCCGGCGAACGCGTGCTCCGTCTGGTAGGGAGTTGCCTCAACACCCTCGTCTTGCCGTCGTGGTCGGTCGAGAGACCACGGCCAAAATCAGGCGATTCCCGGCGCGCAGCGGCGCGCTCTCTGCTTCTCGGCCGCCCCTCCATCCCGTATTCTGATCTCCTCTCGCCGCGCCTGCCGCGGCCTCGGAGGGGACTCCTTGCCTAGACCGCCGCGCATCGAAGCCATCGGCCTGTCGGACCCGGGCCGGCAGCGCCCGCAGAACGAGGACGCGTTCGCGATTCACCTCGACCTCGGGCTCTTGGTCGTCGCCGATGGCATGGGCGGGCACTCCGGCGGCGAGATCGCGTCGCGCGTCGCGGTGGAGGCGGTCGCCGCCCACTTACACGAGGCGCTCGCTTTCCAGCCCGCGCCGCCGAGCCTGGGCTCGCGGGCGAGCGCGCTGCTCGTCGGCGCCGTCGAGCGCGCCAACCAGGCCGTGCGCACCGCCGCGCGCCGGATGTCGTGCGAGTCGGATATGGGGACCACGGTCGCGTGCGTGCTCGCCCGCGGCGATCGCGCCGCGGTCGCCCACGTGGGCGACTCGCGCGTGTACCGCTACCGCGAGCACCGCCTGGAGACGCTCACCGAGGACCACTCGCTCGTCGCCGAGTACGTGCGCGCGGGCTACCTCACGCCGCACCTCGCCAGCATCTTCCCCGACAGGCACATCGTCACGCGCTCGCTCGGCGCGGAGGATTCGGTCCAGGTGGACACGCGCCTGCTCGAGCCCGTGGCGGGAGACCTGTTGCTCCTGTGCTCCGACGGGCTCTCCGGTGTGCTGGAAGAGGAGGAGATTGGGGGCGTCCTCGGCGGGGTGAGAGAGCTCGAGGAGGGGGCCCGCCTGCTCATCGCGCGCGCCAACGCGAAGGGCGGGCCCGACAACGTGACCGTGGTGCTGGCGCGCTGGCTGGCCTGACGGGCCTGGGCTCAGCCGCCGGAGCCGCCGGCGCCCCCGCTGCCGCCGGCGCCGGTGGCGCCGGTGGCCGAGGGCTTGTCGCCGGGGCAGAGGTACTGCTCCGGGCACAGCTCCTGCGGCGCGCAGTCGTTCCCGCAGCGCTCGAAGCAGTCGAGGCAGGCGTTGTAGACGCTCTTGTCGAAGCAGGCGGACTTGCCTTGCTGCTCTTCGTTGCACCGGACGGTCGCGTCCGTCGTGTTGAGCCCATTGCCGCAGCCGTATGCCGCCGCCGCGATCACCGCCGCCATCGCGGTCGCCGCCAAACCTCGCACCAGAACCATGACCCTGCCTCCGTCGCCCTCTTCGGGGGTCGCGAGACTAGCCGAGTTCCCGCCTGCGCGCGCCGTCGATTCCTTAACGCCTCACGCGCTCGGCTTGCGAACGAGGGCGAAGGTCCCCCCGCCTGCGACCTGCACCCAGGCGCGCACCAGGGCGATCTTCCTCCCCATGCCGGCCACGGCGGCGACGGCGCGGTGGAGGTCGGCGCCGCAGGCCGCGTGAACGTCGTCCGTCGTCTGGCCCGGCTCGGCGGTGCGCTTGATCCAGAGGGTGTTGGCGGGCATCCGCTCGCCCTCGAAGCGGTCCTGCCAGCGGTGCCCCACGAGCTCCGCGCGCAGGAGCTTGGCCGCGTCCGGCTCGGTCTGGGGGTGGAGCTCGTAGGTGAGGGTCGCGAAGAACGCCACGCCGGCCATGCCCGGAGTCTTTCCTTCGATGGCGCGCCGCGTCCAGTGGGCTCCGCGTGGTGCGGAGCACGCGGGCCGCGGTCCCCGTGATCAGCCGTCGAGCAGGCTCGCCACGGCCCGGAGCGCGTCGCTCGTCGTGAACACGCCGACGACCCGCTCGCCCTCGGTCACGATCGCGGATCCGTACTTCTTGTCCGCCATGGCCAGGCACACGTCGCGGAGGGGGGCGTCCGGGGCTACGCTGTAGGGCGGGCCGAGGATGAAATCGCCGACGATGCACATCGCCGAGTCCACCGCGCGCATGTTCTCGACCAGCTTCAGGTCCCGCTCCGAGACGCAGCCGACGAGGCGCTCGCCCTCGACGATGGGCAGGTGGCGGATGCCGTGCTCCTGCATGATGTGGAGGGCGCGGGCCATGGTGGTGGTGCGGTCCACGACGGTGGGGCTCCGGGTCATGAACGCGTCGATGCGGGGCGCGAGGCTCATGGAAGCCTTCGCTACTCCTGCGCCGGCAGACCGGCAAGGGGCCTCGCCCACCCAAGGCTTCCGTGCGGCGCGCGTCCGATACGGTGCGATGACCCACGCGCAGATCTTGCTCGCCTTGCCGTTCCTCCTCGTCCTGGCGTCCGCCGCCGGGTGCGCCGAGCCCCTCCAGCAGGGCGGGGTCGAGGTGCGCCCCGGCATCGAGCAGCGGCTGGGGGTGATGTGCCGTTACGGACGCGGCGCGCAGGGGGCGTGCGTGCCGAACGACGACGCGGAGGAGGCGGGGCAGAAGTAGGTTCCGAGCCCGCTCGCCGATTTACCCGAGGGCCGCCTTGAACGCCTCGATCGCGAGGTGCACGTCGAGCGTCCCGCACATCTCCCGGCACGAGTGCATGCTCAGCATCGGCGCCCCGACGTCGACCGTGCGCACGCCCAGCTCCGCCGCCGTGATCGGGCCGATGGTGCTCCCGCAGGGCAGGTCGCTGCGGACCACGAAGCGCTGGGGCGAGAACCCCGCCTCCTCGCAGCAGAGCTCGAAGGCCGCCGCGGTGGCGCCGTCGGTCGCGTACGACTGGTTGGCGTTCGACTTGATGACGAGGCCACGGTTCAGGAGCGGCGCGTGGCTCGGCTCGTGCTGGTCGGCGTAGTTGGGGTGGACGCCGTGCGCCATGTCGGCGCTCACCAGGAGCGAGCGGGACATCGCCCTGCCGTGCGTGTCGGCGTTCAGGAGGCGCAGGCGGCCCATCAACGGGACCAACGGCGAAGGGCCCTCCGTGCGTGCCTCGACGATCCTCGCCACCGTGTCGCGCAGCACGCTGCCCGCCGCGCCGACGGCGCTCCGGCTCCCGCACTCCTCGTGGTCGTAGAGCGCGATGAGGCGGGTGGCCGGGCTCGGCCTCGCGGCGACCGACGCGAGCGCGGTGACGGCGGCGTGGCAGCTCGCGAGGTTGTCGAGGCGCGCGGAGAAGACGAACTCGCCGCCCAGGCCGCCGACGGCCGCCTTCTCGGTGTCGTAGAGGGCGAGGTCGTAGCCGAGGACGTCGCCCTCCTCGATCTCGAGGGCGCGCGCGATCGCGGCGCGGAGGACGGCCTCCTTGCCCAGGCCGACGACAGGGACCATGTGCCGCTGCTCGTTGAGGACCAGGCCCTCCTTGTTCACCCCGCGGTTGAGGTGGATGGCGAGGTTGGGGACGCGCGCGACCGGGCGGGCGAGGTCGACGAGGCGCGCCTCGACGCCGCCGGGGGCGCCGGCGCTGCGGCACAGCACGCGCCCCGCGATGCTCAGGTCGCGGTCGAGCCAGGTCGAGAGGAGCACGCCGCCGTACACCTCGACGGCGACCTGCTGGAAGCCGCTCCGGGACAGGTCCGCGTTCGGCTTGATCCGCAGGTTGGGCGAGTCGGTGTGGGCGCCGATCATGCGGAAGCCGCCCTCCGCCGGGGGCTCGGTGCCCGTGACGAAGGCGATGAGCGTGGAGCCGCCGCGCAGGATGTAGTGCCCCTTGCCGGGCGCGAGGTCCCAGCTTTCCTGCTCCGAGATCTCCCGGAAGCCGGCGGCGGCGAGGCGCGCGGCCGCCTCGCGGGCGGCGTGGAAGGGCGTGGGCGATTGGTCGAGGAACGCGCAGAGGTCGCGCGCGGCGGCGTCACCCTGGGTGCGGAGGTCGGCCGCCTGCTCGGCCGTCCGGGGGAAGCGCTCGCCGAGGTCGGTGTTCGGCTTGTCGGACATGGGCGCGGAGCATAGCAAGCAAAGGGCGCCGGGCTTCACCCTTCGCCGAGGCGCCCCGTCTCCTCAATCCGCCTCGCCACCGCCTCGATCCGGTCCACGAGCTGGCGGAAATCGATCGGCTTCGCGACGAACTCGTTGACCCCGTGCACCGCGAAGCGCCACCTGTCCTTGGCGCCCACCCGCCCGCTCACCACCACCACCCGCGCCCGCGCGCAGCCGGGCAGCGCGCGCAGGCGGGAGAGCGTGTCGGCGCCGTCGAGCCCCGGCATGTCGAAGTCGAGGAGGACGAGGTCCGGCGGCTGCGCGGCGGCGCGTGCGATGGCGTCCTGCCCCGAGGCGGCGCCGTCCACCACCACGCGCAGCGCCTTGTTCCGGCGGAAGAGGGCGATCTGCGTGGCCTGCACGGTGAAGCGGCGGAAAATGGGGCTGTCGTCCACGACCAGCGCGTGGAAGACGCGATAGCTGGCGGACACGGGAGTCCCCGTCGGGCCGCCCGTCGCGGGCTCCACCTCCACGGCCCCCGCGCGCAAGCGCGCGCTGGGGGGAGGCCGGAGCGCGGCGGCCAGGTCTTCGGGGAGGGCGTCCGTCGCGATGGACACGGCGGGGGGCATGTCGCTGGCGGTCGTGGGCGGCGGCAAGGTCGGCAGGTTGCTCGTGACCCAGCGCTCGCCGGCGGAGGCCAGCACCTCGGCGAACGCGGTGCAGGTCGGGAAGCGCTTGTCCGGATCCTTGGCCAGCGCGCGCTGCACCGCGCGGTCGAAGGGCGCGAGGTCGCGGCGGATCGACGAGAGCTCGGGCGGGCGCCTCTTGGCGTGGTGCCGGACGATCTGCGCGAGGTCGGTGCTGTCGAAGGGGAGGCGGCCCGAGAGCATCTCGTACGCGACGATGCCGAGCGAGTACACGTCGGTGCGCGCGGTGACCGACGCGCCGGGGACGCCGACGCCGGCCTGCTCCGGCGCCATGTAGTGCGGCGTGCCGATCGCGAGCGCCGCCGCCGGGTCGGCGCTCCGGGCGGCGAGGCCGAAGTCGACGAGGACGGGGCGCCCGGTGTCCTCCTCGATCACGATGTTGCTGGGCTTGACGTCGCGGTGGACGATCCCGGCCGCGTGCACGGCGTCGATGCCCTGCGCGATGCGGTGCACGATCGTGAGGGCGCGCTGCAGGGGGATGCTGTCGCCGTGGCGTCGGTGCTCGACCAGGATCTGGCGCAGCGTCCGGCCGCGCACGTACTCCATCGCGAAGAAGTACGACCCCTCGTGGAAGCCGGAGGCGTAGATCTGCACCACGTACTGGTCGCGGATGGACGCCAGCGACCGCGCCTCGCGGTGGAAGCTCGACGCGATGGCGCCGTCGCCGAGCCACTTCGGGGCGATCATCTTCAGCGCGACGAGGCGGCCGAGGCCGGTGTCCTCGGCGAGGTACACGATCCCCATACCCCCGCGGCCCAGGACCGCCTGCACCTGGTAGCGTTGATCGACGACCAGCGTCCGCGCCTCCCCGTCCTGGACCGCGCCGCAGTGGGGGCACGGGGCGGCGGGCGTGACGGGCGCCTCGCCGCAGGCGTTGCAGAATCCGGGGGGCCGACGCGCGGGAGGGCCTCTGGTCGAGCCGGGACGTCTGGTCCTCGGGTTCGGGGGCGTGGGGGTCGGTGTCCTCGGCCATCCCGTGCGTCTCGAGAGGTTAGCCGCGCCGCCTCTCGGACCGCAACGCTTGCTCGACGTCGCAGGTCGTCTCGTCGGCGTCACGCCCCGCCGGAGCCGGGGGCGTGGCCGGGCTCGCCGGCCTCACCCGCCCGCCCGCCGGGCCCGCCGATCTCGGGCTGCGCCGCCGCGGGCAGCGTCACCACGAACGTGGATCCGCTGCCAGGCGTGGAGCTGACCGCGATGCGCCCCCCGTGGGCCTCCACGATCTCGCGCGCCAGAAAGAGCCCCGGGCCGCCGTCCCGGTCGAAGATCCTGGCCGTGACCTCCGCCGCGAGCCCGGGGCCGCGATCGCGGACCGAGAAGCTCGGCCTCTCCGGCCACGAGGGCGAGCCCCACCTCGACCTCGGCGCCCGCCGGCGAGTACCGGAGCGCGTTGCCCATCAGGCTCACCACGACCCACGAGAGCTTGACCGGGTCGGCCACCACGACGATCCCATCGGGGAGCGCGAGCGCCAGGCAGACTCCCCGCTCGCGCGCCTGCCGCTCGATGGGAGCCGCGGCGCGCCGCACGAGATCGCAGAGATCCACGTGGATGCGCTCCACCGGGCCCGCGTAGGCGCCGAGGCGGCCGGTGTCGACGTAGCGCTGCACCAGCAGGGTGAGCCGCGCCACCTCGCCGACCAGCGTGTGCACCACCTCACGCTGCCCCTCGGGGAGCGGCCCGAGCACGCCCTCCTCCAGGAGCCCCAGCCCGAGCGCGAGCGCGGTGAGCGGCGTGCGCAGCTCGTGGGCGAGCGCGAGCGTGCTCACGGGGTCGGCGGCGGGGCGTGGGTCGGGCATGCGGGTGGCCTTGCTGAGCACGAATGGTGCCACGCAGCGCGGGCCTTGCCTGCCCCTTCCTCCCACCGGCGTTCACATGGGCCCCGGCGTGCGCGCAAGGTGCCGGCGCCCGGGCCGTGCAACCTTGCACGGCCCGGGCGCGGGACGCGGAGGGAGCGCGCTCAGCCGCCGGCCGAGACGCCGATCCGCTCCTCCGGGCGCACGTCCGGCGTCGGCGGCGGAGGTGCCTCGGGCCGCAACGAGACGCCGACGCCGAAGCGGTACGCGAGCTCGCCCCCGAGCCACGCGCTGAAGACGAGCGCGCCGTAGCCGGTCGCCGCGAGCGCGATGCCCGCGCCCCGGTGCCTCCGTGCGCGCGCGTAGAGCGAGAGGCCGTAGGTGCCCGCGATGAGCGTGTTCAGCGCGGCGTGCACGAACCCGACGCGCTTGGTGGGCCCCTGGGTGAGGCTCCAGTCCGCGAGCCCGGCGACCGCGGCGGTGAGCGCCGTCCCGACGCCGATCCCGGTGAGCAGGTCCGCGGCCCCGCGGAAGCGGCGGGTGCCGGTCGTCGCCTCCGCGACGTCGAGCCCGAGGGCGACCGTCCAGGCGCCGAGGGGCACCGAGACCAGCGCGGCGTGGAGCGGGTGCCCGAGGAATCGGCCGTGGAGCACGTTCGCCACGGTCGGCGACTTTTCCAGGACCGCGCGCACCCCGGCCTGCACGGGGTCGGCAACCTGGTCGATCCATGCCTGCTGCTCGATCGAGCGGATCACCTGATCCTTCGCTGCCATCCGTCCCTCCCGTCTGCGGGCTTCCCCGTGTCCTGCTGAGCACGCCGCGCACGTCGCGCACGGCGCACACCCACCATTCAAAGCAGGGGCCGACTCGACGGTAGGGGCGAAAGGAGAGGGCGAAGGGCGCGGAATCGGCATCCCTTGCCTCGGGCCGGGCGCCGGCCTATCCCGTCTGACCATGTCTCCCGAGAAGGTCACCCTCCGCGAGGTCCTCGCGGACTCGATGGCCAAGGACCCGAGCATCGTCGGCGCCCGCGTCGACGGTAAGATCTACGACGTCCACACCCCGTTCACCCGCATCGAGGGGACGAAGATCGAGCCCGTCCGCACGTCCGACGCGGACGGCCTCGCCATCCTGCGGCACTCCACGGCGCACGTCATGGCGGACGCGGTGCAGCGGCTCTTCCCCGGCACCAAGGTGACCATCGGCCCCTCCACGGCGTCCGGGTTCTACTACGACTTCGACAAGCCCTCGGGCCCCTTCACGGACGAGGATCTCCGCCCGAATCGAGGGGCGGATGAAGGAGATCATCGGCGAGGGGCGGCCCTTCCGGCGCGAGGTGGTGAGCCGGGAGGACGCGCACAAGCTCTTCGCCGACATGGGGGAGAGCTACAAGCGCGAGCTCATCGACGCCATCCCCGCGGGGGACGAGGTTCTCGCTCTACCGGCACGGCAGCCTCGGGGGCGAGTGGGTCGACCTCTGCAAGGGCCCCCACGTGCCCACGGCCAAGCAGCTCGGCGCGGTGAAGCTCACCAGCGTCGCGGGCGCCTACTGGCGCGGGGACGAGCGCAACCCGATGCTCCAGCGCATCTACGGCACCGCGTTCCCCTCGCAGAAGGCGCTCGAAGCGCACATGAAGCTGATTGAGGAGGCGAAGGCCCGCGACCACAGGAAGCTCGGCAAGGAGCTCGACCTGTTCATGTTCCACGAGTACGCGCCGGCGATGCCCTTCCTCCTGCCGAGGGGCGCCGCGGTCTACAACGGCATGGTCGGCTACATGCGCGGCCTCTACGGCGCGGGGGAGGGGTACCAGGAGGTCATCACCCCGCAGATCTTCGACCCGAGGCTCTTCGAGACCAGCGGGCACTGGGACAACTACCTCGAGAACATGTACCTGGGCGTGACCACGGACCGGATTGAGGAGCTCTTCAAGGCCGACCCGGCCAAGGCGGCCGAGACGCTGCAGAGCGCGTTCCGGGCCGGGGGCGCGCGGGAGGTCGTGAAGCTCCTCGAGGGCCTCGGGCAGAAGCCGATGAACTGCCCGAGCCACTGCCTCATCTTCGGCTCGCGGCGGCGGAGCTACCGAGAGCTGCCGTGGCGCGTCGCCGACTTCGGCCGGCTGCACCGCTACGAGCGCGGCGGGGTAGTCCACGGGCTGGCGCGCGTGCGCAGCTTCTGCCAGGACGACGCGCACATCTTCTGCACCGAGGACCAGGTGCGGGAGGAGATTGGCCGCTTCATCCGGCTCTTTTACGGCGTGTACAAGGCGTTCGGGTTCGACAAGATCGACATCAAGCTGGCGACCCGGCCCGAGAAGCGCATCGGCACGGACGCGCTCTGGGACCGGGCCGAGAAGGCGCTCGCCGACGCGCTGCACGATCACGGGCTCGCGTACGAGCTGTCTCCGGGCGAGGGCGCGTTCTACGGCCCGAAGTACGAGTTCCACGTCCAGGATGCGCTCGGGCGGAGCTGGCAGCTCGGCACCTGCCAGCTCGACTACGGCCTGCCCGAGCGCTTCGGGCTGGAGTACACCGGCGCCGACGGCGGCGCGCACCGGCCGGTGATGATCGACCGCGCCGTCTTCGGCTCGCTCGAGCGGTTCCTCGCGATCTACATCGAGCACACGGCGGGCGCTTTCCCGGTGTGGCTGGCGCCGGAGCAGGCGGTCGTCATCACGGTGAGCGAGAAGCAGAACGCCTACGCCGAGAGCGTGGTCGCCTTCCTCGCGGAGAAGGGCCTGCGCGCGCAGGCGGACCTCAGCTCCGACAAGCTCGGGGCAAAGAAGCGCAACGCCAGGCTGATGCGCGTGCCCTACATCGTCGTGGTGGGGGACCGGGAGGCTCAGGAGCGCAAGGTCGCGCCCTGGTCCCGGGAGAAGAACGCCGACCTCGGCGCGATGCCGCTGGAGGAGTTCGCCGCCAGGCTCCTGGCCGAGGCTGCTCCCCCTGGCCTCGCGTCCGCCGGCGCCGCCGGGCTCTCCGGCTCCGCCCCTGCCGGCGAAGCACCCCCTTCGTGACCGGCCGGGCCGCTCCGTCGTTGCTTGCCGGCCCGAGTCGGGCGACATTTGGGCCCGCCGGGGTCCGCCTCCCGTCCGGGAGGCGGCTTCGTCCATTCACTCCGTTCATCGAGGGGGGCTCGCCGTCGAGCCCTCCAACGTCAATCCATACATCGAGCACAAGGAGGCACCGGAACACCACATGGCGATGAGACGCTTCGATCCTCGGGGGCCCCAGCGTGGGCCGCAGATTCGTGTCAACCAGCGCATCAGGGTCCCCGAGGTCCGGGTGATCCTCGACTCCGGCGAAATGCTGGGAGTGATGTCGACGCAGGAAGCACTGCGGCGCGCGCAAGAGAAGGGCCTCGATTTGGTCGAGGTCAACCCCAAGGCCGAGCCTCCCGTCTGCAAGATCCTCGACTTCGGCAAGTTCAAGTACGACGAGAAGAAGAAGGCCAAAGAGGCGAAGAAGAAGCAGAGCGTCGTCGAGATCAAGGAGATCAAGCTCCGCCCGAAGACGGACGATCACGACCTCAGCTTCAAGACGCGCGCCGCCCACCGCTTCCTCGAGGCCGGCCACAAGGTGAAATTCACGGTCCGCTTCCGCGGCCGCGAGATCACGCACCCCGAGAAGGCGCAGGAGCAGCTCGACTGGATCGTCAAGCAGTGCGAGGAGATCGCCAACGTCGAGGTGCGCCCGGCGATGGAGCAGCGCACGATGACGCTCCTCATGGCCCCCAAGCCGGCCGTGATGCAGAGGGTCGCCCAGGCGAAAATCGCCGCGGAGAAGGCCCGCCAGAAGGCGATCCAGGAGGGCCGCGCCCCCGCCCCGGCGGACAAGGAAGAGGAGCTCGAGAAGCTGGAGCAGGAGCTCGAGGAGCGCGACGAGGGGGACGAGGACGAGGAAGACGAGGGCTGAAGGGCCTTCGGGTTTTCCCGGCTGCGGCTACTTCCCCATCGCGAGCCAGGCGCCCACGGCGGCCACCACGATCGCGATGATTGCCGCCACGATCGCGGTCCCCTTCCTGGGGCTCGAGGTCGTGGTGGCGAGGGGCGCTTCGCTCTCCCTGGCCGGCGGGGCGGACGAGGGCGAAGCGCTCGCGCCGTGCTCGCGCACGACCGGCCGGGCCGGGGGGTGTGGGGGGTCTCCCCCCATCTTGACCAACGGGTCCGCCGAGAGCGACGCGGCGACCCTCGCCACCTCCTGCACCTTCATCCCGCTCATCTTCGGGTCCGTCTCCTCCAGCGCGGCGAGGTTGCCGACCTCGATTGCGGGGGCGGAGATCGGCTTGCGCGAGACGGGCCCGAGCTCGTCGGCCCAGTGGCCGATGTCCTCGAAGCCGAGCTTGAGCGGCTCGTCGACCGGCTGCGCGGGGCGCTGCGCCGGGCCGCCCTTCTCGTCCTGGAGCGAGGTGAACTCGAGCAGCGCCTCCTCGATGAGCTTGTCGATGATCGAGGCGCGGTCCGGCTGCGACTTCTTTCGCAGCGCGACGGCGGCGCGGACCACGTTGGCGATGTCGTACGCCGTCACGGGGCGGCCATGGCGGTAGAGGAAGGCGGTGAGGTCCCTGCCGAGGTCGCGGGCGGTGGCGTACCGCGCCGTGGGCTCGCGCGCGAGGGCCTTGGCGAGGATCGTGTCGAGGTCGGCGGGGATCGCGGGGTTCTCCGCGCGGAGCGCCGGGATTTGCGCCTGCTGCACCTGCTTGACGGTGGCGAAGTCGGTCTCGCCGTAGAAGAGGCGCCGGCCCGAGAGCATCTCCCACAGGATGATGCCGACCGCGAAGATGTCGGTGCGCTGGTCGATCTCCTTGCCCTGCGCGGCCTCGGGCGAGAGGTAGCCGAACTTGCCCTTGATGATGCCGGCCTCGCTCTTCTCGAGCTGGCTCGTCGCCTTGGCGAGGCCGAAGTCGACGAATCTTGATCTCGCCGTGCTTCGTGATGAGCACGTTGGGCGGGGACATGTCGCGGTGGATGATCTGGAGCGGCTCGCCCTCGGGCCCGCGCAGCTCGTGGGCGTAGGTGAGGCCCTCGCAGATCTTCGAGGCGATGAAGCACGCGGCCTCGACGCTGAAGCCCTTCCCGCTCTTCCTCGTGAACTCGATGATCTGCTTGAGGTCGGCGCCGTCGACGTACTCCATCACGATGAAGTACGCGTTGTCGCCGACGCCGATGTCGAAGACCTGGGCGACGTTGGAGTGCGAGAGGTGCGCGGAGAGGCGCGCCTCGTCGAGGAACATCGCGATGAAGCGCTTCTTCTCGCTCAGGGCGGGGAGCACGCGCTTGATGGCGACCTGCTTCTTGAAGCCCTCGATGCCGGCGCTCTCGGCGAGGAACACCTCGGCCATGCCGCCCGACGCGAGGCGCTCGAGGACCCGGTATCGCTGTTGCTGGTGGCCTTCCATGCGGTGGCCGGCACGCTAGCACAGTCGCGCCAGCGCCAAGATGGAACCCCGGGCCGACGCCAGGGGTTCCACTGAATTTCAGAGCAGCACGATCTCCGCCGTCGCGTGGTCGAGGGTCTCGATCGCGACCCGCACGCGCCCCTCCACGCCCGCGTGGCGGAGGACACCCTCGAGGACGCCGACCTGGTACGTGTCGAGGAAGAGCGGCAGATAGAACGCGTGGAAGAGGAAGCGCCCCGGCGCGGTCTGCTCCGCCGTGACGTCGCCGAAGTTGAGGAAGAGCCGGAACGCCCGGGGCCCGTTGAGGAGGATCGTCGCGACGTCGCGCCCGAAGGCGCCGAAGAGCGTCTTGCCCACGAGGCTCGCGGAGACCGTCTCGAACGCGGTCTGCCCGAGCCTCCTCAGCCCTTCGCCCAGCGGCACCGAAGGGTGCAGCGCGAGCGCGACGGCGACCGTGAGGTGCATGTTGTCGGCCATCGGGTAGTCGCGGAACGCGACGTAGCGCCGCTCGGGGATGCCCGCGATGCGGCAGAGCTCGCCCGGCGGCAGCGCGGCGGCGCCCCTGCGGAGCAGGTCGAGGAAGAAGAGGCCCTTGCAGGTCGCGCGGATGGGCAGGAGGGCGAGGTGCGCGTCGAGGTCCACGGGCGCCGAGAAATCGGGCTCGTGGATGGCTGCGCCGGCGTGCGAGGGGCCCGTGGGGCTGGAGAGGGCGGGAGGCGACGGGGGAGGGATCGAGCCCGCCGAAGGCGCGACCTGCTCGTGGAAGCGGGACGAGACGGGGGCCCGCTCTGCGGGCACGGGTCCCGGGCTCGGTTGCGTGTGGGTGGGTGAAATCGAGATGGAGGGCCGATCCGCGAGCCCGGGGACGCGGAGGGAGTCCGGCGCGGGGGCGTCCGGGATCGGGCGGCGGAGGGCAAAGGGCATGATCGCCGCGACCGCGTCGGCCATGGTCGGGAAGCGGTCGGCCGCCGCCTTGGACAGGGCGCGGAGCACGGCGGCGACGACCTCCGGCGGCAGATCGGGCCCCGTGGGCAGGGGCACCGGCTCCTCCGCGAGCACGGCGGCCAGCGCCGTGATGGGCTCGGCGGCGTTGGCCCAGGGCAGCCGCCCCGCGAGCAACTCGTACGCCAGCACCCCCCAGCCGAACTGGTCCGCGCGCCCGTCGACGGCCTGGCCGCGCACGTGCTCGGGCGCCATGTACGCCGGCGTCCCGAGCAGCCCCTGGGGCGAGGTCGGCGTGCGGATCGACGCGCGGGGCACGCGCGCGATGCCGAAGTCGAGCACCTTCACGAGCCCGTCCTCGCGCACCATCACGTTCTCCGGCTTCACGTCGCCGTGCACCACGCCGGCTTCGTGCGCGGCCGCGAGGGCGCCCCCGACCTCCACGAGCCAGCGGAGGCGCACGCCCACCGGCACGGATGCGTCGCCGACGTACTGCCGCAGCGAGGCGCCGGGCACGAGCTCCATCACGATGAACGACGTGTCCCCCGCGCGGTCGGCGTCGAAGACGGCGGTCGCGTTCGGGTGGAGGATCGCGGCAGCGGCGCGCGCCTCGCGCAGCGCGGCGGCGATCGCCTCCTCCTCCCCCTCCCCCGGGGGGGCCAGGATCTTGATCGCTACCGCGCGCCGGAGCCGGGAGTCGAACGCGCGGTACACCTTGCCCATCGCCCCCTCCCCGAGGAGGCTCTGGATGGCGTAGCGGCCCAGCTCTGTCCCCGGCGCGAGGTCCATCTCGGGACAAGAGGATCCTTTATCATATGCCGGTGTCCACCATCCTCGTCGTCGACGACGACCGCACGATCCGCGACGGCCTCGTCAGGACCCTCGTCGCCTCGGGGTTCCGCGCGCGGCCGGCCGAGGGGGTGGCGGAGGCGCGGGTGGAGCTCGCCCGAGGGGGGTTCGATGCGGTGCTCCTCGACGTGCGGCTCAAGGACGGGGACGGGATCGAGCTGCTCGCGGAGCTTCGCGGCGCCTACCCGGCGCTGCCGGTCGTGATGGCCACGGCCTACGGGGACAGCGAGCGCACCATCCAGGCGATGAAGCTCGGGGCGTTCGATTACGTCACGAAGCCTTTCGACCTCGACCTCCTGCTCGCCACGCTGCGTCGCGCGCTCAAGGCGCCGGCCGTGGCCGCCCCGCCTGCGCCGGAGCAGGGGGCCGAGGGCGTGTCGCTGATCGGGTCGAGCGCGCGCATGCTCGCGGTCTGGAAGGCGATTGGGCGCGCCGCGTCGACGCCGGTGAGCGTGCTCATCACGGGCGAGAGCGGCACCGGCAAGGAGCTCGTGGCGCGGGCCATCCACGAGCACGGCGCGCGCAAGGGGGCCCCGTTCGTGGCCGTGAACATCGCCGCCCTCCCCCCGACGCTCGTGGAGAGCGAGCTCTTCGGGCACGAGCGGGGCGCCTTCACCGGCGCCGCGGCGCGTCGGGAGGGCCGCTTCGAGGCAGCCGCCGGCGGCACCCTCTTCCTCGACGAGATTGGCGACCTCGACCTCTCGCTCCAGACGAAGCTCCTCCGGGTGCTGCAGGAGGGCACCTTCGAGCGCGTGGGGAGCCAGGAGCAGCTCCGCTCCACGGCGCGCATCGTCGCCGCCACGTCGCGCCCCGTCCTGCCCAAGGCGCCCGGCGCCACGCTGCGGGAGGACCTCTTCTACCGCCTCGCCGTGCTCCACCTGGAGCTGCCCCCCCTGCGCGAGCGCAAGAGCGACATCCCCCTCCTCGTCCAGGCCTTCCTCCGCCGCCTCCCGGGCCCGCGCCGCGCCGTCTCCGAGCGCGCCATGGCCCGCCTCTCGGCGTACGCCTGGCCGGGGAACGTGCGCGAGCTCCACCACGTGATCGAGCGCGCGGCGGTCATGTCGACGTCGGAGGTGCTCGACGAGGGCGACTTCGATCTCGTCGGCGGCGAGGCCTCGCGCGAGGCGGAGCCGCGCAGCGCCGCCGAGCCGGGCGACCCGGAGGACCTCAACCTCAAGCGCGCCACGGACGCGCTCGAGCGCCGGCTCATCCAGAGGGCGCTCGAGCGCGCAGGCGGCAACCGCGCCGAGGCCGCGCGGCTGCTCGGGATCGGCCGGCCCAACCTGTACGCGAAGATGAAGGAGCTGGGGATGGCGCTGCCCTGACCCGGCCCTCGAGCCCCGGGCCTCAGCGCATCGCGGCCTTCATCACCGAGTAGACCCGCTTCGCCGCGCCGAACGCCCACGAGTCGCGCGGCAGGAACCGCCGCACGCGGTCGTCCGACGCGGTCTCGATCTGGTGGAGCAGGAACTCCACCGGCGCGCGCCGCTGGTAGTCGCGCATGTAGCGGGCCAGATCCTCGCGCGAGCGGGCCCGGCCGTTGTCGCCGATCTTGGCGACGTTCATGCTCCACACCTTGTAGAAGTCGCGCACCGCCGCGCCGTGCAGCGTCGTCTTCATGAAATTGCCGATGAGGAGGTCGTCGAAGACCTCGTAGCGGACCGCGTTCATCAACGAGCCGCGCGGCGCCTCGAACGTCACCCCGCGGGAGAAGCCGCGGCCGGCGAGCTCGATCGTGTGCTCCACGCCGCCGACGCGGAAGCGCACGAAGTCGAGCCTGTCCCGCAGCGAGCCGAAGCCTCTCATGTACGCCTCGAGCTGCCTCGCCTCGTCCTGCTCCAGCGGGTCGCTCCAGACGTCGCCGAACTCCGCCGGGTCGCGGAGCGCGCCGCCGCGCCGCTGCGGCCGGATCTCGGTGAGCGCGTCGGCCTCGCAGTCGTACCGGACGAAGGCAGGGAGGAGCTCGACCCGCGTGGAGGTGAACCCCTCGCGGAGCGCGGGCCAGTCGTCCACGTAGTCGTTGGCCCAGGCGCTGTCGGTGCGCTGGTACTCGTGGAACGAGCTGAAGGGGATCACGAAGCGGGCGCCGTAGAGCTCGGCCCAGAAGCGCACCTGGGTGCCGAGCGGGAACTTCTTCAGCTTGACGACGCGCGCGCCGGCCTCGTCGAAGAAATTGTTCATGTCGACGTCGCCGTAGCAGAAGAGCTTGAGCAGGAAGCTCGTCTTGTACTGCTTGATCACGCCTCGCACGAAGCGGCCCCAGCCGCGGTCCTGCGCGTCGTTCATGTTGACGACGAGGCGCCCGCCGACGTCGACGAGCAGCAAGCCGTTCTGCGAATAGTCGGCGATGCTGAGGACCCGGACGTGCTCCGAGAGGGGGACCCACGTCCGGTCGGGCAGGACGCGCGTGGTGAAGCCGAGCTTTTCGAGGTCGTCGCGGATGCGCCCGCCGGCGTGGTCGGGCAAGAGGATGACGCTGGACCGCATGCGCTCCAGGGTCGACACGTCGAGGTGGTCCGGGTGGCCGTGGGAGAGCCACACGTGCTTCGCGCCGAGGATGGAGGCGCGCTGGGGCTCCGGCACGTCGTAGCTGAGGCGCCAGCTCCCGAAGTAGGCTTCGCCGGAGAGCCACGGGTCCGTGACCAGGACGGGGACGTCGTCGTGGACGATGAGGGTCGCGTTGCCGATGGTCTCGAAGCCGATCATCGCGCGTCCTCCTCCACGCCGCGCCCGTCCGCTCCCTTGGCGATGTAGGAGCGCACGTGGTTGTCGCGGACCATGGTGCGGAGCCCATCCTTCTTGCCCGCCATGAACGCGTCGACGGCGCTGGTGCAGCCGGGCCAGGCGTCGTCGCCGTACTCGTCGAGGAGGATGACGCCGCCCGGGGAGAGCCGGGGGTAGAAGAACTCGAGGCACGTCCTGTACGACTCGTGGATGTCGCAGTCGAGGTGCACGAACGAGAAGCGGCGGTCCCCGAACGCGGGCAGCGTGCTCTGGAAATAGCCGGGGACGAGCTGGATGCTGCGCTCGACGCCGCAGCTCTCCGCCTTGCGGAGGACCAGGCCCATCGACGTCTGGTCGAACCCGCGCACCCGCTTCTGCGCGTGGTCGGCCCCGCCGAGCGCGAGGTCGACGGCGATGGTGTCGTCGAAGCCGCGGAACGAGTCGAAGCCGAGGAGGCGCTTCCCGCTGCCGCGCTGCTTCAGGTAGACGGCCATCGCCACTAGCGTGCGGCCGCGGAAGACGCCGCACTCGGCGACGTCCCCGGGCACGTCCGCGGTGCGCGCGAGCGCCTCGAAGAGGATGTTGATGTTGGCGTTGCCGCGCGGGCTGGGCGCAGGCAGCGGGACGACGCCGCGCGGGGTGGCGACCTCACAGATCCGGTCGACCCAGCGTGGCCAGGTCTCGATCGGGTGGCGGCGGTAGACCAGGGCCGCGGATCGGCCGAGGGCCCGCCGCAGCGACGAGTCACGGAGCGCATCTTTCATCAGGCGGCGGTAGTCCACGTTCGACCTGCGGGCATGAACGCTAGCACACGCCGGGGATACTCAAGGCACGACGATACGGAGGATCGAGGCTCGCCTCACCGCGCGGAACGCTCCGCGCGGCGCCGGCCGATGTGCGCCGTCGTCGCGCCGCGCGCTCACACGACGGCCCGCATCTCCTGCACCAGCGCGATCATCGTGAGCCCGGGCGACGCGTTCTTCTCCAGGCTCGTGACCGCGCGCGCCACCGCGTCGTAGCGCCGGGCCGCGAGCGCCGCCGCGCGGGGCGCGCCCTCGGCGTCGCGGCGCGCGCGGCGGGCGAGCACGGCCGCGAGCGCGCGGAGGTCGTCCTTCAGCGCGCCCTTGTCGCGGTCCCCCGACTCCGAGAGCTTCACGGCCGGGCCGAGATCGCGCGCGTCCACCGCGCCCATGACCTCCGCCACGAACGCGTCGCGCGCACGGGTCCGCTCCTCGTCGCAGAGCTCGAGCGCCAGGGACGCGCTCCCCGCCGAGAGCTCGACGGCGAGATCGTGGCGCTCCTCCAGCACGCCCTTCTCGCGGAGGACGCCGCGCACGACCGCGTCCGGGAGCGGGCCGAAGCGGACGGGCAACGTGCGTGAGCGGATGGTGTTCAGCAGGCGGTCGCTGCGCGCCGTGATCAGGACGAAGTGCGTGCCCGCGTGCGGCTCCTCCAGCGTCTTGAGCATGGCGTTGGCGGCGCTCACGCTCGAGCTCCTCCGCGCGGCGGACGATGAAGACGCGGGCGCGCCCCTCGTGCGGCGGGTAGGCCGCGTGGGCGAGGACGATGGCGCGGATCTGGTCGACCGAGATCTCCGACAGCTCGGGCCGGGAGCGGCCCAGCGTCTCGGGCGGGTAGAAGCCCTTCTCGACGATGGCGACGTCGGGGTGGAGCGGCGTCTCGGGCCGCTGCGACGCGAACGTCACCGCGCGCCGGCAGGCGTCGCAGCGGCCACAGCCGAGCGGGTCGCCCCCGGTGCAGACCAGCGCCTGCGCCAGCGCGAAGGCGCAGAGCTCCTTGCCGGTGCCGTCGGGGCCCTCGAAGCGGTAGGCGTGGTGGGCGCGGCCGCGGCGGAGCGCCGCCGTGAGCGTGGCGACCGCCGCGTCCTGACCGAGGATGTGCGAGAACGGCACGCCGCGGGCGTAGCACGGACGGCGGGGCGCGGCTCTAGCGCTTCTTCACCGGCAGCGGCACCGCCGCGGCGAACTCGTGCATCGCCTTCACCTCGTCCACCTCGTAGGTGAAGCCGGTGGCCGCGCGGAAAGCCGAGGCGTCGACGACCACGGGGTACTTGATGTGCTCGAGCGCGCCGGCCGGCAGGCGAGGGAGGCCGAAGCGGCCGAGCAGGGCGCTGAAGAGGAACTCGGGGATGGGCATGGGCCGGCGCCCCGTCTCGCGGACCAGCACGGAGAGGGGCACGGGCTGCGGGCCGGCGACGTTGAAGACCCCGCGCAGGCGCTTCTCCAGGGCGAGCACGATGGCGCGGGCCATGTCCCGCTCGTGCATGAACTGGAAGAGCGGGTCGAAGCCGAGGATCGAGGGCACGCGCGGCCCGTGGAGGAACGCGCAGAGGGTGCCGCTGTCGACGGGGCCGAGCGTGTAGACGAAGCGGAGGACGGAGGTGGTGAGCTCCGGCGCGCGCCAGAGCGCCGTCGTGGCGTAGAGGTCGGCGGCGACGAGATCGCTCAGCTCCGGGAAGGTGGTCATCGCCATCGGGGGCTCGTCCTCGCCGTGATAGAGCGGCGAGTCCGGCGCGGCGCCGTAGTATGTGTGCCGGCCGACGAAGATGATGCTCTTCACCCCGTAGGCGCGCGCGTGGTCGAAGACGGCGCGCGTCCCCCCGAGGTTGATGCGGTAGCGGTCCTCGCTCCTGTTCACGAGGTGGGTCACCGTCGCCATGTGGACGACCGCCTCGGGGCGGCGCTTGCGGAAGACGTCCTCCGCGGCGCGCTTGCGGATGTCGACCTCGTGCATGTCGACCTCCGGCGGCGCGTCCGGCCAGGGCCTCCGGTCGATGCCGATCACCTCGTGCCCCGCGGCGAGGAGGCGCGTCGCGACGACGTTCGCGACCTTGCCCGAGATGCCCGTGACGAGGACCCTCATGCGCCCCCCTCGGCGAGCGTGATCTCGCCCTTCCGGTGCCGCACCCCGACGTCGATCATCTCCGCGATCCTCGCCTTCACCCGATCCACGTACCCGCCGATCACCTCGTCGTCCTCCGCGCCGGTCCCCTCGAAGACGATCGGCTCGCCGTAGTGCACCTCGAGCCGCACCGGCAGGGGCACGGCGAAGAGGTAGGGCGTGATCGGCACGTACGGCGCGCCCATGAGCTTGCCCAGCGCGTAAGAGTTCACCACCGTGGGGATCGCCTCGCCTCCGCCGATGAACGCGAAGGGGATGATGGGCGTCCGCGTCTCGAGCGCGAGGCGGACGAAGCCGGTGCCGAACTGCACGAGCGAGTGGCGCTCCTTGTAGAGCTTCGCCGTGCCGCGCGCGCCCTCGGGGAAGACCACGAGCAGCCGATCGTCGTCGAGGAGCTTGTGCGCGTGCTCGGGCAGGCCGGTGAGCTGGCCCGTCCGGTTCGACCACAGGGAAAAGAACGGCACCTTGTTGATGAACTTCTCGGCCATCCCGTGGGCGAGGCGCGGGGGCTCCTTCTCGAAGAACATCGACGCGACGACCATCGCGCCGTCCACCGCGACGCCCCCCGAGTGGTTGCCCACCAGCATGGCGCGGCCGCGGGCCGGGACGTGCTCGCAGCCGTACGCCTTCACCCGGAAGTAGCGGCGGTACAGGAACCCGAGCGCCTTGTAGAAGTGGCCCAGGTGGGCGCGCGAGATCCCGTACGGATCGACGCCGCACGCGTTGAACGGGATCTCCAGGCGCCCGATGCGCTCGCGCACATCGTCGTCCGGGAAACGTGAACCGAGCGGCAAGGCGTCCTCCTCCCCCGCCGGGCGGCGGGTCGGCCGGAAGAGTATCGACAATGCCCGCGGAGTACCAAAGGTCGACCAGGCTACTCGCCCGGCAGGCCGGCCTTCAGCTCGGCGGCCGGCTTGAACGCCACCGTCGCCGACGCGGGCAGGTCGATCGCCTCGCCCGTCCGAGGGTTCCTCCCCACCCGCGCGCTGCTGTGCCGCACGGTGAACGTCCCGAACCCCGGCAGGGTGACCCGACCGTCGCGCTGGATGGCCGCGCCGATCTCGGCGAGCGCCCGCTCGATGACCTCGGCCACCTGCCGCTCGGACAGATCCGCTGCGAGGCCCTCGCGCACCCGTTCCACCAGATCCCGCCGCGTCATCGCCGCCTCCTGCGGCCGAAGTGACGCCGCCTTCTGCGCCGCGTCAAGATGACGCGCCCGCCCTCTCGCGCCGGACGGGCTACAGTCGAGCCCTCGAACGAGCCATGGGATTCGCCGCCTTCACCCCCTCGCCCTCCGCTCCGGTGGACCCTCTGCCTGCGGGCGCGCTCGACGACGACGGCGACACCCGCCGCATCCTGCTGCGCTGGCTCGTCGGCCTGCGCTGGGCCGTCTTCCTGATCCTGGCGGCGACGCTGCCCCTCGGCGAGCGCTTCTTCGGCTTCCACGTCCTCTACGAGGTGGCCCTGCCGGTCATCGCGCTCATCGTCGCGTTCAACGCGGCGACGCAGCGGCGCCTGCGCTCGGCGCGCATCTCCTCCCGCGAGGTGGCCCTGGGCGTCGCGCTGGACCTCGTGGCGATCGGCGCGCTCCTCGCCGCCTCGGGCGGCGCCGCGAACCCGTTCAGCGCCGTCTTCTTCGTCCACGTCGCGCTGGCCGCCTCGCTCCTGCCGGCGCGCACCACCTTCGCCCTCGCCGCGCTCGCCGCCTGCCTCTTCGCCTCGCTCTTCGCGCTGCCCTCGGGCGGGTGCTGCGCCAACCACGTGCTCACGATGGGGGGAGGCCCCCCATACCCCCCGGCGCAGCCGCTCAACGGCGGCTTCTCCGACCACCTCGTCGGAATGTGGGCGGCCTTCGTCGTCGCGTCCGGCCTCGTCGCCCACTTCCTGACGCGGGTGCGCCGCGCGCTCGACGAGCGCGGGCGGGAGATCGCGAGGCTCCGGCGTCAGGCCGACGAGGGCGCGCGCTTCGCGGGGCTCGGCACGCTGGCGGCCGGCACGGCGCACGAGCTGGCCACGCCGCTCGGGACCATCGCGGTGCTCGCGGGCGAGATCGACGGGGCGCCGGCGGAGCAGGCCGCGGTGCACGGGCGCGCGATCGGCGAGCAGGTGGCGCGCTGCCGGGACATCCTCGCGAGGATGCAGGCCCGCGTGGCCGAGCCGCGGGCGCCGGCGAGCACCGCGGTCGGCCGCGCGGTCGAGGCCGCCGTGGAGACGTGGCGGGGCGCACACCCCAGCGCGACCGTGGCGCTCTCCGTCCACGTCCCCGAGGGCGCGACCGTGCCGCTCGGGGCCGACGAGATCGAGGCGGCGCTGGGCGCGCTGCTCGACAACGCGCTGCACGCGACGGGCGGCGGGGCGGCGCCGATCGGGGTCGTGGTCGCCGAGGAGCAGGGCGCGGTGGTCGTCCGCGTCGAGGACGCCGGCGCGGGAGTGGCGCCGCACCTCGCGAAGCGGCTGGGCGAGCCCTTCCTGACGACCAAGGAGCCCGGCGAGGGCATGGGGCTCGGCCTCTACCTCGTGCGGACGCTGCTCTCGCACGTCGGCGGCGGGCTCGAGGTCGCGCCGGCCGAGCCCCGCGGCACGCGCGTGACCCTGCGCTTCGCCGAGGGCGCGCGATGACGGACGCGCACGACGCCCCGACGCTCCTCCTGGTCGACGACGACCTCGCCTTCCGCACCGCGCTCGGCGCGGCGCTCGGCCGCCGCGGCTTCGCCGTCACCCTCGCCGCCGGCCCGCCCGAGGCGCGCGAGGCCGCCGCCGCGCAGGTCTTCGAGCACGCGATCGTCGACGTCCGCATGCCCGGCGGGAGCGGGATCGATCTCGTCGCGGCGCTGCGGCAGATCGACGAGGGGACGCGCATCGTCGTGCTCACGGGCTACGGGACCATCGCCAACGCGGTCGAGGCGATCCGCGCGGGCGCGGTCGACTACCTGACGAAGCCCGTGGACGCGGCGACCTGCGAGCGCGCGCTCCGCGGCCTCCCGCCCGGCGAGACCAGCGAGGACCTGCCCTCGCTCGAGCGCGTCGAGTACGAGTACCTCCAGCGCGTGCTCGCCGACTGCCAGGGGAACGTCTCCGAGGCGGCGCGGCGGCTCCGGATGCACCGGAAGAGCTTGCAGCGGAAGATCGGGCGCCACCCGCCGAGCCGGTGAGTCGAGCCGTCTCGTAGAGGCTTGTACCGACGACGCTCAGCCTACCCGACCGCCGAGCCAGGCGCGGTCCGCCGACCTCCTCCACGCTTTCGACGGGCGAGCGGCACGTACCACAAAGCTAGCGCCGCTTCCTCGTGAGGGATCGGGCTGCTAGCATGTCACTCGTGTTCCTGGTGCGTGCCCACGTCGAAGCTCGGCCCGAGATGATCCAAGATCTCGTTCCAGCCGCGCGCGAGCGCTTCGGGGATGCGCAGGCGTGCATCGCGAACGGCAGCCCCACTGGGGCCGTCTACCTCGCCGGTTACTGCGTCGAGATGACCTTGAAGCACGCCGCGTTGCGCACAGAAGGGCTTCTCCCGTTCCATCTGGTTCGCGGCGCACTTGCTCCAGCGCGCGCGCGTCTCACTGCGTGGCTCGGGCCCGTCGACCATGATACCTACCACAGCCTTGAGTTCTGGGCCTTGCTGCTGCGGGAGACCTTTCGGAACCGCAGGGGCAACGTTCCGGAGCTGATCCAGCAAGCCTCGCGCAGGGCGGCACGGCTTCACCAAGGCTGGCGCGTCGCGATGCGGTATTACGGGCGCATGATCCCCACGGCAGACGCTGAAGCGTTTCTGCGGGAAGCTGGGTGGTTCACCGCGAAAGCTGAAGAACTCTGGAGGTAGGCATGCCGGTGCGAGTAAGAAACATCAACGACCTCCGAGCGGACGATGCGCGATACCAGACCCTGCGCGCGAGGCTCGAGGCCGAGTGGAGGGGGACAGGTGGCGAGGCGCCGAACCCCGACATCGACGAAATTACGAACGCCCAAGGACGCACCACCCAGGTGATCGTGACTTGGGAGGCATGGGCAGACCTCGACGCACAGACTCGTTCGGAGATGATTGTCGATGTGTTCCAGGCCGTCAGAGGCGCTGGCGCCATCGTCGACCTCTCTCTAGCGATGGGTTTGACGGCTGGGGAGGCCACCCGCCTCCGCCATGGCTGACGGCCCGCCTCGAGCGGACCTCACGCCATCGGCATCGCGTCGATCCGCTCCCGGCACACCCGCTCCACCCGGTCACGCAGATCGCGCACGCGCTCCGCGAGCTGGGCCAGCTCCTCCTTCGTGATCGCGAAGTTCCGGGTCGTAGCGGGCGTCGACGTAGGCGTGCTTCAGCAGCTTGAAGAGGCGGACCTCCTCGGGCGTCGTGCGCGGGAAGACGTTGCGCAGGAGGGGGTGCAGGGCGGCGATGCAGACCACCAAGGGGGTCAAGGGCGATCGCGCGGCGAAGAGGAGCGCGCTCGTCGCGACCCTCAAGCACCTCCGCGACTACGTCCAGCAGATCTGCGAGGCGAACGTGGAGAACGCGCTCGCCATCGCGGAGAGCGCCAACATGCGGCTCCGGCTGGTGCCGGCTCGCGTCAAGGCCGCGCTCACCATCACGCAGGGGCTCGTCTCCGGCAGCGTGGTCTGCGACGCCAAGGCCGTGGCCAGGGACGCGACCTACTACTTCCTCTACAGCATCGACGAGAAGAACTGGGTCAGCGTCCCCGAGACGATGAAGAGCAAGGTCACCATCTCGGGCCTGACGCCGGGCCAGACCTACTACTTCCGCTTCCGCGCGCTCACCCGCAAGGGTGGGATGAGCGACCCCTCGCAGATCGTCAGCTTCCTCGTGAAGTGAAGTGAGAGGAGCGCGGATGGTCGCGCTCGGTGCAGCGAGGCAGGGCGGGTTCTCCGTCCTGCCTCGCTTTTTCGTGGCGCCCCCCCCCGGGTGCTCACATCTCGGTCGCACCAGCTTCGGGCGCCGGTGAGCGTTCGGCCGCAGGCCGGAGCGCGCGCAGCGTATCGACCGCGACCCGGAGGGCCTTCCCAGGCTCCTGGTCGTGCTTGAAGCGGAGAATGCTCGCCTTCAGCGACTCGGCCAGCGCTTCCATCGCCTTGATGACGGCCTCTCGATCCTCCTCCGCAAACGAGATCCACAGGCTCACGGGATTCCGACTCGTCGATCACGGACCACTCTCCCGACCCGAACCGGAGCGCGACACGGATCGGAGGGGCCGCGTCGTCGATGTGCTCGAGCACGTCACGCGGCACCGGCTGCCCGAGCTCCTCGGCAGCGAGCATGCGGATCAGCCGGTCGGCCATCGTAGAATGCCCGAGCTTGTCGTTCTCCCATCGAGAGAACGTCGCCGGAGTCACGTCGACCAGCGGCGCAAGCCGAGCCGCATCCCAACCGATGAGCTCCCGAAGGAAGCGGATCTCGGGCCCGGCGAGGCGGGCGCGCTTGGTGAGCAGCGCGCCCGCGAGCGCCCGGTGTAGGCCGTCCATGTGCGGCAGCTCCACCTCGTGGTGCTCCGCGTCGCGCGTGCACCGTCGCACCTCGACGCCATGGAGGGTCACTCCGGGCAGATCGGGGTAAGGCCAGTCCTCCCGCTCGACCCGCATCTCGGCTCCACACTCCCGGCACTTCATCGCGTCCTCCTCCACCCCGTGATGACCACGGCGTTGGCCTCGGCTTCGAAGGTCAGTACGAGCACGTCCACCCCGGCGTGGACCTGATGCCGCCACTCGCCGTGCTCCCACTCCGCTTCGCGCACGACGCCGCCTCGGAGCACCACGTATGCGCGCGCCATCGTGATCCCGTCCTTCCGAAGCTCGCGGAGCGCGTGAGCTGTGAACCTCACGCCGCCCGCCGCCAGGATCTGCGACAAGAAGCAGACGGGCGGCGCTCGCCCGAAGCGGCTGGTCTGTCACCACGAAAGTGTAAGTTTAGTTGATCTTAGGTCAAGGCGACGGGCTCTTCTCCTCCAGCCTCTCCAGCATCACCCTCCGCGCCCCCTCCAGCGCCGCGTCGTCCCACCGCCCCTGGTCCTTGCCGTACCCCTCGGCCGGCCACGCCGCGAGGGCCGGGTCGCCCGGCGGTACGGCGGCCTCCAGCGCCAGGCGGATGCGCAGGTCGAGCAGCCCCTCGCGGGCGGTGAGCCAGCGCGGGGTGGAGAGGATGCCGAGGCGGTCGTGGACCAGGAAGGCGCCTGTCCCGGGCTCGCGGCCGTCGAGGTCGTCGAAGGCGAAGCCCTGCGTGATGAGGCCGATCCATTCGAGCCGGCCGGCGGCGCCCGCGCGCAGGTTGCGCCAGAGGGAGAGGCCCATGCCGTAGCGGTCGAGGCCGGCGTTGTACACCCAGGGGTGACGGCCGCGGCGCGCGAGGTTCGCCAGGTCGGAGGGCTCGTGGGCGGAGAGGGCGGGGGCGTAGGTGGCCTCGAAGAGCGCGCCGATGCGCGAGCTCCCCGGCGAGCCGAAGCCCATGGTGGCGACCCCCGCTTCGGTGAAGGGGCGGACGGCGCGGAGCGCGTCTGCGATCTCGTCGGGCGTGCCGGGCTCGTCGTAGAGCGGGAAGAAGAAGGGCGGGAGGTGCTGCGCCTCCGCGAACGCCGACCACGCGCCCGCGAAGGCGCGCGCGTCCGGGGCGCGGTGCGGGTCGAGGAAGCTGTCGTACGCGACCACGGCGCTCGCGACGCCGCGGGCGCCGGCGAGGCGGACGTAGCGGAGCGCGCGGTCGCCGGTCACGGCGAGGGCGCCGTCGCGCGTGACGAGCTGGAGGTCGAGGCCGGGGCCGCCCGTCACGCAGGTGAGGCCGGCGGCGGCCTGCTCGTCGAGCAGCCACTCCTGGAGCGCCCACCAGCGGGGCTCGCCGACGACCTCGGGGCCGAAGGGGAGCGCGCTCATCAAGAGGCCGACCGGGATCGGGATGGGCGGCAAGTGGACGGCGTGGACGCGGACGCGCAGCGGGATCTCGAGGCGCGCGTCGCCGGCGGCGACGACGGCGGCGCCGGTGTAGACGCCGGGCGCGGCGCCCTCCGGGATGCGCCACGCGAAGACCAGGGCGCGCGCGACGTCGGGGGCGACGTGGATCTCGGCGTCCGGCCTGTAGTGGCTGATCTCGATCCAGACGGGGCCGTTGTCGAGGGAGCGCGTGGGGAGATAGCGGCCCTGGAGGACGGCCGGCGCCGGGAGCGACGCGCCGCCGGGGCCCGCGAGGGGTCCGGCGGCGACGTGGAGCGCGAGGTCGCGACGGGCGTAGAGGGCGATCTCGGCGGCCGCGGGCTGGCCGGTGACGGCGAGCACCTCGCGCGCCGGCGCGCCGGCGGGGTGCTCGGGGAGATCGCGCGGGTAGACGGGCGCGCCGACCGGGATCGGCTCGGCGACGAGGTCCTCGGCGGGGGGCGCGCGGCCGGCGCCGCGGCGGCTCCGATCCTGAGGCGGGTAGGCGGCGGCGATGGCCTCGCGCTGGCGCTGCTCGTGGGCGTCGATGAAGGCGGCGCCGGCCGGCGTGTCGGGCGCGAGGAGGAGACCGGCGACGCGGAGCGGGATCTTGCCCGGCGCGGTCACGGCGACCGTGAAGACGTTGGCGCCGGGCGCGGCCTGGAAGCGGAAGCGCGTGATCGCGTGGGCCGGGCGCACGAGCTTCTCCTCGATCTGCGCGGGGTCGGTGATCTCCAGGTCCTCGAACAGGAAGTGGGCCCCGCCGGGCGCGAAGTCGTGGCCCGCGACGGCGACGCCGTTGGCGCGCACCTCGGCGTGGGCGTAGCCCGCCTGCTCGTCCTCCGAGAACCCGCCGCGCTCGAAGGCGATCCAGCCCAGGTACGCGCCGCCGGGGAGGTCGACGCGGAAGCCCTCGGCGGGGAGGGCGAGGCCGTCGCCGAGCAGCGGCGTCGGGTAGGACATGGGCCGCGCGCTGCCGGCGGGCGCGCCGAGGAGGCCGAAGCCGCGCTCGGGCGCGACGCGCGTGGTCTCGAAGACGCCCGTCGTCTGCCCCATCACCTGCTTGCCGGCGCGGCCGAAGTCGAAGGCGAAGCCGCCGGGCGTGGCGATGGGCGGCACCCGGACGAGCTCGATGCGGTCGACGTAGATCGGGCCCTCGCCGCGGTTCGTGAAGGCGAGGCGCGTGACGCGGGAGACGTCGAGCGGGGTCTTCACGGCGCCGCGGTAGGGGTGGTTCTCCTCTCCGCGCCAGAGGCCGCCCGAGAAGTCGATCGAGAGGACGTGGTTGCCCGGTGGCGCGCCGAGGCTGTGCTGGTGGCGGTCGTGGTAGCCGTCGTGGTCGTCCTGGATCTCGACGCCGAGCCCCGCGGCGATCGCGCCGGGGTTGTGGACGGTGAAGCGCAGCACGTCGTAGCCGGTCCAGTCCGTGCGCGACATGTCCCTGAACGAGCCCATCGTGCCGGCGTCGAGCCGCAGCGAGCGCGCGCCGTCGGCGCTCCACTCGGTCGACAGCGCCACCTGCCCGGGCGCGTCCCTGGGCCAGCGCTTGATGGAGACGGAGCGCTCGAAGTCCTGGAGGACGGCGACGGGGGGCAGCGTGGCGGGGTCGGGCCTGGGCCTGGGACGGACGAGGACGAGGAGCGCGAGGGCGGCTGCCGTGAGCACGAGGCCCGCGAGCAACGCCGCGCGCTTCACCGGATCACCCGGTCTTGCCCGCCAGTTGCTCGGCCTCGTGCGCGCGCTTCTGCGCCTCGGCCTCCTTCACCCGCTCCTCGAGCACGTCGGTGCCGAGGTAACGGAACACGTACACGCCGCCCACGAACATGCAGAGGAAGAGGGCGAGGATGCGCCATAGGACGAGGTAGGGCAGGGCGTAGGGGCCGCTGACCCAGGGGGCCATGAGCTGCTTCGAGCCTAGCTCCGCGATGCCGCTCGCGCCGGGGGTCGGGCTCAGGTAGAGCGCGAAGTTCAGGAGCGCCTGGACGAGGACGACCTGAACGATTGGCGGCCCGATTGTGACGAAGTGCGACGGCGACGTGCTGAGGCCGAGGCCGAGCAGGATGAAGTACGCGACCGCGAAGCGGGAGCAGAAGAAGCCGAACGTCAGGAGCTGCGCGATGGCGTAGTTGCGCTTGCCGCGGCGGAGGTAGATGCGAAACCCCTCGTGGACCTCGTCGATGCTGTGGAGCAGTCGGTCCCGGACGGCGCCGGGGGTCTGGCGGTGGCGGGTGGCCCACGGCTCGAGGCGCGCGATGCGCACGGCGAGGGCGAGCGCCGCGTCCTTGACGGCACCGAAGGGGACGGCGAGCACGCGGATGATCGACTTGAGGAGCGGGGGGTAGGCCGCGCACAGGACGAGCCCGATGAGCCCGCTTCCGAAGAACGTGACGCTGAGCCCGAGGAGCGGATCGACGAGGTGGCCGGCGTCGATGGCGAGGTTGCCCGTCACGCGGAGGATCCAGATGAAGAGCGCCGAGCAGAGGAAGAACACGATGGTGCACGCCGCCGTGAGGAGCTCGGCGGTGGCGACGTCGACGAAGCGCATGCCGCCGTGCACCAGCACCGCCACCTGCGAGGGCGCGGCGCCCATCTGGCCCGGCGTGACGCCGGCGCAGAACATGAGCACGAACTCGGAGACGATGGCGGTGCGGACGCGGAGGTCCTTGTACAGCACGCGGCCGAGGAAGAACACGCGGAGGCCGCCGCAGATGCCCTCCTGGAGCGCGAGGACGGCGGCGAGCACCAGCCAGCCGGGCTTCACGTGGGCGAGCCCGATGCCGAGGTCCGCCTGGTGGCCCTGGATCTCGTCGCGGTAGACGAGGAAGGCGAACGTGAGCAGCGTGATGCCGACGATGATCTGGATGCCGCGAACGATGGCAGCTCGGTTCATGCGGCGACCGGGAGACGAGCGCGCCTAGCGGGCCGAGCCGGCGGCGAGGTGGACGATGCTGCGGCGGGTGTCGCCGATGGCGTTGACGGCGAAGACGCCGCTCACCAGGACGGCGAGGCCCAGGCCGACGAGCGGGCTCGGCGCGGCGCCGTAGCGCGACCAGGCCACGAGCGCGAGCAGGACGGCGGTGGCCGCGACGAGAACGCCCGCGAGGCGCGGCGCCTCCCCCTCGAGGCGGTTCCGGAGCATGCGCATGCCGAAGTAGACGTTGACGCCCGTGGCCAGGGTGACGCCCGTGATGGTGGAGATCACGCCGTAGTACGCCGCGAGGACGGTGGCGCCGCCGAAGGCGAGGAGGCCGACGGCGGGCAGCACGGCCATCGGGCCGCGCGCGCCGGCGACGCGGATCATCGAGCGCACCTTGCCGAAGAGGATGGTCGAGGTGCTCCAGAGGAGCATCGCCTTCTGCACGCTGATGACGCCGAAGAGCGACCACTGCGTCCACCCGTCGTTGCCGTAGACGGCGCTCATCGTGAGCGCGATCGAGAGGACGGTGAGCGACTCGACCTGGTTGAGGAGGCCGAGGCGGAAGACGCCGGTCTGGCTCTGCTCCCAGTAGGTGATGGCGCCCGCGCCGGGGATGATGAGGGCGATGATCACCCACCAGATCGGCGGCACGCCGAGGGCCATCGCCGTCAGGTAGCCGATGTAGACCGTGTTGAGCTGGTCGAGGCCGTGGTCGAGGAACTCGCCCAGGGCCGAGCACTGGTTGGTGCGCCGCGCGTGCGCGCCGTCGGCGTTGTCGCACCACATGTACGCCTGGAGGAGCACCATCGCGACCAGGAAGGGCCACCCGCGCTCCGGCCACAGCGCGACGAGCAGCACCGTGCCCGTCAGGTTGAGCAGGTGCCCGGCGTGCGTGATGCTGTTCGGGTTCACGCTGCTCGGGATGAAGCGCAGGAAGGGGTCGACCACGAACCGCCGGTAGGCGGGCAGCAGGATCGAGCGGTCGTCGACCTTGTACACGAGCGTCCCAGTGGCCATCGAGGGACGAGAATAACCGACCGTCTGCGGGTGATCACCGTTTCGCGGATGAAATCAAGCTGCGAAATTGCGTTCGCGGTGTGGGTGGCGCGAGCGGCCGTCGCACCCTCACCCCCAGCCCCATGAGCGTTCATCGCCGAACCGCGACCGCAAGGGAGCGGGTGCCAGGCCATTGCACGCGAGGCGTTTCGACGTGCAAGGGCCTGTGGACCGCGTTGCTATCGGGCACCCGCTCCCTTGCGGTCGCGGTTCGGCGTTTTACGCCCATGGGGCTGGGGGCTCACGGGCGAGCTCGCCTGCACGGCACGCTTGGGGCGCGCCTGACAGGGGGGGCGCCATCTGCAAAGATTGGGACGTGGGGGTCGACAAGGAATCCAGTCTGTCCGAGGACGAGGCCCATCGTCCGCGCTCCGCCGAGTTCCTCGCGGCGGTGATCCAGCACGTCGCGGATCCCGTCTTCGTCAAGGACCGTGCGTTCCGGTTCGTCTTCTTCAACGACGCGTTCGTCCGCCTGGTCGGCCGCCCGCGCGAGGCGATGCTCGGCAAGACCGACTACGACTTCGTCTCGTCGCGCGAGGAGGCCGACTTCTTCCGGGCGAGGGACATCGAGATGTTCTCCTCCGGGAGCAGCGTCACGGTCGACGGCGAGCCGATCACCGACGCCTCCGGGTGCCGGCACGTGGTCGCCACGACCAAGGTCCCCCTCCGCGACGCGGGCGGCGAGGTGACCCACATCGTCGGCATCATCCACGACATCACCCGCCTCAAGTCGGCGGAGGACGCGCTGCGCCTCGCCAACGAGGGGCTCGAGCATCGGGTGCGCGACCGGACGGCCGCGCTGGAGGCGGCGCAGGGCAAGCTGGTGCGGCGCGAGCGGCTCGCGGTGCTGGGCCAGCTCGCCGGCGGGCTCGCGCACCAGATCAGGAACCCGCTCGGCATCATCACCAACGCCGCGTACGTGCTCCAGCGCCACGTCCCCGCCGCGGACGAGGAGGCCTCCCGCGCGCTCTCGATCATCCTGACGGAGGCCTGGCAGGCGAACCGCATCATCACCGATCTGCTCGACTACGCCCGCGTGCGCCCTCCCGTGCGCCGCGCCGTCTCGCTGCGCGAGATCGTCGAGCGCGCGCTCGACGCGCAGACGATCCCGTCGAACGTGCGCCTCGCGCTCGACGTGCCGGCGGCGCCCCTCGCCTCGATCGACGCCGACCAGGTGCGCGACGCGGTGGAGAACCTGATCCGCAACGCCGTCGAGGCGATGCCGGAGGGCGGCGACCTGCGCATCGGCGCCCGCGCCGACGGGGGCGCGCTCGTCCTCGTCGTCGCCGACAGCGGGGTGGGCATCCCGCGGGACGTGCAGGAGAAGCTCTTCGAGCCGCTCGTGACGACGAAGCCGCACGGCCTCGGCCTTGGCCTGACCACGACGCGGGCGCTCGTCGAGAACCAGGGCGGCTCGATCGGCTTCGAGAGCACGCCCGGCAGGGGAACGCGCTTCGAGATCAGGCTACCGCTCGCCGGCGCCCACGAGGAGACGGAGCCCCACGCGCCTTAGCGTCTCGCGGTTGGGTTTGGTGCGCGCTGTAGAACCGCGCGCGTGAGCGAGCGGACCCGAGCCGCGCGCGTCAGCGAGCGGACCACACGCCCCAAGCAAGCACACCGCATCCGCGTCTTCACTTCACTTCAGCCAAGAGCCGTAGGCAGGCTGCGGGCGAGTGGATGTGCGGATGCGGAGTGATTGGACGGAGCGTCTCGTCCCCTTGCTGACGCGCGGGGCTCGGGTCCGCTTGCTCACGCGCGCGGTTCCAACGCGCGGTTCCAAGGCTGCGTTACGCCTTCTGCGCATCCGGGCGCGGGTGCTCCGCTCCGCGGCCCAGCTTGGCCGCGAGCGCGGCGCAGACCACGGGCGGCGCGTAGTGGCTCACGTCCCCCCCGTGGCTGGCGATCTCGCGCACCAGCGACGCCGACACGAAGCCGTAGTTGGTGCGCGTCGGCAGGAACACCGTGTCGACGCGCGGCACCATGTCGGCGTTGGCGTGCGCGATTTGGAGCTCGTACTCGAAATCCGTCGCCGCCCGCAGGCCGCGCACGATGACGCGGGCCCCGATGCGCTCGCAGAAGTGGATGAGCAGCCCCTCGAAGGACTCGACGCGCACGTTGGCGATGTCCCGCGTCACCTCGCGCAGGAGATCGACGCGCTCGCCGAAGCTGAAGAACGCCGTCTTCGTGGCGTGGCGCCCGACGGCGACGACCACCTCGTCGAAGAGGCGCGCCGACCGCTCGATGAGATCGAGGTGGCCGAGCGTCACGGGATCGAAGCTTCCGGCATAGACCGCGAGGAGCTTGTCATCCATGGGTCCTCCGCCTCTCACCGATTGGGGAGGGGGCGCGGCGGGTTCTTCTTCCGCCCCGGCGGGGCGTCGCGCTCGTTGGCGGGCGCGGGCCCCGGGAGCAGGGCGCCGCCCGGGTCGCCGCCGGGCAGCGGCGCGAGGAGGTTTCCGTCCGCGCCCAGCGCGCCGGGGACCGGCGCGCCCTGGCCCGGCGGCGGGCCCATGGGCGACGGCTGGGCCAGCATCTTCTCGAGCGCGAGGTCGTCCTCGATCCAGAGCACGCGCCCCTCGTCCGAGAAGGTGCAGCGGTAGGGGTAGAGCAGGCCCGCGCCGATGAGGCCGTCGAGGTCGACCTGCGTCGCCTTCTCGAGGTCGGTGATGGGGACGCCGTAGAGGGCGCTGACGCCCTTGATGGGGAAGGCGCCCAGGTTGATCTGGGAGAGCGTGCCCTCGCGGACCTTCTGATCCGGGTCGATCGTCTTGAGCGTGGAGACGTCGATGCCCGCCTTCTTCCACCCCGCGTCGTCGAGCGCGACGTAGAACGGGCGCGAGGTGTCGACGAGGAGGGCGGCGAGCGCGCCCTTGTCCCCCCCGATCGCGCTCTGCACCACCATCGCCCCGCCGCGGGCGTAGTGCAGGTCGAGCCGCGTGGCCGCCGGGGGAGGCGGGGGCGCGAAGCTGCGGGTCACGAACTGGTGGCCGCGGTAGTCGAAGGTGGCGTTCAGGTGGCGGAGGAGGTTCACGCCCAGCACCACCTTGATGGGGGCGCCCAGCTCCTTCGAGATGCCGGAGAGGTCCTGCGCGAGGGCGGGGACGTCGTGGATCTCGAGGTGGTCGAAGCGCAGGGAGGAGATCCAGCTCGGCTCCTGGCGCGTGGAGCTGTCGACGACGACCTCGCCCGAGCCCGTCGTGATCATCGCCAGGGCCGCCTCGCCGTCGATCTCCGAGGGGCACCACGAAGTAGGGCGCGACGGGGCTGACGTGCACCATCTCGACGGCGCCGATGAGGCCGCCCGTGATCTGGAACGGCTGGCGCCCGGTGCTGTTGCGCGCGAGCTTGGTGACCGCCTTGGCCCAGGGGTCGTTCACCTCCGGGTCGTTGAGCATCGCGTCGAGATCGTCGGCGGCGGCGTCGAGGTCGCCCTTGTACCAGAGCGCGCGCCCGCGCAGGGCCGCCGCCTGGGTGCCCGGCATGCCCTTGAGGAGCTGCAGCACCTCGGCGTAGTCGAGCTTGGTGAGCGCGACCTCCGCGGCGAGGAGCTTCACGTCGGGGTCCTGGGGGACGATGGCGAGGGCCTTGCTGGCCGAGTCGTGGGCGTCCTCGAAGCTCCCGCCCTTGAACTCCCGCTGCGCGCGGCGGAACCACTCCTCCGCCTTCTCCGGGCGCGTGTTGCTGGGGGTCGTCGGCCCGCAGCCGGCGGAGAGCGCGGCGAAGACGAGGGCAGCGGTCACGGAGCGGAAGATGGCGGTGTGCACGTAGGGGATCTCGGAGGGGGCTAGGCGCCGCCGGAGGTCTGGGAGCGCCCCCCTCTGCGATCGGTGGGGTGGGGGGGGTGGTGGGGAGAGATTGCCAGGATTCGATCGGCCCGCAGCTCCCTGCGGCTGCGCGAGGGGAGCAGATAGCCGAGAACCCGCGGTGGGTCGAGGTCCGTTCGCACGGCCGTGACACGGAAGACGAGCTCCTCGGGCGGGCGGTGGGCAGGGCGGTAGCGCACGGTCACCGCGGCATCGTGGTCGATCGCGAGGATGGCCGCGGCGACGAGGTCCGGGCGCGCGACGCGCTGGCCCACGCGCACGTGCCACAGGTCGCGCGGGGTGCGGGGCGAGAGGACGGAGACGATCCTCGCGAAGACCTCGCGGAGCGCGGCGACGTCGGACGCGGCGCGGTGGGCGACCCCCTGGGCGATGCCGAACTCCGCGCAGAGCGCCGAGAGGCGGTGGCTCGGGAGCGCGAAGGCGCGGCGCGAGAGGGTGAGGGTGTCCAGGTAATGGGCGACGCGCCGAGGCCGCTCCGCCCGGGCGAGCTCGGCCTCGAGGAACGCGACGTCCCAGGCGGCGGCGTGCGCGACCAGGACGGCGCCGTCCAGGAGCGCCTCCACCTGCGGCACGAGCGAGGCGAAGGAGGGCGCGCGGGCGACCTCGTCCGGATGGATTCCGTGGATGTGGGCGTTGCCGAAGACGCCGCCGTCGGGGCGGACCAGCGAGCTGAGCGCGCGCTCCACCTTCCCTCCCCGGACGCGCTCGACGCAGATCTCGAGCACCCGGTCGGCCGCGGCGTCGAGCCCGGTCATCTCCAGGTCGAGGAACGCCAGCGGCGCCTCGGCGAGCGGGTCGTCCCAGGGCGAGCCCGGCGGCGGCTCCGCCAAGGCGCTCGCGGGCGAGGTGCGCATGTCCCCCTCCTTACCCCGGATCCCGCCCCGCCGCAGGCCTGTCACAGGGGGGACGTGCGCGGGGGCGCGTTGTCTTGCTAAGCTGCCATCGTGCCAAGGGGAAACGGAGCGGACACGGCCGAGGCTCCCGGGGAAGGGGGAGCCGACATCGAGCACGATCAACGGGGCGACGGCGCTCGAGCCGGGCCCATCATCGAGGACGAAGGGACGAGGGCGGCCGTCGCCCACGCCCACCCCGTGGAGCGGGCCTTCGGCCCCATGCGCTTCCGGGCGCGCCGCAGCGACCCGCTCGGCCTCCCGGTGCTCGTCGTGAACAGGTTCTTCCAGCCCGTCCAGATCACGAGCGCGCGGCGCGCCTTCCTCCTCCTGTTCGGCGGCGCCGCGCTCGCCATCGACGAGCTCGGCGAGATGTACGACTTCGGCGCGTGGCGCTCGCTCCCGGTGCGCGCCAGCGACGACGGCCTGCCCGTGATTGGCGGCGCGCTGCGCGTCCCGCGCGTCCTGCACCTCCGGCGCTACGAGCGGGTGCGCCGCCCCGTGATCCGCCTGACGCGCAAGAACGTGATGCTGCGCGACGCGCACCAGTGCCAGTACTGCGGCCGCCGCCCCCCCGTGCGAGACCTCAACATCGACCACGTCATGCCCAGGTCCCGCGGCGGCGTGGACTCGTGGGAGAACCTCGTGACCGCGTGCCGCCTCTGCAACCTCCGCAAGGGCTGGCGCACGCCGGAGGAGGCGATGATGCGCCTGCTCCGCATCCCGGCCCCCCCGCGCTGGACGTCGACGATGCAGATCCTGCTGGGCTCCCCGAGCCCGTTCGAGGAGTGGGCGCCCTTCCTCAAGGCTGGCTGACCGGCCCGACACCACCGCCCGTCACCACCGCCCGTCACCACCGCCCGTCACCACCGAACCGCGACCGCCAGGGAGCGGGTGCCAGTGGAGACTACGCGCGCATGCCCTCGCACGCGCCGCGCTGCCTGTGGCGCCGCACGTGCGAGGGCCTGGAGGCGTCGCGCCTGCTGGCACCCGCTCGCTGGCGCTCGCGGTTCGGTAGTGTGGCTAGTGTGGCTAGTGTGGCTAGTGTGGCTAGTGTGGCTAGTGTGGCTAGTGTGGCTAGTGTGGCTAGTGTGGGGTCCGAGCTGCTCGGCGCGGGTTACGCCGCCGGGGGGCGCACGCCGTCGAGGAACAGCCGCACCACGCCGCCGAGCACCAGCGCGAGGGGGCGCGCCTGGGGGTCGCCGCACCAGGAGAGGGTGCCGGCGAAGAGGTTGAGCAGGCACAGGTCCGAGAGCACCGGGGCCGGGAGCAGCTTGGTGAGCTCGCCCCGCTCGGCCGCGGCGCGCATCCGGCCGGCGAGGACCGCGGAGGTCAGGCTCTGCGGGCCCTGCGTCGGTTCGGGCGCGCCCGTCGCCACCTTCTGCGCGATGGTGCCGCTGAAGAGGTAGCGCAGCGCGACCATCGCGACCTCGGGGAAGAGCTTGGGCTCGTTCTCCCACTCCCTGGTGATGACCCCCGCGGCGACGTCGAGCACCGCGAGGAGGCTCTCCTCCGCGGGCACCGCGTCGATCGCAGCGGCGACGCGCATCTCCGAGGCGCGCAGGCACTGGATGAGCACGTCGTCCTTCGTCGCGAAGTGGAAGTAGAAGGTGCCGTGGCTCACGCCCGCGGCCTTCGCCACGTCGTCGACGCGGGCCACCTGGAAGCCGTCGCGCCGGAAGATATCCATGGCCGCGTCGTAGATGCGCTGGCGCGTGTCCTCGCGCTGGCGCTCGCGGGTTCGTAGACGAGGGGGCGTGGTGGGAGGCGGCTGCTCCATGGCGCGCAGCGTTGCGTTGTCCCGAACGCATGTCAATGCGCCACGTATGCGAAAGCACATTCGCGTCGTGCGCTGGATCACTGCGGTGGAATCGCGGCGATCGTGCGCAGGTGCCGGTCGAACGAAGCGCGCAACGCCCTGGGAACGGGCTCGCGCGCGAGCGCGCCGGCGGCGGTTTCTCTCGGCTCGCCAGAGAGGATCGCGTGCCACGTTCGCTCGATCGCGCTCCTCAACCGAACGGCGTCACTGACGTTCGTCGACGTGCGCGGCGCCGTCGCGGCCTCGAGGGCGCGCGCGTGCCAGGCGCGTGCCGCCGCGGTGGCGTCGGAGTACCCGCCGGAGGCGAAGGTCGCGACGTCCGCGAGGCGCGGCGCGATCGGATCGGCGGGGTCGACCGGGATCTCGCCCCAGAGATTGAGCCGCCCGTCGCCGTCGACGTCGACGCCGAGCGTGGGCGGCGCGGCGGACGTCACCGGGTAGACGCCCGAGCCGATCTCGCGGACGTGCCAGATCGCGAGCTCGCCGGCGTCGTTGCGCAGCACGACCGCGATCGCGCCGTCGCCGGCGAGGTCCGACCCCGACTGGAAGAGGACGCCGGAGCCACCCTCCGGCGCGGGCACGGCCCGGCAGAGCTCGGTGGCCTCTCGCCGGTCGAGGTCGCCCGCGTCGAGCGGGCCCACCGCGAGCACCACGCCCCGGTCCGTCGCGACCCGGGTCGCGTGCACCGGCCGCCCGCCCGCGTCGCGCCCCGCGTAGCCGCGGATCACCACGGCCAGGGCGGATCCCGCGCGCCCGCCGCGGGCCGGCAGCCTCGCGCGGATCTCGTCCGTCATCCGGAGGCCGAGCGCGGCCGTCTCCGCCTCCACGCGGGCGAGCTGGGCCGTGAGGTCCGGCTCCGCGAAATAGGAGGCGAGCACGGTGTCCGGGTGCTGCCCCCAGGGGGAGACGTGGTGGTCGGAGTGGCAGGCGGGGAGGACCGAGAGCGCGGCCGCTCCGGCGAGCTTGGCAACAAGCCTGGCCGCGCGGGGCGGCTTTTCTGGTAGCGTTGCTCGTCGCATGCGCCTGCTCGTGGCTGACAAGATGGACCTCGGCGCCCTCGAGGAGCTGAAGGTCCTGGGGGTCGAAATTGTTTCCCGCCCCGAGCTGACCCGGGAGACGCTCCCCGGCGCGCTCGATGGCGTGGGCATCCTCATCGTCCGGTCCACCGAGGTGACGGAGGCGGCCATCGCCGCCGGCAAGCAGCTCAACCTCATCGTCCGCGCGGGCGCCGGGGTCAACACCATCGACGTGCCCGCCGCCAGCGCGCGCGGCGTCTACGTCGCCAACTGCCCGGGCAAGAACGCGATCGCCGTCGCCGAGCTGGCGATGGGCTTCGTCCTCTCGCTCGACCGCCGCATCGCCGACGCCACGGCCGACCTCCGCGCCGGCCGCTGGGAGAAGACGCGGTACGCCGCCGCCCAGGGCCTGCTCGGCCAGCGCATCGGCATCGCCGGCCTCGGGTCGATTCGGGCTGGAGGTGCTCCACCGCGCGCGGGGCTTCGGCCTCGAGCCGTACGCCTGGTCGCGGTCGCTCACGCAGGCGCGCGCCGTCAAGCTCGACGTCGGCTACGCCCGTTCGCTGGAGGACCTCGCCGCGCGCTCGAACATCCTCACGGTGCACCTGCCCTTCAAGAAGGAGACGCGCGGCGCCATCTCGCGGCGGGTGCTGGAGGCGCTGCCGGACCACGCCATCCTCGTGAACACCGCGCGGGCCGAGGTGCTCGACTACGAGGCGCTCGAGGACCTGATCCCGAAGAAGCACCTGCGCGTGGGCCTCGACGTCTTCGCGAACGAGCCCGACAGGGGCTCCGCCGCGTTCGAGTCGCCGCTGTTCAAGGCGGGCACGGTCTACGGCACGCCCCACATCGGCGCCTCGACGGAGCAGGCGCAGCGGGCCATCGCGCGGGAGACGGCGCGCATCGTCCGCGCCTTCCTGACCGAGGAGACCGTCCCCAACGTGGTGAACATCTGCGCGACGACGCCGGCGCGCTACGCGGTGGTCGTGCGCATGCTCGACAAGGTGGGCGTCCTCGCCAACACGCTCGGCGTGCTCAAGCGCCACGGCATCAACATCGAGGAGATCTCCAACACCGTCTTCGAAGGCGCGACGGCGACCTGCACCAAGCTCCGCACCTCGGCCCGCCCCAGCGAGGCCTGCCTGAAGGAGATCGCCGCGTTCACCGAGGTGCTCCACGTCGACGTCGTCGCCCTCCCCAACCTCGCTTGATCATGCCCGCCGAGAAACCTTCCAGCGTCTCCAACGTCGCGGACCTCATCCAGCTCCCCCGCTTCGACGCCGCCGGCGCCGTCGAGCTCGGGGAGGCGCTGCTCGCCGTCGCCGGCGAGGTGCCCGAGCTGCCCGGCTCGCTCAAGCGCGCCAAGGACGCGCTCGAGGAGGACCTCGCCGCCCTCCGCGGCGCCGCCGCCGCGCGCCTCGCCGCCGCGGTATCGGCGGCGGCCGCCACCGACCAGGCCGCGATCGCCGCCGCCGACCGCGCCCTCGACGCGTGCTGGACGGCGCTCCACGACCTGCTCTCGGCATTCACCAAGCTCCCCGACGGGATTGCCCAGAAGGCCGAGGCCGGCGCCCTCCTCGACGCGATCTTCCCCGACGGCCTGAGCTTCATCCTCCTGCCCCACGAGAGCGAGTGGGAGCAGTCCGAGCAACGCCTGCTCCGCATCGCGGAGGATTGGCTCGCCGACAGGATCCAGCGGCTCGGCGGCGGCGTGCTCGTCGAGACGCTCGCCGCCGCGCACGCGGCCTACGGCAAGGCCCTGGGCCTCCCCCGCCCGCCGGGCGAGAAGGCCGACGGCGCGACGGGCGTCGCCAAGGCGCTGGACGCGTTCGTGGCGACGCTGCGCGTCTACACGATCAAGGTCACGGCGCACGTCGAGATCGGCGAGCCGCAGACGGCGGTGCTCGCGAGCGCGCTGCTGGAGCCGTTGCTCCACTACCACGCGCGCTACTCGCGGTAGCGCCTCCTCTACCGAACCGCGACCGCCAGGGAGCGGGCGCCAGGCCATCGCACGCGAGGCGTCAAAGCGTGCAAGGGCCTGCAACCGCAGGGCCACATGGCACCCGCTCCCTGGCGGTCGCGGTTCGGTGGACAGGCCCCGGCGCACCTGGCGCCCGCCACGGAAGTTGGCCCCACTACGTCCACGGGTGCACATCGTTGCACCGTGCCCACTCTCCCTCGCTTGCTCGCGGGCGCCGCTCTCGGCGCCGCGATTGCCCTCGGCGCGCGCCCCTCGTCCGCGGCGAAGCCCGTCGACCTCCGCCACCTGCGCGTCACGGACACCGCCGTGTTCGCGCCCGTCGGCCCCGGGGGCGCCGAGGTCAAGACCACCCTCGATCCGCACCTCCAGCGCGCCGCCGAGCGCCTGCTCGCGCGGTCGGGCGCGCACGAGGGGGCCGTGGTCGCCTCCGACGTGCGCACCGGGCGCATCCTCGCGTGGGCGTCGATCGGCGACCGCGACTACGTGGACGAGCCGTTCGCGCCGAGCGCCAGCCTCTTCAAGGTGGTGACCGCGTCGGCGCTCCTGGAGGCGCACGTGCCGCCGACCGCGCGCGAGTGCTACGAGGGCGGGGAGCACGACGTCCGCCCCGCCGACCTGGAGCGGCACGGCTCCGTCTGCACCAGCTTCGGCGAGGCGCTGGGGCACAGCGTGAACCTGGTCTTCGCCCGCCTCGCCAAGAAGCACCTCGCCCCCGAGGCCCTGCGGCGCATGGCCGCCGACCTGGGCTTCTCCGGCGAGGTCCCCATCGACGTCCCGGTGGGCGCGAGCGTCGTGCACATCCCGGACGACCCCTTCGGCATGGCCCGCGCCTCCGCCGGCTTCTGGAACGGCCAGCTCGCCCCCATCGGCGGCCTCTTCGCCGTGCAGACCGTCGCCAACGAGGGCGAGCGCGTGCGGCTCTCCCTCCTCGACAACGGCGCCGGGCGCGTCTCCGCGGGGCGCGCGATCTCGCCCGCCACGGCGCGCACGCTGGGGCGCATGATGGAGGTGACCACGCGGCGGGGGACGGCGGCCAAGGCGTTCCGGAAGCGCGACGGGTCGCCGTGGCTGCCCGGGATCCCGGTGGCGGGCAAGACGGGGACGCTGATCGGGGGCGGGCGCGCGCGGATGTACTCGTGGTTCGCGGCGTACGCGCCGTCGACGAAGCCGGAGGTCGCGATCAGCGTGATGCTCGGGAACGATCTGCACTGGCGGACGAAGGCGAACGTGCTCGGGAGGGAGCTGCTCGCGAGCTACTTCAAGGTGGGGGAGGGGCTCCGCGCCTCGGCCACGAGCCGGGGGCAGAGCCGCCGGCCGTAGCCCTCGTCGCGCCCGCCTCGCTCGCGCCACGCCCGACTCGCGCGCGGCGCCATCGCCTCGAACGCGCCGTCCCCGCCTCGAACGCGGCGCCATCGCCTCGAACGCGCCGCGCCTGACTCGCTCGCGGCGCCATTGCCTCGAACGCGCCGTCCCCGCCTCGAACGCGGCGCCATTGCCTCGAACGCGCCGCGCCTGACTCACTCGCGGCGCCATTGCCCCGAACGCGCCACGCCCGCCTCGAACGCGGCGCCATTGCCCCGAACGCGCCGCGCCTGACTCGCTGGCGCCACCATCTCCTCGAACGCGCCGCGCCCGAGTCGCTCGCGTCATCATTGCCTCGAACGCGCCGCGCCTGACTCGCTGGCGCCACCATCTCCTCGAACGCGCCGCGCCCGAGTCGCTCGCGTCATCATTGCCTCGAACGCGCCGCGCCTGCCTCGAACGCGCCGCCGGTGCCTCGTGACGCATCGAGTCATCGAGAAAATGAAAAATCGACCTGTGCTCGTGGCGGGAAACGCTCCGGCCGGCATCCCTCATGGACATGGGGCAGGCGATTCGAGGGGCTCCGGATGGGCCGGGGACCGAGACGCGCCTGCTCTCGAAAAAACGACGTGCCGCTGTCGATTTGGTGGCGTCGATCCGGGAGTACCCCGGACTTCGTTTCCATGAGGCGGGCGGACCGCCGGGAGGTGATGAGCCATGAGTACCAAAGTGCCTGTCGATCAAGCGACCCCCACGATCAGCGAACCGATGCAGACGCCCGAGGAGATGGTGCAGACCGGGAACGACACCATCGCCAAGATCAACACCAGCGCGAACATCGCCGGCGCCTCGGAGGTGCAGGCGAACGTGAAGGCGTGGACGACCGCGAACACGGCCCTCGACGCCAACAACAAGGCCAAGGCGAACGCCGAGGCCCTTCTCCAGCAAGCGGTGACCGCCGAGCCCGCGCTCGTGCGCCGCTGGAAGGTGCGCAGGAACATGGTCCTGACCTCGATCAAGGCCTTCGGCGATGGATTGAAGCAGACCGTGCAGGGCTTCAACGTGGAGGTGGAGCAGAAGCAGGCGGCGCCCCTGGCCGTCGTGCCGCTGAACCTGCACGCCATGAAGAAGCCCAAGCCCACCTACGCGAGCGTCATGTGGGATCCGACGCCGGGCGCGCACGGGTACGTGCTGCAGCACTGCACGAACCCCGCCGACGCGACCACGTTCTCGGCGCCGATTCCGCTCTCCGCGGCGAAGTACCACCTCGCCGGGCAGACGCCGGGGACGACGGTCTACTTCCACGTCTGCGCGTGCGACTCGGCGCTGCCGAACGGACAGACCCCGTTCACCGCGTGGGTGCCGGTCGTCGTCATCGGCTGAGGCGCTACGCGATCCCCTCGAGATCCAGCACGAATCCGGGGAGCAGCGGCTCCCCGGAGACCGTGCGCGCATCCGCGATCTCGTCCACTCCCCCGCCTGGGCGGTAGACCTCCACGGCGCGTCGGTCCGGGTCGATCAGCCACCCGAGCGACGCCCCGTTGGCAAGGTACTCGCGCATCTTCTCGCGCTGCTCGTCCACGTCGTCCGACGGGGACACCAGCTCGACGACGAAGTTGGGACAGAGCGGCGGCGCCGTTCGGAAGGATGAAGCCGGTCGACGCGAAGCCGACGCCCCTGCCGTCCCGGCGGACCCAGGGGTAGAGCTGGCCGATCAGGGAAAAAGTGCGCGGCCCCGGCTCCAACATCGGCTCGCTCACGAGCCGAAGGGTAGCGCTTCCGACGCCGCGACGCCGACCTTTCCGGCGCGCTCCGCCCACCCCTCACCCCCAGCCCCCATGAGCGTCAACCGCGGAACACGCGGTAGAACCGCGCGCGTGAGCAAGCGGACCCGAGCCCCGCGCGTCAGCAAGGGGACGAGACGCTCCATCCAATCACTCCGCTTCCGCATCATCCACTCGCCCACAGCCTGTCGACGGCTCTTGGCTGGGACGGGGTGAAAGTGCGGAAGCGGGTGCTTGTCTGGGGCGTGTGGTCCGCTTGCTGACGCGCGCGGTTCCAACGCGTGGTTCCAGCGCGCCGTTCCAAGGCTGTACCAATCCCGACGGCAATCTGCGCAAATCAGGACGGGCTCTTCGGGGTGCAGAAGCCGCCGATGCACGTCGTCCCGAGCGAGGCGTCGCAGCAGTCCGCGGTCGTCGTGCACTTGTCGCCCGTCTGCGAGCACTCGCCGGTCTTGGGCGTCTGGCAGACCTTGGGGGAGGCGGGGTTGGTCGGGTCCGACGGGCGGCAGAAGCCGTCGCAGCACTCGTCGCCGCTCTCGCAGTCCATGCCGTCGGCCTTGCAGGGCTGGAGGGCCCAGTAGGCGCGCTCGTTGCGCGTGGACGACTGGTTGGGCAGGTAGAAGGGCGGGTGGCTCGGGTCCTGGCCGGCGGCGGGGTTGGTGGAGATGGCGGCGACCCAGATCTGCTTCTGCACGTTGGCGCCGGTGTACGTGTTGCCGTACTCGCGGATGCTCGTGAAGACGATCCAGAAGTAGCCGCCCGCCGTGACCGGGAGCGCGAAGGGCTCGTAGTTGCGCTGCCTGTCGACGACGGCGTTGCCCGCGTTCGTGGTGGCGAGCTCGAGGTGCTCCTTCGTCGCCGTGTTGATCATGTAGAGCCTGCCCGTCGACCCGGTGTACGTGTAGTCCCCGCAGGCGGTGGACCAGGTGGGGAGCATCTCGCCGTACATCGTGCAGAAGTTCTCCCCCTCCTCGAGCACGATGTACGTCGGGTCGGGGAGGAAGGTGACGAACTTGGCGACGCTGCCCATCGCCCCGTTGTCGATGAGGAGCTGCCGGTTCGAGAACGTCAGCGTGTCCGTCGTCGGGTCGACCGCGAGGTCCATCAGGCTGATCGAGCGGTGGTACGTGCCGAACGCCGGGGTCTCGCCGTCGCCGTTGGTGAAGGCGTAGTGCTTGCCGTCCGGGGAGATGCTGGGCACGAACGCGCTGACGTTCGCGCCGAGGCCGACCACCGTCGCCGGCGTCAGGACCTTGTTCACGTCGTCGATCTTCCACGCCTCCTGGTTCACCCCGCCCCAGAAATCGTTCTGGCTGCGCAGGACGTACTTGCCGTCGGGCGTGAAGGTGGCGAACGAGATCCCGCGCGAGTCCCCGCCGAGGCCGGCCGGGGACTGGGTGATCTGCGTGGCCGTGCCGTCGGCGCCGACGTCGTAGATGCCGCTCTGCGCCGCGACGGTCGGGTCGTCCGTGCCGAGCGCGAGCTTGGTGCCGTTGGCCGAGACCGAGTGGCAGACGAGGCAGCCGGGGACGAGCAGGCTCGCGGGCTGCTTGACGCCCGGGAGGACGGAGTAGAGCCCGTTGCCCGGCGTGTCGTACGTCATGTAGTAGACCGCGCCCTCGAGCGACGCGGGCGCGACGACGATCGAGGTCGTCGCGGGGCCGTAGGCCTGGCCCGCCGCGGCCTTGGTCACGCCGATGGCGAGCGTCTGGCCGCCGGTGGAGAGGAGCGCGCCGTCCCAGACGGCCTGCGGGATCGAGAACTGCGGCACGGCGCCGTTCTGCACGTGGATGAGGCCCTGCCACGAGAAGTACGTGGACGACATCGTCACCAGGGCGTCCTCGGGCGGGATGCTGCCCGGGCTGAACTGGAGCAGCGGCGCGACCAGGCCGCGGGGGAAGACGGTCTTGTCGTACGGGTAGAGGATCGCCGTGGCGTTCGGCGGGTTGGCGCCGGCGCCCGGGTCCGGCTGGGGCACGCCCATCAGCGCGGTGGTGTTCTGCGCCGAGGGGCCCGGGTCCGTGGCCCCCTGGCTGACCGTCTCGCTGATCTGCACGTCGACGGTGAGCTTCGCGGTCGCCTTCTCCTTCCCGTAGGAGGCCGTCACCGTCACCGGCCCGCCGACGAGCCCCGTCGTGGAGAACGCGCCCGTCGGGGAGATGGAGCCCTGCGCGTAGCTGTCGAGCGTCCACGCGACCGTGCCCGTCACCGGGCTCCCGTCGAGGAGCGCCTCGAAGGTCTGCGTCGCCGGCGCGGTCGTGCTCGAGATGGTGATCGTCACGGTGGCGGGCTTGATGGTCAGCGTGTGCATCCCGTTGCCCGCGTCGAACGTGAAGCCGCCGCCCGCGCCTTCGGCGCTGCCCCCGGTGCCGGCGCTGCTCGACGTGCTGCCGCCGGTGCTGCCAACGCCCGCCGCGTGCCCGCCCGTGCCGCTCGCCGTGCTCGAAGCCTGGTTGCCGCTGCTCGCGCCGCACGCGGCGAAGAAGGCGACGGCGCAGACGAGGGCCAAGGTCCAGGTGAGGACGGCGCGGGTGCGGAGTACGGCTAGCATTCCGGCAGGCTATCACGCACGGGTGGCGCGGGTCCGCCTTCGCGCGGCGCTCAAGTTTGCGCCGCGGCCTCCTGGTCCCGGCGCACCTTCGCGAGGATCCGGATGACGGTGCGCCGGTCGATGCCGAGGATCTCGGCGGCCTTCGTCTTGTTGCCCCGGGTCCGGTCCATCACCCGATGGAGGTACCGCAGGCTCAGCTCGTCGAGCGTGGGCCAGTCGTCGTCGATGCGGGACTGGGTTTGGACGCGGGGCTCTTCATGGGCGTGGGTGGCGGTGGCGGTGCTCATGTTGCAGCCACTTGATTGCGCCTCAAAAAAAACTTCACCAAAATGGTTTTTCGCCGGCACCTACATTGCCGCCATCGATGCGCGACCCTACCCCCCCTCCCAAGGGCACGAGCCCCGGCCTCCTGATTTTCACGGTGCTGCCCGCGCTCGCCTTCCTCGTGGCGGGCGCGGCCAAGCTGCGCGGGAGCCCGGACGTGGCCGCCAACTTCGCGCTGTGGGGGTACCCGCCGTGGTTCCCCATCCTGACGGGCGTCATCGAGGTCGGCGGCGCCGTCGCCCTGTTCGTCCCCCGCGTCGCGCCCTTCGCCGCGGCGCTGCTGGGCTGCACGATGGTGGGCGCCGTCGTCACGCACGTGACACACGGCGAGGCCACGCACGTCGGCGCGCCGCTCTTGCTGCTGGTGTGGGTCGGCGCCGTGGGCTACGCGCGCCGCGCGCCGTTCGCTTCGCTCTTCGGGCGCTGACGGCGGGGGGAGGGCGCTCTTCTTCGCACAGACCTCACCCCCCCGGCCCCCCTCTCCCTCGAAAATCGCTGCTTGGTACCCGAACCAATACGGCGAGGGAGAGGGGGGAGACGCAAGACGTTCTCCCCCCTCTCCCTCGCCGTCCACGTTTGGGAAGGCAGAAGGTTTGTCGAGGGAGAGGGGGGCCGGGGGGGTGAGGTCTGGTGCGCGAGGCGCGTCACCAGCGCGTGGCGCGGTGCGCCGCGCCGTTGGTCGGCCCGTGGGCGCCGGCCTGCGCGTGCGGCTTGCCGCGCGCGGCCTCCCAGAGCAGCTCGAAGAGCCGCGCGGCGCTCTCCTCCCACGAGGGCGGCGCCGTCGCGACGATCACCGACTCGTCCCAGTGGCGGGCGAGCGCCGCGCGGAGCGCCAGGGCGAGCTCCGGCACGTCGCGCGGCGGCACGAGGAGGCCCGTCGTGCCCTCGATGATTGTGTCCGGGATGCCGCCGACGCGCGAGGCGACGACGGGCCGTCCGGCGGCGAGCGCCTCCAGCACGACGTTGGGCGTGCCCTCGGCCCAGCTCGGGAGCGCGAGCAGGTCCGAGGCGGCGAGGTGGCGGGCCACGCCGGAGAGGGTCTGGGGGCCGGCGACGACGATCCTCCCCCCGCGGCGCCGGCGCCGGCGGCGCGCGCGCGGAGCTCGTGATCGAGCGAGCCCTCGCCGACGAGGACGAGGTTCACCGGCCCCGTCTCCGAGGCGCGCAGCGCGGCGAAGGCGTCGCAGAGCTCGACGAGGCCCTTCTCCTTCTCCAGGGCGCCGACGAAGACGACGACGCGCTCGTGCTCCGGCAGCCCCAGGGAGCGGCGGGCCTCGGCGCGGCTCGTCGGGCGGAAGAGCGTGCGGTCGACGCCGTTCGGGAGCAGCACGGCGCGGTCGACGGGCGCGCCGAGGCGCACCAGCTCGCGGACGAGGGGCCTCGACACGCCGACGGCGAAGCGCGCGCTGCGCAGCGCCTGGGCCATGAAGGGCCGGACGGCGGGCCACCGGGCGACGACGTTCACGTCGGTGCCGTGCGCCTTCACGACGCAGGGCAGCCCCAGGATCCGCGCCACCGCGACCGCGGCCCACGCGTCGGGGAAGAGGTGCGTGCCGAGCACGACGTCGAAGCGGCCGCGGAGCGCCGGGACATAGGGCAGGAGGCCGGCCAGGTAGAGCGGCGCGTTCACCGGAGAGAGGGCCGTGAGGCGCCCCGCGCCGGGGACGTAAGGGACGCGGGGGTGCACGACGCGGACGCCGTCGATCGCGTCGCGCCGCGGCAGGCAGCTCAGGCGGCCGGCGCGCGTGCGGTCCCCGAGGACTCCGCGCCCGGCAGGTAGGGTATGGTGGCGAGCACCTCCAGCTTGGCCCGGCGGCCCAGGCAAGCGAGCTGCTGGCGCTGGAAGGCGCAGGCGAGGGGCTCGAGGCGGTTGGGGAAGTTGCGGGTGATGGCGAGGACCCGCAGCGCGCCGTCCACCGGGCGCTCCAACGCCGCGGACGACGCGAGGCCCGAGATTTTCGGCGCTGGCATCGCCTCCTTCGATGACGAGGGCCGCCGCCGTGTCGCTCGGGCCCGGAGGGCGACGCTCGGGGCGGAGCCGCGCGGCCTCCGATCACTCGGGCGTCCAGAAGAGGCGGTCGAGCAGCGGCTCCAGGCACCCCGACACCTGCTCGCCGGCCTCCTCGCACGCCGCGTCCTTCAGGCAGCGCTGGAAGCTCGCGCGGCTCTCCGCGTTGAGGGCGCCCAGCGCCCGGCCGAGCCGCACGGAGAGCCGGCCGCCGACGCGCTCGCGGCAGTCGGCCACGGCGGAGCCGTCGCAGCTCGATGCCCGCTCGCAGATCGCCGTCACGTACGGCGCGACGTCGTCGGTAGAGAGCGCGAGCGAGTCGATGACCTCCGCGCCGCAGCGCTTCACCTGCGCGGCGTACGCGCCGGTGAACGGATTGCCCGTGAAGCCGTCGAGCGCCTGCTGCGAGCAGGCCACCGTGCGCTCCACCATCTCGGGCGAGGCGGTGGACGGCGCGGCGTTGCAGCGCGCGAGCTGATCCCAGGTCGATTGGTCCTGCGTCGCCCGGTGGTAGAGCGACTCGAGGTAGGAGCACCACACGCGCTGCGCGTGGTGCTGCGCCCCCGCGGGCCCGGGGACCATCGACTCGAAGGGCTCGGAGGTGGGCGCCTGCGCCGTCGCAGGTGCCTTTGCGGGCGTGGGCGCGGCGGGCGCAGGGTGGACGGCAGGTGAGCACCCGATGGCGACGAGCGCGAGGACAGCGGCGGCGCGGCAGCACGTCATGCCTTCAATCTCACGGCCGGCGCGCGCGGCAGTCAGTGGAGGAAACCGCAAAGCCCGCCCGGGCCCATCCCTAAACCCGCTCGCCGGCGCCGCCGTGGACACCCCGGCGAGCTCACGCCCGTTCGTCGGCGCCGCGCTCGGCGCGCGCGACACAGAGCGCCGTCACGGACAGAGCCCCCGCCGCGCGCAGCGCCGCGCCGCAGGCGTCGAGCGTCGCCCCCGTGGTCGCGACGTCGTCCACGAGGACCACGTTCTGCCCGTGGAGGCGCGCGCGCCCCACGAACGCGCCGGCGACGTTCTCCAGGCGGCGGGCCCGATCGAGCCTCGCCTGCTGCGGCGTGTCGCGGGTCCTCTCGAGCGCGCGGGCGGCGAGCGGCGCGCCGAGCTCGCGCGCGACGGCCGAGGCGAGGAGCGCGGCCTGGTTGTACCCGCGCTCGGCGAGGCGCGCCGGGTGCAAGGGGACCGGCACGACGAGGTTGGCGCGCAGGCGAGCCTCGCGCGCGGCGCGCCGCAGGAGGTGGCCGAGCGGCCTGGCCAGGTCGGGGCGGTCGCCGTACTTGAGGCGGCGCAGCGCCTCCGCGACGGGGCCGCCGAAGAGGGCGAAGGCCACGACCGGGCCGGGCCCGGCCCTGAGCACGGCGCCTGCGCAGGCGGCGCAGAGGACGGCGCGGCGTGGGACGCGCGCGTCGCACGCGGCGCACGAGGGCGGGGAGAGGGTGTCGGCGAGCCACGCGCCGAGCGCGGAGACGAGGGGGTCGAGGGTGATCATCCTCTCAGTCCATCGACGCGAGCCGCCGTTCGGTTGCGCATGGGGGACGAAGAAAGGTGCTTCCTGCGCCTGGCCCGTCTACGCTCTCCATCGCTCGGTACCCGGGGCGAAGAGGACGCAATCTTGGCGCGCGACCTGTGGAGGTGGACGGACGAAAAGGGGGTCCAGCGGCTCGTCGGGACCGACGAGCTCCGGGCCGCGCTGGCGAACGGCGTGCTGACCCCACAGACGCTCGTCTGGCGCGAGGGGATGAAGGAGTGGGCGCCGGCGTCGACGCTGCCGGAGCTGGCCAGCGCGGCCTTCGCGGCCGGATCGAAGGGGGCGGCGGCGCCCGCGGCGCCGGAATCCGAACGCGCCCGACCCCAACTTCAACCCGCGGCGAACCGGGACCTTGCAGGGCCTCGCCCCGCCGAAGCCGCCGGTGATCATCGAGGCCAAGGTGCCGGTGGACGTGCCCGCGGCGGGCGAGCGCGGTGGGCGCCCGCACCAGACGCAGGCCCCGCCCTTCGGCGCGCCGGTGCCCGAGGCGATGGTGGTCGTGCCCGCCGCGCCCCGCATCCCCGCGGCGGTGCCGGCGCCCCCGCCAGTCGCCGGGAAGAGGCCGCCCCCGCCGAAGCCGAGGCCGAAGCCGGAGCGGAAGAACACGGCGACCGAGGTCGACGCGCAGTGGGCGACGATCACCCAGTCGGACGAGGACGAGACGATCCCGCGCCGGGCGCGCCCGAGCGAGCTGGCCGCGGCTGCCGCTGCGGCGGCCGAGGCGACCGCGACGCTGCGCGACGCCAGGATGCGGGCGAGGGCGGAGTCGCTGGCGAAGAGGGTCGCCGCGGTGTCGGCCGAGGCCCCGAGCCCCGGTGAGGCCGGCGCCGACAAGCCCCCGCAGAAAGCCGGCGACGGCCCTTCGCCGCCGCCCGTGCCTCGCCCGGGGGGCCAGGCTCCCGCGCCTCCCGCGGCTGGCAAGTCGCGCCCGCCGCCTCCACCTCTCCCGACGGCGCGCGCCCGGCTCGACGCGCAGCTCGACGTGGCCTCCAAGGAGAAGCCGTCGACCGCGCCGCCGCCGCACCCACCGCCCCAGCCGGCGCGCCCGCTCCCCGCGGCGGAGCCGACGAAGCCACAGGTGTCGTCGCCCGCGCTGAAGGCGCCCAATTCCCACCCCATCACGCTCTCGGGGGTCGGTATGCCGGGGATGGTGCTGCCCACGAAGCCGGTGCGCATCAAGCCGCCCAAGCCCGTGAGCGCCTCGGAAGCTGCAGAGGAGGTTCCCGCCGGAGCGCCGACCGTCCCCGCGCCGGCGGGAAAGCCGCCGGTGGTGCCGGCGGACATGCCCGCGCGCGCCCTCGCTCGGACCGGCGCGGCCGCTCCGTCGCCGCGGCCGCCTCCGGTCGTGCGCGTCGCCGAGCAGACGGAGACGAAGCAGATCGTCAAGACGCTGGTGAGCGGGCGCGACACCATCGAGAGCATCCCGGGGCTGGCCGAGGTGATCGCCGAGGCGGACGTCGAGGATCTGCCGACCCACCCGGCCGATTTCGACGCCGACGCCGTGACCACGGTGGGCGCGCACCCCGCCTCGAAGGCAGAGAACGGCGCCGCGCCGAGCCCCACGGAGACCGCGCCGCTCGAGGCGGTCAGCCCCCCGCCGGCCCAGCCGAGCCCGACGAACGGCGCGGCCCGCGCACCTTTTCCGGCGCACCCACCCGCCGGCGCTTTCCACCTCCCGGCCCAGCCGGTGCCCCGCGCGCACGTCGATCCGGAGCCGACGGCGCCTCTGCCGCAGCAGCACGCGTCGCCCTCTTCGTACCCGCGGGAAGCGCCCGTCACGCCTCTGCCGCCCTTTCCCGAGCCGATCCCCGCCGGCGTGCTGGAAGCGGCCGGGCAGACGATGGCCCCCCTGCCGACCCCGCGCCCGCCGCCGATCGCGGCCGGCCGAGGCCCGCTCCCGAGCGACACGGGGGTGAAGAAGCTGATGGAGGCGGCCTCGACGGGGGAGCACCCCGCGCAGCGACCGCCCCCGCCGGAGGAGCTTCCGCGAGAGGTCGGGCCGCCGCGCGCGCTCGCCGAGAACGTCTCGGTGCCGCTCGGGTCGCTCGTCGGCGCGGGGGCGCTGCTCATCGGGATGGTCATCTCGGCGTTCTTCGTCGGGCGCGCCTCGTCGAAGGCGCGCCCGGCTCGTCGTGCGCCCCGTGTTCGCGGAGATCCCGGTGAAGGCGCGCGCCTTGCTGCCGGCGCTGCCCAAGCCGTGCTGGATGGCGAAGCAGCCGGCGATGTGGGCGCCGAGCGCGTCCAAGGTGATCCCGTTCGAGGCCGTCGCCGGGCCGGGCGGGGCGCTCGCCATGGGCTACGCGCAGGACGACAAGGAGGCGGTGGGCATCGTCGTCGACCTCGCCAGCGGCGAGGTGCGACGCCCTTCCACGACAAGGGCGAGGACGCGATCGAGCGCGTCGTGCCCACGCCCTCCGCCGAGTTCCACGTCGTGCGCGCCGGGCAGGGGGCGCTCGGCTCGCGGATCGAGGTGCCGGCGACGCCGCCGTTCGCCGTGGGGACGACGGGCGAGGGGATCGCTCTCGCGGCGCCCCCCGACGCGACGCCCTCGCTGCTCTGGCCGCTCGAAGGCAAGGACGCGCTGGGCGTCGCGAGCGTGCGCGCAGCGGGCGACCGCGGGTTCTTGCTCGTCTACAGGCGCAGCGGCGCCATCTGGGGCGGGCTCATCGGCGAGGGCCGCAAGGCGCAGGGGGAGCTGGTCAAGGTCGCGGGCTCGGGCGGCACCGTCGGCAGGCCCGCCGGCGCGTGGAACGGGCGCGAGATCGCGGTGGTCTTCGCCGACAAGCCCGAGGGCGGCCGCTACGAGATCCGCATCGGTCACGCCGAGGTCTCGCCGTCCGGCGCGGTCCCTGCCACGACGACGGTGTGGGCCCTGCCGCGCGGCGGTCCGGGCGGCGACGCGATCGCCCCCGAGATCGCCGGGCTGGCGGACGGGCGCTGGCTCGTGATGTGGACCGAGGGCGGCGCCGGCAGCGCGCGCCGTGCGCGCCCAGACGCTGGCGCCGGACTTCTCGCCCGTCGGCGATCCCATCGCGCTCTCGCCGCCCGCCGGCAACTTCGGGCAAGGCGCGATCGGCGTCGTCGGGGGGCACGCGGCCATGGTGTTCTTGTCGAAGGGCTCGTCGAGCTACGAGCTCTGGGGGGCTGTGCTCCAGTGCGCAGATTGAGGCTGGCGGTGCTGGCGGCGGCGATCGCGGCGGCGGGGTGTACCCTGCCGCCGTCGCACGTCGCCCAGGGGTACGCGTACACGACGGGCGACGCCGCGTTCGACGACTTCTTCGCGTCGGTGAAGAGCGTTCGCTCCGACGGGCTCGCGGCGGCGGGCGACGAGCAGGCCGCGCGCGCGGGGCTCTACAAGGCGCTGGGGCTCGACCCGAAGGCGCCGCCCGCGCACGCGCTCGACGAGACCCTCGTCCCGCGCGAAGAAGCTCCGCGACAAGGGCGTGCTCCTGCACCTGGAGATCACGCCCGAGGCCAGGCTGAACGTGACGAAGGGCGCTCGGCGCGGGAGGCGGTGCTCAAGGCGGTCGAGGGACTCGGCGAAGGGCTCGCTCGAGCTGCGCAAGCGGCTGGAGGCGGTGGCGGCGCACGCCGCGGATGCTGGAGAAGAAGCGGGCCGACCTCCGCGCGAAGGCGGACAAGGTGTTCTGGAAGGAGCCGCTGGAGAAGCGCGACGAGATCGAGGACGAGCTCGACGCGGCGAAGACGGTGCTCGCCGACGCAGGCGACGCGGCGACGCGCGCGGCGGGGTCGGCCTCGCGCTTCGTGGTCGACCTCGCGCAGGCGGTCGAGACGGGCGCCGGGCCCGATACGGGCAAGCCCGCACGCGGGAAGAGCGGCGCGACGGGGGTGGCGAGGGGCAGGGCGCCCGCCGCGGGGCCCGCGCGTGGTGCCGCGGCGCCTGCGGCTCCCCCGCCGCCGAAGAAGAAGGCGAAGGGCGGAGACGACTTCGAGCCGTGACGTGGGCTAGCGGTCGGTGTCGACGCGCCCGACCTCGGAGGCCACGCGGTCGAGCACGCCGTTGACGAAGGCGCCGGACTCCTCGCTGCCGAAGCGCTTCGCCAGCTCGACCGCCTCGTCGAGGATGACCGCGCGGGGCACGTCCGACCGCTGGAGCAGCTCCCACGCGCCGATGCGGAGGACGTTGCGGTCGACGCGCGCCATGCGCTCCAGGCGCCAGTTGGTGCTGGCCTTGCGGATGACCTCGTCCACCTTCTCCAGCTCGCCGGCGACGCCGCGCACGGCGCGGTCGGCGTACTCGCGCCCCTCGGGATCGCCGGGCGACTCGCGCCAGTAGGCCGCGATCACCCGCTCGGCGCTGCCCCCGCCCGCCTCCATGGCGAAGAGCATCTGAAGTGCGGACTCCCGGCCCGACGAGCGCGCTCCCATCTCGTCCCTCTCTCCGGCTACAGGCCCGCTGCGTCCAGGGCCGAGGCGAGCGAGACCATCTCGATCGCGGAGACCGCCGCGTCCCACCCCTTGTTGCCGGCCTTGGTGCCGGCGCGCTCGATCGCCTGCTCGATGGTGTCGGTGGTGAGCACGCCAAACGTCACCGGGATGCCCGTGCGCAGCGAGACCTGGGCGATGCCCTTGGTGACCTCGGCCGCCACGTAGTCGAAGTGCGGCGTCGACCCGCGGATCACCGCGGCGAGGGCGACGATGGCGTCCACCTTCTTCCGGTCGGCGAGGCGCGAGACCACGGTGGGGATCTCCCAGGCGCCGGGGACGCGCACCAGCGTCACCTTGCCGAGATCGGCGCCGTGGCGGGCGAGCGCGTCGCGCGCGCCCTCGACCAGCCGGTCGACGATGAAGTGGTTGAACCGGCTCGCGACCAGGACGAACCGCGCGCCCGGCGGCGTGACCAGCGTACCTTCGACCGTCCTCGACTCCTCCGCCATCGCTCAGCCCTCTCTCCGTCGTGCATCGACACCAGCGGCACCCGCTCGACCACCTTGAGCCCGAAGCCCCGGAGGCCGGCGATCTTGAGGTGGCTGTTCGTGAGCATGCGGATTCTGCTGCACGCCGAGGTCGGCGAGCACCTGCGCGCCCAGGCCGAACTCGTGCAGCGTCCAGCGGCCCCCGGAGCCCGAGGGGCGCGGGCTCGGGATCTCCCCCGCCTGCGTCGCGGGCCGATCGTCGTTGGAGCGGTGCCCCTCGAGCCTCGCGCGCGAGGTCGCCCTTCGGCGGGATGTAGAGGACGACGCCCGCCCCCGCCTTCTCGATGGCGGCCATGGCCTCGCGCAGGTTCGAGCCGCCGTCGGTCGGCGTCGAGCTGAACAGGTCGCCCACCAGCGAGCCGGAGTGTACGCGGCAGAGGAGCGGCTCGCCGCTCGCGACGTCGCCCTTGTACAGCGCGAGGAACTGCCGGGGCTCGATCGACGATCTCGTAGACCGCGGCCGTCCACTCCGTGCCGGTCATGTCGAGGCGGACCGACCGCTCCGCGATGCGCCGGACGAGCCGCTCGGTCTGGAGGCGGTACTGGATGAGGTCGGCGACCGTGAGGATGGTGAGCCCGTGCTTCTGGGCGAAGCGCTCGAGGTCGGGCATCCGCGCCATCGTGCCGTCGTCGTTCATGATCTCGCAGATGACGCCGGACGGGTGCATGCCCGCCAGGCGCGCGAGGTCGACGGAGCCCTCGGTCTGGCCGGTGCGCACGAGCACGCCGCCGCGGCGCGCCCGGAGGGGGAAGACGTGGCCCGGCGTCACGAGGTCCGAGGGGCGCGCGTCGGGGCGGATGGCGACCTTGATGGTCTGGGCGCGATCGGCGGCGCTGATGCCCGTGGTCACGCCGTGCCGCGCCTCGATGCTGACGGTGAAGGCGGTGCCGAGGGGCGGCCCGCTCCGGCCCGGGGCCGCCATCATCGGCAGCTCCAGGCGGGCCACCTGCTCCTCCTCGAGCGTGAGGCAGATGAGGCCGCGGCCGTGCGAGGCCATGAAGTTGATGGCCTCCGGCGTGACGGCCTCCGCGGCGAGGCAGAGGTCGCCCTCGTTCTCGCGATCCTCGTCGTCGACGAGGATCACCATCTTGCCCGATCGGATGCGGTCGAGCGCGGCGTTCACCCGCTCGAGGACGGCGGAGTCGATGGTCAGGCGGTGCGGCATGTTGTCCGGAGTGTCTGCGGGCGCGCTCGATCGCGCGCCTTGGTCAGGCCCAGCCCCCCGAGCGGAGCTTCTCGAGGAGGCGCTTGTCGTCGGCGCGCGGCTCCCCCGTGGAGGAGGCGGGGGTGTGCGTGCCGGCGAGGGCGAGCTGACGCGCCACGTAGCGCGCGAGCACGTCGACTTCAATGTTGACCCGCGTGCCCGGGCCCATTTCGCCGAGCAGCGTGCGCTTCAGGGTATGCGGGACGAGCATGACGGTGATCGCCGCCCCGTCCGCGCCGGTGGCGCCGACGTCGTTCAGCGTCAGGCTCACGCCCTCGATGGCGATCGACCCCTTGGGCGCCACGAAGGGCGCGAGGCTCCGGCGGGAGGGTCACCTCGAAGCAGAGGGCGTCGCCGGCGGACGTGCGGGCCGTGACGCGGCCCACGCCGTCGACGTGGCCGAGCACGACGTGCCCGCCCATCCGCCCGCCGAGCGGCGTCGAGCGCTCGAGGTGGACGCGCGCGCCGAGCGACAGCTCCCCGAGCGTGGTCCTGTCCAGCGTCTCGGAGCTGCATGTCGCACTCGAAGCCGCCGGCGACGATGCGGTCGACCGTGAGGCAGGCCCCGTTCACGCTGATCGACTCGCCGAGCTCGAGGGGGGCCAGCGAGGTCTCGATGAACGCCCGCGCAACCGGCCTCCCCGCGCGTCGCCTGAGGACGCCGGTGGTCTCGACCAGGCCGGTGAACATCTAGCCGCCGCCGGTCGCTGCGGGTGTCTTCGGGGGGTTTGGGGGTCTCGGCCCCCCAAGCGAGACAGAAGGCTTGGTGAGGAGCTTGTCGATGAGGCCCTTGGAGTACGCGGAGAGCTCGGTGAAGACGACGCCCATGCCGGGCGGGTCGTCGTGCACGCGCACGACCTCGCCGATGCCCTCGACCGTCTCGATGTCGTCCATGATGACGGTGAAGCGCAGGTTCACCTTCGTCCCGATGGGCAGCGGCGTCTTGCTCCGCACGAAGACGCCGGTCCGCGAGATGTTGGTCACGTACTCGTTGATGAACGCGTCGTACGACTCGAACTCCTTGTTGATCGTGACGCGCTCCTCGCGGCGGGCCTCTTGATCGGTCGGCTTTTGCTTGTCGTCGTTCGGCATGGCTCGCTTCACCTGCCTTGCAGATCGAACTGCTCGAGGTGGTACTCCTTGCGAGGCACGAGCTCGATGCGCCGCTGGAAGAGGCGCTCCGCCTCCGTCACCGCGACGCGCTCGTCGCTCTTGAGCAGGTCGACCACCGCCGGGTGGGCGCTGACGACGATCACGTAGCCCGGCAGGTTCATCCGCTCGCGCCGGATCTGGCGCAGGATCTCGTACGCGATCGTCTGCTTCGACTGGAGCTGGCCGGTGCCGTCGCAGTAGAAGCAGGGCTCGAGCACGGTGCGCCCGAGGCTCTCGCGCGTGCGCTTGCGCGTCATCTCGATGAGGCCGAGGTCGCTGATGCGGTTCAGCGTGGTCTTGGCCTTGTCCTTGGCGAGCAGCTCCTCGAGGCGCTTGCGGACCTTCTCCCGGTTGCTCGCCCGCTCCATGTCGATGAGGTCGAGGATGATGAGCCCGCCGATGTTGCGGAAGCGGAGCTGGTAGGCGATCTCCTCGACGGCCTCCAGGTTGGTCGCGAGGATCGTCTCCTCCAGGTCCTTCGAGCCCTTGCCGACGAAGCGGCCGGTGTTGACGTCGATGGCGGTGAGCGCCTCGGCCTGGTCGATGATGAGGTACCCGCCGGAGGGGAGCGGCACCTTGCGCGACTGGGCGCGCTGGATCTCGTCCTCGATCCCGTACGCGTCGAAGATCGGCTCCGCGCCCTGGTAGAGCTCGACCGCCTCGGCGCGCTCGGGCATGAAGATCTCGACGAACCGGCGGAGCCGCTCGTACTCCTCCTTCGAGTCGATGACGATCTTCTCGATGTCGTCGGTGAAGAGGTCGCGCGCCGTCTTCAGCACCAGGTCGAGCTCCGTGTAGAGGCACGCGGGCGCGCGGACACCGCCGCCCTCGCGCCTCGTCACGACCTCGCCCCAGAGGCGCACCAGGTAGCCGACGTCCGCCTTGAGCTGCTTCTTCGTGAGGCCCTCGGCGAGCGTGCGCACGATGAGGCCGCCCTGCGGGGGCTTCATCGCCTCGATCGACTCGCGCAGGCGGGAGCGCTCCTTGTCGGACCCGATCCTCTTGGAGATGCCGATGTGGTCGACCGTCGGCAGGTACACCACGTAGCGGCCGGGCAGCGAGATGTGGCTCGTGACGCGGGCGCCCTTCGTGCCGATCGGCTCCTTGGAGATCTGGACGAGCACCTCCTGCCCCTCGCGCACGACCTCGCGGATGGGCGTGCTCTTCGAGATGCGCGGCGGCTCGTGGTGCGCGCCGCGCTTGGGCTCCCTCCCGCCTCGGCCGTCGCGGCGGCCCTGCCCGCGCTCGTCGCTCCGACCGCGGGCGCCACGCTCGTCCCCGCCGCGGCCACGGCCGCGGTCGTCGCGCTTCGCGGCCCCGCGGGAGCGACCGCCGCCTTCCTGGCCCTGCGAGGGGCCCGCCCCCTTCGGGGTGGCTGCGGCCTGGCCGGACCCGGCCGCGGAGCCCGCGGCCACGCGGTCGACCGTCCGCCCCGAGCGCCGCACCTTGGCATCGCGGCGCCCGCGCGATCGCCGCCCGCGGGCGCGCGGGACGGGGGCGTCCTCCTCCGGCACCCGAACGACGATCTCGGCCGCCCCTTCGCTGCCCTGGGCCGCCGCAGGCACGGCCTCGGTCTCGTCGGCGGCGCCTTCGGGGGCACCCTCGTCGGCCGCCAGGGCCTCGTCGGGCTCCGCCGACTCCACGGGCTCCTCCGAGATGGCCGCCGCGGCCGCCTCGTCGGCGTCGCCGTCCTCGGCGACTTCTTCGCCGTCGGCCGGCGGCTCGGGCTCGGCGGCCTCCGCCGCTTCGACCCCGCCCTCGGCGGCATCGTCCTCATCCGGCTCGCTGTCGGAGACCTCGAGCGCGGTGGGCAGCTCGATGCCGACCTCGCGCTCCTCGTCTTCCTCCGCGGCGACTTCCTCCGCCTCCGCGGCGGCCTCCGCGGCGGCCTCGGCTTCGATTTCTGCCGCTTCGCCGGGCGCCTCCTCCGTGGCCTGACCGTGCCCGGCTGGGTGCCCCTCCGTCACCGTCTCGCGACCGCCGGACGAGCGCTCCTCCTCCCCGCGGCGGTTGCCGGCCAGATACGCCTCGAAATCGTCGGGGCGAATGAGATCTTCGACGTGGAGAAACGCCGCTCGTTCCAGCCCGACGTCGATGAACGCCGCCTGCATCCCGGGCAGCACGCGGCTCACCTTGCCGAGATAGATGTTGCCGAGCGTACCTCTCGAGGTCTCTCGCTCGATGTGGAGCTCGGCGATGATCCCGTTTTCGATGAGAGCGACGCGCGTTTCGCGGATGTCGACGTTGATGACGAGGAGATTCTTTGCCATGTCCGAGGCCGCCCGGAGCGGGTGGCCGCAAGCGTTACCACATCGAAGGCTGCGAAGGCACCCAACCTCGCGGCCTGGCCGGGAGGGGAAGGGGAGGGGAAGGAGAGCAGGGCCCGGCCGGTGGGGGGTGCTGCCGGAGGCTGCGAGGGATCCGAAGGCGGGCTCGCTCCACCGGACCGGGGCGCCTTCGATGGGGCCGGTGAGCGGCACCGCGCACGGCAAATCCCGCCTGGCCGACGGAAAGTTGCTCTTGCGCGAAGCCGGCGCCGCATTCGGGGCCGTCAAAAGTTCGACGAATGCGCCTAACCATCCGAAATCATTGGAGACGTTTCTCGCGCCCGGCGCGTGCAATCTCCCCGTGCGTCGCACCGGAAGGGCGCGAAGCCCGGAGGAGCCCATGGCGTACTCGTCGAAAATTCTTGTTCTTTTCGTTCCTGCCGGTGGGGGGCACCGCGCCGCGGGTCGGGCGGTCGTCGAAGCGGCGGCTGCCCGCGGGCTCGACGCCGAGCTGGTCGACGCGCTGGAGCTGACGCCCGCCTGGTTCGCCCGCGCGTACGTCGGCGCCCACCTCCGTAGCACCGAGCACACCCCGGCCCTCTACGGGCACGGGTTTGCCGCGCTCAACCAGCGCCATGCGGTGGTCGACGGGGTGCGGGGCGCCTTCGACCGGGCTCTGGGGGCCCGGCTCCTCCGGTACGCGGCGGCCGAGCGGCCCCTGGCGATCGTCGCCACCCACTTCTTTCCCCTCGAGATCCTCGGCCATGCGCGCCTTGCCGGGGCGCTCCATTCCCCGGTCGTGGGCGTGGTCACCGACTACGCCGCCCACGCCTTCTGGGCCGAGCCCGGCGTCGACCGCTTCTGCACCCCCTCGGGCCGCGCCGCCCGCGATCTGGTCCGCCACGGCGTCTCCGCCGACTCCATCGTGGCCACCGGCATCCCCGTTCGCCCCGCGTTCGGCGCGCTCCCCCTCTTCGTCCCCCCGGCCCCCGGCGCCCCCCTCGACGTGCTCGTCACGAGCGGAGGCTTCGGTGTGGGGCCGATGGCGGAGATCCTCCGCTCGTTCGCCGGGATCCACGGGGTGAGGGTGACCGTGGTGTGCGGGGACAACCCGGGGCGCGTCGCCGAGGCGCGGCGCGTGGCGGCCGAGGTGCGGGTGAACGCCGATGTCGTCGGCTTCGAGCGCGACATGGCCCGCAGGGTGGCGGCGGCCCACGTGATCGTGGGCAAGCCCGGCGGGCTGACCGTGAGCGAGTCGCTCGCGGCCGGGCGCCCCATGGTGCTGGTCGGCGCGTGCCCGGGCCAGGAGATGATGAACCAGACATGGCTCGTCGAGCAGGGCGCGGCCGTGGCCTGCGAGGCCGCCTCCGCCGGACGCACGGTCGCCGAGCTGCGCCGGCGGGGCGCGCTCGCGTCGCTGGCGGCGGAGGCTCGCGCGCTCGCGGCGCCGCAGGCGGCGCGCCGGGTGGTCGACGTGGCGCTCCGGCTGTCGGAGGGCGCGGATCTGGTGCGGAGGGCGGCGTAGCCGGCGGCGGTGCTGCTACCGCGGGCGGCGCGCGGCGAGCGCCGCGAAGTGCTGCTCCATCGCCTCCACCAGGCCCGCCGTCGTGCTCACCGCGGCGGTGACGGCGACCGTGAGCCCTCGCTTCTCGGCCGTCGCCGTGGTGATCGCCCCGATGCTGGCGACGGTGACGGCGGAGAGCAGCTCCGCGGCGCGGGTGCCGAGCATGTCGCAGAGGCTGTCCGCGGTGCTGCTCGACGTGAGCATGACGGCCGAGATCTCGCGCGCCTCGAGGCGGCGGACGAGCTCGTCGCGGCGCTCGGCCGAGGCGGGGCGCGTCTCGTAGACGGGGACGACCGAGACCTCGCACCCCGCCTCGCGGAGGCGCTCGGGGAGCACCTCGCGGGCGACGAGCGCGCGCGGGACGAGGACGCGGACGGCGCCGCGGGAGCGCGCGGCGGCGACGCCGGGATCGGCGAGGATGGCGTCGGCGAGCCCCTCGCCGCGGAACTCGGCCGGGACGATGTCGGCGCGCACCCCGCGCGCCAGCAGCGCGGCCGCGGTCCCGGGGCCGATCGCGGCGACGCGCGCGCGGCCGAAAGCGCGCGCGTCGCGCCCCTCGGCGTCGAGCGCGCGGAAGAAGGCGGTGACGCCGTTCTCGCTCGTGAAGGCGACCACGTCGTAACGATCGAGCGCGCGCGCGGCCTCGGCGACGCGGGCCGGATCCGGGGGCGGGAAGAGCTCGATCGCCGGCAGCTCGATGGGCTCCGCGCCGCGGCGCCGCAGCAGCCCGGCGGTGGCCGCGGCCTGCCCGGCCGGCCGCGTCACGAGCACGCGCTGGCCGAAGAGCGGGCGTGCGTCGAACCAGCGCAGCGTGCGGCGGAGGGAGGCGACCCGACCGACGACGATGACCGCCGGGCTACCGAGGCCGGCGTCGCGGGTGAGGGCGGCGACGCGGCCGAGCGGCCCCTCGACCACGCGCTGATCGGCGCGCGTGCCCCACTGGATGACCGCGGCCGGCGTGGCCGGGTCGCGCGCGGCGTCGTGCACGAGGCGATCGCAGACCTCGGCGAGCCGCCGCATCCCCATGAGCACGCAGATCGTCCCGCGTACGGCCGCGAGCTCGGCGAAGGAGAACTCGGCGCCCGCGCGCGTCGCGGCGCTCACGAAGGTGACGCTGGACGCGAGGTCGCGGTGGGTGACCGAGATGCCCGCGTACGCCGTGGCGCCGAGCGGGGAGGGGATGCCGGGCACCACCTCGAAGGGCACGCCCGCGGCGGCGAGGCTCTCCGCCTCCTCCGAGCCACGGCCGAACAAGAAAGGATCGCCGCCCTTGAGGCGCACGACGCTGCGGCCATCGCGCGCGTACGTGACGAGCGCCGCGTCGATCGAAGCCTGGCTGGCCTGCTTCGCGCGGGGGTCGCCGCCGCGCTTGCCCACGTAGCGCACCTCCGCGCCCTCTCTCGCGTGCTCGAGCAGCGCAGGGTGCACGAGCTCGTCGTGCAGGATCACGTCGGCCGTGGCCAGGAGCTCGGCGCCGCGCAGGGTGAGCAAGCCAGGGTCGCCGGGCCCGCCGCCCACCAGGTAGACGACCCCCGGCTGCGCGCCGAGGGGTGAGGGGGCCGAGCGCTGACCCGGAAAAAATGCACCTGCACGGTCTTTTGTCATGAATGTATGTTCAGGTAAAAGCTTGACACGTTGCGCCAGAGTGCTAGATTTCCGCCCCTACGGGTGGGAACGACTTTCGTGTCGCGAGAAACCTCATGCAACACGTGAAAATGCTTGCCGAGGTGGAGGATGTTGCCCGGAGGGCCGCGGACCGCTGGTACGTGACCACGGGCAACGCCGCCGTCGGGCCGGTGAATCTGGACCTGCTCGCGCGCGGCGTCGAGGCTGGGAAGGTGCCGCTCGAGGCGTTCGTGCGTCACGAGGGGTGGAAGGTGTGGCGCCCGCTCTGCGAGCTGGCGGTGGTGCTCGACGACTCGCTTCAGGGCGAGGCCCTGCGCACCGCTGCGGGCGGCGCGCCCCCGGCGCCGGCGTCCCTCGCCGGCGATCCACGGACGACATCACCGACCCGGGCATCCCCTTCACGCTGGGCGAAGCGCTGGCCGGCGAGGACGGCGACGGCGCCGCGCGGCGGGAGGCGCTGGTGCTGCTGATGACCGCCGCCGTGGCGCGGTGCGAGGCGGACGCGGTGATCATCCACGAGATCGACGGCGATCAGGCCGTGGCCGTGTGCGCCCACGGGCCGTCGCGGCGCGACGTGCTCGGGATGCGCACGCCGCGGCTCGACCCAGCGGTGGTGGCGGCGGCCGCGGGCGTCACCCTCGTCGCCGAGCCCGATCCGGGCCCGGCCGGAGCGTCGATTGTCGCGCGCCTCTCCCGGCTGGCGGGCCCCATCGACGGCGCCGTGTTGCTCCCCATCCGCGCCGGCGGCCTCGTCGTCGGAATGATCGAGGTCGGCCGGCGCACCCCCTTCCGCCCGGCGGAGGTCGCGTCGCTCACGTCGCTGGTCGAGGCGCTCGCTCGGTAGCGGCCCGGGGCCGCTTCGCTACCGCCGCACGCTCGCGGGCCGCATGTCCTTCCACACCTCTTTGATGTAGGCGAGGCACTCGGCCTTCGGCCCCTGCTTGCCCGCGGCCTTCCACCCGGCGGGGATCGCCCTGTAGTCCGGCCAGATCGAGTACTGCTCCTCGTGGTTCACCACGACCACGTAGATGGTCGCGTCCTCGCGATCGTCCGAGCCCATTTCGCCTCCCCCACTCGACTAGTCCACGAACTCCACGCCGGTAGCCTCGATCTCGATCTTGGCCACCGCGCCGGTCTGCTGCTGCGCCTCCTGGCTGCACTCGTCGTTCGTCGAGCGGATCACCGTACCCTGCACCACCGCGCGGTGCCCGGACGCGTCCCTCGGGACGAAGAAGCTGTGGCCGGCCATGCGGATGTGCGCCTGCCCCAGAGGATCGGAGATCTCCATCCAGCAGCCCATCGACTGGCAGACCGCGGAGACGACGCCTTCCGTTCGCACCGTCTTCGCGTGGAACTTGGCGGGATCGTGGAGCAGGTCGTCGAGGGCGGTGCTGTTCGCCTCCGTGATCGCGCGGCCGAACCTCTTCTGCGCGAGCGGCTTCCGCGTGTGCGCCGTGCTCTGCGGCTTGTCGGGCGTAGCCTGCTCTTCGCTGGGCTCCGCCCCCCGGCCGCACGCGGCGAGCCCCACCGAAGCACCGACGACGAGCGCGAAGAAGCAGGCCCTGTGCAGCATCGTGGGGCCGGAGTCTGCCCCACCTTCCGCCGCCCGGCTAGTCTTCACCCCCGGCGCGCGGCAACATTGGTCCGGGCGGGCGCGCCGGCGCGCCCGGGCTCGCAGTCGACCCTTCGGCCCGACACGCTCGGGGGGATCTTTGCTAAAAGGCCCCCATGCGGCTCGGCGTGGTCATGGCGTGCGCGTCCGCCTCCTGGGCGATCGCGGTCTCCTCGGCTGTCGCGCGCGCCGACCAGGCCCCTGTCTCCCCGAAGCCTGGGCCCGCCGTTCAGGCCGCGGAGCCTCCCCTCCCGCCCCTCGACGAAGCCCGCCCACCCCCTCCGCCGGAGGCTCCTTCGCCCAGCGTGCCGTGGCACGAGCACATCGAGGTGGGCGGCGGGGTGGCGTTCACGCAGATGAGCGCCGCGTCCGGCCAGGCGTTCCAGCCGGTGCCCGTGCGCTTTCTCCCGGGCGTGGGTTTCCACGTCGACCTGAGCTGGCAGGTCTTCCGCTACCTGCGCTTCACGGGCTACATGCTCGAGCACAACAACCCGCTCGAGGTCCCCGCCGGCTCGCTCGTCCCGGGGGCGACCTTCAGCGCGCCCTCCGTCCACGTGTACAGCTTCGGCGCGCGCATCTCGCCCACGCTCCCCATCGGCGACCGCGTGCGCCTCTGGCTCACCGCGGGCGCGGGCTGGGGCTACCTCGGCTACGGACGCTTCACCCAGATTGACGTCCCCCCGGGCCCCGGGGTCGTGAACCCGATGCCGGTGATCCGCGAGCGATCCTCGACGATCTTCGAGATCCCGGTCGGCGTGGGCTACGCGTTCGAGATCGTCCCGCGCTGGCTCAGCCTGCACTTCGAGGTGACCGCCACCTTCGCCCCCAGCCAGGTCGGCGACGCGCTCGGTCAGGGCCAGTACGTCGACGCGAAGGGCGCGGCGCAGACCGTCAACCCCATGCCGCAGATTGACGTCGCCTTCGCCGAGACCCTCGGCCTCTCGATCCACCTGTGAGGTGGGCGGCGCCGTCCTGCGCGCTGCTCGGCGCGCTGTCGCTCGCGTGCGCGCCTCGGCCCGCGATCCAGAGCGACCTCGCCCCCCCGCCTCCGCCGGCGGTGGAGCCCACCTCCGGGGCCCGTGCAGCCTCCGGCGCCCCGTCCGCGGCGTCGGGCGCCGCCCCGCCCGACGCCGCGTGCGCCGCCGACGAGGAGTGTGCGTACGATCCCGTCCGCGATCGCTGCCTCGTCGACCCGCGCGCCAACCCACAGCCGCCCGTCGTCGACCAGGGCATCGCCTGCTACTGCGACGCCGCCCGCTGCGCGACGCTCCGCGTCCCGCCCGTCCCGTGCGAGTCGGACGCCTCCTGCGCCGTGCGTGAGGATCCACGCCCCCACCCGATCGCGGCCGGCGGTGCGCACCCCCACCAGCGCGGACGCCCCTGCCGCGATTTCGTCTTCACGACGACGTGCGAACGGACGAACATCTGCACCATGCACCGCCTCCGCTGCCCTCGCCCATGAGCACGCCGGAGGCACCCCGCATCGTGGCCGTGGCCGGCAACATGGGCGCCGGCAAGTCGAGCCTCGTCGAGTGGCTGCGCGCGCAGTTCGGGATGGCCGCGTTCTTCGAGCCCAACGAGGAGAACCCGTATCTGTCCGACTTCTACGGCGACATGGGGCGCTGGGCGATGAGCTCGCAGCTCTTCTTCCTCGTGCGCCGCTTCCAGATCCACCGCGAGGTGGTGCGGCGTGCCGCGCTCGATCGCGCGCCCCGTCGTGCAGGACCGCACCCTCTACGAGGACGCCGAGGTCTTCGCCGCGCACCTCCACGAGGCGGGGTACATCGACGCCCGCGACTGGGCCATGTACCAGGACCTCTACCGCACGCTGCGCGAGGAGATCCGCCCGCCCGACCTGATGATCTACCTCCGCTGCCCGCTGAAGACGCTGGCGCGGCGCATCCAGCGCCGCGGCCGCGACTTCGAGCGCAAGATCCCGAGGAGCTACCTCGCCTCGCTCGAGCGGCTCTACGAGGCGTGGTACGCCCGCTACGATCTCTCGCCCACGCTGGTCATCGAGATCGGACCGGCTCGACTACGTCGAGCGCCTCTTCGATCGGCTGGAGGTCGTCCAGGCGATCCGCGAGCGCCTCGGCAAGCCTTCCTTGGCGTCACCGGCCCTGCCGGCCCTCTCGCGATGAGCGCGGCGGTGAAGTCGTCGGTCGACGCCGCGCCGCCGAGATCGCGGGTGCGCACCTCGCCGCGGCGGTAGACCTCGGTCAGCGCGCGCTCGATCGCGGTCGGCCGGCGCGGGCTCGCGCGAGGTGGCGCAGCATCATCACCGCGCTCTGCATCAGCGCCGTGGGGTTGGCGAAGCCCTTGCCCGGCGATGTCCGGCGCCGAGCCGTGCACCGCCTCGAAGACCGCGGCCGTCGTCGCCGATGTTCGCGCCCGGGCACGATGCCGAGCCCGCCGACGAGGCCGGCGCCCAGATCGGAGAGGATGTCGCCGTAGAGGTTCTCGGTGACCATCACGTCGAGGCGGTTCGGGTCGCGCACCATGGTCATCGCGGTGGCGTCGACGATCATCTCGACGAGCTCGATGTCCTGGTAGTCCACGGCCACGCGGCGCGTGCAGTCGAGGGCGAGGCCGTCGGAGATCTTCATGATGTTCGCCTTGTGGACGAAGGTGACGCGGCGGCGGCCCGTTGCTGCCGCGCGTAGCTGGAAGGCGAACTCGGCGATGCGCGTCGAGCTCTTCTCCGTGGTGAGCTTGATGCTCTGCGCGACGCCGGGCAGGATCATCAGCTCGAGGCCGGCGTAGAGGCCCTCGGTGTTCTCGCGGACGATGACCATGTCGACCTCGCCGAAGCGCGGTCGACGCCGGGCAGGCTGCGCACCGGGCGCACGTTGGCGTACAGGTCGAGGGCTGGCGCAGCGTGCACGTTGACCGAGCGGAAGCCCTGCCCGATGGGCGTGGTCACGGGCCCCTTGAGCGCGACCTTGTTCTTGCGCACCGCCTCGATGACGCTGGGCGGCAGCGGCGTGCCCGTCAGCCGCGCCACCTCGAGGCCCGCGTGGTGCACCTCCCAGTCGAAGTCGAGCCCCGTCGCGGCGAGGACCTTCAGCGTCGCGTCCACGACCTCGGGCCCGATGCCGTCCCCCGGGATGAGCGTTATCCGGTACGCCATGACGCCGCTCCTTAGGTCTCCCGCCTCAAAGCCGACGCGACCCATCCACGAAAACCCTTCGCGGGCGCCAAGGTTCGCGCACGTTCGCAGGGTCTTCCGCGGGCGGCCGGACCTGGCTAGGGTAGCCGGCGCAAAACGGCCGATCAGCCACATCCTCCCCCTTCGGAGGCTTGCTCCATGCACTTGAGCCCGCGGTTCCTCCCGCTCCTTCTCCTCCCTGCGTTGTCGCTCCTCGCTCCGCGGCTGCGGCCACAGCGAAGAGGATTGGCAAGCGCAGCTCGACAAGTACAGCCGCCTCGAAGCCGAGCACAAGGGCCTGGGCAAAGAGCTCGAGGATGCCAAGGCCACCGTCGCCGACCTCGAGGCCAAGCTCCAGGCGCATGGGCGTCGACATCCAAGAGCGCGACAAGAAGCTCGGGCCCTCAGCGCCTCGCTCGAAGAGCAGGCCCGCGCGCTCGCCGAGTACAAGGCCCGCGCCCACCAGCTCGAGATCATCAAGGCCCGCTTCGACGCCCTCCGCCGCAAGCTCGACGAGCTCACCCGCCTCGGCCTCGCGGTCAGCATCCGCCACAACCGCATGGTCATCTCGCTCCCCGGCGACGTCCTCTTCGACTCCGGCCGCGACACCCTCAAGAAGGACGGCCAGGCCATCCTCCTCAAGGTCGCCGCCGTCATCAACGGCGACAGTCGGGCTCAAGAACCGCGACTACCAGGTCGCCGGCCACACCGACAGCAAGCCCCTCCAGGGCGGCCCGTTCCACGACAACTGGGGCCTCTCCCTCATGCGCGCCCGCGAGGTGCTCCTCTTCCTCGTCAACCCCGACAAGGGCGGCGGCCTCCCCATCCAGCACTGGAGCGCCGCCGGCTTCGCCGACACCGATCCCGTCGCGAACAACGACGACGACGCCGGCCGGCAGAAGAACCGCCGCTGCGACCTCATCGTCGTCCCGAGCGTCGAAGAGATGCTCGACCTCCGCTCCCTCACCCAGTAACGCCCCCCCGACATCACCGGCATCATCGAGCGCGTCCCGCGTGCGCGTGCGCGCAGGTCTGCACGACGTGCGCGTGGACCTACGTTGCTCGCGCGAAGGTCTGCACGCGGCGCGTGTAGACCTACATTTGGCGCGCGCGGGTCGTCGCGCGGCGCGTGTGGACCCACGTGCGGCGCGCGCGGGTCGTCGCGCGGCGCGTGTAGAGTCACGTGCGGCGCGTGCAGCCCTACCTGCGGCGCGTGCAGCCCTACGTGCAGCGCACGCGGGTCGTGGCGCGGTGCGCGTAGACCTTCGTGCGGCGCGTGCAGCCCTACCTGCGGCGCGTGCAGCCCTACGTGCAGCGCATGCGGGTCGTGGCGCGGTGCGCGTAGACCTTCGTGCGGCGCGTGTAGACCTACGTGCGGCGCGTGTAGACCTACGTGCGCCGCTTGTAGACCTACAGGCACTGCGCGTGGGCTCACGTGCGGCGCGTGTGGGCTCACGTGCGGCGCGTGTGGGCTCACGTGCGGTGCGTGCGCTCAAACGCGCACCACCTTCCGGCGCGAAAGGCTCGGATGCCCCGGTCCGGACAAAAGTGAAGGCGACGAAAGAAAGTTTGGCGGGTTCTGGTCTGGCCGGCATCCCTCATGGATAGGAGGTCGGAGAGCACGACGCCGCCTGGATGGTCCGGGCGGCTCATGTCTCCGCCGACCTCGAACAAAGGAGCGCGTCATGCCTACCCAGACTGCACCGAATGCAACCACCGAGGTCACGTCCTTCCCCGAGGCCGTGCTGCTGATCCCGAGGAGCGATCCCGCCGCCCTCGCGTTCTGCAAGAGCATCCTCGCGAAGACGGATCCGAAGGTGAACGCCGACTTCAACCCCACGCCGGCGGATCTCGACGACGCTGGCGAGCGACACGGCCGCCTACGACACGGCGAACACCAACGCGCGCGGCGGTGGCAGGGCCGCGACCAAGGTGCTCAAGGCCGCAAGGCAGAAGATCAGCAAGGATCTCGCCCATGTCTGCGACCTGGTCCAGAAGGTCGCGGAGTCGAAGGCCACCCCGGCCGACGCCGCCGCGGCCATCGTGCGCGCGGGGCTGAGCGTCAAGAAGCGGACCAAGCGGAACAAGCCGCCGGTCCGCGCCGTCCAGGGGCCCACCTCGGGCAGCGCGTGGCTCGAGCTCCTGTGCGTGGCGAGGATCGCCACCTACTTCTGGGTGTTCTCGGTCGACCAGAAGAACTGGAGCTCGGCGCCGGAGACGATGAAGGCGAAGCTGCTCCTGACGGGCCTGACGCCGGGGCAGACCTACTACTTCCGGTTCCGCGCGCTCACCCGCCGGGGGCCGGTCGACTTCTCGCAAGTCGTGAGCCTCCTCGTGCAGTGAAGCAGTGCCGAGAGCCCCGCCCGCCGGCGACGGTGCAACCGGCGGGCGGGGCGACGCGGTCGTGCTCCGTCCGTGCGCAGCGCCCGCTTTCAATCCGAGCGACCTACATGTGGGCGCGTATGAGCCGCGTCGGAATCCTGCGCTCTTCCTTGACGCAGACCCCGCGCGATGCAGGTTGCGTTGCATGAGCGCGGTCAGACCTCTCGGCTGGGATGCGCTGCGCGCCGCGCTGCCGGAGGCGTGCCGCGCGATCCCCCTCACGAAGCTGATCCTCCCCGCGCGCATCGAGAACTACGCGGAGCGGCTCGGCCTGCGCACGCTCGGCGACCTCGCGGGCCGCTCGGAGGAGGAGATCCTGGCGGAGCCGTACCTGGGCCACCTCTCCCTGCACCGGGCGATGTCGAGGATCCGCGGTCACCTGGCGCACGATGGGATCCACCTCGTGGCCCTCGCCCCCCAGTCCCCCCTCGAGCAGACGGGAGAGGGGGAGGGGGACCAGTCGGCGCCGCACGAATGGGACATGCTGCGCCTGCTTCTGCCTCCGCCGAGCCTCGGCATCCCGCTGCAGGACGTCGACCTGCCGAAGCGCATCCGCGCCCATGCCGAGGAGGCGGGCCTGCGCACGCTCGGGGACCTGGCCGAGCGCTCGCAGAACGATCTCCAGGCCGCCGGCGGCATCGGCCAGGGCAAGCTGCGTCAGCTCTGCATCGCGGTCGACGATTGCCTCGCGCAGGCCGGCCTTCGCCTCACGGTGCGTGAGGCCCCCCAGGTGGAGCTTGCCGAGGATTCACGCGAGGCTTCGCTGTCCCACGCGGGCGCGCGACGCAGGCTGGCGGGTCTCGGGCTCCTCGCGTCGTGGGAGGTGCTGCGCGCCGAGCTCAGGCCTCCGCGTCGCGAGGTGATGGAGTGGCGGGCGGGGCTCGGCGGTCCCGTGAAGACGCTGGAGGCGATTGGAGATGTGCTCGGGTTCTCCCGCGAGCGCGCACGCCAGCTCGAGGAGGAGGCGATCGCGGCGCTCCGCCGGGAGACGGACTGGCTCGAGGAGGTCGGAGCACGCGTGCAGGCGATGCTGGCGGCCGGCGCCGTGCCGGAAGCCTCGCTCGCGGGCGATCCCTGGTGGGCGGGCGCTGCCGAGCAGCCCGAAGCGCTCGACTACTTCGGCGCGCGGCTGCTCGAGGGCAGGATGCGCGTCATCGAGCTCGCGGGCGACGAGTACCTGGCGCGCTTCTCGCAAAAGGCGCTGGAGGAGGCGTGGGAGGAGCTCCGCGCGCGCGTCGAGAAGGCCCCTACCCCGGCGCCGCTCTCGGCGTTCCACGCGCTCGTCGATCCGTTCCAGGACCGCTTCGGGGCGGTGGGTACGGAGGCCCTGATGGCGCGACTCGCGCCGCTTTTGCACGTCGAGGAGCAGGGCGGCCAACCCGTCGTCACGGGCGTGGGGAAGCTCGCGGCGGTCGCGGTCGCCATGCTCCGCGCCTCGCCCGAGCCGATGCACAAGGATGAGCTGTTCGCGAGGCTCGGGGGGAAGCTGCCCAAGATGCCCGACGAGGTGATCCATTTCGGCCGCGGCATGGTCGGGCTCGAGCAACACATCCCCGATTTCGCCGGCTGGATACAGCGCCTCGTCCCCCCTTCCATACGGATCATGGAGAACGAGCCGCGGCAGTGGAACGCCGACGAGCTCCTGGAGCGGCTCCGCAGAGAGCACGAGATCCCGGCGTGGCTCGACGCATGGCAGCTCGTGGCGCTGCTCGAGAGGAGCGGCGAGGCGCGCCACCTCGGCTACAAGCGCCTGTCCCTCGGGGCCGAGGCATCGTCCGACGGGCGCCTCGATTACCGGGAGGCGGCCGTGCGGATTCTGCGCCACGTCGGCCACCCGATGACGCACGAGGAGTTGATTGCGGCGATGGAGAGCGAGATGAGCGTCCAGGTGCCGACGTTCGACCAGGCCCTGCTCAATCCGCCCTTCCTCCGCTGCGGGCCCGGCCACCATGGGCTGCGCGACCGCGATCTGCCGGGAGGCGCCGAGGCGCTCGACGAAGCGCTGGCGCACGTCGCGGCATGGCTCGATCGCCGCGGTCGAGGTGCCAGCTACTTCGAGCTCGCCGCGACGATGATGAGCCTCTCGCCCGTCCACGCGCGCTGGACGCCCGAGATGTGCGTGTCGGTGCTGCGCGGGGACGCGCGGTTCCGGTTCAGCCAGAGCGGCGGCGTGGGCCTGTCGCGCTGGGAGAGCGCCAGGATCCCGTCGCGCCTCGAGATCCTGCGTGTTTGTCTGGTCGAGGGAGACGGCAGGGCGCGCGTGGACGTGGCACAAGAGCGAATCTCCGCGGTCTACGGCCAGGCGCCCTCGCGCACCGAGATGTGGGGCATCGCCATGCCCATCGGCGCGGTGCTGCGGGGCTCGTGGAGTGGAGAGACCCGGCCGCCCGCCAAGTTCCGCACCTGGCCCCGCCACCGCCGTAGCGCTACGCTCGCGCCCATGGGCCACGCCGGCGCGACGCGCCGCATGACCTCCGCCGAGTACCTCGCGTGGGAGCGCGAGCAGCCGGACAAGCACGAGTACCACCTCGGGGAAGTGTTCGCGATGGCCGGGGGCAGCCACCGGCACAGCTTCCTCTCGAACGCCGTCGGCGCGGAGCTGCGGGCGTCGCTGCGCGACAGGGGCTGCGCCGCGTTCTCTTCCGATCAGCGAGTCTCCGCGGCGGAAGGCGAGCGCTACGTCTACGCGGACGCGGTTGTCGCCTGCGGTGGCGTGAAGACCGAGCCGGGGACGAAGGACTGCCTCGCGAACCCGTGCATCGTCGTCGAGGTGCTCTCCCGCAGCACCGAGGGCTACGACCGGGGGGAGAAGTGGGACGCTTACCAGCGCATTCCCTCGCTGACGGACTACTTGCTCGTGGCGCAGGCGTCGGCGCGGGTGGAGCACTACCGGCGCGAGGCCGACGGTTCGTGGAACTACCGGACGTACGGCGCGGGTGAGGCCGTCACGCTGGCGAACGGCGCCACGGTGGCCGTCGACGAGGTGTACCGGGGCGCGTTCGAGCTCCCGGGGGACTGAGCGCGGCGTCAGTTCGTGCAGCTCGGCAAGGAACCTTCGCTCGCCGGGTAGCCCGTGTCGAGCAGCGTGCGCACCTGCTGCTCCCGGCGCAGCCAGTAGCACTGGGTGTGCGCGGGGCGGAGGTAGCCGAAGGGGTAGACGGTCGGGTTGTCGTAGTCGCCCGTGAGGCGCTGGAGGTCGAAGCGGTAGCCCTTCTCGCGCCGCGCCACGATGGTCGCCGCCTCGCTCGTCATCGTCGTCGCCACCCGGTAGTACGGCTCGGGATCGCCCTTGTTCGCGCGCTCCAGGATCGCCCGATAGAGGAGCGCGGCGTGCTCGGCGCGGTTGCGCACGATGGAGATGCCGTCGGAAAGCTCCTCGCACCAGGGCGTGATCGCCGCGTCGGCGCCGGCGCAGCGCTCGGCCACCGCGTCCTCGAGCGGGACCATCTCGGCGGCCATCGACTCCAGCGGGACGACGACGCTCGACTCGAAGGCGTCGCGATCCTTCTTGCTCATCGCCAGCACGTCCTCGAACTCCACGCGCTTCGGGTGCGTCTCGAGCCCGATGAGGTAGCCCTCGTCCACCGTCGTGTTCTCGCCCTGCACGTAGGCGACGAGGCGATCGTCGAAGAGGTAGTGCGACTGGATCGAGACGAGCGAATCCATGATGCCCTCCACGTCGGTGGAGCAGCTCCCGAAGGCATGGGCATAGTCCGCGAGGAACGTGGAGAGCGGCGCCTCGGGCTGCCACAGCATCTTCGCCGTCAGGTAGTCCGTGAGCCAGTAGCCCCACTCGTGCCCCGAGCTGAACTGCACGTGCCCCTCGAGCGGCGGGAGCCCCTTCTGCTGGACCTCGGCCACCAAGCGGTGGATGTCGTTCCAGCGCGCGTAGAGGTACTCCGGCAGGAAGAGGGGGACGTCGATGTCGGCCGAGATCCAGTACGCCGACTCGGGGAAGTACTTCACCCTGCGGGTGGGGAGCTCCTTCAAGATGTAGTCGTGCTGGAGGTGGAAGTTCGGGTGCGCGTAGGTGGCCCAGTCCCGGTACAGGTCGAAGAAGAAGAGCGTGTGCACCGTCTGGCCGAGGCGCGGGTCGGCGTACTGGGGCAGGTGGTAGTAGAAGACCGTCTGGCCTTCGTACTGGACCCAGAGGTTCGGGTAGTTGCCGACGTGGTTCTGCACGTTGACCTCCACGCCGGGCGCGTTCACCGCGAGGAAGAGGACGGCGTGGTTCAGCCAGTCGATCACCTGCTGCGGGTCGGTGCTGACGAACTCGCCGAGCGCGAGCTCGAACCGTGTCCCAGCCTACCTGCATGAGCTGGGTGAGCCCCTGGTCCATCTCGGTCTGCCACGTGCTCTCGTCGCTCACGAGCACGTAGTTGTTCTGGAGCGACGAGCCCGCCCACATCTGCACGACGGCGCCGACCTTCACCCCGCGCACGTGCGCGTAGTCGATGATGGCCTGCGCGTGGGGGGCGAACTTCGACCAGGGCACCGTCGAGACGAGCGCCCACTGGACGTAGTTCTGCCCGGTCTCGACCAGCCAGTCGACGACCCGCTTCGCGTCCGCCAGGTTCTCCGCGCTCGCCTCGTTGAAGACGGGCATGTACTCGATGGGGTGGAGCGTGTGGAACTGGATGCCGCGCGAGGCCATCGCCGGCGTGCGCGAGAGGTCGAGGGAGGCGGGGATGCTCGGCGCCCCGAGGCTCGGGACGAAGGTCTGCTTGGGGTGGAAGAAGCGGACGCCGAGCTCTTCGAGGAGCGCGTAGGCGCCGTAGGCGAGGTCCGTCGCGTCGTGCGCGGCGACCCGCACGACCGTGCCCGAGGGGCCGTCGGTGCGGCGGATGGCGTATGACGCCGACGGGTGGAGGCCCGCGCCCTTGCCCACCGCGTCGCTCGTCGAGAGCCAGATCGTGGCGCGCTTCGACAGGTCCGGCGCCTGCGCGGACACCTTGACGGGCGTGCCCCAGACCTCGCCGAGGTAGCGCGCGAGGTCGGCGCGGACGATCTCGAGGCCGGGGTCTCCGCCGGTCTCGATGGCGACCGAGACGTCCGACGGCGCGAACGTGGTCATCCCCTGCGCGATCGCCGCCGAGCTGCACGCGACGCTCTTCGTGGGCACGGGGAGCGGGGAGAGGGTGCACGCGTCCGTGGCGAGGGCGGCCGCGGCGAGCGCGCCGACGAGCATGGCGGGGCGGGCGAGGCGCATGGGGGCTCGTGGCATGGTGCCGGAAGCCCGCGCCGTCCGCTACGGACAGGGTGCCGCGGGCGCCCGGGATCGACCGTGCTACGCTGAGCGACTGCCATGAGCTTCGACGGCAACGCGCTGCTGGCCTCGCTCCTCGTCGGGTCGATCGGGTTCGTCTCGTTCGCCTACGGGAAGAAGATGCGCCGCCTGCCGCAGATGCTGATCGGCGTCGCGCTCATGGGCTATCCGTACTTCGTCGCGAGCGTCCCCCTCATGCTCGGCATCGGCGTCGCCCTGCTGGGCCTGCTGGCGCTGATGATCAAGCTCGGGATGTAGTCAGAACGCGGGGTTGGCGCTGAACGCGGCTCCGACCTCGATGCCGATCGCCGCGGCGAGCGCCGGGCCGTCGTGTACGCGGTCCAGGAACACGAACCGCCGCGCGCGGTAGACCCCGATCGTTGCCGCCACGACGATCGCGTCGCCCTCGATCCCGACGACGCGCCCCGGTGGTGCGCCCGCCGACGCGTCCTCGTCCGGCTCGCCCTCGATCACGATCACCCGCATCCCTCGGTGGAACGTGTAGGCCGCGATCTCGCCCCGCGCGGCGCGGACGAGGTGGTCGATCTCCGCCGCCGACCGCGTGAAGTCGACGAGCCCGTGCTCGGCGCGGAGCGGCGGGAAGTGCGAGCCGGGGCCGGCTGCCCGCGCACCCTCGGGCAGCGCGCCGGAGGCGGCGAGCGCGAGGATCTCGGGGACGAGCGCCGCGCCCTCGCGGTCGACGAGCGGGGCCAGCGAGGCGCTGGTGGCGCGCGGAGGGACGGGGACGAGGTGCTGGAAGAGGATGGGGCCGGCGTCGACGTGCTCCGTCAGGTGGTGGACGGTGACGGCCACGCTCGTCTCGCCGCGGAGCAGCGCCCAGAACAGCGGCTCCTTTCCGCGGTAGTCGGGCAGGCGCGAGGGGTGGAAGTTGAGCGCGCCGAGGCGAGGGACGGCGCACAGCTCGGGGCCGAGGACGCGGGCGCACCCGCGACGAGGATCAGGTCGGCTCCGAGGGCGCGGAGGCGCGCGACGAAGGCCGGGTCGTTCGGGTCATCACGGCGCTCGAGCGGGACGCCCGAGGCGCTCGCACGCGGCCGCGAGTGGCGCGCGGGCGGCGGTGCGGGTGCCGGTCACGACCAGCGCCGGCGGGCAGGCCGCGGCGGCGAGCGCCTCCAGGTAGAGGACGGAGGTCGGGCACCAGGCGAAGAGGATGACGTGCATGGTCGTGTCGGCGCGGATCCCGCGGGCGCGTTAGCGCTCGCGACGTGCGCCGCGAGGCAAGTAGGGTCGCGAGAGCCAAGCCGCGCGTCCTCCTGCTCTTCCCGTCGCACCAGCTACCGGGTCGAGGCGTTCCTCGACGCGGCCGGGCGTGACCGGGGTGGACCTCTGGCTCGGGACCGACCTGCCCGCCGCGTTCGCGCGGCTCGCGCGGCCCACGGTCGCCGGTCGACTTCCGCGCGCCCGGAGCAGGCCGCCGCCGCGATCGCGGCCGCCGCCGCGCAGACGCCCCTTCGCCGGCATCGTCGCCACAGACGAGAACAGCGCCGTGGTCGCCGCCCTCGCCGCCGCGAGGCCTGGGCCTCCCCTGCTCGAGCCCCGAGGGCGCGCTGGCCGCGCGCGACAAGCGCCGCATGCGCGAGCTGCTCGCCGAGCACGGCGTGCCCAGCCCGCGCCACCGCGTGCTCACGCCCGATCAGGGGCCGGAGGCGATTCACGTCGGAGGCAACGTCGGAGGTCACGTCGGAGGCAACCTCGGAGGCGCGGGCGAGGTCGGCTTTCCCTGCGTGGTGAAGCCGCCGATGCTCACCGGCAGCCAGGGCGTGATCCGCGCGGACGGCCCCGCCGAGCTCGCGCGCGCGGTGGCGCGGGTGCGCCGCATCCTCGCGCGGCACAGCAGCGAACCCGCGCCGATCCGGGCTTCTTCGACGTCATCGTCGAGGACTACCTGCCCGGGCGCGAGGTCGCCGATCGAGGGCCTCATGACGGCGGGCGAGCTGCGCGCCGCTCGCCATCTTCGACAAGCCCGACGACCTGACAGGCCCCTTCTTCGAGGAGACCCTCTACGTGACGCCCTCCGCGCCTCCCGCCCGAACGCAGGCCGATCGTCCTCGACGTGGCGGCGCGCGCCGCCCGGGCGCTGGGCCTCACGCACGGGCCCGTCCACGTCGAGCTGCGCACCGAGGGCGGTCGCGCGTCGGTGGTCGAGCTGGCCGCGCGCTCGATCGGCGGGCTGTGCTCGCAGGTCTTCCGGCTCGTCGGCGGGCCCGCTCGAAGACCTGCTCCTCGCGCACGCCGCCGGGCTGCCGCTCCCCGCCCCGGTCCGCGGCGCGGGCGCGGCCGCCGCGGCGCGTGATGATGATGCCCATCCCCCGGAGCGGCGTGCTCCGCAGCGTGACCGGCCTCGACGAAGCGCGCGCCGTGCCGGGCATCGACGGCGTCGACGGTCGCGCCGCAGCCCGGCGACGCCGTCCGCGCGCTGCCGGAGGGGGCGAGCTACCTGGGGTTCATCTTCGCGCGCGGCGCCACGCCGGCCGCGGTCGAGGCGGCGCTGCGCGAGGCGCACGCGCGGCTCGGCTTCGAGTGGGCGCCGCTCCTTTCCACCTGGTAGCGTTGCCCAGTGGCGGCCCGGCAAGCGGCCCATCGGCGTCGCGTCACCCAGGCAATCGTGGCTGGCCTCGCCCTCACGCTCGCGGGCGCCCTCGCCTCGGCCCCGCCTCGCTCGCCCCGCGCGTCCGCCCGTCCGCTCCCCCGCGCGCCGAGCGCAGCCCCCGCGTCGGGCCTCACCGACCTTCCACCCCCGCTCCCACCGCAGCACGTCGCGCGCGCGGACGCGGCGTTCCAGCGTGACGGGCGCTCGCCGTTCTCGGGCGGGTACCTGGCCATCGCGCCGGACTTCGCCTCGCCGGACGGCGTCTACGACGTGGTGATCCACTTCCACGGCAACACGGAGCTGGTGGAGCAGAGCCTCGGATACGCGAAGATCGGGGCGGTCTTCGTGCCGCAGAACTACGGGCTGGGGTCCGCGCCCTACGAGGCGCGCTTCGCGGCGCCGGGGTCGCTCGGGGAGCTGCTCGACCGGGTGCAGGCGGCGATGGAGAAGCGCGGCCTCGCCCATGCGCGGCTCGGGCGGGTGGCGCTGATCGCGTGGAGCGCGGGGCACGGGGCGGTGCGGCGGATCCTGGAGCGGGAGGACGACGCCGAGCGCGTGGACGCGGTGATCCTGCTCGACGGGCTGACGATCGGGCGCGTGCCGGGCCAAAGGAAGCCGGCCGTCGACGAGCTCGCGCCGTACGAGCGCTTCGCGCGCTGGGCGATGTCGGGGAGGAAGCTCTTCGTCGTGACGCACTCGGAGATCGCGCCGGACGCGTTCGTCGGCGCGCGCGAGACGACGGACCTGTTGCTCGCGCGGCTCGGCGTGCCCCGTTACGCGGGCGGGGAGGAGGCCGCCGTCCCGCCGATCCCTGCGGCCGAGGGCGTGCTCTCCAGGGAGCTCCGGCGCCCGCTCTCGCCGCTCACGCTGGCCGACCGGGGGCGGCTCATCGTGCGGGGCTACGCCGGCGAAGGGCCGGAGCACCACGTGTACCACTTGCTGGAGATGGCCTCGATCGCGCTGCCGGACCTCGCAGCGTGGTGGGCGCGGAGCCGCGACGCGTCGCCCTGAGGGCGCGCGCGGGGAGAGGGCGAGGCCGCCCTCTCCCCGGGCTCACTTCACTTGCACTCCAGCGCCATCCCGCCGTCGGCGGTCTTCTTGTCGATGCAACTGCCGCTCAGGCACTGCGCGCTCCGGACGCAGGGCGAATTGGAGGCGAGCTGGGTCTGGCAGGTGCCGGCGCCGACGCCGTTGCAGTAGTACCCGGACACGCAGTTCGTATCGAGCCCGCCGCAGCCCGTCAGGCAGGCCGTGCCGCTGGCGCAGATGAGGTGGTCGGAGCAGGCCGCCGTCGTGCCGCCCTGGTTGCAGGTGCCCATGCCGTTGCAGGTCGTGTAGGTCGTGAGCGAGCTGCCGCTGCACGAGGTCGCGCTGCACGCGCTCGACGGGTAGACGCAAGTGCCCGACGTGTTGCAGCTCGTCGCACCGCACTGGCCGCCGATCACGGCGCACGTCGAGGTGCAGCAGTTGCCGGTTCCGTTGACGCCGCAGACGCCGCTCACGCACATCGAGTTCGACGAGCAGGCGTCGCCGATGGCGGCGAAGCACTGGCCGCCGGAGCACACGTACCCGTTGATGCAGTCGGTGTTCGTCGTGCACGAGTTCTTGCAGAGCGCGCCGGTGCACTTGTAGAACCCGCAGCTCGTCTGGGTGCCGCCGAGGTCGCAGGAGCCCTGGCCGTTGCAGGTCATCGCGGCGGTCACCTCGCTGCTGCCGAGGTTGTCGGTGCAGGTCTGCGCGGCGCACGACGTGCCCATGGGGTAGAGGGCGCAGCCGGTCCCCGACACGTTGCAGGACCCGTTGGTGCCGCACGAGGCCGCGCCGCTGTCGGTGCAGGCGACCGAGCAGCAGATGCCGCCCATGCAGTTGCCGCTCGTGCACTGGCTGTTCGCGGTGCACGTCCCGCCGTTGGCGACGTCGGAGGAGCACGAGCCACCGTTGCAGAAATGGCCCGTCACGCAGTCCGCGTTCGTCGTGCAGGAGGTCTTGCAGGTCGTGCCGCCGCACTTGAACAGGCCGCAGCTCGTGTTGGCGCCGGCGACGTTGCACGCGCCGCTGCCGTTGCAGGTGTTCGGCGCCGTCTCGGTGCTGGAGCTGGCCCCGTCGTTGCACTGGCCGGTGCCGCACACCGTGCCCGTCGGGTAGTCCGCGCAGGCGGTGCCCGCGGCGTTGCACTTGCCGTTGGTGCCGCAAGAGGTCGCCCCCTGGTCCGTGCACGTCACCGCGCAGCAGATGCCGAGCACGCAGTGGCCGCTCGAGCACTGCGTGTCGTTCATGCACGAGCTCCCGCTGGCGAGGTCCGTGACGCAGATGCCGCTCGAGTTGCAGTAGTTGCCGGTGGCGCAGTTGGCGTTCGACGTGCAGGCGGTGCCGCGAATCGCGCCCGCGCACTTGTTGCCGCCGCAGGTCATCTTGGCGGCGCCCTGGTTGCACGCCCCGCTGCCGTTGCACGTGGTCGCGGCCGTGAAGGTGCTCAGGCCGGGGCCGTCCGCGCAGGACTCGGGGACGCAGACGGTGCCGCTCGGATACAGCTCGCACGCCGTGCCCTGCGGGTTGCACTTGCCGTCGGTCCCGCAGCTCGGCGCGCCCTGGTCGGAGCAGGTGGTCGGGCAGCAGATGCCACCGGCGCAGTGGCCGCTCGAGCACTGCGTGTCGACCGAGCAGGAGGTGCCGTTGCCCGTGCCCGGGACGCAGGAGCCGCTGGTGCAGACGTTGCCCGAGGCGCAGTCCGAGCTGTTCACGCACGACTTCTTGCAGGTCGTGCCGCCGCACTTGTAGGCGCCGCAGCTCGTCATCGACACGCCGACGTCGCAGTTGCCGGCGCCGTCGCACTGGGTGGCCGTCTGCTGGTTGGAGCCGTTGGCCCCGTCCACGCACGTGGCGGGCTCGCACTGGGTGCCCGCGGGGTAGGTGGCGCAGCCGGTGCCCGCCGCGTTGCAGGCGCCGTTGGTCCCGCACGAGGCGCTGCCCTTGTCGGTGCAGCTCACCGCGCAGCAGATCCCCTCGACGCACTGGCCGCTCGTGCACTGCGAGCCCGCGGTGCACGTGGTGCCGTTGGCCTTGGCCCCGCACGTCCCCGACACGCAGGAGGCGCTATTGCAGTCGCCGGCGACCATGCACCCCTTGCCCACGCTGCACGTCTTGCCGAGGGCGTCGCAGTTCACGCCGCCGCAGTCGACGTCCGTCTCGTTGCCGTCCTTCACGCCGTCCGTGCACGAGACGCAGGTGCCCGGCCCGCTGCCGAAGCAGATGCTGTTCACGCAGTCGCCGTTCACCTTGCAGTGCTTCTGGTCGGGGCACTTGGCGCAGTTGGGGCCGCCGCAGTCGACGTCCGTCTCTCCGCCGTTCTGCACCTCGTCGGTGCAGCTCGGCGCCTGGCAACGCAGCGGGTTGCTGCTGCACACGCCGTCGATGCAGTCCTTGCCCGTGGCGCACAGCTTGCCGTCCGGGCACGGCGAGCAGGGCCCGCCGCAGTCGACGTCCGTCTCGCCGTTGTCCTTGAGCCCGTCCGTGCACCCCCCGGGGACGCACTTGCCGTTGCCGTCGCAGAGCGTGCCGCCGTTGTCGTGGCACTGCGTGTTCTTCACCGCATAGTTCACCCCGCACGCGTTGCCGTCGCACGTGTTCGTCGCGCAGGTCGTCCCGGTGGGCGGGCAGTCGCTCGGCGCCACGCACGCGACGCAGTTGCCGTTGCCGTCGCACACCGTCCCGCCGTTATCCATGCAGGAGGTGGACACCGAGTTCGGCTTCGTGCCGCACGTGTTGTTCGTGCAGGTGTTCAGCAGGCAGGTGGTCGGCTGCGGGGGGCAGTCGGCGGGCGCGAGGCACGCGATGCAGTTGCCCATGCCATCGCACACCGCCCCGCCCGCGTCGTTCGCGCAGGTCGTCCCCGAGAATCGCGTCGCCGGCCACGCAACAGCCGCCAGTGCACGCGATGGTGGTACAGGGCGAGTCGGCGGCCGGGCAGTCGGCGGCCGTCGAGCACGTCATGCCGCCGTCGCACGTGGGCGCGCTCCCGCCCGTGCCGGTGGACGACGTGGACGCAGCCGACGACGACGCGGTCGTAGCGTGGCCCCCCGTGCCCATGTGGCTCGTGGTCGTGCCGCCGGTCCCCGAGCTGGTGCCTCCGTTGCCGAAGACGGGGCCGCCGCCGGAGCCGCAGCCTGGTGCGGCTGCGGCGATGGCCAGGGCTGCTAGGGCAGCCGCAAACAGGATGTTTCTCGTGCTGGGCATTGACCTCTCCTCGCTCGTTGCCCGCGCGGCAGGCACGTGCTGGACGCTGCCATGGTCTGACAATCGCGGTGATGGGGCAAGAGTGGGGATGCTGGCCCGGTCCAATCCGTGAAGAATCCGGAGCCGCCGAGGGCGCGCGCACCCGCCCCAGCGGCCCGCGGCAACTTTTCCCGGTACACGCCCCCTCCCGGGGCTACCTTCCGCCCGCCGTGCGCCTCCTTCACGTCTCGGACCTGCACCTCGGCCGGAGCCTCGGCGATTTGTCGCGGGAGCGCGAGCAGCGCGCCGTCGTGGCCGAGATCGTCGCGGCCGCCGCGGAGCACGAGGTCGCGCTCACGGTCGTATCCGGGGATGTCTTCGAGGCGTTCACCCCCCCGGCGTGGGCCGAGGACCTCTTCTTCGAGCTCCTGGACGGCCTCGCCGCCGGCGGGCGGCGCGCGGTCGCCGTCATCGCCGGCAACCACGACTCCGGCGTCCGGCTCGCCGCCGCCGAGCCCCTTGCGCGCCGCCTCGGCATCCTCCTCGCCGGGGACGTGGGCGATCCGCTGCGCGGGCACGACGTGGGGGGCGGCGCGGTGCGTGTGGTCCCGCTCGCGCCGCAGGTCGCGCGCGTCGAGGTGCCCGGCGCCGGCGCGCCAATCGTCGTCGGGCTCCTGCCCTTCCTCTCCGAGGCCAGGGTCGCGCGCGAGGTCCAGGGCGGCGGGCTCGCGGACGGGAGCGGCGACGCGGAGCGTTACGCCGAGCGCCTCACCGGGGAGATCGCGGCCCGCGCCGCGCACCGCGACCCGGCGGCCGTCAACGTCCTCCTCTTGCACCAGTTCGTCACCGGCGGGGCGCCCAGCGACAGCGAGCGCCGCCTCCGGCTCGGCGCCCTCAGCGACCTCGACGCCGCCGCCATCCCCGCCGGCCTCGACTACGTCGCGCTCGGCCACCTCCACCGCCCGCAGGCCGTCGCGGGCGCCGGCTCCCCGGCGGTGTACGCGGGCTCGCCCATCGCCTACTCGTTCTCCGAGGCCGGCCAGGAGAAGCGCGCCGTGCTCGTCGACGCCGCCCCCGGCCGCCCCGCCGTGCTCCGCGACGTCCCGCTCCGGGGCGGGCGCCCCCTCGAGATTCTGGGCGGTGTCGTCCATCGAGGACGCGCAGGCGAGGGCGGCGCTCCCGCGGGCGGTCTCCCCCATCGTCGAGGTGCGCGCCGACCTCGGCCGCACCCTCGCGGCCGCCGACGGGGACGCGCTCTTCGCGCTGCCGGGCGTCACGGTGCTCGCGGTGCGCAATCTCTTCGACCCGCACCCGAGCGAGCTCGCGGCCCGCTCGGGCGACGAGCTGCCGGAGGTGCGCGTCGAGCAGCTCTTCTCCGAGCTGTGGCAGAAGAAGCACGGCGCGGCGCCCGACGACGAGACGCTCGAGGAGCTGCGCTCGGCGATGCTCGCGCTCGGGCGCGAGGCCGAGGTCGACGGAGGCCCCGGTTGAGGCTCCTCCGCCTGCGCGTGCGCGGCCTCCGATCGTTCACGCGCGAGACCGAAATCGACCTCGCCCGGCTCGGCGAGCTGGGCCTCTTCGCCATCGCGGGGCCGACCGGCGCGGGCAAGTCCACCATCCTCGACGGCATCTTCCTCGCGCTCTTCGGCAAGTGCCCGCGCGGCGAGCCGAGCGAGTGCGTCTCCGCGGGCGCGCTCGAGCTCTCGGTGCGGCTCGAGCTCTGCGAGGGGCGCAGCGAGGGCGCGCGCGAATCGCGGTGGAGCGGCGCTTCCGCTGGAGCAAGCGGCGGGTGGGCGGCGCGGGCGCCGTGGGCGCGGATCTGCGCGGCGCGCCCAAGCACCCGCCGCTGCGCATCGAGGAGCGGGCCGGCGAGGGCTGGGCGCCGGTGGACCTCGGCGGGCGCAAGGCGGACGAGTACCTCGCCGAGCAGATCGTCCGCGTCTCGATGAACGACTTCCAGCAGGCCGTGGTGCTCCCGCAGGGCGAGTTCGACGCGCTCCTGCGCGCGCGCCCGGCCGAGCGTCGCACGCTGGTCGCCAGCCTGTTCCGCACCGAGCACCTCGGCGGGCCGCTCCTCGACGTGCTCAAGGGGCGGGAGATGGCGGTGCGGAGCGAGATCGGTCGGATCGAGGAGGCGGAGCGCGAGGTGGCCGTGAGCGAGGCCGACGCGCTCGCCGCGGCGGACCTCTGCACCGCGGCGGCGGCCGAGGCGGCGGCGGCGGCCGGCGTGCTCGACGCGGCGGAGGCGGACGCGAAGGCGAAGCGGGCGGGGAGGGAGCGGTGCGCGGCGCGCGACGCGGCGGCGGCGGCGTTCGAGGCGGTGGAGGCGCAGGTCGCGGCGCGGGCGCCGGACCGCAATCGGGTGGCGCGGGGGCGGCGCGCGGCGGGTGCCGAGGCCGCGGTCGAGGCGCTCGCGGACGCGGACCGCGAGGCGACGGCCGCCGACGCGCGCGCTGTGGAGATCGAGAAGGAGGGCCGCACCGCGGCGGTGCGACGGCGGGCGGCGGCCGCTTCCCTGGCGGAGGCGAGCGCCGCCCGCGCCGCCGAGCTGCCGCGCGCGCTGGAGCAGCTCGGCAGGGCGCGGCAGGCGCTCGAGCGCGGGCAGGACCTCGGGGCGCTCGACGAGGCGCGGGCGGCGCGGGCGCGGGAGCTCGCGGAGGCCGAGGCGGCGCTTCGAAAGGCCGAGGCGGTGCGCGAGGCCTCGAGGGAGCGGCGCGCGGCGGCCGAGCGCGAGGAGCAGAGCGCCGCCGAGAGGCTCGAGGCGGCGCGGGTGGGCGAGGACGAGCGCGCGGGGGCGGTGGCCGCCGCGGCGGTGGCCGAGCTCGCGCTCGCCGAGGAGCGGGTCGCGGCGGTGATCGCGGCCGAGCTCGCGGCGGCGGAGGCGAGGGCGAGCAATCTCGCGGCGGCGCTCGCGGCGGGGGAGGAGGAGGCGCGCGCGGCGGATCTCTCGTCCGTGCAGGCCCATTCGGAGCTGCGCAAGCTCGAGAATCGACGCGCAGCGCGCGGTGGCGGAGGTCGAGGTGGCGGACGGCGCGCTCGCGGACGCGCGGCGGCGCGCGGCGGCGGCGGACCTCGCGACCTCGCTCGTGCCGGGCGCGCCCTGCCCGGTGTGCGGCGCGCGCCAGCACCCGGGCGCGGATCACGGGTTCGCCGCGGCGGCGATCGCGATGGCGGAGCGCGCGCTCGCGGCGTCGCGGCGCCTCGTGAAGGCGGCGGAGCAGGACCGGGCCGAGGGCGCACGGGCGGCCGCGGCGCGCGACGAGGAGGCGCGGGCGACGTCGGCGCGCGTGGAGGCGATCGCGGCGGATCTCGCGGCAGCGCGCGAGGCGGCCCGGAGGCAGGCCTCGGGGGAGGAGGTGCCGCGCGCGGTGTCCGAGGCGCGGGCGGCGGTGGAGCGGCTCGGGGCGCGCGCGGACGTGGCGCTCTCCGCGATCGCGCCCGAGCGCCGGGACGAGGTGCGGGAGGCCGCCCGGCGGGAGCCGCAGGGCGCGGCCGAGGCGCGGGTCCTGGCGCTGGCGCGGCGAGCGCGGCAGGCCGAGGCGCTGGAGCGGGCGCGCGCGGCGGCGCGGGAGGCGGCGGAGCGGGCCCGGACCGAGGAGCAGGCGCGCACGGCGGCGCAGGACGGCGCCGCGCGCGCCCATCAGGCCGCGGAGGGGCGCGCCTCCGCGGCGGCTTCACTGGCCGAGGCGCGCCGCGAGGAGATCCGCGCGCTCCTCCTCGACCTCGCGCCCCGCGGTCAGCGTGGCCTCTTCGAGCCGAAGCCCACGTCGCGGACGGCGGCGGAGTGGGTACACGAGCTGTCGGCGCGCGCGGACGGCCTCGCGCGGCGCGAGGAGGAGGCGCGCGCCGCGATGGAGGAGGCGAGGGCGGAGGTGGACCGGCTCGCGCTCGAGGCGCGGGAGGCGACCGTCCGCCGGAGGGAGGCCGCCGGGCGCCTCTCGCGCGCGCAGCAGGCCGCCGAGGCGGCGATCGCGCGCGCGGGGTTCGACGGGCTCGCGGCGCTGCGCGCGGCGCTGGTTCAACCGGCGGCGCTCGACGCGCTGGAGGACGAGATCCGCCGCCTCGGGGAGGCGCGCGAGCGCCTCGCCGCGGTGCTGGGCGAGCGGCGCCGCGACGTGGAGGTGGAGGTCTCGGAGGACGAGGCGCGCGCGGCCGAGCGAGCGCGGGACGAGGCCCGCAAGGTCGCCGGCGCGGCCGGGGAGCGCGCGGCGCAGGCGGCGGCGCGCAGCGAGGGCTCTCGCGCAGGAGGGCGCGCGCGATCGAGCTGCGGGCGAAGATCGACGCGCTCCTGCCGCGCGCCCGGCGGCTCTCGCAGATCCGGAACGTCGTGGCGTCGAACCAGCTCGCCGAGCTGGCCGCCGAGCGGCACCTCGAGGCGGTGACCCGCGGCGCCGCGGCCCTGCTCAAGACGCTCTCGTCCGATCGCTACGCGCTCGTGCGCACCCCGGACGGCGCCTTCGCGGTCGCCGACGCGGCGTACGGCGGCCTCACGCGCACCCCGTCGACGCTCTCCGGCGGCGAGACCTTCCTCGTCTCGCTGGCGCTCGCCCTCTCGCTCTCCGAGCGCATCCAGCTCGCAGGCCGCACGCGCTTCGACTTCTTCTTCCTCGACGAGGGCTTCGGCTCGCTCGACGCGGGCACGCTGGAGATCGCGCTCGGCGCCCTCGAGCAGCTCCGCGGGCCGAACCGCGTCATCGGGATGATCTCCCACGTGCCGGCGATCGAGGAGCGGATGCCGCGCCGGCTGCGCGTCTCCAGCGAGCGGCGTGGTGGCGCGACCGTCGTCGCGCACGAGCCGTAGGCATCGCCTCAGCCCTCGTCGCCCGCCGCCATCATCTCGTAGAGCGCGCCCTCGTCCGCCCGCCCCGCCGCGCGCGCGTCGGCCGCGAGCCGTAGCAGCACCGCGCGCCGGAGCGGCACGACCTCCCGCCGCTCGGCCTCGTCTCCCTCCTCGAGCCGCGCCGAGTAGAGCGCCACCAGATCCAGATCCCGCCCGAGCCGCTCCAGCGCCGCGGCGAGGAGCATCGCGGAGGCGTGGTCGCGGGGGTCGGCGCGCAGCCGGTCCGTCAGCTCCCCGACCCGCCGCTCGTCGTCCGCCTCGTCGTGAACGAGCACCGCGGGCTCGGGCTCGGGCTCGGGCTCGGGCGGCGGTGGGGCCTCGGTCACGGACACGTCGGGCGCCGGCGCAGGCTGCTCCACGGGCGGCGGCGGTGGCGCGGCCACGGCCGGCGCGCCCCTCGCCACGAGCGCGGCGACGCGCCGGAAGCGCGAGGCGATCGCGCCGTCGCGCGGCCGGAGCCGGAGGGCCAGGCCCAGGTCGCGCTGCGCGGCGTGGAGGTCGCCGCGATCCTCCTCCTCGATCTTCGCCGCGTCGACCAGCAGCGCCGAAAGCCCTGCCCCGTGCTCGATCCCCGCCGGGCCGAGCAGCTCCACCGCGTCGCGGAACCGCCCGAAGGCGATCCCCGCGCCCGCCACGTCGCCGAGCTCCGCCCGCCAGCGCCCCTCCAGGAAGCGCGCCTCCGCGCTCTCCGGCAGCCCCGGCGGGATCGCCCGCACCCGCGCCACCGCGGCGGGACGATTGCCCGCGACCTCCGCCAGCGCGCGCGCCAGCTCGATCTCCGCGGCGTGGGCCGGCGCGCCCGCGCGGCCGGCCAGGGCCACCGCCCGGGCGAAGAGGTCGGCGGCCCGCCGCCCCTGCCCGGCTGCCCTGAGCGCCCGCGCGAGGCCGGTCACCGCTTCGACGTCGTCGGGCGCGTAGCGCAGCGCGCGCTCGAACAGCGCCCCCGCCTCCGCCGCGTACCCCCGCGAGAGGAACGCGCCCGCCGCGCGACGCCACACCGCGTGCCGCGCCTCGGCGCCGTACGTCGCCGCCTCCAGGTGCTCGGCGTCGCCGCGCGCGCCGCGGAGGTCTGCGAGGTCGAGGCGCGCATCGAGCCGGGCCCAGCGGGCGAGATCGAGCGAGGGCGCGCGCGCGACGGCGTGGTCGAGGGCCTCCAGCCGGAGGTCGAGCGCCGGGGCGAGGCGCGCCGCTTCCAGCCAGGCGAGCGCGGCGAGCGCGCCGTGCGGCTCGGCCTGGGCGGCGCGGGTCAGCGCGACGCGGGCCCCGTCGGCGTCGCCGACCGCGGCGAGCAGCGCGCCGCCGAGGGTGCCGGCGAACGCCGCGGGCATGGCGTCGACGAGCGTCGCCAGCGCGCCCTCGGCGCGGTCGCCCGCGAGCAGATCGATCCACGCGAGGCGCCGGGAGATCTCCGGGTGGCGGGGGGCGCGCTCGAGCGCGGCGAGGTAGAGGCGCCGCGCGTCCTCGTTCGCGCCGGCGTACGCGGCGAGGTCGGCGTCCCCCACCAGCTCGGCGGCCTCGAGCGCGCGGAGGACACGGGGAGGGAGCGCGGGCGGCGGGGCGTCGCACCGGCCCGTGAGCCCGAGGCGTATCCCGCCTTCGGGCGCGAGGACCTCGGCCGGCGCCTCCCAGCGGAGGCCCGCCGCGCTCGGGGCGCGCGCGCCCGCCTGCGGGAGGACGTACCGGGCGACCTGCGCGGCGGCGGCGGGGAGCACGATGGCGCCGCGCACCACGCGGCCCATCGGCGCGAGCGCCGCGGCGAGGGCGCGCAGGGCGAGCGTCTGCGGGGGCGCGCGCAGGCCGATGCCGCGGGCTTCCTCGGGCAGGAGCCGGAGGTCGCCGTCGAGGGGGGCGACGAGGACGTCGAAGGCGAGCGCCGCGGTGCCCGATCGGAGGCCGACCGAGAAGCCGGCCTCGACGGGCACGAGGATCAGCTCCGGCGTGGCCTCGGCGAGGACCCCCCGGAGCCGGGGGGCCGCCCAGCCCGCCAGCGCGGCGGCGCCGGCCTCGACGGCGAGGCGCGTCAGGACGCCGCGGCGGTGACGGAAGCGGGCGACGCCGCCGGAGAGGTCGACGGGGAAGCGGACGTTGGGCAGGTCGAGCGCCAGCTCGACCACCGAGAGCGGCCCGAGCGCGAAGGGGGCGTCGAGCTCGATGCCCAGGAGGCCCCGGCTCACGGCGAGCCGGAGGGCGGGCCGGTCGTCCGGCGGGGAGGGCGGGGTCGACGCCCGGCCCGGCGCGATGGGAGCGCGGAGCGAAGCCGCCCTCTCCGCGCGGCCCCTCCCGCTCCGAACCGACCCGATCGCCATGCGAACAGGGTACCAACGCCGGCACGGGGCCGCGAATTATGCGTCGAAGCCACGTGCCTCCTCATACCGCCCTGATACCGAACCGCGACCGCGAGGGAGCGGGTGCCAGGCCATTGCACGCGAGGCGTTTCAGCGTGCAAAGGCCTGTGGGCGGCGTTGCCAACTGGCACCCGCTCCCTTGCGGTCGCGGTTCGGTAAGGGGCGCTCAGGGGCTACGGGGCCGGGTGGGTCAGGGCGCGCTCTCCCTGGCGAGCTTGTCCTTCATCTTCTCGATCAGCTTGGGGAAGCCGTCCTTGTTGATGATCTTGGTGAACTGGCTCCGGTAGCTCGAGACCAGGCTCACGTCCTCGGTCACGATGTCCTGGACCCGCCAGGTGCCGCCGTTGTTCACCATCTTGAAGTCGATCTCGAGCGGGTCGCTGCGGGATCCGCTCTTGTCCTGCGAGGACGTCTTCACGAGCACGCCGCCGTCGGCGGACTCCTCGCCGGTGTAGTTCACGTCGTAGTCCAGGATCTTCTTCAGGTTCTTCTGGTACGCGTTCCGCACCAGCTTCTTCAGGAGATCGGTGAACTCCGCCTGCTCCGCCGCGGTTCGCTTCGCCCACTCCGGCCCCAGCGAATTCTGCGCGAGCGTCGGGTAGTCGAGCATGTCGTCGAAGACGCCGTCGATCTTCTTCTGACTGTCGCCGGTGCCCTGCCGGATCAGGTCGAAGAGCGACGTCTGCTTGGCCTTGACGACGTCGGTGGCCCCGCCGGCGAATGCCGGGCCGGCGAAGGCGAAGCTCAGGGCCGCGATGAGCGCCGCGAAGAGGTGGATCATCCTGCGTTTCACGTGTCCGTCTCCTTGTGCCGTCTACCGGCGAAAGCTCGTACCGTCCGCCGACCCCGTAAGCAAGCGGCCTGCCTGTGCGGCGGCGCGGGCGTCGGAGGGTCGACGTTTGCCAGAAAACACGAGCGGTTCCGGGCCGATGGCGACCTCATTCCACAGGGAGACGGCCCCCGCGAGCAGGTATTCAAGGGTGGGCCCGGTGAGAACTGTGAAACTTTTCCTGTGAACGGGCCGTTACACGAGCCGCTGGTGCGCCGGGCGCGGGCGGCGCAGGATCCGGGCCCCATGAACCGGCGCCGGATCGCCCTCGCCCTCCTCGGCGGCCTCGCGTGCTTCGCCCTCGGCGTCGGCGCCGCGCGCTACCTCGGCGCGCCCCCCGCCCCCCCGGCGGTGGAGCCGCGCATCGTCCTCGATCCCTCGAAGGTCAAGCTCCTGCCCGACGCCTCCCTCCACCTGGACCTGCCCACCGGCTGGGCCGGCGGATACGGCGGCGCTCCCCCCGGAGCACCCCCCAACCCCTGACCTGTGCCCTCCAAGTCTCTTCTCGAAAAGCGCTTCAGCTCCCTCCCGGCACCGGCATCTCTCCGGCAAAACGCTGTAGAATCGCGCGCGTAAGCAAGCGGACCCGAGCCCCGCGCGTGAGCAAGGTGACGAGACGCCCCCTCAAGCACCCCGCTTCCGCATCTCCACACGCCCACGGTCTGTCCTCCGATTGTACCAGCCGGCGGGGGCTCCACAAAAGCACAGCGAGGCAGGACGGAGAACCCGCCCTGCCTCGCCGCACCGAGCGCGACCATCCGCGCTCCTCTCACTTCACTTCACGAGGAAGCTGACGATCTGCGAGGGGTCGCCCATCCCCTTGCGGGTGAGCGCGCGGAAGCGGAAGTAGTAGGTCTGGCCCGGCGTCAGGCCCGAGATGGTGACCTTGCTCTTCATCGTCTCGGGGACGCTGACCCAGTTCTTCTCGTCGACGCTGTAGCAGAAGTAGTACGTCGCCTGCTTGGCCACGGCCTTGGCGTCGCAGACCACGGTCCCGGACACCAGCCCCTGCGTGATGGTGAGCGCGGCCTTGATGCGAACCGGCATCGACCGGAGCCGCATGTTGGCGCTCTCCGCGATGGCGAGCGCGTTCTCCACGTTCGCCTCGCAGATCTGCTGGACGTAGTCGCGGAGGTGCCTGAGGGTCGCGACGAGCGCGCTCCTCTTCGCCGCGCGATCGCCCTTGACCCCCTTGGTGGTCTGCATCGCCGTCTCCGCGGTCTCGTACGCCGCGAGGGCGCTGGAGACGGTCGCGAGCGTGGGCGTGGGGGTGGTGAAGTTGGGGTTGTTCGCCATCTTGGCGATGACCGCCTTGACGAACGCGATGAGGTCCCGGGCCCTCGTGGGGAGGCCGAGGACGACGAGGATCGTGACGATGATCTGAGACATGACACCTTGCTCCGTGATGAGGGTTCACTGCGTGCGCGGCCTCGTTGCCGCGTCGGACGACCCTCATCGCAACCCCCGTGCCAGCGGCGGCGGAGGTGGGCGTGAGCGGGTTTTCTCGTGGATCGCGCGGACGCGCGGCGGCGCGGAAGCGCGCGGGATCGCGAGACCGGTACGCTATTGCTCCAGCCCGGTACGGTAATGCGCCACGAAGCGCGGACGGTGGTGCGACGGGGCGCCCTTTGTAAAAGTGCAGAGGGCCCTCCGCAGAAGTACAGAGGCCCCTCTGCAGAAATACAAACGGCGCCGCCGAGCGCCGCTTCTCCTACATGTCGCACGGGGCGTTCGTGTAGCTGTCGAGCGTCGCGAGCTTCGGGACGAACGGCTCCACTTGCGACGCGAGCGGCTCACGGTGCTCATCGAGCCGCTCCATATCCGACGCGAGCCGCTGGCCGTGCTGGTCGAGCCGCTCCATGTCCGACGCGAGCCGCTCGCGGTACTGGTCGAGAGGCTCCACTTGCGACGCGAGCCGCTCACGGTACTGGTCGAGCCGCTCCATCTCCGATGCGAGCCGCTCCCGGTCCGAGTCGAGCCGCCCGGCCTCCAACGCGAGCGGCTCGACTTCCGACGCGAGCGGCTCGCGGTGCTCGTCGAGCCGCCCAACGTCCGACGCGAGCGGCTCGCGGTGCTCGTCGAGCCGCTCCATGTCCGATGCGAGCCGCTTCCAGTCCAAGTCGAGCCGCCCGGCCTCCGACGTGAGCGTCTCGACTTCCGACGCGAGCGGCTCGCGGTGCTCGTCGAGCCGCCCAGCGTCCGACACGAGCGGCTCGCGGTGCTCGTCGAGCCGCCCAGCGTCCGACACGAGCGGCTCGCGGTGCTCGTCGAGCCACGTGCACGAAGCTCCAGACCACCGACGTCGGCAAGACGGCGTACTGGTTCCTCCGCTGGGTGAACCACGCCAACCAGCACGGGCCCCTCAGCGTGCTCGTGAGCGCCAAGAATCAACCCGTAGCGAGGCTCTCGACGGCGCGCAGGACGGCGGCAGCGTCGATGTGCTTCCGGTACCGGACCACGCAGGCCGCCGCGATCTCTCCATCGCCGCATGCGAGCGACTCGTCGATGCACACCACGAGGTCGCGAAGCCCCGCGGCGCGGAACGCCTCGAGCTTCGCGCGCAGGTACTCGGGCGTGTAGTAGCCGACGATCTCGAGGTGCACCCTGCGCTCCTCCCGCCGCAGGGAGAAGTCGGGGAAGAACAGGCGGCCTCCTGCCTGCACCGCCGCCGTCTCCCGCGCGAGCGTCCACGCGCTCGCGAGCCGCCGGAAGTCGCGGGCGAACCGGCGCTCCACGGCGCTGTCCGCGTCGCGGGGGAGCGCGTGGGTGCGCGCGAGCGGGTCGCCGGCGCCTGCCGTCAGGCGAACGCGGCGGCCGTGCAACGCGACCGTCGCTTCGAGCGACCACCCCGGCGTCGCCACCACCGCGGGGACGAAGCCCGCCAGCGCGCGGCCGTACTTGAGCGTCTGGCGGAACAGCGCGAGCGGCCCGGAGAGCGCGATCCGCGTGCCGCCCGGCCCCTCGGCGTAGGTACACAGGAGGCCGCGCAGCTTGGCGAACCGGACCACGGCGCGCACGTGCTCGCGGACCTCGACGACGAGCGACTCCGAGCGGAAGAGCAGGCCCTGGAGCAGCGCGAGGTGGTAGAGCTCGATGGCCTCGCGCGGCGACGGGAGGCTCTCAGGCGCGAGGATGCGCCGCGCGCCGGGGCGATCCGCGTACAGGGCGGGGATCACCTCGGACACCTGGATCCCCAGCGCCGCGGCGGCGCGGGAGAGGGCCTCGTCCCGGGTAGCGCCCGGACGCGCGGCCTCGTCGAACACCGCGCGACGCACGCTGGGCGGGGCTGCCGGGGCGGAGACCGACGAGCGATGGAACCGGCGGAGGACGAGGCGCAGCGCGGCGGCCGCGCGGGGCGGGGCCCCCACGAGCGGCTCTCTGGCGGCGCGATCCGCGTCCTCGACGGTGCAGCCCGCCAGCCCGTCCAGCTCGTCGATCAGCTTGCGGACCCACACCTCGTCGCGCGCGGAGAGCCAGCGGGGGCGCACCACGCCGCCGAGATTGTCGACCGAGAGCAGCTTCTCCGGGAACATGGTCATCCCTCGTCCGTGAAGGAGATTGCGGGCACGGGCGCCTCCCGCGAGCCGGTACGCGCGCCATGGGCGAGCGTTCGCGCGCGGGCCCGCGCATCGTCGATGGTCCCCTCCGAGACCAGCTCGTAGACCACGGCGCGCTTGCCCGCGGCGGGCCGCAGCACGCGCCCCACCCGCTGCCGGTGCTCTCGTGCGCCGAGCGTCCCGCCGACCACGATCGCCACGCGCGCGTTGGGGACGTCGATCCCTTCGTTCAGCACCCGCGGCGAGACGATGGCGCGGACGCGCCCGTCGCGGAAGCGCGCGAGGACGTCCTCGCGCTCGGCTCGGTCGATGTCGGCGGTGATGGCCGGCACCAGGTTGTCGACGGAGTTGGCGTAGGCGTCGCGGGCGGTCGCGGTGAACACCAGGGTCTTGTCGCCCGCGTGTCGCGCGAGGAGCGCCGTGACCAAGCGGGCTTTGTCGGCCGGGTACGAGGCGATGCCGACGGCGTGCTGGTGGCCGGCGATGGCCCGGCGTCCTTCCTCCGTGCGCGCCATCGCCCGCAGGCATGCGATCCAGTCCGCCCCCGGGTTGGCCCGCAGAAAGGCCGCGCGGAGGGACAGGAAGGGGCGGATGGATTGCTCGTAGGCGGCCCGCTCCTCGGGCGAGAGCCGGACGTGGACGCGCACGGTGTCGAGCTCAGCCAGGTGGCGGCCGGTGAGCTCCTCGACGCCCACCTCGCAGACGATTGGGCCGATCAGCATGCTCAAGCGCTCGAGCCCGGCGCTGCCGCGCGGCGGCGGGGTCGCGGTGAGGCCGAGGCGGCAGGGCGCGGGGCACATCTCGAGCGCCTCGGCCCGCAGTCCGCCGGCGAAGTGATGGGCCTCGTCGACGACCACGAAGAGGAACCGGTCTCCGAGCCGATTGAGGTGGCGGTACGCGCTCTCGAAGGTCATCAGCGTCACCCCGTGGACGCTGGACTCGCCGTCGCCGACGACGCCGATGGGCCCGCCGTACCACCGCTCGAGCTCGCGCTTCCAGCCCGAGAGCAGGGCTCGCGTCGGGCAGAGCACGAGCGAGGTCGCGCGCCGATCGGCGAGCGCCGCCACCGCGACGCGGGTCTTGCCGCTGCCGGTGGGCAGCACGACGACGCCCCGTCGATCGAAGGCGCGCAACGCGGTGAGCGCGTCCTCCTGGTAGTCACGGAGCGCGGGCATGGTCCACGGCCCCGTGGGCCGGTCGAGGCCGAGCGCGACCCGGTCGGCGAGCGGCAGCCCGCTGGCAGCCGCCGCGCGGACGATCTCCCGGTAGCGCAGCGCCGGCGCGCGAAGGCAGCGGGATCGGTCATCCCAGAGGAAGCCGGGCGGGGTTCGCTCGGGGTCGAGCGCTCCGTGGAGGACCAGCGTCCCCCGGTCGAACGCGAGCACGGGCGTGGATGTCACGCCCGAGAAGCTCAGCGACATCCATGCCAGGCGATAGCAGCGGAAAACCCCCTGAGATCGGGGGAGGCGCGGGTGGCGCCGCCAGTTTTCGGGTGGCGCCGCCACGGCGCGGGATGGTCAGTGCTCGCTCTTCGGCGCGGCGGCGAGCGGCAGCTCCAGCACGAACACGGTCCCGCGCGGCGCGTTGTCGGACGCCGCGATGCGGCCGCCGTGGCTCTGCACGATGTTGCGCACGATGGAGAGGCCGAGCCCCGTCCCCGTGCCGTCGGTCTTGGTCGTGAAGAAGGGGACGAAGATGCGATCGCGGTGCTCGGCGTCGATGCCGTGGCCGTCGTCGGCGACGGTGACCGTCACCTCCTCGTCGGTCATCGTCGTCACGATGCTGAGCATCCCGCCCTCTGCCCGCATCGCGTGGGCCGCGTTGGTGAAGAGGTTGACGAAGACCTGCGTGAGCTGGCCGGCCACGCCGCGCACGGGGCGCACGTCGCCGAAGCTCCGCGCGACCATGACCCCGGTCGTCTCCAGCTCGTGCTCGCAGAAGACGAGCGCGCGCTCGATGACGTCGTGGATGGCGACGGGCGCCGGCACCTCGTTGGCGGGGCGCGCGTAGGCGGTCGAGATCGCGCGAGAAGCGCTGGATGCGCTCGGCGGCCTCGTTGATGCGGGCGAGGCGCTCGATGTCGGCCGGGTCGCCCCTGCCGGAGAGCTTGCGCCGGAGGAAATCGGAGTAGGCGACGATGGTGGTGAGCGGGTTGTTGAGCTCGTGGACGATGCCCGCGGCGATCTGGCCGAGCTGCGCGAGCTTGTCCGACTGCATCAGCTGGGCGCGCAGATCGATCTGGGCGCGGTCGACGGCGCGCTTGCTCTCCACCACCGTGGCGAGGATCATGGCCACCCGGTCGAGGAGGAGGGACGCGGGGGAGCCCTCGACGAAGCGGCGCTCGTCGTCGGAGGCGGCGTGCAGCGTCGCGCCGTGCTCGATGAGGAAGGGGATCACCTTCTCGAACCCGAGCTCCGGGAAGAGCCGCGCCGGGTCGGCCTTCTCCGGGGTGCTCGCGCGGTTCGTCGGCGAGACGAGGCGGATGACGAGCTGCTCGTCCTCCCCGGCGCCGGGCAGCGCGCTCCTCGGGATGCAGATCCCGATGGCCGCGTCGTCCAGGAGCTCCCGCGCCACGCCGAGGATGAGCGTCGCCGCGTCGACGAAGGGCGTGTCCACGCGGATCTGGCAGCTCGCGGCGAGGAGGCGGTCGAGCCACTCCCCCGGGAGCCTGTCCCGCTCCGCGCTCGGGACGCCGGGCGCGTCCGAGAAGGTGAGCGGCTCGTTGGTTACGCCTTCGGCAGCCATTCTTCGTTTCCGGGCTGGGGCTCTTCTTCGAACGGTGGGCGCGGTGTGTCGCTGGAGCGGTCGAGATCGAGGATCTTGGCCGTCCCGATGTAGGCCTTGGTCTCGTAGCGCGTGATCTTGCCGATCTTGCGGACGATGTCGGCCATCCGCTCCGCCTCCTGGACGATGATCGACGCGGCGCTCTGCACGGCCTCGACGTCTGCCCCGTCACTGGATCGGCGCAGGATCAGCTCGGCGTAGCCGAGGACGCTCGTCAGCGGCTGGTTCAGCTCGTGCGCGGCGGCGCCGGCGAGCTCGGCGATGAGCGACTGCTTCTCCCGCGCGCGCAGCTCCTCCTGCGCCTCCGAGAGCTGGGCCTCCATGCGCAGGCGATCGCGCAGGTCGGTGAAGACGCCGACGGATCCGACCGGCTCCCCCTTCTCCATGATGAGCGCCGCGGAGATGAGCACCGGGACGGGCTCGCCGCCCTTGCCCAGCAGATCGGTGCGGAAGCTCTCGAGCCGGCCGGCCCCGCCGTGCTCGCGCGAGTTGATGAGCCGCATGATGTGCTGCGCGGTGCCCGGCGGGTAGAGGTCGCGCGCGCTCATCCTCCGTACCACGTCGCGGACCTCGTACCCCGTGAGCCGCTCGGCGGCGCGGTTGAAGAGCCGGATCGTGCCCCGCATGTCGGCGGAGATGATGGCGTCGACCGAGCTCTCGATCACCCGCTCCAGGAACTCCTTCGTCTTCACCAGCTCGACCGCGGTCGCGCGGTCGACCGTCACGTCGCGGAAGCTCACGAGGATGACCCCCTCCTCGCGCAGCACGCTCCCGAAGCTCACGCTGAGCACGCGCCGCTCGCTGCCGGGAGGACTTCCTCGGGGAGTACTCGGTGGGCCGTCGGCACCGGCGAAGCGCCCCGGGGGGTTTGGGCGGTCTCGGCCCCCCCAAACCTGGGAGAGCCGTCGCCGCCGGCCTGAGCAGTCCTGCGTGATCGTGAGGTCCACCATGTCGGGGAGGACGCCGCGGGCGAACCCGGCGCGCAGCTCCTCGAGCCTGCCCCTGTCCTCGGGGGCCACGAGGTCGAAGAACGTGCGCTTCGCCAGCTCGTCCTCGGAGCGGCCGAGGATGGCGTGGGCGCGCGGGTTGGAGAAGAGGACCTGGCCCTCCGCGTCGATCACGACGATCCCGTCGGCCGCGGAGTGGAAGAAGTCGGCGTAGCGCTGCAAGGCCCGGAGGCGCTTCTCCGCCTCGAAGCGGGCGGAGGTGATCTGCTGCGTCTGGTCGCGCATCGACTGGAGGATGCGGGCGTTGCGCAGGGCGATGGCCGTGGCGTTGGCGACCGTGCGGGCGAGGGAGAGCTCGTGCTCCTTGAGCGCCACGGGGCGGCGGCCGCGGAGGAAGAGCACGCCCATGGGGCGATCCTCGAAGAGGATGGGCAGGAGCGCGAGCGATCGGAAGCCGTTCGCGGGCAGGTCCCCGCGGACGACGTTGAGGAGCGGGTGGGTCGACGCGTCCTCGATCACCAGCGGCTCGCCGGTGGTCATGACCTCCCGGATCTCGGGGTACTTGCCGATCTTGATCGGCAGATCGCGCAGCTCCTTGTCGTCGCTGGCGGCGACGACGTAGCCGACGTCGCCAGCGTCTCGCCAGAGGACGATGCTGCAGCGGTCGACGCGCGCGACCTCGGCGATGCGGCGGACGACGGTGAAGAGGATGTTGCGGAAGTCGAGCGTCGAGGAGAGCGTCTGCGTGAGCTCGAGCACCACCTTGGCGTCGCGCTCCTTGCGCCCGAGGGCCTCGACGTACTCCCGCATGCGGAGCTGGCCGCGGATGCGCGCGACGAGCTCGACGGGGCGGAAGGGCTTGCGCACGAAGTCGTCGGCGCCCATCTCGAACGCCCGGGCCACGTCGTCGTCCGAGTCGAGCGCGGTCAGCACGACGACGGGGACGTCGGCCGTGCGCGGGTCGTCGCGGACGGCGCGGAGCAGGGCGAAGCCGTCGGGGGGAGGCATCACCAGGTCGAGCAGCACCAGCGAGGGGACCTGGCCCTCCAGCAAGGCCAGCGCCTCGGTGCCCGAGGGGGCGACGATCGTGGCAAGGCCTGCGCCACCGAGAGCCTGCGCCAGCACGTGACGGCTCACGGCGTCATCGTCGACGACGAGGACCGGGGCAGGGGGGGCCACGCCGTTAGCTTACCCGTCCTCCGGCTTGGGGGAGAAGACTTTCCCGAGCCCGAGCCCGACCCCGATCTCCAACGAATCGGGCTCGGAGAGTTTCCCGTCAGGGGAAGAGGTCGCCCTGACGTGGCGCCGGCGCGGTGCGCCCGAGGTGCTCGTACGCCTTGCGCGTGGCGATGCGGCCGCGCGGCGTGCGGCCGAGGAAGCCCTGCTGGAGGAGGAAGGGCTCGTACACGTCCTCGATCGTGTCGCGCGGCTCGCTCAGCGCCGCCGCGAGCGTGTCGATGCCCACGGGGCCGCCGTCGTAGTGCTCGACGATGACGAGGAGCAGGCGCCGGTCCATCTCGTCGAGGCCGGCGGCGTCGACCTCGAGCCGGTCGGCGGTGGTCTTGGCGATGGCGGCGGTGATGCTCCCCTTGCCGAGCACCTCGGCGAAGTCGCGCGCCCGGCGGAGGAGCCGGTTGGCCACGCGCGGCGTGCCGCGCGACCGGGCCGCGAGCTCGCGCGCGCCGCCGGGCTCGATGGGCACGCCCACGATCCTGGCGCTGCGCAGGATGATCTTCTCCAGATCCTCCACGGGGTAGTAGTCGAGCCGCACCACGTAGCCGAAGCGCGAGAGCAGGGGCGCGGTGAGCAGCCCCGTCCGCGTGGTCGCGGCGACCAGCGTGAAGGGCTTGAGCGCGAGCTGGATGGTGGTCGCGTACGGGCCCTCGCCCGTCATGATGTCGATCTGGAACGACTCGATCGCGGGGTAGAGGCTCTCCTCGACCGCAGGCGTCAGGCGGTGCACCTCGTCGATGAAGAGGACGTCGCGCGCCTCGAGCTTCGTGAGCAGGCCGGCGAGCGCGCCCTTGTGCTCGATCGCCGGGCCGCTGGTGGCGTGGAGCGTGACCCCCATCTCCTGCGCCAGGATGTGCGCGAGCGTGGTCTTGCCGAGCCCCGGGGGGCCGCAGAACAGGATGTGATCGAGCGGCTCGCGCCGGCGCCGCGCGGCCTCGACGAAGACCTTGAGGTTCTCCTTGTGCTTGGCCTGACCGATGTACTCGTCGAGGGTATTCGGCCTGAACAGACGATCGAAGCGATCGTCGTCGCCGGCCTCGACGGGGGAGAGGACGCGGTCCGCCATGCGAGAGGGATAGCGCGGCGACGGGGCGAGGGGAAGGCGCAGCGCGCGGTGTTTTGGGGGCCAATCACGATCTTGCTCTTCTTCGTTGCCCGGCACCCAAGCTCGCCACATCATCGCGCTGCCATGCCAAATCCCCCCGCCCCGCCGCGGGCTCGCCGCATGCTGGCGGCGCTGCTCACGGACGCGGCCCCCCTCGATCTGCGCCTCATCGGCCGCACCCTGCTCCACGCCGCGGTCGTCGGCGTCGTGGCAGGGATCCTCGGCGTGCTCTTCTTTGCCGGGCTCGGGGTGGTCGAGTCGATCCTCCTCGGCAAGGCGGTCGGGCACCGCCCCCTCACGGCGGCCGGCGAGAAGATGATCGAGGTCGCGATCGGCCCGGAGCACCCGACCTTCCGGCCTTGGTTGCTCCTCTTCATTCCGGCCATCGGAGCGCTGCTCGGCGGTATCATCAGCGCCAAGCTCGCCCAGGAGGCACAGGGCGGCGGCGGGGACGCGGTCATCGAGGCCATCCACCACAAGGGTGGCCACATCCGGAAGCGTGTCATCTGGGTCAAGGGCATCGCGTCCATCTTCACCCTGGGCTCGGGGGGCTCAGGTGGACGCGAGGGGCCGACCATGCTCATCGGCGGCGCGATCGGGTCGCTGGCAGCCGACCTGCTCCGCGTGGGCCGGCGGGAGCGCCGCATCCTGACGATCGCGGGCGTCGCGGCGGGCATGTCCGCCGTCTTCCGTACCCCGCTCGGCGCCGCCCTCCTCGCCACCGAGGTCCTCTACCGCGACGATTTCGAAGCCGACGCGCTCATCCCCGCGATGGTCGCCAGCGTCGTCTCGTACTCGGTCTTCATCTCCGTCTTCGGCGAGACCACCCTCTTCGCCCACTCCGCGCGTTACCCCTTCGTCCCGGCCCACCTGCCGCTCTACGGGCTCCTCGCGCTCCTGATCTCGCTGCTCGCCACGACGTTCCTGAGCGCGCTCCACGGCGTCAAGCGCTTCACCTCCCGTCTCAACGTCCCGCTCTGGGCACGCCCCGGCCTGGGCGGCCTCGCGCTCGGCGTCATCTCCGCGCCGATCCTCTGGTGGTTCGGCCGCCGCCTCGGCGTTCCGGGGCAGGGGCTCGGGATCCTCGGGGGCGGGTACGGCGCGGCGCAGGTCGCGATCACCGGCGCCTCGTGGCTCCCGGGTGGCTGGCTCGGCGTCGAGGTCCTCCTCGCGCTCTGCGCCCTCAAGCTGGTCGCCTCCGCCCTCACGATCGGCAGCGGCGGCAGCGCCGGCGACTTCGCCCCCTCGCTGGTGCTCGGCGGCATCTTCGGCGGCGCCTTCGGGCAGGCCGCCGCGCTGCTCATCCACGATCCGCGCATAGATCCAGGCGCGTTCGCGCTGGTGGGGATGGGCGTCTTCTACGGCGGCGTGGCGCACGTGCCGGTGAGCGCGCTGGTCATGGTCTGCGAGCTCGCCGGAAGCTACGATCTGCTCGTCCCGCTGATGCTCGCCGTGGGCATCGCCTTCGTCGCGCTCCGCAATAAGTCGCTCTACCACGCGCAGGTGGCCACTCAGCACGACTCGCCCGCGCACCCGCCGATCGGCCTCGACGTGCTCCGGTCCGTCACCGTGCGCGACGTCATGATCCATGGCCGCCCCTTCGTGAGCTTCGAGCCCGGCACGCCCGCGAGCGCGATGCTCCCGCGCATCGCGGACGCAGCCTGGCAGGACACCTTCCCCGTCCTCGACGCGGAGGGCCGGATGATGGGCATGGTGAACGCCGAGTCGCTGCGCATCCTGGCGAGCGAGCCCGAGCTGCTCACGATGACCCTCGCCGTCGACGCGATGCAGCCCGCCGCCGTGGTCGGCGTGGACGACAACCTGCGCGCGGCGGCGAAGGTGATGGTGGACAACCTGCTGCGCGAGGTGCCCGTCGCCGACGCGCAGGGCCGGATCGTCGGGTTCGTCGACGAGGCCGAGGTGGGCAAGGTGTACCTCGAGATGACGGCTCGGCTCGAGGCCGACCCCACATCGACGCCGACGCCGTGGGAGGCGCGGCAGGTGACGGAACGAGAGGCGGCGCAGGAGCCCGCCTCGGGCGGGAGCCCTTCTCGCTGATGCTCGACGTCCGGACACCCGATGTCCGGAAGCGCCCGATGCCCGGAAGTGACCACCCGATGCCCGGAAGTGACCGCCCCGCTGCCCGGAAGCGACCACTCCGCTGCCCGGAAACGACCACCCGCTGCCCGAAAACGGGCACCGCATCCGCCCGGGCAGGGGGCGGTGCCACGTGCTCTCGGGCATTTGGACCGGCGAGCCCCCCTGGCCCGCTTCGTGCTCAGCGCGGTGGCGTGCAGCGACACCCTTATCCTCAGGCGGCTCACGTCCCCCAGGCCGAGGCCTCGAACGTCATCGCGCTCCCGCTGGTCCTCCTCCTGGGGTGCGACCCGGTCGTGGAGGCCCGCTGCCGCTCGATCACGACGCGCGCGCGCGTGCTGATGCGCGCCATGCCCGTGCCCATCCTGCGCAGCGAGGTCATGACCATGGCCCCGCTGGTGATCGTCGTGCCCTCGGAGGTGTACGAGAGCGCCCCCTGGGCGTTCGAGGTGCTCGCCGAGAAGGTCGGCGCCTCGCTGCTCATGCTCGACCGGGAGCCGGAGGCTTCCATCGTGCTCGAGTACCGCTTGATGGAGGCGCTCGTCTTCGCCAAGCGGCTGCGATCGCGCGTCGCGGAGGCGCTGACGGCGAGGGGTTAGCCCCCGCTCACGTACGAGAAGTCCTCCGGCCCGGCGTCGCTCCGCGTGCGGAAGGAGCGCGAGGGCGCAAGGGGCGCAAGGAGGCATTGCCCAAAAATACAGCCCCTTGCGCCTCCTGCCCCCTCGCGGTCCCGTCGCGATGAACGGCTACGCGCCCAGCTCCTTCTCGTAGATCCGGTACCGCTTCTCGATCCGCCCGCCCATGAGGCGGATGCCGGCGTTGATGGCTGCGTTGTCCTCGAGCGTCCAGCCGAGCTCGCCGCTCTTCATCCCGAGGAGGTGCGCCGCGCGGTTCATCTCCACGTAGAGGTACGCGGAGAGCCCGCCGTAGCGGCGCACGTGGCGCCACTTCTTGCGGATGCCGAGGATGAGAAGGCGTCCCGTCTTGGGCCCCTGCACGCGGAGGCGCCAGAGCATCTTGACCACGCCGAAGGGGAAGAGCTTGCCGCTCAGATCGCGGATCAGCTCGTTCACGTTGGGGATCCCGATGGAGACCGCGGCCGCCTCGCCGTTGATGAACGTCATCCGCGTGAGCTCGGGCATCAGGATCATGCTCATGTCCTTGCCCATCTTCAGGAGCTCGTTCTCCGTGATGGGGACGTAGCCCCAGTTGTCGCTCCACGCGTCGTTGAAGATGTCCATGATGACGCGCAGCTCGTCCGTGAGCCGCTTCGGATCGGCCTGGCGCGTGGTCACCTCCGGCATCGCGGCGATCTCGTCGTGCGCCTTCTGCGCGCGGGGGGGCACCTCGCCGACGTCGTACTTCCACGAGTACACGTCCTTGAGCTTCGCGTAGCCGGCGCGCTCGATGAGGCCGCCCTGGTAGGGGTTGTGGTAGGTCATCATCGCCATCGGCGGGTCGTCGAAGCCCTCGACGAGGCAGCCGATCTCCTCGTTGATCGAGAGCGACATGGGCCCGCGGATCCGCTTCATCCCGCGGGCCTTCACCCACTGCTCCGCCTCCGCGAGCAGCGCCTTCGCCACCTCGGGGTCGTCCGTCGTGTCGAGGAAGCCGAACATCCCCGCGTCGTCCTTGTGCAGCTTGAGGTGCTCCTGGTCGACCTGTGCGGTGATGCGCCCGACGGGGCGGCCGCCGCTGTAGGCGACCCAGGCCGCGCCGTCGGCGTGCTCGAAGAACGGGTTCTTCTTGCGGTCGAGCCGGTCCGAGACGTCGAAGTCGAGGGGGCGGACGTAGTACGGCGAGTCCTTGTAGATGGCGTCGACGACGCCGAGGAAGTCCTTCAGGGTCTTCTTGTCGCCGCTCTTCAGCTCACGGATCTCGATGGACATGGGCTCTTGGCCATCCCGTACCTTTCGGTGCGCCCGGAAGCAAGGCCGCTCCACGCGCGCGGGTGGGGGGCTCCGTCAGAGCACGGGGCGCTCCGCCGGACGCCCACCCGGCTCGTCGCCGAGCATCCGGCGGAGCGCGTCGAGCGCGGGGTGGCGGTTCTCTTCGACGGCCCGGGAGAGGAGGCGCATCGCTCCGGGGGCGGCCGGTCGGTCGCGGTAGACCTTGAGGAGGCCGGTCCCGTAGTACTCGAGCAAGAGCGTCCCCCACTCGGGATCGAGCCGCGCCGCGCGCGCCTCGCGGGACAGCGCGGCGAGCGTCTGATCGACGGGGCTCTGCTCCTCCCACAAGCGGGCCGCGACGCTGCGGAAGACACGGTACACGCGGCGGAACTCGCGGCCTTCGGCGGCGCCGTCCTCCTCCAGCGCGTAGCGCGAGGCCCAGGGGCGGAGGTGCTGGTGAGCGCCGAAGATCTCGTGCATCACGTCGATTTGCGTGCGGCGCGGGAGGCCGTCGAGGATCCCGTACGCCCGGGCGCGCGTCGCGGGCGCGACCACGAGCGCGGCGAGCACGTCCACGCGGCCCTGGTCGGAGGCGCCGGAAGTGCCGGCGCCGCGCGCGAGGTGGAGCACCGCGCGCTCCCCTCCGTCGAGGAAGAGGAGCAGCCAGGCTTGCCCCGCGAAGGACCACGAGAGGCGCCGCTCGAGCTCGGCGCCCTCGGGCCCGTCCCACGACACGGCGGCGAGCATGGCGGCGCCCCGCGCTGCGGCGTGCTTGCTCTTCTGGAGCGCGAGCTGCGCCAGCCGGATCTCGCCCGCGAGCGCGAAGTCCGTCGCCAGGTCGCGGGCGAGGCCCGCGATGCAGGCGTCCGCCATCAGGCGCGAGGCGCGGTCGCCGTCGCCGGCGGCGTTGTCCTCTGCGCCGCGGAGCAAGGCGGCCTTGCGCTCGAGATCGCTGGGCGCGGGGATCTTGCGCAGCTCGACGTCGAACGCGGCGCCGGATGGGCCGGGATCGATCTCGAGAGCAGGCGGATCGAGCGCGGCGATGTGCACCTCGAAGGCGCAGTCGTGGGCGCGGGAGCGCTGCTCGAGCGCCGCTGCCTCGGCCTCCTCGCCGTCCTCGGACGGGTCGGCGACCGCGCGCGCGGCGTAGAGCGGCACGGTGCCCGGGAAGCGATCGTCGTTGGGTGGGTAGCCGGCGGCGAGCGAGGGCCGATCCGGCTCGGCCGCGAGGTCCCGGTCGGAGCGTGAGGAGCGATGCGTGGGGCGCGCGGGCGTGGGGCGCGTGGGTGTCGAGGGGAGCAGCGGAGCGAGGCCGTGGACGCGGGCGTACGCTTCGACGAGGTCGGCCGCGGCGAAGCGTGCGCCTGTGCGGAAGGCCCGCCGCCCGAGCAAGAGGTCGTGCTCGCCGGCGCCCTCCACCGCGACGGCGGCGAGGTGGACGGCGCCGCCCTCCATGGCGCCGCCGTAGTAGCGGAGCGCCACGCGTTCGGCGGCGCCGGCGTCGTGGACGGCGGCGGCGACGAGGTGCGAGATCTGCTCGCAGGAGCCGCCGCCGTCGAGGAGCGCCTCGGCCATCAGCCCGCCGGGGCGGCCGAAGTAGCGGAGGTCGCCCATCACCTCGGGCACCGCCAGGCGGAGGGGCTCGCGCGAGAGGGCCTCCCGGATCGCGTCCACGCGCGCATGGTAGAGCTTGCGCGCGGTCTCGACGTCGAAGGGCGCGCCGTGCTCCTCGGCGTCGAGCGCGTTGGCGCGGAGCAGGAACTCGCCGAGCGCGAGCCTCCCTCTCTCACGATCGGCCCGTGCAGAGGCGACCAGGGCGGCACGCTCCGCCTCGAAGCGGGCCACGCGCACGACGCGGGTCGCGGGCCGCGCGGCCGCGACGGCGAGGCTCCACGCGAGGGGCGGGGCGGCGCGGGGGCGCGTGGCGCCGGAGACCAGGGCGGCGTGCGACGCGAGCGAGATCGCGACGAAGACGAGCCGACGGAGGCGAGGCCCAGCCATCCTTCCCGAGGATACACCCTTGCGCGGGCGACCTTGGGCGGCGGGGCCGGACCCGCGCCGCGGTCAGCTGATCGTGACCTCTTTGAGCAGCTCGAGGTGGTCGAGGGCCTTCCCGCTCCCGAGGACGACGGCGCTGATCGGGTCGTCGCAGACCATCACGGGCAGGCCCGTCTCCTCGCGCAGGAGGACGTCGAGGTTCTTGAGCAGCGAGCCGCCGCCGGTCAGGACGATGCCCTTGTCGACGATGTCGCGGCGAGTTCCGGCGGGGTGCGCTCGAGCGCGATGAGCACGGCCTCGACGATCGCGTTGGTCGGCTCGTTGAGCGCGTCGCGGATCTCGTCGGAGTTGACGACGACGGTCTTGGGGATGCCCGCCACCATGTCGCGGCCCTTGACCTCCATCGTGAGCTGCTGCTCGAGCGGGTACGCGTTGCCGATGGTGATCTTGATGCGCTCGGCCGTCTGCTCGCCGATGGCCATGTTGTACTTGCGCTTCATGTACGCCATGATCGAGTCGTCCATCTTGTCGCCGCCGACGCGCACGCTCTGCGAGTAGACGATGCCGGCCAGCGAGATGACGGCCACCTCGGTGGTGCCGCCGCCGATGTCGACGACCATGTTGCCGGAAGGCTCGGTGATGGGCAGGCCGGCGCCGATGGCGGCGGCCATGGGCTCCTCGATCAGGTAGACCTCGCGCGCGCCCGCGCCCTCCGCGCTCTCCTTCACCGCGCGCTTCTCGACCTCCGTGATCCCGAACGGGACGCAGATGATGATGCGCGGCTTGACGAGCGTGCGGCGGTTGTGGGCCCGGGCGATGAAGTAGCGGAGCATCGCCTCGGTGATCTCGAAGTCGGCGATGACGCCGTCGCGCAGCGGGCGCACCGCCTGGATGTTGCCCGGCGTGCGGCCGAGCATCTCCTTGGCCTCGCGGCCGACGGCGAGCACCTTCTTGCCGCCGCGGTTGTCGCGCTGCACGGCGACGACCGAGGGCTCGCAGGAGACGATGCCCTTGCCCTTGACGTAGATGAGCGTCGTGGCGGTGCCGAGATCGATGGCGAGATCGTTCGAGAACAGGCCGTATAGCCAGTCGAAGATCATCGCGTCGCCCCGTGCCCTCGCCCTCGGTGGGCCAGGATGGAGCCGGGGCCCCATCCGACGAGCTCAGCCGGATGAGGCCTGGCCCCACCCGACCAAGCACCCCGAAGAGATCAGCCCTTCGAGATCTTGCCTTCCTTGTGCTCGAAGTGCTTCCGGCACACGGGGCAGAACTTCTTGATGACGAACTTCTCCGTCATCGTCCGCTTGTTCTTGGTGGTGTGATAGTTGGCGCGGCCGCAGTTGCCGCACGTCATCTTGATGATGTCGCGCATGGGACGAGATCTCCGAGGGCGTCCGCCCGAGGGCCGCCCAACCTACGAAAAACCCGGGAAATGTCAAGGCCCGGTCTGGAGAAACCACACCCCACGAGCCGTGCTCCCAGGAACGCCGGAAAAAGCGACGCTGCGGACAAGCCGGATGGGGCCGGGGCCCCATCCGAGCACTCGACTAGCGAAGCGCTAGTCGTCGTAGTCGTCGTCGCGGTTCCGATCCCAGTTCTTGTTGTTCGAACGGCGCCCACCGCCGGCCGGCGCGCCCTGGGGGGGGCCCTCGCCGTCGTGGCTCTTGCGCCTGCGGTCGTCGAACGTCTTGCGCCCGGCAGGAGGAGGCGCCGGCGGGTAACCACCGCCGCCGCCGCCGCCGCCGCCGTACCCACCGCCGCCGCCGCTATACCCACCACCGCCGCCGCCGTACCCACCGCCGCCGCCGCCGTAGCCGCTGGAAGCCGGGCGAGCTTCTCCCGCCGGGCGCTCGCCTTTCGGGTGTGCGAGGTTCACGACCAGGCGGCGGCCGCGGATGTCGGCGCCGCGCAGCGCCTCGATGGCGCCCTTGGCGGCCTCCGCGCTGGCCATGGTGACGAAGCCGAAGCCGCGCTTGCGCCCGTCGGGGTCCATCGGCAGGTGAACGCGAGCGACCGGGCCGGCACCCGTGCCCGTGATGAGACCTTCGACCTCTTCCTGCGTGGCATCGTAGGGGAGGTTGCCGACATAGAGGGTGCGATTGGGCGCGGCAGCGGCGCCGCCGCCCCCACCACCACCGCCGCCACCCCCACCGAAGCCCCCGCTGGCAGGGCCGCCGGTGCGGCCCTCTCGACGAGGGGGCTCGGCCTGGAAGGGCCGTACGGAGATGGACTTGCCGCCCTGGAACGAGCCGTCGAGGGACTCGCGCGCGGCGCTCGCCTCCTCGACGGTCGCGAGCGTCACGAACCCGAAGCCACGCGGTCGACCGGTCGCGCGATCTTTCGGGAGGCTGACTTCGACGACAGAGCCGCCAGTCGCCTCGAACAACTGTCGAAGAACGTCTTCGGTGATGGAATCCGGCAATCCTGCAACGAACAACTTACGCGAATCTTCAGCCATCGAGAAATCTGCGCGCGATCGACTTCAGTTCCGTCGGGGCGCCCTCACGAACGACACGGTTTTTTGATCCTGATGCGGCACCGCGTGCTGACATGACGCGGTACCGCATCAACCAAGCCGGCGACCGAGGCAATCTCGGGCGTGCTCTCTCTGCCGGCTCTCCCGGCATAGGAGGACAAACGTGGGGCACCAGCCCCCACGTTCCTGCTCAGCCCACGATATCTGGCCCCCATGCGCCGTCAAGGGGACCCAGAGCCTCTTCGCGCGAGCGGCGGTCGTGAGCGCGACGGTGTCCGGGGCACTCACGCTGTCGGAGGTGCCTCGGTCGGCGGAGTGGATGGAGCGTCGGGCTCGGTCGGCTCCCCCGAGTTGGGCGGCGGCGCTCCCGCCGTGCCGGGGGTGGCCGAGCCGTCTTCCCGGGCTGCGCGGCGGATGAACCACACACCCATCGCGAGCAGGCCGAAGCAGGCCCACTGGGCCGGAGTCAGGCCGCCATAGCGAATGTCCCCGCCGGAAGCGTCCGGCTCGCGCAGGAAGTCGAGGCCGAAGCGCACGGGCGCATAGGCGGCGCACATCCAGCCCGTGTAGAAGCCAACCGGGCGGACGGGCTTGCGCCGCCAGAGGACCAGGAAGGCGACGGCGAGCGGGATGGCGAGGACCATCTCGATCAAGCCGAGGTCGAAGCGCCCTTCGAAGCCGGGGGGCAACGGGGGCGGCGCCGTCGGCGACCAGCGCAACCCGAACAGCGCGCTCTGCAAGTGCTCGTGGAGCCCTGCGCTCCAGCGCACTGCGAACCATGCGTTGGAGAGGTGCCCCGGGTGGTCGTGGACCGAGGAGCAGCCCATCCGGCCGAAGACCCACGCCAGCGGGAACGCGCTGTTGATGACCTCGACCATGGGCAGCACCGCCTCCTTGCGGCGCCACCTCCAGTAGAGTGCGGCGAGCATGGCCCCGGTGAAGCCCCCGTAGCTGGAGAGCCCGTCCCAGAGCTCGAACAGGTACCACGGGCGCTTCGCCAGGCTGTCCGGGTGGTAGAAGATCGCGTCGAGCATGTGCCCGCCGACGAAGCCGAGCCCGATGACGAAGAAGATGAACTCGGAGAGCTTCTTGTCGTCGATCCCGCGCTGCTTGCCGTGGCGCATGGCCACGACCGAGCCGAGGTAGACGCCGAACGCGACCAGCGTGCCGAACGGCTTGATGGACGGCGGGTGACTCGCGTCGACGAGCCGCTCGACGAGGGGGATGTGCGCGAGGAAGGAGAGCTCGACTCCGGCACGTTGATGTACGGGATTAGCGGGCCCAATGCAGGTTCCTTGCAGGGGGGGCGGTCACGGCGACGGTGTTCTAGCAGGATACCCGGAGGGGTGCGGCCGATAACGTACCCGCGCGGCGCAAGGCTCCGCCCCGGGGCCCCGGCCGGGGCGCGGGCGCCCGGTCGCTTTTTTTTCGACGCCGCGCATTGTGGTGGTGAAATTGGCGTGTTCCTCATGCGCGCTCTCTCCCTGCCCGGCTGCGCCTGCCGGGGCGCTTTCCAGTTCGCGGTCATGGCCCGCCTCGCGGCGGCTGGAGAGCGCTTCGACCTCGTCGCGGGAGCCTCCTCGGGCTCGCTGTGCGGGGCGGTCACGGTCGCCGGCCTGGCCGCGCAGGGGCCCGACTTCGCCCGCGAGCTCGGCGGCGCGCCCATCGTGTCGACGCGCTACCTCGAGACCGAGCGGAGCATCTTCGGCGTGGGCCGCATCCTCCGCGAGACGCTGCGCCGCAACCTCCCCGAGGAGCGGCTGCGCGACACCGAGGCCGAGCTGCTCGTCGCGACCACCGACATCGGGGCCTACGCGCGCCGGGCCCTCCCGAGGCGCGTGCGCGAGGCGGCGGGGCGCCTCGGGCCCGCGGTCGACCGCTGCATGTCGAGCCTCGCGCGCGCGCTGCCCGAGGATCTCGCGGATCGCCTCGGCTTGGCCTCGGCCGGCGCCGAGCCGCTCGTCGTCCACTCGAACCGGGAGCGGCGGGACCTGCACGACATCATCCTCGCGAGCTGCTACATCCCCGTGCTCCACGCGCGGGTCACGCGGCTCGACGGCGCGCTCCACGTCGATGGCGCGCTCGCGGACAACACGCTGCTCGACGCGCTGATCGCGCGCGGCGCCACCGAGGTCACCGTGGTGACCCCGTTCGCCGGCGGGGCCGTCGCGCGGACGATGTTCTCCACCGAGGGCCCGCTCGCGCCGCGCGCAGGCGTGCGTCTGCGCGTGCTCTACCCCGAGCGCCCGCTCTCGATCGGGCGCTTCGATCTCTCGCGCGAGCGCCTCGAGGAGGCCCTCGTGATGCCCCACCGCGAATGGATCATCGACCCTGTCGCCAAAGGCGCCGGGCGGGCGTAAATCTGCGGGCGTGAGCGACACGGCCGACCACCCTCATGCCAGGCACCCGCGCGCCGACGGGCGTCACCCCGTCCGCGTCGCCACCCTCACGCTCAGCGACAGCCGGACGCCAGCGGACGACGAGGGCGGCCGTCTGCTCGGCGAGCTGCTCCGGAGCGCCGGCTTCGAGGTGGTCTCTCATGCGATCGTGCGCGAGGACGACGATGCCATCCGGGGCGCCGTCGTCGAGCGCGTGTCCGCTGACGGGGTCGACGCGCTGGTGCTCACGGGCGGTACGGGCGTCGCCCCGCGCGACAGGGCCGTGGAGGTGCTCGCGCCGCTCTTCGAGAAGGCGCTCGACGGCTTCGGTGAGGCGTTCCGCCGGCTCTCGTGGGACCAGGTGGGGCCGCGCGCGATCCTCTCGCGCGCGGCGGCCGGGGTGATCCGGGGCCGTGTCGTCGTGGCGCTGCCGGGCAGCCCCAAGGCCGTGCGTCTCGGCGTGGAGGGCCTCCTGGCGCCGACGCTCGCGCACGCGGTCGAGCTCGCCGCAGGGCGCGGCGGTCACCATCACCACGCGCCGGAGGGACGCTGATGCTCCCCTTCGACGAGGCGCTCGCGCAGCTCCTCGGCGCGGCGCAGCCGCTCGGCGCGGAGCGCGTGCCGCTGGCCGACGCGGCGGGGCGCTTGCTCGCGGAGGACGTGATCGCCCACGCGCCGCTGCCGCCCTTCGACCACAGCTCGATGGATGGCTACGCGCTGGCCACGCGCGATCTCGCGGGCAGCGCGCCATGGGAGGCTCGCGGTCACCGGCGAGAGCGCCGCCGGCGGCGACCTGCCCGATCTCGCGCCGGGCACGGCGTGCCGCATCTTCACCGGCGCTCGCCTCCCCGCGGGGGCGGACGCGGTGGTGATGCAGGAGCGGGTCGAGCGGCGAGGCGGGGTCGTGCGGCTCGTCGCGCCCGTGCGGCCCGGCGACCACGTCCGGCGCCGGGGGGAGGATTCTCGGCGAGGGCGTGACGGCGCTGGCGCGCGGGGCTCGGCTCACGCCGGGCAAGGTCGCCCTCGCGGCCGCGCTCGACCGGGCCGAGCTCCTGGTGTCGCGGCGCCCGCTCGTCACCGTCCTCTGCTCCGGAGACGAGCTGCGCGCGCCGGGGCAGGTCCACCCGCCGCCGCGGCCCGGCAGCATCCCCGAGTCGAATGGCTATTTCGTGGCCGCAGCGGCGCGGGCCGCCGGCGCCGTCGCGCGGGTCGCTGCGTTCGTCGGCGACGACGCCGAGCTCGCTCGGCGCGCCGTCGCGAGCGCGCTCCGGGGCAGCGACGTGGTCGTGACGGTGGGCGGGGTGAGCGTCGGGGATCGTGACGTGATGCGAGGGGCGCTCGAGGCGGCCGGCGTGGTCATCGATTTCTGGAAGGTGAAGATCAAGCCGGGTAAGCCGCTCGCGGTCGGCCGCGCGGGCCAGGTGCAGGTGCTCGGCCTGCCTGGCAACCCGGCGTCGGCGTCGCTCACGTTCCTGCTCTTCGGCGTGCCGCTGCTGCGCGCGCTGCAAGGCGACGTCACGCCGTTGCCGCTCCGCATGCGGGCGGCGATGCGAGCGACGATCACGCGCGAGCCCGGCCGCGAGGAGTTCTTGCGTGCGCGGCTCGAGCTGGACGGGGGCGAGGTCGGCGTGCGCCCGCTCCCGGGTCAGGCTTCCGGCTCCGTGCCGAGCTTCGCCGAGGCCGAAGCGCTGATCGTGGTGCCCGCAGATCGGGTCCGCATCGAGGAAGGCTCGATGGTCGAGGTGATCCGCCTGACGGACGTGTGAGCGCTACGCCGTCTTGACCTTCTCGCGTGCGCGGGCGAGCTCGTCGTCGAGCTGGCGGAGCAGCTCCTTCGCCCGTGTGGACACGCTGCGGGGCACCTCGACCTGCACGACCACCTGCAGCGCGCCGCGCCCGCGGCCGTCGATGCGGGGCATGCCTTTGCCCTTGATTGAGATCACCTCGCCCGGCTGGGTGCCGGCGGGCACCTCCACGGTCACCGCGCTCTCGTCCGGCAGCTCCAGCTCGGTCGCCCCGCCCAGCGCCGCCTCGGTGAACGAGACGCTCGCCCGCGTGATCAGGTCGGAGCCGTCCCGCTCGAAACGCTCGTCGGGCGCGAGATCGATGTCGACGTAGAGATCGCCGGAGGGCCCGCCCTGGTGGCCCGGCATGCCCTGTCCGGGGACGCGAAGACGCTGCCCGCCGTCGATGCCCGCGGGGAACGAGACCATCACCTTGCGGGCCTTCTCGACCGCGCCCGCGCCCTTGCAGGAGGTGCACGGCGCCTTCACCACGCTGCCCTCGCCCGCGCACTCCGGGCAGGTCTGCGTGAACATGACGAAGCCGCGGGACGTGGAGACCTGGCCCACGCCGTTGCAGGTGCCACAAGGCTTGCGCTTCGTCCCCGGCTTGGCGCCGGTGCCCGCGCACTCCTCGCACGCGACCGGGGTGCGGAGGGAGACCTCGCGCTTGCAGCCCAGCATCGCCTCCTTGAGCGTGAGCCGCTGCTGCACGCGGATGTCCTGCCCGCGGGCGGGGCCGCCGCGCCGGGCGGAGCGCCCGCCCATGCCGCCGAAGAACTCCGAGAAGATGTCCTGGAAATGGGAGAAAATGTCGCCGCCCAGATCCGGCACGCCCTCGACCCCTGCGTGGCCGAAGCGATTGTACCGGGCCCGCTTCTCCTCGTCCGAGAGGACCTGATAGGCCTCGGTCGCTTCCTTGAAGCGGTTCGCCGCGTCGCCGTCGCCGGGGTTGCGGTCCGGGTGATTCTTCAGCGCCGCCTGGCGGTAGGACTTCCGGATGTCCTCCGCGGAGGCTTCCTTGGCGACGCCGAGGATCTCGTAATAGTCGCGTTTTTGGCTCATGGCGGGGACGGACCGCTCCCGGTAGCCGAGCGACCACAGGGCAGCTAGACAATAAATCGGGTCCCGTGGCTGTCAACGCGACGCGGCTTCGTCACGTGGCCGGATGGGGCCCCGGCCCCATCCGTGCTGCCCGCGGCCGAGGGAGCCGGCGGTCGAGGCTGCCCGCGTCGCCGACGTCGAGCGCCGTCGACGGTTCACTGGCCGCGGCGCTGGAAGGCCGGAGTGTCCCACTCGGAGTCGAGCGGGGGGACGAAGGTCGCCCGCTCGCGGCCGCTGGCGGCCTGCGCAGGCGCGGTGCTGGGCGGAGCGGCCCGCCGGGTCGGGAACCCGGCGTCCTCGCGCCCTCGCTGAGGCGGCGGAGCCGCGGAGGGCTGGCGGGAAGCCTGCGACGGAGCCGGGCGCGCCGAGTGCGAGGCGGCCGTCAGGGACGCGCCGAGCGGGCTCGACGTGCTGAGCGACGCGGGGCGGGCGCTCGCCGCGGCGAGGGAAGCGGGCACCTCGGCCACGGGCTGATCGAAGCCGGTGGCGATGACGGTCACCTTGATCGCCTCGCCCATCGTCTCGTCGATGGTGGCGCCGAAGATGATGTTCGCGTCCTCGTGCGCCTGCTCCTGGACCAGGGTGGCCGCCTCCTCGATCTCGCGCATGCGCATGTCGGGGCCGCCGACGATGTTGATGAGCACGCCCGTCGCGCCCTCGACGGAGATGTCGTCGAGCAGCGGCGAGCTCACGGCCATCTCGGCCGCGAGGCGGGCGCGGCCCTGACCCTTGGCGCAGCCGGTGCCCATGAGCGCGCGGCCCATGTTGCTCATCACGGTCTTCACGTCGGCGAAGTCGACGTTGACGATGCCGTTCTGGGTGATGAGGTCGCTGATGCCCTTGATGGCCTGGTAGAGCACCTCGTCCGCCTTGCGGAACGCCTCGACGAAGGCGAGGTCCTCGTCGCCGAGCGTGAGGAGCTTCTGGTTGGGGATCGTGATCAGCGTGTCGACGTGCTCGCTCAGCATGGCGAGGCCCAGCTCGGCGCGCCGCGCACGCTGCTTGCCTTCGAAGAAGAAGGGCTTGGTCACCACACCGACCGTGAGGCACCCCTCCTCCCGAGCGAGCTGGGCGATGACCGGCGCCGCGCCGGTGCCCGTGCCGCCGCCCATCCCGGCCGTGACGAAGACCATGTTCCGCGCCCTGGATCATCTCCTTGATGCGCGTGACGTCTTCCAGCGCGGCCTTGCGGCCCTTCTCGGGGTCGGCGCCGGCGCCCAGGCCCCGGGTGATGTTGGCGCCGATGTGGAGCTTCGAGGGCGCGAGGCTCGCTCCGAGCGCCTGTGCGTCGGTGTTCACGACGATGAACTCGACCCCTTCGAGGCCGAAATTCATCATCGTATTGACGGCGTTCCCGCCCGAACCTCCGCAGCCGATCACCTTGATCCGGGCGTCGTAGCCCGCGGCCTCGTCGGCAAACTCGATCGAGAAACTCATTGGAAACGTCCTCCCGGGGTACGGCGCGACCCTCACGGGCTTCGTGCCGGGGGGCCGCAAGAAGCGGCCGCTCTTCGCGGGCCCGCGCGGGGCTCGCCTCCTGCCTGCGCTCCGCGGGGCGCCTCTTCCCCGTGGAGCCTATTTCCATGTGGGGCGGGGCTCGTGGCCTCCGCCCAGGGCCCTTGCTACCTCGCCGCTCGTCAAACCGAATTCTCTAACAACTTTCCTACCGCGCGTCATGCTTAGAATGCAGCGCGAAGCCAGTTCCAGAAGCGACCGCTCCTTTCTCCGTTGCGCCGATCAATTGCAGTTTCTTCCCCGTCCTTCAGGCTCGGGTAGCCCTGCGCCCGATCCGCTCGAGCGGAGAACGTGAGCCGGGGCGCGGCCGCGGAGGCCGGCGCTTGACGCGCTGCGGCCCGCGCCGCGGCCTCGGCCGACGACTCGGCGCGCTCGCGCGCGTGGAGCAGCGCGCTCGCGCCGTACTGCACCAGCCCGACGCCCGTCGCGTACTGCGGCCCGGCGACGAGCTGGGTGATCCCGCGGACGCCCACGGGCAGACCGAGCCTCACCGGCATGCCGAGGATCTCCTCGGCGAACTCGGTCATCCCATCCAGGAGCACGGCGCCGCCGGTGAGGACGACGCCCGCCGAGAGCTGCTCGAGCAGGCCGGTGTCCTCGATCCTCTTCCGCAGCACGGCGAAGATCTCCTCCGCACGCGGCTCGATGATGTCCGAGAGGACGCGGCGCGCCGCTCTGCGCGGCGAGTGGCCGCCGACGCCGGGGACCTCGATTTCCTCGTCGTCCCCGACCATCCGGGAGAGCGCGCACCCGGCGTTGCGCTTCAGCCGCTCGGCCTCCCCCATCGGCGTGCGCAGGCCGGCGGAGATGTCGGCGGTGATGTTGTTGCCGCCGACCGGGATGACGCTCGCGTGGGCGATTCCGCCGTCCACGTAGAGGAGCATGTCGGTGGTGCCGCCGCCGATGTCGATGACCGCGACGCCGATCTCCTTCTCGTCCTCGGAGAGCACGGCCTCGGCGCTGGCGAGGGGCTCGAGGACGACGTCGGCGACGGTCAGGCCGCAGCGCTCGGCGCACCGGACCACGTTCTGCACGCACGAGGTCGCCGCGGTGATGAGGTTCACCTTCACCCCCAGGCGCACGCCGCTCATGCCAACCGGGTCGCGGATCCCGTCCTGGTTGTCGACGACGAACTCTCGGGGCAGGACGTGGAGGATCTGCCGGTCCGCGTCGACCGGGATGGCCCGCGCCCCCTCGAGCACGCGATCGACGTCGGTCCGCGTCACCTCGCCGCCCGCGATGGCGGCGACGCCGTCCGAGGTCTGGCTGCGGATGTGGCTCCCCGCGACGCCCGCGTACACAGTCCGGATCTCCACGCCGGCCATCGTCTGAGCGGCCTCGATGGCCTCGGAGATGGATCGCACGGTCCAGTCGATGTTCGACACGACGCCCTTGCGCAGCCCGCGGCAAGGCACGTTCCCCACCCCGAGGATGGTGATGCCGTCGGCGTCCACCTCGCCCACCACGGCCGACACCTTGGTCGTCCCGATGTCCAGGCCGACAACAATCTCGGTAGTCTCCATCCGGCTCTTCATGCGCGTCCCATCCGGCGCGGGGAACGGCCCCGTGCACAGGCGAGGCGACCCTGACATAGGGCCTCGAAGCCGGCCAAATTTCTCCGGGCTCGCGGGGCTCATCGCATCCTCACGACCACCCGCTCCGGGTGGGCGTCGTTATCCAGGAAGATCGACCGAGGCGTTGGCCTTGCGGCGCGCGACCTCGACCAGGATCCGCGACGCCTCCTCGATCTTGTCGCGGTAGGGGGGCTGGCCCAGGCTGAGCGCGATGGCCTCCCTGCCGATGGTCGCGACCAGCGAGCCGTCCTTCTCGAGGTGCAGCTCCTCGAGGGGGTAGCGCTTCGTCACGCCGACGCGGTCGAGCTCCTCCGCGACGTCGAGCGCGCGCCTGAGCGCGAGGACGACGCCGCGCCGGTCGTCCGCCACCTGCGCCGGCTGGACCCCCGTGACGACTGGCAGATCGGCGGGATCGTCCGCGCCGAGCTTCTTGAATAGATCGCCGTCGCGCGTGACGAGATAGAGCTCGCCGCCGATGGAGGCGATCGCCGCCGCCTCCCGCTCGACCACCGCGATGGTCACGGTCGAGGGCGGCGCGCGGGTCACCGTCGCCCGCTCGATCCACGGATCCTGCGTGACCATGGCGCCGGCCTGGGACGGATTCGATCGTGAAGATGTTCTTGCCGACCGCGATGCCGGCCTCGGACGCGACCGTCGCGGCGCTCCGCCGGTGGTTGCCGTCGACGAGCACCGTGCGCACCGCGAAGCGTGGGCTCTGCCGCACGTAGCGGTAGAGGCCCCAGGCGACCGCGACCGCCGTCGTCAGCGCTACGGCCACGCCGAGCACGAGCTGCGCCGCGCGCGCGAAGCGCCCGAGGCGGCGGGCGACGGGGCCCGAGGGCCGCGCCGTCGTCGCGACGAGCCCGGGGAGCGGCGAGTCTTCGTCCGCGATCGGGTCCGCGGGCGCGGCGATCACCTTCGCCTTCGGCGCGTCGGGCAGGCGCCGGTTGGCCGGCGGGCGGGCCGAGGGCTTCGCGCTCACGTCGTCCCCTCCCGCACGGCGCGGGGGGAGGCGTCTTGCCCCCGCCCTCCCTCGCGTCGAGGCGCGTCTTCAGCCTGCGCACGGAGTTGTTGATGTCTCCCGCGCCGAGCGCGATGACCACGTCGCCCGGCCGCACGACGCGCTCGAGCGCCTCGGGCAGGTCGTTCTTGTCGGCGACGTAGCGGCGTCGTGGTGCCCGTGCTCGCGGATGGCCTGCACCAGCCGCTCGGCCGATCACGCCCGGGATGGGCGCCTCGCCGGCGGCGTAGATGTCGGTGACGAACAGGACGTCGGCCTGGTTGAAGGCGCGGGTGAAGTCGTCGAAGAGATCGCGCGTGCGCGTGTGGCGGTGCGGCTGGAAGGCGACGACGACGCGGTTGCCCTCGCCGGGTACGCGCGCCGCGCGGCCTCGATGGTGGCGCGGATCTCGGCCGGGTGGTGGCCGTAGTCGTCGACGAGGGTGACCCCCCCGGGCTGGCCGACGATGGTGAAGCGCCGTGCCACGCCGCCGAAGGTCGCGAGCGCCTGCTTCGTGACGTCGAGCGGCACCTCGAGCTCGTCGGCGACGGCGATGGTCGCCAGGCAGTTCAGGACGTTGTGGCGCTCCGGGCATCTTCACGGTGAAGCCCCCGAGCGGCTCGCCGCGGCGGTACGCGTTGAAGCTCGTCTCCAGGCCGCGAAACTGGATGCCGCGCGCCGCGTAGTCCGACTGCGGCGACACGCCGTAGGTCACGTGCCGCCGGGGCACGCGGGGGAGGATGTCCTGCACGTGGGGGTGATCCAGGCAGAGCACGGCGAGGCCGTAGAACGGCACGCGCGCCGCGAACTCGACGAAGGCGTCCTTGAGCCGTCGTGCGTCCCGTGGTGGTCGAGGTGCTCGGGGTCGATGTTGGTCACGACGCGCGATCGTGGGCGTCAGCCGCAGGAAGGAGCCGTCGCTCTCGTCGGCCTCGGCGACCAGCAGGTCGCCCCGCCCCGAGCCGCGCGTTGGAGCCGAGCGCCGCCATCTTGCCGCCCACGACCACGGTCGGATCGAGCCCCGCCGCGCGCAGCACCGTGGCGACCAGCGAGGTGGTCGTGGTCTTGCCGTGCGAGCCGGCGATGGCCACGCCGTATTTCACCCGCATCAGCTCCGCGAGCATCTCCGCGCGGGTGATCACCGGGATGCCGAGCGCGCGCGCCTCGGTCAGCTCCGGGTTTTCGGGCCGGATGGCGCTGGAGTAGACGACGACGTTGACGCCCGAGATGTTCTCGTGGCGGTGCCCGATGTCGACGCGCACGCCGAGCGTCGCGAGGCGCCGCGTGGTGCTCGACTCCTTCATGTCCGACCCGGAGACCTCGAACTCGAGCGAGCGCAGGATCTCGGCGAGGCCGCTCATCCCCACGCCGCCGATCCCGACGAAGTGCACGTGCCGGACGCGACCGCGGAACATTCAGCATGCCTCCCGGGCGCGCGCGGCGCGGCCCTCTGCGAGATCGAGCAGATCGCGCGCCACCCTCGCCGCCGCGTCGGGGCGGCCGAGGCCCTGCGCCACCTTCGCCATGCGCGCGCGCCGCGCGGGCTCGCGCGCGAGGGCGACGATCTCCGCGGAGAGGCGCTCGGTGGAGACGTCCGACGACGCGACGGCGACCGCGGCGCCGGCGCGCTCCAGGGAGCGCGCGTTGCGATGCTGGTGCTGGTCGGCGGCGAACGGGAACGGGATGAGGATCGACGCCCGCCCCACCGCGCAGATCTCTGCGAGCGCCCCGGCGCCGGCGCGCGACACGATGACGTCGGCGCCCGCGAGGGCCGCGGCCATGTCGTCGATGAATGGCACGATGCACGCGCGCTCCGAGAGCCCGTGGGATGCGTACGACGCGCGCACGGCCTCCTCGCGGTCACGGCCCGTCTGGTGTGTCACGCGCACGTCGGCGCCGGAGGAGACCGCGATGGAGACGGCGCGAGGCAGGACCTCGTTGAACTGTTTGGCGCCCTGGCTGCCGCCGATGACGAGGAGCGTGATCGGCCCCTCCCCGGGCGTGTAGTCGGAGGGCGCGAACGCGCGCCTGAGCGGCACCCCGAGGCGGCGCACGGTGCTCGGGCGGAGGTAGCGCTCGGCCTCCGGGAAGGCGACGTACGCTCGCTCGGCGAAGGGCGTGAGCAGGCGGTTGGAGAGGCCGAGGACGCTGTTCGGCTCCAGGAGCGCGACGGCGGCGCCCTCCATCCGCGCGGCGAGCGCGACGGGGCCGCCTGCGTAGCCGCCGACCGACAGGGCCACGTCGGGGCGGAGGCGCTTCACCAGCGCGCGCGCCTCCGGGAGCGATCCCGCGGCGCGCGCCACGCCGCGGACGAAGCCCCTCACGCCGTCCCCGCGGAGGGGCGCGACGTCGAGCAGGAACAGCTCCTCGCCCGCGCGCTCGCCGATCGCACGCCCCTCGATGCCCCGGGGCGTGCCCACGTAGACGACACGCGTCCGAGCCTCGGCCGCGCGCAGCGCGTCGCCCACCGCGAGCATCGGGAAGACGTGCCCGCCCGTGCCGCCCCCGGCGATGAGCACGGTCACCATGCGCCACCCCCTGCCGGGCTGGCCACGCCCTCCCGCGCGGCCGTGGCGACGATCGCCGACGCGCTCGGCAGGACGGACGGCTCCCCGCGCGCGGCGAGCTGCAGGATCCGGCGCCGCCTTGCGTGGACGGCTGATGCTGAGGAGGATGCCCGCGGCCGCCGCGTTGACGAGGAGCGACGAGCCGCCGTAGCTGAGGAAAGGTAGCGTCAGCCCCTTGGTGGGGAAGATGGCCATCGCCACCGCGAGGTTGGTGAGCGCCTGCACCCCGAACATCGTGGAGATGCCGAAGGCCATGAAGCTGCCGTAGTCGTCGGCGGCCTCGAGCGCGATCTTCACGCCCCGCGACACGATCACGAGGTACGCGGCGCACAGGGCGAGGATGCCGATGAACCCGAGCTCCTCGCCGATGATCGCGGAGATGAAATCGGTGTGCGCCTCGGGCAGGTAGAGCACCTGGAGCCCGTGCCCGAGGCCGAGGCCGGAGAGCCCCCCCGACCCGAAGCTCATCACCGACTGGAACGGCTGGTACGCGAGGTCGTTCCGGTTGTTCTCCATGTCGAGCCAGGCGAGGTAGCGCCGGAAGCGGTAGTCGCTGAAGCGCACCAGCACGACCGCGCCGATGGACAGGAACATGGTGAGGGAGGCGATGTACGGCACGCGCGCCCCGGCCACGAAGAGCAGGGTGAACGTGAGGAAGGTGAGCACCACCGCGCTCCCGAAGTCCGGCTGCTTGAGGCAGAGCAGCGCGAGGACGCCGACCACGATGAGGTGCGGGAGGAACCCGACCGAGAAGCTCTTGATGCGCTCCGCCTTCTTCGAGAGCGAGTACGCGAGCCAGAGGACGATCCCGAGCTTGGCCGTCTCGGCGGGCTGGATGTGGATGGGCCCGATCGCGATCCACCGGAAGGCGTTGCCGGCCCTGTGTCCGAAGCCCACGACGACGAGCACGAGCATCGTGGTCACGGCGAAGAGGATGGGGTACGTGAGCGGCTTGATCTTGCGGTAGTCGACGCGGCTCACGAGCCACATGCCCACGATCGCCGCCACGGCGTACGCCGCCTGCCGCTTGAGGAAGAACTGCGCGTCGTGGTGGCGCACGGTCGCCTCGATGGCGCTGGCGCTGTAGACCATGACCACGCCGAACCCGACGAGCGCGATGACCAGCCCGGCGAGGACCGAGTCCACCGGCCCCGAGGGGCTCGACCTGAGGAGCGACGCCGAAGGCGCTGCCGCCGGCGCCGCGGGGGCCGCTGGCTGCACGCCGGGCGCGGACGTCGACCTCTTCTGGTTCCTCGGCGCGGGCAGGGGCTCGCCCGCGTCACGCTCGTCACGCCGCTTGCCGAACCACTTCACGACCTCTCCTCCTCTGCGCGCACGGCCCGGACGAACACGTCCCCGCGATCTTTGTAGTCACGGAACATGTCGAAGCTCGAGCACGCAGGACTGAGGAGCACGGCATCGCCCGGAAGGGCAAGTTCTCGGGCACTTCGGACCGCCTCCTCCATCGAGGAGGCGCGGGCGATGGGCAGGACGCCGCGGGCGGCGGCCTCGATGCGGTCGGCGGCCTCGCCGATCAGCACGAGCGCCCGCCCCCTCTCGCGCAGCGCCTCGACGAGGGGCTCGTAAGCCCCCAGCTTGTCGCGCCCGCCGGCGATGAGCACGGCCCGCGCCTCGGCGAGCCCGCGCAGCGCGGCGACGGAGGCCCCGACGTTCGTGCCCTTGGAGTCGTCGTAGTACGCCACGCCGCCGATCTCGGCGACGAGCGCCGTCCGGTGGCCGAGGCCCTCGAACGTGGCGAGCGCCCGCTCGATCGCGCCCATCGGCACGCCCAGATCGGCGGCCATCGCGATCGCGGCGCACGCGTTCTGCATGTTGTGCGCGCCCGAGATGCGCAGGATCTTCCTGGGGAAGGAGCAGCCGAGCGGGCGGTGGACCAGCGCGTCGCCGTCGTACACCACGTCGGCCTCGGGGTCGCCTGGGGAGGTGCCGAACGTCACGACGCGCGCGTGGCCGCGGGCCGCCTGCTTCGCGCAGATCGCGTCGCCCCGCGGGATCACCGCGACGTCCTCGGGCGTCATGCGGACGAATGGGTTGCCCTTCGCGTCCGCGTAGGCGTCGAAGCCGAGGTAGCGATCGAGGTGATCGTCGGTGACGTTGAGGAGCGCGTGCGCGCGCGCGCGCAGCGTCGGGACGCGCTCCGCCTGGAAGCTCGAGATCTCGAGCACCCACACATCGAAGCGCTGCCCGATCACCTCCGCCGGGGGAACCCCGAAGTTCCCGCCCACGAACGTGCGCCGCCCCGCCGCTTCGAGCATCGCGCCGACGATCGCCGTGGTGGTGCTCTTGCCGTTGGTGCCGCCGACGAGGACGACGGGCCCGTCGATGAAGCGCGACGCGAGCTCGAGCTCGCCGATCACCTCGCGCCCGCTCGCCTCGAACGCCTCGAGCGCGGCGAACGACGGGACGCCGGGCGACACCACGACGAGGTCGGCGCCGGTGAAGATCGCGTCGGGGTGCCCGCCGAGCGCCAGGGTGGCGCCACCGTGCTCCAGTGAGAGCGCCGCCGCCGAGGCGCGCTCCCTCGGCGCCGCGTCCGTGCCGACGACCTTCGCGCCGCGCGCGAGGAGCAGCCTCGCGGCGGCGACCCCGCTGCGCCCCAGCCCCACGACCACGGCGGTCTTGCCGGCGACGTCCATCAGCGCACCTTGAGCGAGGCCAGGGAGACCAGCGCGAGCAGGACGGAGATGATCCAGAAGCGGACGATGATCTTGGGCTCGGCCCAGCCCTTCTTCTCGTAGTGGTGGTGGATCGGCGCCATCAGGAAGACGCGCTTGCCCGTGAGCTTGAACGAGGTCACCTGCGTGATCACGCTCACGGTCTCGATGAAGAAGATGCCGCCCAGCACCACGCTGAGGAGCTCGTTCTTGGTACAGACGGCGAGCATGCCGAGCCCGCCGCCGAGCGCCAGCGAGCCGACGTCCCCCATGAAGACCTGCGCCGGGTACGTGTTGTACCATAGGAAGCCGATGCCCGCGCCGATGACGGAGCCGCAGTAGACCGAGAGCTCGCCGACGGAGGCGATCTTGGGGATGTCGAGGTACGTCGCGAGGGAGAAGTTGGCGATCGACGCGCCGGCGACGTACGCCCAGATGAGGTAGGCGCCCGCGTTGATCATCACGGGGCCGATCGCGAGCCCATCGAGGCCGTCGGTGAGGTTGACGGCGTTCGAGGTGGCGACCACCACGAACAGGGCGAAGGGCATGTAGAGCCAGAGCGGCAGCGTGAACGAGTGCTTGGAGAAGGCGGCGAAGGGGATCGAGAGGTGCGTCTTGATCGCCAGCCAGTCGGCCGGGAGCCTGCTCTCGGCGAGGAAGATGTACGCGATCGCCGAGCCCCCGATGAGCACCTGGCCGATGAGCTTGTAGCGGCCGGCGAGGCCGCCCGAGCTCCTCCAGCGGATCTTGAGGTAGTCGTCGAGGTATCCGATGACGCCGTAGCCCGCGGTCACCGCCGTGGTGGCGAGGACGAAGGGGTTCTTCAGGTCCGCCCAGAGCACGGTGGGCAGGAGCAGCGAGAGCAGGATGAGGGCGCCCCCCATCGTCGGCGTGCCCGCCTTGACCTTGTGCGTCTCCGGCCCGGTGCTGCGCACCACCTGGCCGATCTGCTTCCTCCGCAGCTCCCGGATGAACCACGGCGCCAGCACGAACGTCAGCAGCATGGCCGTGATGGTGGCCATGATGGTCCGGAACGGGATGTACCGGAGGACGTTGAGGCCGGAGAGCCACGAGTAGTGGAACTTCAACGGATAGAAGAGCTCGTAGATCACGAGTCGCCCCCTCGGCCCGCGCCTTCGCCCTTCGCGAGCTCCGCGACGACCCGCTCTGCGCCCACGCTCCGCGATCCCTTCACGAGCACCAGATCCCCTGGCCGCACGGCGAGCCTCACCAGCGCGGCGACGTCCTCGACGCGCTCGGCGTGGGCGGCCCGGACGCCCCCCTCGACCGCGCGCGCGGCGATGCGCGTCGCGTCGCCGACGCCCACCACGAAGATCTCCGCCGCGCCGCTCGCGCCCGCGGCCTGCCCGACCTCGTCGTGTCCGCTGGCGGAGAGCGCCCCGAGCTCGCGCATCTCGCCGAGCACGAGGAGCAGGCGCCTCCCGGTGGCCCGGGCGATCTCGGCCGCCGCGCGGATCGAGGCGCACATGGACGCCGGGTTGGCGTTGTAGGTGTCGTCGATGACCGCCACGTCGCCGGAGAGCACCCGCGGCACGAGGCGCCCCGCGCCCGCGCCGGCCTCGACGTGCTCCAGCGCGTGCTGGTGTCCCGCCCCACCCAGGGCGATGATCGACCGTGAGCGCCGCGGCGCACGCGAGCGCGCCGGCTTCCCCGAGCAGCGGCGTCGTGAGCTCGACGCCCTGCAGCTCCACGCGCGACGCGTGCATCCCGACGGGCTCGCGCCGGACGATGCGCACGTCCGCGTCGGCGGCGCGGCCATACCGGAGGCGCCGCCGCGCGGGCGAGCGATCCATCTGGGCGCGCACGAGCGGATCGTCCGCGTTGCCGATGGCGACGCCGTGCGCGGGGAGGGCGCGGAAGAGCGCTCCCTTCTCCTCGGCGACCGCCTCGATCGAGCCCATGCCCTCGGTGTGCGCCGCCGCGATCAGGGTCACGATCCCGATGTCGGGCTCGGCGATGCGACAGCAGCTCCGCGATCTCGCCGGGCCTGTTCATCCCCATCTCGACGACGGCCACGACGTGCTTCGGACCGAGCCCGAGCAGGACCATGGGCAAGCCCACACGATTGTTCAGATTTCCCTGGGAGGCGTGCACCGCCTCCGGATCGCCCACCGACGCCGTCACGACGGCCGTAACGGCGATGCGCGTGGTCGTCTTCCCGGCCGAGCCCGTGATCGCGATCAGGTGTCGTTGCTCGTCGCGCGGGCACCAGCGGCGGCGGTGCGCGCGCGCCAGATCGCCGAGGGCGACGAGCGTGTCCTCCACGCGGACGATCGCGAGGCCGCTCGGCCCCTCGACCTCCCGCTCAACGATCGCGAGCGCGGCGCCCCTCTCCCTGGCCGCAGCCAGGTGCGCGTGCCCGTCGTGCACCTCACCGCGCAGGGCGACGAAGCACGCGCCCGGGTCGATGGCGCGGGTATCCGTGGAGACGGAGCCCACGGACTCGGCTCCCCGGGCGACGAGCTCGACCCCCGGTCGCGGCCAGGATCTCGGCGACGGTGAACGACGCGCGATTCCGCGGGATGGGCGTCGCCATCAGGACGCGCCTCCTGCCGCCCCGCGCCGCTGGCGGCGCAGGACGAGCGCCCTCCTCGCCTCGTCGCGATCGTCGAACGGGGACGTGACCCCGCCGACGATCTGGTAGGGCTCGTGCCCCTTCCCCGCCACGAGCACCAGGTCGCCGGGGGTGGCCTCGAGGACGGCGCGCTCGATGGCCCGGCGCCGGTCGAGCTCGACGATGACCTCGGCGCGGCCGCCGGAGAGCCCCGGGAGGATCGCGTCGGCGATGGCGCGGGGATCCTCGCTGCGCGGGTTGTCGTTGGTGACGATGGCGACGTCGGCGAGCCTCCCCGCGGCCTCGCCCATCAGCGGCCGCTTCTCGGGATCGCGATCGCCGCCGCAGCCGAACACGCACCGCACACGGGCCCCCTCCGGCGCGAGCCCCCGAACGCTCGCGAGCACGCGCGCCGAGCGCGTCCGGCGTGTGTGCATAGTCGACCAGCACCACGACGTCGTCCCCCGGCGCGTCGCAGCGCTCGAGCCGGCCGGGGACGGCGACGGGCCGCGAGAGCGCCTGCGCGGCGTCACGCACGTCGACGCCGAGGAGGAAGGCGACGGAGAGCGCGGTGAGCAGGTTCTCCACGTTGTGCGCGCCGAAGAGCGGAGAGCGGATGCCCACCTCACCCGCCGGCGTGCGCGCCTCGAGATCGACGCCGGCCGGGCGAGAGGGAGAGCGCGCGTGGGGGCGATCTCGGCGGACGCCGGGGCGGCGCCCGACCTTCGCCGAGAAGCGCGCGAGCCGCGGCGCGTCGCCCCCCGCGAGCCGCGCGGCGAGCACGCGCCCGAACGGGTCGTCGACGTTGATCGCGGCTCGCGCCGGGCGAGAGATCGAAGAAGAGGCGCGCCTTCGCGTCCGCGTACGCCTCCATGGTCCCGTGGTAGTCGAGGTGGTCCTGCGTCAGGTTGGTGAAGGCGGCGACGGCGAAACGGACGGCCTCGACGCGCTTCGCGGCGATCGCGATGCTCGAGACCTCCATCACCATGTGCGAGGCGCCGCGCGCGCGCATGGCAGCGGCGATGCGCGCGAGCTCGTCGGCCTCCGGGCTCGTGTGCGTGGGCGGCAGATCCAGGTCTCGAAAGCGGTAGCCGAGCGTCCCCACGATGCCGGCGTGGCCGCCGGCGCCGTCGATCGCGGCCTGGACGAGGTGCGCCGTCGTCGTCTTGCCGTTGGTGCCGGTGATCCCCACGACGCGGAGCGCGCGGGTGGGGTGCCCGTAGGCAGCGTCGGCGGCGAAGGCCAGCGCGCGCGGGACGTCGTCGGCCACCACGCGCGGCAGCCCGTGGGTGTCCGTGTCGCTGCCGCGCGCCACCATCACGGCCGCCGCCCCGCGCGCCGCCGCGTCCGCGATGAAGCGCGCGCCGTCCGTGCGCGCGCCCGCGCGGGCCACGAAGAGATCGCCCTGCTCCACGCGGCGCGAGTCCTGGTGCACGCCCGCGACGCGCACGGAGGCCGCGGCCTCGTCCACGAGCGACGCACCCGGCGTCGCGCCGACGAGCTCGCCCAGCGTCATCGTGCGCGCGTCGGGAGGTGGGCTCGCCTTGGGGTGGTCCATGCTCGGCGCTCACGTGGACGGCTCGAAGACGAGCTTGACCGTGGATCCCTTGGGCAGCACCGTTCCGGCGGGCGGCTCCTGGCGCGAGAGCCGGCCCGTCCCCTCGATCGTGGGCTGGAGGCCGAGCCCGATCAGCGTTTTCACCGCCTCGCGCTCCGGCATGCCGGAGAAGTCGGGCACGCGCGCCTCGCCCGACTTCATCGGCGCGGAGGGGGTCACGGCGCCGCTGCTCGGCTCGGGCGCGCCCTTGACGATGACCTGGTACGCGTTCGCCGCGACGTCGCCGTCCTTGGCGATCTCCGACAGCTTCATGGGCACGCTCCCGCGCGGGGTGACGCCCAGGTAGCGGAGCGCCATCTCGCCGACCCGGCGGAAGACCGGCGCGGCGACCGAGCCGCCGGCGTGGGTGCCGCCCATCGGGTCGTCGAGCACCACGGCGATGACCACCCTCGGCTTCTCGGCCGGGACGAAGCCGGTGAACGATGCCACGTAGTGCGTGTCGCTGTACTTGTGCGTCGCCGGGTCGATCTTCTGCGCCGTGCCCGTCTTGCCGGCCACCTTGAAGCCGGGGATCGCGCCCTCGACGCCGGTGCCCTCGCCCTCCGTCACGGAGACGAGCATCTCGCCCATCATCTCCGCCACGTAGGGCGGGACCGCGTCGCGGCGCACGTGGGGCGCGCTGTCCGAGAGCGTCACGCCCGTGCCGTCGCGTCACGCGCTTGACGAGCACCGGCTCGAGCAGACGCCCGTGGTTGGCGATCGCGGCCATGCCCATGGCGAGCTGGAGCGCGGTCACGCTGATGCCCTGCCCGTACGCCGCCGTCGCCGTCTCCACCTGCACCCAGGGGTGCCCGTGCGGGCGGAGCACGCCCATCGACTCGCCGGGGAAGGGGATGCCCGTCGTGTCGCCGAAGCCGAAGCGCCGGTACCCCTCGTAGAGCCGGGACTCGCCGAGCCCGAGCGCGATCTTGGCGGCGCCGATGTTCGACGAGATGCCCAGGATTCTGGGTGATCGTGAGCCACTTCGACACGTGGGTGTCGTGGATCACCACGTTGTCGATCGCCATCGTCCCCTCCTCGCAGTAGATCGAGGCGGTGGGCGAGACGCTCTTCTGCGCGAGCGCCGTCGCGACGGCGAAGACCTTCATCACGCTCCCGGGCTCGAAGCGGTCGACGATCGCCCGGTTCCGCCGCGTGTCCGGGTCGGCCTCGGAGTAGTCGTTCGGGTTGTACCCGGGCGCGCTGGCGAGCGCGAGGATCTCGCCGCTCTGCGGGTCGACGACGACGACGGAGCCGCCGACGGCCTCGTAGGTCTTCATCGCGGCGTTCAGCTCGCGCTCGGCGGTGAACTGGATGCCCTTGTCGATCGTCAGGTAGACGTTGTGCCCGGCGAGCGCCTGCTCGTCCTCGAGCCCCTCGGAGAAGAGCAGCCTGCCGTTGCGGTCGCGCAGGCCGTGCACCTCCGACGCGTGCCCCTTGAGCTCGTGCTCCAGCGAGCAGCTCGAGGCCCTCGCGCCCGTCGCCGTCGGGCGAGACGAAGCCGAGCAGCGGCCCCGCCAGCTCGCGGTTCGGGTAGAAGCGGTGCCCCTCGCCCTCGATCTGGAGGCCCGCGATCGGGTAGCGCTGGTCTTGTCGCCGAGGCGCCTTCACCTTCTGGAGCTCGTCCTCCGAGATGCGCCGCTTCAGCCAGGCGAAGCGGCGGCGGCGCTTGATCTTCTCGGCCACCTCTTCCACCGGCAGGTCGAGCGCCGCGGCGATGCGCTCGGCGTACTGCTGCGCCTTCATGGGCACGAACTTGGGGTCGATGCCGCGGAGCATCTCGACCGCGTCGAGCGAGACGCTGGGCACCTCGACGCTCTCCGCGAGGGGCGCGCCGTTGCGGTCGTAGAGCGTGCCGCGCTTGGGCTGGATGTGGAGCCGGCGCTGCCGCTGGCGCTCCGCCAGCTCGAGCCACTGATCGCCGTCCTCCACCTGCACGCGGTATGCGCCGGAGACGATGGCGCCGAGGCCCGAGGCCCATGAAGCCGCAGAGGACGCCCATGCGGAGGCGGATCCAGCGTGCGCGGGCGGGGTCCAGGTTCTTCACGGCGCGCCTCCGTCTGCGGCCGCGCCAGCCTGGGCCGTGCCGGCGCCTCCGTCGAGGGCGCCCGCCGCGTCGTCGGGCCGGTCCGGCCGGTCGTCGTCCGGGGCCCGCGGCGCGTAGCCACGGAGGGCGATCACGCGCTCGGGCGGCGGCGGCGACATCCCGAGCAGCGTGCGCGCCACGTACTCCACGCGCCCCGGCGTCTCGTAGCTCGCCGCCTCGAGCGAGAGCACGCGCTTCACCTCGCGCAGCCGCGCCTGCTCGCTCCGCGCCTTCCCCAGCTTGTAGCCGAGGTCGACCGTGCGCCCGCGCAGCGCCAGGTCCACCACGAACGCGGCGACCGTCGCCACGACCGCCATCGTCCACAGCGCGAGGAAGGGCCGCTGCTTCACGCCTCGGCCTCCGGCTCGGGCTCCCAGCTCTCGCGGGAGCTGGGCCCCGGCTCGCCCTCGACCTCGCCGGGCCCGAGCCGCCGGGCGGCGCGCAGCTTGGCGCTGCGCGACCGCGGGTTCTCGGCCGTCTCCTCGTCGCCGGGCACGACCGGCTTCTTCGTCAGCGGCTGCCACGTCGCCCGATCGCGGAGCGCGCGCTTGACCAGCCGATCCTCGAGCGAGTGGAACGCAGATCACCGCCAGCACCCCGCCGGGCGCCACGACGCGGGGCGCCGCGTCGAGCAGCCGCGAGAGCTCGTCGAGCTCGCCGTTCACCGCGATGCGGAGCGCCTGGAACGTGCGGGTCGCCGGGTCGACGCCGCCGTGCCGCGCGGGCCCGACCGCGCGCACCACCGCGCGCCGGAGGTCCAGCGTCGTCGCGAGGTCGCCCGCGTCGCGCGCCTGCTTGATGCAGCGCGCGACCCGCCGGGAGCGACGCTCCTCGCCGTAGCGGTAGATGACGTCGGCCAGCGCGTCGTCGTCGAGCCGGTCGATGAGGTCGAGCGCCGTCTCCCCCTTGCTGCGGTCCATGCGCATGTCGAGCGGCCCCTCGGCCCGGAAGCTCAGCCCTCGCGCCGGGTCGTCGAGCTGGACCGAGCTGATCCCGACGTCCGCCACCATCCCGTCCACCGCCGACACGTGGGCCGAAGCGAGGATCTCCTCGAGGTCGCCGAAGCACCCGTGGAGCAGGCGCAGCCGGTCCCCGAACCGCTCGAGCCGCGCGCTCGCCAGCGCGAGCGCCCCGGCGTCCCGGTCCACCCCGATGACGCGCGTGCCCTCGATCTCGAGGATCGCCTCCGCGTGACCGCCGCCGCCGAGCGTGGCGTCGACGTACACGCCCCCGTCGCGCGGCGCGAGCGCGTGGACGACCTCGTCGCGCAGGACCGTGACGTGGGGAGCCCGGCTCGGACGCGGAGAGGGAGGAGGCAGGCGCATGGGCACGATGTTCTCGACGTTCATAGGCGGAGCTGCTCCATCGCGGTCTTGAAGCTCGCGACCTCCGTCTCGTTCAACGTGTAAGCCGCCTGCCAGCGCTCCTTGGACCAGAGCTCGGCCGTGCGGCCCATGCCCGCCCAGACCACGTCCTTCGCCAGCTCGGCGTGCTCGCGGAGCGACGGGGGCACGAGGATGCGCCCTTGCTTGTCGAGCTCGCACTCGACCGCGGCGGAGAGGTACATCCGGCGGAAGGCGACCACGTTCGGATCGAACTGCGGCATGTCGGCGATCTTGGCCTCCAGCTCTTCCCAGGCGCGGAGCGGGTAGAGGTGGAGGCAGCGGTCGAAGAGCGCGCGGGTCAGGATGAGCCGGAGGTCGTCGCTCGAGGCCAGGACGTCACGGAACCGCGAAGGGAAGCTGGTGCGCCCCTTCGCGTCGATCGCGTGCTCGAACTGACCGCGGAACATCATGCCCATCGACTCCAGGCCGGCCCGGCGGGGGGCCGGGTGGGGCTCGGTGGGAGGGGGAGACGCCGGAGGGCCGGCGGGGGCAGGGCCGGAGGCGGAGACCGCCTTGGCCCAATTTGCCACTTCTTCCCACGGAGCCCCGCCACGCTACGGAGAGGGGTCGAAGGAGTCAACAGTTTGGCCTTTTTCCACAGGTTGGAGGGGGCACGTACCCAACACTCAGGTGCCGGGAAGCTTGGCCCAATGACGCGAAAGGACGGGGGATCGCGGCAGTGAGCGGGCCTACGGTGGGGAGGAGTGGGGAGGATTGGCGACGAGAGGGGGTTGACGGGTGGGAGGCGAGGCGTGGATGCCCTCTCAGTGCCGGGTCGCACCCTCGTCCGGGGCGAGGTCCTTGCCGTCCCACCACATCAGCCCACCCCCGCAGCTCCTCCCCTCGCTCGTGAGCAGCAGCAGCGGCCGCCGCGGGAGCACGGGCTCGGTGCAGAGCGGATCCCGGAACGCCGGGCACCACGCCCCGCTGTTGCCGAGGAAGCGCGGCGCGCGCTCGCCGTGGCCCTCCCAGACGCCGCTCGGGCGGTGCGTATGGCCGAGGCACACGGCGCGCACGCCGTGGATGGCGAAGATCTGCCGCACGGCCCCTGGCGCGCGGTCGTAGCTGCGGAGGTCCGGCTTGGGCGTGGCGCGCTCGTAGACGGCGACGAGGGCGCCTGCGGCGGCCAGCATCGCGAGGGCCGGGCGCGCGCCGAAGGCGCCGAGCGCGAGCGCGGCGGAGGCGATCGCCGCGAGGAGCATCGCGAAGCGGTCGAGCCACAGCTCGCGCAGGATCGGGATCATGGTCGCCTCCGCGGGGGGCGTGGCGAGCGCGACCGTGCGGTCGATTGCCGCGTCGCTCGCGCCCGTCTCGGCGCTCGCCAGGGCGCGGTTCTCGACGCTCCAGTCCTCGCGGTGGCGGTGGCGCCAGAATCTCGGCGGCCGTGCGGACGCTGCCGCGGAACCAGGTGCGCACGATGTCGCGGCGCGTGAGGGCGTAGCAGCGGAGCCAGTGCCCCACGTACCCGAGGAAGCCGAGGTAGAACGTCTCCTCGTCGTAGGGGTTGAAGTAGCCCATCCGCGCGCCGGTCCGCTTGAAGGCGAGCTTGCCGAGCTGCGGGTGGATCGCGCTCCCTCCGGCGCGTGAGGGGGAGCATCGGCCAGCGCACGCTGCTGAAGAGGTCGTACTGGCACCCGTGCTCGAGGTAGATGCCGTCCTCCGTGACGTGGAACCAGGCGCGGAAGCGGACGCGCTCCTCGAGATCGTGGGCGTCGACGTGGAGGCCCGCGCGCGTCGCGGCGTGGCCGATCTCCTCGCGCAGGGCCCGCGCACCGCGGGCCAGTAGAGCTCGACGTCGTGGTTGCCCGAGATCACGAGGAGGCGGTGGCCGGCGGCGACGAGGCCGCGCGGCGGCGGCGACCCAGACGGGGTGGTCGGTCGAGGATCCGGCGGAGGTGCGCGGCGCAGCCGGCCTCGTCGAGCGGGAACTCCTCGAACGAGCTCGTCCCCGCACTTGACCCAGGGCGCGTCGAAGTCGAAGACGTCACCGTTCCACACGATCTCGATCGCATCGCCCGGGCGCGTCGCGAGCAGGTGGTCGACCAGGGAGGCGAGGTCATCGTCCGGGTGGTACGCGCGGAGCCGGTAGCGCATCCACGTCGGGTCCGAGGGGTCCTCGGGGTGCGCCTGGCTCAGGTGGACGTCGGAGATCACGACCGTATGGCGTGGACGTCCAGAGGGCGGCCATTGTCGTGACACCCGGGGCCTCTCCAGCCCGGCATACGCCTTCCATGCCAGGTGGGCGGCTCAGTCCGGCTGCTGCGATCGCCGCGGCTGGAGACGGCCGCCGCCACGGCCGGTCGCGCGCCAGGCCCCTCCAGCACCATCCCGTTCTCCACGAGCACCGTGATCCCGTCTCGCCGGGGACACAGCGCCACCAGCCGGCCCTCGGCGGCGCGGTCGAGCGGGATGCGCGTCCACACGCTCTGACGCCGCTGGAGCAGCCGGGCCTGGCCGCCGACGGCCCAGGCCACGTCCTCGGCGTCGACCACCACGCCGGTGAGATCGCGCGTGGTCTGCACCGCCTCGAGCGTCGCCGTGGGCGGCGCCGAGAGGCCGGGCAGCGCGGCCGGCGGGGAGATGCGCAGGGCGTGGCCGCCGCTGCCGACGGCGAAGGCCCCGCCGTCGGGTGCGGCGGCGACCGCGTAGAGGTGGCCGGTGCGCCCCCAGGCGATGGGGCGCGCCTCGCCCCCGCTCACCTCGAGCAGCGCCCCCTGCGTGCCGCACACGACGAGCCCCCCGCCGGCGAGGCGCGCCACGCCGTGCAGCCGCGCGGTGCCCTCGATGGTGCGGATGTCGGCGGGCCGCCGCGGGCGGGATTCGACGAGCACGCCCGCCGGCCTGGAGAGCCGCTCCCCCGACGAAGATCGTGCCCTCCTCGCTCGCGTGGCCGTCGAGGAATACGATGTCCGCGTCGCCGACGGGCACGCGCTCGGCGACGCCGGAGCGGGAGACCGTCATGGCGAAGCCGCCCTCGCCGTAGAGGAGGAGATCGCCGCGCGAGGTGCGCGAGGCGCCGCGCACGATGGCGCGCGTCGACGCCGCGGGGGAGCTGCATCGCGGACCACACCCCGCGGGCGAAGTGGTAGAGCCCGTGCACGCCCACGGCCATGATGGAGTGGCCGTCGGCGGCGATCACCGCCGCGCGCAGCCGCTCGCCCGTGAGCGCGCGGCCCGCGATGCGCCACTCGGGCATGGGCTCGGCGACCACGATGCGCGGCGCGATCGGGCGGGATGGGGAAGGCGCCCGACTCGTCCGGTCCCGCGCCCGGGGGGGCGGTTGGCCGCCTCGTCGAGCAGCGGCTCGACGCGCTCCCAGAGCTCGCGGATCGACCCGTGGCGGAGGCCGGGTCGGCGCTGAGCGCGCGGGCGATCTCGCGGTCGATGGCGGCGGTGAGGTCGGCGCGGTCGCGCAGCTCGCGCGGGACGGTGGCGTGCACGCGCGCCAGGCTCGGCCGCTCGCCGGTGATCATGCGCGCCACCACCCGGATCACGGTGTCGCCCTTGCGGAGCGGGAACGCCTCGGTGCCGCAGAGCACCTCGTAGAGCACGGACGCGAACGAGAACACGTCGGTCTGCGCGCCCACCCGACGGTTGCCGGCCTCGTACTGCTCGGGGGGCGCGTACCCGAGGCTGGCGCCGGCGATGGAGATGGTCGGTTGGCCCGCCGAGGTCCGGGCAGCTTCACCAGGCCGAAGTCGGTGACCTTGGCCACCTCCTGCCCGTCCACCTGCGCGAGCAGGATGTTCGACGGCTTCAGGTCGCGGTGGACGATGCGCTGCTCGTGGACGGCGTGGAGGGCGCGGGCCACCTGGCGCATCAGCCGCGCACGCGGGCGATGGGGAGGCCGAAGCCGCCGTGGGCGCGGATGACGTTGGCGAGCGTCTGCCCGTCGACGTGCTCGAGCGCGATGAAGGGCAGCTCGACCTCGCCGCCGCGGCAATTGAGGCGACGGAAGGGCCGTAGTCGTAGAAGCGGACGATGTTGGGGTTGGGCGAGGCGACCGAGGCGAGGCGGCGGAGCACGTCCGCCTCGGCTCGAAGCGCTGGAGCGCCTCGGTCTGGATCGACTCCGGGCGGAGGACCTTGACGACCACCCAGAACCCGTTGGGGTCGCCGCAGTTGGCCTTGAAGACCCAGCCCTGCCCGCCCTCGCCGATGCAGCTCGCGGATGTGGTAGCCGGACCCGCCCGGGCCCTTGAATCACGGTGCCCAGGAGGGCGTCGCGCAGCTCTAGACCCGACACCACCTCGTGGAGCGTATCAGAGGTTTCGTCCTCTCAGGAGCGGTCACGAAAGCCGAGCAGCTTGACGAGCTTGTCCCGGGTGGACAGCCCGATGTGCTGGCCGGCGTCTTCTCCCGCCCCGGAAGACCATGACGGTCGGGACGCTGCGGACGCCGTACTTCGCCGCGACCTCGCGGGCCTCGTCGATGTCGAGCTTGCCGACCTTGAGCTTGCCCTCGAACTCGTCCGCGAGCTTCTCCACGATGGGCGCGAGCGCCTTGCAGGGCCCGCACCAGGTGGCGGTGAAGTCGACCAGGACGGGCAGGTCGGCCTTCAGCACCTCGGACTCGAAGTTCCCGATCGTGAACTCGTGGATGTTCTTGCCGGCCATGGCGCAATCTCCCAGCCCGACGCCGCCAGGAGCCTTTTCGCGGCCGGCAGCTCGGGGTAAGGCCTCACGTTAGTGATGCGCCCCCGGGCCCGGCAAGGCCGCTCCTGCCTCGCCCTTCGCCGCGTGGGCCGGAAGGTCCTTCCTTAGGGAGCACCCTTTCTGCTAAATCGTCCCGGCGAAATGCCGGCGGACGAGATCACCCAGAGGCACCTCAGAACCGCTTCGCATCCGCGGGGCCCCCAGCACCATCCCGGGCATGGGAGCGTTCGTCGGCCTCTACGAGGCCGAGGAGACCTGGCGGCAGACCGCCCGCGCCCTGGTCACCCCCCTCGACAAGCACGTCACGGCCGCGGGCCTGGAGGAGGCGTTCTCCCGGCTGCCGCGGTCGCCGCCGAGCAGAAGCTCACCGTCATCGAGGATCCGCTCTTCGCCCTCAAGGGCGACCCGAGGAGGATCCGCCCCACAAGTGGGAGTACGAGGCGCTCCTCCCCTTCCGCGGCAACGGCAAGGTCGGAGGAGAACGTGGCCATCTCCCGGGTGCGAGGGCGGCATGCACCTCTTCACGCTGACCCCGCGCGGCCTCCCCGATCTCAAGAACGTCTACGTCTACCTCTTCGGCAAGTTCATGCCGTCGAAGAAGCAGCAGCTCATGCGCCCGTACCTCCTCCACCGGGTCGTCGACGGCCTCGCCGGCGGCCACGACGACGCGCTCACCATCGCCGTCTACGTGCCCGCCGTGCTCTCGATCAAGCCGGTCGCGATCCCGGGCGAGAGCGGAGAAGCCTGACGCGGCCTCGATCTCGCTGGGCCCGATGGCACCCCGCGTCCTCATCGTCACGCCGACCTACAACGAGCGGGACAACCTGACCGAGTTCGTCGCCGCGGTGCGCGCGGTCGCCCCGGCAGCCGATCTCCTGGTGGTCGACGACGCCTCCCCGGACGGGACCGGCGCGCTCGCCGACCAGCTCGCCGCCGCCGACGCGGGCATCTCCGTCCTGCACCGGTCCGGGAAGCTCGGCCTCGGCACGGCGTACACGGAGGGGTTCCGCCACGCGCTCGCCCGCGGCCACGACGTGGTCTTCGAGATGGACGCCGACCTGTCGCACGACCCGGCGTACGTCCCGGCGTTCCTCGACGCCATCGCGGCCGGCGCCGACGTCGTGCTCGGCTCGCGCAACGTCCCCGGCGGGGGCGTCGAGGGTTGGGGCCTCGGCCGGCACGTGCTCTCCAAGGGCGGCTCGCTCTACGCGCGCACCATCCTCGGGGTCGGGGTGCGCGACCTGACCACGGGCTTCAAGGCGTACACCCGGCGGGCCATCGAGGCCATCGACCCGGAGACGCTGCGGTCCAACGGCTACTCGTTCCAGATCGAGACGACGTACCGGGCGCTGCGCAAAGGGATGCGGGTGGTCGAGGTCCCCATCGTCTTCGTGGACCGGCGGGCCGGGCGCTCCAAGATGAGCCGGCGCATCTTCGTCGAGGCGATCGGGGAGGTGTGGAAGCTGCGCGCCGACGCGCTCCGGGGGCGGATCTCAGCGCGGTCTTCGCTCGGGAGGGTTCCCTGGTGCGGGGAGGGCTGCCCCCGGTGCAGGGGGAGGGTTCCCTGGTGCAGGGAGGGCTGCCCCCGGTGCAGGGGGAGGGTTCCCTGGTGCAGGGAGGGCTGCCCCCGGTGCAGGGGGAGGGTTCCCTGGTGCAGGGAGGGCTGCCCCCGGTGCAGGGGGAGGGTTCCCTGGTGCAGGGAGGGCTGCCCCCGGTGCACGGGGAGGGTCCCCTGGTGCGGGGAGGGCTGCCCCCGGTGCAGGGGGAGGGTCCCCTGGTGCAGGGAGGGCTGTCCCCGGTGCAGGGGGAGGGTGCCCTGGTGCGGGGAGGGCTGCCCCCGGTGCAGGGGGAGGGCTCCCTGGTGCAGGGAGGGCTGTCCCCGGTGCAGGGGGAGGGCTCCCTGGTGCAGGGAGGGCTGCCCCCGGTGCAGGGGTGGGGCTCTCCGGTGCAGGGAGGGCTCGACGCGGTGCAGGGCTGGGCTCAGCTCGCGCGCGCCATCGCCAGGGAGCTCTGGTAGGCGTCCCTCACCGCCGCGATGAGCGCCGCGGCGGCGATCGGCTTCGCGACGTGCTCCTGGAAGCCCGCGGCGCGCGCGCGCTCGCGGTCCTCCGCGCGCGCGTAGGCGGTGAGCGCGATCGCGGGCACCGCCGAGGCCCGCTCGCCGCGGGCGGCCCGCAGCCGGCGCAGGCAGCTCGTAGCCGTCCATGCCGGGCATGCCGATGTCGCTGACGATCACGCAGGGGGTGCACACGCCGACCACGCTGAGCGCCTCCGATCCCGACGCGGCCACCATCACGCTGGCCCCCTGGTCTTCGAGGACGCGCTGCGCGACCTCGCGCGCGTCCGGCTCGTCGTCCACCACCAGGATCGTCATCCCCGCGAGGGGGCGCCCCTCCCCCGGCTCGCCCTTGCGCCGCGGGCCGCTCGTCGCGGCGGGCGGGGCCGGCAGCGTCACGACGACTCCGCGCCCCGGCCTCGCCCCTCGCTGTGGGCGGCGATGGTGCCGCCGTGCAGCTCCACGAGCTGCTGCGAGATTGCGAGGCCGAGGCCCAGGCCGCCGTGGCGGCGCGCGAGCGACGGGTCGGCCTGCCGGAAGCGCTCGAACACGTGGGGGAGGAACTCCGGCTCGATGCCCTCGCCCGTGTCGCGGACGCGGAGCACGCTGCGGCCCTCCTCGTCGTGCGTGATCGAGACGTCGATGCGCCCGCCCTCGGGCGTGAACTTGATCGCGTTGGAGACCAGGTTCCAGACCACCTGCTGGATGCGGGCCGGGTCCACCAGCGCCTCGGTCGGCGCGAGCTGCGTGTGGATCTCGATCCGCTTGGTCGCGGCGTTGCCGCGCATCCCGTCGATCGCCGCCTCGACGATGGCCGGCAGGCTCTCCCGCGCCATGTCCAGGTGGAGCTTCCCCGTGGAGATCCGGCTCAGGTCGAGCAGATCGCCGACGATCTGCGCCTGGGCCTGCGCGTTCCTCGCGATGACCGAGAGCCCGCGCGCCAGCTTGTCGGGCCCGAGCCCGGGGCGCCCGAGGAGGTCGGCCCAGCCGAGGATGGCGTTGAGCGGGGTGCGCAGCTCGTGCGAGACCGTGGCCACGAACTCGTCCTTGAGCGCGTTCGCGCGCTCGGCGGTCGTGCGCGCGGCGCGCTCGCTCTCCAGGAGTTCCGCGAGCCTCTCGTTCAGCCGCCTGGCCTCTTCCTGCGCCCGGCGCTCGAATCTCGAGCAGCGCCACGCGGCGCTCCTCCAGCGCGCGCCTGAGCCGCGCGCAGACATAGGCCGCGAAGGGGCCGGTCGCGAGGAAGACCGAGAGGAGCACCCAGTCGCTCAGGTGCCGCAGGCTCCAGGAGAAGCGCGGCGCGCCGAGGTAGAGGCCCGAGAGGAATCCGAGGACCACGGCGACCATCCCGGCCCAGAAGCTGCCGGAGAGCGCGACGCCGCCGACGACGAACAGGAACAGCGAGAAGGGCATGTGATAGCCCCACTCGCCGGGCAGGGTCAGCCAGAGCGCGTCCAGAAGAAGCGTCGCAGCGACCGCCTGCCCGCACGCGAACAGTGTCCTGCGCCTGCCCGGCGTCCACATCACCGCCCTCCGTTCGTTGTGGATCCGACGAGCTGCGACGATAGCACGCGGCCCTGGCCCCGCAGACGAGCAGGGTGCCATGGAGCACGAATGATGGGTGATGGAGGGGCCGTGCTGGACCGGCCACTCTGCCGTGTCGTTTGGACACGTCCGCGCCGTGATCGCGAATGCGCAAGGCAAAGGGGGTAGCAGGCCGGGAGGAGATCGCGGCGCCGGGGTGCGTCAGCTCGCGCGCGCCGTCGCGGCGGAGCCACGGTAGGCGGACTTGATGGCCGAGACGAGCGTCGCCGGGTCGAAGGGCTTGGGCACGTGCTCGTGGAAGCCGACGGCGAGCGCGCGTGCCCGGTCCTCCGGGCGTGCGTACGCCGTGAGCGCGACCGCCGGCAGCGCGGCCAGGCCCGCCTCGCGCGCGGCACGGAGGCGGCGGACGAGCTCGTAGCCGTCGAGATCGGGCATGCCGACGTCGCTGACGAGGATGCCCGGGCGGCAGACGCGGAGCGCGTCGAGCGCCTCCGTCGCCGACGCGGCGACGGCGACGCTCGCCCCCTGGCCCTCGAGGATCTGCCGCGCGAGATCGCGCCCGTCCGAATCGTCGTCCACCACGAGGACCGCCACCCCGGCGAGCGCGTGTCTCGGCGGCGGGCACGCGTGCTCGGTCGTGCAAGCGTCCGGCGGCGGGACCGGCAGGACCACGGTCAGCTCCGCTCCCTTGCCCCGTCCGCCGCTCTCCGCGCGGATCGTCCCGCCGTGCATCTCGACGAGATGCCGCGCGATGGAGAGGCCCAGGCCGAGGCCCCCGTAGCGGCGGGTCACCGACATGTCGGCCTGCTGGAAGCGCTCGAACACGTGGGGGAGGAGGTCCGCGTCGATCCCCTCGCCCGTGTCGCGCACGCGGAGCACGCTCCGGCCGTCCCCGTCGCGCGCGGTCGCCACGGTGACGCTCCCCCCGGCGGGCGTGAACTTGATCGCGTTGGAGATCAGGTTCCAGATCACCTGCTGGAGGCGGCCGGCGTCGGCGAACACCTCGACGGGCTCGAGGTCCAGGCGAAGCTCGATCCGCTTGGCCCGGGCGGCGCCGCGCAGCCCGTCGAGGGCCCCCTCGACGACGGTCGGCAGGCTCGTCCGCTCCATCTCCAGGCGGACCTTGCCGGCGGCCATCCGGCTCGTGTCGAGCAGGTCGCCGATGATCTGCTCCAGCGCGCGCCCGTTGCGCAGGATGACGTCGAGCGCGTGATCGCGCCTCTCGGGCGGAGCTCTTGCCGCCGCAGGATGGCGGCCCAGCCCATCATGGCGGCGAGCGGCGTGCGCAGCTCGTGGGAGATGGTCCCGACGAACTCGTCCTTGAGGCGCGCCATGCGCTCGGCAGCGGCGCGCGCGGCGCGCTCGCTCTCGAGGAGCCTGCCCGTCTCCGCCCGCGCCAGGCGGAGGTCCTCCAGCGCGCGGCGGAGCAGCGCGCACCCGAGCGCCGTCAGAGGGCCGGTCAGGATGAAGATCCCGAGCAGGAGCCGGTCGCCCGGGCGCGTCATCGCCATGTCGAAGGACGGCTCGCCGATGTAGGCGGCCGACAGGGATCCGAGGACGACGGCCAGCATGCCGGGCCAGACGCCGCCGGCGAGCGCGCCCGCGCCCACGACCAGGAGGAAGATCGAGAACGGGATGTGCTCGCCCAGGCCGACGGGCAAGAGCATCCACACCACGTTCAGGACCGCGGTCGCCGCGACGACGGCCCCGCACGTCAGGAGGACACGACGAAGACTAGGGCGCCACATGACTTCCCCTGCGTCCCGCCCTTCGCCCGTCGAGCCGACGGGGGTGCGAGCGCGCTCTCTTCCGTGGCCCCCGGCGCGCAGACCCGCAAGAGGCTCGTCAATCATTTCGTCGGGGACGCCGGGACGTGCCGGAGAGGCAGCCCCTACCGTCGCTCGATCGCCCACTCCACCGCGCGCCGGGCCCGGACCATCCCCGCCCCCTGCCTCGCGGCCTCCACGCCGGGGAGCGGCACGGCGGTGGACGTGAGGCCCTCGCGCAGATCCGCCGGCGTGAGCCTGGGGTTGGCCTCGAGCATCTGCGCCGCCACGGAGGCGATGATCGGCGAGGCGAACGAGGTGCCGTCGACGTGCTGGTAGTCCGGCGAGATGTACTTCGCCCGGTTGATGCGCGCGGCGATGGCGTCGATCAGCGACTGCACGCTCTGCCGCTCCTCGAGCGTCGCGACCTGCCGCGTCTCCGAGAAGCCGTACTCGGTCGAGGCCTCCTCGAGGACGGACAGGAGCTGGAAGAGGGGCGCGGCCTCGCGCGCGACGAGCGTGCCGGGGAGCATCGGCGCAGGGACCCAGATGGCCGGCGCGAGCAGGTCCGGCTTGTGGACGCCGGGGCGAGGGGAGCCGTGGCTCGAGGGCCAGTGCGTGTGGCCCGAGAGCGTGTCGTCCATCGCGTTCTTGTCGTCGGCGCCGCCGGCGGTGATCGCCTCGGACGCGGCGCCGGGCGCGAGGGGGACGGCGCCCGGCTCGTTGCCGGCCGCCGCGAAGACGGCGATCCCGGCAGCGACCACCTCGCGCACCGCCGCCTCGACGTCGGCGACGTCCGGATCGTCACGGCGCACGCCGAGCGAGACGTTGAGGATGCGGATCTCGAGGTGGGGGTAGCGGAGCGGGAACCGGAGGGCGTGCGCGACGTGCTTGCCGCGGATCTTGCCGTCGTCGACGCTCGCCTTCACGAGCACCACCTCGGCGTCGCTCGCGAGCCCGCGGTAGCGGCCACCGGAGACCCAGCCGTTGCCCGCCGCGCAGCAGGCCGTCATCGTGCCGTGCCACGTCCACGGCTGGGGGGTGAAGAACTCGTGCCGCACCGGCTCGTCGCGCGCGGCGTCGGCGTACGCCTTGATGCGCCGGCGGGGGCGGGTCAGGTCCGGGTGCGGGTAGAAGCCGGAGTCGACGAACGCCATGCACACGCCGCGGCCGGTGTACTTGGGGTGCGCCTGGAGGCGCTCGGGGATGGAGGGGATCTGGGGACGGGCCACTGATTCCTTTCTAGAGCGGTATGCGTTCGGGATCAGTACATACCGAACCGCGACCGCCAGGGAGCGGGTGCCAGAGGGCGCCTACGCCGCCAGGCCCCTGCACGCGTCGCGCTGCCTGTGGCGCTACGCGTGCGAGGGCACGAAGACGTCGCGCCTCCTGGCACCCGCGCCCTGGCGGTCGCGGTTCGGTAGGCGCGTACCGAACCCAACGTCACGGGGATCACTGCCAGATGGAGGGCAGCCTGATCCCGAAAAAGGACCGCGGCTGGTTCGGCTTCTCCGGGGGCTGTGGGGTGTCGGCGCTCTTCAACTGGGGAGAGGGCGGGATCTGCGGCGCCCCGTGGGGGCGCCTGTAACCGGGCTTGCGCCACGTGAGGATGGGGATGTCCTCGTTGGCGTAGGGCTTGTCCTCGCCGGGCCGCGGGCACTGGTCGCGGACCCAGTAGACGTCGAACGCCACGAGCTCGTCCTGGGGGCGGCCGGTGCGGAGGTGCCAGGCGCGGAGGTAGTCGGCGAGGCCCTGGCGGAAGACCTGGTTCTGATCGAGCCGGATGCGGTTGAAGTAGTCCTGCTGGATCTGCCCGAGCCCGAGGCCCTGGGCGTGGGTCAGGTCGAGCTCCGGCTCCTTGCCGGTGAACGGATCGATGCGCCGCCCGTCGATGGTGTACGCGTCGACGACCACGGTCCCGTCGTCCGTGATCGGGTTGGGCGCGAACATCCCCCACCCCTGGTACAGGCGGGGGTAGCCGATCGTCGCGTGCATGATCTGCGGGCGTTCGTTGACCAGCTTGCGGATGGGCACGTCGACGTCGAAGTTGACGACCTTGTGGACGTGCAAGGAGATGCTGTCGGGGATGGCCTTGTTCTCCTGGACGGCCTGGGCGACGGCGCAGACGGCGAACCACACGAGCGCCGTCTCGCGCAGCCCGCCGCGCGCGCGGCGCACCGCGCAGGCGGAGAGGCGAGGGCGTCTCGGGGCCGCGCGCCGGGCGAGGCGGGAGCGCGAGGTCGAAGAAGCGGGCCACGCCCTCGCGCCGCGCCGATGCGAGGGCGAAGAGCGGGCCGGGGAGGCCGAGCGTGACCGCGCGGATCAGCGGGAACGCGTACTTCCCGCCGGGGAGGCCCTGGGCGACCTCGCGGAGCGCGGCGGCGCCGGTGAACACCGCGCCCTGCTCGTCGCGCGCGAGGAAGAGGGGAGGGCCCGCCTCGCCCTCCGCGCTCTCCTCGAAGCGGAGCAGGTCGAGGCCGTTCAGCCGCGAGAGCAGGCGCATGATCGCGAAGGCGAGGGGGGACGCGCGGTCGTAGACCACGGTGCGCGGCCGCGCGCGCCGGCGGTAGAACGCCTCGAGCAGCGCCCACTGCTCCCTGCCCACGAGCACGAACGACCAGCCGATCAAGAACCACGAGAAGGGGCCGAGCCGGAACATCGACCCGAACATCGCGTGGAGCCCCCAGATGCCGAGGATGGCGAGCGTGCGCGTGAGGCGCCGGCCGTGGGGCCAGAGGATGAGCCCCGGCAGGAGCGCCTCCCAGCCGAGCACCGTCCACGTGACCACCCGCGTCGCCCAGAGCGGCAGGATCTTGCGGAAGAAGACGGCGACGCCCGTCACCATCCGGTTCAGCCAGAGGACGTAATGGACCGTGTAGCCTTCCTGCCATGTGACGCCCCCCTTGTTCACCACGTTGAAGAAGTAGACGACCCCGAGGTTGAGGACGACGAGGAAGACGGCGAGGGAGACGTAGTCGTCGGTCGCCCACGAGGGGAGGTAGCGCGCGTTCGAGATCGGCGGTCGTGCGCTCGGTGCGCTCGCGGTACGAGCGCAGGAGCGCGTCGACCGAGAAGCGCCGCTCGATGGGGAGGAAGCAGGTGTAGAGCGTGATCAGGTTGACGACGACGTAGCCGCCGTTCTCGACCATCACCAGGCGGTTGTCGAGGCTCGTCACCAGCACGAACGTGAGCACGGCGAAGAGGCGCGAGCGCCAGCCCACCATCATGCAGAGGTGGCAGAGGAGCGCGAGGGCGAAGGCCACGTTCACCTCCTCCCAGGAGGAGAAGGCGTGGAAGATGCTGAAATTGAAGGAGCTCGACGGCTTGAAGAGGTGCCAGTGGTTGGTGAGGACGCCGTCGTTCGAATAGAAGACGCGCGCCACCCACCAGTGGCGGATGCAGTCGGCCGCGCAGAGGAATCCGATCACGATCCGGAGCAGGCCCGCCGTGCGCGGGTCGATCCGGAAGTAGTGCTCCTTCATCCACGCGCCCCAGCGGCGCAGGGAATCCCCTGCGCGGCGGAGGCGGCCCGGCCTGGGCCCCGGAGGAGCGGGCGCCTCCGTGGCGGGCGCCTCCACGGCCGGCGCCTCCGCAGCCGGCGCTTCCGCGGCCGGCGCCTCCACGGCTGGGGGCGCGGGATCCTCTTCACGCACCTCGGCGGAGGTGCTCGGTTCTTGCTCCACGGCGCCGCCTCAGCGCTTGCGGTTGATGAGGTCGGGCCGGAGGAGGGGGAGCCCTTTTGCAGCGTTGAAGCGGCCGCCGCGTGACTGGCTGAACATCTTGTCGCGGGCGGAGAGCGCGGCGACGCGCGGCTGCCCAGGCGGCGGGATCGGCTGCTTCAGCCAGTACACGTCGAGGCCGGTGATCATGTCCTCGCCCTGCGGCTCCTGCCAGTTGGGCCCGCCCTTCGCGATGTAGTCGCGGAACGCGCGCTGGAACTCGAGCCATTCGCGCTGGTGGATGCGGTAGAGGTAGTCGTTCCAGAGCTGGCCGAGGCCGGTGCCGTGCATCGCGCCGGGGTCGAACACGGGCTCCTTGCCGGTGAGCGGGTCGATGCTCTTGCCGCCCCGCGTCTGCGCGTCGACCACGAGCACCTCGTCCTCGACCGGAGGCGAGGCGAGCACGTCCCAGTGGGCGAGCATCCGCGGCCAGGCCGCCACGCCGGCGAGCCACTTGGGCTGCGGCACCTTCCACGGCAGATCGTTGACCGCCGTGGTCTGCGCCAGCGCCGCCGCGAGCACCACCGCCACGGCGAGATCGCGGCCGAGGCCGGTGAACGCGCGGGCGATGCGCGTGGCGGGCGGGGCCGCCGTCTCTTCGAGCACCGGCAGTGGCTCCTCCTGGGCGTGCGCGTGGTCGTCGATCCCGCAGGCCTCCTTCCCCATCGCCACGCTGATCCGCTGCCGGCGCACCGCGATGAAGTCGTAGAGCAGGCCGAGCAGGTGGACGACGCCCGGCAGCTTCATCGCCCAGGCGACGAGCCAGCCGAGCGGCAGGGCGCCGACGACCTCGGCCACCGCGCGCGCGCGGGTGTGGACGCTGGGGTGGGCGGGTGTATGGGCGTCGACCACGACGACCGTCGCGTTGACCAGATCGCCTGTCACCTCCTTCGGCAAATCCCGTCGCTCGATTGCGCCCGACTCGCTTCGCACGTTCAGCCCGTCGAGGTCGTCGTTGCCCTGGAACGTGAGGTTCTCGCGCAGATCCAGGCGCACGAGCAGGCGCGCGAGCCAGAGGCAGACGCCGCAGTCGGCGTCGTAGATCACGGTGCGGGCGCGGCGGGCGACGCGGCGCCCTTCCATGCGATCCCAGCTCTCCTGCGGCACGAGGAGCGCCGCGGAGGCGGCGAGCGCCCAGCCCAGGAGCCCGAACGAGAAGAAGACGCCCAGCGTGAGGCCGGTGAAGAGGACGAGCGCGACGCCGACTCCGCGGGTGACGCGCCACCCGAAGGGGAAGAAGACGAGCACCGGGATCGCGAGCTCGGAGGCGCGGAAGACGCGCGTCCAGGCGGAGAGCACCCCCTCGCCGAGGTGCGCCCGCGCGAACGCGCCCGCCGCGCTCACGAGGCGCTCCGTGTTGAGCGAGTAATAGAACGCGGTCCCGTCCTGCCAGGTCTGGCCCTTCTGCTGCAGGCCCATCGCGAGGTAGACGAGGGCGATCTGCGCGAGCACGGCGAAGGCGGCGAGCGACACGGGGGACCAGCCGGGGCTCCGCGCCGCCTGGATGGCGTCGCGGCCGACGTGCCGTCGCGCGTTGAGGGCGCGGGCTCCCTTCTCGTCCGTGGCCGAGAGCGACCACTGGAGGCTGTCGAGCGAGAAGCGGCTACCGAGCGGGAGGAAGACGGTGAACGCGAGCAGGGCGATGGCGGCGTTGTTGCCGGCGTTCTCGAGCAGGATGTTGCGCGCGTCGAGGCTCACCAGGCACACGAGCGAGGCGACCTGGAAGACGCGCGTGTGCCAGCCGAGGAGGAAGCAGGCGTAGAAGAAGAGGATGAAGCAGAAGGCCGTCTGGCTCTCCCCGACGGACGAGACGGCGTGGAGCGCGCTCCAGACGTGGCCCGTGTCCCGCAGGTTGAAGAGGTGGTTGTGGTTGGGGAGGACCCCGTCGTTCGAGTAGAAGTCCCTGAGGTAGCGGGCGCGCCGGCAGAGGTCGCCGATGAGCACGACGCCCATCGCGATGCGGAAGAGCCCGAGCGAGCGAGCGTCGATTCGCAGCCAGTGGTCGCGGACTCCGTTCAGCGGGTTCATCTCTTCGACTCCAAGAAAGGGATGCTATCGGAACGGGCCTGCCTTGCGGGCCCGGGTCAGTCTTCCACCCGGAAGTGGTAGTCGCCCTCGCGCTCGAGCGAGGGGAGCGTGGGCTTGCGGAGGAGCAGGCTGCGCACGGCCCACAGGTCGCCGAAGACCCGGTAGCGGAGCGCCGTCTGGTCGAGGTAGTCGACGCCGGCCGAGCCGCCGGTCCCGGTGCGCCGGCCGATGACGCGCTCGACCATGCGCGCGTGGCGCTGCCGCCAGATGACCGTGGCCTGCTCGAGCTCGACGAGCGCGTCGCAGAGCTCACGCGGCCAGGCGAGGCGGGGCAGCTCGCGGTAGCTCTCCAGGAAGACGATGCCGGCGCGGACGCGGCGGCGGAAGGCGCGCGCGTCCTCGTCCACGGCCGGATCCTCCGCCGCCATCAGGAACTGCTCGGCGAAGGCGACCTCCTTCTCGTACCGGGCGCGGAGCCGCGCCACGTCGTCCGGCGTGAGCGCCTGTTGCTCGGCGAGGCGGGTGCGCTCCCGGATCTCGGCACGGTGCGCGTCGACGATGCGGCGGAGGAAGGCGTCCACCGCCCCCTGGCTGCTGGGCCCGTCGATGGGCGTGCGCGCGAGCCACTCGTACACCACCTGCTTCAGGCTCGGCCCCCCGGCGAGCCGCGCCTCGACGCGGCGCGTGGCGGGGGAGGGCGAGCCGTCGGCGCTCTTCAGCGCCTCGCGGTAGCTGCCCTCGCGGCCGAGGGGGATGCGCACGTCGTCGTCGAGCCCGAGCAGGATCTCGATCTCGCGGAGCTGGGCCGACTGGAAGCCGCTCGCCGGGATGAGCCGATCGCGGAACTCGAGGTAGTCGCGTGTGGTGAGCGTCTCCATCACCCGGAAGTGCGCGATCGCCTGCTCGAAGATCGCGACGACGCGGCGGAACGAGCGCACGGCGGAGGCGAGCTGGACGTCGGGGACCGGGTTCTGCCGGAAGATGTCGCGCGCGATGGAGAGCTCGCGCAGGATGAGCTTGAACCAGAGCTCGTAGAATCTGGTGCACGACGATGAAGAGGCACTCGTCGTTGTTGACCTTGGACTCGTCGCCGTCGAAGCCGCCCTGGAGGGCGAGCAGCTCCTCGACGTGGATGTATTCCCAGTAGTTCATCGCCACCCTGACAAGCGGGCGCGGCCTTCGGGCGAGGCCCCGTCGGCCGCGGCGCGCCCCCCGTGGCGGGAGGCGGGGGGAGTCTACTTCCGGCCCCGGAAAAGAGAAGCGGCGAGGGCGGCTTTTCGCGCGCTTTCGCCGCGGCGCGTTCCGTACCGTGAGCGCGCCGCGGACCGCGTGGCCCGGACCACGCAGACAATGCGCCCGTTCACGCAGGCCATGCGCCCTCGCCCTCGTCGTCGAGCACGACCTCTTCGAGGTAGAGGCCCTCGCCGGGCGCCGTGATGCCCGCGTCGCGCCGGTCGCGCGAGGCGAGCGCGCGCGTGACGGCCCCCTCCTCGAACCTGCCGCGCGCGACGTCGACCAGCGTGCCGACGAGGATCCGCACCATGTTGTGGAGGAAGGCGTCGCCCACCACGTCGACGCGCAGGATGCGCCCGTCGGCCGGATCGTCGCTGACGTCGACGGCCCGCAGGGTGCGCACGGTGTCGCGCCGCGCGTCGGCGCTGGAGCGGAACGCTGCGAAGTCGTGCGTGCCGACCGCGTGCGCCGCCTCGCGCCGGAGCCGCTCCGGCGCCTCGGCGCTCGCGAGCCCGGGCGCGCGCCAGGCGCGGCCTTCGAGGAACGGATCGCGTACGGGGTCGCGGAGGATCAGGTAGCGGTAGTGCTTGCCGCGGTTCGCGAAGCGGGGGGAGAAGCCCGCGGGGACGAAGGCCGCGCGGCGCACGGCGATCTCGCGCGGGAGGTGCCGCGCGAGCGCGAGCGCCCAGCCGCGCGCGGGGAGGCCGGCGCCCGTGTCGAAGGCGACGCGCTGCCCGCGTGCGTGGACCCCCGCGTCCGTGCGGCTCGCGCCGCGGATCTCGCGCACCGTGGGATCGACGGCGCGCAGCGCGCCGAGGAGCTCGCCCGCGACCGTGCGCTGCGACGGCTGGAGCGCGAACCCCGCGAAGGGCCCGCCGTCGTACGCGACCGTGAGCAGGACACCGCGCCGGAGCACGCCCCCGGACGAGGCTGGGGCCCCATCCGACGACGGCGCGCTGGAGGATGGACCGGCTCCGCCGTCTTCCGCCATCGTCACCCGGATGAGCCGCCCGTCCCGTTGCTGCTGCCGCCCATCCCGCCGCCGCCGCTCGGGCCGCTGCCGGTCGGCCCGGTCGGCCCGGTCGGCCCGCTGCCCCCCGTCCCGCTGCCGCCGCCCCCCGTCCCGCTGCCGCCGCCCCCCGTCACGACGGACGTGTGGCAGGTCTCGACGATGCCGCTCGCCTCACTCTGGACGGTGAACTGCGCGCAGGCACCGTAGCCGTAGAGGCACTCGGCCAGCGTGTTGCCCGTCAGGGGGTTGCCCTTGCCGTCGACGCAGCAATTCTTCGGCTCGCCCATGGGGCAGTTGGCGAACGAGTAGCACCCGTTCGCGACCGGGTACATGAAGCCCGCGTCGGTGAGGTTGTTGACGCAGCCCGGCGTCGTGCCAACCGAGCTGCTGCACGACGCCAGGCCGGCGAACGCCAGGGCCGATGCTGCGAGGATCCCGAAGAGGGCGATCGCTTTCGGCATGCGCATGGGGCTCCTATTGCTTGAGCTCGAACGAGATGGGGATGTTCACGGTGACGCAGCCTCCCGACGGCGGCGGGAAGCTCTGGCCGCGGAAGCGGCCGAGCACGCACGACGCGATCTCGTTCGAGTTCACGGTGTCGTTCGTCAGTGAAGCGGCGCAGACCTGGCCGCTGGGCCCGACCTGCACGCTGACCGTCATCCTACCCGAGGCCGCCGACGTCCGCAGCGCGCGGTTGTAGCAACCCTGGGCGGACCGGGCGCGGCCCTGGAGCGAGGCCGTGAGGGCTCCCGTCGCCTGGCCCTTGCACGTCCCGGAGCACGGCCCGGGACCCGCGGCACCCGCGCCGCCGCCCTTCTGCGCGGGGGCACCGGCGTCGACCCCGGCGTCCTCCTCGTCCAGCTTGGGCGGCGGGGGGGGCGCGTAGAGGGAGACCGGCTCTTCCTTCGGCAGCGCCGAGGCGGTGACGACGACCGTCGTCGCCTGCGGGGTCGTCGTCGTGTTCGATCGCTTCCAGAAAATGAGCGCCAGAGCGGCGATGATGAGGAGCGCGGCACCGATGAGGTAAGTGCCGCCGCCCGAGCTCTCGGGGATCTTGGGAGGGGGCTGCGAGTCTACGGGCACGAGGGGGACCTCCAAAGGACGCGGCGGGCGGCGAGCTGAGCGAGCCGTCCGCAGTGTACAGGCGCACGAAAGCACACGTCGAAGAAAGTGAAGGGGTGGCCGAGGCTACTCGCGCTCCCCCTTCTCCAGCGGGGGCTCCTCCCGGTCGTAGATCGTGATCGCGGTGTCCCCGTAGGTGCGGCTCGGCCGGGGCGAGAGGCCCGCGATCGCGGGCGCGTCGTCGCGCGCGGCGTGCTCCACCACCACGCGCGCGTCCGGGGACAGCGCGCCGGCGGCGACGAGCGCCTCGACGGCCGGGGGCACCTCGGCGAGGGCGGCGTACGGCGGGTCCGCGAGGACCAAATCGAAGGGCCCGGCGAGCGCGCCGCCCGACGCGCCGGCGGCGACGGGGCGCGCGACGACGTGGGCGGCGCGATCGAGGCCGAGGGACGCGAGGTTCTCCCGGAGCGCGGCGAGCGCGGGGCGGGCGTTCTCGACGAAGGTCGCGCGCGCCGCCCCACGGGAGAGCGCCTCGATGCCGAGCGCGCCGGTACCCGCGTAGAGGTCGAGCACGCGGGCACCGCCGAGGTCGCCGAGCGCGGAGAAGAGCGCCTCGCGCACGCGGTCGCTCGTCGGACGCGTCGCCCACCCGCGTGGAGCCACCAGCCTGCGGCCGCCGAGGCGGCCGGCGATCACGCGCATGCACCGGCTGGGCCGGGGGGTGTGGGGGGTCTCCCCCCACCGTGACCGGCTTGGTGGGGTTTCACCACGTGTACGACAGGTCGAGCTTGCCGATGCCGGGGCCGATCTGAGGGTCGACCTGGAGCCCCGTCCGCTTCGGCGCGCCCTTGCCGCTGGTCGCGATGAGGAAGATGCCGACGCCGCCGGCGACGGCGGCGATGGGGTACGACGCAATCTGCAGGGCCTGGAACATCTTGCCCTTGCTGCAGTCGCTGGTGACGGACTGCGCGAGCCCGGGGTTCAAGTGGTCGCTCTGCGCCGTGGTGCACACGTCCGGGCTCGAGCCCTGGATCATGCGGTACTTCATGTAGTTCGTGTCGTTGTTCACGCTGTTCACCTCGACCGACGAGGCGATCCCCACCACCGCGAAGACCACGCCGACGCCGAGCGCGCCGAAGCCGCCGACGCGCTTCCAGTTCATGCCCGCGGTGATGGGCTCGGGGACCAGCGTCAGGCTCACCTCCGCGGGCGTCTGCGTCGGCTTGACCTCGACCTGCGCCTCGCTGTCGAGGAAGCCGATGGCCTTGACCGTGATCTTGTGCGGCCCCGAGGGCACCATGTAGCTGCCGTCGCCGCCCTTGAGCGCGCCCATCGGCTCCCCGTCGATGAAGACCTGGCCCGAGACGTTGCCCGCGCGGATGTGGACGGGGCCCTTGGGCGGGCCGCCGGTCAGCTCCTCGATGGCGTGGCTCGCGATCTTCTTGAGCGCCTCCTCGTTCGCCTCGGTGAGGTTCGCGGTGTACTCGAGGGGCACCACGGAGGTGCCCTTGCCACGCACCCACAGGTGGACCTGACCCGAGACGAGCTGGCCCTTCTTCTTGATCGAGCCCCAGACGTAGCGGTCGCTCCTGATCTGGTCGGCGATGCGCGACTGGCAGTTGGCGTCGGGGGGCTCGGGGCACTTGTTGCTCAGCGCCAGCACCTCGAGCGAGTAGTCGCCCGGGCCGAGCGACCACCCCGGCTCCCTGCGCACGGCCGCGGCGAGCGCCTTGGTGAGCGCCTCGGCCTGGTCGTCGGCGTTGTCGGTCTGGATCGCGATCACGTGGATCGGCAGGGTGTCGGGCCCCGGATCGGCGGCGTACGCGGCGCCGGCGCCTGCCGTGATCGCGGCGGCCGTCGCCCAAGCCAGTGCTCGTCGAGGAATGCGCTTCGTCATCTCCCGCTTCGGTGTCGCCATCGTGGCCCACCACGTTAGCTTCCCTCGCGCGATTTGTGCAATCGGCCTGCGCGTCCGCCGCGGGCGGGAGGGTGGGGGGCTCAGGCGCTCAGGGGGCCCCCGCCCTGGCGGAGCGCGGGCGGACGGCGGGATTGCGCATGTCGAGCGGCAGCGCCAGGCGGAAGGAGGTGCCCAGCTCCGGAGGGAGGGGGCCGAACGGGGCGGCCTTGAGGACGGCGCGCCGGTAGTTCTCGTCGAGCTCGGGGACGCCGCTGCTGCGCGTGAGCGTCGCGCTGGCGACGCTGCCGTCGGCGAGGATCGTGCAAGTCACCACGACGATGCCCTGCACCCCGTCCACCGCGGCGGCCACGCTGATGAGCTTGCGCCAGTCGGTGTACGGCCCGAGCTTGGCGTGGATCTGGCGGATATAGTCCATCCGCCGCTTGTCGCGCGGGTCGACGTCGATCCCTTCGCCCCGTCCCGTCCCGTTCGGGTGCGAGACCGCGCCGGCCCCCTCGACGCCGCCTGCCCCGGTCGCGCCCGGCCCGAGCTCCCCGCCGCGCCCCTCGCCCGGCGCGCCGCCCGCGTTGCTCGCGTGCAGGATCGACTGCATGCGCACCGCGTCCTCCTGCTCGCTGTCCTTGTTGTCGGTCGGCCTGTCGCGCACGTTGGCCGGGACGGAGGGCGTGCCCTCGTTCACCATCGGCCTCGCGTACGCGACCTCCGCGGAGTCACGGCTGTCGAGTCCCTTTGCGCCGTCGCGCACGCCGCGGCCCAGCGACGCGCGCGCGGCGCCCTCCACGGGCCCACCCACCTGCCGCGGGCGCTCGCCGACGCCCGCTGGCAGCTCGGCCACGCCCAGCGCGCCGCCCTCCCGCTGCGCGGGCCCGAACGAGCGCCCGCCCGACGAGGGATCGTGGTCCGCCGGCGCCCGCCGCTCGGGGCGCGTGACCCTGCGCTCGTTGCCCATCGCGAGGAAGGTCAGCTCCATCGGCTCGCGGCTGGCGCGCCAATCCTCGCGTGAGGCGCGGCGGGACGAGGCGCGGATGCGCTGGATCTGGGTCCGGTCGAGGCGGCTCATCACCACGGGCGAGAGGAGCAGGTCGTCGTCGCGGTCCGCGAGGTTGATCGCCGGTGTGGGCGACGTGTCGGTGCCGCCGCGGCCTGCGTGCCCGGTGTCGAGGCGCGGCATCGCCTCGCCGCCGCCGCGCAGGGCGGCCACGGGCGGCGGCTCGGCGAGCGGAGGCGGATGATCAGCGGCGAGCCGTCGGTGACGGTGGGGAGCTCGATCTCGACCGTATCGTCCAGGTGGGGCGACACCGGCGGCGCCGGCAAATGCGCGCGCCGGCCGAGGCTCGCGGCCACGAGGAGCCCGCCGAGGCCGAACGCGACGAGGTGGCCCAGGATCGAGGCGAACCACGCCGAGGCGACCCGACCGCGATCCGGGATTGTGCGCGGGCTCCGGCGCATGGGTGCGAGTATGACGCTTCGGGTGCCGTTTGGGTGGGACCGCGCGCCACTTTCGAGCGCCGGTTCGGAAATCGGGGAATGACGCGCCGCGGTAGCGCCATGCCCGGGAAGGCCAACACCGAACCGCGACCGCCAGGGAGCGGGTGCCAGAGCCACGATGCGTTCCGGGCACCCGCTCCCTGGCGGTCGCGGTTCGGATTGCGCTTGCTGCTCTCTCAGAGGTCGGGGGGCTGCACCGCGTCCTCGGAGACGAGGGCCGCCGGGTGGGTGCCCGGGGGGAGGCCGGGGCCGGCGATGGGGAGGCCCGCGGCTTCGCGCGCCGCGCAGGCGTGGTTGAGCGCGAGCAGGAAGGCGAGAGGGTCCTCCCGCGGCGGCATGCCGTAGGCGGCGCCGACGGTGGCGTCGAGGGCAGCGTGGGCGTCCTCGAGCGGGTGGTGGCCGGGCCGTTCCATGTCGGCGTAGAGCGCGCGGAGGCTCAGCCCGCGGCGGGCGGCGAGGTCGCGGCGGAGCGCGCGCAGCGCGACGGCGGCGTCGGCGACGGCGCCGATCTGCGCGGCGCTCGGCGCCTGCGGCCAGGGGAAGCTGTCGAAGACCGTGCTCGACGTGTAGCGCTGGTCGCCCTTCATCGAGGATCCGCGCGCGGCGAACCACCGCCAGTGCAGGCCCGACTGCAGGACGCCGAACGAGTAGTCGTCCTGGAGAGGGAAGACGCTGAGGGCGTCGCCCGGGTGGATCGCCGCGGACACGACCTCGAAGATGGGGCGCTTCGTGACGCGGGAGCAGGCGATGTACCGCGTGAGCCCGGCGAGCTTGGCCATGAGCCGCCCCCGCGGGTACCCGAGCTGCCACCACCGCCGCAGGAAAGCCTCGTGGTGCTGGTTCTGCCGCGTGCCGTCCCCGCTCTTCCGGAGCGCGGCGTTGCGCGCGCGCTCGCGGGCGGCGGCTTCCTTTCGTGCTCGCAGCACCTCGCCCTCCACGCGCGAGAACGGCGCCTCGTAGCGCCGCGCGCCGCGCTGATCCCTCGGATGGAAATCGATCACCCAGCGCGTCGGGCGCCCGCCCGGCTCGGTGAGCAGCTCCTCGCCGACCAGGTACGGGAAGAGGACCTCGGCGTTCCTCGGCGAGGCGCGCAGCATCGCCCGCGCCTCGTCCGCGGAGAGGAGGAACGCCTCGTGCCCGTGCGTCTGGCCCTGGAAGCAGCCGCCGGACGCGGCGTTGGCGCGGAGGGGGCGTGCGGTGGTGACGTCGACGCCCGCCGAGAGGGACGCGGGGATCTTGTCCAGCGTCACCCGCTCCCAGGGGCCGTCCCGCGCGTCTCCCTGCTGCCACGAGAGCGCCTTCGGGCCCTCCGGCGCGCCCTTGATCCAGTTGACGACCGAGACGTGCACCACGGCCTCGCCGGGCCACACCATCGTCGACACCGCCTCCGTGATCGTCCCGCCGTTCGCCACGATGTGGGCGAGCCCGCCCTCGCGCGAGTCGTTCTGGCGGATCGTGTTGGTGCCGACCAGGCCGGCGCGCGCGCCGGGCGCGAGCTCGTCGTGGGCGCGGCGGAACCAGTAGACGCAGTGGTCCGCCCGGCCGGGCACGTCCGGGTAGCGCGCGCGGACGCGCTCCACGTAGCCGGGGCCGAGCGCCTGCCGCACCTTGTTCTTGGACAGGAACGGCGGGTTGCCGAGGATGACGTCGGCGGGGGGCCAGGCGCAGAAGAGGGCGTCGTCGCAGCGGAAGTTTTCGTCGAGGTCGACGGGAGGGGCGGCGGCGAGGCCGCGCGCGCGGGCGCCGGCGCCCGCGCGCGCCTCGGCGAAGAGCAGCGTGAGCTTCGCGACCTCCACCGCGAGGGGGTCCTTGTCGATGCCGAAGAGCTGGCGCGCGCCGGTGGACGCGACGGCGCCGAGCGCGCGGGGCGCGTCGGCCGGGAAGCGCTCGTGCGCCTTCTCAATCAGCGCGCGCTCGAGGCGCACGAGCTCGCGATGCGCGACGTGGAGGAAGCTCCCTCCCCCGCAGGCGGGATTGAGGATGCGCAACGCCGCGAGCGCGTCGCGGACGGCGACGATCTCCGCGAGCGTCGAGGCCCCCTGGAGGCGTGCGCGCCAGGGCTCGACCAGGGTCGGGCGCACGACGTGCTCGAGGATGGCGACCTCCGGCGTGTAGTGCGCGCCGTGCCCGCGGCGCTCGGCGTCGCCCAGCGTCGCCTCCAGGAGGGTGCCCAGGGTGCCCGGGTGGATCCGGGACCAGTCTGCTCCGGTCGCCAGGGCGAGGAGGTCCTGCTCGGGGGCGGTGAGCGCCACGGGATCGACGCCCGCGGCGAGGAGGCCGCGCGGCTCCTGGCCGGTGTCCTTCGCGAAGAGCGCGACGGCGAGCTGGAGCACGGAGCGCCTGGCGACCTCCACGGGCTCGCCGCGGCCCTTCATCGAGCGGAAGAGGCCGACCAGCCCGCGCACCGCGGCCGAGGGCTCCGCCATGCGTCGATGGTAGCCGAAGCGTACCGGGACGGCGTCCGCCGAGCGCGCCCGCCTTGCGGTGCGCGCGCAGCATTGGTACCCGAAAAGACATGCGTCACCGTCGCCTCGCCTGGGTCTCCGCGTCCCTCCTCCTCGCCGCCGTCGCCCTCCCGGGCGCCGCGGCCGGTGACGACGGGCTCCCTCCCAGGGGCACGGTGGAGATCAAGTCGTACGACGTCCCCGGCTCCAGCACGCCCAAGATCGTCGCGCGCGGGGTGATGGATGTCCCCGCCAAGAAGGTCTGGCAAATCGTCTCCGACTGCGCCCACTACAAGGAGCACATGCCCCGCGTCGCCGCCTCGGAGCTGCTGAAGCAGGAGGGCAACGTCTACACGTGCAAGGTGACCGTCTCCATGCCCTTCCCGCTCTCCGACCTCACCGGCGTCACCCGGGCGGTGCACGAGGAGAGCGCGGCCGGCATGGCGCGCCGGTGGACGCTCGTGAGCGGGGACTACAAGGTGAACGAGGGGAGCTGGGAGGTGAAGCCCCTCGACGACGGCCAGAGCAGCCTGGTCGTGTACACGGTCCACGCGGAGCCCAACACGGCGGTGCCCGCCGCCATCCGCGAGCTGGCGCAGAAGAAGACCCTGCCGGAGATGTTCGATCGGGTGAAGACGGAGGCGGGCAAGCTGCCTTAGGGCGCGCGCCTCCGGCGCGAAGCCGCTCCCATCGCGCCTGACGCCAATCCCCCCGGCGCGGCAGCGCTTCCCCCACGCACGCAGACGCTTCCTCGCCGGGCACCCCGCTTCCACCGTCGGTGCAGAGCATCCCCCACCCGCGAAAGCCGGTCCCCTCGCGGGTGACGCCGTTCCCCCAGCGTCGCGGCGCTTCCCCCGCCTTTGCAGCTCCTTCCCCAACGGGGGAAGAGCTTCCCACGCCGGCGAAGGCGCTTCATGCGTCCGCGGAGCGCCTCACCCGCGCGGGCAGCCCGCTCCCACGCGCCGGGAAGCCCGTCCGCCGCGCGCGCGGGCGCCGCGCCCGCGTGTGAGGCACCTCGTTCGACGGCGGAACCCGTTCCCCCGGCGGCGACGTCCCTCGCCCGCGATCGCCCCCCCTTCGCGCGCCTGCGAGATGCCTCCCCCACGGGCGCGGCGGTGCGCACGCGCGCGGAGGGGGCGCGCCCGTGGAGGAGGCATCTCGTGGGGTGGACGATTGGCGTCGCCCGTCCCCGAAGTGCTACCGCGCGCTGAGGAGCGATCTCCGCTGCCCGCGGAAGAGGCTCGCCCGCGGACACGCTTCGACCGTGCCATCGGGAGCTCGCACCTCGACGACGATTCTCGCTCGTCGGAGGGCGCGCCCCCTTGGCCCATGCGCGACGCACCTTCCAGGGCAAGCAAGGTGCCGGTGCGGCGGCAGCGCACGCTCGGCCGGCGACGACGTGGATCAACCCCGAAACACCGCGCGTCACGAACGACCGAGGCGCCGCCCACGAGCACTCCTGCCTTGGCCACCTGGTGCGGCGCTTCTCCACGGGACGCGCACACTCACGCCTGCGCACGCGCGTCTTCTCCAGCCTATGTGACGACGCCTCCACGGCCGATCCGCGATCGAATCTCGATCGCGACGGGCCGGTTCATCTAGAGGGGCCTCGACGGAGGCGCGACCGATGGGCGTCCTCCCCAGGATCGTGAGGTCCTTCGCCAGCTCGAAGTGGTCTTCCCAGGCGTGTGCGCGCGGGTTGAATATGCTTGATGGGTCGCCCGTATGCGGGTCCGGCGCAACGGTTCGGGCCCCTTTGCGGAGCGAACAGGAGACGCAGGCAAGGGCAAGGCCTCTTGCCCTGCCTGGGGGATGCCGCAATATTCGCAGCGATTGCCGGCGCGGAGCCGGACGCGTCGCTGAAAGGAGTGCGGGACGCCGTCCCGGTTGTCCGTCATGCCGGCGCGGCGGAGTCGATGCCCGACGCCCGGAGGCGGATCAGGCTGAGCAGATCCGCGAGGCTCACGAGCCCCTCCGCCTCGGCGAGCTCGTCCTCCGTGAGGGATTCGCCGCGATCCTGCTTGTCGAGGAGCGCATGCAGCCGGCGATCGAGCCCTTCCGGGAACAGCAGCCCCGCCATGTCCTGGGGAAGGTCGATTTCCAGATGGATCCGCTGATGGGTCGCTCCGGCCATGCCTTTCATCTTACTGGGCAGCCCGCATGGACGCAAAGCGCGCTCCGCCGCGCCTACCCCCGCCGCCTCTCCCCCGCCCACCGCACGGCCGCGAGCGGCTGCAGCACCCCCGCCCCTTGCACCTCGCGCGGCACACCCTCGATCCGCCGCGCCGTCGCGGTGAGCCCCTCGCGCAGGAGCGCCGGCGTCAGCGAGGATCCACCTCCAGCATCTGCGCGGCGACGGACGCCGTGATGGGCGCGGCGAAGCTCGTCCCCTGCACGTGCTGGTAGTCGGGGGAGATGAAGCGCTCGTGCTCGATGCGCCCCGTGGCGGCGGCGAGAGTCGCTTCGAGGGAGGCGCGGTCGCGATCTTCGATGCGGCTCTTGCCGCTCAGGAACTCGGCCCGCTCGAGCTTCTCCTCGAGCACGCGAGACGAGGTCGAAGATGGCGGCGGCCTCGCGCGCCTCGAGCGTGCCGGGGAGCATGGGCGCGGGCAGCCAGATGGCGGGGGCGAGCAGGTCGGGCTTGCCGCCGCCGTAGTTGGAGGGGAAGCGCGCGTCGTCGCCCGGAGTCGCGCGTGTTGCCGTCGTCCCAGCCGCCGACCGTGATGGCCTCGGGCGCGGAGGCGGGCGGCTCGGGCGGCTCGCCCTCGCGGTTGCCGGCGGCCGCGAAGACGGCGACGCCGGCGGCGGTCACCTCGCGCACCGCGGCGAGGACGTCGGCGCACGCCGGGGTCGTCCCGGTCGACGCCGACCGAGACGTTGAGCAGGCGGATGCCCAGCTCGGGGTGGCGGAGGGGGATGCGGATGGCGTTGGCGACGTGCGGGCGCAGCAGGGCGCCGGCCTCGTCGGTGCACTTGACGAGCACGACGTGCGCCTCGCTGGCGAGGCCGCGGTAGCGGCCGCCGGAGAGGTAGCCGTTGCCGGCCGCGGCGCACGCCGTCATCGTCCCGTGCCACGTCGAGGGGTGCGCCGTGAGGAAGTCGTCCGTGAGCGGCTCGCCGCCGCGCGGCGTCGACGTACACGAGGATGCGCCGGTCGGGGCGCATCAGGTCGGGGTGGGGGAAGAAGCCGGAGTCGACGAGGCCGAGGACCACGCCCGCGGCCACGCCGATCGGAGATCGGCGTCGAGCCGCTCGGCGATGGACAGGACCTGGGGGCGTGGGGTTCGGCGGATGCCGTTCGAGCTGGGGGCATGAGGAGCTCCCCGCATCATACACCGCGGGCGATCAGCCCTCGCCGCTCAGGAGGTCGTACAGCCGCGGGGCGAACGCGGCCGCGACGGCGTGCTCGATCTCCTCCGCCGTGCGAAGGCGCATCGCCTCGGCGGCGACGCCCTCGGCCTCGGCGAGCGTCACGCGGCGGAACGTCTCCTTGATCTCCGGGATGGCCGCCGCCTCCATCGAGAAATCGCGCAGGCCGAGGCCGAGGAGGAGGAGGGCGGCGAGCGGATCGCTCGCCATCGCGCCGCAGATGGAGACGGGGCACTCCCACTCCTCGCCGGCGCGGATGACGCCCGCGATGAGGCGGAGGATCGCCGGGTCGAAGCCCGAGGCGAGGTACGCGAGCGACCGGCTGGTGCGGTCGACGGCGAGCGTGTACTGGATGAGATCGTTCGTCCCGAGGCTGAGGAACGCGGCCTCCTGCGCGAAGAGGTCGACGATGACGGCGGCGGCCGGGATCCTCGATCATCACGCCGAGCGGGATCTCGCTCGGCGTAGCGCGTGCCCCTCGGCGCGCACCTCCGCCCGCGCGCGGGCGACGAGGGCGCGCACCTCGCGCAGCTCGACGAGGCTCGCCACCATCGGCACCATGATGCGCACCTCCCCGTGGGCAGAGGCGCGCACCATGGCGCGGAGGTGCTCGATGAAGACGTCGGGCCGCGAGAGCGCGAGGCGCACCGCGCGCAGGCCGAGCATCGGGTTCATCTCCGGCGGGACCTTGAAGGTGGAGGCGAACTTGTCGCCGCCGATGTCGAAGGTGCGGAGCGTCACCGGCTTGGGCCGCGTGGCCTCGACCACCGCCTTGAAGATCTCGTACTGCTCGTCCTCGGTCGGGGGCGAGCGCGCGATCGATGTAGAGGAACTCGGTGCGGTAGAGGCCGATGCCCTCCGCGCCCTGGTCGCGCGCGAGGATGGCCTCCGCCGGGAGCTCGACGTTGGCGCGGAGGCTTGAGCGGCGACGCCGTCCTTCGTCGTCGGCGGGCGGTCGCGCGCCTCTGGCAGGCCGCGGGCGAGCGCCGTGTGGCGGGCGGCGCGGCCGCTGCGCCTCCTCCAGCTCCCCGGCGTCGAGGGGCGGACGATGACCGCGCCGCGCAGGCCGTCGACGATGATCAGGTCGCCCGTCGAGATGCGCGACACGACGCTGGTGACGCCGACGACGGCGGGGATCTCGAGCGCGCGCGCCATGATCGAGGTGTGGCTGGTGCGCGTGCCCACCTCGGTGACGAAGCCGACGACGGGCTCGTCGACCATGCTCGTCGTGTCGGCGGGCGAGAGGTCGCGGGCGATGATGATGAGCTGAGCCGTCGAGCTTGGGCACCTTATCGTGGGTGCGGCCGCCGAGCGCGCGCAGGAGCCGCTCGCCGATGAACTCGATGTCGTGGCTGCGCTCGCGCAGGTACGGGTCGTTCACCGCCGCGAGGCGCTTTGCGTACGCGCTCGATGGCGCTCGCCACCGCCCACTCGACGCAGCGGTGCTCGACCGTGACCTGCTGGCGCACCGCGTCGGCGAGCGACTCGTCGCCGACCATCAGCACGTAGCGCCTCCAGGATGGAGGCCTCGGCGCTCTTCGCTCTCGACGCGCCGCGCCATGTCGCGGAGACTCTTGCTGTGCGTGCCGGACGGCGAGGTCGTAGCGCGTGAGCTCGAGCTCGACCTCCGGCGGCTCGATCAGGCGGTGGGCGTAGGCCTCGCCGCGGCGAGCCGAGGACGACCGCCTTGCCGATGGCGACGCCGGGCGAGCCCGCGATGCCGCGGAGGATCAGACCCCGAGCCGGGAGCGGGAAGAGCCTGAGCCGGCCGGATCACTCGGGCTCTCCGAAGCGGTCGGCGATGAGCCGGCCGATGGCGTCGACCACGGCGTCCGGGGCCGCGCCGCGCGCGCGGACCTCGATCATGGTGCCCTGGGAGCCGCAGAGGAGGAGCACGCCCATGACGCTCTTGGCGTTGGCGCCTGCCCGTCCGGGCCCGACACGGTGACCTCGCCGGGGAAGCGCGACGCGATCTGCACGAGCTTCATCGCCGCGCGGGCGTGGAGGCCCTTGGCGTTGACGATGGTGAAACGCCCTATCGCCGTCCCGTCGCGTCACGTAGAGGCCCCCTCGACGTCCTCCCCTTCGGCGGGGGGTAGGAGCCGAACATGTATCCGCTCTCGCCACGTCGCGGTGAAAAACGAGGATGGGGAGGTCCTGTGACAGACCTGACGCGTTGCTCCGTAGCGCCTCGCCGAGGCGCTCCGCGAGCACCGCGGCGACGGCGACGGAGCGGTGGCGCCCCCCGGTACAGCCGATGGCGACGGTGAGGTAGCTCTTGCCCTCGCGCTCGTAGCGGGGGAGCGCGAACGCGAGCAGGGCCTCCGCTCTTGGCGATCGAACTCGACCGCCTCGGGGCTCTTCAGCACGTAGGCGCGGACCTCGGCGTCGGTGCCCGGGAGGTGACGCAGCGCAGGCACGAAGAAGGGGTTGTCGAGGAGGCGGACGTCGAGCACCACGTCGGCGTCGACGGGGATGCCGTACTTGAACCCGAACGAGACGAAGCGCGTCACCATCCGCGGCTGCTCGAAGCCTTGCCGGGGCCGAGGTGGGCGATCGACCTGACGGCGGAGGTCGTGCACGGAGAGGAGCGTGGAGTCGATGACCACCGAGGCGACGGCGCGCAGCGGCGCGAGGCGCTCGCGCTCGAGGCTGGATGCCGTCGAGGACGGCGATCGGCGCCCAGCGTCGGCCCGCATCCCCTCCGCGCGCCGCCGGCCGCGAGCGGGTGCGGCCGCCGGCTCTCGCTGTAGCGGCGGATGATGGCCTCGTCGGAGGCGTCGAGGAAGAGCACCGACGAGTCGCGCTTGCTCGGCGCGATGCGCGCACGCGGGCGCGGCGCCGCCCTCGAGGAACGAGCCGACGCGCACGTCGACGCCGAGCGCGACGCGGCGGATGCCGCCGGCCTCGCACACCTCCACCGTGCGCTCGAGGAGCGCGCGTCGGGAGGTTGTCGACGCAGAAGTAGCCGAGGTCCTCCAGCGAGTTGCAGCGCGGTCGACTTGCCGGCGCCGGAGAGGCCCGGTGACGACGACGACGCGCGACGGCTGCTCTGGGAGGCGGCGCGGGCGCCTCCGCGTCGTGATCCGCGAATGGGGGCGCGTCGCTCATCCGTGCCTCCTCGGCTTGCCGCGGCTCGGACGCGGGCCCGATGCTGGCGCCAGGGTGGCTCGGGCCGAGGATCTCACCGACGCCGACCCCGGCGGGCGCGGGCCCGCGCTGCGATACCGGGGGCGGCGGGGCCGCGTCGCGGCGGGCCGGCCGGGGGTTCGGCGAGCCCGGACGACGGGGCGGCGGGGTGCTCACGCGGATGGGCGGGAGCACCGCCGACTCGTCGCCGAGCTCGCGGCATCGCGGCGCCCGCTCGCGTGCCGCCGAGCAGCGCGCCCTCGAGGTTGCCGAAGAACTCGCGCGCGGCGTGGTGGCCGGCGTTCTTGAGCAGCTCGTTGCGGGCGGCGACCTCGAGGATCGAGGACATGTCGCGGCCGGGCCGGACGGGGATCATCAGCTCGGCGGATCTGCGACGCCCGAGGATGTCGTGGCGGCGGTCGTCGAGGCCGAGCCGGTCGTACTCCGTGTCCTTGGACCACTCGACGAGCCGGACAACCACGTCGATGCGCTTGCGCTCCCGGATGGCGGTCACGCCGTAGAGGTCCTTGATGTTGAGGATGCCGAGGCCGCGCACCTCGAGGTGGTGGCGGAGCAGCTCGGCCGACGGCGCCGAAGACCATCCCCGGCGGGCGGTAGTCGCACTCGACCACGTCGTCGGCGACGAGGCGGTGGCCGCGCATCGACGAGGTCGAGCGCCGTCTCGCTCTTGCCGATGGCGCTCGGCCCGACCAGGAGCAGGCCCACGCCGAACACGTCGACGAGCACGCCGTGGAGGCGCAGCGCGCGGCGCGAGGCGGTCGTCGAGGAGCGCGTGGAGGGCGTTGATGGTGACGCTGGACCGCTCGTTCGAGAGCAAGAGCGGGGTCTCCGCCTCCTCCGCGCACTGCATGAGCTCGGGCACGGGCATGACGCCGACGCCGGAGCCATCCTCGTGCTGCGTCAACGCCTGGGTGAGGATGACGCAGGAGAGGCTGAGCTTGAAGAAGCCGACGCAGGCAGCGGCGGCGCTCCTCGGCCGGGAGCCGGTGGAGGTACGAGAGCTCGGTCTGCCCCCAGGATCTGGATGCGCGTGGGGACGATGCCGTGGAAGTGGCCGACGAGCGCGAGGCCCGGACTTCTGGATGCGCGCGTGCCGGATGGGCCGATCGAGCCCGGCCTCGCCCGCGAGCGGCACCAGCTCCACCCCGAGCGCCCGATCGGCGAGGAGGGCGCGCACCGTCATCGACGGGGGAGGGGGCCTTTCGGCCTCCTCCGGCCCCGCGAGGACTTGGGCGGATCGTGCGCGCTCACGGCGCGGAGACCCTCGCCTCCTCGGCGGCGATGAGCGAGTAGGCGTCGCGGCCGGTCTTGGCGGAGACGAGGCGCTGGCGGAAGCGGTCGTCGCGGAGCAGCTTCGACACCCGCGCGAGGGTCTTCAGGTGCTCGCCGGCGGCGCGGCGCGGGCCGACGACGGCGAAGAGGATGGAGACCGGCGCGCCGTCGATCGCGTCGAAGCCGATGGGCGAGGGGCAGAGGAGCACGGCGCCGAGGGTGCGATCGAGCTTGTCGAGCGAGCCGTGGGGGATGGCGACGCCGCCCCCCACGCCCGTCGACTGGAGGCGCTCGCGCTCCATGAGCACGTGCTCGAATCTCCTCGGCGGAGGCGCCCTGTCGTGGAGGGCTTCCGGGTTGGGCCAGGAGCGCGGCGAGGCGGTGGATCGCCTCGCGTTTGGTGGTGACGATGCCCTCGGCCTGGCCGGCGACGGAGACATGCTCGGGGGTAAGGATTTCGCTGACGCCCATGGTGCCGTGGTTCCAGGGATTCGCAGGCAGGGGCGCCCGCCGACCCGGCGGCCCGCCGGTTCGGTGGGCGCCGCGGCCCGCATGAGGGTTTGTCGTCGTGCTCGCCTCGGGATCGGATCCGGTCAGCCTCGCGTCGTGCGCGCGCTCACGGGGGAGGCGTTGTCGGCCTCGGCTGCGAACTGTCCGGCGGTGGTGCTCGCCGCGCTTCTTTGCCACGTTGGCGCCCTTCGCGCCGCGAATCTGACGCTCGAGCTTGTCGTGGACCAGATCGATCGAGGCGTACATGTCCTCGCTCCGCTCCGTGGCGTGGAAGTGCGCGCTGCCGGAGCCGATGTTCACGTCGGCGATGTGCTCGAGCCCTTCGACCGAGAGCGTCACCTGCGCCGTCATCGAGGTGCGCAGGAACTTCTGGAGCTTCGCCAACTTCTCGTGGGCGTGCTTCTTGACGGCCTCGGTCCCCTCCATGTGCCGGAACGTGATCGTGATGTTCATCGTGAATCGGCCTTCCTTCCTGCCGAACCCGGGCGGGGGCCCCGGCCGGCTGCTTCCCTGAAGAGAACGGGGCGAAGCGAAGATGTGGTCCGGTAGAGGTCGCGACGCTTCATCGTAACACTGCTCCGCCCGGCGTTGCCGACGATTCGTGCAGCAAAGAGGTTGAGCCCGAGCCCGCCCCGAGCCCGCCGACGATGGCGTCGGGCTCGGGCTCCGGAGGTCTCGGGACGCGCTATTCCCGACGGGGTGGAGGGACGGCCGCGTAGTGTTTCCCCACCCGAGGGTCGCGGCAGAACTCGGCCGGCGGGGCGATCAGCACGATCTCGCCCGCCACGAGCAGGGCCGCCCGGTCGCAGAGGCCGAGGGCCTGTGCCACGTGGTGGTCCGCGAGCACGACGGCCGCCCCGCCGTCGGCCAGCGCGCGGAGGAGCGTCGCCACGCGCTCGGCGCCGTGGGGGTCGATGGCCGCGAAGGGCTCGTCGCAGAGCAGGACGGTGGGCGCCGCGCCGAGCGCGCGGGCGAGCTCGAGCCGCCGGCGCTCCCCGCCCGAGAGCGCCCCGGCCCGCACTCCGGCGCGGGATGCCAGGCCGAGCGCCTCCAGGAGCTCGGCCGCCGGGGCGGCCCCCGCGCGCGGGGGGGCGAGCCCCCGGAAGACGGCGAGGTTCTCCGCGACCGTGAGGTCGAGCAGCACGCTCGGGGTCTGGGGCAGGTAGCCCAGCCCACGTCGCGCGCGCTCCCAGAGCGGCCGGGCGGTCACGTCGGCCCCCCCGAGCAGCACGCGTCCGGCGGCGAGCCGCTCCTCGCCGGCCAGGGCCCGGAAGAGCGTGCTCTTGCCCGCGCCGCTCGGACCGAAGACCCCGAGCACCTCGCCCGCGGCGACCGAGAAGCTCGCGTCCTCCAGCGCGAGCGCCCCGCCGAGGCGCACCGAGAGGCCCTCGGCGACGAGCAGGGCCCGCTCCGGGGCCCCGCTCACGGGGCCTTTGGAAGGGCCCCGACGCCCGCGGCCCCCGCCTGGATGGGGATCGAGCCCTTCACCTCGCTCATGCTCACCTTGCCGGTGGCGAGGTCGATCCGGGCCCGATCGGCGGTGAGCCACCCCTCGCCGCGGGTGAGCCGCACCCCTCCGCGCAGCTCCAGCGCCCGCGCGGCCACGTCCACCTCCACCTCGGGCGCCTCGGCGCGCACCCCCGACACCTCCGCGACCACGCCGCCGGTGCCCCGGGCCCAGGTCACGTGCGGTACGTGGTCGTAGCGGACGTCGACGCGCGGGCAGCGCAGGGACATCGCTCCCCCGGCGAGCTCGACGTGCCCCGTGAGCACGGCGGTCCCGGCCTCCACGTCGAGATCGAGCCGGTCCGCGGACATCCGGAGCGGGGGCAAGGGCTCCGCGGGAGCCCGGGGCTTCGCTGCCGAGGCGGGCGGGGGGGTGTCGTCCGACCCTGCCGCGAGCGCGACGGAAGCCCCCGCCAGGCCCACGGCGATCGCGACGAGGAGCGTAGCGCGTCCCACGGGGCGCAAGCGTAGCAGAAGACGGAAGCGCGAACCTCGTCCGGGGCGCACGAACGCGGGCGCTCGCAAACGCCGAAACCGGGATATGATGACCGACGCGCGCCCGAAGCTCTTGCCGACGGCGTGTGCGGTTCCAGTCCGGCGCGCGAGCGCCCCCGCCTCCATTCGCCACCCAGCTCGGCCAGTGAGGAGCCACCTGCAGATGACAGTTCAACCCATCTTCCCCCGGCGATGGCTCGCCCGCGCCTCGATGGTCTGCACCCTGATCCTCGCCGCGTGGGTCGGCGCGGGCTCGGGCTGCTCCAGCTCACCTGCCGGGACCGGCGCTTCGGGCACCGGCGCCACCGGCTCGACGAGCTCCACCACGACGAGCAGCAGCTCGACCACCACCACGACCACGGGCAACCCCATGAGCAGCACGGGCGCGCTCAGCGGCCCGACGGGCACGGGCGGGATGAGCGGCACGGGGGGCATGGGTGGCATGGGCGGCGCGGCCACGGGCGGGGCGGGTGGCTCTCCCTGCGCGACGCTGACGGGCAGCGCCGATTACCCGCCCGAGATGGAGCCGAACAACCTCGACTCGCAGGCCAACCAGCTCCAGGCCAACACGAAGGGCTTCACGGCGGCGATCTGTCCGCTGGGGGACGTGGACATCTTCTCGTTCACGGTCACCGCCTCGGGCAGCTCCGCGACGATCGCGACCTCCGACGGCATGGGCGGCTGCCCGGCGGGCGCGCACACGCTGGTCCGCGTGTACGACGGCGCCGGGAACATCCTCGCGCTCGACACCGGAGCCAACGGGTGCGTCAGCCTCACGCCCACCAGCAACGTGGCGCTCGGGACGCTGGCCCCCGGGATGTACTACGTGCACATCGAGAGCGCCACGCTCGCCACCATCCCGACCTACACCCTCGACATCGCGGTCACGACCCCGGGCTGCGGCGACGGCATCGTGCAGGTCGGGTCCGGCGAGCAGTGCGACGACGGCCCCACCAACGGCATGGCCGGCGACGTCTGCTCGGCGACCTGCCAGCTCACGAACGGCAAGTACCGGGACGAGATCGAGCCCGATGACACCCTCGCCGAGACGATGAACTCCCTCGACGGCTACGCGGGTGCCGTCGGGGAGCTGTACCCGGCCAACGACGTGGACTCGTACTACGTCGACGTCCTCGTCGCGGGCTCGTCGATCACTGCCACGATCAGCGACGGCAAGGGCGGCTGCTCGAACAACTTCGACTCGATCCTCACGCTCTACAGCCCGACCAAGGCGCTGCTCGTCACCGACAAGGGGGGCGGCGTCATGCCGTGCTCCAAGATCAATCCCCAGGTCTACCCCGCGGCGGCCAACCTCCCCGTCGGCAGGTACTACCTCCAGGTCGCGCGGCAAACCACCGTGGTCATGCCGTACTACGTGCTCGACGTGAAGGTCACCCCGCCGAGCTGCGGCGACCACATCGTGCCCGAGGGCACCAAGCAGTGCGACCCGGTGACGCCGAACCCCGGCTGCTCGGCGACCTGCCAGCTCACCGGCGACTTCATCCCCGAGACGGAGCCGAACGGCACGTTCGCGACGGCCAACCCGCTGACCGACGGAAAGGGCACGCACGCCGGCTTCATCGGCGCCATCAGCCCGGTCGGCGACCAGGACTACTTCAGCTTCACGGTCACCAACCCCAACTCGCTCGTGGTCATCTCCACGGGCGACGGCATGGGCGGGTGCCCGACCGGCTTCACCTCGTCCATCAGCCTGTACACCTCGTCGCACCAGCTCCTGGCGCAGGACACCCGCAGCGGGGTGGGCACCTGCTCGCTGATCTCGCCCAACGTCTACGCAGCGGCGAAGAACCTCGCCGCCGGCACGTACTACGTGGCCGTCAACCAGGCCGGCAACAACATGACGCAGTGGGAGTACGTGCTCAGCATCAACGTCTACACGCCCGGCTGCGGGGACGACTACATCGAGAACGGCGAGCAGTGCGACGACGGCCCGGCCAACGGGATGACGGGCGATGGCTGCGACAATACGTGCCAGTCCATCGCGCCCTGGGAGAAGGAGCCCAACGGCGGGATCGGCACGGCGAACACGCCGTATTCGGCGTTCTCGCCGCCGGTATCACCCATCACGACGTGGAAGGGCGAGATCAAACCAGTCGAACGACGTCGACTACTACACGTTCACGCTCACGACCGCGAGCACCGTGACGATCGTCACGCACGACGTGGACAACCCGACCTACTGCAGCTCGGATACGAAGATCTACCTCTACAACAACCTCGCCCAAAACATCGGGGTCAACGACGACGGCGGTCCGGGGCCCGGCGACCCGAGCGACAAGGGCAAGTGCTCCCAGCTCCCGCCGCCCTTGGCCCCGCCGCTCATGCTCCAGCCGGGCGTGTACTTCGTGATGGTGGAGCAAGCCGGCAACGGCACCAGCACCAGCAAGATGATCCCCAGCTACCAGCTCGACGTCACCGTGCAGTAGGAGTTCGCCCGGGGGGCCCTCGCCCCCCGGCTCCAACGCAACCGCCCCTGCTTCAGAGACCGGTCGCGCTAGGTTTGACGCACTGGGTCGTGGACGGGCGGCCATCGCTGGTGGCCGCGCACCGCACGGCGGGGTCTGCGTACCGCATGGCGACGTCCGTGTACCGCACGGTGAGGTCTGCGCACCGCACGGCGACGTGTGCGCACCGCACGGCGGGGTCCGTGTACCGCACGGCGAGGTCTGCGCACCGCACGGCGACGTCTGCGCACCTTACGGCGGGGTCCGTGTACCGCACGGCGCCGTAAGCGCACCGCACGGCGCCGTAAACGCACCGCACGGCGCCGCAAGTGCACCGCACGGCGCCGTAAGTGCACCGCACGGCGCCGTAAGTGCACCGCACGGCGCCGTAAGTGCACCGCACGGCGAGGTCCGCACGCCGCACGGCGGGGTACGCGCACCCTATGCGAGGCGCAGCATGGATGCCCCACGCGTAGGGCGTCAGCGCCCGTCCGGTGCGATGGTATCCCACCCCGTCGCCTTGGCGAGCCGCGACATGGCCATGTCGAGCTCCATCACGGCGTTGAGCTGGGCGGCCTTGTTGAGCGCGAAGGCCTTCGCCGGCTCGAGCAGGTCCTTCTCCTCGACCGTGCCGACGTCGATGCCCTCCTGCACCATCACGAGCCACTTCTTCGCCGTCTTCACCGCCTTGGCGTAGGAGTCCGCGCGCTTCTTCCAGTCGACCACCTCGGCGTAGGCCACCTCGACCTCCGCCCCGATCCCGCCCATTGCGTAGCGCTGCTGCGCCCGCACCTCCTCTAGCTGGGCCTGGGCGTAGCGGATGCGCGCGGCCTGGGCGGGGAAGTCGAGCTTCCACTGGAAGACGAGCGCGGCGCCGTAGTGGAAGTAGTTGCCCGGGTCGGTGACGTAGGGGTTGATCTGGTCGGCGATCGCGGGCGCCGCGCTCATGCTCACCGAGAGGCCGAGGCCGATGTCGGGGAAGAGCTGCGAGCGCGCCAGGTGCACCTGCGCCGTGCGGGCGTTGATGCCGGCGCGGGCCATGGCGAGCTCCGGCCGGTAGAGCTCGGCGGCGCTGAGGTAGCGGGTGATGTGGCCGAGCTCGTGCTTCGGGGGGCGGAGGGGCGTGTCCGGGATGTCGAGATCGGGCACCCCCGTGTAGAAGCGCAGGCCGGCGAGGGCGACGTGGACGTAGCGCTCGGCCTCCGACTGGCGCACGTCGATCTCGGCGGCGTACGTCTGGAGCTTGAGCAGGTCGATGGGGTCGCCCTTGCCCGCGTCGATCTGCTTCTGCAGCGAGGTGACGCCCTTGTCGAGCTGGGACTTGACGTCCTTCAGGAGCAGGAGGGAGTCGCGCGCGAGCTGGAGGCCGAAGTACGCCTTGCGCACGTCGACGCGGACGGCGTCCCGCTGAATCTCGGCCTCGGCCTCGCTCACGTGGACCGCGGCGCCGGCCGCTTCCCACAGGTTCGTGATCTTGCCGAACGTCCAGAGCGGGACCACGCCCTCGATGCCTGCACGCCAGGCGACGGCGAGGCTCGACGTCAGCGAGACGTCGGTGTTGGGGCTGAAGACGTTGTCGCCCTTGAGCGTGGGGGCCAGGGCGACGCCGCCGGTGAGCTTGAACTGGCTGAACGGCGCGACGTGCGCCTCGTCGAGCTGGGCGCGCGCCTGGGCCACCTTGGCGCGGGCGGCGGCGATGTTCGGGTGGTTCCGGTCGGCGAGATCGAGGATCCGGGGCAGGTCGTAGACGACCGGATCCCTGGGGAGCACCGTCGTCGAGATCACCCCGTCCGCACGGGCGCTGGCCATCGCGAAGGACACGCCGAGCGCGCCCGCGAGGGCGGTCACGCAGCGCCATGCCTTGTACCGGGCCATCCGGGCGACCCTAGCACAGGGGCGCGCGGCCGGTGAATGGAGGGGAGGTCAGCTCCTCGGCTCGTCACCGCACGGGAGCCGCTCCAGCGTGACAGCCTGGTCCAGGATGCGGATCCGATCCACGAACGTGGCGCCGACGTCGGCGCCGTCGCCGCCGAGCACCACGGTCGTCCCGAGCTCGGTCGGGATCGCGACCTGATCGGCGGGGACCTGGAAGGATCGCCGCTGCTCGAGCGGCACCAGCGTGAGCGCCGGCGACGCGGCGCCGGCGCGCGCCGCGATCCAGGCGGCCACGGGCGTCGCCACGGCGTGGCCGGGCAGCGCCTCGGGCTCGTAAATCCAGGGCGAGGCGCCCGTCGCTGCCCACTCGTTCCCGCCCGCGCGCACGACGCCGCGCGCGGGGTCGAGGTGCACGCGGGATCCGGGCTCGGCGCCGCACGCTCCCGAGGCGACGTCGGCCGAGGTGAGCCTCCCGCTCCGGTCCAGGCGAGCGTCCTCGACGATGCAGCGACGCCCTGCGGCGCCGAGCGTGATCTCGGTCTCTCCGTGCAGGGTCTCCGAGCCGTCGGGCTGGATCGATCGCGTCACGCGCGCGCGAGCGCCGTGCTCTCCGGAGAAGGTGAACGCGCACTCCGTCGCGGGCGCGGTACACGCGCCGGCGGCGGGCGAGGGGGGCTCCGCGCACGCGGCGAGCGCGAGGAGGAGCCAGGGGACGGGCGTGAGTCGACGGAGCGGCGCGGAGGGCCGGTGGGATGAGCTTTTCATGGCGAGCACCCTTCCTTCGGAGGGGTGGTTGCCTTTCTTTCAAGACGTGAAGGATTTCGCCGACGTGGTCGCTCAGCGCCCGCAGCCGAGCGCGTCGGCGCGCTCCTTCGCCTGCGCCGCCGTCACGCTGGGCGGCTTGGCCTGCCCCCAGCGATCGACGACGAGCTCGTAGGCCGCGCACGCGCCGGCCTTGTCCCCCTGGGCCTCGCGCGCCTGGCCCAGGAGCAGGTGCGCCCGCACGTACTCGAAGGGGAACCAGAGCACCATGCACGTGTGCGACGCGTGCTCGAGCCACGGGATCGCGTCGGCCGCGCGGCCCGCGAGGAGGTAGGTGCGGCCGACGTCCACGTCCACCAGCGTATCCGCGCGGAACGGGGGCAGGGGCCCGTACGACGGGAGCACGTCGAGCGCCGCGCGCGCGTCCTCCGGCGTCTCGGCGACCCGGGCGTAGGCGTACATCCAGAGGTAGCTGCGCGCCGCCGGCGTCACGCGGTCTTTCCACGCCGCGAGCCACGCCGCGCGCCGCGCCTCGACCTCGGCCCGCCCGAGGCGCCCGCCCCGGAGCGCGATGCGCAGGAGCCTGGGCGTGGCGTCCACGGCGAGGGCGATGTCCTCGGCGCTGGGCTCGGGCTCCCACGCGTCGCGCCGATCCAGGAAATCGAGCGCCACCTGCCCCGCCTCCGCGGAGCGCCCCGTCTCCTCGAGGATGCTCGCGAGCACGGAGGCCACCCCGCCGTGCGCCGCCTGCCGCGTGCTCGACGCGACGAGGGCGGCGTACGCGCGCGCCTCGCGCTCGGCCCCCTCGAAGTCGCCCTGCAAGACGGCGACGCTCGCGTCGTCGCGGGCCCTCATCCTCTGCTGCTCCTGCCGCACGACGGCCGGCAGCGGCTCCTCCCCCACGTCGACCTGGCGGAGCGCCTCGCGCACCGTGGCGGCGGGCCGGCCGCGTGCGGCGAGCGCGTTCGCCAGCGTGAAGTAAGCGTGGCTGGCCTGGTCCGAGGAGGCGATCATCTGCCGGGCCACGGCCTCCACTCCATCGCAGGCGCCGGCCTCGTTCTGAAGGCTGGCGAGGACCGCGAGGCAAGCCATCGACCGGGGGTTGCGGGCGAGGCAGCGATCGATCCCGGCGCGCGCCTCGGCGAAGCGGCCGAGGTACGCCAGCATGATCGCGCGGAAGCTGTCCGCCGCGGCGAAGCCGGGGTCGATGACGAGCGCGCGGTCCATGTCCTTCACCGCGGCCTCGAAGTCGTCGTAGTTGCCGTTGACGAGCCCGAGCAGGTGCCAGAGCTGCGCGTCGCCGGGGTATCGCTCGAGCAGCGCGGTGAGGCGGTTCCTGGACGCGGCCCAGTCGGAGGGCTGCCGCTGCACCACGGGATCGATCGCTTCGACGAGCGCGCGATCGCGCTCGGACAGCGTGCCGAGGAGCGCCTGGGCCTTGCGCAGGTGCTCGCGCGCGCCTTCGTTCATCGAGCATCCCCATGGCGGCGAGCTGGAGGTGCGCCGCGCCGAGGCCGGGATCGAGCTCGACCGCGCGCTCGAAGCTCGTCTTGCTGTCGCCGCTGACCCGCATCGCCTGGAGCCCGTCGTGGTACGCGGCGAGGGCGGCGGCGCTGGTGGAGGAGGGCATGGGGAGCGCGTCGATGGGGAGCGCCGCCGGCGCGAAGATCGCGCGGAGGCGCGCGCCGTAGAGGTTCGCCGCCAGGGCGAGCGCGCCGACCACGGCGAAGGCGGTCATGAGGCGCGCGGTGCGCGCCGCGCGGGCGGGGCGCGCGGTGGCCCGCTCCAGATCGCGGAGGAGCGCGCCCGCGTCCTCGTAGCGCGCGGCCGGGTCCTTGCGCAGGCAGCGCAGGACGACGCGCTCGACCGCGTCCGGCACCTCCTCGTTCCGCCGCGAGGGAGGGACGGGCTCGTCGCGGTCGAGCGCGATGAAGATCTCGATCGCGTTCGCCCCCGCGAAGGGGCGGGTGCCGGTGCACAGCTCGTAGAGCATCACCCCGAACGAGAAGACGTCGCTGCGCGCGTCCACGGGCCGGGCCTTGGCCTGCTCCGGCGACATGTAGCTCGGCGTGCCGAGGATGCGCCCGTCCTCGGTCGTCACCGTACCCCCGACGGACGCGGCGTTCGGGCTCTTGCCGGGCTCCTGCGCGTGCTCCTGCTTGGCGAGCCCGAAGTCCAGGAGCTTGATCTGCCCGTCCTCGGTGATCATCACGTTCTCGGGCTTGAGGTCGCGGTGCACCACGCCGCGCTCGTGCGCCTGCGCGAGCGCCCGGGCGATCTCGCGCGCGACCCGCAGCGCCTCGGCCAGCGGCATGGGGCCCTGCGGCTCCTCCATCGCGGCGCGGAGGGTGCGGCCGCGGACGAGCTCCATCGCGATGAAGACGCGGCCCTCGACCTCGCCCACGTCGTAGATGGTCGCGATGTTCGCGTGCGTGAGCGCCGCGGCCGAGCGCGCCTCGCGGAGGAAGCGCCTGCGCCGCTCGTCGTCGGAGGTGGGCAGCACCTTGAGCGCGACCTCGCGGCCCAGCGTCCGGTCCTCGGCCGCGTAGACCACGCCCATGCCGCCCCGGCCCAGCTCGGACAGCACCCGGAACCGGCCCAGCATGTCGCCCGGCCGCGGCATGCCGTCGGGCAGCGGCACGTCGGCGCGCGCAGGGATCCGGGCGACCTCCGCCAGGAACTCGTCGGGCGTCACCGCGGCGGCGGCGTCCACCGTCGACAAAAGGCCCTCATCCGGCGCGATGTCCGTGCCGCTGCTCCGCTCACCCGGGGCGCTGCCGCTCATGGGAAGAGGAGAGCATACCCCCGAGTCCGCCTCCGTCGGTGGCCCGGTCGATCGCGCCGGCTCGAGCTTCACGAAAGACCCTGCTTTCGTCGAAGGTGGTTGCCGCTCGGCGGCGATGTGAAGACAAAAATCGGGTGGCTCGACGGCCGGCGCGCCCCGCCCTTGCAGACGGCGCGCGAAACCTCCAGATTCGGCCATCATGGACGCAGGGGCCAGGGAGGCGCTCGAGGCAGAGATCCGGCGCCTCGTCGAGGCGCGCGACTTCACCCGAGCCGCCGAGGTGGCGCTGCGCGGGTACGGGCGCGAGATCTACGAGCTGCTCGCGGCGCTGCACCGCCGCGACGACGACGCGGGCGAGGTCTTCTCCCTCTTCGCCGAGGGGCTGTGGAGGGGCCTCCCCACGTTCTCCTGGCGATCGTCGTTCCGCACGTGGGCCTACGCCGTCGCGCACAAGGCCTCGCTCCGCTTCCGCCGCGACGCGCGCCGCCGCGCCGCGCGGCTCGGGCCCCTGCCGGACCCTTCCAGCCTGTCGGCGCTCGTCGCCGAGGTGCGCACCGCCACGCGGTCCTACCTGCGCACCGAGCGCAGGAGCCGCTTCGCCGCGCTGCGCGCCTCTCTGCCCCCGGCGGATCAGGCGCTCCTGATGCTGCGCGTGGATCGCAAGCTCGCGTGGGCGGACCTGGCCCGCGTGCTGCACGAGGAGGACGACGCGCCGCTCGAGGGCAAGGGGCTCGAGCGCGAGGCGGCGCGGCTGCGCAAGCGCTTTCAGCTCGTGAAGGAGAAGCTCTACGAGATGGGCCGGCGAGAGGGGCTGATCGGGCCCGAGCCCACCGATTCGCGGTAGCGCTCCCACTTGACCTGCCCCCGGAAACCCTTTGCAATCGGGGAGGTGAAGGTCCGACCGACGCTGCTCGCGCGCTTCGCGCCGGCCCTGCTGACCGCCTGCCGTCTGGCACTCCTGCTCGCCGCGCTCTTCTGGTCGCGCGTCGCGTCGGCTCAGCCCCACGCCACGCCTCCGCCGCCCGCGGCGGCTCCCCAGGCGCCGCCTGCGGCCCCTCCCGCGGTCGCGCCACCCTCGGCGACCCCTCGCCCGGCGCCTCCCGCGCCCACGTCGGCGAGCGCGCCCCCTGCCGCCTCCGCCGAGCCAGAGCACGGCGCCGCGGCGAAGGGCGCGTGGGTCAGCGTCCACGACCGCCAGCTCTTCCAGGTGCTCGTCGCGCGCGCGGGGCACAAGCCGGCGGACCGCGCGGCCACGGCGAGCCAGGCGCTCGAGCGGCTCATCGAGGATCCCGAGGAGCCCGACGTCCGCGTGCAGCCGGAGGGCGACGCGCTCGTCGTCTACGGCGGCAAGACGCCGATCATCCAGCTCGGGCCGGACGACGCGGCGGCGGCGGGGGACGCGTCGCTCAGCGTGCACGCGCAGGCGGTGGCGGACATGGTCCACGGCGCGCTCCGGGCCGAGCGGCAGCGCAGCGCCATCGCCACGACCGTCTTCGCCTTCTCGCTGCTGGTCTTCTCGGGGCTCATCGCCTTCCTCCTCGTGCGCAAGGTCGGCGAGCTGTTCGAGAAGCTGCGCGCGTGGATCGACGACAACCCCGGCAAGCTCCCCGCCCTGCGCGTGCGCGGCATCGAGGTCGTGCAGCCCGCGGCCGTGAAGGGCGGCATCGGCGTCGCGCTCTCGGGGGCCATCCTCGTCGCCCGCATCGGCATCCTCTACGCGTGGGTGCTCATCGCGCTCTCGCTCTTCGACGCCACGCGCGGCTACTCGGAGCGCCTCACGGGCTTCGTCCTCACCCCGGTCTCCGCGCTCATGGGCCGCGTCGCCCTGGGCCTCCCGCTCCTGGTCATCGCCCTCGTCACCTCGATCGCGGTGGGCATCGCGCTCCGCTTCGTCCGGCTCTTCTTCGGCAGCGTGGCGCGCGGCGAGACCACGGTGGGGTGGATGCCGAGGGACCTCGCCGAGCCCACGAGCATCCTGGTCCGCGCGGGGATCGTGGTCGTCACGCTCGTGGTCGCCGCCCCCCTCATCACGGGCGGGGACGAGGGGACGCTCTCCCGCGCCGGCGTGGTCGCGCTGGTCTCGATCGGCCTCGCGGCGACGCCGATGCTCGCCTGTGCGGCGGTGGGGATCGCCGTCGTCTTCGGGCGCCGGCTGCGCGTCGGCGACTTCGCCGTCGTCGGCGGGCGCGAGGGGCAGGTGCGCGCGCTGACGATGCTCGAGGTGCTCCTGGAGGACGAGGACGGGTGCAAGGTTCACGTCCCCCACCTGCTCGGCCTCTGGCACGCGACCCGGGTGGTCGGCGCCTCGCCGCGCGTGGTCGTGGAGGTGAGCGTCGACGCGGGCGCCGACCTCTCCCGCGTGATCGAGATCCTGCGCAAGGCCGCGGGCGGGTCGGGCGCCCGCGCCAAGGTCTCGGTGATCGCGCTCGACCAGGGCGGCGCCCGCGTGCGCGTCGCCGCGGAGGGGCGCGGGGGCGAGGGGCGGAACGCGCTCTACTGCGCCATCGCCGCCGCGCTCGCGAAGGAGGGGGTCGGGCTCGGCGGCGGGCGGGGGGAGCGCGCCGCGTGAGCTCCGTCTGGCTGCTGATGGGGCTGCTGGTGCTCTCCTACCTGGGGAGCTTCCTCGTCGGGCGGAGCGCCGTGCGCGGCGGCCTGCCGGCGGGCACCGAGTACGTGATCCTCGGCTTCGTGCTGGGCCCGAGCGCGCTCGGGCTCGTCGAGCGATCCATGCTGGTCACCTTCGAGCCCGTCGCCTACGCGGCCGTCGGCTGGCTCGCCTTCGTGCTCGGCCTCCAGTACGGCGTGAACCGTGGCCGCCGCGTTCGGCCGCTCCGGGTCGCGGCGTCGTGGGCGGCGTTCCTCTTCACGGGCGCCGCCATCGCCGCCGCGGTGTGGGCCGTCCTCGGCCTCGTCGCCCCGTTCGACGCGCGCGACCGGCTCCTCGTCGCGGGCGGCGTGGGCGCGTCGACGGCGGAGACCACGCGCTACGCGGTGCGCTGGGTGGTCGAGCGCGACCGCACCCGGGGCCCCCTGACGGACCTCGTGGGCGACCTCGCGGAGAGCGACGACCTCGTGCCCTTCATGGTCGCGGCCGCGCTCTTCGCCCTGCGGCCCGAGCGCGACATCGCCCTCTCGCACGCGTCGTCCACGTGGATGGGCGCGGCCCAGGCCCAGGCCTCGCCAACCGGCATGTGGATCGCCCTGACGCTCGGCCTCGGCGCGCTGCTCGGCGCGATGGCGGCGGTGCTGCTCGGCCGCACCTTCCGCGTCGCGGAGGCGTGGGGCGTGGTCCTCGGCATGTCGATGCTCACCATCGGGACGGCCTCGCGCCTCGGCCTCGCCAGCGTCGCGGCGATGTTCGTGATGGGCACGTCGATCTCCGCGCTCTCCCGCCACCGGAGCGACGTCGTGGCCATGATCGCGCCGACGGAGCGGCCCGTCATGCTCCCGGCGCTCCTGCTCGCGGGTGCCAACGTCGACGTCGGCGGCCTGGACTCGGCGGCGCGCTGGCTCCCCTGGGTCCTCGCCGCCGCCGTCGCCGCGCGCCTCGCCGCCAAGGCCCTGGTCGGCCTCTTCGCGCTCGCCGTCGCGCCCGCCGCGCGGCGCGCCGGGCCCCGCATCGGCCTCGGCCTCTCCTCCGCCGGCGCGCTCTCGATGACGCTCGGCCTCGCCTTCGCGCTCCGCTTCCCGGGCGCGATCGGCGTCACCGTGCTGGCGGCGGCGGGCGTCGTCATGGTCGTCGGAGAGGTCGTCGGCCCCCCGTCGCTGCGCGCGTGCCTGCGGCGCGCCGGCGAGGTGCCTGACCCGACGGGGCCGCAAGCGGCCTCATACCGCGAGCCCGCCGGAGGGGCCCCGGACGGACCCGACCCGGCGAGCGAGGAGGCGCCGGTCTCGTGAGCGCCGCCGCCGCCGCGCCGAAGAGCGTGGGCGTCCGCCTGACGCAGGCGGCCGTGCTGGCGGTGCTCTTCGCCCTGGTGCTCGGCGCCACGCGGCTCATCCCCCACGGCACCGGCCGCGGCGCGCTCGTGGCGGCGCTCGGCTTCCTCCTCGTCGCCGGCACCCTCCTCAGCGAGCTCGTCGAGGTGGTGCGCCTCCCGCACCTCACGGGCTACCTGATCGCCGGCGTCGTCGCCGGCCCGCACGTCGTGAAGTTGATCGACGCGCCCACCGTCCAGGAGCTGACCTCGATCAACGCGCTCGCGCTCGCGCTCATCGCGCTCGAGGGCGGCGCAGAAGCTCAAGCTCGGCACGCTCCGCGAGGTGTGGAAGAGCCTGGCCTGGGCCACGCTCTTCCAGAGCGTGCCCGGCATCGTGCTGATGGCCGGCGTCTTCATCGCGGCGCGCCCGTTCGTCCCCTTCCTGCGGCCGCTCTCGCCCGCCGCGCTCGTCGGCGTGAGCCTGCTCTGGGGCGCCATCGCCATCACCCGCAGCCCCTCGGCGACGCTCGGCATCCTCTCGCAGACACGCGCCACGGGGCCGGTCACCCGCTCCACGCTCACCTTCGTGATGACCTCCGACGTCGTGGTCGTCGTGCTCGTGGCGGTCGCCATGATGATCGCGCGCCCGCTCATCGAGCCTGCGGCGACCTTCTCGCTGCACGAGCTCGGCACGCTCGGCCACGAGCTCTTCGGCAGCGTCGCCATCGGCACCACGCTCGGCCTCGTGCTCGCGGCCTACCTCCGCCTCGTCGACCGGCAGATCAGCCTCGTCCTCGTGGCGCTCGGCTTCGGCGCGACGGAGGTGCTCCGCTACCTGCGCTTCGACGCGCTGCTCACGTTCATGGTCGCGGGCTTCGTGGTGCAGAACCTCTCGCGGCAGGGGGAGAAGCTCACCCACGCCACGGGCGACATGGGGACCGTCGTCTACGTGGTCTTCTTCGCCACCGCCGGCGCGCAGCTCGACGTCCCCCTCTTGCAGAAGCTGTGGCCCGTCGCGCTCGTCCTCGCCGCCGTGCGCGGCCTCTACACCTTCGCCGCCGCGCGCATCGGCAGCCGCGTCGCCGGCGACTCGCCCGAGATTCCGCCGCTGGGGCTGGGCCGGCCTCATCGCCCAGGCGGGCCTCGCCCTCCCCCTCATCAACACCATCGCCCACGCCTTCCCGGCCTTCGGCGACGGCTTCGCCGCGCTCGCCGTCGCCACCGTCGCCATCAACGCGATCGTCGGCCCGGTGCTCTTCAAGCTCGCGCTCGACCGCACGAAGGAGACCTCGACCGCGCCGCGACGTTCGCTGTCGACGCTGACGGGCGGGGCGGCGCCGGAGGGCTGACGGCGTTAGGCCTGTCGCCGCGCTCTTTCTTCCCCAGACCTCACCCCCCCGCCCCCCTCTCCCTCGAAACACCTTTGTGCCTACTCAAGCCAATACGGCGAGGGAGAGGGGGGAGAACGTACACGTCTCCCCCCTCTCCCTGGTCCGGCCCCTCAGCGAGATGTCATGGGAAAGAACAGCCGGACCAGGGAGAGGGGGGCCGGGGGGGGTGAGGTCTGCGCGCGTAGCGCGCGCAGGTGGGTGAACGCGTCAGGGGCAGTTGGTGTTCTTCGGCTTCTCGTCCGAGCCGTCGGGGCAGTCGGGGGTGCCGTTGCACTCTTCGAACGAGGGGATGCAGTCGCCGTCGGTGCAGGTGAACTCCCCCGCGCCGCAGGTGCTGCCGCTGCTGCTGCTGCTGCTGGAGCTCGCGCTGGTCGAGCCGCTGCTGGTCTTGCAGTTCTTGTCGATCGGCGCCTCGTCCGAGCCGTCGGGGCAGTCGGGGGTGCCGTTGCACTGCAAGGAGAGCTGGATGCAGGTGCCGTCGTTGCACGTGAACTGGTGCGTGCTGCACCCGGTGGTCGAGGTGCAGGCCGGGTTGAGCGGCGACTCGTCCGAGTTGTCGGGGCAGTCGAAGTTGTGGTTGCACTCCTCGAACGAGGGGATGCAGGTGCCGTCGGCGCACGTGAACTGGTCCGCGGTGCACGGGCCGCCGCTCGACGTCGAAGAGGTCGAAGAGGTCGAAGAAGAGGTGGCCCCGCCGTTGCTGGAGCCCGACGAAGCCGAAGCCGAAGCCGATACCTGGCTCGAATCCGCCGGCTCCCGTCGAGCCGCCGGTCCCCGGGGCGCCCTGGCCGGTGCTGACGGTATTCTCGCCCTGCGCGCAGCCCCAGGCCAGGGCGAGGAGGCTGCCGGCGACGCAGGCGACACGGCGCGGAAGCATGCACTTCGAATAACAGCCGGGCCCGGTGCGTTCAAGTGCGCGCGAGGGGCCGGCCTCGCCGTGGAACGATCCGCGACCGGCTTGACCGGCGCCCTCGCCGTCGGCATCGTTTCTGGATGAAACGCCCTCGCCTGCCGAGCAGCCCGGATGAAACGTGGGACGGCGGCTTCGTCCTCAGCCCGGTCCAGCCCGTGCGCGACGTGAGCGGCGCCGGGGGCATGATCTTCGGGGGTGGCGACGCGCTCGTCATGCTGCGCCCCGGCGGGGAGCAGTGGAAGGGGCGCCCCGCGCCGGAGGACCTCGGCCCCGTGCTCGCCGTCGCCGTGGAGCAGGGCCCGCCCTGGCGCTACGCGGTCTCCTCCGCCCTCGGGATCACGCTCTACGGCCTGCCGAACGACCAGATGCTGACCTTGCGCGCCCCGGACGACGCCGGCAGCCAGGCGACCCACATGGCCTGGGCCGCGTTCGGGGAGGAGCGGGTGCTCTACCTGCGCTGGGACGACGGGGGCGTCGCGCGCGTGCGCCTCGACCTCGGGACGATCGAGGACCTCGCGTTCCTGCCCATGGACGCCATCGCCTCCGACGTGAACGGGGTGCTCGCGATGGTCTCCCTCGGCGTCGGCGCGGCGGACGCGCACGCCATCTTCACGCGAGACGGCGTGCGCTTCGAGGAGCGCCCGGCGGCCTTCGTGCCCGTCGACGGCGCGCGCGTGCACCTCGCCGTCGCCGACGCGGCCATCGCGTACGCCGTCGAGGGCAAGGGCGCCCACGTGAGCCGCGGGATCGACGACGACTTCGCCCCCGTCGAGGTGCTGGCGGGCGCGGGCCCGATCGCGTTCCACGGCAGCACCGCGGACAGCGCGCTGTTCGGCGCGGTCTGGAGCAAGGACGTGTGCGCGATCGATCGCGTCGACGCGAACGGCGAGGTCCAGCGCATCGCCGAGATCGGCGCCAACGACGCCGCGGCGCCGCGGATCGCGGCCATGGTCTGGGACAGGTCCCGGCGCGCGCTCTGGGCGGCGAGCCCCCAAGCGGGGATCTTGAAGTCCGAGGAGCCGCGGGGGAAGGGCAAGAAGCGGCCGTCGTTGAACTGATCCTGGACCCCGGGTGACCGGAGCCTCGGTTGCGCTCGCGGTCCGGGATCGAGGGCACGGAATCGACGGGCGGCCCCGTTGCGCTTTCCGCGGCTCCTTGGCACGCTAACGCATGATCGAAACCCCGTCGGACGACTTCTGGACGGTGAGCCCCGCGCTGGATCCCCCGGTCCCCGTACGCCTCGTCAACGCGGCAGGTGGCCTCGTCGTCGCCGCGGGGGCGTCGCTGCACATGCTCCGTCCCGGATCGCGGCGCCTCCGCTCGCGCGAGCTCCCACCCGACCGCGAGGTCGTCGCGGTCGCCGCGGAGCCTTGGTCTCCCTTCCGCCTCGCGATCGCCACACCGGCGTCCGTCGGCGTCTACACCGGCCACAGGCCCTACGAGCCGGTGCTCGACGTCACGATCGCGCGCCCGGATCTCGCCGCGACGCACGTCGCCTGGAGCCGGCGCGGCGACAAGACGTTCCTCTACGTGCGCCAGCAGAGCGGCGAGGTCCTGATGGTCGACCTCCACGATCAGTCCATCGGCACCCTCACCACCCCGAAGGTCGCCGCGATCGCGGGCGACGCGAACGGTGTCTTCACGATGATCGACCTCGACCCCGAGGAGCCTGCGAACGTGGGAGACGCGTGGATCCTGCCAGTCGGCGCCAAGGAATGGACCACGCGCTGGGTGGACTACTGCGGGTTCGAACCGGACAAGCTGCGGCTCTTCATCGCCGTGCACGGGCGCGCCTTCGCCTATTCGACGCAGCCGATCGACATCGAGTACTGCGGGAGCGCGGAGGTGAGCTGGGAGGAGGAGGACGAGAGCGGGGACAACTCCTTCAAGGACCCGCCCGGCGTCTTCCAGGGCCCCATCGCGTTCCAGAACGAGCGCGTCATCTTCGGGGCGTACAACGTCGAGGGGCGCGTCGACGTCCTCCGCTGGGAGCGGGGCGGCAGCTTCACGCGCATCGCCCGGTTCGGGCTGGACGACGAGTGGAGGGGGACCGAGGCGACCGTGACCGCCATCGCATGGGACGACGAGCGGCGCACCCTCTGGGCGGCGTCGCCCGAGCTCGGGCTGCTCGCGCTGACGGAGCCGGGCGGCGGGCCGAAGCACGGGCCGAGCTGACCCGCGAGAGAGCGCGCGCTGCATGACCCGTTTGCGATGGGGGAGACCCCCAAACCCCCGCTACAGGCGTCGTGCGGAGCGCCTCGGCGGCACCGCACGTCGTCGGCCGCGATGCGGCACCGCATCGTAAGTGCCCGAGGGTACGGAGAAAATCGACATCCATCACGCAACTCGCACCGGCTTCGCGTCGATGAGCACCATGAGCGACGCGCGCTTCGAGCGTGGCGTCGTGCCACGGAACGACGGAGGAGCAGGCGATGGGCGTGATCGAGGTGGTCGGGCTCGGGCTCGGGGCGGCGGGGACCGCGGTGCTGGCGGCGCTCCTGGTGGAGGTGCGGCGGGTGCGGGTCCTCGGGGAGGAGATCCGGCGCGCGGTCGAGGCGCAGCGCGGGCACCGGGAGGAGGTGTTCGAGCGGGGGGTGCGGGTGCTGCGCGCGGCGCTGGACGAGGGGGAGGCGCGGGCAGTGGTGTTCGGGGCGGCGGGGGAGGGGGACGGCGGCGACGAGGAGGGGGGAGAGGGCGAGGGGTAGAAGCGGGCGGCGGTCCGGGCGAAGCAAGAGGCGGGTCGGGTGAAGCAAGGCGCGAGCCGATGAAGCAGGCGGCGATCCCGATGAAGCGATCGTCCGGACGAACGAAGCGACCGTCGTTCACGATGAAGGGACGCCCTCCCCGATGAAGCGATCGTCGTTCCCGTCGAAGCGACCGTCGTTCTCGTTGAAGCGAGCGTCGGGGAGAACGAAGCGAGCGTCGGGGAGAACGAAGCGATCGTCGCGGAGAACGAAGCGATCGTCGGGGAGAACGAAGCGATCGTCGGGGAGAACGAAGCGATCGTCTCGGAGAACGAAGCGATCCTCGCGGAGCATGAATCGCCGCGCCACACGATGAATCGTCGCGCAGGCTGACGAAGCGATCGTCTCGGAGAACGAAGCGATCCTCGCGGAGAACGAAGCGATCGTCGCGGAGAACGAAGCGACCGTCACGAAGAACGAAGCGGCGCAGCTTCGGATGAAGCTGGACGTCGCGGAGGATGAAGCTGGGCGACGTCCGCAACGATGCGAGGGCGCGGCGGATGAAGCAAACGTCGCGGAGAACGAAGCGAAGGCGCCGCGAACGAAGCGAACGTCGCGGAGAACGAAGCGAAGCCGCCGCGAACGAAGCGGACGTCGCAGAGAACGAAGCGAAGGCGTGGCCGATGAAATCGAACGCGCGGCCGATGACGTGGAGGGCCGCCGCGGTCGACGCTGGGGGAGCTCCGCGACGATGCGAGGGCGTCTCGGATCAAGCAAGAGTGCGTTCGGATGAAGCGAGGGCGCGGAGAACGAAGCGGGGGCGCGGAGAACGAAGCGGGCGTCGATTCGGTCGATGCGAGGGCGAGGTCGCTTCGTTCGCGGCGGGGTTCGTCGAAAGGGAGGGGCGGGGAGGAGGGGCGCGCCCGGCTGACACGGTGCACCCGGCGGCGCCGCTTGACCGTGCGCGATCCAGGGGCCAGCGTGGGATCATGCTCTTTCCCGCCGAGGTGCGCCCGTTCCTGTCCCACGAAGACGGCTTCGTCCGCGATCTCGCGCTCGACTACCTCTGGGACGCGCACGATCCCGGCGGCACCACGCAGGAGGATCTCTGGGCGACGATCGATCGCTACGGCAAGGCGCCCAGGGATCCCAAGGAGGAGCGCCGCACGTTCGCGCAGTGCCTGGTGAGCTTCCCGCCCACCGAGCGATCCACCGAGCGGCTCCTCGAGGGGCTGCGGATCGAGGCCGACACCGACGTGATGCGCCACCTCGTCCGCGCGGCGGCGGCGCTGCCCCCCGAGTCGGTGCGGCGGCTGCTCGACGACCCGCGCATCGTGCACCGGCTGTCCACCCCCGAGGCGCCGAGAGAGGTCCTCGATCCCGAGCACGTGCACCCCAGCGACGTTTTGCGCCGGAAGCTCGAGGCTCGCCGGGTCACGTTCCGGCCGTCGCCGGAGGTGGTCGAGGGGCTGCGGGAGGATCTCGATCTCGCCGGGAGGAGCGCGCACGTCCTCGCGAGGGAGCTCTACGATCTCGCGATGCGGCTCGACCGCACGACACTCCTCCCCGATGGATGGCGCGACGTCGAGGAGTCCCCGCTCTTGCGGCGGGGCGAGCGCCTCGTGCGGGCGCTCGCCCGGCACCCCGATCCCGCGGCGGAGGGCGCGCTCTACTTCCTGCGCCACCCCGGCGGTCACGGGGTCTGGGAGGAGACCTTCGCGCTGATGATCTTCGCGCGCGTGCCCCTCCCCGGGGTCGAGGAGCGTGTCCTCGAGATCCTCGACGAGGAAGAGGTCACCTTCGCCGGTAGCTGTGCCCGCGACGCGCTGGTGCGGCTCGGGACGCCCGAGGTGATCCGATTCGATCGACGCGCGGTTCGCCGGCCGGAAAGACCAGCTCTTCGACCTCGCGCGCGGCGTCATCGGCCGGATCAAGCGCCCCGAGTCGGAGGCCATGCTCCTCCCCCTGTTCATGCAAGCGCAGGATTGTATCGAGCGCACGGAGCTCGCCAGGACCCTCTGCGAGCTGTGTACGACCTCGCCCATGGCGCTCGTGGCCATCGGGGAGATGGTGCGGACCCGGGCGTACGACGCAATGTACGCCGCGCTGGACGAGAGCTGGTCCGCGCTGCTGACGATGGTCGGGCCCGTGCCCGGGGAGGGTAGGGTCAGGGGGTGAGGAGCTTGGCGAGGAAGATGTCGTTGGGGGTCGTACTCAGGCTGGCGTTCATCGGGTTCGTGAGCGCGTTGGCCGGCTTCGTGCCGAAATTCAGCGTGCCGTCGAAGAACCCGCTGAGCCAAGCCGCGCCGGATTTGTCGAGGGCGATGCTGGACACGGTCTGCCCCGCTGCCGTGCCGAAGGTCCTGCTCCAGAGGTGGTTGCCGGCCATGTCGAGCTTCACGATGTAGATGTCGCTGCCCATGACGGGGCCACCCGAGCTGGTGAAGGTGCTCCCGCCGAAGGTCACCGTTCCTGCGAATGTACCCGTGAACACGGGCTGACCGTTGGGATCGAGAGAGATTCGCGAGACATTCTGAGCAGAACTGTCGCCGAAGCTCTTGCTCCAGAGGTGGTTGCCGTTCGAATCCAGCTTCGCCGCGAAGATGTCGGTCGAGCCGGCGCTCGTCAGCGTCGTGCCTCCGAAGTTGATGGTTCCGGTGAAGTCTCCTGCGAGGAAGATGTTGCCCATCGGGTCGACGACGGAGAACCCATCTTCCGCCTGCTGGGCGTCGCCATAGCCCTTGCTCCAGACGCAGTTGCCCATCGAATCGAACTTCGCTACGAAAATAGCGTCGCTCCCCTGGGGCGTCAGCATCGTCGAGCAGCCGAGGCTGACGGGGGCGTTGATATATCCCGATACGAAGACGTTGTTGTCTTGATTGACGCTGACGCTCTGCGCAAGGGCTCCGGTGAAACCCTTCGCCCAAATATATTTGCCCGTCGAGTCCAGTTTGACCAGGTAGCTACCACTGCCGAGGCTGAGAGGCATCATCAGTGGTCCTCCGCCAAAATCGACGGTCCCACCCAGGGACAGCAACGCCAGTACGAGGTTACCTGCCCCATCTACGAGCATCGGTCCACCGACAGGCCCGTAGTCGGTTCCATACGCGTTGCACCAGATCGGGTCACCAAATGAGTCCAATTCGCCGATGAAAGTGGAAAACGTAGCCATCGGCGCCGTCGCACACCCAACGCCCAACGGTGAATAAGTGGTAAAGAGACCGTTTACGTAAATGTTATTGGACGCGTCATCGGCGAGCCCAGCGATTACAGACGCACCACCGGTGTCGGCCAACAACGAGTTCCATGCAGGTGCTCCGGAAGCGTCGAATTTTGCGAGAAAGGCGCTTTCTGGAACGATGCCGGAGCCGTTCGAGGTACCGTTCGAGGTGATGGGGCTGCCCCCGAAGTTGGTCGTCCCGATAAGGGATCCTCCGAGAAGCACGTTGTTCGAGTGATCGATGATCAGAGGATTGACAGCCCAAGACGTAGCCGAATTGAAATAATTACCAACCCCGGGGTCCTGGAAGCTCATGCTGAACTCGTAGATCGTCGCGCACGCCATGTTCTGGCAGATGCCGCTCTGGCAGTCCGCGTCGGCCGCGCAGCCCTTTGTATCAGCGCACTGCATGCACTTCGGCCCGCCGCAGTCGACGTCGGTCTCCTGCCCGTCCTTCTGCCCGTCGCCGCACGTCGGCTGGCACGTCCCACCCGTGCAGCTCATTCCCGCGCAATCGCTGTTCTGGGTGCAGCTCTTCCCGTCCCCGCAGCGCGGACACGTATCGTTGCCGCCACAGTCGACGTCCGTCTCGCTCCCGTTCTGCACGTTGTCGTTGCAGGCGGGCATCAGGCAGATGCCGCCGCTGCAGGACTTGTCCACGCAGTCGTGCCCGTCGCGCAGCCCTTACCGTCCGCGCACGGCGAGCACGAGCCGCCGCAATCGACGTCGGTCTCGTTCCCATCCTTCACTTTGTCGTTGCAGGTCGATGCAACGCACATCCCCTGCACGCAGAAGGTGCTCGTGCAGTCGCTCGCGACCTTGCAACCCTGCGCGTCCGGGCACGCCTTGCAGGGGCCGCCGCAGTCGACGCCCGTCTCCTCGCCGTCCTTGACGCCGTCTGGAGCACGTCGCATCGGCGGGGCAGCTCGGATCCCCTGGGCAGTCGATGTACTTGTTCAACCCGAGCGCCAGGTTGCACGAGGCGACGGGGATTGCCCCTCCCGCCAGAGCAAGCACCACGAGCCCCTGCGCCACGCTTCTTCGCCGCATGTTCAGCTCCGTCCGCCCCTCGTCGCCGAGGGCGCGGAGAATATAGGCGAAGCCGAGGCCCGTGGGGGGAACGAGTTGCGGTGCCGCACGTCAGCCTGGGCGTGCAGCACTGCCGGAGGGGTTGGCGTGGAGAGGCGAAGACGCTCGCTACTGCGGGGTGCAGATGCTGTTCGTGCAGGTCTGCCCGCGTCTGGCACTCGGGCGTCTTAGACGTCGCCGATGCAGCTCTGGCCGCTGAAGTGCTCTCGGGTCGTAGCGAATTGCAGGAAGGCCGAGTACGCGTCGGTGTCGTTCGCGGGCAGGGTCACGACGTTGCCGGCGCCGGCGGTCAGCGTTTGGATGGCCTTGCCATTGCCGGGCACGTCCGGCTGGGTGGCGTTGACTGCCTGCAGGTTGCCCAGACTCTTGACTTTGCAGCCGACGATGAGGACGTCGAGCATCGAGTTGCGCGGAGGTGTAATTTTCCCGTAGCAACCGTAGCTCGAGACCCGCCACTCTGCAGGATCCGACGGCACTGCGATCGGCCTTGAGCGAGGCGACCGTGATGTCTCCGCAGAGCCCCTGGTTCATGCCGGTGGCGGTGATGCCGGTGAGCACAGACAGGCCGGACTCCACCTTCATGTTCGGCGGGAGGTCGCCGGGCGCGCTCATGCCGCTCACCGTGCCAGCGACGGTTGCGTTGTTCAGGGTGAGGTCGGCGGGGGTACCACCGAGGCTGATCGTCAGGCTGACGGTGCTCGGGCCAGCCTTCAGCGCCCCCTTGGTGACCGTCCCATTGCCGAGCTGGCCGGTTGGAAGACCCATGTTGACGACGGTCGCGTCGGCGAGGAACCACCAGTCCGTCGGGCTGCCGGCCGTCGGGAAGGTGCCCTTCGCCGGATCCGGGCGCGCCGTCGACGACGCCGAGGCTGAACCCGCTGGCGTTCTGGCCCGTGAGGTCCGTGAGGCCGAGGAACTGCGTGAGCACGTTGACCGTGCCGTTGCCGACGTCGGCTCTTGAGCGCCGGGTTGAGCGCCACACGCGCCGCCGAGTCCGTCGAGCGCCTTGCTACCCAGCGCGTTCCCCTTGTGGACGCAGAACGCAGGCCCGGCCGACGTGGCGATCGCGAGCGTGCTCATCCGGGTGACGATCTCGTAGTGGCAGGTGGAGTCGCACCCATCCAGGTCGACAGTTGTTCCCGTCGTCGCACTCCTCGCCCGGGTCCAGCGTGCCGTTCCCGCACCCGACGGGGGGGCTCCCGGAGCTGGAGCTGGTGCTCGCCGCGGTGGAGCTGGCCGCGGAGCCGCCGGTGCTGGTGGTGCTCCCGCCGGTGGCGGCGGAGCTGCCGCCGGTGCTGCTGGCGGAGCCGCCGGTGCTGGTGGTGGAGCCGCCCGTGCCAGAGGTGGAGGCGGTGGTGCTCGAGGTCGCCGAGGTGCTGGAGGTCGAGGCCTTTCCGCTGCTCGACGTGCTCGACATCTTGGTGCCGGTGCTGGTGGCCGAGCCGCCGCCGCCGCCCGCGCCTGCCGCCTGGGTGGTGCTGCCGCCGCCGCCGCAGCCCACGGCCTGTCCGAGCGTGAAGGCGCCGATGCCGGCGACGCAGAGGAAGGAAATCTTGGGCAAATTCAATCGCAAGCGCATGGCAACCTCCGAAGGGGACGAGGCGTTCAGGATACCCACGATGCGGTGCCGCACGTGCAAAATTCGATGCGGTGCCGCACGCGCTCACTTGCCCAGGCGTGGTCGGGCGGGTGACCGCTACCGGGGTGGAATCCGCTACGGCTGCGTGTCCGGCGTGAGGCGGACGACGGCGACGACCACGTTCCTCCGCCCGTGGTAGGCGAGGTCGTCGAAGCTCATCCTGGCGATGACGATCCCGTTCCCGTTCTCGCCCAGCGCGCGCTCCGGGTCGACCTCGAGGTACGGCCGGAAGGAGAAGCCCTCGCCCTCGTCCTCGATCCGCGTGGACACGCAGCCGGCCTCGCGCCGCAGCGTGACGCGGACGCGGCGGGCGGCGAGGTCGGGGCGCGCGAGGCGGCGCTCGATCTCGGCCTGGAGGGCGCCGCGCTCGAGCAGCTCCGCCTTCTCCCCGAACGTGATGCCGAGGTTGCCGTGCTCGACGGCGTTGACCAGGAGCTCGGTGAGGCCGATCACCACGCGGTCGGGGTCGGGGTGCGCGGCGGCGAGCTGGGCGGCCAGCGCCTTCGCCTCCTGCAGGGTGCGGATCTGGTAGACCGTCTCCGCGCTCTCTGTCGGGGCGCCGCGCATCGTCCGCTCTTCGGTGCCCCAATCTTCTAGCACGGAGCGCGCCTGCGCATCCCCGGGGGCTTTACGTCTCTCGCCGGGGGTCGGTAAGATCCCGGATCGTGCGAGTGTTCCTGGACCAGAAGGTGCGCGCGACCACGACGCTCGTCACCCTGAGCGTGCTCGGCGCGGTCTTCGTGGGGATCGGCGCCTTCGTCGCGCGCTCCGCGGGAACCGCCGTGCCGCTCTTTGCCGGCCTCTTCTTCGCGGCGTTCCTGGTGGCGGGCAACTTCTTCCTCGCGGGCTGGATGCGCGTGGTCGTCGACGAGGCGGCCATCACCTGCTCCGTGCTGCTCGCGAAGTACTCCGTCCCGCTCGCCGACGTGGTGCGCTACGAGATCGTGGAGCTTCCCGCTCGTCATGCTCCAATCGCGCGGCTTCCCCGGCCGTTCGCTCGCCGACGACAGGCTGCTCCTGCGCGTCGGTGGGCGGCGTGGCGTCGTGCTCGCGCTGCGTGACGGTCGCCGGGTGTTCGTCGAGCACGGCACGCCCGAGGCGCTGGCGAGCGCCCTCGGCGAGGCGCTCGCGCTCCAGGGCTCCGCCGGCGCATAGGCCCGCCCCGCGCTCGAAAAAGCGACTAGCATGCCGCCCATGGCCAAGGGCGAACGCCTCACCCTCGTCGACGGATCGTGGCTCGTGTTCCGCGCGTTCTTCGCGATCCCGTCGAACCTGACGACGAAGGACGGGCTCCCGACGAACGCGATCTTCGGCTTCGCCACCATGTTCAAGAAGCTCTTCGCCGGGCGCATGCCCGACCGCGGCGCCGTGGTCTTCGACTGCCCCGAGCCCACGCACCGCGAACAGCGCTTTCCCCAGTACAAGGCGCAGCGGCCCCCCATGGCGGACGAGCTCCGGCAGCAGCTTCCGTACATCGACCGGCTCGTCACGGCGAACCGCTTCCCCCTCCTCCGCAGCCCCGGCTGGGAGGCCGACGACATCATCGCCACGCTGGCGCGGCGCGGGCTCGAGGCGGGGATGGAGGTGGTCGTCGTCGCCGGCGACAAGGACCTGGCGCAGATCGTCGGCGACGAGCGTGCGCATGCAGGACACGATGCGCGACGTGACCTACGACGCGGAGCTGGTGCGCAAGAAGTGGGGCGTGCCCCCGGCGCGCATCCCGGATCTGCTCGCGCTGATGGGCGACGACGTTGACAACATCCCCGGCGTGCCCGGCATCGGGCAGAAGGGGGCCGCGGCGCTGCTCGAGAAGTACGGGTCGCTCGACGGGGTGCTCGAGCACCTGGGCGAGCTGAAGGGCAAGCAGAAGGCTTCGCTCGAGGAGAACCGCGAGGCGGTGAAGCTCTACCGGGAGCTCGCGACCGTGGACGCCAACGCGGCCATCGACGTCTCGCTCGACGCGCTCCGCCTCACGCCGCCCCCGCCGGAGGAGCTCGACGCGCTCTACCGGGAGCTGGAGTTCAACTCGTTGATCACCGGCGGCGCGCGCCGCGGCGAAGGCGAGGGCGAGGGCGCGCCGGCCGTGGCGGTGGACGTCCCGGCCACCGTCGACGCGGCGCGGGCCGCGCTCGACGCGCTCCCCGCCGGCCAGCCCGGTGGCGCTCGTGCCGCTCTTCGAGCCGTCGGGCGCGCGTCCACCACGCGCACCTCGTCGGCGCTCGCGATCGCGGCCGAGGGGCCGCGCGCCGCTCTACCTGGCCTTCCGGGGCCTCGCCGGCGAAGGGGCCGCGCCGCTCGGCGACGCGGCGGTGGAGGTCCTGCGCGGGCTCCTCGGCGACGAGGGGCGGCCCAAGGTCGTGCACGACGTGAAGCAGCTCGCGCATCCTCGCGACGCGCCACGGGCTCTCGTTCGGCGGGCCGGTGCTCGACACGATGATCGCGTCGTTCCTCGTCGACCCGGCCAAGTGCATCCCGCACGAGCTGCACCAGGTGGCCAAGGAGTACGTGCAGCGCGCGATCCCGGCGGCGAAGTCCCTCGTCGGGAGCGGGAAGGAGGAGCGCGCGCCGGGCGCCGTCCCGGTGGGCGCGGCGGCGGCGTACGCAGGCGAGCTGGCGGGCGTGGTGCTGGCGCTCGGGGCCGGTGCTCGGGCGGCGGCTCGACGAGGCGGGGCAGCGCGCGCACTACGAGGCGGTGGAGCTGCCGCTCGCGTACGTGCTCGCGCGGATGGAGCTCGCCGGCATCCGCGTGGACCGGGACGACCTCGGCAGGATGGGGGACGAGTTCAGGGCGCGCAAGGCGGAGATCGAGGCGCGCATCTACGTGCTCGCGGGGCGCGAGTTCAACATCGGCTCGACCAAGCAGCTCGCCGACGTGCTCTTCGAGGAGCTGAAGCTCCCGGTCGTGAAGAAGACGAAGACCGGCTACTCCACCGACGCCGAGGTCCTCGAGCGCCTCGCGCCGAAGCACGAGATCGCCCAGCAGATCCTCGCGCAGCGCGAGCTCGCCAAGCTCATCAACACGTACACGGACGTGCTGGCCTCCGCGATCGCGCCCGAGACGGGGCGCATCCACGCGACCTTCCAGCAGACGACGGGCGTCTCCGGCCGGCTCATCTCCACCGACCCGGACCTGCAGCGCACGCCGGTGCGCACGCCCGAGGGCCGCCGCATCCGCAAGGCCTTCGTGGCGCCGGAGGGGACGGTGCTGCTCTCGGCGGACTGGAGCCAGATCGAGCTGCGCGTGCTCGCCCACTTCTCGAAGGACCCGGGCCTCGTCTCCGCCTTCCGCGACAACCTCGACCTCCACCGCCGGACGGCCAGCATGCTCTTCGGCGTCTCGCCCGAGGCGGTGAGCAAGGAGCAGCGCGACGTCGGCAAGACGGTGAACTTCGCGACCATCTACGGGCAGGGGGCGACGGCGCTGGGGCAGATCCTCGGCATCGCGCGCAAGGACGCGCAGCGCTACATCGAGCAGTACTTCGAGGCGTACGCGGGGGTGCGGGCCTGGCTCGACGCGACGATCGCGGAGGCGCACGAGAAGGGGTACGTGACGACGCTCCTCGGGCGGAGGCGCATCATCCCCGAGCTCAGCATGCGGAACGAGACGGACCGCGCCGCGGGGGAGCGGATCGCGGCCAACACGCCGATCCAGGGCTCGGCGGCCGACCTGTGCAAGCTGGCGATGCTGGCCATCGACCGGGGGCTGCCCGCGGTGGCGCCGCGCGCGCGGATGCTGCTCCAGGTGCACGACGAGCTGGTCTTCGAGGTGCCGGAGAGCGAGGTGGCCGAGACGGAGAAGCTGGTGCGGGCCGAGATGGAGAGGCCGTATCCGCTCGACGTGCCGCTGGTGGTGGGGGTCGGCGTCGGGCGGAGCTGGGGAGACGCGCACTGACCGGCCCAGGGCACGGGCGTCAATAGGCGCGCTCGGGCTCTCCTACCGCTCTCCTACCGAACCGCGACCCCAAGGGAGCGGGCGCCAGGCCCTCGCACGTGAGGCGTTTCAGCGTGCAAGGGCCTGCACGGCATTGCCACCTGGCATCCGCTCCCTCGCGGTCGCGGTTCGGTGTTTGACTCCCATGCGCGCGCATACCGTGCTTGCTTTTCACAACATCGCGAAAACACTAATGATAATAATCACCCAAGCACCTCGGTTTCCGCTTGCCTGCGCGAGGGCCGTCTCCGTATCTTCTCCATCCGAAATAGGCGGAACCCCGGCGGCTGAGCCGCCGGCCGGGGTTCCTCACCCGCACAACCGCACAACCGGAGTACGAGCTGATGAGACGATCGCGCACTGCGCCTTCGCGCGCAAACAAACCTGCGTCGATGCCCCCGACGGGTGCTCCACCCGACCAACCCGTGGCCGCCCCGCTGCCTGCGCCGGGCCCGCTGATCGGGCCCTGGTTCCAGTCGGTGGAGGGGGTGCGCGCCTTTCACGAGGCCGCGCGCGACGCGCTGCTCGACCTCGCGGCCGCCGCGCGGGAGGGGGCGCGCCGGCCGCGCAAGCGGGTGCTTTCGCGCGCGGAGATCCGGCGGCAAGCGCGTGACGGCTACGCCCAGCTCGCCTCGCTGCTCGACCTCGCCGTCGCAGCGCTGGCGGGCTCACGCGTCCCCGGTCTCGATTTCACCCACCCACCCGCCGATCTCGCGCCGAAAGCCGGGGGGAGCGCGCCGTGAGCCGGAGGCCGGGCCGCGGCACCGGCGCGATCCTGCGCGAGCTGCGCGTGCAGGGCGACCGGATCGTGGCCGCGATCCGCGAGGCGAGCGCCGAGCAGCGGGCGCACCGCGAGGCGCAGGTCGATCGCGCACGGACGTTCCTTCGCGACGCGCTCGACGAGGGTACGCCGCGCACGGTGGTCCTCGACCATCCTGGCGAGCGCCCGAGCGCGCTCGCCGACCATCCTGGCGAGCGCCCGAGCGCGCTCGCCGACCATCCTGGCGAGCGCCCGAGCGCGCTCGCCGACCATCCTGGCGAGCGCCCGAGCGCGCTCGCCGACCATCCTGGCGAGCGCCCGAGCGCGCTCGCCGACCCTCCACCCAGAGCCCCGGCGAACGATACCGGGGAGCCGCCGGAGAGCGGGCCGCGGTCGTGATTGGCCGAAAAGCGGCCCGCTTGCCCCGTCACACCCATCCGCCCCGCGGGCCCTAGGCCACGGCCGGCCGAGCCGGCCACGGGGCTGGCAGCCCGGCAGCCCGGGCCGGGGGGAGGCCGCGCGTCACAGTCCGGGCAGAACGTGCGTCCGGCGCCGAGGGCTCCTATGCTTCCAGGGCAATGCAGCAGGACGCTGGGTTCGGGTTTCAGCTCAGGCGGCCCACGCCCGTCGTGGGCGCGACGCTGGTCGTGCTGGTGGCCGTGTTCGTCGTCACGGCGCTGGCCGCCCGCTTCGAGGGGGGCCAGGCGCTCGTCGACGCGCTCGTGCTCGTCCCGTCGGCGACGCTCCACGGCGAGCGGCTCTGGACGTTGCTCACGTCCTCGCTGCTGCACCGCCTCGACGACCCCACGCACATCCTCTTCAACGGCATCGTGCTCTACTTCTTCGGGCCCGACCTCGAGGAGCTGTACGGGCGCGGCCGCTTCGTCGCGTTCATGGTCCTGTGCGCGCTCACGGGCAGCCTCGTGGCCGTCGGCGCCGTGGCCCTCGGGCTCTCGCACGCGGGCGCGGTGGTCGGCTTCTCGGGCGTGACGATGGGCATCACGGTCGCGTGGGGGCTGACCTTCCCCGAACGGGAGATGTTCTTCTTCTTCTTCCCGATGCGCGGGCTGACGCTCGTCTACATCACCCTGGCGTTCGAGGTCTTCGAGGCGCTGAGCCTGTCCAACACCTCCGCCGCCGCGCACTTCGGCGGCATGGCCGCCGGCGCGGCGTTCACCCTGACCCAGGGCGGGGGGCCCGTCCGCCGCTGGTTGCTCCAGCGCAAGCTGCGCCGCCTCCATTCGGAGCGGGACGGGCGCCGCGCCTCCGGGCCCGATCTCCGGGTCATCCGGGGCGGCGGCGACGCGCCGAAGGACAAGCGCTACCTGAACTAGCCGGGAAGGCCTCGCGTCAGGGCTCGCCGCACTTGCCGATGGCGGCGATCGACTTCGCCTGGAGCATGCAGTTCATCTCCTTCGGCTCCGCGCGGCGCCCCATCAGCTCCTTCCGGCACTCGGTCATCCAGTCGTTGGCGAGCCGCTCCTCCTCCGCCTTCATCACGGCGGCCGCCTTCTCCGTGCCGGCGCCCTCGCTGGGCGCGTCCTGCTTGCACTCCTCGGCCCACGCCTCGCGCATGTTGTCCTTGATGCGCGTGCAGTCGTCCTCCGTCACGGTCCTGCCGCAGGAGGCCACCGCCAGCACACCGAGCAGCGCCCAAGCCTTCATCGCCGCAGAGTTCACCACAACCGGGCAAGCTTTGGAACCGCGCGCGTCAGCAAGCGGACCCGCTCTTGGCGCGCGCGCCAAAAAAGCAAGCGGACGAGACGCATGTGCCTTGGCGAGGAGATGCCCGCTGCGCCGAGGCGGAGGTGCGGGAGCGGGCTGCTTGGATGGGGCGTGTGGTCCCCTTGCTTACGCGCGGGGCTCGGGTCCGCTTGCTGACGCGCGCGGTTCCAACGCGTGGTTCCAGCCGCAGACCGCACAGCGTCGTGCGGGGGCCCGCGCTGCGGGCCCCGGGTGGCCCGGCGGTCAGCTCTCGATGAAGCTCTTGAGCTGCTTCGAGCGGCTCGGGTGGCGGAGCTTGCGGAGCGCCTTCGCCTCGATCTGGCGGATGCGCTCGCGGGTCACCTCGAAGTCCTGGCCGACCTCTTCGAGCGTGTGGTCGCTCTTCTCGCCGATGCCGAAGCGCATGCGGAGCACCTTCTCCTCGCGCGGCGTCAGCGTCTTGAGCACCTTCCGCGTCTGCTCGGCGAGGTTCATGTTGATGACCGCCTCGGCCGGCGAGAGGACGCTCTTGTCCTCGATGAAGTCGCCGAGGTGCGAGTCCTCCTCCTCCCCGATCGGGGTCTCGAGGCTGATGGGCTCCTTGGCGATCTTGAGGACCTTGCGCACCTTGTCGAGCGGCAGTTCCATCTTCTCGGCGATCTCCTCCGGCGTCGGCTCGCGGCCGTACTCCTGGACGAGGTAGCGAGAGGTGCGGATGAGCTTGTTGATCGTCTCGATCATGTGCACGGGGATGCGGATCGTGCGCGCCTGGTCGGCGATCGCGCGGGTGATCGCCTGGCGGATCCACCACGTCGCGTAGGTCGAGAACTTGTAGCCGCGCTTGTACTCGAACTTGTCCACGGCCTTCATCAGGCCGATGTTCCCCTCCTGGATCAGGTCGAGGAACTGCAGGCCGCGGTTCGTGTACTTCTTGGCGATCGAGACGACGAGGCGGAGGTTCGCCTCCACGAGCTCGGCCTTGGCGCGCTCGGCCATGCGCTCGCCCTCGCGGATGCTCTCGTACGTCTGCCGGATGGCCTCGACGTCGATGTTGAGCTCCTCCTCGACCTTCTTGAGGCCCTTCTGCGCGTTCTTGATGGTCGACTCGAAGTCGATCAGCTCCTCGCGCGAGGCGTTGAGCTTCTTGGCGAGGCGCGCCTCCGCGATCCGGTTGCCCTTCACCTTGGAGAGCTCGCGCTTCAGCTCGCCCTTGCTGAGCCCGGTGCGCCGCTCGAGCTCCGTCGCGCCGGCCTCGGCGCGCTCCACCTTGGAGATGAGCCCCTTCAGCTTCTGCACGATCTTGTCGATCGTCTTCTTGTTGAGGCGCATCTCCTCCAGCGTCGTCACGAGCTCGCTGGTGGTCTCCGTCACCTCGACGTCGATCTGGCGGCGGCGGCCGTCGCTCTTCGCCTCCTTGCGCTCCTCGAGCAGGTCGAACTTCTTCTTGTCGAGGCGCTTGACCTTGTTGATGAGGCGGATGATGCGGCGATCCGCCTCCTCCTCGTCGAACTCCTGGTCGTCGCTCTCGGCGTCCTTGATGAGCTCCTTGACCCGGATCTTGTGCTTGCGGAGCTTCTCGCCGAGGTCGATGATCTCGCGCACGGCGATGGGGGAGTCGAGGATGGCGGAGTTGACCTTCTGCTCGCCGACCTCGATGCGCTTGGCGATCTCGACCTCGCCCTCGCGCGTGAGGAGCGAGACGCTCCCCATCTTGCGGAGGTACATGCGGACCGGGTCGTTCGACTTGGAGTAGTAGTCGACGTCCTCTTCCTCGCGGTCCGGGGCGGCGACGAGCTTCTTCTCGCCCGCCTCCTCGTCGGCGATGCGCTTGGGCGCGATCTTCACCTGCGTCGCGCCGTCGACGATCTCGATGTCCTCGTCGCCGAGGGCGCCGACGACGTTGTCGAGCTGATCGGGGGCGACGTCGGCGGGGAGCGCGTCGTTCACCTCGTCGTAGGTGAGGAAGCCCTTGCTCTTGCCGGTCTCGACCAGCTTCTCGAGCGCCTTCTTGTCCTTCTCGCTGCGGGCGTCCATGCGCAGGTCGCGATCGGAGCGCGGGGGCGAGGAGTCGCGGTGACCGCCCTCCGGCCGGCTCGGCCTCCCACTAGCGCCATGAGCCCCCGCGCCGTTCGGCGCCCCCGAACCACCCGTGCGACCGGCAGTCTGCTTGGCCTTCGTCGGCATTCCTACTCGCTCCACTCTCGCCTTCGCGCCAGAAGTTACTAGGGCGCGCTCGCGCGCCCGGCTGGACTCTAGCCTTGGGAGCCTAGCGCTCCCTGCACCCAGGAGACCACGGCAGCGGACGGCGTGCCGTGTCGATTTCCAGGGTACGCCCGGCCCCCGCCGGCGGACGCTCCGCACGCGCTCCGCTGCGCCGGGGGGCCTCCCCCCCATCGTGACGAGCACGACCGGGGGGCTCGGGGGGGCCTCCGCCCCCCCAAAACCTGGGCGAGACGCACCTCACGACAGCCCGTGCCTCTTCCCTGCCCGCGCAAATTGCGCGCGCAGCATCTCGTTCACCCGGTCCGCGTCCCCCTGCGCTTCGACCCGGTTGGGCTGCTCGATCTCGGCTGCGTTCTCGCGTTTCAAGCTCAAGCGACTCAACTTTCTCGCGTTGTCCAGAAGCACGCTCCTCGCCACCTCGATCGAGTCGAACGCAGGCGAGGCAAGCCGTCCAGCCGCGAATGAATGGACCGACGGCGGTATCTGCGCAAGAAATTCGGGGGCGTAAACCCCTAAATCGAACGAGCGATGCGCTGGATCCGCCCAGGAGGCACCCCATGGGCGCCTGGGTGACCATCCCTACCCGGGGTCGCACCTGGCCCGTTCATTGCGTCGTGTTCGATGATGCGGCGCAGCACGAGCAGCGCCTGGATGACGTCCCCCTCCAGCACGCCCAGCGCTTCGCTCGCCTCCGGGTCGTTGAGCAGCTCGGGGAAGTCGAGCACGGCGCCCAGCATTTCGACGCCGATCGCGTCCTCGCGCAGCAGGGAGCGGGCCCGCTCGTGGGTCACGGGCTCCTGTACGGGTGTGCTCCCTCGCGGGGCCGCCCCGGAGCCTACCGCCTGCTCCACGGCGCTCTCCAGCTCACGAAGGCTCGCGAGGGACTGGCCGCGTACGATCAGCCTGGAGGAGAGCTTGTCGGCGTAGGTCTTGATCATCGCCCGCAGGGTGGGGTCGCTCTCCTCGGTGAGGTACTGGAGCACGGCGCGGATGCGCGCCCGCTGCTCCTCGAGCGATCCGTTGTGGAAGGCGTCCCCGTCGAGCGCGTCCTCGATCAGGTACTCGCGCATGCCGCGCGCGGCCTTGAGCACGCGCTCGAGCGCCTCGCGCCCGCTCTTGCGAATGAGCTCGTCGGGATCGATCCCCTTCGGCAGGCTCGCGACCTTGGCGTCGAGCCCGCCCTCGCGGCAGGGGACGCGCGCGGCCCGCGTCGCCTTGCGGCCGGCGGCGTCGCCGTCGAAGAGCACGATCGCGCGGGGCGCGAAGCGCTTGAGGAGCTTCGCCTGCGTGGCCGTGAAGGCGGTGCCGAGCGGCGCCACCACGTTGGCGACGCCGCGCGCGTGCAGCGCGACGACGTTGAAGTTGCCCTCGACGAGGATTGCCTCGCCGGCTTGCCGGATGGCCTGCCGCGCCTGGTGCAGGCCGAAGAGGTGCTCGCCCTTCGTGTAGATGGGCGACTCGGGGCTGTTGATGTACTTCGCGGGCGCGGCGTCCGGCGCGGCGGTGGGCCCGGCGATGCGGAGGGCGGCGAGCTCCTCCGCCGGCGGGTCGGGGAGGGCGCGGCCGCTGAACGCGATCACGCGGCCCTGCGCGTCGTTGACCGCGAACATGAGCCGGTGGCGGAAGCGGTCGTAGTGCCCGGAGCCGGAGGTCCGCGGCACCAGGAGCCCGACGCGCTCGGCGAGCGACGGGGAGATGCCCTGCTGGCGGAGGTACTGCGCGAGCCCGTCCCAGCCGTAGGGCGCGTAGCCGATGCGGAAGGCCTGGAGCACGTCGCCGGCGCGGGCCGCCTCGCCGACCGCGTCGTCCGCGTCGGGGAAGCGCAGGTCGCGGCGCGCGAGCTCGGCGATGGCGTGGTGCGCGAGCGGGTGCGCGGCGCGGCCGCGGAGGCAGCGCTCGAAGAACGTCGCCGCCGCGTTGCTCACGGCGTAGAGGTCCTCCTTGCCCTTGCGCGCGGCGTTGTCCTCGCGCCGCTGCTGGTCGGTGAACGTGTCGACGATCTCGACGCCGGCGCGGTCCGCGAGCATGCGGACGGCCTCGGGGAACGTCTGCCCTTCGACCTTCATCACGAAGTCGATGGCGCCGCCGCTCTCCTTGCACCCGAAGCAGTGGAAGAAGCCGCGGTCCGGGTTCACGTGGAAGCTGGGCGTCTTCTCGTTGTGGAAGGGGCACAGGCCCTTGAAGCTGCGCCCCACGCGCGTGAGCTTCACCGTCTCGCCGATCAGGGCGACGAGATCGGTGCGCTCCTTCACGAGCGCGATCGTTTCGGGGGAGATCATCGGAGAGGGCGCGGAGGCAACACCGAGAGCGACGCCATTGTCGCGCTCCCAGCGGGAGGCGCAAGAAAGGAGAGATGGCCTGGAGACCAGGCATGCCCACGCGGGGCCGTATGCGCCGCCCCCGCCGAGCGAAACAGGTTCTAAATTCAGAGGTGGGTGCTGGGGGCGCGCGCTAGGCGTCGGGGAAGGCGGACCCGGGCCCGTGGTGGTCGGTGAGGCTCTCGTCGGCCTTCTGGTACTCGACCATCTCTGCCTCGCTGGGAGGCTGGGCGTTCGGCGCGAGGAAGCGGGTGTCCTCGCGCACCGTGGGCGGAGGGGCGTCGCCGATGAGCTCGAGCTGCGCGGCGAGCCACTGCTCCTCCTCGATGAGCTTGTGGCGCGCCGGGTCGGTGAGCTCGCCCTGCCAGTGGTCGAGCTCGGCGTCGACCTCCTTCAGCCGGAGGCGCACCTTCACGACGTCGACGTCCTCCTTCCGGGCGAAGCGCTCGGTGAGGAGGAGCGCCACGTCGTTGTTGACCTCGACGAAGCCGTGGTGGACGGCGATGCGGGCCTCGTTCCCGTCCTTCTTGTAGCTCACGAGGCCGGTGCGGAGCGCCCCCAGCAAGGGCAGGTGCCCGGGGAGGACGCCGAACTCGCCGCTGACGCTGGGCGCGGTCACCTCGGCGACGCGCTCGCGCAGCGCGACGCCCGTCGGCGTCACGATCTCGAGGAGAATGGTCTCGGCTGCCATGATCGGGCTCCCCTCAGGCCTTGGCAGCGCGGGCCTTCACCTCGTCGATGCCGCCGGCCATGTAGAAGTCCTGCTCGGAGATGTGGTCGAGCTTGCCGTCGATCAGCTCCTCGAACCCCGCGATCGTGTCCTTGAGCGGCACGTACTTGCCCGCGAGGCCGGTGAACTGCGCGGCCACGTAGAACGGCTGGGAGAGGAACTTCTGGATCTTGCGGGCGCGGGCGACGACGATCTTGTCGTCCTCGGAGAGCTCGTCCATGCCGAGGATGGCGATGATGTCCTGCAGGTCCTTGTAGCGCTGGAGGGTCTGCTGCACCTTGCGCGCGACGGTGTAGTGCCGCTCGCCGACGATCTTCGGGTCGAGCATCGTCGAGGTGGAGTCGAGCGGGTCGACGGCGGGGTAGATGCCCATCTCGGAGATGGCGCGGTTGAGCACCGTCGTGGCGTCGAGGTGGGCGAACGCGGTGGCCGGCGCGGGGTCGGTGAGGTCGTCGGCGGGGACGTAGATGGCCTGGACGCTGGTGACCGAGCCCTTGGTGGTGGAGGTGATGCGCTCCTGGAGCGCGCCCATCTCGGTCGAGAGCGTGGGCTGGTAGCCGACGGCGCTCGGGATGCGGCCGAGGAGGGCGGACACCTCCGACCCGGCCTGGGTGAAGCGGAAGATGTTGTCGACGAAGAGGAGCACGTCCTGGCCCTCCTCGTCGCGGAAGTACTCGGCGGCGGTGAGCGCCGAGAGCGCGACGCGGGCGCGGGCCCCGGGCGGCTCGTTCATCTGGCCGTAGATGAGGGCGGTCTTCGAGATGACGGGCTGGCCCGTCTCGAGCTTGGACTCGCTCATCTCGAGGAAGAGGTCGTTGCCCTCGCGCGTCCGCTCGCCCACGCCGGCGAAGACGCTGCACGCCGCCGTGCGCCTTGGCGACGTTGTTGATGAGCTCCTGGATGAGCACCGTCTTGCCGACGCCGGCGCCGCCGAAGAGGCCGATCTTGCCGCCCTTGCGGTACGGGGCGAGCAGGTCGATGACCTTGATGCCCGTCTCGAAGACCTCGACCTTCGTCGACTGGTCGATGAAGGCGGGCGGAGCCTTGTGGATGGGGGAGAACCTGGTCGCGCCGACCGGGCCGGCCTCGTCCACCGGCTCGCCGACGACGTTGAGGATGCGGCCGAGCGTCTCCTTGCCGACCGGCATCATGATGGGCTTGCCCGTGTCCTTGACCTCGGTGCCCCGGGTGAGCCCGTCCGTCGAGTCCATGGCGATGGCGCGCACGGTCGACTCGCCGAGGTGCTGGGCGACCTCGAGGACCAGGTTGTCCGCCCGCGCGGAGATGCTCGGGTTGGTGAGCGTGAGCGCGTTCAGGATCCTGGGCAGCATCCCCGGGGGGAAGTCGACGTCGACGACGGGGCCGATGACCTGAGCGATTTTTCCGAGGGACATGGAGCCGGGGCCTCCTTGGGGTGTGGCGGGCGCGCGGCTTCGCCGAGCGCGCGCGGGCCACTAGCACGGGGGTAGGGGTGTGACTAGCCCCGCGTGGGGCCGCGCAGTCGCTTGGGTGGGCTGGGTGGGGGCCACGGGGTCGGGAGGCAAGGGGAGGGGCCGGGCTCGGCCGGCCGGCGTCGCCCCGCCCCACGAAGCCATCGACCGGGTCGACGCCGCCATCGACCGGGCGCACGTCGCCATGAACCGGGCGCACGGCACCATAGAACCGGGTCGACGCCGCCATAGACCGGGCGCACGTCGGCATAGACCGGGCGCACGTCGGCATAGACCGGGCGCACGCCGCCATGAACCGGGCGCACGCCGCCATGAACCGGGCGCACGCCGCCATCGACCGGGTTGACGCCGCCATGGACCGGGTTGACGCCGCCATGGACCGGGTGGACGCCGCCATGAACCGGGCGCACGTCGCCATAGACCGGGTTGACGTCGCCATCGACCGGGTTGACGTCGCCATCGACCGGGTTGACGTCGCCATAGACCGGATCCCGGCTCTTGCGCGGAGGGGATGACGCGGTGCGCTGTCGTTCCGGCGCCTCGTCACATTCGTCCTTCTCCCGGGAACAACCGGGCGGCCGCCCTGTCATTCCACGCGGCTCCAGGCGTGCGTCCCCCGGGGAGGGATGCGCCGGGCGGGATGACTCGACCCGAGGCGTGCGCCTCGAAGGGAAGGCTGTGACATGGAAGGCAAGCAAAAGGTCGCCCTGACGTTCGCGCTCTACCAGAACGATGCGCTCCTGCGCCGCGAGACGGTGACCCAGGACATCGTCAAGCTCGGCAAGGACGCGAAGAGCCATCTGCGCATCGACGACGCGCTGGCCTCCCGCATGCACGCCGTCATCGAGGTCGCTTCGGCGGAGGACATCACCCTCATCGACCTGGGCAACGAGCCGGGCACGCTGGTGAACGGCGCCCGCATCAACAAGGGCAAGATCCAGCCCGGCGATCAGCTCCAGATCGGCGGACGCGCGTCGTCCTCGAGCGCGCCGAGCCCGTCGCCGTCGCGGCGGCCGCGCGGCCGCGCGGCCCCGTCCAAGAACCCGTTCGTCCGCGCGAACCCTTCGCGAGCGCGTCGGCGCGGCGAGCCCCTTCGGCGGGGCCGATGCGTTCGGCCTCCACAACCCCTTCGCCCCGGCGCGGCCCGGCGGCAGACGAGGTGCGCCGCCGACGCGCCCGAGGGCTCGTACACCTACACGCTCGTGAAGAGCGCGGCCGACGTCCCCGCCGAGGAGGTCGAGGACGCGCGCGCCTCGTCGGTGGAGGTGATGATCCTCTGGGACACGACGGCACTCCACGTCCAGCACCTCACCCCGCCGCGCTCCTTCTACGTGGGCGAGGAGCAGGGCAAGGACCACGGCTGCGACTTCTTCATCCCCGCGGAGAAGCTCGGCACCGACGCGCGCGCCCATCGTGCTCGCCGACCACGGCGCCGCGGTGAGCGTCGTGCTCCCGGCGGGCGCGAAGGGCGACGATCACCCTGGCGGGCCAGCCGGAGATGACGGTGCGCGCGGCCATCGAGCAGGGCCGGACGCAGCCCTGCGCGGAGCTCGCGGGCGCGCAGCAGATGGCCCTGCCCCCCGGCTCGAAGGCCAAGATCGAGGTCGGCGGGCTCACGTTCCAGCTCTCGACGGGCAACGCCGGGCGCGCCGTCGCCGGCCGCTTCCAGCTCGACACGCAGAGCGCTGCTTACACGGGCATCTCGATGGCGGTCCACGCGGGCCTCCTCGCGGCGATGGCGTTCTTCATGCCGCCGCTCGGCGCCACGGACGAGGACGGGATCTCGCCGGATCAGCACTACATGATCGCAGCAGTACCTGATGACGACGGCCGAGCGCGAGCAGGCGGAGAAGGACACCGAGAACGCCGCCGACACCAACAAGGCCGACGACAAGGAGGGCGGGACCGGCACGCGCGCCAAGAGCGAAGAGGGCGCGATGGGCGACACGACCAGCAAGGAGAAGAGCCACCGCTACGCCATCAAGGGCCCGTCGGACAACACGGACAAGCACATCGCCAACAAGCGCGCGACGCTCGACGACGCGAGCAAGTTCGGCATGATCGGCCTGCTCAACACCGGCGCCGGCGGCGACCCCAACACGCCCACGGCGCCGTGGGGCCGCGACGACTGCGCTCGGCAACGACGCGCTCTCCGCGAACGGCAACATGTGGGGCGCGGACTCGGCGATCGTTCGGCATGGGCGGGCTCGGGCTGTCCGGCATCGGCGAGGGCGGCGGCGGGAATGGCGAGGGCATCGGGCTCGGGCACCTCGGCACCATCGGCAACGGCGGCGGCCTCGGCGACGGCTACGGCATCGGCAACGGCCACGGCCACCTCGGCGGCACGCACCAGGCGCACCCTGCCCACGGTCCGCATCGGGACGATGGACATGAGCGGCCGCCTCCCGCCCGAGGTCATCCAGCGCATCGTGCGCCAGAACTTCGGCCGCTTCCGCCTCTGCTTCGAGAACGGGCTCCGGAACAACCCGAACCTGCAGGGCCGCGTGGCGGTGCGCTTCGTCATCGGCCGCGACGGCGCGGTCTCCAACGTCGGAACGGCGGCTCGGACCTGCCGGACCAGAGCGTGGTCTCCTGCGTGGCAGCGCGCCTTCTACGGGCTCTCGTTCCCGCAGCCCGAGACGGGATCGTGACGGTGACGTACCCGATCATGTTCACGCCCGGCTCGTGACGGCGTGACGATGGGCGATCCGGGCCGCCCGCGGGATCGAGTATCCTGCGCGCGGCGCGCGGAGACCCCATGACCAAGCGGACGACCCAGGATCTCGAGCAGACCATCGAGGCATTCTTCGCGCGCGATCCGGTCCTCGTCGAGGGTACCGACTTCGGCGCCATGGACGAGGCCAGCTACCGCGCCCACGCGACCCGGCTCGCGCAGGGCGGCGCCCCCCCGGCGCAGCTCGCCGCAGTCATGGCCGAGCTTCTCCCGGCGGCCCGACGATGTTGTCCTTCGAGAGCGGGAGCGCGAGCTCCTGGAGTGGATGGGCGACGATCCCGCGTCTCTCGCGCAGGACGAGCAGCAGGCGCGCCTCGAGTGGGAGGACGGCCTGCTCGTCGGGGCAGCGATTGGCGACGTCGAGTCGTGCGACGAAGAGGCGGAGGAGTACCTCGAGATTGTCCTCGACGCCCCGCCGGCGCGCTACCTCCAGCGGTTCTACGCGTGGGGGGATTCCCGCGGCGTCCCCCCGTTCATCGCCGCGCACGGTGTCCCCGACACGCTGATGGCTTCGCCCTCTTTGCGCCCGATCCCCCGAGCACCACGCCGGCACGATCACCCTCCAGGGCGGGGTGCCGCCCGGCCCCCACCCCGTTCCCGGCTCCCTCGGCCCGCTCCACGTCGCGTACGATAGGCTCGGGCGCCTCGAGGCGATCGGCTCTACTCGGGCGGGATCGATTCGGAACCCTCCGCCTCCCTTCGCTCCAGGTCGCCGTGATCCACACCGACTTCACGAGCGAGAACATCGCCTCCGTCGCGCGCGCCGCCTGCCCGAGCCTCACCTCGCTGGCGCTGCGCTTCGGCCGGAGCGTCTCCCCCGGGGCCGGCGATGTGCTCGACGAGGAGGACCTCGGGTGCGCCGCCTGCGCGCCGGAGGACGTCGCGCGCCTCCTGCAGACCAGTGGGCTCCCCGCGCTGCGCCACCTCGGCCTCGTCGGGCTCGCGTTCGCGGACGAGGTTGCGGCCCGTCTCGGGGCGCGCCGCTGGTCCGGAGGCTCGACGAGCCTCGATCTGTCCAAGGGTCGAATGACGGACGCGGGCGTCGAGCACCTGCTCTCGGCGCGGCGCGCGCTCGCGCACCTCGAGACGCTGGACGTGAGCGACAATTTCCTCTTGGGCGACGCCGTGGCCGCGCTCGAGGAGGCGTTCCCCGATTCCGTCGTCGCCTACGAGCGCGGCGAGGACCCGGGCTCGGACGATGGGGATGGCGTGGACGACTCGAACGACGAGGACGAGTGAAGGTCGGCGCCGCGGGGCTCAGACGTCCTCCAGCACCGCCTTCGCCGCGTTGGCCCAGCAGGCGCCTTGCACGCCCGCGCAGAGGCAGCGCATCGGAGCGTTCGCTCGGTGCGCCGGAAGCGCGCGACGGTGGCGCGCCTCCGTCCCGGCTCCCCTTTGGACGGCGATCGTGGCCGCATGGTAGCCTTCGCGCGATGGTCACGAGAGGGAGCCCCAGAGACATTTTGGACGCGATCCGCAACCGCTTCGACCCGTTCGAGTGGAGCACGCGCGACGATTGGCGCGCGGATCGCGCAGGGAGCCCGTCGGATTGGATCATCAAGTCGCTCGATCGCGCAGCGCGCGATCGGGTGCGCACCGACCGGACGGAGAAGCCCCACGACGAGCCGAAGGTCCTCTTCGGGGGCACGGTCGGGACGGGCAAGAGCACCGGCTTCTGGAAGATCGCGAACGCGCGGGCGAAAAAGGGCGACGAGTTCGTGGTCTTCGTCGACCTGGTGAGCCACTTCAACACTGCGGTGGGCGACGCCCAGGCGCTCCTCGACATCAGCTCGTGGGAGGTCTGCTTCCTCTGCGGCGTGGCGCTGATCCGCGCGGCGAAGGAGCTCGGCTACGACTGGGACACGCCCAGGGGGCGAGAGCTGATCCAGGAGCTGGCCGGCGCCTGGTCCGCGCTTGCAGGGGCCACGCAGCCGGGCGGCACGCAGCCCCCGAGCATCGACCTCTTCGCCGCGGCCAAGTCGATGATGCTCTTCGCCTCGGCCGCGGCGCCGCTCGTCGCGCCCGCACTGGGCGCCACGGCCACGGCAGGAGTGACGGCCGGCGCGGGCCTCAAGGCGATGTCCGAGCTGGCGGGGATCGGCAAGTTCAACCTGCCCATCGCGCGGAAGAACACGCAGAGGCTGGAGGACGCCGACCCGCTCATGCAGAACCTGGTGGACAAGGTGAACCTGCTGCTCGGCGCCGTCCGCCAGTGGAACCGGCAGGTGCTCCTGGTGATCGACGGGCTCGACCGCATCGTCCAGTTCGAACGGGCGGAGGCGCTCTTCATCCGATCGCAGATGATCGCCCGCATCCAGTGCCCCCTCGTCGTGTGCGCGCCCTTCATCCTCCGCAACAACCCCGCCACGGCGGTCGTGCCGGTGTTCACGCCGTACATCCTCCACAACGCTCCGGTGCTGGACCACGACGATCCCACGAAGCACGGCCCTGGCGTCGCGTTCTTCCGCGACCTCTTCCGCCGCCGGGTGAGCGACCTCGGCGCCGAGGACATCATCCCCGAGCCTCTGCTCGATCACCTCGCCTACTACTCCGGCGGCCGCGGCCGGGATTTCGTTCGGACCATCCGGATGCTCGGCGATCGAGGGTCGGACGACGAGGTGCCCATGGCGACCGAGGCGATGGTGAACGACGTCATCAAGGAGGCGCGCCAGCGCGTCGAGCTCGGGCTCGACAAGGGCGACTACGCCGTGCTCGAGGCCGCGGCGCGAGACCCCAAGCACGATCTTCCGCCGGACGAGAAGGCCCGCACGCTCCTCGCTCTCGCGCGCCTGCTCCCGTTCCCCAACGAGTCGGAACTGGTTCTACCCCGACCCGCTCCTGATGCTCAACAAGGTCCGCCTCTAGCCCCCTGGGTGGAGCAGGTGGCGCGGGCCTTCCGCCGCATCGACGGCGGGAGGCTCGTGCTCGTCGACGACGCCGCGGGCGCGCGGCTCGGCGCGCTCGTCCGCGGCCTCCTCCGCGAGCACCCGCACCTGGAGGTGTTGACGGAGGCGCCGGCACTCGAGGAGCTTCCCGCCGGTGCCTTCGTCGTGCTGGCCGTGCGGCCGGAGGACGCGACCTGGCTCAACTACAAGAGGCCCATCTTCTCCCAGCTTTCGTTGAAGTGCGTCCTCTGGAGCAAGATGTCGGTCACCGGAGCGCTCGTACGGAGCGCGCCCGACTTCTTCGACTGGGTGTCGCGCCGCTTCGCGTGCCCGAAGGGGCCCGTCCCCCACGCGGTGGCGGGTCTGCGGGCGGCGCTCGTCGGGCGTGCGCCCGGCGTCGCCTGGCACGGCACGGGCCTCGATCAGACGTTCGCGGAGGCCTTCCCCGGGCGCCCCCTCCACCGGGTGACAGCGGACCGCCCCTACGAGGAGCTGCTCGCGGAGACGCGCCTGCGCCGGCGAGGATGGATTGCATGGTCCGGCGTCGCGGCGAAGGCCGACCTCCTCCGGGCTCGCTGGGCGATCGCGGAGTCCGGGAGACGGGGCCGCGTCGTGCTCGACAACCCGACGCGCGAGGTCCCGGGGTTCTGGCGTGTCCATGCGAGCCTGATGAGCCTTCAGGAGGCGACGCGCCGGCTCGGCGCCGTCGGCGCGAAGTCTCCCGGTCGCCTCGCCGCCCTCCTCGATCTGGAGCCGTCGGCCGTGGCCCTGGCGGTCGAGATCCTCGAACGCGGCACGACCGGCGCCGCCCTGGAGGGCGCTGTGCGAGCCAGCAACGATCCGGGCGCAGCGGTTGCGCGTCTCGCCGCCGGTTGGCACCGGAGAGGAGAGTCTTCGCCCTTCCTGCGAGCGTCCTGCCGCGACGGGGAGGCTCGCCGGTGCCGCGAGTCGGCACGACGGGAGCAACTGGCCAAGGAGACCGCGCGCGTGCGCCGGGGGTTCGCGTACTCGCCCGAGGCCGGCGAGACGCTGCTCCATGCCGGCCCCGCCTCGCCGGACGACTGGAAGGCCCTCGCCGTGATGGCTCGCCGGGCTGGGGCGAACGACGTCGCGGCGCGGTGGGAGCTGCTCGGTGCCGGCGCCGCCGAGGTCCCCTCCGTCTTCGCGCGGGAGCTCGACTTCGTGCGGGGCGCCCTCGCGCGCGGCGATCTGCGCTCGGCGTCGCGCAAGCTCGCGGAGATCGGCGAAGCCCTTGCCGGGCTCAGCACCCGGGAGACGTGGGACTACGGCGACCTCGCCCTCGCGGTCGCCAGGGCAGCGCTCGCCGCAGGAGACACGGCGCTCGCCGCGTCCCTCTTCACGAAGCTGTCGGATCAGCACTGGGCCCACGGGAGCCGGGAGGTGTGCGACGCATCCTTCCAGGGGCGCATCGACGCATGGCGCGAGATTGGCAAGTCCGATCCAGGAGCGGCCGAGCGTGAGATTGGGGCGGCGCTCCGCACCGCGGCGCCGGCCATCGCGCCGGAGATCCGCGCCGCGGGGCACCGCGCGTTCGCGGAGATCCTCACCTCCCAGGGCCGCTTCTCCGAGGCCGAGAGGGCGCTGCGGGAGGCGCTGCGCATCGTGGACCCGGGATCCGATTCGAAGGATCGATCGGTCGCCCGGACGCTCCTCCTGCTGGCGGGCGCCGTCACGTCCCAGGGGCGCCATGGGGAGGCTTATGCGCTCGCAGGCCGCGCGCGATCGATCGCGGGAGAGGGCTCGCCCGACATGGCCCTAGCGTTGCGCCAGGTCGCGATGAGCCAGGCCGTGTTGGGGGATCCAGGGGCGCCCGAGACGGCAGCGCGCGCGCTCGACGCCCTCCGCTCCTCGTTCGGACCGGAGTCCGCAGCGCTGCGCGAAGCCGAGCCCTACCTTCATCGCGCGATCCGCGGCGCACCGAGCGCACTTCCTTCCACGGCACGCCCGGCATCCCCAGCTCCGTACGTCAGTATCTCCCCCGCCCTCCCTCTTACTGTCCGAGACCCCGTCAAGTCAGGGGCGCGAGCTCGCGTCGCTGCCAGCATCCCAGCTCCGTACGTCAGCATCTCCCGCCTCCCTGTCACCGGCCGCGACCTCTTCGGCCGAGAGCACGAGCTGGCCTGGCTCGACCAGTGCTGGAACGAGGGCGTCCACGTCGCATCGATTGTCGCCTGGGGCGGGGTCGGGAAGAGCGCGCTCGTGAACGCCTGGCTCGCGAGGCTGCGCGACGCCGGGTGGCGTGGGGCGGAGCGGGTGTTTGGGTGGTCGTTCTACAGCCAGGGGACCGACCGGCTGTCCTCGGCCGACGAGTTCGTCGACGTGGCGCTACGGTGGTTCGGCGATCCGGACCCGAGGGTCGGCGCGCCGTGGGACAAGGGGGAGCGGCTGGCCGCGTTGGTGAGGAGGCAGAGGACGATCCTGATCCTCGATGGCGTTGAGCCGCTGCAATGGGGGCCGGGGATCGAGTACGGGAAGCTCAAGGATGCGGCGTTGCAGGCGGTCGTGAAAGAGCTCGGGGCTCAGAACGAGGGGCTCTGCGTCATCACCACCCGGATCCCGGTTGCGGATCTAGAGGGGTTCGCCGGGGACAAGGTCCAGATGCACGGGCTCGACCATCTGTCCGTGGAGGCAGGTGCCGAGCTGCTGATGTCTCGCGGCGTGAAGGGACCGCGGGAGGAACTGGAAGCTGCGTCGGAGGAGTACGAGGGGCACAGCCTGAGCCTCGTACTCCTTGGAAGCTATCTGCGAATGGCTCATATGGGGGACATCCGGGAGCGCGCTCTCGTTCCGCTGATGACAGGCAAGTCAGCGCACGGCATGATGGCAATTTACGAAAAATGGTTTGATGGTAAGCCGGAGGCTCGCGATTTTGCACATGCTCGGACTGTTCGACGGTCCCGCGCCCGAGGACGAAATCGCGGTCCTGCGGGCGTCGCCGACGATCGCCGGGCTTACGGATACTCTGGAGGGACTGTCGCGGCGCGTGTGGAACAAAGCAGTGACGGCGCTAAGAGACGTTGAACTCCTGACGGCGGGTTCGGAAAGGGAAGCGCACGAGAGGCTCGATGCGCATCCGCTGGTACGCGAATACTTCGGAGAGCAACTCAGGAAGGAGCACCCGCTTGCCTGGCGGGAGGGTCACCGGCGGCTGTACGAGCACTTGAAGGCCAAGGCCAAGGAACTGCCCGAGACCATCGACGAGATGGCGCCCCTCTATGCAGCAGTGGTACACGGCTGCCGGGCGGGCAGGTCCCAAGAGGCCCTCGCCGATGTGCTCATTGCTCGGATCCGGCGCGGGAATGAGCAGTTCAGTTTCCGGGAGCTGGGCGCGTTCAGCAGCGAGCTAGCCGTCCTCTCGGAGTTCTTCGATCCGCCCTGGGAGTCCCTCGCGCCGGGGCTCGACCCGCCTCATCAGGCGTGGGTCCTGAACCAGGCCGGTTTCGCGCTCCGCGCTCTAGGCCGGCTGCTGGAGGCCGCGGTGCTGTTGCGTATGGGACTGGAGCGGCGCCTCGCCGACGCTGATTGGAGCAACGCTGCAATCACCGCCGCCAATCTCAGTGAGCTCCTCGATCGATCGCGGAATGCTTGCAGAAGCACTCGCGCAGGCGCGAGAGAGCGTCGAGCTTGCGGATAAGGGCGGCTGGGTCTTCGTGCGCAGGGGGGCCAGGACACGGCTCGCTGTTACCCTGCATGCAATGGGCGTCCGTGAGGAGGCCGCTGCGCAATTCAAGGACGCTGAGCGGATGCAAAAGGACATGGAGCCGGCCGACCCGCTGCTCTACTCGGCGCCTGGCTTCTTTTATTGTGACCTCCTGCTGGATCAGGGCCGGGATGGCGATGTCCGGGAACGAGCCACGAAGGCCATGGCGGTCGCCAGCGGCAATCACTGGCTACTCGATATCGCCCTGGATCACCTCTCGCTCGGCCTCGCGCACCTCCTCGGCGCCCAGCGCGGCACAGGAGGCGACCTCTCCCAAGCAGCCTCCCACCTCCAGAGCGCGGTCGACGGCCTCCGCCGTGCCGGCGACCAGAGCTACCTCCCCCTCGGCCTCCTCGCCCGCGCCGCCCTCCACACCCACACCCGCGCCTTCAATCTCGCCCGCAAGGACCTCGCCGAAGCCCTCACCCTCGCCACCCGCAGCGGCTTCCGCCTCCACGAGTGCGACGCCCACCTCGCCTACGCCCGCCTCGCCCTCGCCGAAGGCGACCCGGCCGCCGCCCGCCCGCATCTCGGCGCCGCCCGCGCCATCATCACCGCCACCGGCTATCACCGCCGCGACGGCGAGCTGGCCGAGCTCGAGGCCGCCTGCCAGTCCGCCCGGACCGACGCTCCCAAGCCCCCCTGAGAATCCGCGGCGCGACGCTCGCTTACACGTCCTCCAGCACGGCCTTCGCCGCGTTGGCGCCGCACGCCCCGTGCACGCCGGCGCCCGGGTGGGTGTACGACGAGCCCAGGTAGAGCGCCGGCGATCGGGGTCCGGTAGCGGAACCAGGGGAAGACCGGGCGGAAGACGAGCTGGTGGCGGATCGCCGCCGAGCCGCCCGCGAGGTCGCCGCCGACGAGGTTCTCGTTCGAGCGCCTCCAGGTCGTCCGGCGCCCAGATCGCGCGCGCCAGGATGCGCTTCCGGAAGCCGGGGGCGAGGCCCTCGATGCGCGCCTCGATGCGGTCGGCGAAGCGCCTGGCGCGCGCGGTCCCAGCCGCCGTCGACGGCGCTCGGCACGCGCGAGTAGGCCCAGAGCGTGTGGGCGCCCGCCGGGCGCGCGGGTGGGGTCGGCCAGCGACTGCTGGCCGATGACCAGGTACGGGTGCTCGGGCAGGGCGCCGGCGCGCACCTCGCGGGTGAAGCGGGCGAGGTCGTCGAGGCTGTCGCCCGCGTGGACGACGGCGGCGCGGGCGGCGTCCTCGTGGGCCCAGGGGACGGGGCCGTCGAGCGCCCAGTCCATCTTGAAGGTGCCGAACCCGCGCACGAAGCGGCGCATCGCCCGGACGATGCGCGGCGGCACCACCGCCTCGTTCAGGAGCTTCAGGTAGAGCGCGGGCGCGCCCACGTCGGCGACGACGGCGCGCGTGGCCTCGATCTCCTCGCCGGCCTCGGTGCGCACCGCCGCGGCGCGCCCGCCGCGCACCAGGATCTCGGAGACGCGCGCGCCGCACCGGACGGCGCCGCCGTGCTCCTCGACCCGGCGGAGGAGCGCGCCGGTGATCGCGCCGGCGCCGCCCTCGGGGACGGCGAAGCCCCCGCTCGAGGCCATCACCGCAAGGACGAAGCCCACCACCGCGCCCATCGGGTCGTCGGGGCCGACGTCGGTGTGGAGGGCGAGGCCGGGGATCACCCGGCGCGCCGCCTCGGTGCGGAACTTGCGCGCAGGCGTAGCCGCGGCCGCTCGAGAGCGCGACGCGGGCGAGGCGCAGCAGGTTGATCGGGCCGAAGCGCAGCATCGGGCCGACGGCCGGCAGGGTGGAGAGCAGCGCCTCGAGCATCCGGTCCCGCGTCGCGGCGTGCCAACGCGCGATGGCGCGCCAGGCGTCCCCGTCGGCGCCGAACGCGCGCGCGGCCACGTCGACGTCGCGGGCTGATGGAGGCGCAGGTGCCGTCGGGCGCGGGGTGGGCGCTGTCGATGGGCGTGTGCCGCCACACGAGGCCGGCGCCCGGCAGGTCGAGCGGGACGAGCGCGGGCGAGAACTGGCCGAACGGGAAGAACGCGGCGCCGAGGTCGTGCTTGAAGCCGGGGCGCGTGACCTCGCGCGTGCGGACCGCGCCGCCGGGCTCCTCCTTCGCCTCCAGGACGAGCACCGAGAGGCCGGCCCTCGCGAGGTACGCGGCCGCCGTGAGGCCGTTCGGTCCGGATCCGATGACGATCGCTTCGGGCACGGGGCGGCTCTAGCACGGCGCCGCGTCGATCGGGGTACGCTCGCGCCGCGTGAGCGGCGCCTCCCCGCCCGTCTACGCCCGCGGCCGCGCCGTCGCCTACGGCGTCACGTGGCTCGCGTACGCGACGAGCTACTTCGGCCGGAAGGGGCTCAGCGTCGCGAAGGCGACGATGGAGGGGGCGCTCGGCGCCTCTGCCCTCCACGGGGTCGAGACCGCGTACCTCGCCGCCTACGCCGTCGGCCAGTCCGCGAACGGCTGGCTCGGCGACCGCGTGGGCGCGCGCCGCCTCGTCGGCGCCGGGCTGCATCGTCGCCGCCGCCGCGTGCGTCGCGTTCGGCGCCTCGTCCGGCCGCTTCGCGTTCGCCGCCCTCATGGCCGTGAACGGGCTCGCGCTCTCGACCGGCTGGCCGGGCAACGTGAAGGCGATGGCGGAGTGGACGCCCCAGGCGAACCGCGGCCGGGTGATGGGGCTCTGGTCGACCTCGTACCAGCTCGGGGGGATCGCCGCGACCGCGGTCGCGGGTGCCTTCCTCGCCGCGCGCGGGTGGCGCTGGGCGTTCCACGGACCGGCGATCGTCCTCGCGCTGGTGGGCGTCGCCGTGCTCGCCCTCCTGCGCCCGGGCCCGCTCGCGCCCCCCTTGGGCGCCGCGCTCGCGGACGCCGGCGCGCGCGCCGCCGCGCGCCGCCGCCTGCTCGCGAGCCCCAGGATCTATGCGTACGGGGCCGCGTACTTCTGGATCAAGCTCATCCGCTACTCGCTGATCTTCTGGCTGCCCTACTACCTCGAGACCGTCCACCACTACGAGCGGTTCCTCGCCGCGAAGGCGTCCACCTCGTTCGAGATCGGCGGCGCCGCCGGCGCCGTCGTGGTCGGGCTTCGCCTCCGACCGCCTCCGGAGCGTCCCGCGATCGGTGGTCGCGGCGGTCTCCCTGGCGGCGCTCGCGGGCGCCTTCTGCCTCTACGTGGAGGCCGCGGGGGCCGGCGTCTCGGCCGGGCTTCTTCGCGATGGCGCTCTGCGGCTTCCTGCTCTTCGGCCCCGACGCGCTGCTCGCCGGCGCTGCCGCGCAGGACGCCGGCGGGCCGGAGGCCGCCGCGCTCGCCGCGGGGCTCGTCAACGGCATCGGATCGGTGGGCGCGATCGCGGAGGAGGCGATCACGCGGGGGGTGAGCGCGCGCTTCGGGTGGGACGGGCTCTTCTACGTCTTCGCCGGGGCCTCGGCGCTGGCCGCGCTGTGCCTCGCGCCGACGTTTCGTGGGGGAAAGGGCGGAGGCTGAGCCACGGGGCTCAGTACCACTCGCCCCCGAGGCCCGCCGTGAGCGAGACCCCCTTGCCTGCGCCCGTGAAGAGCGGGTGCGCGTCCACGCCGATGGAGAAGCCGCTCCGGCGCGGGCCGTTGCCGTTGAGCCCGCCGATGTTGAACGCGATGCGCGCGTGCGCGCCCGCGCTGATGCCCGAGGAGGTCTGGCTCGTCCCCTGCAAGCCCGCGATGCTGATGCTCCCCGTCTCGTTGGCGACGGCGAGGAAGTCGAGCGACGGGCCGGCGCCGATGTCGAAGAAGTGGCCGAGGGTGACCATCGCCAGGACCGAGTTGTAGTCGGCGAAGCCGGCCTTGAAGCCGGCGCTCCCCGACGTGGACAGGCCCGACCCCGACTGCATCGGCGACTGAGCGGTGAACGTCACGATCGGCGAGTTCTGGTAGACGACGCCGAAGTAGTGGTTGATCTGCACCCCGAGCCGCAGCCCGAAGCCGATCGCGGGGCCAATGGTGCTGGCGTTGTTGGGCAGGATCATGATCCCGCCGTTGATGCTGAAGCCGCCGCGGATGCGGACGCCGTCCTTGACCTCGTCCTTCTTGTCCTTGTCCCCGTCCGCCTTCTTCTCCCCCTCGGCCGGCGGGGCGGGCGGAGGCGGCGGCGGGGGACCCGGCGGAGGCGCGACGGTCTCGCCTTGAGGAGGCCCAGCAGGCGCGGGGGGAGGCACGGGAGGCGGTCCGGGTGGAGGCCCGGGGGCCACGAATCCGCTGGGCAAGGGTGCGCTGGGAGGCGGTGCCGCGGGGGCGGGCGCGGCGTGGGGCGGATCCTGCGCCGAGGCCGGGAGCCCCACCAGCAGCCCGCCTGCCACCATGCCCGCCGTGAAGAGATGCTGCCATCGCATGCCAAGCCCCTCCGTCGCTCCGGTCAGCCTGCGCGGACCCAGTTGGATCCGGGGTATCTCACGGGAAGCAAACGGTCAACCGCGGCACTGGGGCAGTGCGCCAGCCCTCGAGTGCCACTACCCTTGCGCGTGCCATGGCCTCTCGTCGGGATCTCACCAGGCTCGGCTACCGGCGCATCGTCCAGCTCCTCGTCTCGCTGGTGATCATCCCGGGCGTGCTCCTGTCGGCGATCGGCGTGCTCCTGCTCGTCCTCGACAAGGGGAGCTACAACCTCCTCATCGGCATCCTGGTGCTGACCTTCACCGGGACGCTCGTGACCGGCGTCATCCTGGTGTGGGTCTTCCTCCGCCGCGAGCGCAACCTCTCCGAGCTCCAGGCCGATTTCGTCTCCAAGGTCTCGCACGAGCTCCGCACGCCGCTCACGTCGATCCGGCTGTTCACGGAGACCCTGGCCCTCCGGCGGGGCGACCGCAGCGCGGAGGACAGGTGCATCGACGCGCTGCACAAGGAGAGCGCCCGCCTCCAGGGGCTCATCGACCGGCTCCTCGACTGGGGGCGCATGGAGAGCGGGGGGCGCATCTACGAGCTGGACGAGCACGATGTCGGGCCCATCGTGGAGGAGGCGATCTCGGCCTTCGAGCCGACGCGCGAGCGGCGCAACGTGGAGCTCTCGATCGACGTCGTGCCTGGGCTGCCCCGCGTGCTCTGCGACCGGGCGGCGATGGTCGACGCCCTCGTGAACCTGCTCTCGAACGCCTACAAGTACGGCGGCCAGCCCCGCCGCATCGAGATCTCCGCCAGCGCGAACGAGCGGGAGGTCTCCATCACCGTGCGCGACAACGGGATGGGGATCGCCCGCAACGAGCACAAGCGGATCTTCGAGAAGTTCTACCGGGTGGACGACCTGCTCGCCCGGCAGCAGGAGGGCTCCGGCATCGGCCTCGCCATCGTGCAGCACGTGATGCGCGCGCACCGGGGACGCGTCGAGGTGAACAGCGCGCCCGGCCTCGGCAGCGCCTTCACCCTGGCGCTCAAGCGCAACCTGCCTGCCGGCCTCGTCGAGGCGTTGAAGCCGCGCGTCAACGCGGAGCGGCACGGCGGGGTCGCGTGACGTAGCGCCGGCTCGACCGAGGCCCGGGCCGGGGGAGAACGCGGAAACATTGGCCCTTCCGGGGGCCCGGGACGTGTTAGAAGTCGCCGCGATGGCGCGCGCGGAGGCCGGGGGCGTGAAGAAGACGGTCCTGGTGGTCGAGGACGACGAGAGCATCGCCCTCGGGCTCGAGATGAACCTCGGCGCCGAGGGCTACCACGTCGTCACCGCGCCGGACGGCGAGCGCGGGCTCGTGCTGGCCCGCTCGAACGAGGTCGACCTCCTGATCCTCGACGTGATGCTGCCGCGCCTGAACGGCTACGAGCTGCTCCGCGCGCTCCGCTCGGAAGGGTGCACGCTCCCGATCATCATGCTGAGCGCGCGCGGCGCGGAGATGGACAAGGTGATGGGGCTCGAGCTCGGCGCCGAGGACTACATCACCAAGCCCTTCAGCCTGGCAGAGCTCCTCGCCCGGGTGAAGGCGGTCCTGCGGCGCGACGCCATCGCGCGGGGGAACGAGGCCGCGCTCCGCGCAGGCGTCCTCGACATCAACACCGCCACGCGCGAGGTGCGCCGGAACGGGGTATCGGTGGAGCTGACGGCGACCGAGTTCGACGTGCTCCACTGCCTCGTCGAGGCCGGCGGGCGCGTGCTCTCGCGCGATCAGATCCAGGCCAAGGTGTGGGGCCCCGCCCACCACGGGACGCCGCGGACGATCGACAACTTCATCCTCCAGCTCCGCACCAAGCTCGAGGACTCCCCCACGGCGCCCCAGCACATCGTGACCGTGCGCGGCGTGGGGTACCGGTTCGTGAGCTGATCGAACGGCCCCGGGGCAACGGCGCTCGGCGGACGTGGTATGCTGTCTCCTCGAATCCGACGGAGGCGAGGCGCCGAGAGATGAAGCCGCTGCTACGACCCACGAGCCCAGGGCGCGCGCACCGCCGCCCGGGGGAGCGAGCGCAGATGAGCGCGGCGAGGCCACGACGTGCCCGTCGAAGCTGATCCCCGAGAGGCCGCGCACGGCGCCGTGCCGGGGCTCGCCGCCGACCCGTACATCGGCGTCGTCCTCGACGGCGAGTTCACGATCTCGGACAAGCTCGGCGAGGGCGGGATGGGCGCGGTGTACCGGGCGGTGCAGAACGTCACCGACCGCACCGTCGCGGTCAAGGTGCTCCACCGCCACCTCTACGACGAGAACACCTCCAGGCGTTTCCTCCAGGAGGCCAAGATCGTCGCCAAGCTGAGCCACCCGAACATCGTCACCGTCTACAAGTACGGCGCGCACGCCGACGGGACGCTGTTCATCGCGATGGAGTTCGTGAACGGCTTCCCCCTGAGCGAGCTCCTCGTCGAGAACAACGAGTTCGACGTCGATCGCGCGCTCCCCTTGATGATCCAGCTCGCGGAGGCGCTCGCTTACGCCCACGACCAGAAGATCGTCCACCGCGACATCAAGCCCGACAACATGGTCCTGACCCGCGCCAGCCGGCGCGAGCAGGTCAAGCTCCTCGACTTCGGGATCGCGAAGGCGATGGACGGGAACGCGTCGCTCACGCGGACCGGGGCGCTCTTCGGCTCGCCGCCCTACATGTCCCCCGAGCAGTGGCGGCAGACCCGGGACATCGACGGGCGGACGGACATCTACTCGCTCGGCTGCGCCTTCTACCAGATGCTCACGGGTCGCCTGCCGCACGTGGCGGACTCGGTCGTCGGCTTCATGCGCGCCCACACCACGCTCCGGCCCACGCCCCCCAAGGACGTGAGCCGGACGATCTCCGCGCTGCCCGTCCTCAACGACATCATCCTCAAGTGCATGGAGATCGAGCGGGAGGACCGCTACCCGGACGCGTACGCGCTGCTCGAGGCGCTGAAGGAGGCGCAGGTCGACTTCGAGGCCGCTCGGCGAGGGCGGGCCTTGCCCGAGGGGGGCGGCGCCGCCGCCGGCATCGCGCCCGCCGGTTTGCTCGGGCCGGGCGACAGGATCGGCTCGTCGTCGGTGACGGACGCCGTGGGGCTCGGGCCGACGCACGTGGCGCTGGCCCAGGCGATCCTCGCCGATTCGCCCGCCGAGGCGCCGGACCCGCCCCAGCCTCCCGCCGAGCCGGCGCCCAGGCCCTTCGCCTCGGAGCGGCCGCCTGCGCGGCTCGCCCCCTCGACACCTCCCCCGTCGCCTCGCGGCGCGTCGGACGTCGCGGCTGGGCGGCCCGCCATCGGTGGACGCAACCGGACACACGTGGCGCTCGTGACCCTGGGCGCGATCCTGTGGGTGGCGCTCGCGACCGCGGTGTTCTTCGTGCGGTGACGATGGGGATGGCCTCGCGCCCCCCCCGGCCCGTGGACCCGTCGCGGATCTCCGGGCGCGGATCGCCGGCTCGCGCGCTTCGCCCGCCCGCGTGCCCCTCTGCGGCTCGTCGGTGGTGACGGAGGCGGCGGCACCGGGTATGTTCCGCTCGAATGGCTTGCGGTCGCGCCGCCGATCCCGGCAGGAGAGGGTGATGGAGTCGAGCCTCGAGCTGCATGGTCAGACCCGAATGGGAGGAGATCGAGAGAGTGCGCAGGCAGGGCGCAGGCTTCTTTGCCGCCCACGGCCTGCCATCGGACTCGATCGACGCGCTGACCATGGTGCTCTCGGAGCTGATGGAGAACGCGGTGAAGTACGGCTACTACGAGGGCGCGCAGAGAGACATCGCCGTGTCTCTGGACGTCGCGAGCAACGCCGTCACCGTGGAGGTCAAGTCTCCGCTCCCGGGGCACGCGGACGCTGCCATGGCCAAGCTCGACCACATGATCCAGTGGATCCGCGGCTACCAGGACCCTTTCCAGGCCTACCTCGCCCGTCTGGAGGAGGTCTCCGCGCAGAGCCTCGATTCGACCGAGAGCGGCCTCGGGCTCGTGCGCGTCGCCTACGAGGGCCAGTCGATCCTGGACTTCTACGTCGACGACCGCAACGTCCTCGCGATCAACGCGGTCCACGCGCGCGAGTCCGCGCAGGGGGCCCGCTGATGTCGGCCAAGTCGTACGCGAGCGGCGATCTGAGGCTCGAGGTCAAGCCGTCGGACTCGGCGGTCGAGATCGCGTGGCTCGGCCGCTCGACGGCCCGCGACCCGAGCGCGTTCCTCGCGCCCATCCTGATGGAACGTCCTCCGCCAGGCCACCGCGAAGGGCGCCTCCGCCATCCTCGATTTCCGCCAACTGGAGTACATGAACTCGTCGACCATCACCCCCGTCATCCGCCTCCTCCACGAAGCGAAGCGTGGCGGCGCCCGCGTCACGATCCTCTACAAGCAGACGTTGCGCTGGCAGGAGCTCAGCTTCTCGGCGCTGACGATCTTCCAGACCGACGACGAGCGCATCCAGATCCGAGGGGCTTGACGTGGGTGGCGACGATCACTCCGCACCCGCCGACGTCCTCTTCGGGAACGCACGGCACGAAGGCCGCGACTACGGCTTCGAGGTGACGGGCGCCCGCGCGTTCGCGATCGAGGTGCGCTTCACCAGCGCGCTGCCGCCCGACCGCGTGAACCTGGATCGCGTCGACGTCTCCCTCGGCGCACGGCCCCGACAGGGAGAAGGGGCGGCCGCGGGGCCTCCCAGCGTCGCGGCGCCGACGGAGGCGATCCCGCTCGGAAGGTGCAAGTTCGAGGCGCACGGCGACGGCCTCGCGGGCCACATCATCCCGATCGACGAGCCGCTCAAGTGCCGGGAGCTCCTGACGCGGCGGCGCGTGGTGCGCGTCGATCAAGGCTTCGACCAGCTCGGGCTCCTCCTCGCGCGCAAGGACGCCATCGCTCCCGAGTTCCGGGCCTACACGGCTGACCTCGTCTACGACGTCTCGCTGTACCGCTCGCTCTTCGACGAGGTCGACCGAGGCCTCGCCGGCGAGCCGGAGGAGGTCCGAGCGCTCGTCCACCGGAGCACCATCGCGTCGCGCGGCCGAGCCTTCATGCAGCTCTTCGACGCGCGCCTCTCCGCGCTGGAGGATCTCGTGCGAGGGTTCTCCCGACAGGAGCACGAGCGCCACGGCTTCTACTTCCGACGCAACGTCTGGGACTTCGTGCTCGCGTCCCCGTTCCTCGCGAGGACGAACCTCCGCCCGCGGGGCTACGCGGGCGATTCCATGACGATGCAGTACCTGTACGAGAACGGGTACGTCGGGGAGACGCTCTTCGGCAAGCTCCTCCACAAGCACCCGGTCGAGAGCCACGCCGCGCAGGCTGTCCGCAACCGCCGGCGGCTGCTCGTGGAGTCGGCGAACGCGGCGTGGCGCGAGCGGCCCGACGCGGGCCGGAGGCTCCGGATCATGTCGGTCGCGTGTGGCCCGGCGTGGGAGGTGCGTGACCTGTTCGCGGGCGCCGCCGATTGCGAGCGCTTCGAGTGTACGCTGCTGGATCAGGACGAGGAGGCCCTCGGTGAGGCCGAGGCGGCGATCGCCGCCGTGAGCGCGCGGATCGGCGCGCCCGTCGGGGTGCGTTACCTCCGCAACTCGGTCCGCACGATGCTGAGCACCCGGGACTTGTCGCAGCGCTTCGGCCGCCACGACTTCGTCTACTCCATGGGGCTGTTCGACTACCTGACCACGCCCGTCGCGCGGACGGTGCTCCAGAAGCTCTACCAGCTCGTCGCGCCGGGGGGCCGGATGATCATCGGCAACTTCCACGTGGGCAACCCGACGCGCGTGTACATGGAGTACTGGATGGACTGGGCGCTCCTCTACCGCACTGAGGACGAGCTCGCGGCGATGGCGCGCGAGCTGCCGGGCGCGACGCACCGGGTGTACTTCGAGGACACGCGGAGCCAGATGTTCCTCGAGGTGCACAAGCCGGTCTCCTCCCAGTCGGGCGCGTGAGCGCCTCGCCACCGAGGGTACGAGCCATGGTTTCAGCCGCGACGACGGAAGGCGCCACGACCGGGAGGACCGACGAGCCCGAGGTGCGGGTGGGCGGCGCCGAGTTCGAAGAGTACATGCAGTCGATCGTCCACGCGTGGTCGAAGACCCTCGCCGCGCTGGGCTTCACGCTCGTCCCGCTCTTCTTCGCGCTCGACGCGGTGATGATGCCGCGGCAGCTCCTGCGGCAATTCGGTGTCTACCGCCTGTTGACGACGACGATCGTCTTCGCGCAGTACTTCGTGCTGCACTACACGAAGCCGAGCAAGTACTCGAGGCTCCACGGGTACTTCTTCTCTTGCGTGGTGGGCGGGATGATCGCGTGGATGACCCACGACCTCGGGGGCTTCGACTCGACGTACTACGCCGGGCTCAACCTGGTGCTCATCGCGGTCAACGTGCTCCTGCCCTGGGCGGTCGTCAACTCGACGATCAACAGCCTGATCCTCATCGCGATGTACGTTGCGATCAACGTCGCCTTTCGCCAGCCCTTCCACGTCGCAAACCTCATCAACAACCTCTACTTCCTCAGCAGCACGGCCGTGATCGCGGTGTCGATCAATTACGTGAAGCACAACCTCATCCGCGGTGAGTTCCAGCAGCGCACGGCGCTCAAGGGCGCCCGCGACGCGCTCTGGAGCGAGATGGAGGTGGCGAAGAAGATCCAGCTCGCCCTCCTGCCCGACATGCAGCGGATCGGTGGGTACGAGGTGGCCGCGACGATGCTGCCGGCCGACGAGGTCGGCGGCGACTACTACGACATCATCGTGACCGCGGCCGGAGAGCGCTGGCTCGCCATCGGAGACGTCTCGGGCCACGGCGTGGAGTCCGGGCTCATCATGATGATGACCCAGACCAGCATCTTCACGACCGTGAACCGCACGGCCGGCTACAAGCCCTCGACCGTCCTCAACACCGTGAACTCGGTGATCAAGCAGAACATCTCGCGCCTCGGCACCGATCGCTACATGACGATCTCGGTGATCCACCTCGACCACCATCGCCTGACGTTCGCCGGCAAGCACCAGGACATCCTGATCCGGCGCGCTCGCAAGGGGATCACCGAGTTCGTGCCCAGCCGCGGCACGTGGCTCGGGATCCTGGACGACATCGGCGACTACCTCAGCGACACGACGGTCCCCGTGGAGAACGGCGACGTCATCCTGCTCTACACCGACGGCGTGACCGAGGCCGCGGACAAGTCGGGTGTCATGTTCGGCGAGCGCAACCTCGAGCGGGCGCTGAACAAGTACGCGCACCTGCCGCCCAGCGAGATCGTCAAGGGCATCGTCCTCGAGGTGAAGGCGCACATGGCCGAGCAGCGCGACGACATCACCGTACTCGCCCTCAAGCGGGTGGATCCGAGCGCGAAGCAGGCGGCGTGAGCCCCGCTCCGGCGGGGACCGGGCGTGGCTGGGCTAGGACAGGAGCCGGTCCAGGTCGCCCATCGACAGCTCCCGCAGGGGGGCGCCGTCGCCGCGGATGACGCTCTCGGCGAGCGAGCGCTTCTTCGCCTGGAGCTCCGCGATCCGCTCCTCCACGGTGTCCCGGGCGATGAGGCGGTAGGCGAAGACGGCCTTCGTCTGGCCCATGCGGTGCGCGCGGTCGATGGCCTGCGCCTCGGCCGCCGGGTTCCACCACGGGTCGAGGAGGAAGACGTACTCGGCCGCCGTGAGGTTGAGGCCGACGCCGCCCGCCTTGAGGCTGACGAGGAGCACGCTGACCGCGGGGTCTTCCTGGAAGCGCGCGACGACCGCCTCGCGGTCGTCGGTCGTCCCGTCGAGCTGCGCGCAGCGGACGCCCTCGGCCTCGATCGCAGGCCGGGCGAGGTCGAGGAGCGTACGGAACTGCGAGAAGACGAGCGCCTTCTGCCCGCTCTCGCGGAGCGCGACGAGCTTGGGGATCAGGGCGTCGAGCTTGGAGGAGCGCTGGCCCCGGCGGGCAGGGTCGAGCAGGCCCGGGTGGCAGGCCGCTTGCCGGAGGCGGAGCAGCGCCTCGAGCACGCGAGCCTGGGCGCTTCCCGGCACGCTCGCGTCGCCCTCCCGCGAGTTGCCGAGGATCTCGGCGCGGAAGCGGGCGCGCAGCTCCTCGTAGAGCGCGCGCTCGGGCGCGTCGAGCTCGCAGACCCAGGTCTCCTCCATGCGGGCCGGCAGATCGGGCGCGACCTCGGCCTTGGTTCGCCGGAGGAGGAAGGGCTGGATCGCCCGGCCCACGAGCGCCACGGCCTCCGGGTCGGGGCTCGCGGCCGTCGCCGCCCTCCACGCCGTGGCGCGGCCGAGGAGGCCGGGGTTCAGGAACTCGACGAGGGACCAGAGCTCGCCCAGGTGGTTCTCCACCGGGGTGCCGGAGAGCGCGAGCCGGTGCGTGGCCGAGAGCCGCCGCGCGGCCCGGGCCGTCTCCGACGTGTCGTTCTTGATGGCCTGCGCCTCGTCGAGGATCACGTAGTCGAAGGCGAGCGCCGCGAGCGCGTCGGCGTCGCGGCGGAGCGTGCCGTACGTGGTGAGGACGAGGTCGTGATCGTCGAAGTGCGCGCCCGGAGCGCGCCGGTCCGCGCCGGTGTGGTCGAGGACGCGGAGGTGCGGCGCGAAGCGGGAGGCCTCGCGCTTCCAGTTGAAGACGAGCGATCGGGGCGCGACCACCAGCGAGGGGCGGCGCGCGTCGCGACCGGCCATGTGCGCGAGCACCTGCACCGTCTTGCCGAGCCCCATCTCGTCGGCGAGCAGCCCGCCGAGCCCCGCGCGCTCGAGCGCCCGCAGCCAGCCGAGCCCCGCGCGCTGGTAGCTCCGGAGATCTCCCTGGAACGCCGCGGGCGGCTCCTCGGGCACGGCGCGCACGCCGCCTGCTTCGAGCGCCTCGCGCCGGCGCGCCGCGAACGCATCGTCGACGAGCACGCGCCCCTCCACTCCCTCGGGCGGGCCGGCGTCGGCCAGCTCGGCGAGCATCGGCGCCTGGCTCGGCTTGAAGCGGAGCCCGCCCTCGTGCGCGACGCCGAGGCGCAGCACGATCCCGTACCGCGCGAGCCACTTCTCCGGCAGGAGGCCGAGCGAGCCGTCGCCGAGCACCACCGCGCTCACCCCGCGGCGGAGCGCGTCGAGCACGGCGGGGAGCGGCGCCGCGACGCCGCCGAACTCGATCTCGCCGTTGAGGTCGAACCAGTCCATGCCCGACGAGACGCCGAGCTTCCACGCGCTCGGCCTGCGGTATGCGTGCCCATCGGCCTCGACGCGCCAGCCCTCGGCGACGAGCGCCGCGACGATCACCGGCAGGCGCGCGGGCGGGAGCGTCCGGTTCGTGCCCTCGGGCGAGGTGGGGTACGTGCTCCTCGCGGCCTCCTTCGCGCCCAGCGCGTCGAGGCGCGCGGCGGCTGCGGCCTCGCGCTCGACGTCGCGGCGGAGCAGGCGCATCCCGGCCGGGTCGAAGACGACCTTGCCGGGCCGGCGCACGGCGACGGGCACGCCGTCATAGACGAACGAGAGCTCGGCGAAGAGGGCGCCGCGCGCCGCGGCCGGGCTGGCCGGAGCGCCCAGCGCCGCTTCGGGCGCGTGGACGAGGAGGCGCGGCGCGGGCTCGGCCGAGTGCTCCGGGAGCGCGACGCCCGGGGGCAGATCGAGCGGCGGAGGGCCGGGGAGGGAGTACAGCTCTTCGAGGAACGCGGCGCGCCTCGGCGGGGTGATGCGCACGCGCGGGTGCGTGAGGAGCATGCCGAGCCACGACGACGCGCCGCCGTCGTCGACGCGCCCGATCCGGCCGCCGGCGACCGCGAAGCCGCCCTCGATGAAGGCGTCGATCGCCGTGAGCTTCACCTCGCGCGCGCCGGCGCGGAGCACGCCGTGCACGTCCCACGTGTCGGGCACGTCGGGCGCGATCGTCACCCGCAGGCGGAGCGCCCAAGGGGCCTCGTGCCAGGTGATCGGCAGGGCCTTGTCGCGTGGAGGTGCCGCTTGCGGGTGGGTGGGTGAGACCGCGACAGGGCGGCGCAGGCAGAAGCGCTCGGTGCTGGCGAGCAGGGGCAGGAGGCGGGCGCACGCCGCGCGGGAGAGCGCGAAGCGCGAGGGCGCGGCGTCCTCCAACGCGATCTGCTTCGAGGCGGTGCTCGCCACCGCCGAGACCAGCGCGCCCAGGATCTCCCGGTCACGCTCCTCGGGGAAGCGCGCGACGCTCTTCTCCGTCACGCGCGCGGGCTCCCACCGCCCCGCGGGCTTGTCCGGAGGCACCTTGCGCTGGAGGACCTCGACGATGGGGCGCGCGTCCATCGACGTCAGCTCGAGGACGTAGGCGACCTCGATCCGCTCGGGCGGCGGCCCGTCGGGCCGGCGCAGGCGCCGGCCGCCGGCGCGGCGCGCGGGTCGAGGATCTGTCGCAGGCGCGCGGCGGTCTCGGGATCGAGGGGAACGCCGGGGCCGCGCGGGCGGTTCACGCGGTGGGCGTAGCGCGAGGCCCGCAGCGGGGGAAGAGGGCAGGTCGGTGCGGTGTCGGGGACGGCACGGTCTGCTACGCTGCAGCATGCCCTCCACCGAGCAAGCCAGCAAGCCGACCGAGGTCTCGAGCGCGATCGACACCGCCGAGCGCAGCCGCCGGAGCTGGGCCGTCATCGAGGCCGAAGCGCGACGCCGTTCAGGCCCGCGCGGAGCAGAGCTGGGCGAGCTACCAGGCTGCGAGCGAGGAGACGGCCGCGCGGGCGCGCGCGACGGGCGCCGCCATCGAGGCAGAGAATTGCGGGGCCGCAGCGCGGGCGCAGCCTCCCGAGGGCTGAGGGGCGGCTCTACTTCCCCTGCGGGAAGATCGCCTGCATCTTCTGGGCGAGGAGCACGTTGCCCGTCACCTTGAGCTGCCCCTTCATGAAGGCCATGGCGCCGTTGAGCTCGCCGTTGGCCATCTTGACGTAGTTCTCCGCGCTCATCTTGAGCACCGCGCTGGGCGAGTGCGGCCGGCCCTTCCGCCACGGCCATGGCGCCGTCTTCGACGGTGACGTGGTAGGTGCCGCCCCCGTCGCCGGCCAGCTCGAACTGGAAGACGGCCTTCATGCCCTTGGCGGCGGCCGCGACGAAGCGGGCGGGGAGCGTGTCGAAGTACTCTTTGACGGTGGACACACGTGCCATGCGAACGCCTCCTGCGACGGGAATGTCCTTCTCGATCCCTGCGTCCCGGGCACAGCACCGGAGAGACGCTGCTCGAACACTCGAAGTAGAACGCGTTTCACGTCGCTTGTAAAGCCGAACTCCGGAAGCACCCGGCGATAATGGGTGCAGCCTGAAGCGGGCCTCTCCGCCGTGGACGACGGCGCTGCCTCGGGAGGCCTAGCGCGAGCGCGCACGCGTCCGACCATTGAAACACGTTCTACGTTGGCGTAGCCTGCCCGGCTCAGGAGGGACGCCCGTGCCGAACGTCGGTTTCTGGAAGCTCGCACAAGAGGAGCCCGCGCGCGTCGCCGTCGTCGAGCCCGACGGGCGGGAGACGACGGCGGGCGCGCTGCTCGCCGCCGCGAACCAGCTCGTTCACGCCCTCCGGGCGCGGGGGCTCCGGCGCGGCGACGCGATCGCCGCCGTGCTCGGGAACGAGGTCGCCATGCTCGAGCTGTTCCTCGCCGCATGGCAGGCCGGCTTCTACCTCACCCCGATCAACAGCCACCTCGCCGCGCCGGAGATCGCCTACATCCTCGACAACTGCGAGGCGAAGGCCGTCGTGTGCTGCGAGCGCACCGCCGAGACCACGGCGCGCGCCGTCGCCGGGCTCCCGGCCCTCCCGGGAGCGCGTCTTCACGACCGGCCCCGCCGGGAGCGGCCTCGCCGCCTACGCGTCGCTCAAGCACGGGCAGCCCACGTCGCTGCCGGAGGATCGCTCCGCCGGCGCGACCATGACCTACACCGCCGGCACGACCGGCAAGCCGAAGGGCGTGAGGCGGCCGCTCGCGCCCGTCTCGCCCGACGTGGTGGGCGAGGGCAACGCCATGTTCCTCATGCTCTTCGGCATCAAGCCGCAGCGAGGGCGTGCACCTCGTCGTCTCGCCGCTCTACCACACCGCCGTCCTCAACTTCGCGTCGAACCACCTGCACTTCGGCCACACTGCTCGTGCTCATGGACAAGTGGACGCCCGAGGGCACGCTCGAGCGGATCGCGAAGTACCGGGTGACCAACACCCACATGGTGCCGACGCAGTTCCGCCGCCTCCTCGCGCTGCCGGAGGAGGTCAAGAAGAGCGCCGACGTCTCCTCCCTGCGCCACGTCATCCACAGCGCGGCGCCCTGCCCGGTGGACGTGAAGAAGCAGATGCTCGCGTGGTGGGGAAACGTGATCTACGAGTACTACGCGGCCTCCGAGGGCGGCGGCACGACGGCCACGCCGACGGACTGGCTCGCGCACCCCGGCACGGTGGGCAAGGCGTGGCCGATCTCCAAGATCCGCGTGGCGCGCGACGACGGTACGGACTGCGCGCCGGGGGAGGTCGGGACCGTCTACATCAACATGGGGCAGCACCGCTTCGAGTACCACAAGGACAAGGACAAGACGGAGCGGTCGCACTGAAGGACGAGTTCTTCACCGTCGGCGACGCCGGCTACCTCGACGCCGACGGGTTCCTGTTCCTCTGCGATCGCAAGAGCGACATGATCATCTCCGGCGGCGTGAACATCTACCCGGCCGAGATCGAGGCCGTGATCAACGCCCACCCCGCGGTCGCCGACGTCGCCGTCTTCGGCGTGCCGGACGACGACTGGGGCGAGCAGATCAAGGCGGTCGTCGAGCTGCGCGACGGGGGCGGCGGCGCCGCGGCGCTGACCGAGGACATCCTCGCGTTCTGCCGCGAGCGGCTCGCCACGTTCAAGTTGCCCGAAGACCATCGACTTCACCCCCGCGCTGCCCGCGCGATCCCAACGGCAAGCTCTACAAGCGCAAGCTCCGCGACCCGTACTGGGAGGGGCGCGATCGGGCCATCTGATGGACCTCCGCTTCACGGCAGAGGAGGAGGCCTTCCGCGCCGAGGTGCGCGCGTGGCTGGCGGAGGGCCTGCGAGGCGACTTCGCGGCCCTGCGCGGCCGCGGCGGGCCCGGAGACGAGCACGCCTTCGTCGAGGGCCGGCGCGCGTGGGAGCGGCGCCTGGGCCAGGCGGGGTGGACGGGCCTCGGCTGGCCGAAGGAGCACGGCGGCCGCGGCGCCTCGCTGGTCGAGGAGGTCATCTTCCACGAGGAGTACGCGCGGGCCGGTGGGCCGGGGCGGGTCGGGCACATCGGCGTAGCAGCTCGTCGGGCCGACGATCCTCGCCTTCGGCACCGAGGCGCAGAAGCGCCGCTTCCTCCCCGGCATCCTGCGCGGGGACGAGCTCTGGTGCCAGGGCTACTCCGAGCCCAACGCCGGGTCCGATCTTGCCGGCGTGCAGACTCGCGCCGTGCTGGAGGGCGGTACCTGGTCGATCACCGGGCAGAAGATCTGGACCAGCCTCGCCCAGACGGCGGACTGGTGCTTCGTCCTCTGCCGGACCGATCCCGCGGCCCCGAAGCACCGCGGCCTCTCCTACCTCCTCGTGCCCATGCGGCAGCCCGGCATCACCCTCCGCCCCATCACGCAGATGCTCGGCACCTCGGAGTTCTGCGAGGTCTTCTTCGACGGCGCGCGCGCCGACGCGGACAACGTGGTCGGCCCGGTCAACGGGGGGTGGAAGGTGGCGATGGCCACGCTCGCCTTCGAGCGCGGCGTCTCGACGCTCGGCCAGCAGGTCGCCTTCGAGAACGAGCTGCGCGAGGTGATCGCCGCCGCCGAGGCGCGTGGCAAGACGCGTGACCCGGCCTTCCGCCGGCGCCTCGCCGACGCGTGGACCGGCCTCCGGATCATGCGCCTCAACGCGCTGCGCACCCTCACCGCCGCGCGGCGCGGAGAGCCTCGACCGCGCGGCGCTCATCAACAAGCTGTACTGGGCCACCTGGCACCGCGACCTCGGCGAGCTGGCCATGGATGTCCTCGGCCCCGAGGCCGAGATCCTCGCGTCGCCCACCCTGGAGGGCGCACGGGAGCACGCTCCGACGTACGAGACGACCCCGTTCCAGCGCCTCTTCCTCTTCAGCCGCGCCGACACCATCTACGCCGGCACCAACGAGATCCAGCGCAACATCATCGGCGAGCGCGGGCTCGGCTTGCCATCGGAGCCCAAGTGACCGCCGTCGTCCCTCCCTACCCGCAGGGCAAGCAGCTCCTCCAGGGCAAAAGCGTCGTCGTCACGGCGGCGGCCGGCACGGGCATCGGCTTCGCGGCCGCCCGCCGCTGCGTGGAGGAGGGCGCGCGTCGTCGTGATCAGCGACGTCCACGAGCGCCGGCTCGGCGAGGCGGCCGAGCGGCTCGAGGCCATCGCCGGCAGGCGCCCGCTCGCCGTGCGCTGCGACGTCACCGTCGAGGCCGACGTCCAGCGGCCTCCTCGACGCGGCGATCGCCGCGGAGGGGCGCGTCGACGTGATGATCAACAACGCCGGCCTCGGCGGCACCGCCAACCTCGTCGACATGACCGACGAGCAATGGGCGCGCGTCCTCGACGTCACGCTGAACGGCACCTTCCGCTGCACCCGCGCCGCGCTCCGCCACATGACGCCACGACGGAGCGGCGCCATCGTCAACAACGCCTCCGTGCTCGGCTGGCGCGCGCAGGCCGGCCAGGCGCACTACGCCGCCGCCAAGGCGGGCGTGATGGCCCTCACCCGGTGCGCCGCGATCGAGGCTGCGCCGTTCAGCGTGCGCGTCAACGCCGTCGCCCCCAGCCTCGCGATGCACCCCTTCCTCGCCAAGGTCACGACGCCCGAGCTGCTCCGCGAGCTCGAGGCGCAGGAGGCGTTCGGGCGCGCGGCCGAGCCGTGGGAGGTGGCCAACGTCATGGTCTTCCTCGCGAGCGACTACGCCTCGTACATGACCGGCGAGGTCGTCGCCGTGAGCAGCCAGCATCCCTAGAGGAGCAGCGATGGTCGACAAAGCCGCCAAGGGAGAGGTCGGCGCCCCGTTCACCATGGATGTCGAGCGAGGCAAGATCCACGAGTTCGCCCGCGCCGTGCGCGCCTCGGAATCCGGCCTACTTCGCGGGCGATCACCCCGCCGTCCCGCCGACCTTCCTCACCACGATGTTCTTCTGGGAGGAGCTGGTCGCCGGAAGCAACCCCTGGGCCCTCGTGAAGATGGACCAGAAGCGCGGCCTGCACGCAGAGCAGGAGTACGTGTTCTACGGCCCTCCGCCGCGCGCGGGCGACAGGCTCACTTGCCAGTCGCGCATCGCGGAGATTTACGAGAAGGAGGGGCGCCGCGGCGGCACGCTGACGTTCGCCGTGATGATCACGGAGTTTCGAGACGCGTCCGGCCGGCTCGTCGCCGAGGCGCGCCTGACGGGCGTGGAGACCGCGCGTCCGCCCGAGGAAGGGTCGGAAAAGTGAGCGCTCGCTGGGACGATCTCGAAGAAGGAAGGGAGGGCCCGGAGCCGCTGGTCCTCGGCCCGCTCACGCGCACCGACTTCGTGCGCTACCAGGGCGCCTCCGGGGACATGAACCCCGTCCACCACGACGAGACGTTCGCCCGCGCGGCCGGCTACGCCGCGCCGCTCGGCGTCGGGATGTTCGCGGCAGGCGCCCTCTCCGCGTGGGCGGCGCGCTGGCTCGGGGCCGAGAACGTGCGACGGACGAAGGTGCGGTGGAAGGAGCAGGTGTGGCCCGGAGACGTGCTCACCTGCTCGGGGAAGGTCGCGCGCCGGTACGTGGAGGGCGGCGAGCGCAGGGTGGACGTGGACCTGGTCTGCGCGCGGCAGGGCGGCGGGGTCGCGGTCACCGGGTGGATGACGTTCGTGGTGCCGGAGTAGCTATCCCGCGTCCGGGCGAGCCTTCTTCGCCGCCCGGAGGAACGCAGGCCACTCCCCGCCGCCGTGGACCAGGAGGCTCGCCCCGGTCACGTACCGCGCGAGCGGCGACGCCAGGAACAGGCACGCGTCCGCCACGTCCTCCGGCTCCCCCATCCGGCCGAGCGGCACCGTCGCGCCCACCGCCGCGAGCCCCTCCTCCCCCCCGTAGTGCGCGAGCGAGTCCGCCGTCCGGACGAGCCCGGCCGTGACCGCGTTCACCCTCACCTTCGGCGCCCACTCCACCGCCAGCGACTGCGTGAGGTTGAGGAGCCCCGCCTTCGCCGCCCCGTACGCGGCCGTGCCGGGCGAGGGCCGCGTCCCGCTGACGCTGGCGATGTTGACGATGGCCCCGCCCTCGGGGCTCGCCTGCATGATCGCGTTCGCCCTCTGGGAGAACCAGAGCGGCGCCGTGAGGTTGAGCGCGATGATCGCCGCCGAGAAGCGCGGCGAGGCCGTCGCCGCCGGGGCCTCGGGCGAGCCTCCCGCGTTGTTCACCAGCACGTCGAGCCGCCCGAGGCGTTCCATCGTGAACGCGATCACCCGGTCGATCTGGTCGATCTCTCGCACGTCGGCGGCGACGAAGAGCGCCTCTCTCCCCCGCCGCGCGGCACGTCCCCGGGCTCGTGCCGCGCGCACACCACGACGCCGGCGCCCGCTTCGAGGAAGCGGCAGGCGATGGCGCGGCCGATGCCCTTGCACCCGCCCGTGACGATCACCGCCTTGCCCGACATGTCGACCGCCTCGCTCACATTTCCCTCCGGAGAGCCTGGATTGACACGTTGAGTAGAACATGTTTCACTCCGCGAATCCAGCGCTCACCCACGCGGCTTTCGCGTGCTCTCCGCGCCGGCAAGCGGGACCCATGGGCCTCTCCCACACCGTCGACGGCGCCGGCATCGCCGAGGTCGTCATGAGCTACCCGCCCGTCAACGCCCTCGACGTGCAGGGGTGGTTCGACCTCGCGGCGCTCCTCCGCCGGCTCGGAGACGACCCTCGGGTCAGGGTCGTCATCCTCGCGGCCGAGGGGCGCGGCTTCAACGCCGGCGTCGACATCAAGGAGATCCAGCGCTCGGAGGGCTTCGAGGCCCTCCTCGGCGCGAACCGCGGCTGCTATGCCGCGTTCGCCGCCGTCTACGAGTGCGCGGTCCCCGTCATCGCCGCGGTGCACGGCTACTGCCTCGGCGGTGGCATCGGGCTCGTGGGCAACGCCGACATCGTCGTGGCCTCGAGCGACGCCACCTTCGGCCTGCCGGAGGTCGATTGCGGCGCCCTCGGCGCGGCGACGCACCTCGCGCGGCTCGTCCCGCAGCACCGCATGCGGGCGATGGTCTACACCGGCGAGCGCGCGACGGCGGAGGAGCTGCACCGACACGGCTCCGTGCTGCGGGTCGTGGAGCGCGACGCGCTCCGGTCCACCGCGCGGGAGGTGGCGGCCGCCATCGCGGCGAAGAGCCCGACGGTCATCCGCGCCGCCAAGCAGTCGCTCAACGGCATCGACCCGGTGGACGTCAACAAGAGCTACCGCTTCGAGCAGGGCTTCACCTTCGAGCTGAACCTCTCCGGGGTCTCGGACGAGGCGCGCCGCGCCTTCGTCGAGAAGCGGTCGCGATGATCGACAAACGCACGACGGAGGCGGACGTCGTAGCCGGGCTCCGCGACGGCATGACCATCGGCATCGGCGGCTGGGGCTCGCGCCGCAAGCCCATGTCGCTGGTCCGCGCCATCCTCCGCTCACCGTTGAAGGACCTGACGATCGTCTCCTACGGCGGGCCGGACGTGGGCCTGCTCTGCGCCGCCGGCAAGGTCCGGAAGGTGGTCTACGGCTTCGTCTCGCTCGACTCGATCCCGCTCGAGCCCTACTTCCGCGCCGCGCGGCAGGCCGGCGCGATCGAGGCGATGGAGCTCGACGAGGGCATGCTCCAGTGGGGCCTCTACGCGGCCTCGCTGCGCCTGCCCTTCCTGCCCACCCGCGCCGGGCTGGGGTCGGACGTGCTCCGGGTCAACCCGAGCATCCGCACCGTGCGGTCTCCCTACGACGACGGGGAGGAGCTCGTCGCCGTCCCCGCGATCGACGCTCGACGTCGCCATCGTCCACATGAACCGCGCCGACGCCGCGGGCAACGGCCAGTACCTCGGCGACGACCCCTACTTCGACGCCCTCTTCTGCGGGGCGGCGAAGCGGCGCTTCATGTCCTGCGAGCGCATCGTGAAGACGGAGGACTTCGCCGCCCACGGGCCGAAGCAGACCCTCTGCATCCACCGCGGGATGATCGACGGCGTGGTCGAGGCACCGGGCGGCGCTCACTTCACCGCCTGCGACCCGGACTACGGCCGGGACGAGGCCTTCCAGCGCGAGTACGCCGCGGCGGCCGCCGACCCTGCCGCGTACCGCGCCTTCAAGGCCCGCTACCTCGACGCCGAGACCCACGACGCGTACCGCCGGGCCGTCGCGGAGCTCTCACGATGGGGGGAGACCCCCCATGCCCCCCGGCCCGAACGCAAGGAGGGTGCGCGATGAGCGCCGCGCTCCACGAGATCTGCGCCGTGGCCTGCGCCGAGGCCTTCCGCGGCGACGGCGAGATCCTCGCCAGCCCCATCGGCGTCATCCCCACCATCGGCGCCCGCCTGGCCAAGGCCACGCTCGCGCCCGACCTGCTGCTCACCGACGGCGTCGCGAGCCTCGCCGCCGACGTCTACCCCCTCGGCGGCGCGCCCAAGGTCGTCGAGGGCTGGATGCCGTACCGCGCGATCTTCGATCTCGTCTGGTCCGGCCGCCGCCACGTCATGATGGGCGCCTCGCAGATCGACCGCCACGGCAACCAGAACATCGCCCTGATCGGCGCCTTCGAGAAGCCCAAGGCCCAGCTCCTCGGCGTCCGCGGCGCGCCCGGAAACACCATCAACCACCGGACGAGCTACTGGATCCCTGCGCACTCCACGCGCACCCTCGTCCCTGCCGTCGATTTCGTCTCCGGCGTCGGGTACGACCGCGCCCGCGCCCTCGGACCGCGCGCCTCACGCTTCCACGACGTCCACCGCGTCGTCACCGACAAGGGCGTCTTCGACTTCGAGACGCCGGACCGGACGATGCGCCTCCGATCCGATCCACTCCGGCGTCTCGGTCGACGATGTTGTGAAGAGCACCGGCTTCCCCCTCACCATCCCCGAGCAGGTCGAGGAGACGCGCGCACCGACCGACGAGGAGCTGCGCTGGATCCGCGAGGTCATCGACCCGACCGGGCTCGGAAAGAAGGAGCTTTCACGTTGAGCACTCCCCCGGCGCTCCACACGCGCATCTGTGACCTGTTTGGTATCCGCTACCCCATCGTGCAGACGGGCATGGGTTGGGTCGCGGGGGCCAGGCTCACCGCGGCCACGAGCCAGGCGGGGGGCTCGGCATCCTCGCCTCCGCGACCATGACGGTTCCCCAGCTCGAGCGCGCGATCATCGACGTGAAGGAGCGCACGGACCGGCCCTTCGGCGTCAACCTGCGCGCGGACCAGGCCGACGTGAGGGAGCGGATCGACCTCATCCTCCGCCACGGCGTGAAGGTCGCGAGCTTCGCCCAGGCCCCCGGCAAGGAGGTGATCCAGCGCCTCAAGGGCGGCGGCGTGGTGACGATGCCCACGGTCGGCGCCCGCCGCCACGCGGAGAAGGTGGCGGCGTGGGGCGTCGACGCGATCATCGCCCAGGGGCACGAGGGCGGCGGGCACACCGGCCCGGTCCCCACCTCGCTGCTCTTGCCCCAGGTCTGCGACGCGGTCGACATCCCCGTGCTCGGCGCGGGCGGCTTCTTCGACGGGCGCGGGCTCGTCGCGGCGCTCGCCTACGGGGCTTCGGGGATCGCGATGGGCACGCGCTTCCTGATGACGAAGGAGAGCACCGTCCCCGACACGGTGAAGAAGGTCTACGTCGACACCCCGGTCACCGGCACGGTGGTGACCCGCAGCATCGACGGCTACCCGCAGCGGGTCATCCGCACCCCGCTCGTCGAGGCCCTGGAGAAGTCCGGCCCCGTGCTCGCGCTGGCCCGCGCGGTCCGGCACGCCTTCGCCTTCCGCGCGCTCACGGAGGCGTCGATGCTCGATCTGCTCCGCGAGGGCCTGGCGATGAAGAAGAAGGCGAGCTCAGCTACGCGGAGATGGCCATGTCGGCCAACGCGCCGATGATGACCAAGGCCGCCCTCGTCGACGGCCGCCCCGACGTCGGCGTCCTCCCCACCGGGCAAGCCGCCGGGGTGATCGAGGACCTGCCCACCGTCGCCGAGGTCATCGAGCGCGTCATGCGCGAGGCGACGGAGGCGCTCGCCCGCCTCGGCGCGGGGGCCGCGCCCGCAGCGGGCGACGGTTCGTCGCCCCGCGCGCTTCACACGAACGGAGCCTGAGAAATGGCCGAGACCGAGACCGAGGAAGGCGAGGTCGTCCTCTACGAGCGGCGTGGTGCCACGGCCGTCGTGACGATGAACCGGCCGCGCTACCGGAACGCGCAGAACGCGAAGATGACCTACGCGCTCGACGCCGCGTTCACGCGCGCCGTGGCGGACGACGAGGTGAAGGTCATCGTCCTCGCGGGCGCCGGCAAGCACTTCTCGGCGGGCACGACATCGGCACCCCCGCGCGGGACATCCACAAGCCCTTCCCCCGCGTCGCGACGACCTCCTGGGACCACGTGGACCGCGAGGGCGCGGAGGGCATGTTCGTCCGCGAGCAGGAGCTCTACCTCGGCATGTGCCGCCGCTGGCGGGAGATCCCCAAGCCGACGGTCGCGATGGTGCAGGGCGCGTGCGTCGCCGGCGGGCTGATGCTCGCCTGGGCGTGCGACCTCATCTTCGCCGCGGAGGATGCCTTCTTCGCCGATCCGGTGCTGAAGATGGGCATCCCCGGCGTCGAGTACTTCGCCCATGCGCACGTCATGGGCCCGCGCCTCGCCAAGGAGTTCCTCTTCCTCGGCGAGCGCATCGACGCGAACCGCGCGCTCGCCATCGGGATGATCAACCGCGTGCTCCCGGCCGACGCGCTCGAGCGCGAGACGCTCGCCCTCTCTTCCCGCATCGCCGAGATGCCGCGCTTCGGCCTCATGCTCGCCAAGAAGGCCGTCAACCAGGCGGAGGACCGGATGGGCCTCCGCGACACGATGGACGCGACGTTCGCGCTCCACCACCTCGCCCACGCGCACAACGCGCTCAGCTCTCCCGATCACCTCGCCGGGCAGGACGCGAAGAGCATGGCCCAGTTCGGCAAGGGCTCGTCGTCCGGGGGCGGCAAGTGAGCGGGATGGACCTCCGCGAGACGCCGGGCGAGGCGGAGTTTCGCCGCGAGGCGCGGGCGTGGCTCGAGGCCAGCGTGCCGCGCACGCCGCTGCCCTCGGGGGACACGGCCGAGGGGTTCGCGCTCCACGTGCAGTGGGAGAAGAAGCTCTTCGAGGCGCGCTGGGCCGTGGTCTCGTGGCCGCGCGCGTACGGCGGGCGGGAGGCGAGCCTCGTCGAGTGGCTGATCTTCGAGGAGGAGTACTACCGCGCCGGCGCCCCGCAGCGCGTCAGCCAGAACGGCATCTTCCTCCTCGCGCCGACGATCTTCGAGTTTGGCACGCAGGAGCAGCGGGACCGCATCCTGCCACGCATGGCCGCCGCCGAGGACCTCTGGGCCCAGGGCTGGTCCGAGCCCAACGCCGGCAGCGACCTCGCCGGCATCAAGAGCGTCGCCGTGCGTGACGCGGCGGCCGGCGGCTTCCGCCTCAGCGGGCAGAAGACGTGGTGTACCCGCGGCGCCTTCTGCACCCACCTCTTCGGCCTCTTCCGCACCGATACCGGTCACGATGGGGGCTCCGCCCCCAAACCCCCGCCGCAGGCGCCCGCCGAGCGCCACAAGGGAATGACGTATTTCCTCGTCCCCTCGAAGGCCCCGGGCGTCACGGTCCGACCCGTGGGCCGACTCGACGGCGACCCGGGCTTCGCCGAGGTCTTCCTCGACAACGTCTTCGTCCCGGACCGCGATGTCCTCGGCGCCGTGAACGAGGGGTGGAGCATCGCCATGGCGACCACCGGCTCCGAGCGCGGCCTCACCCTGCGCAGCCCCGGCCGCTTCAAGGCGACCGCGGCGCGCCTCGTCGACCTCTACCGCCGCCGCGGCGCCGACGCCGATCCGGCGCTGCGCGACCGCATCGTCCAGGCGTACTGACGACGCGGAGGCGTACCGCGCTCTACACGCTCCAGACCGTCACGCGCCTGATGGATGGCGAGCGCCCGGGCGCCGAGTCGAGCATCAACAAGATCTTCTGGTCGGATCTCGACGTGCGCATGCACGAGGCGGCGCTCGACCTGCTCGGGCCCGACGCGGAGCTCGTCGCCGGCGCCCCGGGCGCAGTCGACGGCGGCGCGTGGATGAAGGGGTACCAGTTCTCGCTCGCCGGCCCGATCTACGCGGGCACCAACGAGATCCAGCGGAACGTGGTGGCCGAGCGCGTCCTCGGCCTGCCGCGGAAGTGACCCATGCGCTTCGCCTTCAGCCCCGAGCAGATCATGTTCCGCGACACCGCGCGGGACCTCCTCGCCAAGCACTGCCCGCCCGCCGCCGTGCGCGCCGCGTGGGCCGATCCCAGTCGGGTCGAGTCCCCGGCCTCTGGGCGCGGCTCGCGGAGGTGGGCGTGACGGGCATGACGGTGCCCGAGGCCCATGGCGGGCTCGGGCTCGGCGATTCTCGATCTCTGCCCGGTGCTCGAGGAGGCCGGGCGCGCCGCCGCGCCGGAGCCGCTCGTGGAGACGACCGCGGTCGGCGGCGCCGCTCCTCCGGGACGCGGCGCTCGAGGAGCTCCAGGGGCGCTGGCTCCCGCGCGTCGCCTCGGGCGAGGCCGTGATCGCGGTCGGCCTCGCGCACGCACCGTACGTCTCCCTCGCCGGCAGCGCGGACCTGTTCATCCTCCAGCGCGGCGACGAGCTCCACGCCGTCGAGGCGCGCGACGTCTCGCTCACCGCGCAGCCCTCGGTCGACGGCTCGCGCCGCCTCGCCTCGGTCGCGTGGAGCCCGGGGCCGGCCACCTGCATCGCCTCCGGCGAGGCCGCCCGGCGCGCCGCCGCGCGCGCCTTCGACCGCGGGGCGCTCGCGACGTCGGCCGTGCTCGTCGGCCTCGCGCGGCAGCTGCTCGACCTCACGGTCGAGTACGCCAAGGTCCGCCACCAGTTCGGCAAGCCCATCGGCAGCTTCCAGGCCGTCAAGCACCACCTCGCGAACGCCCTCGTCGCCGTCGAGATGGCGCGCCCGATGGTGCTCCACGCCGCGTACGCGCTCACCAGCGGCGATCCCGAGGCGCCCGTTCACGTCTCGATGGCCAAGGCCCGCGCCTCGGACGCGGCCCTCGTCACGGCGCGGGCCGCGCTCCAGTGCCACGGCGCCATCGGCTACGCGGTCGAGCACGACCTGCACCTCTGGATGAAGCGGGCTTGGGCGCTCGCGTCGGAGTGGGGAGACGCCGCGTGGCACCGCGCGCGCGTCGGCGCCGTCATCCTCGATTCGCAAGGAGCCACATGAAATGCCGAAGCCTACATCGTCGACGCCGTTCGAACCCCGGTCGGCAAGCGCAACGGTGGCCTGCGGCCAGGCCCACCCCGCCGACCTCGGCGCGCACGTGCTCAAGGCGCTCGTGGAGCGCAGCCGACTCGACCCGCTCGCGGTCGACGACGTGATCTTCGGCTGCGTCGACACCATCGGCCCGCAGGCCGGCGACATCGCGCGCACCGCCTGGCTCGCCGCCGGCTTGCCCGACGAGGTGCCGGGCACCACGGTCGATCGGCAGTGCGGCTCGTCGCAGCAGGCCGTCCACTTCGCGGCGCAGGCGGTGATGAGCGGCACGGCCGATCTCGTCGTCGCGGGCGGCGTGCAGAACATGAGCATGATCCCCATCGCGTCGGCGATGACGATCGCGCAGCCGATCGGCTTCTCGGACCCGTTCTCGCGGCTCGCAGGGCTGGCGTGCGCGCTACGGCGACAAGCCCGTCTCCCAGTTCACGTCGGCCGAGCGGATCGCGGCGCGCTGGGAGATCTCGCGGCGGGACATGGAAGCGTTCGCGCTCGAGAGCCACCGCCGCGCCGTCCGCGCCATCGACGAGGGCCGCTTCGCCCGCGAGATCGTGCCTTACGGCGACGTCCGCGCCGACGAGGGCCCGCGCCGCGAGACCTCGCTCGAGAAGATGGCGACGCTCCAGCCCTCGCCCCGGGCGGCGCCGTCACGGCCGCCGTCTCCAGCCAGATCTCCGACGGCGCCGCCGCCCTGCTGATCGCCTCCGAGCGCGCCGTGCTCGAGCACCACTTGAAGCCGCGCGCCCGCATCCACCACATCAGCGTGCGCGGCGCCGACCCGATCTGGATGCTCACCGCGCCCATCCCCGCCACGACCCGCGCCCTCCAGCCGCGCCGGCCTCACGCTCGCGGACATCGACCTCGTGGAGATCAACGAGGCCTTCGCCTCCGTCGTGCTCGCCTGGCAGAAGGAGCTACACGCCGACCTCGCCCGGGTGAACGTCAACGGCGGCGCCATCGCCCTCGGCCACCCGCTCGGCGCCACGGGCGCCCGCCTCATGACCACGCTCCTCTGCGAGCTCGAGCGTACCGGCGGCCGCTTCGGCCTCCAGACGATGTGCGAGGGCGGCGGGCAGGCCAACGTCACCATCCTCGAACGGCTCTCCTGATGCACTTCGCCTTCGACGAGGATCAGGACGCCATGCGCCGCGCCACGCGCCGCTTCCTCGCGAGCGTCGCGCCGCCCTCCGCCGTCCGCGCGGCGATGGCGACCGATCGAGGCTGGGACGCCGACACCTGGCGGCGCCTCGGCGCCGAGCTGGGCCTCGCCGCGCTCATCGTCCCCGAGGCGCACGGCGGCGCCGGCCTGGGGGCGGTGGAGGTCGCCGCGGTCATGGAGGAGATGGGCCGCGCCCTCTTCTGCGCGCCGTTCTTCTCCACGGTCTGCCTGGCCGTGAACGCGATCCTCCTCGCCGCGAGCGACGCGCAGCAGGCGGAGCTGCTCCCGCCCATCGCCGCCGGGCAGGCCACGGCGACGCTCGCGTTCACCGAAGCGAACGGGCGCTGGGACGCGCGCGCCGTCGAGGCCGTGGCCACGCGCGAGGGCGACGGCTACCGGCTCGACGGGGTGAAGACGTTCGTGATCGATGGCCACACGGCCGACCTGCTCCTCGTGGCGGCGCGCGCCCCGGGGACGGAGGGCGAAGCCGGCGTGAGCCTCTTCGCGGTCCCGGCGGCGCGCCCGGCGTCACCCGCAAGGCGCTCCCCACGATGGACATGACGCGGCGCCAGGCGGAGGTGCGGCTCGCCGGGGTGCGCGTGCCGGCCGCGTCACGGCTCGGCGAGGAGGGCGCCGCGTGGAGCGCGATCCAGGAGACGCTGGAGCGCGCCGCCGCCGCGCTCTCGGCCGAGCAGGTGGGCGGGGCCGACCGCTGCCTGGAGATGGCCGTGGAGTACGCCAAGGCGCGCACGCAGTTCGGGCGGGCGATCGGCTCCTTCCAGGCCATCAAGCACAAGTGCGCCGACATGCTCGTCCGCACGGAGTCGGCGCGCTCGGCGAGCTACTACGCGGCCTGGGCGGCGGCGACGGGCGCGCCCGACCGGCGCGAGGCCGCGGCGATGGCGAAGGTGTACTGCTCGGAGGCGTACTTCTTCTGCGCGGCGGAGAACGTGCAGATCGACGGCGGGATCGGGTTCACCTGGGAGCACGACGCGCACCTGTACTTCAAGCGGGCCCGGGCCAGCGCCGGGATGCTGGGGGAGCCGGAGGCGTGGCGGGAGCGGGTGGCGGCGGGGATGGGGATTCGACGAGACTTCCCGCGAGGGGATGCGGATCGCTGACCCTCAACTCGGAGGCGGCTGCGCGCACTTGCCGTTGATGCAGAGGGCATGGGTGGTGCAGCAGTCGGAGGCGGTGGTGCAGCTCTCGAGCAGGTTGGAGCAGCCGCCGCCGTTGGTGTTCGTGCCCGAGCCCCGGCGACACCTCCCCTCGCGCCCCTGGCTTGCCTCCCTCCGGAGCGCAATCCTGTTCCGGCCTCGCGGTCTCGTGAACGCGTCGCCCGCGCTCCCCTACCTGAGACCAGCGCTCGGCTCCCTTCGACCAAGACCCTCCGCCCCACGCTGACGACCCCTCGCCCCGCGGAGCCCGCTCTTCGCCCGGCTGCCGAGGATTGGCTCCCCGCGGCCAGGACACGGCCCCGTTCGGCATGGGCTCGTCCACCGCCGCCGGAGACACGCCGCCCTGTTCATCGCACCCCTGTCTCCGCGGAACGGCATCGTTGCCCCGCGGTGAACGTTCGCCGCCCGGCGGCACCCGCTCGTGGCAGCGCGCCGGAGGCGCCTCCCCGCGCGCCACCGACTCTTCTCCGCACGGCAAAAACTGCTCCCCCGACCGCGAGGATCCGTCCTGCCACGGGGCGAGCTGCTCTCCCTTCGATGGAGATTCTCCTCCCGAGGATGGAGACTCGTCTTTGCGCGACGCCGACTCCGTTTTTCCGGAGCACGATCCTCTCCGCTTCCGGGGCGACGCTGCGCCGCGGGGGGAGGAGACTCCTTCCTCGCAGGAGCAATCGTCCTTCGCGGGGGAAGACTCTTCTCCGACGGGCGCGCGCTCCGGGCGGCGCGGACACGACTCTTCCCGTCTCGTGGGAAGCGCCGCTCCGGAGGGGGAGGAGTCTCCGCCGCGGAAGGAAGGATCCTCCCCGTTCGGGCAAGACCCTGCTCCCTCTGGCGCCGACAGGGGGCGGTGCACGGAGGATCCTCCCCGCTTCGCGCCCGACGGTTCCAGGCGAGGGGACGAGTCTCCGCCGTCGCGGGGAGGATCCTCGTCGTCCGGGAAAGGCACTTCCCCGCGCTGCTGCGATCCTCCCCGGCACCCGGGCGACGCTGCGCTGCGCGACGAGGAGTCTCTTCTGTCGGAGGAACAATCCTGCCCGGCGGGGGAAGAATCGGGCTGGCGCGAGGACGAATCGGGTCGACGCGAGGACGAAATCGGGCGCTTCGGAGGGGAGTCTTGCCGAGCGGGAGCCGAGTCTCCGCGCCTCGGCGGCCGGAGTCGCGTGCCCGATCCGCTTCGGATCCTCGTCGTCTTCCGCTTACACGGTCGCCCTGACCGCGAGGAGCTCGGCGTCGAGCGACTGGGCGGCGGCCTCCCTGTCGGGGGACCGGCAGTACGAGACGTACGCGGCGTCGAGGCGGCGCACGGCGTCGGCGATTGAGCTGACGCGGGCGGCGTCGGCCGTCGAGCCGGCGAAGCGGCCCGCGACGAGCCGGTTCGCCGCACCGAGCCGGACGTTGAGCTGGCCGGCGCTCTCGCGGAGCGGATCCGGGACGCTCTCCGACTCGGCCCAGCGCTCGATGCGGACCGTCGCCTCGAGCGAGTCGATGAGGCCGTCGAGCGTCCGGCGGAAGATGGCGATTCGAGAGTCTTTCATCGGGGGGTCTCCTGAAGTCGGCGGTGATCAGGGCGCGCTCTGCTGGTGCAGGAGGCGATAGTGCTTGGCCACCGCCTCCCAGATGGACCGGGACGCGTGGTAGGGCAGCCCGAACTCGGCGCACGCCTCAGGCCCGGCGGCCGATGTACCAGAGGCGGCGGTTCTTCATTCACCCGCGGTCGGCGGCTGCGGACCCGGGACGATGCCCGCGATGTCCGGATCCTCGCCCGGCGTCGCGGTGCCGCTCTGGGGCTTCTCTCTGCGCCGCGCGAGGCGGCTCGCGTCCTTCTCGCGCTGCTTTTCCTGGCGCGCGCGTTCCTTCTGCCGCTTCAGTGCTCCCTGCCTTTGCATCGGCGGCCCCTCTCTCCGCGCCGGGAGACGGCGCGATCAGACGATTGCGGTGCCAGGGGGCCCCGCGCCACAGGGCGAAGGCCTTCAGCGCCCACGCCCCCGCCCTCCGAAGTCGCCGCCGCCGTAGCCGCGGCCACCACCACCGCCGCCGCCGCCGCCCGACCGCTCCTGGGCCTCGTTCACCTTGATCGCGCGCCCGTCGATCATCGCCCCGTTGAGCTGGGAGATGGCCGCGTTCGCGGCCTGGGACGAGCCCATGGTCACGAACGCGAAGCCCCGGAACTGCCCGGTCTCGCGATCGGTGGGCATGGCCACCTCGCGCACGTCGCCGGCAGCGGCGAAGGCCGCCTCGATCGACGCCTGGGTGGTGTTGAACGAGAGATTGCCAACATAGAGACGATTGCCCATGGTCCTGCTACTTTCACGGCTTCGGCTGCGCGTTCGTAGGGAACGCCGTCCACACCGCGCTCGACGAAGCCATGACGGTTCGAGCGGACGGCGTGCCGCGGCAACAGGAGAGCCTTGGTGCCCACGGCGCTCACGAGGCGTCGTCCAGTCTCCGAGCGTGCCGAATTCTCCAGGAGAGCGCGACGAGCCGAGCGGCCAGGGACAGTTCGTGTGGCGCACGCAACGTAGCCCGCATCGCCTGCCGGCGCAAGGCGAAGGGCAACGGCACGTCACATGCCGAAGATCGCCGTCCCCCACGTGGAGGGTGACGAACGTCTGAGGAGTCAGTGCCCGCGCGGTCTGCGCGTGGCGGCGCGATCCACCATCCCCCGCGCGATGCGGGCGAGGAGGCCGTCGGGCGCTGCCAGATCCTTCCCGTACAGATCGAAGTGCCCCTTCCCGGGGAAGATCTCGCACGTGGCGTCGCTCCCCTTCTCCTTCAGCAGGTCGCAGAGCGAGATCACGCCCTCCTCGAGGTGGAAGCTGTCCGCCCCGCCGACATAGACGCGGAAGCGCAGCGGGCCGAGCGCCGCGGCGGGTGCAGGGCACGGGGCGCACGGCGCGGCGGGGGGCGGCGAGGGTGGGGGCGGGGGCGCGGAGGAGCAGGCGGCGAGGAGGAGGGCGGCGGCGGTCGGCGCGTAGGGGCGAGGCACGCCCTCCGTCTAGAATTTCAGCCCGGATGCCGGTCGGGATTCTGCGGCGTCTCGGTGCGCTCAGCCACCCGCCGCGAGCGGCGTACAGACGAGGGGCACCTGGAACATGTCGCCCCTCGGGCCGGTCACCTCGGCCTCGGCCGTACCGTCGAACTGGATCTGGACCGTCTTGCCCGACGTCACGCCCACGTGGTTGACGGCGCCGGAGGGACAGCCCTCCTGCCCGCTGACGTCGTGGCAGAGCTGGTATCCGGTGATTGTCGTGTTGACCTCGCGCGCGTCGACGTAGGTCTGCGCCGTGCCGTCGATTGTGCGACAGCCGGCCGCGAGGTCGACCGAGATGCGCACGTCGGACGTGTGCGCGACGACCTGCCCGAGCTCGTTGGTGCGCTGCCAGCTCCCGTCCCACGCCACGGCGCGCGTGGTGGCGCTGGGGAAGGTGATGACCGCCGTGGCCGAGTGGCTGATGGGCTTGCCGTTCGCGGTCAGGTTCAGCCCGTCGATGTTCGCCTTGAGCGCGCCGCCCGTTGCGGAGCCGAGGGTGACCGTCTCCTGCCCGTTGATGTTCACGAGGCCGAAGGGGCCGGTACAGCCGCGGAAGGTGACGGTGATTCTGGTTCGGCCCCGTCATCGCCCGCGTGACGCAGCCCGAGGGCCAGAGCTGCGAGGGCATGGCGAGCTGCGCGGTCGCCATCACCGGGTCGGTGACGCTGACGTTCTCGAAGACGATGCTCGCCAGGTCGGTGCTCTGCGCGGAGGCAGCCATGCCCTCGTCGCCGTCGGCGGCCACCTGCGACTCTGCCCCGTCCACGCTGACGCCGACGCAGCCGGCGGCGAGGATTGAGAGCGAGATGGCGAGGAGGGGCAGAATCGTTGCCTTCATGGAAGCCTCCCGAAAGATGAGCTTTCGGGCGGGCCTTTTCGCAACGCGTGTGCCACGCCGGCCGGGTCGCGGATCGCACGCGGAGGCCGGGCTCCCGCGTCGAATCGGCGCGCGACGCCCGCGCGCGATGATGCAACCACGCAACGCGCGAGGCGTCGCCGCCACGCCCCCCTGTCACGCTGCCGCTGCCGGGGCTGGATTTGCCCTCGTATGCGTCTTGCTACGTCCAGACGGCATGCTCCCTCCGCCCGTGCGCGCGGCCGTCGTTCTTGCCTCGCTCACGTTCGCCGCGTGCGGTGGGGCGGGCGGGCCCGCAGCGGCCGGGGGTGGGCCCTGGATCTCGCAGTCGCCCGGCTGGGCACGCCAGACGGACGCCAGCGTCGCGGCGGCTGCGAACGGCCTCGTCGCGCTCGTGTGGATTGACGTCGCGGCGAGCGGGCAGTCGGCCGTCGGCTACGCCTTCTCGACCGACGGCGGCGACTCGTTCGCGCCTCCTGCCATCCTCGCCTCGCCCGACGGCAGGATCGCCAGCGACCCGACGGTCGCCGTCGCGCCCGACGAGAGCTTCTACCTCGCGTGGGTCGGCTACCGGGCGGATTCGCTCGGCACCCCGTCCGACATGCACGTCTACGCCGCCCGGGCCCCCGCCGGCGAGGCGCGCTTCGGTGCCCCGGTCGAGGTGACGGATCCCGCGGACGGCGCGCGCTACGACAAGCCCTGGATCGAGGTCACGGACGCCGGCACCGCCGTCGTCGCCTATCAGCGCGTCGCAGATCCGTTCGACGTCGGCGTCGTCGCGGCGCGGAGCCAGGACGGCGCGACCTGGGCGCGGTCGTTCGTCGCCGACGATCCGTCCGGCGCCGTCTTACGCGACCTCGCGTACCCGTGCGCCTCGGGGGGCCGCCTCTGGGTCGTCTACCTCGCCGGGGAGACGACGTTCGACGTGCGCCTCGCGCGCAGCGACGACGACGGGAAGACCTGGGCGCCCGAGATCACCGTGAGCGCGCCGGGCGACCCGGCGGCGTTCGACGACCCGAGCTGCGTGGCCGACGGCGACGACGTGTCGGTCGCGTACGGGCTCACCGGGGACGGGCCCGTACGACGAGGCCGAGGTGCCGAAGCTCGACGCCGTCGTGCTCGCGCGCTCGACCGACGGCGGCGCGACCGTGGCCGCGCGGGCCAGCGTGGGGGACGCCGCCGCCGCCCCCTACTTCATGCACCCGCAGATCGCCGGAGAGGCAGGAGGCGCGCTCGATCTCGGTCTACTACGCCGGCGCCTCCGGCGACGACCCGAACGGGAGCTTCCGCCGGAGCCGCGCCGCCGATCCGGGGGCCCCTTCGCGCCGAGCGTCGCGGTGAGCGCGCCCGTCGCGTTCCTCTCGGCGCGCGCGGACCCGCGCTGGGTGGGCGATTACCCGGGCGTCTTCGCGCTGGGGAGCGCGCTCTACATGGGCTACGTGGTCAACGCGGGCGGCGAGGCACACGTCGCGTTCGCGAAGGCGGACGCGCGGTAACGCGGCCCTGCTCAGCCCTTGATGCAGTCGAGGAGCTGCGCCCGGACCTGGTAGTTGGGCGGGCTCGCGCCGTCGTGCTCGACCCACACGACGACCACCTTCGGCGCCCCCAGCGGCGCGGCGCCGGCGGCGATGACCGTGTAGTTGCTGGTGGAGTACACCTTCTGCTCGACCACGAGGGGCGTCCCGTCGCGCTCGAACCACTCGAAGGTCACCGCGTCGTTGGTGAACGTCGGCCCCGCGCCGTAGATGAAGTTCGCGTCGACCGCGGCGTTCACGAACGCGCCGAGGTCCGCGATGGAGGTGCCCGAAGTGAATTGCTTGACCACCTTCGTCGGCGATGCCGCGAGCATGGGCAGATCCGCGAACGTCACGGAGCCGTTCCAGAGGCTGCCGCTCGACAGGTCCTGCGCGAGCGAGCCGACGAAGGTGATGAAGCCGTCGCCCGCCGCCGTCGGCACCGCGGTGAGGAGGAGCGAGTCCTGGCCCGAAGCCAGCGGAGCCAGCGTCGCCGGCTGCCCGAACCCGTTGTCGGGGCCGAACGCGATGGGGCTCCCGCCGACGCTCTTCCCGTCGTAGGAGACGATGCCGACGCCGTTCGCGTACGAGTAGGCGCCGGGGTTCATGTCCATGTCGCCGCCCATGCCCGTCGCGACCTCGACGGGCATGTAGGCAGGGTCGTCGTTGCCGATCCACGTCGAGGCGGTGGGCGGACTGCTGTTGATGTTGCACGACGTGAAGTAGTGCGCGCTCCCCGTGTTCGGATCCTGCACGACGAACGCGCGGCCCGGGTTGTTCGGGTACTGGCAGTCCGCCGGCGTGTTGTAGTCGGTCTCGGTGGGCCCCGCGAGGACGCCGGCGTTCGGGTCGAGCGGGAAGGCGAGCTGGCCGATGCTCTGGCTCGCGCTGCTGAAGCCCTGCACGTACAGGTTCACGCCCCCGCCCGCGGCGACCCAGCCGCCGACGGCTTCGTAGGAGGTCACCGCCGTGGGGGGGCCCGTGTACGTGACGAGGTTGGCGACCGTGTTCGTCGGATCGTTGGTCAAGCTGCGGATGAAGACCGCTCCGCTGCTCTTCGCGTTGACGACGACGTGCGCCATCGGGCGCATCGTCCCCGGGTCGGCAACCACGACCGGCTTGTCGTCGAGCTGGGCGCCGGCCAGCGCCGTCGAGCTGATGACCGTGAAGACCGCGCCGTTGGCGGTGCACTTCCCCATCGGGGCGCTGCCGCCCGTGCCGGTGCCGCCGGTCCCGGTCGTGGACGAGCTCGTCTTCGTCCCGGTGCTCGTCTTGCTCCCGGTGCTCGTCATGTGCGAGCTCGTGGAGGAGCCGCCGGTGCCCGCCGCGCTGGTGCTCGCGCCGGTGCCGCTGGGGAGGATCCGGTCGACCGGGCTGCACGCGGCCGCGGCCGCGAGGGCGAGGGGGAGCGTCGCGAGGGCGCCAAGGGCAAGCGGGTGTCTCATCGACCCACGATGTTCGCGCGCGTCGCCGCCGCCCGCAAGTCAGCGCAGCCGGAGCTCTCCACTCTCGATCCCCGCGTGGCGGTGCGTGGGCGAGAGGCCTGGGGTGAAGGGGGTGGGCGTGAGCTCGGACGAGGCGAGGTGCTGGCAGAAGGCCGGGTTCTCGCGGCTCGGGTCGACCAGCGCCTTCTCCAGCACCATCGAGGTGTACTGCTCGTTCCTCCCCTCGAGCGTGTTGCTGTTGAGGACGACCTCGACCCCGTAGCGCCGCGCGTGCCTCGCCAGGCCCGGGATTTTGCTCGCCTCGGGCGCGTACGAGTCGCACGCGACGCCGTTCTCGCTCACCGCCCAGACGCCGTTGTCGGTCGAGAGCACGAGCGACCAGTTGCCGACCGTGTGCCCCGGGGTGCGCACCAGCGCCACGCCCTTGCCGAGGAGCAGGTCGCCGTCGCAGGCGACGAGGCGCTCGGGCGGCACGCCGCGGAGGCCATCGGCGATGTACCAGGTGCGCTGGAGCGGGTGCAGGGCGCGGAAGATGTCGAGCTCGGGGCGCCAGGCGAGGAGGCGGGCGCGCGGGAAGGCGGCGGGGATGGGCGCGCTCCCGTCCTTCCCCGGGGCCGTGCCGAGGAGGCCGCGGAGGTCCTGCGTGTGGAGGTGGTCGAAGGCGATGTAGTCGACCTGCTCGGGGCGGAGGCCGATCGAGGCGAGGTGCTCGGCCGGCGTCGGGCGGATGAAGCGCGCCATGACGCGCTCGGCGATGCCCTTGCCCATCCGCGCGCGCAGGTCGGCGAAGAACGGGGTCTCGGCCGATTGCCGGGCGTCCGTCGGGTTGAAGAGCAGGGTCTTGATCCCGTCGTCCGTCGCGAACTGCACGAGGTTCATGCGGTTCGTCATCACGATGTACGGGATCGGCGACGACGCCGCGCCCGCGAAGGCGAAGGCGGTCGGGTACGGCAGCTCGGCGATGGGGAAGGTGCGCGCGGCGACGACGCGGCCGCTCTCGAGGATGCGGGCGCGGAGGTGCGGGGCGGCGCGGCCGATGCGGTCGAGGCGCTCGCCGGCCGAGGGGGCGCGCCACGCCTCGTCGAGCTCGTGGAGGGGGACGGCGTGCTCGAGGACGGAGGCGGTCCGGAGGCTGGGCTCTACGGTCATGGCGCCCATGGTGCGCCGGGAGCCGACTTGGTGGCTACACGCGCCTCACTTGCGGGTGAAGATCCACTCCCCGCCGTTGTTCGTGCTCTCGCCGTTGCCCCAGGGGCCCGTGAGGTGCTCCTGGTCGGGCTTGATCGTGAGCGTGGTCTTGCCCTTGGTGCCGTGCATCGGCGAGGTCCAGTCGCAGCGGATGGTGTTGCCCTCCGCGGTGCAGTCCAGGGTGTACGCCCGGTCGCATTGACCCTTCACCATGGCCCCGTCCTGGGTCAGCGTGCAGCCCCCCCAGTTGGTCATGTAGTGGCCGGCGAAGTTGCCGACGGGGGGCGCGGCGACCTGCGCCGGCTGCGTCGGGGGCTCGGCGGCGTGCGCGGTGCCCTCCGGGGCGGTCTTCTTGGAGCAGCCGGCGAGGGCGGCGAGGACGAGGGCGCAGAGGGGGACGAAGAGACGGATTGAGGCGGGGGCGAGGTTCGAGGTCATCGTGGTCTCCTGTGGAGACGCGCCTTCAGCAAGGGACGAGCCAGGTGCGACGACGAGTGGATCCGCGGGTTTGGCGAGGCTCGGCGTCGAGCGGAGCCGGTTGACGCGCCAGTGACGCGTCAGCGGCGCGCCGCCATCAGGTCCCGCGCTCGACGAGGTTCTCGCTCGGAGCTTGGGATCATGACGCTCGTCGTCCATGACCAAGCCCTTGACCAGGAACTCGCGGAGGCGCTCCGTGGCCCATCGGCGGAACTGGGTGCCGCGCGTCGATCGGACGCGGTACCCGACGGCGAGGACGGCGTCGAGGTGGTAGTGGCCTACCTGGTATCCTCTGCGAACACGTCCCGGAGGTGCTTCGAGACGTTCTGCTTGGAGGTCTGGTGGAGCTCCACCATGGCCGCCTGCCAGGTCAGGGTTCGACGGCATCCACGCGGATGCCGTAACGCTTGAAGTCGGCCGGGTTGCGGGTCGCGAGGCGCGAGACGCCGTGGGCCAGCATCACGGCGACAATGTTGCAGTCGTGGAGCTGCTTGCCCATGACGCGGTGGCGCCGCGCCAGCTCCAACCACCGCGTCACCGTGTCGGGCCCCTCGGAGAGCATCTCGCAGCGCCCGCGCCACTCCGCGAGCACGCGCGAGGCCTCTTCCAGGGTGTAGACGAGGCCGTCCACGGGCTGCCGGGTGATGACCACGAGGATCTCGCGGCAGATCTGCGGGCTCATACAGAACGCGTCGCCGCGGCGTCGGGCGCGCTGCACGTACGCGCGCGCCGCCGCGTGCCCCGGGTGTGCAGGCACGGACGCCGCGACGAGGAGGCTGGTGTCGAGGAAGAGGCGCTCAGCGGCCATCGTCGTCGTACATGTCCTCGCGGCGCAGCGAGCCTCCGACCCAGGTGCCTCCACCGCGGAGCACGGGCGGCTCCCAGTCGTCGGCGATGGACTGAGGCTCTTCGACGCTCGGAGGCGGGAGGGCGGCCTCCGCGCTCGGTAGCACGCGCACCTCGCACCGGGCGAGGTAGGGCATCTCCTTCGCACGCTTGCGGTGGCGCGGCTGCGATGCGCGCGCGGCGGGGCGGTGCTTTGCGGGCGCCTTCATGTCACGTCCCCTCCTCCCGAGCGGGCTCGACGAGCCCGAGCTGCACGGCGGAGAACTGTCGCACGGCCGCGCACTTGGCGCAGGCGACGAGCACGATGGGGACCGCCGGGGCGCCCAGGGTGATGCCCTCGTCGCGGTAGGGCAGGAGCGCGACCATCTCCAGCACGCGCCAGCGCCGTGCCCGGCAGCTCGGGCAGGCGCCGACCTTGCCACGGAGGGCCCGCTCGGCGGCCTCGCGGTCGGCGTCCTTCACTTGCGCCCCCGGGCCGACCGGCGCATGCGGATCAGCGCTCGGCCGTCGTCAACCGTCACGTGATCGGGCACGCGGTACGTGGACTGGCGCCGGACGTGGATGCGCTTCCGTAGCGCGCGTTTCGCGAGGTTGCTCATGTGAGTGGGCCTACGCCGTGGTCGGGGATATTACTCGAATGGGCGAGGCAGCGGGACGCAGTACGCCCTGTTCGCTCCCGTGATTGCCGGCGGCCCGGCCGGTCACCAGCTCCGCGCTGTGCCCGCTCGCCGCGGCCAGCGCCTCCTCCAGCTCGGCGGCCTCGAGGGTCACGTCCTCCTGCCCACCGTCCGGCCGGCGCACGCGGACCAGCACCAGGCCGTCGTCCACGTCACGTGCTCGACCAGCACGGGGTACGTGAACTGGCTCCGGAGGTGGATGCGCTTCCGAGCGCAGGGAGTCGGCGGGGAAGTCGCGAGGTTGGCGACCTGGCCGACAACCGTCGGGCGTCCACCTGGACGCCCTGCTCACGTCGTTGCCGCCGCGCTGCTGCCGAACGACGCGGACGCGGCCAAGTTCGGAGGCAAGGTGAAGAAGCCTCGTAAGCAGCCCTCCACCGAGGTGAAGCAGGCCGCCAACACGCGGCGCCAGGCGACGCAAGGCGCGGAACATCATGGGGAAGAAGCAGCGCCTCGCCATCAAGGCCCCCGATCCCACCGCGGCCCCGGCCGCCGTGGCCACGCCCGCCGTGACGCCGGCCAAGACCGGGGCGTGAACGGTCCTGCTATCTCCGCGACCATCGGGATCCGCGAAACAGGTAAAGCGGTACTGCCCACGGCGCGCTGTCGTGTGGGCGAGCGACGAGGTATCATCTGGTCGCGCGGCTCGGGCGGCGCGCAGAGGGTCTCACGCCGGCGCGCGGGGCAGCTCGAACGTGAACGCCGCCCCGCGCGGGCCGGGCTCCTCCAGCCAGATGCGCCCCCCGTGCAGCTCCACGAGCCGGCGCGTGATGAAGAGGCCCAGCCCCGCGGAGCCAGCGTGCTCGCCGCCCAGCCGGAAGCGCTCGAAGACGTGCGCGCGCAGATCGGGCGGCACGCCGGGGCCCTCGTCGCGCACCGTGCACCGCACGGCGCCGTCCTCCTCGACGAGCACGGTGACGGAGCCGCCGGGAGGAGAGTGGCGGAGCGCGTTGGTGACCAGGTTCGAGAGGACCTGGAAGAGCCTCGTCGGGTCGGCGGACACCCGGCCCGCGCGCTCCGCCGCGAGCTCCAGGCGCACGCCGCCTGCGGACGCGATCGGCTCGACCGACTCGATCACGTCCGCCGCGACGGCGGCGAGCGAGACCGGCTGGACGGCCATCGCGGCCGCGCCGGAGTCGATGCGCGCGGCGTCGAGCAGCTCGTCGACGAGGCGGAGGATGCGCTCGGCGTTGCGCCGGATGGCCGCCGCTCTCCGGGCGCCGTCCTCCGCAGCCGACGCCGGGGCGCTCGCCTCGAGCGCGCCGGCGGCGAAGACGATGGCCGTCAGCGGCGACCGGATGTCGTGCGAGAGCGTGGTCATGGACGCGTCGCGGAGCGCCGCGACGCGCTCCAGCTCGGCCTTGGCGGCGGCGAGCTCCGCGCCGCGCTGCGAGAGGTCGCGCGTGAGGTTCGCGAGCCGGGCGTTCGCGTCGAGGAGCGCGTGCTCCGCGCGCTCGGCGTACTCCGGCCCGACGTGCTGGGCCAGGAGGAGCGCCCTCGCGCCGAGCGGCTCGAACAGGAAGCGGACGACCCGCGGCTCGCCGGCGCCGCGCAGGCTCTGGAGCTCCACGGCGGCGCGCCGCCCTGCTGCCAGCACCGCGGCCAGCTTGGCGCACGAGCCCTCGTCGAAGGCCGAGGACAGGGCGGCTCCGGCCGCCGCCCCGCGCCCGAGGAGCGCCGCCGCCGCCGCGTTGGCGGCGACCACGTGGCCGCCCTCCACGAGCAGCGCTGCGATGGGGCTGTCCTCCGAGAGCAGGAGGTCCACGGGGACGCTCGCCGTCATCGCTTCCACGGCGCCGCCACGCGGACCGCCTCGTCGCAGAAGCTCGCCCACCCGTCGGCGCCGAGGGCCGCCGGATTGGGGAGCGCAGAGACCATGCGCCCGCCCACGAGGACGCGCACGCCGGGCAGCGCGCGGCGCAGATCCGCGACCGCCGCCGCGACGGCGGGCAGATGCGGCTCGATCGCGGCCGAGAGCCCGACCAGCACGGGCTCGCGGGAGACCACCGTCTCGACCAGCGCCGGCACGGGGATGCCGGCGCCGAGGAAGTCGACGCGCCAGCCGTCGAGCGCGAGCAAGTCGGCGACCATGCGCGCGCCGAGCTGGTGCCGCTCCGGCCCCGGGCACGCCACCATCGCCCGAGGGCCCCCGACCGGCCAGGCGAGCCGGGGGTAGAGGGACGCGATTGCCGTCTCGCACACCGCCGTCGCGAGGTGCTCGTCGGCGATGCTGATCCGGCCCTCCTGCCAGAGGCGGCCGACCTCCGCTATCGCCGTCGTGACGTGGCGGTAGAGGTACGGCATCCCGTGACGGAGGGCGTCGGAGGTGATCGCGCACGCCCGGCGCTGGTCGCCCGCGAGGATGGCCTGGAGGAAGGACTCACCGAGGGCGGCGTCGAACGCTCCCGCATCATCGAGGAGGCCGGACGCACCCGACCTCGTCGTGCAGATCGCTGTCTCCATGGACAATCACCCCGCGGGACGACGGGCCCCCGCAGCCCCGCATCTGCGAGGAGCATATGCGGCCGATCGCCGGCGCGCACGCGCTCGCGCGGGCGATCGAGCCCGAGCACACGAGCTGCGGCGCTACATGCAGTTGGCGTGGGTGATGAAGTCCCAGCACGCGACGACCTTGCCGTTGTCGCCGGTGCCGCCGGCCATGGCCGTCGCGCTCGTGCCGCCCGGCCCACCCGTGCCCGCGGTGCCCGCCATGAACGTGCCGCCCGTCGGCGCCTTCACGCCGGCATTCATCGCCTTGAAGGCGATCCCGAGCGAGTGCCCGCCCTGCCCGCCGCCGGCGTTCCCGCCGGCGCCGCCCTTCCCCCCGGCGCCGCCTTGGCAACTGTCGTTGGCGGCGGGGCCGCTGCTGCCGAAGTTGCCACCAACCCCGATCTTCCCGCCGTTCTGCCCTGCGGCGCCGGCGCCGCCGTTCCCGCCCTTCAGCGCGACCAGGGTCACGTTCGAGTCGAGCGTCACCGTCGTATCGAGCGCGACGATCGCGATGCTGGAGCCGCCCGCGGTACCGGCCGGCCCCGCGTTCCCCCCGCAGCCACCTGTCCCACCCGCGCCCCCGCTAGCACCCGGAACGTCGTTCACCGGGCTGGCCATGCAGGTGCCCGACTTGGCGCCCTCGGCGCCGCCCCCGCCGCCGCCGCCCTCCCCCGGAGCCCCGTTTCCACCGGCCTTGCCGTCGGCGCCCTGGTAGCCGCTCGCGCTGATGGTCCCGTCGCCGGTCCCGCCCAGGCCCGGGGTTCCCGCCGTGCCGTTGGCGCCGTTGGTGCCGGCGGTACACACCGTCGTCTTCATGCCGCTCGACGGGTCGGTCTGACCCTCGCCCAGACCAGCGGCGCCGTTGGGTGTCGTCCCACTCGGCGGGGTCGGGCTGCCCGCGGTCCCGTTGCCCGCCGGGCTGAGCGTCGAGCCCGACACCATCCCACCGTCGCCACCGTTGCCGCCGAGCGAGCTGTTTCCGGTCGAGCACGACTTGGTCGTGCCCATCCCGCCGGGGTGCGATCCCCCGGGATTGCACGTGTTCGAGCCGTCACCCCCCTTGATCCCGTCGAGCGTCGCGTCGTCCGCGGGCTGCACGCCGGCGACGCCGTCCTTGCCATTTCCCGCCGAGATGGTGCCGTTCGACCAGCTCAACGTCCCCCCGGTGGCCACCACGGCGATGGACGATCCGCCCGGCACCGTCGCGTCCGGGGCCTGGACGCTGAAGTTCGTGATTTTGTTGGTCGCGCCGTCGAGCTCGAGCGCAGGGGCGTCCGCCGGGCCGTTCAGCCCCGAGGGCGTCGCGCCGGTCGCCGCGGGCGCCGTCCAGCTCGTCCCGCTGCACGTCCAGCCGCCGACGATGGTCACGCTCCCGGCGAACTTCACCGTCGCCGTCTCGCTGCCGGAGCCACACAGGTAGATGACGGACGCGCCCGCGTTCGCGGCGTCCGAGAGCTTGCCGTAGGGCGAGGCGCAGGTGCCCTGGGCGGGGCCGCCGTCGGAGGTCGCGTTCAGGTTCACGAACGCGCCGCAGCCCGCGAGCGCGGTGCACGGGTCCATGACCGTGAGCGGGTCGATGCCGGCGCACTGCGGAGGCGGGCCCGACCCGCCTGTGCCCATGCCGCCGGTGCCCGTCCCGCCGGTTCCCATCGTCGCGCTCGTGGAGGTCGTGCTCGTCGTGTGGCCTCCGGCGCCGGTGCCGCCGCACTTCGCCAGGTCCGGGAAGACGCTGCAATCGTCACCCCCGTTGCCGATCACGCACCCCGCCGCGTGCGCGGCCAGCACCCCCGCGCCGAGCGCCAGGCATCCCGCAAGCCAATCGATCCGACGCATACCGTGCCCCTCGATCCCGCGCGCCTAGAAGGAACCCTTCGCGAAGACGCCGCCGCCCTCGGCCGTCATCACGGGCGTGACCACGAGCCCGGAAGCCGCCCCGCGCGAGCCGCCCACGAGGCCGTAGACGAGCGTCCCGACCCCCACCACACCCGCGCCGACCAGCGTCCAGACGCCGGTGGATCCCAGGGTCGACTTGGCGTCGAGATCCGACTTCAACGTCGCGCATCCGCCCGTCTGCGGGGAGCTGAACGAAGGGCAGCCGCCCGGCGGCGTGGACTTGATGCTCGTATAGAGGCTGCCGGCGCTGCTCCCCTTGCTCGCCGAGACCCCTATGAGCACCCCGCCGGCGATGACCGCCGCCCCCGCCACGGCGCCGCCCGCGATGAGCACGGCCTTGTTCGGGCCGCTGGAAGGCTCCGCCGTCTGCGCGGTGGGTGCCGGCGCCGCCGTGGGCTCGCGCACTTCCAGCGCGATGGCCCGCTTCTCGCCCTCCCCCAGCTTGATCCGCACCTCCGTCACCGGCCCGCCCGGCGCCTTCGTGCTGGCCACGTGCTCCCCGGGATCGACCACCACCGGGGTCCCGAGCGACACCGAGGCGACCGGCGCGCCGTCGCGCGTCACCCGTGTCCCCACGGGCGCGTTGGGCGGCAGGACCAGCGTCAGCTCCGCCACCTTCGGCCCGAGCCTCTCGCGCTGCGCCAGCGCCACCTTCACGCGGTCGCCTTGCTTCTGCTTCTTGTCGGGCGGGAACGTGGCAACGAGCGCGAGGTACGCGTCGTAGCGCGTCACGGCGGCCGCGAGGTGTCCGCGCTTCGCCTCGCACTCCGCGAGCGTGAAGAGGGTGCCGGGGCGCGGGTCGATTCTGGTAGCTCTGCTCGAGCGCGGGGCAGCCGGTCTCGAAGCGGCCGGCCTCCATGTCGGCGACGCCGCGGTCGAAGAGCGCGGCAGGGTCGGGCCCGGCCGCGAGCGCCGGCGCGTGGCAGAGGGTGCCGCAGAGCAGGGCGGGGATCGCGAGGAGGCGGGGGCGCGGCATGGGCCCGGATAGCAAGTCGCGGAATCGTCGCCCGTGTCAAGCGCGGCGTCTCGTCGCCGCTGCCCCGTGTCAGTCTCGCGTGTACAGCGACGGCGCCGTGGGGTGCGGCTTCCCGGTGTGCTTCGGTGTCGCAGTCGCCGACGGCGGCGCGCTCGCGACACCCCGCGCGGGCGAAGCGCTCGCGACGCCGTCCGAGGGCGAAGCGGTCGCGCTCCCGGGAGGTGCCGGCGGAGGCGGCGGCGACGCCTGGGACGGCTCGGGCGCGGCGCTGGGGGTCGTGGTCGAGGTGGGCGGTGGCGTGCTCCGCGGCGGAGTCGCGACGGAGTTCGACGTGGCGGCGGCGCGGGACGGCGGTGATGGGGTCGAACGGTGGACGCCGAGGTAGATCGCCACTCCGAGGAGCCCCGCGATCGCGACGGCCGCCGCGACGATGACGCCGGCGCGCGAGGGTTGCGGCGAGGGCCGCGCGGAGGAGGTGGTCGCCGGTGCCGTGATGGGGGCGATCGGGGCCGTCACCGCCGGCGTGGGGCCCGGGGACGCCTGCGGCCCCATCGCGCTCGGGGTCGTGGTCGGCCACGGCTGGCTGCTCGCCGCGGACGCGACCCCGAGGGCGCCGGAGAGCGCGCGCACGGCCTCGATCGCGGTGGAGAAGCGCTGGCCGGGGTCGGGGGCGGTGATGCGGGCGAACCAGGCGTCGAACGCGGGGGGCAGGTGTACGCCGCTCCGCGCGGCGCGGGCGCAGGCCGGCTCGATCGGGCCGCGCACCGCCACGTTGGCGAGGGCGAAGACGTTGCCGCTCCGCGCCTCTTCGGCCCAGTACGGCTTGCCCACCAGCAGCGTGAACGCCACCATGCCGAGCGCGTAGAGGTCCGCCGCGCCGGTGAGCCGCGCCGCCGGGTTGAACTGCTCCGGCGCCATGTAGAGCGGCGTGCCGATGCTCTGCGTCGTGCCCGCGGTGGCGCTCTCGGCCACCACCTTCGCCACGCCGAAGTCGAGGACCTTGATGCGCGGCGGCCCCTCCTCCCGCTCCGTGAGGAAGAGGTTCTCCGGCTTGAGATCGCGGTGGACGATGGAAGCCCTGTGCGTCTTGTCGAGGGCGAGCGCCGTCTGGTGCAAGTGCGCCACCACGTCCACAGGCGGGAACCTCCCGAGGCGCTTCAGGCGCTTGCCGAGCTCCTCCCCGCGCAGCAGCTCCATGACGAGGAACGGCATCTGCGTGGTCTCGTCGACGCCGGCGTCGAAGACCTCGACGATGAACTCGCTGTCGATGTGCGCCGCGACCTTGGCCTCGCGCTTGAAGCGCTCGCGGAGGTCGTCGCTCTGGAGGACGTGGGGGAGCATCACCTTGAGCGCGCGGCGCCGCTCGGTCTCGAGGTGCAGCACCTCGTACACGGCCCCCATGCCGCCCGCGGCGATGCTGCGGAGGATGCGGTACCGGCCGGCGAAGATGGCGCCGACTGCGAGAGCGGTGGACAAGGGACCCTCGGCGGGAGGATACGCGATGGGCGGGGAGGGCGGCCAGCGCCGGTGAGGCGGCTGGCCTGGAGGGGGCGGCGTTCGTCGTGGACGAGGGGCGCGGAGCTCGCGCGGGGCGATGAAGCAGCGCGGCGACGAGGGCTACATGCAGTTGGCGTGGGTGACGAAGTCCCAGCACGCGACGAGCTTGCCGTTGTCGCCGGTGCCGCCGGCCATGGCCGTCGCGCTCGTGCCGCCTGGCCCGCCCGTGCCGGCGGTGCCCATGTTGAACGTGCCGCCCGTCGGCGCCTTCACGCCGGCGTTCATGGCCTTGAAGGCGATCCCGAGCGAGTGCCCGCCCTGCCCGCCGCCCGCGTTGCCGCCGGCGCCGCCCTTGCCGCCGTTGCCCCCTTGGCAACTGTTGTTCGCGGCGGGGCCGCTGTTGCCGGGGCTGCCGCCGAGCCCAATCTTCCCGCCGTTCTGCCCTGCGGCACCGGCGCCGCCGTTCCCGCCCTTCAGCGCGACCAACGTCACGTTCGAGTCGAGCGTCACAGTCGTCTCGAGCGCGAGGATGGCGATGCTGGAGCCGCCTGCCGTGCCCACCGGCCCCGGGTTCCCCCCGCAGCCGCCCGTCCCACCGGCACCGCCGCTCGCCCCGGGAACGTCCACTACCGGGGTGGTCATGCAGGTGCCGTTCTTGGCGCCCTCGGCACCGCCGCCGCCGCCGCCGCCCTCCCCCGGACCCCCGATTCCGCCGACCTTGCCGGGCGCGCCCTGGTAGCCGCTCGCGCTGATGGCCCCGTCGCCGAGCCCGCCCAAACCCGGGGTTCCTGCCGTGCCGTTGGCGCCGTTGGTGCCGGCGGTACACATCATCGTCTTCATGCCGCTCGACGGGTCGGTCTGACCCTCGCCCAGACCGGGCGAGCCGTTGGGTGTCGTCCCCCCCGCCGGGGTTGGGCTGCCCGCGGTTCCGTTGCCCGCCGGGCCGAGCGTCGATCCCGACACCGTCCCACCGTCGCCACCATTGCCTCCGGTGGAGGTGCCTGCGGTCGAGCACGTCTTCGTCATGCCCATCGCGCCGGGATGCGCGCCGGGGTCGCACGTGTTTCCGCCGTCGTTCCCCGTGATGCCGTCGAGCGTCGCGTCGTCCGCGGGCTGCACGCCGGCAACGCCGTCCTTGGCGTTTCCCGCCCCGATGGTCCCGTTCGACCAGCTCAACGTCCCCCCGGTGGCCACCACGGCGATGGACGACCCGCCCGGCACCGTCGCGGCCGGGGCCTGGACGCTGAAGTTCGTGATCTTGTTGGTCGCGCCGTCGAGCTCGAGCGCAGGGGAGTCCTGCGGGCCGTTCAGCCCCGAAGGCGTCGCGCCGGTTGCCGCGGGTGCCGTCCAGCTCGTCCCGCTGCACGCCCAGCCGCCGATGATGGTCACGCTCCCGGCGAACTTCACCGTCGCCGTCTCGCTGCCGGAGCCGCAGAGGTAGATGACGGACGCGCCCGCGGTCGCGGCGTCCGAGAGCTTGCCGTAGGGCGAGGCGCAGGTGCCCTGGGCGGCGCCGCCGTCGGAGGTCGCGTTCAGGTTCACGAACGCGCCGCAGCCCGCGAGCGCGGTGCACGGGTCCATGACCGTGAGCGGGTCGATGCTGGCGCACTGCGGAGGCGGGCCCGAGCCGCCGGTTCCCATGCCGCCCGTCCCCATGCCGCCCGTCCCCATCGTCGTGCCGGTGGAGGAGGTGGAGGAGGTGCTCGCCGGGTGGCCCCCGGTCCCCATCGTGATCCCGCACTTCACCGAGTCGGGGTACGTGCTGCAGTCCGTCTCCCCGTTGCCGATCACACAGCCCGCCAGGTGAGCGGCGAGCGCGCCCGCGCCGAGCGCGAGGCAGCCCGCAAGCCAATCAATCCGTCGCATGTGAAGCTCCTCGACCCCCGAAGCCTAAAAAGAACCCTGCGCGAAGACACCGCCGCCGTCGGCCGTCACCACGGGCGCGACCATGAAGCCTCGGGGCCCGGTGACGAGCCCCGTCCGCGCCGCGCGCGGGCCGCCGACGAGGGCGTAGACGAGCGTGCCCGCGCCCACGACGCCCGCGCCGACCAGCATCCAGACGCCGGCGGAGCCCAGCGTCGAGTGGGCGTCGAGGTCGCTCTTGAGCTGGCCGCACTGCCCGCTCGGGTTCGAGCTCGCCGGCGGGCAGCCGCCCGAGGCCTTGACCGTCGTGTAGAGGCTGCTCGCGGCGCTCGCCTTGTTGGCCGACACGCCGAGGAGCGCCCCGCCCGTGACGGCGGCCACGCCCGCGACGGCCGCGCCGGCGATGATGATGATCTTGTTGCCGCCCCCGCTCTTGAGGGCGACGTCCACCTCCGAGGCCTGCGCGCGCGCGGCGACGACGGTGATCCGCGTGGGCGCGTACCCGTCGAGCCGGACCTCGACGAGGTGCGAGCCCGGGTCGACGTACACGTCGTCCGAGAGGGGCGCGAGGCCGACCGAGGTGCCGTCCACGAAGACCTCGGCGCCGGGCTTGTCGACGCGGAGGTGGAGGCGCCCGACCTGCTTCTGCGCCTCGGCGAGGCGCTGGATGAGGCCGTCGCGCTGCGCGGGCTTTCCCCCGGCGGGGAACTCGCGGATCGCGAAGGCGAGGTACTCCGCCGCCGCGCGCCACTTCTTCATGTCCGCCTCGACGTTGCCCAGGTTCCCGGCCACGTCGAAGCTCTTCTTCAGCTTCCAGGCCCGGAGGTACGCCTGCTCCGCCTCCGGCAGCTTGTTCGCGTCGTAGAGCTTGTTCCCCTGGTCGAACCACTGGCGCTGCTGCGAGAGCAGGGCGGCCGGGTCGGCCGGCTGGGCGTGGACGGTCGGGCTCGCCAGCGCGGGCGCCGCGAGGGCCGCGCAGACGGCAAGGGTGCGAAGGGCTGTGGATCTCATGGTGGTCGTGCCGGAGCGAGGGCGCCGAGGCGCCCCGGAGGCCAGGAGCGGCCCCCTGGGGGGCCCATCATACGGATCCGGGGGCGGAGAGGAGAGGCTTTCGTGCGACGGTGAGGTGGGGGACAGGGCACGCACGTGTCCGGGCGTGGCATCGCTCCGCCGCCGCCGACCGTCTGCGTTATCTTTGCTCCGATGAGCGACGTGGTTGGCCCGCGCACAGGCTCCGGCTTCCGCCCCGGCCTCCTGCTCGAAGGTCGCTACCGGCTGGAGCGGCCGCTCGGCGAGGGCGGCATGGGCTCGGTGTGGGTCGGGCGGCAAATCGCGCTCGAGCGCGAGGTGGCCATCAAGGTGCTCAACACCGCCCCCGGCGAGGCGCTCGGCCCGCGCCTGCGGCGTGAGGCGCTCGCGCTCGCCGCGGTGCACCACCCGTCGGTGGTGGAGGTGTACGACTACGGGGAGAGCGAGGACGGCGTGCCCTACCTCGTGATGGAGCTCGGTGCACGGCGAGTCGCTCGCCGATCTGCTCCGCCGCAAGGGCGCCCTGACGGCGGAGGAGGCGATCGCGATCGTGCTCCCGCTCCTCGACGGCCTCGCCGCCGTCCACCGCGCGGGCCTCGTGCACCGCGACATCAAGCCCGACAACGTGGTCCTCGCCGTGACGCCGGCGGGCGCGACGCCCAAGCTCCTCGACTTCGGCATCGCGCACACGACCGAGGGGGCCGAGCGCCGGCTCACGGTCGAGAGCGGCCTCGTCGGCACGCCGGCGTACATGTCCCCGGAGCAGGTGCGCAGCCAGCCGCTCGACGAGCGGAGCGACGTCTGGGGCGTGGGCGTGCTGCTGTACGAGCTGATCGCGGGCGCCCCGCCCTTCGGCGCGCTGGAGATCTTCAACGTCATGCGCCGTGTCATCGACGATCCGCCGCCGTACCCGCTCAAGGCCCGCGGCCTCGACGGGCAGCTCTGGAGGATCCTCACGAGCGCGCTGCGCAAGGATCCCGTGGAGCGCACGCCGTCGGCGCGCGCGCTCCACGAGGCGCTGGGCGCCTGGCTCGCGGCGCGCGGGGGCGCAGAGGTCCCCACCGCCGCCCCTGCCGGCCAGGCCGGTCGGGGCGCGTGGATGGCCCCCACCCTCGACGCCGGGGCAATCCCCGAGGGCGGAGCGCCCGCGCCCGGCGACGGGACTCCATCGATCGACGCCCTCATCCGTGCGAAGCTGCGCGACACCTGACCGATGCTCGAGCTGCACGACGCCTCCGCCCCCGCCTCCTCCTTCGATCCCCGATCCCTCGACGACCTCTCCGACGCGCAGCTCGACGGCCTCGTCTTCGGCGTAATCTGCCTCGACGAGACGGGGACGATCCTCCGCTACAACCTGTACGAGTCGCGCTTCGCGCGCATCGATCGCAACCAGGCGGTGGGGCGCGACTTCTTCAACGAGGTCGCCCGCTGCACGCGGACGCCGGAGTTCGAGGGGCGCTTCCGGTCCTTCGTCGCGGAGGGGCGCCAGGCCCCCGTGAAGTTCGACTTCCTGTTCGACTTCAAGTTCGGCGCGCAGCACGTGACCGTTGAGATCACGCGCTCGCCCGCGGCGCCGCGCTTCTACCTGCTCATCGACCGCAAGAAGATCGCCGACCCGCGCCCGGACTTCCCGGCCGCCGAGCTCGCCGCCCTCCAGCGGGATCTCGCGCCGGACGAGGGGGCTCTCGGCGTCCGCCGCGACGCGCTGGAGCGCCGCTTCGTCGACACGCCGGCCCCCTTCTTCGCCGCGCTGCGCGCCACCTGCGAGCGCCTCGCGCCCGACACGTGGAAGCTCTTCGCGCTCGACTGGGGCTTGCAGTGGGGCCGGCGCGCCGCCATCGACCTCGAGGCCTCGGCGCTGGAGGGCGGGGCGTCGCTGCGCGACCTGCCGATGCGCGAGGCCGCGCGCCTCGTCTGCGCGTACTTCGCCGACCGCGGGTGGGGCTCTCCCTCCTTCGACTTCGCCCACACCATCGAGGGGCTCGTGGTCGTCGAGCTCGCGCGCAGCGCCCTCGCCGAGTCGGCCGGCCGTTCACGCGCAGGCCAGCCCGGCGCCGATCGCGCCTGCCACCTCCTCGCCGGCGCCCTCGCGGGGATCCTCTCCACGCTCGCGGACCACCGCCTCGCCGCGCGCGAGGTGGCCTGCGCCGCCGGCGGCGCGCAGCGCTGCGCGATCGTGGTGGTCGGGCACGAGCGGCGCGGCGCCGTCGACGGTGCGCTCGGCGGCGGCGCCCGCGGGGTCGAGCCGATCCGCGCCGCGCTGCGCCTCGCCCCGCGCGCACCGGGGAGCGGGCGATGAGCGCGCCGGAGGTGAAGGTCCCCGCGCCTCGCAGGCCGAGCGATGCGGCCCCTGCCCCCGTTCGCGGCGCGGACGAAGGGGCGCTCGCCCGGCCCGCCGCCGACTTCCTCGCCGCCGTCCCGTGGGCGGGCCCCGCGCCCGACCCCGACGCGCTCAGCGCCGCGGAGCTCCTCGCCTGGCTCTGAGCGAGCCGTCGCTCACCGCGCGAGCGCGGCCTCGATGGCGGACTCCAGCTCTTCCACACGGATGGGCTTCGTCAGGTATCGGAAGAAGCCCGCCTGCTCCCCGCGCTGCCGGTCGCGCTCGGAGGCGGCGGCGGTGAGCGCGATGACCGGGATCGCGCTCGTCTCGGGCGCCGCGCGGAGGGCGTCGATGCCGCTCATCCCGGGCAGGTTGATGTCCATGATGACGACCGCGGGGCGGTGGGCGCGGGCCAGCTCGACGCCGATCTCGGCCGTGGGCGCCGTGAGCAGGTCGATGCCGTCGACCATGTCCACGAGGTCCCGCATGAACGTGACGTTGGCGGGGTTGTCCTCCACGTAGAGGACGAGACGGCGCCCCTCGCGCGCGGCGGCCCGCGCACCCTCCGGGCGAGCGGCGGGCCGCGCGCTCGCGTCCTCCTTCACCACGTGCGCGGGCAGGTCGACCCAGAACGTGGAGCCCTGGCCGTGGGAGCGGCCCCCTGCAGGGCCCATCATACGGATCCGGGGGCGGAGAGGAGAGGCTTTCGTGCGACGGTGAGGTGGGGGACAGACGTCGGACGGATCGGGTCATCCGAGCGCGCTGCCACGCGCGCACGGCGGCGCTACGCTGCCCTCCATCGTGACGCCTCGCCGCGCTCACCTCGGTGCCGCGCTCCTCGCTGCGGCGATCTTCGCCCTGGCCGGCTGCGCCGCGCACCCGGCCACCACCGCGGAGCGCTCCGCGCCATCGGCCCCGCCGAGCCCCGTTGTTCCAGCCGCCTCTTCGACCTCGGCGCCCCCCGACGCGGGCCCCCCTGCTCGTCCTGCCTGCTTGCCGCAGGGCCCCCTGAAGAGCCTCGGCGTGTCCGGCACCCAGCTCGCGGTTTGCGTCGACGTCACCTGCATCAGCCCCGCCGCGTGCGTGCTGTACGACATCCCGACCCGCTCGTGGTCACGCCTCGACGTACCCTTCACCCCCGAAGGCGCATCGCCGCCGGGGGCGTCGTGTGGCGCGGCCGAGGGGCCGGTGCTCCCGCCGCGCTTCCGGGGGCCGGAGAAGCAGGCGATCTGGGCCGCGACTCTGGCGGGCGGCAAGCTCCAGGCGTGCTCGGCTCCGGGCGCGTCGGACTGCATCACCCTGACACTCCGCGAGCGCTGGGCCGCGCCTCCCCAGGTCGTCGTCTCCGCCGACCGCACCGGCGCCGTGGTCTGGGGGAAGCCCGACGGGAAGCGCCCCGCGGCGGAGATTTACGACGCGCGGTCCGGCCGCTTCCTGCGCGCGCTCGAAGCGTTCCCGGGGAACCGATGGATTGCGCCGTGGCAGGTCATGGAGGTCGGCTACTGGGGGAACGTCCTGTGGGCGACCTGGCCCGCGTGCGAAGCGTGTCCATCGAGCCAGACCTGGCTGTTCGACGCTCGAGGGCACGACCCCCGCCGCATCGGCGACAACCCGCACTACCCGCCTGCACATGCGCCGTACGACGACCAACTCGAGCTGGTCCACCCCGACGAAAGCGGCAACGTGCTGCTCCTGGATTGTACGACGGGCGCCTCGGTCGGCACCTACCCGCTCGGTTACCGCAACCGATGGGGAGGGACCCTTCTCGCCATCGCCAAAGGTCAGTTCGCGCTGGTGTCCGGCGGGAGGGCCGTGCGCAGCGACCATCAGGGTGACGACGACCACCCCGACGTCGCGGAGGTCCTGTTTCTCGACATCGACGGCGCCAGGGCGGGCCGCCCGGTGGTCCAGCGCGGCGTCTCGTTCCCGCGGTGCAAGGACGAGAGCGCGAGGTGACGCCGGCTACGGGACGGACTTGGTCGGGTCGACCGGGAACACGCTGCACTTGATCGCGTCGCAGACCATGGTCGCGTCGATCCATGCGTGCATGTCCATGTCGCCCCCGATGGGCGGCAATGGCCACGTGCTGGCGGGGAGGTGGGCGTAGAAGAAGCGGCCCTCGAGCGCGGCCTGGTACGCGTCGCTGCCCTTCAGCGTGCGCGGATTGCCGCTCTCCCGCGTGGCGATGTCGTAGCCGTACCTCCAGTAGTAGTAGAGGCGGCTGTCGGGGAGCTTGTCGCAGGCCTTGCGGACGCTCTGCTCGACGCCGGCGTACAGGGGCGGCGGGTCCAGCGCGATGAAGTCGCGGAACGGGAGGGCCGCCGGGCTCGGGAGGGCCGCGATCCGCTTCGTGAGCTGATCGAGGAAGTGGTTCCCGTTCGAGAAGCCGGAGACCACCACGCGATCGAGCGACGCGCCCGTGCGCGCGTCCGCCACGGCCGGGCGCAGCGCGCTGTCGGACACGGCCGGGCGCCGCAGCCGGAGGCACCGCACGTACGCCCAGATCTCGCGCACGATCTCGTGCAGATCCTCGGGGAAGACCGCGACGCCCAGGGAGAGCGCGGTCTGCCCCTTGTCGGCGAACGCGACGGGCTCGAGGTCCGGTATGGGGATCACGATGCCGAGCGGGCGCGCCGCCGCGGCCACCTGGTGCGCGAGGCCGGCCATGTACTGCTGGCGCGCGGACCACGGGTCCGAGCCGTAGAAGAGCTTGCCGAAGATCACCCGGTCGAGGTGCTCGTGCGCCTTCGGGTAATGGTTGACGCCGAGCCGTGCGTCGTCGGGGTCGTCGGAGTCGCGGCGGAGGTTGTTGTCGTTCGCGGACGCGCTGAACGTCGGGTCCTGGTCGATCTGCGGGTAGTAGTAGACGTAGAGGTTCGCCTTCGTGACGGGGACGGCGAAGTAGCCGCCGACGAGCTTCGGGCGAAAGTCCCGGGCGAGCTTCTCCTGACCCTTCACGAGCCTGCGGGGGGGCGCGATCTCGAAGAGCAGGAGGTCGTCGGTGGTCGAGATCGTGTCGAGCGGCGGCGTGCGGCGGATCTTCCCGCCCTCGTCGATGAGGTCCTCGGGCTTGGGCCCCAGCGCGCGCGGCCCGTTCCGCCGCGCGAAGAGGAAGGCCTTCGTGTTCTCCGGGGGCCAGTCCTTGCTGCTGTCCAGCGCGGTGAACATCGCGCTCGCGTTCCTCACCCGCGACAGGACCACCGACAGCTTCAGCCCCCCACCCGCGCGGCGGACGTCCACCTGGTGGTACGGGTCGTCCACGTTCGCCTGGCCGCCGTTCCAGGTGATGGCCAGGTCGAGGGGCCAGTACGCGGTGGGGTCGTCCCTCCAGGCCGGGCTGGCCGCCGTGGGTGCGGGCGGCAGGATCTTCAGCGTCGCGTTCGCCCCGTCGGCCACGGTGAGGGTCGCGGTGTCGCCGGTCGTGACCGTCGGCGTGCCCGTCCCGACGATCTGGTACCGCCACCCGGGGAGGGAGCCCTTCGGGCTTCGTACCGTCAGCTCGATGTCCAAGAGGTGTTCCCTTCGCGAAGCAAAAGCGCGCCTGCGGGCGATCCGGGCGAGCCGAGCGATCCGGGCGCTCCGAGCGGACCCGAAGGGGATTGCACGGTCAAGAAATAACGGGCGCCGCCGATGTCAGCCAATCGCCCGGTCGTCACCGGGCCGTGCTCACCGCGAGAGCGCGGCCTCGATGGCGGACACCAGCTCTTCCACACGGATGGGCTTCGTCAGGTACCGGAAGAAGCCCGCCTGCTCCCCGCGCTGCCGGTCGCGCTCGGAGGCGGCGGCGGTGAGCGCGATGACCGGGATCGCGCTCGTCTCGGGCGCAGCGCGGAGCGCGTCGATGCCGCTCATCCCGGGCAGGTTGATGTCCATGATGACGATCGCGGGGCGGTGGGCGCGGGCCAGCTCGACGCCGATCTCGGCCGTGGGCGCCGCCAGCAGGTCGATGCCGTCGACCATATCCACGAGGTCCCGCATGAACGTGACGTTGGCGGGGTTGTCCTCCACGTAGAGGACGAGGCGGCGCCCCTCGCGCGCGGCGGCCCGCGCACCCTCCGGGCGAGCGGCGGGCCGCGCGCTCGCGCCCTCCTTCGCCACGTGCGCGGGCAGGTCGACCCAGAACGTGGAGCCCTGGCCGTGGACGCTGTGGAAGCTCACCTCCCCGTGCATGAGCTTCGCGAGGCGCCGCGTGATCACGAGCCCGATCCCCGTCCCCTGGATCGGCCCCGTCTCCTGCCCCGCCCGCTGGAAGGGCCGGAAGAGCTTGTCCTGCTTGTCCGCCGGGATCCCGATGCCCGTGTCGGCGACGGTGACGCGCACGCGCTCGGGGCCCGGCGTGGAGACGGTGAACGTCACCTTGCCGTCGGGGCGGTTGTACTTGATGCCGTTCGACCCGAAGTTCATCAGAATCTGCGCGAAGCGCGTGCGGTCCGCCTCCACCAGGCGGAGCGGGGCGGGCGAGGGCTGGATCTCGAGCTGGATGCCCTGGCGCTCCGCCATCGGCTCGAGCGCGCGCATCACCTCGTCGAGCACGTCGCGTCGGAAGTGATGGAGAGCGCGTCCATCGAGGCGGATCGGGCGGACCCCTCCCACACCGTGTTCCGCTGTGTGTCGCCGGGTCAGATCGTGGCCGCGTCCTCGCTCGCCTCCGGGGGCGGGATGCTCGGCGTGACCTTGGGCGGCTGGAGCACGAGCGGGAGGATCTCCTCCATCGTCGAGATCGAGCGTGATCTCGAGGTCGTCCCTCACGTCCTCGGGCACGTCGTCGAGGTCGCGCCGGTTCTTCTCCGGGATGAGGACCTGCTTGATGCCGGCGCGGTGCGCGGCGAGGAGCTTCTCCTTCACCCCGCCCACGGGCATGACGCGCCCGCGCAGCGAGATCTCGCCCGTCATGGCCACGTCGCTCCGCACCGCGCAGTTGAGGAGGAGCGAGGCGACCGCCGTGAACATCGTCACGCCGGCCGCAGGGGCCGTCCTTCGGCGTGCCGTGCTGGGGGATGTGGACGTGCAGGTCGATGGACTTGAGCCACTCCGGGTCGAGGTGGAGGAGGGCGGCCTTGCTGCGGACGAAGGAGATGGCGGTGCTCGCCGACTCCTGCATCACGTTGCGCATGTTGCCGGTGAGCACGACGTTGCCCTTGCCCGGCATGCGGGAGGCCTCGATGAAGAGGATCTCGCCGCCGCCCGGCGTCCACGCCAGGCCCGTCGCGACGCCGGGGGCGAGGTCGCGCTCGGCGTGCTCGGGGCGGTGCTTGTGGGGGCCGAGGACCTGCTCGATGTGCTCGGGCGTCGCCGACCTCCTGCACCTCGCGGCCCTCGGCGAGCTTCACGGCCGTGGAGCGGCAGACCGCGGCGATCTCCCGCTCCAGCCCGCGCACGCCGGCCTCCCGTGTGTAGTGGTCGACGAGGGCTGGCGATGCCCGACTCGGGGAACTCCAGCCGCTCGTCCGTGAGGCCGTGGGCCGAGAGCTGCTTGGGGACGAGGAACTCGCGGGCGATCCCGAGCTTGTCGCTCCTCGTGTAGCCGGGCACCTCGATGACCTCCATCCGGTCGTAGAGGGCGGGCGGGATGCCCTCGCGGTTGTTGGCGGTCGCGAGGAACATGATCTGCGAGAGGTCGAACGGCAGATCGAGGTAGTGGTCCTGGAAGGTGCCGTTCTGTTCCGGGTCGAGCACCTCGAGCAGCGCCGCGGCCGGGTCCCCGCGCAGGTCGACGCCCATCTTGTCGACCTCGTCGAGGACGAGCACCGGGTTCTTGGTCCCGACCTTCTTGAGGGCCTGGAGGATGCGGCCGGGGAGCGCGCCGACGTACGTGCGGCGGTGGCCGCGGATCTCGGCCTCGTCCCGCACGCCGCCCAGGGCGATGCGCTCGTAGCGCCGGCCCATGGCGCGGGCGATCGACTTGCCGAGCGAGGTCTTGCCGACGCCGGGCGGGCCGATGAAGAGCAGGATCGGGCCCTTCTTGTCGGTGCGGAGCTGGCGGATGGCGGCGTACTCGACGATCCGCTTCTTCACCTTCGTCAGGCCGAGGTGGTCCTCGTCCAGGCAGCGGCGGACGTCGGCGACGCTGAGCTTGTCGACCGTCGTCTTCGACCACGGCAGATCGGCGATCCACTCGAGGTACGTCTTGGTGACGTTGAACTCCGCGGACTGCTGCGCCATCGAGCGGAGGCGCGAGAGCTGCTTCTTCGCGACCTTCTCCACCTCCGGCGGCACCTTCTGGCGCGCGGATGCGCTCGCGCAGTTCCTCGATCTCGTCGTCGTCGCCGCCCTCGCCCAGCTCCTCCTTGATGGACTTCATCTGCTGGCGGAGGATGTACTCGCGCTGCGACTTGCCCATCTCCTCCTGCACCATGGAGGAGATCTCCTTCTTGACCCGGAGCACCTCGAGCTGGCGGCCCACCATGGCGAGGACGAGGCGCACGCGCGCCTTGACGTCGAAGGCCTCGAGGATCTCCTGCTTGTCGGCGACGCTGGCCTGCGCCTGGGGGAAGTTCGAGGCGATGAGGTCGGCGAGGGCGCCGGGCTCGCGCACGTTGTCGAGGATGCCCGCGGTGTCCCGCGGGAGGTTGGGCATCAGGCCGAGGACCTCGCGCGTGGACTCGCGGAGGCCGGCGCCCAGGGCGTCCAGCTCCACGTCGCGGACCAAAGACTCCGGGATGCGCTCGATCTTGGCGCGCATGTAGGGCTCGAGGGAGGCGATGCCCTTGACCTTGAAGCGGCCGAGGCCGTTGAGGACGACGGAGTAGTTGTTGGGCCCGAGGCGGATGACCTTCACGACCCGGGCGATGGTGCCGGTGGCGTAGAGCTCCTTGAACGAGGGCTCGTCCACGTCCGGCGACCGCTGGCTGAGCACGCCGACCAGGGCCCGCTCGCGGCCGAGCAGGTCCTCCACGAGCCGGACGCTCCGCGGGCGCCCCACGTTGATTGGGACGACCGACATGGGGAACAGGACGGAGTTGCGGAGCGGGAGGATGGGGACGCTCTCCGATTCGTTCGGAGCGGGCGGCCTCGAGGGAGGGTTCCCGGTGGGCATGCGCTCACCCTAATACACCGGTTCCCGAGGGGCCACGCCCTGCCTGCGCCCGGCACGGTGCTCAGACCTCACCCCCCCGGCCCCCATGCGCGTCAACCTGCGCCAGGGACTTTCAATCCTAACCGCGCCCGGAGCGTCCCGCCGAAGGCGGGACGCGGAGGAAGCGGGGGGTGCGGCTTCGCACCAGGCGCCGTCGAGCCGACCTGCCGCCCCCGCTTCCTCCGCGAGCCGCCGTGAACGGCGGCTCGCTCCGGGCGCGGTTAGGATGGCGTTTGTGGGGCGCCCCGGCAGTTTCACGCTCATGCTCCCGGTCTGCGGGAAGACGGCGGGAAGCTGAGCAGTGCGTCAAAAGTCGCGGATCTTCCAGACTCCGTGCTCGCGCATGAACGCGACCGTCCCCCCGGCGCCGTAGGTCATGGCCGCGCTGTCGCCCGTCTCCTCGATCTGCGCGGTGGGGAGCGCGGTCTTGATCGCCTGGACGATGCGGTTGATCTGCTCCTTGTAGGGGCCCTCCCAGGCCGCCCGGAGCTTCTCCGCCGTGAGCTGGGTGTCGGTGGGGGCGAGGGGCTTCGATGGACCGGCCGCCTCGCCGGCGGGCTTCGCGCCGGCGCTCGGGGCCGGGGCCGCTTGCGGGGGGGTGGGCGAGCTCGGGGCAGGGGCCTTGGCGCCGGCGGCCGGCGCGGGGGCCTCCTCCACCGGGGCGGCGAGGTCGGCGGTGCCCTCGCGCTCGGCGTCGGGCACGTAGCGGAGGATCACGTCGTAGCGCTTGCGCTCGAACGCCCGGAGGAAACCCGTGATGGCCTGCCGCGGGGTCGCCTGGCCGTAGAGATCGACGGCGTTCGCGTCGATGCGCCAGCGCCCGCCCTCGTACACCATCGGAGCAGCTCGTCCCCGCTGGGCACGGTGACGGTGGCGGTGATCACCGGGTCGCTCGCCGGGCGGGAGAGGGCCTGGGCGATCTCGACCACGTCCTGCGGGTTCTCCTTCACCGCCCGGCGGAAGGCCTCGAGGGAGAGGCCGCGCTTGGCCTCGTCCGAGAGCAGGTGGTACGCGTCGTCGACGCGTCCCTGCTCGAGCGCCATGGAATAGGCGCGGAGGGTGTCGCTCGGGCCCTGCTGCGCGAGGGTCGAGCCGCACGCGGTGAGCCAGAGCCCGACGGCTCCGGCCGCGGCGATGCGGAGGCGGTTTGGGGGGAGGAGGAAAGCGAGCGCCTTCACGGTCATCGGTGGTAGCACAGGAGCGCACGCGGGGGCGACATGGAGCGGGCGAGGCGCTAACGTGGGCCCCATGCCCGACCGGCGAGCCCGCATCGAGCGCGAGACCCGCGAGACCGCCATCGCCGTGGAGATCGATCTCGACGGGAGCGGCCGAGCGTCCATCCAGACGCCGCTGCCCTTCCTCACCCACATGCTGGACCAGATCGCGCGCCACGGCCTCTTCGACCTGACGGTGGAGGCGCGCGGCGACGTGGAGATTGACGGTCACCACACGACGGAGGACCTGGGCATCGTCCTCGGGGCCGCCGTGCTGTCGGCGCTGGGCGCCAAGGCGGGCATCGCGCGCTACGGGGAGGCCACGCTGCCGATGGACGAGGCGCTCGTGACCTGCGCGCTCGACCTCTCCGGCCGCCCCTTCTTCGTCTCGCGCGTGCCGCTGCCGAAGGCGAAGATCGGCACGTTCGACGTCGAGCTCTGCCCGGTCTTCTTCGAGGGCTTCGCCCGCGGCGCAGGGGCGAACCTGCACCTCCGGCTGCACGAGGGGGAGAACCTGCACCACATCGTGGAGATCTGCTTCAAGGCGTTCGCGAAGGCGCTGATGCGCGCCACGCGGATCGAGCCCCGCGCGCTCGGCACGCTCCCGTCGACGAAGGGGACGCTCTAGATGGCCGTGGAGGTGGCGCTCTGCGACCTCGGCATGGGCAACCTGTTGCTCCGTGGAGCGCGCGCTCGCGCAGGGCGCCGCCGACGCGGGCGTGGCCTGCGCGGTCCGGCGCACGCCGGACCCGGACGTCGTGCGGCGCGCCGACAAGATCGTCGTTCCGGGGCAGGGGGCCTTCCGCGACTGCGCGGCCTCCCTGGCGGGCGGGCTGGGCGACGTGCTCCGCGAGCGCATCGCGGCGGGCGTGCCCTACCTGGGGATCTGCCTGGGGTTGCAGGCGCTCTTCGAGACGAGCGAGGAGGCGCCGGGCGCCGTGGGGCTCGGCGTCCTGCGCGGCCGGGTGGTGCGGCTCTCGTCGGGGGAGGGCTTCAAGATCCCGCACATGGGGTGGAACGAGGTCGAGATCCTGCGGGGCGCCGGCGCCCTCGCGGCCTTCGAGGGCGAGGCGCCGTCCCTCTACTTCGTCCACAGCTACCACGCGGTGCCCGACGACCCGGCGATCGTCGCCGCGGTCACCCAGCACGGCCCCCACCGCGTCACCGCCGCCGTGCAGCGCGAGAACGTCCTGGCGACGCAGTTCCACCCGGAGAAGAGCCAGGCCGCGGGCCTCAGGCTGCTCGCGGCGTTCCTGAAGGGCTGACGGCCGCTGACCCTCGTCGGCCAGATACCCGCCATTTCTCGCGGGCTGCCGTGATATCCGCCGCCGAGTCGGCCCATGAGCCCCACCCTCTCCCCCTCGATCCCGGCGGCCTGCTCTTCGCCGCCGCGGTCTTCCTCGGCTTCATCGGCGTGCTCTTCGTGGGATCGCTCCTCGTCCCCGGAACGAAGGCCGAGGGCGCGCTCCTCCGCGACGGGACGCGGGAGACGTACACGCTCAACGGCTTCCGCCTCTTCCTGATCGTCGTCGCCGCCACGGCGGCGCTCGTCTTCCTCCGCCCCTCCGCCCTCGCCGCCGTCCATACCGCGTTCTTCCCGCTCCTCGTCGTCGCGAACGCCGCCGCCTTCGCGTTCACGTTCTACCTGGCGATCGCGGGCAAGGAGCAGCGCCGGAAGGGCGCGCTCGGCTTCGTCCTCGACTGCTTCTACGGCGTCGACCTCAACCCCAAGATCGCCGGCGTCGATCTCAAGCTCTTCTCGTACCGCCCCTCGCTGATGGGCCTCGGCCTGCTCAACGTCTCGTTCGCGGCCGCGCAGTACCAGGAGCTCGGCCACGTGACGGCGCGGATGTGGGTCTACCAGGCGTTCTACTTCGCGTACCTCGTGAACTACTTCCAGTTCGAGTACGGGATGATCTTCACGTGGGACATCCTCGCGGAGCGCTTCGGCTGGATGCTGGTCTGGGGGGACTACGTGCTCGTGCCCTTCTTCTACAGCATCCCCGGGTGGTACCTCGTCCACGATACGGACCCGCTGCCGGCGTGGGAGCTCGCCCTGCTCGTCGCGCTGTACGGGACGGGCTTCGTCCTGTTCCGCGGGTCGAACGAGCAGAAGCACCAGTTCAAGGCCGACCCGAAGCGGCCCATCTGGGGCAAGCCGCCGGAGACCGTCGGCGGCAAGCTCCTCTCTTCGGGGTTCTGGGGAATCGGGCGCAAGCTCAACTACACGGGGGAGCTCTGCCTCTATCTGTCGTGGAGCCTGACGACGGGCTTCCACTCGGTGGTCCCGTACCTGCTCCCGCTCTGGCTGATGGTGCTCTTCCCCCACCGCGCCTGGCGCGACGACCAGCGCTGCCGCGCGAAGTACGGGCCGCTCTGGGAGGAGTACTGCCGGCGGGCGCAGGTTCCGGATGATTCCCTTCGTCTATTAGGCCCTGTAGATTCGTGGCGTGCGCCGCGCCTCCGCCCTCCGCTGTCGTCTCCGCCTCCCCGCGTTCGCCGCTGCGATCGCGGTCTCCTCGCTCGCCGCCGACGCATGGTCGCAGGATCCGAAGGAGCTCGCGCGGGCGCGGGAGCGCTTCAAGGAGGCGGCGGCGCTCCAGGAGGCGGGCGACTTCGCGCGGGCGCTCGAGGCGTACAAGGACGTGGCGCTGGTCAAGTCGAGCGCGCAGGTGCGCTTCAACATCGCGACCTGCGAGGCGAAGACCGGCGACTACGTGCGCGCCATGGGCTCGTACCGCCTCGCGCTGACGGAGGCCACCCGCAGCAACGCGAAGCACATCGGAGACGCGGTGCAGAGGGCGCTGGAGGACCTGGAGCCGCGCATCCCGAGGCTGCTCGTCAAGCGCGGGCAGGGGGCGGCCGTCGCGGAGGTGACGCTCGACGGGCGCCCGCTCGCGAACCCGTCCATCGGGGTGGAGTTCCAGATCAACCCGGGGCCGCACGTCGTGAAGGCGAGCGCGTCGGACATGGAGCCGTCGACGTACGAGGTGAACCTGGCCGATCGCGACCACAAGACGATCGAGATCGTCCTCAAGCCACAGGTGAAGGCGGCGCCCGTCGTCGTCGGCCCTGTCGCCACCCCCGTCGCTCCCACCGCCGCGTCGGAGGAGCCGCCCCCTCCGTCTGATCCGCACTGGAACAAGCCGCTCCTCGTCGGCGGCGCCGCGGTGGGGGGCGCGGGCGTGGTGAGCCTGGTGGTCTCGGGGATCTTCTTCGGGCAGCGGCAGAGCGCGATCTCGACGCTGCAAGCTGCGTGCGGGGCGAACGGGATGCACTGCCCGGCGGGCGCACAGTCCACGTACAACAGCGGGCAGACGGACGCGGCGGTGGCGACGGGGACGTTCGTCGCCGGGCTCGTGGCCCTCGCGGCGGGCGGGACGATGGTCGTCCTGGCGCGGCCGAAGGCGCCGAAGCCCGACGCCGCGTTCGTCGTCACGCCGGGGGGCGGCGCGGTGTACGGGACGTTCTGAGCGAGCGGCGGGCGCCGGGGCCGCCCCGAGCGCGCTCAATCCCAGGTGGGATTGGTCGAGGCCGGGCAGTAGCAGTTGTTGTTGGCCGTGTTCAGGTTCACGTGGCCCGCGGGAGAGCTGGCGCCGGACGCGCTGTGGAACTCCCACACCGCGCAGGACGTCGCCGTCTGCCGCCACACGCACGTGGTCGTCGAGCCCGTCCCGCAGATGCAGTCGGCGTCGCCGGCGCTGCTCATGGGCCACGCGTTCCGCGCCTCGGTCGCCAGCGTGTAGCTGTACGTGGAGTTGGTCCCGGGGACGCCGAGCGGCGAGCAGTCGTCGTACCCCTGCCCGAGGCCGTTCTGGTGCGCCGGCTCGCACGCGCCGGAGCAGCAGATGTTGCCCGTGCACTCGCAGCCGTTCCCGGCGTTGCCATCGCAGTTCGCGAAGCCCGAGTTGCAGGCGATCCCGCACGCCCCGCCCGTGCACTTGCCGGTCGCGTTGGTCGCGCCGTTGCACACGAGCCCGCAGCTCCCGCAGTTGTTCGGATCGGTGGCGACGGTCGCCTCGCAGCCGTTGGCGCCGTTGCGGTCGCAGTCCTCCTGCCCGGCACCGCAGGCGGCGCAGACCGCGTTGGCGCAGTATTGCGTGTCCGCGCACGGCATGTTGCAGCCGCCGCAGTTGTTGCTGCTCGTGGTGGTGTTCACCTCGCAGCCGTCCGCGGGGTTCATGTTGCAGTCGGCGGTCCCCGGCGTGCAGGTCGTGACGCACGACCCGTTCGAGCAGATCGTGCCGGTGCCGCAGACCTTGCCGCACATGCCGCAGTCCGCGCTGTTGGTGTTGGTGTTGGTCTCGCAGCCGTTCGCCGCGTTGCCGTCGCAGTTGCCATAGCCGGCGTTGCAGGCCCCGAGCGTGCACGTGCCGGTGGAGCAGCTCGCCGCCGCGTTGGGGAACGAGCACGCCGCGCCGCACGCGCCGCAGTTGGTGAGCGTGTCGAGCTGGGTCTCGCAGCCGTTGTTCTTGTTGCCGTCGCAGTCGCCGTAGCCCGCGGTGCACGACGGCGCGCAGGCCCCGGCGGTGCAGGTGGCCGTGCCGTGCGCGTTCGTGCACGCCACGCCGCAGGCGCCGCAGTTGCTGGTGGTGTTGAGCGGCGTCTCGCAGCCGTTGGCGGGGTTGAGGTCGCAGTCGGCGTAGCCCGACTTGCACGAGGTGATCACGCAGGTGCCCGCCTGGCAGGCCGTGTTCGCGTTGGCGAGCGAGCAGACCTTGCCGCACGCGCCGCAGTTGAGCGGATCGGTGTTGAGGCTCGCCTCGCAGCCGTTGCTCTTGTTGCCGTCGCAGTCGCCGAAGCCCGTGGCGCAGACCGGCGCGCACACGCCGCCGCTGCACGAGGTGGTGCCGTTGGCGTTGGTGCAGGCGGCCCCGCAGGAGCCGCAGTTGGTCACGCTGGTGCCGGTGTTGGTCTCGCAGCCGTTCGCGTACTGGCCGTCGCAGTCCTTGTACGGCGCGGTGCAGGAGGCGACGGCGCAGGTGGTGCCGTTGCAGGTGGGCGTGCCGTTGAGCACGGCGCAGACGTTCCCGCAGGCGCCGCAGTCGGCGACGTTGTTCGTCGTGGCCGTCTCGCAGCCGTTCGACACGTTCGCGTCGCAGTTGCCGTAACCCGCGGCGCAGGCGATCGAGCACGTCCCGCCGGAGCAGCTCGGCGCGCCGTTGGTGCTGCTGCACGCGTTCCCGCACGTCCCGCAGTCCTTGAGGTTGGTCGACGTGTTGACCTCGCAGCCGTTGGCCGCGTTGCCGTCGCAGTTGGCGAAGGTCCCCGTGCAGCCCGTGAGCTGGCACGTGCCCGTCGCGCACGAGGTGGTGGCGTTGGCGAGGGCGCACGCGACGCCGCAGGCCCCGCAGTTCGTGTTCGTCTTGAGGCTCGCCTCGCAGCCGTTGGCCGGGTTGCCGTCGCAGTCGGCGGCGCCGGCGTTGCAGGCGGCGACCGTGCACTTTCCGGCGACGCAGCCGGCGGTGCCGTTGGCCACGTAGCAGGCGAGGCCGCAGCCGCCGCAGTTCAGCGGGTCGGTGTTGATGTTGACCTCGCAGCCGTTGGCCGGGTTGCCGTCGCAGTCGGCCTTGCCGGCCGAGCAGCTCGACACGCCGCAGGCGCCGTTGACGCAGGCGGGCGTCCCGCCGTTGGCGGGGCAGACGTTGCCGCACGTCGCGCAGTTGTTGACGTTGCTCGTGGTGTTCACCTCGCAGCCGTCGGACGCGCTGTGGTTGCAGTCGGCGAAGCCGGCCGAGCAGGCGATGGCGCACTTGCCGGCGGAGCAGCTCGGCACGCCGTTGTTGTTGCTGCACGCGGCGCCGCACGCGCCGCAGTTGGCGACGCTCGTGCCCAGGTTGACCTCGCACCCGTTCGCCGGGTTGCCGTCGCAGTCGGCGAAGCCGGTGGCGCACTGGGCGATGGCGCAGGCGCCGTTCGAGCACTTGGCGGTGGCGTTGGCGAGGTTGCAGGCGTGGGCGCACCCTCCGCAGTTCAGCGGGTCGGTGTTGGTGTTCACCTCGCAGCCGTCGGCCGCGACCAGGTTGCAGTTCGCGAACGGCTGCGCGCACATCGCCACCGTGCACGCCCCGCCCGAGCACCCCGCGCTCGCGTTCGGCAGCGCGCAGACGTTCTTGCAACCGCCGCAGTTGCTCGGGTCGGCCGCCGTGTCCACCTCGCACCCGTTCGCCGCGGCCATGTCGCAGTCCTGGAAGCCGGTGTTACAGCTCGCGATCGTGCAGACGCCGGCAGAGCAGCCGTTGACCGCGTTCGGCAGCATGCACGCGTTGCCGCAGCCGCCGCAGTTGCCGGGGCTCGTGAGCGTGTTGGTCTCGCAGCCGTTGGCCGCGTTGCCGTCGCAGTTGGCGAAGTTCGGCATGCACGCGCCGAGGCCGCACGTCCCCCCCGCGCACGCGGGCGTGGCGTTCGCCGCGGGCGCGCACGCCTTGCCGCACGCGCCGCAGTTCATCGGGTCCGTCGCGGAGGTCGACTCGCAGCCGTCGGCGGGCATGGCGTTGCAGTCTTGATAGCCAGGCTGGCACATGTCGATCGCGCACGCGCCGTCGACGCACTTGCCGGTCGCGTTGGGGGGCGCGCAGGGCGTCGCGCACCCTCCGCAGTGGTTCGCGTCTGCCTGGAGGTCGACGCACTGCATGCTGCAACAGGTGCGGCCCGTGGCGCAGGCGTGGTCCGGCGTGCACCCGGGGACGCACTCGGAGGTCGACGTCTGGCAGACGGTGCCGGGCTGGCAGTCCGTGTCCTGCTTGCAGCCCTTGCAGGTGTGCGTGGTCGGGTCGCACGTCTCTGTCGCCCCGGCGTCCCCGGTCGCGCAGTCGGCGTCGGTCGCGCAGCCGGTGTCGCAGTGCTCGGTCGCCGCGCAGTACGTCCCCGTGGGGCAATCCGAGGGCTGCAAGCACTCGACGCACATCCCCGTCTTGGTGTCGCAGAGCTTGTACGACTCGTTCGCGCAATCGGCGTTGCTAGAGCAGCCCTTCGCCCCGCCGCCCGTGCCCGTCGCGCTGGAGGAGCTCGACGCGCTGGCCTTGCTGGACGTGCTGGCCGCGCCGCCCGAGCCGCCCCCGCCTCCCTCGCCGAATCCGCCGAACGTGGGGAAGCCGCACGAGGCGACGACCACCATCGAGGTGGCGAAGAGCACCGCAGCCAAGGCGCGCAAGGAACGCAACATGCCGAGAGGATAGGCGAGGACGCGCCGCGCTGACTACACGAGCAGCTCCGCCTCGCGCTTCGCCGCCTGGGGCTGGAGCCGCGGGGTGCCGCGACGATCCCGCTGGGCCCGTTGCGGGCGGGGGCTGCCGTTGATACGACCGGTCCCGGCATGACGTCGCAAAACCGAACGGTGCAGGAAGTCGACGGGCGCGTGGGGGCCTGGCTCCAGGAGCTCTTCGGGGAGTCGGTGAGCCCGGCGGAGGGCTTCGCTGCGGGCTACCGGGTGCGCTTCGGCTCGGCGCTGGTCGAGGTCTCGGTCTCGCCCCTGGGCGACGCCGAGGCGATCATCGTCGCGCGGGCCCCCGTCGTCGTGGGCGCCGACGTGAGCGCGGAGCTGATGCGCCACCTCCTCGAGCGGAACTGCGAGGCCCGCTTCGGCGCCTTCGGGGTGACCCGGGGCGGGGAGATCGAGTTCCGGCACTCGATCGTCGGCTCGGCCTGCCAGAAGGAGGAGCTGAAGGCCTCGGTCCAGTACGTGATGCTGACGGCCGACCTCGCCGACGACGAGATCGTCAAGAAGTGGGGCGGCCACCGGGCGTCCGACCGCGGCTGAGCAGCGGGGCGCCGCCCCTCAGCCGGCGCCGTGCTCGTGGCGGTGGTGCAGGTCGGGCGCGTGGGGGTGCGCGTGGTGGACGGCGTCGTGCCGGTGCGCGTGGCTGTGCTCCCCCTCCGGCATCGGGTCGTGCGCGTGCTCGTGGTGCCCGTCGTCGTGCCGGTGCGCGTGCTCGTGCTCCAGCGCCGCGTGCGCGTGCGCGTGCTCGTGGTGCTCCGTCAGGTGCAGCACGACGCCGGCCGCCAGGAGCGCGCCCCCGGCCGCGACGAGCGGGCCCCCGAAGCGGCTCGCCCGCGAGCCGCGCCGCCGCCGCGCCCGCGAACGGCGCGACGGCGTACACCGACGCCGTGCGCCCGGCCCCGAGCCGCCGCTGCGCCAGGAGGTAGAGCCGCAGGCTCAGCCCGTACCCCAGCGCCCCCACGGCGAGCAGCCCCGCCACCGCGAAGGCCGAGCCCGGCGCCGGCTCCCCCGCCGCGCGGGAGACCGCGAACGAGAGCGCGGCCCCGAGCGCGCCCTTGCCCGCCACGACGGCCGCAGGGTCGAGGTCGGCGAGCGGGCGCGAGAGGGTGTTGTCCGCCGCCCACCCGAGCGTCGCGAACGCCACGGCCACGAGGCCCACGACCTCGACGCCGCCCGGCCGTGCCCCGAGCCGAGCACGACGAGCGCGCCGCCCGCCGTCATCAGGAGCGCGGCGGCGGCGACGCGGCGCCCGACGTGCTCGCGGTGCACCAGCGCGCCGAGGACGATGGTGAAGACGGCCTCCAGGTTGACGAGCAGCGACGCGGCGACGCCCTGCGCGCGCGCTAGACCCCATGCGAGCGCGACCGGGGCGAGGACCGCGCCGGTGAGGGCGACCGCGACGAGGCGGGGCACGTGGCGGCGGCGGAGGGGGGCGTCGTGGCCGCGGCGCATCGCGGCCGCAGGGGGCGGCGAAGGCGGCGACGCCGGCGTAGAGGAGGGCGGCAGTCGTGAAGGGGCCGAGGCCGCGCTCGAGGCGCTGGATCGCGGGGGTGGTGACGCCGAACAGGAGCGCGGAGGCGAAGGCCAGCAGGGTGCCGGCGGCGAAGTGCCCGCCGTGGGCGTGCGCCGGGCCGTGGTGGGAGGAGGCGTCTGCCACGAGGTCCCCTCGGAGGGTGCCGCGTCAGTCGCGCGTCGACCACTCCGAGGCCGGGTCGCGCTCGCTGCCGGGCGGCCTCGACTCGCGCCGGGAGTGCAGGTCGATGCGGCGGGCGTCGGCGGCGAAGCGCCAGGCGAGGATCTGGAAGAGGCCGAGCGCCGCGAGGCCGGAGGCCCCGCCGAACGCCACGGCGCCGGAGCCCGCGGCGAGCCAGGAGCCGTGTCCGAGGCCGTGGAGGGCGAGGTCGATGGCGAGGGTGACGACCGTGGCGCCTGCCACGTAGGCCCCGGCGCCGGTGGTCTCGGCCCCCATGAACCCGACGAGGCTGCCCGCGAGCACGATGAGCACCACGACCGCGCTGCCCGTCGCGAGGGCGTCGGCGCCGTGGAGGCTCGCCGACGCGTGCGCGGCGAAGGGCAGGCTCAGCGCGACCGCGGCGCCGAGGAAGATGCGGGCACCCGTGTAGGCGCGGTACCGCGCGCGGAAGAGCGCGGCCGCGGGGAGCACGACGGCGGCGATGAGGCGGGTGAGCGCCCAGGCGGCGCCGCCGTCGGCGTGGAGCAGCGTGTGCCCCGCGCCGTGGAGCGCGACCATGCCGGAGAGCAGCCCGAGCACGACCATGGCGACGGCGCGCTGCCGGTACGTGACGCGCGTGATGCTGGCCACGAGCGCGATGACGCCCGTCAGGAACCACGGGATGGCCGCCCTGCCCGGGACCCAGCCGAGCAGGGGCAGCGCGCCGAAGAGCAGGAAGGCGACGCCCATGCAGGCGCACCAGATGCGCGCCGCGTCGCGCGCGGGCTCGACGGGCGCCAGATCCTCCATCAGCGCCTCGGAAGCGAGGAGCGGCCGGTGCGGCGTCCGCTCGGCGGGCGGGGGCTCGATGCCGGGGGACGACGGGACCTCGAAGACCGGATCGCGCGGAGGCGGATGGCGCGCGGCGGAAGGGAGACGGGCGTCTCCTCGGCGGGCGGCGCTTCTGCCTCGACGGGCGGCGCCTGCGGCGCAGGGTTTGGGGGGTCTCCCGCCCATCGTGAGCGCCTGGCGGCGGGGGGTTCGGGGCGTCTCCGACCCATTGTGGCCGCCTCTGCCTCGACGGGCGTCACCGGAGGCGGGGGCGGTGTCGCCTCGGCCGCGGGGGTCGGCGTCGTCTCGGCGGGCGCCGGGCTCGGGGCGCTCGCGCCGGTGGCCCGCACGCCGACCGTCCCCGAGATGGGCGGCGGGTCGCTCCCCGCCCTCTCCCGCGCGCCCGCGGTTCGGGCCGCGGAGGTTGCGGGGGCTCGGCGCTGGCGCCTGGGCGTGGCTTCGGCGGCCGAAGGGCCCGACGTCACGACGCGGAGCGGGCCGCTCGTTCCGGGCCTGGCCCGCGTCGTCAGCGGAGGCTGGTCAGGCTCGCGCCGGAGCCTCCGGACGGGCGCGTCGGGTTCTGCGAGTGCGAGGCGCGCGGCAAGGGTTCGGACGAATTCTCTCACAGCTCGGAAGCCCTGGGCATCCGATTCGCAGTGAGCCCTCATCCATGTACAGCCTGCGCGCCATCTCGATCTGGACTGCATGCACACCCTGCGCCGGCCGCCCGTAGAAGCCGGTCGAGAACCCCCCGCGGTAGGGATCGTCGTGCCTGACGCTGAAACCAAAGGCTTTTCCGTGGGCCTCCACCGTGTCGATGACCACCCCCGCCGCGCTGGTCCGCCCCCGCGTCCCTGGCACGAGGTCTGCCCTGGGCACGAACGGCGGGGCTGACTGCCGCGCCCCGGGGCGCGGCGCCGGGCGGGGCTGCCCCGGCATCGAGTGGGCGCAGAGCAGGATGGCGTGGCCGAAGTGGGCGAGCTTGCGCTGGAGGAGGGACGCCAAGGCGCGGTGGTAGGGCCGGTAGACGGCGTCGAGGCGGCGCTCCAGCTCGCGGCGCGGCAGCGGCGCGGCGAGCATCGGGTCGCCGTCCGTGGTGAGCCGCCACACCGAGGCCGCGCGGGGCCGGCGTGCGCCCTCCGCCCTCGACGGCCTCGCCGTCGACGTCGGCCTCGCCGCGGTTCAGATCGACCACGAAGCGGCTCACCTTCGCCACGAGCAACGTCGCCGCCCTCGTCGGGCACGTCGGCGCTCAGCTCGTCCACGTAGAGGTCCGCGTCGCGCGCGATGCTGCGCGCCGGCGCCAGCGTGTAGACCAGCGCCTCCGGGTCGATCCACAGGCCGGCGTGCGGCACCTCGACCACCACGGGTGACTCCGCCCCGCGCGGCTCGACGATCTCGAACGGCTCCACCCCATCTTCTTACCCAATCCATCGCCAGCGGCGAGATCTTCCGAAGCGCGTCCACCGCCCAGGGCGCCTGCCGCCCGCTTGGCCGACCCGGGCGCCTGGGCCTACCTTTGCCTCATGGACCTCCACGCCTGGGTCGACGCCTACCTGGACCACCTCCGCGTCGAGCGCGCGCTCGCCTCGAAGAGCGTCGAGGCCTACGCCTCCGACCTCGCCAAGCTCTGCGCCCACGCCGAGGAGCAGGGCGTCACCGCCCCGGCGGGCATCGACGGCGCCCTCGTCTCCACCTACCTCGTGGCCCTCGGCCGCCAGGGCCTCGGCGCCCGCAGTCCGCCGCCCGCCACCTCTCCGCCGTCCGCGGCTTCACCCGCTTCCTCCTCCGCGAACGCGCCATCGAAGCCGACCCGTGCGCCCTCGTCGACCGCCCGAAGGTCTCCCGCCGCCTCCCCAAGGTCCTCGTCTTCGACGAGATCGCGCGCATCCTCGAGGCCCCCGAGCGCGAGGGCTTCCGGGGCCTGCGCGACCGCGCCATCCTCCACGTCCTCTACGCCGCGGGCCTGCGCGTCAGCGAGGTCTGCGGGCTCAAGCTCGCCGACGTCGACCGGAAGAAGGGCCTGGTCTCGGCCTTCGGCAAGGGCCAGAAGCGCCGCCTCGTCCCGCTCGGCGAGCCCGCCCTCGAAGCGCTCGACGCCTACCTCCGCGTCCGCGGCGAGCACCCGCGCGCCGCCGCCTCCCAGACCCTCTTCCTCTCCCCCCGGGGCGGCGCGCTCACCCGCCAGGCCGTGTGGAAGATGCTCGGCGCCTACGCGCGCGGCGTCGGCATCACCAAGCCCCACTCCCCGCACAAGCTCCGCCACTCCTTCGCCACGCACCTCCTCGAGGGCGGCGCGGACCTGCGCAGCGTGCAGGCGCTGCTCGGCCACGCGGACATCTCGACGACCGAGGTGTACACGCACCTCGCCGACGAGGCCGTGAGGGCCGCCTACAAGCGCGCCCACCCGCGTGCGTGAACGCGCCCTCAGCCCGCGGCGGGGGCGCAGGTGTCGCGGATGATGACCCAGATGGACTCGTCCGCGGCCTGGTAGAACAGCGTCACGAGGACGTGCCGGTCCCCGTGGGGGAACGGGAACACGAACCCGAACGTCTGGTCCACCATGCGCTGGGCCACGCCCTCCAGGAAGCGGCCGTGGAACTCGCGGACGCGCGCGCACGGCGCGACGTCGTGGAAGAAGCGCTTGCCGAGCACCTCCACGCGCGGGAGGTGACTCGCCCGCTCCTCGTGCGCGTTGAACGTCAGGACGACGCCCTTGCGGTCGAGCTTGATGACGCCGTAGGGCAACGCGTCCAGCTCGGTTGGGGACATGCCGAGGACGTGAATCCCAAACTGCCCGCGGAGCGCGGGGTTGCTCGAAGACTCCTTCACTTGTTGCATGCTCCGCATGGTCGCGCCCCGCACGCGGCGGCTCCAGACCTCGCGCCCCGCAAAGCGCTGTCGGGGGCAACCCCACACCCGGTCGCAGAGACTACCCCGCTGTCGCAAGATTGCCGGTCGTGCACCACGCCGCCCCGCTCAGGCCTCCTCGAGGATCCTCGCGAACAGCGCGAGCGCCGCCCGCTTGCGCAGCCCGCCCTCCGCCTCCGTCGCCCCCACGCACGCCGGGCACCCGTCTGGGCACACGCACCCGCGGACCAGCGCCCGCGCGCTCGTGAACAGCTCCGCCGCGCGCTCGTGGATCCGCTCGGCCAGCCCGACGCCCCCCGGCACGTTGTCGAACAGGAACAGCGTCGGGTCGAACCCCTGCTTCGGCACGCGCCCCCCGCCCGCCGGCGCCCCGCTCTCCTCCCCGTCGTCGCCGAGCGTCTGCCCCAGGTCCCGCGGGTCGCACATCAGCCCGAGGGCGCTCACCGCCTCGAACGCGACCGCGATCCCCCGCAGCCCCTCGATTGCCGCGGCGCGCCCCATCCCGACCTCCTCGCAGAGCGCCTCCGGCACCGTCGAGCCAGAAGCTCGTCGTGTGCATCTGCGTGTCGGGCAGGCGCACGTCGCCGTAGCCGGCGTTCTCGTGCGTGTGGAACTTGATCTTCTTGTACCCCACCACCTTCTCCACGACGCTCACCTCGCCCCACGCGCTCATCGCCCGCCCGAGCTTCGCCGCGCGCCTCCTCCTCGATCACGCTCACCTTCCGGTTCGAGAGCGCCGTCGGTGAAGTAGTCGGGCACCACCTTGGTCACGAAGGCCTTGTGGTTCTCCCAGTCGAGCCGCTCCACCTGGTACTGCTCGCCGTCGTGCTGGTAGATGGCCTGCTCGTGGAGCATCGTGGGCGTCGCCCGCCAGTCGAGCTCGGCGAGCGCGCGGCCCGTGGCGCGGTCGATGATGCACGAAGTTGTCCCAGCCCACGCTGCGCAGGCTCACGTGGTTGGCGGGGTACGCGTCGGCCGCCCAGTGGAAGCGGTCCTTGGACTCGTGCACCACGCCGTGGCTCGGCGAGGAAGCGCAGCGCGCTCGCCGGTGTCCGCCGCCGGCAGCGCGGCGTAGCGCTCCCCCATGAGGAAGGGCAGCTCGAAGGCCGCGCACTTGAGGTGCTGGATGAGGATCTCCGTGTTCGTGCGGGTCGATGCGCGCCGCCTCCACGTCGCTCGTCGAACAGCGTCTCCGGCGTCCGCGCGATGTACTGGTCGACGGCCGCGCTCGCGGCCACCAAGCACCGCGATGCTCGACTCCCCGCGCCGCCCCGCCCGCCCGAAGCGCTGCCAAGTCCCCGCGACGGAGCCGGGGTACCCGGCGCAGATCACCGCGTCCAGCTCGCCGATGTCGATCCCCAGCTCCAGCGCGTTGGTCGCCACCACGCAGAGGATCTCCCCGTCGCGCAGGCCCTGCTCCACGCGCCGCCGCGTCTCCGGCAGGTAGCCGCCGCGGTACGCCATGATGCAGTCCGGGTCGATCGTCGCGTCGGAGGCGAGCTTGTCGCGCAGGTACTTGAGCATCACCTCCACGCCGTTGCGCGACTGCCCGAACACGATGGTCGGCACCCGCGCCCGCACCAGATTCGGCGGCCAGGTGGACCGCGCTCTTCCACGTGCTGGCGCGGATGCCCAGCTCGGCGTTGACCACCGGCGGGTTGTAGAGGAACAGCCGCCGCTCCCCGGTCGGCGCGCCCGACTCGCCCACCAGCTCGACCGCGTCCTCGCCCACGCCCGAGCAGGCGCGCGGCGTGCTCGCGCGGGTTGCCGATCGTCGCGGTGGCGCAGAGGAAGACCGGCTCCGACCCGTGGAAGCGGGCCGCGCGGCGCAGGCGCGCGATCACGTGGGCGACGTGCGATCCGAAGACGCCGCGGTAGGTGTGCAGCTCGTCGAGGATCACGTACCGGAGCTTCTGGAACGTGCGCGCCCAGTGGGCGTGGTGCGGCAGGATGCCCGGCGTGGATCATGTCGGGGTTCGTCATCACGATCGGGCTCCGCTCCCGCGCCGCCCGCCGCGCGTCGCCCGGCGTGTCCCCGTCGTAGACCACCGCCGGGATGGCGAGCCCCGCCTCGGCGATGAGCTTGCGCAGCCCGCCTCCTGGTCCCGCGCCAGCGCCTTCGTCGGGTACAGGTAGAGCGCGCTCGCGTCCGGCTCGCGGCGCCAGCGCGCTCGAGCACCGGCAGGTGGAAGCACAGGCTCTTCCCGCTCGCGGTCGGCGTGGCGACCACGACGTGCTTCCCCTCGCGCGCGGCCTCGTACGCCCTGCGCCTGGTGCTCGTAGAGCGGCTCGATCGCCGCGCGCCCGCAGCGCCGCCGCGAGGGCCGGCGCGAGCGACTCGGGCAACGGCGCGAGCCCGGCCGGCCGCGGCGGGAGGGTGCGATCCGCCGGCAGGCAAGGCCGCACGTAGCCCGAGGCGAGCCAGCCGGAGACGACGCCGTCGAGGCCGGTGGGGGTGCTCCAGGGGGGGAGGGGCATGGCCCCGGGATACTAAACGGATGGCGAGGAGTCGGCCAGGTCGGCGGCGAGGAGCGGCGCTTCTAGCAGCCGACCATGTGGATGCGCTTGCCGCCCGCCTTCATCACCTTCCGGGTGAGCCGGGCCTTCCACGAGCGCTTGGCCCGGAGGTCGAACATCACCAGCCACCCCTCGTCGAGCCCGATCTCGTCGAGGTAGCGCGCCACCTGCTCCAGCGCGCGCTTCTGCGTCTGCGTATCGCGCCGCAGCTTCACCTCGACGGCGTGCCGCTTCCCCTGCCAGTGGATCACCAGATCCATCGCCCCGCGCCCCAGCCCGTACTCGCGATCGATCTTCCCCCCGCCGTTCACGATCCTCTGGAGGAAGGCCATCAGCATCAGGTGGGGGCCCGACTCCCGGTACGAGAACCCTTCCGCCGCCAGGTGCCCGTTCTCCCTCCAGAACACCTGCCAGGCCGCCATCAGCTTGGCCATGTCCAGCTCCCCGTCCTTGCGCACGTACTCGGCGGGCTCCTCCCAAATCTGCATCTGCCGGACGTACGTGAGGGCGCGGGGGATCACTTCCTTGTAGATGGGGTTGGCGATCTCGTAACGCCCTCCGCGCGCCCGGATCAGGCCGAGCCCGAGCACGTAGGCGAAGTCGTCGTCGAGCACGTCGGCTTCGGCCTCCGAGCCGGCGAGCATGGGGTCGATGACCTTGCGGACCCGCGGCTCGCGCAGCTTGTAAACCAGCGAGTCGATGTGGGTGCGCCTTTGGAGGATGATTGTCTCCTTCGCGGCCTCGATGTGCGCGGGCGTCACAGCGACGCTCCGGTCCTCGACGTCGTTGTTGACGACCTGGTCCGCGAGGGCGTTGACCAGCCAAGGCTGCCCTTGCGCCAGCTCGTACACCCGCGCCACTGCCTCGGGCTCGAAGCGCTGCCCCGTCACGGCCGTGTGTTGTGCGAGCAGCTCATCGACCTCTTCGCGGGTGAAGGGGACGAGCGATGTTCCCTCGGCGCCGATGTTGAAGGGGGACATCGTTCCCAGCCAGGTCAGCGGCCCGCGGTCCTTCGCGGTGAGCACGTAGTCGCGCACGCTGCGAAGCCCGATGAGCACGATGCTATGGGGGAAGGGCGTCCTGCTCCGCGCGATGTAGCCCTCGCGGACCTGCGTGAGGAAGGAGACCATGGTCTCACCCACGAGGCCGTCCGCCTCGTCGATGAAGAGGACCAAGGGCAGCTCGGCGCGGGCAGCCACGTCCTGCAAGTACCGGATGACGGCGGTCTTCGGGTCCTCGAGCAAATGCTCACGGTCCGCCGGGAGGGCGAGGCTAGGCAGGTCGCGCCTGAGCGCGTAGTCGAGGCGGCCGAGCAGCGTCCGGAACGCGGGCAAGGGATCCGGCTCCTCCCGTGCGGTCTCGACGTCGACCCACGCCGCGAGGTATTTGCCGCCTGCGTTGTAGTGGTCGACGAGCCAGAGGGCCGACGTGGTCTTCCCGGTCTGCCTTCCGGCATACAGCGTGAAGTACTTCCCCTCCTCGATGAGCTTCATCACCCGCCCGAGCCGGCGCTCGGGCGGGAGCATGTAGTGCTCGCCGGGGATGCACGGGCCTGCGGTGTTGAAGCTGGGGACCATGGGCTCCCGGATACTAAACGCCTGGTGAGGGGGGCGCCACGCCCGGTGGAGGCGCGGCGCCGGTACCGGAGAATACGAAAGTTCCGGCAGGCGTACCCCCTCCGGTACCATGGCCCCCCACTCGGTGCGCCTCTCCACCTTCACCGCCGTCCTCGGCCTGATGACCCTCGTCACCGCGGTGGGTGGCGTCGCCCTGCACCGCCTCCGCCCCCGCGGCCCGGTGGCCCGCGGCGTCGTCATCGACGACCGCCGCGTCCCCGACGACGAGCACGCCTTCGCCGACTGGCTCGACGGCCGCCGCGAGGCCGCCGCCCACCGCACCGTGCGCTTCCACTTCGAGGACCAGGACTTCGAGGCCACGTTCGAGGCGGCGGGCATCGAGCTCGACACGCAGGCCACGATGGCGCTGGCGTCGCGCATCGGGCACGAGGGATTGTGGTGGGAGCAGTGGCGCGAGGCGCAGCGGGCCGAGCGCGGGGAGATTGGGGTGCCGGCCGCGTGGCGCGTGGACGAGGCGAAGGCCCGCGCGCTGCTGGCGACCTACGCCTCCGCCGTGGTGAAGGCCCCGGTGGACGCCCGCATCGACCTCGACAAGCACGAGCGCATCCAGGACGAGCCGGGCCGCGCCCTCGACGTCGAGGCCACCCTCTCCGCCCTCAAAGAGGGCAGCCACGAGGACCGCGAGCTCGTCCCCCTCCTCACGCGCCGCGTCCCCGCCAAGGTCACCGCCGACCAGCTCACGCACGTGGACATCGAGAAGGTGCTGAGCGCCTACGAGACGACGTTCGACCTCTACGGCATCGGCGCGAACCGCGCCCTGAACATCAAGAACGCCGTCTCCCACATCGACGGTCTCGTCCTCGCCCCCGGGCAGGCCCTCTCCTTCAACGACAAGGTTGGCCCCCGCACGCGAGAGAACGGCTTCGTCCAGGCGCCCGAGATCCTGGGCGACGAGATGAAGATGGGCTACGGCGGCGGCACCTGCCAGGCGTCCACCACCGTCTTCGACGCCGCCCTCTTCGGCAACCTCGACATCCTGGAGCGCCACTCCCACTCGCGCCCCTCGCACTATGCGGCCATGGGCCTCGACGCCACGGTCCACTACCCGCGCACCGACCTCAAGGTCCGTAACCCCTACACGTTCCCCATCCTCTTCCACGCATGGCTCCCGCGCCCCACGGCCGTGCGCGTCGAGATCCTCGGCGGGGAGCCGAACGCCAAGGTGCAGCACTGGACCGCCGTCGAGGACACGGAGGACTTCGAGCGGCGGGTGGACGTGAAGGCGAACCTCAAGGCAGGCTCCCGCGTCCTGCACCAGAAGGGCATCCAGGGCTTCGAGGTCATGAGCTGGGTGAAGGTGAAGTACAACGACGGGCGCGAAGAGATTCGCCACCACCACTCGAGCTACCGCCCCGTGCCCGAGATCTACTGGGTCGCGCCCGGTTACGACCTGTCGGAGCTGCCGCCCCTGCCGGAGCACGCGAAGGCCGCGCAGCCCGGGGCGAGCGACCAGGCCCCGCCGGGGGACGACAGCGTTGGCGGGTGAGGGCGGCGCGCTCTACGCCCACGCCAGCTTCACGTACGTGTCCTCGTTCCTCCGCCGCCCGTCGAGCCGCATCTGGTAGAGGCGCTCGCCCGCGTGGATCACCCCCGCGGCCCGCGCCACGTCGACGACCTTGGCCACGGGGAGCTCCCGAGGCCTCGTGCCCGAGGGCGTTGCCCTGGAAGTAGAGCACGTGATCGAAGGCCGCCGTCCGGTGCACCTCGCCGTCGTGAACGTGTACCGTCGGGAAGAAGAGGCGCGGTGGCTTGCGGAAGATTCTTGGACTCTCTCCGGATGGGAAACTCGAACGCCATCGGGTGGATCGTCTTCGCCTTCGAGCGCCCGGCCTCGCCGCCGCGGAGCTTGAACACGGCGAAGCCGTAGTCCTTGTAGTCGGGGAGCTTGTCCCACACCTGCTTCGGGAGCTGGAAGCGCGGGTCGAGGCGCTCGAAGTCGGCGAGGCGCGGGATGAACGAGGCCTCGAAGTCCCCGACCTCGTGCACCACGAGGCTCTTCGCGGCGGCCCCCTTCGAAGCTGCCTTGGACTGCGGGACCGCCCGCGACTGCGGGAAGGCCTTCTCCAGGTCGTCGAAGAGCGTCGGGTAGCCGGAGAGGTCGATGAAGCGCACGGCATCCTCCGGCGGCGACGGGGGGACCGGGAGCGGGAGGATCATGGCGAGGTCCGCGTCGGCGGACACGCTCATGGAGTAGGCGAGGATTTGCAGGTCCTTGCCGGGGCTCCGCGCGAAGATGCGGGTACCGGAGACCTCCTGAACACGTCCTGAGAAGCAGCACATGGTTCACCCCCTCGCGCGGCCGCGCGGATCCGTCGGGTGCGACAGGTCCAAGAGCCCGTCCTCCCCTTCGGCCACCCAGATCTGCCCGAGCGTAGCCCCGTTCGCGCGGCGCGCGAAGTCGGCACCCAGCCGATGGATCTCGGTGCCGGACCGGATGTCCGGGCGGCGGAAGACGAGCACCTCCTCCGCCCGGCAAGCGTCCAGCACGTTGGGGGAGCACGTCGTCAGCACGACCTGCACGCCCTGGTCCGCGAGGCCGCGCAGCAGGCCCACGACCTGGTGGACGCGCTGCGGGTGGACGCCGTTCTCGGGGTGCTCGACGAGGAGCACGGCGGGCGAGTCGTCGCGGTGGACGATGCAGAGCCAGGCGAAGAAGACGAGGAGGCCCTCCGCGATCTCGTGCGCCGGGAGCAGGGTGTTGTCGTGCATCCGGAACGCGAGCGTGTAGCCCTCCGCGGCCGGCTCCCCGAGCACCACCTCGCGCACCCGCCCGCCGCTCATCTCCTGCATCCCCCGCTGGATGGCCTCGTACCGCGCCCGGTCCCCGAGGGCCGTGCGCGCGAGGTGGGCGGCGGCGCCTCGCCCGCGCGTCTCCACGAGCCTGGCGATGACCCCGGCGCCCGGCGGCGAGGGCCCGGCGACCGCCGCCGCGTCGAGCGCGAGCGGGCCCGCGATGCGCATGAACGCCTGGTCCCGGAGCCGCTGCCACCACTCCGAGGCCTGCACCTCCCCCGCGAAGTGCCCGTTCGGCCCCGTCCCGAGCATCAGCCCCGTCGCCGCGGCCGTCATCCACACGTCGCTCTTCCTCGCGTTCAGCCGGATTTGCGGCTTCAGCCCCCCCATCCGCGCCATCGCGGCGCGCTCCCCGAACGCCGCCCGTTGCGGGTCCACCAGCGCTTCGAGGAAGGCCGTCTTGCCCGAGTCGTTGGGGCCGACGAGGGCGTTGAAGGGGCCCAGCTTGACGTCGACGGCGTGGAGGGATTTGAAGTGGTCGATCCTGGCGCGTGTGAGCACGAGGGGAAGGTATCACCGGTGCGGCGCGCGTGGACGGGGGCGAGCGCCCTCGCACCAGTGCTCCCGATTGACCACCTCGAAGCACCGCGTCGCCTCCTCGAACTCGGCCAGGTCCTGCTCGCTCCACGTCCCCGCGAAGCGCCCGAGGCCGTTGTCGAACGCGGGGCGCTTCGCCGGCGGGCGGGGTGGGCGGCGCGCGCTGCGGCGGGGCTTGGACATGGGGTGGAGCCTAGGAGGCGCGGCCGTCGTGTCAACGGCGGGGCTGCCGAGGCGCTACGCCCGCGACCACGGCAGCGCCGTCACGACGTCGCGCGCGAAGGGCTTGAACCCCTGCGGGCACGCGTGGGCGACGACGTTCCGGCCTCAGCGTCGCCCAGCCCGCCACGCGCTGGCGGTCCTCGTGCAGCGCGCCCTCGACGCCCTCGGGCGGCGGCACCTGCCCGGAGATCGCGCGCCACAGGGCCTTCGGATCGCGGACGCCTTCGAGGTCTTCGGGGACGGGCTGCTCGCCCACGGCTTCGCCGAAGGCGGCCTTCCGCGCCTCGGGATCGGCCAGGAGCCAGATCTCGATCTCGTGCACCGCGAGCCCGATCGCCACGCGCGCCTCAGCCGAGCGCTCGCGGCACTGGGCGAGGATGTCTTGCACGTCGCGCTGGAGCCGGGGCAGCTCGTCGAGGCGCGCGTCGATGAGGGCGATCACGACGTCGTGCGTCTGGATCGCCGCGAGGACGGCGTTGCGAAGCTCCTTCGACTTGCCGCCGATGCGCGTCGGCGGGCCCATGCGTTGCGTGCGATCGGCGATCTCCCGCAGCGTCCGGGCGTCGTACCCGAAGTGGGAACGCCCCGAGGACACCTCCGAGAGCCGGCGCACGAGCCGCGGCAGATCCCCCTCGAAGTCACACGGCCGCCCGCGTTTGACGCCGGGATGGTTCCTCCCGACGTCGCGCTCGCCCTCGCCGAGCAGGATGATGTGCACGGCGCCTGCTCACTCCTCCGCCGCGGCGCCTGGCTCGATTCTTCGGGAGCATGTCGAGCAGCCCCTCCTCGCCGGTGGACGCCCACACCTGGCCCAGCGTGTCGCCCATCGCGCGGCGCTTGAAGTCCTGCGGGAGGGGTTTGACCTCCGTGCCGGAGTCGCGGTTGGGTCGGCGGAAGACGAGCACCTCCTCCGGCTCGCAGGAGCTGAGGAGGTCGGGGGAGTGCGTGGTCATGATGATCTGCACGCCCCGCTCCGTGAGGCTGCGGAGCATGCGGACGATCTCGTAGAGTCGGAGGGGGTGGACGCCGTTCTCGGGCTCCTCGATCAGGAGGACGGCGGGGGCGTCGTCGCGGTGGACGATGCAGAGGAAGGCGAAGAAGACGAGGAGGCCCTGGGACAGCTCGCTGGCCTGGATGACGGTGCCGTCGTACATGCGGAACGAGAGGGGATAGCCCTGTCCGGTGTCTTCGCCGACGACGACCTCCTCGATGCGGCCTCCTGTGACGTCCTGCATGCCCTTCTCGATGGCGTCGTAGAGCTTGCGGTTGCCGAGGGCGACGCGTGCGAGGTGGGCGGCTGCGCCTTGGCCGCGGGTCTCGATGAGCTTGGACAGGACGCCAGAGCCGCGCGGAGAGGGGCGAGCGACCGCCGTCGGCTCGAGCATCAGCGGCTCGCTGATGCGCATGAACGGCTCGTCGAGTGCGTAGTTGTGGAGCACGCCGCCCATCGTATTGGCTTCCTGCTTGCGCGCCCCGATGCCCCTCCACAGCACTCCCCGCTCGTCGAAGAAGAGCCTCGCGTCGCTTGTCTTTGACCAGATGCGGATGGAAGGCTTCGCGTCGAACACCTGCTGCAAGCGCCGTTGCTCCGCCGAGTGCCAGCGCTGCGGCTCGCCGATCGCCTGCAGGAAGCTGCTCTTCCCCGCGTCGTTCGGCCCGATCAGCACGTTGAACGGCCCGAGCTGCACGTCCACGTCGCGCAGGCACTTGAACCGCTCGATCTTCACGCGCGTCAGCATCGCCTGACCCTACCACCGGCGCGGCCCCCTGGGGGCCAGCCGTCCTCGACAGCCCTCCCGCCCCTGCGCCCCTCAGCCCTTCCCTGCCTCCTCCACCACGGGGGCCCCCTTCCGGGCCGCCTCCATCAAGCACAGGAGCTGCTGCCGCGCCCCCAGCACGTGGGCGCGCGCCTCCGCCCTCCCGAGCACCCGCGCCCCCGGCGCCCGCGTCGCGTCGTCCCCGCTGGCGACCGCATCCTGCCAGGCGCACTCCACCGCCGCGAGCCACTTCCGCACCGCCTTCGCGTCCCCGAAATCGAGCGCCTCCACGTCCCGCAGCTCCACGTCCGCCGCCTCGTCCACGCACCCGGCCCAGAGCTTCAGGTCCTCGATGAACTCGTCGAACGACCGCAGGTAGCGCGGGTACCCGCCCCGCTCCAGGACGGGATCCCACGCCTCCAGTAACGCCTCGGCCGCGTCGATGAACGCCTCCAGGCGGCGGACGGGGAGCGGGCGGTCGTCGTCTTTGCGCCGCCGACGGCGCCGGTGTACCTCGGCCATGGTCGGACCTCAGTCTGTTTGGGGTTTCGGCAAGTCGTCCGGGAGAGCCGCTAACTCTCCCGGGCGGCGCTTTGGCATGGGTCCGCATCGCGCCCCCGGGCGCACCGACCTAGCCAACGTGCTCGACATTTAGTTTCAGTTTGTGAGCCGGGCAAGCAAAAAGTGACCGTAGACCCCGACCTCCTCCTCAACAGGATCGCCATGCGCGTCCTCAAGCGTCGCCAGGAGCTCGGGCTGTCGCAGAAGGAGCTGGCCGCACGCCTCGGCATCACGGCGAACAACATCAGCCGCATCGAGCGCGCTCCCCCGAACCTCAGCATCCGCACCATCTGCCAACTGGCGGAGGCGCTCGGGATGGAGGCGGAGGACCTGCTCGTCGAGAAGCCGGGCCAGGGCGACGAAGAGGGCTGACCCGGCGGCGCGACGCGGTGCGTCGGTCTCGATGTGCGGCTCCTGGACGAGGAGGAGCAACTCCTGCACGAGGAGGAGCGACACATCGACGTCGAGGAGTGTCTCTTGGACGAGGAGGAGCGGCTCTTGGACGACGAGGAGCGGCTCCTGGACGAGGAGGAGCGGCTCCTGGACGAGGAGGAGCGGCTCCTGGACGAGGAGGAGCGGCTCCTGGACGAGGAGGAGTGACACATCGACGTCGAGGAGCGGCTCTTGGACGAGGAGGAGCGGCACGTCGACGTGGAGGAGCCGCGCTTCGACGCTCAGCCCCAACACATCCTAACCGCGCCCGGAGCGCTTCGTCGCGTGCGACGAAGCGCGGAGGAAGCGGGGGCCGCAGCCCACGACAGAGGCCCTGTCTCATCGAAGGCGCCGTTTACGGGACAGCAGCCCCCGCTTCCTCCGCGAGCGCGCCTTCGGCGGCTCGCTCCGGGCGCGGTTAGGATGTGTTTGGGGGCGGCTGGGCTGCGCTTGGGGGCGGCTGGGCTGCGCCGGGGGGCGGCTCGGCTGCGCCGGGGGGCGCGTCGACCGGGCGTGGCTCAGCGCCGAGCTTCGAGGAGAGCAACTTCCCGACGTTGTCAAGCGTCCGTCCCGGACCCATGGTCCTGCTACCGGCGCAGCGCGGCCATCTCGCCGCGCACGCCAGGAAAGGAGCCGTTGGCCATGGCCACAGGGAAGGCGGGGGTGACGCAGAAGCAGGGCCCGATGCCGGTGCCGCTCGACGTGCCGGCGAAGCCCACGGGCACGGTGCCGGACGTCCCGGCGAACTTCCAGCCGCTCGACGCCGCGCAGGTGAAGCGGCTGCGCAAGCCGACGTCGGAGCAGACGAGCCACGTGGCCGCCATGGCTGCGGAGATCACGGGCTCGACCACGTACGTGGCCGACTTCAGCGCGAAGGCGATCGCCCCCGCGACCTACGCGGCCGACCTGACGACGGCGAGCGCCTGGGAGACGGAGGAGGCGCGCGCCCTGCGGTACTACCAGTACGCGCACAACATGGCAGGCCAGGCCTGGGACAAGGTGCTCGGCGAGACCGAGACCTTCAAGAAGGACTACGAGACGGGGGAGCACCACGACGCGACGGTCGCGGAGCGCTACCCGGCGACGACGGCGTTCATCGGCTCGCGTTCCAGCGCGGCGAAGCGCGGGGCGGCGACCAAGCAGGAGAAGAAGAAGGCCGCCGCCAAGCCCGCGGCGCAGACGACGACGCCGGCCGCGGCCCCGGCGGCGACGACCACCAAGACGGGGAGCTAGCCCCCCACCCCCTGGATCCCGGAGCACGAGCTGTCGAGCGCCCCGCTCACCGTGCACGTCGCCGTGTCCGAGTCCTTGAAGACCGTGTTGTCCATCACGCAGTACTTCCCCGTCAGCTCGTTGTGCTTCCCCAGCTTCAGGTCGTCGCGCACCTCCGTGCACGAGAACCCGCTCGGGCACGTGCAGAAGTCGAAGTCCGGCTCGGGCGGGTCGCCGTCCGCGACGCCGCAGCGGCACGAGCAGTAGACGCTGTTCGTCGCCGAGCGCGGGGACTTCGCGCCGCACTGCCCGCAGACGGGCACCCCGACGGGCGTGTCCGTGCCCGGCAGGCAGCAGTCCTTCCCCTCGTTCTGCGCGTCCGACGCGTACTCGCTCTGGCAGGCGCCCGCCGCGTGGCACGTGTACGACGTGAGCAGGCCGGCGCACGAGGTGGCGGCGCTGGGCGTGCACGTGCTGTCGAAGGGGGCGCACGTGTAGTTGATGTCGCCGATGCTCAGCGACGGGGTGGCCTTCGTGTCGCAGGCGCAGACGAGGTGCGTCGGGTCGCACGTGAGCCCGCCGGTGCAGCCCGTGTTCAGGCACATCGGGTCCGTCGCCTTGTCGCACGGGGTGCACGGCACCGCGTACGTGGCCGACACGACGCAGCTCTTCCCGTCCCCGCAGCTCGTGTCGGAGAGCCCGCTGCACGCCCTCACGTCCGCCTGCGCCTGCCCGAGCGGGCAGCTCGTGCGGCCCTGGAAGTGGTTCACCAGGCAGACGCGCGTCGCGCACTGGAAGGACCGCGACTCGATGTACGACTCGTCGATGTTGAAGCCGGGGAAGGTCGCGTCCTGCTCCTCGTCCGGCACGCACGGGTCGCCGACGCCCCCGCTCGAGCAGGCGGCGGGGACGAGCGCGAGCACGGCGACGGCCGCGACGGCGAGGAGACACGTCGTCAGGGATTGGGGCATCGCTTGGCCTCCGCGGCGTGTAGTCGCCATGGCGCGTGCGCGCGGCTCAGGAAAGCGATGTGATCAGAACCCGCCGAGGATGCCGATCGATGCGCCCAGCAGGTACTGCAGGTGGCCGCCGGCGGGCATCGTGAAGACGACGCTGCCTTGCATGGGGTCGATGAGGAGGGCGTGGGCGTCGAGGACGAGGGCGGCGCGGTCGGCGGGGCGGGCGGCGACGCCGAGGGAGGCGGAGGCGGCGGCGGACCATGCGTCCGTGATGAGCATGGGGCGCATCGGGGACGAGGTGTCGTCGATGTGCGTGTGGTCGAAGCCCGCGCCGAGGGCGACGACGGGCGCGAAGAGGGTGGCCCAGCGCCCCCCGCCGTAGGCGATCTCGACGAGCACGGCCTGGTCCGTGCCCGTGAGGCCCAGGCCCGTGATCCGCGCGGCGACGCCCGTCTGGCTGCCGTACCCGAGGCGCAGCGTCGTCGCGAGGCGCGCGGAGGCGTCGCCGAGGCCGTAGAGCGCGGTGAGGCCGAGCTCGACCGTGAAGCGCTCGAGGAGCGCGCGGGGCTCGGGGGGGCGGCGCGCGGGAGGTGGGGCGTCGGGCGCGGGAGGTGGGGCGTCGGGCGCGGCGGGCGGGGGCGCGGGCGTGGTGGATGGGTGCGCGGATGCGGCGTGAGCGGGAGCGGGAACGGGAACGGGAGCGGGAATGGGAGCGGGAACGGGAACGGGAGCGGGAGCGGGAACGGGGGGATGGGGAGGGGAGGAGGAGGCTTCGAGGAGGCGCGCGCGCAAGAGGCTCGACGGCGCGGATGGCGAGGTCGGCGGGCCGCGAGGCTTCGGCGACGTTGCTGGTGTCGACGCGCTGGACGAGGGTGGTGTGCGTGGCGCGGTCGGGGATCGAGACGTCGGCGGCGGGGCCGTGCGCGGTGGGGAGGAGGACGACGGTGGCGGCGGCGCGCGCGGGGGTGGCGGGGGCTTCGTTCGGGTCGGCTTCGCCCGGGGGCTCGGGGTCGACGAGGAGGACGGCGAAGCCGGCGGCGAGCAGCTCGGCCTGGAGGCGCGTGGCGGCCTCGCGGGTGATCTTGTCGGGGTGCGCCGGGCGCACGAGGGCAATGCGAAGGGGCTCGGCTGCGATGGCCGGCGTCGCGGCTATCAGGAGCAGCGCGAGGGCGCACGGCAGCGAACGCATCACGGGGCCTGCGGGCGCGGCTCCGTCAGCTCGCGGGCAGAGGCTGCGTACGGGCCCTTCGGGTAGCGCTGGAGGTACTCGGCGGCGACGGCGCGGGCGGCCGGGTCGTGCGCGCGGCGGAGCGCGGCGAGCTTGCGGCCGAGGGCCTCCGCGGCGAACGCTCCGTGCGGTGCCTCGGCGAGGTACGTGTCGTACCAGGAGACGGCCGCGCCCGGCGCGCCTACGCCGGCGTCTGCGAGTCGGCCGAGGAGGAAGGCGGCGGCGTGGGCCTCGGTCGATGCGGGGAAGCGCAATCGTTCGGCGAGGAGGGCGCGGCGGGCGAGGTCCTTGTCTCCGGCGTAGCGGGCGGCGTCGGCGAGCGCGCCGAGGTCGGCGAGCGGCGCGCCGCGCAGGGCGGCGTCCACGCCGTGGGCCTGCGCGTCGGCGACGACGCCGCGGAAGTCGCCGGCGGCGACGCGGGCAGGCCAGCCGAGGGAGGCGGGCGGCGCGACGGCGCTGGAAGATGTGTGCGCGGCGGGGGAGGAGGGTTGGGGGTCGGGAACGGGAACGGGAGCGGGAACGGGAGCGGGCGGCGCGGGCGCGGCGGGGGCTTCGGCTTGCGCGGAGGCGGCCAGGGGGAGGATGGAGACGGTGCCGTCGGCGGCGTGTCCGATGAAGCGCTGGCCGGCGTGGAGGGGCACGCCGTTCACCGTGACCGCGCCTTCGTGGAGGCGCACCTCGATCTCCTGGGCCTCGACCGACCAGCGGACGTCGAACGTCGTGCCGACGACGGCGATGACGTACGGGCCGGCCTCGACGGACCAGCGGGCGCCGGGCCTGTGCACGATGTGGAAGGAGGCGGTGCCGCCTTCGAGGCGGATGCGGGCGCCGTGGGGGCCGACCTCGGCGACGCGGCCACCCGCGCCCGCGGCGAAGGAGACGACGCTGCCGTCGCTGAAGCGGAGGGTCGCGCCCGCGGGGATGTACGTCGCCGCGGCGGGCGCGCCCTCGACGGTGAAGGAGAGCGGCGCTTCGAGGAGGAGGGCGCGGGCACCGACGACGACGATGAGGGCGGCGACGGCGGCGGCGGCGAGCCATGCGACGAGGGACGTGGGCACCGGCCGGGCCGGGGGGTATGGGGGGTCTCCCCCCATCGTGAAGCCGCGTCGCGTGGCGCGGAAGGCGGCGAGGGCGCGCTCGCGGGCGTGGTCGGCCGTGCCCGGCGGCGGCTCCCCGTGCGCCTCGCGCCGCGCGAGCCCGGCCAGCGCGGCGAGCGCCTCCTCTCCGAGCGCCTCGTGCGGCTTCTTCGCGATCATCCGCCGCCCTCCTCGCCCGCCGCGCGCCCCGCCAGCATCGCGCGCGCGTACTCCGGCAAGAGCGGGTCGCGCTCCACCATCGCGAGCACGCGCCCCGTCACCTTGGCGAGCCGCCGCTTCGCCGTCGCGAGCGAGACCCCGAGCGCGTCCGCCACCTCCGTCAGCTCCATCCCGTCGATGTGCCGCAGCACGAACGTCAGGCGGCCGGCGTCGTCGAGCTGGTCGAGGATGGCATAGAGCCGGCGCAGCGCCTCGCGCGCCCGGTCGCCGCCTTCGAGCCCCTGCGCGGCGACGTCGGGGAGGACGCCGGTCGGGGTGAGGTGCAGCCAGCGGCGGACGCGGCGCTTGCGCAGGGTGGAGACGGCGACGTGCATGGCGATGCCGATGAGGAAGGGGCGGAGGGCGTGCGGGTCGCGCAGCTCGGGCACCTGGCGGAAGAAGCGGAGGAAGACCTCCTGCACCTCGTCCTCCACGTCGTCGAAGGGGCCGAGCGTGCGGCGGAGGACGCTGCGCGCGACGGGGGCGTAGCGGTCCCACGCGGCGGCGGCCGCGGCCTCGTCCCCGGCGGCGAGCGCCCGGGCGATGACGGCGTCGTCCGCGCCGCGCAGGGGCAGGCGATGGACGGGCGCGAGGCGCGGCCGTGGGGGGAGGGGCGGAGGGACGGGGTGGGGGAGGGACACCGGGAGGTCGAAGGGATGGTCGCGCGAGCCCCGGGGCGCGGCTCAGAAATCGACAGGGGCCGGCGGGAGGGGCCGCATGAGCCTCAGCCTATGGCCGCTCTCTTCTTCCCGCAGACCTCACCCCCCCGGCCCCCCTTGTATATCCCTCGGGCTCTGGGAACCGAAGGTTCATCCCGTCGTCGTAGGGGCCCGCAGGGCCCGAGGGGGGCCGGGGGGAGACTGGTAACTTGTGAACTTGTGGAGAACGTGCTCCATGCAGGGGGTGGAGAACTAGGTGCGGCAGGTCGGTCCCCCCTGGGTCGTGAAGGCCGTGGGAGAGCGTGACCGCCGCATCCTAGGTTCCCGGAGGAGCCCGTACACCTGCCCGCGTCAGCGAGCTCGCAACACAAGGTTGGGCCGCGCTGGGAGCCGTTTGTCATTCGCCGCTTGGAGAATTTGCCGTGGAACCGAACGTATTCGTCGGCATCGACGTGTCGAGCAAGAACCTGGACGTTGCAACCCGTCCTACGAACAAGCAGCTCCGCGTTAGCAACGACGCGCAGGGGCACCTGGCCATCGTGGAGATGCTGCGCGGGCAGGCTGTCCTCGTGGTCCTCGAGCCGACCGGGGGCTACGAGAGGCCGCTGGTGGTGGCGCTGGTCGAAGCAAAGCTCCCGGTCGCTGTGGTCAACGCGCGGCAGATTCGCGACTTCGCGAAGTCCCGCGGCAAGCTGGCCAAGACCGACAAGATTGACGCACAGATGCTCGCGGCTTTCGCCGAGGCGAACCGACCGGAGCCTCGCGAGATCCCGGACGAGGAAACGCGCGGCCTCGAGGCGCTGGTCAGCCGCCGGCGGCAGCTCGTCGACATGCGGGCGACGGAGATGGCCCGCCGCGACCTCGCGCCGAAGATCGTCCGACCGAGCATCGAGAAGGTCATCAAGCTCCTCTCGAAGGAGATCGACGAGACCGACCGCGACATCGACACGCGCATCAAGAAGAACTCGGCGTGGCGCGCCAAGGACGCCCTGCTCCAGTCCCCCAAAGGTGTCGGCCCCGTGCTGTCGAGGACCCTGATGGCCTTGGTCCCCGAGCTGGGCACGCTCGACCGCAAGCAAATCGCAGCCCTCGTCGGTGTTGCGCCTTTCAACAACGATAGCGGTACGAAGCGCGGGCGCCGCTCGTGCTGGGGAGGCCGCGCAGCGGTCCGCTCCGTCCTCTACATGGCCACCGTCGTCGCCGCGACCCACAACCCTGTCATCGCCGCCACCTACAAGCGGCTCGTGAGCCGAGGCAAGCTCGTAAAGGTCGCCCTCGTCGCGTGCATGCGCAAGCTCCTCACGATGCTGAACGCGATGGTCCGTGACGGTCGGCCCTGGAGCCCGCCGTTGCTCGCCGAAGGAGCAGAAAATGCTTGACTCGAGATACACCTGCTCTCCCCCGCCGGTCGCGGTTCCATCCCTAGCCTCCGCGACGGGGGAGAGGGGGGAGACGCAGACGGTCTCCCCCCTCTCCCTCGCCGTATTGGATCGGGCAGGAACAAGGTGCTTCGAGGGAGAGGGGGGCCGGGGGGGTGAGGTCTGGGCGAAGGAACGCGCGTGCCCAACGCCTACGCGGGAGGCGCCGTCACTGCAGCCAGAGCGGGAGCTCGATGATGCTCCAGGAGAAGAGCGCGTGCGCCAGCACGGCGGGGAGGAGCCGCCCCGTACGGAGCACGAGGGCGCTCCAGACCATGCCGCACCCGAGGGCGGCGAGCACCAGCAGGGGGTTGAACCCGACGCCCGGTACGCGGAGGAGGGCCACGGTCGGGAGGTGGGCGGCGGCGTAGAGGATGGAGGTGATGGTGGCGGCGCGCCAGGGGCGGGCGACGCGCTGGAGGGAGCCCATGACGAGGCCGCGCCAGGTGATCTCTTCGAGGGCGGCGACGGTGAAGACGGCGAGGCCGACGAGGGTGTGGTCGAGGACGGTGGGGTCGCCGAGCTGCTCGTAGATGCCGCGGACCCAGAGGATGCGCGGGGAGGCCCCCGAGGCGAGGGCGGAGGCGGCGATGCGGGCGCCGACGTGGAGGGCGCCGGCCGTGACGGCGGCGAGGGAGATGTCGCCCCAGGCGGGGCGGAAGGATCGGGCGAGGGCGCCCTTGGCGTGGAGGAGGTAGAGGGCGGCGGCGGCGAGGACGGCGTAGAAGGCGCCGAGGGAGAGGAGCATGGCCGGCTGGCCGGCGCGCTCGGGGGAGAAGGCGTAGGCGATGACGCCGGCGCAGGTGAGCGTGACGCCGATGGCGACGGCGTTGGCGAGGGCGGGAGAGAGCAGCGGCTGGGCCGGCGCTTCCTCGGGGTCTCCACGCATCATGGCAGCTCGGGAATCGACAGGTTGGGATTGCCGAGGTGCGGATTCGCGCACGCGAGGGCCGGATTCGCTGGAGGAGTCTTCTTCGTCGCTCATCGGCGGCAGAGGCGGGCCACGCGGTCGAGGATCCGGTCGGCCAGGGCGGGCTTCGAGAGGATGCCGAGGGGCTCCGCGCCGTCCCGGTCGACGAGGAACGCGCGGTTGTCGTCGCGGCCGAAGGCGTCGCTCGCGTGGTTCGCGACCACGAGGTCGACCCGCTTCGCCTCGAGCTTGCCCCGGGCATAGGCGATGACCTTCTCGTCCGTGTCCGTCTCCACGGCGAAGCCGATCAGGGCCGGCTTCTGACCGGAGCGGGCGGCCCCGACCTCGGCGAGGAGATCCGGGTTCGGCACCAGCTCGAGCGCGAGGCGCTCGGCCGTGCGCTTGCGCTTCTGGGCGTGTGTCTCGGCAGGGCGGTAGTCGGCCACGGCGGCGCACATCACGAGCGCGTCGGCGCGGCCGAGGTCCTGCCCGAGGGCCTCCCACATCGCGGCGCGCATGGAGAGGGCGCCGCGGGCGTCGATGCGGCGGACGCCGTGGGGGGTGGGGAGCGCGACGGGGCCGGCGATGAGGGTGACGTCGGCGGCGCCGCGGCGGACGGCGCGCTCGGCGATGGCGAAGCCCATCTTGCCGCTCGAGCGATTGCCGAGGTAGCGCACCGGGTCGATGTCCTCGACCGTGGGGCCGGCGGTGATCACCACGCGCAGGCCGGCGAGATCCTGCGGGCCGAGGCGCGCCATCGCGGTGGCGACGATCTCCGCCGGCTCCGCCATGCGGCCGATGCCCTGCTCGCCGGAGGCGACCAGGCCGTGGACGGGGCCGATCAGCGTCACGCGGCCGTCCTCCGCGAGGCGGGCGACGTTGCGCTGGACGGCGGGGTGCGACCACATGCGGGGGTGCATGGCGGGCGCGGCGAGGACGGGGCAGGCGGCGCAGAGGGCGAGGGCCGTCGGGAGGTCGTCGGCGCGGCCCTGGGCGAGGCGGGCGAGGAGGTCGGCGGTGGCAGGGACGAAGAGGACGAGCGAGGCCTGGCGGGCGAGCTCGACGTGCAGCTCCCCGGGGAAGCCCGGGTCGAACATCTCGACGTGGACCTTCTCCCCCGTCAGGCCGGAGAGCGTCGTGGGGCCGAGGAGCTCCTGCGCGGCGCGGGTCATCACCGGCACGACGCGGGCGCCGGCGGCGAGGAGCAGGCGCGCCACCTCCGCGGCCTTGTAAGCCGCGATGCTGCCGGAGACCGCCAGCACCACCGTCGGCCGGGTGTCCTTCGCCGCGTGCGCTTTCTCTTCCTGGGTCATCGTCCGACGGCGACGATAGCGGCGACGCGCGCGCGCGTCGAGGAGGGGTGGGCGCGGGGTGCGCCGTGGCCGGAAAGGGCGGCCGAGGGCGGATCTCGCGGCGCAGAGCTCGCCCGCTTCTCCGGGCTCTCGTCCGATTCCGCGCCTCCGGCGGCGCGCCTTTCCACCGCCGCCGCGACGTACCGAATACCGATTCTCCACCTGCGCGTCGAGATCGTGAATCACACAGGGGGAGCGGGTCGGCGGATGAGCGAAGATGTGCGAGGAATGCGCGTCCAAGCGAAAGCTGTGCCGTTTTTGCAAATCGGCCTTGCCCGTGGGCAGGAATCGCATAGATCAACGCTCGCTCCGCGACGCGTCGACACGGAGCGCCGGCCGCCCCGCTCGGTGGCCGGTCGGGAATGCTTGGGGGGTGACGTCCCGGTGCGGGAACGAGGGGAGGGTGGGAGTGGGCAGGAGCCCGCGACCTCGCTCCACCGCGTGACCGCGCAGGGAAGCGCCCGCGAGGCAAGCCTACCCCGACGGCAGTGCAATAGGTTGGAGGTACTCATGAAGAAGCTCCTGCTTTCTCTTCTGGGCGCGGCTGCGATGGCGACGGTCTCGACGAGCGCGTTCGCGCTCAACACGGCGACGAAGCCGATCTACCAGGTCCTCCTCGCGCGCGGCCCCGCCGTGATCCCGACCGGCACCATGTCGTTCTTCTTCGACTTCGATATCCCGGGTGCCGCCTGCCAGTACGTCGCGGAGTGGGACAACAACGCGTTCGCGCCTCTCTCGGGCGAGTGCTTCCTCGACGAGGCCAAGACCCTCGGTAACTTCTCCTGCGTGGCGAACAGCCTGATCCCGATCCCCAGCGTCCTGACGCTCGACACCACCGCCGTCGGCGGGCCCTGCTTCGGGTTCGATTACTTCCAGCAGTTCCGCCAGGTGTTCACCCTCATCCTCGGCGAGAACATCGACAGCACCCTCGAGGGCGTCGTCCAGTTCACCGGCGGCGCGCCCGTCGTCTACGGCATCAGCCTCCGCTAGGGCGCGGACTCTGCGCCCCCGGCCGCGGCCGGGGGCGTGGCTTGGGCCGCCGGCTCTGACCGGCGGCCCCACTTAATCCTTACTTCGCTTCACCCACAGACTCTCCCTCTCGCTTCTCTTTAGGCCGGCGCGCGCCGCCCGCTTGGGCGGCCGCGCCGAACTCAACTGGGGGGTAAACCATGCAACCCGGCAACTCGAACAACGATCCCAAGGGCTCGCGGGCCTGGATTCCGCTCGTCTCGTTGATCCTGGCCGCGGCGGTCGCCGCCGTGCTGCTCTGGCTCCTCCGCGCGCCCGAGCCGAAGCCCGCCGCCCGCGCGGCGAAGGCGAGCGGAGAGACCCACGCGAAGTACAGGAACCGCGCCATCCTCTGGCAAGGCCCCGCGAAGGACCAGCCCGCCGAGCCGCTCGAGAATCCGCGGCAACGTGTACAGCGGCGATGGGGAGTCGCTCGCGGGCGCGATCGTCGTCGCGACGACCTTCGACCGCGCGGGCAACACGCCTTCGCCGCTCGGGACGGTCAAGTCGGACGCGCAGGGTCACTTCGAGATCCCGCTGCCGGACGGCACGTACCAGCTCAACGCCGCGCTCGAAGGATACGGCCCCACCGCCGCCACGGCGAACGCCGGCGACACCGTGAGCCTCGTGCTCTCGAAGAGCGGAGTCCTCCGGGGGCACGTGCGCGACGAGGGCGGGCAGCCCATCAAGCACTTCACCATCGACGTCGTGTCCGTGCTGCCCGGGGACGCGCCCGCCCCGCCGCCCTCGTGGTCCAAGACGTTCGACAGCCCGGACGGGTCGTACCAGGCGGACCAGATCCCGGCGTGGCCGGTGATGATCCGCGCGTCGGCCGACGACTTCGCGCCTGGGCTCTCGAGCCCCGTCTCCGTGCACAAGGGTGACACGCGCGACGTGGACATCACCCTCGGCGCGGGCTGCACCCTCACCGGCACGGTCGTCGACAAGGGTGGCGAGGCGCTCCCCGGCGTGCTCGTCAACGCCGAGTCGCGCGTCTCGGCGGGCTCTGCCATGGATCCGTCGCTCCAGACGTCCACGCAGGCGCAGAGCGGCGACGACGGCAGCTTCTCCCTCCCCCACGTCCCGAAGGGGACGCTCCTGGTCCGCAGCTACGACGGCGACTACGCCGTGACCAGCGCCACCGTCGAGGTCGGCGAGTGCGCCAAGCTCACGCCCGTGAAGCTCACGATGACCACCGGCGGCAGCGTGACGGGCGTCGCTCGGTCCGCGGACGGCAAGGCGCTCTCCGGGGCGCGCGTCACGGTCAGCGACCGTCCCATCGGCTTCGTGAACGCCACGACCGACCACGACGGGCACTACCGCCTCGACATGCTCCCGCCGGGGCTCGTCCGCATCGAGCTCGAGCACAAGGGGCAGCAGACGATGACCTACGTCCAGATCAAGGACGGCGACACCGTGAAGCAGGACCTCTCCCTCTTCGGCGGCGGCAACGGCGAGATCGCCGGCACCGTGACGGCCGGGAAGAAGCCCGTCTCCGGCATGCGCCTGCTCGTCGCGGCAAACCACGGGCGCGACAAGGGCATCGCCCTCTACTTCCCCGTCACGGCCGAGGACGGCTCCTTCCGCGTCCCGTCGATCCCCGCGGGCAACTACCTCGTCAGCGTCATGTCGACGACCGAGGGCCGCGGCGTGCAGGTGAACAGCGGCGACGTGGTCCGCCTCGATCTCGACGCCGGTGCCGTCCAGCCCATCGGCGACGGCCAGCCGCACCCCTCGCGTCGCCGCGCCGCCGCGGGCGCCGCCGGCAACACCCCGGCCCCCGCCGCCGGCAACGCGCCCGCCCCCGCCGAGCCCGCGCAGGAGCCCGCCCAGGACACGGCCCCTACGCCGTCGCCTTGAGCTCGTCCAGCATCCCCTGCACCGCCCCCCTCACCTTCTCGTCGTGCTCCAGCACCATCTCCTCGCTCGGCCCCTCCCCGGGGCCGAGCCCGCTCGGCGGCAGGATGGCCGGCCCGATGCGGTACCGCAGCCGCGACGGCGTTGGGATGTGCGGCCAGGGGCCGATGGCGAGGCCCCACGGGAGCGACAGGTGGACGGGCCAGATGCTGGCCCGCGCGATCTCCGGCAAGCGAAGCGCGTGCGCCAGGCGACGGCCGTCCGAGAGCACGATGAGCGTCTCGTGCGCGCCCGCGTGGGCGAGGGGGACGATGGGCACGCGGGCCTCGAGCGCGAGGCGCGCGTACCCGGTGCGGCCGCCGAAGCGGACCTCGTATCGCTTGGAGTACGGCCGCCACGTGTCGACGTCGCCCCCCGGCATCACCATCAGGTCCCGCCGCCAGTCGACCAGCACCGACCGGCCGATGTGGCGGCCGGCGCGCATGACGCCGCGCCGCGAGAAGAAGCGGCCCGTCGCCTGGGTGGCCATGATGAACTCGTGGGCCATGGGGTGGATGGGCCGGTCGACGCCGAAGTTCTGGTACCACGCGCCGAGGAAGCCCCAGACGTCCGGGATGGTCGTCCCGCCGGAGTGGTTGGAGACCACCATCACGGGGGCCGCCGGCACGTGCTGCCAGCCCTGGACGTCGACACCGAAGTAGCGCCCCGGGCCGAAGAGCCTTTTGATGTACGGGAGCGTCCGGCGAACGTCGTCCGGCCGGTACTCACCCGGGTCCGTGCCCCACGCCACTGACTGACGTCGGTGCAACCACTTGAGGAACGAGCCTTGCTCCATTGTTGGCCTACTTCGGCTGCGCACGAATCCGGCGGCGGCCTTTTGGTGAAAGCGGCCCCGACGATGTAGACTGGGGGTAACCGCCGCACGCTACCACCGGCTCGACGCGGAGGGATCGCCGCCTTGCACAGCATCACGCATCGACTCGCCCGCACGTCGCTCCAGCTCAACGGTTACGGCAGCCGTGACGTAGGGACCTCGGCCGGCCGCGTCCACCTGCTGGACGTGCGCGGCGAGGGCTCCCTCCCGCCCGTGGTCCTCCTCCACGGCCTCAGCTCCGCGGCCCTCCACCTCCTGCCGCTCCTCAGCCGCCTGCGCGGCCGGGTCCGCCGGCTCGTCGCGCCGGACATGCCCGCCCACGGCTTCAGCGACACCCCGCGCGAGATGCACCCCGCGACGCTCAAGGACGCGATGGTGGAGGCGATGGACGCCGTCATCGACGAGCCGGTCGTGCTGTTCGGCAACTCGCTCGGCGGCGCCGCGGCCGTCCACTACGCCGCCACGCGCCCCGAGCGCGTGCGCGGGCTGATCCTGTGCTCGCCGAGCGGCGCCGCGATGGACGAGCAGGAGATCAAGCGCTTCGTCGGCACGTTCGAGCTGGGCTCCCACCGCGACGCGCTCGCGTTCGTCGACCGGCTGTTCGCCGAGCGCTGTCGCATGCGGCACCTCTTCGCGTGGGGCGTGCGGCGGCGCTTCGAGCGCCCCGAGGTGCGCGCCTTCCTCTCGGCCATCTCGCCCGCGGACATGCTCAGCCCCGAGCAGCTCTCGTCGCTGCGGATGCCCGTGCTCCTGCTCTGGGGGAAGGACGAGCGCATCCTCCCGCGCCAGAACCTCGAGTTCTTCCGCCGGCACCTCCCCGTCCACGCGCACCTGGAGGAGCCCGAGGGCTTCGGCCACGCCCCCTACCTCGACGACGCGGACGCCGTGGCGCGCCGCATCCTCGCCTTCACGTCCGACGTCCACGAGCTGGCCCCGGTCCCCTCGATGGGCCGCCTGCGCGCCGCGGCGTAGCGCGTCGAGCAAGGCTACCGCGCTTCTACCGAACCGCGACCGCCAGGGAGCGGGTGCCAGGCCATTGCACGCGAGGCGTGTGGGCGTGCAATGGCCTGGGGCCGCCTCGCCATACGGCACCCGCTCCCTGGCGGTCGCGGTTCGGTAGTCGCGGTTCGGTAGTCGCGGTTCGGTAGTCGCGGTTCGGTGGGCGCGGTTCGGTGGGCGCGGGTCAGTCGCCGCCCGGCTCTCCGACCCGCCCGAGCTGCAGCGACGCGGGCCCCGCCGGGAGCCCGGGCACCAGCAGGGCGCCGTCGGGGTCGGCCACCACGGGCACGGCCACGCCGTCGACGCGCAGGACGCGCGCGGTGCGCGGGCCCGGGTTCGCTTGCTCGTCGTCCGCGTCGTTGGCGCGGATCGACACCCACGCCACGCTGCGCCGCGGCTCGACGCCGAGCGCGGGGCGGAGGCCCGGGTCGAGCTCTTGCCCCGAGAGGGCCGCGTGGGCGAGCGCGCGCACCTGGTCGTCGGGGTCGAGGTCGCGCGCGAGGACCAGCGTGGCCGTGCGCTGGACCTCTGCGCGGAGGGAGAGGGCGCGGACGATGGCGCGGCGGACGGCGGCGTCCTCCTCGAAGCGGTACGCGGTCGTGAGCAGGGAGACCGCCGAGGGCTCCGGATCGTGGGCGAGGCCGAGGGCGACGTGGGCGCGCACCACCGGGTCGCTGCCCTGGAGGAGGCGCTTGATGCGGCCGCGGAGGGCCTCGTCGTCGCGCGCCGGGAGCGCGCGCGCGGCGAGCGGGGAGAGCGGGCCGCCGGCCTCCGCCCAAGCGGCGAGGACCGAGGTGGGCAGGCCACCGCCGTCGGGGTGCGCGAGGAGCTCGGCGCCGGCCGCGACGGTGATCGCCTCGGAGAGGGCGCGCCGTTCGTGGGCGCCGGAGGTCTCGAGCGCGGCCGCCGTGCGCGGGTCGGCCGCGAGGACGGCGCGCGCGAGGAGCGGCGAGAGCGGGTCCAGCGACGAGGCGCCGTCGGGCAAGGCGAGCGCGCCCCGGGCGGCGGCCGCGGCGGCGAGGTCGCACGAGAGATCGTCGCCGGGCTTGCACGTCTCCGCGAGCACGTCCGACAGCGAGCGCGCGCCCGTCGCCACCAGCCCGAAGGCGCCGGCGGCCCGGTCCGCGGCGTCCTTCTCGGCGAAGAGGGCGCGGAGCCCGGCCCGGAGCCCGTCGGGCGCGTCGTCGAGCACTAGCGCGCGCACGACGCCGGCCCGTAGCAGGAGCCGCCGCGCGTCCGGCTTCAACTCCTTGCCAGCGAGCGCATGCTCGAGCGCGTGCTTCGCGTCCGCGCCGGGCAGGATGGCCAGCGCGAAGGCCGCGGAGAGCGCGAGGTCGGGCTGGTCGAGGAGCGGCGCGAGCTGGGCGACGCCGCGGGCGCGGCCGATCGCCGCGACGGCGCGGGGGCGCTGGTCCTCGGCCATGTCGGGCAGGAGCTTGGCGAGGGGCGCCGCGAGCGCGGGCGCAGGCGCGAGGAGCGCGAGGCGGATGCCCTCGTCGCGCGTCTTCGCGTTCGCGAGCAGCGCCGCGACGGCGTTGGGTGCGTCGGCGGCCGCGAGCTGCACGAGCACCGCCGCGCCGACGCGGCGCTGGAGCGGGTCGCTCGTCTTGAGCCAGGCGCGCGCGGCGGGCAGCGCGGACTCGTCGCCGAGCTTCGCCAGCGAGAGCGCCGCCGCGAGCCTGGCGGCCGGCTCGCCCTCCTGGACCACCGCCCGGAGCCTGCCCGCTGCGCGCAGGTCGCCGATCTCGCCGAGCAGCGTCGCGAGCGCGGGGGAGAGGCGCCGGTGCGGGTCGAGGAGCGCGTCCACCGACGCGGGCGGGTAGGTGTGCAGCGCGTGCGTCACGATCTCGGCCGTCCCGCTGGACTGGAGGAGCGCGTTCAGGAGGTCCTCCACCGCCTTCCTGTCTCCCGACCGCGCCAGCGCGAGCGCCGCCGTGGCGCGAAGCACGCCCGCGAGCGGCGACACCCCGCCGCGCCCGTCGCTGCCCGAGGCGTCCGTGACCACGCCGATCAGGAACTTTCGCACGCTGTCGCGGTGCGCCTCGCCCGCGAGCACGCGCACGGCGGTGAGCCGCGCCCGGGGATCGCGCCCCGCCACGGAGCCGGTGTCCACCGCGTCGACGAGCGCGTCCACCGCCTCCGTCGTGCCGATGGATCCGAGCCGCTCGATGCCCCGGATGCGCGTGGCGAGGTCCTCGGAAGCGAGCAGGCGCTGCGCCACCGGGACGCCGAGCTGGGCGCGGAGCGCGGGGGTGTCGCCGCGGGAACGCGCTCCCGGTCCGGCGGGCTTCGCCTGCGCGAAGGCGGGGGAGGGGAGGAGCGCGATCGCGAGGGCGGCGAGGGCGAGGGGGCGGCGCACGGTCGGGGCGAGCGTACCCCGGCGGGAGGACGGAGATCGACGGCGATTGGCCGTGGTCAGGTCGGGATAGCGGGAAATACGCGGGTCGAGAGCGTGTTGCCTGCCGGGACGCAGCGCTTCCGAGCGCCGAGCCCGCTCCGCCGCGCGCGAGGCGCTTCGTCCGAGCGCGGAGGCCGCTCCTTCCAGCGGCGAAGCCGTGCATCCAGGGGCGAATCCGCTCCCTTGCTGGAAGAAGCCGCTCCGCCGGGGGCGCAGCGCGTCCCCCGCCGACGCGGCACTTTCCTCGATGGCGCAAGCGCTTCCCTCACCCTGTGAAGCGGCTCCGCATCGGGCGCGGCGCTTCCTCCCGCGGGTACAGCGCTGTCGACTGCGAGGGTCGCGCTTCCCCCGCGGGTGCAGCTCGTCCGCCGTCGGAGGAGCCGCTTCCCCCGTCGAGGAAGCGCTTCGCCCGAACGCGGAGCCCGCTCCTCCGCGCGAGAACGCCCTTGCACCCGCTGGGAAGCGCCCTGCCCATGTGCACCGCGCCTCGTCCGTCGGTGGAAGCCGATCCGCCGACGGCGACGCCCTGCGCACGCGCCGGTAGGGGGCGTGCCCCACGCCGAAGCCGCTCCCCGCGCGAGTGAAGCGGCGCGCAGGTGCGCGTAAGGGGCTCGCCCGTGGATGAAGCGCCGCGCGCGCGAAATGATCGCGATCGGCGGCATTTCGAGGCGCCCCGCGCGCCGCCGGCCGGGTTCCCCGTCTGCCGGAAGATGCCTGCCCGCGGACACGCGTCTCACGAAGCCACGCGAGCCCGTACGCCCAGGCCGGCGCTCGCTCCCGCGCGCGTATGCCCCATCGACGAGGCGCGACGCGTCATCCATCGGCGTGCAAGGTGCGCCGTCGGCGGCGGGGCGTGCTCGGCCGGAGACGACCTGGTTCAGCCAGCGTCGCCGCGTGCTCCCCCCAAGACGAGCGCCTCCCCGCGCCGCAGGTGCGCGTGAGCCGCGGCGTGTGCTCGGTCAACGTCTCGGGAGCGTCGGGCTGGGCGCGAGCCCCAGGTTCACCGCGATGATCGCGCAAAGCGCCCCATACGCTTCGGGGCTCAGCTCACCGCGGTGCCCGTCGGCGGTCAGCGCCTTCTTCAGCACCGGCATCAGCAGCGTCGCGTACGCGACGACGCCCGGCTTCGTGAACGCCTTCTCCCCGTCGGGGATGGCGAAGTCGCCACGGTGCGCGCCGTGCTGCGAGGCCGAGCACGGCACGACCGAGACCGTCTCCGGCAGCATGGGCCCGAGCATCCCGTGCGCTTGGACGACGATCACCCGCCGGAAGTCGTGCCACGTCCGCGGCCTGTCGCCCGGGAACCGGATCAGCTCGTCCCGCACCTCGAAGACCGCGCCCGGGCGGACCTTCGACACGCCGCCGGGGTCGGCTATCCCCGTGCTCGCCGCTACCCGCGCCTGGAGTGCGTCGAGATCAAGTTTGCCCACGGCCGTCCGTCTCGGCGACGTGGGCGAGGGCCTCTTCGCGCAGGTGCCGCGTCGCCTCGAACACGTCGAGCGCCTCGGCCGTCGCGGATTCGTTGGGCGGCTCGGTCTCCGGGCCCAACGCCGCGAGGCGGGTCAGCTCGTCGGCCATGGCGATCGCGCGGCGGACGGCTGCGTCGAGGGCGGGTCTCTCCTTCAGCGCGCCCTTGTCCTCGTCCCTTGCTGCGCGGATGACCTCGACGGCTGATCGTTCGCCGAGGTCGAGTCCGCTCTTGCGTGCGACGAAGCGAGCGAAGAGCTTCCACCGCCTCGGCATCGAGCCGGAGCTCTGCAGCTTGAATTGCCATACGAAAGCAATCGCGCGGCTTCTTGAGGTCAGCAGCCTCGAGCGCTTCTCGGAAGACCTGGAGCGCTACCTCACGGTCTCCCAGGCGATCCAGTGCCTCGGCCAGGTTTGAGAGATGGGCGAGCCGATCCCCACCTGGGATCCTCGTAGCCTCAATCAACGAGGTCGCCGCTTCCTGGTACCTGCCGAGATAGACGAGCGCCACGCCGCGGTTGCCCAGGATGTCCGCGCGTAGCGGTGTCGGTTCAGGGGTGCGCTGCAACGCGCGCTTGTACTCGTCGAGAGCCTTCTCGGGTCGTCCGAGGCGCTCGTAGCAAAGCCCCATCAGGGCGAAGATGTAGCCGGCCGTTTCATGGTCGACACGCCCCGCCATCTCGCGAAGCTCCCGAACCATCCTGTTCAGCTCGATCTCCGAGATCGGCTGGGAGGTATCGCCGAGCATCTCGTTGTACCTCTCCAACCGAGGATCGAGCGCAGCGGCCGGCATGACGTACCACCTGTAGCACGCCGCCGGGCTCGCCGTCACCGGACCGCCTGGAACGGCGCCCGTCGCGCGGGGTGAGGTAGACTCCTCCCCCCGGATGAAGACCTCCCTCGACCACCTCCCGCCGCGCAAGCAGCGGCAGCTCGCCGCGCTGGTGGACGAGATCCGGGCGGCCGTGGCGGACGTGGAGCTGGTGATCCTCTTCGGCAGCCACGCGCGGGGGAACTGGGTGGAGGATCCGGTGGGCGGGTACTTCTCGGACTACGACGTGCTCGTGGTCGTGAAGAGCCCGAAGACCGTGGAGAAGCACGACGCCTGGTCGCGGGTGGAGAACCGCATGGAGCGGCAGCTCGGCAGGACCGTGCTGACGCTGATCGTGCACGACGTCGCGGACGTGAACCGGCAGCTCGAGCTGGGGCAGTACTTCTTCAGCGACATCAAGAAGGAGGGGGTCGTGCTCTACGACGCGGGGCGGGTGACGCTGGCCGAGGCGAAGGAGAAGACGCCGGAGGAGCGGCGGGGGTACGCGCGGCAGAACTACGAGCAGTGGTTCACGAGCGCGGACGAGTTCCTCGGCGCATACGAGCTGATGGTACCGAAGGGCTGGCTCAAACTCGCAGCGTTCCACCTGCACCAGGCGACCGAGCGCTACTACACGGCGGCGCTCCTGGTGCTGTCCGAGTACAAGCCGAAGGACCACAACATCGCCTACCTCGGCAAGCTGGCGGGGAGGCTCGCGCCCGAGCTGCGGGGGGTGTTCCCGACGGCGGAATCCGAAGGACAAGCGGATCTTCGAGCTGCTCAAGAAGGCGTACATCGACGCGCGCTACTCGACGAAGTACGCCGTGACGGAGGACGAGCTGGGCGTGATGGCGGAGCGGGTGCGGGATCTGCGGGGGCGGGTGGAGCGGGTGTGCAGGGAGCGGATCGAGGGGGCGGCGTGAGCGGGGGAAACGGGAAGCAGGAGCCGGTGGTCGGGTACCTCCAGCGGGTGGAGATCGAGAACATCCGGTCGATCCTTTCGCTGCACTGGGAGGTGACGCCGGGGCCAGGGTGGAACGTGCTGCTCGGGGACAACGGCTCGGGAAAGACCACGTTCCTGAGAGCAGTGGCGTACGCGACGATCCCCCGCCAAGAACGCTCCGCGCTGCGCAGGGGCATGCTCTTCTGGATGCGGGACAAGGAAGATGACACGGCACACTTCAGCGTTCAGTTGACGCTCGATGGGCACGAGAGCCCACCGTTCCAAGTCTGGTTCAATCCAGCCGGCGGCGGGTGGTTGACAGGTGAACCTGATACGCCGGAAACGCTGAAGCGTGTCTTCGTCGCCGGCTTCGGTCCATTTCGCAGGTTCACTGGCGGGGACTTGGAATACGAGAAGCAATTCGCGGAGCTTCCGTGTGTGGGTCGCATCATCTCGCTTTTCGACGAACGCTTCTCGCTCGCCGAGAGCCTTGCGTGGTTGAAACTTCTGCGCTTTCGGGAGGCGACAAGCGACCCGCGCGCGGCTGAAAGCAAGATGCTGCTGGAGGCGCTGCGCGCCTTGGTCAATCAGGGTGGGCTCCTCCCGAACGGCGTCCAGCTCGACCGCATCACCGCCGACTACGTGATCTTCAAGGACGGCTATGGTCTCGAGATCCCCGTCGACGAGCTGAGCGACGGCTACCGCTCGATCCTCAGCCTCACCTTCGAGCTGATCCGCCAGCTCGCCGCCCACTATGGCGCCGCCCATGTCTTCAACGCCAGCTCGACCGCCGTCATCGCCCCCGGCATCGTCCTCATCGACGAGATCGACGCCCACCTCCACCCGAGCTGGCAGCGGCAGATCGGCTTCACCCTGCGCAAGCTCTTCCCGAACATCCAGTGGGTGGTCGCCACCCACAGCCCCCTCATCTGCCAGGCCGCGATCGCCGAGACCGACACCATCTACCACCTCCCGCGCCCCGGCACCGACGAGGAGCCCCATCGCGTGACCGGCTCCGACCTCTACCGCCTCGTCTACGGCGACATGACCGAGGCCTTCGGGACCCAGGCGATGGGAGACGTCGAGCGCTCGGAGAAGGCGAAGGCGCTCTTGCACAAGCTGGGGCTTCTGAACCGCAAGCAGGTCGATGTCGGCCTCTCGGAAGAGGAACAGGAAGAGCGGCGCCAGCTTCGAAGGATCTTCGGGGCCGGACCGTTCCCGGAGAAGCAGGCGTGATCCGACCGCCGTCGCGGGCGCTGTCGCAGGATCTTTACGTCGCGCTCGCGAGGCGGCAGGCGAAACTCGACGCGCTACCAGGTTACGCCGAGCGTGTGGCCACTGCGAAGAGCGAGTGGGAGCAGAAACCGGCGTCGGTGTTCGACCCAGTTCGCGACGAGCTGCAAGCCATGTGTCCGGGCGAGGATCGTTGCATGTACTGCGAGGATTCCTTCGCCGACCAGATCGAGCACGTCCGCCCGAAGGACCTGTACCCCGAGCAAACCTTCCGCTGGGAGAACTACCTTTACGTGTGCGCGGGATGCAACCGGAAGAAGAGCAGCCGCTTCGCCGTTCTGGCCAAGCAGGGGCGCTGCTTCGTCGAGGTCACGCGTCGCGCACGCGCGCCCGTCGTGCCGCCGCAGGCGGGGCTGATGGTGTTCCTCGATCCCAGGGAGGAAGAGCCGTTGCGGTACTTGACGCTCGACCTGGCCTCGTCCTTCGAGTTCTTTCCGCGGCAAGGGCGCGGCTGCGTGGCCCGGGCGCGAGCCTGGTACACGATCGACGTCCTCAACCTGAACAGCGACACGCACTGCAAGGCACGGAGACGCGCCTTCGGCCGCTACGTCGCGCGCCTGAAGGAATACGTCGCGGAAACGGATGAAGGTGTCCGGAGGAGCCTCGAGCAGGAGATCAAGGCGGAGCACCACCCCACTGTCTGGCGCGAGATGAAGCGCCAGCGCATGGACATCCTCGACCTCCGCCGCCTTTTCGAGCAGATCCCCACCGCCCTCGGCTGGTGACCGCCGCGCTGCGCCGTCACATCGGCACGACGTCGTGGAACTTCCGGTAGTCCAGCTCGAGCTGCCCGTCCGGCAGGTTCCGGAGCACGTCGGCGAAGCGCGCGTTCCACACGATGTCCTCCGCCTCGTAGATGCGGCGGGCGTGGATGGTGGTGGCGAAGGTGGCGTCGAGGCCCGTCACGGTGACGATGAAGCGGATGTGGCCCTCGGCGAGCTCGGCCGGCGTCATGCCGTGGAGGGGGCTCTTCTCGTCGATGACGTGGAGGGCCTGGAAGGTGAGGGTGAAGAGCGGGGTGTCGCCGCGGACCAGCACCATCTCGTGCATGCGGCGCATCCGCTCGCCCTCGGCGCTCACCTCCGGCTTGAGCACCGTGAGCCGGAACGAGGCCTCGATGATGTCGTTGGCGCGCTCGTTGGCGACGCGGAACATCAGCGTGGGCGTCCCGTTCCGCATGGAGACGACCATCCTGTCGCTGAAGAGGACGCGGGCCGTCGGGCGCGAGAACTTGGCGAACATCAGGCCCGTGGCCATCGCCACCGTGACGAGGCCGACGAACGCCTCCAGCATCACGACGACGTGGGCGTAGTAGTTCTTCGGCGACATCACGCCGTAGCCGATGGTGGAGAAGGTCTGCACGCTGAAGAAGAAGGCGTCGACGAACGAGCCCGGGCGCGCGCCCGCGATGTCGTCGCCGCCGGCCAGGTAGAGGCCGGCGAAGAGGACGTTGATGCCCAGGTAGATGGACGCGACGAGGAGCATGACGCGCGGCCACGAGGCCTGGAGGAGGAAGTGGTAGGCGTCGTCCGTGTAGCCCCCCTGCTTCGCGCCGACGCGCAGGACCTCGCCCGGGTCGCGCCGGCCGGGGGTGTGGCCGCCGCGCGGCGCGGCGGGGGGCGCAGGGCGCGATGTCACAGGGGAGGAGGCCGCCATGCCAGCCCCTTTTTAACAGAGTCGCCGGGGCGCTGCGCGTTTTGCCCCGAACGGGTAATCTACCCTGCTCGTGGCCGAAGAGACGGGAGACGATTTCGCCGGGACCGATCGCTTCGAGGTGGTGCGCCGCCTCGGCGCGGGCGGCATGGGCGTCGTCTACGAGGCGTTCGATCGCGAGCGGCGCGTCACCATCGCGCTCAAGACGCTCCGCACGCTGAAGCCCGACGCCCTGCTCCGCTTCAAGCAGGAGTTCCGCGCCCTCGCCGACATCCAGCACCCCAACCTCGTCGGCCTGGGCGAGCTCTTCGAGGACCGGCAGCGCTGGTTCTTCACCATGGAGATGGTGCGCGGCATCCACTTCCTCGACTACGTCCGCCGCGCGGACGAGGAGGACGCCGACGACGCGGGCGCGGAGGATCCGTCGACGGTCGGCCCCAACGTGACGGTCGAGACGGCGGAGCGCCCCACCGTCGACCTGCCCGCCGACGACAGCGCGCCCCGCAACTCGCGCCCGAAGCTGCGGCGCGGCAGGCTCGCCTCAGGCGCGGACGAGGCGCGCGTCCGCTCCGCGTTCGCGCAGCTCGCGCTCGGCCTCGCTGCGCTGCACCGGGCGCGGAAGGTCCACCGCGACATCAAGCCCTCGAACATCATGGTGACGGCCGAGGGGCGCGTCGTGGTGCTCGACTTCGGCCTCGTCGCCGACCTGCTCAACATGATCCCCGAGAGCCACCTCGTGGGCACGTTCTCGTACATGGCGCCCGAGCAGGCCGGCCTCCGCCCCATCGGCCCCGCCTCCGACTGGTACAGCGTCGGCGTCCTGCTCTACCAGACGCTCACGGGCAAGCTGCCCGTCACCGGCGGCGCGCGCGAGGTGCTCGTCCTCAAGCAGGCGTTCGAGCCGGCCGCGCCGCACATCATCGCCGACGTGCCGGTGGACCTCGACGAGCTCTGCATCAAGCTGCTCCGCATCGACCCGGCCGCGCGCCCGAGCGAGGCCGAGATCCTCCGCGTCCTCGCGGCGGAGGAGACGGAGTACGCCCACTCCCTCAAGGGGCACGCGCCGCACTTCGTCGGCCGCGGCGCCGAGCTCGGCGTCCTCCGCGACGCGTACGCGACGGCGCGCGCGGACCACGGCGTGACCCTGTTCGCCCACGGCGAGTCGGGCGTCGGCAAGAGCTCGCTCATCCGCCACTTCACCGACTCGCTCGTCGCAAGGGAGCCCTCCACCGTCGTCTTCTTCGGCCGCTGCTACGAGCGCGAGAGCGTGCCGTACAAGGCCGTCGACGGCATCGTCGACGCGCTCAGCCGCTGGCTCACCACGCTCGACGAGGGGGAGGTCCACGCCATCCTCCCCCGCCAGCGCGGCCTCATCGGCCAGATCTTCCCCGTCATGCGGCGCATCGAGGCCGTCGCCACGGCCCCGCGCCCCGCGCCGGGCGCGCTCGACCCGCAGGTCCTCCGCGCCCGCCTCTTCTTCGCGCTCCGCGATCTCTTCACCCGCCTCGCCGAGCACCGCCCCCTGGTCCTCGCCATCGACGACCTCCAGTGGGCCGACGCCGACAGCCTCGCGCTGCTCGTCGACGTGATGCGCCAGCCGGGCGCCCCGCGCCTGCTCCTCATCGCCACGCTGCGCAGCGCCTTGACCTCGGAGGCGCGCCTCGCCGAGGCGCGGGGGGAGGCGCTCTCGCTCCGCAGCGTCGAGGAGATCGAGGGGATGTTCACGGGCGACGTGCGCCGCATCCAGATCGAGGCGCTGCCGCCCGCCGACGCCCGCGCGCTCACGGACGCGATCCTGCGGAGCGCGGGGGCCGGCGCCGAGGTGAACGCCGAGGCGGTGGCGGCGGAGGCGGGCGGGCACCCGCTCTTCATCGACGAGCTGGTGCGCCACAAGCTCCTGCTCGGCGACAAGGCCGGCCCCCTCCGGCTCCAGGACGCGCTCCGCGCGCGCATCGCCCGCCTCGACGCGGGCACGCGCCGCTTCCTCGAGCTCACGGTCGTCGCCGGCGCGCCCCTGCCGCAGGAGGTCGCCGCCACGGCGGCCAAGATCGACTTCGGCGAGCTCACCCGCCGCGTCTCCGTCCTGCGCGCGGCGAACCTCGTGCGCACCGCGGGCGCGCGGCGCACGGACACGATCGAGCCGTACCACGACCGGGTGCGCGAGGCCGTGAACATCGGCCTCGACCCGGAGGTCGAGAAGCAGAGCCACCTCGCCCTCGCCCTCGCGCTCGAGGCCTCGCACACGGCGGATCCGGAGGCGCTCGCCCAGCACTGGCGCGGCGCCGGCGACATCGAGAAGGCCGCGACGTACGCGGTCTGGGCCGCGACGCAGGCGGCCGAGGCGCTCGCCTTCGACCGCGCCGCGCGCCTCTACAAGCTCGCGCTCGAGCTCCGGCCCCGCGAGGGGGAGCAGGGCGCCTCCCTGCGCACGCGCCTCGGCGACGCGCTCGCCAACGCCGGCCGCGGGGCCGAGGCGGCGGAGGCGTACCTCGCGGCGTCGCGCACCGCGACGCCGAGCGAGGCGCTCCGCCTGCGGCGGCGCGGGGCGGAGGAGCTGCTCCGGTGCGGCCGCATCGACGAGGCGTTCTCCGAGCTTCCGCACCGTGCTCGCGACGGTCGACCTGGAGATCCCGGAGACGCCGCAGCGCGCGCTCGCGTCGCTGTTCTACCGGATCGCGCGCGTCCGCCTCCGGGGCCTCCAGTTCAAGCCGCGCGACGCGGCCCAGATCCCGCCCGAGGTCCTCCAGCGCATCGACACGTGCTGGTCGGTCGCCCCCGTGCTGAGCATGATCGACATCATCCGCGGCCGCGACTTCCAGGCGCGCTGCCTGCTCATGGCGCTCGACGCGGGCGAGCCGTTCCGGGCCGCGCGCGCGCTCGCCGCCGAGGCCGCCGCCAACGCCACCGACGGCGGCCGCGCCGGCGAGCGCACCGCGAAGCTGCTCGCCGCCGCCGAGGCCGCCGCGAAGGATCTCGGCGACGACCCGTACACCGTCGGCTGGATCGAGATCGGCAACATCGTGAGCGCCTACCTCGAGGGCCGCTGGCAGACTTGCTACGACGCCTGCCTGCGTGGCGAGAAGGTGTTCTCGAAGACGATCGGCGCCTGGTGGGAGCGCGCGACGGTGGAGGAGTACGCCATGCTCTCGTCCGCCTGGCTCGGCGACCTGCGCGAGCAGCGGCGCCGCGTCGACCGCTGCCTGCGGCAGGGCAAGGAGCGCGGGGATTTCTCCGCGATCGTCAACGCGTGCACGAGCTTCAACGTCCTCCGGTGGCTCGGGCTCGACGACCCGGCGGGCGGCCGGCGCGAGATCGACGAGGTGATGGGTCGCTGGTCGCGGCGCGGCTTCCTCCTCGCGCACTACTGGGAGCTGCTCGCCAGGGGGCAGATCGCGCTCTACGAAGGCGACGGCGAAGGGGCGCACCGCCTCGTCACCGAGGGGTGGCCGGCGCTCTCGCGCTCTCTCCTCCTGCGCGTGCAGCTCATCCAGGCCGAGTCGCTGTACCTGCGGGGGCGCGCTTCGCTCATGTTCGCGGCGCAGCCCGGCCGGGGAGAGCGCGACAGGGCGCGCCTCGTCAAGAGCGCGGTAGAGGACGCGCGCGAGATCGAGAAGGAGGACATGGCCTACTCGCTGCCGCTCGCGTGGCTGCTGCGGGCCGGCGCGGCCTCGCTACAGGGCGAGAGGGGCGCCGCCGCGCGACTCTACGCCGACGCCGCGCGCGCGTTCACCGCCGCGGGGATGGCGCTGTACGCCGCCGCGGCCCGGCGCCGGCACGGCGAGATCGTCGGAGGCGCGGAGGGCGAGGCCGAGTGTGCGGAGGCCGACGCCTGGATGAGAGAGCAAGAAGTGGCGAGCCCCGGGCGCATGACGGCCCTGCTCGCTCCCGGCCCTCTTCCGCGTTAGCCTCGCCTGGATCCTGCCCATCCTTCCGACGGGAGCCATCCGATGCCCAACGTGATCGTGAACTACGACGGCACCATCACCTCCACCCCCCGGGTGATCGTCGCGCCGGAGACCGTCGAGCAGATCCAGTCCATCCTCTCGAACCCCGCGCACTACCCGAGCCCCGTCCGGGCCATGGGGAGCAACCACAGCCTGACCCCCTGCGCCGCCTCCCAGGGCACCGTCATCGACATGTCCCGCATGAAGCGGCTCTCGATCGACACGTCCGACCCTGCCGGCGCGACGCTGACCGCCGGGGCCGGTCTCCAGATCGTCGAGGCCTCGCAGGAGCTGAGGAAGCAGGGGCTCCAGCTCATGACCAACGTCGAGATCGGCAACCTGACGCTCGGCTCCGCCGCGTGCTGCCACACCAAGGACGGCCTCGACGGCATCGAGTTCGGCCAGGTGGGCTCGTACGTCACGAGGGTCAAGTGGGTGACGCCCGCCGGGGATCTCGCCGAGGCGTCCGCCGCCGAGAGCCCCGATCTCCTGCGCATGGTCCGCGGGAGCTACGGCCTCGCCGGCGTCGTCTACGAGGTCACCCTCCGCGTCAAACCGATCGAGACGCTCCACTTCACCTACCTGCCGCGCCCGGTCGACGAGCTCACGCAGGAGGAGGTCGACCAGCTCTACACCAGCGCCGAGGGGATGGTCTGCTGGACGATCGGCAGGACGAGCGTCTTCCAGATCCGCCATCGCGTCGATCACCCGGGCATCTTCTCCTCGATCGAGGCGGCCGCGCGGAGGCGGCTCTGGAACTACGCCGACGCCCACTACGCCCACATCATCGATCAGTTCCTCGCCGACAAGGGGCTCCGCGACGCCACGGAGGGGGGCTTCATGGATGCGGAGAAGCTCCTCTTCTCCGCCCTCCGCCTCTTCGGCGGCATCACGGTGCTCGCCCCCGACAAGATCATCGACTACCGCCAGACCAAGCCGCAGGATCGGTACGCCTTCACCTTCTGGGCCTTCCCCCGCGCCCGGTGGCTCTCGGTCCTCCGCGAGTACCTCGACTTCGCCGACGCGCACTTCAAGGCCACCGGCTTCCGCTGCAACATGCCCCTCGGCGCCTACCGCATCCTGCGGGACACGAATTCGATCCTGTCCTACTCCAACGACGGGGACATCTTCTCGCTCGACCCCATCCACTCCATCGTCGACGCGCCCGCGTGGAAGCAGTTCCTCGTGGAGTTCAACGAGTTCGCGTTCCAGCGCGGGGGGACCCCGCTCCTCAACCAGAGCCCCTGGATTCGAGCGGAGGCACGTGGAGGCCGCCTACGGCCAGCGCTGGACCGAGCTCTCCGAGTGGGTGCGGACCATGGACCCCTACGGCCGGATGCTGACCCCGTTCTTCGCCGACCTCCTGTCGCCGAAGCTCACGCCTGCTCAGGTCGGCGCTCCCGCGTGACCGTGAGGTCGGGCGGGCCGAGCGTGCCGGCGTCCGCGCCGGCACGGGCGGCGTGACGGGGGGGACGAGGATGGAGCCACACGGTCTGGATCTCGAGGGGTCCGAGCGCTTCCGCGTCGTCGCCCACCTCGGCGCCGGCGGCATGGGCGCCGTCTACAAGGCCTTCGATCGCGATCGCGAGGAGTACGTCGCGCTGAAGACGCTCCTCGGCGTGGACGCGGCCGACCTCGCGCGCCTCAAGGCCGAGTTCCGCGCGCTCGCGGACCTCCACCACCCCAACTGGGTCCGCTTCGACGAGCTGTTCGAGGCGCGCGGGCGCTGGTTCTTCTCGATGGAAGCTCGTGCAGGGGACGGACCTCATCTCCCACGTGCGCGGGCAGGCGCGCGCGTCCCCGAGCGCGGAGACGATGACCGCTCCGGCGTTCGATGGCCCCACGCTGGACGCGCGCCTCGCCTCGGACGCCCCCGCCCCCGCCTCCGCCCCCGCGGGGCTCGCGGCGACCTACGACGAGCCGCGCCTCCGCGCGGCGCTCGCGGAGCTCGCGGGCGCGCTCCACGCGCTGCACGCGATCGGCAAGGTCCACCGCGACGTCAAGCCGTCGAACGTGATGGTGACGGCGGCGGGGCGCGTCGTGCTCCTCGACTTCGGCCTCGTGACGGACGCGCGCGTCAAGCTCCGCTCCGCCGAGGAGACGGTCAGTGGAACGATCGCGTACATGGCCCCGGAGCAGGCGTCGTCGCGGCCCGTCGGCCCGCAGGCGGACTGGTACGCGCTCGGGGTGGTGCTCTACGAGGCGCTCACGGGCGACGTCCCGCACAGGGGCTCGCCGCTCCAGATCCTCGCCGCCAAGCTCCACGACGAGCCCCCGCCGCCGAGCGCCCTCCGCGCCGCGGTGCCCCCCGATCTCGACGCGCTCTGCATGGATCTCCTGCGCATCGATCCAGCCGCTCGGCCGCAGGGTGACGAGATCCTGCGGCGCCTCTCGGCCACCGCCGCGACCGAGACGAGGGGGCCGGTCCCGTCGCCGGACTCGTCGCGCCTGGTCGGGCGAGAGCGAGAGCTTGGCGTCCTCCGCGACGCGTTCGAGGGGGCGCGGCGCGGGCGCGCGACGACCGTGCTCGTGCTCGGCGAGTCGGGCGTGGGCAAGAGCGCGCTGGCGCGGGAAGCTCACCCGAGCAGATCCTCGACGGGGAGCCGGATGCGGTCGTCCTCGCGGGCCGCTGTCACGAGGGCGAGTGGGTGCCGTTCAAGGCGCTCGACGCGGCGGTCGACGCCCTGGGCGCCCACCTCGCGAGCCTGCAGCAGGACGAGGTCGCGGCGCTGCTCCCGGAAGACACCGGGCTCCTGGCGCAGACGTTCCCCGTCCTCCGGCGAGCGGCGGCGGTCGCCGAGGCGCCCATGCCGGGGCGCGAGGCGCTCGATCCGAAAGGCCGGCGCGTCCGCGTGTTCGCCGCGCTCCGCTGCCTGCTCGCGGCGCTCGCGGGCCGCGGGCCGCTCGTGGTGGTCATCGACGATCTCCAGTGGGCCGACGCGGACAGCCTGGCGCTGCTGCGCGAGCTGCTCCGGGAGCCTCAAGCGCCCGCGCTGCTGCTCATCCTCACGCACCGAGCGCGCTCGGGCGAAGCGCCGCCCGAGCTCCACGCGCTGCTCGGCGCGCCGGCCGAAGCGCTGGGCGACGTCCGCCGGCTCCCTCTCGCGCTGCTCTCCGGCGGGCAGGCCCTCGCGCTCGCGGACGACCTCCTCGGCGCGGAGAGCGCCGCCCGCGCCCCGGGCGACGAGCCCCTGGCCGCGGCCCTCGCCGCGGAGTCGGGCGGCCACCCGATGTTCCTTCGCGAGCTGGTCATCCACCACCGCCTGCACGCCGGGCCTGCGGGCCATGGCGTGGCTCGCCTCGACGACGCGCTCTGGGAGAGGGTGAAGCGCCTCGATCCGCCGGCGTTCCGGCTCCTCGTGTCGGCCGCGCTGGCCGGCGGACGGCTCACGCAGGACGTGGCGTCGCGCGCCGCCGAGCTCGCGCCGGCGGACTACGCGCGCCACGCCGCGAGGCTCCGGGCCGCGAGCCTCGCGCGGACGACCGGCCGGAGGGGCTCGGACGCGATCGAGCCGTACCACGATCGGGTGCGCGAGGCCGTGCTGTCGCACCTCGACGCGGACGAGCGGCGCGCGTGCCATTTGCGGCTCTCGGTCGCGCTCTCGGCCGCCGCCCCCGAGCAGCACGAGATGCTCGCCGCCCACTGGCGAGGGGCGGGCGAGCCCCGCAAGGCCGCGGAGCACGCCACCCTCGCCGCGGCGCGCGCCGAGGAGGCGCTCGCCTTCGATCGCGCCGCGCGGTTCTATCAGATGGCCCTCGATCTCGATCCGATCGAGGGTCCAGAGGGCGCGCGCGTGCGCGAGAAGCTCGGCGACGCGCTCGCCAACGCCGGCCGCGGGGCCGAGGCGGCGGAGGCGTTCCTCGCGGCGGCGGCGATGACGGGCCCCGGCGAGGCCCTCGACCTCCGCCGCCGCGCCGCCGACCAGCTCCTCCGCTCGGGCCACATCGACGAGGCGCTCGCGACCTTCCGCGTCGTGCTCGGGGCGGTCGGGATGGACATGCCCGAGTCGCCCACGGGCGCGCTCGCCGCCTTCCTGATCCGGCGCGCGCAGATCCGCCTGCGGGGCTTCGGCTTCCGCGAGCGCGCCGAGGCGCAGATCCCCCCCGCGGATCTGACCCGCATCGACACGTGCTGGTCCGCCTCGTCGGGCCTCGGCCTGGTCAACACCATCCTCGGCCAGTACTTCCAGGCGCGCTGCCTCCTCTTCGCGCTCGACGCGGGCGAGCCCAACCGCGTCCAGCGCGCGCTGGCGATGGAGGGCGCCTACTCGTCGTCCGAGGGGGGCAAGGCGCAGAAGCGCACCGCCGAGCTGCTCGCCGCGAGCCGCGCGATGGCCGAGACGCTCGGCAAGCCCTACACGCTCGCCTTCGCCACGCTGAGCGAAGGCGTGGCGGCCACGCTCGAGGGCCGCTGGCGGACGGCGCACGCCTCGTGCGATCGCGCGGAGGCCACGTTCCGCGACCGCTGCACCGGGGTGACGTGGGAGGTGGAGACGGGCCGGTGGTTCGGCCTCTGGGCGCTCTCGTACCTCGGCGGCGTCGCCGAGCTACGGCGCCGCGTCCCCGCGCGCCTGCGCGAGGCCAAGGAGCGCGGCGACCGCTACGCCGTCGTCTGCCACGCGACGGGCCTCTCGGGCCTCGCGTGGCTCGCCGAGGACGCGCCCGACACGGCGCTCGCCGAGGCGCGGGAGGCGCTCGCGCGCTGGTCCCTGAGGGACTTCCACGTCGAGCACTGGTGGGCCCTCCTGGGCGAGCGGCAGACCGACCTCTACCGCGGCGACGCCGAGACCGCGTACGCGGAGGTGCACCGGCAGTGGGGGGCGATGAAGCGCTCGCTCTTGCTCATGGTGCAGCTCACGCGCCTCGAGGCGACGCACCTGCGCGCCCGCTGCGCGCTGGCCCTGGCGCGCGCGCGCCCCGCGCGGCGGAAGGCGCTCTGCAAGGAGGTCGAGGTCGACGCGCACCGCATTCTCGGGGAGCGCATGCCCTGGTCGAGCCCTCTCGCGCTGCTCCTCCGCGCCGGGATCGCCGCGACGCTCGGCCGCCCCGAGAGCGCCGCGTCGTTGCTCGCCGAGGCCAACCGGGGGCTCCTGGCGGCAGACATGGCGCTGTATGCGGCCGCCGCCGAGTGGCAGCGGGGGCGCATCCTCGGCGGCGACGAGGGCCGGCGGCGGGTGGAGGCGGCTGAGGCGTGGATGGGCGAGCAGGGGATCGTGCAGCCTGCGCGGATGGCGGCGATGCTCGCGCCCGGGTTCGAGGGGTGAGCGGCGGTGGTCGGGTAGCGCCGCCGGGGCTCACGGGAGGGGAGGGGGCCGCCTCCCCATGACGAGCACGTTGGAGAAAGGCGTCCGCCCCCACGCCGGCCGGATCTCGCACGTGAGCCCGGCCTCCGTGAGGCGCGCGGCGATCTCCCGCGCCGGGCGGAAGCGCACGCGCTCGCCGCGGTTGAAGCGGACGGCCGTGAAGACACGCTCCTCCAGCAGCGTCAGCGCGCTGCGGATCCCACGCTCCGTGTCCGCCTCCCGCACCAGCAGGCGGCCGCCCGGGCGCACGGCAGCGGCGGCACGGCGGAGGATCTCGTCCTGCTCGTCGACCGCGAAGTAGTGGATCAAGTCGATAAGGAGCACCGTGTCGGCGGGCACGTAGCCCGCCGTCCGGGCGTCGCCCCGTTCGAGCGTCACGGCGAGGGGCGTGCCGCGCGCGGCCGCCTCCCTCCCGGCCTCGACCTTCGCCTCGTCCCAGTCGACGCCGCGCGCGGACGTGGCGCGCCCGAGCTCCACCAGCAGGATGGGGAGCTGGCCGCGGCCGGTGCCGATGTCGAGCACCTCGCCGAGCGCGCCGGGGGCCTCGCCCTCCACGTCGGCGACGAGGCGCGCCACCGGGTCGCCGAGGAGCTTGGTGCGGACGTAGTGGAAGCGGCTGCGCTCGGCGGCGGTGGCGCCGTCGGCGGGCGCGTAGCGGGCGGCGACACGCTCGACGGCGTGCACCCACGGCGGGGCTTCGGGGGGCAGGCGGTACGGCTCCGGAGGAGCGCCCGGCCGCAGGCGGCCCGAGAGGGACAGCGCCACGAAGGTGAGCGCCCCGCCGGCGGCGGCCAGCGCGAGGCCGACGACGGGCGCGCCGATGGCCAGGTCCGCTCCGAAGGCGAAGGCGCCCGCGCGGGTGAGCGCGTGGTCGAAGCGCAGGTGCTCGCCCCTGCGGAGCAGGGCGCCCACCTCGACCTCGCCGGTGAGGAGCGCCGGCGCGAAGAACGGGTTGGAGATGTTGGCGGCGACGTAGGCGACCAGGGCGTCGAGCCGGAGCCAGAGGCAGACGACGACGATGACGGGGAGGTGGCAGCCGAAGATCGGCTGGCAGCCGACGAAGAGGCCGAACGCGACCGCGGCGGCGCCGCGCGCGGGGGAGAGGCGCCCGCCGCGCAGCTCGCGGAGCGCGCGGCGGAGCTCCTCGCGGAGGAGGGAGAACCGGGCCAAGGGCGTGGGCTAGAGCGGCTCTTCCGGCGTGGGCGGGGGCACCGTCTTGCCCGGCCGCGCGCTCCGCTGCGCCTCGACCATGCGCAGGTACATCTTGGCCGAGCGGTTCTCCGGCTCGATGGCGAGCGCCTCCCGCCACTCGGCCGTCGCCTCGTCGATGGCGCCCAAAGAGAGCAGCGTCACGCCGAGCAGCACCCGCGCGGGCGCGTAGCGGGGGTTGGCTTCGCGCGCGGCCTCGTAGCAGCGGCGCGCGAGCGCGAGGTTGTTGTCGTCGCGGTAGAGCGTGCCCAGCTTCGTCTGCAGGTCGGCGAAGGTCGGGCAGAGGTCGACGGCCTTGCGGAGCTGCTCGATGGCCTCGGCGCGGCACCCGGCGTCGGCGTAGGCCTGCGCCAGGTCCGCGTGCATGTTGGCGATCTTGCCCCGGGCGAAGGCGTCGAGCCCACCGCTTTCGCCCTCGCCGTTGCCGCGGACGCGGGCGTAGACCCGGCGTGCGGCCTCGTACTTGCCGAGGTCGTTGTACGTGACGGCGAGGTTGAGCAGCGCCTCCGTGTAGTTCGGGTTCAGCTCCACCGCGCGCTCGAAGAAGCGCTCTGCCGCGGAGAAATCGCCGCGATCGTGGCAGATGACGGCGAGCATGTTGAAGACGTCCGCGTAGCGGTCCGTCAGCTCGAGCACCTGCCGGAGCACGTGCTCGGCGCGCTCGTACTCGCGCCGGTCGTAGTGCTCGCGCCCGAGCACGAGGAGCTGCTTGAGGCGCTCGTCCATGGCCCATCTATACCGCGCCCCCGCGCGTGAGAGGAGCCCGGCCCACGCCTTTTCGTGGCCGTTCGGGTTGCCAGGGACGGGCGCTCAAGGTACGCCGGAGGCGTGTCCGAGGCAGTACCCCCCGCCGAGCCGCAGCGCGACCCGCTCGAGGAGCGCGGGGGCGATGAGGGCGAGCCCTCTCCCGCGCTCGGGGGCAATCCACGCGCCACGTCCGTCGACACCCGCCCGCGCGCCGCGCTGAGCGGGCTCGTGGGCGAGCTGCGAGGCGAGCGACGCCTCCCCGCGCCGGCGCCGGCCCTGTCGGAGACACCTCGGTCCACGGGCAGGTTCGCCGGCGAGCCCCAAATCTCGTCACGTTCACCCCGTCCGGGGCGAGTCGCGCCTCGCCCCGCGCTCTCCGGCCCCGAGCTGCGCCCCATCCCGCGGACGCCCCTTTCGAGCCCCACCCGCGGCGGCGCACCCGCAGCCCCTCAGAAGGCCGCTCGGTCCCTCATGTACCCGATGCCGGAGGAGGACGGAGCCGCCCCGCCCCCCGGCATCCCCCAGCGTTCGTTCGCATCGCACCCCGCCCACCCAGGCGCCGCGTACCCCGCGGCGCGGCCGGCGCCCGTTCACCTCTCGCCGAGGATGACGGCCATCTTCGGGGGCCTCTTCGGCCTGGCCATGGTCACCTCGGTGGTGGCGCTGCTCATCCAGAGCGCTCCCCCGCGCAACGAGCGCGCGCTCCTCTCGGGCTCGGCGTTGGCCGGCGCGTCGGCAGCGCCGGCGGCCCGCCCCGAGTCGGCGCCCAAGAGGCGCGTCCGCGTGCCCATCCCCGGCCCCTGGCGCCTCGCGGAGCTGGAGAAGGAGCCGGGGGTCACCGTCGCGCGCGGCACGATGGATCACAAGTCGCTCTTCGACGCGCTCGGCGACAAGGGCGTGCCCAAGAGCGAGGTGTACCGCATCATCAAGGCCCTCGACGGCATCCACAGCTTCGACAAGAGCCACAAGAAGGACAGGTTCGCCGTCGCGCTCGCCGGCAAGAAGGTGAAGGCGTTCGAGTACGAGCTCTCGCCGAGCGAGGTCTACCAGGCGCGCGAGGGCGACGGCGGCCTGCTCACGGGCGCGAAGCTCGACATGAAGATCGCGGACGAGGAGTACGCGAGCGCGTTCTACGTGGGCAGCGACGTGGCGGCGTCGGCCCGGTTCGCCGGCTTCGAGGACGGCATCCTCGCCGCGCTCGACGAGGCCATGGCCGGCCACCTGTCGACGGAGAGCTTCGCGGAGGGCGGCGTGGTGCGCGCCATCACGGTGGAGGAGACGGCGCTCGGCCTGTTCTCCAAGTACAAGCGCATCGTCGCGATGGAGTACCGGCCGCCGGACCCGACGGCCAAGCCGCTGCGCTTCTACGCCTTCGACGGGCAGGAGGCGCACGGGTACTGGGACGAGAAGGGCAAGCAGCCCTACGCGGGCGGTTGGCGGATGCCGATCCCCGGCGCGCCCGTGACCTCGCACTTCAACCCTCACCGCATGCACCCCGTGCTGCACACGGTCATGCCCCACACGGGCACGGACCTGGGCGCGGCCACGGGGACGCCAATCTACGCCGCGTACCGGGGTGTGCTCGAGTCGGTGGGCACCCTCGGCGCGTGCGGCAACGCCGTGGTGATCCAGCACCCGGGCAACATCGAGACGGGGTACTGCCACATGTCGCGCTTCGCGCCCGGCATCAAGGCGGGCGACCACGTGGGCACGCACGAGCTCATCGGCTACGTCGGGCAGACGGGCCGCGCGACGGGGCCGCACCTGCACTTCTTCGCCAAGAAGAGCGGCGTCTTCTTCGACGCGATGACGCTCCACCTCGACGGCGACCGCACCGTGCCGGGCCCCGATCGCGAGGCGTTCCTCGCGGCCAAGGCCGCCCTGGACCACAGGCTCGACGCCATCCCGCTGCCCGAGCCTCCGCCGCCCTCCGAGGCGACGCCCCCGCCTCCCGCCGAGAGCAGCTCGGCCCAGGCGGACGCGCCGCCCGCGAAGGACAAGGACAAGGGTAAGGAAGAAGGCGGCAAGCCCGATCACGGCGGGCGGAAGGCCGCGCAGATCGGATCGCCGGAGGCCCTCGCCTCCGCGCGCGCGGAGCCGGGGATCCACCCGTCGCCGTTCATCGAGGTGAAGGGGGACGAGGACGACGACGATGGTCCGCCGGCCGCGTCGGCGCATCCGGCGCCGCCGAGCGCGAAGGGCAAGGCGGATCCGGCGCTCGACGAAGACGACGAGAAGTGAGCGGGGCGCGACGCCACGAGTGACGTCGCGCCCGCCGGGCCGCGGTGGCGGCCCCTCGATTCAGCGGTGGTGATGGTGCGGAGCGGGGCGCGACGCGCCGCCGCCCGTGCCGCCGGACGAGCCGCCCGTGCCGGCGGTCGAGCCGCCCGCGCCGCTGCCCGAGCCGCCAGCGCCGCTGCCGCCTGCCGCCGAGCCAGAGCCGCCGGCGGCCGTGCCCGCGCCGCCCGAGCCACCAGCGGCCGTGCCGGCGCCGCCGGAGCCGCCTGCGGCCGTGGTCGAGCCCGCCGTGCCGGTCGAGCCCGCCGTGCCGGTCGAGCCCGCCGTGCCGGCGGTGCCCGACGAACCGGAGCTGCTGCACGCCGCGACGGCGGCGAGCACGACGATCGCAAAGGAATACAAGATCTTCGCGCGCATGTAGACACTCCTATCCCGCACCTTCCAGGTGCGGGATCAATGAACCTCGGATCGATCCCGGTGCCCGGGGTCTTCCGTGATGCACCAACCGTGCCTTGCTTCACGACCGGACGATGAAGCTCGCGACGAAGTACCCGTCCGTTCCTTGAACGTGCGGCAGGAGTCGCAACGACGGCGCCTCTCCGGCCAGCGCGCGGCCAATCTCGCTCGCGAACGGCGCCGGCTCGAGCTTCATGCCGAGCGCGTCGCCCGAGGCGAGGCGCTCGGCCACCTCCTCGCCCTCCTCGCGCAGCACGCTGCACACCGCGTAGAGCAGCCGGCCCCCGGCGCGTGCCCGCGTCGCGGCCTGCCGGGTGATCGCCTCCTGCAGCGCCGCGAGCCGGGGCAAATCTTCCACGGTCCTCCGTAGGGCGATCTCGGGGCGCCGGCGGAGTGTCCCGACCCCCGAGCAAGGCGCATCCACGACGACGAGATCATACCCCCCGGGCACTTCGCCGGTCCCGGCGGCCCAGTTCACTGCATAGGTGCCCCGGACGTGGGTGCCCGCGGGGCCGGAGCGCAGATCGTCCAGCTTGTGCGGGTGGATGTCGCTCGCGTCGACGGCGCCGCCGCCTTCTACCTCCACCTCCTGCGCGAGGAGCCAGGTCTTGTTGCCGTGGCCCGCGCACGCGTCGAGCACGCGCTCTCCGGGGCGCGCGCCGGCGAGGAGCGTGACGACCTGCGCGCCCTCCTCCTGCACAATCCACGCTTTGCCGGCGCCCGGCAGGCGCCGCACGTCGCCGGCGCCGCGCACGAGGATCGCGCGCGGGGACACCGCGCCGGCCTCAATCGTCGCGCCCGGCGCCGCGGCCGTGAGGGCCGCGATCCACGCCGCGCGGTCCTCTCCCTGCGCGAGGCAGAGGCCGATCGGCGGGGGCACCGGGCCTGCCCCGAGGTACGCCGCGGCGCCCGCCCGCCCGAGCGAGCGACGGAGCGCGCCGCGCAGCCAGCCGGGGGCGGACGCCAGGGCCGCGTCGGTGAGCGCGGGCCGCGGCCCGGCGGCGGCGGCGCCCGCGAGCCTGCGGAGCACCGCGTTGGCGAACCCGGCGGTGCGCTCCCCGCCGGCGGCGCGCGCCCCCGCCACCGCCTCGGAGACGGCCGCGAAGGCGGGCACGCAATCGAGGAAGAGGATCGAGTACGCCCCCATCAGGAGGTGGGCGCGCACGGCCGCGTCCTTCGCATACTCCCGCCGCGTGGCGAGCTCGGCCAGGCGCGCGTCGAGGAGCCCCTCGACGCGGAGCACGCCGTAGACGAGCTCGGTGGCGAGCGCGGCGTCGCGCGGGTCGAGGGAGGCGCGCCCAATCTCCGCGTCGAGCGCGGCGGAGGCGAACGCGTCCGCGGTGAAGACGCGGACGAGCGCCGCGGCGGCGACGGCGCGCGCCGGGGAGACGGGGCTGGGAGGCGCCGGATTAGCCAACGAGCTCCTTGAGCTGGCTCTGGATCACGTCCCGCCGCCGCTCGACGTCGTTCTTGAAGGCCACGGCCATGAGCGCCACCAGGATGACCATGCCCGCGAGGCTGGCGAGCTCCCGCACGCGGAGGGGGAGCGGCCGGCGCAGCAAGGCCTCGAAGAGGAAGAAGAGCAGGTGGCCGCCGTCGAGCACGGGGATGGGCAGGAGGTTGATGAGCCCGAGGTTGATGGAGATGAGCGCCATCCCACGGACGAAGTAGCTCACGCCCTTGCTGCTCTCCTCGCCGACCACGTCGTAGACCGTGATCGGACCGCCCAGCGTGGAGATGCTCACCTTGCCCTGCATGATGCGGTAGAGCCCGACGACGATGAACCGCACGACGTCGTACGTCTCCTCGAACGCGCACTGGAGCGCGTAGCGGATGCGGTCCGGGCTCTCCACGTAGGGCTCGAGCACCCCCGGCGACCAGTGGGTGAAGCGCGCGGGCTCGTCGTACTCGTCCATGTAGTCGTCGCGGTGCAGCGTGATGGTGCCGCTCTTGCGCTGGCCCGCCCGCAGCCACCCCAGCGTGTGCGGCCGATCGGGCGCGGCCATCAGGCGCTCCTTCAGCGTCGACCAGGCGGGGACCTCGACGTGATCGAGCTCGACGATGCGATCCCCCGGGCGGAGATCCGCCTGCCACTCCGCCGACCCCTCGGGCACGTAGGCGACGTAGAGGTCCGCCGGCTCGAGCCCCGTGCGCGAGGCGAGATCGCCGTGGCCCGCCTCGGGCGTGAGGGCGGCCACGCCCGACTCGTACACCGCGAAGGACGCGATGTCCGCGAGCCCGTGCAGGTCGCGCGGCACCTCCACGGGCCGGAGGTACGTCACCGGCACCGTCTCGCCGTGGTTGTCGCGGAGCGCCTCGTCGAGGTCGGCGAGCGTCCTCACCGGGTGCCCGCGCACGTCCGTCACCAGGTCGAACGTGCGCAGGCCCGCGCGGTACGCGGGCGAGTCGAGGCGCGAGATGCCCACGACCGCGGCCGGGCGGTTCGGCCCGATGCCAATCTCGCCGACGCGGTCCACGATGTCGAGCGGCTTCGGGACCTCCTTCTCGTTGGGGACGATGACCACGTCGACCTGGGCGCCGTCGCGGAAGACCTTGAGGGTGAGCTCCTTGTTGGGGCTGTGGAGGATGGTGCGGTGGAGCTCGGCGTAGGTGCTGATCCGGTCGCCGTTGATCGCGAGGACGCGATCGCCGGGCCACAGCTTGCCCTCCGCCGGGTGCCCGGGCAGCACCACGCCGATCGTCGGCGGCGAGAAGTGCGTCTCGCCCGCGAAGACGCCGAAGTAGAGGATCACCGGGAAGGCCACGTTCATCACCGGGCCGGCCATGACGATGATGATCCGCTTCCAGAGCGCCTGCGCCTCGAAGGTCCGCCTCCAATCCTCGGGGAGGACGGGCTCCTGCCGGTTCTCCTGCAGCATCTCGACGAAGCCGCCGAGCGGGAGGATCCCGACGCAGTACTCCGTCTCGCGGCCGCGCAGGCGAAGGATCTTGGGCCCGAAGCCGATGGAGAAGGTGAGCACCTTCACCCCGAACACCTTCGCCCAGACGAAGTGTCCGAGCTCGTGCACGAAGATGAGCACGGAGCAGAGCAGGGCGAAGTAGAGTAGGTCCACCGTACTTCCGTCGTCGTCGGGGGGGCCGGGCCCGTCCCGCGGCCGTTTCTACTCGATGGAGTCGGTGGCGTGCCACCCCGGCGACGCCCCCGCGGTCTCCGGGGGGATGGGCCTTCACCGAGTGGATCGCGGTTGACCCAGCGGGGGAACGGCGATCCGGTGGGCCACCCCCGGCGCGCCCGCATTTTCGCGCGATTTCCGGCGCCCCGCCGCCTGCTCACGCCCCGGGGAGGCCGGGCACGCCCCGTGCTGCTGAGCTCGGCATGAACCGAGCTCCCTTCTCGACCTCCCGCATGCTCCGTGCTCTCGCCGCGCTGTCGCTCGGCGCCGCGCTGCTCCCCGCCCTCGGCTGCGGGGGTGCGGAGCCCGGCGACGGGTCGAAGGTCGACACGCTCGGCGACGCGATCAACGGGCCGGGGTACGGCGTCGACTACGCGTGGGCGCGGCCGTCGCCTGCGTCGCTGAAGGCGGACGGGTACACGTTCGCGGCCCGCTACCTGAGCTACGACACGACGGGCAAGAACCTCAGCGCCGGGGAGGCCGACGCGCTCATCGCGGCGGGGATCGACGTGGTGTCGAACTGGGAGTGGGGCGCAGAGGATGCGCTCCAGGGCTACGCCACCGGCGTACAGCAGGCGAAGGCCGCCGAGAGCCAGGCGATCGCCGACGGGATGCCCTCCGGCCGCCCCATCTACTTCAGCATCGACTTCGACGCCCAGCCCTCGGACCAGGCGGCGATCGACGCCTACTTCAACGGCGTCGCGTCCGTCCTCGGCCGCGACCGCACCGGGGCGTACGGCGGCTACGGCGCCATCTCGCGCCTCTTCGACGACGGCAAGATCGCCTGGGGGTGGCAGACCTACGCGTGGTCGTACGGCCAGTGGGACTCGCGCGCGCACCTCCGTCAGATCGAGAACGGCGTCGGCCCCGGCGGCGAGATGGACAAGGACCAGGCCATGACCGCCGACTTCGGCCAGTGGGGGGCCTCCGCGCCCCCGCCGCCTCCCCCGGCCGGCCCGCCCACCGGGAAGCCTTCGCCCGTGTCGGGCTGTGGCTCGATCGAGCCCGGGCAGGGCCTCGTCGCCGGGCAGAGCTACGCGTCGTGCGACGGGCGCTTCACGCTGGCGATGCAGACCGACGGCAACCTCGTGCTCTACCGCGACGGCGCGGGCGCGATGTGGGCGTCGAACACCTACCAGAGCGACGGCTACGTCGCCGTGATGCAGGGCGACGGCAACTTCGTGCTCTACGGCCACCACTCGAACCCCCTCTGGGCCTCGGGCACCAACGGCCACGACGGCGCGTACCTCGCCCTGCAGGACGACGGCAACCTGGTCGTCTACGCGCCAGGCGGTCACCCGCTCTGGGCCTCCGGCACCAACCTGCCCGCGCCCCCGCCGGCGCCCTCGGGCTGCGGCACCTTCCAGCCGGGCCAGGGCCTCACCGCGGGCAAGCAGTACGACTCGTGCGACGGCCGCTACACCCTGGCGATGCAGACCGACGGCAACCTCGTCCTCTACCACAACGGTGTCGGCGCCCTGTGGGCCACCGGGACCAACGGCAAGAGCGGCTACAACATGGTCATGCAGGGCGACGGCAACTTCGTGCTCTACGACACGAAGAACCACCCGCTCTGGGCCTCGGGCACGAACGGGCACGGGGGCGCGACCCTCGCCGTGCAGGAGGACGGCAACCTCGTCGTCTACGCTCCGGGCGGCCACCCGCTCTGGGCCTCGGGCACCAACGGCAAGTGACCCGCCCGGATCAGGCCCACGCAACCGCGACGGTGCGCGGGCCGCGGTAGGGCATGCGCCCGTGGGCGACCGCGTCGTTGTCGACGACGAGCACGTCGCCCTTTCGCCAGGGGAAGAACACCATGTTCTTCCAGATCGCGTCGCGCACCTTGTCCATGTCGCCGTCGGGGATGGGCGTCCCGTCGCCGAACGTGCAGTGCATCGCCTGATCCATCGGCCCCTGAAGGGCCCCGCGCAGGCGCACCGCGGCGCCCGCCACCGCAGCGAGCGCCGCGTGCGGGAGGGGGCGCTGCCGCTCCGCGATGCGGCGGTACTCGTCGGGCACGGCCGAGAGGTGGAAGACCTGCGCGTGGTTGAACCACGTGGGCTCGCCCGTGACCGGGTGCGGCCGCTGCGCGGGCTGCACGTTGGTCAGCCGCAGGCGGCCGCGCGGGCCCCAGGCGAAGTCGAAGCCGTTGTCGCGGCAGCGCGCCTCGACCGCGGCGCGATCGGTCGTGGAGAACACCTCGTCCCAGCGCTTGAGCTTCCAGAGGTCGAAGGCCGAGCCGCCTTGCGGGCCGTCGTAGTTCCGGATGTTCATCACGCCCTTCTCGGCGAAGCGGGCCCGCACCTCCGGGTCGAGATCGCGGTACACCGCGCGGAAGTCGACGAGGGGCGTCTCGCCGCCGGGGCCCTCGGGGGGCAGGAGGCAGCAGAAGAAGAGCCGGCGCGGCGGGCGCCGGATGAAGCTCATCTCGCAGTGCTCGGGGATCGGGTAATAGGGCGGCAGCTCGCTCGCCGAGAACACGTACTGCGTGAGCCCATCGCGCGGTGACGTCCCCAGGTAGTCGTTCTTGAGGTCGGGGGAGACCGCGCGCGCCACGCGCTCGAAGGCCGCCGCGTCGCCGACGGCGAAGCCGCGCGCCAGGAGGGCGCCGTGCGCGACGAGCTTCTCCTCGACGAAGGCGCGGTGCTCCGTGAGCCAGGCCTCGAGGTCGCGCGCGCCCGCGCCGGCCGAGGGCTCGATCAGGAGCGGCAGGCGGCCGCCGCCGAGCGACCCCAGGCGTGCGCCGGGGGCCGCCGGATCCTCCGCGCGGTGCGCGGGGCCAAAGGCCCACGCGGCGACCTGGTCGGCGAGCCACGCAGGCGCGTCGAGCGCGAGCTCGTGCCCGCCCTCGGGGTGGAGGGCGAGCGGCGCGCCGAGCCGCTCGGCGAGGAGCCGCGCGCAGAGCGGGTCGACGAGCGCGTCGCCCTCGCCCGCGATCACCAGGGCGGGGATGGGCAGCGACGCCGGCGCCCGGTACGCGGCGGCGGCGCGGAGCTGGCGGATCACGGTGGCGCGGGCGACGGGGCGATCCTCCTGGAAGCGGGCCCAGCGCGCGGCGATCTCGGGGACGCCGGACGCGAGCCGCGTGACCGTCGCGAGGACGAGCCGCTCGCGCACGACCGGATCCGTCTCGAGGAGGGCGCGGACCGCGTTCACGGCGGCGCGCGGGTGGAAGCGCCGGAGCGGAGAGGCCAGGTCGGCCGAGCTGGTGCTCACCAGGCAGGCGCGCGCGAAGTCGCCCGGGTGCGCCTCGCACCACGCCATGGCCACCATCCCGCCGAGCGACATGCCGAGGATGGCCCACGGGCCCGGGTGCCCTTCGCGCAGCGCCAGGAACCGCTCGCGCAGGTCCTCCGCGATGCCGTGGATCGTGCCCGGCGTGGGGCGGGCCCACTCGGTGCCGGTGCCCGGGAGATCGAGGCGGTGCACCCGCGCGCCGCCGACCCGCGAGGCGAAGACGTCGAGGAAGTCGCCCCAGTGGCGTTGCTCGCGGGAGAGGCCGCGGAGGAAGAGCCAGTCCATCCGCGGACGATATCACCGGGAGGGGCGGGCGCGCCTCGGGCTACGCAGCCGGCGAACGGCTAATGGCAGCTCGAGGCGATGCAGGCCGAGATCTCGGAGCCGCACTGGCTCATCAGGCAGCCCACGATGCCCGCGCCGCCCCCGCCGAAGCACTGCCCGATGTTCGTGATCGCGCAGTTGAGCACCTGATTGATGAAGAACTGCGCGCTGGCGCACGCCTCCGCCGCGCACTGGGCCACGCCGGTGAAGTTGAACGAGGGCGGGTTCGTGCTGGTGTCGATCTGGCCGAAGATGCAGGTGACAGCCTCGATGCAGTTGTTGACCGTGGTGCACTGCCCGCAGTCCTTCGGGCAGTTGGTGCACGTCTCGTAGGGCATCTCGCACTTGTCGTTGCCGCAGACCGAGCAGGGGCCGCAGTCCTGCTCGCAGGAGATGCAGCTCTCGTTGCTCTCGCAGATGCCGTCGCCGCAGCCCATGCACTTCCCGCAGTCCTGCGGGCACGTGTAGCAGTTCTCCGTCGACATGTTGCACACGCCGTCGCCGCACGTGGAGCAGACGCCGCAGTCCTGCGGGCAGGAGACGCAATCCTCCGGCGCCTTGCAGAAGCCGTCGCCGCACGTCGTGCACGCGCCGCAGTCCTGCGGGCAGGACTCGCAGGTCTCGCTCGGGTCGCAGTTGCCGTTGCCGCAGGTCGGGCAGAGGCCGCAGTCCACCGGGCAACTGTTGCAGGTCTCGCCCGCGCTCGGATCGCACTTGCCGTCGCCGCAGTGCGGGCAAACGCCGCAGTCCACCGGGCAGTTCTGGCAGGTCTCGCCCTGGCTCGGCTCGCACATGGCGTCGCCGCAGTGCGGGCAGACGCCGCAGTCCACCGGGCAGTTCATGCAGTTCTCGGTCCCCATGGCGCAGACGCCGTCGCCGCAGCCCGGGCAGATGCCGCAGTCCTGCGGGCAGGTCATGCAGCTCTCGCCCTGGCCCATCTCGCAAACGCCGTCGCCGCACTGCGAAGGCGGCCCTCCGCCCGGACCGACGGTCACCCCGACGCCCCCGGCCCCCCCGAGCGGTCCGGTGGTCACGCCACCACCGCCGAAGCCGCCGATGCCCCCGCCCCCAGGGGCGCCGGCGCCGCTGCCGGTCACGGGGAGCTCGCCGAGGACGGTCCGGCCGCAGCCGAAGAACGCGAGCATGAGGAGGGCGCAGGTGCCTGCGGCGACCAAGGGAAAGCGGGTGGCATAGGTCATGGGGAAAGCACCGAGCCCGGGCGCATCCGTCCGCAGGGCGGGTGCAGCATACTCCACATGACTGCACCGAGGCTCAGGATTGGCAATCCGTGGGGCTCCCTGGCGCACAGGTGAGCAGTCCTCGTGGGCCTCCTTCGTCTACCCGCACTGTATTGGTGAGCCGCGGAAAGCTGCCCGAGCGTCATGGTTTCGTGGGAGCCTAGTGGCAATGGCATCACGCCCCAATCGAGGTCGGCTGCGCCTGGTGGAGTCCGGGGAGGCCGAGATCCAGGCTCCCAAGGCCCAGGCGGCGCGAACGCCCCTCCCGGCCACGTCGACGCCGGCGGCTCCGGTGGCCGAGGCTCGGGGGCCCCTCTCGTCGGACCCGGGCATCGTCGCTGCCCGGGCTGCCGCCTCCTCGACGTCCGCCTCGGCGACGCGGGCTCAGCTCGCCGCGCTCTCGGACGCCCAGCTCGTCGCCCTCGGCTGCAAGGGCGAGGGCGCGGCCCTCGAGGTCCTCTATCGCCGCCACGCCGCCTTCGCCATCCACCTCGCCGCCCGCATCGAGGGCTCCTCCCGCGACGTGGAGGACATCGCCCACGACGCCTTCGTCCGCGCGTTCGAGCGCCTCGGCGACCTCACCGATCGGGCCGCCTTCCGCTCCTGGCTCGGCGCCATCGTCGTGCACGCGGTCCGCTCCCGGATGCGCCGCCACCGCCTGATGAGCCTGCTCGGCCTCGGCAAGGGCAGCGAGCCGGTCGACCTCGACGCCCTCGCGAGCCCGGACGCCTCGCCCCACGTGCGCGCGCAGCTCGCGCAGATCTACGCGCTCCTCCGCACGCTGCCCACCGACGAGCGCATCGCGTGGACCCTCCGCTGCGTGGAGGGCCACGACCTCGAGTCGGTCGCCCGGATGACGCGCTGCTCGCTGGCCACCGTCAAGCGGCGCATCACCCGCGCCCAGCGCTTCCTCGACGAGCACTTCGTCGAGGCGGACCCGTCCGCCCTCCCTCCTTCCTCCCTCCTCCCCGCCGAGGGCCCTTCCGACACCGTCCTCTCTTCGCCTAGCGACAATCAAGAGGAAGTACCGTCATGAGCCGCCGTTCGTTCCCGCGCATCGACCCCGAAGCCCTGCGCGATCACGCCGACGAGGCGCGCATCGATCGCGTGTGGGAGCGCGTCGAGCGTGATCTCGCTGCCCGCCCGCGTGGCCTCGACGCGGGGCCGCGCCGCGCCTCGCTCGCATACGTCGCGATCGCCGCGTCGTTCTGCGCCTTCGGCACCGGCGTGCTCGTCGGCAAGGTGGCCTTCCGCAACCGCGCGCCGGCCGACGCGCTCGTCGTGACGCCCGTCATCGAGAAGAGCGAGGTCGAGGTCCTCGCCGCCGGCAAGATGCCGCGGACCTTCGCCCTGCCCGGCGGCGGCAGCATCACCCTCGAGGCCGAGGCCACCGCCGAGCAAGAGCGCGCCGGCAACGACCTGACGCTGAACCTCCTCCAGGGCAACGCGTCGATCGACACGGCCGGGCACAAGGTGCTCGCCGTCGTGGTGGGCGAGACGCAGCTCAGCGCCCCCGGGGGCAGCCGGTTCAGCGTCAAGCGCAACGTGGAGGACCTCGACGTGCGCGTCGAGGTGGGCTCCGTCGCCGTCAGCTCCCCCGCGGGCGCGCAGAAGCTCGTGGTCGGCGAGCACGCCGCGGTCCCGATCCATTCGGCCATCGCCGCCAGCGCGGCGCCGAACATGAAGCCGCAGCGCAGCCCCGTGGCGGTGCTGCCCCGTCCCCGCCCCGCGACGCCGAAGGGGCCCACGCAGCCCGAGTGGCTCGCCCGGCACATCGCGAACGACGACGACGGCGCGTTCACCCTCCTGCGCAAGCAGGACGTGGGAGCGCTCATCGCCTCCTCCAAGAACGCCAGCGACCTCAACGCCATCGCCGAGATCCTGCGCAACGGCCACGACTCGGCGGGCGAGATCCGCGCCTGCGAGCGCCTGGTGCAGAATTTTCCACGCGATCAGTACGCCACGCTCGCCGCCGATCGGCTCGCGAAGGTCTACGCGAGCAAGGGGGACGCCGAGCGCGCCCAGTTCTACCGGGATAAGCAGGTCACGCTGGCAAAGAACGCGAAGACCGGCTCCGGTTCACTCCTTTGCGACCTGATCCGGCGCGAGCCCGAGAAGACTAAGGCGGCGATCGAGGCAAAGGAGTATTTGGACAAGTACCCGGATGGCGATTGCAGGGAAGAGTTCGAGCAGATGCTCGCCTCTCAGGGGGCTGCCCCTGCCTCCGCCGATCCTGCACCCTCCGCCGAATCCTGCGCCCGCCAAGCTCGAGGCTGCCAAGCCCGAGTCCACCAAGCCCGAGGCTGCCAAGCCCACGCTTGCCAAGCCCTCCGGAGACGCCCCCAAGGCACAGGTCGCTGCTCCCTAGCGCCACCGCGCTCCTCCTCGCCGCCACCCTCACGCCTGCCGGCCTCGCCGCCGCCGCCCCCGCGGCCCCGCACCACCGCGCGCCGCAGGACCAGCCCGCGACGCCCACGTCCTCCGCGTCCGCTCCGGGCAACGGCGCCTCCAGCAGCACCCCCACCACACCTCCGCGCACCGTCGAGATCCGCCTCGCCCTCTCGCAGTTCGCGCTCCGCACGCTCTCCGAGCCGCGCGTGCGCCACCTCACCGAGATCGAGGCGGAGGACTTTGCCGTGATGGCGCCCGGCACCAGCGGCCCGCTCGGCGAGCACGTCGCCTACGTCTGGGTGGACCAGCCCACCATCTCCAAGGTCGTCGTCGAGGCGCGCGTGGGCGACGGCCCCGTGATCCGGCGTGAGGTCGTCGTCCGCGGCCTCGACGGCGACGTGTCCGCCCGCCTCGTCGCCATCGCCGTCGCCGAGACGGTGCGCGCCGCGATGGCCCCGCACCAGCCCCCGCCGTGCCCCGCGCCTCCACCTCCGCCGCACCTCTCGCCGGAGGAGCAGGAGCGCGCCGCCCGCACCGCGCCCGCGCTGATCCTCACCCCCGCGGCCGCGCTCGCCGTGCTCCCCTCCTCCACGGGCGTCGTCGCCGGCCCCTCCCTCGCGCTCGGGTTCCGGACCTTCGGCGCCAGCGAATCGATCTTCACCCGCTGGCTCGCCGGCGGCACCCGGGGCTCGGCCCTCCGCTGGTTCGAGGTCGGCGTCTCCGGCGAATACCGCCTCTGGCCTGCCCGCTCCTTCCGCATCGCGCTCGGCGCGCAGGCCGCCTTCGCGTCGGCGAACGTCGCCGACGCCGCCACCGTCGACGGCCACGCCGACGAGGCCGCGACCTGGTCCGCGCGCGCCGGCGGCGTCCTCTCGTTCGAAGCGCGCCTCGCCGCGCCCCTCTGGCTTGCCCTCGGCGTCGAGCCCGGCGCGATCCTGCGGCCCGTGCGCTACACGCTCGCCTCGCCGGCATCCTCGTCGGCGATCGAGGGCGCCTGGCTCGGCCTCTCCCTCGCCCTGCACGTCGAGCACGCCCGCCTCGCGGCGCGCTGAATTCACCGAGCAGGATCAGCGTGTAGAACCCCGGGCGTGAGCACGGTGACCGGAGCCGACTGTGAAGCCGCTGCAGGGTCAAGGGCTTTGGAGGGCTCGGCGCCCCTGTCTTGCGCGTCTTGGCGCGGGGGTTGGTCTTCTCGTCGACGGTCGGCATGGAGGTCTCCCTTCAGCTCGGGGCGAGCCGTTCGTGGTGGGTTTGTTGTCGGTCCGTCCCGGCGCCGCACGCAGACGACTCTGCGTCGCGAGCTTGCCTACAATCGACTGTTCGCGCTCAGCGGGGCTCGCCGGTCGGCGAGCTGCAGCCCCGGGCGCATAGGGGGCTCCATCGACGGAGTACGTGGAGGCGCCTCCTGGACCTCGACCATCGAGGCGACCGCTCGTCGAGCGGACGACTCGTGGCCCGCGGTCGCGTCGCGCTCATCCACGTTCCGCACTGGGTGCTCCTTGAGCAGCGCCATCTGGTGGCGGCGTCTTGGGACAGACACGGGTTCATCTCGTCAGGGTTTCGCTCCTTTCGTTCGACGATGCGCGACGACTGGGGCGTCGCCTGGCGAGCTTTTGCGCTGCGCGCTGCATGCCGGCCGCGCGAGCGGCCGTCGTCTGCGCTTGCAGGGCGAGACCGTGCGCGCTCGCGGTCCCGACGAGCGCCGGGTCGTAGACCGTGTTCTTGCGCCACATGGCCCAGAGCACGCCGGCGAGCCGGCGCGCCAGCGCCACGGCTGCGATGCGCTTGCCTCGGCGCTTCGCGATGGCGTCGCCCCATTGCTTGAGCGGGTCGTCTCCTCGCTGGCGCAGGATGCACCACGCAGCTTGGACGAGCACCGCGCGCAGGTAGCTGTTGCCCGCCTTCGTGATGCGGCCGAGCCGCTGCTTGCCCCCCGTGGTGTCTTCCTTGGGGACGAGGCCGATGTACGACTCGACCTGGTGCGCGTTCTTGAACCGACCGGGCTCGTCCACCACCGACACGAGGGCGGACGCGACGACGATCGAAACGCCGGGCGCGCTGCACAGGAGCTGGATCGCGGGCTCCCGATCGCAAAGCTGGAAGAGCTTGTCCTCGACGACGCTCAGCTGCGCCTCCAGCGTCTCGAGCACCGCAAGCGCCGGCGCGAGAAGCATGCGCAGCTCGTCCGGCAGCTTGGCTTTCCGGTACGTCTCCAGGAACGACTCCGTGCCGCATCGCTTCAGCGTCTGGCCTGCGCCACGCACGATGCCGCGGATCGTCGTGATCGTTTGCGCGCGCTGCTCGACGACCATCCGCCGCACGTTGAGCTGCTCTCGAAGCCGCCGGCGTTCCGGGGACAGGACGTGCGCCTTCGGGATCTGATCTCGCTCGAGCGCCAGGGCCAGCGCGTCGGCGTCGAGTCGGTCGTTCTTCTTGCCGTGCTGCCCGACGCCGATCTCGCGAACCCGCGTCGTGTCGACGACGATCACCTCATGGCCCCACGATTTGAGCTTGTCGTGGACGTGCCACGCCTCGCGGCACGCCTCCAACGCTACCCGGGCCTTGCCCTGGCCGGGGCCGAGCAGCTCCAGCAGTCCACTGACGCCGCGCACGGTGGCACGTCGAACCACTTGCTGGTTGAGCACCTCGCTCACACAGATCTTCTTCACGCCGAGATCCAAGGCTACGTTACGCATGGCCGACCTCCTCAGGGCCCCGTTCGACTGCGCCTTCGAGCGCGTGGGGCTGCCGATAGCGAAAGCGACCTCGGCGAGGTCGGCCACTTTGTTGCAATCCGCGCTCGCTTCCGGACCTCGGCTCGAGCACGACGTACGGACGGCCTCTCCCGTTGCGAGGGCGCCCATGCTCCCAGCGCATGCGCGTCGTTCGACCGTCCGGACGTCGTGCTGAGCACGCAAGCCGTCCATCCCGCCCTGCTGCACGTTCACGTTCGTCGGCGCGCGAGCTGGACTAACGCGGGATCTTGCGGCAACGCGGGTCTTCTTGGCCGTGGACATGGGCGTCTCAGGGTGCGCGGCAGCGGCTTCATCCCTTCTCATGCGTCAGCATGCGGAGGCCGCGCCGAAGCCTGACGCCCTCGTCCCCGCGCTCACGCGCGGGGTTCCGGTCACCGGGCTTACGCCTGGGCATTGGTCTCATCTGCGGGCGGACGAGCGGGGCGGTGCGCCGGTGGCGAAAATGATGGCCGATCGGGTCAGCGTGAGGGCTGGCGCGCCGAAGTCCATGTAGTCGTACTGGACAACCGTCCCGCGGGTGGTCGTGCCGCTCGATGGATGAAGGCTGCGAGATTGAGCGATGGGCGGAGGAGCAGGTTGCCTCGGCGAAACTTGGCGACGTACGGCGAGTCCGGCGCGCAGCGTCGATGCTGCGACGCGCCGCTGAGCAACCTGCGGGTCGGCTGACGGAGGTCTTCGAAGCGCGTGCGGAGCTGCAGGCCGCGTACGACTTCATCGAGGGCGACATCTCTTCGAGGGCGCTCATCACGGGGTTCGCGAAGGCGTCGCTTCGCGTGGTGGGCGGCGCCTCGTTCTTCTACGCGATCGTCGATGGGACCAGCTTCTCGCTCACGGACGCCTCGAAGACGAAGGACTTCGGATCCATCGGCATGCGCTCGCTGCCGACGCGAGGGTTGAAGGTCCTCGACATGCTCGCGGTAGCTGCCGACGGCACTCCCGTGGGGTTGCTCGATCTCGAGTTCTGGGCGCGCGGGCCGAAGAGCAAGAAACCGCGGTCCGTGCGACGACGCGAAGGGGAAACCGAGACGGCACGATGGGCCGACTTCGTGACCCGTACCGGCGAACAGGTGCACCAGGAGGCGCCCTCGTGTGTGCCGTGGTTCCTGATCGACCGTGAGGGTGACAACGCCGGGGTTCTGCGTGCCGCTGCGAAGCACGGGCATTTCACCATTCGCGCCGTCCAGGACCGTCCTGTGGTGCTCGCGAACGGCCGACGGCGCCTGCTGTTCAAGCACATGCACAAGCGCCGCACCGTGGGCAGCTACTACCTCGACGTGCCCGCCGGGCCGAACCGACGCGCCCGCCGCGCACTGCTCGACGTGCGCTTCGCCGACGTCGTGCTCGATCTACCTGAGTACGCCACGGACAGCCGCACGACGTTAAGCGTGCGCGTGGTCTGGGCCCACGAGCGTCGTGCGCCGCACGGCGAAGACCGTATCGATTGGATGCTCCTCACCGACGCCGACGTGAACGGGTTCGATGACGCCATGGACATCATCGCGGGCTACAGCCACAGGTGGCGGGCGGAAGACTTTCACCGGGCCTGGAAGCGCGGTCATTGCAACGTCGAGGACACACAGCTGCACACCAAGGACCACGTCATCCGCTGGGCTACAATGCTCGCTGCCGTGGCTGCTCGCGTCGAACGCCTCAAGCACCTCGCCCGCACCCAACCCGATGCTCCGGCCACGATCGCGCTGTCCGCGATCGAGATCGAGGCGCTCCGCGCCGCGAAGACCAAGATCAAGATGCGCACCGAGACCATCCCGGAGGGCGTGCCCAGCATCGCCCAAGCCGTCCGCTGGATCGCCGACCTCGGCGGCTACACCGGCAAGTCCTCCGGTGGGCCCCCGGGCTCCACGACGATCGGACGTGGGTTGGAGCGCCTGATGATCTGGGCCGACGCGTTCGAATATGCCGAGAAACTGCGGCAAAAATGAGACCAATGCCCAGGGCTTACGCCTGGGGTTCTATCGCGTTTTCCTACGCGCCCGCCTCCAGCGCGGCGATCTCGGTCTCGAGCGCCTCCCACTCCGCCATCAGCGCGTCGATCTTGGGCCCCAGCGCCTTCTCCTCGGCGACCAGCGCGTCCACCTCCGCCTGCGGCGTCCGCTCGAAGAACCCCTCGCCCGCGTACGCCTCGTGGATCGCCTTCCGCCGCGCCTCCGCCGCCTCGATGGTCGCCATCACCTTGTCGCGCCGCGCCGGCAGCTCCTTCTGCCGGTTGCGCCGCCGCTTCTGCTCCTCCCACGAAGCCAGGGGAGCGCCCCCGTCGCCCGCCGGCGCCGCCGCGGCGTCGTCGCGCCGCTCCTTCTTCGCCCGCAGCACCACCGCCTCCGCGTCGAGGTGGTCGTCGCCGCAGCGGGCCAGGTACTCCTCGTAGGTGCCGGGGAAGTCGCGGGGGCCCTGGGGCGTGACCTCGAGGATCCGGGTCGCGAGCTCGCTCACGAACCAGCGATCGTGGGACACGAAGAGGACGGTGCCCTCGAAGGCGCGGAGCGCCTCGACCAGCGCCTGGATGGCCTCGAGGTCGAGGTGGTTGGTGGGCTCGTCGAGGACGAGCACGTTCGGCTGCTCGGCCATCAGCCGGCCGAAGATCAGCCGCGCCGCCTCGCCGCCGGAGAGCGTCCCCACCTTCTTGCTCACGTCCTCGCCCGAGAAGAGCACCCGCCCCAGGATCCCGCGCACGAACGCGGTCCCCTCCTTCGGCCGCACCGCCCACACCACGTCGAGCGCCGCCGCCTCCGGGTCGTCGAGGATCTCCCGATGATCCTGCGCGAAGTAGCCCACCCTCGCCTCGTGCCCCCACGCCACCTTCCCTGCGTCCGCCGCGAGGCGCTCCACCGCGATCTTGAGGAGCGTCGACTTCCCGAGCCCGTTCGGCCCGATGACCGCCACCTTCTCCCCCCGGCGCACGGCGAGCGACACGTCGCGGAGCACGCGCTTGTCGCCGTAGGCCTTCGAGATCCCCTCGATCCCCAGCACGTCGCGCCCGCTCGGCCGCTCCGGTGCGAACAGGAAGCGCGGCGCCCGCCGCGACGTGTCGGCCAGCTCCTCCACCTCGATCCGCTCGATCTGCTTCAGCCGGCTCTGCGCCTGGGTCGCCTTGCTGGCCTTGTAGCGGAAGCGGTCGACGTACGCCTGCTTGTGCGCGATCTCCGCCTCCTTGCGCGCGATCTCGGCCTCCTTGCGCGCGCGGACGGCGGCCTTCTCCACCGAGAAGGCGGCGTAGTTGCCGGTGTAGAGGGTGATCGTGCCGTAGTCGACGTCGAGGACGTGGCTCGCCACGTTGTCGAGGAAGCGCTGGTCGTGCGAGATCACCACCGCCGTGCCCTGGTACGCCGCGAGGAACTTCTCGAGCCAGCGGATCGAGAGGATGTCGAGGTGGTTCGTCGGCTCGTCGAGCAGGAGCACGTCGGGCCCGCCGATGAGGACCTGGGCGAGCAGGACGCGGAGCGCGAAGCCGCCGGAGAGCGTCGAGAGCGGGCGCCGGTGGCTGGCGGCCGGGATGCCGAGCCCCTCCAGCACGTACGTCGCGCGCGCCTCCAGCGTGTAGCCGCCGTGGGCCCGCACCACCTCCTCCAGCTCGGCGATGCGCCCCGGATCCCCCTCGCCCTCGGCGAGCCGGCGCTGCTCGGCGAGCGCGTCCCAGACGATGCGGTCGCCCTGCATCGCCACGTCCAGGATGATCTCGTCGTCGTTCAGGAAGCGGTCCTGGCGGAGCACGCCGACGCGCGCGTCCTTCGGCATGCTGACGCTCCCCTCGCTCGCGGGCTCGTCGCCGGCCAGGATCCGGAGCAGCGTGGTCTTGCCCGATCCGTTGGCGCCGACGAGGCCATAGCGGGCGCCGGGGTTGAGCTTGAGGCTGACGTCCTCGAAGAGGGCGCGCGCACCGTACGATTTTCCGAGGTTCTGCGTGGCGAGCATCGGGGGGGCGGAGCGTAGCGCGCCTTCGCCGCCGGGGGAGGGCACGACGCCACATCGGCCCCGCTCGCCCGGGCGCCCCCCGCACGTGCCCCTGTACGCGCGCCCCGGCTTGCCCGACCATGTCGCCTCCTTTCCTGCCGCGAGGTGACGACGTGCGCCGCTCTTCGATCCTCATCGCCGCCCTGCCCCTGACCGCTGCGCTGTACGTCGGCTGCACGCAGAACTTCGACCAGTTCCAGGCCACGCAGGCCGCCGGCAGCGGCGGCGCCGCGGCGGCGACCTCGACGGGGGCCGGCGCCTCGTCGTCGAGCAAGTCGAGCGCCTCGTCCTCCACCGGCGGTGGCTCGACGAGCACGTCGTCTTCGAGCGCATCCACCGGCGGCGGTGGCTCGACGAGCACGTCGTCTTCGAGCGCATCCACCGGCGGCGGTGGCTCGACGAGCACGTCGTCTTCGAGCGCATCCACCGGCGGCGGTGGCTCGACGAGCACGTCGTCTTCGAGCGCCTCTTCCGCGAGCACGAGCAGCAGCTCGTCCAGCGCCAGCAGCGCGTCGTCCTCCTCCAGCACGGGCGGCGTTTGCAGCACGCCCGACTGCTCGAACCCCGACTGCGCTGCCGAGGTCGCCTGCGTCCCCTCCGCCCCCCCCGGCTGGATGGGCCCCGCCTTCCTCTACGACGGCGCCCCGAGCGGCGTCCCCTCGTGCCCGGCCTCCGAGCCGACGACCGCGTTCAACGGCAACGCCGGCCTGAATTCCCAGCCCGCCCAGTGCGGCCAGTGCGCCTGCGCTGCGCCGACGGTGATCTGCACGCCGAAGCCCCTCGATTTCAGCGGCAACGCCGGGTGCGCGAACGCGGGGGGGATGGCGGCGCAGGTCGCCGGCGGCGCGTGCGTCCCCATCCTTCCGCCCCCGGGAACGAAGGGCTACTCCGCCGCCGCGCCGACCGCGATCGCCGGAGGGTGCACGCCCAGCGGCGGGAGCCCGACGCTCCCTCCGCCCGACTGGTCGCGCGTGGGGCTGGCCTGCTCGGGCGGGGCGACGGCGACGGGCTGCAACGCAGGGCAGGTCTGCGCGCCCGTCCCGCAGGCGCCCTTCGTCTCCGGAGCCTGCGTCTGGAGGTCCGGCGACGCGGCCTGCCCGGCGGGGTACGGCGACAAGCACTCCTTCTCGAGCTCGGTCATCGACACGCGGAGCTGCTCTCCCTGCGAGTGCGGCGCGGGCACGGGCACGTGCACCGGGACGACGACGGTGTTCACCGACGCCCTTTGCATGAGCACCACGACCTTCACGGTCCCGAACGACGGGAGCTGCACCGCCCCCGGCATGGCGGGCGGCTCGATCAAGGTCACGACGATGGGCAGCGGGAGCTGCCCCACGACCGGCGGTCAGCCCACGGGGAGCATCATGGAGGGGCCGCCGACGACCACCGTCTGCTGCGCGCCGTAGCCGCCTCCACGTCAGTCGTGCCAGACGCCCGTCACCGGGTCCTGCACGAGCACCGGCCCTTCGCACGGCACGGTCCGCACCTGGCCCGTCGTCGTGCAGCTCGGCGCAGCGCGGCGTGGTTGCGTAGGTGTCCCGCTGCGGCTCGGACGAGATGCCGCTCGACGTGGCCGGGCTGCCCTTGCTCGACGCGCCCGCGGCGGCGGCGGCCACCCCGACCCGCGCAGCGGCGTAGGCGACAGCTCCCACCACGCGGAGCGCCTGCCCGGCGCCCTTGCAGCCGAACGTGCAGAAGAGAATGGCCATGAGGACCCCGAGGCGAGCGCGGGTGACGATCATACGGGGGCGTAGAGCAAGCGACCTGCCAGCCGACTGGCTCGGGAAGCCGCGGTGGGCCGTGAACGGGGGTCCTCACGCTTGGGTGTGGCCTGGTTTCACACGGGGCCCGATGCCGCGTGCGCGTAGCCGCGTACGCGCCTCGCGCACTCGAGCGCGGAGCTCCGCAGAGGAAGCGCGCAGGTCGCCATGACGGACCCCTCGATTCCCGCAACCGACGCCGCGCTGCCCAGCCCCGCGGAGCGCGCCGGCAGGTCTGCGAAATGCGCGGTCGACGCTGACCACGTTGCGGTCGACGTCGACCAGCGCGTGGTCGACGTCGACCGCGACGTGGGTCCGATTTCGCAATTCATACCCAAGCTCGGAGGGGCTCGACTGGTCGCAGATCGTCAGCCTGATCGTGACGTGAGGATCGTCGAGCGCGGGCGAGCCCGTCGTGCCGTTCAGTCGAACCCGCAAGCTCGAAGCACGAGCACCCGGGCCCTACCCGCGCGACGACGTCGCCCTGTTGTACAACGGGGTGAGCGCGATCTTCCGCCCGGCGGCGCTCGCCTCCGGTCACCGTCGCGATGATGACGGGTCAGGACCGCGTTTGTCGCACCATTTCCGAGATCAGCACCCCCGCCGCCACGGCCACGTTGAGCGACTCGACCGCCCCCGCCCCGCGGATCGCCACCATCGCGTCGCACTGTGCCCGCACCCGGTCCCCGAGCCCCTCGCGCTCGTTCCCCAGCACCAGCACCGCCGGACGCGGGAACGGGTACGTGGCCGCGTCCGTCGTGGCGCGCCCGTCGGCGCCGACCACGTGGACCCCGCGGGCGCGCAGGCGGGCGAGGGTGTCGGCGAGGTCGGTCGTGCGGGCGAGGCGGAGGTGCTCGACGCCGCCTTCGGCGACGCGGACGGCGGCCGGGGCGAGGCCCGGGTGCGGGGCCGGGGCGCCGAGGAGGGCGGCGTCGAGGCCGAAGAAGGCGGCGCTGCGGAGGATGGCGCCGATGTTGTGGGGGTTGCGCACGCGATCGAAGGCGACGGCGGCGCCCTTGCCGGTGGCGAGCACGTCGGCGAGCTCCTTCGGCGTCGTCCAGCGGCGGGGGCGCACCGTGAGGATCAGGCCCTCGTGGTGCGTCGACTGCGCCATGCGGTCGAGGCCGGCGTCCGGCACCTCGGAGCACGGAACCCGACGCGAGGCCGCCCAGCGCGCGAGCGCCTCGATCTCGGCCCGGACCTCGTGCGAGAAGCCGACGTGCAGGATGTCGTCCGGCCGGCGGGCGAAGACGGCGAGGCCGGCGCGCAGGCCGTAGAGCTGCTCGCCTTCCTCCTCGTGTGCGTGCGGTGTGGGCTCCCTGCGCGCTCCGGGGCCCACCGGCATCTTTCGCGCCCAGACCTCACCCCCCCGGCCCCCCTCTCCCTGGTCCGGCCTGTCCTTCTCCGAGGCGTATGGCCGAGGGTGCCGGACCAGGGAGAGGGGGGAGGCCGAGACGTTCTCCCCCCTCTCCCTCGCCGTACTCGATCGGGCAGACTGCGCGTTTTTCGAGGGAGAGGGGGGCCGGGGGGGTGAGGTCTGGGGGAGCGCAGGGTGGGGGGCCCGCTCGTCGCGCCGGGGAGGACCGCGGTGCCGCTTCATGCGCGCGTTCTACCAAATCGTGCTCGTGCTCGGGCTCGGGCTCGGGCTCGGGCTCGTGGTACACGGACCCGGATGGCGCTTCCCCGGCCGAGGATCCCCCCACGCGGCAAGGCGCCGGCGCCCGCGCTCGACTTCGCGCGCTGGATCGTGTGGGAGGACGCCTGGCTGGTGGCCGTCGACAAACCGGCGGGCGTGCTCTCGCAGGGGGGCGAGGGCGGCGCCGGCGTGAACCTGGTCGACCTCGGGCGCGCTCACCTCGGCAAGGAACGCGTGGGGGTCCTGCACCGGGTGGACCGGAACGTGTCGGGCGTGGTGCTGCTGGCGAAGGACTCGCAGGTGGCGGGCGCGATGACGGCGCTCTTCCAGAAGGGCGCGGTCGAGCGGGTGTACCGGGCGGTCGTGCGCGGGGCGCCCGAGGGGGACGCGCTGGTGATGGAGGCGTGGCTCGCGAAGGACGAGGCGCGGAACGAGGTGCGCGCGGCGACGGAGGCGGATCTCGGGAAGATGGGGGAGGCGGCGCGGCGGGCGTACCGGCCGGCGCGGACCGAGGCCAAGGTGGCGCGGCGCTTCCGGGCGCCGATTGGGGCGTGCGCGGAGCTCGACGTCATGCCGGTGACGGGGCGATCGCACCAGATCCGCGCGCACCTCGCGTGGGCGGGGCTCCCCATCGTCGGCGACCCCAAGTACGGCGTGCCTGCGCGGGGGATCCACCGGCCGCTCCTCCACGCGGCGCGCGTCTCGTTCACGCACCCGCGGACGCGCGAGCGGGTGGTGATCGAGGCGCCGATCCCCTGGGACGAGGCGCGGCTCGCCCGGCTGGCGACGTGACGCGGCGCCGCCGACGGGCTACCCAGCCTCGGCGATGACCGAGCCCCTCTCCATCCCCGCGCTCCTCTCCCGCCTCGACGCCGCGCACGCCGCGCACCCCGGCGCCGTGGTCGGCACGGACGCCGACGGCACCCTGTGGGAAGGCGACGTGGGCGTGGAGCTGTTCGAGGCGCTGCTCGCGGACGGCGACGTGCGCGAGGCGGCGCGCGATGCGCTCGTGGAGGAGGCGCGCGTCGATGGCGTCGCGGTCCCCGCGGGCGGCGACGCGACGGCCGTCGCGCGGGCGCTGTACGACGCGCACGTGGCCGGCGCGTACCCGAACGATCGCGCGTTCGCGATGATGGCGTGGGCCTTCGCCGGGCACACGCGCGAGGAGGTGCGGGCGCGGGCGGATCGGGTGCTCGACGCGCGCGGGTTCGAGGCGAAGCTGCGGCCTGCGCTGCGGGCGGTGCTGGCGTGGGCGGGCGAGCGGAGGGTGCCGGTGTACGTGGTGTCGGCGTCGCCGGCGGAGATCGTGCTCGCGGCGGCGGCGCGGCTCGGGATCCCGCCCGATCGCGTGGCGGCGATGACGCCGGCGGTGGGCCCGGATGGGGTGCTGCTGCCGAGGCTCGACGGGCCCGTGGTGTACGGCGAGGGAAAGCTCGCGGCGCTCGATCGGGTACGGCCGGGGGCGACCGAGGCCCTGCTCGCGGGCTTCGGCGACAGCGCCTACGACGCGCACCTCCTGCGCGCCGCCCGCGTCCCGGTCGCGGTCGCGCCCTCCCCCGGCCTCGTGGCCCTGGCGCCGAGCATCCCCGGCCTCGTCGTCCTCCCGGCCTGAAGCCTCACCCCCGCCAGCGCACGATCTTGCGCGGCAGCGCGGCGCCGCTCGCGAGCAGCGACTTCGTCGCGGCGCGCGTCAGGGCGGCGGCCACCTTCGAAAGCTCGTCCGTCCCGCCCTCGCCCAGCGTCATCGTCACGGCGCCGCCCGGCAGCGCGAGGCGCGCCTCAGCGGGCACGTCGGCGTCCGGCAGGTGGACGAAGCCGCGGTACACGACCGCACCGGGGCCCTCCTCCACCTTCTCCAGCGCGAGGCGCGCGCCCGCGGTGGGGCGCCCGGTGATGCCCTTCACTTGGTCTGGGGGGGCGGCGTCCCCGGCGGAGGATCGCCCGCAGGCTCGGGGGGCGGCGCGCCCGGGCGGCCCTGCTTCACGGAGATCGTTCACCTCTTCGAGGAACTTGCCGGCCGTCGTCACGAAGGGCCCATCGTAGTCCTTGCGCACCAGCTCGAACATTGCCCGCGCGTCGTCGAGGCGCTTCATCTTCATCAGGACCTCGCCCTTGAGGACGAGGGCCTCGGGCTCCAGGTTCGAGCCCGGGAACATCTTGAGCGCGTAGTCGATGCGGGCGGTCGCGGCCTTGAAGTTGTCGTTCTTGAGGTAGTACCGCGCCACGTAGAGCTCGTGCCGGACGAGGCGGCCGACCACGACCTCGAACATGTAGAGCTCGTCCTTGATGTAGGGCGTCTTCGGGTAATCCCGGACGTAGCTCTTGATCTCCCTGTACGCCTCGCCGACGGTGGCCTGATCGCGCTCCTCCTGCGGGGGGAGGAAGAAGGTGTCGTCGATGTCCTTGAACAGCGCCTTCGTCACGCGGTAGCGCGCGTACTCGACGTCCGGGTCGCTCTTGTGGGCCGTGATGAAGTCGCGGTACGCGGTGACGGCGTCCGAGAACTTCTCCTGCTCGAACTCGATGTCGGCGAGGCGCAGCTCGGCCAGGCGGGCGTAGCGGCTGTAGGTGAAGAGCTTCTTGATCTCGGTGAAGAGCGCCTTCGCGTCCTCCCACTCCTTGGCCTTGTAGGAGCGCATGGCCTCGGCGTAGGCGAGGCGGGCGTCGTCCGTGTACGTGAGGGAGGCGTGGTGGACGCCGGCGATCTCGAACGACTCGCACCCGGCACCCGCGAGTCCGCCGATCGCGACGGCGATCGCGGCGAGGGCGGCGAGCGGGCGGCGGGGCATCATCCGCGGGGTCGTAGCCAATCCACAGGGCCGGCGCCACAGAGAACCGCCTGCGTGAGCAAGCGGACCTGGGGCGCTTCCCGGTCCGCTCGCCCACGCCCGGCGATCAGGCCACGAGGATCTGTGTGGGGTGCTCGCAAATCTGTCGCAGGGCCTTGAGGTAGGCCGCGCCGACGGCGCCGTCCACGACGCGGTGATCGCAGGAGAGCGTCATCCCGAGCCGGCGGCCGGGCACGACCGCCTCCCCCTTCACCACGGGCTCGCGCCGCACCTGGCCGACGGCCAGGATGGCGCCCTCGGGCGGGTTGATGACGGCGGCGAACTGGTCGATGCCGTACATGCCGAGGTTGGAGATGGAGAAGGTGCCGTTCGCCATCTCCTCCGGCTTGAGCTTCTTGGCGCGGGCCCGCGCGGCGAGGTCGCGCGCCTCCGCGGAGATGGCGAGCACGCTCTTCTTGTCGGCGTTTCGCAGGACGGGCGTGATGAGCCCCTCGGGGACGGCGACCGCGACCGAGATGTCCACGCGCTCGTGGATCAGGATGGCGTCCGGGGTGAACTGCGCGTTGCACTCGGGCACGCGGACGAGGGCGATGGCGGCGGCCTTGATGAGGAGGTCGTTGAAGGAGACCTTGGGCGCCTGGCCTTCGGGCGCGCCGGAGGCGAGGTCGGCGTTGATCTGCTCGCGGAGGTGGTGGAGCGCGTCGGCGTCGACGTCGATGGTCAGGTAGAAGTGGGGGACGGTCTGCTTCGACTCGGTGAGGCGGCGGGCGATGGCCTTGCGCATCATCGAGAGGGGGCGGACCTCGGGCGCGGCGAGCTCGCCGGGCGCCGCGGGGGCGGCCGGGGCCTTTGCGGGGGGCGCGGCCGGGAGGGCCTCGACGTCGCGGGCGATGATGCGGCCGTTGGGGCCGGTGCCGGCGACGTGGCCGAGGTCGAGGCCGCGCTCGCGGGCGAGCTTGCGGACGTAGGGGGAGGCCTTGACGCGGCCGTCGGCGGCCTTCGCCTCTGCGGGCGCCTCGGCAGGTGCCGGAGCAGGCGCGGCCGGAGCCGCTGCGGCGGCTGGAGCCCGAGCTGCCGCGGGAGCGGGCGCCGGGGCAAGGGCGGGGGCCGGCTTCGGGGCGGGTGCGGCGGCGCCGCCGCCAGTGGCGGGGGCGCCGTGACGAGGGCAGAGATGTCCTCGCCGGGCGCGCCGACGATGCCGACGGGCTGGCCGAGCTTCACCACCGCGCCGGCGGGGGTGAGGATCTTGAGGAGCGTGCCCTTGTCGAAGGAGCGGTACTCCATCGTCGCCTTGTCGGTCTCGACCTCGGCGAGGAGGTCGTCGACGGCGATCGTGTCGCCCTCCTTCTTGTGCCACACGCTGATCTGTCCCTCCTCCATCGTGGGGGACAGCTTCGGCATCTCCAGGACCTTGGCCATGTGGCTCCTTCGCGATCGCGAGCGCCTTCAGCGCTGGTAGAGGACCGCGCGGACCTTCTCCAGGATGCGCGGCACGCCGGGGATCACGTACTGCTCGAGCTTGGCGTTGTACGGCATGGGGACGTCCAGCGTCGTCGCGCGGAGCACGGGCGCGTCGAGCTCGTCGAACGCGAGGCGCTGGATGCGGTCGGCCACCTCGGCGCCGACCCCGCCGTAGGGCCACCCCTCGTGGGCGACCACGGCGCGGTGGGTCTTCTGCACGCTGCGGACGATGGCCTCCTCGTCGAGCGGGCGGAGGGAGCGGAGATCGATCACCTCGGCCTCGACGCCCTCCTTGGCCAGCTCCTTCGCGGCGTCGAGCGCGACGTGGACGATGCGGCTCCACGCGACGATGGTCACGTCGCGCCCCTCGCGTGCGACGGAGGCGACTGGCCCATCGGGACGAGCAGGTCCGGATCGTCGGGCACCTCGCCCTTCACGTTGTAGAGCGTCTCGCTCTCCATGAAGAGGACGGGGTTGTCGTCGCGGATCGCCGTCTTGAGCAGGCCCTTCGCGTCCGCCGGCATGGCGGGGGCGAGCACCTTGAGGCCCGGGATGTGGGCGTAGAAGGCCTCCATCGCGTGGGAGTGCTGGGAGCCGACCTGCTTGGCCGAGCCGTTGGGGGCGCGGAGCACGATGGGGACGTGGAGCTGGCCGCCCGACATCTGGCGGAGCTTGGCGGCGTTGTTGAGGATCTGATCGAACGCGACCGCCGAGAAGTTGAACGTCATGTACTCGACGATGGGCCGGAGGCCGACCATCGCGGCGCCGATCGAGACGCCGGTGAAGCCGCTCTCGGTGATGGGCGTGTCGATGACCCGGCGGGGGCCGAAGCGATCGAGCATGCCCTCGGAGACCTTGTAGGCGCCCTGGTAGTGCCCCACCTCCTCCCCGATGAGGTAGACGCTCTCGTCGCGCTCCATCTCCTCGATCATGGCGGCCCGCACCGCCTCTCGGAAGCGCATGACGGTCATCGCGCGAAAGCTCCTTTGTAGGTCGTCTCCTCGAGGATCTCCGGCCCCGGCTCGGGGCTCTCCTCGGCGAAGCGTACGGCGTCGGCGATCACCTCCTCCACCTCGGCCTCCACCTTCTCCACCGCGGCGCCCTGGCCGCTCGCGACCAGCTCGTCGCGCGACTTGTGCACCACGTCCCGCTTCTTGTGCTCCTCGAGCTCCTCCGGCGAGCGGTACTTGCCCGGGTCGCTCATCGAGTGGCCGCGGAAGCGGTACGTGCGCATCTCGACCAGCGTCGGGGCGCCGTCCTTGCGCGCGCGCTCGATCGCCTCCGCCATGCGGTCGCGCACCTGGAGCACGTGCTCCACCACGAAGCGATCGCGCGCCATCCCGTAGCCGAGCGCCTTCTGCGACACGTCCTCCACGCTCATCGTGCGCGACAGCGGCGTGCCCATGGCGTACTCGTTGTTCTCGCAGACGAACACGATCGGCAGCTTCCACAGCGCGGCCAGGCTCATCCCCTCGTGGAAGTCGCCGATGCTGACCGCGCCCTCGCCGAAGAAGACCACGCTCACCCGGTCCTCCCCCCGGTACTTGGAGGCGAACGCGGTGCCGGCCGCGATGGGGATGTGCCCGCCGACGATGCCGTAGCCGCCGAGCATGTTGTGCTCCCGGTCGAAGAAGTGCATCGACCCGCCGAGCCCGCGGGAGCAGCCGGTGACCTTGCCGAAGAGCTCGGCCATCGCGGCGCGCGGGCTCATCCCCCGCGCGAGGGCGACGCCGTGGTCCCGGTACGTGGTCAGCATGTAGTCGTCCGGCCGGAGCGCGGCGATGGTGCCCACGGCGACCGGCTCCTGCCCGATGTAGAGGTGGAGGAAGCCGCCGATCTTTCCCTGCGCATAGGCGCGCGCCGCCTCCTCCTCGAAGCGGCGGATCGTGACCATCTTGCGGTAGAGGTCGAGGTGGGCCGCGTCGTCGGTGGGCGCTCTCGGGCGCTCTCCAGCGTGGGAGGAGGGCGCTCCCGGGCGCCCTCCAGCGCGGGCGATATCGTCGGCGGGCGGGGTGCTCATGCGGTGACCGGATCGTGTCCTGCCATAGTCTCCGCCTCGGGCACAGAGGGAAGACGCGCCGTGGCGCTTCGCTCGTGCTCGGCTGCCTCGTGTCGGAGCCGCTCGCTTGCGGAGCGCCGCTCCACATTCAACGAGCGGGTCAGGGCTTGTAGTCGATGTGAGTGACGCCCTCGCCCCCGGGCGACACGGTGACGATCGCCCAGACGTTGCCGGCCTGCGTCGCGGAGCGCACGACGACGGCCCAGGACTTGTCGGCGCGGTGGGCGACCAGCAGCGTGCAGACCTCGCTGCCGGCCGGGACCGCCGAGACCTCGGCCTCCGGGACGACGCGGATGTCGGTCGAGGCGCAGCCGGCGGTGTTGAACTTGCGGCGGGAGAGGGAGTTGAGCGCGAGGTCCGCGGCGTGGTGGGCGGCGGCTTCGTCCGCCGGCGCGGCGGAGGGAGCGGGCGGCGCAGCCGCGGGGGCGGCCGATCCGCACGCGGCGAGGAGGAAGGCGCCGCAGCAGGCGAGCAGGGATTGAACGACGGAGGGCGACATGGGCCCCTCCTACTCCCGGAGCGTGTGGGCGTCTCGACGGACGCGCTCCGGCGTCACCGCCGCCGAGACGCGCTCGGGCCCTTCTTCGCCCCTTCGGGCGCCGCCGCGGCGGCGTGCGTGGCGGCCGAAGCTCCGTCGCTGGCGGCCTTGACCGGGGGCCTCGGGGCCGTGGTCCCGTCGTCGAAGGGCAGCGCGAGCTGGGACAGCGGGCGTGCCCCAACGCTCTTGCCGCCCTGCTGCTCCAGGAGCTGCTGCTCGCGCTCGAGGTCGGCCTCGATGAGAATCCTGGTTGTCGTATGCGAAGGCGAGCGCGTCGAGGATGCGCGCGGGGCCGAGGTTCGGGTAGCGCTTCACCAGCGTCTCCACCGAGGCGCCGCCGCGGTGCCACGCCCACAGCCGGCGCACGGGGACGCGCGAGCCGTTGACGTGGGGGCTGCCCGCGAGGACGGCGGGGTCGACACGCACGTGTGGGTGGGGGACGCGGATTCGCGAAACCAGGGGCTCGGCCATACGGCGCGCACCGTAGACCAAAACCGGCCCGGAGGCCGCAAACCTGGAGGATGGCCTAAATATCGGTGCAGAGCGGGTCGCCAGGCCGGCACTTCGGCTTGGGGGCGTCGCCGCCGCCGGGCCTGGGCGCTGCGCGGCCGCCGCCGGCGTGGCCCTTGGAGAGCTCGTCCTGCTTGGCCTTCTCCGCCTCGAGCTGCTGCTGCAGCTTGGCCTTCTCGGCGTCGTCCTTGGCGCTGGAGAGCTGCGCGAGCAGCGCGTTGATCTTGTTCTGCGACTCCTTCGCGGCCTCCTGCTGGCGGTGCAGCTCCTCCTCGGTGGCGGCCTTCTGGGCCGCGAGGGCGACGCGCTCCTGCTCCGCCTTCACGCTGCTCTGGTAGATGAAGTACCCGGCGACGCTGCCGCCCAGCACCACGACGGCGGCGCCGCCGATGAGCAGGTTGCGCAGCTTCTTCTTCGACTGGTCCTGGTTGATGGCGGCGAGGTTGCGCTCGTGCTGCTGCTGGGCGGCGAGGGCCTCGAGCCGGGCCTTGTTCTCGGCCTCGGTGCGCGCCTTCTCGATCTCCGCGTGGCGGATGGCCTCGAGCCGCGCCGCCTCTTCACGGGAGCGCTGCTCCTCGACCCGGCGGCGCTCGTTCTCGGCGCGGATGCGCGCCTCCTCTGCCTCGCGGGCTGCGCGCTCGGCGTCGACCCGGGCCTGCTCGGCGGCGGCTGCGGCGGCGGCCTTCTCCGCGTCCTCCGTCTTGATCCGGTCCTCCTCCAGGTTCATCAGCTCCTTGAGGGAGAACAGGACCGAGCTTTCCTTCTGTTCCGACATGACCTACGAGCTCCTTCGCCCGGCCGCGCGCGTCTGTCCGGGCCTCTACTATCGCCCGCCGGGGCCACGCCGCGCAACCTTTGCAGGTTACTCCAAGTTACCCCCGTCGCAGGGCGTAGCAAATCCCGAAAATCGACGGATGGACAGCGACGGACCTTCGCGCCTGGGCCCGCTCGGGGCCCGCTCGGGCCCCGCTGCCGCAGCGCAGTTCCTTTTGTCCCGGCGCTCCGGTAGCTTCCGCCGCCCATGGCGAAGCACATCAAGGCGCACATCACGGGCACGGTCTGGAAGATCGAGGTCAAGCCGGGCGACCCCGTCGAAGAGGGGACGGTGGTGGTCATCCTCGAGTCGATGAAGATGGAGATGCCGGTCGAAGCGGAAGACGAGGGCAAGGTTGCCGAGATTCTCTGCAAGGAGGGGCAGGCGGTGACCGAGGGGAATCCGCTCGTCCGCCTCGAGTGATTCCCGGCGGGCGCGTGACAGCCGAGCCTGGCTCGCATACGCTGCCACTCGCGCCGATGCGCCGCCTGCTTCCACAGCCTTCGCTCCGGGGCCTCGCCGGGGTGGCCACGCGCTCGGCACACAAGCCCTCGATCCTGGGCCTGCTCTGCGGGCCCGTCGCGCTCCTGGTCTGCGCCTGCCGCCCCGCAGCACCGCCGCCACCCCCTCCGCCGGCGCCGCCCCCCGCCGCCACCGTCGCGCTGCCGGCTGCCCCGGCCTCGCTCAGCCCGGCGCAGATCGCCGCCCGATCCCTGCCCGCGGTCGTCACGATCCGCCGCCCGAACGGCCTCGGCACGGGCTTCGTGGTCCGCAAGGAAGGCTGGATCGCCACCAACCTCCACGTCATCGTCGGCGCCAGCGAGCTCGAGGTCGTCACGACGGACAAGCACGAGTACCCGGTCACCGAGGTCCTCGGCGTGGACGAGGCGCACAATCTCGCGCTCGTGCGCGTCGACGCGGCCGACCTTCGCACCGTGGCGCTCGGCGACAGCGATCAGGTGCGCCCGGGCGACAGCGTGGTCGCCATCGGGCACCCGCTCGGGCTCGAGGACACGGTGTCGAACGGGCTGGTGAGCGCGGTGCGCGACGTCGAGCCGGGCGTCACGGTGCTGCAGATCTCGGCGCCGATCGCGCCGGGATCGTCCGGCGGGCCGCTCTTCAGCGACAAGGGCGAGGTGATCGGCGTGGCGATGGCCATCATGACCGAGGGGCAGAACCTCAACTTCGGCGTGCCCATCCGCTACCTCAAGGCGCTCCTCGAAGCCCCCCACCCCGTGCCGTTCGCGGCCTTCGCCGCCGCGACGGCGCGCCCGGCCCGACACGCGCTCCCCGCCATCAAGCGCGAGATCCCCCACCACGACGTCTCCCTGCTCGCCGGCTGCACGACCGAGGATCTCAAGCGCGCCGCGCACATCGTGGGCGAGGCCATCGACGTCGGCGCCCCCGTCTACAACGAGGGGCACTTCGCGGCCTGCTACCACATCTACGAGGGTGCCGGAGAGGACATGGAGAAGCGCCTCCCTGCCACCTGCCCGGGCCCGAAGAAGGCGATGCGCGAAGGGCGCGCCAGGGCCGCCAAGCTCACGGAGCCGAGCGCGCAGGCATGGGCGATGCGTGACGCCTTCGACGGGCTGATCGAGGTCATCGTGCGCAAGGTCGGCGGCGCCGGGCCCTGAGCCTCGCGGTCACGCCTCAATCCCCCGCGTTGCGTCGCTCCCTGGTGCGCCGGCGCTTGGGCTTCTTGGGGCCTCCGTCGGCGCCTGGGCCGGCTTCGCGGCCCCGCGGTTTGGGGCCGTTTGGGGGCGGGTGGGTGGAATCGAGACAAGGGCCTGCTTCGTGCCCCCGGGGCTTGGGGCCGCCTGCGGATTCATTGCCCTCCCGCCCCTGTGCGCCGCGCCCGGCGCGCGCCGGCCAGTGCTGCGGCGCGCCGGCGTCCAGCCATCGCGAGAGGGCGGCCTGGTCCGCGGTCGCGCCGCGGCGGGTGGCGCGGCGGAGCACGCGCTTGGCGGCCGCCACGTCCCCGCACCGGGCGAGGGCGTGGGCGTAGCTGGCGGCGATGTCGGCCTCCTCGGGCTGATCGAGGGTGGCGCGCGACAGGAGCGGGAGCGCGTCGGCCGGGCGCCCGAGGGCGACGTCGTAGAGGTGGCCGAGGTTGTGGGCGTACCACGGGTTGTCCGGCGCGAGCGCCAGGGCGCGCTCGTACGCGCGCGCCGCGAAGCGGAAGTTGCCGAGCAGCGACTGCGAGAGCCCCAGCACCGCCCACGCGCCGTCGTCGTCCGGGCGCCGGGCGACCACGCGGCGCGCGAAGAGGGCGGCGCGCCAGGGATCGTGCTCCACGCCGATCTCCGCGAGGTGGCGGTGCGCGTAGAGCCAGGCATCGCTCTCCGGATCGGCGGCGCGGGCCAGCCGGGCCAGGAGAGGGAGGACATCCTCGGCATCGAGCTTCTCGCGGAGCGCCAGCTCCACTTCGGCGCGGAGCCGGTCGACCTCGCCGGGTGCGCTTCGGACCATACCTCCCTGATACGAATCTCGCAGCCGGCTTGGCTAGAGCACATCGGAGCCGCCGCCCGCCCGCGGCGGAAGCCCCGCGAGCCGCAGCGCAGCGGAGGCGGTATGCTCCGCGAGCCGCAGCGCAGCGGAGGCGGTATGCTGCGCCAGCCGCAGCGCAGCGGAGGCGGTAGGCTCCGCGAGCCGCAGCGCAGCGGAGGCGGTATGCTCCGCGAGCCGCAGCGCAGCGCTACGTCCCGCTCCGTCCCGTCGGCGCGGCGTCCTCGATCGCCTCTTCCAGCGCCGCGGGCCCCTCCGCGACCGCCGGCGTTGCCGCCTCCCCGGGCCCCTCGGCCTCGCTGCGCTCGCGCGCCTGCTCGGCGAGCGCCACCTTGCCGGCGACCTGCGCGCCGCTGAGCGCGGCGAGCGCCTTCGCGAGATCGTCGCGGCGCACGCTGACGAACGCGTTGCGCTCGCGTACGCGGATGCGGCGCACGCTGGCGCGATCGATGCCGGCGCGCTCCGTCAGGATGCGCTGGAAGTCGGCCGCACGCGCGCCGTCGCGGCGCCCGACGTTGATGTAGATCTCGGCGAAGTCACCCTCCACCTCGGCACCGGCGGGGCCCCGCTCGGCGGACTCCGGTCCCTGGCTCGCCTGCGGGGCGGGCGCGTGGGTGGGCGAGACCGCGACGGCGTGCTCTGCGGCGCCGTGGGGCGTCCGAGGCGGGCGCCTGCCGTCCTGGCTCGCGCCCAGGATGGGCTCGTCGTCGCCCTCCTCCTCCGGAGGTTGCCACGTGCTGAAGTCGGCGTGGCGCTGCGGGCGAGCGCTGCCGGCCGTGCCCTCGCGCGTCCCGCCCGCCGCCGTCACGGGGAGGCGCTCCTCGGCCGGGGGTGCGGGCGCCCTGGGCGCGGCGCCGGCGTCGTGCTGCCGGCGCCCGCCGCCGTCCCCGAAGCGTGAGCCGCGGTGCTCGTCGCGCCCGCGCCGCTCCGAGCGCGCGTGGCGCTCGGGGGGTCCTGCGTGGCGCGCACGCGGACCCTCGGCGGGGCCCCGCTCTGCGGGCCCAGGGCTCGCTTGCGGGGCGGGTGATTGTGCCTGGAAGGGTGGCGCCGCTTGCGGGTGGGCAGGCGAAGGCGTGGCGGGCGCCTCTGCGCGCGCGGAGGCGCGGTGCTCCGCTTCCCGCGCCGGTGCGCGTTCCTGCACGCGCGGCGCTGCCGCGGGCTCGGCGGCGGGGAGCGGGGCTTCCGCGTGACGGGGAGGCGATGCTTGCGCCTCCCGTCGGGCCGGCGCCGCCGCCTTCTCGGGCGCGGCCTTGGGCGCGGACCTGGGGCGCGTGTCGGCGGGGCTCGCGGCGCGGGTCGCGCGGCGGGCGGCGCTCGCCTCCTGCTGCGCGGTCGGGCGGGCGCCCAGGTGGTCGCGGAGCAGCCCGGCGAAGATCACGTCGTGCTGCTCGTGCGTGAGCAGCCGCCGCACGAGCGCGAGGTCGTCCGGGTGCACGGGGCGGCTCGTGAACGCCTCCACCATCATGGCCACGAGGTCGGCCTCGGCCCGCGTCTTCAGCTCGCCCTCGGTCGGGATCTGCTTCTCGATCGGCCGGATCTTGTACGTGAGGCGGAGCAGGTAGAGGCCGCCGACGTCGTGCGGCGTGATGAGCGAGATGGCCGTCCCGGTGCGCCCGGCGCGGCCCGTGCGGCCGGTGCGGTGCACGTAGGACTCGGCGTCCTGGGGGAAGTCGTGGTTGATGACGTGGGTCAGGTGCGAGATGTCGATGCCGCGCGCCGCCACGTCCGTCGCCACGAGGAAGCGGAGGCGCCCCTCGCGCGTCGCGCTCATCACCTTCTCGCGGTCGGACTGGGGCAGGTCGCCGTTGAGCCAGTCCGCGTCGTACCCCTGGCGCGAGAGGGCCTGGGCGACACGCTCCGTCTCGTCCTTCGTGTTGCAGAAGACGACGGCGCTCTCCGGGTTCTCCACCTCGATCACGCGCACGAGCGCGCCCAGCTTGTCCCCCGGGACCATGTAGACGAAGTGGTCGATCTCGAGCGCGCCGACGTGGTCCCCCGAGAGCGTGAGGTACTCGGGCGAGTGGAGCTTCTTCGCCATCCGCTCGATGTCGGGCGGCAGGGTGGCGGAGAAGAGCAGCGTCTGCCGCTCCTTGGGGAGCGTGTCGAGGATGGCCGTCACCTCGCGCTCGAAGCCCATGGAGAGCATCTCGTCCGCCTCGTCGAGGACCAGGAGGCGGACGTGGCGCGGGTCGAGCGTGCCGCGGCGGAGGTGGTCGAGCACCCGGCCCGGCGTGCCCACGATGACCTGGGCCCCCTCGGCGAGCAGGTCGATCTGCCGCTGCATCGGGGCGCCGCCGTACATGGCCGCGACCTTCACGTTGCGGCGCTTGCCCAGCCGATCGACCTCGGCCGCGACCTGAAGGGCCAGCTCGCGCGTCGGGCAGAGGGCGAGCACCTGGACCTGGGGCACCGAGCGGCGGACGATGTGGTCCACGATGGGCAGGCCGAAGGCCGCCGTCTTTCCCGTCCCGGTGCGCGCCTGCACCACCGCGTCCTTGCCGCGGGTGGCGGGCTCCCAGACCGCGATCTGCACGGGCGTGGGGTGGGTGTAGCCGATCTCCGCGAGCGTCTCGCGGACTTCGCGAGAGAGCGGGAGGACGTCGAAGGTCGCCCGCGAGGGCGGCCCGGGCTCGGCGCTCTCGGCGGCGGGCGTGGGGGCGAGGTTCGGGGTCGGGTCCGTCATGGGGAAGGTCGGGTCGCGCGTCGCGCGGGGTCTAGGGCTCGCTTGCGAGCCCGCCAGGGTGGTCTCGGCAGGGGTGTGAACAGCGTTGGGCAGGGGTTCCGGGGGGCGTGGCCCCGTGGTCGTCAGCGGCCGAGCTCGCCGTCGACGATGGCCTGAACTTTGCGGCGGAGCGGCGCAAGCTCTCCGGCTTCGCGTCGGACGGCGTGCTCCTCCGCATAGCGGAGCCGCTCGATGGCGTCGAGTGTGGTGGCGTCGCGAGCCCCCGCCGCCGAGCTCATGCACTGTGACGCCACTCCGTCCCGGTACGTCCATTCGGGCTCGAGCGCGCTGCGGAACCGGGCGAGCGCCGCGTCCTCTCCCCCCCGGCGCCGGCGGCCGCCTCGCGGGCGCGCGCCACCGCGTCGAAGAGGGCGCGGAGCCCATCGTGGCAGCTCGCGTACGGAGGTGTGGGGGTGGACACGAAGAAGACCTGCCGGGTGATCTGGACGGCACAGGCCCCCCCGACGGCGACCGCGATCCCGTAGTAGACCGCGAACGCGACCCTCCGCCCCACCGCGCGCGGGGAGCGGTCCGGGGTCGTCGGGACGGAGGTTTCGGCCATGCGCCACGTGCTCCTTACGCCACCGCGCCCCGGAGTGCCATCCTCACGGGCCCCATCCGCGCGAACCGGGCCGGCCCGGTCTCCTCTCCCTCCTCATTCCCCCGACCTTCCCCGACGTGCGTCCGAGCCGGATGCGCCACCGCTTCCCCCGGCCGCAGGGGCGCGCATTTCGTTCGACCGCGCGAGGACGACGGCGAAGACTGGCGCCTCGTGCCCAGCACCGACCGAGGTACGCCGCCCATCACCGCTCTGGTCGTGGACGACTCCGCCATGGACCGGCGGCTGGCCGGGGCCCTCCTCGAGCGCGCCGGCATCGAGCCCGCCTTCGCGGAGAACGGCGCCCAGGCCCTCACGCTTCTCGAGCGGCACACGCCCGACATCGTCCTCACGGACCTGCAGATGCCGGAGATGGACGGCCTCGATCTGACCCGGCAGATCCGGGCCCGCTTCGCCCCCGTCCCCGTGCTCCTGATGACCGCGCACGGGAGCGAGGAGATTGCCGTGCAAGCCCTCCAGCTCGGCGCGGCCAGCTACGTCCCCAAGCGCACCCTCGCGCACGACCTGGTGAGCACCGTGAAGGCCGTGCTCGAGCTCCACAGGGCGCGCCGCGCGTCGCTCCGCGTCATACAGGCGCTCGACCGCGTTGAATCGCGCTTCGTTCTGGGCAACGACATCTCCGCCATCCCGGCCATCGTCGGCCACCTCGAGGCCGACCTCACCCGCCTCGAGCTCTGCGACGACGCCGGCCTGCTCCAGATAGGCGTCGCGTTGCGCGAGGCGCTGGTGAACGCCATCCACCACGGCAACCTGGAGCTCTCGAGCGCGCTCCGCGAGATCGACGGCGGCAAGCCCTACGACGAGCTCGCCGAGCGCCGCCTCTCCGTGGCGCCGTACAAGGACCGGCGGGTTACCGTCACCGCGGTGCTCACGCGCCGGGAGGTGCGCTACGTCATCGCCGACGAGGGCCCCGGCTTCGACCCTTCGGCGCTGCCCGAGCCGGCGGACGCCTCGCAGATCGAGGACGTGAGCGGGCGCGGGCTCCTGCTCATCCACACCTTCATGGACGAGGTGGAGCTGAGCCCGCGCGGGAACGAGATCACGCTCGTCAAGCGCCTGCTCCCGCCGGCGCTCGGCTGAAGGCTTCCGCGCTGTCCCCGAGAGGTCGGGCATGGCGCCGCGGGTGGACGCGGCCTCCGGCGGGCTCGACCGGGTCGACGGGAGGCTCCGCCGGGCGCACGGCAGGCTCGACCGGGTCGACGGGAGGCTCCGCCGGGCGCACGGCAGGCTCGACCGGGTTGACGGGAGGCTCCGCCGGGCGGACGGCGGGCTCGACCGGGTTGACGGGAGGCTCCGCCGGGCGCACGGCGGGGTCGACCGGGTTGACGGCAGGCTCCGCCGGGCGGACGGCGGGCTCGACCGGGTTGACGGGAGGCTCGACCGGGTTGACGGGAGGCTCCGCCGGGCGGACGGCGGGGTCGACCGGGTTGACGGGAGGCTCCGCCGGGCGCACGGCAGGCTCGACCGGGTTGACGGGAGGCTCCGTCGGGCGCACGGCAGGCTCGCCCCGGTCCCTGGCGGCTTGTCCGTCGATCAGAACGGGTCGTTGTCGGCGGCGGCGGCGATGCGGTCGACGAGGGGCTGGCGGAGGTCCGGCAGCGGCGCCCTCGGGACGAGGCGCGCGACGTCGACGGAGACGGCCACGTGGTGCGGGCCCTGGATGGTGATGCCCGACACCACGGTGACCTTGTTTTTCAGCGCAGGCTTGGCCGTTTCGTCGGCCCAGGCCGCCGTGGAGAAGAGCGCCAGCGAGAACACCGACAGGGCCACGAGCCGCGACGCACGCATGATCGCCTCCGGAGTGAAAAGCAACTTCGCCGCCTGGAGCGTATCACGGCGCCGCGGTGGCGCCAGGGTGCCTAGGCCACCGCCTCGCGATCCAGCACCCAGACCACCCGGCCCTTCGCCCGCTGGAGGAGCCGCGACGGCACCTCCTCCTCGCTCCCCGGGCTCTACGGCGGCGTCGACCACGTTCTTCTTGCTCGCGCCCCGGGCCAGCATGACGGCCAGGCGGGCCTCGAGGATCACCGGCGCCGTCAGCGTCACGCGGGCCTCGAGCTTCTTCGCGGGCTGCTCGGGGATGTGGGCCACGAGCCGGTCGTCGATGGCCACGGCGCCGATGCCGGGGAAGAGCGAGGCCGTGTGGCCGTCGTCGCCGATGCCCAGGGTCATCGGCGTCGAGAGGCCGCCGCGCGCCACGCCGAAGCGGCCGCGCAGCAGGGTCTCGTAGGCGGCCGCCGCATCGGCGAGGTCGCGCTCCCCCTCCATGCGGAACGCCGCGCCGTGCTTGCCGTCGGCGAGCGCCAGGTCTCTTGCCGCCGCGCCGTAGTTCGACCGCGGGTGATCCGGCGGCACGCCGCGCTCGTCGACCCAGTACCACTCGACCGATCGAAGGGCAGCGCCAGGGCGGCGAGCGCTGGTAGGTCTCCGAGGGCGTGCTCCCGCCGGAGAGCGCGACGCGGGCGACGCCCCGCGCTCTCCGACCGCCGCCCATGATGGCGCGGCCCAGGATGTCGGCGGCGAGGCGCGGCGTGCTCGGCACGAGTCCGCGGCGACGAGGATGGGAAGCGGTGCTCACTTGTTGGTCTCGAAGGAGGCTTGGGGCGCGGATGTCGACGGCCCCTCGCGACTGGCCACCAGGTGGCGGGTCCACTCGGCGGCGGCGAGCACGGCGGCGCGGTATACGCCGTCGCCCTCGTGCCGGTCGATGGCCTTGGCGAGCACCCAGTTCTCGTCGCGGAAGCCGAGGGGGTGCTCGTGCGCGGCGGAGCGGGGGCCCGCGATGGCCCAGCTTCACCACGCGCTCGCCGGGGCCTGCGCTCGCAGGTGCAGAACAGCGGCCGGTTGTCGATCGCGGTGATGATGCGGATGGCGGCGATCTCGCCGGGGGGAGGCCGCCGTGCGGGACGGCTCGGGCTTGGGGGTTGACCACGATGTCGATGTGCATCCCCTGGGCGTCGATGGCGCGCGCGGCGCTCTCGAAGCGCCACCCGAGGCGGCGAGGCCAGCCAGCCCAGGAGGATTGCGGCGGGATCGCTGGTTCTCGATGACGCTGCGCTCGATCTCCATGAGGCCGATGGCGGCCTCGGCGCCGGGCGCCTCGTCGAAGAAGCGCGCGACGAACTCGCGCCACGAGAAGGTGCGGACGAAGGCGCGGTCGGCGATGGGCGCCGCGGTCTTCTGGGCGATCTCGGCGATGCGGACGACGCTCGTGTGCGCCGAGTCGACGATGACCCGAGTCGCCGCGCGCACCAGCCGTCGCGAGCGGCGCGGGCGCGCCCTTGCCCACCTCGACGATGGTCGGCACCTCCGAGAGGGCGAGCGCCGAGAGCACCGAGGGGGCGCGCACCGCGGCCATGGCCCCGAAGCGCAGCTCGATGCGGTCGTAGCAGAGGACGGTCTCGCCCTCCTTGTGGCAGACGGCGCTGACGTCGGGCTCGAGCTCCCAGGGGGCGAGGCGGCCGTCGACCGTCATCATGAAGACGCGGCCCGCGCGGGTCTGCGCGAGCTCCTCGATGCCGGCGCGGGCGCCCTCGATCTCCGCCGGCGGCGCAGACCACGACGAAGTTCATCGTCGCGGCGCGCGCCTTGCTGGCCCGCTCTCGTCCGCGGTGGCGGCCCAGAACGCGGAGAGCTCTGCCTCGATGCTGGCTGACCGCTTCGCTCACGGCGCCGGAGGTGCGTCACGGCCGCCTCCACGTCGCCGCCCGGCACCAGGATCGCGTCGGCCGCGGCGGGCCCCAGCTGCCGGCCTCGTAGAGGCTCGAGGGGGGCCTGCTCGGTCTGCCAGCCCGTGCGGATGGGATCGATGTAAGCCCACTGCGCCTCCACCTCGTCCGCGCGGGTGAAGAGGGTGGCGTCGCCGCGCATGGCGTCGAGGATGAGCCGCTCGTACGCCTCCGGCGTGCTCGATCCGAACTCGGTCCCGTAGCGGAAGTCCATCGCGACGTCGCGCACGGCGATGCCCTGGCCGGGCACCTTCGTGGCGAAGCGGAGCGAGATGCCCTCGTCCGGCTGGATGCGCATGACCAGCGGTTCGGCTCGATCGTCGGCGCCGGACTGCCTAGGAAGAGGCCGTGCGGCAGGCTCTTGAACTGGATGGCCACCTCGGTGATCGCGCTTGGCCAGGCGCTTGCCGGCGCGCAGGTAGAACGGCACGCCGCCCCAGCGCCACGAGTCGAGCCGCGAGGCGCATGGCGACGAAGGTCTCGACCTTGGACCGGGGGCGAGACCCCGGGCTCGGAGCAGGTAGCCGGGCACCTTGTCGCCGCGCACCGTCCCGGCCGTGTACTGGCCGCGCACCGTGAGGCCGCAGACCTCGTCCTCGCGAGCGGATGGGGCGGAGCGTGCGCAGCACCTTGACCTTCTCGTCGCGGACCGCGTTGGCGCCCCAGGAGGTGGGCGGCTCCATGGCGGTGATGGAGAGCACCTGCAGCGCGTGGTTCTGCACGATGTCGCGGGTGATGCCCACTTCTCGTAGAAGCTTGCCGCGCCCCTCGATGCCGATCTCCTCGGCGACCGTGATCTGCACGTTGTCGATGTGCTGGCGCGACCACAGCGGCTCGAAGATCGTGTTGCCGAAGCGCAGCACCATCAGGTTCTGCACCGTCTCTTTGCCGAGGTAGTGGTCGATCCGGTAAATCTGGCTTCTCGGCGAGCTCGGCGAGCAGCTCCCGGTTCAGCGCCCGGGCGCTCGCCAGGTCGCTCGCCGAAGGGCTTCTCGACGATGACCCGCTGGTAGGGCGCGCCCTCCTCGTCCCGGTGGGGCAGGACGAGGCCGTGCGCCCTGGCAGGCCGCGGACGATGGAGATCATGTCGTCGGGCCCCACCGACATGTAAAAGACGCGGTTCTGCTGGGTGCCGCGCTCCCGTCGAGCCGATCGAGCTCCGCCTTGAGGCTGGTCGAAGGTCGTCGGGTCCTTCTCGAAGCTCCCCCTGCACGTAGGAGATGCCCGTGCGAGAGCTCGGTCCACGTCGTCTCGTCGAGGGGCTTGCGCCGGGAGAACTTGGCGACGTGGTGCTTCATGTCCTCGGCGAACTCGGGGAGGGGCCGCCGCGCGACGCCGACCACCGCGAAGCCGCCGGGGAGCAGGCGGGAGAGCGCGAGGTTGTAGACGGCGGGCAGGAGCTTGCGCTTCGTCAGATCGCCCGAAGCGCCGAAGATGACGAGCGCGGTGGGGCGCACCGTCGGTCCGCCGGCATCCCCTCGCGGAGGGGGTTCGCCGCCTTCTCTTCCGAGGCCTGCTGGTTCACGAAAGCGCGCTCCAGTCGGTGTGGACGTCCCCCTCGCGGTCGACGCGGCGGTACGTGTGCGCGCCGAAGAAATCGCGCTGCGCCTGGGTGAGGTTGGCCGGCAGGCGCTCGCGCCGGATCATGTCGTAGTAGCCGAGGGAGGCGCCCGTCGTCAGGAGCGGCAGGCCCGCCCGGGCGGCGGTCGCCACCACGTTGCCGCCAGCCCTCCTGCCGCGCGCCGATCTCGTCGCGGAACGAGGGGTCGAGGAGCAGGTTCGGCAGCGCGGCGTCGCGGTCGTACGCGGCCTTGATGCGGCCGAGGAACTGCGCCCGGATGATGCAGCCCGCCTGCCAGATGCGCGCCAGCTCCCCGAGCCGGAGGCCCCAGCCGTGATTCTCCGACGCCAGCCGGAGCAGGTTCATCCCCTGCGCGTAGCTGCACGCCTTGGCCGCGTAGAGCGCGGCGCGCACGTCGGCGACGAGCTTCTTCTTGTCGATCCCGGCGACGGGGCCCGGGCTTCGGCCCGGGCAGGAGGCTCGGCGGCGTGGACGCGATCCTTCTTGGCGTAGGAGATGACGCGCGCCTCGACCGAGGTGCTGATGGTCGCCAGCGGCGCGCCGATCTCGGCGGCCTCCTGCACCGTCCACTTGCCCGTCCCCTTCTGCGCCGTCGCGTCGAGGATCTGGTCGACCAGGTCGCCCTTCCCCTCCGGATCCTTCGTCGCGGAAGATCTTGGCCGTGATCTCGACGAGGTAGCTCTGGAGCTCGGCCCTGTTCCACTCGTCGAACACGTCGGCCAGCTCCGCGTTGGAGAGCCCGCCGAGCGTCTTGAGCACGTCGTACGCCTCGGCGATGAGCTGCATGTCGCCGTACTCGATGCCGTTGTGGACCATCTTGACGTAGTGCCCGGAGCCGCCGGGGCCGATGTACGTCACGCAGGGCCCGTCGGGGTGTTGCGCGGCGATCTTCGTCAGGATGGGCGCCAGCTCCTCGTACCCCTCGCGGTCGCCGCCGGGCATCATCGAGGGCCCGTGGCGGGCGCCCGTCTCCCCGCCGGAGACGCCCATGCCGAAGTAGCGGATCTTGCGCGCCTCGAGCTCCCCCGTGCGCCGCTCGGTGTTCTTGTAGTACTCGTTGCCGCCGTCGACGAGCAGGTCGCCGTCGTCCAGCAGGGGCAGGAGGCTCGCGATGGTCTTGTCGACCACCTCGCCCGCCTTCACGAGCATCACGATGCGCCGCGGGCGGCGGAGCGCCTTCACGAAGTCCGCGAGCGCGTGGAAGCCCTGGATCTGCTTGCCCTTCGTCGCGGCCCCGAAGTTGTCGACCGGCTCCGGCCACGCGTCCCACGCGGCCACGCTGAAGCCCTTCTCCTCGATGTTCAGGGCGAGGTTTCTGCCCATCACACCCAGCCCCACCATCCCAATCGCCATCTCGCTCATCGGTAGCCTCCTCGGCGTGGTGCACGGCGCCGGGAGGGTACACGCGCGCCCGAAGGGGCGTCTAGGCTCCGCGCGCTACCAGGTCACGGCCTGGTCTTCCACGACGCCGAGCACCCGGTCGAGCGTGAGCGGGGCGCGGCCGGGGAGGTGCAGGGTGCCGGTGAAGCTGCCCGCGGGCTGGATGAAGCGGGTGGCGACGATGCCGAGGTCGTGCGCCTCGGCGTGGATCGCGCCGGGCTCGAAGCGCAGATCGACCTCACCGCCCGGGGTGCGCACGGACCAGGGTGAGAGCGGGCTCGCCTCGTCGTACGTGATCGTCGCCTCCGGCACCGGGAAGAGCTCGCCGTCGACCCAGACCGCGCACTCCGCCTCCCCGACGAAGCCCTGCACCAGGTTGAACGAGACGCGCTCCGCGCTCCGTGCGCGCCCGAGGGCGAAGGCCCAGCGCCACGCGGTCTTGCGGGCGAGGAAGCCGAAGGTGAAGTCCTGCCCGCCCATCGCGCCGTCGAGGCGGTGGTGGACGCCCCCCGCGATGGCCTCGCCCACCACGGGCAGGAGCACGCGCTTCTCGGTCGCGTCGAAGAGCCCGTCCGGCGGGCCGGGGATGGCGGCGACGGCGCCGATGGGAGGGGGCGTGCCCTCCGTGGACAGGCGCGCGGAGACGCGCAGGCCGCGCGCCTCGATCTCGAAGCGGTAGTCGTGCTCACCCGCGCCGCGCTCGTACGAGATCGACTGGCCGAGCCAGCGGTAGCGCGCGAGGCAGCCCTCGCCCCCGGTGTCGCCGACGCTCGCGGCGAACACTGGGCCCGTCGACGAGAACGACCCGGCCATCTTGCCCGCGGCGCGGTCGTAGGCGAATGCAAAGGCGTTGGCGGCGTAGCCGAGGCGGACGACGGCGGCGCCGATGAAGAGGTCCTCGGCGGCGATGGCGGCGTACACCCAGCGCTTCTCGTGGGCCACGCGGAAGAGCGGCCCCTTGCCGAGCGGCTCGGGATCGACCCGGGGGAGCCCGCCGGTGAACGAGCCGGCGCGGAGGGCCTGGGTTTCCGGGTCGACGACGGCGGAGGGGCGCTCGGCGAGGGTGTGCATGGGGGCACCTCACCACGGAGGGGGCGCGGCGCAAACTCTATCGGTTGCCCTCCCATCAGGCCTGTGCTGAAAAGCTCGGCGTGATCCCGGGCTTCGGCAAGCAGAACCTCACGGTGGGCAGCTTGCCTTCCTGCGACATCGTTCTCCAGGGCGACGGAGTGCTCCCCGAGCACGCGCGGCTCATCCACCTGGGCGCCGGCAGGCTCGTCTTCGTCTGCGGCGCCGGCGCGGCCACCGCCAACGGCCGCCCCCTCCGCCCCGGCGAGCAGGCCGCCTTCGACCTGCGCACCCAGTTCACGATCGGCGCCGGCCAGGTCCCCATCCCCCTCCACCACCCGGCCATCACCCTCGCGCTGATGGCCACGGGGATGCTCGTCGTCCCGCCCGGGCAGATCGTGATCGGCCGCGACCCGAGCCGGTCGTCCATCGTCATCCAGCACCCGAGCGTGTCCAGCCAGCACGCGACGGTGACCATCGACCGGATGATGGTCATCGACCACAGCTCCACGAGCGGCACCTACGTGGGGACGACGAAGATCCCGGCGGGCTCGCCCACGTCCATCGAGGCGGGCTCGATCCTCGCGTTCGGGCCCGTGCCGGTGCAGGTGCAGCTCCTGATGCGCCTCTCGCAGGTGCCCCGCCCGGCGCTCGGGTCGAGCGCGATCATGATGGCGCCCGTCGCGGTCCCGTCCCCGGCTGCCCCGCCCGTGCAGCCGGCGGCGCTGCCCGCCGTCCCCCCGCCCTCTCCGCCGAAGGAGGGCCCCTCGGCCGTCTTCAAGGCGCCGGTCGCGATCAACGAGCCCACCGCGCCGATGCCGCAGCCGGACGGGCGCGCCTCGCACCTCCCCGGCCCGCCGGCCGGCCGAGGGAAGAAGAACAAGACCGTCCTCGGCCAGCTCGACTTCACGCGCGGCGCGGTGAACGTCAAGAGCATCGGCCGCACCCCCGACAACGACATCGTCATCTCGCACCCCCAGGTGTCGAGCCGCCACGCCTTCCTGCACAACGTCCAGGGCCAGATCTTCGTCGAGGACCGCGGCAGCGCGAACGGCACCTTCGTCCGCGGGCACCGCATCCCCCCCGGGCAGCGCGTCGCCGTGCAGAGCGGGGAGAAGATCTACATCGGCCCGATGCCGCTCCAGATCGAGCAGAGCGGCGCCGGCGCGGCCGACGTGGTGCAGGAGGAGTACGCCGCCGACCGATGGGCGGGCCGGCCGCTCTACGAGATCGAGGCGTGGAGCCTGCTCCTCGAGGTGCCCGACCGCGACAACCCCGCGGAGATGAAGGTCCTGCTCGACAACGTGTCGTTCAAGGCCCTCCCCGGGGACATGATCGCGCTGATGGGCCCCTCGGGCGCAGGCAAGACCACGCTGCTCCTGGCGCTCAACGGCTACCTCCCGCCTTCGAATGGCATCGTCCGCATCAACGGGGAGGACCTCTACAACATCTACGACAACCTCCGCGGCTCCATCGGCTACGTGCCCGCAGGACGACCTCGTCCACGCGGAGCTGACCGTCTTCGAGGCCATCAAGTACTCCGCCAAGTTCCGCCTCCCGCCCGACTACTCGGAGGACGAGATCGACGCCCGCGTCGAGCAGACCATCAAGGACCTGGGCCTCGAGCAGGTGAAGAACCTGGAGATCGGCAAGCCCGAGAAGAAGGTGCTCTCCGGCGGGCAGCGCAAGCGCGTGAACATCGCGCTCGAGCTGGTCACCGACCCCGTGATCCTCTTCCTCGACGAGCCGACCAGCGGCCTCGCGGCGGACGACACGACGGCGCTCATCACGCTGCTCTCGGACCTGACGAAGCAGACGGGCAAGACGATCATCATGACGATCCACCAGCCCGCCAAGGACGAGTTCGAGAAGTTCACGCACTGCCTGGTGATGGGCTACGGCGGCGTCCCCATGTTCTTCGGCCCGACGCGGGACGCGTACCGCTTCTTCGGGACGTGGAAGGAGCGGCAGCGGCAGGCGAACGACATCGACAACCCGCGCGACATGTTCGAGATGATCGCCGGGCGCGAGCGGCCCATCTTCGACGCGATGCGGGCGCAGAGCGCCGACGCCCAGCGCGGCCACGCGCGCCGCCTCGCCGCCATCGAGTGGCGGCGGGAGTTCGAGCGGCCGGACAACCCCGTCTACCGGAGGATGTACTCGGGCCGGCGCGAGGTGGGCAGCGGGCAGGGGCAGCGCGGGCTGCCTGCGACCCGCGCGCGCACGAGCGGCCAGCTCGGGCTGCTCCTGTCGCGGTACTTCAAGGTCAAGGTGCGCGACCGGAGCGGCACCGCGATCATGCTGCTCCAGGCGCCCATCATCGGCGTGCTCCTCGCCATCGTCTTCGGGGGGCAGAAGGAGCAGGTCCCCGCCTTCTGCCTGGGCGCGCTGCAGAACATGTACGCCAGCGCGGGCGGGGGGGCGAACGGGGGGCTGAGCAAGCGGATGGTGGCGACGTCGGACAACACCGCGGCCATCTTCTTCCTCGTCCTCGCGGCGGTGTGGTTCGGCACCTCCAACGCCGCGCGCGAGATCGTGTCCGAGCGTGCCATCTACCTCCGCGAGCGGATGGTCAACCTCGGGCTCTTCAACTACGTCCTGTCGAAGTACCTCCTGCTCGCGCTCTTCTGCCTCCTCCAGTGCGCGTGCCTCCTCGGCATCGTCTTCCCGGCGTTGAAGCTCCCCGGCGGCGGGGAGGCGTTCGGCGAGATGCTGGCCGCGCTCGTCGGTACGTCGCTCTCCGCCGTGGCGCTCGGCCTCCTCCTCTCCACCGTGGTCGCCTCCTCCGAGGCCGCCATGGCGCTCACCCCCATCGCGCTCATCCCCCAGGTCGTCCTCGGCGGGCTGATGGTCCCCATGACCTCCACCACGTCCGCCGTCCGCGCGGTCATGCAGGGCATCCCCGCGCGCTGGGGCTTCGAGGGCGCCATCGTCCCGAACCGCCTGGCCCTCGTGACGGACGAGGCCTGGCTCATCGACGTCGGCCAGCAGCGGGCGAGGCCGGAGTTCATCGAGGGCACCAAGTTCAAGTGCGCCCTCGCCCAGGTCGCCTCCGACACCCTGACCGGCGCGTGGAGCTTCACCACGTACGACCAGCGCTGGCTCCCGTACGCGGTCCTCGGCGGCATCACGGTGGGCCTCGTGGCTATCGTCTGTGTCCTCCTGAAGCGGCAGCGATCCCGTATGAGGGCGCGCTCGTCCCTCCCCGCCGTCGCGCTCCTCTTCGCAAACGCCGCCTACGCGCAGGGCACGCCCGACGGCCCGACCGACGGCGCCGTTCCGCGCGGCCCGGGCGGCGCCGTCGTCAAGCCCTCGGACGAAAAGCCCGAGCCGAAGCACGACATCTCCACCGCCACGCCCCCGCGCCCCCTCAACAACCCGCAGCCGGTCTACCCGCCCGAGGCCGCAGAAGGAGGAGCTGCAGGCGCAGGTCATCCTCCGGCTGGAGATCGACAAAGAGGGCCACGTCAACAAGGCGACGGTCGCCGAGCCCGCCGGGCACGGCTTCGACGAGGCCGCGCTCGAGGCCGCGAAGCAGCTCGCAGTTCGCGCCCGCGCACTGGGCCGACGGCACGCCCTTCCCCTCCGCCATCAAGTACCGCTTCACCTTCCACCTCAATCAGAAGAAGCCTACGCCGGAGGAGGAGGCGAAGGCGGCGGAGCAGCAGAAGCTCGCGGTCTTCACCGGGGTCGTGCTCGGCGCGGGGAGCGAAGCGCCCATCGCGGGGGCGGCGGTCTCGCTCGCGCCCGGCGGGATGGAGACGCACACCGACGAGAACGGCGCCTTCAGCTTCGAGGACCTCCCGCCCGGCAAGTACGCGGTGCTCGTGCGCTCCCCCGGCTTCAAGCCCCTGTCGGACGAGGAGACGCTCGCCGCGGGGGAGGCCACGAAGATCAAGTACCACCTCGCGATCGCGAGCACCGCGCTCGAGGTGACGGTGCAGGGCGAGCGGCCCCCGCGCGAGGTCACCAAGCGCACGCTGGACGCGCAGGAGATCGAGCGCATCCCCGGCACGAACGGCGACGCGCTCAAGAGCCTCCAGAGCCTGCCCGGCGTCGCGCGCCCTCCCGGCTTCCTCGGCCTGCTCATCGTGCGCGGCTCCGCCCCGCAGGACACGCAGACGTTCATCGACGGCACGCAGGTGCCGATCATCTACCACTTCGGCGGCCTCTCCAGCGTCGTGCCCACCGAGGTGCTCCAGAAGATCGACTTCTACCCCGGCAACTTCGGCACGGAGTACGGCCGCGTGCAGGGCGGCATCGTCGACGTCGGGCTGCGCGATCCGAAGAGCGAGTACCACGGGCTCGCGCAGTTCGACTTCATCGACGGGCGCCTCTTGCTGGAGGGGCCCGATCCCCGGCCTCGACGGGTGGACCTTCCTCGCCGCGGGCAGGCGCAGCTACGTCGGCAACCTGCTCGGCCCCGTGCTCTCGGGCCTCGGCGCCTCGGTGACGGAGGTGCCGACGTACTACGACTACCAGTTCATGATCGCGAAGAAGCCGACGCCGAGCTCCTCGTTCCGCGTCTCCTTCATCGGATCCGACGACGCCTTCGGCCTCCTCGACGAGAAGCCGTCCGCCAACCAGCCCACGCTCACCGGCAACTTCGGCCTCCACACCGCGTTCCAGCGCCTCCAGATCGCGCTACGCGAACGACTCTCGCGAACGGCAACAAGGTCAACGTCGTCCTGGGCTTCGGCCGCGACGAGATCAACGTCGGCGTCGGCGCGATCAACTTCAACCTCGACTTCCGGTCGATCAGCGGACGCGCCGAGTACTCCGCGAAGCTCGGGAAGAAGCGTCCGGCTCGACACCGGCCTCGACATGTACGGTGGCTACTACGACGTGCAGGCGCAGCTCCCGCCGCCGCCGCGCCCGGGCGCGCCGTCCAACGGCCCGTTCTCGTCCCAGCCGCTCTCCAGCGTGTCGATCACCGGCGGCGCCTTCCAGCCGGCGGCGTACGCCGAGATGGAGATCACGCCCGATTCACGGAGCCGCGTCGTCCCCGGCGTGCGCCTCGACTGGTTCAACATCACCAAGCAGTGGGACTTCTCCCCTCGCGTCAACGCCCGCTACGTCGTCCACGACGAGTTCCCCAAGACGACGCTCAAGGGCGGCGTCGGCCTCTACTACCAGCAGCCGCAGTTCCAGGAGGTGAGCGCGCCGTTCGGCAACCCCAACCTCCAGTCGAACCGCTCCCTCCAGCTCTCGTTCGGCGTCGAGCAGGAGATCACCAAGCCCCTCGAGGCGTCGGTCGAGGGCTTCTACAAGGCCCTCGACCACCAGGTGGTGAGCGTCGCCTCGCCCTCCGGCAGCGGCGTCACGTACACCAACGACGGCACCGGCTACGTCGGCGGCATGGAGGTGCTCGTGAAGTGGAAGCCCAGCAAGGACAGCCCCTTCTTCGGCTGGATCGCCTACACCCTCTCGCGCAGCGTCCGCACCGACGGCCCCGGCCAGGCGCAGCACCTCTTCCAGTACGACCAGCCGCACATCCTGACGGTGCTCGGCAGCTACAACTTCGGCAACGGGTGGGAGTTCGGCGCCCGCTTCCGCCTCATCTCGGCGGCCTGCTCAACACGCCGAACGTCTGCGACCCGACCTTGCCGAGCTGCGTCCCCAACCGCACCAGCTCCCTCTTCGACGCCGCCTCGGGCACCTATGTCGCCATCCCGCTCGGCCCCGTTCAGCGAGCGGCTGCCCATCTTCAACCAGCTCGATCTGCGCGTCGACAAGCACTGGAAGTTCAAGAAGTGGCAGCTCTCGATGTACCTCGACGTGCAGAACGCCTACAACGCCATCAACGTCGACGGCTACTCCTACAACTTCAACTTCACCGCCCGCACCGCCGTCGCGGACCTGCCCATCCTCCCGAGCTTCGGCCTCCGGGGCGAGCTCTGAGGTGGCCTCGTGAAGAAAAGACGCCCCCTCCGCCGCCGCCTCATCCTCGCCTCGCTCGCCCTCGCGGCCGTGGTGGGCCCCGTCGCCGCCCCCGGCTGCGCCGCAAGCTTCGCCCCCATCAGCCAGATCGAGGGGCTGCGCATCCTCGCCGTCACCGCCGACAAGCCGTACGCACAGCCGGGCGACACGGTGAATTTCGAGATGACCTACGTCGACACGTACGGCCGCCCTCCACCCACCGTCGCGTGGGTGGCCGGTTGCTACGATCCGGACGGCGACGAGTACTACCTCTGCTACCCGCAGCTCGCGGACGCGGGCCTCGGCAACGGCGGGCTGCGCTTCGCGGAGGGGGCGGGCCTCACGACGTTCTCCCTCACGCTCCCCGAGGACATCATCACCCGCCGCCCCAAGCCCACGAACGGCGATCCCTACTACGGCCTCGCCTACGTCTTCTTCGCCGCCTGCGAGGGGACGCTGACGCCCGATGCGTCGCCCGACAGCACCGGCGCGGCCGGCGCGTTCCCGTTCGCGTGCCTCGACGATCAGGGCAACCGCGTTCCTGCCGACGGCTTCGTCGCGGGGTACACGCAGGTGTACGCGTTCGCCGACGGGACCACGAACGAGAACCCGGTGGTGAACGGGATCGATCTCGCCGGCGCGCCGCTGCCGGCCGGCACGTGTAAACCGAACCGGAAAGTGTGCGGCGACGCCGGGGCGCCGGACGAAACCCAGGAGACGGATGCCGGGCCCGACGCCGGGACCTCCTGCTGCGCGGTGAGGACCTGCGACGTCTCCGAGGACGCGCGCCTCGGCCCGTATGGCTGCGGGAAGACCGATCCCTCCAAGGTCTGCTCCGTGTACGCGATCACCGTCGACGTCCCCCAGGACGTGGCCGAGCCCGACCCGCACACCGAGTCGCCGGACGGGGGCATCGTCCACGAGTCGGTGTGGGTCGATTACTTCGCCGACAAGGGGGACTTCGACAACGCCACTCTCCTGGTCAGCGACTCGCTGAACGGGATCCAGACCCCCGACATCTACACCACCAACTACATCGCTCCGCCGGCCGACGCCGACGCGGGGGCCGACGCGGGGCCGGTGCCCGTCCACATCTGGGCGGTGGTGCACGACTCACGCGGGGGGCAGACGGTGGTGGAGAGGGAGCTGTTGGCGGAGTAGGGGGCGCCGCCGCGCCTACAGCTCGGTGACGTTGTTGCTGCCGGCGTTGGCGACCCACATGTGCGCGCCGTCGAACGCGATCCCCTCCGGCAGGCTGCCCACGGCGAAGGTGCCGAGCGTCGCGCCCGTCGGCGACAGCTCGGTGACGTCGTTGCTGCCGTAGTTGGCGACCCACATGTTCGTGCCGTCGAACGCGATCCCCATCGGGGCGAGGCCCACGGTGAAGGTGCCGAGGATCGCGCCCGTCGGCGACAGCTCGGTGACGGTGTCGTCGAAGCAGCCGCTGTGGGTGACCCACATGTTCGTGCCATCGAACGCGATTGCCTGCGGGTTGAGGCCCACGTGGAAGGTCCCGAGCTTCGTGCCCGCCGGCGACAGCTCGGTCACGTTGGCGCTGCCGGCGTTGACGACCCACATGTTCGCGCCGTCGAACGCGATTGCCGACGGGCCGCTGCCCACGGCGAAGGTGCCGAGCGTCGCGCCCGCCGGCGACAGCTCGGTCACGGTGTTGCCGTCGATGCTGACGACCCACATGTTCGTGCCGTCGAACGCGATCCCGTACGGTTCGGTGCCCACGGCGAAATTGCCGAGCATCGCGCCCGTCGGCGACAGCTCGGTCACGGTGCCGAGGTCGTAGTTGGCGACCCACATGTTCGTGCCGTCGAACGCGATTCCATCCGGGCTGGTGCCCACGCCGAAGATGCCGAGCGTCGCGCCCGCCGGCGACAGCTCGGTCACGGTGTCGCCGGCGCCGCAGCCGGCGTTGGGGACCCACATGTTCGTGCCGTCGAACGCGATCGCCATCGGCCCGTCGCCCACGGCGAAGGTGCCGAGCGGCCCGCACGTCGAGGTGCTCGGGGTGCAGGCGGGAACGGTCTTCTTGCAGGCGCCTGGTGCGAGGGAGGCGACGGGCGCGAGGGGCGCGAGGCAGAGCTGGACCGCGGGCGGGCAGACGTTGCAGGGATGGGTCGTGCAGTCCCATGGGGCGCCCGAGGCGGAGGAGCTCGATGCGCTCGACGAGCCGCCGGCCCCGCTGGCCGCGGCGCCGGTCCCGACCAAGACCTTGCCGCCGCAGCCCGAAGCCGAGCCGAGCGCGCCGACCAACAACACGCAGGCCCTGCCCATTCGCGAGAGTGTGATCATGAAGACCCCGCCGCGGATCGCGCCTACTCACGGTCGTCAAGCGGGTCAAGGCCTTACCCTCGCCCCGTCGCCAGGGTGCGACCTCTTGCCGAGCCTGACCGCCTGCGCTCGCCGCGCTCACCCCACCCTGGCCCGGCGCTCGCACCCGGAAGACCCGAACTGCTCCTGGGGAAAGACGGGAGGCATGATCGCGCTCAGCACCGTGTGCTGGTTCCTCTGATCGAGGTGCATCATGGGCGGGCGTACGACGATCCGCGAAAGGTCCGATGCCGGCGGTCCTGCTCTACCTGATCTACTACGTGCCCGTAGTCTTGGTCGTGGCGCTCTCGTCCTCCGCCCGCTTCGTCGACCCACGAGCGCGCGCCTCCGCCGTCCTCGCCGCCGGGCTCGGAGGCTATGCGCTGCTCTTCTTCGTGCTGGTCGCGGTCGTGCCACGGTTCCTCAGGGGGCGCGGCCGCGTTGAGCCGGCGCGTCGCTGGCGGCGTGCCGCGCTTCGCGCCAGCCCGGGGCCCGCGATGCTGACCGTCCTCTTCACGGCGATGAGCGTCTCCGTCGGGCCCTTCCTCGTGCGGGCGCTGGTGGGCGCGCTCCTGGGGATGGCCCTCCTCGTCGTACTGGACAGGGTGGGCAGGGGCCGTGCCTCGCTCGACCCCCACCCGTGAGGGGGCGGGAGCGGCGGCATGCAGACCTCCCCCGACCTACCAGAATCGCCTCGTCCACCCCACCGGACTCCCGCACCCACCCCACCGGACCGCTCCCCTCACCCCATGGGACCGCTCCGGTAAGGTCACCGGACCGGCCCCCTCACCCCATGGGACCGCTCCGGTAAGGTCACCGGACCGCTCCCCTCACCTCATGGGACCGCTCCCCTCACCCCATGGGACCGCTCCGGTAAGGTCACCGGACCGCCCCCCTCACCCCACGGGACCGCTCCCCTCACCCCATGGGACCGCTCCGGTAAGGTCACCGGACCGGCCCCCTCACCCCACGGGACGACCGCACCCAGTACACAGGACCGCTCCCCTCACCCCATGGGACGACCGCCCCCAGGACACCGGACCGCTCCCCTCACCCCATGGGACGACCGCCCCCAGGACACCGGACCGCTCCCCTCACCCCACGGGACGACCGCCCCCAGCACACCGGACCGCTCCCCTCACCCCATGGGACGACCGCCCCCAGGACACCGGACCGCTCCCCTCACCCCAAGGTGGTGCACGACTCGGGTGGTGGGCAGACGGTGGTGGAGAGGGAGCTGTTGGCGAAGTAGGGCGGCGCGGAGCTCGTGGCGCGCGACGCGCACGGGCAGGATGTCAGTCACGTGCGCATGGGGACCGCGTACAGGTTGCCAGCGTGACCGCGCCCCGTCAGTCCCGTTCGAGGGGAGCGGGCGCGGCCAGGGTCTTCTCGAATCGCTCGATGCACGCGCGAACGGTCGGGTTCCCGGGGTTGGCGTCGCCGTGCGTGCCATCGAAAGGGCACACGACCTTGCGGGCCGAGGCGCAGGCCGCTTCGACGCGGCGAACGACGTCGGGCGTGGTGAGGTTGTCACGCGTGCCATGGACGATCAGAGTCTCCGCGGTGACGCTCGCCAGATCGGCCAGCGGCGACGTCCGCAGGTCGAGGAGCGACGCGTCGGGCGTCACGCGCACGTACCACGGCGTGGAACGCCGCACGGCTGCGATGAGATCCTGGTACGACGAGAACGGCGAAATGAGAATCAAGGCGGCCACCCTCCGGTGCGCAGCCAGGTGGATGGCTGGAGCGGTGCCCATGGATTCCCCGATCACCACGAGTGGTCGATCGCCGAGCCCCAGCTCCTGCCCAACGAAGCCGTGGATGCGGAGCGCGTCTTCCACGATCGCATCGAGGGACGGCGGCCCATCGGAGAACCCATAACCGCGATCGTCGAAGGCCACGACGTCCGCGTCGAGGGCCATCGCGAGCCAGTGGAGCGCCCACGCCGACGACTGGATCCCGGCGCCATTTCCGTGGAAGAAGAGCGCGACGCGCCGGCTCCCCGGCTTGTGCAGGTGCCAACCGCGGATCGTGACGCCCCCGTCCATGACGAGCTCGACGTTCGTGCGCGTCAGCCCCTCCGGCATCGGCGGAAGCGGTCCCGTGCGCGCGGGGAAGATGTTCCACTGGCCGAACGCGAGCGTGCATCCGGGGCCGCCGAGGAGGGCGAGCAGCGCAACGAGCGCGATCCCCCCGAGCGCGCGAGCGCACCTCGCTCTCCCCGGCGCGCCCTGACCGATCATGGCGCCAGCGTATCTCCGCCGCGTTCGAGCGCACTGCGTCATTCGACCCACATCTGGACAGTGGTGCACGACTCGCGCGGGGGGCAGACGGCGGTGGAGAGGCAGCTCCTGGCGGAGTAGGGGGCCAAGCTCGGCCGCATCGATCGCCGCCAGGCCCTGCGTCGACTCATCGCTCGGTCCCGAAGTACCCCTCGAGCTCCGCGAGACGGGAGCGACTCACGCGGCGAGCCGTGCCATATGCGAAGGTTCCTTCTCGCGTGGCTCCGGGCACGCCAGAGATGTGGACGCCGACCAGGTAAAAGTGCCCGTCGCGTTCGACCCACACCGGCCCGCCGCTGTTCCCCGTGGTCGTCTCGATACCGTAGAGGATGTAAAGGTCGGTGACCTTCAGGACCTTGCCGACGCCAGCGAAGAGAAATTCGCCATGCCCAGTGTAGCCATCTCCTGGGAAGCCCGCGATGTGAACGTCGTCGCCGGCGGCGAGCGGTAGGTCGTCGGGTGCAACCTCGAAGGCACCTGCGGCGGCCGCCGGAGGCACGCGCAAAAGTGCGGAGTCCTGTGGGTAGAACTTGAAGTGGTACTCAGGCGAAATCGCCACGTCGCCGCGGGTGAAGCCCACGAGCTGACCAGCGCTCGCGTGGCGCTCGGTCACCCCGCACTCGATACCGACCGACTCGACGGAGTCACCCAGCATCGAGTGCAGATTGTGTCCGGCGGTCAAGACGACACCGTTGCCGATATAGGCAGCCGAGGAGAAGTAAGTCGCGGAGCTGCAAACCTTCTTGCGAATGACGTTTAATCGGCAGACCGCACCCAGCGGTGGTGCGATGGCTGTCTTTCGCACGAGCCCCGTCGCATTCGTCGGTCCCGGCGGTGGGGCAGGCAGGGGAGCTGCGCAGCACGACACGAGCCCGACGCCCAGGAGGGCGTGGACGAGAAAGCGCAGCGAGGCCCGCGATTTATCGGTGAACATCACCACGCTCACCGTACAGGTGACGCTCAGCGAGCGCAACCAGACGCCTCGGGGCCCAGGGAGACGCGAGACGGATAGATGACCTTCGCCGGCGCGAGGCCCCGCGCGTCTACTTCGCGATACGCATGACGGTGCGCGCGAAGTCGTCCGTCCAGTACACGTTGGTCGCGTCGACGGCGATGTTCCGCGGGGTCTGTCCGCCCGAGGCCAGCGTGATCGGAGCGCCGCCGCAGCCGCTGATCGCGCACTTCTTGATCGTGCCGTCGTCGGTGTTCGTCCAGTAGACGGTCGTGGCGTCGACGGCGATGCCGCCGGGGTTCGCCAGCCCGGTGGCGAGTGGCGTCGGCGCGCCGCCGCAGCCGCCGACGTTGCACTCCATCACGCTCCCGTTCGGCGCACCCTGGTTGGTCCAGTAGATGTTGCTGGCATCCAGGGCGATCGACACGGGTTGCTGGCCGGACGCGAGCGTCGTCAGGGTGCCGGCGCAGTTGGTGAGCGCGCACTTCAGGATGGTCCCGCTGTTCGGGACGAGGGCATCGTACTCGGTCCAGTACGCGCTCGTGCCGTCGACGGCGACGCCCGACATGTACTGCCGACCCGACACGACGGTGCTCGGGTTCCCGCCGCAGCCCGTCTTCGCGCAGCTCAGGATCGTGCCGGCCTCACGGTCTACCCAGTAGACGGTGGTGCCGTGCACCGTGAGCCCGGAAGGCTCTCCCACTGCGCTCACGAGCATGGTAGGAGCTCCAACGCAGCCGCTGAGAGGGCATGTCCCGACGCTGTCGGGGGCGACGTTGGACGTCCAGTAGATCGCGTTCGCGTCGATCGCGATCGCAAACACGTAGCTCGGCGAGCTCGTGATCGCCGCCGGCATGCCGCCGCAACCGCCGACGGCACACTTCATCACGCCGGCCCCCGTGCCCAGGGACCAGTACACGTTGGTCGTGTCGACGGCGATGGCGTTGTAGGTCCCGCCCGAGGCGAGCGTCACCGGCTGCCCGATCGTCCCCGAGCTGCTGCTCGACGTCGAAGAGGCGCTGGACGACGTGGAAGCGCTGCTCGACGTGGAAGCGCTGCTCGACGCGGACGCGCTGCTCGACGTGGAAGCGCTGCTCGACGTGGAAGCGCTGCTCGACGCGGACGCGCTGCTCGACGTGGACGCGCTGCTCGACGTGGACGCGCCGCCCGACGTGGATGAGCTCGACGAGGGGGCCCCGCCCGCGCCGCCGGTGCCGCTCGCGCTCGACGAGGACTGCGACGTGCTCGGCGATCCGCCCGACGCGGAGCCCCCGGTCCCGAGGGCGTAGTCGCCGAAGTCGGCGCCGATGATGCTCGCGCAGGACGCGCCTGACGCCACCGTGGCGAGGGCCAGAACCCGCAACGACGCTGCCTTCACCCTTGCCTCGGTTCTCGAAGTTTCATGCGCTTCGGGCACCGAGGGTACCGCGCACGATCATGTCTCGGAAAGGGGGTAGGAAACCCTGGAGCTCTCGCCCATGTCAGGCCCCTCGTGGGGTGGGCTCACCGGGTCAGCACGAACGCGTCCGCCGTCATCTCCTGGATCGTCGCCGACTGCTCCACGACGCTCGTGGTCGTCTCGCCCACCCTCGGGCGCCCCACGCTCGTCCCCACCTCCGACACCCCGGTCCGCACGACCCTCAGGTTCATGATCCCGTCGGCGCCGACCTCGGCGGCCTTCTGCCGGAACCGGTCGGTGAACCATCCGAGGTCGGCCCCGCCGGCGCTCAGGTCCATCGACCCGACGATCCTGTACGGCACGATGGGGCTCCCGTGCTGCACCACGAGGATCTGCGACGGGTCCTTCGGCGCGTGGCGCATGTAGGCGCTCTCGCTGGGCCAGAAGTGGACCGGCGTCGCGGCGCAGCCCACGAGGACGAACGCGAGAAGGGGGAGGAGCAGTGGGACGCGGTGAATCCAGAGCATCCTGACTCCGGCGGCCAGCTCGTTCGGTGTTTTCACGACGTTCCCCTCCCGGCGCAGCGCATGGCCCGCCCCGGATCACGTTGTGCGTGGCCGGCCGCTCCGCAACTCCCGCACGGAGACCGCGCCGCCGTCACCGCACGCCTACGGGCTGACGCGCGCGAGGCCGATCCCCTCGGGGTAGCTCCCGACGTATTCCAGCGCGGGAGTGCCCTGGATCCATGCGAGCACGGCGTCCGGGCCTCGCAGCGCCATCGCTTGGTGGTGGATGAGCAGCGGGTCGGTGGCGACGTCCGTGGGCGGCCCGATTGGGGATCCCGAGGCGTCGAGGCGGGCGAACCGGATCGATTGGCCGTGTCCCGTGAGCCCGCTGTAGCCGGGGAGCAGGAGGGCCGTCTGCGGCCCGAGGGCGGCAATCGGCGCGGGGTTGTAGTCGTCGGGGATCCCGCCGATCATGACGGGCGCCCCGACGGGCGCGCCGCTCGCGTCGAGCTTGACGAAGAGCATCTCGCCCTGCTGGGCGAAGGAGCCGTACGTGAGCCGGACGTCGCCGCCCTCGGCTGCGAGCTGGGGATACTCGGTATCCCCGCCGACCGGCGTCGTCGCCGGGCCGACGGCGCAGCCGGAGAGGTCGACGCGCACGACCTGGACCCCGGGGGTCGTGCGGACCGCGACGAGGAAGCCGGTGCCAGTGTACACGGCGCCCATGAAGTCCTCGACGACGTTGCCGTCGAACGGGAGCGCGACGGGCGGCGTCGCGCTCGCCCCGTCCGCGGCGACGATGGCCGCGCGCATGCCGGTGGGCGCGAGCCACGCGAGGAGCGGACCGCCGTTCGGGCGCTCGGCGAAGATCGGGCTCTGTCCCGCCGTGGAGACGGGGAGCGTCGCCACGTCGTTGCCGGACGGGTCCAGCGTGTGGACCTCGAGGCCCTCGCCCGACTCGACCGCGACGAGCCAGCCACCGGCGGGGCGGACGGCGAGGGCCACGTTCCGCGGGCACGTGGGGCCGAACGGGCCGACCTGCGCGATCAGGCCGAGAATCCGGCGCAAACCGCGCGAAGCGCAGCCCCGGCGTGTCCGCCGCGTCGAGCGACACCCACGCGAGCCCGATCTCCTGCGGGCTCGCGGCGAGCGCGAGCGTCCACGGCCCGAACGCGTCGATTGGCGCAGCGTCGCACGCGAGGAGGCTCGCCGACAGGGGGGCGCAGCGGCGGCATTCTGAGGTGTCGAGCACGCACCACGGCGTGCACCCGACGGTGCCGTCGGGGTAACCGAGCGACGCGCACGAGGCGCCCGCAGGGACGCTCCCGTCGCAGGTCTCCATGCCCCCTACGCAACTGTCGATCTTGCCGTTGCCGCACGTCCCCATGCAGGGAGGCGTGGGCGTCCACGAGGTGAACGAGCCGCACGTCGTGCTGGGCGGGCCCTCCGGGCCGGCGGGCGTGCACGCCACGGGGGATTCCGCCGGATCCGCCGGCCGCGGCGGAGCTGCTGCCGACCACGCTCGCTCCGCCCGGGCCGACGGCCGCGCCGGTCGTCGACGAAGAGGAGCCGCCCGTCCCGGCGGAGCTGCTGCTGCCGACCACGCTCGCGCCGCCCGGGCCGACGGCCGCATGGGTCGTCGACGCTGCAGAAGAGCGGGTGCCCCCGGCGCCGGACGACGCGACCGAGGCGCCCGTCGAGCTCGTCGGCGACATCCCACGCGACGAAGAGAGATCGCTCCGCGCGCCGCAAGCTGCCGCGGCGCTCAGCGCGACGATGAAGAGGCCGGATCCGACGAGGCGGCGCACGCGGACATTGCACGCGGATCCCCCGCGCCCGTCCAGCTCCGCCATGCCCAACTGTACGAGACGCCCTCGATGAGGGCATCGCCGCCGGTCATGAAGACCTGGCCGCCGGTGAGGAAGACCTGGCCGCCGGTGAGGAAGACCTGGCCGCCGGTGACGAAGACCTGGCCGTTTGGCCTCCCTACCCCTCGACAAAGGTGGGGGCGCGCGTTTCAGGCCGTCATGGAGACGATCCGTGGCCTGTTGGCGAGCGAACGGGCGCACGATACCGTGCCCCCAATGGATCTGGCTCTGCTCCTGGCGCTCCTCGACTGTTGGATCGAGACCTTCGAGGCGTGGCGAGGCACCCTCCGTTCGCACGGAGAAAACGCTCAGAAGGCCGAGAAGCTCGCGGCGGAGCTCGAGGAGGCCGTGAAAACGGCCAAGAGCAAGCCGGAGGTCGAGCGGGCCGCTCTCGTCTATGGGCCGCTCTTGGCGTGCCTCACCCACAGCGTCCCGGCGCCGCCGAGGCTGGTGGAAAAAGCCCTCTGGATCGTCGGCCTCAAGCTGGGGGACGAGGATCTGAACATCTACGACCTCTTCTACCAGCGCACCGTGCGGAGCCGCCTCGACATCCTCGATTCGATGCTCAGGCACCACGCCGACGAGGTTCCGTTCGCCGACGTCCCCATGACGGATCCGAACGTGCCGCAGCTCGCGTGGATGGCGGACAGGGAGGCCACGCTCTGCAAGACCGTCACGGAGAAGAACTACGTGGAGCAGCTCCGCGACGAGCCCAAGCGCTACGCCCCGCTCATCTCCCGCGCGCTCGGGATCAACGCGCGCGACGCGCCGATCGCCTCGATCGTCGAGCTCAGCATGTGCAACCTCTGGGCGCTGGCGGAGGAGCTCTGCAAGTACGCGCTGAAGGTGCAACACCACGAGCTGTTCATGCCGCAAACCGACCTGTCGAAGCTCGTGGCCTGCGGGCTCGGGAGCTGGTGGGGCGTTGCGGGAGACATCGACGTTCATCCGGACGTCGAAGCCGGCGTGTTTCTTCGCCCGCCGAGCCCGACGACCAGCCGCCGGCGCATGATGGCGCAGCCGGAGACGTCCCCCGCGCCTTCGTCGGCGCCGCAGAAGGTTGTGCCGCAGAAGAGTGTGCCGCAGATGGTTGTGCCGCAGGCGAGGCCGCGCCCTCTGACGGAAGCGGACGTCCTCAGGCGCGACCGGATCTTCTGCGAAGCGCTCCTGGCCCTCATGAAGCCACACCTGGGAGAAGCGGCGTTCACCTTCATCACCGCCTTCATGGGCCGGCGCATCTATTTCAAGCACGCCTCCGAGAACGAGGCGGCGGTGCACGCGATGGGCCTCGGCGCGCCCAACGTCATGGGGCAAAAGTCGGCGTTCACCGCGGGCTCCGAGGGGCTCAACGTCGACTTTGGCCACCTCGACTACGTGTTCGGCCGGCTCGAGATGCAGGGCGGCGATCACACCGGGAGCACGCGTTATGGCGACTATCACTTTTGCATCGACCTCGACCACCTTGGCCCGCAGATCTGCATCACCCTCCATGACCAGGGGATGCCGTTCTCCAAGCCGGAGCTGGCCACGTCGTCGTGGGGAAGCAACAAGGTCAGGAATGCTTACCAGCGCTCGCAAGGCACGGGCTCGGGGCCGCTGAACTGCAAGGAGATCGGGAAAACGTGGGAGTGCCATTATCCGCGCTCCGACCTCCGCGTGCCCGTGAGCTTCCTGCACGAAATCTTCTTCGGTCCGTGCGGCATCCGGCTCGGGCTCGCGCTCAGCCTCGCTTGCGAGTTCACGCGGGCAGGCCTGACCGTCCCGCAGTTGCCGACCTCCGCGGAGGGCTGCAACGATCTACTCAAACCGTTCTTCCGGCCACAGATCCTGTGCCCGTGCATGCTCCACCTCGATCACACGGAGATCACCACCCCCGGTGTGAAGCGGATCGCCCACCCGATCACGCTCCAGGAGCGGACCTTCGCGCGCGCCCAGGACGTGGACGCTCACATCCGGCGCCAGGTGGAGGTGCTCGGGATCCTGTGTCAGAAGCTGATGAAACTCGACGTCTCGCTCACCGACAGCGTGACGCAGCTCATGGGCCTCGCCGCCATGAAAGCACCCCCCGAAAAGTGCGAGCAGCGCACCTTCCTCTTCCAAAAATTCAAGCTCGAGTCGACAGGTGACGACGTCAAGAGGCTCATCGGCGCCGTGATCAGCAAGTACATCCTCATCTGGCAAATGAAGACGAAGGGCGCCACCCAGCTCGTCTGGAAGGTCCTCCAGCCAGAGCCAGAGGACGAGCCTCAGTGAGGGGGGACGTGGCAGGGCTGACGGCTCCGAGCGCCTGCGCCATGATGCCCGCCACCATCGCGACGACGCCCCCCGCGGCTTGCGCGGCTCCCGGCGGTCGCGGCTTGATGTAACTTGCCCGCGTGGCTCGCCCGATCCGCCCCGTTCTCCTGCTGGGCGCAGCCTTGCTCGCCGGGGACGCGTTCCTCGCCTGCGGGGCCCGGAGCCTGCTCTACACGCCCGGGCCCGCGGGCACCGGCGGCCACGGAGGCGGCGAGACCAGGCCCGACGCCGGCCCCGCCGACGCCTCGAAGGAAGCGTCACCCGAGGCCGGTCACGACGCGGGACACGACGCCGCGCCCGAGGCGGGGCCCGACGCCGCGCCCGAGGCCGGCGCCGGCGGTGGATCTTCCTGCCTCGCCGACGGAAAGGGCAGCCCCTGCGCGGGGCCGGGGGATTGCTGCAGCGGCACCTGCAACATGGACAGCTACTGCGGCCCCTTCATCTGCCAGCCCGAGGGCGCCCCGTGCCTCGACGACGGCGAGTGCTGCGAGATGAACTGCCGGATGGCGTCGGACCTCGTCAAGCGCTGCCTGAACTGCCTCGACGCGACCGCGCTCTGCGGCGACGGGGGCCTCGAGTGCTGCTTCGGGAGCTGCGAGAACGGCTACTGCACGGGGCCCCCGTGCCTTTCCGACGGCGAGCCCGTCGAGCCCAAGTACGACGGCGAGTGCTGCAGCCATCACTCGCGGGACGGTTACTGCGCCGCGCTGAACTGTCTCGGCGACTTTGCGCCGTGCGGCTCGATCGACGACTGCTGCGACCGCATGTGTACGCACGGCCGGTGCGGCGACGGCGGCAACCCGCCTTGCGCGCCCGAGGGCGAGCCCTGCACCCATTCCTCCCAGTGCTGCGAGCAGGACTGCAACGACCCGGGCATCTGCGGTCACCCGCCGTGTACCGCCAACGGCCAGCCTTGCGCGGCCCCCACCGACTGTTGCAGCAGCCTCTGCGACTCCTCAGGTACCTGCGCCATCAACCCCTGCGTGGCGGACGGCATGTCGTGCTCCACCGACACGGACTGCTGCTCCGGGTTCTGCGTCGCGGGCTCGTGCAACGCCTGGTCGTGCCTCTCCGACGGGCTCTACTGCACGAAGGACAGCGACTGCTGCATCGGGACCTGCGGGCCCGACACGACCACCTGCGGCAACGTCAAGGCCCCGCCGCCCTGAGCGGATGCCCCTCGAAGTCCCGCCTACCCCCTCGCCTTCGCCCTCGCCGTCGCCTCGAGCCCGCCGGGCACGAAATCCGTCCCCTTCTGCACCCGGTCGTTCCACGTCTCCGCGGGCTTGCCGGTCGGGCAGTCTCCTTCATCTCGATGCACCCCGCGACCGGGCAGACGAGCGCGCAGAGGTTGCACCCGATGCACTCGTCCTCGTCCACGAAGGGCACCCGGGCGCCCGGCTGGCCTGCCTTCGCCGTCACGGCCCGATCCGGCACGTGCTTCGGGATGTGCAGGTGCCCCGCGGCGCGCGCCTCGGCCACGGTGCGGCCTGGCAGGTGGATGCACTGGTGCGCGCCGTCCATGCACGCGACGTAGCAGAGCTGGCAGCCGATGCACTTGCCCGGGTCGATGTCGGCCACGACCCGGTACGAGAGATCGAGGTCCCCCCACTCCTTGTACTGGGGCACGGCCCGGCCGCGCAGCTCGTTCACGGACTTCATCCCGTGCTCGTCGAGCCAGTCGGAGAGGCCCTCGATCATGTCCTCCACGATCCGGTAGCCGTAGTGCATGACGGCGGTGCACACCTGCACGCTGGTCGAGCCGAGGGCGATGAACTCGGCCGCGTCGCGCCAGTTGGAGATGCCGCCGATGCCGGAGATGGGGAGCCGCTGGATGTCGCGGGTGCCGCGCGAGCTGGCTGAGGAGGTGCAGGGCGATGGGCTTGACGGCGGGGCCGCAGTAGCCGCCGTTGGTGGAGGCGCCGCCGACGCGCGGGAGCGGGACCATGCGATCGAGGTCGACGCCCATGATCGACTTGATCGTGTTGATGAGCGAGATCGCGTGCGCGCCCGAGCGGACGACCGCCTCGCCAGGCTCGGTGATGTCGCCGATGTTGGGGGTGAGCTTGACGATGACCGGCGTCTTCGCGAACGCGACGGCCCAGCGGGCGATCTCCTCGAGCACCTTGGGCTCGTTGCCGACGGCCGAGCCCATGCCGCGCTCGCACATCCCGTGCGGGCAGCCGAAGTTCAGCTCGAGCCCGTCGGCGCCGGCGTCCTCGGCCTTCTGGATGATCTCGCGCCACTCCTCCTTCGTCTCGACCATGAGCGAGGCGATGACGGTGTGCTTGGGGTACCGCCTCTTGACCTCGCGGATCTCGCGCAGGTTCACCTCGAGCGGGCGGTCGGTGATGAGCTCGATGTTGTTGAGGCCGGCGAGGCGGGTGTTGCCGTAGTCGATGCCGCCGAAGCGGCTCGAGACGTTGACGATGGGGTTGCCCAGCGTCTTCCAGACGGCGCCGCCCCAGCCGGCGTCGAAGGCGCGCATCACCTGATCGCCGGTGTTGGTGGGCGGCGCCGAGGCCAGCCAGAAGGGGTTCGGCGACTTGATGCCGCAGAAGTCGATGGTGAGATCGGCCATGGCTACGCTCCCGCCTTGGTGAAGACCTCGTGCATGGCGCGCGCGGCGACCCTGGCCTCGGCCACCGCGTTGACGACCTCCTTGCCGCCGTTGACGCAGTCGCCGCCGCTGTACACCCTGGGGTTGCCGGTGCGGCACGTCTCGCGGTCGACGACGACGCGCCCCTTCGCGTCGAGCGCGACGCCGGGGAAGGCGAGCGCCACGCCGCGTGGCCCTGGACTGCCCGATGGCGACGACGATGAGGTCGGCGGGGATGAACAACGAGATGCCTTCGGTCGCTTTGCCAGAGGCGGCCGGCGGCGACGCGCAGGCCCGTCGACGCCGCCGTCGCCTCCGGCGCAGCACCGCGACGGGGACATGGTTCTCGACGAGCTTCCCGCCGTCGGCGCGCGCGGCCTCGAGCTCGTGCTCGTAGCCCGGCATCTCGGCCTCGCTGCGGCGGTAGACCATGGTCGTGTCGACGCCCAGCAGCGCCAGCTCGTGGAGCGCGTCGAGCGCGGTGTTGCCGCCGCCCGACGACCAGCGCGCGCCTCACGCCCGTGAGCGTCAGCGTCGGGTCCGCCTTGAGCCGCTCGATGAACGCCGTCGCGCCGACCACGCCGGGGCCCGTCCTCCTCGCCCGGCACGCCGAGCGCGCGTGTCCGGCGCCCAGGCCCAGGCCGAGGAAGACGGCGTCGTAGTCGCGGAGCAGGTCGGCCGACGAGACCTGGCCGTGTCCGGCCTCGCCCTCGACCACCTGACACGCCGGTGCGGATCTCGACGCGCCCCTCGGCGAGCTCGAGCACCCAGGCGATCTCCGTCGAGCGCGGCGTCGCCCTTCATCTTGTACGGCGCGATGCCGAGCGTGTTGAGGCCGCCCGGGATCGCCTTCGCTCGAAGATCACCGCCCGGTGCCCGTCGAGCGCGAGCCACGCCGGCCGCCGCGATCGACGCCGGCCCCGCGCCCACCAGCGCCACCTTCTTCCCTGTCTCGGGCGCGAGCGGGAAGAGGTCCGCGCTTCTGCGCCAGCGCCCTCCTGGACGGCGTAGTGCTGGAGGCGCCCGATCTTGATCGGCTCGCGCTCCCACGCGTTGTACACGCACGCGCCCGGCGCACAGCACCTCGACCGGGCAGACCTGCCCGCACGAGGCGCCGAGCAGGTTCTGCGTGAGGATGGTGCGCGCCGCGCCCTTGACGTTGCCCGTCGCGATCTTGCGGATGAAGGTGGGGATGTCGATCGCGGTCGGGCACGCCTTGATGCAGGGCGCGTCGACGCAGTAGAGGCAGCGGTTGGCCTCGGCCACGGCCTCGGCCGCGTCGAAGAGCGGCTTCTTTTCGGCGAAGCGCTCCTCGAGCCGGCCGGACGGGAGCCGGAGGGGATCGGGGAGGGTGGAGCATCGGGGGTGCCTTGGGGGGGATTCTGGTCCCCCGGGTCGACGCGTTCAGGGGAGCTGCTTCACCATGTCGTCGTACGTCTCGGGCCGGCGATCGCGGTAGAACTGCCAGGTGCGCCGGACCTCCTCGATCAGGTCGAGGTTCATCTCCGCCACCACCAGCTCGTCCTTGTCCTCGCTGCCCTCGGCGAGGAAGTTGCCGCGCGGGTCGCAGAAGTAGCTCGTCCCGTAGAACTTGCCGATGTTCCAGGGCGCCTCGGTGCCGACGCGGTTCGAGGCGGCGATGAAGTAGCCGTTGGCCACGGCGTGCGCGGGCTGCTCCAGCTTCCACAGGTACTGCGAGAGGCCGGCGACCGTGGCCGAGGGGTTGAAGACGATCTCCGCCCCGTGAGGCCGAGCAGGCGCGCGCCCTCGGGGAAGTGGCGGTCGTAGCAGATGTAGACGCCGATCTTGGCGTACCGGGTCTGGAAGGTGGGGTAGCCGAGGTTGCCGGGCTTGAAGAAGTACTTCTCCCAGAAGCCGTTGGTCTGGGGGATGTGGTTCTTGCGGTACTTGCCGAGGTAGGTCCCGTCGGCGTCGACGACGGCGGCGGTGTTGTAGTAGACGCCGGCGATCTCCCGCTCGTACACGGGGATGACCATCGCCATCTTGTACTTCTTCGCGTACTCCGAGCAGGCGCTCCACCGTGGGGCCGGGGACGGCCTCGGCGATGTCGCACCAGCGCGCGTCCTGCGAGGGGCAGAAGTACGGGCCGTTGAAGACCTCCTGCAGGCAGAGGATCTGCACGCCCTTCTTGCCCGCCTCCTCGATGAAGGGCAGGTGCTTCTCGAACATCGCCTCGCGCACCGCGGCGACCGAGGCGTTCGGATCGTTGAGGGGGTTGCTGCACTGGATGAGACCGCCGATGACGTTGCGTGCCATTAGAACCACCTCGTGATCACGATTTTGCGCTCGGTGTAGAAGTCGATGCCGGTCGCCGCCGTGGGCCTTCGATGTCGCCGAAGAAGCTACCCTTCTGCCCGCCGAAGGGGAACATCGCCATCGGCGCCGCGACGCCGATGTTGACGCCCACCATGCCGGCCTGGATGCGGAGCTGGAACTCGCGCGCGCGCTTGCCGCTCTCGTGTAGATCGAGGCGGCGTTGCCGTACTCGCTCCGGTTGGCGATGGTGATGGCCTCGTCGAGGTCCTTCGCCTTCATGAGGCAGATGCACCGGCCCGAAGATCTCCTCGGTGGCGATGGTCATCCCGGGCTTCACGTCGTCGAAGACCGTGGGCCCGACCCAGAAGCCCGCCGGGGTAGCCCTCGACCTTGGCCCCGCGCCCGTCGACCAGGAGCTTGGCCCCCTCGGCGATGCCCTTCTCGATGTACCCCAGCGACCTTCTCCCGGTGCGCCGCCGAGATGACCGGGCCCCATGGTCACGCCGGGCTGGTTGCCGGCGCCGAGCTTCACGGCCTTCGCCGCCGCCACGATGCCCTCGCGCACCCGCTCGTAGGCCGAGCCGACCGCGACCACGACGCTCGCCGCGAGGCAGCGCTGGCCGGAGCAGCCGTAGGCCGAGTCGGCCGCGTTGGCGATGGCCTTGTCGATCTCCGCGTCGGGCAGGATGGCGATGAAGTTCTTCGCCCCGCCGAGCGCCTGCACGCGCTTGCCGGTCTCCGCGCAGGAGCGGTAGACGTGCCGCGCCACCGTGGCTCGACCCGACGAACGAGACGCCTTGAATCTTGCTTGTGCGTGCAGAGGGCGTTCACGACGTCCTTGCCGCCGTTCACCAGGTTGACCACCCCGGGGGGCAGGCCGATCTGGTGGATGAGCTGGAAGATGCGCTCCTGCGAGAGGGGCACCTGCTCGGAGGGCTTGAGGACGAAGGTGTTGCCGGTGGCGATGGCGTACGGCAGGAACCAGAGCGGCACCATCGGGGGGAAGTTGAAGGGGGTGATGGCCGCCGAACACGCCCAGCGGCTGGCGGATGGTCTGCGAGTCGATGCCCGCGGCGACGTCGTTGAGGCTCTGCCCCATCATCAGCGTGGGGATGCCGGCGGCGTGCTCCACGTTCTCGATCCCGCGGCCGAAGTCGTTGCGCGACTCGGCCAGGGTCTTGCCGTGCTCCGAGGTGCAGATGGCCGCGATCTCTTCCTTGTGCTCGTCGAAGAGGGCCTTGAGCTTGAAGAGGTAGCGCGCCCGCTGGACGGGCGGCGTCGCGCTCCACGCCGGGAAGGCGGCCTGGGCGGCGCGTACGGCGGCGTCCACGTCCTCCGCCGGTGAGAGCGGCACCTTGGCCAGCACCTCGCCCGTGGCAGGGTTCCGAACGTCGAGGGAAGTGGCGCCGGTCGACCGGGTCCAGGCGCCGTTGATGTAGTTCTCGAGGACGCGCATGAATGCCTCCGCGTCGTTACGGCTACATGACACGGATGGGGCGTCAAGGCGCTCATGCACTTCGAGGGGACGGCGACCCCCGGGCGTCCGCCCCCAGGCGGCGGGCATCTGGAGGCGGTTGCCTCCAGGCCGGGGCCCCGCGCCTCCAGCCTCCTGAGGGCCGCGCCGTCAATCGCCCGCGGATTCCGCGTGGATCGGAGTTGGCCTGGCTGTTGCTTCATGGGTCGGGCAGAGCGCGACGGACGGCTCGCCGGGGGGACCCAGCGAGGGGTCGGGTGGGCGTTCGGGGTCGTTCGAAAACTCGGGTCTCGTGCCAGGGCGCGCGAGCCTACAGGAGGTCTTCGTCATGATGTTCCGCAAGCTCGTCACCACGTTCGCGATCCTCGGCGGCGTCTCGGCCATGGTCGGCTGCATGTACGGCGAAAACGGCGAGCCGTGGGCACCACCGTCGAGGGCGTGGGCGGCACCGGCAGCAACAACGTCTCGCCCCAGGCCGTGGCGGACCTGTCCCTCATGCAGAGCGTGACCACCAAGTTCCACATCACCTCGGCCACCGACTCGGATCCGAGCCAGCTCTGCATCAGCTCGACGGACACGGGGACGGCCTGCAACATGACCCCGCAGTGGGAGAGCTGGCTGACCAACGACAACCAGGGCGGGGCCGACGCGGCCGCGCACGACTGGATGATGAAGGGCATCGCCAAGTGCGCGCTGCCGTCGGGCTTCGTGATCTCCAACCACGACGGGTCCAAGCAGTATCCGGGGCAGTGGGGGCTCTTCGAGAGCTGGGAGGAAGGCTCGCTCGGTGGGCAGATCGCGCACGAGTGGATGAGCGCCTGCATCCTCACGCTGCTCAACGGCAACAACGAGTCGCTCCACCTCTGCATCATCGGCCCGGGGGGCTCGCCCTTCAGCGACGCGTGCGACGACTCCACCATCACCGTCCGCGAGGGCGGCTTCTACGGCGACCTCTTCGCGGCGAACCCCACCGCGTACATCGTGGGGCCCCAGGACGCGCCTCCGGACATCAACGGGCGCGACTGCTACGCCACGAACGGCACCTACTGCTGCGAGGAGAGCGATACCTCCTGCACGCAGCACATCATCCTCACCGGCGGGATGACGGGCTCGGACAGCCGCTGCAACATCTTCCAGACGACGGGGAGCAACGGGCAGTACCAGTACTGCGCCTCGTTCTGGACCAACCGCGAGCCCGGCCGCAACTACACGCACGGCTTCACGACCTTCATCCCGGCGAACTGACGGAGCATCCTGCACCCGAGGCTCCGGCCCTGGAGGCTCCAGCCCTCAGGCTGGGGCCCCGCGCCCCCAGCGCCCTGAGGCGTGCGCCCTCAATCGCCCGCGGATCCCGCGCGGATCGTGGTTGGCCTGGCTGTTGCTCCAGGGGTCGGGCAGAGCGCGACGGACGGCTCGCCGGGGACCCCAGCGAGGGGCCGGGTGGGCGTTCGGGGTCGTTCAAAAACTCGGGTCTCGTGCCAGGCGCGCGAGCCAACAGGAGGTCTTCGTCATGATGTTCCGCAAGCTCGTCACCACGTTCGCGATCCTCGGCGGCGTCTCGGCCATGGTCGGCTGTATGTACGGTGAAAACGGCGAGACTCGTGGGCACGACCGTCGAGGGCGTCGGCGGCACCGGCAGCAACAACGTCTCGCCCCAGGCCATCGCGGACCTGTCCCTCATGCAGAGCGTCACCACCAAGTTCCACATCACCTCGGCCACCGACCCGGATCCGAGCCAGCTCTGCATCAGCTCGACGGTCACGATGACGGGCTGCACCATGACCCCGCAATGGGAGAGCTGGCTGACCAACAACAACCAGGGCGGGGCCGACGCGGCCGCGCACGGCTGGATGATGAAGGGCATCGCCAAGTGCGCGCTCGAGCCCGGCTTCGTGATCTCCAACCACGACGGGTCCAAGCAGTACCCGGGGCAGTGGGGGCTCTTCACGAGCTGGGAGGAAGGCCCCCTCGCCGGGCAGGTCGATCACGAGTACATGAGCGGCTGCATCCTCACGCTGCTCAACGGCAACAACGAGTCGCTCCACCTCTGCATCATCGGCCCGGGGGGCTCGCCCTTCAGCGACGCGTGCGACGACTCCACCATCACCGTCCGCGAGGGCGGCTTCTACGGCGACCTCTTCGCGGCGAACCCCAGCGCGTACATCGTGGGGCCCCAGGACGCGCCTCCGGACATCAACGGGCGCGACTGCTACGCCACGAACGGCACCTACTGCTACGAGGAGAGCGATACCTCCTGCACGCAGCACATCATCCTCACCGGCGGGATGACGGGCTCGGACAGCCGCTGCAACATCTTCCAGACGACGGGGAGCACCGGGCAGTACCAGTACTGCGCCTCGTTCTGGACCAACCGCGAGCCCGGCCGCTACTACACGCACGGCTTCACGACGTTCATCCCGCCGTCCTGACGGGTCACTTCCCTCCGGCCGGGAGGCGCGCAAGGGTGGCCGCCTCCCTGTACCGGCGCTCGAGCAGCGGGTTCACCGCGAACGCCTTCGACAGGCTCTCCCTCGCGCGACCGAGCGCGGCCTCCTTCTGTGCCGGATCGGCCTCGAATCTGCGCCTTGCGCACCAGGAGCGCCCCCTGCACCGCCAGCGCCTGCGGAGAGCCCGGAGCCTTCACCAGCGCCCGCTCGATGCCGGCCAGGCCCTCGTCGACGACGGGGCCCGGCGGCGCAGGCGGCTTCGGGCTCGCGAGCAGCGCCTCGGCTCGCTGGAGGCAGAATCTCCCCGAGCACGACCTGTAGATCCGCCCGGTCCGGGAGCTTCTGCGCCACCTCCGACGCGAGCCTCTGGGCCCGCTCCAGCGTGTCCAGGAAGGGGCGGCCCTGCTTCTGCGCCCATGCTGCCTGTTCCGCGCGCAGCTCTGCTTCGGCGGCCTTGCAGTCCGCGTTGCCCGGCTCGGTCCGGTAGCACTCCGTGAGCGCCGCGAGCCCCTCGTCCAGGCTCTGTCCAGGGTCCTTGCCCTGGGCACGCTCGTGCTCGGCGAGCAGACGGTACGCACGCGCGAGATCGCGCCGGGACGAGACGTTGCTCGGATCGATGGCGAGGAACTCCTTGAGGCGCTCGATGGCGTGGGCCGCGGGCTCGCGGCCGTCCTGGCCTGCGGAGAGCCGGTAGGCGGCGACGATGGTGAACGCGAGCCCCGCGTTCCCGTACGGCAGGGATTGTCGCCGGTTGATCTCGATCGCCCGGTTCGCCGCCTGCACCGATTCGAGCGCGACCTTCTCCGGGTCTTCGCCGTGCTCGGCTTTCCACGAGGCCAGCTCGTTCAGCCACACGGTCGTGTTGTTGTACGCGATCGCGTATTGATCATCGAGCTCGGTGGCCTTCCTGATCGCGGCGATCGACTTCGCGTACCACTCTTCGGGATTCTTGCCCTCGCGTCTCGTGCTCTCCCCGAACCAGCCCAGCGCGAGGCCGTAGTCGTTGTACGCCCACGGGAAGCGCGGGTTCTGGCGGATCGCCTCCTGCAGGTGGGAGAACGCCTTGTCGAGCAGGGGCTCCACGGGCTGCCCCCGGTCGATCAGGTACTCGGCCAGCCTGGTATATCCGATGCCGACGATGTCCTGCGCGAAGGCGTCGCCGGGGTGCAGCGCGACGGCCTGCTCGCCTTCGGCGACCTGGGCCCGATAGAGCATTTCGACCTCGCCCTGCGGTGCACCATGATCGCTGGCATACTGGGCTCGGAAGAAGTACGCGAACGCCTTCTTGGTGTGGGCGCGCGACTCCGCCGGGTCCGCCTCGAGCGCCGACCCGGCGGCGGACAGCGCCTTCTCCAGCTTCGGCGCCGGGTCGCGGCCGGCATACAGATCCATCTCCTCCTGCCGGATCCATGCCTCGGCGAGCGCCTCGTACACCTCGTGGTCGCTGCGGCCGACGTCGGCGGCCTGCGCGTAGCGGGCCACCGCGTCCTTGAAATGGCTCGCAGCCTGGTCGTTGTCGCCATGGTCCTTCGCGTCGAGGGCGCGCGCCATGAAGACGTCGCCCTCGAGCTTCGCCGCCTCGTACAGCCAGGGCAGGCCTTTCCTCGCGAGCTCGGCGCTCTTCAGCGCCTCGTCGTAGCGGTGGTTGTAGAAGTGGATGAGGCCGTCGAGGTAATCGGCCGAGACGGTCTCGAGCCCCCGGCAGCGATCGAGGTGCGCGAGGGCGGGCACCAGGTACTCCTGGTCGAGCTCCGCCTTGCGCTTCTCGAAGTAGCCCTTGTCTCCGCTCTTCCGCGCGTCCTCGACGGCGCGGCGGTACAGCTCGCCGAGGACGCGCCCGAGGGCGTAGTCGAGCTCCGGATCGCCGTGGACGCCCATCTCCTCGGCGCGCGAGAGCTCGCGGTGGGCCTCGTCCCACTCCTCGAGGGCGAGGTGGCCGCGGCCGAGCGCGTAGTGATCGAGGCCCGCCGCGAGGTCGCCGAAGCCGCGCACCTCCGCCTCGATCTGCTTCATCCGCTCCCGCACGAGCGCCTTCTCGGGGCTCACGTCGTGCAGCGGCACGAGGTACGCGCTGCGGATGAGCCACTCCATGTCCTTGACGGACCGGCCGAGCTTCTGGCCCAGCTCCGCGCGCTTCTTGGCGATGGCCTCGTTCCGGGCGTTGACGATCGCCGTCCGGACGCCGTACCCCGCGAAGGCGGCGAGGCTCACGCAGAGCGCGACCACGGCGGCCGCCATGGATTTATTGCGCTTGCCTCGCCAGTAGATCCTCGTGATGAGGCTCAGGGGCCGCGCGACGACGCGCTCGCGGTTGAGGTAACGCCCGAGATCGTCGGCCAGATCGGCGGCGGTGGTGTAGCGCTGGTGCGGCTCCTTGTTCAGGCACTTGCCGACGATGACGTCGAGGGCCGCCGGGATGCCCGGGGCCTTCTCCCGGAGCGGGACGGGATCCTGGATGAGCACCTTGAGCAGGACGTTGCCCGTGTCGTCCTGCACGAAGGGCGGCTCGCCGGCGAGGAGGTGGTAGAGCGTGGCCCCGATGCCGTAGACGTCGCTGCGGCAGTCGACGCGGCGCGCGTCCCCGCGCGCCTGCTCGGGCGGCATGTAGCTCGGGGTCCCCATGACGGCGCCCGACTCGGTGAGGCCCTGCCCGCTGCCCAGCTCGTGGGCCAGGCCGAAGTCCATGAGCACGGGGCGCAAGGACCGCTTGCCGTCCGCCTCGGCGACCTCTTCCACCATGATGTTGGCGGGCTTGATGTCGCGGTGGATGACGCCGAGGCGGTGGGCCGCGTGAACGGCTTCGGCCACCGTCTTCATCACCTGCACCTTCTCGGTCAGCGTCATCCCCCCGAAGCTCTGGGAGAGCGATGTGCCCTCGATGAGCTGCATGGCGATGTACGCCTCGCCCGAGACCTCCCCCACCTCCAGGACCTTGCAGACGTTCGGGTGGTCGATGCGCGCCTGCGCCCGCGCCTCCTGGAGGAAGCGCATGGTGGTGTACGGGTCCGCGTTGTGGAGGAACTTGATCGCCACCATGCGATCGAGCCTCTTGTCGCGCGCCTTGTAGACGGCGCCCATCCCGCCCTTGCCGAGCAGCTCGAGCAGATCGTAGCGGTCCCACCCGTACACGGGCGGCGCGCCGCCCAGCCTCTGGAGGTGCGTGCGCGTGGCTTCCTCGTCGCGGATGGTGTCGTCGAGCGGCGCCGCGCCGGCGCCTTCACGCGGCTCGGGCGGGCCGGGGAGGGTGCCCGCGGTGGCGCCGAGCTCCTTCATCGAAGCGGCGGCTCCGGCTCGGCGCGCAGGACGACCGGCGGCAGGCTCCTGTCGTGATCGGGCACGACATAGAGCGTCTGCGCCTCGAAGCCGCGCTTCTCGATGCGGAGGGCGGAGCGCCGGCTGGAGCGGGGCAGGACGAGGGGCTCGGAGGCCTTGCCGGCGCGCAGGCCGTCGAGCATCACGTCGGCGTCCGCCGGGGTCACTGCGAGGTGGAGCGTCACGTTGCTCGGGATGCCGTCGCCGGGGCTCGGGGCAGAGGTGGGCTCCGCCGTCGCCAGCGGAGGCGCCGGCGTGCGCGTCCCGAGCCGCCACGCGCCGGCGCCGAGGAGCGCCGCTCCCACGCCGAGCGCCGCCCAGGTCCGCGCGCCGGCGTTGCGGCCCGTGCGCTTGGCGGGCGCGCCGCGGACCGGGGCCTCGGCCTTGTCCGCCTGCGGGACGGGGACGGCGCCCGGCTGCCCCTGGAACGTGTGGATGGCCTGGCCCGTCCGCAGGTCCCAGACCTTGATTGTGTTGCCCTTCGACGAGATGGCGAAGCGGCCGTCCGCCGACATCGCCGGCGCGTTCGCGGCGCCCGTGGCCTGCGCCTCCGGTGCGGGCTCGGCGCCCTCGGGCGGGGGCTCGGGGGCGTCGGGCGGGAGCGTGCCGTCGAGGGCCGGCGGGTACGAGGTGCTCTCCCTCTCCGCGACCTGCTGGAGCGCGGGCCCCGCCGTCTTGATCGCGCTCGAGACGGCCGGCCCCTCCTCGCTCGGGGTCGAGGCGACGGCGACGCCCGCCGGGCTGGCAGCGGGCTCGTCGCCGCGGCTCCGGCCCTTGCGGCCGGGGATGGTGATGGTGTCCGCCTCCCGGCGCTCGAGCGCCCGCTCGAACGAGCCAGGCTCCGCCTTCGCGTCCGCCGCGGCGTGGTCCACCTTGCCGTCGGGCACGCGCGCGATGATTGCGGCGACGGCGGCGCCCGCCGAGCTCGGCCGGGCCCTCGGCTTCTTCGCCAGCATGGCCAGCACGGGGGCGTCGAGCTCCCGCGGCAGGTCGGGGCAGACCTCGGACATCGGCCGCGGCGGCTCGTTGACTGTGCTTGATCAGGATGTTCATCGCCGAGTCCGCCTGGAAGAGGCGCTTGCCCGTCAGCATCTCGTGGATCACCACGCCGAGCGCGTAGATGTCGGCCCGGTGGTCGACGGGCTGCCCGCGGCACTGCTCGGGCGCCATGTAGCTCGGCGTCCCGATCGCGGCGCCGGTGCTGGTCTTGTGCGCGGCGCCGTCGGCGACGAGCTTGGCGACCCCGAAGTCGAGCAGCTTGGGGAGGTAGCCGCCGCCCTTCTCGATGCCAGGAAGATGTTGTCCGGCTTCAGGTCCCGGTGCGTCACGCCGGCCTCGTGGGCGGCGTCGAGCCCCTCGGCGATGCCGCGGAGGATGGGGACCGCCTCGGCCAGGGGGATGCGCCCCTCGTGATCGAGGTAGCTCGCGCACCGTCATCCCGTCGAGCAGCTCCATCACGAAGTAGGGGCGGCTGCCCTCGAGCACGCCGAACGAGAAGATGTCGATGATGTTCTTGTGCCGGATGCGGTTCACCGCGCGCGCCTCGGAGACGAACCGGGAGACCACGCCGGCGTCCGAGGCGAACTTCTTGTGCAGCAGCTTGATGGCGACCTTCTTCCCGATGAGCGGCTGCTCCGCCGCATAGACGGCGCCGAAGGTCCCCGACCCCAGCTTCTTCTCGACGCGGTACTCGCCGACCATGCTGTCCCGCTCGAGCGGCGGGTCCTCCTCCGGGAGCTGGTCGAGCGGGACGAGGTCATGCCCGTCATCCACGCACTTCGACGCATCGCTCGGGTAGAGCTTGCGGCAGGCGGGGCAGGCGAGCATGCCCACCATTCTAGCGCCATTCAAGCGGGGTTGGTCCCGCTTCGGTGCAGGGGGACGCCGACCTACGATCGCGCCCGTCGCGGGCCCGTTGCAGGCGCCTCGTCGAGCAGCTTCGCCACGAGCAGCTTCGCCGCGCCGCGCCACCCGCGGCTCGGGCGTCACGCCATCGTAACGGTGTTACGTCACACCCCGCTTTGCCCCGAGGGCCGCCAACTCCCGTTCACGCGAGGGGTCGGCGCGCGTGTGACGAGCGTAACAGCCGGTGTTGTTACGTGGGGCAGGGCCCAGATCTCCGGGATTTTGCCAGGTTCCGCGATGGCCCGCCGGTTGCTCAAGGGGTGGACGACAGCGAACGAGGCCGGCGAAACCCACCGGCATGGAGAAGGTCACATGAAGCTCAATCGAGGCATCCTCTTTGCGGCGGCGGCGGTCCTGGCGGTGGGCACGGTGGCGGTGGGCGGTTTCGCGATGGCCGCGAGCGACGCCGACGAGAGCGTCGCGGCGAACGATCAAGCGCCGAACGATCAGGGCGCGTCCGACGAGGCGGCGGGCGCCGATGCGACGGGCAACCCGGGCATCGAGAACTACGCCAGCTTCCACGGTGGCCGCAGCGGCGGCGGCGGCAGCTTCCACGGCGGCGCCTCGCGCGGCGCCAGCTTCCACGGCGGCGCGTCGCGCGGTGCCACCTACCACGGCGGCGGCAGCTCCCACGGCGGCCGCTCGTACGGTGGCGAGCACGGCGGCTGGGGCCACGGCGGCGAGCGCGGCGGCTGGGACCACGGCGGCGAGCGCGGCGGCTGGGGCCACGGTGGTTGGGGCCACGATGGCTGGGGCCGCGGCTGGGGCTGGGGCGGCGGGCGGAGCTGGGGTTACTGGGGCGGCGGTCGCTATGTCAACGGCGCGTGGGTCCCGGGCAACTACTGGGGCTGGTGCGATCCGCACTACTACCAGTGCCGCCGCACCTGGTACTGGTGAGTCGTCGCCACGAGCGCTTCGCCCGGCCCGCGCGAGCAGGCCGGGCGGAGCCCGTTCTCCCCTTCAGGCACGCTCCAGAAAGCGCTCCACTTCCCGCGGCGACGTGAGCCGCACGTACGGATACCGCGCGAGCAGCGCTGGCCACTCCGCGCGGCGCTCGCGGTACGTCCGCAGCGCGTAACCGAAGAGCGAGTCCCTCCCCCAGACGGCCGCCCGCAACGACTCGCGGTTGCCGTTCCAGAAGCTCCTCGCGCGTCACGCCGCGCCTCAGCGTCCGCCACGCGAGCCGCGGGAGCCACACGCGCGCCGGCAGGTCCAGCCACACGACGAGGTCGGCCCTGGAGAGCACCAGCTCCCCGAGCTTCCGGCGGTAGTTGCCGTCCACCACCCAGCGCTCCTGCTCCACGATTGGGGCGACCTTCGCGCGCAACACCTCGTCGGGCGTCTCGACCCACCCCGGCCCGTGGACGAGCGCGTCGAGCTCCACGAACGTCGCGCCCAGCTTCTCGGCGAGCGCCCGCGCCAGGGTCGTCTTGCCGCAGGCGCTCGCGGTCGATACGACGGCGATCCGCCGCGGCCTGCCGGCGCGCGCTACGGGGTCGGGATGGGCCGGCGACGGCCGCTCGTGCGTGCTCCCCACGGCGTTCGTCACTCCGGCGGCTGCGCGGCGCGGCGGAGGCCGTCGAGGTCGAGGATCTCGATGGTGCCGTAGGAGAGCCGCACGAGGCCGCGCGATTCGAGGTCCCGGAGGAGCTGGTTCACGGTCTGCCGCGAGGTGGAGAGCATGGCGGCGAGCTGCTCCTGGCGCAGATCGAGGACGCGGCTCGAACGATCCTGCCATTCGCCGTAGCGCTCCGCGGCGAGCACGATCCGGCGCACCAGGCGCACCGGGAGCGGGAGGGCGACGATGTCCTCCACGGCGGCGTACATCAGGCGCAGCCTGCCCACGGCGAGGACGCCGAGGTCGCGCCAGCCGCGCGGCTCCGCGGCGAGGATGGCCTGGAGCGGCGCCTCGGGGACCTGGAGCAGGATCGTCGGCTCGGACGCGGTGGCGTCGTGCGTGCGCGGCTGCCCGTCGAGCACGGAGATCTCCCCGAACCACATCGGCGGCTCGAGCAGCGCGAGGAGCGCCTCCCGCCCGCTCGGCGTGGCGGCCGCGATGCGGATGGCCCCGTCGGCGACGCCGAAGATGCCGCTCGGCGGATTGCCGCGCGAGAACAGCCGCTCGCCCTTGGCGAGCCGGCGCTGCACCCCGGCCGCGAGGAGCTGCTCCTGGAACGGCCCCGGCAGGCTCCGGAACCAGCGCCCGGCCCGGAAAACCTCGTGAAATCGCCTGTCCATCGGGTTTTCTAGGGCACGCTTGCGTGCCCGCCTGGAATTTGCGTGCTTTGTCGCCCGCTCGACAATCTCCCGGGCCGCTCCTTCGCATACTGCCGCCCATGAAGACGCTCGTCGAGCACCTCTCCACCTACGCCGAGTACCACCGCGATCGCCGCAACATCGCCACCCACTTCGTGGGCATCCCCCTCATCGTCGTCGCGGTCGAGGCGCTGCTCGCGCGTCCGTCGTTCTCGCTCGGGGCGCTGACGATCTCGCCCGCGCTCGCCGGGACCGTCGCCTCGGTCGCGTTCTACGCCTCGCTCGATTGGCGCTACGCCCTCGCGATGGCCGGCCTCTTCGGCGCCGCGCTGTTGCTCGGGTCGCACATCGCCGCCCTGGGCACGGGGGCGTGGCTCGCGCTCTCGGTGGGGCTCTTCGTCGTGGGGTGGATCTTCCAGTTCGTGGGCCACTTCTTCGAGGGCCGGAAGCCCGCCTTCCTCGACGACCTGCGGGGACTCCTCGTCGGCCCGCTCTTCGTCGCCGCCGAGGCGGGCTTCGGGCTCGGGCTCCGTGAGGAGGTCCGCGAGGCGGTCGAGCGCCACGCGGGCCCGACGCGCACGGTGCGCGCCGCTCGGGCCTGAAGTCCGGCGATGCTTCGTGAAAGGGGGAAGCGGCGGGCAGGGTGGAGGGCGGTCAGGGGATGGTGATCAGCACGGCCACGGACCAGGCGCTCTGCATGCCCCAGCGCACTCTGGCAAAGTGGACCCAGAGCTTGGTGCCCGTGCGCATCCCATCTCGCCCGTGCGCAACCCATCTCGCCCGCGCGCATCCCATCTCGCCCGCGCGCAACCCATCTCGCCCGCGCGCCCTCCATCTCGCCGACGCCCCGTCCATCTCGCCCGCGCGCCCTCCATCTCGCCGACGCCCCGTCCATCTCGCCCGCGCGCCCTCCATCTCGCCGACGCCTCCTCCATCTCGCCCGCGCGCCCTCCATCCCGCCGACGCCCCCTCCATCTCGCCGACGCCCCCTCCATCTCGCTCGCGCCCGGTCCATCTCGCCCGCGCGCCCTCCATCTCGCCGACGCCCCCTCCATCTCGCCGACGCCCCCTCCATCTCGCCGACGCCCCCTCCATCTCGCCCGCGCGCCCTCCATCTCGCTCGCGCCCGGTCCATCTCGCCGACGCCCTCTCCATCTCACCCGCGCCCCCTCCATCTCGCCGATGCCCCCTCCATCCCGCCGACGCCCCCTCCATCTCGCCCGCGGCCGGTCCATCTCGCCCGCAGCCGGTCCATCTCGCGCGCGCCCGGGCGCGTAAGTAAATGAAGGTGGGAACGGTCGGCGGCGTCGCTGGGTGCGATGGTGCACAAGTGCGCGGCGGGCGGCGCACGGGGACCTGGACGACGCGTGCTGTGGGGCGTGCCCGCTCTCGGTCGAGCGGTTTTCGGGGTGCTGGCGCGGAGCTCCTCCTACGCGAGCGCGGCGCCTTGCTGGTACGCGCCGTCGAGGAAGACCACGTGAATGTGCGGGTTGAGGCGGAGGTCGGAAGATGTGCGCTGTACGACAGTGACGGCGCCGGTGCTCTCGAAGGGGTGGCGGCGGCCACCTCCCGCCATGGCGCCGCCAGTTTCTCTCCGCGAGCCACTGCCCGCACCGCTGCGCGGATCACCGACTGGAATTTGGATTCGCGCCCGCGAACGGCTTGTGCGCGAGGTCGGCCAAGCACGACACCTCGCCGGTGCGCGCTCGGGGCCCCCCCCGCGCCACGGCGCCCAGGTAGGCGCTGGGTCGTCTTCCTCGCCGCCGTCCTGCTCCTCGTCTGGGCGTTCCACTGGCTGCGCGAGCGTGCCCGCGCACAGCTAGCTCCGTCACCACCGGCTCGGGCAGCCACGGGCCGGAGTAGGCCTCGCGCTGCCGGCGCAGCGACTTGAGCCTGTCGAGGCAGATCCGGCACACCGTGGCCGACAGCCATGCGCTCGGGTCCCGAACCGCCGTCTCGTCCGCGTCACGCCAGCGGAGCCACGCCTCCTGAACGACGTCGTTCGCGTCGGCTGCCGAGCCGAGCATGCGGTACGCGATGGAGAGGAGGTGCGGGCGCGCGGTCTCGTAGGTGGAAAATGAGCCCATACGGTTGGAGGACGACTGAGCGGAACGAAGTGTGACACTGGGGCGAAGCGCCCAGCAAGGCGCCCGGCCCCGCCACCGACCCGGTCCCCGATGAAGCCCACCGGAGGCCCGTCCCCGAGGACGCGCTCGCTCGCGCTCGTTCGGACCGCCAGGTTACGACGTTTTTGGTTGACACCATTGCGCCCTGGTTGTTAGCCAATATGTAACGGCCGTTCACAGCGCGCCGTGCGGCGTTTGCGCAGACATGAACGATTGAGGAATCGTGGCGACCACCATGGTCGCCGCGGGGAGGCAAATATCGATGCGATTGTTCCATCCCGTGACTCCAACCCGCTTGTCCTCGGTGCAGCTACCCACACGAGACTCGCCATTCGATCTATCCCGTGCCCTGGGTAACTTGCGGGTTCGCGCGACGATGGCCTCGCCGGCGGCCGCGTTCGCAGCAGCCGCGCCCGCGCAAGCCGCTGCCGCTGCTGCGGCGGCGCCGCGGTTGGTCCTTGCCGGCATCCGGATCTCCCAGCTCACCCTCGACATCGGCATCAGCCTGGGGTTCGGATCCATCATCAACGGTAAGAACTCGACGGCGCTCGATTTCTACCTCGTCGAGTTCATTGCCACGTCAGATCAAATCACCATCCCTGGACAGCCTGGCATGACGGCCATTCCCGGCGTCGGTTTCCGGATGGGGCTCACCACGACGCGCGTCAACGGACAGGTGGCCGGTAACCTGGCCACCATCGCGGCGTCGGCGACCTACAGCGGGGCGTCCAACTACTTCAAGTGGAATGTCTACGGATGTCCGAGCGCCCTCGTGACACAGTTCAACAACACGTTCACTCCCTCCCTCTTCGACGTGAACGCGATGAAGAGCCTGGGGACGGCGCTCGGCGATCTCTCGGTCGGGATGGTGAACCAGGCGAAGAGCGATGCGACCAAGTTCGACCCGCAGGTCCTGTACGTGGTCGAGGACGTCTCGCCGACGCCCTCGACGCTGTCGGCGTGCGCCTCCAATGGCTACGGCATCCACCGGATCACCTCCGGCGATACGTACGAGGCTGCCATGGATCACCTCCGGCAGAATGCCGGCAATACGTCTCAGAACCCCTACGACCAGGTCGATCCGTTGTCGGTTCTGGTCGTCTACGCCAACATCGTCGGCGGCGCCGGGAGGACCCCCACCTCGGCCCAGCAGAACGTCGCCGAAGCCATCCAGCGCCTCGGGCAGTAGCCCGCCGTCGAGAAAGGATCTTGTCATGGCTACTGTCAACGTCTCAGTCAGTCCCGATCTCCTCGCGGGAGGGGTGCCTGTCTCGCTCGTCGGGCTCGCCCCGACCAACCTCATCACCCTGAGCGGCAACGCCCCCACGGCTCTCCCCAGCACGCTGCCCTCCGTCGGGGGAACGGCGGCGATGATCACGGCGCAATGGGCGATCAACCTAGGCTTCGGCTCCCTGGCCAGCCTGGATGTCACCGGATCCGCCGCATACTACCTCTGGGACTTCACGGTCCTGTGCGACCCCGTCCCAGGGAAGGGCGGGCTCATCGTCAACGAATACTACGGCGCGGGCCTGCGCGTTTGCGTGAAGGTGTGGAACCTCCAGACCAGCGCCAGCGCGACCGTGCTGCAAGTCGCGGCGGCGTGTACGCTGAACGCAGCCTCTTCCAGCTACGAGATCGCGGTCCTCGGGCTCGACCTCGCGGCGCTCGGCGACGTCGCCCCCGTCATCGGAGGGAGCGTCGGCGCGTTCGACGCCTCCGCAGTGGAGCGGCTCGGCACGATGGTCACGCAGATCACGGCAGCCATCCTCGCGGGAGGGGCGCACGTGCATCCCGTCCTCCTCGCGGTCGACATCGATCCGACATCCTCGCAGCTGGCTTACGCCAAGGCCGCGTCCACGAGCTATGCGCTCCAGGCGATTCTGGTCGCAAGGCCACACGCTCACCCAGGCGCAGGCCGGTGAAGCGGCCGCCCTCTCCAACGCTCGAGCCGGGCTGCCCGCAGGGACGACGCTCGACGACCCCACGATCAGCTCGGTCTACAGCGCCGTGCTCGGCGCATCGAGCACGGCGGCGACACCGCCGACCTCGACCGCGCAGGCCACCGCGAAGAAGCTGCTGTTCTGGAACGAGTAGGCAGCGGGGCAACGGGCCCGCCATCCGCCTCGCACCGCTGGAGCTCAGCCTGCGCCCCGCTGCGGGGTCCCACCGAGCGTCTGTCGTCGTCGCGCCCGCCTCGCGCCACGCCGGAGCACGAGGAGCACCGGCGTCAGCAATGCAGCCACGGATCCCCAGGCGTGCCCGCCCGTCCGGGAAACGGTGCACGCAGCGCATCCCCCGGGATAGACGCGTACGTCGACGTTTCCGAGGACGCCCACCTCCGACGGGTAGGCGTACGCCGGGGAGGGGAGCACCATCAAGCCATCCATGTCGCCGCGGCTCCAGGCTGCGTCGATCGCGCCGATGCGTGCACCCTCATCGCGCCCCATGACTTCCCACCAGCGAAATACGCACTTGTAGAATGGATCGTCTGGCCAGGTCCAGGCACGGTCGCTGTCGTGCGTCGGCGCGGGGTCGTTCACGCAGCTGCCGAGCGCGCGCGCCGATGGGTCGACGTCCGACGGGCTCATCTTTTCAGCCGCGGCGGCGGCCGCGAAGAAGGTGTCGAAAGACTGCATCGTCGCGAACACGGCGAGCTGGACCGTGGCGTCGGCCTCGTGAGGTTCGTTCGCCTTGTTGAACATCACGGTGTCCCCATAAATCCTCACCGCGCTGGTGTTGTCGCATGCCTTCGAGAGCGCGCCGAACTCGCCGGCACGCTTCGATTTCGAGAGCGCCGTGCACAAGGCAGGAGGGACGGTCGCCATCATTCCATCCTTGTTCAGCTTGCCGTGAACGTACGCTCTCGACACCGTCGTGAAGTGATGCGCGTTCGTGAGCGTGTGTCCTGCGGCGACCGAATCCTCGAGAAATGCAGCGAAAAGAGCTCGAGCACGACAGCTACGCCCCGGAGCTTCGCCTGTACCTCCGGGTCCAGTCCGGCAGCCCGCGCCGCACGCAGGAATTGCAGCGCTCCCACGTGCAGGTCCGCGTACCAGGCGTAGGAGCTCAGGTCTGGCTTGCTCCGGAATGGCAGGTCGGGTGTATCGCCGCGAAGGTGGTAACGACTGCGCGCCGTGGAAAGCTCGTGGCGCGCCGCGCGCGTACCACCCGCGATCCACCCGGGTGAGAACTCGATGGGATCTCGGAAGTGGTTACAGTTGTTCGACGCGAGGGTCCCGTAGGAGGAATCCTCCGGATCGACCTTCTCTGGTCCGGGCTCCGGCCATTTGGTCGGTGACTCCCAGGGCTGGACCACGTTCAAGAACGCGTCGGCCTTGCCAGGGGGCTTGGTCATCGCGTTCTCGGGCGGCGCACAGCGGGTGAGGCCCAATTTTCCCAGGGTCCTGAAGACGTCCTCGATTTCGTGGACCGGCGACTCCGGCCTCGGATGGATCTCGTCGAACCAGCGCCATTTGAGCAGGAGCGGTGACCCCGCGTGGTCACCCGCGAGCGCGGGGACGTCGGCGATGGTGAAGCACTGCTCGAGCTCCTCGGGCTTCTTTTCGAGGGCGTCCTTCACCTTGCAGAAGTTGTGGTCGAGGACGCGCTCGGCGTCCGCGAGGAGGTCGATGGACTGCTTCGCGCCTGCGGGCGCCCCGGCCTCCGTCTCGAGCGAGAGGCGGAGCGCTATCCGCGTCATGTACGCGTGCTCGCCGAAGTCGAACGCGCTCGCGTGCTGGCTGCTGCCCAAGATGGTCAATGCGGCGATCATGCCCGCCGGTCTGGCGAAGCGGGTAGTGAGCCTGGGTGTCGTCATTGTCTGTCACCTGTCATCAAGGTAGGATCGCCGAGGCTCGCCGGGGGTGTCAAGGCAAACCCATCGCCGACCCATGCCACAGCCTTGCTTCGACGTAGCGCGTAAGTAAATGAAGGTGGGAACGGTCGGCGGCGTCGCTGGGTGTGGTGGGGCACAAGCGCGCGGCGGGCGGCGCAGGGGACCTGGACGACGCGTGCTGCGAGGCGTGCCCGCTCTCGGTCGGCTCTCGGTCGAGCGGTTTTCGGGTGTTGGCGCGGAGCTCGTGATGACGATCTCCGCGACGTCCCGGGAGACGCGGGTGCTGCTCACGCAGGGGCCCGACGAGGTCATGAAGGCCCGGTTGCGAGCGGTGGCGACGCCGGCACACCGGTTCGCCGGGCCGATGCTGTGCGAGTCGATGGCGCTGTGGCACTACCGGAGGGTCCGCGCTGTCGTTTCTGCGGAGAGCGAGGACGTCTTGTTCGCGCTGGGTTTGTGCGATGGCCTCGGCGTCGCGCGCGCGACGCTGCACTACGTCGTCGAGCCGCTGTTCATGCACGAGCCGGCCCGCCGCGGGCAGCGCCTGCCGGGGCTCGGTGACTTCCGCGGCGAGCATCGCCTCCGCAGGAGCCTCGGCCGGTGACGATCGACGAAGCCAAGGCGGCGGAGGTCCGTCGCCTCTTCTTCGCCGAGCACTGGAAGGTCGGCACCATCGTGACGCAGCTCTCGCTGCACCACGAGGTGGTCGAGCGCGTGCTCGGCTTGCGGGCGCGTCCGCTCCCGGCGGCGGCGCCGGCCATTGGCAAGGAGCCCAGGGCCCCCGTGCCGTTGCGCGGCTTCGAGGGCTTCATCGCCGAGACGCTGGCGCAATACCCCGGCTGCGGGCCATGCGTCTCTACGACATGCTCGTTGAGCGCGGCTACATGGGCAGCCTGCGCAGCGTCCGGCGGTACGTCCGCCGCGTGCGTCCGGCGCCCAAGAGCGAGGTCTTCCTCCGCCGTTGCCCGCATCGTCGTCAGCGTATCCGATGTGGGCCAGGTGGGGGCCGCCGGAAGACGGGGATCTTGGCGGCGGCGGTCTCGCGCGTGCTCACCCGGAGCGGGTGCTCAGGGCAGCAAAGCTCGCCTCGCGTTCCAGGAGTGAGGGCGGAGGGTACTGACCGAGGGCTTCGAGGCGCTTGCGGAGGTTGCGGAGGATCATGCCAGTGTTGCGTTCGAAGGCGTCGGGCAAACGTAGGAAGAAGGGCCAAATAGCATCCAGCGCCGCCTCGGCTGAGGCCAATGCCATCTCGCGCTGGCCCAGATCGCTCTGTTGGAGGCCCAGGTTATGGAGGCTGGTGGCGAGGGCGGGCAAGAACGCCTCTGGACGCACATGCGCCAGCTCGCGCCGGAGGTCCACCGCCTCCTGCAAGGAAGCCAGCGCCGCCTCGTGTTGCGCCAGCGCGCTCTGTGCCTTGCCGAGGTTGTTGAGGCTGACGGCAAGGTCGGGCAGGAACACCTCCGGACGCGCCAGCGCCAGCTTGCGCCGGATGCTGACAGCCTCCTGCGTCGACGCGAGCGCCATCTCGTGCTGTCCCAGCGCGCTCTGCACGCTGCCCAGGTTGCTTACGCTCGTAGCGAGGTCGGACAGGAATGCTTCTACGCGCGCCTGCGCCAGCTTGCGGTAGAGGTCGACCGCCTCCTGCGTGGAAGCGAGCGCCGCCTTGCGCTGTCCCAGCTCGAGCTGCATGTTGCCTAGGTTGTTGAGGCTCGTGGCGAGGTAGGGCAGGAAAGTCTCTGGACGCGCTTGCGCCAGGTTGCGCCTGAGGTCGACCGCCTCCTGCGTGGCGGCGAGCGCCGCCTCGCGCTGTCCCAGAACGCTCTGCCGGTTGCCTAGATTGTTGAGAGCTGTTGCGAAGTCAGGCAGGAATGCCTGCGGGCGCGCCAGCACCAGCTTACGGTAGAGGTCGACCGCCTCATGTGCGGAAGTCAGCGCCGCCTCATGCTGCCCCAGCTCGCTCTGCTTGTTGCCCAAGTTATTGAGACTCGTGGCGAGGTTGGGCAGGAACGCCGCTGGGCGCGCTTGGGCCAGTTCGCGATAGAGGTCGACCGCCTCCTGCGTGGAAGCGAGCGCCGCCTCGCGCTGTCCCAGCGCGCCCTGCCAAAGGCTCAGGTTGTTCAGGATCGGCGCCCGTTCCTCCAGCGCCGAGCCCTCGGGCAGGCTCGCGAGCCGCTTCATCAGCACCCAGCGCCCGACCTCGCGCAAGGAGACCGTTTGCTCCGGGTGCGGCAGTTCTGGCTCCAACCGCTGTGCAAGCTCGACCGTTCCCTCCCGCTCCAGTGCCCGGGCCAGCTCCAGCCCAAGCGCTGCGTGCGCGGTCCTCTCGCCCACGGTCTTCGCGGCCATGAACGCCTCCATCGCCCGCCCCGCCACGTCGCGGGCGAGCATGCGCGCGATCCAGCCCGCGGCCTCCTCATGATCCTCCGAGAGCCGCCCCAGCACCGTGAATCCAGTGCGGACCGCCTGCGCATCGGCGCCCTCGAATACCCGGTCGAGATAGGGCCCGGCGAAGGCGCCCTCCTGGTTGAGGGTCCGCCATACCATCGTCTCGCCGAGCAGGTCGGGCTCCAGCCCGTTGAGATATCGCTGCCCTGCACGCCCCGGGTAGAGATCGCGCAGCAGCATTGCCATGTCTTCGTTGCCGACAATATGTACTGCCTCGGCCTTGTCGCGCGCACCTCCCCTGAGCGTGAGTTCTGCGACGGCCAAGCGCAGCTCGTGGACGGCCTTCTGTTCGCCCGCGCGCCCTCGATCTCGAAGCTGCTCCCGCCAGAAGTGCTCCTCGTGGTCGAGCGTGTCCACTAGCGCGTCGTCGTGGACCCGCCGTGTCTGGGCGATCGCGAGCGCAGCCGTGTGGATATAGAGAACCCTTTCGTACCTGGGATGGTCCAGGCTGGGCAGCGGGCCTTCATATTCCTTTCCTGTAAACGCGGTCACCGCCTCCCGGAACATGGTCTCCCGGTCCGGCGTGACGGACGGCAAGGCGAGCGGCTCCTCCTCCGAGAGCATAGTCTTGGCCTCCGCCGTTGAACGCAGCACGTCCGTCCACCATTCGTCGCCGTTCCGGGAGAGCAACAAGAGGCGCATCGCCTTCTTCCCACGCCGCGCGGCCACGCCTGCAAGCACCGCGCCGAGATCGGGCCGGCTCTCGGCATAGTCAAGCACCGCGAGCACCGGCTGATGGCTCTGCAGGAGGTCGGCGAGCCTCCTGTCCTCCCGCAGGAATCCCGCGCGCCACCCTGCCTCCCGCATCTGCTTGCACAGCTCGATGGCGAGCCGGGTCTTCCCCATCCCGCCCACAGCGTGGATCAGCCGGGCGCGCACACGCTCGTCGCCCTCGCACCAGCGGCGCAGCCCGTCGAGAACGTCCACGCGCCCATGAAAGGGGACTACCCGGTGACGTGCATTCAGGAGGGCCGCGGGGCCCGCGCGGTTGGGGGAGCTCTTCTGTGCCCGCAGCAAGGAGGGGGTCTTCCCGCGTGGCGCGCGGGGGTAGGTGTTGCTTCACGAACGCGAGTAGGCACTCGGCCGACGCGCGCTCCGCAAAGGGCTTGAAGTTGTCGCTCTTGTCGGTGTCGGCGTGGTCGATGACTGCCTTCACCACGACCGAGTATTCGACCCCAGCCGTGTGGGTGAGCGCACCGATAGCGGTGGCTTCCATCTCGACGCCGAGCACCCTTCGCACCGACGCCGACAGACGCACGAAGACCTCGTCGTCTTGCATCGCTCGGTTGCCGCTGACGATCGGTCCCACGTGGACGCGGAGCGGCTTCGGTTCGGGGAGCGCGTCGCCGTTCATGAGCAGCACCCGCTGGATGTGTTTCCGCCCCGCTTCCGTCAGGTCGAGCGTCCCGTCCGCGAGGAGCCCCTTCTTCCAGAGCCTTGAGAGCGCCTTATCGAGGTCGGCGCACTTCGTCTTGCTGTCCGCGTCCGTGGTCGGGTCAGCGCCGCGGAATACACGCTCAAGGATCCAGTCCCCCTGCTCTTCGTAGCTCCTCGGCCGGAGGGCGAGCCATTGGGCCTCAGGGTCAAGCTGGACGCGCTCCGCGGCCTGCTTCCAGGCCGGCGGATGGATCCGGTACATCTCGATGTCCTGCTCGGGCTTGCGCTTGCTGGCGTCGTACTGCCAGAACGCGGTCGGCGATGATCACGTCACCGAGCGCGACGTTGCCGCGGAGGCCGGCGCAGACGCCGCACATGGCGAGGCAGCGGACGTCGTACTCGTTCAGCGCGGCCACGGAGGCGATCACGGCGCTCGGGCCGCCCGTGTCAGGGGCCTTGACCAGAGCGATGGTGAGGGAGCCGCCGCCCTCCGCATCGATGTTGCGGAACACGACGGGGAGGCCCATCGGCCCCTCGTCCTTGGTCCACGCGCTTGCTCCGCCGCTGGCGTCGAGGACGGCCTGGTGCTCGTCGGGGATCGCGGTGATGATTAGGACGTCAACCGGCATCCGTCGGACCGGAGATGGGCCATCCGCCTGATCCTCAAGCCAATTGGGGTCCGAGCCGGGCGGCATCGCCACCCCGCCCACTCCTTGGAACGACGCTGCCCGTACCGCTTTCAAGCCCGGCACCAGCTGATAGGCCTCCGCCGGCATTGCCCTCAGCAGCGTTCGCGCATAGTGCCGCGCTGCCGCGGCTAGTGCCGGATCCTCCTCATCCCGCACCGTCAGCTCAAGCCGGCGAACAAACCCGAGCGCATCGTAGAGGTTTCCGGGTGGCTCCGTTCTCTCGTCCCGCATGAGCGAGTACCAGACGAGCGTCTCTCCGCGCAGCAGTTCCCTGGGCAACTCCGCGTGCCACCGCCTGATCGCCTCGCTCACCCGCGCTTTGATCGCCCCGTCCACATCGGCCGCGAACTCCCTCCGCCACCGTCCAGCCGCCTCCGCGTGCAGGACGAGCCCCGTCGCGTCCGCGGCGCGCACGTCAGCATGGCCCCAGACGTCGGCCTCCGTTGCCGCATCCGCCTGCCATGCTGGCAACAGTTGCCGGAGTTCCCGCAACAACCCGGGTTGCACCAACGCAGCCGGCGACGCGAGTCGCAGTAGCCGCCCCGCCCGCTCTTCCCAGAATCGCTCATTGCCCCGAACGCCAGCCACGCTCTGCGAACGCCCACGTTCCCAGGACATCGCCGACCATGCCTTCGTGACGTACGGTCCCCAGCGTTTCCAGCGCCCCGGCGGGCTCGGCACCAGCGCGACTGCCCGCACACCGGCGCGCTCGAGCCGCCGAGCCGTTGAGAGCCATACTGCATACTCGACGGGCCCCCCATAGATACCCGAATCGCTGAGCGCGAGCACCGTCATCCCGGGAGCCCCCCGAAACCCTGCGAGCAGATCGCCGCGCCGCGCCATGGCCTGCGCTTGTGCTCGACCATCGAGCAGCCGCCTTTCAAAGCCGGTCTGCCCGCAGGCCTTCCGGAGGCGCCGGCAGACGTCCAGCTGGTCGGACCAGAACGGCACGTTCCGCGCGCTTCGGTCCACCCAGACGGTTGCGCGCCCCGTCCAAACGGACCGCACGATGCGAGGAACGCGGGCCACGAACTCCCCTCTACTCCACGCGCGGATGAGCGCTCCCACGTCGGGCCCGCGCCCGGGCATGGGCGCCTGGAGTGCAGAGCGCAGGGAGGGCCAGAGTCTCGGCCACGGCGCGAGTTGCGGCGCCTGGGGGGTCGCAAAGAGAGAGCGATCCTGGCTTTCGAGGTCTTCGGGGGTCAGCCCGCCCCGGGGTTCCCCGGCCACCCTCACTTGCTAATGTGGCGCTGCTCCTGCGTCAAACGGTGCCGCCCGACCGGGTCCAGGTCACCTCGCCGAGCGCGACGTCGCACTCCTTGAGCGCGGCGCGGCCGCGGCGGCGATGACGGCGCCGGGGCCGCCCATCGTGAGGGCCTGGGTGACGGCGATGGTGAGGGAGCCGCCGCCCTCCACGTCGATGTCGCGGAAGAAGACTGAGAGGCCCACGGGCCCCGCGTGCTCGGTCCACGCCCCGCTGCCTCCGCCGGCTTCGAGGACGGCCTCGTACTCGTCGGGGACGGCGGCGACGATGAGGACCTCGGCGCGGGGCATGCCGGCAATGATGCTGCAGGGACCTGCGCGTTGGAACCCGGCCGAGGGCCACGTCCGCGGACTTCGGACCGATGAGTCCGGCGCGCCCACGGAGTCCAAGGGGGCAAAAGGAGGCCACATGACCACCGGCAAGCGGCAGACTCACGACTTTTGCTTCATCAACCTGATGACCGCGGACGCGGCGAAGGCGAAGGCGTTCTTCGCGGAGCTCCTCGGCTGGACGTACGGCGAGATGCCGGGCGTTCCGGGCGGGGAGCTCATCCTGGTCGAGGGGCGTACGGCGGGCGCGGTGATGGACCTCGCGGTGTGTGGCATGCCGGCGGGGACGCCCTCGGTCATCGGGGTCCTGGTGAGCGTCGAGGACGCGGAGACCTCGGCCACCAGGGTCAGGGCGCTCGGGGGGCAGGCGGAGCCGCCGATGGACGCGCTCGAGAACGGGCGCATGGTCATGTGCTCCGATCCGAACGGCGCGACGTTCGGCCTGTGGCAGCCGAAGAAGGCCGTGGGCTTCGAGCACGACAGCGCGGCGCACGGCGGCCCCTCATGGTACGAGACGCTCACGACCGACGTCCGACGTGCCGACGCGTTCTACGCCGAGCTGCGGCGCGTAAGTGAAAGAAGCGCCGAACAGCCGCTCAACCGCCTTGCGGCGGCGGGGCACGACGGCACGGGTGTTCCGGCGTCTTTCGCGTTTGGGGGGCTGCGAAGTTGCGGCGGACGCGGCGAGAGAGCGGGTTCTCTGCCGGGATTGCGGACGGGGGGCGCAGGTGTCCGTAGCGACTCGCGTCGGCCCGGTGGTTCTCGTGTGTCGGCGCTATGCGGCGTCACCGAGCGCCTTGCGGCGCAGGACGGTGCTCTTCCAGTAAGGCGGGCCGCGGCTCGGGGAACGCTCAGGGACGGCGGTGAACTCCCCGATCTTGGCGAGGTAGCGCGTAACGCTCTCGCGCTCGGTCACCATGGCGATGAGCTTCATGCGTCCGCGACACGTCGGGCACTCCAGAACGTCCACGTCGAATGTCCTCTTCAGGAGCTCTGCCCAGGGGCGGTAGGTGCCCGGACGCTTCGGGGCCTCGCCCTTTGTGGCCTGTGGGGCCGCCTCGGCGGGTGCCGTTCGCGGCACGACCCGGGACCGCCACGTGCTCGCGGGGGCGAGCACGCCGGAATACTTCACGGTGTGGAAGCGGGGCGGCGGCACGCTCGTCGCGAGCCTGCACAAGACCGAGAGCGGATCCATCTCGACCGCCACCGTCCCGTCGGCGTAGGCCCGCTTCAGCGCGATGCGCACGAGCCCGTCGGGACGTGGCTCGAGCCATTTCTGCGCGATCGGAGGGCGGAGCACGTAACGGAGCAGCGCCTCGCGTCCGGCGACGTCGAGCGCCCCCGCCTTCGTCGCGGCGTGCAGCGTGAAGCCATCGAGCGATGCGCAGAGGGGCTTGTCATAGGCGAGCGCGCTCGGCGAGAGCGGCGGGAGGCCGCGCAGCCATTGGGGGCCGGCGGGAGGTGCCTGCCCCGACACGGCGGACGCCACGAGCCTCTGCTCGCGCTCGACGTCTTCGTCCTCGCCCTCACCCTCGGTGGTCGCGAGTGCGCCGCGCCGATGAAGGTAGCGCGTCATGCGTCGGACCGCCCGTTCGAGCACCTCGCCCACCTCGCGGGTCTTCAGGTGACCGAGCTCCTCCCATGCGAGCGTGGCGTCCTGCTCGTGGTACGCGCCGTCGAGGAAGACCACGTGAAGGTGTGGGTTGAGCCGGAGGTCCGAGGATGTGCGCTGTACGACAGTGACCGCGCCGGTCTTCGCGCTGGGCGCTGCGCATCGGGTGTAGAAGGTGTGCACGGTCTCGACGAAGATGCGCGTGAGGGCACCGAGCAGCGCGCCGTCGTGCGCGAGTCTGCGCCGCCAAGGAAAGGGAAACGTCAGCACCCACTGGCGGAGCGCGGTCTGCGGAAGCACGTGCTCGATGAGGTTGGCCGCGGTGGCGCACATGCGCCGGCCGAGGCACGAGGGGCAGAATCCGCGGCCTTTACAGCTGAACGCGACGAGCCGGCTCTCGTTGCAGGAGCCGCAGCGGAGGCGCGCGAAGCCGCGGCAGAGCAAGCCGCAGTCGAGGGACACCTCGAGCTCCTTCTTCGCGTGCTTCGGCAGCCTGACGTCGAGCGCGCCGTCGGCGATGGCCCCGTAGAGGGTCTCGAGGTTGTCGCGCACCAGATCGTAGAGCGCCGTCGTCTCCGGGCGGTGGCGCTCGTAGCGTGCGGTGCCGCGGACGAGGGGGGCGCCCGGTAAGGTCATCCCGGCGCCGTATCGCGAGTCTCGTGCCGCGCTCGCTTAGCGACTTTGCCGGGGTTTCGCCGACGTGGCGCTCGCGAAGGGGTGGCGGCCGCCACCTCCCGCCATGGCGCCGCCAGTTTCTCTCCTCGAGCCACTGCCCGCACCGCTGCGCGGGTCACCGACTGGAATTTGGATTCGCGCTCGCAAGCGACGGTAGGAGGTCGGCCGTGCGCCGGCTCGGCCGGTGCTGGCTGGTGTCGGCACCGCCGCTACCCGCGAAGGCGTTGGCGCCTCGAGCAGCTCAACGACGAGATCAACGACGTGCTCGACGCCCTGGAGGAGTCGCCCGAGATCGGCGTCCTTGTAGCGACGCGCCCGCGCCGAGGACCGCCCGTGCGTCGCCTCATCCTCCCCGTCACAACGGGCAGGTGAAGTCGCAGTAGGCGTCCACCTCGTCAGTGCAGAAGGAGGTCCAACTGCTTGTGCAGCAGGGGTCGTCGTCGCCGTACATGTCGCACAGAAGTGAGACGCAGGAGCTACAGTTGGCGGCGAGCGCTGCGCCCTTTGTGCATTCATCGTGCGCGCACGAGCAGGGGCCATCCCCGCAGATGGTGCCCCCGCTGCTCGACGACGAGCTCGACGAGCTGGAGCAGTTGACGTTTGTGCAGAAGGCCTCGGCCGCTTGCATACAGGCATAGCTCCAGTAGGTCGTGCAACACTGGTCCCAACCCTGGTCGACGCACACGGCCTCGACGCAGGAGCTGCAGGTGGAGCCTAGCGCTGCGCCGATCGTGCACTCGTCATGCGCGCACGTGCAGGCGTGACCGTTGCTGCAAGTGATGCCCCCGCTGGTCGATGAGGACGAGCTCGATGCAGCGGACGTGGAAGAGCTCGATGCCACCGAAGAGGACGAGCTCGATGCAGCGGACGTGGAAGAGCTCGATGCCACCGAAGAGGACGAGCTCGATGCAGCGGACGTGGAAGAGCTCGATGCAGCGGACGTGGAAGAGCTCGATGCCACCGACGTGGAAGAGCTCGATGCCACCGACGTGGAAGAGCTCGATGCCACCGACGTGGACGAGCTCGACGCCGTGGAGGAGGTGCTCGTCACGCCCGAGGCGCCCCCTCCGCCCGACGAGCTCGAAGCCATAGCCCCGCCCGTCGCCGTTGACGTAACCGACAACGGAGTGTGCTCGCCGCCGCTACCGACTGCGGTTGCGGTGCTCGTGGAGGCGGGCGCGCCTCCGCCGCCCGACAGTTCCGACAGCGTGCTGCCCTGCGCGCAGGCTTGGAAGGCAAGGGCAGCGAGCGGAACCCCTATCAAGGCGGCGACGCGAAGTTCGAGCGTGTACCTCCTGGCAGGCACTGCGGTCCCCACGATGCAACACGCTCGCTCGGGTCCGCGCCGACGTCAAGAGCGCCCCGCGTTCGTTGAGATGGGGGGCCCGAGACCCCCAAACCCCCCCATGACTTTGTTGCGTCGCCGAGGTGCTCGGTCGCGTTTCTCCCTGGATCCGGCTGCCCGGGAGGCCGTAGCGACCGCACGGCTCAGCGCCGCTTGAGCAGCGCGCGGAGCGGGCTCACGAGCAGCTTGGCGCCGGCGCCGGCAAGGTCGAAGGTGTCGCGCCACAGCGTGATGCGCCCGTCGCGCACCTCGAGCGTGCCGCAGACCGGCAGGTCGAGGTAGAGCAGCGGCCCGGTGAGGGTGTCGACCCGTTCGGTGAGCACGACGCCGTCGCGCGCCGCGATGTGGCGCATCTCGACGTCGAAGCCGGTGAAGACGCGGCCGAACAGCTCCAGCGTGCGCCTCACCGCCGGCTTGCCGCGATCGGCGGGGAAGGGGACGTTCTGATAGACGATGTCCTCGTCCATCAGCGCCAGGGCGCCCTCGAGGTCGTTGCGGCGGAAGGCGTCGAAGAGCGCCTCGACGACGGCGATGTCGAGGGCGGAGGGGTCGGGCGCGGTGGTCATCGGCCGACCATAGGGGCCCCGCGGGGCGCCAGCAACGGGGGGGGCGGCCTCAGCCGCGCGCCCGGATCAGGAACATGGCGACGTGGACGAGCCCTCCGCCGACCAGCATCCAGAGCGGGCTCGCCTTGAAGCGCCAGAGGAAGGCAAACGACAGGACCGCGACGCCCGCGCCGATCGCGTCGTCGATCCCGGCGCGCCCGAGGCTGAACGTCGCCGCGGCCAGCATCCCGATGACCGCCGGCGCGAGCGCGCGCAGGCTGCTCTCGACGAGCGGGCTGCGGCGGAAGCGCTCGACCGAGTGCCCGGCGGCGAGCGCGAGGGCGATGGCGGGGCCGAACATGGAGAGCGTCGCCACGAGCGCGCCCACGGTCCCGCCCACGCGGTAGCCGATGAAGGTGGCGCAGATGGCCACGGGGCCGGGCGTGATCTGCCCGAGCGCCACGGCGTCCGCGAACGTCTTTGGGCCGATCCAGTGCTGCTCGACGACGACCGTGTGCTCGATCGCGGGGATCATCGCGAGCCCGCCGCCGAACGTCATCACGCCGATGGGGCCGAACACCCTCACGAGCCCGGCGATGGCGCCCGCGCCCGATCCGAGGAGCAGGACCCACGGCGAGATGCCGTGGAGCCGTTCGCTCCTGGGCGCCGGCTCGTCGGACGGCGGCAGCTTCTTCAGCTTCGCCACGGCGCGTGCGACGCCGAACGCGATGGCCACCACGGCGATCGCGGGCTCGCTCAGCACGCGGGCGGCGAGCAGGACGGCGCAGGCCAGCGCCGCGAGGACGTCCCATTGGTTCCGGAGCGCGCTCCTGGCGAGATCGAGCGTGGTCGCGGCGACCACGCCGACCATGGCGGCGTTCATGCCGTCGAAGAAGACCCCCAGCCCCGTGGCCTTTCGCATCAAGGCGTAGGCCGCGCCGCAGAGGATCATCAGCACCGTGCTCGGGAACAGGAACGCGGCCGCGGCGACCACCCCGCCCCGCACCCCGCCCACCCGCTGCCCGAGGAGCGCGATGAGGGTGGTCGCGGGCGTCCCGGGGAGGCTCTTGGAGAGCTCGGCCAGCACCAGGAAATCCTCGGCGTCGAGCCAGCGCCGCTCCTCGACCAGATCGCGCCGGAGCTGAGCGAGCACCGAGTAGCCGCCCCCGAAGCCCGCCACGCCGTAGTAGAGCGCGACGCGGAGGATCGAGCTCGCCGTGATCTTGGTCGGAGCCGGGAGCGCTATGTCCACGAGGCCGAGTTTAGGGGCGTTCGAGCGCCGCAACGAGCCCCATCGTGATGGTCACGATCCTCGCCTCGCGCGCCAGGAAACTCTCCGGGTAGATCCTGGAACGGTTTCCCGGTGCGCGAGGGTACATTGCCTCGCTGGAGGGCTCCCCCGTGTCCAGCACCGCCGACCTGCTCGCCGAAGTCCCGCTCTTCTCGCTGCTCGACGACCAGGAGCGCGCCACCCTCGCCGAGCACGTCGACGTCGTGACCTTCCCGGCGGAGGCGATGGTCTTCCGCTACGGCGACCCGGGCGACTCGATGTTCGTGGTGTGCAGGGGCGAGGTGGAGATCTCGTTCGAGAACGACACCGGCGACAAGATCGTGCTGGAGACCGCGCGGCAGGGCGACTTCTTCGGGGAGATGTCGCTCCTCGACGGGGCGCCGCGCGCCGCGTCCGCGCGCGTCGTCGAGGCCGTGGAGGCGCTCGTCGTCGACCGCGGGGACCTCGACGAGCTGGTCCGCCTCAAGCCGCAGGCCGCGATGGATCTGCTCACCGCGACCGGCAAGCGCCTGCGCGAGACCTCGCGCCTGCTCCGCCACACGGCGTCGCGCAACGTGAACAAGGAGGTGGAGGACCGGCGCACGACGGTGATGAAGATCGCCGACTGGATCAGCAACTTCTCGGGCAGCCTCCCGTTCCTCTTCCTCCACCTGGCCATCTTCTTCGTCTGGATCGTGCTCAACGTGAGGCCGCTCGGCGAGACTCGCCTCGGCGGCTTCGACCCTTACCCGTTCGGCCTGCTCACGATGGCCGTGTCGCTGGAGGCGATCGTCCTCTCCGTCTTCGTCCTCCTGAGCCAGAACCGGCAGGTGGAGCGCGACCGGAAGCGGAACGACATCGAGTTCGACATCAACCTGAAGGCCGAGCTCCAAATCGCGCACATGCACACGAAGGTGGACGAGCTCCAGGCCGAGGTGCTCGACCGGCTCGAGCGCATGGAGCGGCTCATCGTGCCCAAGCACCCGAAGGCCGTGCCCGGGCCCCACGGGGAGCCGAGCTTGCCCGCATAGGCGCCGCCCCGGTTTCAGAACGAGCCCTGCGCGAGCACCGAGAAGTCGGCCGTGACGGGTGAGGACCCGACGCGCGGGTACACGTCCCCCGAGAGCACGAGCCCGACCGGATAGAAGTGTACGTCCCCCTGGAGCCGAACCCCCGGCCGCGGATCCGGCGAGACCTGCACTGGCGCCCCCACCCCGAGGCCGCAGGAGGGCAGGAAGAGGATCGCGGGCGACGCGACCTCCGCGAGCGGCGTCACGATGAAGCGCCGCTTGAAGTCCGTGTCGGCCGAGAGCGAGTAGAGCAGCCAGCCGGGCCCGGCCAGCTCCAGCCCGACGCGGCCGCGCGGCCCCCGGTTCCCCTGGACGGTCCCGCCGATCGCCAGCAGCGGGCCCCCGAACCGGACCCCGCCGTGCGCCGGCGGCACGTCGTTCCTGAGCTCGACGTCGCGCGCCTGCCCCCCGCCCGTCACGCGCGTCAGCACCGTGCGCGCGCCCTCGCGGCGCATCTCCCACCCGGCGATCGACTGGACGGGAGGATCCCACGCCGAGGGGTACGTGATCGTCGTCTCCACGGGCGGCGGCGCCCCCTGCCAGAGGCCGGAGGGGACGAGGTGGTGGAGGAAGCGGTAGGCGAGGACGTTCTGCGCCGGCGAGGAGGCGATCAGGTGACGGGCGGTGACCGCCTCGACGGCGAGCCCGTCCCATCGCAGCTCCTCCGCGCCCTGCCCGCGCCCGGCGACGCGGATACTCGTGCCGGGAGCCGGGCGCGGCGACGAGGCGGAAGGTCGTCCTGTCCGCGGTCGTCGTGTCCAGCTCCGGAGACGGGGGCACCTCGATCGCGTGGGCGCGCTGCTCGGCGGTCGGGTCGGCCGCCGGCGCGCCGTCGACGCGGACCGTCATCCCCTCGATGCGTTGCCCGACGAAGGCCACCGCGACGTCCACGGGCGCGCCGCCGGGGTTGGTGACGGTGTACGTCGCCTCGAAGCTCACCACGCCGCGCGCCCCCTCGGCGAACGCGAACGAGAGGCGCGCGCGCTCCACGCGGAGCCCGGTGGGCCGCGCGAGGAGCGGTCCCTCGATCACCGAAGGCGGCGACATCGGGGGGCTGGTGGCGCCGGCCGGCGTCGCCGCGAGGAGGAGGGCGGCGAAGGCGAGCACGGCGAGCAGGGCGCGGAGCATGAGCGGGGTTCTCGGGCAGGGACTGCCGTCGAACGAGCCGCAGGGCGCGCGGCTTACAGGGCGGGGCCCCGATGCCCTCGTAGGGGCCGGCGGGCACGGCGCGCGCCGCACCCCCCGGTGCGAGGCTACTCGCGGCGCCGGGTGCGCGCCGCGACGAAGGTGCGCACGGCGTCGAATCCGGCGTGCAGCTCGTCGAGCGCGTGTCGATCTGCGAGGGCCCGGGCGCGGATGGTGCGCAGCTCGATACGGCCGGGCAAGTCGACCACCAGATCGAGGCCGCGGCTCCTCGGCAACTTCTGCGCGGCGAGCAGAGGGAAGGCGTCTCGCACACCACGTAATGCGTCCGCTTCGAGCAAGAGCGCGAAGAGGAGCGCGGCCGGCTCGTCTTCCTCGCGCGGGGCGAGGGCGGCGGCGAGGAGCCGCGCCCTGGCGATGGCGATCTGGGCGTCGAAGAGGTCACGCTCGGTGTAGCGGACGACGCGGTTCAGGCAAAGCCAACGGTGCGCCTAAATGGCCGAGCGCGATCCTGACACAACGATGGAACCCACGTTGCTCAGCGGCTCCTTGAACGAGGATCGTGCTCGTTGATTTAGAGCGGCGTGCGTTTGCATTGGGTACGCGCCTACCGAACCGCGAGCGCGAGCGAGCGGGTGCCAGACGGCGCGACGCTTTCGTGCCCTCGCATGCGTAGCGCTACAGGCAGCGCGACGCGGGCAAGGGCGTGGCGCGTAGGCGCCCTCTGGCACCCGCTCCCTGGCGGTCGCGGTTCGGTATGTACTCATCCCGAACGCACGCCGCTCTAGAAGAGCGCCGTGAACTTCGGCAACATCAGCGCGGCTCTTGGAGCGGATGGCGACCGGCCCGGATGTCGGCAATCTCGCGCGCGAAGTCGCTACCGTACAGCTCGCTCGCGGCGATGTCTCGCTCGATGCCGCCCGGGTCGCGCGCATCCTCCTCGTCGCACAAGGCGACGAACGAGCGAAGGAACGCTGCGTCGTCCGGCGACAGGAGCGGGGCAGGCTCGGGCTCGGCAGCGAGGTCGAGCGGCGTCGCGGTGGCCATGGGGACCGTGCTACCACACGGCCCGCCGTGAGGCGGCCGTGCCATGCCGCAAGAGCTGAGGCAGGCTCCCGGGCCAGAGCACCGTACGGAAAGGGCGGTGGGGTAGTGAGGTAAGGGACGGTGGGAGGAGCGGTGCCGCTTCCAGCGTGAACGGCGGGCACGGCGATGGCACGCCGCAGCCTCCGCCCGCACCCGCACCGTGCGCTCGTACCGGCGTATCAGCGCGGTGGCGGCCTGCGCCTCCGCGCCCGTACTGACGACCGGCGCCCCTTCCTGCGGTGGCGAACCCCTATGTTTCCCGCGCGATCAGCGACGCAGGGCGGGACCTGCACCCAAGAGACATCGGGGGACGTGCGCAATGCATTGTACTGGGCTCTTCTGCAGCTCGTGGCAGCGGCAGACCCCCCGGCCTCGTAGTTGCTTCGCGCTGTAATTCGCGGAGGGGTTATCTGCCATCCACCGTTCGGGGCCTCAACTCCGATCGACCACGAGCGCCTCCCGCAAGCTCTCCCGCCTCTTTGCAGCCTCATCGGATTCGGGCACGGGCAATCCCGCGAGGTGCGCGAGTACCCGCGCGCGATCCACCGACAGACCCGCGCGCTGCACCAGCGCGAGCAGCCCCAGGCAGTCGCGGAGGTCGGCTTCGCTCATCCGGCCGCATTTGAGGATAAGGAAGAGCGTAGGCGTCGGGCGGAAAATCCGTGCGCGCGTTCCCGCATGGAGGAGCTGGAGCTCGTCGGCCCAGCCGGGGACCCGACGGAGAAAGAAGTCGGCGGCGGAGTTGACGACCTCGAGGGGGAGCCCCTGCGCGAGCGCGAAGTCCATGAGCTCGTAGCGCCGCTCCGGGCGGTCTGGAAGGGAGATCAGGTCGACGTCGACGGTCACGCGGTCCGCCGCGAACCAGAGCGCCGCGAGGGCGCCGCCGACGAGCACCCAGTCGCCTGTCAATTGCTCGCCCGCAGCTTCCACGAGCCGCAGGATGCGCTCCTTCGAGAGAACCGGCTCGACCATCCCGGTGATGGTAACATCCAGCCGATGGACGAGGCATGGGCGATCCTGGAGCGAGCCGGCGTGCCCTGCGGAGTGTTACGCGCAGAGAAGCCGGACGTCACCGATCGCGCTGGCGTGGCGGCGGCGACGCGCACGGCGGTGGAGCAGGCCGATCGCCTCGGGGAGCGCGAACGCGTCAGCCTCCTGGCCTGGCTCGCAGCCTGGGCGTCGAGCTTCCCCACCTCGTTTCGCGAGACGTTCGGCGCCGATGGCCCCGCCCTGCTCGCCAAGGCCGCCGAGGGGGTCGAGGACACGGGGCGCTACCTGAAGCTGCGCCGTATCGCTCGCGAGCAGTTGCTCCGCGTTCTGTAGAAACCTTCCCACGCACCCTCCGCGCCCGGTGCTGGCGCTCTTCTTGCGGAGCCTGGCCACCATGCGCCTCGCGCTCCTCGCCGTGATCCTCCTCTCGTGCAGACCGTTCACGGACGTGGGCTCCACGGACGGCGCGATCCATCGCCCGCCCCGCGCGCCCGCGGTCGACTTCGACGCGGCCCGCATCTTCCCCGCGGGGGAAGACCTGATGGGCGCGGCGGCGGCGGACTTCAACGGTGACGGCGTCCCTGATCTCGCCGTGCCCGACGCCGTGCGCGGCGTGCTGATCCTGCTCGGCGAGGGCGACGGCACCTTCGGACCGGCGTCCACCTTCCCTGCCGGGATCTCCCCGGAGTCCATCGCCGTCGGAGATTTCGACGGTGACCAGCAGCTCGACATCGCCGTCGCCGGGGATGGCGGCGTGAGCGTGCTGCTCGGCAACGGCGATGGCACCTTCCGGGCCCTACCCCCCGCCTCTGCCGGGGTGCGCCCCAATTCAATCGCGATCGGGGACTTCGACGGCGACGGTGAGCTCGACGTCGCCGTCGCGGGGGATCACGCGGTGAGCGTACTGCTGGGCAATGGCGACGGCACCCTGCAGGAGGCCCGGCGCGCACCCGTGGGCGGGTGGCCGAGGTCGATCGTGGCGGCGGACTTCGATCGCGACGGGCGGCTCGACGTCGCGGTGGTGAGCCCCGCCGATCACACGGCGATCGTGCTCCTGGGCAACGGCGACGGCACGCTCCAGGCGCCGCGGCGCGCGCCCGTGGGCGGCATCGCGCGGGAGATCGTGGCGGGCGACTTCGACCACGATCGCATCCCCGACCTCGCCGTCGCGACGTCGTTCGACGGTGTCGCGGTGCTGCTCGGCAAGGGCGACGGAACGTTCTCCGAGCCCGCGCGCTTCCAGGCGGGGAGCTTCCCCGTGCGCATCGCGGCGGCCGACGTCACCGGGGACGACGACCTCGATCTGATCGTGCTGCGCGACGAGGGCGTGGACGTGCTGCTCGGCGACGGCGACGGCGCGTTCCAGGCGCCGTGGACCTTCCCCGCGGACCTCTCGACCCGCGGGCTCGTCGCGGCGGATCTCGACGGCGATCACCGCGTCGATCTCGCGATCGCGACCGTGAGCCGGGTCGTCGTGGCGCACGGCGAAGGGGATGGCACGTTCCGGTCCGCGCCGCGCTATCGCACGGCGCAGGGGCCGGAGGGCGTGGTCGCGATCGACATGAACGGGGACGGCATCCTGGATGTCGTCACCGCCGATTTCTACGGCGGGCCGCGCGGCGAAGGAGGGGTGAGCGTGCTGCTCGGCAAGGGTGACGGCGCATTCCTGGCGCCGCGCATCTTCGCCGCCGGCGAGCACGTTCATGCCCTCGCCGCCGGGGACTTCGACGGCGACGGCAAGCCCGACGTGGTCGTGGAGAACGAATACGATCGATCCATCCACGTGCTGCTCGGCGCGGGCGACGGTGCGCTGGGGCCCGCGCGGGGGATAGCGATCCACGGGGGCAGCGGCCCTGTCGTCACGGGGGATTTCAACGGCGATGGGCGGCTCGACATCGCGGTGGGGAGCCAGCTCGAAGAGGAGGTGGAGGTGCTGCTGGGCCACGGCGACGGTACCTTCGCGGCGCCGGTCGCGACGCCGACGGGCTCGTACGCGAGCGGGATGGCGGCGGTGGATCTGGACGGCGACGGGCGGCTCGATCTGGCGCTGGCCGGCAGCACGGTCCAGCAGGCGATCGTGCTCCTGGGAAATGGTGACGGGACATTCGCGGCGCCGCACGGATATCCCATCGAACGGACGCCGCAGACCATCACCGTGGGAGATTTCGATGGCGACGGCGTGCTGGATCTGGCCGTGGGCGACGCGGACGCGGGCATCCGGGGCAGCGGCGGCGTGGACGTGCTCCTCGGCCTGGGAGGCGGGAGGTTCACGGCGCCGATGCGCTATCCGGTGCTGCAATTCCCGATGACCCTGGCCGCGGGGGATTTCCGCGGCCAGGGGAGCCTGGATATCGCGGCGGGGAGCTACGACGGGATGGCCGTGCTGGTGGGGCGCGGGGACGGGACGTTCCAGGTGGGGCCGGCGTACAGCGCCGGGCAGTGCACCGGCGGGCTGGCGGTGGGGGATTTCAATCGCGATGGGGCGCTCGACGCGGTGGTGACCGGGATCAGCACGGTGAGCTGGATGCGGAACGCGTCCGGGGGCGCGCACCGAGCGTGCAGCCTGGTGCAACCTGGGGGCTGAGCTTCCCCGGGGTCTGCTACAACCCGCGCGTGGCCGCCGAAGCACCCTCCCTCCGCCCGTACCAGCGCGCGGCCATCGACGCCGTGCTCGCGGCGCGCCGCGGCGGCGTGCGCCGCATGGTCGTCTGCCTGCCGACGGGCGCCGGCAAGACGGTGATCTTCTCGCACCTCGCGCGGATCGCGCGCCGGCAGGTCCTCGTGCTCGCGCACCGAGAGGAGCTGCTCTCCCAGGCCGCCGACAAGATCGCGCGTGCCCTCGGCGATCCCGCCGCGGTCGCCGTCGAGCAGGCCGGGCGCCGCGCGCCGGCGTCGGCGAAGGTCGTCGTCTGCTCCATCCGCTCGCTGCACGAGAGGCGCCTCGCCGAGGTCGTCCGCGATCGCGATCTCGGGCTCGTCGTCTACGACGAGTGCCACCACGCCGCCGCGGAGGACAACCAGCGCGTGCTGCGCCAGCTCGGCGCCTTCGACGCGCGATGGGACGGCACGCTGCTCGGCTTCACCGCGACCACGGCGCGCGGCGACGGCATCGGGCTCGAGGCCGTCTTCGAGGAGATCGTCTACGCGCGCACGCTCCCCGAGATGATCGACGACGGCTACCTCGTCCCGCTGCGCGGCTATCGCATCGAGACCGCCGCGGACCTCGGACGCGTCACCGCGGGCGCGCTCGACTTCCGCGAGGAGGAGCTAGCCGAGGCCGTCGACATCGAGGAGCGCAACGCCCTCGTGGCCCGATCCATCCAGGAGCTCGCCCGCGATCGGCGCACCATCGTCTTCTGCGTCACCGTCGGCCACGCCAAGAACCTGGCGCGCGCGCTCGGCCTGCTCGGCGTGCCCGCGGGCGTGGTGCACGGAGACATGCCGAGCGATCGCCGCGCCGAGGTGCTCGCCGCCTTCCGCAGCGGCCGCTTCGCCGCGCTCACCAACGTCGCGGTGCTCACGGAGGGCTTCGACGATCCCGAGGTCTCGTGCGTGGCCATGGCCCGCCCGACGCGATCCGAGGGCCTCTACGCGCAGTGCATCGGGCGCGGTACGCGCCTCTCTCCGGGCAAGAGAGACTGCCTGATCCTCGACTTCGTCGACGTCTCCCGCCTCTCGCTGTGCACGCTGCCGTCGCTCTTCGGCATGCCGCGCGATCTCGATCTCGGCGGCGAGGACGCCGGCGAGGCGCGCAAGGTATGGTCGCGGATCACGCTCGACTGCCCGGGCTTCGAGGTGGAGGCCGGCGCCATCACGCTGCGCGAGATCCAGCACCGCGCGGCGAGCTTCGATCCCCTCGCCCTCCGCGTCGATCCCGAGGTCGTCGCCATCTCGCGCAACGCGTGGGAGTCGCTCGGCCGGCACGGCCTCTCGCTCCACTACGAGCCGCGGCCCGGCCACCTGTGCGAGATCCTGGTCGTCTGCAGCCGCGCGCGCCAAAAAAAACGCTGGCACGTCACCGTCGACGGCGCGCTGGTCGAGCGCTTCTCGACCGTCGAAGAGGCCGTGCAGGCCGTCGACTACGAGGTCGATCGACGCGGCCGCGCCGCCGCCGCCTCGGCGCAACACGACGCCGCCTGGCGCCTCGCGCCCGTTCCCCCCGCGCTCGCGGCGCGCGTGCCGCCGGGTCGCACGGGCCGGAAGCCCGCGACCATGGGGGAGGCGATGACGCTGCTCGTCTGGGAGCGCGTCGTCGGCGCGGCCAAGCCGCCCGGCGTGTAGCCTCCGCCGTGAAGCAGCGCTCTAGGAACCGCGTGCCGCAGCGCGGACGCGTGTGGTAGCAGGCACCGCATGACCGCCAACGCACCGCAGCGCCGCTTCTACACGGACGGTCGCGCGATCTGGTACATCGACACGATCTGGGCTGCGGCCGAGGGCTTGCCCGCCGAGGATCTCTCGATCGGCGATGTCCACGAGCTCAACCGTGTCTGCTGGTTCGGCGACGCATGGGGAAAGCGCCCCACGTGCCGTGCGGTGATCGAGCACTGCAAGCGGATGATCGACGCCGACCTCTCGTATCCGGTCATCCTGAGCCCGAATGGCGAGGTCCTCGACGGCATTCACCGCATCGGAAAGGCCATGCTCGCAGGCGAGACCAAGGTCCGGGCGGTCCGCCTCACGCAGATGCCCAGGGAGGACGAGCGTATCCCTCCCGACGACCCTCGGTACCAGGCCACGCCTGCCGACGAGCGCTGAGCCGCCGGCTCGCCTCCAACGTCTGCCTCGACGGTTTCTGCGCCCAGAAGCAGCCCGGCTGACCCTCCGGGTACGCCGGCAGCGTCCTCGAGGGTCGGCGTCGCGCCGCTCGCGCTGCAGCAGCACGAGCAGGGAGGACGCGAGCAGCGCGATCTTGCACAGCCGCCGGAGCATGGTGCCACCCTATCCTACGTCGAAGAAGCTCGCGGGATATCAGGACCACCTCCGTGAATCGAGGACGCTACACCGCCATCGACCGCGTGCTGGATCCGCCGCCGCCGCCGCCCGGCGGCTCATCGACGGCGTTCACCTCGTTGGCGTAGTTGTGGAAGTGTACGCTGTGGTAGTTCCATCGGTTTCCGTCGTAGTGGAGGAAGTTCGTCACGACGCGCATCCACACGCCGTGCCGCCCCTGCTCGGCGTAATTCCACGCATAGTCGTGGGGGTTGTAGTTCGTCACGGTCGCCCCCGCGAAGGCGGGCGGGACCGCCCCGGGCTCGTTGGCGCCCGCGTAGCTCGCGAAGCGGAGCGTGTACCCGCCCGCGTGCCACCTCGCGAGGTCGTAGTGGCTGTGATCGTGGAGCACGCGCCAGTGGTTGGCGGCGAGCGCCGTCGCCGTGCCGGGGACCGCGGTCGCGATGACGAGCGTGCACCCGTTCATCCCGACCGTGAACAGGAACTTCGGCGCGCCGTCGCCCGGCGCGACGGGGATGTCGCAGTACGGGATCGCGTCGAGGGCGTCGCCGCCGTCGCCCGCGTACAGGTAGCGCGCGTGGATCGTCGTGTTCCCGTCGCCCCCCTGCCCCGGGAGCATGCGCAGGGTCGGGATCGGGTCGGCCCACGCCGTCCCCAGCCACTTGGTCTCGCGCGTCAGGGTGAAGTACTTGATCATGTTGTTCTGGCGCGCTGGCATCGGCGTCTTCGAGTCGATCTGCTTGAGCGAGATCGCGTTGTTCTGGATGAACGCGCCGGGGTTCGCGATGAAGTCGTCGCCGTAGTCTCTGGCCATGATCCCGAAGAGACGGTCACTCCCCTGCTGCGTCAAGCCCTCGCCGCGCTCGCGCGGCCGCCCTGCGAGCGTGTAGCCGCTCACGAGCTCGAGGACAGCGGCGACCGCGCGTGATCAGCGAGGGGGTTCGCGGAGACGCACCGCGTGCGCACACGCGCTGCCGGTGCGCCCGAGGCTCGCCGCGCACCACGGCGAACCCGCTGCAGAGGCCCCTGGCACGCGTGATGCTTCGACGAGGTGACATGCGTACCCACCACCTCTTCTACTACGTGGCTCTCGCGGTCGGCGCCGCTCTGGCGGTCGTGCTGTCCGCTGCGACGGGCCTCTGGCTCGACCACTACCGGCCGATCGGCAGCGAGGGGATCCTCCCGTTCCTCGGCGCCGTGGTCGCGATCGTCCTCGCCGTCGAGGCTGCGGCGGGGACCTTCGGGGACTGGATCGACGACCGGAACCAGGGGCACCACGCGATGCGCTGACGTCCCCGGACGCTCCCCGTCCTCTCTTACAGAGGCTCCCCGCTGTGCACCCCGCCCGACCGGCGCGGTGGGACCGGCTTGGTCTCGACCCACTCGAGCCCCAGCGCCCCCGGGTGGACACGGAGCGAGACCAGGCTCCCCGGCGTGGTCCGGACGGGCACGTCGAGAATCGTCGAGCGCGAGGGTCTCCCCGCCGTTCCAGGGCCCCAGCTCCAGCCTGTCGTGCCCCTTGGTGTGGACGCGGCGTAGCAGCCGGACGTCGACCACGCGGCCGGGGGAGGTGTCGAGCACCGCGTCGATGTACCCCACGAGCGCCCAGCCGCCGAACGGGGTAAAGCAGAACATCGCGAACACCACCGCGCTCGCCGTCGGCCGCGGCAGGACGCGCGCCCCCAACGTGACGGCGGAGACCATCCCCAGCAGGGTGATCGCGTAGGCGATCGTCGCCGGCACGGTCAGGAGCAAGTGCCCGACCCACCCCGTCAGCTCGTACCCTCCCTCCACGAAGCGCGGCCACGCGTACGAGATCACCGCGAGCGGGAGGAGGACCGCGCTCACCAGCCATGACGCCCACGCAGGACCCTCCCGCGCGCGCTCCGAGAGCCGGCCGACGACGGCGGCCAGCGAGAGCCGGCGGCGGTGCAGGATGGTCACGTGGGCCAGGATAGCGCGCCGCGTCGCCGGCCCGCGATTCGTAGACCCGCCCCCGCTCGCCGTTCATGTGCTCCGCAGCTCCCTTCAACCAAAAACCAGGGCGGACGAAGCAACCGCACCTTCCCATCAACCGATTCGCCCTTCCCTTCATCGGCCGCGCCTTCGCTTCGTTCTCCGCGACGGTTGCTTCATCCGCCGCGACGGTTGCTTCATCCGCCGCGCCTTCCCGTCATCGCGGACGTCCTCCAGCTTCATCCGCCGCGCCTTCCATTCGTTCTCCGCGACGTCTCGAGTCATCGGCCGCGCCTTCGCTTCGTTCTCCGCGACGGTCGCTTCGTTCTCCGCGACGGTCGCTTCGTTCTCCGCGACGGTCGCACCATTCGTCGCGCCTTCCCTTCGTTCTCCGTGACGGTCGCATCGTCGGCCGCGCCTTCCCATCGCCGCGGACGTCGCGGCGCTTCATCCGAGGCGACGTCCAGCTTCACCGGAAGTCGCGGCGCTTCATCGTGAGTGACGGTCGCTTCGTTCTCCGCGCCGGTCGCTTCATCGCGATCGCGATTCGCTTCGTTCTTCCGGACGATCGCTTCATCGGAAGTCACGGCGCTTCATCGTGAGTGACGGTCGCTTCGTTCTCCGCGACGGTCGCTTCATCGGGATCGCGATTCGCTTCGTCCTCCTGGACGATCGCATCATCGGCCGCGCCGATCGCATCATCGGCCGTGACGATCGCTGCAACGGGAGCGACGCCCGCTTCTGCGGGGACGGCGTCCCCTTCATCGCGAGCGAGGGTCGCATCGTCGTCCCGACGTTTCGCGTCATCGGGATCGCCGGTTGCTCGATGCGGGGTGACGCTCCCTTCATCCGGAACCGACCTTGCTTCACCCGGAACGCCCGGCGCACGGTGCGCCTCGTCGCCACCATCAACGGCCGGGCGACCCGCTCGGAGGATGGCGCTCACACATCCGGCGCCTCCCCCCTCAGCACCCGGTCGTGCCAGAGCAGCATCTCGATCCCGCCCGGCCCCCGGTTGAAGTCGTACCCGTGCGGCCCTGGCACGAGCAGGTGGTCGTGCGCCACGCCCGCGTCCGCGAGCGCCGCGTGGAGGGACTCGATGGTGTCGCGGTAGAAGTCCTCGTCGCTCGTCACGAGCCGCAGGCGGGGCCCGCCACGCCGCACCATCGACGCGACGCGCGCGACAATCGCCGCCACCTCGTCGTCGTAGAGCGCGCCCTGCGTCACGCCGAGCGCGCCGAACGCCCCCGGCTGCGCGAGGCCCACGAGCAGCGCGACGCGGCCGCCGAGGCTCACGCCGTCGATGCCCGTCGCCTCGCGCCCGCTCGCGACGGGCGCCTCCTTGCGCACGCGGGGCAGGAGGCGCTTCGTCACGAAGCGGGCGAAGGGGCCCGCGTTGTCGAGGCTGCGCTTCGTCACGAGGTCGGGGGTGAACGGGCAGGCGAGGACCAGGCCGCGGTAGGGCCGCGCGGCGAGCGAGGCGTTGATCGCCTCGAGGCGCGCGGGGGCCACGATGTCCTGGAAGTCTTCGCTCGTCAGCGGCGGGGCGCAGAGCCGCTTCATGGCGCGGTCAATCCAGTAGTCCTCGAGCCACGCCGCGGCGCCCGCCGACATGCCCTTGCGCGTCTCGCCGAGCCCTCCGAGCGCGACGAGCAGCGGGTAGCGCGCGTCCGCCGCGCCCCCCTTCGGGCTGATGACGACCGCCTCCTGCGGGCCGCCCTGCGCCCGCCCGAAGGCGAGGGTCCGCACGTCGACGTCCGCAGGCGCGGTCGGGCCCGGAGGCGGCGCCGGGGGCGTGGTGGCGCTCGCGGAGGCGGCCGTCTCCACGGGAGGAGGGGAGGGGAGGGGCTCCGGCACGGGCAATGGGGCCGAGGCAGGCGCGCGCTCGGGCGGCGGCGGCACGCACGACGCGGCGAGCGCCGCGAGCCCGCCCACGAGGGCGCGGCGCGTGAGCCCTCGGCCGGCTGCCTTCGTGCGCTCCACGCGGCGAAGCTACAGCGCCCCGACGCCACGGCGCCATCATTTGCAATCCAAGCCCGCGCGCCCTCCGACGTCCCACCCCCGGACCTGATCCGGAACCCCGAGGAGGTGCCCCCGAATGCGCGCACGATGGATGCCCTGGACCCTCTGCCTGGCCGCGATGCTCGCGCCGCTCTCCGCGACCGCCGATTCGTCCGGGCCGGCGGCCTTGCTGGCGCAGGGCCGTGCCCGGCAGGCGGTGGCCGACTACGACGACGCGGCCGACGCGTACGAGAAGCTCGCACGCGAGAGCCCGGACGCGAAGGAGGCGCCCGAGGCGCTGCAGGACGCGGTGGTGCTGCGGATCGGCATGGGGCAGGCGGATCGGGCGCAGGCGGACGTGGCGCTCTTCGTCAAGGCGTACGGCGCGAAGGATCCCGAGCACGCGGCGCGCGTGAGCCTGGCCCTGGCGATGTTCCACGTCGGGCACGAGGACTGGCGGAACGCCGAGCAATCGCTCCGTGCGTGGGTGCGCTCGTTCGACGGCACCGCGCCGCTGGACGCGCGGATCCAGGCGCACGTCGCGCTCGGTCGCGCCTTCGTGAGCCTGAACGACGGCATGAGAGCCGAGCCCGAGTACGCGCGGGTGGTCGCGCTGTGGAAGGACCCCGCGGCGGCGCAGCTCTCGCGGGAAGGCGCGGACCAGCGCCGGCTGGCCAAGGCGCTCACCGCGGAGGGGGAGGCGCTCTTCTTCTTCGCCGAGAAGAAGCGCAAGGAGGTCGAGAAGATCCGCTTCCCCGAGTACAGGGGCCCCGGCACTCGTGAGGATCTGTTCAAGCACGTGAACACCAAGGTCAAGGACTGGGTCGCCAAGAAGCGCCCGGCGATCGACGCTGCCGAGCAGGAGTACAAGAAGATCGTCGACATCGAGCCCGCGCCGCCGCCGCGCTGGGTCATCGCGGCAGGGGCGAGGGTCGGGATGATGTGGGGTAAGTTCGTGGCCGAGTTCCGCGCCGCCCCCATCCCCAGGGAGTGGAAGGGGCACGGGCCCGTCCCCGGCGCCGGCGCGCTCACGTACGACGACCTCCGGCGCGAGTGGTACGCGAAGCTCGACGAGTCCTCCGCCCCCCAGAAGCAGGTGGCGAAGGCCGCGTTCAAGACGTGCGTCGACTACTCGGTCAAGTTCCAGTACGACGACGCGTACGCGCGGAATTGCCGCGAGTGGCTGTCGAAGAACTACGAGTCCGAGTTCCCTCGGATCGACGAGATCGTGCCTCGCCCCGGGTACGTCGGCAGCGCCGGTCCGCTCGCCGATCCCGTGCCCGATCCGCGGTGAGCACTCGCCTCGGGCCGCTCCCTCCCCCATGATCCGGGCATGTGCACCCTCGCCGCCTTCGTCGGCGTCTCCCCGTCGCTCCCGCTCGTCGTGGCCGCCAACCGCGACGAGCTCCTGGCGCGCCCCGCCGTCCCCCCTTCCTCTGGTCCGGCGCTCCGCGGATCCTCGCTCCGCGGGACGAGCAGGCCGGCGGCACCTGGCTCGGCCTGAACGAGCACGCCCTCTTCGTCGGCATCACCAACCGCGCCGGCGCCCCTCCCGACCGTACGCGCCAATCCCGCGGCGCCCTGGTCACGGACGCGCTGCTCGCCCCCTCGGCCGCGGCGCTCCACGCGCGGCTCGCAGGCCTCGACCCCCGTGCCTACAACCCCTTCCACCTCCTCTACGCCGACCGCGAGAGCGCGCACCTAACGTGGAGCGACGGCGAGGCCCTCCACCGCGAGGACCTCGGGCCCGGCCTGCACGTGATCACCGAGCGCAGCTTCGGCGCGAGCCCCGACGCGCGCGGGGCCAACGTGCGCCGCCTGGCGGAGGCCCTCGGCGCCGATCGCTCGCCCGCGTCGCTGGGCGCGCTGCTCGCGCACCACGCGGACAATCCCTCCTCGGCCGTCTGCGTCCACGCCGACGCCTTCGGCTACGGCACGCGCTCGTCGCTCGTCCTGACGCTCGGCGCGACCTGGGCCGAGACGCGCTGGCGCTGGGCGGAGGGCAAGCCCTGCGTCACGCCGTTCGAGGACCAGGGCGCGCTCGTGGCGGCGCTGGCGGGCTGAGCACCCAGCTCACGCGGCGACCCTGCGCCGCGCCAGCTTCGCGACGACGGCCGCGACCCGCTGGAGTCGTGCTCTCCCGCCGGGCAAAGCCCCAAAGGGTGGCGCCAGGGCCCGGCCGGCGGCTATAGTCCGGCCCGATGTTTCGCTGGGCTTTTCCGGGTGCGATCGGCCTGCTCGCCCTGACGGGTTGCGCATCTGCGCAGGTACGGGCGGCGCCATCCGTACCGCCCCAGGCTCCTGCGTCGGGCCCGGTCACCCTGCTGGCCCCGGTCCCCGCGCCGGGCCAGCCCCCGCCCGGCCTGCTCACCGCGTCGGCGAAGCTGCCCGCTCTGGAGTCTGGTCCCGCCCCCGCGCACGACGAGCTGAGCCTGCCCTCGACGACGACGAAGAGGTCCAGGGGACCACCGGCCCCGCCGCCCCGCACCCTCCCGCGCACCCGTCTCGGCCCTCCGCTCACCGACGCCGAGGTCGACCACCGCTATCACCACGACCCGCCTCGCTCGGCCCCGCCTCCGTGGGCCCGGCGACGCCGGCGCCCTCGTCAACGGCGTGGCCATGCCAGGGGCGAGCACTGGCAGCTCCTCGACCCGGGCCGCGCCTGGGGCACGCAGGAGACGGTCGACGCCCTAGTGCGCGTCATCGAGCGCGTCAACGAGCGCTTCCCGGGCGCCCCGCCCCTCGCCATCGGCCACCTCTCGGCGAAGCACCGGCGGCCACCTCAACCCCCACAAGCAGCCACCAGTCCGGCCGCGACGCCGACGTCGGCTACTACTACAAGGCGGCACCCGCCCCTTCGTCCACGCCACGGCGAAGACAACCTCGATCTCCCGCGCACCTGGGCGCTCCTCAAGGCGGCCCTCAACGAGACGACGATCGACATGATCTTCATCGATCGCAACGTCCAGCGCGTCCTCGCCGACTACGCCGCGCGCGCCGGCGAAGACCTGGCCTTCCTCGACCACGATCTTCCAGGTCCGCGGCAAGAACGCCGCCGCCCCGATCCGCCACATCCACGGCCACGACAACCACATCCACTTCCGCTGGCACAACCCCGGCGCCGGAGGCGATGGGGCAGCCGCGTCGCCCGCTTCGTCGTCATCCCGCGGGCCCCGGCCCGGCGTCACGATGGCGCGAGACCCCGCATGCCCCCGCCACGGGCGTCGCCGCCGGTTACGCGCAGATCCGCGCGCGCAGCGGGGACACGCTCGTGATCCTCGCGCGGCGCTACGGGACCACGGTCGAGGAGATCCAGCGCGCCAACAGCCTCCCCGGCAACGCCATCCGCGCGGGCATCGTGTACCGGATCCCGCAGAAGCAGGCGCCCAAGCGTGCTGCCAAGCCCGCGGTCACGAGGGTGGCGCAGCGCAGCAAGGCGCGGCGGCCGACGAAGCCCGGCCCCCTGCTCACGCCCCACGCGCACGCCAAGCCCGCCGGCAAGCCGGACCCGGCCGCTCAGAATTAGCGCCTCGCGGTCGCGAGCTCGGCATCGACGTGAGCCGGGCCAGCGAGATCGCGACGAGAGCGCTCGGGAAGCTCGGGTTCAAGACGCGGGTCGACTTCATCCGCAACGCCGGGGCGCTGGTCGTGCCCTCGCTCCTCTTCGAGGATGTCGACGTCGGCAAGCCGAACGACAAGAACAGGCGGCCGCTGCTCTACCTTCGCCGCTCGCATCGGAGGGGCGCCGAGGGGCGGGCGAGCGGGGTCTCGTCGGCCGGCGCGGATGCCAACCCGCGCGTGCTAAGCTTGCTTCATGTCGCACCAGGACATCCTCGCCACCGCCCTGGCCCTACCTGCCTCCGAGCGGGCGCGCCTCGCCCACGAGCTGATCGCGAGCCTGGACGAATCCCACGACGAGGACGCCGAGGCCTTTGCGCTCCGAGAAGCGCTCCGGCGCAGTGACGAGATCGAACGCGGCGTCGTGCGCCCCGTTCCTCTTGCCGACGCGGTGGAGCGCCTGCGCGCCGGTCTCCGGCGTTGAGGGTCTCGCTCCACCCCGATGCCGAAGCCGACGTGGCCGAGGCCATCGCCTTCTATGATCGGCGCCAGGCTGGTCTGGGCAGCGACTTCCTGAGCGCGTTTCTGGGGACTTGCGAGCGCGTCGGGGACGCACCCGAGGCATGGCCGACGCTCGAAAGGCCGGTTCGTCGGTGTCTGGTCGAGCGTTTCCCCTATGCTGTGTACTACCGGATCGATCCGGGAGAGATCGCGGTGCTCGCGGTGATGCACACGCGAAGAAAACCGGGGGCGTGGAAGGGCCGTCAGTGAGAGTCGGCCGATCATGGCTTGCTCCTGGCTGACGCGCGCCCCTCACGGCCCCTTGAACACCACCCCGCCCTTCATCCCCCAGCGCACCCTCCGCAGCGCTCCGATCTCCCGCGTCGGGTCACCCTCGACCGCGATCAGGTCCGCCAGCTTGCCCGCGGCGACCGAGCCGACCGCGTCCCCGACGTGGAGCGTCGCGGCCGCGCCCGAGGTCGCCGCCCGGAGCGCGTCCGCCGGCGTCATGCCGTAGTCCACGAGCAGCTCCAGCTCCCGGGCGTTGTCGCCGTGCGCGAACACGCCGACGTCGCTCCCGTTCACGATGGTCACCCCGGCGTCGAGCGCGGCCTTGAAGCTCCTCCGCTTCTTCTGGATCCGCTCCGGCTCCGGCTCCGTCCCTCGCTTCCAGCCCCGGTAGCGAGCGATCGCCTCGCTCGCGGTCAGCGTCGGGCAGAGCGCGACGTGGTGCTTGGCCATCAGCGCGAAGACCTCGGGCGTGCCCTCGTCGCCGTGCTCGACCGTCTCGACCCCGGCGAGCACGGCGCGCCGCATCCCCTCCGCCGTCGTCGCGTGCGCCGCGACGGGGCGGCCGCTCGCCCGCGCCGTCTCGACCACGAGCCGCATCTCGTCGATCGAGAACGTCGGCCGCGTCTCGCCGCCCGGGCCCCAGCGGTAGTCCGCGTACACCTTGACCCAAGAGGCGCCGTGCCCGATCTGGTCGCGCGTGACCCGGACGAGCGCGTCTCCGTCGGCCTCCTCGGCGCCTTGCGGCACGCGGAACCCGGGGTCGAAGCCGCGCGGTCCGTAGCTCCCGGTCGCCACGATCGCGCGCGTCGCCACGAGGAGCCGGGGCCCCGGGACGATTCCCTGGTCGATCGCCTGCTTGAGCCCCACGTCCGCGTAGCCGGCGCCCTCGGTGCCCAGGTCCCGGACCGTGGTGAACCCCGCGAGGAGCGTTGCCCGCGCGTGGTTCACGGCCCGCGCCACGCGCAGCGCGAGCGGCTCCTTGAGCACCTGGTCGTCCCACGACGCCTCGTCGTACGGGTGCAGCAGCAGGTGGGCGTGCGCCTCGATGAGGCCCGGGAGCAGCGTCAGGCCCGGGAGGTCGACGACGGACGCGTCGGGCGGCGCGGTGACCTGCGCGGCGGGACCCACGGCCTCGATGCGATCACCGCGAACGAGGACGACCCACCCTTCGTGCGGCGGCGAGGCGACGCCGTCGTAGACGCGTGCGGGGCGGAGGAGCTGGGCTCCCTTCGGCTTCGGGCCCGCCACCGCGGGGGCGAGGGCGGCCGCGAGCAGGAAGGGGGGAAGGGAGGAGGCGGCGGCGGGCTTGGGGGTGGCCGAGAGGGTGTGGACGGCCTGCGGAGACGCCGGCTCGGGGGCACCCACGGCCGCGCTGCAGGCGGCGATGGCGAGGGCAGGGATCAGGGCCAGGGGCGAGCGCGCGGCGGTGGGCGGCATGGGCAGACTGTAGCCCCACCGGAGACCGGAGGGCCCGGCCGAGCGGCGGCCGGGCCCTCGGAGCCGATCACATGTGAAGCGAGCGGATGTAGTCCGAGACGGTCTTCTCGGCGTCCTCCGCGGCCTTCTCGGCGGCGCCGAGCTGTGTCTGGAGCGAAGCGATCTTGTCCTCCTGCTGCGCCATCATCTCGAGGTAGCGCTTGGCCAGGTCGCTCCCGACGGGCACCGCCTTCGAGATCGTCGCGGACGCGCGCCTGGTCGGTCGTGATCCCGGAGATCTGGGCCTCGAGGTCCTTCACGGCCGCCTCCTTGTCGTCGGCCGCCTGCCGCAGCGCGGCGACCCTCGCCAGCTCGTCGCGCAGGGCCTGCGGCAGCTCGGTCGACGTCGCGCCGGTGTACTGCGAGAAGTTCGCGGCGCTGAGGTTCGCGATGGCGACCTGCTCGGTCACGGGACGCTCGAGCACCACGTGCACCGCCACCGTCTTTCCGGCGGGGACCTCGACGCGGATCCGGTACACCGTGTCGGTGGTCTCGGTCACCATCGCGCGCGTCGTCGCGTCGGGCTCGAAGTCCGGGACACGCGGGTGCTCGAGGACGATCGTGCGCGGCTCGTGGGCGGCGCCCTCGATCGTGTAGTCGGTGACCTGCTGATCCTTGCGGGTGAGCTGGAGGACGCCGCCATCGATCGTCGCGGTGTCGAAGATCCGGTCCTCGTGCGCGTCGCGGTCGATCGTGACCTTCAGGTCGACGCCGAAGCTCGCGAACCGCTTTTCGCCCGCCGGCAGCGTGTCGAGGCGCGCGTCGCCAGGTACGTGACCACCCCGTCGGCGCCCCGCTCGTACGTCGTCATCACCCCGGGCGGGAGGCCCGTGTCGCCGTCATTGGTGAGCTCGACCGACGCGATCGGGTGCCGTGCGTCGACGTCGGGCTGGTAGAGCGAGACGCGCTCGACCGGGATGTCCCGGTCGATCACCGGGAGCAGCGCCTCCTGACCGTCGCCGACGCTCACGGGCGAGGGCATGTGGAAGACGACCTGGGTTGCCTCCTCGGTGCCTTGGGCGGGCGCCACCCTGGCGAGCGGCGGGGCGATGGACGCGGCGGGCATGGCCGGCGCGGCCGAGAACATGCCCGGGCCCCCGCCGAAGCCTGCGAAGCTCGGCGCTCCGCTCGCGGCGCCGTGACCCTCGAGGGGCGCGGGCGCAGGCGCCGCGATCGACACCGCCCCGCTGTCGAGCCGGGGCAGCACCCGCCCCACCACCTCCACCGGGATCTCCGGCCGCTGCACGTAGTACGAGTCGTACAGGGCCTGCGTGAAGGTCACGGGGTTGCCCGAGACCAGCGTGAGGTCCACGTCCTTCCAGTCTGCGCCGCTCTGGTTCTCCACGACCGCCCAGCCCTGGAGCGCCGCCTTCTTCGCCGCCGGATCCGCCGGCAGCGTGAGGCGGTACGTGCTCTTCCAGAGCGGGACGGCCACGACGTAGCCGACCCGCACCGCGCGGTCTCCGTCGCCCTCGCTGTGGACGACGAACGTGCGGCTCCCGCGCTCCTTGTCGGCGAGCTGGGTCGCGAGCGCGTCCTGGATCTGCGCCCTCAGCGTCGGATCGACGAACGCGACGTCGATCGCGTCCTCCAGGATCAGCGAGCGTACGTCCCCGTTCGTCGCCAGCGCGAGCCGGTGCCGCACGACCGTGCCCCCCTGGTCCGGCAGCTCGGTCGACTCCTCCGTGATCGAGAGGACGCGCCCGTCGATCGTCGTGCCCTCCGCCGTCGTGACCTTGACCTCGGCGCCTTGCAGGGCCTCCAGCAGGCTCGGCTCGGAGGTGAGCGCGCTCGCGTCGAAGGGCAGGTCGCGGAACGCCCGATCCGAGGGATCCTTGCCCGGGAGGGTGATCTCCCCCACGCTGCCCCGCGTGTCGTACACGACGACGCTCTTCAGCACGTCGTCGACCTGATCGAGCGGGACGGTGAGCGGGAGATCCGCGTTCCCGTGGACCTCGGCCTCGTACTCGAAGTACCCGACGCCTCCGCTCGAGAGCAGGACTCGTCGCAGCGACAGCGCTTCGTCCGCCGCCGCCGGTCGCGCCACCGCGACGACCGCGAGGATCGCCGGCAAGAGCGCTACCTTCCATGTTTCACGTTTCATGCGCCTCCAGGCCGCCCCCACCGGGGACCGCCGCCGTGGATCCCTGGCGCCGACCAATCGCGCTCGTCGAGGGGATGGGCGCACACAGGAGGCAGCCTCTCCCGCATCTCCACGGCCGGCTGCTCCCCCGTCCGCGGCGGGAGCGCGCGCGGAGCCTGCGGCGCTCCACGTCGCGCTGCGGAGGACGGCGCGCCGACGATCAGTCCTCCTCCGCGCTCGCCGCCACCCGCTCGAGGTGGGCGCAGAGCCCCTCTTCGATCGCCGAGAGCCCCTCGCTCGCCGCGCGCGAGAACCCCGATGCCTCCCGCGCCCGCGCGGCGGCCGCGACCTCGTCCCGCACCCACGCGGCGCAGGCGTCGACCACGCGGCACCCCTTCACCAGCCGGTGGAGGTGCGCGCGCTCGCCGATGTCCAGCGCGTGCCGCGCCGCCATCCCCTCGAGCAGCTCGCGATCGTCGCCCGTGGCGCGCCGGCGCAGGAAGAAGAGCGGAAGGGAGGTGCGGTCCTCCAGGAGATCGCGGAGCGCGTCCTTCCCCGTCTTCGCCGGCGATCCGACGAGATCGGCGAGGTCGTCCGCGCCCTGGAAGGCGAGGCCGAGGTGCGAACCCCACGCGGTCGCCGCGGCGGCGCGCTGGCCGGCGCCCGCCAGGTGGAGGCCCGCGGCGAGCGGCGCGGCGAAGGCGTGGAACGCCGTCTTGTCGATGATCTCGCGCCGGAGCGCCTCCTCGTCGTCCCCGAGCCCGCGCAGCCCGAGCAGGTCGTGGAACTGCCCGGCCCCGGCGCGGCAGCACGCCTCCAGGATCAGCGCCGCCGCCGCCTCCTCGCCGGGCCCGCCGCCGCGCGGCATCAGGTGGCGCATCGCCAGCACGTCGAGCAGGTTGCCCATCACGATGGCCAGATCGCGGGCCTCGCGCGCCCCGAGATCGGGATCGGCGGCCGCGAGCGCCACCCGCAGCGTGGGCCGGCCGCGACGGAGGGCGGCGTTGTCCATCACGTCGTCGTGCACGAGCAGGAAGAGGTGGAGCAGCTCCACCCCGGTCGCCAGGCGCTCGAGCGCCGCCCCCTCGGCCGGGCCGCCGCCCGCGAGGCTGCCGAGCAGCACGAGCTGCGCGCGGAGCATGTGCGTCCCTGCCCGGCTCAGCGCGAGCGTGGCGGCGATCGCCTCGCCCCAGAGCGCGGATCGACCATACGGGCGGAGCCCGTCGATCGCCTCGTCCACGCGCTGGGCGACGCGTGCGAGGGGGGCTTCGAGCTCGGGCCGGGCAACCTTGGGGACCATGGTCTTACCTCGCGCCCATGGTAGCGCGGCGGCGCGCCCGGCGCGCGCTCGGTCCCCCGGCAGGCGCGCCGCGGCCGCCTCTTGGCCTCAATCCACCCCGTCCTGCCAGCCGTACTTCCACTCCACCGAGATGCTGGGAATGGACGCGCACGTGGCGAGCTTGGGATCCGCGAACTCGTAGCGCCTCGTGACCATGCCGTCGGTCGCGTAGTTCTTGTAATAGGGCGAATAGATGTCCTGCGTGGCGCCCTCGGTGTCCTCGCACCGGAGGTGGAAGCGCATCTCCTTCCGGCAGAGGGGCCCGCGGCACAGGGGGATGTCCTCCTGCACGTCGAGGTGCTCGACCTCCTTGCCGAGGAACTGCCCGCTGGGCGCCGGCGTGAGGTGGCAGAAACCGACGCTCCCGATGGTGATGTCGGATCCCCCGCCGAGATCGCCGATCGGCACCGGCGTCCCGTGGTCGGGGCACGCGCCCGCGGTCACGTGGCCGACGTCGTTCACGTCCGGGACCGGGACCGGGGTCGTGTCCGCGTACGCGGTCCCCACCACGGACAGACACGCCACCGCTGCGATCGCCGCCTTCTTCAACATCTCGCAAACTCCCCTTCTCGGCCGTTTGCCGTGCCCGCGCGAGATCCCCGCCCGCGGCACGTCGTTCGACGATCGCGCGCGCTCCACCGGATCCAGCCGGCGCGTCGCAGGCCGCACGCGTCGTATAGGGCCTCGCGTCGTGGCCGTAAGCACGTGACGGCCACCGCCCGCGGCGCAAGGAAAACGCTTTGCGCGGGTGCTCGCGGCGAGCTGCGTATCAATAGGCTCCGCCCGCGCCGTAAGCGCGCGTACCGAGTACGCCCGCGTCCGGCGGGGGCAGGCAGTCCGGGTCGGACGGCGAGCAGGTGGGATCGCAGACGCCGTCGGGTCCGCAGTGGTCGACGGGGGCGCAGTCCGGGTCCGGGGGATCGACGCACGAGAGCACGCAGATCCCGTCGGCGCCGCAGTGGTCGGGCGCGCAGTCCGGGTCGACCAGCTTGTGGTCGACGTTGCACGACTCGTTGCACACCCCGTCGGCGCGGCAGGGGTCCATGTCCTCGAACGCGTCGATGTAGGGCTGGATGAACGCCGCGATCTGCGGCGCGTCCGTGCGCGCGTCCACGCCGTCGCGCTGGCACCTCAAATCGCCGAGCGACGTCGAGCCGGCGAGGCGCTCCACGTGGTCGCGCGGCACGAACGCGGGGCCTCCGGAGTCGCCGTTGCAGGTGTTCTCGTGCGGGTAACGGTAATAGAACTGCGTGGGGCCGATGGGCCCTGTCTGGGTGTCGAGGCCGACATCGGCCGCCGGGCCCACGCGATCGATGGGGAAGACGGCCGCCCGGCGGACGCCGCGGTGGTTGTCGTCGTCCTCACCGTAGCCGGCGAACGTGAACCTGGGTCCGATGAAATCGGGCGTGTTGCTCATGGTCTCGCGGAGCAGCGGCACGGCCTGCGAGGGCGCGTCGGCGGCGAGCTGGATGACGGTGAGGTCGTTGCCCATGAGCGAGTCATGGTCGTAGTCGGGGTGGCGCACGGCCTCGACCGTGCCGACCACCGTCACCGAGGCTTCTTGAGGGGATAAGTGAGGTCGGGCCCGAAGAAGACGGCGGTGATGCCGCCCTGTGCGCCCCCGCCAGCTCGGTAGCAGTGGCCCGCGGTGATCACCGTCCGCCGCGAGATCAGCGTGCCGGAGCAGAAGGGGCCGGTGAAGATCCGCCGGGGGTCCGACGGGTCGTAGGGCGAGCCGACCCCGACGACGTAGGACCGGAAGCCATCGGGGGCGCCGCCGATGATCTGCGCCCGTTCCTCGGCGGTGCGCTCGCCCACCTCCGGTGCGCTGCACGCGGAAAACGTGAGGAGCGTGACGGCGGCGAGGAGCGCTCGTTCTTGCGGCATGGCGGCGAGGAATACGCCGCAGCCGCGCACGCTGCAAACGGTGCAGCCCGGCGCGGTGGGCCGGGGCACGACGCGGGGCGATCTTCGGGCGATACCGGCGCGCCAGATCGATCAGGGCCGATCCGGCCGCGGAATCGAGGGCACGACGAGCGAGATCGAGGTCGCGATCTCCCCGGTGCATCCTTCCTCAGGGCAACGCACGTACCGCCTGCAGCCATCGGCGTAGGCGAAGTCGACGCCGCCTTTGACGAAGACCCCCACCACCTCGTCTCGGTGGGCGAGGAACACCGGTGAGCCGGAGTCGACGACGAACGTGTCGAGGTTCGTGATCAGCGCGTCCGCGTCGATCGATCGAACCCGTCCTTCTATGCCGATCTTCAGTGGAAGCCCGCTGGGGTATCCCACCGTCCACACGCCGTCGCCCGGCCGGGCGCCGCTTCCCGTGAGGAGCGGCAGGGGGGCCCGATCCCGCACGGGCCGATCGAGCCGAAGGAGCGCGTAGTCGATCGACTTGTCTCGATCCAGGCGCTCTGTCACCACCTCGCTGCAGGCGTACACGTCCTCGGCCGGGATCAGCAGCGGATCGCGATCGGGGCGGTCGTAGCCGTAGTCGAGCACGAAGCGGCGGTCGTGGCAGTCCACCGGACTCCCCACGCAGTGCGCGGCGGTCGCGATGGTGTCCTCGGTGACGAGGAAGGCCGTGCAGTAGCCGACCGAGGGCTGGTCGTAAAACCTCTCCCCCGGGCAGAGCCCGTGGGTTGGACCGAACCGTTCGGCCAGGAGTCGGACCGATCCACCCTCCACCTGCGCGATCGAGCTCGCGACCGTGAGCAAGCCGACGGATTCGGCGTACTGTCGCCGCGTCGAGCCTGGAGGAGCTCGTCAGAGCTCGTGTCGGTCGTCGGCGCCGTAGATCGTCCTCGCCGCTGCCGACGACGGGATCTCCGCCGCGCCTTCACAGCGAACGATCGCACCGGCGGCACCCACGGAGACGATGAGAAGGCTCGTCCTGCGCCAGGTGCGCGGCGCTCGCCTCGTGGTGGACGTCATCGCTTCTCGTCGCGGTCAGCTATCTGGAGGCATCCGGCGCACGTGAGGATCAGGGAGTCGCGGCCTGGCACGGATCATCGGGTTCGCCGACGCACGTGAGCGTGCCTTCCCAGCCGCACTTCGACTCGATGGTGATCGAGTCGATCTCGGGGCACTGGTCGAGCTGAGGGTCGTACCATTCGTAGGTCCGGAGCGTGGTGCCAGTGGTGGCCCAGTTCCTGTACCAGGGTGAAACGAGGTCGAACTGGCCCCCGCCTACACTGCACAGGAGGTGGAACCGGAAGCCCTTCTGGCAGCAGAAGCCGTCGCACGCATCGATGCTCAGCGGCACCTCGAGGTGCTCGACAGTTGCCGAGAGCCGGTAAAAAGTAGCGTCATCGGCAAACCGGAAGCCGTCGGGGATGGACCCGCCGACGGGCAGCTGGCCCTTGTCGAGCACCACGTCTCCCGCGGGCGCGGGGCTCGCGTCGGGCGTAGGGCTCACGTTGGCGGCTCCAGCGCCCTCGTCGCCTGCGTACGCGGTCCCCATCATCGAGAGGCACGCCATCGTTGCCAAGCAGAACGTCTTCTTCAACATGTCGGAAGTCCCCTTCGGGTGGAGGGTGCGCGGACGCTCCAACCATCGATGGTTGGCCCCCGAGCACCGTGTCCAAGTGCGATCTGGTTCGTCGGGGGCGACGTCGTAACCCTTGCGACGGAGCTCGTGGACCACGAATAAGTCCGTTTGTGAGCACACCGCGGCGCGCACGCCGCAGGGCAGCGGCGGCATGGGATTGGCCCAGAGCGGCCGACGTTCGTGGAGGATCAGGCGATGATGGTCCGGCGTGGCACGTCACGCGAGCGTGTGGCGAGCTTGCAAGGGACGCCGGCGGGGGATCAGGGCTCGACGGCTCCACCTCACGAAGCTGCGCACGGATCAGAAGGCTCGCCGAGACACTCGAGCGTGCCATCCCAGCCGCACTTCCAGTCGACCGTCATCTGGTCGATGCGCTCGCACCGGTCGAGCCCGGGGGCGGCCCACTCATAGGTCCGGGTGATCATGCCGTCGGTGGCCCAGTTCCTGTACCAGGGCGAAGCGAGCTCGCTGAAGGCCCCGTCTTCGCTCTTGCAAAAGAGGTGGAACCGGAACCCCTTCTGGCAACACTCACCTGAGCACAGCGCGATGCTCAGCTGCACGTCGAGGTACTCGACTCCGGGACGGAGAATGAGATCAGTCGTAATATCTCCGAACTCGAAGCCGGGAGGGATGCAGCCCTCGAAGCGCCACTCCCCCTTGTCGACCAGCGCGTCGCTCCCATGCGAAGGGTTCGCGGCGGCTGCTCCGGAGCCCTCGTCACTCGCATGGGCGGTCCCCATCAGCGAGAGCCACCCCGCCGTCGCAAAGCAGAGCAACTTCAGCATGTCTGGACTTCCCTTCCCGCGTAGCCTGCACAGGCTCGGAACCCGTTGGCGGGCGGCCTCCCGGCACAGCGTCCGAGTTCCATGTGGTTCGCAGGGGATGGCGCCGTAACCCCGGAGGGACGCTGCCGGAGGCGTCGTCGTGCGCGGAACCTGGAAGCCTTCCTCACGACGGCGCCCGAGGGGATTCGAAGGATTATTTCGCCACCTCCCCGTCGAGAGGTGGCCCTCGTCCGGTTATGAGGCCGTCCGCACGGCCCAAAGGACCCTCGCGAGCGCCTCGTCGAGGACCAAGCCCCCGAGCGTCTGAGATGGAGCGGCGCCGGCAGCCCCTTCCGGCCCCTACTCCCAGCCTCGCGCCGGCATGCGCGGATCACGCTGGAGCCAGTTGTCCGCCGGATAGGCCGCGGTCCCCTCGACGATGTGGACGGCGTAAGCGTGCCGTGATCGGTCGGAGGTGTTGGCGCCGCTCAGGTGGGGGAGGGCGCCGTGGAGGAGGACGAGCGTCCCTTTCGCGGCCTCGAGCGGCACGTACCCGTTCTCGCGGCCGAACGGGGGGAAGGGCGTGGGGTCGACGACGTGGGTGTGCACGCGGTCGTCGCCGACGCGGACGAAGCGCGCCTTGACGCCGGCGCGGTGGCCGCCCGGCAGCGCCCACATGGCGCCGTTCTCGACGGTGGCGTCCTCGAGCGCGAACCAGAAGCCCACCACGCTCGGAGGGCCCGTGTAGAGGAAGGTGGAGTCCTGGTGGCAGACCACCTCGCCGCCGATGTGCGGCTGCTTGAAGATGTACATCGACTGGAGCAGCCGCGGGTCGACGAAGCCCAGCTCCCGCGAGAGCGCCCGCACGGCGGGCGCGCGGGAGAAGGCGTCGAAGGTGGGGTCGAGATTGTGGAGGGCGTGCCCGATCTTGTTGATCGAGAGCGCCTTGGGCTGCCGGAGCCGCCCCCCGGAGTCGAAGGCCCCCGGCTCGAAGAAGAAGCGGATCGCGCCGCCAGACGAGAGGAAGTAGGCGTCGGTGGTGAGGGCCTGATTGGTCGTGGAGAAGATCGAGGCCACCTCGCCCGGCTCGAAGGCGTCGACCAGCGCCCGCGCCCGCGCGACGAGCGCGTCGCACGCCTCGGGCGTCGCGAACGCCGGCAGCACGAGGAACCCGTCACGCTCCCACCGCTCGCGCTGATCGTCCGTCAACACCTTCGTCATGATGGGGGCGACCCTACCACGCAGATCCGCCTGGATGCTCGACCTCGCGCGGGCTCCCCTCTATGGTCGGCCGCATGGCGAAGATCGCGGACATTCTCGCTCGGGCGAGGCGGAGCCTCGCGGCGCCGCCCATCACGCGGCACCGGCCTTCGCGGGTCGCCACGTCGAGGACGGGCAAGACCTACCTGGTCACCGGCGGGCACGGGATGCTGGGGAGTCACCTGGTGGAGGCGCTCCTGGCCCGAGGCGAGGACCGGGTGCGCATCTTCGACCTCGCGCCCTCGCCGCTCTTCGACGACGAGGTGCGGCGCGGGGTGATCACCTTCCACCGGGGTGATCTCCGCGCGCGCCAGGCCATCGAGGCCGCGTGCGAGGGCGTCGACGTGGTCTTCCACACGGCGGCCAGCGTCAACTACTGGTCCGACCTCCCCTTCGAGCGCGACGCCATCCACGCCGTGAACGTCACCGGCACCGAGAACGTCGTGGCCGCGTGCGTGTCGGCGGGCGTCCGGCAGCTCGTGGCCACCTCGTCCACCTCGGTCGTGGTCCCGCGCGACGTCGAGCAGCGCCCGCTCGCGCTCGCGGACGAGCGCGCCCCGCTCGCGACGGCGCCGTTCCTCTGCCACTACATCAGCACCAAGGGGCTCGCCGAGCGGGCCGTGCTCGCCGCCGACGGCCGCGGCGGGCTCTCGACGGCGGCGCTCCGCCCAGGCGGCATGTACGGCCCGCGCGACCAGCTCATCACCGCCGCCATCGCCGCGGGGGCGCCGGGGATCGGGACCCGGACCAACGTGGTCGACCACATCTACGTCGAGAACGTCGCGCACGCGTTCCTGCTCCTCGAGGCGCGGCTCGTCCCCGGCGCGCCGGTGTGCGGGCAGGCGTACTTCGTCACGAACTACCCGCCCTCGACCGGGAGCGACACCTACTTCGACTTCAACGTGAAGTTCGCGGCCTGCTTCGGCCGGCGCTTCTTCCTGCTCCCGCCGGCCGTGCCTTCGACGCTCGCCCGCGCGGCGCAGACGGCCGTCCGTGCCTCGGGCGGCGGCGCGGATCGCTACCTCGGCGAGCTGCGGAAGCTACGGCCGGCCAGCGTCGCCCTCGGGCGGGCGACGTTCTACTTCTCGCACCGCCGGGCGGAGGCGGACTTCGGATATGCGCCCCTCTACACCGCCGAGGAGGGGATGGCCCTCACCGCCCGACACGTGCGCGGCGGGGGTTGACAGAGGCGGAAGTTCCATTCTACGTCCCAGAGACGGAGAGATTGGAGACGCCGCGGGTGCAAATCGGGTTCGCTGGGTTGGGCAAGCTGGGGCTGCCGGTGGCGCTCGCGATTGAGGCCAAGGGGCACAACGTCGTCGCGCACGACCCCGCCGAGGGGCCGCGCGAGGCGGTGCGCACGCGCCGGATCGCGTTCCGTGAGGCCGGCGCCGCGGAGCTGCTCGCCGAGACGCGCATCGAGGTGACCTCGATGGAGGAGATGGTCCGGAGGTCGGAGGTCATCTTCGTCACCATCCAGACGCCGCACGAGCCCCGCTTCGAGGGGATCACGCGGATCCCGGCCGAGACGCGCGACTTCGATTACCGCGCCCTCTGCGCGGGCGCCCGCCACCTCGCCGGCGTCATCGAGTCCGTCGGCGAGCCGCGCCTCGTGCTCATCGTCTCGACGGTGCTGCCGGGCACCATCCGCAGGGAGGTGATGCCCCTCTTCGGCCCCAACGCGCGGCTCGCCTACAACCCGTTCCTGATTGCGATGGGCACCGCCATCGACGACTTCCTCAAGCCGGAGTTCGTCATCCTCGGGGCGGACGACGAGCGCGCGGCGTCCTGGGCCGAGGCGTTCTATCGCACGATCCACGCCGCGCCGATCCACCGCCTGAGCATCGAGGACGCCGAGATCGTCAAGGTGCTCTACAACACGTTCATCTCGACCAAGATCGCCTTCGCCAACACGGCGATGGAGATTCTGCCACAACATCCCGGGCGCCGACGTGGACGTCGTGCTCGGCGTGCTGAAGAGCGCGCAGGAGCGGCTCATCTCCGGCCGGTACCTCGGCGCGGGCATGGGCGACGGCGGCGGTTGCCACCCGAGGGACAACATCGCGCTGAGCGACCTGGGAAGGCGGCTCGGCCTCTCGTACGACTGGTTCCACCACGTGATGGAGCAGCGCGAGCGCCAGACCGAGTGGCTGGCCGACCTCGTCGAGGCGCACCGCGCCGGGCGCCCCGTCGTGCTCCTCGGGCGGTCGTTCAAGTCCGAGTCCGATCTCGTCACCGGCAGCCCTGCGTTGCTGCTCGAGTCGATCCTCCGGGAGCGCGGGCTCCCCGTCACCGCGTGGGATCCGCACGTCGACGCGGGTGTGCCTCCGCCGCAGGGCCAGCCCTTCTGCTACTTCATCGGCACGCGGCACGCCGAGCTCCAGCGATGGCCGTACGAGCCCGGCTCCGTGGTCCTCGACCCCTGGCGCTTCGTCTCGGTCCCCGCGGGGGTCGAGCTCGTCCCGATCGGGCGCGGGCGCCCGCTCCGTTCGCCCGGCGCCGCATGAGCGCCGTCGAGGACGCCCCCCCCAATTCCCCGCTCGACGTCGGGCTCTGCGTCCCCGTCCTCAACGAGCGGGACGCGCTCGCCATCCTCCTCGACGACGTCGAGCGAGCGCTCGGCCACGGGCGCTACACCGTCTGCGTCGTCGACGACGGCAGCACCGACGGCACCGTGGATCTCGTGCGCGCGCGCGGCCGCGAGGACCCCCGCATCGTCCTCCTCCAGCGCACGAAGTCCGGCCCCGGCTGCCGCCGCGGCGCGGCGACCCGCGCGGGCGTGGCCTGGCTGCTCGAGCACACGTCGCACGCGTACTTCACCGACGTCGACGCGGACGGCGCGCACCGCCCCGTGGAGGTGGCCCTCGGCGTCGCGCTCGCGGAGTCCTCGGGCGCCGACGTGGTGATCGCCTCCAAGTACGTGCCCGGCGCCGTCGTGACGGGGCGGCCGTTCGCGCGGCGGGCCGGGAGCCGCGGGTACAACCTCGTGCTGCGGGCCCTCATGGGGTGGAGCATCCGGGACTACAGCAACAGCTTCCGGCTCTACCGGCGCGAGGCCGCGCGGCTGCTCCTGCGCTTCGAGCCCACCTACGACACGCCCACGTACCTCATCGAGATGATGGCCATCTGGCTCTCGCACGGGCTCCGCGTCGTGGAGCGACCCACCGTCTACGTCGAGCGCCGGTCCGGCAGCTCCAAGGTCATCCCCTCGGACTTCCTCCGCGGCGCCCTGGGCGCCGTGCGCGTGGGGCTCGCCTACAGGGCGGGGCGCTTCCGGTCGCCGTCGGGCGGGGCCTCGGGCTGACCCGCGGGCGGATCCGCCGGCGTCTGCGCCGGCGCGCGTGAAGGTCGCGTGCGTCGCTCGGTGAGGGCCAGACCGGCGACGATCGCGGCGATGATCACCACCACCTCCACGTCGGCGATCAGGAACGCCCGAGAGGCCGGGATGGTCTTCGCGGGCGGCGGAGCGGCCGGCGGCGTGGTGCCCGGCGGCGGCTCCGCGTGGGCCGCGCCGACGATCACGGCGAGCGCGAGCCCGACGGCGGCGGCTGCGCGACGCCTCACTGCGACCTCGACAGCGCTTGTGTGGTCGACCCGGCGGTCAGGGTGCGGCGGACGAGCTCCACGGTCTTCGGATTGCCTTCGAGGAAGAACGGCGGGTACCCGCGGTACTCGTTCCAGCACGAGGGGCTGCCGACGTCCCATTCGACGGCCAGCTCGCGCGGCGCCCGATCCGGCGCCGAAGGATTGTAGTGCAGCTCGACCCGGCGCCCGTCGTCTTCGATCCCCGAAGTCGCGCCGTCGACCCCGACGACGCGCCCCGGGCAGACCCGCGGGATACGCACCATGACGACCTTCACGTCGGGGCACTCGGCGGTGGGGTGGAGCGGGAGGTGGAGCGTCAGGGCCTGTCGCGCGACGCCGTCGAGCTCCGGCTTCGGGAGGCCGGGCACGCCGACGTCGTAGTCCATCTCACCGTCGGCGTAGACCGGGAGGCCCGTCTCGGTGCAGGTCTCCTCCGCCTGCCCCTGCCGCCGCGTACACGCGCGAAACGATCGCCAGTCGATCCACGAGCACCCGAGCGCGACCAGCGTGGCGCCGGCCTTGTTCGAGGCGACGGTCAGCAGGCCCTCGGGCGCCGGGTCGGGCACGTCGTTCGGCGAGGCCTTGACGAGCCAGGCCCTCTGCGAGATCCCGAGGGATCCCGTCGTGGGCCACCCCTTCGCCCAGTGGAGGAGCGCGCGACGGGCGATGTCGTCGGGTGTCTTGAGGTCGGCGGAGGCGTCGGCGAGGGACCAGTGTCGATCGCGCCCGAGCGCCTGCACCACGGCCTGGAGATCGTCGAATTTCAAGGACTGGCCCCGGTCGGACCCGTTGGCGGAGACGAGGCTCACGGCGATCGCGAGCGCGGCGGCGTAGGGCGCGAGCGCTTCGAGGCTGACATCGGCCAGGAGCGGGCGAAGGGTGGCGAGGACGGCGGCCCCCGAAAGGCGGACGAGGACGAGGGCGACGCAGACGGCGATGATGGGGCGCACGCCGTGCCCGAAGATCTCGTGCGCGCTGGTCGCCCGCACGGCCCAGAGCACGCCGGCGGCGAGGATGGCGAGATCGATGAAGGGCCAGGCGGCGACCCCGCCGATCCTCGCGCGGTAGGCGAGGATCGCTCGCCGGGCCACCACGCCGCCATGGCGGCGAAGGAGCGCGGTACACCCGAGCGCGAGGGTCACCGCGACGGCTCCGATGATGTGGGAGAAGTACTTGTACTGCGGGTCGATGTGGCCGCTCCACGCGCCGAGGGCGAAGGGCACGAAGAGCGGGAGGACGATCGCCGCGGGCACGGCGAGCGCGCGGCGTAGCGGGGAGCGCACGAGGGCGGCGGTGAGCCAGACGGCCACCGCCAGCGCCGCGAGCAGCGCCATCGACGTGCCGAAGAAGGGGTGGTGGATCACCGCGTGGGCGTTGCCCATCCGGTGCATCGACCCGACCATGTGGAGGTCGGCGATCCACGTGGGAGGCGAGAGCGCGAAGGCGGAGCCCGCGAAGACCACCGCGGCGACGAGGGCGTGCGCCCATCGGCGCTTCGGCTGGAGGAGGGCGACCCAGACCGCCGAGACGCCGAGGAGGGCGCCCGTGGCGTAGAAGTTGACCGTGACGCCGCCCACGAGCGCCAGGAGGGCCGTGACGTCGAGGTTGGGGCGCTCGAGAGAGGAGACCGCGAGCAGGAGGAACACCGCGCCCAGGAACGGCATGGGCGCGAGGTCGGTGATGACGTCGAGCTGGGTGGGGACGCCGATGCAGGCGGCCATCACCAAGGCGGCGATGGCGGCCTCGATGCGGCCGCCGAGGCGCCGCGCGGCGACGGCGGTGAGCGCCACGCCCAGCGCGTTGATCACCACGATGGTGCGGAACGTGCCGTCGGCGTGGAGGCCGATCGCGTCGAGCAGCGCGCGCCAGTGGAGGTAGCCCGCGCTGTGGAAGATGCCGAACGTCGACCCGACGCCGACCGCGTTGCACCGGTCGAACGTCACGCAGTCGCGGACGGCGAGGTTCTCGATGAGCGTGTCCTCCCACACCCGGGGGGAGGTGCCGATCTCGCGGCAGATGTTCCAGAGCGCCGCGAGGAAGATCGCGAAGGGCCACAGGACGTCGCCCCCGAGCGCGGTCGCGAGACCCTCGCCTCGTTCGGCGCTGCGCCGGAACCGGAACGACACGCGCCGACGGGTACCACGGCGGCCAAGAAAGAAAAACCCCCGCTCCGGATCGAGGTCTCCGGAGCGGGGGCCTGTGCGCGCTCGTCGCGTACGCTCTGCGCGGGTGCTTGCAGGGGATCCGCGCCTCACCCTCTTGTGCGTGCGCCGTCAGCGCGCGTTGCCCACGACCCACGCGCTCCACGGGGTCTGCCCCGTGGGCGACGCAGGATTGATGGCCGCGACGCGGATGCTCACGTTCGCGCTCGACGGCATGCCGTCGAGCGTGAACCGCGCCTTGGTGCACGCGGTGGGCATCGAGATCGTCGCCGCGTTGGTGGGATCCGTCGCGTGTTGCACGAGGAACCCATGCGCGGCGAGACCCTTGTCCCACGTCGACACCACCTCACCCGGGAGCTTGCCCGGGTTGACGGCGAGGTTCGCCGGCGTCGGCAGCGCGCCCAGGCGGGCGCGCGTCACGACGTCGAGGTTGAACCCCTTCACCTTGTCCGCGGAGCCCCCGCAGTACACGGTGACGGTGCTGAGCACCTGCTTCTTCGACGCCTGCCAATCCCGCCGGAGCCCCTCTTGCTGAGCCTCGGCGGCCTTGAGCTGGGCGCGAAGGTTGGCGATCACCTTGGCGTTGGCGTCGATGGAGTCCGCGTCCTTTCCCCACGTCTTCACGGCGTTCTGGACGTCGGTCGCGCTGGCCCAGTCCGGGCTCTGCTGCATGGCCTGGGCGAGGCTGTGCGTCACCGACACCTTGAGGGCGTCGGTGCCCATCGACTTCTTGATTGTCGCGACTGCTCGGTCGATTCTTCGTGTTGCTCATGGTCGTTCTCTCCTTTCTCCTCGGCTCTTGGGCGCTGCGGCGCCCGGGGAGCAGTCCCCGGCGGCATGGGGCCAGGGAGCGCGAACGCTCCCGCGGCCTCGTCCCGCCACGGTGCCGGAGCCGGCGCCCAGGTCCGCGCCGCCCAGTCGGCGCGTCCCGCGTTCGCCCGCTCCTGACCGTGTATGCCGGCCTCGAGGGGGGGTCTGCGGGTGGTCGGATGTCGAATTTTCATTTTGTTCATCCGTGCCCCGACGTGCCCGCGACGAGGGCAGGCCCGACGACTCGTTCTGCAGGACACGAGCTTCAACGGGGCGGCAGGCACGGCGCCCGGGAGCGCCGGCGCCGCGCGGCGGCCGCGCCGAGCACCCCTGCGCACGCAACGAGCAGCCATCCGGCGTCGCCCGAGCTCGCGAGCGATCCGACGGCGCACGAGCCGCTCGACGACGAGCTGTTTCCCCCACCGCCGCCCGCGTCCGGGTCCCCGCCGCTCGTTGCGCCGCCGGTGCCGGCCGTGCTCGTGCCGCCCGAGCCGGCCGTGCTCGTGCCGCCCGAGCCGGCCGTCGTCCCGGCGTCCGGCGCGCCTGCGTCGGGCATCGACACGTCCGTGATGCCGAGCTTGACGTCGTTCGGATTGTAGGTCGTGGTGAGCATCACGCCGGCGGGCACGTTCACGGTCGCGAACATGCCGGCGTTGGGATCCGCGCCACCGGAGGCGAGGACTCTGTACGTGTCCCCGACCGCCGGCTCGTACCCGCCGAGCAGCGCGACGGTGAGGCTACCGTCGAGGGTGACGTCGCCGCCGACGGCGAGGACGTCGAACTCGGAGCCCGCCTGCGTGCCGCCGAGGCTCACCGCGAAGGTGCCCGTCGAGCTCTGGACGTACGTCTGCGTGATGGTGAGCGTGCCGGCCTTCGACGACGTGCCCGGCGCGATGGTGCCCTCGCACGTGACGAACCCGTCGATCGTGCCCGCGCCGCCGAGCGTGCCGCCCTGGATGTCGACGGTGCTGTAGGTGACGTCCTGCGTCATCACGTCGCCGCCGACCAGCATCGTCGTCCCCACGGTCTGCACGTAACCGCTGTCGCCGAACTCGGTGGTGCCGCTCGCGAACACCATCGCCCCCGCGCTGGTGAACGGCGCGAGCAGCGCCAGCGTCGCCGATGCCCCCGGGTTCGCGGTGAACGTCCCCGTGTTCGAGAAGAGGGAGCCGCCCCCGTTGTTCGTGAGCGTCGCGGCCGCCGTGGTCGTCCACGCGCCGCTGCTGACGACGGTCCCGTCCCAAATCTCGAGGTCGCCGCCGGTCGATGACGTGGTCCCGGCGAACGTGATTGCCGACGGCGGGTCGTCGACGGAGAACGTCGTGGTCACGCTGTTCGCGGCGAGCGCCACCTGGCCGCCCGATGCAAACGTGATTGCACCGCCGCTGCTGGCGACGATGGACGCGCCATCGATCTCGACGGTCCCGGGGCCGCCGAGGGTTCCGCTGCCGTCGAGGATGGCCTGGTCCCCCATGCCGTCGTTCCCGAGCTCGAACGTGGACCCGGCCGCGACCGTCGAGGTCCCCGAGAGCGACACCTCGCAGGTGCTCACGATCGAGCCCTTCAGCGTCGAGCCGGCTTCGAGCACGTCGGCGCTGCCGCTCGTCGTGAAGAGCGAGATGGTGCCGCTGGCGCCGTCGATCGTCCCGTAGTTGAGGACGGTGACGCTGTTGACCGTGAGCGTCCCCGTCCCGCTGGACTTGACGAGCGTGCCATGGTTCTCGAAGGTCGAGGCGACTCCGGGCGTGGTCGGGTTGGTGCCCAGGTCCCCCGCGGCCGTGAAGGTGCCGTTGTTCGTGAAGTACCCGTGCCCGTCCATGCCGAGCGGGCCCGCGTCCCACGTGACCGGCGCAGAGCTGATGACGTACGCGCCCGCCAGATCCTTCACCGCGCTGCCGGTCAGGTGCACGACGAGGTTCGAAGCCCAGGTGAGCGAGGGCTGCATGTCGTCGGTGCCGCTCGGCGAGGACGCGATGAGCTGGCCCCCCGTCCAGAGGAGCCTTCCCGGCCCCTGGATTGTGGCGCCGGCGTCGCCGGCGTTGACCTGCGCGCCGGTCGAGAACGACAGCGTGGCGCCTGCCGCCACGGCGGTCGTACCGTTGAGCGTCAGCACCGCGTAGTTCTGCGTGATGTCCGGCTCGTCGAAGAGGAGGGTCCCCATGCCGGTGATCTGCCCGCCAGCGTCGAGCGAGTGCTGCGTGTCGAGCGCGTTCTGCCACTCGAGCGTCGTCCCCGCGCCGAGGCTCACGGTGCCGCTGTTGTGGAAACCCCACACCGGGCTCTCGGGCCCGCCTCCGTTCACGGTGCCGGAGCCCGTCACGTTGAGCGTCCCGGCGTTGTAGAAGTCGCACGAGTCGACCTGGGAGGCGAACCCGGTCGTGCTGCCCGCCTTGATCGAGAGCGCCCCGTTGTTCTGGAAGACCGCGCCCTGGTCTCCCAGGAGGAGGCCGCCCGTCCAGGTGATGCCGCCCCCGTTCGTGAACGTCGCGCCGTCGAGCCGGTGGGTGCTGCCCTCGAATGTCCCCGTGGCCCCTGGCAGGAGCGTGATGTTCGCCGAGGTCCCGCCGCCCTTCCAATCGAAGTTGCCGCCCGCCTGGATCGTCACGCCGCTGCCCACGAGCTCGCTGGTGGTCAGGCTGCCGTTGAGCGTGAGCCCCAGCACGGTGGCCCCGTCGACCTCGAGGCCATAGCTGTACATCTGGAGGTCGACCGTGGCCGTGTCGCCCGGTCCAGGGACACCCTGGGGGGACCACTGCGTCGGGTCGCTCCAGAAGCGCGTCGTCGTCCCCGACGCCGGCGGTTCGTAGTTGTAGTCCGTCGCGCCGGCGAGGGCCGACACCGAGGACACGAGCAGGAACACGGCGAGGAACAGCAGGCGGCTCACGCAAGATCGAAGACGAGGCATGGATGCCCTCCACCCGCGAAGACACGCGCCGGCGACGAGAGGCTCAAATTTTTCTCGCGAGCCGGCCGGGGGGCGTCGTCCCCGGTCAGTGGAGCTCGCGCACCCAGCGGACGATCGCGTCGCGGGTGCGCACATAATCGCCCCCGTAGCGATCGGCCAGCGGACCCAGGAGGTCGGCGGCTTGCCGGGCGAGCGAGAGGCAGCGCGCGCGGTCCCGTCGCGCGCCGTCGAGCGCACGGGCGAGCGCGAAGAGGATCTCGCTCCGATCCGCAGGAGGGATGCCGTCGGCGAAGCTCGCGGCCCTCTCGAGCGGGGCGATCGCGTCCGCCGGACGCCCCAGGCCCAGGAAGTCGAGGCCCAAGCCGAGGAGCGGCGCTCGAAGCCCGGCGTCGTTGGCGGCCACGAGGGGCTCCCAGACCCGCAGCGCGATCTGGTCGGCCGCCAGCGCGCGCGCGAAATCGCCGCGCGCGCGGTCGAACCTCGCGTGCTCCATCTGCAGGTAGCTCACGTCGGGTTCCCCGGTGCGCGTGAACGTGGCGTCGAGCTCGGCGAGGGCCGCGGCCGCCGCGTCGAGCTTGCCGAGCCTGAGCAGATCCTCGAGCTCGTTGAACCGTGAGGACACGGTGGCGACGTTGTCGCGACCGACCGCGCGCTCGCGCAGCTCGCGACCCAGGCGACGGTAGCGGGCTGCCTCGTCGAAGTGCTGCTCTGCCAGCGCGATCTCGGCGAGGCCGTCGAGGATGGTATCCGATGCGGTAGTAGCCGGGACCTCGGGTGCGCTCGAACAGGGGCAGGGCCTTCTGGAAGAGCGCGCGCGCCGCGTCGAGCTTGCCGTCCGCGAGCTCGACCTGGCCGAGGCGCGTGCATCGGCCGGCCTCGAGGAAGTCGTCGCCCCCCAGGCGCCGGATGGCTGCCTCGGCATAGCCGGCCCACACGCGCGCCTCGCTCGCGGCTCCGCGATGGTTGTAGGTGAGCAGAATCCATGCGGCGGCCGCGGCGCCGTCGTCGCGCGCGTCGATGGCCGTGCGCGCGGCCTCGTGCATCGCCGCATCGAGCTCGCCGGCCGGGCGACCGAGCTCCCACAGCACGTCGGCGCGCAGCACGAGGAGCTGCGCCTCGAGCGGCCCGTAGCCGGCGGACCGGACGGCCGCGATCGCGGGCTCGACGACCGCGAGCGCGTCCTTCTCCTTGCCGGTCGTGTGGAGCGCCGTGGCCCGCGCGAGCGCCGCCTGCCCGTCGTCGACCACGGCGCGCCTCGCCGGGTCGGCGGGGGGAGGGTCGACCGCGGACAGCGTGGGCACGTTCGCGCAGTCGTCGACGGCCGGGAGCTGCGCGACGGCGGCTCCGGCGTTGTCCACCACGACGCGGTCGGCCTTGGCGAGCACGTCCACCAGCGCGCTCGCCTTCCCCCGCTCGACGTCCAGGCAGCCGGTGCGGAGGTCGAGCACGGCCTCGGACTGCTCTCTGCGGAGGCGCGTCGCGGCGCAGCTCTCCGCGCGCATCGCGACCCATCGCTCGCGCATCCGGTCGAGCGCCGCGTCGACCACGCGGAACGCGCTCTCCGCGTTCGCCGGATCCGCGGCGCGGAAGGACGCGAGGACCGCCCCGCGCCGAGGCTCGTCCCAGACGCCGGCGAACGCAGACGCATCGGGCACGCAGAGGGGATGGCCCTCCGCCGCGTAACGCGTGCGCACGACGCCCACGGCGAGCGCGGCGACGACGACGACCAGTGCCATGCCGATGCGGCCGGGCGTGACGAGAGGCCCGCGCGCGATCGCGTCGAGGAGCGCGCGCATCGACTGCCAGCGGTCCTCGGGTCGCTCCGAGAGCCCGCGCGCGAGCGCGTGGCCGAGCCACCGCGGCGGCCGTCGCGACGCGGCTCCACGGTCCGCTGGTCGTGCACCCGTCAACGCCTCGTGGACGGTCACGCAGTAGCTGTAGAGATCGGAGCGAGCGTCGGCGGCGCGCCCGACCTGCTGCTCGGGCGCCATGTACGCGGGCGTCCCGGCCCGCACGCCCGTGCGCGTGACGGGAGGCGGGTGCGCGAGGGGCGCCTCGGGAGGGGCGGGCTGCTCGTCCGCGTCGATGGGGCGCGCCAGGCCGAAGTCCGTGACGCGCGCGCGGCCGTCCCGGCCGACGAGGACGTTCTCGGGCTTGAAATCGCGGTGGACGATGCCAGCGTCGTGCGCGGCGGCGAGACCTTCGCCCGCCTGCCGCAGCACGTCGAGCTTCGCCGCGAGCGTGCGCGGAGACGCGGCGAGCCACTCGCGCAGGTTCTCGCCGTCGACGAGCTCCATCGCGACGAAGACGTCGCCGTCGAGCACACCGACGTCGTGCACTGTGATCACGTTCGGGTGCGCCAGCTGGGCCAGCGCCTTGGCCTCGCGGAGGAGGCGCGCGCGCGCCCGCTCGTCATCGCTTCCGTCGGCCACGATGAATTTCAGCGCGACCTTCCGATCGAGCTTCTCGGTCGAACGCGGCCTGCACGATTCCCATGCCGCCGGCCCCGAGCATCGACAGGAGCTCGTAACGTCCGGGCGCGGAGTGGTCGCGCGGAGCGATGGCCATCGCCGCGAGCAGCGCACGGCAGTCGTCGCAGGCCTCGAAGTGCGCGGCGGCAGCGTCGCGCGCCGGGCCGGAGAGGGTCCGCTCGGTGAACCCGAGGATCACCTCCTCGTCGGGGCAGCCCCGCTCCATCTCGGCGCTCACGCCGCCGTGACGAGCGCCCCGAACGAGACGTCGAGGTGGCTCATGATCGCGGCGAGGACGCTCTCGAGCTCGTCGCGCGTGGCCTGGAGCTCCTCGCCGAGGATGCGGAGCGTCTCCTCACGAAGCAGCGTGCGAGCCGCGAGCAGGCGGCGTCCCGCCGTCGCCCGCGAGTAGTCGAGCGCCAGAGCAACCTGGTCGAGGCTGAGCCCGTCCGCGTAGTGGAGGCGGAGCGCGAGCCTGTCCTCCGCGCACAGCGCCTTGAATGACCTCCTGAAAGCGTCGTTGAAACGGTCGCCGTAGCGCGCGCGGACGAGGGCGTCCTCGATCGCGGGGAGGCAATGCTCCGGCACCTGTTCGGCGTTCGTCCGCGCCCGCTCGCCGCGCCGCGCGTTCGCGGCGAGCCGCAGCGCGATGACGCGGATCCACCCCGCGAGCGAGCCGGTCCCGCGGTAGTCCTCGATGCGGCGGCGGCCCGACTCGTCGCCGAGCAGCCGGGTCCGAACGGCCTGGGCCACGTCGGTCGCGAGGTGCGCGGCGCCGCCGACGCCGCCCACGATGTCCTCGACGGGAGCGAGGAACACGTGATCGAACGCGGCGAGCGCGCGAGCGTCGCCCCGGGAGCACGCGCACGCGAGGTACAGATCCGCTAACGCCAGCGACGTCGCGTCGGCGCCGTCGGCGCGCGCCTCGACGTAGCTCCCGAAGGCGTCGTCGGGGATGTCCACCTCCGGCCATGCCGCGCGTGCCCCGGCGAGGGCGCGTTGAAATGCAGGCGAGAGCATGCGAGAGCCAGGGTCATCCATGGGCGCCGCGGTTGTCAAACACCCTCTTCACGAGCAAGCGCGTCGAGCCGAGCTCGGGTCTCGGCGGCGCACTGCGCTACCTGCCCAGCCGCTGGGACTCGCTCGGTGATGCTCTTCCTCCGCGTCGCCGCCGCGCCCATCGATGAAACGCGGTCGAGCGGATCCTCGAGCACGCCATCCGCCACCGCCGCGCCTCGCTCTTCTACCTGACCAGGAACGGAGAAGCGGGAGGTCCTGAACCTCGTGGCAGCGCGTCCCCATATGATCCCACCGTCCTTCGTCCAACGGCGCCGCGCTTCGTTTGATCCCGCCGTCCGCAACCTCGTGTCGAGGCGCCTTCGTTTGATGCTGCCGTCCGCAACCTTGCGGCGGGGCGCCCCTGTTCGATCCCGGCGTCCGCTCATTTGACGCCGCCGTCCACAACCTCGTGCCGAGGCGCCTTCGTTCGACGCTGCCGTCCGCAACCCTGCGGCGGGGCGCCCCTGTTTGATCCCGGCGCCCCCTCGTTCGATGCCGCCGTCCGCAACCTTGCGGCGGGGCGCCCCTGTTTGATCCCGCCGCCCGCAACCTTGCGGCGCGGCGCCTTCGTTTGATCCCGCCGTCGGCAACCTTGCGGCGCGGCGCCTCCGTTTGATCCCGCCGCCCGCAACCTCGCGGCGCCGCGCCCCCGTTTGATCCTGCCGTCCTCTCATTTGCTCCCGCCGCCCCCAACCTTGCGGAGCGCCGCCCCCGTTTGCTCCCGCCGCGCTGCATCTGATCCCGCGCCCCCTCGTCCAACGGCCATGCTCCCCGTTTGATCCCCGCTCCCCCAATCCCACACGCAGCCCCCTCCCGCCTACATCCTCCCCCCTTTCCTCCAAAATCGACCGCCTCCATCCGCAATCCGCCGTTTTGGCCGGCATACACATTCAGGCACCCCGAGGCAGGCACCATGGAAACACCCAACCCCCATCCACCCTTCGCCCAGGCGCTCCGCGACGCGGACCTCCCAGCGATGATGCCTCGGCTCGTTGCCTACGCAGCGCGTCGCCTACGGCGCGCGGGTTGGGTCGACGGGAGGGATTGCGCGCCGCGGGCGTCCGACGCGGAGGACATCGTCCAGAAGGCCATCCTGTCCTGCCTCACGGGCAAACGCGTGTGGCCGGCGGAGATGTCCATCGAGCGCTTTCTCTTCGGTGCGATCAAGAGCGTGGCGTACCACGAGGTCGAAGCCCAGCTTCACCGCCACGAGGACCGGATCGCGGACGGAGAAGACACGCCTGACCCCGCCTCCGAGCGGGGTGTGGGCATGGACCGGCGGCGCCTCATCGCCGCCATCGAGCGGGCTCTCCAGGGGAGAGATTCCGAGGTCGAGGCGCTTTTTGCGGCCTACGTGGACGCGAAGGGCGACTTCACACGCGGCGAAGTCGCGGCGGCGCTCGGCTGGACCCCCGAGCGCGTGTCGCGCGTGCGTGAGAGAATGAACGGGCTACTCGCCCGCATGGGTTTCGAGAGCGATGACGACGATGAAGGACTTCGAAAAATTCGACCCCGAGGAGCAGCTCCGCCGCCTCGCCGACGAGCCTCGATGAGGTGACGCCGACGGACGAAGAGGCGAAGGTGATTCGCGAGTTCCTGGGCGTCGACCTCGACGCGCTGCACGCGCGCATCCTCGCCATGGTGGACGCGTACGAGGCAGGGGAGCTGACGGACGCGGGGGACCGGCCGCCGGAGAGCCATCTCCGCGATCGGCGCGCGCGCCGCGAGGTCGCGATGCCGGCGCCGGAGGAGAGGAAGCCGGTGGAGCCGCCACGTGCGAGGCCGGTGTCCCCGTTCTCGCCGGAGCTGATTGATGCGATGCACTACATCGTGGGCACCATCCCGCGCGTGCGAGTCGAGGAGAAGAAGTCGCAGGCAGCGCGGACGCAGCGGCGCGATCCCCGCGGCCGGCGCTGACTCACCCCTCCTTGCGGTGTCGGTCGGCGTGGTGTACCTCGCAGCCGATGGTTCGCCGGGCCATTCTCTGCCTCCTGCCCCTCTGCGCCGCCTGCGGGGGAAATACCGAGCTGGCCGACACCAGCACCAACCCTCTCGGCTCGGCCCAGTTCTGGATCAAGAGCAGCGTGCCCACCCCGGGCAGCGCGGCGGGCGCGTCGTTCACCCTCGATGCCGAGTTCCTCCGCCCCGGCGCGACCTCCTGCGCGACCACCACGATTGGCGCCTGCACGATCAACCCGTGCTCGCGCCCGCCGCCGTCGGTCGAGGGCAGCGACGTGACCAGCGCTGGCACGGTCACCTTCGTGACCTCGACCATCACCGAGGCGATCGAGCCCGAGAGCGATGGGGACTACGCGACTGCCAGGTTCGACACAGCCCCCTGGGCCGCGGGGGACGAATCGATCACGGTGGAGTGGGCGCACTTTCCCGGGACCACGACCCAGGCCGGAGGTTCTCTCCTCGCGCAGACTCCGCCGTACGTCACCCTGTCGCCCGGCAGTGCCTTCGCAGATGCCGTGGCCACGCAGGGCCGCACCGCCGACCTCACGTTCTCCTGGACCACCGATGGTGCGCCGACGAGCGCGGACATGCTCGGCGTGTACTTCGACTCGGGCTCCACCCAGGTCGGTTGCGACTTCGACGTGAGCGCCGGCACCGGCGTCGTTCCGGCCGCCGCGCTCCAGTCCCTCGGCGCGGGCGCAGGCAGCTTCGACATCCACTCGAAGCGCAACACCAGCGAGAAGGTGCAGGCCCCCGACGGGTCGACCTGGTCCTTCAGCGTCAACGTCGATGCGGCGGCGCGGACGAGCTACGGGGTCGCGTCGGGGAAGGTGACATTCCAGTAGCGCGAATCTGCGGCCTGCGGCGACTCAGTTCACGCGGGGCCTCATGCGCGAGCCCCTTGCTCCGCGAGCCCGGCCACGACATCCCCCACCGCCGGCAGCACGCGATCCGCCGCTCGAAAATCCCCCGCGCGCGTCAACGCCGTCGGGATCACCCAGCACGCCAGCCCCGCGGCTTTTGCCGCACGCAGCCCGCGCTCCGAGTCCTCGACCACCAGGCACTCGCTCGGGTGGAGCCCCGTCCGGGCGAGCGCGGTCGAATAGGGGTCCGGGTCCGGCTTAGAGCGCTCGTAGTGCTCGCGGGTCAGCACGAAGTCGAAGAAGTGGAGCAGGTTGGTGCTCCGGTGGATGGTCTCGAAGTGGTCACGGTGGGAGCTGGTCACGATGGCCATCCGGAAGCGCCGCTCGAGCTGTGAGAGCGCGGCCTCCACCCCATGGATGACGAGCCCGTCGCGCCGGAGCAGCTCGCCGTAGAGGGCGTCTCGTTCAGCCCGCATGCGCGCCAGGGCGTCCGGCGCGATGCCGAGCGCCTCGGCGAGGTGCCAGGCGCCTCGGTTCTGCACGAGGAAGAGATCGTGGAAGAGCGTCTCGGTGAGCGCCACCCCGACCGTCGCGAGCACCCGGCGGGTGGCCTCGAAGTAGAGGTGCTCGGTGTCGACGAGGACGCCGTTGTTGTCCCAGAAGATCGCCTTGAACACGGCGCGCTTCAGCCGGCTGCGAGCGGGTCCTCGTACACCTCGTCGACCGCGAGCGTGCACCCGATGCTCGCGAGCGCGGCGCTCTCGCCGGCGCCGACCTCCTGCGCGAGTGTCCACTGCCCCGCCTCGCTCTTGCGCCACACCTCGATCCGCCGCTCGTTCTGCGCGACCAGCACGTACTCGCGGAGCGAGGGGATGCGCCGGTAATGGGCGAATTTCTTGCCGCGATCGTAGGCCTCCGAGGAGCCGGAGAGCACCTCGACAATCAACGTCGGGTTGGTGGCCGCGTGTGGATCGTCGTCGGCGGTCTCGAGCTTGCGGCAGACGACCGAGATGTCGGGGTACGTCGAAAGCTGTGTTGCGGCGATGCGGACCCGGAGGTCCGAGGAGAAGACGCGGCACGGCTTGCCGCGGAGCTGCGCCATGAGGAGGCCGCCCACTGCCATGGCGAGGGCGGCATGGTCCGGCGTCCCGCCGGACATGCCCAGGGCCTCCATGTCGTAGACCACACCGTCGAGCCACTCGTGCTTGGTGAGGCTCTTCTCCTCCATCGCCAGGTAATCGGCGTAGGAGACGTAGGGGGTGGCTACTGCTTCACCGGGCATGCCGTGCAGGTTAGCGCACCGCGCGGCGCCTGTCGCTTCCGCCCCGACGAGCCCGCCCGTGCTCCGTTACAACCCCGCGAGGTACCGCCGCGTCTCGTCCAGCTCCCGCTGGATCTGCGCCACCACGTCTCCAACAGGCCGGAGCGCGTTCATCGACCCCACGATCTGCCCCACCGGCGACGTCACCAGATCATCCCGCCCCGTCTCCCTCGCGAACCGGTGAATCCGCGCCACCGCCTCCGCCGTCAGCAAGAACTGCAGCGGCATCGGCAGCGGCCCCGGCCCCTTCGGGTCGTCCCAGGCCTGGCTCCACGTGGAGCGGAGCTGGCGGGCGGGTTTCCCGCTGATGGCCTTCGAGCGCACCGTGTCCGAGGACGTCGCGCGCAGGAGCTTCCTGGTCACGGCGTCGTCGATCTGGCCCTCCACCGTCGCCAGCCAGATCGAGCCGGCCCAGCCGGCCTGCGCGCCGAGCGCGAGCGCGGCGGCGAGCTGGCGGCCGTTGCCGATGCCGCCGGCGGCGACGACCGGCGTGGGCGCGACCGCGTCCACCACCTCGGGCACCAGCACCATCGTGCTGATCTCTCCGCAGTGACCGCCGGCCTCCGTGCCCTGGGCCACGATCACGTCGACGCCCTGCTCGACCTGCTTCTTCGCGTGCTCCTTGCTGCCGACGAGGGCGGCCACCTTCACCCCCTTCGCGTGGCACTGGGCGATGACCTCGCGCGGCGGGGGGCCGAGGGCGTTGGCGATGAGGCGGATGGGGTACGAGAGGGCGAGCTCGACCTGGCGGCGGCTCACCTGGTCGGTCCACGTGTTCATCGCCACCTCGGCGGTCGCGCCCTCGGGGAGCTTCGGGACCTCGTACTTCGCGAGGAGGTCGTCGAGGAAGCGGACGTGCTCGGGGGGAGCGCCTTCTGGTAGTCGGCGGCGGAGGCCATCGCGCCGCCGCCCTTCACCGCCGTGCCGTCGGGCTGGACGAAGCCGGAGGGCATCACGACGTCGACGCCGTAGGGGCGGCCGCCGACGTTGGCCTCGATGTAGTCGAGGCAGCGACGCAGCTCTTCGAGCGAGAAGCCGATGGCGGCCTGGACGCCCATGCCGCCGGCGCGGCTCACGGCGACGACCACCTCGGGGCTGCGGGTGAAGGCGAAGAGGGGGAGCGTCATCCCCAGCTCCTCGCAGAGCTTGGTCTTCATGCCGAACCTCCTTCGCGGAGGATCTCCGCGCACCGCTCGCCGATCATCATGCAGGGGGCGTTGGTGTTGCCGCCCGTGATGCTGGGCATGATCGAGGCGTCCGCCACGCGCAGGCCCTCGACGCCGCGCACGCGGAGCTTCGCGTCGACCACGGCGCGCTCGTCGCTGCCCATGCGGCAGGTGCCGACCGGGTGGTAGACGGTGTGGATGCGGTTCGGCAGCTCGGCGGCCATGGCGGCGTCCGACGAGAAGGAGGACCCGGGGTGGAGCTCGCCCGTCACGACGCCGGCGAGGCGCTTGCTCGCCATGATCTCGCGGACCAGCTTGACGCCTTCGAGCAGGTGGCGCGCGTCGTCCGGGTCCTTCGAGGAAGCACGGGTCGATGTGCGGCGCGGCCGTCGGGTCCGCGGAGGTGAGGCGGACCTCGCCGCGGCTCTTGGGGTAGATGAGCGTGGGCAGCACGGTGAGCGCGGGGCGGAGGTCGACCGTCGGGCGCACGGGCTTGTCCTGGTTGGGGGAGGGGTAGGACCAGGGGAGGCAGTGGATCTGGAGGTCGGGCACGCCGTTGGCGCGGCTCGACCGGACGAAGCCCATCGCGTCGAAGACCGTGCGGGAGAACCACGTGTCGCCCTTGATCGACTCGGCGATCATCCCGCCGAAGAAGTGCCAGGGCGTGCCGCGGTGCACGGCCGCGGGGGCGAGGAAGGTGAGGGGGACGAAGAGGTGGTCGTGCAGGTTCTTGCCGACGGGCAGGTCCGCGATGGGGCGGATGCCGAGGGCGCTGGAGGTCCGCGGCGGGGCCGACGCCGGAGAGCATCAGGATTTGGGCGGAGCCGATGACGCCCGCGGAGAGGATGACCTCGCGCGTGGCGCGGACCGTGCGCCGCTGGCCCTTCTCGAGCAGCTCGACGCCGACGGCGCGCGTGCCCTCGAAGACGATGCGCGTGACGACGGCGCCGCTCTGCACGCGGAAGTTGGGGCGGTTCTTCGCCGGGTGGACGTACGCCTCCGAGGTGCTGTAGCGCTTGCCGCCGCGCGCGTTCATCTGGCAGGGCCCGATGCCGAGCTGCGAGGCGCCGTTGTAGTCGTCGAGGACGGGGACGCCGCAGGTCTCGGCGATGGCGTGGATGAGGGCCTCCGTCGCGGGGACGAGGTCCTTCGAGGCGGTGACGGCGATGGGGCCGCCCGCGCCGCGGTGATCGTCGGCGCCGCGCTCCCAGTCCTCCAGGCGCTTGTAGCAGCGCACGGCGTCGGCGTAGCCCCAGCCGGGGCAGCCGTCCGCCGCCCAGTCGTCGTAGTTCTTCCGGTTCCCGCGGACGTACACCATCCCGTTGATGGAGCTGGAGCCGCCGAGGACCTTGCCGCGCACGTACGGGATGCGGCGGCCCGCGCCGTTCTGCTGCGGGGCCGTGTAGAAGCCCCAGTCGAACTTCTTCTTCACCTGGGGCGTCGTGTGGATGACGGACACCATCCCCGGCACCGTGCAGAGGCGCGTGCGGTCGCTGCCGCCCGCTTCGAGGAGCAGGACGCGGCAGCCCGGGTCCTCGCGAGAGCCGGGCGGCGACGATGCCGCCCGAGGAGCCGGCGCCCACCACGATGTAGTCGACCTCGTCGCTCATGCTTCCCCCGTGCCCTGCGCGAGCGCCGCGCCGAGGCGCGCCAGGTGGATGGATGCGGATCCGAGGGTCAGCTCGATCTGCTTCGACCAGAGGTAGTGGCGGTGGATCGGGTAGTCGCGGTCGAAGCCGATGCCGCCGTGCAGGTGCTGCGCGGCGTAGACGACGCGGTGGCCGCCCTCCGCCGCCCAGAGCTTGGCGGTGGAGACCGCCTCGGCGGCGGGCAGGCCGGACTCGAGGCGGAAGGCGGCCCTCCACATCAGGCAGGCGGATCGCCTCCACGTCGATGTAGGCGTCGGCGATGCGCTGGGTGACGGCCTGGAAGGTGGCGATGGGGCGGTCGAACTGCTTGCGCGAGGCGGTGTAGGAGGCGGTGGTGCGGAGGGCGCGCTCCGCGACGCCGAGCTCGATGCGCGCAGAGGGCGACGGTGGCGCGCTCGACGATCCAGGCGAGCGCGGCGCCGTCCGCCGTCGGGGGACGCTCCCGGGCGTCCCCCAGGATGGGAGGCGGGACGAGGACGTCGGCGGGCTCGACCGATCGCGCCCGAGAAGGTGACGCGGAACTGCGGCTCGCCGGTGGTGGCGACGGTGCGCTCCAGGAGACGCCGGAGGCGCCGGGGTCACGAGGAAGACGCCGACGGCGCCGTCCGCGCGTGCGCGCGGGCACGAGGATGCGCGCGGCGAGGTGCGCGGCGGGGACGTAGATCTTCACGCCCTGAGAGCGACCAGCCGGTCGCCGGTGCGCGCGGCGAGGGTCTCGGGCCGCAGGGGATCGGTGGCGCGCTCCTCGGAGAGCGCGGCCGTGAGGATGACGTCGCCCGACGGCGACGCCGGGCAGGAGGCGCTGCTTCTGCTCGGGCGTGCCGAGCGCGGCGATCGGCAGCGCGCCGAGCACGAGCGTCGGCCAGAGGGGGATGGGCGCGACGGCGGCGCCCGCCTCGACGAGCAGCGCGCAGAGCTCGAGCGAGGCCGTGGCCGCTGCCGCCCTGCTCCTCCGGGATGGCCGTCGCCGAGCAGGCCGGCCGCCGCGAGATCGGCCCACAGCTTGCGGTAAGAACCAGTCGGGCTCGGCCTCGACCGCCTTGAGCGACGCGGGCGTGACGCGCTCGGCGAAGATCTTCTTCGCGAGGTCGGCGACGGCCGTCTGTGCTTCGGTGAACGAGAAGTCCATGGCCTCTCCTCTCAGCGGGCGCGCGCGGGGCATCCGGAGCCCCGCCATGGCGATGATGTCGCGCTGCACCTCGTTGACCCCGCCGCCGAAGGTGAGGACGAGCGTGGTGCGGTAATACATCTCGAGCCGGCCGCGCAGCAGCGCGCCGGGCGAGCCCTTCTTGAGGTAGCCCGGCCTGCCCGAGCACCTCGAGGAGGAGCTGGTACGATGTGCACGAACGACTCGCTCCCGAACACCTTGACGGTGGAGGACTCGGCCGGGTCGAGCACGCCCTGATCGATGTTCCACGCCTGCCGCCAGGTCATCAGCTCGAGCACCTCGACCGTGCGCGCGCGCGCGCGCCAGGTTGAGCTGCACCCAGGGCTCGTCGATCACGCGCGCGGCCGTCGGGCCGCCGCGCCTCGCGGGCCCAGGCGGTGGTCTCCTCGACGAAGCGGGTCGACCGGGCCCGGCGACATCAGCGCGACGCGCTCGTGGTTGAGCTGCGTGGTGATGAGCTTCCACCCCTCGTTCTCGCGGCCGACGCGCATCGAGACGGGGACGCGGACGCCGTCGTAGTAGGTGGCGTTGGTGCGGTTGCCGCCCAGCGTGTGGATGGGGGTGAGCGAGAAGCCCGGCAGCCTGGTGTCCACCATGAGGATGGAGATGCCCTTGTGCTTGGGCGCGTCGGGGTCGGTGCGGACGGCCAGCCAGATGTAGTCGGCGTACTCGGCGAGGCTGGTGAAGACCTTCTGCCCGTGGATCACGTAGTCGTCGCCGTCGCGCACGGCGCGCGTCTTGAGCGAGGCGAGGTCGGTGCCGGCCTCGGGCTCGGAGTAGCCGATGGCGAAGTGCAGCTCGCCGCGGAGGATGGCGGGGAGCATCTTCGCCCGCTGCTCCTCGGTGCCGTACTTCATCAGCGTCGGGCCGACGGTGCACAGCGTGAGGAAGGGGATGGGGAAGCCGGCGCGCTGGACCTCGTCGAAGAAGATGTACTGCTCGATCGCCGGGCGCGCGCGCCCGCCGACCTCGACGGGCCAGCCGATGCCGAGCCAGCCGTCGGCGCCCATCCGTCCGGAGCGCGCTGGGTGTAGAGCGGGCCCCGCCGCCGTCTCGCTGCCCGGCTGCGCCGCTCCCCGAGATCTCGTCGAGCAGCTCGGGCGTGACGAGCTCCTGTGAAGTAGGCGCGCAGCTCGGCCTTGAGCTTCTTCTCCTCGGGCGTGTAGTCGATGAACATGGGTCCCTCCGCGCCTCAGCCGCCGGGCTGGTCCTTGCCGAGCGCGATCGTCGCGCGCCCAGCGGTAGTCGGGTTTGCCGCTCGGCTGCCGCACGAGCTTCGCGACGACGTGGAGCTCGCGCGGCACCTTGTAGCCGGCGAGGTGGGGCGGCAGTGCGCGTCGACCGCGGCGAGCGTGACGTCGGCCCCGGCGCGCGGCGAGACGACGGCGGCGACGCGCTGCCCCCAGCGCTCGTCGGGCACGCCGACGACCATCGCGTCGTCGACGGCCGCGTGCGCCTTGAGCACGACTCGACCTCCTCGACGAAGATCTTCTCGCCGCCGCTGTTGATGCAGACGGCGCCGCGGCCGAAGACGGTGATCTGCCCGTCCTCCTCGACCGTGGCGAAGTCGCCGGGGACGACCCAGCGCTGGCCTTCGAGGTGAGGAAGGTCTTCGCCGTCTTCTCGGGATCGTTGTAGTAGCCGACGGGCAGCCGCCCGCGCCGCGCCAGCTTGCCCATGACGCCCGAGCCGGGCTTGACGGGGCAGCAGGTCGTCGTCGAGCACGGTGTTGCTCTCGTCCATGTAGAACGTGGGCTCGCCCGCTGCGAGAACGCGGTGCCCTGGTGGCCCGTCTCGGTCGCGCCGAAGTTGTTGAGGATCATCGTGCTGCGGCAGCCTCTCCTGGAGCGCGTCCTGCACGCTGTCCGAGAGGATCGCGCCCGACGAGGAGATGACCATCAGCGACGACATGTCCGGCGCGATCCGGGCTCGCCGAGCACGTCGGCGAGCGGGCGCGCCATGGCGTCGCCGACGAGGACGATGCGTGTTCACCTGCTCGGCTCTCGATGAGGCTGGCAGGCGACGCGCGGCGTCGTAGCTCTTGCCGGGCGCGATGACCACCGTGCCGCCGGTGAAGAAGCCCGATCCACGCCGCCCACTGCGCCGTGCCGTGGATGAACGGCGCGGCGGGGAAGATGATCATCGGCCCCTCGCGCGCGAGGACGGCGGGGGCGAGCTCCGCCGCGTCCGCCGAGCGGCTCGCCGCCGGGGTTGCCGCCCTGGAGGCCGGCGTAGAACACGTCCTCGTGGCGCCACATCACGCCGCGCGGCATGCCGGTCGTCCCGCCCGTGTAGATGATGTAGAGGTCGTCCCCCGAGCGCGGGCCGAAGCGCCGCTCGGGCGAGCCCGCGGCGAGGAGGTCTCGTAGTCGATTGCGGCGCCGGCGCCGGTGCCACCGACCGAGATCGAGAGGCCGAGCGTGGGGACACGGGAGGCCGCGGCGGCCACGCGCGGGGCGAGGTCGTGCGCTGTAGACGAGGGCCTTGCAGTGGGCGTTCTCGAGGAGGAAGACGAGCTCGTCCTCCACGTAGCGGTAGTTGATGTTGATGGGGACCGCGCGGATCTTGAACGCGGCGAGGACGGCCTCGATGAACTCGGCGCAGTTGTAGAGGTAGGCGCCGACGTGGTCGCCGGCCTTGATGCCGCGGTCGGCGAGCGCGTTGGCGAGGCGGTTGGCGCGGGCCTCCAGCTCGCCGTAGGTGAGGCGGCGGTGGCCGGCGAGGGCCGTGCGCCCGGGGATCGCGTCCGCCAGGCTCTCGAACAGGTCGGCGAGGTTCAGCTCCATCGTCTCCACTCCCTCCCGCGGCTAGGGCCGCTCGCTGCCCACGATCCACATCGCGAAGAACTGCGACCCGCCGCCGTAGGCGTGCCCCATCGCGACCTTCGCCCCCTCGACCTGGTGCGCGCCCGCGCGGCCGCGGACCTGGAGCGCCGCCTCGGCGAAGCGGAGCATGCCGGAGGCGCCGATGGGGTTCGTCGAGAGCACGCCGCCCGAGGGGTTGACCGGCAGCGCGCCGCCGAGCGCGGTGGTGCCGTCGACGGTCATCTTCCACCCCTCGTTGACGGGCGAGAACCCGAGGTTCTCCATCCACATGGGCTCGAACCAGGAGAAGGGGACGTAGATCTCGGCGACGTGGATCTCGCGCCGCGGGTCGGTGATGCCGGCCTGGCGGTAGAGCGCGGCGGCGCAGTCCCGGCCGGCCTGCGGGTTCACCTGGTCGCGGCCGGCGAACATGGTCGGCTCGCTCCGCGCCGCGGTGGCGTGGACCCAGGCGGGCGGGCCGGGGGCGTGGCGGGCGGCGTCCTCGCTCGCGAGGACCATCGCGCAGGCGCCGTCCGAGGAAGGGCACGTCTCCAGGTAGCGGATCGGATCCCAGAGCATCGGCGAGGCGCGCACGGCGTCGAGCGAGATGTCCTGCATGTGGAGGTGCGCGTACGGGTTCAGGAGCGCGTGCTTGCGGTCCTTCACGGCGACGAGCATGCCCACCTCCGGCGGGGCGCCCGACCGGCGGATGTAGGCGCGCACGAGGGGCGAGAAATAGCCGCCGGCGCCCGCGAGGAGCGGGGGCTGGAACGGGTACTTGCGGCGAGAGCGCCCACATGGCGTCGCTCTCCGACTGCTTCTCGAAGGCGACGGTGAGCACGCGCTGGTGGACGCCGGCGCGGACGAGGCTCGCCGCGACGATCGCGGTGGAGCCGCCGACGCTGCCCGCCGTGTGCACGCGGAGCATAGGCTTGCCCGCGGCGCCGAGCGCGTCGGCGAGGTAGAGCTCGGGCATCATCACGCCCTCGAACATGTCGGGGGCCTTGCCGATCACCACCGCGTCCATGTCCCGCCAGCCGAGACCCGCGTCCTCGAGCGCGCGCGCGGCGGCCTCCCGCACCAGCCCGGCGAGGGAGACGTCGTCCCGCTTGGAGGCGTGCTTCGTCTGCCCGACACCGATGACCGCGCAACGGTTCATGCGTCCCCCTCGAGCAAGCAGACGAGGTTCTGCTGGAGGCAGGGCCCGCTCGTGGCGTGCGCCACGGCGCGGCTTCGCGCTCCCGTCCATCACCTTCCGCGCCGCCGCGCCGACGCGCGTGAGCCCGGCGACCATGATGGGGTTCGCCGCGAGCGCGCCCCCCGAGGGGTTGACGTCGGTGCCGGCACCGAGGCCGAGCGCTTCGCGGAGGATGATCTCCTGGTGCGTGAAGGGCGCGTGGATCTCGGCGACGTCGACCTGGCGCCGCGACCTTCGTCACGCCGGCGCGCTCGGCGGCGAGCGTGGTGGAGGGGGAGCGGGTGAGATCCCTCGCGCCGAGCGCGTGCGGCTCGATGCGGTGATCGATGCCGCGGATCCAGGCCGGGCGAGAGCACACCTTCCTGGCGCGGTCGCCCGCGGCGAGGACCATGGCGCAGGCGCCGTCCGAGATGGGCGGGCAGTCGTGGCGGCGGAGCGGCGCGACGAGGTAGGGGTCGGCGAGCAGCGCGTCGGCGTCCGGCGAGCCCCGGAGCTGCGCGAAGGGGTTGCCGTTGGCGCTGCGCCGGCTGCGCGCCGCGACCTCGGCCATCGAACGCTCGGTCGCCCGCCCGGTGTCGAGGAGCGCGCGCGCCTGGAGCGCGGCGAGGCTCACCGTGTCGGGCCAGAGCGGCGCGACGTAGTACGGGTCGAGCTGCATCGCGAGCACGTCGCGGACCTCGCCCAGCGACGATCGGCCGAAGGCGTAGACGAGCGCCGTGTCGATGTCGCCGTGGGAGAGGCGCACCCAGGCCTCGTAGAGGGCCCACGCGCCGTCCATCTCCACGTGCGACTCCTCGATTGGGGGGAAGGCGCCCACCGCGTCGAGCGCGATGACGAAGGAGAAGGGGCGGCCGGTGAGAAAGTCGGAGCTGCCCGAGCACAGTGAAACCGATCTCACCCCGCGGCCGACGCCGGAGCGCTCGATGGCCTCGGTGATGACCGGGACGAGCATCTCGACCTCGTCCCGCGCCCACTCGCGGCGCGCGCTCGGGCAGCTCGGCGAAGGAGACGATGGCCACGTTCGCGTCGGCATCAGAGGTGCTCCTTGTAGCTGTCGAAGGGCGCGTCCGGCTCGCCCGTGGGGACGAAGCAGAGGATGGTCTCCATCGTCGGCTCGAGCTCCTCGGCCCACTCGGCGCGGACGCGGAGGCCCATCCGCACCTCCTCGGCCGGCAGGCCCTGGATGAGGTGGGGGAAGGCGATGTCGGCGCCGTCGAGCAGGATGCTGCCGTAGACGTAGGGCAGCTTGATGGTGCGGCCCTCGACCGGGATGTTGACGACGCAGAAGGTGGTGAGGGTGCCGCGGTCGGCGACGGCCACCTCCTCCGCCAGACCCAGGCCGCAGGCGGGGCAGGCGCCGCGCGGGGGCACGTAGACGCGGTGGCACGAGGGGCACCGCTTGCCGGTGAAGCGGCCCTCGGCGATCCCGGCGAGGAAGCTTCCGAGATCCCGCCCCGCGGTGATGGTGTAAGGGAGGCGCACAGGCGCCTTGATGCGGCGTACGAGCTCGGTCATCACGAATTCTCCGGGATGAAACAGGCGATGTCGTTGATCTCTCCGGCGCGCGCCTCCTTCCAGCGCGCGCGCACGCGCATCCCGGTGGCCATGCGGCCGGCGTCGCCCGCGTCGACGGCGTGAAGCATCGCCGTGTCCGCGCCGTCGAGCTTGATCAGCGCCCAGGCGAAGGGGCGATCGAGCGGCTGGCCCGGGCGCGGATCGCTCACCCACGCCCACGTCGTGACGACGCCCGCGTCGCCGACTAGAACAAAGTCCACGGTCGGCTCGCCGGATTCCGGGTCGTATTCGAGGGGCGGCACGATGACCTTGCCCGAGGCGGTGCGAACCCCCTCGATCCGGCCTTCCCGCAGCGATGTCAGGAAGCGCCCGATCACGGGGCCGACGCTCCTCCGGTAGGTGTACTCGAGCGCATACGGCGCGGACAGCCCGCCGTTTCCCGTCGGTTCCATGGGGTGACTAGAACATGTTTCACTTTTCGTGTCCAGCGCCGGCTGCCTGGTGGTAGCGTCGGCGCTCGCCTGGAGGAGGTGTCATGGCCATCGTCGAGTCGATCGAGAGCCCCGGGGGCGCGCGCCGCCTCCGCGTGTCGAGCCCCGTGACGCGGGAGGAGATTGGCGTGGTCCCGGTGGCGGGCGTGGCCGAGGTGCGCGCGGCCGTGGCGCGCGCGCGGGCGGCGCAGCCGGCGTGGGCGGCGGCGGGCTTCGACGAGCGCGCGAAGGTGATGCGCCGCGCGCTCAAGATCCTCCTCAAGCGGCAGGAGGGGATCATCGACGTGCTCGTCCGCGAGACGGGCCGGCCCCGCGTCGAGACGATCATCCTCGAGATCTTCCCGGCGTGCGACACGCTCGCGTACCACGCCAAGAACGCGAAGCGGATCCTCGCCGACCACCGCGCGCCCCTCCACCTCCTCCGCAACAAGAAGCTCGTCGTCACGTACCGCCCGCTCGGCGTGGTCGGGATCATCACGCCCTGGAACGGGCCGTTCGTCCTCTCCCTCAACCCCAGCGTCCAGGCGCTGATGGCGGGCAACGCGGTGGTGCTCAAGCCGTCGGAGGTGACGCCCTTCGCGGGTCGCCTCGTCGCCGAGCTGTTCCAGGAGGCCGGCATGCCCGAGGGCGTCTTCAGCCTCGTCGAGGGCGACGGCGAGACGGGCGCCGCGCTCGTCGACGCGGGCGTCGACAAGATCTCCTTCACGGGCAGCGTCCGCACCGGGCGCAAGGTGGGCGAGGCCTGCGGGCGGAACCTGATCCCCTGCACCCTCGAGCTCGGCGGCAAGGACCCGATGATCGTCTGCGCCGACGCCGATCTCGAGCGGGCCGCGGGCGGCGCCCTGTTCGGCGCCTTCTTCAACGCCGGCCAGTACTGCTGCGGCACCGAGCGGGTCTACGTCGTCGAGCCCGTCGCCGACGCGCTCACGGCGAAGATCGTGGAGAAGACGCGGGCGCTCCGCCAGGCCAAGGAGGGGGAGTTCGACGTCGGGCCGATGATCTGGCCGCGCCAGATCGAGGTGATCGAGCGGCACATGGCCGACGCCCGCGCCAAGGGGGCGAAGGTCCTCACCGGCGGGCGCAGGAACGAGCGCCTCGGGGATCTGTTCTACGAGCCGACCGTGCTCACCGACGTGACGCACGACATGCTCGTGATGCAGGAGGAGACGTTCGGACCCATCCTCCCCATCGTGCGGGTGAAGGACGAGGAGGAGGCGATCCGCCTGGCCAACGACTCGTCGTACGGGCTCGCCGCCAACGTGTGGACGCGCGACGACGCGAAGGCCATGGCGATCGCGCGGCGGATCGAGTCGGGCTCGGTCTGCATCAACGACTGCGCCGTGACGTACGGCGCGCTGGAGGCGCCGTTCGGCGGCCGCAAGTCGAGCGGCGTGGGCCAGGTCAACGGCGAGGCCGGGCTCCGCGGATACTGCTTCGCGACGCCCGTCGTCTTCGATCGCTTCGGGCCGAAGGAGGAGCAGGTCTGGTACCCGTACACCGCGGACAAGGGCAAGCTCCTCCAGAAGATCATCAAGTGGGTGTGGGGGACGCCGCTCGGCGATCTCCTCGCGTAGCGGAGGGTGTGGCCCATGAGGATCGTCGTCGATCCGGATCTGTGCGAGCACAACGCGGTGTGCGTGAGCTGGGCGCCCGAGGTCTTCGGCCTCGACGAGCAGACCGGGATGATGAGGGTGCTCGACGAGGCGCCCGGGATCGAGCTCGCGGAGAAGGTGCGGGAGGCGGTGAATCACTGCCCGCGCGGGGCGATCTCGGTGGTGGAGTAGCCTCGCAGGCGGCTCAGGCCGCCCGGCGCTCGGCGCCGCCCTCGCGCTCGCCCGCGGAGGGCATGAGCTCGATACGGACGCCGCGCCGCACGACGCTCGCGTCGACGTGCAACAGGGTGCGGTTGCCCGCGGGGAGGGCGTAGCAGGCGCCCAGGTCCTCGGCGCCGACGCGGATGTGCGACTTCATCGAGCTCAGGTTGGCAGCGTCGACCACGCCGATGATCCCGTCCACCCCCTCCGTCCGGAAGATCTCGAGCGCGTGCGCCGCCACGATCGCGTGGAGCCGCCGCCCTCGGTACTGCGGGCGGGTGAAGCCGTGGTAGACGTAGACGCGCCGCGCTCCGGCGTGACAGGAGAGCCCGAGCTCCATCGGCGTCGGCTGCCGGCCGAACCAGCGAAAGCTCGCGAGGACGCCGCCGTCGAGGATGGCGTAGCAGCGGTCGCCCCGCGAGAGCGCGTCGTCGATGAAGGCCGGGGTCATGTCGACGATCGGGTCCTCCGCGAAGCGGCGGATCGCCCCCTCGCCGAGGAAGCCGTGGGTGTAGCGCCGCGAGGGGAGCGTGAGATCGATGAAGAACCGATCCATGAGCTGTACGCGCAGGACGTGAAATTCCACCGCGCGGCCGAGGATCTCGAGCCCCTTCGCCCGCAGGCTGCGCGACCAGCCGAACCGGGCGAAGGATCGCCGGACGGATTCGATGTTCATGTCACCCCTCCCCTCGCTCGCGGGCGGGTCGGCGCGCGCCGACGCCACGCGGGGCACAGCGTTAGCGCGTGGGCCTCTCCCGGTCGAGGATCGCGATCGCGGCGCTCCCGGAGTACCCTCCCGCGCATGTCCCGCCTGCCCTTCTTCGTCCTCGTCGTCGTCGCCCTCGCCGCGTGCGACGATGATCCGCCCAAGCCGACCGCAGCGAGCGCGGAGGTGAAGCCGCCGGCGCCCACCGCGCCGCCGGGGGCGAGCACGCCGGCCCCTCCGCCCGCGGCGAGCGCGCCCGAGCCGCCGCGCAAGCGGCACGAAGGGCCCTGCCCGAAGGACGCGAACGTCACCTTCTCCGACCCGACGCTCGAGGGCGCGGTGCGCGTCCAGCTCCAGAAGCCCACCGGCCCCATCGCCCGCGCCGAGCTGGGCAAGGTGAAGACGCTCAACCTCTCGCAGGCGGCCGCCGACGACGAGCTCGATCCCTGCCTCTTCCCGCTCTTCACCGGCGTGAAGGGGCTCTACCTCGCGCCCGGAAGGCTCGACGACCTGACGCCCCTCAAGACGCTGACGCAGATCGAGTCCCTCCGCATCTCCGTCACGCGCGTGACCGACCTCACGCCGCTCGCCGGTCTGGTGAAGCTGGACCGGCTCGACATCGGCCGCACGCCGGTGAGCGACATTCGCCCGCTCGCGGCGTGCGTGAACCTCACCGAGCTCCAGCTCGACGAGACGGAGGTGAGCGACCTCACGCCCCTCGCCAAGCTGAAGATGCTCGAGATGCTCAGCATCAAGCGCACGAAGGTGAGCGACGTCTCCCCGCTCAAGGGGCTCACGAAGCTCAAGAACCTCTACATCGGGGGCTCGCTGGTCAAGGACATCAGCGCGGTCCAGGGCATCCCGGGCATCCGCATCCACGAGAGCTGAAGCGCCGGCCGCAGCGCAGTGGCGCCGGCCGCAGCGCAGTGGCGCCAGCCGCAGCGCAGCGGAGGCGGTCAGCAGCGCCAGGCCGGTGCGGCGTGATGGCGCGGGGGCTTGACGTCGCAAGGAGGGGGCCTACCCTTCCCATCCGTCTCATAAAACGGACACCCTTGCCGACAATCACGGATCCCATGGCCACCACGTACAGTGATCTCATCGCCGACGTCCGCAAATCGATCGCCATCGTCACGCTCGAGGAGATCAAGCGCCGCCTCGAGGAAAAGGCCCCCATGGTCCTCGTGGACGTGCGCGAGAAGGAGGAGCTCCGCGACGGCTACATCCCCGGGGCGATCAGCGTGCCGCGCGGGTTCCTCGAGATGCAGATCGAGCAGAAGGTGCCCGACAAGGGCGCGAAGGTGGTTCTGTACTGCGCCGGCGGGACGCGCTCGGCGCTCGCGGCCAAGACGCTCGAGGGCCTGGGCTACACGCAGGTGGAGAGCGCCAACCCGGGCTTCGTGCGCTGGAAGGACCTTGGCTACCCCATGGAGAAGCCGCCGCAGCTCACGGACGCGCAGCGCGACCGCTACTCGCGGCACCTGCTGCTCCCGGAGGTGGGCGAGGCGGGTCAGGCCAAGCTGCTCGCGTCCAAGGTGCTCCTGCTCGGCGCAGGCGGCCTGGGCAGCCCTGCTGCGCTCTACCTGGCGGCGGCGGGCGTGGGGACGATCGGGCTGGTCGACGCCGACGTGGTCGACGCCTCCAACCTGCAGCGGCAGATCCTCCACGCCACCTCCAGGGTGGGGACGCCCAAGGTGGAGAGCGCGGAGAAGGCCATCCAGGACCTCAACCCGGACGTCAAGGTCGTCAAGTTCCAGGAGCGCCTGCTCAGCGACAACGTCGATCGCATCTTCAAGGGCTTCGATGTGGTCGTGGACGGCTGCGACAATTTCCCCACGCGCTACCTGGTCAACGACGCGTCGATCTTCCTGAACAAACCCGTGGTGCACGGATCCATCTTCCGCTTCGAGGGCCAGGTCACGACCTTCATGCCCGGGAGCGGCGGGCCCTGCTACCGCTGCCTGTACCCGGAGCCCCCGCCGCCGCACCTCGCGCCGAGCTGCCAGGAGGCCGGCGTCCTCGGCATCCTGCCGGGCCTCATCGGCGTGATCCAGGCGACGGAGGCGATCAAGCTGCTCCTCGGCCGCGGCAAGCCGCTGAACGGCCGGCTCCTCACCTACGATTCGCTGCGGATGAAGTTCGGCGAGCTGAAGCTGCGCCGCGACAAGGACTGCCCCATCTGCGGGGATCGGCCCACCATCAAGGAGTACATCGACTACGAGGGGTTCTGTAACCTCGGCTGATGCAGCAGCCGAACCCGTGGCTCCTCTTCATCGGGGGCATTGCGCTGCTCAATGTCTCCGTGATGGTGTGGGGCCTCTCGGCGCCGCTCGGCGTTCGCTACGGAGGGACGATCCTCTGCATCGTCCTGGGCTTCACCGCGATCGGGCTCGGGCTCGCGCGGTACCTGAAGAAGGGCCGCCCTCCCCGCCCGGCCGTCCGCGGCGCTCGCGCCACGATTGGGCGCTCGGGGGCGGCCGCCGGCCCGGTACGCCCGCGCCCGGGCTCGGGTGAGAGGGAGGCGCGCTGAGGGGCGCCTCCGCGCCATGAAAACCCCACCATCGCGGGCGGGCAGCCGCGCCTTCGCCCCGCGACCCGACATCGTACTGGTTGTCCTTGCTCGTCTCAGAATAGGTCATCGAGCGCCGCGATTCCGCGTCGGGAGCTTCCTTGTCGCGCTCAGCATTGACACGAAGGCGCAGGCGTCAGGGGAGCACTACGCCATGCTGCTGCGATCTGGCCGGGGCGGTGAAAACAGCGCTTTGGGGGCCGTGTCGCCCCCCGAGCGTACCCGTCCTGCGTCTGCTCACGACGGCGTCGGCATGCCCGGACGGACGGGGGTCCGGAAGCCCCGGGCTTCCCCCCTGCGGTGCCCTGCGCAACGTGATCAGGAGGCGCCCGGATCTGCATCGAAGAAAGGAAGAGCGGAGGGGATCGAGACCCCCGATGGGTCTTTCCACGAGAGATGCGCACGACAGGCTCCGCCAATCAGAATATGCTGGTATTTCCAGATAGGTGAGCGGGGCGCGAGCTCGGGGGGGTCCACCGCGCTCTTCGCCCCGGAGGGCGCCGTCGGTGGCCGTGGGGGGAGCGGCGAACGTGCTCGGTTCGATGATTCGGCGAGAGGTCTCGTGGGTCCGTCCTGGGACGGTCGAGGTGCGTGCCGAACACGGGAGCCCGGCGGTCAGCGCGGTGTGGCGGGGAAGGAGGACGGCGATGGACAGCGCAGAGCACCGTGTGGGGTCGAGGGCCGAGGGCATGGGCTGGCTCGACCGAGCTGGGGTTCCGCTCCACCCGAAGAGCGCCGAGGAGGCGCTCCGGGCGCTCGACGCCGTCACGGCGCATTTGATCGAGACGGGCGACGCGCGCGCTGCCTTCCCGGACGTGTACGGCATCATCACGCGGCGGGTCGCCGAGAGCGTGGCGCTCGGGGATCGCGGGATCTTCCAGGCGCCTCGGTGGATCTCGCGCCTCGCGGGCCGCTTCTGCGAGCGCTACCTGGAGACTCTGCGCTGGTCGTTCGACCGGCACCAGCAGGACGCAGGCGCCTGGGCGATCGCCTACGACGCCGGCGACGGCGCGGGTACGCTCCCCCTGCAGCACGTCCTGCTCGGCCTCTCTGCCCACATCAACTTCGATCTCGCCCTCGGCATCTACCGCACCATCGTCGAGTTCGGCGCGTTCGACGGCGCCTCGATGCGCCGCTACAGGCACGACCACGACGCCGTGAACCACCTGCTCCGCGCGTCCATCCCGGAGGCGTTCGACCACCTGATCCGCCGCCACCGTTGCGAGGCCTCCGCCGTCCTCTACCAGCGCGCGTACGCCGTCTCGGAGTGGGCCGCGATGTGGATCCTCGCCACCTGGCGCGCGCGTGTCTGGGACGACGCGCTGGTGCTCCTCCACGCCCGGAGCACCGCGGAGCGCGAGCGCGTCGTGGCGGCCATGGAGCGCCGTTCCCGGAGGATCGGCCGGCTCCTGGCGCTGCCGGGCGCCCTGCCCGTCCCGCGGGAGGCGGGCGCGCGCGCCCACGCCGCCGCTCCCCGCGGCGTCCGCGCGGAGAGCGCGCCCCTGCACCGCCTGAGCGTCCTCCTGGGCGGCGCACGGAGCACCGCCCACGCGGCCGGTTGACTTCAGCTTCGGAGCAGCCGCCCCGCCAGGTTGGCGACGACGGCGGTGAGCTCGGCGGGCTCGATGGGCTTGGGGAGGTGGGAGGAGTAGCCGGCGCGCAGGGCGCGCGTGCGGTCCTGCACCGTGGCGTAGGCCGTCAGCGCGGCGGCGGGGATGCGGCCCACGGTGTGCTCCATGGCGCGGAGGCGCCGCATGAGCGCGTACCCGTCCTCGCTGGGCATGCCGATGTCGCTCACGAGGACGTCGGGACGGATGCGCTCCACGGCCTGGATGGCCTCGGCGACGGAGCCCACCGCGACCACGCGCGCGCCGCCCTCGGTGAGCACGGCGGCGACCAGCTCGCGCGCGTCGATCTCGTCGTCCACCACCAGCACGCGGAGGCCCGCGAGCGGACGCGCCGGCTCGCCGATGGAGGGCGGACCGTGTTCCGGCTTGGGGTCGTCGAAGCCCCTCGGGCGCAGCGCGGGCACGGGGAGGCGCACGCTGAAGATCGCGCCCTTGCCCTCGCCCTCGCTGTGCGCGCGCACCGAGCCGCCGTGCAGCTCGACCAGGTGGCGCACGATCGCGAGGCCCGAGGCCGAGCCCGCTGTGGGCGCGCGTCGTCGTCCCGTCCGCCTGGCGGAAGCGATCGAAGACGTAGGGGAGGAAGTCGGGGCGGATGCCCTCGCCGTTGTCGGTGACGACGATCTCGACGTGCGACTCGACGGCGACGACGCGCACCTCGACCCGGCCGCCCTTGGGGGTGAACTTGATCGCGTTGGAGAGCAGGTTCCACACCACCTGCTGGAGCCGCGTCGGGTCGCCGGCGAGCTGCGGAACCGGCCCGATGTCGGCAGACGAGCTCGATGCTCTTGGCCTCGGCCGCGAGCCGGACGGCGTCGAGCGCGGCCTCCGTGACGGCGGGCACGTCGACGGTGCGCACCTCGACCTGGAACTTTCCGGAGATGATCCGGGAGACGTCGAGCAGATCCTCGATGAGCTGCGCCTGCGCGGCGGCGTTGCGCTCGACGGTCTCCAGGGCGCGGCCGCGCGCGGCCTCGTCGAGCTTGCCCATGCGGAGCAGGCGCGCCCAGCCCAGGATGGCGTTGAGCGGGGTGCGCAGCTCGTGCGAGAGCGTGGCCAGGAACTCGTCCTTGACCCGGTTGACGCGCTGGGCCTCGCGGTAGAGGCGCGCGTTGTCCAGGGCGAGCGCCGCGGTGTGCCCGAGCTGCCGGGCCAGCGCGGTGTCGTCCGGGCCGAAGGCGCGCGCCGACTCGGCGGAGACGAACGTGAGGATGCCCGACTGCGTGGTCCCGAGCGCGGAGGGGGACGCTCACCGCCGCGTCCTCCGCGAGCCGGCCCAGCAGCGCGGCGTACGCCGGGTCGTCGGCGGCGCCGATCATCTGGCGGATCACCTCGGTGGTGAACGGCGCGGTGTCGCCGCGGAGCGCCCGCGCCATCTCCGAGACGGGGGCTCCCTGGGGCAGGTACCGGCGGAGGAGCGCCTCCGCCATCCGCTCCCGGCCTGGGCCGGTGTGGGCGACGGCGGCGCGGCCGTACGAGCCGTCGGCCTCGGCCAGGTCGACGACGCACCAGTCTGCGACGAAGGAGACGGCGAGCTTGGCGACGGCGTCCAGCGTGCCCTCGTAGTCGAGCGCCAGGGAGGCCAGCTTGAAGCTCGCCTCGGCGAGGAAGCGGCGCCGCTCCTCGGCGCGACGCTTCTCGGTCACGTCGCGGAGGACCACGACCACGCCGAGCGGCTCCCCCGCCTCGTTGCGGATGGGGGCCGCGCTCTGGTCGATGCGCACCCCGTCCTTCGACACGGCGCGGCTCCGCAGCAGGATCGCGTTCGACACCTCGACGGGGGCGCCGCCTCGCAGGACGCGCTCGACGATCCCGTCGAGCACGGCGCCGCCCTCGTCCCGGACGTTGAAGAGATCATCGATGCGCCGGCCCTTCGCCTCCGCGATCGTCCACCCCGTGGCCCGCTCCGCGACGGCGTTCATGAACTCGATGCGGCCCTGGTCGTCGGTGGCGACGACGCCGTCCGCGATGCTCCGCAGGGTGGTGGAGAGCCACGCCTCCGCGGACGCGCAGGTCGCGCTCGAGCTGCTTGAAGCGCGTGATGTCGGCGAAGGTGGAGAGGGCGCCAGCGACTTGCCCGTCCGGCCCGTAGATGGGCGCCGCGCTGCCGAGCAGGATGCCGTGCGTCCCGTCGAAGCGCTGGAAGTGCACCTCCTCGGCGTCGATCGTCTCGCCCCTGGAGAGGCTCCGCGCCATCGACCAGTCGCCGGCCTCGTAGGGCCTGCCGTCGTCGTGGAAGGCGCGGTACTGGCCCCACGCGCTCACCCCGTCCGCCGTCGTCGCGCTCCCTGCCCAGATCCGCTCCGCCGCGCGGTTCTGGAGGTAGATCCTGCCGCGCTCGTCGCAGACGAGGATACCGTGGGGGGTGTGGGTGAGGACCGCCTCGAGCAGCCCGCGATCGGCCTGGACGAGCGCGCGCAGGCGCTCGATCTCGCGGCGCATGGCCTCCACGTCCTGCTCGGGGATGGGCGCGGTGGTGGCGTCGAGCGACGTCAGCGGCGCGGTCGCCGCGTGGTTCGGGTCGAGCGCCGCGATGCCGCGGTCGATCTCGGCCAGGATGGGCCCCACGAGCCGCTGCTGTTCCGGCGCGGTCGTCGCACCCGTCACCGCGGCGCGCGCCCGCAGTAGAGCGGACACGAGCGCCTTGGTCTCGTTGCCTCCCGCCATGACGACCAAGTGAACACATGGAGTCGGTGGGCGCACAAGAGCCGAGTTGTGGATTTGGAGGTCAGCCGGGAGGAATTCTGGCGCACCATTGCTCCTGGACGGAGCAGGCTCATCGCGTGGCACGGCCTCGGCCGCGCGTTCGCCGGTGCTAGGGGCCCGCCCAATCGGTCATGAAGCACTGTCCCTACTTTCCAGCAGCGCGGTGAGCAGCGAGAGACCGACCGAGAGCCGCGCCGGCGCCGCCTGCTCTTCGAGCGCCGTCCCGAGCGCCGCGAAGGCGCTCTCGAGGAGGAAGGCGTCGAGCAGCGCGCCGATCTCGTCCGTCGTGTCCCGCAGGAGCCCGTGCTCGGCCGCCACGGACACGTACGCCTGGAGCAACGCCGACGCCGAAGCCCCCCAGAACGCCGAGGCCCACGGCCGCGCCGCCTCCACGTCCTCGGCCCGCACCCGCGCCGGATTCGAGCAGCGCCGAGAACGTGGCCTCGTGGAGCGAGCGGACGATGCCCGCCGCGTCCCGGAGCGCGGAGGCCTTGCGGCGGCGCTCGGCCGCCGGCCGCCGCCGATCGCCGTCGAGGTCCAGGAAGACGAAGTTGTTGCCGGTGTGGAGCACCTTGCCGAGATCGAGGGCGCCCACGATGCGCGTGCGCGGGGACCTTGGCCGGCGCCCGATCAACGCGCCGAAGCGGCGGAGCGCCTCCTCCCTGCGGGAGAGGATGATCGCGGCGAGCTCGGCGTCGCTGGGGCAGAGGGTGCGCTGGAGCCGCTCGATCTCGCGGAGGCAACGGCCCGCGAGGTTCCGCATCGACTGGTACGCGCCCCGCTGATCGTGGGGCGACCACGGCTCGGGCGCGAAGGCGGGCGAGCCCCGCGAGTCGGCGAGCGCGGCGGAGATCTCGGCGGTGCGACGGCCGAGCAGGCCCGCCGTGTCGAGGAATGCGCCGATCATGTCGCGGACCTCGGCGTCCGGCTCCTCCGCGAGCAGGCGGCGCACGCTCCAGCGAGGCACAGGCGGCGCCGCGGCGTGGCGGGCGCGCGCGAGCGCGCGCTCGAAGAACCGGTGCACCTCGGCCACCGTGAAGGAGAAGCAGTCGCTCTCGCCGGGCACGAAGGCGCGAAGCACGACGAGCGCGATCGGCGCCGCCCGCCGCGGGACGTACTCCACGGCGCCCGCGAGCGCGGGCGCCGGGGCCGGCGTGCCGCGGGCGGCGAGGAAGCGGGAGACCTCGAGCCCCGGGCTCGGCCCCTCGTCGTCGAGCTTGCGGACGACGTCCGCGAAGAAGTGCTCGCCCCCGACCGTCAGCACGCTGGGCGGGACCACCGCCGAGAGCATCGGCGTGACGTCGGCCCTCCCCACCGGGAGCGTCGCCTCCCCCGCCACGATCACGCCGCCTCGACCGGCGAGCCCGCCCCGCGCGAGGGTGAAGAGGACCTCGACGAGGGCGCGCGCGCTCGGCGGATCCGTGAGCGCGTCGTGGAGCACGCGCGCGCCCTCCGGCGCCTCCACCGTGGCGATCAGCGACTGGCGCGCCCGCGCGGTGATCTCCGCGGAGCGCGCGGCGTCGGCCAGCGCGACGGCCATCAGGTAGCGCTCGGCGTCGCCCTCCTCGAACGCGAGCCTCGAGCACCACGACGCGGGCGAGCGGGGGGTCGCCCACCGGCACGACCTCCTGGAGCCGCGCGCAGTCGAGCCTCCGCCTCCGCCCCGCGAACCACGGCTGCGCCCGGACCCAGAGCGCGAGGACCTCGGCCAGCGCGGTGCTCTGGTCCGGCGCGAGAGCCTCCGGCGTGGCGAGGGTGGGCAGCCACGAAGCGTCGAGCGCGGGCGGCTCGTACGCGGCCGCGCGGGCCTCGTCGCGGGGGCGCGGCGCGAGGGCGATCCAGTAGAACCCGTGCCCCGCGAGCGTGAGGGGATAGGGCGCGTCGCCGACCGTCCCGAGGGGGCTCCCGCCGAAGAGCTCGACCGGCGCCGAGCCCTTCCACGCGCCGAGATCGATCTCCACGTGCTGGACGAAGCGGGACAGGTTCGCGACGACGAGGATGTCGTCCGCGTCGTGCCTCCGGACGAACGCGAGGACGTGCGGGTTGTCGTGGTGGCAGAGCTCCAGCGTCCCGCGGCCGAAGGCGGCGTGCCGCTTGCGCAGCGCGACGAGCCGCTTGGTCCACCAGAGCAGCGAGCCGGGGTCCTCCTGCTGCTTCTCGACGTTGACGGCCTCGTAGTGGTAGCCCGGCTCCAGGATGACCGGCAGGACGAGCTTCTGCGGAGCCGCGCGGGAGAAGCCGGCGTTCTTGTCGGCGCTCCACTGCATGGGCGTGCGCACGCCGTTGCGATCGCCGAGGTAGACGTTGTCCCCCATCCCGATCTCGTCGCCGTAGTAGATCACGGGCGTCCCCGGGAGGGAGAAGAGCAGCGCGTTCATCAGCTCGATGCGGCGCCGCTGGTTGCCCGCGAGCGGCGCGAGCCGGCGGCGGATGCCGAGGTTGATGCGCATCACCGGCTCGGACGCGTAGGCGCGGACCATGGCGTCGCGCTCCTCGTCCGTCACCATCTCGAGCGTCAGCTCGTCGTGGTTGCGGAGGAAGAGCGCCCACTGGCACCCCGCCGGAAGCTGCGGCGTCTGCGCCAGGATGTCGTAGATCGGGAAGCGGTCCTCCAGCTGCACGGCCACGAAGAGGCGCGGCATCATGGGGAAATGGAACGCCATGTGGCACTCGTCCCCGCGGCCGAAGTAGGCCACCGCGTCCTCGGGCCACTGGTTGGCCTCGGCGAGCAGCATCCGGTCCGGGAAGCGCGCGTCCATGTGCGCCCGGAGCTCGCGGAGGAACTCGTGCGTCTCCGGCAGGTTCTCGCAGGACGTGCCCTCGCGCTCGAAGAGGTAGGGCACGGCGTCGAGCCGCATCCCGTCGACGCCCATCCCCAGCCAGAAGTCGACGACGCGCAGCATCGCCTCCCGCACGGCGGGGTTGTCGAAGTTCAGGTCCGGCTGGTGAGCGTAGAACCTGTGCCAGTAGTACGCCCGCGCCACCGGATCCCACGACCAGTTCGACGGCTCGAAGTCCTGGAAGATGATCCGCGCCTCCTCGTAGCGAGCCGGCGTGTCGCTCCAGACGTAGAAGGCGCGCTCCGGCGAGTCCGGCGGCGCGCGCCGCGCGCGCTGGAACCACGGGTGCTGGTCCGAGGTGTGGTTCAGGACCAGCTCGCTGATGACGCGCATCCCGCGGCGGTGGGCCTCGGCGAGGAAGCGCTCGAAGTCCGCGAGCGTGCCGTACTCCGGGTGGACGCCGGTGTAGTCGGAGATGTCGTAGCCGTCGTCGCGGAGGGGCGAGGGGTAGAAGGGCAGGAGCCAGACCGCGGTGACCCCGAGATCCTGGAGGTATCCGAGCTTCTCCGTGAGACCGCGGAGGTCCCCCACGCCGTCGCCGTCGCTGTCGTAGAACGAGCGCACGCGCAGCTCGTAGATGATGGCGTCCCGGTACCAGTGCGGCTCTGCGTCGCGGGAGGCGGGCGCGGTCTGTCGAGCTCTCATCGAAGGGCCCGAGAGGCATGAACCCCGCGGGGGTGGGGGTCAATACGAGCGAGCAGCCTGCGCGAGGCCGCTCACAATGCGGTGCTCGAAGCGAACGGGCTCGGCCACGCCCGCGCGCCTGCTCCGCCATCTACGGCTCCAGGACCTTTCGTACGCCTTCGCCGGCTCTCGGTAGATCTCCGCCTGGTCCTTTGGCTCGGCTTGCGGCTCGGGCCCCGAGACGGTGAAGCGCGCCCTGCCCGACTTGCCTGCGATCGTCCAGCTCGTCGTCCTCGCGCCCGGTGGAGGCACGGTGGGGATGGGTCGTCGCCGGATGGCATCCTCCCAGGGATTGACCGTCACTCCCTCGCCCAGGCGCCGGATGCATCGCCCGGCAGCCAGATACCTCGTCGGCGCGCCGGACTCCGCGCCCGGGAACCAGATGAGTCGCCCGGGGACCAGATACCTCGCCCGGGGACCAGATACCTCGTCCGGGGGCCAGATACCTCTCCCGGGGGCCAGATACCTCGTCCGGGGGCCAGATACCTCGTCCGGGGGCCAGATACGTCGCCCTGGGACCAGATACGTCGCCCTGGGGCCAGATACGTCGCCCTGGGACCAGATGCGTCGCCCTGGGACCAGATGAGTCGCCCGGGGACCAGATGAGTCGCCCGGGGACCAGATGAGTCGCCCGGGAACCAGATGAGTCGCCCTGGGACCAGATACCTCGCCCGGGGACCAGGTACCTCGCCCGGGAACCAGATACCTTGCGCACACGCCGGATGCCTCGCCCGCAGGGCCAGGTGCTTCGCGCGCAGGCGAGCGCTCTTGCGCGCGCGGCGTCACGGTCGCACGGCGACGAGGACGCGGGCCGGCGCCGCGTGAGCGCGTGCGCTCGGTAGGCTTCGGCCGGAGCGGCGACTTCCAGTCGCGGACCGAAGCCATCGGCTCGAGTCGGTGGTCCGCGCGCGGCCTCACTTGGAGGCCGTTTTGGGGGGGTTGACCACGGGACCCCTCGGCTCGAAGCCGTAGGCGCACGAGTGGGGGAGCATCCCCATAGGCGGGAGGACCATGGGCCGCATGGAAATCGAGCGGTTCGTCTCCAGGCAGGCAATCGAGGCCGAGCAGTGGCCCGTCTACGCCGTCGACCGTGCGGGGAGCATCGTCTACGTGAACGGCGCCTGGGACCGGGTGGCGAGCCAGGCCGGGGGGCCTCTCTCCTCCACGGTCCTAGGCGGCGCCTGGCTGGATCACGTGGCGGGGGACGAGCTCCGCGCGTGGTACGCGGATCTCTTCGGGCGCGTGCTGGCGCGCCGCGCGGGCGAGCGCCACGTCGGCGACTGCAACACGCCCGACCGCTGCCGGCTCTTCTCGAACCGCTACGACCCGCTCGCCCACCGCGGCGAGGAACCCGCCGGCATGCTGGTGGTGACGGCGCTCCTCGAGGACGTGCCCGTGGGCGAGCGCTACCTGGTGGCGCCCCCGGACGACGGCGCCTACCGCCAGCCCACGGGCCTCATCCTCCAGTGCAGCGGGTGCCGGCGCGTGCACGTGGCCGGCACGTCGCCCCGCGTCTTTCGCTTCGTCCCCGAGTACGTCGCCGACCCGCCGGCGGAGGTCACCCACGGGCTCTGCGACCTCTGTCGCGAGGTGCTCTATGGTGTACGCCGGTAGCCCCCCGGCGTGCGACGTGCTCTTCGTCGAGGACGACGCCGACATGCGCGAGCTCGTGTGCTGCATCCTGGAGGAGGAGGGCTTCCGGACACGCGCGGTCGCCTCCGCCCCGGAGGCGCTCGAGGCCCTCGCCGGGATGGCCGAGCCGCCGGGCGTCTTCCTCGTCGACATCGTGATGCCGGGCATGAGCGGGATCGAATCTCGTGACGGCGCTGCGGCGGGAGCCGAGGCTCTCGGACGTGCCCGTCGTCGTGCTCTCCGGCCTGCCCCGGCAGCGGGTCGACGAGGAGACGCTGCGCCCCTCGGCCTGGCTGTGCAAGCCGGCGAGCGTGGAGGGCTGCGTGACCACGCTGCGGCAGTGCGCCGGGTGACCACCGCCGAGGCGCGCCGCCGTGCTCGGCCACGCCCGCGCGCGCGGGGGACATCGGGCGGGGTCAGGTGCCCTGGTCGTCGTCCGCGTGGTGCCCGCGCGGAGCCGGCGCCGGGGCCGCCGAGGGCGCCGACTCCACCTGCCGCTGGAGCTCGCGCGCCTGCTTCGCCATCTCCGGCTGCGAGAGCTTGTCGTACGCCTTCGCCAGCTCCCCGTAGATCTCCGCCTGGTCCTTCGGCTTCGGCTTGCAGACCAGCGCGCTCTTCCCTACGGGCCGCGGCGCGCGAGGATCAGCCGCAGCTTCAGCCGGCCCCCCTCGCGGGTGAACCAGACCCGCGTACTGTCGGGCACCATCGACTCGTCGTGGCAGTACGTGTCGGTGCACTGCGGCGTGCCGGGCTCCGACGCGTCCTGACCGCACTCGAACAGCATTTTTAGCGCGCGCGAGGGCACGTCGGCCGCGGGATTGTCGGGCTCGGAGCGGGGGCTCCAGTTCGGCTGGCCCGGGTTGTCGTACTGGAGGAATCTGGAACCCCGCGCTCATGAAATCCCGGCGTGGGGGCGAGGGGGGATCTTCGTCGGCCGGGGGCCGGAGGTCCCGGAGGAACCGGCACAGCTCCTCGGGCGAGCTCTTCAGCGGAGGGGCGGGGTGGAGCTTCCGCCTGACGAAATCGTCGGCGTCCTTCGCCATGTACAGGTCCGGATCCCAGCCCCCGTCGTCGTCCGAGAGGAAGGGCCCCGCGGCGAGCCCCAGATCCAGGTGGAGCACCTGGCGCGGCCACTGCTTCCCCTCGAGCTCGACGAGCGAGATCGTCCTCCCCTGCCGCAGCACGCGGACGGAGAGCTGCGCCGGCGCGATGGGCGGCAGCAGGGGGGGCGCAGCTTTCACGAGGACGGGGCCCGTGCGCCGGGACTCGAGGAGCAAGGGAAATGGAGAACGGCTCCCCGGCCGCCCGTCCTTCTCACGCGAAGCGAGCCGGGAGACGTGGATCGGGTCGCCCGAGCCGTCGTCGACCGTCACGTGGTAGAGCGCGCAGCAGCTCGCCGTCCACGGGCGGCGACGGGGGCAGGCCCACCTTCTCGCACGAGCGCGAAGCGACCCGCGGCGTCGGCATCGCGACGACGGGCTCGTTCCGCGGCGTCGCACCCACGCCCCCGTCGACCGCGCTCCCCGCGTGCCCCGCGTCCCCCGCCCCCGCATCCGTCGCCCCCGCGTCCCCGGTCCCCGCGTCCGTCGTGCCGGCGTCCACGATCCCCGCGTCTCCAGGGCTCTCCCTTACCGACGTCCTGCAATCCGACGATTGGCAGCCCGGAGCGATCAGCGCGGCGAGGAATCGGGGCGACCCACGCGCGACGCGACGAACGGCTAGAGCGCATCCGCCATCCACGGGAGGAAGCGGTTCGGGATCTCGTCGTGGTGCGTGTCCGTCTGGATGAACAGGGCGCCGTAGCTCGCGGTGGCCATGGCGGCCTGGACGGCGCCGTCGTTCTTACCCAGCGTGTGGGTCATCGTGTAGAGGTAGAGCCCGGTCGCCGAGGTCTTCGTGTTGATGGGGTTCTTCGTGAGGGCGGTGCCCGTCGCGTCCAGCTCGCGCCGCAGGATGCCGGCGGACTCGAAGTCGTCCCAGACCATGTTGCTGCCGTTCGCGGTCGCCTTCGCGCTGGAGAGGTTCACAAGCCAGAGGCGGAGCTTGCCGTTGGCCTTGTAGAGCGCCCCGTAGCCCGTCCCCCAGGAGCCGTACATCCCGTCGAAGACCCCGATGGCGACCGAGATCGCCGTCCCGGAGACGAGCCCCCCGGAGGCGGCGAACAACGGGTCTCCCTGGAGCTGCTTCAGGACGCCGCCGCCCGCGGAGTGCCCGGTGATGAGCGCCTTCTGGATGCCCGAGGCGGCGGGCACCGCGTACGTCTTGGCGGCGCCCGAGGGATCGAGGATCCCGGTGCCGGCCGCGAGCTTCGCCAGGACGTCGCTGATGAGCGGGGGGAGCTGGAAGCCGGTGGCGACGTCCTTGTTGCCGGACTGGTCTCCCACCTCCGGGACCACGGCGAGCCAGCCCTTGTTCGCCGCGACCTGGTCGACGCGGTACTTCGGGGCCGAGCCGCCCACGGGGTAGTAGAGGGAGTCGTACACCTTGAGGTGGGTCGCGTAGTTGTACGTGCAGGAGTCCGAGGGCCAGATCGTCGGGAGGATCCCGTCCATGGCCTGGACGGGGTAGAGGCCGTTCACGGTGGGGGCCAGCTTGCCGGAGGGGGGCTTCTCCGGGCTGTTGAAGATGTACGTGGGCGCCCAGCTCGGGTTCGCGACGGTCACGAACCCGTGGAGCCCGTGGAAGTACATCACCAGGACCGTGGCCGAGCTGCCCGGGGTGAAGGTCCAGACGGCCTGCCAGTCCCGCGTCTTCGGGTCCGACGCCCTGAAGTTGTGCGCGTACGGCGCCTTGTCGGTCCAGACCATCGCCGTGTTGGCGTCGATGACCGTGCCCGTGGCCGTCGCGAGCCCCGCGGGCAGGAGCCACGAGGCGGGGCGGTCCCAGTGGGCGAAGCTCACCCGCGAGCCGACGGTGTTGTCCCAGTGGTAGAGCAGGAACTCGTGGCCGGCGTAGAAGTAGGTGTCCTTGTTGCCGCTCCGCGCGTCGTTGACGGCCGCGTCCACGCGGTTGCGGAAGCCGTCCGGCAGGTTCCACCCCGTCCTCAGGGTGAAGGGCTTGTCGCTCTCGTCCTTGGTCACCTCGGCGGCCTTGCCGGACCAGGAGTACCGGACGTACTTGTCGCCCTTGAAGAAATCAACCCAGTCCTCGTAGCCGGGGCCTCCCTCCAGCGCGCAATCGATCCCCGCCGCGAACGCGGCCGGCACCCCCCACCAGGAGATGGCCTGGGGGGCCCAGTCGACCTTGTCGCCGTCCCAGTCGTAGCGGAGGAACTGGGATCCCTTGAAGAAGAACGCCTTCCCTTCGTGCTCGCCGTGTCCGTTGCAGGCGGCGTCGATGCCGTGATCGAAGGGCGAAGGGAGGACCCAACCCGCGGAGATGGGCTGGTTCGCCTCGACGACCCCCGTGCTCCGCTCGACCCGGAGGTACCGGTCGCCCTTGAAGAAGTAGAGCTTGCCCGAGAACCCCGCCAACCCCACCGCCACTGCGTCGATGACCTTGGCCATGTGCGCGTCCGCCTCACCTCACCGAGAACGAGTGCGCGCAAGTGAAACAAGCGCCGAACGGCCGGTCAACCGCCGGGACATCGGGCGGGGTCAGGTGCCCTGGTCGTCGTCCGCGTGGTGCCCGCGTGGAGCCGGCGCCGGGGCCGCCGAGGGGGCCGACTCCACCTGCCGCTGGAATTCGCGCGCCTGCTTCGCCATCTCCGGCTGCGAGAGCTTGTCGTACGCCTTCGCCAGCTCCCCGTAGATCTCCGCCTGGTCCTTCGGCTTCGGCTTGCAGACCAGCGCGCTGTTGCAGCTCGTACACGGCGGAGACGAAGCGCCCGGTGCGCGCGAGCGCGCGGGCGTAGAGGCGGTGCGTCTTCCAGTTGCGCACGTCGACGAACATCGCGCTCTCGCCGACCTTCCTCGCCTCCTCCCAGTCTCCCCGCTCGAGGAGGTGCGAGAGGAGCAGGTTCCACACCTTGCGGTCGTGCTGGTCGAGCATGGCGATGCGCTGGAGCGCCCACAGCTCGCCGTCCTTGTCGTTCTTCTTGTGCGCCAGGTCGTACAGGCCCTGGAGCGGCTCGACCTGCGAAGGGTCGAGCCGGTTCGCGGCCTCGAGGTCCTGCTTCTCGGCGGCGGCGTCCTTCTTGTGCTCGGCGAGGAGCGCCGCCTTCATCCGGATCGCGTACCCGTCGTTGCCGTCGGCGATCATCTTGGCGACGATGCGCTCGGCCTCCGCCACGTTCTTCTCCCGCAGCGCCAGGCGCAGCATCACGTACTCCGCGTCCGGCTGCTTCGGATCGAGCCGCAGCGCCTCGGCGAGCACCGCGTCGCCCTCGGGCTTCTGCCCGTCGGCGTAGAGCGCGAGGGCCGAGATCCACCTGCTTCTTGGCGTCGTTCGGGTTCGCGCGCGCGGCCTTGCGCGCGTCGTCGAGCGGGGGCGTGTGCAGGTCCGGCACGTACTGCTTCGTGTAGCGCGCGAGGTGCGGGCCGAGCCAGGCGCGGAAGCGGCGATCGAGCTCCTCGGGCGTGACGCCGAGCGAGTCCTGCACCACCTGCGCGGTGCGCTCGCCGGCGCCCCAGCGGGGCAGCATGCTCACCACCTTCGGGAAGCCGAACTCCTGCGCGAGGAAGACGAGGATCTGGCTCGCCGCGTAGTAGGCCATCGTCACGTCCCCCTCGTCGTTGACGTGGGTGAAGGCGCGGTTGAAGCCGTCGACCGGCGGGATGCGGCCGGCCTTGAGCGCGGCGAAGAGCGCGGGGTCCTCCTCCCGCTGCCACTCGGGGCGGCGGATGATGGTCTCGTACTCGCTGAGCCCCTCGGTGAACCACCGGGGCACGTGGTTCTTGCTGAGCTGGATGGCGAAGACGTGCCCCAGCTCGTGCCAGAGGACGTTGCCCCAGTTGAAGGGCCCGGCGCTCGGGCTCTCGGCGGCCAGCGTCTTCCCGAAGCAGACGCCCTGGATGCCGACGTTCGGCAGCCCGCTCGTGCGGATGCTGAACGACTCCGTGTCCGCGTAGAGCTCGATGCCGACCGGCGTCGTCGGGGTGAAGCCGTAGCGCTTGACCATGCTGGCCCACGCCTCGTCGAGCATGCGCGGCACGTAGCGCTCGAGGATGGCCTTCTCCTCCTTGTTGTAGCGGATGTTGAAGATCGGCCCCTTGACCGTGACGTAATCGTTGGGGATCCGGTCCTCGTAGAGCAGGTCGAGCGTGTTCTTGACGCGGACGTTGTACCTGTCCCGCTTCCACGCCTCGCGGAGCGCGGCGACGCCCGCGTCCTCGTCCCCCCCGCGGATGAGGTTGAGCCCCAGCGTCGCGTAGGCCTTGCCGTCGCTCGGGTCGATCTTCACCGCGTCGCGCATCATCGTCACGATGTCGTCGTAGCGGTGCTCCCACTCCGCGAACTCGCCGACGATCTGGTAGAAGCTCGAGAACGAGGGGTTGAGCGCGAGCACCTTCTGCCGCATCGCCTCGAACCCGGGCCGGTCGTCGGCGAGGAAGCGGATCGCCGCCTTCATCGAGAGCAGCTCGAGGTCGGTCGGGTCGATGGCGAGGCCCTTGTCGGCGGCCTTGTCGGCGGCGGCGATGTCCATGTCCCGGAGGGCGAGCCCCGCCTGCACGAAGTACGCGCCGGCGTGGTTCGGGTTCACCTCGAGCGCCTGGCGGACCTCGCTCTCGGCGGCCTCGAAGTCCATGCTGTTGTCGAGCTTGACCCGCGCCATCTCCACGTGGGCGTCCGGGTCGCGCGGCGCGACCTTGAGCGCGTCCTTGATGCAGGCGCCGGCGTCGCGCGGGTTGTACTTGTCGAGGAACATCTCCGCCTCGTCGACGAGCGTCTCGACGTTCTTCTTGCCCCCCGCGCGCTCCGCCTCCTGGAAGGCCTCGAGCGCGTCCTTCGGGCTGCGGAGGAGGAACGCGGCGCGCCCCACCAGGCTGAGCCCCACGGGGTCGTGGTTGGTGATCTTGTCGTTGTTGTAGTCGTCGATCAGCGTGCATGAGCGGGGCCTTCGCGTCCCCGCGGCGCCCGGCGCGGATCGAGCATCTCGCCGAGGTAGACCCGCGCCCGCCGCGCCCCGTCGTCGCCCTCGACCTCCTTCAGCGCGGCGATCGCCTCCGCCGTCTTGCCCTGCGCCGCGAGCGCCTTGCCGCGGATCGCGGCCGCCTCGTCGCGCGCGGCGGGCCCGAGCCTGGCCGCCGCCTTCGCCGTCGCGATCGCGTCTGCGTAGCGCCCCGTCTTGAGCTCGAGCCCCGCCAGGTCGAGCACCGCCTCGGCGTGCTCCGCGCCTCCCTTCACGGAGGCGAGCTCCTTCTCGGCGAGGGCGTAGTCGCCCCGCCCGATCGCGGATGCCGCGCGCTCCCGGGCTTCCGCGCTCGGGTCGGCGAGGGCGGGTGCGGCGAGGGTCGTGAGCGCGGCGAAGGACGTGGTGAACAGCGCGGCGAGGGGGCGGAGGCGCATGATGGGCTCGGTGGAGAGGATGACCGACGCGGACGGAGCAAGCCAAGAGACTTCTCCGCGAGCGTCCGGTTCCCTACCGCCGCGTCCAACGCCGGACGCTCAGCGCGCCTTCCCCGCGAGCTTCCTGTAGCGCTGCTCCGGCCCCGGCGGGGCGTACACCTGGACGGCGAAGAGCGGCGCCGCGCCCGACGGCCGGAAGGCGTGGCGCACGCCGGCGGCGACCGTGACGAGGGTGCCGGCGTGCACCGGGACCCGCTCCTCCTCGTCTGCGGGCCCCCGGACCAGCTCCCCGTCGCCCTCGAGCACCGCCAGGATCTCCCACTCGTGCTCGTGGGCGTGCTCGGCGACGGCGGCGTCCTTCGAGAAGCGCAGGAGGTCGAGCGCCGCTGCGGGCTTGTCCTCCGCCTTCCAGCCGATGCGCGCGTGGTACGCGCCGCCCCCCCAGGCGAGGTCGCCCCGCGACTCGAACGAGAACGTGCCGACGGGCTTCCGCCGCACCTTCCAGGCCCAGCCCGGCGGGGCGCCGGGCTTGTCGCGCCGATCGAGGTGCGCGGCGAGGCCGGCGCCGGCGGCCTTGGGGTCGGCGACCACGACGACGAGCGCCACACGCGCCGCCGTTCCCCCCGTCCCGCCCAGCGTCACGCCGCCGCCGGGCGCGCGGAAGGCCGACCACCGCCCGCCCACGGTCGTGGCCTTCTGGGCCTCCATGGGCGTGAGGTCCACGCTGCCGTCGAGCACCACCCCTTCGAGCTCCACCACCTCGTCGCGCGGGAACACGACGGTCGAGCGCTCGCCGATGGCCTGCTCCCACACGACCATTGGCGCCCCGTCGGAGAGCGCCGGGCGCACCTCGTCCGGGACGAGATGCGCCAGCGTACAGCCCTCCTTGGCGCACTCGGCGCGCCGGTCGAGCCCGTGCGGTGCGGACGTGGGGAGCTTCCCCGAGACGGAGGTCGGGGCGGGCGCGGTGTGCGCCGCCGTGCCGGTCGGAGCCTGAGATGCCGTCGCGCCCGGGGCCGCCGCGTGGGCGGGCGAGGCCGACGACGCCGCGTCGGCGCCCTCTGGAGGGGCGGAGCCCTTGCAGGCAGGCGGGCCGAGCGCCAGGGCGAGCGCGGCGGGGATCAGGAGGCGGGCGCTGTCGGGCATGGGATGGAGAGGGTCAACGTTTCCGCCGCGCGGCGTGTTCCCGGGCGGTTCATCCTACCCCGGTCTCCGCTTCACGGCAGCGCGAGCGTCTCCGCTCACGGCAGCGCGAGCGTTTCCGAGGCCTCGTCGTAGGCGAAGAGGTCCCCGAAGCGCGCCCACTGCACCAGCGTGGAGAACGCCTTCTCGTAGCTCTCGTGCGGCATGATCCAGTGGATCATGGAGAGCACCATCTCCTTGTGCACCTCCCCGTCCTTCTCGATCATCGCGCGCACCTCGCGGAAGAGGCGTAGCGTCAGGAGCCGCTCGCGCCAGATCCCCTTTCGATCGTCGGGCGTCGCCTTCACGAAGCGCTCGCCCACCGGGGTCAGCACGACGATCCGCTTGGGCGTGTCGAAGAGGTCGAGCATCTCGCCCGCCTTGACCAGGTTGATGACCACGCCGAACTCCTCGTGGGACTCGGCCGCGATGCGGAACAGATCCTCCTTCCCCCGGCGCGCGTCGAGGAACTCGGCGACGCCGATGATGCCGCCGACGCTCGCGTCCGGCAGCGGCTCGAAGCCGGTGTGCACCTCGGGCTCCGGCCCCTGCTCCGGCGGTGCGTCGGGCATCTCGGCGCCGGTGATCACGTCGTGGAGCTGGTCGACGAGGCGCAGCACCTCGGGCGACCGGTAGTCCCGCGGGCGGGCGATGCGGTTGTCGACGATCGTGCGCACGCGGCCCGGGTTGGCCCCGAGCACCACGATGCGGTTGGCCATGTAGGCGACCTCCTTGATGTCGTGGCTGACCATCAGGATGCTGGAGATGGCCTGGCCCTTCTGGGCCCAGATGTCGAGCACCTCGGCGCGCAGCGCCTCCGCCGTGAGCGCGTCGACCTGGCTGAAGGGCTCGTCCATGAAGAGCATCTCGGGCTGCGTCGAGAGCGCGCGCGCCATGCCCACGCGCTGCTTCATCCCGCCCGAGAGCTCGCGCGGGTACGCGTCCTCGAAGCCCTTGAGGCCCACCATCCGGATGGTGGACGCGACGCGCGCCTCGATCTCGTCCCGGTCGAGCCCGCGGGCCTCCAGGACGATCGCGATGTTGCCGGTCACCGTCATCCACGGGTAGAGCGCGAAGCTCTGGAACACCATCGCGACGCCGGGGTTCAGCCCCGAGAGCGGCGCGCCGCGGTAGAGCACCTGCCCCGCCGTGGGCCGGATGAGCCCGGCGAGGATGCGCAGGATCGTCGACTTGCCGCAGCCGGAGGGGCCGAGGAGCGCGACCACCTCCCCCGGGCGGATGGCGACCTCCACGTCCTCCAGCACCGTGCGCGGCGTCCCGTCCGGCATGGCGAACTCGTGGCGAACCTTGCGGAGCTCGCAGAGCGCGGGGGTGGCTTGGGCGGCGACTGGGGAGGCCTGGATGGTCATGGCTCACTTGTCGAGCGAGAAGCGCCGCTCCGCGATGCGGTAGCAGCGGTGCCAGACGGTGCGGTTGAAGACGACGACGATCGCCGACATCACCGCCACCGAGGCGGCGAGGAGCGGGAGCTCGGCCTGCGCGGCGGCGCGTGAGATTCGGAGCCGAGCCCCGCCGTGGCGAGGGTCTCCTTCCCGATGACGTAGTACTCGGAGACGATGCTCGCGTTCCAGGCGCCGCCGGTGGCGGTGACCCAGCCCGTGACGAGGTAGGGGAAGACCGCCGGCAGGTAGAGCCCCATGAGCCGCTGGCGGCGGCTCAGGTGGTAGCTCCGCGCGGCCTCCTGCAGGTCGGCCGGGATGGCGACGGAGCCCGCGATGACGTTGAAGAAGATGTACCACTGCGTGCCGAGGAGCATGAGCACGATGCTCCCCCAGCCGAGCGTGACGTGGAGCGCGCTCATCGCCGCGATCACGGCGGGGAAGAGCATGGGCGCGGGGAACGAAGCGGCGACCTGGGCCACGGGCTGGACGATGCGGGAGAGGCGCGGCGAGAGGCCGACGGCGATGCCCGCGGGGAGGGCCCAGAGCGTGCCGATCGCGGTGGCGGCGGCCACGCGCGCGAGCGTGAGCAGGCCGAGGCCCGAGAGGTGGAGCCACTTGTCGGGCGGGACGTCGCGGAAGAGGAGGACGAGCTTGTAGCCGCCGAAGCCGAGCACGACGACGAGGCCCGCGAAGAGGGCGCGGGAGGCGACGCCGGAGGTGCCGGCTCCGCCTGCCGGGGCCTCCGCCTCGTGCGCCGGCGCGCGCCCCGCCGCGGGCCTGCGGACGCGCTGGACGAGGCCCTGGAGGAAGGGGATCGCCCGGGAGCGGCGGACGAAGTTGTAGAACCAGGAGGACATCGCCTCCGTCTGCCCGCTCTCCTCGACCCGGAACTTCTGCGCCCACACGACCAGCGGACGCCACAGCAGCTGATCCAGAACCACGATCATGGCGATCATCGCGATCACCGCCCAGACCATGGAGCGAACGTCGCGCCGCTGGGCCGCGACGGACATGTACGAGCCGAGCCCGGGGAGGCGGAAGTCCTTGTCGCCGAGCTGGAAGGCCTCGTTGATCATCAGGAAGAACCACCCGCCGGCCATGCTCATCATGCTGTTCCAGACGAGGCCGGTCGTGGCGAAGGGCAGCTCCACGCGCCGCAGCCGGCGCCACCAGCCGAAGCGGTACAGGGTGGCGACCTCGACCTGCTCGCGCGGGACGGCCCTGAGCGAGTGGTAGAAGCTGAAGGTCATGTTCCAGGCCTGGCCGGTGAAGATCATCAGCACCGCGGCCAGCTCCAGCCCCACGTTGCTGTTGGGGAACTCGTGGACCAGCGCGAGGACCAGGCCGGGCATGAAGCCGAGGACCGGGATGCTCTGGAGGACGTCAAGCAGGGGGACGAGGATGCGCTCGGCGACGCGGTCCTTGGCGGCCCAGTAGCCGTAGACCAGCGTGAACCCGAGCGAGAGCACGTAGGCCATGAGGCCCCGGCAGAGCGAGAAGAAGGTGTAGCGCGGGAGCGCCCACACCGAGAGGTCGATCTCGACGGTCTGGCGGAGCCGCCCCGTCCACTCTCCCCCGACCTGGCTCAGCCCGTAGAGCAACCCCGCGAGCCCCACCACGATCGCGAGATCCACCAGGGACGAGCGCCCATCGCGCTCCTCCGGCGGCTGCCCCTCGCCACCCGCCCAGGACGCTGGCGCACGCCCCCAGATGCGGGCGAGCGCAGGGAGCACGGGCTTGGCCATGGCGGGCCGGAGATTGTCCTGGTACGTCCAGCAAGGCAAGACAGTGGTGCGGCGTACCGTCCAGGTCAGAGCCGGATTGGGCGGTAGAATTCGGATCCGAAGGGCGAAATTTCACCTCTGCGATCCGAGCCGCGGGGGCGCCCGCGCAAGCGCACGATGTGGGAGCGCTCAGGGTTGGCCTGATTGCTGCTTAATCATGCGCCCGAAGCGCCTGCGACGGCTCCCCCCCCACCGTCGACCGGGCGCTTCGTCTTTTTGTCCTCCGCCCTGGCCGGCGAGGCCGGGGGGCATGGGGGGTTTCCCCCCATCGTAAGGCGGAGCTCTTCCGCCTAGGCGCGGCCAGCGGGCCGGCGGAGCCCCATCGCTCGCGCCACCCCGTCGCGGTAGGCGAGCCACGCCGCCAGCGCCTCCTCGGCGGCCGATGCGACGGCCGGCGCCGTGGCGGCGTCGGTGTGCCCGAGCACCATGTCCCATGCGTCGCGCCGGTGCCCCCCCTCCACCGCGCGGTGCGCGCGCGGGAGCCGCATCTTCTCGGGAGGGCAGCCGTAGAACGCGACCATGGGGTGGCGGGCGATCGCCTCCTCGATCGGCGGGAGCACGCGCCCGCCGGCAAGGTCGGCGCGCTCGTGCACGCTCCCCTCGACGAAGATGGTGATCACGGCCGCCCCCACGACCCAGGGCGCCTGCGCCATGCGCCGATCGAGCAGCGCGCGGTACGCCACGGCCTCCGGCGCGAGGGCCGGCGTGGGCCCCGTGATCACCTCGCGCGCGATGCCGAGCCCATCCATCATCTCGAGGAACAGCTCCGGGTGCGGCACGCCGAGCGAGAGCTTGCCGGTCTGCTCCTCGTAGATGTTCTCGGCGAGCGCCCGCCTCACGTCGTCCGGCGGGCCCTGCCCGAGCAGGCGGGCGAGGAGCACCGGGAAGTCGCGAACGTACACGTGGTACTCGTGGCGGAAGTGGGTGGCGAGCTGCTCCCGTGAGAGGCCCGGCCCGGTGAAGCTCGGCCAGGCCCAGTGGTCCTTCTTGTCCATCACGGCGAGCAGCCGTCCTTGCAGATCGAAGCGCGCGTCCATCGGACACGAATCCTGTGGGGAGCCGGGGGCGTGGGCAAGCGCCGGCGTGCGCACGGCGACGATTCTCCATCCTCGAAACAGATCCCCAGCCTCGGCAGATTGGATACCATCCGCACAATGCGCGCCCTCCACAAAAGCCTCTTCCTGCCGCTCAGCGCCCTCGCCTTCGCCGTCCTCTCGGCCGCCATCGCGAGCTGCGGCAGCAGCAACGGCACGGGCAGCACCCACGGCGCGGGAGGCTCGGGCGCCGGGGCGGGCGGCCACTCCGCGAGCGGCACGGGCACGGGCGGGATGCACGACGGCGGCACCGGCAACGGGGGCGGGCTCGCCGGGTGCATCACGAGCAGCGACTGCAAGGGAGGCATCTGCGTCGGCGGATCGTGCTGCCCCTCGGCGGCCGACGTGTGCGGCACCGAGTGCTGCACCGGCGCGGAGGTCTGCCTGAACGGCGGCTGCGTGAAGCCGGGCAAGGACTGCTACACCGCCGCCGACTGCGGGATGAACGAGTACTGCGAGACCGCGCTCGGCGCGAAGCCCGACGGCGGCGCCCCCGACGCGGGCCCCGGCACCGACGGCGGCGCCCCCGACGCGGGCCCCGGCACCGACGGGGGCCCGGGCGCCGACGGCGGCGCCGTCTGCACGCAGGCGCCCCCGCTCGCCGGCAAGTGCCTGCCCCTGCCGCCCGTCTGCCCGGGCGACGCCGGCGCGCCGCCGGACGCCGGCTGCGTCGCGGACTGCGAGTACCACCCGCCTCCGGGCATGCTGAACGCGGTGCCGCGCTGGACGTGGGGTCCGAACGCGACCTCTCATGGCAACTACGTCGACGTGTGGGCGACGCCCACGGTCGGCCGCGTCCACGACACGAACTGCGACGGCAAGATCGACTCGCTCGACGTGCCGGTCGTCGTGTTCGTCTCCGGCAAGGGCATCGACGCCAACACCGGCCTCGGCGCCTGCTGCCAGTGCACCAACACCACGCCCACCGGCTGCCACACCGGTGTGCTCCGCATGCTCGACGGCTCCACGGGCGCGGAGATCTGGTCGCTCGCCAACGTGGCCGGCTCGGAGGGCTTCGCCGGCACCTCCCTCGCGATCGGCGACATCGACGGGGACGGCAAGATGGACATCGTCGCCCTGACCGGCGAGGGCTACGTCGTGATGCTCGACGGCGACGGCAAGCAGAAGCGCATCAGCGACAAGCCGATCCCCGGCGCCTCGTCGAACGACAGCTTCGGCTGGGGCGGCGGCCTCGCCATCGCGGACATGGACGGCGACGGCTTCCCCGAGATCGCCTTCGGCGCGACCGTCTACACGACGAAGAACAACGCCATCACCCTCGAGTTCACCGGCTCCAAGGCCATCGGCGGCGGGGGCATCCAGCAGGCGCTCTCCACCTTCGTCGACCTCGACCTCGCGCCCGACAACCACCTCGAGCTGCTCGCCGGCGCCACCGCCTACAAGGACGACGGCACCATCCTCTGGGACCGAACCGTCGCCGGCGACGCCGGGCCGAGCCTGCCGGACGGCTTCCCCGGCGTGGGCGACTTCAACCAGGATGGCAAGCCCGACGTGGTGCTGGTCGGCAACGGCCAGGTGTGGATCCTGGACGGCCTCGACGGCTCGACGCTGCTCGGGCCCGTCACGCTGCCGACGATGAACGGCGGCTCCGGCGGCCCGCCCACGGTCGCGGACTTCGACGGCGACGGCAAGCCCGAGATTCGGCGTCGCGATGAGCGACTTCTACTCGATGCTCAAGCCCGATTTCGCCAACAAGACGATCGACGTCGTGTGGCACACGCCCAACCACGACTTCAGCTCGTCGGTCACGGGCTCGACGGTGTTCGACTTCGAGGGCGCGGGCAAGGCGTCCGTCATCTACGGCGACGAGTGCTTCCTCTGGGTCTTCGACGGGGCCACGGGCGCGGTGCGCTTCGCCACGTCGCACACCTCGTTCACGGGGACCGAGGCGTCGCTGGTGGCCGACGTGGACGGCGACGGCCGCGCCGAGATCATCATGGTCTCGAACAGCGCCGACCCGAGCAACAACGGCTGGAAGTGCGAGGACGCGAGCGGCAACCCGGTGACCGTCAACGGGGTGACCTGGACGCCGGGCACCGAGATCAACAAATCGTACCGCGGCATCGTCGCGTTCGGCGACGCGGCGCACGCCTGGGTCGGCACGCGCACCCTCTGGAGCGAGCACACCTACCACGTCTCCAACATCTGCGACGACACCGACAGCGCCTGCGACGCGCCCAACGTCTACGGCTCCATCCCCAAGGTGGAGAAGGAGAACTGGAAGGTGAAGTGGCTGAACAACTTCCGCCAGAACGTGCAGGACAAGGGCATCTTCAACGCGCCCGATGCCGTCGTCTCGCTCACCGTCACGTGCTCGAACCCGGCCGACGCGCAGGTCGCCGTGCGCAACATCGGGCTCGCGTCCCTGCCCTCGGGCGTCAACGTCATCGTGTACAAGGGCTCGGTCGCGCCGGCGAACGAGGTCGGCACGGCCACGACCACGCACACCCTCCTCCCGGGCCAGACCGAGCAGATGACGGTCGCCATCCCGGCGTCGATGGGCTCGGACAAGGACACCTACGTCGCGCAGATCAACAACGACCCGAGCATGCCGACGTTCCACGAGTGCAACCCGGACAACGACACCAGCGCCCCGGCCACCGCGCACTGCACGCAGTAGCCGGCGCCCTGCCCCTCTCCGGTCCCCCGATGCGCCCCCGCCGCATGCGAGCCCCCGATGAGCCCCGGTGATCTCGCCTTCGTCACGCTCTCCATCAACCCCATCGGCGGCCTGCTGATCTCCATCCCGTTCGCCGTCTTCAAGCTCGGCTACCCCGCCTGGCTCGCCGCCCTCGCCGGCATCCCCCTCGCGTACGTCCAGGTAATCGCCGTCGACCTCGGCTGGGCCCTCCTCGCCCGCATCCCCGGCTGGCACGGCTTCCTGGAGCGCCGCCGGAGCCCGCGCGTGGAGAAGCTCCTCGCGGCGCGCGGGGGGTTCTGGGTCACCTTCGTGGCGGCGCCCCTGATCGGGCCGTGGCTGGTGATGGCCTTCATGCGGTACGCGCAGGTGCCGCAGCGGCGGGTGGCGGTGCCAATCCTGCTCGGGATCGGGTGCGCGGCGATGGGGCTCGCGGGGGCGTGCGTGTGGGCGCCGAGGTTCGTTGGGCGGTGAGCGTGCTGCTGCGAGGCTCTCCTTTTGCGCTCTCGCCCTCCGTGTGCCACGCGCGCCTCTTCGACGCGATCGAGCCCGCGCTCGCGTTCCGAGGGGGCGACGTCGCCGCCTGGCAGCGCCGCCTGCGCGCGGCCCTGCGCAGGCTCACCGGCTTCGACGCCATGCCACGGGCGGAAGGCCGTCCGCCGCTCGCGCCGCGCACGATCTTCCGCGCGTCGCACCCGCTCGGGGCCATCCAGAAGATCGTGTTCCGCGCCGAGCGCGGCGCCGACGTGCCGGCGTACTTCTGCGTGCCGGAGGGCGCGCGGCCGCCCTACCCCGTGATGGTCTGCCTGCAGGGGCACACGAGCGGGATGCACAACTCCATCGCGGTCGCTCAGGAGGACGAGCGGACGCCGCTGGACGTCGAGGGGGACCGGGACTTCGCGCTCGGCGCGATGCGTCGCGGCGTGGCGGCGCTGTGCATCGAGCAGCGTTCCTTCGGCGAACGGGCCGAGCGCCTCCAGCCGCGCCGGAGCTTCCACAACGGCTGCCACGACGCGGCCATGCGCGCGCTCCTGCTCGGCCGCACGCTCCTCGCGGAGCGCGTGTACGACGTCGATCGCGGCATCGACTACCTCGCGGCGCGCGGGGACGTCGACCTCTCGCGCGTGGGCGTGATGGGCAGCTCCGGCGGCGGCACGGTCGCCATCTACGCCGCCGCGCTGCTGCCGCGTGTGCGCTTCGTGATGGCCTCGTGCTCGTTCTGCACGCTGGTGGACTCGATCGCGACCATCCACCACTGCGCCGACAACTACGTCCCTGGGCTCGCGCCCGTGGCCGACCTGCCCGACGTGCTGGGGGTCTTCGCGCCGCGCCCGGTCGTGATCGTGGCGGGGAAGGAGGATCCCATCTTCCCGCTCGCGGGCGTGCGGCGCGCGTTCCGCCGCCTGTCGGCGATCTACCGCGCGGCGGGCGCGGGCCGCCGCTGCCGGCTCGTGGTCGGGCCCGAGGGGCACCGCTTCTACGAGGATTTGGCGTGGAGCGCCGCGCGGGGGCTGTTCCCCGGCCCGTGACGTCAGCCCGGCTCGACGTCGAGCTCGGGGTAATGGCGGAAGATGCCATCCTGGTTGAACCGGAGCCGGCGGCTCGACCCGAGGTACTCGGCGATGCGCGGGCGCCCGGCGACCCGGTCGCGGAGGTCGAGCAGGCGAGGGTAGGCGGCTTCGATCCTCGCGAACGCGTCGGGAAATGCGTACGCGAGGCCGGCCAGCATCTGGAAGGTCGAGAGGTCGACGTAGGAGAAGGCCTTGCCCAGCACGTACGCGCCGCCATTCCGCTCCAGGGTGGTCTCGAAGTAGCCCATGAACTTGGGCAGCCGATCGCTCACGAACGAGGCGGCGCGCCGGACGGCTTCGGGCTTCTGGTCCTCGTAGTAGAGGCCGCTCGCGATGGGGTGGTGGGTGTCGTGGACCTCCGTGAGCCAGTCGGCGATGGTGAGCTGGAGCTCGTGCGCGTGGAGGCGGCTCGGCTCGTCGTCCGGCACGAGGCCGAGGCGCGGCGCGAGGTAGAGGAGGATGTTCGCCGTCTGAGAAATGACGAGGTCGCCCACCTTCAGGAAGGGGGGCGCGAACGGCTGGACGCCCTGCGCGGCGCCCATCACCCTCCGCATGGCCGCCACGCCGCCGCCCTCCTTCGCCGGCAGGCGCGCCACGTCGACGTACGGGGCGCCCGCCTCTTCGAACGCCAGGCGGACGAACTCGCCGCGTCCCTGGATGGTCGGCCAGTAGTAGAGCTCGTAGCGCGTGTCGGTCACGGCACCGAACGTCGCGCCGTGGGAGAGCGTCGTCAACCTGCGGCGGAGGTGACCGGGCCGCCGAGGCGATGAGCCCTGTGGACGCGTGCTAGGCTCGGCGAATGCGGGCCGGCGTCACCTTGCTCGGCGCGGCGGCGCTGATCGCGATCGCAGGGGCGTGCGACACACGGCCGCCGGCTCCCGCGCCGGTGCCCGTCCCCGAACGGACCGTGGAGGCCATCCGGCGCGACGGGAACCATCTGGTAGGCCAGCCGAGCCCGTACCTGGAGCAGCACGCGCACAACCCCGTCGACTGGTACCCGTGGGGCCCCGAGGCGCTGGATCGCGCGAAGAGGGAGCATCGCTTGATCTTCGTCTCCGTCGGGTACGCGACGTGTCACTGGTGCCACGTCATGGAGAAGGAGACGTTCGAGGACGACGACACGGCGCGCCTGCTCAACGCGCGCTTCATCGCCATCAAGATCGATCGCGAGGAGCGCCCCGACCTCGACGCGCTGTTCGTCGACGCGGTCACCCGCCTCGGGGAGAGCGCGGGCTGGCCGCTCGACCTCGATCCTCACGCCCGACCTCGAGCCCGTCTTCGGAGGCACCTACTTCCCGCGCGTCGCGACGGGCGGGCGCCCCGGCCTCTCCGATGTGTTGCGCGAGATCGACCGGCGCTTCCACGAGGACGGTCCCGCGCTCGCCCGCCGCGGCAAAGAGCTGCTCGCCCAGATCAACGCCGAAGCCGAAGCGAAGGCGCCCGCGCGGCGCGCTCGGAGAGGACGTGATCCGCGCCGCCATGGGCGCGCTCGTCCCGGCGCGCGATTCGCTCGAGGGCGGGTTCGGCTCGCGGCAGAAGTTCCCCGACACGCCGCTCCTCCTCGCCGAGCTGCGCTGGATGGAGCGCACACCGTCGGCCTCCGCGGAGCGCAGCCACCTCGCGCTCACCCTCGACCGGATGCGGCGGGGCGGGATCCACGACCACCTCTCGGGCACCTTCCACCGCTACGCGGTCGACCACGCCTGGCACGTCCCCCACTTCGAGAAGACCCTCTACGACAACGCCCAGCTCGCCGCGCTCTACCTCGAAGCCGCCCGCGCGCTCCCGGACCCGGCGCTCGAACGGGTGGGACGCGAGGTCCTCGACGACCTCGTGGTCTCGTGGCAGCGCCCCGACGGAGGGATGATCGTCGGCTTCGACGCGGACAATCCGGCCGGCGAGGGCGCGTACTACACGTTCACCCCCACCGAGCTGGACAGCGCCCTGGGCCCGAGCGACGCGCGGCTCGTGGGCGGGCTCTTCGGGGTGACGGCAGCAGGGGAGAGGGGACTCCAGGGCCGGAGCGTGCTCCACCGGCGCGACGAGGAGGCGGCGGCGCGCGATCTGGGCGTGACGCGCACCGCGCTCGACGAGGCGTGGGAGAGGCGCGGCCCAAGCTCGTGACCGCGCGCGCGGCGCGTCCAAGGCCGGCCGCCGACGACAAGGAGCTCGCCGCGTGGAACGGGCTCGCGCTGGCCGCGCTCGCCGACGCGGGCCGCTCGCTCGGCGAGCCGCGCTACGTGGCCGCCGCCCAGAAGGTCGCCCGCTTCCTGGTCGATCGCTGCTGGGACGAGCGCGCCCGCACGCTGCGCCGTGGCCTTCGAAAGGGCACGCCGCTCGGCGAAGGTTTCCTGGACGACTATGCGCTCGCGGGGCTCGGCCTGCTCCGGATGCACGCGGCCGACGGGGACCTCCGCTGGCTCGTCCAGGCCGAGCGCATCGCGGCGGCGCTCATCGAGCGCTTCGACGATCGCGGCGCACGGTGTGCTGGTGCAGGCGCCGTTGCCGCCGGGACCGAGGGTCGCCGGGGGAGGGGCGACGAGCTGCCACTCCATCGGCCCGACGTCGACGACGGGGTGCTCCCGTCCGGCAGCTCGGCCGCGGCGCTGCTCCTCGTGGAGATCGGCGCGATCGCAGGCGACGAGGCGCTCTCGGAGCGGGGCCTGCTCGTGCTCCGCGAGGCGGCGGCGCGGATGCGCGCATCGCCGTTCTCGTCCGGGTACTTCCTGGTGGGCATCGATCACGCGACGGGCGACGCGCGCGAGGTGGTGATCGCCGGCGACCCGGGCGACCCGCAGACGAAGGCGCTCGTCGCGGCGCTCGCGCCCACCACGGACGCGCGCGTGCTCCCCGTGATCCTGCCCGCCGCCGGCCTGCCGGAGCCGCTCGCCGGTGCCTTCCCCGCGCTCGCCGGAAAGGTCGCCCTCCACGGTCGACCGACCGCGTTCGTGTGTCGCCGCGGCGCGTGCGACGCCCCGACCTCCGACCCGCGCAGCTCCGCAGGAAGCTCGCGGGCGCGGCGGCTCGTCCCTGATCGATCCCCGTACCTGCCACGCCGCGATCGGTCTTCCGCCCTCCGGGCCGAGGTGCGAGGCTGTCCGCGTGTTCGGCTGGCTGATGGGCTTCGCGCCAAGGACCACGCTCACGGGGATCCACGAGCCGACCCGGGTCTCGATCCACGGCCGCGTCGCTTCCCCCAACGACGTCACGAGCCTGCTGAGCGGCATGCGCGCCGCGCTGTTCACCTACCGCTTCTTCGTCCGGTGGAGCAACGAGAACCGCGATTTGCTCGACGAACGCGACCTCTTCGGGCGGAACGGAGAGCGCCTCGACCCGCTGTTCTCGTTCGTCTACGGCGGCGATCTCCTGATCTCGACGGAAGACGGCGACGTCTTCGTGCCGAAGGAAGGGCTCTCGGTCCCGGGTTCCCGCGTCGCCCCCGCCGGCGTACCCGTCGCGGGCCCCTTGCCCCCGGAGGCCGCCCATGTGCTCTCGATGCCGGAGGCGCAGCGAGGGGTCGTGGTGTACCAGGAGCTGCCGCTCACCTCCGGCGACGCCGTCCGGCTCCAGGCGATGGTCGAGGAAGTGCCGCACCCGGGAGGCGCTTACCGCGCGCGCGGCGACGTGATGGCGCCCTTCCGCGCCCGGCCCGATCTGGGGCGCACCATCATCGACGACGAGTCGCTCTGACCTTCGCGCTCCCCGTGTCGCGCGCGATTGGGCCGATGTGTCGCGATGAGCAACGGCCCGGTGACACCTCCGTGTCCATCGCCCGCCCGGCTTTACTCACCCCGTTCGACGTGTCACCAGGCGCCGCGTGCGCCAGACCATCACCGCTTCGCTCGTGTCGCTTCTGTTCGCCGCCTCCTGCGCCCAGGGGGAGCTCGGGTCACTCGCTGGGGGCGGCTCCTTCGGGGGCCCGTCGACCGAGTCGAGCATCGCGGCGGGCAGCACCGGCGGCGGTCTCGGTGGTGCGTCCAGCAGCACGACCGGGGAGGTGAGCCAGGGTGCTCCCGCCAGCACCGGCGCCGGCGCTCCGGTGATCAGCAGCGGGCCGTCGGGCACCAGCGGCGTGGGTGGCTCCTCGGACACGTCCGCGAGCACCGGTCAAGGCGGATCCCCGAGCTCCGGAGCGCAAGTGGGCGCGAGCTCCACGTCGAGCAACGCGTCGTCGTCGAGCGGCGGCGTCCCCACGATCTGCGCGCAGGCGAACGACAAGATCGGCTGCTGTGACGGGAGCGGCGCGTTTTACTACTGCCCTTCGGGGTACACGACCCCGAAGAAGACGACCTGCACGAGCGGCAAGGTCTGCGGCTGGGATTCGTCGCAGAGCTACTACGGCTGCGTCTCTCCGCCGGTCAGCTCGGATCCCAGCGGCAAATACCCCATGGCGTGCCCCTGACGCCGGTCGCCCCCATCTGGAGGCGGTGATCGAACGGCGACCTGCCCGGAGTCCGCTGACCAGGGCGCGAACTGATGGGATATGGGGCACGGAGACTCGGGTGGTGGCCAGAGTCGCGGGAGACTGGCCAAAGTGAGCTTTGAGGAGGGCCGCGTGGATCGCCCGGATGGGCCTGCGTATCATGGCCTCATGAGCCTTCCTTTCGATTCGCCCTCCTTCCGGTCCCTGGGCCTCCCGTTGGCGCTCGCGAGCGTGGCGCTCGTCACGACGATCCCCTCGGCCGCCCAGCCCGCGGCCACGTGCGGCAACGGTTACTGCGACGGTTGGGCCGGCGAGACACCGCAGACCTGCCCGGCCGACTGTGGCAAGCCCACCACGCCGCCGCCGCCCGCTGCCGCCGCCGAAGCACGATACCAGCTCGCGCCGTACCCCCAGTACCCCCAGCCTTGGCAGGTCGGCGCTCCCGTCCCGCTCGGGTTCCACACCGAGGAGCGCCCCGTGCGCGGGCTGCTCATCGGCGGCGGCGTCGTGCTCGGCGCCGGCTACTTGCTCGGCATCGTCGTCGGCAGCTTCGAGTTCAACAACGGCGGCGCAGCCGCGCTGGTCCCGGTCGTCGGACCGTTCATCGCCGGGTCGGCGTACAAGGCATCGTGCGCGGGGCTCGGCTGCATCGCCTCCGGCGTGTCCGACGCGTTCTACAAGGTGCCGCTCTACTTCGCCGGCGGCGTGCAGGTCATCGGCGCCGTGCTGCTCATCGCCGGCGCCTCGGTGCATCGGCCGATCCTGGTCCGCGACGCCGGGCTCACGATCCGCCCCGTTCCCCTCGCGGGTAAGGGCATCGGAGGGCTCGGGCTGGAGGGCACGTTCTAGGGCGTGCCCTCTCCGCTTCGAGCCGACCGGGGACGAAGGTGGAGGACGAGGGTTGGGCAAGCCCACCGGCCTGGCGAAAGAGCAGCGCCGCGCCCTGGATCGGCTGAAGACGGTCCCCGGGATTGCGCGCCGCGCCTCCGGTCCCGGATCCCGCATGTCCGGTCCCGGATCCCGCATGTCAGGTCCCAGATCCCGCATGTCCGGTCCCGGATCCCGCATGTCTGGTCCCAGATCCCGCATGTCTGGTCCCAGATCCCGCACGTCCGGTTCCGGATCCCGCACGTCAGGTCCCAGATCCCGCACGTCCGGTCCCGGATCCCGCACGTCCGGTCCCGGATCCCGCACGTCAGGTCCCAGATCCCGCACGTCCGGTCCCGGATCCCGCACGTCCGGTTCCGGATCCCGCACGTCCGGTTCCGGATCCCGCACGTCCGGTCTCGGATCGCGCACGTCCGGTCTCGGATCGCGCACGTCCGGTCTCGGATCGCGCACGTCAGGTCCCAGATCCCGCACGTCCGGTTCCGGATCCCGCACGTCCGGTCCCGGATCCCGCACGTCCGGTCCCGGATCCGCGGTGTCCGGTTCCGGATCCCGCGTGTCCGGTCCCGGATCCGCGGTGTCCGGTCCCGGATCCCGCGCGTCCGGTCCCGCGTTGCGCTGCGTCACATGACGAACGTCATGGAATCACGATGTAAATCGCGTCGCTCCACCGCAGGAAGCTCGTCCCGTGTACGAGAGTGACCTTTCCCGCCTTGTTCACGGGGGGGACGGTCACGACCTTGCTCGGCGATGCGACCGCCGCCTTTCTCTTCGGGCTCGCGGTGGTGGTGTTGTGGGGCGGGAGCAGCGCCACCGCGTACTCCACCGCGACGATGGAGCTGCTCGGGATCCCGGTCACGCAGAGCTCGGTGACGGGCAGCGAGACGTCGGGCTGCCAGGTCGTGGGCAGCACGCCGGCGGCGGTCGTGATCCCGTAGCGATAGACGTAGGTCAGCCCTCGCGGGCCCTCGGAGGGGACCCGCACGTGGAACGATTGAGGCGCGGCCGCGAGCGACTCGAAGACGCGCGGGTGGGGGCTGGGGAGCTTCTTGCCGACGAAGCCATCCGGGAGACGACCTCGTCGAAGACGGCGCGCACGCCCTGCGCCTTGGCGTTCGCGACGGTCTCGACGTAGCCCTTGTCGGCGACGAGCGCGCGCGTGAGGGCATTGACGTGCTGCTGTTGCTGCGCCGTGAGCGCCGGCGTGCGGCCCGTGGGGTGCCCGCCGAGGTCGGTCTGGACCGTCGCCGCGAGCGCCTGGAGCTGCGCCTGCGTGAAGGGTGGGCTCGTCGCGTCGGGGTCGTTGGCGAGCTTGATGCCGAGCGCGAGCGTGACCTCCTCGTCGAGCGTGATGCGCTCGAGGTTGAGGGCGATGTGGAAGTAGCCGACGAGCTTTCTCATGGGAGCCTCCTGGAGCTTCTGGCCTGCTGGCGGCAGCTCGGCCGCGAGGACGAGCGAAAGCCGGCCCTCCCGACCACCGGGAAGGCTCGCTTCGCCCTGCTGTTTTGTAAGGTACGCAGGCGCGCGAAACGACGAACCTCGGGCCCAACTTTCTTCGCCGGCGTGTCGATTGTTGCGCCCTGCCCCACCTCCCCCCGCCGCGGGCGCGTAGACGAATCGAGCGCCGGACGGCCGGTGAACCGCCGGGCGGCCGGTGAGGAACGACGGCACGATTGTTGCCGCGGTTGGTGCGGTGGGGGGCGCGGTGTTGCGACGGACGCGGCGCGAGAGCGGGTTCTTGGCCGGGCTCGCGGACCGCGGACGCAGGTCTCCCGGCGGCTCGATCAAACCTGCACCGGCCCCCTGGACGGTGAGCCCATCGCAACCTCGAAGTCGAAGAACGTCGCGAAGGCCTGAGGCCTCGAGGTCGGCTGAGCCGCACCCCATGGCGTGCCCCTGACGCAGGTGCCCGACCCGGTCCGCGTCGCCTGCCGTCCTATTGGCACTGGTCGGTGCAGACCGACCCGCACGTTCCGCAGACGCAGCCGTGGTACGCCGTGAACTTCGTACCGCCTGCCGGGTTTTCGCCGATGCAGTTGGTGACGCAGGCGATGTAGGTGGGGTAGCTGGAGTCTCCGGCGCAGGCCGTGGTCACGCACGTGAGCACCGCGTTGCAGTCCGAGTCGGCGGTGCACGCCTCCAGCGGCGACTTGCAGGGGCCCGAGTCCGCGCAGGGGACGCACGACGTGGTGCAGTCGCTCTTCGGGCACGGCGCGCCGGAGGTGCTCGAGGCGCTGGACGCGCTCGACGCGCTCGATGCGCTCGATGCGCTCGATGCGCTCGACGCGCTCGACGCGCTGGAGCTCGACCCGCCGGAGCCGCCCGAGGAGCTGGAGGAGGACCCAGCGCCCGACGTGCCGGAGCCCGCGCTCGAGCAGCTCAGCGCCGCGATCCCCGTACCCAGCGCTGCCCACGACCGCCATCGCTTCATGGGCCACATCCTTACTTCAATCGAACCGTGACGAGCCACCGCGCTCTCCTCGGAGAGCGCAGAAGTCCACGCATCGATCGTTTCGTAAGGACAGCGCCCCGGCGGAAGCCCGGACGAGCGCCGGCAGCCCTCACCCGGGAGGGCACGCGCTTCATCGTCGAAGGAGAGGCCGTAGGACCGAACGAGGCCCCTCGGCGCGAGGCTACGGGGCCATCGCCGTCGTGGGTTGCGAGGTCGTCCGGTCCGTTCGGGGGATCGCGCTCATCCCTTCGCGCGCGCGGCCGGAGGAGGCGGGGGCGGCGCGCTCGCCGCGGCCGCCGGAGAAGCCCTCCGCGTCGCGGGCGCGGCAGCGACGCCGTCGTTCCTGGTGATCACCTGCGCGGCGAGCAGCGTCTGGACGACGCGCATGACGTCGTCCGAGCCGGAGGCGGCGGCGCTGTGCCCGTTCGCGCCTCCGGTGCCGAAGTTGACGAACTGCCCGTTCGACAGCGCCACCGCGACCTCGCGCGTCAGCGCGGGGGCGAGCTCGAGCCTGCGCAGATCCATGTAAGCCTCGCCCGCCTCGACGAGCGCCTGCGCCTTCATCCGGATGGCCTCGGCCTCGGCCTCGGCGATCGCGCGGATACGCGCAGCCTGCGCGCGCCCTCGGCCTCCTGCGCGATGACGTTCTGCTCGGCGTCCGCGTGCGCCTGCGTGATCTGGCTCGCGGCCAGCGTCGCCTCCCGCTGCTTGCGCACGACGGCCTGCTTCTCGGCCTCGGCGTTCGCGATCGCGGCGCCGTTCGACGCGATCTGCATGTTGAGCGCGCGCTCCTGGTCGTTGATCTTTTGCGCGGCCTCGAGCTGCGCGATGCGCGCCCGCTGCTCCTCCTGGGCCTGCACGACGTCGGCGCTCGCCTTCGCGCGCGCGGCGGACTCGCGGCGCCGCGCCTCGGCGACCTCGCTGAGCACCGCCTTGATGTTGAGGCTGTTGAACGAGAGCCCGAGGTCCATCAGCTCGCGGGAGCAGGCGTCCTTGATGATCACGGCCAGCTCGTCGTCCTCGCCGCGCTTGACCAGCGCCTCGGCCGAGCCACCCTTCGCCTCGGCCGCGCCCGCGCGCGCGTTGAAGAGCTGGTCGTGCCAGAGCAGGTTGATGGCGCGGCGCCCCGCCGACGAGAGCACGTCGGTGAGCGTCGAGAGCTGCTCGCCCGGCGACTTGGAGAAGAACTTGTTGGCGGCGGTGTTCACCATCGCCTCGTCCTCGCCGACGCTCACGATCGCCGACGCCCGCACCGTCACCTTCACGGGGGCGGGGCGCCCACCGGAGTCGGTGTCGGCGGTCTGGTCGGTGATCTCGATGTCGACGTTGATGGCCTGCGCGGGGATGCGCCGCACCTGCGTGATGACGGGCACGATGAGCGCCTTGCACGGGCCACGGTAAATCCTGAGGTTGCGCCCGCGGCTCGCGAGGAGAATCTCGCCCGCGTCCACGCTGCGCAGGAAGCTCGTGACGATGACCGATGTGAGCACGAGGACCGCGACGACGACCGCGGCCGCGGTAATGAGAGCGACCTCCACGATGATCTCCTTGTCTCTCCGGCGACCCCCCCGTGCCCTCGCCGGAGCTAATCTTCGGGCACCGACACCGTGAGCCTTTCGCGCCGCGCGTCCACGTCCTCCACCCGCAGCCGATCGCCGACCCGCACCGGCGTCGCCGCCTGCGTGTCCACGAGGCGCGCGGAGAGCTGCACGTGCCGGCCGTCCTTCACGACCGAGACCATGCCGCGGCCGCCGTTGAAGCGCGTCACCGCGCGCGCCTCGGAGAGGACCAGCTCCTCGAGCGGCGAGCTCGGCTGGCCCTGGAAGCGGAAGAGCAGGTTCCAGAGCGGCGTGACCGCGAACCGCTCGACGGCGACCGCCGGCACGAGGGCCACGAGCGCCGCCTCGAGGGTCGAGAGGTGCGCCGCCCGCTCCAGCGCGTTGCCGAACGCTCCATAGAGGGCGCAAAGGCTGAAGATCAGGCGCGGGGAGGGGAAGAAGCGCGTGAGCCCGCCCGTCGCCGCGTTCGCCGCGTCGCCCGCCTTGCTGGCGACCGCTTGGCCCGCAGCCTTCGCGGCCGCGCCCTTGAGCGCGGCCGTACCCTTGAGCGCGGCCGAGGCCCCGTGCAGGGCGCCGGCCTTGGCCACGTGGCCGGCGCGCAGGATGCTGCCGGCCGCGCCTGCCGAGCCATGACGCGCGAACGCCGGGAGCGCCATCACGAGGAGGCCCGCGAGCCCGACGACCATGAGCGTCAGGAACATCGCCGCTCCCCCTGGCGGTCCACGAAAGCCATCATGCGAGCCTCGTCGCCCACGGGGCGCCGGCGGTCCGGACGAGGACCGTCGCGCGGTGCTCTGCGCGGCCGGGTAGGCGGCTCCAATATGGGGGCGGTGCGCCTCGATCGCAAGCGGTGGGTAGGTTCGCCCGATCCGGCGCATCTTCGGTTGGAGTGCCAAGTACCCGGAAACAGCGGCATCCAGGAGCTTGCTCGAGCGGCACGTGCGCTCGCCTGGAGCGCGGTCGGGCCTGCGTGGACGCCGGGCCATCGCTTGATGCGCGCCTTCATCGACTGATAGAGGTGTCTCGTGCGCGCAGCGTGCACGGAAAAGGACTGATGGCCACTCTCCATCGCGCCGCATCCGCGTCACGACCGGGAAGCAAACGCCCGCGTGATGGCGTTGGAGGGGCATGAGCGACATGCGACGCCTCACTTACCGGAGCATCGGGCTCCTCTTCGGGGCGTGCGTGATGGGCGCGATCCTTGCGTTCTCCATCGGCAGCCCGCGCCCGTCGGCCGCGCCCGTGCTCCAGGATGCCGGCGCCGATGCGGCGAGCGAGCCGCTCTTCGACACCCGCCCGAAGGCGTACACAGAGCCGCGCCGGGTCATCGCGCGCATCCAGTCCAACCTGGAGCGCGCCGCGGCGGGCGAGCCGCCGATCGCGCTGCCCCCCGACGTGAAGCCCGATCCGCTCGAGGGCGTCGTGGACGCCTTCCGCGCCTACCTCGGCGGCGACCTCGACGGGGCGACGAAGGCCCTCGATGCGGTCGCGGCCAGCGGCACGCCCCGGCTCGACGCGCTGGTCAAGGCGATCGAGGGCGAGAAATTCGGCCTCTTCGTCAAGCAGGACGCCGAGTACGCGAAGACCATCGACGAGGCCGTGAAGGCGGGCGAGCGCACGCCCGACGCCGTGCTGGGGCGCATCGCGGCCACGCTCCGGCTGGTGGACGCCGTGCTGCTGTTCGAACCCGGCGACGCCGCGTTCAACGCCGGCTTCGACCTCCACGAGCGCGTCGACACCGTGACGATGTCGATGGCCGGCACGGGCCGCGACCATACCTTCCTGCGCCTGCCCTGCCGCATCGTGAAGGGCCATCGCGCGGCGCTGGAGGCGATCGCGAAGCGCCTCGGCAAGGCGGCGGGCCCGCTGGTCGGGTGCCCGCCGCCGCCGGGGCACGAGGGCGACTTCGCCTGGATGGAGCGCTTCGCCGCCGACCCGACGCTCGCCGCCGAGATCCCGGCGCCGGTCGCCGAGGAAACGCCGCGCGAGGAGCGGTACGAGGCGCCTCCGACCAAGAAGCCGTGGGATCGCGAGGACGCGGTGGCCTTCATGGGCGACGACCCGGACGCCGCCGAGCCGGCGCTGAAAGCCGCCAAGCTGAAGGACCTCGTCGGCGTCGTGGACTACGCGCTCTTCCTCCACGCCTTCCGCCCACCTTCGCCGGAGCGCGACAAGATCATCCGGGAGCTGATGGAGGGCGTCGACAAAGCCTCGAAGAAGGCGAAGGACTCCGTCATCGGAGCCGTCGGCCCGCTCCGCCCCTACGACGGCACCGACGAGAGCCTGATCCCGAGCCTCCGCGCAGCGTCCGGCTCGGGCACGGTCAACACACAGTCGGCGTTCTACGCCATCCCCTGCGCGGTGCTCCTGGCTCGCCCGGCGCTGCTCGTGGCGACCGAGCCGATGTTCGGCGGCAACCGCGACAACTTCACGCCCCGATCCGGCTGCCGCTGGGGCCGCGGGCAGGCGCGCGGCTTCCCCGACGCGGCGATCCAGGCCTACGTGAAGGCGTCCGAGGAGGCCGACGGGCACTTCCTCGATTACCACGGCGGCACCATGGTCTATGCGCTCGGCTCCGCGCGGGCGCTGGGTCGGGAGGCGATCCGCGTGAACCCGCGCAGCCTGCTCCAGGGCGATGCGCCGCCCATGGACGAGCCCTACCAGGCGTGGAGCTACATCTCCCTCAGCGCCCGCGAGACGTACCTCCGCATCCTCCCCCTCGCCCGCGTCCTGCGCGACCGCCTCGCCACGTACTTCACGAGCCGCGGCCTGTCCGCCGACGAGGCCGCCCGCGCCGCGCACCGCGCGCTCTTCACCACCGTCTTCGGCGCTTCCTGCGGTGGGGCGCCGCCACCTCGCACGCTCCGCAAGCTGCTCCTCGACCGCGCGCCCGCGGAGGAGGTGCGCGCGTTCCTGGCTGCGGGCGAGCAGCGCGACCGCGAGCGCCTCGAAGCGCAGGCCAAGTGCGGTGCGCCGCGCGATCCGCTGATGCACGTCGCGGTCGCCGACGCGCCGGCGCTGCCCGTGCTGTGGGAGATGGCCCGCAGCCTGGATCCGGCCGAGGCGCACGATCTCGACCTCGTGATCGACGTGGACGCGCGCAACGAGCTCGGCAAGACGCCGCTGATGACGGCGGCGCAGGCCGACGAGGTGGCCTCGGCGCGCTGGCTGATCGAGCACGGGGCGCACGTGGACTTCGATACGATGTCGACCGGGATGACGTGGCTCATGAGCGACGGGCGTACGGCGCTGATGTACGCGGCGGCGCGCGGGTCGCTGGAGATGATCCGGCTCCTCGTGGAGGCCGGCGCCGACACGCACCGCGCGGACACGAAGGGGGTGACGGCGCTGGGATACCTGCTCGGGCAGGGGCCCATGGGGCCCAACCCGAGGCTCACGGCGGCGCAGCGGGCGGACGCGGTGCGGCTGCTCTGGTGAGCCAGCGGCGGCGAGGCCGGCGAGGAGCAGGAAGCCTCAGGAGGGGCGGTGCGTCACTGCCCTTCGCACGTCACGAAGGTCAGCGCGTTGGGTACGGGGGTGCCCTTGCCGACGAAGCGCACCTGGCGCTGCTCGTTCGCAGGGCACTCGTTGACGAGGGCGGGGTTCCCGAGCGCGGGGACCGTCGTCGCGTCGACGTAGCACCAGCCGTCGATGCCGGACGTGCTCACGTCGTTCTGGCACGCGGTCAGCGCAGCGCCGGTCGTCTGGGTGATCTCGCAGAAGCAGCCCGCGGGGGCCCCCGGGTCGAGCTGCTGGGCGAGCTGCTGCGCCTCCACGGCGGCCTGCTTGTACTTGTCGGCCACGACGGCCCGCGCCGTTCCGTTGCAGGAGCAGTCGCCGGAGGGCTGCTGCTCGAGGACGATGCAGGGCGCCGACCCGTTCGTGGTCGGGAGATTGCGCGCGAGGCACTGGTTGTGGATCGCCTGCTTGAGGCGGTCGATGATGGCCTTCACCGCGGGGCGGTAGCCGTAGTTGGGCGCAGGCACCATGTTCCCGTTCTGGTCCGTCGTCTCCGGCGTGTCGAACTGCTGGGGGCAGATCGAGGCGACGATGCCCGTGTCGGCGCCGGAGTCGTACATCCCCTTGACGATCGCCAGGTTCCGGACGCCCGGGTACGCCTTGGCGGCCACCTGGAGGGTCGGCTTGCCGCTGTCGTTCGGGTTCGGCGCGCAGAGCGGGTTGGTCGCGTTGCTCCCCGTTCCGTCGTCGCCGCAGTCGCAGCCCGCCGCGCTCGAGCCCGTCGCGCAGTTCTTCTGCAGCGCGACCGGGAGCGGGAAGGTACAGGCGTACTCGATGTCCCCGCGCGAGTCCCCGGGGACGGTGAGCGTGTTGGGGATCGCCCGGTCGTGGCCGTTGAGGCCGTTCATGCCGGTCGTGGACAGCGTGATGCCCGTGATCGGGTCGGTGCCCGAGCGCGGCGAGTCCGACTCCTGCATGAAGGGGCTCTTCGGCGAGACGTAGTTGTCGGGGTCCCCAACGATGTCGTCCCAGTAGGTGTTCTGCCCCGTCGGGTCATTTCCGGCGAGACTCCTTGGGCGTCATGAAGCCGGCCGCGAGATCGGCCTTGCCGTTCGCGCTGTGGGCGATGAGCTGCCAGGGGACGCCGGTGATGGTCGCGTAGAAGAGCAGGCTCGGGTCGCGCTGCGCGAGGAGCGGGTTGGGGAAGCTCTTGCCCTGATCGTCGACGAGCGTCCCCTGGGTGAGCGCCGCGACGTAGCGCGACGTGGGGTAGAGAAAATCGATCCCGTAGCGCGCCTTGAGGCTCTGCTTGCCGTTGGTGAGCCCGAACGCGCGGATGGCCGGGTTGTCGGCGGTGTTGATGAACGACGCGGGAGGCGTGTTGTCACACGGTTGGCCGGGGCCACTCTCGTCCGGGCAGCCGGCGGGGGTGGGCAGCCCGCACGAGGAGCAGCACGGGTCGGCCGGACCGTTGGTCGTGCACTCCGTGCGGGCGTTGGGGAGCTGGTTGATGGAGATCATGTCCCCGTCGTGGTAGGCGGTCTCCGCGAGCGTGGGGAAGTAGCTCTGCTCCTTGATCGAGACGTCGGTCTCGTCCGTGAGCACGACGATCGCAAGGAGGGAGTCGGGACGGAGGAACTCGCCCCGCTGCGTCAGGAGGTCCGCGTCCGTGCCGACTTTCTGCACGTCGCCGTTGAAGGTGAAGCTCTGGGCAGGCGCAGGATCGACGAGGAAGCGGTACCACGCCTCGTTCTGCTGCTCGAAGCCGCACCCGTCCTGCCCGGTGCCCGTCACCAGGTCCGTGAGGTCGGTCGTGAACGTCCCGATGTCGGCGATGCCCGCCGGCTTGTCGGTCCCCTTCGGATCCCAGGCCAGGAACCCTTCGCTCTGGTAGGTGGGGACGTCGCCCTTCGACGGGTCGCACGGCGTGGTCCGCGTGACGAGGTGCGCGTGGTCGTCGAGGTCCGTGCAGACGGCCACCGAGGGGTCGGAGCAGCCGAAGGCGCCGAACGTCCCCAGGCTCGAAGTGATGATGCCGACGTGGATGTCGAGCACCGGCGGGAACTCGCGCTGCGAGCCCTGAGGGCAGCCCAGCGTCGGGCCCGCAGGCTGGTTGGGGACGGCCTGGCCGTTCGTGTCGACGCACTTGGGGTTGAGGATGCCCGTCACCAGGTCCGGCACGGCGGCGGCCAGGACGGCCTGCTTGTCCGCCATCGACGAGGAGTTGTCGATCATCAGGAGCATGTCGATCTTGTCGACCGAGGTCTGTTTCAGCAGGTCGGTCTCGGTCGACGTGGTGAGCGGCAGGAGGGGTGCGACGGGCCGGTCGAGGCAGCCGGAGCTCGCCGCGATCACGGTGAGCGCGAGGGAGGTCGTGGCGAGGCGGGCCGCACGTCGACACACGCCGCCTTCACGAGGCAGTCGAGCCTTCATGGCGCAGGAGGTCCTTCCGAGCGCAGGGGTTGCGCCCTCCGCCGCCAACGGGAGTGGCAGTGGGCGTGGTGTCGTGCGCTCCTGCCGTCCGTGGGAAGACCCGCCCGGCGCCATCACGAAATCGTATCGGGGGAGCGCATCGCGGCTGGACGGGGCGGCGGGCCGGCCCGCGTTGCCAACCCGGTTGGCCATCCTGGCCACACGGACGCATCGCGCTACCCTTCGCGACCACGCGACGTCACGCTCGCGGTGCGATTGTAGCGCTCAGGCTCGATGTCGGCGCACCGCTCCAGGCACCGGGGCGACGCCGCGCTCCGCGGGCCGCGAAAGGGACGATCGCGAGGCCTCCACGTTCCGGATCAATGCTAGCGTCCCCGTATGCGCGCCGTCCGCATTCACGATCTGAGCGGGCCCTCGGGCCTCCGTGTCGACGACCTGCCCGAGGCTGAGCCGGCCCCGGGCGAGGTCCTCATCGACGTCCGCGCCGCAGGCGTGAACTTCCCCGACGTGCTGCTCTCGCACGGCAAGTACCAGTTCAAGCCACCGCTGCCCTTCGTGCCCGGCGGCGAGGCCGCCGGCGTGGTGAAGGCCGTCGGCAAGGGCGTCACCGCGCTCGCGGCCGGTGACCGCGTCGCGGCGACCATGATCCATGGCGCGTTCGCGGAGCGGATCGTCGCGCCCGAGGCCGCGGTGGTGAAGCTGCCCGACGCGGTGGGCTTCGAGGTCGGCGCCGCCACGCTGCTGACCTACGCGACCACGTGGCACGCCCTCGTGGATCGCGCGCAGCTCGCCGCGGGCGAGACGCTCCTCGTCCTCGGCGCCGCGGGCGGCGTCGGCATCGCCGCCGTCGAGATCGGCAAGCTCCTCGGCGCGCGCGTGATCGCCGCAGCGTCGAGCGACGACAAGCTCACGTTCTGCCGCGCGCACGGCGCCGACGAGGGCATCCAGTACGCCCGCGAGGACCTGAAGGAGCGCGCCAAGGCGCTCACCCGCGGCGAGGGGGTGGACGTCGTCTACGATCCGGTCGGCGGCCGCTACGCCGAGCCGGCGCTCCGCACCATCGCGTGGGAGGGCCGCTACCTCGTGGTGGGCTTCGCCGCCGGCGAGATCCCGTCGATCCCGCTCAATCTGGTGCTGCTCAAGGGCTGCCAGATCGTCGGCGTGTTCTGGGGCTCCTTCGCGGCGCGCGAGCCCGTGAAGAACCGCGCCAACGCCGCCCGCGTCCTCGATGCAGTCGCCGAGGGCAAGCTCCGCCCGCACGTCGACGCGACGGTGCCGTTCGCGAACGCCGGCGAAGCGCTGGCGAGGCTGGAGCGGCGCGAGGTGAAGGGGAAGATCGTGCTCGTGCCATAGCAGCGCTTCGACACGTCGGGCCGGACGAGCACTGCGAGATCGACCAGCGGTCCGGGCGAGCGCGTCGCGGGGGCCGCGGAGCCCTCGTCGGGAGCACCTCCATCGGGCGGATCGAGCACGATCCCGGGGCGGGCGCGCATCGACTGCGAGTCTACACGCCGCGGACCGAGCTCGCGCCCGCGACCCCGGTCGCCCGACCCGGTGCGGCGGCGCCGCCGCCTAGGGTATGGTGCGCCATGCCCTCCGGTCTCCGCGTCTCGGTCCTCGATCTCTCTCCGATCCCGTCGGGCGCCTCGGCAGGAGATGCGCTTCGCAACACGATCGACCTCGCCCGCCACGCGGAGTCGCTGGGGCTCGCGCGCTACTGGCTCGCCGAGCACCACAACGCTGGAGCCCTCGCGTGCTCGGCGCCCGAGATCATGATCGGCCAGGTCGCCGCGGCGACGCGCGCGATGCGCGTCGGCGCCGGCGGCATCATGCTCCCGAACCATAGCCCGCTGAAGGTCGCCGAGACGTTCCGGGTGCTCTCGGCGCTGTTCCCGGGCCGCATCGATCTCGGGCTCGGCCGCGCCCCCGGCACCGACGGCCGCACCGCCGCCGTTCTTCGGCGATCTGCGCAGGCCCCCTCCGGCGACGACTTCCCACCGCAGCTCGACGCGCTTCTAGGTTACCTCGGCCCCGACGCCGGGCCTCGCGCGGCCTGGACCCCGAGCGTCGTGGCCGTCCCGACCGGCGTCGCGGCCCCCGACCTCTGGATCCTCGGATCCAGCGACTTCGGAGCCATCCTCGCCGCCGAGCGCGGGCTGGGCTTCGCCTTCGCGCACCACATCAACCCGCACGAAGCCACCACCATGCTCCGCGCCTATCGCAGCCGCTTCCGCCCCTCCGCGCTCGGAGGCACGCCGGACGCGATCCTCGCCGTCGCCGTGGTCTGCGCCGAGACCGACGCCGCCGCGGAGGAGCTGGCCTCGGCCGTCGACCTCGGCGGCGTACGCTTCTCCCAGGGCCTGCGCGACCTGCCGATGCCGAGCGTGGAGGAGGCCCGCACCCACCGCTACGACGAAGAGGAGGAGAACCTCCGCCTCCTCTACCGCGAGCGCTACGTGGTGGGAGGCCCCGCCCGCGTGCGCGACGCCCTGCGCGCGCTCGTCTCGGCGTCCGCCGCCGACGAGCTGATGGTGATGACCCACGTCCACGATCACGCCGCGCGCAAGCGCTCGTACACGCTCGTCGCCGAGGCGCTGACGTAGCGCCTCGCTCCGCGTGCCGGTGTTCGCGAAGGCCCGGAAGCGCGAGTGGGCTCGCGCTTGATTCATCCCCGCGGTGGCGCGCGCCGCTTCATCGGAGGAGCAAGCGCCCGAGCCCGGCGCGGAGCCATTCGCTCCGTGTCACGCGGTAGGCCTCGCCCTTCTCGTCATCCATGAAGCCATCCTCGACGGGGCGGCCGCAGCCCGGGCACGAGAAGGCCGGCTCCGAGGGGCCAAATCCCGGGATCCCGCGGCAGCGCCGGCCGGGCGGGTCGAGATCCTCGTACAGGGTGTCGCACTCGTAGCAGAGGACCATGATCTTGCCGCAACCCGGGCAGCGGAAGGGGTAGAGGTCCTCGTCCCCGCAGCAGTGGAAGGGCGCAAAGTCCAGGTCTTCTTCCCGGACGGGGGCGTCCGGGCCGCGGTCTCCGCTGCTCATCGGTCAAGAGCTAGCGGGCCGCCAGGTCGCGGTCCATTGGAACACGCGGGCGGTGAGCTCCGCCGGGGGCACGGGCACCAACGGGTGGCGCCTCCGGGCCAATTCGCGGGGCCAATTCACCCGCCTGCCCTCCAGGATCTTCGCGCGCCCAGGAAGATTCGAACTTCCGACCCCCGGCTTCGTAGGCCGATGCTCTATCCAGCTGAGCTATGGGCGCGTGTCCGGCGTCGCAGCGGAGCATGCTCCGCCGCGCGACGAGGAACCCGCGTGTAGGCCTAGTGCCGCGACTTGTCAAGCGCATCGCCACGTTCGGCGGTTCCACGGACGCGGTCGGCCGCACGGCCAGGCGCCCCCGGCCCAGCCGATCACGATGTGGAGCCCCCATGCCCCTCGGGCTCGGTCAGAGGGACCCATGCCCCCCGGGCCCGGAAACACGAACGCGCGGCGATCCTGGCGGGATGCCGCGCGTGCGCGAAAGTGCGGTCGATGTGGAGGCCGGTGACCCCGGCCCAGCCGGTCAGCCGCGCCTAGGCGCGACGCGAAGGGAAGAGAAGTTCGTAAGCCAAGCTCTCCCAAGGTGAGCGGAGCCAAGCACGCCGAGCTCCAGAGGGCTCGGTCACGATGGGGGAGACCCCAAAGCCGGAAGCGACAAGCTCGATAGAAGAAGAAGCGAGTAAGGTTCCCCGCGTCGCTGCAGCCCTCAGCGGACCGCGGGCGCTCAGGGCATGAGCAGGCGCCGTGCCAACATGTCAAAGCGATCGCTGGCCGCGCCCGGAGAGGGGCGGGGCGTGGGGAATGAAGGGCGGGCGCTCCTGGTTTTGCCGACGAATCGAAGATGCGGTGCCGCCGACGCCAGGCATCGCTGTCGCGTTCCGGGGTGGATTCTGCAAACTTTGCAGAGTCAGGGTCCGCACGAGTGCCAGATCGCCTCGCGGCGTCATTGCCCGCCGCCAAACAGTCGATTGTGGGGCGCCTCGGCATGGCAGCGCGCGCAGAGCGGGAGCTTGCCGCGCGCCTCGACGCTCCCGTCCGGCAAGACGACCAGGTACTCCCAGTCCCCGCCGGCGGCGTCGTAGCCCGGAGCGCGCTTCACCATGACGAAGTAGGCCGTCGGGTCGGCGCCCTCGGCGCCGAAGAGCCGCTCCACGATCGTGGCCCCCGTCGCCGCCACGCTCGCCGGGCCTCGGAGCGGGTAGCCGCTCGCCCGGCTGGCGAGGACCTCGCCTTCGAGGTCTCCAGCGAGGTGCTCCGAGCGGGAGCGCTTGGTGGCAGGCTGGAGGCGCCGGAGCTGCTCGGCGAGATCCCAACGCTCCTGAGGCTGCCCTGGGCGTCGCGCTCCCGGGCGTCCGGGGGCCGTCGGCCCAGCCTGAATCGGCCCGCCTCGCCCCCGCCCCCGAAGCCTGCTCGGACGAGCACGCCGTGAGCGCGGCGGCAGCGCACATCGAGAGGAGGGCCGCCGGGCCCCGTGCTCGTCGCTCGCGGGATCGCACGCGCGGGCGATGCTACACTGAAAGGATGCGATCCTGCCCCTCGCCCTCGCCTCGTCACCGCGCCGACTCCTACGGTGGGCGCGCGCCGCTTGCCTGGCGATCGCCGGCCTCGGGTCCGTCGGCGGCGTCCTCGCCCCCGGCGACGCGGTCGCGCAGGAGGCTTCGCGCCGCGCCTGGCTCGGGGTCGCGCTCGACAGGTCGCCCTCCGGCGGCGTCGTCGCCAAGCACGTCGTGAACAATTCGCCTGCGGCCAAGGCCGGCATGGTCGACGGCGACGTGATCGTGAGCGCCGACGGCGTGACGCTGGCCGAGCCCACCCAGCTCATCGCCCGCGTCGCCCTGGTCGGCCCCGGGAACCCGCTGCCCATGCGCGTCCGCCACGCGGGCGCGAGCGCAACGTGACGGCGGCGCTGGTGCCCTTCCCCGGCGCGGAGCAGGTGCTTCGCCTCGACAAGATCGGCACCTTCGCGCCGGCGTGGAAGGGGGCGGCCGCGGCCTCCGGCTCGCTCCCCAGCAACGTCGGCAACCTCCGCGGCAAGGTGCTCCTCCTGGACTTCTGGGCCTCGTGGTGCGGCCCGTGCCGGATGATGGCGCCCCAGCTCTCGCAGTGGCAGTCCGCGTACGGCGCGCAGGGGCTCAGCGTGATCGGCTTCACCAACGACACCGTCGATGTCGCGGCCCAGAGCGCGCAGGCGATGGGGATGACCTACACCGTCGCCTCCGACGCGAGCGGCGACACCAGCAACGCGTACGGCGTCGAGCGCGCTGCCGACGATGTTCCTCGTCGACAAGAAGGGCGTCATCCGCGACGTGTACGTGGGCTTCGACCCCGGGCGCCACCACGAGATGGAGCGGACGATGCAGGGGCTGCTCGCAGAGCCCGCGCCCTGAGGGCTCGGCCGGGTCGCCGTGCTCCGCATCGTCGACGAGCTCCTCTGGGCCCTCCGGCGCGAGGGCTTCGCCGTCTCCACTGCCCAGGCGATCGACGCGGCGCGCGTGGTCGCGCTCTGTCGGCTTCGCCGACCGGGACGCGCTCCGCGACGCGCTCGCGGCCGTCGTCGTCGAGCGTCGGGCCGATCGCGAGCGCTTCCGCGCGGCGTTCGACGCACTTCTTCTCGCCCGAGCGCGCCCACGCGGGCGACCTCTGGAGCCGCCTCCGCGCCCGCGGCTTCGCCGACGCCGAGCTCGCCGCGCTGCGCGAGCTGCTCGACGCCGCCGCCGAGCGCAGCGGCGCCACGGGCGACGCGCCCGCCCTGGCCGGCCTCCTGGGCGCCGAGAGCGAGCTCGACCACCTCCTCCTCGCCGCGGGCATCGCGCGCACGCTCGCGCCCATGACCTCCCCGCTCCAGGTCGGCTTCTTCGCGCAGCGGGTGATGGATCAGATCGGCCTGCCCCGCGCGGCGAGCGCGCTCCGCCGCATCGGCGCGGCGCTGCGCGAGGCGCTCGGCGAGGAGCGCGGCGCGGCCCTCGCCGCGGCGCTGCCGAAGAGCTCGATCGCGCGCGGCGCCGCGTGCGGATGCACGTGGAGCGCACCCTGCCGAGCGCGCGCTCGAGGCCCGGAGCCCGCCGCCCGGCGGCGCGCCGAGTCGATCCCCTTCGCCGGCCTCACCGAGGCCCAGCGCGAGGAGGTACGCCGCGCCGTCCGCGGCCTCGCCGAGCGGCTCCGCGGAGCGGAGCGCGTACGCCGGCGGCGGGCCTCGGCGCGGCCGCATCGACCCGCACCGCACGCTGCGGCGGAGCCTCGCGACCGGCGGCGTCCCCTTCCGGCCCGCGCGTCGCCGCCGCCGCCGCGACAAGCCCCGGCTCCTCGTGCTCTGCGACGTCTCCGACTCGGTGCGCGCGGCCTCGCTCTTCATGCTCGAGCTGGTCCACGCCGCGCAGGAGCTCTTCGCCGGCACGCGCTCCTTCGTCTTCGTCAGCGAGCTCGCCGAGACCACCCGCATCTTCGCCGATCACGGCCCCGACGCCGCGCTCGGCAGCATCTACGGCGGGGGCGTGGTCAGCCTCGCGCACAACTCCAACTACGGCCGCGCGCTCGCCGCCTTCGAGGCGCGCGTGGGCCGCGCCGTCGACCGGCGCACCACGGTGGTCGTCCTCGGCGACGGCCGCACCAACTACCTCGCCGACGGCGCCGACGTCGTCCGCCCGCCTGCGCGACCGCGCCCGCGCGCTCCTCTGGATCTGCCCCGAGGCGCCGGGGAGCTGGGGGAGCGGCGACAGCGCCATGCTCCGTTACGCAGCGGCGGCGACGCGGGTGCTGGTGGCGCGGACGGCGACCGAGCTGGACGATCGCCGGCGCGCGAGGTCGCGGCGCGGCGCTGAGGGCGAGAAGGGCCTTCTAGCCGCCCGCCGCCGCCCCGCGCTATGCGCCCGCGCATGTCGCAGGACCAGAAGATCCGGGAGCTCACGGCGCGCATCGAGCAGGGCGGCGCGCCCAAGTACCACGAGAAGAACACCGAGCAGAGCAAGCTCTTCGCGCGCCGCCGGCTCGAGCTCCTCCTCGACGCGGGGAGCTTCGTCGAGGACGCCGCGTTCGCCAACGCCGTCGACCCCGAGCTGCCCGCCGACGGCGTCATCACCGGCTCCGGCACGATCGACGGCCGCGTCGTCTGCGTGATGGCCAACGACTCGACGGTGAAGGCGGGCTCCTGGGGCCGCCGCACGGTGGAGAAGATCCTCCGCATGCAGGAGACGGCCGCGCGCCTCGCGCTGCCCGCTCTTCTACCTGGTCGACTCCGCGGGCGCGCGCATCACCGACCAGATCGACATGTTCCCCGGCCGCCGCGGCGCGGGGCGCATCTTCTACAACCAGGTCGCGCTCTCGGGCATGGTGCCGCAGATCTGCCTGCTCTTCGGCCCCTCGGCCGCGGGCGGCGCCTACATCCCGGCGTTCTGCGACATCGTGGTGATGGTCGACAAGAACGCCAGCATGTACCTCGGCTCGCCGCGCATGGCCGAGATGGTCATCGGCGAGAAGGTGACGCTCGAAGACCTCGGCGGCGCGCGCATGCACTGCTCCGAGTCGGGCTGCGGCGACGCCCTCGTCAAGACCGAAGAAGAGGCCATCGCCTTCGCCAAGCGCTACTTCGCCATGATGCCGCAGAACTTCGAGGCACCGCCCCGCGGCCGTCGCCGCGCAGCCGCCAAGCCCGACGCAGAAGCCGCTCGCGGACCGTCATCCCCGTCGACGAGAACAAGCCCTTCGACATGTTCGCGGTGATCGACGCGGTGGTCGACGACGGGCAGCTTCGTCGAGATCAAGAAGCTGTTCGCCAAGGAGATCATCACCGGCTTCGCCCGCGTCGAGGGGCGCGCGGTCGGCATCGTCGCCAACCAGCCCAAGTACAAGGGCGGCGTGCTCTTCGTCGACTCGGCCGACAAGGCGGCCCGCTTCATCTGGCTGTGCGACGCCTTCAACGTGCCGCTCCTCTACCTCGCCGACGTGCCCGGCTTCATGATCGGCACGGTGGTCGAGAAGCAGGGCATCATCCGCGCCGGCGCCAAGATGATCGCCGCCGTCAGCGAGGCCACCGTGCCCAAGCTCTCCGTCATCGTGCGCAAGGCCTACGGCGCCGGCCTCTACGCCATGTGCGGCCCCGCGTTCGAGCCGGACGAGTGCATCGCGCTGCCGACGGCGTTGATCGCGGTGATGGGCCCGAGCGCGGCGGTGAACGCGGTCTACTTCAACAAGATCCAGGCGGTCGCCGAGGGGCCGGAGCGCGACGCGCTGGTGCAGCGCCTGCGCGACGAGTACCGGGCCGACGTCGACCTGGTGAAGCTCGCCAGCGAGCTGGTGATCGACGCGTGATCCCCGCGGGCGTTCTGCGGCGCGAGGTGGCGCGGCGGTTCGAGCGCTATGCCGACAAGATCGAGGCGCGGCCGAAGAAGAAGCACATGGTCCCGCCCGTCTGATTGCCCTCCCTACACCGGCACGGGCCAGCTCTTCCCCCCGAGCGCCGCGCCCACCTGCGCAGCTCTGCCCGGATCTGCGCCACCGTCCCCCGGTTCGCGGCGCCTTGCGCAGGCAGTGCGCGGATCGCCCCCGCGATGCCGGCCGTCGCGGGCCGGTCCGCCAGCCGCTTCGACCGGCGCCGGCACGCCGTCGTGCATCAGGTGCGCGGAGATCAACGCCACCTCGTTCGGCGCGTCGAAGAGCGTCTCGCCCGTCAGCACCTCGTACGCCAGGCAGCCGAAGCTGTAGACGTCCGCCGCCATCGGCGTCGGGGGCGCGCCCTCCGGCACGATCCCCCACACCTCGGGCGCCCCGTACGACGCCGTGCCGCAGCCCGGCCGCAGGTGGCGGCCGGCGAGGCCGAAGTCCACCAGCACCGGCTGCGCGGAGGCGCGCAGGATCACGTTCGAGGGCTTGAGGTCGAGGTGGCCGACGCCCACGCCGTGCATGGCCGCGAGGCCGGCGAGGACGCCGTCGAGGAGCGCGAAGGAGCCTTCTCCAGCGTGAGCAGCCGCGACGCGATGAGCTTGTCCAAGCGCGCGCCCTCGACGAGCTCCATCACGAGGATGGGCTTCGGCCGCGCGCCCGCGTCGAACGTGACGAATCGCGCGAGGTTCTCGTGCTCGGGGATGGCGAGGAGCGCGCCGGCCTCCTCGCGGAACAGCTTGAGGAAGTCGGACTCCGAGAGGCTGCGCGCGGCGGTCGCGTCGTAGTCGGGCACCTTGAGCGCGAACCGCTCGGCGTGCGGGTCGTGCCGCTCGTCGGCCCGCGTGACGACGAAGACCGTCCCCGCCGCGCCGCCGCCGATCTGGCGCTGCATGTGGAAGCCGCCCAGCGTGCGCCGGGCGGGCATCCACGCGGGCAGCGGGCCCTCGTTGCGGCGGCCTCCACGCCCCGGCCGGTGTCGGGCGCGAGCGACGGCGAGCCCCGCCGTCGACGGGGAGCCTGGCGATGCCCGGGAGGATCCGCGCGACGAGGCCGGCGAAGGCGCGCGGGATCGACGCGAACGCGCGCTCCAGCGCGAGGTGCACACCGGCTGCAGGGCGGCCTCCGACCTCGACGGCGCCGGCGGTCCTCGGAGCCGCCCTGGAGGGCGCGGGCCACCGCCGCGGCCAGCGGATAGGCGGGGGAGGGGAGGACGGCGATGGGCTCGTCCTCGCCCCCGCAGCGGCGCAGCGCGCTCGCGGTGAGCTGGCCGAGCCGCTCGAGCCCCTCGGCGAGCGGGATGAGCGGCGACCCGTCCGGATCGGCCAGCGGGCGCAGCGCCGTCGCCGCCTGCACCGCGCCGAGCGCCCTGGCCAGCCGGACCAGCGCGGTCCGCAGCGCCTCGACGCGCTGCGAGCCGACCTGGGGCAGCTCGACCACCAGGCCCTCCAGCGAGGCGATGCGCGTGGAGGGGACCCGTCGGAGGGCGCTCTCGGGTGGGCGGGTGGGTGAGAGGATGGGAGCTATCGAACGGGCGCGTCAGCTCCGCGTCGATGAAGCGCGAGTAGGCGTCGAGCAGGCGCCACACCTCCGGGTTCATGCTCGCCTCGGCGAGGACGAGAGGTCCGCCGGGCCGGAGGTGCGGTGGGCGGCGTAGAGCAGCGCGTCGGCCGGGTCGGCGGCGCCGTCGCGCACCAGGGCGTCGAGCGAGCGCGACACGGTGGCGGCCACCGCGCGCCGGAGCGGCGTGGTCCGCTCGCTGCGAGAGCCGCGTGAGGAGGAGGCGGCAGGTCGACGTCCACCGCTCCTGCACGCGCTCGCGGCGGGTCTGGTCGTCTTCGAGGCTCCGTCTTCTCCGCGTCGATGAGGTGGAGCAGCGCCCGCAGCTTGCGCTGGTGCGCCATGGCCCCCTGGCCGCCCCGCTGCCGGCCTCGCCGCCGCCGAAGGGCGCGGACTCGCTCTCGAGCAGCCAGCGCGCCAGCCGCTCGTCGAGCTCGTCGGCGGCGGGTGGCGCGCCCGCCGGTCTCGCCCGGCCCGCGGCTGAGCGCCAGCAGGCTCTTCAGCGTCCCCGACTCGAAGCAGCAGCACGTCGAGCTGCCGCACCAGCACCACCGGCGGCGCCTTGCCGCGCGGCGACTCGGGCGCGCCGCCGGATCCATCCGCACCGTCGTCGAGCATGTCCATGGTCTCGGTGGCGCGCTCGAGCGCGATGCGCGCGCGCGCGTACGCCTCGCGGCTGCCCGACTCGACGAAGGCGTCGACCGATCGCTCGAGGGCCGCGCGGAGCAGGAGATCGGACCGCGTCACCCCCTCGCCCGCCTCGCCGCGCTCGGCGCTCGGCGGCCAGATCTCCTGCCGCAGGCGCAGCGAGAGGGCGAGGATGTCCTCGTCGCCGGGGGCGTTCGTGGAACGCGCCGCGCGAGGGCGATGGAGCAGCGCTCGGCGGCGGCGGCGCCGAGGGTGGGGATCTCGGCGCGCAGCTCGATCAGGTCCTCGGCGATGAAGAGCGGGCGTCCGCGCGAGAGCGCGTCGAGGAGCTCGGCGGCGGCCTCGGGCTCGGCGTCGGCGGCGCGGCCCAGGCCCCAGAGCATGGCCGTGGCGATGCCGGGGTCGCGCTCGACGAGCGGGCCCTTGAGCAGGTCGAGCGCGGCCGGGAGCACGCGCTCGGGATCGACGGCGACGGCGGCGACCAGCGAGGTGGCGGCGCGGCGCCACTCGGTGGGAGAGAGGCGCGTCGAGAGGGCGGCGCGGACCTCGCCGCCGCAGCGCCGGGACGGCGCGCGAGAGCAGCCCGCGGGCGCCGGCGACGTGGCGCCACACCAGCGTCTCGCGATCGTCGAGCAGCGCGCGCCAGGCGCCCTCGATGGTCTCGGGGGTCGGGGGCCTCGGTCTCGCCCAGCGCGCCCGGCCGGCTGGCGTGCTCGCCCCGGCGCGGAGCCGCCACCGCATGGAAGAGCCGCGCCGGCTCGTCGTCGCCGCTGCGCGCGCGGGCCGCGGCCTCGCGGGCGGCGCGCTCCAGGAGGCGCCCGGCCAGGCGCCGCTCGGGCAGCGACCCGATGGCGTGCGTGCCCAGCCACGAGGTGGAGAGCTCGCGCCGCGAGACCAGCGCCAGGGCCAGGGGGTCGACCTGCACGTCGGTGGCGGCCGGGAGGCTCAGCGCCAGCGCGACGCGGGCGCGGATGCCCGCCCCCGAGAGCGCGCGCGCCGCGCCGCCCGACCGCCATGCGGGTGGCGATGGAGACGAACGTGGCGGCGTCGCCCTCGTAGAGCTCTTCGAGGACGATGCGGCCGAGGTCGCGCCGCTCGGCTCCCAGCGGCAGCGCGCCGGCAATCTCGTAGAGCGCCACGCCGGCCGCGGGCGCGCGCGAGCCAGCCCAGATCTTCGAACAGGCCGTCGGCGAGCGCCACGCGCACGCTGCGCGAGAGGGCCGCCTCGTCGCAGCCCTCGAGCGGGCTCTGCCCGGGGCCTGGCCAGCGCCATCGAGGCGACGCTCTGACGGAACACCGCACGGCGGTCGGCGCGCTCGTACCGATCGAGAGAGAGCAAGCCTTCGAGGAAAAAATCGGCGCGCGCGCGCATGGACGGCCGGCAGGGACGACCATGAGAGCGCCGTTCGCGGTGTCAGCGCAAGGGGCCCGCGCGGCCGTCGCGGCCGGGGCGTGATGCGCGCTACCCTGGGGAGCGGAGGAACAGGCCATGACGCGCACACGCCTCGCGGGCGGCATCTTCTTGTCATGCACGATCGCGCTCGCCGGGTGCGGGGGCAACGGGGGCACGTCCCCCACAGGCGGCACCGGGGCGGGGAGCACCACCGGCGGCGGCAACGGTGGCGACCCCGACACGAACCCCGACGCGGGCCCCCCCGCCGGCAACCCGGACGGCCACTGCACGGTCCCGCCCGAGGCGCAGGCCGAGGACACCTCGCACCCCACCACCGTCGTCGGCGACGGAACCCCGGCGGGCTGCACCTCTGCCGCCGTCGTCGCCGCCGTCGCCAAGGGCGGCGTCATCACCTTCGACTGCGGGCCGGACCCGATTGTCATCACGCTCGAGGAGACGGCCAAGGTCGTCAACACCAGCCCGAAGGTCGTCCTCGACGGGGGCGGCAAGGTGACGCTCAGCGGCGGCGGCAAGACCCGGATCCTCTACCAGGACACGTGCGACCAGGCGCAGACGTGGACCACGAGCCACTGCCAGAACCAGGACACGCCGGCCCTCACCGTCCAGAACCTCACCTTCGTCGACGGCAACTCGACCGGCCAGATCGAGGAGGGCGGGGGCGGCGGCGCCATCCTCGTCCGCGGGGGCCGGTTCAAGATCGTGAACAGCCGGTTCTTCCACGACGTCTGCGACCCGACGGGCCCGGACCTCGGCGGCGCCGCCGTCCGCGTGCTGAGCCAGTACGACAACCTGCCGGTCTACGTGGTGAACAGCACCTTCGGCGGCAGCCCCAGCCTCGGCGGCCAGTGCTCGAACGGCGGCGGCCTCTCCAGCATCGGCGTCTCCTACACGGTGCTCAACAGCTACTTCGACCACAACGAAGCCATCGGCGACGGCGCAAATCCTGCCCAGTCCGGCACGCCGGGCGGCGGCAGCGGCGGCGCCATCTACAACGACGGCGACACGTACACGCTCACGCTCTGCGGCGTGAAGATGACCAACAACACGGCGAACGAGGGCGGGGGCGCCATCTTCTTCGTCAGCAACGACGGGACGGGGAGCCTCGTCATCCAGGACTCGACGCTCTCGATGAACAAGAGCGGCAAGTTCGAGACCCAGGGCTACCCGGGGATCTTCTGGATGACGAACGCCAAGCCGACCATCACGAGCTCGACGATCCAGTAGCCGACGAGCGCGCCCGGCCGGCCCCGTTAGCCCCCGGCCCGCCGCCATGCTAGCCGCGGGGTGTCATGACCCACCCCCACCGCGACCTCGTCCTCATCCTCGACTTCGGGTCGCAGTACACCCAGCTCATCGCCCGGCGCATCCGCGAGGCCGGCGTCTACTGCGAGATCGACCCGTACAGCGTCCCCCTCGCCTCCGTCCGCGCCATGGCCCCGCGCGCCGTCGTCCTGTCCGGCGGCCCGGCCAGCGTCTACGGCGAGGGCGCGCCCCGCATCGGGCCGGAGATCTTCTCGCTGGGCGTGCCCGTCCTCGGCATCTGCTACGGCCTCCAGCTCACCGCCTTCGTGCTCGGCGGGAAGGTGGAGCGGTCGGGCGAGGGCGGGGAGTACGGGCGGGCGAAGGTGCGCGTGGAGCGGGCGGAGGGGGTCTTCGGGCGGCTCGCGGCCGGCGACGAGCTCGAGGTGTGGATGAGCCACGGCGACCGCCTGGCCGCGCTGCCCGAGGGCTTCTCGGCCATCGGGACGACCAAGGGCTCGCCGCTCTGCGCCGTCGCGAACGAGGCGCGCCGCATCTACGGCATCCAGTTCCACCCCGAGGTCGCGCACACCCCGCGCGGGCGCGAGATCCTGGACGCCTTCCTCTTCGACGTCGCGGGCCTCGCCGCGACGTGGACCCCCGCCTCGTTCGTCGAGGAGGCCGTCGCCGCGGTGCGCGCGAAGGTGGGCCCGACCGACCGCGCCATCCTCGGCCTCTCCGGCGGCGTCGACTCGTCCGTCGCCGCCGTCCTCTGCCAGCGCGCGCTCGGCGAGCGGCTCACCTGCATCTTCGTCGACAACGGCCTGCTCCGCGCGCGCGAGGCGGAGAGCGTGGTCCGCATGTTCCACGACCACTTCTCGCTCGACGTCGTCCACGTCGACGCGGGCGCCCGCTTCCTCAAGGAGCTCGCGGGCGTGACCGACCCGGAGAAGAAGCGAAAGATCATCGGGCGCGTCTTCATCGAGGTCTTCGAGGAGGAGGCGAAGAAGGTCGACGGCGCGCGCTGGCTCGTGCAGGGGACGCTCTACCCGGACGTCATCGAGAGCGTGAGCTTCAAGGGCCCGAGCGCGGTCATCAAGAGCCACCACAACGTCGGCGGCCTGCCCGAGCGCATGCACCTCGGGCTCGTCGAGCCGCTGCGCGAGCTGTTCAAGGACGAGGTGCGCGCCGCGGGCACGGCGCTCGGCATGCCGCACGAGGTGCTCTACCGCCACCCGTTCCCGGGCCCCGGCCTCGCCGTGCGCTGCCTCGGCGAGATCACGGAGGCGCGCCTCGCCGTGCTGCGGGCCGCGGACGCGATCTTCGACGAGGAGATCCGCGCCGGCGGCGAGTACCAGCGTGTCTGGCAGAGCTTCGCCGTGCTGTTGCCGGTGCGCACGGTGGGCGTGATGGGCGACGAGCGCACCTACGACGAGGTGATCGCGCTCCGCGCCGTCGAGTCGACGGACGGGATGACCGCCGACTGGGCGCGCCTGCCCTACGATTCTCGTCGGCCGGGCCAGCTCGCGCATCATCAACGAGGTGCGCGGGGTCAACCGCGTGGTGCTCGACGTCTCGTCGAAGCCCCCCGCCACCATCGAGTGGGAGTGACCGTGCGCGCCGTCCTCGCGACAGCCCTCTCCGCCGTGCTCCTCCCGGCGTGCATCTCGGCCGCTCCCCGCACCACCTCGCTCCGCGTCGCGGGCGCGCCGGGGGACGCGACGGTGACCATCGACGACAGGTTCATCGGCGCCTTCGGCTACGTGGTCAAGAAGGGTGTCGCGCTGCCGCCGGGCAAGCACCGGATCACGGTGGAGAAGACGGGGTTCTTCTCGTGGGATCGGCTGGTGGAGGTGCGCGAGGGGGATCCGCTGATCCGGCTGGACGTGGCGCTGGTGCAGATCCCGGATTGAGGTAGGGGCGGAAAAGGGACGACGGCGCCCCGGGGAGGGGCGCCGTCGTCGTCGGGATCAGTGGACCACGAGGCCCACGGGCTGGCTCCACGCGCCGGTGCTCCGAGAGACGGTGGCGGCGACGCGGAACTGGTACTGCGTCATCAGCGTGAGGTTCGGGACCAGGGTGTCGGCGAGCGGCGTCGAGCCGGCGTCGTTCCAGGTCTTGCCGTTGTCACTGCTCCATTGCCAGTGAAACGTGACGGACTTCGACCGCTTCCCCCCGATGAGGATCGAGGCGTTGGCGACGAGGTGTACCGTGCCAGGCGTCGGCGTGAGCTTGGCCTGGAGGACGGCCTTCGCGTACGCAGGGCTCCCAGCCACGAGGAGCCCCGCAGCCTCGATCAGCGCGACGCCGTTGTTCGGCGTGAGAGCGTCGGAGAGCCCTTGGACGTAGGCCCGCAGGATCTCCATCGCAGTCCAAACGGCGTCTCGCTTGGCGTCCCGCGCCGAGGCGAGCCCCTTGGCCCGCGACGTCGTGGCCTCCTGCGCCGTGTCGAGCGCCTGGATGAGCGCGAGGAACGCCGCCATGGCCACCGTGGGGCTCGGGAACATGGCGACCGCGGCCACCATCGCCGCGTAGATGATCTTGGCGCGCGCCAGCACGCCGAGGACGTTGTTCTTGGTGACCCCGAGCGTCGCTCTGGGTCTCGGTGATTTCGCAGACATCAATCCCTCCTTCGTTGTTCGATCGCCTCCCTGCCTCCGGCACCCGCCGGCGCTTCGTGCGACCTTCAAATGGATACATCGCTTTGTCGGGCCGATCCGTTACGCGCGCCGGTCGATTTTCCCGTAGCCGAACCTGCGGCGCAGCCGCGCCACGGCGGATCGGACCAGACGGTCCTCGCCGGCGTCGCCTCGCAGCCACCGATCGATCGCCTCCTGTTGCGCCGGATCGAGCACGTCGCGGGACCGGGCGAGAAGGCGGCGGGCCTCGATCTGCCGCTCCAGGGGGAGCCGATCGTCCTCCACCTCCTCGGGGGGCGGCTCGTAGTCCGCCCAGTGCACGTTCGCTCGCACGTGGCTGACGGCCACGTTGCGCGCGACCCTCCAGATCCAGCCCCGGAACGACCCGTCCCGGCGCGCGAGGCACGCGCCCAGATCCGCGAGCCGCCGGAAGCCGTCCTCGCGCAGCTCCGCCATGACGCCGACAACGATGTTGCGACGCGCGTCCTCGCACCGCGAGAGGTGGCCCGTGATCCTGGCGCACCGCGCGACCCGCTCGATCAGCGGAGCCAGCGCGAGCCACAGCGCCTGCCAGGCCCTCTTGTCGCCGTCGCGGCTCCTCGTGACGAGATCCTCGATCGCTGCCTCGTTCAACCCGTCCTGTTCGATGGAACGCGTATTCATGGAAACCTCCTCCCCCGGGGCGATGCCCCGGCGATGCTGTCCGCCAGCAACTCCTCTGAGGATCCAGAGTCCGGGGTACCGCCTCGCCGACCCCAGAGAATCGACCGGCGGGGTCCACTTTCTCTGGCCCTCACAAATAAGTCCGTTTGGCGAGCCAAACGGACACCACGCAATCGACCGGCGGACGTCGATTTCTTGTCCGGCGCGCGCCGACCCACCTCGGCGCCCGCCGGCCTCGCCGAGATCACTTGGTCAGGAAGCCGTTCGGCTCATCGACCCGTGGATTTTCGTTTGACGCGCGAAGAGGCGCCGATGACGCCGCGCGTTGTTGCGCCTCTCGACGAGGAGGTGCGTGGTGTCAGCTAGCTGGTTCGTGGTGTCAGCTAGCTGGTTCGTGGTGTCAGCTAGCTGGTTCGTGGTGTCAGCTAGCTGGAGCGTGGTGAGCGCTGGCTGGTGTGCGGCACGATCGAGGGGGTGCGTCGTGCGATCGAGGCGGTGCGCGGCGCGATCTAGCTGGTGCGTGGTGAGAGCGGGCTGGTTCGTCGCATGATCGAGGGGGTGCGCGGCAGAAGCTAGCTGGTGCGTGGTGAGAGCTGGCTGGTGCGTCGTGTGGGCTAGCCGGTGCGTGGTGAGGGCAAGCTGGTGCGCCGCACGATCGAGCTGGTGCTTCGCACGATCGAGCTGGTGCTTCGCACGATCGAGCTGGTGCGTCGTGTGTTCGAGCGCGTGCGTCGCGCGAGCGAGGAGGCGGGCCAGGGATGCCCGGTGTACCTGCGCGTGGGTCGCGCCCGAACTGGCCGCCGCGGCCTGGAGCGCCGAGCCCATCGGGACGGGCGTGCCCGGCTTCGGGCGGCCCATCCTGACGGACCCCGCCGAGGCGTAGCGCCGGGCCGAGCTGGGCGTGCTCCGGGCAGTGGTCCACGGGCGAGGAGGAGCAGGGGGCGGCGATTGCGGCGGCGGTGTTGCCCGTCGTGCAGAGCCTGGGCGACGAACGGGCGAGATTTCGTGGTGACGTTGTGTATGACTTTGTTACATCCAGTCAACGATGTCGCGGGCACGCTTGTCGAGATCTTCGGCGACGCGAGCTGAAGCCCACCGCGGGAGCAGAGAGGGGACAGATGAAGAAGGTGGACTGGTCACGGCTGAAGGACGCGGACTTGGTCGCGGAGAGCTTCGAGAAGGCGATGGACGGCCACCTCAGGCGGATGGGGCTCGCACGGGTGCTGTGCGCGTTCACGTCCGAGGAGATCGGCGCGAACCTCCTCCCCGAGGAGCGCCTCGCGGGGCTGGCCGAGGAAGAGGTCGTGCTCGCGTTGCCGGATGCGGTGCTCCGCGGGCTGTCGAAGGAGTACGTGGCGGCGCTGCCTCGGGGGACCAGGGCGGCGATCCGGAAGCGGCTTGGTGGGGAGGCGGGGGCGAAGCGGGCGGCGGGGCAGCCGCGGAAGCGGGGCGGGCCTCGGGCTGAGCGTTAGCGACGATGATCAAGGGCTACGAGTACCAGAGCGATTTCCGCGAAGAAGTATGTCGCCGAGGGCGAGGCGCGCACCCTGCTGACTGCGCTCCGGGTCCGCGGCATCCCGGTGCCCGATGCCGCGCGCGAGCGCATCCTCGCGGAGAGGGACCCGGCGCCGCTCGAGCGCTGGCTCGAGCGGGCCATCCTCGCCGGCTCGCTCGCCGAGGTGCTCGACGACGCGAGCTGAAGCCCCTCCCGCTGTCGGCAACGCGGTATGCACGAACGCGGGCTGATCCTCGGAAGCAACCGGCGCACCTGGCGGCCGCCACCCCGAAACTGGCGGCGCCACCCCTCGATTCTGCAGTTCTCGCGATGATCTCGGGCGACGCACGCTGGCCCCCGACGTGCTCGCGGCCCGGGGCGTATGCCACCCTCGGGGAAGGTCGAACGGAAGGCGAAAGAGGTGGAGGCGCCGCCCGGGCGGCGTGCCAGGCTCACCCGGGTCTACACGGCGTGGCACCCGCTGCTCGTGTTCCTGCTGGAGCACGTGCTCCCCGAGGGCTGGTACCAGATCACGCCCGAGCTTCAGCTCGCGCGCGAGCCGCTACGCGTCGACGTCGTGATCGTCCGGCGCAGCCGCTCCGGATCCCCTCCCGAGCCGCACCTGCTCACGACCGTGGTGGGCGACCTCGCCGAGCACACGCTGGTGCACTTCAAGGGGCGCGACGGACGAGCTCGAACGGGACGACGCCCGGATGCTCCTCGCGTACGCGCTGCAGTACCTGGTCGTCGCCGGGATCGAGGACCCCGCCCAGGTCGCCCTCCGCGTGGTCGCGCCGCGGTTGACCCCGCGCTTCGTCGAGTCGCTGCGGTCGCTCGGCTGCGAGCTGACCAGCACCGGCGCCGGGACGCACGAGGGGCGCCTCCTGGTCTTCCCGCTGCGGCTGGTCGAGGCCGTTCCCGCCCACGCTCGCCCTGGCGAGCACTTGTTGTACACTGTGACCCCTGGGATGGTCGCCGAGCCCGGCGGGCATCCCGGCGCTCTCCGGCGAGGAGCAGGAGCTGTACTGGGCGCTCCGTGAGGCACGTCGCAGCAAACCCCACACCCGCTCCCAGGGCAGAGTAAGCGACCCATGAAGGACGAGGATCTGGTCGTGGACAGCTTCGCGAAGGTGATGCTGGCGCACATCAAGGACCTGCCGCCCGAGATGCGCCTCGCGGGGATGGCCCCGGAGGAGCGCCTCGCGGGGCTGGCCGTCGAGCAGCGCCTCGCGGGGCTGACGGAGGCGGAGGTCTTGCTCGCCATGCCCGAGGCGGCGCTCCGCGCGCTGTCGGAGGAGTACCTCGCGACGCTGCCCCAGGAGACGAGGGCGGCGATCCAGCGGCGGCTCGGAGGGGCGGCGGGGGCGAAGCGCGCGCCGGCTCGGCGGAAGCCGCGCGGACGTTCGGGGTGAGGGGGTAGGCGGATGATGGCTGCAGACGGAAGCGCTGAGAATCAGAGGTATAGAAATGATTCATAAGGACAGTCAGTGCCCGTGCGGCAGCGGCAATCGCTTCGGCGACTGTCACGGCATGCTTTCCAACGAACAGTCGGTGCAAAGCCAGAACGAAGGCGGAGTGACAGAGGAAACATACAATATGGGCCCATCAGGTGCGCCGGTCGATCCTTCGCATCAGTTCTTTCGTTGGGTTGGAGGTAAGCCCGATCAGGGCACCGTACGGGATTTGGCACTGCGCCTGGCCAACTACTACTTCCAAGTTAAGTGGTCTCGAAAACAGTGGTCCAAGAACAAAAATCGCAAAATTTGTCAATGGGAGGCTCCTGCTGCCCCAGCCCGCGCTTCGCTTGCCAGCGACAATGACGCCGATCGTGTTGTGTTCGTGCGGCGCGCGTCGAATCCGCTAAATCTGGATGACTTCGAGCGGGCGCTTGAGACCGGAAAATTTGACTATGAGAAGCTCGGGCTCCCTGCCCCCAGTACTCACTGGCTCGACGCTTCCGTAAGCTTTCTCAAGATTCGTGAATGCGCAGGCGCGCTGCCCGATCCGGCACTTGTTGAACTTCTTCTTCAGCGCGACATTGAGTTTTGCTCGCGGGATTCGGGCAAGCGCCGCGTGGCACAGTCCCCTGATGTTGGATATGCAAGTACGAGCGAGCGTGCCATGGACAATCCCGGTCCCGCTCGGCATCAAAATGACATTGTGATGCACTCACATGCGGGTTTGCATCGTCTGCTGCGATGAGGTCCACCCCTCACCGCACCCGGATCTTCACCCCACCCTCCCCGCGCCGCACCAACCCCCCAATCACCCCGGCCCTCTCGCACCCGGCATCCCGCAGCCGCCGCACGGCCTCCTCGGCCCTCTCCCCCGGCACGCACAGCAAGAGCCCGCCCGAAGTCTGCGCATCGGCCAGCACCACCCGCCGCGCCTCGCTCACCCCATCCGCCACCTCGGAGACCGCGAGCGCCTTCTTCAGGTTCCGCTTGCTGCCCCCCGGCACCAGCCCCGCCTCCACCAGATCCAGCACCCCGTCCAGCACCGGCACGGACCCCGCGTCGAGCTCGGCCCGAGCTCGGACGCGTCCAGCAGGTTCTCCAGGTGCCCGAGCAGCCCGAAGCCCGTCACGTCGGTACACGACGTCGCGCCCACCTCGAGGCCCACCTCGCAGGCGCGGTCGTTCAGGGCCATCATCTGCGCCGTCGCCGCCGCCACCAGCGCCTCGGGCGCGGAGCCGGCGCGGATCGCCTGACCCACGATGCCGGTCCCCAGCGGCTTGGTCAGCACCAGCGCCTGGCCCTCGCGGGCGTTGCGCTGCGTCCAGACGCGCGCCGGATCCACGCTGCCCACGACCGCGAGGCCGGCCTTGGGCTCGCCGTCGGCGATGGTGTGGCCGCCGACGATGGCGGCGCGGGCGCGGGCGCAGGCGTCGTGGATGCCCGCCATGACCTCGGAGAGGGTGGCGAGGGGGAGCTTGTCGGTGGGGAAGCCGACGAAGGCGAGCGCAAACTCCGGCCGGCCGCCCATGGCCCAGACGTCGCTGAGCGAGTTGGCGGCGGCGATGGCGCCGAAGGCGCGCGGGTCGTCGACGATGGGGGTGATGACGTCGATCGTGAGGACGAGCGATCGGCCGGGCGGAGGGCGTGCCACGGCCGCGTCGTCGAGCGGGCCGGTGCTACCGTCGACGAGGGGGTGGGGAATCGCGGGGATGGATTTCAGAACCTCGACCAGGCTCTCGGCGGGGAGCTTGCGGGCTCAACCACCACCCTGGACGAGCGTCGTCAGACGAGGCTCGGTCACGGGCATGTCCTCCTTTCTGGAGGCGATTCATGCCCGATCCGAGGGCGGGCGTCACGCAGAGGGAGCGGCGGGGGCGTCGGCGTCGACCACGTGGTCGGTCTTGGGGGCCTCGGCCGGCTTCTTCTCGAGCTCGGTCGCGAGCGTGTCGAGGGTGTGCGCCGTCTTCCCCAGCGCGTCCGCGCTCTGCTCCAGGGCGGCCTTGCCCACCTTGAGGCCGTAGGCGGCCCACGTGGAGCCGAGGTCGACGAGGGTGTGGAGGAGGGTCTCGCAGGTCTTCTTGGCGTTGTCGGCGGCGGTGGAGACGTCGGAAGCGTTCATGGCTGGCTCCTTTCGAGGGAGAGGTCCTGAGCGGCGGGGCCCTGGGCCGTGCTCGGCCGCGGCCTCCGTCGTGTCACCGTGTGACGTCGTGATACATACGGCGCACCGTGTCATGCGTCAAGGCGCCGGCGACGTTTTTGTATCACGGAGTGTCACGGCGCTCAGGCCGCAGCCCAGCTCGAGAAGGGGCGCATCCGGCGCGCCTCCGTCCGCTGCCGCTCGGCGATGTCGGCCGTCAGCATGTCGAGGACGAGCTCCAGGAAGGCGGGGAAGCCGTCGATGCGGGCGCCGATGTCGTTCATCCAGACCACGACCTCCAGCTCCCCGTCCGGGCGCTCGTGCGCCGTGTCCCAGGCGAAGATGGTCTCGCCCCCCGCGTCGATGCCGAACGGGAAGAGGCTCGCGCTGCGCTCGGCGTCGATGGTCATGCGGGCCAGGTCGACGTACGTCCCGCGGGCGAGCGAGCGGGTGCCGAGGAGGTTCGCGCCCTGGTAGAAGCAGGGCAGGCCGTCGTGCTGCGCGAGCAGGGCGCGGTAGCTCGGCGGGAGGGGGCGGCCGAGGCGGCGCTCGGCGGCGGCGATCGCGGCGGGCGAGGCGCCCGCGGGGGGCTGGACGGGCATGCCGGCGCGCGGGTCGAGGCGCGCGAAGGCGAGCTTCTGGGCGCGGATTTCGGCGAGGAGGGGCTGCCAGCGCATGGCCGCGGAACCTACGCGGCGACGCACCGCGCGACCAACAAAGGGGCGCGGATGAGGAGGAGGATGTGGGATGCGGGGCGCAGACGCCGTTCTGCCCCGTGTGCACGCTTTCTTCTGAGGGAGGATGTTGACTTCTACTTTCAGTAAGGGCACCTGACGCCCTCTCGCCATGCCCCGCCGTTTCCTTCCCCTCGTCGCCGCCTCGCTCGCGCTGACCGCCGCGCCCGCCGCGCTCGCCCAGACCCCGCCCCCCGCCCCGGGCAGCGGTCCCGTGATGGAGCTCGCCCCGGAGGACCGCGAGCCCCCCAAGCGCCCCGCCCCTCCGATCGTCTCCTTCGGCGCCGCTCCCGCCTCGGAGCCCGAATCTCGTGCGCAGCCTCACCGAGCAGCGCTTCACGAGCGCCGCCGAGAGCCTCCTCCACACCTCCGTCGGCGGCTACGGCGAGCTGGCCGTCACCGGCACCACCAGCGCCTCGGACCAGCCGAGGCAGTGGACCGCCGACGCCCGCCGCCTCGTGCTCTTCGTCGCCCACTCCTTCACCAAGGACATCCGCGTCTACACGGAGTTCGAGTTCGAGCACGCGCGCGAGGCGGAGGTCGAGCAAGGGTACGTCGACTGGAAGGTCTGGCGCGAAACCCTCGGGATCCGCGCTGGGCTGGTCCTCGTGCCGATGGGCATCACCAACGAGGTGCACGAGCCGCCCATGTTCAACGGCGTGGCGCGCCCCACGGTGGAGACCACCGTCATTCCTTCCACGTGGCGCGAGATCGGCGCCGGCTTCTTCGGCCGCCCCACCGAGTCGCTCCGCTACGCAGCTCTACGCGATGGCCGGCCTCGACCCGCAGGGGTTCGCCTCCACCGGGTTCCGCCTCGGCAGCGGCGCGGGCGCGCTCTCCAACGCCAAGGCGTGGGTCGCCGCCGGGCGCGTCGAGTACGAGCCGCTGCTCGGCGTGGTGCTCGCGGCATCGGGCTACGCGGGCGACGTCGGCAAGAACGGGTCGTTCTACCTCCGCGATCGCACGCCCGTGAACGTGAGCGTGCCGGTGGTCGGATACTCCGTCGACGCGCGCCTGCGGCGCGCCGGCCTGGAGTGCAAATTCCTCTACACCGAGTGGCGCTTCCCGACCGCGGACGTGCTCATGCACACCTACGATCAGAACGGGAACCCGCTCTTCCCCGACGCGACGAACCCGGTGCCCACGCTGATGCGCGGCGCGTACGTGGAGGCCGGCTACGACGTCTTCCACCCTTTCGGCCTCTCCCACCAGCTCGTGCCCTTCGCCCGCGTCGAGGCGTACGACACACAGGCCGGCGTCCCGCAGGGCTTCACGGGGAACGGTGCGCAGAGCGCGCGCGAGATCACGGCCGGCATGTCGTACCGGCCCATCCGCGCGGTCGTGGTCAAGACCGACTACATGGTTCACTACCCGAGCGTGGGTCCGACGCAGACCACGTTCAGCGCGGGCGTCGGCTTCATGTACTGAGGGCTACCCGCCGTCGGCGCCGGCGTCCGTGACCGGCGTGGCCTTGCAGCTATGTTGGTCTGGGCAGGCGGGGAGGGTCGGCGAGCAGAAGCCCACGCCGGCCACGTGGGGGCAGTGGTCCGTCGGGTCCACCGACGCCGCCGTGAGGTGGTAGTAGCGGCACTGCACCGAGCCGTAGTCGGGGATGCACATGGCGAGGTCGCCGCTGGGGACCTCGTAGGGCTCGCCGCACTTGGGCAGCGCGTCGCACTTGGTCGTGCAGTCCTTCAGGCTCTTGAAGTCGCTCGGACAAATCTGGAGCGCGCTCGTGCAGAAGGTGTCGCACGCGGTGGCGGCGCACTGGTCGCCCTGGACCGGGTTCACGCCGGAGGGGCCGGCGGCGGGGCACGACCCCTCGGCGCCCTTGATGAGCGAGAGCATGTGGATGCGGCAGCCGAGGGTGTTCCCCTTGACGTCGCTGAGCGTGCCGACGGGGAACGTCGCGCAGAGGCCCATGCAGACCTCACGCGAGGCGTACTGGAGCTGGGACCCGGAGCACGCGGCGTCGATGGCGTCGCAGTAGGCGTCGCAGGTGAGCGCGTCGTCGCCGAGCGGCTGGATGCCGAGCACGTTCCGGCAGCCGAGCGGCATGGAGGCGGCGACCGCGAAGCCGAAGGCGGCGAGCGCGAGGGTGCGCTTCAGGGTGCTCATTGGAAGCCTCCACCGAGGACCAGCCCGCCGGCGCTGGGCGACACCACGGGAGCGATCCAGGCCGATGCCGTGTTGCCGGTCGGCCGCGGCGCGGTCAGGAACAGCGCCACGCCCCCCGCCGCGAGGACGCCGCCGGCGACGACGAGCCCCGTCGCGCCGTCCGCGAACGTCCCCGCCGTGCCGGCGAGATCGACGCCGGCCTTGTTGCTGCACGGCGCCTTCGGGCAGTCCGTCTTCGCCGTGCGGTTGTCCGACGCCGCCACCCCGGTCAGCCCCGCGGCGATGCCGAGCGCCACGAGCCCGACGCTGCCCACCACGATCCCGGCGATTCGCTGCTTCTGCCCCGGCACCTCGGGCACCTCGCGCGGCGGGAGAGGGGGCCCGGCGATCGGTGGGATGGAGGCGTTCCTGGCGGCCTCGGCGGCCGCGAGGTCGTCCTCGAGCGCCGGGATGGCGAGGGTCTGCGCGCCCGCCGCCGGCGGGATCTGCACCTGGATCGTCCACGGCTTCTTCCCCGGCGCCGTCGCCGTGATCACGTACGTCCCTGGATCGACGGGCAGCCCCGCGCCGAACGTCTCGCTCCGCACCTCGACGTCGCCGCGCATCACCTTGAGCCCCGGCGGCCTCGCGGCCACCGTCACCGTGAGCCGGTAGAGCCTGGGCTCGAGCCGCACCGCCCGCTCGGCCGCGATGTGCTCGCGCTCGGACTGCGAGGCCTCCTTCGCGAGCGACTCCGCCTCCCGGAACGTCGCCCAGGCGCTGGCGACCCGCCCGACGTGCTCGTAGCAATCCGCGAGGTAGAGCAGCGTGCCCACGCCCCGGTCGAGCTTCTCGCTGGCGTCGAAGCGCGCGCACGCCTCCGCGTACTTCTTGTCGGCGTACAGCCTCTTCGCCTCGTCGAAGATGGCCTCCGCCGCGGCTTTGTCCGAGGCGTTCTGTGCCCGCGCGGGCCGCTCCCCAATCGAGAGCCCGAGCGCGGCACCCGCCGCACAGAGCCCGAGCACCGCCTGCCATCGCCGCCGTCTCATCGTGCGGGCGCAGCATACGCCGGTCCTGGGCCCCGCGCCTTCCCCGGGATCGGGGCAAGGTAGGTCACCCGCGACGTCGCGCCGTCACTTCCGCCCGCCGAACGACGCCGGGCCCAGGTCCAGCGGCGCCGCCGTGGGCGCAGCGCTCGTGGCGTGGACGTGGGGAGGCTTCGCGTGCGGGTGCTCGCCCGGGCTCGGCGTGGGCGCAGTCGGCTCGGCGCTGGCGGTGGCGCTGGCGGAGGGGGCCGCCGGGGGAGCCGTTGCGGACGCGGTCGGCGCGGTCGCCGTGCTGGTGTGCGTAGCGGTGGGCGTGGGTGTGGGGGCGGCCTGCGTGGGCGCGGTGGGCGGGGGCTGCGCGGCGGGCGCGGGCGCGGGCGCGGCCTGGCGGGTGAAGAGGTACACGCCTGCGCCGCCGGCCACGCAGCAGGCGATGGCGATGGCAATCACCGGCAGCTTCGATGCGCTCGACGCCATGGGTGGGGCGGTCGTCGCCACGACGCCGGGGCCGGTCGTCGCGACGTTCATCGCCGCGGGGGCCGTGGCGGCGTTCGCGAGCGGGCGCCCGGAGGGGCTCACCTGCGTTCCTGCGAACGAGTCGACCGGCTCGCGCGGGTCCGCGACGGGGGTGATCGTGACGGGCCCAGGGCTCGCCGGGGAGATCGCGGCCCTGAGCGCGCCGGAGGAGGAGGTGTGGGCGCGGCGGTGGTACGCCGGTGCGACCTGGCCGCGCGCCGTGGCTTCGAGGGCCACGAGCATGTCCTCGTGGACCTCGATCCCCTGGGGTAGCAGCTCGCGCACCGCGGCCAGCATCTCGTCCGCGGTCTGGAAGCGCTCGCCCGGCTCGATGCGCAGCGCGCGGTCGGTGATCGCGGCCACCTCGGGCGGCACCCAGGGGGCGAAGCTCCTGGACCGCGGGCGGCAGGTCGCTGCAGAGCGCGAGGATGAGATCGCCGAGGCTGGAGATGTGGTCGTAGGGCGTGCGCCCCGCGAGGGCCTGGTAGAGCACGACCCCGAGCGACCAGAGGTCGGCGCGGTGATCGATGCTCTTCACGCTCCGCGCCTGCTCCGGCGACATGTAGAGCGGCGAGCCCAGGATCGCGCCCGTCCGCGTCAGCCCCCCGGTGGAGGTGCTGTCCCCGAGGTCGCCCGGGTCGCGGCGCGCCTTGGCCACGCCGAAGTCCAGCACCTTGATGGTCAGCGCCCCGCCCTCGCCCTTCGCGAGGAAGATGTTCGCCGGCTTGATGTCGCGGTGGATGATCTTGGCCTCGTGCGCCTTGGCGATGCCTACGCACGCCTGCCCGACGACCCGCAGCGCCACCTCCGGCGGGAGGGGGCCGAGCCGCTTCAGCGTGCGCTGCAGGTCCTCGCCGACCAGGTACTCGAGCACCATGTACGGGCTCCCGGTCTCCGGGTCCGTGCCCGTCGCGTAGCAGCGCGCGATGTGCTCGGTGTCGATCGACCCGGCCACCCGGGCCTCGCGCTCGAAGCGCGCCATCATGTCGGAGGACTCGGCCCGGTTCCCGTGCAGGACCTTGATCGCGACGCGCTTGCCGCTCGCGATCTCGTCCGCGGCGTACACCGCGCCCATCCCGCCGGAGCCGAGGAGGCGCTCGATCCGGTACTTTGCATCCAGGGTCTTGCCGAGCACCGCGCCTCCTCGACGATTGTAGGTTGTCGCCCCGGCAGCGGGCAAGCGCGCCTCGCGTGATCGGCCACGTCGTCGGACGGCATCCCGGTGTTAGCGATCGCGAAGAAGCGCGGGGAAATGGTGAAGACCTTCGGTCAGGGGCTCGGGACCAGAGTCGGAGGTGGCCCCAACTCATGGGAAAGCGGTCAGGTCAGGGTAGGGCGGAGAGGGGGGTGTGAGTGCGCCTTGTCGGCGAGCTCGCCGCCGGAGGTCCTCGACCTGGTGGTGGACACCGAGGCCCTCGCCAGCGCCGTCCGCCTGCCATTGAGCTGCCCTGCTCGCGCACACCACGCGGCTGGCTCACTCGCCGACGTACACCTTCACGTCGTCGGGCACGGGCCGACCCTTGCCCGTCTCGAGCAGCGCGACGATCTCGGGCTGGCCCGGCGGTGCGTGTCAGGACCCCGTCATCTGGCGCCGCCATGGCGGCGAACGCCACCGCCACCTGCCGCCCGCGCCAAGTGTTCGAGATCACTGGGGCGGGACGTGGCACGCCGATCGCCAAGTCGCCCGGGCCATGGGCGACAGCAAGACGGCGCGGGGATCGGGCTTGCCCAAGCACGACTACGCTCCGCGCCGGCCGACGGAAACGATCCTCTACGCGATCGTGCGCGACCACGCTTGAAGCGTTCCTCGCCCACGCCCGCGAGAGCTATGAACGCGGGCTGCCTCACTACGTCGAGCAAGCCTTTCGTGCCTACCTCACGTGCGGCGTGTTCGCCCACGGATTCCTCCGTCTCCACTGCGACGCGTGCCACCGCGATCTCCTCGTCGCCTTCACGTGCCAGGGTCGGGGCGTCTGCCCGAGCTGCGCCTCGCGTCGCATGGCCAACTCCGCCGCCCACATCGTCGATCGCGTCCTCCCTGCGGTGCCTGTGCGCCAGTGGGTTCTCTCTCTCCCGTTCGAGCTTCGCCGCCTTGCCGCGTTCCGCGCCGACGTCACGCGCGCGCTCGGGCGCATCTTCATCGAGGCGGTCGCGCTCGAGCAGAAACGAAGCGCCGGCATCGTCAGTGGTCGGCACGCAGCGGCCAACCACACGCAGCGGTTCGGCGGCAGCCTCAACCTCAATCTTCATTTCCACGCCGTTTTCGCCGACGGAGTCTTCGCGCACCCACCGCGTAATGACGCCGGTCGAGCTGCTGGCGCGGCTCGCAGCGCTGGTGCCTCCGCCCAGATATCCGCTCGTGACCTACCACGGCGTGCTTGGGCCGCACTCCAAGTGGCGCAGCTCGGTGGTGCCCAAGGCGCCGGGGGTCGTGCGCGCTCACGACCTTCCGGCGAGCGGCAGTGGAACCGTGAAGCGCGACGCGGCGACGCCAGCGTCGATGCGCCCGCCAACGCCCAAGCGCGCCCCGCCCGGCCCCGTACCGCCTCGTGGGGAGCGGATATCTGCGCCGGGGGGGCGCCGCCATACCCTTCAGTCCGCAGACTCTCCCCTCAGCGCCGCTCGCAGCAGCACCCGCTGGGCCCGCGGCCGCAATGCGTGCGGTCTGCTGCGCTGTGGCCGTTGCTGCCGATGACGTTGTGATCACGGACTTCGGCATCTCCGTCCGCCATCTCGACAGGCTGCTCGGCGGCCTGCTGCTCGCGAGCTCGCCACGAGTCGACTGGGCCAAGCTCATCCGTCGAACGTTCGGGATCGACGCCCTCCGTTGCGCGCGCTGCGCCGGCCGCCTGCGCCTGCTCGCCGCCATCACCGAGAAGGCGACCGCCAGGAAGATCCTGGAACACCTCGGCCTGCCCGCCGATCCGACCTCACCCGATCCGACCTCACCGCGATCCCGGACCCGCGACCCGGACGACCCGGCCTCCTGGGATGGACGGCACCGCAGAGTAGCGAGCCGCCACGAGACCGCCGCCGGTGCCCCGACCCGACGCCGGGACGAGGCGAACGTGTGGGCGCGTGGCACGCCGGCGCCCCGTTTGGACGAGCTCAATCTGGAAGCGTGTGCAGTATGGCGGTAACCGGCGTGTGCGGTATGGCGGTAACCGCGGGGGCCTGATGGGACACGCTTACTTGCTAAAATTACTCGGGTCTATGGAATGTCACGACCACGTCGTGGTTGTAGCGTTACGTCAACCGAGAGGGTGGGGCGAGAAGTCGTTTGACTGCGCCCCCGTTTCCTTCCCCTATCCACAGCTCATCCGAATCTGAACGCTGGACATCTCGTCACCGCTCGGTGCTCGACCGTCGGCCGGAGCTGATTCGAGGTCGGCGGTGGCGTCGGAGACGGACACGAAACCGGACGCCTGGTTTCGCGCCCGGTTGCGGCGCGACATGTGCCGGAGGAGCAGGTAGAAGACCACCGAGAGGACAGTGGTGAAGACGACCGAGACGATCACCTTTTCCCGGGAGGGGCCATCGCAGTTGAAATAGATGAGCTGGAAGATGTTCACCCCGATGATCAGCCGCAGCATCCAGTTCACGTGCAGCTTGGACAGGGCATACGCCCCGAAGGGGGCCATGAAGAGGACCACCGGATAGGCGCAAAGCCAGGTCTTGATCTGATACTCGGTCAGCCCGTGCTCGACGAAGGCGCGATAGCCATATCCCAGCAAGCTCAGGGCGGCTTGGAGGATGACCACCATGCGACAGGCCTTCTTGGCCACCATGTTGAAGTGGGTGACGAGTAGCAGGTAGACCACCACGTCTGCGCCCGTGCCGAACAAGCTGGTCACCATGCCGCCCAGGAACAGCGTGACGCACAGGACGGTCAGCTCGACCTTCGATCGGGTCACCAGCGTGGTGTCCGTGCCGCGATGGTCGCTGAAGTAATAGGCCACCACGAAGGTGGCGCTGAGCGAAAGGAACAGCGCCTGGATGACGTAGACCGGGATGTGCTGCAAGCCCACCATACCCAGCACGAACCCGGCCTCGCAGATGGGGATGAAGTAGAGCAGCGGCTTGTAGTCGCGGACATCGGTGTCCTTGGAGGACAGGATGAAGATGCTCGCGCTGGTCATCCCCACGCTCTGGATCATCATGCTGAAGTCGCGGGCGAGCACCCGATCGACGTGCAGAAAGACGTTGAGCACCGGGAACGCCACGGCCCCGCCCCCTTCGGGGGTGAAACCGGCCACGAAGGCGCCCGCCACCATCATGGCGGCATAATACCAGTGCTCGAGCCAGAACCGCATGCTGTCGAAGGTGGCAAAAAGGATCGCCCAGGCAGCGAGGGCCGAGATAAACCAGACGCGGAAGATCTTGCTCTCGAACATGGGGCCTCGTAGGGAAGAGACACTGGAATGGTACACCGTGTCAATCATTGCCCCGCCCCCGCGCGCGCCTGATTCAGCAGGCCGAGCCGCGGGCCCTACGACGTTCCCGGCGCAGGCTTGACGCACGGGCGCTCTGCTTCGACCCTGGCGCATGGACCACGGCCCCCCGCTCCCGGTCGCCACCTCGGCGGGCGTGGAGCTCCCGGTGCGGCTCGCGCGCACCATGTCGCGGCGCTTCGAGGTCGGCGTCACCGGCGTGCTCACCGTCGTATGGACCGCAGGCGTCCTGGCGGCCGGCGCAGGACTGCGGTCGCGGTTCCCCGTCGTGAGCTACGGCCTCATCGGCTGCGGGATCCTCATCGGCTCCATCGCCCTGGTGTCGCTCCTCAAGCGTGTCCTCGTCGCCCCGATCCGCGAGCCGGTCGTGGAGCTCGACAGCCACCCCCTGCGCCCTGGGACCGTGCACACCCTCGCGCTGACCCAGCAAGGCCCGCTCAACCTGGGGCACCTCACGGTGGAGCTCCGTGGCGTCGAGGGCGTTGCCACCCTCGGGACGACCTCCAGGCGATCCTTCACGACGGTCTTCACGGCGAGGCTGCTCGACGAAGAGGCGATGCTCGAGGAGGGCGAGCTCTGGAAGCGCCGCATCGAGGTCCGCGTCCCCGCAGACCTCCGCTCGTCTTTCGCCGCAAAGGACCGCGGGCTCGACTACTACGTCGTCGTGAAGGCGACCGCGACGGGCCACCCCGATGCGGAGGAGAGCGCGTACCCGGTGCTCGTGGCGCCGCCCGGCATCCGCTCTTCGTCCGCAGCCTGACCACGCGTTACCGCCCATCCCGACGCGCGCTCGCGAGGTCGAAGCACCTCCCCAATCTGGAAGCGTGTGCAGTATGGCGGTAACCGGCGTGTGCAGTATGGCGGTAACCGCGGGGGCCTGATGGGACACGCTTACTTGTTAAAATTACTCGGGTTTATGGATGTCACGACCACGTCGTGGTTTAGCGTTACGTCAACCGAGAGGGTGGGGCGAGAAGTCGTTTGACTTCGCGCCCCCGTTTCCTTCCCCTATCCACAACGCCCTCGGACCAGTGCTCCCAGTCGACCACCTCGAAGCAACGCGTCGCCTCCTCGAACTCCGCCAGGTCCTGCTCGCTCCACGTCTCCGCGAAGCGCCCGAGGCCGTTGTCGAACGCGGGGCGCTTCGCCGGCGGGCGGGGTGGGCGGCGCGCGCTGCGGCGGGGCTTGGGCATTGGGTGGAGCCTAGGAGGAGCGGCCGTCGCGTCAACGGCTGGGCTGCGGAGGCGCTACGCCCGCGACCACGGCAGCGCCGTCACGACGTCACGCGCAAAGGGCTTGAAACCCTGCGGGCATGCGTGGGCGACCACGTTCCGGCCTCAGCGTCGCCCAGCCCGCGCGGCGCTGCTCGTCTGCGTGCAACGCGCCATCGACCCCCTCGGGTGGTGGCGCCTGCCCCGAGAGCGCGCGCCAGAGGGATTTCGGGTCGCCCACGCCTTCGAGATCCTCGGGCAAGGGCTGCTCGCCCACGGCGGGGCCGAACGCGGCCTTGCGCGCGTCGGGATCGGCCAGGAGCCAGATCTCGATCTCGTGCACCGCGAGTCCGATCGCGACGCGCGCCTCGGCCGAGCGCTCGCGGCACTGGGCGAGGATCTCCTGCGTGTCGCGCTGGAGCGCCGCCAGCTCGTCGGCCCTCGCATCGATGAGCGCGATCACCACCTCGTGGGTTTGCAGCGCCGCGAGCACGGCGTTGCGCAGCTCCTTCGACTTGCCACCCTTCCGCATCGGGCGCCCCGCGATTGGGGATGCGCGCGGTGATCCCTCGCAGCGTCTCGGCGTCGTACCCGAAGTGGGGCCGCTCCAGCTCCACCTCCGAGAGCCGGCGTACCAGCCGCGGCAGGTCCCCTCGAAGTCGCAGGGCCGCCCGCGCCGCACGCCGGGATCCATCCGGCCGACGTCGCGCTCGCCCTCGCCGAGCAGCATGATCCGCACGGCGGCCCCTCAGCCCGTTGCCTGGATGCGAGGCTCCACCTTCGGCAGCACGTCGAGCAGCCCCTCCTCCCCGCTCGACGCCCAGATCTCCCCCATCGTCGACCGCATCGCCCGGCGCTCGAAGTCATCCGGGAGGCGATCGATCTCGGTGCCGGAGTCGAAGCTCGGGCGGCGGAAGACGAGCACCTCCTCCGGCTTGCACGCGTTGAGAAGGTCGGGGGAGTGGGTCGTCATGAGGATCTGCACGCCCCGCTCGGCGAGGCTGCGGAGCAGTTGGACGATCTCGTAGACCCGGAGCGGGTGAAGGCCGTTCTCGGGCTCCTCGACAAGAAGCACAGCGGGGGCGTCCTCGCGGTGGACGATGCAGAGGAAGGCGAAGAAGACGAGGAGGCCCTGGGACAGCTCGCGGGCCGGGATGACCTTGCCGTCATAGAGGCGGAAGGAGAGGGGGTAGCCTAGCCTTCCTCGGTGTGATCGCCGACGATTACCTCCTCGATTCGGCCGCCCCCAGGCGCAGCCGACCGCCCGCAGCCACTCGCGGACCGCCTTGGGATGGCGGAAGTCGAGCGCGTCACGGGGTCGGCTGCCGGACGGCGAGCTTCGCCCCGGTCGCCTCGACGGCCTCGATCATCGAGAGGAGCAGCTCCTCGCGGAGCTTCAGGAACTCGTCCCCCAACGTCGTCTTGAACCAGATCACGATGTCGATCTCGTGCGCCAGGTCCGTCACGCGCGCGAGCGCGACGCTCACGTCGGGCCAGACCTTGGGGTGGTCGGCGAGCAGCGCGCGCAGGGCGGCGAGGACGTCGCGCAGGGTGGCGGGGCTCACGCCGTGGGCGACGGACAGGGTGAACGCGAGCCTCATACGGTCGCGGCTGGCGAACGACTCGACGCGCGTGTCGGCGAGCTTGCCGTTCGGGAGCGTGACGATCGTGCGGTCGGGCGTGCGGATGCGCGTCGATCGCAGGCCGATGGACTCGACGGTGCCGGAGAGGCCGTCCACCGTCACGAAGTCGCCGACGCGGAAGGGCTGGTCCACGCCGATGGAGAGGGAGCCGAAGAGGTTCTCCACCGTCTTCTGCGCCGCGAGCGCGATGGCGACGCCGCCGATGCCGAGCCCGGCGACGAGGCTGCCGACGGCGACGCCGAGCTCGGAGAGCGCGACGAGCAGGGCGCTGACCAGGAGCGTGACCTTGAGCATCTTGGCGCCGAGCGGCACCAGCGATCGCGCCGCCGGGTGGGTCCTGGCGGGCGCCTGCTCCAGGACGCGGCCGGCGCCGACGTCGACGCAGCGGGTGGCGAGCCACACGAAGCCGATGAACAGGCCCGCGCGCGCGAGCTTGTCGATGAAGTCCTCGGCGGGCGGGACGAGGGCGAGGTGCGGGAGCGCGAGCGAGACGGCGAAGACGGCCCAGACCAGGGTGAGGGGCGCGGTGAGGCGCGCGAAGAGCGTGCCGCCCCACCTGCGGGAGGTGCGCTCGACGAGGCGCGCGATGACCTTGCGCGTGCCGACGCCGAGGACGACGCCCGCTCCCAGCGCCAGGATGAAGAGGACGGGCAGCGCGATCCACTGCCACCAGGCGAGGTCCTTCGGGCCCGGGCGGAGCAGGGCCTCGGGGAAGTGGTCCTCGACCCAGTGGCCGTGGAGCCGGCCGTACCAGACGTCGATGCGCTCCACGGTCGCACGCGAGAAGATCCAGCGCGCACCGTCGGGCGTGTGGCGCCGGACGAGGCGCACCTGCTCGGGCCCGTTCGGCCCGGGGATGTTGCCGAGCAGCTCGACGCCGGCGGGGAGGTGATCGGCCGGGTCGCCGAACGGGCGGGGCGAGAGGCTGTCGACCTTGCCCCAGAGGTGCCGGTCGAGCACGGCCTTGAGGTGGCGCGCGAGCTGCGGGCCCTCCGGCTTCTGCGCCTCCGGCAGGTCGAGGTAGGTCGCCGCCTCCGCCAGCTCGCCCGCCCGGCAGAGGTCGAGGAAGCGCCGGACCGAGGCGCGCGGCGAGTCGGGGGCGACCTCGTCCGCCGGCGGGGGAGCGGGCGCGGGCGCGCGCGGTGCCTGCGAGGGCGCGGGCGCCGGTGCGGGTGCGGGTGCGGTTTGGGAGCTGGCCGGCGGCGCGGCGTGGTTCTGGGAGCCGAGCGCCCGCGCCGGGAGGGGGGCGGCCGCGAGCAGCGCCAGGGCGGCGAGCGGCGCGAGCAGGGCGTGGGGGCGCATCGACGTCCCCGTACCACAGGATCCGGGAGGGGGCGGGCATGCCCAGGCCGGAGGCGGGCGGACCGAGCGCTTGACGCGATGCCGGCGAGCCGCTTCGCTTCCGGGAGGAGGCATCGGGCGATGACGACGGAGCAGGGCATGGATTGCGTGGAGAGGCCGTACCTCGCGGGCAACTACGCGCCCGTTCACACCGAGATCGAGGCGAGGGACCTGCCGTCCATCGGCGCGATCCCGCGCGACCTCGAGGGCGTCTTCGTGCGCAACGGGTCGAACCCGCGGTTCGTGGCGAGCGGCCGGCACCACTGGTTCGACGGCGACGCGATGCTCCACGCCGTCTCGTTCGAGGGCGGCCGGGCGACGTACCGGAACCGCTGGGTGCGCACCAAGGCGTTCCTGGCCGAGGAGGAGGCGGGGCGGGCGCTCTGGACGGGCGTGACCGAGCGGCCCGATTTCACGAACCCGCGCGGCCCGCTCAAGGACACGTCGAACACGGACGTGGTCTTCCACGCCGGGCGGCTCCTCACGACGTGGTGGCTGGGGGGCGAGGCGTACGTCGTCCGCGTGCCGACGCTCGAGACCTGCGGGACGGAGACCTGGGGCGGCCGGGTGGCGACCGTCTCGGCGCACCCCAAGGTCAACCCGGTCACGGGCGAGATGATGTTCTTCGACTACAAGCCCTTCCCGCCCTACCTGACGTACGGCGTCGTCGGCCCGGCGGGCGAGGTCACCCACCTCACGACGATCAATCTGCCGGGCCCGCGCCTGCAGCACGACATGGCGATCACCGAGCGGTTCTCGATCTTCCTCGACATGTCGATGATGTGGGATCCGGCGCTCCTCGCCCAGGGCAAGACGAGGGTGCGCTTCTTCCGCGACAAGCCCACGCGCTTCGGCATCCTCCCCCGCCACGCGCCCGGCGCGGAGATCCGCTGGTTCGAGGCTTCGCCCTGCTACGTCTACCACACCATCAACGCGTGGGAGGAAGGCTCCCGGGTCGTCCTCCTCGGCTGCAAGATCGAGAACCCGCTGGCGGCGGACCCGGAGAACCCCAGGGGCGGGCCCACGGCGCCGACCATCGGCTTCCTCCGCCTCGAGCCGCGGCTGTACCGCTGGACGTTCGATCTCGACACCGGCCTCGTGAAGGAGGAGACGCTCGACGACACGCTCGCCGAGTTCCCGCGCATGGACAACCGCGTCCTCGGCCGTCGCTCGCGCCACAGCTACAGCGGCCGCTTCGCGCCCACGCCGACGCTGCTCTTCGACGGGGTCGTCAAGAACGACACCGAGACGGGCCGCTCCTGGGTGCACCGCTACCCGGCCGGGCGCTTCGGCGGGGAGACGGTGTTCGCGCCGCGCACCGGCTCGAAGGCCGAGGACGACGGGTACCTCGTCACCTTCGTGGTCGACGAGGCCACGGGGGAGTCCGAGCTGTACGTCATCGACGCGGCGCACGTGGACGCCGAGCCGGTCGCGCGCATCGCAATCCCGCAGCGCGTGCCGACGGGCTACCACACGTGGTGGGTCCCCGCCGCGGACGTGGCCCGGCAGCGGCCGGTGGGGTGAGGCGCCGAGCGCCCCTCGAGCTCAGAAGCGCAGCAAGGGAACTGGCAGCGCAGGCGACGTGGGCTTGCCGCTCCGGGGGATCGTCCACCGCGTCGTCGCGCTCGGGATGTGCGTGCCTCGCTTGAAGTAGCTGTACACAATCCCGCCGGCGAACAGGGCGCCGCCGAGCCCGAGGGACGTGTACCCCGCCTCCTCCAGCCCCTTCGTCCCGTCCTTGGCGCCGATGGGGCCCATGATCGACCCCGCGACGATCCCGATGAACCCCCACACCTCCATGGCGGCGCCCCCGGCCGGGTACGGCGCGGTCTGCTCGATGACGTGCCGGACGACGAGCGGGTCGTCCCCGAGCAGCACGTCGATCCGGTCGTGGCGGAGCGGGTTGTCCTTCGACGTGAGCAGGAGCGTGTGCGCGCCGATGTGGAGGTCGGTGACGCAGGGCGTGACGCACAAATCCCGCGTGGCGTCGCCCGAGATCGCCTCGCCCTCGGAGTCCGTGGTCGTCATCGTGCCGACGAGCTTCTGGACCTGCGCGTTGTCCCCCGGAGTATCGAGGACGACCCACTGCCTCCCGGGCACCGCCGGGCCCAGGTTCGCCGCGACGTAGGGCACCTCGTGCGACGGGTCCGCCGGAGGGGGCGCCTCGACGGGCGAGAAGCACCCCGCCGCCGAGGCCCCCGCGACGCCGGCCAGCGCCCACACCGCGCGCGCATGCGCTCCGCCTCTCGGTTTCATGGCGATCCTTGCTCCACCGTCACGGAGACCGTCTCGTCGCCGCGCTCGACGCGCACCCGGAGGGGATCGTCCGGGTGGGCCGCCTCGGCGCGGAGCAGAATCCACCAGGCCCCTCACGGGCATGTCCTGGGCCTCGACGATCAGGTCGCCCGCGCGCAGCTTGCCCTCCGCGTGACTCCCCGGCGTCACGCTCTGCACGGCGACCCCCTGGCCCGGCCTGTCCTCCAGCGTGATGCCGAGGTGCATGGGGTGCAGCTTCTGCACGAGCTTCAGCGACTCCTCCACCTGGTCGAGCCGTGCCCGGAGCGCCGGCACCTTGTCCGCCAGGCGGGGGTTGGCCTCCGCGACCTTCAGGAACTGCCTCATCTGCTCGAGCTGCGCCAAGATCGTCTTCGCATCGGCGGACGCGGGGGCCTCGGGCAGCGGCGAGAGGAGCGAGGGGAGCGAGGGGAGCGGAGGCGGCGGAGGCGGCGGGGGCGGCGGGAGGGGCAGGTCCGCCACCGGAGTCGACGACGCGTGCTGCTCCAGCTGCGCCGTGCACGTCCAGTTCCCGAAGTCGGTGATGTCGTAGCAGGCGTACGTCCGGCGGTGCCCGCACCCGTCGGCGTCGACGAGGCGCTTTCCGTCGCTCTCCTGCGCGTCGCGCTGCTGCTTCTTCTTCCAGAGCTCGACGCGCTCCGGGTCGTTCGCCAGCTCTGCCGGCGGCCGCGCGGGGGCGTCGGCGGCCGAGCCCGCGTGCGGCGCGACGGTGATCCGATCCGTCGGGCAGAAGTACGCCTCGGAGAACGCCTTCCGCGCGGCGCTCGTCGGCCCGCAGCCCGCGGCGAGCGCGCCTGTGCACGCCAGGACGCAGAGCGCGACCCGCGCGCGGGTCACTGGCCTTCCTTGGGCGCCGCCTGCGGCGTCGCGGGCGGGGCCTCGCCGTGGATGGCGGCGAGCTGCTTCTTGCCCTTGGTCCCCCGAGCCACGCGGGTCGCCTTCCCCTTGGCGACGCTCGCCTGCTTCTTCTCGACGGGGGGCGGCGCCGGGGTCTTGTCGGGCTCCATGCCGACCTTGACGAGGTTCGGGCTCTTCTTGCCGAGCATGGATTTCGAAGGCGGCCTGGAGCTGGTTGTAACGGGCGACGGCCGCCGGGGCCATGTCCTCGCGGGTCTGCACGGCGGTGTGGAAGGCGACCGCGGTGTCCTCGGCGGCCTGGAAGACGGTGATGAAGCCTTCGACCTCGGCCGTGACGTCGGCCATCGTCGAGACCTTGCCGCCGGCGATCACCTGCGTGGCGCCCGCAGGGAGGGCGTTCGCCATCCCCGCGAGCAGCGCTCTCATCTTCGCGATGAACGCGGCGTTGTTCCTCGTGACGTTGGACATGGGACGACTCCTCGCGACTGCGCGCGGTGGGTGGGGCCGCGCATGCGAGGCGACATCGCAAGGAGTGGACCAGGGAGAGGGTGATCGGGCAACGGTGCGGAAGGATTGAGGGTGAGCGAAGGGGAGGGGCGATGAGCAGGGGAGGATGGGTGGGAGATCCTCCGTGCACGGTGCCCTGGGGTGGTGAATTTTCCGCGTGCCTCCCGGCGGAGCGGTGCGCAGAGGTGTGCGAGGCGCTGCGCTGGGGTGTGCGAGGCGCTGCGCTGGGGTGTGCGAGGTGTTGCGCTGGGGCGTGCGAGGGGCTGCGGAGGGTCGTGCGAAGGGCTGCGTACGGGTCTGCGAAGTGCTGCGCAGGGTCGTACGAGGTACTGCGCAGGGGCGTGCGAGGTGCTGCGCAGGGGTGTGCGAGGTGCTGCGCTGGGGCGTGCGAGGCGCTGCGCTGGGTCGTGCGAGGTGCTGCGCTGGGGCGTGCGAGGTGATGCGCAGGGGTGTGCGAGGTGCTGCGCTGGGTCGTGCGAGGTGCTGCGCTGGGGCGTGCGAGGCGCTGCGCAGGGTGGTGCGAGGTGCTGCGCAGGGTGGTGCGAGGTGCTGCGTAGGGTCGTGCGAGGTGGTGCGGCCTGCCGCCGGCCTATGCTGCGCTGTCGAGGGTCTGGAGCGCGGCGCGGATCCGGGCGACCGCGGTCTCGTCACCGATGCGCTCGGCGACGGCGAGCGCGGCGCGGAGCTGGACCCCGGCGAGGAAGGGCTGGTGGGTGTTGGTGAGGATGTCGGCGAGGGCGATGCGGGCGGAGACTTCCACGCCGGGGGTGTCGGCGGCGGAGGCTTCGTCGGCCACGGCTTCCAGGTCGTGGATGGCGCCTTCGGGGTCACCGGACCGGGCTTGTTCGACGGCGGCGTGGATGCGGGCGGCGGTCGTGTCGGTGGCGATGTAGCGGAGGGCGGGAGCGGCCTGCCTCGTGACGGGGTGGTCAGGGCCGACAGCGGCGACGAGGGTGTCGAGGGCGCGCTGCGCGGTAGCTTTCGCCTCGGGCTTGCCGAGCGCGAACTCGACCTGAGCCAGGACGGCGAGGACTTGTGCCGTGAGTGGGTGCCTGCTCCCGTGGATCCTCTCGGCGATGCGTAGGGCCCGCTCGAGCACCGGCTCCGCTTCCACGGCTCGGCCCTGGTCGCCGAGGACGAGCCCTAGTGTGGTGAGCGCGTTGCACAGGTCGGGGTGGTCGACGCCCAGCGAGCTCTCCTTGATGCTGAGCGCTTGCCGGAGGAGAGGCTCCGCTTCGCTGTATTTGCCCTGCGCTTGCAGCACGCTAGCCGAAATTGATCAGCGACGTTCCATACGCCGGATGCTCGACGCCAAGCGCCTTCTCCTGGATGGCGAGGGATCGCCGGAGCTGCACTTCGGCTTCGCGGTATTTACCCTGCGCTTGGAGCGGGCCTGCGAGATTGTTCAATGCAGCAGCATAACTCGGATGACCAACACCCAGCGCGCTCTCCTGAAGGGCAAGGGACCTCTGGAGCAGCTCTTCGGCTTCCTCGTACTTCCCTTGCGCGTGCAGGACGCCGGCTAGGTCGTCCAGCGCGGTTCCGTAATCCGGGTGAGCGGTGCCCTTGACCTTCTTCTGGACGGCGAGAGCACGTCGGAACACGCCCTCGGCCTCCGCGTACTTACCCTGTGCTTGCAGTGCGCGGGCGAGGTTGGAGAGCGAGACCGCGTAATCCGCATGACCGACGCCGAGCGCGTTCTCCTGGATGGTGATGGAGCGCCGGAACAGGGCCTCGGATTCCGCGTACCTACCCTCCGCTTGCAGCGTCCGGGCGAGGTTGTGCAGCACAGTTCCGTAATACGGGTGGTTGGTGCCCTTCGCGTTTTCCTGGATGGCCAGGGCGCGCCGGAGCAGTCCCTCGGCTTCGTCATACTTCCCCTCCGCTGCCAGCGCTCCGCCCAGCGCGGTCAGGACGGCGCCAAAGTCCGAGTGCTCGGCGCCGGCCAATCTCTCCACGAGGGTGAGGGCGCGTCGCAACATACCCTCGGCTTCCCCGTACCTTCCCTGTTCTCCTAGTACACTTGCGAGCAAGAACAGTGCGAGGGCGGTACCGTGCTCGTCGCCAGTTTTTTCCCAGGTGGAGAGCGCTCCCTCGGCCTTCGCGCGCGCCTCGTCGAGGCGTCCCAGGTACCCCAGGAGCTGCCCCTCTACCAAAGCCCGAACTGCGGATCCCACCTCGTCAGGATGAGCAAGCGCGTGCTGCGCGAGCAGATCGCGCGCCTCGTCCAGCCGCCCGGCTCGAATTGCCGCCGTGGACCGCACCAGGAGATCCGATGCGTTTGCCAGCGTGATCGGGGCCATCGCCGGCCCGTGCATCGCCGGTTCAAAAGTCCCCCCCGCCGCCGCAGTCACGCCTCCGCCGAGCCACAGCCCGGCGAAGTCGCTGAAATCCGGTGCATACCGTTGCAGGTCGAGCGCGGCGTTGGGGTGGACCACGACGACCCAGGGGACGGCGAACGCGTGCGCGAGGTCGTCGCGCTGGACGTTGAGCTGCGCGCACACGCGCCGCCGAATCGGACGCCTCCTCCAGGTGCGTGAGGACGACCACCGACACCTCGCCGGGTGGAAGAGTGGCCTGCTCCAGGAGGGCGCGCAGCGGCTCCCGGCTGGCCAGGTCGAGCCGCACGACGCGCGTACCGGGCGCAGTCGCAGTCGTCCACGCGACGAGCGCGTCGCGCCGCCAGGGCTCCGCCACCTCGACGACCCCGAGCTTGAACCCGGCGCCCACCGACCATTCGAGGAAGCGCCGGTATGCGCGCGCGTCATCCTCCGTCAGGACGCGATCGAGCGCCGCCGCGGAGCCGGCGGACGTGGCCGCCCGGAGCGGGCCCACGAGCGCTTCAGGTGCCGCCGTCGAGGCCACGCTGGAACTCCGGGAGCTCGGCGACGAGGGGGTGGACGTCGTACCAGCCATCGCCATTGTACTTGAACGTGAGGCGATGGAAGAGCACGGCGAGGCAGCGATCGTCCTCGAAGATCTGCTTCGCCTTCGCCAGCTTCACCAGGGTCTCCGTCCAGCCGTTCGCGTTGATCAGGTCGCGCAGGCGCTGCCGTCGGTGGCGGAGGGCCAGCTCCACGTCGGCGAGACTCGATGGTGTCGCCCCGCGCCAGGAACGCGGACTGCGAGACCAGATCCAAAAGCTCCCGGATGGCGCCGCCGCTTGCGGCGATCAAACGGTCGCGCGCGGCACGGTCCGGGATCACCGTGTCGAGATCGATGCGGCGGGCGAGCGCCTTCTCCAGGAGCTCGCGCCCGCGGCCGTCGAACTCGCGGTAGCCCTGGTCGGGCTTGCGCAGCCGGACGGTGAAGAGCAGGTGGCAGGAGTAGATTGCGTCGAGCTGCGCGGACCTGGGCCGCAGCATCAGGCTGATCGGCGGCGTCAGCACGAGGTTGCAGGCGAGCGCGCGGATCCGATCCGCCCCCGCGACGAGGAGCCGGTCGATGACCTCCGGGTCGTACCTGTCCAGGTTGTCAACCACGACGAGGAGCCCTCGGTCACCGAGCTGGTGGTCGGCCGCCTGGAGCAGCTCGTTCACGCTCTGGAGCAGTGCGCCCGGGTACTTCTTGAGCACCTGCTTCACCTCCTCGCGGTGCCCGCTGTCGCGCTTGAAGAGCCCCTTGAGCGAGCCGAACAGGCTGCCGGCGAAGGGAACGGTGACCTTGGCCTCGACGCCCGCTGCGGCCTCCAAGCTGAAATTCTGCGCCCAGTTCGTCGTGCGTACAACCTCGTCGAACCATTTCATGATGCGCTGGAGGAGCTCGGGCGGGAGCGGCTTGCCGATCTCCCTCATCCGCGCCTCGACGGCCATGGCGAGGTTGATGAGGAGATCTTCCGCCTCGATCTGGAACGGGTCCATCTCGACCGTCGCCTCGAGGTAGACGCACTCGTAGGCGCTTGCGAGCTGGTCGGTCATCCGGAGGATCTCGGTGCTCTTTCCGGCGCCGCGATGGCTCACCAGCGCCGCGTGCACGAAGCGGCCCGACGGGCGCCACGCGAGTCTCCTTCGTCAGCGCCTGGGTCGCGTGATCGCCTCGCGCCGGGGAGAGGTCCTCCCAGCGCGGATCATCGGCGCGGAGGGGCGCGTCCTCGTCGCAGTTCCGGGTGACGTCGCGGAGCGTCCCGGCGGGAGCGATCTCGAGCGCGGCGGGACGGGCGAGCACGGTCATGGGGGGAGTAGACTACCGCGACCGGGACGCCGCAAAGAGGATCCTGTCGGCAGGAACACCGTGGGTGCTGTGCGCCCTGGTCAACCGACCCACGGCAGCAGCAGCTCCGCGACACGCCGCCCGAACGGCGCGCCCGACGGGGGCGCGAGGACCGCGCGGAGCTCCGCGGCGAGGCGGAGGGACGCCTCGCGGTGCTCCAGCATGTCGAGGGCGCACGCGGCGAGGGCGGGCGCGGTGACCTCGTGCTGGAGGAGCTCGGGATACGCGCGGCGTTCGAGGAGGACGTTGGGCAGGGCGATGTGCGGGGTGCGGACGAGGCGGCGGGCGACGGCGTACGCGATCGGGTCGAGGCGGTAGGCGACCACCGGCGCGGCCCCGGCGAGCGCGGCCTCGAGCGAGGCGGTGCCGGACGCGCAGAGGGAGGCGGTGAAGCCGGGGAGCAGGGCGGCGGCGCCACGCTCGGGGTCGGCCTCGACGACGGGCAGCGAGGCGGCGGTCGCCAGGCGCTCGACCCGGGAGCGGGCGGGAGCGCCGAGGCCCGGCGCGAGGACGACGCGCGCGGAGGCGGCGGCGCCGGAGGCGACGATCGAGGCGGCCGCCTCGATGAGCGGCGCGGCGAGGCGCGCGACTTCGCCTGCGCGGCTGCCGGGCAGGACCGCGACCGCGGGAGGGACCGCGGGATCGAGGGCGGGGAGCGCGTCGGCCGAGGGGTGGCCGACGTAGGTGGCGTCGTAGCCCGCGCCGCGCCAGAGCGCCTCCTCGAAGGGCAGGATCACCGCGAGCCGGTCGGCGGAGCCGCGCAGCGAGGCGAGGCGCCCGGGCCGCCACGCCCAGACCTGCGGCGCCACGCACCAGAGCACGCGCGTGCCCCGCGCGCGCAAGAGCCGGCCGAGGCGCTGGCTCAGCTCGGTGTAGTTCACGAGCAGGGCGGCGCGCGGGGGATCGCGGAGGACGCGCGCGGCGAGGCGGGCGAGGGCGGCGCCGAGGACGGGCGCGCGCGCGGCGACGTCGGCGAGGCCCATGGCGGAGAGCGGCGCCGCGTCGGCGATGGTCTCCACACCCGCGGCGCGCGCGGCGGGGCCGGCGACGCCCGCGCAGCGGACGCCCTCCTCGGCGAGCGCGCGGGCGACGAGCGCGGCGATGCGGTCGCCGGAGGCCTCACCGGCGACGACGAGGACGCTGGGCCTCACGGGCCCCGGGCCGATCCTACTTGCGCCGGCGGCGCCGGCCGCCGAGGATCAGCGCGCCCAGCAGCGCCGCCGCCGCCGCGAGGGGCCCGCGCCTGCCGTCGCCGCCCGTGGCGTTGCCCGGCGCGACCACGCAGCAGCCTCCGCTGGACGTGGCGCCCGTGACCGCGCACATGCTGGACGACCCCTGCTGCGAGGCGCAGCACGGGGAGAAGCCGTGCCGCGGCGTGGCGTCGCAGTCGCTCGTGGGCTCCCCCGGCGGATAGATCGCGCAGATGCCGGCGATGTCGTCGGACGTCAGGTGCCGCAGGTTCGTCGTGTGCTCCACGTACTCGGGCCACATGACGGCGTTCGGGTCGTGCGAGTGGGCCATGCCGAGGAAGTGCCCCGACTCGTGGGTCACGATGGAGAGCAGGTCGAAGTCGACGTTCGTGTCGCCGAGGGTGAAGTTGTTGTCCGCGGAGTTCAGCTCCATGTCGGCGTCGTAGATCTGGCCGGTGTCGAGCGAGTACGTCACCGTGGTGAGCGCGAGCGTGTCCCCGGGCTGGCCCTCGTAGGGCCAGTTGTCGTCGTGGAACATGATGATGTTCGCGTTGCCCGCCGACATGTTGTACTCGTGCTGATCGCAGACCGCGGGGGGGAACTCGGTGACGGTCATGTTCGGGTGGCCGCCGCCCGCGCAGTCGGCGGCGAGCCACGTGGCGAAGGCCGTCGCCATGAGCTGCTCGGTCTGCGAGAACGAGATGTTCCGCAGCGGCGACGCGTTGTTTTGGACGGAGTAGCTGACGCACGACTGCGGCCAGGCGATGGGGGTGCCGCAGTCGTCCGGCTGCGGCGGGTCGCACACGGCGGCGGTGTGTGGGCTGCCCTGGTTGCAGCTCGAGGTGCGGCAATAGGCGTGCGCCTCGCCGGCGGCGAGGGCCACGGCGAGGCAGGCGGCGGCGGTGGCGGTGACGCGGGCCATGGTGCGCTCACTTCTTCTCATCTTGCGCCTTCTTGGTCCGTTGGATGGTCGCCACCGCGTCCTCGACCGCAGCGCCGAGCAGGACGTCGCGCGCCGTGACGACGGGCCCGAGCCTCCCCACGAGCATCCCGACCTCGGGGCTCGAGGCGAGGCGCTGCGTGCCCTTGTCGTCCGTGACGACGGGGAAGTGCCCCTGCCCCATGGCCGTCACCACCACCGCGCTCTTGCCCTGGAACAGGAAGAGCAGCGACCGCGACCCCGGCGTGATCTGCGCCTCGCCGGGCACCGCCTGGCCGATCTTGTCCACCGCTCCGCCGAGCGTGCGCACCCACAGCTCCGCGCCGGGCGCTCCGACGATGGCCCGCTCCACCACGACGTGCGTGTACGTCACGATGCGCCGGCCGGAGGGCATGTCCTCCCAGACCGAGCGCTGATCGCCCGCCGTGCCGATGACGACGTACGTGGAGTGCTCGACGAGCTCGTCGAGGGTGAGCAGGCGGGCGGTCAACGCCTCCGCCCGGGGCGAGAGCGCGAGGATCGATGGGATCGCCAAGGTAGAAGCCAGCAGGAAGGCTCGACGTCGCATCCCGCGAGGATAGCACGCGCGCGCTGGGCTGGACCCTCGCCCGGCGCCCGACTACCTCTCCCGACGCGTTACGCGCAAGGCGCGCGGCGAGCGGCACGGTCGGACACGGTCGCGTCGCCACGCCGCTTCCGTCCCCACCCTGAGGAATCCAGCCATGCAGCACGATTCGCTCGTCATCGGCCGCCACACCTTCCGCTCGCGCCTCTTCGTGGGCACCGGCAAGTACAAGGACGTCGACGAGACGCGCCGCGCGCTCGACGCCTCCGGGGCGGAGGTGGTCACCGTCGCGCTCCGCCGCGTGAACCTCAAGGACCGCGGCGAGGGGTCGATGATGTCGCTCCTCACGTCGGGCAAGTACACCCTCTTGCCCAACACCGCCGGCTGCTACACGGCCGACGAGGCCGTGCGCACCTGCCGCCTGGCGCGCGAGCTCGGCGTCGGCGAGCTCGTCAAGCTCGAGGTCATCGGCGACCAGCGCAACCTCTTCCCCGACAACGAGGCGACGCTCGAGGCCGCCAAGCTCCTGGTCAAGGAGGGCTTCACGGTGCTGCCCTACTGCATCGACGACCCGATCGTCTGCAGGAAGCTCGTCGACGCCGGCTGCGCCGCCGTCATGCCGCTGGCCGCGCCCATCGGCTCGGGCCTCGGCATCCGCAACCCGTACAACCTCATGATCATCCGCGAGGAGACGAAGGTGCCGCTCATCGTCGACGCGGGCGTGGGCACGGCGAGCGACGCCGCCTACGCGATGGAGCTCGGCTGCGACGGGCTGCTCATGAACACCGCGATCGCGGGGGCGAAGGATCCGATCCTGATGGCGGAGGCCATGCGCGACGCGGTGCGCGCGGGGCGCGCGGCGTTCCTCGCGGGGAGGATTCCGCGGAAGCTGTACGCCAGCGCGTCCTCGCCGGTGGAAGGGCTGATCGGGAGGTAGCGAGGGGACCGTAGGGCGGTCTCCGCGGCGAAACGGTACGGTCAGCTTTGACCCGCGGGCGCTTGCCGCTTAGGGTCAGGTCGTGGGCACCCCTGGGCTCGTCGTTCCCTTCGGCCGCTACGTGCTCCAGGAGCGCCTGGCACAGGGGGGGATGGGGGAGGTCTTCCGGGCGGTCGCCGTCGGGGAGCACGGGTTCGAGAAGCCGGTGGTAGTGAAGCGCGTCCTGCCGGCGCACGCCGGGCGGGAGGAGCTGGCCGATCTGTTCGTCGCCGAGGCCAAGCTCATGACGCGCCTCGCGCACCCCAACATCGTCGGCGTGCTCGACTTCGGCCGCGGCGAGCACCGGGACTACTACCTGGTCCTGGAGCTGGTCGACGGCGTCGACCTCGGGCGCCTCCTCCGCGCGTACGCCGCCCGCCCCGAGCCCTTCCCCGTCCCGCTCGCCCTCTTCATCGCCTCGCAGGTGCTCCGCGGCCTGCACCACGCGCACACCCGGTCCGCGGGCGAGGGCGCGGTCATCGTCCACCGCGACGTCAGCCCCAGCAACGTGCTCTGCTCCGCCGAGGGCGAGGTCAAGGTCGCCGACTTCGGCGTCGCGCTCGTCACGCGCGCGGCCCACGCCGGCAGCGAGGGCGAGGCCGGCGCGGCCGGCAAGCCGGGGTACATGGCGCCGGAGCAGTTCGACGGGGGCGCCGTCGATCCGCGCGCCGACGTGTTCTCCGCGGGCGTCGTGCTCTACCAGATGCTCACGGGCGAGCTCCCCTTCCAGGGCGAGACGCCGGAGGCCCAGCAGGCGGCCGCGCGGCGCGGGGAGTGGGAGCGGGCCGGCGCGCGGCGCGGCGAGGTGGGCGAGGAGATCGACGCCATCCTCGCGCGGGCGCTCTCGCCGAGCGCGGACGCGCGCTTCGCGGACGCGAAGGCGATGGCGCAGGCCATCGAGGGCCTGCGCGATCGAGGGCAGCGCGTCGCGACGGGCGACGACGTGGCCGAGGCGGTGCGCGCCGCGCAGCGCGCCCTGCCGCCCTCGGGTCGGCGGGTGATCGCGCTCTCGGGCGCGCCGGCGGAGCCCTCGTCCGATCCGGCGGAGGAGGCGCCGAGCGAGCTGACGCGCACCGCCGTGCCCGGCGGCGGGGGAGCCTTCACCCTGCGCTTCCCGGTGCGCGCCGACGCGACCACCCAGGGCGAGCGCGCCTCCCCCGCGTCGGTCCACGCGCCCGATCGGTGGAGCAAGCCGGAGCCGCGCACGGAGCGCATCACGCCCGGCGAGCGCCCGCTGCCGAGCGAGCCGGGCACCCACGGTCCCATCACGATGAGCCCCAAGCGTTCGGCCCCCCGCGCGCTCCCGGCCGAGCTGGACGCCGAGGCCGCGCCCTCGAACGAGGGGCCGCGCCGGCAGTTGCTCCGGCGCGGCGCCGTCGTGGCGGTGATCGCGGCCGCGCTCCTCGGCGTGATCGTGCTCGCCAACCGCCCGCCGCCGGCCCCGCACGCGAGCGCGCCGGCCCCGTCCGCGCCGGCTCCGATCGCGGCCGCCGCGCCCACGCCCGCGGTGCTGCCCGCCGCTGCCCAGCCCGAGGAGCGCGCGGAGTCCCCCTCCGAGGCGCCTGCGGAGGCTCACGGATCGAGCGCCGCCCCCGCGCCTCCGATCCGCGCCGAGCCTCCGGCGCGCACCGCGCAAGCGGCGCCCAGCGCGCGCGCGACGGGGAGCCCGGCGCCCATCGTGAGCGCGCCCGCCGTGCCCTCGGCGTCGGCCGCGCCGGCCGACGACTGCATCGGCGACGTGTCCATCTGGTCCGACGGGGCCTTCCTGGTCACGGGCGGCCCGCGCACCGTGGAGAGCCCCGCCAAGGCGATGAAGTGGGCGTGCGGCTCGTACCAGCTCACCGCCAGGTCGCGCTTCGAGCCGGTGCAGGTGAAGAACAGGTCGATCACCGTTGCCCCGAACCATCCCGTCGTCGTCGACCTGCGCTAGCTCGTCCAGGCGTGCGTGAACGCACGCTCCTAGACCGCGTGCCAGCGCCGCGGCGCGTGTTACTCTGGCGGCGTCGTGAACCGCGAATCGAGCACGCTCCTCGTCACGCAGGGCACCGTACCGGCCATCAGCGTCCCGCGCTTCCGCCTCGTGGTCGTCTCCGGCCCGGACGCCGGCGCAGAGGCGGTGTCGGAGGAGGGCCGCGCGACGATCGGCACGGCCGACGGCACGACGCTGCGGCTCACGGATCCGACGGTGAGCCGCTTCCACGTCGAGCTCGAGGCCACCGTCGCGGGCATCGCCGTCCGCGACCTCGGCAGCACCAACGGCACCTTCCTCGGCGCCGCGCAGGTGCGCGAGATTGTGGTGCGTGGCGCGGTCGAGCTCGACGTGGGGCGCACCCGGCTGCGCCTCATGCTCGGGGCCGAGCGGGCCGCCATCCCCACCGCGGCGAAGAGCTCGCTCGGCGGCCTCCTCGGCGGATCGGCGGCGATGCGCGCCATCTTCGACGCCCTCGAGCGCGCCGCGCCCACCACCGCGCCCGTGCTCGTGACCGGCGAGAGCGGCACGGGCAAGGAGCTCGCCGCCCGCGCCGTGCACGCCACGAGCCCGCGCGCGCACCAGCCCTTCGAGGTGGTCGACTGCGGCGGCCTGCCGCCGACGCTGATCGAGAGCGAGCTCTTCGGCCACGAGCGCGGCAGCTTCACCGGCGCGGCCAGCGATTGGGAGGGCGCCTTCGAGCGCGCCGACGGGGGCACCATCTTCCTCGACGAGCTGGGCGAGCTGCCGCTCGAGCTCCAGCCCAAGCTCCTCCGCGTGCTGGGCGAGCACGAGATCCGCCGCGTCGGCGGCAAGCGCGTCAAGCGCGTCGACGTGCGCGTCGTCGCCGCGACGAACCGGGACCTGCGGCGCGAGGTCAACGCCGGCCGCTTCCGGGCCGATCTCTTCTACCGCCTGGCGGTCATCCAGGTGCGCATGCCCCCGCTGCGCGACCGGCTCGACGACCTCCCCCTCCTGGTCCGCGGCCTGCTCGAGTCCATCGCCAAGGAGCGCGGCCTCGAGGCCCACATCGAGCCCGACCAGGAGCTGTGCGAGGCGCTCGCGCGCCACACCTGGCCCGGCAACGTGCGCGAGCTGCGCAACTACCTCGAGCAGCTCCTCATCCTGCGGGTGCCCCCGCCCTTCGCCGGGGAGGCGCGGGAGCCCGGCGAGGCGGCGCGCGAGCCCCCCGCGCCCGCGCCCTCCGGCGCCGTGGCGGCCTCGTTCGAGGGCCTCGATCGCCTCCCGCTGCGCACCGCGAAGAGCGAGCTCCTCGAGCGCTTCGAGCGGCACTACGTCGAGCGGCTCCTGGAGCAGACGGGCGGCAACGTCGCCGAGGCCGCGCGGCGCGCGGGCGTGGACCGGGTGACGCTCTTCCGCACCATCCGCCGCTACGGCCTGCGAGGCGAGGACCCGTGACAGCTTTGTCACGCTCGGGGGGGCCGAGACCCCCCCGAACCCCCCGGTCACGTTCGGGGGGGCCGAGACCCCCCCGAACCCCCCGGTCACGCTCGGGGGGGCCGAGACCCCCCCGGGGCTGGCTGGGGCGCCTCTCGGCGGGCTGCCTGCTCGCCACCGCGCTGGGCGCGATTGGCGTCGCCTGCCCCTCGCGCAACCTCGACATCGCCCTCGACTCGAACGGCCTCGTCACCGTGCTCGCCGCGTGCGACGCCCTGAGCCACATCTGCGACAACAAGTCCGAGATGGCCTGCGATCGCCTCTTCTGCGACTGGATCCCCTCGCAGGTCCACCCGCCGAAGGGCGCCTGCCAGATCCGGAGCCCGTGCGAGCTCTCGAACCCCGATCGCCACGGCTACGAGTCCAACACGGCGACGGCGCTGCAGCTCATCCTCCTCAGCACCAACCCCACGCAGCTCCAGGCGGCGGGCCCCTGCCTCTGCTTCGACGAGGACGACTTCGACTGCCCCGGCCAGGACGCAGGAGCGTCGGTGACCGACTGCTGGACCGCGAGCATCAACGCGCGCCTCGCCGCCGGCGTCCCCGACGGGCTGACGTTCGACGGATTCACCAGCCCCGACCAGGCCGTCCTCGCCATGGCCTGGTTCCAGCCCAGCTTCCGCGCCTCCTGCGCCGACCTGCCCAACGGCGGCACGGGCCTCTGCGTCGAGCAGGACATGGTCGCGTGCGCCGGCCTCGGCGCGCCCCCGGGCACGTCGAGCTACGACATCACGTGCGCCTCGTGCCAGGAGGGCGTCCACAACGCGTTCGGCAACGACAACGGCCCCTGCCTGACCCGGCCGAACGAGTGCTTCCTCCAGACGTGCGCGGAGGCGCTCTTCGGCGCGCCGCCGATCACGACGCAGTAGCGCGCTCGCGCTCACTTGCAGGCGAAGCAGTAGTGGTAGTCGCGGTTGGCGTTGACGATGAGCGTCGCGCTGACCACCGCGCTCACCACGGCGGCGCCGGTGATCGGCCAGACGTACCAGGGGATGCCGTGCGTCTTCACCTCGCACGTCTCGCCGAGGGCGTCGCAGACCTCGCGGCGCACGGCGTCGTCGTCGTCCGCGCGGGAGACCTGCGCCCCCTTCAGCACCTCCCCCGTCAGCGCGTCGATCACGCGCACGCGGTACACGCCGTGCGCGGCGAGCGGGGCGACGTCGATGACCTGCTCGGCCCTCGACCACACCGCGCGCGCCAGGTCGAGCTCCTCCGCCGGAGGGGAGGGGACCGAGCCGGCCGCGATGGCGGCGAGCTGGTCGCGCAGGGTGCCCCGCGCCGCCGGGTCGAGCACGAAACGCGCGGCGCCCGAGGGCTGGAGGACGGTGCGCTCGGTGTGCGGCTCGTAGCGGAAGCGGCGGGTCGTGACGTAGTGGTCGCCGAGGCGGACCTCGGCCGAGAGCGGCGTCACCCCAGGGATCTTGCGGCCGTCGATCCACACCTCCGCGCCCGGGGGCGTCGTCTCGATCCGGACCGGCCCGCGCACGCGCGACAGCACCGCGGCGCGCGCCTCGGCCTGGATGCGCTCGGCCTCCTCGCGGTGCAAGCCGACCTTGGGCTCGGCCTCGTCGAGCAGCGCCGCCGAGACGAAGTGCGGGCGGGCGCTCGCCGGGCTGCCGGCGAGCGTGAGGCAGGCGCCGATTTGGACGTGCAGGTCGCGCAGGAGGAGCAGATTGTCGACCTTGCTCAGGACCTCGATCGCCGCCGGGAGCGCGTCCGCCGCCTCGCGCACGCAGGCGTCCCACGACGCCTCGGCCTCGGCGCGGTGCGCCCGATCGAGCGCGAGCCGGATTCGACGCCGCGCGCTCGGCCATCACCGCGTGCTCGGCCGAGATCCCGCCCGGCGGCGGGAGCGCGAGATCCTCCCGGATCGCCCGGCGGGAGCCGACCACCTCGCGCACGCGGCGCACCACGCCCGGATTGACCCCGGGCTCGCTGCTCACCGCCACCGGCGGGCCCGCGGCGAACGCGGGCGAACCGCTGCCCAGCGCGATCGAGAGAGCCAGGGGCGCCCCCAGCGCGCGGGGCCCGACCGAGAGCCGGAGCATCGGCGCGAGGCTACCAGAGGCGCCCTCGTGCGGCGACGGGGACGCAGGTGGTAGAAGGGCGGGAGCCCTCGATGTCCTCAGGATCCATGCCCGCGAACGCGAAGCTCCGGCGCGCCGCGGAGGTGTGTGTCGCGGCCGTCGCCGCGCTGGGCCTCGCGGCGCTCGCGGTCCAGATCGGGCACCGCGCCCTCCAGCCGCTCGGCAACAGCGACGTCTTCTGGCAGGTCCGCGCGGGGGACGTCGCCCTCCGCACCGGCAGCGTGCCCGACGTGGACTCGTTCTCGTACACGATCACGGGCGAGCCCTGGAACAACCACGAGTGGCTCTTCGAGATCCTCGCCGCGCTCGTCCACCGCGCGGCCGGCTGGGGCGCCCTCCGGCTGCTCGTCCTCGCCGTCTTCGGGGGCACGGCGCTCGCGCTCGCGGTCGCCGTCGCGCGCCGCGCCGGCGCGCTCGGCTCGGCGCTGTTCCTGCTGGCGCTCTTCCACGCGCTCGCGGGCTACAAGATGAAGCCCGTCCCCCAGATGCTCTCCATGCCGCTCATGCTCGCGGCGCTCCACCTCTTCCGCGGCCCGGCGATGATCCCATCGCGGGCCCGCGCCGCGGCGCTCGTCCCCTACCTGCTCCTCTGGGGCAACCTCACGGCCGAGGCGCTCACCTTCCTCCCGTTTCTCTTCCTCGACCAGCTCTGCCTCCGGCGCGCGCGCCGCCCGGACGATCCGCCGCCCGACCGCACGGTCCTGCTCCTGCTCGTCCTCGCCTTCCTGGCCCCGCTCGTGTCCCCGCCCTGGTCGTCGCCCCTCGACTACCTCCTGCGCGGCACCGCCGTGAACCGCGCGGTCAACCTGGAGTTCACGCCCCTCTGGCGCCCGGCCGCCGTGGTGCAGCCGATCGCGAAGCTCGCGGCGAGGCTCGTCGTGCTGGTCTACGTCCCCTGGGCGGCGCGCGCCCTGCTCCGCGCCGGCGACCGCTGGGCGGCGCTTCGAAGGGTCGGCCCGGGCCTCGTCGCGGTCATGGGCGCCGTGCTGCTCGAGCGCGATTCTCTGGCTGCTCGTGCTGCCCGCGGCCCACCTGATTGCCGCCCTCGCGGAGCGGGCGCGCCTCGCCGTGGCCGCCGTCGCGACCGCGCTGGGCCTCGCCCTCTCGCTCGCGTATGCGTCCGCCGTCGGCTGGAGCTGGGCGGCCGCGTGGCGCGACGTGCGCGACCCGGCGTGGCGCGCCCACCCCCTCGACGAGGCGCGCGTCCCCGTGCGCTGCGTCGATGCGCTCGCCGGGGCGCCCGAGGGCACGCGCCTCTTCATCCCGCGGCTCTGGGCGAGCTACGCGATCTTCGCGCTCCCCCAGGCGCGCGTCTTCTTCGACGGGCGCAACCTCGAGTACCCGCGGGAGATCCACCGCGCGGGCGGCATCGTCACGGCGGGCGCGCCCGGCGCCGGGGGGATCCTCGACGCGACGCGGACCGACGTGGTGATCGAGGCGCCGGGCTGGGACGAGCAGCCGGGGGTCCGGGGCGGCCCGTGGCGCGCGGTGCACACCGAGCCCCGCTGCGTGGTCTACGGGCGCGACCCCGCGGCGACGCCCCCGCCGGCGGGCAGGTGAGTACACACCGAACCGCGACCGCCAGGGAGCGGGTGCCAGGCCGTTGCATGCGAGGCGTCTCAGCGTGCAAGGGCCTGTGCACCGCATTGCCACGTGGCACCCGCTCCCTTGCGGTCGCGGTTCGGCGGAGGGAGCCCCCGCGCCCTGCATGGATCTTGGCCCACCAACCACGGCTCAGGCATGCGTCGCCCGATGACCCGCCAGCAGCCCCTCCCCCGCGCGATTGCCCTCGGGCTCCTGTTCGCCGCGCCCCTCGCCGGTTGCAAGGGCAAGGGGGGCGGGATGCTCGCCAAGGCCGAGCTGCGCGACGACGCGTTCGCGCACGTGCCGGTCCCGAGCGCCGACGGGCCGAAGCTCTTCGCCGTCGCGCGGCCCGCGACGGTGTACGACCGCCCCAGCCCTACGGCGAAGAAGGTGGGCGAGCTGCGCGTCGGCGCCCCCGTGGCGCGCTCGAAGGAGGCCTACGGCAAGGAGGGCTGCGACGGCGGCTGGTACGCGGTGCGCCCCAGGGGCTTCGTCTGCGCGGGCCCGGCGATTCCGATCGACCCCGTCGCCCCGCGCAACCCGCCCGCCGCGCCGGACCTCGCCCACGCCCTCCCTTACCGCTACGCCCGCGCCCGCACCGAGAACGTGCCGCTCTACGCGCGCGCGCCGAGCCCGGCCGAGCAGCTCGCGACCGAGCCCGACCTCAAGAAGGTCCTCGGCCGCGCCGACAACGATCCGCTCGGCGCCGCCGCCGACGACGTGCCCCTCGACGCGCGCGGCGTCCCGACCGGCCCGCCCGTGCTCCTGCCCGGCGGCGACGGCATCGCGGCGGGCAAGCGCACCTCGGGGTCGTGGTACGTCTTCGCCGCCGAGGCGGGCGCGCCGGGGCTCGCCCCGGTGGGCGAGGGCGTCAAGGTCGGCTCCCTGCGCAGGGGCAGCGGCGTGGCGATCACCGGCTCGCTGGAGCTCGAGTCGATCTCGGGCCTCCGGCGCTTCGCCGTCACGGCCGACGGGTACCTCGTCCCCACCGACCGGCTCCGGCCGGCGCTCGGCGCGACGTGGCACGGGCTCGAGCTCGACAAGGTGGGCCTGCCCGTCGCGTTCGTCCACAAGCTCGGCGTCCACACGTACTCCTTCTCCGACGGCAAGGCGGTGAAGCACGACGACGACGTTGAGCGCCGCGCCGCGGTGCCGCTCACCGGCAAGTTCCGCACGGTGGGCGGCGTGCGCTTCGAGGAGACGCGCGAGGGCGAGTGGATGCGGGCGCAGGACCTCGTGCTCATCGTGAAGCGCCACAAGTACCCGGAGTTCGTGCACGCCGGGCAGAAGTGGCTCGACGTGAGCATCGCCAACCAGACGCTCACGGCCTACGAGGGGACGCACCCCGTCTACGCGACGCTGATCTCGACCGGCCGCGACACGCTCAAGGACCCGGCCACCAGCGCCTCCACGCCGCGGGGCTCGTTCCGCGTGGTCGGCCGCCACGTCACGCGCGCCATCGACACGAAGGAGGTGGGCGGCTCGTTCGACGTCGCCGACGCGCCCTGGGTGCTCGATCTGGACGGGGGCTTCGCGCTCACCGGCGCGTTCTGGGGCGACGGGATGGGCGAGGCGGGGACGTTCCACAACGTCGAGCTCGCGCCGATCGACGCCCACCGCCTCTGGGCCTGGGCGGGCGGGGAGCTGCCGGACGGCTGGCAGGGCGTGGAAGGGGAAGACGAGGGCGTGATGGTCTCCGTGCGGCCTTGACAGGGGCGGGAGGGATCGCCCATAGTCCGCGCCGTTTTTCGCCGACGTAGCTCAGTTGGCTAGAGCAGGCGTTTCATACGCGCCGGGTCCGGGGTTCGACTCCCTGCGTCGGCACAAGGCATCAAGGGGCTCGGGCCGTGGTCCTACCGCGGCCGACCCTGCACGATCCAGCTCTCCACGAGCTGGATGTCCTCCGGCGTGAGCGAGGGGTAGCCGAGCGGCATGCCGCGGACGTCGGGGTTCACGTGGCCGGCTTCCTCCGCCTGCCGGGCGAGCAGGGCGGCGAGCAGGCGGGGTGTGCCATCCTTCGTCTTCTCGAACAGGCTGTGCCGCTCGCCCTTGTCGTTGATCCAGCCGGACGCGACGGACCCGTAGTCGACGAAGCTCGCGCCCCTCGGCCGGAAGCCGAAGCCGCCCGTGTTCCCCGGCCCACCGTCGCCGGCGGCGTAGTCGGGCTCGCCGTGGCAGTGCCAGCACGTGCGGCGGAAGACCTTGGCGCTCACCTCGTCGAAGCCCACCTTCCGGTCCAGCGGCGGCAGGCGGGCGGGCACGACGTGGGGCGCGGGCGGCGCGAGCGGCGTGGTGAGCACGTAGGCCGCGATGTCGCGCGCCTCGGCCTTCGTGAGCGCGAAGTCGGGCATCGGCGTGTCGGCCTTGACGGCCTTCGGGCTGCTCACCCACGCGATGACCGCCTCCGGCTTCAGCCTGTCGCGCGCGTAGCGCAGGTCGGGCGCGAGCTGCACGCCCGTCGCCAGCGCCTTCTCCCCGGGCTTCACGGCCTCGCCGCCCTCGAGCGGGGGCACGCCCGTGAACACGTGGCAGCTCGCGCACCCCTTCGCCTCCATCAGCTTGCGCCCGTGGGCGAGGTCGGCCCCCTCGAAGTCGGGCGCCGCGGCGTGATCGTCCGGCCCGGCGAGGTACGCGGCGATGTCGCGCGCCTCTTCCCGCGTCATGTCGAGCCGGGGCATCGTCGGCGCGAGGCGGGGCCGCAGGTCGTACGGGTCGAGGAGGAAGCGCACCAGCCAGCTCCGGCGGAAGCGCTTTTGCGACGCCGTGAGGCTCGGGACGTCCTTCAGATCGAGCACCCGGTCGTGCCAGCGCGCCTCCGCCCCCGCGGGGCCCTTGAGCTCGCCGGAGATGATCTTGACGTGGCAGGTGAAGCACTGCTTCTCGGCCGTGGCCGCGGGCGCGCCCGTGCCCTCGTGGCAGCGGCTGCACTCGAAGTGCTCCACCAGCGCCTTGCCGTGCACCGGATCGCCCGCGGGCTCCTCCGCCGCGGCGGTGGCGACGGGGGCCGCGGAGGCCGCGACGGAGGCGCTCGCGGCCGGGCCGGGCGCCGGCTTCTTCCCGCAGGAGAGCGCGAGGAGCGCGAGTAGCCCGAGCGCCCCTACCCCCCGGCCCTCCGTGCGCGTCAAGCAGGGCGTGCTCGGGCTTCCGTACCGAACCGCGACCGCCAGGGAGCGGGTGCCAGGCCATCGACTGCGAGGCGTTTCGACGTGCAAGGGCCTGTGGACCGCATGGCCACGTGGCACCCGCTCCCTGGCGGTCGCGGTTCGGCGGTTAACGCCCATGGCTGGGGGGTGAGGGCGCACGGTCAGGTCGCGCCGGTGGAGACGGCGGCCGGCGCGGTGCAGACGGCCGGCCGCTGGGTCATCGCCTCGCAGCGCTTCAAAGCCTCGGCGCGCCCGGTGCCGTCGCCGATCTCGGCCCGGAGAGCGGCGAGGGCCGCGTACCCCTCGGCGGTGGTGAGCAGGTCCTTGTCGGCCAGCTCGCCGAGGATCTCTGCGCCTCGGCGTGGAGCGACGGCACCTTGGCGAGCGCCTCGCCGAGGTCGGTCTGGAGCGAGGGGTTGTTCGGCCGCTTGTCGTTGAGGCCGCGGAGCGCGACGATTGACCACTGGAGGTTGGCACCCCGCTCGGCGCCGTCCGTGGTCTGCGAGGCGGTGGGCCCGACGCCGCCGTTCGACCGGACGGAGGCGAGCGCGACGATGCGGAGGGCGCGGTCGGCGAGGGGGAGCTGGCCGGGCTTGACGAGCTCGAGGGCCGGGAACGCCCGCACCGCCCGGGCGGCGGCGACGCCGTAGTTGCCGTCGGAGAGCGACTGCTCGGCCTTGGCCACGAGCTGGGCGCTGTTGTCGATCGCGCGGTAGACGGCCGTCCCGCAGGCGCTCGCCGTGCCCGGCACCGCCGCCGCCGCGAAGGGGAGCACCAGAGCCACCGCCCAGACCGCCGAAACCCGCGTGCCGCTCCTCATGTCGGTGCCTCCTCCTCCGTGTTGCCCCACCGGGAACCTTCCCACCGGACACACCCGCCGGTCCGACATTGGGTCGCGGGGTGGGTTCCCAGGGGGCGTCTTGCTCGCCCCGTCGGCGGCGTGGCGCGTTCCGTGACGGAGGAGCGCCGATTTCGGTGCGCGGCTTTCGGGCAACGCCTTCCCTACATGTCGCACAGCGGCTCCAAGCAGGCTTCGCGGAGCGCGACCTTCGAGCCGCGCGGATGGGCAAGTGAGCCGAGCGGATGGGCGAGCTGGCCGCACGGATGGGCAAGCGTGCCGCGCGGATGGGCAAGCGGGCCGAGCGGATGGGCGAGCGTGCCGCGCGGATGGGCAAGCGTGCCGCGCGGATGGGCAAGCTGGCCGAGTGGATGGGCAAGCAAGCCGAGCGGATGGGCGAGCGTGCCGCGCGGATGGGCGAGCGAGCCGAGCGGATGGGCGAGCGTGCCGCGCGGATGGGCAAGCGAGCCGAGCGGATGGGCGAGCGTGCCGCGCGGATGGGCAAGCGAGCCGAGCGGATGGGCGAGCGTGCCGCGCGGATGGGCAAGCGTGCCGCGCGGATGGGCGAGCGTGCCGAGCGGATGGGCAAGCGAGCCGCGCGGATGGGCGAGCTGGCCGAGCGGATGGGCGAGCGTGGCGCGCGGATGGGCAAGCGAGCCGCGCGGATGGGCAAGCGAGCCGCGCGGCGCGTCGTGCAAGTCGAGCGCGTGGGCGTGCGAATCGAGCAGCGCGTCCTTCAAGTCGGGCGGCGCGTCGTTCATGTGGGTCCGGGTGCGCTATGCTCCGGGAGCCATGGACCGGCCTTACGTCGAGGAGCTGCGCATCCAGAGCTACGGGTGCATCCAGGATGCGACCTTCCGGTTCACGCCGCTGCACGCGCTGATCGGGCCGAACGACAGCGGGAAGAGCACCGTGCTGCGGGCGCTGCTGACGCTCGCATACTGTAACCGCCCGCAATCGTTGTCGGCAGGCCGCTCGCGATCGGTGTCGGCGCGCCGGATGGGCGAGTCAGCGCCGAGACCGCTCACGACCTTTGTCGGCGCGAGGGACCGCTCGGGATCTTTGTCGGTGATTGGGGAGTTAGAAGGGCATCTCGTCGTCCGCGGTGGGCGACGGGAGCGGCGGGGTCTCGATCGCGGTGTAGTCGACGAGGGCGCCGAGCAGGGTGTCGATGAGACCGAGGACGGCGCGGGCGGCGCGCAGGGGCGGCGGAGGGCGAAGCACCGTCACGTCGGGCGGGAGCAGCAGATTGGGGTGGCGCGCGATGAGCATCTGCGCGCTGGCGAGGAGCGTGGCTTCGAGCAGCGGAGCGGGGTTAGGCAGCCGCGCGGCGTGGGCGTGGGCGGTGTGTTTCATGGCGCCTCCGCGTCGAGCAACGACTGCTGTACGGAGTCGGCGTCGACCAGCTTCTTGTTGGCGTTGGCGGCGGCGAGCAGGGCGCCGAGGGCGAGGTTCTGGAGCAGGCGCGGGATGCCGCGGCTGTGCTGGAAGAGCAGCGTGACGGCGTCGGGCTCGAAGAGGTTCTTCGTGGCACCGGCCGCGCGCATGTGCTTGTCGAGGAAGAGCACGGCCTCGCTCTCGGTCAGCGGTCGCAGGCGTACGCGCACGGTGATGCGCTGCGCGAGGGCGTAGTGCTGGGGCTCGGCGAGCCGCTCGCGGAGCAGCGGTTGACCGGCGAGCACGAGAGCGAAGGGGCTCTTCTTGTCGATGCTGTCGGCGGTGAGCAGGCGCAGGTCGTCGAGCGAGGCGTCGGGCATGAGGTGGGCCTCGTCGAGGACGAGGACGACGCTCTTGGACGAGCCGCGCAGGTGCGCGATGAGATCCTGGGCGGTCTCGCCCTTGAAGCGGCGGGGCCGCATGCCGAGCTTGGCGACGAGGCTGGAGAGCAGGCCGAAGGGCCCGAGGGTCGTGAGCGAGGAGTAGACGACGAGGTGCGAGGCGGGGTCGAGATCGCGGTGGATGCATCCGAGCAGGGTGGACTTGCCGCAGCCGCTCTCGCCGGTGCAGGTGGCGATGCCGTAGCGATCGATCGCGAAGCGGAGCCGCTCGTTGGCCTCCTTGAGGCTCGTGTGCTGAAGGAGCGCAGAGCCCTCGGCGCATTGAGGAAACGGGGCGCGGTGCAACTTGAAATGGTCCTCGATGATGCTCATGGCTTTCCTTTCTTGCGCGCGGCGAGCACATGCTCGGTGAGCGCGCGGCAGTACTGCGAGGCGTGGAGGCCGTGGCCGAGCGTGGCCACGGCGTGCTTGAGGGCGGCGTCGGCGATCGCGGTCTCGAGCGGGGCGAGCGCTTCGAGCGTCGCGGCAGCGTGGGACGCTTCGATGTCGCCGAGCGCGCGTCCGGAGCAGGTCCGCAACCGCTCGATGAGGACCGGCAGGGTCAGGCGACCGTCCTCCGAGACCTTGGTGCGGAAGCGCAGGGTGCTGAGCTCTTGCGTGCGGCGGCGATCGTGATCGCGTCGGAGCAGCTCGAGGTAGTCGACGCTCTGCGTGGTGCGCTCGGCGCGCGGCGGCGCCTGGACCGGCGTCTCCCCCGGACGCTGCGGCTCGGCGCGCTGGATGCGGCGGCCGTCGAAGTAGACGAGCACGCTTGCGAGGTCGTTGGGGTCGTAGAGCACGTCGACCCTGCGGCGGCGCAGCGAGGTGTCGACGACGAAGCGCACGCCCCCGACCTCGACGGTCGAGGTCTTGGCGTGCACCGTGCGTCGGGCGTGCAGGCGCAGCACCTCGTCGAGCAGCACGGGGTCGACGCGGCGGATCTCGGTCGTCGCGCAGAGCCGCTGCCAGCGCTCGAGCGGCGGCTCGCCCGTCTCCGAGTGCGGTCTGCGGTGATATCGCTCGTCGAGCCACGCGCGCCAGAAGGCGTTGAGCTCGGCGAGTGTCGGAGGCTCGACACGCAGGCGCACCTCGGTCTCGAAGGCTTCTTTGACCGTGCGATTGAAGCGCTCGATGAGGCCGCGCCCTTCGCTCACGTAGGGCTTGCTCTGGCAGAGGTCGATGCCGATCTGGGCGCAGCCGAAGTGGAAGCGACCGGCCTGGTACCCGGGCCCATGGTCGACGTAGAGCCGGCGCGGCGGGCCGGCCGATGTGCACAGCGCGCGCAGCCCCGTGCGCACGCCCATCAGGTCCTCGGTCAGGAAGTAGCGCGACTCGGGGACGTAACGGGAGCAGTGGTCGATGAAGGCGCCGAGCTCGGCGCGTCGCAGCTCGCCCGTGTCGGTACGCACGTAGGGGCCGGCGTGGAAGTCGCCCACCACGAAGTCGAGCGGGTGCTCGAAGAAGAGCCTCACGTGGCGCTTGTCGCCGAGCACGTGCAGCATGCGCCGGCTCGCGCTCATCTTGTCGAGGAGCCGGTCGAGCGTGGAGCGCCGCAGGGCGCCGGGCGCGACTTCGCCGGCGCGCTCCAGGATGTCGATGAGTGTTGGCGTTGAGCGGTCGGGGCCCTCTTTGCGGAGCGTGATGGCACGCTCGAGCGCCGCGGCGGTGATCGCACGTGTCGCGCCGCGGTCCTTACGCGGCCGGCGCGCGAGACCGACGAGCTTGTCGCGCTTGTACGCCCTGATCCATCGCTCCAGGGTGCGCACGGTGACGTGCACGGCGTCGCCGGAGGGGCCCTGGTGATCCATCTCGGCAACGCTGCGGAGTAGCTCGGCACGCGCTCCGCGCGGCGCCATGATCGCGTCGGCGATCAGGCGGTAGCGGAAGAGCGCAAGGGCGAGTCGCGCGTCGTCGAGATCGTCTCGATCGGCCATCCCGCGGTCGACGTTATCGACCGCTCGGGCCACCTCCGAGCACCATGGCCGGGGAGAGGGTCTTCGGCTCCGAGACGAGACCGACGACATCGCCGAAGAGCGACCGCTGCCATCCGAGCACGCGCCCGAGGCCGGAGCGCGGGGCGAGCGCGACGCCGCGCCTCGCGAGCGCGGCGCCGAGTTGCTCGAGGGCATCGAGTACGCGCGCGGCGCGACCGCGCACGTCGTCACCCACGTGGCGCGAGATGCCGCTGCCTGCGGGGGCCGTCGGATCGACATGCACCGTCGCGCGAAGCAGCTCGCCCGGCTCCACCAGCCCGGCAACCCACCCCAACCACCGCCGCACGCTCGTGGGGCTCGCGCCGATCTCGCGCGCCGCGGCGGGCGCGCCCTGGTCGCCGAGGCTGACCTCTGCGACGACCTGGGCGACGACGTTGAGCTGGTACTGCCGGCGCGGGTAGGCTCGTCGGGGTAGCAGGTGAAGCTCGTCCGGCATGCGCTGCACCTGGCGCGGGCGAGCCACTGCTCGACGCGCTGGGCGGCGCCGTCCTCGGTGGCGATCACGGGGCGCACGAGCCGCCACCCATTCCACCAGCAGATCCCCGCGCACCGAGAACACGGCGGCGGGCGCGATGACGGCCGCTCCCGGGCGGGAGCAACCACCGCAGCAGGCAGATCTTCCGTCATGCCGTGATCGATCGCGGCTACACGGGGGCATGGCCAAGATCCGGAGCAACGACCCCTGCCCCTGCGGCAGCGGCAAGAAGTACAAGCGATGCTGCAAGCCGCGTGATGAGGCGCGTGCTGTTGCCGAGGCCCAACGACCGACGGCTGCCACGCCGAGCTTTCTGGTGGACGACGACCTCGACGAGCTGTCCAACTCCGTCGTGGATCTCATTCACGAAAACCGCCTCGATGAGGCGCTCGCGGTCTGCGACCAGCTCCAACGCAAGTACCCCGAGGTGATCGATGGGCTCGAGCGCGCCGCCACGGTGCACGAAGCGCGCGGCGACTGGGTCCTCGCCGTTTCCTACTACCGGCGCGCCCTCGCCTTCACCGAACGGCCCGATCAGCGCGACGGCTTCGACGAGGACGCTCGAATCGACCTCCGCGAGCGGCTCGCTCAAGCGGAAGCGCACGTCGCCGCCGTGTGACCTTGCCGCGTCCGGTCAGAGCGCCGGCCCGCAAACGTCGAGGGGGCGGGGCATCGTGTCGCCGACACGGATCTCGGGCAGGGCACCGACATCAACTACGAGCGCTCACAGCATACGCCCTCCAGCCCAATGGTGCACCTCCCCTGCTTGCCGCCGCTCTGCAAGCGGAAGAAGCGCGAGGTGGCGCGCAACTCGGAGTGTCCACATCGACGAAAACCCCTTGGTGGGTGAAGTCCCCGCTCTTGTGACAGAATCCTCTGGGTCCAGGCATGACGCTCAGCGTCGGAGGTATGGTGGCGGCGCCCAGCTCGGACGATATTCGCCAATGCCTGCGGGGAGCGCAGCTTCTCCGCCTGGATCCGGACTTTCTCACGCACCTCGCGTCCCCTCATTCCAGACGGCCAACCGCTCCGCTTTGCGAATGAGCGAGGTACTGGATTGCCCGCTCTCTACGACGCGCTCCTGGTCCGCGATCTGCCCGCATACATGAAGCTCAATGCGGACCTCACGCGGCTCTTCCCGGACGTGAAGAGCATCCAGCTCTCGAACCCCAGTGACGGCACCAAGGCGATCGGCGTGAGACTGGTCAACGGCACGGTCGTCCCGGCCGAGCGAATGAGCGAGGGCCTCCTCTATTACCTCGCCTTCGCCATCCTCCCTTACCTCGACCCAACCCCCCTCCTCCTCGTCGAGGAGCCCGAGAACGGCCTCCACCCCGCCCGCATCGCCGAGGTCATGCGCATCCTCCGCGCCATCTCGGACAAGACGCAGATCATTCTCGCCACACACAGCCCCCTCGTCGTGAACGAGCTGCGCCCCGAGGAGGTCACGGTCGTGACGCGCTCGCGGGAGCACGGGACGGAGGCGACGCTGATGAAGGACACGCCCAACTTCGAGGAGCGGTCCAAGGTGTACGCGCTCGGAGAGCTGTGGCTCTCGTATGCGAACGGCGAGGACGAGGCGCCGCTCCTCCAGGCTGGCCCGCGGCCGTGAGCGGGGCGCCGCGCAAGGTGAGGGTGTTCCTCTCCGGCGAGGGGTCGAACGAGCTGGGGAGCCGGTTCGGCCATCCGTCCTTCCAGAGCGACGAGCGGCCCGGCGTGCTTCACGCGTTGCTCTCGCGGGTGCAGGACGGGCCGGCGATGGTGCGGGTGATCGAGGAGGCGGATCTGGCGAAGGTGCCGGAGGACGCGCGGGCGCTGCGCCGGTGGCTGGAGCGCGCAGAGGCGCTGCCGCGGCGCGTCGCAGGGCGTGCTGGCGGCGTGTAGAGACCGCTTGCAGGTCACGTCCCTCTGTCCGGCGAGCGCGTAGCGGGCCGTGCCGCGGTCGTGGAGGGAGGCGCCCGGCAGGCCCATGGCGGCGCGGAATCGTCCGACGGGGCAGAAAGTTACGATTTGTTTCCGTACATACGAACCTTCTGGGACAATGTGCACCATGCCCAGCGTGCGCGCGGAGCCTCGCGACAAGGCCATGGTGGACGCGTGCGGGGCCGAGGGGCCCTGCGCCGCCGTCGAGGATCCCCTCGCCCTGGGGGGCTCGGACGCACCCGCGAGCCGCGCGAGATCCGGCATCTTGGTCCCGCTGGCGCGCCTCGTCGCGCTGCAGGACGCGATGCTGCTCGCGTACCTCGCGGTCACGGGGGCCATGGTCTGGGCAGCGAAGGAGAGCCCGCTCAAGCCCGGGTGCGCGCGCGTCGCGTACGTCTCGATCGCGATCCACTCCACCGCGTGCTTCGTGTCGCGCGGGCTCACCGGGCTGCCCTCCCGCGTGCGCGCGGTCATCTACCGCGCCTCGATCGTGGGCGTGCTCATCTCCAGCTACCTCACCCTGCGCAACTTCCTCCAGCTCGTGCGCACGGACGCGCTCGACGATCGGCTCGTGCGCCTGGATCTCACGCTCTTCGGCGTGGGTGCGGCTCCATTCTTTGTCCAACGGAAATTGATCGTGGCACTAAAACCGCCGAATGCCCGCGGTTTTGTGCTGAAAGGACGTGGGCGTTGGCGTAGCGGAGAGGTGCACCCCGAGCCTGGAGCTAGCGATGACGATGGCGCACCCCGCGTGTGAGAGCGACCACTTCTACCCCGCCCGCCAGAGCTTCGACGCCACGGTCGACTGGGCTCGGAAGACCGGCCCGACGGACCACAGCGAGGTCGAGTGCGCGCTCGAGGAGCGGGGCCGTGAGCTGCTCCGTCTTCTGTATCAGGGGTGGTACGACAAGCTCGCGTCGGCCGAGCGAAGGGAAGCCGCCAAGAGCGCGCCTGTGGCAGAGGGAACACGCGTGAGCACGCGCGGTCGTCAGCTCGAGTCGATGCTCGGACGGGTGCATCCTGTTCGGTTGGAGTACAGGCGCACCGGGGAGAAGAAGGGGAGCTTGCCGCTCGATGCGCGCTTGAACCTGCCCGCGACGCTGTACTCGCACCCTCTGCAGAAGCGCGTCGCAGCAGAAGCCCAGGCGCGTGCGTGGGACAGCGTGGTCAAGCAGGTGGACGAGGCGACGAACGCACACGTGCCCAAGCGGCAGGCGCAGCAGATCGCGCGTGATGCGGTCGAGGACTTCGAGGCGTTCTACGCGCAGCGCCCCGTGGACGATTCGCTGGGCGAGAACACCTTGCTGGCGGGATCGTCGGACGCGAAGGGCGTGAGGATGTTGCCGAAGGCACTGCGGGAAGCCACGCGCGAGCGTGCGGAGGCTGAGCAGGCGGAAGCGGTGCGCGGCGATCCGATGGCGCCCAAGAAGCTGCGCTCGCATGACAAGCGTATGGCGGCGGTCGGTGCTGTCTGGGAACAGGAGCCCGTGCGACGCACCGTGGATGACATCATCGCCGAAGTGCAACGAACGCCGACGTCGAAGGCGGAGAGGCCGAGGCTGCCACCGCCCAAGAACAAGCGTGTGTGGGCGAGCGTCGTGAACGGTGTGTCCGCTTCGGTAGGAGCGATGTTCGACGAGTTCGATCGGCGTGATCCCAAGCGAGCGCGGACGCCCGCGGTGCTGGTCGACGGAGAGCAGAACCAGCAGACCGCGATCCTCGACCATGCGCGAAGCCGCCAGCGGAGCGTTACCATCGTGCTCGATCTGATCCACGTCATCCATTACATGTGGCTCGCGGGCTTCGCGTTGTCTCGGCGCAAGGAGTCGGTCGCCGCAGAGTGGGTCGTCACGCATCTGCGCCTGCTCCTCTCCGACGGCCCCGCGGCGCTCATCGCTGCGACCGAGCGCGCCATCGTCGAGCAAAAGCTGACCAAGAGCGCGCGCAAGCAGGTCGATCGCGCGCTTGGGTACTTCCGCCGCAACGACACCTTCATGGACTACCCAGCCTTCCTCGCGGCGGGCGTTCCCATCGCGACCGGCGTGATTGAGGGCGCGTGTAGACACCTGGTCCAGGACCGCATGGGCATCACCGGCGCACGCTGGGATCTTCCCGGTGCCGAGGCCATCCTCAAGCTGCGCGCGCTCCACTCCAGCGGCGACTGGGACGACTACTGGCACTTCCACCAGCAACAAGAGGCGCTCCGCAACTATCCGAAAATGCTCGCGGCGGCGTAACCGCAAGCGCCCCAAGAGCCGCACCCCTTCGGCGTCGAGCCCGCGCTCTGGCTCGAGCGCTATAACCGCCCGCCGATCATCGAGTGGTTCTCGTTCTTCTACTTCAGCTACTTCTTCATCTGCGCCGCGTACATGCTCACGGTCGTGTGGTTCACGCGGCCCGGGCGCCGCACCACGGAGTTCGCGATTGGTACGCTCATCGTCTTGGGGCTCGGACAGCTCGGCTACACCGCGGTGCCTGGGTACGGGCCCATCAAGCACCTGGCGGCCCAGTTCCGGGGGCCGATCGACGGCGGGTTCTTCTGGGGGTGCGTGTCGCGCACCGTCGCGGCGGGGGGCGCCATGAAGGACATCTTCCCTTCGCTCCACACGGCGACGCCGCTCTGGTTCACGTTCTTCGCGCTGCACCAGATCCACCGCGACCGGAGGTGGCGCTGGCCGGCGCTCGTGACGGTGTTCTTCTCGGCCAACATCGTCTTTTCGACGATGCTCCTCCGCTGGCACTACGCCATCGACGTGATCGCGGGCCTCGGCCTTGCGATCCTCGCCGGCGTCGCCGCGCCGCGCCTCGCCGCGCGCGAGGCGGCGTGGAGGGAGTCCGTCGGGCTCGAGGACCCGTGGACCTTCCGCGCTGAAGAACGCGGGTAAAGCCCTGCGGGCCAGTCAATTCAGTTCCATGTCCCGACCGAGGTGCTGCAAGCGGAGCACCCGGTGATGTCGCCGGGGATGCCTTGCCACGCCCAGCAGAACGCCGTGCACGTCATTCCGGTCGAGTTGGAGAAGCAGACCGAGGACACGGCCGAATGGGGGCCGCAAGGCTTTGCATTGGTGCAGTCGGCCAGGGTGCCTCCCATCGCTGCGGAGTACGCCTCGCATGCCTCCTGCGCCCGGGTCAACCCGCTCGGGGCCCTACCTTCTCCCGACGCCGCCGCTCCTTGTACTTCACCCGCACCGGCACCCCCTCCAGGTCGAACGCCTTGCGGATCTGGTTCGCCACGTAGCGCCGGTAGCTGAAGTGGATCTTCTCCGGGTCGCTCGCCACGATCACGAAGAGGGGCGGCGAGGTCTCGGCCTGGGTGATGAAGAAGAGGCGGGGGGCGCGGCCGCCGCTCGTGGGCGGGGGGTGCGTCTCCAGGGCGGCCTCGAAGAAGCGGTTCAGCTCGCCGGTGGGGACGCGGCGGCGGTACGCCTCGGAGACCTTGCGCACGGTGTCGAAGAGGTTGGTCATGCCGCGCCCCGTCTTGGCGCTGACGTGGACGATGGGCGCCCAGGGGGCGAAGGAGAGCTTGTCTCGGGCGGCCTCCTCCACCTTGTGGACCTGCTTCTTGTCGAGCAGGTCGGCCTTGTTCAGGGCGATGACGATGCCTCGGCCGCGGTCGACCGCGAGGCCGAGGATCTTGGCGTCCTGCTCGGCGACGCCCTCGGCCGCGTCGCACATCAGCAGGGCGACCTCCCCGCGCTCCATGGCGCGGATCGCGTGCAGGACGCTGACGGCCTCCACGACGTCGTGCTCCTTGGCGACCTTGGACTTGCGGCGGATGCCCGCCGTGTCGATGAGGACGTAGCGGTGGCCGTCGCGCTCGACGGTCAGGTCGATTGGGTCGCGCGTGGTGCCGGGGCGGTCGTCGACCAGGACGCGCTCCTCGCCCGCGAGGCGGTTGACGAGGGACGACTTGCCGGCGTTCGGCCGGCCGATGACCGCGATGGTGACGGCGCCGTCGTCGGCGGGGGCAGGGGGCGCCTCGGCGGGGGCGGCGGGGAGCGCGTCGGCGATGGCGGTCTCCAGCTCGCCGACGCCGCGGCCGTGGAGGGCGCTCACGGGGATGAGCTGCTCCATGCCGAGGCGGTAGAGGTCCGCCGCCTCGGCCTCGAGGCGCGGCGAGTCGGCCTTGTTGGCGATGAAGATGACGGGCTTCTCGGCCTTGCGGAGGAGGGCGACCTCCTTGTGGTCGGCGGCCGTGGCGGCGGGGGAGGCGGCGTCGAGGACGCAGACGATGACGTCGGCCTCGGCCACGGCGATCTCGACCTGGCGGCGGATGCCCTGGCGCATCGGGTCCTCGCTCTCCGGGTCGAAGCCGCCGGTGTCGACGAGGGTGTAGCGCCTCCCGCGGGAGAGCACGTCGCCGTAGTGGCGGTCCCGCGTGACGCCGGGCTCGTCGTGAACGATGGCGACCTTGCGGCCGACCAGGCGGTTGAAGAGCGTGCTCTTGCCCACGTTGGGCCGTCCAACCAGCGCCACGATGCCGGCGGGGCTGGGGAGCGCGGGGCCCGCGGTGGGGGTGGGCTCGTCGTCATCGGTGTCGCGTCTCATTGCTCGCCTCCCTCGTCCTCGTCGTCGGAGAGCTCGCTGAGCACGACGCCTTCGCCCTCGAGCGAGGGCGCCTCGCCCTCCTCGTCCTCCGGTTGCGAAGCCAGCACGGCCATCTCGCCCGCGACCGGCGAGCGGTAGCCCAGCTCCTCGAGCTTCGCCCGCTCCTGCCGCCACTCGGGCTCGACGCGCACCCAAATCTTGAGGTTCACCTTGCGGCCGGTGAGGCCCTGGATGCGCATCCGCGCGCGCGTGCCGATGCGCTTGAGCATCTCGCCGCCCGCGCCGATGAGGATGCGCTTCTGCCCCTGCCGCTCGACGCAGAGGGTGGCGTCGATGTGGACGGTGCCGCCGGACGGCTGGCCCGGCGCGACGGCGGGCTCGAGGAAGCGCTCGATGACGACCGCGACGGCGTGCGGGACCTCGGCCTGCGTGGCGAGCAGGATCTGCTCGCGGACGTACTCGGCGGCGAAGAAGCGCAGGGGGCGGTCGGTGAGGTCGTCCTCCCCGTGCTGCCAGGCGCCCTCGGGCAGGACACCGGCGACCTCGTCGAGGACGCGGCGGACGTCGGCCTCGTCGAGCGCGGAGACGGGGACGAGGGCCGAGAAGGGGCGGATCCGGGAGTACGCCTCGAGGAGGGGGAGGACGGCGCGCTTGTCGCGGATGCGGTCGATCTTGTTGAGGACGAGTACGGTCGGCTTGCCGGCGGCGATGTCGGCCAGGAGCGTCAGGTCGCCCGGGTGCGGGGAGAGGCGAGGGGGCTGGCGGTCGTCGCGATCGGCAGGCGCGCGGAGGGGGCGGTGCTCGGGCACCTCCGCGACGAAGACGACGACGGAGGCCGAGCGCGCGGCCTCGCGGGCGGAGGCGTTCATCACGCGGCCGAGCTCGTTCCGCGGGCGGTGGAGGCCGGGGGTGTCGAGCAGGGCGATCTCGGCGGCGCCGTGGTGGACGACGCCGAGGATGGCGTCGCGCGTGGTCTGCGGCGTGGGCGAGACGATGGAGAGGGGCTGCTCGAGGGCGGTGTTGAGGAGCGTCGACTTGCCGACGTTGGGGCGGCCGAGGATGGCGACCGTGCCGGCGCGGCGCGGGCCCTCCGCCGCGGATCGGGAGGGAGGGGGCGGGGGCGGCGCGGGCCTGGGGCCCGCCCCGCGGGCCCGGGGTTTGGGGCCGCTTGCGGCCCCAATGGGACTGGCCGGCCTGGGCTTGTGGGGCGCCGGAGGCCCGGAGGGCTTGCGGGGTGCCGGAGGCCTGGAGGGCCCGTGGGCCTCGGGAGCCTTGCCAGCCTTCGCAGGGGGCCGAGGCTTCGGGGCTTGCGGGCGGGCGGGGGGCGCGGCGGGCGCGGCCGCCCGCTCCGCCTTGCGGGGCGGGCGCGTCTTGTTGCGCTTTTCCGGTCGGGATCGCGAGGCGGCCACGGTGGCGGGTCTGCTAGCAGACGCCGCGCGGGACCACAAACGTCATGCGACGCCGTTGCGGTTCCACCGGCCCGGCGCCAGCATGGAGGTGGCCCGCGCGGGATCGCGGGCGCCCTGGTCGGCCATCCAGGCGTCGGCGCGCTCGACGAGCGCGTCGCCCTCGGCCCCGCCCGAGAGCTCGCCCCTGCGGCGCCGCGCGGCCGCCGCGTAGTGCGCGAGGCCGGCGGCGGCGAACGCCTCTTCGGCCGAGGCGAGCAGGGGGGTCGCCTCGTCGCGGCGGCCGCCTTCGGCGGCCAGCGTCGCACGGGCGAGCAGGGCGAAGCCGCGCGCCCAGGGGACGCGGACGCCGTCGAGGCGGCGGGCGAGGCGGCGCGCCAGGGCGAGGCTCCGGCGCCGCTCGTCGTCGGGGGTGGCGCCGGCCGCGGCGAGCGCGACCAGGGCGCGGAAGCGCGCGAAGGTCATCTCGACCCACGGGAGCTGGAAGCGGATCAGCAGCGAGCGCTCGAGATCCGGCCACGCCGCGTCGAGGTGGCGGGCGGCGAGGGCACCGCGCCCGCGCTCGGCGTAGAGGTGCACCTCGGTGAGCGCGAACGTGAAATAGTAGTGCTGCACGTTGAACTGCTGCGACCACGCGGCGAGGGCCTCGCGGAGGGCCCGCTCGGCGGAGGCCGGGTCGTCGGCGAGCAGCGTGGGGATGTGGCCCACGGAGAGCGTGTGGTTCGTCTCGCCGTAGAGGTCGCCGCGCGCGCGCGCGGCGCCGACGAGCTCGGGGAGCCTCGCCGTGACCTCCTTCCACATCCCGCGCCAGTTCAGCGAGACGAGCTGGAACTGCTCCCCCGTGTCGATCTCCCACGTCGCGCCGGTGCAGCGGCCGCGCAGGATCGTGACCGCGCGGACGAGATCCTCCTCCCCCTCGCGGAAGCGGCCGCGGAAGATGGAGGCGATCCCCTCGCACATCCGGATGAGCGCGTGGGCGTGGGGGTCGTCCGTCTCCTCGAGCATGCGCCGGGCGAGGTCGTTCAGCTTGCGGATGATCCTCGGCGGCTCCCCGCCCCCGGCGCCGCCGCCGAAGGCGACCATGAGCGCGAGCGCCCGGACGATGCGGAGGTGCTCGCCGACCGCCAGGGCCACGACGAGGGAGCGGACGGCGAAGTACCCGCCGCGCACGGTGTCGACGAGGCTCAGGCTCTTGGAGATCGAGGCGTAGGTGTCGACGCGGAGCAGGACGTCGGGCGGGAGCTCCTCTTCCCGCCGCGGGCGGTAGCGGAAACCCCGGACCACGAGGAGCAGCGTCCAGAACACGGCGCCCAGCGCGGCGTGCCACGGGCGCGCCGGCAGGCGCAGGTTGAGCTCCGCGAGGACCTCGCGGAGCTCGGCGAGCCCACGGTCGATGTGGCCCGATATCAGGAGCTGCTCGGCCGCGCGCCGGCGCAGGTCGAGCGCGCGCGAGGTGGTCGAGCCCCGCATGGCGGCGAGCAGGAGATCGGCCGCCTCCGCCCCGCGGCCGGCGTTGATGAGCGCGCCGCCGAGCCGCTCGCGGAGCTGGCTCGCCACGGCGTCGTCCTCGTCGCCGCCGCCACCACTCGGCGCGGCGCGGAGGTCGAGGGCCATGCGGTAGAGCCGCACGGCGCGATCGAAGGCGAGCGTGCTCGCCGCCTCCTCCGCCGCCCTCCCGGCGAGCTCGGCCGCGCGCGCCCGGTCGCCCGCCTCGACGCAGTACACGGCGAGCGTCTCGGCGTCGCAGTCCGTACCGTCGAGCGCGGCGGCGAGGCGCCGGAAGCAGTCGGCGCGCGCCTCGGCCGAGAGGCCCGCCGTGACGGCCTCGCGGATGCGATCGTGGTACGTCTCGAGCTCCTCCCGCCCGTCCGCCTCGCGGAGCCGGACGAGGCGCTGGCCGCGGAGGTGGGCGTAGGCGCCGGGCTCGTCGCGATCCAGGTCCGCGGCGCGGGCCGCGGCGGCGCGCGCGATGGGCCGCCCCGCCACGGCGATCACCTCGAGGAGGCGGCGCGCAGGGTCCGGCAGCTCGGCGACGCGGTCGCGGACGATCGCGTCGAGCGAGAGGAGCGGCGCCGGCCCCTCGCCCGCGCGCCGCAGCGAGGGGGGCGGCCGGCTCCTGGCGAAGTGGGCGAGCTCGCTCACGAAGAAGGGCCGCCCGCCGGACTCGCGGGCGATGGCCGCGCAGAGCTCCTCCTCGGAGCGGCCGCCCTCGGCGGCGTCGGCGTCGTGGACGATCAGCGCGCGCGCGAGCGTCGTCGCCTCCTGCTCCCCCAGGTTGGCGAGCGTCATCTCCACGACCTGCAGGCTGGGGCCGCGCATCTCCGGCAAGGCGGGGAGGAGGGCGCGCAGGCAGGGGGCCTCCCGGTCCTCGTCGCGGTACGTGGCGAGGAAGAGCAGGGGCGGGGGATCCGGCGGCGTGAGCAGCTCGACCAGGAGCGCGCCGCTGTCGGCGTCGCCCCACTGCAGGTCGTCGATGAAGAGGCAGAGCGGCCTGTTCCGCGCGAGCCGGGCGAGGAGCTGGCGCAGGGCGCGGAACGCCTGCCGCCGCGCCTCGCGCGGGTCGGCGTGGGGGATCAGGTGGGGCGAGTCGCGCACGGCCTCGACCTGCTCCAGCACGGGAAAGAGGCGCGCGAGCGCGGAGATGTCGTACGGGAGCAGGGCGTCCACCTCGGCCATCGGGAGCTGCCGCAGGTAGCGGCTCAGCGGGTCGATGAGCCCGTCGATCGCCTTGTAGGGGACGGACTCCTGCTCGTAGCAGCGCCCCGCGAGGAAGACGGCGGCGGGGTTGGTCTCGCGCAGATCCTCGCGCGCGCGGCGGACGAGCGCGCTCTTGCCGACGCCGGAGGGGCCGCCGATCAGCGCGACGACGGCGACGCGCTCCTCCACCGTGGCCCGGAGCGCGTCCGCGATCGCGCGCCGCTCGCCGGCGCGCCCGACGAAGGGCCCCTCGCGGATCGGGGCGGCGCGATCGCGGGCCGCCGACATGCCGAGGATCTCGCGCAGGGCGCGGCCCTCGGGGCGCGCCTCCGGCGCCCGCGACAGGAGCGCGCAGCAGAGCCGATCGAGGTCGGGCGCTATGCCGTAGCGGAGCGTGCTGGGCGCTGGCGGGTCGACCGAGCGCTTGGCCCGGAGGATGTCGCCGAGCGTCCCGCTGAAGGGCAGCTCGCCGGTGAGCGCCTCGTAGAGCAGGGCGCCGACCGCGTAGAAGTCCCAGGCCGGCGAGGGCGCGCCGCCGGCCACCTGCTCCGGGGCCATGTACACGGGCGTGCCGGCGAGCAGGTTCGTCTTTCCGTACGAGCCCTCCAGGTTTCCCGAGAGGCTCATCGTCAGGCCGAAGTCCACCAGCACCACGCGCCCGTCGCGGCCGACGAGGACGTTGGAGGGCTTGATGTCGCGGTGGAGCTTGCCCGCGTCGTGGAGGGCGCAGAGCCCCTCCACGAGCTGCCGCAGGACGGCGCGCAGGCGGGCGTCGTCGTGCCCCGCGGGCGGCCGGTACGACGGCAGAGGCGGGGGCGCCTCGCTGATGGGGAGGCCCTCCTGCGCCGGGACCGTGGCCTCGTCTGCGATGGACAGGGTGGGCCGCTCGCGCAGGGCGGCGAGTTCCCCGGTCGGGGGGTTCGGCAGGGTCGCCGCCTGCGTGGCCGCGAAGGCCGCGTGCGTGTCCGGGACATCGCGGACGAAGCTCACGGCGTCGCCGCCCTCGACGAGCTCCATCGTGAAGAACCAGGCGTCGCCCTCGTTGTGCAGCTCGTAGAGCTGCACGAGGTTCGGGTGCACGATGTCGGAGAGCGCGCGGAACTCCTGCTTGAAGCGGTAGATCGTGGCCGCGTCGTTGCGCTCGAGCGCCTTGAGCGCGACCGGCGCGCGCCGGTCGCGGTCGAACGCCTCGTACACCACCCCGAAGCCGCCGGACCCGATGCGACGCCGGATCTCGAAGCGCGCCGTGCCGCCGAACTCCGGCCCGGCGAGCTTCCCGCTCTCCCTCGCACCGCCCGCGCCGCGCTGGGCTGCACGCTCGCCCGAGCCCCACCCCGGTCGGGTGAACTCGCCAGAGTCGCGCGGCGTGCGGTGCTTCGGGTCGGACAAGGTGCGCCTGCAGGGGAGGGGCGCCCTATCCTACAGGCAACTGCCGCGGGGGAGACTACCCTCCGCGAACGCATGTCTCGTCTCCTCGCCTTCGTGGTCACGTCCCATGGCTACGGGCACGCGAGCCGCCAGATGGAGGTGATCCGCGTGCTCCTGGAGCGCGTCCCGGACGCCCGCGCGCTGGTCCTCTCGTCCGTGCCGGAAGCCGTCTTCCGGGACTATCTGGGCCCCGCCGGGTGCCTCCCGCGCGTCACCCTGGTCCCCTACCGCGCCGACGTCGGGCTCGTGCAGGACGACGGCCTCGCGGCCGATCCGGCGGCCACCCTGCGCGCCCTCGCTGCGGCGTGGACGGAGCCCGAGCGGGCCGAGGCGGCGCTGGCGCGGGTGCTCTCGGAGCACCGGCCGGCGGTGGTGATCGGGGACGTTCCCCCGGTGGCGTTCGGCGCGGCGGCGAGGCTGGGCGTGCCCTCGGTGGCGGTCGGCAACTTCGACTGGGCGTGGGTGTACGAGTTCTACGCCGCGCGCGACCCGGCCTTCCTGCCGTGGGCGAGGCTCTGCGCGCGGTGGCAGGCCCAGGCGACCGCGGCGGTCCACCTCTCGCCCGGGCCTCCGCTCACCGCCTTTCCCCGCGTCGTGGAGGGAGGCCTGCTCGCGCGGCGGCTCCTCGTCGATCCGCGCGGGATCCGCGAGCGGCTCGGCATCCCGGCGGGGAACAGGGCAGTGCTCGCGAGCTTCGGCGGGTGCGGCCTGCGTGACGCTCTGCGGCAGATCCCGGAGGTGCCCGGGGTGACCTGGATCGTCGCCGAGCCGATGCCGGACCTCGGCCGGCCCGACACCCGCCATGCGCGCGACGCTCCGTACCTCGCGGTGCTGGCGGTGTGCGACGCGGTTTTCACCAAGCCCGGGTACGGGATCATCGGCGACGCGGCGCGCCAGCGGACCCGGATGGCGTACGTCGAGCGGGGCCTCGTCCCCGAGCTTCCGTGGCTCGTGCGCTGGATGGAGGCGTCGATGCCCGTGGCCCCCGTCCGCTCCGTGGATTTCGGGTCGGAGCGGGGCGCAGAGGCGGTGGGGGCGGCGCTCGAGGGGCTGTTCGCGCAGGGGGAGCGGTGGCCGGAGGAGGCCGAGGCGGCGGCGCGGGTCGCGGAGGTGGTCGAGGGGCTGATTGGCTAGCCCGGCTGGAACATCCGCCCGGTTCGTGGTTCATACACGGACAGGCATGCTCTCTCCCTCGCGTCTCGCCCGCCTCCGCGTCCCGCTGCTCGCCGCCGGGCTCGTGGCGCTCTGTCGGTCGCCTCGGCCTACGCCGAGACGCCCTCCAGCATCCTCCACGAGTTCATCCCGCCCGACCCCGGCGACGACGTGACCTACTCGGCGACCACGCTCGAGGGAGACCTGCCGGCCGCCATCCAGACGCCGAGCGGCCTGGCCACCGCGCCCGATCCCGCGCAGATCGCCGACGCGCCGACCATGTTTACGGCGGCGGGGCCACCACCGACGACACGCCCGACTCGATCTACGAGCCCGACCGCGACACCCGGCGGCCCCACGTGGAGAACTACGACGACCCCTTCTCGCCGGCGACGGCGCCGTTCAAGCGCCTCCGCGCCTACGACTGGGTGGACGCCGACTACTCGCTCCACGTGCGGGACAAGGCGCTGCAGCAGCTCAACGTGGGCGGCGCGGCCGCCTCGGGGGACGAGCCGTTCTACGGCGACCTCTCCGTCGACCTGATCCCGGGGCAGCCGGTGCGCATCCCCACCGTGGGCCCGGGCGCGCGCGTCCTGCGCATGCACGCCAACCCCGAGCTCCCCGTCGAGATGCTCCACGACGGCGCGGACAACTGGTTCGTGCGCGGCGCGACGCGGGCGCGGGTGCACGTGGTCATCGAGCTCGCCATCGCGCGCGACACCTTCGGGCGCGAGTTCGCCGACGTCGACTGGGGCGCGCTCGACGCGCTCGAGGCCAGCCGGGCGGCGAACCGGGGCGCGGCGAGCGGCGCCTCCGGCGCGCGGCTGCACGACGCCGCCTTCAACGAGGTGGCGCAGGCGGTGGGCATCTCGCGCGCGATGCGCCCGCGCGAGGTGGTGCGCAAGATGGTCGACTACTTCCGCTCGTTCGCCCCGTCCGAAGAGCCGCCCAGCGGCCGCCAGGACATCTACCTCGACCTCGCCCTCTCGAAGAAGGGCGTGTGCCGGCACCGGGCCTTCGCCTTCCTCGTGACCGCGCTCGGCATCGGCGTGCCCGCGCGGATGGTGGTGAACGAGGCGCACGCCTGGGTCGAGATCTACGACAGCAAGCTCTGGCACCGCGTCGACCTCGGCGGCGCCGCGGCCAACCTCGAGAACGACGCCGATCCCGAGCAAGCCGGCCTACGTCCCGCCGCCCGACCCGTACGCTGGCCCAGCACGCGCGACTCCGGGCAGGACCTCGCCGATCGCAACCGCGACCAGACGCAGAGCGGGCAGCGGGCCCGACGGCGATCAGGCCGGCGACGGGGGCGCACAGGCGCGGCGGCGCAGCAGCCCGCCGGCGCGACCCCCGCGCCCACGAGCGACCCCGCAGAGCCCCGGATGCCCGAGTCCGAGGTGGCCGTCGCGGCCATCGACGGCGACGTGCACCGCGGGCTGCCGCTCCACCTGCAAGGGCAGATCCTCGAGCGGCGGCTCGCCCTGCGCGCACCTGCGCGTCGACGTGATCCTGGTGAGCACAGGCCGACAAGCCAGCGGCCGCGGCGGAGCGAGGGCCGCGCCCGGCGGCGTCGCGGGGCCCACGGGCACCCCGGTCGGCTCGCTCTCCACCGACGAGCGGGGCCGCTACGACGGCGCGGTGGTGGTGCCGCGCGACCTCGCGCTCGGCGACTACGACGTCGGTCGTGCAGACCCCCGGCGACGCGCGCTGCGGCGCCGGGCGCACGAAGTAGACGGCGCCCGCTGGGGAATCGCCCCGGCTGAGCGCCCCCACGCTCTCGCCGCGTCGCCGTCGGCGGCGTGCTGCTCGAGCCGTCGCCGGAGCCTTCGGGGCCGCGCGTGCTCCTCATCCGGCGTGGCCGGCCGCCGGGCGCGGGGCGCTGGTCGCTGCCCGGCGGCCGCGTCGAGCCCGGCGAGCGGCTCGCGGACGCGCTGGTGCGCGAGATGCGCGAGGAGACGGGCCTCGTGGTCGAGGTCGGCCCGCTGGTCGAGGTCGCCGAGATCGATCGAGCCGGGCACCACTACGTGATCCTCGATTACGTCTGCCGCCGCATCGGCGGGGAGATCGTGGCGGGCGACGACGCGGACGCCGCCGAGCTGGTGCCGTCGCCGAGCTGGAGCAGCGGCGTGACCGATCTGGTGGCGCGCGGTGGTGGACAAGGCGAGGGCCGCTGTCCGGAGAACCATGAGCGCCGCTCGCGCGGCGCGCGCCGTCATGCTTCGCGCGGCGGCCGCCGTGACAGCAGGACCATCTGCCCTCTGTGATCCGAGCCGGCGCCCGCTACAACGGCTCGGCCTTGCGCTAAGCTCCGCTCGCCGTAGCCCCCCAGACCCGAACGGAGACTCGCATGATTCCGAGACTGCCGTCGCCGACCCTCCGCGCCTTCGCCCCCTCCTGCCCTCGCCGCCCTCTCGCTCTGCACGGCGTCCTGCGGCGCCGGCGGCGGCGGCGGCGCGTCGGACGCTTCGGGCACCAGAACCCGCTCATCGGCAAGCTGCGCCCGACTTCAACGCCGAGGCCGTCGGCGGCGACGGGCCGAAGACGCTGAAGGCGCGCAGGGCAAGATGGTGATCCTCGACTTCTGGGGCACGTTCTGCGACCCGTGCAAGAAGTCGTTCCCCAAGTACCAGGCGCTCGTCGACCAGTTCGGCGGCAAGCGTGACCGTGCTCGCGGTGAGCGTGGACGACCCGGACATGGTGAAGAAGGACAAGCTGATCGCCTTCGCCAAGGACAACCAGGCGAAGTTCGCGATCGTGTGGGACAAGGACCACAGCGCCGCCAAGGCCTACGGCATGGACTACCTCACGATGCCGTCGAGCTTCGTCATCGACAAGCAGGGCGTCGTGCGCCACCTGCACGTGGGCTTCCACGACGGCGAGGAGGGCAAGATCGCCGGCGAGGTGAAGGAGCTCATCCAGTAGCAGCGGCCTCGAGCAGGAACGCGCACAGCTCGCGGACGAACGGGTCCGGGTCCTCCGCGAGCGCACGGGCCGCGATCGCGCGCGGTGTCCCGGCGCGGAAGAGGGTCCGGAACGCGCGATCGAGCGCCGCGCGCGACGCCTCGGGGACGCCGCTCCGGGCGAGGCCGACCCGGTTCAATGCGCGCACGCGGGCGCGGTCCCCCGCGGCGATGACGAAGGGGGGGACGTCCTGCTCCACCATGGCCCCCGCCGCGAGGAAGGCGCGCGTGCCCACGCGGACGAAGGGGGCGATCGCCGCGCTGCCGCCGGCGGCCACGTGGTCGCCCAGCGTCACGTGCCCGGCCAGGAGCACGCCGTTCGCCAGCTCGATCCGGTCGCCCAGCGCGCAGTCGTGCGCCGACGTGGACGCCGGCCATGAGCAGGTTGCCGCTCGCCGATGCGGGTCACCCCGCTGCCCTTGGCCGAGCCTCGGTGCACGGTGACGTGCTCGCGGAACGTGTTCCTGTCGCCGATCTCGAGCGTCGTGGCCTCGCCCGCGTAGGTCCGCTCCTGCGGATCGCCGCCGAGGACGGCGAAGGGGTGCACCACGTTGCCCGCGCCGAGGCGCGTCCCCGCGCGGACCACGGCGTGGGCGTGCAGCAGGGTGCCCGCGCCGAGGCTCACGCCGGGCTCGACGAGGGCGAAGGGGCCGACGGCGACGCCGGCGCCGAGCTGCGCGTCGGGGGCGACGAAGGCGAGGGGGTGTACGGCGGGGGTGGACACGGGCGTGGGCGCCTCGGGCGGGGGTTTGGCGGCCTCCCCCGTCGTCACGGCTGGCGGTCGACGATGGAGGCGAGCAGCTCTCCCTCGGCGCAGAGCGCGCCGTCCACGCTCGCCTCGCCGCGGAGCTTCCACACGTTGGAGCGGTGGTGGAGCACCTCGACGTGCAGGTCGAGCTTGTCGCCGGGCGTGACGACGTGGCGGAACTTCGCTTTGTCGATGCCGAGGAAGAACATCAGGTTCGAGGCCGGATCGAACGGGTCCGAGGCGTACGCGAGGATGCCGCCGATCTGCGCGAGGCACTCGAGGATGAGCACGCCCGGCATGATCGGCCGCATGCGGGAAGTGGCCCGGGAACCACGGCTCGTTGAAGCTCACGCACTTGTGTCCGCGGATGCTCTTGCCCGGGATGATCTCGGTCACGCGGTTGACCATCACGAGCGGGTAGCGGTGCGGCAGGATCGCGAGGATCTGGTGGATGTCCAGGTTCACCGGCGCGCGGGGCCGCTCGGATCGGTCGGTCAAGTCGATCTCCTTCCTCTGCGTCGTCGTTCGGGGTCGGCTGCTCGGAGCGCGTGGGCCGTCGCGCGCAGCCAGCGCTCGCGCGCCACCGCAGGATAGCCTGCCACGACCTCGCCGGCGGCGACGTCGCCGATGACGCCGGCCTTGGCCGCGACGCTCGCGCCGTCACCCACGCGGACGTGATCGGCCACCCCCGCCTGGCCTCCGACGCGGGCGCCCTCCCCCACCTCGACGGAGCCGGCGAAGCCGGCCTGGGCCGCGACCATCGCGCCCCGTCCGACGTGGACGTTGTGCCCGGCGTGGACCTGCGCGTCGAGCTTGGCCCCTCGCCCGATGACGGTGGGCGAGAGCGTGCCGGCGTCGATCGTGGCGAGCGGGCCGATCTCGGCGTCGTCCTCGATGCGCACTCCCCCGAGCTGCGGCACGCGCACCACGCCCCCGTCCGGCGTGGCGGCCCAGCCGAATCCCGGGCGACCGACCACGGCGCCCGCTCCGACGACGGCGCGGGCCCCGATGACGCTGCCCCCGTAGACGACCGCGTTGGGCTCGACGCGCGCGCCGGGCCCGACGCGCGCGCCCGCCAGGATCGACCGCGCCCGGGCCGATGCAGGCGGTCGGGTCCACCTCGGCGGCGGGATCGATGTGCGCGGCCGCGCGCGCGTCCTGCGCAGGAGGCGGCGCGGCTTCGCCCAGCAGGCAGGCGAGCGCGAAGGCGGCGTGGGGGTGGACCCACCGGCGGCCGGGCGGCACGAGCGCGGCGAGCGCGGCGTCGGCGAGGATGGCGGCGCCGCCGGTGCACGCCGCGTCGACGTACGCGCGGCGCCGGGAGAGGAGCGGCGCGAGCTGACCCGGGCTCGCGGAGGCGACGGGGGCGATCGCGCGGACGACGAGGGCCTCTGCGCCCGGGTCGACCACCCCGCCGTGGCGCGCCGCGAGCGCGCCGAGCGTGGCGGGCGCTCGGAAGAGGACGGCCGGGAGGTCGGCAGCCACCGCGCTACTTGTTGCCGTCCGGCTTCTTGTCGTCGCCGCCGGTGTCGCCGGTGTCGCCGCCGGAGTTGTAGAGCTGGATGACCTGGTCGGTGAGGTCGAGGTCGGGGCGGGCGTAGGGCGTGGCCTGCCGGTCGAGGATGAGCTCGTAGCCGTTCTTCTTGGCGACGCGCGCGATCACGCTCGACATCTTCTTGAGGATGGGGCCCATGAGCTCGTTCTGCATCTTCGCCAGCTCCTGCTGGTACTCGACGTACACGGTCTGGAGCTTGACGAGCTGCTGCTGCAGGTCCGCCGAGCGCTTCTGCAGCGCCTCGCGGGACAGGACGCGCGCCTGCTTCTCGATGTCGTCCTGCACGCGGCCGAGCTCGGCGCGCTTCGCGTCCAGCTCCTGCTGGCGCTTGTCGAAGCGCTTCTTCATCGTCGCCTGTGCCCGGATGCCGTCCTCCGTCGTCAGCGTCGCGCGCTGGAGGTCGACCACGGCGATCCTGGACTCGGCGGCCGCCGCGGTCTGGTGCGGTGCAGCGGCGACCACGGCGGCGAGGGCGCCAGCGCAGGCGGCGAGGCGGAGGCGGTCAGCCGCCGTGCGCGAGAGGTTTCTCATGCCTGCCGATTAGCCGGGCACCCTCGCTCGGTCAAGCGGGCGTGGCGGCACCGGCTCGGCCACCGGTTCGGTCAGGCGTGACGGCGCATCACGCTCGCCATGCGGCTCGTGATCGCGCCTCCAGCGAGGAGGACGGATCCGCCGACCACGATGAGCGCCACCAGGGTCAAGGTGGCGGGATTGACGCCGACGAGGGCGATGATCCCGAGGACGATCGCGCAGATGCCGGTGAGCACCTGCGCGCCGGACGCGGCGACGGTGGCCTGGCGGGTGATGTGGGCCAGCCGCTCGTTGGCGACGGAGCCGCTCAGCGTGCTGAGATCCATGGTCGCGCCGCTGCCGAGCAAGAGCGCGCCGCCGAAGACGATGACGGCGATGGGGAGGAGGACGCTCGGCGCCAGGCCGATGAGGCCCAGGATACCGAGCACCACGCCGGCCGCGCCGGCGAGGATCTCCGCGCCCATCCCTCCGCCGATTTCGGTGCGCGTGTCCCACTCGTAGGGCAAGGTCTCGTGGATGACGCGCGAGTAGCGCGCGGCGAGCGCGCCTCCCTGCGCCAGCAGCGCGACGCCGAACGCGATCGTCGCGATGGAGGCCAGGTAGCCTGGAAACACGCCTGCGAGGCCGATGATCGCGAGGACCACCGTCGCCGCGCCGCAGACCGCCTCGGTGATCGACCCGCCGGCCACGACCTTGATCGACTTCTGCCGCTCGGGCTCGATGTCGCGGCGAGAGCCGAGCTGCTCGCCTTCCCGCCGTGCGAACCGTTCTCGGTCTTCGGGCCCCATGGTAGCCATAATTTCCCCCTCTCTCGTGCTGGGAGCGCGTCGCTCTCGTACGCTCGAAGCGGATTGCACGCGCTGCGCCAGGGCAGCCGTGGCGCGGCCGGATCGGCCGTCGCGGAGCGGGCGTGCTGGGCGCGTGCTCGCGGACGGCCGGGGCTGGCGAGGGTTTCGAGCGAGGAGGCTCCGCAGGAGCCTGGGAGGGGGCCGGGGGAGGGGCTAGCTGGCTAGTAGCAGTGGTTGGAGATGCACGACTGCCCGCTGGGGCACGGCATCTGGAGCGTGCACTGCGGGTTGACCTCTTCCGAGGTCTTGCAGGTGCCCTGATCGCAGGCGGCGAAGCGGTTGTCGATGAGCTGGCAGTCGTGCAGCGTGCTGCACGGGTAGTGGCAGAAGCCGTCCATCCCGCAGCTCTGCGGCGACGGGCACGAGACGTTGCTGCAGGGCGAGCTGCTCGACGGGTTGGTGATGCAGGTCTGCGTCGCGCCGTCGCAGACCTGGCCCGCGGCGCACTGGCTGTCCGACGTGCAGCTCGTGGTGCACACGCCGCTCGCGCAGACCTGGCCCGCGGGGCACGGGCTCGCCGCGCTGCACTGCGGGTTGTTCGGATCGAGCTGGCAGGCCCCGTTGGTGCAGGTGTAGCCCGTCGCGCACGCAGCGTTCGCGCTGCAGCCGGGCACGCACGCGCCGTTGTCGCAGACCATCCCGGCGGCGCACTGGTAGTCGAAGCTGCAGCCCTTGATGCACAGGCCGACGATGCACTCCTTGCCGGTGGGGCAACTGCCCTTCTTGTCGCACGGACAGGTCGCCTGCCCGGGATCGCACGTCGCGTCGCCGCCGGTGCCGGCGCCTCCGGTGCTGGTGCCTCCGGCGCTGGCGCCGCCGGTGCCGGTGGTGCTCGTGGCGCCGCCCGTGCCCAGCGAGCCGCCGGCGCCCGTGTTGTTCTCGGCCGTCCGACAGCCGTACGAATCGCAGACGCAGTACCCGCCGGAGTTGGCGCACGGCACGAGGCTGCCCCCGCCGTCGCAGGCTTCCCCGACGACGGCCACCCCCGCGACGAGGCCCCCGAGCGCGACCACGCCGATCCAGGTCGAGCGCCGGCGAGGTGCGGGCCGGGCTTCGGGGGTCGGAGCCGCCAGGGCGGAGAGCCCGTCCACGAGCTTGGTGAAGGCAGAGCGCAAAGACATCGAGTCCTCCAGGGGAACGGCCCTCTTCATATCACGCCGCGTGCCAGGTGGCGGCCCGGCGGCGGCGCCCGGGGGATCCGTGTCCGAAGCCTCACGTTCGCGCCCGCCGTGTGAATCGGCGTTCACAGTTGCGGAGTCGGAAGGAGTTCACTCGCAGGGAGGCGTTACGCGCCAGGGCGTAACGTCGGGGCCGGCGGCTCACGCACCGTCGCCCCACTCCCGACGCTCAGGTCGGGGCGGGCTGGGCGCAGTGGGAGTTGATGCACTGGAACCCCGGCGTGCAGCAGTCCGCGGCCGTCTTGCAGGTCTCGAACTCGTTCGAGCACCCGCCGGGGGCACTGACGCACTGGAGTGGCCCGCCGTTGGTGGAGCGGCAATAGCCCCCGCAGCAGTCGTCGCCCGAGGCGCAGTTGTCGCCGTCGGCCCCGCAGGGGTTCAGCACCCAGAAGCCGCGCAGGTTGTCGGAGACCTTCTCCTGCCCGTCGAGGAAGAAGGCGGGGTGGCTCGGGTCCTGCCCCGGCGTTGCGTTGATGTCGAACGCGGCGACCCAGAGCTTGCCGTTCTGATCCCCGTTGTCCATCGACGGGAGGGTGTTTCCGTACGACCTGTGGCTGGTGAACACGACCCAGAAGTACCCGCCCACCGCGACCGGCAGGACCGTGGGCGCGAAGCTGAGGTGGGCGTCGTTGTCCGGCAGGTACACCTTGCCGCTGCTGTCGTACCCGTCGAGCGCGTCGAGGCGCGTCACCTTGTGGGTCGCGACGTCGACGTAGAAGACATCGCCCACGGCGCCGCCGTCCGTCTCGAACTGGGCGTTGGAGCCCGCGTGGTAGACGACCGACTTCGTGTCCGGGGTGAAAGCGGGCCAGCCGAGCGTGTACATCGGGTCGTTCGCCAAATCGACGAGCTTCGAGAACGTCTTCTGCGCCGGGTCGTAGTCCATGGCGGCGATCGTGTGCCCCTGGCCCGAGTCGAGATCCTCGTGGATGAAGGCGACCTTCGTGCCGTCGGGGGAGAAGGCCGGCGTGCCCCCGTTCTTGATCGCCGAATCCCAGCTCGGCGTGGGGATGTTGGCGCCCGTCTTGGTGTCGTAGAGGCGCGACGGGACACTGGGGAACCACGTGCGGTAGTGCGTCGCCGAGATCGAGAAGCTCCCGTCGGGGTAGAGGCCGCCGTACGTGAAGGCGATGGCCTTCCCGACGGGCTTGGCGATCGCGGCGGCGTTGTTCTTGAAATCCCAGCTCTCGCTCCCGGTGAGCGGAATCGCGGACACCAGCGTGGAGCCGTCCGCGCTCGCCGTGTGGCAGACGTGGCCGCACCCCTTCTTGACCATCGTCGGCGTCGTGGCCCCCGGCTGGATCTCATGATCCCCACCGAGGCGGCCCCCCCGAGGATCTCGGGATCCGTACGTCTCGTAGTAGATGGTCCCCTTGAGGTTGCCCGTGGCAATCGTCCAGTTCTCGGTGATCGGCCCCGCGACCATGCCGCCCGAGATCTTGGTCACCTCGACCTGGACCTCGTCCTTGAACCCGTTCGAGGCGAGCCCGATCGCCTCCCACACGGCGGACGAGAAGGCGAGGCGCCCAGGGCTCGAAGCGCCGAAGAAGCCCTTGTACTCGAGGCCCGGGAAGCTCACGTGCACGTACACCGCGTCCGGCGCAGCTCCCGCGAACTGGAGCGTCGGCGGGAGGAGCCCGCGCGGGAAGACCGTCTTGTCGTACGGGTAGAGGAAGGCGAACGCCGAATCCCCGTTCCCGCCCTGCTGGAGGCTGCCCTGCGTCGCCGCCGGGACGTTGCCCGGGTTCTCGTTGATGACGCAGGTGGTGTTCATGCACTGGCCGCCTGCCGCCTGGCAGGAGGTCGTGTCGCATCCGCTGGACGGCGGCGCCGTTGGCCCGCCGCCACCCCCGTCCGCACCGAGGTGGACTGTGCTGCCGCCCGTCCCGCTCTGGCCGCTCGACGACGTGGCCGCTCCCTGACCGTTCGACGAGGTGCCGCCCCCGGCGCCGGCCGCGGTGGCCCCGGTCGCCCGTGCGCCCGTGGCGGAGCACGCGCCTCCGAGCCCGGCGATCGCGATCGAGAGGATGAGAAGGGGGCCCAAAGCCGACAGCTTGCGAAGGTTCATCGCGCGACTCCGACCGCACACGCCCGGAGATCTGCCGGGCACACACGCGGCGCGCCAGGCTAACACGGCCGTGGTGAGCGGGGTTACGCTCTTCCGGGCGCCACGCGGCGGTTGTCTCCGCCTCCGCCCACGCGTAAGCCCTCGGAGCCTCCGCGGAGCGGTGGCGGAAAGCCCCAGCGCACCTTGACGCCGAGCCCCACGAGCCCCGCTGCCACCCCGCGCCACCCGCTCGCGGAGAAGGTCCTCGCCCGGGAGCTGCGCGCCACCGCCCGCGTGTGCCGGCTCGTGGACGACCGCACAGGCGACTACCTCGCCATCCTCAAGGACCTCTTCCCCCACACCGGCCGCGCCTGGGTGCTCGGGGTCACCGGCAACCCCGGCGCTGGCAAGAGCACGCTGACCGACCGGCTGATCACCAGCCTCCGCAAGCGGGGCAAGCGCGTCGCCGTCGTCGCCGTCGATCCCACGAGCCCGTTCTCCGGCGGCGCCATCCTCGGCGACCGCATCCGCATGCAGGAGCACTCGGCGGACCCCGACGTCTTCATCCGGTCGCTGGCGACGCGCGGCGCGCTCGGCGGCCTCTCGCGATCCGCCGCCGACGTGGTCCACGTGCTCGACGCGTGGGGCGCCGACGTCGTCATCGTGGAGACCGTCGGCGTCGGCCAGGACGAGCTGGAGATCACCCGCATGGCGCACACCACGCTGGTGGTGATGGCGCCCGGGCTCGGCGACGACGTGCAGGCGATCAAGGCGGGCATCCTCGAGTGCGCCGACGTCTTCGCCGTGAACAAGGCGGACCGCGAGGGCGCGGACGCTACCTTGCGCGACCTCGAGCTGATGATCGCGCTCGGAGGCGAGGTGACCCGGGCGGGCAGCCACACCCGGGGCCACCGCCCGGTCGGCGCGCAGGAGGTGCGTCACGCGGACGGCGCCTGGGTGCCGCTCATCGGGCGCACCGTGTCGACGCGCAACCAGGGGGTCGAGGATCTGCTCGCCATGCTGGAGAAGCACCATGCGTGGCTCACCACGACGGAGCAGGGGGCGGCGCGCCGGGCGGCGCGGCTCGCCGAGGCGATGCGCACACACCTGCGCGACGCGCTCGTCGAGGAGGCGCTCCGCGCGCTCGGCGCAGAGCTCGACGCCGCGGTGGCGGCGGTCGCGCGGCGCGAGATCAATCCGTACTCGGCCGCCGAGCAGCTAGTCGCCGAGTTCCGGGGCAGACCGCCTGCGCGCTAGCGCTACCGGCGTCAGTGGGTGAGCAGGAAGACGGCGGTCACGATCGCCATCAGGACGGCGCCCACGACGAAGCCGAGGAGGATCCCACGCGCGGCGCTGCTCCGCGCCGCCTCCGCGGGCGCCGAGGGGAGGGGGAAGACCGGCGGCGTCTGGGGGAGCGCGGGGCCCGGCGCGGCGACCAGGCCAGGGCTCGCTTGCGGGAGCGGTTGTTGCGGCGCATAGCCCTGCGCCGGGGGTGGCCCGTACCCCTGGGCGGACGGCGGCGGGTAGCCCTGTGCGGCGGGGGGTGGCCCGTAGCCTTGCGCGGCGGGGGGCGCATACCCCTGCGCAGAGGGCGCCGCGAAGACCTGGCTCGAGGGAGCGATCGGCGCGGCCTGCGGAGCCATCGCACCGGGCGCGCCCGCGTTCGCCGGAGGAACGGCTGGGGCCCCTGCCGCAGGCCGCGGCCCACGCGCGATCGCCTGCGCGACCAGGTCGGGCGGGATCAGCGGCACCGTGTGCGCCGTCGGCACGAAGCCGCCGGGCAGCTCCGGGACCTCCGGCGCGGAAGGCTGGGCCGGGGGACGTTGGGCCTGCGCGAAGGGGCTGGCCATGGGCACTTCCGAGACATCCATCTTGGTCGTCTCGTCGAACGCGTCCTGGGTCGTCACGACCCGCCGCTCGATGGACGGCGGCGCAGGCGGCACGTTGGCCGCGTCGGGAGGCTCCGCCTGGCCGGGCTTCGACGAGAGCTGCGCCGCCCCGAGCTGCAGCGCGCCGAGCACGCCGGGGCCGCCCATGCCGGCGGGCGCGGCGGCCATGCTCGCGGCCGGGAGCTCCGCGGCCGGGACGAGCGGCGTGGGGGCATCGTCGGACGCCTCCGGCGAAGGCTTGGGGGCCTCCCCGGGCTGCGCGGCCTTGTCGGGGGGCGTGCCCTCTCCACCCGAGCCCGCCGGGGCGCCGATTCCGACGGACTTCAGCGTCGGCTTGTAGGCGCGCGGCGCGGGGCGCGGCGTGGCAGCCAAGGCCGTCGCGGGCGGGCGAGGCACGCCGGGCGACGCCTGTGGCGGGGGCGGCGCGGGGGGCGCGCCGAGCGCCGCGGAGCGGGCTGTCATCTCCTCGGGAGGCGCGATCACCGCGGTCAGCTCGCGGTTGAGGCGCGGCGCCTCCTCGTCCGTCGGCGGGCGCACCAGCGTGCGCGCCGAGTCGTTGCTCTCGGCGGCGTTCCTGGGCCCGGCTTCGGCGGTCGCGTCTTCGACTTGCTCCGGAGGCGCGCCTGCGGCGGGGCGGATGCGCGGGGGGGGAGCCTTCTGCAACACGAGAGGCGACGCCCCCGGCACCCCGGCCTGACCAATGGTCGGGGCCGATTGAAGCGAAGGCCGCGGAGGCTTAGGAGCGACAGCCGCGGGCTTCGGCGCGGCGGGGGCGGGCGCACGGACAGGCGTCTCGGGGTCGGACGAGACCGGCGCGGCGCCGTCCCGGGGGCGTACGCTCTTGGATCCGGTGGGCTTGCCCACCGTCGCCACCCTCACGTCCGGTAGATCCGGGAGGATCTTCCGCAGCATCGCCGCCATGTGGCGCGCCGTCTGGTGGCGGTCCGCCGGCTTCTTCGCCAGCGCCTTCATGATCACCGCCTCGAGCCGGGGGTCGAGGGCGGGCGCGAAGGCGGTCGGGCGCGGGGGGGCCTCGTGGATGTGGAGCGTGGCAGTGTGGAGGGGCGTCTGCCCCTCGAAGGGGAGGCGACCCGTCACGAGCTGGAAGAGGAGCACGCCGCCCGTGTAGATGTCGGCGCGCGTGTCCACGGACTGGAGCGCGCACTGCTCCGGCGACATGTACGAAGGAGTGCCGATGAACGTGCCCGCGCGCGTCACGCCCGAAGGCGGGTCGAGGCGAGAATCGACGCGCGGGTCGACGGGGGCGGCGTCGGGGAAGAGGAGCTTGGCGATGCCGAAGTCGAGCACCTTCACCCGCTCGCCGTTCGGGTGCGACGCGTCCGCGATCACCATGATGTTCTCGGGCTTGAGATCGCGGTGCACGATGCCGAGCTCGTGCGCCACCGAGAGCGCGTCGCACACCTCGACCAGGATCCGGGCGGCGCGGAGCTGGCTGATCGCCCCCTCGCGATCGAGCAGCGTGTACAGGTCGTCGCCCTGGAGCAGCTCCATGGCGATGTAGCTCAGGCCGTCGGCGACGCCGTAGTCGATGAAGGTCACCGAGTTCGGGTGCTGCACGCGCGCCGCCGCCTTCGCCTCCCGCTGGAAGCGCTTGACGAAGGTCCGGTCCGAGGTGAGCTCCTCGTTCATGATCTTCAGGGCCACCTCGCGGGGCTCGCCCTCCTGCTCGGCGACGAAGACGGTGGCCATGCCGCCCTCGCCGAGGAAGCGCTTGATCGTGAAGCGGCCTGCCACCTGGCGACCGATGAGCCTGTTCTGCCGCATGCGCGAGGTCCCTGACGAGGGGGGATGCGCCGCAGTCGGCGCAGCCCGCGGCCCCGGGCCACCATATCAAAGAACGCGCGCCCGCTCCGCGGAGAGATTTCCATACGCTGCCCCGCCCCATTTCCGCCCGTGACTGTGCTAGAGCCGGCGGCGCATGGACATCCTCTTCGTCGCTTCCGAGCTCGCGCCCATGGTCAAGGTCGGCGGGCTGGCGGACGTCGTCGCCGCGCTGTCCAAGGCGCTCCGCCTGCTCGGTCACAAGGTGACCATCGCGCTCCCTCGCTATCCGAGCGTCGAGGCCGGCGGCCTCATGCTCGCGCGCCGCCTGACGCCCGTCCTCCTCCCGGCCGACCCTGCGCGCGGCGTCCCGGCGGCCGAGGTGACGGTCTACGACGGCCGCCTCGGCTCCGGCGTCGAGCTCCTCGTCCTGGATGCCATCACATCCGCCCCGGTCAACAGCGTCGCGCAAGCGGCCTCTTCTGCGCACGGCCGTCCGGCCGGTGCCCCTCGGGCCCCGGGCCTCTTCGAGCGCCCCGGCATCTACGGCGAGGGCGGCACGGACTACCCCGACAACGACCGCCGCTTCGGCCTCTTCTGCCGCGCCGTGGCCGAGATCGTCCGCCAGCGCGCGGACGCGGGCGCTCCCTTCGACATCGTCCACGCGCACGACTGGCCCGCCGCGCTCGTCCCCTATCTGCTGAAGGAAGGCGCTTCCGCCGACACCCACCCGCCCCGCCCCCTGCCCACCCGCACGGTGCTCACCATCCACAACCTGGCCCATCAGGGCCTTTTCCCGCGGGAGGCGCTCGGCTACGCCGGCCTCGGCCAGGAGCACTTCACGGTCGACCGGCTGGAGTTCTACGGCAAGGTCAGCTTCCTCAAGGCGGGCATCCTCTCGGCCGACCAGATCACCACCGTCAGCACCACCTACGCCCGCGAGATCATGACGCCGGACCTGGGCGAGCGCCTCGACGGCGTGCTCCGCCTCCGCGAAAAGGACCTGGTCGGCATCATCAACGGCATCGACTACGCCGTCTACAACCCCATGACGGACCCTGCGCTCGTCGCGCGCTACGACGCCGACGACCCGGGCAACAAGGGGCGCTGCAAGGCGGCGCTCCTCCAGGAGCTCGGGCTGGAGATCCGCCCCGACCGTCCGCTCATCGCCGCGGTCGGCCGCGTGGTGCCGCAGAAGGGCAGCGATCTCCTCGCGGCGGCGCTGCCCAAGCTCCTCAAGGCCGACGTCGCCGCCGTCATCGTCGGCACCGGCGACCCGGTCCTCGTCAGCAAGCTGGCGGCGGCCGCCTCCAAGGCGCCCGAGCGGGCGATGTACCTGGGTGCCGCGCCCGACGCGATCGTCCACCGCCTGCTCGCCGCGGCGGACATCGTGATGGTCCCCTCGCGGTACGAGCCCTGCGGCCTCGTCCAGCTCTACGCCCAGCGCTACGGCGCGATCCCCGTCGCCTGCCGCACCGGCGGCCTCGCGGACACCATCGTGGACTGCGACGCTGCCCTCGAGACGGGCTCCGGCTTCCTCTTCGACAAGCCCACCGCGACGGCGCTGGTCGGCGGCGTGCAGCGGGCGCTGGCGGCGATGACCTCGCCGCGATGGGGGGCGCTGCGCCGGCGCGTCATGCGGCTCGACCTGGGGTGGGATCGCCCGGCGCGCCGGTATGCCGCCGTCTACCGCGCCGCGGCCCGCGGGGGCTGAGCCCTCCTCCGCCCCCGGCTCCGCGGGATGGGGGCCGACATAGAAATTTCCCGCATACCGGTTTCAGATCGGCGATCATGGCGCCCATCCACGCGGGCCGGCCCGGCCGGCCGCTCTTGGTGAGGCCTTACGATGATCGCACCCCAGCTCCAGAACGCCGCACGCAAGGCGTTCCTCCTCCCCCTCGTCGCCGTCGCCGTGATCTTCGGCGGATCGTTCGTGCTCTTCTCCGGGTGCGGTCTTCAGACGAGCGGCATCCCCAGCACGAGCGACGCCGGCGCCTGCGTCTCCGCCTCGGAGTGCGACGACGGGAACCCGTGCACCAACGACACCTGCAACGCGACCTCCGGCGAGTGCGAGAACACTCCCGTGGCCGACGGCCCGGCCCCCGGGGCGGAGCAGAAGCAGGGCACCTGCAAGCAGGTCGTCTGCAAGGGCGGCGAGTCCGAGACGGTCGCCGACCCGAGCAACGCCCCCAAGTCGACCGACGTGTGCACCGTCGCGAAGTGCAACGGGGAGACGCCGGAGATGGTGCCTGCGGCGGACAAGACGCCGTGCAACACCAGCGGAGTCCCGGGGTTGTGCGAGAGCGGCGTCTGCAAGGTCGTGTGCAGCACGTCGGCAGACTGCCCGGACATGGGCGCCTGCCAGACGGTGACGTGCAACGGCGCCACGGGCTCGTGCGAGTACACGAGCGTGATGGACGGCACGCCCACGCCGGGCGTGACGCAGGTGCCGGGCGACTGCAAGCAGCACATCTGCCTGATGGGCCAGGACGTGGACGCGCCGGACAACTCCGACGTCCCGACGCTGCCCGCGGCGATGGCGGGCTGCGCGGACGCGAAGTGCAACAGCGGCACGCCCGAGTTCCCGCTCCACGCGCCGGACTCGCCGTGCAGCACGTTCATGGGGAGCCAGCCCGGCTTCTGCAGCGCGACCGGGGAGTGCGTGGAGTGCACGCAGGACACCGAGTGCGTCGGCACGAGCCCGAGCAACGACTGCCAGCACCCCTCTTGCCAGAGCAACGCCTGCGCGCCGGCCTTCACGGCGCCCAACACCGCGACCAAATCGAACCCGCCGCAGGTCTCGGGCGACTGCCAGCAGATCGTGTGCAACGGGAGCGGCGGCACCACGACGATCCCCGACGCCACCGACGTGCCGAGCGATCCGACGGGCTGCAACCCCGGAACCTGCAGCGGCAGCCCGCTCGTGCCCGGGCACGGCACGTCGGCGAACGGCACCTCGTGCGGCATGAACGTCTCGTGTCTCAACGGCGTTTGCACGGGCTGCGCGGGCGACGCTCAGTGCCAGACGAACGGCAGGACGAACGGCAAGTGCATCGCCGGGGCCTGCTCCTGCGTGCCGTCCACCTGCGCCGGCCTCGGCCTCTCGTGCGGAACGGCCAACGACGGCTGCGGCGGGATGGGGAACTTGCCTTGCAACGACGCGAAGCTGGACGGCAACGAGACGGCGATCGACTGCGGCGGCAACACGAGCTCGTGCGCGACGCGGTGCGCGCAGGGCCAGACGTGCAAGGTCACGTCGGACTGCCAGAGCGGGCTCACGTGCGCGGACGGCGTGTGCTGCAACATGGCGTGCAGCGGCTCGTGCGAGGCGTGCACCGCCGCCCTGAAGGGCCAGGGCATGGACGGCGCGTGCGGCGCGGTCGCCATGGGCCACTCCGACCCGCGCGGCCAGTGCCAGTCGCAGGCGGCCTCCACCTGCGGTGAGGACGGCGCCACCTGCAACGGCTCCGGCGCGTGCACGACCTGGCCGACGGGTACGGTGTGCTCCAACGCCGCCTGCGGGGGCAGCACGCTGACCGAGGCGGACACGTGCGCCGGCGGCAAGTGCACCGCGCCGACCCCCGCGACGGTGAGCTGCTCTCCCTACAAGTGCGCGAGCGCCACCGCCTGCGCGACGAGCTGCACCCTCGACACCGACTGCTTCAACAACACCTACTACTGCAGCGGGGGCACGTGCACCGCCAAGCTCGGCGCGGGCACGGCGTGCACGGCCACCAACCAGTGCACGTCCGGCTTCTGCGTCAGCGGCGTCTGCTGCAACATGGCTTGCGGCGGCCAGTGCCAGGCGTGCTCCAAGGCGCTCACCGGCGGCAGCGACGGCACCTGCGCCGACGTCACGGCCGGTACGACCGATCCGAGCGGCGCCTGCGGGGCCCAGGCAGCGTCGACCTGCGGTACCGACGGCAAGTGCGCGGCGAACGGCGCGTGCGAGAACTGGGCGAGCGGCACCGTGTGCGGGCAGTGCAAGACGTGCAACGGCAACGGCACGTGCAACGCCGTCGCCGCCGGCACCGTCGATCCGGCTGGCATGTGCATGGCCACGACGCCGGCGTCGAGCTGCGGCACCGACGGCAAGTGCGCGGCGGGCGGCGCGTGCGAGATGTACGGGAACAGCACCGTCTGCGGCACCCCGTCCTGCGACTCCAACACCGAGATGCTGACGTCGCAGGGCACCTGCAACGGCTCCGGAAGCTGCACCCTGCCGATGCCGACGAGCTGCGGCCACTACGTCTGCAACGGCACGTCGGCGTGCTTCACGTCGTGCGGGACGACGGCCTACAGCGACGGCGCCTGCGCCACCAACTTCTACTGCGACGGGGTGTCGAGCGGCACCTGCCAGGCGAAGCTCAATGACGGCGGCTCCTGCTCGAACAACGACCAGTGCGTGAACGGCAACTGCGTGAGCGGCATCTGCTGCCACACGGCGTGCACGGACCAGGGCGCGGCGAGCTGCGGGACCAACGGCACCTGCAAGGCCGACGGCAGCACGTGCTTGCTCTACCCGGCGGGGACGACGGGCTGCACCGGACCAGGCTCCATGACCACGTGCTCGGGCTCGACCCAGACGATCACCAAGAGCGCGTGCGACGGCGCGGGTAACTGCTCGCAGACCACGACGCCCGCGTGCCCCAGCGGCTTCAAGTGCTCGAGCGGGTTCGCGTGCTACTCGTCCTGCACCATGGGTACTGGCCGCTGCGCCTCCGGCCTCTACTGCAACAGCAACCAGACGAGCTGCACCTCGACCAACTCCGGCGCCGCCTGCTCGACGGGCGGAGACTGCTCCAGCGGCACCTGCACCAGCATGGTCTGCCAGTAGCGCCATGTCCCTCACCCGCGTCCAGCCCGGCGCCACCATCGGCGGCAAGTACCGCCTGGAGGCGCCGCTCGCTCGCGGCGGGATGGGGGCCGTCTGGACGGCGCAGCACGTCGAGCTGGGCGTGCCGGTCGCGATCAAGTTCATGGACCTCACCTTCGCGTCCTCCCCGCAGGCGCAGGCGCGCTTCGCGCGGGAGGCCAAGGCCGCGGCGGGCCTCCGGCACCCCAACATCGTCGACGTGCGGGACTACGGCCTCGACGGCGGCCTGCCCTACCTCGTCATGGAGCTGCTCAGGGGGGAGGACCTCGGCGCCCGCCTGCACCGCGTGCGCCGCCTCTCCCTCCAGGACACGGCGGTCATGCTCGCCCAGATTGCGCGCGCCCTCCGCGGCGCCCACGAGGCAGGCATCGTTCACCGCGACCTCAAGCCGGGGAACGTCTTCCTCGCCCGGGTGGACGACGAGGAGGTCGTCAAGATCCTCGACTTCGGCATCGCCAAGGACACCACCTCCGCGGCGGTGGCGGGCGAGAGCACGCGCACGGGCGAGATTGTCGGGCTCGCCCCACTTCATGAGCCCCGAGCAGGTGCGCGGCGCCAAGGACCTCGACGCGCGGAGCGACCTCTGGGCGCTCGGCGTCATCGTCTTCCGCTGCCTCACGGGCCGGCTCCCCTTCAACGCCGACGTCATCGGCGCGGTGATCGGCCAGATCCTCGCCGACCCCATCCCCACGGCGACGAGCGTCGCGCCCGACCTGCCGCCCGAGATTGACGCCTTCTTCGCCCGCGTGCTCGTGCGCGACCGCGAGGGTCGCTACGCCAGCGCGCGCGACATGGCGAACGCGCTCTCCATGATTGCGGGCCTCACCCCGCGCGCGATGTCCATGAGCGCCGCGTACTTCGCGCCGGCCCCGGTCGCGCCGCCGATGCAACCGACCCCGCAGCCCTGGTACCCGGCGCCGCCGACCCCGGCCGCCACCCCTGCGCCTTCGTTCGCGTCCGGCTCGATCGGATCCGGCCCCCTCCCTCCGCCCCAGGCCTACGCCAGCGGGACGCAGGCGATGCACACCCCACCGGCGCTCACGCCCGCCTCCGGCCCCTTCCTGGCCCCGCAGCCGTTCCAGACGGGCTCGCAAGCGAGCCCTGGACCCCAGGCCGACCCGTCCAGGAGCGGCGCGCTGGCGGCGGGGACGCTCACGAGCACCGGCGGCACCATCCCCGCGCCTTCGCCCCGCTCCGGCCGCGCCGCCGCCATCGTCATCGCCGCCGCCGTCGTGCTGGGGTGCATCGTGGGCGCCGCCCTCTTCCTCCGCACGCAGGGCGCGACCGGGCCGGCGGTCGCGAAGGCAGCCGCCGAGCGGGCCCCCACCACTAAGCCCGCGCCCGCGCCTGCGCCGACCGCAGCTCCCGCGCCCGTCGTCGAGGCGCCCAAGCCCGCCGAGACGGCGCCCGCGGCGACCGCGGCTCCCTCGGCGTCGAGCTCCGCCCACGCGCCTCCGGCCCCGCTGCCGGTCGCGCCGCCGGTAGGCGAGGCGCCCGCGCCTCCGCCGAGCCCTGCTCCGCAGGCCGCTGCGCCCGCGCACAAGCCTGCTTCGGAGGCCGCCAAGCCTCCTCCGTCGAAAAAGACGAATCTACCGCCGGTCGGTTTCGATCTCTCACGAGGTCCAATGCTTGGTCGATTGACGACGTGGGCTCCGCCCCCAATGCCTGAGAAGACGCGCCTCGTCGCGCTCGCCTTGCTCGCCGCCGCGGCCCTCGCCCCGTCGGTGCTCCACGCTGCGCCGCCCGACGATTGCGCCGACCCCAAGGTCGCCGCTCGCGCGCTGGCCGAGCACGGCTACGCCCTCTACGAGGAGGGAAAGTACCCGGAGGCGGTCGAGGTCCTGACGGAGGCCGACAAGCTCTACCACGCGCCCACGCTGGTCTTCGCCATCGGCCGCGCGCGCGCCGCGTCGGGCAAGCTGCTGGAGGCGAAGGCCGCGTTCCAGCGCGTGGTCGACGAGCCGATCCCCCCGAACGCCACCAAGGCCTTCCGCGACGCCCAGCGCATGGCGAAGGACGAGCTCGCCGCGGTCGACAAGCGCATCCCATCCGTGCAGATCGCGGTGCACGGGGGCGGGGCGCACGGGCTTCGGGTGACGATTGACGACGCCGACGTCGCCGGCTTCCGCGCGGACCAGCCCGTGCCGGTGAACCCCGGCACGCACCGCGTCACGGCCGTCCCCTTCGGTGGCGTCGGCGTGAGCAAGACGGTCGACGTGGCGGAGGGCGCCCACCTCACCGTCGACCTCGAGCTGGCCGGCGCCGGGCCTGCCGCCGCGCCGCCCGCGCCGCCGCCGCCACCTCCTCCGCCTCCGGCGCGCGGATCGATTGTCCCCGCCATCGTCGGCTTCGGCGTGGGCGCCTTCGGGTTCGCCCTCGGCATCGGCGCCGGCGTCAGCGCAAAGAGCAGCGCGTCGGACCTCAAGAGCAAGTGCGGCGGTGACGTCTGCCCCTCCACGCCGGCGCTCCAGGACGAGTACTCGTCGGCCAAGAGCATGTCCGCCGCGTCGACGGCCGGCTTCGTGATTGGCGGCATCGGCGCCGCCGCGGGCGTGGTGCTGATTGTGCTGCGGCCCGGGGGGCAACCCGCGTCGGTCGGCGTCGCGATCGGCCCATCCTCGGCCACCCTGACGGGGAGGTTCTGATGGCGCGGCAGTCACGATGGGAGGAGACCCCCCGGCCCAGCCGGTCACGATCTCCCCAGCCCACCCGCAACCGGCCCCAGGCCCCGCTGGCGGCGTTCGCGGTGTGGGCGACGGCCGCGCTCGCGGCGCTCGTGGCCGCCCAGGCGGGCGGCTGCTTCCAGGCCAGCGGGCTCGGCGACATCACCTTCGTGGCGCCGGACGGCGGCGCGGGCGGCGGCACGGGAAGCGGCGGCATGCCGGGCCCCGACGGCGGACCGAAGTGCACGAGCGCGGCGGAGTGCGACGACAAGGACCCGTGCACCGCCGACGCCTGCACCGCGGGCCACTGCGAGCACAAGGCGGAGCCGGACGGGGCCGCGTGCACCATCGACGGCTCGCCCGGTCAGTGCAGCGGCGGCAAGTGCGAGAGCTCGGGGTGCCTGAACGGCACCGTGTGCCCGAGCACGGGCCCCTGCCAGACGTCGATGTGCAACGGCGCGACGGGCAACTGCGAGTACACCAACGTGCCGGACGGGACGCCGACGCCGGGCGTGACGCCGGTGGCCGGCGACTGCAAGCAGCACCTCTGCCTCGCGGGCAAGGACACGGCGGCGAACGACGACGCCGACATCCCGACGCTACCCGCGGCGATGGCGGGCTGCGCGGACGCGACGTGCAACAACGGCACGCCGAGCTTCCCGCTCCACGCGACCGGCTCTCCGTGCAGCACGTGGATGGGCACGATGCCCGGCTTCTGCGACGCCACGGGCGCCTGCGTGCAGTGCACCGAGGACTCCGACTGCCCCGGCCCGAGCACGGACTGCCAGCACCCCGCGTGCACGAACGCGGCGTGCATGCAGGTCTTCGCGTCGAGCGGGAAGCCGACGACGAGCAACCCCCCGCAGCTCGCGGGCGACTGCCAGCAGATTGTCTGCGACGGCATGGGCGCCACCAAGACGATCGCCGACCCCACCGACGTGCCCGGCGACCCGACCGGCTGCAACCCGGGCGTGTGCAACGGCTCCACCCCCTCGCACATGGAGGCCCCCAACGGCACCACGTGCCTGGGCGGGTGCGGGGCCACCATCTCGTGCAGCGTGGGGAGGTGCACGGGCTGCACGACGGACTGCCAGTGCCAGGACGCAGGCAAGTTCCCCAACGCGAAGTGCCAGACGCTCTTCGGTTGCGAGTGCGCGCCGTCCACCTGCGCCGCGCTCGGCCTCACGTGCGGCACGGCCCCCGACGGCTGCGGCGGGACGGTGAACTGCGGCGACGGCAAGCAGGACGGTAGCGAGACCGACGTCGACTGCGGTGGGAGCGCGATCGCGTGCGCGGCCCGGTGCGCGCAGGGCAAGAAGTGCGTTGTCACCGCGGACTGCGCCAGCGGGCTCACTTGCGCCGACGGGGTTCTGCTGCAACCAGGCCTGCACCGGGGCCTGCGAGGCGTGCAGCGCCGCGAAGAAAGGGGAGGGCGCCGACGGCGTGTGCGGCGCGGTCGCGCCCAACCAGCCCGATTCCGCACGGCGTCTGCGCCGCGCAGCCCCTCGCCACCTGCGGCCAGACGGGCATGTGCGACGGGTCCGGCGCGTGCGCGACGTGGCCGAGCGGGACCGTCTGCGTCCCCGCGAGCTGCATGGGCAGCGTGCTGACCAAGGCCGAGAGCTGCGCCGGCGGCGCGTGCACGGCGCAGGCCCCGGCGACGCAGGACTGCGCGCCCTACGCTTGCACGGCGGGCGCCTGCCAGACGAGCTGCACGCAGGACGCTCAGTGCGCCACGGGCAATTACTGCAGCGCGGGCACGTGCGTGCCCCAGAGCTCCCAGGGCACGGCGTGCACGGCCGGCGACCAGTGCAGGAGCGGGTTCTGCGCCGGCGGGCTCTGCTGCGACAAGGCCTGCACCGGGCAGTGCAAGGCGTGCTCGGCCGCGCTCACGGGAGGCACCGACGGCACGTGCGCCGACGTCACCGCCGGCACGCCCGATCCGAGCGGCGCCTGCGCCGTGGAGGCGCCGACGTCGTGCGGCACCGACGGGAACTGCGCCGCCGGCGGCACGTGCGAGGACTACGCGAGCGGCACCGCCTGCGGCACCACCTGCTCCGGCTCCCAGATCACGGTCCGCACGTGCGACGGGACGGGGGTGTGCAACGGCACGGCGGCCGCTTGCCCGGGCAACTTCCGGTGCGCGAGCGGGACCGCGTGCGGCACCACGTGCGCCCCCGGCCAGAACCAGTGCGCCAGCGGCTTCTACTGCGACGCGGGCATGTGCGTGACGAGCAACGCGGGGGCGGCCTGCGCCTCGAACTCCGACTGCTCCAGCCTCCTCTGCCTCGGCGGCTTCTGCTGTGTCACCAACCAGTGCAACAAGATGGGCGGGGGCCCCGGCAACTGCGGGGGGAACGCGTGCGAGGCGGGCACGGGTGCGTGCAACGCGGCGCCGGCGCTCACCTCGTGCGGGCCCACCTCCTGCGTCACCTCGACCGAGGCGCGCGACTACGTATGTGACGGCATGGGAGCCTGCCAGCAGGTCCAGATCATGTGCCCGACCACGTGCACCAGCGGAAAGTGCGCGACCTGCGTCGCCGACGCCGACTGCTCGCAGTACGGGTGGTGCGACGCCGGCGCCTGCATGCCGAAGGGGCAGTCGGGCGCCACGTGCGCGGCCGCCAACCAGTGCCTCAGCGGCGTCTGCACCACCGGCAAGTGTCAGTAGCCCACCCCCGGGAAACGCAGCGCCCCGCCCCGAAGCCGGCAGCTCTCCAGGGCGGGGGCCCGCACGCGGGTGCTTGCATGGATGCGAGCAACGCGCTTCTCGACGTAAGCGCCCCGGTCGTCGACGCGAGCAGCGCGATCCTGGATGCGAGCAACGCGGCCGTCGATACGAGCAACGCGCGCCTCGATGCGAGCAACGCGCGCCTCGATGCGAGCAACGCGGTCCTGGATGCGAGCAGCGTGGCCGTCGATACGAGCGACGCGCGCCTCGATGCGGGCAACGCAGCCCTCGATGGGAGCAACGCAACTCCTGGATGTGGGCAAGGCGGTCCTGGATGCGTGCAAACCGGCTCTCGATACGAGCAACGCACCTGTCGATACATGCAACGCGTTCCTGGACCTAGGCAACGAAGCCCTGGACGTGGGCAGCGTGACCCTCGATGCGAGCAACGCCCATCTCGATGCGGGCAACGCGGTCCTGGATGCGGGCAACGCGGTCCTGGATGTGGGCAACGCTGTCCTGGATTTGGACAACGCGGCCCTCGATAGGAGCAACGCAACTCCTGGATGTGGGCAACGCGGTCCTCGACGGGAGCAACGCGCGTCTCGATGCGGGCAACGCAGTTCTGGATGTGCGCAAGGCGGTCCCGGATGAAGGCAAGGCAGTCCTGGATGTGCGCAAGGCAGTCCGGGATGTAGGCATGGCGGTCCTGGATGCGGGTAACGCGGCCATCCATGCGGGCAAAGCAGTCCGGGATGCGGGCAACGCGAGCATCCACGCGGGCAACGGGAGCAACGCTCGCCGCGGCCTCGCCCCGCCGGCGGTCAGCCGCCCGCGTCCTCCGCCGCCATCGGTGCCCGCCGGTCACGCCACGGCGCCGCCTCCTCGAGCTGCCGCGACAGCGCCAGCACCGCATCCTCGGCGTTCGGCCGCCCCGCGATCTGCAGGCCCATCGGCAGCCCCGCGCGCGTCAGCCCGAGCGGCACGCTCGCGGCGGGCTGGCCGGTCATGTTGAACGCGGCGGTGAACGCGCCGAGGCGGGCGGCGTCGGCGAACGCCTCGTCCGGCGGGCGGCCGGCGAAGGTGCCGACGCGGGGCGCGGGCACGCCGACCGTGGGCGTGAGCCAGGCGTCGGCGGCGGCGAGCGGCGGGAGGAGGCGATCGGAGATCGGATCGCCGCAGGGCGTGCATCTCGTCGCGCGCGCAGGAGGCGGCCCGGCTCGCCGAGCCAGCGGGTGATGGGCTGCGCACGCGACCAGAGTGGCGAGGGGGAACGTGCCGATGAGGTGCTGCCAGAGGGGCAGGAACTCCTCGAGCGAGCCCTCGGGGATGCCGCCCTCCTCGACGTGGTGGCCGAGGTCGGTGAAGAGGCGCGCGGCGCGCTCGACGGCGGCGGCGATCTCGGGGTCCGTCTCGCCGCCGATCGGCGCACTTGGTGCTCATGAAGATGCGCAGGCGACGGGGTTTGTCGGCGAGGAGCGCCTGGTACGGGCGCGGCGGGGGGCGGGGCCCAGTGCGGGCGGCCCCCGACGAGGCCGGCCAGCACGTCGAGCATCGCGGCGGCGTCCTCGACGCTGCGGGCGATGGGGCCGCACGTGTAGAGGATGTCGCGGTCCGGCTTGCGGAAGGCGTTGGGCACGCGCCCGCGCGAGGGCTTGATGCCGTAGAGGTGGCAGAACGCCGAGGGGATGCGGATCGACCCGGCGCCGTCCGACCCTTGCGCGATGGGCAGGAGCCCGCCCGCCACCGCGGCGCCGGACCCCCCGCTCGACCCTCCCGGCGTGTGCCACGGGTTCCACGGGTTGCGCGCGGGCGGGTGGATGTCGGGCTCCGTGACGGGCATGGCGCCCATCTCGGAGGTCGCGAGCTTGCCGAGGATGACGAAGCCGCCGCGGCGCAGCGCCGCCGTGGTCTGGTCGTCGATGGGCGAGAAGAGGGGCGGCGCCGCGCGCGTCCCGAAGCGCGTCCGGGAGAAGCGCACGAGGTTGAGGTCCTTGATCCCGATGGGCACGCCGTGGAAGGGCGGGAGCAGCCTCCGCCCCGCCGGCGCGGAGGGCGGCGTCCTTCGCGCGGGCGTCCGCGAGGGCGCGGCGGCGAAAGACCGAGACGAAGGCGTTGAGGCGGCCGTCGAGGCGCTCGATGCGGTCCAGGTAGAGGCGGCAGAGCTCCTCGCTGGAGAGGGCGCGGCTGCGCACCAAGGCGGCCTGCTCGAGCGCGGTTGCGGTGAGGACGTCGTTCCAGGTCACGGTAGCGGATGTATCACACCCGAGCGCCCTCACCCCCCGGCCCCCTCTCCCGCTCCGCGGGAGAGGGGGAGACAGAACGACGTACTCCCCTCCCCCCTCTCCCGCGCAGCGCGCGCAGCGCGCGCAGCGGGAGAGGGGGGCCGGGGGGGTGAGGGCGGGGAACGGAACCCGGCACCCCGGCCGTTGTCCCGCCGTCATGCGGATCCTTTGGGCGGCGATCCAGGAGGCGGGGGCGCTCGGGTGGGTCATGGTGGTGCTGGGGGAGGTGGGGGTCGTCGCCGCGTTCGTGGCGGTGCTCCTGCCGAGCTGGCGCCGGCGGATGGCCGTGGTGGCCACGGTGTTCGGGGCGGCTGCCGCGATCGCCGGGGGGGCCGGCGTGGTCCGGGGGCGGGCAGCGACCGACCAGGCCATCGCGGTGGAGCGCGACGCGCTGCGGCCCGTGGAGCGGCTCCGGGCGCGGCGCGAGGGCTACGTGAACGCGCGGCGGCTGGCGGAGATCGGCCTGTGCTGCGGCGCCTTGCCCCTGCTCCTGGGCGTGGTGGCGGCGTTCGCGGCGACGCGCCGGAGGCCCGCGTTCGACGCCGCCGATCCCGAGGTGGACCTCTCGCGCTTCCTGCGGCCCCGGCGGGGCCTCGCGATCGGGACGGCCTTCGCGGCCGTGACCGCCTCGGGCTTCGCCGCCGCGGCCAGGCTGGAGCCGGTCCCCGGGTACGACCCGATCGCCGAGCACGCCACCCGGGAGATCCAGGAGCGGGTGGCGGACGTGGAGCACGCGGCCGACCGCGATTGCTTGCTCGACACCTGCGTGAAGCTCGAGACCGCGCTCGGTGAATACGGGACCTCGTTCGACCGCGCGGGCGCGCCCGGCCTGCCCAAGGTCGCGCACCGCTGCGTCGAAGAGGCCGTCCAGCGGGCGGTCCTGCGCTCGCCCATCTCCTCGGTCCGGGACGCGCTCGTGGGGATGAGCGGATCCGCCTTCGTGAAGCAGGACCCCGCCCTCGACCTCCTCGTCACCACCGCGCGCGTCGAGGTCGAGAGCATCGCGCAGCGCCCGCGCCCCGCGATCCCGGAGGACACGTGGTCGTACGAGAGCTATCGGGCCACCGCCGGGAGCGCGACCGTCGGCGGGGCGTTCGTCTCCGGCGGCGACGTCGCGAACGCGGCCGCGGTCGTCGCCGGCATGACCGCGGGGTTTCGCCGTTGCTACAACAAGGGCTTGCAGGAAGACCCGAACATGCACGGGTCGATGCGCGTCGCCGCGAAGCTCGGGCCGAACGGGGAGGTGCTCTCGGTGAGCCCGGCCGGCTCGGGGCTGAACGGCACGGTGATGTCGTGCGTCGCCGCGCGCGTCTCGTCGGCGCAGTTCGCGCCGCCCGCGGGCGGGAGCGCCACGGTCCTCATCCCCGTGACCTTCGTGAGCCGGTAGCCGACCGTTGCGCTATCGTCTCCAGGATGGACCGCCTCGCGCCCACCCGGCGCCCCGATGGCCGCCCGGCCGGCTTCCAGCGGTGGCGCACGCTCGCCTTCCTGCACTGGGAGGTCCCCGTCTCTGCGGTCGCCGCCTTGCTCCCCGCGGGCCTCGAGGTCGACACGTTCGAGGGGCGCGCGTACGTGGGCGTCGTCCCCTTCACCATGCGGGACGTCAGCCCCTGGTGGTCGCCGAGCGTGCCGGGCGTCTCCAACTTCCACGAGCTCAACGTCCGCACCTACGTCACCGCGGGGGACTGCCCGGGCGTCTGGTTCTTCAGCCTCGACGCGGCGAGCTTCCATCGCCGTCGTCGCCGCCCGCACGGGCTGGCACCTGCCCTATCACCGGGCGTCGATGGAGTTCGAGGTCTCGGGCGCCGGCGAGGGAGACCCGCACGTCCTCGGCGCCGCCGAGGGCGAGGTTCGCTACACGAGCCGGCGCCTCTGGCCCGGGCCCAGGCCGGCCGAGCTGGAGCTGAGCTACCGGATTGGCGAGAGCGTCGGCGAGGCGGCGCCGGGCACGTTCGAGCACTTCCTCGCCGAGCGCTACGTCCTCTTCGCACGCACGTCGGCGGGGCTCGTGTGGGGGCAGGTCCACCACCGGCCGTACCCGCTCCACCGCGCCGAGGTGATCGATCTGCGCGAGAGCGTGGTCGCCGCCGCCGGGCTGCCGGCGACGAGCGGGCCGCCGGCGCACGTGCTCTACAGCCCGGGGGTGGACGTCGACGTGTTCCCCCTGCTGCCAGTGGGACCCGAGGCCGACACAAATGGACGCGCCGGGGGCGGCGAGCGGCTAGAGTGAGCCTGCCATGCCGTCGCACATCCCCCCGAGCGTGATCGACCAGCGCGCCCGCGCCGAGGGCACCACCATCGCCCACCTCCGCGACCTCATCCCCAGGGAGTGCTACGTCATCGATCCCTGGAAGTCGTGGAGCGCCCTCGCGGTCGCGCTCGTCCGGCTCGCGGCCTCGATCTTCATCCTCACGCGCATCGACCCGGTGTGGGGGCCGAGTCTCGTCTGGCAGATCCCGGCGCTCTGCGCGGCGTGGCTCTTCGCGGGGTGGTGCTTCACCGGAATCTTCGTCATCGGGCACGACTGCGGCCACATGGCGTTCTCGGAGCGCCGCTGGGTGAACGAGCTCGTCGGCCACCTCTGCCTGTCGCCGGAGTTCACGGGGTTTCACAACTGGCGCATCTGGCACAACTACCATCACGCCAAGACGCAGCTCCGCGCGCAGGACCCGGACTGGGCCGAGAAGATGATGACCCGCGCCGAGTACGAAGAGGCCCCCCTCGGGGACAAGGCCCACGTCCGCCTCGGCTTCGGCACGCCGCTCGGCATCCTCGTCGGGTTCTGGAAGGGAATGTTCCGGCGCACGTTCATGAAGACGACGGCCCCGCAGATCCCGGTGCGGGAGGGGGGCAAGCTCTTCCTGTCGTCGGCGATCATGGTGCTGGCGAGCAGCTCGATCGGGGCGTGGCTCTTCCACGTCGGCGGCGCGTGGATGCTCGTCAAGCTCTACCTCGTGCCCACCTTCATCGCGGCGGCGCACGGCGCCATGCTCACGTACCTGCACCACACCAGCGCCGACTCCATGGTGTTCGACAAGCAGGACTGGACGCCCTTCCGCGGCCAGGTCGCCTCGACCTTCAACGTCCGCTTCCCCCGGTTCGTCGAGGCGCTCTGGTTCGACATCAACATCCACCTCGTCCACCACCTCGCGCCCCGCGTCCCCTGGTACCATCTGCGTGCCGCGACCGAGGCTATCCGGGCGAAGAACCCGGAGTGGGTCCAGGAGCGCCGCTTCAGCCTCGGCTACTTGCGCGCCTCCTGGGCCAGGCCCCTCCTGGTGCGCGCGGGCGACCACTTCGAGATGGCGCCGTTCAAGGGCGTGCCGGTCACGGAGCGGGAGACCGGGGCGGCCGCGGAGGCGTAGGCAGGGCGCGCGGATCCTGGGATCCGACGCCCGCTCGAAAGCTAGGACACGGTACGTCCTATCGCGGCGCTTCCGCAGTTGCGGGCGGGCGGTCCACTGTTACTTTGCTCAGTATGAGCAGCCTGGCCGTCCTCCAAGAGCCGACGTCCCGCCCCGTTCCCCCCCCGCCCGAGAGCGCGCCCTTCCTCCGGAAGATCCCGGGGGTGAGCCTGGGGCGCCCCGCCACGCTGGACGAGGGCGGGCCGAGGCCGCTCCCGGTGCGCTTCGGCGGGGTCGACGAGGCGCTGCCCGACGGGGGGCTGCCGCGCGGGGCAGTCGTGGAGCTGGCTTCGCCCTACGGGCTGGCCCGGGCGACCTCGATCGGGCTCGCGGCGTGCGCGGCGGCGCAGGCGGAGGCCAAGCTCCGCGGGGGCGAGGGCACGGCGGGCGCATGGTGCGCCTGGCTGGAGCCCGCCCCGGAGGGCGCCACGGACAAGAGCAGCCTGTTCGCGCCCGCGGTGGTGCGCGCCGGGGTGGATCTCGGGCGCCTCCTGGTCATCCGGCCGACGCTCGACGCGCTCTCGCGCGCGGCGGTGCGCGCGGCGCAGAGCCGCGTGTTCGCGGTGATCGTGGTCGACCTCGCCGGCGTGCCCGGGTGCCGGTCCGAGGTGCGCCTCGATCGCTGGGTGAACCCGGTGCGCCGGCTGGCCATGGCGGTCGAGGGGACGGGGACCACCGTCATCCTGCTCACCGACGCGCTCGCGCAGCGGGCGCTGCCGCTGCCGGTGGCCCTGCGCGTCGAGGTCGAGCGCGCCGCGGCCTCCCACCTCCGGCTCACCGTCGCCAAGGATCGCCGAGGCCGCGTGGCCTCGCCCCGGTCGGTGGAGCTGCCCCGCGCCGCCGGTGCCGCATGAAACGCGTCGTCGCCGTCGTGCTGCCGCAGCTCGCCTGCGAGATCGTCCGCCGCCGGCGGGCCCTCGCGGGGGTGCGGGCCGAGGGGGCGATCGGCGTGATCCTCGAGCCGGTCTCGATGGACGCCGGCGCGCCCGACGCGGCCACGCCCAGCACGGCGGTCACGATGGGGGGAGCCCCCCCATACCCCCCGCCCCAGGCGGTGCTCGACGCGGTGTCGGACGAGGCGCGCCGCTACGGCGTGCGGCCCGGGCAGCGGGTCACCGAGGCCGCGGCGCTCCACGCGGCGCTCTCGGTGCACCGCGTCTCGTACGGCGAGATCGACGCGGCGCTCGGGCAGGTGGCCGAGGTGGCGCTCGCGTTCGGGCCGATCGCAGCGCTGCGACTCCGCGAGGCGCCGGCCGACGGCACGGACCTCACGCCGCGCACGCCCTGGGGGGACGCGCCCTTCGACACGGTTCTGGCTCGACGTCACCGGCGCGGCGCACCTCACCGGCGGGGAGGAGCCGCTGCTCGCCGAGCTGGAGGAGCGCATCGGCGCGCTCGGCCACCGCGTCCGCCTCGCGATCGCCGGCGGGCCCCGCATCGCGCAGGCGCTGGCGCGCTGGGCGCCGGGGCTCTCCGGGGCACCGGGGGCGCGCGTGGCGGCCCGGTATGCGATCGCCGCGGACACGGTTCGAGGGCGACGCGCGCGCGCTCGCGCCGCTGCCGGTGCAGGCGCTCCCGCTCGACCCGGACACGGTGAGCTTCCTCCTGCGGGTGGGCGTGTTCACGGTGGGCGACCTCGCCCGCCTGCCCCGCCCCAGGGCGGCGGCGCGGCTCGGCGTGCGCGCGGCCGAGGTGCTCGCGCTCACGGCGGGCCGCGACGACACGCCGCTCGTCCCGTACGCGCCGTCGCGCGAGATTGTCGAGGAGGCGAGCTTCGAGGAGGGCGTCGAGACGACGGAGGCGCTGCTCTTCGCGCTCCGCGGGATGGTCTCGCGCGCGGCGGTGCGCCTCGCCGCGCGCGGGGAGGCGTGCACCCGCCTCGAGGTCGAGCTCCCGCTCGATCGGTCGATCGCGGAGTCTCCGGCGGGTCGAGGCGCGCGAGGGCTTCCACCTCGACCTGCCCGCGCCGCTCGCCGCCGAGGGCGACCTCCTCCGCGCCCTCAAGGCCAGGCTGGATCGCACCGAGCTCCTCGCGCCGGCCGTCGGCGTGCGCCTCCGCCTCGCGCAGATCGTCCCGGCGGCGCAGGTGCAGCTCGACCTCTCGCGCGCCAAGGCGGCCGACCCCGACAGCCTGCCGGCGCTGCTCGCGGAGCTGTCGGCGGAGATCGGCGAGGGCAGGGTGGGCCTCCTCGCGGTCGAGGACGCGCACCGCCCCGAGGCGGCCTCGCGGATCGTGCCGGTGACGCTCGGCGGCGAGCCCAAGAAGAAGGTCGCGCGGCGCGAGCAGCTCTCGCTGCCCGGGGCCTGGAGCCACCCGAAGGAGCCGCTCCTGCCGCCGGTGCGGCTCCTGCCGGCGCCGATCCCGCTCGGGAAGGTGACGAGCGGCGGCGTGGCGGCGATCGGGGACTCGCCGAAGGGCCTCGCCGCGGGCGGAGAGCCTCACCTCTTCGCGATCGAAAGGATGGAGCACCTGATGCGGCTCGACGGCGTGGAGTGGTGGACGAAGACCCCGGCCTCACGCGACTACGCACGCGCCTGGCTCGCGTCCGGCGACGCGCAGGCCCGCGGCAAGGGCCCCACGCGGGCGGTGTGCGCAGAGGCGCTGGTGTACGTGGTGAGGAAGACGGGGGAGGTGTTCCTGCAGGGGTGGTACGAGTAGTCCGTCGTCCTCGTGCTCGTCATCGTAATCGTGGTCGTGGTCGTGGTCGTGGTCGTGGTCGTGGTCGTGGTCGTGCGCGTGCGCGTGCGCGTGTTCGTTCACGACCACGACCATGAAGAACGCGCACGCGCACGCGCACGATTACGATGACGAGCGCGGACCCGTGCTACGCCCTCGCAGCCCTCGCCGCCGCCACCGCGGCGCGCGGCTGCACGACCCCCCAGCCCTGCCGCTCGAGCGGGATCCCCGGCAACCCCCTCGCGGTCGTCATCAGGATTCGCCGGCACTGGTAGGGCTTGAGCGCGGGGTTCGCCTCCAGCATCTGCGCCACCACGCTGCTCACGATGGGCGCCGCGAACGAGGTGCCGTCGACGTGCTTGTAGTGGCCGGAGATCACCTTCTGGTCGTGCCACTTCGCGGCGACGACCTGGCGCACCAGGTAGGGCTCGCGCCCGGCCACCGCGTCGAGGTCGGCGTCGACGCCCGCGTGCTCGACGAGCAGCCCGGGCAGCGCGTCGTCGCGGGCCTCGTCGAGCTGCGCGAGCAGGAGCGCCTGCGTCGCCGTGGGCGTGCCGGGCAGGATGGGGGCGGCCACCCAGATCGCGGGCGCGACGAGCTCCAGCTTCTGCAGGCCGTCGATGGTGAGGCCGTACGAGGAGTGATAGTGCCCCGTGTGCTCCCCGGCGCCGCCGTCGTCGAGCCCGCCCACGGCGATCACGCTCGGCGCGCTCGCGGGCGGAATCACGTGGTGCTCGGCGTCGTGCCCGGCGTTGCCCGCCGCGGCGACGACCACGACGCCCTCGCGCGAGGCCTCGTCCGCCGCGCGCGAGAGGCTGTCCGTGAGGAACGACTCCTCGTAGTCGCCGCCGCACGACATGTTGAGGACGCGGATGCCGTACCTCTCCCGGTTCTCGAGGACCCACGGGAACGCGATGGTGACGCCCCGGCCGGCGTACGCCGTGTCGGCGTGGAGGCGCTCGGCGATGGGGAGGATGCGCCGCTTCGGGGCGGCCTTGGGGAGGATGGAGGCGCGGCTCATGTAGATCGGGAGGCTACCAGGGCGCGTTCAAATCCCCAGCAGCGCCGCGAGCTCCGCGTTGCCCGGCCCGGCCGCGAGCGCGACGAGGGCGTGGTAGCTCCCGGCCCAGCGCGCCGCCGCCGCCGCGTCGCCGCGGAAGCGCGCCGCCTCCGCCCGCGCCCACGCGTACGCGCGCAGCGTCATCCGGCGCGAGGACGTCGCCGCGAACGCGTCGAGCCACACCTCGACGTCCCCCTCGTCGGGGTGGAGCAGCTCCGCGGCCAGCGCCAGGTACGCCGGGTAGGCGCGCGGGGCGTCGCCGCGGTGGGCGGTGAAGGCGGCGCCGCGGATGGCCCGGCGATCCTCGGGCGAGGCGCGGCGGGCGGCGTCCCAGAAGCCGAGCGCGCGCGCCAGGGCCGCCGGGCTCTCGGCCCCGGGCGTGAGCCACGAGGAGGGCGTCGCGATCTCGCCCACCCAGGGCCACGCGCGCGCACCCGGGAGCGGCGGCGGGGGCTCGGCACGGAGCGGCGTGAGGCGCGCGGACGGCTCGCCCTGCGAGGGGCGCACGAGCGCGAGGCGCGTCCAGAGGGCGCGCACCTCGAGCCCCCGATCCCCGAGCAGCGCCGCCTCCTCGTCGGCGAGCACCGCCGCCCGCGCCGCCTCCTCGCGCCGGCCCGCCGAGGCCAGCAGCTCCGCCTTCTGGAGCCACCACGCCGTCCGCAGCGCCGCCTCGTGCGCCAGGTCGGCCGGCTCGCGCTCGAGCTGGGCCAGCGCGCGCGCCGGGTCGCCGGCGACGTACCACGCGCTCGACCGCGCGAGCGCCCGCGCCGCCTCGCTCGGCAGCGCCCGCTCCCCCGCGCGATCGACGATCTCGGCGGCCCCCTCGCCGTCGCCCGCGCGCGCGAACGCCCGCACCGCTTCGAGGGCCGCGGCGGCGGCGGCCTGCTCGAGCGCGAGGCGATCCTCGGCCGAGGCGTCCGGGCTCGCGGCCTTCTGCCAGAGCTCGTCGGCGGCGTCGCGGAGGGCCTCGCGGGAGGGCGAGGGCTGGAGCCGGCGCGGCGCTTCGATCCAGTCGAGCGCCGTGAGCGCGCGCGCCGGCGACAGGATCGGGGCCTCGCCGTCGGCGAGGCGGGGCCGCGCGAGCTCCGCGAGCAGGCTCGCGTCGATGCCGTGCCCGGATCCGATCAGCGCCGCGAGCACGCGCACCCGCGCGCCTGGCGCGACCGGGCCGTCCTTCAGCATCTGGATCACGTGGACCGCGGCCTCCCTCCTCGCCCGCGTGTCCTCCCCTCCGCGCTCCGCGAGGATCCGCAGCCGCTGCGCCGCGCGCACCTCCGGGAGATCGCCCTCGCCCCCCTCGGCCCGCTCCTGCGACGGCGGCGCGGGCTGCCCGGCCTTGGCGGCGCACGCCACGAGCGCCACGCGCACGTCGCCCCAGTTGCGCGCCCACGACTCGTGCCGCTGGTGGGCCCGGTCACCTTGCACGGTCGCGAGCATCGCGCCGCCCCGCGTGGCGTCGCCCGTGAGGCAGAGCATCGCCGCGACGGCGACCCGGAGGTCCTCGTCGCGTGGGTCGAAGTCGGCGTACAGCCGCGCGAGCGCCCCCGCCCGCTTCGTGTCGCCGTCGAGCAGCTTCGCCTCCAGCGCCCGCAGGTCGACCGACCAGTGATCCCACAGCTCGCGGGTGCCGAGCGTGCGCCGGTCGCCGGCCAGCATCGCGGAGCGGCCCGGATCCGGCGCACCGACGGCGCGCCCCAGCCCCTCCAGCGCGAGCCGCTGCGAGCCCTTCTTGATCGTCGCCTGCGCGGCCGCCAGCGCGTCCGCGGCGCGCCGCTGGGCGGCCTGGTCGGGGTGCCCGACCGTGGCGTCGTCGTAGGCGGCGACGGCGGCGCGCATCGAGAGCTCCTCGGCGCGGTAGCGCGCGGGGGTGGCCGTCCAGGGGACGCGGCTCGGCGTGATGAACCAGGACAGCTCGTTCAGGCAGTCCGGCAGCGCGGCGCCGCGGGGCTCCTCGTAGGAGGCCACGCACGCCTGGGCGCGCTTCGTGCCGATCGCGAGCATCGCCCAGGGCATCGCGAGCGCGAGGCCCAGCGCGGCGACCAGGCCGAGGTACCAGCGCCGCGCGAGCCCGCGGAGGAGGAGCTGGAAGACACGGGGCGGGTGGAGGAGCGGGAGCGGGCTGCGTCGGTCCGGCACGGAAGGGCCCGTTCTAGAACACCGGGCGGGATTCTGCACCCTCGTCGCCCGTGCCCGCCGCCTCGGGGGCGACCCGATGCGCCATTGCGGGCCTCTTCCCAGAGGCGGCCGCGCCGCGCGGGCGGCAGGTGGAGTCGTGGACGGCGGAGGCGCCTTTCGGGGGGAGGGCGCCGGACCGAGCCGTCCCGGCCCGCGGGGCCCGCCTTTGCGGGCTCCGGGGGGTTGGGGTCGCTTGCGGCCCCATCGAGACCCGGGTCCGTGGCCCACCCGGCGAGGGTGAAAGCGCTCGGCCCCGCGGGCCGTTGTTCTCCTGACACCCGTTGGACCGTCGACAAGATGTCGCACTGGACGAGCGCGTCGCCCCAGGGCCTTTTGGAGTGGCGTCTCGGGCCGGGTTGGTATGACATCCATACGCCGCGGTTTTCTGCCTGCGGCCCCCAGCGTTGTTGATAGAACCATTTGAGCTAGGGAGGGTCGCCCCCGTGCTTGACCTGATACGTTCTTGCGCCGCTCGTGGTGGGTGGGCTCGGTTCGCGATGGGGGCTTCGCCTCGTCCCAGGCGGCCGTGGAGGCGCGCACCGATGGGCAGCGCCGGCCGGAGAGCCGGGAGACGCCGGAGGCTCCGGTGAACGGGAGATCACGCGCCCTCCCGGCGTGCCTCTCCTCGCCCTCCGGGGCCTACGTGTCTCGTCGGCATCGGCGCCTCCGTGGAGGGGGTGGAGGCCCTGTCGGCGCTGCTCTCGGGGCTGGCCCCGGACACTGGCATGGCGTTCCTCGTCGTCGTCCGAGGGGTCGCCGCATCGGATCACGACGGCGGGCGTCCCCCGGCGTCCTCCGGCCGGCTCGCGGCGCAGCTCGCGGCCGCTTCGCGCACGCCCGTGAGCGAGGCGACCGACGGCTCGCCCATCGCACCGGATCACGTGTACCTCCTGCCGCCGGACCGGGTGGTGAGGGTCGACCGCGGCGTCCTCCGCCTCGACGCGCCGCCACCGGATCGGGCCCACATGCCGGTCGATGCCCTGCTCCGCGCGCTCGCGGTCGAGCGGGACGGGAGCGCCATCGCGGTCGTCCTCGCGGGCAGCGGCTCGGACGGCGCGCTCGGCGTGCAGGCGATCAAGGCCCACGGGGGCATCGCCTTCGCGCAGGACCCGCGCTCGGGCGGGCCCCCGGGCATGCCGGCCGCCGCGATCGGCACGGGGTGCGTCGACCGCGTCATCGCGCTGGGCGAGATCCCGGCCGAGCTGCGCGGCGCCGCCCGTGGCATGCACGACCACGCGCCGCCGCCCGACGAGCGGGCCTCGGTCCCCCTGCTCGAGGGCGACCCCGACGTGAAGCGCATCCTGACCATCGTGCAGGCCGCTCACGAGGTCGACTTCTCCGGGTACCGGCAGAGCACCGTGATGCGCCGGATCCAGCGGCGCATGCTGCTCGGCAAGGTCGACACCGCGCGCGCCTACCTCGACCTGCTCCACGAGCGCCCGGCCGAGGTCGCCGCGCTCTGCCGCGACCTGCTCGTCACCGTCACCCAGTTCTTCCGCGATCCGGAGGTGTTCGACGCCCTCCACCGCCTCGTCTTCCCGAGGCTCCTCGAGAGGCGCCGGGAGCGCTCTCCGACAGGCGCGCCCATCCGCGTCTGGGTGCCCGGGTGCTCGACGGGGGAGGAGGTGTACTCCCTCGCGATCGGCCTGCTGGAGGCCGCGGCGGAGCGGCACGTCGACGCGCCCTTCCAGAATCTTCGGGACGGACGTGAGCGAGGAGGCGCTGGAGGCGGCGCGCGCCGGCGCGTACCTCGAGAACATCGCGGCGGACGTCTCGCCCGAGCGGCTCCGTCGCTTCTTCACGCGGGTGGGCGCGCGCTACCAGATCAGCCGCGCGGTCCGCGACGCCTGCCTGTTCGCGCGGCACGACATCACCCGCGACGTGCCCTACTCCCGCCTCGATCTCGTGAGCTGCCGGAACGTGCTCATCTACCTCGATCCGGCGGCGCAGCGGCGCATCGTCCCCCTCTTCCACTACGCGCTCGTGCCGGGCGGCGGGCTCGTCCTGGGCGCGGCCGAGGCGCTGCGGGAGGGGGCGGAGCTCTTCTCGCTGCTCGACAAGAGCGGCAAGATCTACGTGAAGAGCGCGGCGCCCGTCCCGCCCGTACCCTTCGAGCCCGTCGGCGTCGTGCCGCGCTCGCCCGCGCCTCCGACGGACCGTCCCCCGGATCATGCGGGCGCCGTGCTGGAGGCGCAGCGGGAGGCGGACCGGCTGGTGATGAGCCGCTATGCGCCCCCCGGGGTCCTCGTCGGGGCCGACCTGTCCATCGTGCAGTTCCGCGGTCGCACGGGCCCGTACCTCGATCCGGCGCCCGGCGAGGCGAGCCTCGACGTCCTCAAGATGGCGCGCGTCGGCCTGGCGCTCGAGCTTCGCAACGCGATCCAGAAGGCCCGGCGCAGCGGCCAGCCGGTCCGGGTCGAGCGCATTGGCCTGCGCGACGGGGATCAGGAGCGCAGGGTCGCCGTCGAGGTCGTCCCCCTCACGGTCGGCGAGGCCCCCGAACCCTCGGGCAACGCCCGGGGGCCCCGCCCGGCGGCGCCGGGCGCTGCCCCCGAGGCCCCGGCGCGCGCCACGCCCTGGCTCCTCGTGCTCTTCGAGGAGCAGGCCGCCGTCTCCCAGTCCGACCAGCCGCCCGCGCGCGCCGCCCGTGGCGCGGGCGCGGAGCGGAAGAGCGAGGTGGAGCGCGAGCTCGCGGCGACCAAGGACTACCTCCGGGCGACCATCGAGGAGCACGAGGCGCTGAGCGAGGAGCTCCAGTCGGCCAACGAGGAGCTGATCAGCAGCAACGAGGAGCTCCGCAGCATCAACGACGAGCTCGTGGCGGCGAAGGAGGAGCTGCTCGCGGCCAACGCGGAGCTCACGCTCCTGAACCAGGAGCTCGCGCACCGCAACGCCGAGCTCCGCCGCCGGAGCGACGACCTCGGGACCCTGCTCCGCAGCGTCGAGGTCCCCATCGTGCTCCTGGCGAACAATCTCACCCTCCGGCACTACACGCCGCAGGCGGAGCGGCTCATGAGCCTCCTGGCGAGCGACGTCGGCCGCCCGCTGGGCGGCGTGGCGCAGGCCTTCGGTGTGCCGGAGGCTCGAGCAGATCGCCGCCGAGGTGCTGGCGACGGGGGAGGCCCGCGTGCGCGAGGTGCGGGTCCGCGATGGGCAAGCGTACTCGCTCCGCGTCCGGCCGTGCCGCGCCGCGGACGGCAAGAACGACGGGGTCGTCGTCGTGCTGATCGAGGGGGAGGGGAGGGCGCGATGAGCAGGCACTTGCAGCGTGCGAGCTACGGGATCTACGTGCGCTTCCGGAGGTCGCGCCTCCCGTTGCGGAAGGGGATCGACACGCTCGAGCACGCGCTGGTGGCCGCGGCGGCGCTCCGGGCGGGCCGCTTCCACGACGGGGGAGACGTCTTCGTGGTGAAGGAGCCGGAGGGCACCATCGTCGAGCCCACGCTCGCCGAGCCGTCCACCTTACCCCCACCTGCCTCCTCGCCGTTGCCCGAGGCGCCTCGGGACGATGTGCCCTCGACGCTGCCCACGCCTCTCTTCCCGCGCGCCGTGGTGGAGGCGCGCGCCGACGATCGCGCGCGGATGCGGCTCGAGGTGCTGGAGGCGCAGCTCGTGCAGTCCCAGCGCGCCATCGCGCGGGCGCGCGCCGCGCAGGAGCGCTTCGAGCGCGCGTACGTCGAGGCGGAGCGCGTCCTCCGGGTCCACGGGAGGCGCGCGGACGAGGCGATCCTGTCGCACCGGGCGCGCGTCGGGGCCGCGCGCGAGCTGTCCGCGCGCACCGTCGCGCACTGCGAGGAGAGCGCCGCCCTGCTCGTCGAGCGCGTCGAGGCGGTCCGCCGCTCCCGCCCGGCCCAGTAACGATGGGGCCGGAAGCGGCCCCAAACCCCGGGCCGGCAGGGCCGGCCCTGAACCCCCTGTTCGCCCTATCCCGCGGCCCGGCGCCCGTGGAAAGCTTCGCGCATGTGCTCGAAGTCCCCCCGGCGGCCCGCCCCCCTGCCCGTCGCGCACACCCTCTTCTCCACGCCCTTCGGGGAATGCGGCATCGCCTGGACTGCGCGCGGCCTCGCCTGGATCCAGCTCCCCGAGCGCACGCCGAAGGCGACGACCGCCCGCATGGTGAAGGGCCTCCACGCCCACCCGCCCTCGGACGAGGAGCAGCCACCGTCCTGGGTCGCCGACGCCATCCAGCGCATCGCCGAGAGCCTCGCGGGGAAAGCTCCGGACCTCGGGGCAATCCCGCTGGACACGGCGCGCGTGTCGCCGTTCTTCTGCCGTGTCTACGCGGAGGCGCGCGCGATCCCGCGGGGCCAGGTGTGCACCTACCAAGAGCTCGCGGCCGCGTCGGGCAGCCCCCTCGCGATGCGCGCCGTCGGGCAGGCGATGGCCAAGAACCCGTGGCCCATCATCGTCCCCTGCCACCGCGTCGTCGGCTCCGCGGGAAAGCCTGGAGGCTTCTCCGCCGCCGGCGGGCTCGTCACCAAGGCTCGCCTGCTCGCTCTGGAGGGCGCGCCCTCGATTCTCCTTGCGCCCGCTCGTTTGAAAACCCGACCGGCTGCCTCATGATGAGCTTGTGGCACGCATCGCCGAACGCCTGCGCGAGAACGTACCTGGAGATTATTTCGTCGACACGAGCTGTATCGACTGCGATACGTGCCGCCGAATCGCGCCCGAGGTCTACGGGCGGTTCAACGCGGTCGGACAGAGCATCGTCGTCCGGCAGCCGGAGACGGCCGCGCTGCGCCGGCGCGCGGCGATGGCCCTCGTGGCGTGCCCAACCGCGTCCATCGGGACGGCGAGCAAGGCGGACGTCGCGGCGGCCGCCTCCGCCTTCCCCGAGCGCATCGCCAGCGACGTCTACTATTGCGGCTACGCCTCCGAGTCCTCGTTCGGCGCGTCGAGCTACCTGCTCGTCCGGCCCGGCGGCAACGTGCTCATCGACTCGCCGCGCGCCGCCCGCCCGTTGCTCGATCGCCTCGCGGCGCTCGGCGGCGTGCGCCTCATGATCCTCACCCACCGCAACGACGTCGCCGACCACGAGGCCATCCACAAGGCCTTCGGCTGCGAGCGTGTGATGCACGAGAGCGACGTCGATCTCGGCACCGCGTGCGTCGAGCGCAAGCTGAGCGGCCTCGCGCCCGTCCGGCTCGACGCCGACCTCACGCTGATCCCCGTCCCCGGCCACACCCGGGGGAGCATCGCGCTCCTGCACAAGGATGAGCACCTCTTCAGCGGCGACCACGTCTGGTACGAGGGCCTCGTCGGCCGGCTCCAGGCCTCGCGCAACGTCTGCTGGTACTCGTGGCCCGAGCAGACGCGATCGATGGAGCGGCTCTCGGAGCTCTCGTTCGAGTGGGTCTTCCCCGGCCACGGCAGACGCTGGCACGCGCCCTCGAGGGAGGCGATGCGGGCGGAGGTCCGGGCGCTGGCCGACCGGATGCGGCGGAAGGGCTAGAACAGCTTCGCCGCCGTGCCGCCGGTGGGGGCGCCGTTCTCGCTCACGTCGTACGCGCCTGCGCTCGCCCCCGCCGCCCAGACGGCCACCGTCCCCGAGCGCCGCCAGGTGAAGGTGATGCAGTCGCCCTGCTGGAACCAGTAGGCCGTGTCCTCCGGCGCGTCGAGCCGGGCCGCGGGCGACGCCGGCGCCTCCGAGGTCCAGCGGGCGTGGCCGTCGGCCGAGACGAGGCAGTAGCCGGTCGTCCCGCTTCGGGGCACGCTCCACCAGCCGGCGAGCGCCGCCGCGGGGCGCGGGTCGTCCATGCCGATGTGGATGAAGGTGTACTTGTAGCTGTCGCTCAGCCACCAGCGATCTTCGGTGGAGGAGAGGCCGCCGAAGCGGGACTTGGTGTGGCACGTGATGCGCCCGTCGTCGTCGGAGGAGATCTTCCCCACGAACATCGCGCTGTGCGAGTACTGGGCGGCGCCGCCGTAGTCGCCGTTCGGGTCGATGTTGAAGTACCCGAGCATGTCGCCCGGCTCGAGGATCCCCGAGTCGACGATGCGCTGGCCCGCGGCCCGGTCCACCTGCTCCGCCAGGGTCTTGGTGTACGCGCGCGACTGGAGGGTCTTCACCAGGGTCGGGACGGCGATCTCCCGGATGTCGGTGAGGCCGCCGGCCTCGAGGCACCTGGACAGGAAGTGGGCGCAGTCGGCGAGGCCGGCCCAGGGCCAGATGAGCTTCCTGTCCGTCCCCCCGCCTTCCAGCGCGCGGAGGAAGACCGCCTCCTCCGCGCCCTGGCCGTCGGGCTGGAAACGGGCCTCCCACCCGTCCTCCTCGGGCGCGCCGGCTTCCACGCGCTTCCGGTCGATGTAGACCGGGTTATCGCTGAGCCAGAAGAAGCCGTCGTCGCACGGCCTTTCCCAGAACTGCCGCGCGTATTCGATCGCCTTGGCTCGAATCGTAGGGCATCGCGTCCTCTGGACCGTCGGAGCACTAAGGAGCGCCCGGGCCATCGTGGCGGGTACCATGACGGCCGTACTTCCGCTACCGTCTCCCGACGTGGCGAAGAAGATCACTCGGTCGAAGCGCAAGGGCTCCGGGCCAAGGGCCAGCTCAAGCCTGTGGACCGCGCGCGCAAGGCGCAGGTGCGGCAGCAGGAGAAGCGCGAGGAGGAGGAGGCCGTCGTCGCGCGCGTCCACGAGGCGCGCGACGAGATCAGCGGGCGGGAGGATACCCACGTCCCGTTCGGCGGCGCGACGACGCGCGGTGGCCGGCGCGACCTCACGATGCTCCTCGTGGTCGCGCTGATCGGCGGCGCGGGGGTCATCGGCTACCTGGCCATGCGCGGGCCCTCTCTGCCCGAGTCGCCGACGGCGACGGCCGCCGCCGCCCCCAAGCCCCAGGCTCCCGCCTCCCTGGCTCCGCACCCCGTCACCATGCCCGCGCCGCCTCCACCGGCGGAGCATCCGGCACCGCCCCCGGCGCCTGCTCCCCCGCCCGCCGCGCCCGCGCCCCCGCCCGCCGCGCCTGCGCCCGCCGCGCCCGCGCCCGCGACGGCAGCCCCGGCGCCCCCGCCCGCGGCGCCCGCGCCTGCACCTGCCGCGCCTGCGGCTGCCCCGCCCGCGCGTCCCGCCGCGGCGCCCGCGCCTCCGCCGGCGGCAGCTCCCGCCGCACCCCCCAAGCCCAAGCCTGCGAAGCCCAAGCCGGCGAAGGTGGACGACCCTTACGGTTGAGCGAAAGGACGCGCCATGCCCCTCGCCTCGCACCGCCCCCAACCCCACGCACGAAGCGCCTACGCGGCCGTCGCGGCGGCGGCCCTGGCGCTCGTGGCCGCTCCCCGTACCGCCGCGGCCGACCCGCCCCCCTCCGACCTTCCCCCGGTCGGCGGCGCGCCCGTCGCCTCGCCGGCTCCGGCCCCCGTCCCCGCTCCTGCTCCCACGCCCCCGACGACCCCGGTCCGCCCGCCCATCGAGCCGTTCGCTCCCTTCGCGGGGGTCGGGGCTCCACCCGGTCTCATGACCACGCCCCCGGGGTACGCGGCCCCCTACCCGTGGGCCCCTCCGATGGTCCAGGCCCCGGCCAACGTCGCGCTGCCGCCCTTGCCGCCGCGCCGGTACAACAGCCCCAGCCTCTTCGCGGGCGGCGTGACGGCCGTCGTGGTGGGAATGTCGACGGTGCTCGTGGGCTCGTACTTCGTCGCCTCGGCGCCCGGACGGATCGAGATCTACTGCGATACACCCTCGTTCCCTTGCGCCTACAAGACGGACGCGCAGCGCCTCACGGGGGGCGCGATCATGATGACCGCCGGCACGCTCATCGCCGTCGCGGGCATCCCGATGTGGTTCATCGGCGCGCGCCGCGTGGTCGACGAGAAGAAGGCCGCAGCGCAGCCCGTCGACGTCCGCGTCGGGGCCGGCACCGCGAGCCTGAGCGTCCGGTTCTAGGCCACCGCGATGCCTCCCCTCGACGGCGCCGTCGCGCTCTTCGTCATGCGGGCCCTCGCGGCCGCCTTCCTCGGCGTCCTGTTCCTCCAGTCGGGCATCGACAAGGTGACCGACCGGAAGGGGAACCTCGAGTGGCTCACCGGGCACTTCGCCAAGAGCCCGCTCCGGGGGGTGGTGCCGCTCCTGCTCACGACGATCACGCTCCTCGAGATCGCGGCGGGCGCGCTCTCGGCGCTGGGCGCCGTGCAGATCGTCGCCCTCCACGCGACGACGCTCGCGTTCCTCGGCGCGGCGCTCGCCGGGGCGTCGATCCTCTGCCTCTTCTTCGGGCAGCGGATGGCCAAGGACTACGCCGGCGCCGCGGGGCTCGTGCCGTACTTCATCGTGACGCTGTTCGCAATCTGGCTCGACGCAGCGGGGCGCTGATCCCCCTACTGGAGGCTCTTCTTCTTCTTCCCGCTCTTGGTCCGGCGCATCTCCTCGATGGGCACCTGGGGCACGGCCAGGATGTGGAAGCGGCCGGTGCGGGAGAGCGCGTCGTTCTGCCGTGAGCGCTCGCGTGCGAGCTCCATCAGGCGGGACTGCACGCGCAGCGGCGGCGCGCCGGGGGCGGGGGTCATGCGCGTGTAGCTGCCGTCCACGCCGAGCTCCCAGGTCTTCACGTTGTCCTGGAAGAGCAGGTCGAGGTTCGACACCACGCGCTCGCGCACGGCGGGGTCGATCAGGGGGATGAGGACCTCGACGCGCCGGTGGAAGTTCCTGGGCATCCAGTCGGCGCTCGAGAGGTACACCTCCTCGCTCCCGCCGTTGGCGAAGCGGAAGACGCGCTCGTGCTCCAGGAAGCGGTCGATGACGGCGCGCACGTGGATGCGCTCCGAGACGCCCGGGGATGCCGGGCCGGAGGCAGCAGATGCCGCGGACCGCGAGCTTGATGCTGACGCCGGCCTGCGAGGCGGCGTAGAGCGCGTCGATGACGTCCACGTCCACGAGCGCGTTCATCTGCGCGATGATCTGCGCCTCGCGCCCCGCGCGCGCGTGCGCCGCCTCGCGCGCGATGAGGCCGAGGATGGCCTCGTGCAGGCCGAGGGGCGCGACGACCAGCCGGTTCCACCGCGGAGGGGCGCTGTAGCCGGTGAGCAGGTTGAAGAGCGAGGTCACGTCCTCGCCGATCTCCCGGTTGGCCGTGAACAGGCCGCAGTCGGTGTAGATGCGCGCCGTCTGCGGGTTGTAGTTGCCGGTGGAGAGGTGCACGTACCGCCGGAGGCGATCGGCCTTCTCCCTCCGCACGACGAGGAGCGCCTTCACGTGCGTCTTCAGCCCGAGGAGCCCGTAGATCACCTGCGCGCCGCTCTGCTCCAGCGTGCGCGCCCACTGGATGTTGCTGGCCTCGTCGAAGCGGGCCTTGAGCTCGACGACCGCCGTCACCTGCTTGCCGCTCTCCGCCGCGCGGGCGAGGGCCTTGACGATGGGCGAGTCCCCGCCGGTGCGGTAGAGCGTCTGCTTGATCGCGAGGACGTTCGGGTCGTCGGCGGCGCGGGCGACGAACTCGACCACCGGATCGAACGAGTCGTACGGGTGGTGGACGAGGACGTCGCGTTCCCGGATCACGGCGAAGAGGTCGTCCGCGTCGCGGAGCGGCGGGGTGGCCTGCGGCGAGAAGGGCTCGTCGCGCAGCTCGCGCCGCTCGTCGTCGGCGACGGCGGCGACGAGGTCGGTGATGTAGAGCGGCCCCTTCACCCGGTAGACGTCGCGCTCCGCGTCGACGTGCAGGGCCTTGGAGAGGCGCTGGACGCTCGCGTCCACCCCCTCGCTCGCGTCGATCTCGACGCGCACCGCGTTGCCGCGGTCGCGGCGGCGCAGCTCGGCCTGGATGGTCTGGAGCAGGTCCTCCCCCTCCTCCTCGTCGATCTCGAGGTCCCAGTTGCGCGTCACGCGGAAGGCGTAGGTGCCGCGCAGCCGCGCGGCCGGGAAGAACTCCTTCACGTGGCGGGCGATCATGTCCTCGATGAGCACGAAGGCGCGCGACGCGCCGTCGACCCGCACGCGGAGGAGGCGGCCGAGCATCGAGGGCACCTGGAGCACGCCGAAGCCGGGCTCCTGCCCCTCGTGCTCGCGGGAGAACATGATGCCGAGGTTGATGCTCTTGTTGCGGAGGTGGGGGAACGGGTGCCCCGGGTCGATCGCGAGCGGCGTCAGCACCGGGAAGATGTCGGTGCGGAAGCGCTCGTCGAGGAGGGCGAGATCGGTGGGCGCCAGCTCCTCCGGCCGGACGATGACGATGCCTGCGCGCCGGAGCGCGGGCACGAGCTCGGCGTTCCAGAGCCGGTAGGCGCTGTCGACGAGCGCGTGGACGCGCTGGCTGATGGCCTGGAGCTGCTCGAGCGGGGTGAGCCCGTCGGGCGGAACCTCGATGATGGTGCGCTGCGTCTGCGCCTGCAGGCCGGCGACGCGCACCATGAAGAACTCGTCGAGGTTCGAGAAGAAGATGCCCAGGAACTTGAGGCGCTCGAAGAGCGGCACCTCGGCCGAGCCCGCCTCGGCGAGGACGCGCGCGTTGAACTCGAGCCACGAGAGCTCGCGGTTCAGGTAGTGCGACGGGTCGTCGTCGAGGACGAGGGGGGGCGCCGGGGGAGCTCGGGACCCCCAGCACCACGGCCGGAGCCGGCGGGGTCGCCCCGCTGGGCACGCCGGGGACGCTGGGCACGCCAGGTACCGGGGTGCGGGCGGAGACCGGTTCAGGGGCGGCGTGGGACCTGGAGCTCTGGGGCGGCAGCGGGGCGACCTCGCCCGCGGTGGGAGTTGGCTCGGTGGACACGGCCGCGGATGTTAGCCCATACGGACGTCATGAGCTTCCAAACCTCGTGCTCCCGCCGTCCGCCCGCTCCGTCTTCTCCAGACGCATGAAGAAGAACGGCCCCGGCACCATCCGCAGGCGGGACTCGGCGACGGCGAAGGGGAGCCCCGCGGCGATGCGGCGGATCTTGGCCGGCATGAGGCGGTGGATATGGAGCATCCGCGAATGGCGGAGATCTCCGTAGACGGCGAGCGAGTCGAGCCACGCGGCCTGACCGCGGATGATCTCGAAAGGGAAGGAGAGGACGAACGCGCCGCCCACCCTCAGCACGCGGTGGACTTCCCGGAACACCGCGGAGAGATCCTCGATGTGCTCGAGCACCTCGAACGCGCACACCTTGTCGAAGCGCTCGTCGGCGAAGCTCAGGTCGGTGGCGCTCATCGCCTGGATGCGCTCGTCGTCGAGCGTCGCGATCATCTCCTCGTTGACGTCGATGCCGCGCACGTCGCCGGCGTGGTCCGCGAGGTGGCGGAGGAGCACGCCGTCGTTGCAGCCGATCTCCAGGATGCGATCGCTCCGGGACGGCGCCACGGCCTGGACGCACGCGCGGAAGAAGAGCTGGTTCTTGAACCTGGCGATCCCGCCCAGGCTGACGAACGACCCGTATTTTTGCTGGTAGAGCGCGGTCATCACCAGGTGCGATGAGCCGAGGGCGCGGAGGTGTGCGGCCGTCGTCCGGGACGCCTCCTTCGGCGAGCGTCAAGGCGGCGTGACGATGTCGAGCCGCACGCCCACGATGATCGGCCCGAGCCCGGTGGGCTCGAGCTCGTCGCTCCGGACCGAGAGGAAGCGGGGCCACGACACCGACGGCGAGATCATCGCGTAGCCGCCGGCGCCGAGCGGCGCCGTGGCGCCGATCGAGAACCCGAGCGGGACGCTCGTGCGGGAGAGGTCGTCCCCGAGGCTCTCGTAGGTCACCCCCGAGTCCACGGCGAAGTGGACGTCCGGGTGGATCTGCGCCGCCAGGCTGATCGGCATGCGGAAGCCGGCCCGTCCCACCCCGTCGAGCGGCACCGGGAAGAACGCGCCGACGTCGACGCGCACCGCGTCCTCGGCCCGGAGGATCGCCACCGCGCCCGGCTCGATTCTGCGAAAAGACGTTCCCTCCGCCGACGTCGATGACGAAGTGGTTGGTCACGTCGAGCTCGAAGGGCGGAGTGTCGATGAGGCCCAACCAGAGCCCCACGTTCGGGCTGTGGTAGCGGACGTGCGGACCGAGCTCGAGGGTCCCGAGCGAGGTGTCGATGGTGAGGCGCGGGGCGACGCCGGCCGCGAGGCCCATCGCGAAGTCCGCGGCCATGCCGTCGGTCGTGTCCGGGCGCGCGCGGAGGCCGAACGACAGCCCCGCCTGCCCGGGCCCGAACAGGATCCCGCGGTCGACGTAGGGCTGGACGGGAGGCTCCTCCAGCTCCGTGACCGGCGGCGGCGGCATCGGCGGCGGCGGCAGCGCCTGCGCGCGCGCCTCCCGCGCGGAGAGCGCGAGCGCCCCGAGACAGACCACGCACCCCAACGCCCAGCCCGCACGTCCTCCTGCCGTCGGCACACGACCCCCCTTGCCTGCTTCGCGGATCGCGCCGAGCGGCGCGCCGCCGTATCACAGGCACGGGGTGCCTCGGGCAGCGTGACCGTCCCTGCAATGAGGCGGGCCCTTGGCGGTGCCTCGGGAGAGTCGCGTATGCCCGGCTCAGCTCGGTGCTGGCAGCTTCCCGCGCTTCGCGTCCGGCGCCGCGGCGACGACGAGCCCCACCTGCCGGTGTACCGCGAACAGGCACTTGCGCGACGCGTCCCACGCGAGCTCGTCGAAGGGCACGGCCTTCTGCCCATCCACCATCAGGTCGCCGACGCGCACGGCCTTGCCCGATGCGTCGACGCGCACGATCGAGGAGCACCCCTCCGCGCTGACCGCGCCGAAGAGGGCGGCGTTCGCGGCGTTGCCCTCGAAGGCCAGGGCGCCGGCGTGGGCGAGCGGCTCGCATCTCTCGAACGGCTTGTCCGGGAAGTCGCGGGAGACGAAGGCGCCGTGCCAGCCGAAGGACCAGGCGACGGCCTTTCCGGCGACCGCGATGTGGATGGGGAAGTCCCACTCGTCCGGCAGGGCGTCGTACCATTCCTTGGTGAAGTCGAGCCCGCGGTACTCGTAGTGCTCGCCGTCCTTCGTGACGTAGACTCGGCCCCCGTTCTCGAGGCTGAGCATCGCGATGGTGCCCGTGTCGTCGTACGCGAGCGCGGTCATCGGCGGCAGCTCCAGGTCGTGACCCGCGCCCGTGTCGGGGAACAAGAATCCCCACCTTGCCGCTGCTCCACGCGACGAAGAGCGCAGGCTGCCCGTGCACCCGGCCCCACGCGAGCCCGTTCACCTCCACGGCCTCTTCGTCACCCTCCTCGTCACGCTCGTCCTCGTCCGTCCCCTCCTCGTCGCCGTCGCCCTGCGCCCCCTTTGCGGGCCGGACGTGCGCGACGCGATCGCCGGCTTTCTTTCCGAGGAAAATGTGGACCACCCCGTCCGTCGAGATGGCGTACTTCTCCGACAGAGGATCGAGCGCCACGAGCCACGCGGGCCCCGTGATGTCGTCGGGCAGATCCTGGCCCTGCCACTGGACTGCGCCCTTCTGCAAGCGGCCGCGCTGGTCGCCCACCGTCATCACGCGCCCCGAGCGCGCGCTCACTCCATGGATCGACTTGGTTGCCTGGAAGGCCGGGTGGAGGTCCCACGCGTCGGCTTCGTGTTTGGGGAGGGGAGGTAGGGGCATGGGACGGTAGCGTAGCCGAGTGTGCGAGGGGATGCGCGTGCGGTGCGCCTGCGATGCGACGGCGGGGTGGGGCCGCTCGTTGGAAGTGGGAGCTTCCAGCGGAGCGAGACGGCGTTGGCGTCGCATCTTCCGCTCCTCTCCATCGCCGCGCAGGCAGGCGCACGGTACGACGCACGACAGAAGTCTTGCACGGCAGGGATGACGCCTTTCCTGCCGCGCACGGATCCTCATCCGGCAGGGAAGGCTTCTGTCTTGCCGTGTACGACGTCGGATCCGGCAGGGGAGGCGTCTGTCCTGCCGTGTATGACGTCGGATCCGGCGGGTACGGCGTCTGTCCTGCCGTGTACGACATCGGATCCGGCAGGGGAGGCTTCTGCCCCTGCCGTGTACGACATCGGATCCGGCCGGTAGGGCTTCTGCCCTGCCGCGCAGGGTCTCGGATCTGGCAGGTACGGCTCCTGTCCTGCCGCGTACGACGTCTTCCCTGCCGCGCAGGGCTTCCGACGTGGCACGCGAGGCTTCTGTCGCGCACCGCGTGCCTTTTGCCCCGGCGCGCGGGGGCGTCGGCGCGGCGCGTCGTGCGTCGATGGGCGTATTCGAGGCGTGTTGCGGGGCGAGCGCGCCCTCGGTGCGCCGCGGCGACGCCCCGCGCGCCGACCACATTCGCGTCCTTGCGATTGGGCATCAGAAGCGACGACCCTTCTACTGGCGTGGCCGGCGGTGACGACGGGCGGTACCAGGTCGCGGTGCGGGTCCGCGTGCTCTCGCCGGACGGGCGAGCGCCGGCGGCTCAGCTTGCGCTCAGGAGGCGGTACCGCAAGGCGCTCGCCGCAGGCGATGAGGCCGCTGCCGCGAGGTTGGCCTCGGAGATCCGCGAACGATATGATTCTTCGTTTTCGTAGGAGGAGTGGCCACGACCTGCCTTACGAGCGAAGGTAAGGCAGAAGGCGTCGTCTACCCCCGGGAAACGGCTGCCCGACGATGCGGCTCGGTGGCGGTCGCCACACCCACCCTGGCGCCGCCACCTTGCTGCCCGGACTTTTCTCGATGATCTCGGCGATCGCACCTCGGCACACGACGTGCTGATGGGAGCGCGACGGTTCGGACGACCGGTGAGCATCGGCTCCACCACAACCTGCGCCCCGTCGCCTCGCCATGCACGCCCCCTTCCACCAGCTCGCCGAGAACACCGCACGGTGGGCGTCATGACGGCCACCCCGCACGACGCGCTCTTCAAGGCCGCCTTCTCCAAGCTCCGCCACGCGCGGGGCCTGCTCCGGTCCCTGGTGCCGGAGCCCCTCGGGCGGCGCATCGCCTGGTCGACCCTGCGCCTGGAGAGTGGCATTGCGGTCGGCGACGAGGACCTCGACGAGCAGCGCATGGACCTCGTTCTACTCGGCGCGGGCGGGCAGACGGCGCGTGCTCGTCTACGTCCTCGCCGAGCACCAGAGCAAGGTCGACCCCTGGATGGCGTTCCGCCTGCTCTGCTACCTCGTTGCGATATGGAAGAGTCCACCGCGCCCAGCACCCGCGGACGAAGAAGCTGCCGGCGATCCTCCCCATCGTCGTGCACCACAGCCCGAGCGGCTGGACGGCGCCCGTCGCCTTCGAGGAGTTGCTCGACGCTGGACGCAGAGCTTCTCGCCGCGTTCGGGCCGCACGTGCCCCGCTTCCGATTCCTGCTGGACGATCTCGCGGTGCAGACCGACGCGGAGCTGCGGGCACGGAGCCGGATGACGGCCGGCGGCAGGATGGTGGTTCTCTCGCTGAAGCACGGGCCGGGACCCGGTCGCGGTGCGCATCCGCATGCTCTCGCCGGACGGGCGAGCGCCGGCGGCTCGGGATGTGCTCGCGAGCATTCTGCGGTATATTCTGGAGACGAGCGGGACCAAGCCGGCCCAATTGCGCGAGCTACTCGTCCGCCAGATCGATCGCGAGGAGGCGGAGAGGATGTTGACGACGGCGGAGATGCTCAGGCGCGAGGGTAAGGTCCAGGGCAAGATCGAAGGCAAGAATGAAGGCAAGCGCGAGATGCTGCTCCTCCTGCTTCGCCAGCGGTTCAGACGCCTTCCCGCAGCGGCCGTTGCCCGAATCGAGAAGGCGGCGGCGGATCGATCTGGACGCCTGGTCCGCCCGCGTGCTCGCCGCTTCGTCCCTCGAGGACGTGCTCGATGCCCCGGTCGCCTTGTCGGCCTGACAACGCAATGCAGCCGAAGCGCGGGCAGGCTCGAATCCGCCCGCCGGCGCACGCGCGGCTGATCGCCGAGGTCTCTGCTACGGACGCGGGCCCATCTCGAGCCGCGTGCTGTCCTGGCAGGCGACCAGCACCGTCTCGCCCTTGCTGACCCACTCGGGGTACTTCCTCCCTCCTGCGGCGCGGCGAGGCGGATGAAAAAGCGCCCGCAGCGCACCTTGAGGGGCTTGTTCACGGGGCCGGCGAGCTTGCCGGAGACGTAGACGTTGGCCTTCGCGGGGGAGACGATGGTGAGATACCCGTAGCCGAAGGGCAGGTCGGCGGGGTTGGCGCTCGCCGAGGCGGAGCGCGGTGGGCGCCGGTAGCGCGGCCGGGCGCACCGCCGGGCGCGGCAGGCGCGGGTGCCGCGCTGGCGGAGGCGCTGGCCCCGCTGGGGCCCCTTGTCGCGGTGGATGAAGAGGTAGAGCGCGAGGCTGACGACGGCCGTCGCCGTCAACGCCGACACGATGATGGTGCCGAAGGTCGAGAGCGAGCGGCGCCCCGGCCCGATGGTGAGGAGCGAAGGGAGCGGGGGGCGGCGGGGCGGCGGGTCCGGGATGGAGAGGCGCGGCGGAGGGGCTGCGCCACGGGCCCCGGGTGCGGGGTGGCGATGGGCGGAAGGGAGGCCGCCGCCACGGGCGCCGGGGTGGGTGCGGGGGCCGCCGCGGGCGGAGGGCCGAAGCGGACGGCGGTGGGCACGGGCTGCGAGGGGTCTCCCGTCGTGATGGCGGGTGCCGCAGGGGAGGCCGTGGGCGGGGGCCCGAAGCGGACGACGGCGGGCGCGGGCTGCCCGGAGGGCGCGGGGTTCGGGGCCGGGGTCAGCTCGGCGGGAGGGGGCGCGGGAGGGGGCGCGAGGGGTAGCACCGGCGCGAGCAGCGTGGGCGCGATGCCAGGCGTCGTCGCCATGGGGGCCCGAGGGGGCGGCGGCGAGAGCTGTAGGACCTCGTGCCGGGGCGGCGGGCGCGACCGGCGGCGGGGCGGGCGTGAGTCGGGCGCGGGGCCGAAGCGCACGGGCGCCGCCGCGCGCGCGCTGGGCCGGCGCCGGATTCGCCGGGGTGACCGGGGGCAGGTTGAGCGCCAAGGTCGCGGCGGCCGCCGACGGGCCCACCCGGGGCACGGCCGCGGTGCGCGCCGGCGCGACGAGCTTGGTAGCAGCGGGCTTGACCGCGGACGCTGCCGGGCCGCCGAAGCTCACGCCCTTGTACGGGCTCGCGGCCGCGATGCGACGGCGCGAGGAGGGCGGGGGCGGCTCCGCATCCTTGGCGCCGGCATCGGCGCGCAGGGCGCACCACCTGATCGCGAAGCTCGGCCTTTCCCTTGCCGGAGGGCGCGGCCTTGGAGAGCCACTGCTCCATCTCCCGCGCGGTGATCTTGCGCGTGCCCGGGAAGTGATCGAGCGCGGCGTCGACGATCGCGGCGACCTCCTTGGGCAGGTCGTTGCGCACGCCCGAGATGCGGCGTGGCCACGTGCCGTCGGTGGGTGGCCGCCGGCCGGCGAACAGCGACCAGAGCAGGAGGCCGAGCCCGTAGACGTCGGCCTTGGTGGTGACGGGCTCGCCGCGCGCCTGCTCGGGCGCCATGTAGCCCGGCGTGCCCTTGATGCGCCCGAACGCCGTGTCCGGCGTGCGCCCGAGGATCTTGCCGACGCCGAAGCCGGTGAGCCGCACCTCCCCCTCCACGGAGACGAGCACGCTCTCGGGGCTCAGGTTCCTGTGGACGATCGGCGTCGCGTTGCCCTGCATCGTCCTTGGCGGCGTGCGCGTCGGCCAGGGCGCCCGCGATGCGCGCGCCGATGTAGAAGATCGCCGCGTCGCCGAGCTTCTGGTGCTTGTCGTAGAGGTGCTGCGACAGATCGGCGAGCGTCGTGCCCTCCACGTGCTCGAGCGCCAGGACAAGCTTGCCCTGGTGCTCGAAGAAGTCGAAGACGCGCACCACCGCGGGGTGGTTCATCTTCGCGCAGATGGCGGCCTCGCGCGCGAGCTGCTCGGCGAACGAGACGTCCCCGTCCGAGGTGTCGGGCATGAGCTTGAGCTCGCACTCGCGCTCGAAGCCCATCGGCCCCTGGTTGCGCCCGAGGTACACCTCGGCCACCCCGGTGCTGGGGAGGCGCCGAACGATTTTGTACGACCCGATGGTGTCGGGGAGGGGCTCCGCCGGGAACATCCAAGGGGATCCTATCGGAGGGCGAGGCATCCGCCCAACTAACCAAGGAAACCATGCGCCTGCGGCCCCGCCGGGGCCGAGCGCCGAGGGCGACGCGCCCCGGCGGCGCCGCGAGTCAGGTGGCTGACCAGGGTGTGACGAGGATGACAAACGCGGTTTGCCGCGGCGCACAACGGCGCTCGTTCGAGCCACGAACTTGAAGTGGAGCGGGAAGTCGGCTTTTCTAGGACCATGCCCCCGTCTTGTGAAAGCTCACCCGACGGCTCCTTACCCCGTGGGGGGGTGCTCGGAGAGCCCCGTTGGTTCCTCGTCCTTCTCCAACCCATCGCGCACATCCGGCCCGCCTCGCGCCGTGGCTCGCCGCGCTCGCGCTCCTCGGCGCGGCGCGCGGCGCGTCCGCGCAGGTGAGCGCCGAGCGCTTCGAGCCGGCGCCGGGGCCCCGGAACTTCCTCTCCGTCGAGACCGCCCGCACCGACGGCGACCTTTCGTACTCGCTCGGCCTCACCGCCTCCTACGCGTACGACCCGTTCCGCCTCCTGCACTGCCTCCCGGGCCCGTGCGCCGCCGCGGGCGCGATGGTCGAGCACATCGACGTCCTGAAGAACCTCTTCACGGCGAACCTGCTCGCCTCGCTCACGCCCGTCCCGCGGCTCCAAATTGGCCTCCGCCTTCCGGTCGTGTACGCGTCCGGACAGGGCGTCGACGCCGACCCCACGACGGCCGGGTACGGCGACGCCGTGCCGGGCGGCATCTCGGGCTTCGCCATCGGGGACCCGGCCCTGGAGCTGAAGGTGCGGGTGCTGGGGCAGCCCAACAGCCCGGTGACCGCGGGGCTCTCCGCGTCCGTGAGCGCGCCCGTCGGCCACGCGATGGCGCCCACGCTCTACGTCGGCGACGCCTCCCCCGTGGGTGTGCTGCGCGCGATCGTTGACGCCGAGGCTCGGGCGCTTCTCCCTCGCGGCCAACGTCGGCGCCGCCCTGCGGAGCGAGACGGAGCTCGGCACCCTCCACCTCGGGCCCGAGTTTCGCGCCGGGATCGGCGCGGGGGTGCGCATCACGGAGCAGCTCCGGGTGATCGCGGAGGGGACGGGCAGCACCAACTTCACGACCGAAGCCGGCACGAACGGCGCCGAGGTGGACCTCGCCGCGCAGTACTCGCCCTCGAAGACGCCGGTCACGATCACGCTTGGCGGCGGCGCGGGGCTCAACGACGGCCTCGGCGTGCCGCTCTTCCGCGTGCTCGCCGGCGTCGCCGTCAACATCGACAGGTCCAAGGGCGCGGGCTCCTCGGCCGACAGCGACGGCGACGGCATCCCCGACGACGAGGACAAGTGCCCCCTCGAGGGCGGCAACGTGGTCCGCCTCGCCGGCCCGTACTACGGCTGTCCCAAGCGCGACTCGGACGGCGACGGCATCCCCGATCACCTCGACGCGTGCCCCGACAAGCCGGGCGTCCCCACGAAGGACCCGGCCACCAACGGCTGCCCCGATCCCGATCGCGATCACGACGGCATCCCGAACGAGAAGGACAAGTGCCCGGACGAGCCGGAGACGTACAACGGCTTCCAGGACGCGGACGGCTGTCCCGACGTCTCTCCGGTGCAGGTGGAGGTGCGGCCCGATCAGATCGTGATCCTCAACGAGACGATCAAGTTCGAGCTGAACAGCGACAAGATCGCGGGAGACCGTAGCTACCAGGCCCTCGACGCGGTGGGCGCGGCGCTCCGGGCGCACCCCGAGATCAAGCGCATCGAGATCGCCGGCCACACGGACAACATGGGCGTGCACGACAGCAACGTGGACCTCTCCAAGAGGCGCGCCGCCGCGGTGTACGCGTACCTGGTCAGCAAGGGGATCGAGCCGGGCCGCCTCGTCTCGGAGGGCTACGGCCCCGACAAGCCCATCGCTCCGAACGACTCGGACGACGGCCGGGCCAAGAATCGGCGGGTCCAGTTCAACATTCTCACGCAGTTCAAGTGAGCGGCGAACCACGATGAAGACTTCCAAGATGTACCCGACATACCACTCCGCGCCACGGTCCCCCGCGCTCCTCACGATCGCGTCGGCGCTGGTCTTCGCGATCCTCCTCGTCGCAGGCTGCAACACCGGCGACCAGTCCGCCGTGGAGATCCAGGGCCCCGGTCACCCGGATGCTGGGGCGGGGGGGGCGGCGTCGTGTCAGGGCGCGTCGATGGCCGTGTGCGCCGGCGCATGCGTCGACACCGCGACGGACAACGCCAACTGCGGCAAGTGCGGCAACGCCTGTCCCGCAGGCAACGTGTGCTCGGCGGGAAAGTGCGGGCTCTCGTGCCAGGCCGGGGAGACGAACTGCGGCGGCACCTGCGTGACCTGTCGTCCGACGACCAGAACTGCGGCAAGTGCGGCAACGCCTGTGCTGCGGGCGACGTGTGCCAGGCGGGCAAGTGCACCCTCACGTGCCAGGCCGGAGAGACGAGCTGCAACGGCACCTGCGTGAGCCTGACCTCCGACAATCAGAACTGCGGCAAGTGCGGCAACGCCTGTCCCGCCGGCGAGGTCTGCTCGAACGGCACCTGCGCGCTCTCCTGCCAGGCGGGGCTCCTCGACTGCAACGGCACCTGCACCAATCCGAAGGTCGACCCCAGCAACTGCGGCGCGTGCGGCACCGCCTGCCCGATGGGCCAGGTCTGCTCCGCCGGGACGTGCGCACCGACGTGCCAGACGGGGCTCACCAACTGCAGCGGCCTCTGCGAGGACACGAGCCGAGCCCGGCAAACTGCGGCGCCTGCGGCATGGCCTGCCCCACCGGCTACGCCTGTGACAGCGGGATCTGCGTGTTCGGTTGCACGCCCGCGTCGGGGTCGATGAACTGCAACGGCACCTGTGTCCACCTCGGGACCGACAACGCCAACTGCGGCGTGTGCGGCAACGCGTGCCAGGCAGGGCAGGTGTGCGCGGGGAGCTGCGTCACGACTTGCCCGCCCCCCTACACGCAGTGCGGTGGTGTCTGCGTCCTCACGAACAACGACAGCGCGAACTGCGGCGCGTGCGGCAAGGCGTGCCCGGCGGGCAACGTCTGCTCCGCCGGCAAGTGCGCGACCTCCTGCCCGGCGGGAGAGACGGACTGCGGCGGGAGCTGCGCCGACATCGAGAACGACAACGGCAACTGCGGCGCGTGCGGCAACGTGTGCCCCGCGGGCGACATCTGCTCGAGCGGCACCTGCGGGCTCACGTGCCAGCCGGGGCTCACCGACTGCACGGGTACCTGCGTCGACACGCAGACCGACAACGGCAACTGCGGCGCGTGCGGCACCGCGTGCCCCGCGGGCTACGTCTGCTCCGCGGGAAGCTGCGCGGTCTCGTGCCAGATGGGCCTCACGCAGTGCGGCGCGACCTGCACCAACACGCAGACCGACGGCGCGAACTGCGGCGGGTGCGGCATGGTGTGCCCTGCGGGCAACGTCTGCTCGGGAGGCTCCTGCGTGCTCTCGTGCCAGGTGGGGCTCACCGACTGCGGCGGGACCTGCGTCGACATCGAGACCGACAACGCCAACTGCGGCGCCTGCGGCACGGCGTGCCCCGCGGGCGACGTGTGCTCGGAGGGGCGTGCGCGCTCACCTGCCAGGCCGGCCTCACCAACTGCTCCGGCACCTGCACCAACACGCAGACCGACTTCGCCAACTGCGGCGCGTGCGGCAAGGCGTGCCCGGTGGGCGACGTCTGCTCGATGGGCACGTGCGCGCTGTCGTGCCAGGCGGGGCTCACCGACTGCGGCGGGAGCTGCGTCGACCTGACGAACGACAACGCCGACTGCGGCGCCTGCGGCATGGTCGTGCCCGGCCGGCGACATCTGCTCGGGCGGCACCTGCGGCCTCTCGTGCCAGGCCGGCCTCACCAACTGCGCCGGCACGTGCGTCGAACGCGCAGACCGACCACGCGAACTGCGGCGCGTGCGGCAACGTCTGCCCCGCGGGCTTCGTCTGTTCGGGGGGTACGTGCGCGCTCTCGTGCCAGACGGGCCTCACGCAGTGCAATGGCACCTGCGTCGACACGCAGACCGACGCCCTCGACTGCGGGGTGTGCGGTGTCCAGTGCCCCGCGGGCAATGTGTGCAGCGGCGGCGTGTGCACGCTCGGCTGCCAGGCCGGGCTCACCAACTGCACCGGCACGTGCGTGAACGAGCAGACCGACGACGCGAACTGCGGCGCGTGCGGCAACGCCTGCCCCGCGGGCAACGTCTGCTCCGGAGGTATGTGCGGGCTCTCGTGCCAGGCAGGGCTCACCAACTGCGGTGGCACGTGCGTGAACGAGCAGACCGACTTCGCGAACTGCGGCGCGTGCGGCGTCCAGTGCCCCGCGGGCAACGTCTGCACGGCGGCAAGTGTGTCGTCTCCTGCCAGGCGGGGCTCACCAACTGCGGCGGCGGCTGCGTCAACCTCACGACCGACAACGCCAATTGCGGCGCGTGCGGCAACGCCTGCCCCGCTGGAGACATCTGCTCCGGTGGCATGTGCGGGCTGACCTGCCAGGCCGGGCTCAGCGACTGCGCTGGCACGTGCGTGAACAAGCAGACCGACAACGCGAACTGCGGCGTGTGCGGCACCGTCTGCGCTGCGGGCAAGGTCTGCTCCGGTGGCACGTGCGGGCTGACCTGCCAGGCCGGGCTCACCAACTGCGCCGGCACCTGCGTCAACGAGCAGACCGACGGCGCCAACTGCGGCGCGTGCGGCACCGTCTGCCCCGCGGGCAACGTCTGCTCCGCCGGGAAGTGCACGCTCACGTGTCAGGCCGGGCTCACCAGCTGCACCGGCACCTGCGTCGAACCAGCAGACCGACAACGCGAACTGCGGCGCGTGCGGCACCGCGTGCCCCGCGGGCAACGTGTGCAGCGGCGGCACGTGCGGCCTCTCGTGCCAGATGGGGCTCACCAACTGCTCGGGGACGTGCGCGAACACGCAGACCGACTTCGGCAACTGCGGAGCTTGCGGCACGATGTGCCCCGCGGGCGACGTCTGCTCGATGGGCAAGTGCGCGGTGTCCTGCCAGGCCGGGCTCACGAGCTGCGGTGGGAACTGCATCAACCTCCAGACCGACGACGCGAACTGCGGCGTGTGCGGCGCGCCCTGCCCGGCCGGTGACGTCTGCGCGGGCGGGAAGTGCGTCGTCTCCTGCCAGTCGGGGCTCACCAACTGCGCAGGGACGTGCGTGAACGAGCAGGCCGACAACGCCAACTGCGGAGCTTGCGGCACCGTCTGCCCCGCCGGCGAGGTCTGCTCGGGCGGGAAGTGCGGTCTGACCTGCCAGGCCGGGCTCACGAATTGCGGTGGCACCTGCGTGGACGAGCAGACCGACAACGCCAACTGCGGAGCTTGCAGCACCGTCTGCCCCGCCGGCGATGTCTGCTCGGGTGGGAAGTGCGGTCTGACCTGCCAGGCCGGGCTCACGAATTGCGGTGGCACCTGCGTGAACGAGCAGACCGACAACGGCAATTGCGGAGCTTGCGGCACGGTGTGCCTCGCCGGCGAGGTCTGCTCGGGCGGGACGTGCGGTCTGACCTGCCAGGCCGGGCTCACGAACTGCGGTGGCACCTGTGTGGACGAGCAGACCGACAACGCCAACTGCGGAGCTTGCAGCACCGTCTGCCCCGCCGGCGAGATCTGCTCGGGCGGGAAGTGCGGTCTGACCTGCCAGGCCGGGCTCACGAACTGCGGTGGCACCTGCGTGAACGAGCAGACCGACAACGCCAACTGCGGCACTTGCGGCACGGTGTGCCCCGCTGGCGAGATCTGCTCGGGCGGGAAGTGCGGTCTGACCTGCCAGATGGGGCTCACCGACTGCGCAGGGACGTGCGTGAACGAGCAGACCGACAACGCGAACTGCGGAGCTTGCGGCACGGTGTGCCCCGCCGGCGAGGTCTGCTCGGGCGGGAAGTGCGGTCTGACCTGCCAGGCCGGGCTCACCGACTGCGCAGGGACGTGCGTGAACGAGCAGACCGACAACGCAAACTGCGGAGCTTGCGGCACGGTGTGCCCCGCCGGCGATGTTTGCTCGGGCGGGAAGTGCGGTCTGACCTGCCAGGCCGGGCTCACCAACTGCGCAGGGACGTGCGTGAACGAGCAGACCGACAACGCCAACTGCGGCGCTTGCGGCATGGCGTGCCCCGCGGGCAACGCCTGTTCGGGCGGCATGTGCGGGCTCTCCTGCCAGATGGGGCTCACGAACTGTGGCGGGACGTGCGTCAGCCTGCAGGTGAGCAACCAGAACTGCGGCGCTTGCGGCAATGCCTGCCCCGCGGGCGACGTCTGCTCGCTGGGGATGTGCGGGCTGACCTGCCAGGCGGGCCTCACGAACTGCGGCGGCACGTGCGTCAACCTCAAGTCCGACACCGCCAACTGCGGCGCGTGCAGCATGGCGTGCCCGGCGGGCGACGTGTGCTCGAACGGCGCGTGCGCGCTCACTTGCCAGGCGGGTCTCACCAACTGCGGCGGGACGTGCGTGAACCTGAAGCAGGACGTCGCGAACTGCGGCGCCTGTGGCACCACGTGCCCCGCCGGCAACGTCTGCTCCAACGGCACGTGCTCGCTCTCGTGCCAGATGGGCCTGACCAACTGCGGCGGCGTGTGCGCCAACCTCAACACCGACGACGCGAACTGCGGCGCGTGCGGCACCGCTTGCCCCACCGGCGACGTCTGCGTGGGCGGCAAGTGTGCGCTGTCGTGCCAGATGGGCCTCACGAACTGCGGCGGCGTCTGCTCCGACCTCCAGACCGACAACGGGAACTGCGGCGCGTGCGGCAACGTGTGCCCGGCCGGCAACGTGTGCTCGGGCGGCATGTGCGGGCTGAGCTGCGCCGCGGGGGAGACCAACTGCGGCGGGTCTTGCGTCAACCTCCAGGTGAGCAACCAGAACTGCGGCTCGTGCGGGAACGTCTGCGGCCTGGGGACGGTGTGCTCGGGCGGGTCGTGCGGCGTGAGCTGCCAGCCCGGGCTCACGGAGTGCAGCATGGTCTGCACGAACCTCAAGACGGATCCGAACGACTGCGGCATGTGCGGCGTCGTCTGCCCCGCGGGTAACGTGTGCTCGAGCGGGACGTGCTCGCTCTCGTGCCAGGCCGGGCTCACCGACTGCACCGGCATGTGCGTCGACACGAAGACGGACAACGGAAACTGCGGCACGTGCGGCAACGCGTGCCCGGCCGGCGAGGTCTGCTCCGCGGGCTCCTGCGCGCTGTCGTGCCAGGCCGGGCTGACCAACTGCGGGGGCACCTGCGTGAACGAGCAGACCGACAACGCGCACTGCGGCGCGTGCACCACGGTCTGCCCCGCGGGCGAGGTCTGCTCCGCGGGCAAGTGTGGGCTGACCTGCCAGTCGGGGCTCACCAACTGCAGCGGCACCTGCACCGACCTCCAGACCGACGAGCAGAACTGCGGCGGGTGCGCCAAGCCGTGCCCCGCGGGCCAGGCGTGCGCGGCGGGCGTGTGCGTGCTGACCTGCCAGGCCGGGCTGACCAACTGCGGCGGCACGTGCGTGAACGAGCAGACCGACAACGCGCACTGTGGCTCGTGCACCACCGTCTGCCCCGCGGGCGACGTCTGCTCCGGCGGCATGTGCGGGCTGACCTGCCAGCAGGGCCTCACCAGCTGCAACGGCACCTGCGTCAACCTCAAGACCGACATCGCCAACTGCGGCTCGTGCAACAACGCGTGCCCGGCGGGTGACGTCTGCTCGAACGGCGCGTGCGCGCTCACCTGCCAGGCGGGCCTCACGAACTGCACCGGGACGTGCGTCAACCTCAAGAACGACAACCTGAACTGCGGCGCGTGCGGTATGCCGTGCCCCGCGGGCGACGTCTGCTCGAGCGGCATGTGCGGCCTGACCTGCCAGTCGGGGCTCACCGCCTGCAGCGGCGTGTGCGTCAACACGCTGAGCGACACCGGAAACTGCGGCGCGTGCGGCAAGACCTGCCCGGCAGGGAACGTCTGCTCGGGCGGGACGTGCCAGCTCACCTGCCAATCGGGGCTGACGAACTGCAGCGGCACCTGCGCCAACACGCAGACGGACAACCAGAACTGCGGCACCTGCGGCACCATCTGCCCCGCGGGCGACGTGTGCTCGGCGGGCAAGTGCGGCCTCTCGTGCCAGATGGGCGACACGAACTGCAGCGGCGTCTGCGTCAACACGCAGAGCGACAACCTGAACTGCGGAACGTGCGCCAACGCGTGCCCGGCCGGCCAGGTGTGCTCCGGAGGCAAGTGCGGGCTGACCTGCCAGACCGGGCTCACCAACTGCAGCGGCACCTGCACCAACCTCCAGACCGACGAGCAGAACTGCGGCGGGTGCGCCAAGCCGTGCCCCGCGGGCCAGTCGTGCGCCGCGGGCGCGTGCGTGCTGACGTGCCAGACGGGGCTGACCAGCTGCAGCGGCACGTGCGTGAACGAGCAGACCGACAACGCGCACTGCGGCACGTGCACCACGGTCTGTCCGGCCGGCCAGGTGTGCTCCGGCGGCATGTGCGGGCTGACCTGCCAGACGGGGCTGACCAACTGCAGCGGCACCTGCACCAACCTCCAGACCGACGAGCAGAACTGCGGTGGGTGCGCCAAGCCGTGCCCGGCGGGCCAGGCGTGCTCGGCGGGCGCGTGCGTGCTGACGTGTCAGGCCGGGCTGATCAACTGCGGCGGCACGTGCGTGAACGAGAGCAGCGACCCGGCGCACTGCGGGAGCTGCACCACCGTGTGCGGCACGGGTCAGGCCTGCAGCGGCGGCATGTGCCAGTGCCCCTCCGGGCAGACCTTCTGCGCCGGCCTGGGGTGCGTGAACGAGAACGTGGACACCGCGCACTGCGGGAGCTGCACGACCGCGTGCCAGGCCGGCCAGGCGTGCGTCTCGGGCGTGTGCAAGTGCCCCGCGAACCAGACGCTGTGCGGGACCACGTGCACGGCGACGCAGACGGACCCGTCGAACTGCGGATCCTGCGGCAACGTCTGCGCTGCGGGCGACGTGTGCTCGGCGGGGAGCTGCGCAGTGAGCTGCCAGGCGGGGGAGACGAACTGCAGCGGGTCCTGCGTCGTCCTCGGCTCGGATCCGAACAACTGCGGCATGTGCGCGAACAAGTGCAACCTCGCGAACGCCACCTCGGCGTGCAGCGGGGGCACCTGCCAGGTCACCGGCTGCACCGCCGGGTTCGCCAACTGCGACGGAGCCCCCGCGAACGGCTGCGAGGTCAACCTGACCAACAACGCGAACAACTGCGGCACGTGCGGGCACGCGTGCGGCGCGCCCGCCAACGCGACGGGCGTCTCCTGCACATCGAGCAACTGCACGTTCACGGGCTGCAGCGCAAACTTCTTCAACCAGAACGGCCAGTACGCCGACGGCTGCGAGTGCGGCACGCTGGGCGCCTCCGGGTCCTGCAACTCCAATGACACCCCCGTCACGGCACCGAACACGTCGAAGGGGCGCATCCTGCCCGGAACGGCGCAGCAGTGGTACGCGATCACCTTCCCCAGCGAGGCGGGGAAGTGCGGCGTGCACTACTCCATCTCGCTCCAGACCAACGGGAACCCGGTGGCGATGAACGTGTACACGAACTGCCCGGCCAGCAGCCTCGTCGCCTGCACCGGCACCGAGGCGACCACGGGCTACTCGCTCTGGGAGTGGAGCAACAACGGCACGTCCAGCCCGACCCAGTGCACGGACACCTACCCGCTTACGTACTACGTCGAGGTGTACTCGACCGGCGCCGCGACCACGTGCATGGACTACACGCTGAACACCTACGTCGAGTAACGGCTCACCCTTCCCAGCGATCGATCGCGGCGCGCACGCCGGCCGCGTCGTCGGCGCGCCGCACGCCCGGAGGGAGCGCGCGCGCCGTGCGGGCGCGGAACCAGACCGCCCGCATCCCCGCCCCGAGCGCGCCCTCGACGTCGGCCCCCCACGAGTCGCCCACGTGCACCATCCGCCCCGTCGGCGCGCCCAGGCGCTCCGCCGCCCAGTGGAAGATGGGCGGCTCCGGCTTCTCCATCCCGAGCCGGCCCGAGTCGGCCACGACGTCGAAGTCGCCCCCCCAGCCCACCTCGGCGATGAGCTCGGCGAGGCGCCCCTCGGAGTTGGAGACCACGCCCACCGGCGAGCCTGCGGCCCGGATCTCGCGCACGAGCTCGATCATCCCGGCGATGGGCCGGCGCCAGAGGTTCCGCCGCGGCTGCTCCGTCCAGAGCCAGTCGCAGAGCTCGCCGACGCTCTGGCCGGCGACGCCCGCGCCCTCCAGGAGCGAGCGCATGAACGTCTTCCACGGATGCCCGCCGAGCCCCGCCGCGATCGCCTCGTCGTAGGCGCGCCAGGCGTCCACCACCCCGGCCTCGATCCGCTCCGCCCGCACCGTGACGCCGCGCTCGGCGAGGCGCCCGGCGAGCATCGCGCTGTCCAGCTCACACAGGGTCTGCCCGAAATCGAAGGTGATGGCGAGGGCGCGGAGCGGCTCCGACTGCATGGGGCCCCGGTGTAGCACGGCCGTCCGAGCGCAGGCTTCGAGGCTGAGGCCGCCCGCGGGGCGGAGGCAGGGGGCGCCGGCGCCGCGCGGGGCGCGACGATCTCACGCGCGCCCGGAGCGGGCCGTGCTACCCCTTCGCGCCATGAAGGCCCGGGAGATCCTGGTCGCCACCCACGGCCACTGCTTCGACGGCACGGCGAGCGCCGTGCTCTTCACTCGCCTCTCTCGCGCGCTCGCGCCGGCGGAGGGGGGCCCGCCCTCGTTCCGCTACAAGTCGTGCGGCTACGGGCCGGGGATGCAGGTGATCCCTTCCGCCTGGCTCGACGGCGCCGAGAACGCCATCCTCGACTTCCGGTACACGGCGAGCGAACGGCTCACCTGGTACTTCGACCATCACGTCACCGGCTTCGGCTCGGCGGAGGAGCGGGACGCCGCGCTCCGCGGCGCCGCCTCGGCGCCGGGAGGCCGGCCCCAGGTGTTCTGGGAGCCGACGTACGGGTCGTGCGCCAAGCTCATCGCCGACGTCTCCGCGGCGCGCTTCGGCGTGGACATGGGCCCGCTGGCCGACTTGATCGGCTGGGCCGACGTCATCGACTCGGCGCGCTTCGCCAGCGCCGAGGCGGCGACCTCGCCCGACGAGCCCGTGCTCCAGCTCGCCGCCGTCATCGAGCACCACGGCGACGGGCCTTTCCTCAACGACATCGTCCCGAAGCTCCTCGAGCGCACGCCGGGCGAGGTGGCCCTCGACGCCGACATGCAGGCGCTCTGGGCGCCCATCCGCGCCTCGCGCGAGGCCTTCGTGCGGCGCGTGGAGGCCGCCGCGCAGGTGCTCGGCCGCGTGGTGCTGGTCGACCTGACGGACGCGCCGGTCGACGTCGCCGCCAAGTTCGTGACGTACGCGCGCTTCCCCGCGTGCGTCTACTCGGTGATGCTCACGCGCAACAAGCAGCACTACAAGCTCTCGGTCGGCTACAACCCCTGGAGCGGGGCCCCGCGCACGTTCGACATCGCCGCGATCTGCCGGCGCTACGACGGCGGCGGGCACCCCGCGGTCGGGGCCTGCTCGTTCCCGCTCTCGGCGGAGGCCCGCGCCCGCGAGGCCGCGCGCGTCGTCGCGGAGGAGCTCGCGCGATGAGGCTCGTGGCGGCGGAGCCGCATGCGGCCCCGAGCCATGGGCCCCTCCGTGGCCTCCGCGGCTTCGTCCATGCGTCGCGGCCAATCGTCGTCGGCCATCGCGGCGTGCGCCGCCCCGGGGTCGTCGAGAACACGCTGCCCGCCTTCGAGGCGGCCGTGGACGACGGGGCCGAGGCCATCGAGCTCGACGTGCGCCTCTGCCGCTCCGGCGAGCCGGTGGTGCTGCACGACCCCACGCTCGAGCGCGTGACGGAGGGCGAGGACGCACGCGCCGCCGCCGACCTCTCGCTCTCCGAGCTCGCCCGCGTCGAGCTCCGTCACCAGGGCGGCCGCGCCCGCGTGCCCACCCTCGCCGAGGCGCTCGCCTTCGCGCGGGAGCGGCGCGTGGGCGTCAACGTGGAGCTGAAGCACGACGTCCCGAACCGCCCCGCCCTCGTGCGTGCCGCCGCCCGCCTCCTCCACGGGTGGGATCCGGCGCACCCCATCCTGGCCTCGTCGTTCGACCCGGCGGTGCTCGCCGGCCTCGCCACGCTGGCGCCGCGCATCCCGCGCGCGATCCTGGTGCACCGCACGCGCTGGCACCTGCTCCACGCCGGGCTGGCCCTGCCCCTCGCGGCGGCGGCGGTGCACCTGGAGCGCACGCTCACGCGGCCGGAGCTGGTGCGGTCGCTCCGCGCGCGGGGGCTCCTCGTGAACGTGTGGACGGTGAACGATCCCGGCGAGGCGCGCGACCTCGCCGCGCTGGGGGTCTCCGGCGTGATCAGCGACGCGCCGGGCGAGATGAGGGCGGCGCTGGGCGGCTGACGTCCGCGCAGCGGATGGACGTCCCGGGCGCCCCGCGCTATCTCCATCGCATGGGCGACGTGCTGGAGCAGGTCATCGGCGCGCTCAACGGCGCCCTCGGCGACTACCTCGCGCGGACCGGCAACGGCCTCTCCACCCCGATGCAGCTCGTCCACGAGCGCCGGCTCCTGCCCGTGGAGCGCGCGGCCCTCTCGAGCGCCCACCCTGCCGCCACACCCCGCGTCGTGGTCCTCGTCCACGGTCTGATGAGCACCGAGATCGTGTGGCGCATGCACGACTTCGAGGACTACGGCGCACGCCTCGCGCGCGACCTCGGGTACACCCCCCTCTACGTCCGCTACAACAGCGGTCTCCACATCTCCGAGAACGGCGAGGCCCTCGACGCCCTCCTGGAGCGGCTCGTCGAGGCGTACCCAGTCCCCGTCGAGGAGCTCACCCTCCTCGGCCACAGCATGGGCGGGCTCGTCGTCCGCAGCGCCGCCCATGTCGCCGCGTGTCGTCCCGATCCCCTTCGCCGCTGGCTTCCCCTCGCCAGGCGCGCCATCTACATCGGCACCCCGCACCTCGGCGCGCCGCTCGAGCGCTTCGGCAACGTCCTCACCTGGACCCTGGCCAACCTCCCGAGCCCGTACACCCGGCTCATCGCGGACATCGGCAACCTGCGGAGCGTGGGGATCAAAGACCTGCGCTACGCCAACCTCCGCCGGGAGGACTGGGAGGGCGCCGACGCCGACGCCCTCCTCCAGAACCGCCGCCACCCCGTGCCGCTCCTCCCCCACATCCGCCACCACCTCATCGCCGGTACGCTCGTGGACGACCCGCGCCTCGCCCTCCTCCTCTTCGGCGACGCGCTCGTCCCCCTCGACAGCGCCTCCGGCGCCGCCAAACCCCACCACCGGAGCGCGATCTTTCCCCAGGAGCATGTGCGGGTCCTGCCCGGGATGGCTCACCTGACGCTCGCGCACCACCCTGATGTGTACGCGGCCGTGCGCGCGTTCTGCGAGGAGGCGTCGTGATGGAGCGCTGGCGCGGGCTCAAGGCCCTGGTCGTGGACGCGGTCCAGCACGGCTCGCGGGCGGTGGAGCGCATCCAGAAGGAGACGGCGGCCGTGCCCTTCGACATCCTCGAGCAGGTGCCTCCGCTCGCCGCTCCGGCGAAGGTGGCCCACTTCCTCCACGACGCGGGGGTGTCCAGCGTCCACGGCACGATCAGGCTCGTGACCCGCCTGACGGGGCGAGCGCTGGACGTCGCGCTCGACGTGATCGAGCACGGCCAGCCGGAGCGCGAAGCGCAGGCTGAGGCGGATCCCTCGCCTCCGCCTCAGCCCGCGTCGCCGCCGGTCCCGCCGTAGGAGCTGCTGCTCGAAGCGCTGGAGCTGCTCGAACCCCCGTAGCCGCTGCTCATACTCGTGCTCGCGCTCGTGCTCGCGCTCGTCCCCGAGGCGCTGCTGCTCGCAGCCCCTCCGGTTCCAGTAGTCGTCGCACCTCCAGTGCCCGTCGTCGCACCTCCAGTGCCCGTCGTCGCACCCCCAGTGCCCGTCGTCGCGCCCCCCGTGCCCGTCGTCGCGCCCCCCGTGCCCGTCGTCGCGCCCCCAGTGCCCGCCTTCCCCCCGCCAGCGCCGCCGGAGCCGGTGGCCGCCACCGAGCTCGGGCCGCTCGTGGGCCCCGTCGGCATCTCCGGCTCGTCGCCGCACCCCCCGAACGCCGCGGCCACGCCGAGGCCCAGTGACGCCAGGACGATCCAGAATGGCCGCATAAAAGGTTCCTGCCCAAACGTACACGGGCCGCCGCGGGCCGTCGACGTGCCAAGCGCGTGCCGAGGTCTGGTATAACGCGCCCATGCAGAAGCTCTCGCCCAAGGACCGGCTCCGCCTGATGAAGTTCGTCTGCTCCTTCGTCTGGGCGGACCTCGAGGTGAAGGGCTCGGAGCGCAAGTTCGTCAGCAAGATGGTCAAGAAGCTCGACTTGAGCGAGGACGACGCGGCGCAGGTCAAGGAATGGCTCAAGGTGCCGCCGCGGCCGGAGGAGGTCGACCCGACCCAGATCCCCCAGGAGCACCGCCAGATCTTCCTCGACACGATGCGCAACGTGGTCACGGCCGACGGCGAGGTCGCCAAGGACGAGTGGGAGAACCTCGCGCTCTTCGAGCAGCTCCTCCGGTAGGCGGATCTTTTCACGATGGGGCCCCAAGCCCCGGGCCCGCCGGGCGGGCCCCCTCAGGGCTTGGGTTCGGGCTCGCGCGTCCCTATATAGTGGACTACACAATCGCGCGAGGCTGGCTTGCAGCACGGGCCAGCCGCGAAACACCATTCGCGCCCCTTCTCAACCCGAGAGGTCCCGCATGCACAAGCCCATCCGACGCGTCGGCGTCATCGGCGCCGGCATCATGGGGAGCGGCATCGCCGCCCACCTCGCCAACGCCGGCGTCCAGGCGCTCCTCCTCGACATCGTCCCTCCCGACCTCGCCGAGCCCGCCAAGGCGCCCCGCGCCGCGCGCGACCGCTTCGCCGCAGGCGGCCTGGAGAAGGCGCTCAAGGCCCGGCCGGCCGCCTTCTTCCACCCGTCGTTCTCGCGGCTCGTCGAGATCGGCAACGTGGAGGACGACCTCGCCAAGCTCGCCTCGTGCGACCTCATCATCGAGGCCATCATCGAGAAGATCGAGCCCAAGCGCGCCCTCTTCGAGAAGCTGGAGGCCATCGCGCCCGAGGCGATCGTCGCCTCCAACACCTCCGGGCTCCGCATCGCGGACATGGTCGCCGGGCGCTCCGAGGCCTTCAAGAAGCGCTTCCTCGTCATGCACTTCTTCAACCCTGTCCGGTACATGAAGCTCCTCGAGCTCGTCGCCGGCCCCGATACGGATCCCGCCGTCCTCGCGCGCGTGCGGCGGCTCGGGGAGGACGTGCTCGGCAAGGGCGTGGTGATGGGCAAGGACACGCCGAACTTCATCGGCAACCGCATCGGCACCCACGCCATGATGGCCGCCATCCACCAGATGCTCGCCGACGGCCTCGCGCCGGAGGACGTCGACGCCGTCACTGGACCCGCGATGGGTCACCCGAAGAGCGCCAGCTTCCGCACCGGCAACCTCGTCGGCGTGGACACCCTGGTGCACGTCGCCGACAACTGCTTCGCCGCGCTCACGCACGACGAGGAGCGCAAGGTCTTCGAGGTGCCGGGCTACATCCGCGCGATGGTGGAGCGCAAGCTCCTCGGCGACAAGACGAAGGGCGGATTCTTCCGGAAGGGCAAGGACGGCGGGTTCGAGACCCTCGACCCGAGGACGCTCGAGTACCGGCCCAAGGGCGGGGACGAGGCGATCGAGAAGGCCGTGAAGGGGATCGAGAAGGTCGAGGACCCGGCCGCCCGCGTGAAGAAGCTCGTGAACGACCCGGGCAAGGCCGGGCAGCTCGCGTGGAAGGTGATCTCCCGCTCGCTCGCGTACGCGGCGCGCCGCGTGGGCGAGATCGCGGACAGCGTGGTGGCGATCGATGAGGCCATGCGCTGGGGATACAACTGGGAGCTCGGGCCCTTCGAGACGTGGGACGCGCTCGGCTTCGCCGAGACGGCGGATCGGATGGAGAAGGACGGCCTCGCGCTGCCCGCGTCGATCAAGGCGATGCGCGCGGCCGGCGCGGCCTCGTTCTACAAGGATGGCCAGGTCTTCGATCTGCTCGCGGGCAAGTACGTCGACAACCCGAAGGACCCGCGCACCGCGACGCTCACGATCCTCCGGAAGGGGGGCAAGCCCGTCCTCGCCAACGACGGCGCCGAGGCGTGGGACCTCGGCGACGGCGTGCTCGGCCTCACCTTCAAGACCAAGGCGAACAGCCTCGACGCCGACGTCATCACCATGCTCGGCCGCGCGATCGAGAAGGCCGAGAACGATTTCCGCGCCATGGTGATCGCCAACCAGGGCGAGTTCTTCTGCGTCGGCGCCAACCTCTTCATGGTGGCCATGGCAGGGACGAACAAGGACGCCGACAACCTCCGCATGGGCGTGAAGACGCTCCAGGAGTCGCTCCAGCGCATCAAGTACGCGTCCGTGCCCACCGTCGCCGCGCCCTACGGGATGACCCTGGGCGGCGGGCTTGAGCTCTGCTTCGCGTGCTCCGCGGTGCAGGCCGCGGCGGAGACGTACGCGGGCCTCGTCGAGGTCGGCGTCGGCCTCATCCCCGGCGGCGCGGGCAACATGAACATGCTCTGGCGCGCGCTCGAGGGCGTGCCCGACGGGACCAACGCGAACGTCTTCGAGTACGTGGCCCGGGTCTTCCAGAACATCGCGCTCGCGAGGGTGGCGACGAGCGCCGACGAGGCCAAGGCCTTCGGCTACTTCCGCAAGACGGACGGCGTGTCGTTCGACCGGGCGCGGCAGCTCGTCGAGGCGAAGGCGCGCGCCATCGGCCTCAGCGAGGCGGGCTACCACGCGCCCCTGCCGCGGGCGTACCGGCTCCCGGGCGAGAGCGGCATCGCCACGCTCCAGATGAGCATCGACTCGCTCGTGGCCGGGGGGCAGGCCTCGGCGCACGACGCCCTCATCGCGCGCGAGCTCGCGGTCGTGCTCTGCGGCGGCGTCGGCGGCGCCTCGCGCGAGGTGACCGAGGCCGAGATGCTCGCCAACGAGCGCGAGGCCTTCGTCCGGCTCGCCTGCGAGCCCAAGAGCCTCGAGCGCATGCAGTACATGCTGATGAACAACAAGCCCCTGCGGAACTAGGAGACGGCCCATGGATGTCGTGATCGTGGATGCGGTTCGCTCGGCCGTCGGCCGGGCGCACAAGGGCACGCTGGCCGAGACCCGGCCGGACGAGCTCGCGGGCCAGGTGATCGCGGGTCTCCTCGCCCGCGTCCCGCAGGTGAAGCCGGAGGACGTCGAGGACCTCGTCCTCGGCTGCGCGATGCCCGAGGGCGAGCAGGGGCTCAACGTCGCGCGCGTCGCCGGCCTCCTCGGCGGGCTGCCCGAGGCGACGAGCGCGATGACCGTCAACCGCTTCTGCTCGAGCGGTCTGCAGGCCATCGCCCTCGCCGCCGGCGCCATCGCGACGGGCTCCGCCGACGTGGTGATCGCGGGCGGCGTCGAGTCGATGACGATGGTGCCGATGAGCGGGAACAAGCCCTCGCTCTCGCCGGAGGCGATGCGCCGGGTGGCCAGCGTGTACACGCCGATGGGCACCACCGCCGAGAACGTGGCGACGCGCTTTTCCATCCCGCGCGCGGATCAGGACGCCTTCGCCCTCGCGAGCCAGAAGAAGGCGGCGGCCGCCCAGGCCGCGGGCCGCTTCGCGCGCGAGGTCGTCCCTGTCCAGGCCACGCGCTACCGCGGGGACGAGCGCGTCTCCGTCGCGTTCGCCGCGGACGAGATGATCCGCCCGGACACGACCCTCGAGGGCCTCGCCGGCCTCAAGCCGGCGTTCTCCACGAAGGGCAGCGTCACGGCGGGCAACAGCTCGCCGCTCTCGGACGGCGCCGCCGCGGCGCTCCTGATGCGCGCCGACAAGGCCAAGGCCCTCGGGCTCGCGCCGCTCGGCGTCTTCCGGCAGTTCGTGACGGTCGGCGTTGACCCGGCCATCATGGGCATCGGCCCCATCCCGGCGGTGAGGAAGCTGCTCGCCAGGACGGGCCTCTCGGTCAAGGACATCGACCTCTTCGAGGTGAACGAGGCGTTCGCCAGCCAGGCCGTCTACGTTCAGCGCACGCTCGAGCTGCCGGAGGACAGGCTCAACGTGAACGGCGGCGCCATCGCGCTCGGCCACCCCCTCGGCTGCACGGGGGCCAAGCTGACGGCGACGGCGCTCCACGAGCTGGCGCGCCGCGGTGGACGTTACGCCGTGGTCACGATGTGCATCGGAGGCGGAATGGGCGCCGCCGGGCTGTTCGAGCGCGTCTCCTGACGGGCGGCCCTCACGCCGCTCCTCGGGCCTCTCCTCACCCCAACACGCCTGGACCGGGCCGACTCGCCCGGTGCCCCACCACCCCGTATACCAGGGGAGCGATGGTGGGCTCGCTCCTCCCCGCGCTCTTCGCCGCGCTCTGCGCCGCCGCAGTCTGGGCCGGCCATGCGCTCTCGGAGGCTCGCGCGCGTCGCCGCTTCGCCGCGCTGGAGGTCGCCTTCCGCGGCTACGCGGCCGCGCACGATCTCTTCCTCGTGCCCTTCGCCGAGCTGTCCGGCGTCGCCTCCGACGTCGGCCCGCCGCTCGTCCGCGGCGAGGTGCAGGGCGTCGCCATCGAGCTCACCGTTCACAGCTCCACGCGCCCGCTCACCTCCGTGGAGGCCTCGCTGCCCGGCGTCTCCAGCGACTTCGTGATGGTCGTCCGCAGGCGGGGCCGCCTCTCGCCCCGGCTCCGCCGGCCCCTCTTACGTGCGCTCGGCGGCCTCTCGGAGGCGCCCACCGGGAACAAGGCCTTCGACGCCGCGTTCACGCTCCTCTCGAACGAGCCGGACCTCGCGCGATCGCTCGTCGACCGGCGACTGGCGCAGGTGGTCCTCGGATTCCAGCGGAGGGGCGCGGAGCTGTCCGCGAGGGACAACCGCCTCTCGCTGGCGTGGCGCGGGATGGAGACGGACGATGGCGTGCTCGACGCCGCCATCGAGGTGGTCTTCACCGCGTGCCGCCGGCGCGCCTGACACGCGACCGCTCTCCCGGCGGCCGCGCGGCGTGTACCGTGTCGGGAGGAGAATCCATGTCCCCTTTTGCCAGGGCCGCGCCGGGCCCCCGCCGGCGAGGAACGAGGTGATGAACCGAGTCGAGGCAAAGCACGGCACGGTGGCGAGGCGCGGGCCTCGCTCGCTACTGTGGAAACCAACAGTGCCGTCGCCGGCTATGCACCCATCCAGAGCTTCGCCACGAGGCGGAGGCGGCTCTCGACGTTGGCCCGCCTCATCAGGTCGCCGACGTGCAGCTCGACGGTTCGCACGGTGATCCGCAGCTGACCCGCGATCTCCTTGTTGGCGTCCCCGAGCGCGAGCCGGCGGAGGACCGCGGTCTGCCGCTCGGTGAGGCGCCACTCCTGCTTCGCCAGGGCGAGCCTCCCGTCGAAGTCGGGCGTCGGGGCCAGCATCATGAGCAGGTGCTCCGGGTAGTCTCGTTCATCTGTCCAGCCTTTCGACCAACACGCCCCGCAGGACGGCCTCCATAGAGGCTCGCCACGCGGCACCCATCCTTGCCGAGCTCGTCGAGGACGAGCACCGCGGCGTTGCGCACGTGGTCCTCGGACTTCGCGAGCGCCACCATCGAGCGGCTCGCGCGCAGCGTCCGCGTGAGCTCGGGCCACAGGAGCGCGACCAGGTCGCGCCATGCCGGCGAAGTGATCGACCTCACGCCCTCGATCAGGCGCTCGCACGCTTCTTCGTCGAAAGCTGGAGCGCTTGCCTTCTCCTGTCTCGGCGACACGTAGACCACCTCGGGGCGTTGCGCCCAGCCAGCGCTCGGCAATTCATAGCGCACGGGCTGTCATTGGCGCAATGCGGCGCCGAGCGGAGCGACGACGAGGGCGCGACCATCTGCGGCCATCAGCGCCGGGTGGCTCGACGCAGGGTCAGTTCGCCGTGCAGCTCATGAACTGGTTACCGCACGTACTCTCGAGGCACGTCAGGCACTGCGGGCTCGCCACGTATCCGTCGCAGAGGTCGGGGGGCCCGTTCGAGAAGGCGTTGTCGCAGGCGGTCTCGCAGCCGGACGGGGCGAACGTCTGGCAGGCGCACTGCTCGAGCAGGCCGTACCAGTAGAACCCTTTTCCCGTGACGAAGGCCTGCCCGGGGACATGGGACTGCCACCCCGTCCCCTTCACCCCGTCGACGAGCACCTCGTTGCAGGTCGTCGACCCCGGGGCATAGGCAAAGCCGCTGCAGGCCGTGTAGGCGCTCGAGCAATTCTGGTTGCGGCAGGACTCGCAGCTCGTGCCGTTCGGATTGCTCGAGCACTCGCTCAGGCACGCCTGGAGGCTGCACTGGATGTAGTCGACGAGGCAGTTCCCGCAGGCCACGCCCACCTGGGCCGCGTTCTGCACGCACTTGAGCTCCGCCCCGACGTCGCCCGGGTGCTCGGAGGCGCATTGGACGATGGCGGGGTAGATGACCGTGATGGAGCTGGGTCCGTCGTCCGTGTCGGTGCAGGCGCCCATGCCGCTCCCGGTCGACGTCGCGGTGCCCACCGCGACCGAGCTCCGCCCGAGAATCCGCCGCCGGTCCCCACGGCGACCGAGCTGCACGACGGAGAACCCACCGCCGGTGCCCACCGTGACGGTGGTCGGGCCCGAGAAGCCACCGCCGGTGCCCACCGTCGTGGTCACGGCGACGGACACGCCGCCCCCGGCGCCTGGAGCGAAGCTGCTCGTGGTCGTGGAGCCGCCGAAGGCCGGGCCCGTCGAGCCACCGGCGCCCCCGACCCCGGTGCTGGTGGACGCGGCGTCGAGGATCACGTTGGGCCCACAGGCGCCCGTGGCGATCGTGGCGCCGGCGAGGAAGACGAAGGTGACGCAGAGCGACGAGCGCGTGGATCGCATGGATCCTCCGGAAGGGGCCCGGCCCGACAGGGTAGGGCGGCTGCGAAGCGGGTGCGAGGTCGGGGCGTTTGCCATGTCCGCCCGTGCTCAGTGGCTCTGGCAGGACGCGAACAGCTTGCCGCACGTGGTCTGGAGGCACGTGAGGCACGCCGAGCTCGCCACGAAGCCGTTGCAGAAGTCGGGGGGCCCTTGCGTGAACGTGTCGTCGCAGGCGTCCCCGCAGAACATCGCCTGGTTGGACGACGTGCAGGCGCAGGTCTGGAGGCTATTGTACACGGCGAGCCCCGTCTCGGTGACGAAGGCTTCCCCCGGGACCGTCGGATGCCACCCCGTCCCGGTCGTGCCGTCCGCGAGCAGCTCGCTGCAGGTCTTCGACCCCGGACCGTAGGGGAAGCCGCTGCAGCTCGCGAACGCCGCGCCACAGTTCTGGTTGCGGCAGGACTCGCAGCTCGCGCCGTTCGTGTCGTCCGCGCAGACGCTGCTGCAGGCCTGGAAGCTGCAGATCATGTCGTCGACGATGCACCCCGCGCAAGCCGAGCTCACGCCCGTCCCCTGCTCGATGCACGTCGTCTCCGCGGCGGCGTCGGCCCCGGTCGCGTAGCCGCACTGGACCATGAGGGGGTAGAGGGAGTCGCCGGCGAGGTGGTTGACGCTCATCAGGTCGGTGCAGGCCTCCATGACCCCGGTCCCGGTCGAGGCGGCAGTCGTCACGGACGCCCCGCCCGTGCCGACGGCGACCGAGCTGGAGGCGGAGACGCCGCCGCCGGTGCCCGGGAAGCCGCCCCCTGCGCCCACGGCCGTGGTGACCGCCACCGAGACCCCGCCCCCGGCGCCCGGAGCGAAGCTGCTCGTGGTCGTGGAGCCGCCGAGCCCCGGCGAGCCCCCGGTGCCCCCGGCCCCGGTGGTGGTCGACGCGGCGACGAGGGCGACGTTGGACCCGCAGGCGCCCATGGCGGCGGCGCCGCCGGCGAGGAGGAGGAGCGTCATCGAAAGCGGGAAGCGCATGGATGCTCCGGGAAGGGGGCCAGGCCGGGGCCCGGCGCAGTGCCAGACACGTTAGTGGGAGGACGCGGCGGATGCCATTTCCGGATCGACGGCACGGAGGCCCGCGTAGGCCCGGGGGGATTAAGCCCGGATCGTGACCCACCGCGATCCCGCGATTTATCCCTCGCCGCTGCGCTTCGACCCCTCGCGGTGGAAGGGGCTCGAGCCGCCGCTGTATTCCTACATGCCCTTCGGCGTGGGGGCGCGCACCTGCATCGGCGCGTCGTTCGCGACGGTCGCGCTGCGCCTCACCCTCGCGCGGATCCTCCAGCGCACGCGGCCCGTGGTCCCCGAGGGCGCGCGCGTCGACTACGCGGTGCGGGGGCCCGCGATGGGCCCCAAGGGAGGGCTCCGGCTCGAGCTCCGGCCGGCGGGCGCGCCCGCGCGGCAACATCGACACGCTGGTGGAGCTCCGCTGAATGGCCCGCTCGCGACCCGCTCAGCAGGCGGCTTCGATCGCGGCGACGAGCGCCCGCGCCTGAGACGCCCGCGGGAGGCCGACGACGCGGACGAGGGACTCGACGGGCTCGGCCGCGACCTCGCGCGAGAGCGCCGCGAGCTCCTTGCGCTGCGCCGCCCGGATCGCCTCGCGGCCGGCGCGATCGAGCCGCGACATCGCCCAGCGGTGCACCGCCCAGGAGAGCTCCAGGTGGCGCATCTCGTCCTTCGCGATGCGGGTCATGGTCGCCCGCACCACGGGGTCGTCGGACCTCGCCGCCTGCCACGCGCACTCGAGCGCCGAGAAGGTCTCTCGCACGCAACCCTCGAGCGCGTTCTCCCGGGCGATGGCCGGGAGCGAGCGCGCGCGGCGCGGCGGCGGAGGGACCGGCGCGATCGGCGCCTCCCCGAACCTGCGCGCGAGCGACGCCGTCTGCCGCACGTGGCGCATCTCGTCGCGCACCGCGCGCGACGCCGCGCGGAGCAGCCTCCTGGGCGCGCCGTGGGCGGCGAGCTCGGCGCGCAGCGTACGGAAGGCCTCCACGCTGCCTGCCTCCATGCACGCGACGCGGGCGAAGTGCGTCCCCACCTCCCGCCCCGGAGGCGTGTGGCCGAACCCGATCGACGCGAAGTACTCCGGCCGGCGCCCGCCGTTGCCGGGCGGGAAGCAGCCGGTCGAACCCGTCGAGCTGCAGGCGAGAATGGACTCGCCCGCCGTGCCCGCGGGAGCCACGGCGCAGCTGTCCGCGGCGCTGCCGGCGGCGTCGGTGCCGCAGGCCGCGAAGCACTCGTCGGGCGTGCCGGCGCTCGCGAAGCCGACGCACGTGGATGGGTCGCCGGTGAACGTGAAGGCCCAGCCGCCGCACGGGCCGGGCTTCGAGGGCGTGAGCTTGCACGAGGCGGGCGGGTGGAACGGGCCGCCCGTGCCGCTGCTCGTGGTGCTGCTCGTGCTGCCCCCCGTGTTGCCGTCCGTGCCGACGTTGCCCCCGCAGCCTGCCGGGAGGGCGAGCGCCAGGAGAAGAGCTGCATGAAAGTGCTTCGTAAGCTTGGTATCGTGCATGCCGAAGCATAGTCCCACCGCCCGTCGTGGTGCCAGCGCGGTCGGTGCCGCTCACCGCCAGGCCCGCTCGTCGCCCAGGAAAGGACCGCCGCACGTGCACCCTTCGATCCGTCTCGCCGGCCTCGTGCTCGGCGCGCTCGCCCCGCTCGCTTGCGGCAACCACGCCTCGGTCATGTCGACCAGCGCAACCGGCCACGAGCCCGACGCAGGCCGCGGCGGCGCGGGGGGCGCCGGGGGTGGGGGGACCGGCCTCTGCAAGACGGCGCCGCTCGTCGTCCCGACCAGCGACTTCTTCACGGACATCAGCGTGAAGAGCGGCATCCAGGACCAGAACTTCGTCGTCGACCCGCCGATGCCGATCCCCATCAACGACCACAGCCGGCTCGCGTTCGCGGACATCAACGGCGACGGCTACGACGACATCGTGATGCACAGCCTCTTCCCGAACCCCGAGGCCGGTGTCCCGTTCGAGCACCTCGTCTTCATCAACAACAAGGACGGCACGTTCACCAATTTCAGCGACGAGTCCGGCCTTCGCAACATCCAGGCGGCGTTCTTCCTGTTCGGCGACGTCGACAACGACGGCGACGAGGACATCTTCGCGGGCCTCGACATCCCCCTCGACGGCTACGCCAACGTCCTCCTGCTGAACGACGGCCAGGGCCACTTCACGGTCAAGCAGAAGCTCCGGCGTGGAGGGCATCCCGGGCAACGTGGTCGCGGGCAGCGCGAGCTTCGCGGACTTCAACGGGGATGGGAAGCTCGACCTCTACATCGCCAACGGCCAGACCTCGTACATCGCGCCCGACCAGATCTTCTTCGGCAACGGCGACGGCACGTTCAAAGAGGTCACGGCGAAGGCGCTCCCCGGCAACCCCAGCCAGCCGCACAACGGCGTCGTGGTGTGCGACTACGACAACGACGGCGATCAGGACATCTTCGTCTCCACGTACGGCGTGAGCGAGGGGCTCGGCCACAAGATCCTGTGGGAGAACGACGGCCACGGGAACTTCACCAACGTCGCCGACGCGCGCAACTTCGCCGCGCAGGCCACCGGCAACTACTGGCTCGCTTCCACCGGGCACGGGACCCTGGCCGAGCCCGGGAAGAAGGAGTCGACGTACGACGGATCGAACGGCTTCGGCATCGACTGCGACGACATCGACGGCGACGGGGTCGACGACATCCTCCTCGCGACCATCAGCCACCCTGTCGACTCCGACTACAGCCGCAAGTGGTCCGACCCGACGCAGGTGCTCATCAACCAGGGCGCGGCGTCCGGCTTCGCGTTCAAGAACGAGTTCCTCGCCCGCGGCCTGCCGTTCAACGAGGGCGACATCGACACCGGCCTCGCCGACTTCGACAACGACGGCCGGCTGGACTACGCGATCACGAGGGACAACAAGTACGAGCCCAACTACACGACGCCCCAGCAGCTCGCCTGGCTCGGCCTGTTCCACCAGGAGGCGGACGGCAAGTTCACCAGCATGGGGCTCGAGAGCGGCATCAACGACACCTCGGGCGCCGACGCGGGCGCCGCGATCCCCCGGATGAAGGCGGGCCAGAACCTCGCGTGGAGCGACATCGACAACGACGGGGATCTCGACCTCTTGGTCGGAGGGCGCGACCACGGGGGCGGGCGCGCGAACTACCTGTTCGAGAACACCATCGGGCAGAAGAACACCTGGCTCGCGGTGCGCCTCACCGGCGACGGAAAGGCGGTGAACCGCGACGCCATCGGGGCGCGGGTCACCCTGCGCTTCCCGTCGTGGACCGTGATGCGCGAGCTCAAGTCGAGCCGCGGCACGTACACCTCGGCCGACACGCGCGCCCTGCACTTCGGGCTCGGGAACCTCGGCTGCAACTTCACCATGGAGGTGCGCTGGCCCGACGGGAAGAAGATGACGTTCGACGGCAAGAGCCTCCCCTCGAACACCTTCCTCTCCATCGACTACACGAAGGGCCTCCGGATGCCCTGAAAAAGAGATTGAACCGCCAAGGCGCCAAGACGCCAAGAAGCCAACAAGATGATTTCTTCTTTGCTTTTTGGCGTCTTGGCGGTTCAATTCCGGACAGCTCCTTGAGCCCCCGGGGGCCGCCCCGCTTCCATGCCGGCTGACATGGCGCCCCGGACGCCTCCACACCCGCCCGCGGCGAGGCTCGTGTAGAACGCGTCTGCCATGGAGAGCTACCGCGAGCACGAGCTGGAGGCCAAGGTCGACGCGGCGTTGCGGCGGATCCGCGCCGTCCTCGACAACACCAAGAACCCACAGTGGGCGGCGGACGTCCCGCACCGCTACGACGACAAGTACCTGCTCGCCGAGGTGCTGACCCGCGTGGCCGCGGCCTCGCTGCTCCAGTGCCTGGAGGCCGTCGGGATGACGGCCTCGCACCTGGCGACGATGCGGGAGTGGGCGCAGACGCGCAGCGTCACGATCCGGCTCACGGCGCACGAGGACTGCGGCTTCCTCCGCGAGGAGTCGCGGCAGGAAGAGTCGCCGCACCAGCACGTGACCGAGGTGACCGGGCTCCCGGACGGCAAGATCAAGCGGACCGAGAAGATCGTCACCACGGTGAAGGAGTACTTCTGGGGCTTCGACTTCGAGTACGAGATCCTCGCCTTCCAGGGCACCGCGACGGATCAGGCCCTCACGTTGCGCGCGCGCCGGGGGAGCGTCACGGTCAAGACGGCCGCGAAGACGACCCCGAGGCCGCGCACGGTCGTCCGGCCGCCCGTGGACCTGAACGTGACGTGGCTCTTCGCGCACCTCGACCCGGAGGGCCGCGCGTCGTTCGCGATCGACCGCACGCACGAGGACTGCCACACGCCGCGCCGCAACCGGGACGTCGACGGTGCGCGCGACGCCTTCGAGGAGGTGTACGCGTTCTGCGACCGCGTGATCGGCTACTTCTTCCAGAAGCTCTTCCCCGTCCAGGAGGACCACGCGAGGGATCTCGCGGCGATCGACGTCGACGACGTCTTCATCCCGGTCCTGCCGCTGTTCGAGGGCAACGAGGGGGCCGAGGGCCTGCTGCCCGCGGCGCACGCCGCCGCCTTCCTCGCCGAGGAGCGGCGGAGCCTCGCCGAGAAGCGCCGCGCGCTCGAGGCGTCGTTCCCGCAGGACGGGACCGTGATCACCGTCGTCGAGGCGAACCTCCTCTCGACCCTGCGGCACACGGCGGAGGTGTGCCGGGCGTACGCCGGCGCGGTCGACTACATCGAGGGGATGCTGAGGTCGCAGCTCGTCGCCGCCATCGGCAAGGAGGTGACCCCGGCCGACTTCAACGCCTACATGGAGTTCCACCACCGGAAGCTCGTCGCGCCGCCCTACCGGCCGAAGCCGTTCTCGTACGCGATCCGGCGCCCGGGCCACGACCCCGAGGGCGTGCTCGCCATCGAGGCCGATCGCGGGGGCGCCGCGCCGGACGCCATCTCGACCACCGTCGCCGCGAGCGTGGCCGAGCGGCCCATGAGCTTCCCCCTCGACGCCTCCACGCGCGTCTCCTTCCGGGGCGATCGCTACCTGCACGCCTGGATCGCGCACCAGTTCTCCGGGCAGCCGGCTCCGTCGCTGAGCCTCGTGGCGCGGGCGCGGCAGTTCAGCAGCTACATCGTCCTGATCGGGCGCATCGCGTCGGCGGACACCTTCGAGCCGCGCTTCGGCGTCATCGTGCAGAACAAGGATCTCGTGAGGATCCCCCTCCTCCTCGAGCAGATCCCCACGCCGAAGGAGTTTCGCGACGCGATCGCCTCCCTCTCCCCGGAGCAGCAGCGCTTCGCGCGCGCCTTCCGCGGCATGCAGCTCGAGAGCACCCTCTTCGGCGTCTGCGTGATCCAGATCAAGCCCGCGCTGGAGAAGCTCCTCCAGCTCCCGTCCGACGCCCTGACCAAGGAGATCCGGCTGACCCAGGATCTCCTGAGCCTCTTCATCGAGTACCAGATCCCGAGCGATCTGCTCTCCTACGATGGGCCCGCCGAGGCCCCCGTCGAGGAGAAGCTCGCGCGGGTGCGCACCTACGTCGGGAAGATGCAGGAGATGATCGCGCTGTCGAAGCAGCGGGAGATCGAGGAGGAGCGCGAGCGGGAGGCGCTGCGGCAGGCGGAGATGAACCGCACGCTCGAGACGTTCGGGCCGCCGCCCATGGCCGAGGCGCCCGCCGGGCCGGCGCGACGATCCCCGGAGCGCGCCAAGGGCGCGATGATGGTCGGCGGGCTGACCGGAAGCGCCTCGTTCGGCGCGCCTCGGTCCGCGGCGCCGGCGCTCGCCCCGCCATCGCAGGCGCCGTTCCCGGCCAGCGCTCCGCCTGCGCCGGCCGCGCCGCCGACTCCTCCGCCGGCAGGTGCGGCGGCCCCCGCGCCTCGCGATCAGCCGCTCCACCGTCACGAAGCGCCGCCCGGCACCGCGGACGGCGAGGGGATCGACTACACGCGGATCCCCGCCGCGCTGGACCGCAAGCTCGAGGCGCTCGACGAGGACGGGGCGGTGCGGGCGACCATCCTCAACCCGGGTGACGTGTGGACCCGCACCGCGCCCAAGGGGCTCCTCGGCGCGACCACCTCGACGACGCTCCTGGCCAAGGAGCAGAAGGACGAGAAGAACAAGGCGTTCGACCTCCTGGACGCGCTGTCGAAGTCGGGCGCCCTGTCGATCGAGGACGCGAGCCTCCACGTCGTGATCGCCGCGACGCACTGCTTCGACCGGACGCTCCTCGACACCGTGATCCAGGCCAACCAGAACCCGATCGAGAAGGTCGAGCGGACCCTGATGATCGTGGGGACGCAAATCCACGGCCGGCCCGCCGCCGAGCTGCTCGCCGAGGACCAGCGCGAGCGGTTCTTCACCACGTCGCCGCAGCTCGGGCCGGCGCGGGAGCCCTCGTTCAACGTATAGAACCCCGGGCTTCACGCCCGGGGTTCTATCGCGCGTTGTGTCAGGATCGCGCTCGCTGAGTGTGCGAGACTTCGCCGAGGGACGCGACGGAGGCGAGCACGGTGGGCCAATCGGAGCGGAAGCGGCGGGGCGAGGGACGGCGTGGCGTGGCGCAGGCGGCCGCCCTGGTGTCGGCCGCGTGCCTGGGTCTCGCGAGCGTGGGCTGCGGAGGGGGGGGTGATGTCACCCTCGGCGTCCAGCCGGTGACGCTCTCGGCGGGCACCGTGCAAACGTGCGCCGTGACGAAGGCGGGTGGGGTGAAGTGCTGGGGCGATGACAGCTACGGGCAGCTCGGGGACGGGACGACGAAGGACAGCGGCGGTACGCCGGTCGACGTGATCGGCCTCTCGAGCGGCGTCGTCGCCGTCTCCACGGGGGCCTGGCACACGTGCGCCCTCACCCGCGGCGGCGGCGTGAAGTGCTGGGGCCTCGGCCAGTACGGGCAGCTCGGCGACGGGAGGTCCGGGGTGCTCCCGGACGGGTCGGCGGCCGTGCACAGCACCACGCCCGTCGACGTGGTGGGCCTCTCGAGCGGCGTCGTCGCCATCTCCGCGGGCGGAAGCACCACGTGCGCGTTGCTCGTGGCAGGCGGCGTGAAGTGCTGGGGCTCCAACGGCTACGGGCAGATCGGCGACGGGACGACGACGGACCGATCGACGCCCGTGGACGTGATGGGCCTCCCGGGCCCCGCGCTCGCCGTCGCTGCGGGCGGCGGCAACGTCTGCGCCCTGATTGATGGAGGCGCGGTGATGTGCTGGGGGGGCGGCGTGAAGTGCTGGGGGCAAGGGTACGCGGGGCAGCTCGGCGACGGGAGCAAGATGGATAGCGACAAGCCCGTCGACGTGGTCGGGCTCTGACGACGAGAGGAGACAGGCGAGCATGCAGGAGCTGAGCGATCGACTGCCGAAGATCAGGAGCCGGGCGGTCCGGCTCGATTCGTTCGGCGGCCCCGAAGTCCTGTGCGTCCGGGAGGTTCCCGCTCCGCAGGCCGGACCGGGACAGGTCCGTGTCCGGGTCACCGCGGCCGGGCTGAACCCGATGGACTGGTTCATGACCGCGGATGCGGACACCGCGGCCCGGTTCGGCTTCAGCCTGCCGATCGGGTTCGGGACCGACTACGCGGGAGTCGTCGACCAGGTTGGTGACGGGGTGACCGGCTTCGCACCCGGCGACCGGGTGTTCGGCGGCGCCCTGTCCCGCGCGGTCGCCGACTTCGTGGTGGTCGACGCGATCGGGAGCACCGCGGCGAACGAGGCCCATCACACCCCCGACGGCGTCGACGACCGCACCGCCGCCACCCTCACGATTGCCGGGCGCACGGCATACGCCGCCCTGGCCGTGGTCGAGCCCGGGCCGGACGACACCGTGCTGATCGGCGGCGCGGCGGGCGGAGTCGGGGTGTTCGCCGTCCAGTTGGCCCGCATCGCAGGGGCGCGCGTGATCGGGACGGGCTCGGCGACGTCGGCCGATTTCCTGCGCGATCTCGGAGCCGAGCCGGTCGCCTACGGCGACGGCCTGGCGGACCGGGTCCGTGCGCTCGCTCCCCGCGGTATCACCGCTGCGATCGACCTTCATGGAACGGAGACGGCGCACGCCGCAAGGGCGCTCGGCGTCCCCGACAGGCGCATCACCACCATCGCTACCCAGGTCGACGGGATCACGCCGGCCAACGGCGCCAACGCCGCCCCCGGCGCCCTGGAGAAGCTCGCTCACCTGGTTGCGACCGGCCGACTCCGGGTGCCCATCGCCGCGAGCTTCCCGATCGAGCAGATCCGCACCGCGGTCGAGCTCCAGGCCGGCCGGCACGTGAAGGGCAAGGTCGTCGTCGACCTCTAGCGTGCGCTTCCTCCCCCGACGCGATCTCCTCCGGCATGGCCAAAAGTCACGCAGCTCCGGGCCCAGGCCCGAGCCCGAGAGATCGGGCTCGGGCTCAGCCTTTCTCTCGCTTGAGGCGCTCGATCTCGGCGAGGGCCTCGGCGAGCTTCGCCTCGGCCTCGTCGGCGCGCTGGGTGGCCTCGTCGATCCGTGCTTCCAGATCGCCCAGCATCGACCCGAGCCTCGTGATCAGCTCGGCGGACTCGGGGAGCGCCGCGAGGCCGTGGTAGAAGCGAAGCTTGTCGCCCTCGATGGCGAGTTCGAGCCCGAGCACGGCGCTGGTCAGCCGGCCCTCCTGCGGGACCAGCGGCTGATAGCGCTGCGTGCCCGGTGGCAAGCGGTACCCCCGAAGCCGGAGGTGGCGCCGATCGAAGACGAAGTACTCGGTGATGCCGAGGGCGGCGTACCGGGTGACGTTGTTCTTCCGCATCCTTCTTCGCCTTGCCGGACCAGACGATCTCGAGCGCCAGGTCGAGGCCCTTGCCCTCGGCGCTCGGCGACCATGAGTCGCGCGGCCTGATTCTCGACGTCGAGCACGGCGAAGATGTCGGGCGCGAACATGCGCTCGCCCGGGTAGTAGACCGGCAGCTCGGCGGCGACGTACACGCGCCGGCCTATGTGTTGGAAGAAGCTGCGGAGCACCTCCCTCGCGGACTTCTTCGCCTCGTAGTGGTGGTCGCCCTCGGGGGGGCTCGCCTCTGAGGCGTCGAGCTCGGACGGGAGCGCGTCAAGCACGCGCTGCCGCTCGTCCGGGCTCATGCGGTCCCAGATCTCCTGTGGGGGAGCACGCGGGTCGTCGGGGTCGATCACCCAGGTGGTCGGGGCGCGCTGCACGTGCGGAGCATAGCCCACGGCGGGGTGAGGATCAGCCCGCGAGAGCCAGGCCCGCGGTAGCATGCCGCATGAAGATCGCGCGATCGAGGCTCACGGCCCAGGGGCGGATTTCGGTGCCCGCCGAGGTTCGAAGGCGCCTCGCGCTCGTGCCCGGCTCCGTGCTCGAGTGGGACGCCGAGGGTGGGCGCATCACCGTCCGGCGCGCCGGCCGCTACACGTTCGAGGATCTCTACCGGGCGATGTTCGCCGAGCTGGAGCCTCGGCCGCGAAGCGTGGAGGAGATGGAGGAGGGCGTCCGGCGGAACGTGAGGGCACGCCGTGCGCGCCGTTGACCGAGGCGGGAGAAAGGGGGGCCATCTGCCACGGCCCTCGGCGCGCGGCCTTGATGCACGCGCCGGCCGCGTCGTAGGCTCCCGCCGATGGCACGCCCGACGAAGGAGACCCGGCCGGCTCGACCCTCCGCGAGGGAGAGCGCGCCGCCGCCTTCGCCGCGAAGCTTCGGCGGCTTCTCGGAGGTCACCTCGTTCCTCTGGTCCGTCGCCGACCTCCTGCGCGGGGACTACAAGCAGGCCGACTACGGCAAGGTCATCCTCCCGCTCACCGTCCTCCGGCGCCTCGACTGCGTGCTCGACCGGAGCAAGGCGAAGGTCCTGGCCAAGCACGATGAGCTCAAGAAGGCGAAGCACCCCGAGGGCACCATCGAGAAGATGCTGGTCCGCCTGACCGGCGTGCCTTTCTACAACGTGAGCAAGCTCGACTTCGAGAAGCTCAAGGGCGACCCCAACCACATCGCGGCGAACCTGACCGCGTACATCAAGGGCTTCTCGGCCAACGCGCGGGACGTCATCGAGCAGTTCAAGCTCTCCGACCACATCGCCAAGCTGGACGAGTCGAACCTGCTCTTCCAGGTACTCTCCCGCTTCGCCGACGTGGACCTGCACCCCGACAAGGTGTCCAACCACGTCATGGGGTCCATCTTCGAGGAGCTGATCCGGAGGTTCGCGGAGGCCTCGAACGAGACCGCCGGCGAGCACTTCACGCCGCGCGAGGTCATCCGGCTGATGGTGAACCTCCTCTTCATCGAGGACGAGGAGACGCTGACCAGGAAGGGCATCGTCCGCACCCTGTACGACCCGGCGTCGGGCACGGGCGGGATGCTCTCCGTCGCCGAGGAGTACCTGCGCGAGCTGAACCCGGACGCCGAGCTGAAGGTGTTCGGCCAGGAGCTGAACGCGGAGTCGTACGCGATCTGCAAGAGCGACATGATGATCAAGGGGCAGAACCCCGAGAACATCGTGCGCGGCAACTCGTTCTCGGAGGACGGGCACCCGGACGGCAAGTTCGACTACATGCTCTCCAACCCGCCGTTCGGCGTGGAGTGGAAGAAGGTCCAGAAGGAGGTCGAGGACGAGCACGAGACCCGTGGCTTCGCCGGGCGCTTCGGGCCGGGGCTGCCGCGGATCAACGACGGGTCGATGCTGTTCCTGCTGCACATGATCTCCAAGATGAAGCCCGTCGACCCCAGGACGGGCGAGGGCGGAGCCGGCTCGCCATCGTCTTCAACGGCTCGCCGCTCTTCACGGGCGACGCCGGGTCCGGGGAGAGCGAGATCCGGCGGTGGATCATCGAGAACGACTGGCTGGAGGCGATCGTCGCGCTGCCCGACCAGCTCTTCTACAACACCGGGATCTCGACCTACCTCTGGATCGTCACCAACCGGAAGCCCGAGGTGCGCAAGGGCAAGGTCCAGCTCGTCAACGGCGTGGATCTGTTCCAGAAGATGCGCAAGTCGCTCGGCAACAAGCGGAACGAGCTGGGCAAGGGCCACATCGCGACCCTCGCCGAGGCCTACGGGACGTTCCAGGTGAGCGAGATCTCGAAGGTGTTCGACAACGAGGACTTCGGCTACCGGCGCATCACGGTCGAGCGCCCGCTGCGGCTCAACTTCCAGGCGTCCCCCGAGCGGATTGAGCGGCTGATGGAGGAGAGCGCGTTCGCGGGGCTGGCGAGGTCGAAGAAGAAGGGCGCCGAAGGCGAGCAAGAGGTGAAGCGCGGGCGTAAGCTGCAAGAGGAGATTGTGGCGGCGCTCCGCAGGATGGATCCGAACGAGGTGCTCAAGAGTCGCGACGCGTTCGAGGACAGGCTCCGGGCCTCGTTCCTCATGTGGAAGGTCGACGTGCCGACGCCGGTGCTCAAGGCGATTATGTCGGCGCTCTCGGAGCGCGACGAGACGGCGGAGATTTGCACGGACAGCAAGGGGCGGCCCGAGCCTGATGCCGAGCTGAGGGACAATGAGAACGTTCCGCTGAAGGAGGACATCCACGCTTACTTCGAGCGGGAGGTGAGGCCGCACGTGCCGGATGCGTGGATCGACGAGAGTAAGACGAAGGTGGGGTACGAGATCCCGTTCACGCGGCATTTCTACAAGTACAAGCCGCTGCGGCCGCTTGCGGAGATCGAGAGCGACATCCGACAGCTTGAGGCGGAAATCCAGGGAATGCTGGGTGAGGTGCTCCGATGACCCTTGGCAGCATCGCGCTCCGTGAGCACGCGTCGTTCTGGTACGGAGATGTTCCGAACGACTGGACCGTGGCAAGGTTCAAGCACCTTGCCACGGTTAGAAACGGACAAGTCGACCCGGAAGCCGGCCAATATAAAGATCTGCCGCTCTTTGCGCCCAACCACATCGAGAGCGGAACTGGCCGGTTGCTTGGGATCGAATCTGCGGACGAGCAAGGTGCCGAAAGCGGCAAATATCTCGTTGAGGCAGGCGAGCTTGTTTATAGCAAGATTCGCCCAGCTCTCCGGAAAGTAATCGTTGCCCCTTTCAAGGGGCTCTGCAGCGCGGACATGTACCCCGTGCAGCCGACGAGTCACGTTGCTGGCCGCTTCCTCTTCTATTCAATGTTGAGCGAGGGTTTTTCGCAGTACGCGCTGCTCAAAGCTGATCGGGTTGCGATGCCAAAGATCAACCGCGAGACCCTGGCCGAGTGCATCTTCGTCTATCCAGATCGCGAGCAGCAGATCCAGATCGCTGCGTTTCTTGATCGCAAGACTGCTGCCATCGACGCCCTCATCGCCAAGAAGGAGCGCCTCATTGAACTGCTTCAAGAGAAGCAGCAGGCGCTTATCGTGCGAGCGGTGACGAAAGGTCTTCATCCGAACGTCCCCATGAAGGATTCCGGCATCGTGTGGATGGGGCAGATCCCCGCGCACTGGCAGTTTGGAGAGCTTCGGCGTCGATGGCGCATCGTGGATTGTAAACATCGGACGCCCAACTACGTCGATGATGGCTTCGCCCTCGTGAGCACGACGGAGGTCAAGCCAGGGCGCCTGGACCTTGGTGTGGTGACACGGCGTGTTGGCCGTGACGACTACGTGGAGATGACGTCCGGTGGGCGGATGCCGAGGCGGGGTGACATCATCTACAGCAGAAACGCGTCGCTGGGCGCCGCGGCTTACGTCGACACCGACCAGCCGTTCTGCATGGGGCAGGACGTGGTCCTCATTACATCGTCGGCCCAGGACCAGCTCTACCTGTCCTATGTGCTGAATAGCCGGGTGGGAATTGCGCAGGTCGATCTTGCCTGCATCGGGTCGACCTTCAAGCGCATCAATGTTTCGCAGATCGCCGAGCTTGTGGTGCCGTTTCCTCCACCAGACGAGCAAAGAATTATTGCGCAATGGGTGGACGTGCAGGTGGCGCGCCTGGCATCTCTTGTCGGCAGGATTGAGGCTCACATCGACAAGCTCTGCGAGTACCGCCAGGCCCTCATCACCGCCGCCGTGACTGGCAAGCTCGACGTCCGCGAGTGCCCCGACTACGCTCTCCCGACGGATCCCGCCGTGCTGGAGGCGTGATGAACAAGAGCCCGTTCGCCACCCTCGTCTCCCGCGGCAAGCCCACCGGCTGCCCGACGCCCATCGAGACGCAGATCGCGTCCCTGAAGGGGCTCTCGCCCGGCTGGCTCGACGGGGAGGGGACGGCTTACGATCCGGCGGCGCTCGACTGGCTCGCCCGGCTCCTGAAGGGGATCCTCGATGGCTTCCGGCTCCCGACGCCGTACCTGTATCCCACGCCGGAGGGGCTCGCGCGGCTGGAGTGGTCGACCTCCCGCTGGGAGGTCATCGTCAACGTCGATCTGGAGGCGAGATTCGGGCGACGTCCTCGCCGCTCGCACGAACAGCGAGGAGATCCACGAACTGCCGGTGACGTTCGGCGCGTCGGGTGCAGAGGAAGTGCTCGGAGGTTTCCTTTCCAGCCACCTCGCCGGCGGAGACGAAGAGGCGCCGCGATGACGGCACAGAACACCGACCAGGCCCTCATCAGCGCCGCCGTCTCCGGCAAGCTCGACGTGTCGAAGGAGGCGCCATGATCGGGAAGCTTCAACGAGTACCGCTCCGAGAGGTCTGGAAGCACGAGGCCTACGACTTTACCCAGTGGCTCCAGCAGAACCTGGAGGTCCTCAACGAGGTGCTGGACCTGACGTTGACCAACGCGGAGCGGGAAGCGAGCGCTGGTGCGTTCAACGTGGACCTGGTGGCGGAGGATGAGTCCGGCAACGCGGTGGTCATCGAGAACCAGCTCGAAAAGAGCGACCATGATCACCTCGGCAAGCTCATCACGTACCTGACCGCCATGAGCGCGAAGACAGCCATCTGGATCGTCGCCGACCCTCGCCCGGAGCACGTCGCAGCCATCAGTTGGCTCAACGAGGCGGGCACCCGCTCGTTCTACCTCGTGAAGTTGGAGGCCATCCGCATCGGGGAGTCGCCGCCTGCGCCCCTCCTGACCCTCATCGTCGGGCCCACCGAGGAAGGCCGCAAGGTAGGACAGATCAAGAAGAACATCGCGGAGCGCTCCGAGCTCTGGCAGAGGTTCTGGACGCAGCTCTTGGACAAGGCGAAGACCAAGACCAAGCTGCACGCCACCATCTCGCCGGGGAAGGTTCACTGGATTGGTACTGGCGCTGGGATGCGCGGTCTCGCTTACAATTACGTTGTGTGGCAGGACTCGGCGGCAGCGGAGCTGTACATCGACCGGGGCAAGGATGCGGGCGACGAGAACAAGGCGATCTTCGATGCACTTGCCGTAGAGAAAGATGCCATCGAGACGGCGGTGGGGAGACCGATCGAATGGCAGCGTCTCGATGCCAAACGCGCGTCACGCATTCGCATCACGTTGACCGAGGGTGGCTGCCAGGATGACGAGGCGAAGTGGCCAGCCATTCAGGACGCCATGATCGATGCCATGGTCCGGCTCGAAAAGGCTCTCGCGCCTCGAATCCCGAAGCTGAAGGCGGCCGGATAGGGGTGGGATGATGCCGAAGACCAAGGAGCGCGACTTCGAGGACGCCATCGAGCACGACCTGCTCACCCAAGGCGGCTGGACCAAGGGTGACCCCAGGGACTTCGATCGTCAGCTCGCCCTGGTCCCCAAGGACTTCTTCGCCTTCGTGCAGGCCACGCAGCCCACGCTCTGGACCGAGCTGCGCAAGCACCACCAGATGGGCCTCGAAGCGGCTCTCCTCGACACCCTGACCAAGAGCCTCGACAGCCGCGGGGCGCTCGACGTGCTGCGCCACGGGTTCAAGTTCTTCGGCAAGAAGATCGAGTGCGCGTACTTCAAGCCCGCCCATGGCATGAACCCGGAGATACTGGCCCGGTACGCGGACAACCGGCTCGTCTTGACCCGTCAGGTGCGGTTCGTGGTCGACGGCGACGAGTCGGTCGACCTGGTGCTCTTCGTCAATGGCTTCCCGGTGGCGACGGCGGAGTTGAAGAATCCCATGACGCACCAGACCGTCGAGCACGCCGTCACCCAGTACCGTGAGCGCGACCCCCGTCACGCGCTCTTCCAGTTCAAGAAGCGGGCGCTCGTCCACTTCGCTGTGGACCCCGATCTCGTCTACATGGCAACCAAACTGGAGGGGAAGGAGACCGTCTTCCTCCCCTTCAATCGAGGCAACGGCACGGGCGCGGGAAACCCCGAGCACCCGAGCGGCTACCGCTCCGGCTACCTCTGGGAGGAGGTCTGGGCGCGGGACAGCTTCCTCGATATCCTGGCGCGCTTCCTCCACCTGGAGGCCAAGGACAGGACCGTCGACGGCAACAAGGTCACCAAGGAGACGATCATCTTCCCCCGCTACCACCAGCTCGACGCGGTGCGGAAGCTCGACGCCGCGGCGCGGAAGGACGGTGCCGGGCACAACTACCTGATCCAGCACTCGGCGGGCAGCGGGCAAGTCCAACAGCATCGCGCTGGCTGGCCCACCGCCTGGCGAGCCTTCACGACGACAAGGACCAGCGGGTCTTCGACTCCGTGGTCGTCATCACCGACCGGCGCGTGCTCGACCAGCAGCTCCAGGACACCATCTACCAGTTCGAGCACAAGCAGGGGGTCGTCCAGAAGATCGACGAGCACTCGCCAGCAGCTCGCCGAGGCGCTCGCGTCGGGGACTCCGATCATCATCACGACGCTCCAGAAGTTCCCCTTCGTGCTCGGACAAGATCGGCAAGCTCCCGAAGCGGCGGTACGCGGTGATCGTCGACGAGGCCCACAGCTCGCAGACCGGCGAGGCCGCCGAGATGAAGGAGACCCTCGCTGGCCGACGAGCGCTGGAGGACGCCGAGAAGGACGACGAGAGCGGCGAGGACGGACGCCGAGGATCGCCTCGTCAAGGTCATGGAGTCGCGCGGCAAGCAGAAGAACCTGTCGCTTCTTCGCCTTCACCGCCACGCCCAAGCACAAGACGCTGGAGCTCTTCGGGCACCGGGACGCCGAGGGGAAGCCGTCCCGTTCCACCTCTACTCGATGCGGCAGGCCATCGAGGAGGGCTTCATCCTCGACGTGCTCCAGAACTACACGACCTACAAGACCTTCTACCGGCTGGTGAAGGCCATCGAGGACGACCCCGAGGTCGACAAGAAGCAGGCGACCAGGCCAGCTCGCCCGCTTCATGTCGCCTCCACCCGCACAACCTCGCCCAGAAGACCGAGATCATCGTCGAGCACTTCCGCGCTCACGCCGCCACAAGATCGGCGGCAAGGCGAAGGCGATGGTGGTCACCAGCTCTCGCCTCCACGCCGTCCGCTACAAGCAGGCGTTCGACAAGTACATCGCGGAGAAGGGCTACGCGATATCGGGGTCGCTGGTCGCGTTCTCGGGCGTGGTGAAGGATCCCGACGTGGAGGGCGTCGAGTACACCGAGGTCGGCATGAACAAGGGTATCAAGGAGCGCGAGCTGCCCGACAAGCTCGCGAGCGATGACTACCAGGTGCTGCTCGTGGCCGAGAAGTACCAGACCGGCTTCGACCAGCCCCTGCTGCACACCATGTACGTGGACAAGCAGCTCGCCGGCGTGCAGGCCGTGCAGACCCTCTCCCGGCTGAACCGCACGACGTCCGGGCAAGGAGGACACCTTCGTCCTCGACTTCGTGAACGAGGCCGAGGACATCCGCCGGAGCTTCCAGCCTTATTACCAGGAGACGGTGGTCGCCGAGACGGCCGACCCGCACCAGCTCTACGAGCTCCAGCACCGGCTCGAGGGGATGCAGGTCTTCTGGGCGGCGGAGGTGGAGGCGTTCTGCAAGCTGTTCTACGCCCCGAAGGAGAAGCAGACCGTCGCCGACCAGGCCGAGATGTACCGGCAGCTCAACCCCGGTGTGGACCGCTTCAAGGCGAAGCGCGAGGAGGAGCAGGAGGAGTTCCGCAACGCGCTGAGCGGCTACGTGCGGCTCTACTCGTTCCTGTCGCAGGTCATGCCCTTCACGGATCCAGACCTGGAGAAGCTCTACACCTTCGGGCGCTTCCTGGAGCTGAAGCTGCCGCGTGACGCGAAGAAAACACCGCTCGCGCTCGATGGCGAGGTGGCGCTCCGGTACTACCGGCTCGACAAGATCAACGAGGGGCAGATCGTGCTCACGTTCGCCGAGCCCGTCGCGCTCCGCAGCCCGACCGACCTCGGGACCCGGCAGGCGAAGGGCGAGGAGGTGGCGCTCTCCGAGATCATCGACGTGCTGAACGATCGGTTCGGCACCCAGTTCGACGAGGCCGACCAGCTCCTCTTCGACCAGTTCATCGCCGAGGCGAAGCAAGACCGGAAGATCGTGGACGGCGCGCTGGCGAACGCGCTCGACAACTTCGAGCTGGCGATGAAGCCGAAGGTCGAGGGGCTGATGCTCGACCGGATGGATCAGAACCAGGAGATCGTGAACCGGTACCTGAACGATCCGGAGTTCCAGACGGCGGCCTTCAAGGCGCTGGTGAGGAAGATCTACGAGGACATCCGGCGGGGAGCAGGCCAGCCCCTTGCGTCGCGCTGATGGGTCGGGGGGCGGCGGTCCTCACTGGCCAGGAGGTGACGCGCTGCCGCCGCTCGACGAGCTGAATCCCTCGGACACGGGGACGAGCTCGAAGCGGTTGTTCGGGAGGTTATGCGTGTGGAAGCCGACCTTGTGTCCCATCTCGCGCGCGCGGTCCTCTTCACGTGTGTCCCACGCGTCGAGCGCCTGCAAATGGAGCGCGTCGCTGCGGCACGCCTTCACCAGGGCCCGCTCGCTGGTCGGGAACGCGTACTTCTCCTTGAAGCCCGGCGGCATCTCGCCCTTGAAACACTCGCGTAGTTGAATGTTCGCGCGAGACGCCCACGTGAGCACCGGGACGCACGTCTGCGGGGTCATGGCCCGGGCGCGCTCCAAGGTCTCGGGCGACGGGTTCGGCTCCCCCAGCTCGTGGTCGTAGGTGGGGAGGAAGTCGATGTAGTCGCAGCACTGCGGAAGCGTCGGGTGATCCCTGAGGGCCGCCACGTCTGCCCTGCACCGGACGAGCCTCCTTGTCCTTGTCGTTCTCCGACGGGTGGAACGCCATGCAGATCGCGAGCTGGTTCTTGCACGTCTGGCAGTCGACCGGGACGCGCAACGGGCGCGCGTCGTGGGCGACCTCGGGCGCATCGTGGGTGGCGGCGCGCGCCATCGAGGCGGTGCTGGGTGGCGGCTGTTTCGTGGGTTGCAGGCGCCCTCGGAGGGCATAGCCGGCCGCGCCTGTGACCACAGCGAGGATGAGCGCTGCGGCGTTGTTCATTGTTGTATGAGGTTCATGAGGTCGCCGAGCTTCATCGCTGGCGGAAGGTCCGGCGGCGGCGTGCGGTTGCCGGTCTGGGTCACCTGCGGCGTGAAGACGGCGGAGCGGGCCCCCGTCGCGTCGTCGGATCCCCTCCGTCCTCTCGCGTCGAAGCAGGCTCACGAGGTCGCGGCGTGTCCGCGGATACCTCGAAGCTGCCGGGGATTAGCCCTGCGGCTGGGGTGTAGCCATCAGGGGCGCACGGATAGCGTCAGCCGGCGTGCCCGGAGAGGGCCCTTGCAAGCTCGGCCCGTCTCCGCCCGCCTCTGGCACCGTGCCGAGCAACGCGGCGCCCTCGTCGGACGACGCGTCGCCGTCGTCGGGGCACGCGTCGCCGTCGCCGAGGCACGCAGAGTCGCCTTCGGGGCACGCAGCGCCGTGCTCGGGGCACGCAGCGCCGTGCTCGGGGCACGCAGCGCCGTGCTCGGGGCACGCAGCGCCGTGCTCGGGGCACGCAGCGCCGTGCTCGGGGCACGCAGCGCCGTGCTCGGGGCACGCAGGGTCGTGCTCGGGGCACGCAGGGTCGTGCTCGGGGCACGCAGGTTCGTGCTCGGGGCACGCAGGGTCGTGCTCGGGGCACGCAGCGCCGTGCTCGGGGCACGCAGCGCCGTCCTCAGGGCACGCGGCGTCGTGCTCGGGGCACGCAGCGCCGTCCTCAGGGCACGCGGCGTCGTGCTCGGGGCACGCAGCGCCGTCCTCAGGGCACGCGGCGTCGTGCTCGGGGCACGCAGGTTCGTGCTCGGGGCACGCAGCGCCGTGCTCGGGGCACGCAGCGCCGTCCTCAGGGCACGCGGCGTCGTGCTCGGGGCACGCAGGGTCGTGCTCGGAACACGCAGCGCCGTGCTCGGAACACGCAGCGCCGTGCTCGAGGCACGCAGCGCCGTCCTCAGGGCACGCGGCGTCGTGCTCGGGGCACGCAGGTTCGTGCTCGGGGCACGCAGCGTCGTGCTCGGGGCACGCAGCGTCGTGCTCGGGGCACGCAGCGTCGTGCTCGGGAACACGCGGGCTCGTCGTCGGGGCACGCAGGCTCGTCGTCGGGGCACGCAGCGCCGTCGCTGGGCAACGCATGGCTCGCCGAGGGCAACGCGCCCATGGCGACAGGGCGCCTTGGTGGTTTTTCCACCAGGGCTTGGTGATTTTTCCACCATCGCACGGCGTCGCTCCCGCCATCACCCCGCCGTTTCGCCGGGAAATCGCAGGACTCGTCGGGTGGCACGCCTTCTGCTCTCTTCCCGCACAGGACGCCGGGCGCGAGGGATCGAGCAGCCGCACCGGTCGCTCTCGTCCTCGTGGTCCGCAGCGCGTCGTCGTCCGATCGCGCTCCGTGCGCGAGAACGTGAGTTGCGGCGTCGCTTTTCCTGCCAAACCGCGTTTCTGAATCCGATATTTCTAATGAAGGGTGCCCGGGGGGCCGGGCGAGGACGGGCGCCAGCCCGGGATAGGAGAGGTGTACCATGCGCACGCATCCCATTTCGCAGGCCGGTTCGAACGAGGAAGCGCTCGAAGGTCTCGTCGAGAGGACCCTCCTAGGCGACGAACGGGCGTGGCACGAGCTTCTGGCTCGCGCTCGACCCGATCGTGGAGAGCCTCGCTCGGCGCTCGCGGGTGGCGGGCCGCCTTTCGCGATGCCCCGACGGGCGGCGCGACATCGTCGTCCGCGTGATGGGGGCGCTGCGCGAGGACGGTTTCCGGCGCCTCGCGGGGCTTCGCGAGCGGCTCGCGTGCCGGGACGGATCGTTCCGGCCGTGGCTCTGGAAGCTTGCGCGCGACGCGAGCATCGACCACGTGCGGGTGCAGCCGGAGTACATGGGCAGGGGGGCCCGGAGCTGGGCGCGCTCCGTGCCGCTCCCCGAGGCGCTCACGGACGACCGTCCCGCGCCGTGCCGGCAGCTCGAGGCCCGCCGCATCTTCGCTTGCTTCGAAGACGTGCTCGAATCCGGCGCAGCGCGACGCGCTCTCTTGCTGGCTGCGAGGCGACGACTTCGCCGAGATCGCCGCCGCGCTCGGGCAGGGTATGGGCGCCGAAGCGGCGGAGCGCCTGGTCCGATCCGGAGTGGAGCGCCTTCGGGCCCGGTTTGCAGATCGGCGCCCCCGGCGAAGGGGCCGCGGCAAGAAAATCGACCGCCGCGCCTGACGCTTCGACCGAATCTGCCGGTAGTGGAGGGCGAGTGGAAAATCGACTTCGAGTGGCGGCTGGATTTGCTCCAGCCGGAGTCCCTTAGGGACATGAGGGCGAGCAATCGAGGGACGCTCCCGGATGGGCCGGGACGAACCGAGACGCGCCCGCCCTCGGCACAGCAACAGGAGAAGAAGCCATGAATCTGCGAAGAATTCGGGCGCTGTTCGGTTTTAACCGGCTCCAGTACATCCACATGCTCGCGTGCGCCCACAAGATGCACGACGGGATGGCCGGCGACCCGGCGACCTACGCGGCGCCGAACCCGGCGCTCCCCGCGTACCTGACCCTGATCCAGAACGCGGACGCTGCCCAGCTTGCCGTGCGGAACCGCACGGTCGGCGCGGCGGCGACGCGCAACGCCGAGTGCGCCCTGCTCTTCACCGCCATGGAGAGCGAGCGCATCTTCATCCAGGGGCTCGCCGACGCGAACCCCGGGCGCGCGATCGCGATCATCCAGAATGCGGGGCTGATTGTGAGCAGTTTCCCGAACAACCCCAAGGCGCTGCTCACGCTCAGGAACGGCAAGCAGTCCGGCAGCATCGTGTGCGAGGCGAACGTCGGTCTCCTCGTCGCCGCGGCCGGGCCGATCAAGCCGCACCAGCAGCGGTTCTTCAACTGGGAGTCCACCGTCGACGGGTCGAAGACCTTTCAGGCGGCGCCCTCCACGCCCAAGGGGAAGACCACGATCTCGGGCTTCACGCCCCTGACCATGGTGGGCGTCCGCGTGAGCATGACGAACGGGACGGGCCAGGGTGACTGGAGCCAGGTGGTGACCATCCTGGTTCGGTGATCCGACCCCGTGCGCGGGGAGCCGGCCGGCGAGGCCGTGCTCCCCGCGCGCGGAATTTCCACCCCTGCTGAGCTCAGGGACGACCGGCCGCACCCCTCCACCGTCTTGCCGCGGGAAGCCCGCCCGGTTAGCCCTCTCCCGATGCCCCCTCGGACCTTCGCCTGGCAAAGCGACGACCTCGAGCACACCGCCGAGATCGAGGAAAAGAACATCCGGTGGGCGACGGTGAGCGACGCGTACGACGACGACCGCCCCTACACCGCCGACACCGAGAAGCGGCAGCTCATCACCGACTTCGTGGCCGGCGGCCCTGCCGTCCGCGCCCCGATCGCGGTGCTCGAGCAGATCGTCGCCGCCCTCGCCAAGCCCGTCTCGTGGATGGCGCCGCTCCGCCTCCAGTACGCCGCGGAGGACGGCGACCTCGCGGCCATGCGCGCCGAGCTCGCCTCGGGCGCGCCGCCCAACGCCCTCGTTCGCGGCAAGACCGCGCTCTCCGCCGCGTTCGAGGCGGAGCAGCTCGAGGCTGCCGCCGCCCTCCTCGAGGGCGGCGCCGACCCCAAGGTTCGCCTCGCGGGGGGCGCCACGGCGCTCCACGTCGCCGCCCGGAACGCCAAGGCCAGCGCCTGGGTGGGCGCCCTGCGTGCCCTGATGGAGGCGGGCGCCGACCTCGGGGCGCGGAACGCCGAGGGCCAGACCCCCCTCCTCGCCGGCCTCACCGGCCACCTCTCCAAGGAGGGGGTCGAGGTGATGGTCGCCGAGCGCCGGGCGGTGAACGACGCCTCGGTGGACGGCACGACGCCCCTCATCGCCGAGACGCGCGGGTGGTCCCGCCCCTCGGTGGTCCGGATGCTGCTCGCCGCCGGGGCGGACGCCAAACCGCGCGGCAAGGACGGGTGGTCGGCCCTCCTCTGGGCGATCACGAAGCACGACGCCCGGATCGTGAAGATGCTGATCGACGGGGGCGCCGACGTCAACATCACCGCCCCGGCCCACAAACAGGGCCAGCCGGCGAGGAGCGCCCTGGCGCTCGCCCAGTCGTACACCGCCGGCCGCGACGCGGCGAACCCCCAGGTCGGCCAGATCGTCGAGCACCTGCGCACGGCCGGCGCGCGGTAGGGCTTGACCTGGCACGGCTGGGCGTATTGTATCCGCGTCCACCCATGTCAGCCGAAAAGCCCATCAAGATCCTGATCGCCGAAGACGAGCCGTCGATGCTGAGCCTGGTGACCCGCCACGTGCGCAGCCTGGGCTATTCGGTCGTGGAGGCGCCCGACGGCGACGCCGCGTGGGAGCTGGCGCAGGCCCACCGCCCCGATCTGGTCATCCTGGACGTGATGATGCCGGGGATGAGCGGGTGGGAGGTGTGCAAGGCCCTGAAGGGGTCGGGCGCCGAAGGGGGCTTCGGGGCGACCGGCGTCATCATGCTCACCGGCATCGGCGAGAACCTGAACGAGATGACGTCGCCCCTCTTCGCCGCCGACACGTGGCTGAACAAGCCGTTCGACTTCGCCGACCTCGAGGCGAAGATCCGCGAGGTGCTCGACAAGTACGCGGAGGCCCGCGCCCTCGCCGCAGCGGCGGCCGCGCAGGAGGAGCCCGCGGAGGAGAAGGCTGCCCCGGCCAAGGCGCCTCGCGCAAAGGTTAGCAAGAAGAAGGCCGCCGAGCCCGCCGCGAAGAAGGCCGCCAGGAAGAAGCCGGCCGCGAAGAAGGCCGCGACCAGGAAGCCGGCCGCAAAGAAGGGCGCCGCCAAGAAGACCGCCGCGAAGAAGGCTGCGACCAGGAAGCCCGCCGCGAAGAAGGGCGCCGCCAAGAAGACCGCCGCGAAGAAGACGGCGAAGAAGAAGGCGGCGCGAGCCAAGTAAACGCCGGCTCGGCGGTATCTCCTACCGAACCGCGACCGCAAGGGAGCGGGTGCCAGGCCATCGCACGCGAAGCGTTCCTGCGTGCAAGGGCCTGTGTACCGCCTTGCCCACTGGCGCCCGCTCCCTTGCGGTCGCGGTTCGGCAAGACAGCCCGAGCCGCCGTCGCGGGAATGCGCCTCGCACCCCGAGCGTAAGCCCGGCTAGCGTGCCTGCGTTCTCTCCCCGGGGCCGCGGGCGAGGAACTTTCGGGCGCGCCAACCGTCAGCAGGTACAATGTCGCGGGCCGGGGCGGATCTCGCGGTCCGCGTCGCAGCGCAGGAGCGGCACGACACGTGAGCGATCTCCGCAGAAAGCAGCTTGGGCACATCCGGCGGGCGGCCACCGTGGTCGAGCTTCGCTTGCGGCTCGCGCGGGCCCTCCGCGTCCTGCCCCCGGCGCTGACGGTCGCGCTCGCCGTCGCCGCCGGGACGCTCGCCGTCCGCAAGGTCCTGCCCGCCGCGCTCTCGAACCGGCACGCCTGGGAGATCCTCGCGGGCGCGGCGGCGGTGGTCGTCGCCGCCGTGGCCTTCGCGATGCTTCGCCGCCTCCCGCCCCGCGCGGGCACCGTCGCCCTCGACCAGCACCACCGCCTCCAGGGCCGGCTCACCAACGCGCTCGCGTTCGAGGCGGCGAAGGAGCGGTCCGCGCTCATGGAGGTCGCCATCGACGACGCCTGCGCGCACGCCGAGAGCCTCGACCCGCGCCACGCCGCCCCCATCCCTCTCCCGCGCGACCTCCTGGGCTCCGCCGCGGCCGCCGCGGGCGTCGCCGCGATCGCGCTCCTCCACGTGCCCGTGAAGCCGCCGCCCCCGCCGCCGCATGCGCCCACCATCGACGCGGTGCAGATGACCCCGGACGACGTCGAGCTGTTCAAGGAGGCGGCGAAGGAGCTGGGCAAGCGCGAGAAGAGCCCGGAGGTGCAGGCGGCGCTGGAGAAGTTCAACCAGCTCGTCGAGGACCTGGCCAACAAGCGCCTCGACCGGGCGGAGGCCTTCCGGCGCATGGAGGAGAATCGAGCGCGAGCTCAAGAACAGCGCCGAGGCCGACGCGAAGTCGTTCGAGGAGGCGCTGAAGCAGACCGCCGACGAGCTGAACCGCTCGGAGATGGCCAAGGACCTCGCCGCCTCGCTCGAGAAGAAGAACCTGGAGCAGGCCAAGAAGGACCTCGAGAACATGGCCGCCCAGCTCCGCGACCAGAAGGCGGGCAAGAGGCTCGAAGAAGGCCGACAAGGCGGCGCTCGAGCGGCTGCGCCAGGCCCTCCAGCGCGCGGCGGCGAAGCGCAAGGAGGCGCTCGCGGCCGTCAACGAGAAGCGCGCCGAGGTGAAGGAGCAGCTCCTCAACAAGAAGCGGGATCCGAAGGAGAGCCCCGACGCCGGCGCGCCCGACCAGGAGGAGCAGCGCCTCCTCAAGAAGAAGGAGCGGGAGCTCGAGCGCCTCGATCGCGAGGCCGAGCGCCAGGAGCGGATGCAGAAGCGGCTCGACCGGCTCGACCGCGAGCTCGCCAAGGCCGCCGAGGACCTGATGAAGGACCTCGGGATGAGCGCCGACGACCTGGAGCAGGCCGCGGAGGACATCAACCGGATGCAGGACGAGGAGATGTCCGACAAGGAGAAGGAGGAGCTGCGCCAGCGCCTCGAGGAGCTGCGCGAGCTGCTCCGGCAGGAGGGGCAGGGGGGCAAGCAGCGGATCCAGCGCATGCTCAGGTTCAGCAACCGCGCGCGCGGCGGCGGCGGCAAGGGCCAGAAGGGGCAGGGCGACCAGGGCGGCGAGCAAGGCGACGAGGGGCAGGACGGGCAGGACGGGCAGAACGGCGACGGCCAGGGCGGGAAGGGCATGACCCTCGGCCCCGGCGGCAAGACGCTGACGCTGGTCCGCGGCTCGGGGGCAGGGCAGGGGATGCCCGGTGGAGCAGGCGACGGTCCCGGCGCAGGCTCGGGGGCGGGGCAGGGGTCGCCCGGGGGGCAGGGCGCAGGCCAGGGCGGCAAGGACTGGGGCACCGGCCACGACTCCAACGTCATGGGCAAGCGCACCGACATGAAAGCCGGCACGGAGGACGTGCAGGAGATGGGCGCCGACAACCACCAGGGCCCGACCAACAGCCAGGTCATCTACGGCGCGGCGCAGCGCGGGTTCAAGGGCTCCGGCTACAAGCGCGTCTTCACCGACTACCGGACGCGGGCCGAGGAGCAGATCAACAAGGACCAGATCCCGGACGGCTACCGCTTCTACGTGCACCGTTACTTCCAGCTCATCCGGCCGCCGGAGCAGTAGGCGTGGCAGACCCGGGGGCGAGGGGCTCGGTGGAGGAATCCGGGTCTCCTGCTGCGCGTTGGCGGCGAGAAGGATCGAGATAGAGAGAGGATCATGGCGGAGAAGACGAAAGAGGCTGCGCGCGCCGAGGTGGTCGACTTCCAGAAGAGCATCGGCAAGCTCCGGGAGGAGGTCGGCAAGATGATCGTGGGCAACCGCGACGTCGTCGACGGCGTGCTCACCTGCATGCTCGCCGGCTCCCACGCCCTGCTCGAGGGCGTGCCCGGCCTCGGCAAGACCATGCTCGTGCGGACGATGGCGGAGGCGCTCGAGCTTCAGTTCTCGCGCATCCAGTTCACGCCCGACATGATGCCCGCCGACATCATCGGCACCACGGTCATCGACGAGAGCAGCGGCGGGCAGAAGTCGTTCAGCTTCCGCAAGGGGCCGCTCTTCGCCAACATCGTGCTGGCGGACGAGATCAACCGCGCCACGCCGAAGACGCAGAGCGCGCTGCTCGAGGCGATGCAGGAGCACCGCGTCACCGTCTCCAAGCAGACGTACACGCTCGACGAGCCCTTCTTCGTCCTCGCGACGCAGAACCCGCTGGAGAGCGAGGGCACCTATCCCCTGCCCGAGGCGCAGCTCGACCGCTTCTTCTTCAAGCTCCACGTGGGCTTCCCCGGCCGGGAGGAGCTGAACGAGATCCTCGAGCGCACGACGGGCACCGTGACGCCCAAGGTCGCGCGCGTGCTCGACAAGGAGCGGCTCCTCGCGATGCAGGGCCTGGTGCGCGAGGTGCCCATCGCCAAGCACGTGCAGGACTACGCCGTGCGCCTGCTCCAGGCGACGCACCCGACGGAGAAGACGAGCCTCGACGCCGTGCGCCGCTTCGTGAAGTTCGGCTCCTCGCCGCGCGGCGCGCAGGCCCTCCTGCTCGCGGCCAAGATCCGCGCGCTCTTCGACGGGCGCTTCGCCGCCGGCATCGACGACGTGAAGGCGGCGGCGCTCCCCGCGCTCCGCCACCGCGTGCTGCTCAACTTCGAGGGCGAGGCGGAGGGGGTGAAGACGGACGACCTCCTCCACGAGATCCTGAAGACGCTCCCCGAGACCGCGAAGTAGGCCGCCGTGAGCGTCCTCGACCTCTTCAAGAAGGCCGCCGCCCCGCTCTCGAGGCGCTTCCCCCGCCCCGTGGAGGACGACCTCTTCGACGACGAGTTCCAGAGGAAGCTCGACTACCTGGCGGTCGTCAGCCGCCGCGTCTTCTCCGGCGCGATGAAGGCCGAGCGGAGGACGAAGAAGACGGGCTCCGGCGTCGAGTTCGCCGACCACCGCGACTACGCGCCGGGCGACGACTTCCGCTACCTCGACTGGGCCGCGTACCAGCGCTTCGACCGCCTGCTCATCCGGCTGTACGAGGAGGAGGAGGATCTCTCCATCTACTTCATCCTCGACACCTCCTCGTCGATGGGCTTCGCCGACGGGGAGAAGCTGAAGCAGGCCAAGCGCCTCGCCGCCGCGCTCGCCTACGTCGGCCTCGCCAACCTCGATCGCATCGCGATCGTTACGGCGACCGACGCGATCAGCGGGCGCATGCCCACGACGCGCGGCAAGGCCCGCATCTTCCGCATCTTCCGCTTCCTGCGCGGGGTGCGGGCCGACGGGCAGACGGACCTCGGCGAGGCGATGAAGACCTTCGTCGCGCAGCACAAGCGCCGCGGCCTGGCCGTGCTCATCACCGACCTGTACGACCCGGCCGGCTTCGAGCGCGGCATCAACGTGCTGCGCTACGCCAAGTTCGAGCCCTTCGTGATCCACGTCGTGGACCGCTCCGAGTCCAAGCCGGACCTGCGCGGCGACGTGCGCGTCTACGACTGCGAGACGGGCGAGGAGCGCGAGGTGACGGTGACGGCCAAGGTGCTCGAGCGCTACGCCGCGGCGTGGGAGGCCTACCTGGAGGAGGCCAAGCGCTTCTGCACGTCCCGCCAGGTGGCCTACTTCCGCGCCGACGTGGACGTCCCCTTCGACGAGCTCATCCTCCGCGTCTTCCGGCGGGGCGGCTTCCTCCGCTAGAGCCCCATGCACTTCACCGGACTCCCGCTCGCCACGCTGATCCAGATTGGCGCCCTCGCCGGCGCGATGGTCGTCGTCTTCTACATCCTGAAGCTCCGGCGCCGCCCGGTCGCCGTCCCCTTCTCCAGGATCTGGAACAGTATCCTCCGCGACAAGGAGGCGACGAGCCTCTTCTCGCAGCTCAAGCGCCTCCTCTCGCTGCTCCTCCAGCTCGCGCTCCTCGCGCTGCTGCTGCTGGCCCTCGGCGATCCGCGCGCCGCGCAGAACCTCATCGAGGGGCGGAACATCGTGGTCCTCGTCGACGCGAGCGCGAGCATGCAGGCGACCGACGTGGCGCCGAGCCGGATTGAGGCCGCGCGCGAGCGCGTCCGGACCATGGTGCGCGGGCTCTCCGGCACCGACCGGATGCTCATCGCCCAGATGGACGCCGCCGCCACTCCCCTCTCCACGCTGACGGGCGAGGTCTCCGAGCTGGAGGCAGGGCTCGCCAAGGTGACGGCGACCGACGCCGCCGCCGACTTCCCGCGCGCGCTGCGCTTCGCCGCGGACACGCTGCGCGGGCTGCCGTCGCCGGAGATCATCGTGGTCTCCGACGGGGCGCTCGGCGACGCGGCCGACAGCGCCGGCCCCGTGCACCTCGGCAACATCAAGGTCTCGTACGTGAAGATCGGCGAGGGCGGGCGAAACGCGGCCATCACGGGCTTCTCCGTCCGGCGCTACCCGCTCGACAAAAGCCGCTACGAGGTGATGCTCGAGGTCACGAACACGAGCGACGACCCGATGGAGGTGGAGCTCTCCCTCTTCGGCGACGGGCAGCTCAACGACCTCACCCGCCTCAAGCTGGAGCCGCACGAGAAGCTGCCCCGCTTCTACCCCAACCTCTCCGGCGCCTCGAAGACGCTGGAGGCCAAGCTCGCGCTCGCCGACGGCAAGCGCGACGACCTGCCCGCCGACGACCACGCCTACGCGCTGCTCCCGGAGCGGCGCCGGGCGCGGATCCAGCTCGTCACCCCCGGCAACCTGTACCTGGAGGCGGCGCTGCTCCTCGACGTCTACCTCGACGTCACCAAGATCGCGCCCACCCAGTACCCGGCCAAGGGCACCTACGACGTCACCATCTTCGACGGCGTCGCGCCCCCCGTCACGCCCGGGAGCGGCAGCGTGCTCTACCTGAACCCGACGGGCACGAACGTGCCGTTCGAGGTCGGCAAGCTCGTCGAGAGCGGCAAGGACGACGTGCTCGGCTTCGACGAGCTGGACGCGAAGAGCCCGCTGCTCCGCTACACGTCGCTCTCGGACGTGAACATCGCCCGCGGCCACGTCCTCAAGGGGACCAAGGAGGACAAGGTGGTGGCGGCGAGCTACAAGGGCCCGCTCCTCATCCAGGGCCGCCGGGCCGGGAACAAGTTCGTGGCGCTCGGCTTCGACCCGCGCGAGTCGGACTTTCCGATGCGCATCGCGTGGCCGCTCTTCCTCCTCAACACGATCAACGACTTCGTGGAGGAGGACGTGAGCTACATCTCGTCCTTCCGCACCGGCACGGTGTGGAGCGTGCCCGTCTCCTCCGCCGCGGAGACGGCGACGCTCACGCTGCCGGGCGGGGAGAAGCGCGTCGTGCCGGTCAAGGACGGGCGCGCCGTCTTCCTCGGCCAGGTGGCCGGCTTCTACACGATCTCGACCGGGGCCTCGGCCGACGAGACCTCGATGTTCGCCGCCAACCTCGCCGACCCGAAGGAGAGCACGATCAAGCCCAGGGAGAAGCTCGAGATCGACGGGCGCGTCGCGGGCGATCCAGGCGAGTTCAAGATCGGGGTCCGCCGCGAGATGTGGGTGTACCTGCTCGCGGCCGTGCTCCTCGTGACCGCGCTCGAGTGGCTCACGTTCCACCGGAGGATCACGGTATGACGCGGCGGTATCGGATCCTCGCCTGGAGCATCACCTGCGCCGCGCTCTTCGGCATCCTGTTCTGGGCGTACCGGCGCTACGTCCTGCTCCACCCGGATCCGACGCTCTCCTGGGTGAGGAACGGCGTCACCTACGAGCTGCTCAACCCGAAGATGCTCGGCGCGATCCTCATCGCGCCCTGGTTCGTCGGCATCCTCTCCCAGTCCCTCGCCGACCTGCCCTGGCCGCAGAAGGCGCTGAGCGTGCTGCTCCGCGTCTCCTTCGTGGCGCTGCTCGCGCTCGGCCTCGCGCGCCTGGCCAAGAGCGCCACGACGGAGAAGGTGTGCACCGTCTACCTGGTCGACGTCTCGGACTCGGTGTCGGACGAGGCGATCGGCGACGCTCGCGCTTACCTCGCCAAGGCCTGGGCCGAGAAGCCGAAGGACAGCCTGGTGCGTCTCGTCACGTTCGCGCGGCGGCCGCGGCTCGTCCCTCCCGACGAGAAGGACCCGGACAAGCCCCCGCCCGTGAGCCGGCACCTGGACGCGAAGGGCCAGCGGGGCGAGCTCGGCGCCGGGACCAACCTCCAGGCCGCGCTCCAGCTCGCGTACGGTCTGTACCAGCCCGGCTACCTCAAGCGGGCCGTCCTGCTCTCCGACGGCGTGCAGACCGACGGCGACTTCCTCGCCGAGGCCAACCGCGCGCGCGACTTCGGCGTCCGCCTCTTCACGGTGCCGTACCGCCGCCCCGTCCCGCCCGAGGTCGCGATCCGCGGCGTGCGCATGCCCGACCGGGTGAAGGTGGGCGAGACGTTCGAGATCCACGCCGACATCTACTCGAGCCGCGCCACGACCGCGGAGGCCAAGCTCTACCAGGGCGAGGCGCTCAACGGCCTCGACGGCGTGCGGCGCCTCGACCTCAAGGCCGGGCCCAACGACGTGGTCTTCAAGAGCGTCAACCGCCAGGCGGGGCAGGTGACCTACCAGCTCGATCTCGACCAGATCGGCGAGGACACGTTCAAGGAGAACAACCACTACGCGGTGACCATCGACGTGCCCGGCCGGCCCACGGTGCTCTACATCGAGGGGACGCCGCAGCACGGGCAGCCGCTCACCAGCGCGCTCACGGCGCAGCAGTTCGACGTCGACATGCACCCGCCCGCCGGCTTCCCCGGGTCGCTCAAGGAGCTCGAGCGGTACGACTTCGTGATCATGTCCGACACGCCGCGCGAGGCGGTGTCGCTGGAGTCGCAGGATTCGATCGAGAGCTACGTGCGCGACCTGGGCGGCGGCTTCCTCTTCGCCGGCGGCGATTCGGGGTACGCGCTCGGTGGGTGGTCCCACACGACGATGGAGCGGATCCTGCCCGTCCGCATGGACAGCGACGGGAAGAAGGACATGCCCAGCGTGGCCATGAGCGTCGTCATCGACCGATCCGGCTCGATGACGGGCCTGCCGCTCGAGATGGCCAAGAGCGCCGCGAAGGCCACGGTGGGCGTGCTCGCGGCCGACGATCTGGTCGAGGTCATCGTCTTCGACTCCTCGCCCTCGCGCGTGGTCAAGATGCAGCCGGCGCGCAACCGCACCCGCATCGTCAACGACATCTCCCGCGTGCAGGCCGGCGGCGGCACCGAGATCTTCCCCGCCCTCGACGCGGCGTACCAGGACATGACGGTCACGCAGGCGCGCAAGAAGCTCGTCATCCTGCTCACCGACGGGCGCGCGCCCACCGGCGGCCTGCGCGACCTGGCGACCACGATGGCCGCCGAGTCGATCACCGTGACGACCGTGGGCCTCGGCAACGACGTCGACGACCAGCTCCTCAAGATGATCGCGGACACCGCGGGCGGCCGCTACCACGCGGTGCAGGACCCGAGCAACCTTCCCCGCATCTTCACCAAGGAGACGGAGGACATCGTCCGCAAGGCCGCCGTCGAGGAGTGGTTCCAGGTCCAGCAGGTCGGCGAGGCAGCCTTCCTTCGCAGCATCGACGTGCGGACGGCGCCCTACCTGCACGGCTACGTCTCCACCCAGATGAAGCCGCCCCCCGCGCAGGAGCTGCTCGAGGACGCCGACAAGCAGGAGCCCATCCTCGCCCGCTGGCGCCTCGGCCTCGGCTGGGCGCTCGCGTGGACCAGCGACGTCAAGTCGCAGTGGGCCTCCGAGTGGATGCGCTGGGCGGGCTGGGAGCGCTTCTGGGGGCAGCTCGTGCACGAGCACATGCGGCAGAAGCACCGGCGGGAGCTGGACATGAAGTCCGAGATGGTCGGCGGGCAGCTCCACGCGGCGGTCGACGCGTTCGGCGCCGACGACCGCTTCGAGAACAACCTCACCTCGCGCCTCTACGTGATGGGGCCCGAGCCGGTGAAGGAGCGGGCGTGCAAGGCCGACGCCGACTGCGCGGAGGCGGCGTACAGCGAGTGCGACGTCGCGCACCACGCCTGCCGGGCCAGGGCGATGGAGCTCCGGCAGACGGCGCCGGGCCGCTACGAGACCACGCTCCCGCTCGACAAGTACGGCTCGTTCCTGCTGCGCGCCGAGCACATGCACGAGGACAAGGACGGGCAGCTCCGCCAGGTCGCCGTGAGCTACGGCCACGTGTCGAACCCCTACCCGCGCGAGTACGCCAGCTTCGAGCCGGACCTCGGCGCGATGGAGAAGGCCGCGCTCGCCACCGGCGGCAGCGTCGACCCGCCCACCGTGGCCGCCGTCTTCGACCCCGCCGGCGAGAAGGTCACGTTCCACGAAGAGCTGTGGCCCCGCTTCGTCTTCGCTGCGATCGCGGTCTTCCTCCTCGACCTCCTGGTGCGGAGGGTGCGCCTCTTCGATCGCAAGTTCGTCCCCCGCGGAGGCGCCCGTGGGGGGCCCCGCGGGGGGCCCCGTGGGGGGCCAAACGCCCGAGCACCTCTCGGCCGGGGTGTGGGGGCGTAACGCGGATTTCCTGGCCCAGCCGAACGGGATGGGGATACCCTCCCATGACTGCGGTCAGATACTCGTGAGCTCCCACCCAATCCTCTCCCGCCTCGATACAGGGCGCCCCCTGCTCGTCAGCAGCGACCCGGTCGCGAGCCTGCGCGCCCGCGGCGTGAACATCCACGGCCCGGCGCCCCTCGGGCGCCTGCTCCGCGAGCAGCCCGCCGCCGTCCGCGAGCACTACCACCACGAAATCACCGCCGGCGTCGACGTGCTCTCGTGCCTCACGGCGGACACGATGCCGCGCGCCCTCCACCAGATCGGCATGTCGTTCCGCGCGGCCGCGCTCACCGGCGAGGCCGTCGATCTGGCCCTCGACGCCGCCGAGCTCACGCCGCGCCCGCTCATCGTCGCCGGCGTCCTCGGCAACCCCGAAGTCTCCCCCGGCGCGGAGGATCGCCTGACCGAGGATCTCGGGCACCCACGCCAGGCGCCTCTCCACCGCCGGCTGCGAGCTGCATCCTCGCGCGGGGCCTCGGGACGCTCGGCCACGACGGGGGGAAGCCGACCATGCCCGCCTCTGCCGGCGCCGAATGGGTCGCCGCCGCGCGCCTCGCCCGCCGCGCGGCGATCGCGAGCGGCGTCGCGACCTCGCTCCCGACGTGGGCCGTCGTCGGGCTCGACTGGGCCGGGTTCACGTTCGACGGGGAGGCGCCCGACGAGTGCGCGCGCCACGCCTTCGAGGAGGGCGCCGGCGTCGTGCTCTTCGAGGTCCCCAACGTCGAGGTGGGGCTGGGTTGGGTGGAGCGCCTCCTCGCCGTCTGCGAGGAGAGTCAGCGCGCCCCGGTCGCTTCAGGCATCGTGAGCCCCGGCGCTTCCCGTAGCTGCCACGTCGGCTTCGCCCCGGCGGCCGACGGGCTCGATCCCGACGCGTGGGCCCACCAGGCGCGGCGCCTCCTGGAAGCGGGCGTCCGCGTCGCAGGCGGCGGCCCGGGCACCACCCAGCGCCACATGGCAGCGCTCTCGTCCTTGCTGCGTGGCCACGAGCGGCAGTCGCTGTGGCCTCGGGCGGTTTAGGATCCCCAACGGCACCAGGATGACGTAAGGGAAGGTTAGTACCGCGCCGAGCCTCCTCCGGGAGGGGCGGACGCCCCCTATGTGCCCGATGAAGGCTTCCGGGGCTGGCTCGCCGCAGGTGGGACTGCTCAAGGAGCCCCAGCGGGGCAAAAGAGAAAGACCCGAATCGGGAAAAACGACCATGGCCGACCTCGATCCGGCGCTCAGCGACCCCAAGGCGCAGCACATCACCACGTTCGACCAGCTCCTCGTCCCTTTCCACGAAGCGATGAAGCCCGAGGGCCTCCACCGCATCGGCGCGGAGGCGGAGAAGTTCGGCGTCGACGCCGCGACGGGGGCGCCGCTCCCCTACGAGGGCGAGCGGAGCGTGCTCAGCGTCCTCGATGCGCTGACGGACCGTCACGGCTGGCACGCCGAGCGCGAGACGCCGGGCGGGCCGATCATCGCGCTGCTGCGGGCGGGCGCGTCGGTCACGCTCGAGCCCGGCGGTCAGCTCGAGCTCTCGGGCGCGCCGCTCGAGACCATCCACCAGACCTGCATGGAGATGTCCGGCCACCTCGCCGAGCTCCGCGACATCTCCAACGAGCTGGGCATCCTGTGGCTCGGCATCGGCTTCCACCCCTTCGCCACGCAGGCCGAGCTGCCCTGGGTGCCCAAGCAGCGCTACGCGATCATGCGGCGCTACCTCCCCACGCGGGGCGAGTACGGCCTCGACATGATGCGGCGCACGGCCACCGTGCAGGCCAACTTCGACTACGTGGACGAGGAGGACGCCATGCGCAAGCTGCGCGTGTCGCTGCGCCTCTCGCCCGTGGTGACGGCCATGTTCGCCAACTCGCCGTTCTACGAGGGGCACCTCTTCGGCGGGCGCAGCTACCGCGCCAAGGTCTGGCTGAGCGTCGACCCCGACCGGCAGGGCCTGCTCCCGTCCGTGCTCGAGCGCGGGCGCCGCTTCGCCGATTACATCGAGTGGGCGCTCGACGCGCCGATGTTCCTCGTGAAGCGCGGCGTGGAGGCGATCGAGAACACGGGGCAGACCTTCCGCGACTTCATGAAGCAGGGCTTCCACGGCCACCGCCCGACGCTCAAGGACTGGGAGACCCACATCAACACCCTCTTCCCGGAGGTGCGCCTCAAGCGGACGCTCGAGGTGCGCGGCGCCGACTCCCTGCCGGCGAACCTGGTATGCGCGCTGCCGGCGCTGTGGACCGGCATCCTGTACGACTCGCGCGCGCTCGACGAGGCGGACGAGCTCACCGCCTCGTTCAAGGCCGCGGAGCTCGAGGCCGTCCGCCCCGCCATCTCGGAGCGGGCCCTCGCCGCGACGTTCCGCGGGGCGCCGCTCGCCGACCTCGCCTCGCGCGTCGTCGACATCGCGTCGGGCGGCCTCGCGCGGCGCGCCCGGCTCAACAAGGACGGCAAGGACGAGCGCATCCACCTCACCCGCCTGGCCGCGCTCGTGGAGAAGGGGCACTGCCCGGCGGACGTCCTCGTCGAGGGCCTCGGCAACGCCGACGCCGATCTGCGCCAGGAGATCCTCGCCCGCGCGCGGATCTGAGGGTCGAGAGATCGCAACGCTCAAGGATCGCAGCGGGCGGGGGCCCGCGAGACCCGCATGACGACCGCCATACTACTGCTCATCACGCTCCTGCTCGTCCTGCTCAACGCGTTCTTCGTCGCCTCCGAGTTCGCGCTCGTCAAAGTCCGCCCGACTCGCCTCGAGCACCTCGTCCGCGGCGGCGACGCCCGCGCGCGCCTCGCGCTGCAGATTGCCCACCGCCTCGACGCCTACCTCTCCACCACGCAGCTCGGCGTCACGCTGGCCTCGCTCGGCCTCGGCTGGATTGGCGAGCCCGCCCTCGCGCACCTCGTCGAGCCGCTCTTCGCCGCGCTCGGCCCCTGGGCCGCCTCCGCGGCGCACGTCGTCGGCGTCGTCGTCGCCTTCCTGCTCATCACCGCTTTTCACACCATCGTCGGCGAGCTCGCCCCCAAGTCGTTCGCCATCCAGAAGACCGAGGAGATCTCCCTCTGGGCCGCGCGGCCGCTCTGGGTCTTCTACCACCTCGCGTGGCCGATCATCCGCGCGCTCAACGCGGGCGCGAACGGCTTCGTCCGGCTCTTCGGCATCGCCCCGGCCCGGAAGGAGGAGATCCTCCACACCTCCGAGGAGCTGCGCATCGCCCTCACCAAGAGCCCCGCCGGCCTCGATCCCGCGCTGCGCAGCATGCTCGTGCGCATCTTCGATCTGCGCCGGCGCACCGCCCGCCACGTCATGACGCTGCGGAGCGACGTCTCGGTGATGCGCGCCTCCGTGACCATCGAGGACGCCGTGCGCTTCGCCGTCGACGCCGGCTACTCGCGCTACCCCGTGCTCGACGAGCCGGGCAACGTCATCGGGTACCTGCACATCCGCGACCTGTTCGAGGTGCTCGCCGGCCGGCGCAAGGCGAGCCGCGTGGCCGAGCTGCTCCGCAAGCCCATCTTCGCCCGCGAGGACACGAGCGTGGAGCGCCTCCGGCTCGAGATGCAGGCCCGGCAGATCCCCGTCGCCGTCATCACCTCGTCCGCCGGGGAGTTCGTGGGGCTCGTCACGATCGAGGACCTCCTCGAGGAGATCGTCGGCGAGATCCGCGACGAGACCGACGAGGAGGTGCCCCCCATCCACCGGCGCGGCGGCGGCATCGTCGACGTCGACGGCCGCGTCCTGCTGGCGGACCTGGAGCGAGACGTGGCCATGGTGCTGCGGCCCGAGATCAAGACCGTGGAGACGGTCGGCGGCTACATCCTCGCGAGGCTCGGGCACCCCGCCGAGACGGGCGAGCGGGTCGAGTGCGAGGGCCTCACGCTCGTGGTCACCGACGTCGCCGGTCGCCGGGTCCGGCGCGTGCGCATCGTGCCGGTGGAGGGGGGCTAGCCCAGGGGTAGACGGGACGCGGCCGGGCCGACTAGAGTCTTCGGGCCCGTGGAGACCCTTGCCGACTGCATCGCTCGCGACGGACCCGTCGGCGAGCTGGACGCCATCGGATGGGCCATCCGGCTCGCCAAGCGTCTCGAGGCCCTCCACGCCCTCGGCGTCGCGCACGGCAGCGTCTCCCCCGCGTGCATCCTCGCGGCCGGCCGGGACCGCAACGCCCGCGCCTACCTCGCCGACCTGAAGCACACGACCGCGACGCCCGGCTTCCAGTCGCCCGAGCGCGTCCTCGGCGGGGACATCTCCGCGGCCGACGACGTCTGGGCCCTGGCGGCGACCCTCTATGCGTTGGTCACGGGGCAGGGCCCCTTCGCCGGCGCCAACGAGGCCGAGGTGCGGCAGAAGACCCTCGCCGCGTCGCCCGCGCCGCTCGCCGTCTACGACGTCGGCGACGACGACCTCCAGCACATCCTCGACAACGGTTTCGCGCGTGACATGGCGGCGCGCACGGCCAGCGCCACCGCATTCCGCCGGGCGCTGGAGGAGTGGCACCCCGACCGCGGCGTGGCGAACCTGCCCCCGCTCGAGGACGACGACGCCACCCTCGACGACGACGAGGACGGCGCGCGCACCGTGATCTCCCTGGGGCTCGAGGCATCCCCCCAGCCCACAGCCCCCAAGCCCGCGCCCGCAGCGGGCGCCGCGCCCTCTGTTCCCAAGCCCGCGCCCGCAGCGGGCGCTGCGCCTACCGCTCCCAGGCCCGCGCCTGCCGCCGCCCCTGCCGCTCCCAGGCCCGGGCCTGCCGCCGCGCCTCGCTTGCCCGCACCTGCCGCCCCCAAGCCTGCCCCCGCGCCTGCCAAGCCCGCACCGGCGCCTGCCTCGGCCCCCAAGCCCCCGCCCGCGCCCGCCTCGGCCCCCAAGCCCGCAGCCGCGCCCGCCTCGGCCCCCAAGCCCGCGCCCGCCAACTTCCTCGACACGCCCCTCACGGACGACGACGACGATGACGACGTGCGCACCGTGATGCGCGAGATGCCGAGGGCCGAGCTCGAGAACGCGCTCGGGCGTCCGCTCCCGCCAAAGGCCGGCCCGGCGCCCGCCCCCGCTGCCGGCCGTGCGTCTGCACCCACGCCTGTCGCCGGTCGTGCATCCGCTCCCACGCCTGCGGCTCGACCCGTGGCCCCCGCTGCCGAGCCCGCGCCCCTCCCCAAGATCGTCGACGAGGAAACGACCGATGACGACGCCCGCACGATGATGCGGACGTCCGAGCAGATCGCGGCCGAATCCGAGGCCGAGGGTGCCGGTGGCACGCTGATGATGGAGGGGCCGCAGCAGAATGCGTGGAAGATGAAGACGGGCGAGGGGATGGCGGGGGCGCACGGTACGCAGAAGAATCCCGCCCGATCTCTACGCCTCGCTGGCGAGCCAGCCGCAACCGACGGCGCCGAAGCCGGCGGCGGGCCCGGCGGATGGGCCGCTCTTCGCGGGCTCGCCCCAGCCTGTCGCCCAGGCACCCGGCGGCGCCGCGCCCGGCCAGCCCCCGATGGGGTTTGGCCAGTCGGGGGTGATGGGTGCTGCGCCGCAGCCGATGGGGTTTGGCCAGTCGGACGTGGCTGCGCCGCAGCCGATGGGGCTTGCCGTGTCGGGCGTGATGGGCGCGGCTCCCATGGCCCCGCCGCCCGGCACGATCGGGGCGCCCCCCGCGCCCGAGTCCGGGACGAGCGTGAAGTCGCTCGTCATCGCCGCGCTGGTCACGCTGATCGTCGCGGCGGCGGCCACGTTCGCGATCCTGAAGCTCAAGGGGCTGTGACGCGCGGCGCGTGCTCGGCGCGCGCCCGCCCCTGACGGCGAGCGCGCACATCGGATCACGGGCGCGGGGGCGGCCACGGCCACGGCCACGGCCGGCGTGGCCGGGCAGGTGCACACGCCCCGCGGGTACGGACCTTGCTGCCCGCGATCGACCATGCCCACGAACGAAGAGCTGGTCGCCGAAGAGCGACCGGTCGCGACCTATGCGCAGCCACTCTCTCGCCTCCAGGTGAGCTGGGGCTCGATCCTCGCGGGGGTGGCCGCCTTCGTCGGCGTCTCCCTCATCCTCTGGAGCCTGTGCCTCGCCATCATCGTCTCGGCGACCTCCGCCAGCTTCTCCGCGCTGAAGGGGGCCCTCATCGCCGGGTTCGTCACCGCCATCGTGATGACGCTGATCGGCGCGTTCGCCGGCGGCGCGGTGGCCGGCTACCTGCCGGGCAACCCGCGCCGCGCCATCGCCATCGGCCACGGCTTCATCACCTGGGCGGTTGCCTTCGCCCTGTCCGCGCTCCTGCACCTCGCGATCGTCGCGGGGGTCACGCGCACCGCGGCGCAGGCGATCACGGCCACGACCAGCGCCGCCGTGCAGTCGGCGGGCGCCGCAGTCGGAGGCGCTGCGGGCAACCCGGTGGGCCTCGACCAGAAGGCCGTCAGCCTGCTCGAGGAGCTGGGCTACACGCCGAACGAGGCGGCCTCCATGGTCGCGAGCGCCCGCAACGACGTCCAGCAGGTCCTGCGCGGCGAGGGGCCTCGGGCGCAGCAGGTCCAGACCGGCGCGCAGCAGGCCGCCACCCAGGCTCGCGGGGCGATCGGCACCCTGCTGAGCTGGACCGCGGGCTACATCTGGCTCTGGTGGGCGACCTGGTTGGTCTCGGGCCTCCTCGCCATGGCGGGCGCGGCGGCGGTGGTCGGGCGCACGCGGCGGATCCCCGCCCGCGAGCAGGCCAGCGGCAGCGCCCCGCTGCACGTCACCACGCTGCGCCCTGCGCGCACGATGCCCTGAGCTCCCCCTTCCCCCGGCTGCGCGGTGTTAGCCTCGCGCAGCATGCACGAGCTCGACGTCTACCGTCCGCCCGGCGCTCCCTGCGAGCCCGGGCGAGACGAGGGGACCGGGGCGCAAGGCCCTCCGGTGCCCTGGGACCCGGTGCTGGTGCTCCAGGAAGCGTGGGACGTCGTCAAGGTCCACTGGCCGGTGCTCGTCTTCGCGCCCTTCATCGCGGGGCTCGCCGAGGGCGTGCCGTCGATCGCCCTGAACCAGATCCAGCTCGACGGCATGGGCGCCGTCGTGATCTGGCTGATGGGGACGGTGATCCAGTGGGTGCTCGGCGCCTTCTTCGCGGGCGGCGTGGCGCGGCTGCTGCTCGCGGGGGCGCGGCGCGCCGAGCCGAGCTTCGGCGCGATCTTCGAGGGCGGGCCCTGGTTCGGGAAGTTGCTGGGGGTGAACGTCCTGCGGGGCTTCCTGGGCGCCGCGCTCGCGTGCATCAGCCTCGCGCCCGCGGGCGTGATGCTCGCGCGCGACGTGGGCCTGGACAGGAACCCCTCGATCGACCCCGAGGCGCTGCTCCGCCGGGCCTCTCACGTGAGCGCCGACTTCTGGATCGCCTTGCTCGCGGGCGGGCTCCTCCTGACCGTCCTCATCGCGTTCGTCACGCTCCGCCTCATGTTCGCGCAGTACTTCGTCGTCGACCTGGGCCACGGGGTGATCGGCGCGCTCGGCGCGAGCTGGCGGGCGACGCGGGGCCAGGTGCGGAAGCTCCTCGGCTTCTCGGTGCTCGTGCTCCTGCTCGCCGTCGCGGGGGTCATGGCGTGCTGCCTCCCCGTCGTCCTGGTCGGGGCGGTCGCCCGCGTGGCCGAGGCGATGATCTACCTGTGCATCGCCGGCCGCGCCTCGCCTTCGCCCTCCGTCCCGGCCTGAGCGCGCCCCCGCGCCCCGCGAGCAGGCACGTTTCGCGGTTTTCGCGGTACGCTTGGCCAGCTTGCCATGCGCCCTTCGACCTTCTCGCTCGCCGCCCTCTCGCTCCTCTCGGCCTGCGGCCGGACCGAGCCTCTACTCCGGCCCGCCGGAGCCCCCGGGCCCCGCGTGCCGGGTGGACGCCGACTGCCCGGGCCACGAGGACCTCTGCAAGCCCGTCACCTGCGCGCTGATCGCCGAAGGCGACGCGGGCATGGTCGCCCGCTGCGTGAAGGGCCCGCCGGTGAGCTGCGACGACAACGACCCCTGCACCAAGGACACGTGCGTCTCGTCGACCGGGGAGTGCGAGTACACGCACGTGACCCCGGACCAGGACGGCGACGGCTACTACGCGCCGCTGCCCGGCCACGCGCCCGGGAGCCCGGGGTCGTGCGGCGACGACTGCGACGACACCAACGCCGCCGCGCACCCCGGCGCCACGGAGGTGTGCGACGGCGTGGACAACGACTGCGACGGGATCATCGACAACGGCGCCGTCTACCTCCCCGGCGCAGAGGACGTGCGCGTCTCCGGCCCCGTCGCGCCGGCCGAGCCCAGCGGCCTCGCCTTCGGCGGCATGTCGTACGCGGCGATGTACACGGGGTCCGACGGTGGCTTCAACGTCTACCTATCCATGCTCACGGAGTCCGGCGCCGTCGTCACGCCCCCCGGCGAGCAGACCTACAGCCTGGTCAACGCGGACGCGGAGAGCGGGCCGATCGTGTGGATCGGCGACCGCTACGGCACCGCCTGGCAGGACCGGCGCACGGGCGCCTACAACGTCTTCTTCTCGACCATCGACGCCGCGGGGCAGAAGCAGATCCCGGACTCGGAGCTGACCTTCCAGGGCAGCTTCTCGGTCAACCCGGACATCGCCTACAACGGCCAGCAGTTCCTGGTCGTGTGGCAGGACGACCGCGACGGGGCGTTCAACGTCTACGGTCAGCGGGTGAACGTGGACGGCACCACCGACGGCCCCAACATCGCGCTCACCACGGCCACGTCGAGCCTCGACAACGAGTCCCCCCGCATCGCGCCGGGGCTCGGCGGCGTCGGCGTGACCTGGAGCTTCGGCGACTCGCTGCAGCACTTCGTCGACTTCCAGATCTTCTCCACGGACCTCACGACGCCCGTCACCCCGTTCATCAACGTCACCGACGGCACGACGGAGGCCGTCTACCCGGTGGTGGTCTGGAACCACGATTGGTACGTGGTCGCGTGGTACGACGAGTCGGCGTCCCCGAAGGGCATCTGGGCGGCGGCCTACGGCCCCGACGGCACCCAGATTGTCGCGCCGCGGCCGGTCAGCCACCCCGGCGCCTTCCACTCGCGCTACCCGTTCCTCCGCGCGCTCGGCGATTGGATCCTGATGGTCTACTCCGACGACCGGGACCAGAACGACGGGTACGAGCTCTACACCGTCACGGTCCGCCCCGACCTCACCCCGCTCGGGCCCGAGACCCGGATCACGAACGCGCCGCGCGACAGCATCTTCCCCCTCGCGGCGTTCGGGCCCAGCGGGGAGTTCGGCATCCTGTTCCGGGACGACCGGCAGAACGGCGTGCAGAACGTGTGGTTCACGTCCCTCGCGTGCTCGCTGCCGGGGCCGACGCCGAGCCCGCCGCCGCCGTCGGGGATGTAGCCCTCAGAACCGGGGCCCGGTCCCCCTCTTGACCACCTTGCCGTTGGGGCCGACACCGAACGTGGACGTGTCGGCGAGCGCCTTGTTCGCCGCGTCGCGGAGCTCGGCCGGGATCTCCCAGCCGCGGAAGAGCAGACCTTCGGCGACCTTGTTCTTCACCCGCACCGACTCCTCGGCCTCCAGGAGCTTCACGAGCGCCGGGACGCTCTCGGCGTCGTTCTGGGCGAAGGTGGTCTGCACGGCGTGGAAGCGCACCGTCTCGTTCACGTCCTCGAGGAAGGGCGCGACCGCCTCGCGCACGTCCTCCGAGACCACCTCTTCGAGCGCCTGGATCACCTGGACCTTCGGGTCCACGTTGCGCGCGTACTCGGTGTCGAAGCGGCCGAGCAGCTCGACCAGCTCGTCCTCGTAGGCCTGGTCGTCGAGCAGCTCCCGCAGGATCTTGATCGGCCACACGAGCTGCTCGGCCTTCACGCAGAACTCGACGACCGCCGGCACGCAGTCGACCCCGGCGGCGATGATGCCCTGGAAGGCGACGTCCTTCTCCTCCTGGTCGGTGATGCTGGGGTCGATCGCGAAGGTGAAGCGCTTGAGGAGCGCGGCGGCCGCCTCCGGCGTCTTCATGTCGGAGAGCTGATGGATCGCCTCCATCCGGTCGTACGTCTGCGCCTGCTTGTTCCCTGCCACCCTCCCGGGGCCGGCGACCTTCTTGTCTGCGTCGGTCAGGGGCGCCTTCGGTGCCTTGTCGGCGCCCGCGGGCGGGTTCTTCTTCAGGAAGTCGAAAAGACCCACGATGTCCTCGGAGCTTGCCACGTGCGCTGCGGCTCGCGAAGCTTACCGCCTCCGCTGCGCTGCGGCTCGCGAAGCTGGCGCTTAGCCCAGGCGCCGGGCCTCCGCAACCTCCGCAGGTATAGCAAGGTCTGGACCCGCTGCCGGTTTCCGGGCGACCATCCCCGTCATGCGCCTCGAAGCGCTCCACCGGCGACACGGCAGGCTCCCCGCGTGCACGCTCGCCCTCGCGTGCGGCGTCGGCGCGGCGCCCGCGCGCGCGACGGACTTCGAGGTCCAGGCCAGCACGGCGCTCCAGGCGTACGAGGTCGCCTCCCCGTGGGGGGACGTCATCCTGGACAAGCGCCGCTTCACCCAGACCATCGGCCTCGGCGTCTACAACCTCCAGGGCACCTACAAGCCCGGCCAGCCGGACTACCGCGTCGTCGTCATGGTCCGGCTCAACTCGGACTTCGGCATCAACGCCAACTTGCCGGACAGCCAGGCCGGCGGCGAGACGAACTATCACACGGCTTCCGGCAACGGCGTCCGGTTCGTCCCCGGGCTGGCGAGGAACCCGGTGGACGTGATGTACGGCTACGTCGAGGGGCGCAACCTCGGGCACGGGGTCTTCGGCTTTCGCGTCGGGCGGCAGTACCTCACGGACGTCCTCGGCTGGTGGTCGTTCGACGGTGGCCTCGTGCGCGCCACCACGCCGTTCTACGTCCAGATCGAGGCGTACGGCGGCCTCGAGGAGCGCGGGGGCCTGCCGCTCTCCACCTCGCGCTTCGAGGCGCAGGGCGTCTGGCGCGGCAGCCACTCGGGCTTCGCGAGCGGCACCGACACGCCGGTCGTCGGGGACTACCCCTCGTTCCTCTACACGGAGCCCGCGCCCGCCTTCGGCTTCGCCGTCGAGACCACCGGCCTCTCCTGGTTCCACTCCCGCGCCTCGTACCGGCGCGTCTACGACACCGGCACCGTCCTCACAACGCAGTACCCGGAGGAGGCGGGGGGCGGCTTCCACGACCTGACGGGCACGCGGATCTCGCACGGACCGGATCGGCTGGGCGGCCGACATGGAGAAGGGGGGTCTCGGCGCGCTCAAGGGCGGGTTCGCCTACGACCTCTACAACCAGCTCTTCTCGCGCTACTTCGCCAGCGCCGAGGCGTACCTGGGCAAGCGGGTGACCCTCGGCGCCGACTTCGAGACCTTCGTCCCCACCTTCGACGCCGACTCGATCTTCAACTGGTTCACCCACGGGCCCATGACCAGCATCACGGGCCGCGCCTCCGTCCGCTTCACGAAGCGCCTGGACATGACCGCGTCCGGCGGCGCGCGCCTCTGGCAGGTGGAGGGCGACCCCACACCCGGCGCCAACGGGCTCAGCAACTTCGGCGCGGGGGAGTGCATGGCCGCCATGTTCAGCAGCAAACAGTGCACGCTCGGGCAGGTCGCCTACGATCCGGCACGACCGGCCCCCGCCGCGTTCGCGCAGGACCCCGCGAACCGCGCGACCGTGATGACCGCCGACGCGCTCGGCAACCTCGATGGCCGCTATCGCTGGGGCTCCGGCGACGTGTCGCTGCGGAGCATGGTCGAGGCCGGCAGCCGCGGCAGCCGGGAGGGCGCGGACGTGGCCGGGGAGGAGCGCTGGGACGGCGGCCGCTTCACGACCGGGGCGCGCGCGTCGCTCTACGGCTGGCACGACCCGACGCGGCCGGACCGTGACGCCGTCTCCTTCGGCTACGTGCTCGCCGGCGGGTTCAAGCCGGCGAGCGTGGCGAATTTCCGGATCGAGTGGGAGCACGACACCAACCGGCTCGTCGGCCAGCGCTACCGCGTCGTCGGGCTCATCGACCTCCTGGTGCTGAAATGAAGGGGCGGGTGCTCGTCGTCTGGCTCGGCTTCGTGGCCTGCCTCGTGGCCGCCGTCCTCGCGGCCCTCGGGCGTGACGCGGCCGCAGAGGCAGCGGCGCCCGCGCTCGGGCGGAGCGGCCTCGCCCCCATGCCGGGGGACGCCGAGGTGCCGCTCGCGTGGATGCCGCCGGGCGCGCAGGTGGAGCCCATCCCGAGCGAGGAGATCTTCCCGCCGCAGACGATCACGATCCGGTTCAATCACCAGAAGCACGTCGAGGGGCTGAGCCTCTCCTGCAAGGTCTGCCACGCCGCCGCGTACACGAGCATGGAAGCCTCGGACCGGCTCCTGCCGAAGCCGGCCGAGACGTGCGACAACTGCCACGAGGTCGACCACGCGAACCCGGCGCGGGTGAAGATCACTGCTCCCCCTGGAGCGGCGGCCCACGGGCCGAGCGGCGAGTGCGCGTTCTGCCACACCGGCTCGGCGGCCGGCGAGGGGGGCCTCGTCGCGCAGATCGATCGTGCCGGCGCCCAACCTGCGCTTCCCCCACGCGAAGCACCTCGCCCGCAACATCCAGTGCGCCCAGTGCCACGGGCAGGTGAGCAAGCTCGAGCTGGCGACGCGCGACCAGCTGCCGCGCATGGCCGGCTGCTTCACCTGCCACGAGATGAGCGGCGCGGCGCGGGGCGAGGCCAAGGGCGCCTGCACCACCTGCCACTTGGCGCAGCCGGACGGGCGCGTCCAGACGGCCTACGGCACGCAGACCCTCGTTCCCCCGGCCTGGCTGCACGCCGCCGCCCACGACGCCGACTGGATCGAGCGCCACAAGTCGGTCGCCGCCGACGACTCGAGCTTCTGCGGGACGTGCCACACGTCGAAGGACTGCACGGACTGCCACGACGGCAACGTGCGCCCCCGCAAGGTGCACCCGAACGACTGGCTCTCGATGCACGCGCAGGCCGCCCGCACGGACAACCCGCACTGCACGGGCTGCCACCAGGAGCAGACGTTCTGCGGCGATTGCCATCGTCGCACCGGCGTCGCCCGGGACTCCCCGAGCGGCGACCGGCCGACGGGCCGGCGCTTCCACCTCGCCGCCCTCGGAGTGGACGACGGCGCCGCGGGGGCCGAACCACCACGCGTGGGAGGCGATGCGCAACCTGAACGCATGCGTCTCCTGCCACACGGAGCGGGACTGCGCGACGTGCCACGCGAGCAAGGGCGTCGCCGGCGGCGGGGGCGTGGACCCGCACCCGGCGGGCTTCATCAGCCGGTGCGGGGCCGCCCTGCGGCAGAACCCGAGGCCCTGCTACGTTTGCCACCAAACTTCCGACGCGGACCTGCGGAGCTGTCGATGAAAAGTCGCGTCACGGCAGCATATTCCTTGCGCCGCCCTTCTGGCGGCGGGTATAGCGAGGGGCAAGCGCAGAGGGCCCCCGGCCCTACGACCTCCACGGTGGAGGAGGCCGCCAAGGAGAACCGGTGTGAAGGAGCTGATCAAGTACCTGCTGGACAACATGGTCATCGACTTCCAGGGCGAGATCACGCTGGAGATGGTCCGGGGCTACCTCCGCGAGGACGACGGCAGGGAGGCTCGGCAGCTCCTGGCGAAGCTCATCGAGGAGAAGGGCGTGGACGACATGCTCATCACGCTGGCCGACTGCCTCAAGGAGCACATCCAGACCGGGATCAACGAGCGGGCCATCCGCGAGCAGCTCGCGATGTACTCCGAGAGCTGAGCCGCCCCGCGCGGGCGACGCTGGCCGCGCTGGTCGGCGCGGCCCTCGCCGCGTGCGTCGCCGGCTGTGACGCCGGGGACAAGGACTTCCAGCCCCTCTACGAGCCCCCCGTTCACATCACCGCCGTCCGGGCGGCGACCGGGCTCGACGGCGACCAGCTCCACTTCGAGCAGATCTGGCCGCCGCCCGACAGGGGCGTGCCCCCCGTCCTCCCCACCACCTCGTTCAGGTTTCGGTTCGATCGCCTGCTCCTCCCCAGCTCGGCGATCCGCCAGAGCATCTGCGCCCGCCCCTACACGGGCACCGTGATCAACGCCAACGACTGCTCCGGCGGCATCACGTTCCGCCCCAGCTACGACCCGGTCCGGCGCGAGATCATTTACCGCCAGGACATCGGGCAGGTGCTCACCCCCTCGAACACCTACGAGCTCACCGTCTACTCGACCACCAGCGCCTCGGACCCGGGGGGCATCGTCTCCTTCGACGGCATCCCCCTCGCGACCCCGCTGCAGCAGTCCGTCTTCGTCGGCGCCTACCCGGCGGGGAAGAAGCTCGTGTTCGACACCCCCCCGAGCGGCAAGCCCTACTGCGACCCGCCCGACCCGAGCTGCTCGGGCACGGACTGCGCGCGCTCGGTCCGCGACATCTTCAGCGGCTGCGCCTACGGCGGCTGCCACGCGACGTCGACGATCGCGGACGCCGGCGACATGGGCCTGCCCGCCGAGGGCCTCCAGCTCGGCAGCCCGGAGCTGCTCCAGGCGACCGCCATCAACCACACCGCGCACGAGACCGAGACGGGGGAGGACGCCGTCGATCCGGACCCGAGCGGGTCGGGGCTCCGCTTCGGACGGGCGATGCCCATCCTCGACCTCGACACGTCCTCCGACGTCAGCGGCGGCGTCCCGGGCAACAGCTACCTGATCTACAAGCTCCTCGTCTTCCCCGGGCTACCGCTAGAGGTCCCGTTCCCCCCGAACCCCGGCGACCGGACCTTGCCCCCGCCCGAGGTCGTCCGGCTCCGGAACGAGCTCGTCGTGGGCATGCCCATGCCGCCCATGAACGGGTTGTCGGTCGCGTTCCTGCACAAGGACGAGCTCGAGTGGATCTCGCAGTGGGTGACGCAGGGCATGCCCATGCAGTGCGAGTAGCGTTGCGCAGGTTCACCCGCCTTCTTCCCGCAGACCTCACCCCCCCGGCCCCCCTCTCCCTGGTCCGGCTGTTCTCTCCCACGACGTCTTGCAGAGGGGCCGGACCAGGGAGAGGGGGGAGGCGTAGACGTTTCTCCCCCCTCTCCCTCGCAGTCTGCGTTCGGGCGAGTGCGACGTTTTTCGAGGGAGAGGGGGGCCGGGGGGGGTGAGGTCTGGGGAAGAGGAGCGCGGCGACAGGCTCAGGGAGGTGAAGGTCTGCGACGGAACGTCGCCACCAGCGCGACGAGGCCCGCCGCGCCGAGCGCGGCCGCGGTGCCGGCGAGGGAGAGGCGGCCGTTCAGCCAGGCCGCGAGCGGGAGGCCGGCCGTCTGGGCCAGCATGTCGAGCGTCCCCGCCGCCGAGGCGACCGTGGCGCGCTCGCCCTCGCGGGCCGTGGCCTGCACGAGCGCACCGCGGATGGCGGGCGCCATGCCCGTTCCCAGGAAGATCAGCACCAGGCAGGGCAGGACCATGCCCGGCGCGATCACGATCCCTGCGAGGCCGGCGATCGCGGCGAGGCCGATCGCGTCGAGGGCGCGGGCGTGGATGGGGACGACGCCGCGCGCCACGAGCTCCGCGCCCAGCGCTTCCAGCAGGAGCGCGCCCGCGATCACGGCCGCGACCATCTGCGCGCCGTGGCCTGCGCGCGGCGTGGTCTGCACGAGGAGCTGGGCGATGGATCCGAGCGTCCAGACGACCGTGGCCGGCACGAGGATCGACCACGGGAGGCGCGCGGCGAGCCCGGCGAAGGGCGCGGCCCCGTCCTCCTCGTCGGCGGGCTCGTCGGCCATGGGCGCCAGGTCCACCATCGCCCAGGCAAGCCCGAGGCCGGCGACCGACAGCGCCACCTCCAGCGCCCACGCCGCGTCGAAGCCGACACGATCCGCGAGGACCCCGCCGAGCGCCGTCAGCCCCACGCTCGCGGCGAGCGCCCACGCCTGCGCCCGCGCGAAGAGGCGCCCGAACCCGTCGGCCTGTCCCAGCGCGGCGCACGATCGGTAGACCAGCGCCTGGTCCGCGCCGTGGCGGAACGCGTCGCCGAGCGCGATCGCGAGGGCCGCGATCATCACGGCGACGAACGATCGGGCCTGCCAGAAGAGCACGAGCCCGACCACCTGGCACGCCGAGCCCGCGAGCAGGCTCCTCCGTGTGCCCAGGCGGTCGGCGAAGACGCCCGTGGGGACGTCGAGCACGAGCAGGGCGAGGTCGCCTGCGGCGAGCGCGATCGTGGCGGCGACCGGCGAGATCCCCCTGTGGACGGTCAACCAGAACAGATAAAGACCATGCGTCACGCCCTCGATGCTGAAGACGAGGTAGGGCGTGATGAGCTTCAAGTTCCGCGCGGCGGGCATGGAGCCCTCCTTTCCTGACGGGTGGCTGGGATCCGGGTTGGGGATTCCGCCGCCCGAGGAGGGCCTCGCGCGCGTGCGGTGGGCTTACGGGCTCATGGATGGCCGCGGGTCGTGGTCACGGGAGAATGGTCCCTGGAGCGGGCACGGTCGTCAAGGCTCGCCCCACTCGTGCACGGGCCGCCCCGTCTCCGCTTCGGCCCGGTAGCGCGCGAACATCGCCGCGATCGCCTCGTCGCGCGGCGCCCGCGCCTCCTCCGCGGCCAGCACGCGCCGCTGCCAGCGCGCTCCGGTCGCGCGTCGCTGCACGCGGCGTGCGATGACCTCGAGCTGCCGCGCCGCCTCGGCGACGTCGACGCCCGCGCCCTCGAGCCCGCGCTGCGCCAGGGGCAGGAGGCGCTCCACCAGCTCCGCCGCGCGGACGGGGCGCGGTGACGGCGGGTGGGCCGTCGGCCAGAGCAGCTCCGCGTCGAGGCCGTGGCGCGCGGCCAGGTAGAAGTTGCGCCGCGCCTGGCCGAACGTCATCTGGCACGCGAGCGTGCGCGCGTCCGGCGAGAGCCCGAGCGTGAGGCCGAGGACGAAGGCGGCGTTCGCGGTCATGTCGGCGACCGTCGGGCCCGAGGGCAGCGCGCGGATCTCGACGCGCACGTGCCCCCCGCCGGTCGTGTCGTACACGACGCGGTTCCAGCGCCAGACGGTGCCGAGGTGCAGCCGCAGCTCCGCGAGCGCGGGCACGCCGCCGGCGCGCGCGCAGGCGAGCGGGTCCTCCGGCCCGCACACCGGCAAGAGGGGCGCGTGCTGGCTCACCGCCTCGGCGAAGAGCTCGAAGGCGCCCTCGCGCACCCAGCCGTGGCCGAACGAGACGCGCGCGGGCCGCCAGTCCTCCTCCTCGCCCGCCCCCACGCGCTCGTCGAGCGCCTTCCGGAAGAGCGCGATGCGCGTCTCCTCCCAGAGCCTCTTGCCGAGCAGCGTCGGCGCGTTGGTCGCCGCGGCCAGCGCCGGGGCGATCGCGATCTGCGCGGCGTTGTAGGCGGCGGCGAAGGCCTCGGGCGCGACGCGCAGGTGCACCTGGAACGAGGTGTTGGCGCTCGCGAGCACGACGTCCTCGGTCTCGATCTCGAGCGTGTCGTCGCCCTCGATGCGCACGTGGAAGCGCTCGTGCCGCGCGCGCCGGAGGCCGCCCGCGAGGGCGCGGTAGCGCTTCGCGTCGGTGAGCGCCGCGGCGCCGAGATCGCACGCGCGCAGCGTGGGGAGGATGCCGATCAGGGCGACGCGGGCGCCGTGCGGCGCGGCGGCGCGCGCGATCCCGGCGAGCGCGCCCGTCAGCTCGCCCGCGAGCGCCGTGAACGGGCGACCGGCGAGCGCCGTGGGGCACGTGTTGATCTCGAGGTTGAAGCGGCCGAGCTCGGGCTTGATCCGCGGATCGTCCATGTCCGCCAGCACGGCCTGGTTGACCGGCATGGGCCTCCCCGCGTCGTCGACGAGGACGAGCTCGAGCTCCGCGCCGATCGTGGCCTCGCCCGCCCCGAAGCCGGGCCGCGCCATCACCTCGGCGAGCGCCGCGAGCCCGCGATCGAGCCGCTCCGCGAAGCGCCCGTAGTCCTCCTCTTCGAACTCTACGCGATCGATCTCCAGGCCCATCGTCCCAGCGCGCTCGCTCGCCGCCGTGCGCGGCGGCCCCTTGTTCTCCGCGCCCTCCTCCACAAGATAAAGTCGCGGAGGCACTCTTGCGATGATCGCGGAGCTGGTCGAGCTCCGGCGGAGCCTGCACCGGATCCCCGAGCTCGCTTTCCAGGAAGAGGAGACGGCCCGCCGCATCCTGGAGGAGCTCCGGGTGCTGGACGTCCCGGCGAGGTACGGCGGCCGAGGGACGGGGGTGATCGCCCGGCTGCGCGGCCGAGCGCCCGCGGCCCCGGTCGTCGCGCTGCGCGCGGAGATGGACGCGCTTCCCGGCAGCGAGACCACGGGGCTGCCGTTCTCGTCGGAGCACCCGGGCCGCGTCCACGCGTGCGGGCACGACGCCCACATGGCGATGGTGCTCGGAGCCGCCAGGCTGCTCGCGCAGGCCGGCGGCCCCGAGGGCGACGTCGTGCTCCTGTTCCAGCCCGCGGAGGAGCTCGGCGCGGGCGCGCGCACCGTGATTGAGGCCGGCGCGCTCGCGGGCGTCTCCGCCGTCTTCGCCGGCCACGTCACCCACCACTACGGCACCGGGCAGATCATGGTGACCGAGGGCCCCGTCACGGCGTACTTCGATCGCTTCGTCGCGCGCGTGGAGGGCAAGGCAGGCCACGGCGCGCGTCCGCACGAGGCCGTGGACGCGGTCATCGTCGCGGGCTTCCTGATCACGGCGCTTTGGACGCTGGTCCCGCGCGAGATCGATCCCCTGCACCCGGCGGTGGTCACCATCGGCCGCGTGGAGGCCGGCATCGCGGCGAACGTCATCGCCGGCGAGGCGTTGCTCGAGGGGACCATCCGGACGACGGAGCCGGCCACGCGCGCGTGCGTTCACCGGGGCATCCGCCGGATGGCCGAGGCCGCGGGGATGCTCCACGGCGCCAGGGTGACCGTCGAGATCGTCGAGGGCCCCCCGCCGGTCGTCAACACGGAGCGGGAGGCTTCGATCTGCCGGCGGGCCGCCGAGCGCGTCGTGGGGGCGCGCAACATCGTGCGGCAGGAGCACCCGAGCATGGGGTCGGAGGACTTCGCGCTGTACCTGCACGACGTCCCCGGCTGCTACGTGCGCTTCGGCGCGTGCAAGGAGGGCTGGCCCTACGTCCCGCTGCACAGCCCGGGGTTCACGGTGGACGAGGACGTGCTCGCGGTGGGCGCTGCGCTCTTCGCCGAGGCCGTGCGCGAGGCGCAGCGCACCTTGCCGCGACGTGGGGCGTGAGGGCCCATGCACGAAAGCTCCGGTGGGGGGATGGGAAACGAAGGCCCCGCCCCGGAGCTTGCGCTCCAGGGCGGGGGCCTCCCGGCCATGGGCCGTCAGTGCACCAGGATCGTCACCACCTGGCTCCAGGGCCCGGGCCCCTTGGAGTTGCTCACGCTGACCTTGACACCGACGATGGTGACCGAGGGGAGCCCGACCAGGGTCGTCCTCCCGTTCGGGGTCGACGGGGCGGAGACGAAGCTCTTGCCCCCGTCGATGCTGAACGCCCAGTGGATGCAGCGGAGCCGGCGCCCCGTGAACCCCGCCGTCGCGAGCAGGAGGCCCACGTTGGCGTCGCAGAGGACGGTGCCCGGCTGCGGGCCGTTGGCGAGCGAGAGCAGCGGCTTCTGCCGGACCGGGAGGCGCGCGACCACGAGGCCGGCGTTCTCGATCAGGGTGACCGCGCGCCCGGGAGCGGCGTCGACGAGCGTCTGGACGTACATGCGCTCGGTCTCCGCCGCGGTGAAGAGGAGGTCGCGCTGCGCGTCGCGCGCGGCGGCCGCCCCGATGGCCCGGCTCGGCACCACGAGCTGGGCCTGCCGGACGTTCTGGTTCAGGGTCAGGAAGGTGGACAGCGGCGGGTTCGGCGCCGCGTAGGTCACCGGGTCCGCCGCCATCTTGTCGTGCATCGTCTGCGTCCGCTCGAGGAGCGGCAGGATCTGGAGCCGGCTCACGCCGAGTACGGCTCGATAACGGAATTGAGCACCCATGGCAGTCTCCTTGCTTGCGCGCCCGCCTCCCGCCCGGCTCCGTGCCGGCGCTTCGTGCGAGCTCTCAAATGGATACATCGCTTTGTCGGGCCGATCCGCGACGCGCACCGGTCGATTTTTATTTCGTGACGCGCTGGGTCGTGGACGGGCTGCCTTCGGACGTGACCGCGCACCGCACGTCGGGGTCCGCGCGCCGCACGGCGAGGTCCGGACGCCGCACGTCGGGGTCTGCGCACCGCACGGCGAGGTCCGGACGCCGCGCGTCGGGGTCTGCGCACCGCACGTCGAGGTCCGGACGCCGCACGTCGGGGTCTGCGCGCCGCACGTCGAGGTCCGGACGCCGCACGTCGGGGTCTGCGCGCCGCACGGCCAGGTCGGGACGCCGCACGGCAGGGTCTGCGCGCCGCACGGCGAAGTCCGGACGCCGCACGTCGGGGTCTACGCGCCGCACGGCGAGGTACGCACACCGCACGGCGGGGTCTGCGCGCCGCACGGCGGGGCACGCGCACCCTCCGCGAGGCGCAGGATGCGTCCGCCCTCCCGTTCCCCCCCGCCCCCACCCGTGGCACCCTTCGGCCCGGTGCTCGAGATCGCCCTCCTCGTCTGGCTCACCTACAAGCTCGCGGGGCTCGCGACGGAGCGGGGGCGATCGTGGGCATGGGGCGGGCTCGGGGCGCTCGCGTGGCTGGGCGGGGAGGGGGTCGGCTTCGCGGTCGGGCTGGCCGCGGGCGCGGGGCGAGGAGCCGCGCTCGCGGGCGTCGCCTGCGCGGCCCTCGGGGCGATCGCGGCGTACGCCTTCGTGCGTTCGCTCCCGCGCCTCCCCGACGACGCGCAGGCCCCCTGAGCGCGGGCGCCGCGATATCCTCGCGCCATGTGGTCCTCGAAGCCCGGCCTCGTCGCGCTCGCCGCCCTCCTCTCGTGCGCCTCGTGCGGCAGCAACAAGACCACGCCCCCGACGCCCGACGCCGGCGTCGGGCCCGACGCCGGCCCCGGGCCCGACGCCGGCCCTGCGCCCGACGCCGGCCCCGCGGAATCCCCCGCCCGTCTCCACCAGCCCCGGCACCGGCCCGGCCTCGTTCGTCGACCCCTTCATCGGCACGGGCGACTCGAACTCCCCCGACCCCGTGTCGAACGGCAGCGGCGGCTCCACGTTCCCCGGCGCGGCGGTGCCCTTCGGCATGGTGCAGGTCGGCCCCGACACCACGATGGCGACGCCCGCGGGGTACCACTTCGGCGACGGCGTCACGACCGGCTTCAGCCTGAACCATCTGAACGGCGCCGGCTGCAACGCGAAGCGCGACTTCCCCTTCTTCCCCGTGCTCGCCTCGTGGAACCCGGCGGAGCCGCCGCGCGACACCTTCACCCACGCCGACGAGATCGCGTCGCCCGGCTTCTACGAGGTCACCCTCGGCTCCGGTATCAAGGTCGACCTCACCGCGACACAGCGCACCGGCTTCGCGCGGTTCACCTTCCCGGACGGGCCCGGCGCGCGCGTGCTGTTGAGCGGCGGGTGGCTCGGCGACGTGCTCATGGCGAACGGGTTCTCGGCGAGCATCGCGGCCGACGGGACCATCACCGGGCACCGCACCGACACGTTCTTCTGCGCCACCTCGCCCAGCTACCCGGTGTTCTTCGCGGCCCGCTTCGACCGCCCCTTCTCGGAGCGCGGCACGTGGAGCGGGGGTGCCCTCCACGCGGGCGAGACCTCCGTCTCCGGGGCTCAGAGCGGCATCGTCGTGGGCTTCGACACCTCCGCGCGCAAGGTCGTACACATGAAGATCGGCCTCTCGTACGTGAGCGAGGCGGGCGCGCTCGCCAACCTCGAGGCCGAGAGCCCGGGCTGGGACTTCGACGCCGTGCACCAGGCGGCGATCGATCGCTGGAACGGCTACTTCGGCCGGGTCGACGTCGAGGGCGGGACGAAGGACCAGAGCACCGCGTTCTACACGGCGCTCTACCACGTGCTCCTCCAGCCCGGCGTCGCGGGGGACGTGAGCGGCGCGTTCACGGGGTTCGACGCAGAGGTGCACCAGGCGAGCGGCTACACCCGCTATGCCGACTTCTCCGGCTGGGACATCTACCGATCGTGGGTGCAGCTCGCGGCCGTGATCGCGCCGGCGGAGACGAGCGACATGATGGCGTCGCTGGCCGCCGCCGCGGGCGAGTGCGGCGCGCTCCCCAAGTGGGCGCTGGAGAGCACGGAGACGAGCGTGATGGTCGGTGACCCGGCCGACGCGATCCTCGCCAGCGCATACGCGTTCGGGGCGCGCGGCTTCGACGCGAAGGCGGCGCTCGCGGCGATGGTGAAGGGGGCGACGGATCCGACGGCCGCGTGCGGTGTCTACCCGGTGCGCAAGGGGCTCGCCGACTACCTCGCCCTCCACTACTGCCCGATCGACGGCACGGACGCGCCGTCGGGAGCGCCCGCGGTCACCCTGGAGTACGCGATCGCGGACTTCTCCGTCGCCCAGCTCGCCGGCGCGCTCGGGGACACGGCCACCCAGCAGACGTTCCTCGCGCGGGGCGCGTACTGGAAGAACATCTTCGACCCCAGCCTGACCGCGAACGGCTTCACGGGCTACGTGCAGCCTCGCCTGTCGCAGGACCAGGGCGGGATGCCGGCGTTCGAGACCGTGCCCGTGACGGACCAGGGCGCCTTCATCGAGGGGAACGCGACGCAGTACACCTTCCTCGTGCCCCAGGACGTCCCTGGCCTCGTCACGGCGCTCGGCGGCGACGCGGCGGCGGTGGCGCGGCTCGACAGCCTCTTCACCCAGCTCAACGCCGGCGAGGACGCGCCGTACTGCTACATCGGCAACGAGCCGAGCTTCGACTTCCCCTGGCTGTACCCGTTCGCGGGCGCGCCCTCCCACACGCAGGACGTGGTGCGCCGGATCCTGACGACGACCTTCGCCACGACGCCCTCCGGCCTGCCGGGCAACGACGACCTCGGGGCCATGTCGTCGTGGCAGGCGTGGGCGATGCTCGGGATGTACCCGGCGATCCCGGGCGTGGGCGGCTTCGTGCTCGGGAGCCCGACCTTCCCCAAGGCGACGATCACGCTCGCGGGGGGCAAGGTGCTGGTGATCACGGCGCAGGGCGCGGCGGCGGACGCGCCCTACGTGCAGAGCCTCACGATGAACGGGAAGCCGAGCACGAGCACGTGGGTGGCTTGGGACAGCGTGTCGGGGGGCGGGACGCTGGCGTTCGTGCTGGGGAAGGCGCCGAGCACGACCTGGGGCACGGGGACGGGGGACCGGCCGCCGACGTTCTATCCCTGAGCCCGCGGCCGGCGCTCGATCCGCAGCATCGTGCGCGTCCGCGGCGGCGCCGTTCATGGTCACCGAAGCGTGTGGTGCTGTCCGGAATTGAACCGCCAAGACGCCAAGACGCCAAGGCGCAAAAAAGCAAAGAAGAAATCATCTTCTTGGCGTCTTGGCGTCTTGGCGGTTCAATCTCTTTCTCGAACAGGTCTTCAGTTCTCGACGCCGAAGAGCCGGTGCGGGGCCTGCGTGGGCGCAGGCGGCGGCGCGGGGGCGCGCGCCGGGCGGGCGCGGCGGGCGGCAGGCGGGGCCGGCGCCGCGGGCTTCGCGGTGGCGTCCGCGGACGCGGAGGGGCTGGCCGTGGGCTGCGCCGCCGGCTCGGCGGTGGCGGTCGCCGCGGGCTCTGCGGTGGGCGTCGCCGTCGGCTCGGCGGCGGCAGTCACCGCCGGTGCCTCGCTCGGAGCGGGCGCGGGCGCTTGCTGCTCGACGACGGCCGGCTGGGCAGGAGGGGGCTCGGGGGTGCCGGGGGACGACGCGGCCGTGCTGGGCGAGGCGGCGTGGGAGCCGCCCCCGACGAAGAGGCGGGCGCCGACGGCGAGGAGCACGCCGGCGGTGACGGCCGCGAGGACGAAGCCGACGGACGACGACCTGGACGGCTTCGGAGGCGTCGTGACGAGCGGCGGGGCGGCGAGGCTCCGCACTGCGGCCGGAGCGGACGCCGGCGGCGGGGCCCCTGCCGCGTGCACGGCCGCCTGGTCGCGGGTCACGTCGTCCTGCGTCACGTCGTCCGGCTCGGCACCGGCGCCCCGCGGCTTGGGATCGAAATCGGCCGGCGCGGTGACCTTGGGCAGCCGTGTCAGCACGGTCTTCTCGCGGCGCGGGTCGAGAACCCGCACGCGCTGGGTGTCGACCGCGACCGCGGGGCCCCGCGGCGCGTCGCGGAGCTGGGTGCTCACGTACGCGTGCGCTTCGTTCTGCCCCCCGCTCGTGAGGACCCGGCCGGCCTTCGAAAGCGTGTCCTCGTCGTCGTCGACGACATCCTCGACTTCCGACTCGTCCACTTCGTTCGCCATGGCCCCTCTCTTGGTACCGCGGCCGAGGCCGGGCGTCGACCGCACCGGCTGGGCCGGGGGTATGGGGGTCTCCCCCATCGTGACCGGCCGCTCACACGCAGCGCGTCAGGGCTTGCTCCAGGGACTCCGTCCGGACTCGCGGCCGGAGCCCGAGTCGCGCCCCGAGTCGGCGGGGCGATCGAAGTCGAGCCCACAGTCCTCGCAGGTGAGCTGCTCCGGTTTGCCCTTCTTGCTGAGGAAGGGGTTCTTCACCAGCGCGCGGTTGCGCCGAGGCGACGTGGCGCCGCCGCAGCGAGGGCATCGCGTCGTGGAGACGACCGCCGGCGCCTCGGGGGATGAATCCTGCCCGCTCACGCCGACAAAGGTGCCACGTCCGCGCGCGCGTCGCGACACCTTTTCCACGGCAGGCTCGCGTGGCTGCCCGGACATCCGGTGCTGCGCGTCAACCCACCGTCAGGGCCGCGTCGAGGTCGGCGACCTGTTCCAGGTCCTCGACGGGCGCGACCTCGAGGTCGAGGGCCCGCGCGAGGAGGGGCGCGCTCGCGAGCGCGACGTCGCGGACCTTCGGGCGCTTGCCGGTGAGGGCGTGGATCGACGTGACGCCGTGCTCTCGGATGCCGCAGGGCACGATGAGCCCGAAGGCGTCGAGGTCGACGGCGAGGTTGAGCGCGAAGCCGTGCATGGTCACCCAGCGGGAGATGCGCACCCCGATGGCGCCCAGCTTGGCGATCTCGCGCGCCCACTCGGCGCCGGCCCACTCGGCGGGCGCGCCCGTGTCGACCCAGACGCCGATGTGGCCCTCGACGACCCCCGCCTCGACGTGGTGCTCGCGCGCGATGAGGATCATCGCCTCGGCGAGCGCGCGCACGTAGCGGCGGACGTCGCAGCGGTCGGGCTTGAGATCGAGGATGGGGTAGGCGACGAGCTGGCCGGGGCCGTGGTACGTGACGTCGCCGCCGCGCCCGGTCTCGACGCGCGTGACGCCGCGCGCCGCGAGCACCTCGTCCGTGAAGAGGACGTTGGACGGGTCGGCGCCGCGTCCGAGCGTGATGACGGGCTCGTGCTCGAGGAGGAGCATGACGTCGCGGGCCTCCTGCCGGACGCGCGCCTCCACGAGCCGCTTCTGGAGCGCGTGGATGGGCTCGTACGCGCGCCGGCCCAGCCAGACGGCGCGGATCGGAGAGCGCCCGCGGCGGGGGTTTGGGGGTCTCCCCCAATGTGACTGACTCATTCCGGGATCTTGGCACCCTTGGTGCGCTGCTCCTCCCGGTACCCGTCGATCTCGTCGGTGAAGCGGGAGGCGACCTCGGGGTCGAACTGCGTCGCCGAGCAGCGCTCGATCTCGGCGATGGCCACCTCGTGCGGCAGGGCCCGGCGGTAGGAGCGGTCGCTCGTCATGGCGTCGTACGTGTCGGCCACCGCGATGATGCGGGCGATGATGGGGATCTCGTTCCCCTTGAGCCGGAGGGGGTAGCCGCGCCCGTCCCACCGCTCGTGGTGCAGGTGGACGCCGGGGATGAGCGGGTGGAGGAACTTGATCGGGTCGAGGATGTCGCGCCCGAAGGTGGGGTGCTTCTTGAAGACCTCGTACTCGTCGTTGGTGAGCTTGCCCGGCTTGTTCAGGTTGAGCACGCAGCCGATCTTGCCGATGTCGTGCATGAGCGCGCTCTGCCGCACGGTCTCCACGTCGTGCGGCGAGAGGCCGAGCTCGACGGCGAGGAAGGTGGCGTAGAGCGCGACCCGATCGGAGTGGCCCGACGTGTAGCGGTCCATCTTGTCGATCGCCTTGGCCAGGCCCTCGATGGTCTGCTGGAAGGTGGCCTGCAGGTCCTCGTAGAGGCGGGCGTTCTCGATCGCCGCGGCGGCGCGCCCGGCGATGATGCTGAGGAGCTTGCGCTGCCCCTCGTCGAACTTCTTCCCCTTGGTGAAGGAGGCCACCGACACGAAGCCGATCATGCGGCTCGCCACGCGGAGGGGGACCGCGACCAGGGAGTAGAGCGGCAGGCCCGGCGTCGTGGAGAAGAAGGGCAGCCCCTTCGCCCCCTGCTCCAGGACGTAGCCGTCCGGGCGGAGGCGATCGGCGAGGGCGGTGGCGTCGACGTGCCCGAGGGAGGCGTCCGCGGGGAGCGCCGGCGAGCGCAGGTGCTGCCGCTCGAAGAGCGAGCCCTGCCCGTCCTCGAGCCAGGTCGAGACGAGATCGCTCCGCACCTCGTCGAGGCAGGAGTCGGCGACCGTCTCCAGCACCTGGTCGAGCGAGAGGCTCGACGCGATGGCCTCGCTCACCTTGTAGAGCGAGAGCGCCTCGCGCAGGCGCAGGTTCTCGGCCGCCATGCGCTGCTTCTCGATGCCGCGCTGGACGACGTGCACCACCTCGTCGAGCTTGAAGGGCTTGAGCACGTAGTCGTACGCCCCGCGCTTCATCGCGTCGATCGCGGTCTCGACGGTGCCGAAGCCCGTCATGATGACCGTGAGCGCGTCGGGCGCCGTCTTGCCGATCTCGTCGAGCAGGGCGATGCCGCCCATCCGCGGCATCTTCAGGTCGCTGATCACGAGGTCGTAGTGGCCCTTCGAGAGCTCACCGAGCGCGCTGCTCCCGTCCTCGGCGGTGCGGACGATGTATCCTTCCATGCCAAGGAAGTCGGCGAGCATGTCGCGAATCACCTTCTCGTCGTCGACCACGAGGATCCGGGGGCGGTCTTCCGGGAAGTGGGACATGCGCGGGCGATGCTAACAGATTTCGCGCCGCGGCCACCCCTCGCGAGCGGCGACGAAGCTGGAAACCGCCGCCGCCGCCGCGCGTAGAGGAGGCATGCACACAGCGCCCCGCTCTCCCTCGTGGGCCCTCTCCCACGCCCTCCTCGCTCTCCTCGCCCTGACCGGGTGCCAGGGCACCAGGCCCCCCGGCGCCGACACCGCCGGCCCGCGCACGGCGCTCCCGGCGCAGGCCGACGCGCCCGCCCGGGTCGGGACGGACCCCGGCCACGCCGGGCGCGGCACCCCCCTCTCCGCCGCGCCCGGCCACGCGCTCGCCGCGTTCGCGGAGGGGTGCTTCTGGGGGAGCGAGGACACCTTCCGCCACGTCCCCGGCGTGGCCGCCACGGCCGTCGGCTACACGGGCGGCCACACCGACGACCCGACCTACGAGGACGTCTGCACCCACACGACCGGCCACGCCGAGACGGTGCTGGTGGAGTTCGACCCGAAGCGGGTGACCTACGATTGGCTCCTCGAGGTCTTCTTCGCGACGCACGACCCGACGACGAAGGACCGGCAGGGCCCCGACGTCGGCGACAACTACCGGAGCGCCGTCTTCACGTTCTCGCCCGAGCAGGACCAGAGCGCCCGCGCGGCCGTCGCCCGCGAGAACGCGGCGCGCGGGGGGACGGTGACCACGCAGATCCAGCCGATCGGCCGGTTCTGGAAGGCGGAGGGGTACCACCAGCAGTACGACGAGAAGACCGGGCACCGCTCGTGCCCGCTCCCGGCGAGGTTCGTCCAGGGGACGTAGTGCCCGCGCGCCCCTCACCCCCCCTGCCCCCATGCGCGTTAATGTGCGCCAGGGGCTTTCAATCCTAACCGCGCCCGGAGCGTCCCGCCGAAGGCGGGACGCGGAGGAAGCGGGGGCCGCTGGTTCGCACGACGCGCCGTTGAGCAGACCTGCGGCCCCCGCTTCCTCCGCGAGCTGCCGTAAACGGCAGATTGCGAAGGGCGCGGTTAGGATTTCAAGCCCCTGGCGCAGGTTAACGCCCATGGGGCCGGGGGGTGAGGGTGCGCGGGGCACGATCAGCTCCGCCCGTTGACGAGGTCCTTCCAGGCCGCGATGGGCACGTAGTCGTGGTGGGCCGCGGTGGATTTCGTGAACGTCGCCTGCCCCGCGAGGGGATCCGCCGCGCCGTTCACGAAGGCCTCGAGGTTCTTCGACCGCTGCGTCGGCTCCGGCGTCAGGTACACGTCGTGGAGCGTCACCGCCTGCGTCCGCACCACCTCGAGCCACTCCTCCTCCACCGCGTCCGGGTGCCCGAGCGGGCGCACGTTGGCCGGGTTCGTCTTGTCCGTCGCAGGCCATCCGGACGGGCCGTAGAGCGCGTCGAAGAGCCAGTACTCGGCCACCGCCGGCGCCTGCTTGGCGATCGCGCGCGCCGGCCACCCCCCGCCGGAGTGCGCGGCCACGTACACCTGGCAGAAGCTCGGCGCCGCGCTGCCGGCGAGCAGGTCCGGCGCGCCGGCGACGATGCCTTGCAGCACCTCGTTCAGGTACAAGTCGAGCCCGCGGTCCGTGAGGTTACCGCCCTCGCTCGCCGTGCCGAGCGTCGGCGCGACGAGGATCAGGTTCTCCACCTTCGCCGGGTCGGCGAGGTTGGTCTCCTCCCGCAGGTGGAACGCCGGGAGCTCGAGGTACTCGTCGATGGTCGGAGCGCGGATGCCGTGCAAGTAGACGATCACGTCGGGCGAGGCCGTCGGCGCGAACGCGGCTGGGAAGAAGACCGCCGTGAGCGTCCGCGCGGCGCCGAGGCCGAGGTCGATGTCGAAGTAGAGCGTGCGGCCCGGCGGGGCCGTCTCGGTCTTCACGAGCGCCATGTCACACCTCGATCCTTTCTCCCTCGCGCAGGCAGGGGATGGGCGATGTCTCGACGTCGAGGAAGTCGGGGTAGTGGATGAGGCGCATCCGCGCGCGCACCTCGCCCGGGAGGCCGGCGAGCGAGGCGAGCGGCGTGTGCACGCCCAGGTTCGTCTCGTGGAAGAAGACGTCGCTCGCGGAGAGCCAGTCGATGAGCGTGGGGTCGAAGGCCGTGTCGGCGCTGTAGCCGATGACCCGCTCGCCGGCGCGGACGCGGATCGCGGAGGTGGGGATGTGGTGGATCGTCGGGCGGTGCGCGAGCGCGACGTCGCCGATCACGTTCTCGCCGGGGCCGAGCGGGTGGACGACCGCGTAGTCCTCGAGCGAGAGCGTGCGCGCCGGGCCGCCCGGCGCATCGATGAGCGTCTCCATCCCGCCGCGCAGGCGCGTCTCCCACAGGCCGGCGAGCACCTCGGGCACGGCGTGGAGGTTGGCCTTCTTGCCCGTCACGAAGCGCCGCCAGAACAGGAGCTGCTCGAGCCCGCCCACGTGGTCGCCGTGCAGGTGGGTGATCAGCACGTGGTCGATGTCGTCGAGGGAGACGGCCGGCTCCAGCGGGCGCGCCAGGGAGAGGTCGCGCAGCGCCCGGGCGAGCGCCGGCGGGGCGTCGACGAGCAGGCGCGTCGACCCGGTTTCGAAGAGCAGGCAGGCGTTGTGGTAGCGGGCGGTGAAGGCGTCGCCCACGCCCACGACGCGCACGGAGAGGGAGGCCATCGCCGGCATGGTAGCGCCCCCACCTTGAGCCGCGCCTCCCTCTTCGCGTAAGGTCCCGCCTCGTGAAGCACCTCCCGGCCGCCCTCGGCGTGCTCGCCGCCGCGTCGATCCTCGCCGGCTGTGGCCCCTCCGTCCCGCCCAGCGCGGCGGATCAGCAGCAGAAGCTCGTGCGCGACGCCCAGATGGGCCGCTGCGGCGAGGCGTCGGCGATGGACAAGATGGCCGCGCGGGACTCCCACAGCAACTCCGGGCCGGAGGGGCTCGGCACGAGCGGCTGCGCGAACGCGCCGTAGCCGGATCCCGCGCTCCCCCAGGCACGGTATCTTCGAGCCGGTGAAAGGCCCCACCCTCCACCTCGACGGCGTGTCCCGCCGCTTCGGCGACTTCCTCGCCGTGGACGGCGCGTCCGTCGAGATCGGGCCCGGCCGGATCCACGCCATCATCGGCGAGAACGGCGCCGGCAAGTCCACGCTCCTCAAGATGGCGGCGGGCGTCCTCGCGCCTTCGTCCGGCGAGGTGCGCATCGACGGCCGCCCGCTCGACCCGGCGACGCCGGCCGAGGCCATCCGGCGCGGCGTGGGGCTGGTGCACCAGCACTTCATGCTGGTGGGCGCGTTCCGCGCCGTCGAGAACCTCGTCCTCGGCAGCGAGCCCACGGGCGCCTTCGGCCGGCTCGACCTCGCCTCGGCGGCCGCCCGCGCACGCGAGATCATGGACAGCGCCGGCCTCGCGGTCCCGCTCGACGCGATCACCGCCACCCTCACCGTCGGCGAGCGGCAGCGCCTCGAGATCCTGCGCGTCCTCTACCGCGGCGCGCGCGCCGTGCTCCTCGACGAGCCCACCGCCGTCCTCTCCCCGCTGGAGGCGGAGGAGCTCTACGCCACGCTGCGCCGCCTGGCCGAGGGCGGCGCCTCCATCGCGGTCGTCACGCACCGGCTCGACGAGGTGTCGCGCTTCGCCGACCGCGTCACCGTGATGCGCCGCGGCCGCGTGGTGCTCTCGGAGGCGCACGAGGGCCCGCCCGCGTCTCGGCCCCCGATCCACCGAGGCGCTCACCCGCGCCATCATGGGCGGCGAGCCGCCCCCGCGCTTCGCCCCTCCGCCCGTCGCGCCCGCCGCGCCCGTCGTGCTCGACGTGAAGGCCCTCACCCTCCCGGCGCACGACACCGCCGCGCCGCCCCTGCTCGACGGCGTGGACCTGACCGTGCGCGCCGGCGAGATCGTCGGCGTGGCCGGCGTGGAGGGCAACGGGCAGCGGGAGCTGGTCCGGGCGCTCGCGGGCCTCGAACCGCGCGCGACGGGGAAGGTCTCTGTCGCCGGCGCGGACGTGTCGGAGCTGGGGGCGCGCGGGCGCCGGCCGTGGCTCGGCGTGGTCCACGAGGACCGGCACGCGGAGGGGATCCTCCTCGACGCGACCGTGGGCGACAACCTCGTCCTCGGCGACCTCGGCGATCCCGGCGGCGTCGACGAGGCGGCGACGATCGCGCGGCGCATCGAGCGCTTCGGCGTCCACCCGCCGGACCCGGCGCGCCTCTCCGGCGAGCTCTCCGGGCGGCAACCAGCAGAAGATCGTGATCGCGCGGGCCCTCGACCGCCTCGCGGAGACACGGGGTGGCGAGGTCAAGAAGGCCGCGATCCTGGCGCAGCCGACGCGCGGGGTCGACGTGGGGGCCGCGGCGGTGATCTACCGGGCCATCGGCGACGCTGCCGCCGCGGGGATCGCCGTGCTGGTCCTGAGCGCGGACCTGACGGAGCTGCGGCTCGCTGTCCCACCGGATCGTGGTCATGCGGCGGGGGAAGATCGTGGCCGAGCTGCCGCGCGACGCGCCGGAGACGGAGATCGGGCGGGCGATGCTGGGGGCGCTCCCGGCGGCCCTGAGGGCGCGCCTACTCTCAGGTGCCCGCCGGCGGCGTGACCGGGCATCGTCTCCTCGCCGCTGTCGGGGACCACCTCGCCCGCGCGCACCATGTAGCTCATGTGCTTGCCGCACCCGCGGCGTCGTAGCCCCCCATGTCGTCGCGGCTCGTCACCGTGATCTCTTTCTCCGGGCAGCTCATGTCCGAGGCCGCGCGGGCGGCGACGAGGCTCGCGCCCGCGCAGGCGGTGGCGCCGGGGACGAGGAGGGCGAGGAAGCCGAAGGCGAAGACGTTGGACGAGCGCATCAGGGCGTCGGCAGGCTACCACGGCGCCGCGGGCGCGCGGTGATACGCTGGGCGGGAGGCCATGGCGCGCACGCTCTTCTCCTGGATCCACCTCTCCGACATCCACTTCGGCCACGGGGCGCCGAGCGACCTGGTACGACCAGAAGACGGTGCTGGCGCGGCTGCGCCGGGACCTCGGCGACGCGCGGAGCGAGGGGGCGCCGCAGAAGCCGGACGCGATCTTCGTGACGGGCGACGTGGCGTTCAGCGGCGGGGGGCGGGACCCGAACGAGTACGCCGACGCCGCGACGTGGCTGGTCGACGTGGCAGAGCACGTCGGGCTCAGCGCGCACGACGTGTTCGTGGTGCCCGGCAACCACGACGTGAACCGGGGAAAGGACAGGGACCGCGGCACCGCGCGCCTCGTGAGCGTGCTCCGCTCGGGCGGGGACGAGATCGACACCGCCCTCGCCGACGGCGGGGACAAGAAGTCCTCGCCGAGCGCATGGGCGGCTACCTCGCCTTCGCGTCCAGGTTCGCGCCCGCCGCCATCGACGGCGGCGAGGCCAAGCTCTTCTGGGTGCACCGCTTCGAGAAGAACGGCCTCCAGATCCGCATCGCCGGGCTCAACACCTCGCTCCTCTGCGCCGGGGACGACGATCGCGGCAAGCTGCGCCTCGGCAAGCAGCAGCTCCACGAGACCCTCGGCGACCCTCCCGCCAGGGGAGAGATCGTGATCGCGCTCACCCACCACCCGCTCCGCGTCTGGCTGGAGGACGGGGACGCGAGGGGCGCGGAGGCGTTGATCCGCAACGACGCCCACGTCCACCTCTTCGGCCACGTCCACGAGGCGGAGACGGACGAGGTGCGCGGCGGCGGATTGCGCGGGGGGATGGTGCGGGTCGTCGCGGGCGCGGTGCACAACGAGCGCCAGCCCGAGCCCTGGATCCCCGCGGGCCACGGCTACAACTGGGGCGCCGTCGTGGACGACGGCACGCCGGTGCCGAAGCTCTGGATTTGGCCGAGGGTCTGGTCGGACCGCAACGCGGACTTCCGCGTCGACGTGAACAACGTGCCCCGCGGCAAGCAGCACGCGGAGCACACGCTCCCGGAGACGGTGCTCCCGGTCGCCCCCGCGGGCACGCGCGCGGCCGGCGGAAAGCCCGCCGACGGCACGCCCGCGGACGGGAAGGAGGTGGAGGTGTTCTCGTTCTACGCGCCGGAGGACGACGACCTCGTGAAGAAGCTCGAGACGCACCTCAAGCTGCTCCGGAAGCGCCGCGCCATCAGCGCGTTCAGCTGGCAAACGATTGGGCTGGGCGCCTCGGCCGCGGGTGCCGCCGGCGAGGCCGTGAGGAGGGCGAGATCTTCCTCGTCCTCGCGAGCCCTGCGTTCCTCGCGTCCGATGCGTACGACGGGCCCGCGTGGAAGGAGGCGCTGGAGCGCGTCGCGCGCGGCGAGGCGCGGATTGTCACCGTGTACCTCCGGCCCTTCGACCGCAACGACCCGGACTGGAAGAAGAGCCCCGTCTCCGAGTACAAGGCGTTCCCGGACCCGTACGACAACCTCGGTGCGTGGGTCGTCGATTGTGACCTCGACACCATGTTCTCCAAGCTCGCCGAGAAGATCCGCGGGATCACCGAGGAGATCGCCGGGGCCTGACCGGAGTATCCTCCGCCCCGCATGCCCCGCCCCGCGCCCTCCCCGACCTGGACGCGCCCCCTCCTCCCGGTCGCGCTCGCCCTCGCGGGCATCGTCCTGCTCTTGAACCTCATCTCGTTCGCCTTCGGCGTCGCGCCCCTCGACACCCTGCGCGCCGCCGCCGCCGGCACCTGGGGCACGCCCTACGGCGTCGGCCAGGTCCTCTTCAAGGCCACGCCGCTCATCTTCACGGGCCTCGTCCTTCGAGGTCGGCTTCCGCGCCGGGCTCTTCAACATCGGCGCCGAGGGGCAGCTCGCGCTCGCCGGCCTCGCCGCCGGCTGGGTCGGGGCCTCACTCCCGCACGGCACGCCGTGGTTCGTGGCGGTCCCGCTCTGCGTCGTGGTCGCGGTCGCCGCGGCGGCGCTCGTCGCGCTCCTGCCCGCGGTGATGCGCGCGCGCCTCGGCGTCCACGAGATCGTCAGCACCATCATGATGAACAGCATCGCCTCCGGCGTGCTGCCCTTCGCCCTCGTCACCCTCCTCGGCGCGACCTCGCTCCGCACCGCCGATCTCGTCCCCGGCGCCTCGCTCCCCAAGCTGGAGCACACCTTCCCCGCCCTCGCCGGCAGCGCGGCGAGCGTCGCCTTCCCGATCGCGGTGGCGGCCGCGTTCGCTCGCGACGCCTGGCTCCGGCGCGCGCGCGCCGGGCGCGAGATGCGCTGGGTGGGGCAGAACGCGGAGGCCTGCCGGGCCGAGGGCATCGACGTGCCGCGGCGCCAGGTGCAGGCGATGCTGCTCTCGGGCGCGCTCGCGGGCGGCGGGATGACGGCGACGGTGCTCGGGTACAAGGGGTACTACGAGCTCGGCCTCGGCGCCGGCGCCGGGTTCACCGGCATCGCCGTGGCGCTGCTCGGGCGCGGGCACCCGCTCGGGATCGTGCTCGCGGCGGTGCTCTTCGGCACGCTGGAGCAGGCCGGCCTCGCCATCAACGCCCATGTCCCCAAGGAGGCGATGGACGTGCTCACCGCCTGCGCCATCGTGCTCGTCGCGGTCGCGAACCGCGCGAGCCTCCTGGACACCGCGCGCCGCGGGCGTGCCTCGCGGCGCCGGCGAGGCCTCCGGCCCCGCAGGTGGAGCGCGGCGCTCTGAGCGGCGTCCTCTCCCTCACCATGCTCGCGGAGACGCTGCGCATCGCCACGCCCTACGCGTGCGCGGCGGTCGGCGGCATCTGGGCCGAGCGATCCGGCATCATCCACATCGGCCTCGAGGCCGTCCTCCTCACCAGCGCGTTCACCTCCGTCGCCGTCGCGGCCACCACGGGCAGCGCCGCGCTCGGCCTCGCTCGCCGGCGTCGCCTCGGGCGCGCTCATCTCCGTCCTCCACGCCGTGCTCGTCGAGCGCGCGCGCGTCCACGCCGTCATCAGCGGCATCGCCCTCAACCTGCTCGCCTTCGCCGGCACGCGCCTCTGCCTCCGCGGCCTCTTCGACAGCGCCTCCAACTCGCCCAGCATCGCGGGCTTCCGCCTCGGCCCCACCGGGGTCGGCGGCGCCGCCATGCTCGCGCGCTTCTTCCTCGACCCGGTCACGCTCCTCGCCATCGCCGCCACCGCCGTCACCCCCTTCGTCCTCGCGCGCACCCGCTTCGGCCTCCGCGCCCGCGCCGCCGGCGAGAACCCGGTGGCCGCCGCCTCGGTGGGCATCGACGTGACGCGCGTGCGGGTCCTCGCGCTGGCGGTCTCCGGCGCTGTCTGCGGCCTCGGCGGCGTCCACCTGGCGTTCGACCAGCACCGCTTCGAGTCGGGGATGTCGAACGGGCGCGGCTTCATGGCGCTCGCGGCGGTGGTCGTCTCCGGCTGGCGCGCCGAGCGGGCGGTCGCCGCGTGCGTGGCCTTCGGCGCGCTCGAGGCGCTCCAGATCGTGCTCCAGGGCTCCGGCGAGCGGAGCGCCGGCGCCGAGCTCATCCAGCTCCTCCCGTACGTGGCGACGCTGGTCGTGCTCGGCTTCGCCGCAGGCCGCGCCGCCGCGCCCGAGGGGCTCGGAAAGCAGGCGGAGGAGTAGGGAAGTGATCACCGCCGCGATCCTCCGCGAGGCGCTCCTCGCCTCGGTGCCGCTCCCGCCCCTGGGCAGCCCCATCGACGTGCGCGAGGCGAAGCCCGCCGCGGTGGTGGTGCCCATCCGTCTCGAGCCCGAGCCGGCGGTGGTCCTCGTGCTGCGCGGGGCGCAGCTCAAGGACCACGGCGGCGAGGTGGGCTTCCCCGGCGGCAAGCCGGAGCCGGGCGACGCGGACCTCGCGGCGACGGCGCTGCGCGAGCTGTCGGAGGAGGTGGGGGTTGCCGCGGAGGAGGTGGAGCTCCTGGGCCCGCTCCGCCCGATGCCGGTGATCACGGGGCGCTACGTGATCCACCCCTTCGTGGGCGTGCTCCGCGAGGGCGCGGCGCCGCGGGTGGCGTCGGCCGAGATCGCGCGGGTGCTCACGCTGCCGCTCATGCCCATCCTCGACGGCGAGGTGCCCCTTCGGGCGGTGCGCGGGGAGTGGAAGGGACAGACGATCTACGCTCCCCACTTCCCGCTCGACGGCGCCGTGCTCTACGGCGCGAGCGCCTACATCTTCTACGAGCTGCTCGTCCGCCTCGCCGCCCTGCTCGGCCGGGCGCTGCCGGAGCCTTCGGTCGACGAGATCCCACCCTGGGGGGACCGCTACGTCCGCGCGACGCGCCTCCGTGGAGACACCTGAGAATGGATATCGTGCTCACCCCCGCAGGCCCCGATCAGGAGCCCGTCTTCGCCCACCTGATGCAGCTCTACTACTACGATCTGCAGCGAGATCGTGGGCGTCGAGATCGGCGACGACGGCCGCTTCCCCTTCGCGCACCACGAGGCCTACTGGAGCGACGCTCGTTATCGTCCCTTCCTGATCCGGGTGGACGGTCGGCTCGCGGGCTTCTCCGTGGTCGACGCCAGGAGCCGCATCACGGGCGAGCCCGCGTGGGACGTGAGCCAGTTCTTCGTCCTCCGCCGCCACCGCGCCGGCGGCGTGGGCGCGCGCGCCGCCGTGGCCACGTTCGACCTGTTCCGCGGGCCGTGGGAGGTGCGGGTGATCGACCGCAACGAGCCGGCTCAGGCGTTCTGGCGGAAGGTGATCGATCGGTATGCGGGCGGGCGGTTCGTGGAGGAGAGGATGAACGACGATTTCTGGCACGGGCCCGTGTTTCGGTTCGAGACGACGGCCGCGCCCTGAGGGCCGCCGGCTACCTCGGCTGGCCCTGCTGCGAGCGCAGGGAATACGTGTGCCTCGCCAGGAGGGTATCGTAGGCCGCGTGCTGCTGCGGATGATCGGTGAAGTGCTTCTCCCAGTACGCGACGAGCGCCCTCCACGACGCCTCGCTGAGCACGCCGTAGTTGCGCAGGATCTCGGCCGACCTCTCGGGATGGACCGCGAGCACCGCGCGCAGCGAGGCGTACTGGTTCAGATCGAGGGGCGGAATGGAGACGGCGGGGGTGCCCACGGCATTGCCGGCGAAGGGGGCGGCCGCGGCCGGATTGGGGACGGATCCAATCAGGAGCGGCGCGGTCTTCCTGTGCCGGGGGTCGCGCATCACCTCCGAATTCTGCGTCAGCGCCGCGCGGGGTCGCTTGGAAGCATCCGGCGAGATGTGCGCGGCGGCGGCCGGGCTCGGGAGGGCGGCGTGTGGAGGCAGGGGCGCGGTGACTGCGAGGGCCGCCGGCGGGCGTGAGACCGGGGGAAGGTGCGTGGCCGGAGGGGCGGGGGGCAGCGGGGCGGGGACCGGCTGGGGTGGGGGGTATGAGGCGGAGGGCACAGGAGCAGACGGCCAAGGAACGGAGGCCGGCGGGGTCACGACGGGCGCTGCCGCGAGGTGACCCGCAGGGGCGGCGGCACTGTGGGGATTGATGGGGGGCGCGTGCGAAGGCTCCGGCTCGTACCCGAGCTCCGCGTCCAGCGCCTCGAAGAAGGCCCGCGCGACGCGCGCCTTGTCCTCGGGCGCGGCGGGCGGCAGATCGAGGAGCGCGTCCAGGAAGGCGCGGACGTGCTCGGGCTCCGGCCCGTCGAGGTAGATCCAGGCGTCGACCTCGTTCATCGGCGGCCCCTCTCGCTCTCTGTCATGAACTGCTCGGCCAGCTTGTGCAGCGCCCGTTTCGCCTTCAGCAAGCGGCTCTTCGCCGTCCCCTCCTTCAGGTCCAGGAGCTCGGCGGCCTCGCGTGTCGATAGGCCGTCGAAGTACACGAGCTCGAGTATCTGCCGGTGCTCGGGCGAGAGCTGCGGCAGCCGGCGCTCCGCGGCCTCACGGGCGACGAGGGCTTGCAAGACATCGGGCCGGCTGCTCCGTGGCTTCTCGGAGCTCGAGGAGGGGACGGGGACGGACACCCCGACCCGCTTGTGGCGCCTGAGGTCGCGCACGTGGTTCGCGAGCCTCGAGTCCGTCATCGCGCGGACGTGCGCGGCGAGGTTGGGGGGAAACCCGCTCTCGCAGAGGTTCTTGAACAGCGCCCCGAGGGTGGCCGAGGTGAAGTCTTCGAGGGCGTTGAAGCCGATCCCGCGCCTCTTTGCCTTGTTCCACACGGTGTCGTAGTGCACGTCGTAGATCCACGGATACACCGCCCGCAGGAGGTCGACCTCCTCCGGCGTCAGCGGCCTTCGGATCTCGAGGAGCTGCTCGATCACCTCGCGGCGCTGGGCCTCGGACAGCAGGATGCGCTTGCGGGGCGGCTTCGGCGGCGGGAGCTGGTCGTGCGGCATGGTCGGTACTGCTTCTTCGGAGGGTGGGCGGTCCCGGGACGGCCAGCTTAGCAGCCTGGGCCGGCGAAGGCAGGCTGTCGTTCGCGATCGCTGGCCGTCTCGGGACCAAGGGCAGGGGGCCGGCGCTCCGGCGTCGCCCCGTCAGTACACGTGGAGCGTGAACGTCTGGCTCCAGTTGGTCGTGCCCCTCCTGTCCTTGAGGGCGACCTCGAAGCCGACGTCGGTGCCGAGCGGGAGGCCGCTGATCACGGTCGTGATGAACGGGGTCGAGTCCGCGTTGACGAAGGTTTTGCCGCCGTCGAGAGTGTAGCGCCACAGGATGGTGCGCTTCCCGCCTTGCCCCTTCACCGAGGGCAGCATGGCGATGAGGAGCTTGAGGCTCGCCTTGAGGGCCACCGAGCCCTTCGTCGTGGTGAGCACGCCGGTGAGGATCTTCTGGTCGGGGCTGCTGTGTTGCTTGAGCTGCATGCCCGCAGAAGTAGCGATGCTGTCGGCCTGCTCCGGGTTGGCGTCGCAGAGGATCTGGACGCAGCCCCGCTCGCTCCCGAGGCCGGCCCAGAGGTTGTCGCGCTTGGTCTCGCGCGCCGGGACGGCGCCCTTGTTCGACTTCGTGAGGTTGTTGGCCGTCACGAAATCGTCGATCAGGCCCCGCAGGATCGGCATCGTCGGGGTGCAGACCGCGAACGTCGTCGGGTTCCCCGACATCTTGTCGTAGACGAAGTTCGAATCCGTCGATCAGGGCAGTGGTGTCCTTCTTCTCGAAGGGAATGATGACAATCGGTCTGAACACGGTCCTCATGGTCGGCCTCCTTGCACGTGCGGCGGGGTGCCGCGCCGCGCCCCGTAGGGCACACCGCGGAGACCCCGCGCGTCGGGTCTCGTTCGGGCGGCTCTCTCCGCCTTCAATAGAGTAAAGGTCCGTTTTTCGGGCTTTGGATTTCGCTCCCGCTCACTTTCTTGAAATAGGGGCACAATGGATCTCATGCGCGACCGTTCGCCCCGGTTTATGCGCGTCCGAGCCCCACGGTGACATACAGCGGAGCACCATGTGGGAGGGGCCTGCCCCATGCACGGCGCACACCGCGCCCGGCGACGCGCTGTAGGTCTCGTTGGACGCGACGTCCGTCTCCTGGCACGCGGCGTCCGTCTTCTGGGACGCGACGTGCGCGTCCTGGAACGCGGCGTGCGTCTTCTGGAACGCGACGTGGGGTTCCTGGAGCGCGACGTGGGGCTCCTGGAGCGCGACGTGCGTCTTCTGGAACGCGACGTGCGGCTCCTGGAAGGCGACGTGCGGGTTGTGGAGCGCGACGTGGGTCCCCTGGAACGCGATGTGCGTCTTCTGGAACGCGACGTGGGTCTCCTGGAACGCGACGTGCGCCTTCTGGGACGCGGTGTGCGTCTTCCGGGACGCGACGTGGGTCTTCTGGGACGCGGCGTCGGTCTCCTGGAACGCGACGTGCGCCTTCTGGAACGCGGTGTCCCTCTTCGGGAACGCGACGTCAGTCTCCTCCGACGGGGCGACGTCGCTGGGCGGGCTCGCCCGCCGCGCGTCGGGCGCCTCCCACACGGTACTGCACTGTGTGTCACCGTGGGGCTCGGGCGCGCAGGAACCGGGGCGCACGTTCGCGGGCCTGACCCATCATGCCCCCATTTCGAGAAAGTGAGCGAGGGCGAAATCCAAAGTCCGAAAAACGGACCTTTACCTGGACAAGGGCGGAGAGAGCCGCCCGAACGAGACCCGACGCGCGGGGTTCCCGCGGTGCGCCCTCCGGGGCGCCGAATCTTGGTCCGCGAGTGAACCAGCGCCCGGGCGACGTGCTCAGCGTACGTCGTACTTCATTTCCGATGACAAGGAGGCATGTATGCAACAACGGTACACGGATCCGCGCGGCTTCGCCATGCTCCGCCTCTACTTCCTCTGGCAGCCGGATCATACCGCTCGGCAACGGACGCACGGCCGGAACCGAAGGCAGGTGATTCGCCACCGTTTCAGAACCTCGCCGTCGGCACGTCGCTCGGCACGCGGCTTGCTTGGGTCGGGCGACCACGAGAGCTGAACATGAGACCATGGATCGCTGCGGTGTTCTGCCTTGCTGGTTGCGGTGCCCGCAGCGAGCTGGCGCTCCCGGAGGCGAAGAGCGGCCCCCTCGAGGTGACCGCTCTCGCCCTGGGCGACAGGCATAGCTGCGCGCTGCTCAGCGACGGAACGGCGGCTTGCTGGGGCGACGACGATTTCGGCGAGGCCTCGGCGACGGCCATACGGCCGTGGATCACACGACGGCGATCCCTCTCGGGGGTGCGGCCGGGATCGTCCAGCTCGCGTGCGGAAATGAGACAACGTGCGCAGTCCTGGGCGATGGGACGCTCGAGTGCTGGGGGCCGACGCCGGTCGTGCTCGGGACGGGCGTCACCATGGCGAGCATGGGCATCGCGTGCCCCGCCGGTCCGTGCTCGAACGGACTCCAGGTCTGTGGCGTGCTCGTCGACGGCAGCGTGACTTGCTGGGCCGGGACCGCGATGGTGCCGGTGGGCGGCCTTCACGACGCGGTGGCGATCGGGATCGGCTCCACCCTGGCGTGTGCCCTGCGCACCGGGGGGAACGTCTCGTGCTGGGGGATGGGCCCGCTGGGGGACGGGACGTCGAACGGGAGCATCACGCCCGTCGACGTAGTGGGCTTGAGCGGGCCCGTTCAGCAGCTCACCGTCGGCGACGAGCACGCGTGCGCCTTGCTCGAGGGCGGAGCCGTAGCGTGCTGGGGGAAGTCGGGCGACGGCGCGCTCGGGGTCGCCCCTCCGCACGACTCGGGGCTCACCCCGGTGGTGGTGGACCTTCCGCCGGCCAAGCGCATCTCCTCGTACTCCTTTCAGTCGTGCGCGGTGCTCATGGACGGCACGGTGAGGCACTGGGGCGTCGATTTCAATCCAGGCACCGGCTCGTTCACGCCCGAGGTCGTGCCAGGCCTCTCCTCGGTCGTGGACGTGGCCTCGGGCGAATTCCACAACTGCGCGCTCCTCGCGAACGGCCACGTCGAGTGCTGGGGCGAGAACTACAACGGCGAGCTCGGCGACGGGACGAAGACCACGTCGGAGACGCCGGTGAGGGTGATCGGGCTGCCATGAACGAGCCGAACCCGCGGATGGGCTCCCTTGAACAGCGCGCGTGCTTCCCGCGCGCCCAGGTGTAACGGGTGATCCTATGAAGCGAAGTGCTGCGTGTGCGTTGGCTGGTCTCCTCTGCGCCCTCGGCTCCGCGATACTCGCGACCGCGGCGTGCAGCAGCTCCCCCGGTCTGCCTGGAGGCAGCCCGTGTACCGAGTCGACGCAGTGCGCGGACGGGCTCACCTGCTTCGAGGGTACCTGTACCAACGACTGCTGCTGTGCTGACGAGGATCCATGCGCGCCCCTCCCCGGGGTGTGTCCGACCTTCGTCCACCCGGTCTGCCGCGCAGGCTCCTGCGTCGAGCAAGGCGACGCGGGGCCGCCGCCAGGGACCGGCGCCGAGTGCATTCTCTAACCGAGCGCGTCGCGGTCGTGGAGCACCGACGCCTCGTCAGCCCGGTCGGGTCCCCACTCAGGCCCTTTCACCCCTCCAGCACCCGCATGGCGTTCCCGTGCAGGATCTTCCCAATCGTCTCCTCCGCCACCCCCGCCTCCAGCAGCGCGTCGGTGAGCAGCGGCAGGTGGGCCGCGTCGCAGAGCTCGCTCGTCGGGACGATGAACCCGTCCCAGTCCGACCCGAGCGCCGGCGTGTCCTCGCCGCAGACGGAGAGGATGTGCTTGATGTGCGAGACGACGGGCGTGAGGCCGTCCCCGCCCAGGAAGCGGGGGCAGAAGATGACGCCCACCACGCCGCCCCTGTCCGCCACGGCGCGGAGCTGCTCGTCGTCGATGTTGCGCCAGTGATGGAACGCGCCGAGCACCCCCGTGTGGCTGACGATGGGGGGCTTCTCGGCCATGGCGCACACCTCCATGAAGCCCTTCGTGTTGATGTGCGCGAGGTCGACGATCACGTCGTGCGCCTCGCAGCGGCGCACGACCTCGCGGCCGAAGGACGTGAGGCCCTCGTCGTCGCGGCGGCCGCGGCCGTAGGCCGGATAGCAGGCCTCGTTGGCGGAGAAGTGGGCGAGGCCGAGGTAGCGCACGCCGCGGCGGGCCCACGCCTCGACGCGATCCGCGTCGCCCTCGAGCCCGTGCGCGCCCTCGAGCCCGAGCAGCGCGCCCATGGCGCCCTGGGCCCGGGCGGCGCGGATGTCGGCGGCCGTGCGGACCCGGACGAGGCGGCCCTTGGCCTGGGCGAGCGTGCGGTCGAGGGCTTCGATCTGCTCCTCGACGACGGCGGCGGCGCCGTGGTGGAGGAAGAGCGGCGGCACGACGCCGAAGAACTGGGCGCCGAACCCCCCCTCCACGAGGCGGGGCACGTCCACGTGGCCCCCGAGCGCGGCGCGCGGCAGCGGCGGGTCGTGCCGCGCCAGGAGGTCGTAGCCGATCCAGCGCGACCACATCAGGGTGTCGGCGTGGAAGTCGATGGCGGGGTAGCGCTCGTGGATCGCGCGGGCCTCGGGGGTGCCGTACATGCGCGAGGCTTCTCGCGGCGGGCTCCGCGACGCAAGCGGGCGCGCGCCGGGGCCGGTCTGTCCGCGGCGAAGCGCGGTCGAGGGGGCCGTGCCGGACGCGGCTCTCCGGTCGCGCGTCCGCCCGTCCGGTGCCAGGCTCGCGCGCCTGGAGGAACGTTCGATGAGGGCAGAGAGCGTCGCGCAGCGGGGCGAAGAGGGACCGGAGCGACCGCGATCGGGGATTTTCCAGCGGGGGTTCCGCGAGGGGGCCGCGCCCCGGCCGATCGTGCGCACGGCCCAGCGCCGGCTCGACATCTCGGGGCTCCCCGAGGGCGCCTCGACGGCCCTCGTGGCGTGGCTCTCGACGCGCCCGGAGGTGGCGGAGGCGGGCGTCCACGCGAAGACCGGCGACGTGCACGTGACGCTCGCGCGGGGAGGCGGCGCGATGCTGCTCGCGGAGGTGCGCGACCAGCTCTACCTGCTCCGCCGGGAAGGGCGCCGGGAGGGGCTCTCGATCGAGGTCGCGCGGTCCTCGGCGGGGCGCGCGAGGCTCGCCGTCTCCGGCGCGTCCGAAGGCGCGCTCGTCGGGCTCGCGTCGTGGCTCGCGTGCCAGCCCGGGGTGAGCCAGGCGACGGCGTCCACGGTCAGCGCGACCGTGCTGGTACTCTTCGACCCCGCCGTCACCGACACCGAGCGCCTCGCCCAGGCCGCGCGCGACGCCGACCCGCACGCCCTCTTCGACGGAGGGCCCGCGCTCGCCCCCGTGCCCACCGCGCCCGAGCAGGACCTGCCGGCCCTGCCCGCCGAGCCCGCGCGCGGCCTCTCGGCGCTGGCGCAGGCCGCGCGCCCCTACCTGGGCGTCGCGTTCAACACGGCCGTCTTCGCCGCGACCGTGGCCGAGGCGCTGCCCGCGCCCTTCCTCCTCCCCGCGGTGGCCGCGACGGCGATCCCCTCGCTCCGCCGGTTCGTGCAGGCCGCGCGCGAGGGCCGGGCCACCGTCGACTCGCTCGACACCGCGGCCATCGCCTCGGCGCTCGTGACGGGCCAGGTCGGCACCGCCGCGTTCATGACGTGGCTGATCGGCCTCGGCGATCTGCTCCTCGACCGGACGCAGGAGCGCGCGCGCAAGGCGCTCACCAGCCTGGTGCAGCTCGACTCGGCCGACGCTTTCCGGGTCGAGGGCGGCCGGGTGGCCCGGGTGCCGACGGGCGAGCTCGCCGTGGGCGATCGCATCGTCGTGGCGGCGGGCCAGCGCATCCCGGCCGACGCCGAGGTGGATCAGGGGCTCGCCACGGTCGACGAGAAGGCGCTCACCGGCGAGTCGGTGCCGCGCCCCCGCCACCCCGGCGACCGGCTCCTCGCGGCCACCGTGGTGGTCGACGGCGAGGTGGTCGCGCGCGTCACGCGCACCGGCATGGACACCACCGCGGCGCGCATCGTCCGGATCCTCGAGCAGGCGAACGCGCAGCCGATGAGCCTCCAGAAGACGGTGGAGAAGAGCGCGGACCGGCTCGTGTGGCCCACCATCGCGACCGCCGTCGTCTCGGCGGCCCTCTCGGGGCAGGTGCAGCGGCTCACCAGCGTGCTCATCAACGACTTCGGCACCGGCATCCGCATCGCGGTGCCCACCAACGCGCTCACCGCCGTCACCCTCGCCTCGCGCGCCGGGGTGCTCATCAAGGGCGGCAGCTACCTCGAGCTGCTCGCGCGCGCGGACATGATCGTCTTCGACAAGACCGGCACCCTCACGGCGGGGGAGCCCGCCGTGGTCGACGTCGCCGCGCTCGGCGCGCTGTCCGAGCACGAGCTGCTCGCCCTGGCGGCCGCGGCCGAGGCCCGCAAGGAGCACCCCATCGCCGCCGCCGTGCGGCGCCGCGCCGCCGAGTCGGCCGTCGCCGTGGAGGAGATCGCGCCCGGCGACGCGCGCTTCGTGATCGGCCGCGGGGTCGCCGCGAGGGTCGCGGGGCGCGACGTGCTCGTCGGGAGCGGGCGCTTCCTCGGGGAGAACGGCGTCCCCGCGGGTGCGGCCGAGGGGGTGCTCGCGCGCCACAGGGCGGCGGGCGTGTCCACGCTGCTCGTGGCCGTCGACGGCCGGTTCGAGGGCGCGCTCGGCTACGCGGACGCGCCGAGGCCGGAGAGCGCCGCCGTGGTCGCGGCGCTCAAGGCCGGCGGGCGCCGCCGCACCGTGCTCCTCTCCGGCGACGCGCGCGCGCCCGTGGAGGCCGTCGCCCGCGCGGTCGGGGTGGACGAGGCCCACGGGGAGCTGCTCCCCGAGGACAAGGTCGCGTTCGTGAAGGAGGCGCAGCGGCTCGGCCGGGTCGTCGCCATGGTGGGCGACGGGATCAACGACGCGCCCGCCCTCGCGCTGGCCGACGTGGGGATCTCGCTGCACGGGAGCACCGACGTGGCGCTGGAGGCCGCGGACGTGATCCTGCTGGAGGGCGGGCTCCGGCGGCTGCAGATCGCGTTCGAGGTCGGGGAGCAGGCGATGCGGCGGGTGCGGCAGGGGGTCGGGATCGTCGTGGTGCCCAACGCCGTGGCGATCGTGCTGGGCGCGCTCGGGATCATCAACCCGGCCATCGCGACGGTGGCCAACAACGGCTCCACACTGCTCGCGGCCATGGTCGGGGTGGCCCCACTTCTCCGCGCGTCGCCATGACTCAGCCATGACTTGTTCAGGTTGACGGAGGGCCCCGTGCGGGCCAAAACGGGCGTCCAGACCGAACGCTTCACCCTGGGCCCCGCCGTGAATCTCCGACGCTACCGCGACATTGCAATCGTTCTGCTCGCGCTGGCGGTCCCGTTCTGGTTCCTCCGCGCCAGCATGCGCGACCCGAACAAGCCGGTCACGGGCCCGGACCGCATCGTCGTCACCATCGCCGCCCCGATCCAGTTCGCGGCGGCCACCCTGGCGCGCGGGATCTCGGGCCTCTTCGGCGACTACGTGTACCTGGTCGACGTGAAGGAGGACAACAAGAACCTCGCGGCGCAGAACGCGCGCCTCCGCGAGCAGCTCCACAAGCTCGAGGCGCTCGAGCCGGAGAACCGCCGCCTCCGCCGCCTCCTCGAGCTGAAGCAGAACCTGCGCTCGGACGTGGTGAGCGCGGTGGTCGTCGGCAAGGACACCAACCAGTTCTTCCGCGTCGCCCGGGTCTCGCTCGACAAGGCGCGGGACATCGCGCCCAACCTGCCCGTGCTGTCGGCGGACGGCGTGGTCGGCACGACGCTGAAGAGCGGCAAGGACACGATCGACGTGCGCCTCGTCATCGACGCGGGCAGCGGCGTCGACATCGTGGTGCAGCGCACCGGCGCGCGCGGGTTCGTCAAGGGGATGGGCGACGAGAAGTACCAGTGCGAGGTGCAGTACATGCAGCGCACGGACGAGGTCGAGGTCGGCGACCTCCTGGTCACGAGCGGCGTGGGCCGGCGCTTCCCCAAGGGCATCCCGGTGGCGACCGTGACCGAGGTGGTCAAGCGCGACTTCGGCATCTTCCAGAAGGTCGTGGCCACGCCGACCGTCGACTTCTCCCGCCTGGAGGAGGTGATCATCCTTACGAGCGCCCCGCCCGAGGAGGCGGTCTCCGTGCGCGAGGGCCCCGCCTCCGCGCCGAAGAAGTAAGGGGGAGGAGCCATGCGCAACACCGCCTTCCTCGCGCTCGGCATCGCCCTCCTGGTCGTCCAGGCCAACCTGTTCCGCGTCATCGGCCGCCTGCACATCGCCGGCGCCACGCCGAGCCTCCTGCTCCCGCTCGTGGTCTTCATGGGCGTGCACGAGTACTCGGTCGCGCGCGGCGCCGCGCTCTCGTTCACGCTCGGCTTCTTCCTCGACGTCTTCGCCGCCGCGCCGCTCGGGCTCTTCACCTTCATCACGGTGGCCACCTTCGTCGTCTCGCGCGCCGCCGGCGTGCGCCTCGCCGCGCAGACGCTCATCACCAAGGTGGCCCTCGCGCTCGTCTTCGCGCTGGTCCAGGGCATCCTCATCGTCGTCCTCACGGCCATCTTCGGCAACGACCCGGCCCGCCCCCGCGCCCTCGCGCTCCTCGTCGCGCCGTACGCCGTCGCCACCGCCATCTGCGCGCCCTTCGTCTTCAGCCTGGCGGAGCGCATCCACGCCGCCACCATCACCGTGCCGCGCCCGGGCGAGGGGGGGCAGCGGTGAGCCTCCAGGGCTTCTCGGGCTTCACGGGCGGCACCCGCCTCGCGGGCGAGCGGGGGGCGCGCTCCGACACCGGGGAGTTCAAGCGGCGCTTCCGCTGGATCGGCCTCGGGATGGCGGTGCTCCTCGTCGCGCTCGTGGTCCGGCTCTTCCAGCTCCAGATCGTGGAGCACGACGACAACCGCGCCACCGCGCGGGAGAACATCGTGCGGAAGAGCCCGCTCGCCACCACGCGCGGCATCATCCGCGACCGGAGCGGCAAGGTGCTCGCCGCGAGCAGGCCCGCGTACAACGTGTACGTCGTCCCCTCGCGCCTCGACATGGACAAGGTCTGGCCCAAGCTCTGCGAGTACCTGCGGCTGAGCCTCCCGGAGCGGACGGATCTCGAGCGCGAGATCCTGAAGCGCAGGGGCGAGGAGGGCAAGCGCAAGGACCAGCAGATGCTCCTCAAGGAGGACATCAGCCGCGACTCGGTCGCCGACATCAAGACGCACGAGCGGGAGCTCGTCAGCGTCACCCCGCGCGGCAAGGAGCTCACCGCCGTCGAGCTGGTCCCGGTCCCCGTCCGCTACTACCCGTACGAGGAGGTCGGCGCCCACGTCCTCGGGTACATGGCCGAGATCGACCCGGACAAGCTCGTGCAGCTCCGGGCCTCGGGGTACCTCGAGGGCGACCGGATCGGCGTGACGGGCGTGGAGCGCGCGTGGGAGAGCTACCTCCGCGGCACGCGCGGGTGGGAGAAGGTGCTGGTCGACGCGAAGGGCGCGCGGCGCTCGGGCGGGGAGGACATCCTCGAGGATCCGCGCCGGGTCGAGCCGATCCCAGGGCGCGACCTCAGGCTCACCATCGACGCCGACGTGCAGCGGGCGCTCGACAAGGCCTTCCGCGGCGAGGTCGCGGGCGGCGCCGTGATGCTCGACGTGCGCACGGGGCGCATCCTCGGGATGTACTCGAAGCCCGGCTACGACCCGAACGAGCTCTCCGGCGGCTCCGGCAAGGCGGTCATCACGAAGGCGTACGAGCGCCTCAAGCACGACAGCGCGCTGACGCCGATGATCGACAAGACCGTGGCCGGCGCGTACCCGCCGGGCTCGACGTTCAAGCCGTTCACCGCGCTCGCCGCGCTGGAGAAGGGCCTCATCGACCCGCGCGCCCAGCAGCAGTGCCACGGCGCCATCACCTTCGGCAAGAAGACGTGGCGCTGCACGCACAACCACGGCGCGGTCGACCTGCACAAGGCCATCGCCGAGTCGTGCAACGTCTACTTCTACAACCTCGCCGCCGAGTTCGGCGTGGGCGTGGACGTCATCGCCGAGATGGCGCTCCGCTACGGGCTCGGCACCAAGACCGGCATCGGCCTCAACGCCGAGGCCTCGGGCCGCATCCCCACCAAGGCGTGGACGACCCTGCACAACAAGGGGCACTACACCCTCGGCTACGGCCTCAACGCCGCCATCGGCCAGGGCGCCACGACGGTCACCGTCCTCCAGCTCGCGCTCGCCTACGCCGCGCTCGCCAACGGCGGCACCCTCTACCAGCCGCAGATCGTGCGCGCGGTGGAGACCTCGAACGGCGCCGTGGTGCAGGAGTTCAGCCCCCGGGTCCGCCGCCAGATCGACATCCAGCCGTCGAACCTACGGCTGGTGCAGCAGGCGCTGGAGGCCGGCGTGGTCGAGGAGGGCGGCACCTCCCTCTCGGCCTACAACGAGTCCGGGCTCCGCGAGCTCGGCATCGAGGTGGCCGGCAAGACGGGCACCGCCCAGGTCACCCACCACCTCTTGCTCGGGGCCGAGGCCGAGAAGAGCTGGTACTTCAACCGCGAGCACGCCTGGTTCGCGAGCTACGCGCCCGTGCGATCGCCCGAGGTGGCGGTGGTGGCGATCGTCGAGCACGGCGGCTTCGGCGGCAAGCACGCGGCGCCCATCGCGTTCGCCGCGATCCAGGCGTACCAGCAGTTCGTGCGGTCGCGCCCGGGCGCGTCGGCGAACCGCGGCGGCGCGCCCGACAAGGGCAAGGGCAAGGCCCCGGCGCGCAAGGGCGGGGGAGGGGCGCCGTGATCGGGCGCGAGACGTTCTCCGCCCGCATCCGCGACCACTTCGACTGGCCGATCTTCATCTCCGCCGCGCTCATCGCCGTCCTCGGGATCACGAACCTCTACAGCGCGACCAGCGTCTACTCCGGCGCGCGCGCCGATCTCTACGTCAGCCAGATCCAGTGGCTCGCCATCGGCGGCGTCCTCGGCGGCATCCTGCTCGCGGTCGACTACCGGCACCTCGAGCGCTTCGCCTACCCGCTCTACGTCTTCGGCGTCTTCAACCTCATCCTCGTCTTCATGCTCGCGAAGGACGTCCGCGGCTCGGCCCGGTGGATCGAGTTCGGCGCGTTCCGCTACCAGCCCAGCGAGTTCATGAAGCTGTACCTGGTGATCGCCCTCGCCAAGTACCTGCACGACGACCCGCGGGGCGAGGGGCGGACGCTCCGGGAGCTCGCCGTCCCCGCGGCGCTCACCGGCGTCCCGGCGTTCCTCATCTTCAAGGAGCCGGACCTCGGCACCGCCAGCATCCTGGTGCTCGTCTTCTTCACCATCGCGGCGCTCACCCGGGTCCGCTGGCAATCCGTCGGGATCTTCTTCGGCACGGCGATCCCGCTCGGGTACCTCGCCTCCCAGTACCAGCTCCAGGGCTACCAGCAGAACCGCATCAAGACGTTCCTGAACCCGGAGCTCGACGTGAAGGGCCTCGGCTACCACGCCCACCACGCGCGCGTGGCCATCGGCGACGGCGGCCTCTTCGGCGCCGGGCTGACGAAGGGGACGCAGAACCAGTTCGGGTTCATCCCCGACCAGTTCAGCGACTTCCCCTTCGCCGTCTTCGCCGAGGAGTGGGGCTTCATCGGGAGCGTGGCGCTGATCTGCCTCTACGGCTTCCTCACGATCTGGGCGGTCCACGTCGCGTCCCAGGCCAAGGACCGCTTCGGCGCGGTGCTCGCCCTGGGTGGGGCGGCGATCGTCTTCTGGCACGCGTTCATCAACATCGGGATGGCGGCGGGCGTGGTCCCCGTCGTCGGCGTGACGCTGCCGCTCTTCTCGTACGGCGGCTCGAGCATGATCACCATCCTCGGCGCCATCGCGCTCGTGATGAACGTCTCGATGCGCCGCTACGGCGGCGTCCCCGCGCCCGACCGGCTCTGAGGCTGCGACGAGGGCGGCGGCCTGTCCCGCTGGTCCACGTCCTCGACGATCCGCCCGTCGCTGAGCACCACCTGTCGGCTCGTCCGCGCCGCGAAGGAGCGCTCGTGGGTGACGACCACGATCGTCATCCGCTCGGCGCGCACCAGCTCCTCGAAGATCTGCATCACCAGGAGCCCGTTCTTCGAGTCGAGGTTGCCCGTCGGCTCGTCGGCCAGGATGATGCGCGGGTCGTTGGCGACGGCGCGGGCGATGCTCACGCGCTGCTGCTGCCCGCCCGAGAGCTGGTGGGGGCGGCGCGCGGAGAGATCCCCGAGCCCGATGGAGGCGAGGACGTTGCGGGCCCGCTCCTCCGCGTCGGCGCTGGACCGCCGGCCGCTCCGCAGCATGGGGATCATCACGTTCTCGAGCACGGTGAACTCGGGCAGGAGGAAGTGGAACTGGAAGACGAAGCCGAGCTTGTTGTTCCGGAGGTCGGCGCGCTCGTCGTCGTCGAGGTCGGTCACGTCCTCGCCGTCGATGATCACGTGCCCCGACGAGGGCCGGTCGAGCGCGCCGAGCAGGTAGAGGAGCGTGCTCTTGCCCGAGCCGGAGAGGCCCGTCAGGCTCACGAGCTCCCCCTCGCGGATGGCGAGATCGACCCCGTGCAGGACGCGCGTCTTCACCTCCGCGCCGAGATCGCGCACGAGGCTCTTCGCCTCCAGCACCACCGCCCCCGCCCCTGGCCACGCCATCTAGATCTGCCCCCGGAGCACGTCGACCGGCTCCACGCGCGCGGCGCGCAGCGCGGGGATCACGCTCGCGAGCAGGCCGACCCCGAGGGCGAAGCCCGCGCCGTACCAGTAGAAGCGCGGGTCGTCGAAGACGAGGAAGGTCTCGCTCCTCACGAGCCCCTCCTGGTGCGTCTTCAGGTGCGAGAGGGCGATGAGGACGTAGTGGCCCAGGACGTCGCCGACCACCGCGCCGATGACCGCGATGATCGCCCCCTGGAGGAGGAAGGCGAAGAGGATGTCGGCGCGCCGGAACCCGACGCTCCGGAGGATGGCGATGTCCCGCGTCTTCTGGAGCACGATCATGATCTGGATCGCGAGGATGCCGAAGCCGCCCACGGCGAGGATGGCGCCCACGACGAAGCTGATGATGGTGTTCTGCATGACGAACAGGGCGAGGAAGTTCGCGTTCGTCTCCTGCCAGCTCTCGGCGTCGTAGCCGAAGATCCGCTCCACGGTCTCCGTGACGGCGGGCGCGGCGTCCGAGTCCGCGAGCCGGATCTCGATCCTGCCCACCACGTCCGGCTTGCCGAGGAGCGTCTGCGCGTTGTGGAGCGCGACGTAGACCCGGGTGTTGTCGACCGGCGGGATGCCGCTGTCGAAGATGCCCACGACCTTGAGGCTCATCTTCTCGCCGAGCGCCGAGCCGACCACCACGACCTCGTCGACCTTCGCCCCCATCTTGCCGGCCACGCCCGAGCCGAGCAGGATGCCGTCGGGCTGCGAAGAGAGGGGGCGGTAGCTCCCCTGCGTGACGTAGTGGCTGATGGGCGTCACCCGGTCCTGCCGCGCCGGGTCGATGCCGCGCAGGTCCACCGGGTACTCCTTGGTGCCGATCGCCAGCACGGCGGACCCGACCAGCGACCCGGCGGCGGCCTCCACCCCGTCCATGCGCTCGACGGCGCGCACGATCTCGGCCGGGCGGTTGATCCGCAGCTGCCGGTCGCTCGGCGTCTCGTGGGTGACGTGCGCCGCGACGAAGGAGCCCTCGTACCGCGCGAGGAGGGGCGGCGCCGGGCGGAGCTGCTTGTCGAGGATCGTGACGTGCGGGCTGATGCGGAGGATGTTGGAGAGGAACTTGACCTGGAAGCCCTGCAGGATGCCGTTGATGCCGATGAGCGTGAGCACGCCCAGCATCACGCCGAGCACGGCGATGCCGTTCAGGAGCTTGCGGTCCCAGAGCTGGCGTAGGGCGATGAAGACGACGACGCGGCGCACGGCGGCCCCTCCCCCCGGCTAGATCGAGCCCTTGTTGGGCTGGCTCTGGTCCGGCATCGGCTTCCGCTTGTCCGCCGCGTGGACCGTGGCCGACACGCGCGTCCCCTCGGTGATCTTGTCCTGGCCGTCGACGACCACGAGGTCGCCCTCGGCGAGCCCGCTCAGGATCTGCACCCGGAGCAGATCGCGGATCCCCACCGTGACCGCCTGCCGGTGGGCGCGGCCGCCCACCACCTGCCAGACCGCGCCGTCGGCCTCGGCCTCGCTCGGCGCGAGGAGCGCGCCCTCCACCTCCCGCGAGACGATGTTCACCTCCGCGCTCATCCCGCTGCGCATCCCCGCGGGAGGCTTCTCCAGGCGCACCTTGACGAGGAACGCCTTCCGGTCGCGGTTCGCGTCCGGCAGTACGTCGAAGACCTTGCCGCGGAAGACCTCGTGCGGGAACGCGTAGAGGCTCACCGCGGCGGGCGAGGGGGCCTCGCCGTCGCTCCCGTCGTGGACGCGGGCGACGTCGGCCTCGTCCACGCTCACCTCCAGGATCAGCGCGCGCGTCTCCCCGACCTTGAAGAGGGTCTGGTTGACCGCGACCACCTCGCCGAGCTCCACCGCCTTGGAGAGCACCACCCCCTCGATGGGCGCGCGCACCTCGGTGTCGCTCACCCGCGAGGCGAGCGACTGCACCGCCGCCGCCTGGCGCGCCGCGTTCGCCGTCAGGTCGATGCGCACCGCGCGCGACTGCGCCTGGGTCGACGCGATCTGCCCTTCGAGCTGCGTCACGCGCGCCTGCGCCCGGTCGAGCTCGGCCTGCGCCATCGTCCCGCTCGCCACCAGGTTCTGGACGCGGGCGAGGTCGGCGCGGGCGGTGGCGAGGTCGGCCGCGAGGGCGTCGACCTGGGCGCGGAGCGCGGCGATCTGCGGCGCGTCCGTGCCGGCCTGCTGGTTGGCGGCGGAGAGGTCGGCCTGGCCGCGCTTGAGGTCGTACGCGACGGCGGGGTTGTCGATGCGCGCGAGCAGGTCAGAGACGCGGACGCGCTGGCCCTCCTTGACCAGGATCTGCGCCACGCTGCCGTTGATCTTGGCCTTCACGTTGACCCTGTTCTCCGCCTCCACCGTCCCGGTCCCGTACACCGCGTCGACGGCCTTGCCGCGCACGACCGGCGTCACGACGACCGGCACCGGCGAGAGGCGCTTCGCCACCACGGCGCCGCCGCCGCCGAGGGGCACGAGCGCGAGGAGGAGGGGCCGGAAGTTGCGCTTGAAGAAGCCGGGCCGGGCGGCCCGGCGCGGGGGGCTCTGCTCTGCGTCGTTCACGGCGCGGCCTCAGTTACAGCCCTTGCCGGGGCAGCCGCAGCCCGTCCCCGACTTCACGGGCGGCGCGCACATCGCGAGCCAGTCGCTGAGGGTGGTGAAGTCGGCGGGCTTCAGCGAGCCGCCGAGCGGCATGCGCGGCAGCGCGTCGGGTCGGGTCTGGTCGTACATCTGCTGGAAGATGAGCTTGCCGGGGATGATGGGCTTCTGCGTATCGGCGTACGTGAGGAGCGGGAAGGGGGCGCCGTTCAAGGGTGGGTTCTGGTGGCAGGGGTTGCAGTTCGCGTGGATGACCGCGAACACGTCGCACGGAAAGTCGCCCGCCTGCGGCTTCGCGGGGCACGCGTCCGCGCCCGGGCTCCCGCCCGTCGCCGTCCCGCCCGTCGCCGTCCCGCCCGTCCCCGTCGCCGTGCTCGCGCTCTGGCTGGCGCTCGCGCCGCCCATCCCGCCGCACGGGCCGTCGAGGCAGCCCTCCGTGACGCTGGCGTCGCACGAGGGAGCCAGGGCGACGGCGCAGAGCGCGGAGGCGAGGAAGGCCGCGACGAGCGTGCGGGGCATGGCGCGGCATCTTACGACAACTGGCCTCGCGACTCCGCGATTTTGGCCCCACGCGCGGGGGGTGGCTAGCGTGCGCGCGTGCGCCGTCACGCCTCTTTCGCGCTCGCCGTCCTGCTGGCGGCCCTCGCCTCCGCGCGGAGCGCCGCCGCCGCGCCGCCCGACGCGCCCGACCCCCAGGAGCGCGAGCCCGACGTCACCATCGCGCTCGTGAGCGGCGTCGCCACGGCGATGCTCCCCATCGCGCTCGGCGCCATCCACACGTCGAGCGAGCCGGTGAAGGACTACGGCGCGCGCAACGTCGGCTTCGCGGTCGCCGGCGTGGGGCCCGCGCTCGCGCCCATCGTCGCGCACGCCGTCCTCGGCGAGTGGAAGCGCGCCGCCGCCTTCGGCGCCGTCCCGGTGGCGAGCGAGATCGCGATCTCGGCCTTCCTGCAGGCGTACCCTGCGGGGGTCTTCAACGGCACGGTGGGGAGCCGGACCACCTTCGGGATCCTCTACACCGCCGATCTCCTGGGCGCGGCGGTCGGCCTCGTCGACGTGATGATGGCGCCCGAGCGCGCGCGGGAGCGGCGCGCCTCCGCGTCGAGGTCCAGGGGGATCGGCCTCACCCTCGTGCCCAGCGTCGGCCCGGGCCACGCCGGCATCGTCCTCGGAGGTGCGCTGTGAAATCGCTCGCCGTGAGATCGCTCGTGCTCGCCCTCGTCGCCGCGGGCTCGTCGGGCTGCGTGCTCGTGCCGCAGAACCGGAGGGCCCACTTCGCCGACCCGATCATGGCCTTCCAGCAGGACTCGCTGGAGGCGCACCGGAAGGCGAAGCTCTACTCCACCCGCGAGGGCGCGGCCGGCGGTGACGGGGCCACCGCCGGGGGCGGGTGCGCCTGCCAGTGAGCCGCCCCGCCCGGCGTCGCCTCGGCCTGGGCGCGATCGCCGCGATCGTCGCGATCGCGTGCGCCGCGCCCGCCGTCGCCGACGACCCGCCGCCGGTCTTCACGGACACCGACATCCTGGAGCCGCCGGCCCCCTACTTCCGCATCGAGCAGGTCAACCTCCGGTACACGCACTTCGACCAGACCGGCACCGGCTTCCAGTCGCGCGCGGCGCCCTCGGCGGCCGGCATCCCGTTCAAGGTGAAGCCCGGCCAGCCCGGGTCCGAGTGGGAGAGCGTCGAGCAGCCGCAGGCCGAGGTCATCGCCAAGCAGGGCGATCGCATCACCCACCGCCTCTGGGTCCCGGTCGACGTCGTGACGGCGGCGTCGCCCGACGCGGTCGACGCGGTGAGCACCGCCTCGCGCATCAACGAGGCCGCGAGCGTCGACTGGACCGTGCAGTACAAGGCGAGCCCGAAGACGGGGCTCTCGGTGCGCAACGGCCTGCACAACGAGGAGAACTGGCGCTCCTGGAACACCGGCTTCGGCTTCACGAGGAGCTTCGCCGAGGACAACACCGTGCTCGAGGCGGGGGTGAACCAGATCACGGACTGGTTCGACAGGTACCTGCTCTCCGGCGAGCACGACGGCCACACCTCGCGCAGCACGTCGAGCGCGAGCGCAGGGGTCACGCAGCTCCTCACCCCGACGACCATCGCCCACGTCGACTACGGCCTGACGTTCCAGATCGGCCAGCTCAGCAACGGCTGGAACACCGTCCCGCTCACCAACGGCGAGCGCGCCCTGGAGATCGTGCCGGGCACCCGCGTGCGCCACGCCCTCGCCGGACGCGTGGCGCAGTGGCTCCCCTGGGACGGCTCCCTCCACGCCTTCTACCGCTTCTACGCGGACGACTGGGGGATCCTCGCCCACACCGTCGAGGTCGAGCTCTACCAGCGCCTCTCCCGCATCTCCTACCTGCGCTTCAACTACCGCTTCCACCACCAGACCGGCGTCGACTTCTTCACGACCCGCGCGGCCCCGGACTTCACCCTCGCCACCGCCGACAGCGACCTCGCCGCGTTCGACGCGCACACGGTCGGCGTGAAGGGCGCGATCGACGTCCCGGTGCGCTTCGCGCGGAGCATGCACGTCGACGTGGGGGTGGAGCGCTACTTCCGGACCAATGATCTGCGTGTTAGCGTCTATTCGTGCGGCTTCGGGTTCCTCTTCTGACGCTCGCGTGCTGCGCTCTCGCGGGGTGCGCGACCGCAGACAAGGCGGGAGATCGCGCGGCCGACGCGTCCCGCATGCAGGCGATGCCCGCGAACGTGATCGCCGCCGAGCTCCGCGCCGACCCCACGCCGCTCCCCGCCGTACCGCTGCACGATCTCGAAGGGAAGGAGCAGCGCCTCGACGCCGCCGTCGCCGGCAAGGTCGCGCTGGTGAGCTTCTGGGCGACGTGGTGCGACGCGTGCGTGGCGGAGATCCAGGCGCTCAACCGGCTCGACGAGCGGGCGAGGAAGAGCGGCGGCGTGGTGGTCGGCGTCGCGATCGGCGAGCCTCGGGAGAAGGTGGCCGCCTTCGCCAGGGAGCACGGGCTCGCGTACGCCCAGCTCCTCGACGAGGATCTCGAAGCTCGCCGACGCGCTCGGGCAGAAGCGGGTGCCGGCGACGCTCGTGCTCGACCGCGCCGGGCGCGTGGTGTGGAGCGGCGGGGCGCTGGACGAGCGGGCGCTGTCGGCGTTCCGCGCCGCCCTCGCGGGTCCCGGAGGGGTCCGGTAGCAGTGAGGAAACCGCCAAGGCGCCAAGACGCCAAGCGGAGAGGGATCACGAGGTGATCGAGCTCGTCGTCCGGTTCCTTGCTCATCCGAAATTCTTGGCGTCTTGGCGCCTTGGCGGTTTCCCTCTTCTGCGGCTCCAGGTTCCAGCGACACGATCATTCGATGCCCGTGGCGGACCTCCACCCGTGCGCCCTTGACTTCGGGCGCAGGGGGCCCTCTTTCTCGCTCTCAAGCGAAAGGGAGAGACCATGCGCTACCATCTGCTCGGCAAGACGGGGCTGTACGTCTCGGAGATCTGCCTCGGGGCCATGACGTTCGGGGGCAAGGGTTTCTGGCAGGCCATCGGCACGCTCGGTTCGAAGGAGGTCGAGGGCCTCCTCGGCGCGTCGCTCGACGCGGGCGTCAACTTCATCGACACGGCGGACGTCTACTCCGAGGGCGAGTCGGAGACGCTCGTCGGCGGCGCGCTCAAGGCGCTCGGCCGCCCGCGCGATCAGATCGTGGTCGCGACCAAGGTCCGCGGGCGCGTCGGGCCGGGGGTGAACCAGGTCGGGCTCTCGCGCGGGCACATCCTCGCCGGCATCGACGCGAGCCTCGCGCGGCTCGGGCTCGACCACGTAGACCTCTACCAAATCCACGGGCTCGACCCCGTGACCCCGATCGAGGAGACGGTGCGCGCGCTCGACGACGTGGTGCGCTCCGGCAAGGCGCGCTACGTCGGATTCAGCAACCTGCCCGCGTGGCTCGCGATGAAGGCGCTCGCCTTCGCCGAGGCCAACGGCCTCGCGCGCTTCCAGAGCGCGCAGGTGTACTACTCGCTCGTGGGGCGCGACATCGAGCGCGAGATCGTCCCCATGGCGCAGGCGGAGGGGGTGGCCATCCTGCCGTGGAGCCCGCTCGCGGGAGGGCTCCTCTCCGGCAAGTTCGATCCGGAGGCCAAGGCCGGGCCGGAGGGGGCGCGCCGCACGTCGTTCGACTTCCCGCCGGTCGATCGCGCGCGCCTGCCGCGCGTCCTCTCGGCGCTGCGCACGGTGAGCGCGGACCTCGGCGTCTCCGTCGCGCGCGTCGCGCTCGCGTGGCACCTGACGCGCCCCTTCGTGACCAGCGTCATCATCGGCGCCAAGACCAGGGAGCAGCTCGCCGACAACCTCGCCGCGACGGAGGTCGAGCTCTCCGCCGAGCACCGCAAGGTCCTCGACGAGGCGAGCGCCCTGCCGCCGGAGTACCCGGGCTGGATGCTCGACTTCCAGAACCGCGAGCCGCGGGGGACGCAGGGCAAGCTGTGAGCTGACGAGCTGGTGCTCGGCGAGCGAAGCGCCGACCCCTCGCCGTGGTAGGATAGCCGGATGGCCCTCTTGGTGTCGGAGCCCGTCCGCCCGTTCGGCCGACGCGTCCAGATCGTCTACGACGTCCCCGACGCGGACGACCGCTGGGTGCTGCAGGAGGACGACAACTTGCCCGAGAGCGCCCTGCACGACGAAGTCAGTCTCCTCTTGGTGCAAATCCTGCGGGCCTGGGCCCGGCGGAGCCGGCGCGACGCACGGGTCGGGCGCAACCTCGCGCTGCGGTGGAACCAGGCGCGCCCTCAGGTCGGCGTCGATCCGGACGTGTACGTCGTCGAGCCCCCTCCGCCGGAAGGGGATGACATCAAGAGCCTGTGCACGTGGAAGCCGGGCCACGTCCCGCCGCGCGTCGCCGTCGAGGTCGTCAGCGAATGGGCGCCGGAGAAGGATTACGTCGAGGCTCCCGAGAAGTACGCGGCCAGCGGAACGGGGGAGCTTTGGGTCTTCGATCCGCTGCTGGCCGGCCCCTCGGTGCGCGGAGGGCCCTTCGTGCTCCAGGTCTGGCGGCGAGACGAGGAGGGGCCGTTCCGGCGGGTGTACGCCGGCGCCGGGCCCGCGCGGTCCGAGGCGCTCGGGGGGTGGCTGGTGGTGACGGACGGGGGGCGTCGGCTGCGCCTCGCGGACGATTTGGAAGGGCAGCGGCTCTGGCTGACCGTGGCGGAGGAGGCCGAGGCCGAGGTGGCGCGGCTCCGGGCGGAGGTCGAGCGGCTGCGCGGGGGGTGAGGGGCGAAGCCAGCTCGCCTCTCCCCGCGGTGGTGTACCAAGGCTCGGGTGAGGATCGCCTAGGCTCGGGTCACATCTACCAAGGCTCGGGTCAGATCTACCGAGGCTCGGGTGAAGTTCACTGCTTCCGCCTCGATGCACGAGCTTGCCGGTCCGGCATACGCGCCATCCGGCCTCGGATTCTGCTAACCCCCGCCCGCCGATGACCTTCCGCCCCCGCCCGGACCATCCCTACGCCCATGCCCCGCGCCTCCCCGAGGGGGACGCCGTGCCCGTCGCCGATCTCGTCCCCGGCGCGGGGCCCATCGAGATTGAGATCGGCCCCGGCCGCGGCGGCTTCCTCTTCGAGCGCGCCGCCGCGAGCCCCACCTCGCGCCTGTTCGGCCTGGAGATCCGCCTCAAGTGGGCCGCCATCGTCGACGAGCGCCTGCGGCGCGCGGGCCTCGGGGCGCGGGCGCGCGTCTTCAACGCGGACGCGCGCGAGGCGCTCCCCCGCCTCGTGCCCGACGCCTCGGTGGCGGTCTTCTATCTGCACTTCCCGGATCCATGGTGGAAGAAGCGCCACGAGAAGCGACTGGTCATGGGCGCGACGCTGCTCGATTCCATCTCGCGCCTCCTCGTGGACGGGGGCGAGCTCTTCGTGCAGACCGACGTGGAGGAGCGGGCCGGGCTCTACGACGCGCAGGTCGCCGCGCACCCGGCGTTCGAGCCCGCGGGGGACGCGCCCGGCTCCCCCCGCCTGGCGGAGAACCCGTACGGTGCGCGCAGCCCGCGCGAGCACCGGGCCGTGGCGGACGGGCTGCCCGTGCACCGGCTGCGGTACCGGCGAAGGGCGCGGTGACGCGCCGCGCTACGGCGTGGGTGGGCTCACCGTGCTGTGCGGCTGCGCGGGCGTCTCGGTGACGAAGTTGGCCGCGTCGTCGCCCGTGTCCGTGCAGTTGCCGCCCGCGCCGCCCGGCTTGCGCGCGAGGCTCGCGTCGACGTTGCTCGAGGTGCTGGACTTGTCGTCGTGCGGCAGGTTGCTCGCCGGCGTGCCCGCGCAGGTGAACGTGGTGTCGAACGCGGCCTGGGTGGTGGCGTCGTACGCGTAGCAGAACGCGTCGACGGTCGCCCCCGCGTGCGTCAGGACGAGGCTCGCGGCGTCCGGGATCCCGCTGCTGAGCGACGCGTCGGCGGCGGGCGCCTGCGCGTAGCCGGTGCCCATGACGAGGAAGTGCCCGTACGCGGGGACCTTGGTGCCGGCGCCCTTCCAGTGCGCGCGGTAGCCGCTGTCCGCGACGCCTCGGACCTCGATCGCCCAGCTCGCGTCGAGCGTCACGGGGGTGCCCGTCGCGTTGAAGATCTCGACGAATTCGTCGCTCGCCCCGCCGGCGCCGCGCGACCGGACCTGGCTGATCACGAGGTGCCCGATGGCGCACCCCGCGGCGCCGCTCGAGCTCTGGGCGGATCCGGCCGACGCTACGGCGCCGCCCCCGCTCCCGACCGCGAGCGCCGCGCCCCCGCCGGCTCCTCCTGCGCTTCCGGCGCTCGAAGCGCTCGCTGCGCTCGAGGCGCTCCCCGTGGACGCGCTGCCGGCGTCGCCTCCGCCCTCCGCGCCGCCGGACCCGCCCGCGCCGCCTCCGCCGCCGTAGCTCCAGTAGCCCCCGAAGCCTCCGTACCCACCGTAGCCTCCGTAACCGCCGCTCCCCGCGGCGCTGGCCGCCGGCGAGGCGCCGCGCGTCGCGCCGGTCGTCGTGCCACCGTGGCCGGTTGGCCCGCCGCCAGCGTTACCTGCCGCGCCGGCGGGGCCGGCGTGGTGGGCGCAGGCGAGGGCAGGGAGGGCGCCGGAGGCGGCGACCAGGGAGAGGAGGGCGAGGCGGGAGAGGGGCCGGTGGCTCATGACCCCTCATCGACGCGACCCGGGCGAGAGTTGCGTCCGATCGTGACGAAGGGCGATTACTCGTGCCCGAAGGCAGGCTCGCGCACCTCGCGGAGGAGGCGCATCCGCCGCGCGGGCGCGCGGTGAGGGGACGGACGGGACGCCGACGCCGAGGCAAGGGGCTCGGGCGGCGCCTGCGCGGACGCGGGCGGAGTGGGGGAGGGCGCCTCCACGGCGGCGACCTCGACCGCGGTGGCCTCGGCTTGCGAGCACTGCGGGAGGGTGGCCGCGGCAGGTAGGGCGGTCGCGGGTGCGCGGACGGCGAGGGCCCGGGCGCCGACGCCGGCGGCGATCATGATGACGACGGCGGCCGCGGCGCCCCAGGCTGCGGCGCCGGGAACCCGCCGCCTCGCCGGCGGCACCGGGGCCGTGGGGCGATCCTCGCCGTGGAGGTACCCCGGCGGGGTGGAGACGTGCGCCGCGAGCGACAGGGCCGAGTCGGGCTCCGTCATGTTCGGCGGGCGCCGGACGGCCTTGGGCCCGAGGGCGGCCTCGGCCTCAATCTCGTCGAGCACGCGCCGGCGCGCGTCGAGGCGCGTCCGGGAGAGCCGCTCGACCCACGCGCCCACCTCGCGCGGGGCGAGCAGGCCGACGGCGCCCTCGAGCGCCGTCGCCATCTCCTGCGCCGTCGAGAAGCGCCGCGCGCGGTCGCGCTCGAGGCCCTGCATCACCACCTGGGCGAGGGCCTCGGGCACGTCCGGCGCCACCTCCCTGGGCGAGAGGATGGGCTTCTCGAGCACCTGCCGGAGGATGCCGGCGTCGTACTCGCCGTAGAAGAGGCGCGTGCCGGTGCACGCCTCCCACAGCACGATGGCCGCGGACCAGATGTCACTCCGCCGGTCAACGTCGTCGCACTTGACCTGCTCGGGCGAGAGGTACCGGAGCTTGCCCTTCACGAGCCCGGGGCTCGTGGTGTGCGTCTGGCACGCGGCCTTGGCGATGCCGAAGTCGAGCACGCGCGCCACGCCGTCGACCCCGACGAGGATGTTCTGCGGTGAGACGTCGCGGTGGACGACGCCGAGCGGGAGGCCGTTCTCGCCCGTGGCCTCGTGCGCGGCGTGCAGGCCGTGCAGCACGCCGGCGATCACGTTGCCGAGGAGGCGGAAGCGGCCAGGGGAGCGGCGGGCGTCCGCGCGCGTGAGGTACGCGAGCGACTCGCCGTGCACGTACTCCATGACGAGGAGGATCTGGTCCCCCTCCGCGACGACGTCGACGACCGCGACGACGTTGGGGTGGCGGATCCGCGCGGCGACCCTGGCCTCGTCGAGGAACATGGTCGAGAATCTCGTCGTCGCCGGCGAACTGCGCGTGGAGCCGCTTGATGACCACCGTGCGGGAGAACCCCGCGGGACCGATGAGCCGGCCGAAGTGCACGGTGGCCATGCCTCCGGCTGCGATCGCGTCGTACATCGCGTAGCGGCCCACGACGCGTGGAGGGCCGTGCCCACGTCCTTCCATGATTGCATACCTCCCTCGAAGCTGGGGGTGACCCGATCAGGATAGACCCCAGGCGGGAGGGGTTGCGGAGGGAAATCCGCCCCCGTGCGGTACGATTGGTCGTACCAGGTGCGACTCGCGCCCCTGTCGTCACGCACCGGCCCCATGACGGTCGAGCAGGGCGCGTTCGGGCTCTCCGACCGAACCGCGACCGCCAGGGAGCGGGTGCCCGGTGGCAACGCGTTCCACAGGCCTTTGCACGTGGAAACGCCTCGCATGCGACGGCCTGGCACCCGCTCCCTGGCGGTCGCGGTTCCGCGGTTGACGCTCATGGGGGGCTGGGGGGGCGAGGGCGGCTCAGTTCACGGTCTGGGAGACCGGCGCCGCGTCGTGGTGGTCCTCGGCGCTCACGCCGTTCGAGGACGTCACGCGCTCCACCTCGGCGGCCATCGTCCCGTTCATCGTCTTCCACCACATCTCGAAGTCGCCGCGGAGGGACCAGAGCGGGTACTTGAAGGTCGCCGGCTTGTTCCCCTGGATGAGGAAGTGGCCGACCCACGCGAAGCCGTACCCGACCACGGGCGCCGCCACGAAGAAGGAGCGGCGCCGCGTGAGGAGGCCTGCGGCCACGCAGCCCATCGCCAGCGTCGTGCCGACCACGTGCAGCACGCGGTTCGTCGGGTCCGCGTGCTCGCGGACGTAGAAGGGCCAGAAGTCGTCGAACAATCGCATCTCGGGCTCAGACGTGCCTGCCATGATCCTTCTCCTCGGTCGAAAGCGCCGGGAGGATGACCCGGCGCGCCGCCGCTGTCGATGTGCTCGGCGTCAGCGCCCCTTGAACGCCGGCGTCCGCTTCTCGACGTAGGCGGCGAGGCCCTCCCGCGCGTCCTCGGACGCGAAGAGCTCGGCCTGCAGCTCGCGCTCGAGGGCGAGCCCCTGCTCCAGCGCCACCTCGGCGCCCGACTGCACGGCGCGCTTGATCCGGCCGACCGCGAGGCTGGCCTTGCCGGGCGTCGTGAAGCGGCCGGCGTAGGCGAGGGCCCGCTCCATGAACTCGGCGTGCGTCGCCGTCTCCCACACCTCGTTCACGAGGCCGTAGCCCTGCGCCGTGTCGAAGTCGAACGTCGCGCCCTCCGCCATCAGCTGGATCGCCCTCGACTTGCCCAGGGCGCGGGTGAGGCGCTGGGTGCCGCCCGTGCCGGGCAGGACGCCGAGGGTCACCTCCGGCAGGCCCACCTTGCCCGCGCCCTTGCGGGCGACGCGCAGGTCGCAGGCCAGGGCCACCTCGAGGCCGCCGCCGACGGTGTGCCCGTTGAGCGCCGCGATGCACAGCTTGGGGGTGTTCTCCAGGCGACAGAGCGTCTCGTTGGCGTGCAGGCAGAAGTAGTACTTGAAGGTCGGGTCCGCGGCCTTGAGCATCCCGATGTCGGCGCCGGCGCAGAAGAACTTCTCGCCGTGGCCCGTGAGGAGCACGACCTCGACCTCGGGGTCGAACCGCGCATCGAGGATGCAGCGGTCGAGGTCCTTCATCATCTCGAAGCTGTAGCCGTTGACGGGGGGAGCGTGGAGCGTGAGCACCGCCACGCTCCCGCGCGTTTCGTAGTCGACCAGGGCCATGGCCGGCTCATAGCCGAAAAAACGGCAGACCTCACCTCCTGCCCATGGGAGTCAACCTCCCGCCGCCCTCTTCTTCCCGCAGACCTCACCCCCCCGGCCCCCCTCTCCCCCGAGGATCGCCTTCTTCAGCCGGACGGGATGGGCGGGGGAGAGCAGGTGTATCTCGAGTCAAGCATTTTCTGCTCCTTCGGCGAGCAACGGCGGGCTCCAGGGCCGACCGTCACGGACCATCGCGTTCAGCATCGTGAGGAGCTTGCGCATGCACGCGACGAGGGCGACCTTTACGAGCTTGCCTCGGCTCACGAGCCGCTTGTAGGTGGCGGCGATGACAGGGTTGTGGGTCGCGGCGACGACGGTGGCCATGTAGAGGACGGAGCGGACCGCTGCGCGGCCTCCCCAGCACGAGCGGCGCCCGCGCTTCGTACCGCTATCGTTGTTGAAAGGCGCAACACCGACGAGGGCTGCGATCTGCTTGCGGTCGAGCGTGCCCAGCTCGGGGACCAAGGCCATCAGGGTCCTCGACAGCACGGGGCCGACACCTTTGGGGGACTGGAGCAGGGCGTCCTTGGCGCGCCACGCCGAGTTCTTCTTGATGCGCGTGTCGATGTCGCGGTCGGTCTCGTCGATCTCCTTCGAGAGGAGCTTGATGACCTTCTCGATGCTCGGTCGGACGATCTTCGGCGCGAGGTCGCGGCGGGCCATCTCCGTCGCCCGCATGTCGACGAGCTGCCGCCGGCGGCTGACCAGCGCCTCGAGGCCGCGCGTTTCCTCGTCCGGGATCTCGCGAGGCTCCGGTCGGTTCGCCTCGGCGAAAGCCGCGAGCATCTGTGCGTCGATCTTGTCGGTCTTGGCCAGCTTGCCGCGGGACTTCGCGAAGTCGCGAATCTGCCGCGCGTTGACCACAGCGACCGGGAGCTTTGCTTCGACCAGCGCCACCACCAGCGGCCTCTCGTAGCCCCCGGTCGGCTCGAGGACCACGAGGACAGCCTGCCCGCGCAGCATCTCCACGATGGCCAGGTGCCCCTGCGCGTCGTTGCTAACGCGGAGCTGCTTGTTCGTAGGACGGGTTGCAACGTCCAGGTTCTTGCTCGACACGTCGATGCCGACGAATACGTTCGGTTCCACGGCAAATTCTCCAAGCGGCGAATGACAAACGGCTCCCAGCGCGGCCCAACCTTGTGTTGCGAGCTCGCTGACGCGGGCAGGTGTACGGGCTCCTCCGGGAACCTAGGATGCGGCGGTCACGCTCTCCCACGGCCTTCACGACCCAGGGGGGACCGACCTGCCGCACCTAGTTCTCCACCCCCTGCATGGAGCACGTTCTCCACAAGTTCACAAGTTACCAGTCTCCCCCCGGCCCCCCTCGGGCCCTGCGGGCCCCTACGACGACGGGATGAACCTTCGGTTCCCAGAGCCCGAGGGATATACAAGGGGGGAGGGGAAGAAGAAAAAGTGCCCAGGGTAGCCTCCGAGCCCCCCTCTCCCGACGAAGGAGGGAGAGCAGGTGTATCTCGAGTCAAGCATTTTCTGCTCCTTCGGCGAGCAACGGCGGGCTCCAGGGCCGACCGTCACGGACCATCGCGTTCAGCATCGTGAGGAGCTTGCGCATGCACGCGACGAGGGCGACCTTTACGAGCTTGCCTCGGCTCGCGAGCCGCTTGTAGGTGGCGGCGATGACAGGGTTGTGGGTCGCGGCGACGACGGTGGCCATGTAGAGGACGGAGCGGACCGCTGCGCGGCCTCCCCAGCACGAGCGGCGCCCGCGCTTCGTACCGCTATCGTTGTTGAAAGGCGCAACACCGACGAGGGCTGCGAATCTGCTTGCGGTCGAGCGTGCCCAGCTCGGGGACCAAGGCCATCAGGGTCCTCGACAGCACGGGGCCGACACCTTTGGGGGACTGGAGCAGGGCGTCCTTGGCGCGCCACGCCGAGTTCTTCTTGATGCGCGTGTCGATGTCGCGGTCGGTCTCGTCGATCTCCTTCGAGAGGAGCTTGATGACCTTCTCGATGCTCGGTCGGACGATCTTCGGCGCGAGGTCGCGGCGGGCCATCTCCGTCGCCCGCATGTCGACGAGCTGCCGCCGGCGGCTGACCAGCGCCTCGAGGCCGCGCGTTTCCTCGTCCGGGATCTCGCGAGGCTCCGGTCGGTTCGCCTCGGCGAAAGCCGCGAGCATCTGTGCGTCGATCTTGTCGGTCTTGGCCAGCTTGCCGCGGGACTTCGCGAAGTCGCGAATCTGCCGCGCGTTGACCACAGCGACCGGGAGCTTTGCTTCGACCAGCGCCACCACCAGCGGCCTCTCGTAGCCCCCGGTCGGCTCGAGGACCACGAGGACAGCCTGCCCGCGCAGCATCTCCACGATGGCCAGGTGCCCCTGCGCGTCGTTGCTAACGCGGAGCTGCTTGTTCGTAGGACGGGTTGCAACGTCCAGGTTCTTGCTCGACACGTCGATGCCGACGAATACGTTCGGTTCCACGGCAAATTCTCCAAGCGGCGAATGACAAACGGCTCCCAGCGCGGCCCAACCTTGTGTTGCGAGCTCGCTGACGCGGGCAGGTGTACGGGCTCCTCCGGGAACCTAGGATGCGGCGGTCACGCTCTCCCACGGCCTTCACGACCCAGGGGGGACCGACCTGCCGCACCTAGTTCTCCACCCCCTGCATGGAGCACGTTCTCCACAAGTTCACAAGTTACCAGTCTCCCCCGGCCCCCCTCGGGCCCTGCGGGCCCCTACGACGACGGGATGAACCTTCGGTTCCCAGAGCCCGAGGGATATACAAGGGGGGTTGGGGGGTGAGGTCTGGCCGCCACGCGGCGTTCTTGGTATCTCGTGCGTTCGGGGCGACATGGAAGCGGCGAACTGTTCGGCAACAGCTCAAGGAACTGATGGTCACCGAGCTCAACCTGGAGGGCAAGTCGCCCTCCGACATCGACGACTGCGGCGCCCCTCTTCGGCGAGGGCCTGGGCCTCGACTCGCTGGACGCGCTCCAGCTGGCGATGAGCGTCGAGGAGCGCTTCGGGGTGCGCATCCCCGAGGGGCCCGAGGCGCGGCCCATCTTCGCGTCGGTCGACGCGCTGGTGGCCCACATCGTCGAGGCGAGCGCCGGGTATCGGGCGCCGCGCGGTAGCCCATGCGCATCTGGGTGACCGGGATCGGCGTGGTCTCGCCGCTGGCGCGCGGCGCCGCCGAGACCATGGATCGCCTCATCGCCGGCGAGCGCGCCATGGGGCCGCTCGCGCTCTTCCACCTCGAGGGGAGCCGCGTCGACCTCGCCGCCGAGGTCCGCGAGCCGCGCGTCGCCGAGGTGGCGCCCCGCCGGGCGACGCGGAGGGCTGGTCGCGCACCGACGCCATGGGCGTGCTCGCGGCGCGCGAGGCGCTCGCGCAGGCGGGGTCGACCCGCGGGCCGCGCGCAGGTCGATCTCGTCCTCGGCGGCACCACCGCGGGGATGTTCGAGACCGAGACGCCGCTCGCGGAGCTCTCGCGCGAGCTCCTCCCCGACCGCTCGGCGCCCGCACTTCGATCCCCCGCGAGGCGGTCGGCGCCGCTGCCGCCGGATGCTCTCGCACCCCCTCTCGTCGACTGCCGACCGCGTTGCCGCGGCCGCGGGCCCCTTCCAGCGGGTGCGCACGCTGTGCAGCGCCTGCTCCGGCGGCGCCAACGCCATCCTCCTCGCCGCCGCGTGGATCCGCGCCGGCCGCTCGCGCGCGGTGCTCGCCGGCGGCGTCGACGCGCTCTGCCGCCTCACCTTCACGGGGTTCGGCGCGCTCGGCGCGCTCTCGCCCGAGCCGTGCCGGCCCTTCGACCGCCGCCGCAATGGGCTCAACCTGGGCGAGGCCGCCGCCCTGCTCCTGCTCGAGCCGGCGAAGACGCCGCCGCGCGCGCGCGGGGCGCGTCCGATCGTCGAGCTCTCGCGGCTGGGCCGTCGGCGCCGAGGCGAACCACATCACCAACCCCGAGCCGAGCGGCGAGACCGCGGCGCGCGTGATGAGCGACGGCGCTCGCGCCGCGCGGGCCTCACCCCCGCCGACCTCGACTACGTGAACGCCCACGGCACCGCCACCCCGCTCAACGACGCGATGGAGGCGGCGGCCTTGCGCCGCTGCCTGGGGGCAGAGGCCGATCGCGTCCCGGTCTCGTCGTCGAAGGGCCAGATCGGGCACACGCTCGCCGCGGCCGGCGCCGTCGAGGCGGCGATCACCGGCGATGGCCATCGAGCGCGGCGTGCTGCCGCCCACCGCCGGGCTGGAGGAGGTCGACCCGGCGTGCGGTCTCGTCGCACGTGACTGGGGCGAGGCCGCGCGCGCATCCGCGCGGCGATGAGCGAGTCGTTCGGCTTCGGCGGCACGGACACGGCGCTGGTCTTCTCCGCGCCGGGCGCGTTCGGCGACCCCGCGTGGCCGGGGATGCGCGCCGTGGTGATCACCGGCGGCGGCGACGGTGGGCCCGCTGGGCGTGACGGGCGCCGAGGGCGCGCACGCGTATCTGGAGTCGGGGCCGGGGCCGGCGCCGGGCGCGATCCCCTTCCAGGCGGCCGATCACCTCGACGCAGCGCGGACGCGGCGGCTCGATCGCGCCGGCCAGGCTCGCCACGGCGGCGATGGCGCGGGCGATCGCCGACGCTGGGCTCTCCGTCGAGGCCGGGGCCGACCGGGTCGGCGCCGTCGTCGGCTCCGCGTTCGGGAGCATCGAGGGCTGCACCGCGTTCATGCGCCGGGTCTACGACAAGGGCCCCCGGCTCGCGAGCCCCGCCGACTTTCCCAACCTCGTCCCCTCCTCGCCGGCGGGGCACGCCTCGATCTACCTGGGGCTCCGCGGGCCCGTCCTCGCCACGGCCGACCTCGACGCGACGGCCGAGAGCGCGATCGTGACCGCCGCGGAGCTGTGCGCGGCGGGGGAGGGGGACGCGATCTGCGCGGGCAGCGTGGAGGAGGCGAGCCTCGTGATCGAGCGCTGCCTCGCGCCCATCTGCTCCGGAATCGCCGACCGCGGCCAGCGCAGCGAGGGCGCGAGCGTGCTCTTGTTGGAGGCGGAAGAGGCGGCGGTGCGGCGGGGCGCCCGCGTGCTCGCGAAGGCGGCGTGGTGGGGGTGGTGGCGCGGGGACGTGCTCCCCGCCCGACGTGCCGCGGCCTCCTTCGGCCGACGAGGTTCGCGGTCTTCTGCGGCCGGGACGACGCGCGCGTGCGGGCCGTGCTCGCGGGCTCGCCCTGGGTCGAGGTCCCGAGGCGCTCGGTGGCGGCGCGCGCGGGGGACCACGAGGGCGCGGGCGGCTTCGCGGCGGCGGCGGCGGTCGCGGCGATCGCGGCGGGTGAGGTGCGGAGCGCGCTGGTGCTGGGGGTGGCGCCGGATCGCGGGTACGCGGTGCTGCTCGTGCGGGCGGAGTGATGATGCGGGCGGCGAGGGGTGCTCTGCGTCGCTGCGGCGCTCGCCGGCTGCGCGCCCGCGGCCGTGCCCCAGGCGCCGGTCCGCGCGGCGCCGACGCAGGCGGAGTGGGCGTACGCCCGGAAGCTCCTCGCCGGAATCGAGCCCAAGGCCCGCACGGAGCGCATCTCGCTCACGCTCCGCGAGCCGCACACCGGGCGCGTGCTGTCGGCGCGCGGGGCGGTCGCCGTGCTCCCGCCGCGCTCGCTGCGGATGATCCTGCTCGGCCCCGGCGGCACGACCGCGCTCGACCTCTGGATCGACGGCGACCGCTTCCGCTTCGCGGTGCCGGCGATCGACCTGGTGAAGCGCGGCGACCTGCGCGCGCCGCGCGAGGAGCGACGTGGCCTCCCCGTCGACTTCCTGGCGTTCTGGCTCCTGCACCCCGCGCGCGGGCGCCTGCTCTGGTACGGGGCCTCGTCCGGGGGGACCAGGAGGGCGGAGACCACCTCGTGCTCCGCGACGGCGAGGCGATTGTCGACCTGTACACCGTCGGCGGCGGGCTCGCGGCGCGCCGCACCACCTGGTCCTCGGCGGAGGGCGGGCGCGCGAAGCTCCTCGACGAGGAGCACGTGAAGGCGACGGGCCTCGGCTGCGCGGAGGTGAAGTACCACCAGCGCTCGACGGGGCTCGACGTCGAGGTGCGCTGCGAGGACGTCACGCCGGGCACGCCGCCGGCGCGCGCCCTCGTCGATCCGGATGCGGAGGGGGCGCCGTGACGGACGCGTGCGTCGTCGCCGTCGGCGCGGTGTCGGGGCTCGGCCTCGGGGCCGACGCGTACGCGGTCGGGCCGGCGGGCGCCGCCGCGCGCGTCGTCATCGCGCGCGACCCGGCGCTGGCGGCGGCGGGGCTCCAGCGCCCGTTCGCGGCGCGCGCGCCCGAGGATCTCGGGGTCGTGCCCGGCGAGGACCGCGCCGCCGACCTGCTCCGGGCGGCGCTCGGGCAGGCGATCGCCGGGCTCGACGCCGCGCGGCCGGGGTGGCGCGCGGCGCGGGTGGGCGTGGCGGTGGGCACGTCGAGCGGGGGCATGCTCACGTCGGCGCGCTTCTTCGCCGCGCGGGCCGGCGGGGGCGCCACGCCGGCGCTGGCCCGCGGCGCCACGTACTTCGCGCCGCTCGACGAGGCGCTGGCGGCCTCGGGCCTCGCGCACGCGGCGCCGCGCACCCAGGTGCTCGCGGCGTGCGCCGCCTCCACGGTCGCCCTCGGCCTCGGGCTGCGCTGGCTCGAGCGGGGGGCGTGCGATTCTGGTGCTCGCCGGCGGCTACGACGGGGTGAGCGTCTTCGTGGCCGCGGGCTTCGAGGTGCTCCGCGCCACCACCGCGTCGCGCCCGCGCCCCTTCCGCCTCGGCCGTGACGGGATGTCGCTGGGCGAGGGCGCCGCCGTCGTGGCGCTCGTCCGCGGCGACGACACGCGCGGCGCCCCCGTCATGGCGCGCATCGCCGGCTTCGGCGCGTCCAACGACGCCGTGCACATCACCGCCCCCGATTGCACGGGGTCGGGCCTCTGCCGGGCTGCGCGTGCCGCGATGGCGGACGCGGGCATCCCCCCCGCGAAGGTCGGCCTCGTGAGCGCGCACGCGACGGCGACGCCGTTCAACGACCCCATGGAGGCACGCGCCGTCGCCGCGGCGCTCTCGGGGGAGGAGCCGTCGCCGTCGATGGGGGAGACCCCCGAGCCCCCGGCCCGGCCGGTGATCCACCCGTTCAAGGCCCAGATTGGCCACACCCTCGGCGCCGCCGGCGTGCTCGAGGCGCTCGCCGCGGCGGACGCGCTGGCGAACGGCGTCGCCCCGGCGGCCGCCGGCGGCGAGGGCGGCGCTCCGCTGGACCCGGACGCGCCCGCGCTCCTGCTCGACCGCGCCGAGCCGCGGGCGCTGGGCGCGGCGCTCAAGCTCTCGGCCGCGTTCGGCGGCTCCAACGCCGCGCTCGTCCTGGTGCCCCCGAGCGCCCCGAGCGGCCGCGTCGCGAGGCCGCTCCGCCGGGTGTCCCTCCGGGCCTGGGCGCGTGTGGAGGGCGCCGACCTCGCGGCGCTCGCCGTCGCGACCGGCGTCCCGCGCGACCGCCTCGCGCGCCTCGACGCCCTCTGTCGCCTCGGCGTCGCCGCCGTCGCCGCGCTCGCCGAGGAGGCGGGCCGCGACGCGCTCGCCGGCGCAGGGGTCGTGGCGGGGCACGCGCTGGCCACGATCGACACCAACGAAGGCTTCGACGCGCGCCTCCGCGCGCGGGGAGCGACCGCGGCCGAGCCACGCGTCTTCCCCGCCACCTCGCCGAACGCGCTCGCGGGCGAGTGCGCCATCGCCTTCAAGCTCACCGGGCCGAGCTTCTCCGTCGGCGCCGGGCTCGACGGCGCCATGGAGGCGCTCGCGCGCGCCGCGGAGCTGGTCGCGTCCGGCGACGCCGATCGGATGGTCGTGGTGGCCGCCGACGACGCCGGCCCCGCGGCGCACGACCTGCGCCGGCTCGCGGGATGGGAGGGCCGCCCCTTCGCCCGTGGTGCCGTCGCGGCGCTGCTCTCGGCAGGCACCCCGGGCGCCGGGGCCCGCGAGGTCCCCCTCGACCTGCCCGTGGCGCACGACGGCGGCGGGCCGATTGGCCACCTCGCGCTGATCGCATGGCTGGGCGCCGGGCAGGAGGGGGGCGGATGAGGACGGATTGTCAGTTTGTCGATGCGACACCGCCCCAGCCGCGGGTTTTTGCCATAGCTGTCAATCGGCGGCCCCGGCCTTCCCCCGCGCCGCCGCCTCTGGCAGCTTTGGCTGGCCTTGCCTGGGGTCGGCCCGGAATTCGCCTGTACCGGGCAAGCTCCCTCAAACCCATGCTCCGCCTCCACCGCACGGCCCTCCTTCTCGCCTCACTTCTCTGCCTCGCCCCCTCGCTCGCGGGGTGCGCGACGCACTACATCCCCAACACGGACGTCGAGGACACCGAAGAGCACCGCAAGCTCATCGAGTTCTGCGAGCGCTACCGCCACGCGGTCGAGCAGAAGGACATCGCGACCCTGCTCAAGCTCGCCGCGCCCAACTACTACGAGGACGGCGGCAACACGGACCCGGCGGACGACATCGACTACGCCGGGCTCAAGGACTACCTGACCCACAAGTTCCTGGACACGACGTCGATCCGCTACGAGATGCGCTACCGCCGCATCTCGAAGGAGCACGATTCTCGTCTACGTGGACTACACCTACAGCGCCTCCTACAAGATCCCCAACGGCAAGGGGGGCGAGGAGTGGCGGCGCAAGGTGGAGGACAACCGGCTCGAGCTGGTGCCCTACCAGGACGACTTCCGCATCGTCGCCGGGATGTAGGCCCGCTTGACGGCGAAAGAACCCCCCGGCCTCCGCCGGCCGGCGCTCTACGTGATCGCGACGCCGATCGGCAACATGGAGGACATCTCCTACCGCGCCGTGCGCATCCTCTCGGAGGTCGACGCGCTGGCCTGCGAGGACACGCGCGTGACGCGCAAGATCCTGGACCGCTACGGCGTCGCGCGCCCTCCCGCGATGTTCGCGCACCACGAGCACAACGAGGTCTCGTCCACGCGGGGCATCCTCAAGCTCCTCGAAGAGGGCAAGGCCGTCGGCCTCTGCACCGACGCGGGCATGCCCGGCGTGAGCGATCCGGGCTACCGGCTGGTCAGCGCCGCGGTGGAGGCCGGGTACACCGTCGAGGTGATCCCGGGCCCGACCGCGTCCGTGGCCGCCCTCGTCGCCTCCGGCCTGCCGACCACGACCTTCACCTTCCTCGGCTTCCCGCCGCGCAAATCGGGCCAGCGCCGGAAGATGCTCGCGCGTGAGGGCGCGGGGCCGCACACGCTCGTGCTCTACGAGTCGCCCCACCGGATCGGCGCGCTGCTCGCGGACGCGCTCGCGGCGCTGGGCGACCGCCGCGCGGCCGTGGCGATCGAGCTGACCAAGCTGCACGAGAGCGTGACGCGGGGCTGGCTCGGCGAGCTCTCGGCGAGCTTCGCGGGTCGGACGGTGCGGGGCGAGATCTCGCGTGGTGATCGCGGGGAGCCACCCCAAGCTGCGGCGCGGAGAGGCGCCGGCGGGGGAGCCCGAGGACGGGGAGCCCGAGGAGGGCGAGGCCAGAGAGGACGAGGGGGACGACAGCGGCCCGGAAGAAGAGGGCGAGCCGCCACCGCAGGAGTGAGCGAGCGCGTCAGCTCACGTCGAGGAGCTTGTTCATGCTCGCCTCGTCCGCGGGCGTGAACGGGTACTGGTCGAACTCCGAGCTCGTCACCCACTTGAACGCGTTGACGGCCAGCGGCTCGAGCTCGCCGCCCTGGATGCGGCACTCGTAGAGGTACAGGTCGACGATGTACCGCTCGTAAGGATGGCTCACGAACGAGATGAGCTGGCCGACCTCGATCTCCACGCCGAGGCGGTGGCGCACCTCGCGCCGGAGCGCGGCGGCGTCCGTCTCGAGATCCTCCACGCGGCCGCCGGGGAACTCCCAGAGCAGCGGGAGGACCGCCGAGGGGCGGCGCTGCGTGATCAGGTAGCGGCCCTCGCGCTCGATGACCGCCGCGACCACGCGGATCGTGCGCAGCGACGCAGACGACTCCATCAGGCTCTCCCCTCCCGCCTCATCACATCGTCACGCGGAAAAGCTGCTGCCCCATGAGGAGCACGTCGCCGTTGACGACCTCCGTCTCGGCCAGGAGCCGGAGGAACGAGCCGTTGGAGCTGCCGAGATCGGTCAGGTACATCTGCCCGTTCTGCGGCGCGATGCGGCAGTGGAGGCCGGAGACGTAGCCGTCCTCGGGGAAGAGCACGTCGCCGCGCTCGCGGCCGAGGTGTACGCCCGTCTCCGGGATGGGGAAGGCGTTGCCGACGACGTTGCGGCCGATGATCAGCGCGATCCGGCCGATGTAGCCCTTGGCGGGGCTGCCCAGGCGCTCGACGCCGTTGGGCGTGGGCGGCGCGGGGGTGAGGGGCTCGAAGCGGATGATTTCCTGCCCGATGCGGAAGATCTCGCCCGGGTTCAGGGGCACGGGCTCGTCGCGGCGGAGCTTCTTGTAAACGCCGTTGAGCGAGCCCTCGTCGCGGACGAAGAGCCTGCCGTTTCGCGGCGTGAACGTGGCATGCCGCGGGGAGAGGTAGCTGTCGCCCGCGAAGATCGCGCCGAGGTCCCGGCCGACGGTGATGATGCCCACCGGGAGCGCGTACGTGCCCGCCTCCGAGCCGTCGGCGCGGAGGGCCGTGAGGACGACGCCGCTCGGCGGTGCGGCCGCGGCCGGGGGCCCGGCCGCCGGCGCAGGGACCGACGCGGGGCGCGCGAGCTTGAAGCCGCACGACGCGCAGAACTTGTTGTTCGGCGGGTTGGGGTGCTCGCACTGGGGGCAGGTGATCGGCGGCGGGCCTGCGGCGGCGGCCGGCGCAGGCGCGGGCGCCGGCGCGGCCACGGGGGACGGGGCCGGCGCCGCGGCGGACATCTGCGCGGTGGGCGGGGGGGCCTTCACCGGCTTGAGCGCGGGCCCGGCGGGGATGCCGATGCTCGTCACCTCGTCGCCGATCGCCGCGGGGGGGGCCGCCTTCACGGCCGGCACGCCGTGGGGTGGGGTGCCGGGGGCGAACTTCTTCGGCGAGGAGCCGTCGCGCGGTAGCTCGGCCCCGCAGCCCAGGCAGAACTTGTAGTGGTCCTGGTTTTCCTTGAAGCACTTCGGACAGGTGATCACCGCTCAACCCTCGCAGGCCGCCGGAGGAGGGGGCAGACCCCGAGGAACAGGGCCCGCCGGGCTCTCGATGCGCGCGAGACAGGAGCCCGGACCCGACAGCGGGGCGAGCATAGGCGCGCCCCCACCCCCGTGTCGACTGTTCGGAGCTACGTCGGGGACAGCGGGCCCGCAAACGCCCGCAGGGGCGCCGGAAATCCTGGGAAGGTGCCCGCTCGGCGGCACGCCTCGGAGCCCGGCGCGACCCGCGTCAAGGGCTGAGCACGGCCAGCGCCTCGCGCACCAGGTCGGCCAGGGGCTCCGCCTCGACCCGGTCGCCCAGCGTCGACACCGCGCGGTCGGCCTCGGCCGGGCGGTACCCCATCCGGGTCAGCGCGCCATGGAGCAGCTCGGCCTTGGCGCCGTGCGGCGCCGGCTTGACGGCGGGCAAGGGGGTGAGCATCGCCGGCGGGGCGTGGGCGACGAGCTTGTCCTTGAGCTCGAGGACGATGCGCTCCGCCGTCTTCTTGCCGACCCCCGGCACCTTGGTGAGCTTGCCCGTCTCTGCCCGCGAGACCAGCGTGGCGAGCTCGCCCACCGAGAGCGAGCCCAGGATGTTGAGCGCGATCTTGGGGCCGATGTTGGACACGCCGATGAGCTGGCGGAACGTGACGCGCTCGTCGCGCGAGGCGAAGCCGAAGAGCTGGAGCGCGTCCTCTCGCACGTGGGTGTGGACGAAGAGCGTGATGGCGCCCTCGGCGTCGGGCGCCGCGCGCCCCACCGTCCCCGCGGGGACGGTGACCTCGTAGCCCACACCACGGACGTCGAGCACCACGGTGCCCTCGACGTCCTCGACGACGCTGCCGACGAGGCGCCCGATCAATCGTTCTTCGCCCCCTGCGCGATCCAGCGGCGGATTCTGTCACGCTCGTCCGTCGGGAGCTGGGGCCCGCCCGAGGGCATCGACAGCAAGCAGGTCATCCCCGCTGCGCACTTGAGCTTCGAGCAGGTGAGCCCGTCGAGGTTACTGGGGTCGCCGTCGAGCTTGTACATCATGAAGCTGTGCGCGGGGTCGCCCGGCGCGACGACGTCCATGTCCGGCTCGTCGACGGATTTCACGCCAACGATGCCGCTCAAGATCTCCTCGATCTGCATCGCCGTCGGCGCGGGCATGCTGACCGAGGGCCCCAGGAAGTGCTCGGCGGGCAAGGGCGGGTTCTCGGCCTGGTGGCACGACGCGGAGAGGCCGCACGACTGGCGGAAGATGGGGAGCACGTCGGCCTTGAACTGGACCGTCGGCGAGGTCCCGTCGAAGCTCGTGTAGTCGTAGCAACCGTCCGCCGGCGTGACGCCGCCGGCTCCGGTGGTGGCACCCGTGCCGGCCCCGGTCGCCCCCGTGCCGCTGCCGCCGGTGCCGCTGCTGTTGTTCGGACCACACGCGGCGGCGGCGATCCCGAACGCCCCGACGAGAAGCCAAGCACCAGCCCACGAAGATGAACGAAAGCACCGCATGTTGCGCATGAAGTCGACCTCGCGACGGCGATACCGTAATCGGAGATCTCTCGTTTGACGAGGGTGGAGCGGCCGCCGAGCCGTCGTGTCGCAGGGCTCGTCGCGTGACGCGGGTTTGGCCTGCGGCCGCGGACGGGCGTACGATCGACCAGGTCCATGATGCTCCGCGATCGGTTGCCCCGCCTCCTTCCCATGGCGCTCGTCGTTCTCGCTGCGGGCTGCGCCGGCGAACGCGACGCCACGGAGAAGCAGCTCGCCGAGCTGCACGCGGAGGTGTCGCGGCTGCGCGCGGGCCAGGCGGCGCTCATGGAGCGGATCGGCACGCTCGAGCTCGAGCGCGGGGCGGCGGCGAAGGGCGCCGTGGGGGCGGCCCCCGGGGCGCCGCCCGCGCGCGCGATCGACCGCGATCGCCCGGATCTCGAGGTGGTGCACGTCTCGCCCAGCGAGGGCGACGGCGACGCCGACGGCGACGCGGGGCGGCCGATGATCCGCGCCGTCGGCAACTCGACGACGCTCACCAGCAGAACGGCCGGCGCGCACGCCGCGCCCAGGAGGGGCGGCTCCAGCGCCCTGGTCAAGAAGTCCAGCGACGCTGACGTCCGCCCGGTGGTCAATCCATGAAAGCCAACGCACCCCTGCTGCTCCGCATCCTCGTCATCACCGCGTGTACGGCGGCACCGTCGCTGGCCCTCGCGCAGCCGGCGCCTGGCGGCAACGCCGGGGGAGACGAGGGGGCCGCGCCCGCGCCGGGGGCCGGCGGGCCGGGCGTGACCGTCGTCCAGCTCCCGGGCGCGGCGCCGGCGCAAAGCTACCCGGGCTACCTGCCGCCTCCGGGCTGGGATCCCGACGCGCACCTGGACTCGAGCTCGCACTCGGTCACGGACATCTCGAAGTCGACGGACGGCTTCGACATGCTCCCGAAGGGCGAGGGCCACGCCTCGGTGCACGGCGGCGCCAACGGCCAGTTCCTCAGCGAGGGCTCCTACGTGCCCGAGGCCCACACCGTCCAGCGAGGCGAGACGCTCTGGGAGATCTCGAGCCGCTACTACGCGAACCCGTACCAGTGGCCGCGGGTCTGGTCCTATAACCCCCAGATCCAGAACCCGCACTGGATCTACCCGGGCGATCACGTCCGCCTGCGCGACGCTACGGTCGCGGGCTCGGCGAACCGGATCTCGCTCGGCAACCGTCGCACCGTGCCGCCGGGCACCATCTTCCTCCGGGACATGGGGTGGGTCGACGATCGGAAGGACGACACGTGGGGGGACGTCGTGGGGAGCCCGTCGGATCGGATGATGCTCGGCGAGGGCGACGACATCTACGTGCAGCTCGGCGACGACCACGACGTCACGATTGGCGATCAGCTCACCATCTTCCGCCCCATCCGGACCGTCGAGAGCGACAACGCCAAGGGCGAGCTCGTGAGCATCCGCGGTACCGCCAAGATCGAGCGGTACAACCCCAAGACCAAGATGGCGCGCGCCAAGATCATCGAGTCGCTCGACGTCATCGAGCGCGGCGCCAAGATTGGCCCGGTCGGGCGGAAGTTCGACGTCGTTCCGGCCGTGAGGAGCAACGTCGACCTCGAGGCCAGCATCCTCGCGGCGGTGTACCCCAACTCGTTCTACGGGCAGAACCAGGTGGTCTTCATCGATCGCGGCGAGAAGGACGGGGTGAAGGTCGGGATGCGCTTCTTCGCCGTGATGCGGGGCGATCGCTGGAAGGCGACGCTCGACACGATCGGCGACAGCGGCAGGCCCCGGGTGGAGGACGATCGCCCCGCGCGCGTCGATCCGGCCTACACCGACAAGGGCGACGAGGACCGCCTCCCCGACGAGACGTACGCCGAGCTCCGGGTGATGCGCCTGCGCGACCACACGGCGGCGGCGATCGTCGTGCAGTCCAGGCACGAGATCGAACGCAACGCCCGGCTCGTCGCCCGCAAGGGGTTCTGAGCCGGCGACCCTGGTCTCCCAGGGGGCGGGGTACCCCGCGCGGGTCGCGTCAGCGGGATTGACACGGTGCGCCAACGCCCCTAAGCCTGGTGCGGCGCGTCACTCCCGCGTGACCCTTTGGCGCGTTGGCTCCGCGTGTGCGGGCCAATCGGAGGGGACCGATGCACGCAAGCCTCTGGTTGGCTTTGGCCGCGGCGCTCCTGCTGAGCGCGTCCGTCGCGTTCGCCGCGTACTGGCTCCGGCGCCGCGCTCGCGGTCCCATCGAGCTTCCGCCGGCCGGCCCGCCGGTCCCGCGCGCAGAGCCCGTACCGGCCGGCTCGGAGCCGCCCGACGCGAGCGCTGCCCCCGAGATCCCGCCGGCGCCTCCCGCCGAGACCCCCGAGCCGCTCGGCACGCCTGCCCCGTCCTCCCCATCTGCTCCACCTGCCGTCGACGCCGAGCTGGCCACGGCGGGGCCCCGCCCCGCGGAGCCTTCGGACAGCAGCGACGCGCCCTCGTCCGGCACCCCGGTGCTGGGCGCCCCGCTCGTGCTCCGGCGCGAGCTGCCGCTGCTCGCGCTCCCCCGCCGGCTGCCGGGCTCGACGCGCTATCCGGTCGTCCTGGCGCACGGCTTCGGCGGCTTCGACGACGTCGCCGTCCGTGGCCTCCGGATCGCTTACTTCCGCGGCGTGGCCGAGCGCCTCCGTGCCTCCGGGGTGGACGTCCACGTGCTCCGCGTCTCGCCGCTCGCCCCCATCGCGGCGCGGGCGCGCCAGCTCGCCGCCCAGATCGAGCGCCTCGGCGCCGAGCGGGTCAACATCGTCGCCCACAGCATGGGGGGCCTCGACGCGCGCTACGCGATCGCCCGGCTGGGGATGGCCGACCGCGTGGCCTCGCTGACCACGATCGGCACGCCCCATCACGGCACGCCGCTCGCCGACCTCGGCAGCTCGCTGATCGCCGGCGCGCTCGGAGGGGTGCCGGCCGTGCTCGGCGCGATCCGCGATCTCTGCCCGCGGCAGATGGCGTCGTTCAACGAGGAGATCGACGACGACCCCGGCGTGGCCTACGGGTGCATCGTCACGGCGGCGCGGCGGGTCAACGCCTTGCTCCTGCCCGGGTACTACTTCCTGCAGCGGCGCGCCGGGGACAACGACGGCGTGGTGCCGGCGTCCTCCCAGCGCTGGGGCGCCGTGTGGGGCGAGCTCGACGTGGACCACTGGGGCGCCGTGGGCTGGTCCAGCGCCTTCGACGCCGCGGCGTTCTACGAGCGGCTCGCGCGCGATCTCGGGCAGCGCGGGTTCTAGTCGAGGCGCGCCCGTGAGGCGCCGCTCGGCGGTGTTCCCCGTCGCCCGGGGCCGCTATCCTCGGGCGCGGAGGCGCGCATGAAGACGATCCACACCGTCGCGATACTGGCGGCAATCACGGCGGGCGCGGTGATCGCCGCGTGCGGGGGCAGCGGTTCCGCGAGCACGGCGGGCAACGCGGGGAGCGGTCACGGGGGCTCGGGGAGCAGCGCCGGGCACGGCGCGGCCGCGACCGGGGCCTCGTCCATGGCGGCGAGCACGAGCACCGGGGGCAAGAGCACGGGCAGCGGGTTCGACGCGGGGATGCTCGGCGACGGCGGGAGCATGCGAGACGGCGACGCGTGCGGCAGCGTCGCGCTCATGTCGCAGCTCACGCCCGGCAACATCGTGGTCGTCTTCGACCAGTCCAACAGCATGAAACAGTCGTACCAGGACCCCGACGGCGGCACTGGCGACGGCGGCGCGACCGGCCCGAAGTGGCAGGTCGCGGAGGACGCCCTCGTCGCCGCCCTCACGCCCGACAAGGGCATCCTGAACGTGGGCGCGATCTTCTTCCCCACCATCGATACGGACAGCGGGTGCAGCATGGTCGACCCGATCGGCAACCCGCCGCAGATCCCGATCGAGCCCGGGAAGGCCTTCCTCAAGGACTTCGAGGGCCACTTCTCGGCGTCGGGCTGGTCGCTCATCCTCGGCACGCCGACCGTGCTCGCGCTCCAGAACACCGACTCGGCCCTGCCGGACCCGTCGCCGTTCCCGGGCCAGCGCGCGGTGGTGATCCTGACCGACGGCGCGCCCACGTGCGACAAGACCCAGGCCGACATCCTCGCGCCCGTGAAGGACATGTTCTCGCGCGGCATCAAGACCTACGCCGTCGGCCTGCCGGGGTCGGCGAGCGCGTCTTCGCTGCTCGACGCCATCGCCCAGGCGGGCGGCACGGGCAGCTACCTGAGCCCTGGCGACCCTGCCGCGCTCCAGGCGGCGCTGGCGCAGATCGCCACGAGCACGATTGACCAGTGCACCATCACGCTCTCCCCGCCGCCGCCCGACCCGAGCGAGGTCTACCTCATCGTCACCGACACGGCCCACCCCGACGGCTACGTCGTCCCGCGAGGCGACGGCGGCGGGGACGGCTGGACGTTGTCGAGCGACGGGACGACGGCGACGCTGACGGGCGCCGTGTGCACCACGGCCAAGGACGGGGGCTACACCTCGGTCCAGTTCGTGTACGGCTGCCCGACGCTGCCGACGTAGCGCAGCTTCACCCCAGCACACCTCGGTGCCCCGGAACGCGTGCGTCTTTGCGTCATCATGACGCAATGCCGGTGCGATGCGCTCCACTACGCTCGACCGCGATCCGGAGGCCAAAACATGCGCCGAAGCACCATCGCTCATCGCTCCTTCTTCGCCCTCGCCCTGGGGGCCTTGTCCTGTCTCGCGTGCTCGTCCTCGTCGGGCGGCGGCGGCTCGGGCGGGGGCCCGGTCAGCGGCCCCGCCGACATGCACTGCAAGGGCGTGACTCCGCAGCCCACCAACCAGTCGAACTGCCACGTCACGGCAATGGGCGGCAGCTCCGGCGCCGGCGGTGCGACGGCGAGCGACTACGGGGCCACCCTGTACGGGAGCGAGGGCGACGACGACGACTGCAAGTACCACGTCTCGTGGACCTCCACGCCCATCGCCGAGAACCAGGACGTGAGCTTTACGCTCACCGGCATCTACCTCGCGAATGGCAAGCCCGACCCGCCCGCGTGCGCCAACTGCCCGATCTCGGGCCTGAACACCCAGAACTTCTTTGCCGAGGTCTACCTGAACGACACGCACCCCGCGCCCCCCACGAACGAGGTGGTCACGCCCGGCGCGGCCGGCACGTACACGATCGGCCCCATCCAGTTCGACGCGCCCGGAAAGTGGACGGTGCGCTTCCACCTCTTCGAGCTGTGCTCGGACGTGACCGACGACTCGCCGCACGGGCACGCCGCGTTCTACGTCGACGTGCCCTGACGGTCCGCTCTCACTCCGCGGCGACCGCGGTGGCAGCCGCCTCCGCCACCGCGTTCCGCGCGAGCAGCCGCTCGCCGGTCGTCGGTGATCTCCTCGTGCAGCGCGCGCGCCCGGAGCTCGGCGCGGTCGAGCCAGCGCTCGAGCAGCTCGCGCCGCTCGGGGTGGGCCGTGGCCTGCTCGAGGAGGATCTCGGCGACGGCCTCGTCGGCGAGGATGCGGGTGAGGCGCTCGGCGTGGAGCATGGCGAGCGCGAAGTCGCGCTTCGGGTCCCACTCCTTGGTGAGGACGTCGCGCCACCTGGGCATGGGGACGCCGGCGAGGGAGCGGAGCTTGCCGGCGGCGGTGCGGGTGACGAGGTGCTGCTGCGCGCCCAGCGAGAGCGCCTGGATCCGGGCCACGCGGCGCTCCACCGGGTCGCGCGCGGAGACGCTCCGCCAGCGCGCCTCCGCGAGCCGCGCCACGAAGGCGCGCGGGCGCTTGAGGATGCCGCCGAGCGTGTCCTTCATCGCCATCAGGGACTGGATCTGGCTCGTGCCCTCGTAGATGGGCATGACCAGGGCGTCGCGGAGCAGCTTCTCCGCCGCGTACTCGCTGCGTGTAGCCCACGCCGCCGTGGATCTGCAGGTTGCGCCGCGTGATCTCCACCGCCTTCTCGGCGGCGAGGTACTTGAGCAGGGGCGTGAGGCGCCGGGCGCGCGCGCGGTGCGCGGGCAGGTCGCGGGCGAGCGCTTCCTTCTCGCGCGGCGTGGCCTCGACCGAGAACCGCTCGAGGAGCGCGAGCTTCTGCGCCATCTCCTCGTGGAAGCAGGCCGTCACGGCGAGCGCGCGCAGGCCCTGGATGTCCGTCTGCATCTCGTCGAGGTAGTCGGCGATCATCTCGTGCCGGGCGATGGGCTTGCCCATCGAGCGCCGCTCCTCCGCGTAGGCTCGGGCCTGGCGGTAGGCGGCCTCGGCGAGGCCGATGCTCTCGAACCCCACGCCGACGCGCGCGTTGTTCATGAGCACCAGCATGTACTTGAAGCCCTCGCCCCGCTTGCCGATGAGCTCGGCCGGGGCGCGATCGAAGGAGAGCGCCGCGGTCACGGACCCGTGGTGCCCGAGCTTCTCCTCGACGCGCTCCAGCGTGACGAAGCGGCGGCGCGTGCCGTCGGGCAGATCCTCGTACGCCTTCACCAGGAACATCGAGAGGCCGCCGAGGCCGGCGAAGGGATCGTCCGCGGACTTCGACGGCTCGGTGCGGGCGATGACGAAGTGGTACTTGCCGTGACCCGACGTGATGAAGATCTTCTGCCCGCTGACGAACCAGTTGCCCTCCGCGTCCTGCTCGCCGCGGGCGCGCAGCTGCGGCCATGTCGCTCCCGGCGTCGGGCTCGGTGATGTCCATGCAGCCCCACGCCTCGCCGCGGACAATCTCGTCGATGTACTGCGGCGAAGCGCGTCTTGTCGATGCGGCGCGCCCGCGACGTCGAAGGTGGTCGTGCCCTCGTGGATGGAGAAGGCGAGCATGGCCATGGCCATGCCGCCGTGGAAGGAGTGGTGCGCCATCACCGAGACGTCGCCGCGGGCGATCATCTCGCCGGTGAGGAAGTAGAGGAGCAGCGGCGCGTTCAGCCCGCCGAGCTCGCGCGGGAGGCAGAGCTTCTGCAGCTCGGCCCCCTGCATGGCGCCGAACGCCGCCTCCATCGCCGGCCCGTTCACCGCCTCGCCCCCCGCGAGGTGCGCGCCCTCGCGGTCGATCTGCGCGGCGCGCGGCGCGACCTCCTCGGCGACGAGCTGCCGACGAGCTCGGCGACCTCGCGGTAGAACGCGAGCGCCTCGGCCCCCGTCTTGAAGCCTTCGGCGGTGCGGAACCCGTACTCGCGTCACCTCCGCGAGCGCCGCCCAGTCGACGCCCTCGTCGAAGTAGAAGCGGAGATCGTCGTTGTCCTCGAAGTAGCTCGCCATGGATCCATCTCCCGCCGCCGTGGGGGTCAGGCGCTCTTGTGGAAGGCCACCACGCGCTGGATGATCTCGTCCAGCGAGACGCGCGGCCGGTAGCCGATGGCGTCGCGGATCTTGCCGAGGTCCGGCACGCGGCGGCGCATGTCCTCGAAGCCGTCGCCGTACGCCTCGGTGTAAGGGATGCGCTGGATCGTGGACGCGCTGCCCGTGTGGCGGATCACGCGCTCGGCGAGCTCGTTGATGCTCACCTCCTGCTCGTTGCCGATGTTGAAGACCTTGCCGTAGGCGGCGGGCGTGTCCGCCAGCTTGACGACGGCGCCCACCACGTCCCCCACGTAGCCGAAGCAGCGGGCCTGATTGCCGTCGCCGAAGACGGTGATGGGCTGGCCGGCGAGGGCCTGGCGGACGAACGAGGGGACGACCATGCCGTAGCGGCCCGTCTGCCGCGGGCCCACGGTGTTGAAGAAGCGGGCGATGATGACCGGCAGGCCCCGCTCGCGGGCGTACGCCAGCGCGAGGAACTCGTCGATGGCCTTGGAGCACGCGTAGCTCCACCGGCCCTTGTCGGTGGGCCCGATGATGAGGTCGTCGTCCTCCCGGCAGGGCTGCACCTCGCGCTTGCCGTACACCTCGGAGGTCGAGGCGAAGAAGACGTTCTTCTTCTTCTTGGCCGCGTGCTCCAGGACCATCTCGGTCGTCTTGAGGTTGGTCTCGATGGTGCGCACCGGCGACTCGACCACCAGGCGCACGCCGACGGCGGCGGCGAGGTGGTAGACGATGTCGGCCCGGTCGACCAGCTCGGCGAGGACGCCGGCGTTCTCAACCTTGTCGATCACGACGTGCAGGCGCTTGTTGGCCCGCAGGTGGTCGAGGTTCTTGATGCTGCCGGTGGAGAGGTCGTCGATGACGTGGACCTCGTCGCCGCGGTCGAGCAGCGCCTCCGCGAGGTGGGAACCGATGAAGCCGGCGCCGCCGGTGATCAGTGCTTGCATGGAGTCTCCGTGTGTCACGGGTAGCCTTAGCGCGTGGGCGCCCGCAGGGATAGGTGTTGCGCCGGGGCGAACGGGCGTTCACGCGAAGGCGGCGATTTCGGGCAGGCACGCGAGCGAGCCTGGGCTCAGTGTGCGCTCTCCAGCATCCGCCGGAACGCGGGCCGGGCGGGTTGCACCGCCTCGTCGGGGCCGACCATCTGGAAGAACCAGTTGCCGCGGTCGGGCGTCTCGACCACCGCGCCGACGAGCCGCCAGTCCCTCTTCACCATGGAGACGGGCGCCGTCTTCCGGCCGTTCGGGGTGGGGGTGAGCGCGATCTTGTAGGTCCCGCGCGCGTCCACCGTCTCCACGTCCAGATCCCCGGCCCGGAACTTCTCCCGCGCGGCGGTCGCCCCCACGTCGCCGTCGAACTGCCCGAGCCACTCCTTGAAGACCTGGCCCGGATCCCCCTTGGCCCCCGTGCCGAAGAAGAAGACGTGGATCTGGGCCTCCACCGCGCCCTCCACCTCGTACCGGGCCTTCTCGGCGCCGGAGGCGGGGGCCTCGAGCCGGGCCCAGGTTCCCGGTGCCTGCCAGAGCAGGGGCGCCAGCTTGGGCGCGGCCGCCGCAGACGCGGACGCGGGCGGCTCGGCCGGGGCCTTGTCGCACGCCGCGAGGGCGAGCAGCAGCGCCAGGACGAGGGGAGGGGCGTGGGGCACGGCCATGGCGTGCCGGGCATACCATGTCCGGCGCGCCGTGGCAGAACCGGCCCGATGGCACCCGGCGGCGAGGCAAGGTAGTAGCTTCCCCGGTCCCGATGCCCCTCGTCCGCGAAATCTCGATTGAGAACTACAAGTCGGTCCGGAAGCTCACGATCGAGCTGGGCCGGGTCAACGTCCTCATCGGCGCGAACGGGTCGGGCAAGAGCAACCTCCTGGAGGCGGTCGCGCTCCACTCCGCGGGGGCGCGCAAGAAGCTGGACAACGAGTACCTGGTGCCCCGCGGCATTCGGGTGCCGGAGCCGCGCTTTATGCGCTCGGCGTTTCCTGGAAGCGACGCGGCGGAGCCCATTCGGATCTCGGTTCGAAACGAAGGCGGTCCTGCGTTCCCCGTATCCATTGACCCCGAACAACGCACGCCCGGGCCGATCGCCGAAGGCGCCATGCTTTTGCTGGAAGCAAGCCATGATTCTCGGATGGCCGACGCCTTCGCCGCGGAGCTCCAGCAGCAACTTGAGGCCGGGCCCGAAAGTGCTCGAGCTACGTCAGACCCAACGTTCGCCCATACAATCTTGCGTCGACTTCTTACCGTTCTCCGTGTGACCCTCCCCTCCGACTTTCTTATTGTATGCACCGGAGAACTCGGCGCTGCGCTTCTTCCAGGCCGAGCCCCGAATCCTCCCGCTCGGCGTGAAGGGCGAAGGCCTCTTCGCCCACCTCAAGGCTCTCAGCGCCCCCGAGCACGCCGACCGCCTCGCCGCGATTGGGGACCGCCTTGCGCTCCTCGACTGGTTCGAGCGCCTGGACATCCCCTCAGGATCTCGCCCCCGGGGAGCGCAGCATCCGCATCCGCGACCGCTACCTGGCCGAGGGCGCGCTCTTCGACCAGCGCAGCGCCAACGAGGGCTTCCTCTTCCTGCTCTTCTACCTCACCCTCTTCATCAGCCACGCACACCCCGTCGTTCTTCGCCCTCGACAACGTCGACGCCTCCCTGAACCCGAAGCTCGTCACCACGATGATGGGGCAGCTCGTCGAGCTCGCCGACAAGTACGACAAGCAGGTCATCTTCACGACCCACAACCCCGCGGTCCTCGACGCCCTCGACCTCGAGAACGACGAGCAGCGCCTCTTCGTCACGGAGCGCGGGAAGGACGGGGCGACACGCGTGCGCCGGGTCGCGGCCCCGAGCCCCTCGACGGCGACGCGCGGGTGCCGCTCTCCGAGGCCTTCGTGCGGGGCTTCCTCGGCGGGCTGCCGAAGAACTTCTGAGGGGGCGCCGGTGCCGAGCTTCGCGATCCTCGCCGAGGGCGTGACCGACCAGGCCGTGATGGAGAACATCCTGCTCGGCTACTTCGGCGACGAGGACGAGGAGCCGGTCGTGACCTACGTCCAGCCGCCGCGCGACACGAAGGCCGCGCCCGGCGGGTGGACGCTCGTCCAGCGGGTCGCGGTCAGGCTCCGGACTACGAGGCGGCGTCCCGGGAGTACAGGAAGCGGCACACGCTGATGGCCCACCGCGGCGAGAACCCGAGCCTGGACGTATTCGTGAAGAATCTCGAAGCGTTGCGCGCCGAGGAGTGCGGCAAGCAGCGCGGCCCGCAGGACGAGTAGCGCGGCAAGCAGGACGAGCGGCTCGGCGAGCAGGGCGAGCGGCTCGGCAAGCAGGACGAGCGGCTCGGCAAGCAGGACGAGCGGCTCGGCAAGCAGGACGAGCGGCTCGGCGAGCAGGACGAGCGGCTCGGCAAGCAGGACGAGCAGCGCGGCAAGCTGGACGCGCGGCTGGGCAAGCTGGACGAGCGGCTGAGCAAGCTGGACGAGCGGCTGGGTAAGCTGGACGAGCGGCTGGGCAAGCTGGACGAGCGGCTGGGCAAGCTGGACGAGCGGCTGAGCAAGCTGGACGAGCAGCGCGGCAAGCTGGACGAGCAGCGCGGCAAGCAGGACGAGCGGCTCGGCAAGCAGGACGAGCGGCTCGGCAAGCAGGACGAGCGGCGCGGCAAGCAGGACGAGCAGCGCGGCAAGCAAGACGAGCGGCGCGGCAAGCAAGACGAGCGGCGCGGCAAGCAAGACGAGCGCCGCGGCAAGCAGGACGAGCAGCTCGGCAAGCAGGACGAGCAGCGCGGCAAGCAGGACGAGCAGCTCGGCAAGCAGGACGAGCAGCTCGGCCCGGCGCGATGCCGCCCCGCCTCAGAACGGCGCGCGCACCCGCTCCAGCATCAGCCGGTGCGACAGGCCGGGCTGCTCCACAAGCACGGGGATGCCGTCCCACGCCATGCTGACGGTGACGTCGACCATCGGGATGATCGGCGTCACCTGGGCGAAGTCGCCCGCGCTGTCGCACCACGTGCCCTGGAGCGAGGTCGCTCCGGTGCCGTCGAGGTCGCCGACCACGGCCCCGGTCCGGCAGCCGTGGTCCTCGATCGAGTACAGGCCGGCGACGTCGCTGGGCGCCGGCCCGGCGGTCCACGTGTGGGTCTCATCCCCGGGACCGTCGAGGGTGCCGGAGCCGGTGGCGAGGTTGCCGGTCAAGGTCCACCCCGCGGTCTCGATCCGGAAGGAGCCGTCCGTGGCCTCCGCGCCGGAGAACCAGCGGGTGAGGTGGGCGTAGCTCCGGGCGCCGCCGCAGACGTAGAAGGAGACCTGGCCGTCCGCGTGCACGGCGGCGACGGCGGCGTCCGAGCCCGCCACCTGGCCGACGAAGGCGGGGGCGTCCGGCCGGTCGCCGCAGCCCGCGGCGAGCGACGCCAGGAGGGCCAGGGTGGGCAGGAGCGTCCTTGCCTCAATCATTGGGGCAAGCGTACGCCGGCCGGGGGAGGGGAGGGCTCGGAGAAAGCCGAACCCGCGTTAGATCACGAGCACGGCCTTGCCGCGCGTCCGGCCCTCCCGGCTCTTGAGGTGCGCCTCGGCGGCCGCCGAGAGCGGCAGGACCGACGAGACGTAGACGCGCAGCCTGCCCTCGTTGGCCAGGGCGCCGAGCGCGTCGAGATCCGTCGCGCTCGGCTCGACGAAGACGTAGTGCGCCTCAATCCCCCGCCTCTTCCCCTCGGCCGCGTCGGGAGGCGACGCGATGCTGACGAGCCGGCCGCCCTTCTGCACCACGTCGTACGTCTTCGCCTGCACCTCCCCGCCCACCGTGTCGAACGCGACCGTCACCCCGTCCGGGCAGAGGGCGCGCACGGCGTCGCGGAAGTCGCCGGCGGTGTAGTCGATGGCCTCCGCGCCGAGGCTCCGGACGAAATCGAGGTTGGCCTTGCCCGCCGTCCCGAGGACGCGGGCGCCCGCGCTCTTCGCAATCTGCACGGCGAGGTGCCCGACGCCGCCGGCCGCGGCGTGCACGAGGACGGTGGCGCCCGGCCCCACGTCGCCCTTGCGGCGCAGCGCCTGGTACGCCGTCAGCCCCGCGAGCGGCACGGCGCCGGCCTCGTAGAAGAAGAACGCGGCGGGCTTGTGGGCGACCATGCTCTCGGGGAGCGCGATCCGCTCCGCGTACGCGCCGTGGTGCACCTCCGGCAGGCGGGTGTAGGACCACACCGCGTCGCCGGGGCGGAAGCGGTTGGCCCCGGGGCCCGTCGTCTCGATGTAGCCGGCCGCCTCCCAGCCTGGGACGAGGGGGAAGCGGTGCGGGAGGCGCTGCTGGAGCAGGCCCTCGCGGATCTTCCAGTCCACGGGGTTCACGCCCGCGGCGACGATGCGGATGACCACCTCGCCGGCCTGCGGGACGGGATCCGGGAGCGTGACGAGGTCGGAGGAGCTCGGGCCCTCCGAAGCAATCGATGGCAATGGCACGCATGGTCAGGGGGATAACCCTCGGGTCGGCCGAAGGAAAGCGCCGCCGGCAGCGGTGTGCCCGGAAGGTACGGTCCGGTCAGGCCCGAGCGGAAGGGACGACTCCCGCCCCGGCCGGTGCTGCCCCACCGAGCCGAGGCAGGATGGCGCTCCGCCCCTCGCTGGCGATTGCCCGGAGCGTGCCGGTGTCCTTCGTCTCGACGGGGAACTCCGCGAACGCCCGCTCCTCGGCCTCGGAGAGGCGGACCTCCAGGTGGAAGATCGTTCCCTCCGAGACGAACGCCTGGAACGGGTACGCCTCGAGCCGGAGGATGCCGCGCGCGAGGCCGAGGAAGAAGGTGCCGGCCGCGCGCGCCGGCGTGAGGCGGTTCCGCGCCGAGATGTGGTGCACCCAGCCGCCCTCGTTCTGCGCAATCGAGTACGCGAGGGCGAGGTGCGCCGTGTGGATTGACGGGGGCTCGCCCGGAGCGGCTTCGCTGAACGCGAGCGCCTGGCGCTTCAGCTCCGGGAGGGCCAGGGCCACCTCGCGGAGGTGCTCGTCCGCGAACAGCGGGGCCATCGCCTTCCACCGCTGGTACCCGAACAGGATCAGGAAGAGCACGACGCCGAGGGCGACCCAGATCATGCGCGCATCCTACCGCGCTCCGTCCCGGTCGCCGCCTCGAGGAGAAGCGAGCTCTGCCACCACCCGCTCGAGCCCGCCCACCACGCGCGCCATCGGCGCGTACGAGAGGCGATCCGGCGTGTCCTCGGGGCGGTGGTAGCTCGGGTTGCGGAAGGGGGCCGTGTCCGTGACCATCACGGCGGGGTAGCCCTGTTGCGGGGGCGGGGGAACTTCGATACGACCCGATGGGTCGGCGCGGGGCACGATGCGCGAGCCCAAGGACGAGAAGCTCGGGCCCGGAGCCATGGTCGGCGGCTACCGCATCGAGCGGCGGCTCGGGCAGGGCGGCGCCGGCACGGTGTACGCGGCCGAGGAGCCCACCATCGAAGAAGCGCGTCGCCATCAAGGTCCTGCGCCGCGCGCTCGCCGACGACGAGGGCATGGCCCTGCGCTTCGAGCGCGAGGCGCGCGCCGTCGACGAGATCCGCCACCCCGGGATCATCGACGTCTTCGCCATCGGGCGGCTCGACGACGGGCGCCCCTACCTGGTGATGTCGCTCCTCGAGGGGGCCTCGCTGCGCGACGGAGATCGAGGCGCCGCGGCCGGCTCGCGCCCGCCGAGGCCTGGCGCGTCGCCCGCGAGGTCGCCGACGCCCTCGCCGCCGCGCACGCGGCGGGCGTCGTCCACCGCGACCTCAAGCCCGACAACGTCTTCCTCGAGCGCGTGGCGGCCCGCCGCCCGCCCGGCCGACGCGCGGCCGCCGCGCGTGCGCGTGCTCGACTTCGGCATCGCCAAGCTCGACATCCTCGAGCCCGGCGCGGAGCCGATGAAGCTCACCGCCACGGGGGTGCCCCTCGGCACGCCCGCGTACATGGCGCCGGAGCAGTGGTGGGGCTCCGGCGATCACGGCCCGCACCGACCAGTACGCGCTCGGCGCCATGCTCTTCGAGATGCTCGCCGGCGCGCCCGCCCTTCGCCGGGCAGCGCGTACGCGGAGCTGGTGCAGTCGCACGTCCACGAGCCGCCGCCGACGCTCGCCTCCCTGGAGGTCGCCGTGCCGGAGGCCGTCGAGGCGCTCGTCGCGCGCCTGCTCGCGAAGGCGCCGGAGGACCGCTTCCCCTCGATGCACGCGGTGATCGAGGAGGGCGATCGGGCGTTCGACTTCGAAGGCTCCGACGCGGTGGCCCCCTTCTCCCCCGCAGACCTCACCCCCCCGACGCCCCTCTCCCCGAAGGGAGAGGGGGCTGCCGAGCCGGTGCTGGCCGCGACCGCGCCGACCGAGCTGGATCCGCGGACGGTCCCCGCCCCGCCGGCGGGCTCGACGCTCCGGCGCTACCTCACGCTGCACGCCGCCATCCTGGTGCTGGGCTTCGCGGGCGTCGTCGCGGTGGGGTACAGCGGCTACGCCCGCTACGACGTCTACCAGTGGATCCGGATCGGCGGCCAGGGGCAGCTCCCCGTCGTCGCGTGGTACCCCATCGCCGCGGTCCTGCTCGCGCTCTCCGCGAGGAAGCGCGCGGCGACCGGGGTCGCGTCCAACGCCCCGTTCTGGATCGCGATCTTCTCGGCCTTCCAGGGCGCGTTCGCCACCTACACCGGCTGGCGCGCGATCAACTACTACATGCCCCAGGCGTCCGCGCTCGGCCGCCTGGCGATGTTCAGCGAGGGCACGTACGAGGCCAACGCCCCGCGCTTCCTCGGCTTCTCCCTCGCCGCGCTGCTCCTCCTCTCGGTCGCCGCGCTCCCCGGCGTCTCGGGCATGACCAGCGCAACGACCACGCTCCGGGGCTCGATCGGGGTGCGCCGGCGCGAGGCGCTCGGCGCCGCGGGGGTGCTCGGCGGCGATCGCCGTCGTCGCGGCGCTCGTCGGCGCCCCGTCGGCGGCGCTGGTCGCGGGGGCCGGCGCCGTCGCGCTCGCCGCGGGCGCGGCGCTGCCCACGATCCACGCCGAGACGGCGGCGCGCGACGAGCTCGAGCGCGCCGCGGCGGGGGTCCTCGCCGTCCTGCTCGCGGGCGCCGCGGGCATCACGCGCATCGAGGCGCGCGAGGCCATCCTCTGGGGCGAGTCGCCGACCCGCGCCGCGCGCGTCGCCGAGATCCTCGCCACGCACGCCGAGCGCGACGTCACCCTCCCGGTCGCCATCGGCTCGCTCGCCGTCGTCGCCGTCATCGAGGCGCTGCGGCTCCGGCGCCTCCGCGTGTCGGCCCTCGTGATGAAGCCCCGCACGGGAACGGCGCTCCTGGCGACGGCGCTCGCGATCGGCATCGCGGGCGACTTCGTGCAGCACGGCCGCTTCACCGACGAGCGCGGCGAGCTCCGCGCCGCAGATCCTCGCCCAGTTCCCCCCGTTCTTCGCCCGCCTCGACCCGCCCTCCGGCGACGCGCTCGCCGCCACGGAGCAGGACCCGGAGCACCCGCGCTTCGCGCCCCACCGTGCCACCGCGTTGCAGGTCACCCGCGAGGTCGTCGCCGTGGACGGCAAGCCCGTCGCTCGGCTCTCCGCGCTCTCCGCGCCCGAGACCGTCTCCCACGTCGCCGCGGAGCTCGACAGCGCGCTCGCCGCGGCCGCGCTGGACCAGCGGGGATCGGGCGAGACCGACCTCTCGCTCTCCGCCGATCGCCAGGTCGACGCCGAGACCCTGCGCCGGCTCCTCCAGATCGCGCGCGGCGCGGGGGTGCGGCGCGTCGAGGTGCTGCTCACCCGCGGCGCCTCGCCGGGGCTCCTGCGCGGCCCGCCGGAGGTCGACGTCGTCATGCCGCACGACTTCGTCGCGCTCCCGGCCACGCTCGCCGACGCCGGCGTCCCGCTCGCGTCCGGCGAGCGCTTCGGAGATGTCGCGCCCGCGCTCGTGTCGCGGGTGATCGCCGGCGAGCCGGCCGTGGCCCTCGCGGTCCCGGGCGAGCGCCGCTGAGGAGTCATGGAACCGAGCTACCTCGCACGCCCTGCCGCCCCCGATGACTACGCGACCTTCGTCCGCCTCGTGCCGGAGGCTCGGTGTCCCCGATCCGATCCCCGAGCGCGACCGCTGGGAGGTGGAGATGCTCCACGACATGCTCTTCCTCGAGCACGAGGGCGCGCCGATCGCGTATGCGTGGACCAAGCCCTTCGGCGAAACCGGGCGCGTGATGCACGTCGTGGTCGACCCCGCGTGGCGCGGGCGCGGCGCCGGGGCGAGGCTCATGGAAGCGGTCGCGGATCGCCTGCGCGCCGCCGGCTGCGCGCATTGGGAGCTCAACGTCAAGACCGACAACGTCCCCGCGATCCGCCTCTACGAGCGCGTCGGCTTCTCGGCGGCGCACCGGTCCGCCGCCCTCTGGTTTCCCTGGGAGCGCGTCGCGGCGCTCCCGTCGATCGTGGGCGCGGCCCCGCCCGTCGAGGCGCGCGCGATCGAGCCCGCGGAGGACGCGGCGCTGGAGGCGGCGTTCGGCCTCCTCGCGGGCCGCCTCGCGCAGCTCCGCGCGCTGAGCCGCGTCCTCGTGAAGCTCGTCGATCCCGCCGACTCCGCCGCGCCGGCCGTCGGCGTAGCGAGCTTTTTCCAGGCGATGCCGGGCGCCTACCCGTTCGTCGTCGCGCGGCCCGCGCTCGCTGCGCCGCTGCTCGCCGCGCTGCGCGAGCACGCCGGTGCGGGCGACGCGCGCATCCACCTGATCGTCGAGGACGACGCGCTGACGGCCGCGCTCGTCGCCGCCGGAGGCGTCGTTTCCTTCGAGCTTTTCCACATGGTCGGCGCGCTCGGCCGCGGTTGAGCGGAGGGCCGACATGGGCGCGATGCCCTACATCCAGGGTGGAAGACTGCGTCGGGAACGTGCTCAAAGTTGACTCGGGAGCTCTCTCGGTGCGACTAAGCCCCGCCACTCACCTGGAGGCACGCACAATGTTCAATTCCGTTCTCAAGCTCGCGCCCGTGTTCGCCCTCTCCGGCATCGTCGCCCTCTGCGCCGCCTGCGGCGGCAGCAGCAGCAAGAGCACTGGCACCACCGGCGGCGGCGGCAGCAGCACCGGCAGCAGCGGCGGCTCCGGTTGCAGCGGCCTCTCGGACTGCTGTGGCAAGCTGCCCACCGCCGACCAGGCGGGCTGCAACGAAGTCGTCAAGACCAATGTCGCAGAGGAGTGCAGCGCTGAGCTCGAAACCCTCCAGGCGGCCGGCGAGTGCGGCGGCACCTCGAGCACCGGCTCCTCCGGCGGCGGCGGGTGCAGCGCGCTCTCGAGCTGCTGCGGGTCCCTCCCCTCCTCCGAGCAGCCGGGCTGCAACACGGTCGTGATGGACGCCAACGACACCGCGTGCAGCGCCGCGCTCACCGACTTCAAGGCTGCCGGCATGTGCAACTGACCCTCCGCGCGTCGCCTCGGCGCGCGTCCTAGCTCGGGAGCCCACCACCCGAGCGCCCCCTCCAATCTCCTGAGGCCGTACAGGCGCGACGTCTCGACAGGACGTCGCGACGGCAGCGCGAGCCGCCAGCTTGGCGCGGCGCTGCGGATCGTCCGCCCTGCGTGCGCCGCCACCGGCGCGCTCGGTCCGCTGGCACGCGGATCGCAAGCTCGCGCGCATGGGAATCGACGCGCTCGCCAAGCGCTACTTCTCCGTCATCGTTTGCTTCATGCTCGCCGTCGCCGCGTATTTCCAGGCAAGCGGCCTGAGCCAGCTCGTCGGCGCGCTGATCGCGCCGGCGAGCGCCGTCGCCAGGGGCAATTCGCCGGATCACGCAGGGTGGTGGCGCCCGAGAGCGATCGGGATCTCCACGCCGACGTCATCCTCGAACGCAACGCCTTCGACTCGGTGACCGGCCCCATCCGTCCGCACCCCGCGCCGCCCGGAGAGGCGCAGGTTTCGCCCGGCGCGGACCCGTACAAGGACCCGGTCTGCGACGTGCCCGCGCGCGTGGTACTCATCGCCAGCTCGGACGACCCGGACTGGTCCTTCGCCGCCATCACGGGGCCCGACGGGAAGGCGGTCTTCCGCCGCCGCGGCGAGGACTTCTTCGGCGGGCGGGTGGACTTCATCGGCGCCCAGCGCGACCGCGCCACGCCCGAGGACGTCGAGCACGGAGTGTCGGACAGGGTGTGGCTCACGGCGCCGAACGGCATGCGCTGCCAGCTCCAGATGGGCACGAAGCCGCCGGCCAAGAAGGGGATGCCGCAGATGCCGCCGCCGCGGGCGTATGCGGGGCCGCACCCCGAGATCATGAACAAGATCCACAAGATTTCGGACCACGAGTTCGAGGTGGACCGCTCCGCGGTGGACGCCCTCATCGCGAACCCGGCCGAGCTGATGAAGACCCGCGTGGTGCCGGACAAGGTCGGCGATCAGGTGGTCGGGATGAAGCTCTACGGCATCAAGGACGACTCCCTCCTCGGCAACATCGGGCTCCAGAACGGCGATCGGCTGCAGAGCCTCAACGGCTTCGACATGAACGACCCGCAGAAGATGCTGGAGGCGTACACGAAGCTGCTCCACTCCGACCACATCTCCGCCAGCGTGATGCGCAACGGGCAGCCCGTGACGCTGGACTACAACATCAAGTAGGCCGGTCGGCCGGATGGGCCTCCGCTGCGCCTACCGCACCTCGGCCGTCGCGCGCGCGATCTCGACCACCTCGATCCTCGCGAGCATGTCCTCGCTCACCAGCGGCCCGCTCGGCCGGAGGCCTCGGCGCGCCTGCTCGCGCTCGTAGGCCGCGAACGCCTTGACGAGGAACGGCGGGAACGCGCGGAAGAGGAGCCTCGCCTCGATCCGGAACGGGCCGCGCCGGCCGGAGGTGGCGAGGTCGTACACGTAGCGGAGGGGGACGCGCGGCGGGACCGATCGCGTGTCGATGATGGCGTCGGGGCCCTTGGGCAGGCCCCGGGCGGCGTCGAGCGCGCCCACCGGGAAGTACGTTTCGAAGAGCGCGTTCACGCCCGAGAGGTTGCTCCTGCACGCGCCGGTGTCGGGGTCGTAGTCCGCGTCGGCGAAGCGCGCGGCCCGGGTCCCCTCCTGCCCGGGCCCCGCCTCGCAGTGCCCGTCGGCGGCGATGGTGCCGATGCAGCGCACGCAGCGCAGGAAGCCGTTCTGGAAGTTGACGAGGCCGCGGCCCCGGAACGAGGTGCCGCCGAGCGCGGGCGGCGGCTGCCACTGGGGCACGTCCGGACCGTCGCGCACGTCCGCGCCGAAGAGGCCCTGGGGGCGGCCCTTCGCGTCGAGATCGTCGCCGCGGGTCCCGACCCGGAGGAAGAGCTTGTCGCGCAGGTCCTCGTCGGGCCGATCGACGCGCCCGACCTCGTAGACCAGGCGCCCGTCCCCGTCGCGGACCGTGAGGTGGACCCAGATCTCGCGCTCCTGGCTGAAGCCCGCGGGCACGCGGTGCCCGGCGCCGACGTTCTCGATCTCGATCGGGATCTCGATCCCGAGCCCGCCGCGACGCGCGGCGCCGATCCCGAAGCGGAACGTGTGGCGGAGGAGCATGTCCCGGCGCCGTCGCGCCGAGAGCGGGATGCCGTGGACGTCGACGGTGGGCTCGTCGACGAGCTCGGGGGGCAGCTCGCGCGAGAGCGGGACGTCGACGCCCGAGAACCAGTGCGTGACCACGTCCTTCGCCTCCGCCGATCCCGTCGCCGCGCGCCCCTTCGGCCAGGTGCCGGGGGCGCGTGGGACGAAGCGGTAGCCCTTCGGGCACTCGGGATCGGAGGCGCCGCCCTCGTCCGCCTCGCAGACGCCGGGGTACGCGCTCATGTGGCAGTCCTGGCAGGTCGCGACGGGGCGGCCGGCGCGCGCCTCCCCGCTCGCCCAGGCGGCCCACTCGGAGTACGCGTTGCGCAGCCGCTTGAAGTGCTCGCCGCGCGCCGCCCCGAGGGTGTCCGTGCCGAAGAGGCGCACGTCGTGGCAGCTCCCGCAGAACTCGCTCGACCGGAGGTACGCCACGGTCCCCCGCTCGGGGACGAGGTGCGCGCCCACGCTCGCCGCGCCGGAGGCGGGCCCGCCGCCGATCAGGAACCGGCCTGGATCGAGGGCGTAGCCGCTGTTGCCGATCCCGGTGAGCCCACGGGCGTCCTCGGGCCGCGCGGTGAACGTCGCGCCCGTCACGAACGACGTCCACGTCGCGTTCCCCTCGTACGCGCCGCGCGCGACGCCGTGCGCCGGGACCGGGCCGTGCACCTCGTGGCAGAAGCCGCAGGAGATGCCCTCCATCGCGCGCTCGCCGAGCAGGTCGCGCGCCGGGCGCCGCGTGCGCGGGTCGCCGCCGGCGCGCCCTTCCCAGGACGGGAGCGGCGTGTCGAGCTTCTCGGTGGGGCTGTGGCAGTTGACGCACCAGTGCTCGCCGCCGGAGCCGGTGATCGGCAGCCCGCTGGTCGCGTCCCGGCAGGCCGTCGCTCCGCTGGCGCGGCGCAGGATCCCGGCGCCGTTCGGGCAGTCCTGCATCCCGGCCCACCTGCTCCTCGATGAGCGCCTCCAGGGCATTGAAGAGCGGGCTCTTCACGGCGTGCGCCATCACGCTCCGCCGCCACTCCGCTGCCTGCCGCGGGTGGCACGAGGCGCAGTCCGCCGCCGCGGTCCGGCGCTGGGTGAGCGGAGCTTCGGGGGGAACGACGGCGCTCGACGCGGAGCGCGCCGGAGCAGGGGCAGGCGCGGCGAGGACCGCGGCGACGGCGGCGAGGGCGACGAGGGCGCCGGCGGCCAGGGGCCAGAGGCGTCCGACATGCGCGGTCGGGGTACGAACATCCGAACCGCGACCGCCAGGGAGCGGGCGCCGCGGGGACGACGGCGCCGCCAGCGCCTCACTGGCACCCGCTCCCTGGCGGTCGCGGTTCGGAAGCGCGGTGCTGGGCTGACGACGCGTTGTGCTGGCGTGAGGAGCCACGCCTTCCAAGAACCCCCCCAGCGCCTCGGCGATCCCCTCCGCGCTCCGGGGCCGCTCCCCCTCCGGCCCGAGCGCCCGCAGGCACAGGCTCTGGAGCCCTGCCGGCAGCGCCGCGGCGACGGCCTCCCGGAACGGAGGCGCCTCCCGGTGCGCCGCCGCGTCGAGTGCGTGCCGCAGGCCCGCGCCGCCGAACGGGTGCTCCCCCGCGAGCAGGCGGTAGAGCACGAGGCCGAGCGCGTACCGGTTCGCGGCGCCGTCCCACGGTGCGCCGTCGGCCTGGGCAGGCGGGATCCACAGCGGCGACGCCGTGCTCGTGCTGCGCGACGCGCCGTCCGCCGCCCCGCACAGCGCCGCGACGAGCCCCGGCGCGGGCAGGACGGGGGTGCCGTCGACGAGGAGCACGGTGTCGGGGGTGAGCGGGCCCGGGAAGAGCGCGGCCTTCTCGCAAGCCGCGAGCGAGAGGGCGAGCGCGCGCGCGGTCGAGAGCGCTTCCCGCCAGGGCCATGGGCCCTTCCGCCCGCGCATCGCCTCGTGGAGCGACGTCCCTGCCGCGCGACGGAGGAGCCACACCGACCCCACCTCCCGATCCACGCCCCCGTCGACGAAGCCGGCCACGCCGGCCTCGCCGAGGCGGAGCAAGCGCCGCGCGACGGGCTCGTCCCCGAGGGGGAGGCGCCAGATCTCCCTCCCGTCCTCTGCGGCGCAGCGCCGCGCGCGGCCGACGGGAGGGAGCGCCTCTCCCTCGACCACGCCGGACGAGGACGGGCCGCGCTCCTTCATCGCCGGTCCCGCCGGATCGCCGGCGCGCCCGTGCCGGGCAGGGCCGCCGTGGGCCCGATCGCCGGCGCGCCCGTGCCGGGCAGGGCCGCCGTGGGCCCGATCGCCGGTGTCTCCTTCGGCGGCGCCGACGAGCGCAGGGCGTACGCGCCGATCCCGGCGAGCGCGGACAGGGCGACGATGACCCCCACGGCCATGGCGGTGGAGACGTCGCGCGGGGTGCTGACCCGGTTGACCAGCGCGATCGTGTCGGCCCGCTCGGCGGGCGGGGGCGCCTTGGGCGCGGCCGGCGCGTCGCGGAGCGTCGGAGCCACGTCGGCGGCGGGCTGCGGGGCCGGCTCGCCCCGCTTCGAGGACGAGGGCTTGGGCGTGGACGCGGTGGACGAGGGGGTGCGGTGCGGGGTGACGGCCGTCTTCCCCGGGCTGGAGGCGCGGGCGCCGCTGCGGATCGGGCTCGCTGCGGCGGTCTGGAAGGGCTCGAGGCGGTCGATCACGTCCTGCGCGAGGTACGGCCGGTCCTCGGGCGCCTTCTCCAGGAGCTGGAAGAGGAGCTGCTCGACGCCGCGCGGCAGGCCGGCGCGCACCTCGTCGGGGAGCGGCGGAGGCTCGGCGGTGCACTGGAGGTTGAGGAGCTGGCGCGGCGAGGCGGACTGGAAGGGCGGCCGGCCGGCCATCAGCTCGTAGAAGACGAGGCCGAGGCAGTAGAGGTCGCTCCGGTGGTCGATGGTGTGCGCGTCGATCTGCTCCGGGCTCATGTACGACAGCGTGCCGACGCTCTGCGTGTTGGTCTGGTCCAGCGCCTCGATCACCTTGGCGATGCCGAAGTCCATGACCTTCACCGTCCCGTCCGCGAGGACCATGATGTTCTCGGGCTTCAGGTCGCGGTGGATGATGGGCGGCTCCTGCCCGTGGGCGGCGGCGAGGGCCGCGGCGATGGACGAGACCACGCGGATGGCCTCCCCCCAGGGCAGGCGCCCCTCGGCGTTGAGCGAGGCCCGGAGGGTGCGGCCGTCCAGGTACTCGAGCACCATGACCAGCTCGCCGTCGACCTCGGTGCTGGCGAGGCTGCGCACGATGTTCGGGTGCTCGAGGTGGGCCAGGATCTGCATCTCGTTGAGGAAGAGCCGCCGGCCCTGCTCGCTCTTCGAGAGCTCCTGGTGCAGCACCTTGAGGGCGACGCGGCGCTTCGAGAGCCGCTCCTCGGCCTCGTACACCTTGCCCATCCCCCCCTCGCCGATCAGCCGGCGAACGAGGTAGTCCCCGATCTGGTCCATCCGGTAAGCCTCCGTCGCCATGGCTCGACCCGCGCCGCCCTTCTATACGGACGACCCCCCGGAAGGACTTACACCGGGTCGCTCGCTCCCGCATGCCCCACCCGGAGCAGACGCAATCCGAACCTCGACCGCCAGGGAGCGGGTGCCAGCAACGCGTGGCGGTTCTGGCACCCGCTCCCTGGCGGTCGCGGTTCGGTGTCCTCTTTCGATCAGGGTGCGATGACGATCACGGGCGACGAGGTCACGCTCACGGTGACCTTGCCGCCCGAAGCCGTGACCGTGGTCGCCGTCTTCGTGCTGCTGTAGTCCCACGCGTACACGGAGGCCGGGCCCCCCGCCGGGAGCGAGACCATCCCCGCCCCGCTCTCCCCCGAGGTGGCCGTCGCCCACACCACGTAGGCGTGCTTCTGGTCGCTCGTGAGCAGCGCGACGCCGCCCGTGCCTGCGGGCAGGGCGAGCGCCGCGGTGCCGGCCGGGTCGGAGACCAATCCGGCGAGGAGGTGGCCGAGCGTGGCGTAGGCCGTGCCGGTCTCGGTGATCGTGGCGTCCGAGGGGGCCATCACCGAGGTGAGGTTCTCGTAGAGGCCCATGTATTCGAACGCGTTGGTCGAGGCGCCGGGGTCGGCGCCGTCGCCGAGGATGAACCAGTCGATGCGGCCGATGCCCGCGTTCTGGGCCAGCGCCATGGCCTTCACCAGGTAGTCGTGGGCGTAGTCGACGCCGCCCGGGTCGCCGCCGACGGCGTAGCGGGGCGCCCCGGACTCCGTGATGATGAACGGCTTCGTGACCTTCGCCTTCGTGAGCTCGGCCTGGAGCTGATCGTGGAGCGTGACGAGGCCGGCGGCGCCCACGTCGGAGTTTCCGGGGGAGAAGACGGGGTAGTAGTGGTAGCTCACCACGTCGAAGTAGGCGTCGCCCTTCGCGGGGTACTCCGAGGTGACCGCGCCCGCCGTGGGCTCGTCCGTGTACCGCAGGATGGCGTCCAGGAAGCTCGGGTAGCCGATGCCGCCGAGCGTGACCTTCCCCTGCGGGTCGAGCTTGTGGACCACCGTGTAGGTCACGCGGAGCAGCCGGATGTACGCGTAGATCGTGTCGTTCCACCAGATGAGGTCGCTCGGCTTGGGCGGCTGGGTGTCCCAGGTCTGCGTCGCCTGCCAGTTGCCGCCCACCTGGTCCGGCTCGTTCCACACCTCCCAGGTGTGGATGTACGGCGAGTAGGTCGTGACGACGCGCTGGACGAAGGCCGCCCAGGTGTTCGCGGGGTTCACGTCCCCCGAGCTCGTGAGGATGGGCTCGTAGAGGTTCTTGGGGGAGTACTCCTCGGTGTCGCCGCCGGCCGGCGCGTTGGAGTTCGCGGCCGAGGGCCCGATGATGTTGCACACGATGTCCCGCTCCCCGGCCTTGATCATCGCCTGGAGCTCGGGGACGTGGATGGCGTCGCCCCACTGGTCGAGGAACACCTCCGTGAGCTTGTGGCGGTGCGAGTCCGCGCCCGCGGCCATGCCGAGCTGCGACTCGCTCGTGTCGTTGAGCCCGCTGTTGTAGTAGCCGAGGTTGAGCCCGTACGTGAACGTGGTCCCGGCGCCCGTCGCTCCGGTGCCGCCGGTGCCGCCGGTGCCGGTCGAAGCTCCCCCCGTCCCGGTGGTGGCCGTGCCCGTCCCGGTGGCGGCGCCCATCCCGCCGCTGGACGCGGTGGTGGCGCCCGCCCCGCCGGCGCCGGACGTGCTCGTGGGGGTGCCCGCCGTGCCGCTAGCGTGGTTGCCCGAGCTGGAGCAGGCGGTGGTGAGGGCGAGGGCGACAACGGGGAAAAGCAAGCGCCGGGTGGGCATGACCGCGAGGATAGGGCGGAAATCGGCAACTGGGCCGGCACGATCGCGCTACCGTGCCCGTGTCGATGACCTCCGTCCGCGACACCGACCAACCGCCGGAGAGCGTGCCCGCGAGCGAGCTGCGGGAGCTGTCCTCCGAGCCGACGGGGGTCGGGGCCCTGGGCGCCCGGGCCGTCGAGCTGGTGAAGGAGGGCCTCGAGCTCTACTCCGTCTTCGTCCGCACCCTCTACTACTGCGCCCGCGGCCGCCGCGAGGAGGGCGCGACGGTGCGGCAGATGTACGAGATCGGCAACCGCTCGCTCTTCTTCCTGACGGTGGTGATGGGCTTCATCGGGATGATCCTGGTCCTCCAGGCCGGCATCCAGACCAAGCGCGTCCTCCCCGAGCTCTCCCTCCTCGGCGCCAACTACCTGGAGCTGCTCATCCGCGACCTCGCCGCCTCGATCGGCTCGCTGATGCTGGCCACGCGCGTGGGCGCCGGCATCGCCGCCGAGATCGGCTCGATGGTCGTGACGGAGCAGATCGACGCGCTGCGCATGTGCGCGGCCGACCCCATCGACTACCTGATCAAGCCGCGCTTCCTCGCCAGCATCGTGATGACCACGGCGCTCGGCATCTGGTCGGCGGGGGTCGCGATCCTGACGGGGCTGCTCACGGCGTACTTCATGTTCGACATCCGCCCCGCCACCTTCATGAACTTCAGCCTCCTGACCGCCGGCGACGTCACGCTCGGCCTCACCAAGTGCCTGGCCTACGGCGCGGCCATCCCGGTCGTCTCCGGGCACTCGGGGCTGTCGACCTACGGCGGGTCGGAGGGCGTAGGGTGGGCGACGACGAAGGCGGTGGTCAACTCGTCGCTCGCGGTCATCGTGCTCGATATGCTCATCTCCGGGGCGGGGTTCTTCATCTTCCCGAAGGGGTGAGCGCCGGGAATCACGCTTCAGAACTGCGCGCGACTATGTAGCGGACCACACGCGCCGGGTCGTAACGCGTTTCGAGATGGGTGCTGTAGGCCTACCGACGTGCTGCCTCTTCGCTGTGGGCGCCGCGCGTCAGCGACCGGGCTTCACCTTCTGGCCCTTTCGCTCGATCCTGAACTTCAGCCGGTAGATGTCCGGGATGTCGATCCTGCCCTTAGGCAAGCGATCGAGGACACCGAGGCGCGCCAGTTCGTCGAGTGCACGGCCCCCGGCCGTGCCAAAGTCATCGTCCCCCTCCCCGGGGATCCGCGCGAGGGCATCGGTTACGTCGCTGACGGGCGCAGGGATGCGGACGTCCTTGAGCTGCGCCAAGCGCAGGATCACGGGGTGCTCCTCTTGTACCTCGGTGACACGCTGGGACGACGTCTCGCGTAGCCCCTCCTTCAGCTCGTCAGGCGCAAGGACGCGCATGAACTGTCCTCGCGGCGTCTCGTTCAGCGCGCGGCTCGCCGCGCTCTTGAAGAGGGTGAGCATCGAGCGCGGCGCGATGACGCCTTTCGCGTCCTTGAGGTGGTTCGGTACCCAGGTCCACGAGTAGCCGACCCGCGGATCCTTGCCGCTCCCCATGCGTTCGCCGACGAGGTGCGCCATCAGCGTGTGTTGCGACGCCGTGCCCTCTTCGGGGAGGTCTTCGGGAGGCATCCACCCGAGCGTGGGGTGCTCCGTCAGCGGGATCTTCCATTTTCCGGAGGTCAGCCATTCGCGCAGGCGCGGGTGAATGGCCAGGTGGCGGATGAGCAGCCGATAGAGCGCCGAGACGCTCCACCGGAGCTTCTCCGAACGGGACAAGAGCTTGCTCACGTCCGATGTGTTCGCCACGGACTCGTCGAACAGGTCGGGTCGAAGGAAGAGCTTGGCGCGCACACGGCGGTAGCGGTTCGATTGAGAGAGCCACAGCGCGAGCAGCGGCGGCAGCACGCGGCGGCGGATGTCGCGGTTCCGCACGCCGATCTTGTCGAGGTGGTCGTACGTGATCACCAGCGTCCGGTCCTGCGCGGTGAGGTTCTTTTCAAGCTGGTCGAGCCACGGGACGTAGCGCGCCGGATCCTCGAGCGCGCCCAGCCAGTGCCGCGGCTCCGAGGGGCGCTCGCGCCACACGGGGACGAAGGGTGGGGGCTCGGGCACGCCGTCGCCGCCGGACATGGCGATGCGGCCGATGAGGTGCCCGAGCCAGAAGCGCCGGAGCGTTTCCTCTACGGGTGCGGAGCCGCGTGCTAGCTCCTCGATGGCCGAGGGCGCCGCATGGTCCATCCCAGTCTCGCTGAAGCCGACGATCCAGTGGCGTCGGCTCGCGCGGTCCTTCTCGTCGAGGCCGAGGAGGCTCGCCCCCGCGGGGGTCTGGAGGAAGTGGAACAGCGCCGACTTGCCGACGCCCCGAATCCCCGAGCACGAGCACGACGCGATCGTCGAGGACCCGGCGGTGCTCGGGGAGCGGGAGGAACACCCGCTGGATGCTCTCCGGCGAGACATCGGCGTCTTGCTCGAGAAGGCTCATCTGTTCGAGCAGCATGCGCCGCTCGGAGTCATCCAGCGCTCGGGCCCTAGCCGCCATTGTCGTCGTCCTCCTCGTCCACAAGCTCGGCGCGGCCCGCGCGCTCCAGGATCCGCGTGCGAAGCGCGGCGAAGGGCTCGGCGTCGAGTACCGTGCCGTCGATGTCCTGCACGCGGTCGGCGCCCCTTACGCTATCGTAATCGGGGATGGCCCACGGGAAGTGCGATGCGGTCTCATCGCGCACTGCGGGGATGTCCGCGCCCGCGTACATGCGCTGGTAGAGCGTGTCGGTGAAGGCGTCGTGCAGCGATAGCGCCCACGCATCGCGTGCGCGCATGAATGCTTCGCCGAAAACCGGCAAGGGGACGAACGTCTGCGCCACGACCACGCGCAGATCCTCATCCCGTCGCCGGCGCGAGAGGGCCGAGGACGAGGCGGAAGCCATCGAGCGTCGCCGCGCCGGCGCGCCCGACGAGGACGTCGACGTGCGCTAGGGCGTGGAGGGAGAGGCCGCCGAGGTCGTGCAGGCCGGCGCGCGCGTCGAGGAAGATGTAGTCGGGTAGGTGGCGCGCGCGGATCGCCCCAGAATCGCTCGGAGCGCCGCCTCGACGCCGCTTTGCTCGGCCCGAGCGCGCGGCGCGTAATCGAGGCACGCGAGGCGCTCGACGTAGCTCGCGTCCATCGTGCCCACAGGGTAGAGGGTGAGCGTGCCCTCCCCCTCTGCGACCGTCGCGGAGTAGGTCTCCGGCTGTTCGAGGTCGATCCTGCCCGTGGCCGCGTGCTCGGAGAGAAGATCGAGGACACCGCGCTCTGTTTCGACGTCGAAGAAGCGCCCGAGCCCCGGCGCTTCGAGATCGAATCGAGCACGACGACGTGACGGCCGAGTCTCGCGAGCTGGCGCGCGACAATCCCGAGCGTAGTCGTCCGGCCCACTCCGCCTTTGAACGAGTAGAAGGAGACAATGGCGGGGGCCCTGGGGTGGAGCGGCCACGGCAGCGTGACCTGCCCCGCGTGGAGCCAACTGTCCTTGGTCCGCGCCCGCACCTCGCCGCTCCACACGCCGTTCTCCCCAGCGGAAATCGGCTGCTCCCTGCCCGTCGCGTCGCGAAAGCTGCGCGGCCAGCCGGCGGGCCACCTCCCGCGGTTCGCTTCGAGGAAGTTGTTGGCGAGGCGCCGCTCTTCCAGCGAGGAGGGCGCCCCGGTCCACAGGATCGGCGCCGCAAACCAGCCGCGGAGCTCACCGGCGATCGCCGCCGTGAGGCCCTCCGCATCGGGGATCACGCGGGGCGCGGCGCGCACCGCAAGCCGGACGCGCCCGCGGAGGTCGCGCACGACCGCAATCCGCTCAAGGCCGCCGCGCCCTGGCGACGTCTCGACGACGCGAAGCAACGCATCGATCACCTCGCTCCAGGCGAGCGCCACGTCAACCTCCCGGCCAGCGGAGCGCGTCCACGCCCAGGACGCCGTCCGACCAAATGGCGAGCACGCAGTCGTCCACGAAGCTTCGTGCCTCGCGCACCACGTCCTCGACGACCTGCACCGCATGTGGCTCCGGCGCTCGGGTCGCATTGTAGCGACAGTCGGGTCTCCAGCGGGCAACCCGATTGGGGAGGCGGGTCGCGTGCTCGTCGATGCCATAGCGGCTCGCCGCGGGATCGAGGGCGAGCAGCACCTCGACGACGGCGTCCGTCGCATCGTTGATGTCATGACCGAGGGCGTGATCAGTGATCGTCTCGTCGACACAACCTTTGTGGGCGCACTCGGGCCCGAAGCCGGCGAGGTGGAGCGCTTGCTCGACCGAGCGGTGGGGCCCAGGCGCGAGCAGGTGCTCGGCGTCTCTGACGTGCCGCAGCGCTGCGGAGAGAAGGGCATCGCGCGCCATGGGCGGACCGTGCCACGCTTCGCTCCCAGAGGTCAACGACGACTGGCCAGCCCGAGCGCGGCTCCAAATGCTGAGCCCGAGCGCGGCCCCGAATGCCGAGGGCCTCCGGCGCCGGTGAGGAGGTAGCATCCCGGTGCATGTCCACGCTCGTCCTCTCCCACCGCTACAGCCCCGACTCGAACGCGCTCTTCGGCGCGGCGCTCTCCGCTGGCTGGGACGTCGAGCGCCTTCACTCTTTCCGGTGCCCCGAAGGCCTCGCGTCTCGCGACCCGGTATTCTACGGGGAGACTATCCTCGCAGACGCCATCGCCGACGACCTCGGGGTCGTGCTCCTCGAGCCGACCGCCGACTGGCTGCCCCGGGTGCCTCGGCGGTACCGTCTGCGAACGTGCACCTCACCACGCTGGCGGAGGCATTGACCATCCGGGAGCGCGTCTTCGTCAAGCCGACGGACGAGAAATGCTTCCCGGCGCGGGTGTACGGCGATGGCACCCCAATCGCTCCTGACCCGGGGCTGCCGCCGGACCTGCCCGTTCTGGTGAGCGAGCCGGTCGTGTTCGAGGTGGAGTACCGGTTCTTCGTCTTGGAGCGCGAGGTGGCCGCGCTTTCGCCCTACATCCGCGGAGGAGAGGTCGCCCGCAGCGAGGCAGGGGAGTGGGAGGCGGACGCGCGGGAGAATCGAGGATGCGACCACGGCGATCCGCGCGATCCTCGCCGATGCCGAGGTCGAACTGCCGCCTGCGGTGGTCGTCGACGTGGGGCGGATGGAGGGGCGCGGCTGGGGCGTGGTCGAGGCCAACCCGGCTTGGGCCTCGGGGCTCTGCGGCTGCGACCCGGCGAGCGTCCTGCCCGTACTGCGCCGGACGACCGTGGCGCGCAGCATGATCTCGGAAGTGGACGAGCGCTGGGGACGTCGCGTCGGCTGAGCCCCGGGCAGCGCGGCTCGCACGCCCAACGGCGCGGTTCGCATGTCGAGCAGCGCGGCTCGAATGCCCAACCGCTCGTCTCGCATGCCGAGCAGCCCATCTCGCCCGCCCATCCTCCCGTCTCGAAGCCCATCCTCCCGTGCCGCATGCCCATCCGCTCGTCTCGCTTGCCGCGCAGCGCAGCACGAACGCCCATCTCCCGCGCGCGAAGGCGCTCCACCGCGTGCGAAGAAGCTTCGCACGCGGACGGAGCCGAATCTCCGACGGGCGAAGCCGGTCGCTCTCGGGCGAAACCGGTCGCGCGCGTGCGAAGAAGCTTCGCGCGACGGCGAAGGCGGTCGCCCGCGGGGAAAGACGGTCGCTCGCAGGGGAAGACGGTCGTCCGCAGGCAGAGAAGCTTCGCGCTACGATGAAGCATCCAGGCCGTGGGGAAAGCATCTCGCCCGTGGCCGAAGGATCTCGCCCATGGCGGAAGCATCTCGCCCGTGGCCGAAGGATCTCGCCCATGGCCGAAGGATCTCGCCCATGGCCGAAGGATCTCGCCCATGGCGGAAGCATCTCGGCCGTGGAGGAAGCATCTAGGCCGTGGGGAAAGCATCTCGCCCGTGGCCGAAGGATCTCGCCCATGGCGGAAGCGTCTCGGCCGTGGGGGAAGCATCTCGCCCTGGGGGAAGCGCCTTTGCGTGCCGGGATGGTTCTTTCCGCGTGCGCGCCACGCGCGCTGCGCGGACGCGCGAGGTCGGCGGCGTGCCGTCGTCGTCGCGGCATGGCGTTCGCATCGGCGCCCGTGAGAGGCGCGTTGCCCGTGCGCCACCGGCTCGGCCGCTGCGCGCCGCGGCTCCGCGCCGGATGATGGTCAGCGGGCGCCCGTGCGCGTGCTCAGGCCAGGGCGATCAGCGCCGCGGTGGCGGCGTAGTCGATGCGCATCGCGCGGGACGGGAACGTGGGCGGGTGGCGGAGGAGGGCCCAGCGGATGAGGCGCTGGTCCTCGGGATCGAGGGGGTCGAAGGCGAGGCCCAGCGCGGGCCCGCCGTCGGCGTGGCGGCGGCCGCGCACGATCCGGGCGACGGTGGCCAGCGTGTCGATCCAGCGGTGGGTGCCGGGCACGCGGAACGTGACGATCAGCTCCTCGCCGCGGACGGCGCGCACGGGCGTGGACAGGAGCATCCCCTCGGGCGACAGGTCCACCCCGCGTGCGCCGATGAGCTGGAAACCCTGCTCACGGACGACCTGACACTCCACGACGGCGGCGCGACGGGACCCCCGGCGCTCGCTGGCGAGCTGCATTTCCATGGTCTTCCCTCTGTGCACAAAACGGTACCCACGGCGCGCGCGGGCGGCCAAGTCCATGGTCGCCGGATGCCTCGGGCGGGCGGGCTCGGCCGGCGTGCTACACCGGGCGCGCATGACGGATTACGTGATCCACCGGCTCGGCCCCTTCGACATCCCGCACGTCGGCCCGCGCGCGGTCCGCGTCTGCGTCCCCCCCCGCCCCCAGAAGGCGCCGCCCTCGCCCGTCCTCTACCTCTTCGACGGGCAGAACGTCTTCGACGACGCGCCCTCGTACGCCGGCGGCTGGCACCTCCACCGCACGGGGAACAACATGGCCAAGAAGTACCGCCGAGCCATCGTGCTCGTGGGCATCGAGCACGGCGGCGAGGCGCGCATCGGCGAGCTGGCCCCCTGGCCCGTCGAGCGGGGCAACGGCCGCACGGACGCGCTGATCGACTGGATGGGGGGCTTCCTCGCCCCGAAGATCCGCGCGGAGTTCCACGTCTCGGGCGAGCAGCGGGACGTCGGCATCGGGGGCTCCTCGCTCGGCGGCCTCGCCGCGCTCTACGCCCACTTCCGCAGCCCGGAGCACTTCGGCCTCGTGATGAGCATGTCGCCGTCGCTCTGGGTCGGCCGGGGAAAGATCTTCGAGTACATCGCCTCGCAATCGAAGCCGTGGACGAGCCGCATCTACCTCGACGCCGGCGGGCTCGAGGCCGGCGGCAACATGCTCCGCGCCGCCCAGCGGCTCGCGCAGGATCTCCGGGCGCGCGGCTGGGACGGCGGGTCGCTCCGCTTCGTGGAGGCCAAGCGCGGCACCCACACCGAGCGCGCGTGGCGGCGGCGCGCCCCCGGCGCGCTGCGCTTCCTCTATGCGCCCGACGCCGAGGGCAAGAAGCGCCGGTAGCGCCGGGTCAGCCCCCCGTCATCGCCCGCCGCACCGCCGCGAGCTCGGCGCGCGTCGTCCAGCACCACCGCCCGTCCTTGCGTCGCCCACGCCGAGCCTGCCGCCACAGCGCGTCGAGGTCGACCGCCGCCGGCCCGGCCCCCATCCGATCGTACAGCTCGCGCAGCACCGGCACCCCGGTGGCGGCGTCGCCCGCCGCGATCACGTCGCTCACGTCCCAGCGCTGCGACACGTTCCCGCCCGCGGCCAGCACCGCCCGCAGCGCGTCGTCGAGCGAGCGCCGGTTGCCCGGTCCGCTCGCGGATGGCGACGTCGGCGAGCAGGCAGAACATGGCCCCGCCCCAGTAGGTCCGCCCCCAGGTGTGGGTCCGGTCGAGCCCCTCGTCGCCGTGCGCCGGCTCGCCGAAGGGCATGCGCGCGCGGAAGTGCGCGAACACCTCTCGGGCGGGGATGATGCCGCGGCGCGCGCGCACGAGCGGCTCGACGTACGTGGCCATCCCCTCCTCGAGCCAGGCCTGCTCCGCGCGGCAGGTTGGGGAAGGAGACGTGGAGCAGCTCGTGGACGAGCTCCCAGCCCGAGGCGAAATCCGGCGGCGGTCGTCTGCCCGCCGACGTAAGCGACGATCGTGGCGCCGCCGTTGCCGAGCGTGCGCGCGAAGCCGAGCGCCGCGGCCCTCGCGCGGGACGACAGCCACCAGCGCGCGGCGGATGGAGGCGCGGCCGTAGTACGCGCGCACCGCGCGGGCGGCGCCGGCATCCAGTCCGCGAGCGCCGCTTCGCCCGCGTCCATCGACGGCGCCGGGCAGCACGGCGACGTCGATCGCCTCGTCCTCGACCTCGACACGGATCAGGCGCAGCTCGCCGAACGCCGCCCAGCCGGGGTTCGGCAGGTCGGCGAGGCTGGCGCGTACGCCGCCGGAGGCAGCGCGGCGGGGCCCTCGCCGGAGGGAGCAGGCCGCTGACGAAGGCGACGCCCGGTGGCGTGGAGACGCGGAGCTCGAAGGCCTGGTCGACGGGAGCCTCCGCCGGGTGGAGCAGCCACGCGGAGGGCGAGGTGAGGATGGCGCCGCCTCCCGCCTCCTCGGCGCACGCGATGTCGCCGACGCTGATGCGCTGCCTCGGCGAGCGCGAAGCGGTAGCGGACGCGGCACCCGTCGGCCGGGCACGCGGGCAGGTGGAACGCCGGGTCGCCTTCGGCATCGCGTCGGCGGCGAGGGGGCGGTAGGGCCCGCCCGTCGAGACCTCCACGCCGGAGAGGAAGCTCGCCCGCGCCCTCGACGCCGACCGCCTCGCCCTCGCGCGCCGTGATCACCGCCTCGACCGAGAGCTCGCGCGCGCCGGTTCGCTCGCCACCACGTCGAAGCGCCATGGCCGCGGCGCCGCGGTCGGCGGAGTCGGCGCAGCCGGGGCAGGGGCCGGCACGGGCGGTGGAGGACTTGGCGCGCGTGGGGCCTCGGCCGTGCTCGCGGGCCCCGCGCACCCGGCGGAGATCCCCAGCGCGAGCAGGGCGAGGCGGCGCCGCAGCGCCCAAGCCACGGCGCTCAAGCCGCCTGTGCGGGAATCTGCGCCAGGATCTCGTCGTGGAAGGCGCGGAACGTCGACTCCGCCGGCCACGGGGCGCGCGCGCCAGGAGATTTCGCGCACGCGCGTAGCTACCTTCATCGATCGCCACCACTGCGGCGGCGTAGCGCATCGCCCAGAACACCAGCGGGCTCGCGTTGCTCGCGTGCTCGAGCGCTTCCCGGTCGCCCTCGCGGCTCCGGTGCGCGAACGCCCGCGCGAACGCGCCCACCGCGACGCGCGGGCTGCGCATCCGCCCGCGGACCTCCGGCCCCGCAGGGGGCAGCGGCAGCCGCTCCAGCCGCCCGGCCTGCTCCAGCGCCCCGTCGCGGTCGCCCTCGAACGTGAGGAGCAGCGTGTCGAGGAAGAGCCGGTGCTCCAGCGCCGCCTCCCACGCCGGGCCGCGCGCCGCCGCCGCGAGCGCCGCGCGCGCCTGCCCCACCCAGCCGTAGGCGGCGAACGCCGTCGCCGTCAGCAGCGGCGCCATGGTCTCCGCGTGCGGCACGCGCGAAAACGAGCGCGACCAGCGCGAGAGCACCCGCCGCACGTCGCCCGCGAGCAGGAGCCTGCCGCATGCGCCACCGCACCGCCCATCGGGAGGCGACGTAGGCGAGCGCGCCGCAGACGAGCCCGGCGGCGACGAGGGGCTTGTGCCACGACAGCCGGAGCAAGGCGGCCGCCACCGCCGCCGAGGCCACGAAGAGCAGGGCGATCGGCCAGGGGAGGCTGCTTTTTCCTTCGGCGAGCGGATCCACGATCCCGACAAGCGTACGGACGCCGCGGGCGAAAACAAGCGGAGGGCGCTCGACACGCGGGCGGGAGGTGGAGTAGGTAGACGTCCGTGGGCAGGGCGAAGGCCCCTACCGACGTATGGGTCTACCGACAGCGCGCCGTGAACCCCGCCAGGCCCGGAAGGGAGCAACGGTAGCGGAGAGCGGGTGTGGTAGGCCCTTCCACTTTTGTGGGTTTGGAAGCCGCTATCAGCACCCGGGGGCGCGCACGATGCCCTTCTTGAGGCGGACCATCTCCTGGAGCTTCGCCCGCGATCGCCAGCGTCCTCTCGGACGCGGCGCGGGCGAGCGCCTGCGCCTCCTCGGTGACGGCGAGCCGCAGCAGGATGCTCCGCCCCAGCTCGTGGTGGTGCGCTTCGTCGGGCTGGATCACGTCCCGGTAGAGGCGCGCCGTGGCAGCGTCCCCCTGCGCCTCGCAGTGGTCGATGAACACCTGGTTGTGCACCAGCGCCAGCGCCTCGCGCGTGTACTGGCCCGCGGCGACGCGCTCGACCGTCGTCTCGAGCGAGGCCAGGTAGCGGTACATCGGGGTCGGGCCGCCCGAGAGGGGCGAGATCTTCGCCGGGTCGACGCCCAGCTCGCGGAGGCGCGCCTCGATCAGGCGGAAGTGCTTCGCCTCGTCGCCGCACTGCCGGGCGAGCGCGAGCTTCACCTCGACGTCCTCCTCCCGGGTCATCCAGAGCGCCGCCTCCTCGGAGGCCTCGAGCTCCTTCTTGAGCGCGGTCGAGAGGAGCTGGGAGACGGAGAGCTCCGCCGGCGGCGCGCCCCGGGCCGAGGCCTCGCCGAGCCCGGCGAGCGTGGCCTTCACGGAGCGGTCGAGGTCTTCGAGGAACGCGGCGGGCTCCATGGCGGGCATGGCGGGATGGTCGAGCGAGGCAGGGCGCGGGTCAAGCGCCGGCCGTCCGGCACACGCGGCGCGTCTACCTCGGCACGCGCGACGCGCAGGCTTTCTACGTCCGCCTCGGCTTCGGTGATCGCGCGGAGCTGGAGACCCTCCGGCGCTCGTACGTTTCTACGGAAATGGTGCTCCTTCGCCCTTGACGCGCGGAGGAGGATGACGCGAAAGGACGCGGCGCAGTTCCTGCGTCATAAGGTACTCGCCATGACGACGATCCCCGTTTCCCGGAAGCTCGCCGATCGCCTCTCGGTCGTCGCCCCCTCAGCGACCCTCGTGATGGCGGCCCACGCGGCGCGCCTCCGCGGCGAGGGGCACAAGGTCTACGCGTTCGGCGTCGGCGAGCCGGACTTCGACACCCCGGCCCACATCCGCGAGGCCGCGAAGAAGGCGATCGACGCGGGGGCGACGCACTACACCGCCGTGGCCGGCACGCAGGAGCTCACGCTCCGCGATCTGCGCCGCCAACGAGCGGGACCGGGGCTTCCGGCCCGCGCCGCAGCAGGTCGTCGTCGGCTGCGGCGCCAAGCACGTGCTCTTCAACCTCGCGCTCACGCTGTACGAGCCCGGGGACGAGGTGATCATCCCCGCGCCCTACTGGGTCAGCTACCCCGAGCAGGTGCGGCTCGTCGGGCGCGACGCCGGTCATCGTCCCCACGACGGAGGAGGACGGCTTCCGCCTCCGGCCGGAGGCGCTCGAGGCCGCGCTCTCTCCGCGCACCAAGGCGGTCCTCCTCTGCACGCCGTCGAACCCGACGGGCGCCGCCTACGCCGCCGAGCACCTCCTGCCGCTGATGGAGGTCCTCCGCCGTCACCCCACCTGGGTCATCGTCGACGAGATCTACAGCCAGCTCACCTACGACGGCTTCCGGCACACCTCCATCGCCACCCTGGCGGAGGACATGCGCGACCGGATCATCGTGGTCGACGGCTGCTCGAAGACGTTCGCGATGACCGGCTGGCGCATCGGCTGGAGCATCTCGCCGCCCGAGGTCGCGCGCGCGCTCGACATCGTGCAGAGCCAGAGCACGACCAACGCGTCGTCGGTCTCCCAGGCCGCGGCGGTGGCCGCGCTCAACGGCCCGCGCGACGACGTGCACGCCATGCGGGCCGCATTCGCCCGCCGGCGCGCGCTGATGGTCGAGGGGCTCCGGGGCACGCCCGGCATCCGCTGCCGCCAGCCGGAGGGGGCGTTCTACGTCTTCGCCGACGTGCGCGGGCTCTACGGGCTCGCGTACAAGGACACGCCGATGACGTCGGACGAGCAGGTGGCCCTATGGCTGCTCGACCAGGCGCACGTGGTCACCGTGGCGGGCACGCCCTTCGGGGCACCGGGCTACCTGCGCTTCTCCTACGCCTGCTCCGAGGACGACATCGAGGGCGGCGTCCGCGCCATCCGCGCCGCGATCGCCGCCCAGCGCTAGCGCGACGCCAGCGCGAAGAAGATGGGCTCGGTCGCCCCGCACGCGCCGCGGTGAGCGCCGCCATGCGTCGCGCAAGCCGCACGAAAGTACCCGAAAGGCCTCGCAGGTCACGTCGCTGGGGCGTTCTGGGGAAGCTTGTCCTCGTTTTCTGTAGCCACTAGATCGCCATTGCTGCAAAGATGCGCCCCGCGACGGCCCGAACGCGGGTGGTCACCGAACGCAAAATTTGCCGCAGAGTCGCGGGCCTGCTCGTCGACGCCCACGTTGACGCCGCAGCGTCCGCCTTGGTAAAAGCCGCGCGGAAAGGCGCGCAGAGGTAAGCCGTGGCGGGAGCAGGCAAAAGCGAGGACGGCACCAACCCCGAGGTCCACATCTGGCGTATCGCGCCCACGCGGCGCGACTTGCTCGGGTTCCTCGGGTGGGGTGCGGTGCTCAACTCGATCGGCGTGGGCACGCTGGCGTTCGTGCGGTTCATGTACCCGCGCGTGCTCTTCGAGCCGCCGTCGCAGTTCAAGATCGGTCGGCCGGTGGAGTACTCGCCCTTGTCCACGAGCGACAAGTGGATCAAGGCGCTTGCGCCTCTGGGTCATCCGCTACGACGACCGCTTCATCAGCGTCCAGGCGGTGTGCACGCACCTGGGCTGCACGCCGCGCTACCTCAACACCGAGGACAAGTACAAGTGCCCCTGCCACGGCTCGGGCTACCGCGGCTTCTCCAGCGGGTGGAAGGTGAACGCCACCAACTTCGAGGGCCCCGCCCCCCGGCCGATGGAGCGCGTGAAGATCGTGCTCGCGGACGACGGGCAGATCCTCGTCGACAAGAGCGTGACCTTCCGCATCGAGAAGGGCGAGTACGACAAGCCGGGCGCGTTCCTCCCGTATGCGTGAGCTGGTGTTGGTCGTCGGTCACGCGGCTCGGCCGGGGTCGCTGCCTCGCCCCCTCGGTCCCCGTGAAGATGGTCGCGAGTCGGGAGTCGCGCCTCGCAGGGCGCTTCCTGAGCAGTAGCAGTAGCAATTCAGGATTTCGGAGGGTTTCGTGGCGGAGCAGAAGAAGGGCTGGTTCGACGTCGTCAAGAGCTCGTACGTCTGGAAGTCGATGTTCCGGCACGAGTATCAGGACACGTACCGCAACCGCGTGCTCCAGGTCTCGTCGAACGTCTTCCTCCACCTGCACCCGACGAAGATCCGGCGCCACGCGCTCCGGCTCCGCTTCACGTGGTGCATGGGCGGGATCACGTTCCTCCTGTTCCTGATCCTCGTGGTGACCGGCATCATCCTGATGTTCTACTACCGGCCCACCGGCGAGTACGCCTACCACGACATGAAGTACCTGCAGTTCGACGTCCCGTTCGGGATGATCATGCGCAACATGCACCGCTGGGGCGCGCACGCGATGGTCATCGCGGTGTGGCTCCACATGTTCCGCGTGTTCATGACGGGCTCGTACAAGCCGCCGCGGGAGTTCAACTGGGTCATCGGCGTGAACCTGCTCGTGATGACGCTGATGCTCTCCTTCACCGGCTACCTGCTCCCGTGGGACCAGCTCTCCATCTGGGCCGTCACCGTCGGCACCAACATGGGCCGCGCGACGCCGATGCTCGGTCACGAGGGCCCCTTCGCCGACCTGCTCGGCGTCGACGCCCGCTACGACGCGCGCGCGCTGCTCACCGCCGGCCGGCTCATCAGCCCGGCGACGCTGCTCCGGTTCTACGTGCTGCACTGCATCTTCATCCCGCTCATCGCGGCCGTGCTGATGATCGTCCACTTCTGGCGGGTGCGGAAGGACGGCGGCATCAGCGGCCCGCTGTGACGTGGGTCGGCGGGGCATCGGCCCCGCCTCCTCGTGACGGAGAGGTTCTCGCGGGCCGGTAAGGCAGCTCCAAGCTTGGTTCACTGAAGCGTAGGGTCAACGATGTCTCAAGCGACGACCACGATCCCCGAAGTTGCGGCAGAGGCGAAGGTCAAGGAGCGGGTGGTCGAGGCCGAGCGCCTCACCAAGCTCGTGCCCGACAAGGTCCACACCTGGCCGTACCTGGTGCGGCTCGAGATGCTCGTCGGCACCGCGGTCATGGCGTTCATGACCGTCTGGTCGATCGTCGTCGACGCGCCGCTCGAGGAGCCGGCCAACCCGACGAAGACGCCGAACCCGTCGAAGGCGCCCTGGTACTTCCTCGGCCTGCAGGAGATCCTGGTCTACTTCGACCCCTGGTTCGCAGGCGTCGTCCTGCCCGGTCTCATCATCGTCGGGCTGATGGTCATCCCTTACATCGACATCAACCCGAAGGGGAACGGGTACTACTGCTTCAAGGAGCGCAAGTTCGCGATCACGACGTTCCTCTTCGGGTTCCTCGTGATGTGGATCACGCTCATCATCATGGGCACGTTCATCCGCGGCCCCGGCTGGTACCTCTTCCTCCCCGGGCAGTACTGGGACGTGCACAAGACGGTCGCCATCACCAACCGCGACCTGCCGGCGATCTTCGGCATCAGCGGCTTCTACCCGGCGATGCTGTTCGGCGCGAGCTGCGTGGGCTTCTTCATGCTCGTGCCCCCCGCGCTGTACTGGCGCCTCCGGCACAAGACCAGCGCCGTCCTCCAGCAACTCGGGCCGGTGCGGTACTGGATCACCGCATTCTTCTTCATGACCATGATGGGGACGTGCGTGAAGGTCTTCCTCCGGCTCGCGTTCAGCGTGAAGTACGTGATGGTCGGCCCGCACAACTTCAACATCTAGGAAGTCTTCACGTCGTCGGATGGGGCGGGCCCCATCCGGCCTTCCCATGCGGATTCTGCAGGAGCTCGCCGTGGCGCGATTCATTCGAGACGAGAAGCGGACCTACCCCCTGATGTGGTTGGCCATCGGCGGCGCCTTCGCCGGGAGCGCCGCGTGGGCGGTCTACGCCGAGCTGGTGACCCGCGTCCCCTGGGAGAAGCAGCAGGAAGCCTTCTACGAGATGGAGCTGCAGCAGTCCAAGCAGGCGGACGACCAGGCCGCCGCCCGCTGGAAGAGCGAGGTCGAGCCCCTGCTCAAGGCGAAGATCGACCGCAAGGCCGCGCTCGAGAAGAGCCAGGAGAGCGGCCCCTACGCGCAGGCGAAGGCCAGGCTTGACCAGCTCAACAAGGACTTTGCCGCCGCCGAGATGAACAAGACCTTCGGCGGGAGCGATCTCGACGAGGCGTACTACCACCGGGAGGAGGCCGAGTACGAGCGCGACAAGGTCGCCACCGAGGTGCGCGGCTTGCTGCGCGAGCACTTCGCGCTGAAGGGCAACGCGGCGGAGGGCGAGAAGCTTGGCGACCAGCTCTACGCCGACCCGCCGCAGCCGAAGCAGGGGCCGCAGACGACCGACAAGATGTTTCACCTCGAGGCGGAGATCGCGCGCAACGAGGCCCACGCGAAGCACATCGACGACGTGCTGCCCAAGTTCACCGCCGACTCCAAGGCGCCGAAGGACGAGCGGGATGCGATCGAGCGCATCCAGAAGGCGCTTCGCGCGTCGAAGGCGGCGGAGGAGGCCGTCGTCGCGTGCATCAAGGTCGAGGTGACGAACCAGGCCCGCGTCGACAAGGCGCTCGCCGAGATGGCCCGGATCGACGGCCCCGCTGACCCTCCGCTCTGGGAGACGGATCCCGAGAAGCGCGCGGAGGAGCGCGAGCGCAAGCGCGAGAAGGTCTGCCAGGGCCACGAGGACACGCGGACCTGCACCAACTGGCTCAAGCTCGAGCCGGTCGACGCCGAGATCAAGTCGCTCGACGTCGACATCTCGAAGGGGAAGCGTTTCCTCGTCGACGCCGACCTCCGCCTCTCCAAGGCCGAGGTGAAGGCGCAGCCGAAGTTCAATCCGGCCGACGTCATCCACTCCATCGTCGGGCCCTTCCAGATCCAGCAAGTCGTCGTGAACTGGATGGACTTCGACCGCGACGTCGACCGCGAGCAGGTCGACCGCTGCCAGACCTGCCACATGGGCTCGGACGCGGGCATCTACACCGACGCCTCGATCCCCCGCCAGTTCCGCACGCACCCCTGGCGCAGCACGCTGATGACGTCGCACCCGGTCGAGAAGTTCGGCTGCACGTCGTGCCACCAGGGGCAGGGCCGCGCGACGGACTCGCTCGCCCACTCCGGCTGGCACCTCGAGGAGGAGGACGGCAAGGAGCGCTGGCACTTCGCCGGCGATCACTACTGGGAGGATCCGCTCCTCCAGATCGGTGCCCTGCACAAGATCATCGTCGACGACGCGGACGACACGTTCTCGGTCAAGATCAACAAGGGGAAGTGGACGAAGATCACCCTCGAGCACCGGAGCCCGGCCGCGCACGACGCCGACGTCAAGACCCCCGCCTACTACGCCGCGGAGGAGGGTGGCGACGCCAAGCTCACCGACGAGGCGGTCTTCTTCGGCGCGATCCAGAGCAAGCTGCAGGAGATCGTCAAGAGCTCGGACGTGAGCGACGCGTGGCACGCGGTCGTGCGCAGGATCGACAACCGCGTGCAGATCGGGCTCGAGCAGAACAATCCGAGCGCCTACATCCCCGAGAAGGAGCAGCCCGCCTTCAACGTCAAGTTCGACAAGCCCGAGCTTGGCGAGACGCTCGGCTTCGCCGGGATCACCGAGACGAAGGAGCAGAAGCCGCTGGTCGTCGCCATGGCGCCGCCCTCCGTGCCGGTGCGCGGGGAGGGCATGGCCGAGCTCGACGCCAAGGGGCGCTACCACCCGCCGCACGGCAGCGAGGGGCTCCAGATCCCCGACGAGATGCGCAACCGCTTCATCCAGTCGCTGCCGGAGGTGGAGTCGAGCTGCCTGCGCTGCCACTCGGGTGACGTCGATCTGCGCCCGCGCACGTCCCAGGCCAAGTACCTCTCCGCCAAGCTCGAGCGCGAGAAGGCAGAGGCGTGGAAGGCCCACGACCTCGAGGGCTACAAGGCTGCGCACGACGGCTCGGATGCGCTGCCCCCCGTCGCGGCCGATCCGGCCGAGGCGGAGGATCCGGTGCCCACGTTCTCCGAGGGCCGCCACCTCTTCAAGAAGCTCAACTGCACGGGCTGCCACATCCTCGACGGCTTCGCCTGGGACCGGAACACCGGGCCCTCGCTCGACAACGTGACGTCGAAGGTGTCGCCCGAGTGGATCCTGACCTGGATCCGCTACCCGCGCGGCTGGCGCGCCAAGACGCGCATGCCGAACCTCTGGCCCAAGCCGCTCGACCCGGCGTCGAAGCGTCCGCTCCCGACCAGCTCGCCCGAGTACGCGAAGTGGCAGGCCTCGATGCGGGACGAGACGGTCGACATCGCGTCGTACCTCGTCGAGCGCAGCGACCGGCCCTCGACGCGCCCCGGCGCGTCCAAGGACGCTCAGCCGCTCAAGGACACGATCAAGGGCTACGCCGACGTGCCCGGCGCGACGGCGGAGAAGGGGAAGCTGATCTTCGAGTCGTACGGCTGCCAGGGCTGCCACGCGACCACCGACGTGAACCCGCCCGAGCCGTGGAGGAGCAGGGAGCGTGACATCGCGCCCTCGCTCTCGAACATGGGCGGCAAGACGACGGCCGACTGGGTCGCCTACTGGGCGGAGAACCCGGCCCGCTACTGGCACGGGACGAAGATGCCGAACCTCCGGCTGACCCACGAGGAGGCCGCGAGCGTCGGCAAGTACATCGCGTCGCTGAAGGAGAAGCCGCTCGACCCCGCAGAGGTCGACAAGGCGGACGTGGCGATTGTCTCCGACCCGGCCAAGCGCGGCGAGCGCGTCGCGTGCGCCAACGCCGGCGGTACGGTGATGAGCCGCGTCGAGTGCGGCGAGAAGCTCATCGGGTACTACGGCTGCTTCGGCTGCCACAACATCGCCGGCTTCGACAAGTCGGCCCCCATCGCGCCCGAGCTCAGCGGCTTCGCCAAGAAGGACCTGACCACGCTCGACTTCGGGTACGCGATCCCCGACCACCACCTCCAGACGACGGAGACGTTCGCCACCCTGAAGCTCGACTCCCCGCGCATCTACCGGCGCGATCGCATCGAGCTGCGCATGGCCGACTTCGACCTCTCCCCGCGGGAGATCCGCTCGCTCGTGATCTTCCTCAAGGGGCTCACCAACGGGCGGCCTCGCAACGCCTACGCGCCCAGCCAGCACGAGGAGTACTCGGCCGCGCTCGAAGGCCGGCAGATCGTCGACAACTACAACTGCCGCGGCTGCCACATGATCGAGGGGCGCGGCGCCGACATCGACGCGCAGCGCAAGGAGAAGCTGGAGGCGGACGTGCAGGCGCGCGCCCCCTGGCTCAACGGCGAGGGCATGCGTGTGCAGCCCGAGTGGCTCTTCGGCTTCCTGCGGGATCCGGGGAAGAACGGCATCCGCCCGTGGCTGCACCCCGAGTGGGCCTACGGCGCTCAGGTGCCCGACGACAAGCTCGCGCTGCGCATGCCCACGTTCAACTTCAACGAGGAGCAGGTCACGGCCATCGTCCGCTACTTCGCGTCCTGGGACGGGCAGGAGTACCCGTACGAGGCCGCGAAGGCGAACGAGCTCTCCGAGATGCAGAAGGCGTACGTGCTCACGCACATGATGTCGAGCGAGGCGGCCAACTGCCTCTCCTGCCACTACCAGGGCGCCTTCCCGGTGCAGCGCGGTCAGGAGGAGCTCGCCAAGATGGCGCCCAACCTCAACAACGTGGCCCGTCGCCTCCGGCCCGAGTGGGTGCGCGCCTGGCTGCTCCGCCCGGGGAACTGGCTGCCCTACACCAAGATGACCGGCTTCTGGGCGACCACCGATCGGCCGAAGGGGGGGCTCTGGCCGGAGGAGAGCGAATCCCTTCATCTCCCCCACCCCGGCATGGAACCTGGCGCCCGCGCCCCCCGGCATCACGGGCGAGAAGCAGGCCGAGATGGTGCGCGACTTCCTCTTCAACTTGCCGCCGGACGCCGTCTTCCCGGCGACGGTGGCCGACGTGGCCAATTCGCCGCTCGTGAAGAAGATCTCGCCCGAGCAGCTCAAGGCCGAGGCCGCCGAGAAGGACAAGGACAAAAAGGACAAGAAGGACGAGAAGAAGGGCAAGGGCCCGAGGCGGACGGGCCAGAGCGGGATCCCCGCACGGCTCTGACGTCGGGGCTTGAGGAATCGCAGCGGCTGGGGTAGGAGACCGTCGCTGCGATCGGGCGCATAACTCAGCGGTAGAGTGCATCCTTCACACGGATGAAGTCGCAGGTTCAATCCCTGCTGCGCCCACCGAGAATCACCGAGAAAACGGGTAGTCTTCAGCCGGCTGCTCCCCACCTCCGGCTGGACTGGGGGGCTCCGGCGCGTTCGCTGCGTCGACACCAGCAGAGCGCTACACGCCGAGGCCGCGCAGGAACTGCTCTCCGAACCGCATCAGCTCGGGCGCCCATTCGGCGCTTGCCGACGGCGCCGCACGGCAAAGGGCGCGCCGGGCCTCCGCGAGGTTGCCCTCGATGAGCGCCCGCGCCGGCGGCGTCCCATGCTCGGCGACCGCGGCGCCGAGCTCCTCGACCAGCGCGTCGGGCAGCGTCTGCTGCATCCAGGCGGACTCGATCCTCGCGCGCAGCGCAGGCGCAGACTGCATCGCCAGCACCAGCACCGAGGAGGGTGTCTTGCTTCGAATGTCCGAGAAGCAATCCTTTCCCAGCGTGCCGTCGCAGACGTCGCGCAGATCGTCCGCCGCCTGGAACGCGACACCGAGGTGCCTCCCGAACGCGTCCAGCGCCTGCGCGGCGTCGTCGCGGCGGGCGAGCAGCGCCCCCGCTCTCGCGCACCACGCGAAGAGGACGCCGGTCTTGCCCTCCGCGATGCGACGCCACGCGTCGAGCGCCTTGTCGGAGCGTCCCCGGGTCTCAATCTCGAGGATCGCCGCGCGCGTCATCTCCGCCACCGCGGGGATCGCCGTGGCGATGAGCCCGGAGGGCAGCCCGACGAGCTCCTGGAACGCCTGGGTGAGCAGCCAGTCGCCGGCCAGCACGGCGGCGGCGTTGCCCCAGCGCGCGTTGGCCGTAGGCAGGCCGCGGCGCAGCCGCCCCTCGTCGACGACGTCATCGTGGAGGAGGCTCGCGGCGTGCATCAGCTCCGCCGCGGCGGCCGCGCGGACGACGCCGGGCGCGGGGGCGCCGAGGTCCGCCGCGAGCATCATGATCAGCCGCGGCCGGAGCCGCTTCGCCCCCGGCGCCAGCACGAGCGTCCGCGCAGCCTCCCGGAGCAGGCCCGGCGTCCCGTCGCCGCGGTCCTCGACGGCGCGACTCAGGCGATCTTCGACCGCCTGCAGGAAGGCGCGTAGCGACCTCGTCTCTCTCTCGGGAGGAGCGGAGCAAGGAGCACCGCGCGCCCCTCTCTCGCTGCGGGAGATGGGCTGGAGGGGTGATGTGCTCAGCGGAGAGGAGGCGAGCGATGGCCATGGGGCACCTTCTAATGGGGTGAATCAGTGGTTCGGCGGCAGGGCGCCGCATGTGAGGGAGATTTTTCCGAGGTTCGCGCGCCGCGCGAGCAAATCGTGGCCGGCGGCGGCGTGCTCGAGCGGCAGCACGGCGCCCACGTGGGGGGCGACGCTGCCGCGCTCGACGAGCCCCACGAGCGCCGCGAGCTCCTCGCGGCTGCCGAGGTACGCACCGCGGATGCTCAGGTGCCGGAGGTAGGTCTGGTGGATGGAGAGCGGCGCCTCGCGGCCCCCAATCATGCCGCAGAGGACGAGCGTGCCGCCCTTCTTCACGAGCGCGAAGCTCTGCGCGAACGTCTCGGCCCCCACGGCGTCGAGCACCACGTCCACGCCCGCCGGCGCGATGGCGCGGACCTCCTCGTCGAGCGCAGGGTCGCGAGGGTCGAGGGCCAGCTCGGCGCCGAGCCGCAGGGCCAGGGCGCGCTTCTCGTCGGTGGAGGCCGTGACGATGGGGCGGGCGCCGAGCGCCCTCGCGATCTGAATAGCGAGCGAGCCGAGCGCGCCCGCGCCGCCCCAAAGGAAGAGCGTCTCGCCCTCGCGGAGCCCCGCGACGCCGGCGAGGGCGTGGTAGGCCGTGAGCCCCGCGACGGGCAGCGCCGCCGCGGCCGCCGCGTCGAGGGCCGGCGAGATTGGCACGAGGTTCTCTGCCGGAACCGCGACGTGCTCGGCGTACCCGCCGGGCCGGTGCAGGCCGAGGTACTGCCACTCGAGGCAGAGGTGCTGTCGACCGGCCGCGCAGAGCGCGCAGTGACCGCACGAGACCACCGGCGCGGCGATCACCCGGTCGCCCTCCCGCACGCCCGACACGCCTGGACCGAGCGCCGCCACGTGGCCCACGACGTCGCCGCCCATCACGTGCGGCAGCCGGACCGGGATCCCCGGGTAGCCCTGGCGCACCAGCAAATCCATGCGGTTGACCCCGGTCGCCTCCACGCGGACGAGCGCCTCGCCCGGGCCCGGTGAGGGCGTGGGGATGTCGGCGAGGGAGAGGCCGGAGGTGCCGCCGTGCGCCGTGAGGAGCATCGCCTTCATGGCGACACCGCGGCGCGGACGCCCTCGAGGAGCAGGCCGGCGAGGACGGCGCCGGTGTACGCGAGGAAGATGCGGGAGATGCCCGCCATGGCTCTTGGCTTGGTCCGGTGGGCGTATCCGTCGCGGTGCATGCGCCGGAGGGTGCGCCCGGCGAAGGCGGCGCCGGCGGCGAGCGGTGCGATCGTGACCATGGGCAGGACGCGGAGGGCGGCGAGGGCGAAGGCCAGGAGGTAGGCGCCCGCGACGAGGGAGGAGATGAGCGCGTGGGACTGCCGCTCGCCGAGCAGGATGGAGAGGGTCGTCCGGCCGGCGGCGGCGTCGCCCCGGATGTCGCACGTGTTGTTGACCGTGAGGATGTCCGCGATGATGAGGGCCGAGGGCAGCCCGACGAGCAGTGCGTCCGGAGGCGCCTCGCGCGCCTGCACGTAGGCCGAGAGCGTCACGAGGAGCAGGCCGAGGAAGCCGCCGGCGAAGACCTCGCCGAGCGGCGTGGCGGCGATGGGCCGCGGGCCGCCGCTGTAGAAGTACGCGACCACCATGCAGGCGACGCCGATCGCCGACCACCCCCCACCCCACGCGCACGCCGAGCAGGAGCCCGAAGGCGCCCGGCGAGCCGAACGCGGCCCACGCGATCCAGAGGGCGATGCGCGGATCGACCGCTGCCGTGGACGAGCACCTTGTACTGCTCCAAGTCGGTCTCGACCGTGTCGACGCCGCGGATGAAGTCGAAGTAGCTGTTGAAGCCGGCGGTGCCGAGATCGACGCGAGCGTCCCCGCCGAGCATCAGGACGAAGACCTGCCAGTCGAGCCGACGGGTGATCCACGCCGCGTACGCGGTGCCGATGAGCACCGAGGAGGCGCCGATGATCTTCGTGCGCGCCTCGACGATGCGGAGCACGTCGGACAGGCTCGGCGTCGCCGTGCGCTCCATCGCGCGCTCCTAGAGGTCCCTCGCGGCGCGCGCCTCGACGACGCCCCAGAGCATCGACCGATCGAACGCCGGCCAGTTCCCCTCGACGCGCGACGCCGGGGCTCGGCGAAGCTCCGCAGCACCACGGCGCTGCCCCGGCGCGGCAGCGCGCTTCACCGCCGCGAACAGCCGCTCCCGGTAGCCCTCCGGCGCGCCGTCGAGGATGTTCGAGAGGGTGAAGCCGTCGAAGCTGCCGGCGGGGCAGGCCTCGAGGTACCCGGCGGCGTCTGCCTCCACGAGCTCGATCTCGCCGGGCCACGCGCTCGCGTCGGCCGGCGGCCCTTCGTGTCGCCGAGGAGCAGCGCGTGCGCGTAGGGGTTGGTCCGGTTGGGGTGCGTGCCGAAGCCGCGCTCCAGCCGCCCGCGCATCACCCGCCCGAAGTGGGGCGGCAGGATTCTGCAGGAACGGCGACGCGTAGACGGCGCGGAGCCCGGACCGGAGAGGCCGAGGTCGAAGCCGGCGCGGAACAGCGGCGTGTCGAGCCGCTCGCCGCCAGAACGCCAGCTGCTCGCGCGGGATCGCCGAGCGCGAAGAACCCTCCGACGATCGCGCGGCGCCAGCCGGCGAGCGGCAGGAGCCTGCGCAGCGCGCCCATCACCCGCTCGGCGGTGCCGACCTCCATCGGCGCGCCCTCGAGCCGCCTCCTCGCGTAGGCGAGCTGCACGGGGTTGATGTCGACCGCCGTCACGCGGTGACACGCGGCGAGCGCCATCGCGGTGCAGCCCGGCGGAGGCGATGGCGAAGATCGCGGCCCCGCGGGGGGAAGACCGAGGACTCGATCGACGGGTCCTCGTACATGCGCCCGAAGAGGATCCTCTTCGGCCCGCGCCGGCGATCGAAGCGGCCCGCCTCCCAGGGTGTCGTCGGCGTCCATGGCGCCGGCCCTAGAGCGATCCCTGCGCGGCGACGACCCACGCGAGGAGCAGGAAGCCGAAGTTCTTGACCACCATCCCGCCGGGATCCGGGATGATGTGCCGGGCGAAGAGCAGCCCGTTGGCGTTCATCACCACGAGCAGCACCGTCTGCGCCAGCGCGCAGAGCACCGCCTGCCATCCGCTCATCACCCAGACCGCGAGCCCGATCTCGACGACCGGCGAGGACCGGGAGAAGAGCTGCGCGACCTTCTGCCGAAGAGCGGGTGCGCGGCGACGATGTTCGCTTGGTTCGGCACGCCTCCGAGGAGCTTGCACCACAGCCCCTCGTAGAGCCAGACGGCCGCCACGCCGAAGCGCAGGAGCAGGAGCGGGGGCATGGGGGATGCGCTGAGCCATTCCATGACGTACCATCCTGGGGAGTGTTCGAGGGCTCGAACGCCGAAGAACACAGGCCGGGTCCCGCCGGCCTGCCCCGAGCGAGTCGGCGAGGACCCGGCCATCGGTGCGTGACCGCCGAACCCCGTGGAGCGCGGAAGCGCACGCACGCGAGGGGCTCTTTCACGAGGTGTGCCACCGGTCCGCACACGCGTATCGCCGGCGACTCGGCCGGATCGCGCACGGCGCGGCGCATCTCGTGCGCCTCGCGCGCACGCACTTCACTGGGCCGAGATCACGGCGCGTACCGTCTCGCGTCTGCGGGAGCACGGCACGGTGGCTGCTAGGCGAGCGCGAGATGGAAGGCGGAACCACCCTGGCGGCGACACATGGGGCCTCCGCCCCAACCCCTCGGGCATGCAGTGTGAAGCGCGGCGCGATCGGCTCATTGCCCCAAATCGTCTTCGTGCTGGGCAAGGGCGGGGTGGGGCGCAGCACCGTCGCTGCTGCGTTCGGCCTGCTCATGGCGGGGCGCGGTGAGCGTGTGCTCGTCGTCGAGTGGACCATTGCCGAGGCGATTGCGCCCTGGTTCGGCGCGGCACCCGTCGATGTCGAGCCACGCGAGGTGGCGCCCGGGCTCTCCGTGATGAACTTCGAGCTCGACGCGGTGTTGCGCCGATACTTCGTCGACCACCTCCGGCTCGGCCTGTTCTACCGCCGCGTCATCGACGGGCCTCACGTGCGGCAGCTCATCCGGGCCGCCCCGGGGATCGCGGAGCTGATGTTCATCGGGCACCTATGGTGGTTGACGACGCTCGCCGATGCCGAGGCCGGCCTGCGCTTCGATCGCGTCATCGTCGATGCACCCGCGACTGGCCACGGCGCGTCGCTGCTCGAGCTGCCCGCGTTCCTCGCATCGCTCGGCGCCGGCGGGCTGCTCGCGCTCGAGGTCGAGCGCGTGGTGACCATGATGGCCGACCCCGCGCGTGTCGGGGCGCTGGTGGTGACCCTGCCAGAGGAGGTGATCATCACCGAAACGCTGGAGCTGGTGCCGCGCCTCACGCGCGCGCTCGGCCGGCCGCCTCTCGCCGCGATTGTGAACCGGACCGCGGGGGCCTGGTGGCCGTCGACGAGCGGCCGCAGTGGCTCGAAGCACTGGCCGCCCGTCTCTCTCCGGACGCCTACCGAGGTCTCGAGGCGCTCCACGCCGAGCTCCACGCGCGTGCACGGCTCGGGGGCGAGCTCACGCAGGCGCTCGCGGGCGCGACGCGGTGCGGGACGTTCCACCTGGAGGAGCAGCTCGCGGTCACTGGAGATGGCTCGCCAGGCGACGTCGTGCGCGCGCTGGCCAAGGCGCTGGCCGCGTACGCGGGGGCGGCCACGTGACCGCGCGGCTGCACGTGCTCTTGGGCGCGGGAGGCGTCGGCAAGACCACGCTCGCCGCTGGATACGCGATAGCGCTCGCCCGCGCCGGCCGGCGCGTGGGGCTTCTGGGCATCGATCCAGCGCGGCGCCTGCAGAGCGTGCTCGGGCTGACGCTGCCCGACCGGGAGGTCGCGGTGCCCGCTGGCGGCAGATCTCCATGCGGCGCTGCTCTGCCCGGAGGAGACCCTGCGGCGCTGGGCCGTCGAAGCGTGCGCCGGGCCCGAGGCACGCGCGCGCTTGACGAGCAACGTCTTCTTCGGGGCGCTCGCCGATCGTCTCGCCGCGTCGGCCGATGTCCTCGCCGCCGTGAGCCTCGCAGAGTGGGCCGAGCAGCGCATCCGGCGTTCACCGACTTCGTGGTCGACACGGCGCCGGGGCTCAACGCCGTCGAGTTCCTCCGACGCCCGCGGAGCCTCACAGCGTTCCTCGAGGGCCGTCTGGTCCGCTGGCTGCGCTCGTTCGCCCCCGCGCAGCAGGGGGCGTCCGTCGCGATGGCGCTGCGTGGAGGCGCGCGGCGTGTCCTCGGCGGCATGGCGCGAATCGCTGGAACCCACATGCTCGTGGAGCTCGCCGACCTGCTCGTGTTCGTCGAGGGGATGCTGGAGACGATGCTCGTACGGATCGAGCGCGCGCAGAGGTGGCTGCGCGACCGCTCGAGCGACCTTCTTCTCGTGACCGCCGTGCGCGAGGATGCAGCGATCGTCACGCGGCGGCTCACGCAAGCGCTCGCGGGCCCTGGGGCTGGTGCCGCGGGCGGCGGTTGTGAACCGCGCCCTCCCCGACGCGCTCGTCGGCGAGCTGCACGCGGTCACCACGGCGAGCTCCGCCGCGAGGCGGCCGTCATGGTCCGCTACGCCCGCGCCTACGCGTCCATGCAGCGCCGCGTGATCGCCGCCGTGGCGCCGCTCGCGCCGCATGTGGTCGTCCTGCCCACCGTGAACGGCCTCTGCGAGGCGAGCCGACTCGACGTGCTCGCGGCGCTCGGTGAGCGGCTACGTGCCGCGCTCGCGTCGGCGCCGCCTCACGCCGATGGCCTCGTCGGAGGCCAGCGCTCCACGGGGTAGCACACCACGAAAAGCCATGTCGCGGATGTCTTCCCGCAACGCGTGCGCGCCCCCCGCAGCCTCTGCGCCACCACCGACCACAGGGGACGAGCCGGGTCGGGAATCAACTTCCCTGGGGCCTGGTCGGACTGGTCCGTCGATTGCTTCAACTGCGCGCGTACACGCTCCCACCTCACCGAGTCCCATGAAACGCGCGCTGGCCTTCATCCTCATCCTTGCTGCGGCGCTCGTCGTCGCGCTCGTCATCCGTGTGCGGAAGCTCCGCGCCGCCGACCACGGACCCGCCGGCGGCACGGGGACGATCGAGGGCGTCGACGTCGGCGTCGTGGCCCGCATCGCCACGCGGATCACGAAGGAACACGTGCGGGAGGGCGACACTGTCAGAGCAGGGCGAGCTCTTGGTCGAGCTGGACTGCGCGGACCAGGAAGCGGCGCTCGACCAGGCGCGCTCGCTGCTCGCCGCCGCGGACGCGAGCCTCGACGTCGCGCTCGACGCAGCGAGATCGGCCGCGCGAAGCGCGTCCGCCGGGACCCAAAACGTCAGCGCGGCGCGCTCGCAGGAAGACGTGCTCCGCGCGCAGGAGGCGTTGGCCCGCGTCGAGCTGGAGCGGACCGAGCGTCTCGTCGCGCAGGGGGCGGTCGCGCAGGCGGCGCTCGACGACGCCCGCGCCCGCCACCTCGCGCTGCTGAGCCAGATCGCGGGCCAGCGCGCCATCGAGGGTATGTTCAAGAACCAGGCGGACGCGCTCGCCAGCTCCGGGAGCGGCGCGACCAAGCAAGTGGCGGCCGCTGAGAACACCGTGAAGGCCGAGCGCGCCAGCGTCGCGCGCGCGGAGGTCGCGGTGAAGGAGTGCAAGCTGTATGCGCCGCGGGGGGGCATCGTGACCTCGCGCAACTTGGAGCCGGGCGAGGCCGTACTGCCGGGGAGTGTCATCTTCACCATCACCGATCTGTCCGAGGCGCGCACGCGCTTCTATCTGGCCAACGATCTGCTCGCCTTCGCCGCACCGGGGAAGAAGGTGCGCGTCGTGGCGGACGCGTACCCGGCCACTGCGTTCGAGGGGACCATCTACTACATCTCGCCGCGCGCCGAGTTCACGCCGCGCAACGTGCAGACGCGCGAGGATCGCGAGCGCCTCGTCTACGCCGTGGAGGTCCGCATCCCGAACGACGACGCGCGGCTGCGCTCCGGCATGCCGGTGGACGTCTCCATCGAGGGGAGCTGGAAGTGAGCGCGGCCACGCCGAGCGTCGAGGCGATCGGTCTCGCGCGGAGCTTCGGGAATCGCGCCGCGGTGGCGGGGCTGACGCTGCGCGTGGATGCGGGCGAAATTTATGGGCTCGTGGGCCCGGACGGCGCGGGGAAGACGACTTCGCTGCGCATGCTCGCAGGACTCATCGATCCCTCGGCCGGGCAGGTCCGGCTGCTCGGGCGCGATCCGTTCGCGGACGACGCGGGAGCGCGCGAGACGCTCGGCTACATGCCCCAGCAGTACAGCCTCTACGGCGACCTCTCCGTCGACGAGAACCTGCGCCTTCTTCGGCGAGCTCTTCTGCCTCCCGCACGACGTCTTCGTCCGCAGGCCGCGACCGGCTCCTCGGCATCGCGCGGCTCGACCGCTTCCGCGGCCGGCGCGCCGACGCGCTCTCCGGCGGGATGTACAAGAAGCTCGCGCTGTCGTGCGCGCTGCTCCACGAGCCCACGATGCTGCTGCTCGACGAGCCGACGAACGGCGTCGATCCCGCGAGCCGCCGCGAGCTCTGGGACCTCTTGCACGACTTCCTCGAGGAGGGCATGGCGATCGTGCTCGCGCCACGCCGTACATGGACGAGGCGGCGCGCTGCCACCGGGCTGGGCTCCTCTTCGAGGGCCGGCATCCTCGAGGAGGGCGAGTCCGCGCGACTTGCTCGGCGCGTTCCCTCACAGCGCCCTCCGCGTGGACGGGCCCCGCCAGGCGCGTCGACGGCGCCATCGAGGCGACGCGCGACGTGCTCGCGTTCACTCCTGCGGGCGAGCGAGCTCCGCGCTCGTGGTGCGCCGCGGGCGCGAGGCGGAGGTCGCCGCGCCGCTCGCGGCGCCTCGGGGCGCGAGTGCGAGCCTGCCGCGCTGACGTTCGAGGACCTCTTCCTTGCCCGCGTCCGCGAGCGAGCCGAGGCCGCGTCATGACGCGGGATCCGGACGCGACGGGGAAGCTACCCCATGCGCAGCGGTCGAGCAGGTCGTCCGCGTCGAGAGGCTGACCAAGCGCTTCGGCGCGTTCGCCGCGGTGCGCGACGTCTCGTTCTAGGTCGAGCGCGGCGAGATCTTCGGGTACCTCGGCGCCAACGGCGCCGGCAAAGTCGACGACCATCCGCATCCTCTGCGGCCTGCGGGCGCGCCTCGGGGCGCGCCAGGTCGCCGGGCATCGACGTCGTCCGCCGCCCCGACGCCGTGCGCCGCGTGATCGGTTACATGTCGCAGCGTTTCTCGCTCTACCCCGACCTCACGGTCGCAGGAGAACCTCGCCTTCTTCGGCGGCGCCTACGGCCTGCTTCGGGCGAGCGTTTCGAGCCCGGCGCGACGCGGTCGCTGCGCAGAGCTCGATCTCGGCGCCGCCGCCGACGAGCTGACCGGCCTCGCTCCCCGGCGGGCATCCGCCAGCGCCTGGCGCTCGCATGCGCCTCCTCCACGAACCGCGCGTCGTCTTCCTCGACGAGCCGACGGCGGGCGTGGACCCGGCGGCGCGCCGCACATTCTGGCGCCTCATCCGGCGGACTGGCGGACGGCGGGACGACCATCTTCGTCACCACGCACTACATGGACGAGGCCGAGTACTGCGATCGCGTCGGGCTCATGGTCTCCGGCAGCGCTCGCCGCGCTGGACACGCCCAGCGGGCTCAAGCGCACGTTCGTCCCCGGTCGCATGCTCGAGGTCCACGGCGCGGCCGCGGCGGAGGTGCGAGACCTCGCGCCCGCGCTGCCCATTCTCTCCGTCGAGCCGTTCGGAGCCGCGCTGCACGTGCGCGTCGCCGAAGAGGGCCCCTCGCCGCGCGATCTCTTGGACGCGCTCGCTCGGCGCGGCGGCGCCGCGCCGAGCGTGACCGAGACCGCCGTCACGCTCGAGGACGTCTTCCTGCGCGTCGTCGGCGGCGTCACCCCATCGGCGGTAGGGGGCGGGCCGTGAAGCATTTCGTGCGGAGGGCGACGGCGATCGCTCACAAGGAGGTGCTCCACATCATCCGCGACGTGCGCGTTCTCTACCTCGCGCTGGGCCTCCCGGTGCTGATGCTGCTGCTCTTCGGCTACGGCGTCTCCACGGACGTCGATCACGTGCGGCTAGCCGTCGTCGATCAAGACAACACGCGCGCGTCGAGGCGCGTGACCGAGGCGCTCGTCGCCGGAGGGGACTTCGTGCGCGCTGCGAACCTCGCCACGCCCGAGGAGGCCGAGCCGCTCTTGCGCGCCGGTGAGGTGAAGGCTGTCCTGGTCGTGCCACGCGGCTACGAGCGGGGTTTGGCGCGCGGAGAAGGGACGGTCCCCCAGCTCCTCGTCGACGGGAGCGATGGGACCACCGCGACGGTCGCGATGGGCAACGCGGCCGGGCTCATGCAGACCATCGCGACGCATGGGGGCATCGTCGCGGGCGCTGCAGCGCCGTCGTGGCTCTCCGAGGGGCCGGCCGTGAGGACCCGGTACAACCCCGCGATGCGGTCTTCGTACAACATCGTGCCAGGGATCATCGCGCTCATCCTCGCGATGGTGGCGTCGCTGCTGACCGCGCTGACGGTCGCGCGCGAGTGGGAGCGCGGGAGCATGGAGCAGCTCTTCGCGACGCCCGTAGGCAGGGCTGACATCGTCGTCGGCAAGCTCGTGCCCTACGCGGGGCTCGGCGTCGTGCAGACGCTCCTCGTCGTGACGCTCGGGTCGTGGCTCTTCGACGTACCCATTCGCGGGTCGCTCGTGGCCTTGTTCGCTTGCTCCACCATCTTCCTCACGGCGTCGCTCGGCGTGGGGCTCCTCGCGAGCGTCGTCACGAGGAGCCAGCTCGTGAGCGTGCAGGTCTCGATCCTGACCTCGATGCTGCCGACGCTGCTCCTGTCCGGGTTCATGTTTCCCATCGACAACATGCCCGCGGTCCTCCGTGGCATGTCGCGCTTCGTGCCTGGACGCTACTACATCCACATCCTCCGCGGGCTCTTCCTCAAGGGTAGTGGTATCGACGCGCTCGCACCGGATCTGCTCGCCCTCGCGTGCTTCGCCGTCGTCGTGCCGACGCTCGCGGTCGCGAGGTTTCGCCGCCGGATTCGGGTGAACCATGGAGGTCCTCTTCTCGCTCTTCAACGTGGTCCGGAAGGAGATGAAGCAGGCGCTCCGCGACCGCCGAATGCTCTTCATCCTCGTCGCGGCGCCCGTCATCCAGCTCGTCATGTTCGGCTACGCGATCGATCTCACGGTCGATCGCATTCCGACCGTCGTATGTGACCAGGATCGCACGCCGGCGAGCCGGGACTCGTCGACCGCTTCCTGGCAGAGGGCACGTTCGTGAGGCGGGGCGAGGTGCTCGACCCGAGCGCCGCAGAGGCCGAGCTCGACGCCGATCGCGCCTCGGTCGCGCTCATCGTACCGAGGGGCTTCTCCGTGCGACGCGCCCGCGCCGACGCACCGGAGGCGCAGGTGCTCGTCGACGGGACGGACGCGACGCGCGCCGTGGTCGCGGCGAACGACGCCCGCCAGATCCTGCTCCTGCAAGGCGTCGGCACGAGCGTCGTCCCCCTGGGGGTAGCGCGGGTGCCGGCCGAGCCCATCGCCCCGCGTGTTCTCTACAATCCGCGCCTCGAGAGCCCCGTTTACATGGTGCCCGGCATCCTCGCGACCCTGTTGCTCAACGTGACGGCGATCGTCACGGCCATGGGCCTCGCGCGCGAGCGGGAGACGGGCACCATCGAGCAAATCCTGGTGACGCCGATCCGGCCGGTGGTCTTGCTCGCGGGCAAGTGCGTGCCGTTCATCCTCTTCGGTCTCGTGGACGTGCTGGCGGTGCTGATTGTCGGATCGGCCGTGTTCGACGTACCCCTCCGCGGTCCGCTCTGGGTCGTGGCGCTCGGGTCGTTCCTCTACCTCTTCTCGACGCTGGGCTTCGGCATCTTCATCGCGACCATCAGCGCCTCGCAGCAGCAGGCCATGCTCGGCGCGTTCGGCTTCATGCTTCCGGCCATGCTCCTCTCCGGCTTCATGTCACCGATCGACAGCATGCCATCGTGGCTCCAGCCCCTCACCATGGTCATCCCGATGCGTCACTACATCGAGATCATGCGCGGCTGCCTGCTCAAGGGCGCGACGGCGATCGACCTCGCCACGCAGATCGTCGCGCTCGCCGCGCTGGGGGTCGCGATCTTGTCCGCCTCGGTGATGCGCTTCCGGAAGGGGCTTGGATGAGGGCGACTGCCTCTGGCAGGCGTGCCCGATGAGGGGGACGAGATCGTCGCGGCCGTGCGGCGCGGCGGCGATCGGTTGCTCGTTCACGTCCTTTCGTTCCGTCGCGCGCGCGCACCCATCCTCGATGCCGCGCTCCTTGATGGTGGGGGTGCCGACGCCCACGTCGTCGGGGTACGCCGCTCACCACCGCCGCCCCGTCACCACGCCCCCTGCACCGCAGCCGCGGCCGCCGAGCCCCCGATCGGAGCCACCGTCACGCTCACCCACGGAGCCTGCCTGGCACCGCTCGGGTTCGCCTTCGGCTCCGTCGCGAACAGCACCACGGCCGTCACGAGGGCCGCCGCGCCGGCCGCGAACCCAATCGTGCTCGTGAGCCCCAGCGTCTTCAGGTCGTTGGCCGCGGCGAAGCCGGTGGGATTGCACGCCCCCGGGTCGCCCCCGATCCCGCAGTTCGCGTCCACCGTGGGCTTCTTGCCGAGCACCAGGCCTCCGGTGATGGCACCGATCGCCAGGCCCGCCACGCCGAGCCCTCCCACGACGAAGGCTCCGACCCTTCTCCCGCTCGTCGCCTGCGCGACGGCCGGACTCTCCGGTATCCCCGCGGGAGGCTGCTCCGGGCGGCCGAGCGGGCGCATGCGCGCGCCCACGTGCGTGGTGCGCCCGGCGGCGACGTCGACGCTCGTCACGTAAGGCTCGAACCCGTCCTTCTGCGCGAGCACCACGTGCATCCCCTCGGCCAGACGGAGCGGAGCGGCCAGCGGGTACGCGCCACGCCCGCGCCCGTCCACCGAGATCGCGGCGCCCGGCTCGGCGCCGCCGACGTCGAGCAGCCCCACGTGCCGCCGGAGCTCGTCGATCTGGGCCTCGGCGTCCGCTCTGGTCCGGGGAGCCAGCTCGTCGCCGTAGGCGCGGAGCACGACCTCGAACGTGTCGAGCGCCTCGTCGTAGCGATGGAGCTTCGCCAGGCAGAAGGCGACGCCGGCGGTCACCGCCCAGTTCGCGCGCAGCTTTCGCGAGGCGGCGAACTCCCCGAGCGCCGCCTCCCATTCGCCGCGGTTGTACAGCTCCCGGCCCCGGCTGTAGCGCGCGTCCGCCTCCGCCTTCACGTCAGCCGGCGGATCCGGCGGGGCCGCGAGCACGGGCGTCGTCACCGAGAGCCACGCGAGCGTCGCGCCCATGATCGCGGCCGCCGTGCGCAGCGCGGCCACACGTGGGCAGGAGACGTCCGTGAAGGTTCCGATCGGCATGCCGGCTCCCGGGGCGCGGAGACCTCGCCGGCCCGGGCAGGTCTCACGGTGCGAGGCTACAGCAAGACGCGCGCCATGACACCGGGCGCGAGGCCGTAGGCGCCCGTTGCCCGCAATCGGGGTCACGGCACGTCCTGCGACCCTTCCACCTGCGACCTCACCGAGCACCCCGAGGGCTGCTTTTGCGACGACTACTGGATCGGCCGAAGCTCCTACGAGGAGCTGATCCCAGCGTCGCATCACATCGTGGCTGTTCCTCCGGTCCGCGCCGCTCTCACCATGTGCGATCGATCCCTACGATTGCCCGACGGGCTACGGGCTCCGACCGATGAAGAACGGCGAGTCGGTCTAGTGCCATCGCAACAGTCAGCTCCTGGACTCCCGTCGCGATTCCTATGTCACGCTCACCCCCCGGGGCCTTCCGATCCTTCGGCGGGGGCTCGCTGGCACGAGTTGCTGGGGGCTCGCGCCCTCGGTATGGTCGGTGCCGTGCTCGGCGAGGTGCTCGACCAGAAGTACCGGATCCTCCGCCTGCTCGACGCAGGGGCATGGGCTCGGTCTACGAGGCGGAGCACACCGGCACCGGCGAGCGCGTCGCCGTCAAGCTCATCAAGACCGAGGAGCGCCGCTCCGATGAGGAAGCTTCGGCCCGGTTCCGGCGCGAGGCCCGGGCGGCGAGCGCGATCGACAGCCCCCACATCGTACGGATCGTCGACTCGGGGACGGACGAGGCGACCGGCAACCTCTACATCGTGATGGAGCTGCTCGCCGGGGAGGATCTCCAGACCCTCGTCGAGCACGCGGGGCCGCTCCCTCCCGGCGTCGTCCTCCGCATCGCGGGCCAGGCGCTCCTGGGCCTCCAGAAGGCCCACGAGAAGGGCATCGTGCACCGCGACGTCAAGCCCGCCAACCTCTTCCTCGCGCGGCGCGGCAGGGGCGACGTGAAGGTGGTCATCGTCGACTTCGGCATCGCCAAGATCCGGGCCGACCCGTCGATCTTCCCGCAAGCGGCCAGCCTCACCACCACCGGGGGCTTCCTCGGCTCGCCGCTCTACATGTCCCCGGAGCAGGTGCAGGACAGCAAGGACGTCGACCACCGCACGGACATCTGGTCGCTCGGCACCGCGATGTATTGCGCCCTGACGGGCCGCGCCCCCCACCAGGACATCGGGGTCCCCGGCAAGCTGATCGTCACCATCTGCGGCACGCCGGCGCAACGTCTCGAGGAGCGCGCGCCATGGGTCGCGCCGGAGATCGCCGAGGTGGTGCACCGCGCCCTCGCGATCGATCCGGCGAAGCGCTGGCCGAGCGCCGCGGCGATGCTGGAGGCGATCCGGGGGCTCGTGCCGGACGGCTTCGCGCTGCGCGAGGAGATGCTCGTCGGCGTCGGCCCGGAGCAGCGCGCGTCGGTGTCCCCCCTGGCCGCGACGGACCCCGTGTCCCCCACCGCGGACGCGGCCGCGGGCGACACGGTTCCCGACGAGACGGCCGCCGGCGAGCAGGAGGCGCCACGACCGGGGAGCGCGAGCGCACCTCGGCCCGCGTGGGGCCGCTGGCCCCGGGCCGCGGGGGCGGTCCTCGCGCTGGGCGTCGGTGTCGCCGGGGCCTACCGGCTGTTCCAGGGGCCCGCGCCGATTCCGGCACCAGCGGCCAGCACCACCGCGTCCATGGCGCTGCCGACGGCTTCGCAGCAAACGGCACCTTCCGCGAGCGCCTCGGCTGCGACGGCGGAGGGGATTGTGCGCGGCACCAGCGTCGCGAGCGCCGCTCCCGAGGCCGATGGCGCGCGGGCCGACCGCGACGGCGGAGTGGCGGCTCTCGATGGGTCGGGCACCGCGCATGCGGTCCACGCGGTGAAGCCGAGGCCCGAGGTCGCCGACGGGGTGGAGCGGCCGCACGAGGCGGTGCCGACGCCCCGGAGTACCGTGTTAGCAACGCCGCCCCCTGCTGCTGCGTCGGGCACGTCAGCGCCGGGTACGGCTCCGCCGGCCGCACCTCCGCCGCACAAGGCCGAGGATTCCCTGATGCCGCCGCTGCCGCCGTAGCGGCGTCGCGCCCACGTTCCACGGGCCGCGTTTTGGTGTAGAGAAAAGGGTTGTGAGGATGCGGCTGTGGTGGTCGGCGGCGGCGGGCTTCGCGATCGTGGCGGCGGCGAGCTGCACGCTGCTGGTGGGCGAGAACAAGGATTTCCATCAGGTCGCCACTGGGGGCGGTGGGGTCGGGGGGACCGGCTCGAACCTCGTCCAGCTCGTCCAGCGAGGCCACGACCAGCTCGTCCAGCGGCGCTACGGCGAGCTCGTCGAGCGGGGCCACGGCAAGCTCGTCCAGCGGCCGCCCGACGTGCACGCAGGACAGCGACTGTGCGTCCGCCGGCCCCTGCGATGTCTGCCCACCGGCCGAAAAGCTGTGCCTCGCGCCGCTCGCGCCCGTCGCGGCCCTCGCGGACACCGGCTGCAAGAAGGTGCTCCCCACGTGCACGTCCCACCCTGCGAGGTGCGGGCCCGTCGGCACCTTCCCCGTGGGCGTCGGTCCGTACGGGATCGCGTTCGACGGCACGAACATGTGGGTGGCCAACAGCGATGAGACGCTCGACGGCGGCGCCGGCGACGGCAGTCCCTCTGTCACCGTGCTGGCGCCGGACGGCGGAGAGGTCCGGAAGGTCATCCTGCCGGAGGGCAGCCACCCGCAGGCGATCGCGTTCGACGGCACGAACATGTGGGTCGCGGCGACTGACGGCAAGGTCTTCGAGGTGTCGCCGCAGGGCGACACGATTGGGGTCTTCGACGCGGGCAAGAACCCGAAGGGGATTGCGTTCGACGGCACGAACATGTGGGTCACGAGCTTCGACGACCGGAGCGTCACCGTGTTATCGCCCGCGGACGCAGGCCCGGTCGCGACCTTCGAGGGCGTGGGCCTGCACCCGATGGGGATCGCGTTCGACGGCACGAACATGTGGGTCACCGACCAGGACGACGGCGCCGTGTTCGTGTTGCCGGCGGACGGCGGGAGCCCCCGCGTCATTTACGATTCGGACGCCGGTGTCAGCCCGACCGGCATCGCGTTCGACGGTACGAACATGTGGATCACCAACGACCGCGGGGGAGGCACGGTCTTCGTGCTCTCCGCGGAGCCGTCGTCGATGGGGGCATTCGTCGGCTCCGTCGACGTGGGCGCGCTACCGGACAGGATCGCGTTCGATGGCACGAACATGTGGGTCGCCAATTTCCTCAGCGCCAACGCCTTCAAGCTGTCGAACGACGGCGGCCTGCTCGGCAGGTTCCCCCTCGGCGCTCCGCTGGGTCCGATCGGGATCGCGTTCGACGGCACCCATGCGTGGGTCGTCAACTTCGCAGACAACACCGTCACCGAGCTGTAGCTGGCCGAGGCAATCGCGGCGGCGTGCGTGCTAACCTCCGGCCTGGAGCAACCATCCGCCGTGGAAGTCCCCGTCGCCTCCCTGCTCGCCACCCTCGCCGCCGCCCCCACCTTCGAGGAGGGCGCGACCGCCACGCTCGACGCCCTCCTCGCGCTCGCGAGCGAGGCCCTCGCGGCCTCTCCGTTCGCCGCGAAGGGCCGCATCCTCCGGGGGATGGTGCACCTCCGCCCGGACGACGGGTACCGCCGCCTCTGCGTGGTCGAGCACGAGGCTCCCGCCGTGGGGACGCCTGCTCCTTCGTGCCTGCCCTCCGCCACGGCGTGGCGCTGGGTGGCCGAGCGCGGCGTCCCGGTGGCGATCGACGTCAACGTCGGCTCCGTCGACGTGGGCGCGACGGGCGCAGAGACGGCGCACCTCCAGGGCGCGCACCGGTTCGACAGCCAGGAGAGCCAGATGCGCCTCCGCAAGCGCGAGGCGACCCACGTCCTCCTCCTGCCCCTCCGCGCACCGGGCGGGGCCATCGTCGGGATGCTCTCGATCGAGGGGCACTGCCGGGGGGCCATCGGCGGCGTCTTCTTCTCCCCGGCGTGCCGCGACGGCCTCACGGTGCTCGCGCGCATCGCGGCGCCCTACCTTTGCACGCTCCCCCTTCGCCTCGTCGAGTCCGCGGCGCCCGACGAGCACCTCCCCGTCATCGGCGCCTCGATGGCCGCCGTCGTCGAGATGCTCCGCGTCTTCGCCCAGCAGGAGGAGACCATCTTGCTCAGCGGCCCGACCGGCGCCGGCAAATCGCGGCTCGCGCGCTGGTGCCACGAGCAATCGCCGAGGCGCGGCCAGAGCTACGAGACGCTCGACCTCTCCACCGTCCCCGAGGACCTCCAGATGGCCGAGCCTTCGGCTGGAAGAAGGGCGCCTTCACCGGCGCGCTGAAGGACACCGCCGGGTGCATCGCCCGGGCGGAGCGCGGGACGCTGTTCATCGACGAGGTCGACAAGCTCTCGCTCAAGGCGCAGGCCGGCCTGCTCCGCGTGCTCGAGGAGCGGCGCTATCGCCCGCTCGGCGAGGGCAGCGGCGATCGCGGCGCCGACGTCCGGTTCATCGTGGGCACCAACACCGACCTGTACGCCGCGACCCGCGCCGGACGCTTTCGCGAGGACCTCTACTATCGGATCAACGTGCTCCCCGTGAAGGTGCTCCCGCTCGTCGAGCGCCGCGACGAGATCCCGCGCTGGGCCGCCTACATGCTCGATCGGCACCATCGGGGCACCGGCCGCGCGGGGCAGGCGACGCTCTCGGCCGACGCGGAGCAAGCGCTCTCCGCGCAATCCTGGCCCGGGAACCTGCGGCAGCTCGACAACATCGTGCGCCGCGCCTACGCGCTCGCGCTCATGCGATTGGGGGCCTCGGTGGACGAGCTCCGGCTCGATGTGCGCGACGTCCAGCAGGCGCTCGCCTACGAAGGGGACGCCGGCTCCCGCCCGCTCCTGGAGCTGTTCCAGCTCACCGCGGCGGCGTTCGTCGCCGAAGCGGAGCGGCGACGGGCCGCGGGGGGCGTGCTCGATCTGGATCTCGCCGACGCGCTGCGCGGCTTCGTGCTCGGCGCCGCCGTGCAGAAGCTCGGGAACAAGGAGGACGCGTTCCGCCTCCTGGGCAAGGAGGCGATGGTGCAAATCGCAACCACCAGAAGACCTTCAAGCGCGACCTGGAGCGTGTGGACGCGCTCTGCCGCGCGATCGGCGACAAGGACAACCCGTTCGGGCTACTGGGCGACGGCGGCGACGAGCACTGACCGGGAGATCGGGCTGCGCGGCCCGACGCCGGGGCGAACGGCCTCGAAGAGAGAGCACGGTTCCAGCGGACGTTTCGGCGTGGTCGGCCGTGCGGGGCTTCGGTAGCATCGCGGCTCGATGGCGAGTCCGACGCAAGCCGGGCGGGATGCGGCGGCGACGATGGTCGGTCGCAAGCCGCCGCCGCGCAGCTCGCCGGAGCTCGCGCGGGCGCCGATCGAGCGCGTTCAGGACACGCTCCCGGGCCCGCTCCGCGCCGTCCCTCTCCAGGCGCTGCTGGCCGCGGCAGGGCTCGCGATCATCGGCGCCCTGGTGACCTCGATGGCGCTGCTCCGCAGCGACAAGGCCATCGAGGTCCTGGAGGAGGATGCGGTCCCCGCGCCCGTCGCGGCAGCGCCGACCGGCGCGCTCCCGAGCGCGCCCGGCGCCCCGCGCGACGCGCACAAGGGGCCCGCCGACAGCGAGCTCGACGCGGCCCGCATCGGCGGGGTCGGCGCCCTCCGCGCCCTCGCGCAGCGCTTCCCGGAGGATCCGGCCCTGCTCCAGGCGCTCGCGATCGCCGAGGCGCGCGACAAGAAGAGCACCGCCGCCGTCGACGTGCTGCGCCACCTGTTCGAGGTCGCGCCGGCCCGGGCCGCCGACAAGGACGTGCAGGCCGTCCTGATGGAGCTCGCGAGCGGCCCGGCGGACCGGGCCCCCGAGGCGTTCGCCCTGCTGGAGACCAGGATGGGCGCCTACGGCCCCGACATGCTCTACGAGCTCCGGGAGCGCGCGGCCAGCAGCAAGGTGACCAAGGATCGCGCGGCCGAGTCCCTCGCGAAGCCCGACGTGCTCAAGCTGGCGTCGAAGGCGCTCCGCGTCGAGGAGGAGCTCCGCGCCAAGCAGCCCTGCAACCGCAAGGATCTCTTCACGCGCGCCGCCGCCGAGGGCGATCACCGCGCGCTCTCCCTGCTCAAGCCGCTGCTCGCGGCGAACTGCGGCGGGGGCTTCCCCTTCTTCAAGCCGGCGGACTGCTATGCGTGCTTCAACGCGGCGGACCGCAAGGACATCGCCGCGGCGATCTCGGCGATCGAGAAGCGGGACGGCGGCCCGGGCTGACAGGAAGCGTCATCCCGAGCGTGCCAGCAGAAGCTCGCCCTGCACCGGCGCCTCCGACTCCGGCGTTGCCCGCTCCGGCGCCGGCGCGCCCTTCTCCCCCGCGAACAGCACCTCGCTCGCCACCACCTCGGTCCGCGTCCGCTTCTTCCCGTCTCGTCCTGGGTACTCCGTGGACCGAAGCGCTCCCTCCACGAACACCCTCGCACCGCGGTACAGGACCTTCGAGAGCGCGTCGGCGCGCTTCCCCACCGCGACGACGTGGTGGTAGCTCGTGCGCTCGCGCCGCACGTCGCCCTTGTCCAGGTACGACTCGCTCGTCGTCATGCGCAGGTGGAGCACCACCTGGCCGGCGCGGGTGACGTACACCTCCGGCTCGGCCGAGAGGTCGCCGAGGAGCATCACCCGGTTGAGCCCGCCGGCCACGTCACGCCCTCCCCTGGTCGATGGCGTGGAGCCGGTCCTCGTCGTTCATCAGGGAGGGGCTCATCAGGAACGCGCCGCTCGCGGCGCTCACGCCGAGGCCGTTGCAGGACGCGCCGGGCGAGCTGCCCGGCGCCGGCGGGGCCACGCCGGCCCACGAGGCCGCCGCCGGGACCTTGGGCCCGGCGACCAGGGCGACGCGCTCCTTGAACTGACCCAGGGCGAGGTCGCGCCGCGCCGGGGAGACGCCGTTGCCCTCGCACCAGGAGACGAGCCGCCGCTTGGCCTCCTTGTAGCGGTCCGCGCTCCGCTCCTCCGCGGCCACGATGCCCTCGGCCACGGCCATGTTCACGGCCTCGCCCAGCGTGCGCGCGCCGTTCGGCGGCTCGCTGTCCTCGATCCACTCGATGATGAGATCGGCGAGCTCGCCCCCGGGCCTCTTGAAGACGGCGCCGGGCGCGATCCGGTCGCTCCGGCTCTTGCTCACGACGAGCGCGTTGTCCGGCGCCGTCATGTCGAAGAAGAGGTCGGGCTCGTAGTCGACGCCCTCGCGCTGCACCGGCATCATCCCGAGCTTCACCGGCTCCTTCTTCCCCCGCTCGTTCTCCTGCACCACCCAGTCGACCTTGGCCCGCAGCGTGAAGATCACGTGCGCGCTCGAGCCGAGGATGCGCTGGATGAGGCGGTTGTGGACCGGGGTCATCGCCTTCCACCCCTCGCTGAACGAGCTCTTGGATCGCGAGAGCTGGGTCACCTGGTCGACCTGCTCGAGGACGCCGTTGATCCCGTTCCACGCGTGGGAGAGCGAGTCGATGAGGATGACGCCGGCCCCCTGGCTCTCGCAGTAGTCGAGCGCCGCCGTGTAGGCGGCGGGGCTGTAGTCGTCCTCGGGCATGGGCACGTGCTTGAAGCGGTAGCCCTGGCGCGACCGCGGGCTGTACGCGTACCGGAGCGCGCTCTTGTTCTCCGAGTCGACGACGTAGAGCGGGCCGAGCCCCATCCGCTCGACCATCCGCGTCCCGAGGATGAGCCCCGTCTTGGTCTTGCCGCTGCCGGTCGGCCCGCAGATGGCGGCGCGCAGGAGGATGGACTCGCGCGTCGCGTCGCTCGCGTGGAAATTGTAGACCCGCTGTGCCATGCGGAACTCCTTCTCCCGGTCGTCTCCTCCGCCTCTCGTCGTCTCGTCCGCGGCGGAGCGTTGAACCTGAAACGACTGTAGCAACGAAGTCGCTTCTGTCTCCGGGCAAGGGGGACTGGGTCGGTCATTCAGTGTCCGGTCTTGTGACCGGCGGTCGCGCCGATCCGGGCGAGCCGCGCACCGTGGGCGGCGGGCACGCCGGGGTGCGGTCGAGCGGGCCGGGCGTGACGGGATGAGAAACGAAGTCCCCCGCCCCGGAGCCTTGCGCTCCAGGGCGGGGGCCTCCCGGCGATGGGCGGTCAGTGCACCAGGATCGTCATCACCTGGCTCCAGGGCCCGGGCCCCTTGGAGTTGCTCACGCTGACCTTCACGCCCACGACCGTGACCGACGGGAGACCGACGAGGGTCGTCTTCCCGTTCGGGGTCGACGGGGCCGAGACGAAGCTCTTTCCCCCGTCGATGCTGCACGCCCAGTTGATGCAGCGGAACCGGTGCGCCGTGAACCCTGCCGTCGCCAGGAGGAGGCTGACGTTGGCGTCGCAGAGGACGGTGCCCGGCTGCGGGCCGTTGGCGAGCGAGAGCAGCGGCTTCTGCCGGACCGGGAGGCGCGCGACCACGAGGCCGGCGTTCTCGATCAGGGTGACGGCGCGCCCCGGGGCGGCGTCGACGAGCGTCTGGACGTACATGCGCTCGGTCTCCGCCGCGGTGAAGAGGAGGTCGCGCTGCGCGTTGCGCGCGGCGGCCGCCCCGATGGCCCGGCTCGGCACCACGAGCTGGGCCTGCCGGACGTTCTGGTTCAGGGTCAGGAAGGTGGTGAGCGGGGGGTTCGGCGCCGCGTAGGTCACCGGGTCCGCCGCCATCTTGTCGTGCATCGTCTGCGTCCGCTCGAGGAGCGGCAGGATCTGGAGCCGGCTCACGCCGAGCACGGCTCGATAACGGAATTGAGTACCCATGGCAGTTTCCTTGCTTGCGCGCTCGCCTCCCGCCCGGCTCCGTGCCGGCGCTTCGTGCGAGCTCTCAAATGGATACATCGCTTTGTCGGGCCGATCCGGGACGCGCACCGGTCGATTTTCTTGTTTCGTGACGCGCTGGGTCGTGGGCGGGCGGCCTTCGGACGTGACCACGACGCGCACGAGGGGCTCTGCGCACCGCACGGCAGGGTCCGCGCACCGCACGGCGGGGTCCGCGCACCGCACGGCGGGGTCCGCGCACCGCGCGGCGGGCTCCGCGCCGTGCACGGGAGGCTCCACGCCGCGCACGGTGGGCTCCGCGCCGTGCACGGGAGGCTCCACGTCGCGCACGGCGGGCTCCGCGCCGTGCACGGTGGGCTCCGCGCCGTGCGCGGCAGGCTCTGCGCCGCGCACGGGAGGCTCCGCGCCGCGCGCGGGAGGCTCCGCGCCGCGCACGAGAGGCTCCGCGCTGCGCACGGGAGGCTCCACGCCGCGCGTGGGAGGATCCGCGCCTCCCACGCGCGGGCGAAGCCAGCTCGTTGTCTCGCGCCCCGAGAGCGGAGACACTCGCACCCCATGGGCAAGGGTCGGCTCGACGATCTCGACGTCCTCTGCGCCGGCGAGGCGCTCTGGGACCTCGCCCCCCCGCGCGGGCAGACGCTCGCCCGCGCGGCCTCGCTCCGCTTCCGGCCCGGCGGCGCGGCCGTGAACGTGGCGCTCCTGCTCGCGCGCCTCGGGTGGAGGGCCGGCCTCGCCGCCGTGCTCGGGGACGACGCGCTCGGCGACGCCCTCGCGGCGCGCGTGTCGGCGCGCGGGGTGAGCACGGCGCTCGTGCGGAGGGCGCCGCCTCGGACGGGGCTCTGCTTCGCGGAGCCGGCGGGGGAGGGGGCGCGGGTGGTGGCCTACCGGAGCGCGGGCGACGAGGCGCCGGAGCTCGGGGCGGGGTGGCGGGCCCGCGCGCTGCTCCTGACCGGGCTCGCGCCCTCGCCCGAGCAGGCCGCGCGCTTCGGCGCAGCGGCCTCGGAGGGGCGGCGGCGAGGGGCGCTCGTCGTGGTGGACGTGAACGCGCGGCCGCGGCTGTGGCGGGGCAGGGGAGGCGCGCCGGCGTGGATTGCCGAGGCCGGCGTGGTGAAGGTGAGCGAGGAGGATCTCGCCGTGATGGGGCTCGCCGAGGGCGCGCTGCGCGCGGCGATGGGCGCGGAGGCGGTGCTGGTGGTGACGGCGGGGCCGCGCGCGGCGCGCGCGATCGGGCCCTTCGGCGAGGTGACGGCGGCGCCGCGGCCGGTGGCGGGAGCGGGGGCCGCGATGGGCGCGGGCGACGCGTTCACGGCCGGGGTCCTCGACGTGCTGCTGCGCGAGGGCTGCGAGGGCGAAGGCTGCTGGGAGCGCGCGCTCCGCCGGGGGAACGCGCTCGCGCGGCGGCGACTAGGCTGAACGGACCTTCCCGACGGGCATGGACCGCGACGGTTGCAGTGGCATCGCACAGAGCGGCACGGCTTCGCTGCTTGCCTGCGAAGGCAACGAGGACGTCGTGGAGGTAAGCGCCGCATGTGGGGCTTGACGCGGGTGAAAGGTCTAGCATCTCCTTCACCTAGTGCGTTTGGACGACCTTCCAGAAGCGATTGCTCGCCGCATTCACTCAGCGATGGACCACGCGCCGTGGGCCGGGCGCTGTGGTGACGCGAAGAAGGCCCATTGGTTCGCGTGGAACGTCTGCCAGGACGCGTGGTACGGCGCCGAGGCGCTCTTCCTCGTCGAAACCGTGATCCGCGCCGTGGATCTCGCGACGCCGGGCCTCGACGGTCCGGATCTTCTGGCTGAGTGCGCGCAATCCCTGGCGCGCGTGCGCGTCATGGATGGGGATGAGCGCGCGCTCCTACCGCCGAACGGGGTGACCCACGTCGCCTCCCAGTGGTTCAGTAGAGGGTACGTCCTCGCGCCCGAGTCTGCGTTCGCCGAGGGGAGCGCTCCCGGCGAGCTCAGCGCGACGCTTCTGCCGGGGGACCGGATCCGCGTCATCCTTCAGGGGCGCCCTTTTCGCTGGCTGACGTTCGACTGGGGCAGCCGAACGGTCCCAAAAGGACCGGACGAAGTGGCGCGCAGCCTCGGGCTCCCCTGGGATCCCGCCAACGGCAGCGTCGTCCGGGTCGAGGTGCCGCTCGAGGCCCTCCGCCAGGCGGGCACGCTCCTCGTGATCCCAACGTTCTTCGACGTCGATCCACGCTACTGGACGAACCCCGACTGGCGCGCCCGACCTGAACGGGAGCACCGCTCCGATGAGCCATGGGGGCTCGCCCGCGACATGCGAGACGACGGAGCAGCCTTGCCAGAAGTCATCGGCGACGTTACAGCGGCAGGAAAGATGGATGCGGAAGTCCTGGGCCCCGTGACGTTCCCTTGGAGCACGCGGCCATACCTCGCGGGGAGTGCGCCACGGTGATGGCGCCGAGCGCTTTCGTCTGGCTCGATCGCGTCCGCGCGGCCCCCGCGGGGTCGAGCTCCTCGGCTTCCTCACGCGCCGTCTCTCGGCCCCGTACGAAGAGGGCCCAGCCCCCGACGACCGAAGCGGCGAGGGCATGGCGGACGTCTTCCTGGCATTGGCGAAGGAGGACGAGGGCTTCCGTGACCGGCTGGACGAGACCATCGCCGGGTACCTCCGCAGCGATGCCTCCAGCGCGGCGAGCTCGGGCGCACGCGATCTGACCCGGGGCCTTCTAGAGATCGCAGGCATGCTTTCGCTGGCGGGGTGCGCTTCACCGATCCGCGCGTGGGTCTCTCGCCACGACGCGACGCTCCGTGCAGACCCCGACGCGATTCTGGGCCGCGCGGCGCTCGGCGCCCTCGCCACCCTCCCCGGCGCGGCGGACGCTCGCGACTTCTGGCTGCGCATGTGGCGGGACGCACCCGTCGCCTGGCAGCCGCGGGCGTTCATGGGTCTCCGGCTTCATGATCCCCGGGCCGCCGCTGGCGAGATCCCCGCGCTACTTCGCCGGGCGAGGACGCAGCCGCACGGCCCGCGCGCTTTGCTCTTCGGGATGTGGAAACAGCCAGAGGGGCGAACCGCGATCGTGGAATGGCTGCGCATGGCAAATGAAGGGGACGCTGACGAGGTACGCCGCACGATCAAGGACCTGGTAGCGCCCGAGGAGCGCGCGCTCCTCGGCGCACCCAGGGTGCGGCGCAAGCTACCCTCCCTCGCCATTCCCGGCGACACGCCACGCGCCTGGGCTTGGTCGCCGTGACCGGTTCGATGCCGGAGCGCCCTCGCGGCGAGGTCGTCACCTTCTACTCCTTCAAGGGAGGCGTGGGCCGCTCCATGGCCCTCGCCAACATCGCCGCCCTCGAAGCACAGCGAGGCAAGCGCGTCCTCGCCCTGGATTTCGACTTCGAGGCGCCCGGACTGCACCGCTACTTCCTCAAGCCCGGGCGGCACGAGCCGACCGCCGAGCAGAGCGGTGTGCTCAACCTCTTTGCGGCACTGCGCGACCGGCTCCGCACGGCCTTTCCTGCTGGACGGGGTCTTGGAGACGCCGACGCATCATCGAAGCTGCGGGCGCTGATCGCCGAGGAGATCGACTCAGGCCGGTACGTCTACACGGTGCAGTTGAACGATCCGAACAGCCGAAAGCTGCGCACCGTACCCGTCGACTTCATCGCCGCGGCGCGGTTCGACGGGACGTACGCCGATCTAGTCCGCACCTTCGACTGGCAGGGATTCTACGACGACTGGGCCGAGGTCTTCCCCGCCCTCGTGGACGAGCTGGGCAGCCGGTATGGCATGATCCTCGTCGACTCGCGCACGGGCGTTACGGACATCGGGAGCATCTGCACGATGGCGCTCCCGGACAAGCTGGTGCTCGTGTTCTCCCCCAACGAGCAGTCCCTCGTCGGCGCGCTCGACGCTGGCTGGCAAGCCATGCAGGGCCGCAAGGAGGCTGCTGCGCCACGGGAAGCTGGGATCTTTCCGCTGGTTTCGCGGGTGGAGGAGGGCGAGGAGGAACAGAAGCGGACCTGGATCCGGCGGGCACGCGAAAGCTTCGAGAAGCTGGCGGGCGCGGCCTACGGCGTCGCGGAGTGCGACTTGGAGGCGTATTTCGACACGGTGAGGGTTCCGCACCGCGGATATTATGCATACGGCGAGCGGATCGCGGTCGAGGAGCAACCTGTTCGGGAAGCCGGTTCGTTGGCGCAGATGTATGACCGACTGGCGGATTGCCTGGAATGCGTTGGGGTCTTGGAGGCGCAACGCGGACTGGTGCCCGAGAAAAAAGCGGGAGCACAGGGCGATCCTCTCCCGGAGCTGCTGATCAAGCTGCTCGAAGCAGGCAACCTTGCAGGGCGACCTTCAGAGGCGGTGCGCGCGCTTGACAACATTGTCGCTCGGCTCAGGGCGATTCAAGTGCAGGGTTTGCCCAATTGGGATATGGTAATGGCGAGCGCTCTTGCTGCGAAGGCTCAAGCGTTGATCGATCTATACAGGTTCGAAGAAGCGATCAATGTCTACGAGGAGATCATTCGTCTGCTCGGGGACGGCAAGGACGAGCCTCGGCGTGCGATCGTCGACCAAGCAGCCTATAACCTTGGGCATGCTCTCGCGAACCTTGGGCGCCAAGACGATGCCTTGACCGTGTACGACCGGCTCATCGCGAGCTTCGAGGGGCGCACGGATGCTCACGCGGCGGAGGCGCTTTCTCGGGCACTCTTCGCCAAGGGCACCGTTCTACGCGATCAAAACAAGGACGCCGACGCCATTGCGGTTTATGATCGGCTGCTCGGTCTATTTCACGATTCGCCTGAACCGACCGTACAGAGCCAGGTTCTCGATGCGATGGGGAACAAGGCTTCCTCGCTGGCGAGGCTGGGTGACGTCGCTGCGGCTACGGCTATTCGTGACGCGATTGTTCGAGATTATGGAAACTCCGATGATGCCGGACGTCGCCAAGTGGTCGCCCTCGCATGGAGTGGAAATATTGCCACTGTCGCGCAGCAGGGAAAATACCCGGAGGTCATTGCTAAATGTGATGAGATGCTCCGCCAGTTTCCGGATGACCGCGACCCAGAGATTCTGCAATATTTGGCCCTCGCATTGAGCCTGAAGAGCGGTGCGCTCGAGTCGCTCGGTCGCATGGATGACGCATTGGCAGTGCTCGACACGGTGCTGGCCCGTGTTGGCAACGTGCGCTCACCGCTCCTCGCCACGCCTGTCGCGGGCGTCCTTCAACTGAAGAGCCTATATTTGAGCCGGATGGGGCGCCCCGACGAGGCGAGGGCCGCGCGCGCGGATCTCGTCCGACGTTTTTGCGAAGAATCCGCCCCATTTGTGCAGAACATGGTCGCGCATGCGCTCATTGCTGACGTACGCGAGTTCGCGGCCGCGGAGCGCTTCGAGGAAGCGCTGGCGATCCTGAACGATCTCCTTGTCCGCTTTCCCGCCTCCATGGATGCAGCTCTCCGCAAGAATTTCTACGGGCTGCTCGTGGCTAGGAGTCGTTCCTCGGGCGCGTCGCACGTAATGGTGAAGCGGTCGCCAGCGCTGACCAGGCGTATGACCAACTCGCTGCCGCGACGGACGCTGAGGCAAAGACACTCCTGCCAGACGCCCTCAACGCGGCAGGCTTCGCCCGCCTCTGTCTGGCAAAACAGATTTGGCAAGGCGGCGATGGAGCATGTGCGCATGCCTTGCTGGAGGAAGCGGAGGTGAAGCTCCAAGCTGCGCTCGAACGCGAGCCCGCGGCGCCCTTGGTGTTGGGCAACGCTGCCTACGTCGCCTTCCTCCTCGGTCACGAGGACCGAGCGCACGACCTCTTGACCCGCGCCATCGCCCTCGGAGGAACCAAGGTCCGCGAGGCGGAGCTCAAGGACGCCGACATCTGCCCCTTGCCTCAGGACGAGGCATTCCGGCAGCTCGTTCGCTCGATCCCGGACACGCCGCCGGCGTGACCGCCACGCCTTGACCCGCGAACAGCTCTTCGCGGCGGGCAGGTGCTGGGTCTGAGGATCGAGCTGGGCAGGCGTTCAGAACCGGATCAGCGGCGCGCCGGCCTCCGCCGTCTTCGACTTCTCCCAGTCGGGCGACGGGTTGTTCCACCAGTTGCGCAGGACCTGCCGGTACAGCGTGAGCCGGAGCACGTCGATGCCCGCGACCACGCCGAACGAGTACGCCCTGTCGGCCCCGATCTCCGTCAGCCCCGTGAGCTGGAAGCCCAGCGGCAGGCCGAGCGACACGCTGCCCGAGAACCCGGCCGTCAGGACGCCCCAGGTGCGCACGAAACCGCCCGCGTCGACGGCGAAGCCCCAGTCCCCGGCCTGGAAGCCGCGGTTGCAGAAGCGGGCGAGGAGCGACAGATCCGTCCCTTGCTGGATGATGGGCTGGATCCGGAACAGGCCGCCGAAGATGAACCTCGCGCGCGGGTCGGTGCCGGCGCCCACGTCGATCACCATCGTGCCGCTCGGGGTGTACACCGGGCTCTCCGCCTGGGTCCAGCCGAGCGCTCCACCGCCGACGAAGACCCACGCGGACGCGTCCGCCAGGGCGGGCGCTGCGATCGCCAGCACGGATGTCGCGGCGGCGATCGCGAGGGAGGCAGGGAGCTTGCGCACGGCCGGCGGGGTAGCACAACGGGGGGAGGCCGTCACCCGACCACGGCCATCCGCGCTATAAGCCTCCACACCCATGTCCCACGACATCGCCCCCCTCATCGCCCAGGTCCCGGAGGACGTCCTCGGCATCTGCCGCCGCCTGCGGGAGAAGGGGAAGCGCGGATGGATTGTCGGCGGCTGCGTGCGCGACCTCATGCGCGGGCAGCCCGCGAAGGACTGGGACGTCGCCACCGACGCGCGGCCGGACGACGTCATCGCCATGTTCCGGAAGGTGATCCCCACCGGGATCCAGCACGGCACCGTGACCGTCGTGCGCAAGGGCGTGCACTACGAGGTGACCACGCTCCGCGGTGAAGGGGCGTACACCGACGGCCGCCGCCCGGACAAGGTTGAGTTCGTGGACGACATCACGGCCGACCTCGCCCGCCGCGACTTCACCGTCAACGCCATGGCCATCGACCCGGTGGACGGCCACCTCATCGACCCCTTCTCCGGCCGGAAGGACCTCGAGGCCCGCGTCCTGCGCGCCGTGGGAGATCCCGAGGCCCGCTTCGGGGAGGACGGCCTGCGCGTCCTCCGCGCCGCGCGCTTCTCCGCCACGCTGGAGCACACCATCGACCCCGACACCGAGCGGGCCATGGGCACGGCCCGCTCGCTCGACACGTTCCGGCGTGTGAGCGCCGAGCGCGTGCGCGACGAGTGGCTCAAGGCGATGCGGGCCTCGCGGCCGAGCGTGGCCTTCGAGGCCATGCGGCGGACGGGCATCCTCGGCGTCACGTGCCCCGAGCTCTGCGAGTCCGTCGGCTGCGAGCAGAACAAGTGGCACTCGTACGACGTCTGGGGCCACGCCATGGCCTGCCTCGACGCTTGCCGGCCGGAGCCCATCCTGCGCGTCGCCGCGCTCTTCCACGACATCGCCAAGCCGCGCACGCGCGCCTTCTCGGACAAGACCAGCGACTACACGTTCTACGAGCACGAGCGGCTCGGCGCGGAGATGGCCGAGCCCATCCTCGCCCGCCTGCGCTTCTCCAACGACGAGCGGGCGCGCATCACGGCGCTCGTCCGGCACCACCTCATCTGCTACTCGGACGACTGGACCGACGCCGCCGTGCGCCGCTGGATCCGGCGCATCACCCCCGAGCTCGCGCCCGACCTCTACGACCTCGGCGTCGCCGACGCGCTGGGCAAGGGCAAGGACACCGCCGCCGACATCGCCTCCATCCAGCGCCTGCGCGAGCGCGTCGACGACGTGCTCGCCAAGGGCGCCGCGTTCTCCGCCAAGGACCTCGCCCTCGACGGCCACACGCTGATGCGCAGGCTCGACCTCGCGCCGGGCCGCATCGTGGGCGAGATCCTGGCCCACCTCGTGGAGGTGGTCATCGACGACCCGGCGCTCAACGACCCGGACAAGCTGCTGGACGAGGCCCGGCGGTTCGTGGAGCAAGCGAGCGGAAGAACGGCGTAGCTGCCCGCGTGCGTTCGGGCTCTCTACCGAACCGCGACCGCGAGGGAGCGGGTGCCAGGCCCTTGCATGCGAGGCGTTTCGACGTGCAAGGGCCTGTGGACCGTATTGCCAGCTGGCACCCGCTCCCTCGCGGTCGCGGTTCGGCGGTTAGCTCCCATGAGGCGGGGTTTCCGCTCAGGTGTCGCCCGGGTCGTAGAGCCCGCGCTTCTTCAGCAGGGCGCGCAGGTGGTTGCGGGCGATGTCCGCCTGGCGCGACGCCTTCGAGAGGTTGCCCCCGCAGCGGCGGAGCAGCGCCTCCAGGTACGCCGCCTCGAACCGCTCCACCGCGCGGCCCTTGGCCTCGGCGAAGGTGCCGGCCAGGTCGAGCGGCTCGCGCTCGGCGACGCTGCCGCGGAAGCCGAAGCCCTCGCCGGCGAGGTCGGCCTCGGTGATCATCGCCGTCGACGCAGAGGGCGGCGGCGCGGGCGAGGACGTTGCGCAGCTCGCGCACGTTGCCCGGCCAGCGGCGGCGCGTCAGGCTCTCGATCGCCTCCGGCGTCATCGAGAGGGGGCGCTCGGGCGTGCCCAGCTCGTCGAGGAAGTGCCGCGCGAGCAGGGGGATGTCTGCGGGCCGTGCGCGCAGGGGGGAGGAAGACGCGCGCCTCCGCGAGGCGGTAGAAGAGGTCCTCCCGGAAGCGGCGGGCGTCGATCTCGGCGCGGAGGTCGCGGTGCGTGGCGGCGACGAGGCGGATGTCGATCGGGATCGTCTCGGTGCCGCCGACGCGCGTGAGCGAGCGCGTCTCCAGCACGCGGAGCAGCTTGGGCTGGAGGTCGAGCGCGAGCTCGCCCACCTCGTCGAGGAAGAGGGTGCCGCCGTGGGCGCGCTCGAAGGCGCCGACGTGGCGGGCGTCCGCGCCGGTGAACGCGCCGCGCTCGTGACCGAAGAGCACGCTCTCCGCCAGGGTCGCGGGGATGTTGGCGGCGTCGAGGACGACGAGGGGGCCGGTGGCGCGCGGGGAGCAGGCGTGGATGGCGCGGGCCAGCTCCTCCTTCCCGGTCCCGGTCTCGCCCTGCGCGAGGACGGTGAGGGGCGTCGGCGCGATGCGGTCGAGCGTGGCGAAGAGCTCGCGCATCTCCGGCGAGGCGCCGAGGAGGCCGCCGTAGCGGGCGGCCTCGCTGCCCTTCTCGGGCTCGGCCCGGTCGTCGAGCTCGAGGCGGATGGAGCCTCCCCCAGCCGGAGGAGCGCGCCGGGGCCGAGCTCGGCCTCGAGCAGCCGGTGCGGGCCGAGGAAGGTGCCGTTCGTCGTGCCGAGATCGCGCACGAGCAGGCGCCCCTCCTCCCGCCGCTCGAGCTCGAGGTGCGCCGCCGAGACGCGCGGATCGTCCAGCACGAGGTCGTTCGTGGGGTGGCGGCCCACGGTCGCCCGGGCACGCGTGAGCAGGAGCGACTTGCCGGAGCTCGGGCCCTGCGTGACCACGAGCCGGGCGACGCCACCGCCGGGCCGCTGCTTGCGGGGTACGGAGACCGTCGCCGGGAGGCTGGGGTTGGAGTCGGACACGCGCACCATCGGGAGTATCACGGCAGCACCCCGCCCTTCCAGGCCTTCCCGGAGCGCCGCGCTCCCCTCGCCCCTGCTCACCGTGATATACGGCGGCCGAAAGGCGCCATGAAAGCTCCCTCACGCAATGTCCTCGGCGGCCCGCTCGCCGACTGCTCCAAGCGCCCGATGACGGGGTTCTTCCGCACCGGCTGCTGCGAGACCGGCAGCGAGGACGTCGGATCGCACACCGTCTGCACGGTGATGACGGCCGAGTTCCTCGCCTTCTCGAAGGCGCGCGGCAACGATCTCTCCACCCCGGTGCCGGAGCACGGCTTCCCCGGCCTCAAGCCCGGGGACCGCTGGTGCCTCTGCGCCTCCCGGTGGAAGGAGGCGCTCGACGCCGGCCGCGCGCCCCTCGTCGTGCTCACGGCGACGCACGAGCGCGCCCTCGAGGTCTGCGATCTCATGGCGCTCAAGCGGCACGCGATCGACATGAACTGACCCGCCGGCGGACGGCCCACCGCGATGACGCGGTGTGTCGCCCACGCGCGTCACCGCGCGAGCGCGATCCGCAGCACCCAGAACGCGAGGAGCAGCACCGCCACCGCCGCGGTGCAGCCGATCGCGAACTTGAAGTGGTTGGCGCCGCCGCGGACATCGTCGATCGTCGGTTCGCGATCGAGCGGGAGGCCGTCCTCGTCCCTGCGCTCCGGCGCGGAAGGGGAGGCGGGGGGCGCGGGCGTCTCGGTCGTCGTGTCCATGGCGGGGGTACCCTAGCCCAACCAGGGCCCGTTCCCACGCGCCCTGAGTCGGGGGAGCGCCGCCGGCCGGGGTCTGGGGGCGCCGTCCAGGGCGAGGCTCCCCCGTGCCAAGTGCCTGGGCGCCGGTTAGACTACAAACCCAGATGCATCTGCCCAAGGAAGCGAGCTGGTACTTCTACGTGCTCGGGGGGCTTGGCCTCGCGCTCTTGATGGTCGTCCACGAGTGCGGGCACTTCTTCGTGGCGCGCGCCTTCGGGATGCGGGTGACGAAATTCTCGATCGGCTTCGGGCCCGACGTTCTTCAAGATCGTCCCGAAGGACGGATATTTCTGGTTCACCACCGCCGCCGACCAGCATCCGGCTGCGGCTCTGGAAGCACGATCCCGTGCGGCACGGGCCGACCGTGTACCAGGTGGGGATGATCCCGGTCCTCGCGTACGTGCAGATCGCCGGGATGAACCCGTTCGAGGACATCGACGAGAACGACAAGGGCAGCTACGCGAACGCCGGCGTCGTCGGGCGCATCCTGACCATCTTCGCCGGCCCGGCGGCCAACTACCTCTTCGCCTCGGTGCTCTTCTTCGTCAGCTTCTTCTTCGGCGGGCGGATGGTCATGACGACCGAAGTGAACGTCCTCCCGGACCGCCCGGCGGCCGCGGCCGGCATGAAGTCCGGCGACAAGATCGTCGAGATCGGCGGCGAGAAGGTAGAGGAGTGGGATCAGATGCGGGACGTCATCGCCGCCCACCCGAACGCGCACCTACCCGTGGTGGTCGAGCGCGGGGGCGCGCGCGTCTCGCTCGAGGTCACGCCTGCCTCCGAGCACGGCGAGGGCAAGATCGGCGTCTCGAGCGGCGCTCCGCCCTACAAGGTGGCGGTCGGCGCCAAGGAGGCGGGGGTGCTCGCGCTGAAGATGCCGATGATCGTGGTGCGCGACATCCTGGTCGGGATCGGGCAGCTCCTCACCGGCAAGGTGCAAGGCGACCTGTCCGGGCCCGTCGGGATCGTCAAGGCGGCTGGGATCTACGCACAGATGGGCTGGATCGAGCTGGTCTTCTTCCTGGGCCAGCTCTCCGCCTACCTCGGCGCGTTCAACCTGTTCCCCATCCCCGCGCTCGACGGCGGGCGCCTCATGTTCCTGGGGTACGAGGCGACCACCCGGAGGCGGGCCAACGCGCGCGTCGAGGCGCAAATCCACCTCGTCGGCCTGGCCATGCTCTTCGGGCTGATCTTCTACGTGACCCTCAAGGACCTGCACATCATCCCCAGCTCCGAGCAGCAGGGGGCCGTGCCGGGATCGACCGCCGCGCCCTCGGCGCTCCCCGCTCCGGGCCCAGCCCCGGCGGCTCCGGCGCAGCCGCCCACCGCAGCCCCGGCAGCCCCTCCGCAGGGTGGCAAGTAGCGTCCTGCTCCAGGGGCAGGCGCTGCACCGCGGCGGCCCCGCCGCCGTTCGGCTCGTCCGTGTGCGAGGGTCGGACGGGATCGTGATCGCCCAGCGCGCCGAGGCCCGCCTCGAAGCGCTGCGACCGGTGCGCACCGACCGCGGCGTCACCGTGGCCACCCCCGACGGCCGCCTCCGCGTCGACCTGATCGAGCACCTCCTCGCGGCGGTGGGGGGCCTCGGCGTCGCGGGTGAGCTCCGGGTCGAGGTGGAGGGCGACGAGATCCCGCTCCTCGACGGCGGGGCGCTCCGCTTCACGGAGGCGCTCCAGGCGCTGGATGTCCCGCTGTACGCGCCCGAGGGGCGCCCGCGGCGGGTGACGCGCTGCGCCGTCTACGAGCACGGGAGGTCGGTGTACCGCTTCGCGACGGGGCCCCGGGCCAGCCTCCGCGTCGAGGTCGACTTCCCGCCCCCGGTCGGCACGGGGAGCGCGTCGTGGGAGGGCGACGCCGCCTCGTTCGTCGAGCACATCGCCCCGGCGCGCACATTCGGCTGGGCGCACGAGGTCGAGGCCCTCCGCGCGGCGGGCCGCGCCGCGGAGGTGGACCTCGCGAGCGTGATCGTCTTCGACGCGGGCGGGGGCGTGGTCCCCGGCTGCCGCCCGCCGGGGCCGGACGAGCCGGCGCGCCACAAGCTCCTCGACCTCGTGGGCGACCTCGCGCTGCACGGAGGCCCACCGCTCGGCCGGGTCCACGCGTCGGCCCCGGGGCACACCGCCACCCACGCCGTGGTGGCGCGCGCGCTCGCCGACGGGGTCCTGGTGTAGAACACGAAAAATACGAACGGAGAGAGAGGAGCCAGGGCCTTGAACGTGTTCAGCCTGATGGAGGACTACGACTACGGCGAGGTGCACTTCGAGCGCGACGCGGCGAGCGGGCTGCGCGCGATCGTCGCCATCCACGACACGCGCCTCGGCCCCGCGCTGGGCGGGTGCCGCTTCCTCCCGTATGCCACGGAGCAGGACGCCCTCATCGACGCGCTCCGCCTCGCCCGCGGCATGACGTACAAGGCGGCGCTCGCGGGCCTGCCGCACGGCGGCGGCAAGTCCGTGCTCATCCGCCCGGAGACGGCCCACTTCGACCGCGCCGGCCTCTTCCTCGCCTTCGGCCGCTTCGTCGACGACCTCGGCGGCCACTACATCACGGCCGAGGACTCGGGCACGGGCCTCGAGGACATGGAGATCATCCGGTCCGTCACCCGTCACGTCACGGGCGTGGACCCGAGCCACGGCGGCTCCGGCAATCCCTCCCCCTTCACGGCGCTCGGCGTGCGCCGCGGCATCGAGGCCTGCGTCGAGCTGCGGCTCGGGCGCTCCTCGCTCGAGGGCATCCACGTCGCCGTGCAGGGCGTCGGGCACGTGGGCTATCACCTGTGCAAGGAGCTCGCGGCGGCCGGGGCCAAGCTCTCCGTCGCCGACGTCGACCCGCTCAAGGCCGAGCGCGCGCAGCGCGAGCACGGGGCGACGATCGTCCCGCTCGACAAGATCTTCGCCATCGCGTGCGACGTGCTCGCGCCCTGCGCGCTCGGCTCCGCGCTCAACGACCAGTCCATCCCGCACATCCGGGCCGCGATCGTCGCCGGCGCCGCCAACAACCAGCTCGCCGAGCCCCGCCACGGCGACGACCTCAACGCGCGCGGCATCCTGTACGCGCCCGACTATGCCATCAACGCGGGCGGGCTGATCAACGTCGCCGCCGAGGTGGCAGGGTACGACGCCGTCGCCGCGCGCGCGCGGACGCTCCGGATCTACGACACGATCTACGAGATCGCCGAGCGCAGCAGGAAGACGGGGACGCCCTCGTACCGCGTCGCCGACCTGATGGTGGAGGAGAGGCTCGCGCGCGTGGGCCCGGTGCGCTCGTCGAAGAACCCCCCTCCGGCGCGGTAGGCCCCGCAGGCTACCCGCCGTCGTCGGACGCGTCCGCCGACCCGTCGTCGTCGGATGCGTCCGGGGCCTCCGCCCCGTCCGGCGCGGCGTCCTTGGCGCCCGCGTCCTTGGCGCCGGCAGCTCGGCGTCGAGGTGGGATCGACCACCAGCGTCAGCGCGGCCCGGTAGCCGCCCACCCCGTCCTTCTCCACCGCGAAGACGGGCTTTTCGCCCTCGATGCGCGGGAAGTAGAAGTCCTTCGTATTGACGACGTACGGGATAGTGTTCGACGTGTAAGGCGAGAGCGCGCGAACCTCGTCGTTGTACGCCTGCGGGAAGAAGAGCTGGCCCACGTAGCAGACGTGGCCCGCGGCGCCGTCGGTGTAGTGGCCGCCCCCCGCCGACCCGCCGACGTGCACCTTCACGTGCACGTGTTGCGACCGGCTCTTGTACCAGCCCGGGTAGAGCGTCGTCATGACGGCCACGCCCTCCGCGTCCGTCATCTGCACGCCGCGGAGGTAGGTGCTCGACGCCCCGAGGGGCGCCTTGCCCGACGAATACTGGCCGGTCGGGCGCGTGTTCCAGACGTCCACCGCGGCGCCGGCGATCGGCGCGCAGGTGCGCGAGTCGAGCACGGTCATCGTGAGGACGAGCTTCGCGCCCGCCAGGCCCTCGCGGATGTCCGCGCGCAGCAGGCCGAGATCGCGCCACGTCGGCGCGTAGGTCAGCTCCGGGGTCAGCGTGCAGTGCGCGACCTTGGTGCCCGCGCCGCCCGCTCCGCCTGCGCCGCCCGCGCCGGCGGCTTCGTGGGCGCCGTTGCTGCTGCACGCGAGGAGGTGCGCGAGGGGCGCGGCGGCGAGGGTCGCCCCGACGGCTTTCACCGCCTGACGGCGGGAGATGGGCGGAAGGATGCGAGACATCCGGCGTTGATCTCGCGCGCATGGTGAGCCCGCACGCCACGTGGGTCAACCGCGGTCGGGTGGCTCGCGTGGGGCGCCGTGCGTCACCCGAGAGAGTTTCCAGCGGCGCAGCGCGGCGCTACCTTACGCTACGCGCGAAGCGCGCGGAGGCGCGCGCTTCGCTTCGACGCCATGGCAAGAAAGCCTGTCCCTTTGCTTCCAGTCCTCGCCCTCGCGCTGGGCGCCGCCGTGATCGCGAGCTGCGATCACACCCCGGCCAGCCCCGACGCGGGGACGAGCGCGTTCCAGGCGGACCCGCCCAGGGTCTACGTCGCGAAGGTGAAGAACCTCCTCGTCGGGCTCCCCCCCACGGACGACGAGATCCGGAAGGTCACGGCCGACCCGAAGCAGCTCGCCTCGCTCATCGACGGCTGGATGGCGACGCCCGAGTACACGCAGAAGATGCAGCGCTTCTTCGAGCTCGCCTTCCAGCAGACGCAGATCACCGTCGCCTCGTTCGTCGACATGATGCCGCCCTACGGCATGGAGGGCATGGCGATGCCCAGGCTGGTCGAGAACGCGGAGGAGAGCTTCGCGCGGACGGTGCTCGCGCTCATCGCAGAGGGTAGGCCGCTGAACGAGGCGATGACCACGAAGCGGTACATGATGACGCCGCCCCTGATGGAGCTCTACGCCCTGCTCGACACGTACCATGTCGACGATCAGGGAAATATCACGGACAAATTCGCCGCGTACAACCCGCGGGCGACCACCATCCAGCAAGGGACGGCGGGCTTCAGCGGCATCACGCTGGCCGAGGCGGCGGACCCGGACAGCTCGAATTACATGCGCTGGTACAACGCGAACATCGCGTCGTACGCGTACAACATCCCCGTCTGCGCCCACATCGATCCGGTCGTCTATGGGCCCAGCTCGATCGCCCTGCACTTCCTCCTCTACGGCTGCTTCTACGACCACTACGCGCCGGACGGGACGCACTGCGGCGTGCGCTGGACCAACGCGGGCGTCGCGTTCTCGGACGACGACTTCCAGGCGTGGAGGATGGTCACGATCCGCCCGCCCGAGGAGGGCGAGCAGATCACGCGCTTCTACGACGTGGAGGCGCTGCGCAAGGCGAACGAGCTGGTCCTCGACACGCCGCGGCTGGGCTTCTTCAGCACGCCGGCGTTCTTCGCCAACTGGCCCACCAACACGAGCAACCAGATGCGGGCGACCGTCAACCAGTCCCTCATCGTGGCGACCGGGATGGGCGTGGACGGGACGGACGAGACCGACCCCCCCGCCACCCCCGACCTCGACGCGGCGCACGCCCAGCCGCACACCGCCTGCTTCGGCTGCCACAGGACGCTCGACCCGACCCGCGCCATCCTCTCGAGCACGTACACGTACTCCTATTACAAGCAGTTCAACCGCTCACAGATGGCGCGGAAGGGGCTCTTCGCATTCCAGGGCGTCGTCCAGCACGTGGAGAGCATCGACGACTTCGCCAGGGTCCTCGCCACCCACCCGGCCATGCCCGAGGCCTGGGCGCAGAAGCTCTGCACGTACGCGAGCTCGGCCCCGTGCCTCCACGACGATCCGGAGTTCCAGCGCATCGTCGGCGCCTTCGAGGCGTCGAACCTCTCGTGGAGCACGCTCGTGCGGGAGCTGTTCTCCTCGCCCCTCACCACCAACGCGAGCGAGACCATGACCCGGGCCAGCGGGGTGGTCGTCCCCGTCGTGCGGCGGGACCACCTCTGCGCGGCGCTCGACGCCCGCCTCGGGCTCGTCGACGTCTGCGGGCTCGAAGCGACGGCGCCGACGACGACCATCTCGGAGATCGTCGCCGGGCTGCCGTCGGACGGCTACGGCCGCGGCGCCGCCGCCCCGGTCCTCCCCAACGCGCCGACGCTCTTCTACCGCGCCGGGCTCGAGCACATCTGCGAGGCGGTCGCCGACCTCGTCATCGACGCTCCCGGCGACCCGGCCACGCCGAAGGCGAAGCGCTGGTCCAGCGCCGAGCCGGACCCCGCGATCGCGGACTTCGTCGCGACGATCATGGGATTGACACCCTCGGACGAGCGCGCCGCGCCCGCCGCCGCGCTCCTCTCGTCGCACTTCCACGCCGCGGTCTCGAAGGGCCACGGCGCGAGCGCGGCGCTCAAGTCGACCTTCACCACTGCCTGCCTCTCGCCGTCGTTCATCGGCGTCGGGATGTGAAAATGGCCATGAACTCCTCTCGACGAAACCTGCTGGTCTCCGCGCTCTTCGGGGCGGGCGCCGTCGGCCTGCGGGCCCTCGCCACGGGCCTCCCCGCCTCCTTCCTCCTGAACCCGCGGCGCGCGATGGCCACGGGGCGCTGCACGCCCAGCGCGAGCCCGCAGTTCGTCATCCTGAGCTTCGAGCTCGTTCGGCGACCCCATCAACGCCAGCGCGCCGGGGACCTACGGCGTGCCGGATGTCTACCATTGCCCGGTGTCGGGCATGGAGCCCACCCAGATCGCGCTCGGGGGCAAGCGCTACACCGCCGCGAAGCCGTGGGCGGCGGCCGACCTGCCGGGCGACCGGACGAGCGTCTGGCACATGATGACGAACACGCCCGTGCACCCCAAGGAGCCGGACGTCCTCCGCCTGATGGGCGCGATCAGCCCCGCCGAGATGTTCCCCTCGTTCCTCGCCAGGAACCTCGCGCCCTGCCTCCAGACCATCCAGCAACAGCCCATCAGCGTCGGGGCCAGCAGCCCGCTCGAGGGGCTCACCTATCAGGGCGCCGCGCTCCCCACCATCCCGCCGCTCGCACTCCAGGCGACGCTCGCCGACCCCAAGGGGCCCCTCACCGCGCTTCAATCGCTGCGCGACGACACGCTGAACCAGCTCTACGATCTCTACCGGAGCGGGGCGAGCCCGGCGCAGCGCCGGTTCATCGACGAGATGGTCACGTCGGAGGCCCAGGCGAGGAGCATCAGCCAGAGCCTGCTCGGCTCGCTCGCGAGCATCAAGGACAACACCATCGACTCGCAGATCACCGCGGCGATCGCGCTCATCCAGATGAGGGTGTCGCCCGTCGTCGCCATCCGCATCGAGTTCGGGGGCGACAACCACTACGACCCCGGCCTCGCGGCCGAGGGCAGGGCGACCATCTCCGGGATGGCGGCGCTCGGCACCCTGCTCGAGAAGCTGAGGTCGGCCAAGCTCGCCGACGCGGTGAGCTTCATCTCGCTGAACGTCTTCGGCAGGACGCTGGGCCCGACCAGCACCGACGGCCGCGAGCACAACCCGAACCACCAGGTCTCGTTCGCCATCGGCAAGCCGTTCCGCGGCGGCGTCGTCGGGGGGGTGGGCCCGCTCATCGCGGCGTACGGCGGCGACTTCGGCGCGCTGGCGATCGACTCCAAGACTGGGCTCGGCACGGGCGGCGGCGACATCCTGCCCATCGATACGCTCGCGTCGTTCGGGATGACGGTCGCCACCGCGGTCGGCGTCGATCCATCGGTGATCGCGCAGCAGATCAGCGACAAGTTCAGCACCGACGGCGCAGGGAGCGCGAAGGTGGTGAAGGCGGCGCTGGCGTAGGAACTGGCGCAGCCGCCTGCAGATCTGCGGCCGTGGCGGATCTCACCGGCCTGCTTGCTGCATGGCGCGGCCTTGTCCTACAAGGTGGGTCTCATGAAGCTCCAATCGCTTTCCATGGCTGCCTGTCTCGTGTCGATCCCCGTGGTCGCAAGCTCCTTCATCGCCTGCGGCGGGAACGGGTCGAGCGCCTCCTCGAGCGGATCCGGGGGCAGCGAGAGCACCTCCTCCAGCGGCAGCAGCAAGTCCACCACCAGCGGCAGCGGCGCGAGCACGTCCAGCACCACCAGCGGCGGCGGGAGCAGCAGCAGCGGCGCGAGCACGTCCAGCACGAGCGGCGGCGGGAGCACGTCCACCAGCAGCGCCAGCACGAGCAGCAGCAGCGGGGGGACCACGTTCCCCGCCGGGACGATCTGCAACTCGACGGGCACGCCGCGCGCGGCCCCCGCGACGCTGAAGCACCTCATCGTCATCCTGGAGGAGAACAAGGACGCCAGCGACGTCAACGGCAACTCGTCGGCGCCTTACCTGAACTCGCTGGCGGCCAAGTGCGGGTACGCGAGCGCCTACGACGACAACACCTTCGCAGACAACCTGGTCTCGTGCCCGCACTACCTCGCGCTCACGTCGGGATCGAACTGCGACACCGGCCTCGATCAGACGGGGACGGGCTGCATCACCGACGACGGCGACCCGACGTCCCATACCCTCTCGACGACCTCGATCTTCGAGCAGGTCACCTCGTGGCGGTCGTACATGGAGAGCATGCCGTCTGCGTGCGGCCAGACCTCGAGCGGCGAGTACGGGGCCAAGCACAACCCGGCGGCGTACTACACGAAGCTCACGAACTGCTCGGCGAACGACCTCCCGATCGCTGCCGTGACCTGCAGCGCGGCGACCGCGAACAAGGCGTGCACCGCGCCGAACAACGCGTTCACCCAGGATCTCGCGAACGACACGCTCGCGCAGATCACGTTCATCTCGCCGAACCTGCTCAACGACATGCACGACGGCACGGTGACGCAGGCGGACAACTGGCTCTTCACCTACATGCCGCTCATCTTCCAGTCGCAGGCGTACCTCCGGGGCGAGGTCGCCGTGTTCATCCTCTGGGACGAGCAGGAGACGACCACCTTCGGCGGGCCGATCCCCAACGTCTTCATCTCGCCCTACATCAAGGCGGGGACGGCCCCTTCGATGACGATGAACCACTTCGCCGTCCTCCGCTCCTGGGAGAACGCGCTCGGGATCTCGACGTACCTCGGGTGCGCGTCGGGGAAGCAGCCGGGGACCGGCGCGGCGTGCCCCTCCGGCTCCACGACGGACGTCCGCGCCGCGTTCGGCTTCTAGCGCAGCGGTCGTGGTAGAGCGGCCGCGCGCGAGCGCGGCCGCGACGTTGTTGTCGCCATCCCATCGGCGTACGATGGTCGAATGAGACTTCTCTTCGCCACTGGGCTCGGTGCGATAGCGCTCGTGTGCGCGGCGGCGGGCGCAAGCTGCGCGAGCGGTACCGCGCTCATCTCCGCATCGGGTGGCGGGGCGACCAGCGCGACGACTGCGCACGGCAGCACCAGCACTGCGTCGACGAGCAGCGGACAGGGCGGCCATGGTGGTTCGAGCGGACACGGCGGGCAGACCGGCGCCGGCGGGCAGACCAGCACCGGCGGCCAGACCAGCACCGGCGGCCAGAGCGGCACCGGCGGGCAGAGCGGCACCGGCGGCCAGAGCGGCACCGGCGGCCAGAGCGGCACCGGCGGCCAGAGCGGCACCGGCGGGCAGACCGGAATCGACGCGGGCGCATGTGACGCCAACTGCTCGCCGCTCGGCATCACGTTCACGGGGCTCGACTACACGGCGCAATACGGAAACTCGACAGGAGGCACGGTGCACGAAGATCCGTGCCCGGCTGGCCAGGTCGTGATCGGTTACCAGGGGTACCTGCACCCGAACGGGTACCACGGACAACTGCAAGCGCAGTGCGGCATTCCAACGATCAGCGGCACCGGACCGTACACGATCACGATCGCGACAGGTGGGCTCACGCCTCTCGAGGGCGCCGTGGGCGACGGCGTCTTGTGGACCCTCGCGTGCCCCGCGAACCAGGTCGTCGTCGGGTTCAGCGGGCGCAGCGGCGCGCTCCTCGATTTCCTGAGCCTCGACTGTGCGCCCCTCTCGATCACGGGCTCGCCGGGGAGCTACGTCGTGACGATCGGATCCGTGAAGTCGGTGCCCGGCGTCGGTGACATGGGGGGCAGCCCGTTCCCCGATACGCCGTGTCCGGCGGGAGAGGTCGCGACCGAGAACCACCTGCGCGCGGGTGACGGGATCGACTACTTCGGGATCGGCTGCTCCACGCCCGTCATCACGTACTGACGGCTCTCTGGGGAGTGGAGGCTCCAGTTACCAGCGTGGACGGGAGCGCCTCCAAGAAAACCACGGCCGAGCGCGCCGGAGACGAGGTAGAAGCACGCGCATGGTCTCCGAGATCTTCGACCCCGCCGCGTGGAAGCCGGTCGCCGGCTTCGACTTCACCGACATCACCTACCACCGCGCCGTCGACACCGGCGCCGTGCGCGTCGCGTTCCACCGCCCCGAGGTGCGCAACGCGTTCCGGCCGCAGACGGTCGACGAGCTGTACCGCGCGCTCGACCACGCGCGCATGAGCTCGGACGTGGGCTGCGTGATCCTGACCGGCAACGGCCCTTCGCCGAAGGACGGCGGCTGGGCGTTCTGCTCGGGCGGCGACCAGCGCATCCGCGGCAAGGACGGGTACAAGTACGCCGAGGGCGAGACGGCCGCGACGATTGACCCGGCGCGCACCGGGAGGCTGCACATCCTCGAGGTGCAGCGGCTCATCCGCTTCATGCCGAAGGTCGTGATCTGCGCCGTCCCCGGGTGGGCGGCGGGCGGCGGGCACAGCCTCCACGTCGTCGCGGACCTGACGCTCGCGAGCCGCGAGCACGCGCGGTTCAAGCAGACGGACGCGGACGTCGCGAGCTTCGACGGCGGGTTCGGCTCCGCGTACCTCGCGCGGCAGGTGGGCCAGAAGTTCGCGCGCGAGATCTTCTTCCTCGGCGACGAGTACAGCGCCGAGGACGCGTGCCGGATGGGCATGGTGAACAAGGTCGTGCCGCACGCGGAGCTCGAGCGCGAGGCGCTCGCGTGGGCGAAGAAGATCTGCGGGAAGAGCCCGACGGCCCAGCGCATGCTCAAGTTTGCCTTCAACGCTCTGGACGACGGCCTCGTCGGGCAGCAGGTGTTCGCGGGCGAGGCGACGCGGCTCGCCTACATGACGGACGAGGCGCGGGAGGGCCGCGACTCCTTCCTCGAGAAGCGGCCGCCGGATTGGTCGAAGTACCCCTGGCACTACTGAGGGAAGCAGAGCGGACCAAGACCCACGCCCCTCCGGCGGATGAGCACCGCATGGAGTCGGGCACACCGCCGCGGAGGGCCGCATCGCCTGCCGTCCGTCGGGCGTTGCGGTAGGGTAGCCGCACCATGGCCAACTCGGAGACGTACACGCCGGCAAAGCTGTCGGTCCGCATGTGGGTGCTCACCCTGATCTTCTTGTCGGTCCCGTGTCTCCTGTTCGCTCTGGGCGCGAGGGGTGTGGTCCTCGCGGCGACCGCAGGCGCGATCCTGGCCGTGCATTGCGTACAGATCTGGCTCTGGAGCCGGCCGACCCGGTTCGAGATCGATCGCGAGACGCTGCGCATCGTGTGGCCTCTGCGGCGGCGGGTCATCCCGCGGGCGGAGATCGTGTGGGCCCGGATCCTCGGCGCGAAGGAGTTCCGGGCGGAGTTCGGCATGACCTTCCGCAACTGGCTCGGCCCGATCGGGGCCACGCGCTATGACAGGCTGTACACCTCGCGCGGCGGCTGGCTCGACTACTCCTACGTCTCGAGGACGGACCAGTTCGTCCTCGTGGAGATGCGGCAGGGCTGGCCGCTCCTCATCACGCCCGAACGGCCGGAGCAGTTCGTCGCCGCGATGAGCTGTCTCTCGAGGCAGGAGGCAAGAGCCCCGCGCTCCCGAAGCCGAAGCGCTGACCGGCGGCCCGGCCTCGACGGTGACGACCGGCCGGGGCTTGGTCGCGGCTGGCAGCCCGGTTCGCGTTACACTCTGCCCGCTCGGGAAAAGGTGGACATGGTGCGCCGGGCGCAGAACATGCGAGTCTCGGCGTTTCGCACCACGGCCCCGCCAAACCGCTCCTCGATGAGCCGCCGCACCGCCCCGAAGAGCCCGGCGCGCACCGGCGCCGGGAGCACCGCGTGATCCGAATAGGTCCCCAGCAGCGCGACGAACGCCTCCGCCGCGAAGTGGAGCGGCTGGACGAACCGCCGCTCCACGCAGCCCTCGAACATCGGGTCTCCGGCGAGGGCCGCGCCCACGCCGTCGATGGCGCTTCGCGCGAGGCCCGCGGCATCCACCGCGAGCTCGGGGGCGTGCTCCCGGTACACGGCATCGAGCGCGGGCCCCAGCGCGGGGTCCTCGAGCTCGCGCCCGGCCGAGGTCCAGAGCAGCGCCACCGCTCCCCCCGGCCGAAGGACCCGGGCCACCTGCGCCAGCGCCCGTTCGGTGTCGAGCCAGTGGAACGCCGAGCTGCTGCCAACCACGTCTACGCTCCCGGGCTCGAGGACGGCGTCCTCGAACGCGCCAACCTCCACCGTGAACGGGAATCCGGCGAGGCGCGCCCGGGCCAGCTCCGCCAAGGAGGCGCCGATCTCGATGGCGTGGATGCGGTAGCCGCGCTCGGCCAGGCGCACCGTCGCGTTGCCGGGGCCGCACCCGATCTCGAGCAACCGGGCCGGCGGAGGCGCCAGGTCGCAGATGGCGTCGAACGCCTCCCTGGGAGGTGCCGGGCGCGCGCCGGCGTACGCCTCGGCGATGGCGTCGAAGCTCTCGCGAAGCCGCTCCGGAAATGGCTCGGGCACGCTCGATGTCTACCCGAGCGGGGGCGGAGCGTCGAGCGGGCGGCGACTGCTCACAGGCGGCGGATGGCGATGCGGGCGAACACGTGCCAGGGCGAGCTCATGGAGAAGACCCTCAGGTACACGTCCTGCTGCTCGACTGGTGCTCGAGGAGCATCTCGACCTTCTCCCGGGCCGTGTAGTAGGTCTCGAACAGGCTGGGCACCGCGTTGGCCGTGCCGGCGCTCCCCACCACGAGGGCCTTTGCGTTGTTCATGATGTCCGTCTCCGCCTTGTCCCACAGGCGGCAATACCCCCCATTGGCCGGATCCCGCGTCGGGATCATCTCGGGGGGATCTGGATACATTCGCCCCGCACGCGCCGGCATGGAGGAGCGGGCGCCAGCCTCCGGGGCAGCGCCTGCCCCGTGGAAAGTGCCCCACTTGACAGCCGACCGCCGCTCCGACGACCTTTTGCCACATCCTCATGCCCGATCACCTGAGCGACTTCAACGGTAGGATCTTCCGGCGCGGTGACGAATCGTACGAGATCCACCGCTACCAGTACGCCCTCAGCAGCCACGCCGCGGGCGGGCAGATGGAGCCCGGCGCGATCCTGTATCCCACGTCGACGAAGGACGTCCTGCGCGCGATGGAGCACGCGTCGCAGCGATCGCTCGCGATCGCCCTCCGGACGGGAGGGCACAACCACAGCGGGACGTCGTCGACCTCGGGGCAGAACCTCCTGCTCGACCTGCGCGATGCGTACCGGGACGTCGAGTGGGATCCCGAGCACGACAGGGTCTGGGTGGGCGTCGGCCACTCCCTCCTAGGCCTCAACGCGATGCTCGGCGAGCGCGGGATGTTCCTTCCGCACGGCCTGTGTGGTCACGTGCGCCTCGGCGGGCACGTCCAGACGGGGGGCTGGGGCATGCTCCTCCGGAGCTTCGGCACGCTCGCGGACTACGTCGAAGCGATCCGGCTCATCACGGCCGACGGGAAAGAGCGCGTCGTCCGGCGCGACGCCGAGGACGCGGACGAGCGCGATCTCTTCTTCGCGACGCTGGGAGGGAGCCCGGGCAGCTTCGGCATCCTGACCCACGTGGCGGTCAAGCCCCTCAAGGACCGAGACTACCCGAGCTCGAGGGGCCTGAAGTTCCTCCAGCGCTACTCTCGCGAGCGCCTGCGGGCGCTGCTCGATCTCATGGCCGAGATGGCGAGCGACGAGGACCTCGCCAGCGATTGGGACTTCACCATCGTCGTCCTCGGCGCGGCCGGGCTCAACCTCCCCTTCGTTACCTCCCGTGGGATTGACGAGCAGATGCGCGTCCACCACCCCGAGGTGTACGGGCGCGACGAGGTCCTGGCCGTGCCGCCGGGGATCGTCGTCCAGGCCCAGTGGGCCAACACCGAGGGCGCGGGGCAGCCGTTCGACCCCACGTTCTTCCACCGCATCAAGGCAGCCGCGGAGTACGGCGCCCCGCCCGGGCGCGCTTCCGGCGCGTCCACCCTGGCCCGGCTCGCGAGCAGCCTGCACCCGCGCGCCCTGATCGAGGCGCTGCAGAACGGGATCTCCCTCGGCTCCGCGAGGCTGGGCCTGAGCTTCGAGGCGCCGACGCCCATGTCGGAGCTCTCGCGCGCGTGGTTGTTTCCGAACGTGCGCGAAGCAGCCTGCCCTACGTCAATCGAGTCCACCTCTCGAGCAGCACGTCGCTGACCCGCAGCGGATGGGCGGAGTGGATGAGCGGCCGGTTCGACGCGATGCTGTCGCAGGGCAACGGGTGCAAACCCTTGCTCCTGGCGCAGCACGTCGGGGGGAAGAGATCGCAGTTCACCCGGAAGGGGCTCCCCGGTGCGACCGCCCATAGCTGGAGGGCCGGCTCCACCGTCATGTTCCAGCTCCAGTGCTTCTACGACGAGCAGGGCCGGTACCCTCGGTCGCCGAGGCAGGCCGCGCTCGAATGGGACAAGGGGAACCACGAGGGAGCCATCGGAAAGGCGATCTTCTCCACCGAAGATCGCCGTCTCTTCTGGGGCCCCTGCTGCGGCGACAGGGACCTCCGCGAGGTGTGGCAGCATTACATCGACTCTCGCGAGAAGTACGACCGGCTCCGCGCCATCAAGCACCGAGTGGACCCGGCGGGGCTGTTCTCGCCCAACGCGTTCGCCATCGGGTGAGGAGACCCCGGCCAGCTGGACAGCAATTTGCTGTCGTGTAAAATCGCGCGCATGCCCAAGGCGTCCGACGTTCGGATGACGGAGACGTTGAACGAGGTCGACGCGGTCAACCCCGATATCGGGCACTTCCTGCGGTTTTGCCTCTACAACGCCGGGACCGTGGACGGCGTCTGGGGGGGCGGCTACCTGCACGTCCGTAACAACAAGGTCGCCGACGAGCCCACGCTCGCCAACGACCTCGCCCTTGGCAACTACGCGATCCACAGCGACTCCAACAAGGAGATCCGGCGCCTGCGCCGGGCGCTGATGCTGCTGAAGTACGTCGCCAGTGGCATCCCAGTCGCCACCACCCGCGGCGCCACCAGCGGTCAGAACGCGGCCCAGCTCCGGCAAGCGTTGAACGCATACTGGGCCAGCACCCTCAGGACCGAGGTCGAGTTCCTGGTCTTGAACGTGTGCGACGGCAAGACCAGGACGATGGTCTCCCAGAGGCTGATGGCCTTGCCGCAGCTCGATCAGGACGAGCTGTTCGCCGAGCTTCTCGACCGGCCTCTACACCGGCAACGACTCTCAGGCGAAGTTCATCGGGGACGCCCGGGCCGCCTGGCTCGTCCTCAAGCGGCTCAACGTGAACAACCCCATCGGCGGGACGCGCGCCTGGGTAGGCGTCCGCAAGGTCACCATCCTCAACGACGTCGCGGCGCAGCTCAAGATCAAGATCCGCAGCGAGGCCTCGCTGGTGCGGGACAGCGACCCGGAAAATATCGCCCTACAGGGCGTCCTCGCCAACTTTCTGCCCACTCCGCTCAATTTCATGCAGTCGGTGAGCATCCACGCACAGGACGGCATCGTCCCCGCGGCGGGGGATTGGACCGTCACCGACATGAACGCTCTGGGGCTGCCCATCACGAGCCGCATCGGCTTCGTGATGCGCACCCAGAACGAGCGCGGAGCCCTGGAGCTGGTCACCATCGACAGCACCGCCCGCGGCACGCCCATGTACTTCTTGCCGTGGTTCTCCAAGCGGATCATCAAGCTCAACATCCCCGCGGCCGCGGGGCCCGGCTTCTTCTTCACCGCGGCGATCAACGGCTGCTCGGTGTTCATCACCGGCACGGCCCAGTCCCCCACGGTCTACCACGCGGGCGTGGACGGGAGCCTCCATACCGAATACACGAGCGGCGTAATTCCCGAGCTCCTCACGGCGGCGCAGGGCAAGAACGCCGCCCGCTTCTGGCGGGGCCTGCTCAAGGATCGCGAGGGCCTGAACGATGCCCAGATCCTCGGCGAGGTGAACAAGAACCACTACGTGCTGAGATCGTTCGCTCCGATCCCCGTGAGCCCCCTCTACCAGGGCAATGGCAAGCAGATCCAGACCACCACCCGTTTCGGCCCTTTACGAGACCACGGTGCTCGCCCAGCCGGGGCTCACGCTCAAGTACTGCAGCCCCTGGGGCTGCGTCTTCGGAGTGCGCGCGCTGAACGGGGACTGGAGCTTCTACTTGCAGGAGAACGTCACCATCGTCTACGAGAGCCCCACGGGGGTCCCGTGGGGCACCTGTCGCCCGATCTACATCAGCCGGATCTTCCCGGGCAATGGTGTGATCCAGCAAGCCTCGCCGTCCCGGTACGCGAACGTGAACCCGTGCAATCACGTCATGGTGTGGGACGGGACGGGTGCCGCCGTGCCCGCGCCGTTCGTCGCCAGTCGCTATGTCTTCCAGCCCGCCCCTTACGCCGTCCCCACCGACGAGACGCAGGTGGTCTGCGTCTGACTCGGGTTTCGCAGCTCGGTGCGCCGAGTGTCGAAGCGGCGGTGACGACCCACTCGAGGAATGCGGCCCCCGCGTGGGGCGTCTTCGCTGGCATGGGTCCTCTCGTCCCCTCGCCGCGCGTACCGGCGATCGCCGCGGTGCTGCTCGGGCTCGCCGCCTGCTCGCATCCCTCGCAGGAGGCCGGCAGCGGCCCTGCGCCTGCCCCGCCGCTCGCGCCCGTCGCCCTCCTCCCTGCGGCCCCCGCCCCGGTCGCGCCCGCGCCCCCTCCCGATAGCGCTTCGCCGCCCGAGGCGCCGGCGCCGTAGGCAGCGAGCGCCGACGCCGCGGTCCCGGTCGTGGACACGCCGCCGTGGCCGGAGACCACCACGGGGGCGAAGGTGAAGCTGACCTGGGTGGTCTACCCCTGGCGCGAGCGCCGGGAGCGGGCCGGCTACACGAGGACTGTGCGGTACGCGGCGCTGGTTGTGCGCGTCGGCACGGCGACGCGTCGCGTTGCGCTCGGAGACTTCTCCGGCGGGATGTTTCAACAAGACCAGCACGTCTGCCGCGACGCTTACGCCGGCGCGCACCCCGGCCAGTCGCGCCGGCTCGCCGGCGAGATCGCGTTCTACGACGGCGGCTGGAGCGGCTTCACCGCCTTGCGGGACGTGGAGGGCGCGCTGACGCTCGTGGAATGGACGGCGAGCGACGGGCTCTGCGACGACCCGCATGGTTGCGTCAGCCCGCGGCGCACCATCGCGGTCGTGCCCATCCCCGCGGATGCGCACGTCGAGGAGGCGATTGTGGACGTCGAGGGGCCCGGGCGCGAGCACCCGTACGAGTGCGGGTGAAGCCGGACCGGCACGCGTAGCGTGCTGAGGCTCCCGCTCGTCGGGCGTGCTGCCCGCACGACGGTGGCGCTCGACTAGACTAACGAAGTGGCACGTTTTGTGCGTGCGATGGAGGGCCAACCAAATCCAGCCCAGGCCGTCCCGTCGTACTTGCCTTCACTAACCGATACGCGTCCGTCTCCGCGCCCGACGGAGCGCCAAGGGCGGCGCGAAGGGACGACTACGAGCAGTTCGTCGGTGCCGGTGCGGGTCCGGACGCGCTCGAGAACGAGCAGCGCTTCTTCTGCGGCCTCGACGGGCTGAGCGCTGCGCTACCTGCGGCGTCCAACGCCACGTGCTGCCCTGCGAAGGCCGGCGTCCTTGCTCGTACCTCCGGCCCAGCTCCGACCTTTCGGCCGTTACGGTGCACTCCGGAAGACAGCGGCTGAAAGGTTGGGGACGATGCCGCGCGTATAAGGCTTCGCGGTGAACGTACATCGGGACCGAACGGCGTCCACGCCGTCCGGCGAGGAGAGCACCATGATGTTCTTCAAGCGCGGCGGGTCGAAATGGATCTACAAGACCGTGATGCTCGTCGCCACGGTTGCGGCCGCGGTCTTCGCGTTCCCCGGCCCTTTCCGTGGGTGGGAGGACTCGGGGCGCAAGCGACCAGTGAAGTCAATGCAGCCGACACCGCCGGTGCAGCCGACACGGCAGGTGCAGTCGGCACGGCAGGTGCGGCTGGCGCAACCGGAGTTGGCGCTCGTGATGGGGTCGGACGGGCGTCAGCCCGAGGAGCCGGACCCTCGGTTCTGGCCCACGGCGCCGTTTCGGCCACAGCCCTACGCTCCGCCCGAGCGCCTCTGGTTCTTCGGCACGCAGGCGCCAGCAGTTCGTCGGTGGGAGCGCGGGCCGGATGCACCGGCCCGTCCTTCCGAGCGCGTGCCTTCGCCTTGTCGTCTGCCCGTAGCGCGGCTGCCACAGCGGCATTGATTTCCTCTCGCCGATGATGTCGGACGAACGGTACGGCGCCCCCGAAGGCGCTGCCACCTCCGCCACGGCGGCCCAGGCCGGGCCGCCGCGCCAGGGCCGGATCGACGCGGCCATGCCCGGAAGGGGGCGGCGCACCGATTGCGGGAGCTTCACCGCGGCGAGCGCTTGGCCGGTCTCCCTGGTCCGTCCAACGAAAGCAAAACTGATATCCGGAACCTTGGGCACGGCGCCTTGCCCCGAGCCTTCCAGCTCGCTCGCGTGCCGCCGACGGCTGGGGCCTTCGCGGACGGGTTACGTCGCATCCTCCGGATGTAGTACGCTCTCCACGACCGAGAGGCCCGACGCGTCGGGGAGGCCCGAGCTCAGGAGGATCTGCCGATGGACCCTGCTTTCTTCGCAACGCTCAGCAAGGTCATGGGGCTGGGCATCAGCTTGTGGAAGGCACACGAAAAGCATGGGCTCGAAGACGTCGCGGCGATGAAGTCGTTCCTCGACGCGGGCGAGAGCATCGCGCGGTTCCATCCGGACGGCGCGCAAATCGGGGTGCACCACTTCATGCTCGTCGTGAGCGCCTTCGGCGAGGCGCTGAAGAGGTATTGGTGCGGTGACGAGCACTTTGCGCCGGGCGCCGGCGTCTGGGCGTGGCTCAAGGGCGATCCCGCCTCACGCGCGCGGAGACGACAGATCGAGGAGCGAGTGCAGATAGCCGCGCCGAAGCTGCAAGAAGTCGGCTATCAGCCGGCGGCCGACGAGATCGCGCTCGTCTCGTCGATGGTCGGCGATCCGGTGGGGACGCCGTACTACAAGCAGCTCTGGAGCGCCTTTGCCGCAGAGCTCACGCCGGGCGAAAAGCCGCTCGTCATGCCCGGCGATAGGCTGCAGTTCGAGCGGCACTTCCGCCTTGCGTATGCCGAGGGGCTCGCTTCGGGTCGGGGCGAGCACGTCCGCCAGCACCTCATGACGCTGAAGGAGGGGAGGGGCCCGCTCGTGCGTGAGCTCTTAATCCGGGACATGGTGGGGTGGGGCAAGCGGCACGCGTTCTGGAGCGCGGAGGGGCAGGACGGGCTCCCCGACATGCCGCTCAAGGCGTTGTACGTCGAGCCGGGCGCAAGTGACGGCGACCATCCGACCGAGCCCGTCCTGGGGCTCTTGGAGCGAGCGATCGAGGAGCACGGGGTGACCGTCGTCCGCGCGGACTTCGGGCACGGGAAATCGCTCACCGCGCGCATGCTGGCCTGGCGCCGGGCGGAGCGCTACCTCGCGGAGGCGAGCGCGTCGCCGGAGCTATGGTGCCCGCTGTTCGTGCGGTGCGCGGAGGACTTCCACAGCCACCGCGACGATCTGCACGCAGTCCTCCGGCGGGCGCAGTGGCGGCAGGCGCAGGGGCTCCAGCTCGCGCTACCCCTGCACGACGACGTTTTCGACCCGGCGCGGATTGAGGGCAGGACGCTCGTGATCATCGACGGCTTGGACGAAGTTGCGCTCAGCGATCGCGAGGTGGCGGACCTCTTCCGGCAAATGCGCGAGCAGGCCAGCACCACTCGCCGGTTCCTCGTCTTCACACGGCCGGCGGCGCTTGGCCGCGGCGAGGGGCTGGAGGACGTGCCCGTCCTCGATCTCCTGCCGTTCACCACGCGGAACAAGGACGGCGAGCCGGGAGGCCAGGTCGATGAGTGGCTCGCGCGCTGGCGGAGATGCACGAACCGGCAGCCGGCGCCGACCGCCGTCGAGTTGGAGGAGCGCAATCTGCTCTCGGTCGCGAAGACCCCGATCCTGCTCTTCATGATGGCAGACTCATGGCACACGGTGACCGTCGCCAAGCCGTCGCTCGGCGGCATCTACGAGGGCTTCTTCCGCGACATCGCGCGCGGCAAGCACGAGAGCGACAAGGATTCGGAACAAGCCGATCGCGGAGGCATCCCTGCGGCTCCGTGATCGCCTGGTCGAGCTCAGGTGGCTCCCCGCGGAGGCGGACGCGCCCGAGGCGATGCTGTGGCTCATGAGCCGTGTCGCGTGGAAGATGAAGTGCCTCGAGGACGCCGTGTGGCTCGAAGGCCGCAAGGAGTCCTTCGAGCCTTGGCACGCGCGCATCGTTGTCCGCGACGAGCTCGGGCTCGAGAGAGACGACACCATCGCGCGCACCATCCAACTCGGGCTCCTGCTCGCGCTGCAGGCCAACCTTGAGGAGGGCAGCGTTCGGTTCCTCTTCGGGCACAGGTCGTTCCGAGAGTTCCTCGTCGCACGCTACTGGGCGTCGAGGCTCCGCGTGCTGATCCGCGACGAAGAGCGCCGCTGGGAGCTCTCGCCGAGCGAGCCACTCCTGGGTGGGCGTCTCCTCGGAGGGGACGACGGCAGCTACCTCTTCCTGCGCGATTGCCTGGCGCGGTGGCCGGAGGCGGAGCGCGCAAGGCTCGTTCGATGGGCGCAGAGGTGCTTCGACGACGAGCGCTTCATGGAAGGCGCAACGGAGATCCAGCGAGACCGCCGCGCGCTACTCCGCGAAGCGGCGCCGGCAATCGCGGCGGCAGCGGGCGCCCGCGGCCTTGCGGCGCGGAGCGAGCGGACACTCCTGTCGCTCCTGGCGTGGTTCTGGGTGCAACAGATTGACGTCATCCTCCGCGCGCCGTGGCTGCGGGCCCGGGGGGCGCGCCTCGCGCAGGCGGACCTACGCGGCGCCCACCTGCTCGGCGCCGACCTTACGGGCGCCCACCTCGGAGCGGCAGACCTCGGGGGCGCCATTCTGTGCCTGGCGTCCCTCCGCGGCGCCTACCTGCACGACGCCCGCCTGCGAGGCGCCGATCTACGTCGCGCCAGCCTCCGCGGCGCCACGCTGAGCGGCGCGGATCTGCGCGGCGCGGACCTCCGGGGCGCGGACCTCAGCGGCGCCGACCTGTCCGGCGCCCGCCTGCGCGGCGCGAACCTCTGGCGCGCCAAGCTGGCCGACGCGGTCCTGTCGGACACCGAATACGACGAGCATCAACTCGCCCAGGCGAAGCGGGCGTAGGCGGGTGAGCTCAAGCGCGCTCGATCTCTACGCGGAGGTTGGGGCAGTTCTCGGGACCAAAAACGAGGACGGCCCTCGTCAGGCCGACGGGCACGTTCGGTAGGAACCAGAGCGCGGCGCCGTCCCTCCACAGCATCGGAAGGGCCTCCTGCGGAGGATTGTACCTGCGCTTCGCGCCGCCGGCCGACAGGATGATGACCGTCGCCGCCGCGTCCGCAGGCAGGTCCGGGAGCTCAGACGCCACCTTCAAGTAGATCTGCGTCCCGTCGACGTTGGCCTTCAGGCAGATCCCGCACCCCGGATTGGGGTCGAGCCAGACGGGGCCCAGGTGGGTGTTGTCGGTGAGCAGAACGCCGAACTGTTGCGGCGCGGTGGGTTGCGCGGCCATGGGGTACCTCCGTCCTGGATCGAGCTGAAGTCCGGCTCTCCATCGAGTCGGAATCGGGCTCTGCACGATGACTACGCCGTGGTTCGGGGATACCTTTCGGCAAAATCAGGCGGTCCCTCTCGGACCCGGAAGTGGCGCCAGTACGCGCCGTTGCTTGCCGTGCTCGTGACGTGCCGCGCAGCGCGAGGACGAGGCGGCGGCGATGGGGTGTGCGGGTACGGGCGCGATCGCGCCCTGGAATTACCAGCGCGAGATCACGCGCAGGTGCGGGACGGGGGCCTTCCCGACGCCCCGATCGGCACGGAACGCGGCGCGGGCCTCGCGGAGGGCCGCCGCCGGATCGCTCATCAGGATGGCGCGTTGGCGACGGAAGAGGTTCGTCATGATCGAGCCGGTGTCCGCCTCGTCGATTCGCTCCGGGCTCCCGAGCACGTGCGTCGCCCCGGCGATCAGGAAGGCGTGCGCCAGCGTGGGCCCCTGCACGTACGATCGCGGATTCGTCTCCGCTCCCAGGCCCGCGTCGCAGGCCCCGCTTGCGCAGTCCTCGTCACTGTCTTTCGTGACCGCCGTCTCGCAATCGGCCAGGACCACCAGGGGCGGTACGTGGCGGAGCGCCATCACGTCGGCGATGGAAAGCCAGCTGTCATGGAGAACCACGTGGCTCGCCCATGCGTCCCGGCCCGACGCCCGCGCATGGCCGAAGGTGAAGAGGACGTCGAACCCATCGCTCTCGAGCGCGTCGAGGACCGCCTTGCGCGTCGCGCCCGGACCTCGCAGCACGAGGGGCGGTTGCCCGCCGGCCGCGAGCGCCTCCGGGACTGAGCCCACGAGGGCATCGGTCTTGTCGGCATCCGGGATCACCACCAGCGCGCGGCGAGGCGGGCCCGCATCTCTCGACGGGGGGGCCCGCGGCACGTCCGCGCCGTAGGACACGATGATGTGCTCCGCGGCCGCCGGTCCCAAGGCGCCGGCAACGACCTCTTCGAGGTTGCTCGAACCGAGCGGCTCTGCGGCGAAGATCCGCACCCGCGTCCGCTCGCCGCTCCCGGTGCCCATTACGTCGTGGAGCAGCTTGGACAGCTTCAGGAGCTCCTCGGAGGAAGCGAACTTTTTCTCGGGGAGATTGAAGCGCTCGACGCGCGCCTCCGAGCGGGTGAGCGCGGCGCCCATCCACTCGTCTCCGTCGACGGGGTGGAAGACGAGGACCACCTCGTCCTCGGCGGGGGCGCTGAGCCCGGGGGAGGTTCCGTCCTCGCACTTTGGCACGGGCCGTACGCCGGCCCACTTGGCAATCTGGCGATCCAGCTCCGTCGCGGCCTCTGCTCCCTGCTTGGCCAGCTTCTCGATGGTCTCCTTGTCTGCTCCGGCCGCCGCGTTGGTCAGCGCCTTCATCGATTGCTCGTAGCGCGCGAACTCGTCGCGCCACGCGAGCGGGTTTCCAGCCGAATCGCGCGCGACGCGGTACCGCCAATATGCAGAGATCAGCGGGCGCGCCATGCTGCTCCGGGCGATGCACGCCATCTGGCGTGCCTGCCGCGCAGCTCTCTTCGGGCGTCTCTTTCGGTTGCGCGAGGAGGAGGCCGAGGTACCGCCGCGTGCCGCGGTCGTGGCGGTCGATGAACGCTCGCAGGCCGTCGCCGAAGGGGACGAGGGCGCTCCACCTGTTCAGGCGATCTTCGGCCTCCCCGTAGAGCTTCAGCGCCCGGACTGGATCCGACCTCAGCAGCGCGTGTGCCATCCATTGCGTCGCCTCCACCTCGTAGTGAGGGAGGCCTGCGACCTGACTCGAGCTCCGCGCCCCGGCGAAGAGCTCGCATCGCTTCCTTGTGCCGGTCCTCGTGCTGGACCTCCCGAGAGGGCCCCTCTCGTCGTCGTGCATCCTCCTGCTCGTGCCAGAGTGCCAGGCGGCCCTTGACGATCCGCCACGCGACGAGCTGGCTTGCAGGTATCGTCTCGCACAGCCGCTCGGACTGGCTCAGGTCCTTCTCGGCCTCGGCCTCGTTCGCCGGTTCGAGATTGAGGAGCACCTGCGCGAGGTTGGTGAGCACGTTCCGGCGCGCGCACTGGTCCTTGGCGGTGTCGTCGAGGCGTTTCAGCGCCTCCTCGAAGTCGGCTTTGGCCTCCTCGAGCTTACCGTTGCCCATCTCGTACCAGCCCATGTTGACGTGGTAGCGCGCCACCTCGCGAGGGCTTTGATCCCGGGCTCCGCGGTTCTTGACCTCGTTGAAGAGATCGTTGTCGACGTAGCCGAGGTCGTTGAGCAGGGCGAGCTGGTGCTGTCTCACGTCGACGACATGGCCGGCCAGGTTGATGCGGCTGGAGAGCTTCTCGGACTCCGCGTCGAGCCGGCGCGCCTCGCCCAGCTCACCCCTCGACGCTGCGACGAGCGCCCTGAAATAGGGGACCAGCGCGCGCCCCTCCGGGAACATGGTGAGGAGCTTGCCGTTCTCGAGAATCGTCGAGCACCTTCGTGGCCCGGTCGAGCTCCCTCCGCGAGACGTGGACGTAGGCCAGCGCGAGGTCGTTGCCCACCTCCTCCGAGACGAGCCCGGCCACGCCGTCGCGCTGGATCGCCTCCTCGAAGAGATCGGCCGTCTTCTCGATGCGAGCGAGTTGCCCGAGCACCTTGGCCCTCGTGGCGGCGCTGTTCTTTCGGTTCAGCAACGACGCAGCCGCGTGAGGATCGTCATCGGCGCGCGCCTTGAGGGCTTCCCTCAACGTGCTCTGCTCCGCAGCATCCGCGGTCCGGATGGGCAGGCGGAAGGAGCGGTCTCCCGCCTGCACGAGAAGATCGTGGGCGTCCCTCGGGACAGCCGCCTCCGCTCGCCACCCAACGTCGCCCGCGTCTTTGAACGGCTGCGTCCACCTGGCAGGCTGCTGTTCGCCGTCGACGAACAGCGCCGGATCCTCGCCGGGCGGGGCCTTCACCCAGAGGGTCAGCGCGCCGCCTTCTCTCGTTCCACGGATGCGCTCGAAGACGGACGTGCCCCACAGCTCGCAGACGATTCCCTCCGGGTGCGCCTCGTCGAAGGGAACCCGGACGACGTCGCAGCCCGAGTACTCCACCTCCAGCGGCCCGCCCCTGGCGAGGTGCGAGCCCGCGGCGACGTGCGGGCGTAAGGCCGACAGGACGAGCAGCACGCCGTAGCGGAGGACTTGCATGGCGCCCGCAAGCGGGCGGGGGCGCGGCGTGGCCCGACGCCGCTCGATGCGTGTCACGTCACGCCAGCGGAAGCCGAGCGTCCCGACGGCGCGCGGGAACCGCATCACCGTTCGGGGCATGGCGTCCCCTCGCTCCCGGAAACGGGGGCGCCGACGCAGCTCCACCTCGAAGCGACGCACCGCGTACGAGCCCGCCCACCCGCCCTCCGCGAGCCTCTTCATCTCGCTCTCCGTGAGCGTCGCCCCGGGGGCGCCCAGCGCGACGACGACCGTCCACGACCCCGCCTCCAGGCATGGGAAAAGGTCTCTTCTGCTCCCGACGATGCGGATCTTCCCGTCAGGTGACGTCGGGTTGACCTGGGGAGCCCACGGCACCGTCTGCCCTTTGTGTACGAGCACGGCCCCACGGAGCGCGAACGGAGCCTCCCCCAAGCGCGTGGGATAGACGGTCAGCGAGCGCACCCTGTCTGGCGTGTCGAACACGATCCGTTGATCGTCAGGCCCGAGCGGGCCGCTCGTCGCCACGTGCGGGCGCTGGCTCAACGAGTAGAGCGGCACCGCCGCCGCCGTCGCCAGAGTCGCCGCGACGGCCGTGAGGACGCCCATCCGTGCTCTGCGCCGCCGCCTCGCCTCGCTTTGGACGAGCGTGCGCACGCCATCGAACATGCGCTGCTTCTCGCCCTCATCGAACGGACGGTAGAGCTGGAAGAGCGCGCGCCCCTCCTCCGACTTCTCGGCGTCCGCCTGCAACGCCGCCTGCTCCTCCGCTGTCAACTGTCCAGCCGCGAGCCTTTCCCAGGGGGATCCTTCGGTGCCCCAGGCGCGTGCAGCGTCCCGTAGGCCGAGGATGGTCTTGTCTTCTTCGGTAGTGCTCATGTGCTCGGGTTCCCTCCCTGCCTGAGCCTACGCTCGGCGAGGGTTCATCCTTTCGGAAGCCGACAGCTTCAGGTCTGCGCATACGCACAGAACGAACCGAATCTGTCGGGGGGTTCCTGAAGCCGAGGGAGGCGCCTGCTGGCGCGATCTTTGCGTGGGTGGTGGCGGAAAGCGGGGGGCATCGCCCGGGAGCAAGCGATGCGGGGCGGATCAGCCGTCCGCGGGCTCTCCGCCTCGCAGCTTGCGGGCGGCCTCGCCGGCGCGTTGCAGAATCCTGCTTCGCCAAACGTAGACCGCGTTCGGTGAGAGCCCGGTTGCCGCGCAGACTTCCGCGACGGGCAGGCCGTCGATCACGAGCAGCTGGAACACGTCGCGGCCCTGCTGGGTGAGGGCCGCCGCGACCGCGGCGAGCACGGCGGACTGGAAGTCCTTGTGCTCGACGAGCCACTCGGGATTCTCGCCGGGGTGCTTGAGCCCACGCTCCTCGTCGTCGACCGGCTCGTCCTCCCAGACCCTTCGTGCGCGCTTGCGCAGGAAGGAGAGGGCGAGGTGCTCCGCGACGAGCTGAACGTAACCCGCGAGCGACAGGCCCTTCTCGCGATCCCAGGCGCGGAGGCGCCTTCCATCGTTGGCGAAGAGGGCGAGCAGCACCTCCTGGCTCAGATCCTCGATTTCGTGACGCGCGCGGCTCTGGCCGGAGGCCCTGACACGGCGTCGAAGGACGCGGCCGATGCCCACGTGGATCGCCGGCAAGAGCGCGTCGACGAGATCCCGCAACGCGACCGGGTCACCTCCCAAGGCGGTACGAACGAGCTGGATCTGGGGGTCGGGCATGAGACATCCGTCGCAGGGTCGCGTGTCTACTTCATCTCGCGGATCACACGGCCGATCGCGGTCATGACGTACCGCTGCGCCTGATCCTCGACGAACTCCTCGAGCGAGGCGCCCAGCTCCGGGTTCCACGGGGGTCGGCGCCTCGGGTTGTCCAGGAACCACGCTGCGGTGGCGCCCATCGCGACCGCCATGAGCGCAGCGTGGAGGTCGACGCCGGGAGCGCGGAGCTTGCCGCCCTGCGACCGCGCACACCTCAACGTCCCCCTCAGCACGATGTCGTAGACGCCACGAAGAGAATCGGGCTCTATCGATGGCCCGGAACCGAGCTCGAGCTGCACGGCGATCTTTTTGAAGACGTTCATCAGCGCCTGGTGATCGCCCCGGAGCGCCCGCTTCACCTCGCGGTCGATCTCTTCGTTCACCTCGCTGCCCTCGACGCGCCCCGGCGGTCGCAGATAACACGAAGCCCGAACGGGCGCCATGACGATGACGTCGAGGTGCCCGACGGGGACGCGTCCGCCCCTTGATGTTTTCCGTCTCCCGAACGTTGCAAGCTCCTTTCGGCCGCGACGATGGTCGCACCATGTCATACGCCGGCCCACCGCCGATCTTTCCAAGCAGTAGCGCAAGCAGTAGCGCTTTGCCTTGTTGCCCCAGCTCCTCCTACTACTGCGCCACCGGGCGCGGTCTCGGTCCGCACGCCGCTCACCCACCCGCCCATGGCCGCCTAACGCCCCCCTGGAAGGGAGAGGGGCTGAGGGCAGGGGCCAGCACCACGGCCGGCACACCCTCACCCTGACCACCCCGCTGCACTGGACCTTCAAGACCGCCCAGAGCGCGCAGGTCTCGAGGGTCTCCGCGCCTGCGGTCAAGTGGGCGGGGATCGAGAGCCTCCTCGTGCAGGGCGGCCGCCCGGGCGGCTACCCCGGGCAGAACGCCGGCGGCATCGACGTCTCCAACGCCGCGTATAGCTGGGTGAAGGACGTGGAGGTCGACGGCACCACCTCGGGCATGCCCATCCGCCTCGCCGGCACGTACCGCTGCGTCGTGCGCGACAGCCACTTCCACAACTCGTACAGCTATGGGTTCGGGCAGGACAACTACGGTATCGTGCTCGCGTGCGGCGCGGCCGACAACCTCGTGGAGAACAACGTCGCGCGCTTCATGAACAAACCGATCCTCTTCAACAACTCCGGCGGTGGGAACGTCATCGGCTACAACTACGCAGACAACTCCTGGGCGTGCGACGGCAACAACGACGACGGCTTCCAGGAGGTGAGCGTCGACTGCCACTGCGCCTTCCCCCACATGGAGGCTCATCGAGGGCAACTGGGCGCCGCACATGGGCGCCACGACCACCCACGGGAACGCGGGGTACCTCACCTACTTCCGGAACCATGCGACGAGCCAGTGGTCGCCGAGCAAGGCGGGGCAGCCGGGGTCCGCGATCATCTGGAGCCAGCCCTTCGTCCCCCAGTACGCGAACGTGGCCTCGCTCGACTTCCCGAGCCCGGATCTCGAGATGACCGTCATCGGCAACGTCCTCGGGAGCACCGCCGACAAGAGCCTCGGGCTCCCCGCCGATCTCGGCACCACGAGCGCCTCGCAGAACGGGCCCCCGGCGACCACCCAGGTCTACACCTCGGCGGACGGGAGCCAGCTCGCCGTCTTCCTCGTCGACCAGACGGCCGTCTCGTGGACGAGCCTCTGGCTCACCGGCAACTTCGACACCGTGAACAAGAAGGTCATGTGGAACGCCTCGCCGCCGACGGCCAACCTCCCGGCCTCGACGCGGAGCCTGCCGGCGTCGCTCTACCACGCGACGAAGCCCGGCTGGTGGCCCGCCGGCAAGCCGTGGCCCTGGGTGGGCCCCGATCTCGCGCCCAAGGTGGGCTCGCTCCCTGCCAAGGACGCGTCGGACGCGTACGACTACTACGACGCCGCCGACGCGAGCTGCGCGCTGAACTGCGGCAACTACTGCTGCAGCGTCGGGCCGAGCTGCTCGCTTTGAGATGGACCCGCCGGCGCGACGCACGGCACGGCGGCGGCCTGTAGTCGAGGAAATGAGCGCGTCACCCGGGAGCGCGCGGCACGTCCTCCGGACTCGGGAAGGTGATCTCCGCGCTCACCGCGTAGCGATAGGACAGGTCCACGCGATCGCCCGGCGCGTCCCAGCCCGAGCGGCGGAACTGGTGGACGCTCCGCTTCACCTCGAGGGCGCACCCGTTGGGCCTCGTCAGCACGTAGTCGAGCTCCGCCTGGATGCCCGACGGGTCCGTCGCGAGCTGGTTGGCGGGCGTGTCGTTCAAGGTGACGCGCTCCTCCGCGCCGTTCTCGGCGCCGAGGGTCCGCAGCATGCGAAGGTAGACGTCCGACGGGGCCGGCGAGCTGCTATCGTGGCGGCGTGTGCAGAGGTCCCCGCAGACGATGAAAGGGACCCCGGGCGCGAGGTTGGGCTGCAGGAGCTGCGCGGCGATCTGGTCGACCTGGCGCGCGCGAACGGCGTCGTTCTTCGCGGTGAAGCCCTTGCCCTCCTCGCCCTGGAGGTGCGTGGCGACGAGGTGGAAGGGCCGGCCCGCGACGGCCCCCGTCAGGAGGATGGCGCCCTTTCGCGACAGGCACTCGATGGACCCGCAGTCGGTGAACTCGATCTGGGCGTAGTTCACGAGCGGCAGCCGGCTGAGCACCCAGACGCCGCTGTTCTCCTCCGGGGAGGGCCAGTCGTTGGCCGGGCCGAACTGGTGAGGGTAGCGCGCGCCGAGGGCGCCCCGGAGGATCTCCCGCGCGCCATCGTCGAACACCTTCTCCAGGCAGAGGACGTCGAAGTCCCGCGTCAGGAGCTCGGCCGCGATGGCGGCGGCGCGCAGCCCGTTGCGGGGGCTCTCGCGGACCCACGGCGGCATCATCCAGATGTTCCAGGTCAGGACCTTCAGCCGCGTGGTGCGCGCGAGGCTCGGGTCGTGCACCAGCGCGTCCACGGCGTGCCGCTGCGCCTCGCTGCCGAAGGCCGGCGGCGCCGGGCGGCACGCGGCGCCCACGGTCGCCGCGAGCCCGGAAAGAAGGAACTGCCGGCGCGAGGTGCCCATCGTGCGAGCCTCGGCGCACGGCATGCCACCACGGTATCTGCGAGGGCGACGCGGTGTAAACCATCCGCGCGATCGGCGCCGGCGCGTGGGTGGTGCTCGGTCTGGTCGCCGGCTCGTCGCCAGGGCCCTCACGGGGCGCAGGCCGGAGAGCCCGCTTGACGATCGTGGCCCGATCTCGATGTACGGCGAATGGCACGAACAAGGACCGGGAACCGGCGGCCGTTCTCTTCCCCTCTCCCTCGACCGGCGCGAGCCCGCGCGGGGCGCACGACGGTCGAGAGGACTCCGCTGGCGCTGCGAACGTTCGGCGTGGGAGTCGACCAGGCGACGAAGGAGCACGTGCGACGGACCCTCGGGACGAAGCTCGGGAAGTTCGCGCCCCGCATCCAGCGGCTCACGGTACGCTTCACGGACATCAACGGGCCGCGAGGCGGTGTGGACACCGACTGCGACGTGAAGGTCGTCCTGAGCGGGCAGCCCAGCGTGGTCTACCAGGCGCGAGGCCGGGAGCCGCGCGAAGCCATCGACCGGGCCGTGCCCGGGGTCGTGCGGGCGGTGCGAAAGGCTCTGGACCGCGTGCCGGACCCCGCGGTGCCCCGGGCACCGGCAGGCGGCGCGCGCCGCCGGGCACGACGGGGCGCTGCGGCTCCAGCGCGTCTCGTCCACCCGTCGCCGGAGGGCAGCTTCATCGGCCGCCGTGTGGGTCGCAGCCCGCAGAACCTCGAGCGCGCGCTGGAGCGGCCCGAGAAGACGCAGCGCACCTTTCCGGTCGACACGGCCGAGCCCGGGCGGAGCGCCACGGACCGGAGGGCAGGCGGAGGCTCGACGGCGCGGCGCAACACGAAGAAGGCCGCGCCGCGCGCCGTCGCAGCCCTCGAGGATTCGGCGCAGGATCGCCCGTCGCGGAAGTCGACGCGCAAGTCCGTCAATCGCGCCAAGCAGGGCTCGAAGCTCCGGCGTCGTAAGGTCCGGGAGGTGCGATCTCCGAGCGCGCGCGCCGCGAAGGCCGCCGCTCGCTGAGCGCGCCCTCGGCGGTATCGTCCTGCGCGCGTCACGCGCCGGCGGGGTGCCGCGCCCCGGGCGCCGAGCTACAAGGTTGCGCATGACTCGAGGCATCGACCTCCCCGCTTACCTCGCGCGCATCGGCCATCGAGGCGCGCTCGCGCACCGAGGGCTGATGAGCGTCCCCGGCCCGCCTCCCGGTACCGTCGCCTCGCTGCGCCGCTGGGGCTGAGGCCCCCGTCGGACGAACGGCGCCCCTGCCGAAGCGGTGAAAGTGAGGATCACCAAGGCGAAAGTGAGGATCACCAAGGCGAGCGTGAAAGCGGGGGAGCCACCGGGGGGGCTGGGCGATTGCGGCGGATGCCGGGCGCACGCTCAGTTGAACTTCATGTGCCGAACGATGTCGCCGCGGGTCTCCATCACGACCCGCTGGCTGACGTGGCACCCGCCGGGCACGAACCATGCTTGCTCGTTCGTCTCGGGAAGGACCGAGGACGGCGGTCCCAGGACCTCGATCGCCGAGGCGAGGGGCATGCCATCGCGCAGCACGCGCAGCTCGACGAGCAACCTCCACGCGAGGCCAATCGTACGATTGCACTCCCGGGAGTACGGGGGCACGCGCCCGTGGATGCGGGCCCAGGGCTCGACCTCGGGACGGAGGGCGGGGCGCATCCGCAGGAGCGAGCCCATCCCCCGCAGGGCCGTTTCGGGTTCGGGTGGCGTGGTGCGGGCGGGGGCATGATAGAAAGGTGCCCCCGCGAGACACGCCTCATGAGCCGGTGCATGCCCCTCCTCGTCCCGGCTTTGATCGCCGGGCTCTGCTTCACCGCCGTGGCTCGCGCTCAGGGCGTGGCATCCATCCCTCCCGCGCCGCCTCCCCCCGGAGGGCCTTCGTCGTTTCCGCCTCCTCCGCCTCCGATCGAGCAGCCCACCTTGCCAGAAGCACCTCGTGTCGAGGGCATCTCCTGGGAGCTCGATGCCACGGTGCTGGGCAGCTATTACACGATTCACCCGACGACCCCCGCTTTCATCTCGACCACCGTCGGTAACTTCGTCGGGGCTCCAGATTCCACCGGCGACCGCGCCGGCGGCACCTTCGAGGTGACTCACTTCATCGATCCGGTGGTCGACGACGGCGCACCGCAATCCCTCCAGCCGTTCTTGCAGCACGCCAGCACCGTGTACGGGGGCTTCGACGCCGGTGGGTTCGTCACGCGACCTCCCTTCGCCGGAACCTCTCTTGCCCTGCCGAGCGTGACCAACCGCACGGACAAGAGCTTCGGGGTAGGTCTGGGGGTGGACGTCTACGTGACGCCCTGGCTCGCGTACACCGTCGGGGCTGGATACACCTACGATGTGCTCCACGACGTGGGCATCGACGACGCGACGCACGGGTTCAACGCCGCCGGGGGAGTCGGTCTCCGCTTCGCCGATGCGCGCTTCAATCTCTCGTACGCCTTCTCCGCCACCCGCATGAACGGGAGCTTCGTCCCACCCCAGTGGGGCTCGTTGCGGCTGTCGGCGTTCGTGGTCTTCGTGCGGCGATTCACGCTGAGCGCATGGGGCCAGACGGTCGAGGGTGGCGGCGAGGGTGGGGGCGAGCTGGGTGGTACGCGACGCAGAACCTCGGGCTCTTCCTGGGCGGCTCAGGCGAGCGCGGGACACTCTTCACGGACGAGGACGGGATCGGGAACCGCTTCACCGGCGACGCGAGCCTGTCCTGGTGGGTCGTCCCGAGGGTGCGGCTCTCCGCCGCGTACACGTTCACGTACACCGAGGACCCAGACCACAAGGCCGACGACGGGAGCTTCGAGGGATACGACGAGATGGAGCACGCGGTCACGATCGGCGCAGCCCTGCGGTTCCCCTGATGCAACGCACCCTGAGCCCCCTCCTGCTCTCTACCGCCGTCGCGCTGGCCGTGATGCTCTCTCTCGCGTCCTCCGCCCAGGCCGGGCCCACGCTCAGCGCGGATCTCGACCTCGGCGCGCTGGTCGACCAGGAGTCCATCGGCACGGAGATGGGCCAGCAGTTCCCGGTGGTGTACCTCGCCGGCTTCCTGATCCGTGCCGGCTGGCGCTTCGACCTCGGCACCGTCTTCCTCGTCCCGGAGATCGGCGGAGGGTACGCCGTCGAGCCGGCCCCGAGCCTCGATGGTGGCCCGGTCTGCGGCGGTTTGCCGGGCGGAGGGGAGTCCTGCGCCACGGGCCTCTTTCGCGGGCTCGGTGGCCTGCGTGCGGGGCTCTCATTTCCCCTCGGGCCGACCGTGCGCTTCGAGCCGGCGATCTACGGACACGCCGGCTACGCGCTCTACCTCGGCGGCCCAGCGTCAGGCCTCGGAGGCCGAGGGCACGGGGTTGCGAACGACATCGGCCTCTCGCTCGACCTCCGCTTGCTCACGCACCTCGTCCTCGGCGCTCACCTGGGATACAACGTCGTCACGACCTGGCAATCGCTCTCGAGCGAAGTCCAGGGGATCCCGGGTACCGCTTCGTTCGCCGACCGGTGGGTGGGGTACGGGCTCCATGCCGGTGTGCTGTTCTGGTGAACGCCATGGAGGCTCGCCCGACGCATCCGCCCCCCGTGCCCCCGCGGGGCCTCCGGGGGCGTGGTCCGGGTCTGCGAGTGCCCTTGAGCGCGCGGCGTCACCCGCGCGCGCCGAGCAGCCCGAGGAGCTTCGCCTTCGTCGTCGGGCCGACGTGGCGCGCGACCTCCTTCCCGCCGGCGAACGCGATGACGGTGGGGAACGCCTTGACGCGGAGGCGGGCCGCGAGCGCCGCCTCCGCGTCGCCGTTCACCGTCGTCACCTTGATGCGGCCGGCCTGCTCCGCCGCCAGCTCGTGCAGGATCGGCTCGAGGAGCAGCCGGGGGAGGACGTCGCCCAGGCGCTCGGGATCTCCGCGGGCCACGTGGCGGTGCTGCTGCTCCGGGCCAAGCGGTCGCTCCTGGCGTGCATGACGGCGTCGGCCCGAGGCCACGGTCCGCCGGCGCGCCGCCGGGCTGCGCGCCCGGTATGTACAACCCTCATCTCGGCGCGTACGGTCCGGCCGTGGCCAGAGCGACCCCTTCGACGGACGACACGCCGGAGCCTGCTCCGTCGCCCTCCGGACGAGGCTGGGGCGGTCGGGGCGTGCTGGTCCTGGCCCTGCTGGTCTTGGCGGCGTCGGCGGTCGGCGCGCTGCTCAGGCGCGACGGGGGCTCGCTCCTCGTTTCGTCGATCGTCGAGGTCGTGCTGCTCGCGGGCGCGGTCGCGTGGCACGGGTACGCGGACGCCAGGAGCCGCGGGGTTGCCAGGGCGCTCGACGCCGACCTGAAGCGAGCCGCCGGCGACCTCGCCGACGAGCGGGCGCGGCACGCCGAGGTGATCGAGGAGCGCGAGGCGGAACAGGAGAAGGCCGCCGGCGACCTCGCCGACGAGCGGGCGCGGCACGCCGAGGTGAACAGGAGGCTCGGCGAGTTCCTGGCCGTCACCAAGCTGGACACCGACCTCGGTCGGGCTGCCGCCGATCTGGCCGTCGAGCGGGCACGGCGCGCCGAGGCCGATCGGAGGCTCGGCGAGTTCCTGGCCGCCACCGGGCTCGACGGCGATCTCATGAAAGCCGCGGCCGACCTCGCCGCCGAGCGGGCCCAGCGCGGCGTCACGGACCGGAGCGTCGCCGCGTTCCTCTTGCTCACCGGCCTCGATGCCGACCTGCTGATGGCGGCGGCCGACCTCGCCGCCGAGCGGGCCCGGCGTGCCGAGGCCGAGCAGAGGCTCGCGGAGTTCCTCGCGAGCACCGGGCTCGACGCCGACCTGGAGAGGGCCGCCGCAGACCTCGGCGGCGAGCGGGCCTGGCACGCCGACGCCGAGCGGAGGCTCGCGGAGTTCCTCGCGGACACCGGCCTCGGCGACGACCTGGAGCAGGCCACCGCGGAGGTCGCCGCCGAGCGGGCGCAGTACGCCGACGCCGAGCGGGGGCTCGCGGCGTTCCTCACGCACACAGGCCTCGGCGAGGACCTGGTGCAGGCCGCCGCCCAGGTCGGCGCCGAGCGGGAGCAGTACGCCCAGGTGGTGGCCGAGCTGGAGAGCCTGCGCGAGGCGTCGAAGGAGGCCGCCGACCTCGCCGCGAAGGACAACCGCGCGCTCTCGACCACGCTCGAAGCGGCGAACCTCAGGGTCGCCAACATGGAGGAGGCGAGCAGGCAAGCCGCCCTCGACCGCGAGACCACGACCAGGGAGGTCAAGCAGTTCTGGACCGCCGACCAGTCGATCCGCGTGCTCATGAGCCCCCTCGTCCCGACGAACAGCCATCACTCGTGCCTCGTCCCGAGGAAGGACGGGAGCGTGAAGGTCCGGCTCCGCTTCTTCGTGGCGAACGCGTCCCCGTACAAGGTGACGGTCACCGGCGTGCGGTTCAGCTTCAGCGCGATCATGGGCGCGTTCCAGGTGTCGGGGGAGTACAGCGGCCCCCCGGGCGAGCAGCCGGAGGCCGTCGTCAACCTCGCGCCGTGGGGGCAGAACCACTTCCTCGTGCGGGCCAAGGGCACGCTGGCGAACCCCGGCCGGTTCTCCGACGAGTCCACGCGCATCGCCTGCCTGTACCTCCACGACAGCTGCTACGTCACCGTGAAGGGGCACTGGGAGCGGCCGCAGCGGGCCCCCTTCGCCGGCGACACCGACTACATCCTCGTCTCGTGGGAGGAGTTCCGCTGACCGCCCCGGATCGGGTAAGCTTGCGCCGCTTCCAACCCTACTCGTTCGATGGGATCGTCAATGTTGAACATCGCGCGTCACGCAACTCTGGTCACTGGTACCGCGGCCCTCGCGCTCGTGAGCTGCGGCTCGCCGTCAACGCAGACCACGTCGGGGCCGCAGGTGCTCCTCGTCGGCACGTACAAGGGCATGGCCGGCCAGTACACGACGATCCAGTCGGCGGTGGACGCGGCCAAACCCGGTGACTGGATCCTGGTGGCGCCCGGCGACTACCACGAGACCAACGACCTCGATCACCCGCCGACGGCGGAGGTGGCCAGCGCCGGGGGTTTCGGCGGCGTGCTCATCACCAAGGCTGGGTTGCACGTCAGAGGGATGGATCGCAACACCACGATCATCGACGGCGACAAGCCCGGGTCCTCCACGCCGTGCGACCCGGCGGCCGAGTACCAGAGCTTTGGCTCGCCCGACGCCAGCGGCGATCCGATCGGCCGCAACGGCATCGTCGCGTACCAGGCCGACAACGTTTATATCGAGAACCTCACCGTGTGTAACTTCCTCGGCGGGGCCGCCTCGTCGGGCTTCGAGATTCTGGTGGGACGGCGGTCAGGGCTCCGGCAAGATCGGGATGTCGGGCTACTGGGGCAGCTACCTCAACGCCACCTCGACCTTCTACAAGGTGCCGGCCAAGGGCAAGATCGACACGAACGCCACCTACGGCATCTTCGCCAACTCCGCGGCGGGGCCGGCCAAGTGGGACAACGTCTACGCGTCGAACATGAACGACTCCGGCGCCTACGTGGGGGCGTGCCAGCAGCAGTGCAACGTGACCATCGACCACTCCTGGTTCGAGTACAACGCGCTCGGCTACTCCGGGACCAACTCCGGCGGCGCGGTCGTCATCCAGAACTCGGAGTTCGACCACAACCAGGACGGCCTCGACACCAACACGCAGATCGCCGGCGATCCGCCGCCGCCCCAGGACGGCCGCTGCCCGGACGGCAAGACCAGCGACATCACGGGGACCACCTCGTGCTGGGTCTTCCAGAACAACTACGTGCACGACAACAACAACGCCGACGTCCCCGCCGCGGGCTCCGCTGCCCAGGGCCCGGTCGGCACCGGCATGACGATCTCCGGCGGCCGCTGGAACACCGTCAGGAACAACAGGTTCGAGAACAACGGCGCGTGGGGCGTCCTGTTCGTGCCCTACCCCGACAGCGGCACTCCGTACGATGGGAAGACCTGCGCGTACTACGGCGGCGTGGAGGACACGAGCGGCCTGGGCCTCGGGTGCGTCCTCGATCCCCAGGGCAACGCGCTCATCGGCAACACCTTCTCCCACAACGGCTACTTCGGCAACCCGTCGAACGGCGACTACGGGGAGCTGACGCTCAACACGGGCGAGGCCTCGAACTGCTTCGCGAAGAACACGGCGCCCGACGGCAGCTACCCGACCAATCTGGAGACGACCGAGGCGAAGTGCGGCACGAAGACCACGATCGCCCAGAAGGGAGAGCTGCTGCTGCAGGTCGCCTGCGACACCGGCACCGAGCCGTGCGGAGTCGGGATGAACTACCCGGCGATCACGACGAAGGTCAAGATGCGCCCCCTGCCGACGAACAAGCTGCCCACGATGCCCAACCCCTGCGAGGGCGTGCCCAGCAACCCCTGGTGCATGTAGGCGTCCAGCCGCAGCTCGCCTGAAGCTCGGCCAGGAGTGGCCGAGCTTCAGCGCCGCCTCGCCTCGCCATCCCTCACGGGAGGGGCATGGGGACGGGGACGGGCACGGGCAACGCGCACTTCCCCTCGCAGGCGAAATCGGCGGCGTGGCAGGCGCTGCCGCAGGCTCCGCGGGTCGCCGAGCAGTCGTCGTTGCACTTCTGACTGCCCGCGGGCGGGGGCCCTCCGCACTTGGCGATGCAGGCGGCCCGCTGCGCCTCGCAGGCCGCGTTGCAGGCGGCCTCCGCGGCCTTGCACTTGGTGACGCAGTTCTCGTCGCCGACCGCCGAGACGGGGACGAGGGCGAGGGCCAGACCGACGGCGACCAGGGCGGCGAACGCGCGGACGAGGCTCTTCATCCGAGAAAATCTAGGCGATCTCGTGCCCCCCCGGCAACCTCGCCACGCGACACGTGCCCCCGCGAGCATACCCGTTGACGCGCCCCGACCGCGCCCGCCCAATCGCCGCACGAGCTTCGACCCTTCTCACCCAGGGCCGAGTGAATGCGGGAAGGCGCGCCGGCAACCCATCCCGCAGGCGCGGGATCTGCGCACAGAACCCGTCCCCGCGACCTTGCAAGGGGCCGATCGCCGATGCTTCCCTTCAAAGATGCAGTCCCGGCCGCGGGCGCGCTGGCTCTGGTCGTCTCGTCCATCGCCGGCGTGGGGTGCAGCTCCGAGTTGATCCGCGGGACGGGCGGCGCCACGGCCGCGTCCAGCGGCACCTCGTCGACCACGAGCTCGCTCACCTCGTCGGCGGGCGGCGGTGCCGGCGGCGCGCCCTCGTCCGCGGTCGCATCGACCGGCGTGGGCGGGGCCCCCAGCACCTCGACGAGCGTCACGTCGTCGACCTCCTCCTCCACGGCGAGCAGCAGTTCGTCGGCGGGCGGCGGTGCCGGCGGCGCGCCCTCGTCCGCGGTCGCATCGACCGGCGTGGGCGGGGCCCCCAGCACCTCTACCAGCGTGACGGCGTCGACGGCCTCTTCCACGGCGAGCAGCACCTCTTCGGCGGGCGGCGGCGCCGGCGGCGCGCCCTCGTCCACGGTCGCATCGACCGGCGCGGGCGGGGCCCCCGGCACCTCGACCAGCGTCGCGTCATCGACCTCCTCCTCCACGGCGAGCAGCACCTCGTCGGCGGGCGGCGGCACCGGCGGCGCGTCCTCGTCCACGGTCGCATCGAGCGGCACGGGCGGATCGCAGGCCACGACCACGAGCAGCGCGTCCTCGTCGAGCAGCGCGTCCTCGTCGAGCAGCGCGTCCTCGTCGAGCAGCGCGTCCTCCTCGTCCTCCTCGGGCGGGCTGGTGTGCGCCGGGCCGCCGACGGGCGGCTCCACGACGACCTGGGCCGATTGCAGCGTCGGCTTCGATCCCACCAAGCAGGGCGGCGACATGCTCTGGGCTCAGGTGCGCGCGCTCATCGGCCCGCAGTGCTCGAGCACGGCGGCGTATCCGCCATCTCCCCTGGCGCCCGCTCCGCTGAACCTCGCCGTCGGACCGACCGGGGATCTCGCGGTGGGCAGCCTGTGTGAAGGCACCACGGGTCACGTGAGCGTCGCGCTGCGCCTCAACGGCTCCGGGAACGCTCTCTCATCGTACGCGCAGGCGGGATACAACACGGGCTCGCAGATCCTCGGCTTCGACCGGCACGGCGATCTGATCGTCCTCAGCAACTGGCTCAACGGCTCCCTGGGAGGATGGCAGGCCGCGTTCGCCGCCATCGGCCCAGGGGGGACTCCCCGTCCTGGTTGGTGAACGAGCCTCCGAGCCCGCTGCCCGGCCCGTCCCTGCTCGGACCCGCGTGGGACGGCGACGTGCTCGGCAACGTCTTCGTGGGGGCGTGGAACGACAGCGCCGCCGGCCCCGCCAAGCTCGACGGCACGCTCGCGTTGCCGACACAAGGGACGTACCTCGTGCGCGGGGGCTCCGGGGGCGAGTCGTACCAGGCGAGCTTCAGCGGCTCGTTCGTCGCGGACCAGACCGGCGGCGTCTACCGCTTCGGCGCCCTGTCGGCGACCCTCAATCTCGGCTGCGGCCCGATGGTGCCCACTTCGCCGTCGAGCACCTACCTCGCGCGCCTCGGGCCCACGTGGTCGTGCACCTACGCGCACGTGCTCCCCGCCGCGGTCTCGGTCCTCGCCGACGCGAACGGCGGCGCAATCCTGGCGGCCACCTCCACGTCGTCCCTCGACCTCGGCTGCGGCACGCTCGCGGCGGCCTCGGGCGGCAGCACCTTCGTCACCCACCTCGACCCTTCCGGTGCCTGCGTCTTCGGCAAGTCGCTGCCGGCGCCCAACCTGACGGTCGCGCTCGACCCGAGCGGCAACGTGGTGCTGAGCGGCCTCGTGGGCCCGACGGCGGTCGACCTCGGCGGCGGTCCGCTCGCCCCGCTCGGGAGCCAGGACTTCGTCCTCGCGGAGCTGGACGCGTCGGGCAACTTCCTCTGGGGCCAGCGCTTCGGCGGCGCCGGGATCGCCTGCGCGAGCCCCAGGGTCTCGACGTCCGCGTCCGGCAACGTCTACGTGCTGACCGGCTGGAACGGCGCGGTCGACCTCGGCGGCGGTCCCCTCTCGGCCACCACCCGGGATACGGTCGTCGGCAGCTTCTCCTCGTCGGGCGCGTACCGCTGGGCCCGCGCCTACGATTTCTCGGGCGCAGTGGCGAGCATCGACGGCTGCGGCTCGCTCGTGGTCGCGACGCGGGTCAACTACCTTCCCGGCTGCGGAAGCATCTTCCCGCCCCCGTTCCCGTGCGCCCCGTCGGCGACGTGCTCTCCCGCGGGCCCCGATACCGCGATCGCCCGCTTCGCCCCCTGACCGAACATTCGCGGCGCGAGCGCGACATCGCCGAACGCCTCCCGGCCCCGCGGGAGAGCGCCTCGTCGTCCACGATCGTACGATTGTCGTGCGGGTGTTGCGGGGGCGCGCGAAGAGCACGGCGCCCACCGTTCCAAGGCAAGCCAGTGCCACCGCTGTGCCACGATGCGCCTCGACTACACCTGCCGCCACACCTCTCGGCCGCGCCCGACAAGGCGCGCCGGACCATCAACACCTGGGTGAGCGACGAGACCGCAGACAAGATCAACAATCTGTTGCCCAAGGGGTCGATCGGCGGCAGCACCGAGATGGTCCTCGTCAACGCGATCCACCTCGAGCTCCCCTGGGCGTCCGCCGCCGTCTTCTCGACCTACCTGACCGGGGACGCCGACTTCACGACGGGCGCCGGGGCGACGGTCTCCACGTCCTTCATGAACCAGACCTCCAGCCTCCAGTACGGGGACGACGGCAAGGCGCAGACCGTCGCCCTCCCCCTCGCCGGCGGCCAGCTCGCGGTCGTCGTCACCCTCCCGCACGGCGACCTCGCGACCTACGAGGCCGACCTCACCGCCGACTCCCCCGCCCTCGCCGTCCCCGCGGGCAATACCGACGTCCAGCTCTCGCTCCCCAGGTTCAGCTTCACGTCCCCGAGCTTCTCCCTCGGGTCCGCGCTCAAAGCCATGGGCATGCCGATCGCGTTCGTCCCGGGCTCCGCCGACTTCGAGGGCCTCACCGCCGACCCCGCCGCCGCGCAGGGCATCTACATCTCCGACGTCATCCAGAAGACCATGATCGCGGTGCAGGAGACGGGCGTCGAAGCGGCCGCCGCGACCGCCGTCGTCCTCGACGGCAGCAGCAGCTCCAGCTCCAGCACCCCGCCCCCGCCCGTGCCGATGAACGTGAACCGCCCGTTCCTCATCAGCATCGTCGACCAGCCGACCGGCGCCGTCCTCTTCCTCGGCCGCGTCGAGGACCCCACGGCCGTCGGCGGCCCCTGATCCGCTGGCCGCAGCACCCTGGCTGTACGTCGACAGCGATCTCGGTATCGCCTACGACGAGACTTGCAGGTATCGGTGGTTCGATTACACGCAGATCTCCGCCCGCGGAAGGACGCGGACCGATTGTCAGAATTCGACCCAGTCGCTCCACGTGAAGAACAACCCGGAGGGCGCCGACCTGAGCAACCGCGCGCTGTGGCGCACGGGCGGGTGGTCCGGTGAACAGATGGTTGCCCGGACAGGCGACGTGCGGCTGACGCACGCATTCGTACTGCACTGCCGGGGCCCCAACCAGAGCACGATCGCCCGCTACATGACGAGACAGAACTTTTAGGAACTGGAGCCAGTCGCCGATCTCGCTGACGACCTGCCCGAGCCACAACCGGCGGAACGCGGGCTGGGTGCGGAGCAGTTCGAGGTAGCCCATCGGCGCGCCTTGCTGTAGGTCGGTCGCGTTCCCACGGCGAGGGCGTTCGGCTTGGGTCCCTGGCGTGGTCATCGTCACCACACCTCACGGGAGCCCGGAATGGAAGGAGGCCCGCCCCGCGGACGAGGCGCTCGTCACGGGGCGGGCCGGGGGGTGGGCTCGCGCCGGGCAGGGCCGGCGCGAGGAGGGGAGGGGGTCAGTGGACGATGAAGTAGAAGATCTGGGTCCACTCGCCGGTGGTGCCGTCCGCCTTCGTGACGCTCACGCGGAAGCCGTACGTCGCGAGCGGCGTGAGGCCCGTGACGGTGGTCTTCGCCTTGGGCGTCGACGGCAGGTTGATGAAGGTCTTCCCGTCACTGGTTTGCTGCCAGTTGAAGAAAGCCTTCGTGTGACCTCCTGCGCCGAGCAGCCGCGCGAAAGCGCTCAGGACCGCGCTGCCCGACTGCGGCCCCTGCTTGATCTCGAGGATCTGCTTGTTGTGCTGCGGGACGATCGCGACCAACATCCCCGCCGCCTCGATGACGGCGACCGCCTCGTCGTAGGTCGCGCTCGCGTCCGCGATCTGCTGCACGTAGGTCAGCGCCGTCTCGAGCAGGCCCACGAGGGCCGTGCGCTCGACGTTGCGGGCCGATGCAGCCCCCGCGGCCCTGGTGCGCGCCAGGGACTCGGCCTTGTCGAGGGTCGTGATCTGACCGTCGATGAGGGTGGGCGTCGGGTTGGGCGAGCCGAACTTCCCGAGCTTGTTGGCCGTGAGCCCGTCGCGCACGGCCTTCGCCCTCCCTTGCACACTGGCGGTTTGCCTCTTCTTGATTTGCAATTTGGCCCGGGCTCGATGCATGGTAGCCATGGGGCCCTCCTTTCTGCGATGATCCGCGGCCCGATTGCCGCGTCGACGAGCCCTTATCGCAACGGCCGTGCCATCGCCCCCAGCCCTCCGGTCGCGAGCCCGGGTCACGTGGTTTCGCGGGGTTACGGAACGACGCCCGTGGCACCCACAAGGTGCGACCTACAAGGGATGTAGGTCGCGCGAACGGCGACCTACAAGGAAGGTAGGTCGCGTGCGCGGCGACCCACAAGGAAGGTAGGTCGCACTGTCGCGCACATCGGCGCTCCGTGTACGTGCAAAGGCTCGAACACGCACGGCAAGCTCGTGAACCCGCACGGCACGGGCGTCGCGTGCGTGTTGATGGGCGTGCCGTGTACCGTCACGGCTGTCGCGTGCGTGGTGACGGGCGTGCCGTGTACCAGCACGGCTGTCGCGTGCGCGTTGATGGGCGTGCCGTGTACCTTCACGGCTGTCGCGTGCGCGTTGATGGGCGTGCCGTGTACCTTCACGGCTGTCGCGTGCGTGTTGATGGGCGTGCGGTGTACCGTCACGGCTGTCGCGTGCGTGTCGACGGGCGTGCCGTGTACCTTCACGGCTGTCGTGTGCGTGTCGACGGGCGTGCCGTGTACCGTCACGGCTGTCGCGTGCGTGTTGACGAGCGTGCCGTGTACCGTCACGGCTGTCGCGTGCGTGGTGACGGGCGTGCCCGTGTACCAGCACGGCTGTCGTGTGCGTGTTGACGGGCGTGCCGTGTACCTTCACGTCTGTCGCGTGCGTGTTGACGAGCATGCCGTGTACCTTCACGTCTGTCGCGTGCGCGTTGATGGGCGTGCCGTGTACCTTCACGGCTGTCGCGTGCGCCGGCTCATGGATCCGCTCCCCTCCTTCTCGCCGCCGGCCCAGCCGACCCAGGTTCACCGGCACGACGGCCGCTTCACCAGCCTGCGGCTCGCCGGGCGGCTGGGCTCCCTCGCCTCGCTGCCGGAGCTTGCCCCGCTCACCGGCCTCGTGTCGCTCGACGTGCGCGGGATGAGGATCGAGCGCCTCGACCTCGGCGCCGCTCGAAGCCTCGAGGTCCTCCACGCCTCGGACACCCCGCTCGTCGCCCTGCTGGCGTACTGGCGTCGCGACCTCGCCAGGGTGCGCGGGAGCGAGGAGGACGGCCGGCGGGCCCTTCGCGACCTGCTCGGGCTCGTCGAGGCGCGGGTTGCTGCGGGCGGGTATGCGACCGCGGTTTGCCAGTACGATCCGGTTGCGGACGGGTTCGGGGCCGGGCACATGGATGATTGCGGTATTCCGGCGGCGGTTCGGCGCTGCGTGCCGTGATGGGCGAGGAGGGCGACGGTCACGCGCGGCTCGTCCGTGGTTTGCGCGTATGTCGGATCTGGCATGCCCTGTGCCGGGTGAGCCCCTCACGTCTTCGGGAGTACGACCATGCGTGAAGACAAGAAGAGGCGACTGGCAGGTCGAGGTTGGCGGGTCGGAACCGTGACGGAGCTCCTCGATTCTGTCTCCTGGGGAAGAGGAGTACATCGAGCTCAAGCTGCGCTTGGCCGATGGTTTTCGCCGGCGAAGGGCGCAGAGGCACCTCACGCAGGCAGACGTCGCGAAGCTCATCCGGTCGAGCCAGTCGCGAGTCGCAAAGATGGAAGCGGGAGACCCGTCGGTGTCGATCGATCTGCTGATTCGGTCCCTGTTCGCGCTCGGCGCGTCACTGGCCGAGCTGGCGGGCATCATTGCAAACAAGCGGGTCGAAAATCCTGTAACCGCCCGCAATCGTTGTCGGCAGGCCGCTCGCGATCGGTGTCGGCGCGCCGGATGGGCGAGTCAGCGCCGAGACCGCTCACGACCTTTGTCGGCGCGAGGGACCGCTCGGGATTTTTGTCGGTGATTGGGGAGTTAGAAGGGCATCTCGTCGTCCGCGGTGGGCGACGGGAGCGGCGGGGTCTCGATCGCGGTGTAGTCGACGAGGGCGCCGAGCAGGGTGTCGATGAGACCGAGGACGGCGCGGGCGGCGCGCAGGGGCGGCGGAGGGCGAAGCACCGTCACGTCGGGCGGGAGCAGCAGATTGGGGTGGCGCGCGATGAGCATCTGCGCGCTGGCGAGGAGCGTGGCTTCGAGCAGCGGAGCGGGGTTAGGCAGCCGCGCGGCGTGGGCGTGGGCGGTGTGTTTCATGGCGCCTCCGCGTCGAGCAACGACTGCTGTACGGAGTCGGCGTCGACCAGCTTCTTGTTGGCGTTGGCGGCGGCGAGCAGGGCGCCGAGGGCGAGGTTCTGGAGCAGGCGCGGGATGCCGCGGCTGTGCTGGAAGAGCAGCGTGACGGCGTCGGGCTCGAAGAGGTTCTTCGTGGCACCGGCCGCGCGCATGTGCTTGTCGAGGAAGAGCACGGCCTCGCTCTCGGTCAGCGGTCGCAGGCGTACGCGCACGGTGATGCGCTGCGCGAGGGCGTAGTGCTGGGGCTCGGCGAGCCGCTCGCGGAGCAGCGGTTGACCGGCGAGCACGAGAGCGAAGGGGCTCTTCTTGTCGATGCTGTCGGTGGTGAGCAGGCGCAGGTCGTCGAGCGAGGCGTCGGGCATGAGGTGGGCCTCGTCGAGGACGAGGACGACGCTCTTGGACGAGCCGCGCAGGTGCGCGATGAGATCCTGGGCGGTCTCGCCCTTGAAGCGGCGGGGCCGCATGCCGAGCTTGGCGACGAGGCTGGAGAGCAGGCCGAAGGGCCCGAGGGTCGTGAGCGAGGAGTAGACGACGAGGTGCGAGGCGGGGTCGAGATCGCGGTGGATGCAACCGAGCAGGGTGGACTTGCCGCAGCCGCTCTCGCCCGTGCAGGTGGCGATGCCGTAGCGATCGATCGCGAAGCGGAGCCGCTCGTTGGCCTCCTTGAGGCTCGTGTGCTGAAGGAGCGCAGAGCCCTCGGCGCATTGAGGAAACGGGGCGCGGTGCAACTTGAAATGGTCCTCGATGATGCTCATGGCTTTCCTTTCTTGCGCGCGGCGAGCACATGCTCGGTGAGCGCGCGGCAGTACTGCGAGGCGTGGAGGCCGTGGCCGAGCGTGGCCACGGCGTGCTTGAGGGCGGCGTCGGCGATCGCGGTCTCGAGCGGGGCGAGCGCTTCGAGCGTCGCGGCAGCGTGGGACGCTTCGATGTCGCCGAGCGCGCGTCCGGAGCAGGTCCGCAACCGCTCGATGAGGACCGGCAGGGTCAGGCGACCGTCCTCCGAGACCTTGGTGCGGAAGCGCAGGGTGCTGAGCTCTTGCGTGCGGCGGCGATCGTGATCGCGTCGGAGCAGCTCGAGATAGTCGACGCTCTGCGTGGTGCGCTCGGCGCGCGGCGGCGCCTGGACCGGCGTCTCCCCCGGACGCTGCGGCTCGGCGCGCTGGATGCGGCGGCCGTCGAAGTAGACGAGCACGCTTGCGAGGTCGTTGGGGTCGTAGAGCACGTCGACCCTGCGGCGGCGCAGCGAGGTGTCGACGACGAAGCGCACGCCCCCGACCTCGACGGTCGAGGTCTTGGCGTGCACCGTGCGTCGGGCGTGCAGGCGCAGCACCTCGTCGAGCAGCACGGGGTCGACGCGGCGGATCTCGGTCGTCGCGCAGAGCCGCTGCCAGCGCTCGAGCGGCGGCTCGCCCGTCTCCGAGTGCGGTCTGCGGTGATATCGCTCGTCGAGCCACGCGCGCCAGAAGGCGTTGAGCTCGGCGAGTGTCGGAGGCTCGACACGCAGGCGCACCTCGGTCTCGAAGGCTTCTTTGACCGTGCGATTGAAGCGCTCGATGAGGCCGCGCCCTTCGCTCACGTAGGGCTTGCTCTGGCAGAGGTCGATGCCGATCTGGGCGCAGCCGAAGTGGAAGCGACCGGCCTGGTACCCGGGCCCATGGTCGACGTAGAGCCGGCGCGGCGGGCCGGCCGATGTGCACAGCGCGCGCAGCCCCGTGCGCACGCCCATCAGGTCCTCGGTCAGGAAGTAGCGCGACTCGGGGACGTAACGGGAGCAGTGGTCGATGAAGGCGCCGAGCTCGGCGCGTCGCAGCTCGCCCGTGTCGGTACGCACGTAGGGGCCGGCGTGGAAGTCGCCCACCACGAAGTCGAGCGGGTGCTCGAAGAAGAGCCTCACGTGGCGCTTGTCGCCGAGCACGTGCAGCATGCGCCGGCTCGCGCTCATCTTGTCGAGGAGCCGGTCGAGCGTGGAGCGCCGCAGGGCGCCGGGCGCGACTTCGCCGGCGCGCTCCAGGATGTCGATGAGTGTTGGCGTTGAGCGGTCGGGGCCCTCTTTGCGGAGCGTGATGGCACGCTCGAGCGCCGCGGCGGTGATCGCACGTGTCGCGCCGCGGTCCTTACGCGGCCGGCGCGCGAGACCGACGAGCTTGTCGCGCTTGTACGCCCTGATCCATCGCTCCAGGGTGCGCACGGTGACGTGCACGGCGTCGCCGGAGGGGCCCTGGTGATCCATCTCGGCAACGCTGCGGAGTAGCTCGGCACGCGCTCCGCGCGGCGCCATGATCGCGTCGGCGATCAGGCGGTAGCGGAAGAGCGCAAGGGCGAGTCGCGCGTCGTCGAGATCGTCTCGATCGGCCATCCCGCGGTCGACGTTATCGACCGCTCGGGCCACCTCCGAGCACCATGGCCGGGGAGAGGGTCTTCGGCTCCGAGACGAGACCGACGACATCGCCGAAGAGCGACCGCTGCCATCCGAGCACGCGCCCGAGGCCGGAGCGCGGGGCGAGCGCGACGCCGCGCCTCGCGAGCGCGGCGCCGAGTTGCTCGAGGGCATCGAGTACGCGCGCGGCGCGACCGCGCACGTCGTCACCCACGTGGCGCGAGATGCCGCTGCCTGCGGGGGCCGTCGGATTGACATGCACCGTCGCGCGAAGCAGCTCGCCCGGCTCCACCAGCCCGGCAACCCACCCCAACCACCGCCGCACGCTCGTGGGGCTCGCGCCGATTCTCGCGCGCCGCGGCGGGCGCGCCCTGGTCGCCGAGGCTGACCTCTGCGACGACCTGGGCGACGACGTTGAGCTGGTACTGCCGGCGCGGGTAGAGCTCGTCGGGGTAGCAGGTGAAGCTCGTCCGGCATGCGCTGCACCTGGCGCGGGCGAGCCACTGCTCGACGCGCTGGGCGGCGCCGTCCTCGGTGGCGATCACGGGGCGCACGAGCCGCCACCCATTCCACCAGCAGATCCCCGCGCACCGAGAACACGGCGGCGGGCGCGATGACGGCCGCTCCCGGGCGGGAGCAACCACCGCAGCAGGCAGATCTTCCGTCATGCCGTGATCGATCGCGGCTACACGGGGGCATGGCCAAGATCCGGAGCAACGACCCCTGCCCCTGCGGCAGCGGCAAGAAGTACAAGCGATGCTGCAAGCCGCGTGATGAGGCGCGTGCTGTTGCCGAGGCCCAACGACCGACGGCTGCCACGCCGAGCTTTCTGGTGGACGACGACCTCGACGAGCTGTCCAACTCCGTCGTGGATCTCATTCACGAAAACCGCCTCGATGAGGCGCTCGCGGTCTGCGACCAGCTCCAACGCAAGTACCCCGAGGTGATCGATGGGCTCGAGCGCGCCGCCACGGTGCACGAAGCGCGCGGCGACTGGGTCCTCGCCGTTTCCTACTACCGGCGCGCCCTCGCCTTCACCGAACGGCCCGATCAGCGCGACGGCTTCGACGAGGACGCTCGAATCGACCTCCGCGAGCGGCTCGCTCAAGCGGAAGCGCACGTCGCCGCCGTGTGACCTTGCCGCGTCCGGTCAGAGCGCCGGCCCGCAAACGTCGAGGGGGCGGGGCATCGTGTCGCCGACACGGATCTCGGGCAGGGCACCGACATCAACTACGAGCGCTCACAAAATCCTGCCTGATCGGATGATGGACGGCTCGCGGCTTGAGAGGGGTCAGCGATAACCGTGTCCACACTCGCGCCGGGTCGAGGCGAACCATCGCCGGACCAGCTCGTTCCGGAACCGCACCCCGCCCTCCACCCGCTCGACGATCTCCCTCCGCACGAGCGCCCGCACCACCGCGCCGACGTCGCCCTCTGCGCCCTCCGCCAGTGCCGCCTCCGCCATCGTCGCCTCCTCACCCTCCGCCGCGAGCCGTCGTAGCAGGCGCGTTCCAGCCTCCCCGGCCTGGTTGACCTCGACGTCGCCGAAGTACATCGCCCCGTGCTCCAGCGCTGGCGGGATACTGGCGTCCACGTCCGCGAGTCGCGCGAGCCGCCGCGCGTCCGGCGCCTGCGCGTTCTTGTGCGCGACGATTTCGTCGCAAAGGAGCTGCACCAGGAACGGGTGCCTGCGCGTCACGGCGAGCACGCGCGCGCTCGCGTCCGGCTCGTACCGCAGCTTGAAGCCCGGCACCGGCGCCTCGATTAGCTTGCGCGCGTCGGCCTCGGCGAGGTCGTCGAGGTGCACGGTGCGCACGTTGATGAGGTAGCTCGACCAGCGGGTCAGCTCGTCGAGGTCGTGGGACCCCGCGAGCAGGATCTTGAGCCGCCGCCGGTGCTGGATGAGGTTGCGGAGCATCCCGAGCACCTCGGCATCGTCGAAGCGCTTCTTCGCGAACGCGGCGTCGAGCACCTCGAACTCATCGAGCATGAGGATGGCCGTGCGCGTGCCGAGTACTTGCTCCACCTCGTCGAGCCACTCGTCGAATCGCGTGAAGGGATCCCGGTCGAGCGACTCGCGCGAGAGGGGCGGCAGCGCGACGTCGCGGTGCCGCTTGGCCGAGGCGATGGCGTCGCGGGCGAGGTTGTAGAGGAGGCCGGCGTGGTCGCTGGCGCGGGTGGCCGGGCCTTGCAGGTCGACGAAGAGCGGGACGAAATCGCTGCGCAGCACGCGGCCGAGGTTGTTGAGGAGGGAGGTCTTCCCCATGCGCCGCTGGCCGTAGAGGAGGAGCGGGGGCTGGCGCTTGTCGAGCAGGGCCTGCTCGATCTCGGCGCACACGTCGGTGCGGCCGGTGAAGATCTCCTGCGCCTCGGTGAGCGGGACGCCGAGCACGTAGGGGCTCTCGATCTCCTGGCTGGCCTCGGCCTCCGCGGCGAGGCGTTCGACGCGTTCGTCAAGGAGCTCGGTCCAGCGGCGGGCGACGGCGCGGAAGCGCACGGCGAGGGGGGCGTCGCTCTTCGTCAGCTCGCGGATCAGCGGGTCGAGCCGGTCGCGGGGCGGGGCGAGGCTCAGGCGCTGAAGGTATGGATTTGCCTGTGCGAGCGCTGCTGCGAAGTCCTGCGCGATGCGCTCGAAGGTACGCTGGAAGGCGCCGGGCTCGTCGGAGGCGCCGAAGACCGGGGTGGCGTTGGCGGCGATGTCTTCGACGGAGGCGCAGCGTTCGAGGCGGCGGACGTCGAGCTCGATCTGGGCGGCCTTCGCGGCCCAGCGCTGGCGGCTGTTGCTCAGGTAGTTGAGGACGGCCTCGCCCTCGTCGGGGCGGCGCTCGTAGATGAGGACGACGTGCTCGTCGAGGCCGCGGAGGGGGAGGAACTGGTGCTCGTCCCAAAAGGCAGAATGGAGGCTGAGATACGACAGTTCGTCCTGCGGGGTCCGCTCGTCGAGCCAGAAGAGCGTGGCGTTCCAGGCGGCAAGGAATGGATAGAGGAGGACAGGGCGCCAATAGTTGAAGCTGAGACCCAGAAGGCAGCCGAACACCAACAGTGCTCCTCCCGTGGAGAACAGGTGATCATCGAGGTGCGAATCCACGCCGAGAACGTGTGCCAGTAGCCACTGCGAGCTCCACTGTCCAATGGACGCCAGCGCCGCCGCGGCCACGCCCGCCCTGGGCCCACTCAACCGCGACGCCGCGAGAAACCCGACCATCGGGGGGGCGATGGCGAGCGCCTCTATAGTCACGTGGATCCAGAGCCCGCCGACGAGACCCCAGAGGTACGTGCTAATACCAATTACACCACCGAACGCGAGCCCCGCGACGGCTGCTCGCCGTCGACTCGAGATCGTCAACATGGACAGCGCGAAGGCGAGCATCGCGAACCACCCGGAAGAGCCCCCGACCCTGATCGCTCTCTCTCCTCCCGCAGGTAATGACACCGGGCCCCAGAGGGCGGGCTCCCGGTACCGATAGAGCATCGGCGCAACGATGACCCCTCGGAACGTGATGGCCGCCAAGAGGCCCAACAACGCAGCCCAGATGAGACGGCTGTCGATCTTGCGCGGAGTCCACCTTCCAGTCGATCCTGTGATCATCAGACAGAGCCCAATGCCGAAGCCCAGCGGTACGTAGCCCACGTCCCCGCCGACGACGTATACGCTGTAAGGGCCCACGATGAATGTCAAGACGAGTCCTGCGAAATACATCCCGCCCCTGAGCGCCATGGCCGAAGAGACACCGAGGGCCCAGGCGACCAAGGCGAACTCCAGCGCTCCGGCCAGCGCGGCCAGTCCGTAGCTGTGGGCTACATACCCCACCAACGTCCCGACGACAGGGGCGAGCAAGGGTAGGACGACGACGAGCAGCTGTACGCGCAGACGTGGGTTCCGCAGGTGCGCGAAGGAGAGCTCGCTCAGCGGGAGGCTGGGCGTCAGCGTCGCGTCGACGCTCGCGACGTGGTTTCGCCAAGCAGAAGGGTGGAAGAAAATCCATCCCATGACCTGAAAGAGTCCGTAAAATATACTGTGCAGCTCCGGCGCGTCCGTGTAGATCTGTTTCCAGTTCGGTCGCTCTTTCACGCTCGCTCCAGGAGTGCCCGGAAAGGCTCCATCTGGCGCAGCGCCGCCGCGCGCCACGCGTAGTCGGTGACGCCCTCCTCGAACGCGGCGAGCCGCTCGCGGCAGAGGAGCTGGACGAGGATCGGCCACCCCTTGCTCGTCTCGACAATCCAGCCGGCGTCGCCCTCCGGAATCGCCGCCGGCGAGCTGGCCACGATTGCGCGCGCGTCCGCCTCGGTGAGCGGCCCGAGTGTCGCCGTGTACCCGAAGATGTTGAAGAACGGCGACCCGAGCCCCGCGCGATGGGCCGTCTCGTACGGCGACTCGTGCGCCGCGAGCACGAAGCCGAGGTTCCCACCGACCCTCGTGGCCAGCGCGCGCAGCCCGTCCCACAGCTCGTCGTCGAGCTCGCGGTGGCGCGAGAGCGCGACGGTTACCTCGTCGAGGAGGACGATCGTCGGCGTGCGGAGCCCGCTTTCGACCACGTCGCAGAAGCGCTCCAGCGTACAGGGCTCTGGCGCGGGCAGCCCCATCTCGGAGAGCAGGTGGCGGAGCAGCAGCTCGCGACGCCCCATGCGCGGATCCTGGAAGTCGACCCAGGCCCAGCGGCGGGCGCGGACGGACGGCGGGCAGATGTCGACCTGGTCGGGCCGGAGCGCCGCAGGCGGCGACGTGGCGAGGTGCCTCAAATGGAGCAGCAGCGAGGTCTTCCCCGTCCGCGTCGCTCCGAGGATGGCCGCGTTCTGGAGCGGAGGAGCCTTCCACAACCCGAACACCCGCTTGATGATGTCGCGCCTGCCGAAGAACCGCCGGGGATCGGCGACCGGCGGCCCCACCACGAATTGGCTCGTCCCCTTGGAACGTGAGCCTCCGGTGGTCAGCACGACCGCACGCCGTCGCGGGACGACGAACACCCCATCGCTCTTCGGCGCCAGGATCGCATCACGCATCCGGATCCCCTTGCCGCTCTCCCGGAACATGGTCGCCTCGACCCGCGCCTCGCTCGCCGTCAGCTCCACGAGCAGCGCCGAGCCTCTCCGACCGCCTCCCCTGGTACGCCGCCCCCGCCGCCAGCACCGCGGCGCTGCCCTCCGGCCCGACGACCGCCTCCGGCCGCTGCATGTGGAGGTGCCCGTGAAGGAGGAAGTCGACCCCTTCGAGGAGCAGCCCCCTCACCCGGTCGCGCTCGAAGTCGCAGAGCCAGTCGAGCGGGTGGTGCATCAGCGCGACGCGGACCGTGGCGGGCGGGCCCGCGGCGGCGGCGAGGTCCTTGAGCGCCTGCCGCACCAGGCGCTCGCCGAGGACGAGCTTGCCCTGGGCGTCGTCCTGGTGGGAGAGCCAGGCGGTGTTCATGCAGAGGACGTCGACGACCTCGCTGCCGACGGTGCAGCGGGCGAGGGTGTACGGCCGCGCGTGGTCGAGGGGGCGGCCGAAGCGGTCGCGCTGGAAGTCGGCGTAGGCGCGGAAGCGCCGGAAGGCGATCTCGCGGTCGTCGAGGCCGGCGGGGCCGAAGAAGGCGTCGGCGGCGTCCACGTCGGCGAGCTTCAGGGGGAACGCCTTGGAGACGAGGTTGCGGTCGAGGTCGTGGTTGCCCGGGACCAAGAAGATGCGGTCCAGCGGGACGCCCGTGGTGGCGGAGAGGTCGGCGAAGAGTTGGCCGGCGGCCGCGTACTGGCCGGGCTTGCCGGAGTGGGCGACGTCGCCGGTGCAAAAAACGACGTTGGGGCGGCGCTCCGCGAGCGTGCCGCCGTCGCGGAACGCGTCGACGAGGGCGTTCAGCACGATGTCGTGGCCGTACCCGTCCTCGGCGCCGAGGTGGATGTCGGAGAGGTGGAGCCAGCGTAAGGTCACACGATGCGCGGTCACTCGAGCCAGGTTCGCGCGACGACGGGTGCACGGTCAAGCACAGGGGGACGGTGATCCGGCGCTGGGAGACTTCTCGCGCGCCCGTCACCCCGAGCACCGCGAACCCCCGCGAGGCAGGTGATGGTAAGCGACCCGCTGCGCCCCCCACCGAGCACGAGCCTCCGCCGTTGGCGTACGTCAAGAATGACGTACGTCAAATTCGACGTACGTCGCGCCAGACGTACCCCCGGCCCCCGCCACCCGGCGGCGCCCTGATCGCCTACCCCCGCTTCTTTCCCTTCCGCCACCTCGCCAGCCGCTTGGGGTCCACCCACCGCTGCACCGTCCGGTAGTCGATCCCGAGCTTCCTGGCCGTCTCCGCCGTGTTCTCCCCCGTGCTCGCATGCACCCGCGTCACCAGGGCCCGGGCCACCTCCCCCAGCGTCACCTCCCCAGCCTTGGCCCGGCGCCCGAGCACCTCGCTGCTCGGCACGCACACACTCTCCGGCGCCCGCGCCCCTGCCTCCCCGGCCTGCGGGCGCACCACGTACTCCGCAGGCGGTGGCGGCGGCGTGCTGCCGTAGCCCATGAGGATGTACCGCTCGGTGTAGTTCCGCAGCTCCCGCAGGTTCCGGGGCCACGCATAGCCGCCCTTCGTCGCACGGATCGTCTCCACCACTCGGGCGGTCCAGGCCTCCACCTGATCCGGGTCGTCGAGCTTGCCGGTCATGAACGCCCTCACGTAGCCCGCGAGCTCCTCGGGCGCCTCGGCGAGCATCTGGCGCAAGGGCGGCATGTGGATGCGGACGCCGTTCATCCGCTCGTACAGATCCGGGCGGAACTCGCCCCTCCCGCACATCGCCTCGAGGTCGCGGTTCGTGGCGAACATCAGCCGGCCCAGGATCTTCCGCGCCCGGGCCTCGCCGAGGGGCACGACCTCGCGGTTCTGGAACGGGCGCAGGAGCTGCGCCTGCACGTGCGCGAGGATCTCGCCAATCTCGTCGATGAAGAGCGTCCCGTAGCGGCCCGGCAGCATGAGGAAGCCCAGCGCGTCCGCGATCGCGCCGGTGAAGCTGCCCTTCTTGTGCCCGAAGAGCGCCGACGCGACGAGCTCGGGCGGCACCTCGCAGAGGCTCCTGACGTGATAATCGTCGGCGAGCTTCCGTAAGAAGCGGCGCGTGTGGGCGTCGAAGGGGATGTAGCGCGAGCGACCGATGCACCCGGCCGCGACGTCCTTGCCCGTGCCCGTCTCTCCCGTGATGAGCACCGGGATCTCGTCCATGTGGTGGTAGAGGCCCGCCACGTAGGCGCAGATGTCGGCCCCCAGGTTCGCCCGCAAGACGGCGGCGCGCGCGGCCATCGCGCTCGGGGACGCTCCCAGGAGCGTCTTCGCGGCGAAGTACCAGGCGCGCCGCGCCTGGTAGAAGAAGGCGAGGAGGTGCGCCGGCTCGGGCACCCGGAGCCCCGGGTGGCCGAACAGGAAGCGGTGGCTCTTCGCGAAGTCGTCGAAGAAGGGCGCCTCGACCCCGTCTGCGTCGATGAGCCCCTGGAGGTGGGGGCGGTAGTTGTTCCAGAGGCCGAAGAGCGCGGCCCCCTGGTACACCGCGCGCTCCTCGGGCGTCCCCACGGCGCCGTCCGCGAGCCGCCGCGCGGCGCCGGCCAGCGCGGCCGCGAGCGGCTCCGCCAGGCGATCGGCGTTCCTGTCGAACGCGGCCACCGGCGAGCCCGCGGATCCATCCTCGGGGACGTAGTCCGCGCCGAGCGCGCGCTTCATCCGGCCCTGCCACGCGGGCTCGAACGGGTTCGTGGCGTACAGAAGCGAGACGGGCTCCAGGAACGCCATCCACCCGGGATCGAAGAGGGGGCCGGTGCTCGAACGTGCGGTCATGCGGGGCCTCGCGCCGTGGATGGTGGGGCCGCGCAGGCGAGGCGCCAGGGCGCTCGGCGAGAGAGCACGATTTCGCGGTGAGGAGATGTGGGTGGGAGGAGGCTACGCGGGGGCGCCCGAGGTGGTAACGTTCCGCATTCCGGGCACCATGGCGAGCGCGCCGTCCATCACCCTGCTGCACCTGTCGGACCTGCAATTCGGCCCGCACCACCGCTTCGAGGCGCCGGGCTCGCCGGGCGGCCTGCTCCACCGCCTCCGGGAAGACCTCGGCGGCCGGCAAGCGATCCGCTACGCTGAAGCGCTCCGGCAAGGCGAGGACGCCTCCCCGCAAGCGGCCGGCGAAGGAGGCGTCGCCGACCTTCCGGCGAGTGGCAGGCGGGACGCGCGACCGGCTCCTCGAAGCCGCCGAGGAGGAGCTCGGCGCCCACGGGCTGCGCGGCGCGCTCCGGGATCGCCTCATCGACACCTTGCTTCACGGTGTCGTCGCCCCCCAGCACCGCCGCTCGTGAGAGCGCGCCCCGGAGCCGTGTCATGGTCCAGACAGCCGCGATCCCGGTCCACGAGGGGAAGGTCACCGTCCTCGCCGCCGAGGGCCTGACCAAGGTCTACCGCTCGGGCGACATCGAGGTGGCCGCGCTGCGCGGGGTGGATCTCGCGCTCGTCGAGGGGGAGATCTGCGTGCTGCTCGGCCCCTCCGGCAGCGGCAAGTCGACGCTGCTCAACATCCTCGGCGGGCTGGAGTCGCCCACGGCGGGCCGCCTCCGCTACCGCGACGAGGATCTCACGCGCGCCGACGACGCCGCGCTCACGCGCTACCGGCGCGACCACGTGGGGTTCGTCTTCCAGTTCTACAACCTCATCCCGAGCCTCACCGCGCGCGAGAACGTGGCGCTGGTCACCGAGATCGCCCCCCACCCCATGCCCGTGGACGAGGTGCTCGACATGGTCGGCCTCGGCGATCGGGCCGATCACTTCCCCGCGCAGATGTCGGGCGGGCAGCAGCAGCGCGTGGCCATCGCGCGGGCGATCGTGAAGCGGCCCGACGTGCTGCTCTGCGACGAGCCCACCGGCGCGCTCGACGTCGCCACCGGCAAGCTGGTGCTCACGGCCCTCGCCCGCATCAACCGCGATCTCGGGACCACCACGGCCATCGTCACCCACAACGCGGCCATCTCGGGGATGGCCGATCGGACGGTGCGCTTCGGCGACGGCGCCGTCGAGCGCGTCGAGCACAACGCGCGGCGGCAGGCGGTGCAGGAGATCGTCTGGTGAGCGCCCTCTCGAAGAAGCTCTTCCGCGAGCTGTGGCAGCTCCGCGGGCAGGTGCTGAGCATCGCGCTGCTCATCGCCACCAGCGTGGCCGTGTTCGTGGCGTTCCTCTGCACCGAGCGCTCGCTGCGCGCCGAGGCCGACGCCTACTACCAGGAGGCCCGCTTCGCCGACGTCTTCGCCGAGCTGCGCCGGGCGCCGCGCTCGCTCGAGGAGCGCATCCGCGACATCCCCGGCGTGGGCGAGGTCGACGTGCGCGCGATCGCGGACGTGCGCCTCGAGGTGCGCGGCTACCACGAGCCCATCGTCGGCCACCTGATCTCCGCTGCCCCGGAGCGGCGCGTCGCGGCTCGATCGCGTCGATCCTCCGGCGGGGCCGCGGGCTCGACCCGACGCGCGAGGGCGAGGTGCTCGTCGACGAGACGTTCGCCACGGCGCACAAGCTCGTGCCGGGCGACGAGATCGCCGCCGTCATCGACGGCCACCGGGCGCGGCTCTCCATCGCCGGCGTCGTGCTGTCACCCGAGTTCCTCTTCGCGGTGCGCGCGGGCGAGATCGTGCCCGACGACCGGCGCTACGGCGTCCTGTGGATGAACGAGGACGCCCTGCAGCGCGCGCTCGATCTGTCGGGCGCGTTCAACAGCGTGGCGGTCGCGCTCGCGCCCTCCGCCTCGGCGCGCGAGGTGATGGCGCACCTCGACGATCTCCTCGCCCCCTACGGCGGCTTCGGCTCCTACGCGCGCGCCGATCAGTCGTCGCACCGCGCCCTCGCCGTGAAGCTCGACCAGCTCGCGGTGCAGGCGCGCGTGGTGCCGGCCATCTTCCTCGGCGTCGCGGCCTTCCTGCTCAACACGGTGCTGGCCCGGCTCATCGGCACCCAGCGCGGGATCGTCGCCACGCTGCGCGCCTTCGGCTTCGGGCGCGCGACCATCGCGCTCCACTACCTCGAGCTCGCCGCCGTGATCGTGGCGCTCGGCGCCGTGATGGGGATCGCCTTCGGCGACGTCATCGGCACGAGCCTCGTCATCCAGTACCGGCGCTACTATCACTTCCCCTCGCTCGACTTTCACCTGGAGGCGGGCATCGTGGCGCTCGGGGTGGGGGTGAGCCTCGCCGCGTCGCTCCTCGGCGTGCTCTCGGCCGTGCTGCGCGCCTCCGCGCTCTCGCCCGCGGAGGCCATGCGACCCGAGCCGCCGAGGACCTTCCGCCCGGTGCTCGTCGAGCGGCTCTTCGGGCGCTTCCTCCCGCCGCGCGGGCGCATGGTGCTCCGCCAGCTCGGCCGGCGACCGGGGCGCGCGGCGCTCGGCGTGGTGGGCATCGCCTTCGCGTCCGCCATCGTGGTGACCACCGGCTTCTTCGGCGACGCGATCGACGTGCTCATCGATACGCAGTTCTTCCGCCGCGCGCACGAGGACGCGACGGTGGTGTTCCACAAGCCCGTCGCCGCGCGCGCTCTCCACGAGCTGTCGAGCCTCCCGGGCGTGATGCGCGTCGAGCCGGTGCGCGACGCGCCCGTGCGGCTCACCGCCGGGCGGCGCTCGCGCACCACGGTCGTGGAGGGGCTCGCGCCCGGCGGCCGGCTCCACCCCTTGCTCGACGAGCAGCTGCGCGAGATCTCCCTGCCCGAGGACGGCGTGCTGCTCACGCGGCGCCTCGGCGAGGTGCTGGGCGTGGGCCCGGGTGATCTCCTCACCGTGGAGCTGCTCGAAGGCTCGCGCGCCGTGCGATCGGTGCACGTCGCCGGGCTCGTGGACGAGCTGATCGGCGTCGCCGCCTACATGGATCTCGGCGCGCTGGGGCGGCTCCTCGGCGAGCCCGGGACGGTGACCTCCGCGTACCTGGCCGTCGACGCCGCCGCGCAGGAGCCCGCGCTGCGGCGGCTCTCGGGCATGCCGGGCGTGTCGAGCGTGGGGCTCCGGCGCACGGTGGTGAAGCTCTTCCGCTCGGAGATCAGCGGGCGCATGACGGTGCTCTCCGTGGTGCTGGCCGCCTTCGCGGCGCTGATCGCGGTGGGCGTGGTCTACAACGGCGCGCGCATCGCGCTCGCGGAGCGCCTGCACGAGCTCGGGTGCATGCGGGTGATGGGCTTCACCCGCCGCGAGGTGGCAGCGCTGCTCCTCGGCGAGCTGGCGCTCCAGGTGGCGGTGGCGATCCCCATCGGCTGGGCCATCGGCCGCTCCCTCGCCGGCGCCATGTCACGGGGCCTCGCCACCGACGCCTACCGCTTCCCGGTGGTGATCTACCCGAGCACGTACGCGTGGGCGGCGCTCGTGGTGTCGGTCGCGGCGGCGCTCAGCGCGCTCGGCGTGCGGCGCCGCATCGATGGGATCGACCTCGGCGAAGTGCTGCGAACGAGGGAGTGAGGTTCTACGATGCGCAAGCTCAAGACCCTGGCATGGATCCTCGGGACCGCGCTGATTGTGGTGATGATGGTGCGCGCGCTCATCCCCAAGCCGACCGCGGTCAGCATCGTCTCGACGACCAAGGGGCCGCTAAGGGTCACCCTCATGGAGGAGGGGCGCACGCGGGTGAAGGCGCGCTACACCGTCGCGGCCCCCGTGAGCGGCGTGCTGGAGCGGGTCGCGCTCGACCCCGGCGCGGCCGTCGAGGCGGGCGACCCGGTCGCGCGCATCTCACCGCTCGACGCCACGCCGCTCGACGCGCGCGCGCGCAGCGAGGCGGTCGCGCGGCGCAGCGAGGCCGCCGCCGCCCAGCGCCGCGCCGCCGTCGCCGTCGAGGAGGCGAAGGTCGCGCACGACTTCGCCCAGGCCGAGCTCCTGCGGGTGCAGCGGCTCACCGAGGAAGGCGGCCTCCCGCCCCACGATCTCGAGGTCGCCACCAAGGAGGAGCGCGTGCGCGCCACCGCGCTCGAGTCGGCGCGCTTCGGCGCCGAGGTGGCGGCCTCCGAGCTCGCGCTCGCCAACGCCACGCTCGGCGTCGCCAAGGGTGACCGCCCCCGCGAGGTGGTGGTCGTCACCGCGCCCATCAAGGGCCGTATCCTCCGCGTGGCGCAGCGCGAGGGCGTCGTCTCCCCCGGCAGCGCGCTGCTGGAGCTGGCCGATCCCACGGCGCTCGAGGTGGTCGTCGACCTGCTCACCACCGACGCCGCCCGCATCCCCGCGAACGCCGCGGTGGCGCTGCGCGACTGGGGCGGCGAGGGCGCGCTCCACGGTCACGTGCGCCTGGTGGAGCCGCGCGCGTTCACCAAGGTCTCGGCGCTCGGCGTGGAGGAGCAGCGCGTGCCGGTGGTGATCGATCTCGACGATCGCCGCCTCCCGGCCGGCAACCTGGGCGACGGCTTCCGTATCGAGGTGGAGATCACGCTCTGGGAGGCCGAGGCGGTGACCAAGGTGCCCGTCTCGGCGCTCTTCCGCGACGGCGATCACTGGGCGGCGTTCACGGTGGCCCGCGGGCGCGCGACGCGACACGAGCTCACCATCGGCCACCGCAACGCCGACGAGGCCGAGGTGCTCGGCGGGCTCGCGCCGGGCGATCAGGTGATCGCGTATCCCGTGGACACGCTCACCGATGGAGCCGCGGTCGTGGGGCGGTGAGCTCCCGGGGTGTTCACGCCCGCGGTGACCCTGCCGACCGGCGTCGGCGGGGAGCGCGTCGGGGAGGCTACCGAGGGGCGCCAGGGTACTCCATACGACCGTACGGGCCTCGGTCATGTCGGCCGAGCCCGGCCACCCGAGGAGGCTCACCATGGGCATCGCAGAACGGATCAAGGCCGCGGCGCAGCAGGCCGCCGGCAAGGTGAAGCAGGAGACGGGGAAGGCGGTCGGCAGCACCCAGAAGCAGGCCGAAGGCGAGATGCAGGAGGCCGAGGGGCGGGCGCGTGAGGAGCTCGCCAAGGGCGAGGAGCGCGCGAAGGACGCGGCCGAGCAGGAAGAGCGGCGCGTCGCGGGCCGCGTCGAGCACGCCACCGAGGCGCTGAAGGGCGAGGATCGCGGCGGGGCGGCGGGCACGGCAGGGGCGCCGGGGGAGCCGCCGAAGAAGGCCGCGAACGGCTGAAGGCGAGTCGACCGCGCCGCCCGGGCTATGCCCGACCTGCCCCGGCTTGGGGGGCAGATCGCCCACCGCCGCGCGCGGCTCCCCGGAAATTCGGATCGCCGTGGCGTAACGTGAGCCCCAGGATAGCGTACGCTTGATAGGGCAGCCCATGAGCACCCGGCACAGGCCGATCCTCGAGCTCTCGCGCGCGCTGCTCGCCTCGGCGGGCGGCGCTGCGTCGCCCGCGAGGGGGAGCGCATGACGGCGAGCGCGACGCCGCGGCCGCTGCCGCTCGCCGGAGGGCTCGCCGCCGCGCGGGCCGCGCCCGCGCAGACGGGCGGTTACGACGTGCTCTTCGAGCTGGCGCAGGGGGGCATGGGCGCGGTGTACCTGGCGCGCGCGGTGGGCGAGCCCGTGGGGATGGGTGGCTTCGAGCGGCTCGTCGCCATCAAGCGCCTGCACCTGCACCTCACCGGGCGCGCGGACAGCGTGCAGCGCTTCCTCGAGGAGGCCAAGGTCGCGGCGCGCATCCACCACGCCAACGTGGTCGGCATCCACCAGGTGGGGAGCGACGAGTCCGGCCACTTCCTCGTGCAGGATTACGTCGAGGGGGACACCCTGCAGGGCCTCGTCGACTACGCGATCATCAAGCGCCGCCGCCTGCCGCCGCCCATCGTCCTGCGCATCGCGCTCGACGCGCTCGCCGGCCTCGCCGCCGTGCACGAGGCGACCGACGCCGACGGCGGCCCGCTCGGCATCCTGCACCGCGACGTCTCGACGCAGAACCTGCTCGTCGGCCGGGACGGCGTGACCCGCCTCGCGGACTTCGGCATCGCCAAGCACGCGACGAGCTCGGTCGTGACCGACGGGCACTACATGCAGGGGCGGGTGCTCTACATGGCGCCGGAGTACCTGGCGCGCCGGCCCATCGACCAGCGCTTCGACGTGTACGGGATGGGCATGACGCTCTTCATCGCGCTCGCGGGCGACGCGCCCTGGCCGGGCGCGAGCGACGCGCAGATCGTGCGGCTCGCCACGGCCGAGGGCGTCCCTCCGCTGTCCGCGAGCGGGCTCGCCATCGCGCCCGCGATCGAGGCGATCGTGGCGCGGGCCTGCCACCTCGACCCCGAGGCGCGCTTCCCGAGCGCGCGCGCGATGCTGGAGGCGATCGAGGAGATCGGCCGGCACACGGGCTGGGTCGCCTCGCACGGGGAGGTGGCCACGTTGGTGGAGGAGCTCGCCGGCCGCGAGCTCGCGGCCCGCCGCGCCGCCGTCGCCCGGGCGCGCGGCGGCGCCTCGACGGGCGGGACGCCGCGCGCGACGTCGGTGACGGTGCTCGGGGGCAAGCCGCGCACGTCGCGGGCGGCCGTCGCGGCGGGCGGGCTCGCGCTGCTCGTGGTGGTGGGGGGGCTCCTGGCCGCGGCGCGCGCCGAACGGTCGGGGAAGGGCGTCGCGCCCGATCCGGTCCGCCCGCCCGCGACCGACGTCCGCCCCGCCGCGTCGGCCGTCCCGCCCTCGTCCTCCGCGAGCGTGCAGCCCGCGTCCACCACGGCGCCCAGCGCCGCGCCCACCGAAGCCCCGGCGCTGCCCCCGCCGGCCCCATCCCCGCCTTCGCCTTCGCCGGCGTCACGGGCTCCCCTGCGCCACACGGCCGAGCCGCGGACGCATGCGCCCGCGCCCCCAACCCCGCCCGCGCCCCCCACCGCGGCGCCGGCGCCCGCCCCGGCGCCCGCGCCGCCGCCCCCGGCTCCGCCGCCCGACCTCAAGGGGATCCCGGGTGGGGGCCCGCGGCCCCTTCGCCGAGCCCCGCGCGATGAGGGTTCGCCGACGCCCCTGTCGGAAAGCAACGCTCACGCCGTATCCCCCGGCGCCGCATGCTGCTTTTCGATGAAAGTCCCCCCACGACGCCGATCCCCCCATCCCGACGTGGCCCCGGACCGGAGAAGCTCGCCGGCAAATACCGCCTCGGCGCGATCTGCTCGGCAGGGGCGGGCGCGGCAAGGTCTATCGCGCGCTCCAGATCGACCTCGATCCGCGACGTCGCCGTCAAGCTCCTCGCGGACTCGCTGACCGGGAGGACGACGCCGCGCCCGCTTCCTCCGCGAAGCGCGGATCGGCGCGGACATCCGCCACCCGTGCGTCGTGCAGATCTTCGACGCCGGCGTCGACCGCCGACGGCATGCCCTACTGCGTGATGGAGCTGCTCGAGGGCGAGACGCTCGCCGAGCGCATCGAGCTGGCACCGGGCCCCTCGGGCCCCGCGAGGCGGTCGCCGATCGCGGCGGGCCTCTGCCGGCGCCTCCAGGCCGTGCACGACAGGGGTTTCTGCACCGCGACGTCAAGCCGAGCAACGTCTTCCTGGCGCGTCGCCGGACGGCGGCGTCGACCCCAAGCTCATCGACTTCGGGATCGCCAAGAGGGTCCGCTCGTCCCGACGGACGAGGCGCCGGCTGACCACGGTGCGCGGCCTCGGCGGCCCGACGCGACGGCGATCGACCATCATCGTCGGCACGCCCCGCTATCTGAGCCCCGAGCAGATCATGGGCGACGAAGCTCGACGCGTGCAGCGACGTCCACGCGCTCGCGGTCGACGCTCTACGAGATCCTCGCCGGCACGCCGCCGCTTCGAGTCCAACGAGTTCAGCCGAGCTGCTTCGCAAGATCGTCCGCGAGCCCCGGAGCCGCTCGCCGAGCCGGGTCCCCTAGCGCGGGGTGCCGGCGGCGCTCGACCGCGAGATCCTCCGCGCGCTCGCCAAGAATCCGGCCGCGCGCCCGGCGAGCGCCGCCGACTTCGCGGCCTCGCTCTGGGCGGCGCTGGCCGAGCGCGGGCAGCGGGCCGCGCTCCCCTCGCCGCCCCTGCGGCGCCGGGGCGCCGGCGCCTCGGCCTGCGCTCGTCGGCCGGGGTCGTGGTCGCCCTCGCCGCGTCCGCCGCCATCGCCCCCGCGGCGCCGCCCCGACACGCGTGAAGCAGCCCCGCCCCCGCCCCCGCCGCGCCCGTGCACCGCCGCGCCCGCGCCCCCGGCGCCGCCGCCCGCTCCCAGCGCCGCCCGCCAGCGCTGCCCCGCCCCGCCTGCACGCCTTGCCCGCGGCCTCGTCCGTGGAGCACTCCACCACAGGCCTCCCGCCTCCCGCCAGGCCGGATCGACGACCTCAAGAGCCCGTACTGATCCGCGAGGACCTTCGATGCGACGCCCTTTGCTTCTGACCCTCGCTCGTCCCTCTGCTGCTCCTGGCGGCGCCGGCGCGCGCCGGCACGACGCCGCCGTCGCGCTGGCCAAGCAGCGCTTCGCGGCCGGGAAGGCAGGCGTACCGCGAGGCCCGCTACAAGGACGCGATCGCGCTCTTCCACGAGGCCAACTCCCTCGATCCGCACGCCGAGCTCGCTCTACAACGTGGGCCAGTCCTACGAGAAGCTCGACGACGTCCCCGACGCGCTGCGCGTCTTCCGCGACTACCTGCGGCTCCTCCCGACGTCGGCGACCGCGCCGTGGTCGAGGAGAAGTGCCGAGCGCTTCGAGGACGCGCCTCCGCCAGCGCGGCGTGCAGCAGGTGACCATCCTGTCGAGCCCGATCGGGGCCACGCTCATCCTCGACGACAAGGCCGTCGGGCAGGCTCCCTGGACGGGCGAGATCGCGCCCGGGAGGCACCTCGCGGTGCTCGAAGTCCCCGGGGTACGCCGACGTCGGCGGGACTTCGATCTCTGAGCCCGACCGCGCGATGGACATCGACGTCTCGCTCTCCCGCCCCGCGGCGGGCACTCCCGGCCACCCTGGTCGGCGCAATGCCGCCGGCCACGGGCCCCTCGCGCCGCCCGCCCGGCGCGCCGCCGACAGCCTCCCCCCGACGTGCCGCCGCCCAGGCGCGGCGTGGCGCCGTGGACCTCGCGACGCTCGGCGTCGGCGTCGCCGGGATGGGCGCGGCGCTCGGTCTCGAGTTTGCGCGCCGGGGCGCGGAGAGCAGCGGCGCGCAGCGAGCAGGTCGGATCCCTACACGGACGACATCAACCGGATGGTCAGTACCGAGACGGCGTCTCGCGCACTCGTCGGCGTGGGCGCGGCGTTGACGGTCACGGGCGGCGTGCTCCTCCTGGTCGACCTGAAGCCCTGGGCCTCCGACGACAAGTCGGCGAAGGCCGGGCTCGGCTGCTCCGCGGTGCCTGCGGCGCGTTCGCCTCGGGGAGGTTCTGATGAGGCGAGTGCTCCACGCCGCGGTCGCGGTGCTCGCGCTCGACGCCGTGTGGGCCCTCGGCGGCGCGGGCTGCGCGAGCGACTGTCGCTGACCACGCCCGGGCACGACAAGTGCCAGTCGGGCCAGTGCGAGCCCGGGTACACCTGTGTCCAGGGGATGTGCGTGATCCCGGGGAGTCCCACCTCCAGCGCGGGCACGGGAGGGGGATCCAGCGGGCACGGCGGGCACGCCGGCGCCGCGACCAGCAGCGTCGGGACCGGCGGCATGAGCGGCGCAGGGACCGGCGGCACGGCCAGCACGACGTCGACCGGCGGGTCGGGGACCGGGGGGCACCAGGGCGCGACGTCGAGCACCGGGACGGGCGGCTGCGGCGACACGTCGAGCAGCCCCGACAACTGCGGCAAGTGCGGGAACGTCTGCCCGAAGCCCGTCCACGGGAACGGTACGCCCACCTGCACGGCGGGTGTCTGCGACGTGAAGTGCACCGACACCTCGGACGCCGGGAGCTTCCACTCCTGCGCGGTGAACGGCGGCAAGGATCACGTGTGCGTGGACCAGGACGATTCCGCAGTACTGCGGATCATCCTGCGCCGCGTGCCCCGGCGGCCAGACGTGCGAGAGCGGCTCGTGCAAGATGTTCTGCCTGCCGCCGCTCTCGCTCTGCAAAGGCGCCTGCGTCGATCTGGCCAGCGACCCCGAAAACTGCGGCACTTGCGGCACCACCTGCGGCGCCAACCTCTTGCCCCCCTATTGCAACGCGGGAAAGTGCGTGAAGGGCCCCGGCGTCCTCGGCGGGCCCGGCTGTGGCTCGCTGCTGCAATGCGGGGCTCGCCCTACTCCTGCTCGGCCGCCAACGACCCCTTCCACTGCGGCATGTGCGGCAACGTCTGCGGGAACACCGGGCTGTGTACGACTGGGGGCTGCGAGAGCTACATCGTGGCCAGCGGGTCGTGGGAGTGCGGGGACGGCAACTCGCTGTCCAACTGGTGCCCTCCCACGGGCCCGGTCCCCTACGGACTGTGCACGTCCGGAAGCGCCTGTCCCTGATCCCATCCTTCCAGGCCTCTTGCCCCGCCGCGTCCGTTGGACAGGGCGCGGCCCTGGGGTAGGGTTTCGGCGTGGCAGCCCCCGACACCGACGCCGGGCCCGAGGGGCCCCTCGCCTTCGCCGTCGTCTCCGGATCGTCCCGCGCCGAGGCCCACCTCGCCGAGATCTGCGACGCGCTCGCGCGCGGTGTCGGCCGCCCCGTGCGCCCGCGCGTGCTCGAGTCCTACACGGCGCTGAAGGAGGAGGTGCAGGCGGGGCGCGTTCACGTGGCCTGGGCGCCGCCGCTCGTCGCCGCCGAGCTCTCGGGCGCCGGCCTCGCGACAATCGACCTCTGCTGCGCGCGCGGCGAGCGCGCCGACTACCACGCGGCGCTCTTCACGAGGCACGCGTCCAGCATCGAGAAGCCCGCGGATCTCCGCGGCGCCCACGCCGCGTGGGTCGACGAGCACAGCTCAGCCGGCTACCTCGTCCCGCGGCTCAGGCTCGCGGCCGATGGGCTGGACCCGGCGGGCCTCTTCGGGCGCGAGAGCTTCCTCGGTACGCACGCGCGCGTCGCGCAGGCGGTGCTGGAGGGCGAGGCCGACGTGGGCGCGACGTACGTCTCGCTCGACCCGAGCACGGGCCGGCCGCTCAGCGCGGGGTGGCTCGAGGCGGGCGCGGGCATCAACGCCGCGTTCGTCCTGCTCACGGCCGGGCCAATCCCCTCCGACGCCATCGCCTTCTCGCGCCGCCTCGACGCAGGCGTGAAGGCGGCCCTCGTGGAGCAGGTGAGCGCGCTCCCCGCGTCGGTCCCCGACGCGGTGGGCAGGCTCCTCGGCGCCGACGGTTTCGCCCCTCCGCCCGCGTCCCACGTCGAGGCCCTCCGGGCGCTCAGGGGCCGGAGCGTCTCGTCCCCTCGCTGACGCGCGAGGCTCCGGTCCGCTTGCTCACGCGCGGGGCTTCAAATGCGGCGGGCATGTCGAATGCACGCCGGCTTCCGCGTGTTCGTCTGCGGAGGACGTCATGCCAATCCTGCTCTGGGTGGTGTTCGGGCTGATCGTCGGGCTCATCGCCAAGGCCCTCATCGGCCGCAGGCCGGAGAGCCTCGTGCTGACCTCGATCCTCGGGATGTGCGGCGCGCTCGTGGGGGGCTTCATCGGGAGGTCGCTCGGGGTCTATCCGGAGGACAGGCCGACCGGCGGCTTCATCAGCTCCATTCTCGGTGCGGTAATCCTGATCGCCGTGTACGAAGCGATCAAAGGCGTCGCGAGCCGCCGCGGGCCGGTCTGAGCGCGATAGGATCCCCCGCCGAGAGGAGGATCGACCATGATCGCGTTCTTCGGGATGGGCCTCTTGGGCTCTGGCTTCGTCCGCGCGCTCCGCCGCCGTGGCGAGGAGGTACGTGTCTGGAACCGCACGCCGGCGAAGGCGCAGGCGCTCGAGGCCGCCGGCGCCGTCGCGTTCACCGACCCGGCCGAGGCGGCGCGGGGCGCGGCGCGCGTCCACCTCACGCTCTCGGACGACGCCGCGGTGGACGACGTCCTCGAGCGCGCGGGGGCGGGGCTCGCGCCGGGGGTGGTCCTGGTGGACCACACGACCACCTCGCCGACGGGGACGCGGGCGCGGGCCGAGCGGTGGCGCGAGCGCGGCGTCGAGTTTCTGCACGCGCCGGTGTTCATGGGGCCGCAGAACGCGCTGGAGGGCACCGGGATCATGCTCGCGTCCGGCGACGCGGCGCGGGTCGAGAGGCTCCGCCCCGCGCTCGCGGCGATGACCGGGAAGCTCGTCTACCTGGGCCCAGAGCCCGAGCGCGCGGCCTCCTTCAAGCTCCTCGGCAACCTGTTCCTGATGTTCATGACCTCGGGGGTCGCCGAGGTGCTGACCCTGGCCAGGGCGCTCGGCGTCTCGCCCGAGGACGCGTCGTCGCTCTTCGACTTCTTCAACCCCGCGGGCACCGTCGGCGCCAGGGCGAAGCGCATGATCTCCGGCGAGTTCTCCAACCCCTCGTGGGAGCTGGCGATGGCGCGCAAGGATGCCCGGCTGATGCTGGAGGAGGGCGAGCGCCACGCGGTCCCGCTCCCGATGCTCCCGGCCATCGCGGCGACGATGGACCGCTTCCTCGCGCGCGGTCACGCGCACGACGACTGGACCGTCATCGCCAAGGACGCGCTCGAGCGCCCCTGAGCCACCCCACCCGAGCGGGCCGCGAACCGGCCCCCTGAGCGGATCCTCTTGACGGCTCGCCCCCCGAGGGCTCCGATCCATCACGAATGGGCATCGCCGAGCGCCGAGAACGCGAGCGGGAGCAGAGGCGGAAGGACATCCTCGACGCCGCGTGGGCCGTCGCCGAGGAGCTCGGGTGGCCCACGTTCAGCGTCGAGCGCGTGGCCGCGCGGGCCGAGCTCGGGCGCGCGACGGTGTACGGCTACTTCGAGTCGATCGACGCGCTGGTCGAGGCGATGGCCGAGGAGGCGCTGGAGATGCTCTCGGACCGCATCGACGGCGCCGCAGGCCTGCCCGAGGCCCTCGACGTGCCGCTGCGCTTCTCCCAGCAGCGCCCGGCGGCGTTCGCCCTCCTCTTCGAGCAGGCCGCCGCCGACGCCCGCCCGGCGTTCAGCTCGAAGCGCCTGAACGAGGCCCGCGCGGAGGCGCGGCAGATCCTCGGCGCCCTGCACCAGCTCGGCTCCCAATCGCGCGCGACGCTGCCGGCCGACGCCGCGGAGGCGCGCGCGTTCCTCGCCGGGATCGCGATGGCCGGCGTCGCCGTGCCGGAGCTCCGCACCAACACCCCGCTGCGCCGGCGTTGGCAGGATTTCTGCCTCGCGCTCACGCGTCCCGAGGAAGGTAAGGAGCAGGACAAGAAGTAGGTGGGAGCGCGAGGCGGCGACCGGTCACGCCTGGGGTAGCCCCTGGCCCAGCCGGTGCCGCTGGGGAAAATTGTCTCACAAAAACTTGTCTCGTTTTGCGTCCCAACGGTGAAACGGCCGTTGCCATCGGGACGGCGCGTAGGGTTTACTCGCGCCCCTCATGCGAAAGGAGCCGACGACGTGCTGAACCCCAGATCCAGCGTGCTGCTTGCCGCGGCGCTCATGGCCTCGATGTTCACGATGGGCTGCCCGAAGAAGGAGGAGCCCGTCAAGGAGGAGCCGAAGAAGGAGGCCGCGCCTCCCCCTCCCGAGAAGAAGGAGGCCAAGAAGGAGGAGCCCAAGAAGGAGGCGAAGAAGGAGGCGGTCGACGAGTCGAAGCCCCTCCCGATGCCGCCGGTCGACAAGGTCGAGACGGAGCCTCGAGACCAAGTCGCCGGGCCCGAAGCACATCTTCGTGCGTGGCTACTGGCACTGGAACGGCCACGAGTACGTCTGGCACCCCGGCTACTGGATCGAGGAGACGGCCTTCGCGACGGCCGCGCCGCCGGCGCTCCAGGTCGAGCGCCCCGGCATCGCCCCGGGGGCCGAGTACTTCTACCTCCCCGGCTACTGGCGCTGGGCGGGCAAGGAGTGGCTGTGGGATCCCGGCCACTGGGAGAAGCGCCGCGAGGGCTGGGCGTACACCTACCCGCACTACGAGGAGGAGCACGGCCACTGGGTCCGCTCCGGCTGGGGCTGGGAGAAGGACGACGCCGCCTGGAAGAAGCGCTACCACGGCTGGGACCGCCACGGCGAGCTGTGGGTGCACCACAAGGACGAGGCCGAGTTCGTGAAGCGCGGCGAGCACGAGGGCTGGTACCACCGCAAGTGACCAGGCCTTCCTGACGCGACGGGGCCGGCGCCGCCGGCCCTGATCTCGGTGTCGACCGATCGCGGCGCACGACGGCCACGTCCTCTGGACGGCCGCGTGCGCCGCGAGCGTTTTGTGCGCCCCTACCCTCCGCACGAGAGCGCCCGCATCCGCTCCGCCGCCTTCTCGGCGGTGATGCTCGGCGGCTTCGCCTTCCCCCAGCGATCGCGCACCACCCGGTACGCCGCGCAGGCCCCTGCCCTGTCGCCGCTTCGCCTCGCGCGCCACCCCCAGCCACAGTGCGCGCGCGTGTGCTCCACGGGCAGCTCGAGCACGCGGCAGGTCTGGCGGCGCGCTCCAGCCAGCGCAGCGCTTCGTCCGGCGCCGGCCGGCGAGGCGAGCGTGTGGCCGATCGCGCCGCCTCGGCCATGGTCTTGGGGTAGAAGGCTCGGGCAGGGGCTGGTAGTCGGGCAGGGCGGCGAGGGCCTCGCGCGCGTCGTCGGGGTCTCGACCGTCCCGGCGAAGCCGGGGCCCACAGGTAGCGGCGGTAGGCGGGCGGCATCTGGCCGACCCAGACGCGCAGCCACTCGGCGCGCTTCGCGACCAGCTCGGGCCTGCGGAGCTTGCCGGCGCGCGGCCTCGGCGGCGAGCAGCTCGGGAGGGCGTCGGAGGCGAGGGCGAAGTCTTCCGCGCGCGCGTCGCGCTCCCAGCCCTCGTGGCGGCGAGGAAGTCTTCGGCCACGCGCCCCGCGTCGGCGCCGCGCCCGGTCTCGGTGTAAATCTGCGCGAGCAGCCGCGCCGCCCGTGACCGTGGTCGGCCTCGCGCCGGCTCGGCTCGGCGGCGGCCTCGAGCGCTCTGCGGCGCGGTCTCGGCCGCGACGAAGTCGCCGGAGAGCAGATCGAGGGCCAGCGTGTCCTCGGGCTCGACGCGGCGGCGCTCCGCCGGGTCGAGCGCAGCCCACTTGAGCTCGCAGCGCCTCGCGCACGGCGGCCTCGGGGCGACCGCGGGCGGCGAGCGCGCCGGCGAGCATGCCCTGCGCCATGTCCTGGTGACAGGCTGGCGGTGACGAGCTGGCGGGCCAGCGCCTCTTCGTCCTCGCAGTCGCCCTCGTGCTCGAGGATGCGCGCCAGCTCCGCGGGCACGTCACGTACGGGGCGCGACGTCGACGCAGCGCGCGAGCACCGGCGCGCGTCGGCGAAGCGGCCGAGGTAGGCAGGTCCTGCCCATCAGGCTCATGGCCTGGGCGTACGGGGGTCGAGCGCGAGGGCGCGCTCGACGTAGGCTCGCTCGCCTCCGGCCCCTCGGCCGCCTGGGCGAAGGGCCGCGCTCGTACCAGAGCTGCGCGTCGCGGGGGTAACGCGAGAGCGGCGGGCGCGAGGCGGCGGCCGGCCTCGGCAAATCGGCCGGCTGCCGCAGCAGCACCGGCTCGATGGCGTCGAGGAGGAGCTGGTCGCGCTCGTCGAGGTGGGCGCGCAGCTCCACCGCTTGCGGAAGTGGGTGCGCCCGCCTCGTCGAGCTCGTACTCGGTGGCGTCGACCGCGACTGGAGGTGGGCCGCGGCCAGCGATGGGTCGAGGACGGTGGCGCGCTCGAGCGCGCCGCGCGTGCCGCCGAAGCGCAGCTCGGCGAGGCCGGCCCGGTAGGCCGCGAGGGCGTCCGGGCTCCGGCGATCGCGGATCGGGCAGGTCGGTGACGGCGATGGGCGCGATCCGCGTCGACGGCGGCGCCCGGGCCGCTGTCAGGCCGATGCCGAGGCGCTCTGCCGTGGCGCCGGCGCGAAGCGCGCGCAGCGCCCGCCACCGTGACCACGCCGCTGACGACCAGCGCGAGGCGGCCACGGCGAGCAGGGGCGCGCGCCCGCGGATGGGCTGCGGGGGCGCGTCGACGACCTCGACGCCGGTCTGCGGGCGCGCCTTCGGCGACGCGGCGCGGCGGGGTGGCCCGCGCCTTCACGGGGGCGTCGGCAGCCTTCGCCGCGGGTGGGCCCATCTGGGGCGGGACGTGGTCCGCCGAGCGCTGGGTGCTGGTGTCGACGACCGCCTTCGGTCTCGGCGGCGGGCCCTGGTGGGCCCGGCGCGCGGCGCGATGCTGCGGGGGCGGAGCGAGCGCGGATCGGATCGCGACGCCGCTCGGCATACGGATCGAGCTCGGCGATGAGCCCTCCATCGAACGGGAAGCGCTCGTCGGCGCCCGCGCCAGGGCGCGCGCTCACCACGGCCACCGCCTCTTCGGGCATGGCGGGGTCGAGGTCGCGGACGGGCGTCGGCTCGCTCCGCGAGGATGCGCGCCATCACGCGGATGCCCAGCGCCCGTCCACGGCAGCTGCCGGTGAGCAGCTCGTACGCGAGGACCCCCCACGAGAACTGGTCGCTGCGCGCGTCGAGCGTCTCGGATTCGGATCTGCTCCGGCGCCATGTACTGCGGCGTACCGATGAGCGTGCCCACGCCGTGAGCGTCGTCTGCCCCGTCTCGGTGAACGTGCCGTCGTGGTCGAATCGCTGTGCACCGGCGCCGGCCGCGATCGTTCGACGCGTCGCGCGAGCGGCGCGCGACGCGGCGGGCGAGGCCGAAGTCGAGCACCTTGACCAGCCCGTCGTCGCGGATCATCACGTTCTCGGGCTTGATGTCGCGGTGGATGAGCCTCCTGTCGTGCGCGGCGGCGAGCGCGGACGGCGATGTCGAGAGCCAGCGCAGCCGGGGGCGACGTCGGGCTCCCTTCGCGGCTGGCGACGAAGGCGCGGAGGGATCTTCCCGTTGACCAGCTCCATCGCCAGGAACGAGACCTCGCCCTCCTCGCCGACGTCGAAGATCGACGACCGCGTTGGGGTGATCGAGCGCCGCCGCCGAGCTTCGCCTCCCGGAGAAAGCGCTTGGCGCGCTCGACCGACTCGGGATCGTCCTCGCTCGTGAAGAGGACCTTGAGCGCCACCTTGCGCCCGAGGCGCGCGTCGCGGGCGCGGTAGACGGCGCCCATGCCGCCCTCGCCCATGGCGCCCTCGATGGTGTAGCGGCCCAGCTTGCTCCCGACCTCCATGCGATCGGCCATGCGTCGGGTCGGCGCCGCGGAGCTGGGCGGCTCGGAGCGGGGGGGGGGCATGGCCGGGCGGATGCTACTTCACTTGCCGGTGGCCGGGGGTTGGGGGGCCGAGCCCCCGTCGTGACGGCCTACCTCGGGCGCCGCCTCGCCGCGGCTGCACGGGCCCGTGGATCTGGTAGGGCGTGCCGCTGAGGCGCTTGGCCATCGTGGCTCCCGCGCCAGGCGATGTACCCCTTGTTGAAGCGCATGATCTGCTCGGGCGACGAGGTACGGGTTGTTCAGCTTGCCCAGCGATGACGAGCGCCAGCACCTGCTCGGCGACGCTCACCGGGCAGCCCTCGAGCCGCAGGTGGGGGTCGTTCCGGTGCATGCCAGCTTGGTCGTGACGGAGGCCATCTTGGCGTAGATGTCGTCGTGCTTGGCCTCGTACGGATCCTTGCGGCTCCGGTCGCGGTAGAGGCTCTCGATCTTGACGAGCTGGTCGCCGAGGCGTGCCCTCCCAGCGTGGCGCAGTCGCCGATGAAGACGACCTTCTCGCCGGGCTTCGCGTCGATCGGCCCCTCGTAGGCGCCGAAGACGACGTGCATGCGCGGCATCTTGGCGTCGCACTCCTTGTCGTACAGGCGCAGGATCTCGATCGCCTCCTCGATCGCCCCCGGGCAGCCGCCCCAGCAGTAGTCGGTGTGCCTCCGGCTCCGGCGGCGGGCCCGCGTAGGCCGTGATGTGCGACCCCTCGAAGTACTTCTCCACCCGGACGAGCCCGACCTTGAAGCCCTTCGCCCTCGCCTGCGCCTCGGCCAGGGTGATGTCGCCGCTGATCTCGATCGCGTCCAGATCCATCGTCCCGAAGCCGCGCTCCGCCGCCATGCGGATGTGATCGACCGTGGCCGGGTCGACGCCGATGATGCCGGCAGCACACGGCGTCGAACGCGACCTGCGAGTTGCCCATGATCACCATGCCGAGCTCGAACGGGATGGGCGTGAGCATGCGCCCCTCGCCCGCGGTGATGGCGTCGATGGCGATGAACCGCGGCTGGATGATGTACTGCAGGTCGGCGATCTTCTCGTTCAGCCGGTGATCGTGGTCGATGAGGCGGTGCCGGTCGTCCTGGATCCCGATGTAGTTCTTCATCGAGAAGGTGACCGTGGTCCACGGGTGGCTCTTGAACTTGGGGCAGTTGACGAAGAAGTCGGCCTTGGCGACGGGCTCGGGCGTGAACACGTAGTCGCGGAGGCGGCCCGGGTGGGTGTACCGGACCTCGACCTGCGGCTCCTCCTCGAAGTGGTAGTGCTTGACGCCGGTGCGCTTGAACATCGGGTAGTACCCCGCGCCGTCGAAGGCCGTCCGCGTGGGGATGGTGATGCCGCAGCGCTCGCCGACGGCGAGCTCGCTGCACCCGTCCGTCGTCGCGGTCGCGGAGCGCGCGCACCACGCCCTCGACGAACTCCGGCCGCGTGAACGCGTCCGTGAACGTCGGCCCCGAGGCGACGACGTTGGGCTTGACCAGCGTGCGGCCGTGGGGGCGCAGGTCGAGCTCCTCGAGGCCCTCGCGGACGATGGTGCGGATGCGCTCGACGTCGTACGTGGGGCAGCGGCGGAGGATGACCCGAGGGCGCGAGGGGATCTTCATGGCCGGAACAGGGTAGGAGCGCGGGCGCTGGGGGGCAATCGGGAGATCGGGGAGGCGGCGGGCGCCCTCCGCGCGCGCGCCGCCGCCTCGACGCCGATCGCGAACGGCTACGCGCCGCGCCTTCGGGGCGGCGCGTCCGCATCGTCGGCGCGCACCCCCACCGCCCGCATCGCCGCGGAGAACCGCCGCTCCACCCGCTGGCGTGCGGCTTGGACCGCCTCCGCGAGCGCGAGCGTCGGGGCCCTGACCCTGTACCCCCGGCTCCGGCGGCCGATGGCCTCGCGCGAGGCGCGGACGAACGCGAGCTCGCTCGGGGTCAGGTCGTCCGCCTCGATCACCGCGAGCTCGGCGAGGTGCTCGTCACCCCAGAGCGCGGTGTGCGCGCGCCCCCGCCGCTCCCACACGTCCGCCGCCACCCCGATCCGGGCCCGGACGACGCGGCTCTCGGCGTACTCGGAGAGCCAGCGCCGCAGCGTCTCCCAGCTCCGGACCAGCGCCTCGTGCGCGATCTCGTACGTGACGCCCTGGCCGGTCGCGCTCGACACGAGGAGGCGGCCCTTCACGAGGCCCTCGAGGGCAGCGCGCGCAGCCATGCTCTCGCCGACCAGGTCCTTCTCGAACCGGACGACGGGCGCCCCCTGCGGGCCGACGAGCCGGGTCAGGATGGCCCTTGCTGCCAATCGGTTCACCGCGGTCATGCCCAGGATGACCTCCTCGGCGTGGCGCGCGAGCGCGCTCTCGAGGCCGCCAATCCGGTCGAGCGACGCGGCCGTGATCGCGGTGGTCCCCGTGTCGCGCGCCTCCCAGAGTTCGGCGAAGACGAGCTCGATGAGCGGGAGCGCGCCCTTGCTCCACGACATCGAGTCGAGCACGATCTGTACGCAGGTCTCGGACGCGAGGGCGACGCCGGCGGCGCGGGCGGAGCGGATGATCGCGTCACGCATGCCCTCCGGGGAGAGGGGTTGCAGGAAGTAGAGCGCGCGAGAGACCTCCTCGCCGAGCACCGGGAGGGCCGTGACCCGGTGGAGCGCGTCGCTGCGCACCGTCGCCATGAGGCGCAGGCCGCTCCGGTTGGTCGCGAGGTAGCCGAGCGCCTCGGCGATCATCGTGCCCTCCGCCGCGTTGCCCGCGCTCACGAGATCCTCGAGCTGGTCGACGCAGAGGACGAGACCCGTGTCCGTGCCGAGCCGCTCGCAGATCGCGCACGTGAGCGTGGTGGGCTGCCCGCGGAGCCAGCGGACGACGGCGGCCTCCTCCAGGCCGAGCCGCTCCGCGAGGGCGTGCGAGAGCGAGAGCAGCGGCGTGCGGCCCGGAGCGACGCACACCGTGAGCCACCTGCGGCCGGCGTCCAGCGCCCCGTCCGCCACCGCCGGCAGCACGCCGGCGCAGCACAGCGACGTCTTGCCCACGCCGGAGTCTCCGGCGACGACGACCATGGACGTGCCCTGGAGCCGCTCGACGATCGTCCTTACCTCGGTGTCCCTGCCGAAGAAGAGCGCGCGGTGCTCCGCCTCGAAGGGCCGCAGGCGGCGGTAGGGGTTGCCCGTGACGACGGTCTCGGAGCAGGCGCCGGGCGCGGGCCGCTCCAGCGCCTCGCGCAGGTGCTCGCCCGAGGCGTAGCGCTCGAACGGGTTTCGGGCGAGGCACCGCGCGATGACCCGCGCGAAGGCGGGGTCGACGTCCGGCACGAGATCGGTGAGCAGCGGCGCGTCGCGGTCCTGCACCGCGAGGGACAGGGCGTGGGGCATGACGTCCGCGTGCGGCGAGCGCCCCGCGCACAGCTCGAAGAGCAGCGCGCCCAGAGAGTAGACGTCGGACTGCGGTGTGGCCGTCTCTCCGCGCCAGCTCTCCGGCGCCATGTATCCAGGCGTGCCGAGCAGCGCGCCGGCGTGGGTCAGCGGAGGCGCGTCGTCGCCGCTCGCCTGGCCTCGCGGCTCATCGGCCGGTCCATCGCCGGCGGTCGTCGACGCCTGCGTGCGCCGCGCCGCCGCGTCGGGCATGAGCGATGGCCGGCGCATCGACTCGGGTGGGTGCGCCATGGTGGAGCGCGGCGTCCCGATCTTGGCGAGGCCGAAGTCGAGCAGCTTCACCTGGCCGTCGTCGGTCATCATGACGTTGCCCGGCTTGATGTCCCTGTGCAGGACGTTGCGCCGGTGCGCAGCGCCGAGCCCGCGCGCGAGGGCGATGCCGATCTCGACCACCTTCGGCCAGAGCATGGGCTTCTGGACCTCCGCGAGGGTCTTCCCCGAGAGGTACTCCATCACGATGTACGGCCGCCCGTGGACCTCGTCGATGTTGAAGATCGTGAGGACGTTGGGGTGCTGCAAGAGCGCCGTGGCGTGCGCCTCGATCAGGAAGCGCTCCTTGGTGGCAGCGTCGGGATCGAGCCCGATGATGAACTTGATCGCGACCGGACGCCGCAGGATCTCGTCGTACGCGAGGTAGACGTCCCCCATCCCGCCGCGCCCGATGTGCTGCTCGATGCGGTACCTGCCGACGAGCTGCGGCGGATGCCAGGTGGAGGTGACCCCCTCCTGCGCGCCGTCGCTGGGCGACGCCTCCGATGGGGACCTCTCCGTCCGGGCCGAGCACGAAGGCGTCGGGCCGTCGGCCGACGCGGCCGTCGGGTCGAGAGAGTACCGCGCCACGGCGTTTCCCGGCCAAGAGGGCGGTTTTGAACGACTCTGATCGCGAGGGTCCATGTCTCAACCTCCCCCGCCGAGCCGACCCGGCGCCGGGGTGATCCGTATGGCCTGTCCATCGCCGGCAGCAGCGCGGCGAGGCGAGCGGATGATCGAGCACACAGTCGCGTCGGTCGCTCGACGCGTCCAAATCTACCCACTCGGCTGACGCTGGCGGGTCGTGTGCACCTTTGGTGCCAGAGCAGGCGAGCCGAGGCCTCTCAGGCCTTCCCTGCCCGCAGCCTCTCCTCGATCTCCGCCCGGAGCCCCCGCGTGGCGTCAATCAACCGCCCCTCCACGACGAAGCGCTCCCCCTCCCGACGGCACCTCGCGACCTTGACCCGGAGCGCCCCCGCGCCGGCTGGGCCGGGGGGTATGGGGGGTATGGGGGGTATGGGGGGTATGGGGGGTATGGGGGGTCTGGGTGGGTGGGAGGAGACGTGACCGGCGAGCGCTCCCTCGGGCCGCGACCCGGGCGCGTGCGGCGTCGTCGAGCGCAGCGTGATCCGCTCCCCGTCGAGCGCGGTCACCTCGGCCTCGCCGCCTGCGGGCCCCGACCACTGGACATGGACGCTCACGGCCCGCGCCGCCCCCGCGCCATGGCCGCGCGCGTCTCGCGCTCGGCCTCCCGTTCCTTGACGGACTCGCGCTTGTCGGCCGCCTTCTTCCCGCGGGCAATCGCGATCTCCACCTTGACCCGCCCGTCCTTGAAGTAGAGCCGGGTCGCCGCCACCGTCATCCCCTCGCGCGTCAGCGCCCGCTGGATCTGCTCAATCTCCTCCTTGTGGAGGAGAAGCTTGCGGGGCCGCTTGGCCTCGTGACCGAACGCGGTGCCGGGCATCTCGGGGATGTTCACGCCCTTGAGGAAGGCCTCGCCGTTCTCGATGGCGCACCAGGAGTCGCCCAGGTCCGCGGAGCCCTCGCGCAGCATCTTCACCTCGCTGCCGACGAGCGAGAGCCCGGCCTCGTACGTGTCGCCGAGCTCGTACTCGAAGCGGGCCCGCCGGTTCTTGGCGATGAGCTTCTCCCCGGGCTTCTCCTTCTCTTTGGCCACGGCGAAAGGGGGCTACACCGCCTGCCGAGCTTTGTCCACCGGGCACGCAGATTAGTTGGCCCCGAGCGCTCGGGCGGGTAACCGCCTGATCGTGCACAGAACACGGGCTCTGGCGTGTGCCGCGACGATGGCCCTCGCGGCCTGCGGCCACGACCCGCCCGCGCCCCCACCCCCTGCGCCCGTGCCTGCGCAGCCGCCGTCCGCCTCGGCCATCGCCGCGGTCCATGCCGGCCACGATGGGGGGAGCCCAGCCGGCGATGCCGTCGCGGGCGACGCGGGCGCCTCCGTCGAGGCCGGCGACGCGGGCGCCGCGCCGCCCGGGATGGTCACGATCCCGGCCGGCATCTTTCTCATGGGCTCGCCTGCCGAGCGGGGGATCCCCGAGGAGCGGCCGATGCACGAGGTCGTCGTCGCGGCGTTCGACCTGGATCGCACGGAGGTCACGGCGAGCGCGTACCTCGCCTGCGTGGCCGCGGGCGCCTGCAAACGTGCGCACGAGGACAGCCGGTTCTGCACGACGCACGACGCGCCCGTCGATCGAGGCAACCACCCCGTGAGCTGCATCGACTTCCACCAGGCCGAGGCGTACTGCGCCTTCGCCGGCAAGCGCCTCCCGAGCGAGCGCGAGTGGGAGTACGCCGCGCGCGGCGGCGCGGAGGAGCGCCGCTATTCGTGGGGGGACGAGGATCCGACCCCGGAGCGCGCCTGCTACATCCACCCGGGGACGTGCCCCGTGGCGTCGTTCGCCCCCGGCGCGTTCGGGCTCTACGACATGACCGGGAACGTCTGGGAGTGGACCCGCACCTGGTTCGGGTCCTATCCCGGCGAGGCGAGCTCGGGCCGGTACCGCGTCTACCGCGGGGGGAGCTGGAGCCGGCGCTTCCCCAGTTGGCTCACCACGACGCTTCGCAACCGCTACGAGCCGGATGAATGGTCGGCGTCGCTCGGCGTGCGCTGCGCCCGGACGCGCCTGCCGCTCGTCTGCCCCGAGGACACCGAGCCCCGCGGCGAGGCCTGCGTGCGCGTGCGCGGGACGCCGCGCTGCGAGCCGACGCGGATGTGGAACGGCGAGATGTGCACCGTCGGCGGCGGGCCCTCGCCGGGGCCCGCAGCCGCGGCGCCGCCCCTCGGCCCGCCGCCCGACGAGGCGCCCGTCACCCGGACGCGGACGCCGGGCGATGACGCGGACTGCCGGTCGCACTACACGGGCAAGCCCGCGGCGTACCGCTTCTCGGGGGCGACGTTCCACGCGCGCAACAGGCCGCTCGAGGCGGCGGGGTGCACGCGGCGGGTCATGGGGCAGACCTGGACGAGCGCCTGCTGTCCGGGCTGACGGCGCCGCGAGCTTCGCGGCCGCCGCGGCGCTCGCGGCCGGCGGCTCGCCGGGCGTCCGGCGCCGCAGGGTTTCCCTCCCCCGTCCGCTGCGCTACCACCCGCCGCGATGGACAGCTGCGCGCCCCCCCTCGTCCTTCCCCGGCGACCCCGCGATCACGCCCGAGCTCGTGCGATCGCACAAGCTCTCGCGCGAGGAGCACGCGCGCATCGTCGCGCGCCTCGGCCGCGAGCCCACGTACGCCGAGCTCGGCGTCCTCAGCGTGATGTGGAGCGAGCACTGCTCCTACAAGAGCTCGCGCGTCCACCTCGCCCGCCTGCCCACCAAGGGCCCCCGCGTCATCCAGGGCCCGGGCGAGAACGCCGGCGTCGTCGACATCGGCGACGGCTTCGCCGCCGTCTTCAAGATGGAGTCGCACAACCACCCGTCCTTCATCGAGCCGTACCAGGGCGCGGCGACGGGGGTCGGCGGCATCCTCCGCGACGTGTTCACCATGGGCGCCCGCCCCATCGCGAACCTCGACTCGCTCCGCTTCGGCCGCCCCGATCACCCCCGCACCCCGGCGCTCCTGCGCGGCGTGGTCGCCGGGCGTCGGCGGCTACGGCAACTGCATCGGCGTGCCCACCGTGGGGGGCGAGCTCTTCTTCGACCGCGCCTACGACGGCAACATCCTGGTCAACGCCTTCACCTGCGGCGTGGTGCGCACCGATCGCATCTTCTACGGGCGGGCCAGCGGCGTCGGCAACCCGGTGATCTACGTCGGCGCCAAGACCGGGCGCGACGGCATCCACGGCGCCACCATGGCCTCGGACGAGTTCTCCGCCGGCGGCCCCAGCCAGCGGCCCACGGTGCAGGTCGGCGATCCGTTCATGGAGAAGCTGCTTGCTCGAGGCGTGCCTGGAGATCTTCGCGGAGGACCTCCTGGTCGGCATCCAGGACATGGGCGCCGCGGGGCTCACCTCGTCGTCGGTGGAGATGGCGGGCCGCAGCGGCAGCGGGCTCGACCTCGATCTCGACCTCGTGCCTCGCCGCGCCAGAAGGCTCGCCCCCTACGAGATGCTCCTCAGCGAGTCGCAGGAGCGGATGCTCCTCGTCGCCCAGCCCGGCAAGGAGGAGCGGGTGATGGAGATCTGCAAGAAGTGGGAGCTCGACGTGGCCATCATCGGGCGCGTCACCGACACCGGCCGCTGGGTGATCCGCGCCACGCCCGGCTACGACCCGCTCGCCGACGCGCCCATCGAGCGCGCGCCCGTGGTGGTCTGCGACCTGCCGGTCGACTTTCTCACCGACGCCGCCCCCAAGTACGATCGCCCGCAGAAGGACGACGCCTCGCTTCCCGCGCGCCACGCCTTCGATCCGGCGGCGATCCCCGGCCCCGCGTCCTGGAGCGAGGCGCTCCTCGCGATGGCCGGCTCGCCGAACCTGGGCTCGCGCCGCTGGGTCTACCGGCAGTACGATCACATCGTCCGCGGCGGCACCCACGTGCGTCCGGGCAGCGACGCCGCGGTGGTGCGGGTTCCGTGCGAGCGCGACGGCGGCGACGATCGACAAGCTGCTCGCCTTCACCAGCGACTGCAACGGCCGGCTCTGCGAGCTCGACGCGCGCCAGGGCGGCGCGATGGCGGTGGCCGAGGCGTGCCGCAACCTCGTCTGCGCGGGGGCCGAGCCCATCGGCCTGACCGACTGCCTCAATTTCGGGTCGCCGGAGCGGCCGGAGATCATGCGCCAGTTCTCCGATGCGATCGACGGCATGGCCGACGCCTGCCGCGCGCTCGCGGTGCCCATCGTCAGCGGCAACGTCTCGCTCTACAACGAGACCGACGGCCGCGCGATCCTCCCCACGCCGACCATCGGCGCCGTCGGCCTGGTCCGCGACGCCGGCGACGTGGGGCGCGCCGCCTTCCTCGCGGCGGGCCTCGCCGTCGTCCTCCTCGGGCCCGACCGCGGCGGCCCGCTCGGCGGCTCCGAGTACGTGGCCTCCCGCACGGGGGAGGTGAAGGGCCCGCCGCCGCGCATCGACCTCGCGATCGAAGCCGCGCTCCAGGCCATCGTGCTCGACCTCCATCGCGCCCGCCCGCGCCTCGTCCTGAGCGCCCACGACGTCTCCGACGGCGGGCTCGCGATCGCCCTCGCGGAGTGCGGAGCCGGGGCGGACGACGCCGACGCCATGATGGGCGCCGAGGTCGCCCTGCCGCCTTCGACGTCCGGCGACACGCTCGCCGCCGCGCTCTTCGGCGAGGCGCCGAGCCGCGTGGTCGTCACGGCGCGCCACGAGGACGTGCCCGAGATCGAGCGCCGCGCTCGGGAGCGAGGCGTGCCGATGCGCGTCCTCGGGACCACGGGCGGCGGCCGGCTCGTGATCCACCGTGACGGCGCGCCCGTCGCGGACGTCGCCCTGGCGGCGCTGCGAGAGGCGAGAGAGGCGTGCCTCTCGGGGATCGTGGGGAGCTGAACGGGGGGATTCCCTCGCGCGCCCTGGGCGCTGAAGTAAGCTTCTGTTCGTGCCGCACCTACCCTCGTCGCCGGATGTGTGCGCGGTGCCGGAGCCGCTCGGCGACGCCGCCGCGCTCGGCGGCGGGCAGGAGGGTGGGGCGGACGTGCGGAAAGTCGCACGCCGGGCGCGCCGAGGTGTGAATGGGGACGCGGCGGACTCGTCCATCTTGGAGGCGCGTTGGCGCGAGGCGGACGAGGATCGGTGAGCTCATCGGCTTGGTACAGCAGGGCGACCAAGGGGCGTTCCGCCGGCTCGTCGAACGCCACCAGCGCAGCGCCTTCCTCCTCGCGGTCGGCCTGGTCCGGGACGAGAACGACGCACGCGAGCTGGTGCAGGAGGCCTTCCTTCGCGTCTACCGGGGCCTCGGCACCTTCCAGGGAGGCTCGTCTTTCTTCACGTGGCTGTACCGGATCGTCACCAACCTGGCCATCGACCACATCCGCAAGCCGGGGCGTCGCGGGGCCGAGCTCTTCGACGAGGATCGCACCGGTGACGAGCCGAGCGCCCTCCCCATGGTCTCCCGCATCGACGGCGCCGACCCGATGGATGTCCTTCGCCGGCGGGAGATCGCCGCGCGCATCGAGGCCGCCCTCGAAGCGCTCCCGCCGATCCACCGCGGCGTCATCCTCATGCGCGAGGTCGAGGGGATGTCGTACGACGAGATTGCGCAGGCGATGGGCGTGTCCAAGGGCACGATCATGAGCCGGCTCTTCCACGCCCGGCAGAAGCTCCAGCGCGCGCTCGCCGACTGCTACGCCGAGGACGGTGCGGGTGCCGAGCCCGACCCGCCCGCAGGCAGGCCCGTCGGGGCCATGCCCGAGGAGGAGGTGTCATGAGTCCCCGTCCCGCGAACGAAACCTCTCCGACCGATCTCGAGCTGATGCTCTACGCCGACGGCGAGCTCGAGCCCGATCGGCGTGCCGCCGTGGGGGCGTGGCTCGCCGGCCCGGGCGAGCCCGCGCGCATGGCCCGGGCCAAGCTCGCCGCCATGGGCGCGGTGTCCAGCGTCGTCCGCGCCCGCGGGCGCGAGGCGTCCGCCGCGGCCGACGGCATCGCGGACGCCGTCATGACCCGCATCGCCGGCTCCGCGCCGCAAGCGCTCCCGTCTCGTCCCATGCCCCCGCCGCGGGCGTCGCGCCGGCCCTATGCCTTCGCCGCCGGCGCCGTCACCTTCGCGGCGGCCGCCGCGGCCCTGCTCCTGTGGGCCCGCCCCTCGGGCCATTCGGCAGCCCGCACGCTGCACACGCTGGCGGCGACGCCCGAGACCGTGACGCTCCCGGCCCAGCCGTCGTCGGCCGCGCCGGTGCGCCGAGGGGTGGAGGTCTCCGCGGTCGACTTCGGCGCGCACGCCGGCGCCGTGTACTACGTCCCGACGGGGAGCTCCGCGGCCAGCACGACCGCCGTCGTATGGCTCGACGACGCCTCCGAGGAAGGCGAATGAAGCGCGGTCATTGGCCCGGGCTCGTCGTGGCCGCAGTGCTCGGCCTGGCCCCCTCCGCGACGGGAGCGCATCCGCTCTCCACGCCCCTGCCCGTGGCTCCGGCGCAGCAGCCCAGGCCTCCGGCGCCCGCCGTGGTCGCCTCCGAGGTGCTGCTCCTCCAAGCGACCAACGACAACACCGGGATCGACCCGAGGATCGGCAAGCTCCCCGCGCTCGGCAAGCCGCCCTTCACCGCGTACAACAGCTACCACCTCGTCGCGCGGACGCCGGTGCCCCTCGGGCGCGGGCGGGCGGAGAACTTCCGCCTGCCCAACGGCAACGAGCTGCGCCTCGTCTACCGCGACGCGATGATGCCGGACAGGCCCGGCCAGCTCGTCCGTTACCTCGTCGCCGTGAGCATCCACAAGCCCGACGGCAGCGCGGTGCTCCCGCTCGTCGAGTACAACGCGGAGCCGGGCGGCTGGTTCTGGGTCCGAAGCCAGGCGTACCAGGGAGGCCGGCTCTTCATCGGCATCCGGCTGGGCTGAAGAGGGTCCGCCACGGCAACCCGTGCCGGGCGGAAGATCCGACGACCGCGCGGCGGTGGCCCTGGGCCCACCGCCGCGTGGCCGATCAGAATGGATCAGTAGCGATCGCGGCCGCCGCCGCCGCGGCCACCCCGGCCGCCGCCGCCGCCGCCACCGCCGCGGTAGCCGCCACCGCCGCCGCCGCCGTAGCCGCCGCCGCCGCCACCGCCGCCGAAGCCGCCGCCACCGCCGCGCGGCGGGCGCTCCTGCGCCTCGTTCACCTTGATCGGGCGCCCGTCGATCATCGCGCCGTTGAGCTGGGCGATGGCCGCGTTTGCCGCCTGGGCGTTGCCCATCGTCACGAACGCGAAGCCGCGGGGCTGCCCGGTCTCGCGATCGGTGGGCATCGCCACCTCGCGAACCTCACCGGCCGCGGCGAAGGCGGCCTCGATGGTCGCCTGGGTGGTGCTGAACGAAAGATTGCCGACGTAGAGACGATTTCCCATGGATCCGCTGCTTTCACGGCTTCGCTGCGCGTCTGGAGGACGCCGGTCACGCCGGCCGTTCGACGAAGCCATGATGACTCGAACGGCGGCTTGCCACGGAGGCGGTCGATCCCCGGTGAGGAGGGCCGGTCCCCGCGGCGCTCACGGTGCGTCTTCCAGTCTCCGAGCGTGCCGAATTCTCCAGGAGAGTGCGACGAGCCGAGCGGCCAGGGACGTTTCGTGTGGCGGGCCCACACATAACCGGCGCCGCGGTCCGGCGCAAGCGACGCGCGCCTCCGGTTGCGTCTCCTCTTCGCCCTCGGACGGAGGAGGACGTCGTGGCCGTTCGCGCACCGGGCTCCTCGTCCGTGCAGCACGTCCGTCACGGTGCAGAGCACGTCCTGCTTGCGGGCCGGGAGGTGGTCGAGCGAGGTCTTCACGTCACGCATGGGCATCCAGGCACACGGTGTGCCAGCGGGCGGACCCTGTGCGACGACGGGGCACGCGCGCAGCCCGGCCGCGCGCTCCCTGCCACCACGAACGCCTTCCGCGGCCCTGCGCCTCGACGCGACGCGATCACTTCATCGCGTCACGGAGGTGCTGTTCGACGTGAGGCGATGACGAAGCTGGGCGGCGCTCAGGGAGTCTCCGGCTCGGCCCGGCGACACCACTCGTGGCGGGCGCTCGCGTAGGCCGCGTGCGCGGCCTCCTCGCGGTCGTCCGCGGTCACGAGGGCGAGGGTGCGAGGCGGGAGCTTCGCCTGCTGAAGCAGCCGCTCCACCCGCATGCGGGCCTCCCGCAGCGTGCCAGGCCAACCACCGGACGCCGCCCGCCCCTCGCGATGCAACGAGGCGCGCTGCTCCTCGGCCCAGGTCCGACCGAGCGCGACGGCGCTGTCGATGAGCGACGCGGCCGCGGGCCGCGCCTGCTTGCTCTGCGCGGAAATCGGCGGCGCTTCCGGCTGCTCGCTCTCGCTCGCGACCGTCGCCGGCTTCACGACACGTCGCTGGCGACGTCGGCTCGCTCCGGGGCGAGGCGAATCGGCGCCCTCGCTTCGATGACCTTCGTTTCCATGCTGCATCAGGCGCGCGTTCGGGAGAAAGCGCAAGCACGAACTAGAGTTGTGCTCGCAGCGGCGGGAGATCGTGCTCAGCGGTACTCCGCCGTCGCGACATGGTGGAGGACGCACCCGCATCGATCGCAGGGGGTGTCGCTCTCGAAGCGGGCCGAGCGCTGGTGCAGCTCGTGCATCACCCCCCGCGTGAGATCGTGCACCCCGCCGTCGCAGCCGCCCGCGCTGCACGGCACCTCGAAGCGCGCCGCCGCGTGCTCCACGACGACGCGGCGGGTATGGCCGCTGCCGATGGTGAAGCCGCTCTCCGCGCGCTCCTCGACGGCGAGCGAGAGGCGCGTGAGGGAGGGCACCTCGGCGTGCAACCGCGGGGCTTCGTCCTCGCGCCGGCGCCGGTCGGCGACGTGCTGGGCGAGCTCTCTTCTCCTGCTGCTGCGGTTGATCATCGTCGCCCGCGGCCCCCCGAGGTGACGTGGGGCCGGTGACGCTCCTGAGCGGCGGCACCTTAGTCGGCGTCCCCCGTCCTGACAAGGGCGCCCACCGGGGCGCGCTCACATGAAGTTGCGCGTGTGGAGCGCCGAGAGGGCCTCGGCCTCGCGCGCTTCGAAGCCGAGCCGCCGCAGGCGGCGCCGCCGCCCCTCGTCCATCTCGCGCACCAGGCCGACAACGGCGTCGTGGCCCTTCTCCAGCGCCGGGGGGTCGAAGCCGCCCGCCGCGAGGAGCAGGAGCGCGTCGAACACCTCCTCGTTCAGCCCCGCCGTGTGGCGCAGCGCCTCGTGCCGGCGCTCCACGGCGGCGGCGAGGCGGGGGAGGAGGTCGGGGTCGGTCGCGGCGTGGCGCGCGAGGTGGCTGATCCCGAAGGCGACGTGGCGCGCCTCGTCCTGCGCCGCGAGGCGGGCCACCTCGGCCGTCACGGGATCGGGCGCGTGCGCGTGCAGGAACCAGAGCAGGGAGAGGAAGCTCCCCTCGCCCAGCACCGAGAGCAGGAACGACGCAAGGGCAAAGTCCGGCTCGTCGAGCAGCGTGATCAGCGAGGCCTGGCCGCCGGCGGTCGAGGAGCCGAGCGCGCCCCGCCGCAGGAGCGCCCGCCGGGTGAACACCTCGATGTGGCGCGCCTCGTCCGCCGCCTGCACGGCGAGGAGCTGCACCACCTCCCGGAAGTGCGGGTGGATGCGGCCGAGGAAGCGCGCCGGCACCATCAGCGCGGCCGTCTCGTTCTCGATCAGGTACGTCATCACCTGGACGACGGCCTCCTCGACCTCCTCGGGCAGCTCGAACGCCGTTCCCCACGGGATCGCCGTCGCGGGATCCCACTGCGCCGCCGCGGCCTGCGCGTAGAGCCGGCCCGCGTCGTCGGACCAGATCGTAGCCTTGTCCGCGAGCGGCGCGTCGACCGGGGGCGCCCCCGCCTCCACGAGCGCCCCGCGCGCGGCGAGCCCCCACCGCGCCGGCGGCCGCTCCACCACCGCGCCCGGCGCGCCCGCGTCCGCGCCGCCCGCGCGCTCCGCCCCCGCCCAGCGATCCCCGCCCGCCGCGCCCACGATCACCGCGAGCCCGCCGTCGTTCATGAAGCCGTGCCCGGCCGCGCGGCACCACGCGCGCAGGTGGACCTCGAGGTGCGGATCGCGCCCGCGCACCTCGACGCGCGCGCCCGGCGCGAGGCCGCGCAGCGCGCGCTTCACCAGGAGGTGCCCGCCCCGATCGAAGCCGAGCCCCTCGAGGTCGGCGGCCGGGCTCATCGCGGCCCGAGCGCGGCGAGCCAGGGGCCGATCGTGTCGAAGCGATCGACCGCGCGTTCGAGCTGTACGTACCCCTCGACGCGCCCCGGGTGCCACGCCTTGAGGCCCTCCATGTCCATCAGCGGGCGGACCTCGGCGTCGGCGTAGCGCATCGCGAGGAGCAGGTCGCGGAAGCGATCCACGAGCGCGGCGGGCGCGCCGTCGAGGACCGTGAAGTTGCAGTGGTCGTAGGGCGCCGTCTGCGCGAGCACGCGCGTCGCGCCCGAAGGCAGGAGCCCCTCGCGCGCGAAGGCCAGGTGATTGCCGTCGATGATGCACGCCGCGTCCACGTCGCCCGCGACCAGCGCGCGCGCCGCCTCGCGCTCCCCGCCGATGTGATCGCCGTGCTTGCCGACGAGCAGGTCGAAGCGCCGGACCTCGAAGTCGCGCCCGGGCTCGAGGCCCGCCTCCGCGAGGTGGAGGAGCGGGATGAGCATGGCCTGCGGCGAGTCGGCGGCGCCCGTGGCCACCACCTTCCCGCGAAGATCGCCCACCGAGCGCGCGCCGCCCTCGCGCACCACCACGACCGACGTCGAGATCCCGGTCCGTGTCCCGCATGGCGATCGCCGTCGCGCGCCGCCCCCGCGCGCGCGCCGCGCGGTCCGCCTCGATCCAGGCGAGGGGCGAGTTCCACGCCACGTGCACGTCCCCCCGGAGGTGCGCCTCCACCTGGCGCTCGTAGTTCGAGTACAGCACGAAGTCGAAGGGGAGCCCCTTCTCCGCGAACCAGCGCTTGAAGCCCTCCCAGATGGTCACGACCTTCGGATCGTAGGCGACGGCGCCGAGGACGAGCGTGTCTTGCATGGCGCAGCACTATAGAGCAGTTCTCGGCCGCCGGTCGCTGGCCGACGACTTCCCTAGAAGTGCGCCCGGCGCGCCACGATCGCCCCCGCGATCGACGCCGCCAGCGCCAGCGCCGCGGACGCGCTCCACGAGAGCGCCGCCCCCCGCGAGAGGCCGCGTCGCGAGGGCGCGTCCGCCGGCGCGCGGGCCTGCGCCAGGATCGCCGCCAGCGCGCTCACCCCGAGCAGCGACGCCGCGAAGGCCATGTGGAGCTTGCGCTCGAAGAGCCAGCCGAGGTTCGGCGTGTCGATGAAGAGCCGCTGCCGGATCTTCGCCCGGTAAGGCTCGTGCAGCAGGAAGCCGAGCGCGCCCGCCGAGAGCAGGAGGCCGACGGCCGCCGCGCGGATCGCGACCGCCAGCGGCCGCGCGCGCGCCGCGACCGCTCGGGCGAGGAAGGGCGCCGCGAGGAGCGCCGCCGTCGCGGCCCAGGCGAGGATTGCGTGGAGCCGGGCGACGGTCGCGATCGCGCCGGGGCTCACGGGAAGATCGCCCCCTGGATCACGACGGCCGCGACGGCGACGGCCGCCAGCACGGGGAGCGCGCGCGCGGCGGCCTCGGGCGACCGCGCGGCGAGCGCGTGCCCGCCGAAGACGGCCGCGCCGCCCAGGTAGATCGCGATGGCCACGCGCCACGCGAACGGGTCGTGGTCGGCCCAGATGAGCATCGCCGGGTTGGGCTCCAGGAAGAGCGTGCGCTCGACGACGCGGGTGCCCGCGTACGCGATCACGGAGGCCGCGGCGCCCAGCGCGATGCCAGAGAGGAGCGCTTCCCCGGGCAACCTCACAGCCCGAGGCCCTCCAGGTAGCTCGCGTCCGTGCGCTCCACCGCCAGGAACGCGATCGCGAGCACGCCCGCCACGCAGGCCGCCGCGCAGATCGCGCGCGCCGCCGGCCGCGTCCCAATCCAGAGCCCCCACGCCCGCCCCATCGCCAGGATCGCCAGCACGCCGAGCCCCAGCCAGAGGAAGGGCCGCCCGTCGCCCCCGCCGTGCACCCGCACGAGCGCCGCGCCCGCGCCGCCGAGGTAGAGCCCGAACGCCACCGCCCTCGGCCCGAGCACCTGCGCCGGCACCTCGCGCACGTCGCGCGCCCGCACGACCAGCCGCCCGATCGCCGCCGCCCCCGCCGCCGCGAGCACCCCCAGCACCCCGAACGCCGCTTCCCGGATCCGCTCGCGCAGCACCGCCCTGCGCACGATCCCGACCAGCGCCGGCGCCAGCGTCGGATCCCGCTCCACCTCCGCCAGCGCCTCGCGCACCTCGCCCCGCTGCTTCCGCAGCGACCACAGCTCCGCCAGCGCGAGCGCACGCGTCACCTTGTCGCCCGCGCCGTCCTGCGCCGCCGCCTCGAACGCCGCGATCGCCCGCGCCGGGTCCTTCAGCGCGTGCCAGTACGCCTCCGCCACCAGGAGCCGCGCCTCGGCGCGCACCCGCCCGGGCGGGAACCCCTCGAGGTCCCGCGCGAGCGCCTCGATCTCGGCCGGATCCGCCGCCTTCTTCGGATCCCGCCGCAAGGCTTCCACGCGCGCGAGCGGCCCGAAACCCCCCTCCGCGTGCGCCTCCAGGTCCTCGATCCGCGCCCGCGCCATCGAGACGCACGCCGCGCTCGGATCCTCCACGATCGCCGCCCGGTACGCCGCGAGCGCCTCCGCGAAGCGCAGCCCCTTCGCCGCCGCCTCGCCCCGCGCGCAGCTCGCCGTGGCCGCAACCCGCGCCTCCCCCTGGTCCGCCCGCGCGGCCCCCGCCACGCCGGACGCCGCCACCGAGAGTAGAACCGCGCGCGTCAGCAAGCGGACCCGAGCCGCGCGCGTCAGCAAGCGGACCACACGCCCCAGACAAGCACCGGCTTCCGCATTTCTACCTACCCCAGCCAAGAGCCGTAGGCAGTCCGGGAAGCAAGTGGATGCTGCGGAAGCGGAGTGAGTGGATGAAGCGTCTCGTCCCCTTGCTTACGCGCGGGGCTCGGGTCCGCTTGCTCACGCGCGCGGTTCCAACGCGCGGGGCTCGAGCGCCAAGGCGCATCAGCCGACCGGGCGCTTGACCGGCAGGCCCACCAGCTCAATCCGCTGGGTCAGCCCGCCGTCGCCGTTGTACGGGCAGTGGCGGCACTTCGAGTTGCAGCAGTAGCCCCGCTTCCGGTGGTACGCCGAGGTGAAGACGAACTTGCCCCGTTCGATGTAGTAATCGACCCCTTCGACCAGGGAAGCAGGCTTCGCGACGCTCATGAGGCGGGCTCCCGGGACGATCGCACCCGGGCTCGGGAGTTATACGGTAGCACCACCATCGGACGCCAGGGTTACAACTCCATGCCCCGCCACGCCCTCCTGCAGCTCGCCGCGCTCGCCTCGCTCGCCGCCCTCCCGGCGTGCGATGGCTGCCACGCCTCCAAGCCGTACACCCCCTACACCCTCTCCGACCTCCCCTCGGCCTCCGCCACGGACGCCGGCGCGGCCCCGTCCGCGGGCAGCGCCGGCGCGCCGGACGGCGGCGCCGCCTACCCGCGCGTCGACGCTGCGAAGGCGCCGGAGGACGGCAAGCGCTGGCCGCTCGGGGGGGGCGTGGCCGAGCCGCCCGCGGGGCACGCGTTCGCCGAGGGGCTCGTCCTCGACGCCGACGGCGACGGCAAGCCCGACCTGTTCGCGTGGTCGCGCGCCCCCGACGGCCTGCGCGGCGAGATTCGGTTCGCCCCGGGCAAGGACCCGGCGAACGGCCGCACCGTCGTCGCGCTCCCCGACCTCGCCGTCCCGGGCTGCGCCATCGAGACGTCCCTCGCCCGCATCGGCCCCTCGATGATCGCCTTCGACTACGACCCGCGCTGCACGGGGCGCGCGCAGGGCAAGGGCGCGCACTGGATCGCCCTCTTCCGCCTCGTCGCGGGCGCGCCGCCCGAGCTCGGCTTCGAGGTGCGCGTCGCGCCGCCGGCCGAGGGCGAGTCGATCGCCGTCGCCCTCGACGGCCGCGACCGCGACGGCGACGGCCGGGGCGACCTCACCGCCACGTTCACCCTCACGGGCGCGCCGCGCCCCTTTCCCGCCGGCGCCGCGGGCGCCGAGGCGCACGCCACGATCGCCTTCTTCGACCGCCCCGCGGGCCTCTCGCGCGACCCGACCGAGCCCGAGGCCTCGCTCAAGGCCGTGGCCGCCGCGCTCGTCGCCGACGGCCGCAAGAGGACCACGGCTCCCCACGTCCCTGCCGCCGCCGTCGCAGCCCGCCGCCTCTGGGCGCTCCTCTGCGACGAGTCCGGCCACGCCGCCGTCACGACCACCGGCGGCCCCGTGCGCTGCGGCGACACCCGCGTGATCGAGGACGCCGTGATGGCCGAGACCGAGGCCGCCCTCAACCTGGGCGACCCGATCGCGGCGGCCGCCGCCATGGCCCGCCTCGAGACCCGCCGCAGAGACCTCGACACCCTCTTCGCCAAGCACGTCCCCATGATCCCCGGCAGGCTCGCCCGCACCACCGGCGCCACGCCCTACAGCACCCCCGCGCCGGCCTTCTCCCCCGTCGCCTTCGACAGGAACGGCGACATCCTCGTGCGCACCAAGGAGGGCGTCGTCCGCGTCGACCACGCCTCGTTCGTCGAGTCCCGCGTCGACCCCGCCCCCGCCTGGCCCACGCGCCTCGCCTTCACCCCCGCCGCCGCCGGCGACGCCGGCGCCCCCGCTGGCGCGCCCGCGTGGACCCTCACCTCCGTCGAGACCCGATGCGACGCGCCCACCCTCGTCGCCCGCTTCGAGGCCGCCTCCGAGACCTTCGACACCCCCCTCCCCATCCTCACCCCCGCGCACTGTTCCCCCGCGCGCATCCCCGCCGAGATCCTCGGCCCATCGCCGCAGGGCGACCTCATCGCCGTCCGCGGCGAGCTCGTCGCGATCCCCCACGAAGCCCCCCCGCACCCCACCCTCCCCGAATCCCTCGCCCTGCCCGCGGGCACCGCGCTCCCGCCCGGCGTCGCGCGGTCGCCGGACGGCACCGTCATCGCCGTCACGATGGCGAACGGCGTCCTCGTCGCGCAGCTCAAGGGGCAGGGGAGGGGAGCGACCGCGAAGCTCTGGACGAACCCCGCGCTCGACGGCGCCACGGCCTGCGTGCCCGGCGACGGGGGGAGCGGCTCGCCTGCGCGGTGAAGGACGCGGTCGCGATCTACGACGCGAAGTAGCCGCGTCCGGGGGCGATGCCTGCGCCCAATCACGCCGCGATTGCCCCGCGCCGATGCCTTGACGCAAGATGCGGCGCCGTGAGTGTGAGCATCCCTTCCCCGCCTCCCCGCCGCCGCCGCCGCGCGCCGGGGATCGCGCTGTGCGCGATCCTGTCCCTCGCGCTCTGCCCCGCGGTCGCGTCCGCGCAGGTGTCGGACGCGGACAAGGCCACCGCACGCGCGCTCGCCCAGCAGGCGCAGGACGCCCTCGAGCGGCGTGATTTCGCCACGGCGGCCGATCGCTTCGAGCGCGCGGGGGAGCTGGTGCACGCGCCCACGCTGGAGCTGGGTCTGGCGCGGGCGCAGGTGGGGCTCGGCAAATGGGTCGCCGCCCATGAGACGTACAACCGCGTGGCGCGCGAGACCCTGCCCGCCGGCGCGCCCCCGGCGTTCACCAAGGCGCTCGGCGACGCGGCCCGCGAGCTGGCGAGCCTGGAGCCCCGCATCCCCACCGTGACCATCGTCGTGGAGGGCGCTCCCTCGGCGAAGGTCACGCTCGACGGCGCGCCGGTCTCCAGCGCCCTGCTGGGCGTCGGACGCATGGTGGATCCCGGCGCCCACACCGTGCGCGCCGTGGCGGACGGCTTCGCGCCCGCACAGTCCGCATTCACGGTCGCGGAGCGCAACAACCAGCAAGTGACGCTCCGGCTCGAGCGCGTTCCGGGCGCGGTCCCTGCGGTCGCACCGCCTCCTCCCGGGGCGGCTCCGTCGCCGGCGCCACCGGGCGCGGGCCCCCCGCCCCCGTCGCCGTCCTCGAGCGGTTCCACGCGCAAGCTGCTCGGCTTCGTCGGGCTCGGCGTGGGGGGCGCGGGGCTCGTGGTCGGCGCCGTCGCCGGCGGCCTGGCGGTCTCCAAGCACGCGTCGCTCCAGAAGGTGTGCCCCGGTGGGGCCTGCCCCGAGGGCCAGGCGAGCAACCTCGACGGCTACCACGTCGTCACCGCCCTCTCGACCGCCGGCTTCGTGGCGGGCGGCCTCCTCGCGGCCGCGGGCGTGGTGCTGGTCGTCACCGCGCCCCGATCGACCGAACCCTCGAGCGCCGGGGTGGCGCCGGTGATCGGCGCCGGCCGGATCGGCGTCCAGGGGTGGTTCTGATGCGCCCCGGATCGCGCGCCCTGATCCTCGCGCTCGCGCTCACCGGCGCCGGCTCGCTCGGCGGCGGCTGTGCGCTGGTGCTCGGCGACTTCCACCTCGACGCCTCCGACACCGGCGGGTCCGGCGGCGCTTCCTCGTCCAGCACCGGCGCCGGAGCGACCGGCGGCGACGGCGGCGACGGCGGCGACGGCGGCGACGGCTGCGGCGCCGGCCGCGCGCTCTGCGACGGGACATGCGTCGACACCGGCAGCGATCCCGAGAACTGCGGCGGTTGCGCCGCGCGCTGCACCGCGCCCGCCGGCGCGACGCCGACCTGCAACGAGGGCATCTGCGGCCAGTCCTGCGGCGCGAGCACCGACTGCAACGGCGCCTGCGTCGATCTCCAGACCGATCCCGCCAACTGCGGCGCCTGCGGCCATGCCTGCGCTGCCGTCGCGCACGGCGCGCGCGCCTGCGCCGGGGGCGCCTGCGGCGTGGCTTGCGCCGCCGGGTTCAACGACTGCGGCGGGAAGTGCACCCCGGCCGACGACCCGAGCAACTGCGGCGCGTGCGGCGCCACCTGTGGCACCATGGTCTGCGCGCCCGGAGGCTGCGCGGCCCAGTGCCCGAGCGGGCAGACCTCGTGCAAAGGGTCCTGCGCGGACCTCACCAGCTCCCCCGAGCACTGCGGCGCCTGCGGGAACGCGTGCCCGGCCCCTGCCCACGCTTCGGCGACGTGCTCCGGCGGGGTCTGCGGGGTCGCCTGCGACAGCGGCTTCACCGCCTGCGGCCTGGCCTGCGTGGACACCACGACGGACGCGGCCCACTGCGGCGCCTGCGGCGAGGCCTGCCCGGCGCCGGCGCACGGGAGCGCCGCCTGCGCCGCGGGGAAGTGCGGGGTGCTCTGCGATCCGGGCTATGCCGCCTGCGGGAGCGACTGCGTCCGCGTCGGCGCGGACCACGACAACTGCGGCGGCTGCGGGCACGCCTGCGCCGGCACGGAGGTCTGCTCGCAGGGGGCGTGCGCGCCGGGGTGTGCGTCCGGCCTCACCAACTGCAACGGCGACTGCGTCGACATCGAGACCGACGATCGCTACTGCGGGGGCTGCTCCACCGCCTGCGCCGCCATCCCGGGCGGCGTGGACGGCTGCTCCAGCGCCCTGTGCACGCTGGCGTGCACCCCCGGGCTCACCGACTGCGGCGGCTGCTTCGACGAGCAGAACGACCCGAAGCACTGCGGCGGCTGCGCGACGGAGTGCACGGCCCCGATGAACGGGACCGCGCTCTGCGATCAGGGGCAGTGCGGGTTCGCGTGCGACGCCGGCTTCGCGGCCTGCAACGGCGCCTGCGTGGCGATCGACGCCGGGGCTTGCCAGTAGCGGCTGGCGACGGAGGCGCCCACGCAGCGCTCGTCACGAGCGCTGCGTGGTCGAAGGCTGGTTGCCAGCCCAGGAGCGCTGCCTGATCGTGGGCGCGCGCAGAGCCTCAGGGACAAGGGTCACCAGGAGGGGTCGCTCCAAGGCAGGCACCCCACTGGCCGCTCCCGCTGCACGTCTCGGTGCCATCGAGACAGTGACCGCAGTCTTTTTGGTTCCCCGGTGCGCAGACGCAGCTCCCGCCGCAGACGCCGCAGGCGTCGACGACCTTGCCGGAGTTGCAGACGCCGTTGCATCCCTTCTCGGAGTTGTTGCCGCCGCAGACGCCGCACGAGTCGTCGACCTTGCCGGAGCCGCAGACGCCGTCGCACCCGTCGACCTTGCCGGAGTTGCAGACGCCGTTGCATCCCTTCTCGGAGTTGTTGCCGCCGCAGACGCCGCACGAGTCGTCGACCTTGCCGGAGCCGCAGACGCCGTCGCACCCGTCGACCTTGCCGGAGTTGCAGACGCCGTTGCATCCCTTCTCGGAGTTGTTGCCGCCGCAGACGCCGCACGAGTCGTCGACCTTGCCGGAGCCGCAGACGCCGTCGCACCCGTCGACCTTGCCGGAGTTGCAGACGCCGTCGCATCCCTTCTCGGAGTTGTTGCCGCCGCAGACGCCGCACGAGTCGTCGACCTTGCCGGAGCCGCAAACGCCGTCGCACCCGAGGACGCCGTTCGCGATGTTGGTCCAGCTCGTGGTGGAGGTGCCGGGGGTGCAGGTCTGGCACTGGTTGCTGGGGTTCTTCGCGCCGCTCGCGTAGAGCGTGCCGCCGATGTAGCAGTCGGCGAGGCACGACCCGCCGGCGTTGCACACGAGGCCCGAGCCGCACGCCGTCCCCGTGGCGGCGTCGGGGTGGGTGCAGGTGCCGCTGCCGTCGCAGGTGTCGGTGGTGCAGGGGTTGCCGTCGTCGTTGCAGGCCGTGCCGCTCGCCTTGTTGGTCACGTTGCACCCGCCGTTGCCGTCGCAGGCCGACGTGGATTGGCAGGTCGTGGGCGTGCACGTGTACGGGCTGCCGGCGCAGGCGCCGTTGGTGCACAAGTCGGCCTTGGTGCAGGCGTTGCCGTCGTTGCAGGCCGTGCCGTTGCTCGCGTTCGACCACGCCGTGGCCGAGGTGCCGGGAGCGCAGACCTGGCAGGCGTTGGCGGGGTTGGCGGCGCCGGACGCGTAGGCCGTCCCGCCGATCACGCAGCCCGAGCCGCACGAGCCGCCGCTGCACACCTTGCCGCCGCCGCAGCTCGTCCCGTCGCTGGCGTTCGGGTGGGTGCAGGTGCCGCTCGCGTTGCAGGTATCGGTGGTGCACGGGTTGCCGTCGTCCGGGCAGGCAGCGCCGGAGGGCGCGTTGGACCACGCCGACGTCGACGTCGCCGGCGTGCACACCTGGCACGCGTTGGCGGAGTTGGCGGCGCCTGCGGCGTAGAAAGCCCCGCCGATCACGCAGCCCGAGGAGCAGTTCCCGCTGGTGTCGCACACCTTCCCCCCGCCGCAGGAGGCGCCTGCGGGCGAGGTCGGGTGCTGGCAGGTCCCCGAGCCGTCGCAGGTGTCCGTGGTGCAGGGGTTGCCGTCGTCCGGGCAGGCCATGCCCGAGGGCGTCTTCTCGGTGACGCAGGTGCCCGACTGGCACGTGTAGCCGATGCAGGCGGTGTCGGTCCCGCAGTCGGCGTCCTTGGTGCAGCCGACGCAGTGCCCCGAACCGTCACAGGTGGAGCTCGCGCCGCAGCTCGTCCCCGACTTCGCGGGGGGGTTGCTCGGGACGCCGTTGGTGCAAACGTCGTTCGTGCAGGGGTTGCCGTCGTCGGGCACGTTGGTGTCGTCGACGACCTGCATCGTCCCACCGTTGCCGTCGCACGTGAGCTTCATGCAGTTGCCCTGCATCCCGCCGGGGGGGCTGCCCTGCCCGCTCGGCACCTGCATCGTGCTGCACGCCCCGCTCGAGCAGGTATACGTGGTGCACGCCGTGCTGGTGCCGCAGTCGGCGTCGGCGGCGCACATCGAGCAGTGGCCCGAGCCGTCGCACGTGGAGCTCCCGCCGCAGCTCGTCCCGCTGGGCGCCGGGACGAGCGACCCCACCCCCATCGAGCAGGATCCCACCTGGCAGGGGTTGCTGCTGCTGGGCACGTCGGTGTCGTCATCGACGGTGGTGACACCGCCCATCCCGTTGCAGGTCACCCGCTTGCAATCGCCGGGCGTCTGCCCGCCGGGATCCCCCTGCCCGCTGGGGGTGTACACCGTGCTGCACACGCCGTCCGACGCGGCGCACGTGTAGCTGGTGCACGCGGTCGCCGTCCCGCAGTCGGCGTCCTGGGTACAGCCCGCGCAGTTGCCCGCGCCGTCGCACGCGAGGTTCCCGGTCGGGCCGCACGCGGTGCCGCTGGGCGCGGGCGGGTGCGAGGGGACGCCGTTGGTGCAGACGTCCTGCGTGCAGGGGTTCGAGTCGTTGGGCACGTCGCTGTTGTCGGCGACCATCTTCGTGCCGCCCTGCCCGTCGCACACCGTCTGCTGGCAGTCGCCGGCCGTCTGCTCGCTGGTCGGGAACCCCAGGGGCTTGTTGCTCATCCCGCACGTACCGTTGGTGCACACGCGCTGCGCGCACTCCGTGTCGGCGCCGGGACAGTCCGTGGCGACCTTGCACTCGGTGCCCGGCCCCGAGGCGCCCGCGCCGCTGGCGCCGCCCATGCCGCCCATCCCGGAGCCCGTCCCGGCGGTGTGCGAGCCCGTGGAGGACTGCTCCCCCGCGCTGTTCGACGCGGAGCTGCTGCCGCACCCCCCGTGCACCACGACCAAGCTCGCGGCGAGCCCCGCGACAGCCAGCCAACGACTCGAATTGCTGCGGAATTTCACGCTGGCATTGAATCAAGGGCCCCGTGCCGCGGCAAGGCGATTCACGGCCACGGCGCGGTCGGTCCGCCGTCGGTGTGGGGCAGTCACGAGCGCCGGCTGCCGCTGGCCTCCGTGCCGCGGCCGTCAGAAGCCGAAATCGGTCTTCCGGTGGGGCGCCGGGGCCGCGACGGCGGGCTTCGCGGTGGGGGCCGCTTCGTGGGCCCGCGTCTCGGCGCTCGCTTGCGGGGCGGGCGGGTGTGACTGGGCAGGCAGGTCGCCTGCGGCGGGATGGGAGGCCGAGCTGCCCGCATCGGCAGGGGCGCTGCTCGGCGCAGGGGCCGAGGTGGCCGCGGCGGCTCCGGTGGGCGCTGCCGCCGGAGCGTCGACCGTGGGTGCTGCGGAGACCGCTGCCGGCGCCGTCGGAGCGGGGTCTGGGGCCGACGCGGCGGGGTGCGTCGCCCCCGATGGGCCGGATCGGACCGCCAGGAACACCCCCAAGCCGGAGACCGCCACGACGCCCGCGAGGATCGCGCCGTAGATCCCGACCCGCCCGGACCGCGGCGCGACGCTCACGCTGAGCGATTGCTGGAGCGGCGTCGGCGGCGCCACCTCGGGAGCCACGAGCGCGACGGACGGGAGGCCGGGCATGGCCCTCGTGGGCGCATCGCCCTCGTCGGCGGCTTGGGGCGCGAGCGCGAGCGGGAGCGTCGGCACGGGGACGAAGGGGATCTGGGCGACCGGGCTCGCCGGAGCGACAGGCGGCACCCCGGCCGGAAGCGGCGGCGCCACCGCGCTCCCCGACAGCGAAGGCCGCGTGTCCATGCCGGGCACCGTCAGGCCGAACGCGAGCGCGAGCGCGTCGGTGAACGCCTTGGGGGTCTGGAAGCGCTCCGCCGGATCGCGGGAGGCGGCGCGCGCCCACCAGGCGTCGAACCCCGGCGGGACGCCCGCCGCGCCGGCCATCACGGAGGGCACCGGCAGCGGCTCGACGATGATCTTCACGAAGATGTCGCCGAGCGCTTCCCCGCGGAACGGGAGCTTGCCGACCACGCACTGGAAGACGACCACCGCCAGCGCCCACAGATCGGACCGGTGGTCGATGTCCCTGGAGCCGCGCGCCTGCTCCGGGCTCATGTAGTACGGCGTGCCGAGCACCATGCCCGTCTGGGTGGTGTCGGCGACGCCGGTCTCCTTGATCTTGGCGACGCCGAAGTCGAGCACCTTGGCGATCTCCTGCTCGTCGTCCTGCACGAGGAAGATGTTCGCCGGCTTGAGATCGCGGTGGACGAGCCCGACCGCGTGCGCCTTGGTGAGCGCGCGCCCCACCTGCGACGCGATGCTCAGCGTCTCGCGCGGCGAGAGGGGGCGCCGCTTGTGGAGGCGGCGGGCGAGATCCTCCCCCTCGAGGAGCTCCATGGCGATGTACGGCTTGCCCTCCCACACCCCGTGGTCGAGGATCTGCACCACGTTCGGGCTGCGGAGCTGCGCCGCCGCCTTGGCCTCGCGCTCGAACCGGGCGCGCAGGTCGGGCGACTTCGCCGCCTCGTCGTGGATGAACTTGAGCGCGCAGGGCACGTCGAGCCCCGTGTGCTGCGCCATCCACACCGCGCCCATCCCGCCCTGCCCGAGGGGTTGGACCAGCCGGAAGCGGTCCGCGACGATGACTCCAGCCGACGGCTCCACGTGAACGCCAGCACGGAAGGGTACACGCCCCGCCCCGCCCCGTCGACGCCCTCTTCGCGGAGCAAGTTCCATCAATCCGCGACCCATGACGCGAAATAGACTTCCGAGCCCGAGCCCGAACGCGATTTCTGCCAACCGGGCTCGGGCTCGAGAAGAGGCGGGGGAGGGGAGGCACGGCGTGTTCGAAGGCGTGGTGGGGGTATTGCTCGGGGCCCTCTTGCTGCTGCTCGACGTGGTGGTCGCGCTGCTGGGCTGCGCCGTGCTCTCCGCGCGACGACCCGGGAACCGCCGCGTCCTCGGGTGGCTCAACCTCGGGGGCGCCTGCCTCGCCTTCGCGATCAGCCTCGTCGCGCTGCCCGGCGAGCTGAACGAGCCCGCGATCCTGACGGGCCGGGCGCTCGGCGCGCAGGCCGTCATCGTCGCGCTCATCCTCCTTCCCGTCGGGCAGGTGGTGCTCGGCAGGGCGCTGGTCGCGAGCCGGCGCGTCCGCGCCGCGACCCACGGCGGCTTCGCGGTGATGGGGGTGGCCTGGCTCGCCTCCGGGCTCCACGCCGTCTGGCACTACCCGCACCGCACCGTCCTCGGGGTGTCGCTGCCGGATCTCCGCGCGCTCGGGCCGGTCTCGGTGCGTACGCTGCTCGAGATCGACGCGGAGCTGAAACGGGGGTCGTACGAGCGCTGCTTCGACCTCTTCTCCGTCACGCGGGACGAGGTCAGGCCGCTCCCCGAATTCCGGAGCGTCCAGGCCGCGTGCGTCGGGCACCTCGTCGCGCGCCTCCACGCCAATCACCCGCTCCCCGACGACGGCCCCTTCGTGACCGCCGACAACTTCGTCGAGAAGGCGATGTCCGACCGCTCCTCCATGCTCAAGGCGCCGCTCGACTACGACATCGTGCAGCAGCTCCTCGCGGCGCCGAAGCGCCCGCCCGATCCGGGCTGGGCGCGCGTGCTCGACGGCCAGCTCGCGCTCGTCGAGGTCGAGCGGGCTATCTACGTGCGCGGCACCGGCGCCTACGTCCAGCTCCGCGTCTCGTCCATGTGCGACGCCCAGAATCTCGATCGACGCGTCGTACCTGACCCTCCACGCCGAGGTGCGCCCCGTGGGCGTCGGGCAGCCGCCTCCCGGCGCGGTAGAGGCCTCCGCGCCTCGCGAGGACGCCGTGCACAAGATCCTCTACCCCTGGACCACGAGCACGATCCGCTGGTACCGCGGCCTCTCGGTCCCGCCGGATCTCGATCCGCGGACCCTGGCGAGCGCGTACCGCCTGGTCCTTCGCGGGCGGCTCGACGTCAGCGCGGGGTCCCGGATGGAGACCCTGGAGCCGCCGGGGGACGGCGCGCCCGCCTTCGGGGGCCCAGACCCAGCGGGTTGGAGGCCGCTTCCGAGCACGGGAGACGCCGTGCTCCCCGCGGGGGAACCCCTCGCCCGGTGAGGCGGCGCCGCGCGGATCCCGTGGCCGGGGGGAGCGGATCGCCTGCGCAGTGAAGGACGCGGTCGCGATCTACGCGTGTAGCCGTCGGGCGAGGGGGGGCGCGCGGGGCATCCGTGCCACGCCTCGCGTGGGATGCGCGGAGCGCGCCGTGCGCCCGGCGGAGCCTGTCGTCGACCGGGTCGAGCCCGGCGTGCGCCCGGCGGAGCCTGTCGTCGACCGGGTCGAGCCCGGCGTGCGCCGGGCGGAGCCTGTCGTCGACCGGGTCGAGCCCGCCGCGCGCCCGGCGGAGCCTGTCGTCGACCGGGTCGAGCCCGCCGCGCGCCGGGCGGAGCCTGTCGTCGACCGGGTCGAGCCCGCCGTGCGCCGGGCGGAGCCTCTCGTCGACCGGGTCGAGCCCGCCGTGCGCCGGGCGGAGCCTCTCGTCGACCGGGTCGAGCCTTCCGTGCGCCCGGCGGAGCCCGCCGTGCGCGGCGTGGTGACGTCCGAAGGCCGCCCGTCCACGACCCAGCGCGTCACGAAACAAAAAATCGACCGGTGCGCGTCCCGGATCGGCCCGACAAAGCGATGTATCCATTTGAGAGCTCGCACGAGGCGCCGGCACGGAGCCGGGCGGGAGGCGAGCGCGCAAGCAAGGAGACTGCCATGGGTGCTCAATTCCGTTATCGAGCCGTGCTCGGCGTGAGCCGGCTCCAGAATCCTGCCGCTCCTCGAGCGGACGCAGACGATGCACGACAAGATGGCGGCGGACCCGGTGACCTACGCGGCGCCGAACCCCCCGCTCGCCACCTTCCTGACCCTGAACCAGAACGTCCGGCAAGCCCAGCTCGTGGTGCCGAGCCGGGCCATCGGGGCGGCCGCCGCGCGCGACGCGCAGCGCGACCTGCTCTTCACGGCGGCGGAGACCGAGCGCATGTACGTCCAGACGCTCGTCGACGCCGCTCCCGGGCGCGCCGTCACCCTGATCGAGAACGCCGGCCTCGTGGTCGCGCGCTTCCCGGTGGGGCAGAAGCCGCTGCTCTCGCTCGCCAACGGCCCGCAGCCGGGCACCGTCCTCTGCGACGCCAACGTCGGCCTCCTCCGCGCGGCGGAGGGGCTCTCGAAGCACCGCTCCCGCTGCATCAACTGGGCGTTCAGCGTCGACGGAGGCAGGAGCTTCGTCCTATGGACAACACCACACCGCCCTCACGTGCTTGGAACCCCTGGTTCTGCGGGCCGTGGCGTAGAAGCGGGGAAGGTCGCCCCGCCCTGCTTCCACGGTGACACATTCAGGTACCCCTGGCCATTTTTTCAGGTTCGGGTGTAAGGTCCTCCCCATGGGAAAGCCCGAGGTATTGGACCCTGCACAACAATTACGTCCCGCCGTCGACTTCCTCCCGGAGCCGACCCACGCGAACAAGGTTACGCGTATCCCCGTGCATAACATGGTCCCGGTGGATGATCGGGTCCGGCCCAACGGAGAGATCCCCGTCGTCGGGGGCAACGTCGGGACTGTGCCGGTCGAGTTCAGCCAGGTGGCTACGCGCGACGACTCGGGGCACGCGGTGGTCTGCTGGGCCTTCGAGGGGCGGCTTTGGGTGCCCGAGGGGGAAACGGGCGATGCGGCTGCCATCAAGTGGCTCCGTGGGTGCCTGGGCCCCCGCTGCTTCCGCGTCGAGGTCGTGGGCTCGCGCGAGAAGGAAGCCGTCCCGGTTCGCGCGTACTTCAACGTCGCCGCGTGATCCAGCCGGGTGGCGCTCTCCGGGCGGCCGACCCGGCGGAGTGGTAGCCTCGACCCCATGAAGAAGCCGATCTACCTGACGGATGCCGGGCGCCGATGTGGCGAGCCCCTGGAAGCCTGCGGGACGATGCGCGACCCCTACAAACGCTCGATCCCCCTGCCCCTGAAGATCCTCTCGATCGACGAGGATCCGCGCGGCTTTCTGAAGGTTGTCACGAGGAGCGCCAGCGGCGATCACAAGATCACGCACGCGGTGCTCGTGAACTGAGATCACGGCGCGCGCGGAGGGTAGCGCGGCGCGCCGTTGGAACCCCAAACAACGCTACCAGTGCGGCGATGTCGGCCCTCTCGAAGTGCCCGGGCGTCGAGAACGAAAAAAGCCTAGTGGTACTGGTCGTCCTCGGTCCTATGTACCCCGAAATTCGGCACCGGGCCGCGGTCCGGCACGTGAGCCTTTCCGGCGAGCCTGCACGCGACCCAGGCGTCCGCCTCGGTGTGGAACGGATGTGCCGCGGACTTCTCCTTCGCCCACCGGCAGTCAGTGGTCAGGTACTCATCGACGTCCGGCCCCTCATCCATGGCGGACGAGAATCTTCTGGTCACGTTCCAGGCCATGCGCTTCCTCTAGCGGCATCCTGCTTCGGGGCCAAGCGCTTCCCCGCCTCACCTGTTTCTGGGCCCGGGCATCGCGTTCCACCCCCAGGCTCCGACGACGGCACGAAGAAGGAGCCGGCGGGCCCGCGTGTGAAGCGGAGCTCAGCGCCGAGCCCGTCGCGCCCGCCCACGCCAGGCGGCGACCGCGCCGGCGACGTCAGGCGGGAGGGGAGTTCCCTTGCAGAGCACCAGGCGGAGTCTGCCGCCGCTACCGATTGAAGTGTCGGCCCGGCAGAAGAAGCGCCCGGCCTTCGAGACTCCGCCGGCAACGGCTGGTAGTGCTCGGGCATCTCGAACCCGGTCTCGTTCCAGTAGGTCGCTTTCGTGGTCGGGTAGTAGCGCGTGGCCTGGAAGCTGTAGCGGCGCCGGTGGGCCACGTGCTCCTCGACCGCGACGGTGATCGCGCGCGCGAACGCGGTAAGCGCATCATCCTTGCCCGACACGGTCGAGCTCTTCCAGAGCGGGTGGGGCTTGAAAGACGCGCCACCTTCAAGGCAGGACACGAGGCGAACGGTCGATGCGTCGCGGATGTACTCCGCCACGGTCTCGAAGTCCTTGATGCCGAAGACGCTGAAGACAGCGAACAGCGGCCCGGGGTGAAAGTCGGGATCGGACAGCGGGACGCCCTGAGCGGAGCGGTTCTCGTTGAAGCTCTTCGCATGCTGCCAGTTCGCGTGGCCGGCGCCCGCCCCCGGCCCGACCGGCTCCAGCTCCTCGCGAACCGAGAGCTTGAGCCGCGCCGTCTGTGTCGCGGCAGCGTCCGACTTGTCGAACTCGCTCTTGTCGAGCGTCAGCTTCACCTCGACCACGGCCGCGACTGTCTCGACGGGGATGAGCCGCAGTCCACTCGGAAGAGCGAAGGCGTTCGCCTCGATGCTGTTCTCGTGGATCACAATGTCCTGCTGGCGGCTGTCGAGGTCGACGTCGGTGTCGTACGCGTCGATGATCTCACCGGCCGAGGCCGTGTAGTGCGGCTCGACCCTGCGCCGCAACCAGTCGCGCACGATATGCTCGACCTCGCTGCCCCGGCTCACGTTGTGGTCGAGGACGCGCGAACGCTCGCCAGCCAGCATCAGGGTGCTGGTCTCGAGCTCCAGGTAACGCCGGACGCGCTCGATGTGGTTCGACATCGCGCGATGGTACCCGAGCCCGGCGAGCAACGGCGACCATCCGCGCACGACCTCCGGCCTCCCCGAGATCGCGATGCCACCACCATCAAGGCGGGCAACCGGGGCCGCGCCATGGCCGGCGACACGCCGCTCGCGCGGTGCGGTCAGTACCCCGTGCCCGTTGCCCGGTACCAGCGCGACGGCGACGCGAGCGCGGCCGTCCAGCTCGACGACGCGGCCGACCAGCTCGATAGCGAGGACGGCGCGGCTGCCCAGCTTGACGGCGACGGGCGCCACTACGTCGAAGGTGAGGACTTGTTGACGATCGCGTGAACCCGCGGGAATTCGGTGAAGTTCACCGGGTGAAGAACGCGCCGCATGCCGGTGAACTTCACAGGTGAAGACAAATCAGTGGCCTCGCGACCTTCGCGTCGACGGGTTGATGGAGCGTGGTCGCGCGCCGCGGCTCAGCGGGCGAAGGCCGCGAGGATGACGGTGTTGCCCCTCGGCTCACGGTTCCCCGCGAGATCGAGCGTCCCCGCGAACGTGCCGGCGACGATCATCCGGCCGCCGGGGTCCCCGGCGATGACGGCGTTGGTGACGCCAGCCAGGACGTCGCGAGACCAGAGCACGGCACCCTGGGGCGGAGCGAAGCTATGCTGCGCGGCGAGCGACGCGATCAATGGTCGCGAGCATGATGTCGATGTTGCTCGGCTTCGGGAGCACGGCGGCGGCGTGCAGGCGGTCGGCGATCTCGCGGACCTCGGGCGCTGGGCGGGCCGAGAACACGATGAGCGGCGATGGCGCCGGCAGGCCGCACAGCGCCTCGACGAGCTCCTCGCGCGTCATCCCCGGCATCGTGAGATCGAGCAGCACCGCGGCGTAGACACGCGCGCGGAGCGCGGCCACGACCTCCCTCGCGGTCTCCACGATCTCGACGGTGTATTCGCTCAGCTCTAGCAGCTCCTTCAGCATCTCGCTCGAGCTCTGATCGTCCTCGGCCACCAGGATCTTCTCTCCGGTCATGCTCGCTCCCTCTTCTCTTTCCTACGCGCCGTCCGGCTGCGCCTCCGGCGTGGGGCCGGGGGCCTTCTCTGCGTCGCGCGCCGCCTCGGGATCGAGCGGCAGGCGCACCGTGAACCGCGTGCCCTTGCCGACCTCGCTCTCGACGGAGATGGCGCCTCCGTGGGCGTCGACGATCTCTTTGGCGATGAAGAGCCCGAGCCCCATCCCCCCGCGCGCCGGGCGATCGTTGTGCTCGACCTGGTAGAAGCTCCCGAAGATGTGCGGCAAGTCCGCCGCTGGGATGCCGGCGCCGTAGTCCTCGACCACGATTGCGGCGCCCCCCGCGGCGCCCTCCTCGCGCTGGACCCCGACGTCGATGCGCGGCGTGCCGGCGGCGTGCTTGATCGCGTTGACCAGGAGGTTGATGACGACCTGCTCGAGGCGCGCCACGTCGCCGCGGACCTGGACCGGCGCGCCCTCCGCCTCGCGGATCTCGATGCCGCCGGCGAGGGAGCGGGCCACCTCCGCCGCGCGGGCGACGACGTCCCCCAGATCCACCGGCTCTTGCCTGAGCGTGAGCTTGCCCGTCTGGAGCCGCACGACGTCGACCAGGTTGCCGACCAGGCTCGTGAGGCGCGCCACCTCGCGCCGCGCCTGGGAGGCGTACCGGCGCGCGCGCGGATCCGCCCCGTTGTCGAGGAGCTTGCCCAGCATGTCGAGGTAGCCGGTGAGCGGGACGAGCGGCGTACGGAGCTCGTGGCTGGCCATGGCGAGGAAGCGGTCCTGCAACGCGCGGACGCTCCGGTCCGTGATGTCGCGGATGATCACGACGCCGCCCGCGTGGCCGTTGGGCCCCTGGATCGGGTTACCGGACGCCTCGAAGTAGCGCAGGGCACCCCCCGGCGCCTCCATCGTCAGCTCGGCCCGGAACGCCTCGCCCTTCGCCACGCGTGCCGCCGGCGCCCGATCGGGCGGGAGCGGCGCGCCGCCCGCGTCGCGGAGCGCGGCGCCGTCGCCGATCGTCTCCTTGTACGCCCGGTTCTGGAAGAGCGGCTGGCCGGAGGCGTCGACCGCGAGCAGCGCGTCGCCGACGCCGAGGAGCGTGGCCGCGAGCTTCTCGCGCTCGGCCTGCGCGGTCCTGGCCAGCTCGGCGTTGTCGTGGGAGCGCGACTCGAGCTCGGCGTTCGTGGTGGTGAGCTCCTCGACCGCGGACTGGAGCTCCTCGTTCAGGGCTTCCAGCTCCTCGTTGGACGCCTGGAACTCCTCGTTCAGCGTCTCCACCTCCTCGTGCGCCGCCTGCGCCTCCTCCGCGCGTAGGAGCAGATCCTCGTTCGCGCTGCGGAGGCGCTCGATCGTCGCGGCCAGCTCGTCGTTCGCGGCGGTGAGGCGCCGGTTCGTCTCGCCTAGCCGCTCGACGACCGCCTCGCTCTCCCGCTTCGCGGTGTCGGCTGCGTCGCACTCGGCCCGGAGCTCGTCGATGCTGGCGGCGAGCTTCCGGTTCTCCTCCGTCGTGTGCGCGAGCGTGAGCTGGGCCTCGGCCATCGCGCGGACGAGCTCGGCCCTCTCGGCGCTCTGGCGCGCGGCCGTCCCCTCGACCTCCAGCAAGCGGCTCTGGGACGTGGTGACGTCCGTCACCAGCACCAGCGCGTACTCGTTGGTCGCCGACCGCGCGTCGATGTGCTGGGGATAGCACGCGACCTGGAGGTAGCGCGGGGGCCCGGGCTCCTCCGGGTCCACCCGCACGTCGACGGGGGCCGGGGAAGTGCCGTGGAAGGCGCCCTCGACGAGATCGAGGAGCTGGCGGTGGGGGACAACGTGCGCCAGGTGGACGAAGTCCTCCCCCAGCGCCGGCGTGCGGATGGCCAGGAGGCGCCTCGCGGCGAAGTTGATCTCGAGGATGTTGTAGTGGCGGTCGATGATCACCACGCCGAGCGGCAAGCTGGCGAGCACCGACTCGAGCGGCGCACGCAGAGGAGGCAGCGCCTCGGCGTTGGGGGTGGGGGCGGCGAGCGCAGGCTTCATCCCGCTCGCGCGCGCCGGGCTCATCCGCGGCAGGACCTGCGGCGGCCGCAGGTTCGGGATCGCGACCCGGCCGCCGCGCCGCACGTAGACCTTGGGGCAGCGCTCGTCGGGGATGAAGAGCTCGCCGAGCGGGCTCGCCGTCTCGGCCCTGCCCAACACGAGGACGCCCCCCTCGCGCAGCGCGAAGGCAAAGAGCTGGAGCACGCGCCGCTGGAGCTCGGGGGTGAAGTAGATGAGCACGTTGCGGCAGAGGACGAGATCGATGCGCGGGAACGGGGCCCGCTGGGCGAGGTCGTGCTCGCCGAAGACAATGCAGGACCGGAGCCGCTTCTTGACCTGGTAGCGGCTGTCCGGGAGCCGCAGGAAGTACTTCGCCACGCGCTCCTCCGACAGGCCCGCGAGCGCCGAGGCGGTGTAGACGCCCAGCCGGGCCTTCGCGACCGCCTCCGGGTCCATGTCCGTCGCGAAGACCCGGACGCGCGCGGTGTCCAGAGCCTCGCCCAGCAGATCGGCGAGGAGGATCACGATCGAGTACGCCTCCTCCCCCGTCGCGCAGCCGGCCGACCAGACGCGCAGCTCGTCGCCCCGAGCGGCGGCGCGGGCGACGAGCTCGGGAAGGATCGCGTCGCCGAGCGTCGCGAACAGGTCCGGATCCCGCATGAACTCGGTCACCTTGATCAGGAAGCTGTCGATCAGCCTGGTCTGCTCCTCCGGGTGATCGTCGAGGTAGCGCGCATAGCCCTCGAGCCCGTCCGCGCCCGTGGCCGCGACGCGCTGCCGCACGCGCCGCTGGAGCGTCGGCGTCTTGTAGGCGCTGAAGTCGACCCCGGTCCGCTCCCGCACCCGCTGGAGGATGCCCGCGAGCGCGCGCTCGTCGTCGCCGCGCACGACAGGCTCGGCCGCGACGCGCGTGAGGAGCGGCCCCAGGCGCTCGGCCGGGGCGGCGGCGTCGACCAGCGCCGGGGGGACGGCCGCGGGCATGGACGGGTAGCTCGCGGCCGCCGGGTCCTCGACGAGAACGGCACCGCCCTGCTTGCGCACCTCGACAGCGCCCTCGGCGCCGTCCGTGCCCGCGCCGCTCAGGATCACGGCGATCAGGCCCTCGCCGTACGCTGCCGCGGCGCTCCGGAGCAGGCGGTCGATCGACGGGGTTGGGCCGGGGCGCTCGCGCGGCGTGAGCGCCACGACGTCGCCCGCGACCTCAGCGTCGTTGCCGGGAGGCACGACGTACACGACACCCGGCTCGAGCGGTCCCCCCTGCTCAAGCAGGCGGACGGGGAGCGCGGAACGGCGGGCGAGCACCTCCACGAGGTGACTCGGGTGCGTCGGATTGAGGTGCTGGGCGACGACGATGGGCAGCCCGAACGAGGCGCTGAGCGAGCCGAGCAGCCGCGAGGTGGACTCGATGCCGCCTGCGGACGCACCTACCACGACCAGCGCACGCCTGTCCGATCCAGCCATCGGTGCCCCCTCTCGAGGTGCGCGGAGCACGCTGTCGCCTCCGCCGCTACCACCCGCCCAGAAGAGGCTAGAGATAACGCCCGGCGACGCTAGCGACTTTGCGCACGATGTCCATCACGAACTTGTCGTGGCGTCGCGGCGCGCGATGCCAGGCTCATCTCTCGACGGTGTTCGCCCGAGTTTGTCCACGTACTCCACGTACGAGGCTCGGCGCGATGTAGAGCAGCGGCGCGGTCACGAAGAGGACGATGCTCAGGATCGTGCTCACGAGCGAGAGCAACATGGCGATCAGGTAGATCGACGGCGTGGTCAGCACGCGCCAGGTCTCCCGGCGGACTGCCTCGGGCGCAAGATCCGCGCGCACGAGGCGCCCAGCCCGAGTGGCGTAGGTCCACACCACGAACTGCGCGGCGCCGACCGCGACGAGGTGCGCGCCGTAGAAGAGCACGACGGTTCGCTGGATCCCGTAACGTGCGAGGAGCGACGCCGAGAACGGCACGGCCGCAATCAGCATGAGAAAGAGCATGTTCAGCCAGATGAGGATCGGGTCGGCCCGCTGGATGAAGTGGAACTGGCCGTGATGCCCCTCCCAGTAGACGCCCAGCACGATGAAGCTGACGACATAGCTGAGGAACTTCGGCCACAGCTCGAAGAGGAGGCGCGGAACGTCGAGGGCGCCCACGATGCCCGACGACGGCACCTCGATCCCCAGGACGAGCAGCGTCATAGCGATCGCGAAAACCCCGTCGCTCAGGAACGCCAGGCGATGCGGCGAGAGCTGAGGCGGCCCGGTCGAGGGCGGTGCCTCCGGCGAGGTGCTCCGCTCCGCTGCCCGCGGGCAAGCGGCCGTCATGGCGCCGCCGAGTCGCTGCTCCCGAAGTACCGCTTCACGTAGGCGAGGAACTGCCCGTCCGTCGGATGATCGACCGTCTCGAGCCCCACGACTCTCGGTACGAGCGCGCGCTCGTGCTCGTGCAGGTACCCGATGAGCTGGAGCTTCGCCGTCGATGGTCCGACGACGAGGATTGCGTCGGCCTCGCCGAGCGCCTGCACGACATCGCGGAAGAACCGGCGCAGGTCGTCGGGGTGATGGTGCTCTTCCGCCGGCCCCTTCTCGTGGCGATGGACGTGGGCGCGCGGCGCACGAAGCGTCGTCTCGTCGAACGCCCCGGCGTGAACGTGGAAGATGCGGGCTTCGTGGTGATCGATCCAGACGGCGGCCTGATGATGGGGGGTCATGACCTGCCCCTACGCACGCTTCATGCCACCTGCGGCCGCGGCCGACGCTCGTCGTCTGACAGCCCGCGTACGAGCCTTGCGTCCGCCGCGATTGAGGGATGCGAAATCCGCCGTGACGAGGCTGGCAGGCACGACACTCGGGCGCGCCAACGCGGAGGCTTGACGTCGAGGCGGCCCTCCTCGACGAATCGTCCCGGTGTCCTCGGCCAGCAGGCCAGAAGGGCCTGACGGGGCGGCGAGGCAACCCTGAGAGCCATCATGACACCGCGGCCCACTCGGAGACCCGAGCGCCAGTCCTCCAACGCGAGTAGCCCCGGCACCGGGCAGGAGAGCGCGTCCTCCCCTTCCTCCGCGGAGATTGGACCTCGCCTGGAACCGCGGAGACCGGCGTGATGGCCGACCCCCTCCCGCCCGACGCTTCGGGGCCGCCCCCGTCCTCGGAAATGCGCGCGCCGGAGCCGCCGCCCACCACGGTCCTGCCGGCGACCTCTCCGGAGCCCGCGCGGGAGCGACGGGCGCTCGCAGTGCTGGCGATCGCCGCGGTCGCGGTGATCGCGTGGATCATCCGCCCGGTGGGGATCGGCATCCTCCTCGGCACGCTCAACGCCTTCACGATGCAGCCGTTCTACGAGAGGATGCGGGCGCGCGGGCGCCGGCCCGCGGCGGCGGCGGCGATTGCGCTCGCGCTCTCTTCGATCGTGATCCTCGCGGTGCTGGCCGGGATCTCGTCGCTGCTCGTGGGCCGGGGCGTGGTGCTGGCGGAGGCGCTCATCGCCGCGCTCTCCCCCGGGGCCCCGGCCCGTGAGCGCGTCGTGGCGTGGACCCAGCACCTCGAACCGCTCGGGCTCCGCGCCGACGATTCTTGCCGCCCGGCTGCGCGACGCCGCGGCTGAGCTCGCCGCCCGCGCCGCCGGCATCGCGGCGTTCGTCGCCTCGGCCAGCTTCGGCGCTCTGCTCGACCTCTTCTTCGTGTTGATGACCACCTACTTCGTCCTTCGGCACTGGACCTCGCTCGCGCGCCGCGCGGAAGACATGCTCCCGCTGCACCCACGCCACACCCGCGCGCTGCTCGACCAGCTCCGGCTCGTCGGGCGGACGACGCTCCTCGGCGCCGTGCTCACCGGAATCGCGCAGGGGCTCCTGGCGGCGATCGGCTATTTCATCACGGGGATGCCCGAGGCGGCGTTCCTCGGCGCCGCGACGGCGGTGGCCTCGCTGATCCCCGCGATCGGCACGATGCTCGTCTGGGTGCCGGCGGGCGTGTACCTGATCCTCACGCACCGCGTCGGGATGGGGATCCTCGAGCTCGCCTGGGGAGCGCTGGTGGTGGTGGGCGTCTCCGACTACGTGATCCGCCCGCGGCTTGTGGGCAGGGGCGGGAGCATGCCGGCGCTCTTCACGTTCGCCGCGCTGCTCGGGGGGGTGGAGGCGTTCGGGCTGATCGGGCTCCTGATCGGGCCGCTGTTGATGGCGCTGGCGATCTCGACGCTGCGGACCTATGCGGCCGAGACGACGGGACGGCGCGCGGAGACAAGGGGATCTTGATCGACGAGCGTGAACGTCGCCCCCGGACGTCGCGCCGCTGGCCTGGAGGATGGCCCAGTGGTGGCTCCTTTTCGGCGCCGAGCCGCTGGTGGCGAACGGGTGCTCAGATCGACCGCGCGCCGCCCTGTCCCGTCGATCGGCCCCCACGCGTGACCACGCTGTGGGCGGCCACCGTCGAGTGCGCGTCCGCGCCGCCGTAGGCGCGGGCGAAAAGGAGGGTGCCTGGGGTGGACTCCGCGGTCGCCTCGGTCGCTACTCGCGCCCGGTCCTCCAGAGGTTGGCAAGCGACGGCGACGTAGGCGAGGGCGGCGACGAACGAGCGAGATGCGCGCATCCTCGGAAGCACGCACCGAGCCGTGCCTCGGGTGGGCAAGCAACGACCAGCGCGTCGCCAAGGGCCCGGTCGGCGGGTTCTTCCATCGGTCGACTCCTGCGGGCCGGTGACGGACCTCGCCCATCACCGTCTGCGTACCCGCCGGCAGGTAGACGGCGATGCTCGGAGCGGGCGCCGTTGCGCTCGTTGACGTCCTTGAGCCCGTGGATCTGGACCTCGACGACCTCGGCGCCGCCGGGGCCCTGGCAGCCGGGGCCGCCGTGCCCAGGCCGACTCGCAACCGCATCGACTGCAGCTCGGGAGGCGTTCGTAGAAGGACACCCGGGGAGCGGGCGTAGAACGCAGCGGCGGCAACTTACGCGGCGATGCCACCGCAGGGGGAGTGTGATCCGTCACGCGAGCCCGCAGCCGCGAGCGGTACGCACGCTGCCGGTCGCGATGGTCGAGCCGGCCCGCGTCGCTACGCTGATGCCTAATCCTCGCCGCTCGTGCGCTGGCGCCCACGGGCGGCCGCGCGGCAAGTGTCCCCGCAGTACGACTGACCTCGGTAGTGCTTACGGCACACGAAGAATGGGGTGCCGCACCTGCGGCACCCAAGCATCACGAGAGCCTCGTCCACGCGCCGCAGCATAGTCCCTGCCGGCCTCCCCCCTCGCCCCCCTCGTCCATCTGGCGGCGTTGTGGCGGCTCTGCCTACCGCACTACGCCGCTACGGCGACGGTGAAGGAATTTGGTGAAGAAATTTGGGGATGGGTGCGGATTTCACCATCCTCACGCGCTTCTTGAAGCCCACCGACAGGACTCCCAGCTCGACGGGCGACGAGGGCGAGAGCGAGGCATGCGCCGCACTGCTCGACGCCTTCCGTGGCGGCTCCAGACATCGAGGCGCTCCACGTGGAGGCGCTCCGCGTCGAGGCGCTCTCGACTGCGACAGGGGTGCGGCCGACCAGCTCACCGCCGAGGGCGGGGCGCGGCTCGCGGCGGCGCGGCGGGTCCATCCCACGAGGGGGCCGACCAGCTCGACGGCGACGAAGCGCGAGAGCGAGGCGTGCTCCACCACGTCGAGGGCGATCCCTGACCGCCCCCTCCCACGCCCTCGTGGGGGGGCGGGGCGCGAAGAGGGACCGCCTCCGCGCGTGCTGTAGAGGCCGCTCGTCCTGCGCCTTTTGCGGTGCTTGTCCCTCCGCGCCGCCGCGAGCTGGGCTCCGCCCCTCGCCGTCGAGCTGGTAGTCCGCCCCCTCGTGGCCCGCCTCGGCCTAGCGTCGCCCGACGCGTTCAGCGCCCGGCTCGCGTCGGGGGCACAGCGCTCCACGACGCGGGCGCTGCGCTCGGAGGCGGTGCCGTGGAGGTGACGCTGGGGGGCGGGCTCGGTGCACTCGCCGCGTCGGGATCCCGGGGAGGTACGAGGAGCAGGTAGTAGGCGGCGATGGTGACGCACGCGATTGCGCTCGTGACCATCATCACGACGAGCCAGAGCGGAGCGCCGTCCGCCTCGGCGGGCTCGCCGAGATCCGCGGAGGTGCCGGTGTCCGGTGTGGGGCTCTCGTTCGGCGGCGCCGACGACACCCCCCACACCGACGGGCTCCGCCGGATGGTCTCGGCGCGCGGCATCATGTAGTCCAAGAAGTCAGGGACCTCGGACGCGGCCGTCTCGCGGACCTCGCCCCCGGGGGGCGGCGTCATCTCTGACGGCTTGTGGGTGCGTGCAGCCAAGCGCCACATTCTGGCCGGGATTGACTGCGGGCGCGAGGGCTTCGCTCGCCACTCCCTCGCGGCGCACGCCTCGCCCCCGTCGGCGCCGAGCTGGTAGTCTTCGCCCTCGTCGCCGTCGAGCTGGGCCCCGCCGTCGTGCCCCTCTTTCGGCCCGGCATCGAGGTGCACGTCCTCGCGCCGCGCCGCCCGCTCCGCCCTCGCCTCGACGTGGAGCGCGGGGCGGTCGGCCGGCAAGCGGGTCGCGGACGACAAGGTGGAGCGTCTGGGATCGCCCTCGACCCGGCGCGTCGCGTCGCGCTGGCGCGGACTCCGCGCTCCGCTGGCGGCTGCGTCACTTCTGGTCCTTGGGCGGAGGGTCCTTCGGCTTCGCCGTGGAGGACGTCATCGCGGCCGGCTTCGTGTAGATGATCTCGATGCCCTGCACGGGCGCCGGCCTCTTCTTGTCGTCACACCCCGCCAGCGCCGCACTCACGCCGCCGACCGCTAGCAAAACGAGCGCCATTCTAGCCATAGCGAAAACCTCCGAGGCCATTGCTCCGCCCGCAGCATAGAAGCGGCGGGCCTTCCGCGGCGGCGCGGCGCCCCTCGCTGAGGATGGCCACGAGGGCGCGGCCTACCAACTCGACGCCGACGAGGGCGCGGGCGAGCCGTGCACCACAAGGGCGGCCCCAGCTCGAAGCTCCACCATGTCGAGGGCGGGGCCCAGCTCGATGCCCAGCCTGCGGGTCGACCGGAGTCAGCCTCCTCGAAGCCGGAAGTGCTCGGGACCGGCGGCTCGAATCTCCGCCGCGCCACCCCGGCCGACGCCGGTGGTCGCGTACGCGATGAGCCCGTGCAGGATGCGGTCGGGGCTGGTGCAGCTTACCAGCGGGCATGCGCCGTAGGTCTCCAGGCAGTGCTTGTGGAAGTGCGCTGTGCAATGGCCACAGCGTTCGCCAGAGCCGATGATGACCGCACCGCAGAGGTGGCAGAGGCCGGGTGGTGGTGCGATCGGCGGGAGGCTGTGGAGGTGGTTGAGCCACCTCTCCACGCTCGCGAAGACCTCAAGCGCCTGCTCCTGCGTGGCGATGCCCCCCAGCATGAAGATCAGCGTGCGGCCATTCATGACCCAGGCGGCCGTCCCCGAGCTGCGCATCCCCTGCACGAGGACACGTCCGCGTGCATCGAGCAGGGCGCGAGTGAACTCGGGGTAGGCCGCTTCCACGGCGAAGACACGATCGAACTCCGCGTCCCCCAGGCTGAGCCGGCTCCCCACGTACCCCCACGTGAGCATCCCGGGCAGCGTCAGGGGCCCCAGCTTCGTGACGGGCTCGACGGCCATCCCAGGGTGCCACGCGAGGAGCTGGAGCACCAACCGCGGACCCATCCTGATGCGCCCGGTCGAGAACGTCGTCCAACAGGACCCCGATCCACCGCTCGCGCCACCACACGATCTGCGGCGCGAGCGCCGTGCCAACTGTCGTGCGCCCGGCCCCAACGAACCGGAGGTCCGATCGCCCGGCTGCCGCGCCCATAGCGGCGCTACTCGTCGCTCCGGACGTCGCGAACCGCGGGAGCGAGAATGGATAGCGGAGGCAGAAGAACAGGCCGATCAACAAGAACCCCATCACGATCGCTGGCGTGGGTGACAGCATCGGCATCGAGCCCAACTGCGCCACCGAAGGCATGTCATCGACGAGCACGACGTGGGTCTTGCACCCTTCGGCACAGCGTTCGTACACGGCCTCCGAGGTGCTCTCGTTCATCTCGCGCACAATTCCGGACGCGTCCTTGTAGCGCGCGTGCACCGTGTACCACGGTCCACCGCGCCCGGTCCTGTACGTGACGCTCACGATCTCGGCGCGGACCACGCGGCCGGCGATGTTCCGCATGTAGAACGGTGCGAACGCGGCTTGGCTGATCAGCAGCGCCGCCACCGCCACGAACCCCACACCGCGGGCGTCATCCGCGCGCCGGCGTGCGAGCGGATCGCTCTTCGCGCGATCGGCGGCCAGGAGAGTCTGCCGAAGCCGCCTCGCGTAGACGAAGACGCCAGCAAACCCCGCAGAGAGCAGAGCCACAGCGATCCAGCTCGCGATGCAAGCGACGAGTTCCATGTCCGCGGACGCCGAACTTGCCGCGCGCATCATCTCGCGCCCCGCCTTCGATACCACTCGCTGTAGTGGGCGACCAGCGCTCGCCACCGTCGTTGCAGGGTCGGGTCGGCGCGAAAGCGTTCCGCGAACGCCGCGTCGAGTGCTGCACGGGCTTCGGCGCTGGCGACCCCGTACTTTCCGTGGATGCGCTCCGTCTCGTCGGGGGACACCGACAGCTCCGCGCGGTAGGCAGCGTACTGCTCCACGGAGAGAGGAGTCTCCTCCGCCGCGGGGGCGCGGATCACAGGCATCGCCATGGTCTCGTTCCCAGCGACGCGACGGGGAGAGCGCTGGTCCGCCCGCGCGGCGTCGAGCTCGGCGAAGAACGAAGGAGCCGGAGGGCCGTCTACGAAGGGAAGCGGCACATCCCGAAACGCCGCGACGTTCACCTCCTCCGTCTCGCCCATCCGCGGGGCGCCTGCCCAGCGGGCCCACCGTGCCTCTGGCGCATCCGGTTGGGCCGGAAAGGGCGGCGCCGGAGGCAGCTCGTGGAGAGGCGGCAAGGCGTCAGTGTGCGCGGGCGTCTCCGCGAGCGTCGCGGGGACTTCGGCCAGTGCGGGCGCGGGCGCTTCCTCAGTAGGCGGCTCCGGCGCGCGCGCCGCTGCGTCTTCCGGCGTCGGGAGGACCACGCCAACGGTGTCGCGAAGCACGGCCCCGTCGAGCCGAGCGCCCGCCAAGGTGGCGCCCGAGAGGTTGGCGCGTGTGAGGTCGGCCCGCGTCAGGTCCGCGTCGGTGAGGTCGGCACCATCGAGACGCGTAGCGACGAGTCGGGTTCCGGTGAGCTTGCAACCGCTCAGGTTCGCATCTCTGAGGTCAAGCGCCGGCATCGCCCCGTTCGTAAAGTCGAGGCCATGGAGGTCCGCGCCGACGAGGTTGAGGCCATACAGAAGCCGGCCTGCACGGAGCCGCTCGAGGACGAGTGCGCGCACGCCTTCCGCCGCCTCTGTCCGTGCGGTCGGCTGCGTGTCTGCGGGGGCGACCTCTCCTTCCGCGAACCGAGCCTGCGGTGCCGGGGACGATGACGCCGCTTCCGCTGCGCGCCGCGGGGCGGCAAGCGCAGACGCGAAAGTCTGTTCGGTGGCGTCGACGATGAGCTGCTCGGCGACGTCGCGGGTGATCGGATCGCCCGCATCGAACCGAGCGAGCCTCCATGGGGCTTCGCTTCAGCTCGATCTCGGCGATGACCTGCCAGCCGCGCGAGGCGTCCTTGTGTGCGAAGAACCGGATGGTGTCCTTCGAGTCGCTCCTGCCCGGGATGACGATGTGGAAGTCGATGACGGGCGAGGTCTCCGACCCGCGGCTCGTGACCTGGAAGTCGTACCCATCCGCCCGTAGCTGAGCACCGACGTCGTCCATTACGGGCTGCAACACCTCGTCCCGGATGCGTCCGAACTCCACGAGGAACGCCGCATCGCTCTCGGTTTCGCCCGACCCCTGCGCAACACGGGTCGTGTGCCGCTTCGTCATCCTGCCCAACCGCTGACGGTTCTGCTCGTTCATGGTCGGGCTCAGGGTGCGAGGACGAGGACGTTGGTGGCGCTGGGCACCACCTTGGCCCCGGGCGCGTTGGTGTTGTTCTGGATCGTCACGCTGGTGAGGCGCGCGAGGGGCATACCTCCGACGAGCACGCTGAACGCCGCGGTCGTTGTCCTCGCAGGTCCCATCACCGTGCCCGAGGCAACACCCGTCGCAAGGCCCGCGTTGTCGCCGTTCGTCATCGGCGGCCTGGTGCCCATGTTGTGCGCGGGCGCGCAGGTCATCAGCACGTTCGGCACGAAGCTGACGTTGGTCGGATCCGCGCCGATGTTGGGGTAGGGAACCGGGACCGGCGCGGGCGCGGGGGGCGCAGGGGTAAGGCAAACGTCGGGGAACGCGGTGCAGAGCCCGCCGGCAGAGGTCTTGGCCAGCATCGAACAGCCTCCTTTCCGTTGCTCAGCCGAGGTGGATCTGCTCGCCGTCGACCTTCGCGAGCACACGCGCGGAAATCACCGTGTTCTCGCCGCGGATGCCGACGAGGCCCTGAGCGCGCATGTCTACGGTGCCGGCGCGCGTCTGGTCGAGCTCCTCGACGAAGCGGAAGACGCGCTTGGCGCGCTGGGACAGCCGCGTGAGCGTGGAATCGACTTCCTCGGCGGCGAGGGCGACCTTGGCCACCTGCGCCTGCACCAGCTTGCCGAAGAAGCCGAGCTCCTCGACGGCGACGGACCCCTTCCCGGCGCGCACGTGGACCTCGGCCGAGGTCAGCGCGACCGCGCCGCCGCTCACCAGATCGACGCCTTCCGGGGAGGAGACGGCGACGCGGCCGTTGGACGACTCGATTCGGAGATCCCCGTCGGTGGCGAGGCGCGTCGGCGCCCCCTCGCTACCTTGCAGCACGGCGAGCACGAACGCCCCCTCCGGCCCCGACGCGCAGAGGACCGTGTCCCCGATCTCGGGCGCGACGAGGCAGCTCTTGGCGCGCCGGGCTTGGCAGGTGCCCGCGCCCTGGCGCACCTCGATCGTCCCGCTCAGGATGCGTTCCACCGTGCCGGTCTCCAGATACGTCTCCATGCTTCCGAGCTTCTTCGCGGCAGTCATCGTTCCCGTCCCTTCGTTGCGTGTGCCCACGGCGTTCCCCTCATCAGCTCACCGCGCCGTGTTGCGGCTGCCACCCCTCAATCCTCGCCAGGTCCTCATCGTCCCCCAGCCAACCCCCCGTCACGGGGAGCACGGCGTTCTCGCGTCCGGCCGCGTGGAACTTCGTCCGGAACAGGCCCGCCCCGGAGAAGTCGGCCGCCTTCACGTCCGCGTGGGAGAAGTCCGCCTCCCTCAGCTTCGCGTCGCAGAAGCGGGCTCCTCCGGCGACCGCACCGGCGAAGTACGCCTCCTCGAGCACCGCCGCCGAGAGGTCGGCCTTCGAGAGGTCGGCCTTCTCGAAGATGGCCTGCCGGAAGTCCCCGCCCGTGAACGTTGCACCGGCGAGCTTCGCCTCGCCGAAGAAGCACTGCGCCCCCCTGGTGCCCTCGAACGTCGCGCCCCGGAGAATCCGCGCCCATGAAGTTGCACTGCGTGCAGTCCACAGCCGCGAAGCTCGCGCCGGCCAGGTCGCTCTTCATGAACTGCGTCCGGAAGAGCCTCGTGCCTGCGAACGTCTTCGGCCCGAGCTTGGCCTCGACCAGCGTCGTCAGCGTGAGGTTCGCGCCCGCGATGTCGGCGGTGCGCAGGTCGGCGCGGTAGAGGGTCGCCTTCTCCAAGTTGGCGCCCGTGAACCGCGCCTCGTCGGCGTCGATCTCGACAAGGTTCGCTCGGTCGAGGTTCGCGTCCGCGAACGATGCGTGTCGGAGCGAGGTCTTCACCCAGCTCGCGATCGGTGCCTCGACGCTTGCGAACGAAGCGCCGTCGGCGCTGCTCTCGACGAAGCTCGCCGCGACCAGCTTGCCCCCGTCGAGGCGCGCCCCGTCGAGCTTCGAGCGATACACCGTGGCCAGGTGCAGATCCGCGCCGGTCAGGTCGCACTCGGTGAAGTCGCAAGACACGAGGCTCGACTCCTTGAGCCGCGCGCCGCGCAGCGCCTTCGGGAAGCGGACCTCCTCGAACACGGCGCCGGAGAGATCGGCTCCGTCGAGATCGACGTCCGAGAGATCCACACGGCGCACGGGCTCGCCGTGCAGGACCTTGTCCATGAGCAGCTCGCGGTTCATCGGGCACCTCCCGGCTGCGCATCGGCCTTCGGGAGGAGCCGCACGTGCCCCACCTCCGCCTCGGCGAACGTCGTCCGCTCGTCACCGACCACGCGCGAGAGGTCGGCCCGGTAGAGGTTCGCTCCTGTGAAGTCCGCGCCGGCGAGACGAGCCTTGGACGCGAGGGCATCCATCAGGTTCGCGCCTCGCAGCGTGACGTCGACGAGGCCGGTGCGGATCATCAGGGCGCCCTTGAGGACCGCGCGCTCGAAATTCGCGCCAGTCGCGTCGCACTCGGACAGATCCGCGCTGGCTAGGTTGGTCCGGTCGAAGCGCGCCCCCGCAAGGGCGGTGCCGCGGAGGTTGGCCTTCTCCATGTCCGCGTCGCGGAAGTCGGCGCGGGCGAACGAGGAGCCATGCACGAGGATGCCCTGCCGAAGCTTCGCCTCGCAAAACGAGACACCCTCGCCCCTGCACCCCACGAACGTCGTCTTCTCCAGCTTGGCTCCCGAAAAGTCCGCCCCGTCGAGCTCGCACTCCACGAGGTTCGCGTCGGACAGGTCAGCACGGGTGAAGCGCGTGCCGCGCAGGTCCGCCTTGATGAGGTTGCACTGTCCGAGCACGGCGCCGGAGAAGTCGACCCCGGCGAGCTTGGCCTCCAGCCAGTCCGCGCCCGTGAGCGTCGCGCCGGTGAAGCGCGCTCCGGTAAGGTCGGCCCCGCCGAGCACGGCATCAGTGAGATCCGCGTGTTCGAGCACGGCGTCGCAGAGCACGGCGCCGCCCAGGTTCGCGCCGCGGAGCCGCGCGACCGAGAGGTTGGCGCCTCGCAGATTCGCCTTGGCGAGCACCGCGCCTTCGAGAATCGGCGCCGCTCAGGTCGCAGCCCGAGAGGTCGGCGGCTTCGAGGAACGTGCCCGTGAGGTCCACACCCCGCAGGCTCATCTCCGCGAGGTTCGCGCCGGTGAAGTCCCGGCCCGCGAGGCTCTCCCCCGTCTCGACCGCCAGCGCGACGAGCACGCGCACCCGCGTCGCCGCCTCTGGAATCCATTCTCGCCGCCGTGGGCTGCATGTGCCCGAAGCGCCGGTACATCTCCATCAAGCCCTGCTCCTGCCGCTCAGCGTCCGCTTTGAGCGCGGCCACCTCCTCATCCGTCATACCGACCTCACGCAGGTTCTCGACCTGCGCTGCGACGGAGAGCTTCGGCGGCCCCGCTCCCTCCCTCATCCCCTCCTCCATCATCGCGTCGAGGTCGACTCCCATCTCCGCGCAACTCCGCCGCGCGTCCTCCCGCGCCTTCGCCTCCTGCTCCTTCGCGTCCGCGAGCATCGCGTCCGCGCGGGCCGACTGCGCCTCCACGTACGCCGCCAGCGCGTCGAGGTCGTCGAGAGGCGGCTCCTCCGGCTCGGGCAGCGAATCCGCGAGCCCGTAGTCCTTCGGGATCGAGCCCCTCACCCTCGACCATGGCCTTCATCTCGGTACGCCTGCGCTCGTCGCCCCGGCGCATGTTCTTCGCGTGGAGGTTCTCGCTCCGGACCCAGCGCCCGATGTTCGTCTCGCCGATGTTGGGCGCCACACCCGACGCGCGCGGCGGCATCAGGTCGCTGTCCGAGAGCCCGGCGAGCGCCCCCTTGTCCTTGTCGAGTCGCCGCGCGAGCGCCTGCTGGTAGTGATCGGCGGGCCGCGGCGACGCCGGCTCCTCGCACGCGCAGACGAGGTGGACCACGTCCGCCGCATCGTCCTCGGCCACGGATTGGGTGCCATGCGCGACCACGACGCCCGCGGCGGCTGAGGGGAAGAGCCAGAACGGTGTCCCAGCGGAGCGGGATCTCGAGGAAGCGCTCGCCCTCGGGCGTGCGCTGCGTGACGAAGCAGCGGGCAGCGAGACCCGGGAGGCGGCCTTCGACGCTCGGTCGGTCGGGGTGCATGTTCTCGACGAGGATCGCCTCGTCGCCCTGGAAGAAGCCTTCGATCCACTGATCCTCGGGCGCGACGTTGAAGAACGTCGCCGCGGCGTCGGGGGCGAGGCCGGGGAAGTGCTCTTCGAGCCAGCGCTGATCGTACGTCCCGGCGCGCGCCCGGCGCTGTGCGAAGGTGACGTCCATCGGAAGGAAGCCGGCGGGCTCGGGCCGGTCGGCCGGCGAGCGCAGGATCGCGCCGTAGTGGTCGACGTTGGGCAGTGGGATCGCGCGCCCGCCGGTCACCAGCGGCTCGATGCCCCGGCCGTACGGGTTCCGGTCGAAACGCGGCCCGCCGAACGCGTGCGCCCAGTCGATCGGCATCGACACCATCGGCTCCGGATCGGTCGCGGCGTGGTCTTCCCAGAGACGGTCGCCGACGACCGCGAGGCGCTTGTCTGCGGCGCCGACCTTCGCACGGACGTACGAGGCATGGAGCGGGAGGCCGCCGGGCGCGAAGAAGCTCCCGGCGACAAGCAGCTCGCCGCGGGCCTTCGCGAACCCCTCGTCGACCACGCCCGAGGCGCCGAGCGCGTCAGCCACCGTGGACCAGAAGGCCATCTCGTCGAGGAGCGCGCGGGGGGCGTCAAGGGGGAAGCCGAGCATGGCGGCCACGTGCAGCTCCGGCTTGCGGGCGCGCTCCACGATGCGGGTGAGGATCGGGAGCTTGATGGGCTTGATGACCTTCATGGGCGTATCACTTCCAGACGAAGACGCCGGCGGACCTGATGCTTGCCGCGATGTTCTTGAGCGAGACACCACCCCGCCAAAGTTGAACCGCAGCCGCCTCCCCATCGAGTCCGTATTCGCCCTTCTTGATGCCCCTGTTCTCGATCTTGGCGACCCCGAGCGACACACCGATCCCAGTCGTGTCAATCTTCAATCCGCCTCCGCTCATGGAGATCGCGGCGAAGCTCATGGACTCGATGCCAGCCATGTTCTTCATGCCGAACGTGTCCCAGAAATTTCCCGTCTTCACCTTCCACTTCGGGGCCGTGATGGTGGCGCCGCCGGGGATGGTCCAGTCCACGCTCGCCATGATCCCGTTCCAGGGGCCGTAATTCGTCGTGACCGGCCCGCTCACGACGTGCGTCGCGCTCGACGTGACGACGTGTGCCTCGCTTCCCATCACCAAAGTCTGCGCGTCGCCGTTGATGATGTGGCTGGAGTTGCCCGTCACGGTCAACTTGAACCCGCCATCGATGTCCATCGAGCCGCCGCCGTCGACGCTATGGAACCAGCCACCCACGATGTCCGTGGTCATGCCGCCAGAGGTGACGGTCTCGAAGCGGCCGACATCGACCTTCGTGGTATGGCTGCTCTCGTAGTGCTCGTTCACCACCTCCTTGACGTGCTCCCAAAGCGCGCCACCCACATCGACGTCCCAATTCTGTCCCGTTTCGAGGACGGTGGCGCCGTCGGTCCGTACGATCATCTCGTGATCGGCGTTCGGCGCACCCATCCGGATCATCGTGTTCGCGTAGGGCGTGGTCCACGTGATCCGCTCGAACCCCTTCTTGTCCTCAATCTCCAGCCGGTTCCGCCCACCCGTCTGGATCACGTTCCGCGTCTGGTTCGCCTGCGTGATGGGGCTCGGCTTGAGCGCGTTGGGGACCACGCCCGCGATCACCGGCCGGTCCGGGTCGCCGCCCAGGAACGTGAAGAGCACCTCCGTTCCCTTGCGGAGCGGAAAGTGCCAGCCCTCGACTCCACCGCCGTGTGGCTGCATCATCCGCACGCGCGTCGACGCCTTCCCGTCGGCGAGGTCGCTCTCGTCGAACGCGAACCGCACGAGATAGCGCCCGTGCTCGTCGAGCTGCGCGTACTCGCTGTCCGCCTCGCCGTCGACCGTGCCGTGCTCGGTCCCGTAGATGCGCGGCCAGACGGCCCGCGACTCGGCCCTGAACTGCACCGTCGCCGGAATGGCCGTCACGTCGACGCGGTACACTTCGCCCTCGGCCAGGTCGGCGAGGCCGGTGAGACGGAGCATCTCCGGCGTCCGGGCGGCTTGGTTGCCGAAGTGCTCGACGTCCGTCACGAGGTACTTGGCGTCGAAGGCGGACCGCGGGTGCTCGGTGAGCTCGAACGTGTAACCGGCCCGCAGGTAGAGAGCGGTCCCGCTCCCGGTGAAGACCTGCTCGCGCGCCAGCATCTCCTCGGCGCGGAGCTTGGCGAGGCGCTTGCCCGCGTCGGGCGTGAAGAAGCGCGCGCCGTGGACGCTCACCTCGCCGACCCCGGTCGGCGAGACCGGCGCCACGCCGGAGACGTCGAGCGAGGGCTTCGTGTGGTCGTAGTCCTTGAAGCGGACGCTCGCCGGGAGCGCTCGCTGCCGGCAGAGGAACGTGTGCAGGCACTCGCCGGCGGTCACGTCGTGGCCGAGGAGGGGGAAGTACCGCACCGGCCTGGGCACGAGGGCCTCGTGCGCCGACTTGTCGTCGGCGACGACGAGCTTCTCCCCGTCGTCGCCCTGCTCGAAGAAGTAGTAGAGCCCCTCCCGTTCCATCCACCGCGAGAAGAACGCGAAGCCGCTCTCGCGGTACTGGCAGACGTGCTCCTCCAGGTCGTACTGGCCGGTGAGCTGGAAGCTGTAGTCCGAGGAGGTGAGCCCGCCGTCGTCGAGCGTCTTCTTCAGGATGTCGGGGATGGACTGCTGCGTGAAGATCCGGCTGTGGAGCGTCTGCGTGAGCCGCCAGAGATGCGGCACCAGCACGGCGCGGAGGAAGGCGCGGCCGTCGGGCTCATGGTGGACGAGGGTGGCCTCGGAGAAGATGCCGTGGAAGACGAACGGGGGCCGGCCGTCCTGCCGGTCGAGCACGAGCGCCCCCTTCGCGCCGATGGCCCCGGAGAGCTCGAAGGCGTCGCCCGCGTCGGCGGCGAGCTCCAGGTGGATCTCGAACGCGTAGAGCCGCGACAGACCCTCCGAGCCGCGGAAGCCGATGACGCGCGTGTCCCTGGGGAACGCCTGGGAGCTGATCGTGATGAAGTCGAGCATGAGATCACCCTCTCCGGGCAAAGCGCCGCCCCGCCGGGGCGCCGGTCCGGTCCTTCTCTGCGCTTCTATCTATGCAATCGCTGCGACCCGCCCGCGGTGGGGCGGTTTCTTCGGTCTCCGAACGAAATTGACGCCGGAGGGCGACCCACCTCGCTGTCTACGGCGCCAGTGGAGCCGTTCGCTTCGGTTGCCTCTACCTATTGAATCGCTGCGGCTCGGGCGCGATGGGGTGAAATCGACGGCCAAGGCATGGCGCCGGCAGGCGCACCTGTGGTGCCGGCAGGTGCACCTTCCAGGTTGGCAGGTGCACCTTCCAGGTCGGCAGGTAGACCTTCCAGGTCGGCAGGTGCACCTTCCAGGTTGGCAGGTGCACCTTCCAGGTCGGCAGGTACACCTTCGAGGTTGGCAGGTGAACCTGCGGCCCCGGCCCGTGATGGTCAGGACGTGGGCGTGGTGCCCTTGGACGCGGCGGCGGCCTTCGCCTTCGTGCGCTTGTTGCGCTGCTTCGTGCGCTTGATCGTCGGGATCCCGCGCGCCACGTCGCGCTCCTGGAGGAAGGCCGCGAACGCGACGCGGAGCGGGCTCTTGGCGTCGAGCTTGCGCAGCGCCTTCGACAGCGACGTCACGTCGGGCGCCAGGAGCGTCAGCTTCGCGTGGTAATCCTCCGCCGAGCGGAAGGCGGACTCGAAGAGCCGCAGCGTGCGCTCGCCCGCCTCGGCCGTGGCCGCCGCATCCTGCGCGAGCGCCTTGCTGTCCACGCCGAGCGCGTCGAGCACCGCCTCGTTGGTCGCGAGCGCGGACTGCACCTGCACCGACGCGAGCGTCTGGACCTGCGCGATGGATGGCGGGTTCTCGTGCGCCCCCGTCGCCTTGGGCAGCGCCGCCGCCGCCGTCGCGTCGGCCGCCGTCGCCGCAACCCCGCCCGTCACCGATCCCGCCGCAGCGTCGGCTGCCGCCGCGCCGTTGCTCGCCGCCGCCCCGTTCGTCGCCGCGGCCTTCGCCGCGCTCGCCTTCCCGTTGCTCGCCGCCGTGCCTTTCGCCGTACCCGCCTTCACCGCCTTCGCCATCGGCCACCTCCCAGGATGCGCCCAAGGCGCATCTGGAAAGTGTGACAGGGGCAGAAAGGACGTCAAGCCGGGGTGCCCCAGGGCGAGGCGCTCGGTGGCTCGGCCGCCCGCTTGCGCACGCCCGTGCTCACGGTGGGTGTACCCGCTCAGCGGTACGGGCCCTGCCCCGGCGATCCCGCATCGACGATACGCGTGTGATCGGGGTGCTTCCCGGCGAGCTCTTCGACGCCCGCGAGCCCCTGCGCGTAGAGCTCCGTGTACCCGCACCCCAGGCAGATCCATGCCTCGAAAGTGCCGAGGACCGCGTTGCTGCCGAAGAAGCTGTTGTTTTGCACGAGGAGAGCAGGAAGCGCTGCGGTCTGGTGGTTCCCATCTGTGCTCGGCACGCGCAGCTCTCGCGTCACCGAAAACCTCCGGCCGGCGCACTTCGGACACGTCTGCGTAGCCTTCATGGTCGTTGCTCCTGTCCTTCACCTCGGGCGCGCAATGTGAAGCGGCGGGCGAGCGCGCGCCATTGCCCGCGTCAGCGGTATGGGCCTCGGTCCGGCGGAACGGCGTCGACGATGCGCAGGCGCAGGGGAAACTCCTTGGCGGCGCGCTCGATGGACTCGAGATCGTTCACGTAGAACTCGGTGTAGCCGCATCCCAGACAGATCCACTGCTCGAAGTGTCCGGTCGTCATCGAGATCGTGCTGGTGCCCATCAAGCCGCGTGACTTCGATTCCGCGGTGAAGGCTGGAACGGCTTTCACAGAGCGCCCGCCCTCTCCCCGCTCGTCGGGAACCTGAAACTCGCTAGTAGTCGCGAACCTGCGGCCCGCGCACTTCGGACACGTCTGCGTCGATCGCATGGTCGATGCTCCTTTTCAGCCTGGCCGATGGCTCCGCCCTTCGGCCAGCTTGCCCGCGGAGATCAGGATCCCGAGGAGCAAGGTCAGCGCCGCCATCAGCAGCGTGCACGCAAGGAAGTATTGGCCGTCGTGTACGTCGAAGGTTGGGGGGTCGCACGTGATCCCATCGTTCGACGCCAAAATGCGGCGGCCGGGTCCGCAAGCGAGCTCCGCGTCCACATCGAGCGCTCCCAGCAGAAAGTAGACCCCGACGCCCCAGGTCAGCCCCATGAGGACGGAGGCGCCGTACGCCTTCACAAGTGCCTTGGTCGCGCCCCTCAGCCCGTCCTCGACGACCCGCGGACCCTCGACGAGCGGCGGGATCTGACCCCCGTGCACGACCCTCTCCATGGCCCGCGCGAGCGCGGCCGCGCGCCCGACGTCCTCGGCCTCCAGCGGCGGGAACGCGATCTCCGCGTGCCCATCTCGGATGCGCATCCAGAGCAGGCCCAGCTCGACGAGCCGATCGAGCAGTGCAAGCTGCGCCCATCGAACGTCGCCCGCAACGGGTGCGGAACGGTACGAGACGGCGGGTGGCGCCTCGCCCGTGACACCGACGAAGACCGCGTAAGCGTCGTCGAACGGCGCGTGCCCCGTGCGCCGGCGCGGGACCGCCGGGAGCGGGCCCATCACGACGTCCGCCTCGGCAGCCCGGCACACGATCTGATCCGCGAGCGGCAAGTCGACGGTGACGATGCACGCCTCATCACCTGGCTCCGTGGCGCCCGGACGCACCGGGCGAGTGCGGTTGGTGATCGTCACATCGCTGCCCTGGACGGGGTGGGCGACGTAGCTGCCGAGCAGGTTGCCGGTCGCCGCGAGCCCCGCCTCGGCGAGCTTGGTCGCGGCGTCCGCAAGGGCCAGCCTACGCGCGGCGTTGATCCGGCGACCGAGGACGACGGTGGCGAGGCCTCCGACTGCGAACAGCACAGCGTCGATCGTGAAGAGCATGTGCGCCTCCTTCGCGTGGCGGTCCTGCCCGCGTCAGCGGTATGGGCCCTGTCCGCCCGATTCTGCGTCGACCACGCGCACGCCGTCCGGGTGTTGCCGGGCGATCCTCTCGATGTCCACCGGAAGGTTGCGCGCGTAGAACGCCGTGTAGCCGCAGCGCAGGCAGATCCAGACCTCGAAGCAACCGTGGGGCCCGCTACCCGAAGGCATCGCGGGCACGCGATGGAAATCGCTGTCTTCCAGCACCGTCACCGCGAACTTCCGGCCCGAGCAATCTGGGCACATCTTCGTTTGTCGCATGACCGATGCTCCTCACCTTCGCTACTGGTTCGCCGCCGCCGCGCTCGTTTCGGAGCGTGCGACCCTCAGAACCCCTGCACGTCCGCGGCAACACCCGCGGCGCCGCTGCCCGTGATGCCCGTCATCGAGTCGTCGCCCGCGCCGCCCATGCCCGCGGTGCCCTTCTTCGGGAAGCTCGCGCCCACCGTCGAGGGCGCGGTCGTGCCGGTGTACGCGAGCCCGATCGCGTGCCCGCCGAGACCGCCGCCCCCTTGCCCACCGTTGCCGCCGTTGCCACCGGGACCTCCGGCGCACGCGTCGTGGAGGCTCGGGTACATCATCTGCGCCAAGCCGCCGGGGCCCTTCGCGCCGCCCATCCCGCCGTCCTGCCCGGCACCGCCGTCGCCCCCCTTGCCGCCGGTGCCCGCCTGGAGCGTCACGCTCGTGAAGCTCAGCGTCGCGTCGATGCTCGCGAGCGCGATGCTGGAGCCGCCTGCGCCACCGCCGTTGCCGCCCGCGCCGCCGCAGCCTCCCGCGCCGCCGGAGCCGCCCGAAGCGCCGCCGGCCATGCTCGGGCTCGCGCACGTTCCGGCGCTGCCGCTGCCGCCCTTGGCGCCTCCGCCTCCGCCGCCACCTTGCCCGGGAGAGCCCGAGCCACCCGGACCGCCTGGCACGCCCGTGTAGCCGCTGGCGGTGAGCGTGCCGGTGCCCGTCGCGCCCGTGCCGGGCATTGCGGTCGCAATCGTGTCGCCATCGTCGCCGGTGGTGCCGGGTGTGCAGCCCGAGCCTGTATCGCCGGTGCCGCCGTTCATGGTGGTGCCCGGTGTGCCCGGCGAACCTGCGCCACCGCTAGTCGCCTGGCCGATGCCGCCGGCCCCGCTAATCGACTGCGCGCTGCCACAGGTGTTGGTGACGGAGAGCCCGCCGAGGCTTGCAGCCGCCGTGCACGCATCCGCGCCAGGTTGGCCCATCGCCCCCGCCGTCGCGCCCGTCTGGTACGGCGCCCCCGCGGCCCCCGCCGCCCCGTCGCCGGCCGTCAGGTCGCACCGCGTGAAGCTCGCCGCCGCCTGCGCCACCAGCACGGCGATGCTCGACCCGCCCGGCTGCGTCGCGGTCGCCGAGGTGATCGCGAAGTCGAACACCTCGACGCTCGCCGTCGCCGTGCTGATGGTCAGCGGGATCGCGTCCGCCACCGCGGTGAGCTGCGTCTTCTGGGAGGCGTCGTAGACCCAGCCCTTGGTGCAGTCGAGCCCGCCGTAGAGCGTCGCGCTCTCCGCGAGCAACACCGTCTCCGTGAAGCTCTCGCCACACGCGTACACGGGCTGCCCCTTCGCCTCCTTGAGCGCCGTGGTGAGCGTCGCGTAGGGCGCCGCCTGCGTTCCCTTGCCGGTCGCGTCGTTGCCCTGGCTGCTCGACACGAACACGCCGCAGTCGTCGGCCACGGCCACCGTGTTCTCGCTCGGGATGCACGATGGCGGCGGGCCGCTCTCGCCGCCCCCCGTACCGCCGTCGTGCCCCCCGCTGCTGCTGCTGCTCGTCGAGGCCGACTCGTGCTCGTGCCGGCGGTCGGCTGGGTGAGGGGCTCGTAGTAGTCCGCCCAGGTGGTGTCGCAGCCACCATAGACGGCTGCCGGCGCGAGCAGCGCTGCCAGAAGGAAGCCGAATCGTCGCTTGTCCATGACCCTCTACCTCGCCGGATGGCTAGAACGACCCCGAGACGAGCACGCCGGTGCCAGTCACCGACACCACGGGCACGACGTGCAGCGCGCTCGCCTGGCCCTGCTTCGGGGTCGGCCAGAGAAAGTAAGCCGCCGTGGCGACGCCCAGCACGCCGGCGCCCACGAGCATCCCGACCCCCGTGTTGTGGAACGTCCCCGCGCTCAGCGCCGTGTCGTTGAGCTGGGAGCACCGCGGGTCGAGGTTCGAGGACGCCGGGATGCAGCCGTTGTGCGCGGTCTGGATCGCGCTGTTCAAGTTCTTGGCGTCCGAGCGCTTCGCCGCGCCCTCTCCGAGCAGTGCGGCTCCGGTGATGAGGGCGGCGCCTGCGAGGGAGCCCATCACCGCGCCCGGGATCACGCTGCGGTGCTGCTGGGGGAGCGGCACGAGGACGACGGTCAAGGACTGCTCAGCCCCCTTGGCCACTGCAACCTGCTGCCGCGCATCCAGGTACCCGGCGAGCTTGACCTCGACCACCACATCCCCGGGCTCGACGAACAGGGTCTTCGCGACTTTTGGCGCGGTGCCGGCCGGTCTCCCGTTCACCGTGACGCTCGCGCCATCCACCGTCGCGCCGTTCGCGCTGAGCTGTACGTGCAGGCGACCGACCTCCGTGAGCACCCCCGCCAGCTTCTTCTGGATCGCCTTCTGGAGCGACTCTTCACCCGTCGGCGGGAAGTTCTCGATGGAGAACGCGAGGTGCTCCGCCGCGTCGCGGTACTTGCCGAGCTTGAGCTCGACGTTGCCCAGGTTGCCGGCGATGTCGTAGCTCTTCTGGAGCGCCCAGGCCGCTGTGTACGCGTCGTACGCCCCCTTCCAGTCCCCCTTCGCGTACGCGGCCTGCGCTTGGTCGAAGAACTGCCCAACTTGGGTGGCGGACGCGTTCGGTTGCGCGTGCGCGTCGAACGAGAGGCCCGTCAAGATGAGGAAGGCGGAGCAAAGCAGGGCGCAGGCGGTTCGCATGATGGTCACGGACTCTTCGACTTGTGTCGGTTGAAAAACTCGCCGTCCTCGGGTGCGGGCGCGGCGGTGGGCTTCGGAACAGCCGATGGATGTGGCGCTTCGGGAGGCGGTGCCGCCTCGGCCGACACGGCAGGAGCGGGGCGCACCGTAGCGGAGGGAGCGTCCGCCGTCTTCGACGGTGGAGGTGCATGGTAGGGGCGCTCAGGCGTGGGCGCGGGTGCGACATGGGGCGGGCTCACAGCTTCGGCGCTGGTCGTCGGGGTGCCCGAGGGAACAGGCGGCGGCACCGGGGTCGACGGCGCGGGTGTCGGCGCTTGCAGCGACGGTGTCGCAGCGGTCGGCGGCGCGGCGGTCGGCGGTGCGGGTGGGACGGGCCCCTGCTCCATCGCGCTGTGCCTCGACGTAGGCGACGTGGTGAGCGCTCGCACGGACACCGCGGCCACGACGGCGACGAGCGCGATCGTGACGACCAGCCCGAACGTGCTGCGGTGCCGCGGCGGCGCTTCCCCCGACCTCTGCGTCGCCTCTGCGTGGGCGGATCCCGGACGATGGGCCGATGGAAGCTCCTCTGGGCGCGCGGAGGCGGGCGCATCCTTGATCCATGGGCTCGCCGCCTTCGGCTCCTCCGTCTTGGCAACGTTCCGAAACTCGCCGACGGCGAGCCGCTCGGTCTGCCCGCCCAGGGTGCGCGACTTCGGAGCGGCGTCGACCTCGGGCGCTTCCTCCTTCGCGCTGACGTCAGGCGCCGCCTTCCGCACGGCTGCGTCACGGAACGCACGCGTGTTGATCTCCTCGGTGGGCGCCGAGCGGTCGCCCGACGGGAGCGCCCGAGGGATATCGCCCATCGCGAGGGCGACCTTCGGCTCGTCGCGCGGGGGCGCTTCGTCCTTGGTGTCCTTGGTCGCAGGCAGCCCGGCGACCGGGATGTAAGCCTGCACGTTTCCCACCCCGCGCGTGGGATCGATCTTTTGCCGGGGCTCCGGCTCCCGAAGGGCGGCAAACGCAGCCGCAAGCTCTGGGTCGTGCTCGACCTCTGGGAACTTCTCCAGGCCCATGAAGGGCTTGAGCTCCGGCGGGATTGTCACGTGCGACGGATTGCTCCGCCTGTCGCGGTCATCCCCCATGGCCCGACCCCTTGTCCGGCGTCCCCTTCCTCTTCTTCGGCGGCGGCTCGCGCTCGGGGAGCACGGGCGGCGCATCCGCTGGGCCGGCAGGGACCGCAACGATCCGTTGCCCCTTGAGGCGCGCGCGGAGGAGCGCGAGCTGCCGGTGGAACTGGTCGAGCAGCGTGGAGTAGTCCATGCCCCTGCTCTCCGCCTGCGCCTTGATGTCGTGACCGTGAGCGAACAAGAGCAGCATCTCGCGGTGCGCGGGGTCGAGCTTGTCCAGCTCGCGCAGCATCGCGGTGACCGCGATGCCCCACTCCTCGCGCTCGGCGACATCCTCGTCTCCCTCGGACGGCTCGTCGTAGACGGCTACCACGCCGAGCATCTCGGCGGCGATCTGGTCCTCGACGATGCCCACCAGCTCGTTGATCAGGTCCTCGTCGCTCGCGTCGATCGGAACGTCACCTGGCTCATGACGGCGCGAGGCGGAGACGCGGAGCCCGACGAGCCGACCTGCTGTCACGAGGCGCTTCTGCTTGCGTTCCCGGCGCTCCATCGTGAGGATCTCGCCGGCTGCCTTGAGCTTGGCCCACGGCTCGAACGGGCCGAGCACGGAGTCGTAGGTCTGCGCGGCCTTGGCGATTCCGAGGTGGGCAGACTGAACGCGGTCGGGTCCTTGTGGGTCTCCGCCGAGCGCGCGTCCGAGTTCGTACGTGACGCGCTCCGCAACGCCGCGCGCGCTCTTCACGAGGTCACGCTGTGCCTTCGTCAGCGGTCCACCCTCTCGATGCAGAGGCGTCACGTTCGAGCTGCATCGCTCTCGCCCTCCGCCGAGCGCCCCGTCGTCTTCTTCCTCGTCGCCCGCGCCCAGGATGCCGCTGCGCTGGACCGACGGTCGGTCCTTCAACATGCGGATGATCTCCCTGCGCCCTGGGGTCGAGCTTGAGCGCGAGACGCCCGCTCCGGCGCAGGCTCTCGATCGCTCCGGGTGGAAGGACTCCTCCGAGGTTGGCCAACGCACGTTCCACTGCGGCGTCGACGATCATCTCCTCTTTTTTCCGTGGCATTGTGCCTCGCTGTCTGCTTCTGGTTGCGGAGCCTCGGGGGTGTCTTGCAACGCGCCCCTAAAAAGGAAAGTCGACGGCTACGGCCGGCAGTGGGGTGAAAAGTGAACGCCGGCTAGACGTTTTCTTGTGCCTTCCCGTCATGCGTTCAGTTCTCCGTCCCGAACATGCGGTGCGGCGCCGTGGGTGTGGGTGCCGGCGCCTCAGCCGGCGCCGGCATGGCGGCGTGCTTGCTCAGGACCCCGAGCACACCTCGACCGGCACCCGCTGCCCCAGGAGCCTTGGACGCGGGCGGGAGCGAGGACGCGGGGGATGCCGGCGTAGCCGCAGGCGGGGCCGTGGTGGGGAGCGGTGCCGCGGCTGACCCGGACGATGATGACGGGGCTGGCGACGGGGCGACCTCGACCTGTGCGACCGGCGCCGCCGTTGCCGAGGGCGCAGCGGGGGGAGCCGAGGCTGGAGCGAGCGCCGTAGCCGACGGCGGCTCTTGAGCGGGCCGCACCGCTCGATTCGACGCGCGGGGTCGGGGATATCGCCGATGCGGCGCTCGGCAACGAGGGCGCCTCCGACGTGGGTCTCCCGAGAAGTAGACTCGACCCGCGGAGCGCTCCGTAGACGGCGGCTGCCAGGACGGCGGCTGCGCCCAGCCCAGCCGCGAGCCTTGGGAGAGAGCGCCGGACGCGCGTCCGCGTGCGCGTCGACGAACGAACGTCGCGGATGTGGGAGCCCAGGGTCGGACTCTCGCGAGCCTCGCCACTGGCAGCGGGGCCCGCAGAAGGTGGCGCGGAGACAACGGGGATCTCGGGGCGCAGGGGAGGCGGGCCCGGGAGGCGCGGGTCTGGAGACCGGCGACGGCGCCGCGACGGCCGGAGCAGCAGGGGCGCCGCGCGGGGATGGCGCCGCATCCGCCGAACTCGGCGAGACGGCGGCGAACGAACCCGTTGCCAGCTCCTCGGTGTCAGCGAGGGCCGGGTCGGTAACCTGGGACGCCGCGTTTAAGCTCGGACCCGGGTACACCGGGAGCGGCTCGGTGCCGCCTTTGATGACGACTGGCGCCGCGCCTCCGTGGATGCGGCGCGGCCCGGAAGCCGGACCCGCGGCAGTTCCGGCGCCGGCCGCACCTGGCTCAGGGGGAAGCTCGCCGCTCGGTCGCCTTCGGCGTCAACATCCACGGCCTCCGTCCGGCGCGCGGGAAGGGGCACCGCGGGCAGCTCGGCGGTCTGGCCGTCGCCATCGTCCACGGCGGAGGAGACGTTGCTCGTCGGCGCATCCGGGGGCAGCGATACCGTGACGAACGGGTTTGTTGCAGCGGGCAAGGACACGGAGGGGGGATCTTCCGGCTCGACTGGCGCGCGTGGGATTCTGGAGATCGCGTCGGCGAGCGAAGGCGGTGCCAGCTCGCCCAGCTCCTTGATGAGGGCGGCGTGGGCTGTCGAGAGATGGTTGCGAACGATGCGCGCCGAGGCGTAACGACCGCTGGGATCCTTGCACAGGAGGCGCTCGACAATGTTGACGATGAAGTCGCGAAGATGCGGCGCCAGCGTCTCAAGGTGCGGCGCCGCCTCACGCAGCGGCCTGTGCGGCTGGCTGATGATGCGCAGGCCGAGCGCCATGCGGTCCCCCACCATCACCCCGTTGATCGAGAACGGGTGAATGCCGCTGAACAGCTCGTAGAGCATGATCCCGATGTTGAAGAGGTCGCTCCTCCCGTCCATGTCGTGCGGGGAACGGAGCTGCTCCGGCGACATGTACGTGGCGGTTCCGATGGTCACGTCGTTCGTGGTGAGGCGTGCTTCGTTCGCGAAGAAAGCGGACCCGATGTCGAGCAGGCAGACGCGCCCGTCGTCGCAGACGTAGACGTTCTCGGGCTTGAGATCGCGATGGATGGCGTCGTACTTGTGGAGGGCCTCCAGGCCGGCGCACACGGACTTCAGGATCTCGAGCACCCACACGACCGGCAGTCGCCCCTGGGGGGCCAGGAGCCCGCCATCCGCGTTCGTCGCGCTGAAGTCGCGCTGGAGCTCGCGCACCGTCCGACCGATGAGCAGGTCCATCACCATGTAGACGAGGTTGTCCTGCGGGCGCCTGCCGATGTGGTGCACGCGGACCACGTTCGGGTTCTTGAGCAGGAACAGCGTCTTGGCCTCGCGGTTCTGGCGCTCCTGGGTTTTCTGGTTGCTCCGGTGCTTTGGGCGCAGCGCCTTCACCGCGTAGTAGGTGCCCGTGATGAGGCCGACCGCTTCGTAGACCTCGCTGAAGCCTCCGTCGGCCAGGAAGCGGACGATCCGGAGCGTCTCCCCAGGACCGGGAAGCTCGTCGCCCGCCTCGAACACCTTCCTCTCCCACATCGACCAGTTCCTTTCGCGGCTCATCGTACGCCGCCCGCGGGATGGACCGCGAGCAGCACGCGCAGGAGGCCCGCGCCCACGATGGCGAGGAGGATCGCCACGCCGACCACCGCGGCGATGCGCAGGCGCCGTCTGCGGGCCCGCGCACGCTCCGCCCACACGCGGCTCGCCTGCTCGTTTGCGGCGATAGCCACATCGAGGCCGACGGACGCCGCTGGCTTGGCGGTATCGGGCGGCGCGCGCCGCAGAGTGAGCTCCGCGTCGGAGTCGCGCTGGGCACGCCACGTGGGCGACGCGCCAAGGGGAACGTCGCGGAACGCCGACGTTTCCAGGCGCTCGGTCGTGGGCCATCGCGGAGCAGGCGCGACGAGCGCATGCAGAAGCGCTCCGTGGAACTCCTTCGCCGACGCGAAGCGATCCTCGGGACGTTTCGCCAGCGCCCGGAGGACGGCAGCGTCGAGCGCGGACGGGATCTTCGACGGCGCCAAGGCCGACGGTGGCGCTGGCGTCCGCTCGATGTGGGCCAGCATGATTTCGTAGACCCCCGTCTCGTCGTGGAAGGGGTCCTTGCCGGTGAGGATGGCGTAGAGGACGGCGCCGGCCGAGTAGAGATCGGCGCGACCATCGACACGCTGTCCAAGCGCCTGCTCCGGGGCGACGTACCGAGGGCTGCCGAGGACGGTGCCTTCCGCGGTGGGCACGGCGAGCGGCCTCGGGGCACGGGCGGAGGCTTCCGCTGCGAGGAGCTTCACGATGCCGAAGTCGAGGATCTTGAGCACCCGCTCGCCGCCGCTTCGCGTCGGGTGGCAGAGGAAGAGGTTCGACGGCTTGATGTCGCGGTGCACGAGGCCCGCAGCATGCACCACCTCCAGGCCCGCAAGCATCTGGCCTACGAGGTGCACCGCGCGCTCCGGCGCGAACGGGCCACGGACATCCAGCTCATCCTGGAGGGTCCTCCCCTCAAGCTTCTGCATCACGAGGTAGAGCTGTCCCCCGGGGGTCCGCCCGCAATCGGACACCTGGACGATGTTAGGATGGCCGTCGAGGCTCGCGAGCGCTTGAGCCTCCAACCGGAAGCGGTCTTCCATCGCTGGAACTGAGGCAGGATCGGAGACCTTCAGGCTGAACAGCTTGACGACCACACGCTTCCTCAACTCGCGGTGCTCCGCTTCGAGGACGTCCCCCATCGAACCCGCGCCGATGGGCCGGATCGACCTGTAGGGGGTCGACGCGAGGGGATCGGGCACGGGGGCCTCGGTCGTGACGGGTGGCTTGTGAGTGCTGCCCATGGAACCTCCGGTTGCGTAAGCGGGGCGAGACGGAGCGGCGCACGCTCGGCGCACGACGTCGCTCACAAATAGAGGTCGAAGCCAGCAGCGAGCGGTGGGGTGAAAAGTGAACACTCTTCGTCCGACCGGGCGGTGCGGAGGGGACGGGGCAACAATCGACGCGAGGGTACGCACTTCTCGACCCACCGCAGGAAGCTGGCTTCGACTTCGTTTTGTAGAGAGCCGAGATCGCGAGGCACCCAGGGTGCCCGCGCCTTGGACGACCTGCATGGCAAGCGACCGGACCCCCACCCGTACGCGTGAGCGTTTCGCCGAGGCCTCCGAGTTCGCCGGCTCTGGCCCCCGACCGGGAGCCAGCGTCGTGCGTCGACCCTACCGGCTTGCCGTTGCAGCGGACAGCCACACCGGCCAGCTCCGCACGCGGAACGAGGACTACTTTGGCGTAGGGCAGCGCGCTGAGCTGCTCCTGGTCGCCGACGGCGTCGGCTCGCGCCCAGGGGGCGACGTTGCGGCGACGCTCGCCGTCGAGACGGTGCGCAACTTCTTCGACCACCCACCGGCCGCGTGGTCGATGGACCCCGCTCAGGCAGTCGCGGAGGCCATCGCGTTGGCGAACCGCTGCATTCGCGAGCGTGCCTCCGCGGTGGAGCGCCTCCGGGGCATGGGCACGACACTCGCCGTAGTGCTTGGGCTCGCGGAGGACCTCTGGATCGGGCACGTCGGCGACGCTCGCGTGTATCGCCTGCGCGATCAGATGTTCGAGTGCCTCACGATCGACCACAACGTGGGGAGCGATCCTCGCGCCGGCGAGTGGTTCGGGATCGCAACCCTCGCTCGCGCTGATCCCGAAGCCCTCACGCGAGCGCTCGGTAGCCGCGACAAGGTGGAGCCGGACGTGCGACGCGAGGAGCTGCGCGCGGGCGACGTACTCCTCCTCGCTACCGACGGGCTCACCAAGATGCTCGACGACGCGGAGATCGCCGATGTTCTCCTTGAGCATGCCGACGCGCGCACGGCCGTCGCCCGCCTAATAGAGCGCGCGAATGACCTTGGTGGATACGACAACATCACCGTGATTGTGGGGCGCTGGACGACGGACTGAGCGATCACACCTCGACGCGCGAGTTGCTCGGGGCGGCCCGTCTGTGTCCACGCGCCGAAGGGCGCGCGTCGAGACGGGGCGAAGAGAAAAGAGGGAGAGAGGAATGCTTGCAGGCAACGAGAGCGTCGCACGGGACCACGATTTGTTGACGGCCGCGCTGCCCATGGTGGAGCAGTCGGCGCGCAAGTTCCGGCGACGCTACGGCAACCGCTTGGGTGACGACGTGCTCGGCGTCGGGACGCTGGCCCTCTGCGAAGCGTTGCCGCGCTTCGAGGATGGTCCCGGGCGCACACTGGCCAAGTTCGCGAAGCGCCGCGTCTTCGGCGCGATGACGAGCGAGGTCGCGCGCGTGGTCGAGCAGGCACGGAAGGACCACGACATGGTGCTCTCGTCGTACGACGAGACCGACGTCTCGGACGCGCAAGACGTCCTCGCGAAGGCCGAGGAGAACGTCGTCGCGGTCGAGGCGCTTCGAGAGGCCGTCGAGAGTCTCGGCGACGACGACCGCCTGCTCCTCGATTTCGTCTTCCGTGACGAGCTGGACCAGCACCAGGTCGGCGAGGTCCTCGGTATCGCGCACGAGACGGTGTGCCGCCGGCTGGGGCGGCTTCGGGTCGAGCTGAGGCGTCGCCTGCTCGGGCTCGGCGTTTGGTGCGCGCCGCCGCCCATGCGACTCACAGGGCTTCGGCCCGTGCTCCGAGAGCGAGCCAGCGGCGGACGGGCGTCATGATGCGCTCGCCCTCCTCGTGCTCCTGGCAAGCGGCACCAGCACGGGGTCGCCGAGCGCGGGCGGCGAGGCGCCGGAGAGTGCTGCCTTTGCGGAAGGGGAAATTCGAGATGGACGAGCAACGAGGGCGCATCCTCGTCATCGACGACGAGGAGAGTCTGAGGAGCATGCTGCGGCGCGTGCTCGGGCCCGAGCACGACGTCACCGTGGTGGCGCGAGCGCAAGAGGCGCTCGACCTCTTCGCACGTGGAGAGCACTACGACCTCATCCTCTGCGACCTGATGCTGCCGAGGGTAACGGGCATGGACTTCCACGCCCTCGTTGGCCCGATCGCCCCCGAGCTGGTGCGACGCATCGTGTACATCACCGGCGGCGCCTATACCGACCGAGCTAGAGCGTTCATCGAGCGGTCGGACGTACGCCACATAGAGAAGCCGTTTGCGTCGCTCAACGACCTCCGGGCAACGGTTCGGAAGCTGCTCGCGAGCACGAAACAGGAAAGGGAAAAGGCCGAATGATCGCGCGATATCAACGAGCCGCTGCGGAATCATCCGCGGCCCGCAGCGCGGGGGTCCGCCCGTCGACGGCGTTGTCGGAGCTCGGGTCGCAAGCGAGGGGCGAGGAGTCATGAGCGATACCGAAGCGCCTCCTGCTTCAGGGTCTCACCGCGCCGGGCATGGCGCGGCCACGGTGCCCCCGCCACCGGAGACGTCGCGGGCCTCCGCGTCCCCGAGCGCGCCACGGAACATCGAGCAGATGGCTTCCGAGTTCGGTGGCGTGCCACCGTCACTCGGTCTGGCGTCGATGCACGACATCTTCATGCGCGCGCGGCTTGTGTTCCCCGGCGTGCTGCAAGAGCGTGCACAGGGCTACCGGCTCATCGCCGTGCGCGATCGTCACATCTCGTGGACGGATATCCGTCTGACGGGAGATGGGTACGCGGTCCTCGGCTCGCACGAGAGATGCGACCTTGTGCTCTTCGGCGATGCCGGCGTGTGGCCGCGCCACCTTGCCGTCATCGCCATGCGGCTCGACGACGGCGGACTGGGCGCTCGGATTGTGGACCTCAAGACGGACGTGCCGTTCTTCTTGGAGGACGACACGCCCCGGCAGTTCGCTCTCGCGCGCGGTCGCTTCGCGATGCGGCTGGGACGTCACGTCATCCGCGGACTCCCCGTGGTTTTCCCGGACGCAGCCCGGGCGGGCGCTGCCAACGACGGCGCCGTGGACGCGGTCCCGGTCGTGGAGCCTGACCCGACTTCTCGGCCCCTCTGCCATCTCGGCCAAGTGTCGCAAGCACCAACCCGGCTGATTCTCGAGCGCGGCGTCCTCGGTGCGGCCGTAGACGTACCGACGGCGGCGCTCGACGAGGGCATCATCCTCGGCCGCGCGCTGCACTGCTTCGACGCGGGTTTCTGCCGGGTGCTCAGCGACGACGCCGTCTCGGGCGTGCAGGTGCTCCTTCTTCGCGGCGGCCACGAGCTATTCGCCTATGACCTCTGCTCGACGAACGGCACTCGCTTCGAGCGTCGGCGCGTTCGCCGCCACCACATCACGTCCGCCGAGTCGACGCTCCTGCTTGGCAAGACGGTGACCCTCAAGGTCGCCTTCCTGAAAGGTTGATCGCCAGCGGCTGACCGACGCGGGCTCTTGTGGGTTTCGAGGCGAACTCCAGGCCCCGGTGACACTCTGGCGAATAGGCCGTTCCCGTAGGCGGCGGCTCGAGGCCGCCGCTCGCGCCGCCGGGCGCCTCCCCCAGGGGGCCCGCGCCCGCGGCGGCGCAGCTCCTCTCGCCCGTCCCGAGGAGGCTCTACGAGCCGCCGGTCGCGGCGGCAGTGGAGCGACGCGACGGTTGCGTCAGCGTGGTGTTCAGCGCCGCGCGGGCGAGCCTCTCCGAGGAGGCATGGTCACGTGGGCCGCCGATTGTTTCGCCACGCCCATCGTCGCGGCGACGCGGGTGGCGGGCGGGTGGGTGTTCGTGGTGAACGACGGCACGGCGGCCCGAGGGGCGACCTTCCCGGGCGTGCTGGAGCCGCTCGGCAGCCTCCCTCGGCGAAGTGATCCGATTGCTCGGCGGTGAGGGGCGCGCCGCGGTCGGCAGCGTCGACGCCAGCCCTCTGGACGAGCGACGACCACGAGACGAGCGACGCGGATCGCGCGCGTCCCCACACTGACCCCCGCGGGGCTGCGTACGCATCTCGGCGTATTGACGGGCCGCCAGCACCGGCCGAACTGGACGGCGCCGCTCGGGCGTCGGCCGGGCGCGTGACCGCCGTGTGACTCTCGCCGCGGCCCTCAAGTGCTGCCGCGTGCGGCGGGCGCGCACGCGCAGGACGAGCGGCTGAACACACGGCGAGGATTGACCCAGCCGCGAGCCGGGGGATCTCCTCCCCGGCTGGAGGTCAGATGAGCCAACAGTATCCGCCGGGAGGACCGCCACAAGGCTACCCGCATCAATCGCACCCCCAGAACTCGCCCCAGCCTCCCTATGGACCGCCGCCGCCGTACGGGGCTCCCGGACGTGGCGGTGGCGCAAGCGTCGGGTGCATCATCGTCGGCGTCATCGCCGGCATCATGTTCCTAGCCGTCCTTGCGGTCGGTGGCCTCTTCTTGCTGCACGAGGCCAACCGCCACACGGGCCCGACGCGATGCACGCCGGGCGATCCCCTTTGCACCGACATCTCGGAGCCCGCCAAGCCCGACCCGCTCGCCAGGGAACGGGCTGCCCTGCTGGCCAACCCGAACGCCTATCTCGAAACCAGCGACCTCATCAACTACGACAAGGGCATCATCAACGACTACCGCCAGCTCGTGGGCGTCACGGTCCTCAACAGGTCGCACTTCCCGGTCCGGAACATGAGGGGGGACGTGGAGTGGGTAGATGACAGCGGGGCCCGGGTCGCCTCGATGCCCTTCACGTTGAAGGGGTCGATCGCCGCGGGGGACACCAAGAAGTTCTCGCAGTCGGACGGCACGCTCTCGAACGGGACGGTTCAGAGCGGCGCCAAGAGGCTGCGGGTCAACTTCACCCACATCGACATCGTGGAGTAGACAACAGCGACGCCGCGGGCGCCTACCACCTCATGCGGCGGCGCAGAGCTCCCGGTGGGGCAAAATCTCGGTGTGACCGCGGGGAACGCTGTCGCGCTCCACGCCCTCCATCGTCGCCGCGCTCGGTGCCCGTCGAAGGCGTGGTGCCGGAAGAGGTACGAGCCGATCCCGCGGTCTTGCTCCTCGCCGAGTACGTCCCGCTCCTCGACCCCGCGTAGCGGTCGCGCGAGAAGCGGCCACCACGCGCTCCGCGCCCGTCGGCCGTGGGTTCCTACGCTTCGGCCTGGGTATCGAAGGGAACGGGCGAGAACGAGACGGAGCCGCTGGAGATCATGACGAGGCGAACGAATCCCGATGGGGTTCGCGCCGCAAACCACGCCCGGAGGTGCTCGGTGTCTCCGGCCCCGATTCCCGCCAAAAATGCCATCAGAGGGGCGGCATCGTAGAACGTGAAGACCACGGGGATCCGCTTCTGCGACCCGCTTCGGCGAGCTTCTCGGCGAGCTTTCGGTTCGCTTCCTGCTCCGAGTCGCCGCGCATGACAAACGTCGCGACCGCCGCCTGGCCACCGAACTCGTCACGAGGATCCACGACCACGACGGCGCCGGAGGAAGTGTCCTCGCCCCTGGCCACCATCTCGCGTGCCATCTCCTGCGCAGTCGTGTGCGCCTCGTCTGCGAACGTCCGCTCTGCCATGACCTTCTGGCCGTACTACCACGGCCGACCGGCGGCGACGAGGAGGGCCCGGGGCGGCCAGGCGTACGCAGTTCGGCGTATTGACGGGCGCTACACCCGGCCCGACTGGACGGCGCCGCCGTGGCGCCGCTCCGGCGCCAGCGCGGCGCGGGAGAGCCTGTCCTGGTACGCTGAGCTGGATGCTGGCTGAGGCGGACCGCGCGACCTACACGCAGGGACTCGTGAACGCGCTCCGGGTCATGGGCCCGCAGCTTCGCGGCAACATGATCCCGATGCTGCGACGCACCGTGAGGTTGGAGGAGAGCGAGGCGGAGGACGTCATCCGCTACGCGCTAGATTGCGGGGCGCTCATAGCGGACGGCGACAAGGTGCGCGCTGCCGACGCGTAGCCATCGGGCGCCGATGTTGGACGAGTCCGAGATGGCCCGGTACGCGAAGGGCGTTGCGGCCATGATTGGCGTCGTAGGCCCGACCCCGCGCGCGGACGCGGTGGGGATCCTTCGCGCGCTGCATCACGCGGAAGAGGAAGCCGCCGATGTGCTCGCCTACGCGCTCTCCCACGGGATCCTTGCCGCGGACGGCGACACGCTCCGGGCTCGCGCGGCGCTGATGCTGCACTGACCTCACGGGCCGGTTAGGGGCCGGCGCGGTGCAGCTCGGGGGGCCGCGTCGAGGGCGGGCAACCTGCCGGGGCCCCGGCGTTGCGATGTCCGCCGTCGCCACGCTGCGCTGGGCTCGAAGGTGAAGAGGACCCCGACGTCGCCGCGCGCCGGCTAGACCGTCTTGAGCCGCTGGCGTACCACGGTGAAATGAGCACCGACACTCTTCCGCGTCGAAGGCAGTTCGTTGATCACTTCCGGGAGCGGCACGCCGCGGCGGCAGGAAGCGGACCGCCGCATCCCGACCGGATGGTGCTCCTGACGTGCCTCGATGCACTGGCGAACCACTGGCATGCCACATCGGACCCGGCGGCAGTGCCGCGCGACCTGGGGGGCGCCGACCGGATGCGGCACTTCCTCGATTGGCACGGGCAGCACGAGGCGTTCTCTAGGGTCTCCGCTCCCCGGCTACGCGCGTGGGGAACTCCCGAGACGGAGCGCTTCGCTGCGGCGAGCAGCTTCCCGTTCTCCAGATATGGCCGGGCCCAGCTTCAAGAGGTGGCTACGTGGCGCGACGACCCGACCTTCGCGTCGCTCGAGCCATTGGCCACCGATCGCTCGGTGCTGGTGAACTGCTCCTACGGCGGAATCATCTACGAGGGTCTGTCGCGCGACGCGCACCTCTATGTGCCCGAAGAATGCGACCCGGAGGACGATGGTCCCTCCTACGTGTACGTCTACAACTCACGAGAGTTCCACCTCACGATCCCCGCGCCGTTCCTTGCGGACACCCTCAAGCGCGCGATTGAGTCGTTCGAAGCCGAAGCAGGAGAGCGCGGGGCTCTGCCGTTCGGTCCGCGCAAGCCTGCGGGGCGCTCGTAGCGGACGACGACAAGGTGCGCGCCGCCGACGCGTAGCCCCGCCTCGGGGGGCCGCGTCGAGGGCGGGCAGCTTGCAGGGCCTCGGTTTCGCGATCTCCGCCGTCGCCATGCTGCGCTCGGGCTCGGGCAACTCGGGCTCGAAGGTGAAGAGGACCCCAACGTCGCCGCACGCCAGGAGCGCGGGGCTGGTAGTCGCGCGAGCCCGCGCGCGCGCTGTGTGACGCCGCGCACGCATGCCTGCGCCGGCACGTCGAGGGGGTGCTGGGCAGGTCGACGCGCTGGAGGCGACGGCCAGGGCTCCAGGCCGATTGTCACCCGGGCGCGAGGAGGAGGCGCACCATGAGTTTGCTCTCATCGGTGAATGCGGGGGCGGGCCCCAGCTCGACGCCTTCCGCGGTGGCGCGGCGCCTCGACCACGTTGAGGGTGCGGCCGAGCAGCCTGTCGCCGGACGATTGCTACAGCGAACCAGTGGCCAAAATGGACAAAACCATGGCGCAGTGCCCCGTCGGGACTGATTGCCATGGTTTTGTCCATTCTGTCCATGCGCCCCACCCGTGGGCCCGCGGCTCGGTCCGCGGACCGCCGAGACCAGCGACGCGGATTGCCCCAGGGAAGACGGACGCGACGCGCGCGACCCCACACTGAACCAGTGGCCAAAATGGACAAAACCATGGCGCAGTGCCCCGTCGGGACTGATTGCCATGGTTTTGTCCATTCTGTCCATGCGCCCTCGTCCGTTGGGCCTGCGGCTCCGTCCGTCGCGCCCCCGAGGTGCCGCCCAACCACGCCCGGTCTGCGCCGCGCCGAGCTGCGTGGCGCACATCATCGGCGGCGCGCCGCGCTGCACCCCAGCGATGCCAACCCGGTAGGCGCACGGCGCCGGTCGGGAATCGACCCGCGGTCGTCGGCGTGGGCTGGCCGGATTTGCGGGTACCCCCAGCTACCCACGATCGCGGGCTACCTGCTCCGTCCACCCCCCGTCCACCAAACGCCCACCAAATGCCAGTCAGTCACGACCCAGTTGGAAAACCCAGTTGGAAATTCGCGATCCGACGCAGACCAAAAGTGCAACTTTCGAGGGGCATTGAGCCGCGAGCGACCGAACGTCCAATGTGCGGCGCACTACATGACATGCCAACGGGGTAGGCGGCGAGGTCGGGATGGCCGTCGCCGTTCAGGTCCGCCGCCGCCACGGAGAGGAGGGAACGCTGAGCGCCGCCGCTCCACTCCACTCGTTTCCCACTGATCTGCCGCTTCCTACCCGCTCACCAGGCCGCAATGGCGAGCTGCGCGCGAACCCGCTGTCGAGGGGGCCGAGTCGGGAAGGGCGCTCTGAGGGTGCGGAAGGCGCCGCGTCCGTTCATCCGCGTACAGAAGCCGAGGGATGTGCGTGATCTTATATCCGCGGGCGTCCGTTCTTTTTTGGATGTGCGCGGATGTCCGCGGAAGCCGATGGGGCAGGCGTGGGGCAACGTCCGTCGGCGTCCGGTTCGCTTTCGGAAGCGTGTGGATGCTGTCGGAGGATATTCTGTTAGCTTCCATTCAAACTGAGAGACAGGCGGATGCCGGAAGAAGTGGGCGGCACTAGTGGACTGTTCGACAAGTCTTTGAACATATTCTGGCGAGCGCCACGCTGCGCCGGATGAGGGGGCGACCGCCGCGACTGATCGAACTGTCCACGGTGGACGCGGCCTACCTGGAGCAACTCCTCCACGATGGACGCACCGAGCAACGCGTCGCTCGGCGAGCATGGATCCTGCGGGCCATGGCTGATCCGACGACCGTCGTGCAGGACGTCGCGGAGCGACTCGGTGTCGCGCGCACGACGATCTGGAACCTCTGCCGCCGGTACGAAGAGGTTGGTGTGCAGGTGGTTGAGGACGCACCCCGCGATGGTCGGCCCCGGACGTTTTCCCCCTCTCCAGCGCGTCGGCGTCGAGATGCTGGCGTGCTGCGATCCGCTTGGCCTCGGGCTGCACATGACCCACTGGTCGATGCGGAGCCTGGCGCAGGTCGCGATCGAGCGAGGGCTCGCGCCGAACATCGCGCACTCGACCGTCTCTGAGCGACGTCAACTACTCTTGCCGGTCAACGACAACTATTTCTGCCGGTTCCGGCCACGTCCTTCCCCTCGTCCCACGGCCCCCATCTTCACCACCAACCTTGGGTAGTTGTCGTCACCTCCGCGGTAGTTGTCGTCGATCCCCACGCCCACCTCGCTCCACCTCGTTGCCCGTCGCCCCCGCGCCCGTAGTTGTCGTTCTTCGTCATGCCGTCGCGCCCACGCCATCGAGACCTGGGCGCTCTGCACACCGTGGTGATGCCGTGCCCAGTAGAGCGCGGAGCGAGCACCGAGCGCCGAGGCCAGTCTCTTCATCTACCCTCACCGTCTCCACCCGGATCCCCATCGTGCGCCCACGCCAACGAGACCTCGCTGCTCTCCATGGTGGCGACGCGCGCCCGGCCGCGAGGCTCCCCTCTCACTCGCTGTCGTCCTTCTTCTTCCTCGACTCGTTGCGCTTCTTCGCCTCCTCCGCCCGCACGCTCTCCCGGTCGATCTCGATGATCGCTGCGTGATGCACCAACCGGTCGATCGCTGCCGCCGTCGCCATCGGCGTCTTGAAGATCCGGTCCCACTCGGAGAACACCAAGTTGCTGGTGATGATCAAGCTGCGACGCTCATACCTCTCCGCCATCAGCGTGAAGAGCACCTCCGCCTCCTCCGCCGTCTGCTGCACGTAGCCGAGGTCATCGAGGATCACCGCGTCGAACACGTCCAGCGCCCGCAGCGCTCGCGGCAGGCACAGGTCGCGGCGTGCCACCAGGAGCTGCTGCACCAACTGGTACGTCGGCGTGAAGAGCACGCTCCGGCCCGCCTCCACCAGGGCGTGGCCGAGCGCGCAGGCCAGGTGGCTCTTGCCCACGCCGGGCAGCCCGAAGAGCAGCACGTTGTTGGCCTGCTCCACGAAGTCCCCCCGCGACAGGTCCTGCACCTTGAGCAGCGCCGTCCGCGGCACCCGCGCCTTGTCCAGTGTCTCGAAGGTCTTGCCGGGCGGCAGCTTCGAGGCCCGCCGCAGCCGCTCCACGCGCCGCTCCTTGCGCCCGGCGGCCTCGAGCTCCAGCACCTCGGCGACGACCATCAGCGCGTCGCCGTGGCCGCCGGCGAGCAGGCGCCGCACCAGCTCGCTGGCCACCATCGGCAGCTTCCACTCCGACAGCAGCGCCGCGATGCGCTCGCCCATCTCGGGCGTGTACGTCGCCGCGCTCACGACTCACCTCCCGCGGCCAGGAGCGCGTCGTAGTGCCGAAGGTCGGGCACGCCGATGTGGATCACCGGCACCGCCGGCTCCACCGGCTGCGCCAGCGCCTTGACCGCGGCGTAGTCGAACGCCTCGCCGCCCTCGAGCAGCACCGAGAGTGCCTGCTCCACCGCGTGCTCGCCCGTGCTCGCGGCCAGGTGCAGCACCCGCACGTACTCCACGTCGGCGCGGTCGCCACGGCGCGCGCGGAGGGCATCGTAGGCCCGCCGGAACACGAGCGAGGGGAACAGGTCCTCGCGGTACCGGTACGCCGCGAAGGCCCCGGGCTTGCGCACCAGCGACCAGATCACGTGCCGGTAGTCGATGCGATGCGCGTCCTCGCCGCGCAGCCGCGGCATCGTCTCGACCGTCTTGTTTGCGTAGCGGATCTCGACGACATCAGCGTATACTCGGGCCTCGATTTCGTGCCCGATCAGCCGCGACGGCACCGAGTAGATGTGGCCCGCCACGGGGACGGTGCTCCACTTGCGCACATCGACGACCACCCGCGTGTACTCGGGCACTCGGCTCGAAGGCAGCGGCTTGAGCACGGCGCGCTCCTCGGCGAGCCGAGCCTCGCGCCCCTGGTGAAAGGTCTCCTCGACGACCTGTCCGACGAACACCATATACGCCTCGACACTCGGGAAGTCGCGGCTGCCGCGCAACAGGAGCGCCTGCTCGAGCGCGCTCTTGAGCAGATGATGCGCCTTCTCGACCACGCCATTCTCGTGCGACTCGCCCGGTCGGATGCGCGAGGGATCAAAACCGTAGTGCTCCACCACATCCGCGAACCGCCGGGTCAGCCCTCGCCCGCCCGTCTTCACCAGCTCGTGGGTCGCCGCCGAAAGGTTGTCCTGTCGCACCCTCTGCGGCACCCCGCCGAGGGCCCACAGCGCGCCCTGCAGCCCCTTCACCAGCGCCTCGAACGTCTCGCCGAACGCCAGCTGGACGAACCGCCAGCCGCTGTACGCGAGCACGAACTCGAAGAACATGTGCACGAACAGCACCCCGACGATCGTGACGCACAGCTCCGTCGCGTGCGTGAAGTCCATCGACGCCATCCGCCCGGGCACGTGCTCCTGCGGGAAGTACACCTCCTTGTCCGGCCCGCGCTCCGCCCGCCACTCCCGCACCCGCCGCTGCAACGTGCGCACCTGCCCGGGCTCGAACACGCCCGGCCTCTTCCGGCAGAGCTCGGCGAAGATGGTCTTCGCCTCGAGCTTGCCCTCCGTGTCCGCCACCAGCAGCGGCTCGATCTCGGTCGACCACACCTCCACGAACGGGTCCGGCCGCGTGCGCCACGTGCGCGGCTCCTTCGTCGCCGAGGGCAGCGGTCCCCGCTGCCACTTGCGCGCCGTCCTCTCGCTCATCGAGGCGGCCGATGCGGCCGCCTCCATCGTCCTGTTTTCCATCCGCTTCTTCCTCAGCAAGCGGACCTGCCTGTCGCTGACCATCCGGGGCTCCACCAGCCCCGGCACCAGGCCGGAGCTCTCAGCTCCGCACCGTCGCACAGGCCGTCCGCACGGCCGACCCACCGGCAGAAGTAGTTGTCGCCAGGCGGCAGAAGTAGTTGTCGCTGATCAGTCTCGCTCATTCTGCGTGCGGCGGACCTGCAACCTCATCGCTCGCGGTACTGGAAGACCCCGACGTGCGACGACGCGTTCATCGAGGCCACCGCGCCGATCCTGTGGTGCTACGAAAGAGCCCACGATCTGGCTGAAAAGAACGAGATCGTGCTCTGCCTCGACGAGAAGCCGAACGTGCAGGCCCTCGAACGTCGTTGCCGTACCCGGCTCATGCTTCCCGCACAAATCGAGCGCCAGGAGTTCGAGTACATCCGGCACGGGACGGTGAACTTCCTCGTGGTACTCGTGGTGCACACGGGCAAGATGCACGGCTTCTGCCTCGACCGGAACGACAGCGAGCACCTGCGCCGCGTGCTGCCGGCGGTGTTCCAGGCCCACCGCCGCGCGCGCCGCGTGCACCTGATTTGGGACGGCGGCCCGTCTCACACCGCAGAGGAGACGACCACCTGGTTACGCGCGCACTACCCTCACGTGCGGACGCTCGTGACGCCGCCGCATGCGTCGTGGCTCAACCAGGCCGAGTTGCTGCTCCGCGCCTTCAGCGAACGCTACCTGAAGCGTGGGGACTGGAAGAGCCGCCAGCAGTTCATCGAGCACATCGACGCAAGCTGGCGGGAGTACAATGAGCGCTTCGCGCATCCGGTCAGGTGGTCCTGGACGCGGTTGAAGATGCGCCGGTGGGTCGAGCGGCACGCTCGCTGAATTTGTTCAAAGACTTGTCGAACAGTCCACTAGCTTGGACGGATGCCGAAGACCAAGCCGCTCCGCCTTGCCGACCTCGATCCTCAACGCACCGCGGACGATGTGGTGCATGCGGTCTACGCCCGAGCGTACCGAGATGCGCGCGCGCTGGGGCTCATCCTCCGGGCGGAGTCGGTGCCCTCGGGGGTCGACCCGAAGGTGGCGAAGAGCCAGGCGATGGCCAACTCGGCGGCCTCGAAGGCGGCGCGGACGTGCGCGGAGTGGGCCATCGCGGGCCGGGGCACGCCCGAAGAGGGGGCCGCCGCCTTGCGGGAGCTGCGCGCCCTGGTCGAGGGTGTCGAGCCGGGGCGGCCGGTGCCGCGCGAGCTGCGCAACCTGAGCCTGACGCCCGCGACCGAGGTGCTGATGGTGGCCGCCGAGGCGCGGCTGGCGCTGGCGGACGACAGGGCGATCGAGGCGGTCGAGGTGGCGACGCTGGCGAGCCTCGATGAGCGATCGATCCGTGCGGTAGCCGCGACGGGGGCGTTGCCGCCGGTGGGGCCGGGGCGCCCGATGCGGTTCGCGGCGAGCGAGGTCCGCGCGTACCTCTACGGGCGCGGGGTGCCAGGGTTCGCTCCGCCCCCGCCGCTCATGGCGCTCCCCGTGTCCGCGGCGCAGGCGCCGACGGGTCTGGCGCCGACGGCGCTGGAGTAGGCGCCTCATGACGAGTTGCTTCGGAGCCGACGGCGAGGTTGCTCCGAGCGCGCGGACGGGCGAATGGCGGTCGCGCCGCCCCGACCGCGGGGCGTGACCGGAGGGCCAGGCTTCGTCGATGCTCGGCGCCGAGCTGCCAGCCCCACGACAACGGGTGATTCACTCGCTGGCGTACTCGCGGCTGGCGCGTGCTGACCGTCTACATCTTCGACGTCGAGGCGTGGGGACGCTCACCAAAAAGCGGGGCAATTCGGCATTTTATATGTCCCAAACCCGGTTAAAATTGTTCCAAAGGCGGTTAAAGCGTGACGACGTTTCAGCCGCTATGCAACGTTCCGCGACGTGCCGAGCGATGCCGCAATGCTGAGCCACGCGATGCGAGAGCACCTGTCACTTCGCATCGCCGCCCCACATGCATGCAAACTCAGGCACCCCTACCCGAAAACACTGGCATCTTGTGGAATCCTGTGCGGGCGTGAGACTGTCCGCCACGTCGCGAATGATGACGTTCTGTTGAGGCGGCGACAGTGCCCTCAACCCACCTGGAATCCTGACGTCGCGGACCGAGTGCAGGGCGCGCGTCCGGCGTGCATAGGCTGACCGCATTCGGCGGCTCAGGATACGAGCCAGCCTGATCGATTCTCGAATGGTCGCGGACGCGCGCCGCTGGCCTCGTTGGGCCACGCGCGTCGTCACCGCAGTGAAGTCGACGGCAACGAGAGTCCCCGTTGCTGGGATAGCTCCGTGCCAAGCGCGATCGACGATCGCAGGGAGACGTCCATGTCCATGAACGACGAGCACGTGGAAGAGAGAGCGGAGCTGCGCGCGGCACCGCAACCGAGCAAGCACCCTGCCGCCTTCGCGACCATCCAGGTCGCTGCGAAGCGGCTCTCGGTCGACGTCGGGGCCCTGCGCGCGAGGTGCCGCCGCGCAGCGCGACGCGAGGGCGACGCCATCGTCGCGCGGTTGGGCGGCGGCATCGTGGCCTTCAAGTTTGGCCGGACGTGGCGCGTGCACTTTCCCGCGCCCTGATGGGCTCGCGCTTCCCCAGGAAGGGACCAGCCGATGAACACGAGATGGACGACGCCGCGCGCGCGCATCACCGAGATCCGCGCCCGTCTCTCTGACCCGCGGGCGCTCGTGGAGCGCCTCGGGTTCCGCGAGGGCGCGAAGTTTTACGGTCGCAACGCCGCGATTCGATGCCCGGCGCATGACGACGCGGACCCGAGCTGCTCCGTGTACGTCGCGCGCGACCAGACGATCGCCGTCAAGTGCCACGCGTGCGGCTTCTCGGGGGACGCCCTGCACCTCGTCGCCGCAGCGCGTGCGCTCGCCATCCCCCGCGACTTCGACCGCGTGCTCTCGGAGGCCGAGGTCGTCGCCGGGATCGCTGCGAGCGATGTGCCCCAGCCCCGTGCATGTCCTCCGCAGCGCCTCCCGCCTCCGGCGCTCTCCGACGAGGTTTCGCTGCCGTCGTCGCGCCCGTGCTGCACAGCGGACGCCTCGACGAGGCGAACATCGTCGCGGACGTCACCAGCTACGTGCGCGAGCGGGCGATCCTCGACCTCGCACGCGGGGACGGCTGGGCGGCGCTTCCTCGGCCTTCCGCGCAGCGTGCGTGGCTTGCGATGATGTTCGACGCGGCGCAACCGTGTCCGGGGTACGTGCCGCCGTTCACCCGTCGCGACGTCGAGCGGTCCGGGCTCCTCGCCCGCGGGCAGTTCAGCCACCCGGGCAATCGCCTGTGCATCCCCTGGCGAACGCCGGACGGCGTCATCTACACCCTTCAGCGGCGCCGCATCGACCCCGGCGAGCCGCGCTACGTCGGTCCTCGCGGGCGCCCCTTCGCGTGGCCGTTCGGCATCGAGCGCATGCGCGAGGCGCCCGTCGAGGCCCCCGTTGCTTTCGTCGAGGGGGCGATTGACGTGCTCGCCCTGCGTGCTCTGTGCAGAGCGCGCGGCGAGCCGGCGATTGTGCTCGGTCTGCCCGGCGTGAGCGCGTGGCGGCCGAGCTGGGCGGCGTTCGCACGGGGGCGGGTCGCTGCGGTCGCCGTCGACACGGACGCGGCGGGGGAGCGGGTGGTCAAGGAAATGGCGAGCGCCCTCTGCGACGCCGGAGCGAGGCGCGTCGAGCGATGGAAGGCGCCCGCTGGTGACTGGGCCGACGCCGCATCGAGGAGGGCGAGCTGATGGCCGCCAGCAAAGACCCGCCGGACTGGGAGCGCACGGAGATCGGGCCGCGCCCCGCGAACGGTGGTGCAGCGGTGTCGGGGTGGGAGCCGCCCGTCCCGTTCGAACTGGGCGACGCGTTCGAGCCGGGCGGCCGTCCGGCGTTCCCGGTGCACGTCCTGCCCGGATGGCTCGAAAGGTGGGCCAGGGCCGTTTCGGATATGGTTCAGACGCCCGTCGATGTCGCCGCGGTGCTCGGCCTCGCCGTCGTCTCGCTCGCCGTGACGAAGCGCTTCGAGGTACAGGTCAAGCCCCGCTGGCGAGAGCCGCTCAACCTGTACGTGGTGGTCGTGCTGCCGTCGGGCTACGGCAAGAGCCCCGTCTTCAAGGAAGCCGTTGAGCCGGTGATTGCATACGAAGAAGCGGAACGGGCTCGGATCGCGCCGAAGGTGACCGAGCTGCGCGAACGGCGAGCCATCATGGAGGAGCGGCGCAAGGTGCTGCGCAGCGTCGCTGCGAAGGGGCAGAACCAAGCCGAGCGCGACAACGCGCGGCGTGAGTCCATTCAGCTCTCCGCCGCAATCGCTGCGCTCCAGGTGCCTGCGATGCCACGCCTCATCGCGGACGACGCGACGCCGGAGGCGTTGGCACGGCTGCTCCACGAGCAGGGCGAGCGCATGGGCGTCTTCTCGTCGGAGGGAGGGCCCTTCGAGATCATGAAGGGTCAGTACAGCCAGAAGGGCTCGAACTTCGTCCTGTTCCTCAAAGGACACTCCGGCGAGTCGTGCCCTGTCGACCGCAAGGGCGCCGAGGAGCCCCTCCTGCTTCGGAAGCCGACGCTCACGCTCGGCCTTACGGTGCAGCGTCAGGTGCTCACTAGCTTCGCCGAGAGCCCGGATTTCCGCGGCAAGGGTCTGCTTGCACGGTTCCTCTGGGTGGTACCGGAGAGCAACGTCGGGTGGCGCGAGGTTGACCCGCCGTCGATGACGCCCGACGTCTGCAACGCGTACGAGATGACGGTTCGCACGCTGCTCGATCTGCCGGGAGAGCTGGACGACGAGAGCGGCGCGCCGGTGCCCCGCGTGCTTGCGTTCACCGAGGAGGCTTACGCCGTGTTCGTCGCGTTCAAGCAGAGGCTTGAGCCCAGGCTCCGACCCTTCGGTGACCTCCGCGAGGTCGTCGACTGGGCGAACAAGTTGCCGGGCGCCGTTGCGCGCCTTGCGGCGCAGCTCCACATCGCTGAGCACGCGGAGGCGGGGCTCGCCAACCTCCCCAGGGAGGTGCCGGCGCGCGCGGTCGTGAACGCGATCGTCCTCGCCGACTACTTCGTCGCGCACGCGGTCGCAGCGTTCTCGACCATGGAAGAGGACGTCGCCACCGCGGATGCCAAGCACGTCCTCGCATGGTTGCGGAGTGACGGACGCCGCAGCCTCACGAAGCACGACATCCATCGCGGCGTGCGTGGACGCATCAAGACGGCGGAGGCCCTCGACAAGGCCCTCCGCATCCTCGTGCAGCGCAACTACGTCCGCCGTCTCCCGAACGTTCAGGGGGTGGGAAGGCCGAGCATCCCCTACGAGGTGAGTCCCTTCGTCGGGCGGGACGCGCGTCGCGAGCGTGATTCGATGGACGCGCAGGACGCAGCTCCAACGGAGGGGGCGCAATGAGCACGCCTCGCGCCCGCGTCATGAGCACGCGTACGGGTCGCCAGCATCGTCACGCCGAACGAGGCGATTGACGCCATCCTCGCAAGCCGCAAACTCGACAGGCCGGCGGCGTGGCGCGAGGAGCACGCACGGTAGGGGACGTTCTGCGAGGCTCTGAGCGAGGGGCGGGTTGCGTGACCCTCGATGACCTCGTTGAACAAGGCTGCGCCCAGCGGCACGAGCTGGCGCACCCGGACGAGGACGCGCACCGTGCTCCGCCCGTGAATGCCGAAGGTGCCGTGCTCCACGTCGACGCTGACGGCTGGCGATGGGTGGGGGCAACCGCACGGCTCACGCCAGAGCAGGCCGAAGCCACCGCCCAACGCCTCGCTGCGCTCATCTTGCGCAACCTCAAGCGTTGAGCGTCTGCCGTGGCTGAGACGCGCACCCGCTCAGCGGACGCACCACGGCGACGCGATGAGCACCGACCAGACCGCCGCGGACGAGGCTGATGGCGACCGGGCCGCTGTTGCCGCAGGGAGGGACCAGGTGCGTGCGCGGGAGTGGAGCGCATCCGCGGTTCGGGCCCCGCGCACGTATTCCGCAATCGCGCGAACAGGACGAGGCACTGGTCCGCTGGGGCGACGCCGCATGTCGCGGGCGATGCCCGCCTCGGCGCCCGCTCCCTCGCCGGCCGCTCCGAGGCGAGGCCCGAGACGGGCCAAGCCGACCAGCTCGACGGCGATGCGCGGCGAACGCAAGGCGTCCGCCAAGAGGGAGAGGCCCAGCTCGACGGCGACGAGCGGCGGAGCGGTGGATGCACCACCTCGAGGGCGAGGACCACCAGCTCGACGGCGGACAAGGGCGGGCCTACCAGCTCGACGGCGACGAGGGCGAGAGCGAGGCGTCCACGACGAGGGCGCGGCAGACCACCTCGACGCTCGACCGGCGGGCCTACTCCGCGATCGTGATGATGGTGGTGCTGACGACGCTGATCACGCCGCTCGGCCTGAAGTGGAGCCTCGGGCGCCGGCCCCGCAGTGCGCCGCCGAGCGAGCCTCTGTGACGAATGCACGGGTGAGTGGGCGGCCGGCGCGACCGGGAAGTGTACGGCGAGTCATCGCCGCAAGCGCAGCACCATGCACTTCGCAGATGTCGGACAGGCGCCGGAGAACTCGGGAGAAGCAGCGAGATTGTGTGGCGCCTCCTCCCGGGGCGCAGGGGCGAAGCCGAGCCTCCGGAAGTAGTCCGCCGCGGTCGTGGTCAAGAGGTAGACCGCGGCGAGCCCCATCGCGCGCGCAGCCGCGAGCCGGTCGGCGACCAGGGCGCGGCCCACCCCGCCACCGCGCAGCGCGGGCACGACGGCGACGGAGCGCAGGAGCCCGAAGGCGCCGTACGGACCCAAAACGGCTCAGCGGGGCGTACCTCCCTCGGCACCCCCGCGACATGCTAACGTGGCACGGATTTCCATGCTTAGCGTGCGCGATGTCACCGTCTACGCGGCTGTTCTGGGAAGGGACCTCCGGAGCCACGGACCGATGACGCGCGAGGACGTGCTCGGGACGCTCCGCGGGCCCGACATCTCGGACGAGGATGCGGAGGACGTGCTCACGTACGCGCTCGCTGACGGGCTTGTCGTCGCGGAGGGGGACGTGCTGCACGCCGGGCCGTCCGCCCCCGACCCTTGAACGATCGGCACCGAACACGTCGGGCTCATCGAGTCATAGATCCCTGGGGGTCTTCTGCGGCTGCGGCGCGGGGCTCATCGGTGCGAACGGCGATCACGCGCTAGAAGGCACGCAGGCCGAGGAGACCGGGGCGATGTACGTGCCCCTGCGGGAGCGCAACTACTGCTCGACAGCGCCAAACGAAGGCGCACGCTTCTCGATCATGGCCACCACCACGGTCTCACGCGACGGCGAGCCGACCCTCGGGGTGTTCGTGCTTCACGGCCGGAAGGGGAAGCGGCTGCCGCTACGGCGCGGGCTCCACACGGTCGAGGAAGCGCTTGCCTTCGCGAACCATGTCCGAGAAGAGCGCTTCCACGACCCGGAGAAGGTGATCATCGTGCGCGAGGGCGACGGAGAGATAGTCACCGAGCCCGACGCACCGGCTCAGGCCGGCGGCGACGGCGGCGCCACCTAGGCCGACCCTGCGGTCCCCCTACGCCCGCCCCACCGGCAAGGGCGACGAGGGCGCGGCCGACCAGCTCCACCCGCGACGAGGGCGAGGACCAACTCGACGTCGTAGAGGGCGATGTGCTCCCGGGGGGCGTTCGGTACCGAACACCAGCGTCGAGAACATCAACAACATTGGCCACAGAGGGGGGCGTTCGGTACCGAACACCAGCGTCGAGAACATCAACAAGATCCCACGGCAAGCCCACGTCCGCGAGTTGTGGGCGAAGGTCGACGTCGCCCTCCGTGCCGATGGTGGTCGAGCGCTACTCCGCCGACGCCCATGGCGGAGCCGAGGCACGGGTCGCCCCGCTGCGTGTGCCGGCACCGGCCTCGCGTCCCTGGCGTGGCTGATGATGGCCACGAGGGCGGGGCTCGCCCGCGGCGGGCGTGCGAGGGTCCGCGATTGGTACTGGCTGGCCGAGGGCGCGCGACGACGGCCGAGGACGCGGCCCCGTAAGCCGGAGCACGGACGGCAGCGCTCCGTCCGGTTCTCCCTTGCTGCGCCGCGGATCCCGGGTCACGGCATGGCCATGCCCCGCGGTCCCGCGCCATCGAACCGGCGCTCTCCTCGCGCCCAGCGAGCCACCGGCCTTGTCCTCCTCGTCGCCCTTTTCCTTCCCGCGTCGTGCCAGCGCAGCTCGCCACCCCCTGCCGCGACGGACCCCTCGCCCTCGGCCCTTGCCTCCACGCGCGCGGCGAGCCAGCGGCCGGGCACCACATCCGGCGTGGGGAAGCGGTCCGCGCAACCTGAAGCAGTCCTCGCCCCTCCGAAGCTTGCCCCGTTCTCGGCTGGGGTGATCGTGAACTTTTCGGTGGAGGACGCTGCCTCGGGGATGCCGATCATCGTCGGCGAGACCAACTACCCGGACGGCGCGGCGGTCATGTTCCAGGTCACGGACGACGTGTACCGCGCATGCAAGCCGGACCAACCGTGCACGACCGGCATCGCCCAGGCGGAGGGCACGGTCCACAACGGCCGGTTCCGATCCGAGAGGTTCGCGACCTCGTCGCCCCTTCACCCAGGGCGATGGGAGGCTGAGGTCTCGATGCCGGATGCCGTTGCCCAGCCCCCGGAGGTGTTGGCGGTCATCGGCCAGCGCGGGGAACGCTTGAAGGGCAAGCTGGTGAAGAAGATCGACCCCGAGCTGACGATTGTCGAGGCGAAGAAGTTCTTCACGGTCCCCGCGCGATAGGGGCCGCCTCCGAGACGGCGGTCCGCCGTTCGTCGACGACCACCGCGCGGAGGGCGCCTCGCCGCGGGGCGCGGCGCCGAGGCGCTCGCCGAGGCCCGCGCCGGGCTCGCCGTTGGCCCCACCGAAGGCGAGGCCCGTCTCCGCCTCAGCGAGGCGGAGGCCCTCGCCCTCACAGATGACCCCAACGTTGCGCACGCCGCGCTCCTCACCGAGGCCGTGGTCGTCGCGCTCGTTCATCTCGGCGGCCGCATCGTCCGCCACGAGGAAGGCGTCGAGGGCGAGCTTGCCGTCGGCTCTGGTCGCCGCGCTCCCCTCGGCCGCCTCGTCCACCGCGAGGGTGAGCCCGAGGACGAAGGCGTCGAGCTGCCCGGGGCGCTGGTCGCCGTGTTCATTTCCGGCGGCCGTGTCGTCCACCACGTCGAGGGTGAGCGTCGGTGCCGTAGCGGCCTCAGCGCCCACGGCTGGGCGTGCGCGTGCGGGCGTTGCGGAGGCGCTCGCCACCGTGCGACGCTCAGGGGCGGCTCGATGGCAGTGAAACGCCCCAAGCAGCCGAAGCGCTCCAAGCCTTCCAAACGCCCCAAACCGCCCGAGAGCGCGGCGGAGTTGCTCTGCCGTTACGGGGCGGGGGAGTGGAACTTCATCGGCGCGAACCTCATCGGCGCGTCCCTCGGCGGCGCGAACCTCAGTAAGGCGAACCTCAGCGAGGCGAACCTCAGCGAGGCGAACCTCAGCGAGGCGAACCTCAGCGAGGCGGACCTCAGCGAGGCGGACCTTCGCAGCGCGCAAGTATGCCGCGCGAACCTCTACCGCGCGGATTTTCATGCCACGGGCCTCATCGGCGCGGACCTCACCCGCGCGGCTCTCGACAGCGCAAATCTTCGCGATGCAGACCTCAGCAACGCGAACCTCACCGACGTGGACCTCTGGGGCACGAACCTCACCGGCGCGAACCTCGCCGGCGCGAAGCTCAACGGTGCCCACCTGAATAGAACCCTACTCCTGGATACCGACCTCTCCCCGTTTTGCGACGCCGATCCGCCTGTCGTGCATCGAGGCGCGAGCACCGTTGACTTTCGCTCCATCGTCAGGTCGATCCGCTCGCCGAACCTCGAGGCGTTCCTTCAGGCCACCGGCATGCCCGAGGTCTTTGCCGAGTACATGATCGACTGCGCCCGGACCCTCGACCCGCTCGGAGTCTTCAAAATGCTCCAGTCCACCTTCATCTCCTACGGCAGCCCCGACGAGCACTTCGCCCGGAAGCTCTACGAGGCCCTCCACCGGAACGGCGTCACGACCTTCTTCTTCGCCGAGCACGCGGTGCCCGGCGACAAGCTCCACCGGATGATGCGGAAGGGCGTCAACGAGCACGACCGCGTGGTTCTGGTCTGCTCGAGAGCGTCGCTCGACCGCAAGGGCGTGCTGAACGAAATCGAGGAGACGCTCGCGCGCGAGGCTCGCGACGGCGGCGCCGCCTACCTCATCCCGGTACGGCTCGACGACTACGTCTTCTCCGGGTGGAGCCCGCCCAACTCGGACGCCGCCCAGGCCGTGCGCGACCGTGTTGTCGCGGACTTCGAGGGCGCCGACGCCGACCCGGCGCGGTTCGACGCCGGGATGCGCAGGCTCATCGCGGCGCTGAAGAAGTAGCCCCGCGATGAGGCACCTCCCAACTCGACACCGACCTCGATGGAGATGCCCGCGCCGCCGGCCGACCAGCTCCGACGGCCAGGAGGGCGCGGCTGCTGCCGCGGGGCCGACATCTACGCCGCGCCTTCCCTCACCCGCACGATCTCGTCGACCTGGCCGAGGAGCAGCGTCCAGCTTGCACCCCCGAACGAGCCGCGCGCGATGCGCAAGCCATCCAGAATGGCCTTCGCCGTACGGCCGACGTTCGCCATGTCGACAATCTATCCCCGTCGGTGGGCCACCCGACGGCGACCTGAAAATTGCTGGTGCCGCTCATCGGCGTCGAGTGCCGTGGAGTGTCATGGAGGGTCGCCAAGTGCGCTCGTGACGCCTTGAGAAGTTTCGGCGTGGAAATCTGCCCCCGCGCATAGTGCGGGCATGTCCTTCCTCAGTCCCGAGCAACGGCCCGAGCCGGCGCACGTGGACGAGGATGAGCACCGTGGTCCGCCCGTGAAAGCGGAACGCTCCGTGCGCCACGTCGACGCTCTCGGCGGCGTCGTCGTCGAGCCGCTCGCCCCACATACGCCGGAGCAGGCAGACGCCATCGCCCAACGCCTCGCTGCGCTCATCTTGCGCAACCTCAAGCGTTGATTGTCTGCCGCGACCGACACGCGCACCAGCTCGGCGGACGCCACCACGGCGACGCGATGAACCCCGGGCTGCTATTGCCGCGAGGGGGCGTGCGCGGGAGCGGAGCGCATCCTCGGTCCGGGCCGCAACCCCGGAGCGGGGCGTAGACGTAGTTGAGCGCAGAGGCAAAACGTGGGGTGCAGCACCGCGAGGTGGGCGAGCTGGCACCGCGTCCCCCCTTCGTGAAATACTTTTTGCTGAAGCTTGAGAGGCAGCCCGCGAAACACCTCCGCCGAGGCGTACCGCTGGCGGGGATTCCTCTTTGGTTTTCGCATCCAAAGAGGAATGGTCCAAAACTTGCGCCCCGCGCAGCCGGGGGGGCGTGTTTCACAGTGAAACACGCCCCCTCGCGACACAACAAATGCAACCGTCGCTTGCGCCGCGTCCCAGACTCCCTGGCGATGGCGAACGGAATGACTCTGGTGGGCGCCGGCCCCGCTCCGGTGACCGACGTTCAAGGGCTGGACCTCGACAACTTGTCGACGGCGCAGGTGCGCGAGCTCTGTCGCACCCTGCTTGGCGACCCCTCGTTCCTCGCAGGCCACGTCCCGGCGCGGGTCGGGACCTTCATCTCGACCGGCATCACGATGGTGGCTGCTGGCATCGCGGGCGGCATCGACGGCTACCTCGGCGACAAGGCCAACATCGGTCCCGTGGGGCTGGCAGCCGCGGCGGCGGTGGGCCTGGCGCTGGCGGCGGCCACGGTCAGGCACCCCGCCTGGCGCGAGGCGGCTGCCGCGGGCGCGCGCGGTTTCGGCGCCCCGGTGCTCTACGAGTTCGTGCGGGGCGCAGTGGAGAACCGGAAAGGTGGGTGAGGGGCGGGCAGCGTGCCCCCGCACGAGCACGTCGAACAAGGCTGCGCCCAGCGGCCCGAGCCGGCGCACCTGGACGAGGACGAGCAGGGCGCTCCGCCCGTGAACGCCGAACGCCGCGTGCTGCACGTCGACGCCGACGGCGGGCGATGGGTGGTGGCGACCGCACGGCTCACGCCCGAGCAGGCCGAAGCCATCGCCCAACGCCTCGCTGCGCTCATCTTGCGCAACCTCAAGCGTTGACGGTCTGCCTTGACCGAGACGCGCACCCGCTCAGCGGACGCCACCACGGCGACGCGATGAGCACCAACTACGCCGCCACCCCGACGAGCTTGTTGACACCCACGCGCGAGGACGGGACTCTTGCACGGCATGAGTGACCCCCGCGCGGTAGCAGCCGCCGGGGGTCGTGACCGAGGAAGCGAGGTTCCCCGATGAAGACGACGGTAGCACAGCAAGGAAAGGCAGCGCTCTACGTCCGCCTCTCGAAGGAGGACAAGGACGGCAAGAAGGCGGGGGTCGACTCGATTGCCGTCCAGACGGAGGCCGGGACCGAGGCGATCCGCGCGCAGGGATGGGACTTCGATCCGAAGAGGCACATCTTCGTCGACGACGACGTGAGCGGTCGCCTCGTGCAGCGGGACGGGTGGGGGGACATGCTCGCCACCGCATCGCGGGGGGAGTTCTCCATCCTCGTCATCCGCGACCTCGATCGGTTCGCTCGCTACGAGCCCGCTCGCCAGATGGGGACGCTCATCGATCTCTTCGATCGCGGCGTACGGGTGTGGTGTTACAAGGATCGCAACTTCGTCCGCCTCAGCGGCGCCGAGTCGATCGTGACCTACGCCAAGGCCATCGCCTCGGAGGCGTACGTGGAGACGCTGAGGACCAACACGATCGCCGCCATCGACAAGCGAGCGCTCGCCGGACAGGCCATCAAGCAGGGCGGTCTCGGCTACGACATCGAGGACCAAGGAGCCCTCGGCAAGCGGTGGGTCATCGTGCCGGAGCAGCGCGAGCGGGTGCTCTACATCTCGCGGATCTTCATCGACACCGAGAGCGTCAACGCGACCGCGAGGCGGCTCAACGACGAGGGTTTCCCGACGCCTTGGGGAGCCAAGTGGCGGGCGAACTCCGTGACCGCGCTCCTCCAGCGTCCACTCTACCGGGGCTTCTACAGGTACGGGGATCACATCATCCCGCATCCCGAGTTGAGGATTTGGACGCCGGAGATGGAGGAGCAGATTGACGCCCTCTTGGCCCGGCCCGCTAAGCCGTGGTCGAACGCGCCGCGCCATCTCTCCACGCCGTTCCTCCGGTGCGCCAAGTGTGGGGGCGTCCTCGCCGCCACGAGAAGCCGCAAATCGGGGTGCTGGTCCCTCACGTGCGACCGCTCCCGCACGAAGGGCTGCGAGGGCATCGGCTACAGGAAAGAGGCCGAGGTGGATCGCGCTCTCGTCGCCGCTGCGTCCTCGGTCCTGGACGATTCGATCTGGAACCGGGTGAAGGAGATCCTGCGGGCCGCGCTGGAGGAGCAACGCCAGGCCGACAACCACGAGGCCGAGGTCGACCGGCTCCGTCGAGACGTTCAGGGAGCCGAGCGCAAGGTGCGCAACCTGACGGAGAGCGTCGCCGACGCGGACACGAAAGAGGAGCGCGCCCCCCTCATGCAAGCGCTCAAGGAGACCTCGAAGCGTCTGGAAGCCCTCCGTGCCCGTCTGGAAGCGGCCAAGGCCGCTCCCACGCCCGGGAGCCCGGAGAGCATCCTGGACGCCGCTGACGCCGCCGTAGAGGATCTGCGGGCCACCCTTGCCCGTGGTGGCGTCGAAGCTCGCCCCGCCGTCGCGGCCGTGCTCGGGGAGGAGAAGCTCATGGTCGACCGCCACCCGGAGAGGAAGGCGTGGGTCATCAGCGGCCGGGCTCAGGTGGGGCGGATGTATGTGGAGTTGTTCAAGGGTCCTTCGTCTCCGCCCCGTCGACCCCGCACGGGAAGACGACCCTCGCCGGCCTCCCCTCGCTCACGATTGTCGGGGTCAAGGTCAGCGTGAGCACGGCGAAGGGGGCCGGGCCCTGGAGCCAGGTGGTCACGATCCTGGTGCACTGAAGGCCGCGGCGACGGCCACGCCCGCGGATCCCCCTCCGCGAGCGTGGCCGGGTGCCCCCGGTTGGCTAAGCTTGCCGTCATCCGGAGGCGGGATGGGACGCTCGGCGGAGATTGCGCAGGCCATCGCGGTCTGGAAGCTCGATTGGCCGAACGAGGGCGAGGACCTCGTGCGCTGGCTGCCGCCGGAGTCGTTCCTGCCTCGGCATCCCGAGAGCGCGCGCCTCTGGTTCATGCTCGCCGACGAGCCCGATTTCGTGAAGGAGCACCCGGGCTTCTTCAAGCCCGGCCAGCCGCGCCTACCCCCGCTCCTCCGGCCGGACATCGCGCAGCTCGATCGGATCGGCGCACCCTACGGGCCCTCCGTGGAGGTCGCGGTGGGCCTCCTCCGCCGGGCGCGGAAGACGCCGCACGAGCTGGAGGCGGCGTTCGCCGTGCTCGGCGCGCCGGGCCCGGTGCCGGAGCCGGTGCGGCTGGAGGCGGCGTATCTGTTTGCGGCCAACGGGCGGCGGCAGGCCGCGCTCGAGGTGCTCGACGGCGTGCGCCGCCCGCCTCGCCCGGCGCCGGAGCCGCCGCCGAGCCCGACCCCGCCGGCCGGCCCCGGGATCGTCAGCAGCATCGACGCACGCAAGATCGCCCGCGACGCGGCGCTGTGGCTCGGTTACCGCCGCGTGCAACGCGCGCCACCGCCCCCGGAACCGCTGCCGCCTTCCGTGCAGGCTCTCGGGGCGCCGCCGATCGAGCCGCCCGCCGCCCTGCCGAATGAATACGCGATCCGGCGTCTTTCGTGGATCGGGCAGTCCGTGGGGCCCTCGGAGGAGGAGGCGATCGCGACGCTGGAGGCGGCGCGGGGGACGTCGTACGCAAAGCGGGCGGTGAAGAACGCGCTCGCCTCGCGCGCGCACGGCCCGCTCCCGGAGCCGGTGCTCGCGCGCTGCGCCGACATGCTCGCGGAGCTGGGCGATTGCGAGGAGGCGGTGGCCCTGCTCGAGGCGCCGCCGCCCCCGCCGCCCGCCCCGGTTCCGCCGGGCATCGACGTGGACACGCCCCTCCGCGAGGCCGAGGCCGCCGCGCGGGCGGACGCGGCGGAGCGGGTGATGGCGGAGGACGCGGGCCGGCTCGGGGTGCCCGAGCGGCACGCGCGCTTCCGGGCCGTGGCGCGGGCGGCGGCGCTCACGGTGGACGCGTTCCGCGCGCTGGGCGGGCGGGAGAAGCGTGACGCGCTGCACGACGCGGGGTGGGCGCTGGAGGGGGCCGGCGAGCGCGGGCTGGCCGCGGAGGTGTACGCCCTCGGCGCCGACCACGCCGAGGCTGCCCGCGTCGGTGTCCCGGAGAAGGCGCCGCCGTCCGCCGGCGCGCCCGCGGCGATCTCCGCGATGGCCGCGATCGACGCCCTCGACCGCCGCGGGCTCCGGATCGCAGCCCTCGAAGCGGCGCGCGCCCACCTCGCCGAGCACCCCGACGCCGACGTCGCCGCGTTCGCCCGCGGGGTGCTCGCGCGCCTCGTGCGCGGGCCGGTCGTGACGTTGGCGATCGACCGGCGCGAGCAGCGCGTCGCGCTCGGCGAGGTCGTCACGATTGGCCGCGCCGGCGCCACGATCACGGTCGCGTCGCCGCTCGCGAGCCGCCAGCACCTCCGGGTCTACCGCCGCGAAGGCGTCGCCGTCGTGGAGGACCCGGGCAGCCACAACGGCACGTGGCTCGCAGGGGCCCGCCTCTCCGCGCCGATCCCCGTCGGCGCCGGCCTCGACCTCCTGATCGGGCGCGAGATCCCGTGCGCGATCCGCGACGAGGGCGGCGCCGTCGCGATCGAGCTCGGCGGCGAGCGCACCCTCGCCCCCCTCGGCGCCTTCGAGGTGGGAGGGCTCGCGATCGCGCGCTCCCCGCGCGGCGAGGAGGCGCTCGTCACCCTCAGCGCCGGGCCGGGCGTCGCCGCGAGGCTCGGGGACGAGCCCGTCGAGGCGGCGATCGAGCTCTGCCGCGGCGACGTCGTGCGCGTCGCCGCGGGCGCTCCGGGGGAGATTCGGGTGATGGGGTGAGGGCTCACGGGGAGCCCCGGCGGGTCACTGCGCCGTCTGGAGCTTGCACATGGAGTTGCAGTCCGACTGGCCGTCGCACTGCTCGCCGAACTGGGTCTCGGTCCGCCCGTCGCCGCAGTAGGGCGCCCAGGTGCACGAGGTGGTGCAGATGCCCGGGCCGTAGGCGGTGGCGGTGGACTTGTTGGCCGCGCCGTTGTCGCACTGCTCGGGGCCGTTCTTGATGCCGTCGCCGCAGTACCCGGGCAGCGTGCAGTTGGGGTTGCACGTGCCGTAGGCGCCGGTGTTGTGGTGGCGCCGTCGTCGCACTGCTCGCCCGGGTCCTTGATGCCGTTGCCGCACTTGAGCTGGCAGTGCGCGTCGCACTTGTCGCTGAGCGTGCCGTTGTTCGCCCCGTCGTCGCACTGCTCGCCCGGGTCGATCTTGCCGTTGCCGCAGGTCGCGAGCGGGACGAACGACTTGCAGTCCGGGCGTGCAGGAGCCGGGCTGGCCGCTGTTGACGCCGTCGTCGCACGTCTCGCCGAACTGGCCCTCGACCTCGTGGTCGCCGCAGTAGGGCGCCGGCGTGCACTGGTTGGTGCACAGGCTCTTGCCGTAGGCGGTGGCGCTGTTGGCCGCGCCCTGGTCGCAGGTCTCGGGCGGGTCCTGCAGGATGCCGTCGCCGCAGTAGCCGGCGAGCGTGCAGTTCGGCGTTGCAGGTGCCGTAGCTGCCGTCGTTCTTGCCGTCGTCGCACTGCTCGTTGCCGTTCTTGATGCCGTCGCCGCAGTACGGGCCGAGCGTGCAGTCGGGGTTGCAGTTGCCGTAGCCGCCGGTGTTCTTGGCGGCGCCGTTGTCGCACTGCTCGCCCGGGTCGAGCGTGCCGTTGCCGCACTTGAGCGTGCAGTCGGCGTTGCACTTGTCGCCGGTCGCGCCGTTGTTCGACGCCGTCGTCGCACTGCTCGCCGTCGGACGCCTGCAGGATCCCGTCGCCGCAGCGCGGGCCGAGCGTGCAGCCGCTGGTGCAGTGGCCGTAGCCCGAGCCGTTGGCGGCGCCCTCGTCGCACTGCTCGCCGTTGGAGACGACGCCGTCGCCGCAGTAGGGCGCCCACACGCAGCCGGGGCCGCAGACCTTCTGCGTTCCGCCGTAGGTCGTGAGGTTGGTGCCGTCGTCGCACTGCTCCTGGGGCGTCTGGACGGTGCCGTCGCCGCAGTAGGGCCCGCGCGCCATGCAGCCGGGCTCGCACCCGCCGTAGGAGCCGTCGTTGGTCGCCGTCGTCGCAGACCTCGTTGCCCACGACGATGCCGTCGCCGCAGATCGGGCTGCACTCGCTGATCGTGTGGGTGAAGCCGCTCAGCGTGAGGGTGTACGTCGAGCCGCAGGTGTGGCGCTCGGCCTGGAAGAGGTCGATCGAGTACATGCCCCCGTCGGCGAGGCCCAGGGTCTTGGCCTCCGCGGCGTTGAGCGTGACGCTGCCGCTCGCGGGCGGGTGCAGGCCGCCGAGGTCGACGGCGAGGTGGCCGTTGATGAAGGCCCACACGTCGTCGTCGCCGGTGAAGCTGAACGTGGGGGCGGCGCTCGCCGAGTACGTGAACGGGTAGTGCAGCTCGCTGGTGAACGAGTAGTTGTGGGTGTTGTTGCAGCTCGCCGTGGTCTGCGGGTTGGGGCCCGCGTTCCAGCCGAGGCCGTCGATCGGGTAATTGTTCTGCGTGCTGTACTGGTAGACGTTGGTCGAGATCTGCCCGAGCGTCAGCGTGGTCGGGTTGCTCGACTGGTCGAGGTAGACGAGCTTGTCGTAGGGGTTGGTGGAGCCCGCCCCGTTGCAGTTCTTCTCGTGGTACCACCAGCAGAAGTCGACGGTGCCGGTGAGCTGCGTGCTACCAGGGTCCGCGCTGCCCGCCGCCGCCGTGTTCGAATTCCACACGGGCTCGCTGTCGGCCCCGAGCGTGCTCTGCACGAGGCCGTGCTGCGCGCCCGTTCCCGCTGAACCGCTCGAAGTCGGGGTGCCCTGGCCCGGGCGTCGTCGTCTTGTAGTAGAGCATGTCGCGGTACAGGACGGGGATGACGAGCTGCGCGGCGGGCGGCTCGTTGACCGCCGGGCAGTTCCAGCCCGTCTCGACCGTGCAGGTGGACGAGCAGCCGTCGCCCGCGATCGTGTTGCCGTCGTCGCAGCCCTCCTGCGGGAACTTGAGGCCGTCGCCGCAGACGGCGGTGCAGGTGCCGCCCGCGCACTTGGGCTCGATGGTGCAGGTGGGCGAGCAGCCGTCGTAGGGGATCAGGTTCCCGTCGTCGCACTGCTCGAAGCCCTCCAGGATCCCGTCGCCGCACTTGGTCTTGTGGCAGACGGAGATTGGGCGGCGTGCCCTGGGTCACGCAGGCGAAGCCGGGCTCGAGCTGGCAGGTCGCGCTGCACCCGTCGCCGGAGACGTTGTTGCCGTCGTCGCACTGCTCGTTGCCGGCGACGATGCCGTCGCCGCACTTCTTCGCGATGCAGCGGGTGTCCGGCGTCGGGCACTGCCAGCCGGGCTCGAGCTGGCAGGTCGAGGAGCAGCCGTCGCCCGAGACGGCGTTGCCGTCGTCGCACTGCTCGTTGCCCTGGACCTTGCCGTCGCCGCACTTGACCGTGGAGACGCAGGGCTGGCCGGGCGTCGGGCAGACGTAGTTGGGCTCGATGGTGCAGGTCGCGCTGCAGCCGTCGCCGGAGACCGTGTTGCCGTCGTCGCACTGCTCGCCGATGTCGAGCGACGACCACGCCGTCGCCGCAGAACTCGATCTTCTTGCAGGCCATGCCGGGCGTCGGGCAGGTGTAGCCCGGCTCCACCTGGCAGGTGGACGAGCAGCCGTCGCCGCGACGGTGTTGCCGTCGTCGCACTGCTCGAGCCGCCGAGCACGCCGTCGCCGCAGGTGTTGGCCGGCACCTTGGTGCAGGGCCCGCCGTTGCCGCCGTTGTTCGGGCACGTCCAGCCCGGCTCGACCATCGTGCAGTCCGCGCTGCAGCCGTCACCGCCGACGGTGTTGCCGTCGTCGCAGGCCTCGCCCGGGTCGATGTGCCCGTTGCCGCAGACCCAGATGTTGCACGCAGGGCTGGCCCGCGTTGGGGCACGTGTAGCCGGGCTCGATCTGGCAGGTGCCGGAGCAGCCGTCGCCGGGGATGGCGTTGCCGTCGTCGCACTGCTCGCCGTTCTGCGTCTGGACGATGCCGTCGCCGCAGTACTGGAGCGGCTGGCAGGCCATGCCCGGCGTGGGGCACGTCCAGCCCGGCTCGAGCTGGCAGGTCGCGCTGCAACCGTCGCCCGAGGTGGTGTTGCCGTCGTCGCACTGCTCGCCGGTCTCGACCGAGCCGTCGCCGCAGACGGGCGCCGTCGTCGTCATCGTGCAGGGCATGCCGGGCGTCGCGCACGTCCAGCCCGGCTCGACCTGGCACGCCGACGAGCAGCCGTCACCGTCGGTGGTGTTGCCGTCGTCGCACTGCTCGTTGCCCTCGATCTTCCCGTCGCCGCAGACCTGCATGACGGTGTAGATGCAGGGCTTGCCGGGCGTGGGGCAGGTGTAGCCGGGCTCGATCTGGCAGATGCCCGAGCAGCCGTCGCCGGGCGTGGTGTTGCCGTCGTCGCACGTCTCGCCCGCCTCGATGATCCCGTCGCCGCACACGGCCGCGGGCGCGTCGGTACAGCTCTCGCCGTCGCACTGAACGTCGGGGGCCGCGTCGTGGTGCCCGCCGTCGAAGTTGATCCCGGACGTGCTCGAGCTGTTATCGCCGCCCTCACCACCCATCCCGCTGGTGGTGTGGGTGCCGGTCGTGGACATCATGGATCCGCTGCCGCCTGTGCCGGTGGCGTCCCCCTGTGTCTTGACGCCGCATGCAGCGAAGGCGGCGAGCGTTGCTAGCGCGGACGCACCAAGAAGAGAGCGCAGGTTCATCGTAGGCAATGCTACGAGAATTTTCCGGTCGTGGTGTGGGAAACAGCTTCGGGGACGGTGTCCCACGTTGATGCGGTGCGGCAGCAGCGCCGGCCGACGACGGTCAGCGACGCCAGCCGAAGGCGGTCAGCGACGCCAGCCGAAGGCGGTCAGCGACGCCAGCCGAAGGCGGTCAACGACGCCAGCCGAAGGCGGTCAGCGACGCCAGCCGAAGGCGGTCAGCGACGCCAGCCGAAGGCGATCCGCGGCGTCGGACCTTAGGGTGATGGGGTGAGTGGCTCACGGGGAGCCCCGGCGGGTCACTGCGCCGTCTGGAGCTTGCACATGGAGTTGCAGTCCGACTGGCCGTCGCACTGCTCGCCGAACTGGGTCTCGGTCCGGCCGTCGCCGCAGTAGGGCGCCCAGGTGCACGAGGTGGTGCAGATGCCCGGGCCGTAGGCGGTGGCGGTGGGCTTGTTGGCTGCGCCGTTGTCGCACTGCTCGGGGCCGTTCTTGATGCCGTCTCCGCAGTAGCCGGGCAGCGTGCAGTCGGGGTTGCACGTGCCGTAGGCGCCGGTGTTGTTGGTGGCGCCGTCGTCGCACTGCTCGCCCGGGTCCTTGATGCCGTTGCCGCACTTGAGCTGGCAGTGCGCGTCGCACTTGTCGTTCAGCGTGCCGTTGTTCGGCCCGTCGTCGCACTGCTCGCCCGGGTCGATCTTGCCATTGCCGCAGGTGGCGAGCGGGACGAACGACTTGCAGTCCGGGGTGCAGGAGCCGGGCTGGCCGCTGTTGACGCCGTCGTCGCACGTCTCGCCGAACTGGCCCTCGACCTCGTGGTCGCCGCAGTAGGGCGCCGGCGTGCAGTGGTTGGTGCAGAGGCCCATGCCGTAGGCGGTGGCGCTGTTGGCCGAGCCCTGGTCGCAGGTCTCCGGCGGGTCCTGCAGGATGCCGTCGCCGCAGTAGCCGGCGAGCGTGCAGTTCGGGTTGCAGGTGCCGTAGCTGCCGTCGTTCTTGCCGTCGTCGCACTGCTCGTTGCCGTTCTTGACGCCGTTGCCGCAGTACGGGCCGAGCGTGCAGTCGGGGTTGCACTTGCCGTAGCCGCCGGTGTCGTTGGCCGCGCCGTTGTCGCACTGCTCGCCCGGGTCGAGCGTGCCGTTGCCGCACTTGAGCGTGCAGTCGGCGTTGCACTTGTCGCCGGTCGCGCCGTTGTTCACGCCGTCGTCGCACTGCTCGCCGTCGGACGCTTGCAGGACCCCGTCGCCGCAGCGCGGGCCGAGCGTGCAGCCGCTGGTGCAGTGGCCGTAGCCCGAGCCGTTGGCGGAGCCCTCGTCGCACTGCTCGCCGTTGGAGACGACGCCGTTGCCGCAGTAGGGCGCCCAGACGCAGCCGGGGCCGCAGACCTTCTGCGTTCCGCCGTAGGTCGTGAGGTTGGTGCCGTCGTCGCACTGCTCCTGGGGCGTCTGGACGGTGCCGTCGCCGCAGTAGGGCCCGCGCGCCATGCAGCCGGGCTCGCACCCGCCGTAGGAGCCGTCGTTGGTCCCGTCGTCGCAGACCTCGTTGCCCACCACGATGCCGTCGCCGCAGATCGGGCTGCACTGGCTGATCGTGTGGGTGAAGCCGCTCAGGGTCAGTGTGTAGTCCGAGCCGGAGGTGTGGCGCTCGGCCTGGAAGAGGTCGATCGAGTACATCCCCTGGTCCATGAGGCCGAGGGTCTTCGCCGTCGCGGCGTTGAGCGTGACGGTCCCGGTCGTGGCGCCGTGGACGCCGCCGAGGTCGACGGCGAGGTGGCCGTTGATGAAGGCCCACACGTCGTCGTCGCCGACGAAGGTGAACGTGGGGCTGGAGCCGGCCGTGTACGTGAACGGGTAGTGCAGCTCGCTCGTGAACGAGAAGTTGTGCCCGCCGCTCACCTGCGGCAGCGTGTTCGCGGGCAGGTTCGTGGGGAAGTTCGCGGGATTGTTCCACCCGAGGCCGTCGAGCGGGAAGAACGCCGTGCTGGCGAATTGGTAGACGTTGGCCGACATCTGGGTGAGCGTCAGCGTGGTCGGGTTGCCCGACAGGTCGAGGTAGACGAGCTTGTCGTAGGGGTTCTTGCTCCCGGCGCCGTTGCAGCCCGTCTCGTGGTACCACCAGCAGAAGTTGGTCGCGCCGCTCAGGTAGCCGCCGCCGTTCGAGGCCCAGACAGGCTCGCTGTCGGAGCCGAGCGTCGCGCTCACGAGCCCGGTGACGAGGGCGCAGCAGGGGTTCTCGAAGTCCGGCATGCCGACCAGGGGGGGCGTCGAGCCCGGCACCGACGTGCTGGCGAAGAGCATGTCGCGGTACAGGATCGGGATGACGAGCTGCGCGGGGGGCGGCTCGTTGACCGTCGGGCAGTTCCAGCCCGTCTCGATCGCGCACGTGGACGAGCAGCCGTCGCCCGAGAGGTTGTTGCCGTCGTCGCAGCCCTCCTGCGGGAACTTGAGACCGTCGCCGCAGGTGGCGGTGCAGGTGCCGCCCGCGCACTTGGGCTCGATGGTGCAGGTGGGCGAGCAGCCGTCGTAGGGGATCAGGTTCCCGTCGTCGCACTGCTCGAAGCCCTCCTTGATCCCGTCGCCGCACTTGGTCTTGTGGCAGACGGAGATCGGGGGCGTGCCCTGGGTCACGCAGGCGAAGCCGGGCTCGAGCTGGCAGGTCGCGCTGCACCCGTCGCCGGAGATGTTGTTGCCGTCGTCGCACTGCTCGTTGCCGGCGACGATGCCGTCGCCGCACTTCTTCGCGATGCAGCGGGTGTCCGGGGTCGGGCACTGCCAGCCGGGCTCGAGCTGGCAGGTGGAGGAGCAGCCGTCGCCCGAGACGGCGTTGCCGTCGTCGCACTGCTCGTTGCCCTGGACCTTGCCGTCGCCGCACTTGACCGTGGAGACGCAGGGCTGGCCGGGCGTGGGGCAGACGTAGTTGGGCTCGATCGTGCAGGTCGCGCTGCAGCCGTCTCCGGAGACCATGTTGCCGTCGTCGCACTGCTCGCCGATGTCGAGCGAGACCACGCCGTCGCCGCAGAACTCGATCTTCTTGCAGGCCATGCCGGGCGTCGGGCAGGTGTAGCCCGGCTCCACCTGGCAGGTGGAGGAGCAGCCGTCGCCCGAGACGGTGTTGCCGTCGTCGCACTGCTCGAGCCCGCCCAGCACGCCGTCGCCGCAGGTGTTGGCCGGCACCATGGTGCAGGGCCCGCCGTTGCCGCCGTTGTTCGGGCACGTCCAGCCCGGCTCGACCATCGTGCAGTCCGCGCTGCATCCGTCGCCGCCGACGGTGTTGCCGTCGTCGCAGGCCTCGCCCGGGTCGATGTGCCCGTTGCCGCAGACCCAGATCTGCACGCAGGGCTGGCCCGCGTTGGGGCACGTGTAGCCGGGCTCGATCTGGCAGGTGCCGGAGCAGCCGTCGCCCGGGATGGCGTTGCCGTCGTCGCACTGCTCGCCGTTCTGCGTCTGGACGATGCCGTCGCCGCAGTACTGGAGCGGCTGGCAGGCCATGCCCGGCGTGGGGCACGTCCAGCCCGGCTCGAGCTGGCAGGTCGCGCTGCAACCGTCGCCCGAGGTGGTGTTGCCGTCGTCGCACTGCTCGCCGGTCTCGACCGAGCCGTCGCCGCAGACGGGCGCCATCGTCGTCATCGTGCAGGGCATGCCGGGCGTCGCGCACGTCCAGCCCGGCTCGACCTGGCACGCCGACGAGCAGCCGTCACCGTCGGTGGTGTTGCCGTCGTCGCACTGCTCGTTGCCCTCGATCTTCCCGTCGCCGCAGACCTGCATGACGGTGTAGATGCAGGGCTTGCCGGGCGTGGGGCAGGTGTAGCCGGGCTCGATCTGGCAGATGCCCGAGCAGCCGTCGCCGGGCGTGGTGTTGCCGTCGTCGCACGTCTCGCCCGCCTCGATGATCCCGTCGCCGCACACGGCCGCGGGCGCGTCGGTACAGCTCTCGCCGTCGCACTGAACGTCGGGGGCCGCGTCGTGGTGCCCGCCGTCGAAGTTGATCCCGGACGTGCTCGAGCTGTTATCGCCGCCCTCGCCACCCATCCCGCTGGTGGTGTGGGTGCCGGTCGTGGACATCATGGATCCGCTGCCGCCTGTGCCGGTGGCGTCCCCCTGTGTCTTGACGCCGCATGCAGCGAAGGCGGCGAGCGTTGCTAGCGCGGACGCACCAAGAAGTGAGCGCAGGTTCATCGTAGGCAATGCTACGAGAACTTTCCTGTTGCAGTGGAGTAAAACCGATCAGGGAAGCGGGCGCACGGCAATGCCCCATGCGCTGCGTACGTCGACGCGGCGCGGCAGCGGCGCCAGCCGAAGGGCGGCCACCGGCGCCAGCCGAAGGGCGGCCACCGGCGCCAGCCTCAAGGCGTGGCGGGCGCGTCGTCGTCGTGCTCTTCGTGATCCGCGGCGGGCATGCCCGCGTGGGGCTTGCTCATGCTGGCGGCGAGCTTGTCGCGCTGCTCGGGCTTGAGGATGGGGAGGAGCGCGGTGAGGAACTTGACGTGCGCCTCCATGCCCTTCTTCGCGGGGGGAGCCTCGAGCTTCTTCGCGTCGAAGGCGTCGCCCTCGAACGCGGTGAGGGCCGCCTCGCGGTGCTTCACCATCTCCTCGTGCTCCGCCTCCTCGGTCTTGTCCTTCGTCACGAGGGCCTCGACCTTCTTCTGCTGCCCGGCGTCCAGCCCGAGATCCTTGGTCAGGCGCTCGACCCGGCGCTTCGCCATCTCGCCCTCGGCGGGCTTCTTCGTGGGCATCTTGGCCTTCAGGGCCGCGACGAGCGCCTTGCGCTGCGCCGGCTCGAGCGCGGCGTGGAGGCCGTTGAGCACCTCGCCCTCCTTCTCGCGCCGGGCCTGCTGGGCCTTCTCGATCGGGGCCATGAGCGGATCGAGCTTGGCGGGCTCGATCTTGCCCGCCTTGACCTGGGCGGCGAGCGCCTCGTGGTAGGCCTTCATCTCGGCGTGCGGGCCCGAGTGGTCGTTGTGGAGCTGCTCCGCGAGCTTGTCGAGCGCGGCCTTCTGCGGCTCCTTGAGGTCGGGCAGCCCGTGCGCCGCCTGGAGCAGCATCCAGGCCATGTCGCCGCCGTGGTGGGCCTTCCAGTACGGCTTCTCGGCGGGCGCGGCCGTCGCAGAGGCCTTGGGTGGGGGGGCGGCGCTCGGGGCCGGGGCGCTGGCGGCGGCCGATGCGGTGGGAGCCGGCTTCTCGGTCTCCTCCTTGTTGCCGCAGGCCGACAGCGGCAGCGCGATTGCGATGGCCCACACGAGGGCTCGATTCACAGTCATGGTCAGTCTCTCCTCCGCGGCGACACCGGCGCGCCCGCCCAAGCGCGAGCTCCCCTCCGGGCGCCGAAGCGGGCGGACCATGGCACGGCTGCGCCCGGCGCAGAACCCCCTCGTGCAGGTGCGTCAATCCGCCGCGGCTGCGTGCTCGGGGAGGCGATCCCGCTTGGTCTCCAGGAACTCGACGCCGCCCGTGACCGCGAAGGCGGCGAACGCCGCCGCCGCGATGCAGGGGACGGCCGCGATGCCGCTCATCGCCGCGATGACGAGAACCGTCCCGAGCGGGACCTTCATGACCGCCGTGTTCACGGCCGCCATGCCGGCGATCATCGCGAGGGTCGGGTCGAGGCCGGGGACCACGAGCGAGAGCGCCTTGCCCAGGCAGGCGCCGATGAAGAAGCACGGGATGATGATGCCGCCGCGCCACCCCGAGGCGAGCGTGCACGCGATGGTGAACATCTTGGCCACCGCGAGGAGGAGCAGGAGCTGGAGCGTGGGCGAGGCGTCGAGCAGGGCCGTCTGGATCTGCTCCTCGCCCCAGAACCGCGTCGCCGGGAGCTTCCATGCGACCAGGCCGAGGATCGCGCCGCCCACCGCCGCCTTCACCCACATCGGCGCGCGGACGCGCTGGAACGCCTTCTTGACGTGGTGGATCATGCTCACGAAGGGCATCGTGGCGACCCCGCCGGCGACCCCGATCGCCGCGGCGAAGCCGAGGTCGTGGAAATCCTTGAAGGTGTAGGCCGGGAAGTGCCAGACCGAGCCGATGCCGTGCCCCGTGATGGCCGCGAAGACGGCGTAACCGCAGAGCGCGCCGGCGATCGCGGGCACCGTCGCCTCGTAGTACTCCATGCCGCGCTTGTGCGGGATCTCGAGGGCGAAGATCGCCGACCCGACGGGCGCGCCGAAGAGGGTGGCGAAGCCGACGCCCATGCCGGCGAAGGTGAGGGTGCGGACGTAGCGCTCGGGGAGCTTGAGGATGCGGTGGAGCCACGTGCCGACGCTGCCCGTGAGGTACACCATGGGCGCCTCCGGCCCCGCGCTGCCGCCGGCGGCGATCGAGAGGAGCGACACGGGGATGAGCGGGAGGTTGGCCCGCGTGTCCATCCGGCCGTTCTTCATGTGGATGTTGTCGACGACGGCGTCCGTCTCGCCGGGCTGGCCGAGGTACCAGGAGAGGCCGACGAGCAAGCCCGCGGCGGGCATCAGGAGGTAGACCGGCACGGTCTCGCCGAGGCGCTCCTGGAGGCGCAGCATCCCGGCGAGCGCGTAGAAGTAGCCGCTCGCCAGGACCCCGGCGAGGACGCCCACGGCGCAGGACAGCGCGAGGAGCTTCCCGTCCAGGGCGAGGATGATCTTCGCTGCGGGCAGGTGGGGGAAGGAGAAGCGCCTCGTGGCGGCGCTCGCCTGTTCTGCGGGGTCGCTCATTCCGACCCCCGTGTCGACGGGCCGCGGCCGTGCGTCCTCGCGTGCGAGCGGGGGGCCGCCGGCGCCTCCGGGTCGCTCTCGAAGAACATCGGCGGCTCGCCGCCGTCCGCCGCCATCCGCCCGACCAGATCGGCGAGCAGCCGCCCGAGATCGCGCTGATCGGTCGCCGGCATCTCGCGGATCGCGTCGATCAACCGATCCTGGATCGGCTCCGGCGCCTTCTCGAGCAGCGCCTTCCCTGCCCGGGTCGCCACGATCTCGATGCGCCGGGCGTCCTCGGACGAGGTGCGCTTCTCGCAGAGGCCCCGCTCGGCGAGCTTGCTGGCGACGACCGACACCGAGCTCTGGTGGGTCAGGGTGCGGGCGGCGAGCTCGTTCACGCTGAGCGGCCCGTGGCGAACGATCGTCTGGAGCGCGAAGATCTGGGCTCCCGAGAGGCCGACCTTGCGCTCGCTGAGGGTGGAGAAGTCGCGCAGGGCGCGGATGATGTAGCGGATGGCGTCGAGGACGCGGCGCGCGTCGTCGTCGGTTTGCGACGGCGCGCGGTCGGCACTGAAATGCATGTGGTCCCATATATAGTGGCTCCCGGGCGATGGGGAAAGGCCGTGCTTTGCTGACGGCCGGGGTGGTGTGCCGCCGGCACATTTCCTGCTTTCCGTCGCGCAATGGCAGCGAGGACCGGCTCGCAGGCCCGGCCATCCGCGCGGCCGGGCTCGGAGGCGTTCGTGAGCGCTCACGAACCGACCGACCGCCTCGCCCGCCCGGCCGCGCCCGGGACGCCGCTGCCCTCGCCCGTCGGCCGGCGCGTGATCCTCTTGTGCGTGCTCGCCGTCACGCGCGGGGAGGTGCTGGAGGGCGGGCACGAAGGGACCGAGCCGCTGCAGGGCATCGTGCAGCGGGAGCCGCTCTGGATCTACGAGGACGCCTCGCTGCGCGAGGCGGCGGACCGCATGGTTACGGAGGGCGTGGGGCGGCTCGTGGTGGTGACGCGCGCGGACCCGTCGCGGCCGGCGGGATCGTCACGCGCAGCGACGTGCTGGGCGCGCACCGCCGGCGGCTCGAGGCGGCGCGCAAGGCCAAGGTGCGCCGGCCGCTCCGCCGGAGGCAAGCGCAGCCCTGAGCCGGCAGGCGTCCCGATCCCAGTCGAGATCTCCGCCGGATCGCGGGCGCGTGGTCAGTGGTAGGCAGAGCGTGGACATGGTACTCAGCTCGTTCAGGACGATGTTGCGCGGCCCTCGAATCCTCAGGCCCCTGGTCGCCGCAGCGATCGTGGGCACCTCCAGCATCGCCGCCGCGCAGGAGCCGCCTGCACTCTCCGTATCGATCCCCGCGCCCGAGCGCGACACGGTTGCGCCGGTCGACACCGACGCCGAGGCGAAACGCATCGACCGGACGTGGCTCTACCTCGACGACGCCCGGATCCCCGCCCCGTTGCACGTGATCGCGACGACCAACGTCACGTACACCAACGTGGGGTCCCCGATTCGCTTCGGCAGCGGCGGGTACAACGCCCTCGGCATGAACACGGCCCAGCCGGGCGCAGCGACCGCGATCGCCGGCGAGATCGGCCTCTTCTCGCACGTGTCGATCATGGCCAACTTGCAGATCAACTTCGGCGGGCAGGGCCAGCTCGGGAACGGCGTCGAGGTGCCGCCGGTGGGCGCGGGCCTCGTCGCCGGCTTGCGGGTCTACGCGTTGCCCGTGAGGTTCCAGAACACCCACCTCGTCATCAGCGCGGGCTACCTGCGCGAAGCGTGGCAGGGGCCGGTGTACGACGACGACTCGAACACGTGGAAGCCGGGGAAGCCTTACGGGGATAGCGGCGCGTGGGGCCAGGTCGCGTTCTCACAGGACATTCAACGGGTGCGTCTCGGAGCGACTGCGCACGTGGAGCACGTCTTCGCCGACGGGCGCGATCCGCTGGACTTGATGCTGCAGGCGGGCGTCTCGTGCCGGGTCGTCGGCGGCTTCCGTCTCGGCGCCGAGTACGTGGGGCAGGACATCGAGGAGTCCGTCGACCCCGGGGCCGAGGGCGGCGTGCGCCACGTGCTCGGGCCCACGGCCTCGCTCCAGCTCTGGCGCGATCGGGTGTCGATCGTGGCAGGGCCGGCGTTCGGGCTCTCGCACCTGTCGCCCGCGGTGATGGGGCGCGCGGCGGCGTCGGTCGGGTTCTGAGCCGGGCTCGCGTCGACGGCGATCAGACGACCCCGACCGCGAGGAGCACGCCGAGCACCGCGAACACGACGGCGGCGACCCGCTTCGTCCGCGCCGGGTCGACGAGCTTGCCGGCGCGGTTGCCGAGGACGACGGCGACCGCCGTGACGCACCAGAGCGCGAGCGTCGCCGCGCAGAAGACGGTGATGGGCCGCGCGTAGCGGGCGGCGAGCGTCGCGGTCGCGAGCTGGGTGAGGTCCCCCCACTCGGCGAGGAAGACGACGCCGAACACGGACGCGAAGGCACGGAGGAAGGAAGGCTCCACCCCGCCGCCCGCCGGGGCGCCGGCCTCGTCTTCCTCCGGCCCGCGGCGCCACATGAGCACCGCGAACACCAGGAAGAGAAGGCCCGCCCCGATGTGGACGGGCCGCTCGGGCAGGAGCGAGAGCAGCCCGCCGGCGGCGATGGCGACGCCGCTCTGCACGGTCAGGGCGAGCGCCGCGCCGAGGAAGACCGGCCAGGGCCGGTACTTCGTCGCCAGCACGAGGGCGGTGAGCGCCGTCTTGTCGGGGAGCTCGGCGAGGAAGATGACGCCGAAGACGGAGAGGAAGATGGGGAGCACCGGGCCTCGTGGTCGCTTCGTCCGGGGTGATCAGCCGGGCTCGCCCGCCGTGACCCCGAAGAAGGCGTCGTGCGCGACGAACGCGGTCGCCGAAAGGGCCGGACCAGCCCACCGGGCCACGCTCGGGGCAGGTCGATTGGGTTCGCGCCGCACGAGGCGCGCATCATACACCGAAGGTCGACCGCCGACGGTCGAGCGCGGTCGACGCGGCGGCCCCGGTGGGCGCTCGTGACCCGGGCCGCCACCACCGGAGGCACGCCCGTGCTAAGGAGCCACCGCCGCTCGGCCGGTATCGCATGAACCCGACCCTTTCGCTGACGAAGGCGCTCACGAAGGCGCGCTCGAAGGCGAGCCCGTACGCCCGCGCACGCGCCATCTGGGCGGGCCTCTTCGCGCTGGTCGCGATGCTGCGGGCGGCGGCCTCGTCCTCGCCGCCGCCGCGCACCGCCGAGGGCGTCGCGGCCATGCTCGGCGCCTCCGTGGGCGGGGAGGTCCGGTCGGACGATTTCGTCTGGGAGGCGCGAGGCGGGGCCACCCGTGACGCCTTCCTCGGCCGGTGGGTGCTCTTCCTGGCGCGGCGGCCCGGCGCCAGCGCGGCCGATCTCTACCGCGCGCGCGTGCGGGTCACCCACGGCGGGCAGCCGCTGAGCCCGAGCTCCGTCTACAACCTGACGCAGAGCCCGCTCGGCGACGACCGCGATCTCGTCGCCGTCGGCCACTACGCCGCGTACGTCACCTCCGCGTTCGGCGCCGTGCAGGGGGTGACGCTGCTCGACCTCGCCGGCGAGGGGGACGCGCCCGAGACGCGGGGCCGGATCGCGCGCGCGGCCTCGGCGATCGAAGGCTGGCTCGACACCGGGAGCACGCGCGGGATCGGGCGCACGGAGGTCACCTTCGGCATGGCGCCCGACGAGGTCCGCGAGGAGCTGCAGGGGGACCGGCTGGTGCTCGCGCTCGGCCGAGAGGGGCTGCCCGCCGCGCTCGACGTGCGCGACGCGAACCTCGATACCGGGCCCAGCAACGTGTTCGCGGCCGAGGCGCAGCGCATCCCGCGCCGCGCCACCCCGCTCGGGAAGGTCGCGGTGAGCGCCGCCCGCGCCTTGCTGGGCGAGGGCGCGGCGAGCGGGCTCGAGGGGGCGCTGGCCATCGCCTCACGCATCTCGAATCGGTTCTCGGGGGCGCGCGCGCCGAGAGATCGCGATCAGGACCTGGCGCGCTTCGCCAAGGCGCCGGCCGAGCCTGCCGCCCCGGCCGAGGCGGGCTGGCCGCCGCCGGCGATCGTGCTCGACGGGCCGCCGGCCTTCCCGGGGGAGGGGACGTGGATCCCCGGCCCAGTGGCGCGCGTGGGCGAGGCGCCGCCCTGCTTCTTCGAGACGGCGATCCGGCCGGAGCCCGAGCGCCCGGCTCAGAATCGTCCGGCTCTGGGCGATGGACACGCGGCAGCTCGATCTGCGGCTCGCCGCAGGCTTCGACGAGCCCCGCTCCGAGGTGGGGCTGCACGGGTCGGGGCGCATGCCCGAGGGCTCCGCGGAGCACGTGGTGGCGGCGTTTGCCGGAGGGCCTGCGGCGTCGGGTCCGGGTGAGGGCCCAGGGGGCGCGCATCCGGCGTTCGGCTTCGTGGCCGATCGGCGCGTGCTCATCCCGCCCGCGCCGGGGCTCGCGACGGTGGCGATCGCGGGTGACGGGCGCGTGGGGCTCGGGGCATGGGTCGGCGAGGGCGAGGGCTCGCCGGGGTTCGCGTCCGTGCGGCAGACGCCGGACGCGATCGTCGGCTGGAAGGGGCCCGCGCGGCGCCCGCTCCCCGACGCCGACGAGCCGGGCGAGCGCTCCGCGCTGGGGCTCACGGGCGCGGGGCAGCTCGTCTATGCGTGGAGCGCGCGCGCGTCCGCCGGGGCGCTCTCGCGGGCGCTCTCGCGCGCAGGGTGCGTCTATGCCGTGCCGCTCGCGGAGGCGCCCGCGCCGGTGGGGCTCGCGTTCCTGGGGCCTTCGCGAGGGCCGGCCGAGCAGGCCGCGCCGGGGATGTCGCTCTCGCCCGAGCACATCGCGGGGCGCTCGCCGGGCGAGCTGTTCCATGTCGCGCTGCGCCCCGCGCCCTCGCCGGGGGCGAATTTCGCGCCCGACGGCGGCCGCCAGCCGAGCCCGGCGTGGTTGCCCGCGGTGCGCAAGGCGGTCGTGGTGAGCCTGGGCGCGCAGGTGCGGATGATCGCGATCGCGCCGGGCAGGGCGGTGTTCCGCATCCGGCCGGGCGGCAAGGAGCCGGCCACCAAGGCGGTCGTCGCGTTGCCCGCGGCGCTGCCCGAAGGCGAGCAAGGGCGGGTGCTGGCGGCGGTCGGGCTCTCCGCAGGCCGCAAGCGGGGCGCGCGAGGGCTGATCGTCGGCGGTGGCGTGGGGCTGCCCTTCCGGAACGACGACGCGGGGGCGCTCGTCGTGGATCGGGGCACGGCGCGGATCGTCCGGGCGAACGAGGTGCCGCCGGCGCCCTCGGCGGACGTGGACGCGGCGGAGCTGCCGCTCACGGCCGACGAAGGCAAGCTCCGCCAGGAGGCCCGTGACGTGGGCACCATGCGCTCGAGGGCCGCGGCCTGCACGCTCGCGGACGGCACGTTCGTGGTCGCCTCGACCACGTTCGACAGCGACGAGGCCGCGACGGCCGCGCTCCTCGACCTGGGCTGCGCGCGGGTGGTTGCGCTCGATCGTGGCGCACACCTCGCCGCGTTCGTCCACCGGGCGGGCACGGAGGCCGCGCCGGAGGCGCGGTACGACGCGACGACGCTCTACGTCGTCGAGGCGCCGCTCGCCGGGAGGGCGGGGCCGCTCACGCCGTAGCGCTCGGCTTCGGCCGTCGGCGCGCTCACGACGGACGGCCGACAGCCGGATGGCTCAGGCCGCTTCGGACAGCAGGATCGCGCGGAGCCGCTCGATGGCCCGGGAGAGGAGCTGGGAGATGCGCGGCTCGCTCACCCCGAGCTCGGCGCCGATGTCCTTGAGCTTGGCGCCCTCGAAGTAGTGGCGGGCGACCACGTTCCGCTCGCGCTCGGGGAGCTGGGCCAGGGCCCGCCCCAGCGCGCGGCAGAGCGAGCGCCACTCGATCGCCTCCGAAGGGTCGTCCGAGCCGCCGAGCCCGGCCTCGTCGTCGTTGGCCACGTCCTCGAAGCTGACGAAGCTCGCGGGGACGCCGGCGGCGGCGCGGGCGCGCCGGGAGAGCCAGTCCTGCGCGCGGAGCTGCGTCGAAGATCGCGCCCCGGATGCGGGTGCGGGCGTACCACTCGAACGCCGCGCCGCTGGACCCGCCGTTGCGGCGGAGCGAGTCCACCAGCCCGAAGATGCCGGCGGCGAGCAGGTCGTCCCGCTGGACGTTGGCGGGGAGGCGGCGCGCGAGCTGCCTCACCACCCGCTGGACGAGTGGGAGGTACGCGTCGATGCCCCGCTCGAGCGCCGCTCGGTCGTCACTGGGGGTGCCGCTCCCCCAGGCCGCTCCAGGTGGCGACGATGCGTCACACGGGCTTCGAAACCGCAGGGCGAGCGTGCAACTGCGCCGGGACCCGGGAGAGGGTGGGTTGGAACCGCCCCCATCATGGACAGCCTGTTCAGCCTCGGAGCCCCACCCGGCGCTCGCCTCTGGTCCCATCGGTTGGCGCACGTTGGGGGTTTCCTGACACAGGACGGGCGGCGCGCAAGCTCCGCCGCAGGCCGCCGAGGACGAGCCGGGAGAGATGGGTACATCCTGACCCCGGGCCGGTCGAGCGCGACCCGGCGTGGTGCGGGGCCTACCGCAGAGCAACCTGCTTTCGAAGGGTTGCGCGGGGCTCAAGGGGTCCCCGTAGACCCAGGTGCAGCCTTCAGCGGGTCGTTGTCGCCGTCGCCCGCGCCCCCGTGAGGCTGGACGTCGGTCGCTGCCTCGTCCGCGTTCCGGCGCGCCGCCGGCGAGTCGTAGTGAGGCGCCTCGCCGGGGTGGGAGTAATCCACCCAATACGACTTTCCTGTCCGAACATCCAGATGAACGAACGTACTGTTGGGGTAGTACCCCACGCCCGCGTTCCGGAACGTCCGGCAGAAGTCGCGCACCACCGTGTTGGGGACACCCTCCACCCGGAAGTCCATCGCCCGACCGAGGTTGTGGTTGGAGTGCGGGGTGTACTGGGCCGGGGTGTAGGGCCGGAACCCGCTGATGACGTGCAGCGGCTTGCCGCCGAAGTGGTCGCTGACCTGCCCGACGAGCGCCGCGAGGCGCGGGTCGATGGGAGTCTCGTCGCCGGTGGGGCCGAAGCGCAGCATGTGCCGGAGGCCGGCCAGCCCCTTGGGGGACAGGCGACCGTGGCGCGTGACGAGCTGCACCTCCACGTCGTCCGAGCCGCGGATCAGGTGGATGGAGCCGCGGCGCATGGGCCGATGCCGCTGCACGTCGCCCGTGGCGGGCGAGCGGGACCGAACGGCCCTGTCCTCGGCGGCAGTGCGCCCTTTCTTCCCGCGGGCCGCATCCCTCTCGGCGCGCTCCCCCTTGGCCTTCCGCCCCGGCTCGCCCCCCACCGCGCGCGCTGCGGCGCTGGACCCGCTGGACCGGTGCCTTCCGGTTTGCGGGATCACGAGCGACACCCCGGGCTTGAGGTGCCCGCTGCCCGGGCCGAGGTCGTTGGCCTCGCGGATTGCGTCGACGCTCACATGGTACCGCCTGGCGATCCAGTAGAGCGTCTCCCCCCGGCCCACGACGTGCACGGCCTCCCCCGCCGCCGCGTATACTGGGGTGAGCATGAGCAGCAGCCCCGCGGCGGCCGACAGCCACGAGGAGCCCTGGGCGAGCCTGGAGGTGAGAGGTCTGGGGCTCGCGTGCGAGCCCACATCGGCGGCGCGTTCTCGAGGCATGGACCCTGCTTCGATGGGGCCGCGGGCGGCCCGTCATTCAAGGCGGGCTCGCGGACGAGCCCTGGACTCCAGGCGGGCCCGCTTGCGAGCCCTGTGCCCCGGGCCCGCGGGGCGGGCCCCGCTTCGGGGCGAGTCAGTCTTCGATAAGCGCGGGGAAGCCGAACGTAAAGCGGAATGTTGGCCGGTAGTTCCACGCGATGCCACGATCCTCCCGGTAAACTGGGACGACGGGCGGCCGTGCGCGGAGCCGCGGGATTAGGACGGCGAGACGATGTCAGAGGGAAAGAACCTGGTCGGCGTCGACATCGGGTCGAGCTCGATCAAGGTCTGCCAGCTCAAGGAGGGGCGGAAGGGCTACGCCGTCGTGCGCGCCGGCTACGTCCCTCTGCCGCCGCAGTCGATCGTCGACGGCCACGTGATGAACTCGCAGGCCGTCGTCGAGGGCCTGAACCGGGCCTTCTCCGAGGCCAAGATCAAGCAGAAGGACGTCGCGCTCAGCATCAGCGGGCAGGCCGTCATCATCCGCAAGATCTCGGTCCCGATGATGACCGCCGCCGAGCTCGACGAGCAGATCCAGTGGGAGGCGGAGCAGCACATCCCCTTCGACATCAAGGACGTGCACGTCGACTACGAGGTGCTCCGCCGCCGGCCCGAGGCCGGGCAGATGGATTCTGCTCCTCGTCGCCGCCAAGCGCGACGAGATCAACGACTACACGCAGATCGCGCGGAGCGCCAAGCTCAAGCCGCTCGTCGTCGACATCGACGCCTTCACGGTGCAGAACGTCTTCGAGATGAACCGGGGCATCCCCCCGGAGATCACGTTCGCCATCATCAACGTGGGGGCCAGCCTGGCGAGCATCAACATCGTCTCGCGGGGGGCCAGCGCCTTCACCCGCGACATCGCCAACGGCGGCAACTACATCACCGAGCAGATCCAGCGCCAGCTCAACGTCTCTTTCGAGCAGGCGGAGGAGCTCAAGTGCGCCAGCGTCGTCTCCGGCCCGCAGGCCGTGCCGGCGCAGGTCACCCAGGTGATCGAGGCCGTGAGCGACTCGATCGCGGGCGAGATCCAGCGCTCGCTGGACTTCTTCCTCGCCACCAGCGGCGAGCCGGAGATGCACCGGATCTACCTGACCGGCGGGTCGAGCAACCTGCCCAGCCTCCCGCAGGCCGTGGGCCGCAGGTCCCGCGTGCCGGTGGAGGTCATCCTGCCTCTCGAGAAGGTCGCCATCGAGGGCAAGGAGGTGAACCCGCAGCTCCTCCAGGCGCGGGCACCCCAGTTCTGCGTGGCCCTCGGGCTCTCGCTGCGGAAAGATAGGGAGCGGCGCCTGTGATCCGAGTCAACCTCCTCCCGCAGAAGCGCGGCGCCCGCAGCGCCGCCCCCGCCCAGAGCCAGCGCTGGCTGCTGGCCGTCCTCGGCGTGCTGGTCCTCGAGAATCGTGGGCCTCTTCTTCCTGCACCGGAAGAAGCTCGACGAGCTCGACGCCGCCAAGGCCTACAACAAGAAGATCGACAACGAGATCGCGGACATCCAGAAGTTCATCGCCCCGCACGAGGAGGTGAAGAAGGCCCTCGCCCAGCTCCGCGCGCGCGAGGACGCCATCGCCAAGCTCGAGCTCGCGCGCAGCGGGCCGACGGCGGTGCTCCTCGAGCTCGCGACCCTCCTCACGCGCGACAAGGGGCCCACCTCCGACCCGGATGTCCTCGCGCAGATCCGCAGCCAGAACCCGCTCGCGGGCTACAACCCGGGCTGGGACACGCACCGCCTCTGGCTCCTCAGCTACGTCGAGTCCGACCGGGTGGTGACGATGGAGGGCGACGCGCGCAACGGCGCCGACGTGTCGGAGTTCGCCCAGCGGCTCAAGCTCTCGGTCTACTTCTACGACGTCACCCTCCTCCCCGGGAAGAAGGAGCCGGAGACGCGGGACAACAAGCTCGAGCTGGTCCACTTCGCGCTCCAGATGAAGGTGAGGTACTGATGGCCGCCGCAAAAGGCAGCGCCCCGGCCCAGGGGGGGCTGACGCTCGACCGCCTCCCGGTGCTCGGCAAGGTCCTCGTCGGCGCCCTCTTCGCGGTGCTCATCGGGCTGCTCTACTTCGTCGTCTTCTACAGCGACATCGACCAGGATCTCACCCAGGCGGCGAAGACGAAGACCCAGCTCCTGAGCCGGCTCGAGACGGCGAAGAAGTCGCGCGAAGAGTTCCAGAAGGACGCCGACGAGAAGGCGCGCCTCGAGGTGCAGGCCGCGCAGCACAAGAAGGCGCTGCCCGACGCGGCCGAGACGCCGAACGTGCTCTCCTCCATCCAGGACGTGGCCACCATCTCGGGCGTCAACCTCAACTCGTGGAGCCCGATCGAGGAGGTGCCGATGGAGTTCTACGCCAAGGTGCCGATGAAGCTCACGCTCACGGGCAAGTTCCACCAGGTGGTCAAGTTCTTCGACGGCGTGACGAAGCAGGAGCGCATCATCAACGTCGAGGACATCAAGATGAAGAAGGCGAAGGATTCCGGCGACGTCGATGTCGAATGCCTCGCCACCGCGTTCCGCGCGATCCGGCCCGGCGAGGCCAAGGGCCGCAAGCGGGGGACCGGAAAGTGAGCCCCGTCGTGCGTCGCGTCCTGCTCGCTGCCGCCCTCGCCGCGCCGTCCGTGATCGTCGGCTGCGGCGGCGACGACGTCATCAAGGGTGGGTCCGCGCCTCCGGCCGCCCCCGCCCCTGCCTCCCCCGGCGGCGCGCGCAACGGTGGCGCCTCGGCTTCCCCCACCGCCAACATGGCCCCGCTCCCCAAGCGGACGTTCGGGGAGCGCGACTTTGCCGAGTCGGAGTCCAACCGCGACCCGTTCCACAGCTACGCGTCCGACCTCATCGAGCAGATGAAGAGGCCGTTCGTCAACCAGCGCAGGGTCCTCGTCGAGCACTACTCCCTCGAGGAGCTGAAGCTCGAGGGCATCGTCATCGGCGCCCCCTCCAGCGTGCTCCTCGTCGACCCGACCGGCTTCGGCTGGATCGCGAAGGTGGGCGATCTCGTCGGCAAGCCCGAGGTGCTGCGCTCCGGCGGGCCCGGCGGGGGGGTGGAGGTGCCAATCAACTGGCGCGTCGACCGCATCCGGCCCAGCGACGTCGTCTTCGTCCGCGAGGACCCGAAGAACGACATCCCCCCGACCACCCGCGTCATCCCGCTCCGCCCCACGGAGGAGAGCGTCCTGGCCAAGGGTCAGGGCGTGACGCTCGCCGGGCGGCCTTAGCCGGAACCGCGCGCCCGTAGGTCTACACGCGCCGCACGTAGGCCTGCACGCGCCGCACGTAAGCCTGCACGCGCCGCACGTAAGCCTACATGCGCGGCACGTAGGTCTACATGCGCCGCACGCAGGTCTACACGCGCCGCACGGAGGTCTACACGCACCGCATGTAGGTCTACATGCGCCGCACGGAGGTCTACATGCGCCGCACGGAGGTCTACATGCGCCGCACGGAGGTCTACATGCGCCGCACGTAGGTCTACATGCGCCGCACGTAGGTCTACACGCACCGCATGTAGGTCTACATGCGCCACACGTAGGTCTACATGCGCCGCACGGAGGTCTACATGCGCGGCACGGAGGTCTACATGCGCGGCACGGAGGTCTACATGCGCCGCACGTAGGTCTACATGCGCCGCACGACGACCCGCACGCGCCGCACGACGACCCGCACGCGCCGCACGACGACCCGCACGCGCCGCACGTAGGTCTACATGCGCCGCACGTAGATCTACAGGCGCCACATGTAGGCCCACGCGCACGTCGTGCAGACCTACATGTATGTTACGCAGGTCTTGACGCGCTGCGCGATGGCCTGCACGCGGCGTCCGTGGGTCCGCACGCGCCAAGTGGAGGCGAGCGCGTCCGTGCTGCCGGTGCCCTCCGTGCACTCATCGAGGACCGCGCTGCTCGTTTTGAGCAGCAAGCAATTCGGATTGAGCAGCAAGCAATTCGGAACGGCAAACTGCGTGCCACCGCCGCTCCCCGGCATCCGACGTGGCGCCGTAATCGTGCGTAAGCGCGGAAGCCGTTGCGGGCGTAGCGCCGGCGCGTTACCTCCGGGCAACCCGTCGAAGGCGGAGGTAGGAGCACGATGAGCAACGCGCAGGTTGGGCTACCGGGGCGGGGCAATCGAGCGGACTACGTGCTCGGGACGTCGGAGGGGTGGGATGCGTTCGACGTCGTGCGCTGGCACGCGATCGAGGAGATCTCGCAGCCCTTCCGCTACGAGATCACCCTGATGCGCGACATCGGGCGAGGCGCCGTCGACCTGGACGCCCTCCTCGACGCGGGCGCCTCCTTCCGCATCTCGTCGGAGAGCCGCTGGCGCGTGGTGCACGGCATCCTGGCGGAGGCCGAGGAGATCGACCGCACCGCCACCATCATCTTGTACCGCGTCCTGCTCGTCCCCACATTCTGGCGGGCGCGCTACCGCCGCCGGTGCCGCACCTTCGTCGGCAAGACGCTCAAGGAGATCGTCACTTCGGTGCTGGAGAACCAGTCGACCAAGAACCCCGTCGGCTCCTACGGCCTCACCAGGCTGCACGGCGATCCCATCGCCCCCCCGGCGATCCCCAGCTTCGACGCCTTCCAGCCGCCGACCGGCACGTACCGATGGAACGTGCTCGACGAGCAGCGCATCACGGACGCGACGAACACGCCGCACATCGCCCAGTACAACGAGAGCGACTTCGCCTTCGTCTCGCGCCTCCTGGAGCAGGAGGGTCTCTCGTACTACTTCGTGCACGATCAATCCGGCGAGGTCTTGACGATCACCGAGGCGCCGGGGCAGGCGCCGCTCTTCTCCAGCGACGAGACCTTCACCATGCGCCGGCTGAACCGGGGCGCCCTCGTGGAGAAGCAGGAGGTCATCCGCGCGCTGCGCGACCCCCGCCGCCTCAATTCGCGCGCCGTCACGATGCGCGTCTACGACTACAACCGCAGCCTGGGCAAGCTCGAGGGCAGCTCGGCGGACGACGCGGGCGACCCCGAGAAGAACGGGCACTACGAGTATCCGGCGGCCGAGGAGCTGGTCCAGGACACGCCGGGGCTCCACACCGCGAAGGTCCGCATGCAGCGGCACATGGTCGAGCGCTCGCTGCGCGAGGGGACGAGCACGCTGCGCACACTGGAGCCCGGCCACCTCTTCACCGTCCACGACGCCGACGGGGCGAGCCCGGATCAGAAGCTGCTCGCGGTGCGGTCCGAGACGTTCGCGACCGAGGCGGCGCCCCAGGGCACCATGCTGGACGAGGAGCCGTTCGGCTTCTCACAGAACACCGGCTCCCCCACGCCGGGCTACGACAACCGCTTCCAGGCCCTCTCCGACCAGGTGCCCTTCAGCCCCGCGACGAGCACGCAGAAGCCGACGATCAACGGGGTGCAGACCGCCTTCGTCACGGCCGAGGAGACCGGCAGCTCCGACGAGGATCGGCCGAAGATCAACGCCGACAAGCTCTCCCGCGTCAGGATCCGCTTCCCGTGGGACCAGCGCGAGGACCTGGCCAACGGCACGCCGAGCTCCGACTGGGTCCGCGTCTCGCACTACTGGGCGGGCCAGGGCTACGGCGCGCTCCACATCCCGCGCGTGGGGCACGAGGTGATCGTCGCCTTCCTCCAGGGCGACCCGGACCGCCCGATCATCGTCGGCCGCGTCTACAACGCGCAGAACACCCCGCCGTACGACCCGTCCCAGGAGCCGACGAAGAGCACGATCAAGAGCCAGAGCGCGCAGGAGAAGAAGGAGGTCGACGGGTTCAACGAGATCCGCTTCGAGGACAAGGCGAAGCAGGAGGAGATCTACCTCCACGCGCAGCGGAACCTGAACGAGACGGTGCTCGCGAGCCACTCGACGAGCGTGGGCGGGGACCAGTCGAACTCGGTGGGCCACGACCAGACGAACACGGTCCAGGGAGATCGCACGCACACGATCTACGGCTCCGAGACGGTCATGGTGGGGAACTGCCGGACGACCAACATCATCGTGAACGAGCACCACACCGTGACCGGCTTCCGGAACACGGAGGTCGGGGTGAACGACGATCACCACGTCGTCGGGTGGCACAACGTGCAGGTGGGCGTCGGGAGCACGCTCAACGTAGGGGGCAAACGCGACGTCTTCATCGGCGCGGACTACAACGTGAAGACGAAGGGGAGCTACGTCTCGGAGGCGGGCGCGGCGCACGAGTTCAAGTCGGTGGTGACGACCTTCGACGAGTCGGCGATGTTCGTGGTGAAGGTCGGCGGCTGCGTGCTCTCGATGTCCCCGGGCATGATCGTGCTCAACAACGGCGCCGGGGCCTCGATGGCGCTCATCGGAGGGCTCGCCGTCGTGAGCGCAGGGTCGGTGGTCATGGTCAAGAGCGGCGGGCCCATGCTCCTGACGGCGGGCGGGGACATCAGCGGCAAGGCGCCCGTCATCCACTGGAACGGGTGAGGTGCGGCGGTGAGCGTGCTGGAGGTCCCGAGCCAGACACGGCGTGAGTGGATCGATGCGTACGTGAAGCGCAGCCGGTTCGCCAAGCTTGCGCCGCTCGTGGAGTGGATGGCCGACTTGCTCGATTGGCGGGCGGGCATCCGGGATCCAATCCTGGAGCGCATCGCCGCTCGGCTCGATCGCCGGGCGGGCATCCGGAACGAAGATCCGAGCCTGCGCGCACCGCCTCCCGCCGGTGCCGTGGGCCTCTTCCGGCCCACGACGCGCAAGGTCCTGGCCTTCGATCTGGGCAGGACGTGGGGGACAACGACGAGCATCCTCGTCTTTGTGTTCCCCATGGTCTGGGCTCTTGTCCACGCGCTCGAAGAGGCCATCCGGCTACGCGGTCTGCGTGGAGTGCTCCCCTTGGGCATGTTCCTCTTCGTCGGCATCGTATGGTTCTTCGGGTTCACGCTCGTCTTGGCCAGGCGGGTGTGCTGGTGCCGACGTGTGCTCGCCCGGTGCGTCGTGGTCACGGCGAGGATCGTCGCCACGGAGGGTGCGGCGGGCTGGAGCGGATCCGCAGGCCAGCCCATGTGGGTCCACCTCGAGTACACCCACGACGGGGAGCTCTACAGGTCCAAGATCTCCTGCTGGGCAGCGGATCAGCGCCTCCTCGGCTCCGCGCCCGAGATCCTGGTCGACACGGAGATGCCCACCCAGGTGTTGTTCCGGGACCTCTGCGTCTGAGCCCGCCACGGAGACGAGCATGTTCGTGCGACCCCCGACCTCCCTCGACGACGTGAACGGAACCGGTGAGGTGCGGCGATGAGCGCGCTGGAGGTGCCGAGCCACACGCGGCGGGAGTGGATCGATGCGCGCGTGAAGCGCAGCTGGCTCGCCAAGCTCGCGCCGCCAGTGGAGTGGATCGCCGACTTGCTCGATCGCCGGGCTGGTGTCCGGGACGATCCGATCTGGCGCGCGCCGCCGTTCCCGGGAGCGGTGCGCCTTCGGCCCGTGACGCGCAAGGTCCTGCTGTTCGATTACAAGATCAAGTTGCCAATCGTGATCGCGGGCATCTTCGTCGGTGGGCTGATCGTCGAGGACTGGGGGCTCAACGGCTTGGCCCAGAGCTACATCGAGACGGGCGGGATCAACGATCTGACGCTGACGCAATTCGTCAGGATGTCGTTCATGGTCTGCGTTATGGTGATCGGCTGCGTGCTCGCCATGGGCCACCGCCTTCACCGCCTCCGACAGGTGCTCGCGCGGTGCGTCGTGGTCACGGCAAGGGTCCTCGCCACCACGTCCCAGAACCTCGACGATCTGGGGACCTGGGCGGCGGTGAGGGTCGAGTATCTCTACGGCGGGGTTCTGTACACGTCCTACGTCTCGTTGTGGTTGCAGCCATCGGGCTTGATCGGCTCCGCGCCCGAGCTCCTGGTCGACACGCAAATGCCCACGGAAGTGTTGATCCGGGACTTCTACACCTGACCGTGCCAGAACCAATGGAGCCAGGCTGTGGACCGCTTTGATCCTGTGCGGCTCGACGCGCGCGAGGCGATCGCACGCTACGCGGACGGCAAGCTGATCGCCAGGCTCGCCCCGCTGGTCGAGTGGGTCGCCGATCGCATCGACCGGCCCGCTTCCCCTCGCGATGCGATCCCCCGCGCGCCGTCCCAGGGGCAGGTGCGGCTCGAGCCCGTCACGCGGAAGGTGCTCGCGTTCGACGATTCGCCGAAGGTGTGGCTGGCTGGCGTGGCACTTGTCGTTCTGCTCGTCGTCTGGCCCGAGGCAAGCGGCGAATACACACCGCTGACCACGGATCGCGCGCAGACCTGGGTGCTCGTCTCCATCCGATGCGTCATGGTTTGCGTCGGGTTCATCATTTGCGTCTATGGGATGGCCCTGCGGCTGCGAACGCTGCGACGCCTGCTCGCGACGTGCGTCGTCGTCCCGTCGCGGATGACCGACGACCGGTGGGATGGGGACGGCCTGAGCATGACGTTCGAATACTCGTACGCCGGAACGGCGTACCAGTACAAGGTAACGTACAGCCTGAGAGAGCAGGCGCTCATCTGCGACACACCGGAGCCTCCTGGTGTGCACCTCCTCCCCGGGGAACGCATTGATCCGGGACTTCTACACCTGACCATGCCAGCCTCGATGGAGCCAGGCCGTGGACCGCTTTGACCCCGCGCGGCTCGACGCGCGTGCGGCGATCGCGCGCTACGCGGACGGCAAGCTGATCGCCAGGCTCGCCCCGCTGGTCGAGTGGGTCGCCGATCGCATCGACCGGCCCGCTTCCCCTCGCGATGCGATCCCCCGCGCGCCGTCCCAGGGGCAGGTGCGGCTCGAGCCCGTCACGCGGAAGGTGCTCGCCTTCGACGCACGCGGGGCTGTGCCGGGCGCGGTGCTCTTCATGTTCGTCGGCTTTTCCCTTGCCTCGATCACCGATGAGCACCTGACCAAGGGTCACGCGCAACCGTGGATGCTCGTATCGATCGCCTGTACCCCAGTTTGCCTCTGGTTCCTCGCCTACATGTACGTCGTTGCCTTGCGGCTGCGAACGCTGCGAAGCCTTCTGGCGACGTGCGTCGTCGTCGTTCCCTCGCGGGTGATTCGCTCCTACCACCTGAAACTGGGGACGGAGGGCGATGTAGAGTTCAATGTGGAGTTCGAATACTGGTACGCCGGAAGGGCGTACCAGTATCGCCATGTATACAAGAGGAAGGAGTATGCACTCATCGGCGAGACGCCGGAGCTCGTGGTGCCCACCTCCTCCCCACAGGATGTCTTGATCCGGGACTTCTACACCTGACGCCACCCCCCGGAGCCACCAGACAAGCGACCCATGTTCGTTCGCAACACCACCTCCCTCGACGTCACGCTGGCCCGCGGCCACGTCTCCGACGAGATCGCGGTCGCCGCGGTCGTCGTGTCGCAGGTGCTACGGATCGAGGACGGCAGCCTCGCTCCCCTGGCCGAGCCGCCGCCTCCGAGCGAGCACGACCCCCCCGACGTCACGCGCCTCGCCCTCTGGGAGGGCGTCTCGGTGACGGCCGCCGGAACGGCGGTAGGCCCCGCCGCGGCGCCGTTCGTGTGCCCGGTGCGCTTCCGCGTCGGCGCGGCGGAGCGCCGGCTCATCGTGTTCGGCGAGCGCCGCTGGGAGCGTCGCCTGGGCGGCGCGATCGAGGCGACGGCGGCTGCCCGCTTCGATCGCGTGGAGCTGAGCTTCGCGCGAGCCTTCGGGGGCGCGTACGACCTGCCGCCCGGCCTGCTCCCCGGCACCGACCTCCCCCATCCGGGCATGCGCGTGGGCTACCCCCTCAACGCGCACGGCGTCGGGTTCTACCCGGACGAGCGCGCGGCCGTGGGCTCGCCCCTGCCCAGCATCGAGCGCCCCGATCAGCTCGTGCGCTGCTGGAACGACCAGCCCGAGCCCGCGGGCTTCACGCCGTGCCCCGACCTCAGCGCGTGGAGGATGAAGGTCGAGGCCGCGGCGCTGGCGCAGCAGCCGGCGCCGGAGCAAGCGCTGCCCCTCACCCTGCGCATGCGGCACTACGCGCCGCCCTGGCTCATCTTCGACGACGTCCCGGAGGGCACGCCGATCGAGCTCCACGGTCTGCGAGGGAGCCCCCTGCGCTTCCTCGTGCCGCCCTCGCCCGCGGCCGTCACGGTGCGCGCGCCCGGGACCAAGGCGGAGACCGCCCTCCGCCCGCGGCTTCGTGCCATGCACGTCGACGCCGAGCAGCGCGCCGCACGCGTGGTCTATGATCACTCCTTCCACTACGACCCGCGCCGTGCACCGTCGTGGGTTCGCGTCGCGGATGCTCGGAAAGGAGCAGCATGAGCGCCAACTTCCTCAACACGTCGGGTGGCTTCGCGGGCGTCGACTTCCACGTCTTCATCGCGCTGGGGCCCGAAGGCGTGCCAGTCCCCACGCCCGAACAGCCACACATCGTCGGGGCCAGGCACAAGGACCACTCGAGGGAATGGCGCATCGCGAGGACCGTGACCACCGACGGGAACCCGGTGTTTCGAAGCGGTTGGGCCATGATGGACGTCGAGCACATCCCTGTCACGCCGCTTCCTCCGCATCCTTTGGAGCTTGTCTGGATCGTGGCCGTCATCGCGACGAGCAGCTCCCAGCCGCCACTCGCGGTCCATGAAGTCACGGGCGAAGGGCTGCCTCTCCTGACCGAGATCGATGGCTTCACGGGTTACAACGTCGATTGTAGCGAGGTGCCCGTGCCCTCCATCGACATCAATCTCAACAGTGTCAGGACGACCCCCACGCTGGGGGACATCATCGCGGCAATCCTCGGCGCGGCTTGGCGGATGCTCTTCGGGCGGCTCCTCGGAAAGGGATTGGGAAAGCTGTGGGGAAAGCTCGCTAGCGACCTCGAAGAAGCGGCTCGGAAAATGTTGGGCTACCTGAGCAGCGCCCTGGTGCGGACCGTCCTCAACTGGCTGGCGTCGTTTGCCGTTCCGTGGGCAGACCCCATCGTCTGGGCCTTCAACAAGTGGATCGCACCCAGGGTCCAAAGGCTCGCCGATTCCCCCTCCCCCCTCCTCCAGTGACCCCATGGCCCTCGTCCTCTCGACCCAGCTCCCCCGCGGCGGCGCCTGCCTCGCGATCGTCGTCGCCCGCGCGTACCGCATCGCGCCGGGCCGCCGCGCCTCGCCGCTCCCCAACGCCGTCCCGGTGAGCCCCACGCCCACGTACGTGGCATCGTCGAACGAGGGCGCCGGGGAGCGCCTCGTCGAGGAGGCAGGGGGGACGGCGGCAGGCAAGCTGTTGACGGACGTGCTGGTGCGCGGGTCGGCCCGCTCGCTGCGCGGCCCGGTGCCCGTCGTGGAGACGGGCGCGCGTGTGGGGGCTGCGCGCAAGGCGGTGCGGGCCGTGGGCGATCGACGGATCGCCGCCACGGCCGCGGGCCTCTCGTTCTCGTCGCCGTCTCCGTTCACCGCGATGCCGCTCCTCTGGGACCACGCGTACGGCGGTCGCGACCAGCACGCGGAGCGCCTCTTCGAGAAGGACGAGCGCCGCGCGTCCCTCGGTGGCCGCCGCGAGCTCGCGCCCCTCGAGCCCAAGGTCACGTATCCGCGCAACGCCGCCGGCCGCGGGTATGCGCTCGACATCGACCGCGAGCGCCTCGACGGCACTATCGCGCCCAACCTGGAGGACCCGACGGATCCCGTCACGCCGGATCGCCTCCTCTCGGCGACGACGGCCGACTGGATCGATCGGCCCATCGCAGCGTGCTACGAGCCGATCGACGTCTTCACCTTCCCGCGCGCGGCGTTCTTCATCCCTCCTGCCTTCGACACTCCCCAGCGCCCCGTCCACGAGCTGTCCACCGGCGCCATCCTGCGCGAGGACCTGGAGAGGCCCTTCGACCCGCGCAACCTCGGCAACCCCCGCATGCTGAACGCGGCCCCCGCCGGCCTCGCCGTCTGCCGCCTCGAAGGCGCCGAGCGCGTGAGCCTCTGGAACGTGCACGCGCGTCACGAGCTGCTCGAGTTCGACCTCCCCGACGATCGCCCCAAGCTCGTGCTGGAGCCCCCCGGCGTCGCCCCCCGCGAGCTGTCTCCGCTGCTGCAGATGGTGCTCGTCGAGCCGGACCTCGACCGAGTGACGCTCACCTGGGCCGGCGTGCTGCCCGTCGCGATGCCCTACCCCGAGGAGGTCATCGAGAAGGTGCGCGACACCGTCGTCTGGGCGCGCTGAGCGCTACCCGGTCTCCTCGTCGTCGGCGATCTTCGACCACCCGAACGGGCGCGGCAGCGGATCGTCGTTCAATCCCACGTGCTCCCCGTCGAGCGCGATCCGCCCCATCGCGCGCACACCCACCGCGCCTTCGTTGGCCTGCACCTCGACGGCCGCCGCCTCCACGCGCTCGGCGCCGCCCACCCGCGTGTGGTGGTCCCCTGCGACCGTCTCGCGCAGCGAGCCGCCTGCGGCGAGCGCGAGGTCGCCCTTCGCCTCGATGCTCACCTCCTCCGCGGTCACGCGCACCCTCCGCGTCGCTTCGAGGTCGATGCTCGCGCCCGCGAAGGAGAGCACGGGCCCCGCGTCCGTGACCTCGATGCGCAGCACGACGTCCCCGCCGCGCCCGCGGATGACCAGGCGGTCGGCTTCGGCGCCTGCCTGGAGGTCGTAGCGCCGGCCCGACGTCAGCGTGACCGCCGCCGAAGCGACCGGAGCTTCGATTTCGTCGAGCAAGTCGCGCTTCGCTTCCCGCTCCTCGGGCTCTGGTCCGCTGCCCGCAGCGCGTTCGAGGGCGGGCGTGCTCAACGTGCCTGCCCCGCGAGCCACGCTTGCCACTGCGCCACGAGCCGCTGCCACTCGGCCTTCGTCTCGGGGTACGCGTCGAAGCGCGCCTGCCAGTCTCGAATCGAGCGCGGCCTGCACGGTCTCGTTCGCGATGCCGTACTTGCTCCGGATCTCGGGTGCCCGCTGGGGGAACGCGGCGAGCTCCGCGTGCAACGAGGCATAGTTCGGAAGTGGCATGCGCGGGAACTCGGGCAAACGTGGCTGGGGGGATGGAGTGCCCCCGAACGGGAGAGCGGCCTGAAGGAGCGCGGCGGCGTCGACGGTCTGCGTCCCGCCGAGGCGCTGCGCGTCCCCGCCCGGGGCCGTAGGCGGGTGCTTCGGCTCGGTCGACGTTGCCAGGCTCGAAGGCGTGTCCGTCTTCTTGAACGGGAGCGAGCCGTTTCGGAACGCGGTCGGCAGCTCGAACGCCATGGCGGTCGCCACGAGCTCCCGAGGTGGAGTGACGACTTGCGGGCGAAGAGGTCGCGCGAGGTCCTGGCGCAGGTAGGTCGGCGTCTGCTCGGCGGGAGCAGGAACGGCAGGGGGCGGGGCTGGCTCGTTCTGGGGAGGCTCCGCCTTCGGGGCGACCGGCTCCTCCGCGGGCGGCGGCGCGGCTTTGGCCTGGCTGCGCCGCTCCATCTCCGCAGCGCACCCGAGCGCGTAGCGCTGCGCCCGGTCCATCCGGCCCTGGGCGATGTCGTCGGCGATGGCGAGCACGTACTGCTCCTCCCATCGCGACCAATCCCGGACGTCTACCTGCGCCTCGTCGAGGAGGTCGAGCCGGGCCTCCAGGTCGAGCCCCATGAGGCGCGCGGAGAGGTCCGCCCACGCGTCGAAGTCGAGCTGCATCTCCGCCGGCGCGGACGCGAGGCCTTCTCCTGTCTCGTGCTCCGTCATGGGCCGAATCTAGCGCGTCCCGCGCAAGAACGGGACCGAGGTTCGTGTTCTGCCGCGAGGCCGACCACGCCGGCAAGGCGTGGTGCGGTGAAGATCACGTCGGCGGCTGGCCGAGCGAGCAGAAGCCGTTGATGCAGAGGTTCGTCGTGTCGCAGCAGTCGGCCGAGGTCGTGCACTTCTCCTGGATCCCGGAGCAGGTGTTGCCGGTCGGCATGCCGCAGACGAGGCTGCCGCCGTCGCCCAGGGGCTCGCAGAAGCCGTTGCAGCACTGGTCGCCCGTCATGCAGGACTGGCCGTCGGCCTTGCAGGCGTCGAGCACCCAGAAGCCGCGCGAGTTGCCGGCCGCGAGCTCCTGCCCGCCGAGGTAGAAGGCGGGGTGGCTCGGGTCGCTGCCCGGCATGTTGCCCTCCATGAACGTGCCGTTCTGGATGCTGCCGATGTCGATCGCGGCGACCCAGAGCTTCTTGCACGTCACCTGGTTGTAATCCGTGTAAGTGTAGTTCGCCTTGCGAGGATCGCTGAGCGTCGGGTCCTGTGTGGCCAGGTTGCCGTACATGCGCCGGCTGGTGAAGACGACCCAGGCATAGCCGCCGGAGACGATGGGGTTGACGGTGGGCTCGTAGTTGAGGACCGTATCGTCGGGGTGGTTGCCGTTCGTCGGCAGGTAGGACGTGGTGCCGTCGAGCCCGTTGAGCGTCGAGAGGACGGTCGCGGTCCCGGTTGGAAGATCCGACCACCAGATTTGCGCTTGCGCGCCGTACCAGGTATCGAACGCGTGCACGCCCTGCGACGCCCCCTGGACCTGATAATGGAATGCGACGGCGTTGTTCGTCGGGAAGAACGAGGGGAACCCGGCGGCCGGGGCCCCGTCCGGCGCTCCCGTCGTGGTCGCGAGCGTGCGCAGGTTCGAGAACGACATGGTCGCCTTGTCGAAGTCGAGCACCACGAGCTGGTGGCCGTTGCCGGTCGCGGTGCCGATCGTCCCGCCCAGGAAGTTGAACGCGACGTGCTTGCCGTCGGGCGAGAACGCAGGGGTGCCCGCGCGCAGGTTGGCGGGGATGCCGTTGACGGTGAGCGGCGTGTTCGACGTCGGCGGGAAGGCGTAGAGCTGGCTGGTCCCGGGGATGTTCGAGTCGCCCATGCCCGCGACGTTGTTGAGCGCCATGGTGGCGTCCGGGTAGAGGCCGGACCAGTCGAAGAGGCCGTTATAGCCGGTGTCCACCGTCTCCGCGTCGTTGTTCTTCAGGTCGTAGCGCGAGGTGGTCTGGTAGTCGTTGCCGTGGACCGCGATGAGGGTGCTCCCGTCCATCGAGACCACGTGGCAGACGCGGCAGCCGTTGCCGCTGAAGTCGCCGGGCGTGTTGCTGCCGGCAGCGACCACGGGCGCCGTGGCCCCGCCCTTGATCGCGAGGATCGCCGCGCCGTACTGTGGCCCCGTGCCGTTGGCTACCCACGCACGGTCGGTCGAGTTCTGCACCAGCGCGGTGCCGTACGAGTTGTAGTAGACCGTGCCCGCCAGGTGGGCGGGGGCCACGTTCCACGTCTCGGTGATGGGCCCGTAGGCCACGCCGCCCTTGGCGACCGTGAGGCTCACCGTGAGCTGGTCGGGCATGTTGTTCGGCGTCGGGCCGCCCGCGGTGTTGGTGGCCATGTCCCACACGTCCTCGGGGATCGGGTGGCGGGTGAACGTGGTGACGGGCGAGCCCGGCGCCCCGATCACGGCGGGCCGGCCGAACGTGCCCGTCCACGAGAAGGATCCGCTGGTGGTCGCGAGGCTGATCTGGATCGCGTCGGCGTCGCCGGGCGCCCACTGCCACATCAGGAGCGGCGCGAGCATGCCGCGAGGCCAGACGGTCTTGTCGTACGGGTACAGGAACTGGAGCCCCATCGCCGCCGGCATGGTCGTGCTCGGGAAGTTGCCGTACGCGGGGCCGAGGCCCTCTCCGCCGACGCCGCCGATGCCGCCCCCCTGGTCGAGCTCCTTGTTGAGGTCCGAGGCGTTCGGATCCGCGTACTGCGCCTGCTCGGCGGGGTTACTGGAGTTGTAGCCGTTCTGCGCCGGGGCGACGAGCTTGATGAAGACCTGGCGCTGGATCGTCTTGCCGTTGCGGGAGGCGATGACGTTGACCAGCCCGCCGGTGGTGCCCGTCGGCGAGAACTTCGCCGAGCTCGACGGCCCGGTCGGGATGGTCCCGATCGAGCCCTGGTCGACGCTCCAGGTCACGCTCGTGGGGCTGCCGTTCTCGGTCGCCTCGTACTGCACGGTGGGGGTGGTCTGGCCCACGGTGACGGTGAGGGTCTTCAGAGCGCTCGGCTGGACGTCGAAGCTCTGCATGTTGCTGCCGGTGCTGGAGGGGCCCACGAAATTCCCCGTCGAGCCCCCCGCGCCGCCCATGCTCGACGCCGTGCTCGCCGTCCCGCCGGCGCCCGTCTTGCCGCCGGTGCCGGCGGAGGAGGAGGACGTGCTCGAGGTCCCCTTCGAGCCGCAGGCGCCCAGCGTCACGCCGCTCGCGAGGGCGACCGCGAGCAAGAAAAGCCAGTTTCGGTACGAAAAGCGCCGTTCCATTCCTGGAGACTAGTGGGCCAGCCATCGGCCATCAAGCGTGGCAGCCTCCGCTGCGGGGCTGCCCTAGGGCACACGGGAGCGCCCCACGGGCGCGTTTGACGTGGCCCCGAGGTTGGAGCACAAGGCATCACGCTCATGGATTCCAGCGCTTCCCCGACCCAAGAAGAGGCCGTCGGCTCTCGGTCATCGTCCCCTGTCTGAACGAGGAGCTCAACCTGCCGGAGCTCGTGTCGCGCCTCCTTCACACGTTCGACGTGGGCGGCTTCGTCGGGGAGATCGTGCTCGTGGACGACGGATCCAAGGATCGCACGGCGGAGGTGATCCGAGGGCTCATGGATGCTCACCCTGGTCACGTCACCGGCGTCTTCCATCCGAGGAACCGGGGCATCGCCGAGGCGTGGAAGAGCGGGGCGCGCGCCGCGCGTGGGAAGCTGGTGGCCACGATCGACGCCGACCTGCAGTACCAGCCGGAGGATTTGCTCCGCCTGCGGCGCGAGCTCTACGAGCACTCCGTCGACGTGGCGCAAGGCTGGCGCAGCGCCGTGGGGAGGGCGAGGGACCAGCGCTTCCACCTCAGCCGGGGCCTGAACGCGCTGCTCAACGGCGTCTTCTCGATGGACCTCCACGACAACAAGAGCGGCTTCGTCATGTGCGCGCGCGAGGTCTTCGAGGACCTCTGCACGTACCGCGGCAGCTACTTCTACTGGCAGTCGTTCATCATGGTGGCGGCGCACGCCAAGGGCTACTCGTACAAGCAGATCGAGACGCTCTTCGAGCAGCGCCGGCAGGGGGTGAGCTTCCTCGAGGGGGCCAACGCCCTCAAGGCCTCGGCCAAGGCGTTCGCCGACGTCGCCGTCGCCGCGCTCGAGTACCGCGTCTCGCCCCCGCCGCCGGACCCGGCCAACCAGTTCCTCCGCCGCCACCCCGTCGCCGACCCGACGACGCCGCGGAGCCCGGCCTCCGCGCTCCGCCTCCGCGCGTACATGGCGGCGTTCGACGCCACGCACTGGATGATCACGCGTGACGTCGAGCGCTACTTCGAGACGCTGCAGAAGACGCAGTGGCTCGACGCCGGAGAGACGCGCGAGCCTCGAGGACGAGAAGCTCCGGCGCCTCGTCCGCCACGCGTACCGGAACGTGCCCTACTACCGGCGCAAGATGCAGGAGCTCAAGCTCCGGCCGGAGGACATCCGCGGGCAGGCGGACCTCCACAAGCTCCCGATGCTCACGAAGGCGGACATCCGCCATCACCTCTACTTCGACATCATGTCGGAGAACCACGACAAGTCGCAGGTCCTCAAGATCACGACCAGCGGCTCCACCGGCGAGCCCTTCGTCTGCTACGCCGACCGCGCCCAGCTCGAGATGCGCTGGGCGGCGACCCTGCGCGCGCAGGAGTGGACGGGCTACCGCTTCGGCGACCCGACGGTGCGCCTCTGGCACCAGACGCTGGGCATGGACAAGAAGCAGGTCGCGATGGAGCGCGCCGACGCGCTCCTGTCGAACCGCACCTTCATCCCCGTCTTCGAGCTCTCGGACGAGAACCTGGCCCGGATGATTCGACGTCATCGGCTCGGCGCAGCCCGTGCTCATGGACGGCTACGCCGAGGCGCTCGATTTCATCGCCCGGTACATCAAGGCCACCGGCCGCATCGACGTGCGTCCCAGGGCGATCATGTCGAGCGCGCAGACCCTGCCGCTCCCGAGCCGGAGGCTCATCGAGGAGGCGTTCGGCTGCCGCGTCTTCGACAAGTACGGGAGCCGCGAGTTCTCCGGCATCGCCTACGAGTGCGACGCGCACGCGGGCCACCACGTGGTGGCCGAGGCCTACATCGTCGAGGTGCTGCGCGACGGCAGGCCCGCCGCCCCCGGCGAGGTGGGCGAGGTCGTCATCACCGATCTGAACAACTTCTGCATGCCCTTCATCCGCTACCGGATCGGCGACCTCGCCGAGGCCATGGATCAGACGGCGCGGTGCACGTGCGGACGGGGCGCGCCCCGCCTCGGCGCCATCGAGGGGCGCGTGCAGTCGATCATCCAGGGCGAAGGCGGGCGCTACCTGCCGGGCACCTTCTTCGCGCACTACCTGAAGGAGTTCGACTACGCGATCAAGAAGTTCCAGGTGGTGCAGGAGGCGCGCGACGCCATCACCTTCCGCGTGGTCAAGGGCGGGCGCTACTCGGACGACGTGCTGGCGGAGGTGCTCGCCACCTTCCGCGAGTACCTCGGCGAGAAGATGAAGATCGACGTCGAGTTCGTGGACGAGGTGGCGATGGTGCGCACGGGCAAGCGCCTCGCGAGCGTGTCGAAGCTCGGGGTCGATTTCCAGAAGGCGGCGCCGGCGCAGATCCTCACCAACGGCCACGCGGGGCGCTGATGCAAGGCGGTCGCGTCGTCGTCGTCCACCGCCCCGGCCTGCGCTACGCCGACGAGGCGCCCTACGACGCGCCGAGCCCGGTCTACGAGGCCGTGGAGGCGATGTTCAAGGGCCTGGGCCTCGACCGCGCCCGCGCCGGCACGCCGGAGTGGAACCCGCTCGGCGATCTCCATCGCGCCCGGCGACCGGGTGATCATCAAGCCCAACCTCGTCTCGTCCAAGAACCTGCACGAGAAGATCACGGGGCAGAAGCTCGCCGCCTCGAGCACGCACGGCTCCCTCCTGCGGCCCGTGCTCGACTACGCGCTCCGCGCCGCGGGCCCGCGCGGGCGCGTGCGCGTCGTCGACACGCCGGTGGAGGGCTGCGAGATCGAGAAGGTCGCCGGCCCCCTCGGCATCTACGCGGTCATCGACCACCTGCGGCGGCAGGGCCACGACGTCGGCTTCGTCGACATGCGCTACTTCCGCGTCGCGCCCTACCTCGCCCTCGACGACGTCCGCCGCGGCGGCCGATCCTACAACCTCGGCCTCCTCGTCCGCCGGCGCCTCGCCGGCGACCCGCGCGGCTACCGCACCGTCGACCTCGCGGAGCAGAGCCGCTTCTTCGATCCCGACGCCCCGCCCGGCCGCGATCTGCGCTTCCACCGCAGCCACTACGAGACGCCGGTGGAGCACCACACCGGCGGCCGCCACGAGTACTCGGCGCCGGGCACGGTGCTCGACGCCGACGTCGTCATCAACCTCCCCAAGCTCAAGACGCACAAGAAGACGGCGGTCACCCTCTCGCTGAAGAGCGTCATCGGCCTGACCAACGAGAAGTACTGGCTGCCCCACTTCACGGCCGGCGACCCGTCGCGCGGCGGCGACGAGTACGACCGCGGGCAGTCGCTGGCCGATCGCCTGGAGAACAAGTTCAGCCGCTTCCCGCTCCCGGGCGACCATTCCCTCATCGCGCGCGCCGCGCGTGTCGGGGGCCCGCCCAAGGTCATCGACGGGAGCTGGGAGGGCAACCGCACGCTGTGGCGGACGATCCTCGACCTGAACAAGATCCTCTTCTTCGCCGACCGGGAGGGCAGGCTGCGCGACACGCCGCAGCGGCGCTACCTGACGATCGTGGACGGCATCGTGGCGGGGGAAGGGGAGGGGCCGCTCGGCGCGACGCCGGTGGACGCCGGGCTCCTCGTCGGAGGGTTCGACCCGGCGCTCGTCGACGTCGCGGCGGCGAGGGCGATGGGGCTCGACCCGGCCCGGATTGTGATGATTCGCGAGGCGCTCGGGGGCAAGCTGCTGCCGGGCGGGCGGCTCGAGGCGCTGGAGGAGGTGCTCGACGGGCCCGCGCCGACGCGGCGCTTCAAGCCGCCGAGGAGCTGGCCGAGCCTCCTCCCGTCCTGAGGGAGGGAGGGTGTCGATGCAAGCGGACCAGGGGAGCCGGGTGTCGGCGGCGATCGCCGCCTTCGCGAGCACGCCGCTCGACGAGGTGCTCGGCCGCCATCTGCGCGACGATCCGCGCGCGGCGGCGGTGGCGCACTTCCACCGCGTCGCCGCCACGGTGCCCGCGTACGGCCGCTTCCTGGTCGAGCATGGCGTGGATCCGAACGCCGTGCGCACCTTCGACGACTTCCTCCGCGTCCCGCCCGTCACGAAGCAGAGCTATCTCCTCCGCCACCCGCTCGCCGATCTCTGCAGGGGTGGCTCCCTCTCCTCGTGCGACATGATCGCCGTCTCCTCCGGGTCCACCGGCGAGCCCACCTTCTGGCCGCGCTTCGTGACGGACGAGCTCGGCATCGCGACGCGCTTCGAGCAGGTCCTCCGCGACAGCTTCACCGCGCAAGAGCGGCGCACGCTCGCCGTGGTCTGCTTCGCGCTCGGTACGTGGGTCGGCGGCATGTTCACGGCGAGCTGCTGTCGCCACGTCGCAGAGAAGGGCTACCCGATCACGGTGATCACCCCGGGCAACAACAAGGAGGAGATCTTCCGCGTCGTCACCAAGCTCGGCCCGTCCTTCGATCAGGTCGTCCTCCTCGGCTACCCGCCCTTCCTCAAGGACGTCGTCGACACCGGCCGCGCCCGCGGCGTCTCCTGGGCGGATCTCCGCGTGCGCATCGTGACGGCGGGCGAGGTCTTCAGCGAGGAGTGGCGCGCGCTCGTGGCAGAGCGCATCGGGTCGACCGACCCGATCTACGACTTCGCCTCGCTCTATGGCACCGCCGACGCCGGCGTGCTCGGCAACGAGACCCCGCTCAGCATCGCCATCCGCCGCTTCCTCGCCTCCCGCCCCGACGCCGCGCGCGCCATCTTCGGCCAGGACCGCCTCCCCACGCTGGTCCAGTACGACCCGATGAGCCGCTTCTTCGAGTGCATCGACGGCGCGCTGCTCTTCACCGGAGACAACGGGATCCCCCTCGTCCGCTACGGTATCCTCGACACGGGTGGCGTCGTCCAGCACGGCGAGATGCTCGCCGCGTGCGCGCGCTTCGGCTTCGATCCGCTCCCTCTCCTCCCGAGGGGCGGCGCGCGCGAGCTGCCCTTCGTCTACGTCTTCGGCCGGTCCGACTTCACCGTCTCGTTCTCCGGCGCCAACGTCTTCCCCGAGAACGTGACGGTGGGCCTGGAGCAGCCGGGCATCAAGGACTGGGTCACCGGCAAGTTCGTGATGGAGGTCCGGAGCGACTCGGACCAGGACGAGCGGCTCTGCGTCGTGGTCGAGCTCGCGCCCGGCGAGGGCCCGAGCGAGGCCCGGCGGGGGGCTCTGGCGCGCGCGATCGAGGAGCAGCTCTGCCGGCTCAACAGCGAGTTCAGGGCCTACGTCCCCGAGGGGCGGCGCGCGCCCGACGTGACGCTCGCGCCTGCCGGCGATCCGGCCTGGTTCCCCGTCGGGGTCAAGCACAGGTACACTCGCAAGCGTTCGTGAGCGACCCGCCCGTCCTCCACTCGCACCGCTGCGTCGTGGTCCCCGGGCTCCGCGCCCGCGTCAGTTGTTCGCCACGAGCATCGTGGCGAGCTTCTGCCCCAGGCTCACGGCAGTCGCGTGGTCCTCGATCGGCGAAGCGACCGCCCCGGCGCCGGTGAAGGCGATGTACGTGACCGAGTTCTCCGCCCCGGGGTTCGTCGGCCCCGGCGGGATGCCCAGGCTCTGCGCCATCGCGTACGACGCGCTGCCGATGGTGTCGCACCCGCCCGTGTCGCCGAAGACGCCGTAGCTCACCTGGCCGTTGTAGATGACGGCGACGACGCTGCCGTACTGGAGACCCGCCGTGAAGTAGTCCCACGGGACGGGGGTGCAGCCCGAGTTCGCGGGGAGCACGACGAAGGGTAGGTCCACCGAGCTGAGCGCTTTGCCCGTCGAGTCGGTGGCGGCCGTGCTCCCCGACGTGGAGGGGCACTGGGTCGACGTGTGCGAGGCGCCGTCGCAGTCGATGGACATCCCGGACGTCCAGAAGACCGCATCCTCGAGCCCGCAGACGGAGATGTCGGCCGTCATCGGGTCGATGTCGTTCTTGTAATTGGCCTTCGACACCACGGTGCACGTCGTCGTGAGCGCGAGCAGATCCGCGGCCGTCGGCGGGCCGCTCGACGCGCCGCCGGTGCCACCCGCGGTGGTGCTGCTGCTGCTGCTGCTGCTGCCGCCGGTGCTGGCGCTCGCGCCTCCCGTGCCCGCGCTGCTGCTCGCGCCCGCCATGCCCGTGGTGGTGGTGCTGCTGCTCGCGTGGGTCGACGACGTGCTCGACGCGGTGGCGACCTTGCCCCCGCTCCCGCCGTTCCCGAAATCGAGCCCGCTAAGCCCCGTGACCTCGTTGCACGAAGCCGAGACCCACGCGGTGGCGAGGCCGGTGATGGCGACGACGAACGCGGTTCGCCCGCGCATCAGAACCTCGCCCCGAGCGTGAGCCGGCCCGGCCCGACGCCCGCGATCCACGTCGGGCCGGTGCGCGTGGCGCTGCTCTTGGGAGCCGTGGGCCCGGGCAGCACCACCAGGAAGACGACGCCGGTCAGGGCGGCCGCGGCTCCGACGATGAGCGAGGCGGTGGAGGCATCGCCGAGGGTCTTCGCCGTGCTTGCCGGGCCGACCTCGCTCGTCGGGCAGACGCCGGCATGGCAGCTCGCCTTGATGGTCCCGGCGTCGGACAGCGAGATGCCGCCGGTCACGGCGCCCACGCCGAGCGCCGCCGCCGCGAGCCCGAACGCCACGCCCGCCGCCACGTAGGAGCCGCCCTCGTGCCCCTGCCCCGCGGGCGGCGTCGTCGCGGGCGTCGTGGCCGTCGGCGGCGTGTCCTCTACCGTGGGCTCAGCCCGGGCGGCCGGCGCGAGCAGCAGCAAGGCGAGAGCGCAGCACGTGGCGCGGGCGCAAGGCACCCGATCGTTCTATCACGCTCTCAAGGCACGCGCGCGAGCACCACCACGGAATAGCCGACCGCCGGACGCTGGCCCGGGTTGTTGTACGAGTGCCGCTGATCGCCGCGAAAGACGGCCACGTCCCCGGGCTCGAGCCGGAAGCGCTCGCCCGAGACCACGAGCAGGATCTCTCCTGCCTCGCACGTCAGGTACTCTCGCGTCCCAGGCGTGTGGGGCACGCCCGTCATCCGCCCGCCGGGTGCCACCTCGATGCGGTCGATCTCCATCCCCGGGATGGGGTCGGGGAGCAGCTTGCGCACGAGCGCCTGGCCCGGCGTTCGCGTGGGGAGCGTGCCCTTGGGATAGTGGCTGCACGCGGCGCGCGGCGCCGAGATCAGCTCCTCGATCGAGACCTGGAGCGCCATCGCGGCGCGGTGCAGGACGCCGAGCGTCGGGTTCGCGTCGCCCGACTCCAGGTGCCCCCACGTCGCCCGCGGCACGCCCGCGAGCTTCGCCATCTGGTGCTGCGTCATCCCGCGCGCCTCGCGGAGCTGCTTCACGTTCTTCGCGAGCTGTGCCGCGATCTTCTCGCCGTCCATGGCCCGCACGTTAGCAGCTCTCCAAACCGTTGGCGCGCCGTCCAACGCATTGCCCGACCGGGGTTAACGTCTCCCATCGAGGGCTGCGCCGCGCTGCACGACGGAGAGGTGGTCGCGGGCGACGGCGTGACGGACCTCGTGATCCACGCGGGTTACCACCTCCAGGTGGTGGACGGCATCCTCTCCGGGATGCACGAGCCGGAGGCGAGCCACTTCCGCCTGCTCGAAGCGTTCGCGCCGCACGAGGTCCTCGCGCGCGCGCACGCCCACGCGGAGGGCGCCGGCTACCTGGCGCACGAGTTCGGCGACTCGACGCTCATCCTGCCCGAAGCGGCCTGACCTACTTGGCGCCGATCGGCCGCACCTGGTCTCCGTCGATCTCCAGCACCTCGGGCTTGCCCCCGTACACCTTCGACAGCCCAACGTCGATCCGCCACACCTGCCCCCCGCACGCCGCGTTGATCCCTCCGCGCTGCACCGTGTGGCCGACGACCATGCGCTTCGCGCCGATCAGCGCCAGCGCCTCCCGCAGCACCTTGCAATCGCTCTCGCCCGGCGCCGCCGAGTAGAGCCGCGTCCAGATGGGCCCGTCCTCCGCCGTCACGATCGACGGAGGCGACGGCGCCGCCCCTTCCATCCACGCGCTCACCTCGCGGTTCATCCGGTCGAGCCCGTAGCGCACGTGCTTCGGCAGCACGCCGCCGTGCACGAACACCGTGTCCCCGACGACGGCGACGATCGGCCGCTTCGCCAGGCGCTTCGCCATCGGCCCGCCCGGCAAGAACTCGGAGCCGCGCGCCCGGTCCGCGGCCGGGAGCGTGGCGAGCCGCGGGTTGGTGTCGGCCCCGGGGACGGCCTCGAAGTCGGCGAAGCCGTGCGGCGTCACGTAGCGGAAGTCCAGCGAGACGTTCATCACCTCGTGGTTCCCGTCGAGCACCAGCACGGCCCCGCGCGCCGCCTTCGCCTCCTCGGCGAGCCGATCGAGCAGAATCCAGGATGGCGTGCTCCCCGTCGCCGCGGTCGAGCTGATCGCCCGTCTGCACCACCATCAGGTCCTTGCCGGCCCAGTGGTCCTTGTCGTCGATCGCGCCGGCCAGCTTCAGCACCGCGCGCGTGGCGTCGAGGTCGCCGTGCAGGTCGCCGATGGCGACGATCCGCGGCGGCGCCGGGCTGCGGGTGATCGGCGGGATCTGCGGCTCGGGCGCGTGCGACGCCGAAGCGGCGGGCGTGCGCGAGGGCGTGTCCGAGCGCGAGGGCTCCGGCGCCCGCTCGCAGGCGAAGGAGCAGGCGAGCGCGGCCATGGCGAGCAGCAGCGGGCGGGCGGGCGGCATCGCCGCGCATCCTACTGCGGGCGCGTTTCTTTCGCTCGCCGGTCGCTCACCGCGGCGAGGCCAGGCCCGCGGGCATCGTCCCCTCCGCGGAGCACTGCTCGACGCACATCGGGATGCCCGTCTCGGGCCCGAGGCAGCTCGCGGCGCACGCCGCGCGGCAGCGGAGCGTGTGCTTCCCGACGTGGACCCAGCTCGTCGGGTCGTACTTGCAGCCCGCCGCCAGCTTCTCGCACGTCTGGGACGCGGCGGCGGCGCACGCGGCGTTGCACTGATCCGGGGGTTCGGCGTGCGGCGCCCCGGCCGGCCTGTCGAGCACGCGTGCGCCGACGTCCTCGTGCGATTGCTGGCCCGGGCGTTCGGCGTGGGCGCAAGAACAGCCCGCGAGCATGGCGAGGGCGAGGATGGTGTAGGCCCGCATGCCGGTACGATGCCCGGCGCGCGGGCCCGGGGGCCGCCGTCAGGCGGAGTCTGCGAGCGGGGGCTCGACCCCCGGCTCCGGCTGGAACGAGAGGAGCACGCCCACGCACGCCACCGCCGCCGCGGCCACGCCGTACCAGCCGAACCACCTGTGCTCGATCAGGAAGCCCGCCACGCCCGGGCCGATGATCTGCGAGATGCTGGAGAACGACTGGTTCGTCCCGAGCGCCGCGCCCTGCTCGTGCCGGCCCACGCTCTTGGTCAGGAGCGTCGTCAAGCAGGGCCGGATCACCGCCACGCCGAAGCTCCCGATGCTCACGACGAAGAGGAGCGCCGCCCAGTTCGCCGTCGTCGGGGCCCCGCCGCCGAGGTGGACGACGCCGAGGAGCGGGTAGGAGACGACCATCGACAGGAACCCGATGCGCGCGAGCCGCGCCTCGCCGAGCTTCTTCACCATCGGGCGGATGCCGCCGCCCTGGATCATCGCGCCGACGAACCCGGAGACGCCGTACACCCAGCCGATCTGGCGGGGCTCGGCGCCGAACTTCCGCTCGACGAAGAGCGCGAGGCCGCCCGTGATCACGGCGAACGAGGTCGTGAACGCGAAGAACTGGAGCAGCCGGAGCCGCGGCAGGGGCCGCACGAGGAACTGGCGGAAGGCGAGCGTGCGCTGGCCGGCGGGCGGCGCGGGGCCCGCGTCGCCGACGTGCGTGAGCTTGATCTTCTCGAGCTCGGCCTGGCCGGGGAGGATCGTCGCCGAGAGCACGATCGACAGGAGCGAGAGCGCGGCGGCGAGGTACGCAGGGGCGGCGTAGGAGGGGCCCTCGGCGGTCTTGAAGGCGTCGCTGAGCTCGCCCGAGATCATCGGGCCGAAGAGGAAGCCGCTCCCGAAGGCGATGCCGATGAGCGCGAAGGCGCGCGTGCGGTTCTCGGGCCTGGTGACGTCGCTGATGTACGCCTGGGCGATGCTCAGGTTGCCCGCCGTCATCCCGTCGATCATCCGCCCGATGAAGAGGAGCACGAGCCCCAGGTGCATCGCGAGCGTGGCCGCCGCCGCGCCGCTCGCGAAGTGCCCGGCCACGGCGGTGCTGAGGATGCCCGCGCTCCCGATCAGGAGGAACGCGAGGAAGGTGCCCGCCTGGCTCATCAGCAGCACCGTCTTGCGGCCGATGCGGTCGGACATGCGGCCGAGGATGGGCCCCGAGATGAGCTGGCAGGCGGCGTAGCTGGAGATCAGCGTCGTCGCCATCTGCGCGCCGGCGCCGAAGTGCTCTGCGTAGAGCGGCAGCAGCGGCAGCATCAACGTCAGACCCATGACGTCGACGAAGACCACCAGGAAGATGGGGAGCAGGGGGGATCGCAGCATGCCGGCTCGGTTCCGATGCCTGTAGCACGAAGGAGGCCCCCGCTATAGTTCCGCCGTGCACGGCCCCACTGCCCCGCTCGCCCCCTTTCATGCCCCGGTGCGCGCCTGGTTCGAAGCGAGCTTCCGTGGCGCGACGGCCGCGCAGGCGAAAGGTTTTCCGCCCATCGTGGCGGGCGCCTCCACGCTCCTGTTCGCGCCCACGGGCTCCGGCAAGACGCTCGCGGCCTTCCTCGCGGCCATCGACCGGCTCATGTTCTCGCCGGAGCCGGACCGGCGGGAGCGCTGCCGCGTCCTCTACGTCTCGCCCCTCAAGGCCCTCGCCGCGGACGTCGAGAAAAATCTGCGCGTTCCCATCGCCGGCATCGCAAAGTTCGCGGAGGCCGCCGGCGCATCCTTTCGTGTCCCAACGGTCTCGGTCCGGTCCGGCGACACCCCCGCGGGCGAGCGCGCCCGCATGGGCAAATCCCCGCCCGACATCCTCATCACCACCCCCGAGTCGCTTTACCTCGTCCTCACGTCGGGGGCGCGCGCCTCGCTCGCCTCCGTCGAGACCGTCATCGTCGACGAGATCCACTCCCTCGTCCCCACCAAGCGCGGCGCCCACCTCTTCCTCTCCCTCGAGCGCCTCGAAGCCCTCCGCCCGCGCGGCGCCCCCCCGCTCCAGCGCATCGGCCTCTCGGCCACGCAGCGCCCGCTCGAACGAGGTCGCCCGCCTGCTCGGCGGCGGCGACATCGGCCCGGGCGGCGGCGGCACCTTCACGCCCAGGCCGGTCACCATCGTCGACGCCGGCGCCACCAAAGCATGGGACCTCCGCGTCGAGATGCCGAGCCCGGCGATGGCGCAACCTCCCGTTCCCGTTCCCCATCCCGCTCCCGTTCCCGAGATTCCGGAGACGTTCGGGAACGGGAACGGGAGCGGGAACGGGAACGGGAGCGGGAGCGGGAGCGGGAGCGGGAACGGGAGCGGGAGCGGGAAGGGGAAGGGGAACGGGAGCGGGAACGGGAACGGGAACGGGAGCGGGAACGGGAACGGGAGCGGGGCCCTCCATCTGGCCCTCCATCCACCCGCGCCTCGTCGAGCTGATCCGCGCCCACCGCTCGACCATGATCTTCGCCAACAGCCGCCGCCTCGCCGAGCGCCTCGCCGCCGCCCTCAACGACACCGCCGGCGAAGAGATCGCCCTCGCCCACCACGGCTCGATCTCCAAGGACACCCGCCTCGCCATCGAGGACCGCCTCAAGCGCGGCGAGCTGCCCGCCATCGTCGCCACCAGCTCGCTGGAGCTCGGCATCGACGTCGGCGCCGTCGACCTCGTCGTGCAGATCGAGGCGCCCCCCTCGGTCGCCTCCGGCCTCCAGCGCATCGGCCGCGCCGGCCACTCCGTCGGCGCCGTCTCGCGGGGCATCGTCTTCCCCAAGTACCGCGGCGACCTCCTCGCGGCGGCGGCGTCGACCGCGCGGATGGTGGAGGGCAAGGTCGAGGAGACCTTCTACCCGAAGAACCCGCTCGACGTCCTCGCGCAGCAGATCGTCGCCGAGGTCGGCATGGGCCCCACCACAGCGGACGCCCTCTACACGCTCGTCCGCCGCGCCGCCCCCTTCGCCGACCTTCCCCGCGCCTCCTTCGAGGGCGTCCTCGACATGCTCTCCGGCCGCTACCCCTCGGACGAGTTCGCCGAGCTGCGCCCGCGGCTCACGTGGGATCGCGAGAGCGGCCGCCTCTCCGCGCGCGAAGGGGCCAAGCGCATCGCCGTGATCAACGGCGGCACCATCCCCGACCGCGGCCTCTACGGCGTCTACCTGCAGGACGCGGAGGCGAAGAGCCGGCGCGTCGGCGAGCTGGACGAGGAGATGGTGTTCGAGTCCCGCGTCGGCGACGTCTTCCTCCTCGGCGCCTCGTCGTGGCGCATCACCGAGATCACCCACGACCGCGTGCTCGTCGCGCCGGCGCCCGGCGAGCCCGGCAAGATGCCGTTCTGGCGCGGCGACCGCCCCGGCCGCCCGCCGGAGCTGGGCCGCGCCATCGGCGCCCTCGCCCGCACGCTGCTCGCCGCGCCGCACGACACCGCGATGCAGCGCCTCCGCGAGCAGCACGGCCTCGACGCGCCCTCCGCCGAGAACCTGCTCGCGTACCTGCGCGAGCAGGCGGCCGCGACCGGCGAGGTCCCGAGCGACCAGACGCTGGTGGTCGAGCGCTACCGCGACGAGATTGGCGACTACCGCGTCTGCATCCTCTCGCCCTTTGGATCGCGCGTTCACGCGCCGTGGTGTACGGCGGTCCTCTCGCGCCTGCGCGAGGCCAGCGACCAGGACATCGAGGGCATCTGGTCCGACGACGGCATCGTCTTCCGCCTCCCGGGCACCGACGACCCGCCCGACGTCTCCGCCTTCTTCCCGGACCCCGACACGATTCGAGGACCTCGTCGTCCAGAGCCTCGGTGGCTCCGCCGTCTTCGCCGCGCGCTTTCGCGAGAACGCCGGCCGCGCGCTCCTCCTCCCACGCCGCCACCCCGGCCAGCGCTCCCCGCTCTGGGCGACCCGCAAGAAGGCCGCCGACCTGCTCGCCGTCGCGTCGCGCTACGGGTCGTTCCCGCTCCTCCTCGAGACGTACCGCGAGTGCCTCCGCGACGTCTTCGACCTTCCCGGCCTCACGGACCTGCTCCGCCAGATCACGTCGCGCACCGTGCGCGTCGTCACGGTCGACTCGCGCATCCCGTCGCCGTTCGCCGCTTCGCTGATGTTCTCCTACGTCGGCAACTTCCTCTACGACGGCGACGCCCCGCTCGCCGAGCGCCGCGCCCACGCCCTGAGCGTGGACCCGACGCAGCTCAGGGAGCTGCTCGGTGAGGCCGAGCTGCGCGAGCTGCTCGACGCCTCCGCCATCGCCGACCTGGAGAAGAGCCTCCAGCGCACGGACGGCCACCGCCCCGTCGCGCACGCCGACGCTCTCCACGATCTCCTCCTCTCCCTCGGCGATCTGGCCGAGCCCGAGATCGCCGCCCGCTGCACGCCGCCCGAGGCCGCCGCCGGCTGGATCGCCGAGCTCCGCGTCCGCGCACCGCATCCTCCCTCTGAAGATCGCCGGCGAGCGTCGCTACGCCGCCGCCGAGGACGCCGCCCGCTACCGCGACGCCCTCCGCGCCAAGCTCCCCGCCAGATCCCGGCCGCCCTCCTCGAGCCGGTCGCCGACCCGCTCGGCAACCTCGTCTCCCGCTACGCCCGCACCCACGGCCCCTTCCTCCTCGACACGATCGCCGCCCGCTTCGGCCTCGGCCCTGCGCCGGTGCGCGCCGCCCTGGAGCGCCTCGCCGCGGCGGGGCGCGTGGTCGAGGGCGAGATCTCGCCGGGCGTTCGCGCGCGCGAGTGGTGCGACGCGGAGGTGCTGCGGCAGCTCAAGCGGCGATCGCTCGCCAGGCTCCGCAAGGAGGTCGAGCCCGTGGAGCCCGCCGCGCTCGGCCGCTTCCTCGCCGAGTGGCACGGCCTCCACCGCCCGCGCAGCGGCCCCGACGCCCTGCTCACCGTCGTCGAGCAGCTCCAGGGCGCGCCCATCCCGGCCTCCGTCCTCGAGACCGACATCCTCCCCGCCCGCGTGAAGGGCTACCTCGCCGGCGACGTCGACCGCCTCTGCGCCATGGGCGAGGTCGCCTGGATCGGCCTCGAACCCCTCGGCCCCAGGGACGGCCGCATCGCCCTCTACCTCCCCGATCAGCTCCCGTTCCTCGCGCCCGCCGCGCGCCAGGCCGAGAGCGCCCTCGCGGCCAAGCTCCGCGACCTCTTCGAAAAGCGTGGCGCCCTCTTCTTCTCCGACCTCCTCGCCGAGACCGGCGCCTTCTCCCACGACGTCCTCGCCGCGCTCTGGGAGATGGTCTGGGCCGGCGAGGTCACCAACGACACGCTGGCACCGCTGCGCGGGCTGTTGCACGGCGCGGCGGCCGAGAAGAAGGGGAGGGAGCGGCGCCTCGGGCTGCGCGGGATGTCCTTCGGCGGGCGGCGCGCGGGGCCGCCGGGGAGCGAGGGGCGATGGTCGCTGGTCGGTCGATCGCGGCGGGCGCCCAGCGAGACGGAGCGGCGGGCCGCGCTCGCGCGGACGCTGCTGGAGCGGTACGGCGTGCTCACGCGCGAGGCGGCGGCAGCCGAGGGTGTGCAGGGCGGGTTCTCGGCGGTGTACGAGGTGCTCAAGGCCATGGAGGAGGCCGGGAAGGTGAGGCGCGGGTACTTCGTGGCCGGCCTCGGCGCCACGCAGTTCGCGCTCCCGGGCGCCGACGACCGCCTGCGCGCCGTGCGCGAGGCGCCCGCAGAGGCGCGTGTGCTGGTGCTCGCGGCGACGGACCCGGCGAATCCGTACGGGGCCGCGCTGGCGTGGCCGGGAGACGAGGAGGGGAAAGCGGGGAGGGCGCAGCGCGCGGCGGGGGCGTACGTGGTGCTGCGGGACGGGGCGGTGATCGGTTATCTCGGAAGATCGGAGCGAGACCTCGTGACGTTCCTTCCCGCGGAGGAGCCGGATCGAGGGCACGCGGCCGAGGCGCTGGCCAGGGCGCTCGCGGGGATCGTGGAGTCCGGGCGGCGGAAGACGCTGCTCGTGGAGAAGATCGACGGCGTTACGGCCGAGGGGGCGGAGCTCGGGAGGGTGCTCGCGGAGGTTGGGTTCTCCGCGACGAGCAAGGGGTATTTCAAGAGGGGGGTGCGGAGGGAGGAGTAGGCGGCCACCCTCCGCTGCGCCGTATCCCGAGCTCGGTGCGCAGCTCGAGCCGTGCCGGTGCGTTCATGTCGAACAGGTGCACCGTGGCCCGCCCCGTGTGCGTCGAGCCCACGATGACGGCACCCCTCACGTAGAAGTGTTCGCTCCAGACCTGGCAGCGTGGGTTGAACAGGATTGCGACGTGGCCCGTCTCGGGATCGATCCCGGCGAGGTTCGGCCCCTTGTGCAGGTTGCAGTGGAAGCAGGCGAGGGCCAGGTTCTCGGGCTCGTCGCCGCCGCCGTGCTGCCGCGGCACGATGTGCTCCACGTGGAATGCCGCCAGCGGCACCAGATCCTGCGCCAGCCGGCAATACTCGCAGCGCCGCGCGGCCCGCGCCCGCACGAGGTCGCGGGTCCTCCGATCCATCAGGCGGCGGAGCCGTTCGTCAGCACGGCGCGGGCCTTCGCCTGCAGCACGGCGACGAAATCGAGCGCGGACACGTACGTCTCGTACTCCTCGCGCTCCGTGGGCGTGAGGGCCCCTTCCGTCGACTTGTCGGCGAGATCCTCCAGCCGCGCCTGCATCTCCTCGTCGGCGCGCAGGCCGACCAGCGCGCGCGCCACCTCCGGCGTGAGGCAACGCCCAACCGGGGTGAGGACGCGATCGAGGGCCGAAGATGCTGCTGCTTTCATGCCCCAGAAGGCTACCATGACCACGGCAGGAGGCTACGCCCTCCCGCCCTTCGCACGTTCCCGGCGCCCCGCAGGTTCCCCATTCCCTGCACGTGGCACCCGCCGTATTCGCAAAATCCGTCGTGACTTCGCGAAGCTGCGCGCGCCATCGCGAAGGAGCGGGTCGCCTTCGCGGTGGGAACGGCGCCATCGCGAAGGAGCGGGTCGCCTTCGCGATGGGAACGGCGCCATCGCGAAGGAGCGGGTCGCCTTCGCGAACGTCGATGCGCCATGACGAAGGAGAGGGTCGCCTTCGCGAAAGTCGACGCGCCATGACGAAGGAGAGGGTCGCCTTCGCGAAAGTCGACGCGCCATGACGAAGGAGAGGTCTCTTTCGCGAAAGTCGACGCGCCATGACGAAGGAGAGGGTCGCCTTCGCGACGGGAGGCCCACCGCCGCGATGGCACGCCGCGCTTGCAGATGGATCCGGGAACACTTCCCAGCGATCCGGAAGGATTCCCACACGGATCGGACCGGAGCCCACGAATCCCCCGCTTTCCGCACCGGACGGGGATGGCCCCCCTCTTGCTTTGGATCTTGACAAGCCCGGAGAAGGATGCCGGCAAGGAGAAGTTACCATGCGCCTCAAGAAGTCCGCGGCGCCGAAGCCGCCGAAACAGAAGAAGAAGCCCCCGCAGAACGTCCGTCCGAAGAAGGGCACCAGCGGGATGAACCGGAACGCCCGGGTCGCGCTGGCGAACCAGTACGTCGCGGCGCAGGCGACGAGCGCCGAGGGGGCGCAGCTCGCCAACGAGGCCGGGTCGCTCAAGACGGCGATCACGAGCATCCAGGGCCTCGTCGGCGCGCGGCCCGCGCTGCTCGCGGCGCTCTTGAAGAACGAGGACGACACGTTCGTGGCCGACGGCGTGCTCGACACGGCCATCGGCGATTACGCCACCAAGGCCGCCAAGGTGGCGGGGAACGATCCCTCGGTGCTGAGCAGCCTCGGTGTCCAGCAGGCGGCGCCGCGCGCGCCACGGAACGACGGACCCGCGGACATCGTGACGGACGTCGAGACCGGCGAGGGCGCGGTCTCGGGGTCGCTGGACGTGGTGTGGACGCGCCCGCACGGGGCCGGGGCGTTCCTCGTCCAGTACAAGGTCGAGCCGGCGACGCCGCTCGCGCCGGGCGCGACGGCGCCGGACTGGGGGCCCGGCGACGGGATCCCGACGAAGAACGTCACGATCACGATCACCGGCCTCCCACCCGGCGCGTCGGTCCGCGTCCGCGTCCGCGCCATCGGCGCGGAGGTCGGGCAGTGGAGCGCCGAGGTGCTGGGCAAGGCGCGCTGACCGCGCCCGCTCAGAGCCGGGCCCCGACCTCCGTGGCCGCCCGCTCCCCGGACTCGACGGCCCCCTCCATGTACCCGCAGTACTCGACCGCGGTCTCCGTCCCCGCCCAGTGAACCCTCCCGACCGGCGCGCGCAGCGCCGGGCCGTAGAGCGTCATCGTCCCCGGGCCCATCGTGCTCGTCGGGCAGCCGCGCGTCCATTCCTCGGTCGACCAGTCCTGCTCGACGTAGTCCACCGGGCGCGAAGCCTCGGGCCCGAAGAAGCGGGTGAAGGCGGCGATCGCCGCGCGCTTGCGCTCGTCGGCGGGCAGCTCGGCGAAGTCGCGCGCGGGGCGGCCGACGATGAAGCCGAGGAGGTTGCCGTGGCTGCCGTCTGCGGGGCTGTTGTCGAAGGCGACGGTGACGGGGCTGCCGGTGCAGGCGACCTCGCCGGACAGCCCGCGGTCGCGCCAGAAGGGGCGCTCGTAGAGGGCCATGCACTTGATGGTGGCGCCCATCGCCATGCGCGCGGTGAGGGCGTCGCGGCGGGCGGGGAGGAGCGGTTCGTAGACGATGCGGCCCGCGAGGGAAGGGGGGATGGCGATGATCAGGTACTTGCCGCGGAAGGTGTGCGGGCCGCTCGTGACCGTGACGCCGGCGCCGTCCTGGATCACGCGGCGCGCGGGCGTGCTCAGCACCAGGCGATCGCCGAGCCCGGCGGACAGCGCCAGCGAGACGCTCTGCGCCCCGCGGGTGAACCTGTCCTGCTGCGCGCCGTTCTCGATCTCCACGAGGTGCATGAGGCCCCCGCCGGCGCTCGCGTAGTGGAGGAAGTAGAGGAGGGAGAACTCGCTGGCCTCGGCGCCGAAGATGACGCGGAGGGCGACGTCGAAGACGTCGCGCACGGTGCTGGACGGGATGTGGCGGCGCTGCCAGGTCGCGACGGTGGTGGCGTCGAGGTCGGCGGCGCGCGGTGTGCGGAGCGGGTCCGCGGCGGGGACGAGGGCGCGGAGCTGCTCGGCGCGGCGGAGGCCGAGGTGGAGGAGCAGGAGCTTGAGCGGGTCGAGGTCCGGGATCGTGCCGGCGTAGGTCGAGACCCTGCCGTTGGCGTCGAGGATCTTCTTGCCCTTCGACCACGTTGGGAACGTGGCGAGATTCAGCTCGCGGGCGAGCGCCGCCATGCGCCGCTGGCCGGGGCCGATCCACTGGCCCCCGAGGTCGATCCACTGCCCGCCGAATTCCTTGCTCCAGGTCCTTCCCCCGACGCGATCGCGCGCCTCGAGGACCAGGACGTCCGCGCCCTTGCGCGTGAGCTCGCGCGCGGCGGTGAGGCCGGCGAGGCCGGCGCCGACGATGACGACGTCTGCGGATCGTTCCATGTCAGCGGGCCGGGGGGCGAGGGGAGAAGGAGGCCCACTGCGCCTCGGCCGCAGCCATGTCCTCGGCGGCGAAGTAGGCGGCGATATTCTCGCGCGCGCCGGGGCGGGTGTACACGTCGGCGCGTGGGTGCTCGATGAGGTCGGCGATGACGGCGGCGACCTCCTCCGCGGACTGGGCGCCGGGCATGGTGCGCGAGTCCATGCCACCGTGGCGGGAGCTCTTGCCGAAGTCGGTGGCGACGAGGCCGGGGGAGACGGTGGAGACGACGATGCCGGGGTACTCCGCGCGAAGCTCCATCCGCAGGCTGGCGGTGAGCGCGTTCAAGGCGTGCTTGGCGGCGCAGTACGCGGAGCGGAAGTGGGCGAAGGGGATGCGGCCGAGCATCGACGAGACGTTGACGATGTGGCCCTTCTTTCGCTCCTTGAAGTGAGGGAGCACGGCCTGCATGCCGTAGAGCGCGGATTTGACGTTGACGAGCATCATGTCGTCGATGTCCTCGTCCGTCAGCTCCGAGGTCATGCGCGAGATGCCGCGCCCGGCGTTGTTCACCCAGACGTCGACGTGGCCGAAGCGGGCGACAGCGGCGTCGAGGGCGCGCTTCACGTCCTCGCGCTTCGTCACGTCGGCGACGATCGGCTGCGCGTTTGCCCCCGAACGAGCGGCCACCTCGGCGAGCTCCCGCTCCCGCCGCGCGACGAGCACGACTGAGGCCCCCTGCTTGCCCACCTGCTCGGCCAGCGCGGCTCCGATGCCGCTGCTCGCGCCCGTGATCACGATCACACGCTCTTGCATGGCCGCGCAGCTTGACGCGAACGCCGAGCGCGCACAATGCCTGTGGCGTGACGCCTGAAGAAGCCATCGCGGAGGCCGCGGGTGGGAAGCTGCGGCCGCTCTATCTCGTGCTCGGCGAGGAGCGGCTGCTCGTCGACCGTGTCGTCGCCGCGCTGCGCGAGGCGGCCGGCAAGGGCGGGGTGCCGGGGTTCAACGAGGATCGCTTCACGGCCGGCGAGGCGCAGATCGGCGCCATCCTCGGCGCGGCGAAGATGCTCCCGATGATGGCGCCGCGGCGCTTCGTGATGGTGCGCGGGCTCGAGCGCTGGGAGAAGAAGGAGGGGGAGGAGGAGAAGCCGTCCGCCGCCGGGAAGAAGGGCAAGCCCGAGGCGAGCCCGCTCGACGAGCTGGCCGACTACGCGAAGGATTCCGCCGCCCTCCACGGTGATGGTGCTCGTGGCGCCGAAGCTGCACGGGCAGCGGCGGCTCGTGACGACGGCGAAGAAGGCCGGGTTCCTGGTCTCGTGCGAGCCGCTCTCGCGCGAGGCGCTGCCGCGCTGGATCCAGAAGGCGGCGCGCGATCGCGGCCACGAGATCTCGCCCGAGGTGGCCGACCTGCTCGCCGAGATCGCGGGGCCCGAGCTCGGCTACGTCGACGACGCGGTGGAGCGGCTCTCGCTCTACGTGGGGAAGGGCGCGCCGATCGGCGAGGACGCGGTGGCGGCGGTCGTGACGCGCGTTCGACAGAGCTCGGTGTGGGAGCTGCTCGACGCGCTCGGCAAGCGGAGCACGGCGGGGGCGCTCGCGATCCTGGCGGACGTCTTCGATCCGCGCGACGGCGGCCTCCGGCTGCTCGGCGCGGTGGCGTGGAGCGTGCGGCAGCTCGTGAAGTTCGAGTCGGCGCTCAAGTCCGGCGCCGACGCGCGCGAGGCGGCGCAGCGCGCTGGCATGCCGCCCTTCAAGGCCAACGACGCGCTCCGCACCGTGAAGGCCGTCCCGCCGGGCACGCTCCCGGCGTGGCTCGGCCTGCTCGCCGAGACGGACCTCGCGCTGAAGAAGCTCGCGGAGGCCCGCGCAGGCGGTGCTGGAGGCGATGCTGATCGAGATGTGCAAGGCGTGAGCGTCAGTACGTGGGCACCTTGTGGCCCTTGCGCTTCTTCTTGCGCTGCTTCTCGCCGACGTCGACCTTCCCCCACGCATAGCTGACGCGGCGGCGGAAGGCGCCGTTCTTGTCTCCGCCGAGGAGGAAGATTTCGCGCGGCGTGTCGGCCTCGGCGATCTGGGGCTGCCAGTACTCGGAGGCGACCCACGCGAGCGAGACCGCGGCGTCGAATTTGAGGCGGGCGACGACGACGCCGCAGCGGGCGCGCTCCTTCTGGCCAGGGCGGGCGCAGCCGCCGCCGATCCACAGGTCCTCGTTCCCGAGCGGGTGCCAGGCCCAGAGGCGCTCGAGCTTGAAGCGGTCCTCCGCGCGCCCGCCCTCGCCGGCGGCGATGACGTCCTCCGGCACGGTCTTCATGAGCGCGGGCGCGATCTTCTCGTCGGGCGCCTGCCAGTGCAGGGGCTCGCCGCGCGTCACGGAGAGGACGACCTCGAAGGTGTTGGGCTCGCCCGCGCAGCAGCGCACGCCCACGTCCTCGCGGCGGGCGTCGCCGCGGACGCCGCGGCCGTTGGCGCAGCGGCCGACCAGTTCGCCGGGCGCGCCGTTGCCGCCGCGCGCCGCGATGAGGCCGGTCTTGGCAGGGTCGCGCTTCCACTGGCTCGACGTCCACGACCAGGCGCCGCCGTGCAGGTCGTGGACGCCGAAGGCGCTCGTGCAGGCGGTGTTGAAGCCGTTCGGGATCAGCGCGCGCGCCACCGCCGTGCCGCAGGCGGAGGGCCGGTAGGTGTCGCCGTACTCGTAGACGGTGTTCGCCGGGCCCTTGCACGCGCGCTCCAGCTCGAGCTCCGTGCAGAGGCGCTTGTCCTGCGCCTGGCACAGGTCCCGCGCCTCGGCCTGCGTGACGTTGGTGGTCGGGATGGCGCCCGCCTCGTCCGGGTACGGGAAGACGTCGACGTAGAAGCCGTGCATCACGACCTGCGCGCCGGCCATCTCCTCGTCGGCGACGCGTGGAAGCACGCCCTCCGGCGTGCCTGCGATGAGGACGCCGGGCGGGATCCACACCATGCCCGGGCGGGGCTCGGGCTCCGCCGCCTGCGCGGCCCACGGGGGCCCGGCGTCGCCCGCGTCGCCACCGGGCGAGGCGTCGTCGCGGTGCGCTGCGTGGCAGCCCGCGGCGAGTAAGAGAAGGGCGAGGGCCAATCCTCGCCGCATCACTCCGGGTCGCGCTCGCGCAGGTTCAGCTCCTTCATCTTGAGCTGGAGGCCCTTGCGCGAGATCTTGAGCAGGCGCGCGGCGTGCGTGACGTTGCCCTGCGTCTGCTTGAGCGCGCGGACGATGAGGTCGCGCTCGAGCCGGCTCATCGCCGCCTTCACCTGCTCCTTGAGCCCGTCGCCCTCGCCCGAGCCCGCGGCCTCCTCGCCCTCCTCGCCGTCGGGCTCGCTCGCGGCCGGGACTGCGACGGACGGGAGCGGCGTCGTGCGCGCGGAGGCGCCGTCGCCCACGGCCGCGTGGGCGCCGCCGCGCAGCTCCTCCGCCAGGTCGTCGAGGCGGATGCGCGCGCCGTCGGCGAAGAGGACGGCGCGCTCGATCACGTTCTCCAGCTCCCGGATGTTGCCGGGCCAGCCGTAGGCGGCGAGCCGCTCCATCGCCTCGGGCTCGATGCCCTCGACGCCCTTCTTGAGGCGCGCGTTGAACTTGGCGATGAAGTAGCGGCAGAGGTGGGGGATGTCGCTGCGCCGCTCGCGCAGGGCGGGCAGCGCGATCGGGACGACGTTGAGGCGGTAGTAGAGATCCTCGCGGAAGGAGCCGGAGGCGATCTCCTTCTTCAGGTCGCGGTTGGTGGCGGCGACGAGGCGGACGTCGACGTGGATGGTCTTGATCCCGCCGACGCGCTCGAACTCGCTCTCCTGCAGGACGCGCAGGAGCTTGACCTGCATCTCGTTCGGGATCTCGCCGATCTCGTCGAGGAAGAGGGTGCCGGTCGTGGCGAGCTCGAAGCGGCCGGGCTTGGAGGCGACGGCGCCGGTGAACGCGCCGCGCTCGTAGCCGAAGAGCTCGGACTCCATCAGGTCCTTCGGGATCGCGGCGCAGTTGACCTTGATGAAGGGCTTGTCGCGGCGGCTCGAGTTCTCGTGCAGGGCCCGCGCGACGAGCTCCTTGCCCGTGCCGCTCTCGCCGGTGACGAGGACGGTGGTGGGCGTGTCGGCGACGCGCTGGAGGATGTCGTACACGTCGAGGATCTTCGGGCTCTCGCCGATGATGCCGTAGCGCGCCTCCTTCGGCGTGGGGACGGCCGGCATCACGTCTCGGGTATCGCGGTTGGGGCCGGGGCCCCAGCCGGACACGAGGCTCGACGCGTCCGCGCTGGCGAGGTCGCGCGTGCGGAGCGCCTTCTTGACGACGACGCGGACCTCGTTCTGATCGAAGGGCTTGGTGATGTAGTCGAAGGCGCCCGTCTTGAGCGCCTCGACGGCGGTGTCGACGGTGCCGTGGGCGGTGATCATGACCACGGGGCGCGAGGGATCGTCGCGGAGCGCTGCGCGGAGCAGCTCCATCCCGTCGACCCTGGGCATGCGCAGGTCGGTGATCACCATGTCGATGTGGTGCTCCTTGAGGAAGGCGAGGCCCGCCTCGCCGTCCTCGGCCGTGTGGACCTCGTATCCATCGCGGCCGAGCTGAGCGGCGAGCACGCGGCGCAGGTTCGCCTCGTCGTCGACCACGAGGATCTGCTTCTTCTCGGGGAGCATCACGGTGGGGGAGGGTAGCAGAAGCGCCCGCGGCGCCACAGCCCGGGCGCTCGTGCGTACCTTCCGCGTAGTTTCCATGCGTGAGCCAAGACGCCGAAGGGCCGGGAAAATACTTCCGCGACGCGCCCTTGCGTCAGTATGCTGGGCGCGAACCTCATTTGCTGCCCACGAGGAGGATCGGTCAGATGGGTGTGCTTCGGTCTTGGCGGTTCGGCATCGGCGCGGCTATCGCGCTGTGCGTGGGAGCCGCCCTCGCCGCCGACCCGGCGGTCCCTACCTTTCCGGAGTGCCCGCCCAACAAGAAGCCGACCCCGCAGGATCTCGAGGGTGCCAAGGGTGCCCACAAGGCGGCGACCCAGTTCTACGAACGCGGCGACTACGACAAGGCGGTGCGGTACTGGAACGACGCGCTGGGCTTCGACTGCACCGCGAGCGACCTGCTCCTCAACATCGCCAACGCCTACGAGAAGGAGGGCGACCTCCGGGCGGCGGTGGCGACGCTCTACGCCTACCAGAAGCGCACCGGGTTGAACCCCGTCCTCCAGGAGAGGATCCACAACCTCGAGAACCGCATCCCCGACGCCGGCGCCGCCGCCACCAGCACGGCCTCGCCGCCCGCGGTCGACGCGGGCGCGGCCCTGGTGCCGACCGCGGTGCCCACCTCCACCGCGCCGCCGGAGGGCGCGCGCCCGTACGGCAACACGCCATGGTTCGTCGTCGGCGGCGGCGGCGCGCTGGCCATCGTGGGCGCGATCCTGCTGCCGGTCGGCTACGGCGCCATCTCGGGCGCCTCGGCGAAGTGCAACGGCAAGCGCATGTGCATGGACCAGAGCGCCGTCGATCAAGGCAACACGGGCCGCACGGAGGCGGGCGCGGGCTGGGGGCTGCTCGGCGTCGGCGTCGCTGCCGCGGCCGGCGGGCTCGCCTGGCAGCTCACCGCCAACAAGCCGCAGGCAGCGGGCGGGCCGAAACCTGGAAAGACCGGGATGTGGGTCGCCCCCGGCGGGCCGGGCCAGGTCGGCGTGTCGGTCGGCGGCTCTTTCTGAGCAGGCACGCCAGCCTTTCCGGCTGGCACCTTCCTGCACAGTTTCCACCTAGTCGCGAAGCGTTCCGGCCGGCGCTGCGGACCGCTTCGCTGGCAGCGAACGTCCACGCTCGCCACGATCGCCCGGCGGCGTGCGCCCTCGACGTGCGGCGTCCGCCTCGGTCAAACGCGGCCTGATTTTCGCATACATAGGGCTTGCCCCGATGCGTGTATCCGGGAGACACTCCGTCGGAATTCTCCTGATAGGGGTACGCGCTTCGATGGACTGCGCCTCCTTCACTTTCCAGAGCGACTCGCTCGTCGGCACGACGATCGAGGCCTCGACCGTGCTCGGCGCGGTGTTCCCCGTGCGCCTCGAGCACGCGGTGGCGGAGGGGGGCATTGGTGTCGTGCACGAGGCGTCGAGCTCGGCGCTCTCGGGGCGGCGCCTGGCGGTGAAGGTGCTCCAGGCGCGGCACGCCGGCGACGCGGGCATCGTGCGGCGCTTCGAGCGCGAGGCGACGTACGCGCTCCGGCTCTGCCACCCCAACGTCGTCTCTGCGATCGGCGCCGGTCACCTCCCCGACGGGCGCCCCTTCTTCGTAATGGACCTGCTCGAGGGCGCCACGCTCGGCGCGCTGGTTCGTGGGGAGGGGCCCCTGCCCGTCGGGAGCGGGCTGCGCCTCGCCGGGCAAATCCTGGAAGGGCTCGAGGCGCTGCACCGAGCGCGCCTGGTCCACCGCGACCTCTCCCCCGGCAACGTCTTCGTCACGACCTCGGGGCAGGCGGTGATCCTCGATCTCGGCTTCGCGCAGGAGCCGGGCGTGGACGCGGGCGACGGGGTGACGCCGGACAGCCCCGGGTCCCTCGTCGGGACGCTCTCCTTCATGGCGCCGGAGCAGGCGACGCGGGGCCGCGCCATCACCGAGCGGAGCGACCTCTTCGCCGTCGCCGTGCTGCTCTACTTCGCCTTCTCCGGGCGGCTCCCGTTCCGCGGTCAGGACGAGCTCGACGTCCTCGTCTCGGTGGTCCGCGCCGCCCCCGTGCCGCTCCGGCGCGTGCGGCGCAACGCTCCCTCCGCGCTCGAGGCGGCCCTGGCCCGCGCCCTGGCCAAGCACCCGGACGCCCGCTTCGCCAGCGCCGGCGAGATGCGCGCGGCCCTCGAGCAGGTCTCCTCGGCCGACGACGAGGTGCCCGCCCCGCCCCGCTCGACGCGCCGCCCGCGCACCGCTCCGGCCTCGCGCCGCCGCCCTCTCGCGGCCGTCGCGACCTAGGCCGCGCTCCGCGGCCGCGTTCCCGCAATTCCTGGCAGGGTGAGGTCCGTGACAAAGCCGGACGGCCTGATCCTTGCCATCTCCATGCCCGCTTGCCTTCGGGCGTGCACGGGCTGCTCACCGCGACGCCCGGCACACCCCCGCGGCAGGGCGGGAGGGGACGGATGGACGCACTCGATTTGTTGGAGCAGCAGCACCGGGATCTACAAGGGCTCTTCGCGGCGATCGCCGCGGCGGAGGGGGCGGGGCGGCGCACGGCGGGCGTGGCGCAGCTCGTGCGGGCGATCGAGGCGCACTCGCGGGTCGAGGAGAGCGTCTTCTATGCCGCGTTCGTGGAGCGCGTGGGCTGTTCCGAGTCCCGGCTCTACGAGGCCTTCGAGGATCACGCGCTGCTCCGCTTCTCCGCGGAGAAGCTCTTGCACACGCGCGCCACCGACGTGCGCTTCGCCGCGCGGCTGAAGATGGTGGAGCAGCTCTTCGAGCGCCACGCGCTGGTGGAAGAGGACTGGATGTTCCCGAAGGCGAAGCGCGCGCTGCAAGACGAGGCGCTCGACCTCCTCGGCGACGAGATCGAGCGAGCCCACGCCGCGCGCCTGTCGGTGAGCCCGACGATCCTCGACCGGGCGCGTCCGCGCCGGCGGATCGAGCGCGCCCACGACGCCGAGCGCCGCCCCTCCGTCTACTGACGCGGCCCTCTCTCGGGGCTCACACGGGCACCGGCCCGCCGAACGCGCCGAAGAACCGCGCGATCCACACCCCGAGCAGGCAGAGCCACAGCGCGATGCCCGCCGTCATCAGGACGCGGCCCTTGCCCTCCAGCGAGGGCCAGCGGCCGGAGCGCACGTAGACGAGCACCCCGTACGCGACGCAGCCCACCACCAGCGGGGAGACGATCGGGGAGAGCGGGTGGAACGCGATCGCGTCGTGCACGTCCCCCTGCGCCAGCGCGAGCGTCGCCCGCGTCAGCCCGCAGCCCGGGCAGGGGTGGCCCGTGAGGGCCGCGAAGGGGCAGAGCGGGACTTTGAAGAGCGGAAAGAGGGCGAGGGCTGCGCCGACCGCGGCGACGCGGAGGGCGCGGCCCAGCGCGGCGCGCGGACCGAGCGCGGGGGAGGCGGGCGCCTGCCTGGAGTCAGCCCGCGAGGTCGTTGAGGTCGAGCGCGAGGGCGTAGGGGAAGAGGAAGAGGTAGAAGACGATGCCGCGCGTAGGCTTCTGCTGGATGATGCCACGGCTCGTCTTCGCCTGCGTGATGAGCTGCGGGATGACGATGATGTCGAAGTAGATCTGCACCAGCGGGATGAACTGGAGCCACCACTTGAAGTCGGTGCTGCCCGAGGCCGTCTGGGTCTCGAAGAGCATCGGCCTTACCAGGAAGCCGTAGACGAGGAACCCGATGAGGGAGATCAGCGAGCTCATGAAGTAGAGGTGGAGGATCGTGACGAAGACGATGCTCAGGACGATGTTCACGGCGATCGTGATGCCCCAGCACATGAGCAGCGTCGTCACCGGGTTGCGCGTGCTGGGCTTGGCCCCGGGCTGCGCGTTGAGCCCTGCGGCCATCGCGCCGCCCGCCATCGCGCCGAACTGCGCGCCGGCCTGCGCCAGCTCCTGCCCCGGGGCGGCAGGGCCGCCGTAGCCGGGCTGGCCACCGGGCGGCGGAGCGTACGCGCCCGGAGGCGCACCGTAAGCGCCGGGCTGCATGCCGGGAGGCGCTCCGCCGGGAGGCGGACCGCCGAAGCCTTGATCCGGAGGGGGCGCACCGAATCCGCCGCCCGGGGGACCACCGGCAGGCGGAGGAAACGCGCCCGGTTGCGGTGCGCCTGGAGGCGCACCGTAACCGCCGGGCGCGGGGCCGCCTGGAGGAGCGCCGTAGCCGCCCGGAGGCCCGGGAGGCGCGCCGGGCGTCGGCCCGAAGTTGGGCATCGCCTCGATGGCCATGGTGCCGCCGAGCGGGTTGACGCCGACCTGGGGTTGGCCAGGCGGCGAGTATGCACCCTGCCCCGGAGGTGCAGCGTAGCCGCCGGGCGCAGCAGGAGGCGCGCCGTAGCCACCGGGCGCAGCAGGAGGCGCGCCGTAGCCGCCGGGCGCAGCAGGAGGCGCGCCGTAGCCGCCGGGCGCAGCAGGAGGCGCGCCGTAGCCGCCGGGCGCAGCAGGAGGAGCACCGTAACCGCCGGGCGCAGCAGGAGGTGCGCCGTATCCGCCGGGCGCAGCAGGGGGTGCGCCGTAGGCGGCCGCAGGCGGGGGAGGTGCCGCGGGCGCGCCGAACGCCGACGGGCCGAGGCCAGCCGGCGGAACGCCGACGACCGTACCGGCGAGGCCGGGGTTCATCGGCTGCACGGGGGGCATGCCGGGCTGCGGCGGACGCGGGCCAGCAGGCGCGGGGGCAGGTGCGGCGCCCGGGCCAGGCGCGCCCGGCGACTGGTTCATGAGCATGGTGCCCTTGAACTTCGGCGCGGCGGCTCCCTTGAGGTTGAAGCCGCACTTCGTGCACGTGGACGCAGTCTCCGAATTTTGCGTCCCACAGTTCGGACAGAACACGCAGCACCTCCGCCAGCAATCGCTGGCCATCTCTAAAGGTGGACCCGCGAGCCCACCTGGAAACCACCTCGCGAGCGCAGTCTCCACCTATCGAAGTGGGCGCGAGGGTACTGGAAGGACGGCCGCCTCTACAAGCGAGAAGCTCCAAGCTGACACGGGGCACGCTGCGCGCCCACGGCCGCTCGTGACGCGGTTCGGCGGCGCTCTGCACGCTCTCCGGCGCCGGCTCGGGGGGCCGATGCGCCCGGGCCAGCGTTCACTGCGCGGAAGCGCTGAGCCCGGGCCGGCCTTCGCTGTGCGGACGCGGCAAGCCGGGGCCGGCGGGCCGCTGCGAAAGTCGCTGCTGGCAGTACGGTGTGGCGCGCTGGAGTCTCGTGTGGGAGGACCGCCTTGACACCGCCCGGGGTGGATCACTAGCGTCCGCCCGCGCCCGAGGTGTACCCGGACCAGCCGAGCCTTCGCGGCCGCCCGCATCGACGGCATTCCAGGCGGGCAAGCGTGCCCTAGAAACGCTCAGGCGAGCCCGGCTGACCGGCGCGATCTGCACCCTCAATTCACGCATCCCCGATTCAGCATCCCCCATGCCTCCCTTTGCCCTGACACCCGAGCGCGAGAAGAAGCTCGAAGAGATCCTCGCCCGGTACCCGAACGCGATGGCCGCGACCATCCCCGCCCTCCACCTCTGCCAGGAGCAGAACGGCTGGGTGTCGGACGAGGTGATGGAGTGGGTGGCCGCGCGGCTCGGCCTGTCCGCCGCCCACGTGAAGGGGGTCGCCACCTTTTACACGCTCTTCAACAAGCAGCCGGTCGGCAAGCACCAGGTCTGGGTCTGCCGCACGCTGAGCTGCGCGCTGAACGGCGCCGACGGCCTGCTACACCACTGCGAGAAGCGGCTCGGCGTCCACGCCGGCGAGACCACGGCCGACGGCAAGGTGACCCTGCGCACGGCCGAGTGCCTCGCCGCCTGCGGCGGTGCGCCGATGATGCAGGTCGATCGCGACTACCACGAGCGGCTCACCCCGCCGGAGGTGGACAAGATCCTGGACCGGCTGCTCGAGGACTAGCGCTCACACCCCATGACCCCGCCGGCCTGGCCGGATCGGGATCCGCCCCGGCGAAGGCTCCCCCATGCTGCGCCCGACCAACTACCTGACCAAGAACTACGACGAGCCGCAGGGCCACACGCTCGCCGTCTACGAGCGCGACGGGGGCTACCTGGAGGCCCGCCGCGCCCTCTCGATGGACCGCGCCGCCCTGGTGGACGAGATGAAGGCGGCCAACATCCGCGGCCGCGGCGGCGCCGGCTTCCCGATGGGCGTGAAGTGGAGCTTCATGCCCTGGCCCCCCAAGCCGGAGAAGCCGCACTACCTCGTCATCAACGCCGACGAGGGCGAGCCCGGCACGTTCAAGGACCGCACCATCATGGAGCGGAACCCGCACTCCGTCGTCGAGGGCTGCATCATCGGCTGCTTCGGCATCGGCGCGCACACCGCCTACATCTACGTGCGGGACGAGCTGCACCTGTCGAAAGACAGGCTCTGGGGCGCCATCGCGGAGGCGAAGGCGAAGGGCTACCTCGGGGCCAAGCCCTTCGGGATCGACTACCCGGTCGAGGTGGTCGTGCACACCGGCGCCGGCGCGTACATCTGCGGGGAGGAGACGGCGCTGCTCAACTCCCTCGAGGGCAAGCGCGGCGAGCCCCGGCTCAAGCCCCCGTTCCCGGCCAACGCGGGCGCCTTCGGCATGCCGAGCACGGTGAACAACCTGGAGACGATCGCCATCGTCCCCACCGTGCTGAAGATGGGCGGCGAGGCGTTCTCCAAGCTCAGTGACCTGCACAACATCAAGGACGGCGGCGCGCGCCTCTACGGCGTCAGCGGCCACGTGAAGACCCCGCGCGTGATCGAGGCGTGCGTCGGCCTGACGCTGCGCGACCTGATCTACGAGGTCGGCGGCGGCGTCGCTGGGGGCGACTTGATGGCCGTGATCCCGGGCGGCTCCTCCTGCCCGATCCTGCGCGCGGACGAGGTTGTCGAGGCGCCGAGCGACAAGTCGCCGCTCCACCCCTGGCACGGCAAGAGCGTGCTCGACGTGCCGCTCGGCGTCGACACGTTCCGCGCGCTCGGCACCATGCTCGGCACCTGCTGCGCCATCGTCCTCTCGGACAAGGCCGACCCGGTGCTCGCCTTCCACAACCTGATGCGCTTCTACCGCCACGAGTCCTGCGGGCAGTGCACGCCCTGCCGTGAGGGGAGCGCGTGGCTCTACCGCATCCTCGACCGGCTCGTGAAGGGCGAGGCCACCGTCGAGGACCTCGACCGGCTCAGCGAGATCGCCGACAACATCATGGGCAACACCATCTGCGCCTTCGGCGAGGGCACGGCCATGCCGGCGCTCGGCTTCCTCCTCAAGTTCCGCAAGGAGCTCGAGCAGTACGTCAAGACCCGCGGCAAGTCGGGCACGCGCAAGCTCGCGCTCGGCGGCGTCGGCCCTTACGATGGGGGGAGACCCCCCATGCCCCCCGGCTCCGCCGGCGCGGCAGGAGCGGCGTCGTGAACCAGCTCGAGTTCGCGTTCTTCGGCCTCACCACGCTGCTGGTGCTCGTCGGCGGCGTCGTCACGGTCGCCGCCAAGAACCCGATCCGCGGCGCGATGGGGCTGCTCTCGACCATCGTCGGCATCGCGGGCATGTACCTGATGCTCTCCGCGGAGTTCCTGGCCGCGATCCAGATCATGGTGTACGCGGGGGCGGTCGTCGTCCTCTTCCTCTTCGTCATCATGCTCCTCGGCCCCTCCGCCACCTCCGGCCGCGACACCCGCACCTGGACCGCGCGCTACCTCGGCGCGGGCATCTTCCTGGCCATGGCCCTCGCGGCCATCGTGCTCCTCTTCAACGTGGCGCCCCCGGGGAACACGGCCTTCGGCCCGGCGCCGGCCGGGCTCGGCACCGTCGAGGGCATCGGGCACGAGCCTTCACCACCGCGCTCGTGCCCTTCGAGCTCTCGAGCGCGCTGCTCCTGGTCGCGGTCGTCGGCGCGGTCGCCGTCGCCCGCGGCAAGCAGGTCGACCCGACGCTGCTCCCCGCGCAGGGGCTGAAGGCGGACGCCAAGGAGGGCGCGCCGTGACCACGATCCCGCTCGAGTACTACCTCGTCGTCGCCGCGGCCCTCTTCACCACGGGGTCGATCGGGTTCCTCCTCCGGAGGAACCTCCTGGTCCTGCTCATGAGCATCGAGCTCATGCTCAACGCGGTGAACCTGACCCTCGTCGCCTACAACCGCCACTATCCCGTGAACCATGGCGGTCAGGTCTTCACCTTCTTCGTCATCGCGGTGGCCGCTGCCGAGGCGGCGGTGGGTCTCGCGATCGTCCTCTCGTTCTTCCGGGTGAAAAAGACGGTTCGGTCCGACGAGGCCGACCTGCTCCGGGGTTAGTTGGAGCTAGCGTGGAAGCGTTGAAATCACAGTTCCCGGCCGGAAACTTCACGCTCCTCGCGCTGGTGTTGCTCCTACCGGCGCTCGGCGCGTTCGTGAACGGCGTCTTCGGCAAGCGCCTGGGCAAGGCCGGCGTGCGGCTGATGGCGCTCTCGGCCATCGGCGGATCCTTCGTCGCGAGCCTCGGCACCTTCCTCGTCTTGATGTCGCAGCACGAGGGCGGAGAGCAAGGCGCCGCCGCGCGCCTGACGTGGAGCGCGTGGCACTGGTTCTCCATCACCGGCGCCGCCGGGAAGGAGATCCCGATCGACGTCGCCTTCAGCGTCGACGCCCTGAGCGGGATCATGATGCTGGTGGTCACCGGCGTCGGCTTCCTCATCCACCTGTACTCGACCGAGTACATGAAGAAGGACCCGGGCTACAGCCGCTTCTTCGCGTACCTGAACCTGTTCTGCTTCGCCATGCTCGTCCTGATCATGGGCGACAACATGGTGGTCCTCTTCGTCGGGTGGGAGGGCGTCGGCCTCTGCAGCTACCTCCTCATCGGCTTCTGGTTCGGCGAGGAGAAGAACGCGGCGGCGGGCAAGAAGGCGTTCATCGTCAACCGGATCGGCGACTTCGGCCTCCTCCTCGCGATGGCGATGCTCGCGTGGTACTGCGGCTCGTTGAAGTGGTCCGACATGGCGACGAACGCGCCCTATCGGCTGCTCAATCCGGTCCAGATCTGGCCCATCGGCAACCTCTCGTCGCAGACGCTGCCCGCCCTCCTCGCCAAGATCCTCATCCCCGCGCAGCCCGTCCAGGTCTTCGCGGCGACACTGGTCGGGCTCGCCATCTTCCTCGGCTGCGCCGGCAAGAGCGCGCAGATCCCGCTCTACGTCTGGCTGCCCGACGCGATGGCCGGCCCGACGCCCGTCTCAGCGCTCATCCACGCGGCGACCATGGTCACGGCCGGCGTCTACCTGGTGATGCGGACCTCGTTCATCTTCGTCCTGTCGCCCGCGGCCATGGCCACCGTGGCCACCGTCGGCGCGGCGACCGCGCTCTTCGCCGCGTCGATCGGCATGCTGCAGACGGATCTGAAGAAGGTGCTCGCCTACTCCACCGTGAGCCAGCTCGGCTACATGTTCGTCGGCGTCGGCGTGGGCGCGTTGACCGCGGGCTTCTTCCACGTCTTCACCCACGCCTTCTTCAAGGCCTGCCTCTTCCTCTGCGCCGGGTCGGTCATCCACGCGATGCACGCGCGCATCCACGACACCGACGCCTCGCAGGACATGCGCAACATGGGCGGCCTCGCGCGCAGGCTGCCCATCACGCGGTGGACCTTCCTCATCTCCACCCTCGCCATCGCCGGCGTGCCCCCGTTCTCGGGCTTCTGGTCCAAGGACGAGATCCTCTGGAAGGCGTACTCGATCCACGTCACGACGAACCAGGCGGCGGGCGGCCTCGCCATGTGGACGTGGCCCGAGTGGCTCGGCAAGGCGATCTACTGGGTGGGCATCATCGCGGCGACGATGACCGCGTTCTACATGTTCCGCGCCTACTTCATGACCTTCCACGGCAGGTTCCGCGGGTGGACGGTCGTGAAGGGGTGGAAGGGCGGTCACGACGACCATCACGACCACCACGAGGACGGGCCGCTCGAGGGCCCCGAGCCGCAGGAGTCGCCCCCGGCGATGACGGTGCCGCTCATCATCCTCGCCACGTTCGCGGTGTTCGCCGGCTTCCTCAACCCGGAGGCGCTCCACGGGATTGGCGTGCACGCCCGCGAGTACCTGGCGGATTTCCTGGAGCCGGTCTTCAAGCAGGCGGACGCCTCGATCGCGCCCTGGCCCGGCATCGAGAAGCTGGAGCTGGCGATGCTCGCCCCCGGCCTGCTCGCGTTCGCGGCCGGCGGCGGGGCGGCGTGGGTCGTCTACGAGCAGGGCGGCGGCGAGGGCGAGCGGCGCTTCGCCAAGAGCTTCCCCGGGCTCTACCAGCTCATCCTCGACAAGTGGCGCATCGACGAGCTCTACGACCAGACGGTGGTCGGGATGGTCGAGGCCCTCGCGGACATCTTCACCATCGCCGACAAGTGGATCATCGACGGCATCCTGGCGCGGCTCTCGGCCGCCGTAGTGTCCTTCGCCGGCACGGTGCTCCGCGCGTTCCAGTCGGGCCGCGTGCAGGCGTACTCGGCGTCGATGGTCGTCGGCCTGGCGGGGCTCGGCTGGTTCCTGGTGCGCCCGCACGCCGCGGTCACCATCGACGACAAGGCCTTCAAGGCGACGGGGCAGGTCTCGCTCTCCGCCGCGCCCGGCCTCGGCTACCGCTACCACTGGGCGGTCGTCGACCCGGGCACCTCCCCCAAGGAGGGCGCGCCCAAGCTCCCCGGCTCGGAGGCGCGCGACTTCACGGTGACGCTGACCCCGGGGGAGTCCAAGGACGTGGTGCTCGAAGTAGAGAACGCATTCAACGGCCAGGCGCGTGAGGTGATCCCGCTGAGCCGCCCGGCTGCGCCGAAGCTGCCCGGGGCTCGCGGGGGGGGCCCCGGCCTGGCGATCCCGCGCGGGCCTGCCCAGGGGCCCGCCGAGGGAGGCCACCGATGAGCCCGCTCGACGCGATCTTCCGCTACTGGCCTGCCCTCGTCGTCGCGGTCGTCGCCGCGCTGATCCCGCGCGGCGAGGACAAGGCCCGCGAGCGGGTCGGGCTCGCCGCCGTCGCCGGCTTCCTCGCGCTGGGCGTGCAGGTCCTCTGGCCCTCGGGCGCCGGCGTGGAGGCCCCGCAGCGGCCCCGGCCGAGTGGCCGCACCTGCTCAACGTCCTCGTCTTCCTCCCGATCGCGGGCGCCTTCGCCGTCCTGTTCCTCCCGCGCCAGACCCTCGGCCTCCTCCGCGGCTTCACGCTCGGCGTCATGGCGGTCTCCTTCGCCGCCTCGCTCCTCGCTGCTCACGGTCCCCATGACCGCGGGCTGGCACTTCCAGTACATCCACCCGTGGATCCCGGCGCTCGGCATCCGTTACCACGTCGCGATCGACGGGATCAGCCTCTGGCTGGTCCTGCTCACCACCTTCGTGCACCCCGATCGCCGCGTACGCGGCCTTCGGGTCCATCAAGACGCGGATCAAGGAGCTGTGCTTCTCGTTCCTGCTCCTGCAGGGCGCGATGATCGGCGTCTTCGTCTCGCTCGACCTCTTCCTCTTCTACGTGTTCTGGGAGGTGGTCCTCATCCCGATGTACGTGATGATCGGGGTCTGGGGCGGGGTCGACCGCATCCGCGCGGCGGTCAAGTTCTTCCTCTACACGATGACCGGCTCGATGCTGATGCTCGCGGCCATCGTCTACCTGGCGTGGACGTTCCAGAAGCTCACCGGACAGTGGACGTTCGACTACCTCGCGCTCTCGCACGTCGTGCTGCCCGGGCCTCCGGGGCACGCGTCCATGTGGCAGCAGGTCACCTCCCCGCAGGGCCTGTGCTTCTGGGCGTTCGCCATCGCCTTCTTCATCAAGGTCCCGATGTGGCCGGTGCACACCTGGCTGCCGGACGCCCACGTCCAGGCGCCCACGGCCGGCTCGGTCATCCTCGCCGCCGTGATGCTCAAGCTGGGCACCTACGCCTTCCTCCGCTTCGCGATGGGCCTCTTCCCGGCGATGGCGTCGCACTTCTGCGGCAACCTCGCGGGCATCGCCATCCTGGGCGGCATCGTGTACGGCGCGCTCGTGGCCTGGAAGCAGGACGACGTGAAGCGCCTCGTCGCCTACTCGTCGGTCGCGCACCTCGGCTACGTCATGCTCGGGCTCTTCACCGTCACGGAGGCGGGGCATCCAGGGCGCCGTCCTGCAGATGATCAACCACGGCATCTCGACGGGCGCCCTCTTCCTCCTGGTCGGCGTCATCTACGACCGGCGCCACACCCGCATGGTCGACGAGTTCGGCGGGCTCGCGAAGGCGATGCCGCTCTACGCGGCGCTCTTCGTCATCGTCACGCTCGCGTCCATCGGCGTGCCCGGCACCAACGGCTTCGTCGGCGAGTTCCTGGTGATCACCGGGACGTACGCCTCCGAGCGCCTCGGCGTCTTCAGCGGCATCCAGACCGTGGGCGCGGCCGCGGCGTCATCCTCGCCGCCGTGTACATGCTCTCGGTGGTGCAGAAGATGTTCTTCGGCCCGAACTCCCAACCCCAAGAACCAGCACCTGAACGATCTCAACCGGCGCGAGATCCTGGCCCTCGCGCCCGCTCGTCGCGATGATCTTCGTCATCGGCCTCTTCCCCAGCGTCTTCCTCGACCGCTCAAGGATCGGTGCAGCTCGCCTACACGCAGTTCATGACGTCTCGGACGGCCATCCTCTATGCGCCCGACGAGCGCGGCGCGCAAGCTCCTCCACGACGAGCTGTTCTCCCCCGCGTTCCTCAAGGGCGCGCCCGAGGCGAAGCTCAAGCTGAGGGCGAGGCCCCGAAGGCAGCCACGGCCCCTGCAACAAGGCCGTGGCCGCCCTGAATCAGGGAGCGGCGCGATGAAGCCTCGGCACCTACCCTCGGCCTCGCCGCCGCTGCTCCTCGTCGTCCTCGGCGGCGCGCTCCTGATGGTCGCGGAGGCCTTCTCCCACCGGACGCGAGGAGGGCGACGTCCGCCACGCCGGCCCGTCGTCCGATCTCGCCATCGGCACCGCCATCACGCTCTTCGCCGGCGCGCTCGCCGCGGTGGGCGTCTGGTTCGTCGGCCCCGAGAAGCTCGAGGACCTCACGGATCTCGCGCGCCGTACCTGGTGATCGACCGCTTCACGCTCTTCTTCACCTTCGTGCTCTGCCTGGGCGGTGGCCTCGCCGCCCTGCTCGCCGGCGGCTACCTGCCCGAGCACCGCATCGACCGCGGCGAGTTCTACCCCCTGCTCATCTTCTCGACGGTCGGCGCCATCGCGCTGGCGGGGGCGGAGGATCTGCTCTCGCTCTTCCTCGGCCTCGAGACGATGTCCGCTCGGCGTCTACTCGCTGACCGGCTTCCGCCGCGCCTCGCCCCGCAGCAGCGAGGCTGCGGTGAAGTACTTCCTCCTCGGGTCCTTCGCCGCCGCGCTCCTTCTCTACGGCGGCGCGCTCCTCTACGGCGCCACGGGCCACACCGACCTCCCCGGCATCCGCGAGGTCCTGTCGTCGGGCATGCTGCGGAGCGCGGCGGGCTCGCAGCCCGTCAACTACGGGCTCGTGCTCATCGGCGCGGCGCTCATGCTCGCGGGGTTGCTCTTCAAGGTCGAGCGCGGTGCCGTTCCACATGTGGACGCCCGACGCGTACGAGGGCGCGCCCACGCCGGCGACCGGCTACATGGCCGTCGCAGTGAAGAGCGCCGCCTTCGCCGTGCTCCTCCGCGTGCTGCTCGTCTCGTTCGGCCAGCCCGAGCTGGCCTCCTGGGGCGCCGGCTGGCCGCCCATCATCGCCCTCGTCGCCGTGCTCACCATGACGGTGGCGAACCTCGTCGCCGGCCGGCAAGAGCTCGGTCAAGCGCATGCTCGCGTACTCCAGCATCGCCCACGCGGGCTACGTCCTCGTGGGCGTGGTCGCGACGATGCGCGAGGGAGCGGACGCCCAGGGGAGCGTGATGTTCTACCTCCTCGTCTACACCGCCTCGACCATCGGCGCCTTCGGCGCGCTCGTCCTCTGCGGCAGCCGCGGCGCCGAGGCGGTGAGCTACGAGGACCTCGCCGGCGTCGGCAAGCGCCACCCGGCCGCCGCGCTCGTGTTCTCGCTCTTCCTCGTCTCGCTCGCCGGCATCCCGCCCACCGCCGGCTTCTTCGGCAAGTTCTACATCGTGCGCGCCGCGATCGGGGCCAACCTCTACCCGCTCGCCGTCGTGCTCGTGCTCAACAGCGTGCTGGGCGCGTACTATTACCTGCGGGTCCTCGTGTTCATGTACATGCGCGAGCCTGCGCCCGGCGCCCCCTTCGCCAAGCCGATGCGCTCGGGCTACGTCGCGACCGCGCTGGTCGTGGCGGCCGTGATGGTGGTGGTGCTCGGGATCTGGCCGACGAGCTCGCTCGAGATGGCGGTCCAGGCCGCGCTGACCACGCGCTGACTACGAGGGGGGCCGCAAGGCGCACGCGGTCCCCAGATCCGCGCAGGTCTTCGGCACGCACGCCGCGACCAGGGTCGCCGCGCAGTGGCCGGGCGTGCTGTCCATCCCGCAGCCCGGCGTGCACGGGTCGCACTGCCCGCAGTCGAGCACGCCCCCCGCAGCCGTCCCCGGCCGGGCCGCACGGGTAGCCCTGGTCCGCGCAGGTCTGCGGCGTGCACGAGCCGACGCCGCAGATCCCGTGCTTCCCGCCCCCGCCGCAGGTCTCGGGCGCCGTGCACCCGCCGCAGTCGAGCATGTCACCGCAGCCGTTCGGCACGATCCCGCACTCGACCCCGAGGGACGCGCACGTCGCGACCTCGCAGGAGAACCCGCAGGAGCCCGGGCCCAGCGGCGGATGGCGAGGGCGAGGGAAGCGAAATCTAAGTGCATGGCCTCGGAAGCTACCCCCGCGAGGCTCCGCCGCCAAACCCTCCCCGATGACCGGCGTTGAAGCGGGGCAGCCGCGCCGGCTATAGGAGCGGATCCATGCGCAACGCCTCGCCCATCGCCTCGGCCTTCGCCCTCGCCCTCGCCGCCTGCTCCGGCGCAGGCTCCGAGCCCAGCGCGCCGGCCCCCGTCGTCGCGGCCCCTCCGGCCCCGCCCCCCGCGTCCGTCGCGCCGCCCGCACCTCTGCCTCCACCCCCCGCGGCGGCGCCCACGGCGACCGCGGTCGCCGCCGCCGAGCCGCCCAGGCCCGCCAGCCCTTGCCCGCCGAACATGGCGCTCGTGCCCGGCGGCGCGTACACGATGAGCCCGCCCAAGCGCAACGTGACGGTCGCGCCCTTCTGCATGGACCAGACCGAGACGACCGCCGACGAGTACGCCTCGTGCGTGAAGGCGGGGAAGTGCAGCGCCGACAACCTGAAGTGCGCCGCGCAGGCGACGTACGAGGCGTCCGGGATGGGCAACCACCCCGTCGTCTGCGTCGACTTCACGCAGGCGGAGGCCTACTGCAAGGCGCAGAACAAGCGCCTGGCCTCCGACGAGGAGTGGGAGTGGGCCGCGCGCGGCGGGCCCGCCGGGCACCGGTTCCCGTGGGGCGACGAGAAACCCAACGGCAAGGCCTGCTGGTCGGGCGAGTCGCCGCTCACGGGCACGTGCGCGGTCGGCGCCTACCCCGCGGGCGACTCGCCGCAGGGCATCCACGATTTGGCGGGCAACGTCTTCGAGTGGACCACGTTGCGCCTCGACGCCAAGAGCCCCGACCGCGTGGGCCGCGGGGGGAGCTGGCGCGACGGCGTGCCCGAGGCGCTCAGGGCCTCGCGGCCGGGCGGGTTCAAGGTGACGTACCGCTGCGGGTTCCTCGGCATCCGCTGCGTGGCGGAGCCCGCGAAGCCGTAGCGGAGGAGGCTCCGCCCCGTCTCCGAGCGCGGCGCCCCTTCGCCCCCTCACCCCTTCACGCACACGACCTGGCGCAGCGTGTGGACGATCTCCACGAGATCGCGCTGGGCGCGCATCACGTCGTCGATCGGCTTGTAGGCCGCCGGCGTCTCGTCGAGCACCCCCTCGTCCTTGCGGCACTCGACGCCCGCCGTCGCCGCGACGTGATCGGCGACCGTGAAGCGCCGCCGCGCCTCGCCGCGGGACATGACGCGGCCCGCGCCGTGGCTCGAGGAGCAGAAGCTCTCCGGGTTGCCCAGCCCGCGGACGATGAAGCTCCGCGCGCCCATGCTGCCCGGGATGATGCCGAGGTCGCCCTTCTGCGCCCGCACCGCGCCCTTGCGCGTCACCAGCACGTCCTTGCCGTAGTGGTGCTCGCGCGCGACGTAGTTGTGGTGGCAGTTCACCGCCTCGACGCTCGCGTCGAAGGGCGGCAGCGCCGCGCACGTGCGGAGCGCCGCGACGACCTCGGCCATCATCAGCTCCCGGTTCTTCATCGCGAAGTCCTGCGCCCAGCCCACCGCCTGCACGTAGTCACCGAAGTGGACGGTCCCCTCCGGCAGGTACGCGAGGTCCTGGTCCGGCAGGTGGATGAAGAAGCGCTGCATCTCCTGCTTGGCCAGCTCGATGAAGTGGCTCCCGATCCGGTTGCCCATGCCGCGCGAGCCGGAGTGCAGCATGATCCAGACGCGATCCTCCTCGTCGAGGCAGACCTCGATGAAGTGGTTGCCGGTCCCGAGCGTCCCGAGGTGCTCGATCGTCGCGCCGCGGTCGAGGCGCGGGTGCTTCTCCACTACCCTTGCGTAGCGCGGCGCGAGCTCGGCCCAGGCCGCCGTCACCGCCGCGGGCGGCTCGTGCCACGCGCCGCGGTCGTTCTTCCCGCCGTTGTCGGTGCGGCCGTGCGGCACGTGCGCCTCGATCGCCGAGCGCACGCCGGACAGGTCGTCCGGCAGGTCCGCCGCGCGCAGGGTGGTGCGGGCCGCCATCATCCCGCAGCCGATGTCGACGCCGACGGCCGCCGGGATCACCGCGCCCGCGGTCGCGACGACGCTCCCCACCGTCGCGCCCATGCCCTGGTGCGCGTCCGGCATGACGGCGACCCACTTGTGGACGAAGGGCAGGCTCGCGATGTTCTCGAGCTGCTTCGTGGCGCCATCCTCGAGCGGGACGCCGACCGTCCACGCCTTGATGGGCACACCCGAATCCGTCGCGATGATCTTGTAGGTGGTCTCCATGGTGCCGGGCCCTTCTACACGCCCCGTGCCAGCGTAGATCCGGCGCAGGAGCCCGGGGGAGCGCGCCCCCCGCCCTTCCCCTTTATCCGGGAGGATATCCGGGCTTATATCGCGTCGAGATGGCCCCCAAGCCCACCGTCGTCCTCGGCATGCTCGGCACCAAGCTCGACCGACCGAAGCGCGGCGCCCGCCGGGGAGAGTGGCGCCCCACCGTGTCCGTCTGCCGGCAGGACGGCCTCCCCGTCCACCGCTTCGAGCTCTTGCACCAGCCCGAGGACGCCGCGCTCGCCGAGGCCGTGCTCGCCGACGTCCGCCGCGTCTCGCCGGAGACGGTGGCGCGCGCCGTCCCCTTCGCGCTCGAAGACCCGTGGGACTTCGAGGAGGTGTACGCAAAGCTCCTCGACTTCGCGCTCGGCTACCCGTTCGTACCCGAGCGCGAGGACTACCTCGTCCACATCACCACGGGCACCCACGTCGCCCAGATCTGCATGTTCCTCCTCACCGAGTCGCGGCACTTCCCGGCGCGCCTCCTCCAGACCTCGCCGGGAAAGGGCGGCGCGGGGCCGGGGCAGATCGCGATCATCGACCTCGATCTCTCGCGCTACGACCGGCTCGCCTCCCGCTTCCGCGACGCGCACAGGGAGGGCACGAGCTTCCTCAAGTCCGGGATCGACACCAGGAACGAGACGTACAACCAGCTCATCGAGCGCATCGAGCAGGTCGCCATGATCTCTCGCGCGCCCATGCTCTTCGTCGGGCCCACGGGCGCCGGCAAGTCGCAGCTCGCCCGCCGCGTCTACGAGCTGAAGAAGGCGCGGCGCCAGGTGAGCGGGCGAGCTCGCGGCGATCAACTGCGCCACCATCCGCGGCGACGGGGCCATGTCCGCGCTCTTCGGCCACGTGAAGGGCGCCTTCACCGGCGCGGTCGAGGCGCGCGCGGGGCTGCTCCGGAAGGCGCACGGCGGGGTGCTCTTCCTCGACGAGATTGGCGAGCTGGGCCCGGACGAGCAGGCCATGCTCCTCCGCGCGGTGGAGGAGAAGACCTTCTTCCCCGTCGGGTCCGACAAGGAGGTCAGGAGCGATTTCGTGCTCCTCGCGGGCACCAACAAGGACCTCGGCGCCGAGGCCGCCGCCGGGCGCTTCCGGGAGGACCTCCTCGCGCGCATCAATCTCTGGACGTTCCGGCTCCCGGGCCTCGCCGAGCGCGTCGAGGACATCGAGCCCAACCTGGCCTACGAGCTGGAAGAGGCGACGCGCGCGCTCGGCGTGCGGATCACGATGAGCCGCGAGGCGAAGGAGCGCTTCCTCCGCTTCGCGACCTCCAGGGACGCCGCGTGGCCCGGCAACTTCCGCGACCTGAACGCCGCCGTCACCCGCATGGCCACCCTCGCCCCCGGCGGGCGCATCACCGTCGCGGAGGTCGACGAGGAGGTCGCCCGCCTCGCGGCGTCGTGGCGCCGCCATTCGCCGAACGCGCCCACCTCGCCCGAAACTGGGGCCGATCCGGTCGCCGAGGCGCTCGGCGCCGACATGGCGGGCGCGCTCGACCCCTTCGATCGCGTCCAGCTCGCGGAGGTCCTGCGCGTCTGCCGGGCGTCGCGCTCGCTCTCCGAGGCGGGGCGCGCGCTCTTCGCTTCCTCGCGCGCGAAGAAGAGCAGCACCAACGACGCCGATCGCCTGCGCAAGTACCTGGCGCGCTTCGGGCTCGCCTGGAAGGCGGGCGCCGTCGCCGGCAGCGCGACCTGACGCGCCCTACGCCTCCGCCGCCCGCCGCACCACCCGCGCGATCCCCTCGCGAAACGCCGCGGCCTCCGGCAAGAGGCTGACCACCAGGTACCCCTCCTCCGCGAAGTCGAAGAAGTAGCCCGGGTGAACGATCACCCCCTCCTCCTCCACCAGGAGCGCAACCCACGCGTCCTCGGTCCGGGTCCTCGCCACCTCCAGCACCGCGTACCACCCGCCCTCGACGGGCAGCCGCCGCACGGGGGCGTGCTCCCCGGCGGCCGCGATCGCCGCGTCGAGCGCCGCGAGGTTCGCCGCCGTCCTCGCCCGGACGGCCTCCCGCAGGGGCCCGCAGCGCGCCAGGATCTCGGGCAGCGCGAGCTGCACCGGCGTGCTCGCGGAGAGGTACGTGTCGGCGATCACCTCGAGCCGGCCCATCGCCTCGTGCACGAGCGCGTCGGGCCCGCTCGCCGCGATCCAGCCGAGCTTGACCTGCGGCAGCGCCGCGGCCTTCGACAGGCCGCCGAGCACGAAGGTCAGCGCCTCGCGCTCACCGGCGAAGCTCGGCAGGGCCCCTGGCCGGAGGGCGCCGAACGCGTAGTCGCCGAACACCTCGTCCACGATAAGCGCCATCCCGCGCGCCGCGGCGAGCCTCGCGATCGCCGCCGCGTCGTCGCGCCGCACGAACGTGCCGGTCGGGTTGTTGGGGTGGACCAGCACGATCGCGCGGCTGTGCGGGCCTGTGGCGGCCTCGAGCGCGGCGAGGTCGACGCGAAAGCCTTCGGCGCGGACGAGCGGATAGGGGACGAGCGTCACGTCCTCCAGCGTGGCGAGGAAGTCGAGGAGCGGGTACGAGGGCGCGGGCACGAGCACCTCGTCCCCCCGCTCGCAGAGGAGCTTGAAGAGCCAGCCGTACGACTCGCTCGTGCTCGCGGAGAGGCAGATCGCGTGATCGGGGACCGTGAAGCCGCGCTCGGCGTAGTAGCGCGCCACGGCCGCGCGCGCCTCGGGCACGCCCCGCGCGACCGGCGCGTAGGTGGCGCCGCGCGGATCGCCGAGCAGCGCGACGAGATCGGCGCCGCCGAAGCCGCAGCGGGTGGGGTTCGACGCGCAGAGGTCGATCAGGGCGCGGCCGGACGCGCGCGCCCGCGCGATCTCCCGCGAGAGCGGGTTGTCCGATCGATCCCAGCCCGTGCGCCGCGAGAACGGGGGCGCCTTCATCGCGTCCCCTCGCCGGCCGGCGATCCGAGCTCGTGCAGCTCCACGAGCGGCACGCCGAAGAGCTTCTCCCAGAGCGCCCTGGCGCCCTCCCGCAGGCGCTCGGGGGGCAGCGCAGTGAGCGCAAGGTACACGTCGGCCGCCGCGCGCCGGTCCACCTTCCGGTCGTGCAGGATCGGAGGCGGCGTGCCCCCTCCGAGCCCTTCCGAGAGCCCCTCCAGGATCACGAGCGCGGCGTAGCACTCGGGCGAGCCGTGGAGGCGCCGGTCGAAGAGGAAGCGGGCGATCTGGGTCAGCCCGACGCGCGGCGCGAGCGGATCGCGCGCCAGCTCGGCGAGGTAGGCCGAGAGCTCCGCGCGCGCCGTGGCCGCCGGGCGGCGCTCGCGTCCCCCCACTTCGAGCGGGCCCACGAGGGCCTCGAGCGCCGCGGGCATGGGCGGCGGATTCGGCCCGAGCGCGTCGAGCCGGTGCTGCACCTCGTGCCGCTCCACCGAGGCGGCGAGCGCGCCCACGAGCGTCGCGAACGCGTCCTCGCGCGTCCGGTCGTCGAGCGCCGTGTCGATTTCCATGAGATCGAGCAGATCCTCGCGGGGCACGAGATCCGAGAGCGACCCGGCGAAGCCCTCGGGGAGGCGCAGCGTCGGCGGCGCCACCAGGGCCATCCCGCGCGCGGCCGCGAGCTTCTCCCACCCCGCGAAGAGCGCGCGCCGCCGCCCGAGCAGCTTGCCCAGCCTGCGCGCCGCGTCCTCGTCGAGCCCCGGCGCGGCGCCGTACTCGGCCCGCACCAGCTCCCCCGCGCGCGCCTCGACGGCCGCGCGCTCCGCGGCCGTCGCTTCCGGGTCGAAGAGCTGCACCGCCGCCCCCGGCGCGAGCCCGGGCGCGATCAGCCCGATCACCTGCTCGTCGAGCTTGTCGAGCAGCACCGCGGCGAAGCGCAGCGTCGGGCGGGTGAAGCCGAGCAGCGCGTGCGACCAGTTGAGCTTGTCGAGGCGCCGGAGGTGCAGGGACACCACCGTCTTGTCCCCCGCGGCGAAGCGCTCGACGCGCGCCACGCGGTACGTGTAGCAGACCACGAGCCTTCGCCCGCTCTCCACGTCGGAGATCACGTCGCCGTCCGCGAAGTAGCCGATCCCGGCGGCCGCCAGCGCGTCGTCGAGCCCCGCCACGGCCGACACGAACGAATCGTCCGCTCCGCCCCCATCCGTCGCCGCCGCCGCGCCCGTGCCCTGATCCGCGGCACGCCGCGCGGCGTCGAGCAGCGCCGAGAGCGCCTCCGCCGCGTCCCCGCCGAGCGCCTCGCGCACCTCGGGCGCCAGGGCCCGCGCCCGCGCGTCCCGCATCTCGGCCTCCGCGGCAGCCACATCCTCGCCGGCGCGGCGCGCCTCGGTCCGGCGATCGAGCGCGATCAGGTACGCCGGCACGTCGGCGCCGAAGGCCCGGGCGATCCGCTCGTCCCCCGGCACCGGCGCGGGCACGCCCCCGATGGCGAACGCCCCGCGCGCGGGTCGCTCCGCCAGCGGCGCAGGCTGTGGAGACACGGCCGCATGGGGAAGGGCGGTGCGCCCCTCGCGCACCAGGGCCAGCGCGCCGGCACTGCCCACCGCAACGACACCGAGGGCCAGGAGCGCCGACGCCCACCAGCGCCCCGGGTGGGCCGGCCGGGCGGCGGCGGCATAGGCGGCCTCGACCGCGGCCACGTCGTCGCACACCCTCGGCGGGGGCAGAGCACGGGCGACGAGGAGGTAGGCGAGGCGAAGGCCGTGCGGGCCCTCCTTTACATGGGTGGCGAGCAGCGCCTCGGCGTGGGCGGCGCGCAGCCGGCGGGTGGCGGCGCCCCGGATCAGCGGATCGGCCCTGCGCAGGGCCGCACGCGCGTCCTCCACGCCTCCGCCCAGCTCGAGGGCGCGGGCCAGGGCGGCGAGGACGGCATCGTCGATCATCGAGCCTAGGAACCGGCCGGGTAGGAGAGCCTCCCACCCACCCTCTTACCGGATGGGTCAGGGGCCCCGTCCGACAGACGTGGCCGGCGCCCGGTCCGCGCCGGTCCGCGGGAGGAGGAGCCTATCTGCCTCGGCTGCGCCTGTCGAGGAGGGGGCGGGGGAGGGGGAGCGAATGAATGGCGGATGACATCCGCGCCCCGAAGATCCCAAGGAATACCGACTTGTCGGTCAATGTTCGGTCTGCCATGCTTCGCAACGCTGCGCCGGATCTTTCTTGCCCCTATCCGTCGACGAGGCTTCCCCGTGACCCCTGACTACCAAAGCGACTCGACAGGCATCTTCAAGGACGGCGCGGAGGAGCTTGCCCTCCGCCTGGAGCAGGAGGGATTGGAGACGGCGCTCCTCCTCGCCGCCGAGGCCCGGCAGCTAGCGCGGCGCTTCGTGGAGTGGCGGACGGCCCGCCCGACGGACGAGGAGCGCGTGGAGACCATCCAGCGGCTCTTCGACTTGAACCGCCGGGCGATGGACTACATGGCGGCGTAGCCCTCCCCCGACGCGCGGCGTCAAGGGACCAGGCTGAGGCACGCGGCGTCGAGGGTGAGCAGCCCGGCGTCGAGGGTGAGCAGCCCGGCGTCGAGGGCGAGCAGTGCGGCGTCGAGGGTGAGCAGCGCGGCGGCGAGGGCGAGCAGCGCGGCGGCGAGGGCGAGCAGCGCGGCGTTGAGGGCGAGCAGCGCGGCGTCGAGGGCGAGCAGCGCGGCGTCGAGGGTGAGCAGCGCGGCGTCGAGGGTGAGCAGCGCGGCGTCGAGGGCGAGCAGCGGGGCGTCGAGGGTGAGCAGCGCGGCGTCGAGGGCGAGCAGCGGGGCGTCGAGGGTGAGCAGCGCGGCGTCGACGGTGAGCAGCGCGGCGTCGACGGTGAGCAGCGCGGCGTCGAGGGCGGGCAGCGCGGCGTCGAGGGCGAGCAGCGGGGCGTCGAGGGTGAGCAGCGCGGCGTCGAGAGCGGGCAGCGCGGCGTCGAGGGCGAGCAGCGCGGCGTCGAGGGTGGGCAGCGCGGCGTCGAGGGTGAGCAGGGCGGCGTCGACGGTGAGCAGCGCGGCGTCGACGGTGAGCGGCGCGGCGTCGACGGTGAGCGGCGCGGCGTCGACGGTGAGCAGCGCGGCGTCGACGGTGAGCAGCGCGGGGTCGAGGCCGGGCAGCGCGGGGTCGAGGCCGGGCAGCGCGGCGTCGAGGTCGGGCAGCGCGGCATGAAGGACGAGCCGCGCGGGTCGAAAGACGAGCCGCTCGGCACCGCATCGCGCCCACGAGCGTGCGGCACCGCTGGAGTTGCGCTCGCGCCGCTTGGCCCGGCCCTGCCCGCGCGCCGTATCTTCCAGCCCGTGGAGCCCGTCTACGACCTCTGGCACCTCGCCTTCGCCAACCTCGTCCAGCAGCGCGCCCCACCTGACGTCACCGTCCAGACCGAGGTCCGCCTCACCATCGAGCCCCTCCGCGCGGATCTGCTCCTGCTCCGCCGCACCGGCGCCGAGCGTCGTGACGGAGAGGCGCGGGTGCTCCACGCCATCTGGCCGAGGCTCGCGAAGGTTACGGTCGTCGAGTTCAAGAGCCCGTCGAAGTCCTCGTTCCGCCCCGGCGACCTCATCCGCCTCTGGAGCTACGGTGCCCTCTTCCACGCGACCCACGTCGACGAGTTCTCCGCCCCTGCCGATTCTGACGCTCCTGCTCGTCGTGCCCAGCATCTCCCCGACGCTGCGCGACGAGATTGCCACGATGGGCTGGACGGTCGCCGACCTGGGCGGCGGGTATCGACGGATCGACGGGGCGGTGTACGCTTTGTACGTCGCCGTCACCGACGAGGTGGCGGAGGCGGAGCACGACGAATTTCTGCGGCTCTTCAGCCATCTGGAGGTAGCCGACCCGGTGGCGAGGCACTGGGCGAGGCATTGGATCAAGGAGACGGCGATGACGACGAAGATCGAGGACATCCCCGGCTACTACGAGGTCGCGGAGAAGTTCCTGGCGGACCTTCCCCCGCGGACGCGCGTGCACGGCCTCACGCCGGAGCAGCGGATGGAGGGGCTCGCGCCGGAGCAGCGGGTGGAGGGGCTCACGCCCGAGCAGCGCCTCGCTGGGCTCTCCGACGAGGAGCGGCTGCTCACGCTCTCCGACGAGACGCTCCGCCAGCTCCCCGACACCTACCTGCGCACGCTCTCGGCCCAGGCGCAGGAAGCGCTCCGCCGCCGCATCGGCCGCCCTGCGGCGAGCTGACGCCCCCAGCCTCTATCCGCGCCGCCCCCTCCGGCGCCGAACCTCGGCCGCCGCGCCCGCGAGCGCCACGATCCCGAGCCCTGCCAGCCCCCGGCCGCCCAGACCGCGGGGCCCCGCAGCGCACGCGCTGACGGCGCTCACGCTGGGATCGGATGCCGACCAGAAATCGTTGCCCACGGGCAGCGTCTGCGGCGCCCCGATCGGCTTGCCCGCGTACGCGATCCCGACCCCGATGCTCCCTCCGAGGTCCGCGGTCGTCCCTGCCACCGCGAAGCGCCAAAGCCCCGGCCGCACGCGCGTGAGCGGCTGGTAGACCTTGCCTCCCTGGAGCGACAGCGAGAGCTGGGTGCCGTCCACGCCGCCCGCGAGGGTGCCGTCGTGGTGCCGCAGCTCGACGGTGCCCCACACCGGCCAGGTCGGGTCGGGGCGCGCATACGCGGCGGAGAGCGTCCACCAGCTATGGATTAGGTCGGGCGCGGCGGGCTCCCACATCCTCTCGACCAGCGCCTCGCGAGCGCCCTCGATGTCGAGGGAGCCGGGGCCGAGCTGGTCCGGGTCGGGGATGTGGCCGTGGGAGAGGCGCGCGCCGGCCTGGAGCACCTCGGTGACGCGGGCCTGGGTGAGGGTCGGGTCGATCTCCATCAGGAGCGCGATCGCGCCCGCGACGTGCGGCGCCGACATCGAGGTGCCCGCGGCGAGGGCATGGTACGGGTCGAGCACCGCGCAGTCGGGTGTGCTCGGCGGGCAGCCCTGGATCTGGAAGAGGCCGCCGCTGGTGCCGGGGGCGGCCTTGCGAGGGTCTGCCTGCGCGCTCATGGCCGCGCCGACGAAGCCACCGGGCGCGCTGATCTCGGGCTTCTGCACGCCGAGGGGCGTCGGGCCGTCGGCGCTGAAGTAGCACGCGCTGTCCGCGACCGGGTTCGTGTCGGTCCCCAGCAGGCCGAGCTGGAGGGGAGCGCCGCCGAGCGGCGTCCACTCGATGCGGTTGACGGTGCAGCCGACCGCGAGCAGCCCCGGCGCGCTCGCCGGGACGTTGATGGTGCCCTGGCGCAGCGCCTTCTCGAAGTAGAGCGCCTGCTGCGCGTCCCCCTCTCCCTCGACCCAGAGCGAGGCGGTGCCCGACCCCCGCAGCAGGATCGCGAACTCGCTCCCCTGGTCCCAGTGGCCCGTGAAGATCGCGACGGCGCTGTTGGTGACGGGGTTGAGGTCGGGGTCGGCGCTCGGCAGCGCGTTGACCACGACGCCGGTGTTGGCGCTCGTCCCGCTCCCGTCCGTGTACGAGCCCTGGTCCGCCCTGCCCGTGTACCCCACCCACTCCGACCCGCCCGGCCCCTCGAGCCCGACCTCGACGTCGTCGCCGGGGAGGAACGTCACCCAGACGTACCCTTGCCCGTCCGTCGCGGAGCCCGCGACGATGGGCACCCGCGTCTCCTCTCCCGGCGCGACGTGCACCTCGGTGTGCACGCCGCAGAGCCAGCCGTCGCCGGTGCAGAGCGGCAGTGTGCCGTCGCCGTGGGCGCTGATTTCGCCGCTGTTGCCTGCGGCCACGGCGATGGCGCGGCCCGGGAACGCGTCCCCCACGAACGCCGAGAGGCCCTTCTCGACGGTGCTCGTCCCGTCGTGCGGCCCGTAGTCGCTGCCGAGGCTCACGTTGACGACCACGGGCGGGGGCGACGTGCTGGTCCCGCAGGAGGGGTCGGCCTTTCCGGGCTCGCAGAGCGACGCCGCCATGTCGAAGACGAAGCGCGCGGAGTTCAGGATGTCGACGTCGTGGAAGCCCTGGCTCGAGTCGGGCGCGCCGACGATGATGGTCGCCTCCGGCGCGAGGCCGACGTAGCGGGGCGTCGGGGTGACGGAGGGGCCGCCGTTGCCGGCCGCGATGGACGTGACGTGCGTCCCGTGCCCGTCGGCGTCGCCGGGGCCCTTGCCGGCCGCGATCATCGCGTCGATGTCCGCGCGGGCGTAGATCGCGCACGGGCTCTGGCTCTCGTCGGTGCAGCCGTACCGCTTTTCGAGGTCGGGGTGGAGGCCGGCAGGCGCTCCGCCGACCAGCATCCACGCGACCCTCGTGTGCCCTTTCGCGTCGCGGAAGTCCGGGTGCTCCACGTCGAGGCCGGTGTCGACGACGCCGACGACGACGCCCTTGCCCTCGAATCCGCCGGTCGCCAGGCGGAACTGGTCGACGTGGGTCCACTCGGGAGATACGTCGAGGAGGGGGTGCAGGCTCGGGGCGACGCCGATTGCGAGCCCGGGGTGCGCGGCGGCGAAGGCTCCGACGTTCTCGGGCGGGAGGCGGAGGGCGCCGATGCCCGGCGCGACCGGGAGCAGGCCCAGGGCGGCGGCGTCCACGCCCGGCGGGAGCGCGACGGAGATCGGGACGCGTCCGGAGGCGTCGGCGAGCGGGTGCGGGCGGCCCGGGACGTGGAGGAGGCGGACCAGCGCGGGGGCGAGCCCCTCGGCGCGCGCAGGCGAGGGGAGCGACGAGAGCGCCGCGAGGGAAGCGAGGGAAGCGAGGGCCGGGCCTGGGCGCACCGCGGGAGCGTAGCACCGTCGGTCCGCGTGGCGGCCGCCGGCGGGAAACTGGCGGCGCCATGATACACCTGTCGAACCTGCTCGGGAGCAAGCCGAAGCCAACCGCCGAGGAAGAGGAGATCATCGTGAGGATCCAGGGCACGTGGTCGGATGCAAGGAGGCTGGGGCGCGCGGAAGGGCGGGTGGAGGAGGCTGCGCAGGCCGTGCTGGCCGTCCTCCGTGTTCGCGGGATCGCGGTGCCGGACGAGGCGCGCGAGCGCATCCTCGGGCAGAAGGATCCGGAGCGCTTGGAGCGCTGGCACGAGAAGGCCATCGTCGCCGCGTCGGTCGAGGAGGTGCTGGGAGAGCCGCGCCGGAAGCATGGCTCGCGGTCTGGAGCGACGAGCGCGGCGGCGCGCCCGCGCGCCCGGGTGGAGAAACCGAGGCGGACGCCGAGGAAGCGCAGCGCGTCCTGAGCCGGGGTGCTCCGTCGCCGAGGAAGACGGAGCTTGGACCTCGGTCACCCGCGGGTGTGGGTCAGCCCTCGACCTGGATGACCAGCGCGAGGCCGTCCATGGCGTCGCCGGCGCGCGTCGCCAGCTCGGCCGCGGAGGCGTCCGGGTCCGCGCAGCGGAGGAGGATGGCGCTGATCTCCTCGAGCGGCAGGGCGGCGCGGAAGCGCGGCGTGCACAAGAGGAGCATGTCCGCGGGCTGGATGGTCACGATCGACGTCTCCACCTCGAGGGCCTTGCGCTGGCCGAGCGCCGGCCGCCGCGGCGCCTGCGGCTTCGCGCCGCGGGACCGCGGGGCGACGGACGCCCTGGCCTTCGGCGCGGTGGCGTCGCTACCTGCGCCAATCGCGAGCCGCTCCAGCGCGCCGCGGCGGAGGCGGTAGATCGCGCTGTCCCCGAGGGAGGCGATCACGGCCTTCTGCCCCGCCACGAGCGCCGTCGCGAACGAGACGCCGGACTTGCGCAGCGCCGCGTCGCTCCGACCCAGGTTGAAGACGGCCGCGTTCGCCTGCTCGATGGCCGAGACGAGGAGCGGCACGCCCTTGCGGCGGAGCGAGGACGACAGGGGAGGGGCGGACTCGATCGCGCTGCGCAGGGCGTCGGCCACGACCGCCGACGCCGAGTCCCCCTCGGCGAGGGCGAAGAGGCCCCGCTCCGGTACGGCGACGAGCCCCCTCGGGGCCGCCTGCTCTCTGTGCGCGGCGGCCCAGCGGACCCCGAGGGCGACCACGGTTGCGGACGCGTCCGAAGGCGGCGGACAATCCACTTCGGACACAGGGGTCGGGGGCGTGGGCGCGGCCTCTTCCGAGGGCGTGGACGCGGCCTGTTCCAGGGGCATGACCGCGGCCTCTTCCGTGGGCGCGGGCGCGGCCTGCTCCAGGGGCGTGGGTGCGGGCTCTTCCTGGGGTGTGGCCGGTCCCTCGTCGACCGCGGGGCGGTCGTCGGGGAGGAGCGCCGACAGGCGCTGCGTGAGCAGGCCGCGGGCCAGCGTCGAGGGCAGCATCTGCTGGAGCACGTCGAGGATGGCGTCTTGCTCGTCGCAGCCGCGGCCCCGCCAGCGCTCGGGGCCCTGCGAGGCGAAGCACTCGACCCACTGGTCGCGGCGGAATCGAACGTCGTAGCCCGCCTTGGCGAGCAGGTCGCGGTGCATCTCGGTGGACATGAAGGCGCGTCGTCTTCGGGAGGAGCGTTTACGGGTCGTTTTCGCGGCTCACGGCCTCGGCGTAGGCAGAGGCGGCGGCGAGCGCGCGCGCGCGGGCGGCCGCGAATGCGTCGGCGAACGGTTTGGCGTCGGGGTTGCCCGCGTCGATCCAGGGCCTGAGCGCACCCAGATCGTCGAGCCACTGCTTCAGCTCCTTGCGGGCGTCCTCAACTGACATGGTCCCACCATAACGCAAATGACCCTGGCTCGTCATCGTCGCCGGCCATTTCGTCGTACCTCAAACGTTTTCCGTCGTGATGTTTGTCACGTAGGTTCGTCACGTTGCGAGGTGACACGCCGCCCACCTGTCGCCGCGCGCCGTGAGCGCCGGCACCTCGGTGCGGCATCGTGTCTCTGCCTCCGGACAGCGCGGGTGGAACGCGCAGCCCGGCGGCGGCGCCTCCGGGCTCGGCACCTCGCCGGCGAGCACGAGGCGCCGGCGATCGTGCGGGCGATCGGTGAGCGGAGGCACCATCGCCGCAGCCAGCAGCGCTCGCGTGTACGGGTGCGCGGGCGCGGCGAAGATCGCGGCGGCGGGGGCTAGCTCGACGATGCGACCGAGGTACATGACGGCGACGCGGCGCGCCAGGCGGCGGATCGCGGCGAGGTCGTGGGAGATGAGCACGAGCGCGAGCCCGTGCTCCTGCGAGAGCGCGCCGAGGAGCTCCACGATCTGCGCGCGCACGCCGGCGTCGAGCGCGCTCACGGGCTCGTCGGCGAAGAGGATGCGCGGGCGGAGCGCGACGGCGCGGGCGATGCCCACCCGCTGGCGCTGCCCGCCCGAGAGCTCGTGCGGGTACCGGCCGGCGAGGCGGGGATCCAGCTCGACGCTCTCGAGGAGCGCCGCGACGGCGGGGGTCGCGTCACGGCGTGACCGCGCGAGGCCGTGCAGCACGAGCGGCTCGGCCACGCTCTCCAGCACCGTCATGCGAGGGTCCAGGCTCGCGTACGGGTCCTGGAAGATCATCTGCGCATCCCTCCGCGCCCGCCGCAGCGCGGCGCCGTCGAGCGCGGACAGATCCTGCCCGGCGAGCTGCACGACCCCGCGCGCAGGCACGAGCCGGAGAATGGCGCGCGCCGCGGTCGACTTGCCCGAGCCCGACTCGCCAACCACCCCGAGCGCCTCCCCCCGCGCAACATCGAACGAAATCCCATCCACCGCGCGCACCGTCCCCACCGAGAGCCCGAGGAACCCTCGCCGCACCGGGAACGTCACCGCGAGATCACGCACGGAGAGGACGGGCTCCTCCTTGTCGCGCTCGTGCTCGTGCTCGTGCGCCTGCGCGGGCCCGTCCCCGCGAACAGGCGCACCCACCCTCGCAACCCCCTCGACCAGCTCGCGGGTCTCCTCCTCTCGCGGCTCCGCCAGCAGCCTCGCGACGGGCCCCTCCTCCACCACCCGTCCCCCGTTCATCACCAGCGCCCGGTCGGCGAGCCCGGCGAGCACGCCCAGAATCGTGCGTGATGAGGACGATGCTCGTCCCCCTCGCCTCCTGCTGCTCGCGGAGCAGCTCGAGGATCTGCGCCGCCACGGTCGCGTCGAGCGCGCTCGTCGGCTCGTCCGCGACGATGAGCGCAGGATCGCAGAGCAGCGCCATGGCGATGAGCACCCGCTGCCGCATCCCGCCCGAGAGCTGGTGCGGGCGGTCGCGCGCGCGCCGGGACGGCGCCGCGATCCCCACGCGGTCCAGCATCTCGACCGCGCGGCGCATCGCCTCCCTCCGCCCGACGCCGCGGTGCGCCTCGAGCACCTCGGCGAGCTGATCGCCCACCGTCAGGTAGGGGTTCAGCGCCGCCTGCGCGTCCTGGAAGATCAGCGCAACGCGGTCGCCGCGCACCCGCGCGAGCCGCGCCTCGCCTGCCCGCAGCAGGTCCTCCCCTTCGAAGAGGACGCGGCCGGACACGCGCGAGGCCTCGGGCAGGAGCCCGAGCAGCGAGAGCGCCGTCATGCTCTTGCCCGAGCCGCTCTTGCCCACCACGCCGAGCACCTCGCCTGCGGCGACCGTGAACGACACGCCGTCCACGGCGCGCACGTTTCCCTCGTGGGTCGGGAGCTCGACCTCCAGCGCGTCGACCTCGAGCAAGGGCCTCACCGCGCGCCCCGCCCCCGCGGATTGAGCGCCTCGCGCAGCCCCTCGCCGAGCACGTTGAAGCAGAAGAGCGTCAGCGCCAGGAGCGAGGCGGGGAAGGCGAGCAGCCAGGGGTAGAGGTCCATCGTCTCGGCCCCGATGGCGGCGAGCTGCCCCCAGCTCGAGAGCGGCTCCTGCGTGCCGAGGCCGAGGAAGCTCAGGAACGCCTCCGCCATCATCACCTCCGGGATCGTGAGCGCCGCGTAGACGACGATGGGCCCGAGCGCGTTGGGGAGGAGGTGCCGGAAGAGGAGCGTCGCGTGCCCTGCCCCGATGGACCGCGAGGCCTCGACGAAGGGCAGCTCCCGGAGCGCGAGGATCTGGCCCCGGACGATGCGCGCCATCGTCAGCCACGAGACGCCGCCCAGCGCGGCGAAGACGATCACGATCTGGAAGACGGGCTTGTACGCGGGATCGTCGGGGTGCGCGACGAAGACCCCGAGGATGGCGCGGAAGACGCGGAAGGCGACGGTGCGATCGCTCCCCAGGAAGACGAGCGCCAGGATGACGAGGGGCAGGAGCGGGAGCGTGTACAGCGCGTCGACGATCCGCATCATCGCCCGGTCGACGCGACCCCCCAGGTAGCCCGCGACGCTGCCCCAGGTCACGCCGATCGTGAAGCTCACCACCGTGGCGACGATCCCGACCGCGAAGGACACGCGGCCCCCGAAGAACACGCGCGCCAGGAGATCGCGGCCATGGTAGTCGGTGCCCATCCAGTGCGACCACGAGGGCGGCGTGGGCCCGAGGGCGAGGTCGGTGCGGTCGTACGCGTGCGCCGAGAGCGCAGGGACGAGGGCGCTGGCGAGGACGAGGGCGGCGAGGACGGCGGCGGCGGCGACGAAGGCGCGATCCCGCCGGAGCCGCCGGGCGGCGTCGGACCAGAGGCTCCGGCCTCGGTCGGGGCTCATCGGTCGCGCTACAGCCGCCCGAGCCCCGTCGGCAGGGGGGGCATGGTCGGAGGCCACTTGCTCTGCGCATCCTCTGCCTGCGCGGTCGCGCCGGGCAGGGGCGGCGGCACCGCGTGGCTCGCCTCCTCCGCCGGCGCGCCGGGCAGGGGCGGCGGCAACGCGTGCTTGGGAGCGGGCGCGGTCTCGTCCGCGGCGGGGGGGGAGGCCTCGCTCGCCTCCGGCGGCGGCGCGTCGGCCTGCGCCGGGTCCCCGGGGGGCGCGGCCGGCGGCGCGTCCTCCGCCACCCACGCGTCGCCGACCTGTGCCCAGAACTCGCCGGGCCGGAGATCGCCGCGGCACAGCGCGTACTCCGGGTGGACCGTCAGCGGCTTGATGCGCACCGAGCCGTCCTCGAGCAGGCAGTGCACCCGCACCGACTCCGCGGTCTGGTGGTCGAGGAGCGCGGGCGAGTCGCTCGTGGCGACGATCTGGAGCTCGGGGTCGAGCGCCATGATCTGGTTGAGCTGCGTCGTGCAGCTCGCCGAGCGAGCGCGGGTTGACGGCGCGCTCGAGGCGGTCCACGAGCACGAGGTCGTGCCGCTCGGGGCTGAGGAGGGTGGTGAAGAGCCCGAGCATCAGGAGCAAGCCCTCGCTCGCCGCGCGTGCCGGGATGTCGCTGGCGCCCGCCATGTCGAAGACGATCTCGTGGCCCCAGACCCGCTCCTCCTCCCCCTGCGGGCCCACGTGCGGCACCTGGGCGCGCACCAGCCGCACGCGGAGCAGGCCCGGGATGACCGCGCGGATCGCCTCCTGCAGGCGGTTCCAGTCGTCCGGGCGCGAGACGGCCATGTCGGCGACGACCGCGGCCAGCCCCCGCCCGTCGGGGCCGATCACGGGCGTCGGGAGGTCGCTGTACGAGGCCGCGGCGAGGCGCGAGGGGTCGAAGCGCAGGTACATCGCCTCGCGCAGGACGGGGCCGAGCGGCATGTCGTCGGCGATCGACGCGGCCGCCTCCTCCGGCGGGCTCAGCTCGCGCCGGACCGAGAAGCGCCGCTCCCCCCAGCGCGACTCGAGCCGGTACGTCTCGCTGAAGGGATAGTCCTCGATCGCGTTGAAGCCGATGGATAGCTCGCCCTTCTTGTTGCGGAAGAGGCCCTCGAGCGCGAGCTCGAAGACCCCCTGCGCCCCGCGGCTCGCGATCATGCCGATGCTCGCCCGCCCGTCGAAGACGTGGCGCGGGTCGGTGGCGGCGAGGCGGGTGAGGTAAGAGATGCCGTCGAGGACGCTGGTCTTTCCCGACGCGTTCGGCCCTACCAGGATTGTGAAGCGGGAAAGCTCGAGGTCGACGTCGCGCAACGCCTTGAAGTTACGGAAGCGGACGGCGTGAATCATCGTCTGGGCACTTTACGACATCGGGGGGCGGGAGCGGAAAAGGACGGTGCGTCGAGGGCGCGCTCGACTGGGTCGCGCCCGAATCGGTCGCTCCACGAGCGGCCGCGCCTCCAGGCCGGTCGGCCCATCCCGTACGGTAGGGGCCGGCCTCGAAATCGCGTCCCACGGCGGCGCCCTTCGCCTGGTGTGCCACGCTCCATGGTCCCGGCGCACGGGCGCGGGGGAAGCGAGGTGCCATGGACGATTGGAACGAGCACGAGGCGTCGGTCTTTGCGGAGGTCGTGGGCGCGCTCCCGCCGGCGTTCGTGCGGGAAGCTCTGCGCCCCGACACCCACCTGAGGCGGGATCTCGGCCTCGACTCGCTCGCGCTCGCAGCGTTCCTCTTCCGCTGCGGGGAGGGGCTCGGGGTCGATCATGACGAGCTGATCGAGGCGCTCACCGCGTCGCCGGTCCACACGCTCGGCGACGCTGCGGCGGCGCTCGCCGGGCTTCGCCGCCGGTCGTGAAGGAGCCGCCCGTGCCGCGGTGCGTGCCCGCCTCGCCCGGGCAAGCGAGCCTCTGGTTCCTCCGGCAGATCATGCCGTGCAAGGCGCCGTACAACACGGCGGTCGGCGTGCGGCTCTCGGGAGAGATCGACGCCGGCGCCCTCGTCGCGGCGGTGCGCGAGGTGGCGCGGCGGCACGAGAGCTTCCGCACGACGTTCGCCGTCGAAGACGGGAAGGTCGTGCAGGTGATCTCGGACCTCCCGGCGGCGGACGCGGCGGTCGTGGACGTCACGGGCGCGCCCGATCCCGAGGCCGAGGCCGAGCGCGTCGCGCGCGAGGCGGCGGCCTCGGCCTTCGACCTCGCGCGCGGGCCGCTCCTCCGTGTGAGGATCGTCCGGATCGGGCCGCGCGAGGCCCTGCTCTGCGCGGTGATGGATCACATCGTCGCAGACGGCCTGTCGCTCGGGATCCTCTGGCGCGAGATCGAGGGCATCTACCCCGCGTTCCGGGAGGGGCTGCCATCGCCCCTCCCGCCGCCGGAGAAGCAGTTCTCCGCGTGCGTCGAGGCGCAGCGGCGGTGGATTACGACCCCCGCCTTCGCGAAGCAGCTCGGGTGGTGGAGGGATCGCCTCGCGGGCGCCGTGGCCTGCGATCTGCCGGCGGATCGGCCCCGCCCGCCCGTGAAGAGCTACGAGGGCGGCTTCGCGCGGAGGCCCTTCCCACGCGACCTCGCGGCCCGGCTGCACGCGCTCGCCGATCGGCTCGATGCCTCGCTCTTCGCCGTCCTCCTCTCCGGCCTCTTCGCGCTCCTGGCGCGCGCCACAGGGCAGCGCGACCTCGTGCTCATGATCCCCGTCGCCTGCCGCCATCGCTTCGACGCTGGCCAGGTGATCGGCTTCCTTTCCAACATGATCGTGATCCGCGTGAGCGTGCCGGACCGGGTGCCGTTCCGCGCCCTGGTCCAGCGCGTCGGCGCCGAGGTCATGGCCGGCGTGCTGCGGCAGGACGTGCCCTTCGAGAAGGTCGTCGAGGCCCTCCGGCCGGACCGGAGCCTGGCGCACGATCCGCTGGCGCGCATCGCGCTGAGCTTCCTCCCCGCCCAGGGCGCCACGCTCTCGCTTCCCGGCGTGCAGGCCACGTACGACGAGATCCCGAACGGGGGCGCCAAGTTCGATCTCCACGTCACGATCGCCGAGCGCGGCGACGGCACGGCCACCTGCGTGGCCGAGTACAACCGTGACGTCTACGACGCCGACACGGTGGTCGGGCTCCTCGATCGCTACCACCGGCTCCTCGAAGGCGCGGCCTCGGATCCCGATTGCGCGGTCGCCGATCTCCCCCTGCTCGGCGAGGAGGAGCGCCGCCGGCTCCTCGTCGAATGCAATCGGACGGAGGCCACCTTCCCCCGCGAGGCGAGCCTCCCCGACCTGGTCCGCGCCGCCGCCGCGCGCACGCCGGGCGCGCCTGCGGCCACCTTCGAGGGGCAGGAGATTCGCTACGACGCGCTCTGCCGGAGGAGCGCGCAGGTCGCACGCAGCCTGCGCGCCCGCGGCGTCGCGCCCGGCGAGCGCGTGGGTGTCGCGCTCGATCGCTCCCTGGACATGCTCGCCGGCCTGCTAGGCATCCTCGAGGCCGGCGCCGCCTACGTCCCGATCGATCCGCTCTACCCGCCGGCCCGCGTCGCGACCATGGCGGAGGACGCGGGCCTCGCCGCGGTCGTCACCGAGCGCCGCTTCGCGGGCCTGTTCCCCGCGCCCGGGCGCGGCCTGCTCCTCGTCGACGAGGACGCCGCCGAGATCGCCGCGCAGGACGACGCACCGGTCGGCGTCTCCGTCCACCCCGAGCAGATCGCGTACGTCATCTACACGTCGGGCTCGACGGGTCGGCCCAAGGGCGTCGAGGTCCCGCATCGCGCGCTGGTCAACTTCCTGAGCAGCATGGCCGCGTGCCCCGGCCTCGGCCCCGGAGATCGCCTGCTCGCGGTCACCAGCCTCTCGTTCGACATCGCCGGGCTGGAGATCTGGCTGCCGCTCGTCGTGGGCGCCCACGTCGAGATCGCGAGCCGCCGGACGGCGCTGGACGGCGCGGCGCTGCGGCGTGTCCTCGACGCGGGGCGGATCACGGTCCTCCAGGCGACGCCCTCGACGTTCCACCTCCTCTACGCGGCGGGCTGGGAGCCGAGCGCGGGGCTCCGGGTGCTGGTCGGTGGCGAGGCGGTCCCGCGGGATCTGGCGAGCGCGATGGCGCGGCGCGCGGCCTCGGTGTGGAACATGTACGGGCCGACGGAGACGACCGTCTGGTCCACCGTCGAGCGCCTCGACGCGGGGGACGGCCCCGTGACGGTCGGGCGGCCGATCGCGAACACCCAGGTCTACGTCCTCGACGCCGGCCTCGAGCCCAGGCCGCCCGGCGTACCGGGCGAGCTCTACATCGGCGGCGCAGGCGTGGCGCGAGGCTACCTCGGGCGGCCCGATCTGACGGCGGAGCGCTTCGTCCCCCACCCGTTCATCGAGGGGGAGAGGCTCTACCGCACCGGCGATCTCGCCCGCTTCCGGCGCGACGGGGCGCTCGAGTTGCTCGGCCGGCTCGACCACCAGGTGAAGATCCGCGGCCACCGCATCGAGCTCGGCGAGATCGAGGCCGCGCTCGCCCGGCACCCGGCGGTGCGGGAGGCGATCGTGACGGCATACGAGGAGGCGCCGGGCGATCAGCGGCTCGCGGCGTACGTGACGGCGAGGGACGGGGGCGCGGCGCCCTCCGCGGCCGACCTGCGCGCCCACCTCCGGGCGTCGCTGCCGGAGTACATGGTGCCCGGGCGCTTCGTGGCGCTCGATCGGATGCCGCTCACCCAGAACGGCAAGATCGACCGCAAGGCCCTGCCGAAGCCGGAGCGAGGGGTCGTCGTCGCCGCGGAGGGAGACGCGCCCGCGGACGAGGAGCTGACGCTGAAGCTCCGCAGGGTCTGGGAGGAGGTGCTCCGGGTCCGCGGGATCGGCCTCCGCGACAGCTTCTGGGACCTCGGCGGGCACTCGCTCCTCGCGCTCACGCTCTTCGACCGGATGAAGCAGGCCATCGGCGTCGAGCTCCCCATCTCCGCGCTCTTCGCCGCGTCCACAATCGGCGATCTCGCCGCCCTGCTCCGCCGGGAGGGCTGGAAGCCGAGCTGGTCCTGCCTCGTGCCCATCCAGACGTCGGGCGACAAGCCCCCCTTCTTCTGTGTCCACGCGGTCGGCGGCAACGTGCTCAACTATCGCCGCCTGGCCTTCTGGCTCGGCGACGATCAACCGTTCTATGGCCTCATGTCCCGCGGGCTCGGCGGCGACGAGGCCCCGCACGACACGGTCGAGGAGATGGCCGCGGCCTACCTGGCGGAGATCCGCGCCGTCCAGCCGCGGGGCCCGTATCGGCTCGGCGGCGCCTCCTCCGGCGGCGTCATCGCGTACGAGATGGCCCAGCAGCTCTGCGCCTCGGGCGAGGAGGTCGCCGCGCTCGTGATGATGGACACGGCGATCGTGGGCCCGCCGCCCCGGCGCGTCGCCGAGACGCGCGCCCGCTCTCGGCTGCACGGCCGCGGGGTCAAGGTCGACTTCCACCTCGGCAACCTGCTCCTCCGGACGCCGCGCGCGGGCGCGAGATACCTGGCCTCGAAGGTCGAGGACCGCCTCAACGGGGAGAGCGTGCCGGCCGTGAAGGCCATCAACGCGGCGCCGCCGATCGTCCGCACCGTCTACCTGCACACGCTCCGCGCGCTCCAGGCGTACACCCCGCGCCCCTACCCCGGCGGCGCCACCATGCTCCTCTCCTGCGCCGAGCCCTACCGCACCTTCTACGACGTGCGCCTCGGCTGGGCCGACCTCGTGCAGGGCGGCCTCGTGGTCCGCTTCGTCCCCGGCGAGCACGAGACGATGCTCGACGAGCCCCACGTCGCCGAGGTCGCGGTGGTGCTCGCCCAGTGCCTCGGTTGACGGCAGGGGCCGCGCTGCGGCCCCGGGGCGCTGGCCGAGCCGGCGCTACTCGTCGGCCTCGAGCTCGGGGTAGTCCCCCTGCGCGAGGTTGTCGAAGCGCGTGCACGACGCGGTGAAGCGCGTGAGCACCTTGCCGGTCGGCCCGTTGCGCTGCTTGGCGATGATGAGCTCCGCGATCCCCTTCGCGTTCGTCGTCTCGGGGTTGTAGTACTCGTCGCGGTAGATGAAGATGATCGTGTCGGCGTCCTGCTCGATGGCGCCCGACTCGCGAAGGTCCGAGAGCTGCGGGCGCTTGTCCTTCGTGGTGCGCGTCTCCACCGCGCGGTTGAGCTGGGAGAGCGCGATCACGGGCACGCCGAGCTCCTTCGCGAGCTGCTTGAGCCCGCGGGAGATCTCGCTGATCTCCTGCTCGCGGCTGTTCACCCCGTCGCGCCCCTTCATGAGCTGGAGGTAGTCGACCACCACGAGGCCGACCTTGCGCTCCGGCGAGGTGGCCGTGGCCTCGCGGTTGTACTCGGCCTGGATGCGGCGCACCTTGGCGCGCAGCTCGAGGACGCCGAGGGCCGAGGTGTCGTCGATCCAGATGGGCAGGCTCGACAGGTACGAGGCAGCCTCCGTCAGCCGGCGCCAGTCGTCGGGCTGGAGGTATGCCCTGGCGGACCTTGCCGACGTCGACGCGCCCCTCGGAGCAGACCATACGGACGGCGAGCTGCTCGCGCGGCATCTCGAGGGAGAAGACGCAGACGCCGAAGCCGGGCTCCTGCCGCTCGATGCCGGCGCCGGACTCGCCCGGGCCCGGCTGGGCCACGGTGCGCGGCGACGCCACGTTCACGCCGAGGTTGAGGACGAACGAGGTCTTCCCCATGCCAGGGCGCGCGGCGACGATCATCAGGTCGCCCGCGTGGAGGCCCGCGGTCTTGCCGTCGAGCTTCTCGTACCCCGTGGAGATGCCGGTGATGCGGTCGCCGCGCTCGGCCGCCGCCGTGATCTGCTGGAAGGCGGCGCGGAGGACCTGGTTGATCGGCTGGACGCTGCTCTGCTGCGCGGTGCGGGCGAGCTCGTAGATGGACTGCTCGGCGCCGTCGATGAACTCCTGCACCACCCCCACGTCGCCGTAGCCCTCGGCCGCGACGCGCTGGCACGTCGCGATGAGGGCGCGCATCCTCCACTTCTCGTAGACGACCTGCGCGTGCGCGCCCACGTGGGCCACCGCCGGCGTCGCGTCGGCGAGCTGGGCCAGGTAGCTCGGCCCGCCGATCTGCGCGAGCCGCTCCCGGTCGCGCAGGAAGGATGCGACCGACACGATGTCGATGGGCGTCCCCGCGAGCGCGAGCGCCTACGGCCGCCTCGTAGATGCGCCCGTTCGCGTCGCTGTAGAACTGCTCGGGCTTGAGGATCTCGAGGACGCGGTCGAGGGCCTCCCGGGAGAGGAGGATGGCCGAGAGCACAGCCGCCTCGGCGTCGAGATCGTGGGGGGGCACGCGCCCGGCGACGATCGGGGGCTCGAACCGACGGGGGGGGCCCCCGCCGCCTCGTCGTTGCTGTTGCGTCGGCTGCATCATCGTGCTGGACACCGGTTGGCCACACTCAGCCCAGAGTTTGTCCACAGGCTGGCGGCCGAAATGACAGACGCCCCGAGGGGCGAGCCCTCGAGGCGTCAGTTCTTCGGTTCCTTGGTACCAGACTTTTTCGGGAGGCGGAACGGCGACGTTCGGCTGCACGGTCATACCTCGTCCGAACCACCGCCCGCCCCTGCGGCGATCGAAGCGGCGAGCGGGGGAGCGCGATCGGAGGCGCGCGCCCTGGACATCGGGGATCCCCTGGAGGCAGGCGGCGGCCGGGCGCGGCCGGATCCGCGGTGAGGACGGGGGAATCCTTGTCGGCCCTCCCCGGCGTAGCTAGGGTGCGCCCCACATGATCGAGCCTCCGAAGATGAAGCTCGTGCTCGAGGACGGCACGACGATGGCGGGCGCCTGCTTCGGCGCCGCGCGGGCGGTTTCGGGCGAGGTGGTCTTCAACACCGCGATGAGCGGCTACGTGGAGGCGCTCACCGACCCGTCGTACAAGGGCCAGATCCTGGTGACCACGTACCCGCTCGTCGGGAGCTACGGGGTCCCTGCGCAGCGCGCGCCTGGCACGATCCACGGCCCCTACGAGTCCGACCGCATCCAGGTGCAGGGGCTCGTCGTACAGAGCTACGTCGCGGCCTACAGCCACCACGCCGCGACGCGGTCGCTCGGCGCCTGGCTCGAGGCCGAGGGCGTGCCCGCCGTCACCGGCGTCGACACGCGCACCCTGACGCGGAAGCTGCGCGAGCACGGGACGATGAAGGGCTGGTTGTTCCCGGCCGAGATGGACCTCGAGCGCGCGAAGCGCTCGGCGAGCACGATCGAGATGCGGCAGGACGTGTTCCGCCTCGTCTCGCCGGCGGAGCCCGTCCGCTACCCGGGCGGCCCGCACCAGATCCTGCTCGTCGACGCAGGCGCCAAGGACAACATCGTCCGCAGCCTGCTCTCGCGCGGCGCCTCGGTCCTGCGCGCCCCCTGGCACGCGCGCCTGGGCGAGCTCGCCAAGGAGTGCGACGGCATCATGCTCGGCAACGGCCCCGGCGACCCGAAGGACCTCGGGCCCCTCATCGAGCAGGTGCGGGCGCTGCTCGGCAGCTACCCGCGCCCCATCTTCGGCATCTGCCTCGGCAACCAGATCCTCGCGCTCGCCGCCGGCGGCGACACCTACAAGCTCCCCTACGGCCACCGCGGGGTGAACCAGCCGGTGCAGGACCTGCTCACCCGCCGCTGCTACGTGACGAGCCAGAACCACGGCTACGCGGTGCGCGACACCTCTCTGCCGAGCGACTGGGAGCCGTGGTTCGTCAACATCAACGACGGGACGAACGAGGGCATCCGGTCGCGCACGCGGCCCTTCTTCAGCGTCCAGTTCCACCCGGAGGCCAGCCCGGGGCCCGAGGACGCGGGCTTCCTCTTCGACGACTTCCTGCGCCTGGTCGGCGCCATGGCCTCGTCCGGTCCAGGCGGGCGCGCGAGCGCGCCCTAGAAGGAGCAGCTAGAGAATGTACGGCGCATACCTCCCGAAGAAGCCCAAGCGCGTCCTCGTCCTCGGCTCCGGGGCGCTGCAAATCGGGCAGGCGGGCGAGTTCGACTACTCCGGGTCGCAGGCCATCAAGGCGTTCAAGGAGGAGGGCATCCGCACCGTCCTCGTCAACCCCAACATCGCCACCATCCAGACCAGCGAGGGCCTCGCGGACCGCATCCACCTCACGGCCGTGACGCCCGACTTCGTCGAGCGCATCCTCGTGAAGGAGGAGGTCGACGCCATCGCCCTCTCCTTCGGCGGGCAGACGGCGCTGAACTGCGGCCTCGCCCTCCACGACGCGCGGCGTCCTCGACCGCTATGGCGTGCGCGTGCTCGGCACGCCGATCAAGGCCATCCGCGACACGGAGGACCGTCAGCTCTTCATCGAGCGGCTCGCCGAGATCGGCGTGAAGACGGCGAAGCAGCCGCGCCTGCCGCACGCTCGCCGAGGCGCGCGCCGCCGCGCTCGAGATCGGCCTCCCCGTCATGCTCCGAGGCGGCTACGCGCTCGGCGGCAAGGGGAGCGGGATCGTCGAGACGGAGGCGGAGCTCGACGCCGCGATCCGCCGCGCCTTCGAGGGCGGGGTGCCGCAGGTCCTCGTCGAGGAGAACCTGCGGGGCTGGAAGGAGATCGAGTACGAGGTCGTCCGCGACGCGCGCGACAACTGCATCACCGTCTGCAACATGGAGAACCTCGACCCGATGGGGATCCACACGGGCGAGTCGATCGTCGTCGCGCCCTCGCAGACGCTCAACGACGAGGAGTACCAGCTCCTCCGCTCCATCGCGATCAAGACGGTGCGCCACCTCGGCATCGTCGGCGAGTGCAACATCCAGTACGCGCTCGACCCGTACAGCGCCGGACTACCGCGTCATCGAGGTCAACGCCCGCCTCTCGCGCTCGTCGGCGCTCGCCAGCAAGGCCACCGGCTACCCGCTCGCCTTCGTCGCGGCCAAGATCGCGCTCGGCTACACGCTGCCGGAGATCCCCAACGCCGTCACGCGGCGCACCACCGCCTTCTTCGAGCCGTCGCTCGACTACCTCGTCGTCAAGATGCCGCGGTGGGACCTGGGCAAGTTCCGCGGCGCCGACGCTGCGCATCGGCAGCGAGATGAAGAGCGTGGGCGAGGTCATGGCCATCGGCCGCACGTTCGCGGAGGTCGATCCAGAAGGCGCTGCGCATGCTCGACATCGGCGTCCGCGGGCTCGACCCGGACGCGTTCCGCGTCGACGACCTCGACGACAAGCTGCAGCACGCCGACCCCGCTGCGCATCTTCGCGGTCGCGCAGGCGCTCCGCGACGGGTGACAGCGTCGACGAGATCCACGAGCTGACCAAGATCGACCGCTGGTTCCTGAACGCCGATCGCGCCCATCGTCGAGACGCACAAGGAGCTGCCAGCGCCGGCGCGACACGCTCGAGGAGGACGAGCTCGGCGCGGCCAAGAAGCTCGGCTTCAGCGACCAGATGATCGGGCACCTGATGGGCAAGCCGCGCGACGAGGTGCGGCGAGCTGCGCAAGCGCTACGGGCGTGCAGCCGAAGGTGGCCCAGATCGACACGCATGGCCGCCGAGTTCCCCGCCGAGACCAACTACCTCTACACGAGCTACCACGCCACGGCGACGGACGTCGCGCCCTCCTGGCGCAAGAAGATCATGGTGCTCGGCTCGGGCGTGTACCGCATCGGGTCCAGCGTCGAGTTCGACTGGTGCTGCGTCAACGCCATCCAGACGGCCTCGGCGCTCGGGTACGAGACCATCATGCTCAACTACAACCCGGAGACGGTGAGCACCGACTACGACACCTGCGACAAGCTCATCTTCGACGAGATCAGCATCGAGACGGTGCTCGACATCTACGAGCGCGAGCAGCCCTACGGCATCGTGGTGAGCATGGGCGGGCAGGTGCCGAACAACCTGGCGATGCGCCTCCACAAGGCCGGCGCGCGCATCCTCGGCACCGCCGCCGAGAGCATCGACGCGGCCGAGGACCGGCGCAAGTTCAGCGCGCTGCTCGACCAGCTCGGGCGTCGACCAGCCCATGTGGGACCACGTGACGGACGCCTCGATCGCCGCCGGAGATCGTCAAGAAGCTCGGCGGCTTCCCCGTGCTCGTGCGCCCGAGCTACGTGCTCTCCGGCGCGGCCATGAGCGTCGCGAACGAGGCCAACCAGCTCCAGCGCATCCTCGCGCGCGCCAAGGCCGTCTCGCCGGAGCACCCCGTGGTGATCTCGAAGTTCGAGACCCACGCCCGCGAGATCGAGATCGACGCGGTGGCCGACCACGGCGAGGTCGATCCTCTCGGCCATCAGCGAGCACGTCGAGGACGCCGGCGTGCACAGCGGCGACGCGACGCTCGTGCTGCCGCCGCAGTCGCTCTACATCGCCACCATCCGCACCTCCGCCAGATCACGGCGAAGATCGCGCGCGCCCTCTCGATCACCGGCCCTTCAACATCCAGTTCCTCGCCAAGCAGAACGCGGTCAAGGTCATCGAGTGCAACCTCCGCGCCTCGCGGAGCTTCCCCTTCGTCTCCAAGGTGACGGGGACCAACTACGTCGCCGAGGCGATGCGCCGCATGCTCGGCGTGCAGCAGCCCCGTCGAGAACCGCAGCCTCGATCTCGACTACGTGGCGGTCAAGGCGCCCATGTTCTCCTTCTCGCGCCTCGTCGGCGCCGACCCCATGCTCGGCGTGGAGATGGCCTCCACCGGCGAGGTCGGCTGCTTCGGCGACGACGTCCACGAGGCGCTCCTCCACGCGCTCATCGCCACCGGCTTCCGCTTCCCGAAGAAGGGCGTGCTCCTCTCGCTCGGCCCCCTCCAGGACAAGTACTGGTTCGCCGACGAGGCGCGCGTCATCGCCGAGCAGCTCGGCCTGCCCATCTTCGCCACCCCCGGCACCGCGGAGGCGCTGCGCAGCGCTCGGCATCGCCAGCACCAGCCTGGGCAAGGGCGCCCGCCGACGGCGCGGGCGCCATCCACGCCATCGAGGACGGCAGCGTCGATCTCGTCATCAACGTGCCGCGCGAGTACGACGAGCTGGGGCGGCCGGACGGGTACTGGATCCCGGCGGCGCGCGGTCGACGCGGGCATCCCGCTGCTCACCGACCTCCAGCTCGCGCGCGCCGTCATCGAGGCGCTCCGTCGCAAGAAGCTCGCCGGCCTGCACATGCTGGCCTACGACGAGTACGCCGCGAGGAAGACGGTGGAGCTGCGCTAGGAGGGGGCGATGGCGGGAGGCGGCGCGGCGCGCGGGGACGAGGAGCGGTCGGCGCTCTGCCTCGCGTGCGGCCTCTGCTGCCAGGGCGCGCTACACGACCTCGTACCCCTCGACGAAGACGAGATCGCGCGCGCCCAGAGACTCCGCCTCCCCGTCGTCGAGAGCCCGCATCGCCTGGCCTTCCGTCTCCCCTGTCCGCGCCTCGACGATCGCCGCTGCACGGTCTACGCCGAGCGCCCGCGGACCTGCGCCTCGTATGCCTGCGAGACGCTTCGCGCCTACGGCGCCGGCGAGATCGACGAGGCCGAGGCGCTCACCCGCGTCCGCACCGTGGGGGATTCCACGGCGCGCATCCCCGGCCTCGAGGGCGCGGCACGCGGCGACGCGGTTGCCGAGCGCGCGCGGCTCCGGCGGACGTGGTTCGACCCGTGATGGGCCATTGACCTCCGCGCTCCCGCGCCCGACAAGGCACGGTCATGGCCCTGCCTCCCGGCCCGCGCTGGCCCGCTCTCTTCCAGACGGTGGCGTTCCTCGGATCCAACCAACGCCACGGTCAAGGAGGTGATGCGCCAGCGGCCCAGCGTCCCGCAGATTGGCCGCAGCCTCGCGCGCCCGATGGTCCTCCGCGGGTACGAGATCCCCGCCGGGGCGATGCTCTCGCCGTCGATCTACCTCACCCACCGCCGGCCCGATCTCTACCCCGAGCCCGAGGTGTTCCGGCCCGAGCGCTTCCTCGGCAAGAAGATCGATCCGTACAGCTACTTCCCCTTCGGCGGCGGCCCACGCCGCTGCCTGGGGGCGGCGTTCGCGCTGCAGGAGATGAAGATCGTCCTCGGCACGGTGCTCCCGCGGTGGCGGCTCCGGCTGGCCGATCCCCCGCAGCTGCGCGCCTCGCCGCGCAGCGTCTTCCTCGCGCCCGAGGGCGGGACGAGGGTGGTCTTGCTCGGCCAGCGCGAGGCGCGCGAGGCGCGCGGGGCGACATCGCCGGCCACTGCTTCGTAATCGAGCCCCATGCCGTGATACGCTAGGCGATTGAGCGTCACGCGGGACCGCTTCGGAGGCCCGCGTCCCCCTCAGGAGATTGCGATGGCTCACGCATGCGGCGCTCGGTCCTTCGTTCGCTTCCTCGTCCGTGCTGCCCTTCCGGCCGTCATCGCCACCGGGACCGGAGCGTGCGGGAGCAGCGGACAGGGCGGCCCCGGAGGCACGGGCGGAGCGAAGGCCTCGTCCTCCGCATCGTCGGGCGGGGCGGCGTCCGCGAGCACGAACGCGAGCGCGAGCACGAGCGCGAGCGCGAGCACGAGCACGAGTACGAACGCGAGCACGAGCGCGACGGGCGGGGGCGCCACCGGCACCGGGGGGAGCACGGGAGGGGCGGGGGGCGCGAGCGCGAGCAGCGGCACGAGCACGTCGAGCGGGACGGGCGGGGCCTCGACGGGCACCGGGGGGAGCGTCGCCGGGACGGGCGGCGCGAGCGCGAGCTCCAGCGCGTCGAGCACGAGCAGCAGCAGCAGCACGAGCGCGAGCAGCAGCACGAGCGCGAGCAGCAGCACGAGCAGCAGCACGAGCGCGAGCAGCAGTACGAGCGCGAGCAGCAGCACGAGCGCGAGCAGCAGTACGAGCGCGAGCAGCTCGGGGGCGAGCTGTGCCACGTGCGCGTCGCTGGGGGCGGCGTGCGGGATCTACCCCGACGGTTGCGGGAACGTGCTCGATTGCGGGGGCTGCGACTCCGCGCACTTCTGCGAACCGGGCACCAAGCAGTGCGTCCTGCCCAGCAAGACCTGCGCACAGCTCGGGGCCACGTGCGGCGTCGTGCTGAACGACTGCGGGCAGACCATCAACTGCGGCACGTGCCCCACCGGCGAGTCGTGCACCCAGAACGCCCAGGGTCAAGCCTGCGGCCCCTGCGCCCCGCAGAGCTGCACCTCGCTCAAGTACCAGTGCGGCGCGGCGAGCGATGGGTGCGGCAACCCGCTCGACTGCGGGACCTGCACGTCGCCCCAGGTCTGTGACGCGGTGAGCCACTTCTGCGAGTCCTGCGCCAAGACCACCTGCTCCGCGCTCGGCCTCTCCTGTGGCACCGTGAGCGACGGCTGCGGCGGCTTGCTCCAGTGCGGCAACTGCCCGGTGGGCGAGGTCTGCAATGCCGGGTCGTGCCAGAACGTCCTCGATGACACGCAGCTCTGCCAGGAGCTGGGAGCGGTCTGCGGCACGGAGAAGGACGCGTGCGGCGGGACGGTGAGCTGCGGGACTTGCGGCATGGGCCTGGTGTGCGACGCCGGGATGTGCTGCATGCCGGCGACGCCCGCCCAGGCGTGTGTCGGAGTGGTCTGCGGGACGGCGCCCAACGGTTGCGGGGGCACGCTCACGTGCCCGAACACCTGCGCGCCGGGCGACGTGTGCCGCAACGACGCATGCTGCGCGCCGGCGTCGCCGTCGCAGGCGTGCGCCAACCTCGCTTGCGGTAGCGTGCCCGACGGCTGCGGCGGCATGGTCGCGTGCCCGAGCACCTGCGCGGCGGGCGATGTGTGCCGCAGCAACGCGTGCTGCACGCCGGCGACGGCGACGCAAGCGTGCGCCGGCGTCGCTTGCGGCAACGTGTCCGACGGCTGCGGCGGCATGATCACCTGCCCGAATACCTGTGCCGCGGGCGACGAGTGTTACAACGACGCGTGCTGCGTGCCGAACCCGAGCCCCTGCACGGGGCGGACCTGCGGGACGGTCAGCGACGGCTGCGGCAAGAACATCTCGTGCGGGAGCTGCGCGCCGGGGTCGTCCTGCAACAGCGCCGGCGCCTGCGCGCCGTGTACGCTGCCCGATTGCACGACGATCCCCTGCGGGGTCACCCTGGCGGTGTGTGGTGAGATGATCCCGAGCTGCGCGCCGGGGTGCAACAACCCGCAGTAGTAGTGGCAGTACGAAGTACTGCCACCACTACGCGTCCCGCGAAGCGGGCGCCGGGGTGTGGGGCGTAGCCCCACGTTGGGTAGCGCGCTGCCGTCAGTGGTACGTGACGAGGTACGACGTGAGCACGATGTTGCCGTACATCATGTCCATGGGCGGGTCGGCGCCGTTGAACTGCCCCGCGTAGGTCACGGTCGCCGCGCTCCCCGGGTGCACGAGCGAGGTCACGTCCCAATCGTGGGGATCGACCTGCTCGCCGGGGCACCAGCCGTCGCGGCCGAACCACCAGGTGCCCCCCTGGTTGGGCACCATCCCGTTCTTCTCCTCCGTGATGCAGCCTTCTTCCGTTCCCGCCATCGGAAAGTCGACCGTCCACGTGTTGCTGGGCCCGTTGACCGTGAACACGTGCTGGCTGTCGCAGAACTCGCCGCACGTGTAGCTCGTGCTGCTGCCGTGGCCGGTCACGATCATCCAGACCTCGGCGTGCTTCGTGTCCGAGGGGATGGGCACGCTGACCGGCATGCGCCCCATGTTGTAGTTGGGATCCCACTGGCCGCCGGTGGCGATGGGGGTGAGCGTCGCGGGCGTATAGCCCTTCTTCTGGTTGGAGAAGCGCAGCGAGAGCGTCACGGCCGTCGGCTGCATGTTCCACGACGGGGCGTAGGAGTAGTGGAGGCGCGCCATGCCGCCCGGCGGCAGCATCGCGATCATCGGGCTGACGTCCTCCACCCAGTGGGTCTCGCGGTGGTAGCTCGTGATGAAGCGGGCGAGCTCGGTCTCCGTGACGGGCGGGCCGGCGTCGGGCCCGGCGTCCGCGGGGACGCCTGCGTCGACGTCCGTCGTGTCGAGGAAGAGCGACGCGATGTAGTCCCACGCGCCGCAGTTGTTGTCGGCCATCTCCGGCTGCGTCGGGTCGGGGCAGGCCATCGTCACCTCGACCTCGAGTGTGTCGAACTTGGCCAGGTCTGCCGCGGAGGGGACCTGGACGGTGGCGTAGCCGTCCCCCGAGATCACCCCGCCGGTGAGGACGGGGACCACCGTCGCGTTCTCCGCGTCGAGCCGATCCAGCTCGTCCGACTGGGCGTTCATGTAGATCGCTTCGTTCGAAGCGTAGGCGAGGTTCGAGTCGAAGGGCCACTGCTCGGCCGGGTCCTGCAGCGTGACGTCGGCGAGGAAGCCGAGGCCGCGGAGGCGCTGCCGCCGGTCGATGCAGAAGCCCACCTGCCCCCAGCCCTCGAGCACGTCGGGGAGCCACGATTTCTTGTAGGAAGCGACCGAGCCCGCCACCACGTGGAGGTGCGTCTTCCAGTGCGCCGCATCCGTCGCCGAGAGCCCGCCGCCGGACGAGACCAGCTTCGTGATCTCCGCCTGCATCGTGGTGGTGTTCATCGTGGCCTTCGCCGCGCCGTTGAGCGAGACGAAGAAGTAGTGCACGTTCTCGGGCGAGCCCTTGACCAGCGCGAGGAGGTCCTTGGCGTTGTCCCAGAGCGACTGGGTGTTGTCCTGCGAGACCGTCAGGATGTCGGGGATGAAGACGTAGCTCTCGCAGCCCGTCGCCTCGGCGCTGAGCTGCCAGGTCGTCCCGTCCACCAGGTCGACCGAGAAGTCGCCCGCGATTTCTCCCGGGTCGTCCCCGTGCCCGTGTTGATGAACGGGCGGCTCTTCAGCCCCTGTTCCGTGCACGCGGCGGTGTCGGGGCCGGCCTCCATGCCGCTGTCGGGCGGGCCGGCCTCCGGCATGCCACCGCCCGCGCCCGAAGAGCTGGCGCTCGTGCTGCTCGACGAGGCCGATGCGCTGGCGCTGTTACCACCGTTGCTCGAGCAGGCGGCGGCCAGGACGGGGGCGAGGAGAAGAGGGCTGAAAAGAAGCAAGCCGGAGGTGAGCTTCACCCGGCCAAGGTATCATTTTCGGCGGTGTGTCCGGGGACTGACGTCGCGCTGCTCGCGAGGATGTTCGCCCTCTGCGCGCGGTAGTCGAGCGCGTCGGGGATCGTGATTCGCGACGCGTCCACGCGCGCTCGGCTCACCAGGCAGCGTGACGCGCCGCCCGCTTTCTCGCAGAGCTCGCGCATGCTGAGGAGCACCACCTCGAGCCCGAGGCTGCGGAGGAGCGAGACCACCCGCGGCGGCGTGAGGTGGGGCGCGAGGACGTCGCGCCCGATTGGGAGGCCGTTGGTCGCGTAGCTCCGGATTTCGTCGACCGTGACGGGAATGATCGCGTCCGCGCCGAACGCTGCTTCGAGGCGTGCGAGCCCATCGCCCGCGACCACGTTGGGGCACACGAGGAGCTTGCCCGCGGCCTCGATTGGGAGCGCCGCCATGTTGCCGTGGAACGCGGGCTGGCGCACCTCGATGAGGATGGCGTCGGCCGGGAACCAGCGCGCCGCCGCGAGCACGCCGGCGCGGTCGGTGCGGCCGCCCCAGAAGAGCAGCGTGCGCCCGCGGAGCTCGGCGACGTCGCCCTGCGCCTCCCAGAGCCCCTCGGGCAGGTCGACGGGGCGGAGCCCGAGCGCCGCGGCGACGGGGCGCCAGGCGTCGCGCTCTCGCGCGCGGTGCGGCGCGGCCATGCTGGGGAGCAGGAAGCAGACCTCGCCGTCCCGCTCGACGACCTGCCCGCACTCGGCCGCGTAGGGCAGGCCGGTGAGATTGGTGTCCGGCTCCGGCACCAGGCAGACGACGCGCCCCCCGCGCGCCTCGATGGCGTCCGCGAGCGCGACCCACTCGGCGATCGCCGCGCGCGCGTCGACGGGCGGGGCGGCCTCGCTGCGGAAGTTGGCGCGGCCCCGGAGGCGCCACCCCGGGCCGGGGGGCGACATGAGATAGAGGTCGAGGGTGGGCATGCGGCGACCCGTGCACCATGCACCCGCGGGGGTGCGGGCGCCAGCCGCCGCCAGCGCGTATCACTCGGCGGCGATGGGCTCGTCGTTCCCGAGGGGGACGACCTCGGGGTTGTTCTCGAAGACGGCCTTGCCGAGGAACTTCTGCAGGATGGGCAGGACGCTGTCCTTCGCCTTGCCATGCACGAGGTCGCGCACCAGCACGAAGTCCTGCGCGAGCCGCTCGTGCGTCTCGGGAGCCCGCGCGAAGGCCACGACCTTGCGGGCGGCCTCGGGGGCGGCGTGCGCCGCGGCCTGGACGCGCTCGCCGGCGGCGCGCGCCTTCTTCGCGGCGCGGGCGAGCGCGCTCTCCTTGATGAGCGGCGTCACCTCGTACACCAGGTTGGCGGCCGAGCCGGCGACCTTGTGCGGCGAGTGGTGGAGGGGAGATGCGTACTTCGGGTGCTTCTCCAGGAAGGCGCGGACCTCGGCCTCCGTCACGCCGCACTCCTCGTACGCGCGGGCGAGCTCCTTCTCGGCGGCGATGCGCGCCTTGAACATGTACATCTGCACGCGCGAGTAGAAGTTGGTCGCGCCGTCGCCGCTCGTCTCCACCGCGCAGAAGATGGTGCCCGGGTACTTGCCCGTGATGAGCGACTGCACGCCGTCGCTGACGCCCGAGCTGGGCATGCAGCCGAAGGGCTTCACGCTCACCGTGATGTGGGCCTTGCCGTGGACCACGTTGACGATGAGCTTGCCGACCTCCATGTGCCCCTCGCCGCCGCGGAGGTCGTTGGAGTAGTGCTCGTTCGCCACCTGGGCGACGAAATCCATGTCCGGCAGGTGGTAGTCGAAGAGCCCGCCCGGCAGGGCGAACGCGTTGAAGCCGAGGCGCAGCGCCGCCTCGGCCGCGCGCATCATCGCGAGGCGCTTGCCGACGTCGAGGTCGCCCATGCCGTCGAGGCCGTACTTGCCCCCGTCGGCCGCGCGCAGGTCCATGCGCTCGCGCGTGTCGCGGGCCACCTCCCAGATGTTGTAGAGCAGCCACGCCGTCGTGAGCTGGATGTCGTTCTCGCCGCCCTCGCTCTCGAGGAACTTCTGCAGGTGGTAGTTGCCGTCGCCCTCGGTCGTCATCGCCCAGAACTCGCCGATGATCGACGTCTTGGCCTTCGGGCGGAGCTTGTCCACCTTCACCCGCGCGAGCACCTTGCGCGCCTCGTACATGGCGGTGAGGATGTTGGTCTGCTTCCAGAGCGCCTCGTAGACGATGCGCTTCGCCTCCTCCAGCGCGCGGTTGGTGGCGCCCGGCTCGACCTCGTAGGGCCGGATGCGGTAGCCGAGCGCGTTGAGGACGTCGCCGCAGACGATGCCCTTGATGATGGCGATGAAGAAGGGCGGGTTGAACTCGAGGCCCACGTCGTCGCCGGTGGCCTGGGAGAGGCCGCCCTGCTGCTGGAAGAGCATGACGCGGAAGCCGTCGTAGCCCGCGTCGCGCAGCGCCTTGCGGAACTCGGTCACGTACATGCCGAAGCGGCACGGCCCGCACGCGCCCGCCGTCACGAAGACGTAGCTCTTGACGACCTCCGCGTGCGTCATCCCCTTCTCGGCGCGCAGCGTGTCCAGGCGGTGGATGAGCCCGCCGACCTGGTAGTACGTCGGGTTGCACTGCCCGCGGTTGCCGAACTCCTTGCCCTTCTGGAGGCCCGCGTTGTCGCTGAGGCCGAAGTACTCGACGTTGTAGCCGAGCCCGCGGAGCGCCCCCTCGACGAGGAAGTCCTGCGCGGCGGTGAGCCCGCTGATGAGCAGGGTCACGCTCGCGCGCTCCTTCTTCGTCATCGTGGGCTTGAGCATGTTGTCCACCCACTGGCGGCGCTCGGCCTTGATGCCGAGCCGCTCGCGCTCCGCCTCCTCGAAGGCGCGGAGCTCGGCCTCGACGTCGACGTCTGCGTCGACGGCCGCGGGCTTCGCGCCGACGACGGGCAGGCTCTTCTTCGGGCTGGCAATCGTTTGCATCGACATGGCGATCTCCCTGGAACGAGAGCGTCCTCTCGGAGCTCAACGAGCTAGAGCGGGTACGACGGTTCCGTCGGCGGTCTTCTTCTTGAGCGAGACGAGCCCCTTGGGCGGCTCGGGCGGCGCCGCGGGCGGCGCCTCGTAGCGCTTCACCCGCTCGGCGATCTCGGCGATCTGCCGCGCGAGCGCGGGGTCTGCGACCTTGCGCGCATCGAGCTGCGCCTGCTTCAGCTCGAGGAGCTCGAGGCGCTTCCTGTCCAGGCTCTGCTGGAGCTCTGCCCGCTTCTTCGCGGCGTCCTCCAGCGCCTCCTCGTGCAGCTTGAGGCTGTGGGCGTAGGTCTTGACGCGGATCTTGATCGAGCCGCCCGGCTTGTTGGCGTCGATGTCGTGGAGCGCGGCGTACGGCGTGGCGCTCGCCGAGACGATGCCCTCGACGATCCCGTACGTGGGCGCGTCGTGGCCGCACTTGAAGCTCGAGAGGTCCAGGAGCACGACGTTCGGGTGCCGGGCGGCGAACTTGACGGCCCACACCTTCTGCGCGCTGTTGGCCGAGTAGTTCTCGGGCCACACGTCGTTGATGTCGAGCGGGTGCTGGCCGCGCGCCACCTCCTCCTTGAAGTAGCGGGAGAGGTAGGCCGTGTCGCGCGGGATGGATCGCACCGAGAGGATCGGGTAGCCGAGGACCTGGAACTCCTCCGGGATCCCGTGGTTGAGGCCCGGGTCCGAGTGGTAGGGCCGGCCGACCATCAGGATGGCGACGCGGTTCTCGGCCTCGACGGTCTCCAGGATGGCGCGCCCCTTCTCCTGCAGATCGCGCTCGAACTGCTCGAAGGCGCGCATCGCCTCGCGGTGCGCGTGGTCGCTCTCGTCCTCCGTCACCCCGAGGCGCGGGCCCCAGACCTCGTACATGCGGCGCGCCGTCAGGTTCATCTCGCTGAAGGTGAGCGCGGGGTCGAGGTACTCGATGCCCCTCGTCGCGAAGAAGTCGACCTCCTTGGTGAAGGCCGCCTTCATCACGTCGGGCACGCCGGCGACGATCGGGCAGCTCGTCTTGTCCATCACGCCCTCGCCGAAGCTCGGCACGTGCGTGAGGATGGGGAAGAAGATGTAGGAGAGCTTCTTGTCCGGCTCGTGGTGGTGGAAGAGCAGGTTGTGGATGTGCGCCTGCGCGACCTTGGAGGGGAAGCACGGGTCGACCGAGCCGTACTTGCCGCCCTCGACCCACATCTCCTCGCTGGTCGCGTCGCTGAAGACGACGTTCTGCTTCGGGACGCCGAGCGCCTCGAAGTAGGCGCGGAAGTAGGGCGCCGTGGAGTAGACGTTGAGGACGCGGGGGATGCCGATGCGCACGCGGCGGAGCCGCTCCTGCACCGCGGGGCCGCTGCGGCGGAAGGGGCGCGTCGTCTCCACCCGCTTCATGCCGAGGAAGCCCTTCTTGACGACGACGTCCTTGACCGGCATGCCCTCGGAGGGCATCGGCGCCGGCTCGTAGAAGTGGCGGAAGGCCTGCTTCGACTCGAAGTCGACGAGGTTCGGGAACTCCTTCGCGATCTTCTTCCGCTCCGCGACGAGCGAGAGCATCGCGTCCTCGCTCTCGACCGTCCCCTTCTCGCAGGAGAAGCCGGAGATGTACCGGCTGGTCGAGCCGTCCGGCCGCTTCGCGTCGATGAAGGTGCGCTTGCACTCGTTCGGGCAGAAGTGGCAGACCGTCTCGTCGTCGTTCTTGCTCGTGTACTCGAGGTTCACCGCCGCCTCGATCCCGATGAAGGTCGACTTGCCGCGGCGCTTGATGACGCGGAGCGTTTCGAAGGCGGCGCCCAGCGCGCCCGCCTCGCCCGTGTGCGGGTGGACGAAGACCTCCGCGCCGGGGACGCGCTCCTTGATGTAGTCGACCTGCGCCTTGACGGCGGCGAGGTTGTACTGCGTCCCGCCCTGGAGCACGTAGCGCGTGCCCAGCGCGGCGAGGCGCGGGATCTGCACCACGTACTGCCACACGTTCTTGGGCAGCACCTGGGCGAGCCCGGCGAGCAGCTCCTCCTTCGCGAAGCCCTCCTTCTGGAAGTTCACGCGGTCGGTGTCGAGGAAGACGGCGCAGCCGTAGCTGAACTTCGGCGCCAGCTCGGCGCCGAAGGCCGTGTCGGCGTACTCCGTGACCGGCAGGCCGAACTGGTCGGCCATGGCCTGGAGGAGCATGCCGTTGCCGGCCGAGCACGAGTTCGAGAGCCGGAAGTTCGCGATGTCGCCGTTCTTCATGAACAGGACCTTGATGTCCTGCCCGCCGATGTCGCAGATGACGTCGACCTCGCCGAAGTACTTCACCGCGCTCATCATGTGCGCGACGGTCTCGACGATGTTCACGTCCGCGCGCACCGTCTCCTGCAGCACGTCGGCGGCGTAGCCCGTGGCGCCGAAGCCGAGGACCTCCATCGTCGCCCCCTGGCTGACCACGTAGTCACGGAGCTGGGCGAGCAGCTCCTTCGTGTCCTGGATGGGGTTGCCCTTCGAGAGCTGGTACGCCTTGCAGACGATCTCGCCGGCCTCGTCGATGAGCACGGCCTTGCTCGACGTGGAGCCGCCGTCGAGCCCGATCACGCCCCGCACGATCTGCCCGGCCGCGAGCTTCATCGGCGTGAACTTCGGGATGGCGTAGAGCTTCTTGAACTCGGCGGCCTCGTCCCTCGTCCTCACGAGCGGGGGGCCGGCGCTCTCGCCGAGGCGCGCCTTGCGCCCGTTCGTCATGTACTCGACGAGGCCCTGCTTGCCCGCGTAGGCGCCCACGCCCTCCGCCTCCCGGAGGCCGTAGACGCAGGCGCCGTACGCCGCGTAGTACTGGCTGTTCTCGGGGACGAAGATGGTCTCCTCGACGGGGCGATCCTTGGGCCAGGCGTAGCCGCGCTCATCCCACGTCTGGGGGATCCGGAGGCGCCAGCACTCCTGGAGGAAGGGCAGGTACGTGTTCGGCCCGCCGAGCAGGAGGACCTTGTGCTTCAAGGTAGACCCGCGGGTCAGCACCGAGAGGTTCTGCAGGACGATGGCGTCGGCGAGCGAGCAGAGCACCTCGTTCGCCGGGATGCCGCTCTTCACCAGGTTCACGATGTCGGTCTCGGCGAAGACGCCGCACTTGGCCGCGACGTGGTGCAGCTTCGAGTCGTCGAAGTGGATCTTCACCACCTCGGTGGAGGGCAGGCCCACCTTGATCATGCACTTGTCGATGGTGGCGCCGGTGCCCGACGCGCACTTGTCGTTCATCGACGGCGCCGCGGTCTTGTCGCCGGTCTTCTCGTCCTTCTTGAAGATGATGATCTTCGCGTCCTGACCGCCGAGCTCGATCACGCTCCCGACGTCGGGGTGCAGGCCCTCGACCGCGAGCGTGACGGCGTTGACCTCCTGGACGAACTTGGCGCCGAGGCCCGCGCAGAGCGGGGCGGCGCCCGAGCCCGTCATGAAGACGCGCCACGCCTCGCGCGGCGAATCCGGGAAGCTCGACTCGATCGCCTCGATCAGCTCGAGCACCTTCTCGGGCTGCTTTGTCTGGTGCCGCTGGTAGTCGCTCCAGAGGATCTCGAGCGTCACGGGATCGAGCACGACCGCCTTGACGGTCGTCGATCCGACGTCAATCCCCAACACCACCGGCTCCCGGCGCGTCGCCATGTGCACCCTCCAGATCCTCCTGGCCAGCGCCGACTGACTGGCCGGTCAGTCGTAAGGGGGTACACGCTTCTCCAGCCTCGATCAAGAACTTCCGTTTCGGAAGGGTGCTTCCGCCTACGCTCCACACCCCGGCATGGGCGTTGCGTAGGGCGCGCTCGGGCTCTCCTACCGCGCTCCCACCGAACCGCGACCGCCAGGGAGCGGGTGCCAGGCCATCGCATGCGAGGCGTTTCGACGTGCAAGGGCCTGTGGACCGCATGGCCACCTGGCACCCGCTCCCCCTGGCGGTCGCGGTTCGGCGTTTAACGCCCGTGGGGCTCGGGGCGCGGTGTTAGAACCGTCTGGGATGAACAAGGCCGAGCGTCGCCAAGCACTCCTGCGCGCAGCGCGCGACGTGTTCGCGACGAAGGGGTACCACGAGGCGAAGGTCGACGACATCGTCGCCCTCGCCAAGGTCGCCAAGGGCACCTTCTACCTCTACTTCCCGGACAAGCGCTCCGTCTTCTCCGAGCTCGTCGACCTGCTCTTCGCGCGGCTCGGCGCGGCCATCGTCAAGGTCGACACCGCCGCGGACGTCGACGCGCAAATCAAGCACAACATCCGCGCCACCGTCGCCGTCTTCCTCGACGATCCTGCGCTCACCAAGATCCTCCTCTCCCACGCGACGGGGATGGATCCGGCGTTCGTGAGCAAGATCCGATCGTTCTACGACGGGGTGAAGCTCCTGCTCTCGAACAGCCTCGCCGAGGGGCAGCGCCTCGGGATCGTCGCCGCGGGGGACACGAAGCTCTTCGCCACGTTCGCGATCGGCGCGCTCAAGGAGCTGCTCGCGGAGAACGTGGGGGGCGAGACGCCGCTCGGGCGAGAGGAGATCGTGGACGCGCTCTTCTCGTTCCTCCAGGCGGGCTACCTCCGCACCGTCTCGGCCGGTCACGATGGGGGGAGACCCCCCATGCCCCCCGGCCCAGCCGGTCACGATGGGGGGAGACCCCCATGCCCCCCGGCCCAGCCGGTCACGATGGGGGGAGACCCCCATGCCCCCCGGCCCAGCCGGGCGGCAGGCCACCAGCGCTCCCCCGGCCGCGGGAGCGAGGACGCGCGGAGGCCGGCGGCGCTAACGAGCGGCAGGCGAGGTGGGGCCGATCTTCGCTCGGGCCGCCTCCACCGCTCGGATCACCTCGTGCTCCAGCTCGTTGCCGGCGCGCGTGACCCCCTGCCCGGCGACCCACTTCGCGGCCTCCGCGACGGTGGGCATCACCTTCATCGGCGTGCTCGATCGCGCCAGGAGCAGGAGGCTCGTCACCACGCTCCGGATCATCGAGCTGCGGAAGCCCGAGCCCTCCGCCACGATGGCGGTGCCGCGGACGGCGTGCTGCGCGCGGATGAGATCGGCGAACGCCGCGCGCACGTCGTCCCCCGGGACGGGCGCGGAGGTCTCGATGACGATGACCACGGCGACCTCCCCGGGGGCCCGCCGGGCGGCCGCGCCTATCGGCGTGATGATGGCCCGCACGGCCGCGGGGGTCATCGGGCCCCGCCAGACCACCGCAACGCCCCGCGCATATGAAGCCATCGCGTGCGCGGCGTCGCCGGCGATCAATGTCGGATTGGTCGTCGCGTTCGTCGTCGTCACCCGTGTAGGGTAGCTTGCATTTGCCGGCGGGCAAGCTCGGCTTGGTGAGGCGCGCCCGGGCGTGCTAATGACCGGCGTCTGCGACGGAAGGTGCGGTGCCGCACCTCGTCCAGGGCGCGGGCATCGCGGAGCCGGCGGGCTCGGCGCGAGGGCTCCGGCGCCGGCGCGGGGGCAGCCCGCTGGAAGGTGGCGATGTTCGTCGGCGTGATGCGGTTCAGCCTGGAGATCGTGGGGGCGCGGTCGCTCAAGGACAAGCGGAGCGTCGTGCGGTCCCTGAAGGATCGCGCCCAGGGGCGGCTGCGGGTCTCGATCGCCGAGGTGGGCCCCCTGGATTACCCGCAGCGGGCGACGTTCGGGGTCACCTGCGTCTCCAACGAGGCGGCGGTCTGCGACCGCGTGCTCGCCGACATGGCTTCGATGGCCGGGACGCTGCCCGACGCGGTGCTCACGGACCGCGCGACCGAGATCATCAGCTTCGGCGAGGGCGGGAGCGGCGTGCAAGGCGGGATCGAGCAGGCGCTCGGCGCGCCTTCGAGCTGGGAGGAGCCGTGAGCGGGGGGGTGAAGCGCGCGACGCGGGTCTCGGCGCGGCTCGCGGAGGAGCTCGCGGCGGCGCTGCGCGGGCTCTCCGACCCGCGGCTCGAGGGGGTGCTCATCTCGCGGGTGGAGATGACGGACGATCTCCAGTCCGCCAAGGTCTACGTGCGGCGCGAGGGCGGCGGGGACGAGCGGGCGGTGAAGGCCGCCCTCAAGGCGCTGGGCGCGGCGGCGAGCCGGCTCCGGCGTGCCACCGCGCAGGCGCTCGGCCTGCGCTACGCGCCCGAGCTGCGCTTCTTCTACGACGCGTCGCTCGACGCCGTGACCCGCATCGAAGAGCTGCTCCGCGAGGTGAAGCGCGACGGGGGCGGCTGAGCGGAGGACGCACGACGCACGTCCTCGAACGTGCGTGTCGGCTCCTCGACCGTGACAGGAACCTTCGAGGAGGTTCGTGTCGGCTCCTCGAACGTGACGGGAACCGTCGAGGAGCTTCGTGGCGCCTCCTCGAACGTGACAGGAACCATCGAGGAGCTTCGCGTCGCCTCCTCGAACGTGACAGGAACCATCGAGGAGCTTCGCGTCGGCTCCTCGAACGTGACAGGAACCCTCGAGGAGGTTCGCGTCGGCTCCTCGAACGTGACAGGAACCTTCGAGGAGGTTCGTGTCGGCTCCTCGAACGTGACAGGAACCCTCGAGGAGGTTCGCGTCGGCTCCTCGATGGCGACGGGAAGCTCCTCGAATTGGGCAATGATGAACGCTCAGCCCAGCGGCATCTCCATCGAGATCTCGTCGAGCTGTACGCCGAGGAAGCGGCGCGGGCGCACCGCGACCGTCACGAAGGTGCCCTCGGCGCGGGCCTCGCCCACCACGGCGAGCTCGATGGTCCCGGGCGCGGCGGCGCCCTCGAAGAGCTCCCACAGCGCGCCCTCGATCAGCGCCTTCGCCTCCGACGGGTCGCTGCTGCCGGGCAGCTTGGAGCAGAGGGCCAGGAGGAACTGGGCGAGGCGGGCCACGAAGAGCTGGTCGGCGAGCGAGACGCGATCGAGGCGGACCTCGGGCTCCGTCGTGGCGCTGTCGTACGTGCGCTTGGGCGGCGGTACGTACGCCGTGGGGGCGCTGAGCACGTAGAACGGCGTCGCTGTTGGGCGCGGAGGCCAGGGCGAGCACGCCGATCCTGGCAAGCTCCCGCTGCGTGTCGGTGGAGAGGAAGACCCGGGTGGGGACGGCGACGCCCTCCTCCGCCTCGGATACGCCGGCGATCTGGTGGACCGGCAGGTTCTGCACCACGCCGCCGCCCTTGGCGCCGAGGACGCGGCACGGCCAGCTCGTCTCACGGAAGCTCGAGAGGACCAGCGCGGCCACGGCGTACGCAGGGTCCATCCACACCCAGGCGCCGGCGTCGTCGGGCAGCTCCTTGATCGCGGCCTCCCGCATGCGGGAGGTGGTCTTGTCGTACGGGGCGCGGGAGAGCACGTCGTTGAGCGCGAGCACGACCCAGCGGAGCGCCGGCTTGGCGACGGTCGACCGCCAGGGGACCTGCTGCGGCGTGGTGAAGAGCCCGGACTTGTTGTCGAGCCTCTCGACCTCCGCCAGATCGTCGACGCCGAGGAGCCTGGCCGAGCCGTTGAGGATCGCGGGCACGTTGCAGCCCTCCGCGACCTCGGCGACCTCCTCCAGCCGTCGGAGCGAGGCGGCCGTGCCGTCGACGGCGATGTCGACGACGGCGCACGTGACGGGCGGCTCGGTCGAGGTGTTGGCGCGGACGGCGCGGAGCATGGCGCGCGGTACGTCGTCGGGGCGCGCGTTGACGACGTCGATGCGGATGCCGGAGTGGCTCCCCGCCTGGTCCGCGAGGAAGCGCAGGCCGCGGAATGCCTGCTCCAGGCGGCGGACCTCGGGGTGCTGCAGGATGGCGCCGATCTGCGCCCCGAGCGCCTTCTCGACGCGGGCGATCGCCTCGTTCGGGCGCACGCCTCCGCCCGACTTGCCCGAGCGCGCGACCTGCGCGATGAGCTCCGAGAACTTGCTGCTGATGGCCACGACGGGCGGCGCCGCCGGCTCCGGAGCCCTGGCGGAGGCGGTGTCCGCCGAGGGGGTGGCCGACAGGTCGACCATGGCGAGGATGGAGTCCACGCTCGCGCTTCCGCCGCCGTTCGAGGGCGCGGGGCCGGCGAGGGCCGGCGCTGAAGCCGGGGCCGACGCCGAAGGAGCCTGCGCGCGCGGGCCGAGGGGGAGCAGGCCCAGCACCTCGCGGACGAAGGGGGACCCGCTCCACAGGCGCGCGAGCTCCTGCTCCGCCTGGTCGGGGGAGAGCTGCCCGTCCCGCAGCCGCTCGAGCACCATGCGCCCGTCGAGGAGGGAGCGGAGCAGCGGCACCTCGGCGATCAGCCCGTCGGGGCGGAAGCTCTTCAGGCTGGTCGGCGAGAGATCGACGCGCGCCGCGCGGCCCTCCGCGAGCACGCTGGGGACCTCGATCGCGGCGCGCGGGCGGATCCGGGTGAACAGGTCGTCGAAGCGCGCCGGGTCGACCCGCACCACGCCCTCGGGCGCGCTCGCGCCGGCGTTGTACGGATCCCGCGGGACGAGATCGGTGACGACGAGGAGCCGCAGCGGCAGGAGCGGCCCCCGCTCCTTCTCCTCCGGAGACAGCTCGTCGCCCACGCCGAACTTCATCGAACCGCCCATGAACCCCTTGTTCTCGCCCGCCATGGCGGGGAGCATAGGCGGCCGCGGGGCGGGGAGAAGCGTGGCGTCGTGCCGTCGCAGGCCCAGGAGGCGTTAGCGTGTGTAACCCCGGGCGTCAGCCCGGTCACCGGCCTCACGGCCGGGGTTCCAGCGCGTAGGTCCCCGTGCCCGGATGTCGCGGTTGGGAAGCGCGTGCTTCCGCGCTACCAGCAGACGATGCTGTTGCCGTAGCCGCAGTTGGGGCGCTGGAGGAACGAGTAGCCCAGGCCCAGGAGGGCGCCGGTGGCGAAGCCGGTCAGCGAGCCGACGACCACCTGCATCGGCGTCTCGGCCGGGAAGGTGCCGTCCGCGGTCGCCACGCCGCGGCCGACGGACGTCAGGACCGAGAGCACGAGGGGCACGGCGACGTTTCCGACGAAGGCGCCGGGGTGGAACTTGGCCTGCGAGTACTTGAGCGTGTCGACGAGGAAGATGGCCGTGCCCGCGCCCGTGGCGCCCCAGGCGGCGAACGATTGGGTCGACGGCATGCCGTACGTCTCGCACTCCGACCCAGGCAGGGCCTGCGCCGTCTGGTCGGCGGTGCACCCGGGACGCGGGGAGGCGATCGCGTTCCGGATGGGGCGGTCCACTAGCAGCGTGAGCGCCGTCATCGAGAGCGCCGGCGCGAGCACGGAGATGTGCCACCGCCCCTTCCACCCCACGGTGGCCTCGGGGTCGTTGTAGTAGATGCGCGGCATGAGCGTGACGATGCCGACGCCGAGCAACATGGTCACGTTGGAGAGAGTGGTCCACGTGGCGTCGCGCGGGGCGATCGCCGTGACGGGGGGCACCTGGGCCGCCGCCTCGCGCGGGACCAGGAGCGCGGCCGAGAAGATGGAGAGGAACCCCGCTGCTACGATCGTCTCCCTGATTCGCATCCCAGGCGCCTTTTCTAGGGCGAGCTGGCGAGCCCGCCTGGACGTTCTACGGCGAGCTGGGGAGCCCGCCTGGACACAACCGCGGGCAGAGGCCCGCTACCGCTTGACCTGATTCGGGGTGATGGTGAGGCGGATGGGTTTCGCCGAGCCATCGCCGGTCGCCTTGTAGTCCTCGCCGGCGCTCGCAGCGTATGCCTTCGAGAACTGGGGGCCAAAAATAATCAGGAACGTCTGCTTGTCCTCGCCCGAATAGTCCGCGTGACGCTCCTCGTAGAACTTCCACAGAGCGTCGTATTTGCTCGACAAAATGCCTGCCTTCTTCCCCCGCTTGTCGAACTCCTCCTCGATCGACTTGGGCGAGAGCTGGACGAGGAGGGACTTCACGCCCTCCATCACGCCGTTGAGCAAGGCCACCTGGTGGCTCATCACGCCGACGAAGACGTCCTCGAGCTGGCGCTTCGCCTCGGGCTGAGCCTTCGGCCCGAAGAGGACGGCGGCGAGCTCCTTCGCGTCCTTGGCGCTGGTCACGCCGTCCGTGGACATCGAGTCGCGATCGCGCGCGAGCACGCCGGTCTCGAACTCCTTGTAGCCGTCCCTGAGGCTGCAGAAGCACTTCAGGAAGACCTCGAGCGTGTCGCGCAGGCGGCGGACGAACGTGAGGACGTTGGCCACCTCCTCCGGCGGGCGCTCGCCGGGGACGAGGGCGCGGGAGAGCTCGGCCAGGGCGATCAGGGCGGCCTGGGGCGCGTTCATCTCGCCGAGCGTGCGCGGGTCGACGCCGTAGTACTGCGCGATCTTCTGGAAGTCGTTCTCCAGGACGACGGAGGCGTGCTCGCCGCCGAGCCGCTTGATGTAGTTGGCCCGGAGCTCCGGCGGCAGGCGGGTGAGGTGGTCGTACACGACGCGGTACACCGCGCCCCACGCGGCCCGGTACGCCTCGATGTACGGCACGACCTGCCGGATGAACGGATCCTCGCCCCCGGGGGCGATGGGCTTGCCCCGCTGGGCCATCACGTTGAGGCCCGACTCGCCCATGTCGAGCACGCTGCCGCTCTCGGCGGCGGCCGCCGCCTTCTTCGCCTGCGCCTCGACGAGCGAGATGCGCAGCACGACGGGCCCGATGTTGATCTCCGGCGCCCCGGTGATGTCGACCGGCTGATCGCGCACCAGGCGCCGGCCCTGGTAGACGGTGCCGTTGGTGGAGCCGAGGTCGCGGACGAAGATCTGCCGGTCTCGGACGTCGATCGCGGCGTGGAACTGGGACACGTACGGCCGGTCGATCTGCAGGTCGTTGAGCTGGTTCCGGCCGATTCGAACGGGGAAGCGCTCCAACGTCGATTCGAATTGTTGGTTGGCCTGGGTATCGACCACCTTGGCCACGAGCGCCACCGGCATGGGGGCGAGCCTAGCAGACCCTCTTTGTGTTTCGGGAGGGGGTCTCACGAGGGCCCCAGGGTTCGGCAGGCTCGGGGGCCGAGGCTCCGCTTCCTCCCTGTTGATTGATCGCGGTGGGGGGAGCTGGGTGACCGCCGCGCGGGTCGGGGTGATGGGGGCGACGAGAATTTGTCCGGCTCGGTTACATGGTGCGACCCTATCCCACACGATGAGCCTGGTTCAGAAGATCCCCTCCATGGTCTCGGCCCTGGCGTTCGGTTACGGCGTGGGAATGGCCGCGCCCGAGTCGGCGATCTCGCCGGTGCGGGCCACCGTCGTCGCGCCCCAGGCTTCCTTGGCGTTGCCCCTCTCTCCGGCGACCGCGCCTCTCGCCGCGGCCCCCGTGACGCGTATCGCCGCCGGCGGGATCGGCGGGAACGAGTCGCGGGAGCTGATGCGGCTCCGCGTGGTGGAGGCGCGCGAGGGCCAGCTCGGACGGGGGGCCGAGGCGTGCGATCTCGATCGGCCGACCTACACCAAGGCGCCCCGCTACGAGTCGCGCCCGGATCACGAGACCTTCGACCCCGACGACCTCGACACGGCGGGCGCGGAGGCGCTGTCGAAGCTCCAGCTCCCGGACCTGCGGGTGCCCGTGACGCGGCGCACCGTCAAGTACGTCCGCTTCTTCACGCGGACCGAGCGCGGCCGCGGCATGTTCGAGACCTGGCTGAAGCGTAGCGGGAAGTTCCAGGAGCTGATCCAGACCGAGCTGCGCGAGCACCGCATGCCCGAGGACCTGATGTGGGTCGCCATGATCGAGAGCGGCTTCGATCCACGCGCCAAGTCGCCGGCGGGGGCGGTCGGGCTCTGGCAGTTCATGCCCGCGACCGGCGACGTGTACGGCCTCGAGCAGGACCGCTACCTCGATCAGCGGAAGAACCCGCGCCTCGCGACGAAGGCCGCGGCGCACCACCTGCACGATCTCTACATGCGCTTCGGGAGCTGGGACCTCGCGCTCGCGGCGTACAACATGGGCTACGAGCAGCTCCTCGACGCGATCGACACCTACGGGACCGCCGATTTCAACGAGCTCGGCGCGGCAGCAGGCGATCCCCTCCGAGACGGCGGCGTACGTCCCGAAGATCGCCGCCGCCGCGATCGTCGCCAACAACCTCGAGCACTTCGGCTTCGACAAGGTGGAGCTGGCGCGCCCCGTCGACGCGGCGGAGATCGCCGTGCCGCCGGGCACGCCGCTCCGCATCCTGGCCAAGGCCGCGGGCGTGGCCACCTCCGCGGTGCGCACCCTCAACCCCGACGTCCTCGGGGAGCGCGTCCCCCCGGGCACGGCGACTACCTCGTCTACGTGCCGGCGGACACGGTCTCGCGCGCCCGCGCCGCGCTCCCCGCGATGCTCGAGAACGAGCCGCTGGTCGGCAACGACGCCTCCATCCTCAACGGGGTCGACCTGCTCAAGGGCCGCGAGCTCGCCCTCCGCCGCGTCCGGAGCGACGACGACAACCTGCTCTCGTTGCTCCCCCACCCGCGCCGGCACGGCAGCCTGCGCGCGCCCCTCGACGACGACGACGGCAGCGTCGCGCGGGACGACGACGATCCCTCGCCCCTCCTCGACAACGACGCCGACGGACCCCGCCGCTTCCTCGGGCACCGCTCGCGCCGGCACCGCGAGACGGTGGTGTACCGCGTGGGCCCGGGCGACACGATCGCCGCCGTGGCGCAGCAGTTCGGGATCGCGGCGCAGGACGTCGCCCGTCAGAACAAGCTCGACGACGGCGACAAGCTCAAGACGGGGACGCTCCTCAAGCTCAAGATCCGGCCCGGCTCGCTCGACGACCTCGCGGCCGGCGAGGGCGGCGCCAGGGACAAGGACGAGAAGGCGTCGAGGCCGCGCTCGCGGCGCGAGGGCCACAGGAAGGGCCGCGACGCGACCTGACCTCTTGTGCAGGCGCCGCGGTTTCCTGGGCCCGGCGCATCCTCCACGCGTCGGGCTAGTGGCGCGCGCCAATCCTCTCGTAGGATTGCGCGCATGATCCTCGCTGACCCGAAATCCATCATCAAGCGGCTGACCCGCCCCTGCACCGCCGCGCTCGAAGCGGCGGTCAACCAGTGCGTGACCGCGCGCCACTACGAGGTGACGCTCGAGCACGTCCTGCTCGCGCTGCTCGACAACGCGGACAGCGACATCGCGTTCCTCGCGATGCACTACGATCTCGATCCGGCGCGGCTGCGTCAGGCGCTCCAGCGGAGCCTCGAGGATCTGCGCACGGGCAACGCGGGCAGGCCCACCTTCTCGCCGGTCATGCTCGAGTGGATGGAGAACGCCTGGACCATGGGGTCCATCGATTACGGGTACCAGAAGATCCGGAGCGGCGTGCTCTTCACGCTCCTCGTCCGGTCGCCGACCAAGTACTCGATGAGCGGGATCGGGACGTACCTCGACGCCATCCCCAAGGACGACCTCAAGAACAACCTCCCCAAGATCGTCTCCGGGTCGAAGGAGGACGGGGAGGCCGCGCAGGCCGCGGCGGGCGGCGCCGGCGGAGGGAAGGATCTGGGCGGGAAGGGGAGCGCCAGCCCCGACTCGGCCCTCGGCAAGTTCTGCATCGACTACACGGGGAAGGCGCGCGCCGGGCAGATCGACCCGATCTTCGGCCGCGAGCGCGAGATCCGTCAGATGATCGACATCCTCGCCCGCCGGCGGAAGAACAACCCGATCATCGTCGGCGACTCCGGCGTCGGCAAGACGGCGCTCGTCGAGGGCCTGGCGCTGATGATCGTGCAGAACGAGGTGCCGCCCCTGCTCCAGAACACCGACATCATGGGCCTCGACCTCGGCCTGCTCCAGGCCGGCGCGAGCGTGAAGGGCGAGTTCGAGAACCGGCTCAAGGGCGTCATCTCCGAGGTGAAGGGCTCCAGCAAGCCGATCATCCTGTTCATCGACGAGGCGCACACCATCATCGGCGCCGGCGGCCAGCAGGGCGGCGGCGACGCGGCGCAACCTCCTGAAGCCCGCCCTCGCCCGCGGCGAGCTGCGCACGATCGCGGCGACGACCTGGAAGGAGTACAAGAAGTACTTCGAGAAGGACGCCGCCCTCGAGCGCCGCTTCCAGCCCGTCAAGGTCGACGAGCCCGACGAGAAGACGGCGACCACGATGCTCCGCGGCCTCCGCACCAAGTTCGAGGAGGCGCACAGCGTCATCGTCACCGACGACGCGGTGACCTCGGCGGTGCGCCTCTCGGCGCGCTACATCAGCGGCCGCCAGCTCCCGGACAAGGCGGTCGATCTGCTCGACACCTGCTGCGCGCGCGTCAAGGTCGCGCTCCAGCAGAAGCCCGCCTCGATCGAGGACGCCGAGGTGCTCATCAAGAGCCTGACCACCGAGATCGACGCCCTGCTCCGCGACGCCGACAAGGGCGTGAAGGTCGACCCGGAGCGGCTCGCCGAGCTCGAGGCGAAGCGCGCCAAGACCAAGGACGAGCTCGCCGCGCTCGAGGCCTCCTTCAACAAGGAGAAGGAGAGTGTGGTCAAGGTCGACGAGGCCAGGAAGCGCATGGCCGCCGCCAAGACCGACGAGGAGCGCGACGCCGTCCGCAAGGAGGTCGTCGCCGCGATCGACGAGCTGAACAAGACCCAGGGCGAGGTGCCGCTCGTGCGGCCCGACGTCGACGAGCAGATGGTCGCCACCGTCGTCGCCGCCTGGACGGGCATCCCCGTCGGCAAGATGGTGCAGGACGACGTGAAGAACCTCCTCGAGATGGAGGACCGGCTCAACCGCCGCATCAAGGGCCAGTACTACGGCATCCACACGATGGCCAAGGAGCTCCGCGCCGCGCGCGCCGGGCTCAAGCCGCAGAGCACGCCGCAGGGCGTCTTCCTCCTCGTCGGCCCGTCCGGCGTCGGCAAGACGGAGACCGCGCTCAGCATCGCCGACCTGATGTTCGGCGGCGAGCGCATGATGGCGACCATCAACATGTCCGAGTTCCAGGAGAAGCACACGGTCTCCCGGCTCATCGGCTCCCCGCCCGGCTACGTCGGCTTCGGCGAGGGCGGCATGCTGACGGAGGCCGTCCGGCAGCGCCCGTACACGGTGGTGCTCCTCGACGAGTGCGAGAAGGCGGACCCGGACGTGATGAACCTGTTCTACCAGGTCTTCGACAAGGGCATGCTCTCCGACGGCGAGGGCCGGCTCGTCGACTTCAAGAACACCGTCGTGATCATGACCAGCAACCTGGCGACCGACAAGATCACGAACATGACCGTCGCCGCCCGCGAGGAGGACCCGAAGCGCGCGCTCGACCGCGACGTGGTGTTCATGCGCGAGCTGATGGAGACCATCAAGCCGACCCTCGTCGCCCACTTCAAGCCCGCGCTCCTCGCGCGCATGACGATGGTCCCCTACCTGCCCATCTCGCCCGAGGCGCTCGGCGAGATCACCCGCCTCAAGCTCGACGCGGTGGTCGACCGGCTCCGCAAGAACCAGCGCATCGAGGGGTCGTACTCGGACGACATGGTCAAGCACATCGCCGACCAGTGCACCCAGGTGGACACGGGCGCGCGCAACATCGACCACATCCTCCGCGCCACGCTGCTGCCGATGATGTCGGTCGCGATCCTCGAGCGCGTCGCCACGACCGGGCTGCCGAAGAAGATGCGGCTCGGCATCGACACGGACAAGTCGTTCACGATCGAGTTCGCTGACTGACGTGGTCGGATGGGGCCGCGGTCCCGTTGCCGGATGGGGCCCCGGCCCCATCCGGCCTCGTCCCGGCCTGCATCCGTTCGCCCTGGCGTCTGGCCCCCTCCAAGAAAGTTGGGTTTGTGGGCGGTTTCCGAATACAAATGGCCATCATGCTCAGAAGGCTCAGGCACCCCCTCCGGCCCAGGATCCTCGTGGTGCTCGCGCTCGCCGGGCTCGCGTCGGGGGGGCTCGCCGCGGGCGCGCTCACAGGCTGCGTGTCGGTCCCGCCGCAGGCGCCGAAGCCGTGCGACGTCCAGATGGTCACGCTGAACATCTACGCGGCCGACAACATCAACCCCAACGAGCGCGGAAACCCGCGGCCCGTCGTCGTCCGGCTCTACCAGCTCAAGAACGACGTCCGCATGGAGAACGCGACGTACGACGAGGTCCTGCTCAAGGACAAGGACACCCTGGCGGACGACCTCGTCAAGGTGGACGAGGTCGAGGTCTTCCCCAACGATCTCGTGCAGGTGAAGTTCGAGCGCCCGAAGGAGGCGAGCGTCCTCGCCGGCGTCGCCCTCTTCCACAGCCCCAAGGGCACGAGCTGGAAGACGTTCTACGCCTTCCCGCCGACCCCGGCCGAGGGGGCCTCCTGCGGCGCGGCCGCCAAGGACGCCGGCGCCCCGGCGACCGACGTCCACACCGCGTTCTTCATCGAGTCGACCAAGATCGACAACGGCGCGCAGTTCGACGAGTCGATGTTCCCGAACGCGAACCCGATCCGGAAGGTCGACCTCCCCAAGAGGAGCGCCTCGGAGAGCGCCGGGCCGGCGGCGCCCGGCACGCCCGGGAAGTAGCCCGACGCCGGCTGGGCCGGGGGCTCCCCCCATCGCGACCGGTCGGCGGGGGAGGGGGGCGGCTGACGCGAGGTCGCCGGTCAAAGACGGCAGAACTTCTGATAAGACTGTCCCGGCGACATGATCCACCCGCGCAAGCCCGTATGGACCGAGGGGCTCTTCATGACCCCTCAGCACCTGCAGCAGTCGGATCTGTACCACGAGGCCCTGCTGCATGCGCGCATGCACGCGGTCGCCAAGTACGACTGGGGTCTCACGGGTTGTCAGTTCGACGAGCGCGCGCTCGCTGCGGGGCAGCTCAAGGTCCTCAAGTGCCACGGCTTCTTCCCCGACGGCACACCCTTCTTCGTGGGCGATCGCGGCGAGGACGTGGTGGAGGCTCGCCCGCTCGACGGCGTCTTCCCGACCGCCATCGAGTCGCTGGACGTCTTCCTCGCGCTCCCGAGCGCGCGCGAGACGGCGGCGAACGTCGCGCTCGACCCGGCCAAGGCCGGGCCCGCGGTGCGCTACGTCGCCGCCGCGGTGACGGTCCCCGACGTGAACACCGGCCGCAACGACACCTCCGTCACCTGGGCGCGGGAGAACCTGCGCATGCTCTTCGGGACCGAGGCGCGCGACGCGTTCCAGTCGGTCCGCATCGCCCAGCTCGTGCGCGATCGCACCGGCCAGATCGTCGTCAAGAAGGCGTTCATCCCGTCCATCCTCCACATCGGCGCGAACGAGCAGCTCATGGCCAACCTGCGCCGCGTGCTCTCCGCGCTCGTGGGGCAGCAGAAGAAGCTGTCCGAGGGGCGGCGCATGCGCACCGCCGCCTCGGTCGACTTCCAGGCCTCGGACACCGCGAAGTTCTGGCTCCTGCACACGGTCAACTCGTACATCCCGATCTTCTCGCACATCGTCGACCACGGCGTGGCGCACCCCGAGGAGGTCTACATGATCCTCGGCAACATGATCGGCGAGCTCTGCACCTTCGACGCCGACGGCGACCCGACCTCCATCCCCAAGTTCAACTACCTCGAGCTCGCGGATGTCTTCGACCCGATGATCGAGCGGGCCATCCGGCAGATCACCGGCGTCATCGCCGAGAGCTACGTCATCGTCCCGCTCGAGAAGCGGGAGGACGGGATGTACCTCGGCAAGTTCGAGGACCCGAAGCTCCCCCGCACGCACGAGCTCTTCCTCGAGGCTAAGGGCGCGGACGAGGGGATCCTGCGCGAGCGGCTCCCCCGCCTCCTCAAGATCGGGTCGTGGACCCAGATCGGCTACATCCTGAACGCCGCCATGCCGGGCGTGCGCGTCGGGGTCGAGTACCGCCCCCCGGGTGCCATCCCGGTGAAGCCGGGGCTGGTCTACCTCCGGGTCGATCAGGCCGGCGATTACTGGAACGATATCCTCGGCTCTGGCACCATTGCGATCTATCAGCCCATCGATCCGCAGAAGGTCGACCTGCGGCTGATCGCGGTTCAGGCAGGCAAGTAGTCGTTATTCATAGAGAAAGCTGCGCGCCGGGCCACACGGTCCGGCCCCGGACCGGTTGCGACGTCGCCCCGGTGAGAAGGAGCCCATGAGCCTCTCGCAACAGATGTACTGGGTCTGCTCCGACGTGCTCTCCCTGATCCTGCAGCTCCGCAACTCCCGCGACCTGCCGGCTCCCGACATCCTCCAGCGCCGCGTGCTCGGTCTCTTCGAGACCATGATGCAGAACGGTAAGGAGGCGCGCATCCCCGAGCAGGACATGGTCGACGCCAAGTACGCGCTCGCGGCCTTCGCGGACGAGGTCATCTACCACTCGACCTGGCCGGGGAAGACGCAGTGGCTCAGTAACCCCCTCCAGCTCCAGTTCTTCGGGTTGAACACGGCCGGCGACGGCTTCTTCACCAACCTCGACAACCTCTACGGGCAGCGTAATCGGGCCCACGTCGCACAAATTTACTTCCTCTGCTTGGCCCTCGGCTTCCAGGGGAAATATCGTCTGCGCCAGCAGGAGGGCCTGCCCGCAGTGGTGGAAGGCGTGGGAAATTTCGTGGCGCTCTCGGAGGGTGGCGGCGACGTGCTCGCCCCCAACGCCGAGCGCAAGGACGGCGGCGGCGGCGCAGTGCGCCGAGAGCTGCCCATGCTCGCCATCGCCCTCGGGACCCTCGTCGTCGCCGTGATCATCGTCCTCGTCCTCTACCTGGTGGTCAGCTACCAGGCCGGGGAGGTGGCCGACGCCATCAAGAAGCTTGTGCAGAGCGCCAAGTAGTGGCCTGGTTCTCGTTTTTGGACGGGGCCCCGGCCCCATCCGGCGGTCCCAAACCCGCTGGTCCCTAGGGGAGACGTTCGATGTGGCTGTGGATCCTGAGCGCCCTGTTCATCCTCCTCGCCTGGGCTGCCTGGTTTTTCTTGCCGGTCATCCCGATCCTCGTGCCGATCGTCGTCACCGCGGTGATCGTGCTGGGGGTCACCGGCATCCTCGTATTCCGCCGCATCCGCGCCGCGCGGGCCGCGCGCGCGCTCGAGAAGGCGATCGCCCAGCAGGCCCAGGAGCAGGCGCTCGCCGCCAAGCCCGAGCGCGTCGCCGAGATCCAGGAGCTCCACAAGCAGTTCCAGCAGGCCATCGGCGCCCTCAAGTCGTCCAAGCTCGGCGGCGGCAAGCGCGGCGCGGACGCGCTCTACGTCCTGCCCTGGTACGTGATGGTCGGCCCCCCCGGCGCCGGTAAGACGACCGCCCTCCGCCACTCCGGCCTCGTCTTCCCCTACCTCGATCCTTCGGGCGGCGGCGTCCGCGGCGTCGGCGGCACCCGCAACTGCGACTGGTGGTTCACCAACGAGGCCATCCTCCTCGACACCGCCGGGCGGTACACCACGGAGGCCGACGACCACGACGAGTGGATGGCGTTCCTGGAGCAGCTCCTCAAGTACCGCATCGAGAAGCCGCTCAACGGCGTCATCGTCGCCGTGAGCGTCAGCGAGCTCCTCGACGCGAGCGACGATCAAATCCAGCAGAACGGCGTCGAAGATCCGGGCGCGCATCGACGAGATGCAGTCGACGCTCAAGGAGACGCTCCCGGTCTACGTGATGTTCACGAAGATCGACCTCGTCGCCGGCTTCGCCGAGTTCTTCGGCGACCTGAAGAAGAGCGAGCGCTCGCAGGCGTGGGGCTCCACCATCCTTCTGTCCGCCGACAAGCGCGAGCCCGGCAAGCTCTTCGACGCCGAGTTCGAGACCCTGGTCGAGCACCTCCACACCCGCGGCCTGAAGCGCATGGCGCTCGAGCGCAACCGGGAGGCGAAGGAGAAGGTCTACCAGTTCCCCCTCGAGTTCGCGGCCATCAAGCGCAACCTCTCCGACTTCCTTGCCGCCGCGTTCGCCGGCGGCGGCACCGGCCCGCAGCCAATCCTGCGCGGCTTCTACTTCACGAGCGGCCTGCAGGAGGGGCGGCCCCTCGATCGCGTCGTCGGCGCGATGGGCCGGGCGTTCGGCCTGCGCGGCGGGCCGGCGGAGGACGCGCCCGCGGAGAAGGTCGAGTCGAAGAGCTTCTTCCTCAAGGACGTCTTCGAGAACGTCGTCTTCCCCGATCAGGACCTGGCCGCCCGGAGCGAGGCCGAGATCCGCCGCCTCCGGCTCCGCCGCCTGGGGGTCGCCGCGGTCGCTGCCTTCTTCGCGCTCGCGTTCCTCATCCCCTCGATCATCTCGTTCTACAACAACGAGGGCCTCGTCTCGAGGACCGAGAAGATCACCAAGGCCGCGAGCGGCGTGGACTGGAACAACCCCACCGTCCCCGCCCTCGACAAGGTGAAGAAGCTCGACGACCTCCGCGCGCACGTGTCCTACCTCTACGCGGGCAAGGAGAACGGGCCGGAGGTCGGGTACGGCGTCCCGATGTACCAGGGCAACACCCTCTACGAGCCGACGAAGGACGAGTACATCGAGAGCCTGCACAGGGGCTTCGTCGAGCCGACGAAGGTGATGCTGGAGGAGAAGCTCGAGCGGGCGACGGGCGCCGACTACGCGGAGGACTACAACAACCTCAAGACGTACCTCCTGCTCGACGACAAGATCCACCTCCAGGACAACGCCGAGTGGGAGACCGGACGGCTGACCCTGCTCTGGGCCAGCTACCTCAAGCGCACGAGCTCCGACGTCTCCGACCAGGACCTCCGCGCCAAGCTCCTCGAGCACGTCGCCTTCTACGTCCAGCTCCTCAAGGAGGACCAGGCCAAGGGGGAGAAGCTCAACCTCCAGCTCATCGGGAACGTGCGCGACAGGCTCTCGCGCGTGGGCGAGGCGAAGGCCCTGTACGCGAAGTTCGTCACCGCGCTGAGCGTCCAGAAGTACGACGAGAGCGGCCCCGACACGCCCGACAACCTCAAGTTCCCGCCGGTCACGCTCGAGAGCGTCTTCCCCGACCGGCAGGAGGTGCTCGCCAAGATGCGCAGCTCCTCGAAGGATCGCGGCGGCGGCTGGGCGAAGGTCGAGGGGCCCTACACCTACAGGGGCCACGAGCAGGTGCTCGCGTCGCTCGAGAACGGCGTGAAGGAGCTCGAGCGCGAGAAGTGGGTCGTGCCGCTCACCTCCGAGGAGCAGCAGCAGGGCGAGCGCATGCAGCGCGAGCTCGACCGCGTGCGGCAGGACTACGACACCGAGTACATCAACCAGTGGATCGCGTTCTTCCGTGACATCCAGGTCGAGATCCCTGCCAACAACAAGGAGGCGATCAACGAGTTCAAGGTCCTCTCCACGCCCGACTGGCCTTACCAGCGCCTCTTGCGCGCGCTCGCCGACAACACCCAGTTCGACGAGGTCGCGGAGAAGAACCAGGCCGAGTCCACGCTGCTCTCCGACGGTGGGGTGCTCGACCAGCTCCGCGTGAAGGCGCAGCAGCGGATCGACCAGAAGATCCACATGCAATCGGGCGCCATCCTCAACGGCTTCGGCGGAGGGGCGGGCGAGCGCGCCGATCCGGTGCCGGAGAAGTTCCGCTCGATGGTCCGCTTCGCGGTGCCGCCGCCCCCGCCCAAGAACGCGAAGGACGGCGCGACGCCGCCTCCGTCCGTCGAGCTCAACACCTACGTGGGCAAGCTCCAGGACCTCGCCGGCGAGATGGGGAACATCGAGGACGGCCCGCCCAGCGCCGACACGCAGAAGGCGACCGAGAAGTTCGAGGACGCCGTCAAAGCGACGCAGGCCCAGCTCCTCCACATGGACGAGACGGGCCAGGAGCTGATGGCGCCGCTCCTCATGAACCCGCTCAAGCAGGCGTACAAGGCGGTGATCAAGCACGCCGGCGGCGCGGCCAGCGGTCTGTGGGAGGTCGCCGTGTGGCCCAGCTACCGCGACAAGATCAAGGATCGCTACCCGTTCAACCTCTCCTCCACGCGCGACGCTTCGCTGGAGGACGCGGTCGCCTTCTTCAAGCCGAAGAGCGGCATCCTCTGGGGCTTCTACGAGCAGTACCTGAAGCCCTTCCACAACAAGGTCGGCCACGACTTCATCCCCGAGGCGCACCTCGAGGCGCGTCCTCGCCCGGCCAAGCCGTTCACCCCGTTCCGGGGGCTGCTCTACCCCTGCCTCAAGCGCGCCGACGAGATCACGGACGCCCTCTTCCCCCCGGCGCGGGCGAGGGCGACAAGGGCGGCGACGGCGCCAAGCCGAGGGTCGAGTTCCAGATCAACCTCAAGACCGTGAGCCCCATCGTCAGCGAGGTGATCCTCGAGATCGACGGGCAGAAGCGGCTCTACCGGAACGAGAAGGAGTTCTGGAACCCGATGATCTGGCCGGGGCCCAAGCCCACCGGCGCCCGCATCCAGGTGCGCGGCGCGGGCGGCCTCGACGAGGAGATCGTGCGCGACGGCCCGTGGGGTATCTTCCGCCTCTTCGAGGCAGGCACCACGACGGCCGAGAAGGACAATGACGAGGTGTTCCTGGTGACCTGGCAGATGACGGCGCCGCCCGTCACCGTGACGCTCGAGGTCCGCCCCGTCCGCGCGCAGCCACCCGTTCTCGCCGAGCTTCTTCCGCGCCACGAACTGCCCGCCCAGCATCGGCGACTCGTTCGGCAAGGGGAAGGGCTAGCCAGCTCCCCGCACCACCTTCTCGGCGCCCGAGCCCGAGCCCGATTTCAAGGGCTCGGGCTCTCGTTTTGTGCGCGCGCTCGGGCTCGGAAAAGCCGCTCTCATCCGGCGCGCGCTGCCTCGGCGCCGCCTATCGACCCCGCCCGCCGTTTCGTGTATCACTCGTCGAAGCCGACATGTTCTGGCGACGAAAAGCGAAGGCACCGCCCGCACCGCCGCAGATCGGCTGCTTCGGCAAGCTGCCGGCCACGGGGGACTTCGTGCGCCTCAACGCCGGCGGTGACGAGGTCGGCGCGTTCGACCGCTGGCTCGGCGCCTCGATCGATCAGGCACGTCGCTCGCTCGGGCAGATGTTCGACGCGGTCTATCCGCACTCGGTCGGTCTGTTCATCTTCCGGGGCGAAGCCAACGGCGAGGAGCCGCCCTCCCGCGGCCTCGTCGGCGCCTGGTGCGCGAGCGGCGACAACGCGGGCCGCCTCTACCCGATGGCGGTCTTCGGCTCGTACGACTACCACCAGCTCGTCGCCACCGGCGCGGCGCTGCCGATCGCCCTCTGGCCCCTGCTCACCGCCGCGTACGACCTCGCCACCAACGGGCGCATGATGCCCGTCGACCTCTTCCTCGACCGGGTCTCGCACGTCGCCCTCCCGTCGCTCGAGGATCCGGACACGGCCCAGGCGGGCTACCGGGGCTGGCTCACCACCCAGCCGATGAAGGCGCTCTGGGAGACGACGCTGGGCACCGACGCCACGCGCTTCTGGGCGGTGCAGACAATCCTCGCCTCGGTCGAGCCCTTCCGCGGGCAGGAGCTGCCCAAGACGGGCCTCTCCCTGCGGCTCCCCATCGGCGCTGGAGACGCGTACGCCGCCGCGGTCTGGATGGACATGACGCTCCGTCTCGCGCGGTGGAAGAACACGCTGCTCAACGCCTTCTGGTCGCCGCAGAAGGCGGTGCTCATCCACCCCGGGCCCCCGCACGTCGCCACCTACCGCGAGCTCATCGCCCCGACGAGGGACGCGGACCACGTCTCCGACCTCTGCGGCGCTCCGTGGAGCGACGAGCAGACCGCGCGCCGCGCCCTCGGCCCCCAGCTCGACGCCCTCGTCGCCCGCACCGACCTCACCCTCGCCCAGTTCCTCGAGGGGCTCGGGAGCTGAGCGCGACCCCGCCTTGAAAGGCGGGGCACTGGTCTGCTCTGCGGGCAAGCAGATGGAACGCCGTGCCGTCAGGCCGGCGACCGGAGCCGCGCCCGTGAGGGCGCGGACGAGGGCGTTTCGGGCTCGCGTCTGCGGTGATGCCCGCGGCCTGACGGCCGCGGCTCCGGTCGCCGGCCTCACGGCGCGGCGTTCCATTTGAATGCTCGCCTTCCGCGGCGGGGTTCCCAGCACGCGCCGCGCTGATATCCTCCCGCTCCCATGGCGGTCAACGACGTCATCAACGAAACCAAGGCGAAGCTCGAGTCGATGATCGCGCCGATCGACGGCGGCGCGGGCGCGGACATCTCCTACGACGAGCTGTTCGAGAAGGTGAAGGCCGAGATCGAGAAGATGACCTCGATGTCGGGCGGCAAGGTCGACTGGGGATCGATCTGCTCGACCTCGGAGGAGCTGCTCTCCGACAAGGGCAAGGATTTCCGCGTCGCCCTCTACTACGCGGCCGGGCGCGCGCAGATCGACGGCGTGCGTCGGCCTGTTCGACGGCCTCGTCGTCCTCTCCGAGCTCATCACCGCGTTCTGGACCACGATGGGCCCGCCGCTCAAGCGCCCCAAGGCGCGCGGCAACCTCTGCACCTGGTTCGGCGAGGTGACGACGCCCCTCCTCGCGACGTACCAGCCCACCGCCGCGGACAAGGACCTCGTCAAGGCGCTCGACAAGGTGAGCCGGTCGGTCGACTCCGAGCTCGCCGACAAGCTCGCCGACGCGTACGGCGGCATGACCGGGCTCCGCTCCGCAATCAGCAACCTCGTCCGCGCGCTCCCCGCGGACGCCCCGCCGCCTCCGCCCCCACCGCCGCCTCCGCCCCCGCCTCCACCGCCTCCGCCCCCGCCTCCACCGCGTGCGGCGGGCGAGCCGGCACCGGCGCCTGCTGCTGCGGCGGCGGCGCCGGCCGAGGCGCCCGCGGCCGGAGGAGGCGGCGGTGGCCTCGGCGTGGACTCGATCGTCGACGCCGACTCCGCCTATGGCGCGATCGGCGAGACGAGCCGCATCCTCATGCGCGCGGGCGAGGCGCTGCGCGCCGCCGACGCGACGAACGCGATGGCGTACCGCATCTTCCGCGACGGCCTGTGGATGCAGATCGGCGAGACGCCGCAGAACCAGGACGGCGCCACGTACGTCAACGCGCCGCCCGGCTACTACCGGGGCGAGCTCGAAGGGTACCTCGGCTCGGGCGACTGGGGCAGCCTCGTCAACGCCTCCGAGTCGTACTCCGCGGAGGCGCCGGCCTGGCTCGACCTCCAGCGCTACGTGGGGCACGCGCTCGAGCAGCTCGGCGACGACTTCGCCGGCGCCAGGCAGGCGGTGCTGCGGGGGCTCGGGGCCCTGCTCGCCCGCGCCCCGGGGATGGCGGACCTCCGCTTCGACGACGGGACGCCCTTCGCCGACGACGAGACGAAGCAGTGGATCGAAGCCCAGGTCAAGCCCATGATGGGCGGCACCGGAGGGGGCGGCGGCGGCGGCGGGGGCTCGGCGGCGAGCCCGCTGGAGGCCAAGGTCAAGGAGGCGACGAACCTCGCGGCGAACGGGGCGCTCCCCGACGCCGTGCAGCTCCTCCTCAAGGCGGCGGGGGACGCGAAGACGCCTGCGGACCGCTTCCGCGGCAAGCTCGCCGTCGCCGAGCTCTGCCTCCAGGCCGACCAGACGCTGATCGCGCGTGCGGCGCTCGAGGGCCTGGATCGGCTGGTCGAGCAGCACCGCCTCTGGGAGTGGGAGCCCGTGCTCTGCTCGAAGTTCTACCAGGCGCTCTATGCGGCGCACCGCGGCATGAACAATGCCATGGGCGAGGCCCCGCCGGAGCTGCGCGCCAGGGAGATGGCCGTCTTCGAGCGGCTCTGCCAGCTCGACGCGTTCGCGGCCCTGAAATTCACGCTCGGGGGATGACCTACGCCGGCCGGGGCCCCGCGAGACGCGCGAGGAAAGAAGAAGGTAGCGCCTTGGGGCGAGCTTTTGGTTATGCTCGCCCCGCCTGGAGCGGGAGCACCCCGCCCGCCTAGCGAACCAATTCCACGCGGGCACGCCACCGTGCCCTAGACATCGCGGGGGGAGTACCCGACCGCGAGTCGCACTCGGAGTCAACGCCACACGGGGAAAGGAGCTCTCAGCGATGTCGAAAGAGGGATCGGTCGCGCCGAAGGAGCGCGTCAACATCACCTACAAGCCCGCGATCGGGAACGCGAAGGAAGAGGTCGAGCTCCCGCTGAAGATGCTCATGCTCGGGGACTACACGATGCGCCCCGATCCGCGCCCGCTCGAGGACCGGAAGCCGATCAGCGTGGACAAGGACAACTTCAACAAGGTGATGGGCGAGCAGAAGCTCTCGCTCAACTTCGCCGTGAAGGACAAGCTCTCGGAGAACGAGGACAACGAGCTCAACGTCAACCTCAAGTTCCGCCGCCTCTCGGACATGGAGCCCGAGGCGATCGCGAACCAGGTCCCCGAGCTGCAAGAAGCTCCTCGATCTGCGCGCGGCCCTCACGGCGCTCAAGGGCCCGCTCGGCAACGAGAAGGCGTTCCGCAACAAGATCCAGCAGATCCTGGGCGACCCGGCGCAGCGCAACAAGCTCATCAACGAGCTTGGTCTCAAGAAGGAGGGCGAGTGATCCATGGCTACTGAGACCCAGGGGGCGGCCGGCGGGGCTGCCCAGACGCTGGAGGGCGCCTCCCTCCTCGACGAGATCCTCGCCGAGACCAAGATGACCCCCGGCGACGAGGGGTACGAGGTCGCCAAGCGCGGCGTGCAGGCGTTCATTGCCGAGCTGGTCGCCCCGAAGCGCGAGGGCGAGAAGGTCGACAAGGCCTTCGTCGACGCGCTCATCGCGGAGATCGATCAGAAGCTCTCGCGGCAGGTCGACGAGATCATCCACAACCCGATGTTCCAGAAGCTGGAGTCGGCGTGGCGCGGTCTCAAGTTCGTCGTCGATCGCACGGACTTCCGCGAGAACATCAAGATTGAGGTCCTCAACTGCTCGAAGGAGGACCTCCTCGCCGACTTCGAGGACTCGCCCGAGGTGCCGAAGAGCGGCCTGTACAAGACCGTGTACTCGGCCGAGTTCGGCCAGTTCGGCGGCCGGCCCTACGGCGCCATCATCGCCAACTACGACTTCGGCCCCGGCCCGCAGGACATCGCCCTGCTTCAGAAGTGCGCGTCGGTCGCCACCATGGCGCACGCGCCCTTCATCGCCGCCGCCGGCCCCCAGTTCTTCGGCCTGAAGGACTACCTGAACCTCCCGAACCTGAAGGACCTCAAGTCCCTCTTCGAGGGCCCGCAGTACACGAAGTACCAGTCCTTCCGGGAGAGCGAGGACGCGCGCTACGTCGGCCTCGTCCTGCCGCGCTTCCTCCTCCGCCTGCCGTTCGGCTCCAACACGGTGCCGGTCAAGTCCTTCAACTACGAGGAGGACGTCATCGGCAAGCACGACGCGTACTGCTGGGGCAACGCCGTGTACGCCTTCGCGACGCGCCTCGCCGACAGCTTCGCCAAGTACCGCTGGTGCCCGAACATCATCGGCCCCCAGGCCGGCGGCAGCGTGGAGAACCTCCCGCTCCACCAGTACGAGGCGATGGGCGAGATGCAGACCAAGGTCCCCACCGAGATCATGCTCACGGAGCGCCGCGAGTACGAGCTGTCGGAGGAGGGCTTCATCGGCCTCACGTTCCGGAAGGACTCGGACAACGCCTGCTTCTTCTCGGCCAACTCGGTGCAGAAGCCCAAGTACTTCGGCCAGAGCGAGGAGGGCCGCGCGGCGGAGATGAACTACCGCCTCGGGACGCAGCTCCCGTACATGTTCATCATGAACCGCATCGCCCACTACCTGAAGGTGCTCCAGCGCGAGCAGATCGGGTCGTGGAAGGAGCGCGCCGACCTCGAGCGCGAGCTCAACGACTGGATCGGCCAGTTCGTCGCCGATCAGGACGTCATCTCCGCGGCCGTCCGCGGCCGCCGCCCGCTCCGCAAGGCCCGCATCATCGTGACCGACGTCGAGGGCAACGCGGGCTGGTACAAGGTCGACATGCAGGTGCGCCCGCACTTCAAGTACATGGGCGCGTTCTTCACGCTGAGCCTCGTCGGCAAGCTCGACAAGGAGTGAGCGCGAAGCGCTGAGCGCTACGAGCGCGAGGCCCCCTCCCCGGCGACGGGCGAGGGGGCTTTGTGCTTCTTGGGCCAGGCTCGTGCGGTGCTCATCACCAGTCGCGGACGCGGTCGGCGAAGCGCTGGAAGCTCGGGCGAGCGCGCAGGACGTCGATGGCGTCGATGACCTGCACGGGCACGACTACGCACAGGCGCATTTCCCCGGTGGTCCAGCTCGACGGGATGGTCGCGGTCAGCCAGCACTCGCGGCACCCTTCGTCGTCGTTCAAGTTGAACGGCACAGGCGGGTGCGTGACCTCGTGCTCGGGATGGCGCCGGGCGCCTCCGTCGTTGTCGACCGCGAGGAGCGCGTGCCGGATACCGGCAGCGCTCGCCGCATGGAGGAACGCGTCGCACGCCTTCGCCACCGACTTGTAACCGTTGAAGACGAAGTCGCCCGTCCATCGCACGACGGGCCTCCCGAGCAGCCGCTCCAGCAGCAGCCGGTAGATCTCCCCGTCGTACGCGTCCTGCTCGCTCGCGATCGCGACCTCGAGCGTCACTCCGCGGCCTCGGGCCGCTCACCCCGGAAGCCTTCGTTGAACGCGCCGCTCGCGAGAAGCTCGCCGGGGTCGGTGCGGGTGAGGCTCTCGGCGAGCTCGGGCACGTCCGACAGCCGGCGGATTTCGGTCCCGGCGTCCGTGCGCCGGAAGAGGAGGATGGCCTCCGGCTCGTCGCGCAGGAGGTTCAGGAGCGCGGGCGAGTGCGTCGCGAGGACGAACTGCGTCCGGCGCTTCTCGACGAGGGTGCGGAGGACGTCGAGCAGCTCCACGAGGCGCCGGGGATGGAGGCCACGCTCGGGCTCCTCGATGAGCACGAGACCGTCCTCGGGGGCTTCGATGGCGTGTGCAATCAGTGCCGAGAAAAGGACCACGCCGTCGGAGACTTCGCTTGCGTCGAAGCGCTCGCCGTCTTTCTGCTCGAAGACGAGGCGGACGTGGCCCGGCTGCTGGGCGGGGGGGGCGTGGATCCGCTGCATCTCCGGGAGGCAGCGCCGGAGGATCGCGTTGAACTCGTCGAGCTTCTCGGGGAAGCTCCAGCGTCCATTGCGCGACGAGGGCGGCAAGCTGGGATCCATCGGCTCCGAGCTTTGCGACGGGTACGAGCTGATTCTGCGCACGAATGGCGTCCGCCTTGAGGTGGACGAGTCGTGCCTCTTGCAGCGGAGCGAGTGGTGCCGCGATGACTTCTCGATCCGTGCGGACGAGATGTGGGCGTTCCAATAGCCGCGGCAGTACGAAGCTTCCTAGGTCCTGAGCCTGAATTCCTCGTAGCGTCAGGCGCCCGGGTGAGCTGTTTACTACGACAGTGCCATCCACCGAGAGGAGTTCGAGGTAGCTGGTGAGCTGCGCTCGTCGCGCGTAGGTCGCCTGGAGGTTCCACGCGATGGTGCGCTCATCGAGCTGCACGACGAGATCGCGCGCAAGGGTCACGGGCTCGCTCGCAGGTCGGTGGAGGACGGCGGGGGACGGATACTCCTCTCGCAACGCCCGAAGGAAATTCGACTTGCCCGAATTATTGGCGCCGACCAGGACGGTGATCGCCTCCAGCGGTGCCGTCTGCGGCGCGCCGAAGCTGGTCCAGTTCTGCAGGCGGACGCTCCTGATCATGCCGTGGAGCATACCTCACCCCAGGGCAACGCACCGCCCGCCGCTTGCCCTCGATGATGCCGCACGGCGGGCGATCAACCGGGTCGTGAAGATCGCGCGCGAGGCGCGCGCCGCGTCATGACGAAAGTGAACCCCGCCGGCGTGCGGCGCCTGTAGTAAAGAGGCACGCCCCCCGATGCCCCGTCTCAAGGTCCTGTTCGTCGTCTCGGAGTGCGTCCCCTTCGCCAAGACGGGCGGCCTCGCCGACGTGGCCGGGGCGCTGCCCATCGCCCTGGCGCAGCGCGGGCACGACGTGCGCGTCGTCCTCCCCCGCTACCGGGTCACGAAGAAGCACCCGGCCGAGCGGCTCCCATCACCGCTCGCCGTGCCGCTCGGGCCGAGCGAGGCGTGGTGCGGGGTGTACGAGGCGCGCTTCTCGCGCAGTGAGGCGCGGGTCTACCTGCTCGAGCACGACGTGCTCTACGACCGGGCGGGGATCTACGGCGACGCCGGGGGCGGCTACGGCGACAACCTCGCGCGCTACACCCTCCTCTCGCGCGGCGCGCTCCGGCTCTGCTCCTCTCTCGGCTTCGTGCCCGACGTCGTGCACGCGCACGACTGGCAGACCGGCCTCGTCCCCGTCTATCTCCACACCGTCGAAGCGCGCTCGCCCGCCGCCAGCGCCGCGACGATCTTCACCATCCACAACATGGGCTACCAGGGCTGGTTCTCCAAGGGGGAGCTCTACCAGACGGGGCTCGGCTGGTCGGAGTTCCACGCGCGGAGCCTGGAGGCGCACGACGGCATCAACCTGCTGAAGGGCGGCATCTACCACTCGACCCTCGTCACCACGGTCTCGCCCCGCTACGCGCGCGAGATCCAGACGCCGGAGGGGGGCGAGGGGCTCGACGGCGCCCTGCGCGACCGCCGGGGGGACGTCATCGGCATCCTCAACGGGATCGACGACGAGGTGTGGAGCCCCACCGCCGACCGCTACACGGCCGCGCCCTTCGACGCGGAGGATCTCGACGGCAAGGCCGCCTGCAAGGCCGCGCTCCAGGCCGAGGTGGGCCTCCCCGTCGAGCCCCGCGTCCCGCTGCTCGGCCTGGTGAGCCGCCTTGCGAACCAGAAGGGGATCGACGTCTTCGCCGGCGCCATCGAGGACATCCTCTCGCTCGGCGTCCAGGTGGTCGTGCTCGGCTCGGGCGAGGCGTGGGCCGAGGCGCTCTTCTCCCGCCTCTCGGCCTCCCACCCCCGCTTCCGCGCCTACATCGGGATGAACGAGGCGCTCGCCCACCGCATCGAGGCGGGCGCCGACATCTTCCTCATGCCGTCGCGCTACGAGCCCTGCGGCCTGAACCAGCTCTACAGCCAGCGCTACGGCACGCTCCCCGTCGTGCGCGCGATCGGCGGCCTCGACGACACGGTGGAGCACGACCGCACCGGGTTCAAGTTCGAGGCGCTCGACGCCGGCGAGCTGGCGCAGGCGGTCGCGACCGCCGTGTACACGTATCACGAGCGGCCCGAGCACTTCCGGATGATGCAGTACCACGCCATGACGAAGCCCATGGGCTGGGGGCACGCGGCGCAGCAGTACGAGGCGCTCTACCGGCTCGCGGTCGCGCGTCGGCGCGGGGCGTAGACCGGTTTGCGTTCGGACCACCAGACACCGAACCGCGACCGCCAGGGAGCGGGTGCCAGCAAGCGCGGCGTCTTCGTGCCCTCGCACGCATAGCGCTACAGGAAGCGCGGCGCGTGCAAGGGCATGAAGACGCAGGTGCCCGCTGGCATCCGCGCGCTCGCGCTCGCGGTTCGGTAGGTGGGTAGGCGCGTACCGAACCCGAGCGCAAAGCGTCACTCCTCGGCCGGCGGAGGAGGCCGCATGGACCCTCCCCTCAGCGACCTGGGCCCGCCCGGGGGGCGGATGCTCACCGGCATCCCCTCCGACGTGCGCGCCGCCTCCGGCGTGCCCTGCGTCTCGCCGAGGATCGACTTCGCCGCGTCCGCGCGCGCGGCGCCGTGGGCGAGCGTGGCGTGGTCGACGACCCAGTGCGCGTCGAGCAGATCCAGGTAGTCGAGGTCGAGCTTGCCGCCCGAGGGCAGGATGAAGACCGCGGCGATGTGCGCGTACTTCAGCACCGCCTGCACCATCTCGCGCGGGATGTAGAGCGCCGCGTGGGTGAAGAGGTGGACGAACGGCGCGCGCGGATCCCGGTGGCGGGCCATGTCGAGGTCGGTCGCCAGCTCCGCGAAGACGCGCGCAGGGTTCCTTCCGCGCTCGCCCTTGAAGGCGAGCAGGTGCGCCGTGGGGAGCTGCCCGCTCCGCGATCGGTGCAGCTCGTAGAGCCGGGAGTCGAAGAAGCGGAAGGCGACGTCCTCGCCCTCCAGCAGCAGCTTCTTGCCGGTGGCGATGGCCATCCCGCGGGCGAAGGTCTGCCGGTCGCCGCGCATCGACGCGGAGGCGTCGACGAGCAGGTAGTGGATGCGCTTCTGCTCGTCGCGGCTCTGCTCGCGGGCGAAGTAGAGCACCTCGTTGTCGGCGACCCGGCGCATCAGCTCGAGGTCGTCCCAGGCGAGCTCGGTGAGCACCATGCTGTCGATGGATCCGCGCGTGCCGAGGCCCGAGTACCCGTGGGACGCGCTCTGGCCCGCGGCCGGGCGGGTCTTGGTCTCGAGGACGCTGGGGAGGATCTCCAGCGAGAAGTTCACGATGTCGTTGGCCTCCGGCGACTCGAGCGCGGCGAGCAGGTCGACCTGGGCGAGCGCGCCCGCGGAGGCCTCGGACCCGAGCATGCCGAAGAGGCGGAGCGTGTCGAGGTCGAGCGCGTCGGCCATCGTCAGGACGAACAGGCGGCCGGACTCGAGCGCCGCGAGCGCGCCCAGCTCGAACTCGCGCCGCGTGGCCGCGAAGAGGCCCGGGAGCTGCGGCTCGAGGTCGTCGAAGAGCGTGGCGTCGACGGGCACGGCGGCGCGGTAGGCGGGCGGCGCCCCGGTGCGCGCCGCGACGGTGCCGAGCAGGCGCGACAGCACCACCACGATGAGGTCGTCGCCCATCTTGAGCTGCGCCGCGCGGCGCGCCGCCTCGCTCTCGCCCAGCTCGCCCAGGATGCCCCCGTAGACCTCGACGAGCCGCCCCCCGTCGCGCAGCCGCCCCGCGATGCGCGCCGCCTCCACCCGGGGCCCTAGCGCGAGCTGCTCGCGCGGCGCGGCGAAGAGGAGGCCGACGTCGTGCACGAGGGAGAAGGGCAGCACCACGCCGAGGCGCTCCAGGCCCTCCAGCCAGCGCAGGGCCCGGAGCGCGAGCGACGAGGAGTGAGGCCGCACACGCGAGAGGGCCAGCGACCCGAGGGGGCCGGCGACGGCCGGGTCGGCGAGCTGGGAGTCGGGGACGGGCACGCCGGGAAGGTAGCAGCTCCACCCGCCGCGGCGGTACGCCTGCGACGCGCGGCACGCGCAGGCCGAAAGCGTGCCATGCTCCGCGCCGTGATCTGGCCGGCCGATCTCCAGGCGCTCGACGAGCACGTCCTCGCCGCCGCGCACGGCGCCCCCGCGGCGCTGGTCCCGCTCTTCTTCGTGGCCACCGTCATCGGCGGCGGCTGGGGCCTCCTCGCCCTCGTGCCCTTCCTCGTCCGGCGCGCGACCCGCGAGGTCACCCTCTGGCTCCTCGGCGCGATTGTCGCGCAGAGCGCGATCGTCGCCGCCCTCAAGTCCCTCGTCGGCCGTGTCCGCCCGTGCGACGCCCTCGGCTGGTGCGCCCCAATCGACGTGTCGTCCCCGGGCGGCTTCTCCTTCCCGAGCGGGCACGCCGCGGGCGCGTTCGCCTTCGCCGTCTTCATCGCGGTGCGCGCGCCACGCTGGGCCGCGCCCGCCCTCGCGTGGGCGGTGCTCGTGGCCTGGTCGCGCTGCGTCCTCGGCGTGCACTACCCGAGCGACGTGGCGGCGGGGGCGATCATCGGTGCCGCGGTCGGCGGGGCGTTCGCGAGGGCGCATGCGAAGGCGACGGCGCGTACGCGGGCGGCTGGGGACGGCGAGGCAGCCGGGGCCTGAACCTGTTCGAGAAAAAGATTGAGCCGCCAAGACGCCAAGACGCCAAGACGCAAGAAAGCAAAGAGATGATTCCGTCTTGGCGTCTTGGCGTCTTGGCGGTTCAATTCCGGACCCATGAGCGAGGGCGACCGGCCGATCACGAGGCGCGACTTCGAGCGGCTGGGGATCGCCGCGGGGATCTCGATCGTCGCGGGGTGCGGCGGCGATCCGGGGCGCAGGGCGCCCGCGCCGATCGACGTGTCGTGCTCGCCTGCGCGCGCCGCGGCGGGCGAGGGCGCGGCCGACTACGTGGTCGTCGGCTCCGGCGCAGGCGGCGGGCCGCTCGCGTGCAACCTGGCGCGCGCCGGGTTCCAGGTGGTGCTGCTCGAAGCGGGCGGAGACCCGGCCACATCGTGGACGCGCGACGTCCCCGCCTTCCATCCCGCGTCGACGGAGGATCCCGAGCTCCGCTGGGACTTCTTCGTGCGCACCTACGCCGACGACGCCGAGCAGCGAAGGAACCGGAGGTTCCTCCCGGCGCAGGGCGGCATCCTCTACCCGCGCGCCGGGACCCTGGGCGGCTGCACCGCGCACAACGCGCTCATCACCCTGGTCCCGCACGACGCCGACTGGGACGCGATCGCGGCCACCTTCGCCGACCCGAGCTGGAGCGCCGCGAACATGCGCCGCTACTTCGAGCGCCTGGAGCACTGCGATTATGCGCCGCGCCCCAAGGGCAGCGAGCCGGGCCCCGCGCGCCACGGGTTCGACGGCTGGCTGCACACGCTCCTCATGCTCTCCGGCGTCGGCCCGCGCGCGGACCTCGCGCAGCACGGGATCGCCAGCGTGGTGGACCTGCCCGGGGTGGGCAAGAACCTCCAGGATCGCTACGAGACCAGCGTCATCAGCGAGCTCGCCGGCGACCTCGACGTGCTCCACGACGCCCGCCTCTCCGTCCCCGATCCCCAGACCCCCGACCCGGCCCTCTCCCGGTGGTGGCTCGATCGGAGCGGGCCCTACGCGACGAACGGCGTCGTGGGTGCGCTCATCAAGAAATCGCACCCTGGGATCCCGCTGCCGGACCTCTTCTTGTTCGGCCTGGTGGGGAGCTTCAAGGGCTACTACCCGGGCTACGCGCGCGATCTGGTCGCCGACCGGCACCACTTCACCTGGGGCGTGCTCAAGGCCCACACCCGCAACATCGCCGGCGAGGTGCGGCTAGCCTCCGCCGACCCGCGCGACCGCCCCGCGATCGACTTCCACCACTTCGCGGAAGGCTCGCCCGGCGCCGACGAGGACCTGGCCGCCGTCGTGGAGGGCGTGGTGACGGCGCGCCGCATCATGGCCCGCGCCGACGACGTGGTGCGGCGCGAGGTCTACCCCGGGCCCGAGGTGCGCACGCGCGAGGAGATCGCCCGCTTCGTGCGCGAGCAGGCGTGGGGGCACCACGCCTCGTGCACCAACAAGATGGGCCCGCGATCCGACCCGATGGCGGTCGTCGACAACCGCTTCCGCGTCCACGGCACGCACGGCCTCCGGGTGGTGGACGCCTCCGTCTTCCCGCGCATCCCGGGGTTCTTCATCGTCGCGCCCATCTTCATGATGGCCGAGAAGGCGACCGACGCGATCCTGGAGGATGCGCGGGGCTGAAATAGCCCGGTTGACGTCGACGAGAGCGCCATCGACGTCGACGAGAGCGCCATCGACGTCGACGAGAGCGCCTCTGACGTCGACGAGAGCGCCTCTGACGTCGACGAGAGCGCTGTCGACGTCGACGAGAGCGCCTCTGACGTCGACGAGAGCGCTGTCGACGTCGACGAGAGCGCTGTCGACGTCGACGAGAGCGCCTCTGACGTCGAAGAGAACATGATCGAGCTCGAAGAGAGCCTGGCCGCCGCCGACGAGCACCTGTTGGGCGCCCAAGCGTCTGTTTTTTTTATGGATTTGGGTTCAGCCGCCGAGCAGACCGGGGATGGGGATGGGGAGCATGCTGCGCGCCTGGTCGAGCACCATCTGGCGCGGGACCGAGCCGTCCTGGCTGATCGGGTAGTTGTCGCGCTGGATGCCGAAGGTCGACGTGGCGGTCACGTCCGCGAACCCCTCGACGTGGTACGGGATGGCAAAGTTGCCCATGGTCTCCTGGGCGAGGGCCGGGACGAGCTGCCAGGGGATCGAGACGGGAACGGCCACGAGCGTGGTCTGGTGGGCGGGGAGCCACTGGTTGGGCTGGAAGTCGATTGGACCCAGGTTGTTTCCGCGGCCGAACATGACGTTGCAGTGCACGTTCCGGATCTGGACGTCGTACGCGTTGTCGTTGCGGACCTGGAGGACGATGGCCACCCCGACGCCGAAGGCGGTGATGCCGCGCACCTCGGCGTGGTGGATGGTGACCGTCGGCACCGTGACGCAGCCCGGCGCCGCGGAGAGGGCGGCGAGGAGGGGGAGGGTAAGGAGGGAGGGGAGGGTGGCCCACCGGCGCGGCTTCCAGGACATGGCGGCATCATACAACGCGGCCACGGCCCCGGCTGGCCCCGGGCACGATTGCAACGCGGGTGGGGGGAGGGGTGGGGGCGGGGTCAGCCCGAGAGGAGCTGCTTGGCGATGACGATCCGCTGGATCTGGCTCGTGCCCTCGTAGATCTGGAGCACCTTGGCGTCGCGCATCAGCTTCTCGACCGGGTACTCCTTCACGTACCCGTTCCCGCCGAAGACCTGCACCGCGTCCGTCGCCGTCTGCATGGCCGCGTCGGCGCCGAAGCCCTTGGCGAAGCTCGAGACGATTGGGTCGCGCACGCCGCTGTCCAGGTTCCACGCCGCCTTGAGGTAGAGGAGGCGCGTCGCCTCGGCGCGGATGGCCATCTCGGCGATCATCCACTGGACGAGCTGGTGGCTGGCGATGGGGACGCCGAAGGTCTTGCGCTCCTTGGCGTAGGCGACGCACTCGTCGAGGGCGCGGCGCATCAGGCCCGTGGCGCCGGCGGCGATGTCCGGCCGCGTCTGGTTGAAGGTCTCCATCGCCAGCTTGAAGCCGTGCCCCTCGGGCGCGAGCACGTTCTCGGCGGGCACCTTCACGTCCTCCAGGAAGACCTGGGCCGTGTCGCTGGCGCGCTGGCCGAGCTTGTCCTCCTTCTTGCCCACCTTGAGGCCGGGCGTGTCCCGGTCGACGATGAAGGCCGCGATGCCCTTGTGCTTCTTCGCCGGGTCGCTCGTCGCGAAGATCACGTAGAAGCGGGCGTAGCTGGCGTTCGTGATCCAGCACTTCTGCCCGTTCAGCACGTAGTCGGAGCCGTGCTTCTCGAAGCGCGTCTTGAGGCCCGCGACGTCGCTGCCCGCGTCGGGCTCGCTGGTGGCGTAGCTCGCCATGATGGGCTCGCTCGTCAGCATCCCGAAGTACTTCTTCTTCTGCGCCTCGCTCCCGCCGAGGCGGATGGGCGTCAGGGCCAGGACGTTCGCGGTGATGCTCGTCTGGATCCCGGTGCAGCCGTACGCCAGCTCCTCCGTGATCATCGCGTTCTCGAGCTCGCCCATCCCGGCGCCGCCGAATTCGGGGGGGCAGGTCGTGTTGACGAGGCCGATCTCCCAGGCGTCCTTGAACACCTGCATCGGGAAGCGCGACTCTCGGTCGGCCTCCGCGGCGACGGGGACGATGCGCTCCCGCGTGAAGCGGCGCGCGGTCTCGACGAGGGCCTTCTGCTCTTCGGTGAGGGAGAATTCGATCACGGGTTCACTCCTTCATCCTCCTGCGCTTCTTCTCGAGCTCGGCGCGCACGGCGCGGGCCCCCAGCGTGTACCCCGCGATGAGCCCGATCAGGAGCGCGAACGGGATGTAGATGAAGTGGGACGCCGTCATCGCCCCGAAGTTGGGCATCACGCGCCCCCTTCGTGACGGGCAGCTTCGTCCGCGCGCCGGGCCTTGTCGATGGCGCCCTCGAGCATGGTCATGCGATCGTCGAGGCGGCGCTGGCGCCGCCAGGAGAGCAGGATCAGCGCGAAGAGGATGATCCAGATGGCGGCGTACGCCTCGACGAGGAGCTTCTCGCCGCTCTGCATCTGGGGCCCGCCCTCGACCGGGCGGAAGGCGGTCGAGCGATCGTCCACGGTCGGGGTGGGCTGCGCGGAAGAGGCCGGCGCCGGCGCCAACGCGGCAGGCGCGGACGCAGCGACGACGGGAGGCGCCGCCGAGTTGGAGGTCGAGGCCGCGGGGGCCGCGGTCGTGGTGGGTGGGATGATGTCGATTTTCACGCGATTTCAGTCCTCCCCGATCCCGAGCTCGAGCGCCTCCTGCTCCAGCTCGGCGAGGCGGGAGGCGGCGAGGTCGATCCGGAGGCGCCACCAGAGGAGCACCGCGGCGATGAGGGTGAAGGAGAGGAAGCCCAGCATGAGGCCGAGGGTCATGTTCGGGTCGTGCAGGCCGCCGCCGCCGGAGGTGATCACCTTGGGGTGGTTGCCCCCCCACTTCTGCACGGAGAAGTGGATGATGGGCAGGTTTGCCGCGCCGAGCACGCCCAGCGCGGCGGCGAACTTCCGCTCGGCGTCGCCCTCGCCGGCGAAGAGTCGGAGCACCACGTAGGCGACGTAGAGCAGGACGCTCAGCATCGACGTGGTGAGGCGAGGATCCCACGTCCAGTACACGCCCCACGCCTTCGCCGCCCACAGCGGGCCGGTGATCAGCACGATGACGCCCATGGCCACGGCGACCTCGGCGCCGGCGCGCGCGAGGGCGTCCCAGCCCCGGCGGCCGTCGTAGAGGTAGCCCGCGGATCCGACGAAGCACGCGGCGGCGCCGAGGTACATGGAGTACGCGGCGGGGACGTGGAAGTAGAAGATCTTCTGCACGATGCCCATCGTCGCCTCGATCGGCGTCCTGTACGCGACGAAGTGGATCGTGCCGACCGTGCAGATCGCCGTCACCACGACCAGGATCTGGAAGGCCAGATCGGGCGTTCGGCGGGCGGAGTTCGATGGCGACGGTCGCTCCATGGGGCGTGCGCCACGGTAGTGCCAAGCAGACGGGCGTTCAAGCGCGCGGGCGGCCTGTCCCTTGCGTTGCCGCAGGGATGGAGCCCAGAGCGGAAGGCTCCGAGGGCGGGTGCGGATCCTGCTGGGTCCGGGCCCGGAGGACCCACCCTGTGTCGAACCACCACGTCGGAGGCGCCCGCGCACGGGCACGAACCCTTCTTCTGTCTTGGGCGCGGCCGATCGCCCTCGCCCTCGCCGGCCTGCTCGCCGGCTCGCTCACCGCGTGCACCGGCGACAGCACCGGCGAGGCCACGGCCTCGGTCGGCGACGCGGCGGACGCCGTGCAGCTCGTCGCGGGCATCCCCCAGCACGGCGACGCGCTCGGGGACCCGGCGGCGCCCCTCACGCTGACCGAGCTCTCCGACCTGCGCTGCTCCCACTGCCGGGACTTCGCCACGATCTCGCTCCCCGTGCTCGTCGACCGCTACGTGCGAACCGGGCGCCTGCGGATTGTCTTCGGCAACCTGCCGATCCTCGGGCCCGACTCGGTCGAGGCGGCGCGCATGGCCGTGGCGGCGGGGCTCCAGGACCACCTCTTCGAGTTCACCGAGGTCTTCTTCGCGCGCGCGGGCGGCCCGGTCGACGACGCCCTCCTGCGGAGGGTGGCCTCGTCCGTGCCGGGCCTGGACGTCGACGCGGCGATGAACGCGCGCGACTCCGACACCGTGAACCAGGCGCTGGTCGACGTGCGGAGGACGGCGGCCGAGTTCGCGATCTCGGGCACGCCGTCGTTCCTGCTCGGCAGGACCGGGGAGGCGCCGACCCAGCTCCACACGGTCAGGCCGACCAATCCGGCGACGCTCATCGGCCCGATTGAGAGCGCGCTCGGCGCCCGCTGACCGCCGGGCCTACGCCTCGCGTGCGGAGAGCCGCGCCTCGGCGGCGAGCACCGTGTTCGAGAGCAGGCAGGCGATCGTCATGGGACCGACCCCGCCCGGCACCGGCGTGATCCACGCCGCGCGCTCGGCCGCCGCCTCGGTGTCGACGTCGCCCACCAGCTTGCCGTCCGGGGTGCGGTTGATCCCCACGTCGATGACCGTCGCCCCGACCTTCACCCAGTCGCCCTGGATCAGGCGGGGCTTGCCCACCGCGGCCACGAGCACGTTGGCCTCGCGGCACACCGCGGCGAGATCGCGGGTGCGGGAGTGGGCGATGGTGACGGTGGCGTGCTGGGCGAGGAGGAGGTGGGCGATCGGCTTGCCGACGAGGTTGCTCCGGCCGACCACGACGGCGCGCGCCCCCGCGAGGGGCGTGCCCGTCTCCGCCAGGAGGCGCACGCAGCCGCGGGGCGTGCAGGGGACCAGGCCGGGGGTTTGGGCGCGGCAGCTCCCATCGTCACGGATGCGGCCCAGGGCGAGCAGGCCGGCGTTGAGCGGCAACAGGCCGTCGACGTCCTTGCGCGGATTGATCGCCTCGAGCACGCGCTCCTCCCGCAGGTGCCTCGGGAGGGGGAGCTGGACGAGGATGCCGTCGACGGCGTTGTCGAGGGAGAGCGAGGCGACGAGCGCGAGGAGCTCGGCCTCGGAGGTGCCCTCGGGCAGCTTGTGGAGGCGGCCGCGCATGCCGACGTCGTTGGAGGCCTTCTCCTTGTTGCGCGTGTAGACGACGCTGGCAGGATCGTCCCCGACGAGCACGACGTCGAGGCCCGGCGGGCGGCCGTGGGCCGCGGCGAAGCGCGCGACCTCGGCCTTCACCTCCTCGCGGACCTTCTGCGCGATCGCCTTTCCGTCGATGATCCGTGCCGTCATCTGGGGTGGGGCTCCTATAGCGCGACGCTAGAGCTTCGTCACTTCGACCCGATCCGTCCCGAGCCGGAGCTGACCCGTGCCCGGCCGCCGGGCGATGATGCCCGCGGCGCCCGGGATGCCATGCTCGGCGAACTGCTTGCGGGCGCGGAAGACGGCGACGTTGAGCAGGTTGGCCGGGGTGGCGAGCATCCGGCAGAGCAGCGCGCGGTCCACCCAGCCCCGCTCGGCGGGAGAGGCCTCCGGATCGTCGAGCAGCGCGCGCGCCAGCGTGAGGAGCAGGTAGTGGTGGCTGCGCGGCGGCAGCGACGTCGTCCGGACCCCGTCGAAGACGGTGACCTCGATGTGCTCCTCGTCCCGGCTCACGCCGAAGCGCAGCTCCACCGACTCGATCGAGGAGGGGACGTCGTTCACCTCGTGCGTGGCGATCGTGACGTGGGGGAGATTGAGGATCCAGCCCTCGCCGTCCACGATGACGAGGTTGCGGTCCACCACGTAGCGCGCCCCCTCGCTGTCCTCGGCCAACCACCGGCCGCTCGCGTCCTCGAGGATGCTCATCTCGGGGCGGTCGTCGTCGGGGAGCACCAGGAGGCCGTCCGTCGCCGTGCGCAGGCGGAAGGTCTTCGCGTGGCGGGCGCTGGCGACGGGGGGCGAAGCGTCTTCGAGCACGAACGCCTCCTCCCCGCCCAGGGTGATCACGGACCCATGTACCAGGATGGCGCGCTTGCCGACGCCGAGCCGGCACCCGTCCACGATGGTCCCGTTCTTGCTGTCGAGGTCGCGCAGCTCCCAGCGGTCGCCGATCCAGCGAAGGCTCGCGTGCTCGCCGGAGACCCGAGGGTTGTCGACGCGCAGGTCGCACCCGGGGTGGCGCCCGAGGAGGCACCGGGAGCCCAGCGCGAAGCTCTTGTCGCCGCCGACTTTCCTCAGGACGCCCACGCCGTGAACGAAACATTACGCCAGGTGCGTCGGCGTATCTATGGGAGCCGTCATACCCGTGGTAGGTATTCGACGTGGCCGATCGCGTCCGGCTCGCCCGCGGGCACACCACATCGCCGCTGTCCGACGCGCGTTCCGGGGCCCAGGGCCCCGCGACGCTCGCCGCGACGTCGGCCCCTGCCGCGCTGGGCCCCGCCTTCCCGCAGTCGGTCGCGTCCCCCTCCGTCTCCGCCCACCCGATCGATCGCGCCCCGCCCCCCGTGAGGGTCAATTTGCCGCGCACCCTCCCGCCGCGGGGCGTCGAGCTGGTGCAGCCGGAGCTCGGCCCAGCGCCCTTACCCTCGCGTTACGAGGAGCTCGGCGCGATTGGCTCGGGGGGCTTCGGGGTCGTCCTGCGGGTCTGGGACAGGATCCTCGAGCGCGTCCTCGCCATGAAGGTGCTGCACGCGCAGCTCGTGCGGTCCGAGCACGTGCGCTCGCGCTTCCTCACCGAGGCGCGCATCACCGCCGGCCTGCAGCACCCGGGCATCATCGCCGTCCACGACCTGGGCGAGCTCGCCGACGGGCGGCTCTGGTTCACGATGCGCGAGGTGCGCGGCCGCACCCTGCGCGCGGTCATCGACGAGGTGCACGAGGCGGCGGAGCCCGACAGGTTCGTCGAGACGCGATTGGGATGGTCGTTCCGCCGCCTGCTCGACGCCTTCGCCCGCATCAGCCAGGCCGTGGCCTTCGCCCACCGGAGCGGCGTGATGCACCGCGACCTCAAGCCGGACAACCTGATGGTCGGCGAGCTCGGCGACGTGCTCGTGATGGACTGGGGCCTCGCGCGGCGCGTCGACGCCGGGGAGGACGAGGGGACGTTCGACTCGATGGACCTGCCGGCGGACATCACCCGCCTGGGCGACGTGCTCGGCACCCCCGCGTACATGCCGCCGGAGCAAGCGCACGGCCACCGTCACCTGCACGGCACGGCGAGCGACGTCTACGCGCTCGGCGCCATCCTGTACCACGTGCTCTCCGGGCGCCCGCCCTACGCGGGGACGGGCCCGGAGGTGCTGCGGCAGGTGGAGGCAGGCCCGCCGGCGCCGCTCACCGACGCGCTCCTCAGCCGCCCCAAGGTCCCCGAGGAGCTGGTCGCGCTCTGCGAGCGCTCGATGCGCCGGGAGATCGGCGAGCGCTACGCCGACGCCGAGCCCTTCGCGCGCGAGATCGTCGCCTTCCTCGACGGCGCGCGGCGGCGCGAGCAGGCCCTGGCCGAGCTCGAGACGGCTCGCGCGATGGAGCCCGAGATCGCAGGGCTCCGCGGGAAAGCGGCGCACCGGCGCGAGGAGGCGCAGGCCCTCCTGTTCGAAGCGAAGCCCTACGATCCGATCGAGAAGAAGCAACGGGGGTGGTCGCTCGAGGACGAGGCGGCGGCGCTCGATCGCGACGCCGCCCTCTTCGAGACGACGTGGCTGCAGAAGGTGCACGCCGCGCTGATCCTGGACCCGGAGCTGCCCGAGGCCCACGCGGTCCTCGCCGATCATTACCGGGAGCGCCTCTCCACGGCCGAGCTCGCCCACGCGGACGAGGACGTGGCGCGCTTCGAGGCGCTCCTGCGCACGCACGACCGCGGCCAGCACGCCGCCTTCCTCCGCGGGCACGGCGCCCTTTCGCTGGTGACCGACCCACCCGGTGCGGTGGCCTATCTCGAGCGCTACGAGCTACGTGACCGCCGGCTGGTCCCCGCCGATGCCGGCGTGCTGGGGGAGACCCCGCTCCGCGACGTGCCCCTCCAGCACGGGAGCTACCGTCTCCGGCTCCGTGCGCCTGGCCGGGCCGAGGTGTTCTACCCCGTGCAGATCGAGCGGGGGCAGCGATGGGACGATGGCGCGCCCGGGCAATCCGAGCCCTTCCCGATAGCGCTGCCGGAAGAGGGGCAGCTCGGGCCAGACGATTGCTACGTGCCCGCGGGCTGGTGCTGGGTCGGCGGGGATCCGCTCGCCGGGGACAGCTTGCCGCTGTGGCGCGTCTGGGTCGACGCCTTCGTGATCCGTCGCTTCCCGGTCACCAACCACGAGTACCTCGCGTTCCTCGACGATCTCGTCGCGAGAGGCCGCGAGGCCGAAGCGCTCGCGGCGTGTCCCAAGGCGCAGCCCGGCGAGGTGCCCGGCGACCACCCGGCGTTTGGGCGCGACGCGTCGGGGCGCTTCTTGCTGCGCGTGGGGGCTTCAGGGATAGCGGAGCGGCTCGATTGGCCGGTGGTGCAGGTCGACTGGCACGGTGCCATGGCGTACGCGCGCTGGCTCGCACAGCGGACCGATCTCGCCCTGGCGCCTCCCCAACGAGCTGGAGCGGGAGAAGGCGGCGCGGGGCGCCGACGGCCGCCTCTGCCCCTGGGGCAACTACCTCGACGCCACCTTCGCCTGCGTCGCCGAGAGCCAGCCGGGCGATCTCCACCCGTTCGAGCGTGACGGGCTACCCGCTCGACGAGAGCCCCTACGGCACGCGAGGGCTGAGCGGCAACTCGCGCGACTGGTGCATCAACCTCTGGCGCCATGAGGGGCCGCGCATCGAGGAGGCAAGGGTCGTCCTGGATGTCGCGTCTGCAGATGATCCCGGCTTCCGATCGGTGCGCGGGTGCGCCTGGAGCAGCCAGCTCGGGTGGAGCCGCTCGGCCAGCCGGTTCGCCAATCGGCCCCACCACCGCCGCGCGAACGTTGGGTTCCGCCTCGTGCGGAGCCTGCTCAGCCCCCGTAGCTCTGGTTGATATCGTAGCCGGTGCTGCCGCTGGGCACGGACACGCTGCCCAAGCTGTCGACCGTCCAGGAGCCGGCCGGGTCGATGTTGGCCGGGCTCCCGCTCGCGAGCACCTGGTACCAGGTCACGTAGGTGACGGTGGGCGGGGTGCTCGTGGAGAGCTTGAACCGGACATTGTAGTTGCTCGGCCCGCTGTAGAGGTAGCCGCCGCTCACCGGATCCGTCGTCCAGCCCGCCCCCCAACCCCCGCTGGGGTTCTGCACCTGCTGGAACTTCTGTTCCGGTGAGTAGCCCGGGTCGGAGGGCGCCGTGCGGCTGTCGGTGTCGGTGACGCTGATGACCAGGCCGACGCTGCCGATCCTGGTGAGGTTGCTCCGGGCCACGTACCAGTATTCGATCCCGGGCTGGTAGGTGCCGATGATCTCGTTGAAGACGTAGACCGTCGCGATGGCCGCGCCGTCATCGGCACACACCATCTGGATGGTGCGCCAGCCCTTGCTGCCGCCATCGAGCTGCATCGGCAGCGCCTTGTCCGTCCCGCCGAATCCGGGGAGCGCCGACGAGCCCGAGAGGGTGGGGAGGAGGGGGGACGCGGCCGGGGCAGGGGGTGGCAGGAGGGACTGGCCCGTGAGCGTCAAGTGGGGACTCAACGTGGTGGATTCCGCTGACCCGGTCGCGTGCGCGGTGGCGGGGACGGCGAGGAGCGACAGCGCGAGCAGGGTGGCAGGTAGGGGAGGGGTTACGGGTCTCATGGCGTGCTCTCCATTCCGTGGCCTCGATAGAGGCCACGGACGGATGGAAAGCCGCCACGTTCGCGGCGTCAACGATACACACACGCCCGAGGCGTACTCCGAAACGCGCGACGCGTGGCACGAAACGCCCGAGGCATAACCCCGTGGCGCCCGATCAAGTCCCGTTGGACTGGTTGATGTCGTACCCGGTGCTGCCGCTGGGGACGGAGACGCTCCCCGAGCTGTTGACCGTCCACGAGCCAGTTGGGTCGAGGTTGGCGGGGCTCCCGCTCGAGAGCACCTGGTACCAGGCCACGTAGGTGATGATGGGCGGGCTGTCCGTGGAGAGCTTGATCCGGAAGTAGGAGCCGTTCGGCCCCGTGTAGAGGTGGCCGCCGCTCACCGGATCGGTCGTCCAGCCCGTCCCCCAACCCCCGCTGGGGTTCTGCGCCTGGGAGAACTTCTGCTCCGGCGAGTAGCCCGGGTCGGAGGGCCCCGTGCGGCTGTTCGAGTCCGTGACGGTGATGTTGACGCCGGCGCTTCCGAGCCTGCTGAGGTTGCTCCGGCACACGTACCAGTACTCGATCCCCGTCTGGAAGCTCCCGATGATCTCGTTGTAGATGTGGACCTGGGCGATGGCGGCGCCGGTGTCCGCGCAGACCATCTGGATGCTGCGCCAGACGTCGTTGCCGCCGTCGATCTGCGCGGTCAGGAACGCGCCGTTCGGCTTGTCCGTCGTGGCGCCGGGCCGTGGGGCGAGGCCGTGCTGGAAGACGGCGAGGTCGGCCACGCCCGGGGGCCCGGTGAGCTCCGGGGTCTGGTCGAACCAGAGGGCGGCCATCAGCCGATCCGCCGTCTCGACGAGCTTGCCGTAGCGCAGATCGAGCCGCACCGCGCCGCCGTCCTGCGTCGCGCGCCACTGATCCATCGCCGTCGTCAGGGCCCAGGAGAAGAGGCCGCGGTAGCGGCCATCCAGCTTTGTCTGGTAGGCGGGCTGGCCACGCCGCGAGGCGCGCAGGACGCGCCCGAGGAGCGGGCCCCCGGTGGTGGCCGGCTCCAGGGCCGCCTGCCCGGTCAGTGTGAGCGGCTGCGCGCCGGGCGCCGCGTCGCCGGCGCCGGCCGCGTGGCACGTGTCTAGCACCACGGTGAGCTCGTCACCGACGCCGTGGCGGGCGAAGATCTCGTTCAGCGCACGGAACGAGACCGCGTGGGCGAGGCCGGCGCCGCCCTCGCGCGCCTCCCAGACCGCGTCGCTCGGGCACAGTACGTCTCCCGCTCCCGAGATCACGTCGCCGTGACCGGAGAACGTCATGAGCCCCGTGGGGCGCTCCTTCCGCCCGAGCTGCTCGGCGAGCCACCTGGTCTTGGCGAGGATCTCCCCCTCGGTCGCGGGCCCCACGTTCTCGGGCTCGCCCCCTCGAGCTCGCGGAAGTCGATCGGCGGGCTGGTCAGGACGCGGATGTTCGCGGGCTTCATCCCGAGCGCGCGGCACCGGTGCCAGAAGGCGCGCACGTCGTTCAGGCTCCCGAGGAGATCGCTCGTCCCGGGCGTCTTGCCACGCGACGCGTCGAACGCGCGGTAGTCGTCGACGCCGATGAGCAGTGCGAAACCGTGATTGCTGAGCATGGTGATCCTCCACCGGGGTGAATGGGCCGCCCCCGCCGGCATACCGGGCCCCCGCATTGGGGCGACCTCTAGGGCATACGCCGGTAACGCCGTCAGGTTGGATTGCATGCGATAACAGCGGGCCCGCGCACGCCGGGGTTGACGCCGCGCAGGAGTGCTGGTTTGCCGGCAGAGTGCTGCCTCGCGCGAACCGTGTCATCAAAATCCCCGACTTCGAGCTCGGCGACCGCTTGACGCCCGAGCAGGTGGACTTCCTGGAGACCTACGGCTTCATCCGCTTCAAGCGCTTCGTCCCGCGCGCACGCGCGGAGGAGCTCTACCGCGCCGTCCTCGAGGTCGACGCTGCCATCGTCGCCAAGGGCGTGACGCAGATGAACGGCGTCCCGCTCATCTTCGGCACGCGGGCGGACGGGACGCGCTACGTGCAGCGCATCCCCTTCGCCTCCCTCCAAAACGAAGCCCTCCACGACTTCCTCCAGGACCCGCGCTTCCGCGGGATCCTCGAGGTGGCAGGCCCCGGCTACCGGATCGGGGAGGAGGAGCGGGACGGCATGGTCGTCAACCGCTTCCGCAACGAGCCCGGCGCCAAGTACAAGCGCCTCGGCTGGCACACGGACAGCCTGCGCGACGTGTTCTACCTCGAGCAGCCGCGGCGCTACCTCAACGTCGGCTTCAGCTTCACCGACTCCGCGATTGGGGTCGGCGGCCTGCGGGTGCTCCCGTGCACGCACAACCAGCCGATCTCGTCGATGGTGCTGCGCAAGATCCACTTCGTCGACGATAAGCCGGATCCCGACGAGCTGGCCATCGAGACCGAGGCCGGCGACCTGACCATCCACGACGGGCGCATGTGGCACCGCACGGCGCTCGCGACGGTGGAGGGGGACGCGAGCGAGCGCTGCGTCTCGTACCTTCCGCTGATGGAAGGCCCGATCAAGAAGAAGCACGCCGACAGCGCCACGCCCTTCTACTTCCGCCTGAAGGGCCTCGTGGGGTACTGAGCCGCGCTCCACGGCCACCGCTCCGGCAGCCGCCTACGCCTGCTCCCGCCGCCCCTCGGGGTACAGGTACTCCACCAGCGCCTCGACCATGTCCTCGTAGAGCTCCCCTTCGCCTTCCATCCGGCGGAAGTGTGACTGCTCCTGGTCGAACACGTACCGCGTGAGGCGCTTCGACTCGCCGAACTTCTCCCCCGTCATCACCATCGCGCCGATGTCGCGCTGCCACTCGACCATGATCTCGGCGTTGCGGTTCGGGCGCTGGAGGCGGAACTTGGTGGGCGTGTCGCGCCAGAGCTTGAGCCCGGGCATGCCGCCGGGGGCCGTGAGATTGCGCGCGAGGCGCTCCACCATCTTGATGCCCTCGCGGTTGACGAGCGCCTCGCCCGTGGGCGACACCTTCTCGCGCACCGTGGCAGCGAGGTCCGCGAGGAGCTTGCGTTCATTCTCGTTCGACATCGACGCCACTTTACACCGGACTAGCCCGGGCGCGGGCCGGGCTCGGCGCCGAATCTCCGAGAGCGCGTCGCGGAGGCGCTCCGGCTCGCGCTTCGCCCCTGCGAGCTTCAGCAGCGCGTAGCGATCTTCGTCGGGGAGGGCCGCCCACGCGGTGTCTTCGAGCGCGAGGCCGAGGGCCGCGAGCCTCTCGCCGAGGGCGGGGGGGACCGCGGGGGCGCGCCAGGGCCAGGGGCCGGTGGGAGCGGGGAGGGAATCGAGCGCGATGCCCGCGCCGGCCGCGGTGGCGCGGAGGCCGGCGGCGAATGCGGCGGAGGTGTCGTCGTCGACCTCCGCGTCCACGAGGGCGCGGCGATTGGAAAGGGGCAAGGCCTGCCACCCGGCGAGCGAGAGCTTGAGGCCGGCGAGGTCCAGCTTCCGGCGGACCGAGAGCGGGAGGAACGTGAGCGCAGGGTCGCGCTCGAACGAGAAGATGCGGCCCATGGCGGTCAGCATAGTGCGCCGGCGGGCGTCGATCCCGAGCCGCGACCGCTCGCCGGCTACTCTTCGAGCCGCAGCGCCTGCTTCAGCGCGGCGCGTCGTCGCATGATCGCGCCGGCCACGAAGATTGCCGCCAGGCCCGCGAGGCCCAGCGCGGCCAGGGCAAAGAGCCGCTCGGGAAGGGGCAGCGCCTCGAACGGGGGCGGAGCGTCGTCGGTGAACCAGCCCCGCGCTTGCCCCAGCGCGACCGTGTTGTGGACGAGATGGAGCGCGAACGGCGCCAGCACGGAGGAAGACGCGTACCGCGCTGCGCCACACGCGAGGCCGAGGCAGAGCGTCGAGACGATGCGGACGATCCCGACGCCCCCGGCGAGATCCCAGTGCATGAGCGCGAAGACGACGGCCGCGCCGGCCGCTGCGGCGAGGCCCGGCGCGCGCGGGGACCGTACGAGCCGCGCCGCGAGCCGCTCGATTGACGCGTACAGCGCCCCGCGGAAGAGCAGCTCCTCGGTGAGCGCGGCGAGGACCACGCCCCATACCAGCGTCGGGAGCACCGGGCTCGCCGTGAGGGCGTGGCCGAACGCGCCGGCGTGCTCGCGCGAGACGCCGGGCCCGTGGGCGGCCGCCTCGGCGAGCAGCACGGGGCGCGCGACGCGGAGGGCGATCGCGGCGGAGGCGATGAAGAGCGCTGGCGCGAGCAGGGCCGCCGAGGCGACGGCGCGGGCGCGCGGCGGCGGCGCCAGGCCGAGCGCGGCGGCAGCGGGGCGCGGGCCGAGCAGCCCGAGGGCGAGCCCGAGGCCGGCGGCGGCGGTCGCGATTCTGGCACGCGATCAGGAACGTCTGCAGCGCGACGTGGGGCTTCCACGCGTCGGGGATCGCCCACGCGCCGGCGCGCTCCAGCCAGCGGGCCAGCGCGAGCCAGACGAGCGTGACGGCCGCGAGCCGGAGGTCGAGCCGGAGTGGGCCGGGCGCTGGGGGCGGAGCGGGTGCCATTAATGGAGACATTCTAGAGGATCAATCGAAAGGATGGCGCATGCCGGGCGAACAAGACGTTTTGGGCTCATTGCGCACCTTGTGTGCGTAAGCAGATCGATCGGTCGAGCGGAATATTCCGCCTCGATCGCTCGTTGTTGCGTGCTTTTGCGCGCATGTCTTAGCCTCAGCGCCATGCGCTACTTCTGGGCTTTGATGGCGTACGTAGCCGCCATCGTCGTGGCCGTCGCGTCCTGCGGCGGGAACAACACAACGGGCGGCGGCTTCACCGGCAACGGCGGGAGCGGGGGCGCAACCGGGACCGGGGCAGCAAACCGGGACGGGCGCGGCGAGCTCCTCGGTCAGCACCTTCGTGGGCCCGAGCTCGAGCTCCAGCTCGGGCGACAGCGGCCCGGTGATGTGCCCGGGGTACAAGACGTGTCAGGAGCAGAGCTTCACCTGCGGCATGCAGTCGGATGGCTGCGGCAACCTGCAGGACTGCGGCACCTGCCCGGCGAACCAGGTGTGCACGAACGGCACGTGCACCAGCGCGTGCACGCCGCTGAGCTGCATGGATCAGGGCTTCGACTGCGGCATGGCGGGCGACGGCTGCGGCGGCGTCATCAGCTGCGGTCCGACCTGCCCCGCGGGGCAGGGCTGCGGCGCCGGCGGCATGCCGAACGTCTGCGGCGTCGGCATGAGCTGCCAGCCGAAGACCTGCGCGGACCAGAACTTCAACTGCGGCATGCAGGGCGACACCTGCGGCAACATCCAGGACTGCGGCAGCTGTACCGGCAACCAGACCTGCGTGAACGGCTCCTGCACCGCCCCGATGTGCACGCCGAAGACCTGCGCGGACCAGAAGTTCGATTGCGGCTCGGCGACCGACACGTGCGGCACCATCATCAACTGCGGCACCTGCGCGGCGGGTGAGACGTGCGGCGCCGGCGGGCCGAACCAGTGCGGCTCCGGCAACACCTGCAGCGGTCCGCTCTGTTCGATGGTGCCGACGTGCTCGGGCGGCGGGACGACGACCATCACCGGCACGGTCTACGCGCCCAACGGGACCGACCCGCTCTACGGCGCGCTCGTCTACGTGCCCAACGGCGGCCCGGCGCCGACCTACGGCGTCCAGCCCTTCGCGCCCGGCGTCTCGTGCAGCCCGTGCGGCACCGACGTGAGCGGCAACCCGCTCGTCGAGGCGGTCACGGGCGTCGACGGCAAGTTCAGCATCACGGGGGCGCCGGCCGGCGCGAACATCCCGCTCGTCATCCAGCTCGGCCGCTGGCGCCGCCAGATCACGATCCCCAGCGTCACGGCGTGCGCCAGCACGGCCGTCGCGAAGACCCAGACCAACATGCCGAACTGCGAGAGCACGAACACGAAGTGCCCCGCCGGCAAGGTCAAGGGCGACATCCCGCTGATGGCGTTCGCCACGGGCTCCGTCGACGGCCTCGAGTGCGTCTTCCGCAAGGTCGGCGTCGACGACACCGAGTTCACGGATCCGGGCGGCACCGGGCGCATCCAGCTCTACAAGGGCGGGGGCTCCGCGGGGGCTTCGGTCACCGCCGCCGCGCCCAAGGAGTCCTCGCTCTGGACCACCCAGGCCGAGATCAACCAGTACGACATCGTGCTCTTCCCGTGTCAGGGTGCGCAGTTCGACAAGACCGCGGCGGCCCAGACGGTCGTGCAGGATTACGCGAACGCAGGCGGGCGCGTCTTCACCACGCACTACAGCTACGTCTGGCTCTTCAAGAACGCGCCGTGGAACGCCACGGCGACCTGGACCACGGGGATCGCCGAGAGGTCGTTCGCCACGGACCCGAACACCGGGTACATCAACATGTCGTTCCCGAAGGGGCAGGCGCTCGCGCAGTGGCTCCAGGTCATCGGCGCGTCGACCACGCTCGGTCAGATCAAGATCAACACGCTCCGCGGCGACGTGTCCGCCGTGAAGTCGCCGGGGCAGCTCTGGATGACGGTGAACGACTCGAGCGCGGGGAACAACGTCCCCATGCAGTACGACTTCCTCACGCCGACGACCGCGCCGGCCGCGCAGCAGTGCGGCCGCGTCGTCTACAACGACTACCATGTGGAGGACACCGAGGCGAATCCGTCGACCGGGGAGCTCTTCCCCAAGGAGTGCGCGCCCGGCGCCATGACGCCGCAGGAGAAGCTCATGGAGTTCATGCTCTTCGACCTCGCCTCGTGCGCGCAGTCGGGGACGCCCATGTGCACCCCGACGACCTGCAAGGCGCAGGGAGCGACCTGCGGCCCGATCGGCGACGGCTGCGGCAACATCCTCCAGTGCGGCATGTGCCCCTCGGGCCAGGCCTGCATCAACGGCGCGTGCTCCAGCGGCTGCACGCCCAAGAGCTGCACGCAGCAGGGGTACCAGTGCGGCATGCAGAGCGACGGCTGCGGCAACAGCATCGACTGCGGCGCCTGCCCCTCCGGCACCTGCGGCGCCAACGGCATGATTGGCCAGTGCAGCAACGGCTCGTGCACGCCCCACGGCTGCGGGACCGTCGTGTGCGGCGCGACCGGGGACGGCTGCGGCAACATCCAGCAGTGCGGTACCTGCCCGACCGGCGAGGCCTGCGTCAACGGCATGTGCCAGAAGCCGACGTGCACGCCGAGCACCTGCTCGGGCCTCGGCTACAACTGCGGCATGGCCGGCGACGGCTGCGGCGGCACCATCAACTGCGGCACGTGCCAGGCTCCGCAGACGTGCGGCGGCGGCGGCAAGGCCAACATCTGCGGCGGCGGCGGCGGCGCGTAGAGCACGTCGTCCTCATCCCCCTCTCCCCCCTGCGGGAGAGGGGGTGCTCTCTCGGGCTACGGCCGCACCAGCGCGCTCACCACCTTCGAGGGCTTCAGCTTCCGGAGCCCCACGCAGCTCGTCACCTTGCTCCCCTCGAGGGTGAAGTTGGCAGGGCCGGGCTCGATCTTGGCGAACTCCACCGTCAGGCGCCCGCTCTCGTAGCGGGCGCGGAGCGGATCCCCGGCGACCGACGTCCACACCTCCTGGCACGTCCCGCTCGCGCGGGCTTCGTAGGCCTTGCCCGTCGGAGGCACGGGGCGGATGCGGTCCTCGACCGTGAACACGTTCGCGTCGGCCGTCGCGCGGAGGACGAAGCGCGCCTCGCCCGCCTCGTAGCCCTGCGGCGCGAACTGCTCCGGCTTCTTCACCCGGAACTCGAGCTCGTTCCCCGTCACCACGGCCAGGAGCTCGCGCCCGTTGCCGACCCACGCCCCGGCCAGCGCGTCGAGGCCCGTGCGCGCCGTGCCCGCGTCCACCGCGACCACGGGCTTGGTCGCGTGCGCGCTTGCGTCGCCTCCGCCGTGCGTGCGTCGAGGCGCGCCGAAGAGGCCCAGCGCGAACGCGGCGCCGGCGCCGCCGCCGGCGAGCAGCAGCACGCCGAGCGCCACCCACAGGCCCTTGCCGCGGCGGCGAGGCTCGGGGGCCACGGGCTCCTCCAGCACCGGGCCGGAGGTGGATGCGGTCACCATCGGGACGAGGGGGATGGGGAGGGAGGTCGACCGGCCGGAGGATGTCGGGGCGGCCGGGATGGCGATCGCGGCGCTCGGCGTCGAGCCCGGGGCCGCGGGGGCGTCGGGGATGTACGGCAGGGCGAGGCCGGACAACCCCGCGTGGGAGGCCGCCGCGGAGGGCGGGCACGATCCCGAAGAGCCGGTCGACCGCGGCGACGACGTCCTCGCAGCGCTGGAAGCGGTGGTCGCGGTCCTTGGCGCAGGCCATCTGGATGAGGTCGTCCACCGCCTGCGGGACGCCCTGCCGCGCCGCGGCGACGCGAGGCATCGGCGCCTCGGCGTGGAGCTTCATGATCTCGTAGTCGCTCTTGGCGTCGAAGGGCACGCGGCCCACGAGCATCTGGTAGAGCATGATGCCGAGCGCGTAGACGTCGACGCGCTGGTCCGAGATCCCGCTTCCCCTTCACCTGCTCGGGCGACATGTACCAGAGCGAGCCGAGGATCCCCCGCGTCTGCGGGCGCGAGGTGTCGCCCGGCACGAGCGCGATGCCGAAGTCGGTCACCTTCGCGACCTTGTCCTTGCGCCGTACGATGACGTTCGCCGGCTTGAGGTCCCGGTGGATCACGCCCTCCTGGTGCGCGGCGCCGATGCCCGCGGCCACCTGGCGGAAGATGGCGAGCGCCTCCTCCACCGGCATGGGCTCGCCGCGCTCGACGTGGCGGGCGATGATCTTGTCGAGGCTCTCGCCCTCGATGTACTGCATCACGAGGTAGAGGTGCGGGCCGTCCACCGCGACGGCGCGCAGGTGCACGACGTTGGGGTGGTCGATCTGCGCGAGCGCGCGCCCCTCGGCCAGCGTGCGCGCGCGGACGTCCTCGCGGTGGGAGAGCTCGCTCCGCACGGCCTTGACGACGACGTCGAGCCCCGTGTGGATGTCTCGGGCGAGGTAGACGACGCCCATCCCACCCTCGCCGAGGACGCGGAGGACGGCGTACTTCTTGTCGATGAGCGTGCCCGGAGCCAGGTGCTTCGGGGGCGCGAAGGGCTTGGCGCGCGGGGCGCCCGCCGGTGGTGCCTGCGGCGCGGCGCCGGGGGGAGACGCGGCGGAACCGGGTGCCGGAGGCTCCGCGTGGAGCGCGGCGGAGATGGGCTCGCCTGGGATCGTGTGAGAGGGGGGCCCCCGCCGTGCAGCGGGGTCTTCCCCCATCGTGACCGGCGCGGGCAGGTCCGGGTGCGGCTGCGTGGAGGGCGGCGCGTCCGGCTGGGCGCGCGCGTCCTGCAGGGACGCGCCGCAGCTACCGCAGAAGAGCGCCGCGTCGTCGTGCGTGATCGCGGTGCATCTGCGGCAGGTGAGCATCCATTTCGGAGGGCGCGAACGCCCCTTGCAGGGTCAGGTCCAGTGCCCTGCCCGCAGGGCGGCGGAGTCGATGGTCTTGATCTTGGGCGCGAGCGCCTCGCGGAAGATGGCCTCGTCGTCGTCGTCGAGCACGCCGCTGCCGAAGCCGGTGGCGACTTCCATGCTCGTGGCCAGGATGCGCAGGAACTGCTGGAAGCTCGAGGCGCAGAGCACGGGCTTGAACGAATCGGCGCCCATCATGGCCGAATAGACCGGGCAGTCGCCCTCGGCGTCGAGCTTCGAGACGTCGAGGAAGTAGGGGTCGCCCAGGAGGGCGCTCCGCCCGATGACGACCCAGCTCTTCCGCCAGGCGGCGGCGGGCTTGCCGTCGCCGCCGGAGGGCGCGCCCTCGACGTTCTGCTCGGCGCCGAGGCGGGCCGCCGGGAAGAGGCGGACGCGCTCGACCGGGGTCACGGTCTCGACGTCGACGGGGTCCGCGGCCTGCAAGAAGGCCCGGAACCGCGCTGGGATCCGGAGGCTCTTGCGCAGCTCCTCCACCGCCGCCGGGTCAGCCTTGCCGAAGGTTGCCTGGATGCCTCGTCGGCCGAAGATTTCCTTGAGCGCCGCAACCGACTCGGCGAGGTCGCTATCCACCGAACGCTTCCCTTCTCTTTCGCGGCACAGGGCCCGCCCTGCGGGCCCTGGTCCAGGGCTCGCAAGTCTCGCTTGCGAGCCCGGCATGAACAGGTGGGCCGCTTGCGGCCCCATCGAGACGAACGGCAAACCTCGAACGAATCGAGCCCGGTCCGCGACGAAGCCATACCCCGTCGCGAGGCGGGTAGTGTAACAGAAAAAAGCGATGGTCGAAGTCGCCTACGCCGAGAGCCGCTACAAAGTGCCCGAGATCGCCCACCGTTACGGGCCGACCGTACACCTGATCGACGACCCGCTCGCGTGGTCGCTGCTCGCCCGCTTCTCCTCGCCTGAGACGGGCCAGCCCGACGCCGGCCGCCTCGTCCGCACGCTGTACGAGATGCTCGCACGGGTCGTCCTCGCGGCCGAGCTGCCCCGGGCGCGAGTCGACGTGCCGACCCGCATGGTAGCGTCCCACCCCGAGGCGGTCTACCGCGGCCTCGCGCTGTCGAGGTCCACCAAGGCGGTCACGGTCGGCATCGCCCGTGCGGGGACCAACCCCTCCCAGGTCGTCTTCGACCTGATGAACGAGGTCCTCGACCCGGCCCTGGTGCGGCAGGACCACCTCTTCATGAGCCGCCAGACGAACGAGCAGGGCGAGGTGATCGGGGCGACGTGGCACGACGCCAAGATCGGACGGGACGTTGGGGAGCGTTACGTACTCTTCCCCGACCCGATGGGCGCGACGGGCTCGTCCATGGTGAGCGCCGTGAAGTACTACCAGACGGCCCTGGTCGGCCGCCCGGCGAAGTGCGTGGCCATGCACCTCATCGTCACGCCCGAGTACCTGCGCAAGGTCATCACCGAGCACCCGGATCTCGGTGATCTACGCGCTCCGCCTCGACCGGGGCCTCTCCCCCGAGCGCGTGCTGCGGACCGAGCCGGGCACGTGCTGGGACGAGGAGCGCGGCCTCAACGATCGCCACTACATCGTGCCCGGCGCGGGCGGCGTCGGCGAGATCCTCAACAACGCCTGGGTGTAGCTTGCCGGCCGGCTCCGAAGACCTCCCCCCGCCCCCCGGTCACGATGGGGGGAGACCCCCCATGCCCCCCGGCCCTGCAGGTCCTTCCGCCCGCCCGCCCCGTGCTGCCCGCGAGGCCCCTACGTTCATCGCCAGGTGGGACCTCGACAAGACCTACCTCCGCACCGATTTCGACACGGTGCGCGATCTGGTTCGAACCGCCGTCGAGCGGCCCGACCAGAAGCGCACCGTGCCCGGCGCGGCCACCCTGATGCGCGAGCTGGGGCGCGCGGGCGCCGAGATCCACATCCTCTCGGGCAGCCCGGAGCAGCTCCGCTCACGCCTCGCGCAGAAGCTTCGCCTCGACGGCGTGCGCTGGGCGTCGCTCACGCTCAAGCCCAACCTGGAGAACATCCTGCGCCTCCGCTTCCGCGCGCTGCGCGGCCAGCTCGGCTACAAGCTCCCCGCGCTCCTCCGCCGGCGCGCGGAGCTCCGCGACCAGCGCCGGGGCGGGGAGGGCGGCGCGATGGTCCCCGAGGTCCTCCTCGGCGACGACGCGGAGGCCGACGCCTTCGTCTACTCGCTCTACGCCGACGTCTGCGCGGGCGGCGCGCCGGAGCTCGCCGAGGTCATGCGCCGGGGCGGCTGCTACGAGGACACCATCGCCGACGCCGTTCGCTTCGCCGGGTACGTCGAGAAGGGCCCGGTCGTCGCCCGCATCCTGATCCACCTCGACCGGCAGTCCTCCCCCTCGGATTTTCGCGTCTTCGGCCCGCGGGTGGTGCCCTTCTACAACTACCTCCAGGCCGCGTTCGTGCTTCAGGAGGACGGGCTCATCCCTGCGAAGAGCGTGCTCCGGGTCGCGCAGGACCTCGCCTTCGTCCACAACTTCGACAGCGGCGCGCTCGCGCGCAGCTACCTCGACCTCGCGCGGCGCGGGCACGTGACGGGCAAGGGCATCCCGGATCTCGCGTCGGTGTACGGGGGGCTCGCGCAGGGCAGGAGCGCGGGCGCGAGCGAGATCGGGGCGCTGGTCCGCGAGCTCGAGCGGATCTTGCCGGAGATGACGCCGCCGCCCGAGCGGGAGGCGGAGCCGATCGACTACCTGGCCATGACCGAGGGGCACAACCGGCGCAGGAAGCGGTGACGCGCGGGGCTCAGAAGCAGCAGCGGAAGCCGACGTCGGGGCCCTGGTAGTCGCGCGGCTGGCTGACGGGCGTGCCGCCGCTGTCGCAGCGGAGCTTGGTCGCGCCGTCCAGGTACGAGCCGCCGCGGATCAGGCAGTTGTCCGAATTGCCGGTGGTGCCGTCGCACGCGTTCTCCCACTCCGCCACGTTGCCGCTCATCTCGAGGAGGCCCGTCTCGCCGCCGAGGCAGCCCTGGAGGTTGGAGGGCGACTGCGGCCCCGGCGAGCCGCCGTCGACGCTATCGATGCCGTTGCAGGCCGCGGGCCGGTAGTTGCTCGAGGAGTACGGGTAGACGTTCGTGCCGTCCGCCGTGCAGGCGTTGTACCACTGGTCCTGGTGGAAGTCGGCGAAGCTGGCGATGCTCACCGGTACGGCCGCCACGCTGCCGATCTGGCCGCAGAGGTGGTGCCCCACGTACTTGCAGTACGCCGCGGCCTGGCACCAGTTCACGTTCGTGACGGGGTTGTTGGCGTTCACTGGGGGCTGCGGCCAGTTGTCGCTGGGCGTCCAGTTCACGTTCCACGACTTGCAGAAGGCGTCCTGATCCATGGTCGCCGGGTTGGCGTCGTAGAAGAGCTGGTACTGCCCGTAGGAGACCTCGGTCGCGTCGATGCAGTAGCTGCCCATGCCCTGGATGGGCGCCACCACCATCCCCTGCGGGCATCCGCAGAGCCCTCCGCTGCAGATCTGCTCGGCGCAGTCGGTGCCGGTGTTGCACTTCTGCCCGGGGTAGCAGGGCAAGCACGAGCCGCCGCAGTCGACGTCGCTCTCGGTGCCGTTCTGCACCTTGTCGCTGCACGTCGCCACCTGGCAGGTCCCGCCCGCGCAGATCTTGTCCACGCAGTTGGTCCCCGCGGTTCCGCACTTCTTCCCATCGGCGCAGGGCAGGCAGTTGGTCCCGCCGCAGTCGACGTCCGTCTCCGTCCCGTTCTGGATCTTGTCCGTGCACGTCGGGGCGACGCACGTGCCCATCACGCAGCTCAGCGACGCGCAGTCCGTGCCCTGGTTGCAGTGCAGCCCGTCGCCGCACGGCTGCGGGCAGTTGCCGCCGCAGTTGGTGTCCGTCCCCGTGCAGCTCGCGCTGCCGCCGGCTCCGCCCGCCCCGCCGGCCGACGTGCTCGTCATCCCGCCGGTCCCCGTCGACGTGGCTGCCGCGCCGCCCGTTCCGACCGAAGAGGAGGAGGAAGCGGGGGTGGACGAGCTGCTCGACGTGCTCGTCACGGCGGTCGAGCTCGTCGTGGTGGCCGTGCTCGTCGTGCTCGTCGTGCTCGCCGCGCCGCCCGTCGAGGGGAGGCCACCGTCCGAGATGGGGTGGTCGTTGAGCGCGGAGTTCGAGCAGGCCCCCGCGACGACGGCGACGACGGCCACGGGCGCTAGGGCGACGAAGAAACGGGAGGCCATGAGACCGATCTTGTCCGAGCCTGGTCCAGGCTGTCAATTTTCCGGCTGGATCTCGGCTTCTTCGGGGTGAGGCGGAGGGGCGCGCCACGCGAGCCAGACGAGCGCGCAGGGCACCACCCACACCGACAGGGCGATCAGGACGACCCGGTAGCTCCCGTACCGCGCGATCGAGGCGCCGATCGCGATGTTGGTCACGATCTGCGCGATCGACTGCGCCGACGCGCACAGGCCGCCGGCCGACGAGACCAGGCCCGGCGGCACGCGCGCGGCCACGTCGGCCATGGGCAGCGCGTACATGCCGCCGCCGCCGATCATGGCCGCGCACATCGCCGCGACGGCGAGCGGCGCCGTGGGCGCGAGGGGGACGATCGCGCCGGCGAGCATGAGGGCGGCCGCCGCGGCGAGGAGGGGGCGGGACACCCCCTCGTCGCCCCGCTTGCGGGCGCTGCTCGCGAGGTGGCCGAAGAGGACGGCGCCCGCGTCGAAGAAGAGCGGCGGCGCCCAGAGGAGGGCCCCCGCCTCCACCTGGGTCAGGCCGTGATCGTGGACGAGGTACTTGGTCCCCCACTGGTAGAAGACGGTGAGCAGCGGCGCCGAGGCGAGCACCAGCAACATGGAGCGCAGCACGGCGGGGTGCACCGCGAGCGCGAACGGCGAGATCGCGCGCCCGCCCGGCGCGGTGACGGCCTGGGGCCGATCCAGCGCGGCGCGCGCGGGCGCGCGGAACGCGAAGGTGAGCCAGACGGGAACCCAGAGCAGGCCCACCGCGGCCGTCCCGAAGAACGCGGTCTGGAAGCCGTAGTGCTTGGCGAGCTGGCTGGCGAGCGGCGCCGCGATGGCGGCGCCGATGGAGCTGCCCGTGAAGACCACGCCGAAGCCGCGCGCGCGGTCGGCCGGGGGCAGGGCGCGCTGGATGGTCTGCGCGGCGGCGGGGAACGAGGGCGCCTCGGCCAGGCCGAGCAGGACGCGCATGCCGATGAGGACGCCGAACCCGGGGGCGACGGCGTGGAGCGCGGCGACCGCGGACCACGTGAGGACCGAGGCGAGGAGGCCGCGGCGGGCGCCCACGCGGTCGACCAGCCACCCCGCGACGGGCGCGCCGACGAGGTACGCGGCCGCGAACGCGCCGTTGAGGAGGCCGAAGGCGGCGTCGCCGAAGCCGAGCTTCGACTGGACTTCCGGCGCGATGGCGGCGAGCGTCTGGCGATCGACGTAGCTCACCGTCATCGTCAGGGTCGCGGTGAGCGCGAGGGCCCAGGCGGCGGTGCGAGAGAGGGGGGGTGCTGCGCTCGGTCTTCCGGCCTCGGGCATCGCGGCGGGCGATGCTAGTGCGCCGCGCCCGGAGGTCCAGCGTGGATCGGGATCAAGCGTCCGCGCCGACGAGCTTCTTCGACCAGACGATCGCGTCCTTGCGCTCGCCGTCGATCTGAACGTGCTTGGCGAGCACGCCCGAGCGGCGGAAGCCCGCGCCCAGGAACACGGCCGCGAGGGCCACGTCGTCGGCCGGGGCGAGGCAGAAGGTGCTCACCACGCCCTCGGCCGCGAGGCGCTCGCAGACGGCGCGCACGGCGGCCGTCGTGGAGAGCCGCTCCGCGTCCGTACGGGGGCCGGTCAGGATTTCCAGGAACGAGTTGGCGAAGCACGCCTGAGACTCCCAGGACGCGTAGAGCTCGAAGCCGCCTCGCGCGGTGAGCACGTAGGCGGTGCGCTCCGCGTCGCGGCCGAAGCGCTCGAAGCCCGTGAGCGCGCGGCCCCGCCGCGCCGCCGCGGCGACGGCGCGCTTGACGTCGGCGTCGCGCGCGGGCGCGAGCTTGACCGCGGGGAGCGCGAGGGGGGCGGCCTTGAGCAGCCTGCGCGCGCGGGCGAGGGTGCGGTCCGCGAGCGACGCCGCGGGCGAGGCCGGGCCCGCGCCGCCGTCTTCCTCCTCCTCCTCCTCCTCTTCGTCGGCCTCGTCGAGCCGCAGGTCCCCCTGGATCGGGCCCACCTGGGAGACGACCGCGCTCAGGATCCACGCGTCGCTCCGCTTGTAGAACGCATGGATCGAGCCCTCGCGCTGGAAGCCGAGGCGCGTCCACGTGCTCACCTCGTCGCGCTCGACCAGGGTGAAGACCTTCTCCACCCGCTCGCGCTTGGCGGCGGCGATGACGAAGTTGCGCTTGGCGAGCGTGGGCCCGGCCCGGAAATCGATGATCCGGAGCGTCCCGTGCCGCCGGTTCACCAGCAGGCACAGGGACACCGTGTCGTTGTGGAAGAGGAGCTCGTCGACCCCGCTCTGCGCCGTGGTCCAGTTCTTGGCTGCCATACCCCGACCCGCCCCGGCCTTCGTTGCTGCAAGCCGGCATTGCAGAAGTGCAACGCTCGTAGCAGCCGCTCCGGACAGCGTCAACGATCGCGTGGGGGCTCGCTCGACGGGCCCGGGGTCCAGGGGCTGGGTGCTAGATCGCGCCGCTCTTCGCCTTGTCGAGCCAGACGCGCACCTCGCGCTCGATGACGTCGAGCGCGATCTTGCGGAACGGGCGGAGGAGGAGGGGGACGTCGAGGTCGAGCTCGATGGCCTTGTCCTCGATGCGCATCGTCCCGTCGAGCTGGAGGCCCTTGGCGTTGAAGCCGACGTCGGCCTGGCGCTCGCTCGCCCACCGGAAGGTTGGCCGGTACTCCGGGAAGCGGCCCTTGTACGCCTCGAACGCGAGCTCCGCGACCCGCTTGGCCGTGGGCAGGTCCAGGTCGTGTGGGATGACTTGCTTCATGGTCGGGGCGGAGAGGTAGCGTGGAAACGGGCGGGGGGGTACCTGGAAGGCCGGGGGGATACGCCCGGGAGGTGTGAGGGCTCGCCGGCCTATTCCCTTGCTCGGGAGCGACGCGCTTGACTAGATTTCGCCGCCCCTCCGGCCCCCAGCCATGCCCACGCTGAGCATCGTCATCCCCGTCTACAACGAGACAAGGTACCTCGAGCGCGTCCTCGAGCGCGTCGAGGGCGCTCGGCTCCCCGAAGGGGTAGCGCGGCAGATTGTCTGCGTCGACGACTGCTCGACCGACGGCACCACCGACCTGCTCCGGAGGCTCGCGGCCGAGCGCCCGCAGCTCCGCGTCCTCTTCCACGAGAAGAACCAGGGCAAGGGCGCCGCGATCCGCACCGGCTTCGCGGCCGCCACGGGCGACATCGTCCTCATCCAGGACGCCGACCTCGAGTACGACCCGGCGGAGTACACGCGCCTCCTCACGCCCATCCTCGACGGGCGCGCCGACGTCGTCTACGGCTCGCGCTTCATCGGAGAGACCCACCGCGTGCTCTACTTCTGGCACTTCGTCGGCAACCAGATTCCTCACGACCCTCTCCAACATGTGCTCGAACCTGAACCTCACCGACATGGAGTGCTGTTACAAGGTGCTCCGGCGCGAGGTGGTGGAGAGGATCCGGATTGAGGAGGATCGCTTCGGCATCGAGCCGGAGCTCACCGCCAAGATTGCCGGCCTCGGTGTGCGCATCTACGAGGTGCCCGTGAGCTACTCCGGCCGCACCTACGCAGAGGGCAAGAAGATCAACTGGAAGGACGGCGTTGAGGCCCTCCGCTGCATCGTCAAGTACAACCTCCTCTCCTGAGCGATGGGGAAGCGCGTTGGCATCCCGTTCGCCCTCCCTCGCCAGCCAGGGTGATGCCTCGCCCAAGGCCAGGGCGCGCGCCTTGCTCGCGGTCAAGGTCCTCGTCACGGCGGGCGCGCTCGGGCTCACCTTCTCGCGCCTCTCGCTCGCGGATTCTCGCGGCCGCCGTCCTCCACCTCTCCCCCGCGGTCGTCCTCCTCGCGACGCTCCTGACGCTCGTGAACCTCACGGTCGCGGCGGTCAGGTGGCGTGTCCTGCTCGCCGCGCACGGGGCGACGCGGGCGCCGAGCCTCGCTTTCCTCGCGCGCGCCCAGCTCGTCGGTCACTTCTACAACACCTTCGTCCCGGGCAACGTCACGGGCGACGTCGTCCGCGCGCACGCCACGCGCGCGTCGTTCGACGGGCCGCTCGGCTCGTACATGATCGTGGCGCTCGAGCGCTTCTTCGGCCTCGCGGGCCTCTTCGCGCTCGGGGCCGGCGCGCTCCTCTTCCGCCCGCTGCCCGGCGTGGCCCGGGCGGAGGTGCTCGCCGCCCTCGCCCTCGCCACCGCGCTCGGCATCGGCGTCGCGCCGATCGCCGCGCGCGCGCTCGGCAGCCGCCTGCCCGGGCGCGTCGGGCGCTGGGCCGCGAACCTGCCCCCCCTCGCGCGCCCCGGCATGCTCGCCCTCGCCCTCGCCCTCTCGGTCGTCACGCACACCTTCGTCGCGCTCACCGGCCACACCCTGGTCCACGCCATCGCCCCCGGCGTCCTCGTCACCGAGTCGCTCGTGCTCGTCCCCCTGGCCATGATCGCCACCTACGTCCCCTTCTCGGTGGCGGGCCTCGGCGTCCGCGAGGCCGCCTTCGTCTTCCTCTTCGGCAAGGTGGGGGTGAGCGTCGCGGACGCCACCGCCGCGTCGCTCGCGCTGATGGCGGTGACCATGATCGTGGCCGGCCTCGGCGGCCTCACCCACCTGATCCGCCCCCTCCACGTCGAGGTCGCCGCCGGCGCGCTCGCGAGCGATCCCTAGCCGGCCCTCCGATGTCCGCCGGCGCCCCTCCCCCTCGCCCGCTGCTCACGGCCCGTCGCGAGGCGGCGAGCGTCCTCGCCGCGGTCCTCGTCTTCGTCGCGCTCGCGTGGTTCAAGGCGCTCCGGATCCCGTACCCGGTCTTCGACGACATCGACTTCCTCGACCTCGGGTACCGCATCCGCCTCGCAGGGGGCCCGCTCGGCCTGCTCCGCGATCTGTTCACGGGCCGCTTCACCAACGCCAACCGCCACCCGCTCCCCCTCGCCCTCTTCTCCCTGATCGCGCGCCCGGAGCCCGCCTACCACCGCGACGCGCAGGTGCTCGCCGTCGCGCTCGGGGTCTTTGCCCTCCTCGCGTGCTGGTGGGTGGCGCGCAGGCACTTCGGGCGCACGGCGGGCGTGGTCGTCGCCGCGATGCTCTCCGTGAGCGGCGCGCTCCTCTGGACGGCGAGCCGCGAGTGCGCGGACGCGCTCCTCGTCGCCTTCTGGGCGCTGGGCACGGGCGCGCTGCTCGACGCGGGCGCTGCCCCGCGGGGCGCGCTCCGGCCGTGGATCCTCGCGGGCGTGTGGGGAGGCCTCGCCTACCTCACCAAGGGGCCGGGCCTCTTCCTCCCGATCTGCCTCGGCATCGCGCTCCTCTCACGCGAGCGGCTCGGCGCCGTCAAGAACCCGGGCGCATGGGCGTTCGCCGCCGCGTTCGTCCTCACCGCCTCGCCGCTCCTCTACCGCAACGTCTCGGTCTACCACTCGCCCTTCTACACCCTCAACGGCCGCTACCTCTGGGTGGACGGCCTGCCCGACTTCGCCGAGGTCTTCGCCCCCCACGCGGACGCGCACATCCCGCACGGCGTCCGCGAGTGGCTCGCGCACGCCACCGCAGGATCGATCGCCCGGCGCTTCGGCATGGGCCTCGCCGAGACCATCTTCCACCTCGGCGACGCGCTCGCGCTCGTCGCGCCCCGCCCCGGCAGCCCCGTCCACGTCGCCTGGGTCGTCCTCGGCGTCCTCGCCGCGCTCGCCGCCGTGCGCCTCCTCCGGCGGAGCGAGCCGGGCTTCCGCCGGACGTTCATGCTCGGGCAGTGCGCGTGGTGGTTCTGCTTCCTCGTCTTCTACTGCGCCGTCGCCGGCGCGTCCCGCTACTTCCTGCCCCTCGTCACCACCGCGATCCTCCCGTCGCTCGCGGCGTGGCTCGCCGCCGACCTCGAGCAGAGGGGCTCGCTCCTCCGATTGCGATGGCTCTCCGGCCTCGCCGCCGCCGCGCTCCTCGCGGTCGCGAGCACGCTGCTCCTCGACCCGAGCCCGACCCGCTCGCCCCCCGGCTTCCTGGAGGTGGAGCAGTGGATGGCGAGCCACGTGCGCGAAGGCGACGTCTACGCGGTGGACGCGCGCACGCACCTCCAGCCCCGCTGGCTCGTGCCGCAGGCGACGCAGCTCATCGTCTCGGCGAGCTGGATGAACGCGCCGGTGCCCGAGGACGAGATGGTCCGCTTCCTCTGCGAGCAGCGCGTGCGCTACGTGATTCTGGACGCGGAGGCCGAGACGGGCTCGATCGAGGCGGGCGCCTCCCGGGCGCGCTACCTGTTCTACGATCGCCTGCCGCGCGAGGGCGACGGCTCGCTGCCGCTCACGGGCTTCCCGGCCGGGATGCGGGCCGTGTACGCGGGGGACGAGAGGCCGCGGAGGTGGGTGGTGCTGGAGACGGCTTGCCCTGGGGGGTGAGCGGGGGGCGTTCGCTGGAAAGCGTTGTTGGATCGAAGGGTTGTCCGCGCCGCCCCCGGCCCTGCGCGTCACCTCGCGCAGCCCGAGCGTCAGCAGCCACGTCGACAGGCCGAGGCCCTCCTCGGTCGCCGTGAGCGGGGCTAGGTTCGCTGGAACACGTCGCATAATCGGATGGTCGCGTGCTTCCGACGGCGTGCGTGGCAGGTCCCCCGCGGGACGCGGCCCGTCCCCCGCGGGACCTGGCAGATCCCGCGTGGTATGTGGCACGTCCCCCGCGGGACGTGGCAGGTACGACCCGGAATGCGGTAGGTCCCCCGCGGGACGTGGCAGGTCCCGCGGGGGACGCGGCAGGTACCGCGAAGGACACGGCAGGTACCGCGAGGGACGTGGCAGGTCCCGCGAGGGACGTGGCAGGTACGACGCGGGACGCGGCGGAATCCCGCGAGGGACGTGGCAGGTCCTCCGCGGGACGCGGCAAATCCCGCGAGGGACGTGGCAGGTCCCCCGCGGGACGCGGCAGATCCCGCGAGGGACGTGGCAGGTCCCCCGCGGGACGCGGCAGATCCCGCGAGGGACGTGGCAGATCCCGTGTGGGACGCGGCGGATCCCGCGAGGGACGTGCCGGAGGGCATGTGCGAACGTACCGGCGCGCCTTTTCTCCTACATAGGCCGCCTACGTAACCTCCATCGCGAGCAGCGCGCGCGCCAAGGTCGCGCGCCCGCGGGGCGCGTCCAGGTCCGAGGCGGTCGCCTCCCGCAACGCCCCGAGCCGCTCCACGATGTCCGGCGGTACGCGGATCACGACCCTCCGCGTGGGTTGCTCGCCTCCAGCCGGCCGTATGACGAGGGGTCCGTGGCGCGGCGTCCGGCATACGCACGTCGTGGACGAAGTGGCCAGCGTGGCGCACCGCATCCCCAATTGACCGCCGGCTCCGGCGCCGCGTAGCGTCTGGTCGCGGGGGGCGCTCTGTCGCGCGTGACGGGGGAACCGTGCTCGAGCCAACGGAGTCTTGTATGACCGTTCGACGAGACGGACGAGCCAGCGACGAGGAGACCCACCATGAACCATCCGAAGCCAACAATCGCCGTGCTCTCCTTGCTCCTTGTGATCGCGGTGGGCTGGATCGTGAACAAGAAGATCGAGGAAGCCCGCGCCCGGGCTTGGGCGCAGGACGCAGCAGAGGATCTCCGCCGCGCGCAGGCCGCGCTGAACGCGAACCCGAGCGCGCAGCCCTCGTGCCCGCCTTGTCGGTGCGATGCCGACGCCGGGGCGCGCTGAGCCTCGCTGCGGCGCTCCTCGTGGTTGCGAGCTTCGGTGCCCTTTCGTCCGACTGCAACCTCTGGGCGCTCGCCAGCGCGTGCCTGAATGGAAGTACACGTTGGTCCTGCATGTGGGTGAGCTCGGCATGCGTTTGCATGGTGCCGGCCAACCCAGGCGTAATGGCCTACGTCACGTACGTCTGCGCACCCGATGCCACCACGGCGGCGATGGTGGCTTCTACGCAGCTCGTCGCACCGAACAACCGCATGACGCTGATGTGCAGCGTCGCGGCATCGTAAACCGGGCCGCTCGGTCCACCCAAGCTCGGTCCCCAATCGACAGAGCCCGGTTACACGATCCAGGGCGAGGGCGGGAGCGGCGCGTGCGTGTGCGATGGGAGTGGCGGTGCCGGTGTGGGCGGCGCGGGGAACGGGGGCTCGGCCGTCGTGGCGGTGGGCGCGGGCGGCAGCACGAGCGTATCCACGTCCGACGTCTCCGCGGTTGCCGTCGGGGCCGGCGGCGGGAACGCGTACCGGTAACCGCGGACCGGGACGCGCACCTGCGCGCCGGCCCGAACCGCCGCGCGTTTCTGGTAAGGTCCCGCCGCATGCGAAGGAACGCCTCACCGCGGCACCAGGGCCGGCGTCCTCCGGCATGAGCCCGAAGCGCCGCGCACGGGCGAAGAAGGCGGCCTTCTCCGCCGCGACCATCCTCGCGGTGCTCGCCCTCGCCGAGCTCGCGCTCCGCACCTTCAATCCGCTCTACCTCATGGGCAACGACGCGGCCTACGAGTACGATCCGGAGCTCGGCGTCCGCCTGAAGCCCGGCGTCCACCTCTTCAGGGTCACGGACTACGAGGACGAGGTCCGCACGAGCCCCAGCGGGGCCGTCGGCTTCCAGGACGACTTCCGCGGTTATCCGGCGCTCGTCTTCGCGCTCGGCGACTCGTACACGCAGGGCACGGGGCTGCCCGCCGACGCGGCCTATCCCTTCCAGCTCGACCTGATGCTCAACCGCGACGCCTCCGGGCTCTACGCGAAGCGGTTCGGGGTGGTGAACCTCGGCCTCGCCGCCTTCGGCGGGGAGCAGTCCCTGCGCACGCTCCAGAGGTTCGCGGCGCAGCTCGGCAAGCCGGCCTACGTGCTCTACCTCGGCAGCGAGAACGACTACGACGACGACCTCCTCTGGAAGAGCGGCCACCGCCACCGCCACCTGATCGACGGGAGCCCGTACTGGGGCCGCTGGCTGGGCCCGGTGCGCTGGGCGCTCCGCACGGAGATCGGCAAGCGGCTGAAGGTAGTGGCGGGCGCCCTGCGCCGGACGGACGCGGGAGCGACCACGGAGGCGGCGGGCGACGCCGGCCCGTCGACGGCAGAGCTCGAGGGGCCCGTCCTCGAGCGCATCGTGACCGCCTGCAAGGAGCTGGGCGCCACCCCGATCGTGAGCTGGGCCCAGGTCTCGCCGTCGTACCAGTGGCTCCGGGCCTGGGCCGGCGCGCGGGGCGTCGCCTTCGCGGACTGGGCGCCGGCCGTCGCCGCGGTCGAGGCGGCGATGCCGGCGGTCCCGGTCGACAACCACCACTCCGCGGGCCACCACCGGGGCTGGGTGCTGCGCGCGTTCGCCGAGGCGTACGCGAAGCAGATCGACGCCCACCCGCGGTGAACCGGGTTTGGCAAGAACGGTGCCGCGCGGGCGTGCTAGAGTCGCCCCATGACCATGAGCTCCAAGGCCCTGGCGCTCGAGCCCGTCCCTCTCGTCGGGGATGACGACCCCGTCTGGCGCGCGGCCATTTCAGCGCCCATGGACGATACGCCCGACACGGAGGAGGAGCGCGCGGCCATCGAGGAGGTCGTGCGCTCCGGGCTCCGCTCGATTCCGGGCTCCGTCGTTTCGGCGGAGATCGCGCGGCGCGCACGCGAAGAACCGTGAGAGCCTGGCGTATCGAGTGGCTCGCGCCCGCGCACCGGGCGCTGCTCGAAATACCCTGGCGCGACGCGGCCCGCGTCGACGCGGCCGTGCAGCGCTTCGCGACCACGGGCGAGGGGCGACGTGCTGCGTCTCCCGACCGACGACGCCCTCACGCTGCGGCTCCGGGGACCCCCTTATACCGTGCGCATGTCGCTCGATCGATGGCAGGCGACGATCCATGTCTGGGTGGTCTACCGGCGCCCGTGACCGCCACGCGTCGCGATTGACGGGCCCCGGGCGACAATCCTAGCCTCTTCCGCCTCGGGCCCACCCCGGCCCCGACTCCGTCCCGAAGGAGAGCGCGCGATGCCGTCCGCAAAATACGAGAACTTGGTCGAGATGTTCGAGCGATCGGTCAAGGCCTACGCCCCGCGCGAGCTCTTCGGCACCAAGAAGCACGGGCAGTGGGTCTGGACGACCTATCGCGAGATGGGCAAGCTCGTCGACGACTGTCGCGGCGGGCTCGCGGCGCTGGGCGTCGACGCGCGGCGATCGCGTGTGCGTCATCTCCAACAACCGCGTCGAGTGGGCGGTCGTCGCGTACGCGTGCATGGGCCTCGGCGCCGCGCTGGTGCCGATGTACGAGGCGCAGCACCCCAAGGAGTGGGCCTTCATCGCGAACGACTGCGGCGCCGTCCTCGTCGTCACCGCGACGAAGGAGATCTACGAGAAGGCGAAGGAGCTGCTCGAGAAGGCGCCGAGCGTGAAGAACCTCGTCTGCCTCGCGCTGCCGAAGAGCGACCCGGCCTCGTTCGAGGCGATCCTCGAGGCCGGCGCCAAGGCCCCCGTCGCCGCGCTCCACCCGGAGTCGAAGGAGACCGCCTGCCTCATCTACACGTCGGGCACGACGGGCAACCCCAAGGGCGTCATCCTCACGCACGCGAACTTCATCTCGAACGTCAACGCCGTGCAGGAGTGCTTCCCCCTCACCGGCGACGACCGGAGCCTCTCCTTCCTCCCATGGGCGCACTCGTTCGGGCACACCTGCGAGCTGCACTGCCTGCTCTCGCGCGGGGCCTCGATGGCGATCTGCGAGGCGGTCGACAAGCTCATCAGCAACCTCGCCGAGGTGCGCCCCACGGTGCTCATGAGCGTGCCCCGCATCTTCAACAAGATCTACGACGGCGTGAACAAGCAGATGGCGGACAAGCCCGCCCTCGTGCAGAAGCTCTTCCGCGCGGGCCTCGCCGCCTCGACCAAGCAGAAGCGCGGCCGCCAGCTCTCGCTCCTGGAGAAGGCCACGCTCGAGGTCGCCGACCGCGTCGTCTTCGGCAAGATCCGGGACAAGTTCGGCGGCCGGCTCAACTACGCCTTCAGCGGCGGCTCGGCGCTGTCCAAGGACGTGGCCGAGTTCATCGACGCCCTCGGGATCACCGTCTACGAGGGCTACGGCCTCACCGAGACGAGCCCCATCGCCACCGCCAACCGCCCGGGCGCGCACCGCATCGGCAGCGTGGGCCAGCCCATCCCCGGGGTGAAGATCGTCATCGACAAGAGCAAGGCCGAGGACGGCAAGCAGGGCGAGATCATGGTGTACGGGCCCAACGTGATGGCGGGCTACCACAACCGCGATCAGGAGAACAAAGAGGTCTTCACGGACGACGGCGGCTTCCGCACCGGCGACCTCGGCTACGTCGACGACGACGGCTTCCTCTACATCACGGGCCGCATCAAGGAGCAGTACAAGCTCGAGAACGGCAAGTACGTCGCGCCCGCGCCGCTCGAGGAGCAGATCAAGCTCTCGCCCTTCATCGTCAACGCGATGGTCTACGGCGACAACCGCCTCTTCAACGTCGCGCTCATCGTCCCGGACCTCGACGCCGTGAAGAAGTGGGCGAAGGAGCAGGGCATCGCCGCCGATTCGGACGACAAGCTCCTCGAGAACGGGCGGGTCAAGGAGATGATCCAGGCCGAGGTCGACAAGGCGTCGGCGACGTTCAAGGGCTTCGAGCGCATCAAGAAGGTCACCCTGACGGCCGAGGACTTCACGGCCCAGAACGGGATGCTCACGCCCTCGCTCAAGGTGAAGCGCCGGGAGGTCTGGAAGAAGCACGGGCCCCAGATCGAGGCGCTCTACGCCGACCTGGCGAAGGCCAAGGGAGTCGAGGCGGCCGCCTGAGCCCACGGCTCGCTCGCGAGCCCCGGGCCACCGCCCGCGGCTAAATCAACGAGCACGATCCTCGTTCAAGGAGCCGCTGAGCAACGTATGGAACCCCGGGCGTGAGCCCGCGGACCGGAGCCGCGCGCGTCAGCACGCGGAGGCCGCGGCACAGCCCCCTGACGTCATGGTCCCCGCGCTCACGCGCGAGGCTCCGGTCCGCGGGCTCACGCCCGTGGGTTCCATCGTTGTGTCAGGATCGCGCTCGGCCATTTAGAGCGGCGTGCGTTTGCATTGAGTACGCGCCTACCGAACCGCGAGCGCGAGCGAGCGGGTGCCAGACGGCGCGACGCTTTCGTGCCCTCGCATGCGTAGCGCTACAGGCAGCGCGACGCGGGCAAGGGCGTGGCGCGTAGGCGCCCTCTGGCACCCGCTCCCTGGCGGTCGCGGTTCGGTATGTACTCATCCCGAACGCACGCCGCTCTAGTGCGTGCACGCGTCGAGGACGAGCTGCTGGAAGCCGCAGTAGGCCGGCTTCACGTATGCGGTCGGCGGGCTCGCCGTGTCGCACGCGAAGCTCGACGCGTCCTGCGTCGCCGCGCAGGCGACGAGGGCGGCCAGGGCGCCGTTGCATTTCTGCCCGGCCGCGATGGCGGCCTCGCAGCGCGAGGTGCAGCTCGGGTCGGCGCAGGAGAGCGCCGCCTCCTTCTCGCAGGCCTCCGAGCAGGCCTGCGAGAGATCGGGCAGGCCGGACGGCGGCCCCTCGTACCAGCAGCTCTGCATCGCCGCGAGCTCGCTCGTGCACACGCCGGACTTCGGCGCGGGCTGCCCGCTCGTGTTGCACTGGAAGCTCGACGCCGGCTGCGTCGCGAGGCAGTCGGTCGCCGCGGTGACGAGCGTCGCGCACCACGAGATCTCCGACTTGGTGCCCTCGCAGGCCGCCATGCACGCGCTCTCCGTCGCGTTCGCGCACCCGGCCTCCATCTCGGTCGCGCAGAGGACGGCGCAATCGCTGGAGCTGCCGCGCGCCCCGCTCGTGCCGCTCGATCCGCTCGCTCCGCTCGGGCCGGCGGAGCTGCTCGATCCGCCCGAGCCGGGCGACCCGTTGCTGGAGCTGCCCGAGCACGCGGCGAACGTAGTGAGCGCCGCGCAGGCGGCGAGCGCGCGGGCGAGCGACGACGCGCGGGCACCGCGCGAATCTCTCATCCTCATGAGGGCCCCCGTTCGCCGAACGATAGCCCATCGTCAGCGCGCGTCAGCGAGGCGGAGTCGGTTTCCAGGAGGATGCTGAGCGCCGACGTCGCGGATGCACGCGGCTACGCCTTGGCCGTCGTCGCGCGCCAATCTCCAGCGCTTCGACCGTGACGAGCGCGCTCGCCCTCAGGCCGAGGCGCCGTCGCGCGAAGGCTTCTGTGGAGCCGCTGGAGGCGCCTCGGGCTCCTCGACCCGCCCGCCGAGCGCGATGAGCATGTCCGCGATCGCGCCGTGCGTGCGGTCCCTGACGTCCGCCACCCGCGCGCTCTCGCGCCCCTCGATCTTCGGCTGGATCGGCGCGCCCACGCGCACGTGGACGGTGCGCATCCGCCCGTCCCCCGAGTCGATCGCGCCCTTCTTCATCAGCTTGTGCGTGCCGTCGAGCGCCACCGGGACGACCGGCACGCCCGCGCGCACCGCCGCGTAGAAGCCCCCGTTCTTGAACGACCGGAGCACGCCGTCCTCGCTCCGCGTCCCCTCGGGGAAGACGAGGAGCGGCTTGCCCTTCCGGAGCACCTCCTCGAAGCGGCTGATCACCACCGCCGCCGAGCGGCTCCCCGCGTTCCGGTCCACGGGCACGTGCCCGGCGAGCTGGAGGTGCCAGCCGAGGAACGGGATCTTCATCAGCGAGCGCTTGGCGGCCCACTTGAAGTCGCCCGGGAGCACGCCGCCGAGCACCAGGATGTCGAGCACGCTCTGGTGGTTGGAGCAGTAGACGAACGCGCCGGAGGCAGGGACGTTCTCGAGCCCGGAGACCTGCGTCTCGATGTCGAGCCCGTGCGCGCTGGTCTGGCACCACCGCCGCATCGCCCAGAGGCTCGCCCGCCGGTCGCGGGTGAGGGGGCCGAGGGTGAGGGAGACGGTCCCGTACGCGATGGTGCGCGAGGCGAAGGGGACCCATTGCCGCGTCGCGCGGATGGCGCTGTGGAGGTCCATGAAAAGCCGCCTACCACCGCCGAAGGACGGCGGAAACGGCAGGATCGGTGTTCTGCGCGCGCAGAACGTGAGAGAGACTTCGAAGGGAGAGGGGAGGAGAGTGCGTCGCCTACTTCGCGGCGCCGAGCGCCTTGGCGTAGTCCGGCTCCTGCGCGATCTCGGGGACCTGCTCGGTGTAGACGACCTTGTCGTTCTCATCGATGACGACGACCGCGCGGCTCAGCACGCCGGCGAGCGGGCCGTCCGTGATCCGGACGCCGTAGTCGTGGCCGAAGTCGCGGGTGCGCAGCTCGGAGAGGGCGGTGACGTTGGCGATGCCCTCGGTCGCGCAGAAGCGCTTCTGGGCGAAGGGCAGGTCGTTCGAGACGACGAGGACGACCGTGTTGGGGAGCTTGCCCGCCTCCTCGTTGAAGCGGCGCGTCGAGATGGCGCACACGGGCGTGTCGAGGCTCGGGACGATGTTGAGGATCTTCTTCTTCCCGGCGAAGCTCGCGAGCGTGTGGTCCTTCATGTCGGAGCTCGTGAGCTTGAAGTCGGGGGCCTTGGCGCCGACCTTGGGGAGCTCGCCCTCGGTGTGGATCGCGTTGCCCTTGAGCGTGATGTTGGCCATGGATCGTCCTCTCGGTGCGTGGTGGGGTGCAGCGGGAGGGCACGTTCTCGGGGCAGCCGAGGGCGCCGTCAATGGCTTTGTCAGGCGCGGCGCGGGAGCGCGGGCGCGACCCCGTCGAGCGGGGCGGCGCAGAGCTCGTGGGCGTCGAGGGGCTCCTCCGGGAGGCCCCACGCGTCGATCTCGCGCAGCGCGCGCTCGCCGTCCTCGAAGTCGGCGACGATGCGATCGATCTCGGAGGAGAGGTTCGCCGGGCCTGCGGGCGCGAGCGACTCCTGGTACATCAGGTGGACCAGCTCGGCGACCGTGGCGAGCTGCTGGCCGAGGGCCTCCAGGTTGTCGCGCGTGCGCGACCAGCACTCGGCGCGCCGGCGCGCGATGGAGAGCCGCCGCTGCACGAGCGGGCGCGACGCCGTGGGCTGCGTGGCCTCGGCGGCCTCGAGCGCGCGGATCGTGCCCTCGAGCACGTGGCGGTTGGTCATCGCGAGCGACTCCTCGCAGGCGCGGTGGGCGATCGCGAGGCGGATGTAGCCGTTCGTGAGCCGGCTCATCCCGCACGGGTCGCCCGCCCGGCCCCAGAGCGCGGTGCCGTGGCGACGCTCCGCGTTCGCGAAGGTCTTGGCGATGAGCGCCTCGATCTTGGCGAGCTCCTGCCGGTGGGCCTCGCCCATCTGGAGGATGAGCGCCTCGCGCGCCTTCTGCGCGAGGTTGCGCTCGGCCTCGTCGAGGCACGCGTCCACGGCCCGGCGGAAGAAGGTGCAGCGCGGGACCACCACCAGGAACGCCGCCTCCACGCCCAGGCCGGCGAGCAGCACCGGCCCGCTCCAGAGGATCAGGCTCAGGAACATCACGCCGATGAGCAGGAGCAGGTTCGAGGGGTGGATGGCCGCGTTGGAGAGGTACGTCCAGCCGCTGCGCTGCGCCCCCGCGGGGGGGGCCACGACCCAGTCGGCGCACCCGGCGCGAGCCATCCCCGCGCCGTTCGTCTCGGGCGCGGCGCCGGCGCCCAGGGTGATGCGGTCGAAACGGAAGCGATCGTGCTCGCGAGGTGCCATGCATTCCCCCCCGGAAACCCCCGGCAACCCATGTGCCACTCTCGTATGGGGGGGGCCGAGGCGGCAGAGTGAGGGATCGGCACAGGCGAGCGCGGTCGGGGCCGCCGGGCCGGCGTAGTTTGCACGCTCAGGCGGGCCCCTCGCTCGGAATGTGCCAGGCGGCGCCCTCGGCCGTCCGCACGAAGCGGATCCGATCCGCCCGCTCCAGGTCGTCGCACAGCTCCTCGGCCGCGAGCTGCGAGAGCTCGAACCGCGCCGCGACCGCGTCCCGGAGCTCGGTCTTGCCCGACAGGTAGTCGGCGTCGAGCAGCGGGCCGAACACCTCGTTGAGGACCTTCGCGGCGCGCTCCAGCGTCACCGCCCCCCCGGCCTCGACCTCCGCCGTGCCGTCGGGCTCCTCCTCGCTGCGGTCCTGCTCGTCGCCCATCGTCGCGCCCCAGACGCCTCCTTGGTGCGGGCCGGATCGGGTGAGAAGGGGCGAAACGCCGGGGGATGAGGGGAGGCGCACGGGCGAAGAGAGCCTTGTGGGAGGGACAGAAGGCGAAGAACATGAAGGGATGATCGACCCGCGATGCGCCAAGAACCTGCGCCCGGAGGAGATGGTCTCGCTCGCCCGGGCGCACATCCGGTCCGCGTTCGTCCGGGAGCTCGACGCGCCGGTGCTCCTCGTGCGCATCGACGACGCGGAGGGCGAGCTGGCGCTCGCGCTCGAGGCCGCGCTCGAGGACGGCTCGCGCGGCGCGGGCTGGCGGCCCGAGCCCTCCGGCTTCGAGACGCTCGTGGCCTCGACGAGGGACGTGCTCGGCCACCTGCCGGCCTCGCAGGGGCCGGTCTCGCTCAGCGGGGCCTCGCTGAACCGCCGCCTCCAGCGCACGCCCCACTTCGCCGTGACGCTGCGCAAGCGGCGGGGCGCGTCCAACGTGTTCAGCGAGCGCATCACGGTCGGGCGCGCCCGCACCAACGACGTCGTCCTGCGGCACCACAGCGTCTCGAAGTTCCACGCCTATTTCGAGCAGGACGAGGACGATCGGTTCTACCTGAGCGACGCCAAGAGCACGAACCCCACCATCCTCAACGGCGCGCCGGTCACCTCCTCCGTCGAGGTCCACCCCGGCGCCGAGATCTGCTTCGGGAGCATCGCCGCCCTCTTCTGCACGCCCGAGGTCCTGTGGGACGCGCTGATGACCGGCCCGCCCCCGTCGAGCCGCAGCGCGCGATAGAACCCCGGGCGTTACGCCGGGGGTTCCACGATGGGCGGTTCCCCCACGATCCCGAGCACCTCGTAGGTCATCACCGGCTGCGCCCGCCCCTTGACGTGGATCTCCTTCACGGGCCTGGTCACGATCTCGCCCTTCACGAGCGCCCAGGTGTCCTCGCTGATGAGCACGGGGACGCCCAGGTCCTTGGTGCTGCTCTCGAGGCGGGAGGCCAGGTTCACCGCGTCGCCGATGACGGTGTACTCCATGCGCCGCTCGCTGCCGATGTTGCCCGCGACCACCTCGCCCGTGTGGACGCCGATGCCGGTGCGCAGCGGGCCGAGGCCGCGCTTCTGGAGCCGCTCGTTGAGGTGGACGAGCGCGGTGCGCATCCGGACGGCGGCGCGCACGGCGCGCACCGGGTCGTCGTGCTTCGGCACCGGGGCGCCGAAGACGGCCATGATGGCGTCGCCGATGTACTTGTCGACCACGCCGTCCTCGCTCATCACGATGCCCACCATCTCGGTGAAGTACTCGTTGAGGAGCGCCACCAGCGCCTGGGCGTCCATCTTCTCGCTGATGGTGGTGAAGCTCCGGATGTCCGTGAACATGATGGTGACCGTGAGCGTCTCGCCGCCGAGCTGGACCTTGCCGCTCATGAGGTGATCCACGACGCTCGCCGTCATGTACTTGCCGAAGGTGTTGCGCAGCTTGTCGCGCTCCTTCAGCCCGTCCACCATCAGGTTGAAGCCGCTGGCGAGGTCCTCCAGCTCGTCGCCCGTCTGCACGCCCTGGATGTGGACGTACTCCTGGGACTCGAGCTTCTTCAGCGCGTCGTTCACCCGCTTGAGCGCCTCCGACATGATGCGCGCGAGGCGCGCGCCGAAGAGGATGGAGACGATCGTCGCCAGGCCGAGCACGCCGAGGGCGAAGAAGAGGTTCTGCCGCACGAGGCGCCGGATGTCGGTGACGTCCATCGCCGCCACGACCGAGAGCCCGCCCTCGTCGCCGTGGAGCAACGGGGGCTCGAAGCGGGTCATGGCGTAGGTGGCGCCGCCCGCCTCGACCAGCGTCGAGCGCTTGCCGAGGCTCGCCCGCGGGCGCCAGCGGGAACCTGGCCGTGTGGTCGAGCAGCACGCGGCCCGGAGGCGGCCCGGCCAGGGCCAGCTCGAGCTCGAGCTTGGTGGAGGTGTTCGTGATGTAGTTCGTGTCCATGGGCAGGCAGGCCACGACGGCCCCCACCACCTGGTCGCCGTCCTTCACCGGCAGCGCGATGGCATACGCAGGCGGCGCGTCCGCTCCCGCCTCGCAGCCGTGCTCGGTGAGCCCACGGAAGGTCGCGCCCGAGAGCGCCGCGGCGAACGCCGGCACGTCGCTCGCCTTCGCGAGGGCGCGCTTGCACCCGACCTGAGCCAGCACGCGCCCGCCCGCGCCGTCCTTCACGAGCAGGAGGACGTCGAGGTCCGGGTACACGGAGACGAAGACCTGGGCCAGGTCGTCGGCGCGGTCCGCGTCCCGGGCGACCATGAAGCGGCGCGTGTCGCCGTCGGCGGCGATGACCTGCGCCGCGAGGGTGAGGTCATCGAGGTCGTCCCGGAGGCTCCTGCTCGAAGGCCCTGGAGGCGCCCTCGACCCGGTTGTCGATCTCGTCGACGAGCTGCCGGTGGAGCAGCCACGAGAGCACGGGCAGGGTCGCCACCATCAAGACGGCGGTGGTGGCGACGAGGGCCGTCAGCTTGGCGCGGACGGTCGGCAGGCGCATGAGCATGGGGGTAGCCAAATGTCGTCCCGGGGGAGCCGCATGGTAGCCGCGCGAGCCGCGCGCCCGGGGGGATTCGGCGCAGAGTGGGCTGTCATCCCGGCCCTGCTTGATTTTCGGTTGATTGGAGGTGCCCGGCACGGCAGCCTACACACGGACCATGGCCAGGCGAGAGGAGGACGAGGAGACGTTGCTCGGGGCCAAGGCGAACATGCCCCTCCGCGACGACGACGAGGCGGCCACCTTCGCGATGGACGGCCGTGAAGCGCTCATGGGCCGCCGCCTCGGGGACGACGGGGACGAGACGCTGATCGCCGCCCCGAAGCACGTGCCCATTCCCTCCCGGGCGCTCCCGCCCCCCAAGCCGCCGCCCGCCGCAGGTGCCCCCGCGCACATGGCCCATGGGCCGCTGCCGCCCGCGCGTCCGCCCACGGTCCCCCCGGGCCGCCTGCCCCCCCCGCCGGCGCGCCCCACTCCGCCTCCCCCGGTGGCCGGCTACTACCCCGCCCAGCCTGCCCAGCCGCCCCAGTACGCGCAGCCCGCGCAACCCCAGTACACGCAGCCCCCTCAGCACGCCCAGTACGCGCAGCACGCCCAGTACGCGCAGCAGCCGCCCCACCCTGCGCCCGGCTACCCCGCCCCGGTCGACTACAGCACCCGCCCTTTCCCGGTCCCCCCGGTGCAGCCGGCCGCCCCCGCCCCGGCGCCGCAGGCCGCCTATCCCTCGGCGCCGCCCGCCGCAGCCCCGTCGGCGCCGCCGGCCGCCCCCACCGCGCACATCCCACCGGCCGCCCCCACCGCGCACCTCCCGGCCATGAACTACACGCAGGTGAACACGAACCCCCTGCTCGCCGGGCGGATCCAGAACGATGCGGGTGCCATCACCGTGACCTCGGGCGCGGTCACCTTCGCCGCGCCGCTGGAGGGCACGCCGGCGTTCGTCTTCCGCTACCTGATGGTCTGCGGCGTGCTGACGGTGCTCGGCCTCGTCGTCCTCATCTACCTGGAGCTCTGATCCGTGTCCTGGCACCCGTAGAGGCGCAGGGGGCACTCCCAGACGCGGACCTGGCACTCCCTGCGGCGCAGGGGGCACTCCCAGACGCGGACCTGGCACTCCCAGACGCGGACCAGGCACCCGTAGAGGCGCAGGAGGCACTCCCTGCGGCGCAGGGAGCACTCCTAGACGCGGACCAGGCACCAGGACGCGCTCTGGGAGCACCAGGAAACGCGCTACTGGCGGTTTGCGCTCGGGTTTCGGCACGCGCCTACCGAACCGCGACCGCCAGGGAGCGGGTGCCAGGAGGCGCGACGTCTTCGTGCCTTCGCACGCGTGGCGCTACAGGAGGCGCGACGCGTGCCAGGGCGTGTCCGCGTAGGCGCTGTCTGGCACCCGCTCCCTGGCGGTCGCGGTTCGGTGTGTGCTCAGGGGGAGGCCCGCCGTTCGGGGATCGCGCACGCCCCAGGCTCCCACACCGTCTCCCTCGCGACCCCCACCGGCCGGTACCGCACGCGCTTCCCGTCCGCGAGCCACAGCTCCACCTGCGCGCCGTCGCCGGCCGAGGGGGGCGGGACCTTGGCGCTGAGCACGAGCGTGCCGTCGCGGAGGCCGGCGCGGTCGGCGGCGGATCCCTTCACGAGGCCGTGGACGATCGCGGGGCGGGCTTCGAGGCTCGCCCGGTCGAAGCCGAGGTCGAAGCGCGGGCGCTCGCGGACGGTGCGGCGCGCGCAGGGGGCGAAGGCGTCGTCCGGGAGGTCGATCGGGGTGTCGTCGGCGGCCTCGAGGCGGTCGACGAGCGGGCCCGCCTCCGGGCCGATGCCGCGCACCAGGGCGTCGCGGAGGGCGGCGACCGGGAGCACCTCCTTGCCGGCGCCGCGGGCCTCGACGACGAGCGCGCGCACCACGTCGTCGAGCGAGCGCTTGCCGTGGGAGGCGCGCCGGAGGGCGGCGTCGAACCAGGCGGCGTAGCGGGCGCCGCGCACGTACGCGGGGGGCAGGGCCTCGTCGCCGCCCTCGCCCAGGGTGCGGTTCAGGTCGGCTGCGAAGCCTTCGGACGTGAGGAGGCCGCCGGCGAGCAGGGCGCGGCGCGCGAGGTGGACGGTGAAGCCCTCGGTGAACCACACGGCCTCGCGGCCGTCGCGCCCGGTGAGGCGGACCGTGCCGCCGATGAAGCGGTGGACGAGCTCGTGCGCCATCACGAGGTCGAGCGCGGGGTCGAGGGGCTGGGCGGTGTCGAAGAAGACGGCGAGCGATTGCGTGAGGGCGGCGCCCTCGCGCGCGCGGCCGAGGCCGGGCTGGGCGACGAGGAAGACGGTGAAGGGGCCCGGCTCGGGAGGGGCGGCGAAGAAGGCGTCGACGGCGGAGCGCGCGGCGACGGCGTGGCCCAGGGCGGTGCGCGTGTCGAAGGGCGGGTCGCCGATCACGACGAGGGTGGTGGGGCCGGCCTCGGCGTGCTCCTGCCAGAGCATGCCGGCGACGTAGGCCGCGTGCGCGAGGTCCTCGCTCGTCGCGGTGGTGGTGACGTCGGCGCCGAAGCCGAACGAGCTGGCCGCGTCGGCGCCGCGGCGGAGGGCGCCGGTGTGGAAGCGGACGCGCGCGGGGAGGGGAGCTGCGACGCGGGGGAGGAGGAGGAAGGCGTGGCCGACGCCGGTCATGCGGTCGGGGCCGACGCGGAGGGCGAAGCGCGACGGGCCGACGTTGGCGCGGGCGCGGTAGTGGAGCACGAGGTCGCCGCCGCGCGGGGGGCGGGAGAGGACGTAGACGTCGTCGGGGCCGCCGTCGTCGCGCTGCGGGCGGAGGGGGAGGGCGCCCTCGCCGTCGCGCAGGGTCAGGCCGGTGAGGGCCTCGGCGGCGCGGGTGTCGGCCCAGGCGCGGGCGACGGTGATCTCGTGCACCTCGGCGGCGCGATCGCCGGAGATGCGGACGGAGACGGAAAGCTCGCCGCGGGCGGGGTCGGGGGTGAGGTCGAGCGTGAGGCCGGCGAAGGGCGGCTCGGCGGCGGGGGCAGGGGAGAGGTCGGCCTTGCGCGGGCGGCAGGCGGCGAGGGCGAGGAGGGCGGCGAGGGCGAGACGCCTCACGCGTGAATGTGCGTGTCGAGCCAGGCGACGAGATCCCGCGTCACCTCGTCGCGGTTCGTCTCGTTGAGCATCTCGTGCCGCCCGCCGGGGTAGAACTTGTGCGTCACGTCGGCCACCCCCGCGCGCCGGTACGCGCCGAGGAGCTGCTCCAGGCTGCGGGTCTTCTCGCCCACCGGGTCCTCGCTGCCGGCGAAGACGTAGACGGGCAGGTCCCGCGGGATGCGCGCCTGGCGCTCGGGCTTCGCGATGGCGGCGAGCGCGTCGAGCAGGTCGACCCAGAGCTGGGTCGAGACGGCGAAGCCCGAGAGCGGGTCGGCGACGTAGGCGTCGACCTCGGCGTTGTCCCGCGAGAGCCAGTCGAAGGCCGTCCGGTTGGGGGCGAAGCCCTTGTTGAAGGCGTCGAAGCTGAGCGCCTGGAGGAGCTTGCTGGAAGCGCGGGGCCCGAGGCGGGCGCGCTCCTCCCTCGCCACCAGGCGGCCCGCCGAGGCGAGCAGGTTGGGCTTGCCCGCCGAGCCGGAGATCACGGCGCCGCGGATCGACGTGCCGTCCTCGATCATCAGCGCCTGCGTGAAGTACGAGCCCATGCTGTGGCCGAAGAGGACGACGGGCAGGCCGGGGTTCTCCGCCTTCTCGTGGACGATGAGCTGCTGGAGGTCCTGCACGGCGCGGGTGAAGCCGCGCTCGCCCATCCAGCCCAGCTCGCCGGGGCCGGCGGTCTTGCCGTGGCCGCGGTGGTCGTTGGCGTAGACGACGTAGCCGGCGGCGACGAGCGCCTCGGCCACGCGCGCGTAGCGGGCGGCGTGCTCGGCCATCCCGTGCGCGATGTGGACCACGGCCTTCGCCTTCTCGCCCGCCTCGGGCCGGAAGCGGTAGACGAAGAGCTCCTTCTGGTCCTCGGCCTTGAAGCGAAAGTCGTCGGCGCGCATGGTGGGCGCCGACCCTACTCGATCCGCGGGTTCGCGGGCAGTCAGCCGGCGACGTTCCCGTTCCCGTTCCCGTTCCCGATCCACCGGAATCGGGAACGGGAACGGGAACGGGAACGGGAACGGGCAGAGGGCTCAGCTCCCCGCGAGGAGCTTCTGCAGCTCGCCGGACTGGAACATCTCCATCAGGATGTCGCTGCCGCCGACGAACTTCCCGTCGATGTACACCTGCGGGATGGTCGGCCAGTTGGAGAACTGCTTGATCCCCTCGCGGACCGCCGGGTCGGCGAGGACGTTCACGTCCTTGAACTCGGCGCCGCACTTCTTGAGGATCTCCACGGCCCGGCTCGAGAAGCCGCACTGCGGGAAGGTCTTGGTCCCCTTCATGAAAAGGACGACCCGGTGCGTCTGTACGGTGTCGCGGATGGTGTCCTGGATGTCGCTCATGCTCCCCTCCTCCCATGGCGGCGGCGCGCGCGCCAGGGGCGTCGGGCACGATTCCGTCGGCCTCGGGCCCTCCCGCGTCGGTCGGAACGGGTGTAGAAACTCCACGAGACCCCGAAGGAGCCCCCCTCATGCGCCTCTCCCTCCTCGTGCCCGTGACGCTGCTCTCCCTCCTGCCCCTCGGCTGCGGTGGGAACGAGCCCCAGGCCAACGCGCCGAACCAGTACGGGCCACAGGGCCAGTACGGGCAACAGGGCCAGTACGGGCAGCAGCCCGGCCAGTACGGGCAGCAGCCCGGCCAGTACGGGCAGCCCGGCCAGTACGGGCAGCAGCCCGGCCAGTACGGGCAACCCGGCCAGTACGGGCAGCCGGGCCAGTACGGGCAGCCGGGCCCGTACGGGCAGCCGGCGCCGCAGCAGGGCTACGGCATCCCCGGGTTCGGGCAGCCCGGCTCGCCGAGCGCGCCGGCCACGGGCGGCGCGGCGCAGCCGCTCCCGCCTGCGGCCATGATGGCGGCGACGCCGATGCTCATGCCCCTGGCGCAGCAGGAAGCGCCGGGCGCGCAGCCCGAGGGCAGCCCGTTCGGCGCCAACTTCCAGGAGGGGCAGGTGCTGGAGCAGCAGATTAACATCGAGCCCGGCAAGTGCTACACGGTCGTCGCGGGCGGGATGGGCGTGCAGCAGGTCGACGTGCAGATCGTCGCGCAGTTCGTGCCGATGATGCCGCCCACGGTGGTCGCGACGTCGACGGGCGCCGGGCCCACGGCGGTCATCGGCGGCAAGGCGGCCGGCTGCGTGAGGAATCCGCTGCCCGTCGGCGCGCCGGCGAAGGTGGTGCTGAAGGCGACGAAGGGCGCGGGGATGGCCGCCGCGCAGGTGTACGTGAAGTAACGTCCCGGCCACCGGGCAACCCCGCCTCTCCAGGCGGGGTTGCCGTGTCAGAGCAACGCCAGGAACTTCTTCGCCCGTGACTCGGCCTGGTCCACCAGGGCCTTCGCCTCGTCGTCGGGGATGCGGAGGTGGTTGCAGAGGGCGGTGATGAACTGCCGCTCGCTCTCCGCCTGCTCCCCGTCGATGTACGTGAGGAGGACCGCGTGCTGGAGGAGCACGCGGCGATCGTCCGTGGAGAGCTCGGTGAGGGGGATGTCGTCGATCGTCTTCTTCTCGGCGGCGTAGGCGCGGATGTGCTTTGCCTCCGCGTCGCTTGCCTCGAACGCGGCGATGAGCGCCTCGACCATGTCCTTCTCGGCGTCGGCGAACACGCCGTCGGCCCAGGCCACGCTGACGAGCGACTTCAGGATCGCCATGTTCTGTTCGTGCATCATGTCCTCCCGGGAGCCTGCCACAGTCCCACCGCGGATTGAATCGCGGAGGGCCGGTCAGGCGGTCGGGGCGTCGAGCGGGAGGACGACGGTGAACACGCTGCCCTTGCCCGGCTCGCTCTCGGCCACGATCTCGCCGCCGTGCTGCAGGACGATCTCGCGCGCGATGGTGAGCCCGAGGCCGTGGCGCGGGGTGCCGCCGCTCGAAGATGGCGGGCTGTCGAACACGGCCGCGAGGTCGCCCGGGGCGATGCCCTCGCCCGTGTCGACGACCTTGATGCGGAGGCCCCGCTCGTCGCGCGCGGCGGAGAGCGTGACCTTGCCGCCGGTCGGCGTGTGGCGCACCGCGTTCGAGACGAGGTTCGAGAGCGCGATGCTGAGCCGCTCCGGGTCGACGGAGACCAGGCCCTGCGAGGGGGAGGCCTCGACGTGCAGCGTGACGCCCTTGTCGCGGGCCACCGTGCGGTGCGCGTCGGCGACCTCGCACAAGAGGCCGAAGGGCTCGACCGCGACGCGGTGGAGGGCGCCCGCCTCGGCCTCGATGCGCACGACGTCGAGCAGGTCCTCGACCATCGCGCGGAGCCGCTCGGTGTCGTCGCGGGCGGTGGTGACGAGCTCGCGCTGCGACTCCGTGAGCGGGCCCGTGCCCGCCTCGAGGAGCAGGTGCGTTGCCATGCGGAGCGAGGTGAGCGGCGTCTTGAACTCGTGGCTCACCGTCGCCACCATGTCGCTCTTGAGCTCGTCGATGCGGCGGAAGCGGGTCACGTCCTGCGCCACCACGATCGCGCTCGGGCCGGCCCCGTCCCGGGAGGGCGCGGTGGTGAGGGGCGCGGCGCGGACCAGGTAGTGGCGCTCGCGCTCCTCGCCCTTCTTGGCGCGCCAGCGCATCGCCTCCGAGAGGCTCCGGGGAAAGACCATCGCCCCCGTGGCGAGGACGCGGACGCGCGCGTCCTCGATCTCGGCCGGCGCGCGCACGTCGGCGGCGCGCAGCTCGTCGGCCGACCCGATGCGCAGGCCGAAGGCCTCCTCCGCCGCCTCGTTGGCGAAGCGCACGCCGCCCTCGCGGTCGAAGACGACCACCGGATCGAGCAGGCACTCCAGCGTGGCGCGCGCCAGGTCCTTCGCGGCGAGCAGCTCTCCGAGCGAGCTCTCGCGGTAGGCGCGCAGGTGCTCCAGCATCTTGTTGAAGCTCGCGGCGAGGGGATCGAGCTTCCGCGAAGCCGGGGTCGACGACGGTGGCGGAGAGGTCGCCCTCGCCGACGGCCTGGGCGGTGCGCGTGAGCGCCTCGAAGGGCCGGACGATGACGCGGGGCAGCCAGAGGGCGAACCAGACGGCGAAGGCGACCGCCGCCGCGGAGACCGCGATCGCCGTGTGCTCGCTGCGCGTCGCGAGCGCGCGGGCGGCGGCGTCGGAGGCGACCATGTTCTCCTGGTTCAGCTCGAGGATGCGCTGGATCCGATCCTTGATGGCGGAGAACGCGGGGAGCAGCTCGCGGAAGTAGCCCTCCGACCGGGCGGGCTGGGGGAGGGCGAGCACGCGGTCCACCTCGCGCACGTAGGCGGCGTAGCGGGCTTCGATCTCGTGCACCAGCTCGCCCTCGCCGGGCAGGGTGACGTTGGCCGCCTCGTCGGCGAACGCGCGCGCGAAGGCCGCGCGGTGCTGCTGGAGCATGGGGCCGGCGATGTCCTGCCGCCCGCTCCCGGCGAACTGGGCGGCCGAGTCCTGCCGCTCGAGCGCCTCCTTCATGTGCTCGCAGGCGACGACGGAGGCGTAGTTCTCCTTGAGGATGGTGGAGACCGCGCCGCCCAGCCGGCTCAGCGAGAGGACCGCGGCGGCGGAGAGCAGCGCCATCGCCAGGGCGAGGGCGCCGAGGCCGAGCCTGACCCGGGTGCGAAGGGACGAGCGCATGGATTCCTCCGGATCAGCGCAGCCCGTAGCGCTCGCGCTTGCGGTAGAGCGTGGACGGGTCGATGCCGAGCGCCTTGGCGGCGGAGTCGAGCGTCGCGTGGCGGGCGAGCACCGCCGCGATGTGGCGCCGCTCCGCGGCCTCGAGCGACTCGTCCCCCGGCCCCCCGGCCTCGGCGGGGGCCGGCGCGCCGGCGCGCAGCTCCTCGGGCAGCAGATCGACGGTGATCGTGCTGCCCGCGGCCAGGATGACCGCGCGCTCGAGCACGTTGACCAGCTCGCGCAGGTTGCCGGGCCAGCCGTACTCGGCGAGCGCCGACGTCGCGGCGGGATCGAGCGAGAGCGGCTCGCGCCGGTGCTGGGCGGAGAGGTCGGCGACCATCGTCGCGGCGAGGTCGGGGATGTCCTCGCGCCGCTCGCGCAGCGGGGGGACCCGGATGGTCACCACGTTCAGGCGATAGAAGAGGTCCTCCCGGAAGGCGCCGGAGGCCACCTTCGCCTTGAGATCGCGGTGCGTCGCCGCGACGACCCGCGCGTCGGAGCGGCGCGCCTCGGTGTCGCCGACGCGCACGTACTCGTGCTCCTCCAGGAGCCGGAGCAGCTTGCCCTGCGCGTCGTGGGGGAGGTCGCCCACCTCGTCGAGGAAGAGCGTGCCGTTGCCGGCCGCCTCGACGTGCCCCACCTGCGCGGTGTCCGCGCCGGTGAACGCGCCCCGCGCGTGCCCGAAGAGCTCGTTCTCGATGAGGCTCGGCGAGATGACCGCGCAGTTGACGGTGATGAAGGGCCTCTCCGCGCGCGGAGAGAGCGCGTGGACGTGGCGGGCGAGGACGCCCTTGCCGGTGCCCGTCTCGCCGAGGAGCAGGACGGTGACGTCCGCGGCGGCGACGCGCGAGGCGACGGCGTAGGCGTCCCGCAGCGCCGGGCTCCTGGTCTCGAAGCGGGGGCGCACGCCGCGGGACTTCGTGCTCTTGAGCTCGGCCAGCTCTGCGCGGAGGCCCGCCGCGTCGACGACCTTCTGCACCGCGTGGAGGACCTGCGCCGGGGTGAAGGGCTTGGGCAGGTAGTCCGACGCGCCGGCGCGCATGGCGTCGACCGCGTTGTCGATGGTGGCGTAGGCCGTCATGATCACGACCGCGGCGGTGGGCGCCTCCTGCGCCAGCGCGCGCGTCACGGCGATGCCGTCGAGGCCGCCGAGGCGGAGGTCGACGAGCGCGACGTCGGGGGGCGCCCGCTTGGCCGCGGCCACCCCGGCCTCGCCGGTCGGCGCGAGCGTGACCCGGTAGCCCGCGCCCTCGAGGCAGACGCGGAGCATCTTGCGGATGCTCTCCTCGTCGTCGATCACCAGGATGCGGACGTCGCTCTTCTTGGTCATGGTCCGATTCTAGCCCCGCGCCGCCTCGCCCTCGCGAGGGCCGCTCGGCGGCTTGGGCGTGGCCGTGCGGCGGAGCTCCTCCACGCGGTCGAGGTCGATGCGCGCGCGCGTCGCCTCCCCGGCGACCAGGGGGCCCTGGCCGATCGCCGCGGCGGCGGCCGCCGCGGACTCCGCGCGGAGGGAGCCCGGCAGGAGCGCGAAGGCGCGCGGGCCCTCGCCGTCGCGGAAGAAGAGGTGGGCTGCGGGCTCTCCCCCGGCGACCGCGGAGCTTCCCGTTGCCGGCGCGCCCGTCCATGACGAGGCCGAGCGCCATCACCGCCACGTGCGGGCCCTTCACGGGCGCCTCCCCGCGCAGCTCGCCGGCGTCGGTGATGAGCCAGATGGGCTCTGCGCCGCGCTCGGGGCGGAGCGCAGGGACCGGCTGGGCTCCCGCGTAGGTGGCGAGGCGCGCGAGGCCTTCGTGTGGATCGGGGGGCGGGGCCGCCTCCTCGTCGTGGAGCGCGAGGGCCGCGCGGTAGCCGTGGTCGGCCCCGGCGTCGTCGCCCTCGAGCTCGGCCGAGAGCGCCCGGAGGGCCATGATCTCGGCGTCGAAGGGCGACATCGCCTGCGCGCGGGAGAGCAGCCCCCGCGCCCGGCGGCCCGCCCCGGCCGCGATCGCCCGGCGCGCGTCGGTGATGGCCGCGTCGTACTCCAGGGCGTCGGCCCCGGTGGCCTTCTGCTCGATCGCCCTCGCCACGGCCTCGCGCAGCTCGGCCGGCGTGAAGGGCTTGGCGAGCGCGTCGGTGACGCGCAGGCGGATGAGCTCCTGCATCTCGCGGCGGTTGAGGAGCGCGCCCGTGACGATGACCGGCACCGTGGGGTACTTCCTGCGGAGCCAGCGCACCTCCTCCAGCGCCTTCTGCGCGCCGGCGAGCTCGTCGATGATCACCACCTCGAGCTGCCCCGCGTCGAGCAGGGCGCGGACGTCCTCGATTGACGCGCCCGTCTCCGACGAGAAGCCCTCGGCCGTGAGCACGCGGTCCATCATGGTGCGCCCCGAAGCGTCGGGCTCGATGATCGCGATCCTGCGGCTCACTTCGCCCCCGTGTCCTCTCCGTCGGCAGGCGTCCCTACCACGAGAACGTCGACTGTGGGAACGAGCCGCATGAAGCGGTCGATGACCGAGCCGCGCAGCCGCTCGCGCCAGAGGGGCAGGCGCGTGCGGCCGAACACGGCGTGGGTGATGTGGCTCTCCTGGGCGAAGCGGGCGAGCACCTCGGGGATGTCGGTGCCCTCCAGCCGCACCACGTCGGCGCCGAGCTCCTTCGCCAGCGTGATGTTGTCCGAGAGCGAGCGGAGCGCCGCCGTCTCGATGCGCTGGGGCGACTCGCTCGGCGTGCGCACGTAGACGACGAACCACACGCTGTTGAGCCCGCCCGCGAGGCGCGCGCCGCGGCGGAGCAGGCGCCGCGTCGCGTTCGGCTGCGACGTCATGCACACCATGACCCGCTCCGCGTCGGCCGTCCCCCGCGCCTCGACGCCCTCCTTCTCCTCCTCGTCCTCGCGCCCGCGCGTCGCCACGACCTTGGCGCGGGCGCGCAGCTCGACGGCGTTCGCGACCTCCCGCAGCGCGAGCTGGCGCAGCGCGGCCAGGTTGTCGGCCCGGAAGAAGCTGCGGAGGGCCCGCTCGACCTTCTCCGGCGGGTACACCTTCCCCTGCCGGAGCCGCTCCTGCAGATCGTCGGGCGGCAGGTCGATGACGACGATCTCGTCCGCCCGGTGGAGGAAGCGGTCGGGGACGCGCTCGCGCACGTCGACCTCGGTCTCCCGGAGCACGAGGTCGTGCAGGCTCTCGAGGTGCTGGACGTTGAGCGTGCCGATCACGCTGATGTTCGCGTCGAGCAGCGCCTCCACGTCCTGCCAGCGCTTCTCGTGGCGGCTGCCGGGCACGTTGGTGTGGGCGAGCTCGTCGACCAGCACGAGGTCGGGCTTCCTGGCGAGCACGGCGTCGAGGTCCATCTCCTCCAGCGGCACGCCGCGGTACTGGATCGTCTTGCGAGGGACGACCTCGACGCCCATGACCTCGGAGAGCGTCTCCTTGCGCCCGTGCGTCTCGACGATGCCGCAGACGACGTTGACGCCCTCGGCCCTGAGGCGCCGGCCCTCCCGCAGCATGGCCACGGTCTTGCCCACCCCGGCCGCCATGCCGAGGTAGACCTTGAAGCGGCCGCGCCGCATCTCCTTGATGAACTGGAGGAAATCGTCGCTCACCGGCGCACCGCCCCCGTGACCGTCACGCGTCGCCCGGCGGGGTCACCACCGCCGCCTCGCCCTTCGTCGCCGCCCTGTAGAGCGCGAACGCGATCAGCGAGAACGCGACGATGCCCGAGAGGTTGCCCTGGCAGAACGAGCCGATGCCGGGGCTGGAGGCGCCGAGGCGCGCGCCGAGGTCGAACTTGTCCTCGAGGGACTGCATGATCACGACGGCGGCGGGCAGCCCCGCGATTGCGCCGCCGGCGATGTAGCCGGACGCGAGCAGCGTCCCGGCGCTGAACTCCTCGTCCCCCTTGCCCTTGCGCTTCCGGTCGATCACCCACCGGAGGATGCCGCCGACGAAGATGGGCACGGACGTGGAGATGGGGAGGTAGACGCCGACGGCGAAGGGGAGGGAGGCGACGCCGCAGAGCTCCATCACGAGCGCCAGCATCACGCCGACGAGCACCAGGCTCCACGGCAGCTTGCGGGTGAGGATGCCGTCGATGATGAGCGCGAAGAGGCTCGCCTTGGGCGCGTCGAACTTCTTCACCTCCTTCAGGTGGTACGCGATCTTCCCGGTCCCGCTCTCGGCGAGGTAGCTGCCCGGCGTCGACGCCGGCGCCGGGGCCCACCGCGAGGACGTCGTACGTCCGGTGATCCGGCCCGAGCCGCGTGCCCTGCCTCTGCGCGCCGGCGGGCGCGCGACCTCTCCCCCTCCACCTTCTCGGCGGTGAACGGGACGCGCCCGGCGATGCCCGGGTCGACGACGAACGCGATCTCGTCGTGCGCGTCCACGAGGTACTTGCCCTGCGGGATGCTCTTGCCCGACTCGTTCATGAAGCCGACGCGGTAGTCCGCGCCGTCGGGGCCCTTCATGTGCTGCTGGGTCATCGCCGCGCGAGGGCAGCGTGTCGACGTACGCTCTCGGCGGCGACGGTCGTGTACGCCTTGTTGAAGAAGAGCAGCGTGAAGCCGATGACCAGCGCGCTGCGACACGACGCCCACGAGGAGCGCGATCTGCTGCCGCCGCGGCGTGGCGCCGACGAGGAAGCCCGTCTTCAGGTCCTGGCTGGTGGTGCCGCCGTTGGAGGCCGCGATGCAGACGATCGCCGCCGTGGTGAGCGCCATGGCGCGGTAGTCGACGCCGACCCAGCCCATGGCGAGGAAGAGGAGGCAGGTGAGCAGCAGCGTCGCGACCGTCATGCCCGAGATGGGGTTGGACGAGGATCCGATCTCTCCGGTGATCCGCGACGAGACCACGACGAAGAAGAAGCCGAAGAGCATGATCAGGATCGCAGGGACGAGCTTGATCTGGAGCATGGGCGTGAGCCACATCAGGGCCACGAGCCCGATCGAGCCGTAGACGACGACGCTGAAGGGCAGGTCCTGCATCGTGCGGGGGACGGGCACCGGCTCGCTCTTGGCCGCTTCGGCGCTCGCGTCCGACCCGCGTGGGGGCGGCTGTCTCCTCCCCGTGGAGAAGTTCTTGATGCCCGCCTTGAAGGCGTTGACGATGGTAGGCAGCGCCCGGCCGAGGCTGACGAAGCCGCCCGTCGCCACGGCGCCGGCGCCGATGTAGAGCACGTAGCTTGACTGCGGATCGTGCCGGGTCCATGTCCCGGATCAGCTTGGTGGCCGGGAAGACGGGCTGGAGCAGGCCGCGCCGAAGAACGCGATCGAGCGGGATGAGGACGAGGTACGCGAGCACGCCGCCCGCCATCATCTCCGCGGAGGTGCGCGGGCCGATGATGTAGCCGACGCCCAGCATCTCGGGCGAGAGCTCGCCGCCGATGCTCGCGCCCTTCCAGCCCGCGATGCGGCTCTCCGGGTTCATGTTGAAGACCTTGAGCAGGTCGCCGAGGAGCTTGTAGACGAAGCCAAGGCCGAAGCCGGAGAGCACCGTCTTCGCGTTGGTCCCGCCCGTCTCGCCCACGATGAGCACGTCGGCGCACGCCGTCCCCTCCGGGTACGTGAGCTTGCCGTGCTCCTCGACGATGAGGCCGTGGCGCAGCGGGATCATCATCAGCACCCCGAGCAGGCCGCCGAGGAGCGAGACGACCAGCACCTTGCCCGCCCTCGAGGTCGTAGCCCATGAGCAGGAGCGACGGGAGCGTGAAGGCGACGCCTGCGGCGATGGACTCGCCCGCCGAGCCGGCCGTCTGCACGATGTTGTTCTCGAGGATCGTCGCCTTGCCGAAGAAGCGGAAGATGGTGATCGAGAGGACCGCGATCGGGATCGACGCGGAGACGGTGAGCCCCACCTTGAGCGCGAGGTAGACCGAGGAGGCGGCGAAGACGATGCCCAGGATCGAGCCCAGCACCACGCCGCGGACGGTGAGCTCGCGGATGTCGGCGGACGGGCTGATGTAGGGCTCGTGCGCCTTGGCGGGCGAGGCGGCGGCGTCGTCCTCGGCGGGAGGGCTCATGGCCGGCGACCATACCAGGCATCGCGCGCGGGAGCCCCACCCGGGTGCGCGGCTACGCGTTGGCCGGGCGCCGGCCCATCTCGCCCGTGCGAAGGGGGGCGGGCTGGGCTACCCTCCGCGCCCCTCGTGATCCGCCTCGACTCGATCAGCAAGCAGCACGGCAAGCAAATCCTCTTCCTCGACGCCTCCGCGGCGATCAACCGGGGGGAGAAGGTCGGCCTCGTCGGCCCCAACGGCTCGGGCAAGACGACCGTCTTCCGCCTCGTCATGCGCGAGGAGGCGCCGGACGGCGGGCAGGTCGCCATCGATCGCGGCGTCACCATCGGGTACTTCAGCCAAGACGTGGGGGAGATGGCCGGGCGCTCGGCGGTCGCCGAGGCGATGGCGGGCGCCGGCCCGGTCTCCGAGGTCGCCGCCGAGCTGGCCGAGCTGGAGCACGCGCTCGCCGACCCGGACCGGATGGACGAGATGGACCCGCTCGTGGAGCGATTCGGCCACGTGCAGGCCCGCTTCGAGGAGCTGGGGGGCTACGCGCTCGAGGCGCGTACGCGGGAGGTGCTGGCCGGCCTCGGCTTCACGGCCGCGATGCAGGACGGCGACGTCGGCGCGCTCTCGGGGGGGTGGAAGATGCGCGTCGCGCTCGCCCGCATCCTGGTGATGCGCCCGGACGCGATGCTGCTCGACGAGCCCACCAACCACCTGGACATCGAGTCCATCCTCTGGCTCGAGGGGTACCTGAAGCAGTACGAGGGCGCGCTGTGCATGACGTCCCACGACCGGGAGTTCATGAACCGGATCGTGACGAAGATCCTGGAGATCGAGGGCGGCGACATCCTGACGTACTCCGGGAACTACGACTTCTACGAGCAGCAGCGCGCCGTCCTCTCGGCCCAGGCCGAGGCGCAGTACGAGCGGCAGCAGGCCATGCTGGCGAAGGAGGAGGCGTTCATCGCGCGCTTCAAGGCCAGGGCCAGCCACGCCGCGCAGGTCCAGTCGCGCGTGAAGAAGCTCGAGAAGATCGAGAAGGTCGAGCCGCCGAAGCGGAGGAAGACGCTCGACTTCGACTTCCGCGCGCCGCCGCGCTCCGGCGAGGACGTGCTCGAAGATCGCGGGCGTCTCCAAGGCGTACGGCGATCGGGTGATCTACGAGGGCCTCGATCTCCTGGTCCGGCGCCGCGAGCGCTGGTGCGTGATGGGCGTGAACGGCGCCGGCAAGTCGACGCTGCTCAAGCTCGCCGCCGGGCAGAGCGCCCCCGACGGGGGGGCCGTCACCCTCGGGGCGAGCGTGAAGCTCGGCTACTTCGCGCAGCACGCCATGGAGATCCTCTCGCCCACGAACACCGTCTGGGACGAGATCGTGGGCGCCTTCCCCGAGGCGAGCATCGGCGCGCTGCGCACCCTCGCCGGCGTCTTCGGCTTCTCCGGCGACGACATCGACAAGCCCTGCCGCGTCCTCTCGGGCGGAGAGAAGGCGCGCCTCGTGCTCGCCAAGATGCTCTACGACCCGCCGAACTTCCTCGTGCTCGACGAGCCGACGAACCACCTCGACATGGCCACGAAGGAGATGCTCGTGCGCGCGCTCCGCGGCTTCGAGGGGACGATGCTCTTCGTCTCCCACGACCGGGCCTTCCTCTCGGCGCTCTCCAACCGGGTGCTCGAGCTCCTGCCCGAGGGGCCGAGGGTGTACGGCGGTGGGTACGTGGAGTACGTGGCGCAGAGCGGGCACGAAGCGCCGGGCATGCGCAGCTGACCAGGTGGCTCATCCCCCGGCGAAGAGCCGCTCCGTCGTGATGTCCCAGAACGAGGTGAAGGGCTTCTTCGCCTGGCGATCCTCGAAGTCGGCGATGCGCTGGAGCACGGTCGCCGTGCGGTGGCCCGAGAGCTCCCTCGGGTGGCGCCGGCCCTGGTCCAGGTACGCCCGGATGAAGAGGCTCTTCTCGTCGGTCGGGAGCGCGGCGACGTTGCGCGCCCACTTGGTCCAGACCTTGGGCTCGAGGAGGTACTGCTCCACGTTCGACGTGTAGAAGGCGCTCACGGTGAGCTTTTCGCGGGCGAGGTACGCGGCGATCCCCGGCATGGCCCTGTCGCCGGCGAAGTCGCCGACCACGGGCACGATCCGGCCCTCCTTCTCCATCGCCTGGACGAAGCGGAACGCCTCCTCCGAGGCGAGGAAGCCGCGCGCCACGCCCTCCGGATCCTTCTCTTCGAGCAGCTCGCGCAGCGTCGGGTAATGGCGGCCCGAGGGGGGCTTGAGCTCGAAGCGCACGTCGAGCTGGCCCTTGAAGAAGGCGCGGTGCGTGACCTCGAGCGTCTTCTTGTCCTCGGCGTCGAGCCGCAGATCGCGCTCGATGCCGGCCCGGAGGCGCGCGTGGCTGGCGGCGAACGCGGCCTCGTCCGGCGGGCTCTTCTCGACGTGGGCGATCACCGCCTCGATCGAGGCCGAGGGGCCCGGGTCGGAGGCCCTGTCCCAGGGCCGGCCCACGAGGAGCGCGAGGAAGTGCGAGCGCGTCTCGGCCGTGGCGAAGATGGCCTTGTAGAGGAGCTGCTCGACCAGGTTCTGGCGGCGGATGTCGAGGATGAACGCCACCTTGGGCCGCGTCAGCGCGATGTACGTGAAGTTCTGCTCCGGGCCGACGCCGATGTACGCGCCGCCCGGCGCCGCGGCCCTGGCGAGCGGCGCCGCGATCTGGAGGTACGAGGTCTCGTTGGAGATGATGTTGTCGGAGAAGAAGGGCCCGTTCGGCTCCGAGAGCGAGCCGACCAGCGCGCCGAACGCGGACGCGACAGGGCGCGGCGCGGGCGTCGTCGGGGGCGCGCTGGGGGGAGGGGGTGCGATGGATCCGAGCGGCGTCCGGGCGGCCGTGCTCTCGGCGGCGGAGGGGGCAGGGGCGTCCGCAGGGGACGCGGCCGTCCCGCAGGCGGCGAGGAAGGCGACGAGAGGGAGGTAGCGTCGGGAGCTCATGCGGGCTCGACCAAGCAAGCGCACGGCCAGCGTGGAGAGGCCCGAAGGCGCGGGCTTTTGCGGCGGGCGGCGCGGCGCAGGCGCCATGCGCCGTGGCGCGCGGCCCACACGCGTCACGGGGTGACGTGCACGATCCCGCCAGCGTAGGGCTGGCCGGGATCGCTGGGAAAGGTCTTCGGCCAGCTATCCTCCGAGGCGTAGACGTCCGCCCCGTCCACCACGACGGTGATCGGCTGCCACGCCCCGGTCGCGAGCGTGGTGAGCGAGGCGCCGGGCACGAGCGGCAGGCTCGACAGGGTTCCCTGCGGGGGCGCGCCGCCGCAGCTCGCGCCGGCGGCGATGTACGCCTTGCCGCCCCCGATCGCGAACGCGCTCGCCCCGTAGAGCTGGTCGTTCAACGAGACCGCCGTCCCGCCGTCGAGCGGGACCCGCGTCAGCCCGCCGCTGTTCAGCGCGCAGTCACCCTCGTTCGTCCCCTGGTCGAGCACGTAGACGAAGGCGCCGTCCGACGTGACCTGGATGGGCGTCACGTCCGTGAGCAGCCGGGCGGGCGCGCCTCCGGCGAGGGGCATCGCGTAGACCGACCCGAGGAGCGTCTCCTGGAAGGTGTTGGTGGTCCAGTAGAGCGAGGTGGCGTCCACCGCGAGGCCGCCCGAGGGCACCTCGGGCGAGTCGATGGATGCGAGCGTCACCGCCGGGCCCCCGGCGATTGGCGCCGCCATCACCGAGCCGCCGGGCTGGCTCGGGTCCGCGCCCAGCTCGGTCCAGTACACGCGGCTCTCGTCGACGGCGATCGCGACGGACGAGGAGACCTGGACCGCGGTCCCGGCGTCGCCCACCGGGGTGCCCACGTCGGCGATTTCTTGGTGGGTGCGCCGCCCGCGCGGGGGAGCGCGTAGACCGCCGCGTTGCCGAGCGCGTCGGCCGCGAAGTAGTAGAAGCGCTGCGCGTCGGCGGCGAGCGCCTGGCCGACGCTCGTCCCCGGCGTGCCGCCGGCGAGCGTCGTCGTGTGCCAGGAGCCGAGCGTCACGCGGACCAGGGAGCCGAGGCCGGTGTCCCGATCGAGGCTCGTCAGGACCAGGCTGCTGCCGTCGAGCACCATCTGGCCGGGCCACTTCACGGCCGCGGAGGGTTGCACGACGGGAGGCGGCGTGCCGGCGTCGCCGCCGCCCGTCGAGCCCGCGTCCGGGGACGCGCCGCCGGTGCCGCCGGTGGCGCCGGCGCTGCCCGAGCCGCTGTTGTGGATGGTGCTCACGCAGCCGCCGGCGAGCGCGGTGGCGAGCAGGGCGAGGGCGAGCGACCGGATCCGGTTCATGTCGCGGGAGAATGACCCGCCGAGGTGCCGGCGACACCAAGGTTTTGCGTTCTCTCCGCCCGTGTCCTTCGTGCCTCGGCTACGCGGCCCCTGCCCGACGCCGGCGCGATCGCCTCAGCCACGGAAGCAGGGCGAGGCCCGTGAGCCCGATCGCCTCGGCGCCCTGGGAGCGCTCAGCGCGCGAGCACGCCGCTCGCGAGCGCGTTGCCCGCGAGGCTGGCCACGGCGGCGATCAGCTCCGTCGGCTCGATGGGCTTCGCCGCGTGCATCTGGAAGCCCGCCTCGAGCGCGCGCAGGCGATCCTCCGACCGGGCGAAGGCGGTGAGCGCCAGCGCGGGGACCCCGCCGCCTTCGTGCGGGGGGCGGACGCGCACGCGGCGGATGAGCTCGTAGCCGTCCTCGCCCTTCATCGCGATGTCGCTGACCAGCACGTGCGGCTTCGCCGCCTCCATCGCGGCGAGCGCCTCGCGCGCGGAGCTCGCGGTCCACACGTCCGCCCGGTGCTGGGAGAGCACCTCGCGGAGCAGCTCGCGCGCGTCGTCGTCGTCGTCCACCACGAGGACGCGCAGCCCCGCGAGTGCCTGCACGCCGCTCACCGGCGCCCCCTCGCATTCGACGCGGGACACGGGCGCGGGCCCCTCGTTGATCACCGCCGGTACGCGCGCGCCCGTGGGCACTGCCTTCAGCCGGACGGTGAAGGTGGCGCCGAGGCCCTGGCCCGGGCTCTCGGCGCGCACCGAGCCGCCGTGGAGCTCGACGAGGTCGCGCACCAGCGCGAGGCCCAGGCCCAGGCCCGTCTTCGCGCGGGTCGCGGAGCTGTCGGCCTGGCGGAACCGCTCGAAGACGAAGGGCAGGAACTCGGGGCTGATCCCGACGCCCGTGTCGGCCACGACGAGCTCGACCTCGTCCCTCCACCGCTGCACGCGGATGTCCACGCGGCCGCCGCTGGACGTGAACTTGACGGCGTTGCCGACGAGGTTGAACGCGACCTGCTGGAGGCGCTCGCCGTCGCCGAGGGTGCGCCCGACGTTCGGGTCGAGCGACGCGTGGAGGACGACGCCCTTCGCCTCCGCGGTGGGGCGCACGGCGTCGAGGGCGGCCTCGACGATGGGGCCGACGTCGAGCGGCCTCTTCTCGAGGCGCAGCTTGCCGGCGGCGATCCGGGAGACGTCGAGGAGGTCCTCGATCAGCGCGGTCTGTACGCCGACGTTTCGCTCGATGACCTCGAGGCCGCGGGCTATGCGGGCCGGGTCGCTGGGCCCGTTGCGGAGCAGGCGGGTCCAGCCGAGGATCGCGTTGAGCGGCGTGCGGAGCTCGTGCGACAGCGTGGCGAGGAACTCGTCCTTCAGCCGGTTCGCCTCGCGCGCCTCGGCGTGCAGGCAGTTCTGGATGGCGATGGAGCCGAGCTGCGCGAGCTGGATCAGCCCGTCCTGATCGCCCTCGGTGAACTCGCCCTCCTGCTTGTCGGAGAGCTGGATGAGCCCGATGAGCTGCCCGTCGCCCTCCGTGAGCGGGGTGGCGAGGAGGCCGCTGCGCTGCGGGCCGAAGAGCGCGGCGCACGCGCGATGGAGCTCCGGCCGGGCCTCGACCTCGCGCTGCGTGAGCCGGACGGCGGTGCCCGAGGGGCAGGCGAGCGTGAAGAGGGCGCTCGCGCAGAGGACCGGGGGGCGCCCGCGGAAGGCGGCGTGCGTGTCGGAGAACGACGCGGACTCGTGCGACGCGCCGGCGTTGAGCTCCAGCATCGTCACGGCCTCCTCCGCGCGGGTGACCCGGCGCGCCGCCTCCGTGATGGCCTGGAGGATGCCGTCTATCGTGAGCACGGAGTTGATCGCGATCGAGGCCTCCGTCAGCCGGTGCAGCCGCGTGGCCTCCAGCTCCAGGCGCTGTCGCTGGCGCTCGATCTCCATGGTCTTGCGGTACAGATCGGCGAACACCCGGACCTTGCTCCGCAGCACGTCGGGCACGACCGGCGTCATGATGTAGTCGACCGCGCCGAGCGCGTAGCTCCGGTCCACGTGGAGATCGTCGCCCGCCGCGGTCAGGAAGATGATGGGCGTCTCCCGCGACGACCGGTGAGACCGGATCAGCTCCGCCGTCTCGAACCCGTCGAGCCCGGGCATGTTGATGTCCAGGAGGATGAGCGCGAACGCCTCGCGCGTCTGCCCGGGCTCCTGGATGAAGATGCCGCCGGTGGACGACCTCCAGAGGATCTGGCGCAGCGCCTCGCGCCCGGATCGCACCGCAACGACGTTCTCGCCGAGCGGCTCCAGGATGGCCTGGATCGCGAGGAGCTGCTCGGGTCGATCGTCGACGACGAGGACGTCTACCTTGGGTCGCTCTTGGCTCATCGCGCCGGTCCCCTCTCCTCCCGTGCGTCAGCGGTGGCCATGGTCAGCGGTGGAGCCAGACGCGCAGCATTCCGATGAGCTGCTCGGGGTCGACGGGCTTGGAGATGTAGTCCGTCGCACCGGCCTCGAAGCACTTCTCGCGGTCTCCCTTCATCGCCTTCGCCGTCACGGCGATGATGGGAAGCGACTGGAAGGCACCCATCTTGCGGATGTTGCGCATCGTATCATAGCCGTCCATCTCGGGCATCATGATGTCCATCAGGACGACGTCGACGTCGGGCGTCTCACCGAGCAGCTCGATGGCCGCCCGGCCCGTCTCGGCGGAGATCACCTTCATCCCGTGCCCGTCGAGGATGGTCGCGAGCGCGAAGATGTTGCGGATGTCGTCGTCGACGATCAGCACGCGCTTGCCCGCGAGCACCTCGGCCGACTGGTGGAGCTGCTCGACGATCTGGCGCTTGTCCTCCGGCAGCTTGGAGACGGGGCGGTGGAGGAAGAGGGCGGAGTCGTCGAAGAGCCGCTCGCGCGAGCGCACGTGCTTGAGCACGATGCTCTGGGCCAGGCGGGCGAGGGGCGCCTCGTCGGCGGAGGCGATCGTGCCGGGCGCGTAGACGAGGAGGGGCAGGTCCACGAGATCCGCGTCCTTGGCCACGCTGTCGATGAGCTGCAGGGCGCGCATGTCCGCGAGCTCGAGGCCGAGCACGGCGAGGTCGAAGCGCCCGCGTCCGAGCGCGGTGAGCGCGCCGCTGCCCGTGGCCTCCGCCTGGATCACGATGTCGTCGCCGCCGATCAGCGCGGAGAGGTCCGCGCGCATGGCCTCGTCGGGCTCCACGATCAGGACGCGCCGCTGCCGGGCCGTGACGAAGCGCTCGAGCTGGGCGAAGGTCTCGTCGAGCGCGTCCCTGGTCCTGAGGGGCTTGTGGAGCACGCGCTTGGCGCCCAGGCGGAGGGCGCGCGCGCGCTCCTCCTCGCTCGTGATCACCTGGACGGGCACGTGCCGCAGCGTCAAGTCGTGCTTCAGCCGGTCGAGGACGCGCCAGCCGTCGATGTCCGGGAGGTTGATGTCGAGGGTGATGGCCGCGGGGGAGAGGTCTCGCGAGAGGAGCAGCCCCGTGCCGCCCCGGTGGGAGATCACCGCCTTGAAGCCGTGATCGTGCGCGACGTCGAGGAGGAAGCGGGCGAAGCCTACGTCGTTCTCGATGATGAGGAGCACGCGATCACCCGGCCGGATGTGCGTGCTGTCGTCGAGGGCGGTCGCGGCCGTGACGACGGGCGCGGTCTCGGGGAGGCGCAGGACCTCCTCGGGTGAAGGCGCCTGCGGCGGGGGCTTGCCGGGTTCCTGCAGCGCGAGGGGCTGGGGCTGCTGCGGCGCGGGCGCGACGTCCTTCTTCCGCGCGACGCGGACCGGGGCGTACACCTGGGGCAGGTAGAGCGTGAAGACGCTGCCCTGGCTCGGCACGCTGCTCAGCTTGATCTCGCCGCCGAGCATGCGGGCGATCTCGCGGCTGATCGCGAGGCCGAGGCCGGTGCCGCCGTACTTGCGGCTGGTGCTGCCGTCCGCCTGCTGGAACGCCTCGAAGATGATCTGCTGCTTGTCCGGCTGGATGCCGATGCCGGTGTCGCGGACGCTGAGCGCGATCGCCGAGCCGGCGCGCCCGAGGACCTCGTTCTCCGGGTTCCACCCGCCGTTGACGAGCGCGACCTCGAGCGCGACCTTGCCGCGCTCGGTGAACTTGAAGGCGTTGGAGAGCAGGTTCTTGAGCACCTGCTGGAGGCGCTTGGCGTCCGTGTGGATCGCGCGCGGCAGGGCGCGCGAGAAGTCGAGCTCGAACTCCAGCCTCTTGCTCTCGGCGACGTGGCGGAACGTGCGCTCCACGTACTCGAAGAGGTCGGCGAACGCGTACTCGCCGACGTCGACCACCACGGTGCCGCTCTCGATCTTGGACAGGTCGAGGATGTCGTTGATGAGCGCGAGCAGGTCGTTGCCCGAGTCGTGGATGGTGCGGGAGAACTCGACCTGCCGCGGCGTGAGGTTGCCGTCGACGTTGCGGGAGAGCTGGTCGGAGAGGATGAGGAGGCTGTTCAGCGGCGTGCGCAGCTCGTGCGACATGTTCGCGAGGAACTCGGACTTGTACTTCGAGGTGAGCGCGAGCTGCCGCGCCTTCTCCTCGAGCGCCTGGCGCGCCTGCTCGACCTCGCGGTTCTTGCGCTCGACCTCGACGTTCTGGTCGGCGAGCAGCCGGGCCTTGTCGCCCAGCTCCGCGTTCGTCTGCTGCAGCTCCTCCTGCTGGCTCTGGAGCTCGCGGGCGAGCGACTGGGACTGCTTGAGCAGGTCCTCCGTCCTCGTGTTGGCCTCGATGGTGTTGAGCACGATCCCGATCGACTCCGTGAGCTGATCGAGGAACGTCTGGTGCGTCGGCGTGAACCGCTCGAAGCTGGCGAGCTCGATCACCGCCTTCACCTGCCCCTCGAAGAGCACGGGCATGACGATGATGTTGACGGGCGGCGCCTCCCCCAGCCCGCTCGTGATGGTGATGTAGTCGGGCGGCGCCGCGACGAGGAGGATCTTCTGCCGCTCGAGCGCGCACTGGCCGACGAGGCCCTCGCCCAGCTTGAACTGGTTGTCGATGTTCTTGCGCTGCTTGTACGCGTAGCTCGCGAGGAGCTTGAGCACCGGCTCGTCCTTCGACGCATCCATCGTGTAGAAGACGCCCTGCTGCGCGCTGACGACGGGCGCGAGCTCGGAGAGGATGAGCCTGCCGACGGTGAGCAGATCCTTCTGCCCCTGGAGGAGACGGGAGAACTTCGCCAGGTTGCCCTTGAGCCAGTCCTGCTCGCTGTTCTTCTGCGTCGTCTCCTTGAGGTTGCGGATCATCTCGTTGATGGTGTCCTTGAGCGCCGCGACCTCGCCCTGCGCCTCGACCTTGATCGACCGGGTGAGGTCGCCCTTGGTCACGGCGGTGGCCACCTCGGCGATCGCGCGCACCTGCGTCGTCAGGTTGGCGGCGAGCTGGTTCACGTTGTCGGTCAGGTCCTTCCACGTCCCGGCCGCGCCGGGCACGCTGGCCTGCCCGCCGAGCTTGCCCTCGACGCCGACCTCGCGCGCGACGCCGGTCACCTGATCGGCGAACGTCGCGAGCGTCTCGATCATCCCGTTGATGGTGTCGGCGAGCGCCGCGATCTCGCCGCGCGCGTCCACGGCGAGCTTGCGCTTGAGGTCGCCGTTGGCGACCGCCGTGACGACCTTCGCGATGCCGCGCACCTGGTTCGTCAGGTTGTTCGCCATGAAGTTGACGTTGTCGGTCAGGTCCTTCCAGACGCCGGAGACGCCCTTCACCTCCGCCTGCCCGCCGAGCTTGCCCTCGGTGCCGACCTCGCGCGCGACGCGCGTCACCTCGGACGCGAACGAGTTGAGCTGCACGACCATCGTGTTGATGGTGTCCTTGAGCTCCAGGATCTCCCCGCGGACGTCGACGGTGATCTTCTTCGAGAGGTCGCCGTTGGCGACGGCGGTCGTGACGCCCGCGATGTTGCGGACCTGCGCCGTCAGGTTGCCGGCCATCGAGTTGACGGAGTCGGTCAGGTCCTTCCACGTCCCGGCGACGCCGGGGACGCTGGCCTGCCCGCCGAGCTTGCCCTCGGTGCCGACCTCGCGCGCGACGCGCGTCACCTCCGACGCGAAGGAGCGGAGCTGGTCGACCATCGTGTTGATGGTGTCCTTGAGCTCCAGGATCTCGCCGCGGACGTCGACGGTGATCTTCTTGGAGAGGTCGCCGTTGGCGACTGCGGTGGTGACGGCGGCGATGTTGCGGACCTGCGCCGTCAGGTTCGACGCCATCGAGTTGACGTTGTCGGTCAGGTCCTTCCACGTCCCGGCGACGCCGGGGACGCTGGCCTGCCCGCCGAGCTTGCCCTCGGTGCCGACCTCGCGCGCGACGCGCGTCACCTCGACCGCGAAGGAGCTGAGCTGATCGACCATCGTGTTGATGGTGTTCTTCAGCTCCAGGATCTCGCCCTTGACGTCGACGGTGATCTTCTTCCCCAGGTCGCCCTTGGCGACGGCGGTGGTGACGGCGGCGATGTTGCGCACCTGGGAGGTCAGGTTGCCTGCCATCGAGTTGACGTTGTCGGTCAGGTCCTTCCACGTCCCGGCGACGCCGGGGACGATGGCCTGCCCGCCGAGCTTGCCCTCGGTGCCGACCTCGCGCGCGACGCGCGTCACCTCGGCCGCGAACGAGCCGAGCTGCTCGACCATCGTGTTGATGGTGTTCTTCAGCTCGAGGATCTCGCCCTTGACGTCGACGGTGATCTTCTTGGAGAGGTCGCCGTTGGCGACGGCGGTGGTGACGGCGGCGATGTTGCGCACCTGGGAGGTCAGGTTGCCTGCCATCGAGTTGACGGAATCGGTCAGGTCCTTCCACGTCCCGGCGACGCCGCGCACGTCGGCCTGCCCGCCGAGCTTGCCCTCGGTGCCGACCTCGCGCGCGACGCGCGTCACCTCGGACGCGAAGGAGCGGAGCTGGTCGACCATCGTGTTGATGGTGTCCTTCAGCTCCAGGATCTCGCCCTTGACGTCGACGGTGATCTTCTTGGAGAGGTCGCCGTTGGCGACGGCGGTGGTGACGGCGGCGATGTTGCGCACCTGGGAGGTCAGGTTGCCTGCCATCGAGTTGACGGAGTCGGTCAGGTCCTTCCACGTCCCGGCGACGCCGGGGACGCTGGCCTGCCCGCCGAGCTTGCCCTCGGTACCTACCTCGCGCGCGACGCGCGTCACTTCGGACGCGAAGGAGCGGAGCTGGTCGACCATCGTGTTGATGGTGTCCTTGAGCTCCAGGATCTCGCCGCGGACGTCGACGGTGATCTTCTTGGAGAGGTCGCCGTTGGCGACGGCGGTGGTGACGGCGGCGATGTTGCGCACCTGCGCCGTCAGGTTGCCTGCCATCGAGTTGACGGAGTCGGTCAGATCCTTCCACGTCCCGGCGACGCCGCGCACGTCGGCCTGCCCGCCGAGCTTGCCCTCGGTGCCGACCTCGCGCGCGACGCGCGTCACTTCGGACGCGAAGGAGCGGAGCTGGTCGACCATCGTGTTGACCGTCTTCGCGGTGCGCAAGAACTCGCCCTCGAGGGGCCTGCCCGCGAGCTCTTGCGCCATGGTCTGGGAGAGGTCGCCCTTCGCGACGGCGCCGATGACGCGCGCGGTCTCGCTGGTCGGGTGCACCAGGTCGCCGACCAGGTTGTTGACCGATGCGATCTCGTCGGCCCATGCGCCGTCCACGTGGCCGATGGAGGCGCGCTCGGCGATCTTGCCCTCCTTGCCGACGACCCGGCTCACCCGCTCGAACTCGCGGGTGATCTTCTGGTTCAGCTCGACGACGTCGTTGAAGGTCTCGGCGATCTTCCCGTCGAGCCCCTCCCACTCGATCGGAAGCCGCACGGAGAAATCGCCCTTCTTCAGGGCGGTCAGGGCGAGCAGGAGCATCCGCTCGTCGAGCCTCCCGGGACGGCTGTGCCCGTTTGGGGCGGCTCGACTTGCCGTTCTTGTGGCTGGTACGCCCGTTCGTCCCGTTCGTTCGCAGCTCTTGCATGCGTCCTCCGCTCACCCGCGTCCGCGGCGGACGAGCGTACAAGTCTGGATCCCTCGTCGCTCCTTATTTCCGGGTAGGGGGATGCCCGAGACGGCTTGGGACATTTGGAGCCCCCACATTTCGGGTTTTGGCAACTCCGCCACCTGCACAGCTTTCCAGTAAGCTCGTCTACATTCAGCGGACCCGCGGCGCGCGGCGGCAGCGTGGCCTCGCGGGCCGGCACGCTCGGTGTTGTCACGGCATCGTCGATCGCCGACGATCAGCGCGAGCGGATCTTCTCGATCTTCGAGCGCGCCGTCTCCCCGCGCAACTACGGCGGCCTCGGCCTCGGGCTCTACATCGCGCGGAACATCACCGAGGCGCACGGCGGCTCGATCGGGGTCACGAGCCGGCCCGGCGCCGGCTCGACGTTCGTCGTGGATCTGCCCTGGAACGAGTAGCCTCGGCTACCCCTGCCCGAGCATGACGAGCCGCTGGACGAGGCTGGGGCGGACGAAGGGGTTGTGGTGATCGCCGCCGACGCCCACCGGCAGGGACTCCGGGCCGGCGCCCCAGCTCATCCACATGAACGGGGTGACGCGCAGGCGGTTCGCCTGCGAGGCGGGCATGTCGAGGTACTCGCCCCCGATGATCGACGCGCTCGGATCCGATGGATCGCGGTCCAGCTCGATCACGCTCGAGACGCGCAGCTCGTAGGTGGAGGCGGTGCCCGGCACGACCACGACGTTGGGGCCCTTCTCGCCGACGAACCAGAGGCCCACGTCGGCGAACGCGAACCCCCTCGCGGCGGGGTCCCACGGGAACCCGGAGGCGGGCCCCCTCGCCGAACCGTGCGCGACGAGGTTCGCGGCCTCCGAGGCGGTGATCGGGTGATAGGCGTAGATGTGGTAACGATACGCCGGCTGGTTCCAGATCTCCTCCGTGTGCTCGGGCTTCTGGAGGTCGATCGCGAACGGCTGGTGATGCCGCTTGAGGAGGTTGGAGAGGACGACGAGGAAGGAGCCGGCGTTCACGCCGTCGCAGCCCGCCCGGAGGACGCGGCCGTACGCGTCGCGCGGGATCATGAAGGACGGGACCTGGCAGACCGATCCGATCCGGCTGTGCGGGCCGTCGAGGTAGGCCTCGGCCATCAGCGCGTTCACGTCGCCGATCTCGAAGCGGATACACCCGGTCTCCCCCTCGCGACACCCGGTGATGCCGCCCCGGCCGTCGGGGCGGGCGAGCACCGGGTGGAGCACCGGCGTGTTCCGGATCGCCGCCGCCGCCCAGCCCGGACAGTGACCGTGCCAGGGCTGCACGCCGGGCTCTCCCGGGCCATGGTGGAAGAACTCCCAGAGCTTGGCGTCCTCGATCTGCTGCGGATTGGTGAGCAGCATGTACTTTTCGAGGGGCGTACGCGGGTCGATCCGCGGGGGTTCCAGCGCGCGTCCACGCCCCCGTTGACGAACGGCCAGTAGGTGTCCGCGTAAGGCACCCTGGCGTCCGGTACGCCGTACTCCTGCCCGACGTCACTCGCGTCGATGACGTCCGCGAGGAGACGCGAGGCGCCGTTGTACAGCGCTTCGGGTCGGTCGGCGGGCTCGATCTGGAACTCTTCGCTCGCGTCGCCCAGCCGCTCCGGGCCAGGGTACGGAGCGTCGCCCGCCCCGCACCCGCAGACGGCGCGCGCGCTCCACACGAGAGAGCAGAACCACATCCAGCGTCGACAACGGTGCATGTCTTCTCCAGCGCTCATCGTACGAGGGCGTCGCGCCCCGCGAGCGTCGCCGGAGGCCCGGGCGCCGGAGGCGCCCGCGCTCTGGCGATCGCAGTCTGGCAATCTCACGCGCGCTCACCTGCGCGGCGTGATCATCGTCACATCTTGCCGAAGCCCCCGGCGCCCTGGGACAGGTCGGGGGACTTGGCGAAGCCCGGGGACTTGGACAGGTCCACCGCGGGCGCGGCGCCGATGCCGCCCTGCCCGCCTGCGGGCGACTTGGACAGGTCCACCGCGGGCGCGGCGCCGATGCCGCCCTGCCCGCCTGCGGGCAACTTGGACAGGTCCACCGCGGGCATCGCGATGCCGCCCTGCCCGCCTGCGGGCGACTTGGACAGGTCCACCGCGGGCAGCGCGGTGCCCTGCCCGCCGACGGGCGTCTTCTCGAAGCCCTGCGCCGGCGTCTTCTCGAAGCCCTGGGCGGGCGTCTTCTCGAAGCCCTGCGCCGGCGTCTTCTCGAAGCCCTGCGCCGGCGTCTTCTCGAAGCCCTGGGCGGGCGGCGCCTTGGACAGGTCCTGAGCGGGCATCTTGGACAAGCCCTGGGCGGGCATCTTGGAGAAGTCCAGCCCGGCGGTCTGCGCCTGCTGCGTGGTGTCGGTCGCGTCGTCCCCCTCGCCGGACGCCGCCACGCACCCGATGGCTGCAAAGCACGTGGCGCCCGCGAGGACGAGCAGAGAAACGGTGTTGTACAGATGCGTCATGGTCCTCTCCTGCTTCTCGAGTTCCTGTTCCGCTTCGAGCGCGCAGATGCGCGTGAGCCTGCGCTCTGCGGCCCGCGTCGGTGGCGACTCACGCGTTTCTTTCGGCGGCGACGGCACGATGTCGATGCCTCGGGCGCCTTTCTTTGACCTGGACCGACGTGGCCAGGCGCGCGGAGCCGGCGAGGCAGACGTACCTGGAGCGCATCCGGCAGGACCAGCCTCGGTCACCCGCGGCGCACCTTTTGGCACGTTTTTTCGCGTGCTGGATTCCCTGCGCTCGCGCGTCGCTTGTAATACTTCCCCCGCGCGAGGAGACCCTCGTCGGGTCGGTCGTGCAGGAGCGTACGCTCCGCGACGCGGCCCGCGTGCCTCGCCGGCGTGACGGACGGGACGCGCGGGGACGCGTGGATCGAGGTCGTGACGGAGGACGGCACCATCGTGCCGCTGACGCACGGGCTCAACGTCGCGAAGGACGAGCAGCGCCAGGCGGCCGCGCAGCTCGATGCGTTCGTCCACGGCGACCACGAGCGGCTCACGGTGTCGTTCGGGTCGCGCCTCACGTACCTGTTCATGCCCATCGGCGGCCTGGCTGCCGCGCTCTTCGGGCTCTTCGTCCTCGGGATGCGCGCGGTGGTCACGGTCAATCGCGGGCACCGTCTGCTCGTCGTGGAGACGCGTCGCTTCCCGCTCCCGCCGAAGCGCACCGCCATCGCGCTCGACAATCTCGCGGGCTTCCGCTGGGGGCAGGACGAGGGCGGGCGCCCCAGGGTCGAGGCGGTGCTGCGCTCGGAGGAGAGCGTGGCGCTCTTCCTGGCCCACGGGATGCTCGTCGAGAAGGTGGTCGCCGCCCTGTCGCGCTTGCTGCTGGAGGCGCGCGAGGAATGAGGGGCTCGTCGGCGCGTTGTCACCCTGTCGCCATGACCGCCCGCGTCGCCCCGGTGCTTCCCGTCCCCTTCCACGCGCGCACCACGGGTTCTGACCACACGAAAGGAAAGCCCCCGCCCGGGGAGGCATGCAGCTCAGCCGTACGGCGACGAGCGCGTCGGGCCGCCACCTCAGCCGACCGAACGCGGCCGAGGTTTGCCACATCGACGTCGACAACCCCTCTCGCTACTGATCTCACCGCACAAAAGGAAAACCCCCGCCCCGGATCGAGGTCTCCGGGGCGGGGGCCCGCTGGCGCTCGGGCGCCTGCCCTGCGCGGGTGCTCAAAGGGGACCCGCGCCTCACCCTGTCATGCTCGCGCCGTCAGCGCGCGTTGCCGACAATCCACGTAGTCCAGGGGCTCATGCCCGTGGGCGACGCCGGATCGATGGCCGCGACGCGGATGCTCACGTTCGCGCCCTGCGGCATGCCGTCGAGCGTGAACTTCGGCTTCGTCGACGGGATGGACGCGGAGACCGTCGTCGTGTTCGTGGGAATCCGTCGCGTGCTGCACGAGGAACCCATGACCGGCGACGCCCTTGTCCCACATCGACACCACCTCACCGGGCACCTTGCCCGGGTTCACGGTGAGGTTGGTCGGGGCCGGGAGGATGCCCAGCCTCGTCCGCGTGATGACGTCGACGTAGAACGTCTTCACCATGTCCGCGGACCCGCCGCAGAAGACCGTCACGTTGGTGAGCACCTGCTTCTTCGCGGCCGTCCAGTCCCGCCGGAGCGTGAGCTGCTTCGCTTCGGCGGCCTTGAGCTGCGCGCGGAGGTTGGCGATCACCTTGGCGTTGGCGTCGAGGGCATCGGCGCCGGCGCCCCAGGTCTTGACGGACGACTGGACGTCCGTCGCAGTGCTCCAGTTGGGGCTCTGCGGCATGGCCTGGGTGATCTCGTGCGTCACCGCCACCCGGAGGACGTCGGTGTTGGTCTTCTTCTTGATCGTCGCGACCGCGTTGACTGCGGTCTTGTTCGCATTGTTCATGGTCACTGCCTCCTTTCTCCTCTGCTCTTGGGCGCTGCGGCGCCCGGGGTTGGTCCCCGGCGCGACGGCTCCGCGGAGGCACGTAGCCCCGCGGTCCCGCCGCGCCACGGATGTGGGCAGGCGCGTCTCCGTCCGCGCCGGTGCACGCGGCGCTTTCCTCAATCGTCTGCCCTTCTATGGGTAGTGACCCCGGGTCCCCCGACCTCCGGTCACGGGCTCGAAATATTTTTTCCGGCGCGACCTTCGCGTCAGGAAGGCGAGGGTTTGGCGGGGGCGCGCAGGCGCTCGAATCCCTTCGCGCGCGGCGGCGAGGTTGGCGTCGAGCGCGAGGGCTTGGTTGAACGCGGCGAGCGCCGCGTCGCGCTCCCCGAGGCGTTCGTGCGCGGTGCCGAGGTTGTGCCAGGTCACGGCGCGGTCGGTCGGGGAGATCGAGGTGTCGGCCGTGGGCTTGTCGGCGCGTATGCGGTCGAGCATCCAGGGAGTCAGGGGCCACGACCTGCGACGGCGGTGAGGATGGTAACCCGTTCACGAAGGACGTCTTGATCGCAGCCCGCAGGCGTACGGCTGAAGGAGACACGCATGGAGATCGAGACCGAGACGAGGACCCTGCGGCCCCACCGCGCCCGAATGACCGTGACGATCAGCCTCGCGGACCGCAAAGGGAAGACCGGCGGTCGCCGCGAGGTCAACGAGTACACGTTCGACTGGCACGCGATGCCGTGAGAAAGCGTCGCTGGGCTCGACAAAAGTGGATCCGCTTTGCCCGACAAAGGTCGGGTGGTCGGTACCCTCCCCGCCCAACACCTCCCGCTTCTTCGCCTGCAAGCGCCGGCAACCGGCTTCCACGGTGCGTGTGCTCGTGAGGTGGACCCCCGCCGGGAGCGTCGGACGCACACCCGACGGCGGCACCTATTCCTCGAGTTGCCGCTCCAGGTCGGCACGCCAGTCGAGGACGCGCTGCGCAAAGGCGTCCCCGAACGAGTTCTGCGCCATCTGGACGTAGCCCTGGGCGCCAACGGCGTTGCCGCACCGCTCGTGCGCCAGCGAGAGCATCGCCACCCGCGCCGGACTCATCGCGCTCTCCAGCACGAAGGCGCGGGAGGCCGTCGTGCGCGCGTGCTCCCATCGGCCGGTCCTGGCCCAAGAGAGCGCTTCCACGGTCGCCGCCTCCGCCCACTGATCGCGGAGCCCGACCACCTCGGGCTGGCACACGAGGCAGCCAAAGCTCCCGTCGGGGAGTCGTTCTACGTCGTGACGCAGTGCGCCGCGCATCCTCAGTTCGGAGATTGCGCCATCTCGGCTCTCGAACACGGGGCGCAGCACCCAGAACACGACGCCGCTAACGAGCACTGCGGGTGGGACGGCGATCGCCTGTCCGGATCTCAGCAACCCCTTCCAGTCGTCCTCGTCGAGCGTGTTCCCCTTCACGCCGTCCGGCTCGACGTATGCGCGAACCTGGAGGTACGTCCCGGGTTCCCCACGCCGCCTTGCGACCACGGGCGCGGCGTCGAAAGCGGCCTTGCCATGTGGCGCCACCATGGCGCCAACAATCTCGTAGTCGGCCATCTTCACAGCGAATTCGCCAGCATGGACGCCTTCCGTTCCAGGACCGAGCCCGACGTCCGGTGCACGAGCGGCAACCGCCGTGCCACCTCGCTCGCCCGCAGGAACGTGCCCCACGCGTTCTCGTGGCGCGCCTCGTCCATAACGATGGCGCTCGCCAGGGAGCCGAGCATGTCGTCCAAGGTGCGCATCCGGGGACGAGATCACTAGACCGCCCCGCTTCGGCCCTGTCAACGCCGGGAGGGACGCCGCCGGCGCGAGAAGAAGATCCGGCGCGCCCGACAAAAGACTTCGCGGCGCGAGCAAGACATCTCGCCCGGCGAGAAGTGTTGCTGCCGGCGCGAGAAGAAAATCCGGCGGGTCGAGCAAGAGATCTGGCGCGGTGTGAAGCGTTCGTGCCGGGTCGAGAAGAAGATCCCCTGGGGCGAGAAGGGGATCTCGCGGGTCGAGAAGAAAATCTCGCGGGTCGAGAAGAAGATCTCGCGGGTCGAGAAGAAGATCTCGCGGGTCGAGAAGAAGATCTCGCGGGTCGAGAAGAAGATCTCGCGCGGCGAGGAGAAGATCCCGGAGGTCGAGAGGAAGATCTCGCGCGGCGAGGAGAAGATCCCGCGGGCGGAGCAACGGATCTCGCGGGTCGAGAAGAAGATCTCGCGGGTCGAGAAGAGAATCTTTCGGGTCGAGCAACGGATCTTGCGGGCCAAGGAGAAGATCTCGCCCCGCGGGAAGGGTCGACGACCCCCCGATCGGAACACCCGACGCCTCCATCGCCGCGAGTGTCGCGCCGATCCGATTCGCGGCACCGAGCGAAAATCACGATTTCGAAGGGAAGATCTTTCCCGTCTCGTCCGTATGAAGAAGACGGACCCGCAGAAGCGATCCTCCTGCCCGCGTCGATCGAGGTAGCACATGGAGATCGACCCTCCCCCCGCACGATCCATCGGCGACGCGCTCCGTTCCTCGGAGCTGCTCGAGATCTTACCCGAGCTGGTTGCCTACACCGAGCGCCAGTTCCGGTACCTGTCCGGGCGCCGGCCGAGCGTCGACGAGGTGCAGGACACGCTGCAGGACGCCATCGCCGCCGCGCTCGACGGGCGCACGTGGCGCAAGGATCTGACGCTCCCGAGGCACCTCTGCGGCGTCCTTCGGAGCGTGATCTCCCACCGGCTCCGATCCGCCCGGCGCAGGCGCGCGGCGGCGCTGGAAGACGCGCCCGAGCCGGTCGCCCCCTCGTCCCGCCGGAGCGAGACGATCGACTCCGGGCGGCGCCTGGAGCAAGTGCGGGACGACGTCGCCGACGACCCCGACCTGCGCGCGCTCTACCAGGCGTGGAAGGACGGCTACGAGACGTGCGAGGAGCAGGCGCAGGCGCTCGGCTGGGACCTGCGGCGCGTGGCGGTGGCGCGGCGGAAGATGCAGCGCAGGGCGAAGCGAGGTGGGCCTCCACCCTGGGAGGATTGATGAAGACGATCGACCGCGCGAGGCGCCGTGCTGGCACGGCTCCTGCTACCCTGCGCGGGAGGTGAGCGTGCGCGCGGCTCGTGGTCTGCCGTCTCGATGGATCCCCGCGCTGGCCTTCGCGCTCGCGTGCTCCGCGTGCGCGGGCGGGCCGGCGGAGGGCGACGGCACCACCGACGAGATGTGCACGCAGGGCATCATCTCGTGGCCGTCGGACGCGCCGCGCTGCGAGCCCCTGTGAGCGCCGGCGGAGCGCGTCATGGACGCGCGCCCGAACGCACGCATACAATCGGCCGATGCGAAGCCCCTTGTCTGCTGTCGTGCTCGGTCTCCTCGGCGCGGTGTTCGCGATCACGAGCGTGTACGCCGGGTGCGGCGGCGATACCGTGGCCGGGGGTGGGACGGGGGCCACGACGTCCGCGGCGTCGACGAGCGCGTCGAGCCCCAGCTCGGCGATTGCGTCGAGCGGCGCAGGCGGGGCAAGGGCGTCGAGCTCCAGCTCGGCGATCACGTCGAGCGGCGCAGGTGGGGCGAGCGCGTCGACGAGCTCCAGCTCGGCGACTACGTCGAGCGGTGCAGGCGGGGTGAGCGCGTCGAGCGTGTCGACGAGCTCCAGCTCGGCGGTTACGTCGAGCGGCGCAGGCGGGGCGAGCGGCGCGGGCGGGGCAACCACGCCTTATGACGCCGGAAGCGGCCCGTCCTGCTCACCCGCCGCTTACATCGAAGCCGGGACCGGGTGGGAGGGCGACGCGGAGGTCCCCATCTACCACCGTGCCGCCCCTTCCTGCTGTCCGACACAGCGCGCGCCCGGGCCACAACCCCAGCCCTACCCGCCGGGCGAGGCCGTGGGCTGCTCGACGGACTCGCAGTGCAACCAGGGGCCGGACGGTCGCTGTTTCCCGTTCGGCGGCCTGGTCTACAACGGGGGGTGCTGGTACGACGAGTGTTACACCGATTCGGACTGCCCCTCGGGGGGGCCGTGCATCTGCCGCACGTCGGCCTCGGACACCAGCGCGAACACTTGCGCCTCCGCAGGCAACTGCGTGCTCGACTCCGACTGCGGCCCGGGCGGCTTCTGCTCTCCCTCGGTGGGCTGCGACCAGTACCCGGTGCCTGGGTGGGTCGGCTACGGCTACTACTGCCACACTGCCGCCGACACGTGCATCAATGACACGGATTGCCCCCCCATCGACGCCGGAGATGGCTGTGACATCCCGTCGGTCTGCCGGTACGACGGGCAGAAATGGTCGTGCAACACTCAGAAGTGCTGCCCGCCCTGACCCTTCCAGCCTCACTCGCCAAGGTTACTCGGGTTTCTGGATGTCACGACCCAGCCCTTTCAAGGTCACAGAGCCAGATCGGGAAGCTCCACGCGAAGAAGCAGAAATAAACCGCCAAGACGCAAAGACGCGGAGGAGCAAAAAGACGAAGAGAGACAGCGCCATCACTCGATTCTTCCTAATTTTGCGTTCCTGCACCTTGGCGTCTTTGCGTCTTGGCGGTTTAATTCCGGATCTCCCAGCGGATTGTGGCTCAGTAGTCCGCTTCATGAAGCGTTCGGCAGGTGCTCCACCGATGTGATTCGGTGACCTTGAAAGGGGTGATGTCACGACCACGTCGTGGTGTGGCGTCGGGTCAAGCCTCTGGCGAGGGCGCGCGGGAGGCGGCGCCGTTTCTGACGCGGCGGTATTACCTGGGAGGCTCTCGCGACCACAGGATCACGGCCGGCCCCCGCGGCGCGTCGCCCGGTGACGGCTCCCGCGTCACGCGGATCTCGAAGGGCGCCTCCTTCTCGGAGCCCACGTCGCCGACCAGGAGCGATCGGCCGTCGTCCTCGACGACCACGCGGCCGAGCAGGCGCCAGCCGCGATCCCAGCGGGCCCAGGCGAAGTAGCGTTCGCCCGCGGCGAGCGGGGGGAGGTGGTTCGTGGTCAGGACGGCGACGCCGGCGCCGGGGCGCGAGCGGTAGTTGCCGTGCGCGTCGGCGGGCGCGCCGGGCGCGGGGCCGAGGCGGAGGGGGACGACGTCGCTCGCGGTGACCATGCGCAGCGCGCGCTCGTTGCGGGCGGCGCGCTCCTCGCGCCACACGAAGGCGACCAGGACCGCGGTCGCCGCGAGCGCGGCGATCAGCACGGGGCCGAGGTGCTTCAGCCCCATGCGGATCCGCGACTTGGTCGTGCCGACGGGCGCGTCGAGGGCGCGGGCGATCTGCTCGTGGGTGAGGTCGTCGAAGTACGCGAGCGAGAGCGCCTTTCGCTGCGCCTGCGGCAGGGCGTCCACGGCCGCCCGGACGACGGCCCGCCGGTGCTCGATCCACTGCGCCTCGTCGGGATCGGGCAGGTCGGCCGCGAGGTCGTCGAGCGCCTCGTCGCCGACCGCGCCGGGGGCCGGCGCGCCCCTCCGCGCGTTGATGGCGTGGTTCCTCGCGATGCGGGCGATCCAGCGCTTGAACGAGCCGCGGGCCGGGTCGAACACCTCGTGCTTCTTCCAGAGCGTCACGAAGACGTCCTGCACCACCTCCTCCGCCGTGCCCTCGTCCACCACGCGCGCGGCGAGCGTGAACACGAACGCCGCGTAGCGACGGTGGAGCACGCGCAGCGCGTGCGGGTCCCCCTGGGCGAGCCGGGCGACGAGCGCCTCGTCGGTCTCGTGCGCAGTGGAGGGGGTAGGGGGAGGGGAGGGCAGGGCAGGGGAGGTCATGGGGGCGCTCGATCGCAGGGTCAGGCTACCGGCACCCGGTCGCTCAGGAAGCGCGGGTCGTCCATCAGGCGCCCCTCCCAGCGGCGGCGCGACCGCATCGCGTCGAGCGACCAGAGCCCGGCGCCCACGGCGACGAGGAAGGCGCAGCCGAGGAGCATGGTGACGTCGAGGCGCGCCTGGTACGCGAAGATCAGGAAGCCGGTCTTGGGGACGGCGGCGACCGGCTCGGGGCCCGGGCCGAAGAGGAGCGGGAGCTTGGTGGCCGCCATCGCGACGACCATGTCGATCGCGAGCGGCAGCGCCGCCAGGCGGACGAAGAGGCCCAGGGCGACGAGGACGCCGCAGAGGACCTCGACGGCGCCGACGAAGGTCGCGAGCTGGGCGGCGGCCGGGAGGCCGATCCTGGCGAAGCGGGCGGGGCCGTGGTTCTCGAAGAGGAGCTTCATGAGCCCGGAGGACAGGAATACCCCGCCGACGGCGAGGCGGACCAGGAGCGTGGCGCGGGTGGGCGTGCCGAAGCTCGGGCGGAGGAAGAAGTCGGAGAGCTTCGAGGCGGGCGTTTGGGTGGTCTTCGGCTGGTTCATGTCCACGGATACACGCCGGGGCCCGCTGACGGATTTGTGGGGCGTGGAAAAAACGCTAGAACCCTCCCATGCCCGCCCGCACCGCCGTCAACCCGACGAGCGCCTTCCCCATCGCCTGGGGCGCGCTCGCGCCGCTCCGCCTCCGGGCGCGCGCGGTGGCGGAGGGGGTGTACGCCGGCACGCACCGCAGCTTCCGCAAGGGGGCGGGGATCGAGTTCGGGGGTCAGCGGCCTTACGTGCCCGGGGACGACCTGCGCTTTTTCGACCGGCGGGCGCTGCTCCGCCACGACAAGCTGATGGTGCGGGAGTTCGAGACCGAGACCGACCGCGCCCTCTGGCTCTGCCTCGACGCCTCCGCCTCCATGTCCTTCCGCGGCGACCGCGCCCCCGGCGCCAAGCTCGCCTACGCCGGCCTCCTCGCGAGCGCCCTCGCGCGCATCGCCGTGGCCTCGGGTGACCCGGTCGGGCTCGCGTGGATTGGCGGCGTCGACGTGCACGGGCTACCCCCGATGGCGGGGCGCGAGGCGTTCGACCGGGTGGTGGGCTGCATCGAGGGGGCGGGCGCCGCGGGCGACGGTGCTTCGGGCGACCTGGCGTTCGAGCGGGCGCTCGGGCCGACGGTCCGCCGGGCGCGGCGCGGGTCCGTCATCGTGCTCTTCTCGGACCTGATCGATCTCCCTGCCCGCGCGCTCTCTACCTTCGCCTCGCTGGGGACGAACGGGCGCATCGTCGTCGCCGTGCGCGTCCTCGACCCGGACGAGCGGGACCTCGGCTTCCACGGCACGGTGCGCCTGCGCGCGCTCGAGGGCGAGGCGATCGTCGAGGCCGACGCCGACCTCGTGCGCGACGTGTACGAGCAGCGCCTCGCGGCGATCGGCGCGGCCTGGTCGCGCGAGCTCGAGGCCCGCGGGGGGCGGATGATCGACACGACGACCACGGACGACGCGACCGACGTGGTGCGCAAGATCCTGGGAGCGGTCTCGGAGGCGCGGCGATGAGCTTCCTCAGCGCCTGGGCGCTCGCGATCGGGCTCCTCGTCGTCGCGCCCGTCGTCGCCCACCTCCTCCGCCGCCGCAACGCCGAGGAGCGCCCCTTCCCGCCCGCGCGCCTCGTCCCGCCCACCCCGCCGGCCGCCCGCCGCAAGAGCCTGCTGGAGGACCGCACCCTCTTCTCCCTCCGCGCGGTCTCGGTCGTCGTGCTCGCCCTCCTCGGCGCCACGCCCTTCGTCCGCTGCTCGCGCCTCGCGCTCGGCCGCAGGCAGGGCGCCTCGGTGGCGCTGGCGATCGTGCTCGACGACTCGATGAGCATGAAGGCCAAGCTCCCGGGCGGCGCGACGCGCTGGGCCCGCGCGCTGGGCGCCGCGCGGGAGCTTACCCACGGCCTGGCCGGCGGCGACGAGGTGGCCGTCGTCCTCGCCGGCGCGCCGCCCCGCGTGGTCCTCGGGTCGACCACGAACATGTCCGCCGTCTCGGCGACGCTGGACGGCCTCGAGCCCTCCGACCGCGCGACCGACCTCGACGGCGCCGTGGCGCTCGCCAAGAGCCTGCTCCGCGGGCTCGCGCAGCGCGACAAGCGCGTCGTGCTCTTCAGCGACCTCGCCGACGGGTCGCCCCCGGACGCGCCGCCGCTCGGCGGCGACGGGGAGATCACGCTCTGGGCGCCGCTCAAGGAGCTGACGGCCGACGGGGCGGACTGCGGGATCACGCGGGCCGACAGGTCGGGGAGCAAGGTGTGGGTGCGGGTCGTGTGCACGAGCGCGTCGTCGCCTCCCGCTCACACGGCGCCGGCCACGTCCGCGTCCGCCGCCGCGAGCGCGGTCGCCGGCAGGCCCGAGAGCCCGGCGGCGCCCTCGGGCCCCGCCCGCTCGGTGGAGATCCGCGACGGCGCCAAGGTGGTCGCCAAGGCCGCGCTCGGGGCCGACGTGCACACGACGGAGGTCGGGATCGATCTGCCGGACGAGCCCCCGAGCGAGAAGGCGCAGGCGTCCGCGTCGCTCGTCGCCGTGCTGACCGGCAGCGACGCGATCCCCGACGACGACGAGGCGCCCGTGGTCCACGCGGGCGGCGCGCTGCCGATGGCGGTGGTGTCGGACGCGAGCTCGACGCACGTGGCCACGGGCGGGCCGCCGCCCATCGAGCAGGCCCTCTCCGCGCTCGACCTGGACGCGCAGGTCCACCCGCTGCCCACGGTGCCCGAGCACGCGGACGAGCTCGCCGGCATCGCCGCGCTCATCATCGACGACGTGCCCGGCTTCACGCCCGAGGTGCGCCGCACGCTGGCCGCATGGGTGGCGAAGGGTGGCGTGCTCCTGCTCACGCTCGGCCCGCGCGCCGCCGCCGCGCCCCTCGGTGCGGGCTTCGATCCGCTCGTGCGCGGCGTGGTCCGCTGGGGGCCCTCGCCCGTGCCCGGGCTCGACCCGGCCACCGCCGCGATGTTCGGTGCGTCCGCCGAGGGGATGGCCGATCTCGCGCCCCACGGCCGCGCCTCGCTGGATCCTCCGGACGCCGACGCCGACGTCCTCTCGCGCTGGAAGGACGGCGCTCCCTTCCTGCTCCGCCGATCGATCGGCCGCGGCGTCGTCCTTTCGCTCACGCTCCCGCTCGGCACGGACGAGAGCGACCTCGCCCTGCGGCCCGCCTTCCTGGCGCTGCTCGATCGCTTCGTGAGCACCGCGCGCGCCCGCGGCGGCGCGCGCCGCATCGACGTGGGCGAGGTCTGGACCTTCGACGGTTACCGGAACGTGAAGGTGGAGCGCGTCCCCTCGCCGGACGCCCCACCGGCCGCCAAGCCGCGCCCGATCCCGGTGGTCGACGGCGCCTCCAGCGCGTCCCCGGCGAAGCCCGCCCCGGCCGGCCTCATGGCGAGCGGGGAGGAGCGTCACCTGCGCGCCGCCCCGCCGCTCGCCGGCCTCTATTCGCTCGAGCTGGACGGCGATCAGACCACGCGCGTCGCCGCCGTGCCCGAGCGCGAGATCGACCTCCGCCCCCGCCGTATCCGCGAGGACGCGCGCGCGGCATCGCTCGGAGGCATCGACCCTTCGCTCGATTTCTCCCCGTACGTCGCGATGTTCCTGCTCGTCCTCTTCGCCGCGGAGCTCGCCCTCCGCGTGGTCCAGAGCTGGCCGCAAAAGAAGACGCTGGAGCCCGGGCCGTGAGGCCCGCGGCCTGACGACCGCGGCTCCGGTCACCGGGCTGACGCCCGGGGTTCTCTCAACGCTTTCCGAACCGCGCGCGCGAGCAAGCGGCCAGAGCCGCGCGCGTCGGCAAGCGTGCCGCCAGGCGGTGCGCGTGGTGGGCGGGTGCCCCGTCCGTCCAGGATTGCGGAGGCGGTGCTTGACACTCCATCCGCTATGACGGATGAATGAGGGGAGGCGTCGGGAGGTGTCCCATGAGCGCACGGAGTGCCCGCGTAATCGACCTGGACGAGTATCGTCGGCGACGTGAGGAGAAGCGCCGCGAGGCCCCGGCGCCGGTCGCTTCCCTGCCGCAGTTGGTCTGGATCCCCGTGTGGATGTGGGTACCGTTCTGGCCCATCCGATGAAGACGGTCCGCGAGAATACGCCACAGAAGCAGGGCAAGAAGCGATCGCAGACACACCTCGCCGCCGACGAGGTCTGCAGAGGCGGAAGCGGCCGCGCCGGCCTCCGGGCCGCTCGCCGATGGGGCCGAGGGCCTGCCGGAGCCGGCGGTGGACGGTCCGGGCGGCGACGCGTGGGCCTACGAGATCGCGTCGTCGGTGGCGTCGAGCGACATGACGCCCGTGGTGGGGGCCAACCTCCGGAGGCTGCGCAACAAGCGGGGGCTGTCGATGGAGAAGCTCTCGCGCGCTTCGGGGGTGAGCCGCGCCATGCTCGGCCAGATCGAGCTCGGGCAGAGCACGCCCACCATCAACGTGCTCTGGAAGATCGCGCGCGCCCTCGGCGTGCCGTTCTCGGCGCTGATCACGAACCGCGCGGCCGGCCGCACCACGGTGATGCCCGTCGCGCGCGCCAAGGTGCTCACCTCGCACGACGGCAGCTTCTCTTCCCGCGCGCTCTTCCCCTTCGACGAGCCCCGAACGGTCGAGTTCTACGAGCTGCGCCTCGCGCCCCGATCCCTGGAGCGCGCAGACGCCCACCCGCCCGGCACGGTCGAGAACCTGGTGGTCAACGCCGGCGCGCTGGAGATGATCGTGGGCGCCGAGCGCCACCTCCTCGTGACGGGGGACTCCATCCTGTTCGAGGCGGACGTCCCGCACGAGTACCGGAACACGGGCGACGTCGAGTGCGTGATGTACCTGGTGATGACGTACGCCGAGAAGGGCGCGTAGGCAGGGCGGGCGGGCGGACCGGGTCAGCCGCCGGAGGCAGGCGCCTCGGACGCGGGCGGCTGGGTGTGGCGAGGCCTGGTGGAGAGGGGGCGCTGCTCCGCGGCGCGCGCGCCCTCGAGCATCAACGCGGCGATCGCGCCGTACGCGGCGGCCCATTCGCGCGCCAGCGCGTCGCTCCAATCCGCCCCTGCCACCTCGGCGAGCGTGACCAGGAGGGCGTCGCCGACCCACGCGTACATCTCGGGCGTGACGCCGTACTCCACGTGCTTGGTGCCGAGCGCCCCGAGCTTCTCGACGAGCCAGGGCGCGTCCTCGAGGTGATCGATCACCGAGGCGAGCGCGTCGGTGAGCATCTTCTCCTGCGCCGGGCGCCGGCCGGATCGAACATCGAGCGGGCCTGGGGGTAGCGGGAGAAGAGGTGATTGTAGAAGCGATGGGTGAGGCTCGGCTCACGCTCTAGGACGAGCTGAAGCTCTCACGAAGCAACGTGACGTTCATTCTCATTCTGGGCCGCCGACCTTTCTGTGCGCTCGTTCCGCTGCCCGGCCGCGGGCACGCGGTCTCTTCACGCACGTCGCGTGCCGCGCGGGCTCTGCAAGGACCAAGGACCGCGTTGCACGCTCGATGGACTTATGCGTCCCGCGGAGGATCGTGCACGAAAAAAACGCCTTCGACGGCTGTATTCTACGTGGACGCAGTATCCTTGCGTACTGCGGCTCGGGGCCTGCCCGAGCGCAACTCGGATTTCGGTGAGGTCGAGCATGCTCCTGAAGATTGGACACCGCGAAGAACGACGGCCCGACTCCGTGGTCGGCCCGCTCCTCGACTGCCACGCGCGCATCCGGGCGTTCACGGCGATCGCGCGGCGCATCGCCGCCCACGAGGGGGCCGACGCCGGCGTGGCCGAGGCGGCCGCCCGCGTGGAGCGCTACTTCCGCGTCGCCTACCCGCTCCACGTCGAGGACGAGGAGATCTCCCTACGGCCCCGGCTCTACGCCGCGAAGGCAGCGCCCGAGATCGCCCTCGCCCTCGACGCCATGACGGCGGAGCACGACGCGATGGAGGCGCTCGTCGCCGGTCTCTTGCCGCGCTGGGCCACGGTCGCGGAGCGCCCCTCGGAGCTCGCGGGCCTGGCGCCCGGGCTCGGCGCCGACACCGCGGAGCTGGCGCGGCGCTTCGACGCGCACCTGGAGCGGGAGGAGCGCGTGCTGTTCCCCGCGGTAGTGGAGCACCTGGGGGCGGACGCGCTGGTCATCCGCGCGGAGATGGTGGCCCGCCGCGCCGTCGTCTGAAGAGGGGTTTGCGTCCGCGTCATATCCCCTCTTCCGCCTCGAACGCGCGCTCGCCTCATCCTGGTCAGAAAAACGATCTCGCGCCGGCTTCGTCCCTTGCGCCCGAGGCCGCTGCGGTTTACCTGGCAGGCTGCCGCGCGGTCGAAAAGAGGGAGGAGGATTCCGACATGATGCCTGCCATGAACATGCCAGCGATGCCCATGCCCCAGAGCCCGATGATGGTGCCCATGGTGCCCGGCATGGGGATGCAAGGGATGGGGATGCCCAGCATGGGAATGCCCAGCATGGGAATGCCCGGTATGGGGATGATGCCGATGATGTCCGGCATGGGGATGCCCATGATGATGCCGATGATGTCCGGCATGGGGATGCCCATGATGATGCCGATGATGCCCGGCATGGGGATGATGCCGACGATGTCCGGCGTGGGGCCGATGCCCATGATGTGCCGGATGACCATGGAGATGGGCAAGGACGGGATGGTCTGCAAGCTCATGCCGATGGAGGGCGGCGGCATGGAGGCGCTGCGCGAGCGGTGCGAGGCGATGATGAAGATGATGGGGATGGGGATGCCGATGATGATGACGTGCGACGGGCACACGATGATGTGCACGCTCGGCGCCAAGTAGCGCCTCGGTCACCCGCCGGAAGGCCCGCGGATCACGGGCCCGTACCCCACCGGAACGCCCCCGTTCATCAACCACACCCGCATCCGCAGCGGGTGAATCCCCAGCCAGATCACGTCCGACATGCCGTCGCCGTTGCAGTCGGCGGCGTTGCCGATGATCCAGTCTCCGTCGGTCGGGGCCGAGAATCGTGGGGCCCTGCTCCAGGATCCCGGTGCCGAGCAGCATGGTGGTCGTGAACTGCCCGGCGCTCCGGTCGAACCAGAGGATGTCCGCCATGAGAATCGCGGTTGAAGTCGCCGGCCGCGGCGAGGAGCCACCGGCTGCTGGGCGGCGCGGGGATCTCCGCGCCCCGCGCGCGGACCTCGGTCCCGCCCATCCGCCACACGGCCATCCGGTTCGTGTCCTGGTTGTACCAGAGCACGTCCGCCAGCCCGTCGCGGTCCAGGTCGCCGCCGAAGACGGCGTACCAGCCCGCGCCCGGGCCCGCAATCTCGGGCCCGCGCAGGCAGGGCTCCGTCCCTCGCATGAGCCACACGGTCATGAGGTTCCTCCCGGGGTTGTGCCAGAGCACGTCCGCCAGGCCGTCACCGTTGAAGTCGCGGGCCGCGATGCAGATCCAGCCGTCGCCGGCCGGCCCCGGGATCACGGGGCCGCGCTCGAAGGGCTCCGTCCCTCGCATGAGCCACACCGTCATCAGGTTCGCCCTCGGGTCGCTCCAGAGCAGGTCGGCCATGCCGTCGAGGTTGCGGTCGCTGCTGGCGGAGATGAGGACCCAATGGCCGCCCGGGGGGCCAGGTATCAGCGGCCCCTGCTCGAGGAGGGCCGTTCCGCGCATGAGCGACACGGCCCACATGTTCGTCACCTGGTTCATCCGATCACGTCCGCCAGGCCGTCGCCGTTGTAGTCTCCGGACGAGGGCATCCTCCAGCCATCCTCCGGGCGCCCGAGCCAGGGGATCGGTGGTGGGTAGATCGCCATCGAAGCGTGCCCGACGTCCTCGCCCGGTGCGCTCGGGTCGGAGCACGCGGAGACGGCGATCGCGGACAGAACCAGGGCCCGTCCGGCGAGCCTTCGCATGTTGCGCCCCCGCCAGGCAAGCGGCGGGCCGGGCCCGAGGCCGTGCGCCGGCGGGCAGGATTCCCTCTCGGCCCTCGGGGCGGCAGGGTATATTCCCGCCGGGGGCGGTCGTCCTCCGCCCTCGCTGCCCTCGCGCCCCGCACCCTGATGTCCAACGGACGTTTCTCCGGAATCAACCAGCGCATCGCAGACCGGCTCCTCGCCGACGGGCGGATCCAGCGCGACGACCACCAGCGCGCGGTCGATTACGCGGGCGCGCCAGAAGGCCGGATCGAGGACGCGCTGATCGACCTCGAGGTCCTCAGCGAGGCGGACCTGCTCAAGTTCATCGCGACCGTCCACACGACGCGCTTCGTCTCGACGGAGAAGCTCTCCAAGGCGGTGATCGAGCCCCGCGTGCTCCAGCGGGTGCCGGTTCGCACGGCGGAGCTGCACGGCGTCTTCCCCGTGCTCTGCGACGAGAAGGCGGGCGCGCTCTCCCTCGTGACGGCGAGACCCCGACAACGACGCCGCGCTGCACGAGGTCAAGCTGACCGCGGGCGTCAAAGAGGTGCGCGCGCTCGCCGCCCGCCCCGCGGCCGTGCGCGCCGCGATCGCCTACCATTACCGCGGCGATCGCGCGGCGTTCCAGGCGCTGCTCCGCCCCGCCGGGATGGGCCTCGAGCTGCTCAACAACGATCCCTTCGAGCGCCGCACGGCCGCGCCAGGCACGCCCCGCCACGCACCCCAGACGCCTCCGCAGACGCCGCAGCGCCCGCGGCAGAGCCCAGCGACGCCCGCCCCGCCAGGCGTCGACGCAGGCGGCTCCCGCCGCACTGCCAGACCGCCGCAGCAGGGGCCCAGCTGCCGCCGCAGATCGCCGCAGCAGGCAGGGGCCGCTGCCGGCCGCAGCGCGCCCGGGCCGCCGCCGGGATGGGGGCCGCCGCAGCGGGCCCGCCGCCGGGTTGGCAGCAGCAGCCGCCGCAATGGGCGCAGCAGCCCGCAGCAGTGGGGGCCGCCAGCCGCAGCAGGCGTGGGGGCCGCCGCCGCAGCAGGCGCCGGGGGCCGCAGCCGCCGCCTCCCGTACGCGGTTCTACGACAGCGCCGCGGCAGCCGCCCGCCCGCAGACCCGCAACCGCCCGCGCCGAGCCCGCCGCCGCCCGCGGCGCGAGGGGCCGCTCGATCACGCCGACCAAGGTCGATCCGCTTCGCGCCCGCGGCGCCGCCCGCGCGCCTGCCGCCGCGCTGCCGCGCTCAGCCCGCGGCGCGCGGCGCCGGGCGCGCCTCCGCCGGCGCCCGGCGAAGCCCTCGTCTCGCCGCCACGGCGGCCGTGCTCCCGGCCGCCGCCTCGCCGCCGCTCATCGAGACGCTCAACGTCCTCGTCAGCCTGCTCGAGAACTCGCGCGCCGATCTGCGCGGGCACTCGTCGATGGTGGCGCGCCTCACCCGCAAGACCTGCGAGCGCATCGGCCTCTCGCCCGCTCCAGATCGCGGCGTTCACCGCGGCCGCGTACCTCCACGACCTGGGCAAGATGGGCGCGTACCACCTCACCGCGCTGAACGTGGCGGAGTACGAGGGCCACCGCGTCGCCGCGAGCAAGGCGCGTCGACCTGCCGGTGCACCTGATGGAGTCGGTCGGCCTCCTGCCGGAGACGCAGGCGACGATCGCCTCGATGTACGAGCGCTACGACGGCCAGGGCATCCCCAACGGGCAGGCGGGCAAGGACATCCCGCTCGGCGCGCGCATCCTGGCGGTCGCCGACACGTACGCCGATCTGACGCAGAACCCGCGCAACCCGTACCGCAAGATCCTCCGCCCCTTCGAGGCGTGCGAGGTGCTGCTCCAGTACCGCGGCTCCGTCTTCGATCCCAACATCGTCGACATCTTCCGCCAGTCGATGACCGGCGAGGACATGCGCGCCAAGCTCCTCAGCGACCGGCACGAGGCGCTCATCGTCGATCCCGATCCCGGAGGAGACGACGGTGCTCGAGCTGCGCCTCGTCGAGCACGGGCTTCGAGGTGAAGATCGCGCGCACCGTCGCCGCAGGCGAAGAAGTTCCTCGCCGAGAACGAGATCTCCGTCGTCGTGAGCGAGATCGACCTCGACGCGCCCGACGCCGGGCTCGCGCTGCGCCAGCACGTCGTGAAGGAGGGCAAGGGCAGGGGCTCACCTGGGTGGTGCTGACGGGCAAGACGGACCGGCAGGCGGCGCAGCGCGCGTTCGACCTCGGGGTGGACGACTTCGTCCTCAAGCCGGTCTCGACCGACATCCTCGCCGCCAAGCTGCGCCAGCTCATCGAGCGGCGCGCGCAGTCCTCGGGCGGCGGCGCGGCGCGCGGCGTGTCGGGCTCGCTGACCGAGATGTCGCTGCCCGACATGGTCCAGATCCTCTGGCACGGGCGGAAGACGTGCGCGCTGCGCATCAGCGCGGGCCCGAGCTCGGGCGAGATCGACTTCTCGGACGGGCAGGTCGTCGACGCGCGCTGGGACGCGCTCCGCGGCGAGGACGCCTTCTACAAGATGATCACGCTGCGCGAGGGCGACTTCCGCCTGGACCCGACGTTCAAGCCCAGGGCGCGTTCCATCCAGGCCTCGCCCGAGGCGCTGCTCCTGGAGGGCATGCGCCGGCTGGACGAGGCCTCGATCTGATCGGGCTCAGCCCAGGCGGGCGAGCAGCTTCTTCGCGATCAGGTACGCGTCCCCCGGCCAGCGCGCGGAGACGTAGCGCCCGTCCTCGACCACCATGGCGGGGCCGTCGTCCGCGCCGGTGCCGCGCGAGAAGAGCGTGATCGGCCCTCGGACGAACTGGCGCGACGGGTCGCGCAGCGCCGCCCTCACCTCGTCCTCGACGTAGGCCGGGTAGGTCCGGTAATAGCGCCCGAGCTTCCAGGCGGTCGTGTAGTAGGCGACTCGCTCCATGTACCTGGGCAGGCAGGTGGTGCGAACGTCGGCGAGCACGCTCGCGCCCGTCCCGGGATCGCGCGTGCGCGCGAGCACGAGGACGCCGTGGCAGATGGCCGCCACGGGGCGGGCGGTGCGCCAGAACGCGAGCACCTTCTCCGCGAGGGGCGCGCTGCCGAGGTACTGGCGCATCCCCGGCGCGTGGCCTCCGGGGAGGAAGAGCGCGTCGTACGCGAGCGGGTCCACCGCGGCCCAGGCCAGGGGCTTTTCGAGCTCGGGGGCCTTCTCCAGCTCCGCGTAGAAGGCCTTCGGCTCGGGCTCCGCGCCGAGCTCGCCGAAGATCACGCCGGACAGGAGGAGCGGATCGGCACGAGGGCGGGCGCCCGCCTCGGTGGCGAAGACCACCTCGTGCCCGGCGCGCGTGAAAAGCCGCCAGGGGACGGCGACCTCGGTGACGTCGAAGTCGCGGTCGGGCAGGGGCACGAGGATGCGCTTCTTCGCCGCCATGGTGTGGGGCTTCTATCATCCATCGCTGCGGCGCGTCCGTCCGCGTCCCCTCCCGGCCGAGGACCGTGGATAATGGGTGGACGATGACATCCCCGTGTATCGAGACCGAGCGGCTGCTCCTCACGGTGGGGCCCCCCGAGACCGCGGCGCGCTACGCAGCGTTCGCCGTCGACAACGAGGAGCACCTGGCGCGCTGGGAGCCGCCGCGCCCCGAGGGGTACTTCACCGAGGGCTACTGGTACCGGCGGCTCGAGCGGAGCCGGGACGAGCTCGCGCGCGAGGCCTCGTGCCGGCTCGCAATCTTCCGCCGCGGCGACCCCGAGGGGCCCGTGCTCGGGCACTGCAACTTCACCCAGATCGTCCGCGGCGGCTTCCAGGCGTGCTTCCTCGGCTACAGCCTGGACCGGCGCGTCGTCGGCAAGGGGATGATGACGGAGGCGCTCTCGGCGGCCATCCCCTTCGTCTTCGGCAAGCTCCGGCTCCACCGCATCCAGGCCAACTACGTGCCCACCAACGAGCGGAGCGGCCGCGTGCTCCGCGGGCTAGGCTTCGTGGTCGAGGGCTATGCGCGCGACTACCTCTTCGTCGGCGGGCGCTGGCGCGACCACGTGCTCACCGCGCTGGCGAACCCCGCCGCACCTCCGCCGACCTCGATCCGGGCGCGGCAGGGGGCGAAGTGACGCGCCTGGCCGGCCGCCCGCCGGAAGCGGCCGGTCCGAAGGCTCCGGGGCAACCCTACCTTGCCAGCCTTCCCGGGAGCCCCTAGCCTCTCCGCAGGCGTGGACCGCCACCCGCGGCCGCGACCCGGAGGTCAACATGTACGGTCCCCAGGGCGGCGCGCCTCGACCGCGCGCCCCGCACGCAAGATCACCGTCCCCGAGATTCGAGCCCGCAAGGGCGGTACGCCGCTGTCGATGATCACGGCGTACGACTTCACCATGGCCCGCCTGCTCGACGAGGGCGGCGCCGACCTGCTGCTGGTCGGCGACTCGCTCGGCATGGTGGTGCAGGGCCACCCGACCACGCTGCCCGTGACGGTCGACGAGATCTGCTTACCACGGCCGCGCCGTCGCGCGCGGCGCGCGGCACGCCCACGTCGTCGGCGACATGCCGTTCATGAGCTTCCAGGTCTCCGCCGAGCGCGCGCTGGAGAACGCCGGCAAGCTGATCAAGGACGGCGGCTTCGAGAGCGTGAAGCTCGAGGGCGGCGAGGAGGTCGCGGAGCACGTGCGGCGCATCGTCGCGGCGGGCATCCCCGTGATGGGCCACGTCGGGCTCACGCCGCAGTCGGTGCACGCGATGGGCGGCTTCAAGGTCCAGGGGAAGGACGCGGAGGCCGCCGAGCCGGGTCATCGAGGGCGCGCGGCGCGCTCGAGGAGGCCGGCGCCTACGCCATCGTGCTGGAGGCGATCCCGCCCGATCTGGCGGCGGAGGTCACCGCCGCCGTCTCCGTTCCCACCATCGGCATCGGCGCCGGGTCCGGCGTGCGACGGGCAGGTGCTCGTCTGCTACGACCTGCTGGGCATGTACCCCGATCTCAAGCCGAAGTTCGCCAAGCGCTTCGCCGAGGTCGGCGAGCAGATCATCGCCGCGACGCAGGCCTACGTGGGCGAGGTGCAGGGCAAGACCTTCCCCGCCCCGGAGCACACGTTCAAGCCGAGCGGCATCCGCAGGTCCCTCCCCAGCGCTCCCCAGCCGGTGCTCACCGCCGACGAGATCCCGCCGCACTGGCAGACGCACTAGTCACGCTAGAATCGCGTCATCCGGTTCTCCCACGTCATCGGCGTCGACGACGCCCCCTTCGTTCGCACCCAGCGGGGCCGCGTGCTCGTCGTGGCCATGGCCTTTGCCGGCCTGCGGCTGGAAGGCGTGCTCTCTACCCGCGTCCGCAGGGACGGCGCCGACGCCACGCGGGCGCTCGCCGAGCGCATCGGGTCCTCGCAGTTCGCGGGCCACACCCGCCTCGTCATGCTCCAGGGCATCGCGCTCGCCGGCTTCAACGTGGTGGACATCCACGGCCTGCACGACGCGCTGGGCATCCCCGTGCTCGTGGTCGCGCGCCGCCCGCCTCGCCTCGACGCGATCCGCGCGGCGCTCCTCGGGCGCGTGCCCGGCGGGGCGCGCAAGTGGGCGCTCATCGAGAAGGCCGGGCCGATGGAGCCGGCCGCCGGCGTGATGGTGCAGCGGGCGGGGATCTCGCTCGACGACGCGGCCGAAGTGGTGGCGCGCCTTGCGGTGAACGGGGCCATCCCGGAGCCGCTCCGGGTGGCGCACCTCGTCGCGGGCGGGGTCACCACCGGGCAGAGCCGGGGGCGTGCGTAGCGCGGTGGTGGGGGGGCCGCGGGCGTAGTACGGCTCACATCCATGTCCGCGCTCGACCCCGCCGCGCTCGCCGCTCGCTTCGAGCGTGTCCGCCGCTTCACCGAGGCCCTCGCGCGGCCGCTCTCGCCCGAGGACTGCGCGCTCCAGTCGATGCCCGACGCGAGCCCCACCAAGTGGCACCTCGCCCACACGACCTGGTTCTTCGAGACCCTCGCGCTCGCCCGACCGCCGGTGAGCCGCCCTTCGACCCGCGCTTCGCCTACCTCTTCAACTCGTACTACGAGGCCCTCGGCCCGCGCCACGCCCGGCCCGCACCGCGGCCTGCTGTCGCGACCCGCCGCTCGCCGACGTCCTCGCCTACCGCGCCGACGTCGACCGCCGCGTCGTCGCCTCGCCATCGCCGGCGACCCCCCGGCGTCCTTCGCCTCCATCGTGGAGCTCGGCCTGCACCACGAGCAGCAGCACCAGGAGCTGATCCTCACGGACATCAAGCACGCCCTCTCCACGAGCCCGCTCCTGCCCGCGTACCGCGCCGAGCCGCTGCCGCGACGGTCCGCGGAGGTCGGCGAACGCCGAGCACGGGCGTCGGATCTCGGCTGGATCGAGCACGGCGAGGGCGTGGCGGAGATCGGGCACGACGGCGCAGGGCTTCGCGTTCGACAACGAGGCGCCTCGCCACCGGGTCTACTTGCGCGCGTTCCGCCTCGCCAACCGGCTGGTCACCTGCGGCGAGCTGCTCGAGTTCATCGCCGACGGCGGGTACGCGCGGCCCGAGCTGTGGCTGTCCGACGGCTGGGCCGCCGCGCAGGCAGAAGGCTGGGAGGCGCCGCTCTACTGGCAGCAGCGAGACGGCGGCTCGTCGATCTTCACGCTCGACGGCGTGCGCGAGGTCGACCCGGCGCGAGCCCGCCTGCCACGTCAGCTACTACGAGGCCGACGCCTTCGCGCGCTGGGCCGGCGCCCGGCTGCCCACCGAGGCGGAGTGGGAGGTCGTCGCGGCGCGGCCGCGCGCGTCGCGGGGAACTTCGCCGACGGTCGAAGGCTGCACCCCGCGCCCGCGGGCCCGCGGGGCGCACGTGGCGTGCGGCGGCAGCTCTTCGGGGACGCGTGGGAGTGGACCGCGAGCGCCTACCTCCCTATCCGGGCTTCCGCCCCTGGGAGGGTGCGGTCGGCGAGTACAACGGCAAGTTCATGTCGGGCCAGATGGTGCTGCGGGGCGGCTCCTGCGCCACGCCCGAGGGGCACGTGCGCGCAAGCTACCGCAACTTCTTCCCGCCCGGCGCGCGCTGGCAGTTCAGCGGGATCCGGCTGGCCCGCGACGCGTGACCGCAGGACGCCGGGGCACAGAAGCAGGAAACCGTCAAGGCGCCAAGACGCCAAGGATCTTGAATGAGCAAGGAACCGGACGACGAGCTTGATCACCTCGCGCATGCCCTCCTGATCAACTTCGGGGTCGCGGTCTCTCGCGACGGCATCAAGCGCGTCGTGCGGTCCTCCTGATCCCTCTCCACTTGGCGTCTTGGCGTCTTGGCGGTTCCCTCTCTCTATCGAGCGGCGCGGCGCAGAGCCTTCAGCGTGATGGGATCCTCGGCAGGGTCTTCGAGGTCGTAGGCAGGGTCGAGGAGCATCTGGAGCTTGCGGGGGGTGCCGCGGCGCTCCACCCAGACGGCGATGGGCGTGCCCGGGGCGCCGGCGAAGGCGCGGCGGGCGGAGGCGGCGCTGTCGTGGGCGCGGAAGTCGTGCGCCACGGCGAGGATCACGTCGCCGCGCTCGATGCCCGCGTCGTCGGCGGGCCCGCCCTGGATGACGCGGTCGACGAAGGGCCCGTCGCCGTCCTCGATATCCATCCCGGCGCGGCGCAGCGTCTTGTAGCCGTCGCCCGGCCAGACGTGGAGCTCCTGGTTCTGGAGGTCGAAGGCCACGCGGAAGTACCGCATCATGCCCATGCCCACGAGCGCGATGCCCCCGGGCACGTAACGCTGGTCCCGGTCGCGGCCGATGCCGTCCATCCTGGGGAAGTGGAAGGGGCCGAAGTCGACGCCGTCGAAGGTGGTCGTGTAGTCCGGGCTGTGCGCCGTGTCCCCGCCGCCGAGGAAGATGTCGGAGCCGGCCTCGCGCCGGTGGTGGATGGCCATCTCCGGCGAGTGGACAACGATGTCCTCCGGCATGCCCGTGTCGAGCCCGAGCGTCCCCTTGTCCACGTGCGTGACGGCGCCGTCGATGAGGGGCGGCTCGTTGCCGCGCAGGACGAGGGGGCGGCCTTTGGGATCGGGGGTGAACCCGTCGCGCGCGTGGAGGCGGACGATGGCCGCGGGGCTGTCGACGTCGACGACGAAGCGGCGGAGCGTGCTCCACCCCGAGCAGCCCGTCCTCCTCGCCGAGGTCGATGCTCTCGGCCACGAGCACGCGCTCGCCGTAGAGCTGGGCGGCGCCCACGCGCATCTCCTCGACGATGCCAACCCACAGGTGGCTCCGCCGGAGCCAGGGCGGATCGATGTGCATGCGCACCTCGCCGGTGGGGACCACGCCGAGCTTCGCCGCGGCGGCGCGCGTGAGGATGGTGAAGAAGGAGCCCGTGTCGAGCACGAGGCGCACGGGCCCGCCCGCGCCGGAGCGCACAGGGACGAGGATGCGCCGTGGATCGGTAATCGGGATCTCGGCGGGGCGGCGGAGCGGGGGAGGGGAGATGCGCGCGGCGCCGGGCTGGGCCCACGCGGGCGGGGCGCCGTCGAGGGCTGCCTCCTCTTCGAGCTGGTAGCGCTGCTCCAGCACCACGCCGGCGACGCCCATGCGGTCGTTGGAGAGGCAGCGCCAGCCGGAGAGCACGGCGCCGACGCTGCCCTTTTCCCAGTCGAGGTCGTCGCACCGCACGAGCCGGCCGAAGTCGTCGACCACGTCGTAGGCCCTGGGATGGCTCGTCGTGTCGATGGCGAAGGTCATCGTCCGGCCGCCGGAGGGGCGGTACGCGAGCTCCCAGCCGCCGGCGACGTGGCCCATGTAGGAGGCCTCGTCCGCGCCGCCCGGGCGCGCGAAGCCGAGCGAGAAGAAGCCGGCGCCGGTGCGGGCCTCCTGGTCCCACATCCCGTCGCTCTGGTCGATGACCTCGCCCTCCCCGATGCGCAGCCACGCGCCCCGGGCGTCTCGCCCGAAGGCGTAGCGCACCCCGTCGGTGCGGCGCGTCCGCTGCTCGGCGTACGCCCCGGGCGCGACCACCACCTCCCGCGTCCAGGTGCCCTCGTCGGACTCGACCGCGTAGCGGAGGTACTTCGAGCGGCTTTGCTCCGAGGCCCCGACGGCCTCCTCGATCCGGGCGATCCTCACCTCGGTCCTGGTTCGTGGCATGGCGCAGGCTCCGAGGAGCAGGAGCGCCGCCGTGAGCGCCTTCCTCATGGGCTGTGCAGAGCGTCGAGACGCAGCGCAGTTCCCCGTCGTCGTCATGTCCGACGTACGGAGCAACCGCTGCGCCATGACGCACGCGGAGCGCGCCGGCATGAGGATTCGGCCAGCTCTTCAGGAGCGCGTAGAGGGCTTCGCGGAGCGCAGGATGTAGGTGTGTGGCCGCGCGTTCACGGGTGTGAATTGGGGCCACACTGGCCTGGAGACGGGGGACGGGCACGTGCCGATTGGCACGGCGGGTGCGTCAGCCACCGTTCTTTTCGAGGATGTCGCCGTACTCGTCGCGGAGCTTGCTCTTGAGGAACTTGCCCGTGCTGGTCCTCGGGATCTGCTGCATGAACACGTAGTCGTCCGGGAGCCAGAACCTGGCGAAGCGCCCCTCGATGTGCGCCGCGAGCTCCTCCTTCGTCACGGTGTGGGCCTCCTTGACCACCACGGCGGCGACGGGGCGCTCCGCCCACTTCGGGTGACGCGCCGAGAAGACCGCGGCTTCCAGCACCGCGGGGTGGCTCATCAGCGCGTTCTCCAGCGCCACCGAGCTGATCCACTCGCCCCCCGACTTGATCACGTCCTTCGACCGGTCCGTGATGCGCAGGTAGCCCTCGCTGTCGATGGTCACCACGTCGCCCGTCTTGAACCACCCGTCGCCCGTGAAGCGACCCTCGCCCTCGTTCCCCAGGTACGAGGCCGCCACCCAGGGCCCGCGCACCTCCAGCTCGCCCATCGTCTCGCCGTCCCAGGGCAGGATGCGGCCGTCCTCCGAGACGTGACGCTGCTCGACGAAGGGCACCGGGTAGCCCTGCGTGGCGCGGAATCGAAAGCTCCGCCGCGTCGTCCCCCGTCTGCAGGTGGCGCTTCACCCGGGCGAGGGTGCCGAGCGGGTTCATCTCCGTCATCCCCCAGGCGTGGGTGACCTCGATCCCGTGGCGCTTCTTGAAGCCGTCGATGAGCGCCGGCGGCGCCGCCGAGCCGCCGATCACCATCGACCGCATGGCCGACAGGTCCCAGCGCTTCGGGTTTTGATCGAGGAGCGCGAGGATCCCGAGCCAGATGGTGGGCACGCCGCCGGCGATGGTCACGCGCTCCGCCGCCATCAGGTCGAGGAGCGAGACCGGGTCGAGGTGCGGGCCGGGGAACACCACCTTGGCCCCGGCGAGCGCCGCCGCGTAGGGCAGGCCCCAGGCGTTGGCGTGGAACATCGGCACGACGGGGAGCACCGTGTCGGCCTGGCTCACGGCGAGGGTGTCGGCCAGGCACACCGCGATCGAGTGCAGCACCGTGGATCGGTGGCTGTAGACGACGCCCTTCGGGTTGCCGGTGGTGCCGGACGTGTAGCAGATCATCGCGGCGGAGCGCTCGTCCAGGGTGGGGAAGGCGTAGGCGTCGGGCTCGGCGGCGAGGAGGGCCTCGTAGTCGAGGGCGTTGCCGGGGAGCGGCGGCGCGCCCTGCGGAGGCGCCCCGTCGTCGATGACGACGACCTTCTCGAACGTGCGGGCGGTCTGGGCCACGGCCTCGTAGAGCGGGAGGAGCGATCGGTCGACGAAGAGGAAGCGATCCTCCGCGTGGTTGGCGATGTAGCCGATCTCGCTCGGGTGGAGGCGGAGGTTCAGCGTGTGGAGGACGCCGCCGTATGCCGGCACGGCGAAGTAGAGCTCCATGTGGCGGGCGTGGTTCCACGCCAGCGTGGCGATGCGATCGCCCGGCCGCGCGCCCAGGCGGGCGAGCGCGTTCGCGAGCTGCGCGGTGCGGCGGTAGAGGCCCCCGTACGTGGTGCGGTGGATGGATCGGTCCGGCATCCGGCTCACGATCTCCGTCGTCCCGAAGAGCGTGCGCGCGCGGTCCAGGAAGTGGGTGACCGTGAGCGGGAAGTCCATCATGCGTCCCTGAAGCATCCGAAGCTCCTTTTGTGACGGGCAGGCGCCCGCGTCCTCGCCGGCGATGATACAGAAGGAGCGGGTTGGGGTAGAGTCGCGGCATGCGCGACAGGGCCGAGGTGGTCGTCGTCGGGGCCGGCATCATGGGCCTGGCGATCGCCTACAATCTGGCGAAGCACCACGGCATCGCCGACGTCGTGGTCGTGGACAGGGGCTACCTCTGCGGGGGCGCGAGCGGGCGCAACGGCGGCGGGGTGCGGGCGCAGTTCGGGAGCGAGGAGAACATCCGGCTGATGCAGGAGAGCATCCGCATCTGCCGCGACTTCGCCCGCGAGATGCGGATCAACGTCTGGTTCCGCCAGGGGGGCTACCTCTTCCTGGTGCGGAGCGAGGAGGGGCGCCGGACGCTGGAGAAGAGCGTCTCCGTGCAGAACGCCTGCGGGCTCGGCACGCGCATGCTGACGCCCAAGGAGGCCGCGCGGATCGTGCCCGAGCTGAGCCTCGAGGGTGTCGTCGCCGCGAGCTACAACGCCGAGGACGGCGTGGTCTTTCCCTGGCCCTTCGTGTGGGGCTACGCGCACGGCGCGGAGAAGCTCGGCGTCGACATCGCCCCGTTCACGAACGTGACGGGCTTCCGCACCACCGGCAAGCGCATCGACGCCGTCGTCACGGACAAGGGGGAGATCCGGACGCACCGCGTCGTGAACGCCGCCGGCGCCTGGAGCCCGGAGGTCGCCCGCCTGCTCGGCGTCGAGCTGCCCAACCACCCCCACCGCCACGAGATCTGCTCGACCGAGCCCCTCAAGCTCTGGCTCAAGCCGCTCGTCGCGGACCTCTCGAACGGGCTCTACTTCTCCCAGTCGATGCGCGGCGAGATCGTCGGCGGCATCGGCAACAACGAGGTGCCGCCCGGGCTCGACATGCGGTCGTCGACGGCGTTCCTCGCGCTGTACGGCAAGGCGCTCCTCCGCACCTGCCCGATCCTCGGCAGCGTCAAGGTGCTGCGCCAGTGGGCGGGCTGCTACGATCTCACGCCCGACGCGAACCCGATCGTGGGCGAGGTGGACGAGGTCGAGGGCTTCTACCAGGCCTCGGGGTTCATGGGGCACGGGTTCATGATGGCGCCCGTCATGGGGCGGATCCTGGCCCAGCACATCGCGAAGGGCACGGACCTGCCGATGTTCGAGCGGTGGAACCTGCGGCGGTTCAAGGAGGGCAAGCTGCTCTCCGAGGCGATGATCATCGGCTGACGCCTCGGATCAAGACGCGCGCTTCCGGCCCTCCTTCGGGCCGAGGATCGCCGCCGCCGTCCCCGCCAGGATGATCGCCGCGCCGCAGAGCTCGCGCGAGGAGGGGATCGCCCCCATCAAGGCCGCGCCGATCAGGATGCCGCCCAGCGTTTCCATGGGCGAGACGAGCGCCACGATCGCGGGCGGCAGCGAGCGGGAGGCCGTCTGCACGGCGGTGTGGCCGAGGACGGTGGGGATCAAGCCCAGGGCGACGACGGCGACGATGGCCCCGGAGGAGAGTGGCCACGCCGGGGCCGCGAAGGCGGCGGGGATGAAGGCGAGGCCGAGGGCCATCACGAGGCCGGCGCTCGTGTAGACGAGCGCGGCGTAGTCGAAGGGGGGGAGCGCGTCCTTGAGGGCGCGGGCGATGGCCAGGTAGAGGCCGTAGAGGACGACCGCCCCGAGCACCGCGAGGTCGCCGGCGAGGCGGTTCTCGCCCTCGCCCGCGCCGTAGGCCACGACCACCGCGCCGAGCGTCGCCACTCCGACCCCAATCTGCTCCGCGCGGGCCGGCGCCACGCCGAGCAGCGCCCACGCGCAGACGACCACGCCGAGCGGCTCCAGCGAGACCAGCGAGACCGCGGCCGGGAGGGAGGTGTGGTCGAGGCCCCAGAGGAAGGCGGCGAAGTGCGCGGCGAGGAGCGCGCCCGCGAGGAGGACGGTGGCCCGCTGCTTCGAGGGGAGGGCGCGGAAGGCCGAGAGCGCGGCGCCGCGGCCCATCGCGAGCAGGAACACGGCGGCGACGGCCAGCCTGCCGAAGCCGATGACGAAGGGGTGCGTGGGGCGGGCGGCGCGGGCGAGGGGGCTCGCGACGGAGAAGGCGGCCCCGGCGAAGGCGACGAAGAGGGCGGCGCGCCTGGCGCTGGTCGCCGGGATCGCCCGCGGCGGCGCGGGGCTCGTGCCGGCCGTGCTGTCGACCGCGTCGGGGCTCATGCGCGGGCTCTAGCTCACCTCGCCGACGAGCGCCGTGGCGAACGCCGCGCGGGCGGCGCGGACGAGCCCGCCGCTCCCCTGCTCGGCCCGGCCGATGCGTGATCATCAGCTTCGTGAGCGCCGCCTCCGGCGTCATGTCCCCTGCGCCGATGGCCCCGGCGCCGCCCGCCGCGACGCCGCCCTCGTACCGCGTCAGGTCGACCGCGCCGCGCGCCGCCTGGCTCACGATCACCACGGGCACGTCGCGCTCGCTCGCCGCCTCGAGCACGGGGATGAGCGAGTTCTCGAGGTGCGGGACGTTGCCGGCGCCGAAGGCCTCGATCACCATCCCCTTCACCCCGGCCGCGAGCGCGCCGTGCAAGAGGCGCGGCTCCAGGCCGGGGAAGGTCCGCACCGCGATGACGCGCGGCTCCAGGCGCGGGTCGAAGGGCTGAGGGGGCCGGGGCAAGAGGACGTGCGGCGCGATGTGGACGCTCAGGCCGAGCTCGGCGAGGGGCGGGCACGCCGGCGAGCCGAACGCGCTCATCCCCCACGCGTCGACCTTGGCGGCGCGGCAGCCGCGGAGGAACCGCGAGTCGAAGGCGATGCCGACCTCGGGGATGCGCAGCGTGGCGAGGTGGCAGGCGTCGACGAGGTTGGCGCGGGCGTCCGTGCGCACGTCCCAGAGAGGGCGCTGCGAGCCGGTGAGCGCGATGGTGCGGTCGAGGCCCGGCAGGAGGAACGCGAGCGCGCTGGCGGTGTACGCCATGGTGTCGGTGCCGTGTACGACGACGAAGCCGTCGTAGTGGGGCAGCGCCTCGTGCACCGTGGCGGCGAGCTCGACCCAGTGGTGCGGCTGCATGTCGCTCGAGTCGAGGTTGAAGAGGATCTTCGTCTCGATGTCGGCGATCTTCCCGAGGATGGGGAGCTCCGACAGGATGTCGCGCTTGTAGGAGTCGGGCGCGAGCGGAGCGGTGCTGCCACCCGTCATCATGAGGGTGCCGCCGGTGTGGATCAGGAGCAGGCGCACAGGGCCGGGAGCGTAGTGGGAAGCGCTCCCGGTGCCAACGCGCACATGGTGTGAAGGCTAGTTCGCAGGGGAGAAGACGATCGGGTAGGTGACGGTCACGATGCCGCTGTCCGGCGCGGGGAAGCTCAGGCCGTAGAAGGCCCGCGCGACGCACGAGACCACGCCGGCGTCGGGCAGGTCGGAGCCGCCGTTCCCGACGTTCGAGACCGCGCCGTCGCGCCCGATGACGAAGCGCACCGCGACGCGGCCCTGCAGGTTCGGGTTGCCCCGGAGGCCGCCCTCGTAGCACGCCCGGAAGCGCCCGAAGCTCTGCCGGATGACGCGCTGGATGATCTCCCGGCGGCAGGCGCCCGCTGGAGATGGTCTGGCCGATGCGCACGATGGGCGGCCTGGCCTGGTGGCGGCCGCTGACGAACCCGCCGGGGTGGCCGGGGCCCCCCGCGAAGTCGTGCCCGACGGTGCCGATGCGACCCACGCCGATCACGCCGAAGGGGTTGCCGCCGCCCTCGCCGAGGCCGCTGAGCGTGAGGCCGCCCATGCCCATGGCGTCGCCGATCGTCTCGCCGAACATGTTCCCGCGGCCGTTCATCGGGTCGGCCCCGCTCGCGAGGTCGCCGCCGAAGGCCGAGATGGGCCCCATCGAGCCGTTCAGCCCGTTGAGCAGCCCGATCGCCCCGAAGCCCTCCGCGTCCCGCACCAGATCCGCGCGCGACAGGGACTCCTCCGTCCCGTCCCCCTTCACGCCGAAGCGATGGTTGCTCGCGCGGCTCGCCTCGCTGCCGGCCTTGCCCGCCTCGCCCGGCCCCGCCTGGCCCACGTCGCCGTGCTCCCCGGGCTCGGCCGTGCGCGCGTCGTCCTTGGCCTGGTCGGGCTCGGGCACCGCGTGGCTCTCGAGCAGCGTGAGCATCTCGATCTGCTGATCGAGGCTGATCCCGTCCTCGTCCGCCATGGCCATGCTGGGCATGAAGAGCGCCGCCGCCGCGAGCACGCTCGCGTGCAGGAGGAGCGAGAGCCCCGCGTAGGGCAGCGACTCTCCGTCGAGCTTGATGCGCCGGGTGGCGCGGCCCGCGCGCACCGCGGAGACCTCGAACGAGAGCCCGTTCAGATCGAGCGCCGCCCTGGCGCCGTCGGGCAGCGCGATCCGGTGCGCCCCCGGGGCGGCCGCGCAGGGCCCCGCCGCGCCGCTCGCGATCAGGTCACGCACGCGCTGCGCCGGGGCGCCGGCGAGCGTGAGGGTGCCCGTCGCGCCGGCCGGGACGACCAGGTAAACGCTGCCCCGATCGGCGAGGACCAGCGGCAGGCGCCGGGCGCCGAGCTTCTCCTCGGGGAGGAAGAAGTCGCTCTTCCGGCCCTTGCCCTCGTCCTCGCCGACGAAGAACGACGAGACCGGCGACAGGTGGGCCACGTGGAGGACGGTCGCCCCCCAGCGGATCATCACCTCGACCGCGGCCACCGGGGTCTCGCACTCCTCGGCGGGCACGGCCGGCCCGCTCTGCACGAGCTGGTACGTATACGACCCCTCGGGCGCGTCGGCCGCCACCTCGTCCACCGGGAGCGCGAACGGGCTCTTCGGCTCGAACGCCGGCAGGAACGGATTCTTCTCGCTGCTCTCGAACGAAAACGCGCTCGGCTTCTGCGTACCCATGACGATGACCAGCCTTCCCTCGTAGGACGACGACCTGGGGCTCGGCGCGCCCACCGGCGCGTGCTCCCCGCTCCTCCCCCGCGCGCTCCCGTCGACGGCCGGCCTCTCGGCGCGGCCCGGGCGACGGTGCATCGGGTGCCTCTCGCTCGGGACCGACAGCCCCCCGCCGGGCTTGTTCCCAGGTGGCGAGGGCCGCGCAGGATTTCGACGCGACCAGGCGAGCTTGCGTTCCCGAAGGGGTTCTGGGTTAGCATCGGGGGCCGCTCCCCGCGCCGCCCGCCGATGCCCACCCTGAGCTGCAATCCTGGTCCAACGAGGAGCCGCCTCCATGCGCGCCGTGGAGGACGCGATCGCGCGGCAGGTCTTCCACGGCGGCGATCTGGCGACCAACCTCCTCGAGGTCGCCGTCCTGCGCGAGGACGTCCTGATGCCGCTCGTCGCGGAGAGCTTCGGGCTCGAACCCGCGGCGCCCGGGCGGCTCGCTCCGCCATCGCCGGACGTCCTCCGCCTCGTCCCGGGCGACCTGGCCCTGCGGCACGGCATGTACCCCCTGGCGCTGCGCGACCGTGCGCTCGTCGTGGCCGTCGCCGAGCCCCTGCCCGCCGCCGTCGAGGACGACCTCGGCTTCGCGCTCGACCTGGCCATCCGCCAGGTGGTCGCGCCGCTCGTCCGCGTGCGCCAGGCCATCGCGGAGAGCTACGGCATCCCCCTCGACCGCCGCCACCTCCGGCTGGTCGCCAAGCTCGACGGCAAGGCCGACCCGAGCCCGAGCGCGGCGCCGCCGCCCGACCGCGACGCCTTGCCTGCGATGAAGATGCCGCAGCAGCCCGTGAGCATCCCCAGCCCGAGCTTCGGCACCGGCGTCAATGAGCCGGAACCCTCGCGGCTCGGAGAGCTGCCCCCGTCCAAGGCGACCCTCGTCACGCCCCCGTCCGGCTTCGCGAGCCCCCGGATCCCGAGGAGCCCTGCCCTCCCGACGGCCATGACGGCGCGACCCGCACCCTCCGAGCCCGAGCCCGAGCCCGCGGGAGACCTCGCCGCCGCAGAGCACGCCGAGCCCGTTCCGGTTCCCGCTCCGCCAGCGCCACCCCCCATGCCGAAGAGCGCGGCCCGCGCGCTCGCCGGCGTGCTGCAGCAGGCGCTGCGCGAGGAGCGCGTCGACAAGAACCGGACGGATTGGACCAGAGAAGGCGAAGCGCCGGGCGCCGGAGGGCCTTCGAAGCCGGGCAAGGCGGCCAGGGCCGCGCCCCTCTGGCAAGCGGGGAAACCGCGGCGCAAGGGGCCCTTCACCGCCGCGATGGCGGAGGAGGAGCTCGAGGAGGCGGCGGCGAGCGACGCCGTGCTGGGCATCTTCTTCGCCTTCGCGCAGCAGTTCTTCAGGTACGCGGCGCTCTTCGTGGTGCACGGCGAGCTGGCCGAGGGGCACGACGCCAGCGGTCCCGGCGCCGACAAGGCGGCCGTGTCGGCCCTCCGCGTCCCGCTCGACGAGCCCGGCAGCCTCGCGCGCGCCCGCGATCGGCGGGGGCCCGTGATCGGCAAGCTCGGCGCCGAAGGGCGCGACGCGCTCTTCGCCGCGGATCTCGGCCGCGCGCCGAGAGCGCGTGCCGTCGCGCTCCTGCCCATCGTGGTGCGCGGCAGGGCCGTGGCCATCCTCTACGGGGACGACGGTGACGCCGACGTCGAGCTGTCGTCGATCGGGGACGTCATCGCCATGATCGGCCTCGCCGGCTCGGCGCTCGAGCGGATCGCCCTGCGGAGGAAGCTCGGGTCGCGGGCGCCCGAGGTGCCGCACAAGGTACGGATCCAGGACGGCGCGGCGGCCCTCGCGCGCGCCATCTCCGTCTCGGCGATGGCGGCCGTCTCCGCGCCCGTGCCCCCCGAGCCACCTGCTCCGGAGCCACCTCCCCCCGAGCGCGCCCCGACGCCGCCGCCGCCGGAGCCTGCGTTCCTCGCCATCGACCCCGCCGCGATCCCGGTGCCTCCCGAGGCCCCCGCGGTGGCCATGTTCTCCGCGGCGGAGCCCGAGCGCCCGCCCACGAAGCCCTCTCCGGCCGGCGGCGTCGAGGAGCTCCCGAGCTTCGCCGTCTCCCCGCCCGAGATTCGAAAACCCGCTCGCCCCCGGCCCCCGCACCGCGCGCTACTTCGAGGACCCTCCGGAGCCGAAGCGCGCGACCGACCCCGGCGTCGGCATCCCGTTCCCGGACTCGGGCCCCGGCCCCGACGCAAGCGCGCAGCACGAGGCGCCGCCGGCCCCGTCGGCGCAGACGCTCCCGATGTGGGGGGTGGCCGACGCGCCGGAATCGGATCGCGGCGTGCCCCTCGCGGAGCGCCCCACGGTGCAGATGGAGCGGGTGGCCACGCGTCCCTTCCCCGGGCGGCGGGGCCCGGCCCCGCTCTACGAAGGCCGCTCCGCCTCGGTGCCGGACGGGGCCTCCGTCGAATGGGTCGGCGCCGAGGCGAAGGAGGAGCCGGGCGCCAAGCGGCGCGAGGCCGCGCGCACGCTCCCCTCGATGGGGTTCGCGCCGCTGCCGTCCACCCCGCCGCCGAACGCGACCGCGTGGACGAGCTTCCCCTCGCCGCCGCCCCCGCCGGCGATCGGCGCGATCGCCAAGCCCGTGCGGTCCGAGCGCCCCCCGATCATCCCGCGCGAGGAGGCGGTGGAGAGCTACCCCCGCTTCGCCACCCTCCCGGTCCCGATGGGGGGAGACACCCATACCCCCCGGCCCGGCCGGCGCCGAGCAAGCCCGCCGCGAGCACCCCGCCCCCGGCCGGCTCGTCGAGCGTGGTCGTCGACTCCGGCGTCGAGCCGGAGGAGCTGATCCAGCGCGTCATCGAGGGCGGACCTCGGGGGCAGGAGGCGTTCGACCAGCTCGTCCGCCACGGCGATCACGTCATCGCCGCGGTGATGGGGCGCTTCCCCGGCCCCCTCCGGGTCGACCGCCACCGCGCCCGCGCCGAGCTCCCCGCGGCCTCGCAGTGCGGCCCGATCCTCGAGCTGGCGGTGGCGATTCGCCGCGCCGCGCTCCCCTTCGTCTCGAGCCGCTCGATCTCCACGGACGCGGAGATCCGCTTCTGGGCGACGCACGTGCTCGGCGAGCTGCGCTACCCCGAGGCGGCCACGGTCCTCGTCCCCCGCCTCTTCGACGACGACGCCTCCGTCCGCCGCATCGCCCGCCGCTCCGCCGCCGCGCTGGTGAGCGCGGGCTCGCCGGGCGGACCGATCCTCAAGGGCCTCGAGGACATCACCAAGAACCCCGACGAGGGCAGCCCGAACCGTGTCCTCGCCATCGAGACCATGGGCGAGATCCGCTCCGGCTCGGTGGTCCCGCCGCTCCTCTCGGCCCTCGAGGGCGCGCCGGAGGACGTCGCCGACGCCGCCCGCCGCGCCCTGCTCCTCATCACGCGGCAGGACTTCGGCCGCGACGCGCGGCGATGGCAGGAGTGGTGGGGGAAGAACGGCGCGCGCCACCGGATCGAGTGGCTCATCGACGCGCTGATGCACGACCAGCCCTCCGTGCGCCGCGCCGCCGGCGACGAGCTGAAGCTGCTCACCAAGGAGTACTTCGGGTACTACGACGACCTGCCGAGGCGCGAGCGCGAGCGCGCGCAGGGGCTCTACCGGTCGTGGTGGGAGCGCGAGGGGCGGCTCAAGTTCTGAGGCTCGACGGGGAGAGCGGGATGGCGGAGGGAGAACGCGAGGGCGGCGTGGGCGACGAGAAGGTCTCAATCCATCGCCTGCCGAAGCCGGCCTCCAGGCTCTTCGGACGCGCCGCCGACATCGCGTGGCTCGACGCCTGCTGGGCCGAGCGCGCGCACGTCGCCACGATCGTCGCGGCCGGCGGCATCGGGAAGTCCGCGCTGGTGTGGGACTGGCTTCGCGGGGTGCAGGCCGACGGGTGGCGCGGGGCGGAGCGGGTGCTCGGCTGGTCGTTTCGCGGCCAGGGCACCGACCGGGCGTCGACGTCGGACGAGCTCGTCGACATGGCGCTGCGGTGGTTCGGTGACCCGGACCCGAGCGCGGGGTCACCGTGGGACAGGGGGGAGCGGCTGGCGGCGCTGTTCAGGAAGCAGCGGACGATCCTGGTGCTGGACGGGATGGAGCCGCTCCAGCGGGGGACGGGGGCCGCGCAGGGCAAGATCAAGGACCCGGCGCTGCAGGTGCTGCTGAAGGAGCTGGGGGCGCACAACACGGGCCTCTGCCTGATCACGACCCGCCTTCACGTGACGGATCTCGACGGGCTCGAAGGGGGCAAGGCAAAGGAGCACAGGCTCGATCCCCTCTCGGTCGAGGCCGGCGTCGAGCTGCTGGAGGCACGCGGCGCCAAGGGGTCGAAGGAAGCGCTGCGAGCGGCGGCCACGGAGTACGAGGGGCACGGCCTCGCGCTGACGCTGCTGGGCAGCTACGTGCGGAGGGCGCACAAGGGCGACATCGGCAAGCGCGATCAAGTCCCGCCGCTCGCCGGCAAACCGGCGCAGCGCGTGATGGCGGCCTACGAGAAGTGGTTCTCGAGGAAGCCGGAGGTCGCCGTCCTGCGGACGCTCGGCCTCTTCGACCGACCTGCCCGCGACGACGAGACCGCCGTGCTGCGCGACAGCCCCAAGATCCGTGGGATCACGGCGTTCCTCGAAGGCCCTCCCCGGCCGCCACTGCACGCGTGGGAGAAGGCCGTGGCGACGCTGCGCGACGTGGGGCTCGTCATGGAGACCGCGGGCGACACGCTCGACACGCACCCGATGGTCCGCGAACACTTCGCCGACCTCGTGCGCCGCGAGCACCCGGACGCATGGCGGGAGGGGCACCGGCGGCTCGGCAAGCTCCTCCAGGGGAAGGCGAAGGAGCGGCCCGAGACGGTCGAGGAGATGACGCCGCTCTACGACGCGGTGATGCACAAGTGCCTGGCGGGCGAGCACCAGGACGCGTCCGACGTCTACTGGAAGCGCATCCGACGCATCCACGAGCGCCACAACTGGCAGAAGCTCGGGGCCTTCGAGAGCGAGATCGCCGTCCTCTCGGCCTTCTTCGATCCCCCGTGGGAGCGGTTCGCGCCGGGGGTCCACTACAGCCTCCCCGCGTTCCTCGTGAACCATGTCCCCGCCTTGCTCGGCGCGCTGGGCCGGCTGTCGGAGGCCGAAGGGCTCCTGCGCATGGGGATCGATCGGGCGGTCGCGGCGAAGGAGTGGGCGAACGGGGCGCTGCTCGCCGCCAACCTCGCCGAGATCCTCCTCGCCGGAGGCCGCCTCCGCGACGCCGAGGAACAGGCACGGAAGGGCGTCGAGATCGCCGACAACGAGGGGAACGCCCACTGGCACCGGACCTGCACACCGATGCGGGCCGCCGCCCTGCACGCGATGGGCCTCCAGGACGAAGCCGCCGCGGAGTTCGAGCTGGCCGAACGGTCGCACGCGGCCGCCTTTCCATCCCTGAAGCTGCTCACCTCGATCTCGGGCTACCTCTACTGCGACCTCCTGCTCGATCAGGGCCGGGACGTCGAGGTGCGCACGCGCGCCGCGACCTTCTTCGCAGGGCGCTTGCCCGACGTCCCGACCCTCGACACCGCGCTCGAGCACCTCTCCTTCGGCCGCGCCCACCTCCTCGCCGCCCAGCACGGCGCCGCCTTCGAGCTCGCCACGGCCGCATCCCACATCACCACCTCCGTCGACGCCCTCCGCCGCGCCGGCCATCACGAGCACCTCCCCCGTGCCCTCCTCGCCCGGGCCGCCCTCCACACCCACACCCGCGCCTTCGACCTCGCCAGGAAGGACCTCGACGAGGCCCTCACCCTCGCCGCCCGCTGCGGCTTCCGCCTCCACGCGTGCGACGCCCACCTCGGCCTCGCCCGCCTCGCCGTCGCCGGAGGCGACCCCGCCGGTGCGCGCCCCCACGCCGAGCGCGCCCGCCAGCTCATCGACGAGACCGGTTACCACCGCCGCGACGGGAAGCTCGGCGCGCTCGACGCCGCGTGCCGCGCCCAGGAGGGGTGATACGGTGGTGGACGGTCCATGTCCGAGCCCGCCGCCGAGCACGTGATTGCAGGGAAGTACGAGCTCGTGCGCGAGCTGGCGCGAGGGGGGATGGGCGCGGTCCGGGTCGCGCGTGACCGCGCGCTCGACCGCGAGGTCGCCATCAAGCTCAGCGCCTCACGGTGACGGGGTACGCGAAGACGCTCCTCGGCACCGGGGTCACTCCCGAGCGCGTCGAGGCGCTCTGCGGGGCCCTGCGCGAGGCCGGGCTGCCGGGCTGATTACCGGGCCCAGCGGCGACCCCGCGCTTGCACGGTGCGCGCGGGGACGCGTATCGTCGGCGGCGATTGTCACGGTCCACGCGGTCCGCCCCACGCTTCGTTCGCTACGAGCACTCCGCCGTCCGGAGGGACCACGACCGCTACTTCGCCACCCGCGGCGTGGACGCCTGGGTAGAGGGGGAGATCCCCTATCGGGCCACGAACAACTACGCGTTCGCCCGCGCGCACGCGCGCCTCTTGCTGGAGCTTCTCCGCCGGCTCCGGCGCGGCGGGCACCGGGGACGCGCGGCGCGTCTCCGTGCTGGAGCTGGGCGCGGGGATAGGGGACTTCGCAGCCAACGTGCTGCGCGCGCTGCGCGACGATCTGGGACCACGCGGACGGGCCCTCTTCGGGCGGCTGGAGTATCACTTCTCGGACGTGTCCGAGGTCTCGATCGGGCAGGAGCTGGCGCGCCCGGGGCTGGCACCGTTCGTTGCCTCGGGGCACGTGGTGCCGAGCCTGTACGACGCGACGCGTGACGAGGTGCCCCGTCCCCTCTCCGGACGCGAGGGGCCGCGTGGACTGACGGCCATCTTCGCCAACTACCTCTGTTGCGTGCTGCCGACGAAGGTCCTGCGCAAGCGTCGCGGCGCGTTGCGAGAGCTGTATGTCGAGGAGCCGCCCGGCGGCCGCGCGCCCGCACTCCCCGCGACGGGTGGAGGCGATTGAGGCGAGCCCGGGGCGTGGGGCGCGTTCCTCGGAGCACACACGTGGCGCCCCTTCAGCGCGGAGCAGGGCTTCCGCGGCGACCCGTGGGCGGGCGTCCATGCGTCCGTGCTCGAAGGCGTCCTCTCGTCGTCGAGCTGCGCCGAGCTCGCGTATCCCTCGGGGTTCGTGGGCGCCCTCCGGCGGTCGCAGCCTCTCCTTTCGCCCGGGGGAGCGATCGTCTTCTCCGACTTTCCGGACGTGGACTGCGAGCCGCGGGTTGGCCCGACGGATCGCGTGCCGGCCCTGTATGCGGCCACGCGTGAACCACGCCGTCTGCTTCCCCGTCTTCCCGATGCTCGCGCGCGCGACGGGGAGCGCCCTCCTCGACAGCGGCGGGCTGCCCGGCGCCACACGGACGGTGGTGCTCGCGGCGGACGAGACGCTGTCCGAGGGCGTGCGCCGCGAGTTCGACGCGTGCTTCTTGCGCACCAACCACGGCCTGGATTGGATTGACTTCGAGAGGGCGGCGCGCCGGATGCTGGAGACCGGGGACGTGCTCCGCGCGCTCCGCTTCTTCGAGCGGTGCATCGCGCTCGACCCGTACAGCCCCTCCCTGCTCGAGGCCGCGGCGGACGCGTGGCTCGCGCTCGGGGCGTACGAGCGCGCCGTCGAGCTCAAGAAGCTCATGCCCGACGAGGCGGAGCGGGTCCTCCTGCAGACGAAGGGCACGCTCCGCGGTCCTACGATCATCGAGTGGCTCATGTCCATCATCGATCCCAGGACGGCCGCGAAGAACCATCGCACGTGGGACGATTCTGATCGTCGAGTGCTACGACGGCACCGAGACGCCCGTCAGGGTGGACGCAGCTCCGCGCGAGGGATCTCCATGTCACGGGGCATGGTCGCCTTCGACTCGATCTCGCTCGGACGGCTCGGGCCGCGGGGGGATTGCGTCCTGCTCGAGTTCCGCCGCTGGCCCCTCACGTCGCTGCCGACCCAATACTGGCTCAGCCTTGCGGCCAGGCTCTTCGACCTCTACCGCGCCGGCTGCCAGTAGCCAGGGGGCGCCCCCATGAGCGTTAACCTGCGCTAGGGGCTTGAAATCCTAACCGCGCCCTTCGCAATCTGCCGTTTACGGCAGCTCGCGGAGGAAGCGGGGGCCGCAGGTCTGCTCAACGGCGCGTCGTGCGAACCAGCGGCCCCCGCTTCCTCCGCGTCCCGCCTCCGGCGGGACGCTCCGGGCGCGGTTAGGATTGAAAGCCCCTGGCGCTGGTTAACGCCCATGGGGGGCGCCCCCCTGCCGCCCGCCTGACCTACCATCGGGCGACGCCGCCTTGACCTCTTCGGCCGCGAACAGGAGCTGGCCTGGCTCGACCAGTGCTGGGACGACGGCGTGCGCGTGGCGAGCATCGTGGCGTGGGGCGGTGTCGGGAAGAGCGACGCCGCGTGCCGCGCGTAGTCGCCCGCTCGACCGAGCCTCAACGCTTGCGTGCGCGCGCGGCCGGCCGCTTCGGCGGCGGGATGCGGGGCGGCGTCTTGGCGCGCACGACGGCGGCCGCGGTGGAGGCGACGGCGGCCCTGCCGAGCCAGGCGTCCAGCGTCGGGATGTCGGTGCAGGTGAGGATGCGCTCGCGGACGGTGTTGCTCACCGCGATGCCGCGGGCCGCGAGGACCGCGAGGACACTCTCGGCCTTGCCCTGCACCTTGCCCCTCGCCTCGCCCTTGCCGAAGATCGACTTGTACAGCTCGCTTTCCATCAGTCGGTCCTCCGAGAGATACTCCTGCATCAGCCTGGCCGCTACGCCCTCTGCTTCGGCCACGAACCATAGCACGGCGAGGTGATCGCTCCGGGCCCCCTCGGTCCAGGCGGTGCGCCCCTCGATCGCGTCGCGTGTCTCCTCGATCGCGGCCTCGCTGGCGCCGTCCCGGGTGAGCGCGACGAGCGGCCAGAGCGAAGGCGGCGCCTGTGCGAGCAGCTCGCTCCAGCCCAGCGCGCGCAGGTTGACGCGCCGGTACACGCAGACGGAGCCGTCTTCGCCGTACGCGTAGGTGCGCCTCTCGAGCAGCGGCGCGCTCGCGTCGCCGTAGAGGTCCCACACGTGCGACACGACCCGCTTCCTCTCACGCCGGTTCAGGCGGATTCTGAGCCTCGGCGACGTCCGCGCCGAGCGCCTCCAGCGACTGGTGGCGGCGGTGCAGCTCGACGTGCACGACGCGCTTGTGCTCGTCCCGGAGATCCTCGTCCCGTTCGGGCGCGTCGGCGAGGGCTATCAGGTAGGCGCCGTCGACGTCCCGGCCGCGGGAGGGGAGGACGGTCGCGACGGGCTCGAGGACGCGGACGCGCGGGTCGCCCGAGCCGAAGCGGATGAAGTCGGCGGGAGCGTGGTGGAGGAGGTACTTCAGCGACTGGTCGAAGGACTCCATGCCTCACCCCCGCGCCGCGTCGCGCTGGAGGATCCGGCGCGTGGTCGAGGCGGGCATGACGGCATCTTCCTCTTTCCGGACCGTTTTGCAACGCAGCTCGGGTGAGCGCGCTCAGCGGACGATGACGGAGATCTCCGTGGTGTAGCCGCTCGTGGCGCGGGCGCTGCGGCTGAGCGCGCGGATCCAGTACGTGCCGGGGTCGGGGTTCTTGATGGTGTGGATGGCCCCGTCCCCGTCGAGCTGGTGCCAGTTGATCTTGTCGGTGCTCACCTCGACCTGGAGGCTGCTCGTCCCCGGGGCGCGGAGGACGTGGATGTAGATCCAGTCCTTCCTCGCGTTGTACTTCGCCTCGATGCCGAGCGGCGTGTCGAGGGCGTGCTTCTCCCCCTTCTGGACCGCCAGGGCCAGGCTCGTCGCGTCGATCTCCGTCGTGCAGTGCTTCACCGCGACCGCGGCGAGGACGCCGTACGCGCGATCGAAGCTGACGACCCTACCCGCGAGCGTCGTCCTGGCCTTCTCGAGCGCGGCCTCCGCCTTCGACTGGTCTTCCACCGCCTCCCTCAGCAGCGCCGTCTCCGCGGCGACCTCGTTGACCGCGTCCTTGACCTCGGGCACGGTCTGGTAGAGCGCGCTCTTGGGCGCCTCGGCGCCGATCCGTACGCCACGCGCCTCACGCGTCGCGGGCGACTCCTTGTCGGGGCCCACCAGGATTTGGATGGTCGGAAAGCCTTGGTGCGTGGACATGCTCGATCCTCCGGCGTTCGGTCCGATGGCAAAGCAAGCGCCCTGCCAGGGCCTGGCTCCTCGAAATCCGGCTGGAACCGAGGGTGTAACACCCAGCTTCGAACGCGAACGGGTGCGCTCGGGCGCGTAACGGGCCGTAACAGGCTCGAACGGGGTTACGGCCGGCGCGGGGCGAGGCAGGGCATGGGCATCCGGGGTGGGAAGGGGCGCGAGAGGGGTGGGTGCGTGCGCGCGTGGGGTCAGTGCGCGCGCGAGGAGGGTGGGTGTGTGCGCGCGTGGGGTCAGTGCGCGCACGGGGAGGATGGGTGCGTGCGCGCGTAGGGTCAGCACGCGCACGTGGAGGGTGGGTGCGTGCGCGCACAGGGTCGGTGCGTGCGCGGGGAGACGCTGGGCGAGGTTGTGGTAGGTCGATGTGTGCGGAGGGTGGCTACGTGCGCGCGGGCGTGGGGTCTGCGTGCGCGTGGCTCGGGTTCGATCACGCGAGCGGAAGAACGACTTCCGCGAGGGGAGAGCCGGACCGGGCGTGAGGTGGCGCGGGGCGTGCGGGAAGAAGGTGAACGTGCGCGCGTGGAAGGGCGGGGCGCGCGCGCGACAGGTCGCGGCGAGGACGAGAAGGGTGGGTGCGATCCGGCGGTGGACCGCCGCCGGCGCGAGGTGAGGCGGGGCAGGGGCGAGGAGGGTGGTCAGTCGAGGGGGCCGTTGGAGCAGGCGCCGGCGGAGGGTAATCTGGGCTCCATGGACCTGCACGTGCCTCCCCCCGAGATCATCCCCTACGGCCTCCGCGCGCTGAAGGCCGTCGCCATGGCCAACGGCACGTTCGACGCGTCGGAGCGCGCGCTCCTCCGCACCGCGCAGGGGATTCTTCGGGACGAGCCACGACGTCGACGCGCTGCCGCCCATCGAGCCCGAGGAGCTCGCGCGGCACGTCGTCGACCCCGCGCTGCGACGCCAGCTCGTGCGGGGGATGGTCATCGTGTCGATTGTCGACGGCGAGGCCAGCCCCGAGGAGGCGCGGGTGGTCGAGCGCTTCGCCTCCGCCCTCGGGATTGCGAGCCCCGACCTCGCGGCGCTGCGGCACATCGCCGGCGGTCACCTCCTCGTGGCGCGCTTCGACATCGGCCGCCGCTTCTTCGCGCGCGAGAAGATGACGGAGCTGACCAAGCAGAAGGGCCTCGGGTGGCTGGCGAAGACGTTCGCCACGATGGCCGGCATCGCGGAGGACCGGGCGATCGCCGCGCGCTACCGCGCCCTCGAGCGCGCGCCCGCGGGCTCCCTGGGCCGCGCGTACTTCGACTTCAACGTGGCGAACCAGTTCACGTTCCCGGGCGAGAAGGGCGCGCCTCCGGAAGCGGTCGTCTTCCACGACCTGACCCACGTGCTGAGCGGCTACGGCACCGATCCGCCGGGCGAGATGCAGGTGCTCGCCTTCCACGCGGGGTGCCGGCGCGAGGAGCACGACCCGTTCTCGTTCCTGATGTTCGGCATCGCCGAGTTCCACCTCGGGATTGGCATGTCTCCGGTCGCGAGCGGCGCGCGCGGGATGTTCGACCCCCCGCGGGTGCTCCGCGCGCTCCAGCGCGGCCGGGCGTGCACCATCGATCCGACGATGGGCTGGGACCCCTGGCCGGTGATGGATTGCCCGCTCGCGGAGCTGCGCGCGGAGTACCGCATCCCGCCCCTCGAGGGGTGAGCGCCGTTCGAGGCATCGAATCTGCGGGCCCAGGCTCGCTGAACAAAGGGCTACCTCGACAGGTGCCTGCCTGCTACCTTTCATCCATGGCGACCGCGCACCCGCTGTACGACGCCCCGCTCGAGCCGGCGGACGATCTCGAGGTCTTTCCCCTCGATGATCTGTCCGTGCTGCCTCCGGAGGTGCGGGCGGCGGTCGAGGCGGCCGAAGCGCGGATCGCGAACGGTACGGCGCACATCGTGCCGCACTCGGAGATCCAGCGGATCGTGGAAGAGCAGCGTCGCCGGCACGGGGGATGAGCTTCACCATCGAGTGGGACTTCCCGGCGATGTCCGCCTTCGAGAAGATCCCCTGGCCCACGAGCGCCGAGGTCGATGCGGCCGTGCAGCGATTCGCGGCGATCCACGCACCGCGCCTCCGGTCGGGACGCCATGGCCTTCGCGCGGTGGGCTACGTCGTCGGCGTGAGGGTCGATCGTGACGCCGGCACGGTGCTCGTCCTCTTCGTCCACCGCCTCGAGCTTCCGCTTCTTGGCCCGCCGCGGTGGGCCTCGTCTACGCTCCTCTCCGGAGGTTCGAAGATCGAGCGCAATCCCCACCCGGAAGCAGCCCCGCCGCGCCGTTCGCCGGGAGGTCCTCCTCGCGTGCCAGGTCGTCCGCGAGCGTGACTTCCGCCTCGTGTCGAGCCTCGCGCTGGATTTGTCGACCGCCGGCATGCTGGTCGCCACCGAGCAGCGCGTCCTCACGGGCGAGCAGCTCGTCGTGAGCTTCCGGCCGCCCCGATCGCGCCGCTGGCTCGACGTGTCCGCCACCGTGACGCGCGTCGTCCACGGTCGGCGCCCGAGCGATCGCGGCCGGTGCCTCGGGATCGCGTTCGACGGGATGGCGGAGCAGGACCGGAAGGTGCTCTTCCGTCACCTGCGCGGCCTGCCCGCGCCGGAGCCGGGGCGCTCGGGCGCCTTCTAGCTAGCCAGGGCTCCACGTCAGCGGGCACGGGCGGCGAGCACGACGGGTGGGCCGGGGGTCTCCTCCGGGCTCGCGACCGGGACGCTGTCCTTCTCGTCGAACGACTTCACGATTGCGCCGAGCTCCTCGCCGGTGAGCGTCTCCTTCGTCGAGAGGGCGTCGGTCGCGGCCTCGAGCGCGTCGCGCCGCGTCATGAGCAGGGCCGTGGCCCGCCGGTACGCCTCGGCGATGCGGTCGCGCACCTCGTCGTCGATCTCGCCCGCGGTGCGCTCGCTGCAGAGCCGCTCCTCCTGCATCACCCCGAGCATGGGCGCGCCGACGTCGCGCGCGAGCGTGGCGAGCCCGAGCCTCTTGCTCATGCCCAGCTTGGTGACCATGTCCCGCAGGACCGCCGTCGCGCGGCCGAGGTCGTCGTGGGCGCCGGTCGACACGTCGCCGAGCGCGATTCTCCTCCGCCGCGCGGCCCCCGAGGAGCACGGTGACGCGCGACAAGAGCTCCTGCTCGGTGGCCACGTGGCGCTCGTCCCGCGGGACCTGGATGGTGGTGCCCAGCGCGCCGATGGTCCGGGCGACGATGGAGACGCGCTCGACCGGGTTGGCGTTCGGGAGCGAGAGGGCGCAGATGGCGTGGCCGGACTCGTGGTAGGCGACGCGGCGCCGCTCGGCCGGGGTCATGATGATGCCCTTGCGCCGGAGGCCGAGCTGCACGCGGTCGAGCGCGTCGTAGAAGTCGGCCATCGTGATGTGGCTCCCGCCGCGACGCGCCGCGGCGAGCGCGGCCTCGTTGACGATGTTCGCGAGGTCGGCGCCGGCCATCCCCGGCGTGCGCCGCGCCACGGCTTCGAGGTCGACGTCGTTGGCGAGGGGCAGCTTGCGGGCGTGGACGTGGAGGATCGCGGCGCGGCCGGCGAGGTCCGGGCGGTCGACGATGACCTGGCGGTCGAAGCGGCCCGGCCGGAGCAGCGCCGGGTCGAGGACCTCGGGGCGGTTGGTGGCGGCCATCAGGATGACGGTGGTCCGCGCGTCGAAGCCGTCGAGCTCGGCGAGGAGCTGCTGCAGGGTCTGCTCGCGCTCGTCGTGCGAGGCGATCGTGCTGATCCCGCCGCGCGTGCGGCCGACGGCGTTGATCTCGTCGATGAAGACGATGCTGGGCGCGCTCTTCTTGGCCTGGTCGAAGAGGTCGCGCACGCGCGCCGCACCGAGGCCGACGAACATCTCCACGAACTCGCTCGCGTTGAGCGAGAAGAAGGGCACCTCCGCCTCGCCCGCGACGGCGCGCGCCAGGAGCGTCTTGCCCGTGCCCGGCGGTCCGATGAGGAGCAGCCCCCGCGGGATGCGCCCGCCGAGGGCGCGGTAGCGCTCGGGACGCTTGAGGAAGTCCACCACCTCGACGAGCTCCTCCTTGGCCTCGTCGACGCCTTCCACGTCGCTGAAGCGCACCGGGGGCGTGTGCGCCCGGTCGTAGACGCGGGTCCGGGTCTTGAGGAACGAGAGCGGGCCGGAGGTGGGGCCCTGCCCCGCGCGGCGGGCGGCGTAGAAGAAGAGGGCGTTGATGACCACGAGCGGCAGGATCCAGAAGAGCGCGGTCAGCCACCACGGCGTGTGGGGGCTCTCCGCCGTGAGGCGGACGTGCTTGTCGACGAGGGCAGTCACCAGCGGCTCGTCCTGCACGCCCGGCAGCCGCGCGGTCGAGACCCGCTCGCCGGGCTTCCCCCCCTCGCCTTGAAGCTGCAGCACGACGTCGTTGACCGTGACGGTCGCCGACGCCACCTTGCCGTCCTGCACCAGCCCGAGGGCGTCGTTGTAGGGCACGGTCCGCGGGCCCGCGGGCGAGAGGACGCCCGAGAGCGCGAGGGCCGCGACGGTCAGGAGGACGTAGCCGATCCAGGCTCGGCGCGGCGGCTTGCTCAGGAGATTCTTTCATGCCCACCCGGACGCATGGGGAGCGGACGGAGGGAGCGCAATCCTCGACTTGGGCAGGGCCGCCACGGGCCGTTCCCCCGCGCAGGCGAGCCGGCGGGCGCCTGAAGGCCCGCGCAGGGGGCGCCATGGGGCGAGCGGCCTCGCGGGCACGAGGGCAGGGGACTTCCCCGAAGCGTCCCCGGGCAGGTGGCGGCGAAGCGACGGAAAAGCCGAGTGATTCACCCGGGCCGGCGTACCTGTTAGCATCCAACTGCCATGACGCTCGAAAAGCCGGCCTCGAAGCTGGGAACGTACGAGCTCCTCAAGGAGCAGCCCGGGATTGGCGTCGGTTCGGTCTGGATCGCCCGCGCCGCTTCCGACACAGCGGAGTCGCCCAAGCTCTTCTCGGTCGTTCGCATCCACAAGCACCTGACGAAGAAGCCGGAGGTGGGCGAGGGGCTCCTGGCGGACACCAAGGCGGCCGCGAGCTTCCAGCACCCCAGGGCCGTGACGTTCGTGGAGGCCGGAAACGCGGGCGGCGAGGTCTACCTGGCCTTCGAGCACCACGACGGCGAGACGCTGAGCGCGCTCCTCGGTACCGCCGGGGCGCAAGGCCTCCCGCAGCCGGTCGCCCTCCGCATCGCCGTCGACGTGCTCGAGGCGCTCGCGGCCGCGCACGAGCACGACCCCGAGCTCTACCACGGCGCGGCTCGGCCCCCAGCACGTGCTCGTCGGCGCGGACGGCGTGGCCCGGCTCGCCGGGATCGAGACCGCCCGCGTCCTGTCGCGCCTCGGCGCCCCCGTGGGGGTGAAGAACCAGGAGCGGCTGGCGTACGCCTCGCCCGAGCGGGTCAAGAGCATGGTCTCGCCGACGGCGGCGGTGCCGCCGCTCGCCTCCACGGCCGACGTCTTCTCCATGGGCGTGCTGCTCTGGGAGCTGTGCTCCAGGCAGCGGCTCTTCAGCTCCAAGATTGACGCCGCGCTCGTCCAGAAGGTGCTCACCGCGCCGATCCCCGCGCTCGGGAGCGTCGCCGGGATCACGGTGCCCGCGCTGGTCGAGGAGGCGGTGAAGGGCGCGCTGGAGCGTGACCCCGCCAAGCGGACGCAGTCCGCGAAGGAGATTGCGGCGGTGCTCGAGGGCCTCGGGGCCGACGTGGTCGCGACGCCGGCGGAAGTGGCGGCCGAGGTCGAGAAGCTCGCCGGCAAGGGGATCGCCGCCCGCAAGGCCGAGGTTCGCACGGAGATCGGCCGGCGCGCGTCGGGCAAGTCCGCGTCGACGATCCCGCCGCCCGCCGCGCCCAAGCCGGGGATCCCGACCCGGAAGCCGACGCTCCTGGGCATCGTCGGCCCCACCGCGGTGGAGGCCGCCAAGCTGGTGCCGAAGCCCGCCGAGGCACCGAAGGCCGCCGAAGCACCGAAAGCCGCCGAGGCGCCGAAGCCCGCCCCGGTCGCGCCGAAGCCGGCGCTCCGGCCGCCTCCGCCGGCGGTGGAGGCCAGGAGCCCGGACGCCAGGCCCCCGCGCCCTCCCGCCGTGAGCGTCGACCTGGAGGACGTCGAGGTCGCGTCCTCGCCCGCCGTCGTGGTGCCGCCCAAGCGGCCCCCTTCGCCGCCCAAGCGCTCGATCAGCACGCCGGGGATGCCCGCGGTGACGACGGCGGTCCCGCTGGCCCCCACCCACCCGGACCCCCCATCCCCCCCGGCCCGGCCGGCCGCGGAGAATCGCGAGAAGCCGACGGTCGCGCCCCCGAAGCCCGCGAACCTCGCCACCCCGCCGGCGCCGCCCGCGGCGGCGGCCCCAGCGCCCGAGGCGCCCGCCCCCGAGACGGCCGGGAGCAAGCCGTCGACGACGCCGGCCTCCGACGGGAAGAGCCCGCGCGGCAAGATCAGCGCGGGGGTGGAGAAGGTCGGCCCGGGCAGCACGCTGGGCCGCTACGAGATCCTGATGCCCGTCGCGCGCGGAGGGATGGCCTCGGTGTGGGCCGCCAAGCTCCCCGGCTCGCGCGGCTTCCAGAAGATCTTCGCGATCAAGACGATGCTCCCGGACGTCTCCGACGACCCGGAGTTCGAGAGCATGTTCCTCGACGAGGCGCGCGTCGCCGCGCGCATCCGCCACCCGAACGCGGTCGAGATCATCGACCTCGGCGAGCAGGACGCCGTCCTCTACATCGTGATGGAGTGGGTCGAGGGCGAGAACCTCGGCGCGCTGGTGAAGGCCTCGCGCAGCCTCGGGGGCGTGCCCATGCCGCTCATCCTCCGCATCGGCTCCCAGATCTGCGCCGGCCTCCACGCCGCCCACGAGCTGCGCGACGACGACGGCAACCTGCTCGATCTGGTGCACCGCGACATCTCGCCCGCGAACGTGCTCGTGTCGACGAGCGGCTTCGTCAAGATCGTGGACTTCGGCATCGCCAAGTCCAAGGGCCGGCTCCACGTCACGCGCGTCGGCGGCACGGTCAAGGGCAAGACGCCGTACCTGTCGCCGGAGCAGCTCGGCCAGCAGCCCCTCGATCGGCGGAGCGACCTCTTCTCGCTCGGCGTGCTGCTCTACGTGCTCGCCACGGGGCTCCACCCCTTCCGCGGCGAGACGGACAGCAAGACGATCGAGAACATCGCGCTCCGGGATCCGGTGCCGCTCCGCGCGGTCGCGGCCGCGATCCCCGCCGAGGTCGAGGCGATCGTCCTCAAGGCGCTGGCCAAGGAGCCGAACGATCGCTTCGCGACGGCGGGCGAGATGCAGCGCGCGCTCGACCACGCCGCGGCCACGCTCGGCTTCACGACGACGGAGGAGGACGTCGCTGCCTTCGTGCGCAAGGCGCTGGGCGAGCCGCTGGGCAAGCGCGCGCAGGAGCTGCGCACCGCGGTCGAGCGCGCGGAGGGGCGCCCGCCGGGTGACGGCGAGGCGTCGAAGTCGTCGTCGTCGTCGTCGTCCGTCGCGGTGGTGGCGCCGAGCGCCGGCGTGCTGGCCGATCTGCTCGGGTCGCCGTCCGACAAGGCGGCCGAGAAGCCCGCCGCCGCGGCTTCGAGCGCGCCGCTCCCCAAGGAGGCGGGCCGTGCGGCATCGCCCCCCGCCTCCGAGGGCGAGGACGTGTCCTTCGACGCCGGCGCCGACGGCGGGAAGGCCGCCACGGCCTCCGCGCCGGATCTCCCCAGGGCGTCGAACCCGAACGCCGTCACGCTCCCTGCCATCAACGAGGAGGCGAGCCGGCCGAGCGGGGACGGCGACGGGATTGGCGCCGCGTTCTTCGGGACGCCGCCGCCGCGGGGGACCCTGACGTCGCAACCAGCGAGAGCGTCCGACACCGGCGACGCGCCGTTCGAGGCCATGGCGGGCCGCCGCAGGAAGCTGCTGATTGGGGTCGGCGCGGCGCTCGGCCTGTGCGTGATCATCGGCGGCGTGGCGATGCTCTCGGGCGGGAAGAAGGACGCCACGGTGGACGCGCCCAGCGCGGCGAGCCACCTTGCGGCGACGTCCGAGGTCCGGACCGGCACGACGCCCGCGCCGACGGCGCCGCCCCCGGTGACGGCCACGCCGCAGGAGCCGGCCCCGGCGGCCACCCCGACGCCCTCGGCGGCTCCGGAGCCGCCCGCGGCCCAGCCGCCGCCTACGCCTCCGCCCGCTCCCGAGCCCTCGCCGCCCGTCGCCGTGTCCCACGGCACACACACGAAGACCAGCTCCGGCTCCGCGTCGAAGTCGACGTCGAGGAAGCCGAAGCCGACGTACAATCCGGCTGCGCCCTGAACCAGGCCCAGAAGACGACCCCGATGACCAAGCTCCCCTGGAAGCGACACCTCGCCCTCAGCGCCCTCGTCCTCGCCCCCGTCCTCGCCGGACCCGCGACGGCGCTGGCGACGCCCCAGTCCCGTGCCGCCGCCTCCGAGGACAGCGTCCACAAGGCGACGGCGTTCTTCACGAAGGGCGCCGAGCTGTTCAAGGCGAAGAAGTACCCGCAGGCGCTCGACGAGTTCAAGCAGTCGTACGCGCTGCTCTCGAGCCCCAACACGCACCTCTACATCGCGCGGTGCCTCGCGGCGATGGGCGACACGCGCGACGCCTGGCTCGAGTACGACCGCACCGCCGCGGAGGCGCGGACCGCGGGGCCCAAGTACGAGAAGGTGCCCGACGTGGCGCTCCAGGAGCGCGACGATTCTCGCGCCCAAGCCCGCGCTCGTCACGGTCATGGTGCAGGGCTCGGACCCGGCGATGACGGTGAGCGTCGGGACCACCAGCGTGCCCCCCGATCGCTGGGGGAAGCCGTACCCCGTCACGCCGGGCACGTACGACGTCGTCGTGCAGGCGCCGGGCAAGCCGCCCGTGAAGCAGTCGGTGACCGTGGGCCCGGGCGGGCAGGCCGAGGCCCACATCGACCTGGCCGCGCCGGTCGCGCCTCCTCCCCCCGTCGAGCAGCCCGCGGCCGGGCACGGGATGAGCCCGATGCGCCTCGGCGCCTTCATCGCCGGCGGCGTCGGCGTGGTCGGCTTCATCATGCTGGCCGGCGGCGGCGCGGCCAGCAACGGCACGTACAACGACATCAACACGATCTGCGGCGGCAAGGCGGGCTGTCCGAGCCCGATGGGCGCGACGCGCGCCGACGTCGACAGCAAGATCAGCAGCGGCAAGACGCAGCAGGCCGTCGCCAACGCGGGCCTGGCGATCGGCGTGATCGGCGTGGCCGCCGGCGCGACGCTCTTCGTGCTGAGCATGCGCAAGACGCCGAGCGACTCGGGGAAGCCGAGCGCAAACCTCGTGGTGAAGCCGACGTGGGCCGGGGTCGAGGGGCGCTTCTAGCCCCGTCGGCGCGTCACTTCCAGCGCTGGTGGCGCTCGATCTGCTTGGGCGAGCGCGGGTCCGTCGGCTTGCCGTCGGTCTCGGCGCAGCAGCGGAAGCTCAGGTAGTAGTACCGGAAGCCCTCGTTGTGCGTGTAGATCTTGGGCCGGCACTGGTTGCGCACGCCGTCGAGCCACGGGCCTCCGGTCGTGACGTTGTTGTACTTGCTGCGCGGCGGGGGCGTCTCCGACGACGCCAGCTCGTCGGCGTTGCCCGGCATGTCGTAGACGCCGTAGTCGCTGACGCACTCGGGCTGTGAGCCGCTCGGCACTCCGTCCCAGAGGCGCTCGACCTCCTTGCGCGCGACCTCCTTGTCCTTCGAGACCGTCTTCTTGACGTTGGGGAAGCGGTAGGTCCGGTCGCCGCGGCACTTGTTGGGATCGCGGATGTAGCCGTAGGGGTACGGCTTGTAGGTGGGCCCCTCGCAGGCGGTCGTCCACTCGGTCTCGGTGCAGACCCGCTTGCCCTGCGCGGCGCAGAGGTGCTGCGCCTCCGGGAAGTGGTGCATCACCTCGGGCCGCTCGCCCTTCTTGTTCGGGTACTCGTAGCGATCGATGCAGAAGCGCTTGTGCACCTTGTGGCCCACGCACCGCGCGGGCGGCTGGAACTCGTGGCAGATGGTCTTCTTGTTCTGCTTCGCGTACGTGCTCCGCAGGCACTTGACCTCGACGTCGGTGCAATAGTCCCCGTCGACGAGCACCATGTCGGCCGGGCAGGCCGGGGGCCCCGGAGGCGGGGCGGCGACGACGGGCTCGGGCGCTTGCGCGTCGGCGGCGCCGGCGTCGGGGACCTCCGCGACGGGCGCGGGCGGCGGTGGGGGAGCGGGCGGCGGCGCCGGGGGCGGGGCAACGGGGGGAGGCGGGGGCGAGGGGGCGCACGCGGCTGCGGCCAGGGGCGCTGCAGCGGCGATCGCCAGGGCGGCGATCGCCCGCTGGAGGCGCCTTCGGGGGCTCTGCATGGCGGATGCGTACGGCGGGCCGGCACGCAGCGCAAGGGACGAGGCGAGGGATGTGCCCGCGGGCACCGAAGTCCCGATGCGAGGCTCCGAGCGCCCGGGCGATTGCTCCGGGTCGCCACCTATGCCTTGCTCTGCCGCGGCGCACCTCATGAACGACGTCGCTGGAGCACCCAAGCCCGACAAGGCGGAGCCCATCCTCTTCGCGACCGCCGCCCGCGGCACGGAGGGCGCCGTGCGCGACGAGCTGCGCGAGCTCGGCTTCCGCGGCGTGCGCGCGGACCGGGGCGGCGTCCACTTCGGCCGGAGCCTGGACGAGGGGTTCCGCGCGTGCATCGAGCTCCGGTCCGCCATCCGCGTGCTGTACCGCCTGGCCACCTTCGACGCGCCCAGCGGGGAGGCGCTCTACGAGGGGGTCGCCGCCGTCGACTTCCGCCCCTGGCTCACACAAGAGCACACGCTCGCCGTGCGCGCCGTCTGCCACGGGAGCCGCCTCACGCACTCGCAGTTCGTGGCGCAGAAGACCAAGGACGCCGTCGTGGACCAGCTCCGGGCCCGGCTCGGCGCCCGCCCCTCCGTCGACCTGGACGACCCCGACGTCACCTTCTTCGTCCACCTCGCCCGCGACCGCGCCACCCTGTACCTCGACGTCTCCGGGGGCTCGCTCCACCGCCGGGGCTGGCGCGCGCGCGCCGGGGACGCGCCGCTCAAGGAGAGCCTGGCGGCGGCGATCCTGCGGCTGTCCGGGTGGGACCGGCAGCGGCCGCTCGTCGACCCGCTGTGCGGATTGGGGACGATCCCCATCGAGGCGGCGCTCTGGGCGCGCGGCATCGCGCCCGGCCTCGGGCGCGCGCGCTTCGGCTTCGAGCGATGGGCGTGCCACGACGAGGCGGCGGCGCGGCGGGTCGCCGAGCACCGCGCGGCCGCGCGGGAGAAGGAGAAGGTCGGCGGGCCGCAGGTCCGGGGGAGCGACGTCGATCTCGAGGCGCTCGCGATCGCCCGCGAGAACACGCGCGCGGCGGGCGTGAGCGTGGACTGGCGGAGGGCGAGCGTGCGGGATCTCGAGCCCTCCGGCGAGGCCGGCGTCGTGGTGACGAACCCGCCCTACGGGGCCCGGCTCGACGTGCCGGACGAGCTCTACCGGGACATGGCGCGGGCGTTCGGCCGGATGCGCGGGTGGCGGATCGTGGTGCTCTCGGGGACGCCGGACATCGAGCGGGCGATGCGCCGGCGCGCGGACCGTGCGCTCACCGTGTTCAACGGCGACATCGAGTGCAGGCTCCTCGTGTACGACGTCGAGTAGGGCGGGGCTACGCCGCCTGCGCCAGCCCGATCTTCTCCGCCTGCCCGGCGCCGTAGAAGACGGCGGAGCGCCGCCCGCATCGGCTCGAAGCGCCGGTGGCGCGCGAAGATCCCCTCGAGCCGCCGCGCGAAGCGGGCCGCGAGGTCGTTCGCCATCCGGTAGCGCGCGCCCGTCTCGGTGTCGCCCGCGTGCAGGTAGCGCACCCGCTCGAAGAGCCGCGCCCGCACCCGGGCCGCGCGCTCCGGGTGGAAGCCGCCCTCGCCGTGCGCGAGCAGGACGTACTTGTCCACCTCGGCCTGCAGCTCCAGCTCAAGCTGCGTGGCCGGGCAGCTCGCGGCGCGCCCGCTCGGCCAGGTAGAGGAAGTGGCTCACCCCCTCGATCACCTGGCACTTCTCGTCGAAGCGCATCGGCCGCGCGCCGTCGAGCGCGGCCCGCGGCAAGCAGAGGCGCATCTCGAGCTCCCCGTCCGCGTCGCGGACGAGGAGCGTCTCGCGCGCGTCGTCGACCGGCTCGATGAACGCGTCGACGTCCGGCGCGTCCCCGATGCCGTAGCAGCGGCAGAGCCGCTCCTGGATGCCGCGGGCAGCGACTCGCCCCGCCCATCAGTTCATCCCGCCGGCGCTCGCGGGTGGGGACGATGCCGCGCGCGCCCAGCTCGCTCGGCGAGCCGGGAGGAGCCCGTCTTCAGCCAGCGCTCGTAGAGCTTGACGACGGATCGCTCGTCGCGCGCGCCGCAGGCGAGCGTCCCCTCGGCGACGTCCGCGAGCACGGCGGCGAAGCGGTCGAACTTGGCGGCCAGCTCGGCGAGCACGTCGGGCGTCCGCTGCTCGCCGCGGGGCGCTCGCCCTCGCGCGCGTGCGGAGCATCGCGGCGGCGTGGGTGTACGCGCTCGAGCCCACGCTGGAGACGTAGCCGCGGTCGACGCCCTGCGCTCGATGTGGCCGCCGAAGAAGCCGAGCGCGTAGAGCGCGTGGTCGCCGAGCGCGCGCAGGCGGCGGAAGCGCTCGCCGGCGGCGGCCTCCATGGCGTCCTGGAGCAGGAACGTGAGCGGGCGGTCGAAGCCCGCTCCCGGCCTCCTCGTCGGGGTGGGTGAACGAGCAGAGCAGCGACACCAGGTAGGTCGCCGCGGCGTCCGTCGCCTCCATCCGGCGGACGCGGATCGCGTCGGAGATCACCTCCTGGAAATACTGGGTGATGTTCGGGGCGATGGCGATGGTCGAAGGTACGGTCACGGGAGCACCTCGTCGCGCGAGGCGCCTCGGTACAGCTCTGCGGCAGGACTGTCCGGGCGTCTCGCGCCTGCGGGGGACGGCCACCGGGAGCGGGCCAGTCGGTGCGTTGCCAGGGAGCGAGGCCGTCCCGGAGGCGAAGCGGCGCTCCCCACCGCGACCGGGGAAGCCGGCGGAGTCCCCCGGCCTCAAGGCCGAGCTCCTCCGTCATGCTCGACATGTAGCGCGACGGGCGACCGGGACAAACTCCTGCGGGCCAACTTCTTGAAGGATATCGGCGGCTTGTGGCCACCCGCGGCCTCGACTGCCAAGCCGGGCCGAAAGCCGCGCGATGGCAGCGCTTGACACCGCTGGCAACGCTGACTATGTTCCGGCGCGCTCGCTGGCACTCGGAAAGAACGAGTGCCAGCAAAGCGACGCCGCCCCGCTCGACCGGAACCGCGCCCTGTCGCAGCGGCTCGCGCGGGCAGTCGGGCGGGTCTCCTCGCGCGCTCGGCCGGGGCAGTGGGGGCCACCCCCGTCGTGAGCTCGACCGTTCGGGCGCCCGACGTCGGGCGCCGTCAGCGCTCGTCCCGGAGGGATTCGCAATGAAGATCCGACCGCTTCAGGACCGCGTGATCGTTCGTCGGGTCAAGGAAGAGGAGAAGACCAAGGGCGGCCTCTTCATCCCCGACACCGCCAAGGAGAAGCCGGTCGAGGCGACCGTCGTCGCCGTCGGCAACGGCAAGGTCCTCGAGGACGGCACGGTGCGGAAGCTCGACGTCAAGGCGGGCGACCGCGTCCTCTTCGGCAAGTACTCGGGCACCGAGGTCAAGATCGACGGCGAGGAGCACCTCATCCTGCGCGAGGACGACATCCTCGGCGTGATCGAGAGGCTGAGCGGGCCAAGACTTACAGGAGCACGGAGAGATAGAGCCATGGCTGCCAAAGAGATCATCTACAACGAGTCGGCCCGCAGCATGATCCTCGCGGGCGTCAACGCCCTCGCGGACGCGGTGAAGGTCACCCTCGGCCCCAAGGGCCGCAACGTCGTCATCGAGAAGAGCTTCGGCTCGCCCACGGTCACCAAGGACGGCGTCACCGTCGCCAAGGAGATCGAGCTCGAGAACCGCTTCGAGAACATGGGCGCGCAGATGGTGAGCGAGGTCGCCTCGAAGACCAGCGACATCGCCGGCGACGGCACCACCACCGCGACCGTGCTCGCCCAGGCGATCTACCGCGAGGGCTCCAAGCTCGTCGCCGCCGGGCACAACCCGATGGAGATCAAGCGCGGCATCGACAAGGCCGTCGAGGCCATCGTCGAGCACCTCAAGAACGCCGCCAAGTCGACGCAAGGACGCGAAGGAGATCGCCCAGGTCGGCACCATCAGCGCCAACGGCGACGCCGACCATCGGCAAGCTCCTCGCGGACGCGATGGAGAAGGTCGGCAAGGAGGGCGTCATCACCGTCGAGGAGGCCAAGAGCGCCGAGACGACGCTCGAGGTGGTCGAGGGCATGCAGTTCGACCGCGGCTACCTCTCGCCCTACTTCGTCACCGACCCCGAGGCGATGAAGGCCACGCTCGAGGACGCCTACATCCTCATCTCCGAGAAGAAGATCTCCAACATGAAGGACCTGCTCCCGGTGCTCGAGGCGATCGCCAAGAGCCAGAAGCCGCTCCTCATCATCGCCGAGGACGTCGAGGGCGAGGCGCTCGCCACCCTCGTCGTCAACAAGCTCCGCGGCACCCTCCACTGCGCCGCCGTCAAGGCCCCCGGCTTCGGCGACCGCCGCAAGGAGATGCTCAAGGACATCGCCGTCCTCACCGACGGCCAGGTCATCGCCGAGGAGCTCGGCCTCAAGCTCGAGAACGTCACCCTGAGCGACCTCGGCCGCGCCAAGACCATCATCATCGACAAGGACAACACCACCATCGTCGACGGCGCGGGCAAGAAGGACAAGATCGAGGCCCGCCATCAAGGAGATCCGCGGCCAGATCGAGCACACCACCTGCGACTACGACCGCGAGAAGCTCCAGGAGCGCCTCGCCAAGCTCGTCGGCGGCGTCGCCGTCGTCAAGGTCGGCGCGGCCACCGAGACCGAGATGAAGGAGAAGAAGGCCCGCGTCGAGGACGCGCTCCACGCGACCCGCGCGGCCGTCGAAGAGGGCATCGTCCCCGGCGGCGGCGTGGCGCTCATCCGCGCCCAGCACGCGCTCGAGAAGCTCGACGTGACCGACGAGCAGCGCTTCGGCGTCAACATCGTCCGCCGCGCCATCGAGGAGCCCCTCCGCCAGATCGCCGCCAACGCCGGCGAGGAGGGCTCGATCGTCGTGCAGAAGCGTGCGCGACGGCAAGGACTCGTTCGGCTACAACGCCGCCACCGACGAGTACGGCGACCTCCTCGCCATGGGCGTCATCGACCCGGCCAAGGTCGTCCGCTCCGCGCTCCAGAACGCGGCCAGCGTGGCGAGCCTGATGCTCACCACCGAGGCCCTCATCGCCGAGCGCCCGAAGGACGAGAAGGCGGCGGCCGGCGGCCACGCGGGCCACGGTCACGGCGACTTCTGATCCAATCCGAAGGCGAGATCATCGCGGCCGAGGCCGGCGCCCTTCGTGGGTCGCCGGCCTCCGGCTTTTGTGCGCCCGCGCTACACCCCGTACTTCGCCAGCGTCCGCTTGCCGAGCCGCGTGAGCGCGACGAGCGCCCCCACCGTCACGAGCACCGCCGCCGCCGTCGCCGCCCAGCCCAGCGGGCCGAGCGGGGGCCGCTTGCCCTCAATCAGCTCGGCCACGTCGTGGACGAGCGAGCCGACGTAGACGTGGAAGCAGGTGATCGGGATCAGGCCGAGCCACGTCGCCGCCACGAACGTGCGCAGGCGCATCGGCGTGAGCCCGAGGCCGTACCCCAGGAGGTTCTGCGGCGCGAGCGGCGAGACGCGTAGCAGGATCCCGATGCGGAACGCGTCGGCTTCGACCGCGCGGCGGATGGCGCCCCAGCGCCCGGTCGTCGGCAGCCGGCGACCGAGGACGCCCCCGATCAAGGCGCGGCTCAGCAGGAACGTCACCATGGCCCCCAGCGCGTTCGCCGGCGAGGCCAGGAGGACGCCACGCACCGGCCCGTACGCGTAGCCCGCCATCCCCGAGAGCAGCCACGTCGGCATCGTGAGCACCGCGCCCGCCGCGTACGTCGCGAAGTAGACGGCGACCCCGAGCGCGCTCCCTGCCAGCATCACCTCGATCGCCGCGGTCATCGCCCCGCGCACCGGCGCGAGCTGAGCCAGGGCGAGCGGCAGCAAGAGGATCGCGAGGGCGACGAGGACGCGGAGGGGCCAGCGCATCGAGCCGCTCAGGGTAGCCGATCCACCGCGGCTCGACAGGCCCGATGGGGGCCGCTACCCTCGTGGTTCTTACTCGAAAGGAGTCCTTACCATGAACGATCCCAAGAGCAGCGTCCCCCATTTCCTTCGCGTCGTGCGTGCGATCGCCAAGGTGCGAGGCGTGGCGCTGCCCCTCGCGACCATCACGACGGTCGTGGCCGGCTGCCACAGTGGAATGCTGACCGGCTCCCTCGTCACGGACGGCGCGGGCGGCGCGGCCACGGTGGGCACGGGAGGCGCCGGCGGGTACACGGGGGCCGGGGTCGGTGCCGGAGGCGCTACCAACGGCGGGACCGGCGGGTACACGGGGGCCGGTGTCGGCGCCGGTGGCGGCGCGGTCGGCGTCATCCCCGCGACCGGCGGGAGCGGCAGCGGTCACGGTGGCGGCGCGGTCGGCGTCGTCCCGGCGACCGGCGGCAGCGGCGGCGCGGACGCCGGCTGAGGCGCGCCATGCCCACCGTCACCCTCGCCGGATCCGGCACCTCCATCGAGGACGAGCACCGCCGCGCCCTCGACGCGCTCGCCCGCTGCCAGCCGCAGGACTTCGCGTTCGACGCGAGCCTGTACGACCCGCGCGCCGTCGCCGAGGCGCGCGAGATGTGGCGCACCCGCATGCGCGCCGAGCACGAGTCCGTGCCCGCGCTCACCGCGCTCGTGCCGCAGCTCATCGAGGCGGGCGCCACGCTGGACGTTCAGAACGTGGTGCTGCGCATGACCATCGACGAGATCCGCCACACGGAGATCTGCGGCGAGGCCGTGCGCGCCCTCGGCGGCGACGGCACCTGCGAGCTCGGCGCGCTCCCCCGCCTCCCCACGTGGCCCGGCATCTGCCCGGAGGAGCGTGCCCTGCGCAACGTCCTCTTCGGCCACGCGCTCATCGAGACGGTGAACACGGCGAACCTCGTCGACATCCACGACACGATGACCGACCCTTGCCTGCGCGAGGCGACCCGCCGCCTGCTCGCGGACGAGGTCCAGCACGCGACCTTCGGCTTCGACTACCTCACGGCGTGGGCCCCCTGGCTCGCGTCCCACCCCGAGGTGATCGCCTCGATGAACCGCTTCCTCCGCCGCGCGTTCGCCGAGCTGGAGCGCGCCAGGAGCGGCGCCGGCCTCCCGCCCCGCGCGCGCACGCCCGACGAGATCGCGCTCGGCATCGCCGATCCGGAGCGCGTCACGCTCGTCCTGCACCACACCGTGCAGGGCGCCATCATCCCCGCGCTCGAGGGCTTCGGCCTCGACGCGGGGGCCGCCTGGAAAGAGCGCTCGCTCGACGCCTGATCAGCTCCCTCCGGGGCCGGCATGGTGCATGCAACCGGCCCACGTCGAGTGCGCGAAAGGACGATGAGCCCAGAACCGCCCGCGCTACACGGTACTTCGATGGCAGCGTGAATCAGCGTCGGATCAACCGGCGCGTCTCGCCCACGCCGAGCACGACCCAGCGCGGCCGGCTTGACCGGTCGAAGAGCGCGTGCTGGGATCTCCGGCGCCCGGATCTCCCGGCCTCCGCACTCCCGTCGCCGTCGTTCCCATGCCGCCAGCCTCGAGCCCCCCGACGAACGCTTCGAGGCTCGGTCGCAAGGCGAAGGTCGCGATTGGCGTGCTGTCCGTCCTCGTATCGACGGAGATTGGCCTCCGCGTCGCGTTCTACGTCTACGCGCACCGGCAACACCCCGATTGCGGGCTCAGGCCCGAGCGCCTCGCGCGCCTGCTCTACGCGTACTCGCGCCCGCGCACGCCGCCCGACGCGCCGGAGCTCGACGGCATGATCCCGGATCCTCATCGCGGCCATCGCCACGCGCCGAACCTCCGGGACCGCCCGCTTCATGGCTCGACCGTCTCGACGAACAGCCGCGGGATGCGCGGGACGCGCGAGTTCGGCTTGCCGAAGCCGCCGGGCGTCGTCCGCATCGTCGCGATCGGCGACTCGTTCACCTTCGGCGAAGGCGTGCCCGACGACGCCACCTGGCCCGCGCAGCTCGAGCGCGCCGTGCCCGGCGTCGAGGTCGCGAACCTCGGTGAGCGCGCCTACGCCCACGACCAGATGTACTTCGCCCTCCAGGACGAGGGCATGCGCATCGAGCCCGACGCGGTGATCCTCGGCTTTTACAAGAACGACGAGTGGCGCGACGAGCTCACCTTCTACTGCTTCGAGAAGCCGCGCTTCTCCCCCGGGCCGGACGGGTGGCACGTCGAGAACCTCCCGGTACCGACGCCCTGGCAGGTGCACGACCACTACCTCGCGCTCCCCCTCCTCTACGAGCTGCCTCGTGTGTTCGCCGACAGCGCCGAGGTCACGCCGGAGACCGATCACACCGGCGAAGAGCGCGCCGCCGAGATCCTGCGCAGGACAGCCGCGCTCGCGACCTCCGCCGGCGCCCGGTTCGTCGTGGTGAACCTGCCCGACAAGCCCGGAGACCCGGGGGAGTCGCACGGCTTCTTCGACGCCTGGTGCAAGCAGACCCACACCGAGTGCGTCGACACGTCCTCGCGCTTCCGGGTCGCGGCCAAGGGCGCCGATCCGGCCGCGGCGCGAGCGCTCTTCCAGAGGCCGAACGACATCCACTACTCCAGGGAGGGCTACTCCGTCGTCGCCGACGCCCTCCGCGCGTACTTCGCCGAGCACCCCCTCGCGCCGCTCGCGCGGCCCTGACCCCGGGCGCGGTGGTCAGGGGGTCACGACGCTACGACGCGCGCGCCGAGGGGAGCACCTCGTCACGCAGGATGGTCCGCAGGATCACGTTGATGTCGAGGCGCTCCTTCGCGAACGCGATGGCCCGGGCCCCCATCGCGCGCGCGAGAATCGTCGTCGCCGAGCACGCGATCGAGCGCAGCGCTGAGGCGCGGGCGATTCGTCGCCTGCTTGTGAGGGTCCTCCGACACGGCGTAGAACGAGATGGGGGCGCCCCTGCTCTCGAATCCTCGCGAGCCCCGGGAGGCGCCCCGTGACGAGCGGCTTCCCGGCGGCGAGGGTGTCGACCACGGAGAGGAGCACGTTGGTGCCGGGCCGGGGCATCGGGAGCACGACGCACCGGCAGAGGGCGACGAGGCGCGCGTAGGTGTCCTCGTCGACGCGCGACACCACCGTCATCGGCACCTGGGCGGCGAGCCGCTCGAGCACGGGCGCACCCTCGATCTTCCCGAGGAAGAGGACCTTTCGCCCGCGGAGCCCCTCCGGATCGAGGTCTTCGTAGCTGCGCCCGCTCGCGCCGAGCAGGGCCACGTCGAACGAGGCGCGATCGCTCGCGTAGTACGTCTGGTAGCCGAAGCCGAGCGGGATGTAGTCGAACCAACGAAAGCGCCAGCGGCGCGCCGCTCGGTGCATCCATCGCTGCCACGAGGGGCTCTTCTCGTCGCCGCCGAGGAAGCCCGAGCGCGAGAAATCGCTGTGGACCTTGATCTCCGGCTGGCACGAGTAACAGACCACCGGATTGCGGAAGAAGTCGATCGGGCGCACGACCCGCTCCTCACGGAGGAACGCGCCGCCGCTCGTCTCGATGAGCTGGTGATAGAAGGCGAGGTCGAGGCAGACGAGCTTGGGCCGGAGCCGGAGCGTCCAGACGAGCTTCGCGAACGCCTCGCTCGGCCCGACGGCGAGCACGACGTCGAAGCGGTTCAGCTCCGCGAGGGACCACGACGTCATCTCGCTCACCGGCACGACGTCGAGCCCCTTCTTGGCGACGCCGCGCGCGAGCTCGAAGATCTCGTCCTCGAAGTAGCTCACGCTCGTGACGCGCACGTTCGGCTGCACGCGCTGCAACGAGGCGAAGAAGTCGACGATGGACGGGTAGAGCTGGGGCCCCTTCGTCGCGTTCAGGAGCAGCACGTTCGTCGGCCGCAGCGCCGGGAGCGAGCGCAGCCAATCGTCGAGCCGCTCCTGTCGCGTGCGGAGCCAGTCCGTGTAGATCGACGTGAAGCTCACGCCCCGGAGGAGAGGCTCGACCGACGACGCCGGACGCGCCGCGCCAGGATTGGCCCCGGTCTCGCGCCCTCCCTTCGTCGTCGGCATCTCGGCCTTCTACCACGACCGCTGTGCCGGCGACCACGCTCGTCCGCGCGCTTCCGCCGGTCGTCCCTGCGGGCGTGAGGCGCCTATCGTGGGCGCTTGGTCGCCGGCAGATTGGCCGCGAAGGCGCGCATCGCGTCCGTCGTGGCCTTCCCGGAGATGCGCGGATCTTCTGCCTTGATCTCGAGGCCCTTGGGCTCGCACGTGTCGGCGAGCTGCCACTTCACGGAGAGCTTCTTGCCCGCCCACGTGAGCGTTCACGTCCGCGTTCGCGCGATCGACGGACACGTTCCAGTTGCTGGGCGCGCCGAGCCCCGAGCGCTCGGCCCATCCGCGGATGTAAGCGCCCACCTTGTTCGAATCGGGCGGCTCGAACCAGCAGGTCGTGGCTTCGGCGCCGACGAACGAAGACAGCGGGACGTGGGGGCAGCCGCAGGCCTCGACGACGGCGGCCGCGGTCTTCGGATCGTCGTCGGCGGGGACGGCGCCGGCGGTGCAGAAGGCGTCGCACGAGGCCCACGGGTCGCCCGGCACGAGCGCGTGGAACCGCTCGACCTGGCGCACCGCGATCGGCGCCAGGCCGTTGACGCGCGACGAGACGGGGACCGCGGCGACGTGAGGCGGGGTCGGGACCGGCCGGGCCGGGGGGTCTCCCCCCATCGGGATCGCGCGGGGAGGCGAGCCCGCCGGCGTCGTCCCGTCGTCGTCGACCACCACCTCGCCGTAGCGCTCGCCTCTCGGCGAGAGGATCTCGGACGAGATGCGCATGCCGGCGGTGCTCAGGGCGCGTCGCGCGGCCTGGAGCTTGGGCGCGCGCTCGCCGGCGGGCAGCTCGGGGCTCCAGAAGAGCTGGTAGTCCTTCTCCATGCCCCACGCGTCGCCGAAGTAGTCCTGCGCCTCGTCGCCGTAGGCGAAGAGCACGCGCCCGCCCAGGTTGCGCCACGCGCGCACGCGCTCGCGCAACGTCGGGCCAATCTCGGCCACGGGATCCGGGCAGTCGCGCATCGGGGGAGCGCCGGGCACGCTGACGCGGAAGGCCGGGATCGACCCGAGCATGCGCAGCTCGCCGAAGGAGCAGCCGGGGACGAGGAGCACGCCGCGCGGGCCGAGCGACGATTCGACGAAGCTGGCCTCCAGCGGCAGGCGCTCGTGGAAGCGGTTGTGCCCGAACTCGCGTGCCGCGGCCATGGCCTCGCGCGCGGGCAGGACGAAGAGCAAGGCGAGCACGACGCGTGCGCGCGGGATCCTGGAGAAGGCCAGCGCCACGCGCGGCGCGCGGAGGAGGCGCGCGAGGGCCTGCGCGAACAGGAGCGGGAGCAGCGCGAACGCCGCGTAATTGAAGCCGTTCTTGTTGTTGTTGATGGCGAAGAACCCGGCGATGCCGCCGAAGCAGGCCATCGCCGCGACGAGGAGCCGCCGCTCGCCCACGGTCGCGCGGCCGGCTCGCCACGACAATCCTTCGAAGACCGCGGCGGCGGCGCCGACGATCATGAGGTACCGGGCCTGCATCCTCCAGGTGTCGAGGATGCCGGTGAGCTGGCTCCGCGCGCTGTGGCTCGAGTAAATCGACGAGCCCGGCATCTGTTCGACCGCGCTGAAGAGCGATCGGATGCCGGCGAGGTCGAAGAAGGTCTCGTCGAGGCCGTTGAACCCGAACCACAGGCCCCAGAACGTCACGAAGACGGCGGAGAGCCCGACGCCGAACACGATCGTCCGGACGATCGCGTCACGCCAGGAGGTGCGCTCCGGGTCGAACAGGAAGCAGAGCAGGGCGGCCGGCGCGAGCGCCATCGCGGAGGCGTGCAAGGACATCGCGACGCCCGCGAGGGCGCCGGCGCCGAGGACGTGGAGGCGCGGGGCCTTGCGCTCGCCGGAGAGGATCAAGAGCGCGCCGAGGACGCAGGCGAAGCCGGGGGCGTAGGGCGTGGGCCGGACGGCGGCGGACCCGAAGCCCGTCGACACGATGAGCAGGAGCGCGGCGCACGCCGCCGCGAGGACGTCGCTCGTGCGGCGCTTGGCCACCTGGAAGACGAAGACCGCGGTCGCGAGCGAGACGAGCGCGTTGCCGATCTCGGTGGGGACGAGCATCTGCCCGTGGTAGCCGAAGACCCCCAGCACCCCGCGGTAGACCCAGAGCAGGGGCACCCAGAGCGGATGGACGGCTCCTGGGGAACCCACCCGCGATCTTCGAGCGAGACCATGTAACAGAGGTCGGTCGCGTCGCACGGGAGCACGTAGATCCACGTCGCCGCGACGGCGACGGCGGCCAGGTAGAACGCGATCTCGAACACGCTCCCCACGCGCCCAGGGCCTCTCCCCGAGGCGATGGGGGCGCCGGCTTCTCGGATCACGGGGCTCACGCTCGGGCGAGGCTACCACGCAGGCACTCACGCGAGCAGCGCCAGGAGGTCCTCCCGCGTGATCCCCGCCGCCGCTCCGGCCGCGCCCAGCGCCGCCTCGGCGAGCCCGCGCTTCCGCTCCTGGAGCGCGAGGATCCCCTCCTCCACCGTATCCTTGGCCACCAGCCGGTAGACCATCACCGGCTTGTCCTGCCCGATCCGGTGGGCGCGGTCCGCCGCCTGGTCCTCGACCGCCGGGTTCCACCATGGATCCAGCAGGAACACGTGGTCCGCCGCCGTCAGGTTCAGCCCCGTCCCGCCAGCCTTCAGCGAGATCAGCATCACGGGCGGCCCGTCGTCGCCCTGGAAGCGCGTCACCACGCCCGCCCGATCCCGCGTCGACCCGTCGAGCCGCTCGAACGCGATCTTCTCGCGCGCGAGGTGCGGCTCCACCAGGTCGAGGAGGCTCGTCCACTGCGAGAAGACGAGCGCCTTGTGCCCGTCGGCCGCCGCGTCGGCGAGCGCCTCCACGAGCCGCTCCACCTTGGCCGACGACGTCCCGAACTGGCCCGGGATCAGCGCCGGGTGGCACGCCGCCTGGCGCAGCCTGAGCAGCGCCTCCAGCGCCGCGAGCACGCTGCCGCCCTCCGCGAGGCGCTCCACGACCTCCTTGCGCGCGGCGGCCCGCACCGTGTCGTAGACGACCCGCTCCTCCGCCTCCAGCTCGCAGTAGAGCAGCGACTCCACCCGCGGCGGCAGCTCGGGGGCGACCTCCTTCTTCAGCCGCCGCAGCACGAAGGGCCGCACCTTGCGCCTGAGCCGCTCGGCCGCGCCCGGGTCGCCCGCGGCGATCGGCCGCGTGAAGCGCTCGTCGAACACGCCGCGCCCGCCGAGCAAGCCGCGGTTCGTGAAGTGGAGCTGGCTCCAGAGATCGTCGAGGCGGTTCTCGACCGGCGTGCCCGAGATCGCGACGCGGAAGCCCGCCTCGAGCGCGTAGGCGGCGCGCGCCACCTGGCTGTCCGGGTTCTTGATCGCCTGCGCCTCGTCGAGGATCACCGTGTCCCAGCCGGCGTTGGTCAGCGCCTCGGTGTCGAGGCGGAGGATGGAGTACGTGGTCAGCGTCACGTCGGCGGCCGGGTCGAGCGCGCGCTTCGGGCCGTGGTAGATGCTCGCGCGCAGGGAGGGGCGGAAGCGGCGGATCTCGGCCGCCCAGTTGTGCACCACGCTGCGCGGGCACACGACGAGCGTGCGCCCGCGGACGGCGCAGAGCGCCTGCAGCGTCTTGCCGAGCCCCATGTCGTCGGCGAGCACCGCGCCGAGCCCCGTGTCGCGCAGGAACGAGAGCCAGCTCACCCCCTGGCGCTGGTAAGGGCGGAGGTCCGCCGTGAGGTCCGCCGGGAGCTTCGCCTCCGGGATGCGCTCGAAGCCCTCGATGAGGGGCAGGAGGCGCGCGAAGCTCGGCGGCCGCGGCACCTCCAGCTCGTCGCAGAGCTCGACCAGCGCGGGCAGCGCCGCCGGCTCCACCTTGCCGTCCGCGCGCTTCGCCTCGAGCAGGTCCGCCACCTTCGCGCCGTACTTCTCCAGCCACCCCGCCGGCAGCGGCGCCCAGCCCCCGCCCTCGAGCGGCACCAGCGGCAGCCCGTCGCGCCATGCCCGGATCACCGCCTCCGCGCCCGCGCGCCCCGCCGGCCCCGTGCCCTCGCCGCCCTCGCCCTCGCCCTCGCCGTCGAGCGCCAGATCGAACGAGACGTCGAAGCGATCGTCCTCGATGACGAAGCGCGGGACGAGCTTCCCCTTGCCGAAGAGCTCGCGCGCCGCGGTCTCCACCCCGCCGCCCTTCCACGCGAGCAGCTTCTGGGCGAAGCGGATCGCGTCCGGGCCGTCGAAGTCCCTCGCGCGCCCGGGCAAGAGGTCCAGCTCGTCGCGCAGCCTCGCGGCGAGCACCCGCTCCATGGCCTCGTCGCGCGTCGGCACGCGCTCGCCGAGCAGCACGAGCCGCCCGTCCTCGATCCGCGCCTCGGGCGGGTCCCCGTAGACCAGGCTCACCGTCACCGAGAGCGAGTGCTGCCGCTGGGCGAGGTCGATCTGGAGGCGAGGGCGCGAGGCGCCGCCGGCCCGCGGCAGGCGGTGCGTCTTGACCTCGACCGGCATGCGCCGCTCGACGTCGGGCAGCACCTTGCCGACCAGATCCCCGAGCTGCCCCGGCGAGAAGCGCCGCTTGTGCGGCAGCCGCTCGAGCCTGAGGCCCGTCAGGTCCGTCTCCCCGAGCGGGTGCAGCGTGTCGCCGGACCGGCCGATGCCGGCCACGACCACCTCCTCCACCCGAGGATCCCGCTCGATCACCAGCGCGACGCCGTCGTCCAGGTCCCGGACCACCGCCCGCGGCAGGAGCGCCTCGCGCGACGTCCTCACGGGCTCGCCGTCGAGCCGCACGTCCGCCGTCGCCAGCTCCCCGAAGATGTCGGCCACCCGCTCGGCCGGGAACCACCCCGGCTGCCGCCCCCCGACGATCCGGTCCACCGCCAGGTCCTCGTGCGTCGGCGAGAGCGAGCCCCCCGCCAGCGCCCTCGCTGCCGGGCTCGAGAGCGAGACCCGGAGCGGCTCCTCCACGCCGTCGGGCCGCACCACGAAGCGGAAGAGCGCCAGCGCCGCGCCCTTTCGCTCGAGCCTGTAGCGCAGCCGCGCCACCTTCGCCTCCGGCGCGGGCGCGCCCGCCGCCGCCCCGCCCTCTTCCTCTCCCGCCTCCGCCCGCTGCGAGACGGCGATCGCCGCCGCGGCGACGTGGGCGCACGGATCGCACCGGCGCCCCGCAGTCGCACGTCCACTCGTCGTCGCCCAGGTACAAGGTCACGGTCGGTGGCACCTTGCCCGGCGTCCGCACCCGCAGGACCAGCGTCTCGCCCCGGCGGTCGGCGGCGGAGACCGCCCCGTCCCGCGCGAGCTTCACCCCCTGGGACCAGGGGGCGGGGAGGCAGGCCCCTCGGACGGCGGCGAGCAGGGAGGCGATTGGGGTCGTCACGGCGCGCGGGTGTCTAGCAGAAAAGCGTATGGTCTGCCGCGCGCTCGGACCCTACCGTGGCTCGTCATGTCCACCCACGGAAAAAACGGAGCCGGCGACCGGGATCTCGACCTCGTGCTCTTCGGGGCCACCGGCTACACCGGCCGCCTCGTCGCCGAGGTCCTAGCGCACAAACGCCCCTCGCTGCGCTGGGGCCTCGCCGGCAGGAGCCGCGACAAGCTCGAGCGCGTCCGCGCCGACCTCGCCTCCATCGATCCGGCCTTGGCCGACCTCCCCCTCCTGATGGGCGACAGCTTCGACCCGGCCTCCGTCGACGCCATGGTCCGGCGCACCCGCGTCGTCTGCACCACCGTCGGCCCCTACGCCCGCTACGGTGCCCCGCTCGTCGCCGCCTGCGCCGCGCACGGCGTCCACTACTGCGACCTGACGGGCGAGCCCCACTTCGTCCGCGCCTCCATCGACGCCCACCACGACCGCGCCGCCGAAACGGGCGCGCGCATCGTCCCCTGCTGCGGCTTCGACTCCATCCCGTCGGACCTGGGCGTGCTCATGCTCCACGAGCACCTTCGCGCGCAGGACAAGCAGCTCGCCGAGGCGCGCTTCCGCGTGGTGCGCATCAAGGGCGGGCCCAGCGGCGGCACGGTGGCGAGCATGCTCGACGTCATGAAGGCCATGCGCGATCCGGCCGTGCGCAGGGTGCTCATGGACCCCTACGCCCTCGCCCCGGCGGGCACGCCACGGGGCCTCGACGGCCGCGACGCCTTCGGCCCCGGGTACGACGAAGGTACCGGCCACTTCACGGGCCCCTTCGTCATGGCCGGCATCAACACCCGCATCGTCCGCCGGTCGAACGCCCTGCTCGGCTTCGCCTACGGCAACGGCTTCCGCTACGACGAGGCCGTCGACACGGGCCGGGGCCCGGCCGGCCTGCTCCGCGCCGTGGGCCTCACCGCCGGCGTCGCCGGCATCGCCGTGGCCGCGGCCGCCTCCGCCCTCCCCGGCGGCGGCGGCCTCGTCACCCGCTTCGCCCCGGCGCCGGGCGAGGGCCCGACCCGCGAGCAGCGCGAGCGAGGCAGCTTCCGCGTCGAGATCCACGCCGCCGCCGCCTCCGGCGAGCGCCTCACCGGCGTGGTCGGGGCGCAGCGCGACCCCGGCTACGGCGCCACGTCCATCATGCTCGCCGAGTCGGCCCTCAGCCTCGCGGAGGACCCGCTCCCCGAGCGCGGCGGCGTGCTCACGACGGCCTCCTGCATGGGGATGCACCTCGTGGAGCGGCTGCGCCGCGCGGGGATGACGTTCCGCGTGGAGGGGTAGGGGAGGACGCTGAGCATGACGCGTTGTGCGAAGGCGGACGGCGCGCGTCGAAGAGGGGGACGCGCGTTGCTCTGCCCGACCGCACGTGCGGCAGAGGGAGGCGCGGGGATGTCTGCTCTACCGGCGAGATGGCAGAGCGACCCGCAGGTAGGCCTGCTCTCCCGCGGGATGGCAGAGCGACCCGCAGGTGGGCCTGCTCTCCCCGCAGGTATGGCAGAGCGACCTGCAGGTGGGCCTGCTCTCCCCGCAGGTATGGCAGAGCGACCTGCAGGTGGGCCTGCTCTCCCCGCAGGTATGGCAGAGCGACCTGCGGGTGGGCCTGCTCTCCCCGCAGGTATGGCAGAGCGACCTGCAGGTGGGCCTGCTCTCCGCGCGGGATGGCAGAGCGACATGCAGGTAGGCCTGCTCTCCCCGCAGGTATGGCAGAGCGACCTGCAGGTGGGCCTGCTCTCCCTGCGGGATGGCAGAGCGACCTGCAGGTAGGTCTGCTCTCCCTGCAGGTATGGCAGAGCGACCTGCAGGTGGGCCTGCTCTCCCCGCAGGTATGGCAGAGCGACCTGCGGGTGGGCCTGCTCTCCCCGCAGGTATGGCAGAGCGACCTGCGGGTAGGTCTGCTCTCCGTGCAGGGAGGTCTGCTCTCCGTGCAGGTATGGCAGAGCGACCTGCAGGTGGGCCTGCTCTCCGCGCGGGATGGCAGGCCGACCCGCAGGCTGTCTGCTCTCCCTGCGGGCATGGCAGAGGGAGGCGCGGGTATGTCTGCCGTACCTTCACGCACGTCGGAGCGAGGTGCGCATCGTTCTGTCTTGCCACAGGTCCGGCAGAGGGAGGCGCGGGGAGGCAGGGCGGGCGAGGCGGGTCTTTGCGGTCGAGGTCAACCGGCCTGACGCGGGCGCACGCCACCAAGGCGGGGCGTCCGCCGGGGACATCGTGTAGGCTTCGGGCCGGATGCCCGAGCGCGACGCCCAACGCCCGCCTTCCTCGCGCAGCCGCGACGTCGCGGGGGAGGATTTCCTCTTCCACCTCTACCGCGGCAGCGAGCTCCTCCAGGACAACCGCGTCCACGACGCCAAGGCCGAGCTCGAGCAGGCGCTCTCGCTCCAGCCGAGCGACCCCAAGGGGCAGGACCTGCTCGGCATCGTCTACTTCCGCCTCGGCCTCTACCCGCGCGCCATCGCCATCTACGAGCAGCTCATCAAGCTGCACCCCGACGCGCTCGAGCCCCGGATCAACCTCGCGCTCTCGTACCTCAAGACGGGCCAGCCCGCGCAGGCGCGCTTCGAGCTGGAGAAGGTGGTGGAGCAGAGCCCGGGGCACAGCCGGGCGTGGGGGTACCTGGGGCTCGCGTTCCAGCGGCTCGGCGACTACGAGCGGGCGAGCTACGCGTTCCAGGCCGGGGGGCACGACACGATGGCGCGCCGGCTGGTGGAGATGGCGGCGTCGGGCGGCGCGCTCCCGCTCACCCCCGAGGCGCTGTCGCCGGGGCCTGCGAGGGCCGAGATGCGCCGTGTCGCGGGCGAGGCGCTGACGGAGATCGAGCGGGAGATCCCGTTCCAGCCCGACGAGCCCGAGGCCCTCGACATCCCCCGCGCGCCCGCGGCCGGGACCTGGCAAGCCGTCGAGCCCGGCCGTGAAGCGCCCCACCCACAGCCCCAGGGGCGCGAGCCAGCCGGCCCCCTGATGCCCTCGATCGCTCCCCCTGGAGTCGAGCCGCATCGGGCCCCGCACGCCCAGTTCGCCGCAAGCCCCCTTTCCGGACCCCTCCCCTTCGCCTCCCAGGCGCACGTCGCGCCCCGCCTCCCGGCCGATACCGCGCGCTCCGCGCTCCTGGTCTTCCCGCGGGACCTGCCGGTCTCGCTCCACCCATCGGGCCTGGTGCTGGTCCAGGTCGCGGGCGGTTTTGCGACGCGGCTCGAGGCGGTCCGCTCGATCGCGTACGCGGTCGGGCAGCAGAGCTCCGTGCTCCACCGGCGGGCGCGCGGGCGGATGCTGGACGAGCCGCTCGGCGGGGCCGCGTCGCCGCTGGTCGAGCTCGCGGGCAAGGTCGAGCTGGCGCTCGGGCCCGCGGTCGGGCACCGGCTCTGGCCGATCGCGCTCGAGGAAGAGCCCCTCTACCTGCGGGAGGAGGCCCTCTACGGCTTCGAGGCGGCGGTGATTTACGAGAACGGCCGGCTCCCGGTCGGTGACGGCGACTCCATCCCCATGGTGCAGCTCCGCGGCCCGGGGACGGTGGTCGCCTCCGTGCCCCTCGAGGTCGCCGCGCTCGAGGTGACCGAGGGCCGCAGCACCGCGCTCCGGGCGCTCGCGGTGCTGGGCTGGATTGGGCGGGTGGTGCCGCGCGGGCTCCTGCCGAGCGAGGCGCCGGGCGGGCTTCGCGGCTTCGTGGCGTTCGCGGGCGAGGGGATGGTGCTCCTCGATGGCCGGTAGAGAGGAGGCCGAAGCAGGCTCCGCGCCCGCCGCCGGCGACGCTCTGGGAGGACGCGAAGAACCTCCCGAACCTGCTGACGTTCCTCCGGGTGCTGATGATCCCGGTGGTGCTGCTCCTGCTCGACCGGGGCGCGCCGCGCGACTGCTACTGGGCGGCGTGGGTCTACGCGCTGGCGGCGATCACCGACCTGCTCGACGGCTGGCTCGCCAGGAGGAGCGGGCTGGTCACGGTGATCGGCAAGTTCCTCGACCCGCTCGCCGACAAGCTCATCGTCGCGGCGACGCTCGTGTGGATGGTCCCGATGGGCCGCATCCCCGCCTGGGCGGTGGTGCTCCTGATCTCGCGCGAGATCACCATCACGGCCCTGCGATCCATCGCCGGCGCCGAGGGGCTGGTCATCGCGGCGGGCGAGGGCGGCAAGGCCAAGACGGCCCTGCAGATGGTCGGCATCATCTGCCTGCTCCTCGGTTATCCGTACAACCTCTCGCTCGGCATCGTCGACTTCGGCCGGGTCGATCTGGTGCACGTGGGCCGCCTGCTCATCTACTGCTCGCTCTTCTTCTCGCTCACGAGCGCCGCCCGCTACATGGCGATGTTCGCCGACGCGATCGACGCCAAGAAGGCCGCGGAGGCGGCGCGCGAGGGCGCCGACGAGGCGGGGCTCGTAGGGCGGCCACCGTAGGCAGCCGCGGCGCTTTCTGCTAGACCACCGCGCGTGAAGCGAAGCTACGCCCTCCTTCTCGTCGCACTGCTGCCCATCGCCGCCACCAAGCTCTTCGCGGGCTGCGCCGGGCAGTCGGAGGGGGAGCTGTGCAGCGTGCTGAACAACAACGACGACTGCGCCATCGGGCCTCGCGTGCGTCCCCGTCTCGGGCATCGACGTCTGCTGCCCCCCCTCGGGCAGCACCAACCCCGCGTGCGCCCAGATGGGGATCGACCACGGGGGCCGGCGGCAGTGGGGCCGGAGGGGGCGGAGTCGGAGGGGGCGGCGTCGGAGGGGCGGGCGGCGCGAGCACGAGCAGCACCAGCGCGAGCACGAGCAGCAGCACCAGCGCGAGCACGACCAGCAGCACCAGCGCGAGCACGAGCAGCAGCACCAGCGCGAGCACGAGCGCGAGCACGAGCAGCAGCGCGGGTGGGACCGGAGGGATGAGCAGCTCCAGCAGCACGTCCGGCGCCGGGGGCATGGGCGCCGACGCGGGCGACGGCGGCTGACGCACGGCGGGGGAGCCTGTGGCTTCGGGGGTGACCGTCCGCACCGTCGTCCTGTCGCGCTTCTCGCTCGACGGCGGTGCGATGCACGGCATCGTCCCGCGCCTGCTCTGGGAGCGCGTCCACCCCGCGGACGCGAAGCACCGCATCCCTCTCGTCGCGCGAGCGGCGGTCGTCGACCACGCGGCGAGCGGGTCGCGGACGCTGGTCGAGCTGGGCATGGGCCAGCGCTGGAGCGACAAGGAGCGCGGCCTCTACGACCTCGGCCCGGGCCCCGACGCGCCCGAGGCGCTGCGCGCGGCGGGGATCGACCCCGACACCGTGACGCACGTCGTGCTCACCCACCTGCACTGGGACCACGCCGGCGGCCTGGCGCGGGCGGACGGCGGCCTCGCGTTCCCGCGCGCCGAGCACGTGGTCGGCGAGGCGGCCCTCGCGCACGCGCAGGCGGCGCTGGGCGCGCAGGGCAAGGACACGGGCAGCTTCCGTGCGGGAGATCGTCGCGCTACTGCTCGGCGAGGCGCGCCTGCGGCCGTGGCGAGAGGGGGAGCCGCTCGCGCCGGGCCTCGTGGGCCGCCTCTCCAGCGGGCACACCGAGGGGCTGGTGATCCCGGTCGTCGAGGCGCGCGACGACGGCCCCCCGCTCGCCATCCCGACCGATCTCGTGCCCACCCGCAGCCACCTCGAGCCGCGCTGGGTGATGGCCTACGACAACCTCCCGGCCACCAGCGTGGACGAGAAGCGCGCCCTCTTCGCCGATCTCGCCCGGATGGGCGGCGGCGTCCTGCTCTACCACGACCCCGTGGTGGAGGCGGCCTGGATGGTGAACGGTGAGCTGGTGCCGGCAGCTCACCCCCCTGGCCTCTAGGGGTGTGAGCCTCCGCCCGCTTCTTCCCGCAGACCTCACCCCCCCAGCCCCCCTCTCCCTCGAGAATCGCCGCTCTACCCCGAACCAATACGGCGAGGGAGAGGGGGGAGAACGCATACGGTCCCCCCTCTCCCGGAGGGAGAGGGGGGCAGGGGGGTGAGGTCTGCGGGAAGCGAGAGCGGCGCAAACCTGAGAGCTGGTGCGAAACCAGACGGGCCCGGGGCAGTAGTGGATCCGGCGAGGCGGCCGGACGTATCGTACTCTCCCCCGCGCCCGGAGGCCGCCGCGCGGGCCCAACCCACGAGAGATCTCCACATGCGCTCGACGACAGAGTGGCTCACCATCGCCGTGATCGCGTTCGCCGCCGGTTGCTCCCAGGAGGAGGCGAAGCCCGAAAAGCCCGCGCCCACGCTCGCGCCGACGGCGACGGCCCTGGCGCCCGCCAAGCCGGCGGCGATGGACGCGAAGAAGCTCACCATCGAGAAGGCGGGGAGCAAGGTCGACTTCGTGATGGAGGCGCCGCAGGAGAAGATCGTCGGGCACGTGCCCGGGACGACGACGGGCGATCTCCAGATCGACTTCATGGACGTCACCAAGACGACCGGCCTCGTGAGCGTGGACATCTGGCGGGATCGAGATCTTCCAGGCCAAGGCCGACAAGGACGGCAAGTTCGGCGAGGAGAAGAAGGTCGAGGCGCAGAACGAGCACGCGCGGGCGTGGCTCGAGATCGGGGAGAAGGCCGACGCGGAGGCGCGCAAGCGGAACGGCCTCTCGCAGTTCTCGATCAAGTCGGTCCAGGCGATGGGCGAGAAGGACATCAGCAAGCTCGAGGGCGCCGAGCGCAAGGTGATGCTGAAGGTGACGGGCGACTTCCTCCTCCACGGTCACAAGAACGAGAAGAGCGCCGAGGTCGAGGCGACGTTCAAGTTCGACGGCGACAAGCCGGTGAGCGTGGCGGTGAGGACCGTGAAGCCCTTCGCCATCGGCCTCGCCGAGTACGACGTCAAGCCGCGCGACACGGTGGGCAAGCTCCTGCAGAAGGGGCTCGACGCCCTCGCGCCGAAGGTCGCGAAGGACGCCGAGGTGAGCCTCCAGTTCACCGCCAAGGTCCCCTGACCGACGCGCGGGCCGGGAGCGCGTTGACGGCGATCGTGCGGATGTGATTCGCTCGTGGACTTCTCCAATCGCACGAGGAGCCCGTGGACCAAGACTTCCATTACTACGGCACGTACTACGCCGCGTGCGTGGGCGGCCGGTTCACCGTCGACGAGGCCACGCTCATCGCCAAGAGCGCCAACTTCATCGATTTCCTCTCCGAGACCAGCTACTCGGGGTACTGGAAGCTCGTCCGCGCAGTGAAGGGGGCCAAGTCGCCGAGCGATCACCTCGTCGTCGGCGAGCTCTCGAGCCCGCGCTACACCTTCCAGGGTGGGCTCACCAGCACCCTCGTCTCACCCGAGGACGGGCTCTGGTGCTCCTACCACTTCACGCCCGGCAACTTCCCCGACCCCGACGGCACGCCCACGTCCGCCGAGGTGCACGGCGCCGAGGTCGCGCGCGCCCTGCCGACGACCGGCCCCTCGGCCCGCTTCCCGCACGAGATCCGCGCGGTCAAGCCGTCGATCGCCGGCGCGCAGCGCACCCTCCTGAACCGCCCACAGAGCCCGCTCTCCCGCGCGCTCTTCGCGGACACCCTGCGCTGCATGAAGGACAGCAAGCGCATCGAGCGGATCCTGAAGCGGGCCGCGGCCTCCTGCGAGCTGCTCCCCGACGACGACGGCGAGCGCGCGCGCCGGATCGCGCGCTTCTCCCTCATCCTGCTCGGCGTGCGCGCCCACGTCATCGCCGACACCTGGGCCCACCAGGACTTCTCGGGCATCAGCCACGAGATGAACACGTACTACGACGTGAACGGCGCCTCGCTGGGGCGGCAGTCGATCGACTACCAGGACGTCGGGGGCTCGTGGAAGAACGTCGTCCTCAGCGCGCTCAACCACGACAACCTCAAGGCCGTGCCCAGCAACACCTCCTACCTCGGCCACGGGTGGATGGGGCACTTCCCGGACTACAGCTTCGTGAAGTTCCGCTACCGGCCCTGCTGGCGCGACGCCGGCGCCGACCCGATCGTGCGCAACAACCCCGAGCAGTACCGCCACGCGTTCCTCGAGCTGTGCAGCCTCTTCGCGGGCGCGAAGAACAGCGCGTTCTCCCCCGCGAAGGAGACCAAGAACCTGACCGCCGCGGGCCAGGCGATCGACTTCCCCTGCGAGATCGCGGACGAGAAGAACTGCCCGCGCAGGGAGTCCGCGCTCGCGTGGGTGCGCATCATGAGGGACGCGGGGCTCGCCCCGCCGGCCGATCGTGATCGACGCGAAGCAGGAGCCCGACCCCTTGGCGGTGCTACCCGGCAAGCTCCACCAGTCGACGGACATGGGCACCCGCTACGGCACCTTCATCATCGACGCGTCGAGCGATCTCTACATGTTCCAGGTCGCCGCGGACTACCACTTCCACTTCGTGCAACACTGGCTGCACAAGCACGGGATCCTGACGTTCAGCGGGACCTGGTTGAAGCAGATCGGCGCCCTCGGGGTCACCATCACCGACCTCTTCGACTGACCGGCCTCGCCGCCGGCGTCACGGGCGCGGCCTCACTTCAGCCGCGAGAAGAGCGCTTCGCACTGCTTGCGGCACCAGGTCGAGGCGATCGCCTCGCGCGCCTCGGCGGCCTCGATTGAGGCGCAGGGGACCGCCGTCTCGGGGATGGCCCGCAGCGCGGGCACGAGCTTGCACGCCATCTCGGCGGCGGCGGAAGCCTGCCTCGCGCCCGAGCACGTCTCGGCGCACGCCTCCCCGTCCCCGACGAAGGTCCGGACGGTGTCCACGGTGAGCCAGCCGGTGAGGGCCTGGTAGAGCTTCGCCGGCCCCGACGTCGGGTCGAAGCTCGGCACGACGCCGTCCTGATTGTCGCGCGCCCCGGAGCCCCGGCCACGATGCGGGGGAGGGCGCGAGAGGCGCGGCGCGCCCGCGGAGGTGTGATTGCCGTCACCGTCGTCCGGGCTCGCCGTCTTCCTGTTGTCGCCCGGCCTCAGGTCGTCCGGGATGGCGACGCGGGCCTCGAACGGGTCCACGGCGTCCTCCGGCAGAGGCGTCCTCTTCTTCCACGCCAGGGGCTTCTCGAGCCCCGCGCCGATCATCTCGAGGTCGAGCAGCGACAGGTACCCGCTGTGGAGGATCGTCTGGAAGTAGGCGTCGCCGTACTCGCGGTACCAGCCGGCCCACAGCACGAGCGGCACGCCGCGCCCGTCCTTCGGGACGGCGAGCGCCGGCGCGTCGGTGCCACGCGTGTGCGGCAGCTCGTACACGTCCCATACGGGGAGCTGCGATGTCCGCGTCTCGCCGAGGTCCGCGGGCTCCGTCTTCCCCGGCGGGACGACGTGCTCCACGGGCGCCTCGTCCTCCGGCGCGGTCGTGTCCTCACCCGTGTCGGCGGCGCAAGCGGCGAGCGCCAGGAGCAGGATACCCACCACCTTCTTCATCACGATGACCGTCCTTCCGCCGTGCAGGGACGGCGTCCGTAGACGGCTCGGGGGATCCGTCAAGGCACGGGGGCGCGGCTCCGTGAGGTGCCCCACGGAACCCCTCGTCGGCTGCTGGGTACGCGACCGGATGCTTCCGCCGTTCGCCCCGTGCTCGGGCGCGCCCTGGAGCGCCGGTACACCGCCCCGCTCCGCGGAGCCGCCGGGCACCGGGCCTGCTATCTTCGAGCGATGAACGCCCCCGCGCGGAACACCGCCCCCGCCACCCTCGAGGACCTCCTCGCCATCCCCGAGGAGGAGCGGAAGCGCTTCGAGCTGGTCGAGGGCGCCATCGCCGACCGGGGGGCCACGTCGAGCGGGCACGGCAAGGCGCAGATCAGGCTGTCCAGGTACACCGGCCCGTTCCATTGCCGGCCTGGCGGGCGCTGGCCGGGTGGGTGGTGGTTCACCACCGAGGCGGACGTCTACTTCGACGCCGCCAACACCTTCCGTCCCGATGTGGCCGGCTGGCGCCGCGAGCGCGTGCCCGAGCTCCCGCCCGGGATCCCGATCAAGGTGCGCCCCGACTGGGTGTGCGAGATCCTGTCGTCGAACAAGCGCAACGACCTCGTCAAGAAGAAGCGCGTCTACCACCGGCACCAGGTCCCGCACTACTGGATCGTCGATCCGGAGCAGGAGACCTTGCTCGTGCTCCGCTGGGCTGCGGAGGGTTACGTGGAGATCCTCGAAGCGGAGCGCGGCGAGGTGGTCCGCGCGGAGCCGTTCGAGGCGATCCCGCTCACGGTGGGGGTCCTCTTCGGGGACGACGAGGCCGAGGGCGAGCCCTGATCGAGCGGTGGACCTCCCATGCACGCCGCCCCCCACCGCATCCACACGCCCCGCCTCGACCTGGTCGCCACCACCCTCGACCACCTGCGCGTCGAGCTCGAAGCCCCCGAGCGGCTCGGGGCGCTGCTCGGCGCCGTCGTCCCGCCGGGCTGGCCGCCCGGCCTCTACGACCGCGACGCGATGCTGTTCTTCCAGCGCCGCCTCACGGAAGGGGGCGCTGCGGTCGTGGGGTGGTACGGCTGGTACGCCGTGCTCCGGGCGGCGGAGGGGCGCCCCGCCACGCTGGTCGCGGGCTGCGGGTACTTCGGGCCGCCGGCGGACGACGGCACCGTGGAGATCGGGTACTCGGTGACACCGGAGCACCGGAGGCAGGGTTACGCCGGGGAGTGCGTGGAGGCGCTGACGGCGCGCGCCCTCGGCACGCCCGGGGTGCGGTGGGTCGTCGCCGAGGTACACGAGGACAACGCGGCGTCCATCGCGGTGCTGCGCCGGTGCGGGTTCCACTGGGTGAGCGCCGGGCGCGAGGCCGGGCACGACAGGTACGCACACGGCGCTGTGGGCTGAAGGGCGCGTCGATTGCCTCGGCGCGTGTGTGGATCGCCTCGGCTCGCGACACATTTCCCGGCTTGCTTGCGCGATGCACCGTTTGACGATGCGTCACGTCATGCGGTCGCCCGCTGCCGGCGCCGCCGTGCTCGCTCGGAATCGGTGCATGAAGCGGGCCGCGGCTCTCATCGAGGAAGGCCTGCCTGCCGCGCTCGGACCGCGTCCGGCGGCAGCGCGGCGCGATCCCGACGCAACGATTCACACGAGGGATTGAATCCGCCGAACGCAGCCGGAGCCTCGCGTGCGCCGGCGGCACAGGCGGTCACGCCGATGCAGTCGCGCGCGCTTGTGCGGTGCTGGTCGATGAAGGCGCGCATGCCGAAGTCGTCCTGCTGGCATGTCTGGTGCACCGTCGCAGGAACACCCCAACGGCGACTCATTTTCGCCGATCGACCGCAGATCGGGAGGAGGAGACGATGAGCAGCGCAGCGACCCACAGGCACGTCGAGAGAGCCCGGAAGCCCGCGCAGGCGCGCGAGGAGGCGGCCGAGCGCGAGGAGGAGGGCGGTTCGGTCACCCACTACATGGAAGAGCACGAGTGGCCGCGGCTCACGGTCGGCGCCGCGGCGGCGGCGGGGGCAGGCCTGCTCGCCGTGTCGATCGTCGGCCTCGGGCCGGCGGTGGTCGCCGGGGCGGCGGGCTACCTCGCGTACCGCGAGATGCGCGCCAAGCGGGAGAAGGCGACGAGCGGGAGCAGGCCGAGCGAGTAGCGCCGGGTCGAGGTGGCGATCATGCGTTCTCTCATCGTCTTCATGACCGGCTTCGGCACCGGCTGGGCCGTCCGGAGCCTCGCGGACTCGCCCCAGGGAGTGGGCGTCACCCTGCTCAGGGGCGCGCACGACGCCCGCGAGCGCCTGGGGCGCTGGATCGCGAGCGAGCGCGAGCGCCTCGACGACATGATCGCGGAGGCCCGCTCGGACGCGGAGCGAGGCGCGCGGCGGGCCGTCGCCGCGGGCAAGGGCGCGTCGAAGCGGAGGCCCGTGCACCGGGCGCAGGCGTGAGCGTCCAGCCTTCGTCCTCGGAGCGATGCGATCCGGGCGCGGTCGCGGCGCCGTGGAGGGAGCAGCCCTCGAGGCTCCAATCGGGCCGCCGGGCCCCTGCGCCTCGTGCACCACCACGCGGGCTACGTACGGGCCCGGGCGAGGGCGTTCCTCGACGCGAGGCCGGCGGACGGGACGGCGCTCGCCGCCGCGCGGGACGCCGCGGAGACCACGCCCGGGTTCCGTCGGTGGTCCCACAACCCGAAGACCGGGAGCGTCGTCGTGGAGTACGAGCCCGGCGCGGTGGACGCCGACAATCTGCTCCGCCGCCTGGCGAGCGCGGCGGGCCTCTCGGGCGTCGAGGACGACGAGGCGAACCGGGCGCCCAGGAACCGCGAGCAGATCGTGAACGCGTTCCTCGACGGGGTCGCGGTGATCAACGGGATCGTCGGGCGGGCGACGGGGGATCGGGCGGACCTCCGGGAGCTGGTCCCCATGGTGCTCGTGGGGATCTCGGCCGTCTCCTTCGTGGTACACGACGATCGCGGCCGCCTGCCACGCTGGAACAGCGCCCTCTATCACGCCTACCGCATCTTCATGCAGTGGCATCGCCGGGAGGTGAGCGTCCACGAGGTCGCAGCACGGCGAGAGGCGTGGGCTCGCCGAGCCGCCGCTGCCGGCGACGTGCGATGAGCCGAGCATTCCACGTCTCACGGCGAGGGGACCATCGTGTCTGCATCGGGGACCTCTCCCGGGAGCCCGCCGCGGCGGCGCCGCTGGAGGCATGGCTCGCCGAGCGGATCGAGGTGGTCCACGTGGAGAGGCGCGACGACACGCGGACGCTCCACGTGGTCTACGACGATGGCGCCGCCGTCCCTGGGCGCTTCCTGCGCGCCCTCCGGGACCGGCTCCACGCGCTCGAAATACCAGATGCGGCGCCGTTCGACGTCGAGGTCGTGCACTCGCTCCCCGGGCGGGTCCGCCTGCGGGCCTCGGGGATCACCGAACGGCAGAATCGACGCCCTCGCGGCGCTCGCCGCGGCGATGCCCGGGGTGCGCGAGGCCCGACACCTCTCGGGCAGCACGACGATCCTGCTGGTCTACGACCCCGACGGGGCGACCGAGGACGGCCTCGTGCACGCGATCCGGAAGATCGATCTCGCGCCCGGCGAGTGGCAGCGGCCGACCGAGCTCCGCTGGGGCGGCGCGCTGTCGTGCACGGGCGTCCTGCTCGGCTGCCTCGCGCGCGCCGCTCCGTTCCCCGTCCTCGCCGCGGGGGTCGTCCTGAGCAGCCTCCGGCCGCTGCACCGGAGCGTGGTCGCGCTCACCGAGGGGAAGGTCAGCATCGACCTCCTCGACGTGGCGGCCACCTTCGCCGCGCTGGCGACGAGGCGACCGATCACCGCGGCGTTCGTGATCTGGATGGTGGGCGTCGGCGATCTGCTGCTCGACGTCTCGGCGAACAGCGCGCGCACGGCCATCTCCACGGTGATCCAGCATCGCGAGCAGGAGGCCACCCGCGCCCTCGCCGACGGCCTCACGGAGCGCGTACCGGCGCACCAGCTGGAGGCCGGCGACCGCATCGCCGTCCGTGCAGGCCAGGTCATCGCCGCCGACGGGAGGATCGTCTCCGGGCTGGCCGAGGTCGACGAGAAGGCGCTCACCGGCGAGTCGCGCCTGCTCTCGAAGGGGGAGGGTGCCCGGGTGCTCGCGGCCAGCATGGTCGTCGCGGGCCGGATCGTCGTCGAGGTGGAGCGCAGCGGCAGGGACACGCAGGCCGCCAGGATCGAGCGCGTCCTGGGCACCATCGGGAGCAAGCCCCTGACCCTCCAGCGCGACGCCCTCGAGCTCGCGAGCCGGCTGGTCCTACCGACCTTCTGCATCGCCGCGCTCGCGGCGCTCCTGTCGTCGGACGTGACCCGCGCGGTCTGCATCCTCATCACGGACTTCGGGACCGGCATCCGCATCGCGCTGCCCACCAGCGCGCTGACGGCCATGGCGCTCGCGGCCCGGAGAGGGGTCGTCCTCAAGGGCGCGCAGTACCTGGAGCGGCTCGCGAGGGCCGACGTGATCGTCTTCGACAAGACGGGCACCCTCACCAGCGGCGTCCCGGAGGTGATCGAGGTGGTGACCGCCCGCGGGACCGACGAGGCCACGCTCGTCCGTCTGGCCGCGTCGGCGGAGTCGGGGCACGAGCACCCGGTCGCGAGGGCGCTCGCCGGCCATGCGCGGCGACGGGGGATAGCGATGGTGCCGCCGGAGCCGGGGAGCGAGGAGTACGCCGTGGGGCTCGGGCTCGCCGCGCGGGTCTCGGGGCACCGCGTGCAGCTGGGGCGAGCCGCCTGGCTGGAGGATCAGGGGCTCGACCTCCGCGCCTTCCGGAGGCACCTCCGTCGCCTCCAGCGGGCTCGGACCTCCACGCTCTGCGTCGCGATCGACGGGCGGGTGGCCGGCCTCGTCGGCTACTCCGACAGCACCCGGCCGGAGAGCGCGGCCATCGTGAGCAGGCTGCGCGCCGGCGGCAGGCGGAGGGTGGTCCTCCTCTCGGGGGACGCCGCGGCCGTGGTGGCGAACGTCGCCGGTGAGCTGGGCATCGACGAGGCCGCCTCCGGGCTCCTGCCCGACGAAAAGGCGGAGTACGTGAGGAGATTGCAGGCGGCGGGGCACGTCGTGGCGATGGTGGGCGACGGCATCAACGACGCGCCCGCGCTCGCCCGCGCCGACGTCGGAATCTCCATCGCGGGGAGCACCGACGTCGCGATCGAGGCCGCCGACGTGATCCTGCTCGAAGGCGGCCTCGCGAGGCTCCCGAGCGTCTTCCGCGGAAGCGAGCAGGCGATGGGCCGCGTGCGACAGGACCTCGGCGTCGTCATCCTGCCCAACGCCGTCGCGATCGTCCTCGGCGCGCTCGGGCTCATCAGCCCGCCGATCGCGGCGGTCGTCAACAACGGCGCCACGCTGCTCGCCGTGCTCGTCGGGATGGCTCCCCTGCTCGACGCGCCCCGCCGACGCCAGGGCGTGCGCGCTCCGATCCTCGCTCACCCAGGGGGGCGCGCCGTTCGCCGCGAGCGCACGGCGACGCTCGCCGCGGAGGGGTGACGCGTCATGCCCTCGGGCGCGATCCTCGCGGCGAAGGCGGTGACCCAGGCGTTCCTGTTCCTGACGTCGCTGACGAACAAGAACCCGCAGGTGCTCGGCCTCGTCAAGAACGCCCGTCAGTGGTGGGCCGGGAAGAAGATCGCCGTCATCGGTCCAACCGCCAGCGGGAAGGACAGCCTCCTCGCCCGGCTCCGGGGCAAGCCGATCCCCGCGGAGCACGCTGGCTCCTCCACGGGAGAGGTGATCAAGGCGTTCCGGGTGAAGCTCGCGCTGTCGAGCCGGCAGGCCGTCGACATCCGCTGCAAGGGCGTGATCAACGTCGGAGGCGAGGCGGACTACCGGGACGCGCCCGGCGGCTGGCTCTCGGTCTGCAGGGACGCGGACGTGGTCTTCTACGTGATGACCATCACCGATCTCACGGAGAGGGCATTCCGGAGGGGCGGCCGGGTCCGCGACGACCTGGACTGGCTGCTCACCGCGCTCCCGTTCATGAAGAAGGGTGCGCTGATCCACGTCCTGATCAACAAGGTCGACGAGCGTATCGAGCATCACACCGACTACGCCGCGCTGGCGCGGGAGCTCGCGAGCGACCTGCGCGCCTTGCACCGGACCGTCGAGAAGACCCTGCGCCCCTACGGGACGAGGTACACCGGCGCGACGTTGATCTCGATGAAGAACAAGCAAATCTACACGATCGCCATGAACGAGGTGCTGCAGTCCGTGTACGCCTCGTTCCACGAGACCACGGAGACGAGGCAACACCAAGGTGGCGTTCCGGCTGGAGACGAAGGCGCGCGTCGGTGACCAGTGGAAGCGCGGTGTCGTTCGCGAGATCGACAAGGCGCTCTCGGCGCTCCGCGCGGTGGACGATTGGGAAGAGGCCGCCTTCGACGCCCGCAAGCGCATGAAGAAGGTGCGAGCCGCCCTCCGCCTGGTCCGCGACGAGCTCGGTGACGCGGTTTATCGCCGGGAGAACTACTTCTTCCGAGACGTGGCCCGATCGCTGAGGGAGGTGCGGGACGCGGCGATGTTCGTCGAGGCGCTGGACGAGATCACCCGGCAGCTCGCCGGCGAGATTGAGGCCGGCGCCTTCGACGGCGTTCCGCAGGGCACTGGTGGCCGAGCGGGAGGCGGTGATCCACCGGGTGCTCGATGCGCGCGGGGCCCTCGCCGGCGCGGCCCGCGTCGTCGCACCGGCGCGCGCCCGCGTCCATGACCTGACCATCGCCCACGAGGGCTGGTCCGCGATTGGCCCGGGCCTCACGCGGGTCTACCGGGCCGGCCGGCGCGCCCTCACCCGCGCCGCGGCGGAGCCGACGACGGAGAACCTCCACGAGTGGCGCAAGCAGGCCAAGTACCTCTGGCACGGGCTCCAGCTCCTCGAGCCCGTCTGGGTCTCCCGGGAGAAGGATCTCGCCGAATCGGGCCCACGATCTGGCGCGGCTCCTCGGCGACGTGCACGACCTCGCTGCGCTGCGCGAGGTGCTCACGGCGGACCCGAGCGCATACGGAGGTCACCGTGTGCTGAAGCGTCTGCTCGTGCTGCTCGAGCGCCGTCGCGCGGGCCTCGTGGACCAGGCCTTCGTCCTCGGGCGGAGCCTCTACGCAGACGCGCCGGCGGCATTCACGAGCCGCATGGAGGGGTACTGGAGCGCGTGGGCTCCCGAGACCGCGGGCGGCCCGGCGAGGGTCGCCCGCGGGAAGGATCGAGGAGAGAGGCGCCGCCCGGCCGGCGCGTGAAGCGGGGGTTCGTCAGGATGCGGAGGGGTGGAGCGTGGTGGTGACGGGGGCGCCGCCGGTGCCCCCCGCGCCCGAGCCCGTACCCGCGCCTGCGCCCGCGCCGCTGCCCACCTCCCCGACCCCGGTGAAGCACGCGGTCGCGAGCACGGCGGCGAGGGTGAGGGCGGCTCCGGTCGCGAGCGCGCGAGCGAGCACGTCAGTACGCCTTGGCGAAGACGACGCGCCCCTTGCCCTTCTTGCCGCAGACGACGCAGGGCCCGTCCTCGTGGACCGCGGCCTCCCACGGCGCGCCCTCGGTGCCGCCGGTGGGGATGCAGCGGATGGTCACCTTGAGCGCATCCTTGATGGAGGCCTCGCACTTGGCGTCGCCGCACCAGTGCGAGAGCGCGAAGCCGCCGTGGATCTCGCGCTCGTTCGCCGCGGTGAAGAAGGCGTCGAACTGCGCCCGGGCGTCGATGACCTTCACGTTCTCGTCCCGGAACGCGCGGGCGCGCGCGTAGAGGCCCTTCTGCATGTCCTCGAGGATGCCGGCGACGCCCGCGACCAGCTCCCCCTTCGTCATGGTCGCCTTGTCCTTGGGCCCCTTGTCGCGCCGCGACAGCACCAGCGCGCCTGCGTCGACGTCGCGCGGGCCGATCTCGATGCGCAGGGGCACGCCCTTCTTCACCCACTCCCACATCTTGTCGCCGCCGCGGAGGTCGCGCCGGTCCACCTCCACCTCGCACGTCGCGGCCACCGAAGCGCTGGGCGCGCAGCTCGGCGGCGAGCGCGTCGATGTAGGCGTCGACCTTCGCCCGCGTGTCGTCGCCGCGGTACACGGGCAGGATCACGGCGTGGGCGGGCGCGAGGCGGGGCGGCAGGACGAGGCCGTCGTCGTCCGCGTGGGTCATGATCAGGCCGCCGATGAGGCGCGTGGAGACGCCCCAGGAGGTCGTCCAGGCGTGCTCGCGGGTCCCCTCCTTGGTCTGGAAGACGATGTTGCTGGCGCGCGCGAAGTTCTGCCCGAGGAAGTGCGACGTGCCGGCCTGCAGCGCCTTGCGGTCCTGCATCATGGCCTCGATGCAGTACGTGTCGACGGCGCCGGGGAAGCGCTCGCTGTCCGTCTTCTTGCCCGAGAGGACGGGCATCGCCAGGTAGCTCCTCGGCGAAGGTGCGGTAGACGCCGAGCATCCGGAGCGTCTCCTCCTCCGCCTCCTCGCGCGTGGCGTGGGCCGTGTGCCCCTCCTGCCAGAGGAACTCGGCGGTGCGCAGGAAGAGGCGCGTGCGCATCTCCCAGCGCACGACGTTGGCCCACTGGTTGATGAGCAGCGGCAGGTCGCGGTAGCTCTGCACCCAGTTCGCGAACGCGGCGCCGATGATCGTCTCGGAGGTCGGCCGGACGATGAGCGGCTCCTCCAGCTCGGCCTGGGGATCGGGGACGAGGCCGCCGTCGGGGCCGGCGATGAGCCGGTGGTGGGTGACGACGGCGCACTCCTTGGCGAAGCCCTCGACGTGCTCGGCCTCCTTCTCGAGGAAGCTCTTCGGGATGAACAGCGGGAAGTAGGCGTTCTCGTGGCCGGTGTCCTTGAACATCCGGTCGAGATCGCGCTGGATGTTCTCCCAGATCGCGTAGCCCCACGGCTTGATCACCATGCAGCCGCGCACGGGCGAGCTCTCGGCCAGGTCCCCCGCGCGGACCACCTGCTGGTACCACTCGGCGTAGTCGTCGCGGCGGGTGGGGGTGATGGCGGTGCGCGCCTGGGCGGGGGCTTCGTTCTTGGCCACGGTCGGTCTCCTCGGGTGCGAAGGGTGGGCACCTTAGCCGATCCGATGCCGCCCTCAACCGCCGATCCGGCCACCTCGACCTCGGGTTTACCGCAGACGCATGGGCGCAGCACCACGGCCCCGTACCGCGCGCGGAGCCCGCCTGCTCCGCGAGGCTCGCACGGCTCGCCTCGCTCCGCGCGGGGGCGGTGCGTTCGTGCTGCGTCGATGAGCTGCGGCAGGCTCGATCGAGAAGCGCCTGACCGAGCGACCCCAATCCGGGGCGCCCGGAGCTGCGATCCCGGCCCGGCAGCTCCTTCGACGCTGCACCGCGTCGTGTGTCGAGAGCGTGAAACGACGCGCACCCGGTTCCTCTGGGGCAAACGAGCGTGTATAGAAGTACACGTTTGCCCCTCCTTCCCAGTCCTTCTGGAGCCATCATGCGCAAGCCGTACGTCGATCGGGCCGCGCTCGTCGTCCTGTCGGTCCTCTTCGTGTGCCTCGCCGGCTGCGCCGGCGGCAGCAACGCCCCGAGCCCTCCCGGCCCCGTGTGCGGCAACGGCGTGGTGGAGACGGGGGAGCAGTGCGACGACGGGAACACCAAGAGCGGCGACGGCTGCTCGGCGACCTGCCAGAACGAGGCCCCTGCGCCCGTCTGCGGCAACGGGGTGGTGGAGGCCGGTGAGCAGTGCGACGACGGGAACACCAAGAGCGGCGACGGCTGCTCGCCGACCTGCCAGAACGAGACGCCAGCCGCAGCCGTCTGCGGCAACGGGGTGGTCGAGGCCGGCGAGCAGTGCGACGACGGCAACACCAAGAGCGGCGACGGCTGTTCGCCGACCTGTCAGAATCGAGCCGAAGGGCGCCCGTCTGCGGCAACGGGGTGGTCGAGGCCGGCGAGCAGTGCGACGACGGCAACACCAAGAACGGCGACGGTTGCTCGCCGACCTGCCAGAATCGAGCCGAAGGCGGGTGAGGTCGTCTGTCAGACGTTGAGCCCGCTCACGACCGGCGCCGTGTGCGCGGTCACCGCGGGCGACGGCGGGCGCGCTGATCGTGGGCACGGTGCTGACGCCGACGACGATCTACCGCGGCGGTCAGGTCGTCGTCGACGCGACCGGGATCATCGTGGGGGTGGGCTGCAAGGCGGACTGCGACGGCGACGCGGCCTGCAAGGCCGCGGCGGCGACGGCGACGGCGATCACGTGCCCCGCGGGCGTCGTCTCGCCGGGCCTGATCAACACCCACGACCACATCACCTACACCAACGACCCGCCGCGCGCCCGACACGGGCGAGCGCTACGAGCACCGCCACGAGTGGCGCAAGGGCCTCGACGGCCACACCAAGATCTCCGTCCCCGGGCGGCGCGTCCACGGCCAACCAGATCTCGTGGGGCGAGCTGCGCTTCCTCTTCGGCGGCGCCACCTCCACGGTCGGCTCCGGCGGGGAGACCGGCATCCTCCGCAACCTCGACAAGGCCACGCGGAGGAGGGGCTCGACAAGCCGGCGGTCGACTTCGACACCTTCCCGCTGAACGACTCGTCGCCGCCCAGCGGGTTCCCGGGCGCGGTGCCGTGCAGCGCGTTCAGCGGCATCGTCTCCGACACCGACGCGACCTTCACGGCCGCCGCCGCGTACGAGCCGCACGTCGCCGAGGGCATCGACGCCTACGCGACCAACGAGTTCCTCTGCCTGAGCGAGCAGGACCCCGGGCACGACATGGTGGTCGCGAAGAGCGCGTTCATCCACACGGTCGGGCTCACGGCGACGCAGTACTGCGGACATGGCCAAGAACGGCACGGGGCTCATCTGGTCGCCGCGCTCCAACGTCTCGCTCTACGGCAACACCGCGCAGGTGACGATGGCCGCGCGCATGGGCGTCACCATCTCGCTCGGCACCGACTGGCTCCCCTCCGGCTCGATGAACATGCTCCGCGAGCTGCGCTGCGCCGACTCGCTGAACCAGACGTACTTCGACAAGTTCTTCAGCGACGAGGACCTCTGGATGATGGTGACGGCGAACGCCGCCAAGAACACCGCCGTCGGCGACGCCATCGGCACGCTCGCGAAGGGCCAGATCGGCGACATCGCCGTCTTCGACGGCAGCAAGAACCCGGACTACCGCGCCATCATCGGCGCCGACCCCGCAGGACGTGGCGCTCGTGATGCGCGCCGGCAAGGTGCTCTACGGCGACCAGACCGTGCTCTCCGCGGTGCCGGGGCTCTCCTCGTGCGACACGCTCGACGTCTGCGGCACGTCGAAGCAGGTCTGCCTGACGGGCGAGATCGGCAAGACGTACCCCGCGCTCACGGCCGCCGTGTCCGGGCTCTACACCACGTTCTTCTGCGGCACGCCGACCAACGAGCCGACGTGCGTCCCGTCGCGCCCGGCGTCGGTGAACGGCTCGACCGTCTACACGGGCGCGGTCTCCGCGACGGACAGCGACGGCGACGGCATCCCCGACGCGATGGACAACTGCCCGACGGTGTTCAACCCGATCCGGCCGATGGACAACGGCGTGCAGCCCGACTTCGACGGCGACGGCCTGGGCGACGCCTGCGACCCCTGCCCGCGCGACGCCAACACCACGACCTGCACGTCCTTCGATCCCAACGACATCGACGGCGACGGCGTGCCCAACGCGTCCGACAACTGCCCGACCGTGCCCAACCCCGGGCAGACGGACACCGACGGCGACGGCAAGGGCGACGCGTGCGATCCCTGCCCGATGGCGGCCAACCCCGGCAACATGGGCTGCCCGGCGACCATCTACGACATCAAGAAGGGCGTGGTCGTCGCGGGGGCCACGGTCTCGCTGACGAACCAGCTCGTCACGGCGCGCGTGGCCACCGGCTTCTATCTCCAGGTCGCGCCGAGCGACCCCGGGTACATGGGCAGCGACGACTCCGGCGTCTACGTGTACGACACGACCAACGCCGTCGCGGTCGGCGATCGCGTCACGATCACCATCGCGACGGTCACGGACTACAACGGGCAGATCGAGCTCACCTCGCCGACCACGATGGTGGTGGCCTCCGCCGGAGAGGCCTCGCCGCCGCCGGTGACGGTCCTCTCCTCCGACGTCGCCACCGGCGGCCCCAGGGCGGCCGCGCTCGAGTCGGTCATCGTGCAGGTCTCCGGCTCCACGGTGACGGACATCGCGCCGCCGCCGGGGGCCGGCGACACCGCGCCCACCAACGAGTTCGTGGTCGACGGCGCGCTGCGCGTGAACGACTTCCTCTACCTCGTCAGCCCCTTCCCGGTGCTCGGGCAGGGCTACACGTCCATCGCGGGCATCCTCGACTACCGCAACGGCAACTCGAAGCTGGAGCCGCGAGGCGCCGCCGACGTCGTCCTCGGCGCGCCGGGGCTCGCCGGGTTCGCGCCGGCGACGAGCTTCGTCGACGTCGGGCAGACGAGCGCGCCCACCGTCCCGACCCCGCTCACGCTCCAGCTCTCCAACGCGCCGGCGACGAACACGTTCGTGCCCATCACGTCGGGCGACCCGGCGAGCCTGACGGTGGTGGGCGGGGGCGTCACGGTGCCGGCGGGCGCGACCAGCGCGCCGGTGCTCGTGAACGCGCTCGCTCAGTCGCCGAACGTGACGCTCACGGCCACGGTGGGCGCGTCGTCGCTCCAGGCGAGCGTGAGGGTCGTGGGCGCGGCGGAGCAGCCCTCCGTCGTCTCCATTACCCCGAGCCCCGCGGTCGTGGCGCCCGGCGGCAAGTTCACGTTCACGGTGACCCTGGACATCCCCGCGCCGGCGGGCGGCGCGGCCGTCGGCCTCGCGCTCGCGCCCGCGAACGCCGGCACCGATCCCGGTGACCGCGACGGTTCCGCAGAACCAGCTCACGACCACGTTCGACTACGTGGACGGGAGCACCGCGACGAGCGCGCAGGTGACGGCCACGCTGGGCGCGAGCACGGCGAGCGCGGCGATCCCGGTCCAGGCGCTCTCGGGCGCCGGGCTCGTGATCAACGAGATCGACTACGACAACGTGGGCACCGATACGGCCGAGTTCGTCGAGCTGTACAACGGCGGGAGCGCGGCGGTCTCGCTCTCCGGCCTGTCGCTCTTCTTCGTCAACGGCGCCGACAACCAGGTCTACACGACCGTCGATCTCAGCCCCGCGGGCACGATCATGCCCGGGCAGTACCTGGTGGTCGGGGCGACCTCGGTCGTCTCGACGCTGCCCGCGGGCGTGCTCTCGATCGACGCGGGCGCGGTGAGCAACTACATCCAGAACGGCTCCCCCGACGGGATGGCCCTGGTGGACACGAGCACCGCGACGGTGGTCGACGCGATCTCGTACGAAGGCGCCATCACCGCGGCGACCATCCCCGGCTTCGCCGGCCCGGTGAGCCTGGTCGAGGGCACCGTGCTCCCGACGTCGGTGGCCGACAGCAACACCGTGCAAGGATCGCTCTGCCGGTTCCCGAACGGGGCCGACACCAACGACGCCGCGAACGACTGGAAGTTCTGCGGTACCGTGACGCCGGGCGCGGCGAACGCCATGTGACCACCCGGCGCCGACGCCCGTCGCGACCGCCGACCCATCTCATCGCCCATTCACACACAATCGAGGCTCTCCATGCGCTACGTCCGCCACGTCCTCCAGGCTCGAATCCCCGCGCTCGTCCTCGTCGGCGGCGCGCTCGCCGGCTGCGCCGGCGGCGACGACGGCGGGACCGGCGGGTTCGGAGGGGCGTCCGCCACGTCCTCCACGAGCGCGAGCACCGTGTCGAGCACGACCACGAGCACGTCGAGCACCGGGGGGCTCGGCGGCGGCTTCTCGACCAGCACCAGCAGCAGCGCGACCACCACGAGCACGGGCGGCGCCGGTGGGGCGGCGACCTCCAGCGCGAGCGCCGGGGGCGCCGGTGGGATGGCGTCGTCCACGAGCGCGGGCGGCGCAGGCGGCACGAGCACGTCGAGCACGAGCGCGTCGAGCACCAGCGCTTCGAGCACGAGCGCGTCGAGCACGAGCGCGTCGAGCACGAGCGCATCGAGCACGAGCGCGTCGAGCACCAGCGCTTCGAGCACGAGCGCGTCGAGCACGAGCGCTTCGAGCACGAGCGCTTCGAGCACGAGCGCTTCGAGCACGAGCGCTTCGAGCACGAGCGCGTCGAGCACGAGCGGGGCGGGGGGCGCTGCTTCCACGAGCGCGAGCACGAGCGGGGTGGGGGGGGCTGCTTCCACGAGCGCGAGCACGAGCGGGGTGGGGGGCGCTGCTTCCACGAGCGCGAGCACGAGCGGCGCCGGCGGGGCTGCGTCCACGAGCAGCACGGGGACGAGCGGCGGTTGCGGGAGCGCGAGCGAGTGCCCTCAGCCCCCCAGCCCGTGCGTGGTCGCCACGTGTACCGCCGGGGTCTGCGGCACGATGGACGTCGCGGCCGGCACGCCCCTGCCCGCCCCCTTGCAGACGCCGGGCGACTGCCAGGAGAATCGAGTGCAACGGCTCGGGCGGGACGATGATGGCCGTCGACGACACCGACGTGCCCGTCGACGGCAACGACTGCACGTCCGACGTCTGCACCGGCGGCGTGCCCTCGAACCCTGCGCTCCCGGTGGGCACCGCCTGTTCCCAGGGCGGCGGCGAGGTGTGCGACGCGGCGTCGCCCACGCCGAAGTGCGATCACATGCTCGCGTACGTGGTGGTCGGCGACGGCTCCGGGGCGCTGACCAGCACGTCGGCGGCGGTCTCGATCGCGTACGTGTTCGCCGACGGGACGGCCGGCAAGGCGTCCACGGGCGTCTCGGCGGGCGCGACCTTCTCGCTCTCGGGCTCGGCGACCTCGGAGGGCGCGCTCAGCCGATCGGTCGACGCGCGCTACGTCACGCTCGCCGGCTACGCCGCGCCCCCGAGCACGGCGTCGGTCAGCACCAGCGCCTCGTCCACGACCAACCGCGCGGTGGCGCGCGTCGACGCCTCGGGCGCGGTCGACGCGAGCACGCTCCTCGCGGCCGCTTTCAGCGGCAGCAACGTGCGCGGCGCGACCACGGTCGACGGCTCGGCGTTCTGGATCTCGGGCACGAGCAGCGGCAGCACGGGCGGCGTCTGGTACGCGCCGCTCGGGATGGGGGGGAGCGCGGCGCAGCTCATCGGGCAGTCGGCGCCGGCGAATCCGCCGAGCAACGTCCGCTTCGCGGGCATCTTCGGCGATCAGCTCTTCGTGACGTCGGGGTCTTCCCCGTTCGTGGGAGCGAGCTCGGTCGGCGCGTCGCCCCCGCCCACCGCGCTGTTGGCGGCGACCAACCTCTCCGGGACCTCGATCAGCGGGACGAATACGCCGAGCCCCTACGGCCTCGCGCTCTTCGACCTCGACGCGTCCGTGCCGGGCCTGGACACGCTCTACCTGTGCGACGATCGCTCGACGGCGAACGGCGGCGGGATCCAGAAGTGGAACCTCGGCGCCGGCGGGTCGTGGACGCTCTCGACGACGCTCAAGAACGGGCTCACCGCCGGCTGCCGCGGGCTCACCGGCTGGGTCTCCGGCGCCAGCGTCGTGCTGGCGGCGACGACGACGGACTCCCCGTCGAAGCTGGTGGTCGTCACGGACGACGCCTCGGCGGCGCCGGCGTTCACGACCCTGGCCACGGCGGCGACGAACACGGTGTTCCGCGGGGTCGCGCTCGCGCCTCGCTGAGCGGTTACCTGGCCAGCGTGATCACGGTGCCGCCGACGGCCGTGGTCGAGCGCAGCTCTCCGTGCACACGATGCCGTGGCACCGGCGCACCGTCTCGGCCCCTTGGTCGCCGACGAAGTAGCAGAGGTCCACGTTCCAGTAGTGCCATGCGCTGAGGCAGAGCCAGACCGCGAGCGCGAGGCGCCGGCGCTCGAGGAGCTTGCCCATGGCGAAGAAGAGGGGGATCACCACGAGGAGGTAGCGGTTCATCCCGATGAAGCTGCGCGAGACGGTGCCCAGCATGGAAACGCCGAGGACGCCGGCGGTGAGGGCGTACCAGTAGGCGCGCGCCGGGGGGTCGAAGCCCTTCGCCGCCTCGCGGAGGCCGAGGCCGAGCCAGACCAGCGCGGCGGCGAGCACCACGCCCTCGTGCTCCACGGCGGCGAGGGAGCCGAGGAGCCAGCGGGTGTCGGGCAGGAGCAGGGCCGAGAGCTTCGGTGCGGTGCCGAAGGAGGCCTCGTGGGCGTGGACGTAGATGAGCGGGTCGTGCAGCGCGATGCCGTCGTACGCGAGCATCGCGGCGAGGCCCCAGAAGGAGAGCGCGCACGCGCCCGCGCGCGCGGCCCAGGTCCCCCGGGAGAGGGGCCGCGCGCGCCACGCGTCGATGGCGATGAAGGCGACCATGGCGAGCCCCGTGGCGACGCCGCTCACCCGGACGCCCGTGGCGACGCCCGCGACGAGCGCGGCGGGGAGCGTGCGGCCCCGCTGCGCGAGGACGAAGGCGGCGAGGGAGGCGACGAGCAGGAGCGGCTCGGTCTGGACGGTGGCGACGGTGAAGCCGGTCGTGAAGACGTTGAAGCAGGCGAGCGCGACGAGCGTCGCGCGGAGGCCGAGGGCGCCGACGATCTCCGGGCCCGTCCAGAGAAAGAAGAAGATCCACGAGGACGCGAGCGAGACGAAGAAGAGCGCGTAGTCGATGGGGATCCTGCCGCCGAGCGAGGCGACGCGGCCGGCGAGCGCGTAGCCCGGGTAGTAGGCGAGGTCACAGAGCATCGTCGGCGGCGCGGGGATGGCGCCGGTGCGGCGCGTCTGGGCCGGGCACTGCCCGTAGCCGCGCAGCGCGAGGTTGACGTAGTGCTGCGCGTCCCAGCGCGAGACCACCAGCCGGTTCCAGCCCGCGGGCGACTGGGCGGTGGGCGTGGCGAACGCCGGGGGATGGCCCGGCGCGCGGTTGTAGGGCTGACCGAAGCGGGCGTGAGCGAACAGGATGATCGCCGCGAGGTGGAGCGCGAGGCACAGGGTCGCCAGCGCGGCGCGGGAGCGGTGGCGCACGGGATGCGGCTACACGCTCTCCCGGTCAGCTTCAAGGCGGGCGGACGCCGAGGGGCCCACCGCGTTTGCCTCGCCCGCCCGTTCGCTATAGAACGCGGCCCATGGAACGCGTGTTTTTCGCCGCCGCCCTCCTGGCGATCGCCGGATCGTCCGCGTGCTCGCCCGCGTTCAAGGACAAGCGCACCCCGTCGGGCGACTTCTGCAGCGACATGCCGATCGTCCCCGCCGGGCAGGAGCCCGACCGCGAGTACCACCGCCTCCAGCCCATCCAGAGTGACCCCAAGGCCCGCACCGAGGCCGAGCGCCTGGAGTCCCTGCGCAAGGCCGCGTGCAACATCGATGCGGACGGCGTCATCGAGGCGGTGAACGAGGAAGTGCGCGGGGACAACGCCCAGTACGCGATGGTGTCGAGCGGGACGGCGGTCATCTGGCTCCACCACAAGGAGGCAGCGGAGAAGCCCATGAGCACGATCGCCCCTCGCAGGCAGCCGGTACCCATCGGAGCGTCTCCGGGCGCGGACGTGCCGCCCGCTCTGGACCAAGGCTCCGTGCCCGACACGGCGCCCGCCGTCGCAGCGCCCGTTCCCTCTGTCGCAGCGCCCGCCGCAGCGCCCACGGTCAGGTCTCGCAGACCGGTCACGAAAGTGACCAAGCCCCTCGGCGCGCCGCCGTCGCAGTGAGGCCGCGCACGCGGCGTGGAGAATCCTACGGGCGCGTAGCGTGATGCGCGCTGTCGACGTGGGCGTTCTCGACCGCCTTTCGTCGTCGAGAGCGCACCTCGTCGTGATCGTGCTCAGAGGTGCGACGGGCTTGCCTATCGAGGCGCGAGGTGAACAGAATCAATGCGCCTTCCGGGCTTTCGGATCGCGGGTGTCCCGCGGTGCGCTTCACATTCATGGAGGAGAACATGAAAACGCGTCTGCTCGCTTTCCCGCTTCTGGTCCTCGGGGCGATCGTATTCTCTGGGGCGTGCACCGTCACCGCCGGGCCATCGTCCTGTGCGCCGGACGGTGTCGCGTGCGGGAGCGACCTCGACTGCTGCGGCGGCGTCTGTGATGTCGACGGCTTCTGTGGCGCGGCTGCCGCGTGCGTCGCCGACCAGGACCCGTGCACGACGGACTCCGACTGCTGTGGCGGGGAGTTCTGCGACGAGACCGCCCAGCTCACCTGCCAGGTGTGCCTCGGCAGCGGCGCGTCGTGCGGCCAGGATCCGGAGTGCTGCTCCGGCGTCTGCGACGTCACGGGCACCTGCGGGTAGCCCTTCCCATCGTCGTGCGGGCGCTCGTGTGAGACGCGCCCGCGCGGCCGCATGGGCGCTCAGTCGTCGTCGTCGTCCCGCACCGCCGGCAAGCCCCTTCGCCCGCCGCGCCTCGCGCGTCCGCGATCTCCGCCTCGAGCCGCGGCGTCAGCTCCGTGAGCTGCTTGCCCCGCATCCACCGCCGCACCTGCTCGCCGAGCCCCGGCTGCTCGTCCGGGAGGCTGAAGTCCCACGACGCGGTGAGGCGCTTCTCGGCTCCGCGCCGCGTCGCCGAGCCCCCGCACGCGAGCGGGATCTGGTGCGGCTTGTATGTGAACGGGGTGTAGTCCGGCGTGGCGGTGAAGAGGTCGAGGGCAGGCCCGCGTTCTTCACCACCAGGTTCTGGTACGGCAGCCCCAGGATGTGGGCGAAGAGCTTGTGCGAGCGAGGCCACGTCGATGTGGGTCTAGGAGACGTAGGCGCGCTTCACCCAGGGCGAGATGAGCACGAGCGGCGTGCGGTGGTAGTCGACGTGGTCGCCGCCCGACTGGGGATCGTCCTCGGTGATCACCACCAGCGAGGACGCCCAGAACGGGCTGTGCGAGAGCGCGTCGACGAACATGCCCGTGGCCTCGTCGTTGACGGCGCACATCGTGTCCGGGCGTCGGGTTGGTCGGCGAGACGCCGATGGTGTGATCGTTGGGCAGCGTCATGTACGCGAAGTGCCCAGGTCGCACGCGACGCGGAGCCGGGCCGGCCGTGTAGCAGGCCTTCTCCAGGTCGTTGTAGGGGATGTTCTGCACCGGGCCGCCCGGGTAGCTTGATGTCGATGGGGTTGAACCCGCTCGGCACGGTCAGCGGCGTGCCCGACGATCTCGCCGAGGATGTAGTAGACGAGGCTGTTGCGCTGCAGCCACTCGAAGAGCGAGCCCTCTTCAGCGGGCGGCCCACGTCCGCGATGCCGCAGAGCGGGACGGGGCGGAGGTTGTCGCTCCAGGTGCGCTCGCAGAAGTCGGTGGCGCGGCCGTACGTGGTCCAGTGGTGGCCCTGCGTCGACTTGCACGGCGAGCGCTGTAGTAGTTGTCGCGCGACGGTGAACGTGCGGGCGAGCTCGCGGACGTTGGGCCAGACCTGGTCCATCTCGGCGGTCGTCGCCTTCATCATGACCGCGGCGTCGCCGTCCACGCCGGGCATGTCGCCGAAGAGCGAGTCGAAGGTCTTGTTCTCGCGCACGATGAAGAAGATGTGCTTGATCGAGGCGACGGGCCGTCGGTGTTGTGCTCGGCGGCACGGGGAAGTCGCTCACGCCGCCCGGAGCAGGTGACCGGTCGGGTAGCCGGCCTGCACGCCCGACCGCGACCGTCGCGGCGACCTGCGCCTCGCCGGCGGTCAGGTCGGCCGCCGTGGGCGCCGGGATCTGCTCGATGCTGCCCTTCATGAACGTCTCGCCGTCGCCGCCGTCCATCACCGGGAAAGGCCCGATGGGGTGCCCGCGCATGTTGATCACGGTGATCGAGCCGTCCGCGTCGACGACGGCCCCGCTCGGCCACCACGAGGTGGGCAGGCGGCCGACGGGCATGAGCGTGGGCGGCGTCGCGGTCAGGTCGACGTCGTACGCCGCCAGCGCGTCGACGCCGGCGAGCGTGGCGTAGAGCCGTGCTCCCGCCTCGTCCCAGGCGAGGCCGGAGACGTCGAGGCCCGTTGAGGCCCGGCTCGAAGTCGACCGGCACGGCGGTGACCGTGCCGCTCGTCCGGTCGCAGAGGGAGAGGGTCTCGCCGAAGTCGTTGGCGACGGCCATCCATCGCGCGTCGAGGAACGCCACGCCCTGCGGGTTCTTGTCCGTCTTGAAGGACTGCGCGAGACCTTGGGCGCGGTGGGGTCGTGACGTCAATCTCGGCGACCTGGTAGCCGCCCCACATCGAGACGTAGGCGCGCGTGCCGGTCGGATCGTGGGGGTCGAAGTAGACGCCGTAACGTCTCCTTCTGCGCCGATTCGAGCTGGCCGATCTGCTGCTGGTACGTCGGCGAGGTCGGGTCGATGTCGTAGACGAGGAGCAGGGTGTCGAACACCCTGCCCACGACGAGGTGCTTGCCGTCGGGGCTCACCCCGAGGCCCTCGGCGTAGTACCAGACGTCATCGCCGATCGCCACCGACGGGCGGCAGCTCAAGCTGGCCGCGTCGTTCCGCGTCAGCGCGCCGGTCTTGAAATCGACGTCGAGCGCCTGCACCGCGCCGAAGCCCGTCGAGACGTAGACGCGCCCCGAGGCGCAGCACCGCCACGCCGTCGTTGAGGTACGACGGCGGCGAGATTCGACGAAGCCGGTGACGGGGTTGCTCCCGCTCGGGATCTGGCGCGTGTCCACGACGCGCACGGCGTGGTCGTTGTCGCCCGCGTCGACCGTGACGACGAAGCTCGTGCCGGGCACCGCCGCGATGGAGTGCGTCTCTGCCGCCCGCCTGCGCGGTCTCGTTGAACTGCCACTCGCTGCCCGCGGGCTGGATGGGCCGCCCGTCGGGGAGCACCCGCACGCCCGGGGTGCCCGCGACGGCGCCCGTTCGCGAGAGCGCGGCGCCCGTGGGCGCCGTCGCCGTGCACTGGCCGCTCGCGGGGGTGGGGTATGTGCCGTCCCAGCTCGGGCCGCGGCCTCGTGCGGGATGCGCTGCCCACGCGCCCGCCGCCGGGCAGGCATACGGCGTCGTCTGCTCGGAGCAGTCGTCGTTGGGGCAGTCGTACGAGCAGGCGTGCGGCGCGCGCAGGTACGGGGTCAGGTCGACCATCCCGCCGGTGCCCATGCCCGCGCTGCCGGTGCCTCCCCCGGTGCCGGTTCCGCCGACGCCGCCCGTCGTGGACGTGGAGGACGGTGCAGCCCCGCCCGTCCCGGCCGACGCGGAGGACGGGACGGTGTTGCTGTTCAGAGAGCAGCCACCGAGGAGGGCGACCGCGGCGACGACGGAGGGAAGGGGCGCGCGACGTAGCATCACGTGAGCAGGGTAACAGCATCGGCCACGACGGAAGGGCGTAGAAAATGGCCCGCGACGTTGACCGCGGCGCCCCTGCGCGGAAAAGGTTTGGCCTTCGCGCGATGGAGACGCTCTTCACCTGGATCCACATTTCGGACCTCCACCTGCGGGCGCCCGCAGCGTCGGGGGACGTGGCCGGCTCCGATCCACGAGCACATCCTCGCGGCGCTGCGGGACGATCTCGCGGAGCGCGCCGGGGCGCGGCCCGACGCCGTGCTTGTGACCGGCGACGTGACCGCCCACGGGGCGCGCGACGAGGCCGCGGCCGCCGGGGCATGGCTGATCGAGGCGGCGGGGGCGCTGGGGCTGAGGTCGGATCGCGTCTTCGTGGTCCCGGGCGACCACGACGTCCATCGCCCGGCGGCCGTGCGCGACCACGCCGCGCCGGCAGGGGCCGCGCCGGAGAGCGCCCCGCCGCGCGCGCTCGAGCTGCGCCTCCTCGCCGAGCTGCGCGACGGCCGCCGCTCCCTCGACGCCGCGCTCGACAAGCCCCAGGCGCGCGCCGTCCTCGCCCCGCGCCTCGCTCCCTTCGCCGAGCTGGCCCGCGGCCTCGGGGCCCGCTCGGACAATCCGCGCCTCGAGTGGGCCCACGCCGTCGAAGGCCGGGGCGGGCTCCGGGTGCGCCTCGTCGGCCTGTGCACGGCCTGGCTCTCGCTCGGCGCCGCCGACCGCGGCAAGATCCGGCTGGGCGCGGGCCCGCTCGCGCGCGCCCAGGCGGAGATCGGCGGCGGCGAGCTCTGCGTGGTGCTCGGTCATCACCCCGCTGCGAGGTGGCTGGCTCGCCGACGAGGAGGAGGCGGCGGCGTGGATGCAGGCGCACGCGCACGTGCACCTGACCGGACACGCGGACGACGTGGACGCCGACGAGGCGCGCAGCGGGGCGCGCTTCGCGGATGGGCCCCTCGTGTGGATCGCGGCCGGCGGGCCGCCCGGGCTCGCCGCGCGCGCGGAGGCCCATGACGAGATCTCCGGGCTCGGCTGGTCGCTCGCCGAGGTGGTCCGCGCGCCGGACGGCGAGCTCTACCTGCGCGTCACGCCGCGGCGCTGGTCCGCGGCGCGGAGGCGCTTCGTCGCCGACCCCTGCGTCGTGCGCGACGGCCGCCTCTCCTCCGACCTGCGGCTCGGCCTCCGCCTGCCGGGCGCGCGCGCCGTCCGCGTCCCCTCGCCCCGTCCGGCCTTCTCCGCGCGTGCCCCCAAGGGTGCCTTCGAGGGGCCCGGCGCGCAGCCCGCCTCGCGCGTGCCCTGCTTCACGGGCCGCGACGACGCGATGGGCGCGCTCCGCCGCGCGCTCGCCGACCCCGACGTGCGCGGTGTCGTCGTGGGCGGGCTGGGGGGTGTCGGCAAGACGGCGCTCGTGCAGGAGCTCGTGGCCACGGAGGCGCGCGCCCTCTTCGACGAGAGCGCGTGGATCGACGCGGCCGACCTCCCCGCCGAGCTCGCCCGCGTCGCCCGCCGCTTCGGCGCCGATCTCGGCCCCAGGGCCTCGGAGGACGAGGCGTGCGCCGCCGTCCGCGCCGCGATCGAGGCGCGGAGGGTGCTCCTCGTCATCGACGGCGTCGCCCCCGGCACCGCGAGCGTGCGATCCTTCCCCGTCCCGTCCGAGGAGAGCGCGAGCCGCCTCGTCGTCACCTCCCGCATCCTCACGCTCCACGAGGACCTCGGACACCGCGCGCGCCCCATCCGCGTCTTCCCCTGGGACGCCGCCGCCTCGCGCGCCCACCTTCGCGAGGCCGTCCCTGCGCTCGCCGGCGCGCCGGACGCTCTCCTCGATCGGCTCGGCCGCGCCGCCGCCGGCCTGCCGCTCGCCGTGCGGGCGCTCGCGCGGCAGCTCGCCCGTCCCGGTGTCTCCCACGAGGCCCTGATCGAGCGCCTCGACCGCGATCCGATCGGCGTGCTCGACGGCGAGCGCGCCCTGACGGCCGCCTTCCACGCGCCCATCCAGCGGCTCGGGGGGGTGGAGCGGAGGGCGATCCTGGCGCTCGCCGCCTGCGGCGTGGCGACGCGGGCGGAGGTCGTGGGCGTGGTGGCTGGCGTGCGCGCGGACGAGGCCTCAATGGCGCTGGAGGGGCTCGCGGAGCAGTCGATCTGCGAGTGGAACCCCGAGGCCGTCCAGCCCTTCCGGCTCCACCCGGTGGTCCGCGCGCTGCTCTCCACGCTGCCCGGCGAGCGCGCGGCCGAGGTGGCGCACGAGGCCTGGGCGGAGGCCCGCCTCGCCGGCGGCGGCGACCTCGATCGCGACGCGGACGAGATCCTGGCGGTGGCCCACCGGCGCGTCCGCCGCGGCGACGGCGCCGGCGCGTGGCAGGCGCTCTCGCCGATCCTCCGCGTCCTCGACCGGCGCGGGAGGTACGCCGAGATCGTCGCCGCGGCGACGCGCGTGCTCGCCGCCCTGCCGCCCGAGGGCGTCGAGGCGGCGGCCGTGCTCTGCCATCTCGGCCTCGCGCGGTGCTCCCTCGGCGACGTCGCGGAGGCGACGAGCTGCTTCGAGCGCGCGCTGATCATCGCCGAGGAGAAGCGCTGGCGCGAGGGCCAGGCCCTCGCGCTCGGCGGCCTCGGGCGCTGCTACGCCGCGCTCGGAGAGTGGCACACGGCGCTCTCCCACCACCAGCGCGCTGCCGCGATCGCCGAGATTGCCGGCCAGAGGAAGGCGTTCGCCGACGAGCTGGGCAACGTCGGCCTCGCCTGCCGCCGCACGGGCGACGTCGCCGGCGCGATCGACCACCTCCAGCGCGCCCTCGCGATCCACGAGGAGCTCGGCAGCCTCGACGGCCGCGCCGCGGTGCTCGGGGGCCTCGGCCTGTGCTTCCGCGACATCGGCGAGCAGGCCGTCGCCGCCGGCTACTTCCGCCGCGCCCTCGCGATCCACGAGGATCTGGGCCGGCGCGCCGGCCAGGCGACGATGCTGGGCAACCTCGGCAACACGCTCCGCGCGCTCGGCGAGCTGGACCTGGCCATCGACGCCCTCGATCGGTCGCTCGCGGTCTACGAGGAGCTCGGCCTGCTCGAGGGCCAGGGCACGGCGCTCGCCAACCTCGGGGCCTGCTACCGCACGCTCGGGGAGCGGGAGATCGCGCACGATTACAGCGAGCGTGCGCTCGCGGTGCTGCGCCGGGCGGGGCTGCCGGACGACCATCCGCACGTGCAGGCGATGCTGGCGGCGCTCGCGCCGCGCGCCGCGCGGGGGCAGGCGCGAAGGGAGCGCTGAGGGGCGGGGCGCCGCGCGCCTCTCCCGCGGACCTCGGTGGAGTCTCCTTCCCCTGCGGTCGTGTAGCGTCCCCGCGGGGGAATCTTCACGCCCGCGGGGGATTGTTCACCCCCCGCAGGGGATTGTTCACGCCCGCGGGGGATTGTTCACCCCCCGCGGGGGATTGTTCACGCCCGCGCGGGATTGTGCACTCCCCGCGGGGGATTGTTCACGCCCGCGGGGGATTGTGCATCCCCCGAACGTGCTTCGAAGGATTTCACCGTCAGCGGCGAAGCACCGCGCGGGGGTGCTCGACGGACCGCGGGGGATTGTGCATCCCCGACGGTCGTGCAGAGTCCCCCGCGGGGGATTGTGCATCCCCGACGGTCGTGCAGAGTCCCCCTCGGGGGAATCTTCATCCCCCTCGGTCCGTCTCGCATCCCCCGAACGTGCTTCGAAGAATTCCACCGTCGGCGGCGAAGCACCGCGCGGGGGTGCTCGACGGACCGCGGGGGATTGTGCATCCCCCGCGGTCGTGCAGCTTCCCCCGCGGGGGGTGAACAATCCCCTGCGGGCGCGTCGATTCCCCCGCGGGGGTGAACAACGCCGCGCGGGGGTGAACAACGCCGTGCGGGCGTGAAGATTTCCCCGCGGGGGCCGAGCAATCCCCTACGGGCGCGCAGAAGGACGCGTGGGGGGTGGAGCAGGAGCCGCGGGGGACGCAGAGCGCCGCGATGGGGCGGACGACGATTGCAGGGAGCCGTCGCGCGCCGGCCGGGGGCGCAAAGGGATTCTTCGGGGCCGAACGGCGGCCCGTGGGCACGCAGAGCGACCGACGGGGGCTGGACGGCGAGTCGCGGGGGGCGGAGCGGGACGCACGGGGAGGGACGACGAGCCCGGGTGGTGGGCTGCTGACACCAAGTGCTCCTGCTCCCTCTGCCGGTCATTCCGCGCACAGCTCGTAGCAGGACACGACGGCCGGCGGCCCCGCGTCGACCGCCCGGCAGTCGACGACGGTGCCGCTGCTCCCCGGCGTGACGTGGAGCGTGAGGTCGCCCGTCCTCCCGCCGAGGCGGAAGTAGTCCGACGTGGCGTATCAGCTTGCCGGGGGGTGGGATGCGCGCTCTCCTGTCCGTGCTCGAGGACGAGTACGGCGGCCGTTCGAAGGGGCACAGCGAAAGGCTCGGGGACTGCTCCGCGCCCGCTGGACGAATGCTTCAAGCCCGCGGAGCACGAGGCTACGGCATCGGCGCAACCTTCACCCCCAGCGTGTGCATCACCCCGTCCCCTTGCCCGCACGTGATCGCCAGGGTCCCCCACGCGTCGTACTGGTGCGCGGCGACCTTCTCGCCGTCGCACGTCACGGAGAGCGGCGCGCCCAGGAGGGGCGCGACGGCGACGAGGTGCGGCGCCGTGACCTTCGGATCGGACTGGAAGGTGAGGGAGAAGACGCCCGTGGCGCGGTCGAAGGAGTAGCTCCCCGGCCAGCCGGCGACGGCGGCGGGGCGCACGCGGGCGAGGACCTTCTTCATCGTGGGGCGCTCCGTGAACGTCCCGCTCGATGCGCTGTAGTCGAAGCAGCCCCAGCTTCCGCCCGAGCTCTCCTTCCAGAGCCACATGAAGGACGACAGCATGTACTGCTCCTGGAGCTCGGACTGCCACGTGAAGAAGTCCTCCGCGTGCGGGCTCGTGGGGCCGTAGCCCCACTCCGTGACGAGCGGCGGCGCGTCCCACGACGCGGCCTCGGCCGCCGCGCTCTGGTTCGAGGGCTCGAGCGCCGCCTTCGTCATGGTCTCCTGCGCGGCCATGGTCCCCCTGTTGAACACGAAGGTGTAGATGTGCGGGGCATAGGCGGTGCCGGGGCCGAGGGAGCCCGAGCCGAGCGGCGCGGTGTCCGCGGAGTTGCGGAGCGCGTTGGGCTCGAACGCGAAGAGCTTGTCCGGCATCACCTTGCGAACGGAGGCGAGCGCCGCCTTGTAGAATGGGAGCAGGAACTCGATGTCGACGGGGGGCTCGTTGAAGATCTCGAGCCCGAGGACGGTCGAATCGTTCGCGAACCGGGCCGCCACGTGGCTCGCCATGGCGATGAAGGCGCCCTGGAGGGACGTGCTCTCGGCCGACGTGCCGAAGAACGTGTTGAAGGCGGAGATGACCTGGCCCTCCGTCGCCGGGGTCACGCCGGCGGGGGCCGGGCCGAGCATCGTGGGCGGGGGCTGGATGGCCCAGAGGGGCGCGCCGTCGCCGCCCATCATCTTGGAGTAGGCGTCCTGGTGCAGGTCGAGCAGGACGCGCACGCCCGCGTCGTGGCAGTAGCCCACCACCTTCGCCACCGCGTCGAGGTAGCTCTCGTCGTAGCCGCCGCCCATGGCCGGCTCGATGGCGCTCCAGCTCAGGGGCAGGCGGAGGGCGTCGAAGCCGAGCTCGCGCAGGCCCGTGGCGTCGCTCGCGCCGAAGGCGGGGATCGGCATGAGCGGGGGCTGTGAGGGATCCCACGTCACGTCGAAGATGCCGAGGATGCGGGCGTTGACGCCGCGGAGCGCGACGACGCGGCCCTCGGTGTCGACGAGGCGGCCGCAGCGGCTCCCGAGCGGGTTGCCCGCGAACACGGCCTCCTTGCAGGGCGAGACGTACGGGGGCCCCGCCTCTTTGCCCGCGTCCTTGCCCGCGTCCGTGCCGGCATCCGCGACGGGTGGCGCGGTTGCGTTGGAGCTGCAGGCGGGGAGCGCGATCGCGGCGAGGAGGGGGAGGAGCGGCGCGAGGGAGGGGCGCATCGGCGGGTGCTCGGAATGTTCGGCGGAGGGCGGGGGCGGGTCAAGGTGGGTGCGGTGCGTCCGTGCAACCGGGGGGTGCAACAAAGCCGTCCTGACAGCGGCCCCGGTTGCGCCTACGTTGTCGGCCCAGAGACACCCGAGAGGAGACGCCCATCATGGCAACCGTGCGCTGGAACATCGACAATGCCCATTCGACCGTGGAGTTCGTCGCCCGGCACCTCGTCGTAACCAAGGTCCGCGGGCACTTCACCAAGTGGAGCGGCCACATCGACATCGATCACGACGACGTCACGAAGTCGTCCGCCTCGGCGACCATCGAGGTCGCGAGCATCGACACGCGCGAGGCCCAGCGCGACGGGCACCTCAAGTCGCCCGATTTCCTCGACGCGGAGAAGTTTCCGCAGATCACGTTCGCCTCCAAGACGGTGCAGAAGGACGGGAGCGACCTCCACGTGACCGGCGATCTCACGATCCACGGCGTGACGAAGGAGGTGTCCCTCCACGTCGAGAACCATGGAACGAACAAGGATCCCTGGGGCAACACCCGCGCGCTCTTCTCGGCGAAGACGCACATCAACCGCAAGGACTTCGGCCTCGGGTGGAACCAGGTGCTCGAGACGGGCGGCGTGCTGGTGAGCGAGAAGATCGAGATCGAGATCGAGGTTCAGGCCGTCAAGGCCGCGTGATCCCCAGCGCTCACCCCTCCTCGTCGACCGCCGGCGGCGCCGCGGCGCCCTCCGCGACCCGCATCCAGACCGCCGTCTGGTCGCCCTCGTAGCAGACCGCCCCCTCGTGCCGCATCTCGAAGCGGTACCGCACGAAGTACCTGTCCTTGCCCGCGCGCGTCCGTGTGGCCTGGCACACCGCCTCGATGGGTGTGCCCGGGACAACCAGCTTGCGGAAGACGGCCCGGTGGATGTGCGTGCCGTACCCAATCCACCCGGCCGCGTGCCGGAGGCCGAGGACGTGGTACGCGTGGACGAAGCCGAGCATGCCCGTGGCGTGCACCATCACGGCGCCGGCGACGTGGCGCGGGTGGAGGACGGGGTGGACGCGCTGCGAGCGGGTGAGGGGCAGGGCGTCGTGCGTGGGCATGCCGCAGCGGACGAGGCTCTTTTCGCGATCGAGCTCGAGGAGCTCGTCGAAGAAGAGGACCTCGGGGTCGTAGGGCAGGTCGGCGAGGAAGTCGGGGTCGTCGCGGAGGCGGAGGGGCAGGACGGGGTCGGTCATCGGGGAGGGGAGCGCCGTAGCAACGGCCGCGAGTCCGGGTCAATCCCCACATCTCGTCCCCCGCGCCTTGCCCCACGGCCTGCCCCCGCCTATGAACCCGCGTCATGCCAGGGGCCGTCACCGGCGCGGGGAGGCCGTTCATCGCCGTGGTCGGCCACGGCCCCGAGATCGAGCGCGACGACGGCGCGGCGAGCGTGCTCCGCGGGCTCGGGGCGGAGGTGAGCACGCTCGACCTCTGGGACGATCCGCACGGGCTCTTCCGCGACGAGTCCGTGGCCGAGCCCCGCGCGATCCTCGTCGAGGCGCTGGATCGGCCCGACCTCGCCGTGACCGCCCTGCGCGCGCTGCGCCGCGAGCCGCGGCTCGAGGACGTGGGCGCCCTGCTCGCGGTCACGACCGCGCAGGTCGCGCGCATCGAGCCCTCGAGCGGCTTCGAGGACTTCGTCCTCGTGCCCTACGTGCCCGCGGAGCTCTACGCGCGCATCCGGCTCATCGAGTGGCGCCGGAGCGAGTTCGCCACCGAGGAGCGGATGAAGGTGGGGAGCATCGTCATCGACCGCGCGGCGCACGAGGTGCTCCTCGACGGGGCCAGCGTGCAGCTCACCGCCAAGGAGTTCGCGCTCCTCGCCTACCTGGCGGAGCGGCGCGGCAAGGTGGTCTCGCGCGAGGAGCTGCTCCGCCGCGTCTGGGGCAACCGCTACGAGGGCGGCGCGCGCACCGTCGACATCCACGTGCGCCGGCTGCGCGCCAAGCTCGGCTCGGCCTTGCCCCTCGCGACGCTGCGCGGCTCCGGCTACCGGATGGACACGAACGTCCACGCCCACCACCTCCACGGCGAAGGGGCCACGCCGGTCCCCGCGGCGCCGCGCCAGGGGGCGAGGTCGGCGCCGATGCGGGGTGCGCGGTGACGCGGCCCCTCGTCGCCGTCAGCGTCGGGTGCCCGGCCGGCGTCGGGCCCGAGGTGGCCGTCGTCGCGGCGGCGCGCGGCAAGGACGCCCGCTGCCTGCTCGTCGGCGACGAGGGCGTGATCCGCCGCGCGGCGGAGCTTCGAGGCATCTCCCTCCGCAGGTTCTTCCGCGTCGAGGATCCGCTCCAGATCAAGCGCCTGCCAGAGGACAAGATCGGCGTCTTCACGGGGACGACGCGGCTCCCCGCGCCGACGCCGTACGGCGCGCCCGACGCGGAGGCCGGCGCGGCGCAGCTCGCCTGGATCGACGACGCGACCGACCTGGTCCGCGGCGGCTTCGCGCGCGCGCTCGTGACCGGGCCCGTCTCCAAGCACGCCATCGCCACGAGCGGCGCGCGTGGGAGCAGCGGCTTCCGCGGCCACACCGAGCACCTGGCCGCGCGCCTCGGAGCGCCGGAGGTCGTGATGGCCTTCGCGTCGAAGGAGCTGACGACCGCGCTCGTCACCACCCACCTGCCGCTCGCCCAGGTCCCGGCCGCCATCACGCCGGAGGCGGTGGCGACCAGCGCGTACTGGCTCGCGCGGCTGCTCCGCGCGCTGGGCCACCGGCGCCCTCGCGTCGCCGTCGCCGCGCTCAACCCGCACGCCGGCGAGGGAGGGCTGCTCGGCGACGAGGAGAAGACGCGCATCGCGCCGGGGATCGCGCTCGCCGACGCGCGGCTCGCCCGCGATCGGATCGCGGCGGAGCTCACCGGCCCGCTGGGCGCCGAGACGGCGCTGCGCCTCGCCGCGCGCGGGGACTACGCGGGCGTCCTGGCGATGTACCACGACCAGGCCACGATCCCGGAGAAGCTCCTCGGCTTCGGGGAGGCGGTGAACGTCACGCTCGCCCTGCCCATCGTGCGCACCAGCGTGGATCACGGGACGGGGTACGACCTGGCAGGCACCGGAAAGGCCGACCCGCGGGGGATGCTCGAGGCGATCGCGCTGGCGGCGAAGCTCTCGCGCTCCCGCTCCCGCTGACGTCAGTTGCCGACCAGGCCCGCCCACGCGTTCTGGACGTTCCCGAGCGTCGAGACCACGAAGAACGGCTCCGGGCTGCCGTCGTTGCCGGACAGGACCTTGATCTGGGCGTGGAGCGTGTCGCCGCGCTGGCCCTTGCTCCGATCGAGCTTGAACGAGAGCAGCGCCGAGCCCCCGTAGAACTCGTAGTTCGCGTCGTAGATCGCCACGCTCCACGGCCCGCCGGTGTCCCCGTCGGCGATGAGGTCGATGTCGACCGTTGCGGTCTGCCCGACGGGAATGGTCACGCCCGGCCCGTATCCGAAGATGTAGTCGGTGACCACCGGCACGGCGGCGAAGTAGGCGGGCCCCTGGGCGGGCCGGCAGGGATCGTGGAGCGCCGCCGCGGCGGCGTTCGACCGAATCCGCGGGACCACGTACGGGAAGCCCGAGGGCTTGACGTACGTCGGGATATCGAGGTTGCAGAGGTCGGCCACCTCGCCGCCGAAGTAGGTGGCCCACGCAACGTGGTCCTCGTCGACCTCCGCGAACGCGGTGGACTGCGGGTCGGTCACCGTCTCGACAATCTCGTGGCCTGCCGCTCCGGTGACCGCGTCGACGCCCTCCACGCCGGCGGCGAGTGGGCCACACCTCGGGATCACCGCGTAGGGCGCGTTCCGCATCCCCTCCTTGGCCTGGTACGGGACGAAGTCGTGGTAGCCGTAGAACCCGCAGCTCGTCCCCAGGGTCGGCTCCGTGATCGTCACGCCGTCGGGGTAGAAGAGGACGAACATCATGCCCTCGTCCGACGTGGGGAACGCGGGGTCCTGCGCTTCGAGGCGCCCGGCGAGCCACTGCTGGATGTCGGCGTCGGCCAGCATCGCCGGCGGCGCGTCCTGGATCACGATGGGCGGGTGCCCCGTCATCGGGCCCACGCCATACTCCTTCGTGACCTCTGCCCAGTACTTCGATGCGCCGAGCTTGCTCACGAAGCCCTGGATGGCCGCGATGGTCTTGGGGTCGTCGCCCGCGAAGACGATCGGATAGAGGCTTGGTGATGCAATCACGGGCCCGCCGAGGCTGACGACCTGCGGCAGCGTGGGCGTGAACTGAGGCGCCGGCGGTTCCCCGCCGCCGCACGCCGGCAGCGCCGCCGCGCACGTGAGCAAGATGGAGATCGGTGTACGTCCCCGCATTCCTCCGGCGAGACTACCAGCGAAGCGGCGCTCGCCAACGCCCGGCGGTAGGTAGCACTACTGCGTCATTCTCGCAGACCTCACCCCCCAACCCCCCTCTCCCTCGCGGCTTATCCCGATCGTCGAGGTTACCCGCACCGCGAGGGAGAGGGGGGCTCGGAGGCGTTTCTCCTTCTCCTCCCCCCTCTCCCTCGCCCATCCCGTTCGGGTGAGGATGGCGAGCATCGAGGGAGAGGGGGGCCGGGGGGGTGAGGTCTGCGGGAAGAGGGCGCGGACGAGCACGGCGCCGGTGCAGTGACGCAGTGGTGGTAGGCACGTCTGCCGCGGTGCCGCAGGCACAGGCCGGGCACAGGCACGGGCACGTGCCCGCGGGCACGGCCTTCCCGGGTGGCGGATCGCGGGAAAGCGGGCTTCCCCTGGGGCCCGCGCGCCGGCACGCGGCTTGCTCTGGTCCCAGGCGGGGACATGAACACTTCGAAGGACCTCATCGGTACGACGCTCGCGGGTAGGTACACGATCACGGACGTGCTCGGAGAGGGCGCGATGGGGGTCGTCTACCGGGGCTTCGAGGACGCGACCCTCAACGAGGTGGCGATCAAGGTCCTGCAGCCGAGCCTGGCCTGCCACCCGGAGCTGGTGGTCCGGTTCTACCGCGAGGCGGCGGCGGCGCGGCGCGTGGAGCACGAGGGCTCGGTGCAGATGCTCGGGCGCGGCTGCGAGGGGGGGCTGCACTACCTGGTGATGGAGCTCCTCCACGGCCAGAGCCTCGGCGCCATCCTCGCGACGTCGCCCAGCTTCCCGGAGGCGCGCGCGATGCGCATCCTCGTGCAGCTCTGCGGCGCGCTCTCCGTGGCGCACGAGCGCGGCATCGTACACCGCGACATCAAGCCCGAGAACATCATGGTGGTCGCCGGCGGGGAGAACCTCGGCGAGCGCGTCAAGCTGCTCGATTTCGGCATCGCCAAGCGCGTCGGCGGGCGGCAGGTCGGCTTCGAGGACAGCTTCAACGCCGGTGAGGACACGCGGGCGGGGGCGCTCATCGGCACGCCCGAGTACATGGCGCCGGAGCAGTGCATGGGGTGCGAGGTCGACGCGCGCACCGACGTCTACGCGTGCGGCGTGCTGCTCTACCGCCTGGTGACCGGGATCGTGCCCTTCGGCGCGGGGGACACCCACCCGCTCGAGATCTGCCAGCGCCACCTGGGGGAGGAGCCGCGTCCCCCGCGCGCGCTGGCTCCGTGGATCAAGCCGTCGCTCGAGGCGATCATCCTCAAGGCCCTCCGCAAGGCGCCCTCCGAGCGGCACCAGAGCGCGAACGAGCTCCGGCAGGAGCTCGCCGCCGTGCTCGCCGAGATGGAGCAGATCGAGATGGAGGAGACCCGCCCCTTCCTGCGCGACTCGCTCGTCAGCATCTCGGACGCGGAGGATCTGCTCGCCTCGGCGGCGGGGAAGCTCGTCGCGCTGGCGCGCCCGGAGGTGATGTCGCTCCCGATCGCGAGCCTCGGGCTGCCCACGATCGACGATCCTCCGACGGAGACGACCGTGGGACGGGGCGCGACCGCGGGCAAGGGCAAGGTGCGCGAATACCTGCCCGCCGTCGCCCTCGCGGCCGCGATCGGCGCGGGGCTGGGCTCGCTCTTCATGGTGCTGGTTCCGCTGCTCCGGGGCTGATCTCGTCGACCGGATCGCCCTCACCCCACGGGCGCGATCGTCCGCGATCTGAACCGTCCGGGCGGCTCGTCGCCGAAGCACATCCCCATCTCGCGCGCCGTCACGACCGTGTCGCACTCGAGCGGCACCGTCCTGGTCCCGTTCGCCGCCTCGTCGAGGCTCGCGAGCACGATCTCGCTCCCGCGCAGCGCGACCATCCCGCACGGCGTCGCCCTCGAGGATGTAGCGCACCGCCGCGGTGCCGAAGCGCAGCGCCAGGAGCCGGTCGTGCGTCGTCGGCCCGCCGCCGCGCTGCAGGTGGCCCGAGCACCAGCGCGCGCGTCTCCTTGCCCGTGCGCGTGGCGAGCTCGCGCGCGACGCGATCGGCGATGCCGCCGAGCACGCACGTGCCGCGGAACACGTCGCCCTCGCTCTTCACCACCGCGCTGCCGCCCGCCTCCGCACGCCCCCTCCGCCACGACGACGATCGAGAAGTGCCGCCCGCGCCGCTCGCGCTGCATGATCTTCTCCGCCACCGCCTCGTAGCGGAAGGGGATCTCGGGGATGAGGATCACGTCCGCGCCCCCCGCGACCCCGGCCCACAGCGCGATCCAGCCCGCGTTCCGGCCCATCACCTCCACGACCATCATGCGGTCGTGGGCCTCGGCCGTCGTGTGCAGCCGATCGATCGCCTCCACGGCGATCGCTCACCGCGGTGTCGAAGCCGAACGTCATGTCCGTGCCGCGCACGTCGTTGTCGATGGTCTTGGGCACGCCGATCACCACGGGCGAGGCCGAGCTGGTGCAGGCGGTGGGCGATGCGCAGCGAGCCGTCGCCCCCGACCGCGATGAGCGCCTCCAGGCCCGCGTCGAGGAAGCGGCTGCACGACGTCGCGCGATCGATCGGTGGCGCAGGGCTCGGGCGACGCCCGCCACGTAGCGTCGGGTACGAGAAGGGATTGCCGCGGTTGGCCGTGCCCAGGATGGTGCCGCCGACGTGCATGATGCCGCGGACGCGATCGCGGTCGAGGCGGACCAGGCCATCGGGCTGCGCCGTCGAGCAGGCCGCGGTAGCCGTGGCTGATGCCCCAGACTTCGATGTCCCGCTCCAGCGCGGCGAGGGTCGCGGCCCGGATGACGGCGTTGAGGCCGGGGGCGTCCCCGCCGCCCGTGTTGATCGCGATCCTTCGAATGGGCTTCTGCATCTCGAAGCCGAGCTTCGCGTAGCGTGGGTGCCGACGACGCAAGGCGTCGCGCGAGGCCGGCGGGGCGCTCGGCCAGGCGCGCCTTGTCGCGCACGCCCCGCCGACGCCTCGGCGCGCGCCGGTTGCTGACGCGGTGGCAGGGCGATCCGCGCTCAGTCTGGGCGCTCGCCAGCGGCCCCTCGTGCCCAGCTTCATGGAGCCGCCGCGGATGCGCTTCGCTCTCTCCTCGCTTCTCTCGGATTCCTCTACCACGGCGTGCATCGTCGCCGCCTGCGGGAGCCGTTCTCTCCGGCGACGTCGTCCGCGGGCACCGGCGGTGAGGGCACCGGCGCCGGCTCCGCGCGCCCAGGCATCGTCGACCATGGCCGAGCAGCGTCGCACCTCGACCAGCTCGGGGGCCCCGCGACGCCGGCGCCGACGTCGACAACGGCGCGCCCAGCATGAGCTACCCCGCGCCCCACCCGGCGCCCCCGCAGGTCGTCTACCTGGGCGGCCCCGTGCTCACAGGCGCCGAAGCTCGTCCCCGTCTTCTTCGCCAACGACGACCCGACCTACCAGGCCAGCCTCACCGACTTTCGTGAACAAGGTGGGCGCGACGACCTACTGGAGCACGGCCACCTCCGAGTACGGCGTCGGCGCCGCCACGGCGACCGCACCCGTCGTGCTCACGGAGACGGCCCCCGCGCTGCTCGACGACTCGACCATCCAGACGTGGCTCCACGGGCAAGCTCAACGGCAACGACCCGGCCTGGCCACAGCCCGACGACGAACACCCTCTACGTCCTCCACTACCCCGCGGGACGGTCGTCACCCTCCAGTCCGCGATGGGCCCGGCGCAGCAGCTGCGTCGGCTTCGGCGGCTACCACAGCAGCACCACGCTCGACGCGATGCACGGCGGCGCGGACGTGCCCTACGCCGCCATCCCGCGCTGTGCGAACTTCGGCCCGCTCAAGGGCCTGGACGCGGTGACCGGCGCCGAGAGCCACGAGCTGATCGAGGCCGCCACCGACCCCCTCCCGCAGGACGACACGGCGTACGGGCAGGTCGACGACGCCCACCTCTTCTGGGTGCTCGCGCTCGGCGGCGGCGAGGTCGGCGACATGTGCGCCCAGTTCCCCAAGGCGTTCACCAAGTTCACCGAGCTGCCGGACTACGAGGTGCAGCGCACCTGGTCGAACATGTCGGCCATGGCCGGCCACGACCCCTGCGTCCCCGCGCTCCCCGGCGTGGTCTACTTCAACGCCGCGCCCGTCCTGCCCGACGACCATCGTCTTCACCGGCTTCGGCACGATGAAGGGGGTCAAGATCCCGATGGGCAGACGCAAGACCATCGACGTCGATCTCTTCAGCGACGGCGACACCGGCGGCCCCTTCGACGTCCAGGCGTTCGACTTCAACCAGCTCTTGGGCCAGCCGGCGAACCTCCAGCTCTCGCTCGACCGCGACAGCGGCTACAACGGCGAGATCCTGCACCTGACGATCAGCCCGCAGGCCAAGGGGCAGTTCGGCGCCAACATCTTCGTGCTGATGTCGGGGCAGGGCGGCGGCTCGCCCCCCAACTGGTGGATTGGCCTCGTCGGGAGCTGAGGGCCTCGAGCGGGTTCCGCGCTCAGCGCGCGTGGAGCCAGGTGGGGTAGATCAGGCCGAGGCGCCAGCGCGCCTTGAGCTCGAACGCGCCGATCGGGGATCGGTCGATCCCGGGCGCGCGCCCCTCCGCCGGGAAGCGACCGCACGGCAGCGCGGGGACGATCTCCCTTCTCGATCCGCACCGACGTGGTGAGGGGGCGCACCACGGCGTCGTCCCATTTCTTGTCCCAGTTCGAGCACACGAAGAGGGGGCCCAACGCCGCGGGCAGCATCCCGATGAGCGGCTGGACCATGATCCCGGCGTCCGCCTTGCAGTAGCTCTCGAAGTGGGGATACCGATTCACGGGGAGGAACTCCTCGACGGTCGGCTCGAAATCGAGCGAGATCGACGCCTCCCCGTCCGAGCCCCCCTCGTGGACGGCCCAGCTCCGCTCGGTCACCCGGGCGCTCGCCATCTGCTTGGCGAAACCCCAGAGGAAGCGCCCGCCGATTGTGGCGATCGCGTCGTCGAGGTACAGGTTCGGCATGTAGAAGAACGGGCCGCTCCTGGGCCCGCGGAGGCCGCGCGACACGTGGGTGAACGGGACGCCGATGACCTGCTCGTGGTACGTCAGGTTGGGGAGCAGGCTGGGGATCGTCATGTGGGCGCGGATCATCTCCTGGAAGTGGAGGACGACCGGGTGCTCGTCCGGGCCCGTCAGGTCCTGCCTGCCCAGCTCGAGGCCGCTGGGGAGCAGGCTCTCCACCGTTTCCCTGGGCAACGCGATGGTCACCACCCGCATGATCCCGCTGCCGACCAGGTTGATCGCGTTGTAGGGGAATACGGGCTCCATCACTTGTCCTTCTGGGGCTTCGTGAGCGTCGGGCCCACGTACCACCCCTTCCACGAGTATTGCTTGGGGAAGATCCGATCCTTCTGCGACCCTGCCACGCTCCGCTGCACGCAGAAGCCCGGCTTCTGCTCGGCCTTCGACATCCGATCGAGCACGGACCGCCGCTGGCGCCGGTACGCGGCGCGGACCAGCTCCGCCGCCTCGTTCCGGGGCGACGGGTCGGCCTCGGACCAGGCCCAGAAGAGGCCGAACGTCTCCGGCGTGTGCTGGTAGCGCGCGTCGATCGCGCCGAGCGCGTGGAGCCGTTGCAGCAGCATCTTGTGGCGCGCCGCGTCCGACCGCTCCAGGAGCGGCGTCTCCGGGTCGCCCGGCCTCGCCGCGATCGAGGCCACGTCCCCCGAGCCTTCGTCGTCCGCGACCGCCATGGCCACCATGGCCCGGTCGCTGTGCAGGAGCTCGGGGGCGGTGAGCATCGCGAGCCCTTCGGAGAACGCCTCCTTCGTGGTCTCCGGCGCCGCGCACGACGCGTCCTCCATCCTCGCGCAAGCCGCGCCGAGCACCGCGAGCCGCCAAATCTTGGGCTCGATGTAGCGCCGCCGCCCCGGGACGACCTTGTCCAGCTCGTCCATGAAGAAGAGCACGTCCCCGAGCCGGCGCAGGGTCCCCTGCTTGCCCTCAACGCGGTCCTTCCGCCTCCGGTCGAGGGACTTCCAGTGCTCTTGCCAGCGCGTCTCGGTCCCCCAGTTCTCCCACTCGCGCGCGAGGATCGTCTCGAGCAAGGTCTGTGGCTCGAATCGTCTCCACGGCGTCCCGCGCGTCCGAGAGCTTCATCCCCTTGCCCCCGAGGCGCTTCCACTCGTGCGTGAGGAAGTCGATCCGGTGGGGCCTGCCGTCGTCGATGAGGTCCGAGAGCGGCACGTCGACCTCGGGCGCGGTGGCGTCCCCGAAGTAAGGGCGCCACCCCTTCTCGTCGAGGCCCTGCCACTCCTCCGAGCCGCAGCGGTACATCATCCGCTTCCCGAGGCTCTCGTTCCACGCCATCCTCATCCAGAAGGGGCGCACGGGCCGGAGCATGTACGTCACGCCGCCCTTCTGGTCGCTCGCGAGGGTGGCGACGAGGCCGAGGAGCTGGATCAGCGGCAGGCTCGGGTACTCCTGGATGCGGAGGTGCAGCGGCTCCTCAATCTCGCGCAGCTCGAAGAGGGTCTTGATGGTGCGCTCGATCCGCACCAGCGACTGGTACGCGGCGCGGCTCGGATCGTGGACGTCGCGGAACTGCTTCATCGTGAAGACGTTGACCGGGCGCTCGTTGGCCAGGATCTCGATCGCGAGGGCGCGGGCGCGCTGGAGATCGGTGCCCCGCTCCTCGTGCCCCACCACCGCCGCCGCGCACCTCTCTTGCGCTCGACCTCGTCGCGCAGGAGCAGCGCCCACTCGTCCGCGAGGAGCTGCGCGTTCTCCTCGTCGACCATCTCACCCTGGTCGATCTCCAGGACGACGCGCTCGCAGGCCTCCTGCCCCTGCGCGATCGAGGGGAAGACCTGCGCCGAGATGCGCAGCAGGGGCTGGTGCGCCTCCGCCCCGGCGTCGTTCAGCCACACGTTCGGCGGCTGCACGAAGGTGCCCTTGTTCGTGGGCCAGCCGAGGACCTCGGTGTCCGCGATCGGCGAGGTCGTGTCGTCCACGAACGTATAGACGGGCACGAGCCCGAGGGAGCGGAGCTCGCCCCCTCGCGGTACCGCACGGGCACCATGAAGCTGAGGTCGTCCTTCGCCCAGCTCCCGATGTTGTCGGTCCCCGACGCCGTGTCCCCGTAGCACCAGATCATCGCGTAGACGTAGGCGTGCTCGGAGTCCTCGTCGTTCGAGCACCAGAGCTCGAAGCTCCTGCCCGTGCCCGCGATTGCGTCGTTGAGGTACTCGTCGAGGAACTTCTCGAGGGTCTCCCTCTTGGCCAGGAGCGGCAGGACGCGCACCGTGCTGCACGGGTACGAGAAGGGGCCGGCCACCGTCTGCGTGGAGGCGCCCAGCGTGGAGTTGTAGAGGCTCTCGGGGTCGAGCAGCTTCCCCTCGTCGGGCACCCCCACGGACTCGCCGTTCGCGGGGGCGGACCTTCCGCCGCTGCGCTCGAAGGGCTTGCCGTCCGGGCCGCGCCAGATCGTGTCGAACGAGCGCCAGGCGACGCTGACGCCGCGCTCGTAGATCATGTCCACCTGGTACCAGAAGGGCATCACCGGCTCGAGCTCCGACACCTGCACCCCGTCCCCCCGGGTATGCCCGGCCCGCTCGAGGCCCAGCATGTCGACGATGGGCATCGAGGGCCAGTCGTACATGCGGATCCGGTAGCCGCCGCTCGGATCCCCGAAGAGCGTGCTCATGTCGCCGAGCAGCCCGCCCGCGTTGAACGAGACCACGCTCATCGCGGCGCTCGTCAGCGCCTGGAAGCAGTACCTCGCCGGGTAGCGCGAGTCGCGGAACTGCTGCAGGTTGAGCGTGTTGCCGTAGAGGTTGGTCGAGGGCCCGCCCCCGGTGCTCGGGTACGGCGGCGGCGTCCGCGCCTGGAAGGGGTTCGCCATCCAGGCCGCGTGCTGCGCCATGCGCGCGTAGCTCTCCGGGTCCGCCCCCGGCTGCAGGGGCACGATCCCCATCCCCGAGAGCATGCCCATGAAGTCGCGGGCGAACCCCGTCATGGCCGCGGCGGCGTTGCCCATCGCGACCCAGGGCGTGTACGCGCTGCCGAGGTTCAGCGGCACCTCGAAGGGCGTGAAGGGCGGGGCGTGGTCGACCTCGAGGAGCACGCGCCACTGCTGCTCGCCGCCCGCGTACACGTCGCTGAAGACGGGCGTGCTGATCGTCGCGGCGGTGACGCCCGAGCGCGGGTCCTGCATCCAGCGGCTCGGCGTGAGGGTGGGGGCGCGCGGGTCGCTCCCGAGCCAGTCGTCCATCACCGGGCTCAGCCGGCAGAGGAGCTTGGGCCAGCCGTACATCTGCCGCCCGATCACCATGGCGAGGAAGTCGTCGACGAAGATGAACGGCGTCGCGATCGCCCAGTCGTGGAACTCCCACCGCCCGTCCGGCCCGACCTTGAACCACTGCGTCGGCACCAGGAACATCACCTCGCGCTGCGCCACGTAGCCCACGTTCCCCGTCTGGGAGGCGAGCTTGCCGTAGTCGATCAGCATCAGGTACACGTACGGGAGCGCGACGCGGAAGCGCCCGACCTCCCCCGGCACGATGTTGAGGTAGCGGTCGACGAAGCCCTGCAGCGTCGCGAGGCGCGCGCGGAGGGGGAACATGCGCACCGTCATGTTCTCGAAGTAGAACGGCGGCACGAACGGCAGCGAGGGGAAGACCCCCCCGGGGTTCGAGAACTTCGGCATCCTCATCGTCCGCTCCCCTTCGTGCTCGTGCTCGCGCTCGTCACTTGCTCAGCTCCTCGCAATCACCCACGCCGGCAGCGCCTCGATGAAGCGCTTGTCGCGCGAGTCGGGGAGCTCCCCGTAGAATCTGCGCGAACTCGCTCAGCGCGGCGCCGGCGAGCCCGTGCGCGACCTGGCGCGCGTACTCGATGCAGCCGTAGCGATCCATCGCGCCGCGGACCCAGCGCACCTCGGCCGCGGAGCGCTCGGCGCGCGGCAGCCGGAGCAGCCGGTAGACGCGCTCGCGCTCCTCCGCCGTCCCCTGCTCGAGGAGGCGGATCAGCATCAGCGTGCGCTTGCCCTCGTAGATGTCGCCGGAGAGCTCCTTGCCGTAGCGCTCCTCGTCGCCCACCAGGTTCAGGAGGTCGTCCTGGATCTGGAACGCCGCGCCCACCAGGAAGCCGAAGCGGATGAACGGGTCGAGATCGGGGCGGCGCCGCCGCTGCCGATGAGCGCGCCCACCCTCGTGGGGTGGATGGTCGCGAGCCAGCACGTCTTCTTCAGCACCATCTCGAGGTAGTCGGCCTCGCTCGACGTTCGTCACGTTGTCGCGCCGCCACCCGAGCTCCATCGCCTGCCCCTCGGCCGACTCGCGCGCCATGCGCTCCGTCTCCTCCAGGATGCGCAGCGAGAGCCGGGGCCGAGGCGGGCGCGGTTGTCGAGCAGCGGCCGCATGCTGCGCAGCGAGAGCGTGTCGCCGACGTTGATGGCGATGGGCACCCCCTCGCGCACGTGCAGGGCCGGCTTGCCGCGCCGCTGCTCGCTCTCGTCCTCCACGTCGTCGTGGATGAGCATGGCGTTGTGCAACAGCTCGATCGAGACGGCCGTGCGCAGGGCGTCCTCGATCGGCCGGCCGAACGCGCGCGCCGAGGCGATGCACAGCGTCGGGCGGAACGCGCGCCCGCCGCGCCGCGGGTACTCCGGCAGGAGATCGTAGAGGTAGCGGCGAGGCTCCGCCTTCGGCAGGTACTCGAACAGGAGCGCGCGCGCCGCGTCGCCGTACTCGCGCAGCAGCGCCGGCACCAGCTTCTGATCGGCCTCGGCCATCGGCCCGCTCGTCGATCAGCGCCGGTGAATGACGACTTCGAGCTTGCCCACCCCGTTCCGCTCCGCGTCCATGATCGGGCCAGCGTACGTGCCGGCGGGCGTCCCCTCCGGCACCTCCACGTGGACCCGCAGGTGCTCGCCCGCCTCGTGGCGCCCGGCCTCGAAGCGGATCCCGCTCGCCGGCAGCTTGTGACCATGATCGCTCTCGAGATCCACGACCCGGAGCGGTTTCTGCGCCGATCGATCGTCGGCCAGGGACACGCGCACCTCCGTCGGGTGGGCGGAGGACACCTGCACCGCGACGGCGAACCTTCGCCCGCCGGCCGCGTGGGTCTGGAACGGCGGCGGCGGCGCGCTCCCGCCGTAGTCCCAGTTGCGGCCGGGCATTCCGGGCATCCCCGACATGAACGGGGCCATCGCGCCGAACCACGCCTGCGCCATGTTCGCCCAGTACTGCATGGCCATCGTGGCCGGGTCGAGCTGCCTCTCGAACTTCATCGGTCCTCCCGTCTCGTCCTGCTGATGGTAGCGGTCCGCGGCCTGCCGGCCCCGACGCATGTATTCCTCGAACACCCGGTAGGCGGTCGCGACGGCCTGCTCCACCACCCCGCCCGGTTGCGACGCCCCCGCCGAGCCCGCCGACGTTTCAGCGGAGTCCGCAGGACCTGTCGTCCCGGGAAGGTCGGTTGGGGCCGGGGCCCCAACCGGCGACGTGAATGCCAGCGAGACGTTGCGGACCGGGCCCCCGCGCCGCGGCGGCTCGCGCGTGACTCGTGTCTTCCTGCTGGTGCGGATATCGCGCGGAGCCATGGATGGTCGTACCCGACGACGCTCTCGAGCGCAGGGCTGTGGGCGATCGCGTGCGCCGCGAGCAGCCCCGACATCACCGCCGACTCCACGCAGCCCGAGTCGAGCCCCGTCTGCGTCCAGTCCCCCGCGATCGTCAGGTTGTCGAAACGCATGTCGAGGGGGGAAATTCTATACTTCAAGCTGCCCGGAACGGATAGCGTGTAGCGCTCCGAAGGCGCGACGTTGGCTGTCCAGAACTGCGTATCGAAGCGCTTTTCCCCTGCGCCGCGCCTCCCCGCTGCGGCCCTCTCGCCCTCCTCCGCGAGGACCTCCCAGCGGAAGCGCCCTGCCTCGTCCACCGCGCCTGGCCAGAGCGCGCCCACGTCCCGCTCCAGGAAACGGACCGCGCCCTCGCGCACCCGCTCCCGCGCGGCGATCTGGGCATCCTCTCCGTCCGCCGCGCGCCCCCCTTCCGGCAGCACGCTGCAGAAGTATGCGATCGACTTCACCGGCCGGCTCCAGCTCTCCCTCTGCGCGAGGTGGCTCATGTCCGCCCACGTGTCGAAGGGCTCGACGTACCCCGAGAGGTTCACGGGCGGGTGCTTCCAGCCGAGGCTCTTCATGTCCTCGCGCATCCAGACCTGGAAGGCCTGTGTCCCGACCGTCTTCACGTGATCCGTCATCGCGCGCCACCTCGGGTCGCGCACGAGCAGCTCGCCGCAGACGTGCGGGATGGCGCCGACGCCGATCCCGAGCACGACGAAGTCGAAGTCCTCCTTCACGCGGAGCGTCTTCGTCCCTGCCCGCCGCTTGTCCCAGGGCGACTCGAAGGCCCGGCCCTCGCGCTCGAGCGCCGCTCCGTTCACGAGCTGCTCGTAGCGCGGGCGGGAGGGCCACGAGGGCACGCGCTCCACGTCGACGAGCGGCTGGTACTCGCGCCCCCCCTTCACCTTCGCCTGCACGTCGAGCTCGAGCGCCGCGACGTACGCCGGCTCGCCCTCCGCCTCCGGCGAGAGCTTCACGTCGCGCAGCCGATGGAAGAACTCGAAGCGCACCCCCCGGCGCTTCAGCACCTCGTAGAGCGGCGCGAAGACGATGTCCCCCATCCCCGCCGTCATGCGCCAGAAGAGCGCGCCCCGGTAGGTGAAGAACATGCGCATCGCGCCGCGGAGCGCGACGCCGGCCGCGAGCCGGGGCCGCGAAGGGTCGCCGTCCTCGAAGGCGAAGACGAGATCGTAGAATCCCGCGGACGAAGCCCGACGCGAGGGATCCTTCGCTCGCCCCGTGGAGGTGGAGCCACTCGCGCCAGTCGTAGTCGTTGATGGCGTCGAAGCCGCGCGGGTCGAGGGCCAGGCCGCTCAGCACCGAACCGCGCAGGATGGCGAGGATCAGATCGATCACCTGCCAGATGCGAAGCAGCTCCGCGTCCCCGCCGACGAGCGCCTCGAGCGCGCGCCGCGTCGCCGCCGCGATCGCGTCGACCAGCGGCAGCACGAGCCCCGAGCTCCGGTACGCCTCCGGGAAGAGCGCGTCCATCGCGGCGCGGAGCAGGTCCGTCGCCTCGAAGAGGGCCGCCGCCGTGGCGAGCTGCCCGTAGCGGAGCACCGTCGCCACCGCCTCCGCGACGGCGTCGGGCGCGAGGGGAGGGCGCGGAGCGGGGGGCGGGCCCGCCGGCGCGGGCGCGCCGCGCTTCTCGTGCGCGGACCGCAACAGCTCGACCAGCAGCGTCGCCGCTTGCCGCAGGTAACCGCGTACGCTGAACGGCCCGTCGCCGCTCGGCGGATCCCCGGGGAGCCCGCGCCCCGGCGGGAAGCACGCCACCCAGGGCTCCCACGCCCCGTTCGGCGCGCGGTCGACCACCGCGACGTGGGGCGCGGGCTCGAACGCGTCGCGCCACGTGGCGATGGGGCACGCCTTCGGGTCGCGCCCCAGCTCGCCGTAGCACTCCCGCATCAGCCGGAAGGCGTTCTCGTAGAACCCCATCCACAGGTGGAGCCCGTGCTCCTCGATGCGCCCGGCGACCCCGCGCCCCGACGCGCCCTTGCCGCCCAGCCGGTGGCCCATCTGGTAGACGGTGATCTCGTACCGGCCGCGGTGGGCGCGCCGGCTCAGCTCGAACGCCGCGGTCAGCGCCGCGCAACCGCCGCCGATGATCGCGACGCGGATGGGCTCTTCGGGCTTGGTCATGCGATGGGCACTGAGAGGGCGAGTGTCTCTGGCCGCGCGATGGCGTGTCAAGGTTGGCCTTCCTACGTTCCTCGCGAGCCCGAGCGCCCGGTCACCTTGCACCTTGCGCACCTCGCGCTCACGAGATCAGGCCTGGCGCGATGCCTGGCGCGATGCCGGGCGCGAGAGCGCGCGCAGACTCCACAGCATCCCCACGAAGGCCGCGGTCCACGCCGTGAGCGCGATGAAGACGAAGACGCGCGGGACGGCGATGAGGTACGGCGCGTCGACCGCTTGCGAGAGCCGGGCCGTACACACGGTGTACATGCCGAGGGGGAAGACGGCGCCCCAGTAGAGCGGGTCGTAGCGGAGAGGGAACTTGCAGTAGATGTGTCGCCAGACGCCCAGGATCGCGAGCATGGGGATCCACCACGACGCCGTGGCCCACCAGAAGAGGGTGAAGCCGCGGATGAAGGGCAGCACCTGCTGGAGGACGGGCGAGGACGGCGAGGCGGCGACCAGCATCGTGCCGGCCAGCGTCGCGATCGCCGCCGCGCCCATGTTGATCCAGTACGGCGGGGCGAGGTCGTTCGGGCTCAGCGTGAAGAAGGTGTAGCGATAGAAGATGAGCGAGATGATCCAGATGTAGAGCATCGACCCGCCGAGCCACATGGAGAGCGAAAAGAGCAGCACCTCGGGCGTGTGCGGCGCGAGCTCCGGCGCGACCTGGGCGCCGAGCACGCCGACGGAGTGGGAGGCGACGACGACGACGAGCCAACCCCCATTGATGCCCTCGGCGAGCGTGGGCTTGTCGGACTTGACGGTGAGGATGGTGACGATCGTGTACGTGAGCACGACGCAGAGGGCGATCGCCGCGAACCAGAGGCCGGCGGCGAGCGTCTTCCACCCGGCGACGACGAGCGATTGCGAGCCGAGAACGCTCGTCGCCGCGACCATCGTGAAGAAGCCCACGCAGCGGCCGTGGTGGAGGAGATCCGCGACCACGCGATCCCGGTGGAGGACGACGCGCGCGATCGTGAGCGCCCAGAGGGCGGCGTAGAAGAGGCCGTTCAAGGGGTAGAGCGCCACGGCGATCGCGCGCATGCCGAGGAGCTGCGAGCCGATGGAGACGATGCCCGTCGCCATCACGAGCGCGAAGTACGCCGGGTGCAGCGTCGCGAGGGCGGACGGGGGCTTCGCCTCGGAGCTCACTCGGCGCGGAGGTAGCGGAGCAGGCCGAGGTTCAGCGCGAGGCAGGCGGCGCTCGCCGCGAAGCCGGGCCACACGACCGAGTCGTCGCCGCCGAGCCAGGCGTTCATCGTCGCGGTGAGCAGCCAGAGCTGCAGGACCACGAGGGTGAGCGCGAAGCAGATGATCCCGTAGACGACGGTCACGCGCTGGCGGCGGGAGAACTGGCGCTTGTACGCCACGGCTAGACCGTCCTCTCCCTGACGCCGACCGCATACACGTCGCCGCCCTCGATCGCGAGCTCGATCCGCGGCAGCGGGCGCGGGGGCGGGCCGGCGATGTTCTTGCCCGTCCGGAGATCGAAGTACCCCTCGTGGCAGGGGCACTGGAGCACGCCCTCGTCGACGCGCGGGATGACCGCGCACGAGAGGTGCGTGCACGCCTGGCTGTAGGCGACGAGCACGCCGGGCGCGGGCGAGATCAGGAGGCAGGGGTCGTGCTCGGTCGGGTACGCGAACACGAGCGACCCGCCGGGCGGCACGTCGGACGCCCTGGCGATCCGCGTGCGAGGCGGGGCGGGCCGCCGGTGCCGCGCGATGTTCTGCGCCGCGATCCAGCCTTGCCCGGCGACGAACGCGCCGCTCGTGAGCACGAGGAACTTCGCGAAGTCGCGCCGCGCGACGTACTGGTCGGCGGGCCAGTCGATCGGAAAGTCCTTCCGATACGTAGGCTGCGCCGCGAGCGGCTTGCCGTCGGGGCCGGTCGAGAACTCCGCCTCGTCGCGCGCCGGCGCGCCGGCGTCCGGCGACGCACCCACGAGCTTGTCCTCGGGGCCTTCCGACATCTCAGACCTCCACATCGGCGAAGGGATCCAGCTCCGGCTCGATCGCCGCCGCGCCGGGCCCCACGACGTCGAGGCGCACGGTGCGGTTCTCCGCGCGCGCGTCCATCGCCGACGTCACGTCGAGGAGCGGCGGGCGGGCCTTCCGCTTCGGCACCATCACGTTCACGCGCGTCGTGATCGTCTGCTCGCCGAAGCGGAAGTGGTTGGTGGGCATCGACTGCGGGCGGATGGCCTCGATCTGCTCGCGCGTGCCGAAGAAGAGCGCCTGGCTCGGGCAGACCGTCGCGCACATCGGCTTCTTGCCGATCGACGAGCGGTCGTAGCACATGTCGCACTTCATCATGATCTGCCGGTCGACGAAGAGCTCCGGCACGCCGAAGGGGCAGGCGAGGACGCAGTTGCCGCACGCGATGCAGCGGGGCTTGCGCGCGCTCTGGACCACGCCGTCCTCCGTGCGCTTGATGGCGTCCGCGGGGCAGACCTCGGCGCACGTCGGCTGCTCGCAGTGCATGCAGACCACGGGCACGGTCTGCACGCTGTGGGCGCGGTCGATGTACTCGAGGTGGATCATCGACTCGCCCTTGTGGGTGTCGCACTCGCTGCACGCCTGCACGCACGACTGGCAGCCGATGCAGCGGCTCGGGTCGATGAAGAGCTCGAGGTGGCGCGGGACGGTCATTGCTGCGCCTCGAGCGTCCTCGTGTACGCGGGCGCCGCGTCCTCCTTGCGGAGGCGACACGCGCAGACCTTGAACTGCGGGATCTTGCTGATGGGATCCTGCGCGGCGATGGTGAGGCGGTTCGCGCTCTTGGGGCCGGCCCAGTGGTACGGGATGAAGAGCGTGTCGGGGCGGATCGTCGTGACGACCATCGCCCGCAGCGTGATCGCGCCGCGCCGCGTCTCGCACGTGGCCCAGTCGCCGTCGGCGATGCCGAGCTTGGAGGCGAGCCGCGGGTGGAGCTCGATCCGCGGCTCGGGGTACTGGTTCACGAGGGGCCCGATGCGGCGCGTCTGCGTGCCGGAGAGGAACTGGCTCACCACGCGGCCGGTCGTGAGGAACAGCGGGAAGGCCTCGTCCACGTCGTCGGCGGGCGTGCGGTGCTCGGCGACGTTGAAGCGGGCCCGGCCGTCGGGGAAGTAGAAGGGGCCGGCGCCCTTCGCGACGGGGTTGTAGCTATTGGGCTCGAAGAGGCGCGGCGTGCCGGGGTGGTCGGGCGTGCCCTCGCCCGTCTCCGGATCGTTCGCGTAGCAGGGCCAGAACACGCCCATCTGGCGCTCGATCTTCTCGTACGTGATGCCGGAGTAGTCGGAGACACCGCCCTTGCTCGCCACGCGCAGCTCCTCGAAGATCTCGCCCGGGCCCGCGAACCCGAAGCCCCTGGGGCGGCCGAGGGCGCGCGCCAGATCCTGGATGATGCGCCAGTCTTCGCGCGCCTCGCCGGGAGGGGAGACCGCCTTGTTGATCTTGATGACGCGCCCCTCGACCTGCGTGACCGTGCCCTCGTCCTCCTCCTGCAAGCTGCCGGGCAGCACGAGGTCGGCGTGCCGGGCGGTGTCGTTGAGGAAGAAGTCGATGGCCGCGTAGAACTCGAGCTTCTCGAGCGCGCGCGTCACGAACGCGGTGTCGGGGAGCGAGATCTTGGGGTTGAAGCAGATGGAGAGGAGGCCCTTGATCTCCCCGCGATCGATCTTGCGGAAGAGCTCGTACGCGTCCACGCCGGGGCCGGGGATGTCCGGCTCCGCGACGCCCCACACACCGGCGATGTACTTGCGGTGCTCGGGGTTCGAGATGTCGCGCAAGCCGGGGAGCTGATCGCACTTCTGCCCGTGCTCGCGGGCGCCCTGGCCGTTCGCCTGGCCGACGATCGTCCCGTACCCGCTGTGCGGTTTGCCGATGCGCCCCGTGGCGAGGACGAGGTTGATGGCGCCGAGCACGTTCTGCACGCCGTTCGAGTGGTGCTCGATGCCGCGCGCGTGGAGGAGGAAGCTCGACCCGGCCTTGCCCCAGAGATCCGCGGCGCGCCGGATCGAGCGCTCGGGGACGCCGGTGACGTCGGCGGTGCGCGCGGGCGTCCACGCCTTGCAGTACTCGGCGACCTCTGCGAAGCCGTTCGTGTGAGCGGCGATGAACTCGCGGTCGACGTCCCCGTTCTCGATCACGAGGTGCAGGACGCCGGCGAAGAGCGCCGCGTCGCGCCCGGGGCGCACCGGCAGGTAGAGGTCGCAGGTGCGCGCGATGGGGGTGATGCGCGGATCCTGCACGATGACCTTGGCGCCGTGCTCGCGCGCCTGCCAGACGTAGTTGGTGGTGATGGGCGAGCACTCGGCGACGTTCGAGCCCGCGATCCAGATGACGTCGGTGCCGATGATGTCGGCCCAGGGGCTCGTCGCGCGGTCGATGCCGAACGCCTTCTTGTTGCCGGCGCCGGCGCTCACCATGCAGAGCCGGCCGTTGTAGTCGATGAACGGCGTCTTCAGGCAGACGCGCGCGAACTTGCCGAGGAGGTACGCCTTCTCGGTCGTGAGGCTCGCGCCGCTCAGCACCGCGATGGCCCCGCTCCCGTGCGCTGCTTGCAGCCGCGCGATCTCCTTCGCAGCCTGTGCGATCGCGTCGTCGTAGGCGATCGGCCGGAAGCCGCTCGGGCTCCCGGGATCGCGCCGCAGCGCCGTGAGCAGGCGATCCGGGTGCGAGCACTGGAGGTACCGCTTCACCCCCTTCGGGCACAGCATCCCGCGGTTGAACGGGAACTCCTCCCACGGCTCGAAGCCGATCACCTCGTTGCCACGGACCTTGAGCTGGATGCCGCACTGCTGCCCGCAGAAGCAGCAGTGCGTCTTGACCAGCTTGTCCGGCTCCTCGCTCGACGACCCGTGGACCTTCGCCGAGAGGTGCGGCCCGTACGCGCGGATGATGGAGAGCGCGTCGACGGGGATCTTCGCCACGGGTTCAGTCCTCCGCCGAGGCGTTGGCCTGCGGGGTCCATGCGGCGGTCTGCGCGAGGCCGAAGAGCGCGCGGCGGCATCGCGGACAGATCTGCTGGTAGTGCTCTGCGCGCCCGCGGAGCTCGTAGCGGAACCCGAGCTCGCGCTCGACCGTCGTCAGGTCGCGCACCGTCGCCGCCCCGGCGTATGGGCGATCGCACCGGCGACAGCGCGCCTGCTCGCCGCGCTCGGCGGCGTCCTTGTAGAAGCTGACGCCGAGCTGCGCGGGGCGCTGGAAGACGTGAAAGAGCTTCCCGAACGGGAGCCACAGGAGCGTGACGATGACGATCACCGCGTGGAGGATCGCGAGGAAAGAGTACGCGTATCCCTTCATCCACGTGTAGCTCACGGTGAGCATCAGCCCCGTCACGCTGATGCCGAGCAAGAGGACGAGCGGCAGGATGTCCTCGCCGAACTGCTGCGTGGCCGCGGCGCCGTGGTCGATCATGCGCCGCCGGAACGCGAGGACCACGCCCGCGATCACGAGGAACGACGCCCACACGAGCCCGTGGAAGATCAGGAACGCGACGATCGACTGCACCGAGAACTGGCCCGCCGGCGCGCCGAAGAGGAACGCCCGGTAGCTCTGCACGTCCCCCGGGACGGTTTCGAAGTGGATCCACCCCCAGACGAGCGGGAACGTGATCGCCGCCGCGACGATGCAGCCCCACATGATGAGCCAGTGCGCGGCGCCGCGGAGGACGCCCCGCCGGAAGATGAAGCGGTTCGCCGCGAATTCGACCACCGCGCGTCGAATCGAGACGCCGATGTTGCGGGGGAAGACGCGTGGCGCGAGCCAAGCTTGCCAGCCGCGCCGCCAGTACATGCGGGTCGGCGGCCGCTGGAGCCACATCGCGTAGCGGTACGTGATGCCGAACGCGGCGAAGAGCGTGGCGAACGTGTAGCCGACGAGCGCCGCGTCGAAGTGCGCGAGGTTCCGCGATCCCAGCACGATCGCGACGCCGAGGATCGCGGTGACGGAGATCCCCCACACGGCCGCTCGCAGGTGAGACGGTGGGCGTTCCACGGCGCGGAGCTTAGCGGATCCGATCCCCAACGTCGCTGCCATGATCGAGCGGGCAGCCGTTATGTCACGGCGCCTCCGCTTGACGGCTTACGGTGTAAGCATTACAAGCTTACGCCGTAAGCAATGGCGCAGGCGAAGGGATGCAAGCCCAGGCAGAGGCAGAGGCAGAGGCAGAAGCAGGAGCCGCTCTCCCTGAGCCGCGAGCGCATCTGCCGCGAGGCGCTCGCGCTCGTCGACGAGGAGGGCCTCGAGGCCCTCTCGATGCGCCGCCTCGGCGCCCGGCTGGGCGTCGAGGCGATGAGCCTCTACCGCCACGTCCGCGACAAGCGCGACCTGCTCGACGCGCTCCACGCCGCCGTCCTCGGCGACCTGCAGCCGGCGGGCGAGCCAGGCGGCGAGGGCTGGCGCGCGATCCTCGGCGGCCTGTCTCGCGCGCTGCGCAGCACGCTGCTCCTGCACCCCAACGTCGTGGCGCTCTTCGCCACCCGCCCCGTGACGGCCCCCGAGGCGGTCGGGACGCTGGAGATCGTCTGGGCCGCGCTGGAGCAGGCGGGGTTCTCCCCGGGCGACGCGCGCAAGGCGGTCGTCGCGGTGGGCGTGCTCACCCTCGGCCACGTTCTCGGCGAGGCGCACGGCGAGGCGGCGCCCCAGCTCGGCATGGATCTGCCGGGGGTCGCCGAGTTCGATTTCGGGCTCGAAGCGTTGCTGGACGGCATCGCCCTGCGCCGCAAGAGCCACGTTTCCTGAAGGAGAGAAGACGATGCAGAAGCTCCCGCCGGGCTCCAGGGCCCCCGCGGTGGCGCAGCTCGTGGAGCTGTCCGCCGACCCCTATGGTTTCTACGAGCGACGCCGCGCGCGCTACGGCGACGTGTTCACCATGCGGCTGCCCGGCCAGGCGCCGGCCGTCGTCGTGTCCGAGCCCGAGGGCGTCCGCGCCCTCGTGACGGGCGGCTACGGCGACTTCGAGCGCTTCGCCGAAGGGATCCGCTTCATCCTCGGGGATCACTCGGTCATCTTCCTCCAGGACGAGCAGCACAAGGAGACGCGCAAGCTGATGTTCCCGCCCTTCCAGGGCGAGCGGATGCGGGCCTACGGCGCCGACATGGCCCGGATCGCCGACGAGGCGATCGCGCGCTTCCGCGACGGCGAGCGCCGCCTGTTCCACCTCGACATGCAGGACGTCACGCTGCGCGTGATCCTCCGCTGCGTCTTCGGCATCACCGAGGAGCGCCGGATCGGCGAGCTCGGGCAGCACATCGTGGGCTACCTCGAGCAGATGATGACCCCGTGGACCTGGGGCGCCACGCTGATCCTCTCGGGGCGACGCGTGCGCGAGCTGATCCGATCCCGCGGCGAGGCCGTGCGGCGCGGCGAGCGGGGGATCTCGCGCATTCCCCTCCAGGCGGTCGCCGACCGGCTCGGCGCCATCGACGCCATCCTCTTCGACGAGATCGCCCGCTGCCGCCGCCTGTCCGACGACGCGCGCGCCGCGCGCACCGACATCCTCTCGATGCTCGTCGGCGCGCGCTTCGAGGACGGGAGCGGCCTCTCCGACGAGGCGCTCCGCGATCACCTGATGACCCTCGTCATCGGCGGGCACGAGACGACCGCCACCTCGCTCTCGTGGGCGCTCCACGCCGCGCTCGGCAACCCGGGGACGCTGGAGCGGATGCGCGCGGAGGTCGCCGACGTGATGGGGAGCGGCTTCGATCCCGGGCGCGTCCGGCAGCTCTCGTACGTGGGAGCCGTGGTGAGCGAGTCGATGCGCCTCTACCCCATCGCGACGATGGTGTCGCGGGAGCTCAAGCGCGAGGCGCGCATCGCCGGGCACCTCCTGCCCGCGGGCACGGTGGTCTCGCCCTGCATCTACCTCGTCCAGCGGGATCGCCGCATCTGGGAGGATCCGAACGCCTTCCGGCCCGAGCGCTTCCTCTCGGGCAAGCCGTCGATCTGACGAGCTCTTCCCCTTCGGCGCCGGCGTGTGGCGCTGCCTGGGCGCGCACTTCGCCGAGTACGAGATGAGGGTGGTGCTGGCGCGCCTCGTGGCGCAGGTCGACTTCGAGGCCGACGCCGAGGCGCGCGTCCGGCCGATGCAGCGCGGGTTCACGGTCGCGCCCTCGCGCGGCCTGCCGGTGCGCGTGCGCCTCCACCACGAGCCTCGGCGCGCGCCGCAGAGGGAGAGCCATGAAGCACGCGCTTGATCGAGGCCTCCTCTCCAGGCTCGGTGCCATGTCGACGATGCTCTGCTCCGTCGGCTGCGCCGCCTCGGGGGCGAGGCCCGCCGGCACGGTCGAGCTCGCCGAGCGCGCCCCCTCGGCGTCGTCGACGGTCTTCCGCGAGGAGGCCGTGATCGCCGCCCCCGCCGAGCGCGTCTGGGACACGCTCGTCGATCTCCCGCGGTACGCCGAGTGGAACCCGTGGCTCGTCCACGCCGAGGGCGACCTCTCGCCCGGCGGCGTCGTCTGGGCCGAGGTGATCCTCGGCAAGCGCCGCATGCGCGCCGAGCACCTCGTGCTCACCGTGCGCCGCGGCGAGCGCCTCTGCTGGCGCGACGCGGGCTGGAACGCCGCATTCGTCTACGGCCAGCGCTGCCGCACGCTCGTACCGAAGCCGGACGGGACGGTCCTGTTCCGCCAGGAGCTGCTCCTCGACGGTCCCCTCCGCGGGCTCGCGGCGGCGGCGACCGGCTCTGCGCTGCGGGCGGGGCTCGCGGCCGAGACGGCGGCGCTCAAGGCGCGGGTGGAGGCGGAGGCGCGCCGCTGATCAGGCGCGCTTGACCCGCACCGTGCCGGCGCGCACCGTGACGGGTGCCATGCGCGCGCGCCACGCTCGCTCGACGCCGCAAACGTGGATCCATCTCGGCTTCACGGCCTGCGTGATCGCCTTCGGCTGCGCCAGCGCCGGCAGCGACGTCGGCGCCGGCGGCGCGAGCGGCGCTGCTCGTGCGACGAGCACGGCGAGCGCCGGCGGCACCACGGGCGCAGGCGGCATGGCCGGCGCGGGCAGCTCGGCCGCGTCGGGCGGTGCCTCCGGCGCGACCGGGGCCGGCGGCGCGGGCGGGGGCCCGTACATCGCGCCCGTCACGTGCACGACCATGACCTTCTACGACGGCGGCGACGGGGACGGCATGGACCCCGGCTGGTCGTGCGCGAACTGTCACGTTCCCCACGGCGCGGCGCCGGCCCACACGTTCGACGTCGGCGGCACGGTGTACGCGACGGCGCACGAGGCCGACGACTGCAACGGCGTCGACGTGAGCGGCGTCAACGTGGTGATCACCGACGAGAGCGGGACGGACCACGCCCTCCCCGTCAACGCCGTGGGCAACTTCTATCACGACGACGCGCTCGGCAGCCTGAGCTTCGCCGGACCTTTGATGGCACGCGTGGAGTACGGAGGTCAGGTCCGGAAGATGCTCACGCCTCTGACGACGGGAGACTGCAACTCCTGTCACACGCCGGAAGGCGCAGAGAACGCGCCGGGGCGCATCACGCTGCCCTGACCGTGGTACGCTCCGCGCTCGTGGTCGTGACCCTCGGCGCGTTCGACGAGCTGCACCATGACCGCGACCACACCGTGGTGTCCGCCCCGCCGCTCATCGTCCAGGTGCGGCGCGGGCCCATGACGCTCGGCTCGCTGAGCACCATCGACCGCCGGATCCACGAGGCCCGCGCGCGCGCCGTCTCCCCCGGCGCGCGTGTCGCACTCGTCTCGGTGCTCGAGGAGGGCGCGCCGGTCGTGGGCGAGGACGTCCGCGGCGTCTAGCGCCGCACGATCAGCGCCATGTTCGACAAGGCCGACGTGCGGATCGCCGTCATCGTGGTCGGCGAAGGGCTCGTGAGCACCCTCCAGCGCACGGTGGCGCGCGGGGTGGCCGCCCATCGAAGCGGTCGCGATGCCCATCGAAGCGGTCGCGATGCCCATCGAAGCGGTCGCGATGCCCATCGAAGCGGTCTCGATGCTCATCGAAGCGGTCTCGATGCCCATCGAAGCGGTCTCGATGCCCATCGAAGCGGTCACGATGCTCATCGAAGCGGTCTCGATGCTCATCGAAAACGGGTGCGATGCCCATCGAAGCGGTTTCGATGCCCATCGAAGCGGTCTCGATGCCCATCGAAGCGGTCTCGATGCCCATCGAAGAGAACTCGCTCCTCTCTCGCGCTGGTTCGCAATCGTTGCAACTGTTTGCAATAACTTGACATTTGTGCGCACCGCCGTGTCGGCACCTCTGGCTACGCCGCGCGGTGTCAAGTCGCTCCCTGCAACGCACTCGGCGGCTTGGTGCGGCCTTGCGTGTGACTAAGAGGGCGGATGCGGCGGCGTCCAATCCTCGTCTTGAAGGGCGCGCGACCACCGTGCGACGCTCGGTCCTGTTGCCGAGGTCGACGCCATGGAAGCTCCGGACCCCGCGCCTTCGCCTCGAGCCCCTCGAGCCGCGCCACGCGGCCGCCCTCTTTCGAGGGCTACAGAACGAGCACCCCTACGACTTCATCGCCGACACGCCCCCGAAGAGCGTGGAGGTGCTCTCCGAGCGCTATGCGCGGCTCGCCTCGCGCCGCTCGCCCGACGGGAGGGAGCGCTGGCTGAACTGGGCGATCCTCTGCCGGGAGATCGACCGCTACATCGGCTACGTCCAGGCGACGATCGCCCCGGGAGGCACGGCGCTCATCGCCTACGTACTCTTCGAGGAGCACTGGGGCCGGGGCTACGCAGGTGAGGCGGTGGCGCGCATGATCGAGCGCCTCGTGGCCGCGTACCACGTGTCTGAGCTGTGCGCGTCGGTCGACGCAAGCAACCAGCGGTCTATCGCGCTCCTCGAGCGGCTCGGCTTCGAGCGCGTGGCGGCCCGGAAGGACGCGGAGATCATCCGCGGGGCGCCGGGCGACGAGGCGGAGTACCGGAAGCTGGTGCACCCGGCCGACGTGTAGGGAGGTTCCGCCGGTCAGTCTCATGTGCTCAGCTCTCGCGGTCCAAACTCCGCGAAGAACGAGTCGTGCGTGAACTCGCCGACGTCGGGCGGGGGCCAGCCGGGGAACTGGTTCGGGCTCACGAACGTGTCGTGCAGGGCGACCATGGCCCGCGGTTCCTCCGCCGACGGCGCCGTCACGGCGTCACGGCCGGCGCGTCGAACGCGCGCCTCGGGGCGCGGAGGGCGCTCGCGAAGATCGCCCAGAACGTCGTCGCCGCGCACGACGAGGTACGTCGGCTCGAAGGGAGTCGGCGGTCGACCGGCGATGTGCTCGAAGGGGAGAGGGACGCGTGTCCAGGCGCCTTCGGGAGCGCGGCGCCAGACCTCGGACCCGTGCGGGTCAGCGGTGGCGAGCCACAAGGTGCCCCCGGGCTCCCCAGTGAACGCCGTGGCCGGCGCCTTCGCAGGGGTCGGGACGGGCGTGATCGCTCGGCCGTCGAAGTGAAAGAGGTGCGCCTCGTCATCGTCCGGGCACGAGGCGGCGAGGAAGATGGAGGTGTCGCTGGTCACGTGGATCCCCACCGCCTTGCACGCGTCGGAGAGCGGCAGCGCGCTCACGGCTGCCTTCGCGCGCCCGGGGAGCCACCGCTCGATCGCCATCTTCCGGAGCGGGTCGCTGGCGCCGACCGCGAACGCCGTGCCCGAGGGGGCGAACCCGAAGAGGGGGCGGCCGAGCGTGGAGGTGATGGGCCGCCCGACCGGGCTCCGCGCCCCCGGCGCGAGGTGCGGGAGCAGGGTGTAGCGGCCCGCGCAGCCGCCGCCCTCCGCGTTCATGTCGCAGAGGACCACGCCGGGCCCGCGGCTGAACGCGATGCCGGCATACGCCATCAGCGAGAGCGCCGGCGAGGAGGGGACGATCGACCAGGCGCTCCCCTTCCAGCGGTAGGTCTCGTGCTTCCCGAACATGGTTCCGCAGCGCGTGCCTGCCCACGAGACCAGCGCGAAGGCGGCATCGGGGAAGCGGCCCACGATGCCGCTCACGGTCTTGCACGGATCCACGGGAAGCCCCGCCGCGAGGTCCGGCCGCGGTCGGGCGGCGCCCGCGGCGAGCTCGACGATCGCGCCGCCCGATCGCGCCAGGACCACGTCCTCCAGCTCGTAGACCGCGGAGCCCGCCTGGTCGAGGTCGATGGGCGCGACCACCGTGAACGGGCTCGCGGGTTCGGCGACGGGCGTGCCCGCGTCCACCGGCGGAGCGGTGGGAGCTGTCATGGTGGCGGATGCATCCAGCGGAGCGGAGGGGAGCGGCGCGCTCGCGGAGGCGCCCTTCGGGGCCACCGTCGGAGGCGGCGACGCGCAGCCGAGCGCCGTGCCGAGGAGCGATGCGAGGACGAGGTGGGCTGGGCGGCGGCGGCTCACGCGCGAGGAGCTCAGCGCGGGGGAGGGCCGGTCGGGGATCGGGGCGGTCACCGGCGTCCGACTTTTGAAGCGCTGCGGATCCACGCCGAGGGACCGCCGCCGTCACGGCTCAGCAGAAGCCTGCATGTCGGCGATGGCCTTCTGCGAAGCGGGCGTCGGCGCGAACGCGCCGGAGGGTCCGCGCACGAATTCGAGGGAGACTGTCTTGGGCGCGGGGAGGATCGAGGCGAGATCGGGCTGCGCCTCGCCGAACGGGAGCCCGTAGTACCGCGCGCGCATCTGCTCGTCCTCCCAGCGCTGCCGCGCCTTGCACAGGTCCAGGTAGGCCTCGGTCACCGTCCCGTGGGTGTGCGATACGTCGAGCGCGAACGCGGTCGGCGCTTGCGGGGAGGACACGCAGGATCCTCGTGGCCGCGACGGGCATGCCAGGCTGCGCCCAGCAGCCCGGCCATGTCGTGTCGGAGGCGGTGAAGAGCACTCCCCCCGGGTGGGGCGTTGCGAGGTCGTACATCACCACGCGCTCGCGCCGGAAGCTCTGGTTCGTGCTGGTGAAGCGGCAGAGGAGCACCTGCCGCCGGTCGCGCCGGTCGACGGCTGTGCACGGCCCGTTGGCCATCACGCCGGAGAAGTATGCTCCCACCGCCCACTCCACCCCGCTCCGCCGCAGGAGCACCGTCCCGCCGCGGTTCTCGGAGCCCGGCTCGCACCCCTCCATCGTCACGGCCAGCTCGTCCGCGCCCGGGCGCGTGAAGCTCCCCGCCGTCTTCTGGATCACCGCGTACACCTCGTCCGGGTTCGTCACCTCGGGCTTGCCGGCGGGGGGGCAGGCCTGGAAAGGCGCACAGCAGGTGCAGCCGAACCGCTGGCCGATGACCATGCCGTGCGACCGCTCTTCCCCCCGGATGCCGGTCTGACAGAGGCCGCGGAGCAGGCTCAACGTGGCGAGCGCGTCCGGATCGTGCAGCGGCGTGGGCGCTTCGACGCGTCGCTCCCCGTCGGCGGGAGGCCAAGGGAGGGGGGCAGGCGACGCCGGCCCGGCGTCGGGCGTGCCCGCGTCACCCGGCGGCGACGCTGCTCGTGCGCCCCCGACCGGCGAGTTGATCTCGACGAGCGGCCGCGACACATGCTCGCCCCCGCACGCGGCCAGCGCCACGCACGGAAGGAGGGCGGCCGCGCGGCGAGCCGTGCTCATCGGTCAGATCGACGGGTCGATGGTCGCAGGCTTCTCCAGCGACCGGCCCGGGAAGAGCTTGCTCATGAACTTCGCACGCAGGTTGGAGAAACCCTTTGCCTGGTTGAGCGCATTGGCGATCGCGTCCTGGTTCGCATAGACGTCGTCGACGCTCGAGACGGCGACGGTGCGGAGCATCGTGGCACACCTCTGCCAACCGTCGACGATGGCGCGGCGCTTCGGCTTGTCGGTGGGATCCACCTGGAAGAAGCCTGCATACGTCAGGAGGATGCCGTCCACGCTCGACTTGTTGGTCTCGAACAGGTGCCGGATCAGCGCGCACGCGAATCTTGGCGCCCATCGTGTCGTTGGTCACGGGTGTGGCCGCCCGGCCGTCAACGACGTCGGGTAACTTCGCGACGGCGTAGCCGTTGTCACGTGCCCTCCGCGACTGCTGCTGCTTCCAAACGCTCGTCGTGTACCGGGTGGGCGCGTCGGCGTCGAAGTTGATGAAGTTCGCCGGCTCCACCTGGCCGAACCCCTCGGCGCTCCCGCCTTGCTGTGGGCCGTTGTTGAAGAAGCTCTCCTCCCACATGATGGACAGGACCAGCTCTCGATCCACCGACGCGGGCGCGAGGATCGGCTGGAAGGCACCCACCAGCGTCCACATGTAGAAGAAGGATCGCCCGGGTTCCGCCATGGCAAGCGCTCAAGCGGAGCACGCGCACCGTGCCCCGGTCAAGCGCCCGCCGTGCTCGTCGGCTTCCTGCTCGAGCTGGACGCCGAGCAGCAGAAGTACGTCGCCTGGCGCGTCAAGGCGTCCGGTCCGACGCTCCTCGAGGGCGGCCCAGGCACCGGCAAGAGCACAGTCGCGCTCCACCGCACGCGGGAGATAAGAGCCCGCGAATCTTGTTCACCGGCCGCACCGGCGTGCCCGGGGCCAACTACGCTTCCGGGTCTCCGTCACCGTCCGCAAGCAGCCCCAGGGGCCGTGGAGCCAGACGGTGCGCCTCCTGGTGCTCTGAAATCCAGACGGGGCGCCGCACGCGACGGCGCCCCGCTTCGTCATGATACGCAGCGCGGAGCGGGCTACTCGCGCTCGCAGTCGGGCGTCTTGACCGGCTCGCCCATGTCGACCACTTCCATGTCCGTCACCTGGATGTCGGTCATCGAGTCCTCGTCGACGTCGACCTCGCTCCACTTGTGCTGCGTGAAGCGGTCGTCGGCCGCGGTGAGCGGGGTCTGGCCGCCGTCGGCGAGGAGCATGCCGTACTTCTGCATGGCCCGCGCGACCACGCGCGCGCCGTCGCTCGGCAGCGTCTCGAGCGGGTAGTCCGCGCGGAGGCGGAAGCGGACGCCGTAGGGCGGCGCGTCCTCGCCGCCGTGGAGGGCGTCGGAGGCGTGCGTCGCCGGGGCGACGTAGACGCCGCGGCGGATGCGGCTGTTCGGCAGGATGAAGCGGATCGCGTGGTCGATGTGGCCGGCCGCGACCTCGTCGGCCGTGAACACCATGGCCGAGACGGGGAAGCCGCCGGCGTCCGCGGACGTGCAGCCCTGGCCGCGCCCCTCCGTGTACGACTTGTCGAGATCCCAGACGGCCACGCAGCCGCCGTGGAACTCGCCGCCGGACATGTCGGCGCGCCACATCTCGTAGAGCTTGTGCGACGGCTCGTGCACCACGAGGAGGTGACAGTCGCCGTCGTCCTCGCACGCGTAGCCGTCGTTGCCCTCGAGCGCGCCGTTCGGCGGGACGGGGAAGGGGACCTGATCGCAGTCGGGAGAATCGAAATCCTCCGTCGGCGTGAAGTTGAGGAATGGCACGTCCCCGGTGACGTGGAGGATGGCGGGGGAGAAGTCGATGTGGAGCTTGTGGGTGCCCCAGCCGCCATGGTCGTTCAGCCAGCCGATGACGGAGCCCGACGATGGGCTCGCGGGGAGATCGGCGACCACCTTGGTCCACGGCTCCGGCGCGCTGAAGAGCCCGGTGCTGGAGGACTCGGCGCTCTCCGATGGAGGCCGCGGCGGGGGGCTGCCCGACGGCCTCGTCGGCGGCAGTGGAGGAGTCCGCCACGCCGGCGCAGGAGGCGGTCAGGATCGCGGCGCCCGTGAGGGCGAGGGCCAGGGTGGTCTTGCGCGACAGGCTGCGTCGCTGCGAGTGATTCTGCATGTCGGAAGGGATGGCCGTCAGGGCGCTCCCGGTCAACGTATCGGGGATTACCGTCCGCGCACACTCAGCCACGAGACGCGGAGGAGGGTGGGGCGCAGCACCCGAGGGGGGCGGTGTCCATCGATGGAATCGGTACTGTTGTGAGGGCGGTTACGCCGCCTTCGGCTTCTCGGCGGCGGAGACCAGGTAGGTGCCCGCCGCGGCCGCCGCGCAGACGAAGAAGAGGAGCACGTCCCACCAGGGCCAGGCGACGCCGACCGCGTGGCGGACGAGCACCGACTCGATGAGGCGGACGAGGAGGGTGGCGAAGCCGTAGGCCGAGAGGGCCACGAGCACGGGGCCGCGCAGGCGATCGGCGAGCTCCACCGACTTCATGCTGTTGCCCCACACGGTCTTGACGAGCCACCGGACGAGGAAGATGAGCGGCGTGAGCAGCGTGAAGACGACGAGCAGGACGAGGAGGACGGACTCGCCGACCTCGAGGTTCGCCCGGGCGCCGCCGCCCTTGATGATGCGGAAGATGGCGGTGATCGCCATGATCACGTTGCCCGCGCCGAGGAAGACGCCGAGCGCGCCCATGAGGGCGATCATCGGCCGCGCGAGGGCCACGGTGCGCACCTGCTTGTGGAGCGAGCCCGAGCGCTGCATCTCGGTGTTCGTCGCCTTCATCCACGCCTGGCTGTCGCCGGAGGGGATGGAGATCAGCGTCGTGTCGCCGCCGGGCTCGTAGGCGGAGAGCTCGGCGTCGAGCTCCGTCATGCTCTCGTAGCGATCCTGCGGGATCTTCGCCATCGCCTTCTGGATGATCATCTCGAGCGGCTCGGGGATGGAGGGCTCGAGCGATCGGGGGCGCGGCGGGTCGGACGTGAGGACGGCGGTGAGGGTGGCGGTCGGGTCGCCCTTGTCGAAGGGGCGCTGGCCGGTGAGCGCGCAGTAGAGGATGGCGCCCACGGCGTAGATGTCGGCGCGGTGGTCGACGCGCTCGCCCCTCGCCTGCTCCGGGGCCATGTACGAGGGCGTGCCCATGATCATGCCCGTCTTGGTCAGGGCGGTGCCGGGCTTGTCGTCGAGCTTGGAGATGCCGAAGTCGATGACCTTGGCCAGGGGCTGCGCAGGGTCGCCCGTGAGGAAGACGTTCTCCGGCTTCATGTCGCGGTGGACGACGCCCTTCGCGTGCGCGGCGGCGAGCGCCTTGCAGATTCTGGCGGACGATGCGCACCGCGGAGCCGACCGGCATCTTGCCCGTCTCCTCCAGGAACGCCGCAAACTCCTTGCCCGCGAGGTACTCGGCGACCATGAAGGCGCGCCCGTCGGAGGTGCGGTCGACGTCGTAGACGTCGACCACGTAGGGGCTGTCGATGGTGGCCGCCGCCTCGGCCTCGCGCTGGAAGCGGGTGAGCACCTCGGGCTGCCGCGCGTACTCGGGGTGCAGCATCTTGACCGCGTAGCGCTTGCCCGCGATCCGCGTGTGCCGCGCCTCGTACACGCGGCCCATGCCGCCCTCGCCCAGCACGCGCGTGATGGTGTACGAGGAAGCGATCGTCTGCCCGACGAGCTCGTCCTGCTCCGGCTCGCCCTGCACCTCCGTGAGCTCGGAGGCGTCGCGCGGGCAGACCTTGAACTCGGCCGGGTAGCGCACGCCGCACGTCGGGCAGACCTTGATGAGGTCCTGCGCGCCGCCCAGGCTCGCCGAGCCCAGGCTCACCGGCGAGAGGCTCGACGGCGAGAAGCTGGTCACGGCGTGGGCCACCGAGTCGTCGGGGCTCGACGGCGGGCGTACGGTTCCCGGCATGAGAGGGGCAGCGTAACCGTCGCGGTGGCGCGCTTCAACCGCCGTACGCCGAGAAGCGCCGGAGCCCTGCGCGCCAGGAGAGCAGCGTCGCGACGCCGGTGCCGGCGACGTACGCCCACTCGACGGCGAGGCCACGGGCGAGATCGCCTCCCCTGGCCATGCCGGTGAGGACCTCGACCGGGAAGGCCAGCGTGTAGCGGAAGGGGAGCGCGTTCGCGAGGTCGCGCAGCCAGGGTGGGAAGAGCTGGAGCGGGAAGAGGTAGCCCGAGAGCAGCATGAACGCGACGAGCCAGATCTCGAAGATGGCGGTCGAGCTCTCGAGGAAGAAGGCGAGCGTCCCGACGAAGGCCATGGTGAAGAAGTTGATGAGCCACGCGCCGAGGAGGGCGACGGCGAGCGCGGCGAGCGTCACGGGCGAGCTCGGGCGCGCGGAGGGCTCGATGACCAGCAGCATGATCACGGCGATCGGCAGGGAGAGCGCGGCGCGGAGCGGCAGGGCGGAGAGGTTCTCGGCGCTGTAGGCGACGATCGGGTGCACCGGCTTGAGGAGGCGGCGGGAGAGGGTGCCCGTCCGGATGTCCTGGTTCATCTCCCAGACCAGCCACGACCCGGTGAGCTGCCGGACCACGAGCGCGGCCAGGAAGTACGAGGTGAAGCGCGCCTGCGTGAAGCCGGCCACGGGCGCCGCCTCGGCGACGGCCGACCAGAGGGCGAGGCTCACGAGCGGCATCGTGGTCGTGAGCATCCAGACGAGCATCTCGGCCCGGTACGCGACCGCCTCGGCGAAGCCGACGCGCAGGAGGGCAGGGTAGGCGTAGAGGGCGCGGGCGAGGGCGTTCACGCCGCCGGCTCCGGCGAAGACTCTCCTTCGCGCTGGCCCGCGAAGAGCTCGCGCATCACCTCTTCGAGCGGAGGGTCCTCGACCGTCAGGTCGGTCACGACCGCGAGGCCGAGCAGGGTCGAGACGGCCTCGCGGAGATCCTCCTGCTTCACCCGGAGCAGCGCGCTGCCCGGCGCGAGCTCGACCACGACGCCGACGCGCTCGAGCAGCGCGCGGTCGGGCGCGCCGGAGAGCTTGAGGGCGATGCGCTTGTCGGGGCGGACGGCGCGCGCGAGCGCCGAGAGGTCGCCGTCGTAGCGCAGGCGGCCCTCGTCGATCACCACGACGCGCCGGCAGAGCGAGGCGACGTCGTCCATGTAGTGCGAGGTCAGGAGCACGGTCGCGCCCGTCTGCTCGTTGTAGCGGCGGATGAAGTCTCGCACCGTGAGCTGCATGGAGACGTCGAGCCCGATTGTCGGCTCGTCGAGGAAGAGGACGCGCGGCCGGTGCAGGAGCGCGGCGGCGAGCTCGCACTTCATCCGCTCGCCGAGCGAGAGCTGCCGCGTCGGCTTCTTCATCACGTCGCCGATGTCGAGCAGGGTCACGAGCTCGTCGATCGACGCCTTCGCCTCGCGCTCGGGGACGCCGTAGAGCGCGCCGTTGAGGACGAAGGTGTCGGACGGGGGGAGGTCCCAGATGAGCTGCTGCTTCTGGCCCATCACCAGCGTGATGCTCCTGAGGAACGCGGCGTCGCGGCGCTGGGGGACGAAGCCCGAGACCGTGACGGTGCCCGAGGTCGGGTGGAGCAGGCCGGAGAGGATCTTGAGCGTCGTGGTCTTGCCCGCGCCGTTCGGGCCCAGGAAGCCGACGCGCTCGCCGGGCTCGACCGAGAACGAGAGGTCCCGGACGGCTTCGAGGTCCTTGTACTCCCTGTGGAAGACGGATCGGATGGCCGCCTTGAGCCCCGGCGGGCGCTGGTGGACCCGGTAGGTCTTGCAGAGGTGCTCGACGCGGGCGGCGGGCTCCGGCATGTGCGGAGCCTGAGCCTAAGCGAAGAGCGCGCCCTGGGCGAGCAGGCCCGGCAGGCCGCCCGTGTGGATGAAGAGGACCCGCGCCCCCCGGATCTCGCCGCCCTCCGCCATCGCGGCGAGGCCGGCGAAGGCCTTGCCGGTGTACACCGGGTCGAGGACGAGGCCGCTCTCGCGGGCGACCTTGGCGATGAGCGCGCGCTGCTCCGGCGTCGAGACGGCGTAGGCCGGGCCCTTGGCCCGGTCGTCCATCGTGACCGGGGCGGGCTCGCCGAGCTCGGGGACCAGGGCGCGCGCCTCGTCCACGATGCTCGCGACGATGTGCGCGAAGGTGGGCGCGTCGTTGCAGACCGCCATCGGGCGCACGACCTTCGCCACCCGGTAGCGCGCCGCGCCGAGCGCCACGCCCGCCGCCGTGCCGCCCGAGCCGCAGGCGTGGACGCAGAGGTCGAAGCCTGCCCCGCCGGCGACGCCGTCGTCGAGCTGCGCGCGCACCTCGCGCATCGCCTCCACGTAGCCGAGCGCCCCGCGCCCGTTCGAGCCGCCCTCGGGGATCACGTACGCCGTGCGCGCGGGCTTCTCCTCGGCGAGCGCGCGGGCGGCGTCGGCCATGATCCGGTCCCGGTCACGGTACTGCTCCGGCGTGATGAGGCGGATCTCGGCGCCCGCGAGCCGGTCGAGCAGGACGTTGCCCTCGAGCGGCGCGCTGGAGGCATCCCAGGCGCGACCGGAGGGCGCCGGGGGGGGTTGGGGGGCTCTCGGGGCCCCCCATCGTGACCCGCCGTCCGAAGGTAGAGGATCGACGCGAGGCCGAGCGACGCCGCGGCGAGGGCGGTGGCGCGGGCGTGGTTCGACTGGAGGCCGCCGCAGGTGATGACCGTGGAGGCGCCCGAGGCCAGCGCGTCGGCGAGGAGCCACTCCAGCTTGCGGATCTTGTTGCCCGCCTCGGCGCCGCCGGTCGCGTCGTCCCGCTTGATCCAGAGGTCGATGCCGAGCGCGGCCGAGAGGCGCGCGGGCTTGACGAGCGGCGTGGGCGTGTGGGCGAGCGCGACGCGCGGGAGGTGCGACAGCGGCGAGGCCATGGCTCAGCCGATCTCCACGAGGCGGGCGCCGCCCTCGACCGTGCTCCCGGGCGTGACGTGCACCTTCTGCACCTTGCCGGCGCGCGGGGCCGTGAGCTCGTTCTCCATCTTCATCGCCTCGACCACCACCAGCGCGGCGCCGGCCTCCACCTGGTCGCCCTCGGCGACCAGGACCTTGAGCACGCGGCCGGGCATGGGCGAGGCCACCAGGCCCTCGGCGGACTCGGCGCTCCGGGAGACGAGCGCGGAGGCGGCGCGCTGGCGCTCGCTCTCCGCCCGGGCGTAGAAGCGGTGACCGCGCGCGATCACGCCGACCCCCGGGGGGCTCCCCTCCATCCACAGATCGACCACGTGGTTGTCGATGCGCATCGAGGTGCTCGCGCCCATCACGAGCGCGTCCGCGGCGATGCGCCGGCCGCGGACGGAGACCGAGATCTCGCCGGAGGGGAGGTGGTCGACGTCGACCGGGATTTCGTCGCCGGAGGGGAATGTCACGAAGTAGCGCATCGGTGTTCTTTCGTCTCAGAACTGGAGCCCGGCCTGGAGGCTCCCGAGGTACTGGTTCGGCAGGCCGTGGCCGCCTGCGTCGTCGAAGGCATGGCCGGGGAAGAGCACGCCCCCCTCGGCGCCGAGCTGGATGGTGGCGGAAGGGTCGACCTCGAGGCGCGTCGCGAGCCCGGCGTCGAGCTCGACGCCGAGGTCGTGCGCGCGCGCGGGGCCGCCGTCGTAGTTGCGCGCGTTGCCGAGGGCGCCCCACTGGAACGGGTCGACGAGGTCGGCCGTCGCCTGGGCGACGACCACGCCGCCCTTGAGGTCGAGCCAGCGCTTGGGCCGGAAGACGAGGCGCGGGTTCAGGTACTCCGCGCCGAAGACGCCGCCGTTCGAGGGCAGGAGCTCGAGCCCGGGGGCGGGGCGGGCGGCGAGGTTCGGATCTGCCGCGATCGTCGCCGAGCGCGCCGTCTTCCACCGCAGCACCTGGTCGAAGAGCACGAGGCCGACGTGGTGGTTCTCGTCGAAGGTGAAGCGCTTGCTCGTGCCGTCGCTCGGGTCGGCGTCGCCCGACGCGTAGCCCACCTCGACCTCGCCCATCACGCGCCCGAAGCGCTTCTTCCCCTCGCCCGCCACGGCGACGACGCCGAGCGTGGCCGCGCCGCCGTACGATCGGATTCGCTCGGGCGCGAGGGGCGCGGTGGCGTCGACCATGTTCAGGTAGCCGCCGCGGACGAGCGTGGTCGAGCCGAAGATGCCGGCCGCCTCCATCTCCCCGTAGACGAACGCGTTCGCCGCCGGCACGGGCGCGTCGAAGCGGCCGTAGAGGTCGACCACGCCCGCGTCCATCGTCTCGACGAACTGGGTGAGCGCGCCGGTGGCCTGCCCGCCGCGCCACTGGTGGCGGCCGACGCCGTACACGCCGATCTCGCCCGAGCGGGCGCGGTACCCGATCGCCGCGAAGCCCTGCACGGCGCGGTCGCCGCCGAGCAGGTCGGCGTAGGCGTCCTGGAAGACGTAGTTGGCGCCGAGGGCGATGAAGAAGGGCGTGCCCTTGCCGAGAGGCGTGGTCGCGTAGAGCACGCGCTCGACGAGCGCGCCGCGGCGGTGGTCGCCGAAGAGCGTCTCGTGGTCGCCGTCGTTGGCGACGAGGCCCATGCCCCAGTGCGCGCCCTGCTGGCCGGCCCGGAAGAGGCCGATGGGCGTGCTCACCTCCACGTAGAGGTAGCGCGGGTAGACGCCGTACCACTGGGCCTCGCCGAGGGAGTCGCGCGCGGCCCCGACGTCCTCGGTCGTCTGGCCGGTGATCATGCCGCGCGGCGCGTCGACCTGGAGGACGACGGCGACCTTGTTGAAGATGTCGAGGCGCGCGCCGATCCGGAGCCAGTGGTAGAGGAAGTAGCTCTGGCCGAGCGTGCTCGGCTGGGCCTGCCCCACGGGCGGCTCGAGGGGGAGCGTGCTCTGGCCCTGGAAGCGGAGCTGGTACTCGCCGTGGATGGCGAAGGTGAGCGAGCCCGGGTCGGCGGGCTGGTACGCGATGTGGCCGTCGTCGACGACGAAGCGGCCGAGGAAGCCCGTCTCGTCGGGCGCCCCGGGCGCCGCCTCGCCGGCCGCGACCGTGGGGGCGGCGAGCAAGAGGGCGGCCGTGAGCGGAGCGGCGGGGCGCATCGCGGCGGCAGAGGATAGGCGAGCCGGGGGAGGCCGGCGCGAAATTTCCTGGCTCTTTTCCCGCTGCTCGCTCGGGGCTACGTTCCGCGGCCCCATCATGAGCCCCACCCCTCTTCTCCTCGGCCGGTCCATCTCCCTCCACGAGCTCGAGCAGGTGGCGCGCGCCCGCCGGCCGGTCGCGCTCTGCCCGGAGGCGCGCGAGCGCGTCGCCGCGTCGCGACGGGCCATCGACGCGATCGCCGCGGCCGGCGACAAGGCCCCCGCGGTGTACGGCGTGAACACCGGCTTCGGCGCCCTCGCCGAGCGGCGCATCCAGGAGGGCGACGTGCGCGCGCTCCAGAAGAACCTGGTGCGCAGCCACGCCTGCGGCGTCGGGCCGGACCTGGGGGAGGCGGAGGTGCGCGCCATGATCCTCCTGCGCGCGCAGGTGATCGCGCTCGGCTACTCGGGCGTGCGGGTCGAGATCGTCGACGCGCTCTCGGCGATGCTCAACGCCAACGTCTGCCCGCGCATCCCGTCGCAGGGCTCCGTGGGCGCGTCGGGGGATCTCGCGCCGCTCGCGCACCTCGCGCTGGCGCTGATCGGGGAGGGCGAGGCCACCTTCGAGGGGCGGAGGATGCCGGCGGCGGAGGCGCTCGCCGCCGCGGGGCTCGCGCCGGTCGAGCTCGCCGCCAAGGAGGGGCTCGCCCTCATCAACGGCACGCAGTACATGACGGCCGTGGGCGCGCTCGCGCTCTGCGACGCGGCGCGCCTCTGCACCGCGTCGGACATCGCCGGCGCGATCAGCCTGGAGGCCCTCAAGGGCTCGAAGCGCCCGTTCGACGAGCGCCTCGTGCGCGTGCGCCCCCACCCGGGCCAGGCGGCGACGGCGGCGAACCTGCGCGCCCTGCTCACCGAGAGCGAGATCATGGAGAGCCACGTCAACTGCGGCAAGGTGCAGGACCCGTACTCGCTCCGCTGCATGCCCCAGGTACACGGCGCCACGCGCGACGCGCTCGCGTGGGCGAACGCGGTCCTCGATCGCGAGATCAACAGCGTCACCGACAACCCCACCGTCTTCCTCACCGACGACGGCGGCGCCGACCTGCTCTCCGGCGGCAACTTCCACGGCCAGCCCGTGGCGCTCGCCCTCGACCTCGCCGCGATTGCGGTCGCCGAGCTCGCCGACATCAGCGAGCGGCGGGTGGAGCAGCTCGTCAACCCCGCGCTCTCGAGCGGGCTCACGCCCTTCCTCGCCAAGGACAGCGGGCTGCACTCGGGCTTCATGATCGCCCAGGTCGCGAGCGCGTCGCTGGTGAGCGAGAACAAGGTCCTCTGCCACCCCGCCAGCGTCGACTCCATCCCCTCCAGCGCCGGGCGGGAGGACCACGTGAGCATGGGCAGCATCGGGGCCAGGAAGCTCGCGCAGGTGGTCGCGAACGTGACGAACTCGCTCGCCATCGAGGTGCTCACCGCCGCGCAGGGCATCGACCAGCGGCGGCCGCTCCGCGCGAGCCGCGGTGTGTCCGCGGCGCACGGCGCCGTCCGCCGTGTCGTCCCGGAGCTCGGCGAAGATCGTCCCCTCTATCCCGACATCGCGACCGTCGCGCGCCTCCTCGTCTCCGGCGAGCTGATCCGCGCGACGGTGGAGGCCGTCGGTCCGCTGGTTTGAGGGACCGGCGACGCTTGCGGGATCGGCCTGCCGGCGCCAGCGTTCTCCGTGGTGGAGCCCGGCCCCGCAAGCGAGCCATCGACCCGCGCGGGCCGTACCGGGCGGCGCCGGGTCCTCGTCCACGCGATCGCCGGCGTGGTGGGGCTCGCCGCGCTCGCTGCGCTGGTGCGCGGGGTCGGGGCGGCCCAGCTCTTCGGCATCGTGCGCGCGCTGGCCGGGTGGCTGCCGCTGCTCATCGCCGTCGACGCCGTCCGTGTCGTCGCCGAGGCCGCGGCGACGTACTCGCTCTCGGAGCCGGTGCGGCGGCGCGTGCCCCTCGGCGAGCTCTGCCGCGTCCACATCATCGGCTACGCCGTCTCGTCGATCATGCCCGCGGGGAGGGCGGCGGGCGAGGCCGCCAAGGCGGCGATGCTCGCCCGCTTCGTCGGGGCGCCGGCCGCCGCCGCGGTTGGGGTCGCCAACCAGGCGAACCAGATGCTCGGCAGCGCGCTCGGGGCGGTGCCGTGCGTCGTGGCGGCGCTCTGGCTCACGGGCTTCTCCCTGCTCACGGCGGTCGTCGCCGCCTTCGTCCTCGTCACCCTCGCGGGGGTCACCCTGTTCCAGCTCGCCTGCCGCTCCCGCGGCGTGGGCGGCGCGCTGCTCGCCCGCTTCAACCGGATGGCGAAGGCGACCTCGGCCTTCCACGACGCGATCGAGCGCATCCCAATCGCGCAGCCGGCCGCGACCGCGGCGGCGCTCGTCCACCGCGCGATCGCCGTGCTCCAGCTCGGCATCCTGCTCTGGGCCCTGGGCGGACGGCACGGGGTGGGCCAGGCGCTGCTCGCGCAGGGCGTCAGCCTGGTCGGAGGGGCGGTCGGCGACCTCGTACCGGGCCAGCTCGGCGCCACCGACGGCGCGTTCGCGCTCGCTGCGCCGTACCTCGGCCTCTCGCTCGTCGACGGGATCGCCATCTCGGTGATGCTCCACTGCGTGCAGGCTTTCTGGGCCGTGATCGGGTGGACCGTGCCGCTCTTCTGGAGAGCCCCGGCGCGGTCGGAAGAACCGGGAAAAGCGCCGGCGCCGCGCGACGGTCTGCCGCAGAAGGCGCCCGTGGAGCCCTGAGCGGCGCCCCGCATCCTCCGCACACACCCGAGGTGGCACGCCCGTCGCACAGGGGCGCCCGCATGTCGTACGTGCGTTACCTGACGATCCTTTCCCTCCTCGTCGCGGGCTGCACCGCGAGCGCGCCGCCCGAGGCTGAGCCGAAGGCCGCCGTCGCGCAGGATCCATCGGATTCCGCCTTCACCGTGCCGGCGCCGGAGCCTCCCGAGCCGTACGCCTCGGGGTTCCCCCTCCTCGCGGACGGCGGGGTGATCGCGCCGGTCCCGAGCGTGGGCCTCTGGATTGACAAGGGGGATCCGCCGCCGGACGCGATTGGTCAGCCGAGCGTCCACCCGCCGGGCGTGGCTAGGCCGGGCTCCGCGGGCGCGACCGGGCGTCGATGACGAGCGCGCGCAGGCGGTCGAAGTCCTCGCGCGCCACCTCGATGCAGTCGCCCTCTCCGCCCTCGACGTCGAGCCCCTCGCTCATGTCCCCGGCGCGCGCCGTGGTGGCGATCTCGATCTCGCGGCCGCCGGATCCTCGCCCGTGCGTGCGCACCACGCGGAGGCGCCGCTGCCGCCAGGCGCCGAGCCGTCCGGCGTACACGTCGACGAGGCGCTCCTTGACGTCGGCGCCGGCGAGCGAGACCCGCGTCCCGTAGCCGCGGCCCCAGACGCGGAGCTCTCCGTCCCTCGGTGACGTCGACCACGATGCCGCGGGCGTGGGCGCCGCCGCGCCGGTAACGCGCGTCGATCACGAAGGTGAGCGCGCCGGGCAGCAGGATGCCGAGGACCAGCGCCACCTTGGCCTTGGCCGCGCGCGCGCGCTACATCTCCCGCTCGGCGCGGAAGGAGCCCTCGTCCCCCTCCGCCACGTGCGCGCCGACGGCGGAGCCGACCATCACCGCGAGCAGGAGGCAGAGCAGCCACGCCGCGAAGATGCGCGCCTGCCGCCCCGTCTCGCCGGGCAGGTCGAGCTCGGCCTGCATTTCCAGCACGGGCTCGTCCGCCGTGCGGGAGGGCCGCTCTGCCTCTTCCTCCATCTTCGCGCCGAATCCTGGAGGTCGCCGCCCCGAAGGCCAGCGCCTTCGTCACGCGCGGATCTCCCGGCGTCGGGCGGCCAGCCCATCAGGCCGAGGTAGCCGGCCTCGAGCAGGTGGAGCACCGCCTTCGCCGTCTCCAGGTCCGTCCCCTGGCTCTCGTTCGAGGATCGTCGCGAGCTGCTCGTGGTTGTACGCGAGCTGGAAGACCTCGAGCTCGAGCGGCGAGAGCTTGGAGAGCTTGGGCGTGATGGGGCGCGGCAAGAAGAGGTGCGCGCCCAGGTCTGGGAGCCGGTCTCGGATGGCGTTGAGCTCGTCGATCTGGCGCAGCCCCTCCATGAGCAGCTCCTGCACCGAGGCGCTGATCTCGCCGGGCATCGGCCGGTCGTCGAGCGAGGCAAGGTCGAACGAGCCGTGCGTCCACGTGAGGATGCGGAAGACGCTCTTGAGCGGCGGCACCGCCGACGCAGATCGTTGATCGAGGCGAACACGACGACGCCCTTGCGCAGGTAAATCTTGCCGACGTCGTTGTCGGACCGGACGATGAGCGTCCGCGTCTTCTTCGACGAGCCCAGGAGCTGGAGCAGGTCCGGCAGCGGGATCTCGTCGATCGACCCGGACATCGTGCGCGTCTGCGCGGCGCGGCCGGCGCTCGGCATCTCGGCCTGGCGTGGCATCGGCGCGGAGGGGTCGAGCGCCACCACCTTGAGGATGCTCGTCCCGATGAGGACGCGATCGCCCTCCTTCAACGCGGCCTGGGCGATCTTCTCGCCGTTGACGAAGGTGCCGTTGGTCGAGCCGAGATCCTCGATGGTGATCTTGCCTTCCGCGCAGGCGATCCGGGCGTGGCGGCGGGACACCATGTCCTCGACCAGGACCATGTTGAGGTCGCTGGAGCGGCCGATGATGATCTCGGGCTGGTTGCCCAGAGGGAACTCGCCGCCCTGGTACTTCCCCGAGATGAAGCGGAGCGCGAGCTGGCGCGGGCTACAGCAGCGCCGCGGGGGTTGGGGGCGGGGCGTTCCATCGGGGAGCGGTATTCAATGCCAATGATGCACGCGGGGATCCGTCGGGGTCAACCCGGGTCGATAGGTGCTCGGGGCACGCGCCTTTCGCCGCCGGAGGGCAGCGGAGGCGATGTGCGGCACCAGCCGAAGGCGCAGAGTGGAGGCGATCTGCTCCGGTCGAAGTGAAGCGGAGGCGGCAAGCGCGCCACGGACGTGATAAGGGGCCCCCGTGAATGCGCTGAAGAGCCTCCCGGGTGATTCTCTGGGCACGCACCGTGTGCTCGCCCCGCGAGGGGCCCTGCCGCAGCCGGCCGAGGTGCTCGACGCCGGCGGCGACACCCTCTACGAGAGCGAGATCATCGTCGAAGTCGAGACGTTGAACATCGACGCGGCCAGCTTCCGCCAGATGGAGGAGGCGTGCGGCGGCGCACCCCGACGGCGTGGGGCGCATGGTGCTCGAGACGGTGCGCCGCCGGGGCAAGCAGCACAACCCGGTGACCGGCTCGGGCGGGATGCTGCTCGGCACCGTGCGGCGGGTGGGCGACCTCGTGAAGGATCGCGGCCTGACGCCCGGCGATCGGGTCGCGACCCTGGCCTCCCTCTCGCTCACGCCCCTCTCGCTCGACCGTGTCCGCGCCGTGCGGCCCGCCTCCGCGCAGGTCGACGTCGACGGCACCGCGTACGTCTTCGCCTCGGCGCCGCTGGCGCGCATGCCGGACGACATGCCGGAGCGCCTCGCGCTCGCGGTCCTCGACGTGGCCGGCGCGGCCCCGCAGGTCGCGCGCCTGTGCACCCCTGGAGAGACCGTCGCCGTCCTCGGCGCCGGGGGGAAGAGCGGCCTGCTCTGCGCGGCCGAGGCGCGCCGGCGCGTCGGCCCCACCGGCCGCGTCATCGGCCTCGAGTCCTCGTCCCGCTTCGCCGACGACCTCCGGGCGCTCGGCATCTGTGATCACGTCGCGGTGGTGGACGCGCGGGATCCCGTCGCGGTGCGCGACGTCGTGCTGCCCCGCTCGGAGGGCCGCGGCGCCGACCTGACGCTATCGTGCGTCAACGTCCCGGGCGTCGAGCTCTCCGCCATCGTCGCCACCCGCGACCGCGGCAAGGTCTACTACTTCGCCATGAGCACCAGCTTCACCGCCGCCGCGCTCGGCGCCGAGGGCATCGGCCGGGACGTCGACCTCTACATCGGCAACGGCTACGCCCACGGCCACGCCGAGCACACGCTCGCCCTGGTGCGATCGCAGCCCGCGCTCTCGGCGCTCCTGGCGTCGCGTTACGGATGAGGCTCCGCAGGAGCCTGCGGGTCCAGGGCTCGCTTGCGAGCCCGCATGAGCAGGCGGCCGCTTGCGGGCGGGTGGGTGAGAGCGTGATGAGGATCAGGGCGCGAAGCCGACGGCCGTGACGGGCTTCGCCGGCGCGCGCGGGGCCGGCGCCGCGGCCGCCCGCGGGTTGGTCCCGCCGATGTCGGCCTTCTTGGAGGCCCTGCCGCCCGCCGGGACGCCGGCGGCCGCGTCCGCGGGCTTCTCGGCGGCGAGCATGGCGGGCGGGGGGGCGGCAGGCCTGGCGGCGGCGGCGGCGCGTACCGGGAACGGTCCGCCGGCGATCTCCTGCGCGGGTGGGCCGCCGTCCACCGACGTGCCCGCCGAGGCAGCGGCCTTCTGCGGCTCGGCGGCGGCGACCTTGGCCTCCTCGGCGGGAGCGGCCATGGCGGTCGCCGCCGGGGCCGCCGTCGGCGCAGCGGCGGCGGCAGGCCGGGGTGCCTCGGCCACAGCCGCGTCGTGCGCCTCCTGCTTCGCGCTCCCCTGGAACAGGAAGGCGCTTGCCCCGATCAGCAGGAGGAAGGCCGCGGCCATCGCGACCGGAGGGCGGGCCGCCCAGCGCAGGAAGCGGACCACCCCGCCCTGCGGAGCCTTCTGCGCCGCGGCGTGGACGGCGGGGGCCGGATCCTCGCCGCCCTCCACCGTGTCGATTCGCGCGAGGATGCGGGCCTCGAGGTCGTCCGGCGGCTCGACCAGCGGCAGGATCGCGACCGCGCGCGTCGCCCGCAGCCCGGCGAGGGCGCCGGCGCAGCGGGAGCAGCCCGCGACGTGGCGCTCGAGCGCCGCGTGCGTGACCTCGTCGAGCTCGTCGTAGAGCTCGTCGATGACGTGCTGATCGAACCTCTCGCAATCCATCGTCTGCCTCTCGCCGTCACCTCACGAAATGTCGTGCTTCCCGTGCGCGCCGCTCAGCGCAGGGCGCGCGCATAGTCCTCGTACTCGGACAGGCTCTCCTGGAGGCGCTCGAGCGCGTAGCGCATGCGGCTCTTCACCGTGTTCTCCGGCACGCCCGTGATCTGGGCGATGTCCTTGAACGGCAGGTTCCCGACCTCGCGCAGCAGGAAGACCTCCCGCTGCTCCTGGGGCAGATCCTCGACGCAGCGCACGATGCGCTGCGCGACCTGCGCCCCGATTGCCGTCCGCTCCGCGGACGCGCTGGGGTGCGCGTCCGCCGTGCGATCGAGGAGCGTCGGCCCGTCCGGCGAGTCGCCCCGCACCTGGTCGAGCGAGGGGTGCTGCCGCAACGACATCTTGCGCAGGTGGTCGATGCAGATGTTCCGCGCGATGGTGTACGCCCAGGTGGAGAACTTCGACTCGTGCTTGAAGTCGGCCGCGCTCTGCACGACCTTGACGAACACGTCCTGGACCAGATCCTCCGCGGCGGACGGAGACCGGACGAGCCTGAGGACGAAGTTGTAGAACGCCTTCTTGTGCCTCGTGACCAGGATCGCGAACGCCTGCCGATCCCCGGCCTGGAAGCGCATCATCAAGGCCTCGTCGGTCACCTCCTCGCGCGCGGAAAGAACGGGCGGGGCCACCGATCAGCCCTCCGTGCCTCTCGCCGGACCGGACCCTCCGTGAGCGGAGGTCTCGGCGTGTCCATCCGTTGGACGCGCGACGTCGCTCGAAGATCTCGGGGCCGGTCGGCGCACGAGCCCTACCTTAGAGCAGGTAGCCTCCGCGCGCGACACTTCGTGTAGCCTGGCCGTTCATGCAGCCCCCGACCCCTCCGCCCCCCGCGAAGAAGTCCGGCAACGGTTGCCTCATCGCCCTCGCCATCGTGGGCGGCCTCGCGGTGCTCACGGTCGCCGGCATCGGCGTCGGTGTATGGCACTTCGCCGGTACCACGGAGGGCAAGCGTATCTTCGGCGCCATCGGCGAGGGGGCGAAGCTCATCGCCGAGGGTCAATCCGCCCCCGGCGCGGCGGAGGTCCGGGACCTCGGCTGCGACCAGGGGCTGGTGCTCGACGTCGATCGCTTCGCCAAGCTCCTCGAGCACTCCGACGCTCCCGCTTCGCACCTCTCCTTCTCGACCCTGGTCATCTGCCAGGTGGGGGCGTTCCACGGTGACCCGCCGACCTGCGACCAGGTGGCGAGCACCTACCGCGCCGCGGTGGGCACCGTCGCGCGCCCGTTCGGGGCCACCGTCACGCGGGGAGGGGGCCGCGGCGAGATCTGCTCGGCCCTCTACGACGTGAACGGCAACAAGGTGCGCGACCTCCCCCTGGGCAGCACCCCGACCGTGCCCTCACGCTGATCGCGTTGGCTTCCCGCCTCTCTCTTCCTTCCCGCAGACCTCACCCCCCCGGCCCCCCTCTCCCTCGAAAATCGCCGCTCTTGCCCGAACCAATACGGCGAGGGAGAGGGGGGAGAACGTACACATCTCCCCCCTCGCCCTGGTCCGGCCCCCTCAGCAAGACGTCGTGGGAGAGAACAGCCGGACCAGGGAGAGCAGCCGGGGGGTGAGGTCTGCGCGAGAAAGACGGCAGGCCAACGCCCATGGCGTCCGCAGGGAGTGACGGCGCTCGTACCTACTTCTTCTTTTTCTTCGCCTCGCCCGCGTCCGCCGCTCCGGCGTCGGGAGTGTCGCCCACGGTGAGCAGCTCGACCTCGAAGACCAGCGTGGCTCTTGCCCGGGATCTTCGGCGGCTGGCCCCTCTCGCCGTAGGCGAGGCGCGAGGGGATGGTGAGCTTGCGCTTTCCTCCCACCTTCATCCCCACGACGCCGCGGTCCCAGCCCTTGATCACGTTCCCCTTGCCGATCTGGAACGGGAACGGCTTCTTCCCCGGCCCGATCGAGGTGTCGAACACGAAGTTCGTCTTGAGCAGCCGGCCGGTGTAGTTCACCGTCACCTTGTCGCCGTCCTTCGCCTCGGCGCCGGTGCCTACTTTGAGGTCCTCGGAAATGAGGTCGGCGGGCTCGGGGGCCTCGGGCTCGGCGGTGTGGGCGGGGCGCGGCTCGGGGGCGGGCTCCGGGGGGCGCTCTGGCAGCCGAAGAGCGAGGCCGCGGCGAACGCGAGGCACAGCGCCGCGGGGGATGCGTCTCCGGGCGGTTCATGCGCCCGTCTTAGACAGTGTGCCGAGTCCGATCAAGGCGTACACAGCGCGCCGGCCATCGAGTAGCGTCCGGGCGCCTTGAGACCCTGGGTCACCGTGGGCGCGCTCGCCCTCGCCGGGCGGCGCGCGAACGCCGTCGGGGCGGTCCGCATCACCCTGGCGCCGGAGGGGCTCGCGATCGAGCTCGATCCGGGTGGCGGGGTTCGCCCTGGGGTTCGCGGTCGGCGGGGTCGCCGAGCCGGTGAGCATGAAGGTGCCGTACACCGCCGTCCGCGGCCTCGTCCGCGAGGGGCAGGTGCTCTACCTCGCCCTCGATCCCGCGCTGGTCACGCCGTACAACCGCTTCGCCCTCGCCGGCTTCACCGACCACCTCGACGCCGGCCCGGGGGATCCCCTCGCGCAGGCCTCCATCGCCCGCGCCCGCGCCCGCTGGGCGAGCCGCCTCCTCCCCGTGCCCCTCGGCGCGATCGCGGCGGCCCTCGCGCCCGACGATTCTGGTCGCCGGCGTCGTCGGCCGCGCCTCGTTCGGCGTGCTCGCGGCCCTGATCTGCGTTCGCGGCCCTCCGCCGCGTCATGGCGTGGCAGACCTTCGGCGGCCTCCGGTCCGAACCGCCTCCGCGACCTCTTCGAGGCGGAGCTGCGCGAGCGCCTCGCCCTCGCCCCCGCGTCGAGCCCGGCCGTGGAGCCGGAGGTCGTGCGGCGGCTCGCGGCGAAGCGGCCGGCCTCGGCCGTGCAGCTCATCCCCCTCCTCTCTCCCGCGCGTCCTGCCGCCAGCGCCGTCCCGCCCCCGGCCCCGCCCGCCCGGCGCGCCGCCTGGCCCCTCGCCGCCGCCTCCGCCGCCGCGCTCGGCATCGTCGGCGTCATGGCCCTCCTCGCCCACCTCGCCTCGCCGCACCCCCCGCCGCCCGCGGCCCCGCTCCTCCTCTCCGGCCTCGGCGCCGCCGTGCGCGGCGCTCGCCCCGGCCTGCGCGCGCGAGCCGAGCCGGAGCGCTGCGTGTGCACGCGCGCGGACTCGCCGCTCTGGAAAGACGGCATCCCCCACCTCGGCATCCTCACGTTCCACGGCGAGGAAGGGCTCTCCCGCCCGCTCACCCCGGCCGCCGACAGGTCGGGGCACATGCAGTACGGCTTCGACATCGCGGTCGTGAACGACAGCTCCCGCCCGCTGCGCGACATCCGGCTCACCCTCACCTTCGCGCGGCGGAACGAGGCCGGCCGCCGCGTGGGCGCGGTCGACCGCGGCCTCTTCTGGGGCAGCGTCCTCGCGCCCGGCGCCGCCGTGAAGTGGAAGGTCGCCGCCCCCGGCACCGAGGTCCGCCTCGACGCCAGCGTCACGGGCACCCTCGCCGCCGCTTACCTCGACCCGGCCCCGCCCGACGCCTTCGCCCGCCTCCTCTCGTCCCATTTCCGCGCCGTCCGCGCCCACGGCGCCCTCATGCTCGCCTACCTCCGCGACCCGCGCGCCGACGCCGCGGTCCGCGCCCTCGAGGCGCAGGGCGCCACGAGCAAGGAGGACGGCGCCCTCCTCGCGCGCATCCGCCGCGCCGCCGCCCCCGTCTTCGCGTGCGAGGTCCACCGCGCCGGGGCGCGCGTCGACGCGTGCGTCTTCAACGCCTCGTCCCGCCCCAGGAGCGGCTTCCTGCTGGAGGCGGTGGCCCCCGACGGCGCGACCGCGAAGAGCTTCCCCGTCGAGGTCGCGCTGCCCGTGCACGAGGGCCGGCGCGTGGGCGTGGAGGTTCCGGAGGCGCTGGGGAGCGAGATTCGGGGTGGCGGAGCAGCCCTGAGCCCGGCTGGGGAGCGCGGCGTCAGTCCTGGCACGTCACGTTGCTGCCGGTGCTGGTGTTGCTGGGGGGGCTACAATTGTGGCTCAGGCAGTCGCTGGGCGCGGTGCAGGTGTAGCCGTCCTGCAGCAGGCACGCTCCGCTGCCGTCGCACACGCACGCGTTGATGCCCTGCGCGCAGTTGGGCGTCGTTACGCCGTTGCAGCCCGGGTCCATCGTGCCCTGGGACGCAGGCTGGCACTTCCCGCCGCTCCCGCACACCTCGCACGTGCCGCACCCGCTCACCGAGCAGCACACCTCGTCCACGCAGTGGCCGCTCGTGCATTCGGCGTCCTGCTTGCACCCGCTCCCGTCGGGCTCCATGGTCATCGAGCCGCTGCTGGACGAGCTGCTGCTGGAAACGCTCGCGCTCGCATTCGTGCTCGTGCTCGTGCTCGCGCTCGTGCTCGCGCTCGCGCTGCCCCCCGTGCTCGCGCTGCCTCCCGTGCCCGCGCTGCTCGGGCTCCCCCCCGCGCCTCCCCCGCTGCTCGTCGACGTGCTGCTGGAGCTCGTGGCCTTCCCCGAGCTGCTCGCGTGGCTCCCGGTGCTGCTCGCGTGGCTCCCGGTGCTGCTCGCCTTCGACGAGCTCGCGGCGGCGCCTCCGCTGCCGCCGGCGCCCTGGTCCTTGTAGTCGCCGTACGAGTAGACGAGCGCGCACCCGCCGAGGAGCGAGAGCGAAGCGAAGAGCAGGGTCGAAGGGACGTTCATGGGAGCGGGCTCGAACGGACGTTCATCAATACGTCTCGAAGCTACGCGAGGTATCGCGAGGCGCCGTCAGAAGCGCGCCGTCATCCAGAGGCCGCCTCCGCCCGGGAGCGGGGCGGTTCCGACCGTCGCCTGCGCCTTCCCCTTGCCGCCGAGGACGACCAGCGGGATCCCGGCGGCCACGCCGACGATCGCTAGCCCCCATCCGACGGCGTTGGCGGCGTCGAGCGGGCCGAGCCCGTCGATGAGGGACCGCCCCGCAGGCGAGCACACCTTGTTCGGGCAATCGGCGTCGATGGACGAGTGCTTCGAGACCAGCACGGCGCCGGTCGCGCCCGCGATGACCGCGCCCACCGCGCCCGCGCCGAGCAGCACGAAGCCGGCCGTGCGCATCCCGCTGCCGCCCGCCTTCGGCGCGTCGGGCGCGGGCGTGGGCGTGGGCGCGAGGGCGGCCGGCGCGTCGATCGAGAACGAGACGGTCCTCGCCTCCTTCTCGCCGATGTCGAGCGTGGAGCGCTGCTCGGCGCTCCCCGGCACGTAGAGCGCGATCGCGTGGTGGCCCGGGTCGAGGGAGATGCCCGCGGCGAGCGACGCGGCCGGCACGGCGGCGCCGTCGACCTCGACCCGCGTGCCGGCGGGGCCCGGCGAGGAGAGCTTCACCGTCAGGTGGGGGAGCCGCGCCTCGACGGCGGCGGCACGCTCCCTGGACGGCGCGATGCGCGCGTCGCCGGGCGGGAGCATGGCGATGCCCGCTCTCCAGTGCTCGGCCGAGGCACCAGCTTGCCCATCTCCTGCTCGCACTGCCCCAGGTTGAGCAGCGTGCTCGCGTGCTTCACCAGGGCGATGCTCTGCTGGAACCTGGCGCAGGCCTTGGCGTAATCGCCCTTCTCCAGAGCTGCGCGCCCCTCCGTGAAGAGCGCCTGCGCCTGCGCCGTGGCCGGGTCTTCGGCGGCGGCGGGGAGCGACAGGAGGAGGGCGGCGAGCGCTGCGGCGAAGGACAAGAGAGCGCGACGCACGGATTACCAGTTCTTGAGGGGGTCGATTTTCGGTGCCGCCGGGGCCTTGGGCGCGGCAGGCTTGGGATGGGGAACGTGTGCTGCGGCCGTCGCGCTCGGCGCCGGGGGCTCGGGCGCGGCCGAGGCCGTGGACGACGGTTGTGCCGAGAGCCCCACGGTCACGGTGGGAGGCGCGGGCTGGGCCGGCGCGGCCGGCGCGGTCGCGGTGGGCGCCGCCGGCTCCGCGTTGGGCTGGGTCGCCGCGGCGCTGCCGGGTGCGGAACGGTGGCCGCTGACGAAGAACAGCGCGACGGAGCCGACGGCCACCGCCATCGCGACGCCGGCGACGAAGCCCATCTTGCCGAGGGCGATGCGGGGCTCGCTCGAGGTCGGCCCGAGCGAGCTCGCCAGCGCGTTGCGCTGCACCGGCCCCACGGCGAGCTGCGTCGCCGTCGGGACCGCCTGCGGCACCTCGGCGAGCGTCACGAAGTCCGCGCTCGCCCCCGACCGCGCGGCGCGGACCGCCGCGCGCATCGCGCCGGCGTCCGGCCAGCGGTCCCTCTGCTCGAACGCGAGGGCCCGGTCGACGATGCTCGCCACCGAAGCGGGGATGGAGGGCTCGACGGTGGCGATTCTTGCGCGCCGGCTTCGTCATCGCCGCGAGCAGGATCTTGTTGAGGTTGTCGCCCTCGTGCACGAGCTGCCCCGTCAGCAGGCTGAACATCGTGGCGCCGACGGCCCAGAGGTCCGTCCGGGCGTCGACGGTGTCCCAGTTGCCCAGCGCCTGCTCGGGGGGCATGAACGCGGGCGTGCCCATGGCGCTGCCGGCCGTGGTCATGCGCACGCTGCTGCCCTTCGACAGGTCGCGCAGGCGGGCGAGGCCGAAGTCGAGCACCTTGACCTGCCCCGTCTTGGTCAAGAACACGTTCTCGGGCTTGAGGTCGCGGTGGACGATGCCCTTGGCGTGGGCGGCGCAGAGGACGTCGAGGAGCTGGTCCATGGCGGCGAGCACCTCGCCCGCGTCCAGCTTGGAGCCGGGGCGCGAGGCGGCCCTCGCCTCCAGGGTGTGCCCCTCGAGCAGCTCCATGACGAGGAAGACCGAGCCGTCCTCGGCCACGTCGTCGTCGAGCACCGCCACGGCGCCCGGGTGGTCGACGGCGTTGGCCGCGTAGCCCTCGCGGAGGAAGCGCTTCTTCGCCTCGGGGTCCTGGGAGAGCTCCAGGTGGAGCATCTCGACCGCCCCGTGCTTGCCGTTGCGGTGGGTGGCCGCGTACACGGCGGCCATCCCGCCCACGCCGAGCAGCCCGTCGAGACGCCACTTCTGCCTCAGGACCATGCCGACGCGCGCCTGAGCGCGAAGAGCGACGGGGTCGGCCTGGTGCGGCGTCACACGTCAATTACATTCCGTTTCGATCGCCGGCGTCAAGGCGACCCCGAGGCGCGTACGGTCAGGGCCGTGCGAGCTTCTGCCGCAGCTCGGCGCCGACCGTCATCCAGCGCTGGCGCAACGCCATGTCGCCGACGAGGCGCGCCGCCCAGTGCCCCTCGCAGGCGTGCCAGGCCGCTTCGGAGTGGATCCCGTACCGGCCGAGGACCTCGGCCCGCCGGTCCGGATACGCCTCCATCTCGACGGTGAGCGCGGCATACTGGTCCGACGGTCAGGTTGGGGGCGCCGGCCGGCTTGAACGGGAGCGCGGAGGCCCCGGCGCGGGTGTCCATCGTGGCGATGGTCCCGTGCAGGTCCATGTCCGCCGTCGGCTGCGTGATGGGGGGCTGCGTCTCCGTATGCTCGGGTGCCGGAGGCTGGAGCGCGGCGGGCGCCTGGGGCGGCGGCCCCGCCGGGGGCAGGGGCCGGAAACCAGGGGGAGTGAACGACGTCGCAGGGGCCGGGGCCACGCCGGGGGAGATGAACGGCGTGGCAGGGCCCGGGGCCACGCCGGTCGAGGGCGCGGTGGCGCGCGGGCCGCGCGGGTCCGCCGGCGTGGCCTGCTCCGCGGGCCTCGGGGGGTAGGGGGCCGCTTGCGGTTGGGGGGGTGGAGCCGCGACCGCAGGCGCCGGGAGCACGCCGCTCTCCTGGCGTGCCCGCCCCTGCGTCTGGAACCAGTAGACGTAGCGGGCGTGGAGCGCGGCCCGCTCCGCCTCGAGCGCCGGGTCGGCCGCGAGCTTGGCCTGGAAGGCGCGGTCGAGCAGCGCCCGCGCGCCGTCGCTCGGCAGGCCGTAGCGCTCGTTGATTCTCGCGGATCCGCGCGGGCATCATCTCGCTCTCGACGCAGAGCGCGACGTACTGCGCCAGCGTCAGGTTCAGGGCGAGAGGGGCGGGGGCGTCGGCCGTGACATCGTCCACCTGACGTGGCGCCGCGGCGGCGCGCCGCCGTTCGGAGACCCGCTCCAGCGCGGCGAGCGCTTCGTCGATGACCTCGCGGACCCGCTCGACCTCCTCGAGCGCCCGCGCGTGCTCGGGCGACTCGCGGATCACGACCAGCACGCAGGGCGCGGCGGCCGCCCCGGCGGAGCCGGCCGCGCGCGCGCTGGCGTGGAGGACCGCGCCGCCCTTCCGCCGGACGCCGACGTCCGCGGGCTGCCCGTCCGCCGCCTGCACGAAGCGCAGGATCCTCCCGCGGCATCGCGACCAGCGCGTCGAGGCCCATCGCCCCGAGGTCCCCGCGATCGTGGCCGAAGGCGTCGCGCGCGCGGTTGACGTCGAGGACGCGCAGCGTCTGCGGATCGACCGCGAGCGTGACGTCGGGCAGCGCGTGGAGGGCGGGGTGGAGCAGCTCGGCGAGACCCACCCAGGCATCCTATGCCACGCCGCGATGCCGCGACAGGAGGCGGGCCATGGCGGCGCGCCCCGGGCAGTGTTACCCCGGCGCGCATGGCCACCTGGACCGTAGCCGAGCCCACCCTCCCCGCGCTCACGTTCCACTACTCGTTCGGCCCCGGCATCGCCGACGCGCTCGCGTTCCCGGTCGAGGGCGGCGTCGCCGTGGTGAGCCCGCCCTTCCAGCCGCCGGAGGAGGCGTTCACCGAGCTGGAGAAGCACGGCAAGGTCCGCGCGCTGATCGCGCCGAACGCCTACCACACCATGGGCCTGCCGGGGTGGAAGGCCCGCTACCCCGACGCCGCCGTCTTCGCTCCCGCCCAGTCCATCGCGCGGCTCGAGAAGAAGACGAAGCTCTCCGGCATCCAGCCCCTCGCCGAGGCGTCCAAGCTCCTGGGCGATCGCGTCGAGCTGTGCGACATGCCCCACTTCAAGACGGGCGAGGTGCTCGTGCGCTGGCGGGTCGACGGCGGCTGGGCCTGGTACGTGACCGACGTGATGTTCAACTTCGCCGAGCTGCCGAAGGGGCCCTTCGGGCTCGTCATGAAGTGGACGAAGAGCGGCCCCGGCCTCCGGCGGAACTGGCTCACGGGCGCGCTCGCGGTGAAGGACAAGCGCGCCCTCTACGCGTGGCTGGCGGAGCAGGCGGAGAAGATGCCGCCCAAGCTCGTCCTCGCGTGCCACCTCGGGTCGGTCACGCTGGCGGATCCCGTGGCGGGCATCCGGGCGGCGCTCGCCTGACGCGCTGCACCGGAGCATGACTGCGCGGGGCGAGCGCAGGCTGACGACGCGCTGTGGTAGCCTTCACCATGGCCCGCACGTCCGCCCTCAATGAACTCCTCACCCGCGAGGAGATCCGCGCGCTCATCCAGCCGTCGGACGCGGCGGGCTTCCGTGCCGTCCTGACCTCCTGGGGGATCATCGCCCTCGCCTTCGCGGCCCTCGCCCGCTTCCCCCATCCGGCCACCTTCGTCGCCGTCGTGATCGTCCTCGGCGGCCGGCAGCTCGCGCTCGCCATCCTGATGCACGACGCCTCGCACGGATTGCTCTTCCGGACGCGCTGGCTGAACGACACCTTCGCCCAGTGGGTGTGCGCGAAGCCCGTCTGGGCCGACGTCGTGCGCTACCGCCGGCACCACCTGGCCCACCACGCCCACACCGGCACAGAGCAGGACCCCGACCGGAGCCTCGCCGCCCCCTTCCCGGTCACGCGCGCCTCGCTGGCCCGCAAGCTCCTCCGCGACGCCGCCGGCATCACCGGCGTCCAGCGCGTCGTGGGCCTCCTGGCCATGGACCTCGAGATCCTCGCGTACACCGTCACGGCCGACGTCCGGCGCCTCCCGCGTCGCCCCATCGGCGAGCACCTCGCCGCCGGGGCGAAGAACATCGGCGGCGTGGTCGTGACCAACGCCCTGCTGGCCGGAACCCTGGCGCTCACCGGGCACGGCTGGGTCTACCTCGCGTGGCCGGTCGCCTTCCTGACCAGCTTCGGCATCGTCGTGCGCATCCGATCCATCGCGGAGCACGCCTGCACGGAGGCCTCGTCGATCCCTTCCGCAACACGCGCACCACGATTGCCGGCCCCCTGGAGCGCCTCCTCGTGGCCCCCCACCGCGTCGGCTACCACCTGGAGCACCACCTCCTGATGACGGTGCCCTACTTCCGGCTCCCGGCCATGCACCGCCTCCTGGTCGAGCGCGGCGCCGTGCCGGACGGCGCGGTCGCGCGCGGGTACCTCGCAGTCCTGCGCCTCGCGTCGAGCCGCACTACGGCTTGAGATGGCCGCCAAGCGCCGAGACTCCCTTACCGAACCGCGACCGCCAGGGAGCGGGTGCCAGAAGGCGCGACGTCTTCGCGCCTTCGCACGCGTAGCGCTACAGGCAGCGCGGCGCGTGCGAGGGCGTGTCCACGTAGGCGCCCTCTGGCACCCGCTCCCTGGCGGTCGCGGTTCGGTAAGCGTGTACCAACCCCAGCAGCGAACCGCTCTAGCTCCGCGCGCCTGACGCCCATGGAGCCTCGCTTCGCAGAGCTCTGCGCCCGCTCCAGCTTCTCGTTCCTGGAGGGCGCGTCGCACCCGGGGGAGCTGGTCGCCGCCGCCCACGAGCTCGGGCTCGCGGCGATTGCGGTCTGCGACCGCGACGGGCTCTACGGGAGCGTCCGCGCCCACTCCAGGGCCAAGGAGCTCGGGCAGAGGTTCCTGGTCGGCGCCGAGCTGACGGTGGAGCCGGAGGGGTCTGTCGTCGCTGCTCGCCCAGGACCACGACGGATACCAGAACCTCTGCGACCTGCTCACGGCGGCGCACGCGGACCACGAGAAGGGCACGGCCGGCGTCCTCGCCGCACGCGTCGCCGCCTCCGCGCGCGGGCTCGTCGCCGTCGTCCCCGTCGACGCCCGGGGCGGCGAGCCGCCGGAAACCCTCTTCGGCCCGCTCCGCGAGGCGTTCGACGACCGCCTCTTCGTCGCCGCCTGGCGCCACCTCGACGGCTTCGACGCCGCGCGCCTCGAGGCCGCCGCCGCCGCCGAGGTGCGCTTCGGCGCGAGGCCCGTCGCCACCGCGCGCCCCCTCTACCACCAGGCCGCGCGCAAGCCCCTCGCCGACATCCTCCACTGCATCCGCCACAAGACCACGCTCGACGAGGCCGGCGCCGCGCTCCCGCCCAACGCCGAGGCGAGGCTCCGGTCCGAGAAGGGCATGCGCGCGCTCTTCCGGGACAACCCGGCGTGGGTCGACCGCACCGTGGAGGTCGCCGAGGCGTGCGACTTCTCGCTGGGCGAGCTGCGCTACGCCTTCCCCGGCGACACGCTCTGCCTGCCCGGCGAGCGCGCGATCGACGCCCTCCGCCGCCTCACGGCCGAGGGCGTCGGGCGCCGCTACCCGGAGGGGGCGCCGCCCGAGGTGCTCGCGCAGATCGACAAGGAGCTCGTGCTCATCGAGGCGCTCGAGGTCGCGCCCTACTTCCTGAGCGTCCACCAGATTGTCGAGATGGCGCGGCGGCGGCGCATCCTCTGCCAGGGCCGGGGCAGCGCCGCGAACAGCGCCGTCTGCTACGCCCTCGGGGTCACGGCCGTCGACCCGGCGCGCATGTCCCTGCTCTTCGAGCGCTTCCTCTCCGCCGAGCGGCACGAGCCGCCCGACATCGACGTCGACTTCGAGCACGAGCGGCGGGAAGAGGTCATCCAGGACATCTACGGACCTGTACGGCCGGGGCCGCGCCGCGATGGTCTCCGAGATCATCTCGTACCGCGGCCGGAGCGCGCTGCGCGAGGTGGGCAAGGTCTTCGGCCTCTCGAACGACCAGCTCGACAGGCTCTCCGGCCTCGTCATGCACATGGACCCGCAGGCCCTCTCCACGGCGCGCGTCGTCGAGGCGGGCCTCGACCCGGAGGACGAGCGGCTCCGCCACGTCGTGCACTGGGCCGACGAGCTCGAGGGCTTCCCCCGCCACCTCTCCATCCACGTGGGCGGCTTCGTCATCTCGAGCGAGCCGCTCTCCCGCGTGTCCCCCGTCGAGCCCGCGCGCATGCCGGGGCGCACCGTCATCCCCTGGGACAAGGACGACATCGAGGACCTCGGCTTCTTCAAGATCGACGTCCTCGCGCTGGGCATGCTCACCGCCATCCGCAAGTCGCTCGAGCTGCTCCACCACGCAGGCCCTGGATCCGCGGCGCCCTTCGATCCCATCGAGGCGCTCGCCCGCATCCCGCCGGAGGACCCGGCCGTGTACGCGGCCGTGCAGCGCGCCGACGTGGTCGGCGTCTTCCAGATTGAGAGCCGCGCGCAGATGTCGATGCTCCCGCGGCTCAAGCCGAAGAGCTTCTACGATCTGGTCGTCGAGGTCGCCATCGTGCGCCCGGGGCCCATCCAGGGCGGCATGGTCCACCCCTACCTGCGCCGCCGCACCGGCCGCGAGCGGCCCGAGCCCCCGCACCCGTGCCTGCGCTCGATCCTGGACCGGACGCTGGGCGTGCCGCTCTTCCAGGAGCAGGTGATGCAGATCGCGATGGTCGGCGCGGGCTACACGGCCGGCGAGGCGGACCAGCTACGGCGCGACATGGCGGGCTGGCGCAAGACCGGCAAGCTGGAGCGGCACCGCCAGAAGCTCCTCGACGGGTTCGCCCGGCGGGGCATCGCCCAGGGCTTCGGCGAGCAGCTCTACCAGCAGATCCACGGCTTCGGCGAGTACGGCTTCCCCGAGTCCCACGCGGCGAGCTTCGCGCTCTTGGTCTACGCGTCCGCGTGGATCAAGGTGCACCACCCGGCCGAGTTCGCGTGCGCGCTCCTGAACTCCCAGCCGATGGGCTTCTACAGCCCGTCCTCCATCGTGCAGGACGCGCAGCGCCACGGCATCGAGGTCCGCCCGCCGTGCGTGATCCGGAGCACGTGGGACCACCTCTTGGAGCGCGATGCGGGGCCCAGCAAGCCGCCGGCCATTCGCCTCGGGATGCGCCTCATCCGCGGCTTCGGCGAGGGCGCCGCGACGGCGATCGCGACGGCGCGCAGAGAGGCCGCGTTCGCGTCGCTGCGCGACCTCGTGCACCGCGCCCACCTGAAGAAGAACGAGATCGAGGCGCTCGCCGAGGCGGGGGCGCTGGCGAGCTTGTCCCGGCGCGGCGCGAGGCGCTCTTCCGCGCCCGGGCTCCGCGCGAGGGCGGCCTCTTCGACGGCCTCGACATCGAGCCCGACGAGGACGTGGGCCTGCCCCCGCTGCCCAAGCTGACCCAGCTCGCGCTCGACTACGGCCGCGTGGGCCTCTCCGTCCACGACCACCCGATGGCCCACCTCCGCGACAGCCTCGCCGAGCGCGGCGTGCGGCGGGCCGCGGAGCTCGGCGATCCGGCACGGGGAGACGGTGCAGGTGGCCGGGCTCGTGATCGGCAGGCAGCGGCCCGGGACGGCGAGCGGTGTGACGTTCTTCACGCTCGAGGACGAGACCGGGGTCGTGAACCTCATCGTGCAGCGCGAGGTCTTCGCCGACAACTACGCGGTCGCGCGGCACGCGCAGCTCCTGATGGTGAAGGGGCGGCTGGAGCGGCAGGGCGAGGTGGTCCATGTGCTCGCGAAGGAGCTGTCGAGGCTGACGTTGCCGGACGAGGGGGAGGGGCTCGACGTGCGGTCGAGGGATTTCCACTGAGGGATGGGTCGGCCGGCGCTGGATCGCCTGGCCCGGCGCGTGTAGCTTCCCCGGGTGCGCCTCCGCCGATTCTCCGTGGCCGGCTACAAGAACCTGGAGCAGCCCATCGTCCTCGACGATCTCGGCGCCATCAACGTCATCCACGGGGCGAACAACGTCGGCAAGTCGAACCTGCTGCAGGCGATCGATCTCTTCTTCCGCTGCATCGCGTGGTCTAGCGGCGGCTTGTCGCGCGACGACATCTCTGCCCAGGACCTCTCGGTTCCAGAGCTCAGACCGTTGTTCCACTTGGAACGGCCCTTGCCGATCGTGCTGGCGGCGACGCTCGACATCCCGTCGGAGGAGCTCTTGGCCGCCGGCGTCCAGACGGATCTGGACGCTCACGAGATCGACGCCGAGATCAGGCTTGAATGGGGGGCCAACGCGGTGCGGTGCACCTTCACACGTCTCCGCTTCGCGGACGGCAACGAGTTCGCGCACGACGGCAATTCGAATTCTCTGGTCGCGAACTGGAATCTGGTCAGACCCGTCCTCGGGTTCGTCGCCCGAAACCTCCTGGTCACCGCCGGGCCCACCCAGCGGTTCGCGCTGGTCGGCGTGCGCCGCAGCGTGGAGGAGGACCCGATTCCGCGCAGCAACGGCTCCGCACCGCTCGTGCAGGAGATGTATGACTGCCGCGAGTCTCTCGATCGCGTGCGGCGCGACCGCTGGCGAGCCTTCGTCCGGGCGATGGAGGATCTGCGCGACATCACGGGTGAAGGCACGTTCGACGTCACCTACCCGCGCTCCGAGCCCCGCGCCCGGCTTGTCTTCGATAGCGATACGATGCGCCTCCCCTTCGACCTGCTCGGCACCGGCGTCCAGCAGATCGCCGCCCTGCTCGGCAACGTGCTGATGCGCAACGCCTCGATCGTGGGCATCGAGGAGCCGGAGCTGAACTTGCGCTGGGCGCTCCAGAACCGGCTCCGCGAGGCGCTTCAGAAGCTCGTCGTCGAGCCGCACGGGTCCGGAGGCGTCGATCAGATCTTCATCACGAGTCACTCGCCCGCGTTCGAGACCGGCGACTCGTTCTGGCTCATGGAAGCGGGCCCCCGCGGGCCGACGATCTCCCGGCGGCCCGCTTCCGCGCTGCCGGCCGTGCTCGGCGCCGCGCCCGAGCACCTCGGCCTGCCCGAGCGCGCCCCGCAGGCGTACGTCACCAGCCAGGGGGTCGTCCGCCTGCCCCCGCAGGTGGTCGAGCGGCTGCACGTGGACAAGGGTGGCGGCGTCTTCTTCGTGAACGGCGAGCCGCGCGGCGTGCGCATCCTGTCCAACGAGCAGTACCTCGACGAGCTCGGTCTTCAGGATGACGACAAGCGCGCCGATGCCCACGATTGAAGGTCGCATCCGCAGCGGTGGCGCCACGCTCGCGTTCGACACCAACGCGATCATCGGCTTCTCGAAGACCGATCGCCGCATGACCTTCGGCGCGTTCTGGACCATCTGCGACGACGTGAACCGGCTCCGTGGTGAGGCTTCTGAGCCGATCGACGTGTCAGTTGTCGTCCCCGCGCTCGCAGCCATGGAGGTTCTGCACGACCTCCGCACGAGTCGGAGCGAGCAGGGTCTGCCCTTCGATCATGCGGTGGTCCGGCAGAACCTCGCGACCAAGAAGGCGATGCTCGCTCCGTTCCACGACGACGCGGCGATGAGGGCCTCGGAGATCCTTCACCGATGGTTCCCGGAGGCAGAGGCTTGGCGCATCGCGAAGCAGGCGCGTTGTCTCGAGGTGCTCGGTCTGCCCGACGCGCCGGGAGGCGCAGGGCTCGCGTCGATCGACTGGGCCATCGCGGCGCAGGCCGAGGCGGAGGGCTGGATCCTGGTGACCGCGGACACCCGCGCCGAGTTCGACCGCGTATCGTCCAAGATCAGGAGGAGCGACCTGCGCCGTATCCTCGACGATGTGCTACGCGAGCGCGGTCTGCTCGCCGGCTCGCCGGCGCGGTAGCCCAGCGCCGGCGCTCGTCCGTCGCGCGCCCGTGGTACCGTCGCCTCGTGGAGATCTTCTGCGCCTGCCCCTTCGCCGTCGCGGCCCTCGGCTGGGAGCCGGCGCCCGGGCGCCGCAGCCTCTCGGTGTGCGTCAAGGCGACGTTCGTGCTCGTGCCCGGCGCGCCCGCTTCCATCGCGCCGCTCCAGGATCCCATCCGCGCCGACGACGGCGTGGCGGCGCCGGATCTCGTCCCCGTGAAGCCGCGCGTCGACGTGCTCTTCGGTGGCCACGCGCACGCGCCGGGCGGCGCGCCCACGGACAGCCTCATCGCCCGCGCCAGGGTGGGCGCGTTCCGCAAGTCGCTGAGCATCAACGGCGACCGCGCGTGGGTCCCCTCGTTCGAGGGGCTGCGCCCGAGCGTCGCCGTGCCGTTCCAGCGCATGCCGCTCACCTACGACCGCGCCGTCCGCACAGGGGAGAACCTCGCGGGCGTCGACATCTCGCAGGGCGCGGAGCTGAACCGCCCGCTCGCCAACATCGCGGCCATCGCCGAGCAGGGCGGCGAGACGCCGGGCCTCGGCCCGATCCCGCTCGCCTGGCGCGCCATGCGCTACGGGATGGGGGAGGCGGCGCTGCTCTGGGCCACGCGCGCGGGGCTCGGGCTCGGGCCCCCGCCCGCTGGGTTCGACTTCGGCGTCTTCAACGCCGCGCCCGCCGAGCAGCAGCTCGACGACCTCCCGCCCGGCACCGAGATCGCGCTCGAGAACCTCCACCCCGAACAGCCGGCGCTGACGTCGCGCCTCCCCGCAATCCGGATCAAGGTCTTCCGCCGCCCCCCCGGGAGCGAGCAGTCCACCGAACAGCCCACGCGCTGCGACACGCTCTGGATCGACACCGACCGCGGCCTCGCCATCGCGATCTGGCGCAGCGCCGTGCTCCTCGACGAAGACGACGACGCCTCGGTGGGCCGGCTCGTGGTGGCGGCCGAGGCCGACGGCGAGCGCGTCGGGCCGCCCGAGGTCGATCGCATGCTGGCGCGCTTCGCGCCCGAGGTCACGTACGTCGACCCGGGTCTCCTGTGCGGCGCGCCGGAGCCCCTCGTCTTTCCGGAGGTCGCGGACCCCATCCCCGTCCCGGCGCAGGCCGCTGCGCCTCCGATCGAGTCGCCTTCTCGCGGCGCCTACGCTGCCCTCGATCGCGGGCCCGTCGACGAGGCGACCCCACGCGCACACGACGGCTACCCCCCTGCGCCGCCGGCCGGCGCCGACGCCGCTCGCCGCCCCATCACCCTCGCGCCTCCGGCCCACCCAGAGGCCTCGGCCGTGCAGCCGCTTCCCTTCCGCGTCCCGCCGACGGGCTTCGAGGCGAGCGCGACGGGCGGATACCCTCCGGCCCCCGCGCCCGTCGCCCCCGGCGACGCCGAGGACGACGAGCAGACCCCTCCCCGCGGCTACCCCGCCCTCGGCGCCCTCCACGCCGTTGCCCCGCACGATCCCTACTGCGCCGCGAGGATGGAGGCATGGCAGAGCGACGCGCCGCTCGGCGAGGTGCTCGCGCGGCGCGGGGTGGACGAGGCGGCGTTCCGCGCGCACGAGGCGGCGGTGCTGGAGGCGATCGGCCGGGAGGGGGCCGCGGGGGAGAGCGCCGCGGCGGTCGCGGTGATGGATGGGCTCCTGGCGGCGGAGGGGCGGGAGCGGGGAGAGGCTGAGGAACTCGGGCGGCGTGCTCTGCACGCCCATGTCGAGCGACCCTCCCTGCACGTCGCGCACGAAGAGCAAGTGCTGCTCCGAGGTGAACGCGTGCGCCGCGGACACCTCCTGCCTCTGCTGGACCAACTGCGTCGCGATGGGCGGAACGACCACGACGTGCACCGGCACCTGCGGCGCCATGGACGGCAACGCGACGGCGCTCTTCTCGTGCAGCGCGACGCAGTGCGCGGGCAGTTGCCCTTGAAATCCTAGCCTTAGCCCGAGCCCGATCTTCTGGATTTCGGGCTCGGGCTCGGACTCGGGCTCGGGCTAGGATGCGCGCCCATGCGCGCCCTGTGGTGGATGCTCACCGCCCTCGCGGTCCTGGCCGTCGGCTACCGCTATTACTCGGCCTTCATCGCCGCCAAGATCCTGAGCCTCGACGACGCGCGGAGGACGCCCGCGCACGAGCGCAACGACGGCTCGAACTTCCACCCCACGAACCGCTGGGTCCTCTTCGGCCACCACTTCGCGGCCATCTCGGGCGCGGGCCCGCTGATCGGCCCGGTGCTGGCCGCGCAGTTCGGCTTCCTCCCCGGGTACACGTGGATCCTGTTCGGCGTCGTCCTCGGCGGCGCGGTGCAGGACTTCGTGATCCTGGTCGCCTCGGTGCGGCGCGGGGGACGGTCGCTCGCCGAGATCGCGCGCGAGGAGCTCGGCCCCGTGCTCGGCACCGTCACGGCCGTCGCCATCCTCTTCATCGTCGTGGTCGCCCTCGCCGGCCTCGGGCGCGTGGTCGTCGAGGCGCTCGCCGAGTCGGCGTGGGGGGTGTTCACCATCGGGCTCAGCGTTCCGATCGCGCTCGCGATGGGGCTCTACATCTACCCCGTCTGCAAGGGCAGCGCGGCGGGCATCCGGCGCGCCACGGTCGTGGGCGTCGTGCTCCTCGTCGTCGCGCTCTTCGCCGGCAAGGGCATCGCCGAAGGCCACCTCGGCGAGGCGCTCCGCCTGAGCAAGCGATCGCTGACCTTCATCATCGCCGTCTACGGCTTCCTCGCCAGCGTGCTCCCCGTCTGGATGCTCCTCTGCCCGCGGGACTACCTGTCGAGCTACCTCAAGATCGGCACCATCTTCATGCTCGTCGCGGGCATCATGATCGTGAACCCCGAGGTCGCGATGCCGCTCTTCACCGAGCATCGGCCCGAAGAGCGTGACGGTGAACGGGGAGGTCTTCGGCAGAGTCGTGCCCGGCTCGCTCTTCCCCTTCGTCTTCATCACCATCGCGTGCGGCGCCATCAGCGGGTTCCACGCCCTCGTCTCGAGCGGCACCACGCCCAAGATGATCGACCGCGAGCGCGACTGCCGCGCCATCGGCTACGGCGCCATGCTGATGGAGGGCCTCGTCGGCATCACCGCCCTCGTCGCCGCCTCGTGCCTCCCGCCGCCGGACTACTTCGCCATCAACACCGACCCGCCCATCGCCGTCGTGGGCTCCGCCGAGACGGGCGGCGGCCTCGCGCGATCGGCGGAGGACCTGGCGAAGCTCGACGCGCCCGGGGTGCTCACGGAGCACGACCGCGACGCGCTCGGCCTCGCCGCCGGCCAGCCGGCCACGACGCTCGCGCGCCCCGGGGCGAAGATCCGGGCTTCGACGGCCCTGCACCTCGGCAACCGCGCGCTCTCGGCGCTGGGCTACGGCGTCGACCCCGACGCGCCGCACGCCAGCTCGCTGGGCGAGGCCGACTTCCTCCGCCTCGGCATCAAGGTCGAGGCCCTGCCAGGACTCGCAGAGGGCGCGGGGGAGGTGGTGGCGGCACGGACGGGGGGCGCGGTCTCGCTCGCCATCGCGGTCGCCAAGATCTTCTCCGGGCTGCCGGGCATGCGCGCGCTGCTCGCGTACTGGTACCACTTCGCGATCATGTTCGAGGCGCTGTTCGTGCTCACCACCATCGACACGGGCACGCGCATCGGGCGCTTCCTGGTCCAGGAGCTCGCGGGCCGCGTCTCGCCGAAGCTCGGCGAGCCCGGCTGGCTCCCGGGCGCGCTGCTCTCCACGCTCTTCATCGTGTGCGGATGGACCTGGTTCATGCTCACCGGCAACATCTCCACGATCTGGCCGATGTTCGGCGTCGCCAACCAGCTCCTCGCCTCGGCGGCGCTCTGCGTGGGCACCACCGTGATCCTCGCGAGAGTCGAAGCTGCGGCGCTACGCCCTCGTGACGCTCCTCCCGCTCGCCTTCGTCTCGACGACCACGATCACTGCCGGCATCCAGGCCATCTACCAGCTCTACCTGCCGATGATGCGCGCGCCGGAGACGGCGTTCGTGGGGCGCGTGAACCTGCTGGTGACGGTCACGCTGCTCGCCTGCGTGGCGCTGGTGATCGTGGGGAGCGTGGGGCGGTGGCTCTCGATGCTGCGTGAGCGTCCAGCGCTCTCGTGATCGTGATCGTGATCGTGCGCGTGCGCGCACGCGCACGAAAACGCGAACGCGCACGATGCCGGACCTGTGCCGCTACAGCTTCTGCGTCTCCGGGCCCGAGAGCACCTCGGAGAGCTCGGTGTTGGTGGCGCGGAGGCGCTGCGAGAGCACCTGGACGAAGGCCCAGAGGCAGCTTGACGGCCAGCGTCGGCTCGCGCTGCATCAGCGCCAGCGTCGCGTCGCGGTGGATCATCATGGCGCGGATCGGCGAGCGGGCGCGCACGCTCGCGGATCGGGGGCCGGCGTCGACGAGGCCCATCTCGCCGAAGTGCCCGCCGGCGCCCACCACGGCGATGGTGAGCCCGTGCTGCTCCACGCCCACCTCGCCGTCGAGCACCACGTAGAGCTCGCCGCCCGGGTCGCCCTCCTGCACCACCGTGGCGCCGGCGGGGAAGCTCTGCGTGTGCGCGATCGCCAGCACCTCGTTCAGCTCGCGGTACGTCATGTGCTCGAAGAGCGGGATGCTCCGCAGGACGTCGATGCGCGCGGCGCCCGCGGCCTCGTAGTCGCCGACGTCCTCGGCCGAGACCACGAGCGCCGTGATGTTGTCGCGCCCGCCGCGCTCGTTGGCCGCCGCGACGAGCGCCGCGGCGAGACCCTCGTCGATCGCGGCGTCGGCGAAGCGCGCGGCGAGCTCGTCCTCCTCGAAGTAACCGTACAGCCCGTCGCTGCACAGGAGGAAGGCGTCGCCCGGGAGCAGGTCGACCACCAGGCTGTCGACCTGCACCGACTCGTGCGCGCCGAGCGCGCGGGTGAGCACGCCCTTGAAGGGGCTGTTCTTGGCGTTCTCGGCGGTGATCGCGCCCGCCTTGATCTGCTCGTGGACCAGGGTGTGGTCCTCGGTGAGCGCGTGGAGCGATCCCTTTCGGAAGAGGTAGAGACGGCTGTCGCCGACGTGGGCGACGACCGCGCGCTCGCCGGCGACGACGAGGCAGACGAAGGTCGTCCCCATCCCGCGCAGCCGGACGTCGCCCTCGGACATCCGGTAGATGGTGGCGCACGCGCTCTGGATGGCCTCCTCGACCACGCGGGCGGCGGCGGCGCCGCGGTCGGGCGACGGGTCGTCGGCGAAGGCGGCGAGCGTGCCGGCGTGCCCCTCGACGAAGCCGTGCATCACCTCGATGGCCTTCTGCGAGGCGACGTCCCCCGCGTTGTGCCCCCCCATGCCGTCGGCGACGGCGAAGAGGCCGACCTCCGGTGCGATCACATAGGAGTCTTCGTTGCGCTTGCGCTTCCGGCCCACGTCCGACACCGCGTAGGCCTTCACGTCGAGGGGCATCCACCGGCTCCTTGGCTGTTGCCGCCAGGGTACAACGGATGGCTCACGCCCGGCGCCGAAGAAAAAGTCGCTCCCCGTGTCGATCCTGGCCCGGCTCGGTTGTCGTCGCGCACCCGGACCACTGGTGCCGCTCTACGCGCCCACGGCGGCGCTGAACGCACCCACGGAGGCGCTACGCGCCCCACCTGGTGGCGCACCCGTGCTCACGGTGGCGCTGTGCGCAACCAGGGTGGCGCACCCGGACGGGCGGGGGCGGCGTTTCCACCGAGGGTGGTGCTGCACGCGCGCATGGTCGTGCTGCACGCGCCGACGGTGGTGCTGTACGGAGCGACGGTCGTACGGCACGCACTCGCGGTGGTGCTGCACGCGCGCATGGTCGTGCTGCACGCACCGACGGTGGTGCTGTACGGAGCGACGGTCGTACGGCACGCACTCGCGGTGGTGCTGCACGCGCGCATGGTCGTGCTGCACGCACCGACGGTGGTGCAGTACACACCCACGGTCGTACGGCACGCCCTTGCAGTGACGCTGTACGTACCGACGGTCGTACGGCACGCCCCTCCAGTGGCGCTGTACGCACCGACGGTCTTACTGCACGCCCCCGCGGTGTCGCTGCACGCACGCACGGCCGTGCTGCGCGCTCCGACGGTCGTACGGCGTGCACTCACGGTGGTGCAGTACGCACCGACGGTCGTACTGCACGCGCTCGCGGCGGTGGTGCACGCACCCACCGTGGCACTGTACGCACCGATGGTCGCGTTGCACGCGCTCACGACGGTGGTGCGCGCACCCGCCGTGGCACCTCGTGCACCGACGGTCGTGTTGCGCCACCAACCGTGGCGCTGCACGCGCCGGCGGTAGCGATGTTCCGCTGCACGCGCGACGCGATCCTGATCGCGCACTGCGACATGGCACGACGGTTGCGTCATGCCCAGCCCCCGCACCGGCCTACGGGAGACGGGGTACCGAGGACCCGTGAGAAAACCTGGTCGATTCATCGCACGCGGGAGCGCGTACAATGGTCGCGAAAGGGGCGGGCCAGGAGGGTGGGGAAACATCGCGATTCGTGCGCGCTCACGGGCTCGCCCATGAAACCGGAGGAATGCCCATGCTGAACGACCTTCTCAAGCACGCTCGCAGGCCCGCGGTCGCGATCGCGCCCGACGATTCGGTGCAGCAGCTCGCGGAGCTGCTGGTGAAGGAGAAGGTCGGGGCCGCGGTCGTGCTCGACGGCGAGCGGCTCGTGGGCATCGTGTCGGAGCGCGACATCGTGGCGCGGGTCGTGGCCGAGCGGCGCGACCCCGAAGCCACCCGCGTGCGCGAGATCATGACGTCGTCCGTCCGCACCTCGCGCGACGCGCGCAGGGGTGAGGACGTGCTCGAGCCCATGCTGTCCGGCAAGTTCCGCCACATGCCCGTGGTCGACGGTGCGGGCAAGGTCGTCGGCATGCTGTCCCTGCGGCACCTCCTGCAGCAACGCGTCGACGAGCTCGGGCAGAAGGCAGCCGACCTGCTCGCGTTCATCTCGACGGACGGGCCCGGAGGTTAGCCGCGCGGTGAGCTAAGCGAACCGCACCGAGTAGATCGGCGGCAGGTTGTGGGCCGCAGCAGCCCATCCCTCGCCGCCGTCCTCGCTGACGTAGAGGTTCCCCGTCGTGCTCCCGAAGGCCACGACGCCCTCCTTGTTGGCGAGCGCATGGCGGAGCACCACGTCGTACGCGTGCTCCTGGGGCAGCCCGCGGCGGAGCGCGCGCCAGCTCTGCCCGCCGTCGTCGGTGCGCGCGACGAAGAGGGCGCCGTCGATGGCCATGCGCTGCTGGTCGGAGCGTGCGGGGACCACCCACGCGGTGCGGCCGTTCTTCGCGTCCGCCGTGACCGGGAAACCGAAGTGGACGCCCTGCTCGGGGGCGCTCACCTTGCGCCACGAGCGCGCCGCGTCCTCGCTGTAGTAGATGCCCACGTGGTTCTGCTGCCAGACGTGGTCCGGGTGGCCATCGGACTGCTCGATGTAGTGCGTGTCGTGGCCCCACTCGGCGTCGGGCTCGGGCGTGTGATCGAGGCGCATGCCCTTGTTGGCGCTGTGCCACGTCTGCCCGCCGTCCTGGGTCTCGATGACGCCCGCGGTCGAGACGCCGACGAGGAGCCGTTCGGGATCGCGTGGATCGACCACGATGGAGTGGATGCCGGGCGCGAACTCACCCTCCGAGGCCGGCGTGCCGAACCACTTCGTCTCTGTCTTGCCCTCGCCCAAGAACAGGTCGCCCCCGCGCGACTCGTGGTTCCAGAGCGGCAGGTTGAGCTCGAACGAGGCGCCGCCGTCGCGGCTCACGAAGAGGCCGCCGGGGATGGTCCCGACGTACACGCGGCCGCCCGGGCCGAAGCCGATGACCCAGAGCTTGAGCAGCGTCGCCGGCCGCGTGGAGATGCGCCAGCCGACCCCGAAATCGGACGCCGCGTCCTCGTACATCTCCTGTCCGATGTAGCGGGCGCCCTCGGGATACTTGATCTGGGCCGGCGCGTCCGCGAAGCTCGCGCCCTCGTCGTCGGAGATCGAGAGCTTCGCGCCCCAGTGGCCGTGGCCCAGGAGCGCCCACAGACGGCCGGTGTAGGGATCGCGCGCGCAAAAACTCACGCCGGTCCCGGCGTGGCCGGCGAGCCGCGGGCGCCAGGCGCCGCCCTGCTTCTCGACGATGAAGGTGCCCTTCCTGGTGCCGACGAGGATGCGAGATGCCATGTGTGTCAACCTCCGCTCAACGCTTGGAGAACGTGGACCTCGTCGCCCGGGGCGACCGCATCGGAGAGGCCACGGCGGTCCCGGATGAGCTGCTTGCCCACGAAGACGTTGACGTGCGTCCGCAAGCGGCCGCGCTCGTCACAGATGTAGAACCCGATGCCCGGCGCGAGGGCCTCCAGGCCCCGCACCACCTCGCCGACCGTGGAGCCCTCGACCGTGATCTCCTTGCCCTCGAGCTCGGGGAAGAAGCTGTAGAGGTGATGGGTCAGGTGCACGGTGGCCATGGCCAAATCCGTCGCACGGAGTGGGGGGCGGGTGCAAGCGCGAGCTTGGGGGGCGGCCCGTGCGCCGCTGGGCTAAGGTCGCGCGATGGAACTCTACACCGGCATGATCTCACCGAACGGCAAGCGCGTCCGCATCTGCGCCGCGGAGCTGGGCGTCGCGCTCGATCTGAAGCTCCTCGACTTCTCGAAGGGCGAGCAGCGCTCGCCCGGGTACCTGGCGCTGAACCCGATGGGCAAGGTGCCGACGCTCACGGACGGCGACCTCGCGCTCTGGGAGTCCGGCGCCATCATGGTCTACCTCGCGCGCACGCACGGCGGCGCCGCCATCGCGCCCGAGGAGCCGCGCGCACAGGCCGAGATGCTGCGCTGGATGTTCTTCGGCGCGTGCCACCTCGATCCGTACCTCACGACGCTGGTGATGGAGCGCTTCATCAAGGCGCGGCAGGGCGCGCAGGCCGACGAGGCGCTCACCGCCTCGGCCGAGCACGGGCTCGCCCGCTTCCTCCCGGTCGTCGAGCAGCAGCTCACCCCTCGCGAGCACCTCACCGGGTCGTTCAGCCTCGCCGACATCGCGCTCGGATGCGCCCTGGAGCTCGCCCTTCTCCTCAAGGTCGATCTCGGCTCGTACCCTCACGTGCGGGCCTGGCTCGAACGGCTCCAGGCGCGCCCGAGCTGGCGCGCCAATTCGGCCCCCCTCGTCGCGCCTCCCGGCGGGCCCAGCCGCGATCGCTTCGTCAACGCGTACGACGGCGGGACGCCGCCGCCTTGGGACATCGGCAAGCCGCAGGACGATCTCGTCGCCGCCTTCGACGAGATCGGGATCGCGGGCTCGGTGATCGATCTCGGCTGCGGCACCGGCGAGAACGTTCTGGAGCTGGCGCGCCGTGGCCTCGACGCGTGGGGGATCGACGGGGCGCCGGCCGCCATCGCGCGGGCCAACCAGAAGCGCGAGGCGCGCGGGCTCCGGGCTACCTTCGTGCAGGGAGACGCGCTCGATCTCGCGCGGCTCGGGCGCACGTTCGACACGGTGCTCGACTGCGGCCTCTTTCACGTGATCACGGAGGACGAGCGCCGCCGCTACCTGCGCGAGCTCGCCCACGTCCTCGGCCCCGGCGGGCGCCACCTGATGCTCGGCTTCGCCACCAACACCAGCGGGATGGGCCCGCGCGGCTACTCGCAGGAGGAGCTGCGCGCGTACTTCGCCGGGTGGCGCGAGGTCTTCATCCGGCCGACGACGTTCCACGCCGTGGGCGGACCGGGCGCGAAGGCCGCGTGGGTCTCGCTCTTCGTGCGCGAGGGCTGACCGCCGGGCGCGCGCTGGAGCCGCCGATCCAGCCCATGCGCTTCAGGCGCCGCGCGCCTCCGCCGCGAGAAAGGCGGCGAGGAGCTGGTCGTACTGCTCGACGTGCGTGAGCGGTCCCATGTGGCCGGCTCCCGCGATCTGCTCCACGCGCGCGCCCGGGATCGCGCTGCCGAGGCGCTCCACGATCCTGCGCGCCGCGATGGGCGAGCGCTCTCCGGTCACGAGCAGGCTCCTCGCCGTGAGCGACCGATAGGCATCCACGCCGGTCCGGTCCGCGACGAGCGAGCGCGCGCCCGCGTAGACGACCCAGCCCACGCGCGTCATCTCGGCGCGCGCGGGCTCGCGGAGGCGCGCCCACGCCTCCGGCCCGCCCCAGTACTCGACGAACCCCTGGAGCCACGCCGCATGCTCGGCCTCGGACGCCCCGAAGCCCTCGTCGACCCGCGCCATCTCGGCGAACGCGTCGCGGTCGCCCTCGGGATTGAGCACGCCGAAGGAGACCGGATCGTAGAGCGCGAGGGTGAGCACGCGCGTCGGATTGAGCGTCGCGGCGCGGAGGGCGATGTGCCCGCCGTACGAGTGGCCGACGAGGTGGACCGGGCGCCCGATCTGCCGGAGGAGGCCGTCGACGACCTCCACGTCGAGATTGAACCGGAAGGGCTCGCCCTCCGGCCATGGCGTCGATCGGCCCGACCCGAGCAGATCGGGGATGACCGCGCGCGCGCCGCCGCGCACCAGCGAATCCGCGGTGCGCCGCCACTGGGCGCCGGACATCCCGCTAGAGTGCAGGAGGACGACGGGGGCGCCCTCGCCGCGGTCGTCCACGTGGACCTCGAAGCCGTTCCAGTTCGTCGAAGCGATGCGTGCGTCGCTCGATGAGCTCCTCCGGCGGTTGCGTGTATGACCTCCGTACGACGTTCGTCAAGGGACCGGGCTGGCGGTCGCTCGAGGGGCCGGGCTCCGGCTCGGCCAGATTGACAGCACGACGCCTGCCAGCGTCACCAGGCTGCCCGCGAGCGACATCGGCGTCACCCGCTCGCCGAGGAAGCCGACGCCGAGCCCGTACGCGACGACCACCGCGAGCTGAGCGACGACGCCCTGCGTGGGCGCGTCCACCCAGCGGAGCGCGGTCGTCATGAGGAGCTGGGCGGCGCTCGACGCGACGATCACGACGGCGAGGGCCACGAGGAGCTTCACGCTCGGCGGCGGCATGGTGGCCGAGAGCGCGAGGGGAGCGGTCGCGAGGACGCCGAAGATCGAGAGCGACGCGAAGATCTCGAGCGGACCATCCGTGCGGCGCGCCACGCGGATCGCGGTGACCGCGACGCCCGAGAAGAGCGCCGACACGAGCCCGCCCGCGATCCACAGGGCCGCGGCCGGGTGCGGTAGACCACGGCCGCCGGCGAGGACGAGGACGACGCCGCTCATCGCGATCGCGAGGCCGGCGATCGTCGGGCGGCGCAGCGGCTCGCCGAGCCACGCGCGCGAGAGCAGCGCCGTGAACACCGGGGAGGTGTAGTTGAGCAGCGTCGCCAGGCCGGCGCCGACGTGCGCGATCGCCAGGAAGTACAGCAGGACGGCGGTGGCGCCGAACGCGCCTCGGACCAGGAGCGGCACCCACCGGACCGGGCGCGGAGAGCGGCGGCGAAGCGCGAACAGGCCGGCGATCACGAGGATGGATCCGACGAAGCGAACCAGGGCGATCTGCGCGCCGGTGGCCCAGGCCGAGGCGAGCCGCGCCGCGAACGCCATGCACGCGAAGCTGAGCGCCGAGGCGACGCACATGGCGATGCCGCGCGAGCGCATGTCAGGGATCCGGCGGCCTCCGCACGGGCGGAAGGTAGCATCGCGGCCCCCGCGAAGTGGCACCCGTCGTCGGGCCATGCCCCGCCATGCTCAGACCGCGAGCCCGCCGCCGTCGTAGGCCGCGTCGAGCATCGCTCCGTGCTTCTCCGCGACGGCCTTGCGCTTCAACTTCATCGTCGGCGTGAGCTCCTCGGCGCCGTCGACGTAGACGACCTTCGCCTCGCTGTGATCGAGCAGGTATCGGATCTGCTCCCGGGTCTGGCCGGGGTAGGTGCCGAAGCTCACGGCCGTGACGAGCTGGGCGGCCATGTCGAGCACGGCCCACGGCGAGCGCGTGGGACCGAGGATGGCCACCCGGTCGCCCTTGCCGACGCCGAGCGCGACGAGCCCGCGCGCCGCGCGGCGCGCCCGGTCGTAGAACCGGCCCCACGAGGTCTCCTCCCACGTGCGCCCGCGCTTCTCGAAGATCGCGGGCGCCCCAGGCGTGCGCTCCGCGCGACGGCGGAAGAGGTCGCCGATCGACGTGGCGTCGGGGGTGATGCGCCGGACGGGGACGTGCGAGCCGGTCTCGATCATCGACGCGGAGGATAGGACAACTTCGGCCTCGAAGGTCTCCTCCGGCGACGTGTCACGCCGTGGAGTCCCTCGGCGCGTCCACCGCACGTGCCACTCCGCGCGGCCGCCTCGCCAGGAGCGGCAGCAGCGTCGCCGCGATCAAGCTCATCGCCACCGGCAAGAGGGCCCCCGCGAACGATCCGGTCCGGTCGTTGACGAACCCTGCCAGGAAGGGCCCGACCAGGCCCGCGAAGCCCCACGCCGTGAGGATCATGCCGAAGTTGGCGCCGAGGTAGGTCGTCCCGAAATAGTCGGCGTTGAACGAGGGCATCGTCCCGAAACCGCCGCCGAAGCAGAGGAGCACGACGGCGAACGCGGCGCCGAGGCCCAGGGGCGCCTCCAGGGATCCCATGCCACAGAACACGAGCGCCTGGATCCCGAAGATGAGCATGTAGGCGCGGCTCTGCCCGATGGAGTCGGAGACCCACCCCCAGAAGGTGCGGCCGGCTCCGTTGAAGAGCGCGAGGCCTCCATAGATCGACGCGGCGACCGCCGGCGCGACGCCGGTGAGCTCGGAGAAGATCGGGACGGCGTTGCTGATGATCAGGATCCCCGCCGTGGTGTTCACGAACAGCATCAGCCAGAGCAGGTAGAACTGCGGCGTCCTGAGCACCTCGCCCGGGGAATACGAGTGCCGCGTGAAGAGCGACGATCGGGACTGTCGCCGCGCCGCCGCCGCCGGCGGATCGCGCAAGAGCAGCGCGCCCAGCCCTCCGAGGACGAGGAAGGCGAGCCCGGCCGCGACGAAGATCGAGAGGACGGCCGAGGTCTCCGCCGTCGTGAGCGCGTACGGCGTCGGATCGAAGGTGGAGGCGGCCTTCATGGCGCGGTCCCGCGCGGCGACGTACAGGGTCGCGTGCCGGGCCGCGGCGTCGAACGAGGGGAGGTGCGCGACGATCGCGCTGAAGGCGACCGCGCCGAAGCCGAACCCCATGCTGACCGTGCCGCCGGCGAGGCCACGGCGCTCGGGGAACCACCTCGTCACCGTCGCCACCGGCGTGATGTAGGCGAGGCCGTTTCCGAAGCCCGCGATCACCCCGTACGTGTAGAGTAGCCACCCATAGCCGAGGCGCGCCGTCCCCAGCCCCGCGAGCACGTTGCCGAGCCCCCAGAGCGCCACGCCCGTGAGGCTCACGATCCGCGGGCCAGCGCGATCCTGCCAGCGGCCGCCGCAGACGGCCCCCCAGCCGAGCGAGAAGATGGTGACGGCGAACACCATCGACACCCGGAGGCTGCTCCAGTGGAAGCCCGCGGCGAGCGGGCGCGCGAAGAGGCTCCAGCCGTAGACCGTGCCGAGGCACAGCATGACGACGACGCCCGCCGCGGCGATGAGCAATCGATTCGGGGCCCGAGTGGTTTTCGTGGGTACGATGATTTCGAGGAGAGCAGGCGGCGGGGGGGACACCAGCCTCGAAAAGGAGCAGACGCGGGGCCGGCGCGACGGTTCCGAGGGGCGCCGGTGCGCGGGCTCACACGAGGATCGCGTGGAGGCGGAACTATCCAGACGGGGCCGAGCCGAGCAATCGCGTGCGACACGCCGTCTTGGGTCTGGGCGGGTGCGCGTCAACTTGTCAGGGTAGCCGACGGCGGCGGCGCACGGAGACACGCGCCCGCCGCGGCTCATGGGGTCGCGTGCGCGGGCACGGCTCGTGCTGAGAGGGCGCGGAGGAGGAGAGTTGCTCATGCGCGTTCGTTTCCAGTTGCTCCGCGTGCTGGCTGCGGCCGTCGTGCTCGCTGGCCCTGTTCTCGGTTACCTCCTGTCATACGCGACGTACCTCGGCCTGGCCGCCGTTCGGGGTTGAGCGCGCGGGCGTTGACGTGCGCGGGCGCGTCTCCAAGGACCGCGTGTGTACCCTTCCGAAACGGCCCCCCGCGCCCCGCTGCCCGCTCCTTTCCGGCGAGGCATCGGCGCGAACTACGCCCGCACGGCGCTCCTCCTCGGCGTGCTCACCGCGATCGTCGTGCTCGTGGCCGACTGGCTCGGCGGGACGGGCTGGGCCGTGGGCGCGCTCGTCTTCATGGCCGCGCTGAACCTGGCCTCCTGGTACTTCTCGGACGCGCTCGTCATCGCCATGCACCACGCCGCTCCGCTCACGCCCGCGGACGCGCCCGCCGTGCACGCGGCCGTGGAGCGGCTCGCCCGGCGGGCGGGGATCCCCAAGCCGCGCGTCTGCTACGTCCCCGACCCCGCGCCGAACGCGTTCGCGACGGGGCGCAACCCGGAGCACGCGGTCGTGGCGGTCACGCACGGGCTGCTCGAGATCCTGGACGAGCGCGAGATCGCCGGGGTCATCGGCCACGAGCTCTCCCACGTCCTCAACCGCGACATCCTCGTGGCCAGCATCGCGGCGACGATGGCGGGCGTGATCTCGCTCCTCGCGCGCACGGCGGGCTGGATGCTCTTCCTGGGCCGAGGCAGCGGCAACGACCGCCGGAACCCGATCGCGTCGCTCCTCCTGGTGATCGTCGCCCCGGTGATCGCGCTGCTCCTCCAGCTCGCCGTCTCTCGCTCGCGCGAGTACGGCGCGGACGCCACCGGCGCCCGCCTCTCGGGCGACCCGGAGGCCCTGGCGAGAGCGCTGGAGAAGCTCGACAGCGTTGCGAGGCGCGTGCCAATGCGTAGCGCGGACCCGGCGACATCGCACCTCTACATCGTCGCGCCGCTCTCATCGGGCGCGGCTGGGGCGATCGTCCAGCTCCTGTCGACGCACCCGCCGATCGCCGAGCGCGTCCGGCGCCTGCGGGCCATGCGCGCGTGACGAAGCGGGGCGGCGACGTCCGCCCGTGAATGTCGGCCGGCCGCGCGGCACCGTAGTCCGCTGCGTCGGTGGTCACATGACGGAGGGATGAAGGCGCTGGTGGTCTCGGGCTGCGCGGTGGGTGTGGAGGCACGATTTTGATGGGGTCCGGCGAAATGGGATCACGCAGCGCGCCCAGGCCGGCCCTTCCGTGGACGGTGCTCTCCGCGTCGTTCGGACCCGCTCCGATCCGGGCCGCGGAGGCCGGCTCCGCGGATGTGCCTTCGTTCGAGGAGATCTGACAATCAGTGCTTCAACCTCGCCTGGCGGAACATCCGGCGCCTCGGGGTCCCGGACGCGGAGGTCGACGATGCGGTCCAGGAGGTCTTCGTGATCGTCCACCGGCGCCTGGGCACGCTCCAGGCGCGGGCGGCCCTCCGGACCTGGATATGCGGGATCGTGACCCGCGTCGCCGCCGATCACCGGCGCACCATCCGGCGCAAGAGCCGCCACGGCGACGCCTCGGTGGACGTCGACGCGCTGCCCGACGACCGTGCCCGCGACCCGCACGACAGCGCCGTCCGCGCGGAGGGGGTACGACGCCTGCACCGCCTGCTCGACCAGCTCGACGACGACAAGCGGACGGTCTTCGTGCTGGCGGAGCTGGAGCAGATGAGCGCGCCGGAGATCGCCGAGGTCCTCGGGGTGAACGTCAATACCGTCTACGCGCGCCTCCGCGCGGCGCGGCGCGAGTTCGAGCAGATGGTCTCGAGGGAGGATGCGCGCGATGGATGGAGGCTCCAGTGAGCGCGCTGGGTCCGAAGGCTCATCCACCGTTGCTCGATGTCCCACCGGCCCGCGCACGCGCCCGAATCGCGGTGTGCAGCGCGATCGCGAAGGTCGCCCCGATCGTGTAGCTCGCCAGGTCGAGGAAGCCGAACGTGGTCCCGAAGATCAGTCTCAGGATCACGTGCTTGGACGAGAGCCAGCCCGGGTAGGGGGTGAGCTGCGCGAGCTCGACCGCGAAGCTCAGGCCGAGCGCGACGGCGAAGGCGCGCGCGGGGCGTACGTCGGGCCGAACGACCACGGCGAGCACGTAAATCAGCACCGTGTAGAGCGCGTCTCCCGCGATCTTCGCGGGCAGCCCGGTGAAGAGCGCGCGCGAGCCGAGGCCGGCGGCGACCGTCAGAGGAACGGCGAGGATTGCGCCTCGGCGGGCGCGCAGCGCGGGCGCGAGCTGAGCGAAGAGCACCGAGCGAGCGTATGCTTCTGCCGGGCGTGCCGAGAGGGAGAGGCCGAGGAGACTACGTGGCCGAAATGTGGCGAACCCCGCCGGTGCTCGTCGACCGGCGGCCACGCCGCTCAGTAATACGGCTCCCCGATCCCCTCGATCTCGAACACATCCCGCACGCTGGGCCGGGCCATCACCCGCGCGAGGAGCCCGCCGACGTGCGGCAGGTCGCGCGCCTTCTTCGGCATGTTGCGCGTCCAGCGCGAGAGCATGAACAGGTAGATGTCCGCCGCCGAGAACGCGTCACCGAGCAGGTAAGGCCGCGTCGCCAGCTCCGCGTCGATCTTCGCGAACATCTCGGCCGTGCGGTCCACGACGCGCTCCTTGAGCGTCGCCTCCTGGTCGGGCGCCACGTAGCGGTCCGTGTAGAACCACATCATCTGCTCGGGCTGGATGGTGTTCGTGAGGTAGACCATCCACTTGTAGTAGGCGCCGCGCGCCGGGGTCCCGACGGCAGGCGCGAGCCCGGCCTCGGGGTGGCGATCGCAGAGATGGAGGCAGATGGCGGCGGACTCGTAGAGCACGAGATCGCCGTCCGTGAGCGTCGGCACCCGCGCGTGCGGGTTGAGCCGCAGGTACTCGGGCCGGTGCTGGGCGTCGATCTGGGTGTCGGTCAGGACCAGCTCGTGCGGAGCGCCGAGCTCGCGCAAGAGGATGTGCGGCGCCATCGCGGCGGAGCTGGGAAAATAATAGAGCCGGTACACGTTGCCTCCTCCGGCTCGGGTAGCACGGCCGGGGGCGGGGTAGGAGGCAACGAGGGGCGGGGGCGTCGCGAACGCGGCGCGGCCCTCACTTCCCGTTGGCGATCACTGGACGGTGGAGACCGCAGGCCGTCGATCGAATACCCTCCGCGCCCGTGAGCCGCCGCGCGACCATCCCCTTCCTCGCCGTCCTTCTCGCTGCTTGCGCCCCGGAGCCCCCTCCGGTCGCGCCCCCGCCCCCCGTGCCCACCCAGACGGCGGCGCCTCCGCCCGAGGAGCCGGTGCCTGCGCTTCGCCTGCCGGAGGACGTGCACCCCACGGCGGAGTCGGTCGAGCTCCGCATCGACCCCGCGCAGGACCGCTTCTCGGGCGTGGTCGACATCTCGGTCACCCTCGACCGACCGCGATCGGTCGTGTGGCTGCACGGCAAGGGCCTGCACGTCACGCGCGCCTCGATCACCCCCCAGGGCGGCGCCGAGGTCGCGGCGCGCTACGAGCAGCGCCACGCGAGCGGGGTCGCCGCGATCACGGTGCCGCAGCCCGTCTCGGGCGCGGCCCGGATCCACGTCGAGTACGACGCCGCCTTCAACGGCTCGCCCGAGGGGCTCTACAAGACCCGCGAGGCGGGCGTCCCCTACGCGTTCACGCAGTTCGAGTCGACGGCCGCGCGCGACGCGTTCCCCTGCTTCGACGAGCCCGGCATCAAGATCCCGTGGACCGAGACGCTCGTGGTCCCGCGCGGCGCCACGGCGATCGCGAACACGCGCGAGGTGTCCCGCGCGGACGAGGGCAATGCGACGCGGGTGCGCTTCGCCGAGACGCTGCCGCTCCCGAGCTACCTGACGGCGTTCGCGGTGGGCCCGCTCGACGTCGTCGATGGCCCCGCCGTCCCCGCGAGCGCGGTGCGGAGCCGGCCGGTGCCGCTGCGCGGTGTGACGCCGAAGGGCCGCGGCAAAGAGGTCGCGTACGCGGTCGCGCACGCGGGCGAGCTCCTCGGGCGCCTGGAGGCGTACTTCGGCGTCGCGTACCCGTACGACAAGCTCGATCTCATCGCCGTGCCCGACAAGGGCGGCGCCATGGAGAACGCGGGCGCCGTCACGTTCGGCGAGCGGCTGATCCTGCTCGACGAGAAGACGGCGCCCCTCCAGCAGCTCCGCGCGTACGCGATGGTGGCGGCCCACGAGCTGGCACACCAGTGGGTCGGCGACCTCGTGACGGCCGCGTGGTGGGACGAGATCTGGCTGAACGAGGCGTTCGCCACGTGGCTCGAGGCCAAGATCGTCGACCAGTGGAGCCCGAGGATCGAGGGGCGGATGGAGCTGCTCCGCGGCGCGCAGGACGCGATGGGGCAGGACGTGCTCGTGAGCGCGCGGGCGATCCGCCAGCCGATCACGGGGGGCGACGACATCGAGAACGCCTTCGACGCCATCACGTACGAGAAGGGCGGCGGCGTGCTCGCGATGTTCGAGCGGTGGGTGGGGGAGGAGACGTTCCGCCGCGGCGTGCACGACTACCTGACGGCGCACGCGTTCAAGGCAGGGACCACGGCCGACCTGCTCTCGGCCATCTCGGCCGCGGCGGGCAAGGACGTGAAGACGCCCTTCTCCACCTTCCTCGACCAGCCGGGCGTGCCGTTCGTCGAGGCCGAGCTGCGCTGCGACGGCGCGCCGAGGCTCCACCTCGCGCAGTCGCGGTTCCTGCCCGCGGGCGGGGCCGCGGACACGGCGAAGAGGTGGCAGATCCCCGTCTGCGCGCGCGCGGGCGTGGGCAAGGAGGTGAAGGAGGCCTGCATGCTCCTCACGGATCGCGAGGGCGACCTCCCGCTCGGCGACAAGTGCCCCTCCTGGGTCTTCCCGAACGCGGACGCGGCCGGATACTTCCGCTTCTCCCTCGCGCCGCGCGACCTCCTCGCGCTGCGGAAGCTGGGGCTCTCGGCGCTCTCGGAGCGGGAGAAGATGGCGTACGGCAACAGCCTGCGCTCGGCGCTCAGCCGGGCCGCGACCCCGTTCGGCGACCTCCTCGAGGCGGCCGCGCCGCTCGCGGCCGAGCCCAACCCGGAGGTGGCCGACGAGCCCATGGCGCTCGTGGGTAACGCCCGGTACTGGCTCCACGGCGATCCGCTCGTCGAGAAGGTCGACGCGTACGGGCGGCGGCTGTTCCAGGCCGCATACAAGAAGCTCGGGTGGACGCCGAAGGCGACGGACGACGTCGACACGGTGAACATGAGGAGCCGCACGCTCGGCTTCATGGCGCTGACGGTGGACGACCCCGCCGTGCGCGCGGAGGCGAAGAAGCGAGGCCTCGCATACCTCGGCCAGGGCAAGGACGGCGTCGTCCACCCGGACGCCGTGGACAAGGACCTCGTCATCACGGTGCTCGCGGTCACGGGTCAGGAGGCCGACCCCGCCGTCTGGGACGCGATGCGCGCGACGTTCACGAAGACGAACGACGAGCTGCGCCGCCGCGCCCTCCTGTGGGGCCTCGCCTCGGCGCGGGGCGCCGCGACGTCGGCGCGCGCCCGCGACCTCGCGCTCGACCCGGCCGTCCGCACGACGGAGGCGATCATCCCCATCGCCGTGCAGATGAACGACGACGACACCCGCGAGGCCGCGTGGCGGTGGATGCAGCAGAACCTCGACGCCTTCCTCGCGCACGTCTCGCAGCACCACGGGCGCCCGCGGGTCTTCTCCCTGCCGAGGAGCTTCTGCGACGACGCGCACCTCGCGGAGGTCGAGCGCTTCCTCGGCCCGCGCGCCTCCTCGGTCGAGGGCGCGCCGCGCGTCCTCGCCTCCACGCTGGAGGAGATCCGCCTCTGCATCGCCCGGCGCAAGGCGGAGGAGCCGGCCGCGCGCGCGTTCTTCGCGAAGCAGAAGAAGTAGTCAGCGCCCGGCGGGCGCCGCCGGGGCGCGCTCCATGACGGAGCGCGCCTCGAGCCCCACCGCCGCCCCCGCCGCCAGCGCCGCGATCAGCCCGAGCAGGGCGAGGCGCAGCGGGATCGAGCGCGCCCGCCCGTCCGGCGCCTTCGCGATCGGAGGGGGCGCCTCCGGCGAGAGCACGGTGGGGCGCGTGTGCGGCGGCACGGAGCCGGACGACGTGGCCGGCGGCTCCGAGGGCGCGGGGTGCGGGGCCGGGGGAGCGCTCTCCATCGTCCGTGGAGAGTAGGCTCGCTCCGGCAACGAGGGTGACTCGAGCGTCCTGTCGAAGGGCCGCCTCGGCCGTTCCGCCGGCAGAGGGGTCTGGGGCACGGGGGTTAGCAGCTTGGGCATCCGCGGGGGAGGGGGAGGGGCCGCCGCGGCGGGGTGCGTGTCCGGGAAGGTGGACGCGAGCGGATTGTCGGAGACGTTGAGCAGCCGCACGGAGGCTGGAGCGATCCGCGTGGCCTCGTCGATGGTGTCCTCGTCGTACACGACCGGCACGTTCGAGGTGGGCGAGGCGGCGGCGAGCGCCGCGGGCGGGCGCGACATCAGGAGCGTCTTCGCGCCGGAGGGCTCGGCGCTCGCGGACCCCTCGTCGGGGCCCGGGGGGATCGAGGGCATCGCCTCCTCGGTGGCGGCGTCGAGGTCGAACGCCATGGCGCGGGCGAGGTCCTGCAACATGACGAGCTCGGCCTGCATCTCCTCCGCGCTCGCGAAGCGCTGCTCGGGCGCGCGCTGCAGCGCGCGGGCCACGACGCCCGCGAAGCCGCGCGCCACGCGGTCCACGCGCGCGAGCGACAGCGGCGGAGCCTCGCCGGTGATCTTGTTGCGGGCCGCGATCGCGTCGTCGGCCTCACCGAAGACCTGCTCGCCGGCGACGGCGCGGTAGAGGATCGCCCCCACGGCGTAGACGTCGGCGGCGCCGGTGACGGTGCTCGACGAGAGGAGCTGCTCGGGCGCCATGTACGACAGCGTGCCCACCGCCGTATCGACCTGGGTGATGCTGGTGACGTCCTCCCCCTGCGCGTCGGCGAGGAGGCGGCTCACGCCGAGGTCGACGATGACCGCGCGCCGCCGGCCCCCGCGGGGCGGCTCGAGGATGATGTTGTCGGGCTTGAGGTCCCGGTGCACCACGGCGGCGTGGTGCAGGTCCGACAGGGCGGTGACGACGTCGACGCCGACGTCGATGGCCTCCTCGATCCCCAGGCGGCGCGCGGCGAGCACGCGGCCGAGCGGATCGCCCTCGATGAAGTCCATGACGAGCACCAGGCCGAAGGCGCGGTCCTCCACGAAGTCGACCACCCTCGCCACGCGGTCGCTGCGCAGCCGCCCGAGGAGGCGCGCCTCGCGGCGGAAGCGGGCCACGAGCTTGGGGTCGAGCGCCGCGGCGGGGAGCAGCGTCTTGAGGGCGACGCGGAGGCCGATGGCGACGTGCTCGCCGGCCCAGACCTCCCCCATGCCCCCGGAGCCGATCTTGCGGTCGACGCGGTACCGACCGGCGACGAGGGCCCCGGGGCTGAGCTTCCATGCGACCGCGATGGTAGCCAATCGCGGCGCGCCGTGGCCGCGCTATGCGTCCGGGCGGTGCGCCGCGTTGCCCAGCTCGACGAAGCGCGTCCGGGGGAAGGCCTTCTGGCAGGACTCGAGCTGCCAGTCTCCCTTGAACAGTACGACGTGGTTTCCGTGGATGTCGAGCGCGCCGTAGCCGTAGAGCTGCGACTCGAGCTCGGCGAGCGGCACGGCCTCGTCCTCGACCCAGCGGGCCATGGTGAAGCCGAGCCGCTCGACGCGGGCCTCCACGCCGTACTCGGCGGAGAGCCGCGCCTTCACGACGTCGAACTGCAGCTCGCCGACCACGCCGAGGATCGACTCGCCCTCGCGCCCCTCCGGGGGCCGGAAGAGCTGCACGCTCCCCTCCTGCGCGAGCTGCTCCAGGCCCTTCTTGAGCTGCTTCCGCTTCATCGGGTCGAGCATCACCATCCGCGCGAACTGCTCCGGCGGGAACTGGGGGAGCGCCTCGTACTGCACGGTGGGCGTGCCGCTGCAGATGGTGTCGCCGATGAGGAAGATGCCGGGGTCGAAGACGCCGATGATGTCGCCGGCGTAGCCGTCCTCGATGAGCGTGCGCTCCTGGGCCAGGAACTGCACCGGGTTGGTGAGGCGGATGTCGCGCTCGAGGCGGGTGTGGTGCACCTTCATCCCCCGCTCGTAGCGGCCGGAGCAGACGCGGAAGAAGGCGATCCGGTCGCGGTGCGCCCTGTCCATGTTCGCCTGGATCTTGAAGACGAAGGCGGTGAAGCGCTCGTCGTCCGGCAGGATGGCGCCCTTGTCGCTCGGGCGCGGCGGAGGTGGGGGGCAGAGCTCGATGAACGAGTCGAGGAGCTGGGGCAGGCCGAAGTTGGTGATAGCGCTGCCGAAGAACATCGGGGACACCTCGCCGTGGGCGAGCTTCTCCTTGTCGAGCGCGTCGCCCGCGGCCTCGATGCAGCTCGACGTCGTCGCGGAGCTGTTTGAGCCCCTCGGCCTCGAGCGCGTCGGCGAGGTGGGGCGCGTCGAGGCTCATCGCCTCCATCGGCGCGATCTCGGCGCCGTGGGCGACCTGGGTGAAGAGGAAGACCTGCTTCAGGAGGCGGTGGTACACGCCGAGGAAGCGGCCGCCGGAGTGGATGGGCCAGGTGATGGGGTAGACCCCGATGCCCAGCACCTCCTCCACCTCGCCGATGAGGTCGAAGGGCTCGCGGCCGGGGCGGTCGAGCTTGTTGACGAACGTGAAGATGGGGAGCCGCCGCATCTTGCAGACGCGGAAGAGCTTCTTGGTCTGCGGCTCGACGCCCTTGGCGCAGTCGAGCAGCATGATGGCCGCGTCCGTCGCCATCAGGGCGCGGTACGTGTCCTCGCTGAAGTCTGCGTGGCCGGGCGTGTCGACGAGGCTCAGCAGCCTGTTCTTGTAGGGGAACTGGAGGACGCTGGAGGCGATGGAGATCCCGCGCTCCTTTTCCATCTCCATCCAGTCGGAGACCGCGTGGCGGCGGGCGCCTTTGGCCTTGACGGCCCCGGCCGCCTGGATGGCTCCGCCGTAGAGCAGGAGCTTCTCCGTCAGTGTGGTCTTGCCGGCGTCGGGGTGGGAGATGATGGCGAACGTCTTGCGACGGAGGATTCTCGCGGGTGAGCAGGGGGTCGGGCACGGGGGCGGCGGGTTATAGCACCGCGGGTCGCGACCGGGCGACCGGGACTCGGAGAGCACCCGGGGGGTTTGGGGGGTCTCGGCCCCCCAGACGTGACCGACGGGTTTGGGGGGGTCTCGGCCCCCCCAAGCTCAACCGAGCGGGACGGCGAGCAGGACGACCTCGCGGCCGCGGACCTCGATCTTGTAGCGGACGGGCTTGCCGTGCTTCTCGCTCATCTCGCGCTCGCTGGCCTGGATGCGCTCGACGAAGGCGGCCAGGGTGATGTCCTCGACGGGGTCGCCGAGCGAGCGCTTGGCGGCGATGTACTCGTCGAAGATGCGGCGGTAGTAGGCGTCCGCGGGCTCGTCGCGGAGGGCGGCGTCGGCGACGTCGCCGGACATGGCGGCCATGCGCTCGTCGACGGAGAGGGCGTCCTGGAAAGGAGGCGGCGGCGGGGGCGCGCGAGGGGCGGCCCTGGTCGTCGGTCTCGTCCTCTTGCACGCCGAGGAGCTGGTTGAGGAGGGAGTTGAGGCGGAAGACCAGCCCCCCGAGCTCGGCATGCTCGATCTCGAAGCGGAGATCGGTGCGGCCGTTCATGATGGCGAGCAGGCCGTCCTCGATCTCCGGAGATCGGGCGGGAGATGTAGTTGTCGAGGAGCCAGGCGCCGGCGATGACCAGCATCAGCCCGAGCACGGTGGCGCCGAGGGCGGGCCAGATGAGGCCGCCGAGGATGGCCGGCGCCGAAAGCTTGCACCATGCTGATGAGCACGAGGCGCTGGCCGTTGCCGTAGCCCTCGAGCGCGCGGGCCGAGGCGACGTAATCGCGCGGCATGCCGCCGAGGTCGGCGACCAGGCCGTGGAGAGGGCCGGAGAGCGCCGCCTCCTTGGCGGGCGAGGCGGTGATGGCGGCGATGAGCTCGGAGCTCACGCCGCTCGACTTGGCCACGACGTCGAGCTTGTCGCCGTCCTTCACGGCGGCGGCCAGCATGCGGCCGCTGGTCTTCTCGCTGGCGTTGGTTGAGGCGCTCGTCGTTGAGCGCCGTGCCCACGACGACGCCGCCGACGACGCTACCGTCCGCGTCGCGGATGGGGGCGAACGAGGCGAGCATCTGCTCGTTGCGGGCGCGGTTCACCCACACGTCGGAGCCGGTGAGCGCCCTTCTTCAGCCCTCTCTGAGGAGCGTGGTAGGCACGGCGCCGAGGTCGTCGCCACGCATCAGCGCGGAGCCGTTGCGGGCGAGGACCTTGCCGTTCCTGTCGACGAGGGCGACGAGCTGGATGGACTGGCCCGCCAGATCGGGCGTGGCGCTCGCCAGCTCGCGGAGCTTGTCGGCGGCCTGGCGCGCGCCCTCGAACCGGCGGCATCGTCGGTGCCGGCGTTGAACGGCTCGCGCAGCTTGGGGTTGGTGGCCGCCGAGGCGAGCCAGCGCTCGAGGACGAGGCCGTCGACCTGGAGCTGGGCCGAGGCGCCGGCGAGCGCACGCGGCGTCTCGCCCGGGGTGGACAGATCGCCTAGAGTCGCACGGGTGAGCGCGTACGAGAGCACCCCCACGACGAGGACGACGACCGAGAAGACGGCGATGAGCTTTCCGCGCATTCGGCGCTGGCCTCCATTGGGGTACGGCCGGGGGAAGGCAGAGGTTTGCTCTGCCGATGCTACTCCGGCGACGGTACCATCCGCCCTGGGAGGCTCACAACTACGGAGGCCAGGCTTTCCGCCCCGGGGGTCCGTGGGCGGCGCGCTCGGGGGGGCGCCCCTACGGCAGACAGGCGTTGCGCCCGGCGACGTCCGGCCCGAGAGGTAGGAGAGAGCACAAGCACGTGACGCAGCCGACGATGTCCTCCGCAAGCCTTCCAATTCGTCTCCGACCCGCTCTTCTCGCAGCACCGCGCGCGCGTCGAGCACCCCGAGCGGCCGGAGCGCCTGGCCGCCGCGCGCCGCGGGGTGGACGCCGTCGTGGCCGAGGGCGCCCGCCTGGTCGCGCTCCCGGCGCGCGACGCCACGGACGCCGAGCTGCTCCGCGTGCACGACGCGGGCTACATCGCCTCGCTCCTGGGCATCAAGGGCCAGTCCACGATGCTCGACGCCGACACGTACGTGGCGCCCGCCTCGGTAGACGCCGCGCGTCGCGCCGCGGGCGGGGCGATCGCGCTTGTCGACGCGCTGCTGGGGGCCGGCGCGGGGGAGCCGCGCCAGGGCATCGCGCTCGTCCGCCCGCCGGGGCACCACGCTACCGCCGACCAGGCGATGGGCTTCTGCTTGCTGAACAACGTGGCGGTCGCCGCCGCCGCCGCGCTCGCGGGCGGTATCGGCCGGGTGGCCATCGTCGACTGGGACGTGCACCACGGCAACGGGACGCAGGACATCTTCTGGAGCGACGGCCGCGTGCTCTTCGTCTCGCTGCACGAGGCGCCGCTCTACCCCGGCACCGGCGCCGTGAACGAGCGGGGCGCGGGCCCCGGCCTCGGGCGGATCGTGAACCTGCCCCTCCCCGCCGGCGGCGACGACGCCGCCTACCGCCTCGCCTTCACCGAGGTCGTGCTCCCCACGCTGCGCCGCTTCGCTCCCGAGCTGGTCCTGGTCTCGGCGGGCTTCGACGCCCACGTCCGCGACCCGCTGGCCTCGATGCAGGTCACGGAGGCCGGCTACGCGTGGATGGCCCGGGCGCTGCGCGAGGTCGCCGACGAGAGCGCGGGCGGGCGCCTCGGGCTGCTGCTCGAGGGGGGCTACGATCTGGCCGCGCTCGAGGGCTCGGTGCGGGCGGCGCTGCGCGGGGCGCTCGGTTGGGCGGTGGGCGAGGTGAGCGGCGAGGTGGGGGAGCGGCACCGGGAGGCCATCGAGGCGGCGAGGGCGGCGCACGCAGGCGTGGAGGCGACCGGGCTCGGCGGTAGCCGAGGGCGGTAGCGCGCTCAGCGTTAGCACCTAGGGCATTGCGTTGAGGCGTCGGTCGAGTATGCTGTCGCTCCCCGAACGGCCGAGGCCGTCAGGGGCGCGGTGGGTATAGCTCAGCTGGTAGAGCACTGGATTGTGGTTCCAGGTGTCGCGGGTTCGAACCCCGTTACTCACCCCAACGGGAAGCCCGCGGAAGCGTTGAGGGAAAGCAACGCATGGGGCACCTGCAGGAGTGCCCGCCAGCGGCGCCCCTTGCCCTGTCCCCTGTCTTCTGCGAGCGCTCGAGGCCTCGCCGCGCTGCCCTCGCAGGGATCGTGGCCGCGGCGGTTGTGACGGGGTGCGAGCCGACGCCTCCGTCAGCGGTCGCGCCGGCTCCCGTTCGACTCCGCGCCGGCGCCCTCGACGAGCGTCGCGGCGTACCCGCCGGGCTCGGTCCAGGGGCGACGCGGGTGCGCGCGACAAGCCGGAGAAGAAGCAGGTCGAGGTCGCCTCGATGAGCGAGGTGGTCATCCTGCCGACCGCACGCTTCTCCGACGGGAGCAGCAAGGTGCCGCGGGAGAGCGGGACGCTGCTCGACGCGGTGGCGGTGCGGTGTGGGAGTTTGATCCCCGATCTTCTCGTCACCGTGGTCGTTGCTGGCGCAGACGGTGCGGGGTCGCGCACGCTTTGCGGGAAGCACGTTCGCGACATCGCTCGATCAGCGACTTAGCTTAGCCGTGGCGGCGCGGAGCGGAAACCGCTGGAACGTGCACACATTGTTCGCCGTTGCACAGTGGAAGCTGTGCGGCGCGCATCTAGTTTGACCGCTCCGCTGTGTTCAACTGGCTCGTCGTGGCGCTTCGGCGGTTCGGATCGCCGGACCGATGGCATTGTCGGTGCAGAGTGGCCGCTCGTTGAGGACAACGATGACGCTCAATTCGAAGGTGTTGGTGGCGACAGATCTCAGCGACGTGGCGGACGATGCAATCCGCGAGGGCTATGTGCGGGCGTGCCGCGCGAGGGGTGAGCTCATCGTCTGTCACGCCGTGCCTGACCTCGTGCGCAACAGCCCGATGTTCCCCCAGCGCGTCGGTGGCGACCTCGCGGGGACGGTTGAGCTCGAGAGGCGCGCCATCCACGCTGTGGAGGAGCGCGTCGAAGCGGTGACCGGCCAGCGCGCGCACCCGGACGGCAATCCCGTCAGCATCCGCGTCGTGGTCGAGACAGGCATCCCTGAGACGGTGATTGTGCGCTCCGCCGAGGAGCACCGCGTGAACCTCGTCGTGGTCTCGAGCAGCGGAGCGTCCGGGCTTGACCGATTGCTGCTCGGCAGCGTCGCGGCGCGGGTCGTCCGCTACGCGCACGCACCGGTACTCGTGGCGAGGCGCCCGCGGAGAACCAGCCGCGTCATCGCCGCGACCGACTTCTCGCATCCGGCGCTGCCCGCGGTGGCCGCCGCGATCGAGGAGGCGCGCGCCGCTCATGCGAAGCTCACGCTGCTCCACGCCTTCGACGTCCTCCCGAAGCAGTGGACGGGATGGGTCGCCCCGCTCGGCCCGTTTCTTGTCGCGCCCCCTCCTGAGATTGTCGGCGAGGCACGCAAGAACGTCGAGGAAGCGCTACGCGCCCAACTCGCGCGCTTCGGCATCGAGCCGGGACGTGACGGCGGCGTTGAGGCGGACGTACGCGCGGCCCCCGGGAATGCCGCGACGGCGATCCTGCAGGCAGTGCGCGAGCTCGACGCCGATCTCGTCGTCGTCGCGACGCGCGGTCGCACGAGCCTCGCGCGCATGGTCCTCGGGAGCGTTGCGGAGAGGGTCGTGACCTTCGCGCCGTGCTCGGTTCTCGTCGTTCGCGCCGACGCAACCTCGCCCGTCCCGACGGCGTGACCGGCGCACTCACAAGCGTCTCGAGGGCATACCCCACGGCCGCAACCAGCAAATTTTCGGGGATTTGTGCCGCCTAAAGGAGCCGCACCCAAGGCGCTTGGCACGCGCTACGTGCTCCGCTTCCGCATCGCGACGGTCGACCCGACGCAGCCGAACCACATGACGCCGTGGAGCGCCTGGGTCGCGGGCACCGTGCACTGATCCCCGGCGACCCGGCTGATCGCCGATCACGCGGTCTGCGTCTTCGGCGCCTGCTTCACCGGCATCAGCATCTCGTCGCACTCGCGGCACTGAGCGGTCTCCGGCAGCCCGGTGTCCGACGGCAGGTGCAACACGCGACTATGCCCGGATTTGCATCGGTACTCGACGAGCACGCCGCCCGCGAAGGGCGGGGCCGGACCCACGAGCTTGGCGGCGTCGCAGTGGGTGCACTCGAGGCCCTTGAGCCCGACCGGGCAGGTCACCCACGCGGGAGGCGTGCCGTCGACGCCGAGCACCATCGGCCCGCCCTCGTCGCAGGTGTAGAGATACGTGCGCATGTGATCGGCTCCTTTCTCCCGCATGGTCGACTGCGGCCTGCACTCGATGAACACGTGATGACCTTGGGGATCGATTGAGAGCGTCTCGTACGCCGGGCATCCCAGGCACTCGCGCAAGGGTACGCGGCCACGAGCATGGCAGAGCACGCTCTTCGACGCGGCTCCTCCCTCGACCTCCAGCTTTACGACGGCGTCCGGTCTGTCCGCCGGCTCGCTGCGTTCGCTCGAGGGTGTCATGAGGCTCTCGTCGCCCCAGTTCGCGCGCCCGTTGCCGCCCATGGTTCCCCCCTCACTCGCCCCCGCCGATCTCGTCATGGTCGCCCCTGTCTTCGTCCACGCTCCCGGTCTTCGCCGTGACCGTCCACGTGTCTCCGGCCTCGAGGAGGCTCCGCAGGCTGCCTCGGCCGCGGGCGGTGATCGCGCGCGCCTCCTGCTCCGCGACGACCTCGCCGAGCGTCGGCCTCCGCACGGCGTGAAGAACCCCGATTGGCGTGGGGAAGTCTTGGCTCGACAGGCTCGCGAGCGCGCAGGCGAGGGCTTCGTTCTCCTCGTCGTGGACGGCGCACGCGTCGACTGGCACCTCGTCGTTGCCGTTGCCGACGGCCACGACCTCCGGGCGCATGTCTCGGCCGAAGCGCAGGCCGCGCTTCTTGTCCTTCCCGAACAAGAGCGGCTTCTCGTGATCGAGCATGACGAGCCGGTCCGCCTTCGTCGCCTTGTCGGTCAGCTCGTGGTGCGCTCCGTCGTTGAACACCGGGCAGTTCTGGAGGATTTCGATGAACGCGGTGCCGCGATGAGCTGCAGCGCGACGGAGCACCGCCGCGAGCACCTGCGCCTCGGTGTCGATGCACCGCGCGACAAAGGTCGCGCCCGCGGCGAGGGCGAGCATCATCGGCTCGAACGGGCGATCGGCGTTGCCGAGCGGCGTGCTCTTCGTGACCTTGCCCTGCTCGGAGGTGGGCGACGTCTGCCCCTTCGTCAAGCCGTAGATCCGATTGTTGAACATCAGGATGCGCAGGTCGACGTTCCGCCGCAACGCGTGGATGACGTGGTTTCCGCCGATCGACAGGGCGTCGCCGTCGCCCGTGACGACCCACACCGACAGCTCCGGCCGCGCCAGCGTCAGACCCGTCGCGATGGCCGGGGCGCGCCCGTGGATCGAGTGCACGCCGTAGGTGTTCACGTAGTAGGGAAAGCGGCTGGAGCAGCCGATACCGGACACGAAAACGATGTCCTCGCGGCGGACCCCGATCTCCGGCAGGACACGCAGGACCTGGGAGAGCACCGCGTAGTCGCCGCAGCCGGGGCACCACTTCACCTCCTGGTTCGAGACGAAGTCCTTTCGCGTCAGCGAAGGCGACGGCGTGACCGACGCTTGCGTGTCGATGGCGGTCATGACAGCTCCCCCAAGAGTGCGCTCGCGCGCTCGATGATCTCCGAGACCTTGAACGGCTTGCCCTGGACCTTGTTGATGCCGATCGCGTCGACCAGCGTCTCGGCGCGGACGATCTTCAAGAGCTGTCCGAGGTTCAGCTCGCAGACCGCGACCTTGCGGAACCGGCGCAGCACGGCGCCGAGATCGGGAGGCAGCGGGTTCAACCAGCGCAGGTGGCAGTGCGCGACGCGGCGGCCCTCCGCGAGCATCGTCCGCTGCGCCTCCGCGACCGCGCCCCACGTCCCGCCCCACGACAGGAGAAGCAGGCCGCCATCGGGGCCGTGAACCTTCGTCGGCGGGATCTCGCTCGCGATCTTCGCCACCTTGGCGGCTCGGGCGCGGACCATGCGTTCGTGGTTCTCCGGATTGTACGAGACCTCGCCGGTCAGGAAGTGCTTCTCGAGACCGCCGACGCGGTGCTCGAGGCCCGCCGTCCCGGGCGTGACCCACGCGGGTGCGAGCGTGTCGTCGGCGCGCCGGTAGGGTTCGTACCGATGGGGATTGGTGCGCTGCACTACGGGGAAGGGGACGAGCGCGTCCGCGTCTGGCACGCGCCACGGCTCCGACCCGTTGCCGAGGTAGCCGTCGGTGAGCATCAGGATCGGCGTCATGTACTTGGTCGCGATGCGCACGGCGAGGACGGCCACGTCGAAGCAGTCCGCCGGCGATGCTGCGGCGATCACGGGCATCGGCGACTCGCCGTGCCGGCCGTAGAGGGCCATCAGGAGGTCGCTCTGCTCGGTCTTGGTGGGCAGGCCGGTGGAAGGGCCGCCGCGCTGGACGTCGCAGACGACGAGTGGCAGCTCGAGCATCACCGCGAGCCCCATCGCCTCAGCCTTGAGCGACAGGCCGGGCCCGGACGTCGTGCTGAGGCCCACGGCGCCGCCGTACGAAGCGCCGATCGCCGAGCAGACGCCCGCGATCTCGTCCTCCGCCTGCAGCGTGATGACGCGGTGGTGGCGGAGGGCCGCGAGCTCCTGGAGGATCTCCGTCGCGGGGGTGATCGGGTACGAGCCGAGCACGAGGCGCAGCCCCGCGAGGTCGGCGCCTGCGACGAAACCGAGGGCTGATGCCTGGTTGCCCGTGATGTTCCGGTAGGTGCCCGGCTGGATGCGCGCCGGCGGCACCGTGTACGAGACCTCGAAGAGCTCGGCCGATTCGGCGAAATGATAGCCCGCGCGCAGGACCTTCTCGTTCGCGTCTGCGAGCTCGGGCCGCTTTGCGAACCGCCGCCGGATCGACGCGATCCTCGGGCTCGAGCGGACGGTCGTACATCCACAGCATCAGCCCGAGCGCCCACATGTTCGCCGACCGCGCCGCGTCCTTTACCCCGAGCGAGGTGTCCGCGAGCGCCGCGGCGACGGCCTTGGTGATGGGGAGGCGGTAGACCTTGTAGCCGGCCAGCGATTCGTCCCCGAGCGGGTCCGTCGCGTAGCCGGCGCGCTCGCGGTTCGCGGGCGTGAAGGCCGTCTCGTTGAGGATGAGAATGCCGCCGCGCTTGACGTCGGCGAGGTTGGCCTTGAGCGCGGCCGGGTTCATCGCCACGAGCACGTCGGGCTCGTCGCCGGGCGTGTAGACCTCGCGCGACGAGAGCTGCACCTGAAACCCCGAGACCCCGGCCACGGTCCCGGTTGGCGCGCGGATCTCGGCGGGGTAGTCGGGGAGGGTCGCGAGATTGTTGCCGGCGAGCGCCGACGCGCGCGTGAACTCGCTGCCGGTGAGCTGCATGCCATCGCCGGAGTCGCCGGCGAACCGGATCGTCACGTTGTCGAGGTCGCGCCGGCCGCGCTGGGTCGAAGGCGACCGCGGCACAGGGCCAACCGAGTCGGCCGATTGGGTGGTCATACGCCTCAAGCAGCAAGCAACACGAGTGCCAGCGCAGTCGGCGCGCGCTCCGGGCGAAGACCAGGATTTAGCGCGCAACTTCCGCGGTCCCGCGCGCGAAGCTTGCGCTTCTCTCGCTCCACCCCCCCGAACTCTTTGCGTCGGGCCGCATGTGGTGCGCGTTGGCGAGCGGGCGTCGCGCGCCCTGGGCTTCAATGCGACGGTACGGTCCTTGCTGCCGCACTCCACTACCCACAGCCAAGGAGTGACCATGGAGCGCACGATGAAGGCCGCAGTCGTCCGGAAGTTTGGCCAGCCCCTGACGATCGAGGAGGTCCCGTTGCCCAGGCCAGGAGCTGGACAGATTCGTCGTCGCGATTATGGCGAGCGGCGTCTGCCACACCGATCTGCACGCCGCGGCGGGCGACTGGCCCGTCAAGCCGACGCTCCCTTTCATCCCGGGGCACGAGGGGGCTGGCTACGTGGCCGCGCTCGGCCCGGGCGTCACCACGCTGAAGGAGGGCGACCGGGTTGGCGTGCCCTGGCTGCACAGCGCGTGCGGCGCCTGCGACGACTGCATCACCGGCTGGGAGACGCTCTGTCAGAAGCAGCAGAACACGGGCTACTCCGTGAACGGTGCATTCGCCGAGTACGTCGTCGCGCCGGCGGCGTACGTCGGCCGCCTCCCGGACGCGCTCGCCTTCGCCGACGCCGCGCCCATCCTCTGCGCGGGCGTCACCACGTACAAGGGCCTCAAGGAAACGGAGACGAAGCCCGGCCAGTGGGTCGTCATCTCCGGCGTCGGAGGTCTCGGCCACGTCGCCGTCCAGTACGCGAAGGTCATGGGCATGCACGTCGCCGCCATCGACGTCGGCGCCGACAAGCTCGCGCTCGCGCGCTCCCTCGGTGCAGAGATCGCGCTCGACGCGCGTAACGATCCCGCCTCGGAGATCCAGCGCCTCATCGGTGGAGCACACGGCGCCCTCGTCACCGCCGTCTCCCCCTCGGCGTTCCGGCAGGCCATCGCCACGCTGCGCCCGCGCGGCACCTGCGCCCTCGTCGGCCTGCCCCCGGGCGAGTTCACCACGCCGATCTTCGACGTCGTCCTGAAGCGGCTCACGGTCCGCGGGTCCATCGTCGGTACGCGCATGGATCTGAAGGAGGCGCTCGCCCTCGCCGCCGAGGGCAAGATCCGGGCGACCATCGAGCGGCAGCCGATCTCGAGCGTGAACGAGGTCTTCGATCGGATGAAGCAGGGCCGCATCCAGGGCCGCGTGGTGCTCGCCGTGGGCGAGGTCTGAGAACGCCACCGCAGGGCGATGCACGAAACCTCTTTAGACCCGCGGGGGCCGGACGTGCGCGTCCCCGCAACCCGCGCGCGTCCAGCGCGCCTCCGCGCACGAGCTCCCGTACAGGCAGCGGCGCGTTCTTTGCTTCCGTGGAGGCCATGCGCCAAGTGTTCGCCGACCACGACTATCCGCTCCCGGGCGACGAGCTGATCCGGGACGCGATGAAGCAGATCACCCGAACCATCATCATCGACGCGACGCCCGAGACGATCTGGCCGTTGCTGTTGCGGATGGTGTGCCTCGACAGCAACGAGGGGTGTGCTGTCATTCGCTGCGACACCCCCCGCACGCTCGTGCTCGGAGGCCTCTACGACTCGCGTGAGCGCCGCTACCTGCCGTTCGACGCGGCCCGGCCTGCAGAATATTGGCACGCGACCTGGGCCCTCGTGCTCACGCCGATCGACGCGAAGCGGACGCAGCTCGACGTGCGGTCACGGGTAACCTTCGCCGAGGATGCGCTGCGATGGTCGGCCGTGTGGACGCATCCGTTCCATGACTTCATGGAACGCGGAGCAACTCCGCTGTCTTCAGCGCGCAGCCGAGGGGAGGCGCTCCGACGAACACCACTCGTTCGGCCACCTCCGCAGCGTCGTCCAATCCTACCTCGAGCGCCTGATCCAAATCGCATCACGCCACCCGCGAGGCTCCCGCGCCTTCGCGGAAACTCAATCGGATCAATCCCAGCGTCACTCTTGAACCGCCCCGGCTGGGTCGTCTGCGCCGCGACCGAGCCCGGAATGCCGCGGCGAGCGTGTCACGAAGTCACCGCCAGCGTCGCGAGCTTCTGGAGCAGGGCGGTCTGGCACAGGGCTGCGAGGATGCCGTTGACGAGGAGCGCGGTGCGAACCCCCCAGTGGGACACGACGACGCCGGTGACGAGGTTGCCGAGGGGGGCCCCACCTCGAAGCGCGAGCGTGTAGAGGCTTGAGATACGCCCACGGAGCCGGCCGTCGATGGAGCTTTGCAGGATCGAGTTCGACGCGGTGTTGCTCGCCACCAGTGCCCCGCCGATGACGAAGAGGAGCGCGAGCTCCTCCGCGAAGATCTGGCCGCGAGCCGTCGCCGCGATGAGCGCGCCCAGGCCCAGCGAGGCGAGGCTCGAGAGCAACCGTCGCTGCCGGTTGGTCCTGAGCGCGAGGACGCCGGCTGCGCCGACGAGGCCGCCCAGTCCGAAGGCCGAGAGGGCCGCGCCGAACTCGGTGCTCCCCAGGTGAAAGGCGTCGCGCACCAGGACCGGCATGAAGGTCACCGTGGGCATGCAGAACACGCTGTTGAGCATGACGATCGACAACGCCCGCAGGAGCTGGCCGTCCTTCGTGACGGTGGCCACCGCCTCACGGATTGATGGCTGTGCGCCCGATGCCGCCGCTCCTGCGATGAGGGGCAGGGAGGAGGCCCGCGCGGGGATCCGCAGCAGGTAGATGGCCAGAAGGTAGGGGGCGTACGAGGCGGCGTTGACCGCGAAGCATACGACGGCCCCGAACGCCGCCATCAAGAGGCCGGCGAAGAGCGGACCCAGCACACGCGAGAGGTTGAACTGGGCAGAGTTGAGCGCGACGGCGCTCGGCACGTCATCCTCGGGCACCAGTGATGGGGCCAGGGAGTTGATGGACGGACCCGAGAGGGCGTCGGTGATGCCGACGGCGAGCGACAGGACGAGGAGCATCCAGACCTGGAGGCGACCCGTAACGAGGAGAGCCACGACGAGGATTGGGCAAGCGGCCTGGAGTCCCTGAAAGAGGAGCGCCGTTCGGCGGCGGTCCCCTCGGTCCGCGAGGAGCCCGCCGACCAGGACGAGGAGCCAGACCGGCGCGTCCCCCATGAATGAATCGACGCCGAGGAGGAACGGCGAGCTCGACAGTCGCAGGACGAGCCAGGGCTCGGCCACCTGCTGTATCCACGCGCCGATATTCGACAGGAGGTTGCCGAACCAAAGGATCGCGAAGTCGCGCGAACGGAGCGCCTGGAAAACTCCGGCGCTGCCCTTGGCTTCCATGGAGGTCGCTACCGGACCGGCATCGCGTGCGCCGGGGCGGTGATCAGGGTCGTACCGATCGGGTACGGCTGCGGCACGGGAGTGCAGGAGACGCCGATGTCGCCGATGACGACCACGTTTGCCTTGAGCTCGAAGTGGTTGAAGCTCAGCACCGCCGACGAGCCTGGAGCGCCCACCGCGCGCACCTGCGCGGTGACGCTCGGCGGCGTGTACTCGGTGCCATTCGCGACCCTGCCGGGGAGCCGCATGCTCAGGATGCCGGCATGGTGCCACACGCGCGCTCCCTCCACGACGTTCGGCGTTCCAGTGCCGGGGACGACCCCTGCGGAGCCCTCCACGTACGACGTACCCGGAGGCAGGACGTAGTTGACCGTCATGTCATGGATGTAGCTCAGCCCGACGTTGGCAATCCTTCCCGAGCTCTCGCCATCGAGGCGGACGGTGTAGGTTACACCTTCTTCGACGCTGCTCGGGAGCGTGACTCCGACTTCGAAGCCCTGACTTCCCGGGCCCTTGTCGCACCGGAGCGGCGCCGTTACTCGCGCCACGGCGGTAGGTCCCCCGAGCACGACAATGATGAGCGCGCCGGCGATAACACCGACCTTCGTCGCACGAGATCGACCGGTGGCCGCGATGCCTTTCATACCGTCACCTCCGAGCCTCTTGCAGCGAGCCCACACACCGCCGCGAGTGCACGACCCATACCGACGCAGGCAGGCATCGCCTCTGGCGCGAGGGGTGTCGACGAGCGCGCCATACACCCCGGCCCCGGCGCGCCGTCCGCGCGGCGCACGCACCGCCTGCGCCGCGTCTCCAGCGTGGAGCCGGAGACGGCCCCGTACACCGGCGCGCGCCCCGTCGTGGCGCGGGTGAGGCAAGCAGTCGCGCAGCGGCTGCGTGTCGAGGCGTGATGACCACGGCGCCCCCTCGGCGCGCGGCGCCGGACCACGCGTGGGGCGCTCACTGGCACGGGCGATGCCTGGCGGACGAGCATGCTCGCGTCCCGCCGTGCTTTCGTGCTCGTCCCGGCCTGCGCCCTCCTGCTCGGGGGCTGTGTGACCAGACAAACCTACGACGCCGCCCTCGCGCGCCAGGCGGAGGTCGAGCGCGCCGCGGCGGAGTGCAGCAAGCGCGCTACCGCCGCGGACGACGAGAACGCATCGTTGAAGCGACGGCTGGATCAGCAAATCGCCCTCTCCGCGACGCTCGAGAGGCGGCTCGAACAGCGCGGAGCAGACGCGGCGGCCGCGCTGAAGGAGAAGAGCGCCCTCGCCGAGGCGGTGAGCGAAGCCCGGCAGCGCCTCGACGATCTGCGCCGCGCGCAGATCGCCGCCGAGGCGCGCGCGGCGCTCTACCGAGAGCTCGCGTTCAAATTCCAGCACATGATCGATGCGGGCTCGCTGCGCGTCGCACTGCGCGACGGTCGCATGGTCCTTCAGCTCCCGAACGACGTGCTGTTCGACTCGGGGCGCGTCGAGCTCAAGCCCGCGGGCCGCGACGCCCTGATCGAGGTCGCCGCCGTCCTGCGCACCATTGGGCACCGACGCTTCCAGGTCGCCGGTCATACCGACAACGTCCCCATCAGCACGCAGCGCTTCCCGTCCAACTGGGAGCTGTCGACCGAACGCGGAGTTGAGGTCGTGCGGTTCCTGGTCGCGCAGGGCATGAGCCAGGCGGCTCTCTCCGCCGCCGGGTACGGCGAGTGGGATCCGATTGCGTCGAACGACAGCCCCGAGGGCCGAACACGGAACCGCCGCATCGAGATCACGATCGAGCCGAACATCGATGAGCTGGTCGCAGTGCCGAAGTGAGGCGCCGTCGTCGTCCGTGCCCGGCACCAGCGCGGCACGTTGACGAGCACTCGGCCGAGGATCGAGACGTACCCGCTCGAACAGGCCGCGGTCGCGCACGGGAGAAGGGTGTCGTCGAAGGTGCGCTTTCGAGCGCGGGCTCGTACGTGAGGTGAGCGATGGACGTCCTGGACATCATCCGGAAGCGCCATTCATCGAGAGGCCCCTTTGACCCAGACCGGAAGATCCCGGACGTGGCCCTCGGTCGGATTGTCGAGGCGGCGAGGTGGGCGCCGACCGCGCACAACATGCAGAACTTCGAGATCGTGATTGTCGACGACCGCGGCATGCTCGAGGCGCTGTCGAGGATTCGAGACGGAGACCTCGCGCGTCTTTGTGGAGGAGAACTACGAGCAGCTCTCGTTCAGCGAGGAGGAGCTCAGGCGCAAGAAGGTCGGGCTGCTCGGGCTCATGTTCCCCCCCTCGTGGCGCACCCCGGGCAAGAGGCCCGTCATCGACGAGGAGCACGCGCGCTCGGTCCTCGGCGCGCCGATCCTGAACAGCGCGGCGCTCCTCGTCGTCACCTACGACTCGCGCAGGCGCGCCCCTGCGTCGGAGGGTGACGCGCTGGGCATGATGAGCCTGGGCTGCGTCATGGAGAACATGTGGCTCGTGGCCGAGGATCTCGGGATCGGCTTCCACATCCAGAGTGTGCTCGGCGCCGATCGCGTGGCGCTAGCGGTGCAGCGCACGCTGGGCATCCCCGAGCACATGAAGATCGGCTTCGCCGTCCGCCTCGGGTATCCGAAGACCCCCGCGACCTATCTCCGGGTGAGGCGCGACGTGGAGGACTTCACCCACCGAAACCGCTACGGGCGGCGGCAAGCCTGAGCCGCTCGTCGGCGACGCACGGTTCCGCGTGATGGCGCAGGTGCGTCCGCGGCATCGAGGCGCTGCGCCGACCATGGGCTCGATCGGGCGGTGCAGCCGGTGCGCTGGCGCGCAAGGGGTTCGTCACGCCTTGCAGCGCCCTCTCCCGCGCAATCGAACTGGAGCGCAAGCGACCGGGCCGCGCGGAAGCGTGGTTCTGCGGGATGCCCGGTCGCCGGTGCTTCCGGTTCGGCGAGGGGGGCGTGGGTAGGTGGGGGTCGGCACGGAAGGTGCCGGGACGCGCCGTCATGCGTTGGACTCGATTTCTCGAAGAAGTGGGCATGAACGACGTCGCTCTCGTGGGCGGCAAGAACGCCTCGCTCGGGGAGCTCATCCGGGCCCTCGTGCCGCTCGGCGTGAAGGTGCCGGGCGGGTTCGCCGTGACCGCCGAGGGCTACCGCTACTTCCTCGCGCACACGGGCCTCGGTGCCCGCATCCGCGAGGTGCTGGACGGGCTGAAGAAGGAGGACACCGACGACCTCGCACGGCGGACGCAGCGGGTCCGGGAGATGATCCTCGAGGCCGACCTCCCGGCGGACCTCCAGGATGAGATCGCGGCGAGCTACCGCGCGCTCTCGCGGCGCTACGGGGAGGAGGCTGCCGACGTCGCCGTCCGCTCGTCGGCGACCGCCGAGGACCTGCCGAACGCGAGCTTCGCCGGGCAGCAGGAGAGCTTCCTGAACGTGCGCGGTGCCGCGTTCGTCGTGGAGGCGGTGAAGAAGGCGTTCGCGAGCCTCTACCTCCCGCGCGCGGTGAGCTACCGCCGCGACATGGGCTTCGCCGACGCCGACGTCGCGCTCTCCGTGGGCGTGCAGAAGATGGTGCGCGCCGACCTGGCGAGCGCGGGCGTCGTCTTCACCCTCGACACCGAGAGCGGGCACCGGGGCATCATCCTCGTCTCGTCGAGCTGGGGGCTCGGCGAGAGCGTCGTAGGGGGCCGCGTCGTTCCCGATCTCTTCCACGTTCACAAGCCCATGCTGCGCGAGGGCTTCCGCCCCCTCGTCCGCAAGATCCTCGGGACCAAGGAGGTGAAGGTCGTGTACGACGAGGGGCACAAGCAGGTGAAGACCGTCCGCGTGCCGGAGGAGGAGCGGGCCCGCTTCTCGCTCGGGGACGACGAGGTGCTCACGCTCGCACGCTGGGCGGCGCTGGTCGAGGAGCACTACTCGCGGCTCCGGGGCGAGGACACGCCCATGGACATCGAGTGGGCGAAGGACGGATTGAGCGGCGATCTCTTCGTGGTCCAGGCCCGGCCGGAGACGGTGCACAGCCGCAAGAAGGCCCCCACGGTGCAGCTCTATGCCCTGAAGGACAAGGGCGAGCGGCTCGCTTCCGGCCTCGCCATCGGCGAGCGCGTCGCGGCGGGGACGGCGAGGGTCGTTCGCGATCCGAGGCGGCTCGGCGAGATCCGGCGCGGCGAGATCCTCGTCACCGAGGCGACGGACCCGGACTGGGAGCCCATCATGAAGCTCTGCGCCGGCATCGTGACGGAGCGCGGGGGGCGAACCTCGCATGCGGCGATCGTGGCGCGCGAGCTGGGCCTTCCCGCCGTCGTCGGCACCGGCGACGCCACGCGCGCCATCCCGGAGGGCACGGAGGTCACGCTCTCGTGCGCCGAGGGTGAGACCGGCTTCGTCTACAAGGGCAAGCTCGCGTACGACGTGCAGGAGATCGACCCCGCGGCGCTGCCCAAGACGCGCACGCAGATCATGCTCAACGTCGGCAATCCCGAGCAGGCCAACCAGCTCTCGCTCCTGCCCAGCGCTGGCGTGGGCCTCGCGCGCATGGAGTTCATCTTCGCCGGCTGGGTCGGCGTCCACCCGCTCGCGCTCACCCGCTACGACACGCTCCCTCCCGCGGTGCAGCGCGAGATTGACCGCGTGACGGCGGGGTACGCGGACAGGACCCAGTTCCTGGTCGAGCGGCTGGCGCAGGGCATCGGGACCATCGCCGCGGCCTTCTGGCCGAGGCCGGTCATCCTCCGGTTCAGCGACTTCAAGACGAACGAGTACGCCCGCCTGCTCGGCGGCGCCGCGTTCGAGCCGGCGGAGGAGAACCCGATGCTCGGCTGGCGGGGCGCGAGCCGCTACTACCACCCCGGGTACAAGGATGGCTTCCTCCTCGAGGTCGCCGCCGTGAAGCGGGTGAGGGAGGAGCACGGCCTCGTCAACCTCAAGTTGATGGTCCCCTTCTGCCGCACGGTGGAGGAGGGCGAGCGCGTCCTTGGGGCCATGAAGGAGGGCGGCTTGGTGCGTGGCGAGCGCGGGCTCGAAGTCTATGTGATGGCCGAGATCCCCTCGAACATCATCCTCGCCGACCGTTTCGGGAAGATCTTCGACGGCTTCTCGATCGGGTCGAACGACCTCACGCAGCTCGTCCTCGGCGTGGACCGCGACTCGGCGACCGTGGCGCCTCTCTTCGACGAGCGCAACGCGGCCGTGAAGTGGGCGTGCGCCCACCTCCTCGACGCGGCGCACGCGTCCGGGCGGAAGGTGGGCATCTGCGGCCAGGCGCCCTCGGACTTCCCGGACTTCGCGGCCTTCCTGGTCGAGCGCGGGATCGACTCGATCAGCCTCAGCCCTGACGCGTTCGTCCGCACGACGCTCCGCGTGGCACAGATGGAGAAGCAGACGAGCGCCGTCTGATTTGGCCATCCTGCCTCGGCGCGGGCTCCGCCTACGGGCTGCTCGGATCCAACGGCGCCGGGAAGAGCACCACCATCACGATGCTCACGACGCTTCTGCCGCCGAGCGGTGGGTCGGCACGCGTCCTCTTCACGGCCATCTTCCACTGCATCACCGTGATCCAGGAGCGCCACCGCGCACGGGCTCGCCACTGACTTCGGCGCCCTCGGGGCCGTGCGGGCGCGAGGCCGGCGCGGCTCCCGTGCAGAAGGTGCGCCGGCTACCGGACTCGTGCGGGTGATCCAGGGGGCGCGTGCCGGGAGGCGTGAAGCTCTCTCTGCTGGCGCACGCGAGAGACGTGGTGGATGCCCACCCTGGGCGCGCGTCGTGGAAGCGCCTCCACCTGCAGAAGGTGCAGGCGGCTTACCCTGCTTCCTCGTTGACCTTCAGCTCGGGGCTCCGGCATCGTTCCACCACCCGCCGCCGAGCGCGACGTAGAGGGCCACCGTATCCTGCAGGCGCTGGGCGACGGCCTGGATGAACGCGAGCTTGGCCTGGAGGTACTGCGTGTCGGCCGTGAGTACCTGGAGGTACGTCGCGATCCCAGCCTGGTAGTTGTACTGCACCAGCTCCAATGCCTCCTTCGCCGTGTCGACCGCGTTGGACTGCGCCTTCAGCGCCTCGGCGTCGTGGGTGAGCCCGCGGAGCGTGTCGGCGACCTGTTCGAACGCGGAGAGGACCGCCTGGCGATAGAGCGCGAGCGACTGCTCGCGGGCGTCGATCGCGGCCTTGCGCTGGTACCACATCGTCCCCCCCTGGAAGATTGGCGCCGTGATCCCGGCGCCCAGGTTCCACCCGCTCCCCGTGAGGAAGCCGCCCGCCGTCGCGCCGGGCACGAGGCTCGTGCAGCCCGAGCAGCCGCCGGCGCCGTAGCCGCCGCTCAGCGTCAGGCTGGGAAAGAGCGCCGCGGTCGCGACGCCGATGTCGGCGGTGGCGGCGTGGAGCTGGGCCTCCGCGAGCAGAATGTCTGGGCGCCGGCGGACAAGCTCCGATGGCAGCGTGACGGGGACGTCGCGAGGGAGCTTGAGGTCCGCGAGCGCGATGGCGACCGGCGCTCGCTCTCCAGGCGACCGACCCGCGAGGGCGGCGAGGAGGTGGTCGGCCTGGTCGATCCTGAGCCGGAGCGGCGGGAGCAACGCTTCGGTCGCGGCGAGCTGGCTCTTGAGGCTCAGCACGTTGGCGTACGGCACCGTGCCGGCGCGTGCCTGCGCCTCGCCGATGCGGACCTGCTCCTTCTCGAAGCGGATCAGGTCCTCGGTTGCGCGCAGTTGTTCCTGGTAGGCGGCGCGCGCGATGACCGTGTTCACGGCGTTCCCCGTGAGGGTGATGGTAGCGCCGATCATCGCGTAGCGCTGCGCGTCGACCTGGGCGGCGAGCGCTTCGATCTGTCTGCGGTCACCGCCCCAGATGTCGAGGGTGTAGCTGACGCTCGCCGATAGCGTGAACAGGTTGAAGACACTGCCCGACTGTGAATAGCCTTGCTGGATGGGGTTCGTCTGCTGCCGGCTGACGCCGGCGCCGGCCTCGACGTCGGGGAAGAAGACTCCGTACCCGGCGCGGAGCAGGTCCTGGCTCCGCCGGAGGTTCGCCTGCGCGGCCTGGAGGCTCGGGTTGTTGGCGAGCGTCTCGGCGACGATGGCGCTGAGGGCCGGGCACTCGAGGAGGCGCCACCAATCGGCGGTGAGCTTCCTGCCCTCCTCGAAGCGCTGCCCGTGTCCGCCAGCCTCCACGGTGGCCTTGGGTGCCTCCGCGGTGTAGCGCGCCGCCTTGGGCTCCTCGGGCCGCACGAAGTCGGGCCCGACGGCGCAGCCGAGGAGCGCGATCGCGGGGACGAGGGCGAATCGGAGGTCGTGGGTGGTGTTCATGGCAAGGGCCCGCTCTTCAGCTCTCCCCCACGTAGACGTCGACGAGCTCGCCGGCGTAGAGCCGGACACCCGGCGGCGGCTCGAACTGGAAGATGATCGGAAGGACGCGCAGATCCACCTTCTCGAGTCGCTGGTTCGAGAGCTGGATCTTCGGCGAGACGTAAGGTTGCACGCGAACGAAGGTGAGAGGGATCTTCGTGTCCGTCCCGCGGATGAACATCTGTGCGCGCATCTTGTCCGGCGGGGGCAGTCGCGGGATGAGGATCTCGTCGATGTAGCAGCGCACGTGGAGTCGACCGGCCTCGGCGCCCATGACCATGACGGGGCCGAAGCCCTGGGTGTAGCTGTCGTACGCGCCCTGCGGCGAGATGTAGCTGCCCACCGCGGCGAGCACCGAGAGGACGACGCCGTCGGCGGGGGCCTTGATGGTGTACTTGTCGAGGAGCGCGCTCGACGCGGCCGCGGCCTTCACGAGCGCCTGGTGTTGTCGCTCCTGGTTCTTGATGTCGTAGAGCCAGGCGCCGGCGCGGGTCAGCGCGTACTGCTTGGTGACGACGGCGAGGTTCGCCCTCGCAACCTTGAAGGCGTTGACGGCGTTGTCGAGGCTGTCCCTGCTCACGGACTCTGGGGCGAGCTCGAACGAGCGCTGCTGTTTGTCCATCTGGTCCTGGGCGCTCTTCAGGGCCGCCGACGCCGCCTCCACCTGCGCCGCGGCGACCTCCAGGGTCTCCCGGCGCGGCTGGGACCTGAGCTCCTCCAGCACGGCGAGCGCGGCGTCGGCCTGCGACCGCTGCTGATCCACGGTGGCGCGCTGGACGGTGTCGTCGATGACGAGGAGCGGCGTCCCCTGCTTCACGCTGTCGCCCTCCGACACCAAAATCCTGGTGATGACCCCGGTCACCTCGGGGTAGATGTTGACGTTCTCGCCGTGGGACTGCGCGCTCTCGACGATCCCGTTGGCGTAGATCCCGGCCTCGTAGGGGTTGGGCGCGGGGTTGAAGACGGGCGGGAGAGGCTTGCTCGGGACCGCGTACACGTACGCGCTGATGAGCGCGACCGCGATCCCCACGAACACGAGCGCGAAGGTGATCTTGTTACGCATGGCTGGCTCCTTCCGACAGGGCGGCGCCTTCGATCGCGGTGAGGCAGCCGTCCTCCATCTTCACGATGCGGTCCGCGTACTCGTAGATGCGGGCGTCGTGCGTGACGATGACGATGCAGCGGTGCTCCGAGAGGACGTTCTGCTTGACGAACTCGACGATCTTGCGGCCCGTGTCGCCGTCGAGCGACGCCGTTGGTTCGTCGAAGATCAGGATGTCGGGGCGGCTAACGATGGCGCGGGCGATCGCCACACGCTGCTGCTCGCCGCCGCTGAGCTTGTGGGGTGGCAGGTCCGCCCGGCTCCGGAGGCCGACGATGTTGAGGGTGCGCCTCGCCTCCTCGATGGACTCCTTCCAGTCGCGCTTCTTGAGGATGAGCGGGACGGCGACGTTCTCGGCCGTCGTGAGACGGGGGAAGAGGTGGTAGTCCTGGAAGACGAAGCCCACCGTATTGAGGCGAAACTCGGCGATCTTGTCCTCGCCGAGCGTCCAGAGGTCGACGCCCTCGACGATCACCTTGCCCGCGTCGGGGCGGAGGACGCCGGAGATCATGCTGAGCAGCGTCGTCTTGCCGCTGCCGGAGGGGCCGACGATGTAGAGCATCTCGTGGAAGCGGGCCTCGAAGCCGACCTCTTTCACCGCGTAGGTCCTCGCCTCGCCCTCGCCGAACCACTTGCACAGGCCCTCGGCCCGGATTGCCGCGAGTGCCATCGTCAGCCTCGGAAGATGTCGAATGGCTCGATCTTGAGCACGCGCCGCACCGCGAGGTAGCTCGAGAAGGCGGCGATGAGCAGGACCATGCCGAAGGCGAGCACGAGGTTGTCGTAGGTGATGATGGAGGCGTAGTCGGGGACCTTGAGCTTCGCGAGGGCGATGAGCGAGGCGCAGAGCCCGATGCCGAGGCCGTAGCCCGCGAACGAGCTGACGCTCGCCTGAAAGAGGATCATCAGGACGAGCTGCCGGCCCTTGGCGCCGATGGCCTTGAGCGCGCCGAACTTGTCGATGTTCTCGAGGGTGAAGGCGTAGAACGTCTGACCCGAGATGGACAGGCCGACGATGAAGCTGATGGCCGTCATGAGGAGGAGGTTCGTCCCCATGCCGGTGTGCCAGACGTACCACTGCGTGATACGATCGATGAATTCGTCCTCGGTCACGGCGTCGTATCCAAGCGCGCGCACCTCCTCCTTGATGTGGGGGATGGCCGCGGGGCTCGACGGCTCGACGAGGATGTACGAGATCGTGTACCGCATCGACGGGATGTACTGCACGGCCCGGCTGTAGGTCGTGTAGAGCGTCGGCATGCCGAAGAGCCCGCTCGCGGGCACTTTCGCGACGCCGACGATGACGCCGCGGTTGTCGTTGATCTCGAACGTCGCGCCGAGGGGCGGATTCTCGAGCTTGCCGTACTCCTCGTCCGCGATCACCACGAAGCCGTTCTCGGCGTAGATGTCCTCGATCTTGCCTTGGAGTTACCTCGGGCCTGCCGTAGAGGCTCGTGTCGTCGAGCCCGAGCACGGTGACCGCCTGGTACGCGCCGCTCTTGAGCCGGACGAGGCCGGCCCCGGAGTAGAACGGGACGGCGTAGCGCACGCCGTGGATGCTGCGCACGGAGTCGAGCACGTTGTCCGGCATGGGGATGCTGTTCGCGACGGTGGTGACGGCGCGGTCCATCACCCACATCTTCGCCCCCGTGTTCACTACCGTGGAGGATGCCTTCTTCATCATCCCCGCGAACATCGAGGTCATCTGGATCATCAAGAACACGGAGAACGTGACGCCCATCAAGAGCGCGGCGAACTTGCCCTTGTCGTTGACGAGCAGCTTGTATGCAATCTTGAGGATGCCGAGCACGGCGCTCTCCGTTCGCGGTCGTGATGTCGGCCGGCAGGCGGCCGCCCTCTACTTGCTGCAGCGGCCGTGCCGGAGAGCTGGTTGTGCTGTTGTTGGACGCAACTCGATGGTTCATGGGCACGGCAGGTTCCACCTGCGGCGCAAGCGATGCGGTCCGACGCACTCTCTGCACAGACATCGACAGAGGCCACACGGTGAGGACGCGCAGGAGCTGCGCCCATTCGGCGCGTGCCGCGCCTCCTCCTGGGCCGAGAGCCGGCGGTCTCACCGCACCGTGCATGGCGTGGGCGCCCGCCGCGATATCCGACATCTCACGAGCGCAACACCAACTCGCTCACGAGCGTCCCGACGGCATACCCCACGACCGCGCTCACGAGGCCGATGGCGGCCATCTCGAGGCCACGGCGAGCGGGCCGGTCCGCCGCGAGGATGCCTTTGTATGCGCCGGTCGCGAAGAGGGCCAACGCTGAAACGGCAGCCGCGACGATCATCCCAGCTCGCATGGGGAAAGCGACGAACGGGACCAGAGGCAGAAGCGAGCCGACCAGCGACGAGGTACCGACGACCAGCGCCGAGCGCACGGGCTGACCGTTGGGCACCGGCGAGAGGTGGTGCTCGTCGGTCATCATCACGGAGACCCAGACATCCTCGTTCGCGGTGATGGTCTCGACGATCCGCTCGAGCATGGCTCCGTCGAAGCCCTTCCTGCGGAAGATCTCCCGTACGTCCTCGCGCTCGAGCGTCGGCGCCGCCCGGATGTGGCGGCGCTCGCGCTCTTCCTCGCCGCTGTACGTCTCCTCTTCTGCACGCTTCGACGAGTACGCGACCGCCGCCATCGATACGGCTTGTGAGAAGGTGGCGGCCAGCCCCGCGGCGAGCACGGCGCGCACCTCGCTCGTGGCGGCGGCCACGCCGAGGATGACGCCGAGCATGTTCACGAGGCCGTCCTGGCCGCCGAGGATGACGTCGGGCAGGTGGGACCGGGGCGGATGGGGATCGACGCGATCGTGGATCTCGCGCTCGGTGAGCGGAGGCGATCGGCGAAGCTCCGGTCCCGAGCAGGCCATCACGCCTTCGCCTGAGGCTTCTCCGCGCTCCCGCCGACAGGGATCTTCCGCGGCTGCACGGAGGCCGTCTTGGGCACGGAGATCGTGAGCACGCCGTCCTTGAGCTCGGCGCTGGCGTGCTCCGCGTCCACGCCCGAGGGCAAGGTGAACGCGCGCGTGAACGCCCCGTGCAGCCGCTCGGAGGCGAAGTACGTCGCCTTCTCCTCGCGCCGCTCCTCTTCTCGCTTGCCGCTGATCGTGAGGCGGTTGCCGGTGCACGAGACCTCGACGTCCTTCTCCTTCATGCCGGGGAGGTCGGCCTTGAAGACATAGGCGCTCGGCGTCTCCTTCACGTCGACGTCGGGCATGAAGAGGACCCTCTCCTGCGCGACGAGCGGGCTCATCTCGCGGAAGGGGTCCCAGTGCATCACCTCCCGCATGGCCCGGAACGGATCCCAGTCTGCGGCGCTTGTCATGGCAGAGGGCGCGGAACGACGAACGATGTTCATGATGACCTCCTACGCAGCTCTGGATTGGGTACGACGGTCACCCGGCGCCGTAGCAGCCGTCGTGCCAGCAGAGACGCAGCGGGGAAATCGGCGCTCAGGGCCTTTGCGGGCGCTGCGCGTTGCGCGCGCCGCGCAGCGCTTGCGCTCGTCGCGCGCGGGCATCGCGAGATCCTGATCGGCTCGTCGTTCGCGGCGACAGGCGGAGGGGCACGGCCGCCAGCCCCTCCCCGCGGAGCTGGTTCTCGCACGCACGGACGCGCTCGCCGCAGGTGAGGCGGTGGTTTCGCGCGGGGAAGCCGTCGATGGCGAGGCCGCCGATATCGTCCTTCGGCTTCGTCGGGCGCCGCGGGTCGAGGCCAACGGGACAGACGAGGGCGCGCGCGCCGCAGTCCTTGCAGGTGCCCGCGGCGACGCGCACGAGGCGGAGCCTCCTGGTGAGGCCGGGCGCGGTCATGGCGAGCGCTCGCGGGACCTTCAGATCGAGATCGACGCCTCGAGCAGCTCGATCACGTCCAACATCAGCGCCCTCGCCAGGCGCAGTTCGTGAGCGCTCTGGCCCGACCGCGCCAGCTGATCGCCGAGCCGCCGGGCGAGGATCAGCGCCTCCTCTGCCAGAGGGGTTGGGGGCTGCACGTCTTTCGCGTGGACGGCGATCTCGTTCATGGTCACCTCCTGTGGAGGACTCCTGGCAAGAACCGTTCCGAGCGCCATCGCTCCCCGGCCCGTCGACGTGGGCGCCTCGCACCAGGCCTTGTCGTCGCCTGTCGCGCGACGGATCTCGAGGCACGCCGGACACACTGGCTCGATCTCCGGAACGCGATCTTCCGTCGAATGGTCCCTGGGGCGGAGGATCCAGACCGGGCAGCGCGCCAGGTGCGAGACGCGCTCGGCGACCGAGCCGAGGAAGAGACGCCTCAGGCGGTCGCGTCCGAGAGGAGGCGCCGGAGCTCCTCCTGCTCCACGGTCTCGTGCTCGACGAGCGCCGCCACCAGGCGCTCGAGCCTGGGCCGGTGCCGGGCGACGAGGGCCTTCGCTTCGGCGGCGGCGGCGGCGAGCGCGCGCTGGACCTCGGTGTCCACCAGGTTCGAGGCGGCGTCGCCCAGGGTGTTGTCCGACGCCAGCCGCTGGCCGAGGAAGGGGTGCTCGACGTGGTGCTCGTAGAAGACCGGGCCCACCGCGTCGCTCATCCCGTAGTGCGCGACCATGTTGTACGCGATCTCGGTCGCCCGGCGCAGATCGTTCTCCGCGCCCGAGGACGTCTCCCCCAGGATCGTCTGCTCCGCCGCGTATCCGCCGAGCAGCACGCGCAGGCGCTCCGCGAGCTCGGAGCGGGTCACGACGTGCTTGTCCTCCCCCGGGATCTGCCGCGTCGAACCCAGCGTCATGCCGCGCGGGATGATGGTGACCCGGTTCACGGGCTCGGCGTGCGGCGAGAGGTGGGCGACGAGCGCGTGCCCCGACTCGTGCACGGCGATCCGCTGCCGCTCCGCCGGCGAGAGCGGCGTCTCGCGGGGGTCACCCACCTCGATCTTGTCCTGTGCGCTCGAGAAGTCCTGCGCGCCGATGGCCAAGGCGCCGCGCCGCGTGGCCAGGATCGCCGCCTCGTTGACGAGGTTGGCGAGATCTGCGCCGGAAAAGCCGGGCGTCGCCGCCGCGAGCGCCTCGAGGCTCACGTCGGCGCCGAGGGGCTTGTTGCGGGTGTGCACCTCGAGGATGGCCTTGCGCGCGGCGCGCTCGGGGCGATCGATGAGGACGCGCCGGTCGAAGCGACCGGGCCGGAGCAGCGCGCTGTCGAGGACGTCGGGCCGGTTCGTGGCGGCGAGCACCACGGTGAGATTGTTGCGGGCGAATCCGTCCATCTCCGAGAGGAGCTGGTTCAGGGTCTGCTCGCGCTCGTCGTGGCCGCCGCCGAGGCCCGTGCCGCGGGAGCGCCCCACGGCGTCGATCTCGTCGATGAAGACGATCGCCGGCGCGCTCTTCTTCGCCAGCTCGAAGAGCTCGCGCACGCGCGAGGCGCCGACGCCCACGAAGAGCTCGATGAACTCGGATCCGTTGATCGAGAAGAACGGCACCCCCGCCTCTCCCGCGACCGCCCTGGCGAGCAGCGTCTTTCCCGTGCCCGGCGGCCCGACGAGGAGGACCCCGCGCGGCACGTGCGCTCCGAGGCGCTGGAAGCGCACCGGCTCGCGGAGGAACTCGACCACCTCACGCAGGTCGCGCTTCGCGGAGGCGAGCCCCGCGACGTCGTCGAAGCGGACCTTGACGTCCGTCTCCTCGGAGAAGCGGTGGGTGCGCCCCTTCGTCATGCCTGCGAACAACCCTCCTCCAGCGCCCATCGTGCGCTCCGCGCGGCGCGAGAGCCACACCCAGCCCCCGAAGATCAGCGCCCACGGCAGGAGCGAGAGGAGCACGCGCACCGCAAAGGGCTGCTCCTCGCTCTTCACGACCACCGTGACCTTGTGCTCGCGGAGGAGGGGGAGCAGCGTGGGATCCGGCTGCGCAGGCAGCACGGCGCGGAACCGCTGCGTGTTCCTGCCGTCGAGCGCCTCCGCCTCCTTGAGCTGCCCGCGCACCTCCGCGCCGATCAGCGTGACGCGATCGACTTTGTCCGCGGCGATGAAGGAGTAGGCCTGCGAGTACGCGATCTCGACGCCGTCCACTCCGCCGGTGTCGACGCGCTGCCAGGCCCAGAGCGAGAGCACGACGATCAGCGGGAGGATCCAGCGCCAGAAGTGCTCCCCACGCACGGTCGGCGGGCGGGGAGCGGTCGGGGGCACGTTCTCGGGCATGGCGACAGGGGTCCTCCGTTACGAAACGACGGCGTCGTGGATTGACGTACGGCCTTGCAACCGAGAGGCCGTCCCTGCAACGCCCGAGACCCAGCGCACGACGCGCAGCTTCTTCGCGTCCGTGCGCGCGGCTTGCGTCTCGCTTCCCGAAGGGGATGACCTTGGCCGGACGGTCGTTGCTTGGAATGGCTTCTGCTGCTCTCTGACATCGCGGCCCCGGGGGGCGCAAGGCGTATCGCGCGCGTATCCCCCGCCGCCTGCTATGCTCGGCGCTACTTCTCCGTCGTTCTCTTCCCTCCCACGGAGTTTCCATGCCTCTTCCTTCTCGATCGCTCCCCCGCACCCTCGCCGCGCTCGGCGCCGCCGCCGCCGTGGCCGCGCCGGCTACCGCGGGCGCCCAGCTCAACGGACCCATCGTCCCCTCGGCCGGGATCTCGTTCACCGCGAACTTCGGCCAGAAGCTCACCTTCGGCCTCGGCCTCGACGTCCGCGTCACGGGCACGACCCACGTCGACGCGTGCAGCGGGAACTACCTCGGGGCCGGCCCCTACGCGCAGGTCACCTGGCTCAACTTCTCCCACTGGCGCTTCGGCGCCGGCGCCCAGGGCGGCGGCGACGTCTTCGGCCCGGTCTTCGCGGTCGACGGCGAGCTCGGGTGGACCTACCACACGCGCTACGACGACCTGCACCCCGGCGAGCACGGTCTCCAGATCGGCATCGTCCCTTACACGGCCATTCTTCCGGCCGCGATCGAGGTCCCGATGCGCCTCGTGATCCCCGTGGCCAGCCCGGTCGTGCAGCCCGAGGGGATCGTCGGCGCAGCCTTCGCCTTCGCCCCGCCCTTCGGCATCGGCGCCACCGCGCTCTGCGTCACCGGCCGCCCGCTGCGCGTCGCCGGCCGCCCCGTGCTCCCCGCCGTGGTCCGCGGCCGCCCGCGGCCCCGCCGCCACGCACGGCTCGACGCCGCCACGCGTGCCGCCCTCGCCGGTGCCTGGCTCGAGGACGCGCGCATGGAGTGCGCCTCCGTGCCGGCCTTCCTCGCGCTCGCCCGCGATCTCGACGCGGCCGGCGCCCCGCCCCCGCTGGTCGCTCGCGCCATCGAGGCCGTCGGCGACGAGATCCGCCACACCTTCCTCTGCGCCGAGCTCGCCTCCGCCCTCTCGGGCGAGGCGGCGCTCCCCGTCCTTCTCCCGCCCCCTCCGCCCGCGGCCCTCGATCGGCGCGAGGCGCTCCTCGACATGGTGCGCGAAGCGTGGATCGACGGCTGCCTGGGTGAGGGCGCCGCCTCGGCGCGCGCGGCGACGGCCGCCGCGGGCGCGGAGGATCCCTCGTCCCGCGCCGCGCTCTCGGCGATTGCGCGCGACGAGGCGCGCCACGCCGATCTCGCCTGGTCGGTGATCGCGTACGGCCTCGCCGCGGGCGGGTCGGAGGTGGGCGACGCGATCGCCGAGGCGATCCGCGGCCCGGCGCCCGAGCCCCCGCGCGGGGATCCCGAGCGCGACGCCGATGCGCGCGCGGCGCGGGCCCACGGGCGGATCACGCAGGCCGTGGCGGACGGCGCGTGGGCCGACACGGTGCGTCGCGCGCGACGGCGCGCGCGGAGACTGCTCGCGGTGTCGGCGCGTACGAGCGCTCGGTCTCGGTGAGTGGGAAGTCGCTGCGCGGTCCGAGCGCGCACCAGCCCACGGGCCGCCCGCCGTGGGGCAGGATGCGCTTGACACCGCCGGACGTTCTGTTGCCCTTCTGGCTCCACCCATCAGGGAGGGTCGACCATGCAAGGGATCACCCATCGCCGTGCGCTGCTCGCTCGCCTCCTCCGTGCCGCCGGGGCCGGCGTCCCACCGGCCGGCTGGCTCTTCGCTGGATCGCTCGGCGCGTACCTCGCCGGCGGCGGGTGCGCCTCCAACATCGTGAGCGATACGGCGGCGGCGACCAGCGGCTCCACGGGGCACGGCGGGGCCGCGTCCACGGCGGCCTCGACCGCGTCGACAGGCGTCGGCGCCGCCGGAGGCGCGGGGGGAGCGGGCGGCGGCGCGCCCATCGATGGGGGCGTGGGTGGTGGGACCGGCGCGTCGCCGGCCGACGGCGGGTGCGGTCCCGTCCAGACGTGCTTCCCGTACGAGGAAGACGCAGGCGCCTGCCCGGCGCCGGCGAGCCTCGTCGGCACGACCGCGTACATCACGGGCTGCCCCGGGACCGAGGGGCTGTGCCCCCAGATCCAGGAGGTGCTCTCGGGCCCGTACACCGACGGCGGCACCGACTGCTGCTACGTCGTCGAGGGGACGCCGATCCCCTGCTACGTCGGGCGGACCTTCTTCCTCGACGAGGGCATCGTGAAGGCGGACCTCCGGCCCGGTCGGAGCTGGCGGAGCGGCCCTCGGCCCGAGGTGGCCGCGCTCCCCGCCGCCACGCGCCGCGCGCTCGGCGAGGCCTGGGCGCGCGACGGCCTCTTCGAGCACGCGTCGGTCGCGTCGTTCTCCCGCTTCTCGATCCAGCTCCTCGCCCTCGGCGCGCCGGCCGATCTCGTTCGCGACACGCACGCGGCGTGCGTCGACGAGGTGCACCACGCCGAGCTCTGCCTCGCGCTCGCGTCCGCCTACCTCGGTCGCGACGTCGAGCCGACGGGATTGCCCATCACCGGGGCGGTGGACGTCGAGGCGGACCTCGCGGCCGCCGCCGCCGAGGCGGCGCTCGAGGGGTGCGTCGGCGAGACGGTGGCGGCCGTGCAGGCGTACGAGTCGCTCCTTCGTACGACCGACCCCGCCGTGCGCGAGGTGCTCGAGATCACCGTCGCCGACGAGACCCGCCACGCCGAGCTGGCCTGGCGCTTCCTCGCGTGGGCGCTCGACACCGGCGGCCCCGAGGTGCGCGAGCGCGTGATCCGTGCGTTCGCGGGCTTTCACCCCGCGCCGCCCACGCGCGACGACCTCACCGGCGTCGACATGGCCCTCTTCGAGGCGCACGGGCGGTTGACCGCCCCCGTGGCGCGCGCCCTCGCGGACCAGGCGCTCGCGGACGTCGTGCGCCCCTGCTTCTGCGCGCTGCTCGACCGCCCGTCCGCGGCCCGCCGGGATCCGCGCTCCGCCGGCGGCCCGCAGCGCGTGGAGGGCGCGGCGTAGTCCTGCCTGCGCGGCCCGGACGAGGGCGAGCCCGCCGTGACGAAGGTCGCTTGCAGCGAGACGCCGAGCTGCGACGCCTGGTTCCCGGAGGGGCAGCTCGACCAGGGAGAGGGGGGAGACGCAGACGTACCTCCCCCTCTCCCTCGCCGTCTGCGCTTGGGCAGGCAGAGCGCGACTCGAGGGAGAGGGGGGCCGGTGGGGTGAGGCCTGCAGGAGAAGGGGCGGGCGACGGGCTCGAGGCCCGTGGGTGGGGGTCGGTCAGGGCGCGCAGATGCCGATCGTCGGATTCGAGGATGCTCTTGCAGACCTCCCCGGCCGCGCAGTTGGGCGCCGAGAGCTCGCAGTACTGCCGGCACACGCCCGTGAAGGACCCATCGGCGACGCACCCGGAGCCCGGCGCGCAGAGGGCCGACGGGCTGCAAGCCGCGTCCGGCGGCGTGGTCCCGGCGGGGCGGCACATCACGTCCGCCGGGCTCTCGTAGGGGATGTTGATCTGGCACGAGAAGCCGGCCTGGCAGCCGCCGCCCGACAGCGGATCGCAGGCCGCCGCGCCGCTCGTGCAGACCGCGTTCGTGCACGTGTCCCCGGCCGGGCACACGTTACCGCACGCGCCGCAGTTGCTCGGGTCGCTCGCGAGGTTCACGCACTGACCGCTGCAGACCGTCCCGTTGCACGTGGTGGACGTGCACGCGCCGAACACGCAGCTGGTCCCGGCCAGGCAGACGGAGCCGCAAGCGCCGCAGTTGTTCGGGTCGTTCGAGAGGTCCGTGCAGGAGCCGTTGCAGATCGCCCCCCCATTGCACGTGAAGGTGCACGTGCCGAAGACGCAGCTATCTCCGGCCGGGCAGACGGAGCCGCAAGCGCCGCAGTTGTTCGGGTCGTTCGTGAGGTCCGTGCAGAAGCCGTCGCAGAGCGTCGCCGTGCACGCGGAGGAGCTGCACGCGCCGTTGATGCAGCTATCCCCGGCGGGACAGACCTTGCCGCACCCGCCGCAGTTGTTCGGGTCGCTCATCAGCTCCACGCACTTGCCGCTGCAGAGCGTCCCGGTGCACGTGGAGGCCATGCAGGCGCCTTCGACGCAGGTGTCCCCGGGCAGGCAGGAGACGCCGCACTCGCCGCAGTTGTTCGGATCGCTCATGAGGTCCACGCACTTGCCGCTGCAGAGCGTCCCGGTGCACGTGGAGGCCATGCAGGCGCCTTCGACGCAGGTGTCCCCGGGCAGGCAGGCAGTGCCGCACCCGCCGCAGTTGTTCGGGTCGCTCGTGAGGTCCGTGCACTTGCCGTTGCAGATCGCGCCCGTACACGTGGAGGTCGTGCAGAGGCCTTGCACGCAGCTTTCTCCGGAGGGGCAGACGTTGCCGCACCCGCCGCAGTTGTTCGGGTCGGTGGCCGTCGCCGTGCAGCCGGAGGGGCAGCACGACTGCCCGGCCGCGCACACCGGGCCGCCGTCGCACTTGGTGATGCAGACGCTCGCCTGGCAGTCGGTGCCGGGGGCGCAGACGGTGCCGCACTCGCCGCAGTTGTTCGGGTCGTTCGTGGTGTTCACGCACTTGCCGTTGCAGAGCGCCCCCGTGCACGTGGACGACGTGCACGCGCCCTCGACGCAGGTGTCCCCGGGCGGGCAGACGCTGCCGCACGCGCCGCAGTTGCTCGGGTCGCTCGTGGTGTCCACGCACTTGCCGTTGCAGACCGCCCCCTTGCACGTGGAGGAGGTGCACGCGCCCGCGACGCAGCTATCCCCGGCCGGGCACGCGACGCCGCACTCGCCGCAGTTGCTCGGGTCGCTCGTGAGGTCCGTGCACTTGCCGTTGCAGGTCGTCCCCTTGCACGCGGAGGACGTGCAGACGCCTTCGACGCAGCTATCCCCGGAGGGGCAGACGGTGCCGCACGCGCCGCAGTTGCTCGGGTCGCTCCTGGTGTCCGTGCACTTGCCGTTGCAGATCGCCCCCGTACAGCTCGGGGCCGTGCAGGCGCCGGCGACGCAGCTCTCCCCGGAGGGGCAGACCTCGCCGCACGCGCCGCAGTTTTTCGGGTCGGTCTCGAAGTCGACGCACTGGCCGTGGCACCGCATGTGCGCGCACACGGAAGGTGAGACACAGCCACCGTCGAGGCAGATGTGGCCGGGCGAGCACTCGGAGTCGGCCGTGCACGGCTGGGCGCAGACCCCGACCGCGCAGACGTCGCTGCCGGGGCAGTCGCTCTGGGCCATGCACGAAACGGGGGCTTGCTCGCTCCCGATGGGGATGTCGCCGTTGTTGCAGCCGCCCGTGAGGGCGAGGGCGAGCAGCGCGGCGAAAGACAGCGATGCTTTGACGAGCGGAGCACGGAACACGCTCATGTTGAGTTTCCTCGAGAGTGGGAGGGGGCGTGGGAGCGAGGGCCCGGACCGAGGTGCTCGGGGTCGCGCTGGTGGAGATGGCCGGCGGCCGGCGGACCCGTGAAGAAATCGGATCGGCGCCGAGCGTCAGCGAGGACCGCCGGCGGGGCACGCGCCGCGGACGCGGTCGGCGAGCATGGACCGCGGGTTCTCCGCGAGGAAGCGGGCGGCGAGCGCGCGCGCCTCGTCGGCGCGCCCGAGCTTGCAGAGGGCGAGGACGCGGGCCGCCGCGCGCTCCTCGCGGAGCTGGCCGTCGGCGTACGCCGAGGACTGCTCCTCGAGGAGCGCGAGGGCCCGCGCCGGATTGCCTTCGTTGAGGGCCGCGTGGGCCTCGCCGAGGTCGCGGGTCTCGGCCTCGAGCCGGTCGAGGGGGCGGCCGGCAGGCTCCGCCGCCGTAGGCTCCGCAGGAGCCTGGGGTTTGGGGCCGCTTGCGGCCCCATCGTAAGGAGGCTCGGTGGGGTGCGCGGGCGATGCTGCGGCGGGGGCCGCCGGGACGAGGGCCGCGGGAGCGCGGGCCGCGGGCTTCGAGGCGGGGGCCGGGTCCACGCGGGTCGGGAGCGCCGGCGGGGCGGGTGCCACCGCGTCGCCGGCCGGGGGCAGGGCGGCCGGCGCGGTGCCCGCGGTCGCGAGGCTGTGCGGCGGGGGCGCCGCGCTCTCCCGGTGCGACGTGACCGCGACGCCCGTCAGGAAGACACCGGCGACGGCCGCGCCGACCAGGGCCGACTTGACAATCCCACCGAAGGCCGAGACCTGCACCGCGCCCGCGGCCACGGTGCCCTTCGTGGCCCCGACCACCGCGCCCTTCGTGGCCGTGGCCGCGGCCGCGGCGCCCTCACCGGCGACGGCCCCCGCCGCGCCGGCCGCGACGGCGGCCATCAGCGCGGCGCGGATGCGCGCCTTGTCGTGGGGCGTCGGATCGTCGCCCGCGCGCCCGGCTTCCACCACGGCGCGCGCCTGTGAGCCCAGCTCGCTCATCGGAGCCTCCAATCATCGCGCGCCTGTTCCCGCGCGACCAGCGTCTCGAACGCTTGCCGCGCGGCCCGGAGGCGGGCGTAGACGGTATTGACGTTCTCCCCGAGCACCTCGGCGATCTCCGGCGCGCTCATCTGCTCCAGCTCCGCGAGGACGAAGACCACCCGCTTGTCGTCGTCGAGCGCGTCGAGCAGCCGGTGCAAGCGCCGCACGCCCTCCCCGCGCAGCGCGCTGTCGTAGGGATCCCGCCCGCGCGGGTCGGGGAGCGTGTCCGTGTCCACCGACGGGTCGGCCTGGGCGCTCTTGCGCCGGATCGCGCGCCGGTGGTCGCTGGCGACCCGTGTCACGATGCCGCAGACCCACGCCCGCAGGGAGGCCCGGCCGTGGAGGTCGCCGAGCCGCCGGTGGACGATCAGGAAGACGTCCTGCACCGCGTCGTCGACCTGCGCCTCGGGGACGCCGAGGCGGCGGAGGTTGCGCCAGGCCAGCTCGAAGCACTGGTCGTAGACCTCCTCGAACGAGGGGAGGCCCTCGGCCGTCTCGCCGCCGCCCGTCGCGGCGTCCAGCCCCATCGGGGCCGAGGCCGCGGAGGTCCGGGTCGCAGCGGAGTCGCGGGAGACGGAGAGCACCGCCGATAGAATGGCCGGACCCGGAGCGTCCCGTGATCGAAAATGGAACGCCGGCCTGACGGCACGGCGTTCCATCCGTTTGTCAGAAGCGGACCTCCACCCCGGTCGTCGCCCTGCCGACCACCGGAGAGCTCCGGAAGACCGCGCCCAGGCCGTCGACGGTGAAGGTCGGCCGCGCGAAGGGGACCGCGGCGTCGAGGCGGATCACCCCGGCGATCCGGGGCACGGGGGACCAGGCGAGGAGTCCACCGGCGCGCAGGGCCGACCACAGCGCGCTCCCGCTGCCCGTCGACGTCACCCCGAACCCGTCGGCGTGGAGCCTGCCGAGCTCCTGCCCGAGGCACGGCCCGATCTGGACCTTCGTGCTCCGGAGCGCGAGCCAGCACGCACCCGCCCACCCGAGGGCCAGCCCCACCTCTCCTCCGGCGTTCGGCATCTGCGCGAGCGTCGCGGGCCGGTCCACCCAGACCCCGCCCCCCAGCTCGACCCGGAACGCCCCGACCAGCACCGCCGCCTCGCCTCCCGCGGCGAAGGAGACCCCGGGGAGCGATCCCGCGTCCGCCGCGGCCCAGGCTTGCAGGCCGAAAGGGGGTCGGCGGGGACGCTCCGGCGCCGCGTCTGCATGGGCGGCGCTGACGGGCAGCGAAGGCGGCGCCGGAGCGGGAGGCGGCGGGGGAACGACGCGCGGCGGGGGTGCGGGAGTGGGGGGCGGCGGAGGCGCGGGCGGCAGGGGAGCGGGGGCGGCGGGCGGAGGCGGAGCCGGTTTCGAAGCGCGCGCGACCGCGGCGGGATCGATCATGAGGGCGATCAGGAGCGCGGTCGCGTCGGCGACGGCGTTGCAGGATTCGCCCCGGAGCTCGCGGACGCGCGCGCCGCCCTTGCCCTGCGTCTCGAGCCGGACCTTGAAATTGACGTCCGCGCCGGTGGTGACGGTCGCCGATACGTCGAGCGGGACGGCGGGGCGCGGCGACTCGTCCCCGAGGATCCGGTCGACCTCGTGCGTGATCCACGACCCGTCGGGGCATCCCTCGGGCGCCGACCAGCGCAGGACCACGCGATCCCCGCCGGCGGCCCTCGCGGGGGTCGAGGCGGCGAGCGACGCCACGGTGATCGCCGCGAGCCCCGCCCAGCGGGGCCACGAGCGTCTTCGTCCTTCGGGTGAAGAGGGGCGACGCGGCACCGGCAAGGTGCCCAACATTGCGTCCAATCCAGAGGCCAATCAAGTGCCAGGGGGAGGAGGGCGTCACGACCGGGGACGGCCTGCGCGCCTTCCCCGCGCGGGCCGGCGTCGGATCAGTTCTGCTGGCAGGTCGCGAGCGGGCCCGCGCAGGTGCTGCCGAGGCAATTCATGCAGGCCCCGCTGATCACCGCTCCGTTGCAGAAGTCGGGCGGGCCGTTGGAGAAGGCGTCGTCGCAGACGGTCTCGCAGCCGCCGGGCTTCGGCGTCTGGCAGGCGCACTGCTCGAGCTGCTGGTACGCCGCGTAGGCCGCGTTGGTGGCGAAGCCCTCGGCGGGGAAGCCTTGCACCCACGCCGAGATCAGGCTCGAGCATTGGTCGGCCCCGGGGTCCACGCCGCCGCCGCAGTCCATGAACAAGCCGTTGCACTGCTGGTCGAGGCAGGTCCTGCACGTCGGGTCGTCCTGCCCGCCCGCGCACTGGCCCTGGCAGAAATGCTCGCCGCACAGGGTGTAGTTGGCGAGGCACTGCGAGCACCCCTGCGTGAAGCCCGAGCCCTGGAGGCACATCGCGTCCCCGCCGAGGCTTCCCAGGTTCGCGACCGCGCACTTGTAGATGAGCGGCCAGATGACCTGGTTCTGGAGGATCTTGACGTCGCTCGGATCCCCGCAGTTGCCCATGAAGGCGATCCCCGTGCTGCTCGACGAGGTGCCGGAGCTGCTCGACGCGACGGCGACCGTCGTGCCGTTCCCGCCGGAGCTGCTCGACGCGACGGCGACCGTCGTGCCGTTCCCGCCGAAGCCGCCCGGGCCGGCGGTGACCGTCGTGCCGTTCCCGCCGAAGCCGCCCGGGCCGGCGGTGACCGTCGTGCCGAAGCCGCCCGTCCCGACGTCCGACACCCCGAACCCACCCCCCGACGTCGCCATGAGGGAAGTGGTGGAGCCGGCGACCCCGTTCGTGGTCGTCCCGCCCGCGCCGCCCGCGCTGCCGGGCTGGGAGTCGAGGATCACGTTGCCGCCGCACGCGGCGAACGCGGCGGGGACGAGGGCCGAGAGAAGCAAAGCGAGCCGAAGCTGGGAAAGCATGCGTCCTCCACTCGGAGACGGGCCCGCACGGGCCGCCCGAGGTGGACCAGCGTACACCGGGCCCGGCGGTTTTCCTCCTTCCGGGCGTAGGATCTGGGGGGCAGCCCTCAGTGCCGCGCGGGCGCCGTCTCCGCGCCCCGTCCCTCCTTATACATGGACCGCGGCGCCCTCTCCGCGCCCGCGGCGCCGTCGTCCATCGCCGGCACGCCATCGTCCACGCCCCGCGCACCGTCGGCGATGCCCCGAGTGTCGCGCTGCGTTTCCCCGAGGTCCTTCTCCGTGCCCCATGGCCCCTTCACCATCCCCCGCGCGTCGCGCACGACGCCCCCGCGGTCGTCGTGCAGAGCGAGCTGGGCGTTGGTCCTCCCCCGCGCGGCGCTCTCCATCTCCTGGGCGTCGTCGACCGTTCCCGGCAGGGCGTCGTGAAACATCGAAGAGGGACCTCGAAGACCCCTCGGGTCATCGCCCACGCTGCGAAGGGCATCGCCAAAGACCCGAACGGCATGGCCGAAGACCCGGGGGGCATCGCCGAAGATCCGGGGTGCATCGCCGATGACCCGAGGGGTGTCGCCGAGGAGCCGCACGTCATTGCAAGAGACCCGCACGTCATTGCAAAGGACCCGGACGTCATTGCAAAGGACCCGCGGAGCATCGCCGAGGCCCCGAAGGGCATCGCCGAAGACGCGCGGAGCATCGCCGAAGACCCGCGGACCGTCGCCGAGGACCCGCAGGGAATCGCCGAAGACTCGAACGGCTTCGCCGGCGCTTCGCGCGCTGCGGCGCAGCTTCGCGTCGTCCGTCGTCGCCGACGTCGAGATCCGGCTCGGTCTCTTCGGAACCTGCTCGACGGACCGCGGGGTATCGCCGACGACCCGAGGAGCATCGCCGACGACGCGCAGGACATCGCCGAGGACCCGAGGAGCATCGCCGACGACGCGCAGGACATCGCCGAGGACCCGAGGAGCATCGCCGAGGACGCGAGGAGCATCGCCGACGCTTCGCGCGCTGCGGCGCAGCACTGCGGCGTGCAGCTTCACCCCTGGCGGGGATCGTCGCGGGACGTTCGGGGAATGCTCCGCGTCCTCTCGGTCGTGGACGATGACCTTCGGGTCTTTGTGCAGGACCTTCGGGTCCTTGGCAATACCCGCCGGGAAACGGCGCAGCCCTGCGGGGGAGCGGCGCAGGACGACGGAGCTGCGGCGCAGCACCACGGAGCTGCGGCGCAGGACCATGCGCACCCGGTCCGGCAACCGGGGTGCTGCACCTACACGGCCGCCCGCGAAGAAAAAATCGTACATGGCCGTCTGACGGATCGGCCCAAAGTGCCGGTTATACAGGGCGCAGGTCGCGGATGCGCCGGCCCGGGGCCGGAGGCGAAAAAAGTTTCTCGAGGGTGAGAAATCTTCGCGGCTGGAGCGACAAAGAAGACGAGCGAGGACGAAAGGCGCGACCCGGACCGGGCGGTCCGGGCACGCCCGCCGACCGAGGACGTACAGGAGAAGGGAAGGCAGGCGCCCCGGCGGCGGCCATGCGGGCCGCGTCGCCGGGATCCCTTCGAGCTCCAGCGTGGGGCTGCGCCGCATTTCGGCTGGGCCTGGGAACCCGTCATGCCGTTCAGCCCAGGAAGGTGGTGAAAAGCAATGGCCAAACAACCGACGAACGACTTCCACGTCCTTCTGGACCTCAACGCGTTGAACGCCGACGACACGGCGAGGGAGAAGCTCGTGATGGCGATCCAGAAGATGGGCCCGCAAAGCCCGCTCTACTCGGATCCGACCATCCAGGCCGCGGTGACGAACGTGGGGAAGACCTTCTCCGCGTTCGTCACGGCGCGCCAGGCGGCGGCGCAGAGCGCAAAGCAGCACGCGCTCGACACCGCCACGGCTTCCAACGCGCAGGCAGCGAGCAACAAGAGCCTCGTGCTCTTGCGGACGCTGGCCCAGAACGCCGCGACGAACGAGAGCGATCTCACGAGCATGGCGTTCACGGCGTACACCGGCAAGCCGCCGGCCCCGCCGCTGGTCCCGCCCGAGCAGCTCGACGTCAAGCCGGGCAAGAAGGGGTCGGGAGCCGCGCGCGTCTCGGTGCACGAGCTGGGGCAGACCCGGTACCGGTACGTCGCGCGGTTCACGACGTCGAGCCCGATCACGCCGACCAGCGTGTTCGAGCCGCTGCCGGGCAACGGCAAGCAGCGCAAGCTGTCCGGTCAGCCCGGTACGACGGTGCTGGTCCAGTTCGCCCTCGTGTACCGAGGGCAGCAGTCCGACTGGTCCGCGCCGGCGACCGTCACGTTCCCGTGAGGGGATGATCGGCGGAGAGCGACAACCAGAGCGAGGGCCCCTCCTCGGGGGGCCCTCGGCGCGCGGCCGCCGCCCGGCAATGCAAAAAGCCGGGCCGGCGGCCGTTCGCTTTTTGGGGGCAGCGGGTCCCTGTTGCCCCACTCCCTAAGGACCCCGGCCATCCCTCGGGGATCGCGGGGGTCGCAGGGTAGCCCTCTAGCGGGGCTTGCCTTCGCCGGCACCGGGTTTGACGAGGGCGAGCCTCTTGTCGATGTCCTGCGAGAGCGAGTCGAAGTCGGTGGGGTTCTCGACCCAATCGGTCCCGATGAACATCGACGGCGTGCCCGCGACGTGGGCCTCCGTGGCGAGCTTCATGTCGGACTTCACGGCGCTCTCGTAGGTGTGCTCGTCGAGGGCCTTCTTGAACTTCGTCATGTCGAGCCCCGCCTGCGCCGCGTACTTCTCGAGCGAAGGCCTCTCGAGCTCCCGCTGGTTCTGGAAGAGCAGGTCGTGGAACGGCCAGAACTTGCCCTGCGCGTGGGCCGCGAGCGCCGCCTCGGCCGCGAGCTCGGCGTTCTGGTGCATCTCCAGCGGGAACTGGCGGAACACGAAGCGGATCTTCGTGCCGTACTTCTCCTTGAGCTTTCCGACGACGCCGGCCGCGCGGCCGCAGAACGGGCACTGGAAGTCGGAGTACTCCACCACGGTGAGCCTGGCGTCCGCGGGCCCGAAGGCGGGCGCGTCACCGCTCGCATGGCGTTTCGCGAGGTCGGCCGAGATGGGCGCGTCGTCCGCCTCCACGTCCCGGAGCTCGGCGATGACCCCGTCGTAGTTGTCGAGCATCTCCTTGCAGCGATCGGCCGGGAAGCTCGGCGTCTTCTCGCGGACCATCGCGCACGTCTTGCTCTTGTCGCCGAGGTCGGCGCACAGCTTCTGGACGAGCGTGTCGCACGACGCGTGCGCCGCCTTCATCTTCGCGACGGTGCCCGCGAGATCCGCCTTCGCCGTGGTGCACGCGGAGCCGGGGAGGACCGAGGCCGCCGCCTTCGCCTTGGTGCAGCCCTCCGACGTCTCGCCGGTGCGCTTGCAGATCTCGCTCGACCACTCCGTGCAGGGGTCGGCGCCCGCGGCCGCCACCGAAGCGGCCGGCTCCGCCTTGATGCTCACGTCGGCCTTCGGGAGCGCACCCCGCGCGAACCAGCCCCCGAGACCCCCGGCGGCCAGCGCCACGGCCGGGAGGACCGTTCCCCACGGCGAACGCTTGGTCGCGGCCGCGCGCTTGCGTTTCGATGCTCTCTCCTGCTGCTCGTTCTCTGCCATGCGTCCGGCGCCCTTCGTAACGGAGGATGCGTGCTGTGCTGCTCGCGGGGTCTCGAGGTCGGCGGGCGCCGTTGGTTCCGTCGCCCGTGCCACGAGGACATGCATCGTGCAGCGCCCTGCTGCAAAGCATCTCGTTCCGGACGCGAGGAATCCTTCTACGTCGACGCGCCCTGCTCGCCTGCCGGCGCCTGGAAAACGCGGACGGGACGCCGAGACGGAGGGGCGGTGCCGGGGCACGATGGGGCGGGCTCTCGAACGAACGAGCGGGGCCGCGCGCCTCTCACGGAAGCGGGGTGAAGACGTAGCCGTAGTACGCTCCGCCCGCCAGATCCGTGCAGCCCCGCGTCACCTGGCGGATCTGCTTCGCGACGTCCTCGCGGACGACCTTGCAGTGGTCCACGTCGTAGTGCCCCCAGGTGTTGCCCACGATGTACGTGTAGGCGTAGGAAGCGCCGTCGATCTGGACGCGGTAGCGGCACTGGATGTGCTGATCGCCGTGGGAGATGCCCCAGTAGGCGCGCGCGAAGGCGGGATCCGCGTCGAGCTGGGCCCGCATGGCGGGGCTGATCGGCCCGGGGCCACTGAACCGCTCGGCGCCAAGGAGCTTCCCGACCACGACGCGGCAGGAGGGGGCGCGCCCGCTCGGGCGCGCCGTCGCCACGGGGGGAGCCGCGCCTCCCGGTGTGGGCGCGGTGCTCGGAGGCGCCGGCGCCGCCGCGCTGGGCGCGGGGGCGAGCACGACGACGGGGGGCTCGGGGGTCGGGACCGGCGCCGGCTGCGATCCGCACGCGGAGAGCGCGAGGGCGGCGCAGGCGAGGAGCAAGGGCGGGCGCATGGCCAGTCCTGTTACGTACGAGCCGGCTCGAGGTGCTACGCGACCGCGCGAACGGCGCCGGCGACGGGCGCCCCCGCCCGACCTCGGCTACGCTCGGAGCCGTGGGCGACCGCGAGCTTCCCGGAGAATACGATGCCGCGCCGCGCGCCGGCGGCGTTCCCACCCCCGCGCGTGCGCGCCCCCGTGTCCCCCTACCGTGCGCGGATTCCCACCGGCGGGCCCCGCGCAGCCACGGCGCCGCCTCGTCGTCACGCGCCCGGATTCTCGGTCCGAGCTCCTCCGGTGGGTGGAGCGCCCTGCGCCCCCCGTGCCCGTCGGTTTCTTCGACGGGCGGCTCCGGCGCCTGCGCCCGCTCGCGGTGTTCGCCGCGAACCACCCGTTCCTGTGCGCGACGATGGTGCTCGCGGTGCTCGGCTTCGTCGTCTCGTTCTCGGCTCGGGTGACCTTCCACAGCGACTTCGTGCGCTGATCCCCGTGCGCCGCCTGCGGATGCCCACGGAGGGCGGGACGCAGCCGGCGAGCGTCGCGGCCAGCGCCAGGGGCGCGAGGACGGCTGGGCGCGACGCGGGCATCGGGCCACTCTACACGGAAACCTCGCTCCCTCCGCCCGGTCACGGCGGAGAGGGTACGGGCGCGCCTCCTTGCGATGAAGATGGAGCCGCGACGGCGGCTCGGCGGTGATCGCGGTAGACGCGGAGCGCGTGCCGCCCGGCGGGCGTGTCGCGCAGCTCGGCGCTGAGCGGAGCGATCCCCGGCGGCAGCTTCCCCGCCAGGCGCCCCATGACCGGGTGCTCGGGCGGCCCGAGCAGGGGCGCCGCGAGCGCCGCGAACGTCAGGTCGGCCAGCGTGAACCGCTCCCCGACGAGGTAGCCGCCATCACGCGCCGCCTCCCCGAGCCTCGCGAACGTCGCGCGGACCCGCGCCTCCGCCCGCGCCGCGGTCTCCCGGCTCACGCGGTAGTTGCGGAAGATGAGCGCCCGGAAGAGCGGCCCGACCACGCGCCGCAGGGCCGCCGAGCGCACGCGCAGCACCCGCTCGGCGAACGCGCGCGCCGCGACGTCCTCGCCGAGCGCGTGCCAGTAGACGAGGAGGCGGGCGTCGATGCCGAGCGTCTCGTCGAGGTCCTGCTCGATCGAGAGCACGCGCGCCCGCGCGTCGCCCTCGGTCGGCACCAGGCGGCGCCCCGGCGACGCGAGCGCGTCCGCGTGGAGCGCGATGTCCGTGGAGTCGCGGAGCACGGCCCCGTCCTGCACGAGGACGGGGACGGACTTCCCGCCGACCGCGCGCGTCGCGAGGAGGTGCGCCACGGGCGCGTGCGGCTCCTCGCGGTAGGGCAGGCCCGTGGCGTCGAGCGCCCAGCGCGCCTTCTCGCAGAAGTGGCTGAAGGGGATCGTGATGAGGCGCGCCTCGGGCATGAGGGCTCCGTAGCATGGGCGTGGTCGGGTCGCTTCCGATCCGAGCTCGCCGCGCTCGGCCTGGATCCGAGGTCGAGGAGTCCTGGGCTCGCCTACGAGCTACAGGTCATCGTGCAGCTCTTGCCCATCGCGTCGCAGAACGTCGTATCGACCGGCGACGGCGAGCAGGTGGTCGAGCCCGCCGCGTGGGGGTTGTCCGTCGAGACGCCGAGGCACCAGTTCCAGTACGTGATGGGGCTCGCGTTGCCGGTGAGGAGCGAGTCCTGAAGGATGAGCTCCGCGCTGGATCCATCGGCGGTCAGGAACACCGCCGAGCCGAACTCGTTCGCCGAGCTGCCGCGGATCTGCGTGCCGCAGATCGTCAGGGGCGCGCCGTCGCCGCCGTCCTTGTAGATCGCGCCGCCGTTGCCGCCGGAGCCGGTCTGGTTCTGCCCGTTGTTCATGCACGTGCACATGGACGGTTGGTCGTCGTTGGCGCCCGTGCCCACGGCGCTGTTGCCGTCGAAGAGGCTGTTGATGATGAAGGCGCCCGCCCACAGCATCCCGACGGCCCCCGCGTTGCTCGCCTTGTTGCCGTGGAAGGTGCTCTCCACGATGTACGAGGGGTTCTTCGCCGCCTGCACGTAGATGGCACCGCCGCCCGTGTCGGGGCCGAGCAGCGCCGCCTGGTTGTCTCCGAAGTAGCAGTCGATGATGCGCAGGCTCCCGTCCCGCACGTCGATGGCGCCGCCCTCGCCGTCGTCGAAGCCGGTGGAGCACATGGTGTTGGAGATCCCGTTCGCCGGCGGGCAGGGGGGGATGGCCTGCGTTGGCGTGGCCTTGCCGTTCACGAGGCTGATGTGCTGCAGCGTGAGCGTGTCGTCGTTCTTCTGAAAGCTCCCGGCGTGGATCCACGAGAGGATCTGGACGCCGTTGCCCCCGTCGAGCGTGATCAGGTTGCCGCCGTCGATGACGATCTGGATCGGCGGGTCGTTGGCGTAGGCGTTGGTGGTCGGCGGCGCGAGCGTCGCCGTCACCGGGATGGTCACGGGGGCGGGGCCGCAGTCGAAGGTGATGGTGCCGCCCTTCTTCACGGCCGCGTCGAGCGCCGCGAACGTGCAGCTCGCCGCCGTGCCCGTGCCGACGACCGTGGTCGGCTTCGAGGTGTCGGCGGGCTTGCCCTCCGCCGGGACGCCGGTCGAGCACGACCCGTCCGGGTTGCCGTTCGGCATCGAGCCGCTGCTCGAACCGCCCGTCCCGCTGCTCGAGCTCGGGCCTGTCGTGGTGCCGGTCGTCGTCGTGCCCTGGCCGCTCCCCGCCGTGCCGCTCGAGGTCCCGGAGCCGCCGCTCGTGGTGGCTCCCGCGCCCGTCGTGCTCGGAGCGCTCGAGCTGCCCCCTCCGCTGCTCGTGCCGGCCCCCGCGCCCGTAGAGCCGTGCGTCGAGGCTTCGCCTCCCTTCGAGCCGCAGGCCGCGGCTGTGATCAGGACGAGTCCGAGACCGGCGACCGTGAGCTTCGTCTCGAGGGCGATGATTGGGCTGCGATGGCGCGGCATTGGGCTCCTCCGTGGATCCAGGCGAGCTGCCCAGGCGATCATCGGGCCGTCCTGGGGAGGATGTCGAGCGCTACTTCGCGGCGAAGGATGGCGAGATCGGGCTGGAGCTCTCGCGCGAACGTGCTCTTCCCGACCCCCGGCAGCCCGGCGAGCGCGATCAGCATCCGTGCGCTCCACCGGCGACGACGCTCGGACTCTCCTGTCGTTCGAGGCTCACCAGGGGCGTTCTCCAGGATCCCGCGCCTCGTTTGGTGCTAAACGGGCATCGTGCCATGACTACCACGAGTGCCCCGTCTCCCGCCGTCGTGATGCTCGGCCAGCCCGTCGCCGACGCCATCGACGAGCGACTCGCGGCCGAGGTGCCGCCCTTCGTCGCACGCCACGGGATCGTCCCCACGCTGGCGATCGTGCTCGTCGGCCACAGCGCGGCGTCCGAGCGCTACGTGAAGAAGAAGGTCGAAGCGTGTGCGCGCCTCGGGATGCGCGCCGAGGTGAAGGCGTTCGCGACGGACATCTCGCCCGATTGGCTCAAGGAAGAGGTCGCGCGGCTCAGCGGGGCGAAGGACGTGCACGGCATCCTCGTCCAGCTCCCCCTGCCCCCCGCGATTGAGGAGCACGAGGCCACCGGGACCAACAAGTTCGACATCTTCGACGCCATCGGCAGGGAGAAGGACGTCGACGGGGTCGGGCGGGATGCGGTCGCCTCGCTCTACCGCGCGCAGCAGGAGCGGATGCTCCTCATGCCCGGCACCGCGCTCGCCGTGCGGCGCATGATGGCGTTCTACGGCGTGGCGACGGAGGGCCGACAGGCCGTGGTCGTCGGCCGCAACGACATCACGTCGAAGCCGATCCTCCACATGCTCGGCGGGCGGATGTGCAACGCCGCGGCCATCTGGTGCCACCGCCACGTGAAGCCCGACGACCAGCGGCGGCTCATCCGCGACGCGGACATCCTCGTCACTGCGGTCGGCTCCGCGGGATATCGCATCACGGCCGACATGGTGAAGCCAGGCGTCGCGGTCTTCGACGTCGCCACCCGCGTCGACCCGGCGGGGAAGATGCACGGCGACGTCGACTTCGAGGCGGTGCGGCAGGTCGCATCCTTCATCACCCCGGTCCCGCGCGGCGTGGGGCCGGTCACCGTCGCCGCGCTCTGCGAGAACCTCTTCCGCGCCGCGCAGCTCGCTGCGGGCGTCGGAAAGCCGGGCTACACGTTCGACTGACCTCGAGGACTCGCTGCACACGCGGGGCTTCTACGCGCGCGAGTCGAGCCTCTGCGGGCAGATCCTGGGGGAGGAAGCGGCACCGCTGCGGAAGGCGGAGCAGCTACGGCTTCCGGGGTTCTGACGTCTCCGAGGTGAGCCGCTCCGCGGCGCGACCGCAGAGAGCGTCCTCGACGAGGTGCGAGCACGCCCTACCGTGCGAGCACCGAGGGGGCAGACGGTGCGTGGCGCGGAGGCGAGGCACCTGGTAGGGTGCCCGCCCGATCACCGGGCCAGGCGGGATCCCCGCGGAGATCATTCATCGTATGGTTCTGAAGAAGAAGATCCGGAGGGCGCCCTCGCTCACTCGGGTCGCCGCCCGGTTGAAGGCCGACGTGGCGACGTTGCGGGACGCCTACCAGTTCGCTGACACGGCGACCCGGGAGTTCCTGGCGGAGCGCACCGGCAACGCCGTGACGCAGCAGGTGACCACCAGCCACGCCGCCTGGGTCCTGTGCACCTGCGGCGACGACCTGGAAAAGTACACCCAGTTCCTCGACAAGGTGCTCGAGGGCCGGGCCAAGGGCAGCGCGAGCCTCTTCGGCTGGGAGGAGCCCTCGACCGTGACCCCCTGCGCCGATGCGGATCGGCTGCTCGACCGCATCGACCTGGGGCTGCACTTCCTCCAGCGGCGCCTCAAGATCCAGCTCCCGGCGGAGCTGCGCAGCGACGGCGTTCTGTTCCATCCGGAACGGCGGCGGCAAGAGCGCCGAGATGCTCTCCCGCGTCAGCTCGTTCGTCGACGCGGCGAGCGATCTCTTCGCGTAGCCGTCATCCCACGGCCCAGGCTCTCCGGCACGCATCAACCCTGCGTCGGTCCGGCTGCACAGCTGGACGTCGCGGCTGCCTCGATGCGGAACCCGTAGTCCTCCGAGGCCAAGCTCGCAGCGTACGAGCGCGAGGTGGTCGAGGAGGGCAGGCGCAACCGCGGCTTGAACAACATCTTCGTGCAAAGCACCTCGGCGAACCGGCGACTCGTCGACGGGACGCGGTTCCTGTACGAGGTGGAGGACTGGGCGGCCTGACCAGTGCGGCGCGCCCTTCGTCGGGGCTCAACCTTGACACTGCTTACTGTAACGCTTACAAGTGGCCCATCGCAGCCTGCACAACGCCCGGCGCGGCGCCGAGGCGGGCGGCTGTTCATGAGGTCCCATGCAGAGCGACAACGCTTGCAGCATCGCCACGCCTGCGTCCACCCCTCGAGCGGAGCGCCTCCGGCGCTTCGGTGAGGCCGTCGACGCCATCCGCGAGCGCGTCGAGGCCAGGGTCGGTCCCGAGGACGTGGCGTACATCCGCCGCGTCAACCGGTTCTCCCGCGTCATGGAGGTGGTCGGCCGCGTCCTCATCCACGTCAGCGTCGAGCCCGTGTCCTTCACGGCCGGGGTCGTCGCGCTCTGGCTGCACAAGCAACTCCAGGCCACCGAGATCGGGCACACCGTGCTCCACGGTGCGTACGACAAGCTCGAGGGCGCCGAACGATTCCGTTCGGCGACGTTCTCGTGGGACGTGCCCATCGACGAGGAGTCGTGGAAGCACGGCCACAACGTCAAGCACCACCAGTACACGAACGTCGCCGGGCGCGACCCCGACATCCACTTCGGCCCCGCGCGGCTCACCGAGCACACGCCCTGCCGGCCGGCTCACCGCTTCCAGCACCTCTTCATGGTGGGCATCCTCGCGCCCAACTTCGGCTTCCTCATGAACTGGCACTTCACCGGGCTCAACGACGTCTACGTGGGCAACGGCCGACCCGAGGGACTCGACGTCCTCGCGGATCGCAGCCCGGCGAGCGTCAAGGAGGCGCACCGGCGCGCCCTGCGCAAGTACGTGCCCTACTACCTCAAGAACTATGTCTTCTTCCCGCTGCTCGCGGGCCCGATGTTCTGGAAGGTCCTGCTCGGCAACTGGCTGGCCGAGACGCTCCGCGATCTGTACTCCGCGGCGACCATCTACTGCGGCCACGTGGGCGCCGACGTCGCCGCGTACGAGGCGGGCACGCGCGCGCACGGTCGGGGCGAGTGGTACGCGATGCAGATCGAGGCGACGAACGACTTCGAGGTGAGCCTGCCCGTCTCGATCCTCTGCGGCGGGCTCGACCGGCAGATCGAGCACCACCTCTTCCCGCGGCTCCCGCCCAACCGGCTGCGCGAGATCGCGCCCGAGGTCCGCGCCGCCTGCGAGGCCCACGGCGTCGCCTACCGCACGGACACCTGGGGCCGCACGCTGCGCAAGGCCCTCGAGCACGTGCGCGCGCTCGGCTTGCGCGACGCGATCCGCGCGATCGCCTGACGGCCGCGGCCGGCTCTGATAAGAGCGAGATCCACGGCGCATGTCGACCGCACCCGAAGAAACCCCGCCCCTCGGACAGACCATCGACGAGCTGGCCGCGCTCTCGAAGGTGCCGAGCCGCACCATCCGCTTCTACCAGGCCAAGGGCGTGCTCCCGCGGCCCGAGCTCCGGGGCCGGGTGGCCTACTATGGGCCGGCCCACGTCGAACGGCTCAAGCTCATCGCCTCGCTGCAGGATCGGGGGCTGCGCATCGACACGATCCGCGATCTGTTGGCGCGGATCGACAAGGGCGAGCTCGACATCAACGAATGGCTCGGCCTCGACGCGCAGCTGCAGGGCCCCTGGGCCAACGATCAGCCGCGCACTCTGACCGAGGCGGAGCTCGTCGAGATGGTCGGCGAACGGAGGCCCGGCCTGATCGCCGCGCTCGTCCGCGCCAAGCTCGCCCTTCGCCACGGCGACGTGTTCCTGGTCAAGAGCCCCGCGCTGCTCCAGGTCGCTGCGCGCCTGCTGGCCGCAGGGATCGACCTCGAGATCACGAGCGAGGCCGCGGAGATTCTGCGCAAGCACCTCGGTCGCGCGGCAGGCGATCTCGCCGAGCACTTCTTCGCCCATGCGCGCGAGGGCTTCGGTCGCGACGCGACTCCCGAGAACCTCGCGGCCGTCTTCCAGGCCCTCCGGCCGATGGGGCTCGAGGCGGTGCGCGTGATCTTCGCGCAGGAAATGGAGCGCGTGCTCCGCAAGAAGGCCGAGAGCGGTGAGACGGCCAAGCTGCGAGTCGGGGCGAAGAAGCGGGCGCACAAGTAGCCTGGGTCGGGTCGTTGTCGCCCGCGGGCCAACCCGGGTCGGGTCGTCGTCGTGGTCGTGATCAGGCTGCGGCGATCTCGGACGCCGATTCCGAGGTGAGCTCGCGGGTCGCCGGCCCGCTCACCCTGGCGCGTTCCGCGGCCACCAGCTCGAGCAGCTCCTGCTTGGTCGCGTGGCCGCTCTCCAGCAGTGCGCGCATGTACCCGTCGACGTAGCCGTGGGCGCGGGCGAGGCGGTTGTAGTGGGCCCCCTCGGCGCGCGCGACGAAGACGTCGTGCAGGAGGCGGCGGAGCTCGGCGAGCATGTCGTCCTTCGAAGAGCGCATCGGCGTGTCCTCCGGCGGCTGCGGCGCGTTTTCGGCGCGGCGGCGGCTGTCTCCTCCGCCTGTATCGGAGAGCACTCGGCTGGGCCAAGAAAGCGTCGCGCGATCCCCGGCTCGGCATCGAGCCCTCCAGGGCGGCGCGGATCACGTGCTCCACCTTCAGCCCGCAGGCTGCCCGCGAGGGTGCGGAGGGCGCGCTATCGGGCGCTTCGTTCGAGGGAGGAACGAGAGTCGCTCACTGCTTCCAGCGGGCGACGAGCGCGGGCAGCGCCGTGGCCGACATGAAGACCAGGTGCGCGATGTGGTCCTCCGGCTGGTCGCCCGTGTACCCGCGCACGTGCATCCCGCCCCTGATCCGCGAACGACTCCGGCGTGAGCGGCACCAGCTTCTTCTTCGCGATGACGCCCTCGATCGAGTGCAGCGTGGGCGCGACCGGCGTCTGCCCGCCCATCGAGCGCGTCACCCCCACCGCGCGCAGGAGGGCGTCGGTCGTCTCGTGCGTGCCGGCGTACCGGCCGTTGGGGCCGATAGGCAGAATGTCCGAGTGCGTGATGTAGAAGAGCTTCTTGCCCTCCACGGCCTCGCGCGCGAAGCGCTCGAAGGGCGCGAGTCGCTCCAGTTGCAGCTCGCCCCCGGGCCCGTATCCGACGTGGATCCCGTCGAGGAGGAGCACGGCGTCCACCTTCTCGGCGAGCGCCGGCTGGTCCAGCACCTTCATCACGGCGCCGTACCCCGCGCTCCACGCGGTGAGCGCCAGCCGGCGGAGGTGCGCGTGGGCGAGGCCCCGTTTCTCCATCGTCGTTTGCGCGCGCGCGAGCACGTCCGGCAGGGCGAGCGTGTTGGCGAAGTGATCCTCGTAGACCCCGGAGCCGTTGCCGAGGTTCAGGATGACCACCGCGGCGTTGAGGCCCGAGAGCGCGTAGCTCTCCTCCACCAGATCGGTGTTGCCGTGGAAGTGGATCACCAGGTCGTACGCCCCGTCCTTCGAGCTGAACGCCGGCGGGAGCGTGAAGACGCCGCCGAAGAACGGGCTCCGGTGATCGCGCACGAGCGCAGCGTCGGCGCGCTCGGCTTCGCGGGGCGCAGGCTTGACGACAGGCTCCTCCACCACCACGGCGGCAGCGGTGCGGACGAAGGGCGTGAGCGCCGCGAAGTGCTTGGTGGCCTTGTACGTGAGGACGACGAGGACCCCGAAGAGCGCGGCGAACACGGCGGTCGTGGTCACGACGCGACGGGGGGACCACGGCTTCCACCTCGGCTTGAAGATCTCGACCGAGAGCAGCGACTTGCGCATCCCGGCAATCGAGGGGCGCATGTCGACGAGGGACGTGAGCGTGCGTCGCGGGCTCGAAGCGCCGTCCATCGGAGGCGGCCGCATCGAAGTCGTGGGGCTGAAGCTATCCGCACCTTCTCGGACGGTTTGGCCCGTCTCGGCGGGGCCCGGATTTGCCTCATCGCTCATGCGCCGCATGATGGAGGAGCAACGCGGGCGCTTCCACCCCGGATCGTTGATGCGCCTCCCTTTTCTTGGTCATCGGAGTGACCATCGGCGACGACCACAATGTGGGCGTAGCTCTCCACTGCCAGCGTCACGCGGCGAGCGTCATGCAGCCATGGTCGTCCGCATGTCCGTACTGCGCACGGGCGTGTACGCCGGCGGGGCGCCGACGCCGAGCTTGGCCCGTACCTCCGCGACGGGCATCGCGAGCATCGACTCCCAGGGCTGCTCGGGCAGCCACGCGGCGCGGTGGCCGCGGCGGAAGCCGTCGACGATGAGGGCGCGCGCCTCGGGCGAGCCGGAGGTCTTGTAGAACCCCACGGCGACGAGGAGGCCGATTCCCGTGTTCCAGAATCTGGCCCAGCGTGAACGCGAGGAGGGCCGCTTCGCCGACGACGTCGCCCTTGTAGCCCGTCACGGCGTGCCAGAGATTGTGGGTGTCGCGCATGCGCTGGTGCAGGTACGCCTCCACCGGCGGGAGGCTCCCGGGGTGGGTGCGCCCACGGGCGTCGGCGTCCTGGATGCCGGCGGCCGAGATGTTCTCGGACTCGAGGAAAGCGAGGTACGCGCGCCCGAGGCTGCCGTCAGGGAGGCGGCGGAGCGCTTCTCGAATCCTCCAGCAGGGGGACGATGTTCGGGCGCTCGGCGAGGATGCGCCGGCCGGCGTCGCTCGTGGCGAGGCGCCGCTCCATGCGCTCGTGCGTGTCGCCTGCGAGCGCCTCGAGGAGCGTGAAGACCTGGGGCAGGTCGTCAGGGTCGGCGAGCAGCGCGCGGACGGAACGGAGGGCGACCTTGGTCGAATCCAGGGAGGGGAGCGAGTGGAGCGAGGGGAGCACGGGGACCTCCTTCGTTGCTGACATTCATGTAGATAGACGCTGCTGACATTTGTGTCAATAGTGGGCGGCGCACTTGTCGGCGGCGCGCGGGAGAGCGATGGTTGCAACGTGGCTCGCCCCGACAAGAAGCTCGCCCCCGGCGCCCGCGCCCGCGCCCGCGCCCGCTCGCCCGCCGCTGCCGCCGAGCCCCCGCCCTCGTCCCGCCGCCAGGAGGCCCGCAAGCGGCGCACGGCGGAGGAGGCGCGCGCCGCGATCCTCGACGCGGCCGAGCGTCGCCTCGTCACGTCCGGCCCGGCGGGCATCCGGCTGCAGGAGGTGGCGGCGGACGTGGGCATGTCCCACCCGACGGTGCTCCACCACTTCGGCAGCCGCGAGGCGCTGGTGAAGGAGGTCTGCGAGCGGAGGTTCGCCGCGATCCACGCCGACCTGGTGCGCGCGCTCTCGTCCTCCACCGGCGGCCCGGAGGAGGTGACGGGCCTGCTCGACTCCGTCTTCCAGGCGCTCGAGGCGCACGGACACGGCCGCGTGGTCTTCTGGCTCGCGCTCGAGGGGATCCTGATGAGGCGCGAGGAGCTCCGGCTCCACGACCTGGGGCTCGCCGTGCACGCGATCCGGTCGAAGAAGCGCAAGGCCCGTACGCCCCCGCTCGAGGACACGCTCAACGTGGTCGCGCTCGCGTCGCTGGCGCTCCTGGCGGAGTCGGTGCTCGGCAAGTCCATCCTGCGCGACGCCGGGCTCGGAGAGGATCGCGCCGCGCGAGCGCGCTTCCGGGGATGGCTCGCGCGGCTGCTCGCGGATCACCTCGAGCACGGCCCGCGCACCTGAGAGCGCCCAGCCGCCCCTTCCCCGCGCTCCCCTGGAGACCGGGCTTTGGCCCTCGCACCATGCGCACCCGCGAAAAGCTCGCCCTCCTGACGTCGCTCTACCTCTCGCAGGGCCTCCCCTTCGGGTTCTTCAGCCAGGCGGTGCCCATCCTCATGCGCCAGAAGGGTATGAGCCTGCCGGACGTGAGCAAGGCCGTGTGGCTCATGGCCCCCTGGGCGCTCAAGTTCCTCTGGGCGCCGCTCGTCGACCGATGGGGGTGGCGACGCCTGGGCCGGCGGCGCTCGTGGATCCTGCCGCTCCAGGTGGCGTCGATTGCGCTCGCCGCCTGCCTCTGGCGCCTCGGGGCCGCCGGCGTCCCCACGATGATGGCCGCCCTCTTCGTCACCAACCTGATCTCGGCGACGCAGGACATCGCCACCGACGGGCTGGCGGTCGAGCTGCTCGCCGAGGGGGAGCGCGGCTACGGCAACAGCGTGCAGGTCGCCGCCTACCGCGCCGGCATGATCCTGGGCGGCGGCCTGCTCCTTTACGCGTACGACACCCTGGGCCCGCCCGTCAGCTTCATCACGATGGCCGCCATCCTCGCCGTCGCCACCGTCCCCATTGCCCTCCACCGCGAGGCTCCCCCGCCGCCCTCCGCGACGGCGGCCTCCACGCCGCCCGGCCTCGGCGCGTGGATCGGGGTCGCGCGCCGGCCGGGCATGGGGGCCTGGCTCGCCGTGCTCGTCGTCTACAAGGGGGGAGAGGCGCTGGCGTACGGGATGGTCAAGCCGCTCTTCGTCGATTGCGGCTTCTCGATGGGGGACATCGGCCTCCTCCTCGGCACCGTGGGCTTCTTCGCAGGCCTCGTCGGCGCCGTCCTCGGCGGCACGCTGGTCAACCGCGCAGGCCGCGCCCGCGCCCTCATCGTCGCCGGTGTCCTCCAGCTCGCCGGCATCCTCTCGTACGTCGTGCCCGCCACGGGCCTCGGCGGCACGGGTGCGCTCGCGGCCGCGAGCGTCCTCGAGCACCTCACGGGCGGCATCGCCACCGTCTCCTTGTTCACGGTCATGATGGACGCGTGTACCGACGCGGCCGGCACCGAGTACACGCTCCAGGCGAGCGTGGTCGTCATCGCGACCGGCGTCGCGCAGGCGGGGAGCGGCTTCATCGCTGCCCGGCTCGGCTACGCCGGGCACTTCCTCGTGGGGGCGGTCGCCTCGGCCCTCGGGCTCGCGTTCACGGGCTGGGCGCTGGCGAGGGCGAGCGTGAGGGCGCTGATTCCTGCGCTCGGGGCGAAGACCGTCGACGGACCCCGGTCGTATCCCGGCTCGTGAACCAAGCCGGGAGCGATCCGGCCGCGCCGTTCACTGATCCAGCGCGCCGTTGCAGATCCAGTCGTAGATCGTCTGGATGTCCGTGCTCGAGAGCGGCGTGCCCATGTTCGGCATCGGGACGCCCCCGCAGAGGTTCTTGTCGGTGATCTTGTTGATCACGTAGCTGTGCTCGGGGTCGCCCGGCTTCACGAAGATGCGGCCGTCGGTGCACTCCTCGGACAGCACGCTCACGTAGCTGCTGTAGATGCCCGCCGCCGTCGCGTCACCCAGGTGGCAGGCGGCGCTGGTTGCGCAGTTCTTCGACGTGATGGCGGCGACCGCGCTGATCGACGGCATCGCGCCCGAGCAACTGTAGCCGCTCGCCTGGAAGACGTGCCCGCCGCCCGTGCCGCTGGCCCCGGTGCTCGACGTGGTGCTCGCCCCGCCGGTGCTCGCCGTGGTGCTCGCTCCGCCGGCGCCGCCCGCGCCGGTGCTCGACGCGTTGGCGGACTTCGACGTCGACGATGAGGAGGAGGAGCCGCCGGTGTTGGTGACGGTCAGGTCGCCGGCGGTACAGCCGAGGAGGGTAGCGCCCAGAAGAGAAGCCAACAGCGGAAAGCGCATCCAGAAACCTGTAGCGCGAGGGGGCGGCCGCGTCGAGCGTGTCGGCACACCGCGCCGCCCGCCAAGATCGCCCCTCGTCGAGCATGGATGGCCTGGGCGTTGGAGCCCAGCCTCCTGCGACGGTCGCCTTTCCCGATCGGCCCTCAGCCCCGCGCGGCCTCAGCGGCGGGGCGGCCTTCGCCCGACGCGAGGGGGACGAGCCTCGATCCCCGGGTGACGAGGAAGGCGTTGCCTCGCCACGATACGCGCCGGCTGGCGACCGCCTGGGCCCACGCGATGAACGCGGCGGCGGTGCGGAGCGGCTCGATCGCCGCGAGGAGGAAGGGGCGTCGGGCGTGGAGCAAGGTGTGGCAGAGCAACGCGCCGGTGGTCTGGAGCGCGAGGGCGCAGAGGAGGAGCTGCGCCGTGAGGCCGGAGGGGGCGACGAGCGTGGTCATGGCGGCGATCGTCAGAGGAGAGAGCAGCGGCTCGAAGGGGAACGCGCGCGGGATGAGCGCGCGGCGCATCTTCGCCCAGCGGGCGTGGCGCTCGACGGTGCGCATGGGGGAGCACAGGACGTTGCGGTTGTGCACCGGCTCGAGGCAGAGCTCGACGCCGTAGCCGAGCGCGTGGAAGCGCTGGCCCAGGCAGTCGTCCTCGGCGAGCACGCCGCCGACGTGCTCCCAGCCGCCCACGCGCGAGAGGTCGGCGCGGCGCATCGCCATCGACTTGCCCACCGTGATGGGGCGACCGAAGACGCGGTGGGCCGTCACCACGGTGGGCGCCACCGCCGTGCCGAGCTGTGCGTTCTCGAGCGCCGCTCCGAGCGTCTTCTCGCCGCTTCCGCAGACCACCGAGCTGACGAGCCCGACGCCCGGGCGCATGAGGCAGCCGACTAGGTTCTGGAGGTAGGTGGGCGGGACGCGCACGTTCGCGTCGGAGACCACGAGCACGGGTCCCGCGGCGCGGCGGGTAAGGTCGACGAGCTGCGCGACCTTGGGGTTGTGGACGGCGCCGTGCGGCGGGTTCGTCCACACGAGCTGTGCCCGCAGCGACGGGTGCGCCGCGAGGAAGCGCTCGACGATCGAACGGGCAGGATCGTCGGGCGAGGCCAGGCCGATGAGCAGCTCGTAGGCCGGGTAGTCGAGCGCGGCGAACGACTCCAGGTTCTCGCGGAGCTCGTCGTCGGTGCCGGCGACGGGCTTGAGGATGCTGACCATTGGCTTCGCGCTGCGCGAGGACTCGGCGCGGCGGCGGCGCATGGCCCAGAGGAAGGTGGTGCAGACGAGGGCATACAGGGTCGCCGATGCCGCCGTCGGGAGGACCACCCCCACGGTCTTCCAATCCACGGTGTGCCAATCCATGGGAGCCTAGTGTCCCCCGTCCGGGTGACGCCGACGTGTCCGTCGGCGCAAGGCGACGCGTAGATACGGTTTCTTCACCACGCCGTACGCGGCCCTTCACGCTGCCGAGGCGGCTTTTGCGCGCTAACGTCGCATGGCTGTCGAACGTGTCTGTCACGATGTGAGCGTCATGACCCTGGATTGTCCAAAACGCCTGCAATGATGAGGGGGCGATGACCCGAATTGCGCACCTGACGGATCTCCACCTCGTCGAGCCCGCGCACGCCGAGCGGCGCGGCCCGGCCCAGCGAAGGCTCGCCTGGCTCACCCTCGGCCGCCCCGTCGACGCGGCCCGGCGGCGCCGGCGCGCGCTCGCCGTCCTGCACGCCGCGCAGCGGAGCGGCGTCGACCACGTCCTCCTCACAGGCGACCTCACCGAAGACGGCATCCCGGCCCAGTTCGAGGCGCTCGCCGAGGTGCTGGCCGAGAGCCGGCTCCGGCCCTCCCAGGTCACGCTGGTGCCTGGCAACCACGACGCCTATGCAGGGGGTTCCGCGTTCGAGGAGGCCCTGCGCGGCCCGCTCGCGCCGTACGCGCCGACCAGCACGCCGGGCGTCCCGGTCTTCCTCCGGGACCTGGCCCTCCTCCCGGTGTCCACCGCCGTCGAGCAGCCATACACGCGCGCCGCCGGCGCCATCGACGGGCGCGAGCTCGAGGCCGCCGCGCGGGTGGCCGAGCAGAGCCGCCTCTCGGGGCGCGCGCTGGTCCTCGCGATGCACCACCCGCCGCACCGGCGCTTCCCCGGGATGCAGTGGTTCGACGGCCTCGCGCAGCACGCGGCGGTCGGTGAGCTGCTGGAGCGGCACGACCACGTGCACGTCGTGCATGGGCACACGCACGCCGCCGCCGATCGCGCGGTGCGCCCCGGGGCGACGCCCCGTGTCTTTTCGGCTGCGTCCGTCGTCGACGGCAAGGCACCTCTGCGCTTCTACGACGCGCGGCACGGCAGGCTCTGGCCCATCGCGCGCGCGGAGCACGCCGTCCCCGCGCTGGCGCTGGCCTGAGTCCATCCCACCACGCCCCGAGGCGTATCAGGAGAAAGCTTACCCCTCAATCGGGTGCAGCAGGATGCCCGTTCCGCCGCGGTCACGTACGCTGTGCCGCGCATGCTCCCGCGCCCCGTGCTCGTGGTCGACGACGATCCGGATATACGCGAGACGTTGCGTTTCGTCCTCGAGGACGCAGGATACCCTGTCTACTCCGCGGAGAACGGGGAGGAGGCGCTGACGGTCCTCTCCACCGCCAACCCGCTACCCGGGTTGATCCTGCTCGACCTGATGATGCCCGTCATGAGCGGGGACGAGATGCTCAAGGCGCTCAAGCGCGTGCACGCGCTGGCCGAGATCCCGGTCACCATCGTGACGGCCTCGGGTGCGCCGATGCCGCCTCTGGCGACGGGGCTGCTGAAGAAGCCGGTCGACCTCGACCTGTTGCTGCGGGTGGTGGCGAGGAGCTGCCGCGACGACGCAGCTTGAGCCGTCGGGGCGGCGCCGCGCCAACGTCGGTGGGGGTGACCCTCCTCCGCCGACGGCGCTCTGGCACGGCCGCGTCCGGAGCGCCGAATCCGTGGACGCGCGAACGTGGCTTCTTGCCGTCTCGCGGCGGCGCATCACGGGCCGGTGAGGCGGCGAGCGCGCCGCGACGGGTTCTCACGCGCCGCCTCGGGCCGTGACGCGTCGCGACGGCGGCACGCGAGCTCCTCGAACCGTGGGCGATCCAGGGATGCCGTTGCGCGGGGCAGGCCCGCGGAGCGTGATGCGCTGCGCCGTCGCGCGCGCTACGATGTCCGGGCGCGCACCGGCGAGATCGACGGGGAGCTGGCTCGTCGCGTCCCGGAGCGGTTCGTTCGCGCGTGCGCCCGTTCGTAAGCGCGTGGGGCAGCTCGCTGGATGGCGAACGCTTTCGATGGCGCGGAAACGGCTCACCCGAGGACGAGAACGGTTGGTGTGAAGGAAGCGCCTCGTCCGCGCGCGAGTCCGCTCAGCTCGGAGCGAGCTGGCTCGTCCGAGGGCGAACGAGAATCCGCGCCCCCGGGCGAAGCGGCTCGGCGGCGGGCCAAGCGTCTCGCCGTCGCGCGTAGGAGCATTGTCGCGTGTGCACGAGCTCGCCGCCGTGCGCGGCGGGTTGGCGCTGCTCGAGCGGGGGCCGCGTCGTGCGTGCGGGGGCGGCACCGGGCGCGGCGTTCCGGCGAGCGATGTCCCTGCTCGGCGTCCGGTGCGTCGATGCGGAGTCGGGCGTCGCTGGTCGCCGTCGGACGTGCCGGCTCGTCGTCGGACACGCGGGCTCGGCGTCGAGCCGCCGCCGGCTCGGAATCGGCGGAGCGAGCACGACGACGGCCGATCCGGCGCGGCGGCGGACGTGCTCGCGACGCGTCGCGCGCGCTGGCACGGAGTCGGGCGTCGCCGGTCGTCCCAGGACATCCGAGCGTCACGCCGGGCGCCGGAGCAGGACCTTGGACACTCGAGCTCGGCGTAGGGCGCCCGCGCTCAGCCTCGGTTGCAATGGCAGCGGAATCGTAGCGGGCTTGCTCTGGTCGCCGTGCGCCCCTCGAAGCTCAGGCGCGACGCGCCCGAGCGGCGCGGTACAATGGCAGCGCATGCTCTCTACCCGCCGCCGCTTCTTCCTCCAGTCGGGCGCGCTGATCGCCGCGGCGGCCGCGGGCTGCCGCGAGTCGCGCGCGCCCGCCGTCGTGGCGCGCTCGTGGAGGGGCGTCGCGCAGACGCTGTCCGGGATGGCGACCACCGACGGTGCCGGGGTGCGCCTGTCGCGCATCATCGGGCAGCCCGCGCTGCGTCACCTCGACCCGTTCGTGCTCCTGGATCGAATCCACGCCGATGACCCTTCCGCGTACATTCGGGGGTTCCCCGACCACCCCCACCGCGGCTTCGAAACTGTGACGGTGATGCTCGCAGGGCGGATGCGGCACCGGGACAGCCGCGGCAACAAGGGTCTGATCACCGGCGGTGGGGCGCAGTGGATGACGGCGGGGAGGGGGATCGTGCACTCGGAGATGCCGGAGCAGGAGCGCGGGCTCATGTCGGGCTTCCAGCTCTGGGTGAACCTGCCTCGGGCGGAGAAGATGTGCCCGCAGGCGTACCAGGATCTCGCCCCCGGCCAGATCGTGGAGGAGCGCCTCGGGGGCTCCGGCAGCCGCGTCCGCGTGATCGCCGGGCTCGCGGCCGGGCTCGGCGGGCCGGTGCGCGAGCGGCCGACGCAGCCGACCTTGCTGACGCTCGCGCTCGAGGACGATCGGCCCTTCGAGCTCGAATCTGCCGGAGGGGCACAACGCGTTCGCGTTCGTCGCGAGCGGCGGGGTGGAGGTTGGGCCTGAAGGGAGCGCGGCGGAGGTGGGGGAGGGGACGCTCGCCGTGCTCGGCCCAGGGACCCGGGTGCGTCTGCGGGCGAAGGCGCAGCGGAGCGAGGTGCTGCTGGCGGCCGCGCGGCCGATCGGCGAGCCCATCGTGCAGCGTGGGCCTTTCGTGATGAGCACGGAGGAGGAGATCCGCCGCGCGTGGGAGGATTACCGCGCCGGCGTGCTCGACAAAGGCTGATCGCCGGTAGCCGTTCGGGGGCGGTCCGGATTAGAGTGGAGCTTCGATGGACGAGCTGAAGAGCGCGCGCCTCCTCGCGGCGCTCGAGAAGGCGCGCGCGACCGGCGACGCGGCCGATCTCGATCGAGCTCCTGATGCGCAGCTCGGGCCTGCCAGGCCCGCGTCCGAACCTCGACCTGGCGCGCGCCGTGGGCCGGGCGCTGGCCGAGGGGGAGGGGCGCACCGCGGATCGGCTCGTGGCCGAGCTGGGGCGCGCGGAACAGGAGTACATCCGCGTCGTCGCCGCCTTCGCGCTGGTCGCGCGATCGCTTCCGAAGGGCGAGGCCTCCGGGCGTGGAGGGCGCCGCGCTGCCCCGCGCGCCCCGGAGGCGCTCGCCGCCCTGCAGGATCTCGCCGAGGACCCGCATCACCTCGTGCGCCTCGGCGTGGTCGAGGCCCTCCGGATGCGCGTCCTCGCGCTGGGGGAGGGCGCCGTCGACGAGCTCGCGGCGTGGACCGACGGCTACCTGCAGGCGCACGTCGCGCTCGAGGCGCTGGCCGATCGCGCGCTGCTCGACGGACTCCCCTCCGGCGAGGGCGTGCTCGCGCGGCTTGAGGAGGCGTTCGCGCTCGCCGACGCCTCGCCGCGCTCCGCCGAGCGCACGCAGGGCATGCGCGCGCTGCGGCAGGGCATGTCGGCGCAGATCCCGGTCTTCGCGGCGCGCTTCCCCGAGACGCTGGCCTGGCTGTCGCAGAAGGCGGCGAGCACCCGCCCGGAGACGCGCGAGGTGGTGGCGGGCGCGATCCGCGCGCTCCGGAGGAGCGTGATCTCCGACGTGGAGGCGGGCCGCCTCTCGGCGCTGCTCGAGGCGAGCGCGAAGCCTCCGCGCGATCCGACGCGCGTGGTTCAAGGCACGCGCAAGCGGGGCCGCGGGCGCCGCTAGTCCAGTCTAGGTGCGAGGGATCAGGGCGGCGGCGCCTCCGGCGCCTCGCGCGCAGGTGCCTCCTGCGGAGGCAACTGGATGGGCGGGCGCTGAGGCGCGAGGGGGCGCAGCCGCGCCGGAGGAGACGGCGCCTGTTCGGCGGTCGCAGTGGGGGCCTCCTGCGGCTCCTCGTGCTCCCTCGCAGCGCGCGGGGGAGTGGCAGGAGGCGTCACGAGCGAAGGGCGGTGAATGCCGCCGAAGGGCATCTCGGGCCTGCCGCCGATCGGGAGGGGGCGCTTGGGGAGCGTGGAGGGACGGCCGGGGCCCGCGCCTCCGGCCTCCGCCGTGTACGGGTCGAACCGGAGCCTCTTGAGCGGGCCGGCGATGTGGAACCCGAAGAAGCCGTCGGGGCGCTTGGCCTGCTTCATCTTCGGCACCAGCATCTCGATGGTCCCCGGCAGGCTCGATCCGGGGTCGCCCAGCAGCGTCTTGGTGAGCGGGCTCTTCCCTCGGTACGCGTCGGTGAACTTGAAGCGCAGGAAGAGGTCCGCGATGGCGTCGGTCCACGGCTCCTTGATGGTCACCTTGCCGTCGCCGACCAGCTCGAGGTCCGAGCCGTCGGCGGTGAGCTTCGTGATCTTCAGCGCGCCTTCCTTGGCCTCGGCCGCGAGCACGAGCTCGCCCAGCTTGGCGGGCGGCAGCTCGATGAGGCCCTGGATTTGGTCTTGCCATCGCTGACCACGACGTCGGAGAGCGTCAGGTCGAGGGCGCCGCTCGCCTTGTTGAGCTTGCCGTCGGGCGCGTCGAGGCTGAGCTTGCCGCTCGCCAAGCCCTTGAGGGGGATGCCGCCGATCGCCCGAGAGAGCGGCTCGACGCGCGAAAGGTCGAGGTGGCTCACCTCGACCTCGACCTCGCCCTTGGTGGACCCCAAAGGCGCGGTGCCCTTGATCTCGCCGCCGAACGCGCTCACCCAGAAGTCGAGGCGGACACGGCCGAGGAGCAGCGGCAGGAGGCGGACGCGGGCGTGCGCCTCGTCGATGGCGACGACGGCCTCCTTGCCGGGCTGGGACTGCCCCATGCCGAAGTCGGCGCCTCCGGGGAAGGCAGGGGGAGGCGGCGCCTCCGGTGGCAGGTGGAGCTTGACGTTGCTCATCTCCACACCGGTGAGGAAGTAGGGGCCGAGACTGCCGATCTCGAGGCGCTCGCCCGGCTTGGCGTGCTTGTCGAACTCCGCGACGATGCGATCCTTCAATCGGCCATAGGGGAACTTGAGGTACCCGAACATGAAGAGGCAGAAGACATAGAACGCCGGGAAGGCGAGGAGCTTCAGGATCTTGACGAGGCGCTCCTTCACGGTTCGCTCTCCTTGTCGGGGGCGGCCGAACCCGCGGGGCTCGCGGTCCCTGGCGGCGCCGGGGCGCGTCGGGGCGTCGGGCTCGCGATCGAAGGCGGAGAGGCCGAGCTCGACCTCGTACGAGTCCGGCTCGCCGGATCGGGGCTTGATGTTGAGGCGCGTGATCGACACGGGGTAGCCGCTCTGCTCGATCTTCTCGAGCGTCTTGGCCAGCGCGAGCATGCCGATCCGGTGGATCCTCACCTTGGTGTTCCGCTCGCTGTAGCGCTTGCCGTGGGGGGTCTTGGGGAGGTCCTGCGACTCGGCCGCCGTCACGCCGTTCTCCTTCGTCGCCTCCTCGATGAAGCCGGCGAGCGGCGGCGCTGGGCGCGCGTAGCGCGCGAGGAGCGCGTCGCGCTTGGCCTTGCGCTCGCTGATCTGCGCCCGCGCGTCGTAGATCTGATCGATGAGATCGCGGATCTCCTGGTTGTCGGAGCGCCGGGTGTTCACGTGGCTCCACACCGCGATGGGCCCGATCAGCAGGACGCACGCGCCCAGGATGGTGCCGAGGATGCCGAGGAGCCGGCGCTCACGCGGCTCGAGCTTGTCGATTCGCTCGCGCAGGGTCACTTGCCGCCCTCCGTCTTGTCGGGTTTCGCCGTGGCCGCGGGCCCCGCGCCGGCGGCGGGTTGCGCCGAGCCGTCCGGTTCGGCCGCGCCCTTGGGTTTCTTCTTCAGATCCTCGCACTTCAGCTCGAACTCGAGCTGGTACTTCTGCTTGCCCTCGCCGAAGACGGACGTCTTGCCGACGTTCACGGAGTGGAAGCAGCGGTTCTCGCGCATGTTCTTGGCGACGGTCTCCGCGTCGCTCACCGTCGGCACCACGCCCTGGATGACGACCTTGCCGCGCTGGACGTCGAAGTCGATCACGTCGTGCACGACGTCCTTGGGGACCGCCTTGGAGAGTTGCACCATGACGTCGAAGGCGTCCACTCGGGGCAGCGGATCCTCGTCCGGCTTGGGGGGGCGCTCTCGAGCATCTCCTTGGCCTTGTCGGGGTCGGTCACGTCCTCGCCGAGCACGTCGCGCGACGCGACGCCGAGCTTGGCGACGAGCATGTCGCGCTCGGTGTCGAGCGCGCGGAGCTCGGCGATCGCGGAGAAGCCGAAGCTGACGGCGATCACCGCGGCGAGGCCGGAGAGCATCGGGATCTTCTCGCGCAGGAAGGGGTAGCTGCGCTCGGCCTCGAGCGCGCCGCGGCGGAGGTTGTGCCCCTTCGCGCGGCCGGTGAGGCCGAGCGCGAGGCCGAGGGCCTTGGCGAAGCGAGGGAGCGCGAGGGCCTGCTCCGGGGTCATCCCCTCGAGGCGCGCCTGTGGGAGCGGGAGGATGCCGACGCCGAGCTCGGTGGAGAGGAAGACGTCCGAGCCGGCTGCGCTGGCGCCCACGCCCACGAGGTACATGCCCTGGAGCGGCGCGCCGCCCTGGCTGCGCCACGCGGCGAGTGTCTGGCGCAGCTCGCGCGCGAGCGCGTGCGCGCTCGCGGGCAGGCCGGCCGTCCCGCGCGAGAGCGTACGCGCGAAGACTGCCTCACCGTCGAGCAGGACGACCATCTCGGAGGTGTGCTCGCCGACGTCGAGGACGGCGATCGGGCCCGGCCCGGCGGGCCTCTCCAGCTCGGGCATCACGCTCATCAGGTTCGCGAGCGGGAGCGGACCGCTGCCCACGCGCTCGGGCTCGAACCCGAGCGCCTCGCGCACCATGGTGATCCGGGCGCGTACGTCCTCCGTGCGCGCGAGCACGGCGAAGATCGGGATGAGCGCCGGGTCGCGCGGGCGGAGCGCGCGGTGGTCGAAGACGGCGGAGTCCATCTCGAAGGGCACCGTCCCCTCGAGCTCGAACGCGAGGACGCTCTGGATCTCCTTTTGAGCCGTGGACGGCAGATCGAGCCGGCGATAGAACGAGCGCTCCCCCGAGATCGCGACGGCGCACGCATCCGGTTTGATGCCGCCCACGGCGGCGCGGATGGCCTCGATCTCGGAGCCGGCCCACGCGATGTCCGCCTCGCCGAACGCCTCGAGCGTCACGCGCCGGTACGACGTCCGCACCACCGCGGCCCGCACCGCGGACTTCGTCGCGTCGATACCGAGTAGCCTTGCCATGTTCGCGCCGTCTCCTTCTCCTTGTGCACCGGCCGGGCAGGGCCCTGGCCGTTTGGGGGATCTTCCCCATCGTGACCGACGCTACTCGATGCGCCAGTAGATGACCGTACCCGCTGGATTCGAGGCGAGCGCCGCCGCGATTGCGTCGGGCGTCCCCGGGGCCGGGGTGGAGGAGCCCGAGCCCGAGCTCGACCCGGATCCGGAGGTCGCGCCCGGGGGCAGCGCAGCCGCGGCCTGCATCGCCGCGGCCGCGGCCTGCCCGCCGCCGATGATCACCGCCCCCATGGGCCCCACTTGGCCGGCGTGGACCGTGTCGATGACCGCGTGGATCCGGACCTTGGTGGTGCGCTTGTAGCCGGGGACGATGCCGTCGGCGTAGATGCTGAAGCGGTGGCTCTTGAGCGAGATCGAGCTCTTCACGTCCTTCGGGGACTTGAAGGTGACCGGCTTGATCTGCAGCGCGGTGAAGAGCTGGCCGAGCATGCCCCTGCCCGCCATCATGTCGATGAAGTCCTGGCTCTTGCCGAAGATGGGGAGGCCGAACGTCATGCCCTTGCCGAGCGTGACGGCCGCGAGGAACGCCTGCATCTGCAGGGGGTCGGTGCAGACCTCGGGCGGGACGGTGAACTGCTGGCCGCAGACGATCGCGAGGAGCGTCTGGGCGTTGGCCGCGTTGATGTTGATCGCGCCCTGTCCCCACACCGTCATCGTGCGCTTCTTGGGGTTCTCGGGCTCCGGATCCACGAACGTGGCCCAGAAGTCGTCGCTGATCCCGCGCACGAGGTGGAGCTCCTCGAGCGAGTCGTAGGCGGCGTTCTTGCGCTGATAGAGGAGGCCGATGGACTGGTAGAAGTTGTCCTCGGGCCCCGTGGAGGATGCCGTCTGCGCGTGCGGGTCGCAGTTGTACTGCACCTCGTTGGCGGTGTACTCCGAGTCGGCCCAGTCGATGATCGCGCCGCAGATGGTCTGCCGATCGGAGAACTGGCCGTCGGCGTCGCGCCCCTGGAAGAGGGGGTCGTTCTCGACCGGCCCCATGACGCCGAGGAGCTGCTCGGCCAAGCGCTCGTGCGTGGCGGGCGTGTTCTGCGCCGCCAGGTTGAGGTTGATCTTCGCGTCCTCGTCGACGATGGTCACCTCGAAGCGGCCGCCCCCGGTGATGCCGAGGTTCTTCGCCGCCAGCGGGTCGCCGCCGATGGACGCGAGGAACCCCTGCGTACCCATCGCGTCGTTGAAGGGCCCGAGCGCCAGATCCGTGAACTCCCAGACCGGGATCTCGCGGCACCCCCTTCTGGCCCATGAGGGCGAAGATGGGCGCGACCGACTTCGAGATCGCCGGCTCGGTGGCGATGAGGAGGCGGGAGAGGCTCACCGCGCTCCGCGCGTAGTACTCGGCCTTGAGCGAGTCGCGCTCGGCCAGCGCTGCGGCGAGCTCGCTCGACGTGTCCTCCTGGAGCTGGGTGAGGAAGACGGTGAGCACGGTGATCGCGCCGAGGACGAGGATGAGCGCGACGCCCCGCTCGTCGACGGGGCGCTTCTTCTCGACGACCCGCGCGCGCTTCATTTGCCGCTCCCGGTCTGGCTCGGGTTCAGGATCGCGAACGTGAGCGGGCTCTGCATGCCGAGCGCCACCTTGGTGGCCATCTTGATGGGCCGGTCGCCCTCGCCCCCGCGGAGGACGAGGGTGACGCGCACCTGGAACGGCAGGCGGCCGTACTGGTACTGGTTCGCGGGCTGCGTCGAGTCCCACGCGTCGAGCCAGGTGTCGGTGTTCGGCTCGAGGTACTGGACGTCGAAGACGGTGACGTCCTCGCACAGGACGTTGACGCTACCGCCGTGCTGCGGATCGAGGTCGATCTCCCGCTGCTCGCGCCGGAGCAGGTCGTACTTGTCCGAGTGATCCGGGTCGCGGCCCGTGAAGTAGCTGAGCTCGTTCTGGTCCGACTCGTGTACGTCCTTGCCGAGGCGCCTGTGCGAGAACGAGGTGAAGTCGACGCGATCGTTCGACCCCGAGTCCGTCCCGATGAACGCGGTGGTCCGCACCGCGGTGGTGAGGACCTGGGGGGTGTGCATCGAGAGGAACGCCGACTGGAGCTCGCGGCTGATGCGGACGAGCGCCTGGCGCCCTTGATGGTAGCGATCGTCGATGCGCGAGAGGCCCTCGCGCGACCGCTGCATCCCGTCGAACGCGCCGTAGATGAGCGTCGCCACCATCGCGAGGATCCCCACCGAGACGAGGACCTCGAGCAGGGTCAGCCCGCGCTGCGAAGCGCGGGGCTTCCATCTGTGGGATGCGTCGCGCGTCATAGGTGTGGAAGCGGCTGCGGGAGTGGGCCCGAGCGCCCGGTGGTCGCGGTCGGAGGCGTGGTGGTGGTGCCCGTCGTCGGGTCGGTGGGGTCGTCGGTGTTCGGCGGGAGGCCGAGCTGCGGGACGGAGAACCACTCGACGACGTCGATCGTGTACTCCTTGTGCCCCTCGCGGAACGTGAGCGTCGCCGTGATGCGCCGCGTGCTCGCCTCGAAGAGCAGCTTGAGGCTCGGGTACACGAAGCTCATCGCGAGGCTGGCCATCCCGCCCATCATGTCGCCGCCGGTGGGCGGGCCGCCCATCATGCCGGAGCTGGACGAGGTGGACGAGCCCCAGCCGGAGCCGGAGGAGCTGGAAGAGCTCGGCCAGCCGGCCGGCGCCACCCCGGGCGATTGGGGGATCGGGGTCATGTACGGGTCCATGGGCATGCCGGTGGACGGGTCGATGGGCATGCCGCCGGGGGGCATGCCGCCGGGCGAGAGCGCCTGGGAGTTGGCGTCGGAGAAGATCTTGGCGACGTCGGTGATGCTGGACGCGGAGCCGAGGGGCGACGCGCCGCCGCCCATGGCGCCGGGCGCGCCGGCGAGCATGCCGAGCGCGCCGAGCCCGCCGGGGAGCCCGCCCGGCGCGCCGGAGCCGGACGAGCCGAAGTCGAGGCCGGCGTTCAAGTTGAGGTCGCCGAGCTTGGACTCCGGGAACTGGGGGCGATTGACGTGCCACGAGCAGTGCATGTTCACGGGATCCTCCATCGCCTCGCAGCAAGCGCCGGTGCCCGTCTCGTCCGTGTCCTGGAACCCGTCGCGGTAGAGGTGCTCCTCGACCTCGCTCATCTTGCAGCGCAGGAGCCCCGTCGCGACGCTGATGTTGCGCGCGTGCGCCGCGCTGGCGAACGCTCCGGCCTGCGCCGACAGGATGGCCGTCAGGCCGAGGCCCAGGATGGCGACGGAGACGAGCACCTCGAGCAGCGTGAATCCCCGGTTCATCTACTTCCCCCGCCCGAACAACGGAGCTTGAGTGCCAACCCCCTCCGGATCCAGGCGATCCGAGCCCTCCGAGTCGTCGCGAGGCCGCGGCATGCTCCACTTCCCCTTGCGCATGTCGACCTTGCCCGTGAGGGGCGAGACGAGGAGCGTCAGTACTTCGGTGTCTTCCGTCGCCCCGTTGATGCTGATCTGGATGGCTGCCCGCTCCGTCTGCCCGCCGGGCCAGAAGTAGAGGTACGCTTGGTCGGTCTTGACCACGTCGTCCTGATGGCCTGTCTCGATCTGGAGGAACCGGATGTTCCGCTCGAGCGACTTCCCCGTCATCCCTTTCTCGACGTTGAAGCCGAACGCCTTCACCGGGCGGAACGAGGGGCGGGGCTTGTGCGGGCCCTGGAGGATCGACTCGGCCTCTTCGAGGGCCTTGCGCTCGGCTGCGGTGGCGGCCTGGGCGCCCCCGGTGCGATCGTTCTTCGCGAGGTAGAGCTGGCTCTGCGACTCCTCGATGGCCACCGTGCGCTGTTCGAAGTTGAAGACGAGGCGCACGACCTTGGAGGTGGCGTTGGCGCGACCGTAGGCGACGCGGACCGCGCTGGCGATCATGACGGAGGAGCGCCGGAGGCGGGCGCTGTCGGCGAAGCCGGAGCCGAGCAGGACGAGGCCCGTCGCGACGCTGATGATGGCGACGACGATCAGCACCTCGACGAGGGTCACCCCCCTCTCTCGCCCTCTCCGTCGCATCGTGATCCTCTCGCCAGAGCGACCGGGTACCCGCATTTGTTCCCGGCGGCGCGGCGCCCGTCAGAGGTTCTTGATCCGCTTGATGTCGGTGTCCTTGAAGTCGTCCCGGATGTCGTCCTGCGTCCCGAACTTGCGATCGTTGCCGGCGGAGATCGCGTGGATCTCACCGTCGCCGCCGGAGCAGTCGACCCTGTACGTCGTGTTCCAGGGTCCTCGGTGTGCTTGCCGTCGAGCTTCCGCGACGTCACCAGATCCTGGATGGTCGGGCAGGCGTCGCTCGTCCCCTCCAGGTTCTGGTAGAGCTCCGCGGCCTGCCTCACCGCCATGCACCCCTGCACGGCGATCTTGATGCGGGACTCCTTGTAGAGGGGGAACGCGACCAGCGTCACGCCGCCCGAGATGACGGCCATGATCGCGACGACGATCAAGACCTCGACCAGCGTCACGCCTCGGCTCGCCGCGCGGCGTAGCCGCCGGAAACCTTCGCCACCACGGCAAACTCGAAAACCATCGTTCATCACGCTCGTCTCCATCGCAAAACCCTCGCGACCATGGCACGCCCGCGTGCCCGCATGCAGTTATGGCGCGCCCTCGCGCCGGACGAAACGGTCGCGCTCCTTTTTACTCCACCCGGTCCAGTCCGCCCATCTCGCCGTCGGGGCCGTCGCTCATCAGGTCGTAGCCCTCGGGGTCCTTCCTCCCGGGGCACGTCAGCCTGAGGGGGCGCCCCCAGGCGTCGACCGCATCCGTCGCGAGGTAACCGTCCGTCTTCAGCGCGGCGAGAGAGAGCGGACATTTTCGCTCGTGGTCCGCGCGGTAGGCGTCCACGGCCGCGTGCACCACGGAGAGCGTCGCGCGCGTCGCACGGATGCCCGTCTGCCTCCGCTCGCGAGCCCCGAGGAGCAGGACGAAGAGGCCCATGGCGATGCGCCGCCGCGAAGGGGCGGGCCCGCGCGAGGCCCGTGCGCCGGAGCAGGCCGCCGCCGCGCTCCCACGGGAACCAGATCGACTGCTCTCGCTGCCGACGTCGCGCCATCTCTTCACCCTGCGAAGCTCGACATCTGGATCAGCGGCATCAGGATGGACACCGCGATGAACCCGACGATGCCGCCCATCATCACGATGATCAGCGGCTCGAGCAGGCTCGTCAGGATCTGCACTCGGTTCTCGACCTCCGTGTCGTAGGCGTTGGCGACGCTCTCGAGCATCCCCTCGAGCTGGCCGCTCTTCTCCCCGATCGTGATCATGTGCGTCACGATCGGGGGGAACCGGCCGCTGCGCTTCAGCGGTTCGGCGATGCTCTGGCCCTCGCGGATCGATCCGATCGCCTCGAGGACCACCTTCTCCAGCGCGGCGTTCCCGAGGACGTTGGAGACGATGTCCATCGCCGTCAGGAGCGCGACGCCCGACGCGAGGAGGGTCGCTAGCGTCCGGGCGAAGCGGGCGATGGAGAGCATCAGCACCACCTTGCCGAAGATGGGGACCTTGAGCATGAAGATGTCCCAGCGCAATTTGCCCTTGGGCGTGCGGCGCCAGCGGCGGAACGTGTAGATGCTCAGGCCCAGCAGGGCGAGGAGCAGCCACCAGTACGCCGCCATGAAGTCGGACGTGGCGATGAGCAGCGCCGTGTACCAGGGGAGCGCCTGGTCCATGGACGCGAAGATCGTGGTGACGTTGGGCACGACCGCGATCATCAGGATGGAGACGAGCGTCGTCCCGATGATGGCCATCAGGATGGGGTACGCGAGCGCCGAGGTGACCTTGCCCTTGAGCTTGGCCTGCGACTCCATGAACTGCGTGAGGCGCTGGAGCACCTGCGTGAGCGTGCCCGACGCCTCGCCGGCGCGGACCATGTTGATGTAGAGCGGTGGGAAGACGGTCGGGTGCGCCTCGAGCGCCTTGGCGAAGCTCGTGCCCTCGCGCACCTGCTCGCGGACATTCGTGAGCGCGCGCTTGAGCTGCTCGTTCTCGATCTGCTCGATGAGCGCGTTCAGCGACTCGAAGAGCGGGATCCCGGCGCCGACCAGGGTGGCGAGCTGGCGGGTGAGCACGGCGACGTCCTGGGTGGACGGACGGCCCATGAACTCGAAGAGCTTGATGTTCCGCTTGGCCTTGGCCTCGGCGGCCTTGCCCTCGGTGGCGACCGTGAGCAGGACGCCGTCCTTGCGGAGCGCGGTGCGCAGGGCCTTGGCGTTCTCCGCGTCGCGGACGCCCTTCACCTGCTTGCCGGTGCCGACGAGGATCCCTCGGTACTCGAAGACGGCCACGATTCCTCCGCTAGCTGTCGACGATCACGTCTTCCTGCGTCGCTGCCAGGACCTCTTCGACCGTCGTGAGGCCCCTGAGCACCTTGCGCGCACCGTCGTCGCGCATCGTGTCCATGCCCTGCGAGATCGCGGTCCGCTTGATCGTCTGCGCGTCCGCGCTCTGCAGGATGAGGGGGCCAACGGCGTCGTCGATGACGAGGAGCTCGTAGATGCCGCGACGGCCCACGAACCCCTTCTTCATGCACTGGTCGCAGCCGCCCGGCTTGTAGAAGACCGGCGAGGAGCCCATCTTCTGCCCCACGAACTCGTAGTCGAGGCCGTGGACGGTGTACTTCGGCGAGATCGTGCGGCGGACCTTCCACGCGAGGCGGTCCGGGTCGAGGCCCAGTTGGGTGAGCTCGTAATCCGTGGGCGCGTAGGGCACCTTGCAGTGCTGGCAGAGCACGCGGACGAGGCGCTGGGCGAGGATGCCGATGACGCTGGAGCGCACCAGGAAGGGCTCGATCTCCATCTCGACGAGGCGGGTGACGGCGCCGGCCGAGTCGTTCGTGTGGATGGTCGAGAGCACGAGGTGGCCGGTGAGGGAGGCGTGGATGGCGATCTCCGCCGTCTCCTTGTCGCGGATCTCGCCGACCATGATCACGTCCGGATCCTGCCGGAGGAAGGCGCGCAGCGCGCTGGCGAAGGTGAGGCCGATCCCGGGGTGCACGTGGATCTGGTGGATGCCGCCGATCTCGTACTCGACGGGATCCTCGGCCGTGAGGATGTTGCGGCTCGGGTCGTTGATGCGGTTCAGGCCCGCGTAGAGCGTCGTCGTCTTTCCGGAGCCGGTGGGGCCGGTGACGAGGATGATCCCGTCCGGGCGCTGGATGAGCTGGTCCATCAGCCCGTAGTCGCGCTGCGAGAAGCCCAGGTCCTGAAGGTCGAGCAGGACGGAGGTCTTGTGCAGGATACGCATCACGATGCGCTCGAAGCCGCGGCTCGTCGGCACGGTGGAGACGCGGATGTCGACGCTCTTGCCGGCGATCTTGAGGGTGATGCGGCCGTCCTGCGGCAGGCGCTTCTCGGCGATGTTCAGCGACGCCATGATCTTCACGCGCGCGATGATCGGCGCCATGAACTGCTTGGGCGCGCGCTTCGCCACGTAGAGCTCGCCGTCGATGCGGTAGCGCACGACGACGTCCCGCTCCTCCGGCTCGATGTGAATGTCGCTCGCGCGCTCGCGGACCGCCTGGGCGAAGAGGCCGTTGACCCAGGCGATGATGGGCGCGTCATCGTCGGAGTCGATGATGTCGACGAGGTTGTCCTCCTCGTTCGCGTGGTCGCCCTCGAGCTTGGTCCCGCCGTCCTCCTTCTTCTCCCAGACGCGGTTGATGGCCTCGAGCACCGCCTTGCCGCCCGCGACCGAGAACTCGACGGGCTTGCCGAAGATGACGCGCACGTCGTCGATCGCGACGGTGTCGAACGGGTCCGCGATGACGCAGTAGACGTTCTCCTCGTCCTCGCTGATGGGGAGGATGCGGTGCTGCTTGGCGTAGGTGATCGGCAGACGGCTCACCAGGGCGAGGGGGAGCGCGTCGGCATCGAGCTTGGGCGTGAAGGAGACGCCGGCCTCGTCGGCGAGCGCCTGGGCGATGCGCGCCTCGTCGGTGATGTTCGCCTCGACGATGAGGTCGGTGAGCGGCTGGCTGCGCTCGCGCAGCGTGTCGAAGAGGGGGGCGAGCCGCTCGGCCGGGACGATACCGCGCCGGACCAGCACCTCGCCGAGGTACTCCTGGGTCTCCGACATGGTGCTCACTCCCTCCGCTCGATGTAGCGGGGCGCGGTGCCGCCCGGGTTGGGCCGAACGGGCCGGCGTGGCGTCGCGCCCGGGCGCGCCCCAGGCGCGGCGGCCGGAGCCCCCTCCTCCACGTAACCGCGGCCGCCCATGCTGGGCAGCGAGATGGCGTGCCCCGGCTGGTGGGTGAGCGCCTCCTTGGGCCGGGTCTCCATCTCCAGGCGAATCCTGGCGTCCTGCTCCATCATCGACTGGCGGATGTCCTCGAGCAGGCCGTTCGCGTGGCGGAAATCCTTCGGCGGGGTCCACGTCGCGCCCTCGTTGAACACGAAGTAGCGATCGATGAACTCCTGCCGCTCCTGCATCTTGCGCTCGAAGATGGCGCGAAGATCCTCCGGGCTGCGGATGACGTACGGCGTGAGGACGAGGAGGAGGTTACTCTTGGTCTTGGTCGATCTGCTTCTGCTTGAACAGGTAGCCGAGGACCGGGATGTCGCCGAGGATGGGGATCTTGGTCTCGCCGTTGGTGATGGCGTCGCGCACGAGGCCGCCGATGACCACCGTCTGCTGATCGCGGACGACGAGCTGCGTCTCCGCCGTGCGCTTGTTGATGGGGATGGCGCCGAGCGCGCCCTGCGGCGCGCCGGCGTCCGAGATCTCCTCGGAGAGCTCGAGGCGGATCTGGTCGGAGTCGTTGACGTGCGGCTTGACCTTGATCTTCGTCCCGATGTCCTGGCGCGGCGCGGAGAAGCCGCCCCCGAGCAGGCCGAGGCCGAGCCCACCCCCGAGGGCGCCCGCGGCGCCGCCGGCCTGAGAGGCGAGCGCGCCGAGGCCGCCGCCGACGTTCTGCTGGAGCGGGATGTTCTGGCCGATGGAGATGGTCGCGTCCTGGTTGTCGAGCGCGAGGATGTGCGGCGTGGCGAGGACGTTGTTGTCGCCGTCCTGCTCCATCGCGTGGAGCACCACGCCGAGCGCGGGGATGGAGAGGCCCGTGCCGAAGATGTTCTGCGAGTTGGGGATGGGGGGGCCCTGCACGCCGACGGCGAGCGCGGAGAGCGCGTTCGGGTCGGAGGCGGCGAGCCCGATCGGGCTGATGGAGCTCAGGATGCTGTTGCCGCCGAAGACCACGCCCTGGCCCAGGTTGCCCGGGAACGACGGCGTGGGCGCGCCCGCGTGGTACGCGATGCCGAAGTCGTTCTGGCGCTGGATGCTCACGTCCATGATCACCGCCTCGATGAACACCTGCCGGCGCGGGTGATCGAGCTTGTCGATGACGGCGTGGAGCTGCGCATAGTCGCGCCCGGAGGAAGTCGTGACGATGGAGTTGGTCGCCTCGTCGCACGTGATGCGGACGCGCCCCTCGAACACCTGGTCGAGCCCCGAGCCGGCCGCGCCGTGGATCCCGGCCGCGCCGGGGGCGCCCGGCGTCATCCCGGGGCGGGCGCCGGTGGCCCCCATGCCCATGCTCGAGGTGCCGAGGAGCTGGTTCAGCGTCTGCGAGAGATCCTTGCAGCACCGCGTGCTGGAGCGGCTGCACGTGGATCTCGCCCTCGCCCGAGGGCTTCTGGTCGAGGGGCTTGATGATCTCGAGCAGCCGCAGGTAATCGGGCTCGGTCCCGGTGATGATGAGCGCGTTGTCGCGATCGTCCGCGACGATGTGCGGCCCCGTCGTCGTCCGCGACCACGCCCGGCGCTCCGCCTCTCCCTCCAGGGCCGCCGCCGGCCCCGCCGCCGCCGCCCGGCTTCTTCGAGGTCGAGGATCTCGTTCAGCTTGTTGGCGAGCTCGGTGGCGCTCGTGTAATTGATCTTCTCGACCCAGAGCTGCTCGCCCGCGCCGCCGACGTCGACCTCCTCGAGGATGCGCATCATGCGGGCGATGTTGGAGCCCGTCTCGGTCACGATGAGCAGGTTGCCCGGCGGGTAGACGGTGATGTCGCCGTCCTTGGACTTGAACTTGGTGAGGACGGTCGAGGCCTCGGTCGCGTCGATGTGCTGCAGGCGGAGCAGGCGCGTGACGTAGCGATCTTCGGCCGGCACGGGCTGGGCGCGGGCCGTAGACCGGCGTGGTGAACGTGACGACGCCGGGCGTCTCCACGATCTTGAGGAAGCGGCCGTGCGGGATCACCGTCATCCCGTTGCTCTCGAGGATGGAGAGGAAGGCGCGGTACGCCTCGTCGGCCGTGATCTTCTCCGGCGAAACCACCGTCGCCTTGATCTGCCGGAGCTTGCCCGGAAAGATGAAGCGCTTGCCGGTGACCTGGGCGATCGCCTTGACCAGATCCGGCAGGTCGGCGTCGTCGAGGTTGAAGTTGACGGCGAAGCCGCCGGGCTTGGGCTTGAAGTCGATGCTCGGGGAGCCCTGGTGGAGGGCGGAGATCGCGTCGCTCGGCCGCGCCCGGGGCACCCGGCGCACCCGAGCGCGCCCGGCGGTGCGCCGGGCGCGCCGCCAGGGGGTGCGCCCGCAGGCGGCGTGCGGGTCGGAGGGGGAGTGCGCAGCGTCGGCTGGCCGCGGGTCGCGGGTTGTGCGTGAGCCGGCTCCGCGGACGTCGCGACGAGGGCCGCGGCGAAGGCGCCTGCCGCGGCGTAGCGGAGGCGGTCTCGGGAGACGAACATCATGCGGGAGAGCCGCGATCGCCCAGGGATTCGAGGGAGCGGGCTCCCAGCGTGGCCGGAGTGGTCCATGGTCCTCATGCGCTCGAGAGAGATGCCGGAGGCGTGGGCCTAGTCGTCCTTGGAGGCCGGCGCGGTGGGGGCGGACGGGCGCCTCAGGGCCGGGCGGGCCCCGGGCCTGGTGGTCGGCGGGAGGGGCGCCTTTACACCGGCGGACGCGACCGCCGCCGGGGCTCCACCGACCTCGCCGCGCGGCGACACGATGCCCTTGGCGACGGAGACCAGCGCGAAGCTCACGACTCCGATGAACGCGGACGAGCCGAGCACGAACGTCCCCACGTGGAGGAGCGTCCTCCTCAGCAAGCTGCCTTCGTTGAACCCGATCTTGGGGAGCGCCACCAGCCTACCTCTCTTCCGCGTTTCTTCCAGCGCGCGAGCGCGCGCTTGCCTGGGCTACGACCGCACGATCCGTGCGATCACTTGCATGTTGAAGTCGATGTTCATCGGCTTACCGTGCCGGTATGACCGAGACGGTGAGGTGATCCGCCGTGCGCAGCTTGGTGTACGCTTCGAGCGCCTTCTGCGGATCGGACAGCTCGAAGCCGTTGATGGCCGAGAGCCGGTCCCCGTTCTCGATGCCGATCGTGCCGAGGAGCGAGTCGGGGCGGATGCCGAAGAGGCGGATGCCGACGACCTTGTCGCCCTCCTTCTCCGGGACGATGCGCGCAGACCTCATCAGCTCGGCCTGGTTCTCGAGGATGCGTGTCGACGACGGATCGGTCGACGTTGAACTCGGTCTCGCTGACCTTGTGGATCTTGTTGGAGATGTCCTTCGCCAGGCCGCTCTTGGGCCTCGAGGCGACCTCCTTCGCGACCTTGGGGGGCGCCTTGCCGCCCATCTTGGCCTGGCAGCGCGCGCCGCCCTGGCTCGTGAACCAGACGCGATCGTAGACCTCGAAGAGCGTGCTCTCGGCCCGCTGCTCCTCCGTGCGCCGATCGCCGATGTAGTCGATCGTGTGCCCGGCGACCTCGTCGCCCTGACGGCGCAGCACCGACTTGCCGTCCGAGCCCGCGAGCGCGGCGAAGGACCACTGCGGGTCGTCGGCCGACATGATGAGGACCACCTTGGCGAAGTCGCAGTCGGGATCGTCGTAGGGATCGCGGTCGACCTGCTTGACCGGCTCGGGCGTCAGGTCGAGCGTCTTGCTGGTCAGCGGTCCGGTCACCGAGTCGAACGGGTTGCGCTCGATGATCGCCGTCGCGGTCGTGGCGTGGTCCTCGTTCGGAGCCGCCTGCGGTGGGCGAGGCGGGGTGGGCCGGAACGCGGGGAGGGAGGACGGGTCGAGCGCGACGCTGGACGCGACCAGGGCGCCCATGCCCGAAGCCTGGAAGTACGCCGCCATCCCGATGAGGAGGCAGACGAACGCAGCGAAATACCGCTTGAGGAGCGCGTCGAAGCCCATGTGCCCAGCTTGTCCTTAAGCCAGCGCCGTGCCAGCCGGAAGACGACGAAATCGCCGCGGATCCGGAGGTGTGGGGGCAGGGGGCGCGCCAAGGTGACGCTGGCAGCGGGGGGCCGGGCGGCGTCGCGTGCCAATTTGACAGCCGGAATTTTTCTAGGGCCGCGTCTAGGGCGCTCTTGCGCGCCCGCGCCCCTACTCCAGCTCCCCCAGCTTCCGGTAGATCGTCCTCGTCGAGATCCCGAGGAGCTGCGCGGCCACCGACTTGTCCCCGCGCGCGTGGCGGAGCGTCTCGCGGATGAGCCTGCGCTCCACCTCGTCGAGCGGCGTGCCCACCGAGAAGGTGATCGTGCTCGGCTCCGCGCTCTCGCCCCCCTCGCGCACCACGTCGGGCAGGTCGTCGACCGTGAGCTTGTCGGAGCGGCAGAGCACGACCGCGCGCTCGATGACGTTCTCCAGCTCGCGCACGTTGCCCGGCCAGGAGTAGTCGGTGAGGACGGCGAGCACCTCGCGCGGGGCCTCCAGCCGGGGCCGGTTGTTCTTGGCGCAGTAGACGCCCAGGAAATGGTCGACCAGGAGCGAGATGTCCTCGCGCCGCGTGCGGAGCGGGGGGGCGGTGACGGCGATCACGTTGAGGCGGTAGAAGAGGTCCTCCCGGAAGCGGGCGGCTGCGACCTCGGCGCGGAGGTCCTTGTTCGTGGCGGCGACGATGCGCACGTCGGCGCGGACGGTGTCGCCGCCGACGGGCTCGTATTCGCCCTCCTGCAGGACGCGCAGGAGCTTGACCTGCACGGAGGGCGACAGCTCGCCGATCTCGTCGAGGAAGAGCGTGCCCCCCGCCGCGCGCGCGAAGCGCCCCTCCCGCCGGGAGAGCGCCCCTGTGAAGGCGCCGCGCTCGTACCCGAAGAGCTCCGCCTCGCAGGATCGTCTCCGGGATGGCGGAGCAGTTGACGGCGACGAAGGGCGCCTTGGCGCGCAGGCTGTGATCGTGGATGAAGCGGGCGACGAGCTCCTTGCCCGTCCCGCTCTCGCCGAGGATGAGCACGGTCGCGCTCGAGGGCGCCGCCTGCGTGGCGACGTCGAGCACGCGCCTCAGCGCCGGGCTCGAGCCCACGATCTCACGGCGCGTGAGGAGCTTGATCTCGTTGCGGAGCGAGCGGTTCTCGGCCACGAGCGACTGCCGCTCGGCCGCCTTGCGGACGCTCTTGATGATCGTCATCCGCTTGAGCGGCTTCTCCACGAAGTCGTAGGCGCCCTCGCGCATCGCCTGGACCGCCGTCTCCACGGTCCCGTACGCCGTCATCATCACGACCTCGGTGTCCGGCGAGATCTGCTTGATGGCGCGGAGCAGCTCGAGCCCGGAGACCCCCGGCATCATCAGGTCGGTGAGGACCACCTGCACGCGGTGCGTGCGCACTATCTCGAGCGCCGGCTTCGCGCCGTCGGCGGTGAGCACGCGCATCCCGTCGCGCTGGAAGATCTTCTCGATCGACGCGAGGTTCGAGGGCTCGTCGTCCACGACGAGCACCGTGGGGGCGTCGGGAGAGGTCGGCCCGGGCGCTTGTTCGCCGGGGGTTGTCGGCTCGTCCTGCACGCGGACAGAGTGTCAGCCGCTCGCCTCTTTGTCCAGGTCAGGGGCTCGGCCTAACGGATCCGCTTGGAGAGGTGCCGGAAAGCGTCCGTTCCGGCGCGGCGTAGCCAGTCGAAGACCACGCTCTCCATCGTCGTGATCGTGGCGCCGGCGGAGCGGCAGAGATCCAGCCCGGCGGCCCGGTGATCGTCCCGGCGGGAGGCCACGCCGTCGAGCGGGACGTGGACGTCCACGCCCGCGCGCGGCGAGATCGCGGACCGTCTGGAACACGCAGACGTGCGCCTCCATGCCCACCACGATCGCGGCGCGCGGGCTCTTCTGGTTGGAAGGCGCGCTCGAAGTCGGGGTTGTCGCAGGCGGAGAACTCGACCTTGGTCATCCGGGGTCGCGCCCGCCCGATGCGAGCTCGGCGGCGACGGAGGCGACGGTGGGCCGAGGCCGGTGGGGTACTGCTCGGTCGCGATCACGCGGGCGCCGAGCCGCGCCGCGGCGTCGACGAGCACGCTGACGGCCCGGGTGAGCTCGGCCACCTGCGCGGCCGGCATGGCGGCCGCGAGCCGCTCCTGCACGTCGATGACCAGGACCGGCACGCTCTCGGGTTCGAGTCGTCGCATCGCTCACCCTCGGTCGAGGCGGAAGCCTGCGGAGGAAATCCAGCGAGATCGCGCTGCACGTCGAAGCGGAGCAGCGCCTCGCCCACCCGCCGGCCCCCGGCGTCCAGGATCGCGCCCGGCAGCACGGTCATGGACACCGCGAGGTGCGCGACGTGGAGCGTCTTGTGCCGGCGAACGCGTAGGGCGCGCCGTCGTTCGCCGTGAAGCGGAACGCGTAGGGCAGCGTCCCGGTCACGAGCGGGTCCATGCCCAGCGTGCCGCGCAGGTGGCGGTGATTGGCGAAGCCCTCCACGTCGACCTCGCCCTCGATGTCGACCTCGCGCGCCGGAGGAAGCTCGCCCACCTGCGCGAGCGCGCGCGGATGGAGAACGACATGGCCCGATCGCGCGCCTCGCCGGCGAGGCGGAAGCTGCCCGCCATCGTCTCGTGGAACTCGAACCCGGCCATCTCCTACTCCCTCGGCGCGATGGGCTGGCCCGGGTTCGACTCGACCCGGGGGGTTTGGAGGGTCCGCCCCCCCAGACGTGACCGACGGGTTTGGGGGTCCGGCCCCCCCGAGACCTGGGTGAGCCGTGGCCTCGTCGAAGTCCTCCGGCGGCAGCACGAGGCGCTCGACCCGGCGGCCTTCGCGCAGGCGCGGCGACGATTCTCGGGGACGTCGGCCAGCGTGACGCGACCGTAGAAGTAACCGTCGGGCTCGACCGCCAGGCAGGGCCCGGCCCAGCACACGTCGAGGCAGCTCGCCGTGCAGGCGCGCGCCTCCAGCTTGGCGAGGCCCGTGTCCTTGAGCTGCTCCTTGAGCGCGGCGTGGATCTCGACCGCGCCGCGGGCCGCGCACGACCCCTTGGGAACGCCGTCCGGTCGCCGGTTCACGCAGACGAACAGGTAACGCTTGCCGTTGAGGCACGGCGGCAGCGTGGTAGGTCGCCGCCGCGCGGGTCAACCGCCGCCGATCGCACGCCCTCGTCTGGCGCCCGGCCTCCGATTCGGTTTCGGGTACGGCCGTCGCTCGCATGTCGCGGTACCCTGCTCGGGCCTCGGTGTTGCAGGCCGTCAACCCCTTGGTGATCGCCGCGTCTCCTCGGCGCTCTCGCCTTCGCGCACGCGACTGTGGCCTGCTACTCGCTCGTCCTCTACACGCGCCCGGGGCGCGTGGAGCGCGCGGCGCGTGCGCCCGCGGCGAGGGAGACGCACAGATCCCCGGCGTCCTCCCGCGGCGGCGCGCCCCGCGCCGACCGGGCTGTCGTCTTCGGCCTCTTGAACCTGGCCCTGGTCGCCCTCGACGGCGGCCTCGCGCGCCTCTCGTCGCTCCTCCCGGAGCCGTCGGCCGACCTCACGGTCGCGCTCCTCGTCTCGGAGTTCGGCCGCATCGGCGCGATCGTCTTCCTCCTGCACTTCATCCTGCAGTACGCGCGGGCTCCTCGCCCCCGCGCCTTGCTCGCGGCGCTCTACGGCGGCGGCGCGCTGCTCGAGATCGCGAGCGCCCTCGGCGCCGCTCGGCAAGGTGGGCGAGGCGCGCGCCGAGCGCGGCGTGGACCTCCTGCGCACCGAGGTGCTCGTCCCGCGCACGCCGCCGACGCTCCTCGGCGCCCTCGTCGCGGTCGCGACGGTCGCCGCGGCGCTCTTCGCGCTCGCCGCGCTCGGGCGCGCGTTCCTCCGCGGCCGGCGCGAGGCGGCCGGGTTCATCGGGCTCACGCTGCTCTCCGTCACCGTCGTCTTCGACGCGCTCCGCAAGGTCGGCTGGGCGGCCGGGCCCGCCCTCGCGCCCTTCGGGTACGCCGCCTTCGTCAACGGCGTGATCATGACCTTGCTCGCCCGCTTCGCGGACCTGCGCAGCCAGCTAGAGGCCCGCGCGGGCGAGCTCAGGGACCGCGCCCGCGCCCTCGCCCGCTCGTACGAGGAGCTGCGCGCCGCGCAGGACGAGCTGGTGCACAAGGAGCAGCTCGCCGCCGTCGGCGAGCTCTCGGCCGTGGTCGCGCACGAGGTGCGCAACCCCCTCGCCATCATCTCCAACGCCGTGGCCACCCTGCGCGGAGCGGCGTCGCCGAGGAGGATCGCGCCACGCTCCTCGGCATCCTCGACGAGGAGACCACGCGCCTGAACCGCCTCGTCGGAGACCTCCTTCGCTATGCCCGCCCCATCGACCTCGACCGCCAGCACGTCTCGCTGCGCGAGCTGGTCGAGCCGCGGCCTCGCGCTCGCCGAGGGAAAGGTCGATCTCCTCGTGCGAGCTCCTCGAGCCCGCGCCGACCGAGCGGGTATGGGCCGACCCCAACCTGATCCGGCAGGTGATCGACAACCTCATCGACAACGCCATCCAGGCCATGTCGGGCGGCGGCATGCTCACCGTGACCCTGGTCGACGCCGAGATCGAAGGGGTGCGCGGCGTCGAGATCCAGATCCAGGACACCGGCGAGGGCATGGACACCCAGGTGCGCGCCCGCGCGCTCGACCCGTTCTTCACGACCCGCCCGAGCGGCACGGGCCTCGGCCTCGCCATCGTCGCCCGCATCGTCGACGCCCACGGCGGCGTCCTGCGCATCCGAAGCAAGGCCGGCGCCGGCACCGTGATGCACGTCTTCCTCCCCCTCACGGCCGAGCCCCCCGCGCGCACCTCCGCGCCCGACCCCGGCCGGCGCAGCTCCACCCCACCGGAGCACGCCCCTCCGAGCGAGTCGCCCGTCGTGATCAGACGCGGACGCTGACGCGCACGAGCGGATCGGTATCGCGCCTACTCGCGGCTCGTCGCCGGGCGCAGCCGCTCGCCGAACCACCCGCGCACGTCGTCGAACGGAACTCCCCCCTCCGCGATGCGCAGCCGCAGCGCCCTCTGCTCGTCGGGGCTGGCGACGAGCTCGAGACCCACCGCGCGGGCCTGGTTGCGCGCCAGCAGATCCGGCAGGACCGCGCACGCGTCGCCGAGGCGAGCCCACGCCTTGCTGAAGACGTAGAAGAGGGCGGCGGGCTCGTCCTGCTCGCCGGCGGCGAGCTGCCGGGCCTCCTTGAGGCAGCTCTGGACGAGGAGCTGATTGAGCGGCGCCTTCCACCCGTGCCGCCGGGCGAGGAACGTGTACGTCCCGAGGATGTGGCGCAGCGCAGGGATCACGCCCGACCGTACGCTCGCCGCCCCGCCTCGGCCTCGTGGTCGAAGTAGGCCTGCCACTCGGCGGGGAGCGACTCGAACCACGCCGCGACCGCCTGCACCTCGGCCTCCAGAGCGCGTTCGGACGTCGGAGGCTCCACGCCGCTGTCGGGCTCGAGGCTGAGGCAGTCTGCGTAGACCTTGGCACCCATGGAATCCTCCTCTCCTGACCGGACATCCTGTGCGAGGAACCGCCCGCGTCAATCCTTTTCGTCGCCCCGCCCGGCCGCGATGACCTTCCGCGCCAGCGTGGAGATCCCGACGCCGCGCGCGTCGGGGGCGATCCACTCGGCCCTCTCGTACGGCGCTTGCATCTCGCGCGGAGCCTCGCCCGCCTTCGCCGGCGCGCCTCGCGCCACCGTCACCACCATCCGCCTGTGGGTGAGCACGTGTGTCACCTTCCCCACCTCCCGCAGCGGGGCTCGACCGAGGCCGAGCCCGATCGCCGCGAGCGCGCGTCGCGCCGGGCCCGGCGGCGCGACGCCCCCGATCCCCTCGACCATCGGCGGCTCCCAGAGCCCGCCGAAGAGCCCGCCCTCCCGGCGCCGGGCGAGCAGGAGCCTCCCCTCGCCGTCGATGAGCACCGCGGCCAGCGCCTCGACCACCGGCACCGCGCGCTTCTGCTCCACCACCGGAAGCTCCCGCTCGCGCCCCTCCGCCCGCGCGACGCAGAAGCGTGCCACGGGGCAGGCGTCGCAGCGGGGATCGCGCGGCGTGCAGACGGTGGCGCCGAGCTCCATCAGGGCCTCGTTGAAGCGCCCCGGCTGCTCGTCGGGCAGGAGCCGCGCCGCGATCGCCCAGAGGCGGCGCACCGCGGAGGGGCTCCGGACGGGCTCATCCATCCCCTCCAGGCGGGCGAGCACCCGCGCGACGTTGCCGTCCACGAGCGGCTCGCGGCGGCCGTAGGCGATGCTCGAGATGGCGCCGGCGGTGTACGCCCCGATGCCTGGCAGGGCCCGCAGCGCCTCGGCTTCCGCGGGGAGCACGCCCCCGTGGCGCGCCGCGACCTCGCGCGCGGTGGCGTGGAGCTGGCGGGCGCGGCGGTAGTAGCCGAGCCCGCTCCAGAGGTGGAGCACGTCGTCGATCTCGGCCCCGGCGAGGGCGCGCACGTCCGGGAAGCGCTCGAGGAAGCGCTGGAAGTACGGGACGACGGTGTCGACCCGGGTCTGCTGGAGCATGATCTCGCTGACCAGCACGGCATAGGGCGCGCGAGATCTGCGCCAGGGCAGGTCGCGGGCCGAGCGCTCGAACCAGGCCGACAGCGCATGGGCGAGGGCGCGGTCGCGGTCCTCCGCCGAGAGCGCGGGGCCGGGCTCGGCGGGCGAGGGAGAGAAGAGGCGGAGCTGGTCGGGGCGGCGCTTGGCTCCGGGCATGGAGCTTCTCTACCCCATCCCGCTCCCGTTCCCGTTCCCGTTCCCGCTCCCGTTCCCGAAATCCAGGGGATCGGGAACGGGAACGGGAACGGGAACGGGTCAGAACCCCGGATCCCACATCGGGACCTTGGGCGAGGGAGCCGTCCCCGTGCCGTACGCGGGGGGCTGGGACGGCTGTGTCGGTTGAAGCGGCGTCCAGCGTGGCCGCGGCGGCTGCGGCACCTCGCCCGTGGGGCGCTTGTAGCAGACGACGCCGTTGTACATCGCGGCGATCTCCCAGCCGTCCGCCCCGCGCTGCGCCACCAGCGCGCTCAGGTGCGGAACGTTCCACGCCTGCTCGCAGAACGCCTGCCAGACGACGCGCCGGGGCGCCGGCGCCGCGATCGCCGGCGGCGGGGGCTCGGCGGCGCAGCCGGCCGCGGCGCAGGAGATCAGGGCGAGGACGAGGGCCGTGCGGTTCATGGTGCGGCCCCAGATTAGAGCAGTCTCTTCGCGACTGCCTCCAGAGCGTCGACGAGCCCCGGGCGCGCGTTCAGCGCCGGCGCGCGCTCGATCCGCGCGAGCCCGGCCTTCGCCGCCAGCGCGGGCGCCTCGACGTCGAGGTCGTACAGCGTCTCAACGTGGTCGGCGAGGAAGCCGATCGGCGCCACCACCGCCGCCCGCGCGCCCCCCTCCGCGAGCGCCGCGAACGTGGCCGGCAGGTCCGGCCCGAGCCAGTCGCCGCCGTCCATGCCCTGGCTCTGGAACGCCACGCGCACCGCGTTCCCGCGGGCCGCGACCCGCTGTCCCACCGCGTCCGCCATGGCCCGGAAGTCCCGCTCGTACGGATCGCCCGCCTCGATCACCCGCCGCGGCAGGCTGTGCGCCGTCAGGACGACGGGCACGCTCGCCCGCTCGGCCTCGGGGAAGCGGCCGAGCGCCTCGTCCACGACCCCGACGAACGCGCCGACCAGCGCCGGCTCCAGGCCCCAGGATGGCGCGCACCGCAGCGTGATGCCCGGGTGGGCGGCGGCCGCCTCGCGCACGGACGCGTGGTAGACCTCGACCGATTGCGGTGCGAGGGGGATCGAGACGATTGTCGTGACGCCCTCGCGGACGAGGCCGGCGACGACGTCGGCCGGGTAGGGAGCCCAGAGGCGCCCGGCGATCCGCACCGGCACGCCGAGGCGGCGCTCGAGCGCCGCGCCCTGCTCCGCCGTCGTCCTCATGAGGGGCGAGCCGCCGATGCGCTCGAAGCGGTGCGTCACCTCGGCGACGACGGCGGGCGGTGTGGGGCGGCCGCGGCGGATGTTGGCGAGGAAGGCGGGGATGTCCTCGATCCGATCGACGGTTCCGTGGCAGGTGAGCAGGACGGCGGCGGGCACGGGGGGATATTATATGGGCGCACTGGCGCGTGCGACGAGGCCGACGCGGCTATCCCCGACACCTAGCGCAGTTGCATCCGGCGCGGGCTACGTGGCCCGGGTCGACCTGTTCCCGGTCGCCAACAAGTCCAAAGATCGCCCCTACGAGCGCGCCCACAGGGCCGACAATGGCAGCTCCAGCGGTAGCCCCGAGGGCGGCGCCCTCCAGAACGCGACCGGCCGAAGACCCCTGTTCGGCTTTCTGCTGTCGGTCCAGCTCCGCCAGCTTCTCCCTCAGCGCGTCGCGCCGCGCTTCCAACCCGATCCGTTCGAGCACGCGCTGTGGGGGCAGTTTCTCCAGAAGCTCTTCGACCGCGTGCAGGTCGGCTTCGATCCACCGCTTCTCGCTCGGTTGCGTCATGACGTCGCCCAACTGCGGAGAAGTCTACGCGCTTCTTCGTCCTCGTCCACCGCTGCGAGCGCGACGCGGACCATCCCCTTCCACGTCCCGAGGTTGCGGCTGTGCGAGAAGAGGCCGTACCAGTACGCCGTGACGTCGACGACCTCCGGGTCCGAGAGGCTGACGAAGTAGCCGTCGCACCTGAAACGCGCCTTCGTCGCCGGGGGGTAAAAGAGGTCTCGAGCGGTTCCCCAGCGCTCGGCTTCCCACGATCCGTCGCTCGGGCTGCCGGCGGGGCGCCGATAGAACGTCACCACGTCGAGATCCATCGGCGGGCGGCCGCGGGTGCTCTCGACGTCCTCGACGAAGCTACCGTCCAGCCACTGGAACCCGTCCCCGAAGCCGATCGCCCGCAGCTCGGCGCGATACTCGAGATACCCGCGCAATATCTCCCGGCGCGGTGCTGAGGTCGAGAACCGCGCCACGAGCTCGGCGGGCGTCGCATCGTAAGGCGAGCGCCGCAGCAAGGACGTCGGTTCGTCGAGGTACGGCGGGAGCACACCTCGCTCGAACGGGGGGATGGGCGCCACCGGCGCATCTTACACGGGCGTCAATCCGGATCCCACGCAAGCACCACCCGATCCCGGTCGATGCGCCCGCCGTGCTTGTGGGCGAAGTGCTGGGCGAGCGCCTTGTCGCCGGCGGCGTACGTGCGGACCTCGGTGAAGGCGACGGCCTCCTCGGTCTCGACGCCGTCGAGGATGGTCGCGCTCGAGAGCCGGCGCGACCAGCCGGAGACCGGATCCTGGAGCATGTCCCGCTTGAGACGCCGGAGGATCGCGTCGCGCCCCTGCGTCGTGCAGGGGTGCGAGGGCGGGCTGAGGTTAGACACCTCCTCCAGGGTCGCGTCCTCCGCGAAGAGCGACGCGAGGGCGTCGAAGTCCTGGTCCTCGAGGGCATGGCGGATCCGATCCAGCAGCGCGGGCGTGTGCTCCCGGCCGCCGCCCGGACGAAACGGGCTGTCCATGCCCCGCCACATGGGCCTCGGCGGGCCCGACGTCGAGGGCGGCGCCTGCCGGTTTGCGCCCAGCACGTCCCCGTGGTTCAAAGGCCCGAGCCGATGTCGCAGTATCCCCGTACGCTCGTCCTCTCGGACCTGCACCTCTACCCCGACACCCCGCGCTCCGTCGGCGAAGACCTGGCCCGCCTCGTGACCGCGCACGCCGGCGCGCGCCTCGTTTTCCTGGGCGATCTCTTCGACCTCCCGCTGGGCAGCCCCCACCAGCCCCAGCGCCAGGCCGTCGCCGCCGCGCTCGCCGCCCACCCGGCGCCCTCGGCCGCGCTCGCCCGCCACCTCGACGGCGGCGGCGAGCTGTGGCTGCTCGGCGGCAACCACGACGCCGAGATCGGCACGGACGGGTTCGCCGGCCGCCTCGTGGCCGCGCTCGGCGCCTCGCCCGGCGCCGCCGCGCGCGTGAAGGCCTCGCCCTGGTTCTTCCGCGAGGGCGGGCTGCACCTCGAGCACGGCCACTTCTACGACCCCGACAACGCCCCGGCCCACCCGCTGGTCCAGGGGACGAAGAGCCTCGGCGTCCACTTCGTCGAGGAGTTCATCGCCCCCGCGGGCGCCCACCACTACCTCCAGATGAACGACGGCACGCCCCTCGAGCTCTTCCTCGCCTCGTTCACCAAGTACGGCCCGCGCGCCCCCTACGTCATCTACCGCTACTTCCACGCCGCCCTCGGCGCGATGCTCAGGAGCGGCCCCTTCTACCGCGTCTCGGAGGAGGTCGAGGCTGGGCGCGCCCTGGAGCCGGGCTTCGCGCGCGAGCTGGGCGTCGGGCGGGAGCTGGTCGAGGCGCTCCTCGCCCAGGGCGCCTCGCCGACGATGGAGAGCCTCTCGCGCACCTTCTCGCGCCTCTACTTCGACCGCGTGCTGGCCACCCTCGCCATCGCCGGCGGCCTCTGCGCAGTCGCGACCCGCCCCAACCCCCTCGCCGGCGGCGCGGTCGCCGCGCTGGGGGCGCTCGGGATGATCGCGAGCTGGGCGCGGGGGCACGACCGCTACCGGGGCACCGTGCCCGAGCTGCCTGGCCGATGCGGCGGATCGGATCGCCGGGGCGACCGGGGCGCGGCTCGTGGTGTTCGGGCACACGCACCGGGAGGCGCTGGGCGGCTGCTACGCCAACACGGGCAGCTTCGCCTTCCCGCGCGGGGCCCCGGGGCGGCCTTTCCTGGAGATCGAGGGGAGCGGGGAGCTCCCGCGCGCCGTCCGGCGGTACTGGGGGGCGGCGGAGGCCGCTTAGGCGGAGCGCGCACGGAAATCCCGGCGCGGGGACCCCGGACGGGGCGCGCGCACAGAAATCCCGGCGCGGGGGCGCCGGACGGGGCCGCCCGTCTCCGGAGCCCGCCCATTTTGACAGCGGAGCGCCAGTTGTCGCATCCTACGGTCCGCCCGAGAGGAAGGACCCGGAAAGATGCCCCTGATCGAGACCGAAGAGGCCGCGCGCCGCCTCGCCCGCGCCATCGCCAGCGACCTCTCTCTCTACAACGAGGAGAAGATCGTGCAGGGCATCCAGAACGACGACCTCTTCACGGCGCTCGCCGAGGAGATCGAGGAGGGCCGCGCGCTCTACAAGAGCCGCGTCTCGCCCGACCTCTACCAGAAGAACTTCTACGACCGGGCCCTGGTCGACATCCTCGTGAAGTCGAAGGGGCACATCAAGTCGAAGATCTGGTGAGCGCTCCCCAGCGCTCGGTGCGGCAGCGCCACCCTCGAAGCGCGCTGCCGTCGCTGTAGCCGCCCCCTCAGTCCAGGCTCCACCCGAGCGTGCCGCGCACGCCCCAGCCCTGCTTGATCGGGGGCCCGAGCGGGGCGTCGACGGGCAGCATCAGCCCGAGGCGCGCGAAGATCGGGTCGTGGTAGAGCTTGAAGAACGGCTCGAACACGCCCTGGTAGTGGTCTGCGTTCGGCTCGAATAGCCCGGTCCCGGTCACATTCGTGGAGATTCCGTTGTTGGTGGTCGCGATGGCCACGCCTTGGTAGCGGAGGCCGCCGCCGATGGTGTGGCCGAGCTGGATCTCCACGGCGTGCTGGAAGGCGAAGTAGTGGGCGGGGGTATCCGCGAAGGAGACCGCCCAGACGGGATCCAGCTCGGCGCGAAGCTCGGCGATCCCCGAGTGCCCCTCCAGGGCGAGGCGCATGGAGAACGGCACCGCGTGGTCGATGAAGCGCTGCGCGTCCCAGAACCCGTTGGCCATCGTGAAGTTCACGAAGCTGGAGTTCTGGACCACGGGGAACCCGAACGCGCCCCCGAAGGTGATCCAGAATTGATCGGTGGGACGGAAGACGTGGTGCGCGCCGACCATGGGGTTGCCCAGGGCGCCGAAGCCGATGGGCAGATCGAGGTCGATGAACGTGGTGGGGAGCACCGGGATGCGCGCGACGACGTCGATCGATGCGGTGGACGTGGTGGTGGGGTTGAAGTCGATGTTCTGCGGTTCGGCTTCCACCATCCCCGCTACCTCGACCAGCACGGCGCCGCGCTCGTAGTACGGTAGCCCCTTCGCCGTGACGCCGGGCGGCGGCTCGCCTTGCGGGTCGCGCGGCGTCTCGGGCTCTTGCTCGGGCGGCAGCTCGTTGGGGCTCGGGGGCGTCCATCGCCGCGTGGGTTGGGGCGCGGGCGCGCCGGCCCACGGGGGAGCCTGAGGAGGCGGCGCAAAGGCGCCGGGCCGCGGCTGCGGCACCGGAACGGGCAAGGGCGCTGGCTGCGGCGTCACCCGGGGCTGCGCAGGGGGCAGGTCCGGCGGAGGCGCGAGCTGCGCGGGCGCCGCGTGCGCGGGCAAGGGCGCGGGCTGCGGGGGTGCGGGCGCTGGTTGCGCTGGGATCTGCGGCGGAGGGAATGGCACCGGCTGCGCGGGAAACGGGAAGGGCTGCGAGGGGGGCGCGGGCGCCGCGGGTGCTGGCACAGGTTGCGCCGGCTGGGGCTGGGCCAGCGCGGCGGAGGGGCTGAGAAGGGCGGCGAGAACAAGGGCGGTCGCACGCGGGGGAGGGGATTCGAAGGATCATGGGGCCTCGTCGTCGCCCGCCGCGAGCACGAGGCATGCCGCAGCGGGTGGACGGCTCACGGGAACGGTTCGGCGAGCAGGGCGCGTATCGCCTGGTCGATGTCGGCGCCGCTGCCGTGGGCGCCGAGGTAAATCTCGCGGATCGTGCCCTTCTTGTCGACGAGCACCATCGTCGGCAGCCCGATCACCCCGTACGCCCGAGTGACCTCTCCCCCCTCGTCCGAAGCGATCGTGTAGCGCATGCCGAGCGCCTGCGCGTACTCGGCGGCCACCTCCGGCGGGTCGTCGGTGAAGCCGATGACGGTGAGCCCCTGGGCGCCGTAGGCCGCCTGCCACGCGGAGAGGCGCGGCGCGACCGCCCGGCAGGGGCGGCACCACGAGGCCCAGAAGTCGATCACCAGCACCCGGCCGCGCAGCTCGCGGATGCTCGCGGGCAGCACGCCCGAGACCGCCGTCGCCCCCTTCCACTCCGGCGCGGGGGCATCGAAGAGCGCGAGCCTGCGCGCCCGGGCACGGCCCGGGAACTGCTCGAGCGTGGTGGTCACGTCGCGCTCGATGTCGCCGTGGCGGATGCGCATCGTGAGCGGGTGGTCCGGGCCCGTCTGGACCACGCGGACTGCGAGCGCGCGGGGGTCGGTCACGTCGGCGCCGCCGGCGCGGAGGATGACGTCGCCGGGGACCACGCCGGCCCTCGCCGCCGGCGAGCCCCGGAGCACGCGCGTCACGACGACGCCGCCCGAGGGAGCCTTCTCCGGCGTCACGCCCAGCCAGGCACGCTCGCGCGTGCAGCTCGTCGAAGGTCGGCGGGAGGCAGCCGGCGAGCAGCACGCAGGCGGCGGCCGCGAGCAGGGCGCCCCTCATGTGTCCACGTTCTCCTTGCCGCAGACGTCGCCGCAGCGCGCCTGTACGCAGGCCGACCGCGCGTCGTAGAGGTCACTGTGGCCGCAGAGGGCGACGCTGTTGGCGTAGCTCGCGCCGGGATGGCCCGTGACGATCGAGGCGCAGACGCAGCGGCCGGCGCCGAAGGCCTGGCCGGGCCCCACGGGGGGCGTCGCGTCCGCGTTGCATGCCGCCTCCTCCGCGGCGCACGAGCCCCGGATGCACGCCGCGCACGCCTCCGACCTCGCCGGCAGCTTCGCGCCGGGGTGTCGGGCGCTCGCCTGGCGGGACGCCGCGCACCCGCCGGCGAGGGCGCCGAACGCCGCGAGGAGCGCCAGGCAGGAGAGGATGTCGCGGGTGTGGGGGGATCGCGGGGCCGTCGTCCTCATGAAGCGCTCCTTGCCGGCAGGGCAGGGTAGGCGCAGCCGAGGCGCGACGTCAGTCATGCGCGACTGCGTCGCGCGCCGCTCGGTCGAGGCGTCAGTGCCAGACGATGGGCTTGCCGTCGGGTAGCTCTTCGATTCCCAGGTAGAACTGCCGCATCTTGGCGAGCATGCGCTTCGCGGCCGGCTCGCCGGAGTCGACGCCGTTGGCGATGATCCGCAGCACGCAGTCGCCGCAGACGACGCCGGGAGGCGTGTGATCGAAGGCGGCCTCGATCGGATCCTTGCCCCGCTTCTCGCAGAGCGAGAGGAAGTTCTCCATGTCGTCCTGGCGGAGGGGGTTGTGGCAGATGGGGCACTCGCCAGGGATCTTCTTGCCCGTGCTCATACGCAAGTGTCTCCCGGCCGCGCCTCTGCCGCAAGCCGGCGCCCGCGGCGAGCGGAGCCACGCGCTCTCGCCGGTCACCCGCCGTCCGCGCACGGCGGGCATCCGCCGTCGCCGCCGCAGTCGATGCCCGTCTCGCTGCCGTTCTGCACCCCGTCGGTGCAGGAAGGAGCCTGGCAGGTATCGGGAGTGCCAGGGAACGTCGCCGGCTTGCAGACGCCGCTCGCGCAGTCGCTCGCCTCGTAGCACGTCTCCGTCGGGTTGCAGCGCCGGCAGGAGGGAGACGGCCCGCCGCAGTCGGTGCCACTCTCCAGCCCGTTTTGCACGTTGTCCGAGCAGGTGGGTGCCTGGCAAGTGGGCGTTCCGCCGTCGACCAGGCTGCAGACATGGCTGAAGCAATCGCTCGGCTTCAGGCACTTCTTCGGCGACTTGCATGGCGGACAGGTCGTGCCGCCGCAGTCGACGTCCGTTTCGCCCGTGTCCAGCACGCCGTTCCTGCACGACGCAGGCACGCACTTGCCCAGGATGCACGTGGTGACCCCGGCCGTGCACCCGGTCCCGGCAATCCAATCGCACTCCTCGCACGTGTAGAGCCCCATCGCGTCCGGGTCGGGGTCCGCCGTGCAGACGCCCGACTGCGGCCCCGTCATCGTCTGGATCATGCAGCCGGCGTCGGGGTTGAAGGTGTTCATCGACAGGCCGCTCCCGTTGCAATACCCCGGGGTGCACGGGTTGCCGTTGTCGAAGAAGTTCGTGCTGTCCGCGACCTGCGACTCCACGCCGTTCGGGTCACAGACGTTCTTCTCGCAGTTGCCGTACTCCTGGGAGGGCGCGGGCCCCGCTTGGTACTCCACCCCGCACTTCCCTGCCTTGCACACCACCGCCCCCAGCGAAGCGCAGGGCCCCGCCGGCACCGCCGTCGTCGTGCAGTCGCTCGCCGACGTGCACTCCGGCTTCGTCCCGCCCGTCCCCGTCCCGGAGCTCCCCGAGGTCCCGCCCATGCCCGTGCTGGTGCTGGTGCTCGTGCTCGCGCCTGTACCCGTGCCCGTGCCCGTATCGCTCCCCGAGGTGGTGCCGGCGATGGCGGTGCCGCAGCCGTAGTAGAGGGTGCTCGGACAATCGTCGAGGGAGTTGAAACAACCCGCCGCCTCTGCGGCGGCGAAGCCGATGGTGGCGAGGAGGCCGAGGGGTAGGAGCCACCCGCGCGTTCCCCGGAAGCTCGGTCGGTCCATCAGAACGCTCCCTTCAGCAACACCCCGCCGGCGCCGGGGCCGGCGACGGGGATCACCTCTACCCGGCCCGTCTTCGCGGCTGGAATCCCCCGTCGTGGCCGGCGCGCGCGGGATCGCGAAGGTGTAGACGAGCGTCCCGGCGGCGACGGCGCCCGCGGCGATGAAGGTCCCGAGCGCGGCGTTGGCGAAGGTGGCCTCGCTCGAGCGGAGGCTGGCGAGGTTCTGGCAGCCCGCGGGGGCGTGGACGCCGGCGCAGGCCATGGGGTTGTTGCCCGCCGGGCCCAGGATCGTCTGCTGCTGCTGGTTCGCGTCGTCGGCCTTGGTCCTGGACAGGATCGCGAACGCGGTGCCGAGGCCGAAGCCGACGCCGCTCGTGACGAAGCCCGCGATGGTGAGGGGGCGCGGGCCCTCCGCCGTCGTGGGCGGGTGCGGGGTTTGGGGAGGGTGATTGGGCCCGCCTGCGCCGCCGCAGCGGGGCGTGAGGTTGACCAGGTGGGTCGTGCCCTTGTCGGTGGGGACGGTGTCCTTGGCCGGCTCGCAGCCGGGGGCCGTGGCGACGACGACGTGCCTTCCGGGATCGACGAAGACGTCGGACGGGAGCGGAGACTCGCCGACGGGCTTGCCGTCGACCGTGACGACCGCGCGCTCGACGCTCACCTGCACCGTGATCGCGCCGATGTTGGGGCGAACGTCGTCGAGCAGGTCCTTCAGGGCCTTGTGCTGGGCGTCCGTGCTGCTGGGGGGCAAGTGCGAAAGCGCGAAGGCCGCGTGCTCGGCGGCGTCGCGAAAGAGGGAGAGCTGGCGCTCCACCACGGCGAGGTTGCCCGCGATGTCGGCGCTCTTCTCGAGCCCCCACGCCTGGAGGAAGTAGCCGTACGCCTGGGGGAGGTGCCCCTCCTTGGCGTACTCCTCCCGGCCCTTGCGGAAGAGCTCACGGGCGCGCTCGTTGTCGTCCTGCCCCGCCTGCGCTGCCTGAGGCGGCTGCGGCGCGCCGAGGGCCGGTGCGGGCGCGAAGACGACGCCCGCGAGCGCTGCCGCGACGATGGCGCGCGCCAGGCCCGAGGTGCGTGGCAAGGCAAGGCGAAACGGCTTCATCCTCCAAAGGCTCTCTCGCGGACCAGGCTGGCTCGTCAATGGGATTTCTAGGGCGCCTGCGCGCCCGCGTGGAATGGGCTGCCGTCAGGGGAACGGCAGGGCCGGCCTCTTGGCCCCGCCGCCCTGCTTGTTCGGCCCGGAGGAGACGGGAGGCTCCGAAGGAGCCTGGGGTTTGGGGCCGCTTGCGGGTGGGCGGGTGAAGTCGGGACCAGGCTTGGGGCCCGTGCTCGGCGGCGTCTCCGGCGCCTGGGCAATCGCAGAGGTGGGCACGACGGCGGTGGCGCTCGCTGCCGGCACGTGCGGTGGGGCCAGGGAGGCGGCGTGCGTGCTCGGCGCCGGCGGCCCGGTGGGCACGCTCGGGGGTGCGACGGTGGAGATGGCGGCGGCGGGCTTGCTGGCCATGATGCGCTCGCCGAACGTCAGGGTCAGGGTCAGCATGCTGCCCATCGCGAAGAACACGAGACCGACGCCGACGGACAGGGGCGCGAAGAGGGGCGAGAGGGCGCTCGCGTCGTCGTCGGCCAGGACGTGGGCGGGGTAGCCGGGGTTGCCTTGCGCGCCCCCGTTCGGCGGGGGACCGGGGCGCGGGGCGGGGGGGTGTGACGGCGCGGGGGGGTGTGACTGGCCGGGCGGGGCCGCCGCAACGGGGGAGGCGGGCGAGGCGGGGGGCTGCGCGCGCCCCGGGGCGGGAGGAGGGGGGCTGAGGGGCGAAGGCGCCCGGAGCAGGGCGGCCTGCTCTTCGAGCTCGAAGCGACGCTTGGCCGCGGCGGCCTGCTCCGGCGCGACGGGCTCGAGGCGCGCCGTGCCGCCGACGGCCTGCGAGGGCAGCTCCGAGGGGCCGGCTTGCTCCCACGGCTTGGCGGTCAGCATCGGCACGGAGCCGGAGCCCAGGCGGTCGTCGTCGTCCGCGGGGTGGGCGAGGTTCGACGATACCTGCCGGGCCGGGGGGTATGGGGGGTCGGGGCGGGCGGGGCTCGACGACACCGGCGTGATGAGCCGGGCCGTGTGGCCGCCCACGGTGCGCGGGGGGCTGGCGCCCGGCGGCGAGGGCGGAGGCGCCGGAGCGTGGTGCGGGCCGAGAGGCGTGCCCACGGGCGGCGTCGCCCGTACCACGCCGCGGATGCCCGGCGCCGTCTTCTCGTCCTGGCCCATGTTGATCCTCGTCGCCGGGGGTAGCGTACCGCGCTCGCGAAGGAGGAATCGATACGTGAACGCATCGGACGGACCGTATCCGCGCGTGAGGCGGCACCCGATCCGGGACAGACGATCCGGGGCCTACCTGCGGGCCATCGGCGTCCGCACCTGGATGTCGAGGTTCTCGGCCTCGGCGACCTCGTCCATCGCCTTGCGCACCCGGGCCATGCCCGTCGCCTGCGGCACGTCGACGTGCGCCTCCAGCCGGAAGAGGGGGGAGCCCGTGACGGGCGCCTCGTACGCGGTCGTCTCGAGCGAGACGATGTTCACCCCCACCCGGTGGAGCGCGCGGGCGACAGCCCGCACGATGCCCTCCTGGTCGATGGCCTCCGCGGTGACGACGCAGGGGATGACGGCGGCGCGGCGGTGCTCCTCGGGGCTCTTGGTGCGGCGGAGCACGACGGAGAGGCCCGTGCGCGAGCTGAGCGCGCCCTGCTCGGCCTCGACGGCGGCGATGGCGCGAGGCGGACCGGAGACCAGGACCAGGATGCCGAACTCGCCGCCGAGCACGGCCATCCGGCTGTCCTCGACGTTGACGCCGCGCTCGGTGAGGTACTCGGTGACCTCGGCCACGAGGCCCGGCCGATCGGGGCCGAGCGCGGAGAGCACGAGGAAGGTCTCGGGGGTGGTCTCGGGGGTGGTCATGTGCGGTCCCTTACCACGGTGGCCGAAGGGGCAGCTCAGCGCCGGGACCTGAACTTGCCGTCGACGAAGCGGAGGACGTCGTTGCGGTGGGCGCCGATGTCGAGCTCGTGCCGGAACACGGCCTCGACGGTCCACCGCGGCGTGGGCGCGATCACGTACGTGACGCGGTGTGCGACGCCCACTAGCGGCCAGAGCACGTCGTACGCGCGGCAGATGCCGAGATCGTGGTCGCCCAGCATCGGGAAGGGGGCGGCGAGCGAGGAGGCGAAGCGGCACTGGGTGTCGAGGTCGTCCGTGCTCACGCCGACGAGCGTGGCGCCGGCGAGCATCAGCTCGGCGTAGTGCTTGCCGAACTCCTTCGTCTCCTTGGTGCACCCGGGGGTGAACGCCTTGGGGAAGAAGTAGAGCACCACGCACAGGCTCTCCGAGTGCTCGTAGAGGACGAACCGCTTCCCGTTGCTCCCCACCGCGTCGATCGGCGGCGCGGCGTCGCCCACCTTCAGCATCCTGCCTCCTCGGCCAGAGGCGATCCTTATCACAAGGCGGGGCCGGCCCGAGGGCCGGGCTTCACCTGGCGGCGAGGAGCGCGGTCGCCGTCTCGCGCACCCGCGGCTCGACGTCCCCCTTGGCGAGCTCCGCGAGGACGGGGCGCGCCGCGGCCGGGTCGACGGACGCGAGCGCGCGGGCCGCCGCCTCGCGGACCAGGGCGAAGGGATCGCGCTGCGCCGCGGTGGAGAGCGTGGTCACGAGCACGGGGGGCTTCGGAGCGGCGCCGCTGGACGCCGAGCCCAGGCGGCCGAGGGCCTCGGCCGCGCGGACGCGCAGCGGCCAGCTCGGCGAGTCCTTGACGATTGCCGCGACGGCCTCCACGAGCCGGTCGCTCGGGATTCGCGCCGACCGAGGAGAGGGCGGCGCGGCGGACGCCCTCGTCGGGGTCGCCGAGCGCGTCGACCAGCGCGGCCTGCGCCTCCGGCTCGGGGCGGCGCGCGAGCAGCTCGACCGCGCGGGTGCGCACGTCGATCTCGGGGTGCCGCTCGAGCGCGACGAAGCCGGGGACGACGGCCTCCGCGATGGACTCGACCGCCTCGTCGACGGCGGGGTTGGCCGGGGGTTCGGGGGCAGAGCCCGCCTTGCCGGGCGGGCCCCCATCGATGACCGGCGCGCCCTGCGTGGTCGTGAACGGCGCGAGCCCGAGCTTGCCGCCCCCGCTGAGCAGCGCGTCGGCGACGACGCGGGCGCGGTCGGGCGACGTGGAGACCGCGGCGACCGCGGCCTTGCGGAGCGCGGGGGCGAGCGCGACGAGCGCCGCGGCGCGATCGGCGGGCCCGTAGGCGTCTGGGCCCAGGCCGGCGAGCACCTCGCGCAGGGTGAGCGGGCCCTCGGGCACGGGGAGCAGCTCGCGCGCGCGGTGGTAGCTGTGGGTCGCGAGCGCCGCGCCGGCGAGCGCGGCGGTGGCGCGCAGCGACTCGTCGGGCGAGAAGACGGCGGCGGCGATGGCCTCGGCGGGCCCCGTGGTCTTGCCCGCGTCGTCCTTCGCGCCGAGCCGCGCCATCGTGAGGAGCGCCGCCTGCCGGAGGAGCACGTCGCTCGACCCGGCGCTGGCGAGGAGCTGAGCCGGGTCGGCGGCGACGCCCATCTCGGCGAGCGCGTGCATGGCCGCCGCGCGCGCGGTGGCGTTGGCCTCGGCCGCGCGCACGAGCGCGAGGAGCGCCGGCGCGCGCTTCTTGTCGTGGGTGAGGCCGAGCCCGATTGCCGCGAGCGCGCGCACGTCGGGCGACGACGAGTCCAGCAGCTTGACGAGCAGGCCCTCGGCCTTCCTGTCGCCCATCCGCGCCACGCCCCAGGCGGCGGCGACGGCGATGGCGTCGCTCGGCAGCACGCTGGTCGTGCCCTCCTTCGGCGCGAGCATCTGCTCGTAGCGCGGGAGGAGCGCCGGGTCGCGGAGCGCCCCGCACGCGATCATCGCCCGCACCCGGAGCGACTTGTCGGCCGTGCCGGTCGCGTAGTTGTAGAGCGCGGGCCCGGCGCTCTTGTTCTCGACGTAGGCCAGGACCTCGATCGCGATTCTTCCTGCTGCGACTCCTTGTCGTCGGCGAGCGCGTCGAGGAGCGGCTTGACGGCGCGCGAGCCGATGCGCGCGGCTCGGCCGGGCGGCGGCCGCCGCGGGGCCGTGCGCGCCCTCCCCCTCCCCCTTCAGCTTCTGCACGAGGGGGAAGGTCATCGCGCCGTAGAGCTCGACGAGGAGGCGGCGGTAGATGCTCTTCTGCGGGTTGCCCACGGCTGCAGGCAACAGCTCCCGCTCGCTTCCCCAGCGTGCCCTTGCCGAGGTTCACCTGCATGCTCATGCGCGCCGCGCGCGCGACCAGCTCCTCGTCCGGGGAGGCGCGCACCACGCGGCGGAACAGGCGGTCGGCCTCGTCGACCTGGCCCGTCGAGAGGAGCAGCTCGCCGAGGTCGAAGTAGACCGGGAAGAGCCGCCGTTCTGGGCGAGGGCGAGGCGGTACTCGGCGATGGCGTGGGCGACGTCCCCGCGCTTCCTGTACTTGTCGCCGAGCTTCTGGTGCCCGCTCGGGTCGTGGGGCGAGAGCTCCGACGGCGCGCGCCGTGTACTTGATGGCGTCGTCGTCGTGGTAGAGCTCCTGCGCGTAGTCGCCCATGCGGTTGTAGAACTCGCGGGCGCGCTTCGGGTCGACCTCGACCAGGCGCGAGAGCACCTCGATGGCGTCGGAGAGCTTCTTCTGGCCCTGCTGGACCAGCACGCGCTCGAGCGCGAGGAGCGACTCCTCGTCGCCGGGGGCGAGCGCGACGACGCGGCGGAGCGTGGCCTCGGCGTCGGGGAGGCGGTTCGGGAGCTTGCGCTCTACCTCGGCGAGGAGGCGGCCGGCCTCGAGGTCCGGCGGGGTCGCCATGAAGCGGCTGCTCAGCGGGAGCACCTGCATCGGCAGCTCGCGGGCGATTGCCCAGAGGCTGACGATGTGCTGGCGCGACTCGCGGGCGAGGACCTTGTCGTTCGCCCCCGGGCCGGCGAGCAGCTCCTCCCAGATCGCGCGGGCCTCCCCGTAGCGCCCGCCCCCCAGCGTGCTCGCCGTGCGCTCCAGCGCGCCGGCGAGCGACTTCCTGTAGCGCACGTTGGCCGGCTCGAGCTGCACGGCCTCGCGCAGCGCCGCGAGCGCCTCGAGGGACATGTCGTGGTCGAGGTAGACCTCGCCGAGCGTGGCGGCGGCGCGCGCCCGGTTGGGGACGATGGTCTTGATGCGGGCCCAGGTCTCGAGCGCGCGCTTCTTGTCCCCGGCCTGGTAGTAGCGGTCGCCGAGGTCGATGATGTACTGCGGGTTGCCGCCCACCCCGGCGAGCTTCTGCAGCACCTTGAGCGCGCGCTCCTTCTCCTCCACGCGCTCGTAGAAGTCGCTCACCGCCGCGAGCACGTCCGGGTCCTGCGTGCGCCCCTCCAGCTCCGCGACGAGGCGGAGCGCCTTGGGCCGGTCGCCGCGCTGGATGAGCGTGTCGCAGAGCTCGAAGACGAAGTTGGGGTTGTTGGGCGCGGCCTTGATGAGCGCCTCGTACTCCTTCACCGCCGTCTCCAGCTCGCCCGCCGTCTGGAGCAGGTGCACGAGCTTGACGCGCACGTCGATCTGCTTGCTGTCGGCGGCGAGCGCGCGTCGGTACGTCGCGATGGCCTTGTCGACGTCGCCCGTCTCCTCGTAGAGCTCGCCCATCTTCGCGAGGCGCTGGAAATCCCCCGGATGCTCGGCCTCGAGCAGGGCGATGAGCTCTCCGGCAGCTTGCCCTCGGCGCGGAAGGCGTCCGTCATGATCTGCAGGATCTCGCTGCGCACGCCCGCCGCGCTCCCCGCCACCGCGAGCGCGCGCTTCAGCGTCGAGAGCGCCTCGCCCATCTTCTTTTCTTTGGTGAGCGCGAGCCCGAGGTCCCGCAGCGCCGGGGCGAGCGCGCGGTTGTCGCCGGCGGCCGCCTTGACCACCTCGCGGAACTCCTCCTCCGCCCGATTGAAGGCGCCGCGCGAGAGCAGCTCGCGCCCGAGCTCGGCCCGGACGAACATCGACCCCCCGGCCGCCTTGACCAGCGCCTCGTGGTAGCGCTTGGCGGCGCCGTAGTCCTTGAGGTCGAGGCAGAGCCCGAGCAGCGTCCGCTGCGTCTGTTCCACGTCCGCGGGGGCCTTGATGAGGGGAAGGGCCTTCTCGAGATTGCCGCGGGCGGCGGCCTTGTCGCCGCGGTCCGCCTCGAGCTGCGCGAGCGCCCGGCGCGCGCCCGGCTCGTTGGGGCGGTCGGCGATGGCCTGCTGGTAGGTGCGGATGGCGTCGTCCTGGCGCCCGTCCTGCTTGTAGACGCCGGCGAGCGCCACGCGCGCCGCCCACGCGTCGGGCCCGGCGGCGGCCGCGCGCTTCTCGAAGTCCTCGACGAGCTTCTTCAGGTTGCCGTCGCGCTCGCGGTAGAGCTGCCCCAGGCGCTGGAGCGGGAAGGGCTCGCTCGGCTGCGAGAGCACGATCGCGGTGTACCTGCCGATGAGGACCTCCGGGTTGGGGCCCTTCGCCGCGTCCTCGCCGTCCTTGGGGGGCTTCCTGGGGCCGGGCGCGCCGGCCGCGGGCCGGTGTACCTGGGGGGGATGCGGCTTGTGGTGGACCCTTCCTGCGGGGTCGAAGTCGGCGCGCGCGTCGTGGGAGACGAGCGCCGGGGCGGCGGTGGCCAGGGCGAGGCTGGCGGCCAGGAGGTGGGGTCGCACGGTGCAAGGGTACAGCGTGGGCAGGCGGGCGGCCATGACAGGGGTGACGCCGGGGGAGGCGAAGGTGTTCCCGTCCGCCGGTGGGGCGCCTCACCCCTTTCCGCCGTCCGGCTCGCCCGCGACGGGAGGGGCGGCCGCCGCCATCCGCTTCTCCTCGGCCATCGCAATGAGCGGGGACACCTCCCGCAGCCCCTCCAGCGACGGCTTCCCTTCACGGTACTTCTGGTACCAGTGCCTCCGCTGCTTGAGCACCCGCTCGTCGTGCGCGATGGGGAGATCCCTGAGCGTCCGCTCGACGAGCGCCCGGCGCTCGGGCGGCACCTTGTCGGTCGCCACGAGCTGGAGCGAGGGGAGAAGCACCTCGAACCACCCCTCCCCGACGTCGTACGGGTCGAGCACCTCGGCCGTCTTCTTGGCGCTGTTGATCCAAGCCGCTGCATAGCGGTAGTTCGACCAGGCGTACGTCAGCTCGGGGTGGGTCTTGTAGCTCCGGTGGTGATTGACCGTCCCGTTCAGGTCGAGCATCGCCGTGTATCCGCATCGGTTCGCGAAGCCCTCGGCCAGGAGGGCGCGGAACGGCGACCAGAAATCGCGGGGCCGCACGGCGCCCAGGTTCTCCGCGAGCCAGGCGTTGCCAGGGCGGCGCGCCCGGGCGTCGAAGTCCGGCGGCTCCGGGACGGGGGCGACCGGGATCACTTCACGAGCCCCGTCTCGACCAGCCATCGGGGCCAGAAGTCGTCATGCCCCGGAAGCACGCGCAGCAGCTCGGCGTGGATTTTGTCGCGCGTGTCGAGATTGGGCGGCGCCGGCGCGCCCCGCATGAACGCCTCAGCGGCCTCGATTGCGCGCTCCGCCTCCCGCGACCGGCCCTGCTGGAGGCCGAACGCCTCCGAGACCAGCCAGTTCACCGCGTCCCCCTGCTTGGCCCACGGGATCGGCTCGACCGCGATCCGCCCGTCACGGAGCGCGAAGTGGAGGAGCTGGTCGCGCTCCTCGTCGAAGATCGTCTCCACCGACGCGAGGACGAGCGGCGCGTGCGTGCTGGCGAGGACCTGGACGCGGAGCGAGCGCTCGATCTCGGGGAAGACCTCGAAGAGCGCGGGCAGGATGACGCGCTGCCAGGTCGGGTGGAGGTGCGCGTCCACCTCGTCGATGAGCAGCACCAGCTCGTCGAGGGGGGGCCGGTTCTGGAGGCGGGCGGCCTCGGTATGCTCGTACCAGGTCCAGACGAGGACGTACGCGAGCGCCAGTACGCGCCGCATGCCGGCGGAGGCGTGGGTGACGGGGACGGTGCCGTAGGGGAGGACGATGGTGGGGATGTCGCGCGCATCTTCGATGGAGACCCGGCGCGGCGTGCCGGGCGTGATCACTTCGTCGGGGTGGGGCGACAGCTTGGCGAGCACGCGGGGTGAAGAGATTGAAGACGGCCGGCTTCTGGAATTGCCAGGTGAGCCAATCGCGGATGTACATGTTTACCGTGACAGCTCGCCCGGGTTCGAAGGTACGCGAGGTAATGGAAGAGCGTAGCCCGATCCAGGCGGGGTGCCGGCGACGCGCCATGGGCCGGCTGCATCCGAGCCTCCGACGTGGACCAGCAGAGCCGGACCCTTCGTGCGGAGAACCTGTTGCTGCGGTCGGAGTGCGCGCGGCTTCGGGCTGACAATGCGGAGCTGAAGGAAGAGAACGCGCGGCTGATCGAGGAGAACAAGGACCTGAAGCGGCGGTTGGCGCAGGCGCAGCGCGCCCGGAAGCGGCAGGCAGCACCGTTCCGTCGACGCGAGCGCAAGAGCAACCCGAAGAAGCCGGGCCGAAAGCCCGGGCACCCGCCCGCGCATCGGCCGGTCCCCGAGCATGTGGACGCCGAGGTCGACGTTCCGCTGGGGTCTTGCCCGTTCTGTGGGGGTGAAGTGGACGAGCATGGGACCGACGACCAGTACGTGGTCGACATCCCGCCCGTGAGGCCGCACGCGACGAAGTACGTCAACCACCACGGCCGCTGCAAGCGCTGCGGCCGGAGGGTGGACAGCCGGCACCCGGACCAGACCTCGACGGCGAAGGGCGCGGCCTCGGTGGTGCTCGGGCCCCAGGTGCTGGCGGTGAGCGTCGACCTCAAGGAGCGGATTGGCGTGCCCTATCGCAAGGTCGTCCAGGTCTTGATGCTGTGCTTCCGCTTCCCGGTCAGCGGGGGGGCGCTGGCGCGTGCCTGTGCGCGCATCGCGAAACGCTGCGAGCCGACGTACGAGGCGTTCATCGAGTACCTGCGCCGGAGCGCGGTCGTGCACGGGGATGAGACGGGGTGGTACATCGCCAGCGCGACGAAGAAGGCGTGGCTGTGGGTGTTCGCCACCCCGGAGGGCGTCACCATCTACGCCATCCGGCTGAGCCGTGGCCGTGACGTGCCGGGCGCGATCCTCGGAGAGTCCTTCGGCGGCACCCTGGTCGTCGACGGCTGGTCCGTGTACCCGTCCCTCGGCTGCTCCCTCGCCCAGTGCAACGCGCACTTGCTCCGCCGGTGCGCCGAGATGCTGGAGGCTCAGCACGGTGAGGCCGCCCTGTTCCCCCAACAGGTGAAGAACTTCCTGCAACAAGCCCTCCAGCTCGGTCGGGCACGCGAGCTCGCGATCGAGGTGTGGGGCGAGGGCTTCTGGCAGCGAGCGGTCCGCGACACGGAGCAGCAGCTCGCCGACCTCCTCGAGACGGAGCAGAGCGACCCGGACAACGAGCGGCTCCGCAAGCACCTCCGCAAGCACCAGCACGAGGTGTTCGTCTTCCTGGATGATCCCGCTGTCGCACCCACCAACAACCTCGCCGAGCAAGAGATCCGACCGGCCGTCATCATGCGCAAGGTATCGGCTGGCAACCGCTCGGAGGCCGGTGCGCGCGTCCACGAGGTCCTCGCCAGCATCACCCGCACCACCGAGCGCCGCGGCATGCGCTTCCCCGAGCTGCTGCCCGAGCTGCTCCGATCTCCAGGCCCTGTCGTCCTCGCTCCGGAACGCCTCGGGCTGCCCACACTCCCTGCTCCCCCGAACCAGGAGGCCACGCGTGTACGACGCAAACGCCGTCGCGGTCGTCGAGTCGATCGAGCGCACCGTGCAACGGCTCCACCCTGATCGCCAAGGCGAGATCATCGCCATCCTCAACGCCATCGAGTCCCACGTCGAGGAGGGCCTCGGCGACCCCGGCGTACTTCACCACCTGACGGACGCGCTGGTCGCCATGGTGGCCATCGTGCGCCTCGACACGCGTGCCGTCACCCTCATCACGAGGAAGCTCGACATGCTGCGCGACCGCACTGGGCGAGCTCGGGGTTGAGCGCGGCCAACCCTGCTGGCCGCCTCCCGACATCTTCCTCACGTCGGCGGCGCCGATCCCGTTGGGATCCCGCCGGTCCTCTGCCGATCTGCGGCGGTAAACAAGTACCAGTTTCCCTGGTTCCCCTTGAGCGCCAAGACGTAGTGCGCCTCCTTCTCCACAATCGCCTTTGCGATCTCCTTCTGAGCGCCCATCGCATCGATCGTCACTGTCGCACCGCGCAGTTCGAGCATGGCGAGCAGCGCCGGGATCGCGGCGATCTCGTTCGACTTCTCTTCCGTCGCCAACTGTCCAAGCGTCATCTGGTTCTCGTGGACCCATGCGCTGACCAAGTGCAGCGCCGACCGCCCGGCTGCATGATCGAAGGACCGCCGCGCAGTCTTGCCGTCAATCGCGATCAGCTTGCCATTCGTCGAGCCGACGAGCGCTTGCATCCACGCCACGAACGCGCCTCGGAACGCGCTCGGGTCCAGCGCCGAGAATACACGCCGAAAAGTATCGGCGCTCGGGATGCCGTTCGCCAGTTCCAGGAACGTGGTCAGCCACTTCTTCTTGCAGCGGCCGAAGAACGCGATGTCATCCCATCCGTCCGCTCCGCAGATGGTGGCGAGGATCGCGATCGCGATGATGTCGAGCAGCAGGTGATCAGAACGTCCCCGTACGCGCGGGTCGGGTACGGCGCTGAAGTGTTCGTGGAGGGGGTTCAGGGGGTTCACGGCCCATGTATGACACAAGGTGTCAAGCTGAAGCCGTTCGCTCGCCACAAGTGCATGACAACTCTATGGTTTTGATGCGCCGGCCCTGCCCCAACCCCCGCTTCCTCACCCGCGCGGCGAGCGCCCGGGAGTCCTCCTCGGGCGCGACCGGGGTCGCGCGATCGAGCTCGTTTCGGGAGCGCATCGTGGCGAATGGCTCGCGTCGAGGAAGAAGACCCGGCCCTCCCAACCGCTGCCCACGCCGGCGAAGTGTGCCGCATAGCACGCGCTCCCCGGCGATGGCGTCAGGGAAGCGGCGCAGGGGAGGCAGGCCCATCCCCCTTCGTTCAGGTGGGTGCAGACGCCTCCGTCGCAGTCCGTGTCGTCCAGGCAGGCATCGCACGCGGAGTGACAGAAGTAGCCAGCGCCGCAGTTGGTGGAGCACGCGCAGGGGACGGGCTGACCGCTCGCGGTGCAGCCCCCTCCCGTGGGGCACGGCTCTGGACACAACCGGATGCATGTCTCGAATCTGGCTCGGCGAGCAGTACACGCCGGGACCGCAGTCGGCGTCGAGGCGACAGGTGCTCGTCGGGAGGCAGCGGTTGGCAGCGCTGTCCGACGCCGAGCTCCGGCATCCGCACGGCACGTTGCCGCCACAGTCGGCGTCACTGAAGCACTCGTCGTAGCTGCAGAAGCCGCCGCACGGGCTGATGGGAGGGGGGCTGGCGAGGCAGCGGCCGTTGATGCCCTGCGTGCAGTCGGAGTCCCGGACGCACTGCGTGCCCTTGACACCGCCGTCGATCATGCAGAGCTGGCCGTAGGTCCCGGGTGCGCGTTCCTTGGGGCACGCCGGGCCTTCGAAGGGCCGGTGGACCGCGGGGACGCGGGGACCGCACACAGCGCCGGAGCTCGTCGATGTCACGCTCGTCGTCGTGGTCGCGCCGCCGTGACCACCGGCGCCGACGGGGACCGCGGACCTGCCGCCGCAGGCGGCCATCAAGAGGAGGATCGCAGCCCTCGTGCCCATCGCGCGAGCGCAAAGCTTCACGACGCCTTCGAGGAGACGCCTGCGCCTCCGACGCGTCAACCCCACCGCTGGAGAATGGCGCGCCGATCTGACAGCCGGGGCGGCACGATGCCTTTGGTCGCAATGCGGGGCGCCTTGAGTGCGGCGAGCTGATGTCCCCCTGCTACGCCGTGAGGACGGTGAAACCGCTCTTCGTCGTCTTTGCACCCGCGCCTGCGCTCTTCGGATTCGCGGTCGGCTACGTGGTCCGACAGCCGGAGGCGAAGGTCCGTCTCGATGTCGCTGTCGGCGCCGCCGTGTTCGCGCTGCTGTGGGCGCTCCCGGTCCTCCTCGGCATGCGGTGGAGGCGACGTGCGGCCGAGCCGCTCCAGACCGCGGTGCTCGCCCTGCTCATCGGGAGCGCGGCTCTCGGCGCACTCGTCCTCATCCTGGAGGTGGCCGGCGCCCTGGGGTAGGACGAGGCCATGCCACCCCGGCGCCCTGTTGCGGAGCCCCCAGCAAAGCCCGCCCGGTCGCGCCCGATGTTCGGGCCTGAGCCTTGGAAGATCGTCGGCGGCGAGACCTTCACCTTCTGGGACCGCTGGCTCCTCGCGCTTGCGGTGCACGCGCCCGACGGCTGGGCTGGCGTCCGGACGGCGCTCACAGGCCGGACCCGGCTGGGCACGGGCATCCCACGAGAGGACACGGAGGCGAAGCTCGCCCAGATCGAGAACCTCGTCGAGCGGCTCAAGCGCGCGGGGCTGACCTTGAACGAGGTGCTCGGTGCCGACGCTCGCGATCAGAGGCTGCTCGCCAAGGCGCGCACGAAGGTGATCGATCAGCAGGTGCCCGAGGCCGACAAGACGCCGGCGATGCGGGACACGCCACGCCGCCGGTTCGAGGAGCGCGCTCGCGGAGGCCATTGGCCGAAGTTCCCGATTTCGCCCGCCAAGTACGACCCCGTGCTCGCGCCCGAGGGGAGCTACTACAGCCTCGACCGGACGTTCTCGCTCGTGCGCCGGCTCGACAAGCTGTGGAGCAAGGAGGCGAAGCGCGTCGCGGGTCGCCCGGCCGAGCTGCTCGCCCTCCACCGGGCGATGATGACCGTCGTCCTCGTCGCGATGGAGGGCGCGGACGACTCGTGCGGCGTGCTCGGCGACCTCTTCTCCGAGGTCATCACGGCGTACGCAGAGACCACTTGGAAGAGCGCAGGGATCGCGCCCGAAGTGTTCTTCCGCGACGCGATCGAGTTCTCCGTCTGGGAGGACTACGGCCTGACCGACGAGCTGGAGAAGTTCTTCAAGCTGGCCCAGCCCGCGCCCGCTGGGGTCGTCGAGGGGATCCTCCGCGAGGTCGATGCCGAGCTGCGCGAGCACGGCGCGTTCGGCCACCAACTGGAGAAGCTCGGCGCGATGCGCGCGAACTTCGTCGTCGCGTATCGCAGGTTCAACGAGTTCGTCCCGTTGGCCGCCGAGCTCGGCTCGCACCAGTGGGCGCCGATCGTGGCGATGGCCGAGGCGGCCTGGAAGGCCAGGAAGCGGGACCTTGCGCTCGCGGTCTTTACGGCGGCGAACCGACCCGGAAGGCACCAGGAGTACCTCCAGAAGGAATGCTTGCGGATCACGGGGCGGCCGCCGACGGCCGCGCCATGGCTGCGGGTCGTGAAGTAGCCCGTGCGCTAGCTGCCCTGGCGCGGTGCTTGCCGGTCCGCACGCTGCGGCATGCCCTGAGGCCTGCCTCGACGACCGCGAAAATGCCGCCGCGGAGCTCGGCCACGTCCACCCGATCCGGCCTCTCACCCGCGCGGCGAGCGCCCGGTGGCCGTCTTCGGACGCGACCGGGGTCGCGTGTTCGACCTCGTACTAGCGGGGGGCCGAGGTGAGCGGCTCGTCGCTACGGATCCGGCGGGGATGAAGCACGCCTCGGTCGTGTAGTGCTTCCGGTAGCCCGCGGGCCTACGCTCTCGGGCCGCGTTCCTGTACGCACGGCCGTGCTACCGTGGCTTCGGCGCGATGGGTCGCGCGTGCGCTTTCGGGCTTTGGGCCGCGTCTCCCCTGACGTCGAAAAGCGGGTCGAGAGCCTTCACAAACACCTGGGACGCGGCGGTCTCGAGCTCGACACCGACGCGCGCCACAACCTGATGCGTGAGCTTCTGGAAAGCGACTTCCGCGTTCTTGCATCGCACGTCGGACTGGAGCCAGTAAGGCTGCGTGAGTGGCGGGATCAACGTTACGCCACGACTCGCCACCTCCGCGTACTGCCGCATCGCCTTCACGGCCTTCTCGTTCTCAACCGGCACGATCGCTTCGATCCCCACCACGGCTTGGGACGGCGACAAGATCGGATGCGTCTCGTCGATGCGCGCCAGGATCTTCCCATCGCGCATGCTCACGATCTCGGCGGAGAACATGAGCACGGGGATCGCGAACGTTACCGGCGGGCAAGCCGAAGGCTCGGAAGGCGATCCTCGAAAGCGGTAGCTGAGAGACGAGCCTTTCTGCTCGGCCACCACTTCGGCGGAGAACGTCGTGCTCCCGAGGCGCCGGACCGCCAGCGTCGCCGTCGGCAATTCGTCTAGGTGACCATCGAGGCGCGGCCCATCCTTCGCGCTCCCCGCACGCAGGAGCAGGAGGACTCGCTCGACCCAGGTCGTCCCCTGGCACGAGTCCTTTGCGCACCACCCTTCGGGGCTCCACCGCCGCGTCACAGCGGGTGCGAGGAGCGTGCTGCCCTTGCTCGCGAGGTACGCGAGGAGGAGGGTGGAGAGCGGAATGTCGACAGGCGTGCCGAGCGCGTCTGGCAGGTTCGGAGCGCTCGAAGGCGCACCCGCGGGGCCAGGCACGGCGGGCTCGTGGAGCGAGCTCCGCGAAGCTTCGAAGACGAGGTTCGGCCCTACCAGAATCCGCTTGCCCCAGTCAGGCTCATGGGGCGCCAGGTACGCCGAGCGCGAGCGGAACTCGGCCGCGAAGAGCTGGCTGAAGTCGGCGGTGGTGCTCGTAGGCTCCGGCCGCGGAGGCACCACTGGAAGCACCGGGCGCGGCGGAGCGGCCGGCTGTGGTTCCTCTGTGCACGCAGAGAGTGCGAAGGTGGCGAGCAGGAACCCGAGGGCAGTCCGCATCAAATGGAAGGGCAACGTGCGCATAGGCGGCATCCTGATTGGTGAGAGGATGCGCAGAGCGGACCACCCGAACGCAATACGTAACATTGCGTAGGGCCTCTCGTGCCGATGATCGAGCGTCCCACGCAACGGGTGCACCGGTCCGCGTGCTCCGACAAGCCCGCGCCCCCGCCGTCGCCGACCTCGCCGACCGTGAAGCCCCCGTGGAGCTCGGCCACGTCCACCGCCGAGAACCGGCTTCTCACCCACGCGGCGAGCGCCCGGTGGCCGTCTTCGGACGCGACCGGGGTCGCGCGCTCGACATCGTCACAGTGGCGCGCCGAGGTGATCGGGGTGCGATCGAGGAGGGAAGTAGCGCACGTCGCATGCGACGGCGTGGTCAGACAGACAGAGAACGCGGAGGGATCCTCATGCCCACGCGTCGCCGCGCACGCCGTGAAGACACTCGGCGCTCGCCAGGGCGTCCTCTGCGCTGCGAAAGGATCCTGTGCGCCAGCGCTCGCCAGGAAGTACCTCCACCACGTAGACCAACGGCGCCCGTAGATAGCGCTCCAGCTCGAACGCCTGCACGGGTACCTCCTCCTCGTTGCCCCCCGCCGTCCGGCGGCGAAGAACCCTCCCCGGTGAGGCCTCGGCCTGCCGCACCACGTCCACACGATCGAGGCGGAACTCGTCGAGCTCCTCGAAGAACCTGGCGAGCGCCGCGTCCTCTTGCCCGGCGGCAGCCTGGAGCAGGATGTTCTTCCAGCCCATCGTCGACTCCGCGAGGTCGTGCCGGGCTGCGATCCAGTCGTGGAAGTCGCCGAACGACGGCGCCTCGTCGCCGAGCCGCAGTCCGACCGAGTAGAGCCCCGTGCAGAAGCCATCGACGAAGGACCGGAGAGCGGTGATCGACGGCCCACCAATGAACAGACCGGGCTTTCTCCGGAGGACGTCGAACAGGTCGTAGATGCATCCCACCTCGAAGCAGGTCTCCTCTCCGGCACCGCTGAACCAGCCCAGCTTTGGCATCACGACTCGCATGTCCATGTCATCCAACCCTTTCCAGCTGAGCGGCGAACCAGTACGGCTCGAACGACCGCGGAGCCGAGGTCTCCACGACGTAGACGAACTGATGGCGGTGCCGGTGCCATTCGGTACGGATCACCTGCCGCGAACGGTCGGGCTTTCCACGGAGGCGAACGAGGGTGCCCGGCGCGAGCGCCGGGTCAGGTCGATCGTCGCGCCCCGGCGCCTGGGGCCGACACGTCTCGACCTCGGGGAACTGCCGCCACCATTTCCGATGGCGAGGGAGGGAGCCCATCGAGGGATGCTACGCCGCGCGCGATCAGGGAGCCGCCCGAGGAGCGCACGGAGGCGATAGGCTTCGCCGCGGCCGGCGCCGCCGTCGTGGTGCGCGAGGGCGACGATGTGCACGGCGACCACAACGTCGGCGTGGGCCTGCCGCGTAGCCGGCGCCTGGTAAGGCACGCACGTGAAATGCGCACCAGTACCCGCACATTGACTACCCTGACGCCCATGCGAGCCACGTTGCGAAGACCCATCCGGCGCCTGGTCCTGGGCGCTGTCCTCTCGGCGCTCTTCCTCGCTGCGCCGGGCGCGGTTGCGTCGGGTCGCAAGCTCCATCTGGTCCCGCGCCTGTGGGGCACCGGCGAAGCACGCTACGTGGGCGGCGGGTGTGACGAGCTGCTCGAGCGGTTCCCAGCGCCGGTCGGCGTCCGGGCAAGCGAGGTCTCGCCCGACGGGCGCAGGGCGTTCGTTTGGTACAACGAGGACCGCCGGCCGCTGAAGCTCGCGATCTACGACCTCGCCGCCAGACGGCGTACGGCCCGGTTCGCGCCGGGCTTCGGGGGAGACATCCACTTCACGCCCGGCGGCAACCTGGTCCACGACTGGGGCTGCGGGACGAATTGCGCGAACTTCAGGGTGTACGACCCAGCAGGGAGGACGGTCCTTGAGGCCGTGTCGAGCTGGGTCGAGATCTCGCCGACGCACCGGTTCGTCTTGACCGCCCCGTCCCTGTACGCCTCGACGGAGCCTATGGTGATCTACGACCCCGACACCGGACGAAAGGTGTTCGCGCTCGATCCCCCACGTGGGGGGAGCTTCATCCTCGACCGCGTGCGCTGGGACGACGCCAAGGGCGTGATCACGCTCGATCTCAGCTACATGCACGGGAGGCCGCGACACGTCGTTGTGCGCGTTGGGAAAGCAGTGTCAGGGCGGCGAGCACGATGAGGCCCCCAAGATAGCGAGCCCGATGCTCAAGCACGGCGCGCGGAGCCGCGCCCTGAGGTGTAGGCTGCGGCCGATGGGCTACCAGTGCGCCACGTGTGGTGAGGTCCACGACGACTTGCCCGACATCGGAGCGGACAAGCCCGACCAGTGGTGGGGCGTCGCGGAGGAGGAGCGCGACCAGCGCGTCGAGCGCACGTCCGACACCTGCGTCATCGACGGCGAGAGCTTCTTCATCCGCGGGGTGATCGAGATCCCGGTCCACGACTACCCGGAGCGCTTCGGCTTCGGCGTCTGGGTGTCACAGAAGCGGGAGAACTTCGAGGCGTACGTGGCAGCGTTCGACTCCGCCTCGATCGGACCGTTCTTCGGGTGGCTCTGCACGCGGCTCTCCTGCTACGCGGAAGACACGTTGCACCTGAAGACGATGGCGCACTTCCGGGGCGGCGGGCTTCGTCCCCTCATCGTGCTCGAGCCCACGGACCATCCCCTCGCCGCGGACCAGCGCGGGGGCATCTCGCTCGAGAGAGCGTGGGCGATCGTCCACCACTACACGTCGGAGGCGTGAGCTGCGGCGCGCGACGCGCCACTCTATCGTGGCGCCGCCGCGGCACCCAACGCCGCGCTCCTGCACCACGGCGTCAGCATGGCGCCGAGGCACCCTCATGCCACGATGGCCCCCATGAGCGACGACCTTCCCCCCCGCGTCCCGCCCGAGCTGCCCGAGATGGAGCGGCTCGTGATGTTGCTCGGCTCCCCCAGGTCTCAGGGTACCTCGATGAGCCAGCGCGTCCGCGCGGAGCTGACCGCGCTCTGCGGCGCCTACCCAGAGCCGTCGACGGCAGCGCGGTGGAAGAAGCACCTCCGCGAGATTCGGGGCCGAGCTGGTGGCCGAGGCGGACCCGAGGCGGGCTGAGGTCGCCTCTCACTCACCGGCGCGGATGCGCTTCAACGCGCTCCGCGAACCGCACGAGCGCCGCCGAGTAGTGCGCCCCGTCGACGACCGCGCCGCCCGCGTGCGTGGCCCCGGCAAGTGCGACGAGCGTCGCGCGAGGCGCGTAAGCATCGCGAAGCGCCTCGGCCTCCGCGAACGGGATGAGCGGGTCGCCCGGCGCGTGGAGGATGAGGACGTCGACGCCGGCCGGAGCCTGCCGCGCCACGTCCACGGGTGACACGTCAAGGGCGCGCCTCCCGGTGATCGGGACGGCGAACGCGCGCGCGAGGGCGACGGCCACGCCTGCAACGGGGCCGAGCGGCAAGCGCCGAGCCGCCACGTGCGCGACATCCGCGAACGTCGAATCGAGGACGAGCCCGTCGACATCGCGGAGCCGCGGCAGCGCAAGGCCGGCCGCGGCCCCGCCCATGCTCACGCCGAACACGACGCGCGGGATCGGCTCGCCGCGCGTGCGATCGCGCAGCACCTCCCAGGCTCGCTCGAGGTCCTCCGCCTCGGCGAGGCCGAGCGTCGTGGTGCGCCCTCCGGACTCGCCGTGGTTCCGCTGGTCGTAGGTGAGCACGTGCCAGCCGCGCCGGTAGAGCGCCTCGACGGACGGCAGGAACTGCGTCTTCTCGGCGCCGATCCCGTGCACGAGGAGGACGGCGCCTTTCCGCGCCGGGTTCTCGAACCAGAGCCCGACGAGTTCCGTCCCGCCGCTCCCGTGGAAGACCACGCGCTCGTGGGGCCACGCAATCCCGATCTCCTCGGGGTTGAGCCGACCCTGGGGACGATGGGTCTCGAGCGTCAGGAGCACGACCGGCAACGCGGCAAGGAACGGCACGCCCTGCCCGACGAGCGCGGCCGCGTGCTTCCCGCCGCGTCGCGCCGCCCATCGCGCCTCGAGCGCGCGCGAGAGCGCGCCCGTGGCCACGACCAGGGGAGCCAGGACCGCGAGCCGGAGCGCCGCCGAGGCGATGCAGGGCCAGATCTCCGCGTGCATGCCGGCGATCAGGATCGTGGCGTAGCCGAGGATGACGAGGAGCACGAAGAGCCTCGCCACGGTGGCCGCCTCCGAGCGCACTTCTTCGCGGGCCGGCGCGGTGAGCCACACGGCCGAAAGCGTCGGTGGAGCCACCCATGCGAACGCGCCGATCGACGTGCTCCTCGTCGCGAGCTCGGCGGCCCAGCCCGCGAGCCCTGCCGCGCACGCCGCGCTGACGAGGAGCCAGCGCCGGTGCGAAAGCCTCGTCGAAAGCCTCGTAGATCCGGCGGAGCGCTCGGTCACGCGCGCGCACCTTGCAGCGGGTGTGCCAAGCGCGGGCGACCGCATTGCCTGCGCGGAGTTGATCGCTGCCGACGCCGAGTGGCGCCAGACCGGCAAGGTCGCGGCCACCTACGCGCCGAACTGTCGAGGGCTCGCGGCAAGCGGCGAGCGCGGTGCGCCGACTTGCGCAACGACGCCTTCACGCCTATGTTCGCCCACCAAGGAGGCCCGCCATGCACGCTCTTGCGACGACGAGCCTCGCCCTCCGCGCCTGACCGAGCCCCGGGGCGAGGCTCCACCCCAGCCAGTTCACGGATGAGTCGGTCGCTGCCGGACGGGCTTGTGCGCGTGTGCGCCGAGCCCCGTGGAGCAGGCCATGGGACAGGACGGACGGCGGAGGCAGGAGCCTCCGCGCGGTGGTCTCGATTCGAATTCGATGTTCGGAAGCCCGGTGGATCGGCGCGCCGCTCGCAAGGAGCGCCAGCTCTGCCGGCAAGTGCAGGAGGCGCTCGGCTATGCGCTGCCGGGGCTCGAGGACGACCTCCTGCAGGATCTCTGGGTGATGGACGTGGAGCCCGCGCCGGATGCGGCGCGGCTCTGCGCCGTGGTGCAGGCGCCGCGAGGCGCCGACGTCGACGCGGTCCGCGAGCGGCTCTTGCACGCGGCCGGCCTCCTGCGCACGGAGGTCGCGCAGGCGATCTCCCGCAAGCGCACGCCCACGCTCACCTTCCGCGTGCTGCCGGCCGCCGAGGACGGGGAGGGCGGAGGTTGAGCGCGCACATCCGGGCGTGGCTGCCCGAGCCGGCGTCGCGCGAGCTCGAGGCGGGGCTCGCGCGGCTCGCGCGCACCGAGGACGTGGTTCGAGGTCGTCGCCATGCCCGACGCGCACGTGTCCGAGGACGTGTGCGTCGGGACGGTCACGGCCACGCGCCGCCGCCTCCTCCCCGCGGCCGTGGGCGGCGACATCGGCTGCGGCATGGCGACCTTGCGCTTCGACGGGAGCCCGGACCTCCTCGCCGATGCCGCGTTCGCCGCGCAGTACGCGAGCCTCTCCCGGCGGGCCATGGTCGAGGCCGCGGCCGGCATCGTCGAGCAGGCGCTCGCCGTCCGCCGCGACCCTCTCTCCTTCCTGGAGTGCGACCACAACCACGTGCGCCGCGAGGAGCACGGCGGCGAGCTGCTCTGGGTCCACCGCAAGGGGGCGATGCGCCTCGGCGCCGGCGAGCGGGGGGTCGTCCCCGGGTCGATGGGGAGCCCGAGCTTCCACGTCGAGGGGCGTGCGGCGGAGGGGGCCCTGTGCTCCTCGGCGCACGGGGCGGGGCGGGCGATGAGCCGCAGCGAGGCGCGGCGGCGGATCTCGACGCGGGCGCTCGTGCGCGAGGCCGCCGGCGTGTGGTTCGATCACAGGATCGCCGACCGGCTGAGAGAGGAGGCGCCGTCGGCGTACAAGGACATCGGCGCGGTAATGCGCGCGCAGCGAGACCTGGTGAAGATCGAGCGGCGGGTCGAGCCGGTGCTCGTGTACAAGGCGGTGTAGCGGGGCACCGTGTTCAGCGTGAGCCAGCGCGTCCGCGCCGAGCTGACGGCGCTCTGCGGCGCCTACCCGGACCCCTCGACGGCGGCGCAGTGGAAGAAACACCTGCGCGAGATCAGGGCCGAGCTGGTGGCCGAGACCGATCCGGAGGCGGGCTGAGGTCGCCGCGACGTAGTGCGGCGCTCCGCGAGCCGACGGGGCGTGGCTCCATGGCGCGCGCCGTCCTTCCGCGCGCGGCACGAGCGCGTTGACCGGCGGACGGTTGAGCCGCATGGTGCAGACCATGTTGGACGCGTAGAAGAAGACGCGCCAGCGCTTCCGCGACGACGTGTTCCGGCGCGCCCGCTACCGCTGCGAGAGGCCCGGCTGCACGCTCGTCTCAACGCCCGAGCGCGCTGCGGAGGACCTCGACGCCCATCACATCACGCCGCGCGAGCAGCTCGATGCAGGAGGGTACGTCGCCGAGAACGGGATCGCGCTCTGCCGGAAGCCTGGCGGCTGCCACGAGCGCGCGGAGGCGGTGCTGCACGGCGCCGACGATCCCGAGTCTAACTCCGAGAGGCTCTACCGGATCATCGGCTCCTCCCGGACCACTGCCGAACGCGCAAGCCGCAAGCTCGCGCCCGACACCTAAGACGTCGACGAAGGAGGACCGCCTACCGAGCCCAGTACGTCTGGCGAGAGCGAGGGCTCATGGCGGCGACACGCCCAGGTACAGCTCGATGAGCGCGCGGGCCTCGCCTTCCGCGTAACGTTGCAGCTCGAGCGCCTCGGCGGGCGAGAGCGCGCGCAGGGCCGGGGCTTGGCGCGCGGCGAGCTCGGCGTACACGTCTTCCACGAGGAGTGCGAGCACCTCCCCCGCCCGGGCGGCGTCGCCCGAGGCCACGCGACCGACCTTGGAGACCGCCGCGTCGAGGCGCGTGTCCGTCGCCAGCGCAGAGACCTCGTACTTCAGGACCTCGAGCGCCGGCGCGGCGTCGCTCGGGGCCGGGCGCGCCGCCCACTTCTCGGCCGCGTGGTAGCGCGCGTCCTCCGCGAACTCGGGGATCTTGCGCTTCACGACTGGGCGGATCGATTCCGCACGCCGCGGCACGCGGACGGTGCGCGTCGGCTTGAGCACCACGCCCTCGGCCTTGTTCGTGAGCGGGAGCGGGGGCAGCCCGAGCGCCGCTGGGATGGTGCTCTCGAAGCCGAGGGGGAAGGCCATGGCCTCCTCGTAAGCGCCGCGGAAGAGTGGGCGCGCGTGGAGGAGCCCCGCCTCGGCGAAGAGCGACGCCGCCGCGTCGTGGTCGAGGTACTCGCGCGTGCCGTCGCGGAGCACGGCGAGATTCGAAAGCGCACACCTCGAGCCTCGGGCTGTACCAGCAGCCGGTCTGCACCGCCTGGACGGCGGGATTGGGGGCGACGGCGGGGTGCGGGTACGCGCCTCCGAAGAGCTCGCCGTAGACGTAGGCGAGCGCGGCTCCGGGGTCGCGCGCGAGCGCCAGCGCCGCGAGGCGGAGCACGGTCGGCGCGAGGCGCTCGATGACGTTGCGATGGCCGAAGAAATCCTCGTCGGGGGCGAGGAAGGCCTTGCGCTTGGCGACGCGGATCGTGACGCCGTCGGTGACGAGGCAGAGGTTCGCCCCGTGGATCTTCTCCGTCACCACCCACTCGGCGCCGCGCAGCGCGCGGTAGGCGGCCTCGTCGTCGCCGAGCCACGCGCCGAGGCTCTCGGCGATCTTCTCGTACGGGCTGAACGGCCAGTCCTCACGCGGAGCATGCACGGCGTCGTTCCTTCACGACCTCGTTGCGGCGTCTCGACCGCGCGCTACGACCGCACCGCGAGCGTGACGTCGTGCGCTTCCACGAGCGAGGGCACCTCCCAGCGCTCCGCCATGCGCAGGACCACGGGCCACGGCACGACGCCTGCGCGGGCGCGATTCTGCTCGAAGAGCGCCGATCGCGGCACCTCGACGTAGACGATGCGCACCCGGGCGCCATAGTCCGCGGCCATCTGCACGATGGGCCCGCGCCGCTGCCGTTTCAGATTGGTCGCGTTCCAGACGAAGCGTGCGCCCTTGCGCAGGTGCTCCCTGGCCCGCTCCCTCGCGGCCTGGACCACCGCGCCCTGCGCGTCGGTCGGGTCCACGTCGAGCTCGCCTCGCAGGTCATCGAGCGACACCACCGGCCAGCCGGCGAGGTGCCGCGCCACGTACGTGTCCTTGCCCGACCCGGGCAGGCCGCTCATGATCACGACCTCGCTCCGCGTGTCGTCCCAGGCCTCGACGTCGGGGTGGCGGCCCTCGCTCCGGAAGTACAGGAAGCGCGTGTGGTCCGACGCGAAGCGCCGCGGGCCCGTGAAGCAGCCCTCCTCGCGGCACGCCTCGCGAAAGAGCTCGATGTTGTCGAGCACACGGCCCATGTCGGCGCAGACCCGGCCGCGGATGTCGGCCTCGGCGACGAGCGCGAGCAGGTCGCAGCGCGCGGACAGGCTCACCTCGGCGGCGACCTTCTGCGCGTCGTCGCGCTCGATGAGGAAGAACGGGATCTGGTGGTAGCGGATGAGCGCGGCGACCGTCTCGCGGAGCGCGAACGGCGCGCCCAGCTCCCAGAGGATGCGCCGGGCCAAGAGCTCCCCAGCGCGCGAGTGGCCCTTGGCCGTGATGCGCCCGCCCTCCTCGCGCGTCGTCGCCGGCTTGGCGATGTCGTGCATCAGGCTCGCGACGTAGACGGCGCGTCGTTCCTCCTCGGGCAAGTCTTGCCACGCGCGCATGTCGCGGAGCACCTCCAGTACCATGCGCGTGTGGACCGCGACGTCGCCCTCGGCGTGGTGCACCGAATCCTGCGGGCAGCGCGCGAGAATCGCGGATCCAGTCGAACGCCTGGAGCTCGTCCCAGCGGACGCCGTGCGCATCGGGCAGGAGTAGCTCGAAGGAAGGAGTGGTGGCCATGGTCGACTCCTCGCGCCGGCGTGGCGACGCGCAAGGAGCGGGAAGGTAGCACGGCCGGCGTGCCGTGCAGGCGGCGCGTGCTAGCCTCCGCGTGCCATGTCCGCCAAGTATCCGCGGTCGTTCCACCTGCCGTGGTCGCCGGGGGGCACGTCGGACGACAAGCGCCTCGCCGACGTGGCTCCTCTCGTCGGCGCCGAGCTCGTGATCACCGAGAAGTGCGACGGGTCGAACCTGACCTACACGTCGAAGGCCGTGTTCTCGCGCTCGCACGCGGGCCCACCCGCGCACCCGAGCTTCGACCTGGCGAAGGCGACGCACGGGCGGATCCGCCACCTCGTCTCCGAGGGCCTCTCGGTGTTCTGCGAGTACTGCTACGCCGTGCACTCGATCGAGTACGCCGAGCTGCCGAGCTACTCGTTCGTCTTCGGGGTCCGCGACGACGCGCGCGCCCTGTGGTGGGACTGGGACATGGTCGCCGCGCAGGCGGCGGATCTCGGGCTGCCGACGGTGCCCGTGCTCTTCCGCGGCGCGGTCGCGACCGCGCGCGAGCTCGAAGAGCTGACAACGTCGCTCGCCGCGCGGCCGTCCGCATTCGGGGGCCAGCGCGAGGGAGTCGTGGTGCGGCTCGCGGGCGCCTTCCCGGACGCTGCCTTCGCCGCCAGCCTTGCGAAGTGGGTGCGTCGCGGGCATGTGACCACCGACGAGCACTGGCTGCACCAGGCCATCCGCCCGCAGCGCCTCGCGTAAGTCGACGCGCCGCGCTGAGTCCATCAGCGTCTCTTCGCTGGCACATCGAGTGCCGCGCAGCAGCTCTTCGCGGAGCCTCCCGTACGCTCGCTCGTAGGCGTCCCACACGGGATCGGCCCGGGCCGCGATCTCGATCCACAGCGGTCTCGCCTCGGTGAAGTCGGCGATGCGCCCGCGCGTCGCAACCTGGTGCGCGAACATCGGCACGCGGAGCGCGTGGAAGAGCTTCTTCTTCGCGGCATCGGGCTCCTCGGCGAACGTTCGCGCGGCCTTGGTGAAGTCGGCCAGAGAGCGGGCGCTGGCCGAGGCCGCCAACCGACGACGATTGAGCTCGAACGAGGGCAGCGGTCGGCCGTCCTTGAGGCGGTGCTCGGCCGGTGCGAACAGGCACTCGAGCGCGAACACGCTCTGCTCGGCGAGCGCGTCCTCGAAGCTCGCGAGCCCGTGCACGACGAAGTTCGCACCGCCGCGGAAGAGTAGGTCTTTGCCTGCGCGCCGGTCGGCGAGGACGACGAAGAAATCTTCGTCCGAGCTTGGGCCGGCAGTGCCGTACACGCGCGAACCGCAGCGGCAGACGCTGTGGATCTCGGCGTCCCGGCAGCGAAGATGTCGCAGGACGTCGCCGTAGTCCATGATCGCGAAGGGTAGCGCCATGCCTGCGTGTGGCCAGTGCGCGCCGCGCGGAGACGATCTCGGTTACTTCGGGCAGCGCAGAGGCCCGGCCCGGAGGCGACGTCGAAGTCGCGGTACCGCTCGGCGAGGACGAAGACCGAGAGGACGAAGAAGACGTCCACCGCGAGGTGCCCCGCGGCGAGCCCGCGCGCGACGAGGCCGGGGGCCACCAGCGCGCGGGCGAAGTGGAACGCCACCACCCACCACGCCGCGAGCGCGCGGAGGCCGGTCAGGGGGAGGATCTCGCGGGGGTCGGAGCCGGGCATGCGCACCGCCACGATCTCACGACCGGGAGCCGTCGCACACGAGATGCTGCGGCGCGGCCGGCCCGCGCTCGATTGCGGGCCCCCCCGAAGTCGTTCAGTTGGCCGCGACCTACCGGATCAGGTTGCTACGGGATCACGTGGAAGCGTCTGGCTCAGGTCATCGCAGAGCTCGAGCAACTCCTCGATGTTGGGGCGCTCGTGGTCGAGGTTCCGCAACCACGAGACGGGCATGCCGTTCATGCCGTGGAGCGCGCCGGCGAGGGCGCCCGTCATGGCGCAAATCGAGTCGACATCTCCGCCGAGCAGTGCGGCCGAGGTCACCGCTCCTGCATAGGTCGCGGCGCTCGAGAGGAACGCCCAGAGCGCCGCGAAGACGGACTCCCGCGCGAGGGGACTGGTGCCGAGCGCTCGGCCTGCCTCGACGTGGTTGGCGGCGCGGTCGACGAGCTCACCCACCCGAAGGAGCGCCGCGTCGGCCCACGGCGGAAGGTCGCGCGCCCGGCGACGCAGCTCCGCGAGGAACGCCGCCGCGTCGAGGGCGAGGGCGTCCGTCTGGAGGGCCAGCACGACCGCGTTCGCGTGCAGCTGGGCGGCGGCGACGGCCTCCTCGTGCGTGTGGGTGACCCGCGTCGTCAGTTCGACCGCTCGGGCGAGCGCGGCCGGGGAAGCTCCACGCGACGCAGACGACGGGCGTGACGCGCACGGCGCCCCCGTTCCCCTGGGAGCCCTCCGGCCAGGCTGCGAACGCGCAGCGGTTCCACGGCGTGCCGGAAGCAAACGCTGCGAGCGCGAGCTTCATCCCGCGCCCGAACCCACGTGCCGGCTCGTAGTGCGCGGCGAGCCGGCGCAAGAGGTGCTCGGGATCCACCGTGCCCGCGGCGACGATCGACTCGGCGACGGCGATGTTCATCGCGCCATCGTCCGTGTACGACCACGGGCTGGTCTTGGCGGCTCGTGTCGAGACCAAGCGCGCCAGGGTGCCGGCGGACGCGCCCTCGAAGGGGCCTCCGAAGGCGTCGCCCAGGACAGCGCCGAAGATCGCGCCACGCACCCGGTCGGCTCGGGCACTGCGGGTACGATGTGGTAGAAGGCCGGCGCTCATCGCGGTGCAATGGCGAGAGTAGCAGCGCTCGGCGAGCCGGCAGCGCCAGCGCCATGCTCCACGCGCCTTCCCACACGCTCTCGCCTCCCCGGCCCGTGCGCTTCCTCCCCCGGTGCGATGTCGACCCGCGGGCCGCCGGTTCGACCCCGCCGCGACGCGCCGGCTCGCCGAGACGCGGATCTCGGCGCGCGGGACGGCGGTCCGCGTGCGCGTGGACGAGAGCGCCGTAGCGTCTCGCGGTGACCCCTGATGGTGCGCGCCGACGCATGAGGATTGCTACAACTTGCCCGGACGCCGCTCCGGTTTCCCCCGCCGGCTTTGCTTCACCCAGGCGACGATCTGCTCCGCCTCCTCGGACGTGAAGCCCCAGCCGGCATGTGGATGGGTGACCCATCGACCGGCGGGAAGCTCCCCGCCTCGGCGTCGCCGGATCGTCTGAACGTGGCAGCCCGCTCGGCGGGCCACCTCCTCCAAATAGATGAGGGCGGGCCGAGGTCCGAGGCCGGTTGCTGCGCGGAGCGCGCTGCGCAGCGCCTCCACGTGCTCGGCGGTGAACACCCGGAGGCGGCGCTTCCCCTCGCGGGGTACCGGGTCGAACAGCCGGCCATCGAGCCCGTGCAGCGTAGGCAGCGGGACCCCGAGCATCTTCGCCACCGCCCCGGAGGTGAGGAGACCCCGCTCGCGAAGCTGCCCCACCTCTCGGGTCGTGGCCATCGGGTGGTGGCCCTGGAGGTACTGCGGCACGCCCTTGCGGCGGTGGTGTGGACGGATGCGGATGGGCTTACCGCACCCGCACCGGCACGTGTGCCCCTTGGCGTCCTCGGCCGCAGCCCACTCAGAAACCGAGAGTTTCTCTCGGGTTACGTGGACCAGACCCTCAAGTCGCAGCCGTGGGTCAGAGGTATCAGTCTTGGGGCCCGTCGACTACTCGCAGGTCGTCAGCCTCATGGTCCACTGATCGTCGGCTCGGGTTGACGGACGTCACATCGCCGTGGCGAGGGCGGCGAGGGCGCGCGCGGCCGGGCCCACCGCGTCGAGCGCGGTCCAGTCGCTGCCGTCCCATGCCCACGTGTCCGCGTAGAACTGCGGGGTGGCGTCGACGTCGGCGCCACCGAAGAGGATGACGCGGCCGTCGAGCGTGGCCGCGGACGCACCCCAGCGCGGCGGGGGCGAGTGGGCCGGGCTTTGCTCTGTCCAGCTCGTGCCGTCCCACGTCCACGTGTCGCTCTGCACACCGAAGTCGTTCAGGCAACCGAAGAGGACGACCGTCCCGTCGAGCGTGGCGACGGCGGCCCACCCGCGCGCCGAGGGGGCCGCCGGCGGGCTCTCTTGCGTCCAGCTCGTGCCGTCCCACGCCCATGTGTCGCCGAGGTCCGACGGGGAGCCGGACACGCCCCCATAGCCGCCGAAGAGCACGACCCTCGAACCGAGCGTCGCCATGGACGCGCCGTTGCGCCATGCGGGCGAAACACCTCCCTGTCCTTGCGGAGCGGACGGGATCCGCTCGGTCCAGTCGGTCCCGTCCCAGGTCCAGGTGTCGTTCTGCGCGTTCTGGCCGTCGAAGCCACTGAACAGCACCACCGTGCCGGCGAGCGCCGCGGCGTTTGCCATGCTCCGCGGCGACGGGGTGTGGGCCGGCGCGCGCTGCGCCCAGTCGCCGCTGCTCCACACCCATGTGTCGCCCAGGATTCCGTTGTCGCCGAGGCCGTTCTGCGTGCCTCCGAAGCCGACGACGCCGGAATCGACGGCAGCGGCCGCGACCGAGTTGCGGGCGCTCGGCGCGTGCGCGGGCTCCCGCTGGGTCCAGGTCGCGCCGTCGAAGGCCCACGTGTCGCCCGCTTCGGTCTGGCCCTCCCACCCGCCGAAGAGGAGGAGGCCGTGCGGCGAGGGGGCGGGCGGTCCACCGCCGGTGCCGGAGGCGGGCTCGATGCCGTCGAGGGTGCTGCGCGCGCCGCACGCGGTGAGGGACGCCACCAGCGCGAGGAGGGCGGCGCGGTTCGAGAGGGTGAGGTGCATGGCGGCCGCATCATCCACGAACTGGCCACGGCGGGTTCGCAGATCGACGGGCAGAGCTGCGGGCATGCCATGCGTCACCTTCTACACGCCCGAGGGGCGCGGAGGCTCGTGGGAGGTCGCGCGCGAGGCGGTGATGGAGCTGCTCGCCGCGCCGGACGACGCCGCAAGGTAGTGTCCGAGCCACGCTGCTCCCGGACGCGTCGCAGCGCGGTTGTCTCCGCTGGGCCTCGCGGATAAGGCCGGAGGATGCGACGGCTCTCGCTCTCCTGGCTCCTGGCGAGCATGGTCCCCCTCTGCATGGCGTGCGGGCCCGCCACACCTTCTCCTACCGCCGCGACGGAGGTCGCCGTTACGCCTCCTCCTCCTCCGCCGCCCGCACCCGCGCCCCCGCCGGAGCCGGCACCTGCGGTTGCGGTTGCGCCGGCCGGGCCATGTGAGCAGGGCACCGTCCGCGTGCTCGACGGGCTCGAAGTGCCGGTCGATGTCACCGTCTGGACGACCGACGATACCCCCGCCATGGCCGCGCTTGCCCGCGCGCTCGACGATCTGCTGGCGCGCACCTCGCCCCAGTCGACGGTCGTCGTCGGAGCCACTCTGGCTCTGGCGCCGACGATGGGTGCCGGCCTCTACATGATAGACGGCCCCACCCTGGCCCGCTATCGCGCCGCCGTCCTCGACGACGCCCGTGGCGGCGAGCTCCACAAGATTCGTCCGCACCCTCGAGAAGCGGGGCTTCCGGACGGCCGCCGCGGAGGAGCTGAAGTCCGCGCCCCGGGGCGTCGACCCGGCCCACCCGCGCATTGGTCTGCTCAAGAAGAAGGGGCTGGTCGTCTCTTTCCCGCCCATCCCCACCGCCTCCATCTCCTCCCGCGCCTTCCTCGACTGGGTTGTCGCCGAGGCCAGGCGCGCTGCACCCCTCGTGACCTGGCTGGTGTTCGAGACGCGCTGAGAGCAGCGCGTCACCGGAGCCGGGCCACCACCACGTCGGGCGCGGCCAAGCCCGCTCGGCGGGCGACCCGTCCTTCCACGTGAGCACGCATTTCCCGTCCGCTCCCTTGCCGACCTTAACAGGATTTAATCGAGCCCGCGCGAGCCTCCCCTCGTGCTCGATCGAGGCTATGGTCCGGATGCGGGTCGTCCGCCACGCCTGGGCCGCCCGGCGCTCGCGCGAACCGTCGTGCTCGCGAGCGCCGACGCCCCTGGATCGATCGTTCGAGGAGGATTGCATGAGATCGAAGCCACGCTTTCGACTGGTGCCCAAGCACCTCGTCGCCACCGCCTTCGTGGGCCTGATCCCGGCCTGGGTGATTCCATTGACGACCATCTCGTGTGTACCCGGGTTCGCGTGCGACCCGGGCAGCGGCGGCTCACCGCAGGATTTCGGCTGCCCGGATTCGGACGGCGGCGCGCCCGACGGCGACGCCGCCTCGGTGAACCCGGACGGGGACGGCGGCTAGAGACATGCCGGAGCACCTCCACTACCGCAGGGTCCTCACCGCGACGCCCCTCGCGCGCCGCTACGAGCGCACGCTCGCGGCGCAGGGCAGGCGCAAGCGTGCCATCCCTTGGGAACGTTTCGACGCCTCGCGGTACCCCCCTTCGGCCCTCGCGCTCGCCGGCCCCGCGTATCGCGAGCTGGCGGCGAACGAGTATGCCGCCGCGGCGATCTTCGCCCGGGTGCTCGATGCCATGATCCTCTGCGGGGTACCCTTCGACCTCGTTGCGGAGGCCGCGCAGGCGCCGCTCGACGAGTTGCGACACGCCGACCACGCGCTCTCCATCGCCAGGCTGTGCGGAGCGGAGGAGGGGCCCTGGAGCTTCGATCGGGAGCGCATCGATCCGGCACGCTCCCACGTGCGCGCGCTGGTCGAGCTCGACGCCGTCATGGTGGACGTCTCGGCGATCGGCGAGACCATCGCCGCCGCGCTGCTCGGCGAGAGCCGGCGCCGCGTGCTCGATCCGGTGATCTCGGCCGCGCTCACCGCGATCGCCGCGGACGAGGTCCATCACGCCCGGCTCGGCTGGTACTACCTCGCCTGGCGCGCCCCGCAGTGGACGCAGGAAGAGAGGCAGCGCGTGGCCGACCATGCGGCGGCGGTGGTCGCCGGCGTCCGGCTTCGCACGGCCCCCGGGCACGACGCGCCTCCCGGGGCGGAGGATGCGGCGTCCGCGCTCGGGCTCCTCGACACGGCCTCGCGGCGGGAGACGATCGCGCGGGTCATGGACGAAGAGATCGTTCCTGGCCTCGATTCGTTCGGGCTCAACGCGACGTATGCGTGGCACGGCAGGGTGCCCGACGAGCGCTGAAGGTGGTCTCGCATGGATCACGGTCGACCGCTGCTGCGCACGGCGCTCCTGACCGCAGCCGCCGCGCTGTGGGTCTCGCTCTTCTGGGTCGCTCCCGCGCGCGGCTCCCCGATCGTGCGTGAGATTGGCGCTTTCGAGCGCGAAGCCCTCCTTCGTGGCGCCGGGCTCTCGACGAACGCGTACTGGGTCGTCCATGGCTACCTGTGGGCGCTCCCCCCCATCGCGTTCGCCCTGCGGCGGCGGCCGTGCTCGGCGCTCGGGCTGGGGGTCCCCGCGCGCGGGAGCCTGCGGCTCACCCTCCTGTTGCTCGCCGCGGCGCTCCCGCTGAGCGTGGCTTTCGCGCTCCTGCCCGAGGTCCGGGCGTACTACGCAGCGGCTCTCTCCGCGGGAGGGTGGTCGAGGGCGGCTTCGAGGGCGATGATCATCCCCGTGGAGCACGCCCTCATCCAGGGTGTGCTCCTCGCGCTGGCGCTCTCGCCGCGCGGGCTCCTCGCGCTGGAGGCCCCAGGGAGCGAGCCCCTCGTCCCGCGCGCCGCGCTGCCCGCCCTGATTGGTCAGGCGCTCGTGTTCGGGCTCGTCCACCTGGGCAAGAGCACCGCCGAGCTCGTCGCATCCCTTCTGGCCGGGCTCGCGCTGGGCGCGCTGACCCTCGCGACACGATCGGTGTGGCCGCTGGTCGGATTGCACGTCGCGACGGCCACGGTCGTCGTGGCGATCGCGCGACGAGGAGCCTGACCCCGTTGCGGCGTCTCCGAGGCGGGCCGCGCGCTATTCCCCGGCCTCGCCGGCGCCGATCGCCTCCAGCACTACGGCCGCGGGGTCGATCAGGAAGCCGTCGTCGCGGCTCACGATCAGGCCACGCAAGCCGAGGCTCTTGAGCTTCGACAGGGTGACGTAGACGCGGTTCGCCGCGGCCTTGGGCGCGATGCGCTCGCCTGGCCAGCCGGCCTCGAAGATGGCCTCGAGCGGCAGCGCGGCGCCGGGGCTCGCGAGGCGCAGACCGGCGAGCCTCGCCAGGATCAGCCGCGCCGCGCGGGCCTTGAAGAGGCTCACCGGCTCGCGACCCTCGACGCGAAACCAGCGCGCGTCCGGGCCGATCACGAGCAGCGGCTGGGTCGCCGAACGCGGCGCTCTCGGGGCTTCGGCTGGGGCCGCGGGGAGCGCGGCGGCGTCGGCCTCGGCGAGGGCGCGGGCGAGCATCCGGAGCGCGAAGCGGACGTCCTCCGAATTGCGGGTGACGGACGGACCGCCGTCGGGGGCGGGAGCCTCGGCGAGCGCGATCGGCGCAGCGGCGGCCCGCCGATCGCGGCCGGCGTCGGCGAAGGCGGCCCAGAGCGCGACGTCGACGCGCGTGGCCTGCACGCGGACGCCGGCGAGCGCGGCGGCCGCGTCCTCGAAGCAGGCGGACGCCTCGGCGGGCGCGCCCGCCGCGATCTCGGCGGCGCCGAGCGCCGCGAGGTAGATGGCGGTGTAGTGCCGCTCGCCCGCGCCGCGGAGCTTCGCCACCGCGTCGCGATACGCGGCGCGCGCGTCGGCGAAGCGCCGCTCCTCGAACGCGACGTTGCCGACGTAGCCGAGGTGTACGCCCTCCGACCAGCGGTCGCCGACCGCGCGGTGGATCGCGAGCGCCGTCGAGAGCATCGCCCGCGCCTCGTCGAGCCGGCCCTGCGCGTGGCAGATCCGCGCCTTCACCCCGAGCACGTAGCCCTCCGTGCGCTGCTCCCCGCGGCCTGCGAGGAGCGAGAGGGAGCGCTCGGCGGCGGCCTCCGCGTCCGCGAACCGGCCCTGGTTCAGGTGCGCGAGCGCGAGCTGCCCCGCCGCCATGGAGGCGCCGCGCGGGTCGCCGGCCATCAGGAACTTCTCCACCGCCTCGGCGTGGTGCGCGGCGGCCTCCCCGGCGCGGCCGAGCCAGCGTGAGCGCCCCGCCCCGCGTCAGCAGCCAGTCGGCGTCGAGGAGCGGATCCGACAGCGTGCGCGCGATGGATCGGGCCTCGTCGAAGCGGGCGCGCGCATCGTCCGGGCGGTCGGCGTGCTCCAGCATCAGCCCGAGCTTGGTGAGGGCGAGGCCCGCGTCCATGCGGGAGCCGGCGGCGTGCGCGGCGTCGAGCGCGCGCTGGAAGCCGGCGAAGCAGTCGAGCACGCGGCCGCGGAGGAAGTCGGCGATGGCGCGCGTGTACAGGGCGCGGGCGACCACGGCCCGGTCGACGGGCGGGTCCGCTCTGGCGAGCGCGGCGTCGAGGTCGGCGGCGTACGGGTCGAGGCGGCCGGCGGCGGAGTGGAGGAAGACGGGCTCCAGGTGGAGCAGGGCGCGCAGGGCGACGTCGGTGTCCGCGGGGGAGCCGCGATCGAGCGCGCGGCGGCAGACGGCGACGAGGTTGTCGACCTCCGGGGCGAGGCGCGCGACGTCGGCGACGCGCGGCAGCGGCGTGCCCGTCCGGCCCACGAAGAACGCGGCGTGCCGCGCCTCCGCCGCGGCGGCCTCCCTGCGCTCGGCGAGCCGCTCCTCCGCGAACACGCGCACGCTCTCGAAGAGCCGGTAGCGCCGCGCCGCCGCCCCTGGACGCCGCGCGGCGGGAGCGTCCACGGGCGCCGGCGCGTCCGATTGGCCCGCAGGATCGAAGGCACGCACGAGCGACTTCTCGTACAGCGACTGGAGCACGTCGATCACCGGCGGCGCGCCGGGCCCGGGGTCGATCACCGCGAGGGCGGCCTCGAGCGAGAAGCCGCCGCGGAAGACCGAGCACTGGGCGAGCGCCTCCTTCTCCCAGGCCTCGAGCAGGTCCCACGACCAGGTCATGGCCGCGCGCAGCGTCGCGTGCCGGGCGGGGGCGTCGCGGGCGCCGGTGACGAGCAGGTCGAGGCGGCGGGAGAGGAGCGGGAGGATCTGGGCAGGAGCGAGGATGCCGGCGCGAGCGGCGCAGAGCTCGATGGCGAGGGGGAGGCCCTCGAGCGCGCGGACGACGGCGGCGACGACGGCGGCGTCTGCGTCGGCGAGGCCGAGGTCGGATCGGACCGCGCGGCTCCGGGCGACGAAGAGCTGCACCGCCTCCGACGCGGCGATGGCAGAGGGCGCGTCCCCGGCGGCGGGGACGTCGAGCGGCTCGACGGCGAGGCAGCGCTCCTCCCGCAGACGGAGGCGCTCGCGCGAGGTGGCGACGATCTGCGCGTGGGGGGCGAGCGCGAGCCAGGGAGAGAGCAGCCGGGGCGCCAGGTGCGCGAGCTGCTCCAGGTTGTCGAGGACGACGACGGCGCGGTCCAGATCCGCGAGCGCGCGGCCGACCTGGGCGATGGCATCGTCCACCGATCCCGCCGCGGCGAGCGGCGCCCCGAGGGCGCGGGCCAGCGCCGCGCAGGCGTCGTCGGTGGTCGCGGCGGCGGAGAGATTGCAGAGCAGGAGGCGGGCGCCGGTCCGGAGCAGGGAGCCCTCGGCGGCGCGCGCCCACTCGACGGCGAGACGCGTCTTGCCGACGCCTCCGACGCCGACGAGCGTGACGAGCCGCGCGCCCTCGGCGACGAGCCGCCCGAGGGCCTCCGTCTCCGCCGCGCGCCCGACGAAGCTCAATCCTTCCCGCGGAAGGACCAGCGCCGAAGGCCCCGTCTCCATGCCCGGGAGGCTACCCGGTCGCCTCCCAGCCGTGAAGATCGGGGCTCGCGGCCTGCTCGCCGGCCCTGGCCCTCAGCCGTCGCGCCGGAGCTGGATCACGTAACGCAGCTCGGCGCCGTGGACGCGCGGCGCCCAGAGCCGCTGCGCGTTGGCGAGGCAGCACTGGAGCGCGGGGTCTTCGACGTCCGAGCCCGCGGCGTCGACGCCCCCTAGGCGGGGGACGCCGAGCGGCTCGTCGGGGACGGGGCAGTCCTCGTCGCCGACGTGGATGTCCCGGGGAGGGCAGAGGGAGATCGTCTGCACCACGGTGGAGCCCCACGTCAGGGTGATCTCCACCTGTGTGGTCCGCGCGTCGCTCGCCATGGCCCGGTCGGACACGCGCGACCGCCGGTTCATGGGTCCGCGCGCGACGGCCCGTGCCCGGGAACATCGGGCGCCGAAAATGGTCGCGTCACTGGATGTGGACGCGCCACCGGGCGAGGGGCTCGCGCGCGCCGATCACGTCACGCGGCCGGCGCGCTGACCCCAGCGCGGCGGAGGAGCCACGAGCTCCAGCGCTTGGCCTCCGCGGCCGTCTCGAACACCTTCACCTCGGTCGGCATGGGGGCGACGATGAGCAGGGTCGAGACGATGAAGCGCACCGCCGAGGAGCTGATGACCACGGCGTCCCCGAGCCAGACGTTGCTGAGGGAGGGCATCTGCTTCAGGCGGCTCGAGAACGCGCTGATGACCTCGCGCGGCGCGGACTTCATCCGCGTGGTGTCCGTGATCACCACGAACTGGCCGGCCTTGCGCGCCTTCTCGAACGCACCGAAGACCGTGTTGAGATCGTCTTCCGTCAGCACGTCGAGGCACTCGAGCGTGAGGACGGGCCCGGTAGTGTGTGCCTTGATGGTCATGACGACTCTCCGGAGCGGAAGGCGGGAGGAGCGGCGTCGACCAGGTCCTCCTCGCGGACGACCCGGCGGACCCCGGAGCGGCGCGTGGCCGGGGTGCCGGCTCTCACCGTCGGAGGCGCCGGCGGAGCGCTGGAAGGCGGCGACACGGAGTGAAGCGACCCGGGACGCGGAGGCGGAGGCGGCAGGGAGCTGAAGCGACGCGAGGCCGGTGGGCCGGGGCGGCGCGTGCTCGGCGGGAGGGACGGGAAGCGAGGCTGGAGGAGCAGGCCGTGGTGGACCACCTTGTACGCGGTGTAGCGCGGCGCCTGCGACTCCCAGAGGCTGAAGCCGAGGGACGCGTAGCGCACGTCCTGGAGCCAGCGGGAGACGAGCGGGGTCCTCGCCGCGTGGGTGGCCTCGATGGCGTCGGCGATCGCGTCGTACTCCTCCAGCGCGTCGTCGTGCATGCGGACGAGGCGCTCGAGCGCGGCGTCGATGGAGAGGTTGCGCTCGCGCATCAGCGTCGTCACGAGGTTGATTTGGTCCTCCCGGTAGTCCTTGCCGAAGCTCAGGATGTCGTTGCCGAGCCCGACGATCTTGTTGGCCAGCGCCTTGAGGCGGACGACCTTCGGCAGGGCGTGGAACTCGCGGGGAAGCTCCATGCCGTACGCGTCCTCGAGCAGGTAGACCGTGGCGTACATCCCGATGGTCGCGATGCGCAGCTCCACCTGGTGGTAGAAGGCGAGGGAAGCGCCCCGCGCCCGGTGCTCCTGCATCACGACCGCCTCCTCGATGGCGGCGGTGTTCCAGGTCGCCATGGCGGCGCACAGGTCCTCGACCCAGGCCGGGCTGCGGCGCGCGGCGAGCTCCCGCGATGAGCTGCCACCACCCCTCGTCGAAGCGCGTCATGTCGGGAGGGCGGCGCCCCGAGAGGACGTCACGCGCCTCGATCCGCCACCGGTTCTCCAGCGTCTCGACCTGCACGTCGTCCCAGAGCAGCCAGATCGAGAGGTACTTGCCGATGGTCACCGCGCTCTCGGGAGAGAGCGCGGGGAACGGGATGCCGACGTAGCCCGCGGCGTCGAACTTGCCGCTCGGGCCAGCTCCGCCTGCGAGCAGCCGAGCGCCTGGAACCACGAGAGCACGCGTCGCTCGGCCTCCGCGGCGAAGGGGTTCTTCCGGACGGGGGAGATCCAGCGGTCCGGGACGCGGAACAGGAAGCGCCCGGTGCAATCCGGGCCAATCCCTGCGGTGGACTCGGCGTCGAGCACCGAGAACGAGTCGGGCGGCACGTCCGACATCGGGCGGCGAGGCGTGTTCAATAGAGCCTCCTTGTTGGAGCCCTCCGTCGCCCGGGCCCAGGATGCGAGCACGAGATGGCGGGAGCAGATTGAGCACAACGCTAGTCGGCGTCGCTGTCAAGGGGTGATCCGGGTGCTCTTCGAGCGCAGGCTCTCCCACATCGAGGTAACAGGTGTGTGCAGCCCCAACGATGTGCGCGACGCGAGGGGCCTTGTTTTGCCGCCATTTTGTATGGGACCGTGCAGACGGACCCTTCAGGTGCCCTCCGCGCTTACCATGGCAGACCAGGGCAGCGGGCAGCTGCGGCGTCACGCGCGCCGCGTCACGCGCATCGGGATGCCGCCCTTGGGGCGCAGAGTCATGAGCGGATCCATCGCCACGGGCGGCGCGCCGGGCAAGCGGTCGAGCCGCACGCGCTGCGTGATGGCGGCGAGGGCGAGGTGCCCCTCGAGGAGCGCGAAGTGGTTGCCGATGCAGATGCGCGGCCCCGCGCCGAAGGGGAGGAACGCCTGCTTCGTCAGATCCTTCTCGTTCTCGGGCAGGAACCGGTCCGGGTGGAAGCGCTCGGGATCGGGGAAGTACCGCGCGCGCCGCTGCATGCCGATGATGTTGATCAGGCACAGCTCGTTCTTGCGGACGCGCTGGCCGCGCAGCGTGACGTCGCGCGTGGCGCGCCGGGCGACGACGAACGCGGGCGGGTAGAGGCGCATGGACTCCTTGAGCACCGCGAGCGTGTAGGGCATCCGCCCGAGGTCGGCGAGCGTGGGCGTGCGGCCCTCGAGCGCGCCGTCCACCTCGCGCTCGAGGCGCGCGCGCACCTCGGGGTGGTGCGCGAGGAGGTAGAAGGTCCAGGCGAGCGCGTTCGCGGTCGTCTCGTGGCCCGCGAGGAAGATGTTCATCGCCTCGTCGCGCACCTGCCTGTCCGTCATGACGCTGCCGTCGTCCTCGTCCTGGGCGGCGAGGAGCATCGAGAGGAAGTCGCCCTTGTCGACGCCGGAGCGGCGGCGCTCCTCGATGAGCCGGTAGACCGTCGCGTCGAGCCGGGCGATGGCCGCGAGGCCGCGGCGGTTTCCGGGCGTGGGCCAGGTGGGCGGGATCGGGATTGCCGCGCGGACGGCGCTCGTCGCGTGCTCCAGCGCCGCGGTCAGGGCGGCGCCGATCTCGTCGGCCTCGGGGCCGACCTCGGCGCCGAAGAGCGTCGCTCCGACGATCTCGAGCGTGAGGCGCATCATCGCCGCCGCGACGTCCACGGTCGCGCCGTCGGCGAAGCCGCGCTGCGCCGCCTCGGCGCGCGCGCCGATCACGCCGGCGAACTCGGCGATGCGCTTGTGGACGAACGCGGGCGCCATCATGCGCCGCTGGCGCCGGTGGAAGTCCCTCTCGCTCGTCAGGAGGCCGTTGCCGAGGAGGGGCCGGGCGAAGTAGCTGAGCCCGAAGCCCTTGACGAAGGCGTCCGCGTGCTCGACCAGGACCTCGTGGGCGAGCTCGGCGGACTGGATGATGTGGACCTTGATCAGGCCGCCCCACCAGCGGACGGGCACGACGTCGAGGTCGCGCGCGGCGAGATCGAGGAGGAAGCCGGCGCGGTCCTCGCGGAAGCGGCGGCGGGTCTTGAACATCGAGACGGCGGCAGACGCGGCCTTCGTGGCCGTCTGGGCGGCGGTTTGCATGGAGAGGCCCTCCGAGCTCCGGAGCCTTCGCTCGTCGAAGCTATTGTCATGATGTAAATAGACCCGCCCAGGTTATTGTCAAGGGACCAACAGCCGGAGACGAAGCCCCCCAGCATGGCGACCCGCAAGAAGCCGCCCCCGCCGCCGCCGCGCCGCCGGCGCGACCCCGAGACCGCGCGCGTCGAGATCCTCGACGCCGCCGAGCGCCTCCTCGCCGAGCGCCCGCCCGACGCGATCGGGCTGAAGGACGTGGCCCGCGCGGCGGGGGTGAGCCACGCGCTCGTCTCGCACTACTTCGGCACGTTCGGCGGGCTCGTCGAGCACGTGCTCACGCGCCGGATCCGCCTCCTGCGGCAGGAGGCGCTCGCGAGGCTCCAGCGCCCCGGCGCGCTGCTCGACACGGGCGCGCTGCTCGACGTCGTCTTCTCCGCGCTCGAGGATCCGCTCTACGTGCGGCTCTCGCTCTGGGCGCTCGCCTCGGAGCGGCCGCTCGGCAAGGACTCGCTGCCCCTCCGCGAGCAGGGCATGCGCATCATGTCGGACGCGGTGACGGCGCGCATCCTCCACGACCGGCCGACGCTCGACCCGGCGGCGCTCCGCGCCCGCGTGGAGCTCGCGCACTGCATCGCGAACGCGACGGCCTACGGCTACACGGTGGGGAAGGAGGCGTGGTGCGCGGCGCTCGGGCGCGAGCCCACGCCGGCGTTCGACGCGTCGCTGCGCAAGGCGCTCGCGGACATGCTGGAGCGGTACGTGCTGGGGGAGTGAGCCGGGCGCGCGGGATCACGGGGTGGCCACGACCGGGCGCTCGCCCGCCTCCTCGCGGCGGTTCTCCCCCGCGTCGAGCCAGGCCTCGGCGCGCTCGGCGAGCGCGTCGAGGCGGGGACCGTCCCACATGGGGAACGAGAGCGGGAGCTCGCAGCGCGTGAACGGCTCGGTCTCGCCGTGCGCGCCGCAAAACGTGGCGAGCGCCTGGGCCACGACGAAGGGATTGAGGCCCGCGCCGCCGGCGATCGCGAGGTAGGCCTCCGCCAGGCGGGCGAGGCTCTGCACCTCCCCGAGCTCGTGGACGAGGGGCGTGTCGAGCGCGCGCACGGCGCCCGCCGCGTCCCCGGCGGCGAGGCAGGCGTCGCCGACCGCGACGGCGCGCATCAGGGTGCGGACGGCGAGCTTGTCGGGGGCCCACTCGCGCGACGCCGCCGCCGGATCGTCGACCGGGATCGCGAGGGCGAGCCCCAGCCCGAGATCGCAGTTCCCGGGGTGACCCTCGCCGCGGAGGAGGACGTCGAGCGCCTCGGCGCGCTGGCCCACCACGAGCAGGGCGAGGCCGAGGATGTGGTGGAAGTGCCGGGCGAGCGCGGGCTCGAGCGCGTCGGGATCGACGCCGCGGAGCCGGTCCGGGATGAGGTCCCAGCGCTTCTCGTAGATTTGCATGCGCGCGTCGAGGAGCTTCACCTCGGGGTGCTCCGGGAAGGCGCGGAGGGCCTCGTCCATCGCCTCCGTCATGAGGGGCACGTTCCGCGAGTAGGAGAGGGCGGCGACCAGATCGAGGAGCGCGATGGGCCCCGCGTTGCGGGCGCGATTGATGCGCGCCCGGAGCACGGGCTCGGGCTCGTGGAAGACCGTGTTGCCGAGCTGAACGATGGCGCCTCGTCGCGCCCCGGCCGGCTCGTCGCAGCCCCCCCAGATTGAGAGGCGGATGGCGCCCGGCTGGAAGGCGCGCTCGCCCGGCGGATTGGGCGAGAAGACCGGGGGGACGTGGCCGAGGGTCGTCACGGCGAAGCCTTGCTCGTGGCGGGTGACGGCGAGCGCGGCGCCGCCCCCGGGGTCCTCGACGAGCAACGTCCGCGCGGGCGCGGGGACGCGGTACGCCTCCTCGACGGGCCGCGCGGTCCCCCCGGCGGGCGGCGGCGCGCCCCTCGGCGTCGTCTTCAGGGCGAGGATCTCGTGACCGCCGTCCTGCCGCTCGAGGCGCAGGAAGACCAGGCCCGCGTGGGCATCGACCACGGCCTGGACGGGCCTGCCGCTGTCGGGGAACGGGATGCACCGGCTGTCAGGGTCGACCATGCGCAGCGGCGCACCCTTGAGGTCGAGCTCCACGACGCGGTAGCGGATGGGGTGCACGGCGTCGGCCCTCAACATCTCGACGCCGAGGAGGGTGTCGCCGGCCGGGTGGACGACGAGCGTGTCGGGGATGAGCCAGATCTTGCGGTAAGAGGCGAGCTGCGTCCCGTGAGCGGCGTGGAGGGCGATCGCCTCCTCGAACATGGGGCGGATGACGGCCATCGCCGGCGTGGCCGCGTCCGCCGCGAGCCTCGGCTGGACGCCGAACAGGGATCGCAGGCAGATCTCGCGCTCGGTGTCCCGGGTCTGCCGGCACCAGATCTCGCGCTTGTTGTCCCAGACGTCGACGTCGAAGCAGCCCTGCGTGCCGTTGCAGACCCAGGTGTAACGACCGCCCGGCGCGAGGGCCGTGTCCGTGGTGAGGTCGGGCGAGACCTCCGAGTCCGATGCGTCGAGGGGCTGCCAGGTGGACGGCTCGATCATCAGCTCCGTGCCGGTGGTCCCGACCAGGTGGAGGATGCCACCCTCCAGCACCATCCGCTGGATCCGGATCGGCGTGGCGTTGCACATCCGGACGCGCGCGCGCACCTCGCCGGAGGCGATATCCACGACCCAGAGGAACGCCCGGCACCCGGCGGTCTGGGCGAGCACCACCTCCTTGCCGCCGGGGAGGATCGAGCGCGGCGGATCGACCGGGTCCGGGCCCGCCATCCGCAGCCGCGTGCCCGGGGGGAGGGCCTCGACGCGGACTTCGTACGCCTCGCGCACGTCGGCGCGGACCGCGGCCACGGCTTCGCCCAGCTCCGCGCGCTCGGCGGGCTCGTCGGCGTCGCGGACGAGCTCCTCGAGCGCCCGGTAGGCCTCGACGTGCTCCTCCTTCCGGCGGTGCTCGTCGACCGTGCGGCGGCGCGCGAGCCGCCCGAGCGCGCGCTGGACGCGCCCTTCGACGGCGTGCAGGCGCGCGCGCCCCCGCTCGTCGAGGTCGCGCGCGCGGACCTCTTCGATCCGCCGCGCGGCGTGGCGGAGCGCCTCCTCGCCGCCGCCCGCAGCGGCCTGCTCGGCGGCGTCGAGCTGCGCGAGCGCGCGGCGGCGGGCCTCCTCGGTGAGCGCCCGCTCCGCGGCGTGCACGAGCGCATCGACGCGGCGGACCCCGGCCAGGGCCTTGCGATGGGGTGCGACGCGATCGATCGCCGCCCGCGGATCGCGGGTGAGGTCCTCCTCGGCGCGGGCCAGCGCCAGCACGGCCTGCACGGCGGCCGAGGCGCGCGCGCCCAATCCCTCGCCGACGCCCGTCTCGTCGAGCCAGCCGAGGCGGGGATCCCGCACCTTTGCCCGCACCTCGGCGCGCAGGGCGGCGTCCAGGCCGAGGTAGCCCATCAGGCCCGGCGCGGGATTGCCTTCGCCCAGCAGCGCGACCGTCCGCTCCACGCGCTCCGCCGCCGCGCGGGCGCGGTCGCGCGCCTCGAGCGCGCCGATCTTCGCCTCCAGGGTCGCGGCGCGCTCGGAGCGGATGCCCTCGGCGCGCGCCTTGAGCACCAGGACCCGCGCCTGCCCCAGCGCGCCGGCCACCATCGCCTCCTCGGCGTCGCGCGCGATCCTGTCCGCGCTCTGTTGTTTCCGCGCCTCGTCCCGGTGGCGGAGGATGCGCGCCGCGACCTTGCTCTCCGGGAAGCGCTTCACGATCTCGTCCGCGAGCGCATAGGCGTCTTCCGTCTTCCCCTCCGCGAGGGCGCGCTGCGCCTGCTCCTCGAGCGGCGCGCGGAGGCGCTCGACGGCGGCGGCGACGGCGGGGAGATCCTTCGACGCCGGGTCGCGCCGGCGTGCCTCCGCGAGGTTCCGGACGGCCGCGGCGGCGTCGCCCTCCTCGACGGCCCGCCGCGCCATGACGGCGAACACGGCGGCGGTGCGCGCGTCGGCGGGGAGCCGCTCCACGAGCGCGAGCGCCGCCGCGCGATCCCCGGCGCGGGCCATGGCCAGGGCCAGGAGCGCTCGCACGGAGGCCCGCCCGCGCGCCGCCGGAGGGAGGCGCGACGCGATTCGCGAGGGCCCCGGCGTCGTCGCCGAGGACGTCGACCAAAAGCTCCAGGAAGAGCGCCGCGGCCTCCTCGCTCCCCTGCTCGATGCCCGCTTCGAGGTGCGTCCGGGCGAGGTCGTAGTCGTACCGCTCGATGGCCTCGCGCCCGGCCGCGACGGGGTTGAGCAGGGCGCCGGCAGATTCGGGCGGGGGCTCGGACGGGGGCTCTGCGAGGTGGAGCGGCGCGGGTCGGTCGGATTCTGCGGTTCCCAGATCGAGGGCCCGCTGGACCCAGGATTGGGCGTCGTCGTCCAGCCCGGCGATCATGGCGTGGCAGGCGTCGACGCCCGATCCGCGGTGCCGTAACGAGGCGAGGTGCGGCTCTCCCGGGACCGGGTCCACGTCGATCTCCGCGGCGAAGCGGCGGACGAGGAGGCTCTGGAGGCGAGCCTTGACGGTGTAGCGGCGGGCGATCTCCGCGGCCGGGAGGTGGTCGCGGCCCGAGGGGTTCACGTCGTGGATGAGGGAGACGAGGGCGCGGACGTCGGGGCGGACGCGGTCCTGGAGGACGTCTTCGGGGGCGAGGCGAGGGCGCTTTCCCTTGGGCATGTGAGGGTCAGGCTATCCGAGTGGGCGGGGCTCGGGCGGTCTCGCTGGAAGGAGACCTCGGCGCAGGTCGTCCACGCGAAGCCTCAGCCCGGCGCGCGCCCGCTCTGACCGACGAAGCGCCGCGCTTCTTCAAGCAGTACCGACAGCTCGCGGATGTCCTCGTCCAACTGCTCGGCGGTCGGCGGCTCCGAGAGCCGGCCGGTCGGCCCAGGATAACGGTACCGTGTCGCCGCTGGCGAGTGCTTGTCCAGCGCGTTCAGCTTCGCGCGCCAAGGGTGATCGGGCGGCAGGGACGCCGCCATCTGTCCCAGGTTGTGGCCGGTGCCGAACAGAGCGCCAGCGTGGGTTAGGATGGCCCGGGCGATCTTCTCGGCGCTCTGCTGGCAGAAGTAAGCGGCCTGGCGGCGCCCCGTCGCGCGGAGGCTGCGCGCCGCGTCCAGCTCTTCCTGCGCGAGCTGGAGGAAAGCAGCGATTCGTTCAGGCGCGCCCATACACCCGTCGCGCCATCTGCCAGGCCCGTTGCCAGGGGTTGGTTGGGTCGTGCAGCACGTCGTCGAGCTCGGCCGCGCGGCACGGAACGACGTCGCACCCGATGCCGGAGCCGCAAACCGGCGCGTAGGCGGCTTCGTGCGTGAGCATGGCGTCGGGGGTGTCGTCGTCGAATACGACGAGCAGGTCGAAGTCGCTGTCGGGTCGCGCACGGCCCTCGGCGCGGCTCCCGAACAGGTAGATTGCCTGCGGACGCAACGCGTGGGCGAGCCTCTCGACGAGGGCACGGAGCGCGGCCTCTTCGTCGGGATGGGGGCCGACGTTGGGCCGGGGTGCCTCTTGCGCGAGCGGTTCCGCGTGCATGCCGAAAGGTACCACGCTTCACCTGCCGGGCACTGCTCCGGCCTCGGCGAGCGCGTGGTCCAGCTCTGCCAGCTCCTTGTCCCGCCGGTGGTACCCGGCCTCCTCGATGAGCCTGCGGGCGCGCTCCACGTGGGAGCGTGCTTGGTCGGGGGCGCGTTCGGCGAGCGCGAGGCGGGCGTGGCCGAGGTAGGCGTCGCATTCGTGGAGGCGGAAGCCGCAGCGGGTGGCGAGGGTGAGGGCTTCGTCGAGGTCCTTGCGGGCGAGGGGGAAGGCACCCGTGTGGGTGTGGAGGGCGGCACGGGCGAGTAGGCCGACGGGGAGATAAACTTTGTCGCCATAACGGCGGAGCCCGTCGACTGCGGCGTTGACGTGGGAAACGGCTTGGGCGAGGTCCCCGTTGCCGCCGCGTTGGATGGTCAGGAGGTGGGCGCGGCCGAGGGAGAGATCGTCGAGGGCATTGGTGAGGAGCCCTCCGCGCGCTTTGGCCCAGGTCAGCGTCTGCGTCGCGCGTTTCAGTACATCGGCCTCCCGGCCTTGATCGAAAAGGAAATCGCAATGCCGAAATCCCGGGAGCGAGTATAGCAGCGGATACATTGGCTGACATTCCATTTGTGTTCGTTCCGCTTCCTCGAAGTCGGCGGCTGATTCTGCTGAGAGTCCGGACGCTTGAAGGACCGCAGCTCGCTGCGCCCTGCTGGCGATGCGCAGCATGGGGTTACTGCCCATGTTAGCAACCTCGATGGTCTTCTCAGTCTGCGTCAGTGCATCGCTCAGCTTGCCACGGACATGTAGAAGCTCACCCAGATTGAAGGAGCTGAAGGTGGCTCCTTCCCAGTTCATCGCGATGATGTCGCGCTCTACGCTCAGCCGCAGAAGCCGGGTGGCTTCTTCGGGCCGGCCCAGCGCTTGGAGCGCGTAGCCCGCGTCATTCAGAATCAAGGCCGACCAATTTTCGTCGAGCCAAGGTGCGAGTCGCTCCCATGCCCGATCGAAGAAGACCGACAGAACCGCGAGCTCGCTGCCGAATGCGCCGAGATTTTTCGTGATGAAATGGTGATCTCCGCGCAGGACACGCTTCGCCCACACCTCCTCAAGCGCCTCCTGGCCTTTCCCCGCCATGCATCCGTGCACTACTGCCGCACAGAGCAGAGCCATCCCTTCGATCGTCTCCGGTAGCGGCTTCGCCTTCCGCTGAAGGCGCTCGTACAACCGCCGGTGCCCCTCCCGCCACGCCTCGGGCTGCTCCCGCTTGAGCTGCTCCCCGAAGTACTCTCGCACCACCGGGTGCGCGTCCAGCCTCCCCGCCTCTTCTGCCTCCACGCCCTCCGCCAACAGCCCCACGTCGCGCAGCGCCGTCACAGCCGCGTTCCAACCGCCCTCTGCCAGCCCGACCAGCGCATCCGTCAGCCCTGGAACGACCGGGGCCGCGCGCAGCGCCGCGATCTCATCCTCGGGCGCAGGTCTGTCGAAGAACCCGAGCATTCGCAGAATGGCCAGCTCCGGCTTGCCCGCGAACCACTGCTCGTAGATCGCCATCATCCGCTGCGCGGGCTTGCCCGTGAGTGGAGGGATGCGGTCGCGCCTGCCGATATCCCCGCGGTGCGCTTTTCGCAGGTAGGTCCCCAACAGCGTGAGCGAGAGCGAGTGCCCCTCATATTCGCTGGACGCCGCTCGCAGATCCTCGTCGCGCCCCTTCGCGCCGTGCTTTCTCAGCACGTCGGCGCCCGCCTCGGGGGACAGGTGGATCAGCTCTTTCTCCTGGACCTCGTCGCCGATCCACGTCTCAAGGTCCGCCACCTTCACCCGTGTGGTGATCACGCAGAGCCCGCCGCTCTGTGCGCTCAGCTCGCGCACGAGCGCGCCCAGCGCTTCGTCCTTGATCCTTGCGGTATCGCCCTGGGGCTTGTCTTGCAGCGGCTCCACTCCATCTAGCACCAGGATCGCCCGCTGCTTCCTCACCAGTACCGCCAGCCGCTCCCCCTTCGCCCACGGCGACCCCGCGCTCGGGTCCGGATCCCCGAACCATCGCAGCGCCACCTCGACGAACTCGTCCGACGACGTGAGTCGGTCCGTCCCCTGGCTGTAGAACGACCACCCGAACACGCGCTCCGCCCCACGCCACCCGTCCTTCTCGATCCGCCGCAACCACGCGTTCACCAGCGCGCTCTTCCCGACCCCGCCCCATGCCACGATGCTTGCCACGCGCACGCCATCGGCCCAGCACTGGTCGAGCCAGGCCAGCTCGCGCTCGCGGCCGAAGAGGTCATGGCTGGTGACCGGCAGCCGTGAGATGGAGACCACTGGCGCACACGCTGGCTGCGTCGGGGGAGCCGTGGAGAAAGCCGCAACCGCTTGGCTCGCTTGGAGCGGTGGGCTTACCGAGGGTTTTGGGGCGCGCTCCGTGCAGCTCGCTTGCACGGGCCCGTCCCGGAGCAGTCCGATCGCGTACGCGGCGGCCACGTGGCATGCGTACGCGCGCCACGCTTTCTTCATCGCGGCGTTGTTCTTCGCGTTGGCCAGATCGGACACCCCCCGGATCATGAGAAAACGGGGGCGCTCGATGTCGTCGTGCAATCCGGCGGCGACACCGCCGCCCTCCATCTCGACGCCGATGAGCTTGGGCCAGTCGGCGCGGTAGATCTCGATCTGCTTCTTCGACGCGACCACATCGCCGCCCGAGGCGATGACGCCGACGTGCCGCTTGGCCTTGCCGGGCTTCGGCCGCTCCGCGTCGACCAGATCCTCCCACCCGCTCGGGAAGTTGAGCGCGGCGTCGAACAGGTTGGCGTCGGCGGGGTAGGCCACCCAGCGCTCCTCGCGGGGTCCCTGGTCACTGACCTTACCCACGGTATAGTCGGCGACCTGGGACGCGACCATGATGTCGCCAGCGGCGACCTCGCCAGCGACGCCGCCCGCGATGCCCACCATCAGGACATGGGCCGGCTTCCAGCGCTGGATGACGGCGCCTGCCTTGATGGCGCCCTTGATCGGCCCCATGCCGCTGAGGGAGGTGACGACGACGCGGTACACCGAGCCGTCCTCGCGCCGCGTCGCGACCTTCGCCTCGTAGTAGGTGTGCGCGCCCGTGCTGTCGCGGTCCAGCTTGCGCACGCCAGGGAGCTTGGAGAGGAGGGCGTCGCGTTCTTCTTCGATCGCGGTGATGAGGAGGAAGTCGACGGGGCCGGAAGCGTGGGGGTCGGGCATGGGCGTGGTGGGGCGCGGAACGGGGTTCGGCGGGGAACGAGTGTCGGCGTCGGGAGGAAACGACGCAACGGCGACGGGGCGCGAAGCGGCAGAGGCTGCTTCCTTTGCCTTTTTGCGCCTTTGCGTCTCTGCGTCTCTGCGTTGAACCTCTTCCTCGTGCGGCGCGACGAGCGCCTTCAGCTCGGCCAGCTCCCCGTCGCGCCGGTGGTACCCGGTCTGCTCGACGATGGCGCGCGCCTTCGCGAGGTGGTCGGCGGCCCCGGCGGGGTCGCGCTGCGCGAGGCAGAGCCGGGCGTACCCGAGGTGGGCGTCGCACTCGTGGAGGCGGAAGCCGCAGCGGGTGGCGATGTCGAGGGCTTCGTCGAGGTCCTCGCGGGCGAGGTCGAAGGCGCGGGTGTGGGGCCGGGTGTAGAGCGTCGCACGGACGAGGAGGCCGAGCGGGAGGAACTCCTGGGCGCCAGCGCGGCGGAGGCCGTCGACGGCGTTGTTGACGTTATGAGCAGCTTCGGTGAGGTTGCCGCCCGTGCCTCGCTCGATACCGAGGAGGTGGGCGCGACCGAGCGAGAGGTGGTCGAGGGCGATATCGAGGAGCCAGCCTTCCTTTTCCCAGCTCAGCAACTGCGTAGCGCGCTCCCGAACCTCGGTTTCTCGTCCTCTGTCGAGCAGGAGGTCGCAGTATTGGAAACCCTGGACCGAGTAGAGCCGGGGGTATGTCTGTTGCGCTTGCCCCTGCGCTTGCTCAGCCTGCTGAAACTCCGCGATGGCTTCGTCGCGCAGGCCCATTGCGTGTAGAGTCGCGGCCAGGGTCGTCCATGTGAAGACGTATTCTTCGACGTCGCCCTGCGGGGCGAGCTCGACGCTCCTACGGGCATGTCGAAGAGCCTCATCGAGCTCGCCCCGAAGCGAAAGAAGCTCGCTGAGGTTCGATGTGCCCCGTGCGGTGTTCTTCCAGTCCTTCCGAGCGATGTAGAAGGCCAAGGCTAGCCGCAACAGCGCAGCGGCCTCCGACAGGCGGCCTACAGAACGGAGCGAAAGGGCTGCATAGCCCATGATCGCTACTTCATCGGCCTTGCGGAGCCCAGGCGCGAGCCGCTCCCAGGGCCGCTCGAAGAAGGCCGAAACAACGGCGACTTCGCTTCCATGACCCCCGAGCTTCTTGATGTTGAAGTCCTCCTTCTCACGGTGCATCCGCTTCCACCAGACTTCTTCGAACACCTCCTGGCTCCTCCCCGCCCGGCACCCATGCACCACTGCCGCATAGAGCGGCTCCATCTCTTCGACCGTCTCCGGCAGCTCCTTCGCCACTCTCTTCAAATACTCATACAGCCTTCGGTTCCCCTCCCGCCAAGCCTCCGCCTGCTCCCGCCGCACCCGCTCCCCGAAATACTCCCGCACCAGCGGGTGTGCATCCAGCCGCCGATCCCCCTCCCGCCCCTCTCTCTCCACCAGCCCCACCCGCCGCAACTTGTCGACCGCCCTGTTCCACTCGATCCCGCCGAGCCCCACCACCGCGTCGGTCAACCCCGCCACCACGGGCTCGGCCCGCAGCGCCGCGATCTCCCCCTCGGTCGCCGGCCGGTCGAACAACCCCAGCATCCTCAGCACCCCCACCTCGGCGCTGCCCTCCCCGAACATCGTCTCGTAAGCCGCCATCACCCGCTTGGCGTGCCCGCCCACCCGCTCGTCCTCCACCAGCGGCCCGATCACGTCCCGCCGCCGCACGTCCCCCTCGACGGCCTCCTCCAGGTACGACCCCAGCAGCACCAGCGCCAGGCTGTGCCCCCGGTACTCCCGCACGGCCTCCCGCAGCTCTGCCTCGGTCCCCTTCACCCCCCGCGCCCGCAGCAGCTCCGCTCCCGCTTTCTCCGACAGCTCCTCCAACCCGAGCTTCCGGCACTTCGCCGGCGCGAACCCCGCCACCTCCGCCACGGCGAGCCGGCTCGTGATCACGCACAGCCCCTCGTTCTGCTCCCCGAGCCTCTTCACGAGCCGGGCCAGCGCCGGGTCCTTTATGATCCCCTCGTCCGGCCCCGGCCCCCACTGGAGCGGCTCCACCCCGTCCAGCACCAGCAGAACCCGCCGCCTCCTCATCAACCGAGCGAGCCGCTCCCCCTTGTCCCACGGCGACCCGGCGTTCGGCTCCGGATCCCCGAAGAACACGAGCGCCTCGTGGATGAAGTAATCGGCGGAGGTCTGCGTCTCCTTCGTCCCCTGGCTGTAGAACGACCACCCGTACACCCGATCCGCCTCGCGCCAGCCCTCGGCCTGCACCTTGCGCAGCCAGTCGCACACCAGCGCCGACTTCCCCACCCCACCTGGCGCGACGATCGTCGCGACGTGCGCGCCCTCGGTCCAGCACCGCTCGAGCCACGCCGTGTCCTCGTCGCGGCCGAAGAGCGTGGCCTCGGGCATCGGCAGGTGGAGGAGGTCGACCCTCTCCGCGTCCCCGCCGTCCTGCCGTTCCCCGTCTCGCATGCCGCGCGCCAGCGCCCAGACTACATCACCTCGACGCCCGCCGTAAGCGCGCCCGCGCGCTCTCGCGCCCCGCTCCGCGTGCCCGAGCGAGTTTTCGTGCGGGAAGACTTCTGGCTCGTGCAGGACGACTTCTGCTTCGCACAGGAAGACTTCTGGCTCGTGCAGGACGACTTCTTCCCCGCGCAGGAGGACATCGTCCCCGCGCGGGACTACTTCCTGCTCGTGCAGGACTATTTCCGGCTCGCAGGGGAAGACTTCTGGCTCGTGCAGGACGACTTCTTCCTCGTGCAGGAGGACATCGTCCCCGCGCGGGACGACTTCCTGGTCGTGCGGGACCACTTCCGGCTCGCAGGGGAAGACTTCTGGCTCGTGCAGGACGACGTCCTCCTCGTGCGGGAACACATCGTCCTCGCGCGGGAAGACTTCTGGCTCGTGCAGGACGACTTCTGGCTCGTGCAGGACGACTTCTTCCCCGTGTAGGAAGACATCGTCCTCGTGCACGAAGACATCGTCCTCGTGCGCCCACGCGCCCCGCCCCGATGTCGGCGGCTTCGTGCGCGTCGGAGGCGTCGAAACTATTTTGGGGGTCTTGTCGCTTTTCCTGCCAAACCGCGATTCTCGATCCGATATATTCTATGAAGGGGACGAAGATGGCCTCCCCTTCCCCTTCAGGAGGGCCCCATGGCCAAATACGCTCATGTGATCCTGGATCCATCGCCGGAGGAGGCGAAGTTCAGCTCGTACGCGAACAGCCTCCGGACGAAGCTCACCAACAACGCCAACTTCAAGAACCTCAACCCGACGCTCGCGGTGTACGGGCAGCACTGCGACGCGCTGACCCAGGCCGAGGCCGATGTCACGAACAAGGTGCCCGGCGCGGTGAAGGCGCGCGAGGCCGCGAAGGAGGTGGTCTCCCAGGACCTGGGCCACCTCCGCGACTCCGTGCAGCTCGCCGTCGAGGCGCTGGTCGGCATCGATCTCAAGGGGATCGAGGCGATCGTCGAGAGCGCCGGGATGAAGCTGCGGAAGGTGACGTCGCCGCCGAAGTACACGCTCGGGGTGGGGGCGGGCTCGACCTCGGGGAGCCTCGCGTGCACCGCGCCCGCGAGCAAGGCACGCGACACCCAGGAGTGGGACTACAGCACGGATGGGAAGACCCGCATCTTCCTCGGCGGGAGCCGCAAGGCGAAGGCCACGTTCACCGGCCTGCCCGTCGGCGTGCCGCTCTACGTCCGGCACCGGATGCTCACCAAGGACGGATACACCGAGTGGTCGGATCCTCCCCTGGTGATCACCCTCAAGTAGCGCTGCCCACTCCCACGTTCGCCCCCCCGGCGCCGCATCGCGAGCGGCGCCTTGCGGCACCGCATCTCCGGCCACCTTGCCACCCCGCGAGGCCCGGAGGTAGCGTGACGGCGCCGGGTGGGGCGAATCGTGGACTCCTTCGATCAATCCCTGAAATACCTCCTGCACCGAGAGCCGGCCGGCTTCATCCGCTTCGGCCTCCGCGACCCCAGCGTCCAGGTCCTCCGCCCGATCGAGAGCGGCCTCCCCTCGCGTGGGCGGGACGTGGACGGCGGTTATCTCATCGCCCGCGGGGACGAGCACTACGCGGCGCACGTCGAGCTCCACCGCCGGCACCAAAGCGCGGAGGATCTCGCCGTCGACGTCGCGGAGGCCCAGATCCGCTTATTCCGCCGCGAGCGGGTCCGGGTTGTCTCGCTCGTGTGGGATCTCTACGGCACACCGGGCGGACCGGTCGTGGAGGAGCGCACGCTGCGCTACGGCGCCTCGACGGGCGAATCCGGCTCGGAGGCGCGCTACCTGCGCGTGAACCTGCGGGGGCTCGGGTGGCAGGAGCTGCTTACCCAGGGCCCGCCTGTGCTCTGGCCACTCGTGCCGCTGGCGCGGGAGGGAGCGAGCGACGAGGCGGTGCGAAAGGCCAGCGAAGCGATCGAGGGGCGGTCCGAGATGAGCGCGGCCGTCCGGGCCGATCACCTGGCGGTGCTATGGTTCGTGGCCGAGGCGGAGGACGTTCCCGTGCGGTTGATGCGGGCGTATATTGAGGAGCAGAAGCTGATGGCGAGCACGCTGTACCAGAGCATCCTCGAGAAGGGCGAGGCGCGGGGGCAGGCCAAGGTCTGCGCGGAGACCATCATCCGCCTCCTCGCGCACTGGATGGGCGCGGTGGAACCCGACCTCCGGGAGAGGATCCGGACGCGGGCCGACCTCGACACGCTGACGTCGTGGTACGACGACGCCCTCTTCCTCCGGAACGCCGAGGATGCGGAGCGCCTCGCCGAGAAGATCCGCAAAGCCCACCTGGCGTAGCCCGCTTCCTCTCACGAGGCGGCGCCGGGGGCGGAACGGGGCTATAGAGGCCCCGTGCCCGCCCTCCTCGCCCCGCTCGTCGGCTTCGCCCTCGGCGTCCTCCTGGCCTGGCTCGGCCGGGCGGAGGCGCCGCGCGAGGACGCTGCCACGGGGAAGGCGCGGGGGCGGGTCGCGGCGCTCTTCGGCGGGCTCGTGTTCGCGCCTGCGTGCGCGTACTTCGTGGTGTTCGCGTGCGACTGGGCGCTCTTCTACCTCGTGGACGAGCGCGCCGTGCCCTCCGCGCTCCTGCTCGTCCTCCTGGTCGTGGACGCCGCGACCGTGCCCGCGGGCTTCCATGCCGCGCACCGCGTCCTCCGGTCCGGGCGGTACGACGCCGAGCGCCTGACGCTCGCGATGGGCGCCGCGCCCGCGGGCATCGCCGTGGCCACCGTGCTCGCCTTCCTGGGCCGCCTCAGCGTCGACGGTAGCTACCACCAGGTCACCGAGCGCTTCGGCACCCGCCCCGTCGCCGGCGGGCCCCTCGGGTGGGCCATCCTCTGGATGGGAGCGATGATCGTGGCGGGCGTTGTGGTCGCCGCGCAGATCCTCGCGGCGCGCCCGCGGCCCGCGGTGCTGCCCGAGGCTCCAGGGCCGGCCGTGAAGCCGCAGGGGCCGCTGCTCGGGCGAAGGCGGCGCTGACGCGCCCCGGGGGTCGGGCACCATGCGTCATTCTCTGCGAGCGCTCGGGGCGATCCTTGGCGCCGCCCTGGTGGGCGCGATCGCGAACGGCTGCGGCGGCTCCTCGAACGTGGTCGTCGAGGCCGGCAGCGCAGCCGCGAGCTCCAGCGTCTCCAGCACGGGCAGCGGCACCGGCGACGGCGCGGGCAGCACGAGCGCCGTGACGAGCAGCAGCGCCGGGGGCGCGGGTGGCGTGTCGGGCGCGAGCAGCGGGGCCGGCGGTGGGGGGACGAGCAGCGCGGGGAGTGGAGGCGGCGCGTTCGGCGCGAGCAGCGGCGTGGGCGGCGCAGGGGGGACCGGCGGCGGGGCGAGCAGCACCGGCGCAGGGACGGGAGGGACCGGCGCCAGCGATCCGTGCGCGGGGACGGCCGTGGCGGGCGCGTTCGCGTCCGGGTTCCGGAACGATGGCACCGACTTCCAGGTGGGCGACACGGACGTCTACGTGCTGAGCGCGCGCGACACCAACTGCCCCGCGCAGGTCTGGCGCGTCCCCAAGAACGGCGGGCCCAAGGTCCTGGTCCAGGGCTACAGCGGCACCCAGGATGTCTGGGTTGGCGGGATCACCGACGGGCGCTTCTGCTGGCTCACCGACGACCACCTCTGGTCGGTCCCGCTCGCGGGCGGCCCGCCGGCGAAGGGGTACTGGCTCCAGGAGGGCCCGTCGTACGAGCTCGCGCTGAACACGACGGACGCCTTCGTCACGCAGCCGACCAGCGTCATCGACATCGTGCGCGTCCCCCTCGCGGGCGGCGCGGCGGACGCGATCGACGCGCTCGGCGTGTCCGATTCGCCGTTCGACTTCGCGGCGGACGACTCCAGGCTCTACGTCATCACGCCGGACCAGGCCTGGGGCATGCCCCTCACGGGCGGGCCCAGCGTCGTGTACCCCGCGCTGCCGCCCCTCGGCTCGACGCTGGCGATGGATGCGACGAGCCTCTACTTCCTCCAGAACCAGATCATGAGCAGCGTCCCGAAGGGGGGAGGGACGATCACGCCGCTCGCGACCCTCGGCGCGAACGTGGGGGTCCACAGCATCGCCGTCGACGACGTCGAGGTCTACTGGGTCCAGGGCGACAGCATCATGCGGGTCCCCAAGGCCGGTGGCACGCCGGAGGTCGTGGCGAGCAACCAGGCGAGCCCCCTGCGCGTACGGCTCGACACGACATATGTGTACTGGTCGACCTCCGGCGACGGGGCCCTCTGGCGGCAGCCCAAGTGACGCGTGGGATGTGGCCGGGGCGATGGGCAGGGCGCCCCAGGCGGCGGGGCGATGCGCCCGTGGAGGACGAGCTTCTCCTCGACGGTGGTGGCCGTGACGCCGTGTACCTCCACGAGATCCTTGTGCTCTTCGTCCTCGCCCGCCTTCCTGGGGATGGGACGGGGTGCCCCTACCGTGACGGCAGATTTGTATGAAGGTCGGCCGGGGGGAGCGCGAAACCGAAAAACGCAATCAAGAGCGCCTGGAGGTTTCGTGTGACAATGGGGGTGGCGATGGACGAGCCAGTGGCGCCGGGTGACAAGGGGGGGCTCCCCCGGTCGCGACCGGCGTGCACGATGGCGCCGATGGTCGAGGCCGGTCGGGACGGCCGGCTCGACGCGCGCGACCAGGACTCGCTCGCCCGCCACCTCGCCACCTGCGCCGAGTGCCGCGCCCTTTCGCGCGAGCTGGAGCACCTCGAGGAGCTGTCGCGAGGCCAATCCTCCCGCCGGCGACGCCGCTCGAGCACCAGCGGCGGCGCGTGGCGTTGCTCAACGAGGTGGTGAGGCGCGCCGAGACCACGGACGGTCGGCAGTCACGATGGGGGGAGACCCCCATGCCCCCCGGCCCAGCCGGCGCGACGGTCACGCGCACACATCCGGGGGGGCTTCCCCTTTCTCGAGCGGTTGGAAGGTGCGCGCAGGGCTCGCGCTCGCGGCGGCGATCGGGGTGGGCGGCGCCGTGCTCGTGGTGCAGCGGGCCGGAAAGGCCGAGCCCGTTGCCATGGCGCGCAAGCTGCCGGCGCCGGCGAAGCTGCCCGCGGCGCTCGTCCATGGCGGCTCGGGCGCGCGGTTCATGTGGAGGAAGCTCGGCGAGCTGGAGCGGATCGATCTGGAGGAGGGGGAGATCAATCTGGCGGTGCGGCACCTGGGGCCGAGCGAGCGGGTGATCGTGTCGACGGGCGACGCGGAGGTCGAGGTGCGCGGGACCGTGTTCCACGTGGAGGCGCACGCGCGGCACGTCGCGCGTGTGGCGGTCTCGGAGGGGCGCGTGGAGGTGCGGTACGCGGGGGATCAGGTGTTCCTCGACGCAGGGCAGGCGTGGTCGCCGCCGGGCGGAGGGGACGGGCTCGCGCAGGCCGCCGCCGCCGCGGGCTCGGAGCGCGCGGGGGCTCGCTCGGGAGACTCCGCCGGCGCTGGGGAGCGGTCGGCTGGGGCGCGCGTTTCGTCCGCGGCGGGTGCCAGGGCTGCTCACGATGGGGGCTCCGGCCCCAAGCCCCCGGTGAAGGCTCCGCAGGGCGCACCGAAGGGGTCGGACGCAGCGGCCTCGGGGGCCGGGAACGCGGGGGACGAGGGGGCGGCGAAGGGGTTCGTCGAGGGGATGGCCCTCGTGGCGCGGGGCGACTACGCGGCCGGCGCCGAGAAGCTGGAGCAGTACCGGGCGGCGCACGGCGACGACGCGCGGGCAGAGGACGCGGCGTACATGGCGGTGCTCGCGCTGCAGCGCGCGGGGAGGCGCGACGACGCGGCGGTGGCGGCGCGGCGGTACCTGGCGGCCTACCCGAACGGGCGGCGGCGGGCGGAGATGCAGGCGATCGCACGCTGAGGACGATGAGGCCGCGCCCCTCGATCCCCGGGGGGAGACGTTGCTGCGGATCGCGTGTAGCCTCGCCGTATGTCCGTCGAGCTTGCCCGCGACCCCGAGAGGCCCCGCCGCATCATCGGCGTCGTGCTCTACGTCGTGCTGATGCTGGCCGGCGCCGCCGAGCTGGTGGATGCGTTCGTCATCACCCCCCTCAGCGCGCGCAACTCCCGCGTCATCTTCGAGAGCATGGGCGTCGGCGCCCTGCTCGCCTTCCCCGCGCTGCTCGTCTACCTCTGGCTGCCCTGGGTCATCGACCGCTTCGACCCCGAGCCGTGGTGGGCGCTGGCCCTCGCGCTCGCGTGGGGGGCGATCGCGGCGTGCGGGTTCGCCGCGATGATCAACACGGGCGTGGAGGACCTGGTCGTGCAGCTCGCCGGCGGGCCGAAGAGCAAGCACGCGGTGGCGATCGGGCAGGCGATCGGCGCGTGCGTGAGCGCGCCGCTCGTCGAGGAGTTCTTCAAGGGGCTCGCCGTCTTCGGCCTCTTCTTCTTCCTCCGGCGCGAGTTCGATGGGGTCGTCGACGGGATCATCTACGCGACGTTCGTCGCCCTGGGCTTCGCCGCGACGGAGAACGTCATCTACTACGCACGCGCCGGCATCCAGGAGGCGATGCACCACCAGCACAACGTGCTCGCGGGCACCTTCGTCCTGCGCGGCGTCCTCTCGCCGTGGGGGCACCCGCTCTACACGTCGATGACCGGCATCGGCTTCGGCGTCGCGCGCGAGGCGGAGAAGAACTGGCTCCGATGGGTCGCCCCCATTTCCGGCTACCTCGGCGCCGTCTTCCTCCACTTCGTGTGGAACGGGGCGGCCACCTGGCTCGGCCAGGCCAGCCTCGTCCTGCTCCCGATCTGGTTCCTCTTCGTCCTCGCCTTCATCGTGATGGTGATGGTGCTGGTGGCCAGGAAGGGTCGCATCATCCGCCAGCACCTCAGGGACGAGGTGCTCATCGGGACCCTGACCCAGCAGGAGCTCGAGATGGTCGGCTCCCCCATCGGGCGCTGGCGGGCGCGCGTCTCCTACGGCGGGGCGGCCGGCGCGCAGTTCGTCGCGGCGGCCGCGCGGCTCGGGCTGTGCAAGTGGCACACCGCGCGGGCGATGAAGGGCCAGAAGCGGACGGTGAGCATGGACTTCATCGCGCCGCTGCGGCAGGAGCTCGCGCGGCTCCGGCAGGAGGCGTACGCCAAGATGGGCCGCGCGATGCCGCCGGTGCAGGGCTTCGCGGCAGGCCTCGCGGGCGCGGGGCAGGCCCCTCCGCCGGCGCCGCCGCCGCCCGCCGGCTACTCGCCGGCGACGCAGCCGGTGTCGTACGGGCAACAGGCGGCGCCCGCGCAGCCCTCGCAGTCGCCCTACGGCCAGCCTTCGCAGGGGCAGCCGCCGCAGGGGTACGGGCCGCAGGGCGGGGGCTGGCCGCCGCGGCGCTGACGACCGCTCGTCTACGTCTACGTACGTCTACGTCTACGTCACGGCCGGGGCTGGGCCCGGAGCGCGCCGGCGAGCTGCCCGCACGCGCCGCCGACGTCGCGCCCGCGCGGCCGCCGTACGAGCGTGGTCACGCCGTGCGACGAGAGGCGCGCGACGAAGGCGTCGAGCCGCTCCGGCGAGGGGGGCCGGAGCGCCGGATCGGGGCCGGGGTTGCAGGGGATGACGTTCACGCGGCAGCGCAGGCCGGCGACGAGGGTCGCGAGCAGGTCGGCGTCGCCGGGCGCGTCGTTGAAGCCGTCGAAGAGGACGTACTCGAAGAGCACGCGCTTCCCGGGGGGAGCTGCGCGAGGAGCGCGGCGCGGAGCTCGGCGAGGGGCGCGCGCCGGTTGATGGGCATGATCGCGCTGCGCCGCGCGTCGTCGGGCGCGTTCAGGCTCACGGCCAGCTCGGCGTGGCAGCCGGAGAAGAAGGCCGCGAGCTTGTCGACGACGCCCACGGTGCTCACCGTCACGCGCTTCTCGGCGAAGGCGAAGGCGCGCGGGTCGGTCAGGAGCCGCGACGGCGCGGGTCACCTCCCCGAGGTTGTCGAAGGGCTCGCCCATTCCCATGAAGACGAGGTTGGTCACGGCGCGCCGGCCGGCGTTCGCGTCGCGCTTCTCGCGCCACACGGCGAGGGCGAGGCGCACCTGATTGACGATCTCGCCGGCCTCGAGCTGCCGATCGAGCCCGTGGCGCCCCGTCTCGCAGAACGAGCAGGCGCGCGCGCAGCCGACCTGGCTCGACACGCAGACGGTGGTCCGGCCCGTCGCCGGGATGATGACCGTCTCGACGAGCGCGCCGTCGCGCGCGCGCAGGGCGAGCCGCACCGTGTCGTCGGCCGAGGGCGCCGCATCCGCGATCGTGAGCGAGGGGGAAGCGTCGAGCGCGAGCAGCGCGGGGCGGGCCCACGCGCCGACGCCGAGCGCGACGAGGGCGGCGTCGTCCCACGCCGCCTGCGCGGCGCCGGCATCGTGGAAGACGTGGCGGAGCACCTTCGCCGCCGTAGCGCGCGCGGTGGACGGCGCGCCGCCCGCCCGCTCCAGCAGCGCCGCGAGCGAGCCGGCGTCGTGCGAGGCGAGCAGCTCCCCGTCGCGCGCGGGTGCGCGCGGCAACGAGACGCGGGGAGCGGCGGGCGGGATCATCCGGTCCTTGGTAGCACAGACCCCGCGGAAATAAGGCTCCCGCAGCGCTCGTTCGTCCGGCGCCGCGCGCGCGTCGACGCCGCGGATGAGAGCTCGGGTGCTTGTCAAGAAAGTTCGGTATCTGGGGAAAACGGGGGACAAGAAGTGGATTTCGAGGCGTCCGAGTAGGGCAGAACCTGTGGAGAATCATGTGGACAAAAACCGCCCCAGCCGTTTTGATTTTTCCATTGCAAAGGGGTGTCGAAAGAGAGACTTTGCCGCTTGGAAGTTCTGCGGCACATCGAACCGCGGATCGTCCTGATCGCAGAAATCGGTGAGGGCGCTGGACTTGCGCTCGCCTGACGCCGGGCATTGCCCGACGTTCGGGGCACCTGCTTGCAGGTGCGAGGAGCGCGGCCCGGTCCCCTGTCCACAGCCCCGTCAAGGGTTGTGGAAACAGTGGGGCTGCAAAAGGCGTCGAAGGTCTTCCACAGCTTGGCCACAGGCTGTGGAGAGGACCATTCCCGGGTAAAGCTAGGGCTCGTCCCTACCCCGGTCGACCGGATGGGAACCTCGAAAGAGCCCATCCGCGTCGCCGGTGACCGGTAAAGGCGGCAGTCTCGGGGGTTCCTCGGGGCTGACTGTTTTCACCGATGGAAGGCACCTCGGGCGCAGCAGACCTCGTTCTTCTTCGCGGAAGTGCGGGTGATGCGGCCCTCGACCGGGATGCGTCGTGCCGGCGTGCCCATGCGCAAGCGTGGTACGCTCTCGAGCTCTGCTCGTTTGGGTGCGTCGTGTCCAGGTCCGCAGGCTCCCACCCTTCGCGGGGGTTGGTGCCTGTGTGGTGGGATCGTCCGGCTGAGCCGGGGCGCTTGGGTCTCCCAAACGTCACGGCTGTGCCGGCGGTTTGGGGGTCTCCCCCAAACGTAAAGCAACGCTGGAGTCTCCAGCCGGCGTTGCAGCGGTCTCACGACGAGAGGTGTCCGAGTGGATTGGGTTGGGGTAGCGGCATCCCCTGGCCGCCCGTGAGGGCGACCGCGCGTGGGTAACCATGCGTGGATGGCTGGGCGCGGGAAACCGTGCGCGCTTGCGCGGAGGTGCAGCTGGCAGCCAAGCATGCCAGCCCCTGGCCCATGAAACCTCGGCTGGTGGTCGTCGGATTCTCGCGGCTCGCAGGGGCGCCGAAAGGGGCCCCCTCGAAAGAGAGCAAGCGCGGGAGTCACAAGGGCGGCGCCATCCGTTCTCGAAGGAGTGACCCCCGTCGTCGCGCGAGGCTTCGGCCGAGCGCGGCGTCGGGAAAGGCGGTCTCGCCATGGCGAGGCCGGCGGGCGCGAGCCCGTTCCACCCCGAGGCGGAGATCGGGCGATTCGAGGGTGTGCTCGCGGGCTGTATTGGTTGCAGAAGTCGACGAGCGGCGCTCGGTCCAGCCGAAAGGCCATGGGTCTAGCCCCCTGCGGTCGTGCGCGATGAACGCACGGCAGCACGAGGGGTGAAAGCGCGCCGGAAGCCGGGTCGCAGTGGCGAGAGCCACGAGCACGCGAGCAGCGACACCGGTGGCGGGCTCCTCGAGATCCCACGTGAGCCAGGCGAAGGCACGGCACACGACCGGGGGAGGGAGCACTCGTTCGATGGAAGGCGCCCTGGTCCGGCGACAGCCGTCGTCTTTGACGAGACGGCGGGGAAAGCCGGGTCTGGCGGTCCCGTAGTCACGGGACCCGGCTCTCGGGCCGGGTTGACGAAGGGCCGCGACAGAGGGCGTCAGAGGCAGCGTCGCAGGCTCGGCGCACGGTCGAAAACACCGTGCACCGGGAGGCATGGCGCGGAGGGGCCGTCGATCGTGGCCCCGCCAGGACTGCGCTGTGCCGCTCACGTGGACGTGTAACTACGCGCCTTCGGGCGACCCTTCGGGGCATCACGTGGTGGCTGCGACGAGGGCCGAAGCAGGAGGTTCGCCGTCAAGCGAAGCTCCACCTGGTCGGCGCATCCGGTAAGCGGTTCGGCAGGCTCCCGTGCCTCGCCGCCGCAAGGCCAAGAGCCGAGGATGAGCCGGCGTTCGCCCCGTGCGCAGCAATGCGTGCGGCCGCGCAGCGATGCGCGGGAGCCACGCAGCGATGCGTGACTGGCAAACGCAACCGGGAATCAAGCAGTCCGCAGGGTGCTCGTGTACGGGAGTCGGTTGCAGAAGTCGGTGAGACGCATCTTTCCCGGAGCCGGAGCGCAAGCGACGGCGAGGGGATAGCTCGAAGCGACCAGCAGGCCCTTGACGGGGCCGGCCGGGCCGGGGGCATGGGGGTTTCCCCCATCGTGACCGGCCGGGCCGGGGGCATGGGGGTTTCCCCCATCGTGACCGGCCGGGCCGGGGGCATGGGGGTTTCCCCCATCGTGACCGGCCGGGCCGGGGGCATGGGGGTTTCCCCCATCGTGACCGGCCGGGCCGGGGGCATGGGGGTTTCCCCCATCGTGACTGGCCAGGCTCGCGGCGAGCGACAGGGTGCGGGGCGAGGTCGTGCACGTGAACAACGCGCGCTACCGAGCCCGCTCGGATCGCAAGGTTCGGGTCGAGCCGACGGAAGGTGCTCTGGTTCGTCCGGTGGCTGTCGTTCTAAACCGACGGCGGCAACGGCGGGCCTGGCGCGGTGGGAGGTGTCCGGCGTGCGGCGTCCCGCGAGGGAGCCGTCGCAGGTCGGAGGCCGTGCTCGGAGGTGCGGGTTGGAGCCCGCGTCCTCGAGCCCAGCGCGCGACAGAGAGCGCCAGAAGCTCGCACGTACGGTCAGGCTTCCTCAGCCGATGGGCGCAGGAGGTCGGCGGCCGCTGGGGACACGAGAGGGTGTCTCCATGCCGCGCCGGTACGCAGTGGGCCGAAGCTACCACGGTTAAAAGCCGTGCTACGCGACGATGGGATCCGGCAGCGCGAACTGTCCGGCCCTTCGTCGGGAACCGACGACGAACGAAGATGCCGCGCCGCGCCGCAAGCGCCGCGCGGGGGTTCGCTGGGCCCCGATGCCGCAAGGCGAGGGGCCGACGATGGGCGTCACCGGGACGTCCAGGCGAACAAGCGGAACGTTCCTGCGAGGGTGGCTCGGGTAACCGATGCCGCCCTCGCGCTTTTTTTTGTCTTCCTCGTGTCGCGCTGGACGCGCTTGCCGTCGTGCTGCAAGACACGGCCATGCAGGCGACCGCGACGAGGAGCTTCTGGGGCTGGGGGATTGAAGGCGGAGGCCTGGGTGTCGAGGAGCGCCAGGGCATCGAGGGGCTCCTCGCCATGCGCCTCGGTGTGTCCGGCTTCGCCGCGCTCACGCCTCCCTCCCTCGACGCAATCCGCCTCCCCCTCTCCCGCATCACGCCCCCTCCCTCGATCGCCGCCATCGTCTCCCAGGCCCCCCTCGACCGCGCCGCTCACACTTACGGCAAGGCGTACCGGGACATCATGCGGGGGCTCGCCGGCGACTTCTCGGCCGCGCCCGACGCGGTCGCATACCCTGCGAGCGAGGCCGACGTCGCCGCCGTGCTCGCCTGGTGCGACGAGCGCGGGCTCGCCGCGATCCCCTACGGCGGCGGTTCGTCGACCGTCGGCGGCGTCGAGGGCCGGCGCGACGCGATCGCGGAGGGGCGTGGCGTCGTCTCGATCGACCTCGCGGGGCTCGGGCAGGTGCTCGAGGTCGATCGCACGTCGCGCGCTGCGCGCATCCAGGGGGGCATCTACGGCCCCGCGCTGGAAGCCGCGCTCCGCCCGCACGCGCTCACGCTCCGGCACTACCCGCAGTCGTACGAGTTCTCCACGCTGGGCGGCTGGATCGTGACCCGCTCGGGTGGCCACTTCGCCACCCTCCACACGCACATCGAGGATTTCGTCGAGGCGATCCGCGTCGTCACCCCGCGCGGCACGATCGCGACCCGCAGGCTCCCGGCGTCGGGCGCGGGGCCTTCTCCCGACCGGCTCTTCGCCGGCTCCGAGGGCGCGCTGGGCATCGTCACGGAGGCGTGGATGCGCCTCCAGGACAGGCCCCGCTTCCGCGCCTCCGTGACCGCGCGGTTCTCCGACTTCCTCCGCGCCGCGGAGGCGGCGCGGGCCCTCGCGCAGTCGGGCCTCCACCCCACGAACTGCCGCCTCCTCGACGCGGACGAGGCGTTGAACAGCGGCGCCGGCGACGGGACGCGCCACCTGCTCCTCGTGGCCTTCGAGTCGGCGGATCACCCGCTCGACCCATGGATGGACCGCGCGCATCTCACTCGTCCGCGATTACGGCGGCGAGGTGAAGGAGGGCGCGGGCAGGACGCGCGAGGGCGACGAGGGCGATCGCGAGGGCGCGGCGGGCGCGTGGCGCGCCCTGTTCCTTCGCGCGCCGTACCTGCGCGACGCGCTCTGCACGCTCGGGCTGGTCGCGGACACCTTCGAGACGGCGGTGACGTGGGACCGCTTCGCGGCGTTCCACGCCTCGGTGATGGAAGCGACGCGCGCGGCGGCGGCGCGGGTCGCGGGCGCGGCTGTGGTCACGTGCCGGCTCACGCACGTTTACCCGGACGGCGCGGCGCCGTACTTCACGGTCATCGCGCAGGGCAAGCCCGGGGGCCACGTGGCCATCTGGCCTCCGCCCGCCAGGGGGCCATGCCCAGGTCCGGCCAGCCGGTACGCGCGACGATCTCGCGCCGACCCGCGTCGAATAGCACCGGGTCGCCGCGAAACTTGTTGATCAGAAAGCCTTGGATCATCGCCGCATCCGCCGGATCGATCACCGCGCGCGTGCCTGCGATCGCCGCGATCACGCCGCCCCGGTCGATGTCGCCGACCAGCAGCACGGGGACGTCGGCAGCGCGGGCAAAGCCCATATTGGCGATGTCGCCGTCGCGCAGGTTGATCTCGGCGGGCGAGCCGGCGCCCTCGACCACGACGAGGTCGCACTCGGCCTGAGCCGGCGATAGCTCGCCAGCACGTCACCGCAGCAACGCCGGCGCCCGCCGCGATAATTGCCGGCGCCGAGCGTGCCGCGGACCCTGCCGTGGACGATCAGCTGCGACGCCGATCGCCCTGCGGCTTGAGCAGCACCGGGTTCATGTCGGTATGCGGCGCCGACCCGGCACGCGATCGCCTGCGTCGCCTGCGCCCGGCCGATCTCGCCGCCCTCGGCGGTGACCGCAGCGTTGTTCGACATGTTCTGCGGCTTGAACGGCCGCACCGTCAGCCCGCGGTTGGCGAGCGCGCGGCACAGCCCGGCCGACCAGCACGGACTTGCCGACGTCCGATCCCGTGCCCTGCAGCATCACAGCAGCCATGCGACCCCTCCCGCGATCACCCACAGCGCCAGGCAGGCGCGACGGTAGACGATCAGCCCGCGCTCGATGTCCGCAGCGCGTGCCGCCGTCTGCCCCGCGCCGATCCACGGCTTGAGGTGCATGACGCCGTCGTAGCCGATCGGACCGCCGAGCCGGAGGTCGAGCGCGCCCGCCATCGCGGCCTCGGGCCAGCCGGCGTTGGGCGAGGCGTGCCGTCGCGCGTCGCGCGCATGTCGCCCAGCCGCGGCCGGCGACGAGACAGATCAGACGCCCGAAATCCGCGCCGGGACGAGGTTGGCGAGGTCGTCGGTGCGCGCGGCGGCCCAGCCGAAGGCGCGCCAGCGCGGCTCGCGGTGACCGATCAGACTGTCCGCGGTGTTGAGCGCCTTATACACCCACAGCCCGGCAGGCCGGCGAGCGCAGCCAGAACAGCGGCGCGGCGATCCCGTCGCAGAAGCTCTCTGCCAGGCTCTCGATCGCGGCGCGCAGATCCGCCGGTCGTCGAGCCGCGCGGTGTCCCGGCCGACAATCGCGACCGCGTGTCGCGCCGCCGGCCAGTTCGCCCCGTTGGCAAGGGGCGCAAGATCGGCGTCGACGTGCTCGCGCAGGCTTCGTTGGGCGAGGCCCGGGAGTGGCCGCAAGGACCGCAACGGCCCGTCCGGCCGCCGAGGGTCCGCAGGCGCGGTCGACCGCCCAGGCGACAAATCCGCTCGCGCCAGCGACCAGGGTTACGGCGCCGATGCCGAACCCCCGGCGCACGGGGCCAGCCCATGCGGGACGGTTCCAGCGGAGCTCCAGCATTTTCCATCGCCCGGCCCATCCACACGACCGGATGAGGTAGCCGCCGGCCGAGCGCCTCGGGGTAGCCGATGGCCGCCTCGAGGCCGAGGGCAAGGGCCGCGCCGGCAGGTCTCATCGCCGCGCCACCACGTCCAGAAGGGGTCCGGCGAACCCGCTCGTCCAGCGTGCCGTCGATGCCTGTAGGCGCGAGCGAGGATCTCCTGCTCGGAGGGCCTCCGCCGGCGTCCCATCCGCCATCACGCGTCCCCCGACCAGCACCACGACACGGTGCCGGCCAGGCGCGCGGCGAAGCCCAGGTCGTGCAGGGTCACAACCACGCCGCCGCCGGCGCGAGCAAAGCCTTGCATCAGGTCGGCAGCGTCCAGCTGATGGCTGGGATCGAGGCCGGTGAGCGGCTCGTCGGCGATCAGCCAGGCGGGATCGCCGGCGAGGACGCGCGCGATGTGGGCCCTCGCCCTCTCGCCACCGGAGAGGGTCGTCACATCCCGGTCGGCCAGGCCCGCGAGCTGGGTCACCGCCAGGGCGCGCTCCACAGCGGCCTCGTCCGCCGCACTCGGCCCGAACGCGCCCAGGCGAGCGGTGCGGCCCAGGCCCGCAAAGGTGCGTACATCCACGCTCCACGCGATCTCCGGGGTTGCGGGAGATAGCCGAGGAGGCGCGCCCGGTCCTTGTCCGGAAGGGAGGCGAGCGAGCGGCGGCCCAGGCGCGCCTCTCCCGCCTGCGGCCGGCGGAGCCCGGCAAGGCAGGAAAGCAGTGTCGACTTGCCTGCGCCATTGGGGCCCAGCACGGCGGTGACCGCGCCAGGCGCGAATGACAGATCGACACCATTGAGGACCGCCCGGCCGCCCAGCCGCACGACCAGCCCGCGGGCCTCGAGCCCGGGCCCGGCGTCCCGCGCATCGGAAGGCGTCCTCATGCGAACCGCCGGCGGATGGAGATCAACCGCCACAGGAAGAACGGGCCCCCGAGAACCGCCATGGCCACGCCCAGTCGCACCTCGCTGGCCGATGGGATCAGCCGGACCAGGATATCGGCGGCCAGCAGCAGTGCGGCGCCGGCCAGGGCGCTGGGGACGAGCAGGGCGGGAGGGGCGGCCGCCCACCAGCGCGCGGATCAGGTGCGGGACGATGAGGCCCACGAAACCGATGACCCCGCTCACCGCGACGCTGGCCCCGCAAGCGAGGCCGACGCCGGCGGCGATCAGCGCCTGGGTCCGCCTCAACGAGACGCCAAGCGATCGCGCGCCGGTCTCGCCCAGGGTTAGGGCGTCGAGATCACGACCGACCAGCAGCAGGGCTGCGCCGCCCAGGGCGATGAACGGCGCGGCGGTCCAGACGTCCGTGAAGCTCCTGTCCGACAGCGAGCCGAGCAGCCAGGTGACGATCTCCGACGCCGCCCAGGGATTGGGCGAGAGCATCAGGGCCAGGGAAAGGCCCGCCTCGGCGATCACGTTCAGCACCACTCCGGCGAGCAGGAAAGTGGTGGCCCCGCCCGCCGAACCGGTGAGCCCC
>CAWHDJ010000003.1:0-438125 GCA_963827955.1 uncultured delta proteobacterium | reverse complement strand
GCGCACCTTGAAGGCGCTCCTGAAGGACGAGCCGGAGCCGACCCTCCTGCGGGCGCCGCCGAGCAAACGGATGCCGGCGAGCATGCGGTCGCTGCCGAGCAGCAGGCCGGCGCCGTCGAGCAAGCGGGCGCCGTCGAGCAAGCGGCAGGGGTAGGAGCCCCGCGCCGAGTGGTTGACCGCCTCGCCGACTACATCAAGGCCCACCACGGGCAAGGGGTAGAGAACATCGGCAAAGCGCTCGGGACCCCCACCAAGGACCTCACCGTATTCGAGAAGGTCGCGCCGGACCCTGCCCTACGCTGCCCCACGTGCTCCGGCAGGATGCGGGTGATGACCACCCTCGCCGAGCCCGGCACGGTCAAGAAGATCCTCGCCCACCTCGGCCTGCCGACCTACCCGTTGCCCCGAGCTCGGGCACGAGACTCGGCTGGGTAGGAGACCTTCGACTTCGACGTCGCGTAGGCGGGCGGCGACCGGCGAGGCGGCGGAGGCGGCGCCTGCACCCAGCGCGTGGGCGGAGCTGCGTCCGGCGAGGCGCTTCGGAGGGTCCAGGTCGCCGGCTCCCTCCTCGTCATTGGGGCGGACGCTGCCGCGGCCCTCGGAGGCCGCTGCGACGCGGCGCGTTGACGCGCTGCTTCGGGGAAAGCCCGCGCTTTAACGCGCGGGCGTGAAGCGCGGTGCCCCGTTGGAGTTGCTCAACCTGTACCGATGGAGCGGCTGGGCTTGAACGGACGCCATCCATTGGAAGCACATGGCACGCTCGCGGAGACGGCGTCCTGATAAGGTACAAACCATGACCCCCCCGCAACGCATCCTCTCCGCTCTCACTCGGACCGACCTTCGTCTGCTCGGCTCCTCGTTCAAGCTCAAGGGGAGCCAGCATATGCCGCTCGCCAAGCTCAGAGACGCGGTCGCAGAGAGCGAAGCGGCAACGCTCGACAACATCCTCGCAGGCGTGGGGAACGATGGGCTCGCACGCATCGCCAAGACGCTCGGGCTCGCCGTCGGCGGTACACGGGACGCGCTCATCGGCCGCATCCTAAAAAGCGCGCGCGAATCGGACGGCTCGCAGTCGAAGGGGCACGCACTGTCCCCCACTCCCGACACGCCCGCCGTTGCGACTCAGGTGCTCGCAGTAGGCAACAATCCCAGCGTCATCGGAGCCTACAAGGTGCTGGCAAGGCTTGGACAGGGCTCATACGGCACTGTCTACAAAGTCGAAGACGAGGACAGAAACCACTGGGCTCTAAAGTGGCAGCGGCCCGGCGCGGACGAGGAGGGCCGAGGACGGTTCGAGAACGAGGTGTGGGCCCTGAAGCGGATTGATCACCATGCTGTTCCCGAAATTCGTGACTCGAGGCGAGCACGAGGACCGACCGTTCTTCGTCATGACGCTGGCGAGGGGAGAGTCCCTCCGGCGCATGTGGGAAGCGCAGTGCAGGGATGTCCAACATGCTGGCGTGACCACCGTGCTGGCGATCATGGACACCGTGCTCGACGCGCTCGTCCACGTACACGCGAAGTCCATCTGCCACCGCGACATCAAGGACGACAACATCATGACGGACAAATCGACCAAGGACGTCACCCTCATCGATTTGGGCTTCTGCCAAGGAGAAGGGCAACCGTCCGTCAACCGGACTGTTTGGAACGCAGGCGCTGCCTGCTACGCGCCCCCCGACGAAACTCAAGAACCCCCACCGCCACGAACCGAAGGACGACGTCTTTGCGGTGGGCGTTGTGGCACATCTCCTTCTCACAAATCAGTATCCATGGGCGCTCGGGACTCCCCCGGACGTATCGCTCCTTCAGGAGCGGATGCGAAGCGAGACGCCGCCTGGTGTCTCTGAATTGAACGGGCTCGTCACCTCCGAGGTTTCCTCGTTGATCAAGAGCCTCCTTGCGACTGAGGACGACATGCGCCCAGATGCAAAAGACGCGCTCAAGGAGGTGCGACGACTTCGATCACAGAAGGCTGACAACAGCGCCGCACGCGGAGGGCGGGCAATCGCCTTTCCGCGCGTGGTGCGGGATCCAGTCCATGGTGACGTCCGGATGACAGAATTCGAGTGGCGCGTGCTCGCTACGCAAGAGATGCAGCGGCTTCGCTGGGTGCGTCAACTCGGTTTCGCTAGCTTGGTTTACCCTGGCGCTGAACACTCCCGACTCAGCCATTCGATCGGGGCAATGCATGTCGCCGACAAGATTCTCTGTGCTATCGAGCAACGCTCGGGAACCCCGTTGGAGCAGGAGCTGCGACGGAGTGCACGACTGTTCGCTCTAATCCACGACGTCACACATGTCGCGTTCGGTCATACGTTGGAGGATGAATTGCAGCTTCTTCTGCGGCATGACAGAAATTCGGCACGTGCGCAACGCTTGGTGTTTGATTCATCCTCCGAATTGGGCGCACTGCTCAAGACCACGGATTACGGTCGTGATATTCTGGCGATGTTTGATTTCTCGCGCACGGCACCGACGTCGATCTACCTCGACGAGCTTCTCTCGGGCCCCGTCGGTGCCGACGTTTTGGACTACATCGATCGGGACTCGCATTTTTGCGGGCTTGAGCACCGTGTGGATAGTGCAATCTTTCGGCGGTTCGGTTTCAGTTCGGTACGCGGGGACCTCGACTACAACGTGTCCCATATCATCGCTCGGCTCCACAGCGGCATTGGCCTGAGGCTCGACGCGGAGTACTCCATCGAGAGTGTGCTCCTTCAGCGCTTCTCGCTCTTCATGAAGGTTTACACGCATCCAATGAAGACCTCGGCGGGTGCAATGCTTGGTCGCGCAATCTACCATGCGATGGCAGACACCAAGAAACCGGAGTTGCCCGAGACCCTGATTGAGAAGTGCAGTGACGTCGAGCTGTTGCTGCGCTTGAAGGATTCGCGCAAGAAGTCCTGTAAGGATCTTGCCGAGGCGCTGTTTCAACGGCGCCTTCATAAAGTCGCATACCGAGGTGACGCTGCCGAGGGTGGAGCCTCGCTTGAGGAGAACTACAACCGCCGACGCCGAGACTATGAGCAGCGGGGGCTGTTCTCGGCAGAAGGCCGAGAGAAGCTCGAAGACGAGCTGGCCAAGCGCGCATCGGTCAGTCGCGGGGACGTACTCCTCTACTGTAGCCCCAGCGCACCCGGGTACCAGAAGATCAAGGATCAGTACGCCGAAAGGGAACAAGGTAAGCCGCAGAAGCTCGATCTGGCTGCCCTTTCTCATGTCCGAGACAGGCACTTGCGACTCTGGCGTCTCTACGCGTTCATCCGCCCCGAACTCGACATGAAGCAGCGTGAGCGAGTCGCCGAAGCCTGCGAGGTCATGTTCGCTGTCAAGAACCAGATTCCAATTGCGAGACGTCAGGGGAACCTGTTCTGGTAGCAGGATTTGTCAGGAGTGTTCGCGTGTCTGGCTGCGCTGGGTTGCACGGGTGCGATCTTTGCAAAAATTCACAATCCTCGTACCACTTCCACTTGCCGTAGCGTCGTGGGACTCACGCCGATCTGGGCGGTGCTGCTCGTGAGTCTCCCGCACCAGGCCAGCACCGGTCCTCCACTCTCTACTGCCCCTGAACACGGAGGGCCGACTTGTAGAACGCGTCGAACGCATTCCCGATAAGCGTGTGTCGCGCGATCACGCGAATGGTCGATCTGGTCGTTCGCTCAACAAGGCGGTAATTCTGATCATCGATCTTTAGATCGAGTTCAAGATCGTTCCGCACAAGACGGGCGAGAATATCTGCGCACGCCTCGAGTGAACGAACAACCAGAATGCCGTTCAGGACACCACTGCTGAGAATGACCTGGAGAGCAAGTGGATGCACCTCACGAAAGACGGTGGCTCGCCTTTCGGCGTTCATTGCGCTGGCCACAAGGATTCCAATAAAGTGCTCTCGCATGGATTGCGTGATAGTCATCTGTTCGCCGTGAGCTCGTGCCGTCCGGTCCAGCCAGGCCCGATACGTTGCCCGCTCGTTCTCGGTCGGAATACGAACGTCCTCCCCATAGAGATCGAAATCAGACCAGTGTTCGCGTGCTGCGGCAACGAGCGCCGAGTCGGTTGCTTTCCGAAGCCGAAGCATGAGCACCTGTGCCATCAGTGCCTGCTGATCGGTCGTTTCATCCACCTCTCGATCATCACCGGCGGCCTCGCATTCAATAATGTGCTGAAGCTCGGGTCTATCGAGCATGCCCAATTTTTCGGAATCAATGTCGACCTCGGGTACCCTAAGACTTGGGACAAAGACAATGACCGGCTTTCCCTGCCCCAAAGCGACCGATGCTTCCGAGTCTTTGCCAAAGCTGTCGGCCTTTTGTGCCAGATAGATTGTAATGTCGGCACGCTTCAACATCAGCGCTTCGACCAGGCCTTTTGCAACGCGGTCCTCGATCCATGACTGCGTAGGGTTGAAGTGTCGAAGCTTGAGCGGGTGAACGCTAGGGTGCGCGAACAACCGTCCGACAAAGCTATTGACCGAAGCAAAGTCGGCATCCGACCGCATAGATGTCGCTACGTACACATCCATAAAATCTGCTGTAAGATATCGAGCAAGATTTCGGATGCCAGTTGCTTGCGTAGCCTCCATTCGCTTGATGTCTTCAGCTGCTTTGGGTGCCAACTGAGCGGCCTCTCGGCGGATCCTGTCGGGATCCGGTGCAAATAGAGGTGACATGAGATCGTGAGGGAGCGTTGAATTGAAGGCGCGCAAGAGTGAACCGATCTTGCGGCGCTTTTTGGCGGAGTGCTCCTCCGTTGCGCTACGTCCTCGTTTTTCGATGCCATCGGCCAACTCGCGAAGAAAGGTCGCCACGAGTTCGCGCTCCTTCTGTTCTTTTTGGACACGTGCAGCGGAGATATAACCGAGATCCGGCAACCGTTCCTCGGGAATTCCTTCGACTTCTGTCCAAGTTGTCCGAGCCCTGTAGGAAGCGTCGTCGCGGGGCTTGAGTGGTGCCAGTGCGTCTTCGAGTCGTTCGGTGCCCGAGAGAGCATGGTATGCTGCTGCAAAAGAGCTGTACAAGCGAATTGCCTGCGCCTGATATGTCTGCACACGATCCGCAAATGCAGTTGTGGATGTAAACGCATCCGTGCGCAAGAATCGCTGAAAGAATTGCAGAGTCGGAGGCGCGACATCGTAGTTGACGAGCACGGCACAAAGGGCGCCGTGCAGTTGCTCGGCAGTCTTCCCGCTATTGAACAGTGCCATGACCGCGCGATGCGCAACGAATGAAGTTTCGGGATCGTGATCGCGCAGCGACACACGACGCCCCACGAGTTCTCCCAGAGCGTCCTCAAAGGCCGCTCGGCGGACCTGACCTTCGTCCTGAAGCGCTTCCCAGAACGGTCTCGGTATGCCGAGGTGCTGACAAATCGCTGAGAGAGAGGCCGTCGGAGGCAGGCGCCGTCCTTGTTCCAAGAGCGCGACCGCGGTTCGATTAGCGGGTGGCCCGGCGGCAATGGCGAGGTCCTCTTGAGAGAGCGCCCGATCTTCTCGGGCGGCACGAACATATTCACCAAGATCGCGAAGCGACGGAAGCATGATGATGAGGTCGAATGATCCCCCGATCGCGGCGCAAATGCAAGGGCAGGGGTGACGTAGACGAATCAAGCGCGGAACGGGTGGTCAAAGCGCCGGGCGGCGGTGGGGCACGACGGCGCGAGAGGCGTACTGGTTGGCGGCCGCGATGTTGCGGCGGACACGGCGCGAGAGCGGGCTCATGACGGTGGGCACCGTGACGCTCGGCCTCCTCTCCGATCCCGGTGTGGAGGACGCCCGACCTTCCGAGCGCCCTCCTCCTCAGCGGCGTCTCGGGCGGCCTCAAGAAGCTCACCATGACGCGCGTTCATCGCAGCGTACCTCTTCGGCCCCGAGGTCGCGGAGACCCTCGTGGAGCAGGTGGAGACCGTGGTGCGCACGAAGCTCCGCCGGCACCCGTGGACGGGGAACATGCGCGAGCTGGCGCAGTGCGTCGCCGAGGTGCAGACCACGGGGACCTATGTGCCGGAGCGGCCGGACCCGGCCGTCGCGCTGGCGATCGCGCTGCGGAACGTGAGGGTGCCGCTGGACGACGTCCGCCGGCGGTACGCGGAGATCGCCGTCGAGAAGGCGGGCAACCCCACGGCGGCGGCGCGGCTGCTCGGGGTCGACACGCGCACGTTGAAGGCGCTCCTGAAGGACGAGCCGGAGCCGACCCTCCTGCGGGTGCCGCCGAGCAAACGGATGCCGGCGAGCATGCGGTCCTTGCCGAGCAGCAGGCCGGCGCCGTCGAGCAAGCGGGCGCCGTCGAGCAAGCGGAAAGGGTAGGGGCTGCGCTGCGCGGGCGTCCGCCTACAGCCGACGACTCGAGGCCTGGGTGAAGGTGATCGTCGGGGCTTGATCGGCCTCGGTAAAGAGATTTCCGACGACCTTCCGCCTCGGGTACGTTCGGCCCAGCGCCCGTCCTGGGCGCGCACCGCGCCGAACCCCCGAGGGGACCATGAAGTCACGTCTTACAGGATTGAGCCTGCACGTACCCGCCACGCCGTTTCTGATCTTCGCGCTGATCCTCTGGCTGGTCGCTCCCGGCTGCAGCGCGGGCGGCGTGGGGAGCCCCGGCCTCGACGCGCCGGATCCCGCCCGAGCGCCAGGGCGCGAGCGCCATGCCGGCGAGCTTGAAGATGGCCGTGCTGCGCGCAGAGCAGAAGGCGGACGGCTACGCGTTCGCGGCCGATGCGGCCGGCGTGCTGCGCGCCAAGGCCGGCCCCTCGGGGGCCCCCGCCGACGTCGAGGCCACCGCGCAGGGCGTCCGCCTCGCGCGCGACGGCTTCGCGCTCGCCGTCGAGACGACGAGCGTCGGGCGCGACGGCTCCCCCGCCTCGCGCCGGGTGAACGACGTGCGCGCCGAGGGGCAGGAGCTGGTGCTCGACCGCGACGACGACGTTGAGGAGCGCTTCCTCGCCGGGCCGCTCGGCCTCGAGCACGGCTTCGCGCTACGCGCGCCCCCCGACGGCCTCGGGCCGCTGGCGATCGAGGTCGCGTTCCGCGGCCTCTCTCCCGAGAGGATCGGCGGAGCGTCCGACCGCGTGCTGCTGCGGGACGCCGATGGGCTCGTCCGTGGCGGCTACCGCGGTCTCATCGCCGTCGACGCCGCCGGCCGCGCGCTCGCGGCCCGCATGGAGGTGCGTGGCGCAGCCGTCGCGCTGCGGATTGACGACGCCGGCGCCGCGTACCCGGTGCACGTCGACCCCATCCTGTGGATCCAGCAGGCCGAGCTCACCGCGAGCGACGGCGCCGCGGGCGACGCCTTCGGCCTTGCGGTGTCGGTGAGCGGCAACATCGCCGTCGTCGGCGCTGCGGGACACAAGGTCGGCTCCAATACGAGCCAGGGCGCGGCGTACGTCTTCGTGCAGTCGGGCACGACCTGGACCCAGCAGGCCGAGCTCACCGCGAGCGACGGCGCCGTGAGCGACGCCTTCGGCGTGCGGGTGTCGGTGAGCGGCACGACCGCGGTCGTCGGCGCTGTCGGCTATGGTGGGGCCCAAGGCGCGGCGTACGTCTTCGTGCAGTCCGGCACGACGTGGACCCAGCAGGCCAAGCTCACCGCGAGCGACGGCGCCGTGAACGACCAGTTCGGCTCCTCGGTGTCGGTGAGCGGCACGACCGCCGTCGTCAGCGCACCCAACCGCCAGGTCGGCTCCAATCCGAGCCAGGGCGCGGCGTACGTCTTCGTGCAGTCCGGCACGACGTGGAGCCAGCAGGCCGAGCTCACCGCGAGCGACGGCGCCGCGAACGACCTCTTCGGCAACTCGGCGTCGGTGAGCGGCACGACCGTCGTCGTCGGCGCACCCGCGCACCAGGTCGGCTCCAGTCCGATCCAGGGCGCGGCGTACGTCTTCGTGCAGTCCGGCACGACGTGGAGCCAGCAGGCCGAGCTCACCGCGAGCGACGGCGCCGCGAACGACTACTTCGGCGTGCGGGTGGCGGTGAGCGGCACGACCGCGGTCGTCGCCGCTGATAACCATGGTGGGGGCCAAGGCGCGGCGTACGTCTTCGTGCAGTCCGGCACGACGTGGAGCCAGCAGGCCGAGCTGCACCGCGAGCGACGGCGCCGCGGGCGACCTCTTCGGCTCCGGGGTGTCGGTGAGCGGCACGACCGCCGTCGTCGGCGCTTGCCAACGCCAGGTCAGCTCCAATCCGAACCAGGGCGCGGCGTACGTCTTCGTGCAGTCCGGCACGACGTGGAGCCAGCAGGCCGAGCTCATCGCGAGCGACGGCGCCGCACAAGACGAGCTCGGCGTGGAGGTGTCGTTGAGCGGCACGACCGCCGTCGTCGGCGCTCTCGGACACCAGGTCGGATCGAATGCGCGCCAGGGTGCGGCGTACGTTTACGCGCTCTGCTCTCCGAGCACCGCCTGCCCGGCCGGCGACGACTGCGGCACGATCTCGGACGGCTGCGGCGGGATGATCACCTGCGGCACCTGCGGTGCCGGCGAGGTCTGCTCGGGCAACGCCTGCGTCCCGAGTACCACGAGCAGCAGCTCGTCCAGCAGCTCCAGCAGCAGCTCGTCCAGCAGCTCCAGCAGCTCCAGCAGCAGCTCGTCCAGCAGCTCCAGCTCCTCCTCGAGCGGGGGGACCGGAGGCTCCGCCAGCGCCGGGTCGAGCAGCAGCAGCAGCGCGGGGACCGGGGGCTCCGCCAGCGCCGGGTCGAGCAGCAGCAGCGCGGGGACCGGGGGCTCCGCCAACGCCGGATCGAGCAGCAGCGGACTGACCGGCGGTAGCGAGGGCAACCCCATGGCCCCGAGCGGATGCGGATGCCAGATGCCCGGAGACAAGCCTCTCCCCGGCGCGTGGCTCCTCGCCCTCCTCCCGCTGCTCGCGCTGCGAAGGCCGCGCGCCTCGCGCCCGGGGGCGGCAACGCGCGGCTGAGCCGGCCGCCCGACATGCATCCTCCGCCGCACGGCGTGCGCCGCCGAGCAAAACGGATGCCGGCGAGCATGCGGCCCTTGCCGAGCAGCAGGCCGGCGCCGTCGAGCAAGCGGGCGCCGTCGAGCAAGCGGCAGGGGTAGGAGCCGCGCCGCCAGGGACGACGAACGATGAGCGGGGGTGAGTGCCTTTCCGCCGAAGGCGTCGATCACTCCTCGGGGGTGATTGTCGCGCCGAACCAGGCCTCGGCGACGGCGTAGAGGTCGTCCTCGGTGACGGCGGATCCCTCGACGACGGCGTTGGGGGCGCCGAAGCTGTACACGGCCCGGCCGACGGGGATGCCTTCGACGAGCACCGTGAACTCGTCCTCGGCGAGGGGGCGCATGACGAAGGTCTTGCCGAGGTGGGACACGGTGCGGGCGGCGACGTCGACGACGGGGGCGGTCATGGCGCGCACGCTAGATCGAGGCGCGCCCCTTCGCAACCGCCGCCTCGCCGCTCGGCGCGAGCCCCCGGAGCACTGGCGCCGAAGGTGGTCCTGCGTGTATGCAGGGGCCGAACAAAGCGGCGCTCCCGACAGTGCACCCAGCCTCGCGAGCTCGGCAGCGTGCCCTCCGGGAAATCGCCAAGGCGGTCTTCCGACAACTTCCACGGTACAGGTGACCCCTATGCCCGCCCGTAAGACTGAGGAAAAGACGTCCAAGCTTGCAGGCCGGAAGCCGGCCAAGCGCACGGCAGAAGAAGGTAAAGCTGCCACGACTCTGCCGGAATCCATGGTGACCGGCAAGGCAAGCCCCGCGAAGGCTGCGGTCGGCGACAAGCCGGTTTTCGCATACATCGCCAGTCTGCCGCCGCCGCAGCGTGACATCGCGGAGCGCGTCGATGCTCTCGCGGCCAGGACGCTTCATGGCCTGCAGCGCTCCGTGAAATGGGGCATGTCGTACTACGGCGTCGGCGACGGCTGGTGTTTCTGTTGCGGCGGATTCGCCGACCACGTCAAGCTGATGTTCGTGAACGGCGCAGCGCTCGAGCCGGTACCGCCCGTGACGCCTGTAGCGATGGGCAAATCTACTCGGGGAGTGGAGCTCGAAATCAGTGGACGACCTCGACGAACGCCAAGTCGCGGCGTGGATGATTCAGGTCGCGGCCGTGCCCGGTGCCGGGGGGAAGAAGCGGTAGGCCCGAGGATGGATGTCGATCGTATCGGGTGGAGACGCGACGCCCTCGGGCGATGGCGCGACGGCTGTGGGAGCGGCAGTGAGGCACCGGGCTCGACCGTCCCGACGCGCTCATCGCCCTGGTCAACCGCGTGGCGCTGGCATCCCGAAGGGGCTTGGGGCACCATGAGGCCGGAGCGCATCATCATGACGAAGCGCGAGATCCTGGAGCAGCTCGCCCGTCTCGACCTCACCGAGCGCCTGGCGATCCTCGAGGACGCGCTGCACGACGTCCGGGAGGAGCTCGCCCAACGTCGCGCGGACGCCACGGACGCGGAACGATCGGCCAAGCTCGCCGCTGCGGCGCTCGCGCTCCTGCCGGACTACGAGGCGGGGGGAGAGCTGACGGCCTTCACGTCCTTGGACGCCGAGCCGATTCATGCGTCGGGGTGAGGTCTGGTTGATCGTCAAACTGCTGGGTGTCCTCCCCGACCCGGAGATGAAGGACATCGGGGGCGCGCTCGCGCTGGTGCTGCGCATCGGGTCGTAGCAGCTCCTCTTCCCATCCCGCCCTCCACGAGCCGAAGCTGCCCGCTGCGTGATCCGTGCAACCCGTGCCGGCCTTCAGACCACGGGGACCGGTGTGCCGGAGCGGCCGGACCCGCCCGTCGCGCTGGCGATCGAGCTGCGGAACGTGAGGGTGCCGCTCGACGACGTCCGCCGGCGGTACGCGGAGATCGCCGTCGAGAAGGCGGGCAACCCCACGGCGGCGGCGCGGTTGCTCGGGGTCGACACGCGCACGTTGAAGGCACTCCTGAAGGACGAGCCGGAGCCGACCCTCCAGCGGGCGCCGCCGAGCAAACGGATGCCGGCGAGCATGCGGTCGCTGCCGAGCAGCAGGCCGGCGCCGTCGAGCAAACGGGCGCCGTCGAGCAAGCGGCAAGGGTAGGAGCCGTGCCGCGCGGCGCGAGCCCCCGGAGCACTGGCGCCGAAGACGGTCCCGCGACCAAGGCCGTGCAGCAACCCGACCGGAGTGGCCCGAGCTCCGCGGAGGCGGAAGGCGGCCGGGGCTCGGCGCGGCGCAGAGCGGGGTGGTTGTAGGCGACCATCAGCATCCGTGGAAATGCGACGCGTACTCGTCCGCGTCGAGGGGTCGCGGATAGGTTCGGTGCCCTCGGCGCCAACCAGGTTGGCAGACCCGCCCACCAAACCGCTCGGATTCTCCGGATGTCGTCGTCGGCACGCAGGTTGCGTGCGCCTGTTCCCGATGACGGAACACTCTTGGCTCCGAAGGACCCGCCGGCGGCTCGTGCTCTTCGCCGTCGCCGCGAGGGACGACGGGCGGCTGCGATCGGTCGTCGCGTGGTCGTGCATCGCGATTTTCGCGAGCCCGCTCGTCACGGGCTGCGGCGCGCGCACCGGGCTCCCGATCCCACCGCCCGGCTACATGGTCCTCTTTCCGATCAGCGCCGGGGGCCGGGCCGACCCCTTCACGCAAACCCTCTCGCTCTGGCACTCGCGCACCAAGACCGTTTCGACCGTCGGGACGTACGCCTTCGACCAAGCCACGATGAGCTTCGATGGGCGCTTCATCGCGATCGAACGTTGCTCGGCCGTGGCGTGTGCCGGGGCGTTGGCGGCAGGTCTCGACGTCGTCGCGCCGGACGGAACGACCGTCTGGTCGCAACCGGCGACGGACGGGCAGACCTCATGGGAGTGGCTCGGCGCGCTCCGACCCGATGGGCAGCGCGTGCTCGTCGTCACCCTCCCCCCCGTCCTCCCCGTACCGCACGAATTCAGCCTCTGCGTCCTCGACAGGGAGAGCACACCCGTACCCATCCTCAAGGAGTCGCGCGAGGACCAAGTGTTCGACACGTCCTACTCGCCGGACGGCCAAACCATCGTCGCCGTAAGCTCCGAAAAGCTCGTGACCTTGCGGGACGACGGGACTCAGTACACCACCCTCCCGGGTCTCGACGGGGTTGGCTATGGGGCGCCGTCCTTCAACTTCGACGGCACCGCCGTCGTCTACACGCGGGTTCACGGTTCGGATGTCCCAGATGCCGTCGTCCTCGACCTCGCGTCGCACGAAAGCCGAATCGTCTATTCTGGCACCCCAAATAGCTTGCAGTTTGCACGCTTCACGCCCGATGGGTCGGCCATCGTGATCCAAGAGCTCGACGAACCCGACGTCGAGACGCTGCGACACATCGATTTGGCAACGGGTGAGGCGTCGATCCTATGGCAAGGTCATGCCACTATTGATTCTTTCGTGAAACTCGGTGTGGCGGCCGACGACTAGGGTGACGCTCCTCCCGAGCTGTCGTGATCCTGACGGCGACCCACCGCAGATGACCGTCGCGACGGTGGACGGGGCGCTCTACTTGCCCGGCTCCGGGTCGAGGTCGAGCCCGAAGAGACCGAGCTGCCGGGGCGGAAGGCGCCTCGACGGCTCGCGAGGCGCCGATCAAAGGGGATGGCGGCTCAGCGGTAGGGGCGCAGATCGCCCGGCTTCACCTTGGCGTCGAACGACCCGAGCTCCCAGAACGTGAAGCGGACATGGACGAGGGGATCCTTGCTCCGACGGGCGCCGTGGACGACCCCCATCTCCGTGTCGCGCAGCGCCGTCCCGACGCGCGCCCCGCCGAGACCGTAGACGCTCGCGCCGGCCCGGAGCAGGACGTGCTCCATGCCGTCGAAGCTGCCGATGCTCTGGCAGCACGTTCTGGGGCCGTACTTCTTCGTGCCCAGCGGCGTCTTCTGCGCGTCGGAGGACGGGACGAGCCCGCGCGCCTCCAGCGACTCCCGGCGCACGTGGACGGCCTGCATGCCGGCGGGCGCGCCGGGGAGGAGGGTGGCCTCGCACCGAAATGGCTCCCGCCGGTGAGCTGGGCGAGGACGTCGCCTCCCGGGCTCGTGATCTTGGTCATACGCTCCAGGAGCCCGTTCGTGGGCGGCGTGGGGAAGCGCTCCGGCACGAACACCTTGCCGATCACCTCCTCCCGCACCCACCCGTCGAAGTTGATCCCGTCTACATAGCCGCTCACCTTGCTCATCGGTCCCAGCCGCTCGATTCTCGGAGAGCGAGACCCCCGGCGCCACGCGCACGCCCGCCTCCGGATTCCGGGGCCCGCTCCGCCGCCGTGGAGAGCCACGTCGAGGTCACCGAGACCCAACGGAGCACGGGCAGCGGGGCGTAGGCCACGAGACGGAGGTAAGCATCGGTCATCACCACCCGCACGGATTTCGGTCGTTCCTCGACCACGACGGCTTCGAGCGGCCCGTGCGGGATGCGGGGCGAGACGTAGCCGCTGGAGTCCGCGTGGGGGCGAGTGGTGGGATTGACCTGGAGCGTGAACCGGAGCCCCAATCCCTGCCCCACGAGCGCGCGCCGGGGGAAGCGGGTGGCGGCGTCCGGGGCGAGGTACGGGTCGGCGGGCAGCTCGGGTCCCGGCTCGGGCGGCTCCGCCTCGGCTTGCGCGGGCTCGGCGGGCGCGACCTCGGTGGGCGAGGCCGGGAGAGGCGCCGGCAGGGGTGCGGCGCCCTCGGGTGGAGCTGCGACGCCCTCGGGCGCGGGCGCGACGGCTGCGGGAGCGGCGACGCTGCGGGAAGGCGGGGCGTCGGGTGCGCACGCCGCGACGAAGCAGAGGGCGGCGAGGAGGGGTCGCATGAGGGTGTGGCAGTGCCTCCCGGGCCCCAAGGTCCCCGAGGGGAGCCACGCTGTCAACGGAGACCCAAGAGCAGCTCCACGGATTCGTAGCCGAGGTCTGGGAGGGCAAGCGCCCGTCGTCTCCCACCTGCTCCCACGTCCGGATCGCATGTCGGGCAGCATTTCATGCCGCCGGCATTTGCATGAAATGTCGGTCGCGCCGCCGCGTCGGGGCGCGCGGCGCGCGGCGCGATCTCGCAAGACCTCGAAAGTGCTGCTCGAATCGATGCCGCTGAAATCCTGCGCGACCATGGCATGGGGGTTGCGATGGGAGTCTACGAACGCGGCAGACGCCGCGGGCCCATGTCTCAGAAGGACCAGGAAACACCCATGAAAAAGCTCGTCGGCTACTTCCACATCGCCCTCAACCTCCAGCGCATCACGCTCGACGAGGAGGTCACGCTCGCGCTCGGCATCAAGCTCGCCAACGACCCCGACGCGACGAGCCCTCCCTTCACGCAGGCGCAGCTCCAGACGCTCGCGGCGACGGTCCAGACCGACCTGGGCGGGCACCCCACGGGCCGCACGCCGACGCTCACGGCGAAGCAACAGCAGGACGTCAACGCCCTCACGCGCGCGCTCGTCGCCGACAAGGGCTACGTCGAGACCGTCGCGAACGCCAAGGCGCAGGGCGTTCGCGCCGTCTTCGACGAGGTTGTCTCCCGGATCGGCTTCGTCGGGAAGAAGCTCCCCAGCACCCACCAGCGCGTCTTCGAGTCGCTCGCAGCCGCGCCTCAATCGTTCCACGTGCGGGTCCCCTCCCAGGCGCCGCGAGGGCTGACGTACGTCTATCGCTACGGGATCACGACCGCCGCCGGCGTGCTGCCCACGACTTGGCAGCCCGACATCGCGCTGTCCGTCACCGAGCTCTGCGTGACCGGCATCCCGAGCACCTCCGTCGTCGCGGTAGAGTACGCGGTGGTGCTGCTCCCGCCCCACAACACCACCGCCGCGAGCCCGAAGAGAACGGCGGCGATCGCGTCGCCGAGCAAGTTCGTGGCCGTCCCCCCCGTGAACAAGGCGGGAAAGGTCACGCTCGTGCACGGGACGAGCTACGTGCGATGGAGCGACGCGATTTACATCGTGATTCCATGATGATCCTCGTACAACGCGGCGCGGCGTTGGACCGGACGCGCGGGATCCGAGAACGGACACGCGGGATCCGTGAATGGACGCGCGGGATCCGAGAAAGGACACGCGGGATCCGTGAAGGGACACGCGGGATCCGTATACGGACACGCGGGATCCGTGAAAGGACGCGCGGGATCCGAGAACGGACACGCGGGATCCGTATACGGACACGCGGGATCCGTGAAAGGACACGCGGGATCCGTATACGGACGCGCGGGATCCGCGAAAGGACACGCGGGATCCGTATACGGACGCGCGGGATCCGTGAAAGGACACGCGGGATCCGTGAAAGGACACGCGGGATCCGTGAAAGGACACGCGGGATCCGTGACCGGAGCCCAGCGTGATCGCCTGACGCCGGGCGGCGACCAGCAGCGACTCATCCGGTCGCCCCGCCCCTTCCACCCGGCGCGCAGCCCGTCGGGTCGGTGCGTGGAATGCGAAATCGCTCCACGTCGTTCATCGGCGCCGCGCCCGACGGAACGACCATGGAACCAGAGACCAGCGCCCACCCCACGTGTACGCCGTACCCCGACTCCGGCGCACGCCGCGCGCCGACACCTTACCGCGAGCTGCTCGTCGTCTTCGGCCTGACGTGGCTCCTCCTCCTCGCGTACGGTGCGATGCCCGGCGACCTCACCCTCGGCGGCACCACGCTGGTGAAGCCGGAGTCTCGCCGGCCTACCTGGCCCGCGCCACCACCTCGCCCTCCGCGCTCGATTCGCTCGCCGACATCGAGCCCGAGGCGGCCGCCGCCACCCTCGAGGGCTCGTCCCCGGTGGCCCGCGACGCTGGGCCTCTGCTCGCGCCGCCCGTCCTCGACGCGGGGCCCCAGCGAATCCTGCTGCTCGGCGATTCGATGGTCGAGGTGCTCCAGCCGCGCCTCGCCGACTACTGCCTCCAGAACGGGCACAAGCTCTTCCCGGCGATTCTGGTACGCGTCGACCACGGCCTCGTGGGCGTCCGGGCCCCAGCTCGCCGATCTGCTGCGCGAGGTCGACCCCACGCTCGTGGTCATCGCGCTCGGGTCCTGCCGAGCCACGGTCCGGCGCATCGAGGAGCGCGAGCGCCACGTGCGCACCATCCTCCGGCAGGTCGGCGCGCGCCCGCTCCTCTGGATCGGCCCCCCCAACTGGCGCGAGGACACCGGCATCAACGCCATGCTCGCGCGCGTGCTCGGCCCGCGGCGCTTCTTCTCGTCCGCGACGCTCGAGCTACCGCGCGGACCGGACGGCATCCACCCCAACACCGTGGGAGGCGCCAGGTGGGCGGAGGCCTTCGTGCGCTGGGTGGGCGTGGAGAGCGCGCGCCCCATCGCGCTCGCGGCCCCCACCCGCAAGGCGCCCAGGGTCCCGGCCGTCCGCGTCTTCCCCCCGCCGCGCTGAGCCCGGGAGGACGGCATGCCCACCGAGGTCTACGCGCTGTTCGCCCACGACCCGAGGTCGCCGCTGCTCTTCAACAGCGGCACCTTCTTCCTGCTCTTCACCGTGTTCGTCGCCGTGCACGCCCTGCTGCGGGGGCGGAACCGGGCGCGCATCGGGTGGCTCCTCGCGTTCTCGCTCTACTATTACTACCGGTCGAACGGCGCCTACACGCTGACGCTGGTGGGGCTCGCCACGGTGGACTTCCTCGTCGCGCTCCGGATCGACGCGACAGCGCGGCCCGCCGCCCGCAAGGCGTGGCTCGCGACCTCGATCACGCTCAACCTGCTCGGGCTGGGCTACTTCAAGTACACGAACTTCGCGCTCGGCAACCTGGCGATGCTCGCGGGGCGCAGCTTCGAGCCGCTCCACATCTTCCTCCCGCTCGGCATCTCGTTTCATGTCTTCCAGTCGCTGAGCTACCTCGTGGACGTGTACCGGCGCCGCTACCCGCCCGTCCAGAACCTCGCGGAGTACGTCGCCTTCCTCTGCTTCTTCCCCCAGATTGTCGCCGGCCCCATCGTCCGCGCGCCCGACTTCTTCGGGCAGATCCACCCGCTCGCCGAGCCGACCGAGGACGAGGTGGCCGCGGGCCTCTACCGCATCCTCCAGGGCGTGGCGAAGAAGGCCCTCTTCGCCGACTACCTGGGCCGGTACGCGGACCTCGTGTTCGGGGCCCCGTCCACGTACTCGGGGCCCGAGGCCCTCCTCGCCGCGTACGCCTACGCGCTCCAGATCTACTTCGACTTCTCGGGCTACTCCGACATCGCGCTGGGCATGGCGCGCATCCTCGGCGTCCGCATCCCCGAGAACTTCGACACGCCGTACCGCGCCACGAGCATCACGGACTTCTGGCGGCGCTGGCACATCTCGCTGTCGAGCTGGCTGCGGGAGTACCTCTACGTGCCCCTCGGCGGCAACCGACACGGCAAGGCCCGCCAGGTGGCGAGCCTGATGATCACCATGCTCCTCGGCGGCCTCTGGCACGGCGCCGCGTGGACGTTCGTCCTCTGGGGCGGCCTGCACGGCGTCGCCCTGGTCGCCGACAAGGTCGTGGAGCGGCGCTTCGGCCGGCCGCGATCGCGCGCGGGCCGCGCCCTCGGCTGGATCTTCACGCTGCACCTCGTCACCGGCCTCTGGGTGATCTTCCGAGCGCGCACCCTGGCGCTCGCCGGCGCGCTCGTGACGGCGCTCGCGCACGGCTGGGAGCCTGCGCACGCCGCGGCGATCCTCGGGGCCCGCCGCGAGCTCGTGGCGGTCGTGCTCGTGGGCTTCGTGATCTCCGTGGCGAGGACCGGCTTCTGGGAGCGCGTCGAGGGCCGCTTCCGCGTCCTGCCCACGCTCGCCAAGGTCTGCGCCTTCGTCGCCGTGGTCCAGGCGGTGCTCCAGTCGTCGACCGCCGAGGTGCAGCCGTTCATCTACTTCCAGTTCTGATCCCGGATGGCCCTCGCGGGCTCGTCGCGCTACGGCGTCCGTTCCTTCTCCCACGCGTCGACGAGCGCGTTCAGATCGGGCGCCTCCAGCACGGGCTTCGGCGCGCCTCGCGCGGCGATGACGAGCATCGCCCGCCCGAGCCGCTCCGTCGTCAGCATCTGGCCCGGGGCGATGGCTCTGAGCAGCGGGTAGAGCGGCCCCACCATCGCGTACACGGCCCGGTAGAGCCGCGTGCGCGAGGTGACGCCGTGGAGCGGGCGGATGAGGCCCGGGCGGAGCATGTACGAGGCCTTGAAGGGGACCTTCAGGAGGGCGTTCTCGGTCGCGCCCTTGACGCGGGCCCACATCGTGCCGCCGCGCTCGGTGCTGTCGGTGCCGGCGCCGGAGACGTAGAGGAAGGTCATGCCCGGGCTCCGCTCCGAAAGGGTGCGGGCCACCGACAGGGTGAGGTCGTAGGTGATCCTCCGGTACTCGGCCTCGGTCATGCCGGCCGCCGAGACGCCGAGGCAGAAGAAGCAGGCGTCGTACCCGGAGAAGCTCGCCGGCGATCGGCGAGAGATTCGAAGAGGTCTTCCCGCACGATCTCGCGGAGCTTGTCGCGGGGGACGCCGGGGAGCGTGGTCCCGGTCGCGAGGGGCGCGCGGCCGATCGAGAGCACCTCGGTGACGGCAGGGTCCAGGAGGCACTCGCGCAGGACGCCCTGCCCGATCATGCCCGTCGTTCCGAAGAGGATGACTTTCATGGTGTGGCGCCACGGTATGCCATCTCGCGGGAACGGCGTAGCATCCGTCGATGGACCGCCTCCTCGGGCGTCGGATGTGGTGGCGACGGTTCCCCGAGCGCGAGACGCGTCGGCTCCAGGGGCCGGGGCGCGAAGAGCGACCTGACCCGGCGCTCGCGCAGGGCACCCTCGTTCGCCTCCGTGGAAAGCCCGACCGTGTGCGGCAGGTGATCCGCACCGAATGGCATTGGCACCGCCATCAGCTCGTCTACATCGTGGAGACCTCGGCGCCGCGGCCGTTCGAGCCGTACTGGTTCGCCGATCAGCTCGAAAAAGGGTTGGCGTTGCCACGTGAGCCAAAGATCCTCGTGCCGCGATGTACTCCGTCGGCGACTGCTCCGTGTGTGCGGGCGCAGGCGCGGCCATCGTCGTGGCTCCGATGGGGGCGGGCGACATCTTCTTCGCGTGCCCGGCGTGCGGATGCGCCTGGAGAGAGCCCCCGGTGCCCTACGTCGTCGACACGATTGACCCGCCGGCCGCATTCGCGCCCCAGGGCTTTCGCCTCGCGTCTCTCGACGAGATCCAGCGCGCTGGTCTTGGGCATCGGGTCTCGCGCGAGCATACCGCTGCGACGCTCTGCGCCTTCGACGAGGGCTTGGGGTTCGTGCGATGAGCCCCGGTCGACGCTCACTGCCGCGCCCCAGGCGCCCCGGCGTTCGCGTATCCTGCCGGCTGTATGGATGCCGCGCCGCTCCCGCGCGCACCGGGCCTGCCCCTCGTGGGCTCGACGGCGCACTACCTGCGTGACCCGCTCCGGTTCCTCGAGGACGCGAGCCGGGCGGGGGGCCTCGTGGAGCTCCCGTTCCTGTCTCTCCGTCTGTGGATGCTGAACGATCCGGGGCTCGTCGAGGAGGTGCTCCTGAAGAGCAACTCGCTGTTCCGGAAAGACGCCTTCGCGCGGCAGTTGAAGCGGCACCTCGGGGAGGGCCTGCTCACGAGCGAGGGCGAGCTCTGGAAGCGGCAGCGGCGGCTCATCCAGCCGGCGTTCCACCGCGACCGCATCGCCGGCTACGGCCGGGTGATGGTCGAGCACACCGCGCGCGCCGCCTCGGCGTGGCGCGACGGCGACGCCTTCGACCTGCACACGGCGATGATGCACCTCACGGCCGGGATCGTCACCGAGTGCCTCTTCGGCACGGCCACGCGCGAGGCCGCCGTCGTGGCGGAGTGCCTCGACGTCATGCTCGAGCGCTTCAGCAACCCGCTCTTCGTCCTGTTCCCCATCCTCGAGAAGCTCCCCCTCGCGATCCACCGTCGCGTCGCCGAGGTGGGCCCACGGCTCGACCGCGTTGTGCGAGGCTTCGTCGAGGAGCGCCGCGCGATGGGCGACGCGGCGCCCGGCGACGACCTGCTCGCGATGCTGCTCGCCGCGCGCGACGAGGACGGCTCGCGCATGAGCGATCCGCAGATCCGCGCCGAGATTCTGATCCTGTTCCTCGCCGGCCACGAGACGACGGCGCTCGCGATCTCGTGGCTGTTTTACGAGCTGTCGCAGAACCCCTCCGTGGAGCGTCGCCTCCACGACGAGCTCGACCGCGTGCTCGGCGACCACGACCCGACGGTGGAGGACCTTCCGCGGCTCGATTTCGTGGAGCGGCTGGTGCACGAGTCGCTGCGCCTGCACCCGCCCGCGTGGATCATCGGGCGCGAGGCAAGCGCGCCGGTGGAGCTCGCGGGCCGTCGTTTTCCGGCCGGCTCCTGGTTCGCCATCGCACCGTGGTCGCTCCACCGGGACCCGCGCTTCTTCAGCGACCCGCGCGCCTTCCTCCCCGACCGCTGGCGGGACGGCTTCGCGAAGCGGCTACCCAAGCACGCTTACATGCCGTTCGGCGGGGGCCCCCGCGTGTGCATCGGGAACCAGTTCGCGCTGATGGAGGCGGTGCTCCTCGTGTCCGCCATCGCGCGGCGCTTCTCGGTGCGCGTCGTGCCGGGCCACCCCGTGGTGGCCGAGCCCTCCGTGACGCTCCGCTTCAAGCACGGGCTGCGCGTGCGCGTATCGAAGCGCGCGCCGGCGGCGCGCGATGGGGATTAACATCCGGAGCGTGCAAGCCGCGATCGACTGGGCCGCCGTCACCGCCGAGGCCATCGGCCACTTCAAGGACCTGCTCCGCGCCGAGACCGTGAACCCGCCCGGCAACGAGCGGCTCGCCGCGGATATCCTCGCCCGCGTCCTCGAGCGCGAGGGGATCCCCTTCGAGATCCACGAGAGCGCGCCGGGCCGCGCCAACCTGATCGCGCGCCTCGCGGGGTCGGGCAAGAAGGCGCCGCTCCTCCTCAACGGGCACCTCGACGTCGTCCCCGCGGACGCCGCGGCGTGGAGGCACCCACCGTTCGCCGCGGTGGAGGCCGATGGCTGCATCTGGGGTCGAGGCGCCATCGACATGAAGAACATGGTCGCCATGAGCCTGATGACCGTGGTGCTGCTCCGGCGCCAGGGCATCGAGTCTCGATCGCGACGTCATCCTCGCCGCCGTCGCCGACGAGGAGGCTGGCTCGCGCCGCGGTGCGCTCTACCTGGTGGAGAAGCACCCGGAGCTGGTCCGGGCCGAGTACGTGCTCAACGAGGTCGGCGGCCACACCCTCCACCTCGGGGGCTCGCGGTTTTACCCGGTCCAGGTCTCCGAGAAGGGGATCTGCTGGTTCGAGCTGACCGCCCACGGCGAGCCCGGCCACGGATCCATGCCGCACCCGCACAACGCCGTCGTGCGCCTCGCGCGCGCCGTCGCCGCGCTCGCCGGCGCACGGCTCCCGCAGCACAACACGCCCGTCGTCGAGCACTTCCTCCGCGTCCTGGCGAAGGGCGCGCCGTTCCCCCACAACATGGCCTTGCCGCTCCTGCTCGAGCCGCGCCTCGCAGGGCACCTGCTCGATCTGGTCGCCCGCAAGGATCCGGATCAAGCCATGGGCCTGGGCGCGATGCTCCGCAACACCACCTCGCCCACGATCCTCGCCGCGGGCAAGAAGGTCAACGTCATCCCCTCGTCCGCGAGCGCGCAGATCGATGGCCGGATCATCCCCGGGCAGAGCGTCGAGGCCTTCCTCGCCGAGGTGCAGCGGGTGGTCGGCGACGACGTCACCATCAACGTCCTCGAGCAGCACGAGGGCACCGTCTTCCCCAGCGACACGCCGCTCTACGAGGCCATCCGTCGCACGCTCGCGCGACACGACCCCGGGGCCGTCGCCGTGCCGTACATGATCCCGGGCTTCACCGATGCGTTCGCCTATGGAAAGCTGGGCGCGGTCTGCTACGGCTTCGCGCCGGTGCGCCTCGGCCCCGAGCTCGCGTTCACCCGGATGTTCCACGGCCACGACGAGCGCATCCCGAAGGATGGCTTCGCGTGGGGCCTGCGGGTGCTGTTCGAGCTCGTCCGCGATTTCTGTGCACGGACGTGACGCGCGACAGCATGCTCACGCCGGAGTAACGGACGCCGTGCCGTCCGCATCCACGGAGGCACCCCGCGGGGCGCGATGCCATCACGTCTTCCTGCCGGGCCATGCCGCGGCGATGACCTCGGCGAGCGTGCGGAGTGCGGCGGCGATGGGTGAGGTCGGCCGCCACGCCAGGGCCACGGTGCGGCTCGGCGGAGGGGAGGCGAAGGGGCGGATGGCGAGCTGCCCGCGGCGGTTCTCGATGGGCGCCGCGAGCGCCGGGAGGATGGTGACGCCCGCGCCGCTCGACACCATCTGGGCCAGCGTGCCCAGGCTCGTGGCGCGGAAGGGCGCCTCCGCCACGCGGGTCGTGGCGCAGAACGAGAGGGCCTGGTGGCGGAGGCAGTGCTCCTCGTCGAGGAGGAGGAGGGGCGCGCCCTCGAGGTCGGCCGCCTCCACCACGCGGCGGCGCGCCAGCGGGCTCCCCCGCGGGGCCGCGAGCAGGAAGGGATCGACGGCGATCTCGGCGTGGACCAGATCCCCGAGGTCGGCCTCCAGGGCCACGAGCGCGGCGTCGAGCTCTCCCTTCTCCAGAGCGGCGACGAGCGCCCGGGTCCTGTCCTCGCGGTAGAGGAGGCGGAGCCGGGGAAAGCGCCGCTGAAGCGCCGGGCCCACCTCGGGCAGGAGGTAGGGGGCGATGGTGGGGATCACTCCGATGCGGAGGGCCCCCGCGAAGGGATCGCCCAGCTTCGTCGCGGCGGCGCAGAGATCCACGGCAGCGGCCAGCACGCGGCGGGCGGCGGCGACGATCTCGGCACCGGCGGGGGTGAGGGCGACGCGCCGCTGATCGCGCTCGAAGATCCGCACGCCGAGCGCCTCTTCCAGGGCGAGGATCTGGGCGCTCAGCGCGGGCTGGGAGACGTGGCAGCGCTCCGCCGCGCGGCGGAAGCCGAGGGTGTCGGCGACCGCGACCGCGTACTCGAGCTGGCGGAGGGAGAGATTGTGGAAGCGGACCATGGCGTGGGCTCGGGCGGCTCGATAGGCGGAGGTTATCACGGCCATCGGCAGGATGTGTTGGATCGCGCGGACGGGGCTCGGTATGACTCTCCCGTCGCCGGGCCCGTCGCCCGGTCACACCGTTCCACCGAGGAGAGCGACATGAGCAATTCGAGCGACGCCAAGTGCCCTTTCAACCACGCAGCGGGTGGTGGTGCGTCGAACCGGGACTGGTGGCCGAACCAGTTGCGGCTCGAGATCCTCCACCAGCGCTCCAGCCTGTCCAATCCGATGGACGAGGAGTTCGACTACGCCGCCGAGTTCGAGAGCCTGGATCTGCCGGCCCTGAAGAAGGATCTCCACGCGCTGATGACCGACTCCCAGGCCTTCTGGCCGGCGGACTTCGGTCACTACGGCCCCCTGTTCATCCGGATGGCGTGGCACAGCGCGGGCACCTATCGCATCGCGGACGGCCGCGGCGGCGCCGGGAACGGCAGCCAGCGTTTCTCTCCGCTCAACAGCTGGCCGGACAACGTGAACCTCGACAAGGCGCGCCGGCTGCTCTGGCCCATCAAGCAGAAGTACGGCAAGAAGATCTCCTGGGCCGACCTCATGATCCTCACAGGCAACGTCGCCCTCGAGTCCATGGGGTTCAAGACGTTCGGCTTCGGCGGTGGACGCGCGGACATCTGGGAGCCGGAGCTCGACGTCTACTGGGGCGCCGAGAAGGCCTGGCTCGGCGACGCGCGCTACAGCGGAGACCGGGAAGCTCGAGAACCCGCTCGCCGCCGTCCAGATGGGCCTCATCTACGTCAACCCGGAGGGCCCGAACGGCAACCCCGATCCGCTCGCGGCGGCGAAGGACATCCGCGAGACCTTCCGCCGCATGGCCATGAACGACGAGGAGACCGTCGCGCTGATCGCGGGCGGCCACAGCTTCGGCAAGACCCACGGCGCCGGCGAGACGAAGCACGTCGGGCCGGAGCCGGAGGCGGCCGGCCTCGAGGAGCAGGGCCTCGGCTGGAGGAGCACCCACGGCGTGGGCGCGGGCGGCGACGCGATCACCAGTGGGCTCGAGGTCACCTGGACCAGCACGCCCACGAAGTGGAGCAACGACTTCTTCAAGAACCTGTTCACCTACGAGTGGGAGCTGACCAGGAGCCCGGCCGGCGCGCAGCAGTGGCGGCCGAAGAACGGCGCGGGCGAGGGCACGATCCCGGACGCCCACGACCCGTCGAAGCGCCGTGCGCCCAGCATGCTCACCACCGACCTCGCCCTGCGCTTCGATCCTGCGTACGAGAAGATCTCGAGGCGCTTCTACGAGCACCCGGAGCAGCTCGCCGACGCGTTCGCCCGGGCGTGGTTCAAGCTCACGCACCGTGACATGGGCCCGCGGGCTCGCTACCTCGGCCCCGACGTGCCCACCGAGGAGCTGATCTGGCAGGACCCGATCCCGGCGGTGAGCCACCCGCTGATCGACGAGAAGGACATCGCGTCGCTCAAGAGCAAGATCCTCGCGTCGGGCCTCTCGGTCTCCGAGCTGGTCGCGACGGCCTGGGGCTCGGCGTCCACCTTCCGCGGCTCCGACAAGCGCGGCGGCGCGAACGGCGCCCGCATCCGCCTCGCGCCGCAGCGGGATTGGGAGGTCAACGAGCCCGCCCGGCTGTCCCGTGTGCTCGACGCGCTGCAGGGCATCCAGCGCGAGTTCGACCACGCGGCCGCAGGCGGCAAGAAGGTCTCGCTGGCCGACCTGATCGTCCTGGCCGGCGGCGCGGCCATCGAGCAGGCGGCGAAGAGCGCCGGTCACAGCGTGACCGTGCCCTTCACGCCCGGCCGCACGGACGCCTCGCCCGAGCAGACGGACGTCGAGTCCTTCGCGGTGCTCGAGCCGCTCGCGGACGGCTTCCGCAACTACCAGAAGGCGCGGTACGCCGTGCCCGCGGGGGTGCTGCTCATCGATCGGGCCCAGCTCCTGACGCTGACCGCGCCCGAGATGACGGCCCTCATCGGCGGCATGCGCGTGCTGGGCACGAACGTCGGAGCGGCCAAGCTCGGCGTCTTCACCCACCGGCCGGGGGTGCTGACCAACGACTTCTTCGTGAACCTCCTCGACATGGGCACCACGTGGCACGCGACGTCGGACGCCAAGGACGTGTTCGAAGGGCGCGACCGCAAGACGGGCGCGGTCAAGTGGACCGGCACGCGTGTGGATCTCGTCTTCGGTTCGAGCTCCCAGCTCCGGGCCCTGGCGGAGGTGTATGCCAGCTCGGACGCGCAAGCGAAGTTCGTCCACGACTTCGTGGCCGCGTGGACGAAGGTCATGAACCTCGATCGCTTCGATCTCAGGTGAGCGCCTGACTGGGCGCGCTCGTGTGGGCGCGCCACAATCCTCTCACCGAGAGCGTGCGGAGGATCAGGGCGCTCGTCAACGACGGCCGCGTCGACAGGGCCGCCCGCCTCTTGCCGCGCGAAGCCGTCTACCCACTGCCTACGGCGCTGCGGCTCAGGATCGGCGCCTCGACATGAGGCTCCGCGGCGGGGCGCCGACGAGCCCACGCGCCGTGTTACCTTCGTGCGCATGAAATGGCGGCGCTCGGGGATGGCGCTCGGCCTCGTGGTCCTCGCCTCGTGCGCGCCGCGGGTGGATGTGGCGACGCCCGCCCCGCTCCGCCCCTCCGCCCCTCGCGCTTCGCAGCCGCCTGCTTCCCGCGCCGCCCGGAACCCCGTCGACCGCGAGCGACACGCCGCGCTGCACAGAATCCGCCGCCGACCACACCAACGCTGCCCGTGCGCTCGTCGAGCAGGCCGGCGCCGCGACCGCCGTGCCGGAGCGGCGCCCCCTCCTGCTGCGCGCCATCGACGAATACTGGCTCGCCGCGCGGGACTGGACGGCACTCTTCAAGCACGACCCAGAGGCCGCCGACACGGCCGAGACGCGCTACTGGATTGCCGACGCGTGGGACCGGATGCTCGTGCTCGACCACGAGGTCGGTGGCACGCCCTCTGCCGGAGAGCTTGCCTCGGCGCGCCGGGCGATCCTGGGGGCGCGCGAGACCAGCGTCGGCCTCCACCGCGCGTCTGCGGCCTTCATGCTGGTCGAGATCGCCGACCTCGCGCGGCGCATCGCGCAGGAGCGCTACGTGCAGACGCGCGGCGCGGAGGGCGTGGAGGAGCGTCTTCAGGTCCGGACGACGGGGGAGGGCGACGATATGTGGGCGGTGAAGGATCCGCTCCCCCGCGAGGTCGAGGACGCGATCGCCGCCCGCGACGCTTACATCGCGTGGGTGCCACGAGCAGAAGACCCCGACGACAATCGGACGCTGTACGCTTACCAGGTTGCGGGAGATCCTCTTCCTCTACGGCCACCTGGACGAGGCGCGTGGCCGGTTCTCTCTCATCTCCGACCCCGGGAACTGCGGCCCCTCCGGGTCCAGCTACCAGGCGTGGAGCCGGCTCATGGACGTCGCGGCCCTGGAGCACGACTTCCGGTCGGCGAGCGCACTCGCCGACGCAAGGAGGAAGGCGGGGTGCAACCCCAGCGGGCCGGGGGTCAGGCCTCGGCCCCAGCCCTGGCTCGGCGAAGCCGCCTTTCAGCTCTCCTCGAAGGCGGAGCGGTCCGCCCCTGGGCCCGCGCGGGAAAAGCTCTGGCGAGAGGCCGCGGAGGAGTACGATGCGCTGCTGCGGCGTGCCCCGGACAGCCACGACGCGCCCGAGTGGGCAATCAATGGCGCAATCGCGTACAAGCAGATCGGCTCCTACGACAAGGCCGTGGCGATGTATCGCCTCTTCTTGCAGACGTACGGCAGCGAGGCCTCCCTCGCCCGTTTCGAAAAGGGCGACCCGTGGGCCACCCCTCCGCTGCTCCCCGACCCGCCCGGATACCAGGCTCGGCTGAAGTACAGGTGGAGGGTCGCCGAGTCGCTCGCCGCCGCCGAGGTGCTCGAGCTCGACTACGAGGCTGCCGCGGAAGCCTTCGAGGCGCTGGCGAGGAACGCGCGCTTCAATCCCAATGACCGCGGGAATGCGGCGACCAACGCGGCGATACTCTACGCCCAGATCGGGGACCTCGACCGGGCACGGCTGGCCCGAGAACATCGTCGCCAGTCTTCACCCTCCGGTGGCCAGGCTCGCCGAGGTCGACTTGATCCTGGTCTACGCTTCGCTCACGGTCTGGGACGAGCACTCTCCCGACAGCGGCCCGAACCGCGCCGCGCGCCTCTCCGCATTGTCGTCGATGCGAAGGTGGCGCGCCGTGTACAGGGGCAAGGCGACCTTGGTGCTCGAGCTGCACGCCGCCTACGAGACGGCGCGGCTCCTGCGCGCCGGGCGGGATCCGGGCGCGGACGGCGCATGCCGCGACGTGGTGCGCGCGTTCGAGGCGTCGCGCACGGCCCCTTCGGGGAGCGGTGGCGCGCTCGGCTCGACCGAGGTGGACATGGCGGCGGAGTGCGCGTACGGCGCGATCGACGAGAGATCCGTGCGGACTTCGACTACGGCACGGGACACCATCGCTACGCCGGCCGCACGGTCGAGGTCGAGCGCGCGTACCACGCCGATCTCGACAGGGCCGAGCGGCTCTCCGCGGGGCTCCGGGACGTCATCACGCGGTTCGCATCTCCCCGATGGACGGCCGTCGCGAAGGCGCGGCAGGCATCGCTCTACGACTCCTGTCGCACGGGCCTCTACCAAGCGCGCCCGCCCGACCTCGCGCTCTCCCGGGCCGAGGCGCATTACCTTGGGTTCGGCCCTTTCGTGATCGGCAACGACCCGACCGCCGACGCGATCGAGGACCGCCGGGCGGAGCGTCGAGCGCGATGGCGCGCTGCGCGCGAGCGCGCGCTCGACCGCGCGGACGGGACGATGCTCAAGCTGTACGCGGAGGCGGTGCTCCTCGCCCGGGCGCACGGGGTGCACGACGCCGCGATCGACACGGCGATCCGGCGCCTCGCCTACTTCACGGAGATCCTCGGCGACGCGAAGATCCGCGAGCAAGCGCGAGGGCTCACGGATCCCGCGACGAAGGCACCATTCCAGTACGCGGACGGCCTCTTCGTCCGCATGCGACCGGGCATGCCGCTCGGGCTCCAGCCCGACGCTCTCCCCGTGCCTCTACCTGCCACGCCCTGACGCTCGGGCGCGAGGGAGAGAAAATGCCCCCCGTCGACCGCGTACGCGCTGATCGACGGGGGGCCGGGCCGAGGGATGGAGGTGGAGGGACGTCCTCAGCCGCAGAAGCCGTTGGGGTCGAAGAACCCGGAGCAGCAGTCGCTTCGGACTGGACCGACGGCGCTTTCAACCCGAAGGACCGCGCTCGAGAACCGGCTGCAGCCGCGAGCGCCCGCGTCCTCGGTATCATCGTGCCCATGAAGCATGGTCGTGCGCGCTGGTTGAAGGGTGTCTGGAAACAAATGCGCGCTCGACGCCCAGTGCTGCTCGGGAAAGTGCGACGCTGCCCGCAGCACCTGCACGTAGGGCGATGCTTCACGAGCTCCTGGTAACGCGATGAGCCGACCGCCCCGCTCGGAGGGGCGACCCATGGGGGCGCGCTCGCCACGTTCGATGACACCTGGGCAGCCTCGTGGCCGGGCGTGTTCGTGAGCTTCGAGACGGGCCGCGCGGTGGTGGTGACCCTCGACTACGAGGAGGTTCGCTGCGACGTACGCGCGGCGCGCGGTACGCCGTATCGGTGAGCCGCCCCGCGGGGGACCGCATCGCGGCCGGCGTGCTCGTCGTGACGGTGCAGCAGCGCCTGCCACGATCGGCTGCGGTACGCGGCGAGCTTCTCGACGGGCACCGCGACGTGAACGTCGCGGCCGCCGTCCTCCGAAGGCGTCGGCGCGACCAGCGTGAGCCAGGGGATGGGGAAAGTGGGGACGTCGTACCAGAAGGGCGCGCCGCCGCCGAAGTCGAGGGCGTAGAACGGCAGCTTCGACCAGTTGTTGAAGGTGACGGTCGCGCCCTCGGCGTCCAGCACCATCCGCGGGAGGACCTTGCCGCCGAGCCCGCTCTCGCGGTGCGCGACGAGGAAGGCGATCTCGCCGCGCAGCTTCTCGAGGGTGTTGTCGTCGAGCCCGCGGCGCACGGCCAGCGCGACCTCGCCCAGGCTCTCGGCGCGGAGGTCTCCGGCGGCGAGCGTGGGCGTGGTGTGGCTCACGCAGTTGCCGAAGTAGTGCGTCTCCATGAACGCCATGTAGCTCGTGCCGTCCACGAGGCCGTGGGCGATGCACGCGCCGAGCACCGATCCGCCGCCCGCCATGTGCGTGAGCTTGATGGTGAGGAGCGGGGTGTCCCGATCGACGACCCAGAGGGGATTCACCGCCTCGACGAAGCCCGAGAAGTCGCGCTTGGCGGGGTGGCCGGGGCCGTAGGCCGGCATCGGGACGGGCGAGTCCGCCTCGACGAAGCGCACGCCCGCGTCGTTGCACACGACGTGGAGCCCGCCCCGGGGGTCGCTGCGCAAGCGACCTGCGAGGACGGAGAAACGTTGGAGCGTGCGCGCGAGCGAGGCGGCGAGCGCCGCGCCGTCGAGCGTTCGTTCGTAGAAGAAGGCGCGGGGGGTGTAGATTTGTCCCGTGAGCAGGTCGAAGGCGCTCAGCGGTACTCTGTCTCCGGCGGACGCGCCCGCGCGCACGAGGCGCGAGCGCTTCGTGCCGATGTGCGAAGCGATGTCCCGGAAGAGGTTCACGTGCGTACTCCCTCACCAGCCGGGCTGGAGATCGCCGCCGCTCGGGGGCGTCGTCCGCGCGACCGCGCGCTCGGGCGCCTGCCGCTCGGGGAGGGGCGAGGCCCAGCCGTCGAGGCCGAACTGCAGGGCCCGGGCGATGACGTGCTCGCGCCCGAAGAGGCGTCCGACCTCGGGGTTGTCGTCGAGGAGCCCGCGGGCGACCAGGGGGAACATGGTGCGCGCGACGGCGAGGCGGGCCGGGCCCAGCCTGCTCCGCAGGAAGTGGATGTGCCCGATCTCGTCGACGATGATCCCCTGGAGCAGCGACTCGATGCGCGCGAGCGGCGCCGGCTGGTCGGCGAAGAGCGCGCGCGCCTTCTCGAGCAGAAGCTTGAACATCGCGAGCCCGATCAGCTCGGCGTCGAGCGCCACCACGTCGGAGAGATAGCGCGGGGCCACGCCGAAGACCTCGACCACCCACCGGGTGACGCCGCGCGGCGGGACGAGCTCCACCTCGACGCCGACGACCCGGAGCGCGTCGAGCAGCATCCGCGTGTGGTACGTCTCCTCGATCTCGATGTACACGAACGGGTCGTCGGCGCCGCCGGGCGAGTAACCCTTCCTCGCGAGCTTGTAGTCCACGCCGTGGCGCTCGCCGCGGTTGACCTTGGCCATGCACAGCGCCCACAGCGTCGGCTCGTCGAGGCCGGGCTCGGGCTCGTGCAGGAGGTGGTTCCTGGCGAAGACCTGGGGGTCGACCACCGGGCGGCCCGCGCGGCGGACCGGGTTCTCGACGAGGTCGCGGAAGAGCGCTTCTCGTACGGTGAAGGTGCGCGTCGATAGCACCGGGAGACCGTCGCGCGCTCGTAGCTGGGTCAGATAGCGCGCCTCGAACGCGGCGCGCTCCGCGTCGGGGATCGGATCGAAGACGTGCGACACATGGTTCGTGGGATGGCTCATGCCGGCTGCTTCGAGCAACCGGCGGTCCATGGCCGCGGCCCGCGCTACTTCGCGAGAAATGCAGCGGGAGAGGCGCGCGCGGGGTGGCCGACCGCTGGCCGACCGCTGACCGGCCACCCCTCCGATGTCGTCAGCCCCGGACGAGGTTCTCGACGGGCACGTACCTGGTGGGGATGCTGTGCTTGCCGACGGGCCGCTTGCCGCCCATGCAGCTCCTCGTGGATCCAGCGGCGGAACGCGTCGACCTTCTCCATCCCCTTCGGGACGGGATCGTAGAAGCGGTACTCGCCCTTCTCGAAGAACACCCGGCGGTCCTGGGTGTGGAGGTAATAGGTCTGCGCGAGCGCGGCCCATGGGTACACGAGGTTCATGAAGGTCTTGACGTCGAGGCCCCGATTCCAGACGCGAGGCTCCATGTAGAGCATGAGCGACCACTCGGTGATCTCGTCCTCGATGGGCGTCGTGCAGTGGATCATGCGCGCCTCGAAGTCGCCGATCTTCACGAAGTTGACGTGGACGCCGAGCCCGTGGAACTCCGAGTCCATGGCGGTATCGAGCTCGTCGCCGTCCACTCCCTCGATCCTGAACGGGCCGATCTTCGGCGCCGGCATCCGGATGGTGTTCTTCGTCGTGAAGCGGTGCTTCTGATGATACGTCTGGAGCTCGCTCTTGTAGTGGCTCGCCCCGTGCAGGTTCATGAAGTGCAGGTCGTCGATGATGTTCTCGTGCAGCGGCGCCATGTGCGTCGGCGTGATGGAGCGCGAGAAGGCTCGCCGCGGGAACCGGCTCACGTCGGGCAGCTCGAGCTTCCACGTCGGCTCGCCGATGCCGTTCGGGCTGTCGGCGTCGAACCAGAACATCACGAGGTCGTTCACCTCGACGACCGGGTGGCACGGGATGCAGTAGGCCGGATCGGTCCGGAACTCCTTCGGGCCCGACTGGGGCACGCCGTTCTCGTACGAGTAGCGGTGGTAGGCGCAGGTGAGCTTGCCGTCCTTGACCTCGCCCATGGGCGCGAAGAGGCCGTCGAGGTGGGGGCAGCGGTTGGCGTGGACGACCGGCTTGCCCTCGCTGTTGCGGTAGGCGACGAGATCGAGGCCATTGAGCTTCTTGTGGACGAGCTCGCCCTCGGCCAGGTCCTTCGAAGGGATGAAGAGGTACCAGCCCGAGAAGTAACGCGGGAACTTCCCGTAGCGTCTCTCGTAGTCCGCCTTCGGGAGGAGGACCTGCGAGTCCTTGAGGAAGTTGTGCACGAAGAGCCGCGCGACGAACTGCGCGACGAAGGCCTTGGTCTCGACGTCTCGGATTCTCATCGCTCCCTCCCTTTGCGTGACCTAACAATCGTTCGGTTGGCCGAACGGTCGTTAGGTACACGGAACGGGCCCGCCGCGCAAGCCCCGAGCGCACCTGTGCTAAAGCGTGTGGGATGGGCTCCGACGGCACCCGGGATTGCCTGCTGGACGCGGCTGCGGTGGAGATCGCGCGCCACGGGCTCAAGGGGGCGTCGCTGCGGGACGTCGCCGCGGGGGCCGACATCCGGGCGGCGAGCATCTTTCATTACTTCCCGAACGGAAAGGACGAGCTCGCGCGCGCCGTCCTCGACCACATCATGGGCATCATCGCCACGCGCATGACGCCGACGATTGACGCGGCCCACGGGCTCGCACCCGCGGACCTGATCGTCCAGTGCGCGGCGTCGTTCTGGGACTTCCTCGCCGACCACCCGGCATACGCCGGCGTGCTGATGCGCGAGGCCTTCGCCCCGGACGACGCCATCGCCGAGATCGTGCAGGACCACGCACGGAGCGTCGTCAAGCTCGCCACGGCGTACATCGAGGCCGCCCAGGCGGCAGGGGAGCTCCGCGCCTTCGACACCCGGCGCTTCCTCCTGCGGCTGGCCTCCTTCGCCATCACCTTCCACGCGTCGCCCACGATGCGTCGCTACATCCTGGGCGCGCACTGCTCGTTTCGCGACGAGCGAGAGGCGTTCCTCACGAGCGTGCGGGCGGAGGTCGCGCCGGTCGCCCCGGGAGAGACCTCCCGGCCGCGACGAGCGTCGAGCCGGGGCTCACCGCGCTCGCCGCGCTCGGCCTGACGATTGTGATGTTGCCTGCGTGGGCGGCCGAAAGTCGGCGAGACGGACGCGGATCCGCGTCTTCGCGTGCTCCTCGATCTGGCGAACACGCTCCTTGCTCACCCCCCAGACCGCGCCGAGCTGCTCCAGGGTCGCGGGATTGTCCGAGAGGAGGCGCCGCCGGACGATGTCCTGCTCGCGCACCGAGAGCTCGGAGACCGCCTTCGCGACGGCCTCGCGCAGCCGGGCGCGCTCCTCGGCCTCGCCGAGGGCGGCCTCGGCCGAGCCGCCGCGGTCGGCGAGGCGGTCGACGATGCTCGGGCCGTCGTCGTTCGACGGGCTGAGGCTCACGTCCTGCGCCAGGAGCAGCGGGAGCAGCGTCGTGGCGCGCTCGGTCGAGAGCCCGCTCATCGCGGCCAGCGCCTCGGGCCGCTCTACACGCGTCTTCCGGTAGAGCCAGAGCGCGCGGCGCTCCGCCCTCGATCGGCCGAGGCGCACGACGCGGTAGTGCCGCTCGACGTACTCGCGGATCTCGGCGCGGATCCAGTAGACCGCGTACGTCGCGAGCCGCGGGCCCCGGCTCGGATCGTAGCGCTCGACGGCCTTGAGGAGGCCGATGTTGCCCTCCTGGACCAGGTCCTCGAGGGGCAGGCCGCAGCGCCGGTACTCGAGCGCGACGGAGATCACGGTGGAGAGGCAGCCCTCGATCAGGCGGCGCGCGGCGGTGCGATCCCCGCTCCGGTAGCGATCGGTGAGCGTCGCCTCGGCCTCGCGGCTGAGCGGGGAGTGGCGGGAGACCTCGGCCCGGTACGACGAGAAGCTTGAAGGTTCCATGGTCGTCATCAGAGTCACTCCTCCGCGTCTGCGCCGGCGAGCGCCTTGGGCTCGCCGAGCAACGCCTCGAGCTCTCGTTCGCCCCGGTCCTGCTCGGCGCCGCCCCGGAGGCGGCGGAGCCAGGCGGAGGCATCGTCGAAGAGCGAATACGCTACCGGCACGGCGAGCAGCGTGAGCAGCAGCGAGAGCGACTGCCCGCCGAGCACGATGGCTCCCATCGTCCGGTTCTGGCCGGAGCCGATCCCCTCCGAGCGCACCAGCGGGATCATGCCCGCGACGAAGGCGATCGTCGTCATCAGGATGGGGCGGAGCCGGTCCTTGTTCGCCTGGAGGATCGCCTCCATGCGCGGCATGCCCTTCTCTCGCAACTGGTTCGTGTGATCGATCTGGAGGATCGCGTTCTTCTTCACGACGCCGAAGAGGACCAGGAGGCCGAGGGCCGAGAACAGGTTCAGCGACTCGTGGAAGAGCAGGAGCGAGAGGAGCGCGAAGGGTACCGTGAGCGGCAGCGAGAGGAGGATCGTGATCGGGTGGAGCCACGACTCGAACTGCGCCGCGAGGATGAGGTACATGAACACGAACGCCAGAGCGACGACGATCACGAAGCCCACCGCCGTGCGCGCCGTGTCCTTGGAGAAGCCGATGGGCTGCACGGTGTAGCCAGCGGGCAGGTGCTTGCTCGCGACGATCTTGTCGAGCGCCGCCTGCACCGCGTTGTCGCCCACGCCAGGCGCCGAGTTGGCCATGATGGTGATCTGGCGGCGGCGGCCGAGGCGGTCGATCTGCGACGGCCCGGCGCCCGGTTTCATGGTGACCACGCTCGCGAGCGGCACGCTGCCGTACTTGCTCGACGGGACGGAGAGGAGGGCGAGCGTGTCCTCGTTCGCGCGCCAGCGGGCGTCGGCGCGCAGGCGGACGTCGTACTGCTCGCCGCCCTCGGCGTACGAGGAGACCTTGAGCCCGCCGACGAACGTCTGGAGCGTGGTGGCGACGTCGGCGACCTGCACGCCGAGGTCCGCGGCGCGATCGCGCTCGATGATGGCCCTGAGCTCGGGCTTGCCGTAGACGAGGGTGTTGTCGACGTCGACTGCGCCGGGGGTCTTCTTGAGGTCGTCCGTGATGCTCTGCGCGTACTCGGCGAGCCTCTCGAGGTCCGGCCCCTGGATGGCGACCTGCACGCGCGCCGCCGACATGCCGGTGGAGATGGCCTGCACCTCGCCCGCGGTGGCGCGGATCTCGGGCGGCAGCTTGGCGAGGATCTGCTCGCGCACGCGCTGCATGAGCTGGATCTGGCTCGCCGCCCGCTCGCGCGGGTCGACCAGCATGACGTAGATCTTGGCGGTGTTGGAGGCCTGCTGCGGGGTGTCGCCGATGGTGAGAAGCGTGGTGTGGACGCCGGGGATACGGCGGATGTCGTCGGCGATCCGCTCCGTGAGCAGGCGCGTGGCGAGGAGGCTCTCCCCCTCGGGCGCGCGCACGTTGACCTCGAACTGCCCCTGATCGTCCTGCGGGATGAAGCCGCCGGGGAGCTTCTTGCCGATGGGGATGCACGATCCCATCACGCCGACGCACGCCACGAGGACCACCCAGCGGCGCTTCATCACCCAGCGGAGCGTCGCCATGTAGGCGCGCTCGATGGGGCGATAGAAGGCGTCGACCACGCGCTCGAGCACGGGGCGCGGGCCACCGTCGCCGTGCGCGTGCCCCCGGATCCACCGCGCCGCGAGCGAGGGCGTGAGGGTGAAGCTCACGAGGAGCGAGACGCCGATCGCGAACGCCATCGTCAGGCCGAAGCTCTTGAGGAAGCGCCCGGCGATGCCGGGCATGAACGCGACCGGGATGAAGACGGCCATCAGCGAGAGCGTGGTGGCGAGCACCGCGAGCCCGATCTCGCGCGTGGCCAGCACGGCGGCGGGGTACGGCTTGTACCCCTTCTCGTCCACGTAGCGGACGATGTTCTCGAGCACGACGATGGCGTCGTCGATGACGATGCCGACCGCGAGCGCCAGCGCGAGGAGCGTCAGGAAGTTGAGCGTGAAGCCGGCGAACCACATCGCCGCGAAGGTGCCCACGATCGAGATCGGGATGGCCACGGCGGCGATGAGCGTGCTGCGGAAGTTCGCGAGGAAGAGGAGCACCACGAGGGCGGCGAGCCCGGCGCCGACGACGAGGTGCTCCTGCACGGCGTGGATGCCGGTGCGGATGATCTCCGAGTTGTCGCGCACGACCTCGATCTTCATGCCCTCGGGGAGGCTCTTCTGCACCTCCTTGAGGCGGGCCTTCACGGCGTCGACGACGGCCACGGTGTTCTGGCCCGACTGCTTGATGACGGAGAGGACCACGGTGCGGTCGCGGTCGAGCTCGGCGAAGCTCCTCTCCTCGGCGCTCCCGTCCTCCACCCGCGCGACGTCCTCGAGCCGGACCGCGTGGTCGTCCTGCTCGCGCACAACGATGCGCCCGAGCGCCGCGGGCGACTTCACGCGCCCCACGACGCGCAACGTCAGGTTCTCCGGCCCCGTCTCGACGCTGCCGCCCGGCGTGCTGAGGTTCTGCGAGGCGATGGCGCGCTGCACGTCCGCCGGGGTGAGGCCGTGCGCGCGCAGGGCCACCGGGTCGAGCCAGACGTTGAGCTGCCGGCCCGTCGTGCCGATGAGGTTCACCTGCCCGACGCCCGAGATGCTCTCGATCTGCCGGCGCACCCGCTTGTCGGCGATCTCGCTGGTCTCGCGGATCGGCTTGTCGGACCGGATGGCGATGAGCAGGACGGGGGCCGCGCTGAAGTCGAGCTTGCTGACGATGGGCGGATCGATGCCCTTGGGCAGCTCGGGCAGGATGGCGCTCACCTTGTCCCGCACGTCCTGCGCGGCGACGTCGATGTCCTTGTCGAGGTCGAACGCGATGGTGACGAGCGAGACGCCCTCGGCCGACGTGGAGCGGAGCTCGTCGATGCCCGAGATGGTGTTGACGGCGCCCTCGATCTTGTCGCTGATGTCGGTCTCGACCTCCTCCGGGGCGGCGCCGTCGAGGCGCGTGGTCACGACCACGTAGGGGATGTCCACGTTGGGGAACTGGTCGAGGCCGAGCTTGGTGTAGCCGGCGGCCCCGAGGACGACGACCAGGAGCATCAAGACCGACGCGAAGACGGGGCGCCGGACGCAGATCTGGGCGAGCCATTGCATCGGGGCCTCACTCCACGGCTTGGCCGTTCTGAAGGGTCTCGGCCGGCTTCAGGACCACCTTGTCCTTGGCCGCGACGCCCCGCACGACGGCGACGACGTCGCCCCGGCTGGGCCCAAGCTGCACCACGCGCTGCTCGACCCTCCGATCCACCACGGCGAAGACGCACGAGGCCCCCTCCCGTGTGACGACGCTCTCCTTGGGGACCACAGGCAGCGGCACCTCGCCGGTGGCGAGCTGGACTGCGGCGAACATGCCGGGGCGGAGGGCGCGATTGGGGTTCGGGACCTCGGCCTCCACCATCAGATCGCGCGTCCTCTCGCGGACCGCGGCGCCGACGTAGCGCACCGTGCCGGAGAACGTGCGGTCGGGGTACGCGGCGACCGTGAACGTGAGCGCGCCGCCCTGGTGCACGGCGGCGATGTTCGCCTCCGGCACGCTGAGCTCGAGCCGCAGGACGTCGATCGAGACGAGAGAGACGACCTTGGTGTCCTGCCGGACGTACTCGCCGGCCTCGATCCACCGATCGGTCACGATGCCGCCGAAGGGCGCGCGGATCTGCCCGTCGCCGACCGTCTCCGCGGCCGCGGTGGCGCGCGCCTCGGCCGCCATGACGTTGAGCGGCGAGCTCTTGCACTGGTCCGAGATGCGGTCGTACTCGGCCTGGCTGATGGACCCGGTCGCGACCAGGCTCTGGTAGCGCTCGCACTCGCGCTTCGACACCTCCTCCTGCTTCTTGGCCAGCGCCGCGTTGGCCCGCGCCTCGGCGGCCGTGAGCGCGGCGGCCCGCACGTCGAGCTTCGCGAGGAGATCGCCCTTCTTCACCTCGGCGCCGCGCTCCACGTACGTCTCGAGCACGCGCCCCATGGCGTTGGCGGCCAGGTCCGTCTGCCGCTGCCCGCGGAGGGTGCCCGTGAGCGCCAGCGACCGGGGCATCGGCCGCTCGCGCACCTCCACGGTGTCCACGTGGATCCGCGCGACCGGCGCCTCCCCCTGCGCCGCCGCCTCGGCGCGGCACCCGGCGAGCGCGGCGGCAGCGAGGAGCATCGCCCCGAGACAGGCGCAACGGGGTTTCGTCCGACTCTCGGCGCCTCGATCCATCGGGCATCTCCTCGATCCACGGCCGCGGCACGCGCGCCGAATCTATCGCAACCAGTGGTTGCGTTGAGTGATAGCGCCCGGAAAAAGTGAAAGCAACAAAAAGTTGCGGTGCATGAGAATGTCGATGGATCTGGCCGTAGATCGGCATTATTTCCGAGATGTGCACGCAACGACGGGTTGCGGTCGGCACCGAACGACGGCCCACGAGCATTGCAACTGGTAGTTGTGCTAAGCTCGTGTGTGGAAGTGTTAAGGGACGGGCGGCATGGCTGAGAGGCGCAAGGCGACGCGGACGGGAGGCAAGACCCCGCTGATGCGGGGAGAGCCGGTGGTGCGTGGCATCCTCGATGCCGCGCTGGAGGAGCTCGCGCGGACCGGGTACGGCGCGCTCCGCGTCGACGACGTTGCGGCGCGCGCGGGGGTGAACAAGACGACGGTCTACCGCCGCTGGCCGACGAAGGAGGACCTGGTACGCGCCGCCATCCTGTCGATGACGAGCGACACGATCAGCGCGCCGGGCACCGGCTCGTTGCGCGGCGATCTCCTGGAGGTCGCGCGCCGCTTCGTCGCGCTGATGGGCTCGTGCCAGGTGCAGGGCCTGATGCGCCTGGTCCTGGCCGAGGGGCCGGACTCGGAGCTCATGGCGATCGCGAAATCGCTCAAGAAGGTGCACGAGTCCGTGCCGCGCTCCGTCGTCGAGGCCGCCCAGGCCCGCGGCGAGCTGGCCCCGGGCGTCGATGCGGTCCTGCTCTTCGACGTCCTCATCGGCGCGATCCACAAGAAGATGCACATGGATCGCGAGCCTGCTCCGGACGACTACCTGGGCCGCGTCGTCGACCTGATCCTCCACGGCGCGCAGGCGCACGAGGAGCGCGCGCGGCCACCGGCCCGGCGCGCCGCCGCCGCCGCCCGGGGCTGAGTCGACCCGTCACGTATGGAACCCGGGCTGACGCCCGGGGTTCTATCGCGCGTTTGAGGCGAGCAGCTCGGGGATCTCTGCGATCACGAACCCGACGAACGCGAGCGCGCCCGTCGGCAGCGCACGATCGCGGAGGCGCGCGACGAGCCCCGTGAGGATCAGGGCTGCGCCGAGGAGGCGGAGCGCGGTGTCGACGGCCGTTTCCATGCAGACGATCGCCTTAGGGCCCCGGCGGCGGAACGGACACCTGCGCTCTGCGCAAAGGACCTTTTCCCGTGAGGAAAGACGCAAGTCAGGCAGGGCGTTCGGAGCTCCTGGCGACGGCGCTCTCGGCGGCGTCCACCGCCCGCAGGGCGCACCTCACCCCACGAACGCCGCGACGGCCCGGTCGAACGAGCCGTCCTCGAAGGCGTGGAGGCGGCGCTTCCAGGTGCTGTCGAGCTCGGGGTGCACGCCGAGGTACGAGCTCCACCAGCAGCTCGGAGCCGCCCGTGACGGTGGACGCGACCTGCCAGGGCTTCTGCACCAGGTAGTGGATGATCTTCGCCTCGCTGTCCACCTGCGGGCGCAGGCTCGGGTGGGCCTGCATGAACTGGTAGATGAAGTTCGGCAGGTTGTACCAGGTCGGCAGGCGGCGGTCGCCGGGGCCCGTCCACCAGTCGCCGAAGAGCTCGTTGAGGAAGCCCTGGTCGCCGCCGTCGTAGGTGGGCGCCTCGGCGAGCTTCCTCATCATGTGAGAGAGCTTGTCGCGCGAGGGCTCGAGCACCATCAGGCCGGAGTTGAAGCGATGGGGGACGAGGAAGTCGGGCGCGGCGCTGAGCTCGGGGCGCGCGAACAGCTCGTCGATGTTCCGGAGGACGACCATGTCCGCGTCGAGCAGGACCACCTTGTCGAACTCGTCCATCTCCCAGGCGCGGAGCTTGGTATAGACCTTGTCGAACCGGGGGAAGAGCTGCTGCTTCGCCGGGACCGGGTTCTTCACCGGCTCGATGTAGCGCAGCGTCCAGCCTTGCTGGGCGAGCCGGTCGCGCGCGGTCCGGGGCACGTCCTCTGTGACCATGAGCACCATCGCTTCGTGGGTACCGGTCGCGCGGAGCGACCGCCCGAGCGCCTCCACGCCGGGCGCGTAGGCATCACCGTGGGTCAGGGTGGTCGCATAAGCCTTCTTCATGATCCTCTCCTCGGGTTGAGTCCGTTGTACGACCATGGTTGGGTCCTCCCAGCGCGAACGGAAAGGGCGCGGGAGGGCCCAGGACCATTTCCGGAGGTGCAACAATCGCGAGGGGCCGACTGTTTCCCCTCTGGAAACTCTCCTGGGCCCGCCGCGGCGCTTTCGCCTCCAATCCGCAGTACATACAGGATGGCGTACAGCGACGCGCGGACGAGAGCCCGGCGCCGCGACAGGGAGGATCCCATGAGAAGCTCCATCGCCGCCGCCCTCGCACTCGGCATTTCTCTCGCCGCCGCGCACGACGCCTCCGCCGGGCCCGCGCCCCTCGACGGAGCGACGCCGGTCTCCCCGCAGGAGGGGCGCGCCGTCGGCGCGACTCCCGTCGTCGAGTCGTTCGCCGTGGAGGGGACCGGCATCGAGCGCATCCGCGCCACCGTCGTGATGGATGCGCCCATCGACCACGTGCGAAGCGTGCTGTTCGACTACGACCGATACCCCGAGTTCATGAGCATCTACAAGAAGGCCCACGTCATCTGGACCACGCCTGCCGGCGCTCGGCTCGTGCACATGCAGCTCGGCGGCATCGTCCACCTCTGGATGCGGGTCGAGATCTCCCCGCCGGTACACGACGGCAACGTCGAGCGGTACGAGGGGCGCCTCGTGCAGGGGAACGTGAAGGCGTTCCAGCCGCGCTGGGCGCTCGAGCCCATGGGCGACAGGACCCGGGTCACCGTCGAGTCGTTCATGGACCCGGACCTCCCGCTCGTCCCCGACGGCCTGGTGAACTCGGGCGCTCGCGACGGAGTGCGCGACGCCATTGTCGCCCTCAAGGCGCGCGTCGAGGGGCGCACGGCGTCGAAATAAGGCGCTGTCGTCGCGAGAATCCGTTTGGCGTGCCGCCCTCCGGCCGTGCCGCGGCGCGGTCATTCAACCCCCGCGTCAGGCCGAGGGGGCCCCGTCGAGCCTCGCGGCGCGGAGCTTGCGGAAGCGCTCGAAAGCTCGAGCGAGCGCTGAGGCGATGGCCTTGATGGCGCGCAGGTCGCCGCGCTCCCGGAGCTGCGTCTTCGAGCTCGCGGCAGATGAAGCGGACGCAGAGGTTCGGTCGGTCTCTGGGCGCGAGGGAGCAGCCGTCCGGGCCGCGGAAAGCGCAGCCGGCGTGGTCGACGCCCGGGGGCGGCGGCAGGAGGTTCGCGGGCGTGGTGCCGGAGAGGCGGAGCGCTGCAATCTCGTCGTCGGTGAACACGAGCTCGGTGCGCGTGCCGCAACAGTGGCCGCCGGGATAGCGGCCGTTCGGGAGCGGGTGGCCTCGGGCGCAGCCCTTGCACGCCTCGACGGCGCCGAACGAAGCCGCGAGCGCCTCGCGGAGGCGCGAGATCTCGAGGGCGAGCTCGACCTCCTCGGGGCTCGGAGGCGACTCGCCCGCCGAGGCGAGGCGCCGTCGCACCGACGCGAATCTCGTCAGCCCGCGAGCGCGGGTGGCGGAGTCGGTCCACGAGGTGCTGCACGGCGATGAGCACGGCGCAGCTTACCCCGCGTCGCCGGGGTAGAAAAGCGCCCGGGCGGCCGCGGCTCTGGCCTCGACACCCGGCGTCACTGGCCGAGCAGGCTGCGGGCGATCTGGGAGACCTGGATCTCGTCGGTCCCGCCGTAGATCTGGAGCACCTTCGCGTCGCGGCAGAGCTGTTCGACCTGGTACTCGGCCATGTACCCGTTTCCGCCGAAGAGCTGCACGGCCTCGAGGCACACCTCCATCGTCGCCTGCGCCGCATACAGCTTGCAGGCCGACGCCTCGGCCAGGCTCGACGACTTGCCCGCCGCGGCGAGCTCGATCTGGCGGAAGACGAGGTTCTGGATGTTCATCCGCGCGATCTCCATCTTGGCGAGCTTGAGCTGGATGAGCTGGAAGTCGCCGATGGGCCGGTCGAACTGCACGCGGGTCTTGGCGTAGTCGGTGGAGAGCTTGAGGCACTGCTCCACGATGCCGAGCGCCATCGCCGCGACGCCCGTGCGCTCCGCGGTGAACGTCTCCTTCGCGCCCGAGCGCCCCTGGGCCACCGTCTCGCTCTCGCCAATCAGACGCTCGGTGCCGACGCGCACGTCGTCGAGGAACAGCTCGCCGGTGGGCGACGAGTGCAGACCCATCTTGCGGAGCGGCTTCGACTGCGTGAGCCCGGGCGTCCCCTTGTCGAGGATGAAGCTCAGGAGCTTGCGGTCCTTCGGATCGTTGCCCTCGTCGAGCTTGCAGATGAACACGATCGTGTCCGCGTACGGCCCGTTCGTGATGAACGTCTTGCTGCCGCTCAGGATGTAGCCGCCCTCGCCGTCGCGACGCGCCGTGGACTTCATGGCGCCGAACGCGTCCGAGCCCGAGCCCGGCTCGGTGATGGCCCACGCCCCAATCCTCTCGAGCGTGAGGAGCGGCAGGGCCCACCGCTCTTTCTGCGCGCGCGTCCCTCGCGACAGGATCGCCCGCGCGGTGAGCCCCATGCTCACGCCGAGCGCCGTCACCATGCCGGGACTGTACCGGCACAGCTCGATGATCGGGATCATCTGCATCGCCAGCTCGTCGCCGGCTTGCGGAGACGGCTTGCGCTCGCGCGGCGCGGCGGCCGGGTCGCGCGCGAGGTCGGCGGCGAAGCGGGCCCGGGCCATGTCGGCGAGCCCGAAGGTCGCGACCATCTTCCGGAGCACGTCGTACGGCGGCGTGTCGCCGTGCTCGAGCTCCACGAGCTTGGGTTTGATCTCGGCCTCCACGAAGCGCCGGAACGCGTCGCGGATCGCCAGGTGGGTCTCGCTCCATTCGATCATGAAGCCAGGTTAGCCGGTTCGGCGCGCCAGCAGCAGGCGCACGATCTCGGCGGCCGGCGCCGCTGCGAGCGGAGGACGGAGTGAGCCATGGCGGCCGCCCCGGGTCCTTGTTATCCCTCGGGGATGAACCGAACCCTGGACGTCGCCACCGCGTTCCTCGCGAGTGGTCTGCGCTTCGGCACGGGGATGATGGCGCGGGGCTCGAGCTCTGGAGCTTCGAGGAGTCGCCCTACTGTCGCATCGTCTGCGAGGTGCTCTGCGAGCTGACGCTCCCGTACCAGCTCCACAACCTCGGAAAGCGGAGCACCGCGCGGCCAGCCTTCCAGGCGATGACGGGGCGGAGGATGGTGCCCCACCTCCGCCACCCGAACGCCCGCGCGGCCACGTTCGAGTCGGCCGAGATCGTGGCCTACCTCGAGAAGACCTATGCGCTGTAGACAGCCAGTGCGTGCGCCGCGGGGCGCGCCAGCGCGGGCTTACCGTAGGGTCACGCGCACCACCGCGAAGTCGGAGCCGAAGAGGCCCTGGCCGTTCGACCGGCTGAAGGTGAAGTAGAGGACCTTGCCACCCTGTTCTTCGAGCTCGGCGTGGGGTGCTGCATCGTACGCATTGCCGCCGGGCTTGTCGGCCTCGAAGAGGAGCGCCGGGGCCGACCAGGGGCCGGTCAGCGCGGGCGCGGTGCGGATCACGACGTCGTTCGACATCGGCGCCGCGTACACGGCCGTGTACAGGCCGAGGTACGCGTTGCGCTCCACCGTCACGGTGGATGCGCCGCTGAAGAGCGTGACCCGGGCGGCCATCGAGGAGGACCAGCCGCTCCCGTCGTAGAATCGCCATGCCTGCCGGTCGAGCGCCTGCGCGGTGGGCACGCGCGCCAGGGAGCAGGGAGGCGACAGGCCGCCGGTGTCCGTCTCGCAGGCGAAGGAGTAGAGCGTACCGTCCTCGATGAGCGCGGCGTCGCCCCAGGGTGGCTCGCCCTCGCCGAACAGGAGCGTAGGGTGTGCGGCGCCGGGTGACGCGACGGGACGCTGGGGCGCGGCGGCGAAGTCGGTCCACACGGCGATTCCCTGACCGACACCGTGGAAATTGAAGTCCCCCGGAGCGGCGTGGACCAGGCCGTAGAAGACGAGCGCCCTCCCTCCCGCCGCGTCCCAGAGCGGCTGCCCGGGCCAGGCAGCCCAGCGCGCGCCGCACGGATCCTTCGCGCAAGGGCTTCCGTAGTGTGCGGCGTTGTAAGCGGCCTCGTCGTCGGTCGGGGCGATGAAGTAGGTCGGCGCCCCGACAGCGTCGACGCGCTCGGTGAAGCCGGAGAGGCCGTCGCGTGCGACCCGATCGTCGGTGTACGACCACGAGTTCTGGTGCCAGGTCACTCCCTCGGCGTCGGGCTGGTTCAGCACCGTGTCGCCGAACGTCCAGACCGAATGGCCGAACACGAGCCCGCTCTGCCCGCCGTCCCTGCCCTGGATGGTCGCGGTCTGAGCCATGATGCCGAGCGGCTCCGCGGTCGCGCCGTACGAGGGCATACTGCCGCACCCGGCCGCGGCCAAGCCGGCGGCGAGCGCGAGGGGGAGCATCGGCTCGGACGCGGTGCGAAGGACAGTCATCGGCGCAACCTCTCCCTCCACACCAAGCAAAGCGCAGGCCGTCCCCGGTGACGAGGGTGACGAACGGGACGGGGCCTCGCCGTCGGCGTACGGATCTATCATGCACCGAATGTGCAGACTGCTGGCCGTCTTGGTCCTGGCGCTCCCCCTCGTCTCTTGCCGCGGCCCCGGCGGCACCGCCGAGGCGACGGGCGTGACCACCACCAAGAGCTTCGTGGTGACCGAGGTCAAGCCCGGCGCGAACGACCTCGAGACGGTGCTTCACGCCGAGGTGGCCAAGGCCAAAACACAGGGGCTCCGCCCCTACGTGGAGTTCTGGGCGACCTGGTGCGGTCCGTGCGCCGCTCTCAAGAAGAGCCTCGACGATCCGCGAATGAAGGCGGCGTTCAAGGGCACCTACGTCGTGCAATTCGACATCGACGCCTGGGGGAAGAAGCTCCCGGCGGCAGGGTTCCGCGCGAGCGCGATCCCCGTCTTCTTCGCGATCGACGATGGGGGCAAGCCCACCGGGCGCACGATTGATGGTGGTGCGTGGAAAGAAGACATCCCCGAGAACATGGCGCCGCCGCTCGATCGCTTCTTCCACGGCACCTGAGCCCTGCGACCTCATGCCGCGCCGAGAGCCCCGAAGGCGCGGATGGCCGCGACCTTCGCCTCGAACGGCCCCCAGTCGTCCCGCGCGGCGATGGCGTCCCAGAGCGCGCGCACCTCGTCGATGAGCAGCGTGCACGGCGCATCACCCTGGAAGTACGGATCGTCCAGCACCTCCGGCCGCGCAGGCCGATAGCCCGCCAGCATCGCGCGCAGCGGCTCGTACGAGGGCCGCTGGTACCGATCGCCCGCCGGCCCGGCGAGCGCCCTGTGCTCGCGCGAGAGGCCGCCGTGCAGATCGAAGAAGAAGCGCTCGTAGCCGATGCCGCTCTCCTCCAGGAACGCGAACGCGGACTCTACCAGCACCGGGTCATGGTCGGGGCCGCGCGGCGCGACGCCGAGCCGTGCGAGGAGCCTCCGCTCGCGCGCCGCCGCGAACGCCTCCCGGAACACGGCGATCGCCGGGGCGAGGGGCGTGTCGGGGCAGAGGAGGGAGAGCGCTTCGGCCAGCCGGCCCACGGCCCAGACGATGGCCCGCGGCTGTCGGCCGAAGGCGTAGAGCCCGGTCTCGTCGAAATAGGCGGCGACGAACTCGGGTCGTAGGTCGGGACGAAGCGCCACGGGCCGTAGTCGAAGCTCTCGCCGGTGACGTTGAGGTTGTCCGTGTTGAGCACGCCATGGACGAAGCCGGCGAGCAGGTACGCCGCCGCCAGCTCGGCGGCCCGGACGGTCACCGCGCGCAGGAACGCGAGGATGGTCTCCTCCCGTGAGGCGCGGCGGGCGCCCGGGTGGAACTGCTCGACGGCGAAGTCGAGGAGCTTCGCCAGCCGCCCGGTGTCGCCGAGGTACGCGAGCCGCTGGAAGGTCCCGAAGCGCATGTGCGAGTGTGCGAGCCGCACCAGCACCGAGGATCGCGCCGGCGAGGGCTCGTCGCCTCGGAAGAGCATCTCGCCGGTCTCGAACAGGCTCGCACGCCTTGGCGGTCGGCACGCCGAGCGCCTCCAGCATCTCGGCGGCGAGCACCTCGCGCACGCCGCCCTGGAGCGTGAGCCGGCCGTCGCCGCCGCGCGACCACGGCGTCTGGCCGGTGCCCTTGGTGCCGAGGTCGAGGAGGCGCCCGTCTGGATCTCGGAGCTGCGCGTGGAGGAAGCCGCGCCCGTCGCCGAGGCCCGGGTTGTACACGCCGAACTGGTGGCCGTGGTACCGGAGCGCGAGCGGCCGCGGGAGGTTCTCGTGCAGGGGCTCGAAGCGGGCGAAGGCGCGCTCCCATTCGCCGTCGTCGAGCGCCCCGAGGCCTACCCGCTCGGCCCAGCGCTGGTTACGGAAGCGCAGCGTGTGCCGCGGGAAGCGGGCGGGGGCGACGACATCGGCGAAGCCTTCGCCCAGGTCGAGGAAGCGCGGGTCGGGGTGGTAGTGGGACGACGGCGGCACGAGGGTGCAGATAGGAGGTCTGCCGCCCGCCGTCGAGATCCAGCGCTCTCTGCCCTCGGGCAGAGGCGCGGGCGAGCCTCATTCCGCCTCGGTGAAGACGTACTCGTGCTGCATGTCTCGCACGACGAGCACCCGCTTCCCCTCGCGCGCGCCGACGACGAAGCCGAAGCCGTCGGCCCCCGGGCGCGATTGTCACCATCGACATGGTCCCGTCGTCGTTCTTTCGCGTGGCCATCGCGCTCTTCCAGCCCCCGAAGGCGAACGTGCACGCGCCGCCGCTCACGGTGACGGTGATGTTGCCGAGCGCGGGGCTCTTGTAGTGCTTCGCCAGCTTCGCGACGACGGCGGGGTCGGGCGGGATCGTGAGCCTCGGGCGCTCGGCGGCGAGCTGCGCCTTGGTCTCGGCGATGGCTCCCGCGGCGTCCTCCTCGGCCTCGGGCTGCCCATCGAACAGCACCTCGAGCGTCTTGCGGAGGAACGCGCGCCGGATGAGCCAGCCCGGCCCGTTCGTGAGGATCACCCCGCCCACGTTCGCGTCGGGGATCCAGAACATGTCGCTGTGGAAGCCGATCATGTCGCCGCCGTGGTGCACCACCGGCACGCCCCACTCGGTGTCGACCACCAGCCCCATGCCGTAGGTCGCGAACTCGCCGATGGTCACCTGCGGCTTGCGCCGCGCGAGCAGCGCATCCTCCGACACGTAGCGCTTGCCGCTCGGGAGCAGGCCGCGGCCGAGCTCCATCGACACGTACTTCGCCATGTCGTGCACGGTCGACCAGGCGGCCCCCGCCGGCCGGAGCGGTGATGATCGAGCGGTTCAGATCCATCACCGCGATCGCGGTCTTGCCGTCGACGTCGTACTCGTGCGCCATCGCGTGATCGGCCTTCGTCGCACGCGCGAAGTCGAACGTCGTCTCGGTCATGCCGAGCGGGCCGAAGACGCGCGACTGCATCGCGGCGTCGTACGCCGCGCCGAGCTCCTTCTTCGGATCGACGACGTAGCCCGCGATGAAGCCCGCCGCCGACGCGAGCGGGTTACTGTACTGGAACGTCTCGCCGAACTTGGTCGTCGGCTGCATCGTCGCGAGCACGTCGAGCTCCGACCGCGGCGTCTGCTTCTCGAAGTCGAAGAGCCACTCGAGGTCCTGCCGCGGCAGCCCGGTGCACGCGCAGATGAGGTGCTTGACGCGCACCTCGCGCGTCGTCGCAAGCGTCCCCCAGCTTGAAGCTGGGGAAGAGGCTCGTGACCTGGCTCTCCCACGTGAGCTTCCCCTCGTCGACCAGCTTCGCGAGCAGCAGCGTCGTGAGCGCCTTGGTGTTCGACGCGATCATGAACCGCGTGTGCGCGTCGACCTTGTCGGGCTTGCCGAGCTCGCGCACGCCGAGGCCGCCCTCGAACACGACCTTACCGTCCTGCACGAGCGCGAGGGCCACACCCGGGATCGCCGCCTTGTCGCGCGCCCTGTCCATCGCGTCGACGATCTGCTTGATCCGGTCGGCGTCGAGCTTGTGCGGCACCTTGCCGGCGAACGTCTCGCGCGTGTAGCCGGCGGGGCGCAAGCTCTCCCAGACGCGCCCCACGGCGGCTCCGCGCTTGTCGACCGACGCCTCGCCGCCCTTGATGAGCAGCACGGTCCACGCGTTCCCTTTGCGTACGGCGCGCGCGAAGATCACGAGCTTCTCGTCGGGCGACGTCTCGTAGTCGTAGTCGCGGCGCTCCTCCCACCCGTGGCGGCCGGGCCGCGCGTTCACGACCTTGAGCGGCCACTTGAAGCCCGGATGGAACGCCGCCCACGCGGCGGCCACGGCGTCGTCGGCCTTGGTCGCCGCCGCGTCGACGATCGCGATTTGCAGATCGGGCTCGGGGCCGGTGAGCACGGCGCGGCCCGCGTCCGTCGCGAACGTCCACCCGGCGGGCCCGTTGAACGCGGCCCCTGCGGGCGTCGCCTCGGGAGTGTCCGCGGAGAGCAGCACCGGCGCCGGTGCCTTGGCCACGGGCTCGGGGGCGGGCACAGGCGCGGGTGCCGGCGTGGGGGCGGGCACAGGCGCGACCGGCTCCGGGTTCCCCGCGCAAGCACCGAGGAGGATCAGCGATAGGACGGCGACGTGGCGCATGACGCGCCTGCTACGATGGCCAGCCGCGAATGTCCAGGCGGCCGCGTCCCCCTGGTACGTCAGCCTTTCTCGCAGCGAAGCCGGGCGCGCAGCATCAGCGCGCCGATGAGGTCCTCCTCGGCGTCGCTGCGGTGCGACCAGCCCAGGGAGAGGTAGCGGAGCAGCTCACCGAACGTCGGCCCCGCGGCTTCGATCCGTCCCCCGGCGCGCACCAGGGCGAGCCGCTCGCCGTCGGCCGCGAGCGCGACGGTGGCATCCTCGCCTCTCCCGCCGAGCGCCGAGCCGAGCAGCCTGGCCACCGGGTAGAGGCCTGCGCCTGCGGCGGCAGACCACACGGGCACGCCTTCGAGGGCGGCGAGCTCCTCCGCGCGGAGGAAGCGGAGCGTGCCCTCGATCGCACCGATCGCCAGCTCGCGGAAGACGTCACGCGGGTCTCTCGGGTCTGCCCAGTCGTACGCGCCCACGAACGCGGCGTGCTGCGCCGGCTGCGTCACGCCCGAGATCGACGTCGGGGCAGTGACGGAGCCGCGGCCTTCGACGCGCCCGAGGACCCGGCAGAGCAGGCTGACCTCGGCGGCGATCGACGCGGGATCGGGCTCGACCAGGCGAACGTCGAGGCGGCGCTCGACCGCGAAGAGCGCCCCCATCAGCGCGGGGAGCAGCGGGAAGCCGAGCGCGGCGGACAGGAAGCCGGATCCCCGGTGCGGCCGCACGGCGCGCTCGACGGCGGCACGCTCCTCGATCTCCCCGGCGTCCTCGGGGAATCGATCGTCACCTCGGTGACGTCGCAGCCGGAGGGCGTCTCGACGCCGGCCTCGATGCCGGCGTCACCCTCGCGTACGAAGCGCCGCTCGAAGCCCTGCGCCGTGAAGCGCCACGCCTCGTCGTGGAGCACGTCCTCCGAGCGGACGAGCGTGAGGACGGTCGCCTCCGGCGCGGGCGCGCCCATCTCGACGGCCGCATCGAGCACGGCCACGGCGGGCGACAGCTCGTCCTCGAAGAGCTCCACGACGTGCTCCAGCTCGTCCTCGCCCTGGCCGGTCCCGCTCGTGTAGAACGCTGCGCTCCAGCCGGGGGCGCCCGGCAGCGCTGCGATGCCGAGGCGTGGAGCGGGCACGTCCCAGCCGGCGAGCGCGACGGCGAAGCCCCGGGAGAGGGCGCGCTCGGGGACCTCGGAGGCGCGGAACAGGAGGGCGGCGAGGGTGGTGTTCATGGCAGGGTCGTTCTTACCCCAACCCGCTTGTCGGTCGTACGCCTGCGTGAGTGGTAAACTGGCGCACCCATGCTCAAGCTGCCCAAGGACGTCGCCGCCGATCCCCGCCACGACGCAGTGGCGAGCCTGCTCGCGACGAGCGCGCGGCCGCTCTGGGAGGGCGGCAAGAACCAGGCGGCGACCCTGCCCATGACCGACGCGCTGGCCGCCGAGCTGCGCGCCGCCGTCGCCGCCGGGCACGCCTGCCAGGGGCTCGAGGCGTGCGCCGAGAAGCTCGCCGCCGAGCAGAAGGGGCTGGACGCGCTCCAGAAGAAAGCGCCCGAGAGCCCGCAGAACGCCCGCGCTTCGCGGATCCTCTTCCTGGCCGACGACGGGAGCACCCGGTTCTACCGCGACTGCGACGCGCTCCTCGCCCGGTACGCGCAGCGCCTCCTCGCGTGCCGGCTGCAAGTCCCCGGCGAGGCGCTGGGCAGCGCGCTCTTCGGGAGCCCGCGGATGGTGAGGGCCGTGCTCGTCGTCGACAAGAAGGCCGCGGCGAAGGCGCTGCTCGCGCTCGTCCCGGCGGGGTGACCCTCCCCGTCACCGCAGGCACTGCACGACCTCGCCGCACGTCGGCTTCCGGGCGCAGTCGACCTTGAACTGCGCCGGCGCCGACTGGCAGGCCACGCCCGGGTTGCCGCGGAAGCGCTCGTGCTCGACGCGCAGGCAGACGCCGATGCGCGCGCAGCGGCCGACGACGTTGGCCTCGTCGAGCGGGAGCCACTGGCCGTCCGCAGGGACGAGCGCGCTCCTCCGCGGCGCGCCTGCGATGGGCAGCGCGCCGCAGTGGAGCTGGGGATTGCACGTCTGCACCGTGCTCCGGTACATGGCCGCGAGCTTGTTGCAGGTCGCGCCGTCGTGGCACACGGCGACGAGCGCGAAGCCCTCCGGGATCTCGTACATGTCGAGCCGGATCTGCATGGGCTTCTCCGGCTTGCCCGGCCAGTCGACGATCTGGAACTGGGGATTCGCCAGGAGGGCCTGGCGCGTCCACGTCCAGTCGTAGCCCCAGCCCATCTTCTTCGGCGCGGTCGTGAGCGTGACGCTGGGCTCGGCGCAGTCGTCCGGGATGGTCGCGATTCCCGTGAAGGGGTACGCGATCTCGAGGGGCGGAGGGGCCGCGGGCTCGGCCTCCGCTGGCGCGGCCGGCTGCGCAGCGGCGGCGACGGAGGTTGGCGGGGCAGGGGCGGGAGGCGGAGGCGGGCTCGCCGGCGGGACGGGCGGTGGCTCGGCGCCGGCGGCGCAGGCCGAGAGGGCGAGGAGACACGCGAGGGCGACGGATCGGATCATGACAGGGCTCCTGACGCGACTCAGCGGGCGACGATCATCGGTCCCGGGTCTTCGGGCGCCCACGACTCGGAGATCATGAAGTCGAGCTCGGGCGTCCCGACGCCCTCGTAACTGTCGCCGAACGTCGACCACTCGATCATCCGGCGATCGCCGCGGCGCACGGGGAAGACGATGTCGCCGCCCATCGGGGCCATGTCGCCGGAGCGGGGGGGACGAGGAACAGCCCCACACCCTCGCGGATTCCGCCGAGCAGCGCGAGGAGCTCGTCGCGCGATCCGAGCAGTGGATCTTCACCCACTCGCGCACCCGGTACGCGTTGCACGCCCGCGGGAGGGCCGACGTGAGCGCGACGGGCGTCGCGGGCTTCCAGTCCTCGGCCTTCGGCATCGGCGTCTTCTCTTCGGCGAAGGGCGCGGCGTCGAAGGGCGGCAGCACGCCGGCGTCCGCGTCCGTGAGCGCGGCGGCCGGGGCCGGCCGCAGGCCGAAGGCGGCGAGCGCGGCGATGCCTGCGGCGGCGGCGACGAGGGCAGGGGAGGGTCGGTTCATAGCGTCCTCAGGAAGGCGGCGAGGGCGGCCTTGTCCTCGCGTGACAGGTGGCTCGTGTGTCCCATGCGGTCGCCGTTCAGCTCCAGGAGCGACTCGAGGGTGGAGAAGCGGCCGTCGTGGAAGTAGGGCGGCGTGCCGCCGACGAAGAGGAGCGAGGGCGTCTTGAACTCGCGCGCCTTCTCCTCCTCGAACCCGGTGGTCGGCGGCAGGGCGGGCGAGAGCGGGTACGCGACGCGGTCGGTGTACTCGGTCTCCGGCACGTGGCACTTGGCGCACCTGGCCCGCTCGCTCGTGAAGATCTCCTTTCCACGCGCCTCCTCCGGCGTGAGCGGGTGTACGTCGCGCGGCGGCGGCACGAGGCCGTGACGGAGGAAGGGCGCGAGGTACTGCGCGCGTCCGATCAGCTCGCCCTGGCCGTACTCCGGATCGTTGGGCCCCCAGCGGTGCAGGCCGAAGCCGTCCTTCAGGCGCGCGACCAGGTCCGCGCTCTCGGCGTGCCACCCGTAGGGGCCCGCCGCCGACACGCGCCCGGCGAGCATCGGTGTCTGCCGGGCGTACCCGACGGCCTTCGTCTCCTCGAGCGGGGCCTCGTCGCCGTCGCCGAGGAAGTTCGTCGCCTCGCGGCCGCCGCCGCGCTTCGTCGCGAACCTCGCCTCGTGCCACACGTGGCCGTCGTCGCGCCCCTCGGGGTGGCACCCGGCGCACGCGACGCCGCCGCTCGTGATGCCGTCGGTCGCGTCGTAGAAGATGCGCCGGCCCTTGCCGTCGGGCTCGCCGAGCAGATCGCCGGCGAGGTTGAGCCGGGCGGTCGCCTTCTCCACCACCCGCTCGTCGAGGCGCACCTGCACGACGTCGTAGGTGGCGCGGCAGAAGACCCACAGGGTCGACTCGTCGGCGGAGAGCGCGAGGCCGCTCGGCGCGCCGCCGGAGGTGGCGACGGGGATGAGGTGATCCTTCCCGGCCCGATCTGGATGCGCCGCTCCACGAGCATGGTGGGATCGACCGCGCGCGCGTCGAATTCGATCACCTGATTCGTGCCCTCGCTCGCGACGAGGATCGTCCGCGTGCGCTTCCGGTACACCATCGCGCGCGGCTCGGCGAACGGGGCCTGGGAGACACGCGGGAAGCTCCCGGCCGACTCCTGCGACATCCCCGAGAGCTGCTGCGCGATGGGCGCCTCGACGCGCAGAGGCCCGGGCTCGCGGCGCGGCGCGAGCGGCGTGTCGTCCGCGGTGAGGAGCACGTCCACCGTCGCCGCGCCGAACCACGCCGCCTCGCCGAGCGCGCCGAGGGCGTGGCGCGCGACGTAGAAGCGGCGGCCGTCCGGCGAGAGCGCCGCGGCGTACGCGAGCGAGGCGTCGAGGGTCTTGCCGTAGGGCGCGCGCAGGGGCGAGGCCGGCAGCGTGACGGCGTGCACCTTGGGCTCGCCGGCGAGTCCGTCGATGCGCGTGATCGAGGCGCCGGCGAGGTGCGTGACGTACGCGGAGGCGCCGTCGGGGCGCACGACGACGGCGCGGGGCTCGCGCGGCACGTCGATGGACCAGAGCTTCTTCGCCGACGCGAGATCGATCGCGGACACCTGGTGCGTCCACGCGGAGCTGACGAGCGCGGTCTTCTCGTCCGGCGTGACGGCGATGCCCCAGGCGTCCTGCGGCAGCGCCACGCGCGCGGTCTCGACCAGCCCGGCGGCAGGGTCCGGCCTGAGGATCAGGAGCAGGCCGGAGCCGGTCGGCGACGTGGGGATGCGGCTCTCCTTGGAGCCCTCCGGCGGCTTCGCGGGCGGCTTGCCGCCCTCGCTGCGCACGGTGACGAGCACCCAATCGTGCAGCGGGAGAACCTGCGCGGGGAGGCCGGGCATCGGGACGTCGACGACGCCGGCCGAGGACACGCCCGGCGGCGGGCTCAGGACCGCGTCGAACGGGAGGGGGATCCGCCGCACGACGCCGTGGTCCTCGTCGGCCACGTAGAGGGCGTCGTCCGTCGGGGCGCGGGCGATGGTGCTGCCTTCGCGCGTCGGGAGCGGGGGACGCGCCGGCGGGGGCGCGGGCGTCTGGGCGGAGGCCGATGCGGTGGTGGCCGCCTCCCCGGTCGTCGCCGGCGAGGGCCCGGACGTGCTCCGGTCGCAGGAGGCGGCGCAGAGCGTGGCGGCGAGGAGGGGCAGCGCGAGTCGAAGCATGGCGAACGGTCCGTGGAAGAGAGGTCGCACCGTCAACGCCCGATGCTCCGGTTTCCATTCCGGCTCGCGGCGTACGGACCACGATCTGCGTCAGAAGTCGTCGTCGTCGTCCGGGGGGAGGGGAGTGGCCGCGGCGAGGAGGAGCATCCACTCGTCGTACGCCTTGCGGTTGGAGGTGCCCGTCCAGACGGCGACCTCGGGCGCGGTGGCGCTCGGATCTTCGGTCTCCCCCCAGTGGGGGATGACGGTGCCCGGGAAGGCCTTCATCGTCACGTCTCGCTCCTCTGCGAGGCTGACCTTGTGAGCGGCCGCGAAGGCCGGGCCGGGCCTGCCGAAGGCCTTGAGGCACTCGACCCAGAAGGCGCGGACATCGATGCTCCTCGGTCCGGTGACCTTCAGGAGGAGGTCGAAGATGGCGTCGTCCTTGAAGGGGACGACCTTGCCGGGTTTGTAGACCTCGTCGACGAAGGCGCTCTGGAGGGCCTCGAAGAGCGTATGGAAGCCGCTGACGCGCTTGTCGTAGTAGAGCCTCCAGAGGACGGAGTATCCGGCCGCGATGACCAGGCCCACGGGGACGTCCTCCAGGTTCTTCGACTGGACCTTGCGCCACGAGAGGATGCGGCCCTGGGAGTGCCCCGAGGTGCCCGCGTAGAGGGGCGCGAGCACGAGGCGGGAGGAGATGACGCTGGGGCAGACCTCGTTCCTCGACCAGCCGGACGCGAAGGGGAAGGCCCTCCCGGGATCCTGCGGGTTCGCCGTCTTGTGCACGACCACCTCCGCGGGCCAGCCCGCGAAGTTGACCAGCGAGGGCAGCCCATCGAGAGCCTTCAGCGGGAACTGGAAGCGGACGTGGGAGCACTCCTGCTTGCCGAAGGGGAGGAGGCGCGCGAGGTCGCTCAGCATCACCTGGTTTCGGATGAGCGGGGGGAGGAGGCGCCAGCGCGCGTACTCCTTGCCGTCTTCGAGCTTCATGAACGCGGCGATCGCGCTCTTGTCGACGTACTTCCGGGTGTCCTCCTCCTCGGCGAGGCAGTCGTGGAGGGCGCCGAGCACGCGGGGCGCCGCGACGCCGTCGTCGACCTTCTCCGACACCTTGCCGCGCAGGTAGTAGGGCAGGTACTCCCACGCAGCGAACTTCTTGTAATTGGTGAGGTTGAGCTTCTCCGTCCACCGCTCGTCGACGATGACGCTCAGCATGCGCCGCTGCAGCGCCATGAGCCCCGGGCTCCTCATCAGGCGGAGCATCGCGAGCTTTTCGACCTGGCGCGAGGGCCAGGTCGTCACCTCGCCGACGATCGCGCGCGCGGCCTCGGTCATCGAGCGGTAGATCTGCACGCGGTCCCGCCGGCCCGCGAGCTTCGAGCGAGAAGAACTTGTCGCTCGCGACCTTCTTCATGTCCCCGAGGACGTTGAACTTCTTCCAGACCTTGTCGTACGCCTCGTCGACGTCGTTGAAGTGCGCCTCGACGCGGCCGAGGTTGCCGGAGAGCGGGCTCAGCCAGTTGCGGAGCTGCTTCAGGTAGTGCGCCTCTACGGAGGGCGTGACGAACACGTCCTTGCCGATGGAGAAGTCCACCTTCCACTGCTCGGAGGCCCGCGCCGCGAGCGCCTGGCAGACCGGATCGCCGGCGGCGAACTGGAGCAGGAGGGCGGCGAACTTCTCCGGGTCCGGCTGGATCTGGAACCATGGAACGACGACGGGCACCACCTTGTCGATCGGCGGGAACGCCTTGTCGTAGTCGAGGTAGACACCCTTCACGGGCGCCAAGATGAAGTCGATCTTGTGATCCGGGTGCAACAGGAAGATCAGCATTCGCGCGCTCTCTCCAGCCTACGCCTCGACGACCGGCGTCAAATCCGCCCGCCGCCGCGGACCCACAGGGCCATCAGGTGGGCGATGAAATCCACCCCGCTCGCCGACGACACCCCGACGGTCTCCGAGCTGCCGCTCCCGGTGCGGGTCGGCTGGCGCGGGGCGTTGCGCGGGTTCATCAGCCGCTCGTCGTAGACCGCGCCGGGCGCGAGCTTGCGCAGGCGCGCCATGGTCGCGACGAAGTTCTGCGCGCTCGACGGGCCGGCCTCGGGGCCCAGGCCGGCGTAGTGCGTGCCCCGCTCGCGGAGGAGCCAGGGCGTGTCTCCCCCGGCGCGGAACAGGTAGCAGACCTGCTCGCGCTCGTGGGTGATGGTCTTCTCCTCGCGGGTGACGTTCTTGGTGATCAGGACGCCGCCGCTGAGCAGCGCTCGCCCCGCGCTGAGCTCCTTCGTCGTGCTCTGGGTCAGCGTCTCGTTGCGCGCCTCGTGCGACGCGCGGAAGATGCCGAGGATGTCGTCGTAGGGCAGGCGCGCATCGGGGACGTCGGGGGCGACGAGGGCGTCGGGCTCGAAGGTGAACCGGCGCAGCGGCACCATGGCGCCGCTCGGCGCCACCTCCGCGGCGTCGCAGAGCAGGGCGCCGTGGCCCCGGGCGCGGATCTTGGCCACGAGCGCGCGCGCCGGCGCCGGATCGGCGGACAGCAGCACGATCGCCGGGAGGCCGACGACCAGCTTGAGGCGCACCTCGTACGCGGTGATGCCGAGGTCGGCCGCCAGCGCGACGGCCTCGGCTTCGATGGGCGTGGCGAGCTCGGTGAGGGCGGCTACGTGCACGCGTCGAGGTTACACCACTGCGGGCCCACGGCCGAGTCAGCGATCTCCGTCGCCTTCGGCGTCGGTCGCGTACGTGTCCTCGAGCCACCGGCGCGCGCGGCGGCGGAGGGCGTCGCGGCGCTCCTTGATCTTCACGATGTCGCCGCGCGGGAACCACAGCCGCACGACGAGCACCGTGAGCGTCAGGTTGTCGACCATCATCAGCGGGTAGAGCAGGCCAGGGCGGGCCGAGACGACGAGGAAGGACAGCCCGCAGACGAGGGACGGGACCGCGAACCACGGCTCCGCCCACACGGCGACCAGCGCGAGCGAGAGCGACCAGGTCAGGAGGTGGAGGGCGAGCCCGTACTCCGGCGAGAGCCCGGCCAGAAGGGCGCCGGCGCTGAGCAGGATCTGGACGACGAGCTGCACGCCCAGCGTGAGCGCGAGGCGGCGGTTGTAGCGCGTCTTCGTCAGCGTCTCCCGCGCCCAGACGAAGAGCGCCAGGCCCACCGCGAGGAAGCCCGCCGACGCCAGCGCGTTGATCGCGTGCGACGTCCCTTCGCCGCGCGCCCAGCCGGCGCCGGGGATCAGCGTCCACGTCACGCCGAAGACGGTCATGATGAACATGCGCGTGCGCGTCCCGACGCGCGGATCGTGGTCGACCTCCAGCCGGCGGAGCCGCTCGTCCTGCTCGGCGCGGGTACGCACGGCCTCCTCCACGCGCGCGGCGACGCCGAGGGGCGGCGCCGAGACCTCGCGGAGGAGCGTCGCCGCCGCGTTCGCGTCCCCCGAGGTGCAGCTCGTGCTCGATCACGGCGAGCAGGGCGCGGTCGAGATCCATCCGCGCCCCCTGGTTCTCGGGCCAGGCCGAGAGGGCGGCGCGGTAGCCGAAGCGGCACTCGCCGAGCAGGTTGAACACGGCGAGCGCGCGATCCTCGCCGGGCGGCTCGTACTCGATCACGTGGAGGAGGCGGGTGAGGCTCCGCTTGGCGTCCGAGGCGAGCTTGCGAGAGCCGCGGTGCTGGAGGTAGTCGTCGATCGCGACCCGGAGGTCTTCGGCGCTCGCGTAGCGCTCCGCCGGATCGCGCCGCATCGCCTTCTCGCAGATGGCGCGCGCCTCGGCCGGGAAGCCGGCCGGGAAGCTCGGCTTCGATCGGAGGGCGCTCGCGAAGCACGCCTCCGTCGTCGGCCCGTCGTGCGGCGGCGCGCCCGCGAAGATCTCGTAGAGGATCGCGCCGAGCAGGTAGACGTCCGTGCGGGGGGAGAGCGCGGCCCCGCCGCCCGTGAGCATCTCGGGCGCCATGTAGCAGGGCGTGCCCGCGATCTCCGTCGCGTCGATCGCGAGCGGCAGCCGCCCGCTCGGGTCGTCGCGCGTGCTGACGGCGATCCCCCAGTCGAGCACGTACACCTCGCCGAACGCGCCGATCATCACGTTCTCCGGCTTCAGGTCGCGGTGCACGATGCCGCGGCTGTGCGCGAAGTGCACCGCGTTGCACACGCTCGCGAGCGTTCGCAGGTTCCACTCCAGCGTGTCGAGCGCGGAGAAGCGCCGCGCGATCTCCGCCGGGTCGTGCACGAGCTCCGCCCACTCGCGGCCCTCGATCCGCTTCATGACGATCACGGGCGCCCCGTCGGCGTCGACGCCGACGTCGTACACCGGGACCACGTTCGGGTGCTCGAGCGCGCCCGTGACCCACGCCTCGCGCAGGATCCGCAGCGTCGCCTCGACGTCGCCCACGCCCGCGCGCAGCGTCTTCACCGCCACGTGCCTGCCGAGCGTCGCCTGGGTCGCGAGGTGCACGATGCCCATGCCCCCCTCGCCGAGCGTGTGTCCCATGGCGATGCGCCCATGGAGAGAGGCGCCCAGCGCGCGCAGCTCCTCGAGCGCGGCCGCCGCGCGCGCGTCGGGCGCGCGACCCGGCGCCACCGTCTTTCGCGGCTCCTTGACCAGGGTCCGCGCGAGCTCCGGGTTGTCCGCGCGGAAGCGTTCGAGCGTCTTGGCGAGTTCGGGATCGTCCATTCTGTGCGCGGCGTCGATCCAAGCAGACCCCGGGCGGCGCCGCCACTGCCGCCGCCATGCCCTCGCGGCGGAGCCCCCCTGAATACCGAACCGGTACGCCGCCGCCAGCTCGGCGGCGCGGACGGTCACCGCGGGCAGGGGCGGGGGATCACGCGCGTCGCTTCGTCCGCTTCGGCTTCGTCGGGGCGCGCGTCTTCGACGCGACCGACGGCCCTGCGGCCGGCGAGCAGTCGAGCATGCGGGCCCTCTCGACCGAGGTGTTGTACCCCTCGATGAGAGCATCCACGAAGAGCCTGACGCGCGGCGCGAGGTATCGGTTGCTCGGGTAGACGATGCGCATCTCGGTGCGGTTGACGCGCCAGTCCGGGAAGAGCGACACGAGCCGCCCCGCGCGGATGTCGTCGCCGCAGAGGAACGTCGGGAGCGACGCGACGCCGACCCCGCGGAGCGCGGCTTCGTGCGCCATGAGGAACGAGTTGAAGCTCATCCGCCCGTGGACCGCGACGCGCTTCACCTCGTCGCCACGCTCGAAGCGCCACGTGGCCTGGCGACCCTCCCCGTACACGACGCACGCATGGGCGCCCACGTCCTCCGGGGTCCGCGGCGCGCCGCGCTCCGCGAGGTACTCCGGGCTCGCGCAGCACCGATGGTCCGCGCTCGCGAGCTTGCGCGCGACGAGGCTCGAGTCCTCGTCGACGCCCATGTGGGATCCGGAGCGCCTCTGCCGCGCCGCGGAAGCTGCCGGTGCTCGGGCCCGGCGCGAGCGATAACCCCCTCTCGTGGGTGTCTGGCCCCGGCCAGCCCCTCATGGTCCCGATCATGGCGCTCGGGGTGACGCTGAGCCTCGAAATCCAACACCCCATCGTGACGATGCAGCTCGACGCCGCGCACCAGAAGGCGACGGGCGGCATCCTCGCCGGCGTCCTCCCGACGAGCTCCGGCGTCGTCCGCGCTCCGCGAGCCCGCTACTTCACGATGACCGAGACCGGCCCCACGACGGCGCTCGTCTCGGTGGCGCGGACGTGGGCGGCGGTGACCCAGTAGGTCCCCGCGGCCAGGCCGGTCACGGACTGGCGGGCGCCGTAGCCCGGGAGCTGCTTGACGTTCTGGGTCATCGCCTGGTCGGAGGCGATCTCGATGCGGCAGTGGTGCAGCCCGGGCGCGCACTGCACGTTGATCGTGAGGACTCCCTTCTTGGGATCGAGCTTCGTCCCGATGCCGAGCGGGGCGGCGAAGGGGAACGAGGTCTCGGACGCGAGGGCCATGCCGAGCCCCTGGAGGTCGGCCGGGGTGGCGGAGAAGTGCTCGGCGCCGGCGGCGTACGCGTTGTACACGGCGTCGTAGGTGACGACGTTGGCGTCGCGCTTGGTACGGGCCGCAGCGAGCGCGGCCTCGGCGTTGATCACCCCCGTGTCGTCCTGCGACAGCGTGGTGCCGGCGCTGACGAGCTGCTTGCCGAGGTCCTGCATCGTCGGCTGCGCCTGCCAGATCGGGCTCGTCGGACCCACTGTGCCGACGTGCTCCGCCCGCGAGATGCGCGATGCGCTGTCAACCTTGTCGGCCGCGCGTTCGGCCTTTGGTCTCTTCTGCGTACTGTTGCTGCTCATGGGATCCTCCGCGAAGGCTCTTGCCTCCCGGACCCATGCAACAGCAAGGTATACGCCACCGGCATTTTGCGGCAAAAACCGCGATATTGGAGGGCGCTGTGAGCCGATGTTCACATACACCGCGTGCAGCTTCGTTCACACAAGTAAGATGTTACGACGGTAACACGAACAGGTGCCGATTTGAATCGAAAATGTGAGCCGTGTACAGAGCGCCGGCGGTCATGAGCAGCGGCGCGCCGGCCGTGAACAGGAGACGCCGGCCGTAAACACGGGGCGATCGCCGTAAGCACGGGGCGATCGCCGTAAGCACGGGGCGATGGCCGTAAGCACGGGGCGATGGCCGTAAGCAGCGGCGCGATGGCCGTGAGCACGGAGCGATGGCCGTGAGCACCGAGCGCCGGCCGTGAGCACCGAGCGCCGGCCGTGAGCACCGAGCGCCGGCCGTGAGCACGGAGCGCCGGCCGTGAGCACCGAGCGCCGGCCGTGAGCACGGGGCGATGGCCGTAAGCACGGGGCGATGGCGGTAAGCACGGGGCGATGGCGGTAAGCACGGAGCGCCGGCCGTAAGCACGGGGCGATGGCCGTAAGCACGGGGCGATGGCCGTGAGCACCGAGCGCCGGCCGTGGACAGGGAACGGTGGCCATCAACGAGGACGGGCGCGGGGCGACGGATTTCTTCCGTGCGACACTCAAGAATTCCCGGCAGCGACGGCGGCTCTCTCCCGGAAAACGCCGCAGAGCGGGCCTGGCCCGAGCCTTGCTCGGCGAGGTGCCCGATGCGTGGCCTCTTCTCCATCGTGGCGGCGAGCACGGCGGCGCTCGTGTGCGCGGCGACGACCTACTGGGTGCGCGAGCCGTTCGACGAGCAGCGATGACGAGGCACCCCGTGGGGACCCTCGATCCCGCGAAGCTCCTGCGTGCCGGCCGCGCGCTCGCGTGCCTGACGGTGCTCCTGTGCGGCGGCGGGTGCGCGTCGATCTACGTCGTCGCGGATACGGGAGAGACCTTCCACGCCTCGGGTGGCGTCGCCGACGAGGAGGACCTCGCGACGAGGGTCGCGAGAACCAGCGCTGCCCACGACCTCCGCTGCCCCTCCGTGGCGATCGTGTCGATGTACCCGCGCGAGACCATCGTCTATGGTGATCGCCCGATCGTCGTCGAAGGGTGCGGCGAGCAGGTGACCTACCAGGAGTCGTGCGACGGGTACGACGACCGGCTCGGGAAGGCCGTCTGCAAGCAAGCGTTGATCGGCCGCCGGCCGGCGGAGCGGATGCCGTGACGGCGCCCACGGAAATTTTCCCGAGCCCACGGAGGGATTCCGAATCCACGTGGCCGGTTTGCAGTTGGGCTTCCGTAGCAGCGCCTGGCTGGCTTATTGCTAGCCGCGGAGGGTCGATATGAGCACGGAGGGGTCTCCCAACCCATCGAACGAGCCCGGCGCACCGCCGAGCCGGCAGCGCGTGTGGACGGTCATCGCCGCGGGCACGGGCGTCGTCGTGCTCATCGGAGGCGCGCTGATCTGGAGGGCCGATCGCGACGTGAACAAGGTCCCGCTCGGCGCCGCGCCGCGCCCCGTGTCGGTCGTCGACGCGCAGCCGGCCACGTATCGCGACAGCCGCTCCTACGTGGGGACGCTCGATCCGTGGATCGAGGCGAGCGTGGGCCCCCAGTTCGTCTCGGCGTACGTGGACACCGTGCTCGTCCGCCCGGGCGACACGGTCGCCCGCGGCCAGGTCCTCGCAACGCTCGACTGCGCGGAGGAGAACACCGAGAGCCAGGCCATCGCGATGCGGGCGCGCGCCGTCGACGAGCAGCAGCGCGCCTTGAAGGACGAGGCGTCGCGCGTCGCCGGCCTGGTAGACGCCGGCTACGCGGCGCAGAACGACGCGGAGCGGAAGCTCGCGAGGGGCGCCGCGGCGGAGGCCGAGCTGCTCGAGACGAAGGCGAAGCTCACCTCCGCCTCCCTGAAGGTGAATGACTGCATCCTGCGTGCGCCATTCTCCGGCGAGATCGGCATCCGGGCGATTGACCCGGGCGCCTTCGTCCGGCCCGGCGCGACCATCGTCTCCGTCGTCGACCGAAACACAATCCGGGTGTCCGCGGAGGCGCCGGAGAAGGACTTCGAGCTCATCGCCCCGGGCACGAAGGTGAGCATCGACGTGCTCGCCACCGGAGAGACCGTACCGGGGAAGATCACCCTGCGATTGCCGAGGGCCGATACGCGCACGCGCACGATCCACTTCGAGATCGATCTGCCCGACCCCAAGCGGACGATGCCGGTCGGCACGACCGGGCTCGTCAAGCTCGACGTCGGCAAGGCGGTCCCCGCGACCGTGGTGCCCTCGTACGCCGCGACCGTGCGCAGGGGCAAGGCCCACCTCTTCGTCATCGAGGGCGACAAGGCGCACGCCAGAGAAGTGCCGATCGTGGGGGAGAGCGCCGGCCGGCTCTACCTGGACCCCGCCGGGCTGCCGCCCCACGCGAACGTGGTGACGGAGGGGCGCGCCCTCCTCTCGGACGGCGACGCCGTGAAGCCGACCCCCGAGCCGCCGATGCCGCAGCCCGACGCGTCCGGCGACCACCGCGGCGGCGGCTACGGGAGGCCGCTGTGACGGGTCTCTCGCTCCGGAACCCGCTCGCGAGCCTCATGCTCGGCATCGCGCTGATGGTCTTCGCGGGCGTGCTCACCCCGCAGATGAGCGTCGACACCTTCCCGGACCTCACGCCGCCCGTGCTCGTCGTCGGGACGCTCGCGCCGGGCCTCGCCGCGAAGGACGTGGAGAAGACCCTCACGTGGCGCATCGAGAAGTACGTGAGCGCCACGCCCGGCGTCCAGCACGTCCAGAGCGTCTCGCGCAACAACCTCAGCATCGCCTACATCTGGCTGAGCTGGGGGACCGACCTCAACTCGGCGCAGACGCTCGTCCAGCAGCAGGTCGCGTTCGCGATGTCGGCCGTGCCCAAGTCGCTCGGCGTGATCCCACCCTTCGTCCTGCAGTACGACCCGACCAACGCGCCGGTCGTCCAGGTCACGGTCTCCGGCGGGGGCCTCACGGGGCCGCAGCTCTACGACTACGCGCTGAACAACATCGAGCCGCTCCTCGAGGGCATCCCGGGCGTCGCGAGCGCGTCGCCCAACGGCGGGCGGCAGCGGCAGATCAACATCGTGGTCGACCCGGCGGCGGCACAGGCGCGCGGCGTCACCGCGGCCGACGTCGCGGCGGCGGTCGCGCAGTCCAACGCCCTCCTGCCCTCGGGCGAGTTCATCGCGCCCACCTTCGACGCGAACGTCTACACCAACGCCGTGCCCGAGCGCGTGGCGCGCATCGGCGACGCGCTCGTGAAGCGGGTCGACGGGGCGCCGGTCTTCATCCGCGACGTGGCGCGCGTCGAGGACGGCGGGGCCGCCCCGACGCAGACGGTGAGCGTGAACGGGCAGGACGCGGTGTACCTCAACGTGCTGCGCGTCCCCGGGGGCAACACGCTCGCCATCGTCGACGCCGTGAAGAAGACGGTCGCCGGGCTCAAGGACCTGCCGAAGGGGCTCCAGGTGAAGCCGGTGTTCGACGCGTCCACGTTCGTGCGCACGTCGTACACGGGCCTCCAGCGCGAGATCGTGCAGGCGCTCATCCTGATCTCGATCGTCATCCTGATCTTCCTCCAGAGCTTCCGCGGGACGCTGATCGTCGCGATCGCCATCCCGCTCTCTTTCGCCATCACGCTGATCGTCCTCTCCGCCACGGGCCAGACGCTGAACGCGTTCACGCTCGGCGGGCTGACGCTCGCGATGGGCCGGCTCGTCGACGACGCGGTCGTGGTGCTCGAGTCCATCCACCGCCACCAGCGGAAGGGCCTCGACACGTACCAGGCGGCGCTCCAGGGGGCGAACGCCGTCGCGCTGCCCGTGCTCGCGTCCACGCTCACCACGATGGCCGTGCTCCTGCCCGTGCTCCTGCTCAACGGGCTGGCGAAGAAGCTCTTCGCGCCCCTCGCGCTGACGGTCTCGGTCGCCATGATGGCGTCGTACTTCGTGAGCATGTGGGTGACGCCGGTCGCCTGCCGCTACTTCCTCGGGCACGGCGAGCACGGCCGCGTCGCCAAGACCCTGGAGAGTCTCATCGACGGCATCGCCGCGGGGTACGCCCGGACGCTGCGCGCGGCGCTGCCCGCGCGCCTCGGGATCATCGCGGCGTGCGTCGCGCTCACGTCCTGCGCGGTGTGGGCGACCACGCACCTGCCGAGCACGTTCTTCCCCGAGATCGACGAGTCGATGGAGCGCGTCTACGTGCGCTTCGCGCCCGGGATGAGCCTCGAGGAGGCCTCGCGCCGCATCAACGACATGGCCAAGACCTGCGCCGCCGATCTGCCCAAGGGCGAGGTCGAGCTGGTCCTGACCAACATCGGCGCGCCGGAGAACGCGCGGAGCGCGATGACGAGCCCGAACGACGGGCCGCACATGGGCTTCATCCGGATCGCGCTGGCGGACCCCGAGCACCGCCACCACACCCAGCGCGAGATCGCCGACATGACCCGGAAGCTGCTCTCGGACAAGTACCCGGGCGTGGAGTTCTTGCAGTGGCCCGGGGGGCTCGTGGCCAGCGTCTTCTCCAATGGGTACATCGCGCCCATCGTCGTCGAGGTCAAGAACGAGAACCTGGAGGCGCTCGAGGACCAGGCGCACGCCGTCGCGGAGGTGGCGCGCTCGGTCGGCGGCGTGCGGGACATCCGCGTGGCCCTCCAGACCGAATACCCGGAGATCCACGTCGACACGACGCGCGAGGAGGCCGGGATCGTCGGGCTCACGGCGCGCGAGGCGGCCCAGGCCACGCTCGACTCGACGCTCGGCAACATCAACGCGCCGAGCGTGTGGATCGACCCGGCCAACGGCCAGTCGTACTACGTCATCACCTACTACGACGAGCGATCCGTGACGGACCAGAACGCGCTCGCCCAGCTCCCGGCGCGCATCGCCAAGAACGGCAAGGTCATCACGATCGGCGCCTACGCGGACATCCAGCGCAGCGCCGGCCCCGTCGCCATCGAGCGGAACCACATGCAGCGCGTCACCGAGGTCTACATGCAGACCGAGGGGCGGGACGTGGGCAGCGCCGCGGCCGAGCTCGAGAAGAAGCTCGACGCCGACCCGCGCACGCGCGGGATCTCGCGCGATTTCGTCGGGCAGATCGACCTGATGCGGACGACGTTCGGCGGGCTCGGCACGGCGATCTCGCTGGCGGTGATGGTGGTCTTCATCCTGCTCACCATCCAGTTCAAGTCGCTCCGGCTCCCGTTCGTGATGCTCTTCACGATCCCGGTCTGCCTGGTCGGCATCGTCCTCGCGCTCGTCGCGGCGCGGCAGGGCTTCTCGATCACGGCGCTGATGGGCATCCTCATGGTCGTGGGCATCGCCGTCTCCAACGGCATCCTGCTCGTCGACGACGCGAACGTCCGCATGGGGGAGGGCAGCTCCACGGAGGAGGCGATCATCGGGGCCGCGCGGACGCGGTTCACCCCGATCGTGATGACCAGCCTCGCCACCGTGATCGGCCTCATCCCTACCGCCATGGGCCTGGAGCAGGGGACGGAGGCGAACCAGCCGCTCGCGCTCGCGGTCGTAGGCGGCCTGCTCTCCTCGACCGTCCTCTCTCTGTTCCTGGTGCCGTCCATCTTCATGTTCCTCGCTCGGCGGAGCGAGCAGCCGGAGGCGGCCGCGCCGACCTCGCTGACGGAGGAGTCTGCATGATTCGCAAGCTGCTGGTAGCGCTCGACAGCTCGGAGCGGGCCGATCGGGTCTTCGGATATGCGGTGGGCCTCGCCGAGTCGCTGGGAGCATCGATCCACCTCATGCGCGCGGTCTCCGTGCCGCCCGAGTTCCCGCCCGCCGCGCACGTCTCTTCAGGGGACGGGCTGCCGGGCTACCTCATGAAGAAGGCGGAGGCCGACCTGCAGGCGTTCGCGGCGCGGGCGCCCCGCCTTCGCATCGAGACGATGGTCCGCGAGTCCACCCAGCCCTGGCGGGCGATCATCGACGCCGCCGACGAGGTCGACGCCGACCTGATCGTGGTGGGCAGCCACGGCTACAGCGGGATCGACCACCTCCTGGGGACCAACGCCGGAAAGGTCGCGAACCTGGCGGCTCGCAACGTGGTCGTCGTGCACCGCGAGATCGATAGCCCGCAGGTCGCGCCGTACCGGCAAGGGCGCAAGTCGAAGAGGGCGCCGCGCACGTAGGGTCACGAGGTGCGCATGGCTGGAAAGACACGCAGCCCGACTCTGCTCAGCCTCCGATGGCGTTCATTCGCAGGCTGAGCGCGATCCCGAGGAGGATGACGGTCAGAACGAGCGCCGCGATCGTGGCGATGCGATAGTCGCGCCGGCGGAGGAAGTCGACCAGCATGACAGTGACGCGGACGATGGGCAGCGCGACGAAGAGCGCGATGCCGGCCTTCACGACCCCCGCGCCGGCGGGCAGCACGAGGCCGACGGCGATCACCGCCGACGCGAGCCACGTCCCCACGTGAAGAAGGGAGGCAACCCGGCGATCCAGGGCCAGCGCCGGCTCGGTGCTCATCGGTGCGCTCCGAAGAGATGGACGCCGAACGCGGAGAGCACCATCTGGATGGCGAGGAGCGCCAGCACGACGACGAACAAGAGGCGGATCCGCTGGCTCGGGACGACGAGGAGCAGCTTGGCTCCGAGGACGGCCCCGACGACGGCGCCGAGCGCAACGGGACCCGCTACCGTTGGCACGATATCGCCTCGCACGAGGTACGCCGCGGCGCTCGCCGCGGCGGTCACCCCGATCATGAAGTTCGACGTGGCGGAGGAGACCTTGAGCGGGAGCCGCAGCGCCGTGTCCATGGCCGGGATCTTCAGGACGCCGCTGCCGATGCCGAGGAGCGCGGAGACGAGCCCAGCGCCGTACATGAAGGCCATGGCCGTCGGAATGCGCTGGACGACGTAAGGGGAGAGCGCGCCGGTCGCCGGATCCGGGTAGCTCGCGTGAAGCCTCATGGTCGTCCCCCATCCGTCGGGAGGAGCGCCGACCGTACCGCCGGGGTCGTTCCGCCGGGCGAGCATTTGTTGCGCGGACAGGAGCAAGATCGCGGCGAAGAGGAGAAACAACATCGAGGTGGGCAGCACTCCCTCGAGGAAGACGCCGGTGAGCGCGCCGAGGGTCGTCGCGAGCTCCAGGACGATGGCGAGCCGGATGTTCGTCAGCCCACGCCGCAGGAAAGGCGCGGCGCTCGCGCAGGAGCAAGCGATCACGGACACGATGCTCGCGGCAATGGCCGTGCGGATGTCGAAGCCGAACGCGGTCAAGGCGGGCACGACGAGGACCCCGCCCGCCATGCCGAGCGTGCCCCCGATGGCGCTGGCGACCAGGCCAGTCGCGAAGAGGACCAGGCCGTGCGCGGCGATCATCGCGCTCCCGCCCCCTCGCGCGCGCCGATCGGGACGCGCCGAGGCAACCTGGTGACGAAGCGGATCTGGTCCCCGCGGTAGTAGAGCTTCTCGTAGTCGACGGGGTGGTGGTCGGCCGCGAAGCAGGTTCGCTCGATCAGGAAGATCGGGCTCCCGTCGCGGACGCCGATGGCCCGCGCGATGGTCCTCCCGGCCGCGACGGCCTCCAGACCGTACTCGGCCTCCACCAGCGGGATGCCGCACTTGCCTTCGAGCAGCGCGAAGATGGGCTCCGCCTCGAGATCCTCGTTCATTATTTCGTCGCCGACAGGACGAGGCAAGTAGGTCTCGTCGAACGAGACGGGGGATCCGTCCGCCAGGCGGACGCGCCGGATCCGCACGACCCTCTCGCCCTCGCGGAGAGCGAGCTTTTGGGCGACGATCGCCGTGGCGGTCACGATCTTCTTGTCGACGAGCCGGGCCGTCGGACACCGGCCGGCGGCGATCATGTCCTCCACGAAACCAGTGAGCGCCGTGAGCTCCCGGGTGAGCTTGTGCGGCGCGACGAACGTGCCCTTGCCGCGCCGGATCTCGACGAGCCCCCGGCTGACGAGCCGCTGGATCGCCTGGCGCACAGTCGTGCGGCTGACGGAGAAGCGCTGGATCAGGCTCTCCTCCGGCGGGAGCTGGCTGCCTGGCTCGAGCCGCCCCTCGTCGATGTCCGCGGCGAGCGCGGTCTCGAGCTGAGCATAGAGCGGCAGAGCGCTGCCAGCGTTCAGTGACATGAGGACATCATGACGTCGTCCCATCGTGATGCAAGCGTGGAGAGGATGGCAGTACGAGACACAAGATTTGCGATCCGTGAGATACCCCAGTTGAACGGCGCGACGCGCGCGCTACGAGAAGGGTGAGAAATCAAGGAGGTGAGCGTCACATGGGCACCACCGGAGTCGTCCTGATCGTCGCCCTGCTCGCTGCATACCTGCTCTTTCTGACTCTCTCGCCGTTCCCTTATTGGCCGTCCTACCGGGCGGTGCTCGCCAGCGTGAGGGCGGCGAGGTCGATCACGTTCCGGCAGCGGGCCATCCTCTACAGGTACCTGTTCAAGGACCTGCTCGTGTTCCCCCTGCTCTCGTTCTTCTGGCTCATGGACGAAGTCCTCTTTCCGGGCTACCGGAAGATCGAGGTCGAATCCCCTGTCTTCGTGGTCGGCCAGCCCCGGAGCGGCACGACCTTCCTCCATCGCACGCTGTCGGCCGACCAGACCTTCATCTCGCTCGAGCACCTCGAGTGGAGGTACCCGAGCATCTGCCTGTGGAAGCTCATCGACCTCTTCCACCTGCGCTCCCGGATCGAGCAGGTTCACTACTGGCCCAACACGAGAGAGGGGCGGGTCGCCCGCAAGATGCACGAGCACCGCCTCGGCAGCTTCGAGGAGCACGGCATCTTCTTCGAGGAGCGGTTCTACCACCACTATTTCGTCTTCCGCCGGTACCCATTTCCCGAGCTGCTCGGCAAGACCACCGATTTCTCCCACCTCCCCGAGCGCGACCGCGCCCGGATGGTCGACGTGTTCAAGCGCGTCGTGGAGAAGGCGATGTACTACCGCGGCCAGGACCGCCTCTGGCTCACCAAGGAGAACGAGAGCATCGAGCTCTACGAGATGATGGGCCGCGCCTTCCCGGGCTCGCGGTTCATCTTCATCGTGCGCGATCCGGACGAGTGCGTCGACTCGTACATCAACCTCTCCAAGACCTCGACCATGACGAAGACCGGGATTGATCCGACCACCCTTCCGCGGTGGCACGAGGAGAACGTCGGATTCCGGCGTAACGAGTGCAGGAGCATGGCGGAGTTCTGGAGCCGCGTCGCGGTGACGAACCCGTCCGTCGCCGTCTCTTATCGACAGCTCACCGCCGACATTCCTGGCACGGTGTCGTACGTCTACCAAGAGCTCGGGCTCGCCATGAGCGAGGAGTACGCCGCGCACCTCCGGCAGTTGGAGAAGAAGCAGAGGGCGCGGGAGAGCGGCTACCAGAACGAGCCGTACCATACGGGAGGGTTCGAGTTCTATGCCCGCTTCGTCGCAGACGTGGAGGCGTCGAGAGCCGGCGGGCGTGCGTCATCATGAAGCGTGACCCCGTCGTCCCGCGCGCTCGGAGCACCAAATCCGCATGAGCGACGTCACCTTCACCGCCCTCGTCTTCGCGGGGTCCGCCGTAGCGGGCCTGCTCGGGTCGCTCACCGGCCTCGGCGGTGGGGTCGTCATCGTCCCGCTGCTCACGCTGCTCTTCCATGTCGACATCCGCTACGCCATCGGCGCGTCGCTGGTGTCAGTGATCGCCACCTCGTCGGGCGCGGCCGTCGCGTACGTCAAGGAGGGGTTCTCCAACATCCGCATCGGGATGTTCCTCGAGATTGCGACGACGACGGGCGCCCTGTTCGGGGCGTTCCTCGCTGCGAAGATCCCGACATCGTACATCGCCGTCGTGTTCGGCCTCGTCCTGCTCCACTCGGCGTACCTCTCGGGGCGGCTGCTCCCTCCGCCGGCGGACGCCCCACCCGACCGGATCGCCATGCGCCTGCGCCTCGACGGCAGCTACCCCACCCCGATGGGGCCCAATTCCTACCTGGTGCGCAGGGTGCCCGCCGGATTCGGCCTCATGTTCGGAGCCGGCGCGCTCTCCGGGCTCCTGGGAATCGGCTCGGGCGCGGTGAAGGTCCTCGCAATGGATCGGGCGATGTCCATCCCGTTCAAGGTCTCCACGACCACGAGCAATTTCATGAGGGTGCGGCTCTTGGGGCGCTTGCGGTTACGCCGCCGCGAGCATTTTCGGATAGTTGCGGAGCGCCTCTTGTTGCTGGTGGAAGTGCCAGTAGTCGTCCCAGTCGCCGCTGGAGTGGAGCGCGCGCAGCTTGAGGATGGCCTCGGCACCGGGAAGATCCCAGCGTGCGCCGGTGATGCCCATGCGGTCCTGGACCAGGTGTCTACACGCGCCCTCGATCACGCCGGTCGCGATGGGAACGCCCGCCGCGAGGAAGGCTGGGTAGTCCATGAAGGTGTCGTTGCGGCGGAAGTACCCAAGCGCGCGATCGACCTGCTTGCGCGCGCTCTTGGTCAGCTTTTGCTCGACGATGGCGCGCTCGGTCGCAGCGATGAGCGCCGCGGGGCCGTCGGAGAGGAGCAGGCGCAGATGCGTGACGACCCACTCTGCGGCGACCGACTCCTTGCGCCGAGACAACGCGAAGCCCGCGAGCCACATGTAATGGATGACGTGGATCAGATCGAGCACGATGGTAACGCTCCGCTGGCGGCTTCGCGCATGGTCGAGGATCGCGGTCTGCTGGTTCTGCTCTCCGTCGACCAGCACCGCGGGCGTCCGCGCTCGCTTGGGATCACGCCGATCGAACTCGTCGAACATCGCTCCTACCGAAGCGGACACACCGTTCACGACGCTCGCCCACACACGCTTGTTCTTGGGCGGTGGCAGCCTCGGCCTCTCCGCCTTCGACGTCGGCGTTCGTTGCACTTCGGCGATGATGTCATCCACGGTGCGTCGCACGGGCTCCTGTTCCCAGACAGCACCGACCGCCGCCATACGCTTGTCATGCGAGCGCAGCTTCTTGGGCGCCATCGGATCGCCGCGCACCGCTTCCGCCTGCTCAGCCTCCGCACGCTCGCGCGTGGCTTCCCGCAGTGCCTTCGGCAACATCCTCACGCCCTTCGCGTCCGACGATCCCGCCAGCAAGGTGTTCTCGCCCAGCGAATCGTCCACGGGGCGCTGCGCGTAGAACGCCTCGAAGTCCTCGACCGCATCACGCGCGATCTGCTGCGCCTGCCGCTTGGGCACGTGTGCGTTCGTCGCCTCGTCCACCTGCTTGACCACGCTGTCCCACGCACGCGCCTGGGCTTCTGCTGCGACGCGCTTCTGCAGAGGGTGCGAGTACAGCGTCGCGGGCAGGTTCAAGCGCGCATCGAGCGGCAAGCTCCCCTTCTTCTCCCCGGTGCGCCTGTACTCCAACCGAACAGGATGCACCCGTCCGAGCATCGACTCGAGCTGACGACCGCGCGTGCTCACGCGTGTTCCCTCTGCCACAGGCGCGCTCTTGGCGGCTTCCCTTCGCTCGGCCGACGCGAGCTTGTCGTACCACCCCTGATACAGAAGACGGAGCAGCTCACGGCCCCGCTCCTCGAGCGCGCACTCGACCTCGCTGTGGTCCGTCGGGCCGGTCTTCCGAGCCCAGTCGACCGTGGCGTCGAAGCTCTGGCGGGCGGGGTAGAAGTGGTCGCTCTCACACGCGGGGTGCGCCATCGTCATCGCTAGCTCCAGGCTCGGGGTGCACCTCTCCGCTACGCCAACGCCCACGTCCTTTCAGCACAAAACCGCGGGCATTCGGCGGTTTTAGTGCCACGATCAATTTCCGTTGGACAAAGAATGGAGCCGCACCCATTTCATGATCGGCGTCACCGCCGCGGCGAGCGCCGGCATCTACCTCCAGCGCGGCTATGTCGATCCCGTGGTGGCGGCGCCGGTGCTCCTGGGCGCGCTCGCCGGGTCGCTCGCGGGCACCCGTATCCTGATGAGAGCGCGGACGCGCCTGCTCCGGCGCGTGTTCGCGGGCGTCATACTCTTGCTCGGCCTCGAGATGATCTACAAGGGGCTGCGAGGGGGCGTGTAGATGAAGGTGTCGCGGAGGTGGACGGACCGGGACGCAGAGGCGATCATCGCCGTGCTCCTGCGCACGGGCGTCGCGCTCTCCGCCGCGGTCGTCGTGCTCGGCACGGTGATCCACCTCGCCAGGCACGGAGGCGAGCCGGTGGACTTCCACGTCTTCCATGGGGAGCCCGCGAGCCGCAAGGACCTCGGGGACATCCTCCGCTGCGCCGCCGCGCTGGAGGGCCGCTGCGTCCAGCAGCTCGGGGTGATTCTCCTCATCGCCACCCCGGTCCTGCGCGTGGCGTTCTCCGTCCTCGCGTTCGTCGTCGAGCGTGACCGGATGTACGTGATCTTCACCCTGATCGTCCTCGGGATCCTGCTCTACAGCCTGTTCGGGCCGTACCTCTGACGTTGCCGCCTTTCTACACAGGGCGTCACCGATCTGCACGCTTCACCGGGCCTGCCAGGTCGACGCTACCCGAGGAGGGTGTGCACGATCATGACGATCGCGGCCGCGAGCATCAGGCAGGCGAACCCACGGCGCAGGACCTCTGCGCTGATGCGCGGCGCGAGGCGGGCGCCGCAGAGGCCGCCCAGGGACTCGGCGACGCCGAGCGTGCCCGCGATGCGCCAGTCGACCGGCGGATGCGGCAGATGGCCGAGCAGGCCCGCCAGCGTGTTCATCGCGATGATCAGGATGGACGTGCCGATCGCGTCGCGCACGGGCGTGCGCGCGAACACGACGAGCAGGGGGACGACGGCGAACCCGCCGCCGAGGCCGACCAGGCCGGTCACGCCGCCGACCAGGAGCCCGCCCAGAGCGAGCACGGCGAGCTGCTCCGCCGCCTTCGGCGCGCCGCCCCGGACCAGCGCACGGCGCCGCCCGAGCATGGCGACGCTCGCCACGATCATCGCCAGGAGGAAGATTACGAGGAGGGCCCTCGCCGGCAGCAGCCCCGAGATGCGGCCCCCGACGAAGGCCCCGATCATCGACGCCGTGCCGAAGCCGAGCGCGGCGCGCCACACGACCGACCGCGACCTGACGTAGGGGACTACCGAGATCAGGCTCATCATCGCGACGACGACCAGCCCCGTGGCGATCGCTCGGCCGAGCTCGAGCCTGCCCACGTGGGTGAGGAGCAGGATCGTGAGGATCGATGGGCCGGCCCCGAGGATGCCGGCCGCGACGCCGATGCAGGCGCCCAGCACCGTGATCAGGTAGGTCGTCACGCCGACCCTCGGGGCGTATGGCAGAGTGGCATGTCGCGTGCCCTCCTCTGCTCTGCGCGCAGGCGTGCGCAGGGGGGAGACGTCATCGCATGACGGGGCATGAAGGATTCGTCGTCTGGTTCACGGGGCTGTCCGGATCCGGCAAGTCGACGCTCGCGGCCATGCTCACGACCGAGCTGCCACGGCGAGGTGTGCACGTCGAGTCGCTCGACGGGGACGTGGTCCGCACGCACCTCTCGAAGGGGCTCGGCTTCTCGCGAGAGGACCGCGACACCAACATCCGCCGCATCGGCTTCGTGGCCAAGCTCGTGGCCCGGTCCGGGGCTTGCGCGATCACCGCCGCCATCAGTCCGTACCGCGAGATCCGCGACGAGCAGCGGCGCGCGATCGACCGCTTCTGCGAGGTGTACTGCGAGTGCCCGATCGACGTCCTCGCGGCGAGGGACGTGAAGGGGCTCTACGCACGCGCGCTCGCCGGCGAGATCAAGGGCTTCACCGGCGTAGACGACCCCTACGAGCCGCCGCTCTCGCCCGAGGTGGTGGTGCACACCTCTCGCGAGTCGCCCCACGAGAGCCTCGGCAGGATCCTGGCGAAGCTCGAGGAGCTCGGTTACCTCCGTCCTCTCGACCGACCCAGCGAGCCGCGGCGAGCGGGCCTCGTGCCGCCGCACGGCGGCGAGCTCGTCGACCGGATCGTCCGCGGCGAGGCCAGGCAGCGGCTGCTCGATCGCGCAGGCGGGCTGCCGCGGATTCGGCTCGACGAACGCGGCGCGAGCGATCTGGAGCTCGATCGCGAACGGCGCGTTCTCCCCCCTCAAGGGGTTCATGACCGAGCGCGACTACCTGCGCGTCGTGCGCGAGCGGCGGCTCGAGAACGGCGCCGTCTGGCCCTTGCCGATCACGCTCGCCGTCACGGACGAGGCCGCGGCGCGTCTCCCCCTCGGCGCCGAGGCGGCGCTCGAGGCGCCCGATGGGCGCATCGTCGCCGTGATCGAGCTCGCCGACCGATGGACGCCCGACAAGGATCTCGAAGCGCGCGAGGTCTACGGCACGACCGAAACCGCGCACCCGGGCGTCGCGTACCTGCGCTCGTCGGGCAGCGTCTACCTCGGCGGCGAGGTCTGGCTGGTCGATCGCCCCGTCGCCATCGAATTCGCGCAGTACCCCCGGGATCCCGCCGCGATCAGGGCGCTCCTCGAGGCCCGCGGCTGGCGCCGGGTGGTCGGGGTTCCAGACGCGGAACCCGATCCACAGGGCGCACGAGTACATCACCAAGTGCGCGCTCGAGATCACCGACGGGCTCCTGCTTCATCCGCTCGTCGGAACGACCAAGCCCGGCGACGTCCCGGCCGACGTGCGCATGCGCTGCTACGAGGTCCTCCTCGAGCGGTACTACCCGGAGGACCGGGTCATCCTCGGGGTGTACCCCGCCGCCATGCGCTACGCGGGACCGCGCGAGGCCATCTTCCACGCCCTCGTGCGCAAGAATTACGGCTGCTCGCACTTCATCGTCGGGCGCGACCACGCCGGCGTGGGCCACTACTACGGCACCTACGACGCCCAGCGCGCGTTCGACGACTTCCTCCCGGGCGAGCTCGGGGTCGAGCCGCTCAAGTTCGAGGCGGCGTTCTGGTCGACGACGGTCTCTGGTATGGCGACCGAGAAGACGGCGCCAGGTGGGCCGTCGACGCGCGTCGCGCTCTCCGGGACGGAGGTACGCGCGATGCTGCGCGCCGGCGAGCTGCCTCCCCCCGAGTTCAGCCGCCCCGAGGTGGCGCGTATCCTTCTCGAGGCGGCCCACGGCAAGTCTCGCGATCAGGCGGCCTGAGCGCCGCGGCCCGGCGCGGCGCCGTGCTCCTGGCCGGTCTCCAGCCAGCGGGCGCAGTCGCTCCCCAGCTTCTCCAGCGCGAGGCGGTCGAAGCGCTCGATTTGCTGCGGGGTCAGCTCCGTACGGAAGTCGCGGGCCGGCCCTTTGTGGAAGAACGCCTTGGGGTCGTCCATGTGCGCGCCGCCGAACGGCGCCATCCGCTCCGCGCGGGCGCGCATGTAGCCGAAGGAAGCGTGCTCCAGGATCTTGTCCATCCGGAGGCCGGCCGGGTCGACGCCGATGAACCGGGCGATGCGCTCGACCTCTCCCCTGAGGTCTTCCTTCAGGCACTGGTAGTGGACGAGGAGCACGTTCGGTAGATCCCTCCGCGCCCACCACGATTTCACGACGGCGAAGAGATCGCAGCAGCCGTATCCGTCGTTCTCCATCCAGAGATCGAAGAACCGCCTCATGTCGTCGGGAATCACCAGTGGCGTCGCGTCGCCGGACCACGCTGCGTGGATGCGGTTGATCTTCTCCATGGTCTCGGCCGAGAACTGCTTCAGATAGTTGTGGAAGCTGACGCCGAGATCCTTGCCGTTCCTGCCGACGAAGAGGTATCGCGCCTCGGGGGCGATGGGGACGGCGTTCCGCGGGCACATGCGATTTCATCACGCGCCGCTGCCCGCGTGCGCGCTGATCCGCGAGCACCCGGAGCATCGCCGCGTGGTCGCCCCAGCTCGAGTCCAGCCAGGGCGAGGTGTCGGAGAGCCCCTTCTCGCGCTCCTCTCCGTTGTCCAGGATCTGCTGGAGGATCCGCTGCGTCCACGTGGTGCCCGCCTTGAACGGGTCCGCGACCACGATGTCCCCCGACACGAACCCGCCCTGGGCGATGAAGTCCTTCCACACGAGCGAGCTGTTCAGGTAGTCCCTTACCGTACTCGTGGGCATGAGAAGCTGATCGTTCATGATGACCTCCAATGCCAGTCTGCGAATCCGGAGATCCGGACAGTCGAGGCGGTGCACGCCCAGCCGTTCAAGGACCAGTCCAGACGTCAGCTTCGTACCCTGCGCCGAAGCTGCTCGGCCGGACATGGAACGACGGCCCTGCAGGGATCACCCGGACGATGGCCTTGTAGGTCAGGAGGCACCCCGAGGCGAGGAGGAACGCTGCGAAGAGGCGTCGATACTTCCTGTCGTCGAGCTTGGCGTAGAGCAGGCGGTCGACCAGGACGAAGACGACCACGCCGACGGCCACATAGACGGCGTGCGCCTCGTAGTCGATGGAGAGTTTCCTGGCGGTGAAGGCCAACGTGATGATCTGGAAGACGGCGAAGGTGCAGTAACCGATGGCGACGGTGACCCGGGTCGGGTCATTGGCGTAGCCCTTCGCGTGTACCAGGGCCGTGAGGAGCGATCCGCCCAGGTTCGTGAGCCCGTGCACGACCCCCATGACCACGAGGTAGGTGCGCTCGTTCCGCGTCAGCGAGCGGACCATGGCGCCGACCCGAGGAGAGAAGTCCTTGAGGGCGACGAAGACGAGGAAGGGGCCGACGATGATCCCGACGTCGAGGTTCACGCGCGCGACCAGCGCCAGACAGACGCCCACGAGCGGGATGGTGTACGCGAGGATACGACGGAAGAGCTTCCAGTCGGCCGAGGAGGGCCGATCGCCGTCGATGCGTCAGGGCGCGCACGCGCCGCTCGTGCAGGTCCCCGAGCAGCACAGGCTCCCGCTCGAGCAGACGGATCCCGCGGGGGCGCACGCGCAGGCGCCGGCGACGCAGCTCCCGGTGCAGCACTCGGCCCCGCTGGTGCACGCCGCGCCGGTCGCGACGCACGCGCACGTCCCGCCCGTGCACGACCCCGCGCAGCAGTCCGAATCCATGGCGCAGGAGCTGCCGGCGCCGCCGCAGGCGCACGTCCCGCCCGTGCAACTGCCCGAGCAGCACAGCGCGTCGCCGCTGCAGACGGCGCCGGCGCCGGCGCACGCGCACGCGCCGCCCGCGCAGGCCCCGAAGCAGCAGTTCATGTCGCCCCGGCACACCGTCCCTGCGGCGGCGCACAGGCAGACCCCATTCGCGTCCGCCCCGCCGGAGCAGCAGCCCGAGGCGCCCGCGCCGCTCTGACCGGCGCCGAGGCAGCACGTGCCGGCCGGGCCACAGGCCTCGCCGGGATCGCACGCGGTGCTCGTCACGCACGCCGCGCCCGCCGACGACGTGCACACGAGCGTGCACGTCGTCGGGTCGACGTCCGCCGTCCCCGAGCAGCAACTCGGCTCGGCGTTTGGCGGGGGGAGCTGCGTGCCACCCGCGAGGCAGGTGCACACCCCGCCCGTGCACATCCCCGAGACGCAGTCGTCGTCGATCGCGCAGGCGGCGCCGTTCCCCAGCCTGTCCTGGCACGTGCCCATGTGGCAGAACCCCGAGACGCACGCGTCGTCGCCGGCGCAGGGCGTCCCGTTCGGCTGCGTGTCCGCGCAGGTGCCGGCGTCGCAGAACGACGAGTTGCAGTCGAGGTCGCTCGTGCACGCGGTCCCGTTCGGCTTCGGGCCGCACGTGCCGCCGACGCAGACGTCGGCCTGGCAGACGGCAGGTCCTCGTGCAAGGCATCCCGTCCGGCCACCCGCAGGTGCCGCCAGCGCAGACCTTGGACGCGCACTCGCCGTCGCCGTAGCACGACGCGCCGTTCGGAGACGGCGCGGCGCAAACCGCATTGATCGTGTCGCAGTTCCCGGAGCCACACTCCTGGTCGCGCGCACAAGCCGAGCCGTCCGGCTGCAGGCCGCCGATGCAGACGCCGCTCCCGGTATCGCAGAGCCCGGAGGCGCAGTCCGCGTCGGTCGTGCAAGTCCCGCCGTTGGGCATGTGCCGGCACGTACCGTGGTCGCAGAACCCGGAAACGCAGTCCTCGCCGGACGCGCACTTCATGCCGTCGTGCGCCAGGCTGCAGCGGCCCTGGTAGCAGAACCCGGAGGCGCAGTCCGTGTCGGTCCTGCACGGCCCGTCGGTGTAGAACCGGGCGCAGGTGCCCGCGTCGCAGAACCCGGTGGCGCAGTCCCAGGGGTCCCCGCACGCCGCGCCGTTGGGCAAGAGGCCGCTGGGCGGCGCGGTGCACGTGCCCTGGTCGCACACGCCGGCGGCGCAGTCGCCGTCGTACGTGGAGTGCCGGTATGGTCAGCCCTGCGACACGTCCACGCACACCTGCGGCCAGGCGTACGACGGCCAGCCATGCGCACGCGACGTGGAGTGCACGTCCGACACCTGCGACAACGGCACGTGCGTGGGGCGCGCCACCGGGAGCCCGTGCACCTACGACACGGAGTGCGTGGGGGGCCTGTGCGTGTGCGGGCAGGCCGGACATTGCCCCGGCGTGTCCGGAGGGATCTGCGGCCCGGTGCCGTCCGGCCCGTGCAGCTCGAACTTGGACTGCGTTTCCGGGGTCTGCAACGGTGGCTCGTGCGGGGTCGTGAACGGCACAGCCTGCACGGGCGATTCCGTGTGTCTCTCCGGTCTTTGTCTCGGGGGCGTCTGCCAGGCGAAAATGGCGGCCGGGAGCGCTTGCACTGCCGACGACCGGTGCAGCACCGGCATGTGCAACGGCGGGGTCTGTGTGTGCCTCGGCGGGGGCACGAGGTGACGAACCCGGCCGCGTGCTGCGCGGGCGCGTTCCCGTACACCGACTGCGACGACCCCGAGAGCACCTGCGCGCAGAGCGGGCAGGGCTGCACCTGCCTGGACGGCAACTGCGATCCCGTCTGCTGCGGCCAGCCCGCCGGCAACTACGGCTGCGGCACCCAGTACGGCAAGTCCTGCATGACGGACGCGGACTGCGACCCCGGCACGCTCTGCGGCGGCGGGGACGTGTGCTGCAGGCCTCCGGGGCAGGTCGGGGAGGGCGGGCTGATGGAGTGCTGCTCGGGGATCTTCGTCGACGGGGCCACCTGCGCGTACGCGCCGAGGAGCGCGCCGTGCCACGACGACGTTGAGTGCTGCACGGGGAGCTGCCAGGACGACGCCTGCGCGTGCGCGGCGGTCGGCGCGCTGTGCGGGACCGACGACGCGCTCTGCTGCTCCGGGGTGTGCTCGAACGGCACGTGCGCCTGCACGACCACGGGGGTCGCGTGCGCCGCCGGCGGGGCGTGCTGCTCGGGGGCGTGCAACGGCGGGACGTGCGCCTGCGCGACCATGGGCGTCGCGTGCGTGGCCGGCGGCGACTGCTGCTCGGGGAGCTGCAACGGCGGGACGTGCGCGTGCACGCCGGCGGGCGCGGCGTGCTCGGCGGGCGGGGACTGCTGCTCGGGGGCCTGCGTCGGCGGGCAGTGCCAGTGCGCCCCCGCGGGCGCGACGTGCGCGAGCGGCGCCCTGTGCTGCTCGGGGGCCTGCACCTCAGGCGCGTGCGAGTGAACGCCACAGATGGAGGCGGGCTCCTTCGGTCCGCTACCCGCTCGGAAGGTCCCAAGCATGACGCGCTTCGCCACGATGACCGCGATCCAGATTCTTCACGGCCCTCCTCCTCGGGGCATGCTCCCCGACGCAGGGGGATGTGGGCGGCTGGACCTGCCTGTCCAGCGCCGACTGCGCCGGCGCCCCGTGCGTCGACGGCGCGTGCTCTTTCCCGATCGGCACCCCGTGCACGACCAACGGCGACTGCGCGTCCGGCGACTGCGACGGCACGGTCTGCGTCGTGCCGGCGCCGTATGGTGCGAGCTGCGCGGTCGGCGCAGACTGCGCGTCGGGCTTCTGTCGCGCCGCCAACGTCTGCGCCTCGGCGCCGCCTCCGCTGCCCGACAGGGCGAGCTGCGACGCCGACACGGCGTGCGCGTCGGGGGTCTGCGCCGACGGCACCTGCGGCCCGAAGCCGACCGGCTCGCCATGCAACCGGGACGCGGACTGCAAGTCGTACGACTGCAACGCGGCCTACGAGACCTGCGGACCGTCGGCGGCAGGGGCGCAGTGCAACCGCGACATGGACTGCTCGTCGGACCTCTGCGACCCACAGTCGTTTGTGTGCGTACAGCCGGACGTGGGCGCCTGCACGGGGGACGGCGACTGCCAGTCCGGCTTCTGCGACATCGGCACATGTGCGGCAACGCAGCCCGCCGGAACGCCCTGCGCAGACGACGCTGCCTGCGCTGGGTTCTGCGACGCGGGCACGTGCCACGACCCGCTCCCGACTGGCTCCGCGTGCATGGAGGACCGCGCGTGCGCGACGGACCGCTGTACGCAGGGGATTTGCTCCTGCGTGAGCCCGGGCGGGCTGCCGGCCTCCGCGAAGCAATGCTGCAGCGGGATGTGGGGCCAGTACACTGACTCGTGCGGCGGCGTGTACAACGATTGTGTGTCCGCGGCAGGCATGGCGTGCACCGGGAGCGCCCAGTGCGATGTCGGTCAGGACTGCGGCGTCGCCGGCACCTGCTGTACCCTGGGGGGCTGCAGGACGTCAACTGCTGCTCGGGGGTCCGCACGGCGGAGGACGTGTGCGTCTGTACACCGGCAGGCCAAGCCTGTGCAGGCGGCGCCGAGTGCTGCTCCGGCGTGAGCAGCGGCGGGACGTGTGCCTGAAGCCAGAAGGGATGGTATCGCGCCGGCTCCTCAAGGCGGCGGCAGGCCGGCGCCTGGGGTGAGCACCGTGGTCCGCGTCGGGGCCACGAGGCCCGGCAGAGAGAGGAGCCCGAGCGCTCCGCCGACGGCCAGGAACGTGTAGCCGGTGATTCCCACCGCTGGATCGCCGTCGCCGGTGTTCGTGCTGGCCGCGTTGTGCAGCCCCACCATCAGCCCGCCCAGGCCGGCGAAGAGCGCTCCGAGGCCGAGCACGAGGAGCGGCGGACCCCGCCTCGGGGTCCGGACGTGCCGGATCTCGACCACGCTCGACCACGGCGCCGAAAGCCGCATGGCGAAGGCCGGATCCCCGCCGCACGCCGGCGCGAGATCGACGTCGTAGCCCAGGTCGTCCCCCTCGTCGCCGTACGCCTTCTTCAGCGAGAGGCAGCGCGGGAGGCTGAGCGTGGGAGCCTGCAAGACGGCCGGAGATAGCATCTCCTCGAGCCGGTGCCCGTGCTGCTCGACGACCCCGCCCGCGGAGAGGAGCATGTGCTCGTCGCCGTTCTTCAGCGGCACGCGCGCGTCCACGTGCATCACGATGCTCCCGTCCGCGCCGCGGACGGCATCGACGCTGTAGGTGGCGCGCGAGACGTCGCCCGTGGCGAAGCTGCCGCTCGCGACGGTCGCGGTGCGCGGGCCGCGACCCTCGGGGAGCACGACGGACGCATCGCTGGGAGCGTCCCGCAGCAGCGTGGCGTCCGCGGGGTTGCGAAGCTGAACGGTGGTCGCGTCCTCGTAGAAGCACGCGGACGCGCCCGTCACCAGCGCGGAGGCGAGGGCGAAGCGCGCGGCCGCGCGGGTCGGAGCGAGGCGTGCGAGCGTGCTGCGCATGGGCACACCGGAGTAGAGCACATGGCGACGATCCGCGCGGCCGCGCGCCGTGTGCTGAGCGTGGCACTTGGACGGCCGGGAGCTTCTCCCGGCCCCCCGGAGAAAATCCGGGTCCGGTGCCCCACGGCGCGGGAGTGGAACACGGACCAGGGACCGGCGGCGGCGGAGCTGACGGCGCATCCCGGTGCACGCCCCCCTCGCCGGCGGACGTGACCAACGACTGGCCCGGAGGCTGCAAGAACTGGTCGTTCCGAGCGGGGCCGCCGGGCGCAGAGGTGCCGCGAGCGGCCTCCTGGAGGTCTTCATGACGAGGTTCGTCCCGTTCTTCTTCGTGTCCGCGCTCGGGCTGGTCGCGGCGTGCTCCGGCAGCGGGAGCGGGGCGGCCGGCACCGGCGGCAACGCGTGCCCGGGCGCGGGCGAGATCTTCTCGTCGTCGCCCCCGGTCGGCAAGGTCGACCTGCTCCTGATGGTCGACAACTCCCGGAGCATGGGCGACAAGCAAGCCATCCTCGCGCTCGCCATTCCCGACCTCGTGTCCGGGATCGTGAACCCACCCTGCCTCGACGCGGCCGGCGCCCCCTTGCCGGCTGCCCAGCAGCCGATGAGCCCGATGGCGGCATGCCCGTTGGGCGCGCAGCGCGCGTTCCCGCCCGTCACCGACATGCACGTCGGCCTGATCAGCTCCAGCCTCGGCAGCTTCGGCGCCGATGGCTGCCCCGACACGAGCACGAGCATCTGTCCGAACGGGGCCACCAGCACGTCCAACGACGACCACGGTCATCTCGTGACGCGCCTCGACCCGTGCATGCCCGGGAACGTCGCCACGTACGAGAACGAGGGCTTCCTGGCGTGGGATCCCCTGGGCCACCTCGCGCCTCCGGGCGAGAGCCAGATCGGCGACGTCAGTACGCCCGGCACCCTCGTCGGGGACCTGCACGACCTGGTGATCGGCGACGGGCAGGACGGCTGCGGCTTCGAGTCGCAGAACGAGAGCTGGTACCGCTTCCTCGTCGACCCCAGCCCATACCAGTTCATCTTCCTCAACGGGCAGCAGGTGTTTAGCCAGGGCGTCGACAACCAGCTCCTCCAGCAGCGGGTCGATTTCATGCGGTCGGACTCGCTGCTCGCGATCGTCGTCGTCACCGACGAGACGGACACGTCGATCAAGGAGTCCGGCCTTTACCCCCTCTTCGCGCAGCTCACCGAAAATGGCGCGGAGCCCTTCCACCTGCCCACGGCGCGATCCGAGTGCACGACGAAGGGTCCGAACGACGCGTGCTGCGCCTCCTGCGGCGAGGCGACGCCCGCGGGCTGCCCCACCGACCCCACGTGCACCACCGATCCGCAGTACACTGACGCGACCGAGAACATCGCGCTCCGCGCGTTCGGCCTCTCGGGCGGCCTCATGAGCCACAAGTCGCGCTACGGCATCGAGTTCTTCTACCCCCCGAGCCGCTACGTCCAGGCCCTGACCTCGCCCAAGGTGGAGAACGCGGCGGGCGCCAAGGTGCCGAACCCTATCTTCTCCCCCAACCCGAACGAGCCCGCCGCTCCGGTCCGCGGCCCGAGCCTGGTCCTCTATGCCACCATCACGGGCGTCCCGTGCCGCCGGACCAGCAGTGCATCGTCGACGCGGTGAAGGAGGTGCCCGAGAGCGCGGGCTTCGATTGCTTCTGCGAGATCGCGCAGGCGTCGGGCGCCGCGCTGCACGACTGCCGGACGGCGAGCACCCCGGAGCCCTCGTCGAGCGGGTTCTGCTACGTCGACGCCTCGACCGTCAACACCACGCTCCTCTCCCAGTGCCCGAGCGACGAGAAGCTGTTGCTGCGCTTCGTCGGCGCGGGCGCGCCGGCCATGGGCGCCGGCGTGTTCCTCTCCTGCCAATAGCGGCACGATCCGTGCGCGGGCGGCGTGAGGATGCGAGGCGTCATCGAAGTCCAGACCTGGACTTCTCCGCCGGCGCCGCCGGACATTGCCAACGACCCCGCTCGCCTCGAGGAAGTGCTCGGCCATGGTGCTCTCGTCCTGAGCGGACTCGGTCCCCAGGCGTCAAGGAGCGTTTCGCCGCTCCTCCAGCTTCATGAGCGTCTCGTCCACCTCCGCAGGGCTCGCCCCAAGCCGCGCGAACACCTCCCGCGCCTTCGCCAGGTTCCCCCCGCGCGGGTAGACCTCGACCGTCACGCGCCGCACGTCGGCGCCGAGCTGCGCGTCCCCTGCCGCCCGCGCCGCGCGAACTCAGCGCGCGTGCCATCCCCCGGGCGCGTGGACGTGGTGGCCGTGCCCATGGGGCCCGCGTGCGCCATGGGCGCGACGGCCCTCGAAATCGGCGGGCCCGTAGGCCCGCCCGTCGAACCTGTCGCTGTACTCGCGCAGCGCCCCGACCGGCACGTACGAGACCGTGCCGCCGTCGTAGATGTAGGCCCTGCCCGCGGTGTCGTAGTAGACCTCGGAGCCCATGTAGAACCGCAACGGCGGCGGGTCGGTGGCCTCGGCGACCGCCGGCTCGGCCTCCGCGTCGGAATAGCAGCCCGTGCCGAAGCATGCACAAGCGCCGAGCAGCACGACGAGAGCGGCGTTCCCGAGACGCTTGAGCGAGCTCATGGCCGACAGCGTTGCACGAAGCGTTCCGTTACGCCGCAGGGCGGGCCGCTGCTCGCGCCCTCACGCCAACCCCGCGTAATCCGCCGCTCCTCGCGCGAGGGTGAGCGCGTCGGCCCCGGAGATGGAGCGGAGCGCATGGCGGACTTTCTCCCTGGCTGGCGGAAGCTTTCCGTGCGCCTGGCCGCAGGTCAGAACCGCAGCAAGGGCGGGGGCATGGCGGAGGACGCGGGCTTGCCGCTCCGGGGATTGTCCACTGCGTCGTCGCGCCCGGGACGTGCGTCCCCCGCGTGACGTACCAGAGCACGATGCCGCCCACGAACATGGCGGCGCCCGCGCCGAGGACCGCGAATCCCGTCGCCTCGAGCCCCGTGTCTCCTTTCCGCGCGCCGACGGGGGCGACGATGGCCCCCGAGACGATCCCGCAGAAGCCCAGCAGCTCCATGGTCGGCGCCGCGTCGTGGGACGGCGCTTTCTGCTCGATGACGTGCCGGACGACCAGCGGGTCGTCCCCGAGCTTCACGTCGAGCCGGTCCCGGCGGAGCGGGTTGCCCGTCGACTTGAAGAGGAGCGTGCTCTCGCCGATGCGGAGGTCGGTCGCACAGGTTGGCGCCGACGGTTGCTCCAATAGCTGCGTCACGATGACCGGCACCTGCGTGTAGGGCTGCGGACCCGCCCCGCCAGTTGTAGCGTGGGCCCTGCATGTCCGCGCGCATCTGGCTCAGTTGCACGCGCCGTTGCTGCAGACGCCCGAGCAGCAGAACGCGCCGCTCGCGCAAACGCTCCCAGTCGGGGCGCACTGGCAGGCGCCGCTCTGGCAGATCCCCGAGCAGCAGTCGCCTCCTGCCTTGCACGTCCCCCCGGCCGCGGCGCACGCGCACGTGCCCCCGGTGCAGGTCCCCGAGCAGCAGTCGCCGTTCCCCGTGCAGGCCACGCCCACGGCGGCGCACGCGCACGTCCCGTTGCTGCACACGCCCGAGCAGCAGAGCGCGTCGCTCGCGCAGAACGCGCCGACGACGGCGCACGCGCACGCTCCGTTCTCGCAGCTCCCCGAGCAGCACTCGGCGCTCACGTGGCAGGGCTTGGCCGCGGGCGCGCAGGCGCCGGTGCCGCCGGAGACCATCCCCGAGCAGCAGTTCGTCGAGCCCTGTCCGGGCAGCAAGCAGCAGACGCCCGCGCCCCCGCACGTCGTCCCCGGGTCGCACTGCACGCTCGAGGTGCAGACCATGCCGTCGGACGGGGTGCAGCCGTAGTTGCCGGTGGGCGTGCCGCAGCAGTCGGGATTGCCGCAGCTGTCTGAGCACATGCAGTTCTGGAAGGTGGTGGCGCAGCTGCTCTCGGGGTCGTCGCAGTCGGTGTACGCCGTGGCGGCGCCCGAGCAGCACGCGCTCGGCGCGGCCGGCTCGGTCGGCGGGCCGATGCACGAGCAGATCCCGCCGGTGCACATGCCGGAGACGCACGCGTCGTCGTTCGGGCAGGCTTCGCCGTTCTGGAGCCTCTCGTTGCACGTCCCGCCGATGCAGGCGCCGGAGGCGCACTCGTCGTCGACCGCGCACGGCGTCCCGTCGGGCAGCGGGGCGCTGCACGTGCCCGCCAGGCAGAGGCCCGACTGGCAGTCGCCGCCGCCCGTGCAGGCGTTGCCGTCCGGCTGCTTCCCGCACGTCCCGTCGATGCAGAGGCCGGAGGTGCAGTCGCCGGCCCCCGCGCACGGGGTTCCGTCCGGCTTCGCCCCGCACGTCCCGTCGCCGCACACGCCGCTCGCGCACTCCATGGCGCTCGAGCACGGCTGGCCGTCCGGCAGCCCGCACTTGCCCTGGTAACAGGCGCCAGCCGTGCAGTCGGCGTCGCGCGAGCACGCGCTCCCGCTCGCGAACGGGCCGCACGTCAGCCAGACCATGTTGCAGTCGTTCGACTGGCACTCCACGTCGCGCTCGCAGCCCCCGGCGGTCCCGGTCTTGCCGCAGATCAAGAGGCGCGCGTTGCAGATCCCCGACGTGCAGTCGGTGTCCTGGGCGCAGCCCCTTCCGTCGGGCTGGGCGCCGCAGAGCTGGGCGGCCGTGTCGCAATACCCCGAAATGCAGTCTTCGTCTCGGGTGCAGCCCTTGCCTGATGCCTGCGGGCCGCACATCCCCGCGTATACGTCGCAGAGGCCGGACGTGCAGTCCACGTCCCGCTCGCAGGGGGTGCCGTCCGCCACGGGGCCGCAGGTTCCGACGTAGCGATCACACACACACCGGAGACGCAGTCCTGACCGATGCGGCAACCCTCGCCCACCTGCTGGAGCTGGCAGGCGCCGTCGACGCAGGCACCACCGCCGGGGCAGAAGTCGCCGTCGAGGCAGGTACAGCTCCCGTTGTCGCAGATGCCTCCTGCGCAGTCGCTGTCGTGCGTACACGAGGTCGGGCCCGCCGTGCCCGTCGTCGCCCCTCCCGTGCCCGTCCCCTCTGCCGGACCGCAGCCGCCGGCGAGGAGGCCGGCCGCGAGGAGAAGAGCTGCAGAGATCCGGATCGGGTACGCCGTCCCGAAGCGCGTCGTCATGTCGAAAGCCCTCCTGCTCACCCCGCCTCAGTTGCACACGCCGTTGTTGCGGACCCCCGAGCAGCAGAACGCGCCGCTCGGCAGGTGCTCCCGGCCGGGAACGTGCCGCGAACGACGAGCTCCCCAGGCGCAAGCACCGGACCGCCGTGGGCGCGCGCGCAGGCAGTGCGACGGCGCGCAGGAAAAGCCGTTGCTTCGGCGGGTCCATCACCCCGCAGTGGCGACCGCATGGCCCCGCGCACCTGGGAAACTCTCCGGGTAGGTGCCGGACGACCTCCCAGCCCGCGAGCGGCGACAGTCACGCCGCCCATTGCGTGGACCCCGGCAGCTCCGCGCGGATGCTCGGAGGGATCCTCACGATGGCCCTCGGCGGCTCGGCGCTGATCGGTGGCGTGCTGCTCGTCGCCTTTGGGGCGGCGCCGGGCCATGCCGCCGCCGGACGAAAAAGGCGCCGCGCGCAGGGCCCGCCGCGCGAGCGCGCCCACCTCGCCGTGGGCGCGCCGTAGGAATTTCTCCACGGGGCCGCGAACGAATCCTGGGACCTCGGACGCTCCGGGGGTGCCTCGTCCGTCAGGTGACGAGCACCTCCAGGCGCTGCGACCACGCCGAGGGGGTATTCTTCGTCGTGTACCGGAACCGGAACCAGACCTTGGCCTACGCCGCCGAGGCCGGCGGTTACGCCTGGTCCTGCGCGGGCCACGAGGCGAAGCTCGGGTTCCGAATCAACTGGAAAAGTCGCATGATCGACCTCGTGAAACCGGGTAGCCCGGCTGCCGCCGCGGGCCTCCTCGTAGGCGACGTGATCCTCGAGGTCGACCGCAAGAAGGTTACCCACGGAGACGACGCCGTGAGGTTCCTGCGGATGGAACGGGACTCGGGCCACGTCGTGCACGTCCTCCGCGGCACGAGCACGCTCGACCTGACGATTGGAGGCACGCCGTGAGCACGGATTGGATCACGTCGACACGCGGGGCGGCGCTGGGCGCGGCGATCCTCGTGCTGCTCGCGGCGTGTGGAGGGGGCGGGGGGACGGGAGCGGCCGGCGACGCGGCGTCCGGCATCGTCTACGTCCAGTCGAGCGCGTCGGGCTCCGCCGCCCGGGCGGACTTCTACCCTGCCTCGGGGGATGGGTCGTCCTCGGGCTGCGTCGAGGCGACGCAGGGCGACTGCTACGCCACCGCCTGCCCGAACGTCTCCGGAGGGGGCACGTTCTCCGAGCCAAAGGCCGGCAAGGTGACGGTGACCGTCGGCGGGAGGGTGCTCACCCTCGCGCGGGCTCCGATGCTCGACACGCTGGACGCCACCTTCGCGGGACCTCTGTGGACCGGCCCCGGCGTCGACGTGGCGGCCGTCGGGACGGGCGCACAAGTCCCCGCGTTCTCCCTCCACACCCCGTCCCCCGCGGCGATCACGGTGACGGCGCCCGCCTTTCCCGACGGCTCGACGGCGATGACCATCCTCACGGAGGCGGATCTGCCGGTCGCGTGGACGGACGGCGGCGACTGCGACACCGTTCTCGATCTCGCTCACGGGCCCGATCGCCGCGTCCACGTTCGCCAGCCTGTCGTGCACGGTCCCCGCGACATCGGGGCAGGCGGTCGTTCCGGCGAGCCTGCTCGGGATGATCCCGAAGGGCAAAGAGGGAACGATCGACATCATCGTGAGCACGTCCTCGACCTCGATGTCGAGTGGGTGGGCCATCACGCTGATGGCCGCCTTGCAGGGCAAGGCCAGCGGGAACACTCTCGACGGGACGAGCAGCGACTACGGTGCGCAGTTCGAGTAGAGGAGATCTCCGTCACGGCGCGCAGGCGGAGTTGCTCCGCGCATCCGGGAACCATTCCGGGATCCCGTCCGGTTCGCATGCGCATATCGGGCATCGGCGGCGGCGCTTCCCGTGGGCACGACCCGTGCAGTGCGCGCCGGGCCATGACCTGGAACGACGTCCTCTCCGCCACCGCCCTCGAGCAGGCCGCCCTCGTGCGCAGCCGCGCCATCTCCAGCGAGGAGCTCTGCCGCCTCTACCTCGACCGCATCGCCACGCACGACGCGGGTCTCAACGCGTTCGTCTCGGTTCACCGGCGGCGCGCGCTCGCGAACGCGCGCGCCAAGGACGCGATGGTGCGTGGTGTGCGCCGAGGGGAGAGCCTGCCAACGTTCGACGGCGTGCCGATCGGCATCAAGGATCTCAACGTAGTGCGCTTCTCCTGGACCCGCTTCGGGTCGCGCGGGGCGCTGCCGCTCTTCTCGCCGGTGGACGATCGCACGACGGCGGCGCTGCGACGGGGCGGGTTCGTGATCCTGGGCAAGACCTCGACGTCCGAGCTGGGCACGATGCCCGTGACCGAGCCCGACATCCACCCGCCGACGCGCAACCCGTGGAACCCCGAGCACACCCCGGGCGGCTCGAGCGGGGGCTCCGCCGCCGCGGTGGCGGCCGGGCTGCTCCCCATCGCGCAGGGATCGGACGGGGGTGGGTCGGTCCGCATCCCGTCGGCGCTCTGCCACCTCTACGGGCTCAAGCCCTCGCGCGGGCGGGTGGCCAACGCGTTCGGCAAGCCGGACCGCGACGTCCTCTATACGTGCGGCCCCATCGCGCGCAGCGTCGAGGACGCCGCCGCGATGCTCGACGTGATGGCCGGGCTCGACGTCGGCCGCCCCCACTGGGCCCCGCCTCCCGAGAAGCCCTACCGCGAGCAGCTCGCCGCGGCGCCGCGCAAGCTCCGCGTGCGGTTCATGACCCGCGCGCCCTTCGGAGAGACCGATCCGGAGGTCGCGGCCGCTGCGGAGCAGGGGGCGCGCCTCCTCGCCTCCCTCGGGCACGAGGTGACAGAGGGCGCGCTCCCCGAGGGGACGGTGGAGGAGGTCCTCCCGCTCTGGCAGCACCTGATCGCCAGCGTGCCCGCGATCCTGTCGCGCACGCAGCCGGTGACGCGCTGGCTCGCCGAGGCGGGCCGCCCGCTGCGGGCCCCGGACGTGACCGCCCTGCTGCAGGCGCTCGCGGCGCGGTTCCTCCGCGACCTGGGCGACGCCGACCTGTGGGTGACGCCCACGGTGGCGATGCCCGCGCCGAGGGTCGGGTTCTTCGCGGGCATGCCTCCCGCCGAGGCGTTCCGCGCCTCGGCGCGCTTCGTGATGTTCACCGCGGCGTTCAACGTGACGGGCCAGCCGGCCGCGAGCGTGCCGCTGGGGCTGACCCGCGGGGGCTTGCCCATGGGCCTCCAGGTGGCCGCGCGGCTCTACAGGGAAGACGACGTCCTCATGGTGTCGCGCCAGCTCGAGGAGGCCATCCCCTGGCGGGGGAGGACCGCACAAATCGGGGATGGACCGGCGTTGCGCGCGGCATGATGGCTCCGCCCTTCTCGCGAAGAGCGTGCCTGTTCAGGAGTTGCTCCCGGTGCGCCCGGGAATCATTCCCGGACTCCCGGGATGGATCGACGCCGGCCCCTCGCCGGCACCATGACGTGACGCGAACCTGCATCGACAGCCTCTTCCGCCCGGTGCGAGACTCGGTGTCCATGCAATGCCTTCGATTCGCCTCCGCCGCCTCGATCGCGCTGTGCCTCGTCGCCGCGTCCGCCGCTCGCGCCGAGCACGCCGGCCGGCCTCTCGTACGTGGTGATCACCAGCGACGGATCCATGTACGCCGGCGATCTCGTCGAGAGCGTGGTGGGGTCCCACGTGACGCTCCGCCTGGCCACGGGTGAGATCCGGCGCTTCGAGGCTTCGCAGGTGCAGCGCTAGGGGCCCACCGGGCAGGTGGCGCCGCCCGGCTCGGCCGCACCTCCGAGCATGCCCGGCGCCGGCATGGGGCCGACCCAGGTCGTCGGCGGGGTGCCGGGCGGCCCGCCGATCGCGTACACGGGGTCCGGCGCCATCCACGTCCACATCGAGGGAGACGGGCAGATCAAGCACGAGAGCGCGAACGGCTGGGAGACCGTGTGCTCCGTGCCGTGCACGACGACGGTCGATCCCGAAGGGAACTACAGGCTCGGTGGCGGTGACTACGCCGACTCGCGCCCCTTCAAGTTTCCGCCGAGCCCGTCGATGCTGGAGCTCGTGGCGAAGCCCGTCCCGGCGCCCAGCCCCGGGCGATCGACCCTCGGCTGGTGGCTCGCCCCGCCCGGCGCCGGCCTGATGGTGCTCGGGTCACTCTACCTGGGTGGCATGTTCGGCGGGGTGAACACCACGAACAGGGTCGTCGGCGGTTCCACCCTCGGTGTCGGTGCCGTCCTGCTCGTGGTCGGGATCTACGTCCTCGTCGACACGCCCAGGTCGAGGCTCGAGACGGTGACGGGCGAGCGGATCGCGAAGCAGCCCGCGCTCCAGCTCCCCGGGCACGTGACGCTGACGCCCTCGGGGCTCCTGTTCTGACGGGGGCGAGATCGAGAAGACGACGAGGCAGGTGCACGCGCCGCTGTCGCAGACGCCAGCGCAGCAGGTGCTGCCGTCGCCGGCCGAGCAGACGGCGCCGATGGGCGCGCAGACGCACAAACCCCCTGCCAGGTCCCGAAGCCGCAGTCGCGAGGGGCACCTTCTTCACCTCGCCGTCTCCGGTCGTGTAGTAGACGCTCGTGGCGTCGGCGGCGATCCCGGTGGCATCGTCGTTGGTGAACATCACCGGGGAGCAGCCCGCGCCACCTCCGCCGGGCCCGGTGCCGGGGCCGGCACTGGAGGAGCCTCCGCCGCCCGACGGGAATGTGGATGAGGAGGAGCAGCTCAGCGGCCATGCGGCGGCCCGAGGAGGGCAGCGACCGCGACGAGGACGAGCCCAGTCGACTTCCGGTTCATGAGGACTTCGCGCCTGCGAACTGGGCGAGTAGAGCACACGACCCTCCGGCGGTCGTCGCGTTCCGGGGCACTGGAGCAGCGGAAGATCACCGCGTCCTGCCGGAGAAGTTCCCGGTCGGCGCCGGGGCGGCAGCCTCGGCCGACGGCGGAGCGGGCGCTCCAGTGGGTTCCGCTGGAGGCACGGTGGGGGTACGCGCTCCCGGGCTCGCGGGGTCGGCCGCCGGGTCAGCGGGCGGTACCGCGGGGCCTTTTCCCGGGGCCCTTTCCTCGCCCGCGCCCTCACAAACCCTTGCGCCCCCGAGACGACTCGAACGTCCGACCAACGGTTTAGGAAAAGTCGCCTCGCCCCTCTCGGCAGCCCCAGGGCAGGCGCGTCTAATCTGGACAGACTGCGCCGGAAAGAACCTTCAGCAGGTAATCGTGATCCCAGCCCGCCACCTTTCTCTTGGCGGCGATGCCACGCCTACAGGTGGTCTCTTGCTTGAGCAGGTTGAGGGCAATCTTCCGCAGCAGGCCGATGTTCTCCGGTCCGTGCCCGCTACGAATACGGCTCTCGTCCTCGCGAAATGCAACGTCGAGCGTCCAATGGCAGCGGTTCTCGATCGACCAGTGACCCCGAATCAACTCGGCCATCCGCTTCGCGCCAGCCCGCCCCCGCGAGCTGATGAAGTAGCTGCGCTCGCGCTCGACCTTCCCGCCAGCATCACGTTCGCTTTCCACGAGGGTGATACTCTTGAGCTCCGCCCACTTCGGCGCGTCGGGGAGGCGCAACAGGTCCCTCGAGTTCCAGATGCGTCGCACCTCGCGGCGTCCGTGCGCTTCATCCAGGGTCTCATGGTAGGTGTGCGGCACTGTGGCGAACGCCTCCGTGCCCGCCTCGGCGAAGAACTCGACCGCCTGGGCGTGCAAGTTTCCCTGGTTCCCCTTGAGCGCCAAGACGTAGTGCGCCTCCTTCTCCACAATCGCCTTTGCGATCTCCTTCTGAGCGCCCATCGCATCGATCGTCACTGTCGCACCGCGCAGTTCGAGCATGGCGAGCAGCGCCGGGATCGCGGTGATCTCGTTCGACTTCTCTTCCGTCGCCAACTGTCCAAGCGTCATCTGATTCTCGTGGACCCATGCGCTGACCAAGTGCAGCGCCGACCGCCCGGCTGCATGATCGAAGGACCGCCGCGCAGTCTTGCCGTCAATCGCGATCAGCTTGCCATTCGTCGAGCCGACGAGCGCTTGCATCCACGCCACGAACGCGCCTCGGAACGCGCTCGGGTCCAGCGCCGAGAATACACGCCGAAAAGTATCGGCGCTCGGGATGCCGTTCGCCAGTTCCAGGAACGTGGTCAGCCACTTCTTCTTGCAGCGGCCGAAGAACGCGATGTCATCCCATCCGTCCGCTCCGCAGATGGTGGCGAGGATCGCGATCGCGATGATGTCGAGCAGCAGGTGATCAGAACGTCCCCGTACGCGCGGGTCGGGTACGGCGCTGAAGTGTTCGTGGAGGGGGTTCACGGCCCATGTATGACACAAGGTGTCAAGCTGAAGCCGTTCGCTCGCCCCAAGTACATGACAACTCTATGGTTTTGATGCGCCGGCCCTGTCGGCAGCCCCCTCCCAACCCCTACAAAACACACAGAAAGCGCGGCAATCCCCGCGGTTTCGCGACATGGGAGGGGGCTCCGAGATGGGACGGGATGCGACGCGACGGGACGCCAAAACCCACCCGCTGAGGCAACAGTGGGGCAACAGAAACGAGGGGCCGCCCACGGACATTACCCGTCCGGCCGTCGAGCTTCGGGTCAGAAGCGGGGCATCCTGACATGGGACAATGGCGCTCATACCACCTCCTCCAGATGGTGAGGCGGCCTTGCTTGGAGCCATCCGCCGACGTTCAGCGCTGAACTGTTCAGTGCTGTCTGACTGGTCGTAAGGGAGCGAAATGTCCTGGGCAGCTCGTCCGCCCGATGCTAGCGTCCTGACCAGCTCGTCGGGCCGGTCCCGGCGGGCACAGGAGCACCATGAGTCCCGAAGCTGAGAAGGTCATGCGCGACCTCGCCAAGATGTACCTGGAGGCGGGCTTCCCAGGGCGCGAGCGCCGCTTCCGCCCCGATCCCCACGAAGTGGGCACCTTCAACGAGTTGCAAGCACACGGTCTCATCGAACGGGTGAGCCCGGAGGACTGGCGCCTCACCTACGAGGGGCACGCTTGGGTTCTCGCCCACATCGATCTGTTAGGTCTCACCCTCCATCGTGATCCGCGACGGGGTTCGTCTCGATCTCCGCCACCGCGGTTGCCAGCTTGGCGGACGTCCCACTCTGAGAAGCCCCAGAGCCTTCCGCCCGGAAGGACCCCCGTCCTTCCGGGCCGTAGCTGCCGTGGACCGCGGCCCGCAGGCGGTGTCCAGGGTCGCCGAAGGCGACGAGCGCAGCGAGCTTGCCCTGGACGCCGCCGAGGACCGCGGTACGCGGTGCGTCAGCGTGGGAAGCGCGACCGCGGATTGGCGTGAGCAGTTCGTCACGAAAGATCGCGGGGTACAACACGATCCCACGCCCGCGGCTGTCGTCGCCATGCAGGAGCTTGGGAAGCTGTACGTCGACGCCGGTTACCCGGAGCCCGCTACGTGGCAGTTCCAGACCGACGAAAGCGACCGGCCCGTCCGCAACGAGCTGTGCGACCGGGGGATGATCGAATCGTGCTCGAACACCCACTGGCGCCTCACCCGTGCCGGTGTCCGCGTGATCATGGACAACTGCACCTGACGAGGTACGCCATGTTCGGCAAGCCCTTCGACGAGATCACCAAGGAAGACATCGAGCGCCTTGTCACGGACCAGCGCCGCGAGGGACGCGAGATCGACTACAAGCAGAAGCTCCCCGGTGGCAGCGATGGCGAGCGAAAGGAGTTCGCCGCTGACGCCACCTCGTTCGCGAACGCTGCCGGTGGGTACATCATCTTCGGGGTCACGGAGCAGAAGGACGCCGCGGGGAAGAACACGGGGCTTCCTGCTTCGATCGACGGGCTCGCCAACGTGAACGCCGACCAGGAGGTGCTCCGCCTGGAGAGCATGCTCCGCGCGAACGTCGACCCCATCATCCCCGGCTGTCGCTTCAAGGACGTCGACGGCTTCCCGAACGGCCCCGTCATCCTGCTCCACATCCCTCGGAGCTGGGCTGCTCCGCACATGGTGTGAGCGCTCGTAGTTGATGTCGGTGCCCTGCCCGAGATCCGTGTCGGCGACACGATGCCCCGCCCCCTCGACGTTTGCGGGCCGGCGCTCTGACCGGACGCGGCAAGGTCACACGGCGGCGACGTGCGCTTCCGCTTGAGCGAGCCGCTCGCGGAGGTCGATTCGAGCGTCCTCGTCGAAGCCGTCGCGCTGATCGGGCCGTTCGGTGAAGGCGAGGGCGCGCCGGTAGTAGGAAACGGCGAGGACCCAGTCGCCGCGCGCTTCGTGCACCGTGGCGGCGCGCTCGAGCCCATCGATCACCTCGGGGTACTTGCGTTGGAGCTGGTCGCAGACCGCGAGCGCCTCATCGAGGCGGTTTTCGTGAATGAGATCCACGACGGAGTTGGACAGCTCGTCGAGGTCGTCGTCCACCAGAAAGCTCGGCGTGGCAGCCGTCGGTCGTTGGGCCTCGGCAACAGCACGCGCCTCATCACGCGGCTTGCAGCATCGCTTGTACTTCTTGCCGCTGCCGCAGGGGCAGGGGTCGTTGCTCCGGATCTTGGCCATGCCCCCGTGTAGCCGCGATCGATCACGGCATGACGGAAGATCTGCCTGCTGCGGTGGTTGCTCCCGCCCGGGAGCGGCCGTCATCGCGCCCGCCGCCGTGTTCTCGGTGCGCGGGGATCTGCTGGTGGAATGGGTGGCGGCTCGTGCGCCCCGTGATCGCCACCGAGGACGGCGCCGCCCAGCGCGTCGAGCAGTGGCTCGCCCGCGCCAGGTGCAGCGCATGCCGGACGAGCTTCACCTGCTACCCCGACGAGCTCTACCCGCGCCGGCAGTACCAGCTCGACGTCGTCGCCCAGGTCGTCGCAGAGGTCAGCCTCGGCGACCAGGGCGCGCCCGCCGCGGCGCGCGAGATCGGCGCGAGCCCCACGAGCGTGCGGCGGTGGTTGGGGTGGGTTGCCGGGCTGGTGGAGCCGGGCGAGCTGCTTCGCGCGACGGTGCATGTCGATCCGACGGCCCCCGCAGGCAGCGGCATCTCGCGCCACGTGGGTGACGACGTGCGCGGTCGCGCCGCGCGCGTACTCGATGCCCTCGAGCAACTCGGCGCCGCGCTCGCGAGGCGCGGCGTCGCGCTCGCCCCGCGCTCCGGCCTCGGGCGCGTGCTCGGATGGCAGCGGTCGCTCTTCGGCGATGTCGTCGGTCTCGTCTCGGAGCCGAAGACCCTCTCCCCGGCCATGGTGCTCGGAGGTGGCCCGAGCGGTCGATAACGTCGACCGCGGGATGGCCGATCGAGACGATCTCGACGACGCGCGACTCGCCCTTGCGCTCTTCCGCTACCGCCTGATCGCCGACGCGATCATGGCGCCGCGCGGAGCGCGTGCCGAGCTACTCCGCAGCGTTGCCGAGATGGATCACCAGGGCCCCTCCGGCGACGCCGTGCACGTCACCGTGCGCACCCTGGAGCGATGGATCAGGGCGTACAAGCGCGACAAGCTCGTCGGTCTCGCGCGCCGGCCGCGTAAGGACCGCGGCGCGACACGTGCGATCACCGCCGCGGCGCTCGAGCGTGCCATCACGCTCCGCAAAGAGGGCCCCGACCGCTCGACGCCAACACTCATCGACATCCTGGAGCGCGCCGGCGAAGTCGCGCCCGGCGCCCTGCGGCGCTCCACGCTCGACCGGCTCCTCGACAAGATGAGCGCGAGCCGGCGCATGCTGCACGTGCTCGGCGACAAGCGCCACGTGAGGCTCTTCTTCGAGCACCCGCTCGACTTCGTGGTGGGCGACTTCCACGCCGGCCCCTACGTGCGCACCGACACGGGCGAGCTGCGACGCGCCGAGCTCGGCGCCTTCATCGACCACTGCTCCCGTTACGTCCCCGAGTCGCGCTACTTCCTGACCGAGGACCTGATGGGCGTGCGCACGGGGCTGCGCGCGCTGTGCACATCGGCCGGCCCGCCGCGCCGGCTCTACGTCGACCATGGGCCCGGGTACCAGGCCGGTCGCTTCCACTTCGGCTGCGCCCAGATCGGCATCGACCTCTGCCAGAGCAAGCCCTACGTGAGCGAAGGGCGCGGCCTCATCGAGCGCTTCAATCGCACGGTCAAAGAAGCCTTCGAGACCGAGGTGCGCCTGCGTGTCGAGCCTCCGACACTCGCCGAGCTCAACGCCTTCTGGCGCGCGTGGCTCGACGAGCGATATCACCGCAGACCGCACTCGGAGACGGGCGAGCCGCCGCTCGAGCGCTGGCAGCGGCTCTGCGCGACGACCGAGATCCGCCGCGTCGACCCCGTGCTGCTCGACGAGGTGCTGCGCCTGCACGCCCGACGCACGGTGCACGCCATCCGGTTACCTCCGGCGGTGTGAGATGTCTCACACCTGGCCGCGGTTACAGGTGTTGACGGCGCGGGCGCTCAGATCGTCGCGGTCGACATCCGGCCGGACGGTCATCCTTTGCGCGGGACTCGGTTCACAAGGGAGCGTGGACGGCGACGTGGGGGAGCGTGCTCGGTGATCAGCGCATCCATGAGGGTCAGGGCCGTGTCGGGCATGCGCCCCTTGAGCCGCCACATCTGAAGCGTGTGAGGGTTGCACCTCAAATGCCGGGCGCATGAGCATAGGCCCCCGAGAGCATCGATCCTCCGCTGGATCTCATCGCGCGTGATCGCGATCCACGTGGCGGAGGGGCCCCACGTTTTCGGGGATCTGTAGCTGTACGGCGGCTTGGGCTCCGTGGGGAGCCGTAGCTCCGCGTCGACGTGGCGACGTACCGTGCCCTCCGCAGGAGCGGCATGGACCGCCTCGATCCATGCGGTCCATGCCGCCCACGTCTCGGGGGCGAAGTAGTAGGAGGGGCAGGGCCGAGGAGTCACGGCGGAGATCAGGCCGCGGTGGCGGCAGTCGTCTCGGTGTTCGCCTTGGGGGCATGGTCGTACGAAGCCGCGAGCGACGCGAGCCCGGCCTCCAGCCGCTCCCCCGCCTGGAGGAGGAGCACGAGGCTCGCGCGCTTGAACTCGTGCTCGGTCTTGTAGGTCCGGCTGCGCGTCGGGTCGGTCGTGTCGTCGATGTGCCAGCCATCCGCGTCCTTCGAGAACATGATCGCCATGGTGATCACCTCCGATCCACGGGGCGCATAAATGTAACCGCCCGCAATCGTTGTCGGCAGGCCGCTCGCGATCGGTGTCGGCGCGCCGGATGGGCGAGTCAGCGCCGAGACCGCTCACGACCTTTGTCGGCGCGAGGGACCGCTCGGGATCTTTGTCGGTGATTGGGGAGTTAGAAGGGCATCTCGTCGTCCGCGGTGGGCGACGGGAGCGGCGGGGTCTCGATCGCGGTGTAGTCGACGAGGGCGCCGAGCAGGGTGTCGATGAGACCGAGGACGGCGCGGGCGGCGCGCAGGGGCGGCGGAGGGCGAAGCACCGTCACGTCGGGCGGGAGCAGCAGATCGGGGTGGCGCGCGATGAGCATCTGCGCGCTGGCGAGGAGCGTGGCTTCGAGCAGCGGAGCGGGGTTAGGCAGCCGCGCGGCGTGGGCGTGGGCGGTGTGTTTCATGGCGCCTCCGCGTCGAGCAACGACTGCTGTACGGAGTCGGCGTCGACCAGCTTCTTGTTGGCGTTGGCGGCGGCGAGCAGGGCGCCGAGGGCGAGGTTCTGGAGCAGGCGCGGGATGCCGCGGCTGTGCTGGAAGAGCAGCGTGACGGCGTCGGGCTCGAAGAGGTTCTTCGTGGCACCGGCCGCGCGCATGTGCTTGTCGAGGAAGAGCACGGCCTCGCTCTCGGTCAGCGGTCGCAGGCGTACGCGCACGGTGATGCGCTGCGCGAGGGCGTAGTGCTGGGGCTCGGCGAGCCGCTCGCGGAGCAGCGGTTGACCGGCGAGCACGAGAGCGAAGGGGCTCTTCTTGTCGATGCTGTCGGCGGTGAGCAGGCGCAGGTCGTCGAGCGAGGCGTCGGGCATGAGGTGGGCCTCGTCGAGGACGAGGACGACGCTCTTGGACGAGCCGCGCAGGTGCGCGATGAGATCCTGGGCGGTCTCGCCCTTGAAGCGGCGGGGCCGCATGCCGAGCTTGGCGACGAGGCTGGAGAGCAGGCCGAAGGGCCCGAGGGTCGTGAGCGAGGAGTAGACGACGAGGTGCGAGGCGGGGTCGAGATCGCGGTGGATGCATCCGAGCAGGGTGGACTTGCCGCAGCCGCTCTCGCCGGTGCAGGTGGCGATGCCGTAGCGATCGATCGCGAAGCGGAGCCGCTCGTTGGCCTCCTTGAGGCTCGTGTGCTGAAGGAGCGCAGAGCCCTCGGCGCATTGAGGAAACGGGGCGCGGTGCAACTTGAAATGGTCCTCGATGATGCTCATGGCTTTCCTTTCTTGCGCGCGGCGAGCACATGCTCGGTGAGCGCGCGGCAGTACTGCGAGGCGTGGAGGCCGTGGCCGAGCGTGGCCACGGCGTGCTTGAGGGCGGCGTCGGCGATCGCGGTCTCGAGCGGGGCGAGCGCTTCGAGCGTCGCGGCAGCGTGGGACGCTTCGATGTCGCCGAGCGCGCGTCCGGAGCAGGTCCGCAACCGCTCGATGAGGACCGGCAGGGTCAGGCGACCGTCCTCCGAGACCTTGGTGCGGAAGCGCAGGGTGCTGAGCTCTTGCGTGCGGTGGCGATCGTGATTGCGTCGGAGCAGCTCGAGGTAGTCGACGCTCTGCGTGGTGCGCTCGGCGCGCGGCGGCGCCTGGACCGGCGTCTCCCCCGGACGCTGCGGCTCGGCGCGCTGGATGCGGCGGCCGTCGAAGTAGACGAGCACGCTTGCGAGGTCGTTGGGGTCGTAGAGCACGTCGACCCTGCGGCGGCGCAGCGAGGTGTCGACGACGAAGCGCACGCCCCCGACCTCGACGGTCGAGGTCTTGGCGTGCAGGGTGCAGATCCAATCCGGGCGTGAATTGATCGTGGCAGCGCAATGAGCAATGCAAGCGCAGTTGCTGCTTGCGTTAGTCCATTCAGCTCCGGCAATAGGGCGCGCATGAGCGAGATGGATCTGTCCGATGCGGAGCGCGCGGTGCGGGACTACAGGAAGAAGCTCGTCGAGATGCCTGCCGACGGCATCAAGCTGGCGACGGTGGAGTGCGAGGTCCGTGCCCTGACGGAGGCGTTGGGGAGGGAGTTGATGGCGGAGGCGCTCAAGCGCGCGGACACGGACGCGCCCGAAGTTCTGATCGACGGCGAATGCTGGGGAAACCGCCGCGTGCTGCCGGGCGAGTACGAGACGATGTTCGGTGCGGTGCCGTTGGACAGGAGCACGTACCAGCGGGGAGGCCGTGGACGCGTCGCGGTTCCGCTGGAGCTTCGCCTCGGGATCGTAGAAGGTCGCTACACGCCGAAGATGGGGCGAGTGATGACGCGGGCGCTCGCGGCCATGACCGAGGAGGAGGGCGCCGAGTTCTTGGCGGAGCTGGGGACCGCAACGGTGAGCAGCTCGACGCTCAGCCGGATTCCGCGCGCGATGGCGGCGCGGTACGAAACGCGGCGGGAGGTGGTGGAGGTTGCGGTGCGTGAGCGCGACGCGATCCCCGACGAGGCCGTGACCGTGCAGGTGGCGCTCGACGGCGCGATGGTCCCGCAGGATGGCGAGCATGCGCGCCCGCGTGGCCGAAAGACCGACTCGCCCGACCCACCACGGCACGAGCGACGCTACGGGCCCGTGGGAACAGATGCACCCGCGACGCACGATGGTCACCTGGGCCGGGCGTGGCACGAGGCCTCCGTAGGGACGCTGGCCTTCTTCGACGCCGAAGGCCGTCGCCTCAAGACCACCTACCTCGGTCGCATGCCGGAACCCAACAAGGCGACCCTCGTCGCCGAGCTCGGCGACGAGCTGGACGCAGCACTCGCGGAGCGGCGCACGCTGAACGTCGTCTTCGCGAGCGACGGGGCGCCCGCCCATTGGGATGCGCTCGACGCCATGGCGAAACGGATCGCAGCGGTGTGCACGGGCGACACCATGAAGCTCGTCGATGCTTTCCACGTCGCCGAGTACCTCGCGAAGGCCGCGAACGCGATCGGAGGCGACCGCTCGGCGAAGGCCGCGATCCTGGCTGCGACGTGGCGCGAGACGATCAAGGAGCAGGTGGACGGTGCCCAGACCGTCCTGCGCTCGATGCGCGCCTATGCCTCCGCTGTTCTAACGAAAGCCCGGCGAGAGGAGCTCGCCACCGCGATCTCCTACGTGGCGACGCAGCATCAGCTCGGCCGCATGGACTACGCCGAGGCCAAGGAGAAGCACTACCCCATCGGGACCGGCATCACGGAAGCCGCGGCAAAGACGGTCATCGGGACGCGTATGAAGCGCGCAGGCGCCCGCTTCTCGCAGCATGGAGGGCAGACGATTCTCCTCTTCCGCACGGCCATCCTCTCCAACCGCTTCGACGCACTCCACGCCGAACTCGCCTCAACCTACGCTGCCAACATCAAAGTGGCTGCGTGATCGCGCCCGTCGCGGATGTGCACCCAACCGGATGCGGTGGGTAGCTGCGCTTGTCCATCATCTGCCCATCCGTGATCGGGGCTGAAACTCCGGACGTCCCGGGGTTGCTCCGCGCAGCAGGAGGACCGGATGGCAGCGCGACGGAGCTACACGAAGGAGCAGCGCGAGGCGGTACTGGCGGACGTGCCCACGCTTGGGGTCAACGCGGCGGCGAAGAAGCATGGCGTCCCGCAGACCACCTTGACGAATTGGGGTAAGGCGGCAGGTGTTCAACGAGCGGTGGCGCCCAGGGCGTCGTCGGCATCTCGGGCGAAGGCGCGGGCGCGTAAGTTGAAGGAGGGAGCGCGGCCCCGGCGCAGGCTGAAGGAGCCGTTGGTGGAGGAGACGAGGCGCGAGAAGCCTGTGGTGGCGGAGCAGCCCGAGCGCGATCCCAAGGTCCCGCCCGCGGGCGAGACGAGGCGGGAGGAGGCTGTGGAGGCGACGGGGCAACAGCCGGCGCGCCGGACGCTCAAGGTCCGGGTGGCGAAGATCTATACGCCCTCGCAGAAGGCGGAGATCCTCGAGCACGCCGCGGCGCACGGGATCACCGAGGCGAGCAAGAAGTTCGACGTGAGCCGGTACTCGATCTACGGCTGGCAGCGGAAGGTCTCCAACGCTGCGGCGGGCAACGGGCCGTCGCCGACGTCCGGTCCCGCGCCGCAGGAGATCGAGGCGCAGCGCGACAAGGAGATCCTCGACGAGTGGCACCGCCACCCTGGGCTCGGGCCGAGCCAGGTCCGCAACCAGCTCCGCCGCAAGGGGGTGCGGGCGAGCGTCAACACGGTGCGCCGGGTGATGGAGGGGGCGGGGTATCGACCGCCGAAGGTGGAGCGCAAGGTGCACGATCAGCGCTACGAGGCGACGCGGCCGAATCACCTGTGGCACCTCGACTTCGTGCAGCGCAACATCCACCGCGCGAACACCTTCACGCTGATCGTGATTGACGACTTCTCGCGCTACGTCGTCGGCCATGGCGTCGACGAGGGCGGCGAGCGGGCCGACTTCGTGATCGCCGCCTTCGAGGAGGCCGTTGCGCGCCACGGCAGACCCGAGATGGTGATGAGCGACAAGGGCGCCGCCTTCTGGTCGTGGAAGGGCGTCTCGCGCTTCACGGCGCTCTTGACCGAGCTCGGGACCGATCACCTCGAGGCGGAGCACAAGGAGTGGAACGGGAAGGTGGAGGTCTTCAACGCCAACCTCCACAAGGAGCTCTTCGACGCCCACCGCTTCTACGACTTCGCCGAGATGCGGCGTCGTCTCGCGGCGCACCTCCACTGGTACAACCACGCGCGTACGCACCACGCCCTCGGCGGTCTGCTCGTCCCGGCGGACAGGTACTATGGGCGCGTCGACGAGGTCCTCGCGCGCATCGAGGCGGGCGCGGGCCGTGACGCGGGCGACCTGCTCGATCTCCGCGAGCGGTGCCTGGAAGCTCTTCAAGGTCACGAGCAAGGGCGGCGTGGCCGAGGTTTGGCTCCTGGGCCAGCGCCTGCTCGAGCTGCCGGCGGGCGCCCGGCCCTGATCGCGCTCGGCGACGAGGTGGGAGCTTGCCTCCCCACCTCGGAGCGAGCACCGCGCCGGCGAGGGCGCTCTGGTCACGAACACGGTCGCACCGGCGCGGAGCTGGCGCGACGTGACAAATTTTGGTGGTCCACCGAGGAGTTGTGCATGACGGAGTTGCGCAACCGCAAGACTCCCCCTCGACGGACCAATGGTGGCTGTAGCCGACATCGGCGCCGCTGTCTCCCCCGTGCTCGTCGCTGGCGTGCTCCTGCTGGCGCACGAGCACCAGCGCGCCCGCGGGCTGCCCGGTCCGACGGTCGAGCAGATCGTCTCGGCCACGGGCGTCTCGCGTAGCCGCGCCTACGAGGTGAGCGACGAGCTCCGGCGCGTCCTGCCCTCGTTGCTGCGCCCCGTTGGCCGGCCCCCGTCGCCGCCACGCCAGGTCAACCGCGACGTGGCGTACGAGCTGCGCGGCGCCGTGATGGCCTTCATCCGGGCCCACCCCGGCTGCGTCTCGGAAAAGCCCGAGCGGACCTACTACGGCGACGCCTTCCGCCGCTACGTCCTGGAGCTGCGCGAACAGCACCCCGACGTGGAGCTCGAGCACTTCGCCGAGGCGGTCATGGTCCCGCTGAGCACCTTGAAGGAGTGGCTCGCCGCGGGCGTCGGCAGCGGGCGCCGTGATGGCGTGCCCGAGGGCGACGACGATGCTGACGCGGACGCGCCGGGCACGGTGCAGCCGAGCGCGGAGATCGAGGTGGTGCTCGCGTCGTGGAGGGGATGGAGGGGAAACTTCCGGGACTTCTGCAAGTACCTCCGCGACGAGCAGCGCGTCTCCTTCGGGCCCGCGCTTATCTCGAACATCCTCTCCGCCTACTGCAAGCGCCGGCCGCGACGCCGGCCTGGACGCTCGCCCGACGAGGACGCGCTGCGCAACGCCTTCGCCACCTTCTTCGGCGGCGCGCAGTGGACCGGCGACGGCTCGCCGATCGCCGTCACGCTCAATGGCGAGCGCTTCGTCTTCAACCTCGAGCTGATGGTCGACACGTACAGCGGCGGCTTCGTCGGCATGTCGATCCGCGAGGAGGAGGACAGCGCCGCCGTGACGGAGGCCTTCGCCGACGGCATCACCACAACTCAAGAGGAGCCGCTCGCCCTGCTGCTCGATAACAAACCCTCCAACCACACCGACGAGGTCAGGGCCGCCCTCGGTGACGTGACCATTCCCATCCGCGCGACGACGCAGCGCCCTCAAAATAAGGCGCACGTCGAGGGCGGCTTCGGACTCTTTCGGCAGGCCGTGCCCCCGCTCGACCTGCGCGGCACGACCCCGCGCGAGCTCGCCGCCCAAGTCCTGAGGCTCGTCGCCCAGACCTGGGCGCACACGCTCAACCACCGGCCGCGCGCCGACCGCGGCGGACGCTCGCGCGTCGAGCTCTACAACGAGCCCGTCAGCGGCGAGCAGATTGACGCCGCTCGCGCCGCGCTCGAGGAGCGGCGCAAGAAGCAGGAGCTGGCACGTAGGACCGCGAGCGCGCGCCAAGACCCTCGCGTCCGCGCGCTTCTCGACGAAGCCTTCCAGCGCCTCGCCCTGCTCGACCCGGAACAACATCTCCGCCTCGGCATCGCGCGCTACCCGCTCGACGTCATCGTCGACGGCCTCGCCATCTTCACCGGCAAGCGCCGCGCCGGCACATTGCCTCCAGGCGCCGACGCCCGCTACCTGCTCGGCATCGTCCGCAACCTCGGCGACGAGCGCGAGGGCGTCGCCATCGCCGAGGAGCTGCTCCGCGCCCGCCTCCACGCCCGCGACCACATGCTCGCGCCGCTCGTCCGCGCACGAGATGCCGCGCGCGACGACACGCCCGACGTCCGTGAGCGCGTGCTCCGCTTCGTTGACCTCGCCCTCGCCGCCGACCGCCGCGTCGACCGGCTCTTCTGGCTACTCGCAGTCGCCGACGAAATCAGCCGCCACGCAAAGGACGACCCCGCGCCCCTCGTCGATGCCGCCGCGCGCCGCGTCCACGCGACCCATCGGGTCCCCTACCGCGAACGCCAGGACGCCGTGCGCACCATCATCGCCAACGTCGTGCCCCTGAGCTGATCGCCTACGTGAGGTGTGAGATCACCGGCGCCGATCCACCACCACACACCCGAACGGCGAACGGCATCCGCCCATGCCCCTCGCGATGGACGTCGTCAGGCAGCCCGCGGTGATCTCACGCCGCTCGCGTCAGGCGACTCGGGTGTCCGCAAATTTGGGATGGAAGGTGTTTGACAACCGCACGTACCAGCGGCCACGCTTCTCGACCCGGTCGAGGAACGCCGGGTCGACGAAGATGTTGCACACTTCCTGGAGCGCCTCCTGGAAGTATCGCTTCTCGTCGTCGGAGCCGTCATAGATGTAGGCATGGAAGCACGGCCGCTGCGACCCGGAGGCGACGATCGTGTGCAGATCGCCGGGTTGAGGATGCTCGACGAGATGGCGAGCCGGGTTGCACGCCGTGACCGGCAGCGCAAGCAGGGCGATGGAGGGGGCGGCGCAGCGGAGGTGGCGCAGGTTCATTGAGGTTGGCTCAACGCAGGTAGGAGGTGATGATTGCGGCGCCCCACGCCAGGAAGAGCCCCCACACGGCCTTCGCGACCTTGTGCCCGGCGCGCCATCCGGGGTCAACGATCTCGTAGTCCCTCGCCGGCCCGAGCTGGAGCGGTACCAGTAGCGAGGCCACCGCGAACCTAGCGATTTCCCAGCGGTTCGTAGTCGGGCCGGCCTCGAAGAGGTCCTCGATTTCTGTCGAGCTGCTCCCGGAGCGCCTTCGCCTCCTGCTCCCTCTCCAGCAGCGCTTTCGCCATTCCTAGCTCGAATGGCTTCAGGTTGGTCTCGAGCCTCTTCCACGACGCGGGCACGAAGGGGACGGGGTGGGGGGTGCGGAGCAGGCGCTGGCGCAGCAGCGCGAGGGGTTTGTCCTCACCCGGTCGCGGCGCCTCGATTGCCTCGACCAGCGCGCGGGCGTCAGCCACGAACTCATTGCCCACGGGGCGAATTCGGCCTCGCCGAACGGCGACCACCTGCACCAGGAGGAGCAGCACCGCGGGGATCAGCGGGACCTCGGGCGAGACGTGGTACAGGCGCCCGGTCAGGTCGAGGAAGCTGTTGCTCTTCTGCCCTGCGGCGCAGAACGCGACGTGGTTGGCCCAGAGTAGCTTGCCGTTGTGCCGGTACTGCTGCTCGACGACGTTGTAGGTGGCGAGCGAACGGTTGCTGTTCCGCAGGAACTGGAGGACATGGCTGAAGCGGACCTCCTTCGAATCATCGCGTGACGGCACGAAGTCTTCGGCCGCTCTCTTGTCCATCGGAGGCAGGCCGACCTCGTCGGGATCGATCGCGCCGAGGGTCACGTTCTCCAGCCCATCCGTCCAGACATCGGGGAAATCGGTTCGAGAGGTGAGATCCGGGCCGCATTTTCGTGGCCGATCCAGTAGTCGTCCGCGTAGAGGGTCAGCACGTCGATCTTGCCGCCGTTGAAGACGAGCGGCTTGCGCGCAGAGGCTGTGGCGAGCGAGAGCCGCTCGACGTGCAGGTCGGCGAGGCAGGCGCCCTCATTCATTTTCGCCCGGTGCAGACTGAGCAAGCGGGCCTGGGTGCCGCGGAGTTCGGCGCTCTTTTCGAGCTCGGTGTGGTCGAGCAGGAGGGCCCCCGTGACGGTGGAATCGCGGAACACGAAGGGTTGCGAGAGGCGTAGCCGCTGGAGGTTCGCGTCCCCGCCGATACGCGTACGCTCCACATGCACCCTGGTTGGCGATGCCGCCGGGGATGAGGGGCTCACGACGAGTGGGCCGTCGATGCTGCTGTCGTGGATTGTGAAGGGGCTCCCGTTCGCGAACGAACACTCCCAGAAGAGCAGCCCGTTCAAGCTGGTGCGGTCCAGGTGCACGTTCGTGATCTTCACTCCGGACAGCACCAGCCCGGCACCGAACCGCTCCCCCACGAGATTGATCGCCACCGAGCACGCCCCCTGACCCTCCTCGACGCGAACCTCGCCATGCTCGCAGTTCCGCAACACCGCCGCGAGATCTGAGGCCGGCGGGGCGTCCGACACCATCGGCGGGTGCCAGTCGCCTCGCTTGCTCTTGGAGGTCTGCTTGCACGCGAACGTGCACGGCTCGAAGGGCGGCGATGCGGGGGCGATCGGATCCTCCCGCGGGTCGGGGGGCGAGCACGCTTTCGCCGCCGGGAGCTTTCCGTGATACTTCGAGATGCCGCAGTATGCGTCGTACCCGAAGCCTCCCCATTGGACTATCCAGAGATGGGCCAAGAGCGCGATCAACGACCCGAGCAGCATCGCTGCCGCGGCGGCGCGGTGGCGGGGCATCAACTGCGCACGCCACGACGGCCGCCCCTGGCTCGACTTGCTCGTCGCCCCCGACCTCCCTCGACTCTCCCGGTCGCTCCGACCAGCCCGCGCGCCCTTCTCAAGCTGCGCCGTGCCCCGCTTGCGAGTCTCCATCAGCACGGTAGGAAGCGCGAGAACCCTCGCCCTTGTCAACCCCCCGCAGCGCGTCCGAGGGGCCGCACGCGCGATCGTCCTCGATGAGGAGCAGCGTCAACAGGTGCTCGGCGGTCTCGGCGGCCGAACCCCTCGATTTCAGCCTTCCGCGAACCACGCCTCGGCCTTCTTCGCGAGCGTGGCCCTCTGCTCGTCGTAGCGCGGCTTCCGATGGCCGTTCGCTCCCGACGGATGAGGGAACCCGAAGAGGCACCGCTTGGGGTCGACGAGCTTCTTGCTCGCAAGCTCCTTCAGCAAGGCCGACACATAGTCCCCCATCGGGACGATCAGAGCATGCGGGAGGGCTGCCAGCTCTGGGAGGAAGAGCGTGCGCACCATGCTTGCGGCGAGCGCGCTCTTGGTGATACGCTCGCGTGCCCGGTGAAGTTCTTTCTCCCGACGAAGACTGGGTGCCGGAGGATCGACGTCGAATGGAGGTGCGTCCGCTCGTCGTCGAACAGCACGTGGGAGGACGGCACGCCGAGCAGAGCGTTCAGGCCGATCCCATCGAGCATGGAGACCAGGTTCTTGCGCATGGGGCCACCGAAGCTCGCCACGTACCGTGCTCGCCGTCGAGCTTCGGCTGGTTCGAGCCCCTGCGCGAGCCCGAGCCCAACATGCCGGTAGGCGAACTCCATCTGCGTCCAGCCGGGCGTGATCCCGAGGAGCATGAGCTTCGCCGCCGGGTTCCAGCCGTCAGTCGGCATGAAGTAGACCTCGACCTTTCCATCGCGATGGACGCGGAAGGCATCAACGAGAAGCTCCTCCTGGGTGAGCGGGCGATCGAGCGGCAGCGTCGTGATCGCGGGTAGGAACGTCTCGAAGGTGGGGACGACGAACGTCGGCGCAGGCATCGCGCGCCATCCTACCGGAAGTGGTGCCATAGGTTGATCGGTGGCCCGCTCGACTAGATCGGGGTGGGCGTGCAGATCCTCGACGCCAGCGAGGAACTGCGCGAGCGGCTGCGCCGATTCGTGGAGGGGTCGCCACAGGGGAGACGCCCCCGGCAGACCCGCGCGCGGGATCCCACGGAGGCCGTCGACGAGGATCAGTCCGACGCCATGCGGTCCGGGCCGGAGGGCCACGCCCCGCGCAACCTCCACGAGCGCGTCCGCGCCCTCAGCCTGCGCGAGCGCGAGACGATGGCCCGGCAGGGCACGCTCACCGAGCGGGTGGCGCTGGAGCGCGCGTTCGGAGCGGGGCGGGCTCGCGCGAGCGGGTGCGACCAAGGTCCGCTGCGGTGCTACGGTCGGATGAGTGAACCTCCGGCTCGTGCGCGGTTGGATTGGGGCGACGCTCCTCCTCGTGTCCTCGTTTGTTCCGGCATGCTCCGCGTTCTTGCCGGACGGCGACCCGCAGCGGCCAGTTCCCGTTGGCGGGACGACGGTGGTCGTCAGCTTCGACCACGCGCCGCGCGAGCTGCCCTTCAACCCGAGGAACGCCCGGCTCGTCGCCGCCTCCCAGCAGCTCGAGGCCAGGCTCGGTCATCCCATCCAGGTGCAGTTCGACGCTGCGTTGCTCCCGCAGTGGGTCGACAACTTCGAGAACGGCCTCGCCTCCAGCCTCGAGAACATCGTCCACGGCCTGGACTGGCTCCAGCGCACACACACCCGCATCAACACCTGGGCTGCGTGTTTCGGGGCATCGTGAACGCTCGATTCCGGAGCATCGTGAACGCCGATTCCGGAGCATCGTGAGCGCCCGTTTCGCGAGCGTGAGCGCCCATTCCGCGAGGGTGAGCGCTCATTCCGCGGCCGTGAGCAGACCCGCCACCACCTGAGCACCCGTTCCGGTAGGACGGTCGGGCTGGGTCGAGGGCGAGCGACGCCCCGCTGGTTCTCCGAACGCCGTCGGCCCCGCAAGGAGGCCGGATGGCGACGGAGAGGCTGGCGATGCATCGACGTAAGGGAGATCCTGCGGCAGAAGCTGAGGCTGAAGCGGAGCCACCGCGCGGTGGTGCAGGCGCTCGGCGTGAGCATGGGGGTGATCAGCGGCGTCGTGACGCGCGCTGCCGCGCTCGGTCTGGACTGGGAGGCGGTGGAGGCGCTGGACGACGAGGCGCTCGAGGTGCGGCTGTACGGCCCGCGGATCACGAAGCGCCAGGCGCGGCCGCTGCCGGACCCGGCGGAGCTGCACGTGGAGTTGCGGCAAGCCCGGGGTGACGTTGCAACTGCTGCACCTCGAGTACCTGGAGCGTCACCCCGACGGCTATCGGTACACGACCTTCTGCGGCGTCTACCAGGAGTGGCTGGAGAGCCGCGCGCCGACGATGCGCCAGGTGCACGTCGCCGGCGACAAGATGTTCGTCGACTACTCGGGCAAGAAGCCGCACTACGTCGAGCCGACGACGGGCGAGGTCGTCGAGGTGGAGCTGTTCGTCGCGGTGCTCGGCGCGTCGAGCTACACGTACGCCGAGGCGACGCGCACGCAGAAGCTCGCCGACTTCACCGCCAGCAACGCGCGCGCGTTCACCTTCTTCGGCGGCGTGACCAACGCGGTCGTGCCCGACCAGCTCAAGAGCGCGGTGACGATCGCCAACCGCTACGAGGCGGGGGTGCAGCGGACCTTCGCCGAGCTCGGCCGCCACTACGGCACGACGATCCTGCCGGCGCGACCGAGGTCGCCGCGCGACAAGGCGAAGGTCGAGGTCGCGGTGCAGGTCGCCCAGAGGTGGATCCTCGCCCGGATGCGCAACGAGAGTTTCGACTCGCTCGGCGCGCTCAACGCGCGGATCGCAGAGCTATGCGCGGAGCTCAACCGCCGCGTGATGCGGCACTACAAGGCGAGCCGGCTGGAGCTCTTCGAGCGGCTCGACAAGCCCGCGCTCCGGCCCCTGCCGTTGGAGCCCTTCGTGCACGCGGAGTGGGAGAAGGCGCGACTCAACATCGACTACCACGCGAAGGTCGGCGTGCACTTCTACTCCGCGCCCTTCACGCTCGTGCACGAGGAGCTGTGGGGGCGGTCGACGGCGACGACCGTGGAGCTGTTCCACCGCGGCACGCGCGTGGCGTCGCACCTGCGCAGCAACGTGCCCGGCCGCCACACGACGGACCCGCGCCACATGCCGGCCTCGCACCAGAAGCACGCGGAGTGGACGCCGACGCGCATCCTCGGCTGGGCGAGCACGGTGGGCCCGATGACGGCGAAGCTCGCGGAGGCGATCCTCGCCGAGCGTCGTCACCCCGAGCACGGCTACCGATCGTGCCTCGGGCTGTTCCGGCTCGCGAAGCAGTACGGGCACGATCGTGTCGAGGCGGCGTGCGCGCGAGCGCTCGTGGCCGGGGCCCGCTCCTACCGGCACGTCGAGTCGATCCTGAAGCATGGTCTCGATCGCGCTCCTGCGCTCGACGTCGAGAGGTCCGAGGGCGCGAAGGTCGAGCACGAGAACGTGCGCGGCTCCGACTACTACCACTGAGGGGGAAGAGGACGTGAAGAGGAAGGTCGTGTGGGTATGGCTGGCGGCGATGCTGCTTGCGGTGGTGGTCGCCCTGTGGCCCGCCGAGAGCCGGCGCAGCACCGATCCCGTGCGGCTCGGTGTCGTGGTCGACGGAGGGATCGAGGAGCACTGCGCCGAGGCTCGCCACCACCATCGAGGCGCTGGAGGAGGGCACCAGCATCCTGACGCGTGGTGCGGTCGTCGAGATCGGCGGACAGCAGGTCGAGCCGATCCATCGGCCGCGTGTCCGCGCGGTACGTCGAACCGCACGTGGCCCGCCGGATGAGCGTCGTCGGCGATGTGCATGAACGACGGATCTGATCAGAATGGAGAAGACATGTTGAGAGAACCGACGATGGAGAAGTTGCAGGCGATGCGGCTCGGCGCCATGGCCACCGCATGGCAGGAGCAACAACGAAGCCCCGACGTGATCGCGCTGTCCTTCGACGAACGCTTCGCGATGCTCGTCGACGCCGAATGGATGGCGCGTGAGAACAAGCGCCTCGATCGAGCCCTCAAGGAGGCGAAGCTCCGCATCGCGGAGGCATCGGTAGAGGGCATCGACTACCCGCCGCGCCGCGAGCTCGACAAGGCCATCATCCGGCAGCTCGGGATCTGCAACTGGGTCGCGGAGCACCAGGTCGTCATCGTCAGCGGTGCGACTGGTACCGGCAAGACCTACGTGGGGTGCGCGCTCGCCCAGCAGGCTTGCCGCAAGGGCTACCGCGCGATGTACCGACGCGCGAGCCGCTTCTTCGATGAGCTGCGTCTCGCTCGCGCAGACGGCAGCTACCCGCGCCTGCTCTCGCGCATCGCTCGCGTCGACGTCCTCGTCATCGACGACTTCGCGATCGCCCCCGTCACCGAGACCGAGCGGCGTGACCTGCTCGAGGTGTTGGAGGACAGGTACGCCACGAGAGCGACGGTGATCGCCAGCCAACTGCCTCCCGAGCGCTGGCACGACTACCTCGCCGATCCCACGGTCGCCGACGCGATCTGCGATCGCCTGCTGCACGGTGCGCATCGCATCGCGCTGAAGGGGCCGTCGAGGAGGAAGGACAAGGACGGCAAGAACACGTAGGAGCGTCTGACGGACGCGAGCGCGCAACCGGAAGCGCCGTGCTCATGGTGTTGGCGAGGGGCGCGCGATGTCGAGATGGTCGAACGTCGAAGGAGGAAGAAGAAGAACGACGGCAAGAGCAAGCAGAAGCGCCTGACGTACGCGAGCGCGCAACCGGAAGCGCCTCGCCCATGGTGATCACGAGGGACGCCGCGATGCCAGGGGGTGGTTGAAAGTCAAGAGGGATCGTGGGTACCCTCGCGAGCTGTCCACGGAGACGAGAAGGAGAGGACCGAGAGAGAACCAGAGGGACGTCGCTTCGCTCCGATCATGATGACCCGGAACGACCGCTCACGATGGCGCGGAACGGGTGCTCATGATGCGCGAAATGCGCAGGCGTCCGTCTCGCGGCGCCTTTCAACTGGACAAGCGCCCCCCATCCCCCGAGCATGGCCCAGTTTTTCGCGCCGCACGCTTTCGAGGAGCACCTGGCTTGTTCGTTCATCGCAGCAACCGGCTCGAGCCGCTGATCGAGGAACTGGCACGACTCGTCGTCACGAAGCCCCCTGCGGCCAGCAAGCCCGAGGTCATCGTCGTTCAGAGCAAGGGCATGGAGCGGTGGCTGTCGATGGGCTCGCGCGGCGCCTCGGAGTGTGGGCCAACGCGCAGTTCCCGTTCCCGCGCAAGTTCATCGAGACCGCGCTCGCCGCCGTGCTCGGCCAGGCGACACCGGCAGAGCCCGGGCTTTCGCAAGGGCCGATGGGCTGGTCCATCGCGGCAATGCTCCCCGGGCTCGTCGCCGAACCCGAGCTCGCCCAGCTCCGCGGCTACCTCCCGGCGGGCGCGCCGGTGGAGCGGCGCGTGGAGTTCGCCTCGCGCATCGCCGCGGCCTTCGACCAGTACCCGGTCTACCGGCCGGACCGCGTCCTCGCCTGGGAGGCGGGCGCCGACGAGGGCTGGCAAGCGGCCCTGTGGCGCGCCCTCGTCGCGCGGCTAGGCTCGGGCCACCTCGCCCGCCGGGCCGCCGATTTCTCCGACGCGATCGCGTGCGGCGCGGTGACGCCGCGCGGGCTGCCGGGCCGCGTCAGCGTGTTCGGGATCGGAGACCTCCCGCCGCTCTTCGTCGAGGTCCTCGCCGCGCTGGCGCCGTTCCTCGACGTGCACCTGTTCCTGCTCAGCCCGTCGCGCGAGCACTGGGCGGAGATCCGCAGCCAGCGCGAGATCGCCCGCGCGCTCCGCAGGCGCGGCGGCGACGACGCGTTCACCGTCGACGCTCGACGTCGGCGGGGGCAACCCCCTCCTGGCGTCGCTCGGAAAGCTGGGGCGCGACTTCCAGTTCGTGGTCGAAGGCAGCGTCGACTACCACGAAGACGACCGCGATCTCTATGTCGAGCCCGCCGGCGGCGGCGTCACGATGCTCGCCACCGTCCAGGCCGACATCCTCGCGTTGCGCCACCGGCGCGCCGGCTCGGCCGAGGCGCCTCCCTTGCCCCTGTCCGCGGGTGACCGCACGATCGCCGTTCACGCGTGCCATAGCCCGATGCGCGAGGTCGAGGTGCTCCGTGATCAGATTCTGGCGATGCTCCACGACGACCCGGGGCTCGAGGCGCGCGACGTGATCGTGATGACCCCCGACATCGAGACGTACGCGCCGCTCGTCGAGGCCATCTTCGCCGCCGACGCCAGAGACGACGCCGCGCTCCCGCTCCGCATTGCCGACCGCGGCCTGCGCGCCGAGAACCCCGCAGCCGACGCCTTCTTTGCGCTCCTCGACGCGGCGTCGGGTCGGATCACCGCCGGCGCCGTGCTCGATCTCCTCGGGCGCGAGGCGGTCCGTGACAAGTTCACGATCGGCGAGAACGAGCTCGACACGGTGCGAGGCTGGGTGATCGGGTCCAACGTCCGCTGGGGCATGGACGCGGCCCACCGCGCGAGCTTCCAGCAGCCGCCGTTCAAGGAGACGACCTGGCGCTTCGGCCTCGACCGGCTCCTGCTCGGCTATGCGATGCCGGGCGAGGGGCGCGAGCTCTTCCGGGACACACTCCCGTTCGACGACGTGGAGGGTAGCGAGGCCGACCTCCTCGGCCGCCTCGCCTCGTTCTGCGAGGCGCTCTTCGACGTGCAGCGATCGCTCGGCGATTCCCGCACGGTCGAGGGTTGGCGCGATGCGCTCGGCGCCGCGCTGGACCGCATGATCGCCGAGCCCGACCACGGCGCCGACGAGCTCCAGGCCATCCGCGGGGCGCTCTTCGATCTGGCGGAGGAAGCCTACGCCGCCGGCTTCGAGGAGCCCGTCCCACTCCACGTCGTCCGCGCCAGGTTGGAGGCGCACGCTTCCATCTCCCAGCCCGGAGGCGAGCACGCCTTCCTCTCGGGCGGCGTCACCGTCTGCGCGCTCCTCCCCATGAGGAGCATCCCGTCCCGCGTCGTCTGCTTGCTCGGCATGAACGACGGCGCGTTCCCTCGCCAGAGGCGCGCGCCCAGCTTCGATCTCGTCGCCAAGCATCCGCGGCGGGGCGATCGCTCGCCCCGCGACGAGGATCGCTACCTCTTCCTCGAGGCCATCCTCTCCGCGCGCTCGCGCCTACTGCTCACGTACGTGGGCCGCTCCATGAAGGACAACGCCGAGATCCCGCCGGCGGTCGTGGTCAGCGAGCTGCTCGACGTGCTCGACGAGTCTTTCGCTGGCACCGAGCCCGACGCCGCGCGTCGGCACGTCGTCGTCGTTCACCCCTTGCAACCCTTCAGCCCTGCCTACTTCCGCACCGGCGGGGACGCCCGGGTCTTCAGCTACGCCGCGCGCTATCGTGACGGCGCCCGTGCGCTCCTCGGACGGGGCCCGCGCGCCGAGGCCCCGGCGTTCGTCCCTCGCCGACTGCCGCCTCCCGCCGAGGCGAGCGCCTCCGTCACGCTCGACGAGCTCGCGCGCTTCTTCAAGAGCCCGATGCGAGCCTTCCTGCGCGAACGGGTGGGCCTCTGGCTCGACGAGGCCGAGGCCGACGTGCTCGATCGCGAGCCGATGGCCCTCGACGCCCTCGACGACTACAAGCTCGGCACCGATCTGCTCGCGCGCGCCCTCGACGGCGACGATCTCGTCGCTTCCTACGACCTCGTGCGCGCCAGCGGCGTCCTGCCGCTAGGCGCGGTGGGCCGTTGCCGCTACGACCGCGCGCTCCCCGAGATCGAGGAAATGGCCGCCGCCGTCCGCGCCCACCAAGACGGCGAGCGCCTCGACCCGCGCGAGGTCGATCTGCGCCTCGAGGGCGAGCGCGTGACGGGTTGGATCCGCGATCTGTGGCCGAAGGGGCGGCTCGCGTACCGCTTCGGGAGGGCGACGGCCTCGGCAGAGCTGGCGATGTGGATCCACCACCTGGCGCTGCAATGCTTGGCCATCGAAGGCGACCCGCGCGAAAGCGTGCTCATCGCGCGCGACAAGAAGATCGGGGCGGCTAAGGTCGTCCGCTTCGGCGCGATCGATGCTCTCGGCGCGCGCGCCCTGCTCGCCGATCTGGTCCGCTGGTACCGTGTCGGCCAGGTGCTCCCGCTCCGCTTCTTCCCGGAGGCGTCGCGCGCCTACGCCAAGGCCCGGCAGGACGGTAAGTCGGAGGACGAGGCGGCGGCCGAAGCGCGCAAGAGCTTCCAGCCGAACGGCGTCTCCTCGGGCGCGCCGAGCGAGGCCGAGGACGCGTCCGTCGCCCGCGTGCTGGACGGGCGCGATCCGGTCGACCCCGGGCTCCAACTGGTCGGCGATCCCGGTCCCGGCGAACCGCTGGAGCCCACGTTCGCGGAGCTGGCCGAGGGCGCCTTCGGACCGTTGCTCGAGAACCGCGACGAGCCAGCGTATGCGGACGCTTGAGGCCCTGAAGACCGAGCCTCGACGGCGGCCTCATCGAGGCCAGCGCCGGCACGGGCAAGACCCACACGATCACCTCGCTCTTCATTCGGCTGCTCCTCGAGCACGATCTGACCATCGGCCAGATCCTCGTCGTCACCTTCACCACCGCGGCCACCGCCGAGCTGCGCGAGCGCATCCGGAGCCGCCTGCGCCGCGTGCTTGCGGCCCTGGACGGCGCCGGCGACGACGAGCTGCTCACGACTCCCGGCGCCGCCGACCCGGCGCGCGCTCGCGGCCGGATCCAGGCCGCGTTGCGGGGCTTTGACGAGGCGGCGATCTTCACCATCCACGGGCTCTGCCAGCGCATCCTCCAGAACCACGCGTTCGAGAGCGGGGTGAGCGAGGGCGCCGAGCTCGTCGCCAACCAGGATCAACTGCTCGTCGAGGTCGTCTCCGACTACTGGGCCGGCGCGCTCTACGAGGCGTCCCCGAGCTGGGTGCACCACGTCCTCGCCGCGAAGGTCACGCCGGAGGGTCTCGTCGCGCTCGCCAGGGTCGGCGTGGCCGATCCCGAAATGCCGATCCTCCCGGCGCCGAGCGCCGCCGAGGCGATCGAGGCCGCCGACGCCGCGCTCGCTGCCGCCACGCGGGCCGCCGCCGCGATCTGGCGCCCGGAGCGAGCCCGTGTGATCCAGCTCCTCGGCACGCTCTCGGGCCAGAAGTACCGAGCGGCGTGGGTCTCCAACTGGGCCGAGACAATGGACGCCGTGCTGACCGAGGGAGGCGCGGCCCAGGTAGCCTCGTTCGACCGATTCTTTCGCTTCACGACGGCAGGCGTCACCGACGGTCTCAAGAAGGGCCAGAGCGCGCCGTCCCATCCCTTCTTCGCGGCCTGCGACATCGTCGAGGCTGCGGCCGTTGCCGCAAAGCGCGCCGTCATGAGCCGCATGCGCGCGTTCCGGCGCGAGCTCGTCGACTTCGCACGGCGCGAGCTCCCGCGCCGCAAGGAGGCGGCCCGCACCCAGGGCTTCGACGATCTGCTCCAGCTCGTCGATCGCGCGCTCCAGGGTCCTGGCGGGTCGGCGCTCGCCCAGGCGGTCCGCGCCACGTATCGAGTCGCCCTCATCGACGAGTTCCAGGACACCGACCCCGTGCAGTACCGGATCTTTCGCGCCATCTATGGCGGTGAGCGCGCCGACCGCGCGCCTGGGATGTTCCTGATCGGGGACCCCAAGCAGGCCATCTACTCGTTTCGTGGCGCCGATGTCTTCGCGTACCTGCGCGCGGCGCACGACGCTCGGGGGCACGGAGCCACGCTCGACACCAACCATCGATCCGACCCGTCCCTCGTCCGCGGCATCAACACCGTCTTCGCCCGCGCGGCCGCTCCGTTTCTCCTCGACGACATCGCCTTCGCTCCGGTGAAGCCGGCGCCGGACGCCATCGAGCGGCTCCAGGCCGGCAGCGCGAGCGCTTCTCCGCTGCGCATCCTCTTCACCCACCGCGAGCCCGGCGTGACGCGGATTTCGAAAGGCTGGGCCGATCGGCACCTGCCGGGCGCGATTGCGGCCGACATCGCGCGGCTCCTGCAATCGGGCGCCACGATCGACGGGCGCGCCGTTTCGGCGGGCGACGTCGCCGTGCTCGTTCGCAAGAACCGGCAGGCCGTCGCGATCCAGACGGCGCTGCGCGAACTCCGCGTGCCGAGCGTGCTGCAGGGCAACGCGAGCGTGTTCGACGCCCCCGAGGCGCTCGAGGTCCAGCAGATCATGGCCGCGCTCGTCACGCCGACGCGCGGCAGCGCTGTGCGGCTCGCGCTCGCCACGAGCCTCCTTGGGCTCGACGCGACCGAGATCCATGCCCTCGAGGGTGACGACGCCGCCTGGGATCGCTGGCTCCTGTGCTTTCGAGCGTGGGGCAAGCGCTGGGAGGATCAGGGCTTCGTCGGCGCGTTCCGGCAGCTCCTCGACCAGCAAGGCGCCGCGCCGCGCCTGCTGCGCCTCGTCGACGGCGAGCGGCGGCTCACCAACGTGCTCCACCTCGTCGAGCTGCTCCACGTCGTGTCATCGCGCCAGCACCTCGGACCGGCCGGGCTCCTCCGCTGGCTCGCGGCAATGCGGCGCGATCAGGCGGCCCGCGACCGATTCGGGGCCGAGGCCGCGCAGGTGCGCCTGGAGAGCGATGACCTAGCGGTGAAGCTCTGCACGATCCACCGGAGCAAGGGGCTCCAGTACCCGATCGTGTACTGCCCCCATCTGTGGGACGGCAAGCTGCTCGGCCAGGACGCCGAGGGCGCGCTGCGCTTCCACGATCCCAAGAACGATCTGCGCCACACGCTAGACCTCGGCTCGCCCGACATCGACGCGCACCGCCTCCTCGCCGAGCGCGAGGCCGCGGCCGAGAACCTGCGCCTCCTCTATGTCGCGCTCACGCGCGCCAAGCACCAGGTCGCCGTCGTCTGGGGCAGCTTCACAGACGCGGCGACGTCGCCGCTCGGCTACCTGCTCCACCAGCCGCCGGTCCCGAGCGGCGATCTCTTCGAGGCCACGCGTGATCGCATCCAGGGAACCGGGAAGGCGGGCGACAGGAGCGCCGTCCCTGGCCTCGACGACGAGGCCATGCTCATCGAGCTGCGCGCTCTGGCCGCGGCAGCGCCAGGATTGATTGGCGTCGAGGAGCTTCTCGATCGAGGCCGGCGCGCCGTACACGATGCCCGCGAGCGACGCAGCCGAACTCGAGTGTCGTGCGATCACTCGAGCGTTCGACCGCGCCTGGCGGACGAGCAGCTTCTCGGCGCTGGTGGCGACGGGCAGCGCCGGGGCCGCGCGCGAGGCCGAGGGCCGCGATCGCGACGCGTGGCAGGCCAGCGCGGCGCTCGACGCGCCCGCGGGCACCTCGCCCGCCGCCGTGCCCGGCCCCCCCGTGTTGCTGCACGCGTTCCCGCGCGGCGCTCGCCCGGGAGAGCTGATCCACCGGATCTTCGAGCTCGTCGATTTCACCGGCTCGGAGGCCGAGATTGGCGCTTGCGTGGCCAAGCAGCTCGCGCGTTTCCGGTTCCCCGTGAGAGAGTGGCAAGACGTGCTGACTTCCGCGGTCCGCGAGGTGCTGGCCACGCCGCTCACCGCGCCCGGAGGCGGCGCGCTCCAGCTCCGGCAGGTGCCCAGGGACAAGCGGCTCAACGAGCTGGAGTTCGTCTTTCCGATCGAGGCGCGCCCGGGCGCGACCCCAGAGCAACGGCCGCGCTTCACCCGGAGCGCGCTCGCCGACACGTTCGTGCGCCACGTGCGCGCCCCCGTGCCGGCCGGCTACGCCGAGCAGTTGCGGCGCCTCACGTTCACGCCGCTCGAAGGATTCCTGCGCGGCAGCATCGACATGGTCTTCGAGCACGAGGGCCGGTTCTATCTCGTGGACTACAAATCCAACTTCCTTGGCGCATCGCCGGCCGAATACGCCACGGACCTGCTCGGCGCGGCGATGGCGCACCACGACTACGTGCTGCAATACCACCTTTACACAGTCGCCCTGCACCGCTACCTCGGGCAGCGCGTGCCCGGGTACTGTTACGACGAGCACTTCGGCGGGGTGTTCTATCTCTTCGTGCGCGGGATGACGCCCGAGCGTGGCGCGAGCACCGGCGTCTACGCCGACAAGCCTCCGCGCGCGCTCATCGAGGCCCTCTCCGCCCTGTTCGCCGGCGAGGCCGCGTCGTGACGACGCTCCTCCACGAGCTCGCGGCGCTCGGCGTGCTCTCGCCCATCGACGAGCACTTCGCGCTGGCCATGGCGCGGCTCATCGGCGGTGCGCCGGGCGAGGTGCTGCTCGGCGCAGCGCTGGCCAGCCAGAGGACGCGCGACGGGCACGTGTGCGCCGATCTCGCGAGCGTCGCAGGCACCGAGATCCAGGTCCCGATCGCCGCCCCCGGCACCGGCCTCCGCTGGCCGGCGCTCGACGCGTGGCTCTCCGCGCTCGACGCGTGCGCGCTGGTCGGCGACGGCGAGGCGGCGCGCCCGCTCGTTCTCGACCGTGCGCGCGGGCGGCTCTACCTGCGCCGCTACTGGCAATACGAGCGGCGCCTCGCCGGAGAGCTCCGCGCGCGGGCGGCCATCGCCCCGGAGGGCATCGACGTGGCGCTGCTCCGCGAGGGCATCGATCGCCTGTTCCCGCGCGGGCCGGGCGACGCCGGTGCCTCCGGTCAGCGCCGCGCCGCCGTCATGGCGGTGCTCCGCCGCTTCGCGGTGATCTCCGGTGGGCCGGGGACCGGGAAGACCTCGACCGTCGTCAAGCTGCTCGCGCTCCTCGTCGAGCAGAGCGCCGCCGCCGGGCGCCCGCGGCCGGCCATCACGCTCGTCGCCCCGACCGGCAAGGCCGCCGCGCGCCTCACCGAGTCCATCCGCGCCGCCAAGGCGAGGCTCGCCTGCGCCGAAGCGATCAAGCGCGACATCCCGGAGGACGCCTCCACCATCCATCGCCGCCTGCGCCCGCTCCCGGGCGGATCGACGCGCTTCCGCCACGACGCCGGCGACCCGCTCGCCGCCGACGTCGTGCTGGTCGACGAGGCCTCGATGGTGGATCTCGCGCTGATGTGGCGCCTGGTCGACGCCGTGCCGCGACACGCCCGGCTCATCCTCCTCGGCGACCGCGATCAGCTCGCGTCGGTCGACACGGGCGCGGTGCTCGGCGACATCTGCAACGCGGAGGACGGGCGCGGCTTCTCGGCCTCCTTCGCGCGACGGATCGCGGAGATCTCCGGCGACCCGCCGCCGCCCGCGCCCTCTGCCCCCGTGCAGTCCGGCGTGTGGGATTCGATCGCCCACCTCACGCGGAGCTACCGTTACGGCGAGACCAGCGGCATCGGCGTCCTCGCGCGCGCCATCAACGCCGGAGACGCCACCTCGGTTCATCGCATCCTCGCCTCTGGAGACTATCCGGACGTCTCCCTCCGCCCCCTGCCCGCCGGCTCCGCGCTCGGCGACGAGCTCGCGAGCACGCTGGTCGAGGGCTATCGCGGGTACCTCGAGGCCGCTGGGCCCATGGCGCGGTTCGAGGCCTTCAATTGCTTCCGCGTCCTGTGCGCGCACCGCCGCGGGCCTCACGGCGTCGAAGCCACCAACGCGCACACCGAGCGAGCCCTGGTCGCGGCCGGCCTGCTGGACCGCACGGGGGGTCAGTACGCGGGTCGCCCGGTGCTGATCACGGCCAACGACTACGAGGTGCGCCTCTTCAACGGCGACGTCGGCCTCCTGATCGACGAAGATGGCACCGGCGACTCGCTGCGCGCCGTCTTCGCGTCGTCGGATTGCTCGCTCCGCCGCCTGTCGCCGGCGCGCCTGCCCCCGCACGAGACCGCGTTCGCGATGACGATTCACAAGAGCCAGGGCTCGGAGTTCGACCGGGTGGTGGTGCTCTTGCCGGAGGCGGTCTCGCCGATTCTGTCGCGGGAGCTGCTCTATACGGCGGTCACGCGGGCCAGGGATCAGGTCATCCTGTTCGGCGACGCCGGCGTGCTGGCCGCGGGGGTGAAGCGGCGGATCGACCGGGCGTCGGGGCTACGAGAAGCGCTCTGGGGAGACGGGTGAACGGCGCTTCAGGTCGGCAGCGCGAGCATGATGCGGGCGCACGCCTCGGCGTCGCTCAGCGCGTCGTGGTGGCGGAGGGGGATGCGGAGGTGCCGGCAGACGTCGGGCAGCGTGGTCGGGCGGAGCTGCCAGTGCTCGCGGGCGAGCTTCATCGTACAGTGGAAGGGGAGCGCCGGCGGCGCGAGGCCGGCGGCGTCGCAGCAAGCGCGGAGGACCGAGCGGTCGAAGCTCGCGTTGTGGGCGACGAAAAAGTCGGCGCCGGTGAGGAGCGGGGCCAGCGAGCGCCAGACGGCGGCGAAGGTGGGGGCCTGGGCGACGTTGGACCAGGCGATGCCGTGGATGCCCGTGAACGCAAAGGAGCGGCGCGGAGGGCGGATGAGGCGGTGCTCGCGGGCGACGATGCGGCGGGCCTCGACGCGGACGAGGCCGATGGCGCAGGCGCTGTCGCGGCCATGGTCGGCGGTCTCGAAGTCGAGGGCGAGGAAGGTGGGCATCGAAGCAGGGGCGCCGGGCGAATGGGGCAGGGTTTCTACGGCCACCAGCTCTTCGCGTCGAGGGGCACTCTGCACAGAGCGCCGGCGTCGCTTCTCTCGGGAGGCGGTCCTCTTCACAGGGCGCCGGGGGCGCTGCCCTCGGGAGCTGCTCCTCTGCACAGAGCGCGGGCGTCGCTGCCCTCGGCGCCGGCGTCGCTGCCCTCGGGAGCGGCTCCTCTTCACAGAGCGCCGGGCGTCGCTGCCCTCGGGAGCTGGTCCTCTGCACAGAGCGCCGGGGTCGCTGCCCTCGGGAGCTGGTCCTCTGCACAGAGCGCGGGCGTCGCTGCCCTCGGGAGCTGGTCCTCTGCACAGAGCGCCGGGGTCGCTTCCCTCGGGAGCTGCTCCTCTGCACAGAGCGCCGGGCTCTCTTCCCTCAGGAGCTGCTCCTCTTCACAGGGCGCGGGCGTCGCTGCCCAGGGGAGCTGCTCCTCTTCGCAGGGCGCCGGGGGCGCTGCCCTCGGGAGCCGATCCTCTTCACAGAGCGCCGGGGGCGCTGCCCTCGGGAGCTGCTCTTCTTCACAGGGCGCGGGCGTCGCTGCCCAGGGGAGCTGCTCCTCTTCGCAAGGCGCGGGGGGAGCCTCCCTCCGCGCCCGCGTCGCTTCTCGGGGCGTGAGCGTCGCTTCCCACGGAAGCCGCTCCTCTACACAAGGCGCCGCCGTCGCTTCGCAGGGAAGCGGCGAGGCTGCGCACGGCACGGATGTTGCTTCCTAGGGCGCCGGCCTCGCTTGCCACGGGAGCCCCTCCTCTTCACACGGCACCGGCGTCGCTACGCATGGAGGCGGTGGCGCCGTGCACGGCGCCCGCTCCACTGCTCACGGCAGCGGCTTCACCCAGCACCGAAGCCACCGCGTGCGCGGGCTGCTGGCGGACGTCGACCAAGAGGGCGTCAGCCGTCGGTGCCGGGCTCTCGCTCGCCGCATAGGCGATCGGCTGGGGTCTGTCCGACGGGGCAGGGCCAGGACTTACGGCTTAGCGTCGTGCTGATGGAGTGTATGACCCGGCCCAGCCCCGTCCTGACCTGAGCACCGCGTCGCGTTCTCCTCGCGCATGCGCGAGGAGGCGCTCAGGATGAAGACGACCATCGACGAGATCCGTACCGCACTGGTTCGCAGCAACGAGGGTGTCGGCCGGCCTTACCCGGTGCACATTCGCGCGGCGGTGCTCGCCCATGCGGAGCGGCAGAAGCGCGCCGGCATCGGCTTGGAGGCCTTCGCCGCCGAGATCGGGTTGTCCCCGACGACGCTGCGCAAGTGGAAGCGTGAGGCGGCGGCTGTCGTGCAGCCCGCGTTCTGCGAGGTCGAGATCGTCACTCCGTCTGCGCCGGCGGTCGGTGTCAGGGTAGTTGTCGCATCGACGGGATCAGCAGACGGGCGGCTCCTTCTTGGACCGGGCGGCGTTGGAATCGCCCGGCTGTTGGGGATTGAGGTAGACGGGCCCGACCGGCGTCCAGTTCCGCGTCGCACCGGACCAGCGGTCGGGGCAGCGGTGTCGAGCCCGCTCATAGATGCGATGGCGCTCAGCGAGGATCGCCTCCTCGCGACCGAAGTGCCGGTCGTCGGGGGTGACGAAGCGCAGCGCGCTGTGATGGTGCTCGTGGTTATACCAGTGGACGAAGCGTGCAGCCCACCCCCGGGCATCGTCAAGGGTGGCGAAGGGCTCGTAAGGGAAGTGGACCTGGTACTTCAAGGTGCGGAACAGGGCCTCCGAGAACGGGTTGTCGTTGCTGACACGGGGCCGGCTGAAGGAGGGGAGCACGCCGAGCCACTGCAAGGTGGCGAGCATGGTGGCGCCGCGCATCGGGCCGCCGTTGTCCGAGTGGAGCACGATGCCCTTGGGGTCCAGGTCGTTGTCCGCGCACGTCGCGCGCATGAGCTGTGCGGCGAGTTCGGCCGCCTCCTCTTTGTGCATGGCCCATCCCATGATGCGTCGGCTGTAGACGTCCATCATCAGGTACAGGAAGAAGAACAGGCCCTTCACCGTGGTCTGGAGGTAGGTGATGTCCCAGCTCCAGACCTGGTTGGGCGCCGTCGCGACGTGCTCCTCGACGGTGCGCGTGCTCGGCGGCTTCGCGCGGCCCCGGTGCGCCAGTTGCCCTTCCTGCCGCAGGATGCGGTACATCGTCGACTCCGACGCGATGTACCGCCCCTGGTCTGCCAAACGCGGGACGATCTGCTTCGGCGACAGGTCTCGATAGGCCGGCGCGTTGAGGATCGCGAGCACCTGCTGGCGCTCGCGATCCGTCAGGCGGTTGTGGGGGTTGGTCTTCGGGCCGTACCGGTGATCGTCGCCGATGTCTGCGACGCGCCAGCGCTGGAGCGCGCGCGGGCTGAGGCCGAAGAGCGCGCACGCGGCGTGCTCGCGGGCGCCTGCCGCGACGGCCTCGTCGATCAGCTCGAGGATCATCCGGCGCTCCTCATGTCGGTGTCGTCGTCCCCGTCCCCCCAGAGGGCCTGGAGTTTTTTTTCCAGGACGAGCAGTGCAGCAGCTTCGGCCAGGGCCTTGTCCTTGCGCCTGAGCTCGCGCTCGAGCTCGAGGATGCGCTTGCGCTCGGCAGAACGCACGGGAGCAGCGCGTTGGGCCGTTCCATTCAGCGCCGTCACAGCCGCGGTCTTGACGGCCGTGCGCCACGCCGCGAGCTCGGCGTCATGGACGCCCTCGCGCCGCAGCAGTGCGCCGAGATCCTCCGCCGCGAGAGCTTCGGCCGCGAACACGAGCCGCACCTTGTCCTCCGCCGATCTCTTTCGCGGGGCGATCTCCTTCGTCGACGCGCTCGCCCGCGGGGGCTGCTCGGAGCCGTTCGAGGTTCCCATGTCCCGATGTTGAGCGTCGCGCAGCCAACGCGACAGAGTGGATTGATGGATGCCGACCTCCTGCGCGAGCTGGTTGGCGGGCACGGCCTTGGGACCGACGAGCCGTTGAACCATCTTCGCCCGGAAGGCGGCAGCATACCTGCGGTTGTCAAACACCTTCCATCCCAAATTTGCGGACACCCGAGTCGCCTGACGCGAGCGGCGTGAGATCACCGCGGGCTGCCTGACGACGTCCATCGCGAGGGGCATGGGCGGATGCCGTTCGCCGTTCGGGTGTGTGGTGGTGGATCGGCGCCGGTGATCTCACACCTCACGTAGGCGATCAGCTCAGGGGCACGACGTTGGCGATGATGGTGCGCACGGCCTCCTGGCGTTCGCGGTAGGGGACCCGATGGGTCGCGTGGACGCGGCGCGCGGCGGCATCGACGAGGGGCGCGGGGTCGTCCTTTGCGTGGCGGCTGATTTCGTCGGCGACTGCGAGCAGCCAGAAGAGCCGGTCGACGCGGCGGTCGGCGGCGAGGGCGAGGTCAACGAAGCGGAGCACGCGCTCACGGACGTCGGGCGTGTCGTCGCGCGCGGCATCTCGTGCGCGGACGAGCGGCGCGAGCATGTGGTCGCGGGCGTGGAGGCGGGCGCGGAGCAGCTCCTCGGTGATGGCGACGCCCTCGCGCTCGTCGCCGAGGTTGCGGACGATGCCGAGCAGGTAGCGGGCGTCGGCGCCTGGAGGCAATGTGCCGGCGCGGCGCTTGCCGGTGAAGATGGCGAGGCCGTCGACGATGACGTCGAGCGGGTAGCGCGCGATGCCGAGGCGGAGATGTTGTTCCGGGTCGAGCAGGGCGAGGCGCTGGAAGGCTTCGTCGAGAAGCGCGCGGACGCGAGGGTCTTGGCGCGCGCTCGCGGTCCTACGTGCCAGCTCCTGCTTCTTGCGCCGCTCCTCGAGCGCGGCGCGAGCGGCGTCGATTTGCTCGCCGCTGACGGGCTCGTTGTAGAGCTCGACGCGCGAGCGTCCGCCGCGGTCGGCGCGCGGCCGGTGGTTGAGCGTGCGCGCCCAGGTCTGGGCGACGAGCCCCAGGACTTGGGCGGCGAGCTCGCGCGGGGTCGTGCCGCGCAGGTCGAGCGGGGGCACGGCCTGCCGAAAGAGTCCGAAGCCGCCCTCGACGTGCGCCTTATTTTGAGGGCGCTGCGTCGTCGCGCGGATGGGAATGGTCACGTCACCGAGGGCGGCCCTGACCTCGTTGGTGTGGTTGGAGGGTTTGTTATCGAGCAGCAGGGCGAGCGGCTCCTCTTGAGTTGTGGTGATGCCGTCGGCGAAGGCCTCCGTCACGGCGGCGCTGTCCTCCTCCTCGCGGATCGACATGCCGACGAAGCCGCCGCTGTACGTGTCGACCATCAGCTCGAGGTTGAAGACGAAGCGCTCGCCATTGAGCGTGACGGCGATCGGCGAGCCGTCGCCGGTCCACTGCGCGCCGCCGAAGAAGGTGGCGAAGGCGTTGCGCAGCGCGTCCTCGTCGGGCGAGCGTCCAGGCCGGCGTCGCGGCCGGCGCTTGCAGTAGGCGGAGAGGATGTTCGAGATAAGCGCGGGCCCGAAGGAGACGCGCTGCTCGTCGCGGAGGTACTTGCAGAAGTCCCGGAAGTTTCCCCTCCATCCCCTCCACGACGCGAGCACCACCTCGATCTCCGCGCTCGGCTGCACCGTGCCCGGCGCGTCCGCGTCAGCATCGTCGTCGCCCTCGGGCACGCCATCACGGCGCCCGCTGCCGACGCTCGCGGCGAGCCACTCCTTCAAGGTGCTCAGCGGGACCATGACCGCCTCGGCGAAGTGCTCGAGCTCCACGTCGGGGTGCTGTTCGCGCAGCTCCAGGACGTAGCGGCGGAAGGCGTCGCCGTAGTAGGTCCGCTCGGGCTTTTCCGAGACGCAGCCGGGGTGGGCCCGGATGAAGGCCATCACGGCGCCGCGCAGCTCGTATGCCACGTCGCGGTTGACCTGGCGTGGCGGCGACGGGGGCCGGCCAACGGGGCGCAGCAACGAGGGCAGGACGCGCCGGAGCTCGTCGCTCACCTCGTAGGCGCGGCTACGCGAGACGCCCGTGGCCGAGACGATTCGCTCGACCGTCGGACCGGGCAGCCCGCGGGCGCGCTGGTGCTCGTGCGCCAGCAGGAGCACGCCAGCGACGAGCACGGGGGAGACAGCGGCGCCGATGTCGGCTACAGCCACCATTGGTCCGTCGAGGGGGAGTCTTGCGGTTGCGCAACTCCGTCATGCACAACTCCTCGGTGGACCACCAAATTTGTCACGTCGCGCCAGCTCCGCGCCGGTGCGACCGTGTTCGTGACCAGAGCGCCCTCGCCGGCGCGGTGCTCGCGACGAGGTGGGGAGGCAAGCTCCCCACCTCGTCGCCGAGCGCGATCAGGGCCGGGCGCCCGCCGGCAGCTCGAGCAGGCGCTGGCCCAGGAGCCAAACCTCGGCCACGCCGCCCTTGCTCGTGACCTTGAAGAGCTCCAGGCACCGCTCGCGGAGATTGAGCAGGTCGCCCGCGTCACGGCCCGCGCCCGCCTCGATGCGCGCGAGGACCTCGTTGACGCGCCCATAGTACCTGTCCGCCGGGACGAGCAGACCGCCGAGGGCGTGGTGCGTACGCGCGTGGTTGTACCAGTGGAGGTGCGCCGCGAGACGACGCCGCATCTCGGCGAAGTCGTAGAAGCGGTGGGCGTCGAAGAGCTCCTTGTGGAGGTTGGCGTTGAAGACCTCCACCTTCCCGTTCCACTCCTTGTGCTCCGCCTCGAGGTGATCGGTCCCGAGCTCGGTCAAGAGCGCCGTGAAGCGCGAGACGCCCTTCCACGACCAGAAGGCGGCGCCCTTGTCGCTCATCACCATCTCGGGTCTGCCGTGGCGCGCAACGGCCTCCTCGAAGGCGGCGATCACGAAGTCGGCCCGCTCGCCGCCCTCGTCGACGCCATGGCCGACGACGTAGCGCGAGAAGTCGTCGATCACGATCAGCGTGAAGGTGTTCGCGCGGTGGATGTTGCGCTGCACGAAGTCGAGGTGCCACAGGTGATTTGGCCGCGTCGCCTCGTAGCGCTGATCGTGCACCTTGCGCTCCACCTTCGGCGGTCGATACCCCGCCCCCTCCATCACCCGGCGCACCGTGTTGACGCTCGCCCGCACCCCCTTGCGGCGGAGCTGGTTGCGGACCTGGCTCGGCCCGAGCCCAGGGTGGCGGTGCCACTCGTCGAGGATCTCCTTGTCGCGCTGCGCCTCGATCTCCTGCGGCGCGGGACCGGACGTCGGCGACGGCCCGTTGCCCGCCGCAGCGTTGGAGACCTTCCGCTGCCAGCCGTAGATCGAGTACCGGCTCACGTCGAACTTCTTGCTCGCCTCGGTGATCCCGTGCGCCGCGGCGTGCTCGAGGATCTCCGCCTTCTGCGAGGGCGTATAGATCTTCGCCACCCGGACCTTGAGCGTCCGGCGCGCCGGCTGTTGCCCCGTCGCCTCCACAGCCTCCTCCCGCCTCGTCTCGCCCGCGGGCGGGACCTTGGGATCGCGCTCGGGCTGCTCCGCCACCACAGGCTTCTCGCGCCTCGTCTCCTCCACCAACGGCTCCTTCAGCCTGCGCCGGGGCCGCGCTCCCTCCTTCAACTTACGCGCCCGCGCCTTCGCCCGAGATGCCGACGACGCCCTGGGCGCCACCGCTCGTTGAACACCTGCCGCCTTACCCCAATTCGTCAAGGTGGTCTGCGGGACGCCATGCTTCTTCGCCGCCGCGTTGACCCCAAGCGTGGGCACGTCCGCCAGTACCGCCTCGCGCTGCTCCTTCGTGTAGCTCCGTCGCGCTGCCATCCGGTCCTCCTGCTGCGCGGAGCAACCCCGGGACGTCCGGAGTTTCAGCCCCGATCACGGATGGGCAGATGATGGACAAGCGCACATACCGTTGTGCCATGCGAGTCCTCACGCTCGCCCCTTGGTTTCTCTCCAAGCTCCCCAAGCGGGCTCAGCCGTTCAGGGGGAGGCGACAACTACCCTGAGACCTGGGGCCGGCCTCGGCGCTCGTCGTGCACGGTCCGGCGGGCCTGCGCATCGAGGGCGCGACGGTCGCGGACGTTGCCGAGCTGCTTCCGGAGGCTCGCGTGATTGGCATCCCGCGCGCGGTGCGGGTCTGGGTGCACCGCGAGCCGGTCGACATGCGCAAGTCCTTCGACACTCTGGCGGCCGTCGTGCGCGCCGGCATGGGCGCGGACGTGCTCGAAGGGGGCGTGTTCGTCTTCGTGGGTAGGCGCCGCCACTCGGCGAAGGTCCTGTATTGGGATGGCACCGGCCACGTGGTACTCGCGAAACGCCTTTCCAAGGGGCGCTTCGTCGCACCGTGGCAGCGGGCCGGCGAGGGGCCGCTCCAGTGGACGATGAGCGAGCTCGCGCTCTTCCTGGAGGGCAGCGAGATCGTCGGGCGCGTGGTGCTCAGCCCGCCTCCCTGGCGCGCCGAAGATCGGCAGATCGTCTTTCGCTGAAACGCACTTTTACGTGAGCCGTCGAGGGCGCATTCTGCGTCCAAGGCGACGTGACCGACGCCGACCGCATCGCCCGCGAGAAGAACCTCGAGCGGCTGCGCACCATGGCGATGTCGCTGCTCCGCGAGAACGAGCGGCTCCTGGCCCGGCTCGGCGAGCTGTACAAGCAGGTGGCCGAAGCCAAGGGCGAGGCCGCCGCGCAGCTCCGCCTGGAGATCGCCGCGCTGGAGCGGGAGATTGAGAAGCGTCGCGAACGCATCTTCCAGCACCAGAGCGAGAAGCGCCCGGCCGACAAGGGCAAAGATGGCGAGGAGCCCAAGCCGCCGCAGAAGGGGCACGGCCCGCGCGAGCAACCCAAGCTCCAGGTCGAGGATGTCGTCCACGATCTCGACGACGCGGACAAGACCTGCACCGCGTGCGGCGGCGACCTCGAAGAGTGGGAGGGGCAGTTCGAGGAGAGCGACGAGGTTGAGGTCATCGAGCGGCGCTACGTCATCAAGCGCCATAAGCGAAAGAAGTACCGCTGCCGCTGCGGCAGCTGCATCGAGACCGCGCCGGCGCCGCGACGCCTGATTGAGGGCGGGCGCTACTCGGTGTCCTTCGCGATCACCGTCGCCATCGACAAGTACCTCATGCACCTGCCGCTCGAACGACAGGTGGCCGCGATGGCGCGGCTCGGGCTCGACGTCGACTCGCAGACCCTTTTCGATCAGCTCTGGGCCCTGAACCGGCTGCTCCTGCCCGCGTATCAGCGACTCGCCGACGTGCAGCGCGCCCGCCCGCTGCTCTTCGTGGACGAGTCCCGCTGGCCGCTGCTCGGCGTCAAGGGCAAGGGCGCCGAGTACACCAAGTGGCACATCTGGACGCTCGTCTCCGAGCTGGGCGTCTACTACGAGATCTACGACGGCCGCGACGCGGACTCGGCCGAGGACCTGCTCGCCGACTTCAAGGGCTACGTGATGTGCGATGGCTTCAACGTCTACGAGTCGTTGGCCAAGGCGTACCCCGAGATTCTGGCTGGTGCAGTGCTGGGTGCATTATCCGGAGCGACGCGTTATCCGGCGTGAGGCGCTCCGCGTCGAGGACGCCGCCTTCTCGGCGAGCGGCGCCTCCGGATAATCGTGGCGCCCCTACAGGGACGTGAGGTACCGAAGCAGATCCGGCTTCGGCTTCCACGGCGCGCGGGCCGCGCGTGCCAGGCCGGCCCGCTTCCAGAACGCGTCCAGCACGTCGCGCTTCATCTGCAGGTTGCTCGTCACGTAACGGCTGGTCGTCGCGACGCTCGCGTGGCCGAGGTAGTCACGGATGACGGTCACGTCGACACCAGCCTGCAGCAGTGCCACGGCGCAGCTGTGCCGGAGAATGTGCGGACTGACGCGTGATCGGCGCAGCACTGGATGCCGTCCCTGCGCGCAGAGCGCGTACTTTTTGAGCAGATGCGCGACACCGTTGCGAGAGAGTTGGCGGCCGTCGCCGTTGCGGAACAGGGCGCCCGCATCCTTGTCGGCGGGCTCCAGACGCCCGAGTGCGGCCGCAGTCTCGGGCCACAGCGGGCAGATGCGGTCCTTGCCGCCCTTCCCGTGCAGCCGGACATGATGGGGGCGGGTGAACTGAACGTCACGCCAGCGCACGCCCAGCGCCTCGCTCACGCGAGCGCCGGTGTTGTAGAGGAAGAGCAGCAGCGCGTGGTCGCGGGCTCCGCGAGCCGTCGCCCGATCGGGCTCCGCCAGGATGGCGGCGACGACCTCCGGCTCCCAGTAGGTCACGGGCCGATGGCGGGCCTTCTTCGACGGGATCGCCAGGATGCGCTGGTATTGCGCCGCGCGCGCGACGTCGTGGCGGAGGAGATGCGCGACGAAGCCGCGGATGGCCGCCAGCCTGCAGTTTCGCGAGGCGGGGGTGTTGCGCCGCGTAGCCTCGATGTGGTCGAGGAACGCGAGCACAGCGTCGACATTGAGGTCATCGACGCGGAGAGCTGCGATCGAGCGGTGAGAGCGCTCTGCCAGGAAGGAGAACAGCAGCCGCAGCGTCAGGGCGTAAGCGCGCAGCGTGTGTGCGCTCGCGCCGCGAACCCGGCGGAGGTGCCCCTCGAAGTAGGACTCGACGAGCCCCAGGAGCGGGTCTTTCGCCCGGCTCGTCACGGCGCCTCCTTGCGGCGGCGCGCGACGAGCCGGGCGAAGCGGGCGCTGGCGATGGTGAGCAGCTCCGGCGTCGCTGTCAGGTAGACCTCCGTGCCGAGAATGTCGTTGTGGCCCATGTACGCGGACAGCCAGGGGAGCCGGGCGCTGACATCAACGCCGGCGCGGTACCATCGGACGAGGCGGTGCACGGCGAAGGTGTGGCGGAAGTCATAGGGCCTGGGCCCGACTCGGCCCTTGGCCGGCTTGAGGCCTGCGGCGCGCAGCAGCCTGCGCACCGTGTCCGACGCGCTCTTGATGCCCAGCCCGCGTCCATGAGGATCGACGAAGAAGGGCGCAGCCGACGTGGCCTCGGCGACCGCGCGGCGCCTCTTGGCGTAGCGGGCGAGCTCGCGGCCCAGCGTGGTCTCGAAGGGTACCCAGCGCGCTCGCCCCTTGCTCTCCGCGATGAAGAGGAGGCGGCGGTCGACGTCGACGTCGCGCATGCGCAGTCGGAGCGCCTCCCCAAAGCGAACGCCGGTGCAGTAGAGCACGAGCAGGAGGGCGCGGAATGCTGCGCCCCGGAACGGCGACCCCGAGAGCGAGGCGGTGCGCTTCACGAGATCCTGGACCTGGGCCTCGGTGAACACGAACGGGAAGAACTCCGACTTGGTGGCCTGCGGCGCCCACGCGCGCCCGGGGACGAACGCGTCCGGGTCCCGGCGTCGCCGGTGAAGGCAGAACTGGCGCACGGCGCCGAGATCCACCGTGACCGAGACGGGCTTGCGGCCCTTGCGCTGGCTATCCAGCCAGGCGGCCACGGCGCCGTCGAGGCGGAAGGGGCGATGCTCTCGCGCGTACCCGAGGACGAACTTGTCGAAGTTGCGCAACGTGAACTCGGCGCGCGCGTACGGGCTCCCGAGCGCGCGCTTGAAAGCGAGGAACGCGTCGAGCTCCGCGGCGAGGTGGCTGACGAATCGGCTCATGTGGGCACCCGCAGAGCGAGACCTCGGAGCCGGTCGATGGCCACGCGCACGTAAGCCGACGTCGAGGATGGGCGACGATGCCCGAGGATGTCGCTGAGCACCTTCGGCGGCGCGCCGCCCTCGATCTGTCGACAGGCGTGGGAGTGGCGCAGCACGTGGCTGCCCAAGAACGCCGCCGTGATCCCGGCGGCGGCCGCGTGCTTCACGATCCGGTGGCGAATCGCGGACGACGCGGTCAGCCGCGCGTAGGGCATCTTGTGCGAGACGAAGACCTCGCGCGCCGCCGCGTGCGCCGGCCGCTCGTGGCGCAGGTACTCGGCAAGCGCCCGCGCGACGTGGTTGAGCAACGGCAGCACGATGGCGGTCCTTGTCTTGGGGCGGCGCACTCGAAGGGTGCGCGCCTGCCAGTCGATGTCGTCCAGCTGAATACCGAGAACCTCGCCCGCTCCCATGCCATAGCTCGCCATGCTCAGCAGCATCGCGTAGTCGCGGCGCCCCAGCGTGGAGCGCACGTCGATCCCGCGCAGCAGGCGTTGGACATCCTTCCACGGCAGCGCCCGCGGCGGCCGATCGGCTGCGCGGATGCGCGGCGCCACGACCGAGGACGCGAGGTCGTGGCGAAGATGGCCTTCGGTGACGCGAAATCGCAGAAAAGCGCGAAGCGTGCTGCAGATCCCCGCAACCGTCTTCCGCGTCATGCGTGCGCAGCACGCTGACACGAACGCGTCGACATCGACGAGCCGGGCGCCGTCGGGGCGGCGACCTCGCTGGCGCAGGTGCGCCAAGAACGCGGAGACCCAGCGAACGTCGCTGGGCACGGTAGATGGGGCGATCCCGCCGTGCTTCAGCCGGTGCTCCACGAACCTCGCCAAGATCGGCGACAAGGCCCGCGGCGTTGCGGGCTCGACCCACGCTGGAACGGCGAAACCGAGCGCGCGAAGTCCACACGACCATGCCCGCAGCGCGTTGCGCGCAGGGGCCCGAGCGCCAGCCGGGCCGCCGCCTCGCGGCCCGGCGTAGGCCGCCGAGAAGGCATCCACCTGAGCGCGCGTCAGCCTCGCGCCGTCGGCGGCATCGCCGAAGTGCTCGCGGAAGCGGCGGATCCACAGGAGGTAGACGCCAATCGTGCCCGGCCTGCGGCCGCCGGCGCGCCACAGCGCCGAGACGCGCTCGACGAGCGGATCGAGGGATGGGCCCTGCATGACCCCTCGTCGTCGTGGCAGGCGAGAGTGTGACGCCGAATTATCCGGAGCAGGTTGCGTAGCTGAGGCTCAACCCCTGCCGCGTCGCAAGGTCGGCTCCGGATAACGCGCGGCTCCGGATAATGGGCCCAGCAGCCCGGGCGCTTGCCGCCGGCGCGCTCGATGAAGTTCAGGATGCTGGTGCCGTCGCACTGCACCGTGCGGCAGACCTTGTCGCCGAGGAAGTCCCTGACGCTCTGCGCGTCACCGTTCCGCGCATAGAAGAAGGTCACCCACTTCTGGTCGCCGACCCAGCACCACATCGTGCCGTTGCGGATGCCGAGCGGATGGTCCTGGTCGAGCACCGGCAGGCCCGTGGCGTCGGTGCCGAGCAGCGAGCTCGCGAGCGTCTCACGCTCGATTACGCGGGCGATGAGCGCGTACAGATCGATGCCCGCCGCCATGCTCCGTCCGAGCGTCTGCGGCGGGATGTCGACGCCGTCGCGAGCGAAGTGACGGCTCTGACGCTCCGTCGGCTGGTGCTCGATGAACTTGTCGGCGACCGCCTCGATGATGAGCGTGTCACCGAGCTTGCCACGCTCCACGATCTGCGGCGGCGGCTTGGCCGACACGATGGTGTCGTCGTTGGGGCAGGCGACGCACTCGTCCTTGCGCGCGATCACGTAGACGCGCGCCGGATGGACCTCGAGGCGCTCGCACAGCTCGTGCCCCACCGTCGTCATCATGCTCCCGCACAACGGGCAGATCCGCTGGTCCGGCGGCACCGCGTTGATCTCCTCCACGCGCGGCAGGTGTGCGGGCAATGCCGCGCGCCCCGGGTGCCTGCCCTTGCGGCTCTGCTTGGGCTTCTTGGGCTTGGCCGGACGCGCCCCCTCGATCATGAAGGGAAGGAGCTGCTGAGCCTCGATCCGTCGCAGCGTCTCGGAGCGCGGGCGCGCCCGGCGAAACTGAACGATCTGCTTCATCAGATCGAGGTTGATGTCCCGCATGCGACCGATGAGGGCCACGACCGCGATGACGAGCTCGACGAACCGGAGCGCCTTGATCATCTTCTCGATCCACGCGCGGACCTCAGCGAGCTCCGGCACGGACGGCGAGGTGATCATGGGCGGCGTCGGCGCGGACGGCGAGGTGCTCGTACGCGGCGGCGCGGACATCACGACATGAGATGTGACGTCGAGGAGCGACATTCATTGAGCGAGAGAGAAAACGACGCGCTCGCGCGGTCGCTCTTCAGGCAGCCTTGGCGGGCTCCCAACGGGGGCGGCGGCGCGCTCCGGCAAGATCGATCCCTTCGAGGATCAGCCCGAGCTCGGCGGCATCGATCGCGCTTGCCGAGAGATTCCCATCGGTGGAGAACGTCGGGTGAAACGTCCCGCGTTCGAGGCGCTTTGTCCACATCGCAAAGCCGGTGCGATCCCAGTACACGAGGCGCACGCGATCGCAGCGCTTGGAGAAGAAGACGTAGAGATGCCCGCTGAGCGGGTCCTGCGAGAGCACACTGCGCACGATCGCGATGAGGCTGTCGACGCCCTTCCGGCCGTCGACGGGCTGCGTGGCGACGAAGATCCGGACGCTCGGCGGCAGGCTCAACACCCGCGGACCTCCTCCACCACCAAGAGGAGCCGCCGGAGCGCGCTCGCGTCGAACGACTCCGGCACGCGCACGACACGCCCGGAGGGCAACACGATCTCGAATCGCTCCCGCGCCACCCCAGCCGTGGCGTCGCTCTCGATGGGCGCCGTGATCACGTGGGGGACGATCTCCTCGAACGTCGGCGAGGACGTCGCCGCCAACCGTCGCCGCCATCGCGTGAGTCGCTGCGGATCCAGCCCCTCGCCGATCGCAAAGGCGGTGAGTTCCAACCCGGACTCCTCCCAGGCGACGAGCACCTGGCGGGCCTCGTCTTCGGTCCACCGGCGACGCGTGAAATATGTCAGCGGCCTTCGAGCACGGGGCTTCTGCATTCGAGCACCTCCGCTCGCACGCGTGACACGGCCGACGGCGGCCTTCTACCCGCTAACCGTACGCCCTTCGCGGACGGGTTACGAGGCAACCGAGAGCCGCGCCTGGGGGCACGTGAGTTCGGCAGCACGTGACCATGCAGGGCCGGGCTCGGCATCGACCGTGATGGCGTAGTCCGCCTGGACAATCTTCGGCGCTGTACGCCAGATCTCGGCCGCTCGAAAGACGCGAGCCTCGCTGCTACCGCGGAGGTTGCAGCGCAACGCGGAGAGGAGGCTCGCATGTCTCTCGTAGCGTCGTTCGTGGACATCGTCCAACCCCTGAGCTGGGCGATGAGCACGCCCGTGTTCAACAGGTTCTTGATCGTGCTGACGGGCTGGATCTTCTCGCCCCGCCGGACGATCACAGGCGCGCTCATCGCGGCGGGGGTTGCTGGACAGCAGCACCACGCAGCGTTCCACCGCGTGTTCTCCTCGGCCCGGTGGTCGCTCGATCAGCTCGGCCTGATCGTGTTCGAGCTTCTCAAGGTGCTGCTCCCAGAGGGGACCGTAGGGCTGTCCCTCGACGACACGGAGGCGCACAAGCGCGGGAAGAAGGTCTACGGCGTCGGGATGCACCACGACCCGCAGCTCAGCACGCGCAAGAGGCCGGTGCTCACCTGGGGCCACAACTGGGTCATCCTTGCGGTGATCGTGCGGCTTCCGTGCTGCCCGGGTCGCGTCTTCAGTCTGCCGATCCTGTTTCGTCTGTACCTCAACCATGATGCGGCCGCGCGTGCGCGGCGCGCGTACCGTACGCGTCCCCAGCTCGCCGTCGAGATGCTGCAACTGCTCTGCCAGACGCACGCGAAGCTGCGCTTCCACGTCTTCGCCGACTCGGCCTACGGCGGCGAGTCGGTGCTCGCGCATCTTCCCACCAACTGCGAACTGACGAGCCGCTTGCCGATGAACGCGCGGCTGTATGAGGCGCCGCCGCCGCGCAAGCCGGGCGCCCGAGGACGTCCGCGTGTGCGTGGCGCGCGCCTCCCCACGCCCGCGCAGATGCTTCGCCAGCGAGCACGCCGGGTCACGCTCTGCATGTACGGCGACAAACGCAAGGCTCGACTCGTCGACATGGTGGCCCGGTGGCACAACGTCCCCGAGCGGCCCCTGAGAATCGTCGCCACCCAACCCCTGAGCGGTGGTCGCCCGGACCAGGCGTTCTACTCGACGCGCATCGAGGACACCGCGGAGCAGGTCCTCGTCGGATACTCCGAGCGCTGGTCCATCGAGGAGGCGATCGGCGGCGGCAAGGGCTGTCTGGGCTTCGAAGAGCCCCAGGGTTGGAGCCGCCTGGCCGTCCTGCGGACGGCACCGATCGCGATGCTGCTCTACAGCCTGACCGTCCTCTGGTTCGCACGCGTGGGGCATCCCTTGTACCGCCCGCTCCCCCGCCCCTGGTATCGCAGCAAGGTGCGACCCTCCTTCGCCGACATGCTCCGGACGCTGCGACGGGAGAGTCTGCTCGCCACCATTTCTGCGCAGGTGGCTCCGGCGCAAGTGCCGCAAAACCTCATCGATCGCCTGCTCTGCGTGGCAAACGCAGCGCCCTGAGCGCGAAAGCCACGGCGCGCCTCGCTCACGGGCCCGCCAGCTCAAAGCGCCGGAAGTGCGAAACTTGAACTGAGGTGCGTCAGTTTCTTCTGCAAGGCATCAAACCACAGCAGATCGCGCTAATCGGCACGTCAACGCACGCAAAGGGCGCGCTCGCGAATCACACAGAGGTGGATGGCGTACCGCTCATCGACGACGCCAGCGATTGGCGACGCGGCGCCGGGCTCCTTGTGACGACCGCGCGAGCGTTCAAGGGGCTCGAGGCCGACATCGTCATCGCGTATGGCCTCGCGGGGTTCGGGGTGCTCTTCACGCCGACGGACCTGTACGTCGCGTGGACGCGCGCACGCCACCGGCTGATCCTCGTGTGCCAGGGGGGCGAGATCCGCGAGGCTATCGAGGTGGCGCTCGCCGATGCCGAACGCGAGACGAAAGGCGAGCCCGCCGTGCCACTGTAACCGCACGCGTCGCCGGCTGGTCCACAAAGCGGCCACGAGTATTATGAAGCTGATGACCAAGGTCGCGGCCCGGGAGGATCGAACGCGCTTCCTCTCCTGGCGACGGCGGTGCGGCGTGGGCGCAACGCACGCTCGGGTTTGTTCGAGCCGTCGCTGCGGCGCTGGAGAACGCTGATCGCGTGGGTGAGCGGCGAGCACGCCCCGCCGCCGGAGACCTCGTGGCGCTGCCTCCCAGGTTCACGCCCCGTGTCGCGTCGCGGTCGAGGTATCGCAAGGGAGCAGGGGGCTCAACGTGGGCGTGGTTGATCCCGACATGGAGTACGGACTCCGCCGTTTCGAAGCGCTCGCCGTGCGCACGCTGCCTTGGATGCCCGCGAAATCTCCCCGCCTTGACCCAGCTGCGAACGGGTCGCGTGCTTCGAGGACTTCCGGCGCAAGCGATGCCAGCTCGTCACCAAGAAGGCGATGAGGCTGTTCTTCTCGTCGACGTGACGCGCGGCCGCGATCCGGATGGTCGTTGCTCAGGGGTACAGGAAGTAGCACTCCCGGCAGTACGGGTGCGGCTCCTCCGTGTTCACGATGCCGCGGAACAGCTTCGCGTTGGGGCCGTCCCAAAGGCGCTGGAACCGCGACGCCACCTCGCGCGGGGCCCCCGGTGGCAAGAGAGCGCCGTACGAGAATGGGTTGAACATGTTGCAGACGTCGAGCTCCCCGTCCCAGCGAACGAGGACCTCGCGCCACGGCCGATCGCAGAATGTAGCCGAGGAGCGGCGCACCTCGCGCTGCCGGAGCCTTCGGCGCCCGATGTGATCGGGGATGCGCAGCGTGAGGCCGACGTGAGCGGCCTCGGCGGAAGCTTCGTCGAAGAGGACGCGGATCTCCTCGAAGCGGTCCTCCATCCACGTCGCGCGCCCCGCCTCCTTCACCATGTTGAAGATCACGATCCCCGCACCCACATCGGCAGCGAGGCGCACCAACGACACGATCTCGCCGAGGTTCGCCTCCTGGATCGTGCAGAGCAGCCCGAGCCGCTCCGGCTGCGCCTTGGCGGCGCGGCCCAGCTTCCGCAGCCGCTCGAGCATCTCGGTGTACCGCGCGCCCACACGGATGCGCTCGAAGAGCTCCTGCGACGTCGCGTCCCAGGAGACGAGCATGACGAAGCCGCGCCGGAACAGATCCTCGCAAACGTCGTCGGGCCCAGAGAGGTTGGTGATGACCTCGCGCATGCCGGCGAAGGCGATCTCGTCGAGCGCGTCGAGGTAGCGCGCCAGGTCGGGGACGATCGTGGTTTCGCCGTAGCCGTTCACCCGGATGCGCTTCGCGTCAGCGCCGAAGAGGCGCACGAGCTCGCGGAAGAAGGCGGGTGCCATCGTCCGCTCGGGCAAGAAGCCGCCGGTACGAGAGGAGCACATGACGCAGGCGAAGTCGCAGCTCTTGGTGATCTCGAGGATGACGGACTCCGGCATCTCACGGTGGAGCTTCCGGTCGAGAACGGGCAGCGGTCGGCCGCGCCCGGGATGAAGCCACGCGTCGAGGTAGGTCCGCACGACGCGATCGACTGGCAACGCGGGGACCATCGCGGTCACGTTGCGCAGGAACGGGACGTGGTGATCGAGGAAGCCCTCCGCCGTCGTCGTCGCGAGCGAGGCCATCCACTCGTCGAGCACGTCCTCGTCGAGCCCGGGGAGGGCCCGCTCGAACACGTGTCGGGACGCGCCGAGCGGCGTACGCGCGCCCTGCACCGACCAGCCGAGGAGGTCGCCGAGGTGCGTGCGGTCGTCGCGTCCAGCAAGAGGGAGGATCTCGGCCCAGTCGACGTAAGCGATAGGCGTGTCCGGGTGCTCGATCACCCGGGCGGCGTCGAGAAGGGAGAAGGGCTCAGCGCGCATGGCACAGCATCGAGCCGCAGCCTTCGCGGCACGCTCGCATCGTCCCGCGGATGGCCTCGATCTCGGCGGCTTCCCAGACCTCGCGGAGGGATCGCGCCCGTACGTTCGCGACGGGGCGCAGACCGATCCGTTCCATGTTGAAGCAGAGCCGCACGTCCCCGAGCATGTCGACCATGAGGTGGCGCTCCATCGCCGCACACTGGCCGGGGAGGAGGCTCTGCGGGTTCTTGAAGTAGTGGCGGGCGTCCTCGAACTGCGCCTCGGTTTGGAAGATGCGCCGCCCCGCGGAGCGGAGCGCGATTAGGCGGTCGACGCCGCGATCGACCTGGGGGGCATCACGGGGGAACAGTGGATCGGTCGTCCACCAGCGCGACGTCGTCTCACGCGCGAACGCTGGCTGGATCGGCTGGAACACGGTGGTGTTCACCCCGAGCGACTCGAAGAAGGTCACCATGGCGTCGATGCGGTCGAGGTTGTGGGCCCCGAGGATCGTGCTCGTGAGGACGCTGAAGTCGGCGCCCGTGCGGTCTCGTGCCGCGACGAGCCGCTGGACGGCGCTGGTGGCGCGCGTGAACGTATCGGGGACGCCCCGGATCCGATCGTGGACGTCCGGCTCGTCGGAGTCGAGGGAGACGACCACACAGCGGACGCCCGAGCACGGCAGGCGGTCGATGTCCGCGTCGCGGATCAGCGTGCCGTTCGTGCTGAGGGTGGTGTAGACACCGCGCTCCGCGGCGGTCTCGGCGACGCCGTAGAGCACCTCGCGGCGGAGGAAGGGCTCGCCGCCCGCGAAGACGACGCGGATGTCCGGATGCCAGTCCGCCACCTGCTCTATGACGTCGCAGCGCTCCTCGAGCGTCAGCTCCCCCGGCGGGTTCGTGAGCTTGTAGATGTCGCACTGCACGCAGCGCAGGTTGCACTCGAGGTTGAGCTCCAGGAACACGTTCGCCGGCATGGCGGCGCGCGTCATCGCGGCTCCTCCGGCCACGGGAACGTCGCGCCGTCGCGGAGCCCCTTCCGGTACGCGCAGCTGCGCACGACGTCGAGCACGAGGAACACCGCCTGGTCCCGTAGCGGCAGGCCGGCGCGGCGGTAGGAGGCCCAGAGGAAGGGCAGCTCGCGCAGCCGGAGCATGTGCGTCAGCGCCTCGTGGGCGTCGGCGCCGTAAACGCGATGCGGATCGCCGTCAGAGAGGAAGATATCGATCCACGACATAGCGCCCCCCGAGACCGTAGCGGTAGAACGTCCGCGCGAAGTCCACGAAGCCCGGCCGGAATCGGTGCCGGACCACCGCGGCGGAGACGTGCTCGAGATGGTAGCCCTTGCGGACCATGCGCATCGACAGCGCCGCGTCCTCGCCGCCTGCCACCGGGATCCGCCCGTCGAAGCCCCCCGCCCGCATGAACACGTCGCGGCGGACGGCGCAGTTCGCGGTGACCAGATACGGGATCCGCTCGGGGTGGGCGGCGTCGTGTCGTCGGGGCTCGAGGATGCGGTGGAACTCGTAGTAGCGGCTGAAGACGTCGCCATCACGCGCGAGGACGCGGCCACCCACGCCGCCGAGCTCCGGGGCGGCCACCGCGAGCCGCGACGCCATCGCGCCGACCCAGCCGCGGTCGACGGTGCAGTCGTCGTCGGTGAACAAGAGCAGCGCGCCGCGGCTTGCGTGCACGCCACGGTTGCGGGCCGCACCGGGACCGACGGAGGAGTCGTTGCGGAGCACGCGGAGCGGGAAAGGAACCACCCGCTCTAACAGGGCCGCGTCGAGGCGCACGGCCGAGCCGTCGTCGACGACGATCGCCTCGTCCGGGGGCGGGTCGCACAGCGCCAAGCTCTGGAGGCAGCTGCATGGAGGAAGCCGACGCGATCTCTCGTCGGCACGATAACGGAGGTGCTCGGGCGTGGCATGGTGGGATGGAGCACGCGGGAGCATATGGGATCGGGGGCTGGCCTCCAAGGTCTCCACGGGCGCCAACGACGAGCAGACCGCCGTCGAGAGCTCCCGGCGCTCGCCGTGCTCCGGGCTTTGCAGGGCTGCCCGCGGTCCGCGCAGGGCGGGTCGCCCTCGCCGATGGCAACGCGTTTTTCAAGCGGCTCAGGTCGCGCCTCTGGACGCGCCGAGATTCGCAGCCGCGACCATCGATCCCGAGCCCTTCGCCAGGCGTTTCGCAGGGGGCCCCGGGCGCGCTCGTCGAGGCCCCACATGAGCCACGGCTCCCAGGCCCTCGTTGATGCTTCGGCTCGCTCAAAGTCACGCGCGATCGGTACGGCGGAGCTACCATCGCCGCTGACATGACCACCTGGTTCTACAAGGCAACCCCCACGAAGGTCTCGTTCGAGGACACGCGAGACCTCGCCGTGAACGAGGGCTTCCTGTGCCGCTCCGCCTACGAGGAGAACGGTAGCCGCGCCGACAACACCCAGCACGTGCACTTCGCCGACCTCCTTCACCTCTACTTCACCGGCGACGGTGCGGCGCGCGTGATCGGCACCTTCCAGGTCGTCGGCCCGAACAAGCACCCGAACCCGACGCGTTTTGGAAAGACCGTCCCCGGCACGACGCTCTTCGAGATCACCAACGGAGACTTTGAGAAGAAGCTCCGGGCCCTGAAGGGGAACGACGGCTACCTGCCCGATCCTGTCCTCAAGAAGATGACCGGCTGGATCTTGAAGCAGCGCCTCGACATCGCGACGCCCCCCTTCTCGGACGCCCCGTTCACCAACCAGGCGACCTTGGTTCGGGAACGATGATCCGGCGCGCCGTGGCCTCGGCGGGCGCCGACGGCGCTTGCCAGGGCAGAACAATGGTGCGGGCCCGCTCCACGAGGAGCGGACCGGCTCGGTCCCGTCAACGATGAGCGGCCGAAGAGCCGCTGGTGGCGCTGTCCACCGTGTGGCGGGGCGCGCGACTTCGCCGGCCGGCTCGGCGTCAACGTCGATGCTCGTCGAGGGGCCGACCGTGCACAGACCGGCCGCAGTCCTGTCCGAAGGACCGGCTCGTGCCCGTAATCACCGGCGCACCGCGCACAGGACGGGCATCAGCACCGACACGAACTGCAACAAGGTCTCGGTGACCTTCGAGAGCAACGCGTCGTTCAGATCCGCGCCCGTCGACCACTCGAACGCCGTCAGCGTGTTGAGCGTGCGGGGGCCGCCGTTCTCGATCCGCGTGCCGGCGGGGAGGCGCTCGATCACGGCCTCGATGCGCCGCCGCCAGGCATCGCGGCCCGCGGTGTCGTTGGTGCCGAGCATGAGGCCAACCTGGATCGGCGACCAGATGTCCTTCTCGTAGCCCCCGAAGTGGATCTTGAACAGCGCCTCGGAGTCGTCCTCGAGCGTCAGCCCGTACTCTAGCGACTTGCGCGGCCTCGCCGTCCGTTGCATGTCGGGGTGCGCGGGGAGGAGAGCGGCGTCCAGCGGATCGCGTGCCTTGAGCAAGAACGCGATCACCTCCTCCCGTACCGGGAGGCGACCACGGCTTGCCTGCTCTGCCTCGTCCTGCACATCGCGTACGACATCGGCAGGGACCGCGTGCCGCTGTGCGTCCTGCACGATCACGCGCACTGTCATCTCCCGCTCGCTGCGCTGCACAGCGCTCACGACGTGAGGGACGAGCAGGTACGCGTCGTCGATCGCGTACATGGACATCGAGACCAGCGCGAAGCTCGGTGAGGTTGAGCGGATCATCCCTGCGGGCGAACCGAGGCGCCAGCTTCGCGAGCCCGTCGTTAATGCCATCGCCTGCGATGATGAGCAGGAAGTCGGCATGCCGGCAGCTCTGCCGCAGCGCCTCCTCGTTGTCCCGGACCCACTGCGCGTGCCGGCGCAGCTTGTTCTCGATCTCGGGCAGCTTGGCGCTGGCCCACTGCTCTGGCACGACCCGGGCGTAGTCCAAGATCTGCGCGAGGACCTGCCGCCGCGCCTCCGGGTTCTTGAGGAGCTTGTTCTCCAGAAGCACGAGCCGTCGAAGGTCTTGGTTGTCGCTGCGCACCTCGGCGAACACGAGGTCAATGTTGTCCACCTGCGCGCCGAGGAACAACAAGGTGGAGTCCTCCGCGATCATCTCTGCCGCGCGAAGGGCGTCCGCGAGTAGGTCGAGGTTCTCGGTCAGGATGCGGTCCCACTCGGCCTCCGAACGGCCGCCGGGTTCGACTCGTTGCAGGCGACGTCGCGGCTCGAAGGGGCGCGCGGCAGCGTCGAGGATCTCGATGAAGGTGGGAAGGACGTCCATCCGCCCATCGTAGGCCAAGCGGCCAAGCTGGCCATGCGCGTACGAGCAAGCCGTCGCGCCGCCTGCTGGTCGTGGTAGGCCATCGACATGGGCACGCCTCGCAAGGAACTTCTCGGCCGCCGTACGTGCTGCAGCGTACGCCCCGGCTCGTGCGACGTGTCTGGGGCGTCGCGGATCGCCGCCACCTCTCTGACAACGCCTTGAACTGCGCTTTCGCGGTCGTACATTGCTCGTTCAGGCCACTCTTGCAAGTCTCTTGGCCGGTCAAGAAAGGCGAACCTAGACTCAATGCGACCATGCCAATGTGTGCGTACTCGGGGCATTTCCTGAAGGTCACCTGACGGACGCCTGCCGAACCGCACTTGCGAGGAAGAAGGACGGATGAGCGACCCGAGGGCTTCCGCCGATCCCAGCCGCGTCATCGCCGCCCTCGCCCGCGATCAGGTCAACCTCGACCTGAAGACCGTCGACCTTTGCTTTCTCGCGGGGCTGTACCTGCGCGCAGACAAGGCCGCCCTCGCGTCGTTCGAGGAGGACATGCTCGTCGACATGTTCGAGCAGGTCTGCGACGTCGTCGAGCCCGGCGCGGAAAACCCGCGCAAGCGCGCGACCCACGCGATCCAGCGGCTGCGCGAGCAGCGGATGCTCGCCCGCGTCGACGGCGCCGGCATCGTGCGCGCGGGCGAGTACGCGCTGACTCGGCTCGCGGCTGCGGTCGTCGAGTACTTCCTCGCCGACGAAGCGCTCACGCGCGAGAGCCTCACGTTGCTCACCGGAACGCTGCGCGCGCAGCTCGCGGAGATCCTCGCCGCGGCGAGGAAGGCCGAGAGCGAGGATGCGTGGCGCGCGCAGGTCTCGGGGCCGCTCCGCGTGACGGTCGCAGAGCTCGTGTCGGGCATCGAGCGGCGGCAGCGCGGCCTCGACGCGCAGCAGGAGGAGGTCCAGGCGGACATTGCGAAGTTGCTCTCGGCCGACTGGTTCAGCGCGGTCGATCGCTGCCAGGGCCTGCTCGACGCGACGACCAGCACGTTGAGGGAGCTCAACGAGATCCTGCTCCGCGACACGCACCACATGCTCGCGCTGCTCCAGGAGATCCAGACGCTCGCGGCGGCCGCTTCGAACGATGGCGCCGAGGCGACAGCCCAGCGCGTCATCGAGCACGTCGATCGGATCGCGGCTTGGGGCGGTGCACGGCAGCGTGCGTGGTCGGATTACTACCAGTACGTACACCGCTACCTCCGCGACGTCGTCCGGCTCGACCCCGATCGGGCGCTCAGCCAGCGGCTGCGCGATCAGCTCGCAGGCTGGCCGTCGCATCCGTTCCACCTGCTCGTCGCCCATGCGCCGTCGATTCGGCTGCTTCGCCAGCTCGAGGCGCGCGTCGTACGCCCGCCCGTGGCCCGGCCCCGCGCGGATCGAGAAGCCGAGCCGGAGTGGGTCGAGCCCGAGAACCTGCTCGCGGACATCGAGGCGCTCGTCGGGCGAGCTCTCGACGAGGGCGCCCGGACGCTCGCCGAGGTGACGTCCCGCGTGCTGCCGACCCTGCCCGAGGCCGTGCGTTATGTGGCGACGGGTCGCATCGCGGACGCGGTAGCTCGTCACGCGCGTGTGCGGAGCGAGCTGGAGCGCCCGTGGGCTCCGGTCCTCGATCGGCTCGAGGTCGAGGATTGGGCTGTCGACGGAGGGGGCGCGCCGTGACGGACTCGACCTTCCACACCCTTGAGGCAGCCCTTGCCGACGAGCACTTCCCCGAGGTCGACCTGATGCTGCGCCGCGGAAGGCACATCGGTCGCGACGACGGTACAGCTTACGACTACCTGGTCGACGCGCAAGCGCTCCTCGAGTGCTTCTATCGGCGCTTCGACTGCGAGCTCGTCCAGCAGAGTGACGGATACTTCTATCTCTTGCCGTCAGGAGACCGGCTCGGTCGCCGGCAGCTCTCGGCGGGCGAAATGCTCGTGGGTCAGACGCTCGCGCTGCTCTACCTCGACCCGGCAACGCTCCAGCACGGCGGGCTCGTCGGACGCGAGGCGCTGCTCGAGCGCCTGTCCGGGCTCCTTGGGACGGATGTCCTCGTTCGCACGCTGAGCCCTCGCAAGCGCAAGTACGACGAGCGAATCGCCGCGGAGACGGTCCGCACGCAGGTCGGGGAAGCGCTCCGCCGCCTCGCCGACCTCGGCTTCGTGGACGTCCTCGACGAAGCGCGCCTCCGTCTTCGGCCCGCGCTGATGCGCTTCGCCGAGCCCGTGCGTAGTCTCGCCAATCCGAACGCGGCGCTCGAGCGACTCGTCGCCCATGGCGAGGTGGTCCTCGGCGAGGAGAGCGGCGAAGAGCCGGACGCGGACGACGACGGGCTTCGCGACGAGGAGCCCGCGCTATGATCCGCACGCGCGCCGACGCGCTCGCCCTCGTCAACTGGAAGGGCGTCTTCTACGAGCGCTACCTGCTCGACCGACACGTCACGGCGCTTGAGGGCGCGAACGGCGCCGGCAAGACGACGGTGATGATCGCCGCATACGTGGTTCTCTTGCCGGACATGTCGCGGCTGCGCTTCACGAACCTCGGCGAGACCGGTGCCACCGGCGGCGACAAAGGCATCTGGGGCCGCCTCGGCGAGCCGGGCCGTCCGTCGTATGCGGTGCTCGACTTCGCGCTCGTGGGCAAGCGTCGGCTCGTCGCTGGCGTCCACCTCGAGCGTAAGGGCGAGCCGTCCGTCGAGCCGACGCCCTTCGTCGTCTCCGGCCTCGGCACAGACGTCCGTCTCCAGGACCTCTTGCTTGTCACCCAGGGCGACGCCGAGGCGGTGCCCGAGCTGCCCGAGCTTCGCGAGAACGCCGCGCGCCTCGGCGGGCGGCTTGTGACCTTCACTTCGGCCCGGGACTACTTTGCGGCGCTCTTCGACGAGGGCGTGACGCCGCTGCGCCTCGGTACCGACGAAGAGCGCAACAAGCTGAACGAGATGCTGCGAACCAGTATGACGGGCGGCATTTCACGCGCGCTGACCTCCGAGCTTCGCGCCTTCTTGCTCAAGGAAGAGGGCGGCCTCGCCGACACGCTCCAGCGCATGCGCGCCAACCTCGACGCCTGCCGGCGCACACGCACCGAGGTGCAGGAGTCCAGGCGGCTTGAGCACGAGATTGGTGGCGTCTTCGAGGCGGGCCAGACGATGTTCGCGGCGGCGTTCCTCGCGACCCGCGAGCGCGCCGACGAGCTGTCCCGTCGTGTAGTCGAGGCAGAGGCTGCGCGCGCGGCCGCGGTCGATGCGCAGGCCGTCGCGCACGCTGCGCTCGAGAAGACCGTGGCCGAGCTCGACGCGCTTGAGGCCCGACGAGGCGAGCTCGGCCAGGTGCTCGAGTCCGCGCGCGCGTGGCACGCGAAGATGCGCGAGGCCCTCGCGGCGGCGGAGGCGCTCGGGCGCTGCGTCGGTATGCTCGGTGAGGCCGAGGCCGTGGCCAAGGCCGCGGCTCGTACTCGCGCAGAAGCCGATGAGGAGCGAGTGCGACGACGTGAAGAGCTCCGGCGTGCCCAGGAGGGTTACAAGCGTGCCGCCACGGGGCTCGCGGACGTGCAGCGAGGCATCGAGGAGCTCCACCGCCGGGCCGGCGCGTATCACCAGGCGGTCCGACGACTGCGCGAGGCCGAAGACCGCCTCGCGACCGGGCCACTCGCTCCTCGGCGCTTCGCTGACCGCCTTTCGTCCGCGCGTGCCGAACTCGTCGTGGCGGACCAGGAGCGTCGTGAGGCCACGACGCGCCTTTCGGATGCAGACGACCACCGCATGCGACACACGGAAGCGATGGTGGCGCTCCGGGCGCTTGCCGACAGCGACGTCGCGGTTGCCGGCGCGTACGACGCCGCCATCGAGGCCCTCCGAAACCATCGGGAGCTCGTTGCGCTCGCGGAGCGACTGCCGGTCATCGAGAAGGAGCTCGTCGACGCTCGCCGGCTCGAGGCCCGGCAGGTGCGTGCGCGCGGGCAAGCGGGCAAGCTTGGCGTGGCGCTCACCGACGAAGCGGCCGCCACCGTCGTGGGAAAGCTGCTGGGAGAGGTCGAAGCGGAACGTGCCGAGCACCAAGAAGAAGAACGAACAGCGAAGACCGAGGCCGCCACGACAGAACGCCTGCTGACGGATCTCGAGGGTCGCCGCCGCGGCCTCATGGCGCGCGAGCCCGAATGGCGCGAGCACGATGCTCGGGCCGCGCATCTCGGCGAGCACCTTGGCGTCGCTGTGGTCGATCGAGCCGGCTTGGACGATGCGCGCGCCGCGCTCGCCGAGCAGCTCGCGACAACGCGAAAGACGGAGGAGCTCGCGCGAGACGCTCAGGAGCATCTCGTGCGCGAGGCTCGAGATTCTACTCGCGGCGGGCGGGCCCTTCGCTCCTGAGTTACTCCGGCTCAAGGACACGCTCGGCGCGGAGCTGGTCGCCGGGAGCTTCGAGGACGTAGCGATTGACGAGGCAGCGGTGCTTGAGGCTCGCCTCGGAGCCCTGGCGCAAGCGCTCGTCGTCGACGACCCGCGTGGCGTGGCCCGCGCGATTGAGGGTCGCTCGGACGCGCTCAGCGACGTGCTGCTCGTCTCTCGCGAAGCGGACCTCGATGGGCTGGTACGGACAACAGATGCCGTCCAGGTGGGCATGAGGGACGCCGTTGTCGACGAAGGGATCGCCCTACGCGTGTCGCGCATCCCCTCGCAGCCGCGCCTCGGCCGTCGCGCGAGAGAGGCGCGAGCCGCGGAGCTGCGCCGGCAGGGCGACGCGAAGGCTCGTGAGCTCGACGAGGTGCGAGCGATCCGCCGTAAGCTGGAGCGCCTGCTCGCCGATGGCGAGGCGCTCCTGGCTGGCCACGTCGTCTGGCTCGCGGGCGATCCCTCGCCGGACCTCGCGGCCGTGAAGCGGGCGATTGTCGAAGCCGAGGCGCAGCTTGAGCTCCACCGCAACGCGATGGTGCGCCACGCCGAGGCTGCGCGGGGACGGAGGCCGCGCATCGACGGGCTCCGTGCGCTCCTCGCCGAGGCGGTGCTGCTCGACCCGCCCGATTATGGGGATCGCGTCCGCACGCTCGAGGCCGAGCATGGGGCAGCCCGCGCTGCGAACGCGTCGGTAGCGGCCCGAAGGCGCTACGCCGATGTCGTCGACCGGCAGCTTGGTGTGCTGCGCCAGGCCCCGCTCTCGGAGGAGGGCGTTGCGAGCCTGCGCGTTCGTGTGGACGAGCTGAGGGCGCAACGAGAGCGCGTCGATGCCGGCATCGACGCGCTCGCATACGTGTGCGCCAACGCCGAAGCGCTGGCCTGGGACGAGGCGACCCGGAGGCTCGCGGACGACCAGGCGGTCGTTCCGGCGCTCGAAGCACAGCTTCGCGACGCCGAAGAGCAGCAGGTCGCCGCCGACTCCGCCGCAAGCGACGCAGAGGGACGACATGACGAAGCGACCGCACGCTTTCAGGACGCGGACGGCAAGCGACGCGTCGCCACACAGGAACATGCGGCCGCCGCCGCGCGCTTCGACGGCCTCGGTGTACCTGCGCCGACTGAGGAAGGGGTCGAGGATGCGGCCCGGGAAGTCTCACGATTCGAGCACGACCTCAACATACGGAGCCAGCGCCGCGACGAACTGCTCACTGCGCGCGGGCATCGGGAGAGCGCTCTTCGCGAAGCGCAGGAGCGTGTGAAGGGAGCTGACGAAAAGCTCGCCAGCGAGCGGCGCGAGGCCGAGCCGGCGGTGAAGCGCTGGGACGATCTGCGCGAGCGTGCGATGCGCTACGGGCTGCTCGGCGGCTTGCTCGCTGGAGCGCCGGGTGAGCTCGGCGACGTCCGCGGTCACGTCAACCTGGTGCAGGAAGCCAAGACGCGGCGCGAGATCGTCCTCGAACGCCTCCGCACTGCACAGGGCGGCGCGAAGTTGCTCACGGAGCTCGAGGTGCTCCGTGACACCTCGGACGCCGCCTTTGCGGACGCCTACCTCGACCTCTGGCTGACCGTTCGGAACTGGCTGCGCCGTCGATTGCCGGCACAAGTGGCCGAGGTCGACGACCCGCGCGAAGCCCTGCTCCGCTTGCGCGACCAGCTCTCCGGACTTGAGGAGCGCCTCGCCCGCCAAGAGAGCGACCTCCGTGGCGCGAGCGAGGACGTGGCCCGCGGCATCGAGGTGCAGATCCGCAAGGCGCGTGGTCAGATCACGCGCCTCAACAAGAACCTCGAAGATGTGGGCTTCGGCAGCATCAAAGGCATTCGCGTTCGACTGAACCCGGTGGAGAAGATGGAACAGGTCCTTCGCGCGCTGCGCGAAGGTGCTGCTCAGGGTCTGCTCTTCCAGGCCGACATGCCGATCGAGGAAGCCCTCGACGAGATCTTCCGGCGCTACGCGGGCGGGCGCACCGGCGGTCAGCGCCTGCTTGACTACCGCGAGTACGTCCACCTCCAAGTCGAGATCCGCCGCAAGACCGGAGCGGACTGGGAAATCGCGAACCCGACGCGGCTGTCAACAGGCGAGGCCATCGGCGTCGGTGCCGCGCTGATGATGGTCGTCCTGACGGAGTGGGAGCGTGACGCGACCCTGCTACGCGGAAAGAAGTCTCACGGATCGCTTCGCTTCTTGTTCCTCGACGAGGCGAACCGGCTCTCGCACGACAACCTGGGCGTGCTTTTCGACCTCTGCGAGGCGCTCGACCTCCAGCTCTTGATCGCCGCGCCCGAGGTCGCGCGCGCGGAGGGGAACACGACGTACCGGCTCGTGCGGCGCACCACGTCCGACGGGCGAGAGGAGGTGCTGGTCAGCGGCCGTCGCACGAGGGCCGGGCCATGATGTGGCAAACCACCGGCGAGCGGCTGGCGCTGCTCGAGCTGCTCGTGCGCGGTACGCTGAAGCGACGCCGCTCGCAAGCCACGGCCTGGGACACGCTCGCCGATCTGCGATGGACGAAGAGGACTGGACGGCGGGACGAGCTCGGGCTCGTCGAGAGCCGCTGCCCCGAGCTCGTCGGGCTCCTCGACCGCTTCTGGCCGGTGTGGGGTCATGCGCTCACCGAGCTGACCGCGCGTGGCCTGCCACCCACGCCGCAGGGTTGGATCGCGCTCGAGGATGCACGACGCGCGGAAGGGCTCCCGGCCCTGCCGGACGAACTCAACCGGCGGACGCTGGCGGCGCTCGCGGCGCCACACTCCAAGGCGACGCTCACCGAACGACGTCTCGCCGCACTTGGAGACACGGAAGCCATGCACGACGGCTCGGTGAGGATCCGCCCGCCGAAGGGACTCGTGGCGCGGACGGCACGCGGTGAGCTGGATCTTGCATCGATCGCCGCCGTGCTCGGCGAGGTGTCCCTGCCAGAACGCGCGCTGAAGAGCGGGCTCGCGTTCGAGGGGCTGGTCCGCGCGGCGTTGCTCGTTGAGAACCTCGGCGCCTTCTGTGATTTGCCGGCGCTCGACGGATGGATGTTCGCCCACGTCGCGGGTTGGGACACGGCCACCATCGCCCGGCTCCTCGAGCGCCTGGCGCACGTTCCCGTGCTGCACTTCGGCGACCTGGATCCCAACGGCGTTCGCATCTTCCAGCACCTCCGCGAACAACATCCCGATCTGCGCTGGTTCGTGCCGTCGTTCTGGGAGGCGTTCGTCGAGACAAAGGGACTGCGCGCGGCATGGCCTGAAGACCTCGACCTCGGTGATGCCCCCGAGCTTGTGCAGAACATCGCCGCGCGCGGCCTGTGGCTTGAGCAGGAGCCGGTCGTCGTGGACCCTCGGACGCCCGCGGCCTTGGAGGCGATGCTGTGACCGGCTGGGAACCTCAATGCCGGCGACCGCCGCGCTCAGCACCGCCTCCCATTCGGTCCAGGCGAGGAAGGCCACACGCTCTCGAGGCGCTCCACCACAGCGCACCGCGGCTTCAACCGGAATTGACGCGCCCCCCGTAGGACCAGGCGGGTCTCACTCCCGTGTGCCGGGGCGGTCCGCCAGGCAGGCCGCTCCCCCCGCGTGCCGCCTGGCCTGCGCCGGCCTCTGCGGCGGTTCTGCTGGCCGATGCGGGACGGGGCTCCGACAGCTTACCCGGGGCGCTTCTGGGCCGTCCTGCGCACCGCGCACGGGCAGGCACGCCCAGCGCGACGGGGAGCACGGCCCGGGGCCCCTGCAGCGCGTGCAGCGAGGTCGCGGTGGAAACCCCGCACGAGGGGAGGATTCTTGGCGGCCAAGCGGCCTCGGCAACCCCGATTGCTTGCCAAAAGTTTGCCAAAACTCGCGTCCAAACCTGTCCGCTCGGGTCCTCTCGCGTCCACCTCCACCCCCGCGGAAGGACTACGAAAACCCTAGCGCCCCCGAGACGACTCGAACGTCCGACCAACGGTTTAGGAATGGGCCCGCGGATGCGAAAACCGCCTGTTCTTCAGCGTTTGCGTCACCTGGACCCTCTTCGCCACCCCTCTCTGATCCGCGGTGATTTGCAGGGGCGCGCCCTGATTTGGCCCGAATCGGCCCTCTGGAGAGGCGGGGCAGGGCTGCTTCTGGGATCTGCCGCATCTCGGGCGCGTCGAGCACGTACCGCATGTGCGTCGCAGGGTTGCTGTGCCCGGCGAGCTTCATCGCCTTCTGGACGTTGACGCCCGCCGCTGCGAGGGCGGTGTTGAACGCTCGGCGGAAGCTGTGGAAGTCGACGGGAAGCGAAGTGGGCGTCTCGAAGTAGAGGGGGTCGCGCGGGTTGGGCGCGAGACGCGTCCCGGCGGTCCGCCCGAGGTCGGTGCGGGTGCCGCGCATGGTCGCGGGTACCTCGATGGGGGGCAACCGGAAGACGCCGGCGCGCACCAGGTCGCGCCGCAACCGTTTCGCATGGCTCACCCCAGCCCGGCGCCGCTCGCCCGCCCGCGGTCCCTTCCGCACCGGGAAGACTGGGCCGTCGACCTGACGCCCCGCGGCCTCCCACCATGCGCGCAGGAACGGGCGCAGCATCTCGGGCACGTCCAGCACCTCGGGCTTCGCGGTCTTGCTTCGGGGGATCGTGCACGACGCGAAGGTGCGGAGGTCGATCTCCGTCCACTGCCATGCGTGGAGGTCGCTGGTACGCATACCACCCTCGCAGCGAGCGACGAGGGACAGCATCTTGAGCTCGAGGTCGCCGGCATCGCTCGCCAGGAAGCGCGCGATCTCGTCGTCGGTCAGGATGGAGCGCGGCTTGACGATCTCGCGCGCCTCGCCGCGCAGCTTGGGGAGGCGCACGTCGCGGGCGGGGTTGGTCTCGACGAGCTCATCCTCGAGGGCCAGGGCGAAGAGACGGCTGATAGCGCCGAGCACGCGCCCCACGGTGCGACGCTTGAGCTTGCCGCCACCGCGGGCCTCGGCGGCGCTCCCGTCCCTCGCGCCCGTCCCTCGCCGGACCTTGCTCGCGAGCACCTTGTCTCGGACTGCCTTGACGTGCGCCGGCTTCACGTCGGCGAGCGCCAGCGCGCCGAGGGTGCCGAGCACATGGACGCGCAGGTTCGCGTGGTCGGCCTCGGTGAGGCGGTCGCCGATCGACTCCGCGTAGGCCGCTACGGTGTCGGGCGCGCTCGCTCGGGCGCTCGCCTCGTCCACGCTCCGCCCCGCGGCGAGGTCCCGTAGGAGCTGTGCCTTGCGGCGCTCGGCGACCGCGTGATCCGTCGTGTCGAGGTTGTAGCGGTCGCGTACGCTGCGGCCTTTACGGGTCACGGTGACGCGCACGTGCCACACGCCCCCGCGTAGCTCCAGGTTTCCCGTGCGAGCGCGAGGCATGGCCTACCTCCGCCCCCTGGCCTTGGGCTCACTCGTCGCGTTGCTCTTCTGCCTCGCCCCTCGGCCCCGGGCGATGCCCCGCTCCTCTTCGAGCACTTCGAGCCCGCGCAGCAACGCAGCCCGAGCGGCGCCGGAGCGCTTCACGTTCACGCCAGGCTCACAGAGCGCCGCGGCGAGGCGGTCGAGGCGGTCGAGGATTTGTTGGTCGGCGCGGATGTCGAGCCGCGGGTAGGTGGCGTCGGCCATTCGGAGATTGTCCGACAATTAACGGAATGGTGCAACCCAAGCCTTCGCCTTCAACGCGGGGAGCGTGTCGAGGTGGCGAGGCACGCCGCCGGTGAGCGCGCCCACCCGCCTCCTTCCTGTACCTCGCTCGTCGCATCTTCCGGAAGAGGACCGAATCCGCGCGCAGCCCACCGCGGGGCTGACCGCTCGCGTTTGCGGGCGCTGGCAGCTCCCGAGGCGCGCCGACGAGAGCACCGCTGGTGCGCAAGCCGGCGTCGATGTCGAGGCGCTCCATTGCTTCACCAGCGCAGCACACCGTTGCCCTCGGCCGGCAGGACGATGTAGAGACGCGCGACATGAGGGACAGGGCTGCCGCGACCGACGTCGAGCCCCAGAACGACAGCGCCGTCTACGACTCGTCCCGTGGCTGTCCACCGGCAGGCTCGTGGCCAACGTCTGGCTGGCAGGACGATGTAGAGACGCGCGACATGGGGGACGGCGCCGCCGCGACCGACGTCGAGCCCCAGAACGACGACGTCCTCTACGACTGGTCGTTTGGCTGTCCCCCGGCATGCCCGTCGCCAACGCCTAGCCGGCAGGACGATGTGGAGAAGCCCGACATGGGGGACGGTGCCGTCGCGACCGACGTCGAGCCCCCGACCCCTAGCGCCGTCTTGGCCGAGGTGCTCGCACGCAGCATGGGGGGCTCCGCGCCGAGCATGACGAGCTTGTTGCGCGGCCTTTCACGCACGGGGGTAACCACCGACGTCGCGCAAGCGCTCCTCGGGCAACGCCCACCCGCGGAAGCGCCTGCCGAAGCAGTGCGTGCGGCTTCCGAGTTCGCCGAGCTTGTACAGACCCTCGCCATGACGGAGCCTCGGGCTCGCAAGGTGTACAAGGACGCGGAGCGGGCGCGAAAAGCAGAGCGGAAGGACGCTGAGCGGGCATACCTCGATGCGCAATACGCAGCCGACATCGTCTTGCTCCGTAGTGCGTGCGTAGACATCGCCTTGAGGGGCCGAGCATCCGCACGACGGGAACGCGGTCCCACAAGTTGGGACGTGCCGCGCTTTGTCGTCCTCGACACGGCGACTGCGGAGGAGGCCGCGCTCATCGAGACGCACGACGCCGCGATGGACCGCTTTGAAGCCGACTACCAACGCGCATGTGCGGCCGCGGATCACCGACGTGATGCCGCTCTCCTCGACGCCATTGACCTGCGCGACTACCGCAACATCCGTGACGCTGAGCAGGCCGCCGCCGACGCGAAGAACACCTTCCACTCCAAGGTGCATACCGGCAGGCGCTTCCTGGATGCGAAGGAGCTTGGGGCAGCCGAGGCGCGCGTCCGAGACGCGTACGAGCGCGCGTACCACGTCCTCATGCGAGCGTTTTATCGAATTATCGAAAGAGCAGCCGCGCGAGTACCCGTTCTGCCGTCGCTCCGTCTGCGTGCGTCGCGGCCCGGCCTCCGTGCAGTTCGCCGGCGGCGGTCTCCTGCCCGTCGCGCTCGCTCCGCGCGCGCCCGCGCTCCCGACGATCCAGCACCAGAACCTGCACCCGCGCGCGTCTATGCCCATGCGTGTGATCGCGCCCTCGCCACCGGGAGGGCGCGATGAGCGCGGGGGCCCTCGTTCGTCCGTCGCTTGGCTCTTCTGCCCCTTCGCCCTCGGTCGACGTCTGCGACGCACTCGACGCGCAGGCCGACGAGCTGGAGGCTCAGGCGCGCGCCACCCGCACGCAGGCCACCGCGCTCGAAGTTCAAGCACATACCACCCGAGCGCTGGCTGCTGCGCTCCGATCCGGCCGCGTGCCCTCGACCTCGCTGGCGCCGCTCCTTACGCCCCATGAGTGCGCCGCGGCGCTGGGGATTTCGATTGCCACGTTGAACCGCCGGGTCATCGAGGGCGTTATCCCCTTCGTTCAGATTGGCGACGCGCGCCGGTACGACCTCGACGCTGTGCGCGCCGCCCTCGTCGCCGCGCCGACGACGTTGCTGGGTGCACGCGCGCCCGAACGTGAGACGCAGCCTGCGTCCGGTGTGCGCCGCGTGTCTGCCGGCGGTGGAAGGCGAAGTAAACGATGAGCACACCTCGCAGCCCCCACTGGGCCCGCCTCGAGCAGCTCCACGGCGAGCGCGCGCCGCAGTCCGCCGCGCCGGCCAGCGTGGAGCCGACCGGAGAGAGCGATGGTCGGGCGACCACGCGCCAATCTGGCCGATGGTCGAGGTGGTCGAGACCACACGTCGCCATCGTCGACCACTTTGGTGGTGCAGGCGAGGGGACCGCGACGGGCGTCGTCACATACACGATCGGCGGCGACGAGGTTGGGGACGGCGGCATCGGCGTGCGCCTCACGCGCCGGGTCGTGAACGCGCCACCGCCGAAGCTGCTCGTCGCATGGGTTCAACTCTCCGCACGGGGCGCGCCAGCATGATCTCGCCCTCGACGCAGGCCATCGCGCGCGCCTCGGCTTGGGCCGAGCCTTTGCGATCAGCCCCTGGAAGCAGGAGATCCAGTCCGAAACCTGGAACATCAACGAGAAGGTGGTCTTGGCGGTGCTCTTCGGCGTCACGTGGAAGACCACGGTGATCAAGGGCGTCCGGCAGGAGGTACTCGCCCACCGCGCGCGGATCTCGCTGCGCTGCTTCACCCGCGCCATGTACGTCCTCGACAACTTGGCGGGCGTCGTGACGCGCAGCAAGAAGAGGGGACGCGGCAGTCGGAAGGGCATCGCTCGGGGTGAGGTGACGACCTACACGCTCCACCCGGAGAAGCTCAAAGAGTGGTCTGAGAAGCCTCGTCCGAAGGAGTGGGACGAACTGGGGGAGGACGGTCGACCACGCGATGCTCCGACGGAGAGTCGCGAGCACACGGTCGCGGTGGAGGAGGCGCGCCGCGCCGTTGGCGCGGCCGACGACGACCCGGTTCGGGCGGACTTGCTCCGGAGAGCGCGGAAGGCGGACGCGAACACGAACCGCGAGGCCGCCGCGGAGCGGGCGCGCCAACGCGCGAGGGAGAAGCACCTTACCCGGCAGGCGAAGTTCCTGGAGGGGCTTCAGGCCGACCTTGCGAAGGCGCGCGCCACGGCCCAGCAGGCTGCCGGGCAGGCCAACGCCCGGCCCGCAGCCGAGCAAGCCAAGCCCCGGCAGGCCGAGCAGCCCAAGCGCATGGGCGACAGCACCGCGCCTGGGACGCGAGCGAGCGACGGCGCAGCAGGGCTGACGTTGGCGGACGTCATCGCTCAGGCATCGCAGGAAGACCGAGAGTTGCTCGCGACCATGGCGCGCGGCGTAGCGGAGGGGCACCCTTTCTGCGCGAACGTTGCCGCGCGCGTGCTGAAGAAGGCGCGGGAGGATGGAGACCGACGGCACCTGCTGACGGACCCCGAGCGGGAGGTGCTCAAGGGCCTGCCCACCGAGTGGGCCGCGAGGGGCGGGCCCGGGCCGTCGCGCAAGCTACGCAGCTCTCTCCAACCTCCCGCCGAGCCCGGCGAGTACGACTGGAGCGCCATGGAGGACGCGCTCCAAAGCACGTTCTGAGCGATGCACGACGAGAGGCGGAAGCCTGGCGCCGAAACCGACGCCGCGGGGCCCAGCGGTTTTGCCGAGATGCGGGAGAGGGCCGAGCGGGCGGGCTTCTCGCGCGAGGAAGCAGAACTGCTCGCCCGCGCGAGCCCGGCTGCGTGGCGCGCGGCGCAGACGGCGACGGTTCCTCTCGGAGAACTCGGCGCAGAGCTCGCGCGACGGGGGTACTGCCCTTCCAGCGGGCCACCGCGGACCGAGGCTCCGTTCCCGCCGCGTCCCAACTTCCTTCCGTCTCCGCCGACCCCGGAGGAGGTCGCCCGCGACGTGGCCGAGCGGCTGCGGTGGCTCCCCAAGCGCTTCCGTGAGCTCGAGTTCGGGCCCAGCCTCGCTGCGTGCGTAGCGGGGGAGTCGACCGGGTAGCGGCCGCTCTCGCGGCGTTCGCCGAGGCCGAGTCGCGTGGCTCGCGCGCGAGGTTTGGCTGCGTTGTGCTCGTCGGGCCGTCGGGCAGCGGGAAGACGGCCATCACATGCGCATGGATCCGACGGAGCATCCTCGCCGGCAGAAGTGCTCGTTTCATCCCCGCGTTGAAGCTCGGCACGACGCGTGAGATGGAGGACGGTCGCTCCGTCCCGTGGGAGCGCTTCGCGATGGCGCGGGATTCTGGTGCTCGATGACCTTGGCGCCGAGCTGGCCGGCGCCGCGCCGGAGGCTGGCATCGCAGCGATGCGCAGAGAGGCGACGCTCCGGGTGCTCCACGAGCGCTACGACCAGCAGCTCCCCCACGTGATCACGACCCCCCACACGAAGAACCGGCTCGCCGACCTCTACGGCGACAATATCGCGCGGCGCGTCTACGAAGGCGCCGCCGTCGTGAAGCTGGGCAAGTAGTCAACGCCGCGCGACGCGGGCCTGGAAGGCCTGGACGCGCGGTGCGTGCCCGTGCAACCAGGCGAGGAGCGCGCGCTGCGCGTCTACCTGGGCGCCCGCCGTGGCGAAGGCTGGGGTGGGTCGGGCGGCTCGCTGGGCGCACAGGAGCGACCGAGTGAGAAGCGGCCGTACCAGCGCGTGTGCGCCAGTACGAGCGGCGCGCGTTCGCCGGTCTCCGCGCGCCCACGCGGCGCGAGCCATGCGCCAGAGAGGCGCCGACCACGCGCCGGTGCGCGGCTTCCCCATGCGCCTGCGCGGCGCACCTCTTCTCCATGGGTTAAGACGAAGGTCCAAAGTTTCTCACAGAGAGGGTTCGCTGCTCCGGGGTGAGGAGTGGGAAATGAGCGTCGCCCAGGGCGCCGTCGAGCGACCGCGCGAGCGCGAGGTCGACGAGGAGCCAAAGGTCTCAACGGCCGGTTGCGCCTGGGTGCCGGTGTTGGCGCGCGCCCGGGTCGCCCGTCGCTGCATCGCGCCGTTCGCGCGACGCGCAAGCGGCCGCCGAAATCTCGGGCGCTCTGTGGCGGTCGTCCCGTGATAGGGTCATGGACGCGCACTTCTCTGCGTTCCGCCCCTCGTCGCTCATGGACGTCTTCGAGCTCCGCAACCAGGTCGTCGCCGACTACGGCAGCTACGTCCAGAGCTTCGTCACCATCCGCGACGAGCACGTCGAGCAGGCCCTCCGCGATGGCTTCCTCTGGCCTGAGCCGCTGGTCCAGCTCAACCCGTCCTTCGAGCCCGGCGAGACGCTTCGCCAGCTCGTCGACGAAGGCGTCCTCCACCCCGAGTGCCTCCGGATCTTCGCCGCCAAGGGCTCCTTGAGCGCCGGCGGCACCCCGATCCGCCTCCACCGCCACCAGGTCGAAGGCATCCGCGCGGCGCGCTCGGGCGACAACTATGTCCTGACGATGGGTACCGGCTCGGGCAAGAGCCTCTCATACATCGTGCCGATCGTCGACCATGTGCTCCGAGCATCAGAATGATGCGGAGGTGGGGGCGTGCCTGTGCGTGCCGGGGATCGGATCGACCACTACACGCTGGTGAAGCCGCTCGGCGAGGGTGGGCAGGGCTCGGTGTGGCAGGTCGTCGATCCGCGCGACGGCGGGGTGACGCGGGCGCTGAAGCTGGTGCGCGTGGAACAGACGGGGCAGGCCGGCTTCGCGAGGGCGCGGCGCGAGGCCGAAGATCCTCGCGGCGGCGAGGCATCCGGCGATCGTCCGCTGCCACGGGTTCTTCGAGGAGCTGGGCGCCGGCGTGGTGGGCCTGGTGATGGACCTCGTGCCCGGGCCTTCGCTCGCCGACGCGGCAGGCGAGGGCCGCCTCGATCGCGAGCACGCCGTCGCCGCGCTCGAGCACATCGCCGCGGCGCTCGCGTACCTCCATGGCGCGGGCATCGTGCACCGCGACCTCAAGCCCGACAACGTGCTGCTCGCAGAGCCGTTCTGGAAGCGCCCACGAGAGCCCGGCGCCGTGAAGCTGGTCGACTTCGGCATCGCCGCCCCCGCGGGCAACCCGCGCCCGCTGACCTCGACGGGCGCCGTGATCGGGACGATCCCTTACATGGCGCCGGAGCTCGATAGATCCGGCGACTTGGGGAAAGGCAGACGGGCCGGTGCGCGACCTGTTCGCGTTCGGCGTGCTGGCCTGGGAGGTGCTGTTCCGCCGGCACCCGACGGGGCTCGGGCCGAACGCGTCGATGGTCGACTTCGCGTGCGCCTACAAGGCCGCGCAGGCGGGCCACATCGTCTGGCCTCCCGAGGGGCTCGACGGAGCTTGGCAGGTCGCCGTCGGCGCTTGCCTCGCGCTCCGCCCCGCCGACCGGCCAGCCAGCGGGGCTGTGCTATGCGAGCCTCCTGCGTGGAGGAGCGCCGCGGCAATTCGCCGCGAACGCGCTCGCGGCAACGACGGCACCTCACCGGGCAGCAGCGCCTTCTGCGGCGACGCCGACGTTGGACACGACGGTGCCGATGGGGCCGGCGAAGCCGCCGCCGGCGGGGCGATCCTCCGGGTGGGCGACGGCGGTGCTGGGTTTCCTCGCAGCGATGATCGGCGTCGCGGGCGCGCTCCTGGGGACAGGGTCGATCCCGTCGACGGAGACCCGCGACCCCGAGCTGTCCGCGAGCACGCCCCCGCCCACGTCCACCCCGAGCACGCTGCCCGTGCCTCCGCCTCCGTCCGTGCGAACGAGCGCGGCAGAAATCGCCGCGTGCTGCCCCCCAGGAGCGCGCGGGTGCAGGGGACCAACGCGCTTCTCGTGTCCCCCCTGCTCGGGTGAGCGGCCACGAATTCCGCGCGGTGCCTCGTGGAAGCTGCGCGTCGAGCAGGTGATGCTCGGCGGCGAGGATCTCGGCGAAGGACCGGCCGGTCGCCGTGCTCACGATGCACCTCGGCGCTGGCAGCCAGGAGCTTCCGCTCTCCCTCGTTCATGATGGACGCGCCGGCGAGCGATCACTTCTCGCAACGACCGAGGACGTCGAGCGCGGCCGCGTCCGCATCAAATTGACGGAGGGCAGCGAGACCATCGCGGACGGCGCCGCGCACCTGGACCCGAGCAAGGGTCGCGAGGTGCTGGTCTCCGCGCTCTGCGCTGGGCTGCGCCTCTTCCTGGACAGCCCCAAAGGTAAGATCATCCTCGGCGTGTACCTCGATCCCGTGGAGCCCGTGCCATGAGCCGCGCGCAGCCGACGACCGAAGAGCACCGATCGCCCTCCGTCGGCGAAACCGTGCGCGGTCGCCCCGTCCTCCTCGCGGCCTTCCCAGCTGTCGTCGCCTTGCCCATTCCCCCGTCGGGAGAGGTCGTCGGGCGCGCCTGGCTCGCCGAGGCGGGCATCACCGATACCGAGGTCTCCGGCCGCCACGTCCGCTTCTTCCGGGCCGGCGGCGGCTTGCAAGTCGAGGATGCCGATTCGCGGAACGGCACGTGGATTGATGGCGTCCGCCTGGCCCGGGGCGCGCGTCCCAGTGTTGGCGACGACACGGTTCTGCGCCTCGGGCGCACGCTCCTCGTCTACCGCGAGAGCTTCTCCGATGAGCTGGCACCCGCGCCCCCGATTGGGCCCCTCGTCGGCCCCTTCGGCATCGGTGCGCTCCGCGGTCGGTTGGCAGAGCTGGCGCGGCGTCCGGAGCGCAACGTCCTCGTCCAAGGCGAGACCGGGACCGGCAAGGAGCTGGTCGCGGCGGCGGTCATCCACGCCATCGGTCGGGCGCGGAAGCCGCACGCGACGATCAACGTGGCCAGCGTCGCGGCGGAGGTGTTCGAGGGGCAGCTTTTCGGCTGGCGGAAGGGCGCGTACTCCGGGGCCGTCGAGGAGGGCCGAGGGGTGATCCGGGAGCACGACGGGGGCTCGGTCGTGCTCGACGAGATCGGCGAGCTGCCGCTCCGGCTGCAACCCAAGATCCTGCGGCTCCTCGAGAACGGCGAGATCCTCCCCGTCGGCGAGCGCCGCCCGGTGAAGGTGGACGTGGCGCTCGTCGGCGCCACGAACCAGCCGCTCGATGCGATGGTCGAGGCGGGCGGCTTCCGTCGCGACCTCCTCGCGCGCTTCCTCGTCCGGATCGAGATCCCGCCCCTGCGCGAGCGGCGGGAGGACATCTTCGCCATCCTCGCCGCGCGGCGGGCGCGGCGCGGGCCGCCGCTCGACACGACGACGGCCGAGGTGGAGGCGATCGAGAGGCTCCTCCTGGAGAGCTGGCCGACGAACGTACGCGGCATCGACCGCCTGGTGGCGTCGCTGGATCCAGCCCAGCCGCTCACGCTGCGCGCGGTGGAGCGGGAGCTTGGTCAGGCGGCGGTGCGGGTGCCGCCGACGCGCGCCGTGGCCGAGCAGGAGGTCGCCGCGTGTGGGGGGAATCAGTCGGAGGCGGCGCGCCGGCTGGGGCTGTCGCGCGGTGCGCTGCGCAGGCTGCTCGGGCTGGCCTGAGCGGGAGGAGGCGGCGCGGTGGCGAGGCGCTGGGCGCCGGCGAAGTCCGTCGCGGGCTTCACGGACACGCGCTCGACGAAGCGCAGCTCGCCCTTCGTGTCGCGGTCGGTCCAGTATGCGCCACCGAACCCCTCGGGCGGCGAGCCGTGCACCCAGAGCGAGGTCGCCCCGCGATGGGGAGAGCTGCGATCCCGCACCGAGAGCACGGGCTCGTTGCGGAAGAGGAACGCCAGGAGAAACTGGCCCTCCACTTCGGAGAGGCTCGCGACCACGCTCGCGGACCGCGACTCGGCGGTGAACGTTCGCACGTGGACGCTCGAGAAGGTCTGCTCGACGACAAGGAAGATGTCGATCGGATCCTTGCCGGTGCGCGTGAGCACCCCCTTCCATGTGCCGCGCAGATTGGGCCGTCGCACCAGCCACGGGTGGAGCAAGCCGAGCCGCCACAGCCACCCGTCCCAGACCAGCAGCGCGACCGAGAGCGCCGACACCACGAGGGATGTCGGAGCAAAGAACGAGGCCGGCACGAGCACGCCGTGCCCGACGAGCGTGAGCGCCCAGATGCCGGCGGCCAGGAGCACCACGATCGTGAGCTGCGCGCGGCTCACCACGGAGAGGGCTCCTTGCCGAAGATGCGCTGCCAGCCCGCGTCCACGAAAGCGTACGCCTGCGCCTGCGTCCGCGCGGTCTCCGTGCGGAAGAGGCGCTCCATCCCGCTCACCTCGACGAGCCTGGAGCCGTCCACGCCGGGCCTGGTGGCGCCGACCAGCCAGGTGAGCACCGCCCTGGTGTCCTGGATGTAGCCGCCCTCCTTTCGGTCGAAGCAGCCGTCGGGCGCGTTGAAGACGAGGCACTCCAGGAAGAACGAGCTCACCTGCCCGGCAGCGCTCTTCTGCCCGTCGGTCCCCTGTACGGCCATGTCGGCGCGGAGGTGCTTGAAGATGCGGACCATGCGCTTGAACCTGCCGTTGGTCGCGGCGTTCTTGGCGACTCCTCGCTCATCGTGCTGCCTTGGCCAGTTGACGATGCGCTTCGGCGCGTTCCTGCGCGGGTGCATCTCGACGCCTTCGTCGTAGTGCCACGACCCATCCGGGCTCTTCTTCCCGCTGTAGCGGCGGTGCTCCATGAACACTGCCACGTCGGCCTCGAGCCGCTGGGCGCTGGCGCGGACGTTGAACGCCTTGTCACCGTCGGTCACGGCGCCATCGCCGAGCCCTTTGCGGAGCGCAGCGCCGACGTCGTCTCGCCACGCGGCGAAGGAGTAGTCGGAGTCCTTGAAGCCGAGCATCGCCTTCGTGAGCGAGCCGTCGGCGGGGAGGTCGTAGAGGATGACGTCGTGCAGGATGACGGCGATGTCGACGTCGCTCCCGGCGCGGATGTTGGTCTGGTTGTGGTACGACCCCGTGACCCGGATCTCGATGTTCTTCGATGCGAGCGCCGGCGCGGCACGCACGGCCTCGTTGATCTTCTCGCGGGCGGCGCTCCCTCGCGCCTGATCGTTCTCGTTGATGGTTTCGGCAAAATCCTTGAGCGTCTGGTCCAAATTCCTCGACATGGATCACCTCGCGTATCTCGCGCGTGCGCCTGCTCGAGCGGGCATCGCTCCAGCCTGGGCTGCTCGCCGCACGGCATCGCGCTTCGGCATCCTCCGTGCCCGCTCGAAAGGTCGCGAAGTACCGCAGATCCAGCGGCTCGCAGGGCCCGGAGGCTGATCGCGGCCAGACTGCGATCAGGTCGCGATCAGCTTGCCCGCTGTCGGTCCACCTTCTGGGCCCGCAAGGTTGGCGACCTCGATGGTCAGGTGGCGCTGGTCTCGTCCTTACCTGCGCTTGTCCATCATCTGCCCATCCGTGATCGGGGCTGAAACTCCGGACGTCCCGGGGTTGCTCCGCGCAGCAGGAGGACCGGATGGCAGCGCGACGGAGCTACACGAAGGAGCAGCGCGAGGCGGTACTGGCGGACGTGCCCACGCTTGGGGTCAACGCGGCGGCGAAGAAGCATGGCGTCCCGCAGACCACCTTGACGAATTGGGGTAAGGCGGCAGGTGTTCAACGAGCGGTGGCGCCCACGGCGTCGTCGGCATCTCGGGCGAAGGCGCGGGCGCGTAAGTTGAAGGAGGGAGCGCGGCCCCGGCGCAGGCTGAAGGAGCCGTTGGTGGAGGAGACGAGGCGCGAGAAGCCTGTGGTGGCGGAGCAGCCCGAGCGCGATCCCAAGGTCCCGCCCGCGGGCGAGACGAGGCGGGAGGAGGCTGTGGAGGCGACGGGGCAACAGCCGGCGCGCCGGACGCTCAAGGTCCGGGTGGCGAAGATCTATACGCCCTCGCAGAAGGCGGAGATCCTCGAGCACGCCGCGGCGCACGGGATCACCGAGGCGAGCAAGAAGTTCGACGTGAGCCGGTACTCGATCTACGGCTGGCAGCGGAAGGTCTCCAACGCTGCGGCGGGCAACGGGCCGTCGCCGACGTCCGGTCCCGCGCCGCAGGAGATCGAGGCGCAGCGCGACAAGGAGATCCTCGACGAGTGGCACCGCCACCCTGGGCTCGGGCCGAGCCAGGTCCGCAACCAGCTCCGCCGCAAGGGGGTGCGGGCGAGCGTCAACACGGTGCGCCGGGTGATGGAGGGGGCGGGGTATCGACCGCCGAAGGTGGAGCGCAAGGTGCACGATCAGCGCTACGAGGCGACGCGGCCGAATCACCTGTGGCACCTCGACTTCGTGCAGCGCAACATCCACCGCGCGAACACCTTCACGCTGATCGTGATCGACGACTTCTCGCGCTACGTCGTCGGCCATGGCGTCGACGAGGGCGGCGAGCGGGCCGACTTCGTGATCGCCGCCTTCGAGGAGGCCGTCGCGCGCCACGGCAGACCCGAGATGGTGATGAGCGACAAGGGCGCCGCCTTCTGGTCGTGGAAGGGCGTCTCGCGCTTCACGGCGCTCTTGACCGAGCTCGGGACCGATCACCTCGAGGCGGAGCACAAGGAGTGGAACGGGAAGGTGGAGGTCTTCAACGCCAACCTCCACAAGGAGCTCTTCGACGCCCACCGCTTCTACGACTTCGCCGAGATGCGGCGTCGTCTCGCGGCGCACCTCCACTGGTACAACCACGCGCGTACGCACCACGCCCTCGGCGGTCTGCTCGTCCCGGCGGACAGGTACTATGGGCGCGTCGACGAGGTCCTCGCGCGCATCGAGGCGGGCGCGGGCCGTGACGCGGGCGACCTGCTCGATCTCCGCGAGCGGTGCCTGGAGCTCTTCAAGGTCACGAGCAAGGGCGGCGTGGCCGAGGTTTGGCTCCTGGGCCAGCGCCTGCTCGAGCTGCCGGCGGGCGCCCGGCCCTGATCGCGCTCGGCGACGAGGTGGGGAGCTTGCCTCCCCACCTCGTCGCGAGCACCGCGCCGGCGAGGGCGCTCTGGTCACGAACACGGTCGCACCGGCGCGGAGCTGGCGCGACGTGACAAATTTGGTGGTCCACCGAGGAGTTGTGCATGACGGAGTTGCGCAACCGCAAGACTCCCCCTCGACGGACCAATGGTGGCTGTAGCCGACATCGGCGCCGCTGTCTCCCCCGTGCTCGTCGCTGGCGTGCTCCTGCTGGCGCACGAGCACCAGCGCGCCCGCGGGCTGCCCGGTCCGACGGTCGAGCAGATCGTCTCGGCCACGGGCGTCTCGCGTAGCCGCGCCTACGAGGTGAGCGACGAGCTCCGGCGCGTCCTGCCCTCGTTGCTGCGCCCCGTTGGCCGGCCCCCGTCGCCGCCACGCCAGGTCAACCGCGACGTGGCGTACGAGCTGCGCGGCGCCGTGATGGCCTTCATCCGGGCCCACCCCGGCTGCGTCTCGGAAAAGCCCGAGCGGACCTACTACGGCGACGCCTTCCGCCGCTACGTCCTGGAGCTGCGCGAACAGCACCCCGACGTGGAGCTCGAGCACTTCGCCGAGGCGGTCATGGTCCCGCTGAGCACCTTGAAGGAGTGGCTCGCCGCGGGCGTCGGCAGCGGGCGCCGTGATGGCGTGCCCGAGGGCGACGACGATGCTGACGCGGACGCGCCGGGCACGGTGCAGCCGAGCGCGGAGATCGAGGTGGTGCTCGCGTCGTGGAGGGGATGGAGGGGAAACTTCCGGGACTTCTGCAAGTACCTCCGCGACGAGCAGCGCGTCTCCTTCGGGCCCGCGCTTATCTCGAACATCCTCTCCGCCTACGGCAAGCGCCGGCCGCGACGCCGGCCTGGACGCTCGCCCGACGAGGACGCGCTGCGCAACGCCTTCGCCACCTTCTTCGGCGGCGCGCAGTGGACCGGCGACGGCTCGCCGATCGCCGTCACGCTCAATGGCGAGCGCTTCGTCTTCAACCTCGAGCTGATGGTCGACACGTACAGCGGCGGCTTCGTCGGCATGTCGATCCGCGAGGAGGAGGACAGCGCCGCCGTGACGGAGGCCTTCGCCGACGGCATCACCACAACTCAAGAGGAGCCGCTCGCCCTGCTGCTCGATAACAAACCCTCCAACCACACCGACGAGGTCAGGGCCGCCCTCGGTGACGTGACCATTCCCATCCGCGCGACGACGCAGCGCCCTCAAAATAAGGCGCACGTCGAGGGCGGCTTCGGACTCTTTCGGCAGGCCGTGCCCCCGCTCGACCTGCGCGGCACGACCCCGCGCGAGCTCGCCGCCCAAGTCCTGGGGCTCGTCGCCCAGACCTGGGCGCGCACGCTCAACCACCGGCCGCGCGCCGACTGCGGCGGACGCTCGCGCGTCGAGCTCTACAACGAGCCCGTCAGCGGCGAGCAGATCGACGCCGCTCGCGCCGCGCTCGAGGAGCGGCGCAAGAAGCAGGAGCTGGCACGTAGGACCGCGAGCGCGCGCCAAGACCCTCGCGTCCGCGCGCTTCTCGACGAAGCCTTCCAGCGCCTCGCCCTGCTCGACCCGGAACAACATCTCTGCCTCGGCATCGCGCGCTACCCGCTCGACGTCATCGTCGACGGCCTCGCCATCTTCACCGGCAAGCGCCGCGCCGGCACATTGCCTCCAGGCGCCGACGCCCGCTACCTGCTCGGCATCGTCCGCAACCTCGGCGACGAGCGCGAGGGCGTCGCCATCGCCGAGGAGCTGCTCCGCGCCCGCCTCCACGCCCGCGACCACATGCTCGCGCCGCTCGTCCGCGCACGAGATGCCGCGCGCGACGACACGCCCGACGTCCGTGAGCGCGTGCTCCGCTTCGTTGACCTCGCCCTCGCCGCCGACCGCCGCGTCGACCGGCTCTTCTGGCTGCTCGCAGTCGCCGACGAAATCAGCCGCCACGCAAAGGACGACCCCGCGCCCCTCGTCGATGCCGCCGCGCGCCGCGTCCACGCGACCCATCGGGTCCCCTACCGCGAACGCCAGGAGGCCGTGCGCACCATCATCGCCAACGTCGTGCCCCTGAGCTGATCGCCTACGTGAGGTGTGAGATCACCAGCGCCGATCCACCACCACACACCCGAACGGCGAACGGCATCCGCCCATGCCCCTCGCGATGGACGTCGTCAGACAGCCCGCGGTGATCTCACGCCGCTCGCGTCAGGCGACTCGGGTGTCCGCAAATTTGGGATGGAAGGTGTTTGACAACCGCACTTACCGCCAAGAACGCCGAGCGACAGAGCAAGCGCACGCAGGGCACCGTCGTCGCCGCGTGCCACCTCGCCGGTCTCGTTGGCGCCGGCCGGGGATGCTCGGCGCTACAGCGCCTCGCTCCTACCTGGGCATGCAGGAACCGCCATGTGACGCGTCGGGCGCCAATGTGTCCCGCTCGCTGCTATCTGGGGCAGGGCGTCGTGGCGAGGGCCCCGGAGTGGTGGCGAGCGGGACGCGTTTGCAAGGGTGCACCCCGGCACAGAGGCTGCGCCATGAGCCAGGCGCTCCGGTCATGGCGCATCTTGCCCCGCGCGCCCCGTTGGCTCTGCGGCTATCGAGCCGCTCCCTGCCGTCGATGCCCTCGTGCGGAACGACGACGTTCCAGTGCCTCGCCACTGGTGGTACCGGAGTGGCCCGGGAGTGGTGATCGAGTGGCGGGTAGTGGACCCGGAGTGGTGGCGAGCGGGACGCGTTTGCAAGAGTGCACCCCGGCAGAGAGGGGGCACCATGGGCTCCGGTCATGGCGCATCTTGCCCCGCGCCGGGTGGGCTGTTGTGGTTAGAGACCCCCGACGACGTTCCGACGGCGTGCTGGAAGTAGGTGCCCCGAGATGCTCACGGTCCGCCCCTCGCCGTGGCGCGCTCCTCCTCGTGCATGCGCACGAGCTGGGAGCGAGGGGGGAGACGGAGAAGCCTGGGATGCGGGGCAGCTCGAAGCGCAGCGTCCTCCCGCTCGCCCATCCGGCGCGGTGGCGCGCCTCGCCGGTCGCCAAGCAGCGAGCTCGCGCACGAGGGCCTTGGTGCGCACCGCCAGCGCGACGCGCACCGCGGTCACGGCCTCGATGGGAGCATGCACAGGCGCCACCACCTCGACGCGCACCGGGGCGAGGACGATGGCGCTTGCCGTCCCGATGTGACGTGAGATGGACGTGCCCGCCGAGCTACAGGGTCCAGGGGTCAGCCACGGATCACCTCGCGGATGAGTCGCGCGACCTCGGCCGAGTCGAAGCCCCGCTGCTCCTCGGTGGTGATGAGCGTGCCGTTGGGCCCGCCGCCCTCGGTGTGGGGCCGGATCCCCTGCCGGCGATACCAGGCGAGCTTCGCTTCCCAGCGCCGGCGGTAGCGGAGGTCGTGGAGCATCCCGAGGTGCTCCCAGTAGTAGGTGATGCCGGCGTCGTCGTCGGGGATGGTGAAGTCGGGGGCCCGCCGCTCGCCGTCGGAGCCGACGAGCTCGAGCTCGTAGTGGTACTTCACGCCCTCCGAGAGGAGCGCATCCGCGATGATAACTTCCGACTTCGACCGCACCAGCTCCCCGCCGCGCGTCCGGTGGATCAGCTTCTCTTCGAGGAAGCGGGCCGACTTCTCGCCCTTGATCGTTACTTCAACTGGGCGAGGCCCATGGAAGAGGTTGGTCAGGCGGGCCGCGGTCTCCGAGTAGTACCCCACGCTGTACTTGCGCAGGTTGCGGATGTCCGACTGGTGGAAGATGACGACGCGATCCTTGTGGCGCGTGAGCGCCGTATAGAGCAGCTCCCGCGAAAGCAGGCGGCAGGGGTCGGGGAGGATCACGAACGTGATCCCGAACTCGCTGCCCTGGGTCTTGTGGACGGTCAGCGCGTAGGCGAGTTGGAGGGGCGGGCCCTCACCGGTCTCGCTGAACTCTCCCTGCTTGTACGTGACCTTGAAGCCTTGCTGCGAGTGGAACTCGACCTCCACGTCCCGCGGCCATCGGAGCTTGGAGTTGCGCCCCTTGTACTGGCCGACCACGACGCCCATGTCGCCGTTGGCGATGTACGGCTTCTCCTCTGGCTCGGGCCACACCTTGTAGCGGCGGCCGTTCTTGACGCTGATGATCTTGTCGCCGTAGACGATGCGCTGCGGGCCCATGGGCCGGGGGACACGCTGGTGGTGGAAGACGGCCGGCTCCGCCCAGGTGAACACCCGCCGCCGGAAACGGGTTTGCACCAGGCGGTTCAGGGCATCGACGCCGTGCAACTGGGCGCGCACGGGGGAGAGGATCTGCCAGGCGTCGACCTTGGTCGCCGCACCGGCGCGGTCCCCGTATCGGTGGGAGAAGTAGGTGGCCCCCTCGAAGGCGTTGCCGCCGATCGAGATCTCGAAGCTGTTCTCGTCGTCGGCGCCGCCGAGCTTCAGCTCGCGGATGAGTTCCGCCGTCAGCTTTTCTTCGAGGTCCTCGGGGGTCGACCAGGGCACGAGCCGGATGTGGTCGCCGGAAGTGGTGCCGATCCGGTCCCAGACCTCGTTGGCGTCGGGATCGAGGGGCAGGCCGCTGAACCATTGGGCCAGACGGATGTCGTCGCGCGCTCCGCCGCGCTGCCGACGGACCACGGTGAGCTCGCCGTATCCCTGGCTGCACTTCGGGAAGATCGACTCCACGTTCGCCGGCGCAAGGCGGCGCACGATGTCGAGGAAGGGACGGCCGGCGCCGATAGGCGGGAGCTGCCGCGGATCGCCGACCAGGACGAGGCGCTGCACGCCGTCGAGCGCGTCAAGGACGGCGGCGAGCTGCTCCTCGGTCAGCATCGAGCACTCGTCGATGATGACCGTCGCGCAGCCCGAGGCGCGCGGCTCGGCACCGGTGAGGAAGTAGCGGCCGGTGGCGGGGTCGTAACGACCGAGGCGCAGGAGGAACTGAGCGATGGTCTGCCCGTCCGAGAGCCCGGTCTGCTCCGCCATGCGCACGCGCGCCTTGCCCGTGGGTGCGAGCGCGAGGATCCCGCCTTTCTCGACCTCTGGAAGCCGCACCAGCGCCTTGAGCAGCGTCGTCTTGCCGGTGCCCGCCGGCCCGATCAGCACGGACGCGCGCGAGGCGAACAGCTCGCCGAGCGCGGCGGCCTTCTCCGTGCGCGCCGCCTCCTCGCTCTCGTCGGCGGATGCGGACACGGTCGGCTCACCGTGCTTTCGGGCCTCCTCGTCGAGCACCGCATCCACCAACCTCCGCCAGTCGTGGGGGGCGATGTGTCGCCTCCCCTTGAGCCGTCGATCCACCGCGCCAGCGATGACCGCGCGCGTTTCGGCGAGGCGGTCGAGCTGGTACGCCTCGCGCCCGTCGCCCATGGACGCGCGCACCACGACCGGGGCGAAGGTCTCTCCAGCCACAGCCAGGAGGTCGATGCTGAGCGGGCAGCGGGGGCGGACCTCGCGATTCCACACGTCGTGCACGACACGATCGCGGGGCTTGAGCGTATTGCCAACGCTGGCGGCCTTTTCCAGGTCGTCGATCACGAACGCGCGCACCCGGCGCGGATCAGCGGCGTCGGTGAGGGCGCTCGGAGCTGGGACCGGGTGCTTGTCGCGCACGACAGGGTCGGGGAATAGCCCGCGGTCGACGACCTCGAGCGGGACGGCGTCGGGTTGGGTCCGGTCGAGCTCGAACAGGTGGTACGGGTTCTGGATCAATTCGGCGTCGCTGACGTGGAGGCCAGCCTCCGCGCGAAGCGGCGGCTGGAAGTAGCGGGTCGCCTGAGCGTCGCTCAGCTCGAAGCGGCTCAGCAGCTTGAGTAGGGCCTTGCGCTCGGCCGACATCTTCGCCCACGTCTTCCCGAACGTCGTGCCGACGTGCCGAGCCACCGCCGCGCCCAGCACCGACGGATCAGCGAGCACGTTCTCGACGAGGGGCCATGGGTCCTCGTTCCATTCCTTGCCGGCGCGCGCCTGGGCACCGGCGAGCTCGTAGGCGATCAGATTCCCGTGGTCGATGCCGAACGCGGTCAGCGCCGACCCGAGGCCAGGGAAGGGCCCGCGCATCTTCCAGAGCCGGTTGAGTTCGCGGTCGATCCAGCTGAGCAGCGTATCCCAAGGCCCAGGGACGAGGTCTCCGATCTTGCGGAGCGAGGCGGCGCAGGCGAGCAGCGAGGCGATGGCGGCGCCGTGGGAGACGTGCTCGGCGGCGTAGGAGAACTCGGTGACGTGCTCCTCCGGCGCGAACGCCGCGTAGTCGGCCGGGTTGACGGACGCGTCCTGCGCGGCGGCCTCGAGGATCTCCTGGTACGGCAGGAGGAAGCCGTCCGCGAAGCCCGGCCGGAGGGAGTGGCCCACGTTGCGCTCCCACAGCACGCAGCGGAGGGGCGCGTCGGCAGCGCGCATCGTGTAGCGGTACTCCACCGCCTCGCCAATGGAGAGCACCCGGGCCACGCCAACGATCACGCGGCGGTGGTCGTCGGCCAGCGGCGTCAGCTTGGCGTAGAAGAAGCACAGCGACTCCTGCGGCTGCACGGCGCTGAAAAAGGTGTCCAGCAAGACGAGCTGGTTAACGCGGTCCTGCACCCAGGCCGTGGAGAAATCCAGGTCAGGCTCGCGCTCGGGGCGGTAGTCAAGCTCCAGTCGCGAGGCGAGCCCGGCGTTGCCGCGATCGTCGTCCTCCACCTCGCCCTTGAGCATCCACCGGAAGGGGACGCACGCCGCGGAGTACGCTGGGTGATGGTAGGGCGTCGGGGCGAAGTGCTTGTGCTTCGCGCTGGACTTCACGTACGGGTGCTCGGGACGTCGCGTCCACGCGAACGACGCCATGAACGAGCCGCGCTCCGTCTTGCAGGCGGGCAGCTGGTCCTCGGCGAGCCCTTCCCATTTGCAGCCGGCGCAGCCGCTCTCGGCGGCGTCGTTCTTCTTCTCGCCGATGTTCTTGAGCACGAGGCAGCTCGTGTTCTCTCGCGGCCGCTTGCACACGGTGCCGGCCCACCCGCTGTCGTGCCAGGGGACGCGGATGGAGAGGTGCTGGACGGGCAACTGTCGGGCTCCAGGGACCATCAAGTGCGCTCCGTCGCTCTCACGCCACCACCGCCGCGAGCAGCGGCGTCACCGCGTGCGCCACCCGGGCCTCCCGATCGGCATCCGTCGGGCGCCGCAGCTCGTTCCACAGCTCGGCCTCGGCTCGCGCCAGCGCGGCCACCAGGGCCGGCGCCTCCTCGGGCTCGCGGCGCACGGTCGCACGCACGAGGGCTCGCACCAACGCGCCCTTCGCGGCACCCTCCACTCGCATAGCAGTGCCGTCCGGCGCGACAGTGTAGGCGTGCAGCGTCGTCGCCTGCTCCACGAACGAACCCGGCTCGGAGCGCACCGATTGTCGCGCAAAGATCAGCACGCCCCACGTCCCCTCCTGCGGACGCGGCGCGCCCTCCGGCCAGCGTACGTGCGCCGCGCCGGCGGGGGTGTCGGGCTGCCCGGCCGCGCGCAGCGCGCGCGCCACCATCGCGAGGTTGGTGCCGAGCTGATCAGCCTTCGCCCCGTCGTCGTGGAGCACCGGCATGCCGCCGTAGTCCCCGACAGCCCACGGAGCTCCGCCGATCGTCAGGACCTCGGCCACCTGAGAGGCTTCGCGGATTTCGTCGCTGTCTTTGAGGAAGCGGAGCGCAGAGAAGCCCGAAGCAGGCTTCGCGCTGAGCTGCTCCGTGGCGAACGCAGCGAGGTCGGCCCACGTCGCCTGGCCGGGGTCGAGCGCGCGGATCTGCCTCTGCTGCTGTGCATATTGATCGTGGAAGCCCTTCCACTGATCGAAGCCGCGGGTGACCAGCTCGGCGATCTTCTCGCGCTCGGCGGGGCTGAGCGGACCGACTGGGCCCTGGCCAAGGATGTCGGACAGTTCCTCCGGCGGCACCAGCGACATGACCCGCCCGAAGAGGGCCTCGAATCGGTCCTCCGGCACCATGGTGGCGGCGATAGTGCGGAGCTTCTCCCGGGCGTACCCGTAGGTGTCGACCTCGCGGCTGTCCTTCACGACGACCGTGTCGACCAGGATCGTCCGCTTGGAGAGGAAGCGGTGGACGCGGCCGATGCGCTGCTCCAGATCCATCGGGTTCCAGGGCACGTCGAGGTGCACGAGACGCCGGGCGACTTGGAGGTTGAGGCCCTCGCCGCCGGCGCGGGAGGAGACGAGGAACTGCGCCCCGTGCGGGTCCCAGAAGCGCCGGATCTGGGCGCTCCGCTCCTCCTCAGACTGGCCGCCGAGGATCAGCGCCGGCGCCTGCCCCGTCTTCTGCGCGAGCCACGCGGCCAGCGCGGTGACGGTCTCGATGGGCTGCGCGAAGAGCACCACCTTCTCGTCCCCGGCGGGCGCGAGCGCGCGGTCGAAGACGAGCCGCCACTTCGCGTCGCCGGTCGCGCGGAGCAGCCGCACGCCGTCGCGGAGCAGGCGCGTGAGGAGCGCGAGGTTCGGCCGCCAGCGCCCGTCGTCCTCCATCTCCTCAATGTCCTCCACGTCCGCGTCTTCGAGCTGCTGGTCGACCTCGCGGGCGATGCGGGCGAAGAGCTTGTCGACCGCCTCGTCCGGGGTACCGAGGCGATACGGACGCATCGCCGCTAGGGCCTCGCGCAGGCCGGGGAGCGCGTCGAGCTTGCAGCGCGCGCGGACGGCCTGACGCACCAGGTAGCCGAGCCCGGCCTGCACGCTGGAGGTCGCCCACTGCAACGCCTGGCCGGCGCGCCAGCCCGCGGCGCGGCGCTGCGCGGACTTGTCCTCGGCAGCGCTGCTCCCCGGCTCGAATAGCTCGTGGATGTCGGCGAGCCACTGGCGGTGCTCGGGCCCCAGGTCGAGCACGATGGGCGCCGTCACCTTGCGTCCGGGGAAGAGCGGGTGGCCGTCCCAGTCGCGCACGTCCTCCTTGGTCCGGTAGATCACGCGCCCGGCGAGCTGCTGCTCGCCCTCACCCTTGCCTTGAAGCAGGCGGAGAACGTTGCGGAAGCAATCCGGGTTTCCCTGGTGCGGCGTGCCGCTCATGAGGAGCAGCCGGCCGTTGTCCGCGAGCCGCTCGACGAGCTTCTGCACCAGCTTGTACTGCGCCACGGGGCTGCCGCCGCCGGGCGCCCAGTCGGAAAGGTGGTGGCACTCGTCGACCACGATCATGTCCCACGGGCCCGAGGCCGCAACCTGGTCGAGGTGGCCCTTGTGGCTGGCGCGGTGGATGCTCGCCACCACCAGCTTGTCGTCGAGCCGCGCGTCGCGGTCGCCGGTCGCCACCCAGGAGCGGAACATCAGGTCGAGCTTGGCGAGCTCGCCGCGCACGTTGCGCACGAGGCGCGCCGGCGCAAGGTAGAGCACGCGCGCTGCCGGGTTGTCCGTCATCAGCGCCTTGATGAGCAGCGCGGCCTCGATGGTCTTGCCGAGGCCAACCTCGTCGGCGAGGAGCACGCGGCGGAGCGACGGCTGCGCGCGGATGTGCTGCACGACGCTGGCCTGGTGAGCGAGCGTGACAATCGGCTGTGCTTCAAGCCGCCGCTGCGGGTCCTCGGCGAGGAGGAACCATGCGGCGAGCCGCGTGAGGCTCCGCCGGGTCAGCGCGGACCAGCTTTCGGCCGGCGGCTTGTCGAGGAGCTGGGCCGGCGACGGTACGGGCTCGACGCGACGCGCGTCGAGGCTCGACTCCACCGCGGCGGGCGCGGTCTCTTCCGGCGCCCAGAAGCGGCGCGACGGGCGGACCAGATCCAGCTCCAGGATCCCGAAGTTGTCACGCGGCGGCCGGAGCAGCGCGTACGTCTGCGCCTCGGCCCGCTGGCGGTACAGCATCGCAGTGCTCACTCGGCCCCCTTCCCGCGCTTGCCGCCCGCGGGCCGGGGCATGGCGTCGAGGACGGCGTCGATCTCTTCGAGCACACGCCTGCGCCGCTGCGCGTCGCTGCGGCGCACGCTGTCCTCGTGAGAGCGCACGATGGCGTCGCGGGCGCTGTCGAGGGGGTTGGCGTAGGCGGCGAAGCGCTGGGTGATCTCCGCCTCCACCTCGCGGTAGTTGCCGACAAGGATACCGGTGGTGATGGGCCGGGCGATGTCGACAACCTCGTCGGCGAGGTCCGCATACATCTCCAAGATCCGGCCCTTCACGCCGCTCCCCTGGTTGTAGTTGCGCGCGACGAACGACTCGCAGCGACGGCGCACCTTCTTCACCAGCTCCTGGTAGAGCTGTGCCTTGATTTTCCCCTTCAGCTCGTTGACGGCCTCCTTGCCAACGGATGCCAGGTCCTTCGTTTGGGCCGCGAGGTTTTCGTGGAGCGCCTCGACCACCTTCGGCTTGACGCGCGCCTCCTGAGACCGCGCCCAGTCGACGACCTCACCTACGATGGCCACGTAGTCCCGTCCCAGGTCTGCCGTGCGCCGGCGCAGCGCCGTCAGGACGTGCTTCGACCACACGATCGCCACCGGCTCCTCAAAGCGCAGCGCCAGCTCGTTCGGAAGATCGATGTGCAGGCCTTTCGCGCTGACGTGCGCGCCCCCCTTGCGCACAGTGGCGGCCAGCGTCGCCCAGCTCAGATCGCGCAGCCCTCGCAGGTAGCTGCGGATGTCGTCTCGGGCGATGTGGGCAGCCTCCTTCACCTGACCCTCGATCAGCGTCGGTACTGTGGTCTGGAGGAACTCGCGAAAGGCGCCGCGACGGCCGTCGAGCTCCCTCTGTTTGGGTAGGAGCACTATCTCCAAGTCGGCGCGGAGCTGTTCCGCTTCGCGCTCAGCGCGCTCGTCGGCTTCCCACTGCGCCTGGATTAGCTTCACCGCGGAGCCGGCGCTGGCCCGAAAGTCGGTGAGCGCCTGTTCGGCTCGCTCCTGGAGCCGGCGGCGGTGCGCGGCGGCCAGCCCGTGCAGGTCCCTGCGGACCGCGGGGATGCCGGACTCCTCGACGTCGGCGATGCGCGGCGGCGCTTCCTTCCGCTGAGCGTGGAAGGCGCGGAACTGCGGCGCGGAGACGGCATGTACCTGGAGCGTGTCGAGAACGCGCGCGAGCGCTGCCGCGCGCTCGGGCCGGATCGCCTCCGGAGCCGCGGCGGCAAGCTTGTCGAGTTCGCGGCGCATCTGCTGCTTCATCAGCTCCACCGCGTCGCCGCGGAACCGCCGGAAGTGGTCGCCCCACGGCTGCGCCGAATTCTCGTCGAGATCCAGCTCGTCCTGCCACGCACTGTCGGCGGACAGGTCGATCTTCACCATGATGGCCGCGAGGGACACCGGATCCTGCCCAGGCTCGTCGCCGCCGAGCAGGAGGCGGGCCAGGAATCCGGTCTGGCGGAGCAGCTGCGCCGTGGCCTCGGTGATCCCGGCGCGGTCGACGACGAGCGCAATCGCCCGCGCCTTGGTGCGGATCCAGTCCGCGGTGACGTTCCCGTGCCGGTCGTTGGCCACGCCGACGCCGGGCAGGTCGACCAGGATAGTGCCATCCCGCAGGATCTCGGCGTCCCAGCCGACGTGCAGCTCGCAGATGATCGGCGCCAGGAAACCGGAGGCGTGGTCGCGCAACTCCGCGAGGAACTCCTTCATGTTCCCGTCGGCGTGGCGTTCGCGATGGAAGCCTTCGCCGCGCGCGAGCAGGAGGCACTCGCGCAGTCGCTCGATCCGCGTGACGTCTTCCTGCCGCGGCGCACGCTCCCAGCGCGGCTGGAGGCCCAGAACGAGCCGCAGCGCGTCGCACAGGTAGGGGACGTCGATCTCGCCTTCCTGCCGGCCCTGAATGAGGAGGCGGGCCTCATGCTTCCAGGCGTCGAGCTTGTCGCGCGCCCCCTCGGCCGGCGTCCCGTCTTCGTCGACGACCAGGGCGCCCTCGACCTCGGCGCGATCGTCCTCGTCCAGCGGCATGGCGAGGTCCTCGCCCCTGCTGGCGGGAGACTTCAGCGCACGCTCGTGCGCCCGCTCGATCGTGAAGAGCAGCTTGTTCACCTCCTGCGCCGAGAAGTAGGTGGCGCGGAAGTACGGCTCAGCGGAGTGCCGGACGATCGTCGCCTGGGCCGTGAGCGGACCGACGCCGCCGTGGGGTAGGACGTTGTACTTCTCCGACACGAGTGCGTTGAGAAGCGTGCTCTTGCCAACGCCCGCGGCACCCAGGAAGCAGATAGCCACCTCTTGCTCGGCATCCACGAGCAGCCGCTCGGCGATGATCTTCTGCTCGTCGAGGGCGGCGAGACTGGGCGCAGCATGCTGCTCGAGCAGCGGGCGGGCCTTCTTCGTGTACCAGGCGAGCAGCTCAGCTCCGGGGGCGGGGGGGCGCGTCATGCGGGGACCTCGTGGGCGGCGGGTAGGAGCGGCGCGGATGGACCGCCCCAGACGGCGGAATGCTATCGCCCCGCCAAGAGCGAGGTCGATACGCAACACTGCGTACTGACAACCCTACCGCGAACATGATCCAGCGGGGGCGGACGGTCCGGGGCTGCCCCTGGGGGCGGCGATGATGTTCTCCCCGTCGGGGGGAGAAGGATTTGATTGCTGCGGGGAGGAGGATTTGATCGCCCCTCCCACGAGCGCCCAGCCGCCCCCACGGACCATGGTACGACGAACGAGGAGCAGCTACGCGAGCCCGGGCGAGGGCGGCGGGGGCGGCGGCGCGTCGTCCTCGGCGACCGCGTCCCGGAGCTTGTGGAGCTCGCGCTCGATGAGCGGTCCCCGGCTCCTGGGGATCTCGAGGTAGGCAAGGGCGTCGTACATGCCCGAGGGGCGGAAGGCCCGGATCCGGCGGTTGAACCAGGAGAGCGCCGTGATCGTCAGGAGCACCCGAGCGCTGCCGGTGACGACCGCGACGGGCACCTCGCGGCCCGCGAGCAGCGCGTTGAGCCTCGTTGCGCTGCGCGGGCGTTGGCTCGCCGCCCGCGGTCCAGATGAGCTGCGCCGTGCGGTCGACGCCGTGGTGCGCAACCAGGTCGAGGTAGCCGGCCCACTCCCCGGGCGTAGGGCTCGCGGTGCCGTACGCCACGATGAACAGCCGATCGATGACCTTGACCGCCATGTTCTTCATCGCGGGCTCCCCTCCACGGCGGCGCGCTGCGGGGGCGCGACCACAACGGCGGGCCCCCGAGCCGTCTCCTGCGAACCGAGCGTCATTCACGGCGCTTCTTCCCCGGCGTCGGCGCCGGCTTCGAGCTCGCCCGTTCCTCCGGCCTGACGAGCCGCAGGTGCCGCGGCCTTGGCGCGCGCCGCTCGGAGTCGGCGAGGCCGAGGCCGATCAGCTCGCGGAGGATTTCGCTCCGCGTGACCTGCCGCCACGCGGTCGAGCGCGCCTCGACGAGCGCGTCGACCCGGGCGAGCACGGCCGCGTCGAGCCGCACCGTCATGGCCGCGGAGCGCTTGCGCCGTGCGCCCACGGCGGCCCGGGTGCGCCGCGGCCCCGACTCGGGGGGAGCGTCCGAGGTGCGCCTCGTCATGTCTCCGGCGCCCCCATCCCCTGCGCCTTCGTGCTCAAGGTTCTACCTCGATCGCTACCTCGATCAGGAGTCGCCCGGGCTTGTGGTCGTGCTCCCGCTCCACGAGGCGGCAGCGGTCGCCGCTCTCGACGCGGCGCCGGTACTCGTCGAGGAGCACCAGGAGCTCCGCGACGGTCCGGAACGCGGCGATCCGCGCGTGGTCCTCGGGCGTGCGCCGCGCGGGCAGGCCACCGCGAGCGAGCGTGCCGCGGAGCTGGCGGAGCACCGCGAACTCGGGCGCCGCGAGCGGGCTCGCGGGCGATCGTGTCGCGGGGACCACGGTGCCCGGCCTCATCGCTCGCCTCCGGCCTGGGGGCCCGGCGCCGGCGGAAGCAGACCCCGGCGCTCCTGCGAATCACCCTCGCCAGCTGACACGGGTGGAGGCATCGCGCGGCGCGGCACCGGCGCGCGGGGCCCCTTCGCCGCTCGGGGCGGCGATGGCGGGCGCCCGGGGACGGTTACCTGCACCTCGTGCGGCGCGCCGGGCGCGGCTTTCGTGAAGACCTGGGTCTCCTCCGCCTCGCCCGAGCTCCGGTCCGCGTCCTCTGTGGCGCCGGCCGCGGCCCCCGTGCCGCCCGACGGCGCCTCGCTCGTGGACGGGGGGCCCATCTCCGTGGTCTTGCGGTCGTCGCCGTCGTCGCCGGGCTCCGCGCTCGGCGGCTGCTCCTCAGGAGCCGGGGCCCGGGCCGCGAGCTGCTCGGTCACCGTGTAGATGAGGTCGGCCAGGTCCCCCGCGAGCGTGCGCAGCTCGCCGACGATGGCGGCGACCTCGCTCGCGTGCGCCCGCAGCCCCGTCATCACCTTCGCCCCCTCCGTGCTCCGCGCCTCGGCCACGCGCGCGCGCGACTGCGCAGTGCCCACCTGGGCGCGGTACTCCTCGGCCAACGCCTCGTGGAACCGCCGGAGCTCGGTGACGAGCACCCCGACGCGCCGGACGGTCGCCTCCTCGAGTGCGTTCATTTCAGCGCGGGCGTGGGCCTCGGCCTCGGCCTCGGCCTTGAGCCGGGCCGCGGCGCGCGCTGGGATGCGCGAGATCCGGAGGTGGATCGCGACCTGGACCGCGAGCACGAGGGCGAGCCCGATGACGACGCCCGCGCTACTCACGGAGCGCCTCCATCCCGACAGCGAACGTCAGGGCGAGCGTGTCCCTCCGCGGTACGGTCGCGCGCCGCCCGATCTCGTGCAACATGGGCCTCTCCTTCGAGGGCACTTCGTTGCCCTCCGACGATTGCTTGGCGAGCGTCGCGGATTTCCCCGAGCGCGCTTACGGCGCGGCTACCGCCTTGCGGAACGCGTCGAGCCGCGGATCGTTCGGATGGCTCCGCGCAAAGTGGTCGATGCGGGTCCGGGCTTCGTCGAGCGCACCTCGACGGATGAGGAGCTGGATGCGCGTGGCCTCGCGCCAGTCGCCGTGTACGGTGGGGAATCTTCGTGCGTGCTCGTCGAGCATCGCGGTCGCTGTCGCGGTGTCGCCAGAGGCGAGGGCGTCGCTCGCCTTCCTCGCCAGGGCGATCTCTGCCTCCACGTCGGGCATCGCACGTGGCTTCGCACTCGAGCTATCCATCGGGGCCGGCACCGTGGACGGTGCAGGGGCTGGAGCCGTGCTCGGCGAGGGAGGAGACTCGGGGAGCGCCGCGGGTACCTCCGCAGCGGTGCTCTGTACGATGGGTGGGGGAGCGGGTGTGTGGTGCCGCGCCCAGAGCACACCAAGCACGGCCCCCAAGACAACGCCCACCAGCAGGCCCAGCGCCGTCGACCAGAACGCAATCGTTCGGGCCGCACCTCCGATGTGGGAGCCGGCGGGCGGCGAGTTCATCCCTTCGCCTTGCGGACGTTGAAGCGCGCTGAAGAGCGAGATGACGACGGCGCCGCCGGAGGCGCGCCGCTCCCCGGCGCAGAGACGCGTCGCGATGGCATCGAGCTCGCGCCGGGCCAGTCGCAGCCGCCCCTCGACGGTCTTCTCGGGTACCCCCTCGACGATGGCGATCTCGGAGATCGTCAACCCGCCGACGTGGTAGAGGACGAACGCGACGCGTTGCTCCCGCTTCCGGATGGCGCCGATCAAGTGGAACAGGAGATCGCGCGCCACGATGGCGTCCTCCGCAGAGGGCGCGGTCGCCGCCACGTCCATCTCCTTCTCGCCGGTCTCTCGAGCCAGGCCCACGTGCTTCGCCTTGCGGCGGTACGTCGCGGCCACCTTGGCGATGATCGTCGCCAACCACCCGAGCAGCCGCCCCCGCGGCTCGTATCCTGGCAGCTCGCGCAGCACGACGCAGAACACGTCTTGCGCCGCGTCGTCCAGATCCCGCGCCTGCACCCCGGTACGCTCCAGCGCGGCCTTCACGTGGACGTGCCACGTTCGGTACAGGACGTCGAACGGGGGCGGGTCGACCTCGGGCTCGGGGATCGGACGGGCCATACCCTTTACATGCTGCGAGGGGGCCACCAACCCAAAAAATTCGTGCGGGGGAACGCAGATTCCGGCAGTGCGCTCCGGGCCGTGGCGCGAGGCTTGATGTAGGATGCCGCCGTGCGATCGCGCCGCGCCGGTCCCACTGCCGCCTACCTCGGGCGCCACACCACGGCCGGGCGCGAGGCGGGGCCGTGGATAGGTCTCGTCCTCGCGCTGGGCGCACTGGTGGTCCGGGCCTCGCCCGCGGCAGCCCAACCGGCGAAGCCGGAGCCTCTCCGGCTCGAGTTCAAGGGCGCGCCGAAGTGCCCCGACGCCGGCGTGCTCCGCGACCTCGTTGCCGCGGACCTGGGGGGTCAGGATCCTTTCGTAGAGGAGGCCCCGGAGCGGCTGGCGATCGTCCTCCACCGGCGCGGCCCGGCGTACTTCACAGCGGACGTCACCCTCTACACCGCGGCCGGCAAGGCCGGCCTCGTGACGCAAGAGGTGGCCAACAACTGCGCCTCGCTGCTGAACCTGGTGGCGAACACGGTGGCCGGGTGGCGGATGCCCGTCGTGGTCGGAAGGCCCAAGACCTCGGCGCCGCCCGCGTGCGTTCCGGTCGAGGCTCCAGCTCCGGCCCCGGTGTGTCCTCCGCCCGCCCCCGCTCCTCGGTGTGAGCCCGAGCCAACGTCGCAACCCACTTCCGCGGGCCCGCCGGATCCGCCTCCGCCCGAGACGAAGACGCCGCTCGTGTTCAGGGTCGGGTCTGGCGTGTGGGCGGACTACTTCTCCAACGACCGCGGATCGCTCGGGTTGACGCTCGATATGAGCATCCGGCGCGGGTGGCTTTCCTTGATCGTCGAGGGGCGGGGGGATCCGCCGATCGGGTCGACGCAGATCCCCAACGGCGGCAGCGTGAGCTTCGCGCGGGTCACGGGCGCCTTGTTGCTATGCGCGCACCACAACGTCCTCGTGGGCTGCTTGAAGGGCCAGGGTGGCAGAATCCTGTTTCCCAGCGCCCTGCCAGCTTTGCCCGCGCAGACGTACGCCGCGATCGGCGTGCGGATCGGCCTCGAATTTCCTGTCGTACCCTGGTTCCTCGTGCGCTTGGACGGAGAACTGCTCCCCCCAATCGATCCTCCAACCGCCGTGATTCACCACCAGACCTTGTTCCAGGTCGCGGGGTGGAACGCAGGGCTCGGGCTCAGCACAATGTTCGTCATGGGCAAGCTGTGAAAGGAGTCAAAGACAGCACCTGTGCGGTCTGTTGCGCGTTGTTCACGGTCCTCCCTCGCCACCCGCGTCGGTCTCGACGCGCACGAGCGCCATGCACGCGTTGAAGTCGTCGATGGATCCCTGATCGCCGGGGTTGGAGAGACAGCCGCAGCCCGTGATGTTCAGCGAAGGAAGGGGATCGCAGTGACACGGGTCGGGGCCACCGTCCACACCCGTCTCGCCCAGGGTGGGGACATTGCACAAGCTCACGTTGATGACGTCGTTGCAAGAAATGAGCGCCGCACCGATGAGCACGGAGGTGGTCGCGAGGGCAGCGGCGGCGAGGCGAAGCGCGTTCATTGCCGCGCGAGTCTACACGAGCCCGCAGCCGCGGGCGCGTGGCGGCAACCGGTCCGCGCCGATGCTCGTCCCGGTCGTCGCGAGCGCCCGGCGGAGCGCGATAATGCAGGGGCGCTCCATGGGCCGCCCCTTCTTGAACCCCTCCGCGGACGAGATCGCCACGCGCATCCACGTGGCGGCCTCCGCCGCCGCGGGGCCCCGTGGCGTTGCGCGTCGGCGACGAGGTCCACGACCACCGCAACGTCGACGTCGACCTGCTGCGCTGCCGCGGTTGACGTGGCCAGCCGCGCGTGCGAGCACGGCTGCGGCGGGACGCCGGCGAATGCGGAGCCAGGCCTCCTCCCGCCGAGGATCTGCACCACGTCCTCCCCCACGCCGAAGAGGCGCAACCGTCCAGCGCGATGCGCGCGTCCGCGCGGCGGAGGGTCCACACGAGCTCGGCGAGCGGGAGCATCCCCTTCGTCATCTCGTCGTAGCCAACGCCCTCTGGTAGGATCGGCGCGGGGAGCGCCCGGACGTCACACGATCCGGCGCGCTTTTCCGCCTCGCCGAGCTGCTCGCACAGGGTCTGGACGTCGCCTTGGTGGAGGGCGGAGAGCGCGAGCAGGTGGTGGTAGTGCTGCGCGTGGTCCTCGCCGAACGAGGCGCGGTGCAGGGGGCGAGCGCCTCGATCACCTCGTCCCAGCACCCGAGGCTCGCGCGGCCGTCGGCGCGGAGCATGCGCGCCCAAGGCGATCTCGGGGCAGTGCTCCCAGAGCCAGTCGCGCAACAGTTTCGCTGTGCTCGCGTACGTGCCCGCCGGATCGGTGAGGTGCGCCAGCGCCGCCGCCTCGGCAACGTCCGGCTCGAAGGTGCGGTACGGGTAGAGCCATGGCTGACGCAGCGGCCACGAACGCAGCGCTTGCACTTGGCCCGCGCAAGCGGCAGGCCCCGTCGAACCGCCAGCGCCGGCCGTCGTCGAGGACAATGCTGTGGACGATGCACCAGCGGCTCCCGCCTGGTGGTGAGGCGATGATGTCGGCGCTCCCCGTCTGACCACACCAAGGTCACGGAAGCCGAGCGCGGGCGGCTACTTGTGCCTGAACCGTGTGGCTCTGAAAACCACTCGGGTGTCGGGAGTGTGTCCGTCTTGAACCGCCGGGGGAGGTATGTTACCCCGCTTGCGTCCAGGTCGGTCGAGCTGCGGGCTTGAGAGGCGGGGTGGGGTGAGAGGGGTGGATGTGCATCTGTCAATAGCGCTCGCCGTCGACGCGTTGTTGCTCCGGGAACCGGCTGACGCGGGTTGGGCGTCATGATCAAGGATCTCGACGCCACGGTGCTCCAACTGCTCAAGACCGGGGCAGCGCCAGGCTCCACCCTGGCGGCGGCGACCACGACCATCGCCTTCGATCTGCCCGATGCTGAGTGGCGCGCGAGCCTCTCGGGGCTGACCGTCAACTGCTACCTGTACGACATCCACGAGAACCTCGAGATGCGCACCAACGAGCTGTTGACGGTGCGCACCGGCAACACCGTCGCGCGCGTCCAGCCGCCCGTGCGCATCGACTGCGCGTACTGCATCACCGCCTGGAGCATTGCGACCACGGACGCGGTGCTCGACGAGCACGACCTGCTCAGCCAGGTGCTCCTGGTGCTGCTGCGGAACCAGACCATCCCGGCCAGCGTGCTGCAGGGGTCGCTGGTCGGCCAGAATCCCTCCGTACCCCACCATCATCGCCTCTGCGGACGGCATCGCCAAGAACCACCCGCAGTTCTGGACCGCCCTCGATCAGAAGCTGAAGCCTTCCCTCAATTACGTCGTCACGCTGGCCATGCTGCTCGACGTCATCCCCACGGGAGACCCAACCCCGTACGCCTCCGTGGTGATCACCGCAGGACAACAAGGCACTCCCACCCCGCCCGCCCCGGAGCCGCTGGCCTCCGGGACGGTCTTCACCGTCACGGAGAAATGAACGATGAGCTTTAACCTCGGCATCAACCTAGTGGAGGTGGACGGCGCGACGCCCAGTATCCAGGGAGCGCCGACCTCCGTCGCCGGGTTCGTCATCCGGTCCCAGCGCGGCGTCCCCAACGTGGTGCGCCAGATCTCGACCTTCAACCAGTTCACGGACTACTTCGGCGGGTACGTCAACGGCAAGGACCCCAACAACATCCAGACCTCGTACGTGGGCGCCTACGCGATCCGCGGCTTCTTCGACAACGGGGGGTCGCTCGCGTACGTGTTGCGCATCGTCGACGAGACCGTGGCGGTCGCGGCCTCGGCCTCCGTCGCGTCGGTCGCCGCCAGCGGGGCGGTCACGGTCATCACGGCGACCGCCGCGTACCGCGGCACGCTGGATCCCGGCACCTGGGGTCAGTCGTTCGCCATCTTGGTCGCCGCCAACACCAGCAACCGCAAGGTCACCGACGCCTTCGACCTGACCGTGGGTCAGGCCGCCGTCGTCAACGGCGTCCCGACCTACAAGCCCATCGAGACGTGGTCCCGGCTCTCGCCGAGCGGCAAGGGGGGGTACCAGCAGCCTTCGGCCCTCAACGATCCCAACACCGGATCGAAGTACGTGCAGTATTCCACCACGACCGTCGGGGCGGCGGCGACCTGGGCCCTCAACACCACGTACGCGGCCGGCACCATCCTCATCAACGGGGGCAACGTCTACAAGGCGGTCACGGGGGGCGCGAGCTCGAACGGCCCCGCCGGCACGACCGCCCAGAGCCCGATCAGCGACGGCACCGTCACGTGGTACTTCATCCCGACGGGGACCGCCCCGGCCTGGGCAAACAGCACCTCGTACGGCCTCGGGACGGTCGTGACCAACTCGAGCAACACCTACGTCGCGATCGTCGGCGGCAAGAGCGCAGGAGGCAGCGCCACCGGCCCGACGGGGACCGGCGCGAGCTTCATCGACGGCGGAGTGACGTGGGCCTTCGTGCCGACCACCGCGCCGCCGGCGTGGGCGTCCGACCACGCCTACACGGCCGGCACCATGGCGAGCAACGGCGGCAACAACTACGTGGCGACGACCGCCGGGACCAGCACCACCGGCCCCGCCGGGACCAGCACCACCATCGTCGACGGCGGCGTCACGTGGGCCTACGTGCCGGCCTTCGTTCCCGCGGGCTTCGTCGGCCCGGCATGGCAAGCCGGGCAGCACTACAACGTCGGGAACCTCGTTGGCAACGGGGGCAACGTGTACCTGGTCACGGCCGCCGGAACGAGCGGGGGCCCCGTCGGCACGACCGCCTCGAGCGCCATCACCAGCGACGGCAACGTCACGTGGTACTTCATCCCGACGACGACCCCTTCGGCCTGGGCGAGCGGCCATAGCTACCCCGTCGGATCGGTCGTGACCAGCGCGAGCAACACCTACATCGCGATTGTCGGCGGCACGAGCGCTTCGGGCAACACGGCCACCGGCCCGACGGGGACTGCGGCGAGCATCACGGACGGCACCGGCACCACCGCGGTGACCTGGGCCTACGTGCCGGCCACGCCGTCGCCGTGGGCGTCCGCCCACGCGTACACGGCGGGCACCGTGGTGACCAACGGGGGAAACAACTACGTGGTGACGAACGCCGGCACCAGCGGCGCCGGCCCCACGGGGACGGGCACCACCATCACCGACGGCAACGTCACGTGGACCATCTACGCGCCGAGCTACTCGCCGCTGGCGAACGGCAAGGACGACCCCCTCGCCGCCTCGTCCGATCCGACCAGCCCCGGGACCCTCGACACGTGGGTGACCGAAGCGCTGAGCGTGCCCTCGCCCTTCAATCCCTACCCCATCGAGCTCCTCGCCTGCCCGGAGTCGTCCGCGTACGAAGTCGTCGAGCAGGCGCTGACGTACTGCTCCAACCGGGGCGACTGCATGTTCGTCGGGCACGTGCCCGACTACGGCCAGCAGCCGCTGGCGGCGGCGAAGGTGTACGGGCAGAAGCTCCAGCAGGACAAGGCCTACGGGGCGCTCTACCTGCCATACATCCAGGTCGCCGACCCGCTCGGCACCCTGGTGTGGATCCCGCCGACGGGCCACGTCCTCGGGGTCTACGCGCGCACCGACCAGCAGCGGGGCATCTGGAAGGCGCCCGCGGGCGACGCGGCGCTGGTGAACAACGCCCTCGACGTCAGGGCCACGCTCAACGACACCGACCACACCGACCTGGTCAAGAACGGGAGCGTCAACGCCATCCGGCCGATCACCGGGGCCGGCATCGTCATCGACAGCTCCCGGACCTTGAGCACGAACACGCTCTGGCTCTACGTCAACGTCCGGCTCCTCTTCAACTACGTCAAGACCTCGCTCAAGCTGGGCCTCCGCTGGGTGGTGCAGGAGCCGAACAGCTCGGACCTCTGGAACAAGATCAAGGTCCTCTCCGTGACGCCCTTCCTCATGGGCCTGTGGCGCCGCGGCGCCTTCGGCCCGGGCGCGCCGGCCGACGTCTTCACCGTCAAGGTCGACGCGGACAACAACCCCCCCGCCAACATCCAGCAGGGGATCCTCAACGTCGAGGTCTACTTCTACCCGTCCCGGCCCGCCGAGACGATCATCATCACCGTGGGGCAGCAGGAAGGCGCCGCGTCGGCCAGCGAGAGCTGACGGTCACCGAGAGGAGAGCGAAACATGGCGGATTTAGGCTTCAACGAGGCGTACCGCACCCACGAGTTCGTGGTGCAAATCGACGGCATCGACAGCCCCGGCATCACCAAGGTCACCGGGCTGACCGACGGCGACATCGACGACATCAAACAGGACGACGGCGGCGCCAACATCACCCACAAGCTCAGCTCGGGCATCATCAAGTTCGGCGACCTCACCCTGGAGCGGAACATGGACGGGTCGCCGGCCGACGCCGCCTTCCTGAACTGGTTCCAGACCAGCTTCAAGATCAACGGCTCGGGGCTGGGCTCGTCGCCGTCGATCCGCAAGCACGGGACGGTGATCAAGAAGCAGTACGGCCAGCAGGTGATGCAGTTCGCGTTCTACGGCGCCTGGGTGAAGTCGAGCAAGTTCACCGATCTCGACGCGTCCACGTCCGCGTTGATGAAGCAGACGATCGTCCTCTCCATCGACTCGATGGAACGCCTCTAGCAGCGGAACATGAGCGGAGGAGAACAGGTGCGCGAGGTCGTCCTTCCGGTCGGTTACGCCGACCCGGCCGGACGGATCCATCGCCGGGCGGCGCTCCGGAAGATGCGGGGTCACGAGGAGGCCTTGCTCTACGACCCGTCGATTACGGCGGGGAGGCTCGTCACCGAGCTGCTCCGCGGCTGCCTCGTGCGCCTGGGCGACATCACCGACGTCGCGCGGGAGCTGTGCTCCCGGCTCTACTCGGCGGATTGCAACTACCTGCTCGTCGAGCTGCGCCGGTTCACCCTCGGCGACGCGCTGCCGTGCTCGTACCTCTGCCCGGGGTGCGGCGGCGACGTGTCCGTCGTCGAGGACCTGAGCCGCATCGAGGTCCGCCGGCTCGACGGCGAGCGCCCGCCCGAGAGCGCCGTCGTCGAGCTCGAGGACGGCTACCAGGACCGCGAGGGCGTGCGCCACACGGAAGCTCCGCCTCCGGCTCCCGCGCGGGGAGGACGAGGAGTTCGTGGCGGAGACCGCCGCTAAGGATCCCCTGCGCGCCCGCGACGTCCTCATCCTCCGGTGCATCGAGTCGTTCGGGGGTGTCCCCAAGCGGGCGCTCGAAGCATACGGGATCGAGAATCCTCGGGGACCTCACCATGGGCGATCGGAGGCGCATCTACCGTACGCTCGACACCGAGGCGCCGGGCGTCGACTTCCGCCGCCCGGTGCGCTGCCCGGCCTGCGCGCTCCACTTCGAGGCCTTCCTGGAGGCCTCCCATTTTTTCGCGGTCGGCTAGGTGGAAGGGGCCGTCTCCGCGAGGAGATTTTCTACCTAGCCTATCACCTGCACTGGTCGCGGACGGAGATCATGAGCTTGGAGGTAGCGGAACGGCAAGGGTACGTGCGGATGCTTGCCGAGCGCATCGCGGCCGAGAACGAGGCTGCCGAGGAGCTCGGAGAGATGCTCAAGCGGAGGTGATGCGCGCATGACGAGAGAGCCCCAGCCGGGTCGACGCGCCGGCGCCGGGGACGACGGTGTTGTCCCGGCGGTCGAGGTGATGCTTGCGGTCGCGCGCGCGCGGCGGGCGCTTTCGCGCTCGCGCCGGCTCCCGGGGCTCTCCCTCTTTTTTCTCGGAGGCGCCCGCGGCCTCGTCAAGGTGGTGTCCCCCCACGTCCCCGCGCTCCCCTGGGGTGTGACGCTCTCGCCCACCCTCTTGTGGGAGTGGAACGCGCGCGGGGGCCGAGCGGAGCGCCCGCTCGTCGCACCTTCGCCGATGGCCGCAGCGCTCGCTTCGTCCGCGCCGGCCGCCATGCCGCGCGCAGTGCCCGCCCCGTTCTCGTCCACCCCCGCGGGCCCTCCGCCGGCCGAGCCCTCGTTTGCGATGGGGGAGACCCCCAAACCCCCGCCACAGGCGTCGAGCGTTCCTTCTCGCGCGCTGCCCGGCGCGGCCGGCCTCGAAGCGGTGGCGCCGGCGCTGGTGCTCGTTCACCGGGTGCGGGGGGCTCCGTTCCGCGGAGCCCACTCCGAGGGCGGCACCGCCCCCGGCCCGATCTCGCCGAGCGCTGCGCGCCGGCGCCTGGGCAACCCGAGCTTCGGATGGGACCTCGGCGCCGCGCGGCCCGCCCAGAGCCGAATCGAGGGCAGCCCGCCCGGCGCCGTTCACGCAGCGCCCACGCCGGGCCTGACGGCGCGCGCGCTCACTGAAGAACGGAGCGCCGAGGGGCCAGCGCGGAGCCTCGTCGCCGGCGCCCGCCCCGGCCTCGAGCCCGAGGCCGATGGAGGCGTGCTCGAGCGTGGGGGCTTCGCACCTGTCGCCGCGGCTCTCCCGTGGAGCTTGCCCACGGCCACGATTTCACCCACCCACCCGCAAGCGGCCCCATCCCCCGAGCGGGCAGAGCCCGCCTCGATCGCCCCCGAGCCCCCAGTGCCCCTTCTCTGGGCCGCTCCCACGCCGGGGAGCTGGGGCCCGCTCCATCGGGCTCCGCTCGGCGCCGCGGGGGACAGGCGGGCGTTCGCGATGGGGGAGCCCCCCAAGCCCCCGCCACACGCGTCGGGCGAGGCTGCGCCCGCTCGGGAGCTCGTTTCGTGGGGCGCGCCCGCGATTGTGTGGCCAGCCGGATCGAGGAGCGTCGACGCCCTTCCGGAGGACGCTCCCGCGCGCCTGCTCCAGCGCGAGCCGCGCGCCGCCCCCGCGGCGATGAAGGACCTCGTCGAGGTGGCCGAGTCGCTGCGGAGCTTCGTGACGAGGGAGGTGGGCGCGGCAAAACAGGCCGGGGCCAGCGCCGCGAGCCGGCGGCCGGAGCCGCTGCGCCCGCCGAGCGCGGCGCAGGAAGAAGCGACCGCGCGAAGGCTCTTGAGCCGGATGCGCACCATGATCCAGGAGGAGCGGTTCCGCAGCGGCAAGCTCCGCTGACGGACCGGACGAGGCGCCATGGAACAGAGCACCGTGCTCCGGGGCTTCATCGCGAACGTGGACGTGCTCCCGCCGCTCATCGTCACGTTCCAGTTCAACCCCGGCTCGATCAGCGACAACAAGACCGTGAACTACAGCGACGTCGCCGCCGACGCGGTCGGGAACGCGCCGGGCAAGCAGTTCTCGAGCGGCGGCCAGCGGACCATCACGTTCAGCTTCAAGCTGCACGGGTTGGAGCAGGGGACCAACGCGCTGAACCCGACGCCCATCGACAACGGGATCTCGACCGAGCTCGCGAAGCTCCGGTCCTTCCTCTACCCGGCAGCGAACGCGTGGGCCATCGTGGGCAACCTGGCCGGTCTCGTCGGCGGGGGGACGGTGGGCCAGGCCGTCACCTCGCCGCCCACTTGCTTCTTCGGCTTCGGCACCAAGATCCTGGAGTGCGTCGTCACCGCCATCCAGATCACCGAGACCCAGTTCAACAGCGCGCTCGCGCCCGTCCGCGCCGACGTCACCATCACGCTCGCCGTGATGGAGACCAACGACAACGCCCTCTACCAGCTCGACACCCAGCACCGCAACCTGCTCGCCGCGCTCGGCCTGCAGAACATCCGGATCTTCTGAGCCATGGCGACGTCGATCTACTCCCGGTACTACGGCCTCGCGCCCGTCGCCGTCGACGGGCGCGTGAGCCTCTCGCTCCGGCCGATCCCCCCATCGTGAGCTACCCGGACAGCCTCGTGCACGTCATCATCGGCGGCGAGACGCTCGACCAGCTCGCCTACCAGTACTACGGCCGCGAGGACCTCTGGTGGCGGATCGCCGACGCCAACCCCGGCAAGTTCCCCCTGGACTGGAAGCCTGGGGACACGCTCTTCATCCCTCCCCCGCGGGTCGCGACCCACACCGCGGCGAGGTGACCGATGGCCGGCGATCTCTTCTACGGGGTGAAGGTGAGCGCGAGCGGCGCGACCTACGATCTCACCAGCGATTCCTCGTCGTTCACCATCGAGCAGCGCGAGGGCCAGGCCGACCTCTTGACGATCGCGATGGACGACCCGTTCCGGGTCTTCGGCCACGCCCTCCAGGAGGGCATGGACGTCGAGGTCGAGCTCGGGACCAGCGACGATCACGCGCTGGTCTTCCGGGGCCGCATCTACAAGGTCGACGCCACCTTCCCGGAGGACGGGACGCCGACGCTCCGGCTCGAGGCCTACGACCCGCGCATGAGGATGGGGCTCCGCCAGCGCAACCGCGTCTTCTCCGACATGGCGCTCTCCGACATCGTCAACACGGTCGCCTCCGCTTACTTCACCAACGTCGACGTCTCCGTCATGGGCGACCCGAGCTTCCCCGACAGCGGCATCCGCCAGCAGGAGGAGACGGACCTCGCCTTCCTGTTCCGGCTCGCCACCACCTACGGCTGCGTCATGTACGTCACGGTCGAGGACAGCGACGACACCCTCCACTTCCTCGCCCAGTACAACGTGATGACGGCCACGCCCGCGGTGCAGGTCTACTACGGCCGGAGCGACGTCCCGAACCGCCTGCTCAGCTTCGAGTCGAGCGTGGACGCGAGCCAGGTCGAGCTTCCCCGGGTGCTGTCGGGGATCGACTACGACACCGGCCAGGACACCGAGATGACCACGACCGACATCCAGGACCCCGGCACGTCCACCGACGAGTTCTTCGACGAGGACCTCACCGCCTACCGGAAGGCCCACCCGGACAAGGCGGACCAGCTGGAGGCGCTGCTCTCCGCCGCCAGCGCGGCGCAGGCGGTGCTGCAAGCCGACCTCGCCACCTCCGTGCGGGATGGCTCCCCGGCGTTCACCACCGAGGACTTCCAGGCCGCCATCGCCCAGAACCAGTTCTCCACGAGCCTCCAGGGGATGCGCGCCAAGGGCACCACGCTCGGCATCCGGTCGCTGGTCGCGCAGACCAACATCGACATCGAGGACGTGGGCGGCCGCTTCTCGGGGACGTGGTTCCTCTCGCAGGTGCGGCACACCTACGACCCGAGCAAGGGTTACCGCTCCGAGTTCGAGTGCCGGAGGTGAGCATGATGGATCTCGACACCGACCCCCGCTACGGGCGAGCGCCGCCGCGGCGCTACTACGGCAAGTACGCCGGCACGGTGAGCGACAACAGCGCGCCGTCGTCGGGCGACCACCGCGGGCAGGTCAAGGTGAAGGTCTTCGGCCTCCTCGAGGAGACCCCCGACGGCAGCGACAACCAGCCCCTCGAGGTGCTGGCCCGCCCCGCGTTCCACCCCGGCTTCTTCTTCGTCCCCGACAACGGGACCAACGTGTGGGTCGAGTTCGTTGCCGGCGACATCAACTACCCCATCTGGACTGGGGTCTGGTACCCGGACGGCGCCACGCCGAAGGCGATCAAGACGACCGACCCGACGACGGCCGGCGACGCGCCGACGCTCGATCAGAAGATCATCCGCACCACCTCGGGGCAGGTCATCCAGCTCGACGACACGGACCAGGCCCAGCAGACCATCGTCAAGGACGAGACGAACGGGAACACCGTCATGCTCAGCTCGTCGGGCATCACCGTGTGGGCGACGGCCAACAAGGGCAACGTCACGCTCCAGTTCGGAGGAGGGCAGCAGCCCACGGCCACCGTCATCGTGGAGGACAAGAAGGTCACGGTGTCGGCGAACCAGACCCAGACCATCGTGCTCGACGACGGCAAGAGCCAGACGACCATCACGGACAGCACGAACAGCAACACGGTCACCCTCGACAATAATGGGATCACCTTCGCCGACAAGAACAGCAACTCGATCGCCCTCGGCTCGTCGGGGATCACGATTAACGCGCCGAACGGCCTCGTGCTCCAGTGCGGAAACGGCAACGCCAACGTCACCCTCACCAGCAACACCGTCCAGCTGCAGGCGGCGTCGAGCGGCGTGACGGCGATGATCACCACCAAGTCGATGGACGTGAGCTGAGCCATGAGTGACCCCATCGCATCCATCAAAGGGTTCGCCTTCCCCTTCCAGATCCAGAGCGGCGGGGGCGTCTTGTCGGAGAGCGCCGCCGACAAGCTCCGCGCCAACATCGTCCACATCCTCCTGACGGGCGTGGGCGAGCGCATCATGCGGCGGAGCTACGGGGGGGGCCTCAGGCAGCTCGTGCAGGACCCGAACAACAACGCGCTCTGGGCCATCGTGCAGCACCAGGTCGCCAAGTCGATAGGGCAGTTCGAACCGCGGGTGCAGGTCCAGCAGCTCACCCTGTCGCAGTCCGACGACGGAGGGACGCTCTTCGTCACGGTCCGCTACGTCATCCGCAACACCAAGCAGGTCCAGAACCTGAGCGTACCCATCGGCCTCGGCGGGCTCTGAGCCGCGGAGAGAGACGTCATGAGCAACGGTCAACCGCAGATCGACTACACCAGCAAGGACTACAACTCGATCCTCGCGGCGCTGCTCCAGCTCGCGTCCCAGAAGCTCCCGGAGTGGACCGATCAGTCGCCCAACGACCTCGGCGTGATGCTCCTGGAGCTCCTCGCCGCCATGGGAGACTCGCTCTTCTACAACCAGGACCGGATCGCCGGCGAGGGCTTCCTGGAGACGGCCGTCGAGCGGCGGAGCGTCGTGCAGCTCCTCCGGCTCATCGGCTACGAGCTGAGTCCGCCGCTCGCCGCCTCGGCCGACCTCACGCTCCTCTTCGCCGCCGCCGCCACGGGCACGATCCCCATCCCCACGGGCACCACGTTCAAGACCACGGCGGCGGCGACGGGCGGCACCCCGATCAACTTCCAGTACCTCCAGGCGCCGCTCACCATCGACACGACCACCCTCATGCCCTGCTACGTCGACAGCACGGGCAAGCTAGGCCTCGACAAACTGGGCAACCTCCAGGCGCCTCCCACCCCCGCGCCGAAGGGCATCACCCCGTACCTCGCTTACCAGACGCTCCCCGTCGTCCAGATCGACCGCAACGTGGTGGGCGAGATCGTCGCGTCGTCGGACGGGACCGCCGGGCAGCGCTACGCGCTCGCGGGCTCGCCGGTGGTGGACGAGACCCTCTCCGTGAGCGTGGACGAGGGGGCGGGGCCCGTGCTCTGGACGCGCGTGGACAGCCTGGTCAACAGCGTCGGCACCGACGCGAGCTACGCGGTACGGCGCGACGAGAACGGGATCGTGTGGATCGAGTTCGGCGACGGGACCTACGGCCAGATCCCCCCGCTGGGGACCAACAACATCACCGCGACCTACAGCGTCGGCGGCGGCGTCAGGGGGAACGTGCCGGCGAGCAGCATCGCCAAGGCCGTCAGCGCCGTCCCTCAGCTCAAGCTCGTCCTGAACCTGGCGGCGGCGAGCGGGGGCGCCGACGCCGAGGCGCAAGCCGACGCCGTCCTCCGCGGGCCGCAGCAGTTCCGGACGATGGGGCGCGCCGTCACCGCGGACGACTACGTCACCCTGGCCAAGACGTTCGGCGTCGCCAAGGCCATCGCCCAGAGCCCGGGGTGGAACACCATCCAGCTCTACATCGCGCCGGTGGGGGGTGGCACCGCGAGCGACTCGCTGAAGGCGGACCTCCTCGCGTTCCTCGACACCAAGAAGATGATGACCTCGATCGTGAACCTGCCCGCGGACCCGAAGTACGTCCAGGTGCTCATCGACGCGACGGTGACCGTGGCGCCGCAGTTTTCCACGAAGATCGTCCAGCAGGCGGTCGAGGACGCGGTGGCCTCGCTCCTCGCGTTCGACAACGTCGACTTCGGGCAGACGCTCTACATCAGCAAGCTGTACGAGGTGATGCAGGACGTCGCCGGCGTGGTCGGGGTGAACATCGTGAGGTTCGCCAAGCTCGAGCACCCGAAGCACCCGCCCGCGATGGACTCGCTGCCGACGAAGACGGGGCAGCTCACCTTCTCCGCGTCGGAGATCCCGACCTGGAACGGCTTCACGGTGGTCCCATCGCTCCCCCTCAGCGCCCCTGACGGGAACAACGGCCACCTGGTGACGACAGGAGGCGTGGGGTAATGGGCGATCCCACCGTTCCCCTCACGGGCACCGCCAGCGCGCCCATCCGCGGCCACGAGATCGACCTCTCGCTCTCCTGGTCGGATCCGGGCGCGCAGGCGCGGAGCCTCCGCATTCGGCGCCAGCGCTGGCAGTACCCAACCGGCCCGGGCGACGGGCTCTTGGTGGTCGATCTCGCCGACCTGATGCCCCCGAGCAGGGGCGCGTGGGCGTGGGCCAGGATCGATCGCACCCGCTTCCTGCTCCTCAACGCGCGCGCCGAGGCCGGCGTCCTCCAGGCCGAACTCGCGGAGTACTACGCGGGCGCGGCCGATCTCTATCCCTCCCAGGTGAGCATCGGCGTCTACGACGCCCCGACCGGCGCGCTGATCACCACGGTCCTCACCAACGTGACCCAGGTGGCCAGCAAGCCCTCGGCGAGCGCGGACTTCGGCGCGATCACCACCCTCACCATCTACACGAAGCCGGGCGCCTCCCCGGCGGCGCCGGCGGGCACGCTGGTCATCTCCACCCAGAGCCTGAACCCCCCCGAGGTGACCACCGTCACGGACTTCACCCAGGCGGACATCGTCACCCTCGTCCCACCGACGATCACCACCGTAGAGACCACGCCTCCGAGCCGCGTCGACTGGACCCCCGCCGGGCCCGGCGCGACGACCGCGAGCGCGCCTTTCGTCCGGCAAGAGGTGGCGACCACTACCTCGAGCGTGTACGGGACGGCCTCACCCTTCCAGGCCTCGTTCGTCACCACGCTCGGGGGGCAGATCCTCCGCACGGTGTCGTTCATCGAGACGCAGAACGGCGACACGGGCGACACCGATCGGGCCCTCACCGTCACCGATCGCGACCCGCCCCGGCGCGGCGCCGAGGGGCTCGATCACGGGCTCGATCCGGGCGTCGCGTACTACTACGCGGCCTTCGAGGACACGGGCGCCGGGTTCCCGGCCACGCCGGGCTGGACGTCCTCCGCGATCGCGACGGGTCGCCATGGCTTCAGCGAGAAGCTCTTCGCGCTCCTGCCCGCCGTCCACCGCTTCTACGACGACCCCGCCTCCGGCCCGCAGCCGGGGACGAACCAGCCGGGCACGTGGCAGCTCCGCCGCTTCCTGGAGACGATGGGGCCCGTGCTGGACCAGGCGCGCAGCCTGGGCGAGACGCTGCGGAAGGTCCACGACGTCTTCGAGGTGAAGGCCGACTACCTCCCCTACCTCGCGCAGCAGATCGGCTGGGACCTCGATCGCACGCTCCCCGCGCAGCGCCAGCGCACCGACATCCTCATGGCCCCGGAGATCTACGCCACCGTGGGCACCGTGCCGAACATCGAGGCGCTGGTGAACCGCTCGAGCGGGTTTGCCTGCACGGCCAAGGAGTTCGTCAACAACATCTTTCTCACCAACGCCGTCGAGGAGATTCCGGCTCTGGGAGATTCTGGCAGACGCCCCCCTTCCCGGCCTCGCTCCCGGTGACCGTCACCTCGGCGGCGAACGGGGTGACCGCCGCCGTGAACGACTCCGTCGACGCGCGGCCCGTCGTCGTGGCCGAGCCCACCTCCGGATCGCCGCCGTGGCTCTTCTGGCACTCGCGGCGCCCCGACGTCACGAAGAGGCTCCCCTTCTCCACGCGCCGCCAGCTCTGGATGAAGACGTTCGGCGGCACCGACGCGCCGCGCCCCGTGATGGCGGGCGCGCCCGATGACGGGCCCACCATCGACTTCTTCGACGAGTGGCCGACGGCGGTCGTCGACGGCTCGTTGGTCCGGCTGTTCTGGACCTCGAACCGGGGGGGCACGTACGGCCTGTGGACGCGCACCCTCGACGACGGCCTCCCCAACGACGCGGAGCAGCTCACCGACCACCCGGCCGGCGACTACGCCCCTGCGGTGGTGAACGCCGGCGGGACGGTGTGGCTCTTCTGGCAGTCGAGCCGGCGCGGTCCCACCGACATCTGGGCGAAGACGCTGTCGGGCGGGAAGTGGTCGCCGCCCACGCGGGTCACCAGGGGCCAGCCCCGCGACCTGATGCCCGCCGCCTGCGTCGAATCGGTGACCCCCCTGCGCATCCACCTGTTCTGGAGCGCGGACCTCGGGGACCGGAGCCGGATCCACCACTCCGTCTTCGATGGCACATCGTGGAGCGTTCCGGCGGACGTGTCGTCACCTCCCTTGGCTGCGGGGGGCTTCGACACCACGTCGCGGTGGCGCGACGAAGGGCCGGCGGCGATCCCTTGGAACGGCGCCCTGTGGCTCTTCTGGAGCTCCAACCGGAACGGCGTCTTCCGCCTCTGGTCCAGCTCCCTGAGCGGCGGGGCGTGGAGCCCGCCCGCCGAAGTGACCCAGGGCCGTTCGGCCGAGAAGGACCCGGCGGTCTTCGTCGATGCCACGACGGCTCTGCGCCTCCTGTTCCGCACGCAGCGCGGCGGCGAGATCTACCGCTCGCGCACGTTCATCAGCCCGGCCGCCGCGGCCCAGCTCGGCGAGACCGTGGAGCCCAGCGCGAGCCTGCGCGGCCTGGTCGCCGACCGCTGGCACTACACCTACTCTACCAACCACACCGACCCCACTGATCCCTCGTCGTACTACTCGCGCGACGCGGTGGGGCTCTACATCATCCCGGACGACAGCATGACCCGGGCGCCCTATGAGGCCGAAGGGGAGCGCCTCTCGGCGCTGGTGGAGCCGTTCCGGCCGCTGCCGGTGCGCTTCGTGCAGTTCCTGGAGCCGCCGAACGTCACCGAGCTCGTCTACGGCGCGAAGCACGACATCGGAGAGAGCTACACGGACGACTACCCCGACGTCGACACCCTCGGCGCCATCGGCGAGAGCGCCAGCGCGGCGACGGGGTGGGCGGTGCTCCGGACCAATACCTTCGGCAGCGTCTCCGCCGACCCAGCCCACCCCGCCACCACCCTGCGCAACCGCACCTTCTTCCAGGGTCTCACCTGAGCCCACCGCGAGGACAACGATGCTGAACGAAGAGACTCCGACGATGGGCCTTCAGGGCTCGTACCGGGACGTGCTGCGCGACGCCGCCGGGCAGGTCACCTGGGACAGCGGCTGGCGCAAGAACACCATCCTCCTCGGCTGCCGGCAGCTCCTCGCCGCGTTCATGAGCGGCGACACCAACGTCGCCGGCATCCAGGGGCTCCAGGTGGGCGCCGGCCTCGAGGCGTGGGACGGCGGGCTCCCCCCGCAGCCGCCGCCCGTGGGCGGCCTGCAAGATCCCTCGCCCTACACCGCGCCGAAGTCGGCGCTCCAGTTCGAGTACCTCGACCCGGCGACCGGACAGGTGAGCACGGGGGTGACCAACCGCATCCAGATCGTCGTCACCCTCGGCCCCAACATGCCCAACTGGCCGGGCGACGGGATCCACCTCGCGGCCACGCTCCGCGAGTTCGGCCTCGTGGGCATGCTCGACGGCAAGCCGGTCCTCCTCAACGCCGTTCGGCACGTGGCCATCGCCAAAGACCCCGTGAGCACGCTCGTGCGCACGATTCAGCTCGTCTTCTGACAGAGGGAAGAAACCATGGGCGTCATCACGAACAGTACCTTCGACCCGATCAAGACCTACTGCAACGTGCGGCTGCAGCAGGGCGTGCCCCTCGTCGACGCCGACGTGAACGAGCTCGACGACATCCGCAAGTTCGAGGTCCGAGCCTACCTCAAATGGTTCGTGGGCAACGGCATCCCCGCCGGCAACGACGGGTTCCGCATCGACGCCATCGGCGGCGTGGCGGACGACTTCTGGATCCGCGCCGGCGCCACGGCCGCGCCCGCCGGCTCGCCCAACACCGAGATCGCGCTGCGCTACGTCGGCCGCGCCATCGTCGACGGGCTCGACGTCATCATCCCGGCGGACGTGAAGTACAAGTCGCAGCCGATGTACTCCGCCCCGGAGGTCGACGGCTCCCCGCAGATCCAGCCGATCCCGCCCATCCAAGGCGCCGTCGTCGTCTACCTCGACGTCTGGGAGCGGCCCGTCACCTTCAAGGAGGACCCCACGCTCGTCAACCCGGCCCTCGGCACCGAGAGCTGCGCGCGCGTCAAGCGCGAGTGGTGCGTGCGCACCTTCCCCGGCGCGAGCGTGCCGCCGCCCCCCGTCGGCCACAGCTACTACCTGCTCGCGTTGCTCAACCGCAACATGAGCGGGACCACCCCGGTCAACATCGCCCAGGGCGACATCACGGACCGCCGGCACACGGGGCTGAGCCTCGCGGGGTACGACAGCCGCATCTCCAAGCTGGAGCAGCAGCTGCTCTTCCCGTTGTTCGCGGCGGCGAACTCGCTCTCCCCCTCGAAGCAGGTCGCCGGAGCCAATGTCCTCATCATCGGCCGCAACTTCACCGTCGGCACGCCGGTAGTGACGATCGGTGGGCTGTCGGCGCCGCTCGTCGGCAACCCCACCCCGACGGTGCTCACCGTGACGGTGCCGAGCCTCGCGGTGGGTGGCCCCTACCCCGTCCTCGTCAGCACCGACGGCGGCGGCCCGAGCCAATGCCCGATCGAGTTGACGGTCCTCCCGGGCGGCGGGCCGCCGCCCCCGCCGCCCAATCCGCAGCCGCCCACCGTCACGTCCGTGCTGCCGACCTCGGCCAAGGCGGGCGTGGGGATCAACATCCTGGGCAGCAACTTCAGCGTGACGAACCTCAAGGTCACGTTCAACCAAGGCGCCGCATCCATCGCCGCGACCATCCAAGGCTTCAACGACGGGCAGATCACCGTGACGGTCCCCACGGTCGCGCCGGGCGCCTACACGATCCACGTGAGCACCGACGGTGGACCGGCCGCGAGCTCGCCCTCGTTCACCGTCACCCCGTAACCACGCGCGAGAGGAGCCCTCATGCCGTCTCAAGTCGTCTATCCGAACCCGCAGACCAGTCCGCACACCCTCCAGCAGAGCCCCGGGCCGAACGCGATGTACGCGCTCACGCCCAGTCCGGTGGACCCGTCGCCGCCGGCGGCGGGGTCGACGATGACCATCCGCGTCGGCGTGTTCGCGCCGAGTATGGTGCCCGATGGGACGATTACGTTTCAGGTGCAGGTCGGCGCCGGCTCGGCGGTCACCCTCGACTCTTCGTCCCACAACGTCTGCAACGACGCGCTCAACACCAACATCGTCGGCTTCGTTCAGCCCCTCGTGCGCGACCTGGGCGCGCAAAACGTCTTCGTCATCACGGTGCAGGTCGACACCGCCGTCACCTGGAACCTCACGATCACCAATACCGATACCGCGCACTCGTACCCTGTCGTCGTCGTCGCGGCCGACACCGACGCCGGCTCGCAGCAGCCCTGGATCGACATCGACACCACGTTCGCCTTCAGCAAAGCGCTGATCAACGAGAGCGGCACCGGCACCTCGAGCCCGGTGTTGCGCAACTATGGCACAGGATCGCTCTCGCTCACCGGGACTCCATTCACCATGAGCGGCACCAACCAGGCCCAGTTCGCCCCGGGAACGCCGCCGCCGTCGTTGTTTCCCGTCTCCGACATCGGCCTCCCCATCACGCTGACGACGACGGGGAGCATCGGGCCGCTCTCCGCGACGCTCACCGTCAACGGCGACTCCAACGCGACTACGACGGCCGGCCACAACAAGGTCCTCAACCTCTCGGCCAACGTGGGCAAGCTCGAGCTCGCGTTCCTGCTCGACACCTCGGGCAGCATGGCGTTCCAGCCCGACGGCACCTCTACGAGCACCGACACCCTCATGCGCTGGAGCTACCTGACGAGCGCGGTCTCAGCGGCGCTCAACATCCTCGGGGCCCACTACGAGAACAAGGGCAACTTCTACATCGGGATGTACCCGGACATCACGACCTTCGCGCCGACTACGGCCGGCCCGAACCCCCCCGTGTTCCCCGTAGCTCCCCCTCGGCGAGCACCTTCATGCCCCTCCCCCCGGGGTCGGCCATGGTGACGATCACCTCGGCGAACGTCACCACTGCGCTCGCCGCCACCAACCTCGGGGCGCACTTCCCCCGGGAGAACGGCGCCGCGACGCCCATTGGGGCGGGCATCGCCCAGGCCATCACGGAAACCCCTGGCATGTACGGCTTCTTCGACCGCTCGCACGATGCGACCGTGTACAACCAGCGCTTGCTCATCCTCATGACCGACGGCAACCAAAACAGCGGTAACGATCCGTCGGAGTTCTTCCCCGTGGCACACGGGGGCGTAAGCGGCATCGGTTTCCAGGACAAGGCCGTCCAGGCCGTAACCGTCGGCTACGGTAGCCAGACGGCGACGCAATTTGCGGTGAACACGACGCTGCTCAACAATATCGTGCAATACTCGGGCGGGCCCTCCTCGTGGTTCATCAACGCCGACGCGACCCACTACGACTCCGCGGCGACCTCGGGGTACATCAAGGCCGCCATCATCGCCGGCCAGTCCCTCGACACCATCACCGATCCCAGAGGAGTGCTCACCGGCGCCAACCCGGTGGTGAAGCGGCAACTGCCCGTCACCGCGCTCGACAACAAGATCTCGTTCATCGTGAGCTGGGAGACGTACGACCCCGAGGCCATCCGCGTGCAGCTCCTGACGCCGCTCGGCGAGATGCTCGAGGGCCCGGCTCCGGGGATCGTCGTCAACGAGGACCCGCGCTACCGCATGATCACGGTGTCGCGCGAGTTCCTCCAGAACAGCCGCGACCCCGGGTCGCCGCGCATCGGCACCTGGACGCTCATCCTCTCGCTCGCCCAACCCGACATCAAGACGACGGAGCGCGTCGAGCAGTTCGATTACCAGGTGATCCTCGATTCCCGGCTCAAACTGCGGGTGGATCTCGACAAGAATAGCTACGCCGCGGGAGATCCGATCACTTTCACCGCGCGGCTCACCGCCAACGGGGTCGGCGTGCCGAACGCCGCCGTGACGCTGACGCGCGTGTCCCCCGGCGCCTCGCTCTACAACTTCGTCGCCAAGAGCCCGCTCACCCTGGCGGAGTACCAGGCGATCGAGCGGCAGCAGGCGGGCAACCCCGACATCGACTCGATCGGCCTCAAGGCGCTCGGCCTCGCCGGCAAGGGGATCAGGTACAACCCGTCCAGCGGCACCAACATCATCCCGCTCGTCGACGCTTCGGGCAAGGGCACGTACACCGGGACGGTGGCGAGCGCCTCCGTGCCGGGGAGCTACCACTTCACCGTCACCGCGGTGGGCGCGCTCCCCGACGGCACCCCTTTCCGGCGCGAGCAGGGCTTCGACGTGCTCTTGACCGTCAGGCCCGAGGTCGAGTTCTCGCCCATCGACGTCGTGTACGGGACGACCATCGTGGACAAGACCACGTTCTCGACGGCGACGATCACGGTGCGGCCCGGCGATCGCCTACGGCAACGTGATCCTCATCGATCCCCGCATCGATCCCAGCGTCGGCTTCACCGCCGTCGGCGGCAGCTTCTCGGGCCCCATCGTCGACAACCACGACGGCAGCTACACGAGGACGCTCCTGTACCCGCCGGGCACCAACCCCACGGTGGGCATCACGGTGGGCGGCGTCGCGCTCGGCCCCCCCTTGACGCTGGCCCCTTTGAACAGCCTCAAGTTCGTCGACGTCGTGTACGGGTTCGCGGCGGGCCGCGAGGCCGCCCCCGGCGCCAACCAGCACACGGATCCGCGCGCCTGCCTGGGCGATCCCACCGCTCGCCCCACGCCGGCGTTCGTCTCGCTCGGCGGCGGCGGATCCCTGGTCGTCGGCATCCGGCGCCACTACGTGCTGCCGTCGCGCACCGGCGAAGACATCTTCGTCTTCGTGCAACCCGACCAAGAGCTCCGCCCCTACGCGGTGGAGGTGATGCAGGGCGACGACTTCGATCACGGGAGGTGGGAGCGGCTCGGCACGTCGACCGGCGTGACAAAGGCGTTCAGCCTGCGCGCCGCGCACCTGCCGGCGGCCAGCGCGATCCGGATCGTCGACCTCAGCCACCGCGTGACGAACGCGGACGGCACGCCGAGCGCCACCCCCGGCATGAGCATCCTCGCCGTCGGCGCCCGCCACGTGGAGGAGGGCGACGGTGATCTCGACGACCTGATCATCGACTGGCTGAAGCGGGTCGGCCACGCCATCTTCGGCGGCTGACAGCCCGGCCACGGGCCGCCCGCTCCTGGGCGGCCCGGCGCTCCCAGCTCACTTCAAGTGCAGGATGACCCCTTTGGGCCCGGCGGCATAGACGTCGCCGGGCCCGCTCCCCCACACCGCGTTCAGCGAGGGGAAGGAGCCATCGACCAGCGTCCACTCGCCGCTGCCGTCGGAGTGGAGGATGTCGCCGGTCGGCCCGAAGATACCGCCCGTGACCACGTAGACGTCCGTCGCTCCGCTGCCCCAGACGCCGGTCGGCCAGGCATTGAGCTGCGGGAGATCCTCCTGGATCCAGTTACCGTCGCCGACCGAGTGGAGGAGGAGCGAGTTCTCCGCGGTGATGTAAACGTCGTTCGGGCCGCTGCCCCAGATATTGAAATTGATCTGGCCGTAGCCGTTGTTCTGCGCGATCCAGTTGCCGTCGCCCTGGGAGTGGAACACCTGGTTCCCCTGGCCGAGGATGTAGACGTCCGTGGGCGAGCTGCTCCACATCGCGTGCGGGCCGACGTCGGCGACGGGCAGCGTCTCTGGGACCCAGTTGCCAGGGCCCTTCATGTGCAAGAGGAAATCCCCCGCGCCCTGCGAGCCCATGACGTAGCCTTCGCTGGGGTCGAGCATCCAGACCGAGAAGCCGTCCGTCTGACTGGGGAGGAAGGGGGCCCAGCTCTGGTCGCCCGTCGAATGGAAGAACCCGCCGTCGATCCCGCCGTCGCCGCATCCCTGCGCCGGGCAGGTGAAGACCCCCGCGACGTAGACATCGTCGGGCCCGGTGCCGCTGATGGCGGCCAGTGGGGCCACCGTCCCGCTCGGCTCTACCACCCACGTGCCGTCGCCGGTGGAGTGGAGGATGGTGCCGCGGGCTCCGATCGCATAGACGTCGTACGGGCTGCTGCCCCAGAGGGCATAGATCTCCGTGGTGACGGGGGTCTGCTCGACGGTCCAGGTCTTCTGCGGAGGCATCGCCGCGTCGCCGACGTCGCCGACCTCGCCGGCGTCGCCGACCTCGCCGGCATCGCCGACCTCGCCGGCGTCGGGCGGAATCGGTCGTGCTGGTGGTCCCGGTCGCGCCGGTCGCGCTCCTCGGTGCCTCGTTCACGCACGTCGCCATGCTGCCGGTCGCGGTGAGGACCAACCCCAGAAGCGCTAATCTCGAGTGTTTGACGAACGTGTCCATGGACGACCCAGCGAGAATGAAGCATGTCCGGTGCCAGCGTCAAGCCGCTGGTACCGCGTGGCAGTGATGTTACGGTGTGAGCAAGTCCTCGACGTGGCAGACGTGGAACGTCCCCTGGAGCAGATGCGCCGCGCTCCCTTGCGATGCCATGACCGTGAAGCTCCCCTCGATGACGCCGGGCACACCCTCCAGCTTGGTCACCTGGAGCTTGAACGGATCCCCGCTCATGCCCCAGGTGACGCCCGCGGCGTCGGTGTACGTCGTGGAGCCCATGGTGTAGGTGCCGGGCCCCATGGCGTCGAGCGCGGACAGCGTTAGGCCCTGGCTCTGGGGGCCAGGTCCGGCGCAGCCAACGATGTCGAGCCCGTGCGGCGCCCCGGCGGCGCCTCCAGAGAAGAGATAACCGACAGGCTGCGTCGTCAGGGTCGAACCGAAGGTCTGGTAGCAGACCGAGGTGAAGTGCACCGGCGCACCATTGTCGAGCGCGACGTCGATGGTTCCAGCGCACGCGCCGGCGCCGCCGGTGCCCTGCGTGCTGGTCGTCGACGTGGAGCTCGCGCCGCCGGCGCCGGTCGTCGACGTGGAGCTCGCACCGCCGGCGCCGGTCGTCGACGTGGAGCTCGCACCGCCGGCGCCGGTCGTCGACGTGGAGCTCGTGCCGCCGGCGCCGGTCGTCGACGTGGAGCTCGCGGCGCCGGTCGTAGATGTGGAGCTCGCGCCGCCAGCGCCGGTCGTCGACGTGGAGCTCGTCCCGCTCGCTTCGCCGGCGCCGGCGCCCCCGTGGCCGCCGGAGGTCGTGCCCGTTACTTCGGACGAGCCACTTGCAGAGCACGCGCCGACGATGAGGGTGACGAGAGCGAGCACGGGTGAAACGACGGTATTGAATCGCATGGCTGGATCCTGCTTTCGCCTGGCCGGCCGTGGAGCTGGACGAGGAGAAGACCCGCGTCAACCCGAGCGCGCGGATTTTGTCGAGCGCCAGGCCGGTTCTCCCGTCCTCGACGCAACGCTCATGGCGGGGGTTTGGGGTTCTTTAGGCGCCCTTGTCGCCGCGCGCCGCCGCGAGGATGGCTTCGACCCGCGGGCCCACCTCCTTGCGGAGGTCGGCCTCGACCCGATCGAACATCGGGAGCAGGAGCCTCTGCAGCTCCGGCGCGGCTCGGCGGAGGGTCGCTTCGAAGTCGGACGACGCCTCGGGCCCCAGGAGCTCAACCTGGCGCTCCATGATGGGGTGCAGGATGTCGCACCACAGCCAGTGGAGGTGGTGGCGCTGGTCGAGCGAGATGGCTCCACCTCCATCCCGGCTGTCCTGGTGATTCGGCGTGTCCGACGGGTTCTGCACGGAGAGCGCGTAGGCGAACGCCTCGTCCGCTTCGATGACGCCGTTGCCGTTGGTGTCGGGGTTGTGGGCCAGCGCCGCGCCGTACGGATCGTGGCCGACCTGCGCGGCGATCCAGTCCCGCGCGAACGAGTCCCAGTGCCCGTCGGGCGAAGCATACGAGCTTTGCGTGGCGATCGCCGCCGAGGCGATGCTGGTGTGGCGCGCCGTGCTGGACTCGATGACCGGCACGTTGAAGCCGCCCGAGTTGCACTGCTCCATCATGACCAGGAGGGATCGGTAACGCGGCAAGGCGTGGAGCTGGTTGCAGCAGTCGGTCGCGTAGTACTTGCCCCAGCTCGGGTACTCGCAGAGGAACGACCCACCGGAGTCGTTGTCGCCATGATTGTTGGTGTGGATGAAGAGGAGGTCCTCTTCCCTCAGCTTCGACTTCAGCACGCCGAACGCCGACTCGAGCCCGGCGCGGTTCCCAGCGCCGTTGACGTGGATGCGGTACGGGGTGCCGTCGCCGGGCCACGTCCCCGCCGGGCCGTCCTGGGTGTTCAGCGTGCCATCGTAGCTGTAGACGAAGATGTTGTGCGGGTGGAACGCGTAGCGGTCGATCAGCATCCGGTAGCAGAACTCGAGATCATTCAGGTGCCGCATGTTCGACATGCCCGCATAGAGGATGGCGTAGCGGTTGCCTTCGGGCAGGATGACCGGGCAGCGCCGGATCGGCCTCACGCGGAACTTCTGCGCCGGCGACTCGAACCGGACCGACTCGTGGAACGGCTCCAGCGTCTCGGGGGGCTTGTGCGTGTACGGGGGAAAGCGCGCGGCGATCTCGCGCTGGAAATCGCCCGTCTGGGCATCGTAGAGCATGTAGCGGCAAGGGTGGGCGAAGTTCGCCAGCGGCTCGTCGTCGGCGAAGACCAGGATGCTGGGTTGGGTGACGGCGGCCTGCTGGAAGTGCGGGCCGATGAGCTCGCCGGCGTCGTAGACGCGCTGGTCGATGTAAAGGTTCGTCTTGAGGTGCGGGGACCGCGTCAGGCTGCTGTACGCGTGCGCACGGGCGCGATCCAAGATGATTCGGGAGGCGTTCATGCTGGGCTCATTTCCTGTTTCCGTCGCCGTCGGGTGATTGGACGAAGGCATCGCCGACCGACGGCGCCCGGTGGACGATGCCCCAGAGGTGAGCGTCGTGACGCTGGAATGGCGGGAAGCGAGCTTCGATCGAGAGGGTCTCGCCCGTCGCGCGGTGGAGCAGGAGATAGCGGCTGGAGTGCCCCCAGTTCGCCGACGGCTCACGGTCGACGAACGCGACCACCGCGTCCCAGGGCACCGGGATCGTGAGGTGCGCAAACGCGAGCGTCTCTCCCGCCATGACGGTGCGCGACAGCACGTAGACGACGCCGCGCTCGAGCTCCTCCCGAGTCAGGTGAGGCTCGAGGAGCCGCTGGAGATCAGAATCGGCCGGCACCAAGCTCTCGTGCTCCTCCCCCACGCGCGTTCTCGACCCCCAGTAGCCCCCCGTGCGACGTGGGCCCGCTATAACGGCGATCCCTCGGGAAAGCCATTACACGAGGTTTCACGGCCGCCTGGGGAAGGTTCCCGATCGTCCCCTTCGTTCGGGGGTCAGGCTGCGCCTGACCTCTCGCCCCGTCAAGCGCCTCGATGCGGAGCGAGACCGGCGACAAGCGCGAGGAGCGTCGCGCCGTCGGCGAGGGCTGGCCTTCGATGACAGGATCCTCCCAGGCGTGCCGTGGTCGACCATCGCCGGCGCACCCTGCCCGGCGTACCCTCTCGGAGCCGCAGCGGGCCGCGGCGTTCACCATCCACCGCAGGAGCATCGACGAACATGAGCGGGACCCTCACTTACTCGCGCCCCAAGGCCGTGGTCACCAACCCGACGGGCGTGGCGATCACCATCCAGGCCGCCGAGACTCCGGGCACACTGGGCCCCCTCGCCGGCGCCCAGGCGGGCGGCACCGGCGAGCTTCCAGGCGACCTTCCAGGGCGACGCCGACGAGGCCGCCCCCGGCACCATCGTCCGGGATCACATGCGCTTCGTGATCACGCCCAGCGCCAACCCTGTCGTCGGCCTCGTCACTTACACCATCGTCGCCACGGCCATCCACGGCGACGGGACAACGGGGGCCGTGAAGCAGCTCCAGGTGGTGCACGACGAGCCGCTCGACCAGTGGCAGTCGGAGGCCGGCCACCCACGGCAGCCGTGACGCATTGCAACGGATGACGGCGCGAGCGACCGCGTGTACGCTGCTCCCGCAGAGGAGGACATCGATGGCCGGCAAGAGTGTCGCCACGCAGGCGGACGTGAAGACCAGTGGGGGCACCACGCCGTTTCCGCCCGCCGACACGACCATCTCCTGGACGGCGGGCACCCCCATCTGCACCTCCTACCCCAAGCTCACCGTCGGCGGCCAGCCGGTCCTCTATGAGGTGCAGTGCACCTTCATCTTCAGCGGGACGCAGTCGACGCCCAGCGGCCCGGTGACAGTGCCCGGTTCCGAAACAGTCACCCTCAGCGCCTCGGCGCTGGGCACGACCAAGCTACAGGGCCAGGAGCAGCAGGTCCTGCGTGACGGCGACCAGAGCACCACCTCCCTGTACGGCAACGTGATCAGCATCTCGGCCTCGGAGAAGCTGAGCTCCGGGTGATCAGAGCGAGGACGTAGGCGTCCCGAGGGCCAGAACATGGGTGATTCTCACGAGATGATCAGCCGCGCCAACGAAGTCCGGGAGCCCCTCGGCAACCCGGTCACGCGTGGCGCTGTGCTCCACGGTCCACTCGTTGCGCTCCCTCGGATCGCGGGCGACTCGTCGCCGCCCCCCTTTCTGCCTGGCCAGCAGCGCGTGTGGGCGACCGCTCTGCAGCGCACCCATGGCAACCAGGAGGTCGCCAAGCTGCTGAGTAGAGCGCCGTCCGAGAATCGCGTGGCTCCGTCGGCGTGCGCCTGCGCCGCAACCGGTGGGTCGTGCGCCTCGTGCGCGAAGAGCGGGAGCCCACCCGCCCCCAGCCCGCCCGCGGCCGAGGGATCGGCCGCGTCGCTGGGCCCACTCAGCGACGATCTGGACGACGCGGCGAATCTCGGGCCTGACGACGCGGGCGCCACCCCGGCGGCCGCGAAGCAGATGGGATGCGTCCGCGGCCCTCTACAGCTCACGACCTCGGGGTCGCTGCAAGGTGGGTGGACGGTAAACGACTATCTCTCCGGTGGCTTGAGGTGGCCCGGGACCTCTGCTCCGGGCACCGCGGGGGCCGACGGACGCGGCTTCAAGGTTCAGATGTATGCCTCGTACAGCGGAGACACCAGCCTCGGCGTCTCACAGAACTTCACTTTCAGCGGGGCGAATCAAGCATTCCTCGATGCCGCGGCTGCCTATCTGGGCCAAGCCCCCGGCTCCGTGACGAACGGCACGAGGATCAATGAGCCCGTGCTGGACGCGAGCAACCCCTACGCGAGCAGAGGATGGAGCCTGCTGTACGGCGCCAAGGGCGGGGGTGGCAACGCGACGCTGGTCTCGTTCGCGGACGTCCCCCGCATGCTCCCCGGATGCCAGGGTTCTGCCGTCTTCGAGACCTGCTTTTACTCCCTCGGCGGCCCCTGCCAGGAGAACAGCGTGTGCCGGAACTGGACCTGGACGATCGATTTCACCGGCTCCAATACCACCAACACCGTGACCTGATCCTCGGCGCCCTCGTCACGGCGCCGGCGCGCGTCTTCACCAGGTGTGAACGTCCCGCAAGAAGAACTCGACCTGCATCTTCAGGGTGAGGTCCCGCCCCACGGATCGCTGCGGGATCTCCGCTTGCAGGGTGCGGATGGCGGGCTCGGCTTCGGCGGCGTGGAGCTCGCGCAGCAGGAAGACGAGGTACACCGTCTCGTCGTAGCCGCTGGCGGGGAGCCGAGCGATCAGGAGCGGTACGATCGCCTTGCCCTCCGCGAGGAGCGCGCGCGTCAGATCGTCATGGGCGATCCCCACGTACGGTCCGCCCATGCTGGCTCCGGTTACCTGGTGGGTGCGCAGGCGATCCAGCAGCTCCGACAGCTTTTCGCGCTTCGAGCGATCGTTCGCCATGTCGACTCCGCTTTCCGTCGTCCTCGACATCGAGCCCCTGGAGCTGCCGCAGCCGAGCGCGAACGCTGCCACTGCCAGCCAGGCTCCACGAAACATCGCTCACCCCTAGCACAGATCGCGCGGCGTGCCTCTCCGAGGCGCGCTTGACTTGCCCGCCGGGGTGGGGAAGGGTTGATGCATGGTGCTTCGCGGCGTGGGATGGTGGTTCAGTGCGACGCTGATCGCGTGCACGGTCGCCTGCACCCCGGCGAGGTCCGACATGACGCACGACCAGAGCCCTGAGGTAGATTCGCTCCTCGACGAGCTCGAGAAGACGGAGCCGGCCTTCGAGAGCCTCGGGACGCCCGAGCCGCGGGAGACGGACGCCGTGCGACGACTCGTCGCGATGGGGGCGCCGATCGTCCCACACTTGATCGAGCGCACGCGAGCGGCTGGCAGCGCGAAGACGATGGCCTACCTCGCCCTGATCCTCGGCCGCATCGGGGACGCGCGCGCTGTCACGCCGCTCCGCGAGCTGCAGGCTCGGTACCAGGCGCGCGAGCCCAAGGGCGAGTGGGACTATGCGGTGCTCGGGCAGTGCAACGTCGCCCTCGGTCGCCTGGAAGGGGCTCCCCCCTCGTCGATCAGGTGACGGTGTTGGAGGTGACCGCCCCGTTGGCGATGCGCACCGAGATCGACCAGCTCACCGACTGCTGGCCGCTCGGGCCAATCAGCGAAGTCACGAACGAGACATCGAACTCCCCCGACGTCGTTGCCGCGTTGTAGGGCATGCTCGGAGGATCGAGCATCGAGATGATGTAGCCGAGCGGCGCCGCGCCGCCACCGAGGAACTCCTGCCGGAAGGGGAAACTCTGAACGGCGCGCCTCGACCTGGCGAGATCGTCGAACGTCGTGCCTTCGAGCGGATCGGCGACCCCGTTGACGCGCACCCGGATCGCCGTCCCCATCTGCGCCAGCCTGAACGCGGAGGGCTCGCAGGGGCTCGGAATGACACCGAAGAGCTGGACGCTGGACCCGGCGCGGTTGCCGAGATCGAACGGGCCTGCGGTGGTCGGGTACGGCCGGGCTGCCAGAATCCGGGTAGTAGCTGGCCACCGTGAGACCGTTGAGGAAGGGGCCCGAGGTGACCTTGTTCATGCTGAGCGGCTGGCCGCAACCGTCGGCTGCCGGCGCGGCGGGTGCCGGTGTGGGGCTCCCGCCGTCCACGCCGGGCCCCGGTGGCTCCAGATCGATCTCGTCGGGCGCGCCGCCCGCCCGAGGGATGAACGAAGGGGGTGCGGCGATCGGCGTCATGGTGAACTTCGGCAGGAGATCGGCGATGTCCAAGATCGAGCTTCGCTGGCCCCCACCGCCGCCCGAGGGGGTCTCCTTCTCCTTCGCGGTGCGTCCCGCGAGCGCGCGCTGCACCGCGCTGTTGCCGGCCGCCCGCTGGAGTCGGAGTAGCTCGGGCGCGTCCAGACGCGAAGGATCAGTGGCCGGCGGGCGGATCACACGGAGAGCCGCGCCGCGCGGTTCGTCGGCCTGCTGTGGTTTCGAGGTCATAGGCTCGCGTGTCAGCGCCGCTGCTCGTGCTCGCATGGTGGTCCTCCCTCTTCAGTCTATAACATGCGCGTTCGTCAGGCTTGTCCGACATCCGTGGGGACGCAGATGGCTCACCGTCGGGGCCCCGCCGCTTCCGGCACGGGCGCGGGCGTGGCTCGCCGCAGCTCCTTGCTGCCGTCGCCGAGCTCCCCGTCCTGGTTCGCGCCCCAGCAGAAGACGCGGCCATCCCCCGTGCGGGCGCAGGTGTGGAACCCACGCGCGACGATTCCGACCACGCCGCCCAGACCGGGGACAGGGGTCGGCCGCAGGCGACGCGTGGTGGTCCCGTCTCCGAGCTGGCCCTCGTGGTTGTCGCCCCAGCAGCTCACGGTTCCGTTGTCCAGACGGGCGCAGGTGTAGCCAGTTCCGCTCGCAATCCCGGCCACCCCATGGAGATCGGGGACGAGCCCGGGGGTGTGCCGCTCCGTGGTGGTCCCGTCTCCGAGCTGACCGAGGTGGTTGTCGCCCCAGCAGCTCACGCGCGCGTCGCGGAGTCGAGCGCAGGCGAAGGGGCTCACGAGGCGCCGTTCGACCGGCACCTCGGTGGCACCACCGAGGGCCAGCTCCACCACGCCCGTGAGGTCCGGCACCGGGGTGGGCGCGAACCGGTCGACCGTGGTGCCGTCGCCGAGCTGGCCGTGGGCGTTCGCTCCCCAGCAACGGACGGTGGCGTCATCGAGCACGGCGCAGGTGTGGTCGTACCCAGCACCGACGGCGACGGCTCCGCGGAGCCCGGGCACGGTGGCGGCGGAGGAAGTGCTGCGACCCGTCCCGCGCCCAAGGGCGCCGCTGAAGTTGGACCCCCAGCAAAGGACGGTGCCGTCGCCGCGCAACGCGCAGGCGTGCTCGGGCGCGAGCGCGAGCGCGACGGCGCCCTCGCCCCCAGGTACCGGCTCGGGCTTGTAACGCGCTCCGTCGCCGTGCTGAAGGCTTCCGTTGTTCCCCCAGCAGGCGACAGCGCCGGCGACGATGGCGCACGCGTACCCGGTGCCCAGCGCGAGCGCCGTGGCCCCGTGAAGCCCGGCGACGGGGACGGGCATCGCGCTGTGCGCCTGGGTGCTCTCGACCGCGGCGCCAAACATGGGAAGGTAAAGCGTGCCCCAGCAGCGCGCAGTGCCGTCGCGGAGGCGCACGCACGTGCTCTGGTCGCCACAGGCGAGCGCGGCGATCCCCGGAGGATCGACGGCGGCCGCCGGAGCAGCGGACGGGGGCGCCGGCACAGGAGGAAGGGCCGGCGGGGGGGAGGATGTGACAGCGGGGGCGGCGAGCGGCACCGGGCGAGGCCGCTCCCCGGACGCGCATCCGAGAGCGGCGAGGACCGGAAGCGCTACGGAGGAAGCGCGGCGACTCATGGGTCCTGAGCCTGTCACCGCAGTGCCTCCTGGGCCAGGCGCGACGAGCCACTCACCAGCTTGCTCAGGACATCTCGCCCTCGAGCCCGGGGACCGGCTCCTGGGTGGAGGCCAGCTGAGTGTCCGGGTTACTCGTGCCGTCCGTGTTGGCGCCGGTCCCGCCGTCGGTTCCGCTTCCGGAGCAACGCCGATCGTCTGCGCAGAGGACCGGGTTGGCCGTGCCGTCGATGGTCACGTTGGTGAGCATGCGGTTCGAGTAGTCGAAGATGCGCTGGGCGTTCTCGTCTGCCATGCGGACGCAGCCGTGGCCAATGGGCTGCCCGGTGATCTGGGGGTGGCCGTGAAGCGCGATCCCGCGCGTGTCGTAATTGGGCTGGATTGGCGTCCAATAATTCCAGCCGTTGTGCTGGGTTTGCGGCGTCCCGGCCCAGAAGTTGTTCCCGACGTACGTGCAGCACGAGCCGACCGCGCTGGGCCGGTTGTACGGCGCCGCGCACTGGGTCGTCGCATCGGTGCAGCAGCTGCGCGTGCAGGTCCCGGCGGGATCGCCCGGGTCTTGGTACCCCTTGCCCGTCGACACCGTGAACGTGTCGCTCCCCGTGGCCGTGTCTGGTGGCGTCCCTTCCCAGGTCAGCTCGGCCGTCTCTGGCGGGGTGAGGTGCACCGTGACTTTCTTGATGTAGGGAGCTGCGCGCCGCTGCACGCTTGCCTGCGCGGGAGCGATCAGCCCGATGGGGCTCCCCGCGGTCACCGCGTCGGCGACCGCCTCGGCTTCTTGCTCGTACACGTCGTCGACAGGGCCAACCCGGAGGGCTGCCGCCGGCCCGCCGACGCCTCCGCTCCCTTGCTGGACCACGTGCGTCAGCTCGTGCGCCAACAGGCGCCGACCGGCGGTGGTGGAGGGTGCATACTCCCCGGCCCCGAACACGATGTCCCGCCCCAGGGTGAAGGCGCGCGCCTGGATGGATCGCGCGACCTCCGACGCCGGATCGTGATCGTGGACGCGCACGTCGGCGAAATCGACGCCGAACCGCAGCTCGAAGAAGTCGCGCACGTCCGCGGGCAGAGGCGCGCCCCCGCCCTGGAGGTTGTGGATCTGCGCGGACAGGTCGGACGACGCCGCTGGCACCGCGCCGGAGATGGGCTTCGTCTGGACGGTCCCCTCGTCCTCATCGCGCTTCTTCGCGTCGTCGGTGCATGCCGTGCACATGCGTTGCACGACATGGTTGCCGACCGTCCGTTGGAGCCGCATGAGCGCGGCTGCGTTCGCGGACCCGAAGGGTCTGGCCAGCGCCCCACCGCCACGCTTGACGGCCGTGTCGGGGACCGGCCCCTGCGCTCGACCAGGCTCCCGTTCCGGCGCTGCTATTCGCTCTTGCATGAGAAGACCCCTCGGTGACGGTACACGGGCCACGACGATCTCGCCATCGCGGCCCGCGTCACCCCTCCAGCATCCCCGCGTAAGCCCCTAACTCTGCCGCCCCGATACTCTTCCCCATCTTCTGGAGCCTCCCGCCGCGTCGCCCCCACCAGGTGGCGCATCGTCACCGCCCCCCCGTCGCTCGCCGCCAGGAACGCCGCCCCGAGCGCGATGTTCTTGATGTTCCCCCCGGCGATCTTGAACTGCCGGGCCATGAACGCGAGGTCCACGTCCTCCGCCCGCGGCGTCTCCCGCGGGAACACCCCCTGCCAGATCCGGAACCGCTCCGGCTCCTCCGGCGCGGGGAACTGCACGGCGAACGCGATGCGCCGCACGAACGCCTCGTCCATGTTCCGCCGCAGGTTGGTCGCGAGGATGGTGATCCCCTCGATACTCCTCCATCCGCTGGAGCAGGTAGCTCGTCTCCACGTTGGCGTAGCGGTCGTGGGCGTCCTTCACCTCGCTGCGCTTGCCGAAGAGCGCGTCCGCCTCGTCGAAGAAGAGGATCGCGCTCGTCGCCTCCGCTGCGGCGAAGACGCGCGCGAGGTTCTTCTCCGTCTCGCCGATGTACTTGCTCACCACGCCCGAGAGATCGATCTTGTAGAGGTCGAGGCCGAGTTCCCCGGCCATGATCTCGGCGGCCATGGTCTTGCCCGTGCCCGAGGGGCCGGCGAACAGCGCGTTGAGCCCCTTGCCGAGCGAGAGCTTCCGCTCAAAGCCCCACGCCTCGAAGACGTGGGCACGGAGGCGGACCTGGGCGCAGATCTCGCGGAGCTGCTGGATGGCGTCGGCGGGCAGCACGAGGTCGTCCCAGGCGTAGTGCGGCCTCACCTTCCGTGCCAGGTCGCCCAGCTTGCGGTTCGACTGGGCCCGGGCGCCTGCGTGGAGGTCCGCGAGCGTGAGCGGTGACGGGCGCGCCCGGCTGGCGCGCGCCCGGGCGCGCGCGTCGGCGGCCGCGGCGCCGATCGCCTCCGCCGTGAAGCGGAACTGGCTTGCCAGCGCCGGGAGGCCGGCGGAGACCTCGGCGGACGCCTCGCCGTCGAGGGTGCGCCGCCAGATTTCTACCCGCTCGGAGCTGGTCGGCAGCGGCAACTCCATGCGGAGCAGGGGGACGCCCGCGGGCACGCCGGCTCCTTCCCACTCGGTGGTGCCGGCGAGGAAGCCGAGGCTCTGGCAGCGGGTCATCGCCTGGACGAGGGCGTCGCGATGACCCTGGCGATCGTCGGCGAGCAGGGTGTCGAACCCACCGAAGTAGAGCGCCGCACCCTGGAGCTGGGCCTCGCGCACGGCCAGCTCGGCGAGGGACTCGAAGGGGACGTCCCTGGACGCGGCGAGTCGCTCGCCGTCGACGGCGAGCAAAGGCATGCCGGCGCGGGCGGCGATGACGCCGGCCCACGCTTGCTTGCCGACGCCGCGCGGGCCGTGGAGATGGACGAGCGACGGCGCGCGCTGCGCGTGTGCCGCGATCACGCCGGCGCGCTCGACCACCGCGGGCGCCGCGACCGGTGGCTCGTTGACCGACTCGACGGGGATCTGGCGCGCGTACTGGAGGAGCGCCGCGTCGATCTCGTCGGAGCCGAAGAGGTAGCCCACGATGCGGTCGGCGACCTTGAGGTGCTTGCCCAGGAGCGGCGCGTGGGGGCGAGAAGGGTCCTCGAAGAGCTCGATCAGACGGTGGCGGACCAGGGGACCCGTCGAGGTGAAGCGCGTCCGGGCGTCGAGCTTCGCCGACAGGGTGGGGCAGACGAGGTTGAGCACCAGGTCGACGCTCGGGCGTCGCTGGGCGACATCGTCCTGAAGGTAGGCGAAGAGCCGCTCGTAGCGGAGGTCAATCTCCGGGGCGAGGCCTATCAGGAGGACGTTCCGGTCCAGCGGGTCGAGATCGAAGAGGGTGGCGAGCCGTTCGAGGCGTAGTGGGACCCCAGCCGCAATGCTCGCGGCCATACGGGCGCCGAGCCGCAGCGCCAGCTCGTCGAAGGCGCGCTGGACGGCGGCCTCGGACCAGGGCGCCGGCGCCGTGGCCCAGCGCGGGAGGCCGCTCGGCTCGGTGGAGATCGCGTCGACCTCCTCCTCCGAGATGTACAGCCCCGCGAAGCGATCGTCGGTGGCCCTGAGCTTCCGCGCGCGGTGGACCTGCAACCGGAGGAAGAGATCCACCCGCTCGAGCTCCGCCAGGATGTGCTCCAGCGAGGTAGCGAAAGCCTCCACCGGGCGCGGAGTCTAGGGGCTGCGCCTGTGACCCGTCAATCTCTTGCGCGGCGCGGCAGGGAGGGCGAACAGATCGGATCCACGATGGCAAGACCGGGGGGCTCGCGCGAAGGCGCGCCACCCAGCCAGAAATGCGACGTTCAGAAACCCCTCCGCGAGGCGGCGCCGCACGATCGGCCGTCGTCGTCTCGATGCCCCTGAATGAGCTTCCGCAGGGGCCGGACCGGTACAGCGTAACCAAGACCGGTACCCTTCACCTTGGCATCGGCGACCCCGATGACCTCGAGCGAGCTCGCCAGCATCACCGGGCCACCGCTGTTGCCTGGCTCAATGCGGGCGGTGATGCCGTAGAAATCGTGGTCGCTGATCGTGGTGCGGCTTGAGATGTCGCCTCGGGAGAACGACCAGCGCTCCGTGTCGAGCGGATGCCCGACCACGATCACAGGCGTCATCTCGGGGGCCTTGTCCTGCTCGGACAGGCGCAGGTACTTGGGCGTGGCGCGCTCCACGCGGAGCAGGGACAGGTCGTTGTTGTCGTCGTCCGCGAGGCACCGGACCGCGTCGACCCGCGCGCCGTCGGAGAAAACGACCGAGAGCCGGATTCTTGTACGACGAGCCGGTGAGCTTGGCGATCTCGCCGTTCGCGACGTGCCGGGCCGTGGCAATGAGGCCGCGCTCGTCGACCACGAAGCCCGTCCCGTGGGCCAGCTTGACGTGCCGGCGGTAGTCTTCCTCGTCGGCATCGTACACGCCGATCTCAAGCAGCACCGTGGCGGCCTTGACGCAGTCGCTCAGGCTGGGATTGGCGCTCCCCGGCGCCAGGCTGCCGCTGCACGGCCCCCCCATGACGACCGGCACGCGCTCCGAGCTTGAGACGGTGGGCAGAGTGGGGCCGCTGGCCGCGGAGGGCCGGGAAGCGAGCGCCCACGCGGCGACCGCCGCGGCGACGGTGGCAATGCCGGCCATGGCGATCATGGACGCGCTGACGCGCGAAGCGGCGGCCGGCTGCGGTTGCGGCGACCCCGCGACGCCGGGCGGCGGCACGACGAAGGAGGGCGGCAACGCGGTCGCGGCCGGCGACGGCGCGACGGCCGGAGGCGGCACGGCAACCGGTGGCGGAACGACGACGGCCGGCGAAAGCTGGGGCGCTGCGGCGGGCGCGGGCTTCCCGACCGGGGCGAACACCGCGCTTGCCGTGACTTGGGGCGCGGCACCGCCCGCAGGGGGCGCGGCGGCTTGTGGCGCGGGCGCGGGCTGGAGCGGAAGCGAGGCCGGTGGCGTGGGGGGCGTCCCCTTGGCCGCCTGGAACGACAGCCCGCAGGCCGAACACGCCTTGGCAGTGCCGGGGTTGGAAGCCGAGCACTTCGGACACTGGATGTTTCCCCACATGATCGCCGACCTCCTGTCCCGCTTCGCAGCTCAGTCGAGCCGGACGATGTCCTCATGAATGTACCCGTCGACTCCGCCCGAGCAGGCGATCCGCAGCCACCGCCCCGACCTACCGAGGATAGCGAGCTCATCCCCCACGTGCTTGCAGCAGGGGTCGATGATCCTGCCGTCGTTGCTGGCCTCGTCCCGCACCAAGCAGCGGCTGAACCGGCCGCAGGTGGTGACGACGCCGCGCTGCTGCGCGCACACCGCCACGACGCATTTGCGCGACGCGCACTCTGCGTCGTCAGCGCACGCCCCGCCGAGGCGCAAAGGCGCCGTGCAGCGCCCCCGCACGCAGCGCAGGTCCCCGCCGCAAGAGGCGCTGGTCTCGCACGCTTCGCGCGCCGAGCGCGGCGCGGGGCTCGAAGACGGCGCGGGCGCTGCCTGCGCGGCGCACTTGCCGTCAAAGCACAGGAGGCCGAATCTGCACTCAACTTGACGTCGGCACGCCTGCCCGACCGAGAGCGCGCCGGCGGTCGGCTCGTCCTCGCAGCGTCCGCCCATGCAGCGCTGCCCGACCACGCAGGCGGCGTCATCGGAGCAACGGTCGCCCCTCGCTGGAACTCGGGGCGCGTCCGCGGGCGGCGGGCGCACGTCGGCCAGGGTCGGCCGCGGCGCCGAAATCGTTACTCCCATGCCGCAATGCACCGAGCGCCAGCCCCAGCGCAATGCCTCCCGCCAGCACCAGGACGAACAGCGTGAGCACCGTCGCCCGCGAGAGGCCCCCGGACGACCGCCGCGCCGTCGGCGGTGCGCGGGTGACGACGACGCTGGGAGGCGACGCGACGACGGGTGGGGGGGGCAGCGCGACCATAGGCGACGGGGGTTGCGCGGCGACGAGGGTCTGGGGGGCCATCGTCAGGGGCGGCGGGGTCGCCGCTGCCGGCAACGGGGTCTGGGCGGCGGGTGTGGTGCCTACGGGCGTGAAGGGCGACGTCGCCGGCCCGGTCGCGGCCTTGGCGCCCGCCTGCCACCAGGAGCTGCCGCCCGAGGCCGACGCGAGCGTGGGGCTGACAGGTGGCGTCGTCGCCGACGGCGTTACCGGCGCGACGGCTGGCGGCGTGCCGGTAACGCCGGCCTTCCACCACGTCGACATGCCGGGGGCGCGCTGGCCCGCTGGCCCCGACGTGGGCTGGCCGAGGACGTCCTCCAGCCGCGGTACCCCCTTCGGATCGGGTCGCTGGCAGGCGTCGCGCAGAGCCGCGGCGAGCGCCGCGCACTCCCCGCCGAGGGCGCGCAACTCCCCGAACGCACGCGAGCGGTCCGGCGCCTCGAAGTCGCCCGGCTCGAAGAGCAGGCCCTCGCTGATGGCCACGTCGAAGTCGGCCCACAGTTTCGGCTTCTTGGCGAGGGCGAGGAGGGAGGCGCAGATTGCCAGCGCCGAGAAGTTGTCGACCTCGGCGTCCTTGGCCGTCATTCTCTTCCTGCCGGGGTGCTGGTAGGCGGGCAGCCCGGCGTTGTTCTCCGGCCAGCCGACGACCTCGGGCACGACAACGGTGTCGTAGTCGATTAGCTTGATGTCGGGCCCGGCGCCGCCGTCGCAGATGAGGAGGTTGTCGTGCTGGAGGTCGCCGTGCGCGACCCGATCGCGGCCCAGGCTCGCCACCATGCGGCGCCACGCCTCCGCGAGCCCCGCGATCGCGGCCGGTTTTCCCAGGTTCTTGTTGAGGAACCCCTTGAGCGACTCCCCGGGAGCCCACTCCATTTTGACGATGGGGAAGCGCTTCTGCCCGATCCAGATGCCACCATTTTGAAACTCGAACCCCACGAAGTAGGGGCTCTGGATCCGCCGCAGATGCTTGTCGATCGCTGCGTAGATCGCCGCGGCGTCGCCGATGTCGGCGATAAAACAGCGGAGCGCCCACGTCTTGCCGCCCGCCTGCATGCGAAACACGGTGGAGAAGTTGCCGCTCGCGACCAGCGGGAAGCCCAGCTTGTCCCGCACCACCTGGCCCACCTTCAGCGCGGGATCGGCCAGCACAGCCTTCGGGTTGAGCATGGCCGTCTGGTACTCGTTGCGGGGCGGGTAGATCATGACCGCACGCCCCGTAGCGACGACGCCCCCCGCCCGGCCGGGCGCACGGCCGCGATCACCCGCACTCCCCTGCGCAGTGCGCGTTGGCGCAGTCATCGTAAGCCTGGAGCAGCGAGTTCGTGTTGCAGCTCATCGCGTTGCAGACGACGCAGTCGGGGTCGGCGAGGCAAGCCAGCCATTCGTCGCAGCAGCTCTCGGTGAGGCATCCGTCGCATGTCGAGTTCGAAGTGGTGTAGCCGGTCGCGCAGATGCCGCTCTTCCCGCACTCGGCGGAGCAGTGCAGCCCTTCGCAAGCGTAGGCTGCGGCGTAAGCGGTGTCCGTGTCGCAGCCGCTCGTGGCGGCGCCGGTGGCGCAAGCGTCACATTCCGTGTCCTTCGCGCACGCCGTCCACTCGCCGCAGCAGAGGTCGCCGTCGCACCCGCCGCACTCGACGTTGCTCGGCTCGGAGAGCCCGCTGTCGCAGATGTCGCCGTTGCAGGTCTCGATCGTCGCACACGCGAAGTCCTTGCAGACGGCGCGGTGGCAGGTGTCGGCGGGCGCGGGGCAGTCGGCGGCGGTGTCGCAGGCGCCAAGCGTCACGTCCTTGATCCCGAGGATCGACTTGCACGACAAGGAGAGGCTCGCGGCGACGGCCACCACGAGCGCAGCCGAGCGGATCAGCCTGGGCGCGCCCATCAGAAGATCCCTCCCACCGTGACCCCGCCGGGCCAGACGCCGACGAAAGGACGGATCGCGCCCGCCGGTACCGCCGCCGCTGGCGGTGGTGGCGGCGCGATGTCGTGAGGAGCCATGCGGATCGCCAGGATCCCGGCGAACGTCACGACGGAGCCAGACACGAGGAGACCGGTCGTGGTGTTGGCGAGCGTGCCCGCCAGCGTCTCGGCGTCATAGCCGGTATGATCGCAGACGCCCGACGACGTGCAGTGCCCGTTCGCCGCATTGTGCTTGACGGTGGCGGCGATGGCCGTCCCCACTGCGCCGGCCAGGGCGGGTACGCCGATGCCGACAAGCACGCCGCCGACGGCCCGCGCCGCCCGCCCCGGGTGGGGCGGGTCTGCGAGCGCAGGAACGTGTACTACGATATCGGGCGCATCGTCGCTCACCTCGACGCCGTCGGTCCAGTCGAGCTTGTCCGGAGCGTACGCATTGACGATGATGCGCCCGGCATTTACGCGCTGCGGGCTGTCCCAGTGGTCGCGGTCAACGATGTCACCGTCGCGGCGGATGACGAGCCCGGGCGTGTCTGGCTCGGCGACGGTGATGGTGAGCGAGTAGCGCTTCACCGGTGGCGGCGGAGCGATCGGCGAGAGGACCGGAACCTCAACCCGCGCCGCCGGGCGGCTCGGATCGATGAGCACGGTGATCGACCACGGCACGCATCGATCGGCGGAGGCGGAGACCTCATGCTCGCCGGCGCTCACCACCTCGACCGAGCCATAGCTGGAGGGATCGACGACCCGACCGTCGCGCCGAACCTCGAGGCCCGCTAGATCCGGATCCTTGACGGCAATGGCCAGGGTGAAGGCCGTGAGCTGCGGGATGACGAGGAGCTTGCGATCGGTGGGCGAGACGCGCACGGTTGTGCGCCACGGCTCGCGATTAGCGGCGATTACCTCGACCGCATACTCCTCCTCGGGGTCGACCTCGATCTCGCTGCCCAGCTCCGTGGGGGAGAGCGTGCGCTCGCCCTGCCCCGCCTTGCCGAAGGCGACCTTGAGCCCCGGCGGCCGCGGAGACGGCGGGCGGATGATCACCGTCGTGGCGAGGATCTTCGCCGCTGCCTCGCGCGCTTTGTGCGCCTTGTAGCGGCTCCGCGCCTCTACCATTTGGGCGTACGCGAGGTACTCGGCGCGTGCGGAACGCCGTCCACCCGCGCTTCTCGTAGCACTCGGCCAGGTAGCCGTGCGCCATCGTCTCGTCGGGCTGCTCGTCGACCGCCTCCTTGAACACGGTGCACGCGACGGCGTAGTCCTTCTTCAGCATCAGCGCCTCGCCCTGCTGCACCCGCTTGCGGTAGGCGGCGGAGGGCGCGCCGAGCGCAGGCGGCGCCAGCGCGAGCGCCGCGGCGAGGACGGCGAGGGATGGAATCAGGCGGGCGAGGCGCATCATCATCGTCTTCACCAGCGGGGAGCCCACGCCGGCTTGGGCGGCGGCGGGGAGACGCTCGCCGCGGCAGATACCACGGGGCAGGGGGGCGGCGCTTCACAACTGGGGCAAGGCTTGGGGGCTGGGCACTCGGGGCACGGCTTCTGCTCCGCGCGCCACTTCTCGCACTCCTCCGCGCGCGCGACGGCGGCAGGGTAGCGGCCCGCCACCTCGGCGGTGGCGGCGCGCGCGGCCAGCTCCAACTGGCTCGGCTGCGTCACGCACGAATGGATCACCGCGAGCATCGCGACCACCATGGCCAGCGCCGTAGGCCAGATCCGCGGGGCCGGCTTCACCGGCGCCGGCTCGCTATCGCCATTGGCTGCGGCGAGCGCCTGCTCGAGTCGGCCCTTCTCCACCTCCCAGGCGCTTGCCTGCGCCGCGAGATCGTCGACCGCGGCCTGCGCCGCGCGGCGCGCGGCCTCTTCGCCCTCTCTCGCGCGCGAGAGCCCTGCCGGAGCTGCGCCTCGGCGGCTTGCGCCGTGGCCAGTTCGCGATTGAGCCGCTTGATCTCGTCGCCGGGCTGCGGAGGCGGCGCCACCTTCCACCACTCGCGGGCGTGGAGCATCTCCTCGAGGTGGGGCACCTCGAGCGGCCCCTTCTTGACGCAGGCTTCACAGAGCGCGTCGGCGAGCTGCTCGCACTCGCCGCCCAGCCCGCGGAGGACGGTGAACGGGCGCGCGTGATCCGGGTTGGCGAGGTCGTCCGGCTCGAAGAGCAGCCCCTCGGTGTGCTCCATGCCGAGGTCGTCCCAAATCCCGGGGTTGCGCGCGAGAGCGGCGAGCGACGCGTAGATCACAGCACCGGAGAACGCGTCGGCGGCCGGGTGCTTGCTGGTCACTTCATGCCGCCGAGGGTGCTGGTACGACGGGAGGCCGGCGTTGTTCTCCGCCCAGCCGTCGAGCGCGGGGACGACGACGGTGTCGTAGTCGATGAGCTTGACCTCGGGGCCCGCGCCGTCCACCCGCACGAGGACGTTGCCGTGCTGCAGGTCGCCGTGGGCGACGCGGTTGGCGGTCAAATCCGAGAGCATGCGCCGCCACCGGTCCGCCAGCGTGCGGATGGCAGCCGGCAATCCCCGCTTCTGCCGGATGAAGCTCTTGAGCGGCTCGCCCGCCGCCCACTCCATCTTGACGATGGGGTACGTGGTGGAGCCGACGCGGATGCCGTCCTTCTCGTACTCGAAGCCCACGAAGTAGGGGCTCTGAAGCGACTTCAGGTACGCGCCCACGGCCGCGTAGATGGCGGCCGCGTCGCCGATGTCGCCGATGAAGCAGCGGACCGCCCACTCCCGGCCCGCCGTCTCGACGTGGAAGACCGTCGAGAACGAGCCGGACGCCACGGCCGGCAGACCCATTAAGTCGCGCTTGACGTGGCCGGCCGCGAGCGCGCAATCCACTAGTGCAACCTGGAGGTTGCACATCGCGTTCTGGTAATCGGAGCGCGACGGGTACCTCATGGCTACTGGAATTCGGCCGGCATCCCGTCGCCCCCGGCCCGCTTCAGCGGGTGCGCGGGCTTGGTGCCGGCCGGCTTGGCCGGCAGCTTCGATTTGGTGGAGGGATGGGCGCCCTCGGGCTTCTTCTGCGGCAGGGACGGCGGCTCGGCCTCGTGCAGATTGGGCGCGGCCGGCGGCGGAGCGGCGCTCGCATCGGCCTCAACGGGCGGCGTGGCAGACGACGGCGCCGGCGAAGTAATGGCGGCGGACTCGGCGCCGTGCGGCTTCGGCGTTGGGCGCTCGCCGTTGCGCCACGGCAGCAACACCACCGACCAGAGCAGCGATGTCACGCACGCGACGGCGCACGGCACCAGCACGCTCCAGATGACCCGATCGCGGGTCACGCCGCCTCTGTCGACCCGCGCTGGCGGTTCCGTCGCACCGGAGACGATCGCATCTGCGGTCTGGTCCACGAGGGTGGGCGCAGGCCGGGCGGGCGCCGCGGCCTGCGCCGGCGGCGACGCCGGCGCAAGCGGCCGCGAGGCGGACGAACGCGGCCGCGCCGCGCTGGGATCGTGGCGGTCGGCCCGCCGAATCCGTCCGCCGAGCGTGGCCCATTCTTTCCGGCGGGCTTCGCTCGGCTCCGGTAAGGACACCGGATTCGGCCTCTGCGCCGGCTCGTGCCCGCCCCTCGGCGGCTCGGGGAGCGCCGCCGGCGAGGCCGTCAGCTCGACGACGAGCAGCGATACGTCGTCCTCGTCCATGCGACCGGACCCGCGCTCCTCGTCCGCGAACGCACGTAGGCGCTCCTCGCTGTCGAGGCCGAGCAGCGTCGCGAAGGGGTCGGCGCCGGCCGCATGCTGGGCAAGGATCCACTTGGCGAGCGCGTCGGTAGCGAGGAAGAAGACGTCGCCGGCGCGGGCCTCGCCGGAGGCTCGATTCGAGCGTGGGCTCCTTCGCCTCCGCGAGGCTCATCAGGCAGTCCGGGTGCATCGAGAAGTCGGACACGCGCCGACACGGCATCGACTCAACCAGCCGCCCGGCGCGCACGTGGAACCCGCAGGTATCGCCGCGCATCACAGCGGTATACAGAAGGCGCCCGCCGTCTTCGTAGAACGCCACGGCGAAGAGGGTGGCAGCGCCGGCGCGCCCTGGCGTCTTGAGCCACCAGTTCCCGCCGCTCGGCTTGTCGGACGCGTCGCCAGCGCGCGCGCGCCGCTGCTCCTCCCAGCGGGCGCGTGCCGGCTCCAGCCACGCACGGAGACCATCGTCGCTCGGCGGCAGCCCCTGCTCGCACACCTGGCGGGCCAGGATGCCGGCCCACACGCCCGGCAAGAACGACTGCGTGGCCCCATCGCACAGGACGTACACGCCACGCGCGTCATCGCCGGCGCCGTCGTCGTCGCTGCTCGTCTCCCCGCGCTTGGGGGTGCGCAGCAGCCGGTGAAGCGGAACGACGCGACGTTCGTCCGCGGACGACCGCGCTCCACTGCTCGACGGAGCTTCTCCAGCGCGCGCCATAGCCGGCCTTCAGCGCGCGCCTGTGGGCTGGCTGCCGAAGGTGAGGAGCCGAATGAGCGTCTCCGCGTCGGCGTTGAAGATGAAGCCGCGCGAGCCGGCCGTCGTCGGGAACCCTTGCTGCTCGGCGGAGCGCCGAGTCGGCTCGGGCAGTACCGAGGACATCGAGAAGAGCAGCCGCGCGAAGTCGTTGGGTAGGACGCCCTCGCTGTCGGGGAGCGCCAGCGGACGGGCGCGAACCTTGGAGACGTGGGCGTTGAGCATGAGGGCCTTGCCGTCCCGCGTCTCCACGCTGCGGAGGGCATCGGCCGCGGTGCGGGTGTCGCGCGCGCCGCTGCCCCAGTCGTTGGGCTCGCCGTCGGTAATATTGATGACGACGGGGGGGAAAGAGGTCGGGTGGGCCTGCGCCCAGGCCGCGATCCAGCGGGTCGCGAGCTGCACGGCCTCGGCCATCGGCGTCCCGCCATCGGCCTCGGGCTCGACCCAGACAGGGAACGGGACGTCCGTCTCAATCAGCCCGCCAGCGCCGTCGCTGACCTTCTGCCGCACGTTGGCCACGCGCACCGGCGCGGGCGCCACGTCGGTGATGAGGACGAGCTGCACGGCCGGCCAGCGCCCCGCCGAAGACTGACCGCACGCCGCTGCCGCCGTAGCCGATGAGGCCCACGTACGTGCGCGGGCTGAACGACTCGCCCTTCTGGCAAGCAAGGGCCGTTTCGCGAAGGAGCCGGTTGACGGCGAGCGCGCACTCGGTCGCCTTCTGCTTGCTCGTGTCACCGCCGACCTCCTCGACCATCGACCCCGACTGATCGATGAGTATGACGATGCATCCAGGTTCCTTCGCGCTCAACATCTTGCTGTACATAGGAAGAGTCTCCTGAATTTAGGTCTCACTCTACATATTCCCGCCCCGTTTGGGAAGTCATCCGAGCCCCGGCTTCGCCGCGGCCTCATGCCTGGAAAGCCGAGAGCGGGGCGGGCGGGTGCTGCTCGCGACGAGGGGGGCGTCGTGAGGGCGAGCTAGCGCGATCGCCGCGAGGCGGTGTTGAGGACGAGGAAGATGCTGAGGCCGGCGAGCTAGCGCGACGCTGTCGGGCTCCCGCGCTCGGCGAGCGCGGGGCCCGAGGAGCTTGTCACATATGTGCGCCCTGCGGCCTCGTGACGCGGAAGAAGCGTCGGTTCCGCTGCACGACGGACTCGAACCACACGCTGCCCGTCGCGCCAAACGTGCTCGACCGGAGGTTCGAGGCGAAGGCCTGGGTGACGGACGTGACCTACTTTCGACCGACGAGGGCTGGCTCTACCTCGCGGCGATCCTCGACCTGTTCTCCCGCCGCGTGGTCGGCTGTTCCACGAGCGCGACCATTGACCGTGCCCTGGCCCTCGATGCCCTCCAGCGGATGTACGTTCGCAGAGGTCGACGAACTGGAAGTCGTGCGCAGAAGCGCCGCTGGATGCCATGACGGTAGCCTTGAGGGGCGCGGGCGCTCGGCAGTCACTCTGTGCCAAACGCCAGCCTCATAGGGCCACCCTTGACGGTTTTCGCCGCCGTCGTGGGGCCATCGGATTGCCAGGGTCATGGGGCCGCCCGCGACGTGGAGTGACCCTGCGAGGAAGAGCGCCGGGAACACGTCAGCCCGATTGCCCGCGCCTCCGGCGTTCGCTGTCGAGGTCGACCACCTCCGGCGCGCCGCCTTGCTCGGCACCGTTCAGCAACCGCGCGAGCGCCTCGGAAGCGACGCGCGCGCCTCCGACATCGCCCGCCTCGAGCATGGCCGACACCGACGCGGCGAGCTGCGCGGCGAGGGTGGCGCGGGGGTTCGCCCGGATGGACGCCGTTGGGGCCGGCGGTGCTGCGGGCTCCGCTGGAGGCGGCGTAGGGGTACGCGCTCCCGGGCTCGCCGGTTCGGTCGCAGGGGCCGCGGGCGGTACCGCGGGGCCTTTTCCCGGGGCCTTTTCCTCGCCCCGGGCTTCGCAAAACCCTTGCGCCCCCGAGACGACTCGAACGTCCGACCAACGGTTTAGGAAACCGCTGCTCTATCCACTGAGCTACGGGGGCAAACTATCTGGAACTGTTCTACTTTCTGGCACTTCTGGGAACCGGCTGCAACCTCCTCGGCCAGGGCGTTACCACGCCGTTACCACGACCGCTAGAGCCGGGCGACCGCTGCCCGGAGGTCCGCCCGCTCCACATGGGCGTACCGCTGGGTCACGGCCAGGTCCGCATGCCCGGCGAGGGCCTGGACCGCCGGGGCCGGGGTGCCGCTCCGGAAGAGCTGCGTCACGAAGTAGTGCCGCAGGTCGTGGAAGCGCCACCCGGAGAGCCCGGCCTTCTGCTGGCCCCGCTGGAACGCCTGGTGGAGCCCGAACTCTCCCCACTGCTCCCCCTGCGAGGTCTTGGCCACGAAACCCTTCCCGCCGTCCTGGAGGAGCAGGAGGAGAGGCTCCGCAAGGGGGATCTCCCTCTCGTGCCCCGATTTCGGCGTCGAGGTCACGCCCCTCGACGTCGCCAGCCTGACCACGAGGACCCGAGCTACCAAATCCACGTCGCTCCAACGGAGCGCCCGGACCTCACCAGCGCGAAGGCCAGCGTACGCCGCGAGCGCGAACGCCAACCTCCAGGCCGGGGGCGAAGCCTCCAGGACGGCCTTGAGCTGATCGGGGGAGAGCGCGCGGAGCACCTTCTTCCCGACCTTCGGGAGGCCCGGGAGCTTCGGCATTCCGGCGAGCTTTCCCGACTCGTGCGCGGCCTTGAGGACCGAGCGGAGGGTGATCTGCACGTTGCGCCTCCTCGACGGTGAAGCACCGGCCTCGACGAGCTGGGCGTCGATCTGCGAGGCGTCCACGAAGCCGATCCCGTCGATGGGCCGGTGCTTGAGCACCGGGAGGAGCTGCGTGGAGATGATTCCCTCGTAGCCCCTCTTGGTCGACGGCTTGAGCGCCGTGATTGCCTTCCCCTTCTGGAACAGCTCGACCGCCTCCCCGAACGTGATGCTCCGCGGCGGCGGTTGCTCTTCCTTGGGGACCTCGGGCTTCGGCTCGAAGACCTCGCCGAACTTCGCCAGGTTCGCCAGGAGGCGTCGCTCCTCGGCCGTGGCTGCGGCCATCGTCTGGATGGTCGCGTCCTTGCGGTAGCGGCCCTGGCTGCCGTCTGCCTTTCGCCACACGATGTCAACGACCAGGATGCGCTTACCGCGCCGTTCCACCTTGCGGATCATGATCGGGTTCCTTCCCGGTCATCCCGCGCGTTCTGCGTCCCCGTCGTGGTAACAGAACCGCTGGCCCCCGACCAGGCGGCCGAGAGGCTGACGCGCCACAGACGCCCGAGCTTGCGCCCTCGGAGGCCGTCCACGTGGGCCTCGACGCCTCCGTCAGGAGCGCGGACAGCTCGACGTTCGAGGAGCTTCCGGAGAGCGGAGGCCGTCATGCCCAACGTCTCGGCCGCCATCTGGACGGAGAGCCACCGGGGTGCCTCTGGCTGCTCTGTACGTGAACGGGTCGTTCTGGTCACCTCAACGGTTACACCGACCCGATCCCACCCGACCGATTTTCGTACATGTTTACCGTGACAGCTCGCCCGGGTTCGAAGGTACGCGAGGTAATGGAAGAGCGTAGCCCGATCCAGGCGGGGTGCCGGCGACGCGCCATGGGCCGGCTGCATCCGAGCCTCCGACGTGGACCAGCAGAGCCGGACCCTTCGTGCGGAGAACCTGTTGCTGCGGTCGGAGTGCGCGCGGCTTCGGGCTGACAATGCGGAGCTGAAGGAAGAGAACGCGCGGCTGATTGAGGAGAACAAGGACCTGAAGCGGCGGTTGGCGCAGGCGCAGCGCGCCCGGAAGCGGCAGGCAGCACCGTTCCGTCGACGCGAGCGCAAGAGCAACCCGAAGAAGCCGGGCCGAAAGCCCGGGCACCCGCCCGCGCATCGGCCGGTCCCCGAGCATGTGGACGCCGAGGTCGACGTTCCGCTGGGGTCTTGCCCGTTCTGTGGGGGTGAAGTGGACGAGCATGGGACCGACGACCAGTACGTGGTCGACATCCCGCCCGTGAGGCCGCACGCGACGAAGTACGTCAACCACCACGGCCGCTGCAAGCGCTGCGGCCGGAGGGTGGACAGCCGGCACCCGGACCAGACCTCGACGGCGAAGGGCGCGGCCTCGGTGGTGCTCGGGCCCCAGGTGCTGGCGGTGAGCGTCGACCTCAAGGAGCGGATTGGCGTGCCCTATCGCAAGGTCGTCCAGGTCTTGATGCTGTGCTTCCGCTTCCCGGTCAGCGGGGGGGCGCTGGCGCGTGCCTGTGCGCGCATCGCGAAACGCTGCGAGCCGACGTACGAGGCGTTCATCGAGTACCTGCGCCGGAGCGCGGTCGTGCACGGGGATGAGACGGGGTGGTACATCGCCAGCGCGACGAAGAAGGCGTGGCTGTGGGTGTTCGCCACCCCGGAGGGCGTCACCATCTACGCCATCCGGCTGAGCCGTGGCCGTGACGTGCCGGGCGCGATCCTCGGAGAGTCCTTCGGCGGCACCCTGGTCGTCGACGGCTGGTCCGTGTACCCGTCCCTCGGCTGCTCCCTCGCCCAGTGCAACGCGCACTTGCTCCGCCGGTGCGCCGAGATGCTGGAGGCTCAGCACGGTGAGGCCGCCCTGTTCCCCCAACAGGTGAAGAACTTCCTGCAACAAGCCCTCCAGCTCGGTCGGGCACGCGAGCTCGCGATCGAGGTGTGGGGCGAGGGCTTCTGGCAGCGAGCGGTCCGCGACACGGAGCAGCAGTTCGCCGACCTCCTCGAGACGGAGCAGAGCGACCCGGACAACGAGCGGCTCCGCAAGCACCTCCGCAAGCACCAGCACGAGGTGTTCGTCTTCCTGGACGATCCCGCTGTCGCACCCACCAACAACCTCGCCGAGCAAGAGATTCCGACCGGCCGTCATCATGCGCAAGGTATCGGCTGGCAACCGCTCGGAGGCCGGTGCGCGCGTCCACGAGGTCCTCGCCAGCATCACCCGCACCACCGAGCGCCGCGGCATGCGCTTCCCCGAGCTGCTGCCCGAGCTGCTCCGATCTCCAGGCCCTGTCGTCCTCGCTCCGGAACGCCTCGGGCTGCCCACACTCCCTGCTCCCCCGAACCAGGAGGCCACGCGTGTACGACGCAAACGCCGTCGCGGTCGTCGAGTCGATTGAGCGCACCGTGCAACGGCTCCACCCTGATCGCCAAGGCGAGATCATCGCCATCCTCAACGCCATCGAGTCCCACGTCGAGGAGGGCCTCGGCGACCCCGGGCGTACTTCACCACCTGACGGACGCGCTGGTCGCCATGGTGGCCATCGTGCGCCTCGACACGCGTGCCGTCACCCTCATCACGAGGAAGCTCGACATGCTGCGCGACCGCACTGGGCGAGCTCGGGGTTGAGCGCGGCCAACCCTGCTGGCCGCCTCCCGACATCTTCCTCACGTCGGCGGCGCCGATCCCGTTGGGATCCCGCCGGTCCTCTGCCGATCTGCGGCGGTAAACAAGTACGGCGCAGGGCCGCTGCGAGGGCGATGACGAAGTTGACGCCCATCGGGAGCAAGAGGACGACGACATCCCCCGCGGCCGCTCCTCGCGCGAGCCACGCGCCCGCCCACGCCCCCGCGGCGGCGTGCAGGGCGGCATAACCGAGCGTCGCCTCGCTGCCGCGCGCGTCCCAGGCGCGGAGGGCTATGCCGTCGGTGACCGCGTGCCGGGCGACGAGGTTTTGGTAAAGGTCGTAGTGTGCGTCGAGGCGGCTGCGCGGGGCCAGGGGGCCCTTGGTCCGCGTGACGTACGCGAAGAGGCCCGCGGCGAAGGCTTCGGGCTCGGCCCAGCTCTTCTCGAGCCAGGCGACGTCCGGGGCCCGGTCCTCGCCCGCGAGGTCGAGCTTGCCAAGGGCTGCGTCGATGTCGTGGGGAGGGGGCGGGGGGGTGGGTGGCATGGACGACGTTCCTCAGCGCCCGGCGCGCGGAGGATGTCGCGCCGGCGGTGTCGGAACCAAGTTTTCGGCGCTTTCTTCGGGTCCCGGCGCCGGTGGCAATGGCGGAGGAGGGGGCGCGCGGTGGGGGAGACGTCAGGCCGTCAGCGTACGGCGCGGAGCTTGATGGAGGTGCCGCGGGTGTCGGCGCTCGCATCCGGGAGCGCGGGCGGTGTGGTGCCGGTGGTGCCGGAGAGCGTGGTGACCGCGTTGGTGAGGCGCTTGCTCTGCGGACGCGCGTAGGTGCCGCCTCGACGGACCTGGGCGGCCGCGCCGCAGTTCGCGCGCGCACCTCCGCGCCCGGCGTCTCGGAAAGCCGGGGCAGTATTGCCAGAGTCCAGGGCAGACCGTGACGTGGATCGTGACGTGACTTTGAGGGAGGGGAGCGGAACCCGCGGGAATTGGAGGGAGTGCCGGATCGGGGCCCGAACACGGATCGGCTTGTTTCTCGGCCAAAACAGCGATGCACGACGATCCCGTGCGTGGGTTCGATTTCCGGGTCCGCTTCGGCGTCGACTGGGGCCATGCGAGCCTGGCAGCTTACTGCGCACTCGGCCACGTACCCGCAGTGTCGAGAGAAGCGTGCTCACGGTCGAGGGGGCGCGGGCTCGCTGGCGGGGACACGAGGTGGCCGACGGCCTCGTAGAAGCTCCTCGCGCCGCGGAAATCCGGGCGGCTGCCCATGCAGAACGAGCCGTCGTCGGGGACGGCGCGGTTGCCGAAGAACGGGCGGAGGTACCAAGCGGCCTGGCCGCCGACCACCAGAGAGATGGCGAGCCAGCTTGCGACGAGCGACAGGGCGCGGGCGGGTGGCAGCGCGTGATGGCGGAGGAGCGCCTTCGTCTGGCGGCCGACCGAGAGGACGCCGGCGACCGCGATCATCGCGACGTTGCCCGCCAGGAAGGATGGATATTCGCCGAGGTCGATCGTGGAGGTGGGAGAGCGCAGCGTCATGGCGAGGAAGAGGTTGATGGCCGCGAACGAGGCGAGCAGCTGCGAGAGGTCGGCGTAGCTCGCGACCACCAGGCGCCGCACAGCCGCGAAGCGGAGTCTCCGGCGCCAGGAGGCGCGCGACGAAGAAGTACGCGCCGGCCGAGACCGACACGCTGAGGCCGATCAGGAGCGGGAACTTGAGCAGGTTCAGTGCGGCGTACCGCGCGGAGTGGACGGCACCGATGGAGAGCCCGTAGGCGGCCGACCCGCAGAGGAGTCTCGGGATGCGCTTCATGGACGCTCACCCGAGGCCGAGCGCGTCGCCCATCCGGTGGGCGATGAAAAGGAGCAGCCCCGCCCACGCCACCATGATCACCCGGTGCCCACGCCCCGGCGCGAGCGCCGCCGAGCACTCCCCCAGGGTGCGCACCAGGTGGACGACACCCGCCAGGACCCAGACGGCGAGGAGGGCAGCCGACACCTCGCCCACCCCGATCGCGCCCTCCGACGTGGTGAGGCGGAGGAACCACACGATGGGCGCGAAGCTCAGCCCGAACGCGCCCGCGACGGCGCTCACGACGAGGGCGAGGCCGAGGTCCTGCTGGAGGCGGTTCCGGGAGCCGACGGCGGCGCTCCAGATGTGCAGCGCGGGAAAGCAGATGGCGACGGACCCCACGTTCAGAGCCGCCACCCGCAGGACGTACCGGGGGCCGAGGACGACGCCGTAGGGCAGCGCCGAGAGCACGCTGGTGACCAGCAGGATCGCGATCAGGCTGGGCAGGCTCCGGCCCGCGGCGATCGTCTGCGCGAGGCGCGCCCGCTCGACCAGCACGAGATCGATGACGCGATGGGGCCGAAGCGCCAGGGCGCGGAGCTCGCGGGATTCGAGGGGGATGGCGTCCTCGAAGGCGAGGCGATAGGCGGCGGGGGCGGCGGGGCTAGCGGGGTCGGTCGGCGTCATGCCGGAGGGGTACCGGCCGAGGGTGCAGCGCCCGTGAGGCGGTGAAGGACGAATGGAGGAGACTCCGTGCGCGATCACCGTCGCTCATGCCGCCGGGAACTGTGGCAAGCGCTCGCACAGCGGGGTGCTCAGCTGCACGAAGTCGTGGCGCTCGGGACTTCCGCACCGGCGCCCGCGTGGCCCCGAAGCTCCTTCGTGCCACCATGGCTCCCATGAGCGACGACCTACCCCCTCGCGTCCCGCCCGAGCTGCCCGAGATGGACCGGCTCGTGATGTTGCTCGGCTCCCGCTCGCAGGGCGTCTCCATGAGCCAGCGCGTCCGCGCGGAGCTGACGGCGCTCTGCGGCGCCTACCCGGACCCCTCGACGGCGGCGCGCTGGAAGAAGCACCTGCGCGAGATCAGGCCGAGCTCGTGGCCGAGGCCGATCCGGAGGCGGGCTGAGGTCGCGCTCGGGTACACGCGGACGAAGCGCCGCACGGCGAACGCGCGGAGCGCCGGCCCGGAGGCGACGTCGACGTCGCGGTAGCGCTCGGTGAGCACGAAGCCCGAGAGAACGAAGAAGACGTCCACGGCGAGCTGCCCCGCGGCGAGCCCGCGCGCGCCGAGGCCGGGGGCCACCAGCGCGCGGGCGAAGTGGAACGCCACCACCCACCACGCCGCGAGCGCGCGGAGGCCGGTGAGGGGGAGGATTCTCGCGGGGGTCCGAGCCGGGCATGGGCGTCGCCACGATCTCACGACGGGGGCCGTCGTACGGGGAGCGGAGGGTAGGGGAGGGGAGCGGTAGCGCGCCTGCGGCGGAGGACGTAGAAGAGAAGGCGGAGCACGAGGCGGCCGGCTGCCACCCCGCGCTCCTGACCCGCACCCCGTTGAAACCGGAGCACGAGCTATGAAGGCCCCTACCACGCCCCCGCCCCCTTCGTCCCGCGCCCACCGCAAGGCCGCGAGCCTCGCCGCCGCGGCGCCTGCCCCCGACTGGGGCTCCGCCCCCAAGCCTCCGCCCTCGGCGTTGGCGGGCGCGAACGATGCGAGGGGAGGGGCGTAGCCGTGGCCCGTCAGCGAACCGGAACGGTCAAGCTCCGCGGCGACCACTACGACGCCCGCATCACCCTCAACGACGGCTCACGCCCTTGGATCCACTTGCCTGCCGGACTCACCGAGAAGCAGGCGCGCGCGAAGGCTGTCTCGCTGACGGAGACGGCACGGAAAGGAGGCGGTGTCCTCGTATCGAAGGGCGGAGGCGGTGCATCCAGCGACGAGACTTTCGAGGTATGGGCAGAGCGCTGGTGCAAGGCGCGAGAGGAGCGTGGCCTCACGTCGGTCAAGGACGACCGCGGTCGGCTCCGCAAGTGGGTGTTCCCGCACCTTGGCGCACGGCCCATGGTCGAGATCAAACGGCTGGATCTGGAGCGCCTCGTGGAGGAGCTCGACGCCTCCGTGCGCGCTGAGCTGCTCTCGTGGAAGACGGCGCGAAACACTTGGGGCGTCGTGTCCAAGATGTTCGACGACGCGTGCCGCTCGAAGACCCTGGCCCTGCGCGTGCTGACGGAGAACCCCTGCGTGGGCATCCGCGGGCCCGATGAGGGGGTGAAGAAGAGCAAGAGCTACCTTTACCCAACCGAGTTCGCGCGCCTCGTGGCGTGCCCCCGCGTGCCCATCCGCTGGCGCCGGCTCTTCGCCGTTGCGATCTACACGTATACCCGCGCGGGCGAGCTTGAGGCGCTCGAAAAAGAAGACGTGGACCTCGACGCGTTGACCATCCACATCTACCGCGCAATCGACCGCTCGGCGGACGGCGAGGTCAAGGAGACGAAGACGAACAACCCGCGCCGGATCCCCATCGAGGAACCGCTCGTGCCACTGCTGCGCCTGTTGCTCGAGGAGACACAGGGGCGCCGCTTGGTCGACATGCCGCCCGCGTGCGACCTGTCGCCGCGGCTGCGTCAGTACCTCGAATGGGCCGGCGTCAGCCGGGCGGAGCTGTTCGCGGGCGACAAGACCCGCAAGGCGATCACGTTCCACGACCTGCGCGCGACGGGCATCACGTGGATGGCGATCCGTGGGGACGAGCCGATCAAGATCATGCGCCGCGCGGGGCACGAGAACATCGTCACGACGATGGGCTACGTGCGTGAGGCGGAGAACCTCGTGGCGCCCATCGGCGCCCCGTTCCCGCCGCTGCCCCCCGAACTGCTCGAATCGTCCGCGGAATCGTCCGAGGGCCCGGCTTTCTGGGGCCAACTTCGCGAATCTGCTTGGAAAAAGAAGAGCGTCCCCAGCGGGATTCGAACCCTGTCCAAGGGCCCGGATCTAGCGAGGATCGTGGGGGTTCGGGCCAGGTAGAGCCCCTCGGATCGGGTCCGAGCGGCGCCGATAAGTGCCCGGAATCTGGTCGCCGGGCAGAAAGCCGGGCAGAAAGCGCGGAGCGCGCGGCCGCCTGGTCCGGGCTCGCCGCGGCCGCGATGGAGGTCGCCCAGTCGCACGGCGGCGAGGAGGGATCCTTGCTCGCGCTCTGGCTCGACGAGCAGGAGGCGGACGCCGGCAAGGACGCGAACGCGGCGGGGCCGGCCGAGACGCGTTCGGAGGATCGAAGGTGACGCGCCTCCTTCGCTCCGCCGTGCTCGGCATGGCCTGTGTGGCCCCCTTCTTCTCGGCGCTCGCGGGCAAGGAGAGGGATCGGATCCTCGGGACGGACGAGGACGGTCCGGTTGCTCGCTTTGCGCCGGGGGCCTTTCCTGAAGAGACCGACGACAAGCGCCGGACGCCACAGCGCCACGAGTTTGCGATCCGCAACGCGCTCCAACGTGAGCGCGACCGCGGGACCTTCCCCGACCACACCGGCCTGCACTTCAGCTCGATCGTCGCTGGCCTTACGGCCCTCGCGAGGATCGACGGCGACGGGCGCGGTGCTTGGTGCACTCTGGAGACGTGGGCCCATGAGGCCGGTCTCGACTGCGACACGTGCTCGGCGGTCGAGCGATGGGCCGTTCGCGTCGGCTACATGGACGCGTTCAAGCGGCGGCGAAGGGACGAGCGCGTCGGGAGGAAGTGGAGCGGGCAAGGGGCCGACGAGAACGGCGAGGCTCCCAGCACGCCGAACCGCTCGACGCTTCGCTTCCTCTACCTCTGCCCCCGCGATCGTGCGCGCACGATGACGGAGGCTGAGCTCCTCGGATCTCATCACACTCGACGACCGGCCCGAGATCCCGGAGGCAGCCTCGTTGCCGGGCCCCTCGCCGCTGGAGGCGACGGCACGTGGCACGGCCACGCCGGCGGCGAGGGCGCGCACTGCGAGTTCATCGACGCCCCGCTCAGCACCCGGAGCGCAGGCTAGCATCCCGACTACGACGCCGGGGAAGGCGAACGTTGCGAGCCCCGCCACGCTTCGCTCGACGTTAGACGCGATGGCGAGCGGCGCGGCCTCGGCGCCGGGAATGGTAAGCATCGCGAGCCCCTCGACTCTCCGCTCAGCGTCGGGAACGACGGCGAGCAGGGCAGCGTCGACGCCGGTGAAGGCGAGCATCGCAAGGGCGCCCGGCTCGGCGCTGGGAGCGACGGCGAGCCGCGCGGCCTCGGTGCCGGCGACGATGAGCACCGTGACCGCGTGCGGCTCGAGGAGTCACGAGCCGGAAGAAGAGATCTTCGCGCGCGTGTTCTATGCCGAGCGCGCGGTCCGATATGGCGACCAGGACGGCGGCCGGGTGGGCGCGGAGGGCCGGAAGGCGATCCGCGCGTACGTGGTCGGCCTCACCGCCGAAGCATGCGCTTGGGCCACGTGTCGAGGGCTCGAGCCCGATCGCAACGCCGTCCGGGAGGATCTCTGCCGTCATCTCGCACGGCTCGTGCTCGATTGGCCCGGCTCCACGGGTGTGCTGCGTGAGCGCCGCCATCCCATCGGGTTGATCGTGGGCGACCTGCACCGGGTCGCCGATGACGCGCTCGGCGCGTGGAAGCGCGCTCAGCGGCCCATGCCGCCGGCCACTCCGCCCGTCTACGAGGCGGAGGTGTGGCCCGAGCTGGACACGACCGAGCCCGAGCCCGCGGAGCTGGAGGCCATCCGGGCGGATCTCGGAGTGCTGCCTGTTCCGGCGACGCCCGGCTCGATGCCGATGCGTCGCGAGGGACACGAGCGCGGGCCGCCTGCAAGGTAGCGCGCTTCGCGCCGAATGAAGCCCACTCGCGGGCCGCGATGCGCGGTCCGAGGGTGGGCTTTTCCGTTCTGGGGCTCCAGATCGCCAGCTTGCCGCCGCTCCGCAGCCCCCGGCCCCCGTGTCGCCCTCGTGGGCCCCCGCCCGGACGCGGAGGCGGTCGCACGCGCCGCGATGGGGCAGAAGATTGCCCGAAGCCTCGGAGGAGATGGCCGACGTCTCGGGAGATTCGTCCGAAGCTCCGGAGGAATCGTCCGCCGCTCCGGCACAAACGGATCGGTCCGGGGGAGGAGCGGAACGAGACGGAGGGGAGGCCCCCGTTGGAAGATTCAGCGGAGGTGGCCCGCCCCGTCGTGCGGGTCAACCTCGCCGTGCGCCCGAGGCCGGGACGTGACCCGGGCGCCTCTGGCTCTCATGCTCGGCAGGGAGCTTCGAGGACAGGGCGAAGTCGACCGCTCACGCCGACGCGCTCTTCACCGATCTGGCGCGGGTCGGGGTGATCACCGACAAGAGTGACTTCCCGGCGGGGCTCTCCGAACGCCGAGCGCCGGTACTCCTCCCGAGCGATGCCCCGCACGGCTCAGGGCTGTGGCGCGCAGACACGACTGCGCCCGCCGCCGTCGCGTGACGTTGCGCTCCCGGCTTCGTGAGCCGCGGGTGCCCCTGCACGGCCGCGAACAACGGGCGTCCGTCTCGCGGCGCCTTTCAACTGGACAAGCGCCCCCCATCCCCCGAGCATGGCCCAGTTTTTCGCGCCGCACGCTTTCGAGGAGCACCTGGCTTGTTCGTTCATCGCAGCAACCGGCTCGAGCCGCTGATCGAGGAACTGGCACGACTCGTCGTCACGAAGCCCCCTGCGGCCAGCAAGCCCGAGGTCATCGTCGTTCAGAGCAAGGGCATGGAGCGGTGGCTGTCGATGGAGCTCGCGCGGCGCCTCGGAGTGTGGGCCAACGCGCAGTTCCCGTTCCCGCGCAAGTTCATCGAGACCGCGCTCGCCGCCGTGCTCGGCCAGGCGACACCGGCAGAGCCCGGGCTTTCGCAGGGGTCGATGGGGTGGTCCATCGCGGCAATGCTCCCCGGGCTCGTCGCCGAACCCGAGCTCGCCGAGCTCCGCGGCTACCTCCCGGCGGGCGCGCCGGTGGAGCGGCGCGTGGAGTTCGCCGCGCGCATCGCCGCGGTCTTCGACCAGTACCCGGTCTACCGGCCGGACCGCGTCCTCGCTTGGGAGGCGGGCGCCGACGAGGGCTGGCAAGCGGCCCTGTGGCGCGCCCTCGTCGCGCGGCTAGGCTCGGGCCACCTCGCCCGCCGGGCCGCCGATTTCTCCGACGCGATCGCGTGCGGCGCGGTGACGCCGCGCGGGCTGCCGGGCCGCGTCAGCGTGTTCGGGATCGGAGACCTCCCGCCGCTCTTCGTCGAGGTCTTCGCAGCGCTGGCGCCGTTCCTCGAAGTGCACCTGTTCCTGCTCAGCCCGTCGCGCGAGCACTGGGCCGAGATCCGCAGCCGGCGCGAGATCGCCCGCGCGACCCACAGGCGAGACGGCGACGATGCGCTCGACGCCGACGAGCTCGCCGTCGAGGAGGGCAACCCCCTGCTCGCGTCGCTCGGGAAGCTGGGTCGCGACTTCCAGTTCGTGCTCGAGAGCCGCGTCGACTACGACGAAGGCGACCGCGACCTCTACGTCGAGCCCGCCGGCGCCGGCGTCACGATGCTCGCCACCGTCCAGGCCGACATCCTCGCCCTGCGCCATCGGCGCGCCGGCTCGGCCGAGGCGCCTCCCTTGCCCCTGTCCGCGGGTGACCGCACGATCGCCGTTCACGCGTGCCATAGCCCGATGCGCGAGGTCGAGGTGCTCCGCGATCAGATCCTGGCGATGCTCCACGACGACCCGGGGCTCGAGGCGCGCGACGTGATCGTGATGACCCCCGACATCGAGACGTACGCGCCGCTCGTCCAGGCCATCTTCGCCGCCGACGCAAGGGACGACGCGGCGCTCCCAGTCCGCATTGCCGACCGCGGCCTGCGCGCAGAGAGCCCCGCGGCCGACGCCTTCTTCGCGCTCCTCGACGCGGCGGCGGGTCGGATCACCGCCGGCGCGGTGCTCGAGCTTCCTCGGGCGCGAGGCGATCCGCGACAAGTTCACCATCGGCGAGGACGAGCTCGACACGGTGCGGGGCTGGGTGATCGGGGCCAACGTCCGCTGGGGCGTGGACGCGGCCCACCGCGCGAGCTTCCAGCAGCCGCCGTTCAAGGAGACCACCTGGCGCTTCGGCCTCGACCGGCTCCTGCTCGGCTATGCGATGCCGGGCGAGGGGCGCGTGCTCTTCCGCGACACGCTCCCGTTCGACGACGTGGAGGGCGGCGAGGCCGACCTCCTCGGCCGCCTCGCCTCGTTCTGCGAGGCGCTCTTCGACGTGCAGCGATCGCTCGGCGACCCCCGCACGATCGAGGGCTGGCGCGACGCGCTCGGCGCCGCGCTGGACCGCATGATCGCCGAACGCGACCACGGCGCCGACGAGCTCCAGGCCATCCGCGGGGCGCTCTTCGATCTGGCGGAGGAAGCCCACGCCGCCGGCTTCGACGAGCCCGTCTCGCTCCACGTCGTCCGCGCCGGGCTGGAGGCGCACGCTTCCATCTCCCAGCCCGGGGGCGAGCACGCCTTCCTCTCGGGCGGCATCACCGTCTGCGCGCTCCTGCCCATGAGGAGCATCCCGTCCCGCGTCGTCTGCTTGCTCGGCATGAACGACGGCGCCTTCCCTCGCCAGAGGCGCGCGCCCAGCTTCGATCTCGTCGCCAAGCACCCGCGGCGCGGCGATCGCTCGCCACGCGACGAGGATCGCTACCTCTTCCTCGAGGCCATCCTCTCCGCGCGCTCGCGCCTGCTGCTCACGTACGTGGGCCGCTCGATGAAGGACAACGCCGAGATCCCGCCGGCGGTCGTGGTCAGCGAGCTGCTCGACGTGCTCGACGAGTCGTTCGCCGGCAGCGAGCCCGACGCCGCGCGCCGGCACGTCGTCGTCGTCCACCCCTTGCAGCCCTTCAGCCCTTCCTACTTCCGCACCGGCGGGGACGCCCGTATCTTCAGCTATGCCGCGCGCTATCGCGACGGCGCCCGCGCGCTCCTCGGAAGGGATCCGCGCGCCGAGGCCCCGGCGTTCGTCCCTCGCCGGCTACCCGGCGCCCGCCGAGGCGAGCGCCTCCGTCACGCTCGACGAGCTCGCGCGCTTCTTCAAGAACCCGATGCGGGCCTTCCTGCGCGAACGGGTGGGCCTCTGGCTCGACGAGACGGAGGCCGACGTGCTCGATCGCGAGCCGATGGCCCTCGACGCCCTCGAGGACTACAAGCTCGGCACCGACCTGCTCGCGCGAGCCCTCGACGGCGACGATCTCGTCGCCTCCTACGACCTCGTGCGCGCCAGCGGCGTCCTGCCGCTCGGCGCGGTGGGCCGTTGCCGCTACGAGCGCGCGCTCCCCGAGATCGACGAGATGGCCGTCGCCGTCCGCGCCCACCAGGAGGGCGAGCGCCTCGACCCGCGCGAGGTCGATCTGCGCCTCGACGGCGAGCGCGTGACGGGTTGGATCCGCGATCTGTGGCCGAAGGGGCGGCTCGCGTACCGCTTCGGGAGGGCGAACGCATCGGCGGAGCTCTCGATGTGGATCCACCACCTGGCGCTACAGTGCGTGGCCGCCTCCGGCGACCCGCGCGAGAGCGTGCTCATCGCGCGCGACAAGGAGAGAGGCGCGGCGAAGGTCGTCCGCCTCGGCGCGATCGAGGCCCGCGAGGCGCGCGCCCGGCTCGCCGATCTGGTCCGCTGGTACCGCGTCGGCCAGATGCTCCCACTCCGCTTCTTCCCGGAGGCGTCGCGCGCCTACGCCAAGGCCCGGCGGGGCGGTAAGTCGGAGGACGAGGCGGCGGCCGACGCGCGCAAGAGCTTCCAGCCCAGGGGCGGCTCCGCAGGCGCGCCGAGCGAGGCCGAGGACCCGTCCGTCGCCCGCGTGCTCGGCGGGCGCGATCCGGTCGACCCCGGGCTCCAGCTCGTCGGCGACCCTGGTCTCGGCGAGCCCTTGGAGCCCACGTTCGCGGAGCTGGCCGAGGGCGTCTTCGGGCCGTTGATCGAGCACCGCGAGGAGCCGGCGCATGCGGACGCTTGATGCGCTGAGGGTCGAGCTCGACGGCGGTCTCATCGAGGCCAGCGCCGGCACCGGCAAGACCCACACGATCACCTCGCTCTTCGTTCGGCTGCTCCTCGAGCGCGATCTGACCATCGGCCAGATCCTCGTCGTCACCTTCACCACCGCCGCCACCGCCGAGCTGCGCGAGCGCATCCGGAGCCGCCTCTGCCGCGTGCTCGCGGCCCTCGACGGTGCCGGCGAGGACGCGCTCCTGCACGACCCCCGGCGCCGCCGACCGTGTGCGCGCTCGCGGCCGGCTCCAGGCCGCGCTGCGGGGCTTCGACGAGGCGGCGATCTTCACCATCCACGCGCTCTGCCAGCGCATCCTCCAGAACCACGCCTTCGAGAGCGGCGTGAGCGAGGCCGCCGAGCTGCGTCGCCAACCAGGATCGGCTGCTGGAGGAGGTCGTCTCCGACTACTGGGCCGGCGCGCTCTACGATGCGTCCCCGAACTGGGTGCGCCACGTCCTCGCCGAGGGGATCAGCCCGGACGAGCCTATCACGCTGGCCAGGCTCGGCGTCGCCGATCCCGAGATGCCGATCCTCCCGGCGCCGAGCGCCGCCGAGGCGGTCGAGGCCGCCGACGCCGCGCTCGCCGCCGCCGCGCGGGCCGCCGCCGCGATCTGGCGCCCGGAGCGAGCCCGTGTGATCGCAGATCCTCGGGACGCTGTCGGGCCAGAAGTACCGAGCGGCGTGGATCCCCGACTGGGCCGAGGCGATGGACGCGCGTGCTGGCCGAGGGAGGCGCGGCCCAGCTAGCCTCGTTCAACCGGTTCTTTCGCTTCACGACGGCAGGCGTCGCCGACGGTCTCAAGAAGGGCCAGAGCGCGCCGTCCCATCCCTTCTTCGCGGCCTGCGACGTCTCTGAGACCGCGGCCGTTGCCGCGAAGCGCGCGGTCGTGAACCGCATGCTCGCCTTCCGACGCGAGCTCGTCGACTTCGCGCGGCGCGAGCTCCCGCGCCGCAAGGAGGCGGCCCGCACCCAGGGCTTCGACGACCTGCTGCAGCTCGTCGATCGCGCGCTCCAGGGCCCGGGCGGGTCGGCGCTCGCCCAGGCGGTCCGCGCCACGTATCGCGTCGCCCTCATCGACGAGTTCCAGGACACCGACCCCGTCCAGTACCGGATCTTCCGCGCCATCTATGGCGCCGAGCGCGCCGGCGCGCGCCTGGGATGTTCCTGATCGGGGACCCCAAGCAGGCCATCTACTCGTTTCGTGGCGCCGACGTCTTCGCGTACCTGCGTGCGGCGCGCGACGCTCGGGGGCACAGCGCCACGCTCGACACCAACCATCGATCCGACCCGTCCCTCGTCCGCGCCGTCAACACCGTCTTCGCCCGCGCGACCGCTCCGTTTCTCCTCGACGACATCGCCTTCGCTCCGGTGAAGCCGGCCCCCGACGCCACCGAGCGGCTCCAGGACGGCGGTGCGAGCGCATCGAAGCTGCGCATCCTCTTCGCCCGCCGCGAGCCCGGCGCGACGGCGCCGATCGCGAAGGGCTGGGCCGATCGGCACCTGCCGGACGCGATCGCGGCCGACATCGCGCGGCTCCTGCGATCGGGCGCCACCATCGACGGGCGCGCCGTCTCGGCGGGCGATGTCGCCGTGCTCGTCCGCAAGAACCGGCAGGCCGTCGCCGTCCAGGCGGCGCTGCGCGAGCTCCGCGTGCCGAGCGTGCTCCAGGGGGACGCGAGCGTGTTCGACGCCCCCGAGGCGCTCGAGGTTCAGCAGATCATGGCCGCGCTCGTCACGCCGGCGCGCGGCGGCGCGGTGCGGCTCGCGCTCGCCACGGGCCTCCTCGGGCTCGACGCGCGCCGAGATCCACGCCCTCGAGGGCGACGACGCCGCCTGGGATCGCTGGATCCTGTGCTTTCGAGCGTGGGGCAAGCGCTGGGAGGATCACGGCTTCGTCGGCGCGTTCCGGCAGCTCCTCGACCAGCAAGGCGTCGCGCCGCGCCTCCTGCGCCTCGTCGACGGCGAGCGGCGGCTCACCAACGTGCTCCACCTCGTCGAGCTGCTCCACACGGTGTCATCGCGCCAGCACCTCGGACCGGCCGGGCTCCTCCGCTGGCTCGCGGCGATGCGGCGCGACCCCGCGGCCCGCGATCGCTTCGGGGCCGAGGCCGCGCAGGTGCGGCTGGAGAGCGACGACCTCGCCGTGAAGCTCTGCACGATCCACAGGAGCAAGGGGCTCCAGTACCCGATCGTGTACTGCCCCCACCTGTGGGACGGCAAGCTGCTCGGCCAGGACGCCGAGGGCGCGCTGCGCTTCCACGATCCGGAGAACGATCTGCGCCACACGCTCGACCTCGGCTCGCCCGACGTCGACGCGCACCGCCTCCTCGCCGAGCGCGAGGCCGCGGCCGAGAACCTGCGCCTCCTCTACGTCGCGCTCACGCGCGCCAAGCACCAGGTCGCCGTCGTCTGGGGCAGCTTCAAGGACGCGGCGACATCGCCGCTCGGCTACCTGCTCCACCAGCCGCCGGCCCCGAGCGGCGATCTCTTCGAGGCCACGCGTGATCGCATCCAGGGGACCGGGAAGGCGGGCGACAGGAGCGCCGTCCCCGGCCTCGACGACGAGGCCATGCTCGTCGAGCTCTACGCCCTGGCCGAGGCAGCGCCGGGATCGATCGGCGTCGAGGAGCTGTCTCGATCGAGGCTGGCGCGCCGTACACGGTGCCCGCGAGCGACACCGCCGAGCTCGAGTGTCGCGCGATCACCCGAGCGTTCGACCGCGCCTGGCGAACGAGCAGCTTCTCGGCGCTGGTCGGGGCAGGCAGCGCCGAGGCGGAGGGCCGCGATCGCGACGCGCGGCAGGCCGGCGCGGTGCTCGACGCGCCCGCGGACACGCCGCCCGCCGCCGTGCCCGGACCCCTTGTCTTGCTGCACGCGTTCCCGCGCGGCGCTCGCCCGGGGGAGCTGATCCACCGGATCTTCGAGCTCGTCGATTTCACCGCCTCCGAGGCGGAGATCGGCGCTTGCGTGGCCAAGCAGCTCGCGCGCTTCCGGTTCCCAGTGACCGAGTGGCAGGAGGTGCTGACCTCCGCGGTACGGGAGGTGCTGGCCACGCCGCTCTCCGCGCCCGGAGGGACCGCGCTCCAGCTCCAGCAGGTGCGCCGGGACGAGCGGCTGAACGAGCTCGCGTTCTTCTTTCCGATCGAGGCGCGCCCGGGCCCGACCGCAGATCGGCGACAGCTCCTCACCCGCAGCGCGCTCGCCGACGCGTTCGCGCGCCACGCGCGCGCCCCCGTGCCGGCCGGCTACGCCGAGCAGTTGCGGCGCCTCCCGTTCGCGCCGCTCGAAGGGTTCCTGCGCGGCTTCATCGACATGGTGTTCGAGCACGAGGGCCGGTTCTATCTCGTGGACTACAAATCCAACTTCCTCGGCGCCTCGCCCGCCGACTACGCCGTGGACCGGATCGGCGCGGCGATGGCGCACCACGACTACGTGTTGCAGTACCACCTCTACGCCGTCGCCCTGCACCGCTACCTCGGGCAGCGCGTGCCGGGTTACCAGTACGACGATCACTTCGGCGGGGTGTTCTATCTCTTCGTTCGCGGGATGGCGCCCGAGCGCGGCGCGAGCACCGGCGTCTATACCGACAAGCCCCCGCGCGCGCTCATCGAGGCCCTCTCCGCCCTCTTCGCCGGCGAGGCGGCGGCGTGACGGCGCTCCTCCACGACCTCGCGGCGCTCGGCGTGCTCTCGCCCATCGACGAGCACTTCGCGCTGGCCATGGCGCGGCTCATCGGCGGCGCGCCGGGCGAGGTGCTGCTCGGCGCGGCGCTGGCCAGCCGGAGGACGCGCGACGGGCACGTGTGCGTCGATCTCGCGAGCGTCGCGGGCACCGAGATCCAGGTCCCGCTCGCCGCCCCGGGCGCCGGCCTCCGCTGGCCGGCGCTCGACGCGTGGCTCTCCGCGCTCGACGCGTGCGCGCTGGTCGGCGACGGCGAGGCGGCGCGCCCGCTCGTCCTCGACCGCGCGCGCGGGCGGCTCTACCTGCGCCGCTACTGGCAATACGAGCAGCGCCTCGCCGGAGAGCTCCGCGCGCGGGCGGCCGTCGCCCCGGAGGGCATCGACGAGGCGCGGCTCCGCGAGGGCATCGATCGCCTGTTCCCGCGCGGGCCGGGCGACGCCGGCGCCTCCGATCAGCGCCGCGCCCCCGCCATGGCGGTGCTCCGCCGCTTCGCGGTGATCTCCGGTGGGCCCGGGACCGGGAAGACGTCGACCGTCGTCAAGCTGCTTGCGCTCCTCGTCGAGCAGAGCGCCGCCGCCGGGCGCCCGCGACCGGCCATCACGCTCGTCGCCCCGACCGGCAAGGCCGCCGCGCGCCTCACCGAGTCGATCCGCGCCGCCAAGGCGAGGCTCGCCTGCGCCGACGCGATCAAGCGCGACATCCCGGAGGACGCCTCCACCATCCATCGCCGCCTGCGCCCGCTCCCGGGCGGATCGACCCGCTTCCGCCACGACGCCAACGACCCGCTCGCCGCCGACGTCGTGCTGGTCGACGAGGCCTCGATGGTCGATCTCGCGCTGATGTGGCGCCTGGTCGACGCCGTGCCGCGACACGCGCGGCTCATCCTCCTCGGCGACCGCGATCAGCTCGCGTCGGTCGACACGGGCGCGGTGCTCGGCGACATCTGCAACGCGGAGGACGGGCGCGGCTTCTCGGCCTCTTTCGCGCGACGGATCGCGGAGATCTCCGGCGACCCGCCGCCGCCCGCGGCCTCGCCGCCCGCGCAGCCCGGCGTGTGGGATTCGATCGCCCACCTCACGCGGAGCTACCGTTACGGCGAGACCAGCGGCATCGGCGTCCTCGCGCGCGCCATCAACGCCGGGGACGCCGCCTCGGTCCATCGCATCCTCGCCTCTGGAGACTATCCGGACGTCGCCCTCCGCCCCCTGCCCGCCGGCTCCGCGCTCGGCGACGAGCTCGCGCGCACGCTGGTCGAGGGCTATCGCGGGTACCTCGAGGCCGCCCGGCCCATGGCCCGGTTCGAGGCATTCAATCGCTTCCGCGTCCTGTGCGCGCACCGCCGCGGGCCTCACGGCGTCGAGGCCACCAACGCGCTGACCGAGCGAGCCCTGGTCGCGGCCGGCCTGCTCGACGGCACGGGCGCTCGCTACGCGGGCCGCCCGGTGCTGATCACGGCCAACGACTACGAGGTGCGCCTCTTCAACGGCGACGTGGGCCTGCTGCTCGAAGAAGAGGGCACCGGCGACTCGCTGCGCGCCGTCTTCGCATCGTCGGATCGCTCGCTCCGCCGCCTGTCGCCGGCGCGCCTGCCCCCGCACGAGACCGCGTTCGCGATGACGATCCACAAGAGCCAGGGTTCGGAGTTCGACCGGGTGGCGGTGCTCTTGCCGGAGGCGGTCTCGCCGATCCTGTCGCGGGAGCTGCTCTATACGGCGGTCACGCGGGCCAGGCAGCAAGTGATCCTGTTCGGCGACGCCGGCGTGCTGGCCGCGGGGGTGAAGCGGCGGATAGACCGGGCGTCGGGGCTGAGAGAGGCGCTCTGGGGAGACGGGTGAGCGGCGCTTCAGGTCGGCAGCGCGAGCATGATGCGGGCGCAGGCCTCGGCGTCGCTCAGCGCGTCGTGGTGGCGGAGGGGTATGCGGAGGTGCCGGCAGACGTCGGGCAGCGTGGTCGGGCGGAGCTGCCAGTGTGCGCGGGCGAGCTTCATCGTGCACTGGAAGGGGAGCGCCGGCGGCGCGAGGCCGGCGGCGTCGCAGCAGGCGCGGAGGACCGATCGGTCGAAGCCCGCGTTGTGGGCAGCGAAGAAGTCGGCGCCGGCGAGGAGCGGGGCCAGCGAGCGCCAGACGGCGGCGAAGGTGGGGGCCTGGGCGACGTTGGACCAGGCGATGCCGTGGATGCCCGTGAACGCGAAGGCGCGGCGCGGCGGGCGGATGAGGCGGTGCTCGCGGGCGACGACGCGGCGGGCCTCGACGCGGACGAGGCCGATGGAGCAGGCGCTGTCGCGGCCATGGTCGGCGGTCTCGAAGTCGAGGGCGAGGAAGGTGGGCATCGAAGCGGAGGCGCCGGGCGAAGGGTGCGGGGATTCTACGGCCACCTGCTCTTCGCGTCGAGGGGCACTCTTCACAGAGCGCCGGGGGGGCTGCCCTCGGGAGCTGCTCCTTTGCACAGAGCGCCGGTGTCGCTGACCTCGGGAGGTGGTCCTCTTCGCAGGGCGCCGGCGTCGCTGCACGCGGGAGCCGCTCCTCTTCACAGAGCGCCGGCGTCGCTGCCCTCGGGAACCGCTCCTCTTCACAGAGCGCCGGCATCGCTGTCCTCGGGAGCCGCTCCTCTTCACAGAGCGCCGGCGTCGCTGTCCTCGGCGCGGGCGTCGCTGCCCTCGGGAGCTGCTCCTCTTCACAGAGCGCGGGCGTCGCTGCCCTCGGGAGCTGCTCCTCTTCACAGAGCGCGGGCGTCGCTGCCCTCGGGAGCTGCTCCTCTTCACAGAGCGCGGGCGTCGCTGCCCTCGGGAGCTGCTCCTCTTCACAGAGCGCGGGCGTCGCTGCCCTCGGGAGCTGCTCCTCTTCACAGAGCGCGGGCGTCGCTGCCCTCGGCGCGGGCGTCGCTGCCCTCGGGAGCTGCTCCTCTTCACAGAGCGCGGGCGTCGCTGCCCTCGGCGGCGGCGCCGCTGCCCTCGGGAGCTGCTCCTCTTCGCAGAGCGCCGGGGGCGCTGCCCTCGGGAGCCGGTCCTCTTCACAGAGCGCGGGCGGCGCTGCCGTCGACGCCGACGTCGCTGCCCACGGGAGCTGCGCCTCTTCACAGAGCGCCGGCGTCGCTGCCCTCGGGAGCTGCTCCTCTTCACCGAGCGCCGGGGGCGCCGCCCACGGGAGCTGCTCCTCTTCACCGAGCGCCGGGGGCGCTTCCCTCAGCGCCCGCGTCGCTACTCGGGGCGCGAGCGTCGTGTCCCAAAGGGGCCGCTCCACGTCACAAAGAACCGCGGTCGCTCCGCAGGGACGCGACGAAGCCGCACATGGCTCGGCTCTTGCTCCCCAGGGCGCGGGCGTTTCTTCCCTCGGGAGCCGCTCCTTTTTACAAGACGCAAGCATCGCTTCGCATGGAGGCGGTGTGGTGTGCATGGCGCGGGTGTTGCGGTCGAGCTCGCGACCGCACACGCACCCGGCCACACGGATCCAGTCCGGCAACAACGGGCTTGATGCGGCCGTCGGTCTCGTCGCCGCCGACGCGGCGGCACAGCGGCGGGCGGCAGTGATGACGTTGGGGAGGCGCCGGCAAGGCCAATCGGGGGACAAGCGCTGCCCTCAGCACTCCTCCGCCTTAACGCCATCGCTGGTCGGAATCAACTTGTATACACGGGTCGGAAGTCCATCGTTTCTGAGTTTGCGCTCCAGAACCGCGCTTGGCCAGCATCATGGGTAGCGAGCAGCAACTGAAATCCGTGGTCGGCGACGAAGTCCCGCAGCACATCGAATACTGCGGACGCATGAATCAGGTCATGATGCTGCGTCGGGTCATCGAGCAGCAACGCGCGCCAGCCGCACCAGCGATGACTGAGTGCAAGCGCCAGCAGAAACGATAGCTGCACCTCAGTGGCCTGGGCCTCGCTCGCGACGAGGCCAACGGGCGTTGGGATCCCATTGAGGGGCACCTCGATTTCGGCTAGCTGCTTATTGTAGCGCTGCTGAAACGCGACCGTAGCCTTCTCGAACCGGCGCTCCCGAACCATCCGGCGAAGCAGAGCCTGCTGTGTCGGAATCACCGGTTCGATGACAGCGGCGTGAAACGTCTCGATCCGCGTCTTGAGCGCCTCCGCGAGCTTTTCCATGGCAGCACGGACATCACTCGCGTCGTCATAGGCACGAGAAGCGTCTTTTTCCTTAGCGGAGAGTCGCTCGCCCCGTGTAGCCTCATCCTCCCCGGCCGTGAGCTGACGCGAGATTTCCGCGTCGATGCCCTGAAATCGCTCGGCGGTGGCCCAGCGTGCTACCTCAACAGCAATAACGTCCACTCGCGCGCGAGCGGCCGAGGCTGCAGCGCTTGAAGCACTGGCTTCCAGCCTAGCCCGCTCTAGCCCAGCAGCCGCAGGCACCCCTTCCAAGGTGACCTTCCTCCAGCTTGAAATTGCATCACGCAGTCGACCGGCGATGACTGCAACCGCAGTCTGCTGCCGGTTCACCTCTTGCTCGGCTCGGGCGAGGATTGCCTCGGCATCAGCAAGCGCTCTCGCCTGCGTCTCTTGGTTCGCTCGTGCAGCGGCAACCGCTTGCTCGGCCACCGTGACGTTCCGGCTAGATTCGCCCTCGTCAGGCGACTCTGCGAGGTCTTGCATTGTCGCAAGTTCCTCCAAGCGGCTCTGTGCCTGCGCCCGGCGTGCCTCGGCATCGTCGAGCGCAATTCGCGCGCTTGTGAGTGCCTCGCGCGCTACGGCATACTCGGCGTTCGCGCCCGCGTACGCCGCCCGCACCTCGTCTTCACGGGGGGCAGTGCCTTGTTCGTCATGAAGCGTGACAGTTTCGCGCCCGATCGTCGCGAGCCGCACTTCGATGGCGTGACTGGCCGCATCGTGTTCGACGGCGGCGAGCAACGGGGTACCGCGAGCCGTTTGGATGACGTTGTCTAGAGCCTCGCTCTCAGCAACGATTCGGCTCACATCCTCCGTGGCTTTGGCGCAACCGACTTCTGCGTCGCGAACGGCATCTGACGCGGCCTGAAGGTGCGCCTCGGCCTCGGCTAGCCGGGACTGAATGCCAGCAACCAACGGACTGATGGTGGAGAGCGCCTCTTGGAGTCTGCGCTGCAGTTCAATAGCGCCGTGCGGCCACAGACATACCGGACAGGTGCCCTCGCTCGGAGCCAGGTTAGACGCCACCGCCGCCACAGCCACTTTCAAGCGGTCGGCCGAGCCAACAACTTGTTGCAGCTCTCCACGCAATTCATCGACAACCTGTTGCCGTGCGCGGCGGCTCGCATTACACGTCGCCACCCGCACTTGAGCAACCTCAAGCAGCGCCCTCATCGCTGTCATTCGCGGTTTGAGAAGGTCTCGATCGGCCTCGGCCTTGGTCCACTGGGCCAGCGCCCGTTTGGCACTTTCGATCTCGGCCGTAGCACGAGCCAGTTCGGCCTCCCTAGCTCGGAACTGCGCCAGCTGAGACAGAGAGCGTTGAGAATCGGCAATCCGCCCCTCGGCAACGGCGAGCAGTGCTGCCGCGGCCGTAGCAGCTTGTGCCGCCTGCTCGTGCTCTTCTCGCCGCGTCGTGTAGGCGCGTTGGGCCTCGGAGAACGCAACAAGCCTTTCATGGCCCGCTCTTACCAGCGCGGCGTCCCGCTGGCATCGCGTGCAGCTTCTCCTCGGTGTTTCGCAGCGTCTCTCTCGCCTTGTCGCGCGCTTCCAAGGATGCTCCGCGCGAGGTCAGTGACGCGTCGAGAATCGCTTTCGCACCACCCTCCTCTTGCAAGAGGGCTTCAAAATGCTCGACAAGTCCATCCAGCGACTCGAGCGCGACACGCCTGTGGTCGAGCTCATGAACAAAATTGACTAGCCGCTTATCCAGCACGCTAGCCGCCGCCTGGAGAGCCGCGGGAGTCGGATCCGAGCCCACAGCAGTGGGGTCGCCCCAGGGCGACGATGCGAGATCCGAGGAGCTCCGCCGAAGCGCACCCGCTTCCATAAGAGGTCGCTCGGTTTCAAGCTCCCGACGTGCATCATCACGTGCTCCAATTAGTCGCCTCCATTCGCGAACGGAATCCTGTGCCTTCTGCTTGGCATCGTCGGCTTCCTTTAGAAAGGTGCTCAGTGCCTGCCGAGTTTTGGACAGCGCCCCTGAAGCAGCGAGCGTATCGCGAACGGCGGGAAGAGCCGCGAGCTTGCCCCCACCGGCCTCACGGCTTGCCCGAACAAACCACCCGCGCTCATCCTGATCCATAAGGTGGGTTAGCCGCAACAGCGTGGCCACCTCTACGCCTGCGGCAGCGCCAAGGATCGCAGCGGGATCACCGTCCTGCTTGATGGGGTGTTGCGCCCCTCGCACGACGGAAACCGTCACATGTGCCTCGCCGTACTGTGCTCGGACCTTCGCAGCGGGGCGCCCCTCGCGGATGAGCGTCTCAGTGGCGTCGCCGAGCCGGCGAACGGCACCCGTTAGCGCCAGTTCGATTGCCTCAAAAATCGATGTCTTCCCCGTGCCATTCGGCGCAACCAGAATAGTTGCGCCAGGCTCGGGCGGGAGAGCAATTACCAGGGTTGCGCCAATACGGCGAAAGTCGGACAACTCCAGCTCGGTGAGGAACATCATGCCCCAACCTTTCCCGCAAGCCACGCTTGCCGGAGGGCTTCAGCGAGATCCTTGCCGCCAGCGGCGCCAGAGGCAAGAGTAGCGCGCCAGGCTCGCACGGTGGACTCTGGTAGCCCCTGCGTGTGCGCAACCTCCGCGAGCGCCGCGGTGAGAGGATCCCCCAGAGCGGACACTGCCGAAGTCGCCGGGGACGCCATACGAGCCAGGAATGTACGATCCAAAATTCATCGGTGGATTCGCCTTTGCGAACGACTAGCTTTCTGCAAAAATGCTCATTCGCCTCAATCGCATCGGCGTCAAAAAACGTTGAGCCGGGATTTGAAAGCACAAGGTAGAGATCGCCGGTTTCCGGATCAGGCAACATCTGCCGGACCTCGGCAGCCCAGCGCAATGCTTGCCCATAGCTGTCTTTCGTGGTGAGCACCGCGAATAGCAATGTACGATAACCCGCATGCTCACGGTGAAGGCGCCGAAGACGCAGCGCTTCGGGCTCCAGTGCCGATACCGAACAAAGAGCAACGAAGCTCCTAGCCGCATCATCGGAGCTGTCATCAATCGCGAATCGACCGTCGGCGCGGACGCGGATGGAACCGAACGAGATCACTAGGCAACGAGCGCCTCCGCCTGACTCTCCTGAAGGAGTCTGTCACGGGCTTCCGCGTAGCAATCCTTCTGTTTCTTCAACCGGGAGCGAAGCGCCTCCAAGTCTCCGCGGAAGTTGACGCGCAGCGACGCCGTAAACACTGCCTCAGGAATGCGCAAGTCGCTCAGGCTCAGTTGAGCAGAACTGTCACGATCGAGGGTCTGAGGCAGCAGATCGTGAGGGGAGGCAGAGGTGCCGGAAAGCACCACCACAGATGCCTTCTCGCGTGACAACAATTGGCTGGCCTGCTGGTCCACCTCCAAACTGCTGCCCGCTGAACGTTCCAGATTTGCGCATCGAACCAAAGCGATCGAGTGCATCGGTTTGCCGTTCATCGTTTCCCACGTTCCCTCGTCAGGGTCGAGGGCCACAACTAGGGCCAGGCTGAGCATGAGCCCGTCCGTCAGTAGATCTGCTGTCCGCGGCCCGATCCGCATGTCGGTGCATACGTGGAGAGCCCGCTCCGCTTCTGCCATCAACAGTTGGGCCATCAGTCGCTCTCTCTTTTTAGTATCGTTATCGAGCGTAGTACACCATCGGCTCCAGGTTTCGTGCATCGCATCGCTCAGCTCGTGAGATCCATAATTGGAGATCTGCTTGCCGACGGTGCGTTTTACCTCTTCCCAGGTACGCGCATCCATCGAGCGCGTGAGTTCCGCCGCCTCGGCGCGCACGGCCGGCGCGTCCTCCAGTTGGTAACGATCTACTGGCGTCGACGTGTCCGCATAGATTTGCCAGTTCGCTCCGATGTCGTCGTTCGCTCTGAGACCCAATGTGCCCCCCGTCCATGCACGCAGGGCCTGTCGCCACCGATCGTGCTCGGTAAGGCGAACTTCGGTCTGATACTTTTCCGCGTGCACTGCCAGCCGCAAGAGCGCGCGCCGCAGCGGACAGTCGTACGGCTCCGCGCCGATGCGCAGCTCGCGCGCGGCTGCGTTGCTGTTCCAAAGCGAGCCGACAACTTCTTCGGGTTGCGCTCGACCTTCCCATTGTGTCGCAAGGGTCCCCGCGAAGGACCAACCCGGGCCAGGCGCGTCGTGCCGATACAATACCCAGCGCCGATAAGTAGTCCCGAGGTTATCTGAAATTTGCCTTTGCCTGAGCAACAAGCGTGGCGTCGTCTGCTGGGCGGGGTACGCGTTATCTTTGATGAAGTGGTAGATTGCAGTACGGACATCAGCGGGCCGCTCGAACACATCCCGAAGTGCGGTCTCCGTATCTGTCTCCAGATCGTCCCTCGATCTAATCGTCAGAATTTGAACATAACGCAGGGCGCGCAGCATGTGAGCAGCATCAGCGAAGTTGCACCAGTTGCGGAGCCAGGCGACCGTGAGTCGAGCTGGACCATCAGTCGACACCATATCGGTCACGGAAGCCGGGTCCAGTCCATGCTTGTGGCATGCTCCAATAAATTCCCGAACGTCCCTCAGCGTAAGCGCCTTCTTCACCAGCAGATTCTCGGAGGGCAACGCAATCGCAAAGCGTCGAGAACGTTCCTCGATTCGACCATCCCAGGCCGGACTCGCGGATACCTCCGCGAGGCTCATGAACAGTTTATCCAAGGGGCTCGGATTCTTGAATGAAGCATCGTCATCGTCCGCGGAACGCTGGTCAAAATTCGTGTGCTGATGCTTCACCTGGTAATGTACGCACGTTCCATCATGTTCCTCGACAACGATATCGTCCCACTCGCTTACTTCCCAGTGCTCGTTCGCGAGCATGCGAGAGCCATGTCTGCCTTTGAGCCAGGCGACGAGCATATCGGCAGCAAGCTTGGTCGCGAATACGTACTGGTAGTCGTTATTCCAGGCGAGGCGCCAACTCTTGATCATGGCGACACCGCGTCAACCCGGTCGTTTACGTATCGGTCTGGTCTCGTCGCGCGTTCTGTGGAAGGCGTCAGCGGACGAACCACGCGAGATGGAAGCGGTTGCGGATCCTTGAACCTCCGCGTGAGGCAAACCGCGGAAGCTGGCGCCACGCGACCTTTCCCCCCGCCCCGTGGAGGGGCCGTCATAGAACTCTCAAGCTCAGACGACGCGCGCACGGGTGCACGTTACACAGCTCCTCTGTCTTCCGTCAAGAGCTGCCGCGTGCTCACCCTGTGTCGGCGCTGAACTCGCCTGCGAGCCGGGCGTTCCGTTGCGCGAGGGTCTCGCGAAGCCAAGGCTGCCGCATGTGCAAGGCTTCGCTCGACGTCACGACCACGCAGCCGGCGATGGTGGGCGCGAAGCGGAACGGCGTGGTGGGTCTGCCGAATGCGCGCGGCGCCGCGCCCGAGTGGGTCGAAGGTGAAATTTGGGCACCTACCGCGCGTCGCGGCGCAGCCGCCTGGCGTCGTCGCACGCGGGTCGACAACCATTTTCCATTGTCAAACCGCTTGGCGGTCCGAACCACGCCCCGGCAGGCTTCTTCCGACAATGGGCGAGACGCCACTTCCCCGCGCCCCGTCCCCGCCCTTGCATCCTCCCCCTCCGCCCCCGAAGATGCCGCCCCGCTTTGCCCATGCCCCCCATCCGCTTCCTCCACACCGCCGACTGGCAGCTCGGCCTCCGCGTCAACTTCATCCCCGGCGACGCGGGCGCCGTCGTGCGCAACGAGCGCTTCGCCACGCTCCACCGCATCGGCGCCGCGGCCCGCGAGGCGCAGTGCGACTTCGTCGTCGTGGCGGGCGACGTCTTCGAGCACCACGGCCTCCGGCCCGACACCCTGCGCCGCTCGTTCGACGCGATGCGCGAGATGCGGGTGCCGGTCTACCTCCTCCCCGGCAACCACGACCCGTTCACGCCCGACGCGCTCTACCGCGGTGACGTCTGGCGCCGCGAGTGCCCGAGCAACGTCCACGTCCTCGGCTCGCAGGAGCCGGTCGTCGTCCGTGACGGCGTCGTCCTCCTTCCGTGCCCGCTCCTCGAGCGCCACACCCTCGGCGACGCCACCGAGCACCTGACGCCCGACCTCGGCCCCGCCGATCACGTGCGGATCGGCGTCGCGCACGGCGGCATCCTCGAGATCCTCCAGGGCATGGCCGGGCTCGACGAGCCCATCCACAACGCGGTCCCCATCGATCGCGCGGCCCGCGGGCGCCTCGACTACCTCGCCCTCGGCGACTGGCACGGCCTCCTGCCCATCGACGAGCGCACCTGGTACTCCGGCACCCCCGAGGCCACGCGCTTCAAGGAGCAGGACCCGGGCAAGGTGCTGGTCGTGGAGATCGACGCCCCCGGCGCGGTGCCGCGGGTCACGCCGCAGGAAGTCTTTGGCTTCGCGTGGAAGAAAGCGGAGATAAACCTGGACAGCGCGGCAGACCTCGCCGGGCTGGAACGCCTGCTCGACGGGATCCCGCGCAAGGACACCACGCTGCTCGAGCTGACGCTGGTCGGCACCATCGACGCCTCAACCCGCGCCCGCCTCGACATCGAGATCCTCGACAAGGCAAAAGACCGCTTTCGCTTCGTGCGGGTGCGCGACGAGAAGCTCCACACCGTCCTCGGCGCCGACGCCCTGGCGAGCCTGCCGAGCGAGGGTTGGATGGGGCAAGTCGTGGCCCGGCTGCAGGGCACCATCGAGGGGGCTTCGGACGCGGAGCGGGAGCGGGCGCTGCGGCTGCTCTATCGGCTGCACAAGGAGGCACCGTGAACCGCGGCGTCAAGCTGGTGAGCATCGCGGTGCAGGACGTCGGAGCGCTCACCGGGCGCGTCGAGTTCGGCCCGTTCTCGGATCATGTCAGCGTCGTCAGCGGGCGCAACGAGGCGGGTAAATCCACGCTCGTCGCGGCCCTGCGTGCCGCGCTCTTCGAGCGGCACGACGCCAAGAACGCGAACGTCAAGGCCCTGCAAACGCACGGGACGAGCAACGCGCCGGAGGTGTGGGTGGAGCTCGACATCGGCGGAGAGCGCGTGAGCGTGCACAAGCGCTTCCTCGTCAAGCCGGTGGTGGAGGTGCGCTGGCCCGGCGGCGGAGCGGCGCAGCAGGGCTCCAGCGCCGAGGAGGTGTTGCTCCACCGGCTCGAAGGGCGGCCGCCGAACCAGCGCGGCGCCAAGCGGAGCGACATGGGGCTCTGGGGGCTGCTCTGGGTCACCCAGGACGAGATCGCGCACCAGGATCCCGGCGAGGATCTCGACGAGGGTATGCGCGGGGATCTCTGGGATACGGTCGGCCGGCAGGTCGGTCAGATGATGGGCGGCAAGCACGGCGAGCGCGTCCGCACGGCGGTGCTCGAGCAGCGCGCGCGCTACCTCACGCCGGCCACCGACAAGCCGACCGGCGAGTACAAGGCGGCAATCGAGCGGCGCGACGCAGCGGACGCGCGAGTGCGCGAGATTCCGGCAGGCCATCCACAAGGTCGAGGATCTCGCCCGGGAGCGAGAGGCGCTGGGAGAGCAGCTCCGCGAGAAGGACCGGCAGTTGCCGCGCCTCCAGCGGGAGCACGCCGCCGCGGTCACGGCGGCGGACGAAGTGAAGAGGCTCGAGAGCCGGGCGCGCGAGGCCAGGAGCCGGCTCGAGGCGGCGGAGGCGTCGCTCGCCGCCGCAGAGAAGAGCGCAGAGGACCGGACTTCGCTCGCCGCCGAGGTCGCGGGGCTGGCGGAGGAGATCCAGAAGAGCGACGGGGTGATCGCCGAGCTCGAGAAGACGCTCGCGCCGCGGGCCGACGATGCCCGAGCGGCGCGCGAGGCCGCCGCTGCAGCGCGGGACGAGGCGGCCCTTGCGCGCGAGGCGCTCGATGCGGAGGCCCGCCGCCTGGACCACGCGCGCCGCCGCGAGGAGGCGACGCGGGCGGGCAAGCAGCTCGAGGCGGCCGAGGAGGTCGCGCGGGCGCTCTCCGACGCCGTCGCGCAGCACGCCGCGGAGGCCCTCGACGAGGGCACGCTCGAGCAGCTCTCGGGCCTCGCATCCCAATCGGCGACGCTCCGTGCCCGCCTCGACGGGGAGGGGACACGGATCGTCTGCCATCCGGTCGGGGGCGCGCCAATCGTCCGGTCGGTCGGAGTGCGCGCAACGATCGACGTGCCGGGCCTCGGCGCGCTGGAGGTCGAGTCGGCGAGGCCGGGTCTCGCGCAGGCGGTGGTGGACGCGGGGAAGCTGGGCGCGCAGCTCGCCGAGGCGCTGCTCGCGCTGGGCGCGGGGGACGTGCAGGTGGCGCGCGACCGGGCCGCGGCGCGCGCCGTGATCGAGGAGGAGCTCGCCGAGCTCGCCGGCAAGAAGCTCGCACTGGCGCCCCGGGGGCTCGATGCGGTCGAGCAGAAGCTCCAGACAATCGACGCCGATCGCACGCGGCTGGAGGCGGCGCTGACCGACGTCGCCGCCGCCGAGAAGGCGCGCGACGCGGCCACCGGCGCCCTCGCCGCCAACCCCTTCGGAGAGGACACGCTGGACGGGCTCCGTCGGAAGGAGAAGGACGTCGCGGTCCAGCGCGCGGCGTGCGACGCGATGGGCACGCAGGTCGAGATCGTCGCGCTCGCCGATCTGCGCCTGCGCGGCGCGAGCCCGGCCGGGGACCGGCTCGCGGCCGGCGCGCGGTTGCCGCTCGCGGTGACGCAGGCCATGACGGTGGTCCTCGAGGACGTCGCCGAGCTTCGGTTCGAGCCGCGCGGCAAGGATCTGGCGAAGTCGCGCGGCAAGCTCGCGCAGGCTGAACAGGATCTCGCCGCGTCGCTCGCGGCGCTCGGTGTCGCGAACATGGCCGAGGCGGCCGAGGCGGCACGGGCGTGGAGGGACCTCGACGCGGCGCGCGCGGGTGCGGAGCAGAGGCTCGCGGAGCTGGCGCCGCAGGGCGTCGCGAAGCTCCGGACCGAGGCCGATAAGGCGCGCAAGGCAACCCGCGCAGCGCAGGATTCGCTGGCCGAGGCGAAGCGGGCGTCGTCGCGCCATGCGCAGCTCGAGGTCGAGCTGGCGCAGAACCCAGCGACCCGCGAGGCGCTGTCGCGCATCGAGAGGCTCGATCGAGCGCTGCACGAGGCCGAGGCGGAGATCGAGCGCCTCGCGGCGCGGGTGCGGGCGATCTCCGGGCCCGTCGCCGAGGGGCCGACGCGCGCGTGGACGGTGGCGTCGGCCGTGAAACCTCCCGCGGTGGACGGGCTCGTCTGGGAGATCCTGCCCGGTGAGCTCGGCGGCGATCTCGACGTGGAGGGGGAGGAGCGTCGGCTGCGCGAGGCGCTGGCGCGCGCCGGCGTCGCGGATGTCGGCGCGGCCCAGAAACGCGTCCACGCAGGGCTCACGCTGGGCGCGCGGATCAGCGAGCTTCGCAAGCAGCTCGGCAGCCTGGCCCCCGATGGGCTCGACGCGCTCAGGGCACGGGCCGGCGCCCTCGGGAGCGGGTCGGATCCGGGTGACGCAGGCGACGACGTTGGCCAGCTCGATGCCTCCGTGAAGAGGCTCGACGAGCGACTCCGGGAAGCGCACACGGCGGCGGAGGGGGCCGCCGGAGCCGCGGAGCGCGCCGAGCGCGCTCGGACGGAGCTGGAAGGATTGCTCCGCGAGTGCCGCGCGGCGCGCGCCGAGAAGGCGACCCACCACGCGCTCGTGGTCGCGAAGCTCGACGGAGCGCGGGGCGTCGAGAGCGACGCGGGCCTGGACGAGCGTCTCACGAGCACGCGGTCGGCGCGAGACCAGGCCGCCGCGCTCGCGGAAGCGGCGATGACCGAGCTCGAAGAGGCCACGCCCGAGCTTCTGCAGGACGAGGTGCGCCGTGCTCACGGAGCGATCGAGTCGTGGAAGCAGAGCCACGGCAAGCTCAGCGACGACGCGCTGCGGCTCGATACGCTGCTCGGGGTCGCCGCCGCCGAGGGTCGCTTCGAGGAGCTCGGGGAGGCGGAGGCCGAGCAGCTCGAGGCCACGGAGGCGCTCGCGCGGATCGAGCGCGAAGCACGCGCGGCGGGTCTCCTGGCGCGCGTCGTGGAGGACGCCTACGCCGAGTCGCAGCGCATCTTCCTCGCGCCGGTCCTCAAGGAGGCGGCGCCGTACCTGACCAAGCTACGCCCCGGGACCGAGATCCGGATGACACGCGATCTCAAGCTCGACAAGGTGGTCCGCCGCGGCGCCGAGGAGGACTTCGGGCAGCTTTCGGGCGGCACGCGCGAGCAGCTCTCGGTGATCGTGCGGCTCTCGCTGGCGCGGGTGCTGGCCCGGGACAAGCGCTCCTTGCCGTTGATCCTCGACGACACGATGGGTTGGACCGACGATGCGCGGTTCCTGTCGATGGTGCAGATCCTGAGGGACGCCTCGCGGGACTTGCAGGTCATCCTGTTGACGTGCCACCCGTGGAGATTCGAGCGTTTCCAGGCGGACCGCTGGTTCGACCTCGACAAGCTGAAAGAGTCACGCTCGCCTGAGGCCCCCTGACATGACCCCGCTCCCCAGCCCTCCGACGATCTCGCTCGAGCTCGACCACGCCAGCACGCTCACCTTCGCCCTCGAGCAGGCCGGCGTGCCCATTGTCTCGTCGGTTGTCATCCGCAACGACTCCCCCACGCCGCTCGAGGGCGGCGTGCTCTCCCTCGAGATCGCCCCCGACCTCGGCGCCGCGGTGCGCGTCCCCATCCCCACCATCCACGGCGGCCAGTCGCTCGACCTCGGGGTCCTCGACATCCCCCTTACCCCCGGCCGACTTCGGGCCGTCACCGAGGCCGAACGCGCCGCCATCGCGTGGAAGCTCACCGCCGGGCAGAGTGTGCTGGTAGAGGGCACGAGGCCGGTCGAGGTCCTCGCGTACAACGAGTGGCCCGGCGGGCGGGCGCCGCCGGCGCTCCTGGCGATGTTCGTCGTACCGAACCATCCGGTCGTCGCGCTCCTCCTCCGCGAGGTGCGGAACCGCCTCGGCAGGGCCACCGACAACAACGCGCTCGACGGCTACCAGAGCCGCTCCGCCGAGCGGATCGCGGCCATGGTGATCGCGCTGTACGAGGCGCTCCAGGGCTTCGGCATCTCGTACGCGGAAGTCCCGGCGAGCTTCGAGGAGACAGGCCAGAAGATCCGGATGCCGGACCGCGTCCTCGGCGAGCAGCTCGCCAACTGCCTCGACATGACCGTTCTCGCCGCGGCCTGCCTCGAGCAGATGGGCCTCCATCCGCTGCTCGTCGTCGTTCGCGGGCACGCATTCCCGGGCGTCTGGCTCGTCGACGAGCGCTTCCCAGAAGGCGTGGTCGGTGACGCCGCGCGTCTGCGCACGCGCGCCGCGCTCGGCGAGCTTCTGTTCTTCGACTCCACGACGATTGTACACACCCCGGCGCCGCCGTTCTCCGTCGCCCGGCGGGTGGGGGCCGAAGCGCTGGAGCGGGATGATGCGTTCGTCTTCGCAATCGATGTGCGCACCGCTCGCCTCGACCGCTATCGGCCGCTTCCGCTGCGGGAGGTGGTGCTCGTGACCGATGCGCCAGCCGATGCTCAGCGCGCCGGGGCCCGGGGCTCGATTGAGTCCCGGACGCTGCTGCGCGAAGCGGCCGCGCTCCCGCTCGCCGAGCCCGTCGCCCCCGCAGCGCGCCCTCCACTGGATCCCGTGGCGGCGCGACTCAAGCAGTGGCGTGACCGCCTCCTCGACCTATCGCTTCGCAATCGGTTGCTGAGCTTTCGACCCGACGCGGCCGGCGCGCTGGCGCTTGAGATCCCGGACGCCGCCCTCTTCGAGGATGCCCTGGCAGAGGAGAAGGTCTTCGACATCTTGCCGCGGCCCGTGGCCGATGCGCGCGACGGGCGTGACGCCCAACTGGCGAAGGCCCGCTCCGACGACGCGGAGCTGCACGCCCGGCGCCTCGAGGACCTGAAGCACGGGGTGGTGCACTGCCCGCTCCCCGAGCCGGAGATGCGGGCGCGGGTGGTCAACCTCGATCGCAGCGCGCGCACCGATTCTCGAGGAGGGCGGCGCCAACACGCTCTTCGCGGCGGTTGGCCTGCTCCGTTGGTACGAGTCCGAGTCCTCCGACAAGCCTCGCTATGCGCCGCTGTTGCTGGTGCCGGTCGCGCTTGAGTACCAGCGGACCACCCGGCGGGTGCGCCTCCGAGGGCTCCCGGAGGAGGCGGTCCCCAACGTCACGCTGGTCGAGAAGCTCCAGCGCGATTTTCCGTGGATCTCGAGCGGGCTCGCCAATGTCGAGGCCGACGACCACGGTCGCGACGTGCCGGCGATGTTCCGCGCCGTGCGCGATGCGACCAAGGGCATGCCTCGCTGGGAGGTCACCGAGCAGGTCCAGCTCGGGCTCTTCACGTTCACCAAGTTCCTGATGTGGCGCAATCTCGGGGAAAACGCGGCGGCGATCCTGGAGAGCCAGGTCGTGCGCCACATCGCGTCGGGGGAGGGCTCGCCCTTTCCCAACCCGGCGCTAGCGACGGAGCCGAGCACGCTCGACGACGCCGTTCCCCCAGCTCGTCTCCCCGTGGTGCTCGACGCCGACTCGACGCAGATGGCGGCCATCGCCTCGGCGCTCGCCGGGCGGTGCTTCGTGCTCCAAGGCCCACCAGGCACTGGCAAGTCGCAAACCATCGCCAACCTGATCGCCGCGGCCCTGGCGGAGGGGCGCACGGTGCTGTTCGTCTCCGAGAAGATGGCGGCGCTCGATGTCGTACGGCGGCGACTGGAGCAGGCGGGGCTCGGCGATTTTTGCATCGAGCTACACAGCCACAAGGCGCAAAAGCGCCATGTCGTCGAGTCCTTCGGGCGGAGCCTCGGGCGCACGACGCGTACCGCCCCGCCGCTGTGGCACCAGCGCTCTTCCGAGCTCGCGCGGCTACGCACGGAGCTTAATGCCTACGTCCAGGCGCTCCACGCTCCGCGTCGGCTCGGGATGACCTTCTACCAGGCGAGCGCCCGTCTGTTGGCGTTGTCCGGCGCACCGAAGCTCGACGCCGTGTTCCAGGCTGTGGCGGCGACGAAGGAGGAAGATCTGCGCGGGCTCCTCGATGCAGCCGACGCCTACGCGAAATCCGCGCCGCACGTCGACCCGATCTCGGCACACCCCTACCGGGACGCCCGGTTGACAGAGTGGTCCGCGCAGGGAGAGAACGCGCTGCGACGCGAGATTGAGGGCGCCCTCGCCGCGATCTCCGCCACGGACGAGGCAGGTCGCGGGCTCGCGACCACGTTGGGCGTGCCGCACGCCACATCGCTCACCGGGCTCGACGAGCTGGCCGGGCTCGGCGTCGCGTCGGCGTGTGGGCCAATCCCTGGGCCCCTCCTGGACGAGACCACGGCGGTCGACTTGCACCGGAGGCTGCACGAGTGGCTCGATTCGTTCGCGCACCGTGGCCGCCTCGCAGCAGGCGCTCGCGACGCGCTGGCAGGAGTCGCTCTATCAGGTCGATCTCGTTGGGCTCGGGGCGCTATTTCAGCGCTGGGCCGGGGGCTTTTTCCTGCTGACCTGGCTCTTCCTCTGGAAGGCGCGCTCGCGGCTCAAGGCCATTGCGAGGGCATCGCTCCCCGACAACCGGCAAATCGCGGCGGACCTGGTCCTCGCCCGCTCGACGCTGGGCACCGAAGAAAAGCTCGCGGGAGACCGCACCAAGCTCGTCGGCGCCTTCGGTGGGTTCTGGTCGGGGACACCGCACGAAGATCCGACGCCGCTTCTGGCGCGCGCCGAGGCTCTCCGGATCGCGCTCCGCCGGTACGCGGCCTCGAACCGTGTCTCGCTCGACCGCGTTGTCGCGCTTGCCGATCCGGCGTTGTCTCCGGAGCGCCGCGAGGCCGTTCTCCGGCAGGCCTGCGCGCTCGCGGAGGCGGTGGCCACATTGCGGCGCCGCGCGGCGGCGGTGCTGCCCACGATCGCTCCGCTCCCCGGCGTGTGGCCTGAAGAGGTGAGCCCGACGTACATGTCATCCGCGCACGCGCTCCTTTCGCGCTGGCACGAGGGCTTGCCGGCGCTGCGCATGTTCTCGCTGTACCGCAAGCAGGCCACGCTCTTCGCACAGTGGGGCACCGGCGCGCTCATCGCGGCACACCAGGCGGGCTCGCTCCGGGCCAGCGACATCGTGGCGTGCGCCGAGCGGTCCTTCCTTCAGGCCTGGGTCGACGCGATGCGCGACTCCGAACCGCCGCTGCGGGGTTTCGACGGCGCCGATCGGCACCGCCTGGTCGATCGTTTCCGGATCCTGGATCATGAGCACCTCGCGCTCGGTCGGCAGCGCATCGCCGAGGTTCTCGAGGCGCGCCTGCCGCAGGTCGAGGGGACGGTCTCCGAGGTCTCGGAGACCGGAAAGCTCCAGCGCGAGCTCCGCAAGAAGGCCCGACACCTACCGATTCGCCGCCTGCTCGCCGAGCTGCCCAACCTCGCGGCGCGCCTCAAGCCGTGCTTCCTGATGAGTCCGCTGTCGGTTGCGCAGTACCTGCCGCCGGGGGGGCGCCGCTTCGATCTCGTGGTCTTCGATGAAGCGTCGCAGATTCTGCACCCATGACGCGATCGGCGCCATTGCCCGCGGTCGGCAGGTCGTGGTGGTCGGCGATTCCCGACAACTACCGCCGACGAGCTTCTTCCGGCGCGGAATCGCCGAGGAGGCGCCCGTGGACGACAACGACGTCGAGGAGCTGGAGAGCATCCTCGACGAGAGCGTCGCCGCGGGGCTGCCCCAGCAGATGCTCGGCTGGCATTACCGGAGCCGCCACGAAGCCCTGATCGACTTCAGCAACGAGCATTATTACGAGGGCCGCCTCAACGTGTTCCCGGCTGCGCGCGGGCGCGTCGCCGAGCTCGGCGTCGAGTGGCACCCGGTGCCTGGTGGGGTCTACGCGAAGGGCACCACGAGGGCCAACCGCGCCGAGGCCGAGGCGCTGGTCGCCTACCTCGTCGCGACACTCCGCGCGACCTCGCCCCGCGAGAGGACCTTCGGCGTGGTGACGTTCAGCCTGGCCCAGCAGCTCCTCGTGCAGGATCTCCTCGACGAGGCGCGGGGCAAGAGCGCCGAGATCGAGGCCCACTTCGCGGGCGGTCTGACCGAGCCAGTGTTCGTCAAGAACCTCGAGAACGTGCAGGGGGACGAGCGTGACGAGATCCTCTTCAGCGTAGGCTATGGCCCCGATGAGTCGAGGCGAGTCTGGATGAACTTCGGCCCGCTCAACCGGACCGGCGGCGAGCGCCGCCTCAACGTGGCCATCACTCGCGCGCGTCTCAAGCTGCGCGTCTTCTCGACGCTGACGCACGACCAGATCGATCTCGCCCGCACGTCCGCCGTCGGTGCCCGTCACCTCAAGTCGTTCCTGCGGTACGTCGCGGAGCGGACCGGGACCGCGATGCTTCGTCCGCTGTTGCGCACGGATGACTTCGAAAGCGAATTCGAGCGGCAGGTGCATGACGCACTGACCGCGGCAGGGTACCGCGTTGACTGTCAGGTGGGCTGTGGCTCCTACCGCATCGATCTGGCGGTGGTGCACCCCGACGAGCCGGGCGTTTACGCGCTCGGGATCGAGTGCGACGGCGCGAGCTACCACGCCGCTGCCACGGCACGCGACCGCGACCGGCTGCGCCATCAGGTGCTGCAAGGCCTCGGCTGGCGACTCCACCGCGTGTGGTCCTCCGACTGGTGGTTCTCCCGGGACCGGGAGATCGCACGGCTCATCGAGGCGGTGCGCCGCGCGATCGACGAGGGCCCGTTGCCGCCGCCTCCTCCGCCGGCGGCCTTTCTCACGCCCGCCGCGGGCGCGGTCGCAGAGGTCGTGACGCCCACGCCCGTCTCCGCGTTGCCCGACGCCGATACGAGCCAGACGCCGAGGCCGTCGCCAGTGGTTCCCTATGTGAGGGCCGAGCTCGTGGCGTCGTCGCTCGGCGCCGACGCGATCCACGACCCGCTGGCCGCCAGCGAGGTCCGAGACCGCGTGCTCACGGTCCTGTCCGTCGAGGCTCCCATTCACCGAGACGAGCTGTCGCGACGCGTAACCGCGAGCTTCGGCGGGGCCAAGCTCACCGACCGCCTTCGAAGCCGCATGGCGGATCACCTTCGCGCGTTGGCAGCGCACGTCGTCGTGCGCGACGAGTTCGTGTGGCGTGCGGATCAGGCACCGGAGTCGTGGACCGCGGTTCGCGGCGCGCCGCTCGCGGGCGACGCACGCTCGGCGGAGATGATCGCGCCCGAGGAGATCGCGGCCGCGGCCGCGTGGGTCCTGTCGCGCTGCCTGTCGACGACGATGGACGACCTGCTGCGGGAAACGGCGCGCGCCTTCGGTATCCAGCGGGCTGGTTCGCGAGTCGTAGAGCGGATGCGGGTGGGCATCGGGCTGTTGGAGCGCGCGGGCCGGTGTGTGGTGGAGGGCGACCGCGTCGCCTGGCGGGACGTCAAGTCGAGGAGCTAGAGCGGATTAATTTGGGGTGCGGAGGGCATGCGCCTCGCGGCTCATGGGCACGGGGGTGCACGATGGGATCATACCCGACCGAGCTGCGCTCTTGCAGTGGCGGCGGTCGACGAGGCTGTGGGGGGTGGACGGCGGTCGGCTTACCCTCGCGCGGGCCCGAACAGGTCCAACTGCACCGGGGCGGCGGGCGCCTGGACGGGCGGAGCGGAGGCCCTTGCCCCCAACCGAGCACGAGCACGACGAACACGAGGAGCAACTACGCGAGCCCGGGCAATGGGGGCGGGGGCAGCGGCGCGTCGTCCGCGGCAACCTCGTCCCGGAGCTTATTGAGCTCGCGCTCGATGAGCGGCCCCCGGGTCGTGGGGATCTCGAGGTAGGTCAGGGCGCCATACAGGCCCGAGGGCCGGAAGGCCCGGATCCCGCGATTGAACCATGAGAGCGCCGTGACCGTCAGGAGCACCCGAGCGCTGCCGGTAACAACCGCGACGGGCACCTCGCGGCCCGCGAGCAGGCGGTTGAGCTTGTCGCGCTGCGCCGGCGTCGGCTCGCCGCCCGCGGTCCAGATGAGCTGCGCGGTGCGGTCGACGCCGTGGTGCGCGACCAGCTCAAGGTAGTCGGCCCACTCCTCCGGCGTAGGGCTCGCGGCGCCGTAAGCCACGATGAACAGCCGATCGACGACCTTGACCGCCATGTTCTTCATCGCGGGCTCCCCTTCACGGTGGCGCACGACGGCAGGCCCCAGCGCCGCCCCCTACGACCTGCGCGTCAACCACGGCGCTTCTTCCCCGGTGCCGGCGGGGCTGGCTTCGAGCGCGCCCGTTCGCCCGGTCTCACGAGCCTCAGGTGCCGTGGCCGCGGCGTGCGCCGCTCGGCGTCGACTAGGCCTAGGCCGATCAACTCGCGGATCACCTCGCTCCGCGTGACCTTCCGCCACTCGGTCGAGCGCGCCTCCGCGAGGGCGTCGACCCGGGCGAGTACGGCCGCGTCGAGCCGCACCGTCACGCTCGCGGAGAGCTTACGTCGGGCGCGCCTGGCCGCCCGTGTACGCCGCCGTCCCGACTCAGGGGGAGCGTCGCGCCCCCTCACGACACACCGCCCTCGGTCAACGGCAGGAGCACCTCCAGAGGCATCTGCACCACCCCGGCCCGCTCGGGCGCGAACACGAGATGGACGTGGCGCGGCGGTGGTACGCAATGCAGCTCGACGACTGCGCCCTCGAACAGCGGGGCCGCATTCGTGACGACGCCCACCATCTCCTTGGCCGTCAGCAGGCCGACACTCACGCGCTGGCGCTCGGGATCCGAGAACAAGGCCGGGTCGGGGCCGAGCCGCGCACCGTGGATCGCCTGGGCGAGCGCGATACCGCGCGGCGTCGCCAGCTCGGCCATGTAGAGCGCCACCTCTTCGACCGGGCGTCCCGTGCGCTGCACGCGCAGCAGCCTGGCGAACGCGCCTCGAAGGGCTGCCCACCCCTCCAGCTCCGGCGAGATCACGGTTCCACCTCGATCGCCACCTCGAACAGCAGCCGCCCAGGCTTGTGCTCGTGCTCCCGCTCCACGAGGCGGCAGCGGTCGCCACACTCGACGCGGCGCCGGTACTCATCGAGGAGCACCAGGAGCTCTTGGACAGTCCGGAACGCGGCGATTCGCGCATGGTCCTCGGGCGTGCGCCGCGCGGGCAGGCCGCCGCGCGCGAGCGCGCCCCGCAGCTGGCGGAGCATGGCGAACTCGGGCGCCGCGAGCGGGCTCGCGGGGGCCGTCATGCCCGGCTTCATCGCTCGCCTCCAGCCTGGGGCTCCGGCGCCGGCGGAAGCAAACCCCGGCGCTCGCGCGCTTCACCCTCGCCGGCCGGCATCGCGCGGGGCGCCTGCGTGCGCGGCCCATTCGCCGCTCGCGGCGGCGCGCCGGGTGCGGCCTTCGTGAAGACTCGCGTCTCCTCCGCCTCGCCCGAGCTTCGGTCCGCGTCCTCTGCGCCGGCGGTCGTGGCCCCCGCGCCGCCTGTGGACGCGGGACCCACCTCCACGGTCTTCCGGTCGTCGCCGTCGTCCCCGGACTCCGCGCCCGGCGGCTGTCCCTCCGGCGCGGAAGGCGAGGCCGCGAGCCGCTCGGTCACGGTGTAGATGAAATCGGCCAGGTCGCCCGCGAGCGTGCGCAGCTCGCCGACGATGGCAGCGACCTCGCTCGCGTGCGCCCGGAGCCCCGTCATCACCTTCGCCCCCTCCGTGCTCCGCGCCTCGGCCACGCGCGCGCGCGACTGCGCCGTGCCCACCTGGGCGCGGTACTCCTCGGCCAGGGCGTCGTGGAACCGCCGGAGGCTCGGTGACGAGCACCCCGACGCGCCGGACGGTCGCTTCCTCGAGCGCGTTCATTTCGGCGCGGGCGCCGGCCTCCGCTTCGGCCTTGAGGCGGGCCGCCGCACGTGCCGGTATGCGCGCGATCCGAAGATGGATCCCGACCTGCGTCGCGAGCACGAGCGCGAGCCCGATGATGACGACGGTACTGCTCACGGCGAACCGCCTCCTTGAAGGACCCTTGGGCGGCCCTCGACCCCTTGATCGCGACGAAGGGCGCGCCGGGATTTCAAAATCGGCGGCGGTCCCTCACGGAGCGCCGGAGGCGGAGGCGAGGGCGGCGCGAAGCTCACCGAGGCTCGGGCTCTTCGGGTAGAGAGCCTCGAATCGCGCGAGCCGCTCGCGCGCCTCCCCGGTCCGGCCTGCACGAACGAGCGCCGCGATCCACAGCGTCTCGCGTTCCTGCGCGCGCCGACCACCGCCGTGAAACGTGGCCGCGTGCTTCCGAAGGTCCACGAGGGCGCCATCGGGATCGCCCGCGTTGAGCCTCGCCCTGGCGTCGTCGATCAGGTCGCGCTCGACCTCGCTGTCCGGCGCGACGGCGCTCGCCGCGACCGTCGGCGCGCTTGCCGGCGGGACTGCGCGCGGGCTCTGGGTCGGCGGCGTGCTCGCCGCGACCGGCGCGCTCGTCGGCGGGACTGCGCGCGGGCTCTGGGTCGGCGGCGTGCTCGACGTCTCCCGCGGCACCTGCGCGGGTGGTGCTGGAGACGGCACCGCGCTGGCCACGCCCAGCGGAGCGACGACGAGGCCGGGACGCGGCGGGTGAAGGGGGTCCCACAGCGCGCCCAGGACGACACCGAGGAGGAGCCCCAGGAGGCCCGTGCCCGCGGCCACCGCTCGGACGGGGACCGCGACGACCCCGCCGAGCGCTCCGGGGACAGAGCCTCCGCCCCCCGCCCCTGCACCGCCACCCCCGTCACCACCGCCGAGGCGGTGTTGGACGCCGGCCCAGATTCGCTCGCGAACTTCGTCGGGCAGGCGCGGAGTTTCCTTGCCCGCCTGCCGCCACGTCACGGTCCCGAAGAGCGGCACGACGACCGCGCGGCCCGAGCGTTCGCGCGCTTTGTGCCGCGTCCACGCCGCCTTGACGGCGGCGCGCGCGCGGCGGAGCCGCGTCTTGACGGTGCCTACCGGGTCGCCGAGGTGGCTCGCGATCTCGTCGACCTCCAGCTCCTCGAAGTAGTACAGGATGAACACGAGCGAGAGAGCGGGGGGCACGCTATCGAGTACCCGGCGAACTTCCTCGGACGAGGCGAGCTCTCGGTCGACGTCGAAGTCTGCCGCCGCCTGCTCGTCCGGGTCCTCGTCGCTCGTCACGAACCTGCCCTCGCGGCGCCGGAACTGGGCCGCGATCTTCGCCGCGATGGCGGCGAGCCATCCGCGGATGCGTCCACGCGGCTCGTACTTGGGCAGCAGCCGGTACACGACCAGGTACACCTCCTGCGTTGCGTCGGCGCAGCTCGCCTCGGGAACGCCGAGGGCGCGCAGCATCCACCACACACGGTCAACGTGCTCGTCGTAGACCTGCCGGAAAGCCGGGCGTTCTTGGGCGCCCGGCTGGCCCGCGCTGCGCTCCGGGGGGTCGCTCTTCCTTCTCATGTTCCTAGATCGCTCCGGGGCGGCTCGCAGGTTCTCGAAATCGACCGCGCGCGTTCGTTTGGGGCCCCGCGGTGTCGGGAACATCCCGGCGCGGCGGGGAAGGACACCGACCGGGGGACCATCCCCGCCCGGGAACAGGGCGCGCCCCGCTTGGCGCTGCCGCCCCGAGCGCGTACCGTCGGCCACACCGTGGCGCGCTGGACGGCTCCGAGCACGATCGCCGCCCTTCTGCTCATGACGTCGCTGGCTCGGGCGCAGCACGTCGACCCGCGCGACGGCGCGCAGCCCGGCGCGCCGCCCATCGAGCAGCGCGTACACTTCGCCCTCGACTTCCAGGGCGCCCCGGGGTGCGCCGAGCGGGCGCTGTTCGAGGACGCGCTTCGGATCCAGCTCTTACTGAACGGGTCGTCGTGGGATCCCTTCGCGCCTGTCTCGCCCTCGCCTCTCAAGGTCCGGGTGACGCGCAGCCGCGGCTGGTTCGAGGGCAAGGCCGAGGTGTACGGACCGGACGGCCGGTACCGCGGGACGCACACGATGCCGGGGCCGCTCCGGTGCTATGACGTGATCGCGGGCCTCGCCTCCGCCCTCGCTGCCGACGCAACCCCGCTTCATGTCCCCCGGCCCAAGCACTCGGACCCCGTGTGCCCCGAGTCGAAAGCGGAAGCGGCGCCGGTGTGCCCGGAATCGCCCTCGTCCGTCTGGCCTGCCGAGCCCCCGAGCCCACCGCTGCGCGCGCCCGAGCCCGACCCGCCGAAGCCGCGTGAGGCGCCGCTGTCCTTCCGGTTCGGCGCCGGGTTGTGGGCGGATCTTGTAGCGAATGATCGTGGCTCGCTCGGGCTCACGTTGGACGCCGGGGTACGGTACCGGTTCTTCTCCGTGGGCATCGAAGCGCGGGGGAATCCGCCGCTGGGGGCAACGTTGACCCCCAACGCCGGCAGCTTGAACTATGCCCGAGTCACAGGAGCCCTGCTCGTCTGCGGGCACTTCGAATGGGTCATCGGCTGCGCCAAGGGGGAGGCTGGTCGGCTCTTGTTCCCCGGCGCTGTTCCAAGTGAGCCCGCGCTAGGCTATGGCGCAGCAGGCGTCCGCCTCGGGATGGAATACCCCGTGGTGCCTCAACGCTTCCTGCTTCGCATGATGGCGGACGTTGGCGGCACGATCAATCCGGCCACCATCGCGCGTCAGAACGTGAGCATCTTCCAGGTCGCCGGCTGGAGCGCGGGGTTCGGGGTCGGGGCGTTGTTCGCGGTGGGCAGCCCGTGAGGTGATCACAGCCCGCCGCCGGCGTCTTGCTCCGCATGGAAGACGACCATGCACTCGTTGTAGTCGTCGATGGCGGCCTGGTCTCCGGGGTCGGAGAGGCAGCCGCAGGCCATGACGTTCGACGAAGGCGGGGGGTCGCAGTGGCAGGGGTCTGGCCCACCATCCGCCCCCTTCTCGTTCACCGTAGGGGTGCTGCACACGGTGAAGTTGACCACATTGTCGTTGCAGGCCCCGGCTCCGAGCACCGCGGCGACGAGCGGGGCAAAGGTGGCGACCAACGCGACAGCAAAGCGAAGGCGCGGAGCGCGGCGCGACGAGGTGGGCTGGCGCATCGGGCGCGAGGATACCCCGGCGGTGCGGCGCGCCGCTACCGGGCGACTTCGCTCGGGCCAGCCCTCCAAGCGCTTGGAAGCGGAGTCGGGCAGGACCTGACGCGGAGGCAAAGCCCCCCGCGCAGGTAGTCCTTGCAGGGGCGCGAGGAGCGAAGGCGACGCCGTTGCGAGGTACCATCGGCCCGTGACCCCCGCCGAACTGCACGAGGCCGTCAAGGTGCGGCGTCGCCCACGTTGATGGCTCGCGCGACCGCTCCGCCTCTCTCAAGGTCTCGTCGGCGTTGTCGTGTTCGATCGCGCACGTGACGGCTCGCGGAGCCGCGCAAGATGCACGACTGGCGACACACGTCAAGGTCCCCCCCAATCGGGGGGGAGGGCCCATGGCGATGCACAACTGGTGATACACGTCAAGTCCCCCCCGCTCGGGGGGGAGTTCCGGGAAAAAGCCTTCTGTGGGATCCTGCGCGGCACATGGACACCACCCACTTCTGCCCGAAACTCGCCCTCTCCGGATGGCTTTCCAGATGGCTTTCCAGGTGGAGCCCAGGTGGGTGTGGGATGGCCTTCGGATGGCCGTCGCTGGAACGTAGCGACATCAGCGGCATCCCGTTGGACACCCAGCAGAGCGCCATTCGCACCCGGTGGTGTTCTGCCCCGCCGCGCGCCGTCAGGTCCGCCAGCCCGTACATGATGCTGTGCTCGACTGCGGAGGGAGGCGTCGAGCCCACGCTCCTCCAGGTGCGCGACGACGCTCCAGGTGCGCGACGAGGAACGCGCCAGGCGCGCACGTCGCCCTGCACCCGCCAACATGATGGAGCAGCGGTGCGTGTCGGCGACGCCGAGCACCACGATCCTCAAGCTTGCGGCGAGGGTAGCCGTCGAGGCGCCCCGTCGACGTCCGCGCCTCGATGTGATCGCCACCGGGGTGGCATGCGTACGAGCGACAGTTCCCGTGGTCGGCGGTGGCCCCGGCCAGAGAGGTCGGTCAGCTCCTCACGAACGACTGCCGCCCGCAGTTCGATCCCGATAGCGCGCCCTCTGGTTGGAATCAAAGGCGCCGCAAGACGCACGGATGAGGTACGGATGAGAAGCGCAGACCACGGAACTCCAGCGGGCAAGCCTCCGGGCTCGACGACCGCCAAGCTTCTTGACGCGTTCGTGGACCGGGTAGCCGAACGCGTGGTCGAACTGATCCGCGCGGAGCCGGGTCTCGGGACGCCGCGGTACGCCACCGCGAAAGAAAACCCGACCGGCTCCCAGAAAGCGTTTCGCCGGGGCTGCCGAGCGCGAGGGTTCGAGTCCTTCATGCGGGGCCGGACGCGGGTCGCGGAGTGGGCGGACGTGGAGCGCTGGTGGAGGGAGGAGCAGCGGCGGGTCAGGCCGGGCGATGATTTGCAGTCCCAGCTTGAGGCTGCCTCCGCACCCATGCGTCGTGGTGCGGGGAAGGGGGCCGCATGAGCGAGGGGAAGAAGAAGGACGCGCGAGGACGGAAGCGCAGCGGCACGATCGAGTGGCACGTCAATCACTGGGACGTGCGCCCGACGCTCGCGGATGGTTCCCGCGGCATGCGCGTCTGCCAACCGAAGGGAATGACGGAGGCGCGCGCTCGCGACAGGGCGAAGGCGGTTACCGAGCTCGCCGCGCGCGAGGGTCGCGTCCGTGAGGTGGCCCCCGCCCCCGACCAGGCACCGCCCGGACCGCCCGCGGACCAGGGCCCGACCCTCAAGGAGTGGACGGAGTCCTGGTGCGCCGACCGCGAGCGGCGCGGCCTGGTCAGCGTCGACGATGACCGTGGGCGGCTCCGCAAGTGGGTGCTGCCGCGCCTCTCGCCGCCCCTCGGGGAGCGCCTGGTGAAGTCGATCTCGAAGGCCGACCTCGAGGCGCTCGTGGAGGACATCGACGAGCGCGTGCTCGCCGACGAGCTGTCCTGGAAGACCGCGAAGAACGCGTGGGGCGTCGTCACGAAGATGTTCCGGGACGCGGTCAAGGCCAAGACGGCGGCGCTCCGCGTGCGCGACGACAACCCCGCCCAGGATGTCGCCGGCCCCGACGAGGGGGTGAAGAAGAGCAAGGCGTACCTCTACCCGGCCGAGTTCTTGGCGCTCGTTCGGTGCGAGCGCGTGCCAATCCGTTGGCGTCGCGTGTTCGCGTGGGCTGTCTACAGCTACGAGCGCGCGGGCGAGCTCGAAGCGCAAGGAGTCGAGGACGTGGACCTCGCGCATCGCGTGAACCACGTCCACCGCTCCATCGATCGGAGCGACGGCACCGAGAAGGAGACGAAGACGAACGCGCCGCGCCGGGTCCCGATCGAGCCGAACGCGGTTCCTCTCGCGGAACGGCTTTCGGCGGACGCGCAAGCCGCCGGGCAGGCCCGGCTGATCAAGATGCCGCCACTCTGCGACCTGTCCGCGAGGCTACGGCAGTACCTCCAGTGGGCGGGCGTCACGCGCGCCGACCTCTTCGCGAACGACAAGACGCGCAAGCAGATCACCTTCCACGACCTGCGCGCGACCGGGATCACCTGGATGGCGATCCGTGGCGACGAGCCGATGAAGATCATGCACCGCGCCGGGCACGAGAACCTGAGCACCACGATGGGCTACGTGCGCGAGGCCGAGTCGCTGGAGTACCTCCGGGAGGACGTCTTCCCCACGCTCCCCGAAGCGCTCTTTCTGCCCGAGGGACCGGCCACCTGGGCGATTCTCCGGAGAAATCAATGGGTTAGGTGGCGTCCCCAGCGGGATTCGAACCCGCGTAACAGCCTTGAAAGGGCTGGGTCCTGGGCCGGACTAGACGATGGGGACTCGGATGGAGAGGGAGCGGCAGGGTAGTCGTCGAGGGCTTCCCTTGCAAGCCCGGCGAGCCGCCGCTTCGCGCATCGAGCCCGCGCATGAACCCCACGTGAGCGGCCGAGCGGCCGAGCGAACGCACCGTCGTGGGCCATGCCCCGGAGCGAGCGCACCGCCGCGGACGGCTCGCCAACGATGAGCGGAACCTCGGCGTCTGCGAGTCCCCGCCCGAACGTGGCCCGAATCAGCCCTTGCGAGCGCGCCGGCGCCGGCGTCCCGCGAGCAGGGCGACCGCCGCTACGGCGAGGCCCGAGGAGAGCCCACCGTCTTCCGAGGCGAGGTTGCAGCTGCAGTTGCCCTGCTGATTGTTGCCGCTCGTCCCGCCGCCCCCGCCCACACCGCTGTCCCCGCCGGTGCTGTTGCTCGCGCCGGTGCCGCTGCCCGATTCCGAGCCCCCGGTGCCCGCGCTCGTGCTCGCCCCGCTGGTGCTGGAGGTCGTGCTGCTCGCGCTCGAGGACGCGCCGCTCGCGGCGGAACCTCCACCAGCGCCGCCCGTCCCGGAGCTGGCCGTCCCGGAGCTGGCCGTCCCGGAGCTCGAGTTGCTGCCGGTGCCCGGCGTGCTGCACTGGCCGATGGCGTTGGTCATGGAGCTGCACGTCTGGCCTTGCGGGCAGCCGTTCCCACCCATGCCGCGGCAGCCGTCGACGCACGTATCCATCGTCGTGTCGCAGACCCGACCGCTCGTCGTGCTGCCGCAGTCGCTGTCGGCGAGGCACTGGACGCACGCGTGCGGCGTGACGCCCGTATCGCAGATCGGATCGGGTGCGGCGCAGTCCGCGTTGGTGGCGCACTGATTGACGGTCACCACCGTCGGGGGGCTGCCCGCTGCGCTGCCGTTGCCGTCCGTGGTCCACGTGTTGACCGGCGCGCCGAGCGCGCCGCCGGCCTGGACGCTGGCCTGGTTCGCGACGTCGCCGGTGACGCCGGAGTTCACCGTGACCTGGAAGCTGATCACCGTGGTCGCGTTCGAGGCGAGGTCGCCGCCGTTGGTCGCGTCGGCGCCCTTGCCGAGGCGGACGACGACGCTCCGCGTGGCTGCGTCGTACTCGGCCTGATCGTCGCCGGCGGCGTCCGTCTTGGGCCCCGCGTTGTCGCCGGACACGATCTGGATCGAGCCGGGCACGTACGTGACCTGGGGGGGTAGCGGATCGGTGAGGACGGCCTGGGCGGTGCCGTCGTTGCCCGTGTTGTCGACGGTGATGGTGTACTGGATGACGTCGCCGGGGACCGTGGCCCCGCCGTTCACGTCCGTCGCGTCCTTGGTCGAGGTGCTCAGGTCGGGCGCGAACGTGGAGATGGACGTGATGAAGCCGCCCAGGTAGTAGGTGTCCCCCACGGGGGACGCGGTGATCGCCTGGATGGGGGCGGAGGTCTGGCCCTTCGTGAGCTCCGCGGTGATATCGACCACGTCGATGTCGACGCCCGCCATGCTCCCGGGCGTCCCCGTGAGCTGCGGCAGATCCCCGGCCACGCTGACGGGCGCGCCGAGCCACGACCGCGTGCTGTTGAAGAAGTTGTTCACCGGGTTCTGCGCGTCCGAGAGCGTGACGTTGTTGAAGAGCATGCTGTCGCCCGTGGCCGTGTTGTCGCCCTCGAACGCCACGACGCCGAGCTTGCCGGTGAAGCCCGAGGTGGGCACCAGGAAGCCGCTCAGGGTCGCGCTCTGGTTGGCGCCGGCCTTCACCACGTCGAAGCCGTCGAAGAGCGCGAGGTTGCGCAGCGGATCCGTGGGCAGCTGGTAGAAGACGACCATCCAGAAGCCGCCGAAGAGGACGCTCACGTCGACGTTGGCGAAGGGGGCGACGTCGATGTCGCTGACGCGGTACGCGCCGCTGCCGTGCTGCTGGACGAGGGCCGTGACGTCCGCGACCGACTGGTAGCCGTTGTCCAAGCCGGGGGCCCACGACTGGAGCGCGGTCAGCGTGGTCGGGCCGAAGCCGCCCGCGCCGGGCCGCTCGATGACGACCTGCGTGTCCGGCGTCCCCGACGTGTTGGTCGCCGCCCAGTAGAGGAACGCGTGGGTGACGGTGGCCCCGACCGGGACCGAGAGCACGGCCGTGGTGCGCGCGGCCGAGGGCATCGTGGCGGTGTCCGCGAGCGCCATGCCCGCGGACGGGTCGTCGGACACCCAGTAGACGTCCGGCGAGCTGTCCGAGAGATCGGACGCGCTCTGCACGCACGCGTCGGCGGCAAGCGTGCCGACGACGATGGTGGAGGGGTCGACGGCGCAATCGTAGCCGAGGGTGTTCCCGATCAGCAGGAAGTCGCCGTGCTGGTTCACCTGGACCCGCAGCGTGGGGGCGGCGTGGGCGGCGCCGGTGACGGCGAGGGCCGCGAGCAGGCTCGGTACGGCGATCGTTCTACGCGTGCGCATCAGGAAGATCCTCCGGCAGGCCCGCTGGAAAAACCGTCGAGCCCGAACGATCGCCCCCGTTAACATGGCTGAGCGTGGAAGCCACGGGCAAACGTGCTCCGAGGCACCTGCTGCCTCCGCCGCTCAGCCTGCCAGCGCGGGCGTCGACGCAGGCCCGGCGTCCTCCGCGTCGCCAGCCGCAGCGCAGCGGAGGCGGTCAGCGTCGCCAGCCGCAGCGCAGCGGAGGCGGTCAGCGTCGCCAGCCGCAGCGCAGCGGAGGCGGTCAGCGTCGCCGGCCGCGGCGCAGCGGAGGCGGTCTGCCTCGCCGCCAAAGCTCGCCCCGTAGGCCGCTCGCCACGGCCCGCGCGTCCAGCGGCGCCACATGAAGAGGGCGCCCACCGTGGTCTCGATCACGAAACCAATCCAGCCCCCGAACGCGCCCCACCCCGCGAGGCGCCCCAGCACGAACGCCGAGCCCGGGACGGCGACCCAGGCCACGGTGGTGCCCACCGCGGCGACCCAGCGCACGTCCTTCGCGCCGCGCAGGGCCCCGCGCAGGATCATGTTCGCGGCGTCGAGCGTCTGGAACACCGCCGCGACCAGGAACAGGCGGCGCGCGACGTGGAGGACCTCCGACTCGTCGGTGAACACGCCGGCGATGGCCTCCCCGAACAGCGCGAACGCGACCCCGCAGAGCGTCATGAACCCGATGCCGAGGGCCAGCGATGCGACCGTCACCCGGTCGGCCGCGCCGAGCCGCCGCTCGCCGAGGGAGCGGGCGACCAGGACGCTGGCCGCCTCGGCCACGGCGACGCCCGGCAGGAACGACGCCCGCATCGTGCTCATCGCGATCTGGTGCGCCGCCATCTGCGCCGCGCCGAACGTCCCGAGGATGGCGACGAAGGTCATGAACGCCATGCTCTCCAGCACGAAGTGCAGCCCCGTCGGCACGCCCAGCCCCGCCACCTCGCGCAGCGCCTCGGCGAGCGGCAGCCGGGCGGCGTCCGTCGTCGGGATCGACCTCGCCCGGCGGCGCACGACGATCAAGAGCGCGCAGAGCTCCAGCATCTCCGTCGTCGCCGTGGCGTATCCTGCGCCGCGCACGCCCAGCGCCGGCAACCCGAAGTGCCCGTGGATGAGCGACCACGCGAGGGCGATGTTCACCACGTTGCCGAACAGCCCGACGACCATCGGCGTCCGCGTGTCCTCCACGCCCTGGAGGTACTGGGTCAGCGCCGCCGCCGCGCACGTCCCCACGGCGCCCCACGACCGCGCCGCCACGAAATCGCGCGCGGGTGGGACCATCGACGCCTCGAGCCCGAGCAGCTCGAGCACGGGCGTGACGTCCCGCGTGATCAGCCACAGGACCAGGCCCACCGCCGCGCCGAGCAACGCACCGGCCTCCGCGTAGCGGACGGCTGCGCCGGGCCGCCCTTCGCCCACCGCGTATGCCGTGCGCACCTTCACCCCGCGCATCAGCCCGAAGATCATGGCGTAGCCCACGAAGAGCAGCATCCCCGCCATGCCCACGCCGCCGATGGCCGAGGCGCCGAGCGCGCCCACCAGCTTGGTGTCGCAGAGCCCGAGCGCGGTCTCGCCCAGCATCCCGGCAGCGATCGGCCACGCGAGCGTCACCAGCTCCTGCATCGTCGCGCGGCCGCTCGGGCCGAAGAACCCGGACGTGGTCCGCGCGGCGAGCCCATGCGGTCGCGACCCGGCATCGGGGCGGAGGCTCCGCCCACCTGCGAGCGCACGAGCGAGCGCGCGCAGGCCCGGGGCGACCCAACGTTTCAAACGATTGTAGTGATCCACCGTCGCCTCTCCTTCTCGGAGCCCCTCCCCGTTCTTGCCGGGGTCCTGGGGCTCCTCTGGAGGAACGACGACCCGGCTCTAACTCTCGATCTCCGTCACGAACTGCGTGCCACGCACGGCGTCGCAGCCGACGAGAGCGTCGGCGACGGCGCACGGGAGCGCGCAGGAGATGGAGGAGGAGAGGTAGAGCCTCATGTCACGCGGTGTGATGTGACGCGTGCGAGCGGGCTCGTCAAGGTAGGTGGGAGCATTTCCGCGATCGGACCGCCGGATCGAGACCACAATGTGCGACTTCCTCCGGGAGTGAAGCTCGGGGCGCTCACGCCGCCGGGCGGAGCTGGGTCGTCCGCGCGCTCACGACCCCCATCCAGTCCGCCTCCTGCGGCATCGTGGCGGCCAGCCTCCCGAGGCCGCAGCGACAGAGGATCGAGATCTCCGGCTTCCGCCCCGCGATCATCTCCGCAGGCCGAGCTCCATCGCCCGGTACAACCGGCGGCCCTCGGACTGCGGAGCCGCGGTGCGACTGGCCTCCAGGGCCGCGTGGAGGCCTGCCCGAGCAGCTCGACCCCGTGCGCGCTCTTCGCGGCGAGGTCCACGGCTGCGAAGATGAAGCCACCGCACACCTCCGCGCTCGCCTCGCCGCGCTCGATCTCCGGGTAAGCTCGCGCGAGCCGCGCCTCCGCCTGGGCTCTGGGCAGGTGCTTCGACACGAGCCGGAGCTCCCATCCGATGAAGCTCAGATCCTGAGGACTCAGCTTCAGCGCCCGATGAATCGAATCCCACGCCGTGTCGACGTCGCCGCCGTCGAAATAGGAAGAGCTCCGGAGGGCCCACAGGAACGCCTCCCCGGGGAACACCTTCAGGAAGCGATCGAGTCTCGCGGTGAACGGACCGCGGCGCGCCGGGCGGGCAGCCTGCCTTCGTCCATGCGTCGAGCGCCGGGGCTTTGGCGCGCGCGTCCTGGTACCGATCGAGGAAGATCGACATCATCTCGTTGATCCGCGCGCCCATCGCCGCCGCCGTCTTCTGGTCGACCGCGGCGCTTGCCACCAGCACGTCAGCCCACGCCGAATCGAGGACAGCCGATGCATCGAAGCCCAGGATCAGGCTGGCACACCGCTCGATCGCGCTCGCCAGCCGCGCCTCCGGGGAAGGCGACTCCAGCGCCAGGAGCGCGCGCTGCTCGGCCCGAGCCGCTGCGTGGTACAGGACAGCCGCCTCGTAGCGGGCGTCCGGGCCTCCCTCGGCGAGCCTCGCCTTGGCGGCGAGCTTGAGCTTGCCAGCTTCCAGCAGGGCCAGGCGGCGCCGCGCGGGGATCACGGCTTCACCTGTAGCAGGAGAGAGACCCGCGGATCCGCGCACCACAGCGAGACGTGGGCCTCGGCGATGTCGGATCGCGCGACGAGCTGCGCTCGCTTGCCCCCGGGCTCGTCCTTCATCCCCTCGAGCACGAACCGGAGCGCACCGTGCCCGCCGCTCGACCTGCCCGCGACCTCGACGCCTCGCAGAGCGCCGTCGGTGTCGTCGAGCACGATGTCCGGCGGCAACCCCTCGCGGAACGTGATGTCCAGCAGAAACTGGAGCGGGGCGCTTCGGCGTGAGGCGTCCTTCTGGCTGATGGGGACCGGTTCCGGAGGAAGGCGCCCCAGTCCCCGGCTCCCTGAGGGCAGGAGAAGCAATCGCATATGCCATGCAAGATGGGTGTCTCTGCCCCGATCCAATTCGGCACGAGCGTTGCCCGTCGAACATATGTTCATGGCCGCCCCCTTCTCCGACCTGCGCGCCCATCTCACCACGGCGATCCACGCCGCGTCCTCCCGCCGCGCGCCCCGACGAGCCCGTCCAGCGCGCTCGTCACCCCGCGCTCAGCACGTCGCGCAGAGGCTCGACACCCTCCGGCAGTCGGCCGTGCCCCATCGCCTTCAGCGAGGACGCCTCTCATCCCGCGAGCGCCCTCGCAGACCAAGATCCCCCGATCGCATCCCGCGAGCACCCTCGCAGACCAAGATCCCCCGATCGCATCCCGCGAACGCCCCCGCAGACCAAGATCCCCGATCCCATTCCACGAGCATCCTCGCAGACCAAGATCGGCCGATCCCGTTCCACGAGCGTCCTCGCAGAACAAAACGGGCCGATCCCAATCCACGAGCGTCCTCGCAGAACAAAACGGGCCGATCCCCTTCCACGAGCGCCCTCGCAGAACAAGATCGCCCGATCCCATTCCACGAGCACCCTCGCAGAACGAGATCAGCCCTCGCAGAACGAAATCGCCCGATCCCGCTCCCCGAGCACTCCCACAAAGAAAAACGGGCGCCCGCCTCCCGGCGAGCGCCCGCTCCCTCTCCCCTCAGCCGATTCTCACGTCACCACGAGCGTGAACATCATCCACGGCGTGTACCCGCTCCCCCGCACGTACGCGCGCAGCCGGACGCTGACCGTCTGTCCGGAGGGCAGCCCCGTGATGCTGCCGGAGCGCTTCTCCGTGTCGATCGTGCGCGTATAGGTCTTGCCGCCGTCCAGGCTGACCTCGGTGAACCACATGAGCGCCCCGGGGACCTTGGGGAGCTCGAACTGGAGGGTCGTGGGCGCCCCGTTCGTCACCTGCGGCGAGGTGATGGGGGTGCGCTGCGGATTCTTCGCGACCTGGAAGCCGGCGAGCGTGATGTAGCTCACCGCGTCCGCGGGGCTCATCTCGTTCGCGCCGCCCTGGATCCAGCTCGCGTGCTGGACGGCGAGGTCGTGCACCTTGCCCGATGCGGTGAGGAGCGCGGTCTGCGCGGCGTCGGGGCCTCCCTCGGCGGCGACGATCGCGGTTGCCAGGGTGCCGAGCGCCGTCTTGAGCAGCGGGACGGCAGGCGGGCTCTTGATGACGGTCGGGTTCGCGTCCGCAGCGGCGGTGAGCTTGTTGCCGAAGGTGCCCATCGCCTCCGCGTCGTGTACGGGCGGCGCCTTCACCGCGAGGCGTGGCTTGCTCGGCGGTCTGGGAGTGGCGGCTCGTCGCCGTCTCTGCTTCTTCTTCGGAATCGTCGGGGACGCCATGCGTTGCCTCCGTCGTGGTTCGAGGTTGTGGGTACGGCCACAATGAGGATTACGCTCTTTTTCCGATATGCAAGGAAAATCCGACCCGCACGTGTGCCGGGGCATGGGGACATTTTCCGTGATCGCTCCGCGTGTCGGCGGCCATCTCCGGATCGAGCACAATGTGCGACACACGCCGCCTACGCCTCCTCGTTGCCCTCGCCGCCTTCGCCGCGGTCTTCCACCTGGGGCTCCCCCGGGCGCTGGCCCAGCCAACAGGAGCGGCCGGTGACGTCTTCTCCATCGCGGCGTCTCTCGAGCGCGCGGGCCGCTTCGAAGCCGCCGCGCACGCGCTCGAGGTGGCGATCCCCGCCTACCCCAGGATTACACCCTGCCGGTGCGGATCGCCGGGCTGTACCACCGGGCCGGGCGCCTCGCGGACGCCGAGCGCTTCTACCGCGTGGCCCTCGCCCTGAGCCCCACCGGCGTGGACGCCCTCGCCGGCCTCGCGGCCGCGCTCGAGGCCGACGGCCGCTGCGCCGAGGCCCACGCCGTGTGGGCGCGCCTCGCGGCGGAGCTGCCCGATCTCGCCTCGGCCCGCGACGGGCTCGCCCGGTGCGCCGCCGTCCACGTGACGCCCAGCGTCGCGCTGACGGGCACCCTGTTCCCCGACCACCCGTACAAATCCATGGCCGGCGGCGTCGCCGCGGGGCTGCTCTTCGAGCACCGGAGCGGCTTCTTCCTCGGCGCGACGTACCGCTACACGCACTTCCTGCCGGCGTCCGGCGCGATGCTCTCGCCCTGGGACCAGCACGAAGGGTACTTCGACGTGGGCTGGGGGATGCGCGCGGGCGGCTTCGCGCTCCACTACGGCATCGTCTACGACGGCAGCGGCATGCTCGGCACATCGCACCACGTCGGGATCACCGGGCGGTGGAGCCCGTTCGGCGACATCGAGGTGGACGTCGCCGGGAGCTTCTACGACGACATGAAGATCGTGCGCGCCGAGCCCTCGTGGCGGATCCCCATCGCCTTCGGCCTGAGCATCCGGCCCGCGGCGGCGATCGCGGACGCGGGCGGCGAGGTCCTCGCCACCGGGATGGGCACGCTCGCGTTCGACGCCCAGCGCTTCCACCTGTGGGTGGGCGGCAAGTACGGCGACGAGGTCCGCCCCGTCTACTTCGCCGTGCCGGTGGTCTACGACGTCACGGAGCGCATCCCGTACGGGGCGTGGGCGGGCGTGAGCGTGAACGCCACGCGCGACTTTCGCCTCAGCCTGTCGTACGCGATGGATCGGCTGAAGCAGCCGAGCGGGACGGCGAGCGACGCGCACACCCTCTCGCTCGGGGCGGCCGCCACGTTCTGACGCCCCCTCGGCCGGCCTACCCTCCGGCGCGCGGCGTCGTGGGGCCGGACTTCGTGCTCGCGCCCGCCTTGCGGGACCGGGGGGCAGGGGACGCTTGCGATCCCGCAGGGACGGGCGGGACGCTGGCGGCCTCGTCGTGACCGGAGGCCGCGCCCGCGCCGGGGCGACGGCGCACGACCATGACCTCCACGGCCTCGGACTCCTGGCGCCGGGCAGGCTTGGCCGCGGCAGCCCTGGCCGGGGGCTCGCGGGGAGCGGGCTCGGGCTTGGCGGCGCGCTCGGGCCTGGCGGCGCGCTCGGGCTTGGCGGCACGCTCGGGCTTGGCGGCACGCTCCGACGGCGGGGCCGTGGGCGCGGCGGCGTCGGCGCTCACCGTGGGGCCGGCGGGCACCACCAGGGCGAGGAGCTTCAGGAACTTGCCGAGCATCTCCTCCTGGAAGTGGCGATTGGCGCGCGACCGCACCACCTTCGTCCGCTTGGGCCCGAGCCCGTCGTACGCGAGCGCGAAGAAGACGCCCCCCGGCGTGCGGCGCCGGCTGCCGTCCTTGGTAGGCATCCCGCCCGCGGCCTCGACCGCGTGGGCCTCTTGCACGAGCTGCCGCGCGGCATCCTCACCGAGCTCGGCCAGCACCGTCACGTACTGCCACCACGCCCTCGACCCCGGCGCCACGTCGTCGCCGAGCGCACGCGTGATTTCCTCGACGACCGCGCGCCTCTCCGCCGCCACTGCCTCGCCCATGGGGGAGCACCATAGCAATGACGCGCGCGAACGCGAGAATTTCGGCGCGCGCTCGCCCCCGATCGGGGCGCATGGGCCCCTGGGACCACCCATGGAAGCGGCCCGCCGCCCGTGCCCACGCCTCGCCGATCGTGCCCCTCCTCGCCGGAGGCGACCACTTTCCTCACTGGGTGTTTGGCGGGACGACGACCGTGTTGATGGGCTGCACGCCCGCGCCGGCCGGGTACGCGTAGCTCACGTACTGCGTGTAGAAGCCCTTGCCGACCGTGCCCGTCGCCGCGGACCCCCACCCCCAGACCGTGAGCCCGAACGGGAGCGCGCTCTCGATCTCGTGCCGCCCGTTGTCGCACTTTCCCTGTGGCTGGAAGTTGCCGGTCACGAGATCGAAGCGCATGTACTCGAACTGGCCGGACGTGCCGACCGGCTGCCAGCCCGTGAGGGTGCCCGCGCAGTCGAGCTTCACGTCGGCGAAGCCGCTCGGCCCCTTCGCGCGCACCAGGACGAGGTCGCTCTCGGAGTACGTCGGGTCCGCGAAGAACACGTACTTGTCCATGAACTCGGCGGGGGGGATCACGTTGACGAACTCCGCGTCGCCGCGCCCGTCGCTCCCGGCTCCGCCGTTCGGGTTCGGGTCGTAGAGGCCGCCGCCCGTCATGTGGGCGGACACGTAGAACGGGTGCTTGGCGTCCTGGCTGCGCACGACGTAGGGGCCCGCGCCGTCGAACTGCGCGACCTGCCCGAGCATCAGCGTCGTCGGCGCGCCCTGGGGCGTCGACGGCTCCCACGTCAGCACGGTGCCGTCCACGGCCCCGACGAGGCGCCACGGGGGCGACTCGTCGTGGGCCGGGTAGCGGTTCCGGTAGCGGACGAGCGTGTACTCGTCGCCCAGCGCCTGGACGGGCGGGATCTGCTGGTGGGCCGTGTCGTCGCAGCAGGCCTCGATCGAGAGCACCGTCGCGCCGCCCCACGCGCCGATGGGCTTGTCCGACTGGACCACGCTGCCGGCGAGCGAGGCCGCCTGCCTGAGCTGGAGGACCTGTCCCTGCGAGATCTGGTACGTCGTGGGGGTGCCCGCGGTCGCCGCGGCCACGCCCGTCCCGCCCTTGATGGCGGCCGCCGGCTTGATCGTGACGGACGTGTTGTCCTGCATCGCCACGAACTGGATGAACGGGGGGCTGGCCGGGTTCGACCCGAACGCGTCGACGGCGATGTAGTTCGTGTCCCACGCCGACGTGGGCAGGAGGAGTGTGGCGCTCGTCATCGCGCTCTGCCCGCCCCCGTAGGGGTAGATGTCGTACGCCACGACGGGCGCCGACGTGGTGAAGTGGAACGCCGTGCCGATCCCGGTGCCGTGCAGCGCGGCGTCCTTGTCGCTGATCGCCGCCGTGACACCCGTGGGGCAGTTGAGGTTGAGCCCCGGCATGGGCAGGCCCGGGTGCCGGTTGAGGAAGAGGATCGCCACCTTGCCGGCGGGGATCTGCGCGTTCGTGATGGGCGCGTACGTGAGGTTCTGCCCCGTGCCCGAGGGGATGTACGCGAAGGTCGACGGGTCGAGCATCGTCCCGCCGTAGTCGACCTTGACGGTCACCGGCGTGGTCCACGTGTTGGCGATGTAGGCGGCGAAGCACGCGCCGTTGCCGCCCACGATGACGTCGGGCGTGACCGAGTAGTACTCGCAGCCCACGTTGCTCTTGTTGGCCACCGCGGCGGCGCACGCGTCGACGCAGCCGTTCGGCGTGCACCCCTGGTTCGGCGGGCACGTGCTGAGGACGTTGCCGTTGCAGTCGACCATCGTGTGGAGGTCGCTCGAGCAGTGCGGCCCGCCGCACGCCACGTTCGAGCCGGCGTCGAACCCCGTGCCTCCGCTGCCCGTGGTGCCGAGGCCGGTGCTGGTGCTGCCGCCGCCCGCGCCGCTCCCGCCTCCGTTCCCGGTCGAGCCGGCCGTGAACTGGTGGTTCCCCGTCGCGCTGCATCCTGTGAGCGCCAACCCCGCCACCGCGTAGACCAGCGAAATGACCAAGAGCGGCGAACAACGCACCATCGGGGCCACCTCCGAGAGGCCCCGATGGTAGGGCGAACCGCGTCGGACGCCTAAATCCTCGTCCTACACACCGTACACGTCCCACAGATTGCTGAGGACGGCGCGGCCGAGGCGCACGATCGCGTCGGCCTTCTCGGGCAGGCCGGCGGCGCCGGTGGCGGTGAAGGTTCGCACCATCTCGGGAATGCCCGTGACGTGGAAGCGGAGGATGCCGGTGGCCACCACGGCGCCGTCGTGCCCATGGCCCGCGCGCACGACCGTGTAGAGCGTCGAGAGCGCGCTCCACAGGTCCTTCCCGTTCGCCTCGGTGATGTCCTTCCGGCCATCGAGGACGTACGGCTTGCCGTCGCTGCCGTAGAAGGGGAGCAGGTACCGGAAGTGGCGCTCGTCCGGGCGCTCGCCGGGGCAGAGCAGGTTGAAGACACCGGCGCCCACGCGCGCGCCTCCCTGAGGGGTGAGCCCCGCGAATCTCGAGCGTGCCGTGCGCCACCGCGGTGTGGTCGGGGTCGCGGAGGAAGGCGTCGAGGTCGGTCGCGAGGGTCTCGGAATCGAACCGCGCCTCGCCGCCCGCGCGCTCGCCGCCGGCGTAGTCGCCGGCCGGGACGTGCCCGATGGCGAGCTTGCCCGACATGCCCTCGCGGAACGAGACGCCCACGGGCGCGGTCTCGGGCTCTCGGCTGCCGCCGGCGGGGAAGACCACGCGGTCGAGCGGCTCCTCGACCGGCCTGGCGAGGGCGCGCTCCGGTGCCTGCCAGGCGGCGTTGCCCGTCACGCGGCGGATGAAGCGCTCGACGCTGCGCTCGGCGACGGCGGCGATGGTGGCCGACGGGTTCGTCCCCGTGGCCGCGGGCAGCGCCGCGCCGTCGAGCACGAAGAGCCCGGGGTATCCGTACACCTGGCCCTCGCCGTCGAGCACGCCGCGCGACGGGTCGTCCGCCATGGGGCAGCCGCCGATGCTGTGGACCGTCAGCGGCTGGTGCAGCGTCCGGAAGAGGGGGTTGTACACGGCCTTTCCGCCGAGCGAGCGCGCCAGGTCGCTGCACATGCGCTCCTCGAGGTCGTAGAAGGGGAGGTTCTTCGCGAGCTCCCAGCGCAGGTGCAGGCGCCCGGTGGCCCTCTCCACCAGGAGCTGGCCGTCGGCGGAGTCGCGCCCCATCACGAGGAGAGGCAAGCAGTGGTCGACGCGATCGTCCGCCGCGGTCCGCGCCCGGGGGACGCCCAGCGCGGTGGCGGGGATCTCGTCCCACAGGACGTGCAGATCCTGGCCCAGGGTGGCGCCCGGGTCGAAGACCTCGGCCATCAGATCGAGGACCGGCGGGCCGTTCCCGTCCTGCAGGAGGAACCACGCCCCTCCCTCGCCTTCGCGGCGGTAGACCAGCGCCGTGGTGATCCCCGGACCCTTCGTGGGCACGCTGCGCTCGTGCAGGTCGAACGCGAAGGAGAGGAAGTCGCCGTTGGCCGAGTAGCCGTGGCCCAGGCGGTCGCCGATGTGGGGCAGCGTGCCGTGCTCGTCTCGCGCGCGCAGCAACAATTCGGTCGAGTTGACGGCGCCGCAGCACACGAACACCCAGCGCGCGTCGACGGTCGTCGCCGCGCCGCCGGCGGCGTGGTCGAGGTAGGTCACGCGGTAGCCCTCGCCGAGCGGCTCGATGCGGCTCACCACGCACTCGGTGCGCGCGGTGGCGCCGTGGCGCTCGGCGAGCGCGAGGTAGTTGAGGTCGAGCGTGTTCTTCGCCCGCTGGTTGCAGCCGAGGTAACAGTCGCCGCAGTGCGTGCACCCGCGCTGCATCACGCCGAAGCGGTTCGCGTGGGGCTCGTCGGGGGCGCCGAAGTCGACCGCGAGGTTCGGCATGAAGAACTGGCCCTCGCGCCCCATGGCCGCGGCCGCTTCGCGCATGCGCTGGGTCTTGGGCGGGAGCCCGTGCGGCTGCGACGCGGAGACGGGCTTCACGTCGAGCATGTAGGCCACGGAGATCGTAGTAAGGGTCGAGCGCGGCGCGGCTGTAGCCGGCGGGCCAGCCGGCGGCGAACGCGTCGGCGGGCGGGCGCACGTTCGCGTTCTCGTAGACCAGCGAGCCGCCGCCCCAGCCGGCCGACTGGAGCACCAGCATCTCGCTGGAGAGGGGCTTGAGGTCGAAGAGCCCCCGGGCCTCGCTGTGGTAGAGCCACCCCGGGAGGTCGGCCGACCGCGGAAACCCGCCGTCGCCGTAGCGCCGCCCACGCTCCAGGACGCAGACGCGGAGGCCCGCCTGGGCGAGCCGGCAGGCGGACACCGCGCCGCCGAAGCCCAATCCGATCACCACGGCGTCGAAGCGCCCGCCGTCGGCGGGGGAGGGGGTCGTCATGTCGAGGCCGATCACGCTACTGCAACGCGCGCGCCCCGAGCCAGTTCCCGCGTCGAATCGGCGGCCGGCACCTCCTTGCACCCGGTCGCGTTCTGCCCTGCCCACATCGGCGAGAACGCGCCGCTGCCCTGGCCCTCGGCCCGTGCGCGCAGCGGGGCCATGGCCGCGGCGGCCAGCGGGAACGCAGGGATGTCCGGCCGCATCGGCCCAGCTCGCGCACGGCGCGGTTCACGATGCCGCGGGCCGGGCGGCCGGAGAAGACGTTGGTCACCGCCGTGCGCCGGGCGGCCTCGCTCTTCAGCGCGGCCCGGTGCACCGGGCTCGTGGTGGCCTCCGGGCAGAGCAGGTACGCCGTCCCGACCTGCACGCCCGCGGCGCCGAGGGCCATGGCCGCCGCCACGCCCGCCGCGTCCGCGATGCCCCCGGCGGCCACGACGGGGACCGTGAGGGCGCGCACGAGCTGTGGCACCAGGGCGAACGTGCCGAGCTGCGTCTCGAGATCCAGCGAGAGGAACATCCCCCGGTGCCCGCCGGCTTCGAGCCCCTGGGCGACAATCACGTCGGCGCCGCGCGCCTCGAGCCAGAGCGCCTCCTCCACGGTCGTCGCCGACGGAATCACCTTCGCCCCCCACGCGCGCACCCCCGCGAGCAGCTCCGCGGAGGGCAGGCCGAAGTGGAAGCTGACCACGGGCGGCTCGAACGCGCGGATCACCTCGAGCGCCTCGGCGCTGAACGGGGCGCGCGCGGGCGCGGGGGCGACCACCGTGGGATCGAGGCCCAGCTCGGCGTGGTAGGGGGCGAGCGCGCTCCGCCACGCCGCCTCGCGCTCGGCGTCGGGGGTGGGCGGCACGTGGCAGAAGAAGTTGACGTTGAACGGCCTCTGCGTCCGCGCCCGGATGGCCGCGAGCTCGCGGCGCAGGGCGTCGGCGCCGAGGTTGGCGCAGGGGAGCGCGCCGAGCCCGCCCGCCTCCGACACGGCGATCGCCAGCGCGCTGCCCTGCACGCCGGCCATGGGGGCCTGAAGGATCGGCAAATCGATGCCCAGCAGCTTCTGGAGGGAGCTGCATGGACGCTTCTCTGGTGCCTCGGGCGCGCGGGGGGAAGGGGGCGGGTCGGGGAGCATCCGTCTGGACGGCCGCGCGGGCCTCCCGCACCATGCGTACATGGCGCTCCCTCCCGGCCCGTCGCTGCCCGCCGCCGCGCAGACCGCGGCGTTCATGCTCCGCCCCACGGAATTCCTCGAGCAGTGCCACCGCCGCTACGGCGACTCCTTCACCATCGACACGCTCCTCTTCGGGGCCGAGGTCAACGTCGTCCATCCGGACGCCGTCCGGCAGCTCTTCACGGGGGATCCGGAGGTGCTGCGCGCCGGCGAGGCCAACGAGGCGCTCGAGCCTCTCCTCGGCTCGCGATCGGTGCTGCTCCTCGACGGGGCAGCGCACGTCCAGCAGCGCCGGCTCCTCCTGCCGCCCTTCCACGGCGAACGCATGCTCGCCTACGCCCGCACGATGGTCGCGATCTCGGAGGAGGCCGTGGGTCGCCTCCCCGTCGGCCGCCCCTTCGCGGTCCACCCGTACGTCCAGCGGATCACGCTCGACATCATCCTGCGCACCGTCTTCGGCGTCGACGAGGGCGAGGACCTCGACGTGCTGCGCGCCGCGCTCACCCGCCTGCTCGACCGCCTGGCCAGCTCGCCGCTCGCCTCGCTCGCGCTCGCGCCCGGCTTCCGGATCGGCTTCCTCGGGCTCACGCCGTGGGACGGCTTCCTCCGCGACCGGCGCTTCGCCGACACGCTGATCTACCGCCAGATCGCGCGACGCCGCGCCGCCCTGAAGGGGCAGGCGACGGGCACGTCGGCGCAGGACGACATCCTCGCCATGCTGCTCGAAGCGCGCGACGAGGAAGGGCGACCCATGACCGATCTCGAGCTGCGCGACGAGCTGGTCACGCTGCTCGTCGCCGGCCACGAGACGACCGCGACCATGCTCTGCTGGGCGTTCGATCTGATCCTCGCCGACGAGCGGGTAGAGGGGCGCTTGCTCGCCGAGATCGACGCAGGGTCGGATCCGACGAAGAGCGAGTACCTCGACGCGACGATCAAGGAGGTGCTCCGTCTCCGCCCCGTCATCCCGGCCGTGGGCCGCAAGCTCTCCGCGCCGATGGAGGTCGGGGGCCACCTGCTGCCCGGCTGGCACGCTCGTGGTCCCCTCGACGTACCTCGTCCACCGCCACCCTGCGTCTACCCGGATCCCGAAGCCTTCCGGCCCGAGCGCTTCCTCGGGACGAAGCCCGACCCGTACGCCTGGCTCCCCTTCGGCGGCGGCGCGCGCCGTTGCCTGGGGATGGCCTTCGCCCTCTACGAGCTGAAGCTCGTCCTCGCGACGGTGCTGGCCGGCGTGCGCGTCCGCAAGGCGCGCCCCGAGCCGGCGCGCATCGCGCTCCGCGCGTTCACCCTCGTGCCCGGGAGCGGCGCCGAGCTGGTCGTGGAGGCGCGGCGCACGCGGCGCCCCGCGGGCGCGCAGGCGGCTGCGGCGCGGGCGGCCTGACGCCTCCGACCGCGCGGTTCACTGGTCCTCTGGCAGGTGGCACCCGGGCGGATCCACGCTCGAGGCTTCTCTGGGAATTCGTACGCGCCGATGTCCCAGGCCGGGCCCTGCGGGCGCGACGTGCCGATGATGTCGACGAGGACCGCAGGGAGCGCCGTGCCTGCGTCGATGGCCGGCGAGCCCGCCTTGAGCTGGTAGTCGCCGGCGCCGGGGTCGACGAAGAGCTGGGTCGGGGTCGCGATGAAGGAGTGGCGACACGAGTCCCTCCCATGGTCCGGCGAGCGCGCGAGACGGGCCCTGCGCTCGCGCGCCTCGGGGGTGGCCGTCCTCGGGAGCCGGAAGCTCCGCACTTTCTAGTCGCGAGACCTCCGGCTGCAAGGACGACGAGGACCCAGCTCCTGGTAGGGCGGGAACCGGCTGGATCCCGGGGGGTCGGGCCCGTGTTCAGCGCTGGGCGGCCGCGTGGTAGCGTGGGACCGCCGCCATGACGGAGCAGGACGACCGCACCGAGCGCGCGAAGGCCCGCGTCGGGACCTTTCTCAAGGGAAAGTGGCACATCAACGAGGTCCTCGGCATCGGGGGCATGGCGACGGTGTACGCGGGCACGCACAAGAACCAGAAGCGCGTCGCCATCAAGATGCTCCACCCGGAGCTGAGCCACGACCCGACCGTCCGCGAGCGCTTCCTGCGCGAGGGCTACGCCGCGAACACCGTGCGCCACCGCGGCGTCGTCGAGGTCCTCGACGAGGACGTGACCGAGGACGGGCTCGCGTTCCTCGTGATGGAGCTGCTCGAGGGCGAGACGCTCGAGCAGCGGCGCGTGCGCAAGGGCGGCCGCCTGGACGTAGAGGACGTGCTCGCCTTCACGGACCAGCTCCTCGACGTCCTGGCCGCCGCGCACGAGAAGGGCATCGTCCACCGGGATTGAAGCCCGAGAACGTCTTCTACACGCGGGACCGGGCGGTGAAGGTGCTCGACTTCGGCATCGCCCGGATCCGGCAGGGCTCCGAGGGCGGAGGCGGCACGCGGGTCGGCTCGGTGATGGGGACGCCGGCGTTCATGGCGCCCGAGCAGGCGCGCGCGCGCTGGGACCTGGTCCATCAGCAGACGGACGTCTGGGCGGTCGGCGCGACGATGTACACGCTCTTCACGGGCCGGCCGGTGCGCGAGGCGGACACGGCGAACGAGGAGCTGGCGCTGGCGATCACCGTGCCCGTGCCTTCGATCGGCAAGGCGATGCCGAGCCTGCCGCCGACGGTGGCGCTCCTCGTGGACAAGGCGCTGGCCTACGAGAAGAAGGAGCGCTGGCCCGACGCGCTCGCCATGCAGGGGGCCCTCCGCGAGGTCTACGCGGCGATGCGCGCGGAGGCTCCCGACGTCGCGCCTGTCGCGCCCGCAGTCTCCGCGCCGCAATCCTCGCTCCCGTCGCTGGGCTCCGTGAGCGCCGCCGCCACCGCGCCGGAGAGCGGCACGGGCTCTCTCCCCGGGACGGGGCCCGCCAATTTCGCCTCCCCGACGCTGGTCGACACGGGCAAGTCGACCGGAGCCGGCGGCGCGCGGAGCCGCGTCGGCGTCATCGCAGGCGCTGGCGTCGCCGTCGTGGCGCTCATCGCAATCGCGGTGGCGCGGCTCACGGGCGGCGGCGGCGCGCACCCGGTGGCCGCAGAGCCCGAGCCGTCGAGCGAGCCCTCGACGTCGACCGTCGTCACGCACCCGGCGAGCCCGCCGCCCCCCGTCGTCACGCCGACGCAACAGGCGATCGCCGCGCCTCCCAGACCTCCAGCGCCGCCGCTCCGCCCCCGAGCACCGCATCCGCGAGCGCCTCTCCCTTCCCGAGCCCCCCGGAGGCCACGCACGGCTCATCGTCGAAGGCGACCGGCGCGAGCGCCCCCGCGAAGGCCACGCCGCCCCCTCCACCGGCTGCCCCGCCCACGCCGAAGCCGCCCGGGACCAGGAAGGCCGACCCCTTCAGCCGGCGCGACTGAAGACCGGGTTCGAGAAAGAGAGCTAACCGCCAAGACGCCAAGACGCCAAGACGCAAAAAAGCAAAGAAGAAATCATCTCTTTGCTTTCTTGGCGTCTTGGCGTCTTGGCGGTTAAATTCCGGACGTCTCTTGAGCGGCTTGACCGCGCGTTTCGCGGCGGCGACCATCGCCGGGTGATGCGAACCTTCGCTGGATTCATGGCCGTCGCCGCCGTCTGCGGCGTGGCCCTCGCCTCGGCGCCCGCCGCGGCCCAGGCGCCCGTGCGCCATGACCGGGCCGCCGCGCAGGCGCTCTTCGACGCCGGGCGCGATCTGATGGACAAGGGGCAGTACGACGCCGCGTGCAAGAAGTTCGAGGCGAGCCAGCGCAGCGATCCCGCCGTGGGCACGGTGCTCAACATCGCCAATTGCTACGAGAAGGCCGGGCGCCTCGCCAGCGCGTGGGAGCGCTTCGAGGACGCGGCGTCGCAGCTCCAGCCCGGGGACGATCGGCTCCCCGTGGCCAAAGAGCGGTCGGCGGCCCTCAAGGCGCGCCTCCCCAAGCTCGAGCCACGCTCGACCCGGACGCGCCCCAGGGCACCCAGGTGTACCGCGACGACGTCCTCGTGGACCCGGGCGCGTACGGCGTGGCCATCCCCGTCGACCCCGGCTCCCACCGCATCGTCGTCAAGGCGCCCGGCCACGCCGACGTCGAGGTCTCCGTCGACGCGCGCGAGGGCAAGACGACCAAGCGACGGCTCTCCATCGGCGCGCAGGGGGCCGGCGCGCCTCCCGCCACGGGCGCCGAGCCGGCGCCTGCTTCCCCCGAGCAGGGCGGGTCGTGGTGGACGGGCAAGCGCGTCGGGGGCGTGGTGCTCGGCGGCGCCGGCGTCGTCGGCCTGGCGACGGGGCTCGGGATGGGCGCCGCCGCGCTCTCCGACAAGAGCGTCGTCAACCAGGACTGCAACCAGACGAACCACACCTGCACGAACCAGAATGGCATCAACGCGGCGGCGTCCGGCAAGACGGCCTCCGCGGTGAGCACCGCCACGTTCGTCCTTGGGCTGGCCGCAATCGCCGGGGGCGTGACCCTCATCGTCATCGGAGCGCCGGACCAGCCCGCCGCCAAGGTGGGAGGGATGGTCCTGCCCGGCGGCGGGGCGCTCTCGGTGGGCGGCGCGTTCTGACGGGGTTCTCCTTGCGCTTCCAGGATTTGCTCGCTCTGAACGCCAGACCCGTCGTGATCGCGCTCGTTGCGGTCGGGCTCGCCTCCGCCTGCGCGAACGTCATCGGGGCCGACTTCGGCGACTACACGCTGAAGGGGAGCGGCGGGGCCGGCGGGCATGGCGCGGGGAGCACCGCGGCGTCGGGGACCGCCTCCCACGGCGCCACGTCGACGGCGAGCGCCGGATCGGGCGGGAGCGGGGGGTCGGGCGCGTCCACCTCCGGCAGCGCGTCCGTGTCCGGCAGCGCGAGCTCGTCCGAGTCGAGCACGGCGAGCGCGTCGGCGTCGAGCAGCGCGTCCTCCGCCGGCGGTTGCTCCGGGTGCACGACCCCCGGCTGCTGCGGCGCGGTCTGTCAGACCGCGCACAGCAACGGCGTCGGGCAGAGCTACTACGATTGCAACCCGCCCGACACCCACACGCTGATGACGGCGATGGAGGCGTGCGCCGCGTACGCCGTCACGGTGGGGGGCACGGCAGCCGACTGCTTCGATGGATGGGGCTGCAGCGCCGAACCGAGCCTGGACCAGGTTCTGCTACGCCAACGCGACCGGAGCCACCTGCATGATGTACTGCTGGGCGTACGTGGGCGCCCCCGGCAGCGTCACCACGTGCTCCGCCTGCAACACCTCGGCCGGCACGTGGAACTGACCGCCGTCGAGCCCTGACCCCGGAGCCCCCTCACCCTGCGGGCGAGGGCCTCCGGGGGCACCGAAGCTCGACGGCGCGCACCATCAGAGCGGGACCTTGGCCGTCACCACGTCGCTCCAGGGCCCCGGCTCGCCCTTCGAGTTCTCCCAGCGGAGCAGGTAGTAGACGCTCTTGCCCGCGTCCGCGGCCGGGTGGACGTCGAGGTAGGGCGTGCGCGTGACGTTCCTGACGAAGGCGAAGCCCGTGGGATCGGCCGGCGCCGGGTCGCCGACGTGCATCCAGACCTGGCAGAGCCGCGCGCCCGCGGGCCTGGCGGCCCGCTTCGGGGTGAGCTCGTCCGCGATGTGGAGCGCGATCGTGTAGTGCGAGTCCGGCTCGGTGCGGCCGATGGGCTTCGTCGAGGGCACGGCGACCGGCGTGCGCGTCGTCGCGTGGGCCTTCAACCCGGCGGACACCCGCAGCGCGTTGTCGACCCCGGGGGTTCCGTTGATCTTCTTGGCCGCGCCGCGGATGTCCGTCTCCAGCTTCGTACGGACCGCGTTCTTCTTCTCCGCGGCCGTCTTCGCGTCCTCCTGCGCCTTGACGTGGGCCGGGTAGGCCGTGTTCCACGTCGTCTGGTCGGCTTGCATCTGGGTGACGTCGGCGGCCGGGATTCCATAACCCGCGGCGTCCGCGGCGACCGCGCCGACGAACTGTGCCTGAAGCTTGTTGAATGCATCGTCGTTCTTGGGAATCAAATCGTCGGACATGGCTGCTTCTCCGTGTCGCGAGTGGGCAGCGCGACCCGATCGGGCCGACGCATTCGGTCCGTCTCGTCGCGCGCACCTCGCTTCTCGAACGCTGGACAGAAGCCGGCCCGGCGCGCGGTGCGCCGAATCCTCCTCCGTCACCCACCTACGTACGGCTGGCGGGATTTTCCCCAAACTATTTTTTCGACGCGGCGCGTTGGAGCTCGTCGAACGCCACGACCGGCACCGGCTGCTCGGGGACGGGCGGCTCCGGGACGACGACCTCCGCGAGCACCTCCTCGACCGGCACCGGGGGCTCCGGGACGGGCGGCTCCGAGACGACGACCTCCGCGAGCTCCAGCGGCGGCGCGGCCTGCCCGGACGATGCTCACGCGGGTGTCTCTCCTGCGTCGATTAGCACTTTGTGCATGTAGGCGTCGAGCACCGCCAGGACGAGCCGCTCGAACGATGGAACGGCCGCCAGAATCTTGGCACGCGCCGTCGCATCCGCCGCGGCGGCATGCAGTATGCCGTCACGCTCGAGCGGTTTCGGTTTGGTACGAGGCGTCGGTCGGTTCAACGCCACGCAGCACGCGCCGACGAGATCCTCCATGTTCTCCTCCAGGAGCACGATGGTTGGGGTGCCCTTGGCTTGTGCTCGTATAGTCTGCAGGACGTCGCGCTTGCAGGCGCCCCCGGCGAGGCCGTAACAGAGGCGGACCTTGTCGTTATCGAACATGGCGACCACCGGGCCGTCGCCTCCGAGCGTGGCACCTTCTTCATCCAGCGCTTTCTCGAGGTTCCCATCCCCCTTCTTCGGGATCGCGTCGATGCTGTGCCTGAGCGCCCATCGATCGCCGCCCACGCGGTCCGCAACGCAGGCCAAGAGGAGCATGTGAGGACCGTAGTTCTTCTCTTCCTCTGCCCGCTCGTCCTCGTAGAGGACCTGAACCCGTCGCCGTCTCACGCAGCGCTCCCTACCGGCTCGCGGAAGATGACCCGTGCATACCCTTGGCTGCGCAGCTCACCGAGGCCGCTGTACCGCTTCAGCCAGCTCTTCAGCGCCTCCGGCTCGGGACGGTAGAGCTGCGTCGCGCGCGCTGCGTCCAGCTCGCAGAGGATGGCGCTGCTCGCGGGCTCCGTGAGGGCATCGAGCAGCCGGTCGGACTGGGTCGAAACGATGACTGGGCAGGACTCGGCCAGCTCCTCGAGCAACCAGACGACACGCACGAGGAGGCCAGGGTGCAGGTGCGACTCCGGCTCGTCGAAGGCGACGAAGGTTCGGTCTTTTTCCAGCTCCGCCAGCGCGACGAACGCGAGGTACGCGAGCTGGCCATCGGAGAGGGCGAGCGCCGGGATCGTCTTTGGCATGCCGTGGAAGACGACACCGAGCTCGATCTGCCCATGTCCCACCGGGGGCGTGATGATCCGCTCGACGTCCAGGCCAATCTGCACACGCTCCAGGGTGCGCTCCCAGACGCCGGGGGTGGAGCTGTTTTGGAGCGCGTGGTAACAGTTCGTGAGGTTGCCGCCGAGGCGGTCGAGCTCCGTCGCGGCGCGGACGTCGACGGGATACCGCATCGGAGCGCGCTCGCCCTCCACCCAGCGCGGTCGGAGGTAGAAGCGGACGTGCAGCTCTGCCACCATCGAGCGCGCGGCGGACACGTTCCGCAGCCGGTTGCGTGGCGCTGCCCTGCGTCCGCAGCAAGGCCTGGAGGGCCAGCTCGCCCGGCTTCGGCCGCAGGTCGGCCATCTTGCGCTCCATCTTGTCGAAGAACCGGCAAGCCGTGGTGTCGCGATCAATGATGGGGGTCGGTCGTTCGACGTCGACCGGCTGCCATTCGAGGAGTTGCTCTTCGGAGATGATCGTCCCCGAGCTCTGGTGGGTGAGCGCAAACGTGTAGTCGAGCCGTGCGCCGCCGCCTTCGATGCGCACCCCGAGCTTGAGCGAGGCTGCTCCCGCACGGAGGAGCGCGTCCAGGCCATCGTGGAACGGGCCGAGCGAGTCGTTGACGAAGCTGCCCGGCTGACCGGCCTGGCGCAACAGTTCCAGCGCCTCGATGATGGTGCTCTTCCCGCTCCCGTTCTCCCCGATGAGCACGGTGAGCCCCCCGAGCGGCAGGCGGACGTCCGCGAGCGCGCGCATGCCCTGGATGCGCACCTCGGTGATCCTGTCCTTCGGGCTCGCCTCGTCGCTCATGCACGCGAAGCGTCGCCCATGCGCCGGGGGCTTTCAACCCCGCCCTTCCCGCGCGCCGTCCCGGCCGCTCGCCCCGCCGCCTACCTCCGGAGCCGCGGGTCCAGCAGCACCACCACCGCGTCCAGCGCCAGCATCGCCGCCACCACCGCCGCCGACGTGAACAGCACCGTCCCGAAGATCAGCGGCGCATCGCGGTTCAGGAGCGCGTCCACCGCCATCTGCCCCACGCCCGGCCAGCGGAAGACCCGCTCCGTCACCACCGCGCCCCCGACCAGCGTCCCGAGCTTCATCGCCGCCACCGTGACGATCGGCACGAGCGCGTTGCGCAGGGCATGGACGACGAGCACGCGCGCCCCCGAGGCGCCCTTGGCGCGCGCGGTGCGCACGAAGTCCTGCGCGAGGAGCCCGCCCAGCTCGTCGCGCACGAGGCGGGCATAGAGCGCGCTGCCGAGGATCCCCAGGGTGAGCGAAGGGAGGACGAGGGACCGGACGTGCTCGGCGGGCGTGGCTCCGAAGCCGTCGAGCGGGAGGAGGCGCAGCTTGTAGGCGAGCACGTACTGGAGCAGCAGGCCGAGGAGGAACGTGGGCGCGCTGATGCCGAGGAGCGTCACCCCCACGGCGGCATCGTCCCAGGCCGTGCCGCGCCGCGCGCCGGCGAGGATCCCGAGCGAGAGCCCGAGGGCGAGCTGCACGAGGACGGCGCCGAGCGCGAGCTCCGCGGATCGGGGGATGCGGGCGGAGAGCAGGTCGACCACCGGGCGGCGGTAGTGGAAGCTGTAGCCGAGATCGAAGTGCAGCCCGGCGAACGAAGCGCAGCTCCGGTGGGCAGGGTCGCGCTTCGTGCCCGAGGGGGCGGGCCCCACGTGGACGAGCCGCGCCCAGTAACGCGCGTACTCCGCCCCGAGCGCCTCCCGCCGGTGACCGTAGATCTGCCGCGCGCTCTCGACATCGGCGTGCGACGCCTGCGGCCCCAGCATCATGCGAACGGGATCCCCCGGAAGAATCTGGGTCAGAAAGAACGACAGCGTGACCACCCCGGCGATCACCGTGAGCCCCCAGGCCAGCCGGCGCACAGCACGAGCGAGCGCGCGCCTCATGGCCGACTCTCTCCCGTTCCCGTTCCCGCTCCCGCTCCCGATCTCCCGGATTTCGGGAACGGGAACGGGAACGGGTGCAGCGCGGCGACGGCTTGCGTTGCGTCCCCCCGGTCGAGCCACACATCCGCAAACCGCTGCTGCAGCACGGGATGCGGAGCATACCCGTGCACGTACGGCTGCCAGATCTCGTGAGCCCGGGTCCCGTGCGTCGGAATCCACGGCGCCTCATCGCGAACGATCTCCTCGGCGCGCAGATACAGCGCGTTGCGGCGGGCAGTGTCGGTCTCCCGGTGGGCGCGGGCGAGGACGCCGTTCGAGCTCGGCGTTCGAGAAGAACGAGACGTTGTCCGACCCCTCGTCCTGGATGGCCTCGCTGGACAGGATCGATTCGAAGAAGTTCGACGGGTCCGGGTAGTCGGCCGACCAGCCGGCGCGGCCCATCGCCGCCGCGCCCCGGCGCTGGCTCTCGGCGAGGAAGCTCGCGAAGCTGACCAGCTCGAGGCGGATGCGCAGCCCGACGCGCGCGAGCTGCTGCTGCCAGACCTCCGCGTACATCTGGTCGCCCGTGTCCGGGATCGTCAGGTAGTCGATGGGCTCCGGCCACCCTCCCTTGCCGGTGGCGGGGTCGAACGGGTAGCCGGCCTCCGCCATCTCGGCGAGCGCGGCGGCGAGGTCGTGGCGGCGCATGGGCTCCGTGCGCGGCGGGCCGGGGATGACGGGGGGGATCACGCGGTCGGCCTCGATCACGTCGGCGCGCATGCGCGCGGGCGCGGAAGGGTCGATGGCGAAGGCGACGGCGCGGCGGATCGCGCGCACGTTGAAGGGCGGGACCTCGGTGTTGAGGAAGATGGCGTTGGTCTGGGCGCGCAAGGTCCAGCGGCCGAAGCGCGACCACGCGGGCGAGGCGAGGTAGAGGTCGGTGTCGGCGCCGCTCAGCTCGCCGGAGTAGTCGATCTCGCCGCGCTCGAGCTTGTAGCGCTGGGTCGTGGACGGCACGTTGAACGACCACTCGATGGCGTCCAGGTAGGGACGGCCCGGCGCGTACCAGCCCTCGTTCCGCACGAGGCGCACGCCCTTGTCCGGCTCCCACGCCTCGATGCGGAACGGCCCCGCGCCGCAGGGCGGCGCCTGCGCGTGCGGGTCGGCGAAGGCGCCCGCGGACGCGCAGACGGGCGCGGCGAAGCCCATCGTCATCTTGGGGAGGAAGGTCGCGTCGGGCGTGTCGAGGTCGATCGCGACGACGCGGTCGCCGAGCACTCGCACGCCTTCGAGGTGCGGGGCGCGGCCGGCGTGGAAGGCGGCGTAGCCGCGGATGTTCGCGTACATGCTCGCGGCCGGCGAGGGTGTGCGCGGGTGGAGCAGGCGCTCGAGCGAGCGCTGGACGTCGCGGGCCAGCACGGGGGTGCCGTCGTGGAAGCGGGCGCCTTCGCGGATCTCGAAGGTGTAGGTGCGGCCGTCGGGCGAGGCGGTGAAGGAGGAGGCGAGATCGGGGGCGATGCCGCCCTGGTCGTCCCAGGTCACGAGGCGGGCGAAGGCGAGCTGGACGAGCGGGTTCGACGCCTCGTCGAAGGCGAGGGCCGGGTCGAGCGTGCGGACGTTGACGAAGGTGGCGCCGTGGAGGACGCCGCCGCGGCGCGGGGTCTCGCGGTCGGGCGCGGGGCCCAGCGGGGGCGCGACCTGGTTGGGGCGGGCGAAGGAGAGGAGGAGCAGCGCAGCGCCGGCGAGGAGCAGGTCGATGGGGAGGGCGCGCCGCCGGGCGGACGCTGCACGTTCGAGGTCGCCGTCGCGGCCGCCGCCGGCGAGCGCGTCGCGGAGGCCCTCGCCGACGCGGTTCCAGCCCAGCACGGCGAGGAGGATGGCGAAGCCGGGCATGGCGATGAGCGCGAGGCGGCTGCCGAAGAAGGGCTCGGCCTCGTGGAGCATGCGCCCCCAGGTGGCGCGCGGCGGCGGGATGCCCACCGTCAGGTAACCGAGCACCGCCTCGGCCAGGATCATCTCCGCGACGCTGGTGCTCGACACCACGGCGAGCAGCCCCGCGAGGTTGGGCAAGACGTGGCGGAGGGCGATACGGAACGGGCCCGCGCCGAGGGCGCGCGCGGCGGCGACGTAGTCGAGGGCGCGGATCTGGAGGGTCTTGGCGCGGACGAGGCGGGCGACGGCGGGGAAGCCGGCGGCGCCGAGTACGAAGAGGACGGTGCCGAGGTCGGCGCGGCCGACGGCGACGCCGACGGCGGTGACGAAGAGCAGGAAGGGGAGGGCCAGGAGCACGTCGACGAGGCGCATCGCGAGCGTGTCGACGAGGCCGAGGCGGGTGCCCTCGGACATGCCGGAGAGGACGCCCAGGGCGGTGCCTGCGACGGTGGCTATCACGGTGGCGGCGAGGCCGACGGCGAGCGAGACGCGGGCGCCGTGGGCGAGCCGGGCGAGGATGTCGCGGAAGAGCGGGTCGGTGCCGAGCCAGTGCGCGGCGGACGGGCCGGGCGGCGCGCCGAAGGCGCCGCGGCGGAGCGCGAGGTCGCTGGTGTCCGGATCCCAGCCGGCGAGGAGCGGGCCGAGGAGGGCGAAGAGGACGAGCGCCGCGACCAGGTAGAGGCCGAGCATCGCGGGCCTGTTGCGACGGAAGCGCGCCCAGGCGCTCATGGGCTTGAAATCCTAACCGCGCCCGGAGCGAGCTGCCGTGTACGGCAGCTCGCGGAGGAAGCGGGGGCCGCAAGTCTGCTCAACGGCGCGTCGTGCGAACCAGCGGCCCCCGCTTCCTCCGCGTCCCGCCTTCGGCGGGACGCTCCGGGCGCGGTTAGGATTGAAAGCCCCTGGCGCAGGTCAACGCTCACCCGCGACGGCCCTCCAGGAACTCGGTGAGGAGCGACAGGAAATCGCGCGGGCGCTCCTCGTGCGGGACGTGGCCGGTGTCCATGATCTCCAGCCGGGCGCCCGGGATCTGGCGGGCGAGGCGGTGCGCCGTCTGGACGGGGTAGATCCGGTCCTCGCGCCCCCAGAGGACGAGCGTGGGCGCGACGATGCGCGGGAGGCGGGCGACGATGGCGCGCGTGTCGCGCGTGGCGCGCATGACGGCGTGGGCGCTCTCGCGGGCCGAGGGGCTGTTGAAGGCGTCGTAGTGCCAGTCGACGCGCTCGATCGGCGGCGCCCCGCCCGGGGCGTACACGTCGTCGCGGAAGACGGAGCGGAAGATCGTGCGCCCGTAGAGCTGTTTGAAGGCGAAGCCGCCCACGACCGGGACCAGCGGCAGCCGGGCCATGAAGCTCATCGGCGCGGGGTAGGCGAGCGCGTCCTCGATCACGAGCCGCTGCACCAGCTCCCGGTGCTCCGCGGCCAGCGTCAGCGCGACGGCCCCGCCCATCCCGTGCCCGAGCACCGAGGCCCGGCCGACGCCGAAGGCCGCGATGAGGTCGGCGACCGACTCGGCGTGGGCCTCGACCCCGTAGGGGTACCGCGCGGGGCTGGGCTTCTCGCTCTCGCCGAAGCCGGGCAGATCCGGGGCGATCACGTGGAAGCGCGGGGAGAAATCCTCGATCAGGTCCTCGAAGCTCCGGTGGCTGGTGCAGAGCCCGTGGATCAGGACGAGCGCGGGGGCCCCTTCCGGCCCGGCCTCGAGCACGCGGGTGCGCACCCCCCGCGCGCTCACGTCGCGGAGCACGCCGCCGCCGTCTCGGTCCGCGTTCTTGGCCATCGGCCGCCGAGCCTACCAGCCCTTCAAGCTATGCGGCGGGATGTAGGTGCGGGTGTGCAAACGCACGCAAACGCTTGGGAATCGACCGGCTCAGGAGGCCGCGAACGGGCGTTTGCGGGACGTAAAATGTCCGTACCCCAACGCGGAACGCGGTCCCCTGCCGCATTTCGTCGCGATGGGACAATAATCGTGCACCCTCGAATTGACCCCATTCTACTGAGTGGAATACATTCGCTGGCGTCGACGGGGCAGGACGTCCCCGAGGCTTTCCGGAGGGGAAACCTTGCAGCGGATCACCGACGAGATGCTCGATCGCTTCGAGCGCGAGCATCCGCAGGGGATCACCTCGCAGGAGATCCTCGACACGCTGGCCGCACACGACGTCAAGTTCAGCGAGGCGACGTTGCGGAAGTACGTTCAGCTCGGCCTCCTTCCGAGGAGTGTCCGGGTCGGGCGGAAGGGCAAGCACCAGGGCTCGCAGGGGATGTATCCGGCGAACGTGGTGCGCCAGATCCAGCGTATCCGCGACATGATGGCGCAAGATTTTACGATCGAGGAGATTCAGCGGGAATTCCTTTTCGTGAGGGGAGACATCGAGGACCTGGAGCGGTCGATCGCCAAGGTCTTCGACGCGCTCCGCGAGGCAAGCCGAGAGCGACGCAGCGAGACGACGGGACGAGCCATCGCCCACGATCTCGCCGCCGCCGAGGAAGCTCGCGGAGAACCTGCTCGCGAAGCTGATCGTCATCGAAGAGCGGCTCATGGCCCAGGCCCAGCTGGAGAAGAAGCGGGCGACGGGCTGATTTTAGCAGGCGCGCGAGCGGGCCCTGGACTTTTCAGATGGGCGCGCGAGCGCCCTGGAAGCACAAACGCCGGGCAGGCCCGGCAGCGGTGGGCGAGAGTACGGTATTGCGGGTCGCAGGAGGGCTCCGGGAGGGAGCCGTCCGGATGGGCTCGCACGCAGTCATGGCGTCGAGGGAGCGCGACGCCGAGTTGGTATCCCACGCGACCAGGCGTCCGAACCCACGGGCGCTTTGGGGTGCGTGCGTGCGCGGGATGATGTGGAACGGAGGCGGCGCATGTCGATGATGGTGACGCAGGCTCGAGGTCTTCGAGGGCGCGGACGACGACGCCAGCGACGGGATCACGGGCGGCGAGGGGATTACCGAGGGCGCGCTGGCCCTCAAGGCCTCGCCCAACACCTCGGCGACTGCGGTCACGCGGGAGCAGCGGCGGTCGCGTCGCAAGCGGGAGATCCGCGCGCGCACGATCAGCGTCAAGCGCATGACGAAGCGCGAGCTCGAGATCGGGCGGATGCTGTACCCGGAGACCGACTACTACAAGCCGCGCACCCGCGTCGAGTGCGTCGACGGGCCGCGCCCTTGCCCGTACGTCTCGTGCCAGCACCACCTCTTCCTCGACGTGTCGGCCCGCACCGGCGCTATCAAGCTGAACTTCCCCGACCTCGAGGTCTGGGACATGAACGAGACGTGCGCGCTCGACGTCGCCGATTCGGGGCGGCACGACGCTGGAGGACGTGGGAGCGATCATGAACCTGACGCGCGAGCGCATCCGCCAGGTGGAGGTCAAGGCCCTGGCCAGGCTGGAGGCCCTCAAGGACATGATGGCGCTGCGCGACTTCGTTGACGAGGGCCCCGTCGGCAAGCGCCGCCTGCCCGTCATCACGCGTCCCGAGGTGGACGTGGACGAGGACGAGGAGGTGGACGAGGCGGACGATGTCGACGCGGACGACGCCGACGCCGACGAAGCCGACGAGGCTGCCGACTGCGAGGCCGACGCCGAAGTGAGCGCCGACTTCGACGGCGCCGAGTGATCCAGCCTCATCTACGTCTACCCCTTCAAAGCGCCTTCGTGAGCGGCCGGCCCCGGTCGCCCTCCGGCTCGTGCCGGGCGGCGATGTCCTGGATACGCCGCACCAGCGCGTTCACCTCGCGCTGCGCGAGGGGCACCACCACGTCCGCCCGATCGCAGAAGAACGTCCGGCAGCCGAGCGGCCGCGCCGCGTACACCGCGCACCTCCCCGCGGCGTCGAGCAGCGGGCACTCCCGCTGATCGGCCACCGGCAGCCTCGAACGAGCCTGCGCTTCCTTCGCGTCCTTCGCGCGCTTCCAGGACCGCGCCCCGCCCCGCGCGTCGATCGCGCGCCGCAGCGCGGCGAGCTCGATCGACGTCACGTACGGCTCCCTGCCCGTCACGCCGAAGCGGCAGCACTCGGTCGACGCCGGGCAGCCGGAGCCTTCCAGGCGGGCGTCGACGTCGCGGTAGACCGCTGAAAGCTCGGCGAGCAGCGCAGGGGTCCGGTCGGGCGGGGGGCGGGGCACGGCCCGCAGCATGTCAGGAGCCGACGCCGCCCGCTACCGGGGCGCCCCAGGCTGGGCGCCGCCGCTGGAAGCGCTACGATCCCCGCGGCATGTCCCCCTCCGAACGCGCCCCCAGGCTACGACCCGTGGAGGCCATCTTCACACAGGACCGCGCGCGCGGCCGCGTCCTGGTCCTCCGCGACACGGAGGGCATCGCCCCGAGCGCCGTCGTCCTGCCCGCCGAGCTCGCCGCCGTCGTCGCCCGCCTCGACGGCGCCCGCTCGATACCCCAGATCGCCGCCGAGGTCTCCCGGGCGTCCGGTGTGCCCGTCACCGCCGCGCTCGTCGCAGAAGCTCGTCGATGAGCTCGACGAGGCCTCCATGCTCGACACCCCGCGCTTCCGCGCCCGCCGCCGCGAGGTCCGTCCGCGCCTTCGCGGACGCCCAGGTCCGCCTCGCCGCCCACGCCGGGGGCGCGTACCACCGCGACGCCGGCGCGCTCAGCCGCTACATCGAGGACGACTGCCTCGCCCACGCGCCCCCGGGCCGCGCGCCGACGGCGCCGCGAACATGGTCGGCCTCTGCGCGCCGCACATGGACCTCTGGCGCGCCGCCGCCGGCTACGGCCACGCCTACCGGGCGCTGCACGACGCGCTGGACGCGCAGGGCGCCGCCGGCAAGAGCGTGGACACCTTCGTCCTGCTCGGCACCTCGCACGCCCCGATGCGCCGCCCCTTCGCCGTCTGCGACAAGGCCTTCGACACCCCGTTCGGCGCCCTCCAGCCCGACGGCGAGGCCATCGCGGATTCGCACGGCGCGGAGCCGCTTCGACGTGCGCGAGGACGAGTACCTCCACAAGGGCGAGCACTCGCTCGAGTTCCAGGCCGTGTTCCTGCGCCACGCGCTCGGCCGGCGCGCCGCGGGCGCGCGCATCGTCCCCATCCTCTGCGGCCTCGGCGACGCGCAGGCCGCGCGGCGCGATCCCTCGTTCGATCCGGAGGCCGAGTCGTTCCTCTCGGCGCTCGCCGCGCTCGTGGATCGGCGCCGGGGCCGCGTGCTCGTCATCGCCGGCGCCGACCTCGCCCACGTCGGCCCGCGCTTCGGTGACGCGCGCCCCCTCGACGATCGCGGGCGCGAGGCGCTGGCCGCGCGGGACGGCGAGTCGATCGATCTCGCCCTCGGGCGCGACGCGCGCGCCTTCTTCCACCACGTCGCGGCCGACCTCCCCACGCGCCGCGTCTGCGGGCTGGGGCCCATCTACACGATGCTCCGCGTCCTGCCGCGCGGGCGGGGGGAGGCGCTCCACTACGCGCAGCACGTGGACCCGGACGAGGGGTCGATCGTGAGCCACGCGTTCCTCGGGTTCTTCGCGGAGTGAAGCGCGGACGAGCGCATCGCGTGCGGGACCGACATCGGCTGCTTTCCCCACGAGCAGGGGTCGCTCGGGGAGCTCGGGCTGATGATGGATTCTCGGCATGCGCCCGCTCGCGGCGCTGCGCGCGGCGACGAGCGAGGCGGCCACGCTCCTCGGCCTTCCATCGATTGGCAGGCTCTCGCCGGGGGCGGCGGCGGACCTCGCGGTCTTCGAGGCGCCGGAGGGCGGCGACGACCTGCGCGAGACGTTCAGGAAGAAGCCGGTGATGGTGGTGCAGGCCGGGCGGGTGGTCCGGGGCGCGGAGTGAGGGAGAACGCGCGCCATCCCGCCCGCCGCGTGAAAAAGCACGTGCCGTGCCAGGGGCATCGCCGTCGAGGCTGAGCAGTCTGCCTTCGAGCGTGAGCGGTCTGCCTTCGAGCGTGAGCAGTCTGCCTTCGAGCGTAGGCGCACTGCCTTCGAGCGTGAGCAGTCTGCCTCCGAGCGTAGGCGCACTGCCTTCGAGCGTGAGCAGTCTGCCTTCGAGCGTGAGCAGTCTGCCTTCGAGCGTGAGCAGTCTGCCTTCGAGCGTGAGCGGTCTGCCTTCGAGCGTGAGCAGTCTGCCTTGGAGCGTAGGCGCACCGCTTTCGAGCGTAGGCGCACCTCCTTCGAGCGTAGGCGCTCCTCCTTCGAGCGTGAGCAGTCTGCCTTGGAGCGTAGGCGCACCGCTTTCGAGCGTAGGCGCACCTCCTTCGAGCGTAGGCGTTCCTCCTTCGAGCGTGAGCAGTCTGCCTTGGAGCGTAGGCGCACCGCCTTCGAGCGTGAGCGGACAGCCTCGCCTTGGATTGACAAGCTCGCCCCGGGCCTCGAAGCAGGTGATCGGCTCACGAGTCGTCGACGTCCATCGCGTGGCGCCCGCCACCCTTCAACTGGCGCCGCCACCGCCCGATCATCGATCCCCTCCTCGTTCTCCCGTCCTCTCACGCCGGCACGCCGCGTGCTCTCCGCTGCCGCCATGCCGACGCTCGAGCACAACGCCCTCGTGGACATGTTCCGCGAGCGCCCCGAGCTGGCGCCCCGCTTCCTCGCGAACCTCTCGAAGCTCGACGTCCCACCGCACGCGTCGGCAACCGTGGTCGAGGCGTCTCTCGACCAGCTCGTGCCCACCGCTCCTCCGAGCCGACCTGGTGATCGATCTGCGCGATGCCCGCGGCACGATGGTGCTGGCGATCGTCCTGGAGGTGCAGCGCGACAAGGATCCGGACAAGAAGTACGCCTGGGCCCTCTACGTCGCGGCCGTGCGCGCCCGGAAGCGGTGCCCGGCGATCCTGCTCGTGATCGCCCCCGATCCGCGTGTCGCGAGGTGGGCGGCGCAGCCGATTCGACCTGGGCATGGGGCTCGGGAGCCTGCGGCCGGCCGTGCTCGGCCCGACGAACGTGCCCGAGGTGACGGACCCGACCGAGGCGGAGCGGGAGGCGGAGTCTCGCGGTGCTCTCGGCCGTTGCGCACGGCGAGGGACCGCACGGGCTCGCCGTGATCCGCGCGGCGCTCGCGGGCCTCGACCGCCTCGACCCGGAGCACGCGGCGGTAATCTCAAGATCGTCTACAACGCGCTGCGCGAGCCCATGCGGCGGGCCGTAAAGGAAATGCTCATGGAACGGCACATCGAAGGCGACACGCCCTACGACCAGCTCAGGCGAGAGATGCAGGCCATCGCTTTTCGTGACGGTCAGATCGACGGTCAGATCAAGGGCCTCCGCGACGCCTTGCTCCGGCTCCTCACGCGCGCACGCATCGCGCTCACGGAAGAGGATCGGGCGCGCATCCACGCCTGCACGGACGCCGAGACGCTGGACCGCTGGATCGAGAACGTGCTCGGGGCGAAGACCGCCGCCGACGTCTTCTCCTGACCTCACCCTACACGCTCCGTCGGTTCGCCCGCCCTTCGGGCCCGGTGCGCGCCCCTAAAATCCCCACGGCCGCGCGCTCCGGCGAGAACCCCCTTCCCATCGCCTCGTGGAGCCCTGTTACTCTGACGGCCCGCGCGCGCCAACCATGACCCTGCCCATCCCGCTCCCGACCACGCCCCCACCGGCCGAGCTCTCGGCGGCCGTCAACGCAGTCACACGCGCCCCCGAACGCCCCGAGCTGTGGGACGAGGCCGAGGGGCTCGCCGCCGATCTCCAAAGGCCGGAGGAGGTGGCGCTCGCTTACGGCGCCGCCATCCACGCCGAGACTCGCCGTCGAGCTCGCGCTCGAGCTGTGCGAGCGCGCGGTGCGCTTCCTCGGGGAGTGGTTCGAGGACGGGGCGGCCGTCACAGCCGTGCTGACGCGGGCCATCGCCATCGATCCGGGCGGCGGACTGGGCGTTCCAGCGGCTGACGATGAAGTACACCGTCGACCAGCGGTGGGAGGAGCTGCTCGCGATCTACGACCGGGTGATCGGCGGCGCGAAGGAGCCGGCGCGGCGCGCGGAGCTCTACGGCGAGGCCGCGCAGATCGCGAAGGACCTCGCCGGCCGCCCCGACCGCGCCATCGAGTACCTGGAGGCGCTCTCGCGCCTCGAGCCGGGCGACGGGCAGATCACGCACTCGCTGGAGCGCCTGCTCGAGCGCGAGGGCCGCTTCCGCGAGCTCGTGGATCTGTGGCGATCGCACCTCGGGGAGCTGGACGCGGCCGCGGCCGAGGCGCGACGGACCCAGATTGCCGCGTGCCTCCTCGACAAGCTGGCGAGCCCGGGCGAGGCGCTCGACGAGGCGTTCCATCTGATGGCGATGGGGGCTTCGCCCCCAAACCCCCGCGGAGGGCTGCCGAACGCGCGCACGAGCGGGCCGGCGGTGGAGATCCTCGAACGGGTCTTCGCGTTCCCCGGCGCGCCGGCGGGGTGCGGCGACAAGGCGCTCGGCGAGCTGCGCCGCCACTACGGCGCGAACGGCAAGACGGGCGAGATCATCCGCGTGCTCGGCGTCGCGCTCGGGGCGGCGGCGCCCGCGGATCGGGCGGGCTTGCACCGCGAGATCGCCGACCTGCTCGTGGGCGAAGGGCGCGAGGCGGAGGCGCTCGATCACTACGCCGAGCTGCTCGTCCTCGACCCGGCGGACGACGCCGCGCGCCTGCACCTCGCGGACCTCGGCCGCCGCACGGCGCGCCTCGATCGCTACGCCGAAGCGCTCGCCAGGGCCGGCGACGCGCTCGCGAAGTCCCCGGGCGACGCGGCCGCCCCGCGCGCCATCGCGCTCCTCTTCGAGGCGGCCGGCGTGCGCGCCGACGAGATTGGCGACGCCTCGGGCGCGGCCGAGCTCTACAGGCGCATCTTCGACGCGAGCACCGCGGAGGACGCCACGATGCTCGAGGTCTGCCGCCGCCTCGACGGGCTCCTCCGGGGCGACGAGCAGCGTCCGGCGCGGCTCGACGTGCTCGTGCGGCGCGCGGCGATCGAGCCGGAGGCCACCGAGAAGCGCCGGCTCCTCGCGGAGGCGGCGCGGCTCGCCCTGGCGCTCGGGGCGTGGGAGCGCGGGGAGCAGCTCTGGGAGCAGGTGCTCGTCGTCGACCCCTCCGACCGCGAGGCGCACGAGGCGCTCATCGCCTTCTACGAAGAGGCCAAGGCCTGGGATTGCCTCATCTTCGCGCTCGAGCGCGCGGCGGAGGTGCCCGGCACGCGCGCGGCGCGAGACCACCTGATCCACGCCGCGCGCGTCTACGAGGACGGGGCCATGTTCGACCGGGCCGTGGAGACATGGCGGCGCATCGAGCAGCGCTTCGGGCAGAGCGAGGAGACGATCGACGCGCTCGCGCGGCTCCTCGGCTCCGCGCAGCGGTGGGAAGAGCTCGCGGCCGTCCTCGAGCACGGGCTCGAGCTGACGCTGGATCCCGTGCGACGGCAGGGCCTCCTCCAGCAGCTCGGCGATCTGTACCGCACGCACGCCGGCATCCCCGCGCGCGCGCTCGCGTGCTACCGCGCCGTGCTCGCCGAGCAGCCCGCCCACGCCGGCGCCCGCGCCGGCCTCGTCGCGCTGCTCGGGGAGCCCGCGTGCCGCGCCGAGGCGGTGGAGCTCCTCCTCCAGGCGTTCGAGGAGACCGGCGACTGGGCCGGGCGGCTCTCGCTGCTGGAGCACCGCCTCACGGCGACGCCCGACGCGGCCGCGCGCACGGCGCTGCTCCTCGAGGCGGCGGATCTGTACGAGCAGCGCGCCGACGACGCGTCCGCGGCGCTGCGCGCCGTGGCGCGCGCGCTCCCGCTCTCGCCGGAGGACACGGCGATCGAGGCGCGCCTCGCTCGCCTCGCGGAGGCCACCGGCGCGTGGGACGTCGCGGCGGAGGCGCTCTCGCACGCCGTGGACGGTCGTTACGACGCCGGAGACAAGGGCGCTGCCGCTCCTCCGCCCGCCCGCGCCGCGGAGCTTCACTACCAGCGCGGCGCCGTGCTCGAGCGACGCCTGGACGACGCGGCCGGGGCGCTCGCGGCGTACCTGGCCGGCCTCTCGCTGGCGGCGGATCGCCTGGACATCGCGGCGGCGGCCGTGCGGGCGGCGACGGGCGCGGGGCAGTGGGACGTCGCGGCGCGCACCGTGGTCGCGTCGGCGCGCGCACGGGGGGTGTGCGACGCGGGGATCGTGGCGCTGCTCGCCGAGGCCGCCGAGCGGGGGGGGTGGGACGAGGCGACCGCGGCGCTCGCGGGTGCGGTCTACTTCGATGAATCGCTCCCGGCCCCGCTCGCGGCGGAGCTGCTCAGGACGGTGGCCGTCTGGAACCGCGACCGGCGCGGCGACGCCGGCGCGGCGGAGGCGGTGCTGCTCAAGGCCCTCGCGCGCGCGCCATCGGAGATCGAGACGCTGGAGATGCTGGCGAGCGTCCAGCGGCGCGCGCCCGGGCGGCCCCTCGTCGACACGCTCCTCGCGCTCGCCGACGTGCGGGGCGCCGGCGACGGTGGAGCGCAGGGCGCGCTGGCCGCGCTGCACGAGGCGGCGCGCGTCGCGGTCGAGGTCGTCGCCGATGCCACGCTCTCGCGCACCATCCTGGAGCGGCTCCTCGCGGAGGCTTCGGCGCGGCTCGGCCAGTTCGACCCGCCCGCCCCGGCCGATTCTGGCGGAGCTCTGCGCCTTCGCCGTCAAGAAGCTCACCCTCCTGGCGCAGGCCGAGGGCGACCACGACCGGGCGGTGAAGATCCTGGTCGACGCGGCGGCGCTGCCGCTCGGCACGGACGCGTCGCTCGCGCGGCTCCACGAGGCGGCGTCGATCGCGGAGGACCTCCTCGGCGACGCCGACCGCGCCGTGGCGCTCTACCGGAGCGTCCTCGAGAAGAGCCCCGCCGACGCGCAAGCGATCGCCCGCCTCTCCGCGATCTTCGAGCAGCGGGGCGGCGTCGAGGACCTGCTCGACCTCCGGCGGCACGGCTCTCGCTCGCCGTCGACACGGCGTCGAAGATCGCGCTCCGGCTCGCGATCGCGGCCCTGCTCGGCCGCTCGGGCGACGCCGCGGGCCGGCTCGCGGCGCTGCGCGACAACCTCGCCGACGAGCCGGGCCACGGGCCCTCGCTCGCCGAGCTCTCGGGCCTGCTCGAGGCCGGGGAGCGCCACGCCGAGCTCGCGGCGCTGCTGGAGGAGCAGGCCGCGCTGCTCGACGGCGCAAGGGGACGCCACGGGCGCCGCGGATCTGTGGACGCGGGCGTCCGAGATCGCCGAGGTGCGCCTCCAGGACACCCGCCGCGCGCTCGAGGCTCGCCGCCGCGCGGCCGAGGGCCTGCCCACGGCGGAGACGTTCGACGCGCTCGCGCGGCTCTCGACGGCCCTCGGCGATCACGCGGCCGCCGTCGGCTGGCTGGAGAAGAGGCTCGCGGCGCTCCCGGCGGACGCGTCGGCCGACAGGATCGCCACCGTGGCGCGCCTCTCCGAGGCGCTCGGCGGCGCGGGCCGCGTCGCCGAGGCGCGCGCCAGCCTGGAGCGCGGGCTCGCCGAGCACGCGGCGCAGCCGGGCATCGAGGCCCTGCGCGCACCCCTGCGCAGGCTCTACCGCGACGCAGGCGCATGGGACGGAGCTCGTGGCGCTCCTCACGAGCGAGGGCGAGGCGCCGCCGCACGCCGACGAGCTGCGCGAGGCGGCCGAGGTCTGCCTGAGAAGCTCGGCTCGCTCGAGCGGGCCATCCCCATCCTCGAGGCCATGGCGGCCCTGGCGCCGGACCGATCGCCAGGCGCGCCTGGCGCTCGCGGGCGCGCAGCGCAGCGCGGGCCATCTCGATCGCGCCCGCGGCATCCTCACGGGGCTGCTCGAAGAGTACGGGCGGCGGCGGCCGCCGGAGCGCGCCGAGGTCCACTTCCAGCTCGCGCAGGTCGCCGCGGCGGCCGGGCAGGGGCCGACGCCAAGGCCCAGCTCGAGACCGCGAGCGTCGATGAGCACCGAGCACCCGGGCGCGCTGCGGATGCTGGCGCGCCTCTACCGCGACGCCGGGGATCTGGAGCGGGCCGAGCGGATGTACGGCGCGCTCCTCCTGCTCGCGTGCGGCAGAAGGCCGCAGAGCGCCGAAGAAGACCCCGAGCGGCCGTCGCGCAGCGAGGTGATGATCAACCTCTACTGGATCCTCCTCAAGCGCGAGCAGCGGGGCCGCGCCGACGAGATGCTGGCCTCGGCCTTCGAGGCCGCGCGGCGCAGCGAGTTCGAGGCGCGCAAGCTGGAGCAGGTGCTTCCGCGAGGCGGGCGATCACGCGCTCTACCTGCGCGCGCTCGAGGCGAGCTCGCGCAGAGCGACCTCCAGGGCAAGGAGCGGGCGGCGGTGCTCTCGGACATGGCCGAGCTCTACGGCGGGCCGCTCGATCGGCCGGAGGACGCGTTCCGCGCGCTGCTCTAGGCGCTCGAGCTCGATGCCGGGCTCGGCGGCGCTGCGCGAGCGCGCGGCGGGCATGGCGCGGCGGGCGAACGCCGTCGGGCGCTGGGCGGGGGTGCTCGCCGGCCTCGCCGAGCACGCCGGAGACCGAGGGCCGGACGGCGCTCGCGGCGGGCCTCTTCCTGGCGCTCGGCGAGATCGAGGAGCGCGACCTCGGCGACGCCGGCGCCGCGCGCTCTCGTTCTACCAGCGCGCCGAGCGCCTCGGCGAGGGCGCGTGCCGCCGCGTGGCGCGCCGTCGCCCGCGCCGCCGCCTCCGTGGGCGACGCCGACGAGCAGATCCGCGTGCTCCGCCTGCTCACCTTCGCGGGCGACGCCGCAGGCGACGCCGCGGCGCAGACCGACGACATCTACCGGCTGGCCGAGCTGGAGCTGGGCTCGGGCGGCGACGCGCACGGCCGGGCCTCGGCTCGCTCGAGTGGGCGCTCGGGCGCGAGGCGCGCTGGGATCGCGCGGGCCGGATGCTCCGCGCGGCCGCCGAGCGCGACAAGGACGCCGCCGTGCTCGCCATGTACGAGCGCGTGGCGCGATCGTCGGGCGATCCGGCGATGCTGCTCGACGCCCTCGAGCGCGCGGCGGCCGCCGGCGGCCGCGGCGATGGATTCGTTCCGCGAGGCGGTCGATCTCGCGGCCGGCGCCGGAGACCCGGCGCGCGCCGAGGCGCTCCTCCGCCGCGCGGTGGAGATCGGCGAGGCAACCACGGCATGGCCGAGGCGGTGTGGGCGCTCGTCCGGCTCGCGGCGCTCCGCGAGGCCGGGGCGAGGTCGAGGAGGCGATCGCCACGCTGGGGCGCGCCGTGGACGCCGCGCCGGAGCACGACGAGGCGCAGCGGCATCACGGAGCGGGCCGTCGCGCTCGCGGTGGACCGGCTCTCAGAGCCCGGCCCTCGCGGCCGAGGCGTGGGAGCGGCTGCTCGCGCGCGACCGTCAGGATCGGGAGGTGTGGCAGCCCCTGCTCGCGCTCTACCGGCGCATCGGCGACGAGAAGGTGCTGGAGGCCAAGCTCGGCGAGGCCATCGAGTGTACGTTCGACGCCTCGTTCCGGGCCGAGCTGCGCCTGGAGCGCGCCCGGCTGCTCGAGCCGACGCGGCCGGACGAGGCCGCGACCGAGCTCGAGGAGGTGCTGCACGAGAACGAGGAGGCCCGGGACGCGGCCGCGCTGCTCACCCGCATCTACGAGCGGCAGGGGAGGGAGGAGGACCTCGCCGCGCTCATCGAGCGGCGGCTCTCGGTCGCGCGCTCGCACGACGACGCCGCGGAGGTGCTGGCGCTCTCGCTGCGGCTCGGCGCGATCTTCGCGAAGGACAAGCCGGAGCAGGCGATCGAGGTCTACCGCGCCGCGCTGGACGTCGCGCCGGACAGCGTCGAGATCCTCGGGCGGCTGCTCGCGCTCTTCGAGGGCGACGATCGCGCCGAGGACCGCGCCGAGGTGCTGGAGAAGATGCTCGCGCTGGCGAAGGGGCGCGAGGCGGCCGATCGCGCGCTCGGGCTCGCCGACCTGCTACACCCGGCTCGGCGACGAGGACGGCGCCGCGCGCGCGCTCGGCGATCGGCTTCCGCGCCGACCCGAGCGTGGCCGGAGCTGCGCGATCGGCTCGCGGCGCTCTACACGAGCCAGAGAGCGCTGGGCCGAGCTGGCCGGGATGCTCGAGGTCGAGGGCGCGAGCCTCGCCGGCGCCGCCGGCGTGCCTCGCCTGCGCGAGGCGGCGGCGCTCTTCCTCGACCGGCTCGACCAGCCCGCCGACGCGGCGCGCGCCCTGCTCCTCGCCTCCGAGCGAGATCGCCGGCCGATGTCCCGCTCCTCGTCGACCTCGCGCGGTGCCTCGCGCGCGCGGGCGACCTCGCCTCCGCCGTCGGGCAGGTGGGCGCGGCGCTCGATCGGGGCGTCGCCAAGCGCGCCGACCGCGTCCTCCTGCTCCGACTGCGGGCCGAGCTCTCGACGGCGCCGGAGGATCAGGACCGCGCCCTCGAAGACCTCGAGACCGCGCACCGACTCGACCCTGCCGGCGTGGCGCGCGACCTCGTCGAAGCGATCGAGCGGCGGCGGGCCTCCTGGCAGGAGAGGCGGGCGCCGCCGCGCGGGAACGGGCGCTCCTGCTCCGCCTGGTGGAGGTGCTGCTCGAGCTCGACGACAAGGACCGCGCACGCGACGCGCTGGGCGACTACGTGAGCGCCCACCCGGACGACGTTGGCGTGATCCGCCGCGCGGTCGAGATCGAGGGCCTCGCGGGCCGCTGGGACGGCGCCGTGGGGTTCTGCGAGCGGCTCGTCGAGGCGAGCCAGGGGGCGGAGAAGGTGGACGCCGCGCTCCTCCTCACGGACGCGTGCGCGAAGGCGGGCTACCCGCACGACGCCGCGCGCACGGTCCTGGAGCAGGTGCTCGCCGAGAACCCGCAGGAGGTCCGCATCCGCGAGCACCTGCGCGAGCATCTACGAGCAGCTCGGCGCCAACCGCGAGCTCGCCGAGCCTGCACCTGACCGAGGCGAGCCTCGCGACCGACCCGGCCGAATCGCTTCGCCGCCCTCCGGCGCGGCCGGCACGCCTGCTCCTCGAGTCCGCGGGCGATCCCATGGCGGCCATCGCCCCGCTGGAGGCCGCGCGCGAGCTGAAGCCGCGCGACAACGAGGTGGCGATCCTCCTCGCCGACGCGTACATCCACGCCGGCAAGCTGCAGGAGGCCGCCGACTTCCTCGACGGCGCCATCGGCGCGCAGAAGACGCGCAGGTCGCGCGAGGTGTCCATGATGCAGCAGCGCATGGCCCAGATCGCGCACGCCGTCGGCGATCGCACCAACGAGATGGCCTGGCTCAACGCCGCCTTCGAGAGCGACGCGCAGAACGGCGAGGCCGCCGCCGCGCTCGCCGACGTCGCCACCGAGTTCGGCCAGCTCGACGTCGCGCTGAAGGCCCTCAAGGCCATCACGCTGATGAAGTCGCCCAAGCCGCATCAGCCGTGCGATGGCCTACCTCCGCCAGGCCATGATCGCGCAGCACCAGGGCGACGTGCGCAAGGCGCAATGCTCGCCAAGAAGGCCCAGCAGGAGGATCCTGCGCTCGAGGAGGCGCACGTCTTCCTCGCGAGCCTCAGCGGCGGCTGATCACCGAAGAAATTAGCCTTCGCGTCCGCCTGGCCCTCGGCCGTGGGTTGGCCGCCGCCACGCGCCTGGCGCATGATTGCCACGAGGATGTCCTCATGAAGATCGAGGGTGCTCGCGCCCGGCGCGCCGGGGCGGCGCGGAGGTAGGCGCTCGGCGGCGTCGATCCCCAGCGATGTCCAACCGTCTCCTGCTCCTCGGCCTCGCCCTCGTGGTGTCCACCGCGGCGGCCGCCTCCGTCTACGCGCGCGCCCACCACCACCGCCGCCCGGTCGCGCACGCAGCATCCCACCGCGCGCCTCCTCCGCCTCCCATCGAGACGCCGCCGCCCCCCGCGCCTGTGGCCCCCGCCGTGGTGGACCTCCCCGCCGCGACCACCAGCACCCCCGCCGAGCCCTTCCCGGAGGACGAGCAGCCCGCCACCCTCGCGGAGCAGCGCGCGGCCCTCTTCCGCGCCCTCACGACCGAGCAGGACGTCACCCCGCAGCAGCTCGCCGAGGTCGAGCGCATCTTCGCCGCTTCGCCCTACCTCGGGCAGGGCAACCCCGCGATCAGCCGTCACCCGATGACGCCCGCCCAGTGCCGCGCCATCCGTGATGCAGCCGGCCTGATCCCCGCGCCGCATCCCCCGTGCACGCGCCGCTACATGGTCCCCGTCTTCGATCCGGGCGCAGGCGAGACCGTCTTGGACGCGCACCTCTGCATCGACCAGTTCGAGTTCCCCGACATCCCCTGCGCGTACCCGGTCGTGAACGTGACGGCGCGCGAGGCGGCGCTGCTCTGCACGGCCGTGGGCAAGCGCATCTGCGACGCGCACGAGTGGGAGGGCGCCTGCGCCGGGGCGCTCCACCCGCCGGAGCTCGAGTACGCGTTCGGCGAGCCGCGGCCCTATGCCACCTGGCTCCACAACCGCCAGCGCGAGATCCGCTGGGCCTACGGGCGGGAGAAGAACCACGCCCTCTGCGCGACGGGCTCGACCATCAGCCCGAACTGCAACGGCGGCGGCTGGACGACGTGCGGCAGCAACACCTACCCGGCGGGCGCCTTCCCGGAGTGCGTGAGCCCGTTCGGCGTCTACGACCAGCACGGCAACGCGGCCGAGCACATGAACCTGCCGCTCTCTCCCGACGAGCTCGCGAGCGAGGGCGGGACGGGCGCGACGGAGATGAAGGGGAGCTGGTTCATCTTCCACATCAAGGAGGCGCACGAGGACGACTGCCGCTGGCGCGCCAAGGACTGGCACCCCTCTCGCCTCATGGACGTGGAGAGCCACCGCAACTACCACCTCGGCCTGCGCTGCTGCGCCGACGTGCCTCCGCGCGCCGACGCCGGGGCACCGCCGGCGAGCGCGCCTCCCGCGCCCTGACGTGTGGACGCCCACGCGCGGGCCGGCTATGCCCGGTGCATGCTGGAGCGTGGCTCATTCTTCCTTCTCGCCGCGACGCTCGTCGCCTGCGGCGGCAGCTCGGCGACCGTCACCGGCAGCAGCGGCACCGGCAGCAGCAGCGGCACCGGCGGCAGCAAGGGCACCGGCGGCAGCGACACGGGCACCGGCGGCGCCCCCGCGCCCCCGATGCCCGACGCGAAGTTCATCCCGAAGCCCACGGGCAAGTGCCCCGACTTCAAGCCCGGGATGAACACCTTCTCGCCCGCCGGCATCAACCCGCGCCCCGTCCTCCTCTGGTTCTCGAGCAGCGCCGGCAAGCCCCCGGGCCCGCTCGTGTTCTACTGGCACGGCGCCGGCGGCGACCCGAGCGAGGCGCCCACCGTGCTCGGCGACAAGGCCATGAGCGGCATCCAGGCGGCCGGCGGCATCATCGCCGCGGCGTACCACGACCCGGTCTCCAACGTCCTGCCCTGGTACCTCTGCCTGGGCGGCGACCAGGAGGACGACCTCCAGGTCGCGGACGAGGTGCTCGCCTGCGCCATCGAGAAGTTCGGCGTCGACCTCCGTCGCGTCCACTCGGTCGGCTTCAGCGCGGGGGCCATGAACACCGAGCAGTTCATGGCGCGCCGCTCGGGCTACCTCGCGAGCGAGGTGGCCTACTCCGGCGCGCAGATCGGCTCGCCCCCGATCCAGGATCCCAAGAACCCGTACGCGGGCATGCTCCTCTACGGCGGCTCCTCGGACGTGGTCATCGTCAGCTTCGAGACCGAGACGAAGGCGTACCACCAGTGGATGACGATGAACGGACACTTCTCGTTCGTCTGCGACCACGACATGGGCCACACCGTCCCCCTCGACGCCCGCGACAGCGCCTACCAGTTCCTGCAGGATCACCCCTTCGGCGTCAGCCCCGAGCCGTACGCCAAGGCCCTGCCTGCGGGCTTCCCCAAGTACTGCTCGCTGTAGAGCGCTCGCGCGCATCCGGGTGAGCGCGCCCGAGCGCTCCCGAGACATGGCGTGACGGCGGAGCTTTGCACCCCTCGAGGTGACGCACCCCACCGAGCTCGCGCGCTGTCGTGCATTTCTCGCTCTCGCGGCGTCCGCGTGCGCTTGACCGTACCGGACGGGAACACGGACACTCGTCCCCGTCGGGCCGGCCCGGCTGCCGAGGGTCTCCGCACCCCGGAGTCGATCCGGCGAATCAACCAACCGAGGCGGCGCGCCATCGCACGCCGCCTCTCACCGATTCGGCGAATTTCCACCGGATCAGGGAGCAAGGAAATGCGAACTTCTCTTCTCTGCGCGGCAGGGTCCGCGGCGGCGCTGCTCGCGCTCGTGGCCTGCGGCCCCGCCGTGGACTCGGCCGAAGACGACTCCCAGAACGTCCAGGCATCCCAGAGATTGCCACTGCGCGCACGGCCACGGAGGACACGGCGGGCATGGGGGCTGCGGTGGCCAGGTCGGTCACGGTGGTCATGGCGGTCACGAGTCCGGGAGCAGCAGCTCCGGCGCCTCGTCGAGCCACGCCGCGTCCAGCAGCAGCACGTCGAGCGGTCACACCACGAGCAGCACCAGCAGCAGCACGTCGAGCGGCCACACCACGAGCAGCACCAGCAGCAGCTCGTCCGCGAGCAGCACCTCGGGCGGCACCACCACGACCACGACCGGCAGCACCAGCGCCGGCAGCAGCTCGTCCGGCGGCGGCACGGGCGCGAGCAGCAGCTCGTCGTCGGGCTCCGGGAGCGGCGGGGGCGGAGGGCTCTTCACCGCCCAGAACCCCTGGAACACGCCCGTCGACGCCGACCCGGTGAGCGGGAGCTCGAGCGCGATCATCAGCGCGCTCCAGGCGGCCGGGGGCTGGGGCAACGGCGCGATGCAGATCGACTTCTCCATCAACGTGCTCACCGCCGACGCGTCGACGCCCTTCCTCGACTTCACGCCCAACGGCAACTTCTACACGCCCGACTGCGATCAGGTGCCCTTCCCCGTCCCGGCCAACGGGGCCGTCGAGGGGAACCCGGGCTACTCCTGCGACAACGGCGGGGACTGCCACCTCCTCGTCGTCGATCCGACGGGCCAGAAGCTCTACGAGATGTACTCGGCGAGCATCAGCGGCAGCTCCTTCTCGGGCGGCTGCGTCGCGGTGTGGAACCTCGACGAGAGCTACCCGGCGAACCTGCGCGGCGACGGCTGCACCAGCGCCGACGCCGGCGGCTTCCCGATCGCGGCGATGCTCTTCACCGCCGACGAGGTGTACGCCGGCGAGATCCCGCACGCGATCCGCTTCATCCTCCCGAACCAGCGCATCCGCGGCGGCGACGTGTACGTCCACCCCGGCACGCACACCACGGGCGCGACCTCCGGCGGCCCGGACCTGCCCCCCTACGGCGTCCGCTTCCGCCTCCGGGCGGACTACCCGCTGTCGAACCTCTCGCCCGGCGCGCAGGTCGTCGCGCGCGCCATGCAGAAGTACGGCCTCTTCCTCGCCGACGGCGGCAACATCGCGCTGACGGCGGCCAACGATCAGTTCACGACCCACAAGTGGGCCGACGTCGGGGTCGACTCCCATGCGCTCGACGCGATCCAGGCGAGCGACATGGAGGTCGTCGACATGGGCACCCCGGTGTCCGCGGGCGACTGCGTGCGCAAGCCGTGAGGGTCACCGGCGCGGCGCGGGCAGCGCACCCACGTCTAGCGCGCGCGCCCCGCCGCGCCGCGTAGCAAGTCCTGGAGCGCCTCGACGCTCACCGGCTTCAGCAAGTGCATATCGAAGCCCGCCGCGAGGGCCCGCTCCCGGTAAGGCTGCCCCCCGTATCCCGTCAACGCCACCAGGAAGGGCCCGCTCCCCGCGACGCTCCGGCGCAGCCTCCGCGCGACCTCGAAGCCGTCCATCCCGGGCAGCCCGATGTCGAGGATCACGAGATCCAGCTTCCCACCGTTGCAGATCTGGAGGGCCGTGGGCCCGTCGGGCGCGACGGTGACCTGGTGCCCGGCGTCGGCGAGCATCGCGCTCAGCGTCTCGGCCGCGTGCGCGTTGTCGTCGACCACGAGCACGCGCTGCTGCGCGACGGCCGTGGCCGCGGGCGCGACGCGCGGCACGCGCTCGGCCGGGGGCGCGAGCGAAGCGCGGGCGGCGGGGAGGCGCACGGTCAGCTCGGTGCCCTTGCCGAGCCCCTCGCTCTGCGCCTCGACCGAGCCCCCGTGCAGCGTCACCAGGCTCTTGACCACCGTCAGCCCGACGCCGAGCCCCCCTGCGACCGATCGAGCCCGCGCCCAGCCTGCTCGAAGAGCTCGAAGACGCGCCCCAGCATCTCCGGCGCGATGCCGATCCCCGTGTCCTTGACGCGGATCACCGCCTGGCTCCCCTCGCGCAGCACGGAGACCTCGATGCGCCCTCCGGGGTCGGTGTACTTGGCGGCGTTGGTCAGCAGGTTGACGATGATCTGCTCGATCCGCACCGGGTCACCCACCACGTGGACCGGCTCGAGGGTCGAGGTGATCTTCATCCGGTGCCTGCGCTGCTCGATCAGCGTGCGCGCGGCCTCGAAGGCGCGCTGCGCGACGAGCCGGACGTCGACCGACTCGCGCCGGAGATCGATCGACCCCCGCGTGATCCGCGAGACGTCGAGGAGATCGTCGACGAGGCGCGCGAGGGTGGCGACCTGACGGTCGAGGATCTGCACGTAGCGGCGGAGCGGGTCGTCGGCGGGCAGCTTCGTGTCGAGCAGGCTCGTGGCCATGCGCATCGGCGCGAGCGGGTTGCGCAGCTCGTGGCCCAGCATCGCCAGGAACTCGTCCTTGCGCCGCGAGGCCTCCTCGAGCGCGGCCTGCGTGCGGCGGAGCGCCTCGCGCGCGAGCACCTGCTCGGTCACGTCGATGTTGAAGCTCATCACCCCCTCGATCTCGCCGCGCTCGTTGAAGGTGGGCACGTAGTTGACGTTCCAGTACGTGTCCCCGCGCTGTCCCGGCGCGATGTCGCGCGGCGCAGCGGGGCCTCGCGCTTCGAGACCGCGCGGCCCGTCTCGTAGGCCTCGCGGATCATCGCCAGGAACGGCTGGTAGCCGACCTCCGGGAACGCCTCTCGCATCGCGACGCCCTGGATGGGGCGGCCGCCCAGCGACTCGACGAGGCGCGGGTGCGCGACCTCGTAGACGAGATCGGGCCCGCGGAGGAAGTTCACGACCGCGGGCACCTGGGCGAGCAGGCTGCGCAGCCTCTCCAGCTCCGCCTCGGCGGCGCCTCGCACGCGCGGAAGCTCGACGGAGAGGCGCCCCTCCTCGGCGCGGTCGGCCCCTGCGAGCGCCTCGGCCCGCTCCCGCACATCCTCGTGCGTGCGCCGCCCCAGGTGCGCGTTCACCGCGGCGCGGAGGGCCTCCGGCCACCGGTCCACGGGCCCGAGCGGTGTGCTCGACCAGTCGAAAGCACGCAGCTCCTCGGGTATCTCGCCGGCGCCGGCGGAGTCCTGAGGTGTCATGGGCTCGGCCTGGAGCGGGAGCAGTTCGCGCACCGCCACCGAGAATGCCCGATGGTGACCTCGCGAGACAATCGGGTTTGTCCTGACGCCGTGCCTGCTGAAAGCTCCTACCGAAAGTCCCTACGCGATCCGTCCCAATGGCTCTCGTGGTCTCTCAGGCGCTCACTCGCCGGCCGACTGGAGCAGCTCGCGGGCGATGACGACGCGCTGGATCTCGTTCGTCCCCTCGTAGATGCGCGTGACCCGCGCGTCGCGGTAGAGCCGCTCGATGGTATACTCGCGCGAGTACCCGTATCCCCCGTGGAGCTGCAGGATGCGGTCGACCACCCGGCCCGCCGCCTCCGACGCCGCGAGCTTGGCCATGCTCGACTCCATGCGCGCCCGCTCCCCCGCGTCGAGGAGCCTCGCCGCCCGGAGGGCGAGCAGCCACGCGGCGTCGAGGTCGAGCCGGCAGTCGGCGAGCTGGAACTGCGTGTTCTGGAAGTCGGCGATGCGCTTGCCGAACGCGCGCCGCTCCGCCACGTACGCGAGCCCCTCCGCCATCGCCGCCTCCCCGATCCCGAGGCACTGCCCTGCGATCCCGGTGCGCCCCGCCCCGAGCGCGCCGAGCGCGATCCCGTAGCCGGCGCCCGGCGCGCCCACGAGGTTCTCCGCGGGCACGCGGCAGCCGTCGAAGAAGAGGGCGACGGTCCCCGACGATCGCAGCCCCATCTTCTCCTCCTCGGCCCCCACCGTGAGCCCGGGCGTCCCGCGCTCCACGACGAAGCAGCTCATCCCCCGCGCCCCCGCGCCCGGATCCGTCTTCGCGAAGACGACGTGGATCCCCGCGTGCGCGCCGCTCGTGATCCACATCTTGGACCCCTCGAGCACGTACGCGTCGCCGTCGCGCGTGGCGGTCGTCTTCAGCGCCGCGGCGTCGGACCCGGCGTGCGGCTCCGTGAGCGCGAAGCTCGCCGGCCCGAGGCGCCCCTCGGCGTAGGGGCGGAGCCAGCGCGCCTTCTGCTCCGGCGTGGCGTGGTCGCTCAGGATCTTGGTCGCGAGGTTGCTCGAGGCGAGGATCACCGCGGTCGACGCGCAGGCCTCGGCGACGGCCTGCATCGCGAGCACGTACCCCACGTTGTCCACGCCGCTGCCGCCGTCCTCGACCGGCACCTTCATCGCGAGCAGCCCCAGGCTCGCCAGCTCCGGCAGGAGATCGGAGGGGAACGCCCCGTGCTCGTCCCGCGCCTTCGCCCCCGGCGCGAGCCGCTCCCGGGCGAAGCTCGCCGTCTGATCGGCGAGCAGCACCTGCTCCTCGCTCAACGAAAACCCGAACCGCCCGAGCCTCTCCGCCGTGCCTGTCATCCGCCCTCTCTATCAGGTCGGCAGGGTATCAGGCCTTGCTCGTCCCCTCCCGCCCGTACACGTCCTCGAGCCGGACCACGTCGTCGAGCTCGGGCGTGGAGACCTCGAGCACGTCGGTGTCGGTGACCGCGATCATCCGGTGGATGGTGCCGGGCGTGACGTGGAAGACGTCGCCCGGCTTCATCCGCCGCGTCTCGAGCGCGTCGGCCGGGCCGACCTCCAGGTCCATCTCCCCCGCCTGCACGTAGAGCGTCTCCTCCTTCACGCGGTGGTACTGGCGCGAGAGGCGGTGCCCGGCGCGGATGTGCAGGATCTTCCCGACGTAGCGGGCCGTCTCGGCCCAGACGAGCTCGTCTCCCCAAGGCTTGTCGACGCGGCGCATGCATCGTGCTTAACACGTCCGCCCGCCGCTTTCCCATGCCGGCGAGGCGGGCCCACCATGCAAGAACGTCTACAGAAGATCATTTCCCAGGCGGGAATCGCGTCCCGTCGCGCGGGCGAGGAGATCATCCTCGCCGGCCGCGTCCGCGTGAACGGCCGCATCGTCACGGAGCTCGGCGCCAAGGCCGACATCCACGACGACACCATCGAGGTCGACGGCCGCCGCCTGATCCCCGAGGCGCCCCGCTACCTCGTCCTCCACAAGCCGCGCGGCGTCGTCTCGACGCTGAGCGACCCGGAGGGCCGCCCCACCGTGGCCGGCCTGCTCGAAGGCGCGGGCACCCGCCTCTATCCCGTGGGCCGGCTCGACTTCGCCACGAGCGGCGTGCTCCTCGTCACCAACGACGGCGAGTTCGCCAACGGCCTCCTCCACCCGCGCGGCGGCGTGCCGAAGACCTACGTCGTCAAGGCGAAGGGCACCATGTCGCCGGAGGACCTCGAGCGCTGGGAGAAGGGCGTGGACCTGGAGGACGGCCGCACGCTCCCGGCCCACGTCTCGTTCCTGCGGCACGAGGAGGACAAGACCTGGTTCGAGATCACGCTGCGCGAGGGGCGGAACCAGCAGATCCGCCGGATGGGCGAGGCGACCGGCTTCCACGTGATGCGCCTCGCGCGGACGAGCTTCGCCGGGATCACCAGCGAGAACCTGCGGCCCGGCCAGTGGCGCCCGCTGACGCTCGACGAGCTGCTCGACCTGCGCAAGCAGTTCGGCGTCCCCCGCCGCGTCCGCAGCGCCGCGACCCCTCCGCCGCAGCAGAGGGGCTCGCGGCACAAGCCGGCGTCGCACGCGGCGACCCGGGCGCCCTCGGCCTCGCACGCGTCTCCCGCGCGCACGGCACACGCCGGTCCCCGTTCCCGCTTCGCGGGAGAGGAGGAGAGAGAACGACGCGCTCCCCACTCGCCCGCAAAGCGGGAGCGGGGGGCTGGGGGAGTCAGGGGCCCGCGAGCGGACCAGGGGAGGGGCCCGCGAGCGGACCAGGGGAGGGGCCCGCGAGTAGAGCCGAGGACCGAGGGGTCCAGGGCGCAGATCAGGAAGCCCGGGGGGAAGAACACTGAACGGATGGTGAGAAGAAAGCCTTGACGCCAGGCGCGCTCATGCGCAAAGATGCTCTCGCGTTCAGGCACTCCTCCCGCACGGGCCCGGCTTCCGGCAAGCGTTTGGCTTGCCCTGGACGGGCGTCGTCGCCGGTGGCGGAGTGCAGGGGCGGCCATGGAAGCGGCTGGGTGTCGCTTCGTCGGTCGTTCCTAGTGCCGGTATTGCACTCCCCGGCTTCGCCGGGGGGTATGAGGGGTCTCCCCCCATCGTAACCGGCCGAGGTTGGCTGCGGGTCGAACCCGCGGCGACTCGCTGAACGCGCTTCCTCGCGGTTGCCCGTCATCGAGGCCGGCGTCCGGTCTGTGTGAGCGTTTCGGTTCGGCGCTCTTGCTGGATGCCATCGGACGGCCTCGGGCTCCTTTGCCGCCCGGAAGCGCGGAGGCCCGTGGTGGCCTCTCGTCGCCCGCGCTTTTTCGCGCGGCGGCGAGGGCCCCACGTGCCCCCGCGGACGCATCGCGACAGGCGCTCCGTCTCCCCCGGGCCCGGCCGAAACGCTGGGCGCCGGCAACAGACGGAGCGCGACCATGGAGGCCGCCGGGACGTGGGCCTCTGGTTCGGGAGGGGGGTGAGGCTCATCTCGCCGCCTCTTGCCTGGGATGTCGTTCCTCTGGAGCCGCTGAGCGGACTCACCGATGGCCTCGGCAGCACACCAAACCGAAAGCCTCCCCCCACCTCCAGCGCCTCACCGACGCGACCACCCTCCGCGCCGCGTGGGCGCACGTCCGCCGCGCCTCCGAGCGATTGTCGTCCCGCGCGGTCCGCCAGGAGGCGCGCCGCTTCGACGACGACGCCGACCGCCGCCTCGCGCAGATCGCCGCCGAGCTCCGCGCCGAGCGCTTCGCCTTCGGCGCCTCGCGCGGCGTCGCCGTGGCCCGCCCGGGCAAGCGCCCGCGCCCCCTGGTGATCGCCCCGCTCGAAGCCCGCGTCGTCGCCCGCGCCCTCCTCGACGTCCTGCAATCGACCCCGGCCGTCGCCGCCTCGTTCCTCACCGCCCCGACCAGCTTCGGCGGCCTCCCCGGCCGCGGCGTCGAGCAGGCCGTCTCGGCCGCCCTCGCCGCCGTGTCGCGCGGCGCCGTCTTCTACGTCAGGACCGACATCGCCGACTTCTTCCGCACCATCCCCCGCGACGACGCCCTCTCCGCCCTCTCCGCCGCGATCGACGACCCGGTCGTCCGCCGCCTCGCCGACCTCGCCACCCGCACGGGCTCGAGAACCTCGGCGCCCTGGGCGACGCACGCGCCCTCTTCCCGGCCGAGGCGACGGGCGTCGCGCAGGGCAACAGCCTCTCCACGCTCCTCGCGAACGCGCTGCTCTCGGGCTTCGACGAGGCGATGAACGGCCGCGGCATCGCCTGCCTGCGCTACGTGGACGACCTCCTGATCCTCGGCCCGCGCTCCGGGCACGTCCGGAAGGCCTTCGCCAGCGCCTCGCGCCGCCTCGCCGCGCTCGGCCTCCGGCTCTACGACCCCGACGCGGACGCCGGAAAGGCGGCGGCCGGGCACGCGGCCGGCGGCATCGAGTGGCTCGGGTGCGAGATCAAGGACGGCCAGGTCCGGCCCGGCAAGCGGAGCCGGAGGGCGCTGGTCGCGAAGGTGGAGCGGATCCTGGCGGAGAGCGAGCGCACGGTGGGCGGCGCGTCGTCCGCGATCGCGGCGGTGGAGGAGGCGCTCGCGGGCTTCCGCGGCGCGTACGGGTTCTGCGCGACACCGGAGGTCCTGCAGACGCTCGACGCGCAGATTGGCAGGCGCGTCGAGCGGTACTTCCGCGCCAACCGCCCGAGGCTCGCGAGCCCCCCCGCGCGGCGGAGCGACGTCGGGGCCACGGCGCGAGCTTCGTGACCGTGACCCCCTGCGCGCTCCCCGGCGCGCAGGCCGCGCGGTCGCTCGCCCGTCTCGGTACGGTCAGCGGCAGCGCTGCGTGCAGGTCATGACCGTCGAGCTGCACTCCTGGATGCAGGCCGTGTCGCCAATCTTGCACTCCTGGACGCAGGTCATCTGGGTGTGGTTGCACTCCGTCAGGCAATGGATGTCGGTCGGCCGCCCGAACGATCGCCCCGCGCTCGCGCTCCCCATCGGGCCCGGCGTGGCCGCCGGGCACGGCGGGCACGCCGGCGGAGGGGGACACGCCGACTCCGGGGCGGCGCTCGTCTGCGGAGGCGCATCGCGCTCGCGCAGCCACTTTCCGGACCAGGGGCCGCACTCGCCCGTCGCGATGAGCACGACGTCGCCGCCGGCGTCGGCGGTGAGCGACCCCTCGCACCCGTTCTTGGTCGTGAACGTGCACGCGTCGTCGCTGCACGTGACGCTCGCGAACAGCGCCGCGCCCTGGGCGGAGAAGCCGAGCTCCGTGCGCGTCGAGCCGCTCAGGAGCGGCTTGCCGCCGAAGCCGAGCGAGCCCGAGGCGCTGGCCGACACGCTCGGGCTCACGACCGTCATGCCGGTCGGCGTGACGTGGAGGCGCGTGACGAGGCCCGGGACGAGCGCGTCCTGGCGAACGAAGCTCGCGGCGATCCGGTCCGGCACGGACCTCCGCCCGCAGGCGCCGAGCGCGACGACGATGAGCGGCAGGGCGACGCCAAAGGAGAACCGCATGGGAGGGAGGGTACAACGTCGGCGCTACGGCGCGAGCTTCGTGACCGTGATCCCCTGTGCGCTGCCGGGCGCGCAGGTCGCGCAGTCGGCCGCCGTGATCACGGCCCCGCAGGGATCCGGCGCGAAGTAGCCGCTGAAGGGCACCTCTTGCCACCGGAACGCGCCCGTGTCGTCGAGCTTGAGGAGCGCCGTCTCCCCGCTGACGGCCCCGCCGCCGAAGTCGACGCTCCCGCTCGTCGAGACCTCCTCGACCGCGCCTCCCGCCGCGTCGGCGGCGGCCTTGATCCACGTCACCGTCGCGCCCGCGCCGCCGAAGCTCTTGATCCACATGGGAGCGCCGGCCGCCGAGATGCGCGCGACGGCCAGGTCCGCCGTCCCGACGCTGGTGAGCGTGCCCGTGCCGACGGGGAGCGTGCCCGAGAAGGTCGTCGACAGGAGCAGGTCGTCGCTGCCCGGGTACATCTCGACGTCGAGCGAGGAGCTGCGCGACGCTCCGGGCCCAGAGGCACGCGCCGCACGCGTCGAGCTTGGCGATGAACGTGCTGGTGCCGGAGGGGCTCGTGAGCGGGCCGCAGCCGAAGGGATCGACCGTGCCCGAGAAGGGCGAGACGACATAGAGCTGCCCGCCGTCCGCCGCGAGGAGGACGAGACCGGAGAAGCCGGGGAGAGGAAATCCTGCGTGCCCGACGCCTGGATACGGCTGGTTCCAGATGCAGTGACCGGACCCGTCGAGCCGGAGGATGAACGGCCCGGAGAGAGGGCCGCACCCCCAGTCGTACGCGCTGTAGTCGTTCCCGGGGAGAAAGACGCCGCCCATGCCGTCCGCCACGAGCGGAGCGTAGAGCCCGGCGGTCCCGAATTGCTTCGACAGCGACCAGACCTGCGCGCCCGAGGCGTCGTACTCGTACGGGACGCCACCCTGCCCGATGAGCGCGAACGTGTTGCCCGCACCGTCGCACGTGATGGCATCGGGCCCGTCGACGGTGGGACCGGCGGGGTTGGCGTGCAAAGTGCTGCTCGCGGCATCGGTGTAGGTGGTGCCGACGACCTCCAGCAATGCCGACCAGTCGGTCGCGCCGGCGATCTCGAACGACGCGAGCGTGGGCGGGGGGGCGAGCGAGCCCTGTCCCTCCGTCTCCGCATCGATCTGATAGGCGGCGGGGGTGGTCGCGTTCCCCGAGGGATTCGATCTCGAACATCTCGACGCCGGCCGGGCCCCACGTGCTCTGGCCGCAGGTCCCCCACGGCACCGCCGCGAACGCTTCGCCCGTCGTCCCCACGACCAGGCCCCCGAGCTGCCCGTGCGCGGCGCACGACCAGCAGATGGGGGGTGAACCGCCCGTGCAATACTCGACGCCGGGCCCGTACTGACTCGAGTTTGCCCCGAAGGTGCCCGTCGGGAGCACCGTGCTCCACGCGACCGAGCCGCCGGGCAGCTCCGGCCCGCTGCAATCGAGCCCCCCGCTGCTCGACGACCCCGCCCCGCCCGCGCCCCCGTCGCTCGACATGGTGCACGTCGTCCCCCCGCTGCTGGTCGACGACGAGCTGCTGCTGCTGGCGCTCGAGCTGCTGCTGGCGCTCGAGCTGCTGCTGGCGCTCGAGCTGCTGCTGGCGCTCGAGCTGCTGCTGTTGCTCGCGCTGGTGGCCCCGGTCGGGCCCGCCGAGCCGCCGCTGCTCGACGTCGCGCCCCCCATGCCGCCGACCCCACCGCTGCTGGAGGACGCCGCGGCACCACCGGCTCCGCCGCTGGTGGCCGACGAAGCCGTCGTCCCGCTGGTTCCCCCGCTGCTGGAGGACGCTCCCACAGCGGCTCCATTGCTGCTGGATGACGTCGATGCGGCACCACCGGCTCCACCGCTGGTGGACGAGGAAGCCGTCGTCCCGCTGCTGGAGGAGGAGGCCACCGTCCCGCTCGTTGCCCCGCTGCTAGAGGAGGAAGCCGCCCCGCCCGTCCCACCGCTGCTGGAGGAAGCCGTCGTCCCGCCGGTTCCTGCGCTGCTGGACGAGGAAGCCGAGGCGCCTCCTGTCCCGCTGCCGGTCGAGGACGTGGCCGAGGCGCCTCCGGTCCCGATGCCGGTCGAGGAAGAGGCCGAGGCGCCTCCTGTCCCGCTACCGGACGAGGCCGCCGCACCCCCTGTCCCGCCGCCGGTCGACGAGCTTCCCGTCTTGCCGCTGCTGGTGGAGGTCCCACTGCTCGTGGCCACCGAGGCCGCGCTGTCGGAGGACGTGGCGCCACCCCCGGCTCCGTCGCCCGGCGATGGAGAACAGCCGGCCAAGAGCACGACGGCCAAGCCGAACCGGCCCAGGAGAGCTGTGTCGATGTGGGAACGAATCACGCCACGCTCCTTCTTTCGGTCGAGGGTGCCGGCTACGGCGCGAGCTTCGTGACCGTGATCCCCTGCGCGCTGCCGGGCGCGCAGGTCGCGCAGTCGGCCGCCGTGATCACGGCCCCGCAGGGATCCGGCGCGAAGTAGCCGCTGAAGGGCACCTCTTGCCACCGGAACGCGCCCGTGTCGTCGAGCTTGAGGAGCGCCGTCTCCCCGCTGACGGCCCCGCCGCCGAAGTCGACGCTCCCGCTCGTCGAGACCTCCTCGACCGCGCCTCCCGCCGCGTCGGCGGCGGCCTTGATCCACGTCACGGTCGCGCCCGCGCCGCCGAAGCTCTTGCTCCACATGGGAGCGCCGGCCGCCGAGACGCGCGCGACGGCCAGGTCCGCCGTCCCGACGCTGGTGAGCGGGCCCGTCCCGAGGTCGAGCGTGCCCGAGAAGGTCGTCGACAGGAGCAGGTCGTCGCTGCCCGGGTACATCTCGACGTCGAGCGAGGAGCTCGCGACGCTCCGGGCCCAGAGGCACGCGCCGCACGCGTCGAGCTTGGCGATGAACGTGCTGGTGCCGGAGGGGCTCGTGAGAGGCCCGCAGCCGAACGGGTCGACCGTGCCCTGGAAGGGCGACACGACGTAGAGCTGCCCGCCGTCCGCCGGGAGGAGCCCGAGGCCGGGGAAGCCTCCGATGGTGGCAGGGGGGGAGCCCACCCAGACGCCCGGATACCCCTCGTTCCAGATGCAGTGACCGGACGTGTCGAGCCTGAGGAGGAACGGCCCCGCGAGAGGCCCGCACCCCTGGTCGACCGCGCCGTTGTTGTTCTGCCCTGCGACGAAGACACCGCCCATGCCGTCCGCCACGATGGGAGGGCTGAACCAGGGGACCAGTGGGCTCGGCAGCAGCCTCCAGACCTGCGCGCCCGAGCCGTTCCACTTGTATACCGATCCGCCGTTACCCGTGTACGCGGGGTCGAACCCGAAGAGCACGAACGTGTTGCCCGCTGCGTCGTTCGAGATGCCAAAGGGAGCGTTGCCGATCTGGGGTGGAAAGGCGGGATACGGCAACGAGAGCGTGCTGCTCTGGGCCCAGGTCATGTCCTCGGGCGCGACCCCGGACCACAGCGCTGCCCAGTTCGTCGCGCCGGCGACCGCGAACGACATCAGCGTGGGCGGGGGCGCGGGCGAATTGAAGCTTTCCACCAGCGTTCCGGCCTGACCGGCTGCGGTCGCGTTCCCCGAGGGATTCAATCTCGATCAACTCGGTGCCGGCCGGGCCGGTGTCGGGCATGCCGCAGCTCGCCCAGGGCAAGCCCGCGAACGCCTCGCCCGTCGTCCCCACGGCCAGGCCCCCGAGGTGCCCGTGCGCGGCGCACGACCAGCACAGCGTGGGGTTCTGGGGACTGCAGTACTGGGTGCCTGGCCCGACCTGAGCCGGCGCTCCGAAGTTGCCGACCGGGATGATCGTGCTCCACGCGACCGAGCCGCCCGGCAGCTCTGGCCCGCTGCAGTCGAGCCCCCCGCTGCTCGACGACCCCGCCCCGCCCGCGCCCCCGTCGCTCGACATGGTGCACGTCGTCCCCCCGCTGCTGGCCGACGACGAGCTGCTGCTTGCGCTCGAGCTGCTGCTTGCGCTCGAGCTGCTGCTGCTGCTCGCGCTGCTGGCCGTGCTCCCGCCCCCCGTGCCGCCGCTGCTGGTCGACGACGCCGCCGTGCTGCTGGCGCTCGTGCTGGAGCTAGCGCCCGTGCTGCTGCTGCTGCTCGCGCTGGTGGCCCCGGTCGGTCCCCCCGAGCCTCCGCTCGACGTCACGCCGCTGGTCGAGCTCGCGCCGCCCATGCCGCCGGCCCCACCGCTGCTGGAGGACGCGGCGGCCCCGCCGGCCCCACCGCTGCTGGAGGATGCCCCCACAGCGGCTCCAGCGCTGCTGGAGGACGTCGACGCTGCGCCACCGGCTCCACCGCTGGTGGACGAGGAAGCCGCCGTCCCGCTGCTGGAGGAGGCCACCGTCCCGCTCGTTGCCCCGCTGCTGGAGGAGGAAGCCGCCCCGCCCGTCCCACCGCTGCTGGAGGAAGCCGTCGTCCCGCCGGCTCCTGCGCTGCTGGACGAGGAAGCCGAGGCGCCTCCTGTCCCGATGCCGGTCGAGGAAGAGGCCGAGGCGCCTCCTGTCCCGCTACCGGACGAGGCCGCCGCACCCCCTGTCCCGCCGCCGGTCGACGAGCTTCCCGTCTTGCCGCTGCTGGTGGAGGTCCCGCTGCTCGTGGCCACCGAGGCCGCGCTGTCGGAGGACGTGGCGCCACCCCCGGCTCCGTCGCCCGGCGATGGAGAACAGCCGGCCAAGAGCACGACGGCCAAGCCAAGATGTCGCAGGAGCGCTGTGTCGATGTCGGAGCGAATCACACCTGTCTCCTTCGCTGGACAGTGAGCGCGGCCGATGTTTCGTTGTGCCCCACCCTCCGAACATTCAGGGTGAAATCTCGGCCCGCGCGTGCGCTGCGGAGCGAAGCGGGTGCGCTGCGGAGCGAAGCGTGTCCGATGCGGAGCGAAGCGTGTCCGATGCGGGACGGAGCGTATCCGACACGGGGCGGAGTGCGCCCGACGCGGGGCGGAGCGTATCCGACACGGGGCGGAGCGCGCCCGACGCGGGGCGGAGCGTATCCGACACGGGGCGGAACGGGGCCGATGCGGGGCGGAGCGCGCCCGACGCGGGGCGGAGCGGGACCGATGCGGGGCGGAGCGTATCCGACGCGGGGCGGAGCGCGCCCGACGCGGGGCGGAGCGGGACCGATGCGGGGCGGAGCGTATCCGACGCGGGGCGGAGCGGGGCCGACGCGGGGCGGAGCGTATCCGACGCGGGGCGGAGCGTATCCGACACGGGGCGGAGCGCGCCCGATGCGGGGCGGAGCGTATCCGACGCGGGGCGGAGCGGGTCCGACACGGGGCGGAGCGGGTCCGACGCGGGGCGGGGCGGGTCCGACGCGGGTCGGAGCGGGTTTGCTGCGGAGCGGGTTCGCTCGGGGGGCGATCCGCTCAGGGCCGGGGCGCGGGAGGCGGGGCGGGCGGGGCTACCGGGGGAGGAGCAGGGGCTGCCGCACCGGCGGGCGGCGCCGGGGGAGCGGGCGGCGCGGCAGGCGCGTTCGGCGGCGCCGGCGGGGCGCTCGGGGGCGGAGCCGGCGACCCGCTCGGGGGTGGCCCCGGCGGGCCGCCCGGCAGCGGCGCGGGCGGGGGTGCAGGGGGCGCGGCGCCCGGCGCGCCCGGAGCCGCCGGGACCACCACGGCGGGGCACGGACACGTCGGCGCCGGCGGCGCCTCGTCCTTCTTCGACTGGAAGGCGTAGATGAGGGAGACGGTGCCCGTCGAGTCGAGCGGCACCTTCCCGGGGAGCGGCTGGCTGTTGTACTTGAGCGTCACGCCCAGCCCGAGCGAGAACCCTCCGAACAGGTGGGCCGCGAACAGGGCGTCGAAGTTGAGCCGCGACGCGTTGAGCGAGATGGGCGCCGGCTCGACCGTGACGCCGGGAACGATCGCCGCCCCGGCCATCATGCTCAGGGGCTTGAACTGCTTCGGCAGCGGCGGCGGGGTGCCGTTCGATCCCGCGAAACCTTGCAGGTACTCGAGGCCCGCGGTCAGCGTGACCTCCTTGCTGAAGCCGTGCTGGACGCCGGCGAAGAGGCGGCCGGAGTTGATCGTGTCCGTGGTCGAGATCCAGAACGGCACGCCGAACACGGCGTCGTTGACGGACGTGCCGAAGGCTGCCGGCGCCCCCGGCTGCCCCGGGTACCCCGGCGATGCCGCGCCCGCCTGCTCGAAGCCGCCGTTGAACGTCTGGTTGTAGTCGAACTGGAAGTCGTACCCGATCTCGCCCCAGAACTTCGTCGTCTCCCGGTTCACGAAGAGGTACTTGATGCCCGGGTCCGCGTTGAGCCGGAACACGATCGCCTGAAACGCGTCGTGCAACCCCGTCACCTGGATGAACCCGCTGAGGTCCCTCGTGAAGTAGCGGTCGTAGCGGACCTTGGCCTGGAGGTTCTCGGTCGTCGTCTCCCACGCTCCGGGCGACGTCACGACCGTCTTGCCGGTCACCATGTTGTTCGTGATGACGGGCACCGTGATTGCCGGCGGCGCGATGAACCCCCGGGCGTAGTTGCCGACGAGCGACACGCCGAACGCGTCGGCCCCCCGCCTCATGGCGAACTTCGCGGTCGCGGTCCCGGCGACGAGCTTCGAGTTGCCGGTCGCGTACTGGCCGCCGGCCGACACCGCCGCGGAGGTCGAGTCGACCCCGACCTCGTTCGGCTTCAGCGCTTCTTCTGCCTTCTGCTGCTTGACGGCCTCCGCCTGGTCGGCGGGCGGCGTGCCCGTGGTCTGGGCGCTGGCCGAGGCAGATAGCGACAGCGCCACGGTCAGTGCAATCGAGGAATGGATCGAGGTACGGAAGCGGGCTCGCATTCGCGGAACCTACCGCCGAGGCGTGCTCGTTGAGAAGCGCGACGTTTCTGACTATCGTGGCGACGATCCGCCGAGGTGCGTGCGCTGCCCTCCAGGCCCGAAGACGTGGTCACGTCCACGGTGACGCCGCCAGCGTTCGCTCGACCGGGCGACCATGACGTGTCCTGCACAGGCCAGCCTGGCGTGCCGTTCGCAGTGAAGGCGTGCACCCATGAAACGCGCCGCGATAGGCACCCTCGTCCTCTCGTCCCTGCTCGCTCCCCGATCGGCGCTGGCCGTGCCGGTCGACGCCTCGCTGCGGGACGCGTGCCCCGACGGCCGAGGCGTCCGCGTCACGAACCCGCGCACCGGAGAGGTGGCCGACGTTCCTTGCGAGGACGCGCGGGCGATCATCGGCCTGGGACGCGACGCACCCGGCGACCGCGAGCCCCCGATCGATCTCGCCGCCTTCTGCGGGCTCTTCGGCCGAGGGGTCGCGACGATCACCGCGCAGGAGGCCCCGTTGCTGTGCGCGCCGCTCCCGTGACGGCGCGCCGAGGTCCTCGCCGCGGCGGCGTAGCGTGCGCGACGCCACGCCGGCCTTGTGGTACCGGCGACGATCCATGGACGTCACCATCCTGTCCCTCTCGTCGCTGGCGGTGAACGAGCTGGAGGCGTTCGTCGAGCTGATGTTCATCGCCGCGTACAGCGACGGTGAGGTCAGCGAGGACGAGCGGGCGGCGTTCCGCGGGCAGGTGATCAAGGGGACCGTCGGGCAGCTCGACGGCAGGATGGTCGAGGCGATGCTCGGGCACATCGAGCGCAACGTCGTGGCGATCGACGAGGAGGCGCGGCTCGCCATCATCCGCGACCGCCTGCGCGACGGCCGCAAGCGGCGCGCGGCGCTGGTCCACGCCGCGCGCATCGCGCTCGCGGACGGCGACCTCCTGCTCGACGAGATGGAGTTCCTCCGCCGCGCGGCCTTCGCGCTGGGCGAGCCGATTCGAGAGCGTACCCGCCATCCTCCAGGAGGCCCGCGGCGTCGTGTAGTGCGGTTCGCGGTCGGGATCCGTACATGCATCGGCACATACCGAACCGCGAGCGCGAGCGAGCGGGTGCCAGCGGGCACACCCGTCTTCATGCCCTTGCACGCGCCGCGCTGCCTGTAGCGCTACGCGTGCGAGGGCACGAAGACGCCGCGCCTCCTGGCACCCGCTCCCTGGCGGTCGCGGTTCGGTACGCGGGTGGGTGGTAGGCGCGTACCGACCCCGAGCGCAAAACCGCTCTAACGCACAGCTTCCGAACCGCGCTCCGCGCGGAGCAGGACGAGGAGCGCGAGCCCGCCGAAGGCGAGGCCGAGGGAAGAGACGCCGGGCCAGCCCCAGCGGGGGAAGACGGTGGCGCCGAGCGCGGATCCGAGCGCGCCGCCGGCGAAGCACGAGGACATGTACACGGTGTTGAGCCGGCTCCGCTTGCCGGGGTCGAGGTTGAAGACGCGCGTCTGGTTCGAGATGTGGTTGGCCCAGTGGCCGTAGTCGAGGAGCATCGCGCCGGCGGCGAGCCCGACCAGCGACGCGGGGAAGAGGGCGAAGGCCACGAAGCCGAGCATCAGCACGGCCATCGCGAGGCCGTTCACGGCGAGGGCCGTGGCCCGATCGGCGAAGTGGCCGACGATTGGCGCGGCGACGGCGCCGACGACGCCGACGAGGCCGAAGAGGCCGGCGGTCTCGCTGCCGTAGTGGCCGGGGAGCGCGGCGAGGTGGAAGGTGAGCGTCGTCCAGAAGGCGCTGTAGGCCGCGAAGCTGAGGGCGCCGAGGAGGGCGTGGCGGCGGAGGGTGGGGTACCGGCGGACGAGGTCGACGAGGGATCGGTAGAGCGCGCCGAGCGGCACCGTGGTCTCGGGGTGCTGCTCGGGGAGCACGGCGGCGAGGACGACGGCGAGGACGACGGCGAGGATGGAGGCGGCGCCGTACACGGCGCGCCAGCCGAACCACCCGCCGACGAAGCCCGCGAGCGTCCGCGCGGCGAGGATGCCGACGAACACCCCGCTCATCACGGATCCGACCGCGGCGCCGCGCCCCCCGTCGCCCGCGAGCCCGGCGGCGAAGGGGACGATGTACTGGGGGACCATCGACGTGACGCCCAGCACGAGGCTCGCCGCGAGGAGCGCGGGGAGGGAGGGGGAGAGCACGACGCCGACGAGCGCGAGGGCCGACGTCGCCGTCACGCCCACGATGAGGCCGCGCCGCTCGTGGCGATCGCCGAGCGGGACGAGCAGCAGCATCGCGAGGCCGTAGCCGAGCTGCACGGCGGTGGTCACGAACCCGGTGTCGCGCGCGGTGGAATGGAAGGTCGCCCGCACCAGCGTGAGGAGGGGCTGGTTGTAGTAGAGGTTGGCGATCACCAGCCCCGCCGCGGCGGGCAGGACGAAGCCGACGACGCGGGGGCTCGCTCCACGGCGGGGGGCGGTCGGGATCATCTGCGCGTGCTCATGGGGCCGCGCGCGCGCGGGGACAATACCCGTGGAGCGCGCGGGCGCGAGGCAGGGCTACCGACCCGGCGGCGTCGTCTGCGCGACGGGCGGGCGCTCCCGCAGGCACTTCTCCAGCGCGGGCGCGAGCGCCGTGTCCCCGGGCGGCAGCGTGGTCTACCGGAGGTGGTCGCGACCTTGACACCGACCCTGCGCCCGCGCAGCGTTTCTGCCATGCCCAAGCCCGAGCTACCGAGCAGCGCCGCCGAAGCCTGGGAGGGCGGCTACGTCTTCGAGGAGCCGCGCGACGTGAAGTCGGTGGAGGCTCGAGGCGGCATGGTCATCGCGGGCGGCAAGGAGCTCTACATGCTCCGGCCGGGCGAGGAGGGGTGGAGGACGCGCCCGTCGCCGGAGGACATCGGGCCCGTGCACGTCGTCGGGGCGGAGCCGCGGGGGCCGCGGCGCTACGCGGTCGCGTCGGAGAAGATGTTCGCCGTCTTCTTCAAGGGGAAGGGGGGCGACACGATCATGAGGATGAAGCCGAAGGAGCCGGGCCTCCGCGCCACGCACCTCGCCTGGGGCGGGGTGAAGGGCGCGTGCGTGCTCTGGGTGCTGAACGACGACGGCGGGCTGCTCAGGATGAAGCCGGACCTGTCGGATTCTGGAGGAGCTCGACCTCGATCCGATGGCGGCCATCGCCTCGGACGAGAGCGGCGTCGTCGGGATGGTGAGCCTCCTCGGCGAGCAGCAGCGCGTCTTCGTGACGAGGGACGGGATGGACATGGACTACCGCGCGATTGGCCACGAGCTCTCCCCCGACGCGTCGGTGCAGATTGCCGTCGCCGACACCGCCGTCGCCCTCGTCGTCGACAAGGAGTACGTCCTCGTGAGCCGCAGCGTGGACGAGCCCTTCCGGCGCGTGGCGGCCCTGGACGCCGACGTGGGCGCGCGCGGCTGGCTCACCGGGCCGGTCGCGTTCCAGGGCGCCTCGAGCGACGCCGCGCTGCTCTGCGCGCGGTGGGAGGGCGAGGTCATCCGGATCGTCCGCGTGGACCCGTCGGGCGCGACGATCAGCATCGTCGAGATGGGCAGCGCCGAGGGCAAGGACGCGCCGGAGCTGGGGTCGCTGTCGTGGGACGCTTCGCGGCAGACGCTCTGGGGGACGTCGCCGGAGCTCGGGCTCTTCCGCAGCGTGCCGCCGGGCGCGAAGGGGAAGAAGCGCGTCTCGCTGTCCTGAAGAGCAAACCGCCAAGGCGCCAAGAAGCAAAGAAGAAATCATCTCTTTGCTCTTTGGCGTCTTGGCGTCTTGGCGGTTAACTTCCGGACTTGAGCCCGGCGCGCTCAGTCGCCCTGCGCGCCGTACGGGTCGTGCATCACCGCGTTCGCCTTGCAGATCCAGTGGTGGCAGGCGCGGTCACAGCAGTCGTCGTTGCTGAAGCACTTCGCCCCCTCCGGCTTGCAGAGCTTGCGCCGCCGGCCGGAGATCGCGCCCTGCGCGCCGCTCGCGCTCGCCTCGGGCGGCGGTTCGGTCTCGTCGGTGGCCGAGTCCGCCGGCGGAGGATCCGCGGATGCGGGTGGTGTGGGCGCGGGCTCCGCCGTCTTCGGCGGAGGCGGGGCGGTGAGCGCGGAGGGCGCGGCCTGGGCGCCGCTCCTCGGTGCCTCTGCGCGGTGGCTGCGCTGCACGACGACGATGCCCAGGCCGAGCAGCACGCCGACGGTGGCGGCGACGGCGATGATCTCGCGCTCCTTTCCCCGTCCCGCGGGCTTGCCCGCGTCCTTCGCGGGCGCGGCGGTGGCGGCGGGTGTCTCCGGGTGAGGGGCCCCCGGCGAAGGGGCGGGCGGGGGCGTCGAGATTGGCGCGGAGAGCACGGCCTCGGCGGCCAGCTCGGGCGCGCCCTCCCACGTCTTGAGGCCGGGCCCGGTGTGCTCCTCGGGGCCGCCGGGGTCGCGCTCGTCCTCGCCGCTCGAGGCGGGGGCCTCGGCCGTCCGGGCGTCGACGCGGGCGAACGGTGCGGGCGTGAGGACGCTGGGGCGCTCGGGGAGCGACGCCTCCGATCCGACCTTGGCGAGCAGCGGCTCGAGCGCCGTGAAGGCCTCCGCGGCGTTGGCCCAGCGCTGCTCCATCTGGCGCGTGACGCACTTCGCGAACCAGTCGTCGAAGCCGGCGGGGAGGCGGTCCTTGCGCTTGTAGTGCTCGGCGCGCTCGGACGCCGTGGGCAGCGGGTGCATGAACGCCTCCGCCATCAGCATCATGACGGACGCGCCCTGGTCGTACGGCGCCTTCCAGAACAGGTGGCCCGTGAGCAGCCGGAACGCGATGAGGCCGAGCGGCCACACGTCCGTCTGCGGGCCCACGGGTGCGCCCGGCACGGCCTGCTCCGGCGCCATCCACATGGGCGTGCCGAGCCCCGACGTGGTCGCGCCCGACTGGGTTTGCACCTCGGCGACGATGCGGGCGATGCCGAAGTCGAGGACCTTGACCATGAAGGGCACGCCGCGCCGCCGCGGCGCGGCGAGGAAGATGTTCTCGGGCTTGAGATTGCGGTGGACGATGCCCTGCTCGTGCGCCGCGCCGAGCGCGTGGCAGAGCTGCGAGAAGATCTCGAGCACCTCCGCCGGGGGCAGGCGCTTCTTCGTGTGGATGTACTCGGCGAGGTCCTGCCCCTCGAGCAGCTCCATGGCGAGCCAGGGCGTCCCGCTCTCCGCGTCGACGCCCGAGGCGATGCTCTCGACCACGTGATCGCTCTGGATGCGCGCGGCGATCTTGGCCTCGAGCTCGAAGCGCTTGCGCGACGCGGGCTGCGCCACCAGCTCGGGCAGCATCAGCTTGAGGGCGCGGAGCTTGCTCGTGGAGAGCTGCTCCACGACGTAGATTCGAGCCCTGCCCGCCGGTGCTCAGCGGGCGGACGACCTTGTAGTCGCTCGCGAAGACCACCCCCGGGGTGAGCTTGAGCGGGACGCTCACGACGGCCCCGCGAGCCGCAGCGAAGCGCAGGCGGTGAGCGCGACCCCCTCTGCGAGACTACGACCAGGGCGCGTGGGCGGAGCGGCGAGCATCGGATCCCCTGGTCGTCCTTCTAGCGCACATGTTCCCACGAGTCCGCACGTGGGAACAAGCGCGCGGAATCAGGAGCTCATCCGCTCGGCGATGAGCTCGTCGAGCCCCTCCTCCGTGATCAGCTTCGTCCCGAGCTTCCGCGCCTTCACGGCCTTGCTCGACGTCGAGGCCGGATCCGCGATGACCAGGTAGTGGAGCTCCTTCGTCACGCTCGCCAGCACCTTGCCGCCCTTGCCCTCGACGAGCGCGGTCAGCTCCGCCCGCGGCTTCGTGCTCGTCCCCGTGAAGCAGAACGTGAGCCCCGCGAGCGGGCCCTCCTCCTTCGGCGTGACGGGCACGATGCCGGCGTCGAGCAGGCGCTGGATCTCGTCCTTCCGCGACGCGAGCCCCTTCACGATGCTCGCCGCCTTGATCGACCCGAGCCCGGAGATCGCCGCGAGCTCGTCCTGCTTGGCCGCGAGCAGCTTCTCGATGGTGTCGTAGCCCGCCGAGATCAGGAGCCGCGCCGTCTGGAGCGCGAAGTTGTCCATCCCGAGGGCCGCGATGAACACCGGCAGCGTCAGCGGCAGGCGGGAGTGCAGCTCCTGCAGGCACTTCTTCGCGCTCTTCTCGCCGCGCCGGTCGAGCGCCGCGATCTGCCCCCACGTCAGCTTGTAGAGGTCGGCCGGCTCCTTCACCAGCTTGGCCTCGACGAGCTGCTCCACCAGCTTGTCGCCCCACTCCAGCGCGCCGATGGTGCCCACCCAGTTCTGGATGCGCCCCTCGATGATCGCCCGGCACGCGGTGTTGCGGCAGACGAGGTACTCGCCCTCCACCGAGATGGGCGCGTCGCAGACCGGGCACCTCGCCGGCGCCAGGGCCGCGGGGCCGCGCTTCTCCACCACCTCCTCGACGTAGGGGATGACGTCGTTGCGGCGGGAGACGAGCACCTCGTCCCCCACGCCGATGCCGAGGGCGCGGACGTTGGCGGCGTTGTGGAGGGAGGCGCGCTGCACGGTGGCGCCGGCGAGCTCGACCGGCGCGACGATGGCGACCGGGGTGACGCGGCCGCTCGGGCCGGTGTCCCAGGAGATTCTGGAGCACGGTGGTGACCTTGGCCGGCGAGGCGAACTTGAAGGCGACGGCGCCGCGGGGGCGGTGGTTGACCTCGCCGAGCAGGGCCTGCGTGTGGAGCGAGTTGACGTAGACCACGAGGCCGTCGATCTCGTAGTCGAGCGAGGCGCGCGTCTTCTGCGCGTACTCGTCGTAGAGCGCGAGCGCGTCGTCGATGCTGCCCTGCGCGGTGTTCGGCGTCGCGAAGCCGAGCTTGCGGAGGAAGGCGAACTTCTCGACCTCGGTCTGGATCTCGAGGTGGTCGGCGACGTCGTAGAAGAGGACGGTGAGGTGCTCGTTGTTGCCGCCGTCGAAGCGCTTCGACGTGCCGGCGGCCATGTTCCGGGGGCTGGTCCCAGCCGTGAAGTGCTTCCTCATGTCGCTGAGCCGGAGGATGATCTCCCCCCGCACGCTCATCGAGTGCCCCTCCTTGATGCGCGCGGGAACGCCCTTCATCCGCGCCACGTTCTGCGTGATCCGCTCGCCCACGTCGCCGTCGCCGCGCGTGATGGCGTCGACCATCTTGCCGTCGCGGTAGATGACCTCGATGGAGATCCCGTCGAGCTTCTCGGCGACGAAGAGGTCGTTCGCGATGGAGGCTGCGCCGTCCTTCTGGAGCAGCTCCTCGCAGCGGGCCAGCCACGCGCGGAGCTCGTCCGCCGAGACGGCCTTGTTGAGCGAGCCCATGGGGATCTCGTGCCGGGCCTTCGGCCACTCGTTCACCAGCTCCGCCGACCCCACGCTGGCCAGGACCGGGTTGGTCGGGTCGATGGCGCGGAGGTCGTCCTCGAGCGCGTCGTACGCGGCGTCGGAGATCTCGGGGTGGCCGGCGTAGTAGCTGGCCTTGTACTTCCCGAGCCGCGCGGCGAGCTCGTCGGCGCGGGCGCGGAGCGCCGGGTCGAGGTCGAGGCCGCCGGCGCGCGCGGGGGCGTGGGCGGTGGTGTGAGCGGGGGTGCCGGGGGAGGTGGGCTCAGGGGCTGTCTTGCTCTTGCTCATGTCTCACTCCAGCTCCACGTCGCCTCCGCGGCGCGCGGCGGCGAGCATGTCGTCCATCTGCATCGCGAGCCCGGGCAGCTCGTCCTCGCGGAACAGGCGCGCCTCGCGGATCTCGAGCGGGTTCTGCGGGTGCCCGGGCGGCCCCGCCAGGCGGGCGCGGACCACGACCGTGACGGCGTGGAAGCGCGGGTCGCGGTCGGGCCGGGAGTAGACGCCGACCACGCGCTCGAAGACCGCCGACGTGACGCCCGCCTCCTCCAGGAGCTCCCGGTCGAACGTGGACCTCAGGGTCTCGCCCCACTCGACGGTGCCCCCCGGGAGGGCCCAGGTGCCGGTGTCGGCGCGGCGGATGAGCAGCCAGCGGCCGTCCTCGGTGTGGGCGGCCACCGCGAGGCCGACGACCGGGCGCCGGAGGAGGTGGCGAGCGACCTCTTTGACGAGGCCGAGGACCGACTGGGGGACGAGGGAGAGGGGGCCGAGGGGCATGGGCCGAGCGCCGGGTCGAGGGGGTGGAAGGGAAGGGGGTCGGTCGAAATTTGCGCGGCCCAACCGGGGCGGCCTAGAATCGAACGATGCGGCTCTCGGGTCGACTCTTCCTTGTGCTGGGCCTCGCGACCGGCGCGTCGGTCGTAACCTTGTTCGCCTGCGGTGTCGATCAAGAGCAGCACCTGCCCGGCCTGCCCGATGCCCTGCCCAACAACCCCGGCGGCGCCGGCTTCTCCGCTTCGGGAGCCGATGGCGGCGTGGGCGGCGGCGGCGGCTTCGGCGGCGCGGGCGGCGCGGGCGGCGGCGCGATCGCCGGCCCCGCGCAGAGCCTCTGCGACGTCGTCGCGGCCGCGAACGTGGCCGGCAGCCAGTGCGCGACGTGCATCAACACCACCGCGGGGGGCGCGTGCGCGACGCAGGCGTCGGCGTGTACGGGAGATACGACCAACACCTGCACCGGCGCGGAGGCCGCGTGCGCCGCCTGCACGCCGGGCACGACGTTCGACGGGTGCATCGTGCAGTGCCTCGACACGAGCGCCCTCTACCAGCAGCTCGTCACCTGCGAGTTCCAGAACTGCAACTCGCTCTGCGGCTGGTCGCCGCCCCTCGCGTGCGCGATCACCGACGGCGGTTGACGTGGATTGCTAGGCCTCGACCAGGCCTGCGCGGACGGCGAGGCGGGTGAGGTCGGCGACGCTGTGGGTCGCCACCTTGGCGCAGAGGCGGGCGCGGTGGGTCTCCACCGTCTTCACGCTGATGGAGAGCTGCGCGGCCACCTCCTTCGCCGAGCTGCCGAGCGCGAGGAGCCGGAGCACCTGCCGCTCCCGCTCGGAGAGGGCCGCCACCACGTCGCCGCCGGACGGCGACTCTCGGCGGTGCAGCGCGCGCACCATCGCGGCGCTCACGTCCGCCGAGACGGCAGTCCGCCCCCGGGCGACGTCGCGAAGGGCCGCCAAGAGATTGGCTAGTCGAGCGCGCTTCGAGAGGTACCCGTCCGCCCCCGCGCGCATGGCCTCCGCCACGCTGAATTCGTCGCGGCAGGAAGAGAGCACGAGCACGCGCGTGCTGCCCAGCTCCTTGAGCTGACGGATGAGCTCGGCCCCGCTCTTGTCCGGGAGCACGAACTCCACGATGGCAACGTCGAAGATCTCGCGCGCCTGAGCTTCCAGTGCCTCCCGCGCGCCCTCCGCCTGCACGACCTCCCCCACCTCGCCCGACGCGCTCAACGCGTGCGCCAACGCTTCCCGGACGACGTTCTGATCATCCACGACGAGCACTTTCATGGGTTCCCTCCGCGGACGAGGAGTAACCGAGCGGGCCGCCTCACAGGAACCGGGAAGTTTCGTCGGGCCGTTCCCGACGGAGCGGTCCACGCGACGCACGAGCGACGCGCACGCGGCGCGCAGTCTCGGGCGCGCGCGAGGGCTCGATGGGGTGCGCGCGTTACAGCGGCCCGTCCGTGAGTCCGTGCACGAATTGACGGACGTACGGGTTCGCCGAGCCCTGCGCCTCCTGCGTCGTCCCGTCGAAGATGAGGCGCCCGCGGTAGAGCATGCCGACCCGGTCGGTCACGGTGAGCAGGCGGTCGAGGTCGCTCGAGACCATCACGACGGTCGCCCCCGCGGCGCGTTGCTCGTGACGGAGCATCTCGAAGATGCGCTGCGAGGTCACCGGGTCGAGCCCCGCCGCGGGCTCGTCGTAGAGCACGATCTGCCCCTGCGAAACGGTGGCGCGGGCGACGCCGACGCGCTTCTTCTGCCCCCCGGAGAGGCCCGAGGGCATCCGGTCCTGGAAGCCTGGCAGGCTCACCACCCGGAGCCGCTCCGCCACGCGATCGGCGATCTCCTCCTCGGACAGGTTGAAGAGGCGCCGCAGTGGGAACGCGATGTTCTCGCCGACGGTCATGTAGTCGAAGAGCGCGTTGTTCTGGAACAGCATCCCGAACTTGAGGCGGAACGCCTGCAGGTCCAGCTCGCTCAGCTGGTGAACGTCGCGCCCGTCGATGACGACGTGCCCCGCGTCGGGCCGGAGCAGGCCGGTGAGCATCTTGAGCAGCACGCTCTTGCCCGACGCGCCCGGACCGATGAGCCCGTAGAGGCAGCCGCGCGGGACCGTGAGGTCCACCCCGCGGAGGACGGGCATCCCGTTGAAGCTCTTGGTGAGCCCGTTCACCTCGATCATGGCGTCCACGCCGCCGTGACGTAGCGCATCGGCGTCGAGCGTCGAAGCCACATGCCTCCTCTACCGAACCGCGACCGCAAGGGAGCGGGTGCCAGGCCGTCGCATGCGAGGCGTCTCCGCGTGCAAGGGCCTGTAGACCGCCTTGCCACACGGCACCCGCTCCCTCGCGGTCGCGGTTCGGTGGAGGGGCCCGAACGCGCCCTGGCCATCGGCTCAGTTCGCCGCGAAGCTGGTGTTGGTGACGTCGAGGCGAGGGTGGGACGGGAACGCGAGCCCGCGCACGGCGCCGGCGATGCAGCTCGCGATCCCCTTGTTCGGAGGGTTCGTCGTCACGGTCACGCCGACGGCGTGCCCGTTCTGCACCGCGGCGCAGATGTTGACCGACATGTTGGAGGGCACGCCGCAGGCGTTGAGGTACGAGCCCCTGTTCAGCACGGCCCCGTATGCGCCCGCCGTCAGGTCCGGCGGCGCGGCCTTGTCGTAGTCCTCGATGTACTTGGCGCGGGCCGCCTCGCAGCTCATCCCGCTCGGCAGGATCGGGTGCCCGCCCGGGCCGACGCCGCCGCCCGCCATCGGCCCGCCCCTGCCACCCTTCTTCCCCGTGAGCCCGCCGTCCACGTCCACCACGACCGCCTTGTCGCCCTCGACCACGAGCTCCCGGTCCGTGTTGGCCCGGTTGCGCAGCCAGAGCCCCGCCGCGCCCGCGGCGAAGATCCCGATCACGGCGGCGCCGATGAGCGCCTTGTACTGCGCGCCCTGCTTCTCGGCCGTCACGACCGCGTCGAGCTGCTTCTTCTCCTGGACGATGTTGCGGTTGAGCTTGGCCTGCTCGGCGAAGGGGGCAAACTCCTCCCAGTCCTTGATGAAGCGCTCGTCGTTGGTGAACGTGTCGCGCAGGACGTGGTCGGCGGTGAACTGGCCCGAGGCGATCTGCTGGAGCAGCTCGACCGCGGAGAAGGGGCCGTGGTCCATGCCCTCCTTGGCGACCACGTAGCGGGGCCGCGGGTCCGACTCGAGGCCCGCCTTCATGTCCGCGAGGCGCCGCGTCGGGTCCGCCGGGTTCACGGGGGTGCCGTTCATCGGCTTCTGGATGACGGCGTACGGGCCCTCGCCCACGATGTTCGGGAGCGGCGCCGCCCTGGGGATTGCCGTGGCCTGGGGCGCCTCGTTCGGCGGGATCATGGAGAGGCGGATGTCGACCTCGAAGTCGGTGCCCGAGTCGAGGCGGCGCTCGTCGGCGGGCGGCGGGGCGATGGAGGCGCCGGGCGCGACGTGGTGGAGGGCCTGCGCGAGGGCGCCCAGGTCCGCCGGGCGGTGCTTGGGGTCGGCGACCAGGGCCTTGCCGAGGATCGTCTCGATCGTGGCGGGCAGGTCCGGAACCAGCTCGCTCGGGCGGCGCATGCCGGGGCCGACCACGGCGCCCGCGAGCAGCTCGTAGAGGATGGCCCCGACGGCGAAGACGCTGGCGCGAGAGTCGCCGGCCGTGCCCTTGCGCTCCTCCGGTGCCAGGCAGGCACGGTCGCGCGGCAACGCGGGCGCCGTCCCCGTCCGGTCCAGGAGCACCATCGACTGCCCGCCCACGAAGCCGATGGACGATGGGTGGACGTAGAGCGTCTGGCCCTGCCGGTGGAGCTCCGCGAGCTCGACGCAGAGCGGGACGATGATGCCGATCGCTTCCTTGAGGCTGAAGCTTTTGCCAGCGGCGCGCCGCGCTTCCATCTCGGCGCGGAGCGAGCCTGGGACGACGGACGACCCCACGGGGAGGGGGTTGGTCATGGCCTGCGACATCGCGCCCGACCTTACCAGGAATCGGCCAGGTGGGTCACCTGGGGCGACCACGTCCCCGACTCTTCGGCTTCAAGCCGTCGTCCGGCGCCGCGCCTCCGGCGCGAGGCCCTCGAGGTCCTCGTCGTCGAGCTCCCCCGCGAGGGCTCTGTCCAGCGCGATCCGGAGGCGCGGGTTGGCCGAGGCTGCCACGGCGGCGCCCACGCGATCGCCCGCCCGGGGGCGATGGTTCGGAGGAGCTCCGGCTGGCCGTCACGTCGGCGGGGGGACGGGCGTGGTGCCGATGCTGGGGCTGCCGCTGTCCAGGATCCACTGGAAGTTGTCGATGAGCGTGGTGGTGTCGAGGACGCCGTCGCCCGAGTCGTAGACCGCCCAGCGGAGCGTGAGCTCCTCGTGCGGCGAGATGGGGGCCTTGGTCTGGAGCCAGCCCGTCGAGCCGTGGTCGCCGTCGCCGGTCGTGTCCGCCCCGAACCCGGTGCCGACGAGGCTGAGGTCGCCGAGCCCGCAGGAGAACCACTTCACTCCCCCTCCGAGGCAGGGCGGGCCCTTCGCGCACCCGCAGACCTGGAGGAAGGCGTTGTTCACGCTGACGGGGTTGCCCTGGGTGTCGAACGAGATGTTGCCGTCCGGGTGCCCCGTGGGGGGCGGGGAGAGGAGCGCGAGGAAGTAGTCGTTGAACTCCGAGCAGATGTAGCCCGGCCACTCGTACGTGAAGAAGTTGAAGTTGAACGAGAAGCCGTGGGCGTTCGTCGGCGCGACCACGACGACCTCGAGCGACGCGGCGTCGTGCGGCTGGCCCGTGACCACGCCCGGGCACGCGGGCGACTTGGGGACGAAGCCCGCGGGCTTCTTGACGGTGTACATCTTGTCGAAGCCGCTGACGTTCTGGTAGCCCGGGTCCGAGGGCTGCCGCGCGGTGCCGCTGGAGAGGGCGAGCAACCGCTTGCCGGCCTGCACGCTCACGTTGGGCCCGAAGCCCGTGAGGATGCCGTGGCCGAGGGCGTAGTTGGCCTGGAGCGTGGCCATCGGAACCGCCCCGGTGGGCGTGAGCATGGACGGGTCCGACCCGTCGGGCAGCACCCACTTCGCCGACGCGATGCCCCACTTCTTCGGGTCCGTGAACGGCTGGCAAGCTCCACCGCCTTCGCCGCGTTCAGCGGATCCGCGTCGTCGACGGCGAGGCCGTCGTCGCAGGGCTGGGGCACCTCGCCGGGGATGCCGTCGCAGTCCTCGTCCCCCAGGATCACGCCTCCGTCGGCGCCGGTCGTGATGGTGTCGAGCGCGCCCGGGTTGACGTTGGGGTCGCAGTCGTTGCAGTCGCCCTCCGCGATCGTCCAGCCGTCCTTGTCCCAGTCCTCGTTGGGCCCCGGGTTGACGCAGGCGCCGGGGCCGCCGCCGACGCCCGCTGCCGTGAGGCCGCCGTCCTTGAGCACGGGGCCCCCGCCCTGTCCGCCGGTCGACGTGGACGACGTGGACACGGTCGACGAGGAAGGCGAGGTCGACGAGGGCTGGCTCGCGCCGGTGCTCGAAGCGCCGCCGGCACCTCCGGTGCCGAAGACGTGCGTGCCCTCCGCGGAGCAAGCGGCGACCGCACCGACGACCAGAAGCAAGGCGCGACCCAAGTTATGCATGAGGCTCTCCTCGCGGGAAGATACCGCGGAACGACGCGCGACCGGTCGAGATTTCCAGAGCTTCCCGGGGCGGTGTCCGCACCGGCTGGAAATGCAGCTTGACGGTTATGGAGCAGGCCTCGACAATGCGCGGAAACCTCTGGAGTTTCCGGATGATCGACTTTGAACCGACCGAGGAGCAGCGCCTCGTGCGAGAGAGCGTGGCCGACTTCGCCAGGAGCACGCTCGCGCCTCGGGTACGAGAGATGGAACGCGCGCGCCAGGTCCCCGAGGACGTGCGCAGGCTCGCGCACGAGATGGGGCTCGGGCTCGTGACCGTGCCCGAGCGCGCGGGCGGGCAGGGCCTCGGCATGCTCACCGCCGTGCTGCTGGAGGAAGAGCTCGGGGCCGCCGACGCGGCCGCGGCCTTCGGCCTCGCGGGGCCGGGCGCGTTCGGCACCGCCGTCGCCGAGCTGGGCACGCCCGAGCAGGTGGAGGCGAGCCTCGCGGGCTTCGCCGACGAGGACGGATACGGCCGCTTCGGCGCCGTCGCCTGGAGCGAGCGCGCGCCGAACAAGGCGCGCGCGGGCTTCGCGACGACCGCGACGCCGGTCGAGGGCGGCTACACGATCACCGGCGCCAGAAGGCCTTCGTCGTCAACGCCCACCTCGCGGACCGCTTCCTCGTCTTCGCGCAGGTCGACCCCGCAGCGGGCTGGGGCGGCATCGGCGCGTTCGTCGTGCGTGCCAACAACCCAAGCCTGATGATCGGCGCCCGCCACGACACCCTCGGCCTCGACGCCGCCGACTTCGGCGAGATCGCGCTCGAGGGCGCGTTCGTCGAGGCGTCCGCGCGCCTCGCCGGCGATCCGGGCGAGGGCGGCTTCACCCGCGCCACGCTCCGCTTCTTCGCCAAGCGCGCGCTCGTCGTCGCCGCGCGGGCCGTCGGCGTCGCGCGGTTCGCCTTCGACCTCGCCCGCGAGCACTGCGAGAACCGCACCGCGTTCGGCAAGCCCATCGGGCACTTCCAGGCCGTCGCCTTCGCGCTCTCCGACCGGCACATGGACGTCGAGTCTGCGCGCTGGCTGATCTGGCAGGCGGCCGCCGCCTGGGAGGCGGGCGCGCCCGAGCCGCGCGCCCTCCACGCCACCGCGCAGGCCGCCGCGTTCGCGCTCGAGGCCGCGATGCGCACCGCCGACGAGTGCGTCGGCCTCCACGGCGGCTCCGGGTTCATCCGCGACCTCGATCGCCGAGAAGCTCATGCGGGACGCGAAGCAGCTCGCCCTCTGCTGCCCGACGGCCGAGCAGCTCGACCAGCTCGCAGCGGCCGTCGACCTCGGCGCCCCTCTCGACCCCGCCCTGGTGCTCCCGACGCCGGACACCCAGGCCATCTTCACCTGAGATGAGGCCCCGACGATGATCGATTTCACGCTTTCGAAGAAGCAAGCGGAGCTCAGGGAGGGCATCCACGGCCTCGGCAAGTACGTCATCCGGCCCATGAGCCTCGAGATGGACCGGAAGCACGAGGTCCCGGAGTCCTTCCTCCGGAACTTCATCCGATGGCGTCGAGCATGCGCGGGACCGTGGGCGGCTGGGCCACGCACGAGGCGGAGGAGGAGAAGCCGCGCGAGGCGGTACGATGGGGGGAGACCCCCCATACCCCCCGGCCCAGCCGGCCAAGGTCTCCGAGACCAACCGCACCGCCGCCGATCGCCGCCGAGGAGCTCGCCTGGGCCGACGCCGCGCTCCTGCTCTCGCTCCCCGGCCCCGGCCTCGGCGGCCCTCCCGTGCGCGCCACCGGCACGCGCGAGCAGAAGCAGCGCTTCTTCGGCATGTTCGCGGGCATGGACAGACGGGCCCGCTCGCGCTGGGGCGCCTACGGGCTCACGGAGCCGGGCGCGGGCAGCGACGTCGCCGGCATCCGCACCGAGCTGCCGCAAAGACGGCAAGCACTGGGTGCTGAACGGGCGCAAGTGCTACATCACGAACGGCGGCCGCGCGATCTGGACGGTGATCTTCGCCACCGTCGACCCCAGCCCGGGCCGCGCCGGGCACCGCGCCTTCGTGGTCGAGAAGGGCACGCCCGGGTTCGAGGTCGGCAAGATCGAGGAGAAGATGGGCCTCCGCGCCAACGAGACGGCGGAGCTGGTGCTCGAAGACTGCCGCGTGCCGGAGGACAACCTGCTCGGCGGCGAGGAGGCGTACCGCTCGAAGGAGGGCTTCATGACGGCGATGAAGACCTTCGACACCACCCGCCCCCTGGTCGGCGCGATGGCGGTCGGCATCGGCCGCGCCGCCTACGAGTACGCGCGCGATTTCGTGAAGGACGAACTACATGCTCGGCCGGCCCGTCCCCCGCTACGCCGCCATCGCCGAGCGCCTCGCCCGCATCGTCCCGCCGCCTCGACGCGGCGCGCCTGCTCGTGTGGCGCGCGACGACCCTCGCCGACCACGGCCAGCCGAACGCCAAGGAGGCGAGCATGGCCAAGGCGGCGGCCGGTCAGGCGGCCATCGCGGCGTGCATCGACGTCGATCGAGATCTGCGGCGCGCACGGCTCGCTCGCGACCGAGCACGCGCTGCTCGAGAAGTGGTTCCGCGACATCAAGGTGTACGACATCTTCGAGGGAACCGGGAACATCCAGCGCGTCGTCATCTCGAAGCGCCTCATCCCGTCCATCAAGGGCTTCTGATGCCAGCCGGCGCGTGCCGCTCTGCGGCGCGCACCCCCTCGCAAACCCCGCGCACCCCCACACAAACCCCGCGCACCCCCACACACACCTAACCGCGCACGGAGCGAGCCGCCGAGCGGCTCGCGGAGTAAGCGGGGGCCGCAGCTCGGCACCAGGCGTCATCGTCAGGGCCGCGCGGGCTTCACCACCATGGCCCCCGCTTCCTCCGCGACCCGCCTCGGCGGGTCGCTCCGGTCGCGGTTAGGTTTGCGTGGGGGTTGGCTCCCTGGCGTGGGGCACGGCCGATGGGGCCGGGGCCCCATCGGGGCCACGTAACTAGCGGAGAGGGAGGGATTCGAACCCTCGGTACGTTGCCGTACACACGATTTCCAGTCGTGCACCTTCGACCACTCGGTCACCTCTCCTGGTACTTCTGCGCCCGAGGCCCGGGTGCTCTGGAGGACCCGATGGCGTCGGGCCCCATCGGACAACGAAACCGCTGGGGCCGGGCCCCATCGGGCGCTGAATCTAGCGGAGAGAGCGGGATTCGAACCCGCGGAACCCTTGCAGGTACACCTGATTTCGAATCAGGCACCTTCGGCCACTCGGTCACCTCTCCGCCGCGGACCATGGCAAACCAGCGTGGACGGGTCAAGCCTCGCGTGTGCCCGTGCGTCGTTCAGGCTAAGGGGGAGCGCGATGCCCGCCCCCGTTCCGCCGGCTCGCCTCGTCGCCGCCGCCCTCGCTCTGGCCCTTGCCGCCGCCCTCGCCGCCGCCCCCGCCGCCGCGGATCCCGCAGCCCCGCCCCCGCCGGCCCGCCCGCCGCGCCCGAGCCCCTCCCGGTCCCGGTCGTTCAGCCCCCGCCGGACCCGGTGACGGCCGACGTCGGCGTCCGCCTCGGCGGCGCCTTCCGCATCGGGGACTCGGCCTCGTTCGGCATCGACAGCCGCACCGGCGCCCTCGCCGGCGTCGGGCTCGCCATCGCCCCCTCCTGGCGGTACTCCATCGGCCTCGCCTACGAGCACGCCGGCCTGGGCACCGAGCACAGCGCGGGCGACCTCGGCGTCGTCGACGTCGGCCGCACGCTCGACTCCGTGTGGGCCAGCGTACGCCTGACCCTCTTCCGCGTGGATCGCTTCGCCTTCGCGCTTTCGATCGGCCCGGGCCTGGTCTGGCAGAGCGTCGACGCCAACGTCATCACGCTCGGCGGCGGCCAGGTGCAGCCGGACGCGTTCCGTTGCTCGGAGATGGACGGGCCGGGGCTGGGTCTTCGGGCAGCCGCCGGGGCGGAGGTGCAGTTCGGCGGCGGCTTCTACTTCCAGCTCGACGGCACGATTGACGAGCTGCGCCTCTCCGCCGACCCCCTCGGCACGTGCGCCCCCGGTGCCGGGTCGACCGCGCAGGCCAGCGTGCGCGGCGCCTTCGTGTACCGGCTCGACGTGTCGCGGTACGTGCGGTGAGCTGAGCCGGCGAAGGGCTCTCCGGTACCGGCGAGGTGCTTTCCGGTACCGGCGGGATGCTCTGCGGTACCGGCGAGGTGCATTCCGGTACCGGCGAGGTGCTTTCCGGTACCGACAGGGTGCTTTCGGGTACCGGCGGGGCAGGATGAGCTGGCGCGGGCCTACCAGCGTGCCCCGACGACGACGCCCGAGCGCGTCGGGGCGATCCACGCCGACGCGCGAGGGCCCAGGCCTGGCTTCCAGGGCTTGGAGGAGACGGTGAGGCCGACGCCGATCCCGGTCAGGGCGAGGCCGGCGCCGAAGCAGATGGTGGCGAACCGAGCGAGATCCTGCGCTTGGACGCCGTACGTGTAGCCGGTCAGGTCGCACGTACCGGCGGCGTCGCAGTGCGCGCCGACGTCGTTCTTGGAGACGAGCGCGCGCACGCCGATGACGCTGCCCAGAATGACCGCGGTGAGTCCGATGCCGGTGAGCGAGACGCCGCTCGTGAAGCGGAGGGTGCGGGTGGTGTCGGCAGCGGGTGGGGGCGCGGGCGCGGTCGGCCGCAGGGGGGCCGGCGCGGTCGAGGGGGCCGCCGCAGGGGTGAGGTTGCCGTCGGCGAGGGCGGGCCGCGCGGTGACGACAGCCAGGGTGAGCGTGGAGGCGACGAGGAGGGAGAGGGGAGGGGAGGGCATGGTGCCTCTCATCGGGCCGCGGTGGCATCGCCTGCGCCGCCGCCCCCGCTCCCGCCGCAGCCGCCGTTGCCGGCGTCGCAGGCGAGCGTGTACTGGCCAAGGCCGAGGACCTCGTCACAGGCGCCGCACGCGAGGGCCGCGAGGACGAGCAGCCCCGCGGAGGCAAAGCCGGCCGCAGCACGGCGGAGACGCTCAGCAGCGCCAGCCGCAGCACGGCAGGGGCGGTCCGCAGCGCCGGGGCGAGCCTCGATCGAGGGCAGGCGGAGTGGGCTCGATCGCATCGAGGCGGGCGAGGTTACCACCCCATGCCGGGGGGACGATTTTCGTGAAGGTGGGCCGGGTCTGACGGCCTGAGTGGGCCCCGCGCTCATGCGCGGCGCTCCGGTCACCGGGCTGACGCCCGGGGTTCCGTCAGGGCGACTTCTTGATGGTCACCGGGAAGGCGAACTTGAGCTGGATGGTGATCATCGTGTTGAAGTGGAACTGGCGATTGTCGCTGTTCACGATGCCATCGGGGAACGCCTTGCCGGGGCCACCGCCGCCGACGTCGAAGCCGGACGTGTTCCACGAGAAGGGGAACGCACGGAACTCGAAGCCCACGCCGAAGAAGTTCGTCTGCTGCCAGGCCGGGTAGAAGTTGAGGCCCATGCCGAACGTCGGCGCGATCGCCATGCGGTTCTGGAGCGCGAACGACTTCTGGTCGCTGCACGACACCTCGCCGTTGGCGAAGCCCGTGCCGCTGGGATTGGGCTCGCCGCAGTTGCCGCGCTCCTTGAGGCCGGTGAAGGCGGCGCCGAGGAAGAAGGAGACGTCGGTGTCGAGGATGAAGGCCGCGTTGAAGAGCGCGATCTTGCCGCGGAACGGCACGCCCACGACCTGCGGCGCGAGCATCCACGTCATGTGCGCGAGCTGATCGCTCGCGAGGTTGCCATGGGTGAGGTTCACCGCGGTGAGCTGACAGGGCTGCGTCCAGGGCCGCGAGGCGCAGTTGTAGGCGGTGATCGCCGAGCTCTGGATGTTGTCGGTGAGGCCCGTGGTGGTCTGGATGCCGTAGCCGCCGAAGACGCCGATGCCGAGCCAGTCGGTGAAGTGGTACGTCAGGGTCCCGCCCGGCATGGTCGTGCGTAGGTACTGATCGAGCAGGGTGAAGGACGTCCCTACCGAGACCTCGAAGCGGCCGTCCCGATGGAGACGGAGCTGGCGCACCGCGGGGGCACCAGCGAGGGGGCCGGTGATCTGAATCTCCTGCGCGTTCGCCGCAGCGCTCAGGGAGACCAGCGCGGCGCACCCCGCGAGCACCGCGCTAACAGTCTTGACGAATCGACGCATCATGCCAGTCCCTGTTCGTCGTTGGGGCTCGCCCGGGAGCCCGCCTGGTCTAGGGCTCTGCGAGCCCGCTTCGGAGACCTCGAAACCCTGTCGGTGCTGCGGACGACTCACTTGGGGAGCTTGTACTCCCACGTGAACGGCAAGAAGAAGCTGAGCCCGAGCTGTGCCTGCACGTTGTTCGTGATGGAGGTGCCCGGCGCGAGCCACGTGCTCGAGTCCTGCGGGTTCGTGGCGATTGTGGTGTTCTCCAGCTTCTCCCCGTAGATGTAGTCGCTGACCTCGACCACGGCGGCGAGCCAGCGGTTGAAGAAGATGCGGAGGCCACCGCCGATCTTGCCGTTCACCTTCGGCTGGAAGGTGAAGGTGCGGTTGTCGGGGTCGATGACCGCGAGCGGGCGGGTGGAGATGGCGCCCACGCCACCGACGAGGAAGAAGTCGTAGTGGAAGATGAAGTTACCGAAGCCGGCGAACTTGCCGTACGCCGGGACGACGGTGATGTTGGCGTTGGCGTTCCACTGGTACTCGTTGATGGGAAAGCCGACGCGGGCGGCGCGGCTCGTCTGCAGGTTGAACGACGAAATGCCGTTCAGGCCCTGATAGAAATTGCCGTTCACGCCGACGGCCAGGATGTTGAGGATGTAGAAGTTCAGCGCGAGGCCCGGGCCCGGGTGGCTCACGAACTGGTCGTTCATCGTGAGCCCGAAGTACGGGTTCACCTCGAAGCGGTGATAGCGCAGTGCGTAGATCTGCTGCACCGCGTACATCTCTTCGTGCAAATCGCGCGCGGCGGCCTTGTCGAAGTCGATCGTCGGACAGGCCGTGGGATCGATCTTGCAAATGTCACCGAGACCACCCTCGTCCCCGCCCGGCGCTGCATCATCCGCAGGCTTGTCGGCGGCAGGAGCGGCCGCAGCGTCGGCGGGCTTGTCCGCCGGGGCGTCCATGTCAATCGTCTTCGACGCGGCTGCAGCCCCCTTCGCGGCCTTGCCCTTCGCGGGCTGCGCCATGGCCGTGGCTGACATCGCGACCAGCGCAGCTGCAACGAGAAGCCCCACGCGAGCCTGGTTCATCGCCATCCCTTCCGCAGTGTGCGACGCGAGCGTCCATCGCTCAGACGGGGCCGATACCCCACCGATGAACGTTACTGGGTGAGTACAGCCGACTAACTACGCGAATTTGCTGGTCAAATCAGTCAACCGCCAAGCCCGAGGGACGATAACACGCTGAATGCGCCGGGATCAAACGAAATCCGTCCCCTGAGCCCGCCCCGCCCGGGCCCGCGGAAAGCCTCCGCGAGCCGTCGCGAAGCGCCGGTGGAAAGCTCCGCGAGCCCTCGAAAAACGAAGGAGGTAGGCAGGTTTGCAGAGCGAAGGCGGAAGCGCCGCGAGGCTTCCGTTCGCGAGGACGGGACGTTGCTGTGCGCACATCGCCCACGAGGCGGCCAGCTCACTCGGCCTGGCCGAGCATGGCCTCGACGAACTCCTCCGGGACGAAATCGCGCAAATCCTCGGCACGCTCGCCGATGCCGATGTAACGCACCGGGAGCTCGTGCTCCGCGCAGATACCGAGGATGACGCCGCCCTTCGCGGTGCCGTCGAGCTTCGTCAGCACGATGCCCGAGAGCGGGAGCGACTCCTTGAACAAGGCCGCCTGCTGCATCGCGTTCTGCCCGTTGGTGGCGTCGAGGACCAGGAGCGTCTCGTGCGGCGCGCCCTCCATCGCCTTGCCCATGGTGCGCGCGACCCTGGTCAGCTCTTCCATCAGGTTCGTCTTGGTGTGCAGGCGCCCGGCCGTGTCCGCGAGGACGACGTTGGCGCCGATTTCCTTGGCGCGCTGGATGGCGTCGAAGATCACCGCGCCGGGGTTGGCGCCGTCCTTGCCGGCGACCACCTCGACGTCGACCCGCTTCCCCCACACCTGAAGCTGCTGCACCGCGGCAGCGCGGAACGTGTCGCCTGCGGCCAGCACCACCTTCTTCCCGTCCGCCTTCAGCTTCGTCGCGAGCTTGCCGATGGTCGTCGTCTTGCCCACGCCGTTGACGCCGACCATCATCACGACCGTCGGCCTGGCCGAGAGGGCGATCCCGCCGCTGCCGATGCTCAGGATCGAGGCCGCGTGCGCGCGGAGCGCGTCCCAGACCTTGTCCGTGTCGGCGAGCTCTTTCTTCTCGAGCTTGTCCTTGATGTCGTCGAGGAGCATCGCCGTCGTCTTGACGCCGACGTCGGAGGTGAGGAGCACCTCCTCGATTTGCTCGACGACCTGCGGGTCGATCTCCTTCTTGCCGACGAAGAGCGCCTTGAGCCGACCGAAGAACCCCTCCTTGTCGCGCGCCTTCGCGAGGCCGCGCCGCAGGCCCTCGACGTCGCGGCGCCGCGCGGGCGGCTTCTCCTTCGTCACGGCCGGGGCCGGCTTCTCCGGCTTCGGGCGCCTCCTCTGCCTTCTCCTTCACAGGAGGGGCCGCGACCGCGGGCGAGGGCTCGAACCGCGCGACGGGTGCCTCCTCCTTCGCCTCCTCGGCCTTTTCGGGCTTGGGCGCGGGCTTCTCGGCCTTGGGCGCGGGCTTCTCGGCCTTTTCGGCCTTGGGCGCGGGCTTCTCGACCTTGGGGGCCAGCTTCTCGGCCTTGGGCTTCGCGGCAGGCTGGGCGGGCTTCTCCTTCTCCGGAAGCTTCTTCGGCTCGGGGGGCGCCTCGATCGGGCGCTCTGCCTCGGGCTTGCGGAGGAAGAGGAAGTACACCGCGACCCCGACGCCGATGAGCAGCGCGAGGCCGATGAGGATGGTGAGGTTCACGATGGGGTTCTCCGGGGCGGCACGGCGACTATATGAAACGCACTCCCCACGTCAACGTGCCCGGGCGTGTCGCGCCAGCATAGCCGCTCGCGGCGCCGCAGGGGCAGGGCGTTTGCGCGCGCGTTTTCCCGCGCGCGGCCGAGCCCGTGGCCCCGTCGAGATGGGGCCGCGAGCGGCCCCGGACCCAGGGGCCCACGGAGCAGGCCACGGCCCAGGGCTCGTGCGATCCGGGCTGGACAGGTAGGCCGCTCGTGGCCATCGCCCGTCGTGACGGGAGCGTCACTTGGCGGCGCGCGGCTCCGTGGAGCGGACGTCGCGCTCGAGCGCCTCGTCGACCCGGTGCGGGCCGTACGCAGCCTGCTCGACGCGGCCGGCCCACGCTTCGATCTCCTGGGCGCTCGAGCGCGCGGCGACGCGGCGGACGTGGCCCGGCGTCGGCTCGGGCGCGCCGTCGAACGGCGCTCCACGCTGCCGTGCCCAGCGCACCAGGCGCTCGAGGAGCGCCCGGCGGCGCGTGATCAGGGTGACGCCGAGGACGCTGGGCGGGGGGAGCGGCTGCTCGTGGGTGCTGTGCTCCGGCGCGTCGACGACGAGCCTCCCATCGTTGCGATACGCCGCCTCGATCGAGAAGGCGCCGCGCTCGTCGGTGACCGCGCGGGCCGCCACGCCGTCGCCCGCGAACGCCGGCAGCACGATGGAGATGCGCGCGCCCGCGATGGGCGCTCCGTCGTGCGCGTCGGCGACGGTGCCGCGCCAGCCGGTGAGATCCGGCGGCGAGGCGAGCACCTGCACGCCGGCGCGCCCGGACCGCGGCGCGGTCGACCCTTCCACGCCGGGGAGCACGGGCGGACGAGGCGACCGCCGCCAGCCGACGACCACCCAGGCGGCGGCCACGAGCACCGTGATCGCGAGCAGGATCTGCCTTCCCATGCCGGGCCCGGTGAGATGAGCCTCCACCCGCAGCTCGGGCCCGGGGCGGTACCACTGAGCCGCGGGGACGAAGCGCAGCGAGAGGGGCGCGAGCGTCGCGCCGCCAGCGGAGAAGGTCGCGACGATGCGCGCATGACCCTCCTCGTCGACCGCCCCCGCGCCCACGGTCTCGCTCGCCGCGCTCGCTTGCGCCTCGGCGTTCGTCGAGCCGATGCGGTGCGCCTCGACGACGCCGCCGGTGACGGGCCCGCGCGAGGTGGCGACGTCGACGTCGACGATCACGCCCTCCTCCGGGTCGGCCTGCGGGATCGGGTGCGGGAGCGAGAGGCGCGCCTCCGCGCGCCGAACGACGGGCTGCGACCACTCGGCCTTCGTGAGCACGGCGTTGCCGCCGAAGCGGACGAGGAGCTCGCCTGCGCCGGGGCCTGCGAGCGCCGCGGTCTTGACGTCGAAGCGCGCGCGCCCATCCCCGCCGGTGACGGCGTCGGCGATGTGCGCCCCGCGCTCGTCCGTGAGCGTCAGCGCGAGGTTGGCCCGCTGCGCGGAGCCGATCGGGGGCTCGCGCGGCCCGCCCTCACCGCCCGCGTCGCCTCCGCGCTGGCGCGCGGCGTCGCTCCGATCGAAGCCGAGCTTGGCGGTGATGGTGAGCGACTCGCGGTCGAGATCCAGGGTCTCCGGCGGCGGCTCGAAGCGCACCACCGTGCGGACGAGGCGCGGCTCGGCGGTGTCCACGGGCACCGCCAGCTCCGCGGCGTCGTGGAGCTTGGTGGCGTGGAAGCGGAGCGTGAGGGTCAACTTGGGTGCGTCCGCTCGCGCGATCGCGCAGAACTCTCCGCGCTCGTCCGTCTCGACCAGGAGATCGTCGGGGCCTCCGTGCGGCAGCGGGCGTGCGCCGGACGCGCCGTCCTCGCACGGACGGAGGGGGCCGACGCGTAGCCGAGCGTGAGGCTCCCCGGTGGTCGACGCCTCCACCGCGATGGTCGCCCTCGGGATGGGCGCGCCGGCGTCGTCGACGAGCTGCCCGTGGAACGTGAGGGCGCCGTGTGTGACGCCTGCGACCGCGTGGAGCTCGGCGCCGCCGCGGACGTGAACGCGCAGCGGTGCGCCCGCGGCCTGGCCGGTCCCGGCCGGTTGGGCCCGGCCGCCCGTGGAGAGGAGGAGCGCCGTCAGGGCGACAACGACGCCGAGGAGGCGCCGTTGAAGGTGGAGGTAGGACGTCGAACCGGACATGGCGCTGGGCGTCCGTCGTACGGCGCCGCGCGCCATTATTCGGGATGACGTGGCCGGGGTCGAGGCCTGCCTTCATGCCCGCCTCGTTTTTCCAGACGAGCGCGCTCCCTCGCGCGCACGCCGTCGTGTATCGTCGTCGGCTGCATGCTCCGTCTCCTTCGCATGCTGCTGCTCGTGTCGTCGATTGGGTGCGCGGCGCTGGCGCTGGTCGCCGTCGCGTTCGCTGCGCCGAGCGTCGCGTACCTCGCCGAGCAGCTCAGGACCAGCGATGACTATCGCGTCCGCACGCAGGCCGCGCTCGCCCTCGGCGCCTCCGGCGACGACGCGGCGGTCAGGCCACTCTGCGACGCGCTCGGCGACGCGAGCGCGTCGGTCAAGGTGGCCGCCGCGGCGGCGCTCGGCAAGCTGGGCAAGCCCGCGGGCCTGCCCTGCCTCAAGGCGGCGCTCGGCAGGGAGAGCGCGGCGTCGGTCAAGTCGCAGATCCAGAAGTCCATCGCGGCGCTCGGCTCACAAGGCGGCGGCTCGACCCAGGCCGGGCCTGCGACGCCGCCGCCCCCCGGCGCCGACACGAAGTTCTACGTGGCGATCCAGGTCACCAACAAGACGGGCCGCCCCGCCGCCGAGGTGGACGCCATCGTCCGCGGCGCCATGCAGGACAAGATCCTGTCCAAGAGAGGCTACGCGGTCGCGCCGAAGAGCGAGACGGCGGCGCAGGGCGCCCAGGTCATCAAGGCGAACCGGCTCAAGGGCTTCCTGCTCATCGCCACCGTCGATCCACCGGTGTACGGCGGCGGCGACCTGTCACAGGCGATCCGCATCACGATGTGGACCTACCCCGAGAAGGCGCTGCAAGCCGAGTTCGCGCCCAAGCTCACCCAGAGCGGGGCGACCAAGGGCGACAAGGACAGCGAGAACCTGCTGATGAAGATGTGCGCAGAGAATGCCGTCGAGAGCTTCCAGAAGGTTGCCGCGTCCTTGTGAGGACCGCCTCCGCCCTGCGGGCTCGATCCAGAAGTTGAACGTGGGCCCGCGGCTCCCTACGCTGGAACGCTACAGCCACCAAGCCCCTAGAGGGCGCGGGAGAGCAAACCCCCTCCCTCCTCCGAGGTTCCCATGAGCGATGCGCCGAAGCCCGCGCCCCAGCACCACCGCAGCGTGCGCAACTACCTGCTCGATCGCAACTTCCAGCTGAAGTACGCCAGCCTGCTCGCCGGCACCGCGCTCGTGCTCTCGCTGGCGCTCGGGCTCCTGGTGTGGCGCATCAGCTCCGAGGCGATCACGGAGGGGCAGAAGACGGTGGAGCGGGGGCAGCTCGCCATCGTGCAGAGCCGGAAGGTCGCCCAGGTCGTCTCGATGAACATCGCCGCCGCCTACAAGGACGACCCCGAGGTCGCCAAGGCGTTCGGTGAGGAGGCCGCCAAGGACGAGCAGCGGCTGAAGAAAGAGCAGGACCAGCTCGAGGTCGACGCAGCCCGCCTCACTCGCCAGCAGCAGCAGCTCGTCGGTGGCCTCGTCGTGCTCCTTGGCGTCCTCGTGGTCGCGATGGGCGCGGTGGGCATCGTCTTCACGCACAAGGTCGCGGGGCCGGTCTTCAAGATGAAGCGGCTGCTCCGTGAGGTGGGAGCCGGAAAGCTCGCGGTGCGGGAGCGGCTGCGCAAGGGCGACGAGCTGCAACACTTCTTCGAGACCTTCGAGCAGATGGTCACCGAGCTGCGCCGCCGTCAGGAGGCGGAGATCGCCAGGGTCGACCGGATCCTCGAGAAGCTGAGCGAGGCGCCCGCCTCCACGCGCGGCGCGAAGGAGCTCGACGAAGACGGGATCGAGATGCTCCGGCAGCTACGGCGAGAGATGCAGGAGCAGCTCGACGTCTGATCTGATCTGATCTGATCTGATCTGATCGGACTGGCCTCGCTCCGCCACGATGCGGCTCGTCGTGAGCAACCCTTCCAGGCTCGTGAAAGAGCACGCCGCCATCTCGTGGTAGCACGCCACCACCTCCACCGATCGCATCGCGATCTCATTGGGGTGCAAATCCCGGCCCTCAGAACGCCGAGGATCCAGCGGGATCAGCCTGCCGCGCTTGGCCGCTCGCCGCCGTCGATAATCTGGCCGAAATCGCGCCCGATCCGCACAAAACCCGATGTAAACTGGGATTCGCACCCATCAGCGATCTGCTCCTGCCGGTGGACGGCGACGCATCCCCTCACATCAAGCTCTACGAGCGGCTGCGCGAGAAGGCGAGCCGGTCGTACTGCATCCCCGGCAGCCGCCGGACGCACGTGGCCGTCGAGACGATGCGCGACTGGATGGCACTCTACCGGGAGGGAGGCTTCGACGCGCTCAAGCCCAAGCCGCGCAGGGACATCGGCTCGGCACGCTTCATCCCGCAGGCGGTGCTCGATCTGCTCATCGAGACGAAGGACAAGCACCGCACCTATTCGGTGGCGATGATCATCGACGAGGTGAAGAAGGAGAGCGAGCTGGCCCGCACGCTCAGCTTCCCCTCTCCACCGTGCACCGGGTGCTCTCGCGCGCCGGCGTGATGTGCCAGGCGCCGGAGTGCCCCTCGACCAAGGACCGCCGCCACTTCGCCTACCAGAAGGCCGGCGAGCTGTGGATGAGCGACGTCATGCACGGCCCGGCGGTCGTCGTCTCCGGCCGCCGCAAGCAGAAGACCTACCTCATCGGTCTGATCGACGACGCCATCCGCGTCGTGCCCTACGGCGTCTTCGCGCTCTCGGAGAGCACCAGCGCTTACCTTCCGGTCCTGCGCCAGGGGGTGATGCGGCGCGGGATCCCGCTGCGCCTGTACGTCGACAACGGCGCCGCCTTCCGCTCGCATCACCTCGCGCTGGTGTGCGCGCGCCTCGGCATCACCCTCATCCACGCGCGCCCCTATCAGCCCGCCGGCAAGGGCAAGCAGGAGCGCTTCTTTCGCACCGTGCGCATGCGCTTCTTGCCCACCCTGGGCCCTGCGGACCTCGGCTCGCTCGACGCGCTCAACCGTCGCTTCTGGGCCTGGGTCGAGGGCGAGTACCACCGCGCGCCCCACCGTGGCCTCGACGACATGACCCCGCTCGACGCCTGGGCCATGCGATCGGGCGACGTCCGCGCGGCTGGGCCCGAGTTCGACCTCACCCAGATGTGTCTCTTGGAGGGACTCCATGGCATGAAGGGCGCTACGCGCCCGACCTACCTCGCGGACCCTTCCCAGGGGGCTGAAGCCCGCCGAACGGAAGCTGCTCCTGCCGGCGCTCCTTCGTCTTGCTGCTCCTGGATGCACTTGCGAACCGTGCTTCGTCCAAGCCCACCGTGCTCACGCAGTAGCCCCGCGCCCGGATGGTGGCGCTGGCGGTGCGGTACCTGCGGGGGACGATCGGGGCGGTCTCGGCGGGGGGCGAGGCGGACCTAAAGAGCGGCACGTCTGGCATTTGCCGCGGGCACGGGAAGGAGCGCCTGTACGCCCAGCACCGCGAACGGGATCAGCCCGAGGTACATGCGCGTCTCGTAGAAATACCCATAGAAGAGGAGCGACCCGAGGAACCCGAGCTCCACCAGAGAGAGCGCCAACCAGCGGCGGGGATCGTGGCTCGCCAGCTTCACCGCGAGCACCACGATCGATGCCAGGAAGAGCACGAGCAGGAAGTCCATCGAGTACGAAAGGGTCGTCAGCGCATGCCCTACGCGAAGAAGGTTGGCGAACAGGTTCGCAGGATCGGCGCCCTGTTCTGGGGAAACCTTCGCGTCCGCGAAGATCTTCGGCCCAACCTCCTCCACCAGGAGCCTTCGGCGGAGGCCTTCGATCAGCGCGATCCCCCCGACGAGGCAGGCCAAGCCGGCGAGGAAAGGGCGGACTGCGAAGCGGAGGCGTCGCTTGCGCTGGTGCCGGCCGGCCTTGCGCGCCCGCCGATCGTGAGCCAGTGCGACGACCGGCTCCAGCACGAGCCACAGGGCGAGGAAGAGCGCGCTCTCGCGGTTGAAGATCGCCACGGCGAACAGACCCACCACACGCGACCAGTGGCGGCGGCTCTGCACCAGCTCGAAGAAGACGAGGAAGACGAGGATGTCGAGGTAGTCCCAGGCATAGAGCCACGGCCGGCTCATCAGGAGCACGAACAGGCCCTGGAACATGAAGAACGCCGCCCAGGATCGCGCGGTGTCGCTGTACCTGCGCTGCGTGAAGGTCAGCGTCAGGAAGCCCGCGAGCGCGAGCGTCGAGACGGCGTACACGACGTGCGCGACCAGGAAGCTCGGGAGGACCTGCGCTAGGAGGTTGACGATCCAGGGGCCAAGGACCCGGCTCTGGTAGACACGCCAGTGCGGGTGGCCGTGGACGATGCCCCATGCGGCATCAACGGACCGGCCGTAGTCGTTCTGGAAGAAGTGCAGGGTCGTGCGCACGGCGAAGAGCGCGCACACGACCGACGCGACGCCGAAGGTGCCGGGCTGCGACCACCACGGGCGCGGCGCCCCGGAAGGCAGGGCGCTCGACGGAAGGGGTGCTTCGACGGCGCCCCCGTCGGGATCCGGTGATACGCTGGCCACTACGGCGCCCTCGGCGGATCACGCGGGAGCGTCGCGAGCCGCTCCCGCGGCAGGGCCCAGTCGGCGCGAAGCGCGGCGGCGCGTTCGAGGGCGATGCGCGCCTCGGGGAATTGGCCCTTGCGGGCGAACAGCATCCCCAGGTTGAAGTGGATCTCGGCGACGTCGGGCAGCAATCGCAGCGCGCCCACGTAGAAGACGATCGCCTGGTCGACGCGGCCGAGGCGCTCCAGCGTCACTCCGTAGTTGAGCGTCGCCTTGATATTGCGCGGATCGAGCGCCACTGCGCGCGCTAGTAGGGGCTCCGCCTCCGCCAAGCGCTGCGCTCCCATGAACTCGAAGCCGAGGTTGTTGAGCACGAACGCGCTCTCCCGGGTGACCGCGAGCGCGTTCTGCCAGAGGGCCACCGTCGTGCTCCAGGTCTGCGTTTGCGCGACGGTGACCGCCGCGAGGACGGCCGCAACCCCGAGGACGGCGCGGCGCCCAACCCGCGCGTCCATGTGCCAGAGCCGCGCGAGGCCGACCCCAAGCACCAGGTCGAGCCCGATCGTCGACATGTACGCGTAGCGATCGAAGGCCTCCGTCAGGGCCCCGTGCTGGACGAGCCCGAGCACGGGGAGCACCACCGCAACGTAGCTCGCGAGCGCGGCTGCGATCCACGGCGCCTCGCGCCGCTGCCGCACGGCGAGCACCACCGCGAAGGCGATCGCGGCAACCGAAAGGAGCGTCTCGGGGGCGAAGGGGGACAGGCGCGACGTCTCCACCGGATAGATCGCTGCGAGGCCCGCCGGCCAGAGGGTTTCGCGCGGGTACAAGACGAGCGCCTGTGCTGCGCGTGCGAGCCGCTGCCCGAGATCGAGTGACGCCGGTTCGCCCACCTGAGCGGCCCTGTTCGCGAGTGTCGCTAGCACGACGAGCCCGACGAGCACGGCGATGAAGGGCAGTTTCTCAAGCACCACGCGTCGCCCGCCCCAGCGGCAGAGCGGCCAGAGGTCGAGCACCACGAGCACGAGCGGAAGCATGGCCGCGGCGCTCTTCGAGAGGCCGGCGGCGGCATACGCCGCGAGGGCGAGCGCGAGCCACCGCGACCCCCCTTCGCGGCCCGATTCAGCGTGGCGGAGGTAGGCCGCGATCGAGAGCAGGAAGAAGAGCCCAGCCAGGGCATAGGACTGGCCGGAAGCCCAGGCGACGACCTCGACGCGCAGCGGGTGGATCCCGAAGAGGAGCGCCCCGCAGACGGCGGCGGTCTCGACCTGGGCGGGCTCCGCCAACGCCGACGCCCGGCGTATGAGCCGGCGGGCGATATCGAGCACCACGAACGTGCTCCCAAGGTGCAGCGCGAGCGAGACGACGTGGAAGGCGCGCGCCGAAACGCCGAAGGCGAGGTACTCGAACGCCTTCACGAGCCACGCGATCGGCTCGTACACCGCGAGGTGCGCGCTCTGGATCATCCAGCCGAGATGGGAGGCGTCAAGCCCCTTGTAGCCGTCGTTCTCGACGAGGTTGGCCGTGTCGTCCCAGCCGAGGAGCTGCTGCCCGTTGGCGAAGAGGCCGTGATAAGCGAGCAGGATCGCGCCGGCGAGGAGCAGGCGCGCCGGTGGTTGGCTCCGGCGTGACACTGGAGTGGGCTGGCAGTGGTCCTACTGCGTGATCCCGAGCCGGGCCTCGATCGCCGCCAGTCGCTGCTCGAGGGCCGCGACCTTCTGGTTCGCCTCGGCGTTGGACCTCTCGAGCGCCGCGATCTTCTCATCCCGCTGGAGAACCTCTGCGTGCAGCCCTTGGATCGCTCCGATCGCGACGCCCGCTTCGTCGAGCGTGTTGATGTGCTTATCGTCCTTGCTCAGGTGGAACGCCGCCGCGAAGTCCTGCGCCATCGGACCGATGTGGCTGGTCCCGTCGCCGTCGGCATTGTACTTCCACGTTGCTACGGGCATCGATACGACGGATTCGAGCACTGCACGCGGGTCGACCTCGGCGATGTCGTGTTTAATGTTCTCGTCGCTGCTCGAGCCCCACACCCAATTCCCGCCACTCGGGTACACATAGTCCCCGCCGGAGTCGTAGATGAACCGAACACCCCCGGTCGCCCTCACCACGAACGAGTTGGCCGCTGTACACGTCTGGTTGGTCGAGCTGGAGTCATCCGCAAACACGAAGCAGCCGTTTTGGTTGGCTTGGGCGTGGTATCCGGCGGCGACGCTGGCGGTTCCAGAAGCAGTGTTATCCTTGCCGCCGAGTACCGACGCGTAGAACCCCGAGGCCGTGTTGCCCAGCCCTCCGAGAACCGACGGGTAATCATTCCCCGCCCCCCCTGCCATGTTGTACTGCCCGCCCAAAACGGACGCGTAATTCGTCACCGCGACGTTGCCGTACCCGCCGCCCACGAACTGGTAGCTGTACGTGGTGACGTCGTGGCCGACGGTATTCGCGTATCCGCCCGCGATGGTGCCGTAGTAGCCCTGAGAGGAGAGCCCCTGCCCCCCTTCGACCAAGTTGTCCATACCCCCGCCGATCGTCGAACCGGCGGACCACTGGTTGATTTTGTTGAGCGTCCCCCCCCGATGAATCCGGTACCGTTTTCGTAATTGATTACGTTCGAGTTCCCGCCGGAGATGACAGAGTAGTCGTTGCCGTCCCCGATCGAATTGTCAGTGCCGCCCGCGATAGTGCAGTAGTCGGACGAGTTGACCGAGTTGTTACTCCCGCCCGAGATCGCGCTCCATCCGCTGTATGTATAGATGTAGTTGCCGGCACCCGAGCTGCAGTTGCTCTCCGATGCGAGCATGTAACAGGTCTGCGCCTGCGCGACGCCGGCGAACGACCCGCACACCACAACAATCACGGCACCCATGGCGCCATGCACAAGCTTCATGGTGTTTCCTCCGTTAGATTCATGGTCCCTGCCAGCCGGGAGTTCTACCTCGCTCCCATCCGTCCACGACACTGAAGCACAGCGAGCCATGTGTTGTAAACTACATAGCGACAACAGGCACAGATGAGTGGCACAAGGTGGGAGCTAACTGCCGAACCGACATGCTTGCCCTACCCACCAACCTGCGACACTTGCCATCGTTGGTGCCCCACTCTTCGCTGGGTAGATCGTTGGTGCCCCCACTCTTCGCCGGGTAGAAAGCGGCTCACGCTGGACTGGGTGGCGGAGCTGATCCGGAGGCTGGGGCGGGATGTGGGGCTCGTCGGCGGGGTCGTCATGGAGGTGGCCCCGCTGCTCGGCCCGACGCAGGAGGCGGCGGCCAGGACGGTGGCGCTGAAATTTCAGCACCAAACGCCCCCGCCCCCTCCGGAGCGGTCATCCACGACTTCCGGCTCACCTCATGATCCTCGCCTGAGCCCGGCTGCTGCCGTTCGGCTTCCCGGTGGGATGCTTCCTCCGGGAGGGGATCATGGGCACCGAGATGGCGACGACGGAGGCGCACGAGGCGCCGCAGGATGCGTGGGGGTGCTGGCAGCGCGAGCATGTGGAGCTCCTGGGGAGGGCAACGGGACCGCAGCGGGTCCTGCTGGAGGCGGCGGTGCGGTTCGTGGCCGTCATGGCGGCGCAGCCGATCCTGCTGCGCGTCGCGGCCTTCTTCCTGTTGCACGCGGACATGGGCCTGACGCCGGCCCAGGTCGGCGCAGCCGTGGGGCGCACGGACCGTGCGATGCGCACCGTGCAGGCGCTTGGAGCGCGCGAGGTGCTCGACTCGATCTGGGCCGAGCTGGGCGGCACCGGCAGCCCAAGCTGCACCCCGAGCATGCCGGCCCGATCGCCAAGTATCTCGTCGACCACCCGGAGTGCACCCAGCTCGAGGTGACCATGTGTGTCCTGCGGCAAAGCTGCGTAACTGACCCTCCATCCGGCGCGACCATCGCGCGTGCAGGAGGCAGACGATGGGCTTGGACACGAGGCGGGGGAAGGATCTCGAAGCGGCGCGCGAGGCGCTCGCGAGCTGGCGGCGGACGCACAGCGGTCGTGGGCGACCAATCCCGCCGGTGCTGTGGTCGAAGGCAGCGGACGTTGCGCGGGGGCTGGGGGTGCCCGAGGTGGCGCGGGCGCTATGACTGGACGCGGGGAAGCTCGCGAGGTTGGTCGAGGGCGGGGCGGAGAGCGCGCCGCGAAGCGAGGTCGAGCCCCCGGACTTCGTGGATCTCGGCCGCCTCGAGCTGGGTACGCCGCGACGGATCGTGCTCGAGCTCGTGGGGCACGAGGGGAACCGGGTGCGCGTGGAGGTCGGGGACGGTGGCAGCGTGGACCTCGTCGCCATCGCCCGTGCGTTCTGGGGCCGTCGCGCATGATGGCGCTGAGCGCGCACGTCCGCGTCCTGGTGTGCATCGCCACGGTCGACTTCCGCAAGGGCGTCGACGGCTTGGGGAGGGTATGCCGGGAGGTGCTGTCCACCGACCCGTTCTCGGGGACGGTGTTCGTCTTCCGCAATCGGCGGGGCACCGCAATCAAGCTCCTGGCCTACGATGGCCAGGGGCTCTGGCTTTGCCAGAAGAGGTTGTCCGAGGGTAAGTTTCGTCACTGGCCCGACGGGGCCGGCGCGACGCAGCGCGAGCTGTTGGCGCACCAGCTCCAGGTCCTGCTCGCAGGCGGAGACGCGGAAGCCACGCGTGGCGCCCCGATGTGGCGCCGGGTCGATCCGCAGCCAACGTCCCCTCCTCGAGGTACGTCTGCAGCGCCGCATCGATCTGCTCGAACTCCGGCCAGAGCGTCTCGTCGACGAAGCGCTTCGGCACCTTCACCATCACCGTGTGTTGTTTCCCAGGCTTTTGCGTGACGCCGTGCTCACGCTTGCCCGCGATGGAGGCGGGCATCGTTCTCACGATGGCGCGTCGGCGGATTGATCTGGGATCGGTGGGCGAGAGCGGGACGGCGGTTCAAAACGGGAAGTCGTCGTCCGGGGCGAGGAGGTCGGCGTGGACGGCGAGCTGGTAGCGCCGGAGCAGATGGCGCAGCTCATCGAAGTGCGCGATGAGGATGGGGATGAGGGAGCCCTGGGGCGGCGCTCGTTCGCCGTTGAGCACGGCGTCGAGGTCACCGAGCTCGGGGTGGTTGGCGAGCAGCACCTCCTCGGCGGTGATGAGGGCGGCGTCGAGGATTGAGAGCGCGGCGAGGTGCGGCGCGGCGCGCAGCAGCACGGGGGTGGGGACCCTGGTGGGGATCATGTGACCTCCGGGAGCGCAGCGGCGACGTGGTCGGCGGAGACGACCTTGGCCTTGGCGAGTGCGGCGGCGACGAGGCTGTGATGGGCGAGCTGGTTGATCTTGCGGGGCAGCCCCTGCGACGCCTGGAAGATGGCCTCGACGGCGGCGGGCTCGAAGAGCGGTAGCTCGGTCCCCGCGCGTCGGAGCAGGTGGGTGAGGTACGCGCCGGTCTCGTCCCTGGAGAGGGGCGGCAAGTGGTAGCGGACGACGACGCGCTGGTTGAGCGCCTCGTGCACGGCCATGCGGAGGCGTCGCCGGAGCTCGGTCTGCCCGCAGAAGAGCAGGCAGAGTCGGTTCTGGGAGTCCATGGCGTAGTTGGTGAGCAGGCGCATCTCCTCGAGCACGTCGCTGCGCAGGGCGTGGGCTTCGTCGAGGATGAGCACGGGGCGCGTGCGCGCCTCGGTGCCGAGGCGGGTAACCTCGTTCTTGATCTGCCGGTAGAGGGAGGCGCGGCTGCGCTCGGTGGGCAGGCCCATCTCCCAGGCGATCGACTTGTAGAGGTCCATCGGGTTGCCCGTGGCCAGGGGCACGTAGAAGACCTTGTAGAGGCCGGTGTGCAGGTGGGCGGCGAAGGCGCGGCAGGCCGAGCTCTTGCCACTGCCGCAGTCTCCGGTGACGAGGCCGATGCCGCTCATCTCGATGAGGAGCCCGAGGCGTGCGGTGAGCTCGGCTCTGCCCGTCGAGTTGTACATCTCGTCCGGCGAGATATCCGGGCCGAAGGGGTAGGAGCACAGCGCGAAGTGCCTGAGGTACATCAGCGCTCGTCCTCGTCGTCGTGGCCGAGGTCGCGCAGGCGCAGCCCCTGGACAGGAGGAGCGGGGCGCGAGGAGGCGTCGAGCTCGCGGGTCTCGTTGTTGCGCTTGACGAAGCAGTTGGCGTAGGCGTCGACGACGCGGGCCGACTGCACCTTGCGACCGGCGAGCCAGATGTCGACGGACGCGCCCCTCTTGGTCGGATCGAAGCGCACGGTGACCATCTCGCCGACGAGCGCGGCGTCGACCTCGTAGACCACGCCGTCGAGGCTCAGGGTGCGGTCCTTGTGGACCTTTCGCTTGACCTCCAAGAGGCACATCTCGGTGAGGTCGAGCTCGGGGCCAGCCGCGCGGACGTCGCCGGAGCGCATGGCCCAGGCGTCGAGCGGGGTCATGTCGTCGAGGCCACGGTGGGGCGCGCGGTGGTACTCGCCCTCGACCCAGGCCCAGAAGCGGCGGTTGAGCGCGTCGAGCGAGCCGAGGTCCGCAGGGCTCAGGGTGGGCAAGAAGCGCATGCGCACGGTGCGAAAGAAGCGCTCCTGCTTGCCCTTGCCGGCGGGCTGATAGGGGCGCGCGTGGATGAGGGTGATGCCGAGGCGCGCGCACACCAGCGCGAGGTGATGCGAGCGGAAGGCGGCGCCGTTGTCGACGTACAGGCGCAGGGGGATCCCGCGCCGCATCACCCCCTGGCGCAGGACCGGAAGGTAAGCGCTGGTGCTCTCCGAGAGCGCGAAGGCGCCGTAGGGCACGACGCGGGTGGCGTCGTCGATCAGACCGATGAGGTAGGTCTTCTGCTTGCGGCGGCCGGAGACGACGACCGCCGGGCCGTGCATGACGTCGCTCATCCACAGCTCGCCGGCCTTCTGGTAGGCGAAGTGGCGGCGGTCCTTGGTCGAGGGGCACTCGGGTGCCTTGCACATCACGCCGGCGCGCGAGAGCACCCGGTGCACGGTGGAGAGGGGCAGCGTGAGCGTGCGGGCCAGCTCGCTCTCCTTCTTCACCTCGTCGATGATCATCGCCACCGAATAGGTGCGGTGCTTGTCCTTCGTCTCGATGAGCAAATCGAGCACCGCCTGCGGGATGAAGCGTGCCGAGCCGATGTCCCTGCGCGGCTTGGGCTTGAGCGCGTCGAAGCCTCCCTCCCGGTAGAGCGCCATCCAGTCGCGCATCGTCTCGACGGCCACGTGCGTCCGGCGGCTGCCGGGGATGCAGTACGACCGGCCCGCCTTCTCGCGCAGCCGCTCGTAGAGCTTGATGTGAGGGGATGTGTCGCCGTCCGCCGGCAGGAGCAGATCGCTGATCAGCCCATACCGGAACAAGGCGACCTCTTCGGCGCGCCGCTCGCGCGCCGACTTGTCGTCGTCCATGTGGATCCTCCGGGTCATGCCCTCACGCGAGGGCGCCTGCCCGAGAGCTACCGGCCGTCCGGCGGCGGGTCGCGACCGACCCATTGTTGGCGCCCGCCTCCGCGCGCCAGGGTCCACCTCGTCCGGGGGTTGAGCCCGAGCGGTCGGGGCAGCGCGTACAGGTGCGGCGCGCAGAATCCCGCGGAGCGCCACCAGGAGCCGTGAGGTGCCCAGACACCCGCGAAAGGCCTGGACACTCGGCCTCACGCCCGCGAAGAGGTCAGGGTACAGGCCGGCCACGGTGACCAGCAGCGCCCGCAACCACACGATCCGACGGCGTACCCAGGCGACGGCGATGCTCAGCGTGACCGCATCGGGCGCGTCGCCGGGACGCAGCTCCTCCGCGGCGTGCTCCAGGCCAGCCGACGCCTCCGCCCGCTCCACCGTGTGCTCGATGTCGTCCAACGTGCCCGGCACCCGGCTCGCGTAGAAGTCAGGGAGCAGGCCGAACGTCGTGTGCTGCTCCGGGCAGTAGTACCGCGCCACGAAGCCCACCACCGGGACCTTGCGCATGTACGTGCCGAGCCGCTGGAAGTGACAGGACCCCGGCGGGCACAGCGGGCACGCCGCCAAAGTTGCCTGCTCCCATCCCCTGCCCGTAACGTACTCCTCGAAGGTCAGCGTCGATTCCAACCGTAGCTGCACTTCATCAGGCCCGCGTCGGGTGCCAGCCGTCGCGGGCCGCTCCTTTCTTGCCGTCCGCCTCGGGGACCGCCCCCGCTGCGGTTGCCAATCGTCGAGACGGTGGGCGAGGCCGGGAAAGTTTCCGGCTGCGGCTTCCCGCGCTCCAGGCCTCGCTCAGCGGAACCACCGGCGGACGAGACCGACGCGACGGGCCTCGTGGATCACGGGCGAGGGTGAGGCCCTACACCGTGGTCCGCCGCTGCCCGCGATAGCGGTACGGCTTGAGGTTGTAGCGGCGCAGCAGAGCGACGAAGACCTTCCGCGCCCACCCGTCCCCGAGCGTGAAGGGGTACTCGACCGCGGGATCGGCCCGCTCGGCGCTCTCGAGGCGGGCCTGGATCCGCTGCTGGGAGGGGCGATCAGATCGTCCTCGCTCGGGCGATGAGATCCTCCTCCCCCTCGCCGGCGGGATGAGGGTGGGGCGAGTCAGTTCGATCAGGTCGTAGGCTTGGCCCAGGAGGCGAGGCCGGGGCGACGATCGGGGCGGCTGCCCAAGAAGAAGAAAGGCCCGGAGGTGGTTCTCCGGGCCTCGGGTCGTGGCGGGGGGCCAGCGACAAGTCCAGTTGTCGCACGACGCACCTCCGGCGGCCCAACAAGCGGCGGCCGGGGGGCGCCGTGGTCGTCCTGCGGAGGGTTCGGTGCCAGCGTGAGGGTTGCCCCCGCTGGCTATACCTCTGCCGCCCGTGCTCGTGGGGGTCGCCGACATGCTCGTCGTTCTGCGCGGCGGCGTCGCGGGCGGAGCGGCGTGCAGCGTCGATCTTCCGCTACCAGCACAGCAGGAAGGGACGCGCGACGACGGCCCGCCGCGTCGCCCGTTGGCGCACGGGGCACGCGAAAAATGTAACGCACACATCGGACCCAAAAGTTGGCCCATCGGCGATGGTGACCCCGCTCGGCGCAGCGCCGCTCGCAATGGAGGCGTGCGTGCCATCGGCGGCGAGCGAGGAAGCGACCGATGAGCGGTCTCAGGAGGGCGGTCTCGCCCGCCGCGCACACGAGGAGGACGTCGCGGCCGGCGGGGACAGGCCCGAGGACAACGAGGGGGAGCAGCGACGGAAGCTCCAATCCTTGCAGCGACGTGGAGGCTCCCGCGGATGTCCGCGCCGCGGCGGCTGGGCAGCCTCGGTGCGCGCGGTGCGGGCGCGCTGGGGTCGTGGAGGTCGGAGGTGAGGAGGCCGGGGGCGCGGACAACGCCCCCTGGTTGTAGCGCGTGCAGCCTGCCAGGCGGACAAGGAGCGCGCCGTGAGCGATGACAAGCTCGACGGAGACGGCGAGGCCGTGCCCGATCGGGATGATCGGCACGACGCTCGGCCGGGCGCGGTGCCGTCAGCCAGCGCGGATCGAGCGGATGAAGCAGAGCCTGGCGGCGTACGGGCAGTTGACGCCCCTCGTGGTGGTGCCGAGCCGGGAAGGGGTGGAGCTGGTCGACGGCTTCAAGCGGCACGCCGCGGCGATGACGCTGGGCTGGCCGACGATGATCGTCGCGGTGACGCGGCTCGACGAGACGGGGCAGTGGGCGACGATGCTGCTGGTCAACCGGGGCCCCTCGTCGATGACGACGCTGGAGGAGGGGCTCGTGCTCCGCGAGCCGTGAAGACGGGCCTGACGCAGGCGGAGGTCGCGTCGCTGTGCTCGCGCCACAAGACCTGGGTGAGCAGGCGGATCGGTCTGGTGGACCGCCTGCACCCCGAGCTGGTCGAGTCGATGAAGCTCGGGATGCTGTACCCGGGGTCGGCGCGCCGGCTGCTCTCGTTGCCCCCGGGCAACCAACTCGAGATGGCGGCGGTGATCGGCAGCGCCGGGCTGGGCCCGCGGGACACGGAGCTGCTCGTGAGCCTGTGGCACCGGACGAAGGACCCGGCGGCGCGGCGGGCCCTGCTCTCGGCGCCGCGGGCGAGCCTGGTGAAGCACCACCCGGAGTCGCGCCGCCTGCCGGTGGACCCACGCCTCTCGCCCGAGGGGCAACGGCTCTGTCGCTGCCTCGACCGGCTCGAAGCGCTCGCGACGGAAACGAGCCGCCGGCTGCGGACGCCCCTGCCGAGCAAGGATCTCGACATGCTCGGCAGCACGCTCCGGGCCGCGGAAAGGGCGGCCTCTCGGCTCAGGACCGAGCTTGGGTCCGCAAGGACAACCGCCGGCGACAGCGAGAGCGACGGGAGCGGCGGGACCAACTGATCCACCGCCTTAGCGGCGAGGGCTGGACGAAGCGGGCCATCGCGCGCGAGATCGGGATCGATCCAGCGACGGTGCGCACCGTCCTCCGGAGCAAGGCTCGGCGTGAGCAGAAGAGCCAGCAGCGCCCGAGCAAGCTCAATCCCTTCAAGCCGCTCATCCACAAGCTCGTGCTCGCCGACGGGCTGAGCTGCGTGCGGGTGCTCGAGGAAATCCGTGCCGTCGGCTACACGGGCGGCGACTGCATCCTCAAGGGCTTCGTGAGGACCTTCCGGCCGAAGCCGGGCCGCCGCCCGCACCTGCGCTTCGAGACGCCGCCCGGGGTGCAGGGGCAGGTCGACCTCTCGCCGTACACGGTGCTGCTCTCGGGCGAGCCCACCCCCGTCACGTGCTTCTCCTTCGTGCTCGGCTTCAGCCGCTGGCACTTCATCCGCTTCCTGCTGCACGCGGACGTCCACTCCATCTGCCACTGCCACGTCCTGGCCTTCGAGGACGCCGGCGGCGTGCCGCACGAGATCCTCTACGACAGGATGAAGCAGGTCGTCCTGGAGAGCCTCAAGGACGGGGTGATCTTCCACGCGCTCTTCGAGCGGATGGCGCAGCACTACGGCTTCCGCGCCGTCCCTCTCGCCCCCGGCTACAAGGAGGGCAAGGGCAAGGTCGAAAACCCCTTCAAGTACGTGGAGGGCAACTTCCTCGCCGGCAGGACGTTTGCCGACCTCGACGACCTCAACCGGCAGGCGCAGAAGTGGCTCACCGAGATCGCGCGTGTGCGGGTGCACCGCACGACGCAGGAGCAGCCTGCGGCGCGCCTGACCCAGGAGCAGCCGTCGCTCATTGCGCTGCCCGAGCACCGCTTCGAGGCCGGCGTGGTCGTGCCGCGCCTCGTCGGCGCCAACTTCTGCGTGGCGTGGGACACCAACCGCTACTCGGTGCCGCCCCGCTTCGCGGGCAAGAGCGCCATGGTGCGCATCCTCGAAGGAAGGATCGAGATCCTCATCGACGGCGCCGTCGTGGCCGCGCACGTCGTGCGCTCGATGAAGTACCAGCGCTACGTCGCCCCCGAGCACGAGGCGGAATTCCGGGCCACGTGCACGAGCCGGCACGTCCTCAAGGATCAGTTTGCGCGGCTCGGCGCAGCCGCCGAGCCCTTCGCCGAGGGCCTCGTCGAGTTGCACGGCGGCTCGGCCGGCTACCACATGGGCCAGATCCTCAAGCTCGCCAACAGGGTCGGCGCGGCGCGCGTCGCAGAGGCCCTGCGCCGCGCCGCGCGCTACGGCGCCTTCGACCACAACGCCGTCGCGCGCATCGTCGCCGGAAAGCCCGTGAAGGCTTCGGGGGGCGCGCCCGAGGGCAGGGCCGGTTCGCCGATGCAGCTCGACCAGTACCTCAAGGGGACCGGCGTGCACCAACGCTCGCCCGACGGCTACAAGAGGCTCGTCGGCAAGCGCGCCTCGTCCCCGGAAAACCCCGCCGACGACCACGAGAGCAAGAAGAGCAAGAAGGAGGACGATGGCGATGGCCAGTGAAGAAAGAGATCGACTGCTTCAAAATCTCCGGCGGCTGTCCCTCCCGCACGCCGCGCAAAACATCGACGAGCACCTCAAGCAGGCCGGCTCTCTCAAGCTCGGGCACCTCGCCTTCCTCGCGCGCATCGCCGAGGCCGAGGTCCTCGCGCGTCACCGGACTCGCGCCGACCGGCGCATGCGATACGCGGAGTTTCCCGAGGTCTGCCGCATCGAGGACTACGACTTCAAGCAGCAGCCGTGCCTCGATCGCAAGGTCGTGCTCAACCTCGCCGAGCTCGGCTTCGTGGACCGCTGCGAGCCGGTCCTCTGGATCGGGCCGAGCGGCGTCGGCAAGACCCACCTCTCCATCGGCCTCGGCGTGCGCGCCTGCGAAGCCGGCTACAACGTCCGCTTCGTACGCGCCTACCCCATGCTTCGGCGCCTCTACGCCTCCCTCGCCGACGACACGCTGGAGGAGGCGCTCGACGATCTCGCCAAGCCCGACGTGCTCATCATCGACGAGCTCGGAAACAGCCCGAAGAAGCACGAGGACAATCTCGCCGGCGTCTTCTTCGAGCTGGTCGCCCGCAGGTATCGTCGAGGCGCAATCATCCTGGCGACCAACCTCGGCTTCGATCAGTGGTCGACCTACCTCGGCTCTCCCTCCCAGGTGACGCCCGCGATCGATCGGCTCATCGAGGGGGCGCACGTCATCGTCTTCCCCCCGGACGCCGAGAGCTACCGCGCCAAACGCAAGGACGGCCCGGGGCCCCTGCCGTCGAAGAAGAAGGGCGCCCGGCGCCGTCCGCCGCCGGACGCGCCCCCTTCACCGCCGTCGCCGCCGTGAGGGGCTCAACGATGCGCGCCTACTGGCCCCGCACCGAAGACCTCGCCTTCGAGCCCGAGCTCGCGCCCCTCGCGCTGCTCGATGCCGCCCTCGCCCTCGCCGTCCAGTCCCTCATCGCCCGCAACCCCGAGCTGCTCTCCGAGAACGAGGCCGTGCGCCAGGCGCCGCGCGCCGTCGCCGCGCACCACATCGTCGCGCTCTACCGCGAGATGCACGATGCGCTCGACGAGTACCGCGCCCTGCTGCCCGACGAGCACCAGCTCGCCACCGGCACGGACGACATCCCCTTTTGACCGACGCCCCGGTGTGGCGCGTCGAACCGGCTGGGTGATGGTCGGACGCAGCCGCGCCGTCGCTCGCGGTCCTCCCCCGGCGGCGCGCCATCGTCCGCGCACCTCCTCCCCCCGGCGGCGCGCCATCGCCTACGGCGCTCCCCACTCGTCGCCCCGATCCTCCCCACCGCGGCCCTCGAGAGCCTGTATTCCAAGCGCTTCGCGTCGCCGACCTCCAGGCCGACATCGCCCAAGTCCTCCTCGGGACATCGCCCAAGTCCTCCCCGCCCACGCTCGCCCTCGTCGCCCCGGTGGGTGGGCCCCCCCGTCACGCTCCCTCCGCGCGGGCGCCCGGTCCCGCGCAGAGTAGGGGTCTTCGCTCCCCTGTCACGGCGGGCAACCAGGGCGCCGTCCTCACGCCCTCGCCAGCGCGAGGGGCAACGCCGGTCAGGGCCCAGTCACCTCGCAAACGCGAGCCAGGGGGAGGAGCTTTTCATCGCCGAAGAGGGGAGGAAGTTATCGCCGCTCCCAGCTGCCGCGCCTCGGCTGCCGCGACGCGCTCCGCCTCCGTCGTCGCGCCCGCGAACAGCGCCTCGATCTTCGAGAGTCTCTCCTGCAGCTTGGCCTCGTCCATCGTCCGCCCGTCGCCCTGCGACGCCTCCAGCGCCGTGGTAGCCCCGCCGCGCCGCCGCGCCAACCTCCCCGTGTGCTGCTCCGGGCAGTAGTACCGCGCCACGAAGCCCACCGCTGGGACCTTGCGCATGTACGTGCCGAGCCGCTGGAAGTGACAGGACCCCGGCGGGCAGAGCGGGCACGCCGCCAAAGTTGCCTGCTCCCAACCCCTGCCCGTAACGTACTCCTCGAAGCTCAGCGTCGATTCCAACCGTAGCTGCACTTCATCAGGCCCGCGTCGGGTGCCAGCCGTCGCGGGCCGCTCCTTTCTTGCCGTCCGCCTCGGGGACCGCCCCCGCTGCGGTTGCCGATCGTCGAGACGGTGGGCGAGACCGGGAAAGTTTCCGGCTGCGGCTTCCCGCGCTCCAGGCCTCGCTCAGCGGAACCACGGGCGGAGGAGACCGACGCGACCGGCCTCGTGGATCACGGGCGAGGGTGAGGCCCTACATACGGCCTGCTCCGGCTGTGCGATCGCTACGGCGCCGCGCGCGTCGAGGCGATGTGCGCCCGCGCGCTCGCCTTCGACAGCTCCCGCGACGCGCTGATGACCGAGCTGTGCACGACGGATGTGCTCATCTTGGACGACTTCGCGCTCGAGCCGCTTCCCGCGATGAGAGCCGCGACGTCTACCAGATCTTCGTCGAGCGCACCGCGCGGGCGTCGACCATCGTGACGAGCAACCGGGACACGTCCGACCGGCTCGCGGTGTTCGACGACACGCTCTTGGCGCAGAGCGCGATTGATCGGTTCCAGAACAACGCGTACGACCTCGTCATCGACGGCGAGTCGTACCGCGCGCGGCTGAAGCCGAACGTCGAGCTGGAGGGGCCTCCACATTCGGCTCCGGTGGTCAAGCGTCCGGTGCACCCGCGGCAGAAGAAGACGGCGAGGTAGTCGAGACGCGCGTCGGCCTCCTGTCGGAGGCCTCCGGGGGGGGCTCGACGGCGGAGGCCGACTCGTGGCATCACGAGGGTGGTCGTCGAGCCCTACCACTGGACCCATGAGCCTGGCGATCTGGTGGACCCATGGGGGTGGCGAGTGGCAGGCGGGGAACGGTGCGCGCACGCGAACGACCGGATCGCGCACCAGAGACAGCTGCGCACGCGCCAGAGACAACTGTTCGCGATCCAGGGACAACCTGTCGCGATCCCGGCTTCAGCGTCGTGCGGTCGATCCCGAGCACCTTCGCCGGGGCTTCGTTGAGACGGAAGAGGAGCTCCTCGCGGAAGCGGACCTCGCGCACGTCGTCCTCGAGCGGGCGGTTGGGTCATGGCTTCAGCACAAGCAAGACCGCATCAAGCTCGCGCCCGAAGAGCGCGTCGCCATCTCCGAGCAGGTCGCGGTTTCGTAGGAGCGCGCCGCGATCCGCGAACGCGCTCGCGCCGGCCATTCGGTCCGCTGGGCCGCGTCGGTGGAGCGACCGCGACCCGTCTTCCAACCGGGCGGGAGTACCCGGAACTCAGAACGCGGCCTTCACGATCTCGATGCGGGTCTCCCCTTCCGGAAGGAGGTCGACCGCCGCCGAGATCGAAGCGCATCCGATCCACGCGCGTGTCGCGCGAGAACCGGGTGCGCCAGAGGCTTTCGCCGGCGCTTCGCACGCGGCGGCGCTTTTGCGCGTCGACGCTGTCGAGCGCGCGGACCCTCGCGCCGGGCCCGCGCGTGCGCACCTCGATCACGGCGACCACGGGCCCGTCTCGTGCCACCACGTCCAGCTCGAGGCGACCGACGCGCAGGTTCGTCTCCAGGATCTCGAGCCCTGCGGCGGCGAGGTGGGCGGCGACCGCTTGCTCGGCTCGGGTACCCCGGCGGCGAGCTTCGGCGCCACCCGCGCGCTTCACTGGTAGCAAGAGCCGCCCGTGTACGGGGTGAACGTCTCGCCGGGCTTGGGCTGGGGCGGGGTGCAGACCGGGTTGGACTCGTAATCCGTCCCGTTGATCACGCAGTAGGCGCCCGCCAGGTTCTGATCCCCCAGGCCGACGTACTCGCGGATGTTCGTGCACGTGTAGCCGTTCGGGCACGAGCAGTAGTTGAAGTTGGGATCGCAGGCGGAGCCGCAGGTGCTCATGTCGTTGGAGCAGCCCATCTGGTTCGCCTTCGCGGTCGAGGTGCCCGCCGGGCAGCACGGGGCGCAGCAGCGGCAGGAGCAGTAGACGGCGTTCGCCGCGTTGCGCTTGTTGGACGTGTCGCACTGGCCGCAGACACTGACGCCCACGGGGGTGTCGGTGCCGGGCACGCAGCAGTCCTTCCCGTTGTTGTCGGTGTTCGATGCACCCGCCGACTGGCAGTTGTTCGGCTTGTGGCAGACGAAGCTCTGCAGGACCTGTGCGCTCGTGCCGCCGGGCGCGGGCTGGCAGTAGTAGGGGATGCTGTCGATCATCGCGTCGCGCGTGCATTGACACGCGCCGCCCGTGCAGACGAAGCCCAGAAGGTTCGTCTTACCGTCCGCAGCTAGACCCCCGGGGCAATCCGGGGTGGTGTTGCACGTCGGCGAGAACACGTCGGAGGCGACGCAGCTCCCGAGCCCTTGGGCCGCGCAGGTCCCGTCGCTCGGGCCGTTGCAGGGCACCTGCTTGCCGCCGTCCTGTCCCAGCGGGCAGCTCACGCGGCCCTGGAAGTGGTTCACCAGGCAGATGCGGGTCGCACACTGAAAGGAGCGCGACTCGATGTTGGCGTCTTTGGTGTCGAAGCCGCCGAACGTGGCGCTGTACTCGTCCTCGGGCGTGCACGGATCGCCGACGCCCCCGGTCTGGCAGGCGACGGGCAGGATACCCAGCGCGCCGACGCTCAACACAGCCAGCAGGCCGCACATGATGGAACGGGTCATCAGATCGTGCTCCTTGGACGGATCCGGCTTACCGCAGGGTTCCGAGGCTACGGCACGCCGCGCGCAACAGCTCCGCGGCAGACTTTCAAGTCAGGGGATTCGTTGGCGAACCTTTGGTGGGTGGGACGCTAGCCGATGCGAGCGAGGACCGTCAACTGTCGAAGCACGCGAACAAGGCGACGCGACGCGTAGCCCTGTGGCCGCGGAAGGTCACGCCGGGGGTCGACGAGCGCGCGCTCGTCCCCTGGACACCCAAGGCGACATCGCCCTCGGGTGTCCGAGGCGCGCGGGACGCGGGATCGCTGGAAGGCGCCGCTTGACAACGCGCGCGGCGCAAATCTACCATCCGCGCCCACACGTTGGTATCCGTCGATTCTCATTGAAGTTTTTGGTCGTCGCTGACGCGGTGGCCTTGTTGAGGAGCCCCGGTGATCGGGCTCCTAGCACGGCAGCGGTGGTTCGAGGGGCGTGTCCCGTGAGGCGCCGCGACACTTTCGATCCGGCGGGCTCGCAGCTCCGCCCCCGACCTCAGACAAAAGCGAGGAAATCGATCCATGCGTACCCGGCTGGCCTCCCTCTGCCTCGTAGCAACCCTCGGCGGCGCGCTGCTTCTCTCGCCTGCGACGTCGCTCGCCCAGGGCAGGAAGGCGGCCGCGGGGAAGAACAACAAGAACGCCAAGGGCCAAGACGGCCGGCGCCAACGCCAAGAAAGGAGATCAACCTCGACGAAGGCGCCGCGGATCAGCCGGTGGTCGCGGGGCAGATGACGGAGGAGGCCGCGCAGGGCAAGCGGCTCTTCGACGCCGAGCGCTGGAGCGAGGCCGCGCTGATCCTCAAGCGCGTGGTCGACGGCGAGACGGGCGACGACGAAGGCAACAAACAGATCGCGCAGTACCACCTCGCCATCTGCCTCTACCGCCTCCAGTTCTACCAGGCGAGCTACGGCATCTTCTCGGCCATCGCGGACAAGCCGAACCACCTCAAGTTCAACGAGACGCTGCTCTGGCTCGCCAAGCTCGCCACGCAGCTGCCGGAGCCGGCCGACATCGTGGAGCGCGTCGGCAAGTACAAGCGCGACCAGATCGCCCGGTTCAACAACCCGCAGCAGCGCGACCTCTACTGGCACCTCAACTACCTGCTCGGCCGGTACAAGTACCGCAACCGCAACTACGAGGAGGCCATCAGCCTCTTCGAGATGGTCGACAAGAAGAGCAAGTACAACGTGCACGCCCAGTTCTTCTCTGGGATCTCGTACGTGCAGCTCCGCAAGTCGGTTCCCGCGGTGAAGTCGTTCCAGAGGGTCGTCACCGCGATCGAGGACGGCGCCGAGGGGGTCGACGACGAGTCGCGCATGCGCGATCTCGCCTACCTGTCGATGGCCCGCACGTACTACTCGGCGTCGGTCCGCCTCGACGAGCAACAACGTGCCGACGATCGACGCGAACAAACTCTCGCGCCGCCGTCAAGTACTGGAACCGGGTCGACGTCGCCAGCGAGTACTGGCTCGACGCCCTCTTCGAGGAGTCGTGGGCGTACTTCATGGCCGGCGACTACCGGCGCGCGCTCGGCAACATCCACACGATCGAGTCCCCGTACTTCCCCCACGCGTTCTATCCCAGAGGCCGACATCCTCAAGGCGGTCATCTATTTCACCATCTGCCAGTACGACGACGCGACCACCGTCGTCGCGCGGATGAAGAAGAAGTACGAGCCCATCGAGAAGGAGCTCGAGGCCGTCCTCAACCGCTTCAAGGGCGAGGGGGGCGAGCAGCAGTTCTTCGAGTTCCTGAAGGACGTGCGCACGCGGCAAGGCAAACCTGTCTCCCGTCGATCCGGCCGGTCGTCGAGAACGCGCTCTCCGACCGCCAGCTGCTCCGAACCTCGAGTACGTGCGCGTCCTCGACGAGGAGGATGCGCGCTTCAAGAAGGCGCCGACGAGCTTCCAGAACTCGCCGATCGGCAACGACGTCACCGACGCGCTCAACCTCGCGCGCGATCTCGCCATCCGCAACGCCGGCGACGCTCGCCCGCGAGCGCTACCAGCGCAACCTCGACGAGCTCAACGAGCACCTCCGCGACGCGTCCAAGATCCTCATCGACATCACCTCCGCCGAGCGCAACAAGCTCGACCAGGCGGTCGTGACCGGGCAGCTCTCCAAGTCGGAGGAGTTGCAGGTGTACGGCGTCGTCAAGCCCGACGACGAGCACGTGCTCTGGCCCTTCAACGGCGAGTACTGGCGCGACGAGCTGGGCTTCTACCGGCAGGTCGTGGTCTCGAAGTGCGGGAAGAAGTGAGAGGATCCCGGCTGGAGCACCCTCCAGTCGGGTCCGAGGAATTCGGGCGGCACCCCCAACGGGGGAAGTGTCCGTGCGTCAAAGGTTCATGACGGAGCCGGCGGCTCCGTCACCAGTTTCCAGGCGACGAGGGCAGGTTATGGAGAGCAAGCATTCGAACGGCGCGCGGGTTCGGGGGCGGCGCCGGTGGCGCGCTCCGCTTGGCGGTGGGCGCGGCAGCGTTCCTCGTCGGCGGGGCGCTGGCGAGCCCGGCCTCGGCTGCCGACGCCTGCATCAGCCAGCAGGCAAAGGACGCGATCGCGGCATGCCCGGCGGGCAGCCTCCAGCAGTCGGCCGGGAAGAAGCCGCCGATGACAGTTCAAGTCGGCCCCCACCGGCCTGAGCCTGAAGAAGGGCGATCAGCAGACGAAGCCGACCAACCCCGGCGGCCTCGATGGCGTCCGCGCAGCGCGACGAGCGCCGCGCCCGCATGGCGCCGAAGTCCGCTCGCTGCTGGTCACCGAGATCCAGGGCCTGGAGTCGCTCTTTGCGTCGACGCCCAAGAGCTCGTCCGATCGGCCCAACCTGATGCGGCGCATCGCGGAGGGCTACGTCGAGCTCGAGTCCGCCGCGTTCCGCGACAAGACCGAGGCCGAGATAAGGGTCAAAAGGGGGAGGCCCAGAAGGCGGGCCTGATCCTCAAGGCCGCGCGCGAGGCCGCGATCAAGTACTACACGAGGCTCAAGGATCCAGTACCCCAAGTGGTGCCAGCAGCCCAACGCCTCGGATCCGGCGAAGAGCCAGGGCTGCGGCGACGAGGTGCTGTACTACCTCGCGTACGAGTACGAGCAGGCGCAGCAGCTCGACGATGCGCGCAAGGTCTACCTCGAGCTCGTCCAGACCTTCCCGCAGTCGAAGTACATCCCCAACGCGTACCTCGCGTTCGGCGAGCTCTTCTTCAACGAGGCGCAGGGGGATCCGAGCAAGTGGGACCTCGCGGAGCAGTCGTACCAGGAGGTCATCAAGTACCCGCCGCCCGACAACAAGGTCTGGGGCTACGCGCACTACAAGCTCGGCTACGTCTACTGGAACAAGGGCGACTTCGTTCGCGCGCTCTCCGAGCTCGAGAAGACGATCGAGTACGGCGTGCAATACTCGTCGCTCCCGAACGCGGCGCAGCTCGCTACGTCTCGCGCGCCGGGACATGGTCGCCGATCTACGCGCTGGCGGGTGATCCGAAGCGCGCGTACGACTTCTTCCACCCGCTCTCGGGCGACTCGAGCGGGAGCACCGACAAGACGTTCAAGTTGCTGGACGACCTCGGGCAGAACTACCTCGACACCGGTCACTACGTCGAGGGCATCGCGCTCTACCAGGATCTGATGAAGCGCGATCGCGGGCCCAAGTACTGCGAGTACCAGGGGCACGTCACCGAGGCGACGCTGGCGATGAAGTCCGGCAACAAGGACCTCATCGTCAGCGAGCTGAAGAACCAGCTCGACGTGCACAACACGTTCATCAAGCAGAACGCCCCGGAGGAGAACAAGCTCAAGTGCTCCAACGTCACGGCTGACCTGCTCGCCGAGACGGCGATGGCGTGGCACCTCGAGGCGGTCGGCTCCGGCGGCGTACGCGGCACGGGCGACAAGAAGACGATGGCGCTCGCCGCCGCGCTCTACGACGCGGTCGTGCAGGACGTTCAAGGCTGAGGACTTCGCCAAGTTCGAGTTCCCCCGCATCGTGAAGGAGGACTGGCCGACGATCTTCAAGATCAAGTACGAGATGGCCGACCTCCTCTACTTCCAGAAGGATTGGGCCAAGTGCGGGCCCGCGTTCGACGCCGTCGTCGCGGAAGATCCCACCGGCCCGACTGCGGCCGAGGCCGCCTACGCGGCGGTGCTCTGTTACCAGAACATCTACACGGAGCAGCACGCAGGCGGCGCCGAACGGAAGAGCACCGGCAACCTCCCCTCGTCGGCGAAGAAGTCGAACACCAAGGCCGACAAGGCCAAGCTCCTGGCCCCGAAGGACTTCACCGACGGCCAGAAGGGCATGATCACGGCCTTCAACCGGTACATCTGCTACATCAAGCCCGACGCCAGCAACAAGGAGGCCTTGGACAACTACGTCGAGGTCAAGTACGCGCGGGCGCGCACCTACCTCGAGGCCCAGCACTGGGAGGAGGCGGCGCTCGGGTTCCGGGACGTCGCGATGAACTACTCGGACAAGGACGTCGGCATCTACGCCGCCCAGCTGTACCTCGAGTCGCTCAACGTGCTCGGGTCGAGCATCGAGCCCACCCGCCCTGCCTGCTTCGACGACATGAAGGCCGACGTGCCCGTCTTCATCGAGAAGTACTGTCAGGGCGACAGGGGCAAGCAGAACGCGGACCAGTGCGCCATCCTGAACCGCATCCAGCGTGACATCGAGCGCTTGGCCGCGCAGGAGACGGTTAAGGCCGCCCGATCGCGGGCGGCCCGATGCGCCCAAGCTCTTCGAGAAGGGCGCGCAGGCGTACCTCGACATGTGGAAGAAGTACAGCGAGCAGGCCTGCATCGAGAAGTCCGCAGGCGTGCGAGCGTGCGGAGGAGATCCTCTACAACTCGGCGCGCGCCTTCCAGGCGGCGCGCCTCATCGCGAAGGCGATCGCGGTCCGCAAGATCCTGCTCGATCCCAAGTACAACCTGAACCAGACCGCGCTCGCGAAGAAGGCGGTCTGGGAGATCGGCGCGAACTACCAGGCCATCGCCGTGTACGACGCCGCGGCGGACTGGTACGAGAGGTTCGCTGCGAATGACCCGAAGGCGGAGAAGGCGCCCGAAGCGCTGCAGGACGCGGTCGTGCTCCGCCTCGGTCTCGGCCAAGAGGATCAGGCCATCAAGGACAGCGACCTCTTCAACAAGAGCTACGGCTCGTCGAAGCCCGCGCAGACCGCGGCCATCGCGTTTGCCATCGGCGACCACTACGTCGAGAAGGAGGACTGGGCCGAGGCTCGCCGGAGGCTCAACAGCGCGATGAGCCAGATCGATCGGAACGCGACGGTGGACGTGCAGATCCAGGCCCATGCGCTGCTCGGCCGCGCGTACGTCCGGCTCAACTCGTCCTCGAACGCCAGCACCGAGTTCAACAAGGTCCGCGGTTACTGGAGGGATCCTGCCGCCGTCGTGAAGAAGATCCAGGATGCCGGCGGCGACGATCGCCGCCTCGCGAAGGCGCTCACCGCGGTGGGCGAGGCGCTCTTCTTCTTCGCCGAGCAGCAGCGCAAGGACGTCGATAAGATCCGCTTCCCCGAGTACAAGGGCGCCGGCACCCGCGACGACGTGCTCAAGCACATCAACACCAAGGTCAAGGACTGGGTCACCAAGAAGCGCCCGGCGATCGAGGCTGCCGAGAAGGAGTACAAGAAGATCGTCGACCTCCAGCCCGTGCCGCCGCCGCGGTGGGTCATTGCCGCAGGTCGAAGGTCGGGCAGATGTGGGGCCGCTTCGTGGCCGAGTTCCGCGCCGCTCCGATCCCCAAGGAGTGGAAGGGGCACGGCATCGTCCCCGGCACGACCGATCTGACGTACGACGAGCTCCGCGGCGAGTACTACGCGAAGCTGGACGAGGCCAGCGAGCCGCAGAAGCAGGTCGCCAAGGGCGCGTTCGCGACGTGCCTCAACTACTCCGTCAAGTTCCAGTACTTCGACGAGAACTCGCGCAAGTGCGAGGAGTGGCTCTCGAAGAACTACGGCGCGGAGTACCACCTCATCGACGAGTTCCGTGGTTCGCCGTCGCGCGTCAACTCGGGCTTGGAGGAGCGTACCCAGGCGATCAACATCGACGGGACCCCGTACCAGGCGGAGCCGGCGGCTCCGCCGCCCGAAGAGAAGACGCCGGCGGCCTCCGACGAGGACACGAGCGGCGCAGACACGCCGGCCGCCAAGCCCAAGCCCGCCAAGTCCCGTGAGAAGTCGGCGCTCGATCGGGCGAAGAGGAAGTGAAGGAGCGAGCCATGAAGACGAGCACCATGATCGCCGGGACCACCCTCTTCGTGTGGGCGGTCGGATGCGGCGGTGGCAACGCAAGCACGAAGGTGAAGGCGGCGGGCGCCTCCGAGAACAAAGGCCCTCAGATCTCGCAGGTGGCGGCGAACAAGTTCAAGAGCGGTCTCGAAGCGCTGGTACAACACGACAAGGCCGGCGACTGGAACGACGCGACGTGCACCTCGGTCGCGCAGATGTTCCTCGACGCGGCCAAGGAGCAGGGGGACAAGCAGTTCAACGAGGCGCTCTACGACGCCGCGCTCGCCAATCAGCGCTGCAAGAAGGTGGACGCGGCCAAGGCGCTGTTCAAGCAGATCCTCGACAACGATCCCAAGTTCCACCGCGCCAAGGTGCAGCTCGCGCTGTACGCGTTCGCCGAGTCCGGGGACAAGGACATCGACACCGCGATCAACACGATCCGCGAGGCCGCTGTCGTGGACGCGCAGTTCAAGAACGTCGAGGCGCTCGTGGACCTCGGCATGCTCTACATCAAGCGCAACAACAAGCTGGAGGACCAGGACGGGAAGAACGACCTGGCCCGGGCGAAGCGGTTCATCCAGAGCGCGCTCGCCCTCGACGACGGCTACATGCCCGCCTTCAACCAGCTCGCGATCCTGTATCTCGAGACCGCTAAGCAGGCGGCTGGCCGCGACACGCGAAGCAGGGTGCGGGCCAGCGGGGTGAAAGAGAAGAAGATCGACACGCAGGCGCTCGAGCTCGCCGCGCTCGTGTGCTCCCAGGCCATCAAGAAGAACCCGAGGTACGCTTCGATCCACAACACGGCCGGGATGATCCAGGTCGAGCTCGGCAACTTGAACGGCGCCGTCTCCGAGTTCAACAACGCGCGGACGCTGGACCCCTCGTTCTACGAGGCACAGATGAACTACGCAGCGGTGAACCTGTCCTTCCGCGGGTTCGATCAGGCCGAAGGGGCGTACCGGAAGGCGATCGAGCTGCGGCCCAACGACTACGACGCGCACCTCGGGCTCGCGCTGGCGCTCCGCGGATCCGATCAACGACTCGAACTTCGACGCCCACGTCCGAGAGGCGAGCGCGGAGCTGGCCAAGGCCAAGCAGATCGCTCCCGACCGCCCGGAGACGTACTACAACGAGGCGATCCTGACGCAGGAGTACAAGGCGAAGTCGGGCAGCGGCAGCAACGAGGCCGAGCTGATGAACGCCAGGAAGCTGTTCGGGGACTTCATCGATAAGGCGGGCAGCACGGCCGAGTTCGCCGCCGCCGTGAAGCGTAGCAAGGACCGGATGACCGAGATCGATCAGATCATCGAGTTCAACAAGCAGTCCGAGAAGGATCGCAAGGCGGCGGAGGCGGACCAGAAGCAGAAGGCCGCCGAGGCCGAGGCCAAGGGTGAAGAGGGCGCTGCGGCCGGAGCAGAACAGAAGAAGTCCGAGTGAGCTTCGCGCATCGACCGCCACCTCGTGCAAACGAGGTGGTGCAAGTAGCCCCTCTCCTCCCGGGTCACCTCCCGGGGAGAGGGGCTTTTTCTTTGTGCGGTCAGGGAACCTGGAGTCGCTCGCGTTGTCAGTCGGCGCCGACTGGAGGTTCTCAGCTCGCCTTGCACGGACGCCGTTGACCTGACCTCGTGATGCGCTGTACAATGTTACTGTAACAAGATGAAAATGTTTCGAGGAGGCTGAAACATGAACAGGTCGACCCGCTGGGGAGCGGTAGCGCTGGCTCTACTCGGTGTTCTTCTCTTCTCGGCCGAGGCGTTCGCGCAGCCGAAGGCTGGTGGTGGCAAGAAGGAAGAGGGGTACGGCTACGAGTTCTCCGACGACCCGCTCGCCGCCGGAGGGTTCGGCCCGAACGATGCGACCATCCGCGTCCGTTCCGGTCCAGTTCGCACGACGCTGATCCGGCCGCGGACCTCGTTCGTCCCGGAGATGCTCAAGTCGGTCGAGAACCTCTAGCCCGGTGCTCGTCATGGCCTCGTGGCCATGACCGGCGCCCAGGCAACAGGGCGTGCGGTGCGAAGGTTCGTGCATCGCGCATTTCGGCGGGCTCGCATGCTCGCCCTTAGTTCTCCCTCCGCCGTGAGGAGGGCGTGTTCGGTCCAGGCCGGGCGCATTCGAAGGGAAGGCTGCTGCGTATGGAAGGCAAGCAAAAGGTCGCGCTCACGTTCGCGCTCTACCAGAACGAAGCCCTCGTCCGTCGCGAGACGGTGACGCAGGACATCGTGAAGGTGGGCAAGGACGCGAAGAGCCATCTTCGGGTCGACGACGAGCTTGCCTCGCGCATGCATGCCGTCATCGAGGTGGCGTCTCCGGAGGACATCACCCTCATCGACCTCGGCAACGAGCCGGGCACGATGGTCAACGGGGCTCGCGTCAACAAGTGCAAGATCAACCCCGGAGACCAGCTCCAGATCGGTGGGACCAAGATCGTCCTCGAGCGCGCGGAGCCCGTCGCGGTGGCAGCCGCCGCGCGGCCTGCGGCGGCGCCGGCGGCGCCGGCGTCCAACCCGTTCGGCGGAGCGCCCGCGGCGAACCCGTTCGGTGGAGCGCCCGCGGCGGCGAACCCGTTCGGTGGAGCGCCCGCGGCGAGCCCGTTCGGCGGTGGTGATCCCTTCGCCTTCAACAATCCCTTCGCGCCGACCCCGGCACCTGCGCACGACGAGGTGCCGCACGATGCACCGGAAGGCTCGTACACGTACACGCTCGTGAAGAGCGCGCCCGACGTCCCCTCCGAGGAGGTGGAAGACTCGCGAGCGTCGACCGTGGAGGTGATGATCCTCTGGGACACGATGGTGCTCCATGTCCAGCACCTCACGCCGCCGCGTTCATTCTACGTCGGCGAGGAGCAGGGGAAGAACTTCAGCTGCGACTACTTCATCCCTTCGGAGAAGCTGGGGACCACCCGCGCCCCAATCGTGCTCGCCGACATCGGGGGCTCGGTCAGCGTGGTGCTTCCGCAGGGCGCGACCGGGACCATCGAGCTCGCTGGCCAGCCCAAGATGACCGTGGCGCAGGCGAAGGAGCAGGGAAAGACCCAGCCTTGCGCGGAGCTCTCCGGTGCGGCTCAGCTCGCGCTCCCGCCCGGCTCCAAGGCGAAGGTGGAGCTTGGCGGTCTCGTGTTCCAGATCACGACTGGCAACGCCGGGCGCGTCGTCGCCGGCCACTTCCAGGTCGACACGCAGGGCCTCATGTACACCGGCCTGTCGCTCGCGGTGCACGCCGGCCTGCTTGCGGCCATGGCGTTCTTCATGCCGCCGCTCGGGGCGACGGACGAGGACGGGATCTCCTCGGATCAGCAGTACCTGATCCAGCAGTACCTCAACGCGGCGGCCGAGAAGGAGATGGAGGAGAAGGAGACCGAGCAGGTCGCCGACAACGACGCCGACAACAAAGAGGGCGGGACCGGCACCCGGGCCAAGGGCGAAGAAGGGTCGATGGGCAACCCGAACACCAAGGCGACCGGCAACCGGTACGGTGTCCAGGGTCCTTCGGACAACGCCGACCCGCACATCGCGAGGCAGGCCGCCCTCCGGGATGCGGCGGAGTTCGGCATGATCGGCCTCCTCAACTCGGGCGCCGGCGGCGATCCGAACGCCCCGACCGCCCCGTGGGGCCGCGATGACTCGCTCGGCAACGATCCGCTCTCGGCTCGCGGCAACATGTGGGGCAACGACATCGGCGAGTCGTTCGGCGCCGGCGGCCTCGGCCTCTCCGGCATCGGCGAGGGCGGTGGTGGCCGCGGTGAGGGTATCGGTCTCGGTGGCATCGGCACCCTCGGTCACGGCGCCGGGACCGGGACGGGTCAAGGGTTCGGCTCCGGCCACGGTCGCCTCGGTGGATCGCACCGTGCGAAGCCCCCGTCGGTCCGCATGGGCGCCACGCAGGTCAGCGGTCGCCTCCCGCCGGAGGTCATCCAGCGCATCGTTCGCCAGAATTTCGGTCGCTTCCGCCTCTGCTACGAGAACGGTCTCCGCAACAACCCGAACCTGACGGGCCGCGTGTCGGTTCGCTTCGTGATCGGCCGTGACGGCGCAGTGTCGAACGTCGGCAACGGCGGCTCGGACTTGCCGGATGGCGGCGTGGTCTCGTGTGTCGTGCGTGCGTTCTACGGGCTGTCGTTTCCGCAGCCCGAAGGCGGCATCGTCACGGTCACCTATCCGATCATGTTCAGCCCCGGAGGCTGAACGACGCGGCGCTGCAGGAGCGACGGCCTCGCGGACGGCGCTGCCCGCTCCAACCTCCGTCACCGCCCCCGCGAGCGTGAGCTTGCGGGGGCGGTCCTCTTCCATGGCGCGGCTCGGTGCCAGACGCTCGCGGGTGGTGTTTGCGTGGCGGGCGGGGCTTGCGTGGGCCCGACCTGGCTGGATCTCGCCCCTGGACTTCGGAGCGGCGGTCCGCCTATCCTCGCGACTCCGCGATCCTCTCTTCGCGCGCAGATTTTTTGACGATTTCCTGGGCAAATCGAGGCGCGGCCCGGCGTCGCTCCTCGAAGGGCTCCACTAGAAAGGCGTGGGCGAGCATGAAGCTGGGCGCATTTGTAGTCACTGCCGCCGTTGCGGCCACGAGCCTGCTCGGGGCTGGCTGCAGCCGCAACCGACAGGAGGCCGTCATCCTGGCGAACAAGGGCGACCAGGAGGTCAAGATGAACGTCGAGGGCGCGATCGCCGACTACGACCAAGCGACGCGCATCGATCCGACGAACCACCGGATCTTCTTCAAGCTCGCGATGGCCTACAAGAAGAAGGAAGACTGGGACAAGGTCGCGTCGACGCTCGCCCGCGCCACCCAGCTCGCGCCCAAGTTCGCCAATTACTGGCTCGAGCGGGGTTACGCGCTGGAGCAACAAGCACGCAAGAAGACCGTCCAGTGGGAGGAGGTCAAGGATCCCCTCCAGAAGTGCATCCAGAACGATCCCAACTACGCCGAGTGCTACGAGCTGCTCGGCGACGCCTTCCTCTGGACCGACGACGAGCAGAAGGCCCTCGAGAACTACAACAAGGCCGTCGAGCACGACCCCAACAACATCAGCTACTACACGATGCTGGCCGGCCTGTACCTCGACCTCGGCTACACCAAGGAGGCCGAGCAGGTTCTCAAGGAGGCGAAGGGGTTCGTCAAGCCGGGCGCCATGGATAAGGCTCACATGCAGGCCGTCTACAACCTGCACGTGCTCCTCGCGAAGGTCTACCAGGAGCGCGACTCGCTCGCCGAAGCGGTGCCCGAGCTCGAGGCGGCCAAGGCGTCGGCGCCCGTCGATGGTCCGGAGGCGGTGCTCATCCTGTGGAATCTGGGGAGCGCGTACGCGAGCATGAAGCCGCCGAAGTCCGCGGAGGCCATCACGATGCTCAAGGGTTTCAGCGCGCGCGCATGCAAGGGCGCGAAGGCGGCGACCTACAAGACCGAATGCGAGCAAGCGCAGTCGCTCGTCTCGAGGCTCGGGGGCACGCTGCAGTGAGGGTGGCCGTCGCGGTGTAGCGCGGCGCCTGACGTTGATCGTGGACGAAAGTTTCCGGGGGCGCCCATGGGGCGCCGCTGGCTGGCCGGGGCCGAAAAAGCTATGGATCTTGCGCAGCGTCTGAATCATCTCGAGGCGGTTCGTGATTGGCAGGGGCTCACCGAGGAGCTGGAGAAGGGGATCGCTTCGGAGAGCGACGCGACCGCGAAGGCGGGCTACCACCTGCGGCTCGGTCGCGTGCTCGAAACCAAGTTCCTTCACGCGGTCCGCGCGCTGAAGCATTTCCAAGACGCGTTCAAGCTCAACCCGGCGCTCGCCGAGGCCCTCCGCGAGGCTCGGTCGATCTACTGGAATCTCGGCAAAGTCAACATGGTGCAGAAGCTGCTCGAGCTCGAGCTCAAGAGCGCGACCGAGCACCCGGCGGCCACGGAGCTCCTGCTCGAGCTGGGCGACGTGCACAACGACGCCGGCGAGTACGAGAAGGCGGCCGGCGGCCTACGCCCGTGCGCTTAGCGTCTCGGGAGGCGACAGCGGAGATGCGCGCGAGTCTCTCGCGGACGTCCAGGTGGACGAGTCGAGTGGAACGCGCGCGTCTCGCGAGATCCTGGCGCAGGCCGGGGAGGCTGCGCGCCCGGCAAAGCAAGGCGCGGCTCTTCATGCGGGCCGCCCGCATCGCGAAGCGCTTCTCGTCCGGGGGACGTCGAGGCGCTCCTCGCGCAGGCTTACGAAGCGGATCCGACCGACAAGCAAGCCTCCGCGGCGTTCGAGCAGATCCTCATCGACGAGGATCGCGCGTCCTGCGATCGTCGAGGTGCAGCGTCGCGTGCTGGCGGGGCTCTCCGGGCGGGAGCGGGGCGGCGTCGCCTTCCGCTATGGCGCCCGCTGGGCGACGCGGCACCAGAGCCCCGAGACCGGCGTCGAGTTCTTCGAGGAGGCGCTCGAGAACGACCCCGACAACGAGGGAGCCTTCACCTACCTGCGCGACCTGTGGGGCGCCAAGCAGGGTGACTGGGAGCGCGTCTCCAAGCTCGCGGAGAAGACCGCCGACAGACAACGCCGGCTCTCCGTTCATGGTGGCCCAGGCGGGCCTGGTGCTCTGGCGTCAGGTCGGCAACCTGATGCGCGCGCGCACCTGGTTCGAGAGGTTGGCCGCCATCGCGCCCGATCATCCTAACCTCCTCGCGTTCGAGGCACAGATTGGGGAGAAGCTCGAGCGGGGGGCGGCCAGCGCCGGCGGCGACGGACAGGTCGCGGTCGCGGCCTCGGCTCCCGCCGCGGCGGTCGCGCAGGCCGCTCCGGCCTCCGTGGCGCCGGCCTCCGCCGCGCCTGCGCTCGTCTCCGCACCGGAGAGCGCCGCGCCGGCCGCGGCGCCCGCCACGCCGGCCGCCGCGGAGGCGCCGCCGTCTGCCAAGCCTGTCGTCAACGTCGAGGAGCTGCTCGCCAAGGCTCAGAAGCAAGAGCAGGCCAAGCGCTACAACGAGTACGTCAAGACGCTCATCGAGCTGGCGGAGGGCGTCGTCGAGCCCGCGGAGAAGATCGAGTACTACAGCAAGGCCGCCGACCTCTACACGACCAAGTTCTCGAACGCGGCAGAGGCGGTCAAGTGCTACGAGGCCATCCTCGCCCTCGACGGTGAGCATCCGCAGGCGATCGAGTTCCTCCGGCAGAGCTACGAGAAGCGCCGCGACTGGGAGAAGTTGATCGGCCTCATGCGCAAGGAGGCCGCCGCGATGCCGGAGGGCGCGTCGCGGGGACTGAAGTTCCTCGAGATCGCGAAGCTCGCCACCGAGCGGGTGAAGAAGCCCGAGGTGTGCATCGATCTCTGGAACGAGGTCATCGCCAACGATCCCGAGAACCAGGAGGCGCTGAACGCGCTCGCGGGTCTGCACGAGCGTGCCAAGGATTGGCAAGCCCTCGCCACCGTTCTCCAGAAGCAGGCCGACAGCACCTTCGACGCCAAGGCGAAGGAGGTGCTGCTCGGCAAGCTGGGCGCGCTGTACGGCGAGCGGCTCAACGACGACACGGCTGCCGTGGAGGCGTGGCGCCAGCTCCTCGCGCTGAACCCTCAGGACCGCAAGGCCCAGGAGGCTCTGAAGAAGAAGTACCTCACGCTCGGGCGATGGGACGACCTCGAGGTCTTCTACGCGGAGAGCGGCAAGTGGGACGAGTTCATCCGCGTCCTCGAGTCGCAGGAGGCGAAGGAGACCGACGATCAGGCCAAGATCAGCCTGCTGATGAAGATCGCCGAGCTCTGGATGGCGCAGAAGGGCAAGCCTGATCGCGCCTCGCGTGCGTACGAGAAGGTGCTCACGATCGACGCCAAGCACCTCGCCGCCGCCGAGGCGCTCATCCCGCTCTACGAGCAGGCGGGCAACGCCAAGGGCCTCGCGGGCGCGATCGAGGTGAAGCTGCTCCACGATCAGGACGCGGCGACCAAGCTGGAGCTCTACCGGCAGGCCGCGAGCCTCTACGAGACGAAGCTCAAGGATCCGCAGCGCGCGTTCGAGCGCTACCTCCAGGCGTTCGAGCTCGCACCGGGCGACCGAGCAGTGCATCGACGACGTGGAGCGCGCCGCCCGCGCGACGGGCGGCTGGGACGCGCTCATCGCCGCGTTCCATCGCGCGATCGCCAGTGCGGACGAGGCCGTCGATCACGAGCTCGCCGTCGCGCTCCGGCTTCGCCTCGGCCGCGTGCTCCGCGACGCGGTCAAGCGGATCGACGACGCGCTCGCCCAGTTCCGCGCGGTGTACGACGTCGACGGCGAGAACGCAGAGGCCATCGCGGCGCTCGAGCAGCTCTACCGGGACACCGGCCGCTTCGCCGAGCTGCTCGGGATCTACGAAAAGAAGCGCGATCTGACGCTCGATCCCGTCGAGCGTCGCCCAATCCTGTACGCCATCGCCGAGCTCTACGAGAACGAGCTCAAGGACGCGGACAGCGCGGTGAGGACCTACCTCCAGGTCCTCGACGACGAGCCGATGGACGCGCAGGCGCTCGCCGCGCTCGACAAGCTCTATCGCGAGCAGTCGAAGTGGGAGGAGTACGCCGACGTCCTGCGCAAGCGCATCGAGATCGTCGACGACGAGGCCCTCCTCGTCGACCTCAAGGTCCGGCTCGCCGCGACGCTCGAGAAGCACCTGGGCGACCCCGCCGGCGCGCTCGACCAACTATCGCGAGATCTTGCTCCTCGACGCCGGGAACGACGCCGCCCGCGCTGCGCTCGAGGCCATGCTCGAGAACGTCGATCTCCGGGCGGAGGCCGCGGGGATCCTCGAGGAGATCTACGAGGCACGCTCCGACTGGGAGAAGCTGATCCACGCCCTCGACATCCTCGCCGCCGCCGCAGACGACGTGGGCAACCGCGTGCGTCTGCTGCGCAAGATCGCGCGCACCGCCTCCGAGCACCTGAAGGATCTCGCGCGTGCGTTCGACGCCGAGGCGAGCGCGCTCAAGGACGACCCGGCCAACATGGACACGCGCTCCGAGCTCGAGGAGCTCGCGGAGCGCGCGGGCGCGTGGGACAAGCTCGACGGCATCTTCAGCGAGATCGCGCAGGCCATCAGTGACGCCCAGCTCGCCCGCGGGTACTGGATGCGGCTCGCGGCCATCGACGAGCGGCTCGGCAAGATCGACGAGGCGGCGCAGAACTATCTGCGCGTGCTGGCGATCGACCCGGCGGACGCGGAGACCCTCGCGGCGATGGAGGCGCTCTACCAGCGGACCGAGCGCTGGAGCGATCTCGTCGGCATCCACCGCCGCCGTATCGAGCTCGCCGCCGACGACGCCGACCGCGAAAAGCTCTACGCGCAGATGGCGGAGGTGTACGAGAACCGCCTCCACAAGCCGGAAGACGCGATCGCGGCCTACCGCGAGGTGCTCGGCTTCGACGAGAGCAGCGGCATCGCGCTCGCCGCGCTCGACGGCCTCTTCACCCGCCAGTCGATGTGGGAGGAGCTCGCGGACAACCTCGAGGTCCAGCTCCGGCTCGCGTACGACGAAGGCGAGCAGATTCGGCTGATGCTCCGGCTCGCGGCGCTGCGCGAGACGAAGATGAGCCAGATCGAGCCGGCGATCGAGATCTACAGCCAAGTCCTGGAGCGTGAGCCGGCGAACGCCGAGGCCCTCGCGGCCCTCGAGCACCTCGGGCAGATGCCCGAGCACGAGCTCGCCATCGCGGAGATCCTCGAGCCGCTCTACCGCGCGACTGGCGACTACAAGAAGCTCATCGGCGTCCACGAGGTGCAGGTGCGGCGGAGCGAAGACCCGGGGCGCCGGGTCGAGCTGCTCCACCAGATCGCCTCTCTGTACGAGGACGCAGGCAGCGATCCCTCGTCGGCGTTCGACACCTTCGCGCGCGCCCTCTCGGAGGATCCGGCCTCCCTCGCCACGCAGGAGGGGCTCGACCGCCTGGCCCGCGCAACCGGTCGCTTCGCGGATCTGGCGCGTGTCTTCGAGACGCTCGCGGCGAAGCAATCCGACACCGAGCTGACGAGCCAGCTCTACTCCATGAGCGCGCGCGTCTACGAGTCGGACATCGGGGACCTGGACAGCGCCATCCGCCACTACCGCAAGGTCCTCGAGATCGATCCGAAGAACCTGCCCGCCGCCGAGTCGCTGGAGCGCATCTTCCAGGCCGCCGAGCGGTACCAGGAGCTGTCCGAGGTCCTCCAGCAGAAGGCCGACATCCTCGACGAGCTGGCCGAGAAGAAGGCCGCCCTCTTCCAGTCCGCGTCCATCGAGGAGGACGTCCTCGAGCGGCACGATCAGGCCATCGCCGTCTACGGCAAGATCCTCGACCTCGATCCCGAGGATCTCCACGCCATCGACGCGCTGATCAAGCTCTACCTCGCGCTCTCGCGCTGGAGCGATCTCCTGGCCGTCTACGGTCGCAAGGCCGACCTGATGAACGAGTCCGCAGGAGAAGAAGCTCATCTACTACCAGATCGGCGCCGTCTACGAGCGCGAGCTCAACGACGTCGCGCGCGCGATCGACACCTACCAGCGCGTTCTGGAGCTCGACCCGGACGACCTGCAGGCGCTGGGTAGGCTGGACGTCCTCTACCAGACGGCGCAAGAACTGGCCGAGCTCCTCGAGCGTGCTCCAGCACGAGGCCGAGACTCGCCACCGACCCGGCCGAGGGCATCAGCTACCAGTACGGATCGCGGAGCTGTACGAGAAGCACCTCGAGGACATCTCGCGCGCGATCGAGCTCTACCGCGATCTGCTCCAGCAGATGCCCGACCACCAGCCGACGCTCGATGCGCTCGAGAGCATCAAGTCGGGCACGAAGGATCCGCTCGGCGCGGCGCTCGTCCTCGAGCCCATCTACGACGCCACCAGCGAGTGGAACAAGCTCATCAGCGTCCTCGAGGTGCAAGTCAAGGCCGCCGACGATCCATTCCAGAAGGTCGAGCTGCTCCATCGCATCGCGCGGCTTCAGGAGGAGATGCTGCAGGACCACGGCGCCGCGTTCGACACGTACGCGCGCGCGGTCCAGTACGACATCGCCAACGAGGAGTCGCTGGGCAACCTCGAGCGCCTCGCCATGCTGGTGACGCGCTGGAAGGAGGCCGCCGCGCTCTACGACCAGGAGCTCGACAAGCTCTCCGACGACACGGCCGCTTCGTCGAGCTCGGCTTGCGGCTGGCGCAAGATCTTCGAGACCCAGCTCGAGGACGTGGAGAACGCGGTCGCGCGCTATCGACGAGTGCTCGCCGTCGAGCCGGAGAACCACGCCGCCGTCTCCGCGCTTGATCGCCTGTTCACGCTCACCGAGCGGTGGGCAGAGCTCGTCGAGATCCTGAAGCGGGAGGCCGACATCGGGCAGAGCCCGGACGAGATCCTGGAGTTCAAGTACCGCCTTGGGCAGGTCTACCAGGCGCGGCTGAACGATCTCTCCGCGGCCATCGGCGCGTACAAGGAGGTCCTCGCTGCGGCGCCCGGATCACGTGACCACCCGCGAGGCGCTCGAGGGCCTGTTCTCCGCGGGGATCAACCAGATGGAGATCGGCGAGATCCTCGAGCCGCTCTATCAGGCGTCGGGCGAGTGGGACAAGCTCGCCGGCGTGCTCGAGGCCGAGCTCGCGCACCTCACCGATCGCGAGGCGCGGCTCGCCATGTACTACCGCATCGGCGAGCTACAGGAGGAGCGCCTGGTCGCGCTCGACGGAGCGCTCAACGCGTACCTTCGGGCGCTCAAGGAGTACCCGACCGACGAGAAGACGCTCGACGAGGTGGAGCGGCTTGCCGGCTCCACGGACGGCGGCTGGGATCTGCTCGCGAACGCCTACGCCGACGTGCTCGGGCTGCATGCGGACAAGGCCGTTCAGACCGCGATCGGGAAGCGTCTCGCGCGCGTGTTCGAGGAGGAGCTCGCCGACGTACAGAAGGCGGAGGAGACGTACCAGTACGTGCTCAGCGTCGAGGCGCTCGACGCGGAGGCGCTGAACAACCTCGACCGCATCTACACGTCGCAGCAGCAGTACCCCGAGCTCGCCCGCACCCTGGAGCAGCGCGTCCTCGCTCCTGCGGAGCCGTTCGAGCTGATCGAGCTCTACGGGCGGCTCGGCCAGGTGTACGAGGATCAGCTCGCCGATCCCGACAAGGCGATCGTCGCGTTCCGGCGCATCTTCGACGATCTCGAGAAGACCAACGACCAGGCGATCGTCGCGCTCGAGCGCATCTACGGGCAGAAGGGCGCGTGGACCGACCTGAAGGTGGTCCTCGACCGTGAGCTCGAGAACGCCAGCGGGGACACGGTGGAGGCCGAGATCCGGGCCAAGATGGCGCACCTCTACGCCGACCGGCTCAACGACATCCCTGCCTCGGTGGAGACCTGGAAGCGGGTCCTCGAGCTGCGCGGCGAGGATCAGGAGGCGCTCGCGGCGCTGGCGAACCTCTACGAGCGCGTCGGCCAGTGGGCGGAGCTGTGCGACGTCCTCGAGCGCCACTACGACATCGCGCCCGACGACAAGGAGCGCGTCGAGATCTTGCTCCGCCGAGCCAAGCTCTTCAACGATTGACTCGGCCGCGACGACTCTGCGCTCGACGACTACAACCGCGTCCTCGACATCGACTATGCGAACGTCGAGGCGCTCTACGCCATCGCGGACATCTGGCGCCGTCGGAACGATCCGCAGGAGATCGTCAGCGCGCTGCACCAGACCGTCGATCGCGCCGCCGCGGCCCTCCCCGCGGAGAACATGGTCGCCCTCTACCGCGAGCTGGGCATCCTCTACCAGACCTCGCTGAATCAGCCTTACGACGCCATCGACGCGTGGCGGAAGCTGCTCGAGGTCAACCCGCGCGACTTCGAGGCGATGGCCGCGCTCGAGGGGCTGCTCCGCGCGGAGGAGCGCTGGGTCGAGGTCATCGACGTCAAGATGCAGCGCGCGGAGGCCTACGAGGACGCGCGCGACAAGATCCGCGAGTACCTCGAGGTGGCGTCGCTCTGGGAGAACCAGGTCGGCGAGAGGGATCGGGCGACGCCCGCGTACGAGAAGGTCCTCGCCATCGATCCGACGCACGACCAGGCGTTCGCCGCTCTGGAGGAGCTGCACGACGCCGCGCGCCGCAGCGAGCCGCTCGTCGAGCTGTACCTCGCGCGCCTCGACACGCGCGACGACGTGCACGAGAAGACCGGCATCCTGCGCAAGGTGGCCAAGGTCTTCGAGGAGCAGCTCGACGACAAGCCCCAGGCGTTCGACGCGCTGCTCACCGCGTTCGAGATGGACTACTCCGACATGGACGTCGTCCGTTACCTCGAGCGCATGACGCAGGCCACGAACCGCTGGCCGGAGCTCGTTGCGACCGTCAACGGCTGGCTCCAGCAGCAGACCGAGGCGCTGCCCAAGATCACGCTCTGCCTCCGGCTCGCGAAGTGGTACGCCGAGGACCTCGGCCGCCCCGACTACGCGCAGCCCTACTACGGGCAGGTGCTCCAGCTCGATCCGAACAACGTCTCGGTGCGCCGCGCCATGGCCAACTTCTACAAGAAGCAGGGCCAGTGGCAGCAGCAGGGGCAGACCCTGCAGCAGGCGCTCGAGGTGGCCGTCACGGACGTCGACCGCAAGGAGATCCTCACCGAGATGGGCGAGGTCCTCGAGGTTCGGCTCCACGAGGTCGAGCAGGGCCTCGGGTTCTACAAGCGGGCGCTGGACGTGGATCCCCTCCACCTCGCTGCCCTCGAGGCGCTCGAGCGCATCTACACGGACCGCGATCTCTCCACGGAGCTCGTCGACGTGCTCACGCGCAAGGCCAAGGCGCTCACCGATCCGGAGCAGATCGCCGCGACCAAGCTGCGCACGGGTGGCCTCTACGAGTCGGCGCTCGGTCAGCTCGAGAAGGCCGGGCAGGTGTACCGCGAGGTGGTCGAGGTCGACGCCTCCAACCTGCTCGCCATGCGTGGCCTCGAGCGCGTGTACACGCACACCGCGCAGTGGCCCGATCTCGTCCGCGTGCTCGAGATGCAGCTCGACGTCGTGACCACCGAGCGCGAGCGGATCGACGTCCTCATGAAGATCGCTCGGATCCAGGAGGAGCAGTTCCTCAAGCCGGATCTCGCGGCGGTGCGGCTGGAGCAGGTCGTCGACATCGACCCGAACCACGAGGGCGCCCTCGACAGCCTGGAGCGTTGCTATCGCCGCCTCCGGCAGTGGCTCGAGCTCATCAACACGTACGACCGCCACATCAACGCCACGCACGATCGGCAGAAGAAGATCGAGCTCTGGGGCCACACCGCCAAGGTCTACGCCGAGGAGGTGCAGGACCTCGATCGCGCGATCGACGCGTACCTCAACATCATCGATCTCGAGGACACGAACATCCCGGCCCTCGACGCGCTCGCTAAGCTCTACGAGAAGCAGAACGACGCGAACAAGGCCATCGAGTACATGACCCGCGTCGCCGACCTGACCGCCGATGGGCGGCAGCGCGTCGACATGTACTACCGCATCGGGAAGAAGCTGGACGAGCTCGGGGACCGCGTCCAGGCGCAGGAGCGCCTGGAGATGGCGCTCGATCTCGACCCGGCGCACCTGCTCACGCTGGCCGCGCTCCGTGTCATCGCCGTCGACGCGGCCGACTGGGACCGCGCCGCTCGATACCTCGATCAAGAGCAGATGAACACCGAGGCGCCCCGCGCCCGGGCGAAGCTCCTCGTCGAGCTCGGCAAGCTCCGGGACGAGATGCTCGGCGAGCACGAGCTCGCGGTCCAGGCGTTCGAGCTGGCGCTCTCGAGCGACGCGGACAACGAGGACGCGGCCCTGCCGCTCGTCAACGAGTACGTGAGCACCGAGCAGTGGCCGCGCGCGGAGCCGCTCGCCGAGATGCTCGCGAAGAAGGCCGGTAAGCGCGAGCGGGCCGAGCAGCACAAGCTCCAGAACACGCTGGGGAAGGTGCTGAGCGCTCTCGGGAAGAACGAGGGCGCGCTCAAGGCGTACCAGGCTGCGCTCCAGCTCGACATCACCGACCACGAGACCATCCGTGGCCTCGCCGACGTCTGCTTCAAGCTCGGCGACTGGGCGGGCGCGCTCACCAACTACCAGAAGGTGCTGGGCTACACGCAAGAGGAGGACACGGAGGCCCGCGCCACGGTCTACTACAAGCTCGGCCTGATCAAGCAGAACCAGGGGCAGGCCAAGCAGGCGATCAACAACTTCGAGAAGGCCCTCCAGGTCGAGCCGGCGCACCGGCCGACGCTCGACGCGATGGTGGCCGTCTACGACGGGCTCAAGGACTGGAAGCAGGTCTGCCACTACAAGCGGCAGATCCTCGACAACGTCGTCGACGGCCAGGAGCGCTACCGGCTGCTCCAGGACATCGCCGGCGTGTGGATCGACAACGAGAAGAACCTCCCGAAGGGCATCGAGGCGCTCGAGGAGGCGCTCGATCTCGAGCCCCAGGACCACAAGCTCCTCCACAAGCTGCTCGACCTCTACGGCAAGACGCAGCAGTGGGAGCGGATGGTCGACATCCTGCAGCGCATCGCCGACCTGGAGATGCAGCCGAACCGCAAGAGCCGCTATCTCTTCACGATGGCGCAAATTTACCGCGACAAGCTCGAAGACCAGATGCGCGCGGTGGACCTCTTCAACGAGGCGCTCGACCTCGATCCGGGCTACCTCGAGGCGTTCGAGCGCATCAACAAGGTCCTGACGGCGCTCAAGGAGTGGAAGCAGCTCGAGCGCGCCTACCGGAAGATGCTGCACCGCGTGGCCGGCAAGGGGAACACCGACCTCGAGTACAGCCTCTGGCATGCGCTGGGGCTCATCTACCGCGACCGCCTGTCCGACATGAACGCGGCGATCGAGGCCTTCAAGATGGCGTCGCGTCTCAAGCCGGAGGACGCCCAGGAGCACCTGATCCTCGCCGAGCTCTACGAGGCCGGCGGCGTCGTGGACGAGGCCATCGGCGCGTACCGCGCGATGCTCAAGATCGACGCGCTCAAGCTCGAGCCCTACCGGAAGCTCTACCAGCTCCAGCTCGAGAAGAAGTCGTACGACGAGGCGTGGTGCCTGGCTGCCGCCATGGCGTTCATGCGCAAGGCGGATCAGGAGGAAACGCAGTTCTTCGAGGACTACAGGCCCAAGGGGATGCCTGGGGTGCGCGGCCGGCTCGACAACGAGCAGTGGGCGCGCAACCTCTTCCACGAAGAGGAGAGCCTCTACGTGGGGAAGATCTTCGAGATGATCGCCGCCGCGGCGCTCAAGGCGAAGATCGAGAGCCTCAAGGCGAAGAAGGAGGTGCCCGTCCTCGATCCGCGCTTCCGGCAGGATCCGGCCACGTCGACGGTGACGCTCGCGCGCACCTTCGGCTGGGCCGCGCAGGTGCTCGGGCTCCCGCAGTGCCCGCTGCTCTACGTGCGCAACGACGTGCCGGGCGCGCTCGTCGCGGTCGCGAACGAGCCGCCGGCGTCGGTGGCGGGGCAGACCGTGCTCACCGGGTTCACCACGCAGGATCTGCTCTTCATCGTCGGCAAGCACCTCGCGATGTACCGCGGCGAGCACTACATCAAGACGCTCTTCCCGACGGTGACGGAGCTGACGGTGCTGCTCTTCGCCGGGATCAAGCTGGTCGCGCCGGACACGCCTTCGCCCCCCGACATCGACAAGCAGATCATCGCCACCGCGCAGACGCTGCGGACGTACATCCAGCCCGTCCAGCTCGAGGGGCTCCGCATGGTCGTGAAGCGCTTCCTCGCCGAGGGCGCGAAGGCGAACATCAAGCGGTGGGTCCAGACGGTCGAGATCACGTCGTGCCGCGCGGGCTTGCTCCTCTGCGGCGACCTCGAGATCGCGAAGAAGATCGTCGCCGCCGAGTCGCAGCAGCTCGCACCTGGCGACCTCACCGCGCAGGAGAAGCTCAAGGAGCTGCTCCAGTTCTCCGTGTCGGAGCAGTACTACGCGCTCCGCACCGCGCTGGGCATCACCATCGCGGTGGGGCAATAGCGCGAGGCCGTACGGCCGGACATGGGGGGCTTCGGCTCCCCATGCCCGCCCGTCTCGGCGCCCCCTTCTCCGCCTGCTGCGCCACCGATCGCGACGATGGCCTCTTCGAGACCGGCGATCAGTCTGAGCGCGGCGTCCTGACCGGCATCTTCCGCACGACGTGGATTCCCTGGGCCACGGGCTTGAAGCTGGGCCCGGCGCGGACAGGTTCAAGGTCTCCGCGCAGGATTCCGACGCTCGCGCGACGAGGTGACGCCGTTGCGGGAGACTTCTTCCTCGTCGCCGGGAAGCTCGTTCGCGGCGCCGGAGACGTCTTCGCCGCTGCCGAGAGCCTCGACGTCGTTGCCGGAAGCTTCGTCGCCCTCGCCGGAGGGCATTTCGGCGTCGCCGGAGAGCCCGTCCACGGTGCCGATGACGTCTGCCCCGATCCCGAAAAGTTCTCCGGCATTGCCGCAGAAGTTTTCGCCATCGTCGGAGGGCCCGTCCACGGTGCCGATGATTTCTGCCCCGATCCCGAAAAGTTCTCCGGCGTCGTCGTAGAACTTTTCGCCGTTGCAGGAGAGCCCGTCGACGGCGCCGGAGAAGCCGTCGCCGACGCCGGAGGACTCTGCACCGTCGCCGAGGAGCTCCTCCGCGGTGGCGTTCGTCTCATCGCCGTCACCGGAGCGCTCGCCGGCATCGCGAAAGACCTCGTCGCCGTCGTCGGGGGTTTGCACGCCGCCGCAAGCGTACCCGACGCGCGTGTGCTGACCCGGCGCGCTGACGCTCCGGGTACGGTGGCGTCGTCTGCACGGGACGACACCGCCCGCCATGCCGCCTCCCAGGGTCGAGCTCGGGCTTGCGGCGGGCACCGGGAAGCGGCGTGATTTCGACGTTCCTGGAGCGATACCCGGCGGGATTGCAAAGGTAGGTCACATCGCATACCGTCCAGCGCTGCGTTCGGGGGGGGCGACGGCATGCGGAAGATTGCGATCGTGGGCTCCGGCATCACCGGGCTCCTCACGGGCCACGGGCTGCGCAAGGCTGGGTACGATGTCACCCTCTACTCCGACCGCACGGCCGAGCACTGGCTGAACGAGAGTCGTCCCACCGGGACGGCAGCGCGTTTCGACCCGACCTTGCAGTACGAACGCGAGCTCGGACTGAACCACTGGGAGGACCTGGCCCCCAGAGGGGCTGGCGTGCACCTGACGTTCTGTCCGACCAAGGACAACATCCTCCTCACGCTCACCGGCAGGCTCCGCAGCACCTACTTCCAGGCGATCGACGTCCGGCTCCAGTCTCACCGCTGGATGGCGGATCTCGAGGCGCGTGGTGGGCACGTGGTCATCCAATCGGTGGCCGTCGAGGGGCTCGACCGGATCGCGGCGGAGCACGACTTGACCGTCGTAGCGACCGGCCGCGCCGAGCTTCTCCCGCCTTTTCGAGCGCGACGCCGAGCGCAGCGTCTACGACGCTCCTCAGCGAAACCTTGCCATGCTGATGGTGCGCGGCGCGCCGATGGGATTCGCCGGCGTGCCGTTTCTTCCCGTCAAGTTCAACTTCTTCGCGCCCATTGGCGAGGCCTTCTGGGTTCCCTACTTCCACAAGGACGTGGGCCCGAGCTGGAGCGTGCTCTTCGAGGCCAAGGCGGGCGGCGCGATGGACCGCTTCGGGGGCGCCCAGACGGGCGACGAAGCGCTCGCCATCGCCAAACAGGTCATCCGTGACTTGATGCCCTGGGATTACGCCTGGGCCAAGGACATGGAGCTTCTCCGATGCACACGGATGGCTCGTCGGGCGGGTCACGCCGACGATTCGCCGGCCGGTGGGTCGGCTCCCGTCGGGGCGCATCGTCACTTGCGTTGGCGACGCAGCGATGTCCCTCGATCCCATCGCCGGGCAAGGTGCCAACAACGGCACCCTGATGGCGAGAAATCTCGTCGGCCGTATCATCGAGCACGCTGACCGCCCCTTCGACGAGGCATTCATGACAGCGGCCTTCGAGGCGTTCTATCGAGAGCGCGGGTGGGCGATCTACACCTTCAACAACCTCCTGCTCGAGCCCATCCCGGACGCTGGTAAGCAGCTGTTGATCGCGCAATACGGCAGCGACGGCACCGGCGACGACGCTCGCCAGCGGATCGCCGACGCGTTCTTCGCGAACTTCGAGGACCCCCGGCGCCTCACCGCCACGCTGCAGGACGCCGCCAAGGCACGCGCCTTCATCGCCGAGTCGGCGGGCGGCTCCTGGATCTGGCCGGTGCTCGGCGGCGGCCTCCGCGTCGCGCGCGCGCAGATCCGCCGGCGCCTCGGCCTCGAGCCCGGGCACCCCCGCTCCGACGCTCTCGCCAGCCCCGAGCCGGGGCTCAGCGCACCCCCCTGACGCCGCGAGCGGACAGGCCGAGGCCTTCCGCGATCTGCCCGCCCGTCGCGCCGTCGATCGTGGTACTACTGGAGGGATGAGCACGGAAACGAAGGTGAAGGGCTACGTTCTCCTTGCCTCGGCAAAGTTCATCCGTGGCCTCGGGGCTGCCGTCCCGCCGGAGAGCATGGCCAAGGCCGCCGCCATCGAGGCTGAGGCCACGCCGACGGGGTTCTTCCCGCGGACGTGCGCGTGCACGCTCTGGGATATCGTTGCAGCCGCCGGAGAGACCGAGGACGAGTCCTTCGACCTCATCGTGAAGTGCGGCAAGGCAATCTCGTCATTCGCGCTCACCACGTACATGAGGCTGCTCCTCAAGGTGCTGACGCCGCGCATGTTCGCACGAAAGTTCCCTGATTTCTGGGCGCGCGATCACGTGGGGGGCGGCATCGTCATCGACACGATCACCGACCACCGGCTCGTTATCCTCTTCAACGGTGTCGACGATCTCGACCACATCGGTCCCATCGCCGTCGGCTTCATCGGCGCCACGTTCGAGGCGATCGGTGTCCCCGGTCTGGAGGTGCTGCGCCCCAACTGGTCGCTCGCCGAACCGAGGCCCGAGACGGTACGCCTCGAGCTCCGTTGGAAGTGACGGCTCGTCGGAAGCTACGTCCAATTCATCGCAGCAGGGCAACGACCACGTCGTCTGGCTGAGGCGTCGGATTCTGGGCCATCCGGCGCCAGGCTCGCGTGTCGACGCAAGTCCCCGGCGGTCGTCGCGCCGTCTCGCAGACCAAGCAAAGCTGACACGCGGGCGGTTGCCCCGCCGACGGAAACGTCTTGACTTGCGCTGGCCGTGGGGCGGATATTGATCGTTAAGATGGCGGGTCATAGCGATCACAACATCAAGCTTCCCGAGCCGTGGCGTACCAAGATGGTCGAGGCGATCCACCTGCCCGATCGCAGCTTTCGGGAGGCTCGCCTCCAGCAGACTCATTTCAACATCTTCAATATCCCCAGTGACGAGATCTTCATCGATCTTCTCACCGATTCTGGTACTTCGGCGATGTCCGACAATCAGTGGGCCGGGTTGCTCCTGGGCGATGAGAGTTACGCCAGCGCAAGGAGCTTCTTCCACTTCGAGGAGGCGGTCCGCGACATCTCCGGGTTTCCTCACGTGATCCCCACCCACCAGGGGCGGGCGGCCGAGCACCTGCTCTTCAAGGTTCTGATCCACGAGGGCGAGATCGTCCCCAGCAACAGCCACTTCGACACGACCTGGACCCACATTCGGTTCAGCGGAGGAAACCCGGTCGACTTGGCGATCGACGACGCCAATGATCTTCGCTCGGATCACCCGTTCAAAGGCAACATCGACCTCGGCAAGCTCGAACGTCTGTTCCAAGCCCAGGATCGAGGGAAGATCCCTCTGATGACGCTCACGCTCACCAACAACCTGGTGGGCGGACAGCCGGTGTCCCTGGAGAACATTCGCGGGGCGCATGCCCTGTGCCGGCGATACGGTATCAAGCTCTTCTTCGACGCGGCCCGCTTCGCCGAGAACGCCTGGTTCATCCAACAGCGCGAGCCCGGGATGCGTGGGCGCAGCGTGCGCGACATCGCTCGCGAGTGCTTCGACCTCGCCGACGGCTGCACGATGAGCGCGAAGAAGGACGGCCTCGTCAACATCGGAGGCTTCATCGCCTGTCGCGACGACGATTCTCGCGGCGCGCGTCAAGGAGCAGTTGATCGCGTTCGAGGGCTTTCCCACGTACGGCGGCCTGGCCGGGCGCGATCTCGAGGCGCTCGCGCGCGGGCTGCGTGAGGTGCTCGACGAGGCCTACCTCTCCTACCGCATCGGTCAGGTGGCCTACTTCGGCGAACAGCTGGAGAAGCGAGGGGTCCCCGTGCAGCGCCCCGTTGGAGGCCATGCCGTCTACATCGACGCCAAGGCGCTGGCCCCCCACATCCCGCCGGTCCAGTTCCCGGGCCAGGCCGTCGCCGTGGCTCTCTATCGCGAAGGTGGAGTGCGGGCGAGTGAGTTCGGGACGATGCTGCGAGGACGCGTGGAGCCTTCTACTGGCGAGTTCATTCCCGCTCCCGAGGAACTGGTCCGCCTGGCGATCCCCCGCCGGGTGTACTCGAACTCGCACCTGGAGTACGTCGCCGATGTCTGTGAGGTGATCCGTCGGAATGCGGCCGCCCTCAAGGGTCTGCGATACACGCACCACGCCGCCATTCTCGGACATTTTACGGCGCGCTTCGAAGAGATAGCCTGAACAAGGCTCGAGGAGGGACGCCGTGGCAACCGATCAAGAGCAGATCTACGATTATGTCATCGTTGGCGCAGGCCCTGCCGGACTCCAGCTCGGGTATTTCCTCGAGAGGGCAGGCAGGAGCTATGTCATCGTCGAGGCGGGCGGCCAGGCAGGTCAGTTCTTCGCCCAGTATCCCCGCCACCGCAAACTGATCTCCATCAACAAGGTCTACACGCGGCGGGAGGAGCTCGACTTCAACCTGCGGCACGACTGGAACTCGTTGCTGACGGACCCGTCCGAGCCGATGCTGATGAAGCATTACACGGAGGAGTACTTCCCTCCCGCGGACACCTACGTGAAGTACCTCAACGACTTCGCCGAGCGGTTCCATCTGCGCATCCGCTACCGCTACCGCGTGCGGCGCATCGAGAAGTGCCCCGAGACCGGGCATTTCCACGTCGAGAACCCCGAGGGCGTGCGGCTCACCGCCCGCCGGCTGATCATGGCCACCGGCGTGAGCCGGCCCTACATCCCGAACATCCCCGGCATCGAACTGGCGACGGGTTACGAGAACGTCTCCATCGACCCCGCCGACTTCAAGAACAAGACCGTCCTCATCCTCGGGAAGGCGAACTCGGCCTTCGAGACGGCCGACTCCATGGTTCACACGGCGGCGATGATCCACATCCTCAGCCCGAACCCCGTCAGGTTCGCATGGGAGTCGCATTTCGTAGGGCACGTCCGCGCGGTCAACAACAACTTCATGGACACCTATCTGCTCAAGTCGCAGAACGGCGTCGTCGACGGCGTGGTGCACTCCATCGAGCGCGCTCCTTCCGGCCGGCTGCTGGTGGTATGGCAGTCCGTGCATGCCAAGGAGGTGGAGGCGGAGCTTCGAGCGTCTGGAGTACGACGTCGTGGTCCGGTGCACAGGCTTCAGGTTCGACGCGAGCATGTTCGACGCGAGCTGCCGTCCAGAGCTGGTCATCAACGACCGCTTCCCCAGGATGACGGGGGCCTGGGAGTCGGAGAACGTCTCTGGGCTCTACTTCGCGGGGACGACGACGCAGGTCCTCGATTTCAAGAAAGCTCAATCGGGCTTCGTCCACGGGTTCCGCTACAACGTCCGCTCGCTCTTCCACATCCTCGAGGCGCGGTACCACGGCGTCGAGCTCCCTCACGAAGAGGTGGAGATGAGCGCGAGGCCCCTCGCTCGCCGCATCATCCAGCGGGTGAACAGCACCTCCTCCCTGTGGCAGCAGGTGGGGTTCCTCTGCGATCTGATCGTCCCTGGCAAGGACGGCGCGCCGGGGACGTGGAACTTCGATCTCAACCACGAATACGTGCTCCGCTATGGCCCCGGCACGGATCCCCAGAGCCGCTTCTATACCCTGCAACTCTCGTACGGTCCCTGCCCCGACAACATCGTCGCGCATGATCACGTCCACCCCTACTCGAACGAGATCATTCGCGGCAAGCTGCCCACCGAGATCCATCCGGTGATCCGGCGCTACCACGGGACCACCCTGATCCGGGAGTACCACATGCGGTCGGACTTCCTCTCCGACTGGGATTCGCAATATTACCTGGACCCCCTCGTCGAGTTCCTGGAGAAGGATCTCATGAACGAGGACGTCGGCCGGCAGGAGATCACCTACCGGGTGCGGGAGCTGATTCGGGACGGGGACATGCACTTCAAGGAGTTCAAGACCACTGGCGAGAAATCCATGGCAGAGAAGGCCATGATGAACAAGCCCATGGCAGAGAAGGCCATGATGGACAAGCCCGTGGCGGAGAACGGCACGGTGGGCATGATGGACAAGCCCATGGCGGAGCACAGCGCCACGTAGCGAGCAAAGCGCTCGAGGAGCACGCGGCGCTCACTCCGCGTGCTCGCCCCCCGACTCGAACGACCACGCCGTCTGGATCTTCGCCGCCTCGGCGAACCGAGTGTCGGCGTACTTCTCGAGCTCGATCCTGTCGAGCACGCCGCTCTCCAACATCAGATCGCGCACCATGAGCCGGGGGAAGACGTCGCGCTCCCGGAAGGCCAAGATCCGCCGCCGATCGGGCCTCTTCCCCTTCTCACCGCGCGCTCGGCGAGATCGGCGACGGCCTCCGCGTCAGCACAGGGGCTGGGGTGATCTGCGCCTCTGCGCGCCCGCGGCGAGCCGGCGCGGAATCACCGCGCCCGCTTCGAGGAGGTAACTACAGACCCACGGGGTGGGGGCGCAGTCGTCGGGCGAGAGTCGCATCAACTGCGACTCCGCCGACCACGGCAGCGAGGATCACAGAATGGCGAGGAACGCCAGGAGCGCCGTCCGATCTTTCGCGTTCATGTGGATGGGGTACTGCTGGCCATCCCTCGAGTTGTTGTAAGCGTCGCTGTTGAAGTAATCGACGACTTCTTCCAGCGAGAGCGCGGAGTTGTCGTGGAAGTAGGGGGCGTTGCCGGCGACGCCGCGGAGCTGCGGGACCTTGAAGCGCCCGATGTCCAGCATCCGTCCCGTGAGCAGGCCCAGGCCGGGATCGTACGTGATCGTGAACTTCGTCGTCGAGCCGTCCTCGTTCGCGACCGGGAGCACGATCGGGCTGTAGGTGCCGTCGCCGTTGTCGTGGGAGAAGCGCAAGTTGTACCGGTTGCGCTCGGCCACCCCGATGTCGAACAGCCTGCCGACGGCCGGGGCGAACGAGGGGTAGTTGGGCGGCCTCGTCGCGTCGCCGAGCGGCTCGACGTTGGAGAGATTGTTGAAGACGTTGGGCGTGTTGTGGCACCCCATGCAGTTCTTCTGGAACACGTCGCGTCCTTGCGCCTGGGCGGCCGTCGTGATGGACACGGTGTAGAAGGGGTCGTTCACGAGCGTGGCGTAGTTCGGGTCGCTCGGGTTGAGGAGGGCCGCGAGCCGCGGGTCCGACAGGATGCTGAACTGGAACGCCTCCATGTCGTTGCCGTTCTGCAGCGTGAACAGGTCGTCCAGCCGGGCATCCGAGCTCTGCGTGTGGGCGAAGACCGCGCCGCGATCGGTCTCGAAGACGTCCCGGCCGCGCCCATCGCTGAGGAAGCCGTGGGCGAAGGCCAGGTTGACGAGCCGCATGGACTTGCGCCAGCCGAACGCCTGCCGGTACGGATCGGACTCGGGCCGGGTGAGGTTGAACCGGATCGGCCGGTACTTGATCAAGCCGAGCGAATCGAGGTTGTACATCGCGTCGGGGTCGCCCTGAGCGTCGGCGTTGATGCCGGTGAAGAGCGGGTCCGTGAGCGGGACAGAGGCCGAGATCGGCGGCGCGGGGAGTCCGAGCGCGGTGGCCTTCACCCCGCGATGACAGGTGAAGCAGCTCCGCCCGTTGGACACCACGGTCCCACCGAACGCCTGCGAGGGGCCCTGGAACAGGGCCTGGCTGGGGTCCGAGGTCTCGAGGTCCGCCGCGAGGCCGAAGAGCTCCCGGCCATGGACGGGGTCGGCGCCCGGCTGCGTCGGGTTGAAGCGGACCGTATCCTCCAGGTGGAGGTTGTACGTCCCGAAGTTCAGGGTGGAGCAGTCCTTGCTCGGTGCGATGCCGATCGCCTCCCCGGTGGGGGCGCGCTGGCAGGCCGCGAGCGCGGCGGGGCCCACGATGGCGAGGATGAGTGCGGAGCGAGCTCGTTCGGTTCATGTCTCTCTCCTCCTCACTGGGCGCAGAAGTTGATGTTCGCGAAATGCTGACCGGAGTAGAAGTTCGAGCACGTGCCTGCCCCTGCGAACGGGCGGATCGGCGGCGCGTTGTTCATGAAGACCGCGTTGAAGTCGATCGTCCAGTTCCGCGGGACGCCCCCGCCGATCACCGTCGCGCCGCTGTACGTGCCGGTGTTGGTGAGAAGCGGCGGATCGGTGTAGTAGGTGGGCGGCTCGATGGTGGAATCGAAGATGAGCCCATTCCGGAGGTACTCCGAGAAGGAGAGCGCCTCGGAGGCCGGGCGCGGGGCGGCGACGTAGGGGCGAGTGTTCGTCTGATCGTACCGGAACGGGTTTGCGAAGCAGAGGTTCGTCGGCGGGAAGGTGGTGTAGATCTGGGCGAGATCGGGGCGATCCCCGCGCACGACGTTGTTGTAGTCGAAGGTCCACGTGAAGTTCACGTTGCCCTGGGAGTCGGGCTCCCAGAACGGTGAGGGGATGATCTTGATGCCGGGGACGGGAAGGGGAATCGCCGGCGGCGGGGTCGCGAAGTCGAACTGGCTGCCGAGGAGGTCCAGCGTGACCGGGTTGTAGTAGAAGGTGATCATCTGCGCGGGGGAGATGATCCAGAACTGATACCGTCCATTGTCGAAGCTCGCCGGCTCGGGAGAGAAGGGGTTGGGGAAGAAATTCACCCCCTCGGTGCGGTGGACGGAGGGATTGGGCGGGAGGATGTGCTGGCCCTTGAGCTTGACCGTCACCGAGTTGTTCTCCTCGTCCCAGGCGAGATTCGAGGCTCATCTGCCCCTGGCAATTCGAGAGCAGGGCAGGGACGTACGTCTCGAAGGGGACCGCTGCGCCGCGCGCGAGCGACAGCGACATCGAGCCCTTGTGGTAATTGCCGGAGGACGCCGCTTTAGCGGGCACGTCGGCGAGCCCGGTCGTCCCGAGCAGCAGCGCGCCGACGCCCAAGAGCGTCGCCGCGAGGTTGTACCTCCCCTTGTCGATCGTCTTCATCGGAAGAGTCCTTTCCCGCGGCGTCTGACACTTCACCAGCAGCGGGCCGGATCGTTGCCGCCGAGCAAAGCGAGAGCACGCATGGCGTCGTCACGCGCCGCCAGAAAGGGCGCAGCGCGACGCACAGCCGAAGAATGGTCACCCGGAACCTCGCCGCTGTGCGGCGGGTCGCCGCTCATCACCAAGCGTGATGGCGCGAGTAGGCCTGTTGCCAAGCTACAGGCTCCGGTTCTCCCATTGCAATATTTTTTTGACCTAACCGAAACGAATGGGGTGGCGATGTGGGCAGGCACGCGCGCAGGGAGGAGCGTGTGGTACCCCCTCGCTCGCGATCGTCGTGGGTCTCCGTTGCGTCGAGCTTCGGGGTGGACCGAGCGGCGTGGCTCGGGGCAGCGCTCTCGCGGAGCTCGTGGGGCGTCCGACGCGACACGCTGCCGTCCAGCCTGGAGCTGATGAGGGCGTTGGACGAGCGCGACCATGCTAGCATCGGCGCCGATGGACAGATTGACCCCCGATTCCGACGGCGGGGCCAACCCCGCCTCAGGAGCCTTCGCAGGAGACCGTCGCCGAGGTCTACGACCGGATCGCCGACCTTCTGATGGTCCTCTCCGACGTCGCCAACGGCGATTTTTCCAACCGGCTCGACGCGGGCTTCCCCGAGAAGCACCCGCTCGGCGCCCTCTGTCTGGGCGTCAACGAGATGATCGACTCGCTCCAGGCGGAGCAGCAGCGCAGCGCGCAGTACCAGCGCGAGCTCGAAGAGAAGTTCGCCACCATCCGGCAGCAGAACGAGGACCTGGACCGCCTCGCGATCGACCTCGCCCGCGCAAAGCGCGACGAGGAGGAGCGCGGCCGGGAGATCGAGGCCGCCGCGCGGTTGAAGAGCGAGTTCCTCGCCAACTTCTCCCACGAGATTCCGCACGCCGCTCAACGGGATCATCGGCTACTGCGACCTGCTCTCGCGGGAGGAGGGCGCGCGCCTGACCCCGCACGGTCGCCGCGACCTCAACGTCATCAAGGCCAACGCGCGCACGCTCCTCTCGCTCATCAACGACATCCTCGACCTGTCCAAGATCGAGGCCGGACGCGTCGACATCGTCAAGGAGTCGGTGGAGCTCGAGCCGATCGTCGAGGAGTGCGTCGCGACGGCGCGGGAGCGGCTCAAGGGCAAGGACGTCGAGGTGATCGTCAACATCGCGGACGGCGCCAAGATGCTCCACACGGACGGGCTCAAGCTGCGCCAGGTGATGCTCAACCTGCTCACGAACGCGGCCAAGTTCACCGAGGCCGGGGAGATTGTGGTCGACGCCAGCGATCAGGGCAACACCCTGATCCTCAGCGTCGAGGACACCGGCATCGGCATGCCCGCCGACCAGCTCCCCTACATCTTCGAGAAGTTCCGCCAGGTCGACGGTTCGGCGACGCGCAAGGTGGGCGGCACGGGGCTCGGGCTCGCCATCGTGCGCGAGCTGTCCAAGCTCCTCGGCGGGGGGGTCGACGTGACGAGCACGCTCGGAAAGGGCACGCGCTTCGTCGTGACGCTCCCCGGGGCGATCGACGGGGCAGAGGCTTCGCCGGACGGGCCGGCGCCGGCGCAAGCAGAGCCCGCGCCGGCGCCCGCGGGGCCCGCGCCGGAGGTGGCTTCGCCCGGTGGGACGGTGCTGCTCGTCGACGACGACGTGATGATCGAGCAGCTCGTCCGCCATCACCTCGAGGACGCCGGGCTCACCGTGCTCATCGCGCCGGACGGGGTGAAGGGCCTGAGCATGACGCGCGAGCACCCGATCGACGCCGTCCTCCTCGACATTCACCTGCCCAAGCTCGACGGATGGCAGGTGCTCGGCGAGATCAAGTCGAGCCCCAGCATCGCCAGCACGCCCGTGATCATCCTCTCCGTCGAGGAAGAGCGTGGGCGCGCGTATTCGCTGGGCGCGTGCGAGTACCTGGTGAAGCCGGTGGAGCCCGACGATCTCGTCGCCGTCATCCGGCGCGTGGCCACGCCGAGCGCCGGCGAAGTGCTCATCGTCGACGACGACCCGAGCGCCCGGGAGCTCGTGTCCAGGAACCTCCGGCGATCCGGCTTCTCCACCTCGGAGGCGGCGAGCGGCGAGGAGGCGCTGATGCGCGCCCGCATCTCCCAGCCGGCGCTCGTCATCCTCGACCTGATGATGCCCGTGATGAACGGCTTCGAGGTGCTCCGCGAGCTCCGCGCGTCCCGGCCCGACCTGCCCATCGTCGTGCTCACCGGCAAGGTCCTCGACAAGGAGGATCGCGAGCGCCTCGGCAACGGGTTGACGCAGATCGTCGCCAAGGGCGGCGACGCCATCGAGCGCGTGATCCACCAGGCGAAGAACCTCATCGTCGCGCGCCGCGCTCGAAAGCGCCGGGCGCGGCCTCGCGTGCTCTACATCGAGGACTCGCCCCAGAACCGTGATATCGTCCGTCGCTACTTGGACGGCATCTACGAGATCATCGAGGCGGAGGACGGGGAGCACGGCATCGATCGCGCGCGCCGCGACGAGCCGGACCTCATCCTCATGGATCTGTCGCTCCCGCGCATCGACGGCTGGGAGGCGACGCGCCAGATCAAGGCAGACCCCAAGCTGGCGCCGACGCCTGTCATCGCCCTCACGGCGCACGCAGGCCGCGAAGAGCAGCAGAAGGCCCGTGACGCCGGCTGTTGCGAGTACGTGACGAAGCCGGTGGAGCGGAGCGTGCTGCTGGCGGCGATCCAGAAGCACCTGAATGCGAGGGGCATCGATGGTTGACGAGAGCTACCGCGTGATGATCGTCGATGATGATCCCCTCCAGCTCTCGCTCGTGGGGCGGACCTTGCGGGGGGATGGCTTCCGGGTGGTGTCGTCCGACTCCACCCTCGGCGTCACCAACACCGTGCGGAACTTCCAGCCGCACCTCATCCTGCTCGACGTACGCATCCCCGAGCTGCCCGGCGACAGGCTGGTCCCGCTGCTCCGGCGCACCGCTCCCGAAACCCTGCTCATCCTCTACTCGGCGTGCGACCACGACCAGCTCCGGCGCCTCTCCGCGCAGGTATCGGCCGATGGTTGGATTCTCGAAGAGTGAGGACATCGGCAGGCTCAGCAAGAAGCTCAAGGAGCTCATCGTCAAGGACCTGGCCGCGAAGGCGCAGCGCGCGTCGAAGCCGTAGTCCACCGATTCCGATTGGGGGAGACCCGCCAATACCCGCCGGCCCGGCCACCCCCCCGGCGGGGCGCCGACCTACCGCTGCAAGCGCAGCGGGCTCGGCCCCGGCGCCGGCCCTGCCGGCTGGGGCTTCGCCGGCGTCGGCGCCGCCGGCTTGCCCGCGACGGGCTTGGCGGCGGGCCCCTCCACCTTCGGCGGGATCGCGCCGCCCTCCGTGATCACCACGTCGCGCAGCACCTCCCCGTCGGCCGTCGTCACCTTCACCTTGTGCACGGACCCGACCGCGCCCGTGACCTCGACGGAGCCGTCGTTCGGCCTGGCGACCGCGCCGTCGACCTCGACTCCGGCGCCGTCCGGGAGGATGACCACCTTCACCGTCCGCGGCTTGGCATCGACCGGCGCCACCGCGGGGATGACCGCGGCCTGCTGAAGGGGCGCGGGCGGCGCCGGCGGGGTGCGCGTGAGGACGTAGGCGCCCGCGCCGCCGAGGGCCACGACCGCGAGGGCTCCCGCGGCGATGACGGTGGTGCGCGCGCCGGAGCCGGCGCCTCCGGAGGATGTCCCCCCCTGGCCGACGGTCGTGCCGAAACCCTGGATCGACGCGCCCGCAGGCATCGGCCCCGAGAGCGCCGGGCCCGGCGTGGAGATCGCGCTGGCTCCCCCTCCGACGGAGCGCGCGCCGCGCGGGACGGGGGCGTCCGGCTGGGTGACGAGGCGCGCCTGCACCTGGCCCCGGTCCGCGTCGGCGAGCGGGCGGAACATGGACTCCTCGATGGCCCAGCCCTGGGGGAGCAGCGGGCGGATCGCGTCGAGCATGTCGTCCGCACTCTGATAGCGATCGGCGGGCGCGAAGCGCATGGCCCGGTGCGCGATGGCGGCGACCTCGGGCGGCACCCAGGGCGACATCTCCTGGACCGGGGCCGCCTCCTCGGTGCAGATCGCGATGATGAAGCTCGCCGAGCGCGTCGGTGTCCTGGTGCGGCGTGCGGCCCGTGAGGGCCTGGTAGAGCACGACGCCCATCGACCACAGGTCCGCGCGGCGATCGATGTCCTTGTGCCCCCGCGCCTGCTCGGGCGACATGTAGAGCGGCGAGCCCAGCATGCTCCCGGTGCGGGTCAGCCCCGCCGTCTCGGCGTGGCTCTCGTTCGGATCGTGCGCGATCTTCGCGATGCCGAAGTCGAGGAGCTTCACGACGCGCTGGCCGCCGCTCGCGACGGTCAGGAAGAAGTTCGCCGGCTTGATGTCGCGGTGGATGATCCGCGCGTCGTGCGCGCGACCGAGGCCCAGACAGGCCTGGGCGACGATGCGAAGGGCGAGCTCCGGCGGGAGGGGGCCGAGCCGGCGGATGAGCTGCTGGACGTCCTCCCCCTCGAGGTATTCCAGCACGAGGAAGGGCAGGCCCGAGGCGGCGTCGGTGCCCGCGTCGAGCACCTTCACGATGTGCGGCGTGTCGATGTTCGCCGCCGCGCGCGCCTCGCGCTCGAAGCGCCCCATCAGCGTCGGGTTCTTCGCGAGCTCCGCGGTCACGAGCTTCACCGCGACCCGCATCCCGGTGACCGTGTCGGTCGCCTCGTGGACCGAGCCCATCCCGCCGGCGCCGATCAGCCGGTGGATCCGGTACCGCTGCCCGACGACCTCGTCGCTCACCGCGTCATCCTAACAGCAGTGGGGGCGCGCGGGGCGTCCGGCGAAAGCGCCGCCGTGGGCCACAGCGCCTCGGTGGCGAGGGAGAGCTGCTCGTCGATGGCCGCCGCGCCCGGCCCGTACGGGGGGCGCCTCGACGAGGACGGGCACCTCCGGCGGGACCTGCGCGGCCACCTTCCGGAACGCGGCGACGGCCGACCGGCTGAGCGGATCGTGCCGGCCGCGGGCGCTCACCTCGCTGACGTGGACCTGGGCGAGCCGGGCGCCGAGCGCCTGGAGCAGGAAGTAGCCCTCGCCCAGCGTCCGGTCGACCTGGTGGGCGTGGCCGATGTCGAAGCAGAACGAAGCCTCCGGCAGCGCGTCGAAGACCCGGCCCAGCTCGAGGAGCGTGCGCCCGATGGGCTTCCTCCGGTCCATGTTCTCGATCGCGAGCGCCTTGCCGAGGCGGCGCCAGACGGTCGCGTCGTGGATGGCGTCGGGGTGGAGGACGACGGGGACGCCGGCCGGGACGGAGGCCAGGAGGGCGTCGGCGATGCGCGCCTCGTCCGCCGCGGGGAAGCGGCTCGGGGCGTGGACGGAGACGTACTCGAAGCCCGAGAGGTCGAGCGAGGGGAGCGCCGAGAGGAGCGGGCCCAGCTCGTGCGCGCGGAGGGCCGAGAGCTCGACCGCGCGTGCGCGGTGGTCACGGAGCATGTCGAGCGCGCGCGGAACGTCGCCGGGCGCGAGCGCGCCGGTGGAGTACCCGACCACCCGCATCAGAAGACCCCGAACGATCGCACGAGGCGCCCGAGCTCGGCGTCCTCCTCGAAGAAGAGCCGGTCGAGCGCCTCCTGGAAGCGGTGGCCGAGCTGGCTCGTCTCCCGGAAGAGCGCGTCGCCCCGGTCCAGATCGTCGAAGGTGAGCGCCTTGAGGTGGTCGCGCTTCTCCTGATCGGCCAGCACGCCGAGGAAGGCGTCGTACGCCTCGAAGAGGGCGCGCGCCGTCTCGGGCCGCACGGCGGGGCGGAGGGCGGCGAGCGCGAGCTGGTCGAGGGGACGCACCGCGATGCGATCGCGCAGGAAGCGCACGAGCTCGGGGACGACGAGCTTGCCGTCCCCGCCGAGCCAGGGGCCGCGCGTGCCGGAGAGCTCGAAGCCGAAGCACGTGAGCATGCCGCTCACGAAGATCAGCTTGCGCGACATGCGCAGCTTGAGGTTGCGCAGGACCCAGCCGTCCGACCGGTCGCGCTGCTTGTAGACGAAGTCGACCGTGACCGTGCGCCAGTAGCGCACGATGTCGTTCAGCAGGAACCGCGGGACGATGCTCCGCTTGCTCCCGTGGAGCAGCCCGCGGTCGTCCTCCACGTAGCGCGTGAGCACGAGCGCGAGCACCCGCTCGTACGCCTCCGCCCGGACGACGGGGCGTGACTCGAGCAGGAGGAGGATGCGCTGCGTGGTCAGCTTGTTGGTGTCATCCTGCCCGCCGATCTGGTGCAGGATCGGGTGGCTGAACGCGACGTTGCCGAAGACCCCCGTCGGCCCGGGCGCCTGGAAGCCCTCGCGCCGGAGCGTGTCGGCGACCGCGCGCGCCGCCTTGTAGTGCCCCTCGTCGGCCTGGCCGTCGATGAGCAGCGTCCAGTCCACGTCGCTGCCCGGCGTGTACTCGCCGCGCGCCAGCGAGCCGAAGACGACGACGCTCGTGTCGCTCGGATCCAGACCGCAGAGGAGCCCCGCGAGGCGCGCGCGCGTCTCCTCCGTGCGCCGGCGGGCCGCCTCGATCTGCGGCAGGCGCCGGTCGATCTTCTCCTGTAGCCGCGCGAGCGCGCCGTCGTCGTGCGTCGTGTCCGCCATGCGCCCCCTCTTTACACCCTCCGCCGGTGGGGTGCAGCGCCGCGCGCGCGAGCGGGGGCACCGGGCCCGCTCGCTTGGGCGCCGGGGTGAGGCCGGGGTATGCTCCGGCGCAACCATGGGCGACTACAGGCGCACGGCGATCCGCAGGCTGGCGATCCAGCGGTACCGGAGCATCGAGGATCTCGTCCTCGACGACCTCCCGCCGATCGTCGTCCTCCACGGGCCGAACGGAGCGGGTAAGTCGAACATCCTGCGCGCAGCGCAGCTCGTGCTGCGGGCGGCGGCGCTGCCTTCGGCTGCGCTGCGCGTGCCGGGGCGCGACGAATGGCTATCGATCTCCGCCAAGGAAGCGAACGATTGGCTGGATCTTCGGCCCGAGGATTTTCGCTTCGGCGATGTCCCGGAGATCCGCGTCGCGTTGACCGTCGACCTCGGCACGCGCGCGACAGAGCGGCTCTTCTCTTCGGCCCCCCTCTCCGTCCTCGAGCTCGAAGCAGTGTTCCGGACCAACGGCAACGGCTCCGTTCAGGTCTGGTTCGAGCGCGCGGAGCTCGACGGCGACCGGCAAGGCGCTGCCCAGTTCGTGGAATCTCCAGCCCGCATCACCCTCGTCAAGCATCTCCTGCAAACGAGCCCAGCGTACCGGCTACCAGGCGGCTCGGAGGACCCGCAGACCGCGCTCTACCAGGCGTTCCTCTCCGAAGACCCGAAGGAGAGGGAAGCGGCCCAGCGCCTCGGCCGGCGCCTCGCGAGCGCCGGGCTCTTCGGCATCCAGGCGGGGAGCGTCGGTCTGCTCCCCGTCGACAGCCGCACGTACGGCGAGAAGCAGATCCGCTTCAAGCACCCCACGCACGGCGAGCTACCCCTCCGCAACCTCGGCTCCGGGGAGCAGCAGGTCGTGTTCATGCTCGGCCAGCGCGTGATCACACCATACCCCATTGCCCACATCGAGGAGCCCGAGGCGCACCTGCACACGACGCTCATGGAACCGTTCGCCAAGGTCCTCCGCGAGAGCGTGCTGGGCGACGGGGGGACGCCCGACGTCGACCAGCTCTGGATGGCGACCCACCACCACCTCTTCGCGATCGCAGAGGAGTTCTTCGACGTCTCCCTCGACGACAAGGGTGCGACGCACGTCGCCCGCAAGAAGCGCGACGAGGCCGTCGTCCATTTCTACGAACCGAGCCCGTACTGGAACACGCTCCGCGACCTCGTCTCGTCGGGCATGAGCCCCGACACGGTCGTCTCCGTCAGCGCCGAGGGACAGCCGATCCGCGCGCGGGACGTGCTCGCGTCAATCGAGGGCGACCGCCGCCTCGCCAACGAGTTCGTGGCCTCCGCGACGAAGGCGTTCGTGCTCTCCCTCGCCCAGGGCGAGCCTTCGAAGTGAGGTACGTCCTCGTCTCGCTCCTGGGCGACGAAGCGACCGCGGCCAACGACGCGTTCGCTCGCTGGTTCGCGGCGTCTCACCCTCCCGTCGCGGCGTTCCACTCCGCCCATCCACCTCACGCGGACGTCGCCGCAGCGCTTCACGAGACGCCGATCGCGCTCGTCCTCGGGCACGACGGAGGGGGCTCCGTACGCGGTGCCGCGAAGGGCGCTCCGTGGGCCGACCCGACTGCCTTCGCCGCGATGTTCTCCGGCGCGCGCGTATGGGTGTACGCGTGCGACACGCGCGGACGCGCGCTCGAGGATGACCTCGTCTCGTTCGGCCAGCGCGGGCACGCGGGCGGCGTGAACGTCTTCGCCGGACACTGCTCCCCCATCACCGCGGTGCCCGGGTTCCCGAGCCTCCCGTTCCTTCGAGATGCGGTATATGGCTCGCTCGCCCGCGCGTTTCGCGCATTCATCCTGGGCGAGAACCGCGCCGAGGAGCTGCGCCGAGCCGCGCTGAAGGCGGGTGGCCGCGCAACGGCGCTCGCTGCGCATCCCATCGAGCGGGACATGCAGAGCCTGCGCGTCCTGACCTGACGAACAAGGCCGTCGCCCGCTCACCGCCGGATCGGGAGCCCGGCGTGCGTGTGCCCGAAGTCCCTCGGGTCGTGCTCCACGAAGGGCCGGGGCGGCGGCACGGCCACGCCGTCCTGCGTGTCGGCGCAGCAGCGGAAGCCGACCTCGTAGAACTTGAAGGTCGGCCCGTGGGACGTGGTCGTCAGGCGGCAGGTGTCGCGGACCGGGCCCCAGTAGCCGCCGTTGAGCGTGGACACGTGGGGCGTGCCGGGGTTGTCGGCCTCGTCGTCCGTCCACTCGTCGACGTTGCCGGACATGTCGTACGCGCCGTAGGCGCTCACGCAGCCGGGGTGGGAGCCGATGCGGTCCGCTTGCCAGAGGCGGGCGAGCTCGCCCTCGCGCGTCTCGTCCTTCATCATCGCGTACACGTCGAAGTCGACCGCTGCGCGGTCGATGTTGCACGGGCTCGGCTGGCGCTCGAAGCCCCAGGGGTAGGGCAGGCGCTTCGGGCCCTCGCAGGCCAGGATCCACTCCGACCGGCGGCAGAGGCGCTTGCCGGCGCCCGCGCACAGGGCCTTGGCCTCGTTCCAGTCCACGTACACCTTGGGGTTCTCGCCGACGCGGTTGGGCCACTCGTAGCGGTCGATGCAGTAGCGCCGGTGGTCGGTCTCCTCGCGGCAGCGCGCGTTGCGCATGTACTCCGCGCAGGCGACGCCGCGGGTCGCGCGGACGCACGTGAACGGGAGCGAGGGACAGAAGTCGCCGTCGACGAGGGTCATGTCGTCGGGGCACGCGGCGCGGGTGGTGGCCGAGCTTGGCTCCGTTCCCGCTCCCGTTCCCGCTCCCGACTCGCCGGAGGAATCGGGAACGGGAACGGGAACGGGAACGGGTTCAGAGGAAGAGGGGGGCGGCGACGCGAGCGCGGGGGAGGGGAGGGGGACGGCGCGCAGGGCGGCGAGGGCCAGCCCGCCGGCGAGGGCGCCGGCGGCGACGGTCCGGATCAGGCCGAGGGTCCGCGCGTGCATGGCCGCCGTGCGAACGGTACCGGGCCGAGGCCGGGGAGGCGAACAAACGTGCGAGCCTTTCCGGCGCGCCGCGCTCCCTGCTACCTTCGCCCGGTCATGCGCTCCCGCTTCCTGAGGACGATCTGCGCGGGCGCGCTCCTCGTCGCGCCGTTCGCCGCCGCGTGCGGCGCGCCCCCGGCGCCCCCGCCCGCCGCGCCCGCCGCGCCCGCCGGCCCCGGCCCCAACATCTGCGTGGGGTCGCCGCCCGTCACGCATCCCCTCTCCGGCATCCTGCGCAACGCGCGCTGCGAGCAGGACCAGTACCAGAGCATGGCCCAGGTCGAGACCATGCTCGGCGTCGAGTGCACCCACTGCCACGCCGCCAAGGTCGAGGGGCAGAAGGAGCGCGATTTTCCGAAGATGACGCCGAAGAAGGAGGTCGCCAACTGGATGAGCGTCGACCTCATGCAGGCCATCAAGCCGGCCGACGGCTCCCCGCTCGAGTGCAGCTCGTGCCACACCGACGAGAACGGCCGGCCGGTGGCCAAGATCCTGGGCGAGCCGCGGGATCCGGCGAAGGCGAACGAGTGGATGAGCCTGGTGATGGTGAAGAAATTCGTCGCCGCGGACGGCTCCAGGCTCAAGTGCAGGAGCTGCCACGTGGGCTCGCCCGGGACGGCCACGTTCCATCCCAAGGTGATCCTGGAGACCGCCCAGCTCCCGCCGCACGGCCCGCCGGTGAAGGGCGTGCCCGCGTTCTGACGCGGGGGCCAACCGCGGTAATCCCCCCGACATCGAAGCGTGTGAGCGGCCTCGCCTCGCCGCGGGATGTCCATGATTGCGCTCGTCGCCGGCACCCGTCCCAACTTCATGAAGGTCGCCCCCATACGGCGCGCGCTCGTCGCCCGCGGCATGGAGGTGCGGCTCATCCACACGGGCCAGCACTTCGACCCGTCCATGAGCGCCGTCTTCTTCCACGACCTCGGCCTCCCGCCGCCGGACATCACGCTCGCCGCCGGCGGGGGCACGCACGCCGAGCAGACGGCCGCCGCGCTCGTCGGCGTCGAGGCCGACCTCTGCGAGCACCGGCCGCGGCTCCTCGTCGTGGTCGGCGACGTCACGAGCACGCTCGCGGCCGCGCTCGCGGCGGCGAAGCTAGGCGTGCCGGTGGCGCACGTGGAGGCCGGGCTGCGCTCGCGCGACTGGGCCATGCCGGAGGAGATCAACCGCGTGCTCACCGACCAGCTCGCGGACCTCCTGCTCGTCCCCTCGCCGGACGCCGCCGACAACCTCCTCGCCGAGGGCGTCCCCTCCGAGCGCCTCGCCTTCGCGGGCAACGTCATGATCGACTCGCTCTACGCGGCCCTCGTCCGCCGCACCGGCGTGCTCGCGGCGCTCGGACTCCGCCCCCGCGCCTACGCCGTGGCCACGCTCCACCGCCCTGCCAACGTCGACACCGCGGCCTCCCTCTCGTCGACCCTCGACGCCCTCGCCGCCATCGCCGCGCGCCTGCCCCTCGTCTTCCCCGTCCACCCGCGCACGGTGGCCCGCGCGGAGGCCCTCGGCCTCGCCCCCCGCCTCCACGCGACGCCGGGGCTCCTGCCCATCGAGCCCCTCGGCTACGACGACTTCGTGACCCTCATGTCGGACGCGCGCCTCGTCGCGACCGACTCGGGCGGCATCCAGGAAGAGACCACCGTGCTCGGCATCCCCTGCCTGACGCTCCGCGCCGGCACCGAGCGCCCCGTCACCGTCACGCAGGGCACGAACGTGGTCGTCGGGCTCGACGCGGAGCGTATCCGGTGCGAGGTCGCGGCCATCCTGGCCGGCCGGGGCAAGCGAGGGCGCATCCCGGAGGGCTGGGACGGCCGCGCCGCCGAGCGCATCGCGGACGCCATCCAGCGCTTCCTGGCCGGCAGCCCGCCCCCGAAGGTGAAGCCCCTCGCCCGGGCGGCCTGACCGTCAGGCGTGCGCGCAGCTCGCGGGAGCTCCGCGCGAAGAAGCAGAAGTAAACCGCCAAGACGCCAAGACGCGGAGGGGGAAAATAGGACGAAGAAAGGCAGCGCCATCACTCGATTTTTCTCAATCTTGCGTTCCTGCGTCTTGGCGTCTTGGCGTCTTTGGCGGTTCAATTCCGGTCGCGGTTCGGATGGCGTTCGCGGAGCGCCCCGGCAGGCTGACTACTTCGTTCTCCCAGGGGCAATTTTGCTCCGCCGCGGGCATGTTCGCTTGGAAACCCGCAAGCTCGATCCTTCTCGCGCAAGCTCGCTCGCCCTCGCGCAAGCTCCGTCGCCCTCGCGCAAGGTCGCTTGCCGTCGCGCAAGGTCGCTTGCCCTCGCGCAAGGTCGCTTGCCGTCGCGCAAGGTCGCTCGCCCTCGCGCAAGGTCGCTCGCCCTCGCGCAAGGTCGCTCGCCCTCGCGGAAGCTCGGTTGCCCTCGCGCCAGCTCGATCGCCCTCGCGGAAGCTCGGTTGCGATCGCGCCAGCTCGATCGCCCTCGCGGAAGCTCGGTTGCGATCGCACAAGCTCGATCGCCGTTGCGGAAGCTCGGTGGCTCTCGCGGAGGCTCGGTCGCCCTCGCGGAAGCTGGGTCGTCCTCGCGGAAGCTGGGTTGCCCTCGCGGAAGCTGGGTTGCCCTCGTGGAAGCTGGGTTGCCCTCGTGGAAGCTGGGTCGCCCTCGCGGAAGCTGGGTTGCGATCGCGGAAGCTCGGTCGCCATTGGGCAAGGTCGCTGGGGGTTCTCCGGGCGAGAATCGCTCAGGATCCAGCGCCGGCGGGTTGGGCGGGCGCGCTCCGGCGCGGTGTTGCGTGCTCGGAGCCCGCACGGCGGAGCTGCCGCGAGGCGAGGGGGGCCGCCGGAGGATTGGGGAGCTGAGTCAGAGGCGCCGGACTCCGGCGCGGGACGACCTCGCTGGCGCTGCCCCTCGACTCCGGCCGCGAACGCTTCGATACTCCGCCGGCTAATGTCCGCTGCGGACATCATCGACGGCCGCTTCGAGCTGGTCCGCCTCGCCGGCGAGGGGGGGATGGGACGGGTGTACGAGGCGACGGATCGGCTCTCCGGCGGCCCCGTCGCGCTCAAGGTGATCCGCGACGCGGCCGCGCAGACGCCGGGCCGCTTCCTGCGCGAGACGCGCATGCTCGCGCGCCTCCGGCACCCGGGCGTCGTGCGCTACGTGGCCCACGGCGTCACGGCGAACGGCGAGCCGTACCTCGCCATGGAGTGGCTCACGGGCGAGACGCTCTCCGCGCGCCTCAAGCGCGCCGGCCTCTCCGTCGCCGAGAGCGTCGTCCTCGCGCTCGCGATCGCGCGCGCGCTCGGGGCGGTGCACCGCGCCGGGGTGGTGCACCGCGACATCAAGCCCAGCAACGTCTTCCTCGTCGAGCGCGCCCTGGAGCGGCCGGTCCTGATCGACTTCGGCATCGCCCGCCCGCCGGACCTCGAGCGGCGGATCACCGGGACCGGGGTGATGATCGGTACGCCGGGCTACATGGCGCCCGAGCAGGTGCGCGGCGAGCTCAAGGTCGACGCCCGCGCCGACGTCTTCTCCCTCGGCTGCGTCCTCTTCCGGTGCCTGACGGGGCGGGACGCGTTCCCCGGCGGCGCCTCGCTCGCCGACAGCTTCAAGGTGCTCCTGGAGGAGCCGCCGACCGTCTCGTCGCTGCGCCCGAGCGTGCCCGCCGCGCTCGACGCGCTCGTCGCGCGCATGCTCGCCCGCGAGCGCGCCGCCCGGCCGCCCGACGCCGACACCGTGGTCGCGGCGCTCGAGGGGGTCGAGCTCCGCCCGCTCGAGACGCGCCGGAGCGTGGCGCCGCCCCCGCCCTCGACGAATCCCGCCGCCCCTCGAGCTCACGGCCAGCGAGCGCCGCCTGGTCTGCCTGCTCCTCGTGCGCGATCCGCAACCCGCTCCCGTTCCCGCTCCCGCTCCCGTTCCCGATTCCTCCGGCGATTCGGGAACGGGAGCGGGAACGGGATCGGGAACGACCCTGGCCACCATCGCGCGCGTCGCGCTCCTCGCCGAGGTGGAGCGCTACCACGGCGCGCTCGGCGCGGCCGGTGGCGGCGTCCTGCCCATCGTGATCTCCGGCGCGGGCGCCCCCACCGACCTGGCGACCCGGGCGGCGCGCTGCGCCTTCGCCGTGCGCGACGCGCTCGGGGGCGCGCCCGTGGCCCTCTGCGCCGGCCTGGTGGAAGAGGTCCGGCGCGCCGCCGGCGGGGAGCTGCTCGCCCGCGCCGAGCGGCTGCTCGAGGCGGCGAGCGCGCGGGGGGCCTCGTCGCCCGTCCACGTGGACGAGGTGAGCGCGGGCCTGCTCGCCGCGCGCTTCGACGTCCGGCAGGAGGGGGCGACCCTCGCGCTCCACCACGAGATCGAGGAGATCGACGCCGGGCGGAGGCTCCACGGCCGGCCCTCCGTCTGCCTCGGGCGCGAGCGCGAGATCGCGCTCCTGGAGGCGCTCTTCGCCTGCTCGGTGGAGGACTCGGCCGCCAACGTCGCGCTCATCACGGGGGAGGCGGGCGTCGGCAAGTCCCGGCTCCGGCACGAGCTGCTCCGCCGGCTGCGCGCGCGTGGGCAGCGCTTCGAGGCGTGGGTCGCCCACGGCGACCCCATGAGCACCCGCTCCCCCTTCGCCGTCCTCGCCCGCGCCGTCCGGCACGCCGCCCAGATCACCCACGACGATCCCATCGAGGTCCGGCGGAACCGGATCCGCCGCCTCGCCGCCCGGCTCCCGGAGCCCGCGCGCGCCACCGTCTTCCTCGCCGAGCTCGCCGGCGCGCCCTTCGAGGCCGGCGCCAGCGTGGAGCTCGCCGCGGCGCGCGAGGACCCGCTGCTGATGGGCGACCAGATCCGCGGCGCCGCGGAGGATCTCATCCGCGCGGTCGCCTCCGAGGCCCCCCTCGTGCTGGTGCTGGACGACCTCCAGTGGGGCGACCTCCCGACCGTCACCTTCATCGACGCCGCGGTCCGCAACCTGGTCGACCTGCCGTTCCTGGTGCTCGCGCTCGCCCGGCCGGAGGTGACCGAGATCTTCCCGAGGCTCTGGGTCGATCGCGCCACGCAGGTGGTGCGCCTTCCGCCGCTGCCGCGCCGCGCGGCCGAGGGCCTGGTCAAGCTCTCGCTCGGGGACACGGCGCCGCCGGAGCTGGTCAACGCGCTCGTGGAGAAGTCCGGGGGCAACGCGTTCTACCTGGAGGAGCTGACGCGCGCGGTCGTCTCGGGAGAGGGCGCGGAGCTGCCCGAGACGGTGCTGGCGATGGCGCAGGCGCGGCTCGACGGCCTCGGCTCCGAGCTGCGCCGCGTCCTGCGCGCGGCCAGCGTGTTCGGGCGGGCCTTCACGCCGGAGGGCGTGGAGGCGCTCCTCGGCGGCGACGGCGCCGGCGTCGAGGTGGTCGCCTGCATCACGGAGCTCTGCGCCGCCGAGATCCTCGTCCGCCGCGAGGACGGGACCTTGCCCGGCGGCGCCTCCTACGGCTTCGCGCAGGCGCTGATGCGCGAGGCGGCCTACGCGCTGCTCACCGCCGAGGACCGCGCGCTGGGGCACCGCCTCGCCGGAGGCTTCCTGTTCGATCGCGGCTTCTCGGACGCGACCGCGCTCGCCGAGCACTTCGAGCGCGGGGGCGAGCCCGCCCGCGCCGTGGCGTTCTACCGCCGCGCGGCCGAGGAGGCGCTCTCCGGCAACGACCTCGCGACCGCCCTCGAGCGCGCCGCGCGGTGCGCCGCCTGCGGCGCGGCCGAGGGGGACCTCGGCGCGCTGCGCCTGGTCGAGGCGGAGGCCTACCTCTGGCGCGGCGACATCGCGCGGAGCGAGGCCTCCGCGGCCGAAGCGGCGGCGCTGCTCGCGCCCGGCTCGGCGGCGTGGTTCCGCGCCATGGAGCACGCCGTCGTCGCCGCCGAGAAGCTCGGCGACGCCCATCGCGCCATCTCCCTCGCCGACGCCGCCGTCGCGCGGGACCCCGCCCCGGGCGCGCGGAGCGCGAAGGTCCGGTGCCTCGGCGGGAGCGCCGCCAGCGCCATGATCCTCGGGCGCTTCGAGGTCGCGGACGCGCTCCTCGCCCGCGTCGGCGAGGTCGCCGCCGCCGAGGTCGCCGCCTCCGACCCGCTGGATCCGCACGGGCGCGCGGCCGTGCACCAGGCGCGCGCGTTCCGGGCGTTGCACGGCGGCGACCTCGGCGCCGCCCTCGGCGACTTCGAGGCCGCGGTCGCCGCGTTCGGGGAGGCCGGCGATCGGCGCCACGGCTGCTCCGTGCGGCACAACCTCGCGTACGTCCTCATCGAGCTGGGCGGCTACGCCGAGGCCGAGCGCGCGCTCCGGGCCGCGCTCGTCGAGACGGACCGCCTCGGCCTCGCCGAGCTGCGCGCCGGCATCCTGCAGAACCTGGGCTACACGCTCTCGCAGGCGGGGCAGCTCGACGAGGCGCGCGGGCTCGAGGAGCGCGCCGTCGAGGCCTTCGCCAAGCTGGGCAATCCGCGGATGGAGGGCTACTGCCACGCGTACCTGGCGCGCATCCACCTCGCCGCGGGCGAGCTCGACGCCGCCGTGCGCGAGGCCTCCGCGGTCGCCCGCGTGCCGGCGGCGGCGCCCACCCTCCGCGCGACGGCGGCGGCGCTCCACGCCCGGGTCCTCCTGGCTCTGGGTCGCGTCGACGAGGGCCTCGCCGCGGCCGGCGAGGCGCACGCGCTGCTCGTCGCCGCCGGCGGCGGGCTCGAGGAGGGCGAGTCGCTGGTCCGCCTGGTCTACGCCGAGGCGCTCGCCGCGGCGGGACGCGAGGCCGAGGCGCGCGAGGCCCGGGAGGCCGCGAAGGAACGCCTGCTCGCGCGCGCCGCCCGCATCACCTCGCCGGCGTGGCGCGAGCGCTTCCTGACGCAGGTGCCCGACAACGCGGCGACGCTGGCCGGCGCCCCGGGCCGCGAGGCCGAGGCGCGCGAGGCCCCGCCTTGATCGGCGCCACGCTCGCGAGGCGGTACGCGCTCCGCCGGCTGATCGGGCAGGGCGGGATGGGTCAGGTCTACGAGGCGGATCACACCGAGACCGGCGAGCGCGTCGCCGTGAAGGTGCTCCACGGCCACCTCCTCGACGCCGAGGGCGAGGGCGCGCGCCGCTTCCGCCGCGAGGCCGAGGCGGCGGGGGCGATCCACGGCGACCACATCGTCCGCGTCCTCGACGCGGGGACCTGCGAGGAGACGGGGCACCTCTACCTCGTGACGGAGTACCTGGACGGGGAGGACCTGCAGCGGCTCCTCGACCGCACGGGCCCGCTCTCGCCGGAGGGCGCCCTGCGCGTCGCGTGGCAGGCGCTCGCCGGGCTCGTCGAGGCGCACGCCGCGCGCGTCGTCCACCGCGACGTCAAGCCGGCCAACCTCTTCGTCGCGCGCGGGGAGGGGCGCGAGGGCAGTGCCGTGACGATGAAGATCCTCGATTTCGGCATCGCCAAGGTCCGCCCCGACCCGCTCGGGCTCACGAACGCGGCCGGCCTCACGACCACCGGCGGCATCCTCGGCTCGCCCCTCTACATGTCGCCCGAGCAGGTGCAGAGCAGCCGTGACGTGGACCACCGCACCGACCTCTGGTCCGTCGGCTGCGTCCTCTACGCCTGCATCGCCGGCCGCGCTCCGCACCAGCACCTCGCCTCCGTCGGTCAGCTCCTCGTCGCCATCTGCACCACGCCGCCCCCGCCGCTGCGGGAGGTCGCGCCCTGGGTGCCCGCAGGCATCGCCGAGGTGGTCGGACGCGCGCTCGCAATCCACCCGGACGCGCGCTACCCGAGCGCCGAGGCGATGCTCGACGCGATCCGCCGCCTCACGCCGACCGGCGCCCTCTCGGACGCCCTCCTCGTCCCCTCCGGCGAGCACCCGCGCCCTGTCTCCGCCGTCTCCCCGGCCTCGACCCCGCCGTCCCCGTCCAGGCCGCGGGTCGTCGTCGCGCCGGATCCCGTCACGCCCGTCCGCGGCGACGACGAGACGCAGCACGCGGGCTCGGGAACCCTCGCCTCCGCCCCGCCGAGCAGCGGCGCCACGCCTCGCTCCCAGACGCCGGGCGTCGCTCGCTCGGGCGTGCCCGCGCTGGGCGCGAAGGCGGGGGGCCGCCTCGTCATCGTCGACCCGCGCCGCGTGCTCGGCGAGACCAGCGAGCTGTGGAGCCTCTCGCTCGACGTGCACAAGAACCTCGCGAGCCTGGTGGCGCGCATCTACCGCTCGCTGAACCGCGCGGGGGCGAAGCTCCCGCCGATGACGTACGGCAAGGCGTGGGCGCTGGTCGAGGCGCGCACGGGGGATCTGCTCTTGGAGCAGGAGGGGGAGGGGGGCACGAGCCTGGAGGCCGCGGGAATCGAGCCGGGCGTCGTGCTGTGGGTGGTGCGGCTCGACGGTGGGACGGACGTGGCCTGAGATTGGCGCGGTCAGAACCCGCCGTCCGCCACGGTGCCGCCGCCCGCCCCCACGCCGGTGCCCATGCCGCTGGCGCACGCAGGCACGCTCGTCGAGAACCCCGCCTTCTCGCAGGCCATCGCCTGACCGGTGTTGAAGTCCGCGCCGGTGTTGCCGCAGCACGCCGCCGTGGGCATCGCGATGCAATCGAGGACCATCTGGCAGGTGACCTTGGGGCAGCTGCCTTCCTCCTCGAAGTTGTTGCTCACGCAGGACGCGCCACCGTATCCGCCCTCGCCCAATCCGGCCTGCCGCATCACGTTGCCCTTTCTTGCCTCGCTCGGTCGTCGTCGCGCGTCGCAGTCGCGGTCGTGCGTCGCGGTCCCGGTCGCGGTCGCGGTCCAGGTCGCGGTCGAGGTCGCGGTCGCGGTCGAGGTCGCGGTCGCGGTCGAGGTCGCGGTCGAGGTCGCGGTCGAGGTCGCGGTCGAGGTCGCGGTCGCGGTCGCGGTCGAGGTCGAGGTCGAGGTCGCGGTCCCGGTCGAGGTCGCGGTTTGAGCACCCCACTCGCTCGAAGCGAGCACCCCGCTCCTCGAAGCGGGCATCCCGCTCCTCGAAGCGGACATCCCGTTCCTCGAAGCGGGCATCCCGCTCCTCGAAGCGGGCATCCCGCTCCTCGAAGCGGACATCCCGCTCGTCGAAGCGGGCACCCCACTCGCTCGAAGCGAGCACCCCGCTCCTCGAAGCGGGCATCCCGCTCCTCGAAGCGGACATCCCGTTCCTCGAAGCGGGCATCCCGCTCCTCGAAGCGGGCATCCCGCTCCTCGAAGCGGACATCCCGCTCGTCGAAGCGGGCATCCCGCTCCTCGAAGCGGGCATCCCGCTCGTCGAAGCGGACATGGGCTGCGGCGGGGATGATCCGCTCATCGGCGAGGTGCTGGCCGGGGTCGTACCGCTCGCGGTGCTCGCTCTCGGCGCCCGCGGGCTTTCGCTCCTTGGCCCGGCGCTGCCCCCGGACTATGCCGCTGCCGTCGACGGCGGTACCCTCGCCGTGCCTGTCCTGCTCGGCCTCGTGGCGTTCTCCGTCGCCCTGTGGCGCGCGCGGAGGAGCTGAAGAGCGATGCCGCTGCCCGAGGATCAAGTCCGCATCTACCCCGCACAGGACGCAGCCGGCCGGTCGTACCAGACGAAGGTCGGCGGTGTGGGCGGCGAGGGCGACAAGCTCTGCCCGTCGTGCGAGGCGCGTTACGCCCTGTCCTTCAACGCCTGCCCGCGCGACGGCACGGCGCTGGTCACGACGGACGACACGGTGGGCACGACCCTGAGCGGGACGTACTTCGTGCGGCGCGTGCTCGGCGAAGGGGCGATGGGGCAGGTCTTCGAGGCGCGGCACACGCGCATCCCGGCCAAGCGCTTCGCCGTCAAGATGCTGCACCCGGAGTACCTCCGGCAGCCCCAGAATCCTCGCCCGCTTCGCGCGGGAGGCCGAGGCCGCGGCGTCGCTCCAGCACCCCCACGTGGTCAGCATCGTCGACGTCGACCGCACGCCCGACGGGCGACCCTTCCTCGTCACCGAGCTGCTCGAGGGCAAGGAGCCTCGGCGAGCACCTGATCGAGAAGGGCAAGCTGCCGGTCGGGAGCGCGGTGCGCATCGCCCTGCAGATCGCGAGCGCGCTCTCCGCCGCGCACGCGCGCGGGATCATCCACCGCGACATGAAGCCCGAGAACGTCTTCCTGACGGGGGACCTCGCGGCCCCGATCGCCAAGGTCCTCGACTTCGGCATGTCCCGGCTCGACGGCCGCGAGGGCAAGCAGCTCACGCAGGCCGGCGCCGTCCTCGGGACGCCTTCGTTCATGCCCCCCGAGCAGGCCCGCGGGGATCGCGTCGATCACCGGGCCGACGTCTACGCGGTCGGCGCCATCCTCTACACCCTGCTCACCGGCCAGCGGCCCTTCGACGCCGAGACGCCCGCGCAGACCCTGCTCGCCGTGCTCGCCGGCGCGCCGCTGCCCCCGCGCGATCTCGAGCCCACCCTGCCCGAGCCGCTCGAGCGCGTGATCCTCCGCGCGATGGATCGCGACCCGGACAAGCGCTTCGCGACCATGGACGAGCTCGGCCAGGCGCTCGCGCGCTGCGACGTGCCGGGCGGCGCGCAGGCGATGCTCGTCGCGATGCCGGGGGGTGTCGAGAAGACGATCCCCGACAGGACGATCCCCGACGCGGCGGGCGACTGGCTCGCGCGCCCGGTTGCGATGGGGGGAGACCCCCATACCCCCCGCCGCGCTCGGCGCTGGACGCGCTCCTCTGCGCGGCGTTCGCCTGGGCGGCGTGGGCGCTCGCGGCCGCGGTGTCCGGCCTCGTGCGCGCGGCGCACGCCCACGGCGAGTCGCTGAACGGGAGCGAGGCGGCGCTGGTGCTCGCCGCCGTCGCCGCGGCGCTCGGCCCTCCGCTGTTCCTCGCGCTGCGCGAGCGCATCCAGGGGACGTGGAGCAAGCCGGCGCAGGCCGCCGCGATCGTCCGCCGCGGGGCGCCCTCGGTGCTCGGCGCGCTCGCCGCTTACAGCCTCGGCGCCGCGGCCGTGAACGCCTTCGAAGGTACCTTCGTGGGGTGGCGGGCGCCGTGGCCGGGCTGGGACGTGCTGCTCCTGCTGCTGGGGATTGGCGGGGCGGTGCTTCCGCTCGTGATCCCGAGATTGTCGCGGCCTCCTCGGCCGCGCGCTCGATTCGGCTGAGCGGCCGGGCCCGCCCGCCGGGATTCCGCCGAGCTTAACCCTTCTTCACGCCCCTTCGTGCGGTCCCTTCACAACCCGGACGCATCCTCTCGCCTCATGGGACGCGGCAGCAAATGGCGTCCGACGGAGGAAGGTTCGCCATGCTCGGATTCGTGATCGGTACCGTGTGCCTCATCGGCTTGATCAAGACCCTGCGGTGGAGCCGCGGCTACGGCTACGGCGGGAGCTGCGGATACGGCGGAGGCGGCTACGGCGGGGGCTCTGGATACGGCGGTCACGGCGGCGGCTGGGGGCGGCGGCGCTGGGGCGGCGGGTACGGGTACGACGCCGGCGAGGAGGGCGGCTGGGGCGGTGGCTGGGGTGGGCCGCGCGCGTTCCTGCGCGGGCTCTTCCAGCGGCTGGAGACGACGCCGGGGCAGGAGAAGGTGATCCTGGCCGCGGTCGAGGAGATGCGCGAGGCGGCGCGGTCCGCGCGGGGCGAGCTCCGGGCGACGCGGGCCGACGTGGCCAAGGCGATGCGCGCGCCGGGCGTGGACGAGGTGCTCTTCGGCGAGATGTTCGCCCGGCACGACGCGGCCCTGGAGGCGATGCGCAAGGCGGCCGTCGGCGCCGTCGCCAAGGTGCACGACGCGCTCGACGAGAAGCAGCGCGCGCGCTTCGCCGACCTGATCGAGTCTGGCCCCGGCTTCTTCCGCGGCCCCTTCTCGGGCGCGTCCCACACCCTCTGATCGCAGACCAAGGAGACATGCCATGCGCGCTCGACGCTTCCTGATCGCCCTCTTCGCCCTGGGCACCTTCGGTGGCTACGGCTCGGCCATCGCCTCGGCGAGCTGCCACGCCCACGCCCGCCGTGCCGCTGACCGCCTGTCGGCTGGCACTGCCTGGGAACGGCACGTCGCCCACCTCTGCGCCGACGCCGCCCAGCACCCCGCGAGCGCCGCCGAAGAAGACGATCGCCCCTGGTGATCACGTCACCGAAGGTGCGCCCTCTCCCGACACACAGCCGAACCCCTCCCCGGCGGCGCTTGCCGCGGGGGAGGGGGCGAAGCTACATTTCCGACCATGGATACCTCCGTCCCCAAGCGCATCCTCGTGGTGGAGGACCATCCCATCGGCCAGAAGATCGTCGTCGATGCCCTGACCGCCCACGGCTACCAGGTCTCGGTCGCGCGGACCGGGCCGGAGGGCGTCGAGAAGGCCGCGCGGGAGCGGCCGGATTCTGATCGTCTGCGACGTGCTCCTTCCGCAGAAGAGCGGGTTCGAGGTCTGCTTCGAGATCAAGCGCGCCTCCGCCACGCGCGACGTGCCGGTGATCTTCATGAGCGCCGTCTGCCGCGACACGTACTCCGAGGCCTACGCGTCGATCGACCTTCGTGCCCAGGGGTACTTCGTCAAGCCGTTCAGCGTCACGGCGATGATGGAGCGCATCCACGAGCTGCTCGCCCCGCCCCCCACGAGACCGCTCCTCGCCTGAGGCGTCCACGATGGGGAGACCCCCGAACCCCCGCATGGGGGAGACCCCCAAACCCCCGCCACGGGCGTTCACATGAAGCTTCCGGCGTTCGTCGCCGAGATGGGGCGGGAGGAGAGCCGCGCCAAGGTCCAGGCAGGGATTTACACCGGCTACGGCACCACGATCGTCTTCGGCGCCGTGGCCTGGTTCGCCGCCCATCACGGCATCATCCCGGCGTCGCCCGGCATCGCGGCCCTGCTCGCCGCCAAGCTCGCCACCAACACGCTCTCCTGGATCACGCTGCGCGCGCGCGTCGCCCACCTCGCGTTCGCGGCCCTGAACATCGCCGCGGACCTCCTGGTCATGACGGGCGCCGTCTACCTCACGGGCGGCCCGCACAGCCCGCTCCTGCCGATCTACTTCATCGAGATCGCGGTCATGGCGCTGCTCACCAACGTGGGCCTGACCGTCGTCACGATCGCCGCCTCGTTGGTGCTCTTCTCCGCGATGAGCGTGCTCGTCCTCTCGGGCGTCCTGCCGCTCTTGCCCACCCCGTACCAGCTCGCGGGGCGGCTCTCCGTCCCTTACGTCGTCACGCTCCTCGTGGCCTTCGGGGTGAGCACCCTCGCCCCCGGGGCGTACATCGCGATCATCGTGCAGCGGCTCCGCGACAAGGAGGCCGCGCTCGAGGAGCGGGCACGCGAGCTGACCGAGGCCGCCCGCGAGAAGAGCCAGTTCATGGTCAACGTCACCCACGAGCTGCGCACGCCCCTGCACGGCATCCTCGGGCTCTCCGACCTGCTCCGCGCAGGGATCTACGGCCCCGTCACGGACCGGCAGCACGAGAGCATCGCGGGCATCGAGCTGTCGGCGAAGACCTCCTCGAGCTCATCGACACGCTCCTGCTCCTCGCGCGCGCGGAGGCCGCCCGGATCGATTTCACGATCGCGCAAGTGGCGGTGGGCGAGGTCGTCGATCGGGTCGCGACGACGGGGCGTTCGATGCTGGGGAGGAAGGCGCTGACCATCGACGTGGCGGTGGGGAGCGACCTGCCGGCGGTCGAGACCGACCGGGGCAAGCTCGCTCAGATCCTCGTCAACCTGCTGGCGAACGCGATCAAGTTCACGCCCGAGGGCGGGCGCGTGACCATCGCGGCGCGCCGCGCCGGCGAGGGCGTCGAGATCGCCGTCAGCGACACGGGCATCGGCATCCCGCAGCAGGAGCGCTCGCGCATCTTCGAGGCGTTTCACCAGGTGGACGGCTCCACCTCGCGCGCATACGGCGGCGCCGGCGTGGGCCTCTCGCTGGTGCGCACCCTCGCCCGCATGCTCGAGGCGGAGGTCCTGGTCGAGAGCGAGGAGGGAAAGGGCTCGACCTTCACCGTCCGCGTGCCTCCCCGCCTGCGCCGCCCACCCTCCAGCTGACCTTCCCGCTCGCGCTCGTGCGCGTGCTCGCGCCCGACAGAACGATCCCGCCGCGCTCAGCGCAGGATCGCGGAGAGCAGCTCCCTCGCGCGGGCGTTGCCGGGCTCCGCGCCGTTGGCCATCATCGTCGCGAGCACCGTCGTGCCCTCGCGTACCGCCACGTAGTTGCTCTGCCTCTTGTAACCGTCCTCGAGCGTCCGCGCGGTATCGACGTTCCGGCAGCGCACGAGGAGGACCATGCCGACGCGCCCGCCCTGCTTCACCCCGATGTCGAAGACCCTCGTGTCGCCGGAGGCGTTCTCCGTGTTGTTCACGATCTCGTAGCCCGCGTCCTTCGCGCGCTCGATGATCATCGGCACGGTCAGATCGGCCGGCCGCACCCGGGGCAGCGATCGGTGTACCGGCCCTTGCGCCGGCGGGCCCGAGAACGGGTGCTGGGCGCTGAGCATGCGCACGGCCACGACGGTCGCCCCGATCAGCAACGCGCCTGCGCAGAGCGCTGTGATGAGCACCCAGGGCGGATCGCTCTTCGCTGCCGCGGGGTCGATGGGGGGAGGCAGGGCCGGTTGCGGGGTCATCGTGGGCGCGGCCCACGCCGCGGTGTGGGCGCGCACGGAGTAGGGGGCAGGGAGGGCGGGCGCCGGCGCCGCTGCCGTTGGTGCACGGGCGGCGTCGGTCAGGGTCATCGGCGGGTTGGTGGGCGGCAGGGGTGCCGCTGCGGTCGGCGCGTGCCCGAGGCCGGCCACCGACGCCCGAGGCTCGGACCTGGAGGGCTCCGGCACCGGCGAGGACGGATCCCCGAAGGCCGACACCGAAAGGCCCGGGCTGGACGGGGTGGGCGCGAGCGCCTGGAGGTGGGCGAGCATCTCCGCCGCGGACGCGTAGCGGAGGCCCGGCGACTTCTGCGTGGCGCGGAAGATGACGGGCGCGAGCGGCGACTCGAACACGAGCGGCTCGTGCGGGACGGGCGCCGGCGAGACCTGCGCGGCGATGATCTCCGGACCAGAGGCGCCGCGGTACACCGGCAGGCCGGTGATCGCCTCGGACATGACCAGGCCCACGGCGTAGAGGTCCGACACGAACGTGATGGGCAGGCCCGAGACCTGCTCCGGCGACATGTACGAGGGCGTGCCGACCACCTGGCCGCTGCGCGTCAGCGGGCCCTGCCCCGTCCCCTTCGCGATGCCGAAGTCGAGCACCTTCACGAAGTCGGTCTCGCCCTGGAAATCGCAGAGGAACACGTTCGCCGGCTTGATGTCGCGGTGCACGATGCCGAGCGAGTGCGCCTCCATGAGCGCCTTGAGGATCTGGGTCGCGATGCGCTGCACCCGCGTGGCCGGCAGACCCCCGCCCGCGCGGATGGCCGCGTCGAGCGTCTGCCCCTTGAGGAGCTCGAAGACCAGGAAGGGCGACCCGTCGGCCGCGCGGCCGAAGTCGAGCAGGCGCACCGTGTTGGGGTGCTCCATGCGCTGGGCCAGCTCCGCCTCCCGCTGGAAGCGGCGGTGGCCGTCCTCGTCCAGCACCGTGGAGAGCAGGACCTTGAGGGCGACGGGGCGCCCGAGGTTGAGCTGCGTGGCCCGGAAGACCGCCCCGTACCCGCCCTCGCCGATGCTCCCATCGATGCGGTAGCGATCGGCGATGACGACGCCGGGGGCGATGCTCGGGGGGAGGGAGGGCACCGGAGGGCGAGGGTAATCGCACGCGCTGGGGGTGTCACCCCGTCCCGCGAGGCGGGACGTGAACGGCGGGGCGGGACGGGCTACGATCCGCCTCGCGCTGCCATGGCCATCCGAGTCCTGCTCATCGACGACGACGCACGCCTGCACGAGCTCCTCGCGAGCTACCTGGAACAGAACGGCCTGACGGTCACCGTCGCCGCCGACGGACGGCGCGGGCTCGCCGCGCTCGAGGGAGGCACGTTCGACGCCGTGCTCCTCGACCTGATGATGCCCGGCATGGACGGCATCGAGGTGTGCAAGCGCATCCGGTCGAAGAGCAACATCCCCATCGTGATGCTCACCGCGAAGGGCGACGAGACCGACCGCGTGGTCGGCCTCGAGCTCGGCGCCGACGACTACGTCGCCAAGCCCTTCAGCCCCCGCGAGCTGCTCGCGCGCATGCGCGCCGTGCTCCGCCGCGCCCGGCCCGACGTCGCAGGCGAGCGGCTGACGGTCGCGGACATCGCGGTCGACGTGCCCGGGCGGACGGTGACGCTCGCGGGCAAGCCGGTCGAGCTGACGGGGATCGAGTTCGACGTCCTCGTGGCCCTCGCGCGGCGCGCGGGGCGCGTGGTCGCGCGTGACGCGCTGCTCAGCGAGGCCGGTCGCGGCGACGTGGTGGTGGGCGAGCGGACGGTCGACGTGCACGTCTCCCACCTGCGGCAGAAGCTCGGGGACGACCCGCGATCGCCGCGCCTCATCAAGACCGTGCGCGGCGTCGGCTACGTGATGGCGAAGGAGAAGGAGCCCGCCGGCGGCGCTCGGACCCCATCGCGCCCCCGCCGGAGCCTGCGGAGCCGTCGTGAATCCTCTCCTCTGCTACGTCCGCGCCCGGCTCCAGCGCCGCCTCTTCATGTGGTTCGGCTCCACGATCCTGGCGACCGGCCTCGCGGTCACGCTCGTCCTGGGCGCGACCAGCGGCGGAGAGTGGAAGAGCGGCGAACAGCGCCTCACGGCGTTCGTCGGGGGCCGCTTCGAGCGCGTCTGGGAGTCGCCCGCCGATCGCGACGAGCTGGCGCAGGCCATCAGCCACGACTTCGACTCCTCGAGGTCTCGATCGAGGGCGCCGACCACGCGCCCCTCGTCACGTTCGGCCCTTCGGGTCCCCTCCCGCCCCGTGCCCCTCCGGGGCGCTGCGCCTGCCGATCCTGCGCGCGGGGCAGCCCCTCGGCTACTTCCGCGCGTGCGGCGTGCACGGCCGCGTCGCGCACGGCTGGCGCCTGGCGCTCGCCCTCTTCGTGACGGGCCTGGTCCTCTGGACGGCGTCGAGCCGCATCGCCCGCCGCCTCTCCCGCCCGATGGGCGAGCTCGCCCGCGTGGCGCACGAGCTCGGCTCCGGCAACTTCTCCGCCCGCGTGCGCCTCGAGCACCGGCACCGCTTCGGCGAGACCGCCGCCCTCGCCGTCACGATGAACGACATGGCCGCCCGCATCGAGCGCCACCTCGCCGACCAGCGCGAGCTGCTCGCGGCCGTCTCCCACGAGCTGCGCACGCCGCTCGCGCGCGTCCGCATCCTGACGGAGATGGCGCGCGAGCGGGGCGCGACGTCGAAGACGCTCGACGATCTGGACCGCGAGGTGATGGAGATGGACGCGCTCGTCGGCGACCTGCTCGCCAGCTCCAGGATGGACTTCGCCGCGCTCTCGCGCCGGCCCCTCGACGCGGTGGAGGCCGCCTCCCGCGCGCTGGAGCGGGCGGGCGCGGACCCGGCGACCCTCGTGGTGGAGCGCGTCGGCGACGAGGCCGGGGCCATCCCGATCCAGGCCGACGCGACGCTCCTCGGCCGGGCGCTCGCGAACCTGCTCGACAACGCGGCCAAGCACGGGGGCGGGGTCGACGCGCTGCGCGTCCGGCGCGAGGACGGGCACGTCGCCTTCGAGGTGGAGGACCACGGCGAGGGCTTCGTCGCCGGCGAGGAGGGGCGGGT
>CAWHDJ010000002.1:0-267389 GCA_963827955.1 uncultured delta proteobacterium | reverse complement strand
CAAGCGGGCCGGAGCCGCGCGCGTCAGCAAGCGGACGAGACGCAACAGCCAAGATCCCGCTCCCGCACACCCACACGCCCACCGCCTGCACCACGGATCTTGGCTGGGGGAAGGTGGAGCTGCGGAAGCGGTGGTGCCGGATGGGACGTGTGGTCCGCTTGCTTACGCGCGCGGCTCCGGTCCGCTTGCTTACGCGCGCGGTTCCACTGCGTTTTGCTGGGCGCGCGCACGTGCAGCGAGGTGCGGCTGGGCCATATGCTGGATCAGCCGGGCAGGCGGACGGGCTCCAGCCGCACGATGGTCCCCAGCACGGCCAGGTAAATCTCGTCCGCCCCCCGCGCGATGCGCTGGTGGGCGAACCCCGACACCTCCACGAACGCGCGCCCGAGCGGGGTCTCGGGGTGGATGCTCATCCCCACCTCGTTGGTCACGAGGATTGCGTGGAAGCGCCGCGCCGCGAGGGCCTCCATCACGCGGTCGACCTCGCCGAGGATGGCCTCCACGCTCTGGCCGGAGACGAGCAGGTTCGAGAGCCAGAGCGTCATGCAGTCGATCACGACCACGTTGGCCCCCTCGATCCCCAGGATCGCCTCGGCCAGCGCGCGCGGCTCCTCGATGGTGGCGAACTCGCCCTTGCGGTCGTGCCGGTGGCGGGCGATGCGCGCCACCATCTCCTCGTCGGAGCGCATCGCGGTGGCGATGAACGCGCGCCGCACGCCGAGGCCCTTCGCGAGCGCGATCGCGAAGGGCTCTTGCCCGAGCGGACGCCGCCGCCGATCACCGCGATCCTCGCTCCGTTCATGCGACCTCCGCCTCTCGCGCCATCGTTGGCAGCGCAATGATGCGCCCGTCCGGCGCGCGGATCACCTCCATCGCGGTGCCGTAGGCCGCGCTCAGGACCGGGGCGGTCAGCACCTCGGCCGGCGGGCCGTCGGCGACGAGCTCGCCCGAAGCCAGCAGGACGCAACGGTCGGAGGCGCTCGCCAGCCCGAGGTCGTGGACCACGGCGACCACGCCGACGCCGTCCGCCGCCGCATCGCGGAGCGCCCGGAACAGCTCGACCTGGTGGCGCGGGTCGAGGTGGTTGGTCGGCTCGTCCAGGAGGAGCACGCTAGGGTCCTGCGCCAGCGCGCGCGCAAGCGCCACGCGCCGCTGCTCGCCGCCGGAGAGCGTCTCCACGGGGCGCGCGGCGAAGGCCGCCGTGCTCGTCCGCGCGAGGGCCGCGTCCACCGCTGCGTGGTCGCGCGCCGTGAGCCTTCCCAGGATGCCCGTGTGCGGCAGCCTCCCCAGCGCGACGATTCTCGCGCACGGTAAACTCGCCCGGGAGCGGCTCGGTCTGCGAGAGGTACGCCAGCCCGCCGGCCGGCACGCGCGCGAGCACGCGCCCCGACGAGGGCCGCAGGAGGCCGGCGGCGATCTTGAGGAGCGTGGTCTTGCCCGCCCCGTTGGGGCCGATGACGCTGAGGATCTCGCCCCGCTCCACCGAGAGCGTCACGGCCCGCAGCACGGGCGCACCGCCGTACGAGAAGGCGACCCCTTCGAGCACGAGCGGCGCGCTCACGCCGTCCTCCGGAGCAGCCACAGGAAGAAGGGCCCGCCGAGGAGCGTCGTCACCACGCCGACGGGCAGCTCGGCGGGGCGCGTGACCGTGCGGGCGACGAGGTCGGCAAGGACCAGCAGGGCGCCGCCCGCGAGCGCAGAGGAGGCGAGCAGGGTGCGGTGGTCCGGCGTCCCCAGGCGGCGCATCGCGTGCGGCGCGACGAGGCCGACGAAGCCGACGACACCCACGAACGCGACCGCGGCGGCGGCCGCGAGGCTCCCGGCCACGATCACGCCGACGCGCAGCCAGCCGAGGTGCGGCGTGAGCGTGCGCGCGGTGTCCTCGCCGAGCTGGAGCGCGTCGAGGCCGCGGGCCATGGCGATCAGCGCGCCGAGGCTGAGCACGGCGTAGGGGGCGATGGTCTGGACGTCGGACCAGCGCGACCACGAGAAGCTGCCCAGCGTCCACGCGAGGATGGCGCGCACGTGGGCCGGGTCGCGCAGCATCAGGTACGTCGAGAGCGCGATGAGGATGCTGCCCACCACGACGCCGGCGAGGAGCAGCGTGGTCGCCTGGGTGGAGCCACGCCGCCGCGCGAGCGCCATCGTGAGCGCCACGGCCCCGAGCGCGCCCACGAACGCCGCGACGGGGACGAGGCCCCAGGGCATCGTGTGCACAGCGTGGTCGTCCGAGAGCATCGCCGCGACACGCCCGCCGACGGTGAGGGCGACGGTCGCGCCGAGCGACGCGCCGCTCGCGATGCCGAGCAGGTAAGGGTCGGCGAGCGGGTTGACGAAGATGCCCTGCATCGCCGCACCGGAGCTGCCGAGGCAGGCCCCGACCACCGCCGCCATCAGCGCGCGCGGCACGCGGACCGTCCACACGATCGCGGCGAGCCCGGTCAGCTCGTCCCCGCGCCCGCGGAGCCCTGCGCCGACGGCCGCGAGCGTGATGGAGGCGTCGACGGGGAGCGCGCCGTTGCCGGCCGAGAGCACGAGGCCGACGGCGAGCAGCAGGGCCGCGCCAGCGAGGGCCAGGAGCCTGCGACCGGCTCGACCGAGGGAGCGCGTGCCCGTTCCGCTCAAGGGCCGCCCTCTTTCGCGGCGTCGCGGACGTAGCGGGCGAGCACGGCGAGCCCCTCGCCGAGGCGCGGGCCCGGGCGGGTCACGAGGTTCTGCTCGGCGGGCGTGAGCTTGTGGACCGCGCGGTGGCGTACGGCGGTGAGGTGCGACCAGCCCGGCCGGATCGCCGCCTCGTCGACCGTCAGGCCGAGCATCAGCTCCGGGTCGCCGGCGATGACGAGCTCCGGGCTGATTTGCGGGAAGTCCCCGAGCGCCGCAGGGACGATGTTGTCGCCGCCCACCTTCGCGAGCATCGTCCCGAGGAACGAGCCGGGCCCAACGGTGTACGGCGTGGGATCCAGCTCGTAGTACACGCGGACGCGCCGCGCCCCGCGCGCCTCCTTCTCCACGCGCTCGACGTCTGCGCGCACGCGTGCCGAGAGCGCCGCCCCCGCGTCGGCCTTGCCGACCAGGCGGCCGACCGTCTCGATGACCCGGTACACATCGTCGAGCCGCGCCGGGCTCCCCGCCCAGACAACGAGCCCGCGCTCCGCGAGCCGCTCCGCCGCCGGGCCGCCCTCCGAGGCGAGCACGAGGTCCGGCGCGAGGGCGAGGACCTGCTCGACGTGGGGCTCGTAGAGCCCGCCGAGCTTGGGGAGCCGCGCCGCCTCGGCGGGGAAGTCGCTGAAGTCGTCCACGCCGACGACCCGGTCCCCGACGCCCAGCGCGAAGAGCGTCTCCGTGTGCGAGGGGAGCAGCGCGACGATGCGGTGGGGCTCCGCCTCGAGAACGACCGTGCGGCCGAGATCGTCCCGCACCGAGAGCGGATACGCGCCCCCGGAAGGCGCCGGCTCCGCGCGGGCGGCGGCACCTTTCGGGGTGTCGCGGCCGCACGCGACCGCGAGCACGGCCACGAGGAGCAGGCCGACCCACTTCCAGAGAGCATTCGCGCGGGCCGCCACGTACCGCCTATAGCTCCCCCAGGCCCCGCGGAGGGAGCCCCACGCTCGGGTCGACCTTCACGGTCGCCTTCGCGGTCAGCGCGCCCCCCTGGACCTGCCAGATGCGCAGCCCGTTGGCCTGGGCATCGGCGAGCGCGCAGGTGTTGCCGCAGCCGGGCGTGCACCGGACGTCGCCGAGCACGAAGGCGGCGCCGGCGTCGACGAGCTTCGCCGTCTTCCCGGTCGTGGTGTCGACCGTGAAGGCGATGTCGTTGCGCTTCTTCATCGTGTCGCCGAACGCGATGCCGACGAGGAGGGTCTCGCTCGCGAACGCGAGGGTCGGCCCGATCTCGGCGCCCAGCATCATCGCGGCCGGGATGCGCTTCAGCTCGACCGGAGGGTCCTTGGTCGCGTCGAGGAGGACGATGCCGCTCCCCATGGGCGAGGAGGTGTCGACCTCCGGGCCCGAGCACGCCACCGCGACCACCCTGCCGGAGGGCGAGACGGCGAGCCCGCCGCACTCCTGGAGCATCGGAAGGTCGAGCGTGAAGGTGCGCTTGTCCGTCGCGGTGTCGATGCCGGCGATGCGCGCGTCCCCGACCTTCATGTAGTTGGCGTCGATGCGCTCGAGCGAGACCCAGACCTGCTTGTCCACGAGGAGCATGTGGTCCGGCCGCGGCTGGAGCGTGCCGTCGTCCTTGTCGACGAGCGAGATGCTGGCGGTGATGGCGTTCTTCTCGGTGTCGACGACCACCACGTCACCCCCTTCGTCGAAGGGGTGCTTGCCGGGCGTGGCGTTGGTGTCGTAGCGCGTGACGTACGCCTTGTCGGCCGCGACCTCGAGGTAGTCCTGCGGGTCGGAGTCGAAGCCGGTCGCGACCGAGAGCTCCTTCTGCACCTTGGCGGTGCTCGGGTCGACCCAGATGACGGCGGAGTTGCCGCGGTCGATGAGCACCAGGCTGCCCGAGGGCGACTTCGCGAGGGGCGACACGACGTCGCCGGAGAGCGCCTGCGTGAGCCCGGGGGGCGCCGCAGCGCTCGAGATGAGCGAGCCCGAGAGCACCTTGCCGGCGACCGAGACGACCGACACGTTGGTCGACATGTAGTCGCTGTCGGTGACCACGAAGGCGCTGGGGCAGTCGCCCGCGCCCCCGTCGGTCCCGCCGTCGACGCCGCCGGTCGGCATCGTCACGGGGGAGACGTTGCACCCGCACACGAGCGTGAGGAGAACGGGAACCATCGAACGTCGCATCACCATCGAGCCTCCAGGGTCAGGTAGCCGGCGCGGCCGGGCAGGGGGTATCCGATGAAGTCCACGCGGGGCTGGTCGAGCAGGTTGGAGAGCCGCCCGCGCAGGGAGAGGTGGTCGTCGAGCATCGCGACCTCGGCCTCGAGAATCGAGCGAGCCCTGGGCCGGGATCACGACAAGGCCCGCAGGGTCGGCGTAGCGCGCCGCCTCGTAGAAGTAGGAGGCCGCGACCTTGACGGAGCGGACGACGCGCGTCCCCGTGGCCGGCGCCTTCTGGATCGCGTCGATGGGGAGGCGCGCCTCGACCCGCGGCACGATCACCAGGCGCGCCTGGTAAGGGAGCAGGTCGTTCACGGTCGTGCGCCCGGGCGAGACGTCGCGCGGGTCGAGGAACGTGGCGGCGAGGTCGAGCCGGACGTAGCGCACCGGGCTGAAGTCGGCGGCGAGCTCGGCGCCGAGGACGCGCGCGGCGCCCACGTTGAAGGGCTGCACGTAGCCGAGCGAGGTGCGCTCGTAGGCGACGAGGTTGTTCGCGTACCGGGCGAACCCGAACAGATCGACGGCGACCTCCGGGTAGCCCGAGCTGGCCTGCGCCGCCGCGCGCACGCCGACGTCCGCCGAGAGGCCGTGCTCGGGCGCGAGCGCCGCGTTGCCACGCACCGCGCCGGAAATGCCGTACTTCTCGGCGAGCGTGGGCACGCGGGCGAAGCGGCCCGCGTTGACCAGGAGCGCGAAGGGCCGCTGCCCGATCTGGACGCCGAGGCGCGCGGCCGGCTCGGCGTCCGAGCACGGCGAGAGCGTCGCGCCCGCGCCGGGGCCGTCCCCCGGAAGCGCCCAGGGCGAGTTGCCGGCGACCGAGGTGCCGTCGCACTCCACGCTCCCCATCGCGTGGATCCGGACGAGCCGGTGGGCTTGCCACTCGCCGCCGATCGCCGCCCTGCCGGAGACGCGCTCGGCGTGGAGCGGCGCGCCGCCGGTGGGGAGGAGCGCGAGCTTCTCCACGGCCACGCGCGCGGACGGGATCAGTGTCAGGCCCTCCACCACGGGCCAGCGCGCGAGCGCGCTCTCCTCGACGCGGCTCGCGACCAGATCGAGGTGCGTCGTGTCGAGCGCGGCCTCGTGTAGCGGATCGTCGTACGCGGAGGACGAGGTGAGCGCGCTCGTCGTGGTGGTCAGCTCGCAGCCGGGCTTGCCACACGGCGTGCGCGTGGAGACCGCGGCGAGCTGGCGGGAGACGGAGACGCGCGCCTGGGTCGTCGGGTAGAGCGCGCGGGGCAGGCCCTGGCGGCGCTCGACCTCGTTCACGACGAGGTTGGCGCGGCCGTTGTCGCCGAGCGCCACCGAGCCGAGGCCCCACACGTCGAGCGTGTGGGCGTCGGCGTTGGTCATCGGCAGGACGCGGTTCTTGCTCGGGTCGAAGACGGTGCCCTGGTCGCTCGTGTACGTGTAGTCGTTGGTCGCCTCCTCGAGGCGCGCGCCCACGATGGCCGCGGCGCGCGCGTTCCCCGCGCCGGCGTGCGCCCACACGCTCCGCGCGCCGAAGCTCCCGAGCATCTCGCCGACGCTGCCCTCCAGCTTCCGAGGGCGCTTGGGCTCGAAGAAGATCGCGCCGCCGATGCCGAGCTGGTCGCCCTCGATGGGCGCGTTCAATGGGTCAATCTCCACGCTGTGGAGCATCCAGAGGGGCACGAGCGAAAGGTCGGCCCACCCGCCCACGTCGTCGTTGAGGCGGACGCCGGCGAGGTACACGGGCGTCTGCGCGGCCGTCGCGCCGCGGATGCTCGCGGTGGAGAGCGCGCCGTAGCCGCCGGAGTCGCTCACCGCCACGCCGGGCTGCGTACGGAGCAGGTCGCCCGCGGAGAGGCCGGGCGACTGCATCCGGTCGGCGTGGATCACGCTGCCCGCCGCGAGCGGGTCCTTCGGCGGCGGGGCGAGCGGATCCCCGTGCACCTCGACGTCGATCGGCTGGGCCGCCTGGGCACGCGCGACGCGGGCGACCAGGAACACGGAGGCGCCGAGCGCGAGGAGGCCCACGGCGCGTGGCATGGCCCCGCGCGCGCGGATCCCGCGTGATGATGCTGCTCGGAGGATGGTCTGCCTCTTTCCTGCGGAGGTTCAGCCCGACACCGCGCTCTGGATCGCCTCAGGGGCAAACGAGGGCACGGGCACTCGGCAGGTCTTCGGACTCGCAGGCGCTCGCCGGCACTCTCGTGCCGGCCTTCCTACTTGCCGTCGCTTCCCAGCCTCGCGGCCAGTGCTCGATGACGGCGTTCGTTCCTGCTCACCGCTGCGGGACAGTCCCGGAATCACACCGGGTTCCCTTTTCACCCTCCCCGGGAAACCCCCGGCGGAGAGACCGAATGCAGCCCCCCCTTACACCTGCTCGCAGAAGATTCGAAATCCGAACCGCGACCGGAGCGAGCCGCCGTTTACGGCGGCTCGCGGAGGAAGCGGGGGCTGCAGGTCTGTTCCACGACGGTGCTGCAGAAGCGGCGGCCCCCGCTTCCTCCGCGAGCCTGCCTTCGGCGGCTCGCTACGGTCGCGGTTCGGATAGCGCTTGGTGAGCACCCCGGCAGCGCTTGGTGAGCGCCCCGGCAGGCTCACACGGTGGGGCGCAGCCCTCTTGCGCGACTACCGCGCGCTCCACGCGAGGGCGACCAGCGCGGCTACCTCGCCAATCTGCTCGGTGGCGCCCAGGAAGTCGCCCGTGATGCCGCCCGCCCGCGCCCGGTACACGGCGCCGGACACCACCGTCACTACCGCGAGCACGGCGACCATCGCCCCGATGCGCGCCGGCGACACGCCCGCCACGCCGGCCGCGGCACCCGCGGCGAGCACGAGCCACGCGGTGGCGACGGCCGCCTGGACGACGCCCGCCTGCGCCACGGGCTTGCTCCTCAATCCAGCGGGTGTCGCGTACGGAAGCGCGACGATGAGCCAGACGGGCCCGACGCGCGCCGCGCACGCCGCGAGGGGCAGCGCCCACAGGCACGCTGGGCCGAGGTCGGCGTAGAGGGCCGCGCGCGCGCCGATGGAACACGACGAGCGCGGCGGCGCCGAAGGTGCCGATGCGGCTGTCCTTGAGGATCTCGAAGAGCTTCGCGCGGTCGTATGCGCCGCCGAGCGCGTCGGCGCTGTCGGCGAGGCCGTCCTCGTGGAACGCGCCGGTGAGGAGCATGGAGACGCCCACGACGAGCAGGCCCACGGTGAGCCCGCCCCCGAGGCCGCGCGCGAGCAGCGCGTAGAGCGCGGCGAGGGCCGCGCCCAGCGCCAGGCCCACGAGGGGGAAGTGCGCCGCCGACCAAGCCCAGTCCTCGGGCCGGTACGGGAACCCTCCGACCGGGATGCGCGTGAGGAACGTGAACGCGGCCCGGATGGACCGCACGGGCGCGGGCGCGACCCAAGAGCCGTCGCTCACGAGCCCCGCCCCTGCGGCGTGCCCGCGCGGCCCACCACGCCGGCCGTCGCGTACGTCGCCATCGCGAGCTGCGTGGCGACCGCCGCGCCGACGAGGTGCAGCCCGAGCACCGCGCCGGTGCCCTCGCCGAGCCGGAGGCCCAGGTCGAAGAGCGGCTCGAGCCCCAGCTCGGCGAGCGCGCGGGCCGCGGCGGGCTCGGCCAATCGGTGCGCGGCGACGAGGAAGGCCCGCAGCGCGGGGTCCATCCGCACGGCGCAGAGAGCCGCCGTACACGCCATCAGCCCGTCGAGCACGACCCCGACGCGGAGCCGCGCGGCCTCGAGCGCGAAGCCGGCCATGGCGGCAATCTCCAGCCCGCCGACCTTCGCGAGCACGTCGAGCGGGTCGTCGGGATCGGGCGCGTGCAGCGCGAGCGCCTCCTCGATGACCACGGCCTTGCGCGCGACGCCCTCCGCGTCGAGCCCGGCGCCCCGGCCCGCGAGGCTCGCCGGCTTCGCCCCCGTGAAGGCGCAGAGCATCGCGGTGGCGGCGGTCGTGTTGCCGATGCCAATCTCACCGGCGCCCACCAGCGTGGCGCCCTCCGCCGCGAGCGCGCGGGCCGCCTCCGCGCCCGCCTCCACCGCGCGCCCGGCCTCCTCGCGCGTCATCGCCGGCTCGCGCCGCAGGTTGCCCGTCCCGCGCCTCACCACCCGCGCCGTGAACGTCACGACCGGCGCGCGCGGCAGCGCCGACACGTCGCCCGCCACGCCCACGTCCACCGCCGCGAGCCGCACCCCGTGACGCGCCGCCAGCGCCGACACCGCCGCGCCCCCTGCCAGCACGTTCGCCAGCATCGCCGCCGTCACCGACGAGGGGTGCGCGCTCACGCCCTCCGCGACGACGCCGTGGTCTGCGCAGAACACGCACAGCCCCGACTCCGGCGGCGGCGGCGGGAAGACGCCGCGCACACCGGCCCACCACGCCGCGAGGTCCTCCAGCCGCCCGAGGCTGCCCACCGGCTTGGTGAGCGTGGCCTGGTGCGCGCGCGACGCGGCCATCGCGGCGGCGTCGAGCGGCCCGATCGGGGCCCGCGGCGCAGGCTCCGGGTCCGCCTGCGGACCCGCCTCGCTCGTCGCCACCGGCGCGCCCGCGTCCTCCCAGACCCCGCGCGCGTGCACGACCTCCTCGAGCGCCCGCCGCTTCCGCCAGCCGGTCTCCTCCAGCATCGGACGTTCGCGGAACGCCACGGGGTGGCCCACGCAGAGGTACGCAATCGGCTCCACCCCGGGCGGCAGCCTCAGCTCCGCGCGCAGGACGGCGGGCTCCACGATGCTGACCCAGCCGACGCCGATGCCCTCGGCGCGCGCGGCCAGCCACAGGTTCTGCACCGCGCAGCACGCGCTCGCGCGCACGGCCTCCGGCTGCACCGTGGTGCCCAGGATGGCCTCGCCGCGCATCCGGAGGTCGACCGCGACGCAGACGTTGACCGAAGACTCGAGGATCCCCTCGAGCCGGTTGGCCAGGTACTGCTCGCGCCGGCCGGGCGGGTAGCGGGCCGCCTCCGCCTGCCGGCAGCGGAGGAAGCTCTCGCGGATCCGCGTGCGCTGCGCGGCATCGTCCACGACGACGAAGCCCCAGGGCTGGGAGAAGCCCACGCTCGGCGCGTGGTGCGCGGCGTCGAGGATGCGCCGGAGGACGTCCGCGTCGAGCGCGCGCCCCGGCTCGAAGTGCCGGACGTCGCGCCGCAGCGCGATCACGTCGTACACCGCCTGCCGCGCGTCCTCGCCGAACGCGACGAGGGCCTCCGGGATCAGGTACGGCGGCTCGGTCGGGTCCGACATGCGGGGTAGCTACCACGCCCGCCGGAGGGAGGGCAGCCGCGGGAGAGGACGTGCGTCTCGCACGTGTTACCGTGGCGAGATGAAACCGGGTCTCAAGCGCGCCCTCAAGATCGTCGCCGCCGTCCTGCTCGTGATCGTGGCCATCCCCGTCTCGATCGTCGCGTCGATGTTCATCGGGACGAGCGCGATCGTCGAACGGCGTCGAGCTCGAGAGCGTGGTCCGCATCGTGAAGGACGGCTACGTCGACCTCGGCGTGATCGATCTCGGCGACGGCAAGGTGGCGCTCGTCGACGCCGGCAACGACCCGGAAGGCAAGGCGATCCTCGCCGAGCTCTCGCGGCGCAAGCTTGGCCCCGAGGCGGTGGAGGCCGTGCTGCTCACGCACGGCCACCCCGATCACATCGCGGGCTGCCACCTCTTCCCCAAGGCTTCGATCTACGCGCTCGCCGGCGACGTCGCGCTCGCCGAGGGCCGCGAGGGAAGCAAGGGCCCGGTCGACCCATCTCTTCGGCGCCAAGCCCACGGGCGTGAAGATCACGCGCGCCCTCGCCGACGGCGAGACCCTCACCCTCGGCTCCCGCAAGGTCCGCGTGTTCGCAGATCCCCGGCCACACCGCCGGGAGCGCGGCCTACCTGGTGAACGGCGTGCTCTTCCTCGGCGACAGCGCCGGCTCCAGCTCCAGCGGCCAGCTTCAGGGCGCTCCCTGGGCCGTCTCCGACGACCAGGCGCAGAACCACGCCTCTCTCCACGCGCTGGGCGAGCGCCTCCGGCCCGAGGCGGCGAGCATCAAGTACCTCGTCCCCGCCCACAGCGGCGTCCTCCACGGCCTCGACCCGCTGCTCGCGTTCAAACCCTGACGAAGGACGGCCGAGCCGAGGCGCTCGTCCGTGCGGGTGGCCTTCTCCACCGCGCATCGTCTGGCCTCGCCGTTGCATGACGCCGGGTCATGACCCGGTCAACCGAGCAGCCCGCGCAGCGCCCCGCGGGAGGACACGATCTCGGGCGCGAGAATCCACCACGACATGGAGCAGATGCTCGCGCGCCGCAGCGCCCCTCGGGACACGCTGAGCGCGCGCATGGAGGACGGCGCCAAGCAAGGCATCGCCCACGCGTGGAACGCGCTCAAGGAGCGCCCCTCGCTCGGCGTCGTCGTGTTCGGCGGCCTGGCCATGCTCGCCGCCGACGCGGTGGGCATCGGCGAGCTGGCGGTGGGGATCGGCGTCGGTTACGCCGCGTGGCAGGTGCTCCGCAAGGGCGAGCCCGCCGGCGAGGCGGGAGAGCAGGCGGTGAAGATCGAGAAGGGCTGACGCCGGCCGCGCGTCACTCGTTCGATCGCACCGTCGGCGCGGGCGGAGTGCTCGTGCGCAGCGAGGGCCTGGGCCCCCCGTCCACGAGCCGCACGTCGAGCCCCAGCGCCTCCTTCAGGAGCCCCGCCTTCGCGCGCACCGTCCACTCCTCCAGCTCGCGGTCGTGCGCGCCCGTCAGCTCCAGCACCAGCGCCTCGCCCTCCACGCGCCCGCTCACGTCCGTGACCTTGCCGCGGTGCTCGCGATCGAGGGCGTCGGCGACGCGGAGGATGGCCGCCATCGCCTTGACCTTGCCCCTGTCCTCCCGCGACAGGCCGCGGAAGTTGTCGTGGTCGAGGGTGGGCGGGCTCTTCCGGTGGTAGCGCGCCACGTTGGCGACGATGGCGCGCTCGGCCATCGTGATGCCCATCAGGTCGCTGTTCGCGATGAGGTAGTAGCTGTGCTTGTGGTGGCCCTCGTACCGCACGAAGTCGCCGACGTCGTGGAGGAGCGCGGCCGCGTGGAGCAGCGTGCGATCGCGCGGGCCGAGGCGGTGGCGGGCGGCGAGGTCGTCGAAGAGCCTCGTCGCGAAGCGGGCGACCAGGGCGCCGTGCGCCTCGTCGAAGTGGTAGCGGCGACCGAGCCGCAGGCAGGCGTCGTCGAGCGCCGCGTCCTCGGCGGAGGAGCCCTCCGGCAGGAAGTGGCGGCGCGCGAGGTCCACGAGGACGCCCTCCTTGAGCCCGACGCCCGGCGCCGCAATCGTGGTGCGCGAGAACGCGTGGGCGACGCGCCCCAGGATGGTGGCGGCAGGGACGATGGTGTCGGCGCGGTCGGGCCGGAGGCCGTAGCGGCCGGCGCGCTCGTCGACCGTGCGCGCGCAGAGCTCCTCGAGGAGCCGCGCCATGGCGCTCACCTCGATGGCGCGGCCCTCCGAGAACGCCCCCGGGACGGGGCAGAGGTCGGCGAGCGTCTCGATGTTGCCGCCCGTGCCGATGAGCACGTCGACCTTGCCCCCCGTCAGCTCGGTGATCTCCGGGATCGCCTCGGCGAAGACGCGGTCGACGTACTCGACGAGCAGGCTCCGGTGCACGGCGTCGATGGGCCCGCGCCCCTCGAGGAAGGCCTCCACGAGCCGCACGGTCCCGACCGGGAGCGACCGGGTGAACGTGGCCCTCGGGCCGCGGGCCCCGGGGCTCTGCGGCTCGGTCATCAGGGTGAGCTCCGTGGAGCCGCCGCCGATGTCGACGAGCACCGCCGTGCGCCCGCGCAGGTCGATGCGCTCGGCGACCGCGAGCTGGACCAGCCGCGCCTCCTCCGCGCCCTCGATGACGTCCACGTGGACGCCGGCCTCCCGCTCGGCCCGCTCGACGAAGAGGTCGCCGTTCTGCGCCTCGCGGGCGGCGCTGGTGGCGACGGCGCGGTAGCGGTCGACCTTGGCCCCCTCCATCGCGGCGCGGAAGCGGCGCAGCGCCTCGCACGCGGCGCCGATGACGCCCGTCTCGATGAAGCCCTTGGTGAAGACGTCGTGCCCGAGCCGGACGGGGGACCGGTCCATGAACACGTCCCGGAACGGGGCAAAGCGGGCCCCGTCCGGGCCGTTCTGGGGCGGGTCACTCTCGACGATCCGCAGGCGGAGGGCGTTCGATCCGATGTCGATCGCGGCGAGGCGCGCCATTGGTGCAGAAGTAGCGAACCGGGGCGCCCTTGGCTACTCTGACGGCGGCCATGCGGACCAAGCGGAACCTGTCAGTGCGGAGCTGGATGGTGGCGGGGGCGCTCGCGGGCGCCTTTCTGGGCGCGGGGTGCGGGCCGGGCGAGGCCAAGGCGCCGAACCCGACGCGCCCCCTCGACGAGCGGCGGGCGGTCGAGGTCATCCGCCGCGCCATCAGGACGCAGGGGGTGGACCCTGGCCCCGGGCGGGACGAGCCGCTCACGAACGGCAAGACCATCCACATCGACGTCGGCGTGGCGGGCCACCGCTACGGCGTCGCCTACATCTCTTCGGAGGACGCGGATGCGCTCGGCAACGCCATCCCCTCCGCGAACAACAAGGACGAGAAGCTGCACCTCGTCCGCGCCGGCGACGGGGGCGAGACGCGCATCGTGCTCCTCTACCAGCAGAACTACCTCTACGACAACCTGGTCGGCGAGGCGCACGAGCAGACCACGGTCGCGGCCGAGAACGCGCTCGCCCGCGACGTCGAGGACTTCGTCACCTACGCCAAGACGCAGAAGTTCAAGTAGCCCATGACCGCCGATACGAGCCCCGTTGCGGGCCCCTCCTCCGCCGAGCGGAGCGCCAAGACCACCCTCCTCTGGGGAGCGATGATCCTCGCAAGTGGGATCGCCCTCGTGGGCGTCGGGTCGGACGAAGTGGGGGCGATCCCCGTGCTCGCCGGGCTGTTCTTGATCATCCTCGGCATCCACACGTACGGCCGCCTCGGGCCGGAGGACGGCGAGGGCGGCACGGAGATCGACGAACGAGCCCGCGCTGCGGCCGGCGCAGCCATCTGGCAGGGCGGGCTCACGAGCCTCGCCGGCCTGGCGGTGACGTTGAGCACCTATTACGGCGCCAAGTCCGGCGGCGGCTCCTACGTCGTCGCCTGGGGAGCCATGTTCGTCGGTGCCGGCCGGGCCTGGATGGGCGTTCAAGCCCTCCGGGGCGCAAAGCCGATGGCCCAGGCGGGCAAGCGGTCGCGCCGCCCACAGGCCAAGGTTGAAAAAAGGCGCCGCATGGACAAGAGTCCCCCGCCATGAACCGTCCCGCCCGCCAGCGCGCCCGCCTGCTCGAGAAGATCGCCCAGAAAGAGACCCGTACCCCCGGCAAGCCCGGCAAGCGCGCCAAGCAGTGGCGCAAGTGGGCCGACGCGTACAAGGCCGTCGCCGAGGGCGGCGCCCCGGGCGGCGCCGCGAGCTGAAGCCCCGCTGAGGAAGAGGGCTCCCGCCCCGAGCGCGCCCCCGTGACGCGCTCCGGCATGGACCTTCTGGAAGCGTCAAGGGGTGCAGGCGTAAGCCTCACTACACCGCGACTTCCTTCTCGAACACCATCGTTGCGGCGCCCGCCCCGGGCGGTGCACCATCGCCATCGATGGTGGAGCCTGGGCGCTCGCCCTTCCTCGCTGCGCTGCTCGCCCTCACCTTCGCCCCTGCGTGCGCCGCGCCCCCGCCGGCGACGCCGGGTGCCCGCGCGACACGGACCGGCCCGCCCTCCACCGTGCTCCTCGCGGCGGCGTCGGGCTCGGTGCCCGCGTCCCCGTACGACTTCCGCATCCCCGACGAGGCCTTCGACCAGGATCCCCGCGTGGTCACCGGCGAGGAGGCCGCCCTCGACCTCGAGGTCGCGGCGCGCGCCTTCGCCGAGGCGTACGTCGGCGTCGACGGCGCCTCCCGTGTCCCCTCCCCTGCCGAGGATCGCGTGGGCCCACGACGCGCTCGCGACCAGGCCTCGCTGGGAGCCGGAGGAGCTGGCCAAGGCGCTGCTCCGCATCTTCCGCCGCCCCGACGGCCACCTCGCGTTCGGATGGGACGGGCGCTCCCCGGTCCGGCTCTCGGCCTGGCCCCACGACACGCCGATCATGGTGGGAGCGCCCCTCGCGCCGGCCGACGAGGCGAGCTCCGCCGCGTCGCTCGTGGATCGCGCGACCGCGCCTGCACCGGGGGCGGCCGTCGCGCTCGTCCGCGGCGCCGTCCCCCGCCTCGTCGTGCGCACCTTCGACAGCGCCGCCGCGCAGGAGCTCGAGCGCCTCCCCGCGATCGCCCGCCGCCTCCGCGAACTGCCCGTGTTCGTCGTCGATCTGCGCGGCAACGGGGGCGGCAACTTCCGCTACGCGGAGCGCTTTCTCCTGGAGCTGACCGACGCGCCGCTGCGCGGCCTCGATCAGCGAGAGCTGGTGAGCGTGGCGGCGCTCGAGGGGCGGGCGAACAGCGCGCGGCGGCGGCTCGCGCTGGGGGAGGTGCCGGCGGGCGCGGAGGGGGTCTTCCGAGCGCACATCGACGCGCTCGAAGCCGCGGCGGACGCGATGCGCGCGGCCGGCGAGGGGCCGCGCGAGCGTGTCGTCGAGGGGGCCGTGGAGCAGGGACGCGCGCCTGGGCCCCTGCGGGGGCACGCGGTGATCCTGGTCGACGGGGGGTGCGCCTCGGCCTGCGAGATGGCGGTCGCGCTGGCGCGCCAAATCCGCGGCGTCGTCATCGCCGGAAGCCCGACGCGCGGCAGCATGGCCGCGGGCGAGCTCGCGCTCTTCCGCCTGCCCCGATCGGGCGTCGCGGTCTGGATGGGCACGCGCGCGTACCGCGACCCCTCCGGCGGCTTCGCGGAGACACGCGGGTTCCTGCCCGACGTGCGCCTCGCCGGTGACGAAGCCTCGGCGCTCGCACAGGCCGAGGCGCTGGCGCTGGGCTTGCACGGGGGCGCCCTGGCTGCGCGCGTTGAAGTTTCGACACCCTCGCGCGTATCCTGGAAGCGCTGATATCAGCGCGAGGAGCTTCGCATGTCCGACCGACCGGCCCTTCCTGCTTCGCGGATCCCGTCGCTGTCCACCCTGGCGCTGGGCGTCGCCGCCGTCGCCATCGCGCTCGCGCCCTCCACCGCCGCCGCGCAGACACCGGCCCCCGCGGCGGCGCCGCCCGCGGCTTACGCACCGCCGCCCACGGCCTACGCACCTCCGGCAGGCTACGCGGCCCCGCCCGCAGGCTACCCGGCCCCGCCCGCTGGCTATGCGGCCCCGCCGCCGGGCTATGCGGTGCCCGCCGGCGGCTACTACATCCCTGCCGGCCCGCAGGCCTACTACGCACCCCCGGGCGCGTACGCTCCGCCGCCCATCATCACCGACTGGGAGCCCGGCCAGGCCATCCCCAAGGGCTACCACCCGTCGACGCGCATCCGAAAAGGGCTGGTCATCGGCGGCGCGGTGACGTTCGGCGTCGTCTACCTCCTGACCGCGCTCGCCGGGGCGGTCACCTCGGACGTGGGAGACGTCACCTGCGGCAGCGGGTGCTCCGGCGGCACGCGCAGCGCCAAGCTGCTCCTCATCCCCGTGGGCGGGCCCTTCGCGCTCGTCGGCGCGACCGGCAGCGCCACGGCCGACTTCTTCCTGGTGCTCGACGGCGTCGCCCAGGCGGGCGGCCTGGCGATGCTCATCGCCGGCCTCGCCGCGCCGCAGCCCATCCTGGTGCGGGACGTGGCGAAGAACGTGGATCTGAAGCTGATGCCGACGCCGATGATGTTCGGCGCCACGGGCGCCGGCTTCGGCCTCCGGGGGACGTTCTGATGAAGCGTCTCGCAGGCACGCTCGTCGCGCTCGCCGTCGCGCTCGCCGCGAGCGCCGCCGCCGCGCAGCCGGCGCCGCCGGGCCAGCCGATCTTCCCGCCCGGGGCCACGCCCGTGCCTGCGCAAGCAGCCCCGACGCCCGTGCCCGCCCCCGTGGCCCCAGCGCCCGTCGCGCCTCGCCCCATCGCGCCCGCGAACCCGTACCCTCCCGGCTACACCGCCCCTCCCGGCTATTACCCGGCGCCCGGCTACTACCCGCCGCCCACCGGCTACTACCCGCCGCCCGCCGGCTACTACCCGGCGCCCATGAACGTGATCCCGCCGCCGACGCTCCCCTACGAGGAGGGGCAGACGGTGCCGCCGGGCTACCAGCTCAAGACCCGGTCCGTGCGCAAGGCCGTCATCGCCGGCGCAGTCGTGTTCGGATCCATCTACCTCACGTCGCTGCTCGCCGGCGCCACCGCCATCTCCATCGACAGCAGCAACGGCTCCCAGTACGCGCCGCTCTTCGCGCCCGTCGTCGGTCCGTTCATCACCATCGGCACCGCGCACGCGTCGGGCGCGGGCACGCTCTGGCTGGTCCTCGACGGACTGGGCCAGGCGGCCGGCGCAGCGACGCTCATCTACGGCCTGGCCGCGGACGAGAAGTACCTCCAGTACAGCGGCCCGGCGGCCGCGCTCGACGTGCTCGCCCACCCGAAGCTCGTCCTCGGCCCCGGCTCCGCCGCCGTCCGGTGGACGTTCTGAACCCAGGGCTGTGCATACACACCGAACCGCGACCGCCAGGGAGCGGGTGCCAGAGAGCGCCCACGCGGACACGCCCTTGCACGCGTCGCGCTGCCTGTAGCGTTACACGTGCGAAGGCATGACGACGTCGCGCCTCCTGGCATCCGCTCCCTGGCGGTCGCGGCTCGGTACGTGCGTTTCGAACGGCGAGCGCGCAGCCGCTACCGCTTCGTCGTGACGTCGCGCTTCATCAACGCGTCGCGGAGCAAGCGGTTCTGCAGGTAGAGCTGCGCCATCTCGCGGCACGGGCGATCGCCCATGTGCGAGCAGACGGCCAAGAGCCTCTTGACCTCGTCCACCGAAGCGCGGTCGCTCCGGACCTTCGCCTCGAGCGAGCGGCGGATCGCAGCTTCGCTGGGAGGTGCGACGGGCCCGCCGCGGAGCGTGTACGCTTCGAGCTGCGCGTCGGGGCTGTCGGGCGTCCAGACCTTGAAGTCGATCGGGCGGCTGCCCGGCGCCGCGGGCGCGGCCTCGTTCGGCGACTCCACGGCGCCCTGCGCGGTGGCTTCGGGGGAACGCGCCATCCAGTCGACGGGGCTCTGCACGACCGGGTCGGCGTGGATCGGGGCCTGCTCCGGCGCTGCCTGCGGGTGGGTGGGTGAGAGCGTGAGAGGCGCCGCCATGGGCGCCAGGAAGACGGACGGCGGAGCCGCGGCCGACTGGGCCGAGAGGCGCACCGCCGTCAGGCCCATCGCCGCCGTCACGATCGCCGTCGACGTGGCGACGACGCGCGAGGCCATCGCCCCGCCGTGCACCGCGCTCGGGCGGCGAGGCCGCGCGATGCCCGCGCGGTCCAGCTCGCCTTCGAGACGGAGGATCTCCTCCTCGCGCTCCGCGAGCGCCTCGCCCCTCCGGGCGAGCTCGGTGTCGCGCTCGGCGAGGGACGCCTCGAGCGCTTCGATCCGGTGACGAGCGGCGGCGTGATCGTCTCGGTACTGCGACATGCCTCCTATGGTAGCGGCCCTCCGGCGATGGGGAAGGGGCAGGCGCGCCGTCGCGAACGAGACCCTACGTCACGCCCGCCATCTCGGCAGGCGCCTGACCCGCCTCCGCCCCCGCCGCTACGCGCCGCCGTGACCCCCGGTGCCTGCGGCGCCGCCCGTGCCTGCGCCGCCCTGACCCCCGGCGCCCGCAGTGCCGCCCGTGCCCGCGCCGCCGGCCCCTCCGGCTCCCCCGCTCCCCCCGGTGCCGCTCTCGTCGACGCAGAAGCCGGCGCTCACGTCGCACCGCTCGCCCGCGGAACACTCGGTATCGCTCGTACACGCGACGACGCCGGCCGCGCCGCAGACGCCGCCACGACAGATGTCGCCCTGCGCGCAATCGGAGTCGCTCTGACAAGGGCTGATGACAACGCCGTCCACATGGCCGCAGTGGACGCCGGCCACGACCGTCGTCACGGCGGCCAGGAGGGGGAGCGGGCCCTTCAGCTTGGCCAGCCCGCGCACGACACGAAGGAAATGGGGAGCACGCCCCGGAAGATCGCTCATCGAAGGAATCCTTTCGGCTAAGTCCCCCGAGGCTAGCCCATCATCCTCCGCGCTGTCCAACCACCCCCGAGAGACCGCAAGGGCGCAAGGGAAAGAGCAAAGTCGACCTGAACCCTTGCGTCCCTTGCGTCCTTGCGCCCTTGCGGTCCTCTTCCTTCGTATTTCAACAGGCTGCTACCCGTCGATCCGGATCACCTCCGCGTCCCCGTCCGCGTACAGCCGCTCCACCAGCGCCGCGCGCCGCTCCAGCACCGCGCGCTGGTTGATGTAGCCCTTGTCGGTGATCTCGTTGGCGTCGATGCTCGGAGGCTCCGCCATCACGAGGAGGCGGGCGACGCGGTGGCTGCTCGTCGGGTTCTCGGCGTTGTGGCGGCGGAACGCGGCGACGAGGTGGGCGCGCACCTCGGGGCGCGCGCCCAGATCGGCCGGGGCGACGCCCGGGCAGAGGTCGCGCGCCGCGAGCGGGCTCAGGAAGACGAGCAGGCCGATCTCCGCGCGGTCGAGCCCCGTCACCACGGCGTCCTGCACCAGCGGCGCCCCCGCCGCGACCGCCTCCGTGCGCAGCGCGCCCACGTGGACCCACGTGCCCGACACCAGCTTGAAGTCCTCGGCGATGCGGCCGTCGAACGCGAGCCCCTCCGCCGGCTCTTCGGGGTCGACCCACTTGCCGGCGTCGCCCATGCGGAAGAACCCCTCCTCGTCGAAGGCCGCCGCCGTGAGATCGGGCCGCTTCCAGTAGCCCGGCGTCACGTTGGGCCCCATCACGCGCAGCTCGAGCTTGGTCCCGGAGGGGGCGAGCTTGATGCGGGTGCCCGGCGCCGGCAGGCCGATGACGCCGGCCCGGCGGATGCGCCAGTGCACCGTAGTCGCCATGGGCGCGGTCTCGGTCGAGCCCCAGGCGGAGAGCATCAGCGGCAGCGCGCCGCGCGCGGCCAGGGCGACGGCCTCCAGGCGATCCCAGAGCGGGCCCGGCAGGGAGGCGGCGGCGTAGAAGATCACGTCGAGCTCGCGGAAGAAGGCGTCGCGCAGGCCCGCGTCGCGCTCCAGGTAGGGGAGCAGGACGTCGTAGCCGCGGGGGACGTTGAAGTAGAGCGTGGGGGAGACGTCGCGCAGGTTCGCGATCGTGCGCTCAACGAGGTCGGGCGCGGGGCGGCCCTCGTCGACGTAGAGCGAGCCGCCGTGGAAGAGCACCATGTTGAAGTTGTGGTTGGCGCCGAAGGTGTGGCTCCACGGCAGCCAGTCGAGCACCACCGGCGGCCGCTCGCGGAGGAAGGGCCACGCCGCGGCGATGGCGGCCTGGTTGGAGCAGAGCATGCGCTGGGTGTTGACGACGCCCTTGGGGAGGCCGGTCGATCCGGACGTGAAGAGGACCTTGGCCACCGCGTCGGGCGTCTGCGCGAGGAAGCGCTCCTCGAGCGCGGCGCCCGGCTCCGCCTGGAGCAGCGCGTCGAACGGGAGCACCGCGCCCGCCGCCCCCCGTCCCGCGACGAGCGTCGCGCCCGTGCGCTCGAGCGCCGCGAAGGCCCGCGCGTAGCGCCCGGCGTCGGCGGCGAAGACCATGCCCGGCGCGAGGATCTCCGCGATGGCGCGGAGCTTGGCCAGGTCCGCGGAGAGCAGGCTGTACGCGGGCGAGACCGGCGCGACGGGGACGCCGGCCTGCATCGCGGCGAGCGTGAGCAGGGCGTGGTCGACGCCGTTCTCCGAGAGGATGAGGAGCGGGCGCTCGGCCGAGAGGCCGCGGTCGAGGAGCGCCTGCGCGAGCCGGTCGACGAGGCGCCGGGCCTCGCCGTATGCGACCGTCCGGAAGGGGGCGCCGGGGGAGGGGCGCTCGGCGAGGAAGGTGCGCTCCGGCGCGGCCTCGGCCCATCGGCGGAGGAGGTCGACGAGGTGCCGCGGGACCTCGCCAATCGGGTGGGGCGAGGCGAGGACGAAGGCGCCGTCGGGGCGGCGCTCGACCATGACGCGGGCAGGGGCGAGGGCAGGCGAGGCGAGGGGCATGCGTCCATGGTGCCCCCGACGACGGAGAGTGGCGAGCCCTACACTCGCACGTGGAGCCGCGACATTGTCCGCCCACGTCGGGCGGGCCCACGTGAGGCGCGCTACATTTTCGCGGCGTGAGCAAGCCGACGCCCCGCCTCCTCGTGGCCCTCTGCGCGACGCTCGCGGCGGGCGTCGTCGCGCTCGGCCCCACGCGCGAGGCGCGGAGCGCCCCGTGCTCCGCCTCGGTCGAGGAGTCGCGGCGGCACATGGAGCACGGGTTCTCGCTCTACGACAGGAAGCAGTTCGCCGAGGCGGCCGCCGAGTTCGACGCCGCGTACCGCGCCCAGCCCTTCAGCGCCTTCCTCTGCAACGCGGCCATGGCGTACCAGGAGGCGCTCGACTTTCCCAACGCCATCCTGCGCTACAAGGCCTTCCTCGCCGTCGAGCCCAACCCGCCGGACCTCGCGCGCATCAAGACCATGGTCGCCTGGCTCGAGGCGCAGCAGGCCGCGCGCCTGGCCGCGCACCCGCCGGAGGACGCCGGCGCACCCGCCGCCGACGCAGCCGACGCCGGCGCCCCGGCCCAGGGCGCGCAGGGCCCCGCGGCCACCCAGCCCCCGTCCCCGCCGCTGACGATGGTCCCGGCGTTCCGTTCGCAGATCGTCGTGGTCAGCGACCCGCCGGACGCGCCGCTCACCGTCTGGGCCCGCCGCGCCGGCGCCGCGCCCTTCTCCGCGCGCGGGCCCAACCCGGGCTGGGAGAAGGTCGCCTCCGGCGTGCGGACGCCGCACGATCTCTCGCTGCCGCCGGGCGGCTACCACGTCGTGATCGACGCCTTCAAGGACTACAGGCGGAGCGAGACGGACATCGATCTGTCGCCCGGCAAGGTCTACGAGTTCAAGGCCAACCTCTCGCAGGGCGAGTTCATGGGATTCTTGCGCGTGCTCTCCGACGCGCGGGGCGCGCTCGTCTTCCTCGACGATCCGCCCCCGCACCGGCGGCCCGCCTGGGGGCGCGCGCCGTACGGCGCGCTCGTGGAGAGCGGCCCGCACGAGGTGTGGGTCGAGGCGCCCGGCTACGAGCCCGCGGGCGTGAAGGTCGCGGTCGACCACGGCACGACGGCCGAGATAGCCCCCGCGCTCGTGCGCGTCGCGCACGGCTACCTGCGCGTCGACGGCAACGCCGAGGAGGTCGTGGTGAAGGTCGACGGCGCGCCGCGCGGCATCTACACGCCCACGGGCGAGCCGCTCCGCATCCAGCTCCCCGGCGGCAAGCACCAGCTCACCCTCGAGGCCGAGGGCAGGAAGCCCTACACCGGCGACGTCGACGTGCCCCGCGGGCAGGAGCTCGGCGTGCACGGCCGGCTGAGCTACCGGCCCTCGCGGGCGAGCGTCGTCGCGACGGGCGCGCTCACCGTGGGGGCCATCGTCGGGGGCATCGCCCTCTTCCAGCAGGCCGCGCAGCGTCAGCCTCCGCCCACGCCGGGCACGTCCTCCCCCAGCACGCCCACCTACCTCCGCGTCGGCGGCGGCATCTCCTTCGGCCTCTCCGGCCTCCTGGGCTTCTCCACCGTGTACGCCATCGTCCGCGACCCGACGCCAGCCTCGCGCGTCCAGATCGACAAGCCCCGCGACCTCGACGAGGACGAGCCCGCGCCGCCCCCGCCCTCACCCCCCCGGCCCCCCTCTCCCGCAAGCGGGAGAGGGGGGAGCACGTCGCTCTGTCTCCCCGTCTCCCGCGCAGCGGGAGAGGGGGCCGGGGGGTGAGGGCGCCCGAGGGCGTGAAGGTTGGCGCTGGCTCGGGAGAAGACCCCGCGGTAAGCGAAGAGGCACGATGAACGAACGGCGACGCTTTCTTCAAGTCATGGGCGGTGGTGCGGTCGCGGTCGGGGCGGGCTGCACCGCGACGGTGAGCGGCGGCGGCACGGGCGGCGCGGGCGGTGCGTCCAGCGCGACGGCCTCGAGCTCCGCGACGGGTGGCGCGACGTCGGCCAGCTCGACGGGCTCCGTGACGATGTGCGGCACCGGCGGCGCGTCCAGCGATGGGCTCAACAACGACTACTGCCAGTCGGACAAGGGCGTCTTCAACGTGGGCAAGCCCGCCCAGTACCCGACGCCGGGGCTCTACAAGGTCAGCAACGTCGCCTCCAACGTGTTGATCGGCCGCGACGCGAACGGCCTCTACGCCATGAGCTCGCTCTGCACCCACCAGTGCTGCGATCTGAACTCCACGCAGCAGGGGTTCCCGTACGGCCACTTCACGACCTTCAGCGGGCAGAAGGTCATCCAGTGCAACTGCCACGGCAGCATGTTCGCGTACGACGGCACCGTCGTGGCCGGCCCCGCCTTCCAGTCGCTCCAGCACTACCAGCTCGACCTCGGCTGCGACGGCATCCTCTACGCCGACACCAGCAAGCCGGTCGCGAAGTCGGAGCGCCTCCAGGCCTGACCCTGGCTTCCGCGCATCGATACCGAACCGCGGGAGAGGATCACTTGATGACGACGGCCACCGGGCCGAACCACTCCCCGCGGCCGTCGGCGAGGGAGTTCGCCGCGTGGACCCAGTAGGTGCCGGGGCCGTACCCGGGCACGGTCCGCTTGACGCCGTGCCCTTCGATACGGCGCCAGGTGCTCGGGCCGACGGGGTCTGGGCTGATCTCCACCACGGTCTCGCGAGGCCTGCCCGTGTACTCGACGTGGAGGTGGAGCGAGCCCGTCTCGTGGTCGAAGCTCCACGTGATCCCCTCGGGCATCACCGGGCCGCTCTCCTTCACGATCTCGAGCTGGTTGAAGCCGAAGCTCTGGAGCACCGCCCCGGTGGCGCTGTTCTTCTCGACCTGACGGACGACCACGGCGTGGCAGTTCTTGCAGGTCGTGCGGGCGGTGTCGCGATCGCCGCGCGCCTGCGTCAGGGTGGCCGCGATGTTGGTGACCTTCTCGTCCGCGGCCTCCAGGGCGAGCCCGGCGGCGACGAACGCGTCCACCTCGGCCTTGAAAGCGCCGTCGCTCGTGTAGAGCGCGGTGAGCGGCGCCATCGTGCCCACCACCTGGGCCCGGACGATGAGGGACTGGTTGTTGACGGTGTTGGCGCTGACGTCGGCGCGTGGGGTCGGGTTGCTGAGCTTCTTGGTCATGGTCGTACCTCTCCTCTCTCCGGCGCCGCGCAGGCAGCGCCCTCTCATTTGTGTATGCCGGTCTCGAGGCCCGGTCTGCGGGCGGGCCGGTCGATTTTCTCGTCTATGGATAAGTCCGTTCGGCGAGCGAAATGGACACCACCCAATCGACGGCGCTCTGTCTTTTTTCGAGGGAGGGCGCCCCCCGCACCGGGGCATGCGCTCCCTGCACCAGGGAGCCCTGCCCCTGCACCGGGGAGCGGGCTCCCTGCACCAGGGCGCGCGTCCCTCGCACCGCGGCACCCCCTCCCTGCACCGGGGAACGCCTCCCCCGCACCGCGGCGCCCTCTCCCTGCACCAGGGCGCGCGTCCCCTGCACCGGGGAGCGCTCTCCCGGCCCCAGGGTGCGTGCCCCGTGCGTCACGGCGCCCCGCCCTTGCACCGGGGAGCGCCCTCCCTGCACCAGGGCGAGCGTCCCCCGCACCGCGGCGCCCCCTCCCTGCACCAGGGCGCGCGTCCCCTGCACCGGGGAGCCCCCTCCCTGCACCGGGGAACGCTCCCGCCGGTGCAGGGGACGTGGCCCGCGTGCCCCGGGGTGGCTTCCCTCGCGCTGAGACCGTGCGTGACGATGTACGCTCCGCCTCCATGCGCTCCCGCCTGGTCGCAGTCGCCGCGCTCCCCCTCCTCCTCGCCGCCGCCCCGGCCTTCGCCGCGACGCTCACCGTCGGCGCCGGGCAGGCGTACCCGAACCCCTGCGCCGCCGTCGCCGCCGCGCAGCCGAACGACGAGGTAGACGTCTACCCCGGCACGTACACGGACACGTGCTCGATCGCGGTCGCCGGCCTCACGCTGAAGGGCGTGGGCGGCCAGCCCAAGATCGACCTGACGGGCGGCTCACCGTACGGGCACAAGGCGATCTACGTCATCGACGCCGACGGCGTGACGATCGAGAACCTCGAGCTGACGGGCGCGACGATCGACCCGAGCTACGGCGAGAACGGGGCGGCCATCCGGATCGAGGCGCAGAACCTCACGGTGCGGGGCTGCTACATCCACGACAACCAGGACGGCATCCTCGGCGCGCCGCTGACCGCGGGCGGGACGCTGCTCGTGGAGGGGAACGAGTTTTCCCACAACGGCCTCGGCAACGGCTGCGACGATCCGGGCGCTGGCTGCACCCACAACCTCTACATCGGGGCGAACGTCCAGACGTTCACCTTCCAGTACAACTGGACCCACCACCTCGCCACCGACACGCCGGACAAGGGCCACCTCCTCAAGACGCGCGCGCAGCAGAGCTACATCCTCTACAACCGCATCACGGGGGAGGACGACACCGACAGCTACGAGATTGACGTCCCGCAGGCCGGGCTCGCCGTCGTCGTCGGGAACGTGGTCGAGAAGCCGCCGATGAGCGGGAACGGGAACATGCTCTCGTACGGCGAGGAGAGCATGGCGAACGCGGACCACCGGATCTTCGTCGTGAACAACACGTTCGTGAACGACAAGGGCGGCGGCCAGTTCCTCGACGTCGCGAGCGGCGGGACGCTCGTCGCCCACAACAACGTCTTCGCGGGGACGGGCACGCCGTCGAGCACCGGCGCGCTCTCCGCCGACAACCTGAGCGGCACGGACCCGCTCTTCGTCGGCCAGGCGACGTTCGACTATCACCTGATGACCGGGTCGCCGGCGATCGGCATCGGCGTCGCGCCCGGGAGCGCCGACGCGTTCTCGCTGGTGCCCGTGGACGAGTACGTTCAGGCACTTCAGCACGTCGCGCGCACGGACATGGGGAAGACGGCGGGGGCGTTCCAGTACCCTGACCCGACGGGCACGGGCGGGAGCACGAGCACGGGATCGAGCACGGGGACGAGCACGGGGACGAGCACGAGCACGAGCACGGGGACGAGCGCGGGCACGAGCACGAGCGCGAGCACGAGCGGGGGGACGGGCGCGAGCGGGGGGACGGGAGGGGCGGAGGGGAGCGGAGGGAGTGCGTCGTCGGGCGGGGGCTCGGACACGAGCGGGGGCTGTCACTGCGAGCTTTCGAGCCGGCCCGGCGGCGAGGGAGGGGCCGCGGGGCTGCTGGCGTTTGCGGCGCTCTTCGCGCGGCGGCGCCGGCGCGGCGGCTGCTAGTCAGACCCGCTCTGCCACCGCCAGCCGCTCCCATTCGTCGGCCGGAGTCTCGCCCGGCCAGTACCGCGCCGCCCAGTCTGCGGCGTTCTCGTCCGAGGCCCGGCGGAACCCCGCGTCGCCCAGCAACGCGAAGATCGCCTCCGTCTCCATCATCCCGTGGAGCGGCTCGCCCACTGCGCGCCCGAGCACGCGGGCGAGGACGTCGAAGGCCACCTGGACGCGGCGGCGGCCGGGGCGAGTGTACGTCACGGCGATGCGGCTTCCCGGCGCGGAGAGGGCGCCCACCGCGGAGAGGGTCGACGCGATCGCCTCGGGGGTCAGGTAGACGGTGACGCCCTCCCAGATCCAGAACGAACGGGCGGTGGGGTCGAGCCCGGCGCGGAGGAGCGCGCCGTCGAGCGCGTCGCGTTCGAAGTCGATGGCGACGCGCGCAACACCCGCCCCCGGCGCACCCGCCCGCTGCAGGCGCTCGGCCTTGTATCGGTGCGTGCTCGGGTGGTCGACCTCGAAGACGCGCGCCCCCTCGAGCGCGCGGATGCGAGCCGACCGGCTGTCGAGGCCGGCGCCGAGCACGACGAGCTGAGACACGCCGAGGGCGAGCGCTTCGTGGAGGGCGTCGTCGATTGCGCGCGTGCGCAGCGCGACGTGGTGCGTCAGCCCCAGGGCGAGCACGCCCGCCGCGCGATGGAGCGCCGGCCCGGCCGAGGGCACGAGCGCCGCGGCCCGCGCAGGGAGGGCCAGGACGCCGGGGAGGAGCTGGGCGGCGAAGGGATTCAGGGGCGAGGTTGTAGGGCTCGGGGAGCGCCGTGTAGAGCGCCCGGATGGAGGCCACGAGGGAGGCGGTCAGGCTGGGTCGGTCGGCGCGCACGTTCGGAAAGTCTAGCAGCCCGGGCTCGGAAGGAAGCGGCGCCGCATTCGTGCTTCGGTCAGCGCGGCGCTCCCGAGCCTGTTACGTTGTTCGGGTCGCACCTTCGTGCGGTGTGACGGCCGCTGTTACGCTCGCCCCCGGGGGGTGTGACGCTCGGTCCGTGGCCGCGCGGCTCCAAAATCGCTGGTTTTCGGGTGGCCGCGGGTTGGTCTACCCTTTGCTGAGAGGTCTCGACACGACGAGGAAGGGACGGACGCTCATGAAGCTCAAGGGACTGGTTACGGTGGCGATGATGGTCGGTGCGCTGTCAGCGATGGGCTGCAAGTCCCAGGCGGCCGACACCGGCGACGTCGCCCCGGAAGAGAACCCCGACACCGCGCCCGTGGTCACGCAGCCGATTGACACCGCGAAGCCCCAGGCACCGGAGCACGAGCACGCCGGCAAGCACGCGGGCACCGAGCCGTACTCGTACTTCGGCGTGCGCGGCTACGTCGCGCCGATGGCGCCCCCCGCGGTGAAGGTCGAGGTCATGGGGACCGCGCCGAGCCCGCGGCACGTCTGGGCGCCCGGCTACTGGCGGTGGTCCGGTCGCGAGTACACCTGGTACCCGGGCCGCTGGATCCTCCGGCGCGAGGGGTTCACCTGGGTCAACCCGCACTGGGAGAACCGCTACGCCCACTGGTACTACATCCCGGGGCACTGGCGCCGGTTCTGACAGGATGGGCCGCGAGTGGCCCGAGATTTGGATGACCGAGCTCCGGCCGCGGAGCGTGCGTGTGGTTCGCGATTGCCTCGGTCTCGCTTTTGCTGACGGATTCATCACGAGGAAGGACGGAGGGTCATGAAGCTCAAGGGACTGCTGGTGGCGGCGATGATGGTCGCTGCGGTTTCGTCGGTGGGGTGCAAGAAGCACGAGGACGTGTCGGACGACAGCGCCGTCGCGCCGGAGGAGAACCCCGACACCGCGCCGGTGGTCACGGCGCAGGCGCACGAGGGGAAGGCCCACGCGGAGAAGGCGAACCCGGGCGTCGAGAACGACGACTACCTCTCCTTCGGCCTGCGCACCTACACCGCGCCGGTCGCCCCGCCTGCGGCGCGCGTCGAGGTGATCCCCGCCTCGCCCGGCCCGCGGTACTTCTGGGCCCCCGGCTACTACCGGTGGACCGGCCGGGCGCACACCTGGTACCCCGGCCGCTACATGGTGCGGCGCGAGGGCTACGCCTGGACCAACCCCTACTGGCGCAGCTACGGCGGCCGGTGGCACTACTACCGCGGCTACTGGCATCGCTGATCGCCCCTGATCGCGGCCCTCCGCTCCCGAGAGCGGGACGACGCAGCGAGGCAGCCTCCCCCGAAGGGTCGCTGCCTCGCGGCATTTCAGGCCCCTGACGGCGTTGGCCCCGCGCTCATGCGGAGGGCGCAGACGCTCAGAGCTCGATGACCGTGCCCTCGCGGGCGGCGACGGTGCTGGGGAAGAGCCCCTGGGCACGACGCTCCTTCTCCCGCACCATGTCGTCGGTCTGTGACCGGATCGTGGTGGTGGAGGACGAGCCGCTTCACGCCCGCCGCCTTGGCGAGGTCACACCCGGCCTCGAACGTGGCGTGACCCCAGCCCGTCTTCGGGCCGCCGCCGGCCGTGCCCGGCGTACTCCTCCGGCGTGTACATCGCGTCGAAGATCAGGACGTCGGCGCCCATCGCGAGCTTCTTCAGCTTGGGGTCGACGATTGCGTAGTGCTCCGAGTCGGTGACGTACACGACCGACTTGCCGCCGTGCTCGATGCGGTAGGCGTAGACGCCGTTGGGGTGGTTGCCGCGGGCGTTGGTGACCGTGACGTCGTTCTTGGCGCCGATGGTGATCGTCTCGCCCTCGTAGAGGTCGCGGAAGGTCATCGCCGCGCCCATCTCCGAGAGGTGCACGGGGAAGCTCGGGTAGTCCATCTGGCCGGCGAGCGTCTCCTCGAGCGTGCGCGAGACGTTGAGGCCGCCGTAGAGGTGGATCTTGTTGCCTCGAACGAAGGCGGGGGTGAAGAACGGGAAGCCCTGGATGTGATCCCAGTGGACGTGGCTGAAGAACATCCACGCCTCGAACGGCATCTGCTCGGAGCAAGTCCTGCCCGAGGAGGCGCAGGCCCGTGCCGCCGTCGAGGATGACGAGCGTGTCGCCGCAGCGCACCTCGTAGCAGCTGGTGTTCCCGCCGAACTCAACGGTGCCCGGCCCGGGCGTGGGGATGCTGCCTCGTACCCCCCACATCTTGATCCGCATCGTCTCCCTCGCCTTCCCCCCGGACGCTCGCTCTTCCGGCTATTAGATTGCGCTCGAGCCGCAGCGTCAAGCCCGCCTTGCGCCCCCTGCCCCCCCCGTCGCCCGCCGGCGATGGGGGAGAGCCTCAAACCCCCGATCCTGCCGGTTTGCGCTATGGTCGGCCGCATGCTGCGCGTCGACGCCATCGTCGTCCTCGGATGCCGGATCGCGCCGTCCGGCCGGCCCGCTGCGCCCGCGGCCCGCCGCGCGGCCACCGCCGCGCGCGCCTTCCTCGCGGGCGCGGCGCCCGGGTCGTCGCCAGCGGGGGGCGCCGCTGGGGCTCGCAGATTGAGGCGAAAGCGCTCAGCCGCGCCATGGTGCGCGCCGGCGTGCCCGCGGGGGTCGTGATCGAGGAGCAGTGCTCCCTCTCCACGTACGAGAACGCCATCTTCTCCGCCGCGATCCTCGCCCGGCTCGGCGCCGAGAAGGCCATCGTCGTCACGTGCCCCTGGCACCTCCCGCGCGCCCTCGGCAGGACTTTCGCGCGGCCGGGGTCGACGCCCTCCCGCTCCCGGCCGGCGAAGGCGCTCCCCGGTTCTCGCCAGCGACGCGCGTCTACCTGGAGGCGCACGAGCGTGTGTGCCGCTTCCTCGACGCCCAGGCGATGCGCCGGGCCGACGTGCTCGTGCGAGAGCGCCGCGCGGTTCGCGTCCTCGGGGCGCTCCCCCCCCACCGGCGTGGCAGCGCGCCCGGAGGTCGACGCGTGAGGCGCGCGTGAGTGCCGCCCTCGCCGCCGGCCTCGCGCTCCCGCGTGCGGCGCGCCCGAGACGTCGCCGGCCGCGGACGCCGCGGTGGACGGCGCCGCCGCCAGCGCCCAGGCGGGGGGCGACGCGCCGGCCGACCGGATGGAGGCGCTGCTCCGCGCCGAGCACCGGCGCACCGCCGGGCGCGGTCACGGCCGCCGATCAGCAGAGCCGCGACGTGGCCGTGCGGAGGGCCGCGGCGCGCGCGCTCGCCCGCATCGGCGGCGCGGCGGCGCGCCCCGGGCTGCTCCGCGCGCTCGCGGACGAGGACGACGAGGTCGTCGCCTGGGGCGCCTACGGCCTGGGCTTCGGCGCGACGTGCAAGGGGCACGAGAAGGAGACCGTGACCGCGCTGGTGGCGCGCGCCCTCGCGATGTCCGGCCCGGCGGCGGGCGGGCGCGCTGCCGGGAAGCTCGATCCGGTGGCCGCCATGCTCCGCGCGGTGGGCCGCTGCGGCGCCGAGGAGTCCGAGCCGACGCTCGTCGCCTGGCTCGCCGGCGCGCCCGAGCGCGCCGTGGCCGCGGCGTTCGCGCTGGGAGACCTGGCCTCGGCCCGGCAGAAGCTTCGCGAGGAGACGCTGGCGGCGCTGCTCAACGTCGCGGCGGGCAGCGCCGCGGCGCCGCCGGTGCCGGAGGCGCTCTTCCCCGTCGGCCGGCTGGAGCGTGTCCCGCTCACCGTCGTCGATCGCATCCGCGAGGTCGCCACCGCGCGCCTCGCCGCGCCCGGGGACGCCCGCCTCTTCGCCGTGCGCGCGCTCGGCCGCGCCGGCGAGGGCGCCGCCCCGGAGCTCGCGCGCGTGCTCACGACGCCGGGCTCGTTCACCGCCGCCGAGCGCGCCGAGGCGGCGCGCTCCCTCGGCCGGCTGGGCAAGGGCGGGCAGCACGCGCTCGCGGCGGCCCTGCCCGAGCTGGTCCCGTCCCGCGATCCGGTCGCGCTCACCGGCCTCGTCGCCGACGGCTACGGCGTCCTGCTCGCCGCGATCGAGGCGCTCACGGACGCCGCCCCGGCCAGGAAGGCGCTCGCGGAGCTCGCCTCCCTCCCGCCGCCGCCGGGCGCGCCTCCCCAGATCCTGCGACGCGTGTCGATGCTCCGCTGCGACGCCGCGAAGGCGCTCGCCGGCGCGGACTTCCGGGACAAGCTGCTCGCCTCCTGCGACGTCACGACCGGGGGCGAGATCGGCGAGCGTGCGACGATTGCGGTGATCGGCCGGGGCGACATCACGGGGCCCCGGCTCACGGCCTACCGCACGCGGGTGCACGAGGGCGACCTCCGCGCGCGGGAGGCCGCGCTGGAGCTGCTCGAGAAGCACGACGAGGTGCAGGGCGCGCCGGCGATCCTGACGGAGGCGCTCGGGGCCAAGGAGAGCGGCCTCGTCGCCACGGCGGCCGAGGTGATCGCCAAGCAGCCGCAGCGCGCCGTCGAGGACAGGCCCGCGGCGCCCCGGAGGGGGCGGCACAAGGGCGGGAAGAAGAAGGTCGACATCGACACCGTCTCCAACGAGCCGCCGGCGCCCCCGGCCGCGCTGGTGAAGGCGCTCCTCGACGCCCTCGCCCGGCCCGGGGCGGAGGGCGACCCGGAGAGCATCGACGCGGTGGTCGACGCGGTGGGCGGGCTCGCGCTCAAGGAGGCCAAAGGCCGCCTGGAGGAGCTCTGCCGAGCCGCCTACCCGACGACGCGCGAGCACGCCGCGAAGGCGCTCGCGCTCGTCGGCGGCGAGAAGAAGGCCTGCGAAGCGCCCGCCGAGGGCGGGCCCCCGCCCGCCGAGCTGGACCACCTCGTCCACGGGCCCGTCACGCTCACCCTCGACACCGACGCGGGCCAGCTCACCCTGTCGCTCGACCCGACGCTGGCCCCCGTCGTGGTCACGCGCGTGGTCGACCTCGCGCGCGCCGGATACTACGACGGCAACGTCGTGCACCGCGTGGTGCCCGGCTTCGTGGCCCAGTTCGGGGCGCCCTTCGGCGACGGGTTCGGAGGCCCGGAGGGCAAGCCCGCGCTGCGGTGCGAGACCTCGCCGCTGCCCTTCGTCCCGCTCTCCGTGGGCGTCGCGCTCGCGGGCCGAGACACCGGATCGAGCCAGCTCTTCGTGACCCAGGGCCGCTACCCCCACCTCGACGGGCAGTACCCGATCCTCGGGTCCGCGGGCGGGCCGTGGGCGGCGCTCGCCGAGGGCGACGTGATCCGCAAGGTGAAGGTCTCGCCCTGACGGGCGGCGGCGCCTACCGCACGGCGCTGAACTTGAGCAGGAGGCGCGCCTTCGCGAACCGAGCGGAGATGCCGACGATCCCCTCGTGGTGGGAGAGGTCCTCGAACACCGCGGCGGCCTGGTCCCGATCGAGCTGATTGGTCGGCAGCGAGAGGCGGCGCGCGCTCGCGGCCAGGGCCTCCTCGCCCTTCTCCTGACCGACGGTGTGGGCCAGGAGCTCGGCCAGGGCGCGGAGGGGCAGGCACACCCCGGACCGCGGCGAGGCGCTGGACGAAACGGGCACGCGGACGGAGGGCGCGCCGCTGTCCGGAGGCTCCGCGGCCGGTGCCCGCGACGACGTTGGCCCCCCCGCGCGGGTGCGGGCGAAGCGGGCGGCGACGCCGACCAGGCCGCCCTCGCGGCCCAGGTGATCGAGGACCGCGAGCCGCTGCTCGGTCGTGAGCGCCTCGTCCGGGAAGCCCATGGCGCGCACCGCGTCGAGGACGAGCTGGAGGCTCTTCTCCCAGCCGAGCGTCGACGCGAGGAGCGACGCCACGTCGCGCGCGGTCGTGGTTTCGCCGGGTGCCAGGGCCATGGCGCGTGCGCTCTTGGGCTCAGTCCCTCGGGAACGCGAGGACGACGCTCGTCGTGTTGTGGAAGCCGCTCATGTCGCCGGCGTCGAGCGCGATCTCCCCGTAGGTCTCGAAGCCCGCGAGCGGTACGGAGCCGAGCGCCTCCGACATCCCGCGCACCGCCCGCGAGAAGTCCTCGTCGAGGATGAGGTTGCGGCAGATGCAGTCGAAGACGAGGGCGCCCGCGGCCTCCCGGCCGAGCTGCTCGCGCGCGCGGAGCGCGGCGACCTTCGCGCTCTCGGCCTGGCGCTCCGGCACGCTCTCGGTGATCCGGATGACCGACCCCTCGGGGATCCCGCAGGCGAAGCTGATGGATCCGTCGCCCGCGCGCGAGAGCGGCGCGCGGATCTTGTACTCGTTCCCGCCCGCGGCGAGCCCGGCCTCGTACCGGAGCAGGAACCCGCCCTCCTCCTCCTTCGCGAGCCCGTCGACGCTCACCCCGCGCGACGCCGCGCTGGCGCGCGTCTCGTCCGCCCAGACCGACCACGCGGGCCTGCCCTCGATCTCGTGCACCACGTTCCCCTCGGCGCGCGTCACGCGGAGCGGGCCGGAGAGCGGCGCGTGGCCGTGACAGACGCCGACGCCCAGCGGGCTCTTCGAGAAGATCAGGGCGACGACCGCGGCGTCGCTTGCCACGCGCGTCCCCGCGCCGACGAAGGTCTGGCTCATCCGGAGATCGTCCCCCGCGGCGCCGCCGGCGAGGCGCACGTCGTCCCCGAGCAGCGACGACGCGATGAGGGTCGCCTCCTCCCCGTTGCCCGCGAGGGGGTCGAGCAGCAGGATGGCGGTGCGGTGGGGGTAGCCGATCACCTGGCGGGGCAGGCCCTCGAGCGCCTGAGCGATGGCGCGCTCGGGGCTCGCCTTGAGCCCGGTGCCGATGCCCGCGTGGGCCCGGAACGCGCCCGCGACGGCGAAGAGCGCGGCCGAGCTCTTCGCGTCCCCGCGCTCGGTGAACTCGCCCGCCGTCGACGCGCCGATCAGCGGGACGTTGGGGAACGCCTCCGCCACGCGGCGCGAGGCCTCGTCGAGGGGCTGGGCCGTCGAGCAGAAGAGGACCAGGAGCTCCGGGGCGGCGTCGCCCAGCGCTGCCTTGGCGCTCCGGCAGAGCTCGTCCGTCGCGTGGGTCACGTCACCACGGCTCAGCGCGGTCACCACCTTGGTCGTCATGGCCGTCCCTCTCCCGTTGCCCGGAGGCTTCCGCCCATGACAGCACTCGGACGTCGCGCCCGTCAACGCGGCCCTTGGACCACGCGCGACGAAACGCGCGCCGCGTGAAGCGCCTCACGCTTCCGCTTCAGAAGCGGATGACGGCCGCTCCCCACGTGTAGCCGCTGCCGAAGGCGGCCGTGAGGATGGTCTTGCCCTCGCCGAGCTTGCCCTCGGCCCAGGCCTCGCTGAGGCCGATGGGGATGGTGGCGGCGGTGGTGTTCCCGTACCGCTCGATGTTGTGCGACACCCGGTCCGCGGGGATCCCGAGCTTCTGCGCGACCATCTGGTTGATGCGCATGTTCGCCTGGTGCGGGACGAAGAGGTCGACGTCGGCCGGCGTCATCTCCGCCGCGGCGAGCACCTCGCGCGACACCTCCGGCATCTTCTCGGTCGCCCAGCGGAAGACCTGCTTCCCGTTCATCTGGGGGAACTGCTCGCCGCGCTCGAGCATCTCGGCCGTGAGGCGGGCCGGGGAGCACATGGAGGCGGGGGCCTTGATCCAGAGAGATCCTTGGCGCCGGAGCCGTCGGCGTGGAGGGCGAGCGAGAGGACGCCCCGGGACTCGCTCGGGCTCGGGCCGACGAGGGCGGCGCCGGCGCCGTCGCCGAAGAGGACGGCCACGTCGCGCCCGCGCTCGTTCAGCTCGATGCCGGTCGAGTGCACCTCGGACCCGACGACGAGGATGTTCCTGTACGTGCCGGTGCGCACCCAGGCGTCGGCGATGCTCAGGGAATAAAGGAAGCCGGAGCACTGGTTGCGGACGTCGAGCGCCGGCACCCCCGGCAGCCCGAGCTTCTGCCCGAGCAGGCAGCCCGACCCCGGGAAGCACACGTCCGGGCTCAGGGTCGCGAAGATGATCATGTCGACGTCGCCCATGGAGCGCCCGGCCCGCTCCACGGCCAGCTTCGCCGCCGGCACGGCCAGGTCGCTGGCGCCGATGCCGTCGGCCTCGATGAAGCGCCGCTCCTTGATGCCCGTCCGCTGCTGGATCCACTCGTCCGAGGTGGGCATCAGCTTGGAGAGGTCGTCGTTCGTGACCACCTTGGTGGGGACGTAGTGCCCCACGCCCAGGATTGTGGAGCGCGGCATGGGGTTTGGCGTAGTCCGGGATCCGTCCGCGAGAAAGAGCTTTGTAGGGCGGGCCGCCGCCGCGCCGGCCGGGGTTCTCGGCATGCCCGGGCGCCGAGGGAGCAGGGTGATCTGCGCGTGTCGGCGGGCACCCGAGGCGCCTCGAAAGGGCGACGGTGTTCGTGCCCTCTCCATTTCGTCCGGCCGGGCATGCGCTACATGTTGAGAAGGAACGATCGGATCCTTCGCACCAAATTCGAGCGCCGCTCGTCTACCTGGCTGTGACACTCTCTCTGGACGCCCTCGCCCCCCCACGGAAACCGTCGATGCGCCCTCAGGTCGGTCAGGTCATCAACAACAAGTACCGCCTCCTGCGCTTGATCGGCGACGGCGGCATGGGGAGCGTCTACGAGGCCCGACACGAGGTGCTCGGCACCAGCGTCGCGCTGAAGTTCCTGCACGCGGAGCTGACCAAGCGGCCAGGGCTCGTCCAGCGCTTCCTCCAGGAGGCGCGGGTCTCCGCCCAGATCGCGAGCCCGCACGTGGTCCGCGTCACGGACGTCGACCAGACGCCGGGCGGCGCGTTCATCGTGATGGAGTACATCGAGGGCAAGACCCTCCAGACCCTGTACGAGGACCTGTACAAGGCCGGCCAGCAGCTCTCCTACGCCGACGCGCTCGAGTACGCGATGCAGATGCTGGAGGGCGTGGAGGCCGCGCACAAGTCGGGCATCGTCCACCGCGACCTGAAGCCCGACAACGTGATGATCGCGACGGACGCCAAGGGGCGATCGCTCCTCAAGCTGCTCGACTTCGGCATCGCCAAGCTGAAGGTGGCGGAGGACTACGACCGCAAGCTGACGCGGCCCGGCGTGATCATGGGCACACCCGAGTACATGGCGCCGGAGCAGGCGTACTCGGCCGACGCGGTCGACGCGCGGGCGGACATCTTCTCGCTGGGCGTGATGATCTTCGAGATGCTCGCCGGCCGCCGCCCGGTCGGCGGCGAGGACGCGCACCAGATCGCCACCGCCTACCTCACCGGCCAGATCGCGCGGCTCGGCGATCTCGCGCCCGAGATCGCGCCCGCCCTGGCCGAAGCCGTCCACGCGGCGATGGCGCCGCTCCCCGGCGATCGGACCCCGACGGTCACCGCGTTCCGCGACGCCATCGAGCCCTTCGCCGTCGCCGTTCGCGCGCCCAGCGCGCTGCCGCCGACGCCCAGCATGGTCATGGCGGCCATCGCGCCCCCGGCGGGGAGCCCGGTGATGAAGTCCTCGCCGGGCATCCCACGCGCGACGCCCGAGACCAACGCGGGCCCGCTCTCCGGCCAGCTCCCCATCCCCAAGACGCTGCCGCCCGACGACGAGGCCGCGGCACCGGCTGCTCCCTCGGGGGCGTTTGCCGCCGTCTCGCCGGAGGTGCCCGCGTCGGCGGACGCCGCCGGAGCAGAGCGGGCTCCCGCGCGGCGCCAGAACGCGACGCTGGCTGCGGATCCCCCTTCCATGAGCAACCCCCCGTCGCGGGACCCGACGCCGCTCGGCGGCTTCGCGGCGGTGGGTGCCGACGGCGTCCCGATCGCAGTCTCACCGTCCGGGTCCTTCGCGGTCGGCGCACACGACGGGGGGGATCTCGGACGCACCCCGATGTCGATGCGGGTCGACAGGGGCGCGACCGTGATGGCGTCGCCGCTGCCCGGCTACGATGTGGCGCCGCTTCCCCCCTCCCCGGCGCGGATCACGGGCGTCCCCACGCCTGCGTACGTCCCCCCCGCGGCCGTGCCCAAGGTCACGCCGCGCAGCAAGCCGCGGAGCCCGCTCAGCTCCCTCCCCGCCATCCTCCTCCTGGCGGCCGGCGTCTCCGCAGCGGTCGTCGGAGGCATCTACCTGGCGCACAGCAACGCCAACGTCGACGACCACGACGATTCCCCGCCGCCTCCGCCCGCGGCGACCGTCCAGTCGGATCCGCCCGACGAGCCGCCCCCCAGCGCCGAGCCCGCACCTCCCGCTGCGCCGACGCACCCCTCGTGGAGGCCCTCGGGCCCGCCGCTCAAGCAGCCTCCGCCGAAGGGCAGCGCCGCGCCGGGGACGCCGCAGCCCCCGCCCAGCGGCACCGCGCCGCCCCCCGGTGGCATCACGCCGCCGGCTCCCGGCACCACGCCGTCGCGGGTGCCGGTCATCCCCTCGGTCCTGGTCATCCCCTCGAGCTTCCCGTTCGGCTTCCCGTTCGGCCCGCCCCCCAGCGGCCCGCCCCCCGGCGGCGAGTCTCCGCGCAACGCACCACAGGACGGCCCTCCGCGCGATCGTCCGCAGCGCAGCAACCGGCCCACCAGCGACTTTGCCGTCCCTGCTCGGCGCCCGCCGCCTCCATCGCGTCCTCCTCAGGACTGGGAGTAGCCTCGTGACCGTGAAAGATCAGCGCGCCGGCTCGCCCAAGGAAGGGCCCGCTCCCCCCGCAGGCAACGAGGTCGGTCCGGGAAACACCGCGATCACGGAGCCCGACATGATCGCGGCTTCCCCGTTCGCGGCCCCACCGGCCGGAGGCGCGTCAATCCCCCCGACCACCATCCGCGATCCGGCAGCCGCGCCCCCCGTGGCCCCGCCGCCGACCGCGTACGGCGCGAGCCCGCCTCACGCGCCGCCCTACGGCGGGCCGCCGCCTCAGGCTGCGCCGCCGTACGCAGCGCCACCCGTCTACGACGCTCAGCCTCCATACGGTGCCCAACCGCAATACGGAGCGCCGCCGCAGTACGGAGCGCCGCCACCGCAGTACGGAGCGCCGCCGCCCTACGGCGCGCCACCGCAATACGGAGCACCGCCGCCCTACGGCGCGCCGCCGCCGTACGGAGCGCCACCGCAATACGGAGCACCGCCACCCTACGGTGCGCCGTTCGGCGTGCCCGTTCCACCGGCGCGATCGCGTTCGCGGAGCGGGTCCGGCGGGGTGGTGGCCGCCATCCTCGGCGTCGCGCTGCTCGGGATGGGGGGCATCGTCGCGGTGCTCATGGTCCGCAGCAAGCCGGTGCGCGACAACATGCCGGAGCCGCCGGAGCCGCCGGCCGCCACGGATCCCGGCCCTCCGGACCCGCAGGACGACCCTCCCCCCGACCCCAGCGCGGCCCCTTCCGCCGACCCTCCTCCTCCCGCGGACAGCGACCAGCCACCGCCTCCGCCGCGCAAGCCGGTCCGGCGCCCGCGCAGGCCCCGCTATCCGCGGCGCTGAGGCGGCCGGCCGCCTCGTTCCAGGGCACGCGATCGCGCCCACCGGAAAGCAGCGCCCGCTCGCGCCCCACAAAGCGCTTGCATTCCCCTGCCGATCCCGCATCGTCCCGCGCCTCCGCCCCCCTCCGAGGCCGCCCGATGCGCCACTTCCTCACAACACAGGACTACACCCGCGGCGAGATTCGAGGCCCTCCTCGAGCGGGCCGCCGGCTTCAAGAAGCAGCGCCTCGGCCGCCAGCTCGATGGCAAGGAGCTCGCGCTCCTCTTCTTCAACCCTTCCCTGCGCACCCGCACCTCCTTCGACCTCGGCGTTCGCCAGCTCGGGGGCCATGCCATCACGCTCGAGCCCGGCAAGGGCTCGTGGCCCATCGAGTTCGAGGAGGGCGCCGTCATGGACGGGGAGAGCGAGGAGCACGTGCGCGAGGTCGCCCGCGTGCTCTCGCGCTACGTCGACCTCATCGGCGTCCGTGCCTTCCCCAAGTTCCAGCGGTGGGAGGACGATCGGCGCGACGCCGTGCTCCAGGGCTTCGCCCGCCACGCCACGGTCCCCGTCATCAACCTGGAGACCATCACCCACCCGTGTCAGGAGCTTGCCCTGGCCCTCGCGATGCAGGAGCGCCTCGGCACGCTCCAGGGCAAGAAGTTCGTGCTCACCTGGACGTACCACCCGCGCCCGCTCAACACCGCGGTCGCCAACTCCGCCCTCCTCATCGCCTCCAAGCTGGGGATGGACGTGACCTTGCTCTGCCCGAGCGAGGCCTACCACCTCGACGCGCGCTACCTCGACGCCGCCCGCGCGAACGCGGCCGAGAACGGGCAGCGCGTCTCGATCACGTACGACATCGACGCCGCGTACGACGGCGCCGACATGGTGTACGCGAAGAGCTGGGGCGCGATCCCCTTCTTCGGCCGGTGGGACGAGGAGAAGCCGATGCGCGAGGCCAGCCGGCACTTCATCGTGGACGAGCCCAAGATGGCGAGAACGAAGGGCCGGCTCTTCTCGCACTGCCTCCCGGTGCGCCGGAACGTGAAGGTGACGGACGCGGTGATCGACTCGCCCGGCTCGCTGGTGATCGAGGAGGCGGAGAACCGCCTCCACGTGCAGAAGGCGGTCATGGACATGCTGGTCAACGGACTTCCGAGGTGAAGATGGCGAAGAAGCAAGCGGTCCTGGCGTTCTCCGGTGGGCTCGATACGAGCTTCTGCGTCCCGTACCTGATCGACAAGGGGTACGACGTCATCACCCTCCTCGTCGACACCGGCGGCTTCGACGAGGCCGAGCGGCGCTACATCGAGGAGCGCGCGCGCAGCCTGGGCGCGGCCGAGCACGTGACCGTGGAGGGTGGGCGCGCCATCTGGGACCACGTGGTGGTCCCGCTCGTGTGGGGCGGCGCGCTCTACCAGGGGCAGTACCCGCTGCTCTGCTCGGACCGCTACATCATCGTCGAGGAGGCGCTCCGCCTCTGCCGGGACCGCGGCATCGTCACGTTCGCCCACGGCTGCACCGGCATGGGCAACGACCAGGTGCGCTTCGACCTCGCCGTGCGCGCCCTCGCCGACGTCGAGATCGTCGCGCCCATCCGCGACATCCAGAAGGAGCACGCCAACGTCCGCGCCCACGAGCAGCGCTACCTGGAGGAGCGAGGCTTCCCCGTCCGCGCCAAGACGACGAAGTACAGCATCAACACGAACGTGCTCGGCGTGACCACGTCGGGCTCGGAGATCGACGCCTTCGCCGCCCCCGGGCCCGAGACGTACACCCTCTCCGCGCCGCCCTCGGCCTGGCCCACGTCGCCGCTCACGGCTCGCCTCCGCTTCGAGCGCGGCGTCCTCACCCACCTCGACGGCCAGGCGCTCGCCGGCGAGGAGATGCTCCGCCGCCTCAACGCGAGCTTCGGCGCCTACGGCGTGGGCCGCGGCATCTACACCGGCGACACCACCATCGGGCTCAAGGGGCGCATCGTCTTCGAGTGCCCCGGCATCACGGCGATCATGACGGCCCACCGCGCGCTCGAGGAGGCCGTGCTCAGCGCCCACCAGAACGGGTTCAAGCCGATGGTGGCGCAAAAGTGGGTCGAGCTCGTCTACAAGGGCTTCTTCTTCGAGCCGCTGAAGCGGGACCTCGAGGCCTTCCTCCGGAGCTCGCAGGCGTTCGTGAGCGGCGAGGTGACGCTGGAGACGCGCGGCGGCGTCTGCCACGCCGTCGAGGTGGCGTCGGACCACGTGCTCCTCAACAAGCGCGCCGTCTACGCGCAGTCGGCCGACTGGACGGCGACCGAGGCCGAGGGCTTCATCAAGCTCTTCGGGCAGAGCTCCACGCTGTCGGCGCGCATCAACCCCGCGTACAAGCCGTGATCGGAGACGAGGGGCTCGACGCCGTCCTGGCGCTGCTCGAACGCCTGGTGTCCTTCGACACGAGGAACCCGCCGCGCGCGATCGACGGCGGCGGGATCGTGAAGTGCCTCGTCGACGCGCTGGGCTCGCGCTTCTCGAAGCGCGTCACGGACCTCGGCGACGGCTGCGTCAGCCTGCTCGCGGTGCGGGGCACGCCGAAGCTGCTGTTCAACGTGCACATCGATACGGTCCCCGCCGACGCCGGCTGGACGCGCGACCCGTTCACCCTCTACCTGGATCCGAGCGGCACCGAGCCGCGGGTGCTCGGCCTCGGCGCATGCGACATCAAGGGCGCCGCCGCGTGCCTCGTCGTCGCCGCGCTCCGCACGAGGGGCGACGTCGCGCTCCTGTTCACGTCCGATGAGGAGGCCGGGTCGAGCCGCTGCGTGCGCGAGTTCCTCGAGGAGCGCACGGCTTCGAGCGCGTGGTCGTCGCGGAGCCGACGCGGTGCCGCGCGGTCCTCGAGCACCGGGGCATCGCGACGTGCACCGGCGTGTTCCGCGGCGTGGGCGGGCACGCCTCCTCGCCGAGGGCGCTCACGGACAGCGCGCTCCACGAGGCGGTGCGCTGGTCGGCGCGCGCGCTCGCGTTCGCGGAGGAGCAGGAGGCCGCGCGCTACCGGGGGCTCGCGGGCATCCGCTTCAACCTCGGCGTGATGAACGGCGGCACCAAGGCCAACATGATCGCGTCGGCGCGCCGAGCTCCGCTACGGCGTGCGCCCGCGGCCGGACCAGCGCCCGCTCGACCTGCTCGACGCCCTCGGCGCGCTCGCGCCGCACCCCGACCGGGTGACCTGGACGCCGGGCTTCGTGGCGCCGCCGCTGCCGGCTCCGAGCAAGCTGGAGGGGGCGCGCGCCCTCGCGGCGGAGCTCGGCCTGCCGGCCGGGCGAGCCGGTCGACTTCTGGACCGAGGCGGCCCTCTTCTCCGAGGCGGGGCTCGACACGATCGTGTACGGGCCCGGCGACATCGCGCAGGCGCACACCGCGGACGAGTACGTCCAACTCGTCGAGCTCGATCGGCAGCGCTCGGCGCCTACGAGCGCATCCTCTCCGCGCACTAGGGAAGCATGGCCAGCACCAAAGACATCATCGTCCGCCTCCTCCGCAACCTCGGCACCCGCAAGGAGGTCGAGCAGTACCTCAAGCAGTACTCCACCGTCGACGCGCAGAAGTTCGCGATCATCAAGGTCGGCGGCAACATCCTGGCGCGCGATCTCGACGGGCTCGCCTCGTCGCTCACGTTCCTCCAGACGGTCGGCCTCATCCCCATCGTCCTCCACGGCGCCGGGCCCCAGATCGACGAGGCGCTGGCGCAGGAGGGCGTGCCCAGCCAGCGCGTCGACGGGCTGCGCGTGACGACGCCGCGGGTGCTGGAGATCGCCCGCCGCGTGACCTTGCGGGAGAACCTCCGCCTCGTCGAGGCGCTCGAGGCCATGGGCACCCGGACGCGCCCCGTCACCTCGGGCGTCTTCGAGGCGGAGATCATCGACCCGGATCGGCTCGGCCTCGTGGGCCGCGTCGTGCGCATCCACGAGGGCTCGATCCAGTCGAGCCTCCGCGCGGGCCAGCTCCCCATCGTCACGTGCTTCGGCGAGACGTCGAGCGGCCAGATCGTCAACCTCGGCTCGGACACCGCGGTGCGCGAGCTCTCGCTCGCGACGCAGCCGTACAAGATCGTCTTCCTGACCGAGGTCGGCGGCCTGCTCGGCGAGGACGGGCGCGTCATCTCGGCCGTGAACCTGGCCGAGGACTACGACTTCCTGATGGACAAGGAGTGGGTCCACTCGGGGATGCGCGCCAAGATCGCAGGAGATCAAGAAGCTCCTCGACGACCTCCCCCCTGCCTCGTCCGCGTCGATCACCTCGCCCGATCGCCTGGCGAAAGAGCTCTTCACCCACGTCGGCTCCGGCACCCTGGTGCGGCGCGGGCGAGCGCGTGCTGCGGCACACGTCGACTCGAGGGCCTCGACAGGGCCCGCCTGCGGGACCTGCTCGAGGCGTGCTTCGGGCGCGCGCTCGACCCGGCGTACTTCGAGAAGAAGGCGTTCTACCGCGTGTACCTCTCCGAGGCATACACCGCGACCGCCATCCTCACGCACGGCCACGGCCTCCCGCCGTACCTCGACAAGTTCGCCGTCACCACGCAGGCGCAGGGCGCGGGCGTCGGCGGCTCGCTCTGGCAGCGGATGAAGGCGGAGAACAAGAAGCTCTTCTGGCGCTCGCGCATCGAGAACGAGATCAACCCCTGGTACTTCCAGCAGGCCGACGGCTGCTACAAGGCCGGCCGCTGGGGGTGTTCTGGTACGGGCTCGAGGGGTACCAGGAGATCCGAGGCCTGCGTGGACCACGCGCTCGCCCTGCCGGCGACGCTGCGCGAGCACGGGACGGGGGAGGTGTAGCGTGGACCGGGTGAGGGTCGGGGTCGTCGGGGCGCGGGGCTACGTCGGGCAGGAGCTGTGCAGATCCTCGCGCGGCACCCGGGCCTCGCGCTCGCGTTCGTGGAGAGCAAGACGCAGGCGGGGCGCCCGGTCGCCGAGCACCTCGCGGGCGCGCCCGACGGGCTGCGGTTCGAGGAGCTGGGCCCCGAGGGCGTCGCCGCCAAGGGCGCCGACGCCGTGGTGCTCGCGCTCTCGAACGGCCAGGCGGCCCCCTACGTCGCCGCCCTCGACCACGTGCGGCCCGAGACGGTGATCGTCGACGTCAGCGCCGACCACCGCTTCGACGACGCGTGGGTCTACGGGCTGCCGGAGATTAACAGGGCCCGGCTCCAGCGCGCGCGGCGCATCGCCAACCCCGGCTGCTACGCCACCGCCGCTGCGCTCGCGGTGAAGCCCCTCTCCGCACACACCCTCATCGACGCCCCTGCACAGTGCTTCGGCATCTCCGGCTACAGCGGCGCCGGCGCCACGCCCTCGCCCCGCAACGACGTCGAGGCCCTGCGCGACAACCTCATGCCGTACAGCCTCGTCGACCACACCCACGAGCGTGAGGTCCGGCGACACGCGGGGCCGGTCGATCTCATGCCGCACGTCGCGCCCTTCTTTCGCGGCATCACGATGACGGTCTCGCTCAGCCTCTTCGAGCCGATCACCGTGGAGATGTTGAAGAGCATCTACACGCACGCCTATGGAGGCGAGCCCCTCGTGCGCGTCGTCGACGAGATCCCCCTCGTCCGCGACGCCGCGGGCAAGCCGTTCGTCACGATCGGCGGGTTCTCGACCGTCTCTGAGCGCCGCCACGGCGTCCTCGTCGTGACGCTGGACAACCTCCTCAAGGGCGCGGCGAGCCAGGCCGTGCAGAACCTCAACCTCGCGTTCGGCTTCCCCGAGCTGACGGGCATCGAGCCATGGCCAACTTGATCTGGGACAAAGCGGGCGCGGCCGTCGACGCCCGCATCCAGCGCTTCTGCGCAGGCGACGACGTGATCCTGGATCGCGCGCTCTTCCTCGCCGACGTCCGCGCCTCCAGGGCCCACGCCCGCGGCCTCGCCCGCATCGGCGTGCTCACCGCCGCAGAGGCCGAGGCGATTGACGCCGGGCTCGACGCGCTCGCCGCCGCGTTCACCGAGGGCAGCTTCGTGCTCGACGAGCGCTTCGAGGACGGGCACTCCGCCATCGAGGCCTTCCTCATCGAGCGCCTCGGCGACACGGGGAGGAAGGTGCACACCGGCCGGAGCCGCAACGACCAGGTGCTCGCGGCGCTGCGCCTGCACGTGAAGGACGCGCTCGCGCGCATCCAGGCGGCCGCGGTCGCCTCGGCCTCCGCCTTCCTCGACCGCGCGGAGGCGGAGGCGCGCGTGCCCATGCCCGGCTACACCCACCTCCAGCGCGCCGTCCCCTCGACCGCCGGCCTCTGGCTCGCCGGCTTCGCCGAGGCGCTCATCGACGACGCCGCGCTCCTCGCCGCCACGGTGCGCTGGATTGACGCCTGCCCGCTCGGCACCGCGGCCGGCTACGGCGTGAACCTGCCGCTCGACCGCGCGGGCGTCTCGGCCGAGCTGGGCTTCGCGCGGCTCCTGGTCAACCCGGTCTACGCGCAGAACAGCCGCGGCAAGCTCGAGCTCCAGGCCCTCGGCGCCATCCTCCAGGCGCTGCTCGACGTGCGCCGCTTCGCCTGGGACCTCTCGCTCTACACGACCGCCGAGTTTGCCTTCGTCAAGCTCCCGCCTTCGTACACGACGGGCTCGTCGATCATGCCCAACAAGAAGAACCCCGACGTCGTGGAGCTGCTCCGCGCCTCGCCCGTCCGTCGTGCTCGGGGCGATGGCCGAGATCGAGAGCCTGCTCTCGCTCCCCTCGGGGTACCACCGCGACCTGCAAGCGACGAAGGGCCCGATTGTGCGGGCGCTGGCCCACGGGGAGGCGGCGCTCTCGCTGGTGCCGGACCTCGTGACGCGGATGGACCTCGACCGGGCGCGGATGGCGGCGGCGATCACGCCCGACCTCTACGCGACGGACGCGGCCGTGGAGCTGGCCGTGAAGGGCGTGCCCTTCCGCACGGCGTACCGGCAGGTGGCCGACACCCTCGACGCGCTCGCGGCGCGGACGCCGGAGGAGAGCCTCGCGGCCCGCACCTCCCCGGGCGCGACCGCGGACCTGATGCTGGGCGTGCTGAGGGAGCGCCTCGAAGCGGTGCGCGGAGGACACTGACCCACGCATCGATCAAGCATCTCCACGCGACCGCCAGGGAGCGGGTGCCAGGAGGCGCGACGTCTTCGTGCCCTTGCACGGGTAGCGCTACGGGTAACGCGACGCGTGCAAGGGCGTGTCCGCGTAGGCGCCCTCTGGCACCCGCTCCCTGGCGGTCGCGGTTCGGTATGTACTGCCACCCGCCCGAGCACCGCGCCGGACGGTAGCCGTCAGCCCTGGAGCGCCAGGTACACGGTGCTCCAGAGCTGCACGGCGTTCGACTCGTCGTGGTGGGCGCGCGACGCGCCGAAGGGCACCCGCACGATCCTGCCGTCGCCGGCCGCCACGCTCCACAGCTCCGACGTGCGCCACGCGGACGAGCGCGCGGATGATCCCGTCGAGCACGCCGTTCGCCATGGACAGCGAGGCGCGCGTCCGCAGCGGCAGGTCGGCGCGCGCGAGCTGGCGGCGCAGGCCCGCCGCCAGCAGCGCGTGCTGCCACGACCAGACGACGGTGCCGTGGTAGTGCGCCGGGCGTGAAGAGGTCGCGCGTGACGCGGTCGGGCAGAAGGCGGGGTTGGCGACGACGAGGCCCGCCGGGGTGGCGAGGCCCGCGGGGAAGGGGCGGAGGATGCGCGCGGCGGCCTGCTCGAGGTAGGCGGACGAGGGGGCGGTGAAGAGCAGCACGAAGCCGTCGTCGCTGTGCATCACCGGGACGGGCGCGCCCTCCGCGTCGAGCGCGACGCCGGGGAAGACCACCGTCGCCGTCGATCGCGGCGAGCGCGGGCGCGGGGTCGACGCGGAGGGCGTCGGCATAGGCGGCGACGCGGCGGCGCGCCTCGGCGGCCGGCACCGTCACCTGGAAGAGCATCGCCCGCGTCGCGGTAGGCGCGCGCGAAGGGCCCGGCGCGCGCGGCCGAGGCGCCGGGTCGGCGTCGAGGAGCGGGCTGTCCAAGAGGCGCGCCGCCGCGTCGAGCGCGGCGGGGACGAGCGCCGCGTTGACGTTGAAGGGCATGCGCCCGAGGCCCAGCCCCTCCTCGCTGTCGCGCCAGTCGCCCGACAGCGCGGCCCGCCTGGAGCGCCACCAGCGAGGCGCGGGCTCGGCGCGGCGGCGAAGGGGATCGCGAGGCGCAGCACGAGCGCGAGGTTGTCCGCCAGCGCCGCCGCGTAGCTTTCGCCCGAGGGGGTGCGCCGCTCCAGGAACGCGGCCGCCCGCGCCCGGCCCTTGCCCTCGAGCAGGTACGCGGCGGCGAGCGGCGCGAGGAGGAAGTCGTCGTCGACCATCGCGTAGTCGAGCACGGCGGACTCGAGTCCCTCCCGCAGGTGGCCCAGCTCGCCGATCGCCTCCTCGTGCGCGACGTCGCCCCCGGGGCCGAGCCGGTCGATCACCGCGCCGAGCCCCGCCTCCACGACGCGCGGCTGGAGCACGGGCAGGAGCAGGCGCAGCGCGAGGAGCGTGTCGCGGCCGAAGTAGGTGAGGAAGCGCCAGGATCCGGCGAGCAGCTTCTCTTCGTAGGCGAGGAAGGCGAGACCCTTGCGGGCGCGCGGATCGCCGGCCGCGCCGTCGGACGAGCAGCTCCGCAGGGATGGGCGTGAGCGGCGCATCGTCGGCGAGCGCCGTGACGGTGACGCGCAGCGGCTCGCCAGGCGCGGCGGCGAGCGTGATCCGCCCCGCGCGCGTCGGCGCGCACGGTGGCGCCGCCCAGGCCGGCGCGAGGCGGAGCGCGACGTGGCGGCCGCCGCGCGTGGTGCGCGAGAAGCAGCACGGTGCGCGCGTCCGCGCCACGGGCTCTCGACCAGCCCGAGGAGCGCGCGCGCCGTGGAGCGCGAACTCGCGCAGCGCGCGCACGCTGCCGAGCACGGCGCCGTGGAGGCGCAGCTCGCGCGCGCCGATCGCCAGCGTCGCCGACACCCCGCGCAGCTCGCCCTCGCGCACGGGCAGGAGGCCCCCCTCCGCCTCCACCGCGACGGGCTCGGCCGGCGGCTCGAACCAGAGGGCCGCGCCCGTGTTCCCCGCCGGAAAGGCGACGAGGATGCGAGGCGCGAGGCCGGACTTGACCGAGAGGTGCGCCGCGATGGGGCCGCTCCGGTAGAAGAAGTTGTGCGACGGGCCCTGACGGACGTCGAAGGCGAGCGTCTCTGCCGCGGGCGTGTCGGGCGAGGTGAAGGGGGGCATCGGAGGCGACCCTACGCGCCACGGCGAACGTCGCAAGAACGTCGCGCACGGCCGGTGGGTAATCCCACCATGCATCCCGACCTTTCCCGGCTTCGCTTCGCGATCAGCGCGGTGGCGATGGCCACCCGCTCGCCCGCCAGGTCCGCCTCGGCCTCCAGCACCAGGAGACGCACGCGCCCGCTCGCCGCGAGGCGGCCCTCGTCGTCGTACACCGACCCCTCCCAGACCTGGCTCCGCCGCCCGCGCGTGAGCGGCTTCGCCACGGCACGCAGCTTGCCGGAGCGCACCGCGCGCAGGAACGAGGTGTGGTTCTCCAGCCCGACCACGCTCCGCCCCTCCGACGCGACGGCGAGCGCGGCCCCGATGGACGCGATGGACTCGATGAGCCCGGCGTGCACGCCGCCGTGGACGATCCCGTACGCCTGGTGGTGCACGGGCCCGATCGTGAGCTCGGCGACCACCTCGTCCCGCGTGGCGGTCACCAGCCTGACGCCCATGGCGCCGAGCCAGCCGTCCTTCATGGCGGCGTTGATGGTCTCGGCAAAATCCTGCTCCGGGTCGGCCATGGGCGGTTTTTTACTACACGAGCGCCGGGCCCGCAGAACTTCCGGCCCGGTGCGGCGTCAGAGGCCGCATGCCCTACCGCGACGACCAAGCTGCCCTGGAAGCCCGCCGCGACGAGCTCCGTCGCGACCTCGCCGACGCGACCCGCCACGCCGAGGCCCTCGCCGACGCCGTGCGCCAGAAGAAGACCCTCGAGCGAGATCTGGCGAGCGTGGAGGCCCGCCTCGAGCGCGCCCGGTCCCGCCGCCTGCCCCTGCTGGAGAACATCCGCATCGCGGCCCCCTGCTCCGCGCGCTGGGAGGACATGAAGGGGGACGACCGGGTGCGCTTCTGCGGGTCCTGCGAGAAGAACGTCTACAACCTCTCGGCGATGCCCGGCGACGAGGCCGAGCGCCTGATCGCCGAGAAGAACGGCTCGGTCTGCGTCCGCCTCTACAAGCGCAGCGACGGGACCGTCCTGACGGCGGACTGCCCGGTGGGCGTCCGCAGGCGGCGGGTGAGGCGGGTGGTGGCGGGGGCCATGGCGGGCACCGCGCTCATGGCGGGGGCCTGGGGCTTGCTCTTCGCGCGCATGGGCAAGCCGATGCAGGGCGAGGTCGCGGTGATGCAGGGCGAGCCGGTCGCCCCCAGCATGGGCGCGATCGCGCCGGTCGCGACGCCCACGGTCACGGCCGCGCCGGTCGTGCCGGTCATGGGCTCGGTCGCGTCTGCGCCGCGGCCCCGCGCCGACGGTGGAGCCCAGGCACGTGAAAATGGGCAGAGTCGCGCCGCCCGTGCAGCCCCTGATGGGCAAGCCCAGCCGCGCGTTCGCCGAGTGACCCCGCCCTCCCCCCGCAGGAAAACTACAGCGAAGCCCGCCTTGACGACGCACCCCGCGCCGCGCTCTCCTCGCGAGCAGGAGGCGACATGGCGGCGAAGCGCGGCAAGGCGGCGAAGAAGACAGCCAAGAAGGCGGCGGGCAGCAAGCGCGCCGCGGGCGCGAAGCGGGCGCCGGCGAAGAAGAAGGCGCCGGCGAAGCGGCGCGCGGCGGCGAAGCGGACGGTACACGCGGCGCCAATCCCGAGCCTCGATCACATCGGCATCCCGGTCTCCGACTACGCCAGGAGCAAGGCCTTCTACGAGGCGGCGCTCGCCCCGCTCGGCATCGGCTTCGTGATGGAGTTCGGCACCTCGGGCGGCTTCGGCAGGGGTGGCAAGCCCGACTTCTGGATCGGCGAGGGCCACCCTCACCCCGGCGGCTACTGGCTCCCCCAGCACAAGGCCGGCGCTGCGCCCGTGCACATCGCCTTCGCCGCCCAGGATCGCGCCGCGGTCGACGCGTTCTTCGCCGCCGCGATCGCGGCCGGCGGCGTCGACAACGGCGGCCCGGGCTTGCGGCCGGACTACCACCCCGGCTACTACGGCGCCTTCGTCCTCGACCCGGACGGCCACAACATCGAGGCCGTCCACCACACCTTCGGCTGACGTCGCGCCTCCGGCGACCACGGGCGCCCCATGCGCGGCCTCCTCCTCCCCTCCTTCATCGTGGCGCTCGCCCTGGCCGCAGCGTGCGCCACCAGCTCGCCCAGCACGACGGGTGCCGGTGGCGGCAGCTCCAGCAGCAGCGGCCTGCTCACCAGCGCCGGCGCCGGCGGCAGCACGCTCGCGGGCACCGGAGGGGGCCCGAGGAGCTGCGGCGTCCATTCGACCAACCTCGCCTGCAACTCCTGCATCCAGGCCGACTGCTGCTACTTCGCCCACACCTGCGACGGCGACCCGACCTGCCTCGAGTGCGCCGCCCAGGGCAGCCCACCCCCCTCGTGCAAGGGCGACGCGGCGTTCGTGTCCTTCATGCAGTGCATCACGTCCCGGTGTACCATGTGCTTCGACGGTGCGAGCGGCACCGGCGCCACCACGACCACGAGCGGTGACGGCAGCACGTCGACCACGACGGGCGCGGCGGCAGCACCGCGACCTCGGGCGTCGGCGGCAGCACGGGCTCGTTCGGCGCCGGCGGCAGCACGGGCTCGTTCGGCGTCGGCGGCAGCACGGGCTCGTTCGGCGCCGGCGGCGGCACGGGCTCGTCCGGCGGGCCGACGTCGTGCGACGGCGCGGACTGGGACGTCGGGTGCTGCGACGGGAGCGGCGAGGTCTGGTACTGCGACAGCTTCGGGGACCTCAAGAACCAGACGTGCCCGAGCGGCAAGGTGTGCGGGTGGAACAAGTGGGTGGGGTACTACGACTGCGTGTCGCCGCCGGGCGGGGAGGATCCGGACGGGATCTTCCCCAAGGCGTGCGGGCCGTAGCGGGGGCGCTCAGCTCGATGCCGGCGGCGCGACGCGCGCCTCGGTCGTGACGAGCGCGCGGAGGAAGCAGAGCAGCTCCGCGAGCATGGGGAGGTGCCTGGTCTCGTCGCCGACCCACTGGTGATCCGCCAGGCTGGCCGCCATGGTCCTGCCGGGTTTCAACAAGCTCGCGACCGAGGCGAGGATCGCCTTCTGTTCGTCGAAGGGCCCCCACTTGGCCTGCTCGCGCTCCTCGCCGGAGAAGCTCGGCGACGTAGCGCCGAGCCCGCTCCATGTGCGCCGCATAGACGTGATCCCCGCACTCGGTCACGAGGTGCTCGACGACGCCCTGCCGCACGTTGTCCGGCAGGACGAAGACCCCGAGCGCGGGCGGACCGGCGGCTACCTCGCCCGGGTGCTCCGGGAACGCAGGGAAGAGATCCCGGAAGGCCTTCCGGTACTTGTCCGCCACGAGCGTGGGCAGCTTGTCGTCCGCATCCGCGACGACGCCGAAGGCCGCGAGCGCTTCGTGCAAGTCGTGGAGCGTGAGGAGCGCTCGAACGTACCGGACCAGGTTGGTTCCCGCACCTGCGTACACGGCGACGGAGCAGGCATCGGTGGAGAGGATTGTGGGCATCGGCGGCCGCTCGTAGAGGTTGCCGTCGCTTCGAGGGTACGTCGGCACGAGCTCGTCGCTTCGCCACACGGAACCGATCTCCATCGGGCTCCCGCCGAACCTCTTGAACCCGAGGAGCCGCAACGCGCGCTCCACGACCGCCTGATCGGTCGGCCCCTCGACGGCGAGGAACGCGTACCGCCGGCTCACCCCGGAGCTCCTGCCCCAGCTCCGCGCGCAGGACGTGAAGGCTCTCCTGGGAGAAGCGCTTCGCGCGCGGCTTCCCGTGCTTCTGCTCCAGCCTGTAGAGCACCAAATCGTCGGAGCCCCGCGCCGCGGCGAGCAGCGCGTCGACCGCCTCCAGGCTGTGCGTGGTGGCGAAGAGCTGCACGTCGAGGTCCCGGCACGCCTGCTGGAGCCAGGCGAAGGATTCGTCGAGGGCATCGGTGTGGATGGAGGACTCGATCTCGTCGACGAGGAGGATACCGCCCTTCACGCTTGCCAGGCGCACGCCGAGGAACAGGACGCGACGCATGCCATCGCCGAATGTGCTCAGCGGCAACCTTCCGAGCCGGGCATGACGCAGATAGACGGCCGGGTCGCTGTGGGGTCGCTGCAAGATCTCGAAGTCATCGATCTCCGGATCGAAGATCCGGATGAGGTCGAGCACCCTCGGCTTGAGATCGGCGTAGAGCGCTTCTGACAGTGCCTGCACTGGCGACACCCGATGGCTGAAGGGCGTGATGGTGGCGGCGGGAAGCGTCGAGCCGGAGTAGTTGTAGATGACGGGCACGCCTTCGCCTTCCCAGAACATCGTCAGAGACGGAGGCCAGATGCCCTCTCTCGCCTTGGCCTTCAATTCGAGCTTGGCACCACGGCGCGTGCCGCTCTCCTCACGCGGGCCGCGACCATCGAGCTCTTCGGAAAAAAACCTTCGACCGCCGTGAAACGGGCAGTCGATTCGTAGATCTTGAAGCCTCCAGTGCTCGAGACATGCGTCGAGCCATCGAAGGGCTTGGACCCGTTCGTGTCCTGACCAGCGGGCTGTGGAAACAACCAGCGCAGGCCTTCGAGTAGAGCGAGGCGCGTGGAGGTCAGATCGCGCCGGAGCGCAACATCGACCCATTCGCCGGAATGCAGCGCGCGCGCATGGGTAGCGATCGCCTCCAGGACGGTCGTCTTCCCCGAGTTGTTGCGTCCGACCAGCACGTTGAACCGCCCGAGCGCCGGCAGCTCGACGTCGACGAGCCCGCGGAAGCGGTGGATGGTCAGGCTTTCGAGGGGCAGCATCGCGCTCGTCGTTTCATACCAGCACCGCCCCTGCCGGCAAACCCCGGCGGAGCGCGCTCAGCCCACCCCGCGCCCCCTCACGGCTCTGCAAGATTGCGGAGGCGCTCGACACCACGGTCCTGGAGCTGCTCGGCGGCCCGCCGCCGAAGCGCGGGTGCTGATCCGCTGCCACCTCGGCACCGCTTTCCGGGTGCAGCGTGGTTCGTGCACCCCGATAGAAACCGCAAGGGCGCAAGGGGCGCAAGGGACGCAAGGATTTCCCCGCGGCCGCCGCAGGCGCGGGCGCAGCCGCGGGTGCATGGTGCGGGCCGCGCGAGCTTCGGGACCTCAACCACCAGACGTGCGACAAGGGCAAGGTGTGCGGGTGGAACCCCTGGCTGGGGTACTACGACTACGTGTCCCCGCCGGGCGGGGAGGATCCGACCGGAATCTTCCCCAAGGCGTGCGGGCCGTAGCGTCAATTCCACCGTGACTGCAATCTGCGGGCGGCGGACGCAATCGACGGGACGGCGGACGCGATCGACGGGGCGGCGGACCGGATCGCTGGGACGGCGGACCGGATCGCTGGGACGGCGGACCGGATCGCTGGGACGGCGGACCGGATCGCTGGGACGGCGGACGCGATCGTCGGGACGGCGGACCGGATCGCTGGGACGGCGGACCGGATCGCTGGGGCGGCGGACGGGATCGCTGGGACGGCGGACGCGATCGACGGGGCGGCGGACGGGATCGCTGGGACGGCGGACGCGATCGACGGGACGGCGGACGGGATCGCTGGGGCGGCGGACGCGATCGACGGGGCGGCGGACGCGATCGACGGGGCGGCGGACGCGATCGACGGGGCGGCGGACCGGATCGCTGGGACGGCGGACGCGATCGACGGGACGGCGGACGCGATCGACGGGACGGCGGACGCGATCGACGGGGCGGCGGACGGGGCCGACGAGCCAGCGTTTCCCGCGCCGCCGGTGCCCTTCGGGTCAACGCTATGCGCCGCCGGTCCCCGCACCGCCGGTCCCGGCGCCGCCGCTCCCGCCTTGCCCACCCGCACCGCCGGCGCCGCCCGGGTCAACGCAGAATCCAGCCGCGACGTCGCAAATCTCATCCGCGAAGCAGTCGCTGTCGGAAGTGCAGGCCATCCCCCCACCAGGGTTGATGCAGGTACCGTCGGCGCAGAAGGGGAGGGCTGCTGTGCAGTCGGAGTCGGTCATGCACGGGGGTGGGAGGAGGACGCACACCCCGCTGCCGTCTCCGGGCATGCAGACCGCGGGCTCCGTGCAGTCGGAGTCGGCCCTGCACGGCTGGCCGCTGGCGGGCCCCGAGCACGCGGCCCAGGCGACGGTGACGATCGCGAGCGCGGCGGCGACGCGAGCAGACCAAGTCATGGCGCCCATCCTCTCACGAGACCGGACGCGGTTCGCTCGGCGCTACGCGCCGCCGGTCCCCGCGCCCCCATGTCCCCCAAGCCCACCCGCGCCGCCGCTCCCCGCGCCGCAGCTCCCGCCTTGCACACCCGCACCGCCGGTGCCGGCGTGGTCGACGCAGAGAAAGGTCTCGAGGTCGCAGGCCCAACCCGGAGCGCAGTCGGAGTCGACGCCGCACTGCCCGGTGCGCAGCGTGGCGCAAACATCGTCGTCGCAGAAGAGGGTATCCATGCAGTCGGTGTCGGTCGTGCACGAACCGCCGAGCGGGGCCAGGCTGGGTGACCCCGAGCAGGCAGCCCAGGCGAGCGTGAGGATCGCGAGCATGGCGGCGAAGCGAGTAGAACCAAGTCATGCCGCCATTCTCTCACCAACGAAGACGCGGTGCGTGCATGGGGACGCGGTTCGCTCGCTGATCGACGCTACGCGCCGCCGGTCCCCGCGCCCCCATGCCCACCGGCACCGCCGGTCCCAGCACCGCCGCTCCCCGCGCCGCCGGTCCCAGCGCCACCGCTCCCCGCGCCGCCGGTCCCAGCACCGCCGCTCCCACCCCCACCGCCAGCGCCGCCACCGCAGAGTCCGGTAGCAACGTCGCAGGTCTCACCAGAGCTGCAGTCGGCGTTGGAGGTGCAGGGCGGGTTCACGCAGAATCCTGCCGCGATGTCGCAGGTCTCGTCCCCGGCGCAGTCGGCGTTGGAGGTGCAGACATCGGGGCCGTCCGTGATGCAGACACCGTTATCGCAGATGGAGTCGATCCCGCAGTCGGAGTCGACCGTGCACGTACCGGCGGCCGGGCCTTTGCTGGAGCAGGCGGCCCAGGTGAGGGTGAGGAACGCGAGCGTGGCGGCGAAACGAGTAGACCAAGTCATGCCCCCATCCTCTCACGAACGGAGACGTGGTGCGTGCGTGGGATCGCGGTTCGCTCGCCGGTCGACGCTATGCGCCGCCGGTCCCCGCGCCCCCGCTTCCCCCGTGCCCACCCGCGCCGCCAGTCCCTGAGCCGCCGGTCCCCGCTCCGCCGGTCCCCGAGCCGCCGGCCCCCGCGCCGCCGCTTCCGCCCTGCCCACCCGCGCCGCCGGCCGCGCCCGGTTCAAAGCAGAATCCAGCCGTGACGTCGCAGATCAGACCCGGAGCGCAGTCAGTGTTGGAGGTGCACGCGTCGCCTCCTCCTTGGCAAATATCGCCCTCGCAGATGAGGCCTGTCATGCAGTCGGAGTCGGTCGTGCACGAACCGCCGACCGGGGCCTGGCTTGGCTGCCCGGAGCAGGCGGCCCAGGCGAAGGTGACGATCGCGAGCGTGGCGGCGAAGCGAGTAGACCAAGCCATGGCGCCCATTCTCGCACGGGGGGAACGCGGCAGGCGCGTCGGGATCGCGATCCGCTCGCCGGCGCCGTCGTCCGCGCGGGGCGGCTCGCGTATCCTGCCTCCCGGAGGCAGCGAGCATGCACAGAGCGATCGTCTCGGGGTTCCTCGGCGTGGGGCTTGCGGCGTCCGCGATCGCGGGCGGCTGCGGGGGCGGCGGCGCCGGCGGGAGCGCGGCGGCGATGGGAGGGAGCGCGTCGAGCGGGACCAGCACGAAGAGCGCGTCCAGCAGCGCGCAGTCCACGGCGGCCACCACCGGCAGCGGCGGCGGCGGTGGGGCCGGCGGCGGTACGCCGAGCTGCGCGAACGCGACGCCGCTCCCCGTCGGCAGCTCGCTCCAGGGCGACCTCGCGATGCCGGGGGCCGCCGGCTACTACACGTTCCAGGCATCGAAGGGCGAGGCGCTCGTCATCTACACGAACGCCCAGAACCCGGCGGGGGCGAACTTCGATCCCACGTGGATCGACACGGTCGTGACCCTCTTCGACATGAGCGGCCAGCAGATCGCCGAGGACAACGACTGGATCCAGGGCTTCTCGCAGGACTCCGCGCTCGACACGATCCTCCCCGCGGACGGCACGTACTGTGTCCGCGTCGAGGATTGCTGGACGTGGGCGCAGAACCCATCCTCGACCTGCCTCGGCACGGCCGACAAGCAGCACACCACGTACACGGTCGGCATCAACCAGCTCGACCCGATGAAGCCCGGCACCGTGGAGGACGCCGAGGCCGCCGGCAACGCGCCGACCCCGCTGACGTTCGGGAAGGCATCCTCCGGGCAGTATTACCTGACGGAGATCTACGGGACCTTCGACTCGGCGACGGACGTCGACGGCTTCAGCTTCACGGTGCCAGCGGACGCCATCACGCTCACTCCCGGGACCCGCGGGGAGATCAGCTTCTACGTCGCCCCCGCAGGCACTTCCGGCGACGGCTCCACCACGCCTGCCGGCAACGTCTATCTCACGGACCCGAGCGCGGCGGATCCGACCGCGCGCGTGGCCGAGCTCTACGGGCCCAATTACACGGGCGAGACGCCGATCCTCGCGGTGCAGGCGGACGTGAGCAAGCCCTACGTCTTCTGGGTGGAGCACCCGAGCACGGCGGCCAGCACCAACGACTTCTACTTCGTGCTCCAGGGCGGGGGAACCTCGAACCCCCTGGAGACGAACGACGCCGCCAACGACACCGTCGCCGGCGCCGAGATGCCGACGGACCAGCCGGACAAGAGCGGCGGCCACCACTATTACATCGCGGGTGACATCTCGACCGACACGGACGTCGACGACTGGGAGGTGCCCGTCGGCACGACCACGCAGATCGCGGTGAGCTGCGGGGCGCAGCGGAACGGCTCGGGGCTCCGCGGGTTCAAGGCGGAGGCCTTCGACGCGGCGACGATGGCGATGGTGAGCACGGTCACCGAGGCTGCGACCAGCGACGCGGACACGGGGTACGTGGCCATCCCGTCCGGCGTGCAGAGCATCGTCGTCAGCCTCTCCACGACCATGCCGCACGACCCGAACGTGACGAGCTCGTACTACCGCTGCGGGATCCACCTGCACTGACCACCGCGGCGCCCGCCCGCCCGATTCGCTTTGACAAGCGGCCCCCGCGCGAGAACCCTCCCGCGCATGGCAGACCCCGCCCTGACCCTGGAGCCCGCCTTCCGCGCGGCCATCGCCGCCGCCTTCGGCCCCGAGCACGCCTCGGCGGACCCGGCCCTCCGCCGATCGGACCGCGCCGACTACCAGGCGAACGCCGCCCTCTCCCTCCGCAAGCAGCTCGGCGGCGCCCCGCGCGACCTGGCCGCCAAAATCGTGGAGCACCTCGACCTCCGCGGCATCGCGGAGAAGGTGGAGATCGCGGGCGCGGGGTTCATCAACGTCACGCTCGCGCCGGGGTTCCTGTCCACGGCGCTCCGCGAGGTGGCCGCCGACGCGCGGCTCGGGCTCGCGCCGGCGAGCACGCCGGAGACGGTGGCGATCGACTACTCCTCGCCGAACATCGCCAAGGAGATGCACGCGGGCCACCTGCGCAGCACCATCCTCGGCGACGCGCTCGCGCGGGTGCTCGAGGCCGTCGGCCACCACGTGGTGCGGCAGAACCACCTCGGCGACTGGGGCACGCCCTTCGGCATGCTCATCGAGCACCTCGCCGAGCGCGGCGGTGGCGACGGCGAGCTCTCCGTCGGGGACCTGAACGCGTTCTACCAGGAGGCGCGGCGCAAGTTCGACGACGACCCGGCGTTCGCCGAGCAATCGCGCAAGCGCGTGGTGCTGCTCCAGGGCGGGGACGAAGGGACGCTCGCGCTCTGGCGGCGCTTCGTGGCCGCGTCGCGGGGCTACCTCGCCGTCATGTACGAGAAGCTCGGCGTGACGCTCAAGGACTCCGACATCGCGGGCGAGAGCATCTACGACCCGATGCTCCCGGGCGTGATCACGGAGCTGCAAGCAAAGGGCCTGGCGCGCGAGAGCGACGGCGCGATCTGCGTCTTCCCGCCCGGGTTCACGGGCCGCGAGGGCGAGCCGCTCCCGCTCATCGTGCGCAAGCAGGACGGCGGCTACGGCTACGCCACGACGGACCTCGCCGCCGTCCGCTACCGGACCGAGAAGCTGGGCGCGCGCCGGCTGATCTACGTCGTCGGCTCGCCGCAGAGCACGCACCTCGCCATGGTCTTCAAGGCCGCCGAGATGGCGGGCTGGCTGGCGCCGCCCGCGCGCGCGGAGCACGTCGCGTTCGGGTCGGTGCTCGGGCCGGACAAGAAGATGCTCCGGACACGCGCCGGCGAGACGGTGAAGCTGGTCGAGCTGCTCGACGAGGCCGTGCAGCGGGCGCGCGACGTGGGAGCGGACAAGAACCCCGAGCTGGACGCTGCGGAGCGCGAGGCGGTGGCGCGCGCCATCGGCATCGGGGCCGTGAAGTACGCGGACCTGTCGAGCGACCGCATCAAGGACTACGTCTTCGACTGGGGCCGCATGCTGGCCTTCGAGGGCAACACGGCGCCCTACCTCCAGTACGCGCACGCGCGCATCCGATCGATCTTCCGCCGCGGGGCCGAGCCCGTGCCCCCGCCGGCCTCCATCACCGTCGCGGCCCCCGCCGAGCGCGCGCTCGCGCTCTCGCTGCTCGGCTTCGGATCGGTGGTGCACGAGGTCGCCGACACGCTCCAGCCCCACCGCCTGTGCACGTACCTCTTCACACTGTCGACGGAGTTCTCCACGTTCTACCAGCAGTGCCCCGTGCTCAAGGCGGGGAGCGAGGAGGAGCGGCGCTCGCGGCTCGCGCTCTCGGACCTGACGGCGCGCGTCATCGCCCGCGGCCTCGACCTGCTCGGCATCGAAGCGCCGGACCGCATGTAACCTGTGCAATGACCAACGTCGCACCGACCCCGTGCTATGGGGTCGGCCGTGCGAACGCCGATCCTCCCCTCGCTCCTCGTCGCCACGCTCACCGCCACGGCCGGCATCCTCGCCGCCTGCGGCCCCGAAGCGCCGCAGGCCAACCTCCCCACGCCGCCCACGGCGAGCGCTGCGCCCGCAGGCCCGCCCCAGCGCAGCATCGCGCTGAAGGACGCCGGCATCACCGCGGAGTGGATCGACCGCAGCGCCGACGCCTGCACGGACTTCTACCAGCGCGCGTGCGGCGGGCTCATCAAGCACGTGGAGATCCCCGCCGACAAGGCCGCGTGGGGCCCCGCGCAGGAGCTCCAGCTCCACACGGAGGAGCTGCTCCGCGGCATGCTCGAGCAGGCGGCGAAGCAGCCCGGGGACGACTCGGTGCAGAAGAAGCTCGGCACCTGGTACGGCGCCTGTATGGACGAGGCCGCCGCCGAGAAGGCGGGCACCGCGCCGCTCAAGCCGCTCTTCTCGGTCATCGACAAGGTGAAGGACAAGAAGACGCTCTACGCGGCGATCACCGAGCTGCACAAGCGACTCGATCTTCCCGATCTTCGACATCAGCTCGCAGCAGGACTTCAAGGACGCGACGCTGGTCATCGCCGGGATCGATCAGGACGGCCTCGGCCTCCCCGACCGCGACTACTACCTCGAGGATGACGCCAAGACGAAGGACATCCGCGACTTCTACCGCGGGCACGTCGAGCGGATGTTCACGCTCGCGGGCGACAAGCCCGCCGCCGCCAAGAAGGCGGTGGAGGACGTGATGCGCATCGAGACGGCGCTCGCCAAGATCGCGCAGGACAAGGTGGCGCGGCGCGACCCGTACAAGATCTACAACAAGATCGACAGGAAGGGCCTCGCCGAGACGACCAAGACCTTCCCCTGGGACGCGTACTTCAAGGCCCTCGGGTTCCCCGACATCAAGGACGTCGCCGTCAACAGCGTCCCGTACTACGCCGGCCTCGACGCCCTCATGGCGAAGGAGAAGCCCGCCGCCTGGAAGAGCTACCTGAGGTGGACGGTGCTCGCGGCGGAGGCGCTCCCGCCTCGGCAAGGCCTTCGTCGACGAGCGCTTCGCCATGAGAAGAAGCTCACGGGGCAGGCGGAGCTGGAGCCGCGGTGGAAGCGCTGCGTGCAGTCGACCGACCACGCGCTCGGCGAGCTGCTCGCGCAGGCCTACGTGAAGGCCAAGTTCGACGCCGCGAGCAAGACGCGAAGCGGACGATCTGCTCAAGATCCATCCGCGGCGCAATGAAGGCGGAGCTCGGCAGCCTCCCATGGATGGACCCGGCCACGCGCGCGGCGGCCCAGGACAAGCTCTCGCGGATGAACCAGAAGATCGGCTACCCGGTGCGGTGGAAGACGTACGACTTCGACGTCCACCCCGGGGCCTACGCGGAGAACGCGATCGCCTCCGACGCGTTCGAGCTCACGCGCTCGCTCCGCAAGGTGGGCAAGCCCCTCGACCGCGACGAGTGGCAGATGACGCCGCCGACCGTGAACGCGTACTACGACCCGTCGCTCAACGAGATGGTGTTCCCCGCCGGCATCCTCCAGCCCCCGTTCTTCGACAAGGGCTTCTCCAGCGCGGTGAACTTCGGCGCCACCGGCGCCATGATGGGGCACGAGCTGACGCACGGCTTCGACGACGAGGGCAGCCAGTTCGACGGCGCGGGCAACCTGCGCAACTGGTGGAGCGAGCAGACCGGCAAGCTGTTCAAGGACCAGACGAAGTGCGTGATCGACCAGTACGGCGGCTACGAGGCCGTGCCCGGGGTGAAGCTGAACGGCGAGCTGACGGCGGGCGAGAACATCGCCGACATCGGCGGGCTCAAGCTCGCGCTCGCCGCCTTCCGCGAGAAGCGAGAAGGGCGAGCCCGACCGGATCGTGGCCGACGGCTACACCGAGGATCAGGTCTTCTTCCTCGCGTACGGGCAGTCGTGGTGCGAGAAAGAGCGGCCGGAGTACCTGGAGCTGGTCGCGAAGACCAACCCGCACTCGCCCCCGCGCTACCGCGTGAACGGCGTGGTCTCCGACGTGCCCGAGTTCGCCGAGGCGTTCGGCTGCAAGGAGGGCACGCCCCATGCGGCCCGCCAAGGTCTGCGCCGTCTGGTGAGGGGCACCCCCAGCGCCCCTCCATTACCGAACCGCGACCGCGAGGGAGCGGGCGCCAGGCCGTCGCACGCGAGGCGTTTCGACGTGCAAGGGCCTGTACACCGCATTGCCCAATGGCACCCGCTCCCTTGCGGTCGCGGTTCGGTAGGCGAGCCCGAGCGCGCCCTGCTCAGGGCAGGAAGCGCGAGCCCTGGCTCGGCGGGGGCCGCGACCCCCGCCGGCTCGAGGGCGGCGGCTCCGCGTACGAGAGCGTGCTCATCGCGCGGCGCGGCGGGGGCGCCGGGGGGATCGCCTGCGCGTCGCTGACCGCGCGGCGCATCACGCCGGCGAGGAAGTCGAACGTGTCGCGCCACGCGGCGATCGCCGCCGGCTCCTTCATGAGCTGCTCCACCGCCCACGCCAGCGCCTTGCCGGCGTAGGCGTAGTCCCCGTCCACCACGCCGCGGTTGCTCCAGGTCCGCGCGCACGCGGCGAGCGTGGGCAGGAGCAGGTCGAGGCGGTCGAGACGCTCCACGACCATGTCGACGGTCTCGAGGAAGGCAGCGTCGCGGCGCGACGGGTCGGCCGGCAGGAGCAGCTCCAGCCGCGGCGCGACCAGGAAGAGGCGCCGGTGGAAGAGGTCGGCGAAGAGGGCGCGCACCATGCGGATGCGCTCGTAGGACGTTCGAACCAGCACGAGCTGACGGTGGTTCATGTTCCCTCCAGGGAGCGTCTGACCGCTCGTGGGGGCAGGGGCCCCCGGAGCATCTCAGGAAACGGCCACTCCCTGCAAGGGGATCGTCGTCAGTGCTTGCGCGGGGCCTTGAGGGAGAGCTTCAAGACCACATCGTCCCGGATGAGGTCGTCGGGCTTGCCCGGGTAGACGATCTTGAACTCCTTCCGGTTGATGGCGAACTCGGCGGTGCCGGTCACCGCGTCGGGGGTGACCGTGATTGTGGCCGGGAAAGAGAGCTGCTTCTTCTCCCCGTGCAGGTCGAGCTCGCCCGTGATGGTGTGCGTCGCGCCGTTGTCGCCGCCGGCCTTGATGCTGGTCGAGGTGAACGTCGCCTTGGGGAACCTCTCGGCGTCGAAGAAGTCGCCCGACCTGAGGTGCTTGTCGAGCCCGTCCTGGTCCGTCTTCACCGACGCGACCTCGACCGAGACCGTGATCCTCCCCCCGTCGATCTTGCCGCCGACGAGGCTCACCGTCCCCGAGACCTTCTCGAACTTGCCCTCGTGCTTGCCGGTGACCTTGGAGCCGACGAAGCCGACGGTCGACGTCGCCGGATCGAGCGCCACCGTCTCGGCCCCGGCGGGCAAAGGGGCGCTGGCGGCGCGGCTTGGCGCGGCGGTCGAGACCGTCGCCTTGGGCGCGTCCTTGGCCGGGTCCTCGCACGCGGCGAGCGCGAGGAGAGCGGGCAGGGCGAGGATGGCGAACCTTGCTTTGAGCATGAGTAGGGAAGCTCCTGTCGTTTCGAGGTGCCTCCGGTCGTAAGGAGCAGGCCGCCCGCTGTCCAGTACGGCTTGCGCACCACGCCGTTGCGCCGGCGCACCCGCCCGGTCGATCCGCTGGCCCGCGGGGCCCCGGGCAGAGTAAACATCGACGCACCATGCGCCTCGTCCTCGCCACCCGCCGCTCCGCGCTCGCCCTCGCGCAGTCGCGCGCCTTCGCCCGCGCGCTCGAGGGCGCCGTGCCCGGCCTCGCCGTCGAGGAGCTGCAGATCGTCACCTCGGGAGACAAGACCCAGGACAAGCCGCTCCAGGACATCGGCGGCAAGGGCCTCTTCATCAAGGAGCTGGAGGAGGCGCTCCTCGACGGGCGCGCGCACTTCGCCGTCCACTCGATCAAGGACGTCCCTGCCGAGCTGGCGCCTGGCCTCGCGCTCGCGTGCGTGCCCCCGCGGGAGGATCCGCGCGACGCGCTCGTGACGCGCAGCGGGCAGAAGCTCGCCGAGCTGCCGCGCGGGCTCGCGCGTCGGGACGTCGAGCCTGCGGCGCGCGGTGTCGATCCTGGAGGCCCGGCCGGACCTCCGCGCCGAGCCCGTGCGCGGCAACGTCGACACGCGCCTGCGCAAGGTGCAGGAGGGGCAGTTCGACGCGATCGTGCTCGCGCTCGCCGGGCTCAAGCGGCTGGGATGGGCCGACCGCGCGACGGAGATCCTCTCGCCCGAGGTCTCGCTCCCGGCCATCGGCCAGGGCGCGCTCGGCATCGAGTGCCGCGACGGCGACGAGGAGACGCGCGCGCCGTGCTCGCCCGCCTCGCCGACCCGGAGGCCTCGATCTGCGTCGCCGCCGAGCGCGCCGTGATGGCCGCCGTCGACGGGAGCTGCCGGCTCCCCGTCGCCGCCCACGCGGTGCGCGAGGGCGACGCGATCTTCCTCCGCGGCATGCTCGCCGACCCCGACGGGTCCAACGTGCGCCGCGGCGAGCGCCGCGCGGCGTACCCCGAAGAGCGCGGGCGAAGCCGAGGCGCCTCGGCCGCGACCTCGGCGCCGAGCTCCAGCACCGCGAAGCTGAGGCAGCGCGGCGCGGCGATCTCGACACGGCCACGTCGCCCTCGTGCTCCACGCGCACCTGCCCTGGGTGCGCCACCCCGAGCACGCGCGGCCCCTCGAAGAGCGCTGGCTCCACGAGGCGCTCTGGGAGAGCTACCTGCCCGCTCGTCGATCTGCTCGACCGCCTCGCGGCCGACCAGCGTCCGCGTCGGCCTCACCCTCTCGGTCTCCCCTCCGCTCGCCGCCATGCTCGCCGACGACGCTCCTCCGCGCGCGCTTCTCCGCAGCACCTCGCGCGCCTCTCCCGCCTCGCGTCCTCGCTGGTCGCGAGCCCCGCGCTCGAGCCCGGCGCCCGCGCGCTCATGCCCTTCTACGAGCGCCGCCTCGCCGAGGCCCGCGCGACCTGGGATCGCATCGGCGGCGACGTGCTCGGCGCCCTCTGCGCCCACGCGCGCGAGGGCCGCGTCGAGCTGTGACCAGCGCAGCGACGCACGCGTACCTCCCGGGCCTGCTCGCCGCGTCGGGCGCGGCGCGCGGTCCGCCCCCTCGGTCCGCGCCCAGCTCCGCCTCGGCCTGCGCGGCTTCGAAGCCATCGCCGGCGTGCGCCCGCGCGGCCTCTGGCTCCCCGAGTGCGGCTACGACCCGCGCCTCGCGGACGACCTCGCCGCGGCCGGCGTCCGCTACACCATCCTCGACGCCCACGGCCTCCATCCTCGCCGAGCCCCGCCCGCCCGCCGGCGTGCTTCGCGCCCGTGCTCGGCCGGAGCGGCGTCGCCTTCTTCGCCCGCGATCCCGGAGGCCGCGCGCGACGTCTGGTCCCGCCAGGTCGGTTACCCCGGCGACCCGTGGTACCGCGAGTTCTACCGCGACGTCGGCTTCGACCTGCCCGAGCACCTGCTCGACGGCGAGCTGGGCCCCGACGGCACGCGCCTGATGACCGGGATCAAGCCCTACCGCATCACCGGCCCGGGCCCGCACAAGGAGCCCTACGACCCGGAGGCCGCGCGGCCCGCGCCCGCGAGCACGCGCGCCACTTCGTCGCAGAGCGCGAGGCCCTCGCCCGCGACGCCTCGGGCCGCGTGCCGCAATCCCATCCTGGTCGCGCCCTTCGACGCCGAGCTCTTCGGCCACTGGTGGTTCGAGGGCCCCGCCTTCCTCGAGCACACGCTGCGCGCGCTCGACGCTTCGGCCCGCCGCCGGCGGCGTCACCTCCACCACCCTCGGCGGCTACCTGGAGCGCTTCCCCGAGCTGGTCGTGGCCGAGCCGGCGCCTTCGTCGTGGGGCGAGGGCGGGTTCGCCGAGGTCTGGGCGGGGCCCGAGGCAGCGCTGGCTCTGGCGCCACGTACGCCACGCCGAGCGCGCGGTCCGCGACGCGGTCGCGCGCCGGCGCCGCGCGACGGGGCTCGCGGGCCGCGCGCTCGATCAGGCGATCCGCGAGCTGCTCCTCCTCCAGTCGAGCGACTGGGCGTTCATGCTGCGGCGCGGGGAGATGACGCCTTACGCGAGGGCGCGGGCAGGGGCGCACGCCCACCGGGTGGCGCGGCTCGCGGGCATCGCGATGGCGGACGCGGGGACGCCGGAGGACGCGGCGTGGGTGGACGCGGTCGCGGATCAAGACAGCTTCCTCGGAATGCTGGAGGGTGAGCGGATCCGGGACGCATTCGACGCGTGGGGGTGAGCGAGCGGGTAGACTCTGCGCCGATGACGTCTACCTTCGCTTCCGCGCGCGCCCTGGCCGCTGCGCTCGTGCTCGCCGCCGCCGCATGCACCGGGGAAGCCGTCCCACCGCCGGCCGCCCCTCCTGCCGCGCCCCCAGCCACGGCCGCGGCCCCGAGCGATCCCACCCGCGCCATCGTCGAGGGCATCGTCCGCGGGCCCGACGGCGCGCCCGTCGACGGCGCGCTGGTCGCGGTCGTGCCGGGCGAGGACACGGCGCTCCCGCGCGAGGCGGCGTCGGTCGTCTCGGAGGGCGGCGGGCGCTTCCGCTTCGCGGGCCTCTCGCCGGGCAAGTACGCGATCACGGTCACGGCGCCGGGGCTCACGGCGGCGTACGTCGATGTCTTCGAGGTGGCCGCCGGCGCGACCAGGGCGAGCGTGGAGGCGAAGCTCGGTGGGGAGGGGCGGGTCGCGCGCGGGGTGGTGACGGGGCCGGACAAGCGGCCGGTCGCGGGCGCGATCGTGCGCTTCATGCGCGTCAGCCACGTCTCGGGGGACATCTTCCTCGGGCGAACGGACGCGCGCGGCGCGTACGAGGTCCGCCTGCCGAAGGCGCCGTACGGGGTCGCCGTCGAAGCGCCCGGGCTCGAGTCGCCGCCCGTCGGGCTCCGCGGCGAGACCGACGACCAGACGCTAGACGTGCCGCTGACACGCGCCTTCCCGCAGGCCGAGCCCCCGCCCGCCGATGTGACCGCGTGGTTGAAGCAGGCGGCGGTGCCGCTCGCCACCGCCGAGGCGGAGCACGGCTTCGCCGACCTCGCGCCCATCGGAGCGATGGTCGGCGGCGCGCGCGTGGTCGCGCTGGGCGAGGCCACCCACGGCACGCGCGAGTTCTTCCAGCTCAAGCACCGGATTCTCGAGTACCTGGTCACGGAGCGCGGCTTCACCGCCTTCGCCTTCGAAGCGCCCTTCGCCGAGGCGCTGGCCGTCGACGCGTACGTGCGCACCGGCAAGGGCGATCCCAGGGACGCCGTGGCGGGCCTGCGCGCCTGGATCTTCGACACCGAGGAGATGCTCTCGCTCGTCCGCTGGATGCGCCGCTACAACGAGGACCCGAAGCACACCCGCAAGCTGCGCTTCTACGGCTTCGACATGCAGTACCCGTCGGGGTCCGCGCAGGCGCTCGTCGCCTACTTCCACCAGGTCGACCCCGGCTTCGAGGCGGAGGCGAGGCGCGCGCTCGCGCTGGTGGACGACGACTTCACCGTCTCGATGTACCCGGACCTCCCGAGCGCGGCGAAGGACGCCACGAGCGCCGCCATCGTGGCCCTCGGCAAACGCCTGGACGAGCACCGCGACGCGTACGTGAAGCGCGCGGGCGCGGAGGCATTCACGCTGGCGCGGCTGCACGCCACGGCGGTGTTCGGAGGGTGAGCGGTCCTATGCTCTCCCCGAAGAGATCATGATCCCCCGGCGCGATCTTGCCATGGCGAACGCCGTGCGCGCGCTGCTCGACATCGAGGGGCCCTCCGGCAAGATGGCGCTGTGGGCGGAGAACGGCCACGTCGCGCGCGAGGCCGGGTGGTTCGCGGGGAACGTGTACCGGCCCATGGGCAACCACCTCGCGCAGGCGCTCGGGGACGCGATGGTGGTGTTCGGGTTCGCGGCGGGCGGGGGCTCGTTCCAGGCGATGGACCTGCCGGTCGAGACGGGCCGCGGGGTCATCGACTTCACCGTGCCCACCGCCCCGCCGGGGACGCTCGACGGCGCGCTCGCATCCCTCGGGCTCCCGCTCCTGGCGCTCGACATGCGGCGGGCGCCGCGCGAGGGCACGCTCGCGGACTGGCTCGGCGCCCGGCTCCCGACGCGCGACACGGGCTGCTGCTTCGCCGACGCGATGGCCTCGCAGATGGAGGGGCACTTCACGCCCCGCGGCGCGTACGACGCGCTCCTCTTCGTCCAGCGGTCCACCGCCGCCCGCCCCAACCCGGGCGGGCGCCCGCCGCTGCGCGCGAAGCTGCCCACGGAGCCCGCGCTGCGCAACGGGGGCATGGAGGAGGGCGCGCCCGGCGAGCCCCCCGCGGGTTGGCAGGCGAGCCTCGGACGAGGGCGCCCGCCGTACGAGGTGCTCGCGAGCACGCTGAAGCCCAAGGAGGGCAAGCGCTGCGCGATGATCGCGCGGGAGAAGTCGCCGCTGGCCTGGGGCGTGTCCTCGCTGCGGCAGAAGATCGACGCCGCGCCCTTCCGGGGCAAGCGGGTGCGCTTCCGCGCTGCCGTGCGCGCCGAGGTGAGCGGCGCCGGGCACGAGGCTCACCTCTATGCGCGCGTCGCCGCGCCCGGCGCCTCGGACTCGATGGGCTCGCCGGGCGACGGCACCCTCGCGATCGCCGGCACCTTCGACCGCGCCGATCGTCGACCGGGCGTGGCGCACGTACGACGTGGAGGTGGACGTGCCGAAGGAGGCCGAGACGCTCACGTCGGCGCGGCGCTCAGCGGCAACGGCAAGGCGTTCGTGGACGACGTGTCGCTGACCGTGATCGGCGACGCGAAGTGACAGGCGTCCCTCCGCGGCACAGTTGTGCTACCTCGGCCTCGTGTTCAAGAAGGTCCTGATCGCCAACCGCGGCGAGATTGCCGTCCGCATCCTCCGCACGCTCCACGAGATGGGCATCGCCGGCGTCGCCGTGTACAGCGACGTCGACCGGCCGAGCCTCCACGTCCGCCTCGCCGACGAGGCGTACCCCATCGGCCCCGCGCCGGCGGCGCAGAGCTACCTGCGCATCGACAAGATCCTCGACGTCGCCAAGCGCTCGGGCGCCGAGGCCATCCACCCGGGATACGGCTTCCTCTCCGAGAACAAGGAGTTCGCCGAGGCGTGCGAGCGGGCGGGCATCGTCTTCATCGGGCCGCCGGCGCGGGCGATGGCGGAGATGGGGTCGAAGACGGCCGCGCGCGCCAAGATGGCGGAGGCGGGCGTGCCCATCACGCCGGGCGGCTCCGCCTCGACGCTCGACGAGGCGAAGGCGACGGCGGCGCGCGTCGGCTACCCGGTGCTCATCAAGGCGGCGTTCGGCGGCGGCGGCAAGGGCATGCGCCTCGTCCACCACGAGGGCGAGCTCGAGCACGCGCTCGAGCGCGCCCGGAGCGAGGCGCGAGCGCGCGTTCGGCAACGCGCTCGTCTACATCGAGAAGGCCATCCTCCGGCCGCGGCACGTGGAGATCCAGGTGCTCGGCGACCGGCAGGGCAACATGGTGCACCTCTTCGAGCGCGACTGCTCGATCCAGCGCCGGCACCAGAAGGTGGTCGAGGAGACGCCCTGCCCCGTGGCCACGCCGGATCTGGTGCGGCGGCATGGGCGAGGTCGCGGTCAAGGGCGCGCTCGCGGTGGGGTACTTCTCGGCGGGGACGTTCGAGTTCCTGCTCGGCGAGGACGGGAGCTTCTACTTCCTGGAGATGAACACCCGGCTCCAGGTGGAGCACCCCATCACCGAGTGGGTGACGGGCGTGGATCTCGGTCGCCCAGATGGTGCAAGCATCGCCGCGGGCGAGCCGCTCGCGCTGCGAGCAAGAGACCCTGGCGCAGCGCGGCGCGTCGATCGAGTGCCGCATCTACGCCGAGGATCCGTCGACCAACTTCATGCCCAGCCCCGGCACGCTGCGCGCGCTGCGCACGCCCGCGGGCCCCTGGGTGCGCGACGACTCCGGCTTCTACGAGGGCGCGACCGTGCCCAGCAATTACGACCCGCTCGTCTCCAAGCTGAGCGTGTGGGCGCCCGACCGGCCCGCCGCGCTCCGCCGCATGCGGCGGGCGCTCTCGGAGTACGTCGTGACGGGCATCCGCACGAACCTCGTCTTCCACGAGAAGCTGCTCGCCCACCCCGAGTTCGCGGCCGGGCGCTACCACACGGGCTTCATCGAGCAGCACGCCGCCGAGCTGCTCGGGTACACCGACTCGACGGGGCCGAGGGAGCGGGCGAGGAGCGGAGATCCTCGCCGCCGCCATCGCCATCGCGGCCGGCCGGGTCGAAAGCGGCGACGCTCGCGCCGAAGGCCAGGCGTCCGAGTCCCTGGGCCGCCTCTCGCCCTGGGTACACCAGCACCGCAGCAACACTCTGCGTTAGAGCCCGCTCGCCTCGCTGCCGCTGGCGCCGCTGACCGCCTCGGCTGCGCCTCGGCTGGCGCCGCTGACCGCCTCGGCTGCGCCTCGGCTGGCGCTGGCTGACACCGTCCGACGGAAACTCTGGGCTCGCGCCGAACGAACGGGATGCTACCCTGAGCATGGGCGCGTCCTGTCGTCTTGGAGGTCCGATGCCGCGTGAGGAGAAGCAGGGCCGGCGCGCTTTCCCCGAGCTAGCTGGCTCGGAGGCCGGGCCCACAGCTTCGCGCCCATGCGGGATTTCCGGGCGGACCTCCCGTCACGATGCGCCGACGCGCTGGTTCGCCGCGGCGGGCGCAGAGGAGGAGCCGCCCGCCGCCCCCGGCATCCCCGTGACGGCCTACGTCGCGCCGATCTTCGTCCTCGGCGCGTTGCTCTCCGCGGTGCTCGTCCACGGCGCGACCGCACGCGTGCTGATGCCCATCGCGTGCCTCGCCGCGGCGGGGGTCGCCGCCTGGCGCTCACGGTGGCTCCGCCCCCTCCCCCCCGGCCCGGTTCCGCGCTCGGGTCGCGGGCTCGAGCTGGACGGGGAGCGGCTCGCGTTCCATCCGGGTCGATCTTCGGCTCCCACGAGCGCGAGGGGGCGCGCTCACACGCCGGCAGACACCGTGCTCCTGCTGCTCGACGCGCCCTTCGGCGTGACGCTCCTCTCCTCGCCCCGGCGCGACCGGCTCATCGCGATGCTCACCTCGGCGTCCGGCACGTTCTTCCTCGGCGCCGCGTTCGACGCCGCCGCCCGCCGCGCCTTCGCGCCGCTCCTCGACCGCGCGTACACGGTCGCCGGCGACGACGCCGGCATCGAGCCCGTCGGCCCGGACGGCGAGCAGCTCGTGCTCCCCCCGGACGAGCTCGCGTCGCTCCTCGACACGCTCGTCGAGCAGAGCCCCGCCTGCCTCGACCGCTTCGTGCTCACCGACGCCCGCGGCGCGTCGCTCACGCTCGACGGCCGGCAGCTCTGCGTGGGCGATCGCTCGGTCGACCTCAACGCGCCGCTGGAGTGGAAGCCGATCGTCTTCCAGGAGGCGTTCGGCCAGGCGATCGCGGTCTACCAGGGCACATGGATCCGCCAGAGCGGCACCGAGATGGTGCTCGTCTCGCTGCTCCCCGCGCTCGGCCCAGCGATCGGCGCCGACGTCGACCAGGGCAGCCTCGACCGCAGCGTGCTGCGCGATCTGCGCCTCATGCAAGCCTCCCCCGAGGCGCCGCCCCCCGCCGAGCAGCGGGTCGCCATCGACCGCCTCTTCATGCTCCCCGTCCGCTCCGCGCTCGACCGCGCCCCCCGCGCCTCGCACCAGCCGAACCGCGCGCAGGTCTGAGGGGGCGCCCCCGCGCCCCGGGCGTAAGCGCTCCCGGCTTGACGCGCGCGTGGGCCCGCGGCTACACCGCTCGCCGCGCCGAGGGTCGGCGTCCCAGAATCAGCACCGGAGGCACCATGGCCGTCGATATCCAGAAGCTGTTCAACGAGGAGCTCCCCGCTCAGCTCGCCAAGTTCCCCGACGCGGCGAAGCAGATCGGCGCCACGTTCCAGATCAACATCTCGGGCGAGGGCGGCGGGAACTGGTTCATCGACGTCTCCCAGACCGGCCCCGCGTCCGAGAAGGGCGAGAAGCCGGCCGACTGCACCATCACGATGGCCTCGGAGGACTTCCAGAAGCTCCACGAGAACCCGCAAGCCAACGGGATGCAGCTCTTCTTCGCCGGGAAGCTCAAGGTGTCGGGCAACCAGATGCTCGCCATGAAGCTCTCCAAGCTCTTCAGCCTCGGCTGATGGCGATGGGGGCGCCCCACGCCCCCACTCCAGGCGGATGCACAGGGCGCGCGCGCTCACGTGAGCGCGCCCTGGGCTCCCCCTGACCCAGAAGCGCCCATGCGCCCCCTCCAAGGCATCCGCGTCCTCGACCTCTCCCGCCTGCTCCCGGGCCCCTTCGCCACGCTGGTCCTCGCCGATCTCGGCGCCACGGTCGACAAGATCGAGGACACCGGCGGCGGCGACTACCTGCGGCACATGCCGCCGCACGTCGCGGGCGAGTCCGCCGCGTTCCAGCTCCTGAACCGCGGCAAGCGCAGCGCCGTCCTCGACCTGAAGAACCCCGCGGGCCGCGCCGCGATGAAGCGCCTCGTCGCCTCGTACGACGTGCTCTTCGAACAGTTCCGGCCCGGCGTGCTCACGCGCCTCGGCCTCGGCCACGAGGCGCTGCGGGCCGAGAACCCGCGGCTAATCGTCTGCGCGCTCACCGGATACGGGCAGACCGGCGACCTCGCCCTGCGGGCCGGGCACGACCTCGACTACCTGGCCCGCGCCGGCATCCTCGGCGCCATGGGCCCCGCGGGCGCCGCACCGCAGGTGCCCGGCTTCCAGCTCGCCGACATCAGCGGCGGCATGTGGTGCGTCATCGCCATCCTCGCCGCGCTCGCCGAGCGCGCGCGCACGGGACAGGGAGCGGTGCTCGACATCGCCATGACCGACGGGGTGCTCGGCTTCAACGCCATGGCCGTGGGCGCGGCGCTCTCCGGGCAGGAGGTGAAGCGAGGCGACGAGCCGCTCACGGGCGGCATCGCCCCGTACAACACGTACCTCTCGAAGGACGGCCACCCCATCGCGCTGGCGTCGCTCGAGCCCAAGTTCTGGACGGCGTTCTGCGCGGGCGCCGGCATCGAGGCGGACATGAGCGCGCTCTTCCCGGGCCCGCACCAGGCCGCCCTCAAGGAGCGGATCGCGGCGGTGTTCGCCGGCAAGTCGCGGGAGGAGTGGGCGCGCTTCGGCGCGCAGTACGACTGCTGCGTGGAGCCGGTGCTGGCCCCCTCCGAGATCGCGCATGACCCGCACCTCGCGTCGCGCGGCCTCTTCTTCGGCCTCCCCACACCGCGGGGCGAGGTCCCCCAGGTGCGCACGCCGGTCACCCCGCGCGACACCGCCTTCGAGCCGCCCCCGCGGATGGGCGAGCACACTCGCGCGGTGCTGCGGGACGGCGGCTTCGGCGACGCGGAGATTGACGCGCTGATCCAGGGCGGGGCGGCGCGGGAGTAGAGCGGTTCTCGGTAGGGCCGGGTACACGCCTACCGAACCGCGACCGCCAGGGAGCGGGTGCCAGTGGGCACCTAGGTGGACATGCCCTCGCATGCGCCGCGCTTCCTGTAGCGCTACGCGTGCGAGGGCATGAAGACGTCGCGCCTCCTGGCACCCGCTCGCTCGCGCTCGCGGTTCGGTAGGCGGGTGGTGGGCAGGGGCGTACCAAACCCAACGCTAGGAGGCCTCAGCGCTTCGGCGGCTGACCGGGCTTGGTCGCGAAGCCTGGTGCGTCTGCGAACCCGGGAGGCGCGAGCTTGCGCGGCGCGGGGGGTGGCTCCTGCGGCGGAGCCTCCTGGCTGGACGCGGCGGCTGCGGGCTCGGCCGGAGGCGCCTCCGTGTCGGGCGAGGGCTCCTCGAAATCCTTCTCGATCAGCTCGTCCATCCAGCCGTCGAGCTTCAGGCGGAACATCGCCGTAGGGCCGTCGCCCTTGGAATTCGGCGAGCCAGGCTGGTTCGGATCGGACATGGCAACCCTCCAAAGGCGGAGGATACCACCCCCTCTGGCGGACGGTACGGGGAACCGCGGACGCCTAGTTCGACGCCGCTTCGCTCGCAGGAGCGCCCTTCGACACCACCACCTTCGCCTCCCGCACGAGCACGTCGCCGAGCGTGTAGCCGGGCTGCACCTCGGCGATGATCATGCCCGCGGGGTGGTCCTTGGACTCGAGCTGCTGGATGGCCTCGTGCTTGCTCGGGTCGAAGGCCTGGCCGACGGTGGCGATGCGCTTGATGCCCAGCCGCTCCAGCGTATCGAGGAAGAGCTTGAGCACCATCTTCAGCCCGGCGACGACGCCCTGCGCCTCCGGCGACGTCTCGGCGTGCTGGACGGCGCGCTCCAGGTTGTCGAAGACGGGGAGCAGATCCTTGAGCATCTGCTCGCGGCCGCGGCGCTGGGCGTCTTCCTCCGCCCTGCGGGAGCGCTTGCGGTAGTTGTCGAAGTCGGCGGCCGTGCGCAGGAGCTGGTCGCGCAGGCGGGCGGCCTCGGCCAGCGCGTCGGCGAGCTTCTGCTCGGGGCCGGGCTCGGCCGGGGCGGCGTCCGCCGCCTTGGCTTCGGTGACCTTCTCTCCGCTCTCGGGCGCGGCCTTCTCGGTGGCCTTCTCGGAATCGGTGCTCATGGTTGTTCGCGCGGCACTATAACCAGCTCCGATCCCAAGGCAATCCAGGAGCCCGGCCCCTCGCTCCGATCGACCTCCGGCACCCGGTACCGCGCGGTGCTCTGGGCGGTTTGCAAGCGGGGGACGGCCGGCGTAGAGGAAGCCGCATGAGCACCGCCGCCAGCCACAGCGCCGAACAGCCCCTCGGGGGCCCGCTCCACGAGGAGCACGACGGGGAGGCCCTCCTCGCCGGCGTGGACGCGGGCCCGCCCGATCTCGTCTCGGTCGGCCAGGCGCGCCTCCTCGGCAACTACCGCCAGGCCCCGATCGTCCTCGAGCGCGGCCGCGGCTGCGAGGTCTGGGACACCGAGGGGCGCCGCTACCTCGACCTCTGCGCCGGCGTCGCAGTCACCTCGCTCGGTCACGCCCACCCGCGCCTCACGGCCGCGCTGGCCGAGCAGGCGGGGCGCCTCCTCCACGCCTCGAACTACTTCTACAACGCGGAGAACGTGAAGCTCGCCGACGAGCTCTGCGCCGCCTTCGGCTACGACCGCGCCTTCTTCTGCAACTCGGGCGCCGAGGCGAACGAGGCGATGCTCAAGCTCGCGCGCCGCTACTTCTACGCCCGCGGGCAGCAGGACCGCTACCGCCTCATCGCCTTCCACCACTCGTTCCACGGGCGGACGATGGGCTCCGTCACCCTCACCGGCAACCCGAAGTACCACGAGGGCTTCGGCCCGCCGCTGCCCGGCGTCACGCACGTCGCCTACGGCGACCTCGACGCCGTGCGGGCGGCGATGGGCCCCGACGTCGCCGGCATCTTCGTCGAGCCCGTGCAGGGCGAGGGCGGCGTCCTGCCCGCGCCTCCGGGCTACCTGAAGGGGCTGCGCCAGATCGCCGACGAGCACGGCGCCCTCCTGCTGATGGACGAGGTGCAGACCGGCATGGGGCGCACGGGCCGCTGGCTCGGGCAGGAGCACGACGGGGTGAAGGGCGACGCCATCTCGCTCGCGAAGGGGCTCGCGGGGGGCGTGCCCATCGGCGCGATGCTGGTCACCGAGAAGCTCGGCGAACGCGCTCCCGCCGGGCACGCACGGGTCCACCTTCGGCGGCAACGCGCTCGCGAGCATCGCCGCGCGCACGGTGCTCGCGGTGATCAAGGACGAGGGGCTGATCGAGGCCGCCGCCGTCCGCGGCGAGCAGCTCGCGCGGGGCCTCCGGGCCATCGCGGAGCGCCGGCCCAAGGCCGCCGTGGGCGAGCGGGGGCGCGGCCTGCTCCGCGGGCTCCTGCTCGCGCCCGGCCTCGACCCGCGCAACGTGCTCGGCGTCACCCGCGAGCAGGGCGTCCTGCTCACGGCCGCGGGCACCAACGTGCTCCGCTTCACGCCGCCCCTGGTCATCACCGAGGCGCAGATCGACGAGGGCCTCGCCCGCGTCGACGCCGCGCTGGCCACCCTCTCTTCCTGACGCAACCGGCACCACGTGCGCGCCGCAGGTCCCGTCGTCGACCCCGTGCCTTGCTCGGGGTGCGGCAAGCTGATCGATCCCCTGCGCGCGGGCCACGTCGCCATCTTCGACCTCCGGTTCTGCTTCTTCTGCGACCGCGCCTGCCGCGCCGCCTTCCTGGGAGAGGCGCCGCTGCCCCTCACCCCTTCGCCCTCGCCTCGCGGCGATTCTCTCGGCCCGCCGCGTCGAGCTCGACGCGCCCATCCTGGCCGCCGAGGGCCCCACGCCCCCGCCGGAGCTGCCCGAGCCCCCTCCGCGCGACGACGACCCCGCGCTCGTCGAGCCGATCGCCGCAGACCATCTTCAACGAGGAGCCCGCGCCTCGACGCCCCGGAGGCCCGCGACATCGGCGCGCTGCTCCTGGTGATGGCCGTGGTCGCGGGCAGCCTCGCCGTGGCGCTCACGCTCGCGGGCGACGCGCGCCTCGTGATCGCCGCGCGCATCGTCCTCGCCGGCGTCGGCGCGGGCATGCTCCTCGGCCGGGCCACCACCACCGCGCGCGACGCGGCCGACCCGAGCCCCGCCCCCCCGCTCGTCTCCGCGGCCGGGGCGCTGGCCACGGCGGTGTGGGCGGCGCTCGGGCGCGATCGCGCCCTCGGCGCGGAGGCGGCCTCGCTCTCGGGCATCCTCGTGACGGCCGCGGCCGTGAGCACCTGGCTCGCCGAGAGCGCGCGCCGGCAGGTGGCGGCGGAGCGCACCTTCATCGCCTCCTCGCTCGCCACCCCCGGGCGCCGCTACGACGAGGACGGGGAGGTGAGCAAGGTCAAGGTGTTCGACCTCAAGCCCGGCGAGACGATCCTCGTCGAGCCGGGCGAGGTGGTGCCCGTCGACGTGACGATCACGGGCGGCGAGGTCGAGGTGCTCCCATGGGCCGGCGCCGCCACGTCGGCGCGACGCCGCGAGGGCGACGCGGTGGTCGCCGGCGCCAGGGTCGTCCGGGGCAAGCTCCGCGGCGTCTGCACGTGGGCCGGCTTCGACCGCGCCTTCGCGCGCGTGCTCCTCGACCCGCGCCGGCGCGCCGACGTGCTCGCGCCCGTCTCCTTCGCCGCGCGCCTGCTCGCGGAGCGGTGGGCCGTGGTCGCCGCCCTCATCGGCGCCGTGTCGGCCGTCCTCGCCCGCCGGAACGCCATCGAGGTGGCGATGACGGCCTTCGCCGTACACGCCGCGCTGTGCACGCCCATCATCGCCTCCATCGCCGCCGCGCACGTCGCCCGCGGCATCCTCCTCGGCCTCCGGCGCGGCATCGTCTACAAGAGCGCCGACGCGTGGGACCGCGCCGGCCGCGTCGGCGTCGCCATGTTCTGCGCGCGCGGCACCCTCCTGCTCGGCGAGCCCGAGCTGGCGGAGGTGGAGGCGCCCAACGGCAAGCTCGATCCGGCCGAGGTGCTCGCCCTCGCCGCCGGAGCGGAGCGCACCGAGGAGCACCCCATCGCGGCGGCCATCGTCCGCGCCGCGCGCGCCCGCGGCGTTCGCCCGGACGGCGTGCGCAACCCCGTCTATTACCCCGGCCTCGGCATGACCGCCGTCAGCTCGTCCGGCGAGGAGCTCTGCGTCGGCAACCGCGCGCTGATGCTCGAGCAGCGCATCTCCATCGCGGCCGCCGAGCAGCGCATCGCCGAGCTCGACGGCCCTCGGGCGCACCGTCATCCTCGTCGCCCTCGGCTCGCGCCTCGCCGGCCTCCTCGCGCTCCAGGACGGCCTCCGCCCCGGCGCGCGCGCCGCCGTGCAGCACCTGCTCGACGCGCAGATCGAGCCCGTCCTGCTCGCGGGCGACGCGCGCGAGACGTGCGAGGCCATCGCCCGGTCGCTCGACATCGACCACATCCGCCCGGAGGTCCTCCCCGCGGAGCGCGGCGCCGAGGTCCGGCGGCTCATCGAGGCCGGCATGAGCGTCTCCGCGCTGGGCCACGCCGGCATCGACGACGGGGCGCTCGGCGCGGCCGACGTCGCCGTGGCGCTGCGCGCGGCGGGCACGACGCCGGGCGACTACGGGGTCTGCCTCGCGTCCGACGACGTGCGCGACGGCGCCCTCGCGCTGGCGCTGGCGCACCGGACCCGCACCGAGGCGCGCGTGGGGCTCGCGCTCACGGTGGTGCCGGCGCTGATCGGGGTGGGGATCATCTCGTTCGGGATCCTGCCGCCCGCGTACGCGCCCATCGCCTCGCTGCTCGGCGGGGCGGTCGCCGTGGCCCACGCGCGGCGCAGCCTGGGGTGAGCGCGGAGCCGCGCGCGACGGTATTCCCCCAACCCGTGGACGCCCGCGTGTAGGATCCCGCACCTGTCGCGCTTCGCGCTCGGAGGTCGATTCATGCCGTCTGCCCGGATGTTCCCGCGTGAGTGGTGGCTCGTCTGCATCGGCGTCTTCGCGACCGCCGGCGCCTGCTCGTCGGGCACGAGCAACGGGAGCACGGGCAGCACGTCCTCGTCGAGCCAGGGGACCAGCAGCGCGGGGCACACCACGACGGCCACCGCCTCGGGCACGAGCACCGGGGGCGCGGGCTCGACGGGCCACGGCGGCAACGGAACCTCCAGCACGGCGCAGAGCGCTACCGCTTCGGGCACGGGCACCGGAGGCACGGGTACCGGCGGCGCGGGCTCGACGGGTCACGGCGGCAGTGGGACCGGCGGCGCGGCGCAGAGCGCCACCGCCTCGGGCTCGGGAACCGGCGGCGCGGGCTCGACGGGCCACGGCGGCAGCGGGACCGCCAGCACGGCGCAGAGCACGGCCGCCACCGCCTCCTCCACTGCCTCCTCCACCGTCTCGTCCACTGCCTCGTCCGCCGTCTCCTCCACCGCCGCTTCCACCGATTCGTCCACTGCCTCGTCCACCGCCTCGGGCACGGGCGGCGCGGCCTGCATGCCGGAGGTGCACGCAGCCGCGGGCCTGCCGGTCGACATGTTCGTCATGCAGGATCAGTCCGGCTCGATGTCCGACACGGTTTCGGGGGGAGGCACGAAGTGGGCGGCGGTCACGAGCGCCATCGACGCGTTCGTGCAGGAGCCGGAGGCTCTCGAACGTCTCGATCGGCATCCAGTACTTCGCCCTGACGAGCGGCGCGACGTGCACGGTGACGAGCTGCACGAAGGACACGGACTGCGGCCCCGCCGCGTGCGGGCCGTGCGAGATCATCACCCCCGGCTTCGGCTTCTGCACGGGCGCCGGCGGCGGCGATTCGTGCACCGTCGCGGACTACGCCAAGGCCGACGTGGAGATCGCGCCCATCCCCGGCGTCGCGAGCGCCATGAGCGCGTCGCTCGCCGCGCACCAGCCCTCGACGGCCACGCCGACCGCGCCCGCGCTCCAGGGCGCGCTCGATCACGCCCAGGCATGGGCCACGAGCCACCCGGGCCACACGGTCGTCACGGTGTTCTCGACCGACGGCGAGCCCACCGAGTGCAACCCGCAGGACCAGGCCAGCATCGCGCAAATCGCCGCGACCGCCCTCGCCGGCACGCCGAGCATCAAGACCTTCACCATCGGCACCTTCGCGGCCGCCGACATCCCTTCCGGGCCGAACCTGCTCGACGCGATCGCCGCCGCCGGCGGCACCGGGAAGGGGTTCGACATCGGCACCGCAACCGCGACGAACGTCAGCCAGGCCGTCCTCTCCGCCCTGAACCAGATCCGGCTCCAGGGGGTCGGCTGCCAGTACCCGATCCCCACGACCAACGCGGGCTCCAACCCCAACCCGGCCGACGTGAACGTAGAGTACACGCCGAGCGGCGGCAGCCCGGCGATGCTCCCCCAGGTCCAGGACGCGGCCCACTGCCCGGCGGCCGGCGACGCCTGGTACTACGACAACCCCACCGCGCCGTCGTTCATCCTCCTCTGCGCCTCGACCTGCACGAAGGTCGGCTCCGACCCTGCGGGCAACGTCCAGTTCCTCTTCGGCTGCCCGACGGTCACCGCGCCCTGAGCCGGCCCCACCCTACTGGTAGAGCATCTGCAGCGTCGTGTACGCCGTGCGCGGCGCGCGCTGGGCCGTGACGATCCCCCACCACTCCTCGTTGGCGAAGCCGTCGGGGAACACGCCCTCGTTGGCGAAGCCGGCCGTGTCGTGCACCGAGGGCGCGCCCGACTTCCACCACTCGTCGTTCCACTCGAAGGGGCAGCCGCCGACGCAGGGCTGGCTCTTGTCCTTGGCGCTCAGGTGGGCGCGGATCTCCGTGGTCAGCGCCTGGAGGGCCATCGCCTGGTCGGGTTGGTCCTCGGCCATGGTGTTCTGGTTGTACGCGTCGGCGCCGTACTCGGAGACGAAGAAGGGCTTGGACGAGAGCGCGGTCCACTGGGTGAAGCGGTTGCCGAAGCTGAGCCAGGGGTAGATGTTGAGCGCCCAGACGTCGGCGTTGGGCACGGAGGCGTAGTCGGCGGCCGCCGGCAGCTCGCCGTAGCCGGTGGCGACCGGGTGGTTCGGGTCGAGCGCCTTGATGGCGGCGGCGACGGTGTTCACCTGCTGGGCGCACTCGGCCTGGGTGTGGCTGGAGTAGAGCGTGTTGTAGTTCCACTCGTTGCCGACCATCCAGAGGAGCACTGCGGGGTGGTCCTTGAAGGCCTTGACCGGCGTCGCGTAGTCGTCGCCGTAGGCCGCGAGCACCGTCATCGCCACCATCATCCCCTGCGCGTGCAGCGCGTCGAGCACGCCGAGCCCGGTCGCGTCGGCCGGGAAGGGCCCGTAGGTGCGCACCGTGTTGATGTTCGCCGCCTTCATCAGGGGGATGTCCTGGGGCGCGTGCGTGACGTAGGTCGCGCCCGATCCGTCGAAGGCCTCGCCGGCGCCGAAGGGGCTCCACGCGATGCCCTTCATGTCCCACGGTTCCCCGGGCCCGAGCGTGCCGTCCGGCTTCCGGGGCTGGACGATGATTCGGTAGCCCGAGACCGTGACCACCGAGCCGGTCCCGGTGGCCTGCCCGCCGGTGCCTGAGCCGCCGGTGCCTGCGGAGGACGATGAGGCGGAGGACGATGTTGTGGAGGACGAGGCGGCGCCGCCGCTGCCCGCGGAGGAGGCCTGCCCGCGGGGGGACGAGGAGCAGGCGGCGAGGGCGAGGGCGGCGACGGCGAGGGGGGTGCGCATCGGGGGGGATTGTACCGCTGCGTGCGGCGTACCCGCGGAGCGGCTCACGGGGGCATGCCTTCAATCCGGTCCCAAGCGCAGCGCAGACATTCCTCGACGAGCCAGCGGACCATGCTCGTGAACTCCTCCGCGCGCGATCCGCGCCGCGCAATCTTGCGGAGCGCGTCACGCTGCGCCGATGCATCGCGGCCACGCAGAGCAAGCTTGAACTCGTTCAGTTCGCGCGAGACGTCCAGGGCCACCTTCTCCCGCCGCACCGTGAGGTCCCTGCGGTTGAGCCCGCAGGTCACGATGGTCGCGTGTCCCTCGTCCGAGATGGGCTCCACGACGCCGCCGAACGTCCAGCGAAAGTGATTGCGCGTGCGAAAGCCCGACCCGGGGTCGAGGAGCAGCGGCCTCTCGGTGCTCTCGACGCCCTCGACGCAAGGCGCGCGGGGTGGCTGCACCGGGAACAGGTTGCGCTTCGATCCCTGGTTGCAGGTGTCGCACGCAAGGGAGTAGTTTTTCCAGGTGAACGCGAGCCACCAGTAACCGAGACCTACGTCGATCTCCTTCGGCGGCTCTTCGATCAGGTAAGAGGGGGTACCGGCCCACTCGGTAATCAGCGCCTTGGGCCGGTAGTGGTCCACATTGAGTTCTCGCTTCGCCGCTCGAAACTGCTCGCAATATGCGCACTTGGCGGACCACGGTTCCGGCCCCACCAACTTTGCCTTGTGGACCCCTCGCGAATTGCCAGCGCGTTGCCACTTGGCTGTCCAGATCTCGCGGTTCGTGAAGTCGCTCCCGTGCGGTACGCCGCCGCGCGCCGTGACGTCGGCGCGGAGATCTTTAAGCAACCGCTCGGACTCAGTCGCAAAATCGTCGTGTGGCTCTGGGCGTTTGTAAGGCAGCACGAAAGCTCAGCCGTTCTTCTCGAGGAACGGCGCGAAGAGCGCGCGCTCCTCGTCGTCGAGCGGGATCACCGGGCCATGATGGTCGCGGCGCTCCGCGCGCAAGGTATCGCCGACCTCCCCCAGCCGCTCGGTGAGCTGCTCCTCGATCTTGCGGCGCTCGGGGTCGTCCGGGGATGCTCCTTGTTCGAGCAGCTCGCGATGGCGTGCGAGCAAATCGCGGGTCTCCTCATCGAACGTGTGCTTGATGCCGAACTGCTCGAGGAGCACCCGATTCGACATCGTGGCCCGGACGGATGTCGCGCTGGACGAGGGCGATGCGGGCCCCCTCGCGGCGCATCACGTAGACCTCGCCGCGGCGCGCGCCCTGGAGGGTCAGCGGGTTGTGGGTCGTGACCACGAAGCTGAGCCGCGGGAAGAGCCGCCGCACGTCTCCGATGATCCGCAATTGCCACAACGGGTGCAGGTGCAGGTCGATTCCGTCGAGGAGCACGAACCCGCACATCTGGCCGAGGAGGTCGGCGCCGACGGGCTCGTCCAGCTCCTCCTGGCGGGCGACCCAGCGCGCGATGAGGTCGATCATCCAGCCCGCGGTCGTGAGGTAGCCGTCGCTCAGGGCGTCGAGGCGCACCCGGTCGAACTGCGGGTGGTGTACGTGGACGAGCCCGTCCTCGTCGACCTCGACCTTCGTGATGCCGAGCAGCACGGAGAGCGCCTGCTGCACCGCCCGCCACACGCCCTCTTTGGGCCCCGGCGGGCTGCCGGGCCCCGAGGGCGATCGCTTCTGCTCGCGGAGGACGGCGGCGTCGAGCTCGCTCAGCCACTTCGTGGCGTTGTGGAGCGACGGCGGGCGATCGAAGAGGGTGTGCAGCTCGCCGATGGGGCCGACCTCGGGATCGCGATCCTTTTCTCCGCGCGCATTCCCGCGGCGTACGCCGTAGCCCACCACCCACGGGCGCACACGCTCGCCGACCGGCTCCCCGACGGGCTCGACCACCTCGGTGCGCTCCCCTCGCCGCACGGCGACGGAGATCGCCCCCGAGGCAAGCTCGATGGAGATGTGGCCCGCGTCGCCGTTGCGCACCATGGGGAGCCGCTCGTCGAGCAGCTTGGATGCGACCGAAGGCGCCGCCAGCGCGAGCGCCAGAGCGCGTAGCAGGGTGGTCTTGCCGACGCCGTTCTCCCCGACGAGGACGATCCGACTGCCCCCGGTCGACACCGGGATGGGGAAAGGGGACGTCGACGGTGGGGGTCTCCCGGAAGAGGCGGATGTTTCGGACCTCGACGAGGCGCTGGAGGCGCGGAGGTGGCGAAGGCGGCGGCAGGCCGGCCAGGCAGGGCTCGGGCAGGTTGTGCGCGTGCCAGGCTTCCGGGGAGGAGAAGGCGGGCTTCAGAGAGCGTTGTTGCTGGACGTACAGGGCGCTCAGCAGGGAGTCGCGGGTCGCGGGATCCGGCGGAGGCGGTGCGTCGAGGGACGCGAGGAGAAGGGACGATGGCACCACTCCGACTTGTGCTCGATCAAGCAAGGCGTCCGCGAGCTGTTTGCGAAGGTTGTGATGCGCCCCGCCGTCCTCGAAGCGGAGCTGCGCGAGGAGGGCCGCTGTGACGTCGGGGGTGACCTGTCCGGCGAGCAGCAGGAAAAAGGCGCGTGTCGCAAACGCCCGCGGAGGTGCATCCACTGGAAGGTTGGGAAGCGTTAGCGACGAAAGGTCGAGGTAAGGCAATGCGGAGGCTAGACCCGAGAGCGCATCGAGGAGCCCCCACTGCTCGGGGTGCTCGCGGAGGCGATCAACCAATGCGCGAACGATTCGCACGAGTGGGTCTCGGCGACCCGGGTCATCGCCGCGAATAAACTCGGGCACGAAGCCCCGGGCTCGACCTCGTGCATCGAGCAAGGCAAACCACGCTTCGGCATCGGGCCCTGCGAGATTGGGAAGAAGAGTGGTAAGCCGTAGCCGTGGACCGCCGGGAATGCTCTCGAGGAGCCTGGCGACGTTCCACGGCACCGCAAGATTCGCCGCCGCGGCTTGCGCCAGGAGAAACACTGCGCTCCGCGGCGGCACGTGCCCCTCGATCCAGCGCAAGAGCCATGAAAAGGCCGCGCGCTTGGTGGTTCCATCATCCGGGGTTGCGACATTGGGCCAATCCAAAACGGTACATGTTTACCGTGACAGCTCGCCCGGGTTCGAAGGTACGCGAGGTAATGGAAGAGCGTAGCCCGATCCAGGCGGGGTGCCGGCGACGCGCCATGGGCCGGCTGCATCCGAGCCTCCGACGTGGACCAGCAGAGCCGGACCCTTCGTGCGGAGAACCTGTTGCTGCGGTCGGAGTGCGCGCGGCTTCGGGCTGACAATGCGGAGCTGAAGGAAGAGAACGCGCGGCTGATTGAGGAGAACAAGGACCTGAAGCGGCGGTTGGCGCAGGCGCAGCGCGCCCGGAAGCGGCAGGCAGCACCGTTCCGTCGACGCGAGCGCAAGAGCAACCCGAAGAAGCCGGGCCGAAAGCCCGGGCACCCGCCCGCGCATCGGCCGGTCCCCGAGCATGTGGACGCCGAGGTCGACGTTCCGCTGGGGTCTTGCCCGTTCTGTGGGGGTGAAGTGGACGAGCATGGGACCGACGACCAGTACGTGGTCGACATCCCGCCCGTGAGGCCGCACGCGACGAAGTACGTCAACCACCACGGCCGCTGCAAGCGCTGCGGCCGGAGGGTGGACAGCCGGCACCCGGACCAGACCTCGACGGCGAAGGGCGCGGCCTCGGTGGTGCTCGGGCCCCAGGTGCTGGCGGTGAGCGTCGACCTCAAGGAGCGGATTGGCGTGCCCTATCGCAAGGTCGTCCAGGTCTTGATGCTGTGCTTCCGCTTCCCGGTCAGCGGGGGGGCGCTGGCGCGTGCCTGTGCGCGCATCGCGAAACGCTGCGAGCCGACGTACGAGGCGTTCATCGAGTACCTGCGCCGGAGCGCGGTCGTGCACGGGGATGAGACGGGGTGGTACATCGCCAGCGCGACGAAGAAGGCGTGGCTGTGGGTGTTCGCCACCCCGGAGGGCGTCACCATCTACGCCATCCGGCTGAGCCGTGGCCGTGACGTGCCGGGCGCGATCCTCGGAGAGTCCTTCGGCGGCACCCTGGTCGTCGACGGCTGGTCCGTGTACCCGTCCCTCGGCTGCTCCCTCGCCCAGTGCAACGCGCACTTGCTCCGCCGGTGCGCCGAGATGCTGGAGGCTCAGCACGGTGAGGCCGCCCTGTTCCCCCAACAGGTGAAGAACTTCCTGCAACAAGCCCTCCAGCTCGGTCGGGCACGCGAGCTCGCGATCGAGGTGTGGGGCGAGGGCTTCTGGCAGCGAGCGGTCCGCGACACGGAGCAGCAGTTCGCCGACCTCCTCGAGACGGAGCAGAGCGACCCGGACAACGAGCGGCTCCGCAAGCACCTCCGCAAGCACCAGCACGAGGTGTTCGTCTTCCTGGATGATCCCGCTGTCGCACCCACCAACAACCTCGCCGAGCAAGAGATTCCGACCGGCCGTCATCATGCGCAAGGTATCGGCTGGCAACCGCTCGGAGGCCGGTGCGCGCGTCCACGAGGTCCTCGCCAGCATCACCCGCACCACCGAGCGCCGCGGCATGCGCTTCCCCGAGCTGCTGCCCGAGCTGCTCCGATCTCCAGGCCCTGTCGTCCTCGCTCCGGAACGCCTCGGGCTGCCCACACTCCCTGCTCCCCCGAACCAGGAGGCCACGCGTGTACGACGCAAACGCCGTCGCGGTCGTCGAGTCGATCGAGCGCACCGTGCAACGGCTCCACCCTGATCGCCAAGGCGAGATCATCGCCATCCTCAACGCCATCGAGTCCCACGTCGAGGAGGGCCTCGGCGACCCCGGGCGTACTTCACCACCTGACGGACGCGCTGGTCGCCATGGTGGCCATCGTGCGCCTCGACACGCGTGCCGTCACCCTCATCACGAGGAAGCTCGACATGCTGCGCGACCGCACTGGGCGAGCTCGGGGTTGAGCGCGGCCAACCCTGCTGGCCGCCTCCCGACATCTTCCTCACGTCGGCGGCGCCGATCCCGTTGGGATCCCGCCGGTCCTCTGCCGATCTGCGGCGGTAAACAAGTACCCAAAACGATCAGGCCACGGTGGGCGATATCGCTGTTCCAGGGCCCGTCCGCTTCGAGCCAGTGGCTTACCTCCTCCAGTGCAACGTGAGAAGACTGGCGCCACCTTGCCTCTGCGGCCAGCCAGTCCTCGATTGAACCCAATTTGCCATCACGCACTCGCGCCGCCAGCGCAGGCGCCGCCGCACAATTGGGTATATACCTGAAGCACACCTGGATAGGCCACGGAAGCGCGTACCAAGGAGAGGACTTCAGCTCCTCGAACGCCTCCTCGCCCTCCGCAGCTTCAAGAATATCAGCGAGGGCGCCGTGCGACGGCGCCATCAGGAACTTGGCGATGCGCTTCCATAGAACCCAGGCCGGCGTCTTATCGGGAAGCCGTGGCTCGAGTGTCCGCCAGTCCGCTACGTCTGTCTCGACCGAAACGAGTCCACCATGCCAGCCTTGGATGCCCTCCCATGTCAGCGAGATCCATCGGCGGCCTAGAAAAAGCGCACGCGCGACCTTGAAGATGAGGGCTTGGTTCTCGTCGTCGTTACGGAACGCCCACCTACCCCATCGCGGGGAAAACCATGTCTCGTGCTGGTCGATGAATCCGTGCAGCCAGCGAGGCAAGAACGCTCCTGGCTCATCTCGCATCGCCCCGAGCACTTCGCGGGCATCCTCACCCGTCGTGGGAGCGAACGCGTTCGCCAAGCGGATTGCGTCTGGCACCTCGGCCACCAGCAGCCCATGAAGCAGCCGCCAGCCATTGAGACGCTCTGCGCCGCCCTTCGCGAGCTGGGCCTCGGCGTCCTTCATCACCTGCAGGCGACGGCGGTCACCCTGAGATCCCGTCGAGCTGGCCGCGAGCAAGCCCAGGCGCGTGTGGGTCTCAACATCGTTGGTCCAGATCCCGCCGCGATGGCGCCAGCTCATTATGCGGGCAACGCTGGCGAGCCTGCTCTGCACCGGCGCAGCCGCCGCCTTGAGCGCGATCTCCCAAAGTGAATCTTGGAGCCAAGGGAGACCATAGCGAGAGGTCTCCCGTAGAAGAGCAATGGCCAGCCGCGAGCCCAGGAAGCCGCGGGCCGCCACCTCTCCGCCCAAGGTCCCATCGTTGAGCGCGCGGCAGAGCGACACGATGTTCTGGCGCGCACGCTCCCGGCTCGGCGGCGTCGTCTCGAGCGCCAGGCGGCTCACCACGAAGGCGAGCACGTTGGACCAGTGGGGATCGAGGGCGATCGCCTGGAGCTGTTCGAGATCCTTCTCCGTCTCGGTCCGGCACAGCGCCTCCGCCGCGAAGAACTCCTGCAGCGAGCGCACGCCGAACGTGTAGTCCCCTTCTGCGGCGTGCAGGAGCAGGACCAGCCGTTCGGCCGCGAAACGCATCAGGCGGTCGACGTTCGCGCGCACCTCCTCGCCGGACACGCCCAGCTCGGCATAGATCTGCGTCAGGATGGCCCGCAGCTCGCGGCGCCGGAGCGCGCTCCTGGCACCCTGCTGCTCCTGCGACCGCACGTGCAGGGCAAGGCCTGCCCGCTCATGGAGCATCCGCAGGACACCCTCGTCCGCCTCCTGGATGCCGTGCTCGAAGGACTTTCCACGCTCCCGCTTGAGGATCGTCCTGAAGTACTCCTCGAAGAGCTTGCTCCGCGCGGCGGGCAGCGCGTGCTCCGCGGCCACGAGTAGCGCCGCCAGGGTGGTGTGGAGCGGCGTCTGGATCGAATCCACCACCTCGGGCTTGGCGAACTCGGCGTGCAGCTTCTCCAGGCGCTCGTCGAGGGTGGCGGGTGCGACGGTGCCCGACCACGCCCTGAGGAGCCGCTCGGCGTAGCGGAGCGCGAGCCCGTGGGCAACGTGACCAGGGCGATGGGCTCGAGCTCGTCCAGCTCGCCCTCGTACCCCTGCGGCCGGGTCGAGACCACGACGTGGTCTGCGCGACGGGCCTCCTCGGGAATCGTGGCGCGCACGACGTCGAGCACGCGACGGCGACCTGCCGAAGGCGGGACCTCGTCGAGGCCGTCGAGGATCCAGGCGATCTTGCCACCCTGTTCGGCCATCGCGCGCAACCCGTGCGCCGAGACCTCCGTGGGGACCCCGGAGGCCGCCAACTCGCGGACCATCTGCGCCGCGAGGTAATCCCACAGGGACACCACCGCGTCGCCCTGGGACGCCATCCACCGCGCCAGCAAGGGCAGATTGATGCGCAGCGGGAGCGCGAGGAAATCGCGCGGCCATCCGCCGTCGACCGCGAGCTTCAGCAGACCCTCCCGCGCGCGCTGCCAGTCCTTTCGTGCCTGCTCCGAGAGCACGCCGGCCTGGCGCTCGATCCACGGTACGCGGAGGATCTGCGCCAGCATGGTGGTCACCGTGCTCTTGCCCGATCCAGGCCCCCCCACTAGCAACCAGCGCTGGCACGCGCCACCCCCCTGCCCGAGGAGCAAGCGCATCACGAATGGGGCCTGTCCCTGCCCCAGGCCGTGAGCCGCCCGGGCATCGACCGCGATCGGGAGGTCGATGAACAGATCGGCCAGGTCGAGGCGCGTGTCGAACGACGCGCCGCTCTCCGCGAGGCGCGCGTAGCGCTCGTGCTGCACCTGCGCGGCGAGCCACTGCACGAGCCGAGGGTCGAGTTCCGGCGGGCTGTTCGGTTCGACCTTGTCGTCCGCCATTCGCGCGAGAGTCAACAGCGCCCCCCGGGCCTGTCAACTGCGCCTGGCGGCGCTCGCGGGAGCATCTCGGGCACGGCGCCTCCGGCGGCGTGCACCCGCACGCATGGTCGCGCCAAACGGCCGAGCACGACCATGCTCGCGCGCGGCCGGGGCACGTCCCGGTGTCGACCGCCATAGGCCCAACCGGACGGACGCCGCACTGCGGCAAGCTCTCCTCGTCATGACGCACTCGGTCATCGTCACGATGTTCTCGATCCCAGCGACGGCGTTCTCGATCACCGCCCCGGCGTTCTCGATCATCCCGGCGATGTCGTCGATCCCCGCGTCGGCGTTCTCGATCATCGCGGCCTTGTCGTCGATCATCGCGCCGGTGTTCTCGATCATCGCGGCCTTGTCGTCGATCACCGCGCCGGCGCTCTCGATCATCGCGCCGGTGTTCTCGATCACCGCGCCGGCGCTCTCGATCATCGCGCCGGTGTTCTCGATCCCCGCCCCGGCGTTCTCGATCTCCGCCCCGGCGTTCTCGATCATCGCGGCGATGTCGTCGATCCCCGCCCCGGCGTTCTCGATCACCGGCCCGATGTCGTCGATCCCCGCCCCGGCGTTCTCGATCACCGGCCCGATGTCGTCGATCCCCGCCCCGGCGTCCGCGATCCGCGTCCCGCGCAGCGCTTTTCGCCGATCGCGTCTACTTCGCCCCACCCCCGAACCGCGCCCCTTCGTGCGCAAACCGGGGCGATTGCGCACGCGCATTAAAGAACGCGCGCGACTATATTCTTGCGGGCTCAAAGTCAACGAAAAAGCATTGACAGCCAGAAACCGCGACGCACCTTGACCCCCATGACACAGACAACCCTTCAGCCAGAGGTCGTCGTCGGGCTTCCCCGGAAGCACGACGACAAAGTCACCGTCGCGAACAAGATCATCAGCTCGATCGACGGCAACGCCAACTTCCCCAACTCGGCCACGCAGGTCGCCACCGCCAAGACGAAGGCGGGGGCCTACGCCAAGGCGGTGGACGACGCCAAGAACCACATCCCCGGCGCCACGAAGGTCCGGGGCGACGCCCTCAAGGCGCTCGCGAAGGCGCTCGAGAGCCTCCGGATCATCGTGCAAGCCGCAGTGGACGCCGACCCCAGCCAGGCCGCCACCCTCGCGACGAGCGCCGCGATGAAGCTGCGCAAGGCCTCGGTGCGCACCAAGGCCGCTTTCGCGCTCGGCGACGGGCCCCTCTCGGGCGAGGTGCTCCTCATCGCCAAGGCCATCGCCAAGGCGGTGCTCTACTACTGGGAGGTCAGCACCGACCAGAAGACCTGGACGGTCGCCACCGACACGACGAAGGCGAACGCCATCATCGCCGGCCTGACCCCGGGCCAGACCTGCTACTTCCGCTTCCGCGCCCGCACGACGAAGGGCATGACCGATTACTCGATCATCCTGAGCCACATCGTCCGGTAATCCGGGCGCCTCCGCTCTGCGTGATCGTGGCCGGAGCCGGTCGCCGCGAGGCGGCGGCCGGCTCCGGACGCTCGATCTCTGACACCCGCGCGCCCGCTGGCGCATTTCTCGATACCGGGATGCGCCGGCGGGCTCTGGTCGTGGTGGCCGTCGTGGCCTGGTCGTCGTGGGGGTGCAGCCGGACGGTCTCCTGCGAGGTCGACCTCGGGATGTGCCACGAGTGGGTGGGCGCCTCGCCGGGCTTACGGCGCGAGATCGAGGACGCCGTGTGCCACAAGCGCGACGAGCACTTCGCCGAGCGCGCCTGCCCCCGCGCGGGCGTCGCGGCCGTGTGCGAGCTCGCCGGTGGGCACGAGCGGACGTACTTCTACGAGGGGCGCGCGGCCGGCGATCCCGCGACCTTCTGCAGGGACTCGGGCGGGAGGCTCCTGGCCGGGCCGCCCCCGTGAGGCACATCGTTGCACCTCCGACCATCCCTCCGGCCATCCTGCCCGGTCGCGCGGCTTACCACGCCCAGACACCATCTTGATCGCCGCCGCACCGGGCGCGAATCTCACAAGATGGCCCACAGCCTGATCTCGCCGGTGTTTCTCCAGAACGCCGAGGACTTGCTCCGTCGTCTCGACGCCGTGGCAGCCCCGGAGGCCCGAGCCCTGGGCGCCGAGGCGCGCAAGTTCGCGGAGATCTTCCACACCTGGCTGTCCCGCGGCGCCGACGACGCCGAGCGCTCCGCGGCGATCAGCGGGTTCCTCGACCTCTACCGGCGCGCGAGCGACTTCCTCGCCCACCATCAACCGCCGTCGGGCAAGGGCGCGCCGCCGTCGTCTGGGAGGAACGGGCCGACCTCCACGAAGCGCCCGCCGCCGTCCAGTGGCCACGGCCTCCCGCGCGTCAACGCCGACGCGGACGACGACGACTGACCCGCTCAGCCGCTCCCCTCGTCGAGGGTCGCCGGCATCTTCGGCCGGATGCGCCGCTTCGTGGCCTGCTCGTAGGCGTAGGCGATCCGGAGCAGGGTGGGCTCCGCCCAGGCCCCCGCGAAGAACGAGATGCCGATCGGCAGCCCGTGCAGCGCCCCGGCCGGCACGGTGATGCTCGGGTACCCGGCCACCGCCGCCGGCGTCGAGCTCGACCCCGTGAACGCATCGCCGTTCACCAGGTCGGTGATCCACGCCGGCCCGCCGGTCGGCGCGATCAGCACGTCGAGCTGGTGCGCCCGCAGCGCGGCGTCGATGCCCTGGTCGCGGGCGAAGCGCTTGCACGCGGCGAGCGCCTCCAGGTACGCCGGCGCATCGAGGGGCCCCTTGGCGGCGGCCTGCTCGAAGAGGTCCTGCCCGAACCAGCGCAGCTCCTCGGCGGCGTGCGCGGCGTTCCACGCGACCAGGTCCGCGAGCGTGCGCGCCGCGACCTCGGGGCCGCGCGTCGCCAGGTACGTCGCCATGCCGGCCTCGAGCTCGTGGAGCAGCACCAGGAGCTCGGGGTCGCCGATCTTCGCCATGGGGCCCAGGTCGACGGGGTCGACCACGACGGCGCCGAGGCGGCGGAGATCCTCCACGGCCGCGTCGAAGATGGCCATCACGGGCCTGGCGATGTCGGCGAAGGCGCGCACGACGCCCACGCGCAGGCCCCGGGCGCCGCCGGGATCGAGCGCCTTCAGGTACACGTCGGCGGGGCGCGCCGGCTGGGCGGCCGTGGCGGGGTCGCGCGGGTCGGCGCCGGCGACGGCGGCGAGGAGCAGCGCGGCGTCGGCGACGGTGCGGGTCATGGGGCCCGCGGTGTCCTGCGTCTGCGAGATGGGGACGATGCCGGCGCGGCTCCACAGGCCGACGGTGGGCTTCATGCCGACGATGCCGCAGATCGACGAGGGGCTCACGATGGACCCGTCGGTCTCGGTACCGATCGCGGCGGCGCAGAGGTTCGCCGTGACAGCGGCCGCGGAGCCCGAGCTCGACCCGCTCGTGTTGCGGTCGAGGGCGTAGGGGTTCCTGGTCAGGCCGCCGCGCCCGCTCCAGCCGCTCGTCGACTTCGATGCGCGGATGTTCGCCCACTCGCTGAGGTTGGTCTTGCCCAGGAGGACCGCGCCCGCCTCGCGCAGGCGCCGGACCACGTGCGCGTCGGCGTGGGCGCGGGTGCCGGCCAGCGCGAGCGAGCCTGCGGTGGTCTCCATCCGGTCGCCCGTGTCGAGGTTGTCCTTCACCAGCACCGGGACACCGTGAAGCGGCCCGCGGACGTGCCCCGCACGACGCTCTGCGTCGAGACCGTCGGCGATCGCGAGCGCGTCCGGGTTCACCTCGATCACCGCCCGGATCGCCGGACCGTGCCGGTCGAGCGCCTCGATGCGGGCGAGGTAGCCCCGGCAGAGGTCGGCCGCCGAGGTCTCGCCGCGCTGCATGCGGGCAGCGAGGTCAGAGAGGGTCGCCTCTTCCAGGTCGGGGTGAGGCGCGGCAGGCGGCCCGGACGGGCCGGGCGGCGGGGCGGCGCCCGGCAGGGACGCGGCATCCGTACAGCCCGTCGAGGAGGCGCCCAGCTCCGCGGCAGACGCGCTCACCACGAGGAACGATCGGCGGTCCATGGGCGCTGGAGCATACCGCCTCGGCTGCGCCGCGGCTCGCGGTGCATACCGCCTCGGCTGCGCCGCGGCTCGCGGTGCATACTGCCTCCCTGAGAGGGCGTTGACGAGACGTGCGCTTTCGCCTTTGATCGTCGTCCTTTGTGTGAGAGCCCACCATGACGGAGCCGGCTGAGATCGCGGATATCGGGACGCACGCGCTCCGCCCCGGCATGGTCGTGGGCGGCAAGTTCGCGCTGCTGCGCCGGGTCGGGGAGGGCGGCGTCGGCGTCGTCTTCGAGGCGGAGGACACGTGGATCGGGCGCCGCGTGGCGCTCAAGGTGCTCCACTCGCACCTCGCCGCGCGCGCCGACGTCAACACCCGCTTCCGGCGCGAGGCGCGGGCGGCGGCGATGACGCACCACCCCAACATCGTCGCCGTGTTCGAGGTCGGGCTCTGGCACGGCACGCCCTACATCGTGCAGGAGCTGCTCGACGGCGAGACGCTCCGCGACCGCATGGTCCGCGAGCACCGGCTCCCAACCCCCGCGATGATCGAGATCATGGTGCCCATCATGGGCGCGCTCGCCGCGGCGCACCGCGCCGGCATCGTTCACCGCGACATCAAGCCGGAGAACATCTTCCTCTCGCGATCTCCCGTCGAGGGAGCGGCGATGGTGCCCAAGCTCATCGACTTCGGCGTCGCCAAGATCGCGTCGAGCGAGAGCACCACGCTCGTCGGGAGCATCGTGGGCACGCCGATGTACATGTCGCCGGAGCAGGCGGAGGGCCTCTCGCCGGCGGACCACCGGAGCGACATCTGGGCCGTCGGCGCGGTGATGTACGAGATGCTCTCGGACCACCTGCCGTACGAGGGCCCCTCCGCCGCCGCCATCCTCGGCAAGATCGTGACGGAGCCCTACAAGCCGCTCGGCGCCCGCGCGCCGGACCTGCCGGCGGAGCTCGTCGCGGTGGTGCACCGCGCGCTCGAGCGCGACCCGGCCGCGCGCTACGCGTCGGTGCAGGACTTCCTCTACGCCCTGCTCGACTACGCCGAGAAGCCGGACCCCACCATCGCCGAACGGCACGCGCTCTCCCTCCCGCCGCCGGCGCCCTCGTTCAGCCGCGCGACGCCCGCGGTGCCTCTCCCCGCGGCGCCGCTCGCCTCGCCCGCGCCCGCGTCGGCCGGCTCCGGTGGGGCGCTCGACCGGGGCGCGGACGAGGGCGCGGTCCGCCCGGCGGCGCCCGAGTGGGCCCGCCCGATGGCCCAGCCCGAGCTCGGCTGGGACCAGGTGCAGCCCCCCGTACGCGCGCCGCGCAACCTCGAGTGGTACACGGCCGCGGCGGGCCAGGCGCTCCGCGACAACGCGCTCGAGGAGGCCGTCGACCACGCCGAGCACGCCATCACCACGTGCCGCGCCTCGGGCGAGGTGCTCGGGCAGATGCGCCTGGTGCAGGCGATCGCGCTGCGCTGGCTCGGCCACTACGCCGACTCGGAGCGCGCCGCGCACGAGGCGAGCGAGACCCTGCCCCACGGGGCCCCGGGCTGGTACGCGGCGGTCGGCCACCTCGCCATCCTCGCGAGCTACCTCGGCAACAACGAGCGCTTCCCCGGCCTGCTCGATCAGCTCACCGCCCTCGAGATCAAAGAGCCCGGTCCCCGGGCCCCACATCGTCGCCGCCTCCCGGCTCGCGGTCTCGCTGGTGCGCGCCGGGCAGGTCGATCGCGCCGCGCAGGCCCTCGCCGCCGCGCGCGCCGCCGCCGAGCCCGGCACGGAGGACGAGCCCGCCGTGCGCGCATGGATCTTCGTCGCGGCTGCGGAGTTCGCGCTCTACGAGGGCGACCCGGCGGGCGGCCTCCGGCACCTGGAGGCCGCCGTCACCTGCTTCGGGGAGGCGGGCGACGCGCGCAACGCGTGCCTCCAGCGCGCCAACATCGGCAACTTCTACATGCAGCTCGGCGCGTACGCCCGCGCGAAGGGCCTGCTGAAGGAGGCGATTGCCGTCGGCGAGCCCATGCGCCTCGGGCTTCATCACGCCCGTGCGGTCGAACCTCGGCTTCGTCCTGGCGCGCCTCGGCGACCTGGACCAGGCGCTCGAGATCGAGACCGCGGCGCTCGAGCACTGCATCCGCGGGGGCTACCGCCGCTTCGAGAGCGTCTCGCGCCTGTACCTGGCCATCATCCTCTGGCTCCGCGCCGAGAGCGCCCACGGCCCGAGCCCCGCCCTCGAGCTCGACCCGGCGCGCCCCTCCCTGCTCGTCCGCGCGGAGGAGGAGCTGCGCGCCGCCGTCGCCGGCTCGGCCAGCGCGCCCCCGATCCGCGCCTACGCGCTCGCGACGCTGGCCGACCTGCTCTTCTCGCAGGACCGCCGCGCCGAGGCCTGCGCCGCCGCCGAGGAGGGCATGTCCATCCTGTGCCAGCTCGAGGGGATCGAGGAGGGCGAGTCGCTCATTCGCCTCCAGCACGTGCTCGCCCTCGAGGCCTCGCGCGACACCGGCCGCGCCACGCTGGCCATCGCCGAGGCGCGCCGCCGCCTCCTCGCGCGCGCCGACCGGATCAACGACGCGCGCCTCAGGCGGAGCTTCCTCGATCACATCCCCGAGAACGCGCGTACACTCGCGCTCGCGGCCCGCTACAAGGTCTCGTCCACGATGGGGTTCGGGCCCGCGCCGCAGCGGTAGCGTGCTTCACGGGCTTTTGGGCGCGCGTGTCGCGCCGCGACCGCGCGAAGAGGAGACGACATGGCGAATCCGGTCAACTGGTTCCACATCTCGGTGAAGGAGGTCGAGCCCACCGCCAAGTTCTACGGCGAGGCGTTCGACTGGAAGCTCAAGCCCGGCCCAGGCGGGATGGTGTTCATCGACACGGGCAAGGGCGGCATCCCCGGCGGCATCGCGACCTCGCAGGACGGGAAGGACTTCCCCATCCACATGTACGTCGGCACGGACAGCATCGACGAGCAGCTCGCGCGCATCGAGAAGGCGGGCGGCAAGACCTTCATGCCCAAGATGGAGCTGCCCGAGGGCATGGGCTGGATCGCGGGCTTCACGGATCCGCTCGGGAACTTCGTCGGCCTCTGGGAGCAGGTCCCCCAGCCGAAGGCGCCCAAGCGCGCCGCGGCGAAGGCCGCCAAGGCGGAGAAGAAGGCCGCCAAGGGCGCCAAGAAGGCGGAGAAGAAGGCCGCCAAGGGCGCCAAGAAGGCCGCCAAGCGCGCGAAGAAGGCCGCCAAGAAGGGCTGAGCGGCACGCGCCGCAGGCGGGAATTTTCCGCTGCAAGTTGCGGCGACTGGTGGGCCAAGGGCCCAGGGTGGATCGCGGCGTCACCACGCTTGGTGCGCCACAAACCAAAGGGAATTCGGGCCCTTCCATCGCGGCACGCCTTTCGCTAACGCGCCGGCCATGCCGACCGTCCTCCCCTTCGCCTCCCGTCGCTTCGCGGCCCGCGCGGCCCTGTCGCTCTCGCTCTTGCCCCTCGTCGCGCTGCTCGCGGGCTGCGGCGCCGGCGCCGAGGGCGACGAGCCCTTCGGCGAGGCCGAGGAGGCGAGCGTCTGCGCCACGGGCTCGGTGGTGAAGGGCGTCGACGTCTCCGTGTACCAGGGCAGCGTCAACTGGAGCACGGTGAAGGGGGCGGGGATCGACTTCGCGATCGCCCGCATCAGCGACGGCACGTACCTCGACACGACGTTCGCCAACAACTGGTCGGCGATGAAGAGCGCGGGCCTGGTCCGCGGCGCCTACCAGTTCTTCGAGGCGGGCGAGGACCCGACCACGACCGCGAACATCGTCATCAAGGCGGTCGGCAAGCTCGGCCCCGGGGACCTGCCCGTCACCGCCGACGTCGAGGTCTCGGGCGGGCAGTCCGCGGCGACGCTCACGGCGAACCTCCAGACGTGGATGAACGCGGTGAAGGCGGGCACCGGCAAGACGCCGATGATCTACACGTCGCCCGGCCTGTGGAGCAGCCTCTCCAACTCGACGGCCTTCGGCGGCGACCCGCTCTGGGTCGCCGACTGGGGCCCGTCCTGCCCGAGCCTGCCGAACGGCTGGAGCACCTGGAAGTTCTGGCAGTACTCCGACTCCGGCAGCGTGAGCGGCATCCCGGCCACCGTCGATCTCGACGAGTTCAACGGCGACCTTTCAGCCCTGCAGCAGTTCGCGGGCGGCGGCGCCGACTGGGGCGCCAGCTACGTCACCCAGTCGTGGCCGCTCGCGAGCACGACCATGCAGATGACGGTCAACCAGGTCCTCCCCGCGTCCATCACGCTCAAGAACATCGGCGCCAAGAGCTGGGACAGCAACACGAAGCTCGGCACCACCCAGCCGCGCGACAGGAAGAGCCCGTTCTACGGATCCCGACTGGCTGGCCCCGAACCGGCTCGCGGCCGTCAAGGGCACGGTGGCGCCCGGGGGGACCTACAAGTTCCAGTTCAGCTTCCACGCGCCGAGCACGCCGGGGATGTACGACGAGTTCTACGGGGTGGTGGAGGAGGGCGTGCACTGGTTCAGCGACGCGGGCGAGCTCGGCCTCCGGACAACGACATCGAGGCCAAGATCCAGGTCAACGAGGCCGAGTACCACGGCGAGTACGTGGCGCAGTCGTACCCGACGCTGCAAGACCCGGCGATCATGATGACCACGGGCCAGACGATGAACGGCTGGATCGAGCTGAAGAACATCGGGCACCTCGACCTGGAAGGCAGGCGTCACCAAGCTCGCGCCCATCGCGCGCGACAAGCCCTCGCCGCTCGCGGGCTCCTCGTGGCTGAGCATGACGCGCGTGTCGTCGCCGCCGATGGATGTGCCGACGGGCCAGAGCTACAAGTTCCCCCTCGAGCTCGACGCCACCGCGCCCGGCGACTACACGCAGTACTTCGGCCTGGTCGAGGAGTCGGTCACCTGGTTCGCCGACGCGCCCAAGGGCGGCGGCCCGCCGGACAACCTCCTCGCCGTCCACGTGATCGTCACGGCGCCGACGACCACCTCCAGCGGGGACACCACGTCCTCGGGCGGCACGGGCGGCGCGGGCGGAGCGACCGGCGCCGGCGGAGAGACCGGCGCCGGTGGAGAGACCGGCGCGGGCGGGAAGACCGGCGCCAGCGGGACCGGGACGGGCACCGGCACGGGCGCGCACGGGACCGGAAGCGGGAGCGCGGCCGGCGGCGATGGAGCGGGCGGCGGCAGCGGGACGTCGGGGAATGGGCCGAACGCCAGCTCGGGTTGCACGTACGCCGCAGCGGGCGGGCCCGACCAGGACGCGACCTGCCTGGCCCTGGCGGTCTTCGGGCTGTTCGTCACGAGGCGCCGCCGCCGCTGAGCCCGCTCAGGGGCGTGCACGCTCGCACGCCCGATTTTTCATGACTGCGATGCACCCCCGTCGAGCCTCGCGCCAAGCCCCGTGATCCCGAAACTTGGGGGTTGGCCCGATGCCTGCTAAGACTCAGCCCGAAGCGCCCGCGGACAGTTCCCCCCCACTGTCGAACGGGCGCTTCTTTTTTTCCATCCGGGCGCCCCGGACTTCGTCGTCCACCCCCCGGCGGGGTTCACGACTAAGGAGGGCCGGGTGACATCCTCCCCTCGCCCCCGCCCGGGCGGCCTCGTGCGCCTGGAGCATGCGGCCGCGGACCGCCTCCGCTACGCTGCGGCTGGCGCTGCCAACGCGCTCGAGGTCATGCGCTTCGGGCGCCTCGGCCCCCGGGTGGGCGCGCCCTACGACGTCGTCCACGAGGGCAAGCACTACCGCCTGCGCCGGTACCCGCCCCAGGGCCCCGCGCCGGCCGAGCGGGCCCCGCTCCTCCTCGTGCCGCCGCTGATGGTGACCGCCGAGGTCTACGACGTGGCGCCGGACCTCTCCGCGGTCGCGAGGCTCGCGGCCGGCGGGGTGGACCCCTGGGTGGTCGACTTCGGCGCGCCCGAGCGCGAGGAGGGCGGGATGCGCCGCACGCTCGACGACCACGTGCGCGCGGTCGTCGAGGCCCTGGGTCGCGTGCGGGCGGCGACCGGGCGCGACGTGCACCTGGCCGGCTACTCGCAAGGCGGCATGTTCGCGTACCAGGCGGCGGCGTACCTGGGATCCGAGGGCGTCGCCTCGGTGATCACGTTCGGCAGCCCGGTGGACATCCACAAGAACCTGCCCAACGTCAGCACCGCCGTCACGAACCGCCTCGTCCGGGCGGCGCGCCCGCTGGTCGAGCCCACCCTGGAGCGCATCGAGGGCCTGCCCGGCGCGCTCACCTCCACCGCGTTCAAGCTCGTGAGCGTGCGGAAGGAGCTGAGCCAGCTCGTCGACTTCGTGCGCAAGCTGCACGACCGGCAGGCGCTCGTGAAGCGGGAGGCGCGGCGCCGCTTCCTCGGCGGCGAGGGCTTCGTGGCGTGGCCGGGGCCGGCCCTGCGCACCTTCGTCGACGAGTTCATCGTCCACAACCGGATGCTCTCGGGCGGCTTCGTGGTCGACGGCCGCACCGTCACGCTCGCCGACCTGCGCGCGCCGGTCCTCTACTTCGTGGGCACGCGCGACGAGATCGCGCGCCCTCGCGCCGTGCGCGCGGTCCGCCACGCCGCGACGCAGGCGGAGGTCTTCGAGGTCGCGCTGCCTGCGGGCCATTTCGGCCTCGTCGTGGGCGGCGCGGCCAACCGATCCACCTGGCCGACGGTGATCGAGTGGGTGCGCTGGCGCGAGGGAGAGGGGCCGCGGCCCGCGCTCCTCCCGCCGCCCGAAGAGGCGCGCGCCCGGAGGCCCGCCGACGACGAGGACGAGGACGCGGAGAACGCCGCCATCGTCGAGTCGCTCGACATCGATCTCTTCTACGACGTGGCCCGCGAGGCGCTCGGCTCGGCCTGGAACAAGCTCGGCGAGGCGGTCGTGGACCTGGGCGAGACCGCGGACGCCCTGCGCTACCAGCTCCCGCGCCTCATGAGGCTGCGGCGGCTCGACGACGAGACCCTGGTGAGCGCGGGCCTCACGCTCGCGGAGCAGGCCCGCGCCATCCCGGAGCGCACGTTCTTCCTCTGGAAAGGGCGCGCCTTCTCGTATGCGGACGCGGACCGCCGCGTCGACAACGTGGTCCGCGGCCTCTCTGCCTGCGGCGTGCGCGCGGGGGACCACGTTGGCGTGATCATGGATGGCCGGCCCAGCTACCTCTCGATGGTGACGGCGTGCAGCCGCCTCGGCGCCGTCGCCGTGCTGGTCAACCCGCGCCTCGACGACGGCCTGCTCGCCGCCGCCCTCGCCCTCGCCCCGCCCCGCTTCGTCGCCGCCGATCCGGAGAACGCCGCCCGCGCCCGCGCCGCCTTCTCCGGGCCGGTGCTGGTCCTGGGCGGCGGGCCCGGCCGCGCGCTCCCGCCCGACGTGACCGACCTGGAGGCCATCGACCCCGCCGCCGTCGCGCTCCCCGATGGGTACCGCCCCAACGCGGGCCGCGCCGCGGACCTCGCGATGATCATCGTCTCGCAGGCCGACGGCGGCGGGGCGGGCGGACCGGCGCTGCGCGCGGCGCACATCACCCACCGGCGCTGGGCCCTCTCGGCGCTCGGGGCGGCCGCGGCGTGCACGCTCACCTCGGCCGACACCGTGTACTGCTGCCTCCCCTTGCACCACCCCGCCGGCCTGCTCGTCTCCGTCGGCGGCGCCCTCGTCGGCGGGGCGCGCCTCGCGCTCGCGACGCGCTTCGAGCCGGGCGTGTTCTGGAGCGAGGTGCGGAGCTACGGGGCCACGGTCGTCTTCTACGCGGGCGAGATGTGCCGCGAGCTGCTCCGCGCGCCGGCCGCCGCCTCCGAGCGCGAGAGCCCGCTGCGCCTGTTCGCCGGCAGCGGGATGCGCGCCGACGCCTGGCGGCGCATCGTCGATCGCACCGGCGTGGGCGTGCTCGAGTTCTACGCCTCGACCGAGGGGGCGCTCGTGCTCGCGAACGCCGCCGGCGACAAGGTTGGCGCGCTGGGGCGGCCGCTGCCGGGCTCGAGCGATGTGGCGATCTTCGCGTACGACTTCGACGCGGGCGACGTCGCGCGCGACGCCCTCGGGCGCGGGCGGCGCGCGGGCGAGGGCGAGCCCGGCGTGCTCGCCGCCCGGCTCCCGGGGGCGCCCCGCCGCGCGGCCCGCCTGGCGCGCGACGTCCTCGAGCCCGGCGACGCGTGGCTCCTCACGGGCGACCTCGCCCGCCGCGACCACGACGGCGACTACTGGTTCGTCGACCGCATCGCCGACGTGATCCGCACGGAGGCGGGCCCGGTCCCGAGCCGGCCCATCGAGGACGCGCTCTACGAGGTCCCCGAGGTCGCCCTCGCCGTCGTGCTCGGCGTGTGCGAAGGCGGCGCAGCGGCGGAGGTCCCCGCTGCGGCCGTGGTGCTGCGGCAGGGCGCGGCGCTCGACGGCGAGGCCCTCTACCGCGCGCTCGCCGCGCGCGAGCCGGCCATCGCGCTGCCGCACATCGTCCACGTGCTGCCCTCCTTGCCGATGACGGAGGGCTTCCGTCCGCTCAAGGCGGCGATCCGCGCCGCGTGCGATGCCGCGCGCCCGCCCTTCGCGTCATCGGGCACCGCATCGACCGCGACCGCGGGCGGCGCCGGACATCCCACCCTGCGGCTCGACACCCTGCGGCATGCGTATGCCGCGCAGTTCGGGCTCGACGACAACACCCCATCTGCCTAGCCTTGGCGTCGGGACGCCCACACCCGGGCATCCGATGCAGAGGGGCAGGCGACGGTGACGACGAGGATTGCGCGCGCAGGAGCCGTGGCCGCCCTCGTGGCGACGCAGGTCGGCTGCGTCGTCGGTCCGCCGCCCGTCGCGGCGGAGGAGCCCCCTCCCGCGTTCGAGCCGCCCCCTCCCGCGCCCACCGGGTGGCCCTCCGCGCCCGCGTTCGAGCCGCAAGCGCCTCCAGCCCAGCCGGCGCGTGGCAGCGACGACACCGCCGTGGAGGACTTCGTTGCGCCCCTCGCCAACTACGGGGCGTGGGTCGACGTCGCGCCGTACGGGCGCGTCTGGCAGCCCGCGGACGACATCGCGGGCGAAGACTTCACGCCCTACGCGTCCGACGGCGCGTGGGTCGCCGGCGACGACGGCTCCTGGGCGTTCCGGAGCAAGTACGACGACGAATGGGGCTGGGCCACCTACCACTACGGCCGCTGGGTCGATCACGAGGCGTACGGCTGGGTCTGGGTCCCGGGCACGATCTGGGCGCCCTCCTGGGTGGAGTGGCGCTACGGCGGGGGCTACGTCGGCTGGGTTCCGATGGCGCCCCCGGGCGTGGTGGTGTCCGAGGACCGGTGGGTCTTCGTCGAGCAGCGTCACTTCGGGGAGCCGGGCGTGTTCGCGTACCGGCTCCCGCCGGAGCGGGTCCACCTCGCGTTCGTCACGGCGGCGCCGATCGTCGAGGTGCGCGAGGGGGCGCGCTGGACGGTGGGCCCTTCACCCGCGCTCCTTCGCGCCGCCGGCGTGCCGGTGCGCACGGATCACGTGGTGGCCCCGGAGCTCGGCTACGTGCGCACGCAGGCCAGCGTCTCGCTGCGCACCGCCGCGGGTACGCGCGGGGAGAGGGGGTTCGCGGTGCCCACCCTGCGGCGTGGCCCGGGTGCGGTGCGCGCCCCGGCGCGGCCGGCGACGGCTCCGTCTGCACGGCCCGCGTCCCCTCCCGCGGCGCGCCCTGCCAAGCCACGGCCGCGCTCGCTTCCCTCGTCGAAGCACCGGCGGCGGTAGCGCGCCCTACCCGACCCGGGCGAGCGCCTCGAGCGCGCGCATGCGCGCCGCGAGCTCGGCCGGGGGCCCGTCGATCGCCTCCTCCACCTCGCCTGCGGCGACGCCCACCTCGCGGAACCCGTACGAGCCCGCCGTCCCGCGCAGCCGGTGGGCCGCCGCGCGGGCGCGCGCCGCGGCCTCCCGGCCGTCGCCCGCGCGCCCGATCAGCGCGGCGAGCGCCGCGACGATGCCCGGCAGCTCCACCGCGTACTCCGCGCGCAGCTCGGCCATCACGTCGTCATCGTCGTCGTTCGTCACGCCGTCCGGCACTCCCCGGCGAAGATGCGGCGCACGTGATCCGCGAGCTTCATCGGATCGAAGGGCTTGCAGATGACCCCGGCGGCGCCCAGATCGAGGTAGCGCTGGATCTCGTGCTCCTGCACCTTCGCCGTCATGAAGATGACGGGGATGCCGGCGACGGGGGCGCGCTCCCTCAGCGCGCGCAGCGTCGTCGGGCCATCCATGTCCGGCATCATCACGTCGAGGAGGATCACGTCTGGGTGCTCCCGCTCCGCCGCGACGATGCCCTCGGGGCCGGAGGCGGCGAGGATCGCCGACCACTTTCCGACGCGGACGAGGCTGACCTCGGCGACGCGGCGGATGTGGGGCTCGTCGTCGACGAGGAGGATCTTCGCCAAGCACGGGCCGAGCATGTTCGCTCAGCCGGCCTCGTCCAGCTCCGCCGCGATCTGCCGCGCCTCGGCCAGCCCGGCGAGCTTGCGCCGCAGCTCCTCCACCTGCGCCTTCGTCTCGGCCACCACCTCGGGCGGCGCCTTGTCGGCGAACGAGGGCAGGGCGAGCTTCTTCTCCAGGGCGGCGAGGTCCTTCTCCGCCTTCTTAATCTCGCGGTCGACGCGCGCCGCCTCCTTCGCGCCCTCGACCAGCCCCTTGAGCTGGACCAGCACCTCGACGTCGGCCGCCACGTGCATGACCGCGCCCCGCGGCCGCGCCGCGCCGCGCGCCTCCACCGCCGGATCCCCGGCGGAGTTCACCAGGAACCTGATCGCCGGGCAGTCCGCCCGGAGCAGGCCGGCCACCTTCTCGTCGGCCGTGCGCAGGATGAGGGGCAGCTCGACGGCCCGCGCCAGCTCGTGCTCGGCCCGGATGCTCCGCGCCGCGCCGATCACCGCCTGGAGCACGCCCATGTTCGCTTCAACAGAGCCGAGCAGCACATAGGACCGGATCTCGTTCACTCTGTCCCCTACGGCCTCTGGATACTGCGCAAGGGCAATGGAGGTCGGGCTTCCTTCAGGGCGAGGCACACGTTGCCAGAGCTCTTCAGTGATGAAGGGGACGAAGGGGTGGAGCAGGCGCAGCGCGGCCTCGAGCACGTAGGCGAGCACGTCGCGCGTCTCGGCCGCGGGCTCACCGCCTCCCGCGAAGATGGGCTTGGTGATCTCCAAGTACCAGTCGCAGGCTCGCCCCAGAAGAAGTGGTAGAGGCCAAGCGAAGCGTCGTCGAGTCGGAAGTTGTCGATTCCGACCCGGACCAGCTCCGTGGTCGCGAACAGGCGGGAGAGGATCCAGAGGTTGGGGAGCAGGGTCGCCTTCGGCGCCGCGCCCTCGACCTTCGCCCCCTCCAGGTAGCCGAGCGCGTAGCGCGTGGCGTTCCAGATCTTGTTGCAGAAGTTCCGGTACCCCTCGATCTTCTTCGGCGAGAGCGGGATGCGCTTGGCCTGCGGCGAGTACGTCGCGAGGGTGAAACGGAGGGCGTCGGCGCCGTACGCGGAGAAGCCGGCGCCCATCGTCGCCGCGGACGGGTACGCCTTCTTGAACTTCTTCAACCCCTCTTCCTTCGGCGCGCCGGGGAGGGCCTTGTCCACCACCTGCTCGAAGGTCGCCCCGTGGATGAGGTCCAGGGGATCGATCACGTTCCCCTTCACCTTGCTCATCTTGTCGCCCGTCTCGTCGACCACGAGCCCGTGGAGCAGGATGCGCGAGAACGGGGGCTTCCCCATGAAGTGGATGCCCATCATCATCATGCGGGCGACCCAGAAGAAGAGGATGTCGTACCCCGTCTCGAGGTCGCTCGCGGGGTAGAACTTGGCGAGCGCCGGCGTCTCGTCCGGCCAGCCCAGCGTGGAGAAGGGCCAGAGGCCGCTCGAGAACCACGTGTCGAGCACGTCCTCGTCCTGCTTCACCTCGGCGCCGCACGTCTCGCAGCGGTCGAGGAGCTCGGCGTTGACGACGCTGACGTGGCCCTTCGCGCAGTACCACGCCGGGATGCGGTGCCCCCACCAGAGCTGGCGCGAGATGCACCAGTCGAGGATGTTCGTCATCCAGTGCTCGTACGTCTTGCTCCACTCCTCGGGGATGATCTTCGTCCTGCCCTCGCGCACGGCGGCGAGGGCGGGCTCCGCGAGCGGCGCCATCTTCACGAACCACTGCGTCGAGATCATCGGCTCCACGATGGACCCGCTCCGCTCGCTCCTCGGCAGCATGAGCTGGTGCTGCTTGCTCCCCCGCGCGAGCCCCTTCTCCTCCAGCGCCCGCTTGACGGCCTTGCGCGCCGCGAACCGCTCCTGCCCCGCGAAGGGGCCCGCGTTCGCGTTCATCGTGCCGTCGAGGTTGAGGACGGTGATCTCCTCGAGCTTGTGGCGCTTGCCCGTGGCGAAGTCGTTGAAGTCGTGCGCCGGCGTCACCTTCACGGCGCCGGTGCCGAACTTCGGGTCGACCAGCACCGCGTCGGTGACGATTGGGATCCTCCGGTCCACGAAGGGGTGGACGACGAACTTGCCGTGCAGGTGCGTGTAGCGCGGGTCGTCCGGGTGCACGGCGACCGCGGTGTCGCCGAGCATCGTCTCGGGCCGCGTCGTGGCGACCACGATCTCGCCGCCCCCGCCCTCCACCGGGTAAGCGAACTCGAAGAGCTCGCCCGTCGCCGGCTCGTTGTCGACCTCCAGGTTCGAGAGCACCGTCTGCGCCTCGCAGTCCCAGTGGATGAGGCGCGTGTCGCGGTAGATGAGCCCCTCCCGGTGCAAGCGGACGAACGCCTCGCGCACCGCGCGCGACAGCGACGGGTCCAGGGTGAACCTGGTGCGCGGCCAGTCGGCGCTCACCCCGAGCACGCGCTGCTGCTCGGTGATCCTGCCCCCGCTCTGCGCCTTCCAGGCCCAGACCCGCTCCAGGAACTTCTCCCGCCCGAGGTCGTGGCGCGACTTGCCCTCGAACTTGAGGAGGCGCTCGACGACCGTCTGGGTGGCGATGCCCGCGTGGTCGATCCCGGGCTGCCAGAGGGTGTTGTAGCCGCACATGCGGTGGTAGCGGGTGAGCACGTCCTCGATCGTGCAGAAGAGCGCGTGCCCCATGTGCAGCGACCCCGTGACGTTGGGCGGCGGCATGGGCAGGACATAAACGGGGCGCTGGTCGTCGGGCGCGTCGTTCGCGCCGAAGACGTTGTGCTCCAGCCAGTAGGCGTACCAGCGCGGCTCGACGTCGGTGGGGTCGTAGGTCTTGGAGAGCTCGGAGGCCATCGGACGGCGGAGCCTGCCACAATCCGGCGGGCGCGTCCGCTACTTGGCCTGGTCCCCGGGCAACCGCCGCTCCAGCGGCAGGCTCTCGAAAATGGCGAGCGGGACGGCCGTCTCCCGCCGGAGGAGCGCGGCGCGGAACCTCTCCACGACCGGGCGCAGCTCGGCGGCGAGGGCCTCGTCGCCGAAGGCCTCGGCGAGCGCCAGGTGGGCCGTGACGTCGGAGAACGTGGTGGCGACGTCGCAGCCGATGCACCGCGTGACCCGCCCCCAGCGCGCCCAGCGGAGCAGCTCGTCGCGGCCGCCCGCCGAGCGGTTGGTGAGGGCGACGAGGCGGAGGGCGCTCTCGCTCGCGGTCCCCTCGCGCCAGAGGAGATTGGCGAGATCGGCGCCGTCGCCGTGCGCGGCGTCGACGTCCACCCCCTCGTCGACGTCGTGCGCGACGTCGAAGAGCCGGGCGACCAAGCGCAGCCGCTTCTCGTCACGCGGGAAGACACCCCGCTCGGCCGCGGGGGTGGCGCGCAGCACGAGGAGCGCGGCGACGGTGTGCTCCGAGACGAGGGGGGGCGGCCTGCCCTCCTGCTCCAGCACCAGCTCGAGCTTCTCCGCGCGCGCGTCGACCGCCGGCGGCGAGCACTCCGGCCCCGCGCTCGTGGCCACCGCGTCCGCCCCGTCGACGAAGGTCAGGCAGGGCCCCGAGGCGCGCAGCGTCCCGGCCAGCGTCACCTCGGCGCCGTCGCGCGCGTCCCCGATCCGTCGCCGCGGCTCCCCGAGCCCGGCGCGCGTGGCGCCGGCCTCCCTGCGTATGCGCCGGCGCGCGCGCCGCACGCCGAGCAAGCCGCCCGCGAGGAGCAGCACGGCGAGCGCCGCCTGCCAGACGAGGGCGCCGTGGAGGACGAGCCAGTACATGGCAGTACCAAGTGTAGCCGAGCGGCGAGGGCGCGTCCCGGAGCGGGCGGTGCGCGCCGGGGGGAGCACGGCGCCGGCGACACGAGCGATCCGTTGGAGGACGGGACGAGTGTCCGTACCATCGGCGCCGCGCGCCGCATCCGGCCCCTGGAGGACAATCATGATGAGAACCGTCGTGCTCGCGTTCCTGGTGCTCGCCTCGGCCACGCTCTTCGGAGCGTGCGACAGCGGGGTCACCGGGCCCAGCGGCAGTTGCCGGCTGGCCGACGCCCACTGCGACGTCAGCAGCGACTGCTGCAGCCTCCAGTGCAAGGCAGGGGTCTGCTTCGGCGACGGCTGCTACGCCGCAGGGCAGAACTGCGCCGGCAACGCCGAGTGCTGCAACAACGACTGCGTGGAAGGCTTCTGCGCGGAGTGCCTGGGGACCGGCGAGGCGTGCCAGGGCAACCCGCAGTGCTGCTCCGGCACCTGCGGCGCGGATGACAAGTGCATGTAACCCCGGCGCACCCCGGAGCACGCGGTCCGCGCGGCGCGGGGGGCTGCGCTGGTAGCACGAGCGACCAGTTGGAGGACGCGCCGACGGCCCGTACCATCGACCCCACACGCCGCATTCGACCCCTGGAGGACCGTCATGAAGAGAACCGTCGTGCTCGCGTTCCTGGTGCTCGCCTCGGCCACCCTCTTCGGAGCGTGCAGCAGCGCGCCCATCGAGCCCGGCGTCGGTTGCCTGGGCGCCGGCGTCGGGTGCGCGGTCTACACCGACTGCTGCAGCCTGGATTGCAACGCGGGGGTCTGCATCGGCGGCGGCGCCTGTCTCCCCGCGGGCGACGCGTGCGGCGGCAACCCCGACTGCTGCAACAATGCCTGCGTGCAAGGCTTCTGCGCGGACTGCCTGGGGCCCATGCAGGGGTGCGCGGACGGCGCGGAGTGCTGTTCCGGGAAGTGCGACCCGATGAACCACTGCATGCCGTAGCCCCGGCGCGTGCGATCCGGCGCGTGCGCGACGGGTCGGGCGGCGCCGGCGCGACGGGGGTATGCTGGGTGTGCTCGCCCCCGCGCGAGGGGGCGTCAGGAGATCCCCATGATGCGCCACGCTTACGCTTTCTCCCTCGCCGCCTTCGCGGCCCTCTGCGTCTCCGCCGCCGCCTGCGGCGGCAACGTCGTCACCGGCACCGGCGCCGGCCCGACCGGCACGGGCGCCGGGACGGGAGCGGGAGCGGGAGCGGGAACGGGAACGGGAACGGGAGCGGGAACGGGAGCGGGCGGCGGCTCCACCGGCGCCGGAGGCTCGCTCCCCGGCGGAGACTGCACGACGGACGCCGACTGCCCCGGCGGCACCTGCGGCCCCATCACGCCCGGCGGATGGCTCGTCTGCCAGGTCGTGCCTCCCCAGGCCACCTCCTGCACACCCATGAGCCCGCAGGACCAGTGCTGCTCGTCGGCCGACTGCAAGATGGGCCAGTGCTGGTCGACGCAGACGCTCCCCTACTGCGGCGGCCCGGCGGAGCAGAACTACAACGAGTGCATGACGGACCAGTGTACGTCCGACGCCGAGTGCCCCAGCAGCGGCAGCGCGCCCAAGCCGGTCTGCGCCCCCGCCGGCACCTTCGACGAGCCCGTGCGCTTCTGCTTCCCCGGGTACTGCCACACCGACGCCGACTGCACCGCGCAGCCCAGCGGCGTGTGCAGGCCCGTGACGGGCCCCTGCTGCAGCACCCCCGTCGGCCTCGGCTGCGTGTACCCCGGCGGCTGCGCCACCAACGCCGACTGCGGGCAGGGGAACACTTGCCAGCTCGACCCGACGACGGGCACCGGGACGTGTACGTCCGGGCCCGTCGGCTGCCCGGTGTGACGCGCGCGGGGAGCACGGCCGCGCCGGCCGGCTCCCCGCACGCGTGGTCGGATTACCGCACCAGGATGGTCACCACCTGGCTCCAGTCACCCTGGCCCGTCCCGTTCGTCATGCTCACACGGATGCCCACCATGGTCAGGGGCGTGAAGCCCGAGATCGTGGTCTTCCCCTTGGGCGTGGAGGGCGCCGCCTGAAAGGTCTTCGACCCGTCGACGGTGGACTCCCAGTTGAAGAACCGCTGCTGGTGCGGCTTGATCGGTCCGGCCGCGGCGACGAGGAGACCGACGTTCGCCTCGCACACGATGCTGCCGGACTGCTTGCCGTTCCTGAGCGTGAGCGGCGCCTTGGGGTTGTTCGGGAAACTGCTCACGATCAGCCCCGCATTCTGGATGATCGCGATCGCGCGCCCGGGGTTCGCGTCGGCGAGCCCCTGGATGAAGATGCGCTCGCTCTCCATGCCGGTGAAGAGCAGGGCGCACTCGGCGTTGCGCGTCGCCGCCGCGCCGATCGTGCGGTCTCGCACGGCCTGCTGGGCGGCGTCCGCGTTCTGGATCAGGGTCAGGAACGCGGGGAGCACCGGGTTCGGCGCCGTGTAGGTCGCCGTGTCGGCGGCCATCCCGTCGTGCATCTTGTGGGCGCACGCGAGCATCTGGATGTACTCGAGCCGGTCGAAACCGAACACGGCCCGAATTCTTCGCATATTCATGGCTTCTTCTCCTGTTGCTGTGCCGAGGGCGGGCGCATCTCGGTTCGTCCCGGCCCATCCGGGAGCGCCCCTCGATCGCTTGCCCTCATGTCCCTAAGGGACTCCGGCTGGAGCAATTCCAGCCGCGACTCGAAGTCGATTTTTCACTCGCCCTCCATTACCGGCAGATTCGGGCGAAGCGTCAGGCGCGGCGGTCGATTTTCTGCCGCGTTACCCGACGACGACGCTGCGTGCCCCGGCGACGACGCCGCGTTGCCCGGCGACGACGCCGTCTTGCCCGGCGACGACGCCGTCTTGCCCGGCGACGACGCCGTCTTGCCCGGCGACGACGCTGCCTTGCCCGGCGATGACGCTGCCTTGCCCGGCGACGACGCTGCCTTGCCCAGCGATGACGCTGCGCTGTCCGGCGACGACGGTGCGTTGCCTGGCGACGACGCTGCTTTGCCCGGCGACGACGCCGTTCTTGCCCGGCGACGACGCCGTTTTGCCCGGCGACGACGCCGTCTTGCCCGGCGACGACGCCGTCTTGCTCGGCGACGACGCCGTCTTGCCCGGCGACAACGCCGTTCTGCCCGGCGACGACGCCGTCTTGCTCGGCGACGACGCCGTCGTGCTCAGCGACGACGCCGTCTTGCCCGGCGACGACGCTGCGCTGTCCGGCGACGACGCCGTCGTGCTCGGCGACGACGCCGTTCTTGCCCGGCGACGACGCTGCGCTGTCCGGCGACGACGGTGCCTTGCCTGACGACGACGCCGCCTTGCCCGCCGACGACGCCGTTTTGCCCGCCGACGACGCCGTCTTGCCCGCCGACGACGCCGTCTTGCCCGCCGACGACGCCGCGTTGCCCGGCGGCGGCGCTGCGTGGCCCGGCCATGGCGCTGCGTGGCCCGGACGACGATGCTCCAGCAGGACTGGCCGCTCGGCAGGTCGGACGGGAGGCCCTGGCCCGTGTTCGGCCGGTCGACCAAGCACGTGCGCCAGTACCTCGCCGAGGGCACGCTGAGACCGCGGGCCGGCTGAGCCCCGCCCCCATCCTTGCCCCTACTCCAGGTGCCCAGCCACGCGCCGAGCGAAATACGCGACCAGCTCCCCGACGCGCTCCCTCCCGACGGCCTCGTCGTCGAAGCGGACGATCCGCGGGCACCCCTCGCGCAGGCGTTCGTGGGGTGGATGAAGCGGCTGTACGACCTCTGACCGGCGAGGCCCAGGCAGCACGCGCAGGATGAGGCGGTCGAGCAGCCCCTACTTCGGCGTCGGAGGCACCACCACGCTGCTCAGCACCGCCGCGTTCCCCCCGCCCGGGTACGCGTACGACGAGTAGCTGTCCTCCCCCCACACCACGAGCCCGAACGGCGCGCTGCTCTCTGCCGTGTGCCCGCCGTTGGTGCAGCTGCCCGTGGCGACGTTGGCGCGGAGCAGGTCGACGTTGGTCACCTGGTACTTGCCCGAGGCGCCGACGTCCTGCCAGCCCCCGACCTTGCCGACGCAGTCCACCGTCACGTCCTGGAACCCGTTCGCGCCCTTGATGCGCGTAAGGACGAGGTTCGTCGTCGGGTACGTCGGGTCCGTGAAGAAGACGTACTTGGAGAGGAACTGGGCGGGCGGGAGCATGATCGTGAACTCCTCGTCGCCGAGCAGCGGCTGCCAGGCGCCGGTGGGCGAGGTGGCGACGGCGCCGGGGCGCGTGCCGCCGGAGAGGTTGGCGGTCGTCATGAGCTGGGCGATGGCGAAGGGGTGCACCGCGTCCTGGCTCGTGACGCGGAAGGGGCCCGTGACGGTGATGTCGGCGACCTGGGCGCGGTCGAGGGTGGCGGGCGCCGTCGAGACCGGTGGGTCGTAGGTGAGCTGCGTGCCGTCGACGGCGCCGACGATGCGGTAGGGGATGGCCTCGGGCATGAGGTCGGCGCGGCGGGTGGCATAGGGGGCGGCGACGTACTCGCCGGCGAGCGCGGAGACGGGCGGGATCTGGCCGTGCGCCTCCTCGCCGCCGGGCTCGGGCATGGGCTGGAGGCGGATGAAGCGGTTGCCCGCGAACACGGCGACGGGGTTGTTGCTCGAGACGATGGTGCCCGACATGTCGCTCGAGCCCGAGGGCAGGCCCCACTCGATGTACTCGCCGGCCGAGAGCGTGTAGGTCGCCGTCATGCCGGCGGGCGCCGCGGGGAAGGCCGCGACCGCGGGCAGGGCGACGCTCGGGAGGATCTGCACCGTGGTGTTGTCCTTCGTCGCCACGATCTGGCCCCAGAGCGGGCCGGGCGGCGAGGCGGTCCCCGGCGTGGGCGCGATCATCACGTAGTTCTTGCCCCATGCGCTCGTCGGCATGAGCATCGTCGCGCCGGGGAAGTGCGTGTGCGCGCCGCCGTAGGGCAGGATGTCGTACGCGCTCACGGGCACGCCGGCGGTGATGTGGAACGCCGTGCTCGTGCCGGAGACGTTCGTGTTGGTCATGGTGTTGACCGACGTCGCGCTGTTCACCGCCGGCGTGACCGGGCACTTCATCGGCTCGCCTTCCTCGGTGAACACGCTGTTCGGGTCGTTGGAGAGGAAGAGGACGGCGACCTGCCCGGCGGGGATGCCCAGCGCGGGGACCGGGGCCCAGCTCGACTCCGGCATGCCGTTCTGCGGGATGCGGCCGAACTTGGTGACGTCGTACGTCGTGGCGCCGGTGGAGACCGTGAGCACGGCGGGCGCGGGCCAGGCGTTGGCGACGAAGACGGCGAAGCAGGGGGGCAGGTCGACGGGATAGGTCTCGGGCGTGGGGACGAGGAAGTCGCAGCCGACGTTGCCCTTGCTGGCCGAGGCCGCGTCGCACGCCGCGATGCACGCCCCGTTCGAGCATCCCTGATCGTCCGGGCACGTCATCACGACGTGGCCGCTGCCGTCGACGACCGATCGCAGGTCGCCGCTGCACCCGTACCCTCCGCCGTCCGTCATCCCGCCGTCGCAACCGAGCACGCACCCGCTGCTCGTGCTCGTGCTCCCCCCCGTTCCCGTTCCCGTTCCCGTTCCCGTTCCCGTTCCCGTTCCCGTTCCCGTTCCCGCTCCCGTTCCCGTTCCCGCTCCCGCTCCCGCTCCCGTTCCCGCTCCCGTTCCCGCTCCCGTTCCCGCTCCCGTGCTCGTGCCCCCGCCGTGCCCGGCGTTGGCCTGTCCCCCACCCCCGCACGCGAGGGGCGAGGCGAAGGCGGCCGCGATCGCGGCGGAGACGAGGAGCACGCGGGCAGAGATGAAGACAGGCCAGGATTTCACGTCACCAAGGTACCGCGACCGGCCACGCTGCGTCACCGTGGCGCTTCGGCCGGCGCGCGCGCCTCAGTGCCGCAGCAAGTCCCTGGCGAGCCGAACGTAGTCGGCCTCGGTCACGATCCCGACCACGTGGTGACGCTCGTCGAGGACCGGCAGGCAGCCGATTCTGAGCTCCAGCATGCGGTCCGCGGCGGCGATGGCGTCCGTCTCCGGGCGGACGGTCTCGATGAAGCCGCGCATGATCTTCTCCACGCGCATGCGGTTCTTCGCGTCGAGCTCGTCCTCCTCCGAAGGCGCGCTGATGGACGGGATCGAGGCGGCCATGATGTCGCGCTGGGTGACGAGCCCGACGAGCACGTCCCCGTCGACGACCGGCAGGTGCCGGATGTGCTCGCGGGTCATCGTCTCCTCGGCCCGCAGCACCGTGTCGGAGGGGGCGACGGTGTAGACCTGGGGGCTCATGATTTCGCCGACGTGCATGGGGACCGTCCTTCTCTCGCGCGAGGAGCCGCGAGGCTCTCGGCCTCTCCCATGGAGCCGCGCCGGCGCCGCCGGCAGCCCGTGGAGCACGCAGAGCGCGCCCGGCGGCACCCCCGTGCCCCCCAACCGCCGAACCGCGACCGCCAGGGAGCGGGTGCCCGGTGGCAACGCGGTCCACAGGCCTTTGCACGTCGAAGCGCCTCGCGTGCGACGGCCTGGCACCCGCTCCCTGGCGGTCGCGGTTCGGTAGGAGAGCCCGAACGCGCCGGGTCACGCGGGGGCGCGCGACGAGGACGGCGGGTCTGCCTCCTGCGGGCGGGCGCGGCGGTAGACGAGCTTGGCCAGCTCGACGGCGGGGATGATGAACGCCGCCAGGCCGAGCAGGAGCAGCCACTCGGAGGTGCTCATCGCGAAGGTCCGGAACACCGGGCGCAGCGCGGGCACGAGCACGGCGACCAGGTGGATGGCGGCGCTCAGCGCCGCGGCGACGAAGAGGGGGAGGCTGAAGAGGGGCCGCGTCTGGACGACGCTGAGCACGGGGCTGCGACAGCTCCACGCGTGGAAGAGGGGCGAGAGCGCGAGGAGCGAGAACGCCATCGCGCGGGTGTGCTCGAGGGCCTCCGTCGACTGGTGCTCCATCGCGTAGAGCGCGACGGCGGAGGCGCCCATCACCGCGCCCACGTAGAGCATGCCGAAGTAGTCGCGCCGCCGGAGCAGGCCCTCGTTCGGCGAGCGGGGCGGCTCGCGCATCAGGTGCGCCTCGGGCGGGTCGACGCCGAGCGCGAGCGCCGGCAGCCCGTTCGTCACGAGGTTGATCCAGAGGATCATGAGCGGCGTGAGCGGGGGCCACGTGCGGAAGAGCGAGACGATGAACACGGCCACGAGCAGGCCCATGTTCGACGACAGGAGGAAGAAGATGAACTTCTGGATGTTGCGGTAGATGGCGCGGCCCTCGCGCACCGCCTCGACGATGGTGGCGAAGTTGTCGTCCGCGAGCACCAGGTCGGCGGCCTGCCGGGCGACGTCCGTCCCCCCGCGGCCCATCGCCACGCCGATGTGCGCCTCGCGCAGCGCGGGCGCGTCGTTCACCCCGTCGCCCGTCATCGCCACCACGTGCCCGCGCGCCTTGAACGCCCGCACGATGCGCAGCTTCTGCTCCGCCGTCGTCCGGGCGAAGACGCGCAGGCGCATGATGCGCGCCGCCAGCGCCTCGTCGTCGATCGTCGCCAGCTCCGCGCCCGTGATGGCCTCGTCGCCCTCTTCCCACAGCCCGATCTCCTGCGCGATCGCGGTCGCGGTCAGGCGGTGGTCCCCCGTGATCATGACGGCGCGGATCCCGGCGCGCGCGCAGGTCGCCACGGCCTCCCGGACGCCGGCGCGGGGCGGGTCCATCATCCCCACGAGGCCCAGGAAGGTCAGCTCGCGCTCCACGTCCACCGCCTCGGCCGCCGCGAGGCCCCCCGACTCGGGCCCGCCCGGGTAGAAGGTGAGATCGAGCGTGAGCGCGCCCTTGCGCACGCGCCGGCAGAGCGCCAGGACGCGCAGCGCCTTCCGGCTCATCCGGTCGGCCTCCTCGAGGATCCGGGCGCGGTCCTCGTCGGTCAGCGCGCGGTGGCCGTCCTCCCCCGAGATCTTGACGCAGAGGGGGAGCAGGACGTCGACGCTGCCCTTGACGTGCGCGATGGTGCGGCCCGACTTGTCGCGCGTGAGCACCGTCATGCGCTTGCGGTCGCTGTCGAAGGGCAGCTCGTAGACGAACTCGTTGGCGGGGGCGAGGTCGTCCCGGGTCATCCCCCCCTTCGCGGCGAACGTCGAGGAGCGCGCCTTCGGTCGGGTCGCCGACCACCTTCCAGCGCTTGCCGCCGTCGTCCTCGGCCACCTGATCCAGGCTCGCGTTGTTGCAGAGCGCCGCGGTGCTCAGCGTGTAGACGAGGGGCTTGGGCAGGTCGCTCGCCTCGAGGCCGCCATCGCTGGCGAGCGGCGCCGTCCTCGGCTGGAAGATGCCGGTGGGGTCGTACCCCTCGCCGGTGACCGTGTAGCGCTTGCCGCCCGCGTAGGCGGCGCGGACGGTCATCTCGTTCTGCGTCAGCGTGCCCGTCTTGTCGGAGGCGATGATGGTGGCGGCGCCGAGCGTCTCGACGGCGGGGAGCTTGCGGACGATGGCGCCGCGCCGGGCCATGCGCTGCATGCCGAGCGCGAGGGTGATGGTGGTGATCGCGGGCAGGCCCTCGGGGATGGCGGCGACGGCGAGGCTCACCGCCTCGAGGAGCAGCTCGGGCCACGCCGAGATCCCCCGGCGGAAGATGCCCCACGCGAGGAGGACGCCCGAGAGCGCGAGGCAGACGCTTGAGGATCTGGCTCCCGAAGCTGCTCGAGCCGCTGCTCGAGCGGCGTCTTCTGGTCGCCGACCTGGCGCATCAGCTCGCCGATGCTTGCCGAGCTCGGTGCGCGCGCCGGTGGCGGTGACCACCGCGCGCCCCTTGCCGCGCACCACCGTCGTGCCGGTGAAGACCATCGTCACGCGGTCGGCGAGCGGCGCGTCCCGGGCGACCGCGGCCATCGCGTCCTTCGTGATCGCGGCGCTCTCGCCGGTGAGCGCCGCCTCCTCGGTCGAGAAGTCGATGGTCTGGACGAGGCGCGCGTCGGCGGCGACCGAGTCGCCGGCCTCCAGGTCGAGGATGTCGCCCGGCACGACGGCGGCGGCGGGGACGACGCAGGCCTTGCCGCCGCGGCGCACGCGGGCGTTCGGCGCGGAGAGCTTCTGCAGCGCGTCGAGCGCGGCCTCGGCGCGGCGCTCCTGGTAGAAGCCGAGGCAGGCGTTGATGACGACGATGAGCAGGATGGCGATCGCGTCGCCGAAGCGGGCGAGCAAGCCCTGCTTCGCCGCCCGAGGTGAAGGCGACGACGACGGCGATCGCCGCCGCCGCGAGGAGCGTGAGGACGAGCGGGTTGGTGAACTGCTCGAGGAGGCGGAGGGCGTTGCTCTTCTTCTTCCCCTCGGGGAGCCGGTTCTCCCCGTAGCGGACGAGGCGCCTCTCGGCCTCCTCCTGCGAGAGGCCGTTGCTCGACGAGTGCTCGATGCGCTCGAGGAACTCGGTGATGACCTCCGCGTGGACGGCGCGCACCGCCGTGGTCGGGGGCGCCTCGTCCGCGCGGCTCGGTCGCTCGCCGCTCGCCCCCTCGCTCGTGGACTCCTCTGCGGACTGCATCTCTCAGCGCTTCATCCGCGCCTGCTCTTGCTGCTCCTGCGCCTCGAGCTCGGCGAGCGCCGCCGCCAGCTCGTCCTGCTCGGCCTGGGACACGGCGTGCGGCGCCTCGCGGCCGCGGCCTGGGGCGCCTCGATGCGCGCGGGCTTCGCCTCGGGCTTGGGGGCCTCCGGCGGCAGCACGCCCATCTTGCGCTTGAGCGCGACGAGGTCGTCGTCCGCGCCCGCCGTCTGCTCCAGCTTGCCGAACTTCTCCGCGAGCGTGTCGCCCGTGTACTGCTCGGCGATCTCGGTCGACGCCTCGGCCTCCGCCTCGATCTCGTCGATCTTCTGTCGACATGCGGTCGAACGTCTCGAAGGCGGAGACGTTGTTCATCCCGCTCATCGTCTCCTGGATGGCGCGCTGGGCCTCCGCGCGCTTCTTCCGGGCGATGAGGACGTTCTTCTTGCGCTTCGCCTCCTCGATCTTGTTGTTGAGCATGCGGAGCGCGGTCTTGAGCTGCTCGACCGCGTTCTTCTGCTTCTGTCCACTGATCCTTGAGCGTGACCGCGAGCGTCTCCGCGCTCCTTCTTGCGGCCGAGCGCCTCCTTGGCGAGCGCGTCGTCGCCGGCCTTGATGGCGAGCATCGCGCGGCGCTCCCACTCGGCGGCGTTGGCTGGCCTCCTGCTCGGCCTGCTTGGCGAGGCGCTTCTCGTCCGCGATCGAGACGGCGACCTGCTTCTTGGCCTCGATGAGCTGGTTGGCCATGTCGATGACGACCTGGTTCAGCATCTTCTCCGGGTCCTCCGAGCGGCTGATGAGGTCGTTCAGGTTCGACTTGATGAGGGTCGCAAGACGCGCGAAGATTCCCATGGCTCTCCTATCCCACTTCTCTCGAGCTTATCGCCTTCGCTTCGCTGCGGCTCGCGCAGCTCGCTGGCCGTCCTGCCGAGGTCGACAGTGACCGCGGAGGGGGAGCCGCGCCTCACGGCGACGGCGAGGTTCGTGGCCGGTCAGGCGCCGTGGCCGCGGGAGCGCCCATCGGGCCGGCCAGCTCGTGGAGCGTCGGGACGTGGCGGGCGAGCGCGAGGTCGATGTCGCTGAGCACCGCCTCCAGCTCGTTCAGGTCCAGGTTCTCGAGCTCGAGGGCGCCCGTGAGGACCACCGTGCTCGCCGTCGACGCCGTAGGAGACGTGCATCAGGTCGGCGGCGTTCAGCTCCAGCAGCTTGCGGAAGAAGGGCGCATCGTGCGGCGTCCCCCTTCGCGGGCGCCGTGCCGATCGCGACCCGGAGCGCGACGATCGGCGGCGAGACGCGCAGGCGATCATCGCGCCCGTGGCCTTCGAGCAGGAACGTGCTCGCCGTTCCTGTCGAAGCGGCGATCCAGCTGACAGGAAGTAGTTTCGACATCCTCGGCGGTCCGCGGCATGGGCCGCGAGCCTACCAGGATCCTGGGGAAGGGGAAGGAGCCAGCCCGCGCCGCGCCCGATTTCCAAGCGAATCGGGCTCGGGCTCGGGCTCGGGCGCGGCTCGGAAAGACGCACAAACGACGTGGGAGCCATGGTACCGTGCCGATCCAGGGCGCGTGGCGATCCACCCGGGCGACATCCTTGCTGGCTACCGCGTCACCCGTCTGCTCGGACGAGGGGGCATGGGGGAGGTATGGGCGGCGGTCAGCGACGGCGGGCCCGGGCACGAGGACAGGCCGGCCTCCCGGTCGCCATCAAGGTCTTGCTCGCCCGCGCGGCGATGAAGCCGGACCTCGTCCGCCGCTTCGAGCGGGAGGCGCGCATCGCCTCCGCCATCAAGAGCCCGTTCGTCTGCCAGCTCATCGAGGTGGGCCGAGCCCGCGACGGCGCCCTCCTGCTCGTCTTCGAGCAGCTCTCCGGCGAGTCGCTCGCCGACCGGCTCAAGCGCGAGCAGTACCTCCCCTTCAGCGAGGTCGGCCCCATCATCGACGACGTGCTCCAGGGCCTCGTCGCCGCGCACGAGGCGGGGGTCGTCCACCGCGACCTCAAGCCCGGCAACATCTTCCTGGTGAGCATCCCAGGAGCGCGGCCCGGCCCCCGAGTGGCCCCGGAGACGTACCGGGCGAGCGCGTAGCCCCTGCACGAGCGCCGCGAGCGCGCCAAGATCCTCGACTTCGGCATCTCCAAGCTCTACCGCCGCGACGGCGAAGGAGCCGACGCTCACCGCCTTCGACGCCACGCTGGGCTCGTTCGCGTACATGGCGCCCGAGCAGGTGCGCGGCGCCGCCCGCGCCGACGAGCGCGCCGACATCTATGCCGTCGGCGCGGTCGCCTTCCGCGCCCTCTCGGGCCGCCTGCCCTTCGAGGCGCCCCCCGCCCACGTCCTCGTGGCCTCAAGCTCGAGCGCGACGCGCCGTCGCTGGCCGAGGCGACCGGCGACCGTGGCCGGCCGGCGTCGAGCGCTTCCTCGAGCGCGCGCTCTCGCGCCCAGCGCGAGCATCGCTTCGCCTCCGCGAGCGAGGCGCTCGCCGCCTGGCGGTCGATCCAGCCGCCGTCGCCCTCGCCGCGTGCCGTCACCATGGGGGCTCCGCCCCCGCCCAGCATGGGGGCTCCGCCACCATACCCCCAGCCCCGCCCGGCGGAGGTCGCGCCGGCTGCGGCGTCGGTGCCTCGTCCGGTGCCTCCTGCGCCCCAAGATCCCGCCGCCCCCGCTGCCGAGGCCGCCTGCTGCTCCGCCTGCCCCTCCGTCCGTTCCGCGCACGGCGAAGGCGCCGAGCGGGCTCATCCCGGCGCCGACCAAGCCGGTGGTCACCGTGTACGCGGCACGCCGCCGGTCGGCCCTCCGCCCGTGCCCCCTTCGCCGCCGGCGCCGCCGGCGCCGCGGCCCCGCATGCCCTCGTACCAGGTCATCGACGACAACTCCCACCGACGTCGACGGCCCGCCCACCATGACCATCGACAGCTCAACCGGCCCAGCGGAGCCCGAGCCCGGCAACAAGAAGCAGCAAGACAGGAAGGCGCTAAGTGAGAGGCGTGCTCGACGCGACCGTCGCGGGGAAGAACAAGGTCGAGGTGCGCGGCGGCCGCGTCCGGCCCGCCAAGGCGTCCGCCGGCCGCGGCCTGGGTCGAGATCGGCACGGATCCGGTCTTCGTCGGCCGCAACGCCGCCTGCACCGCTGGTGCTCGACGACGCGAAGGTGAGCAAGGTGCACGCGGAGCTGGTGGCCACCGAGCGGGCGTGCAGCGTGCGCGACATGGGCAGCCGCAACGGCACCTTGGTCGGCGGCGTCCGGATCGGCGAGGTCTACCTCGACCACCGCGCTCAAGCTCCGCATCGGCGAGACGGAGCTGCTCTTCGAGCCCGTCCGGCCCGAGCGCATCGCCGTCTCCACGGTCCCCTCGTTCGGCCCGATGGTCGCGCGCAGCCCGCTCGATGCGCGCCATCTTCGAGCGCCTCACCAAGGTCGCGCCGACGGACCTCACCCTGCTCATCACGGGCGAGACGGGCACGGGCAAGGAGCTGGTCGCCCAGGCGATCCACCAGTCGCCAGCCCCCGCGCGGGCAAGCCCTTCGTCGTCGTCGACTGCGGCTCGATCCCGCCGACGCTCGCCGAGGCCACCCTCTTCGGCCACGAGCGCGGCGCCTTCACGGGCGCGGTCGACCGGCGCCTCTCCCCGTTCCAGGAGGCGGACGGCGGCACCATCTTCCTCGACGAGCTGGGCGAGCTGCCGCTCGACGTGCAGCCCAAGCTCCTCCGCGCGCTCGCCGAGCGCCGCATCAAGGCCGTCGGCGGCTCGTCCTACCGCGAGGTCGACGTGCGCGTCCTCGCCGCGACGCGCCGCGACCTCGTGCGCGCCGTGAACACGGGCGGCTTCCGGAGCGACCTCTACTTCCGCATCGCGCAGGTGAAGGTCGAGCTGCCCGCCGCTGCGCCAGCGCCTCGAGGACATCCCCATCCTCGTCCGCCGGATGCTGAAGGACCTGGGCGACGAGGCGGCCTTCCAGCGCATGCCCGACGACGACGCTCGAGCGGCTGATGCGCCACGACTGGCCCGGCAACGTGCGCGAGCTGCGCAACGCGGTCGCCGTGGCCCACGCCCTCGCGGGGGACGAGGAGGAGCTCGACGTCGCCGCCCACCTCGGCTCGCTCACCGAGTCCCCGCTCGCCGCCCCCCTCCTCGGCGGAGGCGGGAGCGGCTCGGGCAGCTTCAAGGGGCAGAAGTTCCAGGACGCGAAGCGCGACGTGCTGGCCCACTTCGAGCGCGACTACTTCGCCGCGCTGAACGAGGAGGCCAAGGGCAACGTCTCCGAGATGGCGCGCCGCGCGGGGATGGAGCGGGCCCACGTGCGGGCCTACCTGCGGCGGCACGGGATCAGCGCGAAGCAGGACACGGCCGACGCGGTGGACTAGAGCGGCGTGCGTTCGGGATGAGTACATACCGAACCGCGACCGCCAGGGAGCGGGTGCCAGAGGGCGCCTACGCGCCACGCCCTTGCCCGCGTCGCGCTGCCTGTAGCGCTACGCATGCGAGGGCACGAAAGCGTCGCGCCTTCTGGCACCCGCTCGCTCGCGCTCGCGGTTCGGTAGGCGCGTACCCAATGCAAACGCACGCCGCTCTAAATCAACGAGCACGATCCTCGTTCAAGGAGCCGCTGAGCAACGTATGGAACCCCGGGCGTGAGCCCGCGGGTTCCATCGTTGTGTCAGGATCGCGCTCGGCCATTTAGCCGTCACCGGCTCACTGCGGGCAGGTCGCGCCCTCCACGCAGATCGGGGTGCCCACCCCCGGCATCGCGCAGCACGTCGTCCCGAGCCCGCACGCCGCGCAGGGGCAGGTCGTGCAGGCCGGCGGAGCGAAGTACCCGAGGCAGCTCCCCGCGGCGCAGACCTGGCTGCCCGCGCACGCGTTGCCGCACGCGCCGCAGTCGAGCGGGTCGTTCTGGAGTCGGCGCGTCGTGAGGCACGCGCCCGAGCAGGTCAGCCGGCCGATCGACGCGCACGCGAGCGCCTGGCAAACCCCGTCCACGCAGACCCCGCCGCACGTGTTGCCGCACGCCCCGCAGTTCTGCCCGTCGGCGGCGAGGTCGACGCAGCCGCTGCCGCACCGCGTGAGCCCGGGCCGGCAGGTGCACACCCCCGCGCTGCAAGATCTCCTCGTCGCCGCAGTGCGCGCTGCACGCGCCGCAGCTCTCGGGGCTGGTCTTGGTGCTGACGCACGCGCCCCCGCAGGTCTGCCCGCCGTCGCAGGCGCAGGCGCCCGCGACGCAGGCCTCGCCCTGGCCGCAGGCGACGTTGCAGCTCCCGCAGTGCGCCGGGTCGCTCGAGGTGTCGACGCAGGCGCCGCCGCACTGGACGTGCCCCGCTGCGCAGGAGCAGTGCCCCGCGACGCACGACTCGCCGGGCGCGCAGGAGAGCCCGCACGTGCCGCAGTGGGCCGGGTCCTTCCCCAGGGCCGTGCACGCCGTCCCGCAGGCGACCTGTCCGTTCGGGCACGCGCACTGCCCCGCGACGCACGAGGCGCCGGTGGGGCAGCCGACGCCGCACGCGCCGCAGTTGGCCGCGTCCTTCGAGACGTCGGTGCAGCCGGTCTTGCCGCCGCAGTCAGTGATCGCCCGGCTTGCACGCGCACGTCCCCACGACGCACGTCCCGCCCGGTCCGCAGGCCACGCCGCACGCGCCGCAGCTCTGGTCGTCGGTCTGGAGGTCGGCGCAGGCCCCCTCCAGCGTGCAGGTGGCCTGCCCGGCGGGGCACGCGCCGCAGACGCCGGCGTGGCAGGTCTGCCCGGAGAGGCACGGGATGCCGCACGCGCCGCAGTTCTGAGGGTCGCTCTGGATGTCGACGCACGCGGTCGCCGCAGTGGGTTCCCCCGTTGTCGCAGATGCACGTCCCCGACCGGCACGACGCGCCCGGAACGCAGACGCCGAAGCCGCCGCACGTACACTTTCCGCCGCGCGCAGGTGCCCTCGCCGCAATCTCTCCCGCACGCGCCGCAGTTCCTGACGTCGGTCTGGAGGTCGGCGCAGTGGCCCGCAGCGCATCGCTTCGCTCGCGGTGCAGGTGGTCGGTCCGGTGCCGGTCCAGCGACGGGCCCGGCGCCGGCCCCGGCGCCCGGCAGGACGTCTGGCTGTCGTTGCCGCAGCCGGCGGGGGCGCCCATGACGCCGATCGCGGCGAGGGCGATGAGCCCGAGGATCCACGTTCGGAGACGACGGTTCGTCATGATCCCTCCCTCTGCGCCGCGGAGGTCTCCGGGCAGGCGCCCTCGTCGGCCTGCGAGGGCCGCGGCTCAAGGGGCGTCGGCGCGCGTCGCAGAGGTGGCCGGCCGAGCGGGCCCGCGGCGGCCGGCAGTCTGACGCCGCGCGCGCGCCCGGCCACGGAATCGCACTTCTCTGGATGCCATGCAAACGGGAATACCGTCTGTGAGAGAAGGGTGAGTTCAGCGTGGACGCCGCGCGGCGGGTTCGCCGTCCGCCACGGAGCCCGCCCGGCCCCCGCGCACGCTTTCAGGCTAAGCTCGCCTCGACCATGACGTCCGCCGCGGGCGCGCCTCCCGTCCAACCCACTCCGTCGAAGCCGACCCGCGCCGCGCCGCCCGCGCCTTCGCTCGTCGGCGTCGCGGGCGCGAATTTCCTGGAGATCGCCGAGGTGGTCGGGGGGATGGGGCTGCTCGCGGGCCGGGTGGCGCGGCGCATCTTCACGCTGCGGCTCGACGGCGCCGAGGTGATGCGGAACCTCTACCGCATGGGGGTGAAGTCGATCCCGATCGTGATCGTCACCGCCCTCTTCACCGGCGTCATCATGGTGCTCCAGGCCGCGCCCCTGGTGCAGCGCCTCGGCGCCTACGGCCTGCTCGGCTGGGGCGCGGGCTTCGGCACGCTGCGCGAGATCGCGCCGCTCCTGACGGCGCTGATGATCAACGGCCGCGTCGGCGCCAACAACACGGCCGAGCTCGGGACCATGGTCGTCACCGAGCAGGTCGACGCGCTCCGCGTCCTCGCCATCGACCCCATCGCCTTCCTCATCGCGCCCCGGGTCGTGGCCATCGTGGTCGACCCTCTTCCTCGCCACCATCTTCGCCGACACCCTGGCGCTCTTCGGCGCGGCCGCGGCCGGCCAGGCGCTCCTCGGCGTCGCGCCGCGGCTCTTCTACAACGGGCTCACCAGCGGGCTGCTCGGGATCGGCGACATGATGAGCGGGCTCGTCAAGAGCGTCGTCTTCGGGATCGTGATGGCGCTGGCGAGCTGCCAGTACGGGCTCGGGGTCAAGGGCGGGGCGCCGGGCGTGGGCCGGGCGGTGAACGCGACCGTCGTGGCCTCGGCGGCCGGCATCTTCGTCCTCGACTACTTCGTCTCGTTCACGCTCTGAAGGCGCCGCCCCCTCGCCCGAACGGGCCACGCGTGCCGCCCCCGGAAGTGGCGCCCGTCACCCCGGAACTGGCGCCGCCACCCCGGACACCGATTCTCCTCGCCCTCTTGCGCCGCTCCCCGTCGGCACGAAATCTGCGGAGCGCCGCGCCCGATGCCGACGCTCGAGCACAACGCCCTCGTGGAGATGTTCCGCGAGAAACCCGGAGCTGGCGCCCCGCTTCCTCGCGACCCTCTTCCACCTCGACGTCCCCCCGCACGCCTCCGTCGCCGTCGTCGAGTCCTCCCTCGACCAGCTCATCCCCGTCGAGTTCCGCGCCGACCTGGTGCTCGAGCTGCGGGACGCCGGCGGCGGGCGCGTGCTGGCGATCGTCCTCGAGGTCCAGCGCGACAAGGACCCGGAGAAGCGATACTCGTGGGCCGTCTACGTCGCGGTCGTGTACGCGCAGAAGCGCTGCCCGACCGTCGTCCTCGTGGTCGCCCCCGACGCCGCGCGTGGCGAGCTGGGCGGCGCAGCCCATCGACCTGGGCCTGGGGCTCGGCAGCCTCCGCCCGCTGGTGCTCGGGCCGGCGAGCGTGCCCGAGCTGACGGACCCGGTGGCCGCAGTGCGCGAGCCGGAGCTTGCGGTGCTCTCGGCCGTCGCGCACGGCAACGGATCCCACGGGATTGCGGTGCTCGAGGCGGCGCTCGTCGCCCTGGCCCGCCTCGACCGGGAGCACGCTGCGGTGTACTTTGAGGTCGTCTGGAACGCGTTGCGTGGGCCCGTGCAGAACGCTGTGGAGGCGCTGATCATGGAACGGAGAACGGAAGGCGAAGGCACGCTGCTCCCCTCGCAGCAATGGCTCGTCGACATCGGCAAGCGCGCGGGCAAGCGTGAAGGGCTGCGCGAAGCGTTGCTCGGGCTCCTCGCACAGGCGGGTATTCCGCTCGCCGAAGAGGACCGCACGCGCATCGACGATTGTAAGGATGCTGCAACCCTCGATCGCTGGATCAAGAACGTCCTCGGGGCAAAGACCGCAGCGGACGTCCTCTCCTGACCCGTCGCAGCGGGCTCTGCGAGCGCGAGGCGAGCAGGCATTCCCGAGAGCAGTCGACGCCCTCTCCCGTGGTATGGAAGGGATGGGAGAACGGCCGTGAGCAAGCACGACAAGCGCGCGGGCAACGACGGTCATGGGGGCGGCGGATGGGGCGAGCTTCCCGCGGCGGCGCAGGAGCTGGAGCGGGAAGCTCGATGCGCTTCGAGGACCTCACGGCCGGGGTGCGGAAGATGCCGCTCGACACGCAGAAGGCCATCCAGCGCGCCGCGAAGACCACGACCGAGACGGCCTCGGGGCAGGAGCGCGTGGACCGCGCGCTGGGCGCGCTGGTCGAGGCCATCAAGGCCGTGCAGAAGCGGCACGAGGCGAACGTGGCGGCGCTCCAGGTGCGGGGCGAGGAGATCGGCCAGCGCGCGGGGGAATTCTCGGCGCTCTACGAGCGGTTCGCGGCGCTCGGCGACGAGGGCAAGCGCGTGAACCTGCGCGTGCTCGAGGCGGCGGCGGCGCAGCGGGACGCGGACACGCCGGAGAAGATCGGAGCGCTGGTCGCGACTATCGCGGGCGTCGAGGAGGAGATGACGAGGCTCGTCGACGGCGCGCGGGAGCTGGGGCAAGCGGCGACCGCGGCCTCGATCACGGACGTGGCGGCGCAGGCGGACGCGCTCCGGCAGCAGGTGGCCGCCGCGCGCAACAAGATGGGGCTCCTGCGCAAGAGCCTCTCGGAGAGCGCGCCCGGCGTCAGTTGAGGACGATCACGTTGCCGTTCCACTCGGCGATGGGCATCCTCCGATTGTCTCTCAACTCCCGCTCAGCGCGTTACCACGATCGCGGTCGTTCCCCCGTTCTCGGGCGCGCCCGCACCGTCCGCGCCCTGCCAGCCCTCCGGCACCGGGGGGTCGCTCCAGGCGAAGAGCGCCTGGGCATCGAGGGGCGAGGCGTTGATGCAGCCGGCGCTGCGCGGGCTCGCCGAAGCGCTCGTGCCAGTACGCGCCGTGGAGCGCGAACGGGGCCTTGAAGTACTGGACGTGGGGGACGTCCGCGATGAAGTGCGTGAGGTACCCTCCGGGAGGGTCGGCCGACATGGTCGCGGCGCGATCCTTGAAGGTGATGTTGTAGGTGCCGATCGGCGTGGTGCTGTCCGCGATGTGGTCGCGGCCGGGCGCCGGCACGCCGCCGCGGCCGGGCGAGATGAGCGTGGCGAAGACCGGGGTGAGCCCCTCGTACGCCACGAGCGTGCCCTGCGTGATGCTGACGAGCATCCACTTCCTGTGTGGCTTCACGCCCGTCGGGAGCGCCGTCGCGGGCTGCACGACGGTCGCGTCCTTCTCGCGCACGTAGAGCGCCGCGCCGTCCTCGTCGCGCTCCAGGGTCTCGAGGAAGCGCTCGCCGCCCTGCTCCACCGCCGCGCCCCCGAGCCGCGCGAACGTGCGGACCGCCCAGGCGCCCGAGGCCCGCTCGATGCCCCCGAGGGTGCGCGGCGCCAGCGCGGGCGCGCCGTGCCGCGCATCCAGGCGATGGGGAGGCTCACCTCGCCGCCGAGGCGGACGCCGTGGAAGCTCGACGGATGGAAGGCGCGCACGCGGTCCGCCGGCACGATCGTCTGCTTGGCGGTGAGCAGGAAGGTGCGGCCCGCGGCGGAGAACGCGCGGGTGAAGGAGACGATGGATCCGGCGGCGAGGTCCTCCTTGACCAGGCCGTAGCGGTCCTCGGCGGCGGCGCCGCCGCCCGTGAGGAAGGGCGGCATGGGGTCGATGGGCTCGATGGGGTCGAGGGTGGCGAGCTCCTGGTACGTCGAGGGGCGGTCGAAGGGGCGTCGCTGGGCGCCGGAGGGGCCGAGCCCGCGCTCGATCCGAGCCTGCTCGTCAGGGCTCGGGACGCGGTTGTACATGGGGGCGCCGTCCGAGTAGGCGTATCGGTACGGTAGGGCGCCGGGCCCTTCCGCGGCGGCCGCCGCGGTCTCGATGAAGCGGGGGGAGGGCGCGAGGGTGACCGTGCGGTCGTTGCAGACGAAGCCCCGCGGAACCACCGGGTAGAAGCCGCCGGGGCAGCCCTCGCCGGGGACGATCTCGGTGGAGCGGAGCGCGATGGAGTTGCCGTTGCGGATGAAGCCGAGGTGGCGGCCCTTGCGCGGGCTCGGGTAGATCCAGGTGACGTACCCGCGGCTGGCGAGGCGGGGCGCAGGGGGCGGCGGAGGAGGAGGAGCGGGGGCGGACGCGTGGGGGAGCGGAAGGCCGGGACCGGGCTCCGTGGACGGCGAGGGCAGGGGGGCCGGCGCCGGCAGCGAAGCCGCAGGGGGAGCAGCAGGGAGCGCGCACGCGCCGATGGCGAGCGGGAGCAGGAGCGCGTGTCGGCGCCGGTGCATGGGCGTGCGTGGAGACGGTAGGCCGCGTGGCGCGAAGCGGGCAAGCTTGCCGCCTCCACTCGCGCAGCGAAGCGTTGCGGCACCGCCTATCGCCTCCGCTCCGCTGCGGCTTGCGCGCCGCTGATCCAGCCGCCGTGAAATCGCCCTCGGGCCGTGGCGCACTGCCGCGACATCCGATAGCCCTGAAGCTTGAAGCCTTATCCGAGCCCCGCCGCGGAGGAGCACGCCGGTTTGCCCAAGCGGGCTCGAAAGCGAGCCCTGGACCCCAGGTCCCCCGATGAAAGAAACGCCCGTCAAGATCGGAGACATCCTCGCCGACAAGTACGTCGTCGAGCGGGTGCTCGGCGTCGGCGGGATGGGCGTGGTGGTGGAGGCGGTCCACCTCGATCTGCACGAGGCGCGCGCGATCAAGGTGATGCTCCCCGAGGTGCTCGAGGAGAAGGACGCGGTGGAGCGCTTCATCCGCGAGGCGCGCGCGGCGTCCGGCTCAAGAGCGAGTACGTGGCGCGGGTGCACGACGTGGGCAAGCTCGAGAACGGGCTGCCGTACATCGTGATGGAGCACCTCGAGGGGCGTGACCTTCGCCGGGTGCTCAAGGAGCAAGGGCACCTGACGGTGGGGGACGCGGTCCACTACGCGCTCCAGGCGTGCGAGGCGCTGGCGGAGGCGCACACGGCCGGGATCATCCACCGCGATCTGAAGCCGGGGAACCTCTTCCTGACGACGCGGGCCGACGGCTCGCCGTGCGTGAAGGTGCTCGACTTCGGCATTTCCAAGCAGCTCGGCATCGACGACGAGGAGATGACCAAGACCCACGCGCTGCTCGGCTCCCCCTCGTACATGTCGCCGGAGCAGATGCGCTCCTCGCGCGCCGTCGACGCCCGCACCGACATCTGGTCGATGGGCGTCATCCTGTATCGCCTGCTCACGGGCGAGCTGCCCTTCAAGGGCGAGAACGTGACGATGCTGGTCACGCTCGTGCTCCAGACCAGGCCGCTCCCGCCGTCGAGCATCGTCCCCGAGCTGCCCGCGGAGCTCGACGCCGTCGTCCTCCGCTGCCTGGAGCGGGAGCTCGCGGATCGCTGGGCGAGCGTGGGCGAGCTCTCGACGGCGCTCCTCCCCTTCGCGCCGAGCGAGGCGCGCGCCTCCGTCGAGCGCATCGCGCGCACGCTCTCGGCCGCCAGGAATTCGTCGCCGACCCGCTCGTCGCCCGGCGTCCCCTCCGCCCGCACGTCCTCGCCCGGCATGACATCGACTGGCAGGACGTCCTCCGGCAGGCTGTCCCCTCGCGCGTCTTCTCCCAGCCTCGCCTCCGGCCCACGTCCTCGTCCGCGCGCGCCAACGCCGCTCCCCCCCGCTCCCCGTGCTCCCGGAGCCGGACGGGGCGACGTCCACCGGTAGCGCAGCGACGCGCGCGCCTTCACCCGATGCGGTGCCGCAGCCGTCGTCCCCGGCAATCGAGCCTCACGATGGGCCCGCAAGCGGTGCGCGCCCTGGACCCCACCAGCCGCCTTCGGAGCCTCCCACCGTCGCCGTCCCGAAGCGCGCCGCGCCGAGCGTGCCCGAGATCACGGCGCGCTCGGCCGCCGAGGGGGCGCGGGAGAACACGGGCCCGACCCCCTGCGCGGGTCCAACGACGCGTGGGCTAACACGTCGTTCGGGAGCAGGACGGTCGCGCTGCGGCGGACCACGCTCGTCGCCGCCGCGGTCGGCGTGCTGGTCGTGGGCGGGCTGGTGTCGCTGGCGATCGCGCGGAGGGTGGAGCCGCCCGCCGCGGCGGGTGCGGCGCCCCCCGCTCCCTCGGCCCAGACGGTCGCCATCTCGCCCACCCACACTGCTCAGTCGCACCCGCCCGCCTCGCAAGCGAGCCCTGAACCTCAGCCACACCCACCCGCCTCGCAAGCGCCCGCCGAGCAGGCCCCCGACACGGCGAGCGCTGCGCCCCAGACCGAGCCCACGGGTACGGCGAGCCCGCCCGCCCAGCCGTCGCAGGCTCCCACCGCGGGGCCGCCCGTCTCCGCGGTGCCCCCCGCGGCAAAGGGGCCGCTGCGGCCCGTCGCGGCGAAGTCGGCGAAGGTCGTCGAGGCGCCCAAGCCCGAGGCGCCCGCGGCGCCGGCGCCGGCGCCCACCGCGGCGCACCGCATGTTCGGCACAGAGAACTGAGGCGCGGGGCGCGTGCACGATGAGCGACGAGGGCGCGCCCTTCCATACCGGCGACATCCTCGCCGACAGGTACCGCGTCGAGCACATGCTGGGGCGGGGCGCCATGGGCTTCGTCCTCGCGGTGATGGATCTGCAGCGCCAGGAGCGGCGCGCGATCAAGGTCCTCGCCGGAGCGGCGCTCGCGCGCGAGGCCACCGTCGAGCGCTTCTTCCGCGAGGCGCGCGCCCTCGGCCGGCTGACGAGCGAGCACGCCGTGCGGGTCTTCGGCGCCGGGCTGCTCGAGGGGGGCGGCCCTATCTCGTGATGGAGCACCTCGAGGGCGCGGACCTCTCGACGGTGGTGAAGCGACGGGGCGTCCTCCCCGCGCACGAGGCGGCGCGCTACGTGCTGGAGGCCTGCGAGGCGCTCTCCGAGGCGCACACGCACGGCATCGTGCACCGGGATCTCAAGCCCCATAACCTCTTCCTCGCGCGGCGCGAGGGGGCGCCCCCGTGCATCAAGGTGCTCGACTTCGGGCTCTCCGGGCAGGCCCTCACCGACCCGGACGACCCGCGGCTCACCTTGAGCGACGAGGTGCTCGGATCGCCGGCGTACATGTCGCCGGAGCAGATCCTCTCCGCGCGGAGCGCCGACGCGCGCAGCGACGTCTGGTCGCTCGGCGTGGTGCTCCACCAGCTCGTCACCGGCAAGCTCCCGTTCGCGAGCGCCAACGCCGTCGAGATGGTGCGCCTCGTGCGCAAGGGGACGCCCGCGCCGCCCTCCACCCAGCGCGCGGGCCTCCCGCTCGCGTTCGACGGCGTGGTGATGCGCTGCCTGGAGAAGGACCCTGCCCTGCGCTACCCCAGCACGGCCGCGCTCGCGGAGGCGCTCGGGCCGTTCGTGCGCGGGGTGGCCCCAGCTTCACACTCACCCACGCCGACGCCCGCCCCCACGCCGACGCCCCCGAGCCGCAGGCTACCTGTCGCCATCGCGATCGCGATCGCCGTCGCCGTGGGCCTCGCGCTCGCGGCCGCCGCCCTCGCGACGCTGCGAGGCTGATCCCTCAGCCCCGGCGGAGCGCGAGCGTGCGCCGTGCGTCACGCCCCTCCCCGGCGCTCCGGATCACCGGCCAGCGGAGCAGCCTCGCCGCGTTCAAGAGCCCGAGCATCGTCTCCCCCAGCATCGCGAGCGCCGCCCCGAGGGGCGAGACGTATCCCAGGGCCGCCGCGGGGATCAGCACCGCGTTGAACACGACACCGAGCGCCGTGCTCTGGCGGATCACGGCGCGCAGCGCGCGGCCGAGGTCGACCAGCCAGGGCAGGTCGCCGAGCTGGCCTTCCGTGATCACGATGGGCGCCGCCACCGATCCGGGGAGCGCGCCCGGCGTGACGGCGAGGGTGACGTCCGCCTGCGCGGCGCCCGCGGGCACTCCGCGGCCGTCACTCACGAGGAGCACCCGAGCGCCGGCGAACTGGAGGTCACGGATCGCGAGCGCCCTTTCCGCGGGCCCCAGGCCGCCCGCGCCCGGGACGCAAAGCCGGCGCGCGGCGAGCGCCGTGGCCTCGGGCTGGTCGCCGCTCAGCACCAGGGCGCGGACACCACGGGCGCGCAGTCCGCGCACGGCTTCGAGCGTCGCGGGCTGCTCGAGACGGGCGAGCTCGCCGGCGGCGATGACGCTGTCCTTCTCCAGGCACGCGGCGTCGACGCCCGCGAGCGCCTCGAGGGCGGCCGGATCCTTGACGAGGACGCCCGCGGCGCGGGCGCGCAGGACGGCGATGGCGCGCGCGGCCGGCGCCGCGACGAGGACGGACGATGGCGATACGCTCACGAGGACGGCGGCCGCGGCGAGGAGCGCGACGGGGCCGATCAGGCCCGCGCCGAGGAGGCCGCGGGTCACCAGCGCGAACGTAGCGAGGCCGAGCGCGGCGGTGAAGAACCCGCGGACGGCAGCGTCCTCCCAGGTGCCGGGCGCGGGATCGCCGGGAGCCCAGCGTGCAGGATCTGCGGCGGCGTCCCCGGCGCCGGCCAGCCGTTCGAGGGAGGCGAGGACCTCGGCGTCGAGCGCCGCGGCGAGATCGCGCGGCGAGGAGGCCGCAGCCCGGCGGCGGCGCTCGCGGGCGAGGATGTCGCGGATGGCGAGGCGGTGGAGCGCCGCCTCGGCCACGCGCGATGCCAGCGCCGCGACGGCGATGACCGCGGCGGCCTCGAATCCGGCGCCACGCGCAGGCTGGCCAGGCGCGGGCCGTACGCCGAGCGCCTGGAGCCACCCAGGCGGAGCGAAGCCGGGGCGCGCGACGAGGAGGTCGACGATGCCCGCCGTGAAGCAGGCGACGATGGCGACCCAGGCGAGCGCGTCCCGGTCGAGGATGCCGCGACGGAGCAAAGCCATCGCGCGACGGGCGGCCGGGGCGCCCGCGACCGCGACCACGACGGCCGCGAGGACGAGCCGCGTCGCCTCGCCCACCCGCGCGAAAAAGAGGAGGTTGGCGAGCGCGGCCAGACCGACGCCCAGGTCGACGGCGAACCGCGTCGAGGGCAGAGCCCATGTCGCCGGCCAGAGGCTCGGCGCGGCGGGGAAGGCGCGCATGGCCTCCGGAGCAAGGGAAGTCGGAGAAGACCGGCCCACGTGTCGGGCCACGGCTTGCGAACGGCGGGCCCGCGCCGGGTGTGCGAAGAGCGCCCACCCTCGGGCCGCCTGCGCACGGGACGCAACGCGGCCCCCGCCGCGACTACGCCTGGTGTCGCGCGGCCTCCTCGCTGTGCGGCGGTCGCACCTCCGGCCGCCAGCGGAACCGCTCGAGGATCGGGCTCGCCCGGCCCTCGACGGCGTCGGCGATGATGTCGCCGATCACCGGCGCGAACTTGAACGCGTGCCCCGACCCGCCGGCGGCGACGACGAGCCCCTCGCGATCAGGGTCGGGCGCGATCCAGAAGTGCCCGTCCCACGTATCGCAGTAGACGCAGACGCGCGTGCGCGCGATCGGCGCGCCGGCGAGGCCTGGGAAGGTGTCGCGGAGGAACGCGCGCAGGGCGGCCTCGTCGCCGGGCGTGACGGTGCGCTCCTCGGCCGAGCCGGGGTGGACGGGCCGGCCGACGCCGTGGTTGGCGATCTTCGACGACGCCCGCGCCGTTCGCCGGGAACCCGTAGTACCCGGTGCGCGCGATGTCCGCGCCGAAGACGGGGAAGCGCGTGTCCTCGTAGGGCGAGGGATCGGCCGGGGCGAGGTGGAAGACGGGCTGGCCCACCGAGCGCATGCAAGGCGCGAGGAAGGGGAGCGCGTGCGGCGTCCACGCCCCCGCGGCCACGAGGACCCGGTCGGCCTCGAACGCGGCGGCCTCGTGACCCTTGCGCGCGACGATGCCGGCGACGCGCGAGCCGCGCTCCTCGAGCCGCTCGAAGGCGTACCCCTCGAAGAGGCGGACGCCGGCGCGCGCGGCCTCGCCGATCAGCCGATCAACCACCCGCCCGCTCTCCGCGTAGCCCCCGCGGGGGTTCCAGTACCCGTCGACGTACGCGCCCGTGCTCCACGCGGGGAAGCGGGCGCGGAGGGCGGCCGCGTCGAGCCGCTCGACGGGGTGCCCGCGATTGGCCAGGCGCACGAAGCTCTCGTGCTCGAAGCTGCCTGGGCCCATCGGCGACCGCGCGACGAAGAGAACGCCGACCTCGTGGAAGAGCGGCTCCCCGAGGTCTCTGTTCCACCGCCGCCATCCTTCGAGGGCCGACTCCATGAGGGCCAGGTAAACGTCGTCCGGCCCGTAATCGAGGCGCACGACCTTGCTGATGTCGGTGGACTCGGCGAGCGGGTGCGGCAGCGGGCCCGGGTCGAAGAGCGAGACGGTGTGCCCGCGCCGGCGCAGCGCAAGGGCGGCGGTGACGCCGAAGATGCCCGCGCCCACGACGGCGACGTCGCGGGCGGGGGCCTGGTCGGAGACGGAGGCGTGCATTCGGCGCGAGGTCTACCTCACTTTCCTCCGGACCAGTCGGGGCTCGGCTTCACCTTCGGGCTGGCGGACTTGCCGGGGCGCTTCTTGCCCTCGGGCACCGGGCCCTTGAGCGCCGGCGGGTCGCTGGGCTTGTCCGATTTGGGCGAGGCCTTGCCGGTGGGGACGGGCGCAGCCTTGGACGGGGCCTTCCGGTCCGGCGGGTCCTCCTCCTTGGGCGCCGCGCTGCGCAGTCCCTCCGCGGCCGCCGCGCGGGCCGCGCCAATCGCCGGCGCGCGATTGCCCTCGGGGTCGAGCCCGCGGGCCTCGTCGAGGCCATCGAGGCAGGCGCGCCACTCCCCGCGGTCGCAGGCGTGGAGCGCGTCGTCCCGCAGGGCGCGGGCGCGCAGGAGCGGCGAGGGCGGCTCCGGGGTGATCGACGGCGGTACCTGCGGGGCTTCGTGCGCCTCCGGCGTCGGCCGGCGCAGCGCCCACCACGCGACGAGCAAGAGGAGCCCGAACAGCGCCACCGCGGCCAGCTCGGCCGCCCAGCGCTCCTTCATCCAGCGGCGCATCCGCGAGACCCGCTGCCGCACGCGCGCCGAGGGCACCCTCTCCTCGGCGGCGATCGCCTCGAGCTTCTCCCCCTCCCCTTCGCGCGCCATCCAGGCGAGCGTCCTCTGCGCCTCGCGGGTGGACCCCGCCTGCCGCTCGGCCCACCCCACCAGCTCCCTCGCCTCGATGGGCGGGGGCCCCTCCGCGATCTCGGGGAGCTCCGCCGTGGGCTCGCGGCGGGCGCGGCGGTGGAGGTCGACGACCTTGTGCCGCGCGATGCCGAGGAGCCAGCGCCGGAGCCCCTCGGCATCGCGGGGGCGGCCGGGCGCCGTGAGCGCGTCGCAGAGCACGGTCTGCACGATGTCGTCCACGTCGGAGGGCGGGACGCGCCGGCGCACGAAGTCGGCAAGGGCCCTCCGGAGGGCCGGGTCGGCGAGGGCGGCGTCGTTCGGGGGCGGAGTCTCGCTGGGCATCGCTTGGCTCATCGCCCGTGCATCGCGGCGGGAGGTCGGAGTGTGACGCGATTTTTCGGGGCACCTGGTCGCCCTGGAAAAGCGCCAGCATCGTACCCTGGCGGACGCCCCCGAAGCTTTCCCTTGACGGTCCCCCGAGGCCGTGGCAGAAGGCGCCGCCATTTCAACTATTTAAGCCACCTTAGCTCAGCGGTAGAGCAACGGTTTCGTAAACCGTAGGTCTCGGGTTCAAATCCCGAAGGTGGCTCCGAAAGCGGTTCCAAGGGCGACATCAACCGCGCCTCGCAGATCGAGGCTGCTCGCCGCACTCCTCCCGGCGTCCACGAGCCTCCCATTCGTCGAAGATGGCGCTCATCTGGACGCGCGTGACCGTCGTGTAGTGGCCCACCTCGTAGACGCGGCGCCCGACGAACGTGCCGCGCTGAAGGATCGCGCCCATCGACGGCCAGGTCTCCACGGCGTGCTCGATCTGGGCGGCGACCTCGCCGCTCAGCCAGCCCGCGATCCGGCGGCAGGTCGCCAGCGCCGCCACGACGGCCGCTTCCCGCTGAGGGCCGGACGCCGGTTGCGGGACGAGGATGGTGCACGCGTTCTGCTTGGGATCGCGATCGCCGCCGGGAGACGCGAGGAAGCCGGACATGTCGTTCGACAGGCGAACGTGATAGTCGAGCAGCGCCGTGGCCGTGTCGAGGAGGGCGACGTGATCGCCCGTCACGCTCGACGCGGGCGCCGCCAGCGCCGCGGTGCGGAAGAGGAGGCCGGCCCCGATCGCGCTGCCGACCTCGTGGAGGTACGAGAGCACGCGGAGCTCGTCCGTGTCCGAGGGGTTTCCCTCCCCGGCCCCGACGGTGAGCGCCCGCGCGCGCGAAGCGATCAACGGAGGCGCCGAGGCGAAGCGCTCCTCGATGGCCGCGCGGCTCGCGCGCTCCACGTCGAGCGCGCCCGATGCGATCCCCGCGCGGTGCTCGGCGAGGCTGGCCGCGTAGAGGCTCGAGAGCCCGGCGCAGAAGGTCGCCGCAGCCGCAGGATGGCAGGTGCGGCGGTACCGCTGGAACAGCTCCACCCACTGTCCGGAGATGGCGGCCAGGAGATCGGCGCCGGGGACGTCGGGTACGGGAACGCGGGCCCCTTCTCCGCCGAAGACGCCCTGGAGGAAGCGAGACGCGCGCTGGAGCCGCGCCCACCTCTGCTCGGGCCTCTCGCCCTCGATGACGCTGTCGAAGATCCCCTCGTCGCCGGCGGCGACGAGCAGCATGTACCTGGCGATCAGGTCCGCCCGCTCCTCCCACAGGGTGCCCTCCGGATCCCACTCGGCCGGGATCCGGAAGTGGATGAAGAAGGCCGTGAGGGCATAGTTCATCGCCGCCGTCCGCCATCCGGGGTCAGGGAGCAGCAAGCCAGCGGCGGCCGCCCACGAGAGGGTCTTCTCGACGAAGCGGTCGGCCAGCTCGTCCCGCTCCGGGGTGCCTGGACGCGTCGTCACCACCTCGGAGGCGCGCGGCGCGGCGCCGCTCCCGTGCGCGCGCTCGCTCCCGAAGAGTGGGGGGTGCGCGGCACCGAATCGCTGGGCCGCGCGGATGCCCTCGACCATGGCCTGCGTGGTGGCGGCGCACGCGTGGACATTGGCATGCCCCAACACGAGCCAGCCCGGGATCGTGAACAGAGGCGGCGTCTGTCCGGGAGCCAGCACGGACGCGCGCTCGCCCGGCTCGATCGTCCACGGCGCCGGCGAGCCTCCAACCACGGTGAGCCGGTGTCGTGCTCCCCGTTCCTGGCCGTAACGCGTGGGCGCCGCGTGCCAATCCACGACGTGCTCGACCAGCACCTTCGCGGATCCGCGGAGCGGTCCCGCATGGAGCCGCTCGAGCGAGGCCGCGACCACGGCCGGGGAAGCATCGGTGTGGAGGGTCACCCGAGCCGACTCGTCGAGCTTCCGCGCGCTCGAGCGCGCGCGCGAGATCGACGATCTCCGCGATGCCATGGCCGCCCGCGAGCCGGGGCGAGGCTCCGCGTTTGCAGAGCTCAATCACCTCGTCCACCTCGCCAGGCACGACGTCGGGCCAGAGGGTGGTGATCGCGCAATTGGCGACGCCGTCGCCCGTGGCGAGCCCGCTGAGGCGGAGGACTCCGGGCTCCTCCAGGCCCGTGCGCACGACGATGTCGACGCCGAGCTCTCGCACGGTGTCGGGCCCGTAGCCCACGCCGAGGACCAGCCTCAGGTCGGGCGCGGTCACCCCGGCCGTCATCCCCACGACGGCCTCGACGGCGTCCGCGAGGGCGGCAGCCCGGCCGCCGCGGGCGCGGAGCAGGCGGAGGTCGCCCCAGAGATCCATTCGAATGCCCGCCGAGACGAGCGTCCCGCGTGACTGGATCGCGACGCCGAGCTCGATGAACTCCTCGTACAGGGCCGAGAAGAATCGCTCTCCACGCTTCGCGATGTTGTCGGGCGACAGGATGCAGGCCACCATCGTGGAGACGTCCGGCCGGCGCGCGAGGTGCTCGGCGATGGAGACGACCCGACGCGCGCCACCGGCATATCCTCCGCCGGTGGCGGAGCGTGTGTTGCCGTCCGTCAGGAAGAGGAGGGTGAGGTCGTCGCGGCGCGGCGGGGTGAGCGCCGGGAGGATGAGGAGCGAGTGACGTGGCGAGGTCGTGCGCATGCCGCGAAGGCTGGGATTCTCGCTTCGCGGAACGGCTTCACTGCTTTACGGCGGACTGAGTGGTCGTTCAGTCTTGCTGACCGTTCGCCGCCCTGGACTCATCAGCGCATGATACGCGACGCGATCGCGCCGCGTGAGATGACACCAAGGCGCTCGCGGATCGCTTCCATGTGCTTGCGCACCGTGCCCTGCCGCATGCCGAGCCGTTTCGCGAGCTCCCCGTCGCTGGCCCCGGTGGCGGCGAAGAGCATCGCGACCTCGAGCTGCGTCTTGGTGAGAATGGATCGAGCGCGCGCGGCCCTCGCCGAGAGGGGAGGCGCGGGGACCTCCCTCATCTGCACGAGGAGGATGTCCTCGGACAGCGCGTGCCTCTCCTTGGCGAGCTGGTGCACGTCGACCTGAAGGATCGACGGGGGCTCGTCGCCCGCGAGCTGCCATGGCCGCTGCTTCTCGACCTCCTCCAGCGCACGTGCCGCGAACGCGGCGATGGCTCCGCGTCGCCCGACGACGTTCGCCGCGTCCGCGTACCGGTCGACGAGGCGGAGCGCGCGCATGTTCGCTGACACCAGGCCCCCGGTGGACGAGAGGCACATGTACCCGACCGACTGCTCCGCCATGAGCTGAGGCAGGATCGGCTCGTGCGCGAGGAGCGGGAGCCCGATCCGGAGGATCGCCTGCTGGATCGCCGGATGCAGCGCGGCGAGCAACGCTTCGGAGCACGCCGGGACCGGCGTCTTGCGCTCCATGAGCAACGCGAGCATGACGAGCTCGGTGCCGTACCATGGGGTCGTACGCTCCAGGGCCTTGTACCCTGCGCCCTCGCCGAGTCCGGCGGTGTCGAGCAACGCCAGCACTTCGAGCCGCTCGCGCCGCTCGCCACGGAGCGTCTGCGAGTCACGCAAGAGGCTGCCCACCGGGGACGCCACGAGCGGGGCCAGGGTCTCCTCCAGCAGCTCGGGCGGCGTGCGAAGCCAGCTCTCGTGGACGAACGGATCGAGCCGGACGGCTTGGCTCACCAGCGCCTCCGGCGACGCGGGCCGGATGAAGCTGAAGAGCCCCGCCTGCACGGGGACGCACCGCGCGAGCACGTCGAAGAGACTCGAAGCGTCTGCGCCCGCAGGCAAGAGATCCAGCGCGCGAGCTGCCGCCCTGACCCGCCGGGCCTCGCCCGCGTCGAGCGGAGCCGCTCCACTCAACGGCACGTGACCACCTCACTCGTCGAGGCCTCTAGCGCGCCCCGGGCCAGCTCACACACTTGCGAGGCGAGCTGGCGTCTCCGCCCGCGCGGCCGAGCCCAGGCCGACGACGTAGCGCGCGAGCCGGAGGACGCCCGCCGTGGTCGTGGTGAAGCGCGTGCCGCCCGGCACCCGCTCCGGGTTGATGGAGACGGGCAGGTTGTGCTCGACCCACCGCGCCTCGGGATCCCGCACGAAGAAGGAGCACAGGATCGCATCGCCGCGGCAGAAGCCGTCGACGCTCTGGCTCAACATGGTGTCCACCTCCGCTGGGTCGACCCTCCGGAAGGGGGTCGTTGCGTCCTCGATCACGCGGAGCACGTTGTCGACGCGGAACCACCCGAGCTTCTCGACCTCGTGATGGTATGCGACGAACCGCGCCGGGGGCCCGACCACGACGCGCTGGATCGAGACGTGCCGCCACCGCCCCTCCGGGTGGTTCGTCAATCGGTACTTGATCTCGAGCGCAACCTTGTTCGCCTGGGCGTCCTCTATGCGGGCCAGGAACTCCTCCTCGGGCTGGGTCCACTGCGCGGTGAGCACCGCGGGGACCGCGGGAGATGGGCGAGGCGCCGCATCCAGGATCGTGCGGATCAGCTGCTCGCGGGCCTTGCTCCGGGGAAGGCGAAGCAACTGGCGCAGGAGCACGGGCACCGTCTCCGACTCGAACAGCACCGCTCCCGGGAACCATCCCTTGGGGACGCTCCAGTAGATGTGGGGGTGCTCCTTCTCGTGTGCGAGCGGCAGGCCGCTGTCCTCGAGCTCGATCAGGTGCCTGCGCAGGACGTCGACTCCAACGCCGACGTGTCGCGCGAGCTCGGCCTGCTTCCACGTCCGTTCTTTCAGGAATGCTTGAAGTATGGCGACGACGGTCTCCGTCCTGCTCCGCTTTCCCACGACGTCGAGGGTAAATCGACCCCGACCCGCCGGAACGCGCGTCCGATTGCCACGGGGCATTGTTGTGTACGCAACCCTGCGCATGGCGGGGGCCCGCGCGTCGGACATAGCCTCGTCCACTTCGCGATGGACACCACCGGGGCGGATTTCGGGGAGGGATGATCCCAGCGTGCTCGTCCGCGAGGAGGCCCAGGCACTCGCCTTCGCCACGCCACGCCCCGACGCGTTCCGCTTCGATCTGGTGCACGAGCCGTGGATCCCGTGCGAGCGACGCGACGGCAGCCGCGCTCTCGTGGGGCTCGACGTGGCCCTCGTCGAGGCGCACACCCTGGCCGCCGTCCACGACGAGTCGCCGCTGGCGACGGCGACGCTCCATCGTGTGCTGCTCGCCATCCTTCACCGGGTCTTCGCGCCGCGCACCATCGACGATTGGCGCACCCTCTGGGAGTCGGGTCGCTTCGACACGGGGCGGGTCCGCGCGTACTTCGATACGTGGCGAGGGCGCTTCGACCTCTTCCACGTCGATCGTCCCTTCCTGCAGGTGGGCCGCTTGGAGGACGTCGTGCAGAGGGAGCGCGGCAAGGCTCCCGAGGCGACGGCCGCCTTTCGCCTGTCGCTGGAGACGTCGCAGCATTCGGCGGCCACGCAGCTCTTCGAGCCGGAGCCTCCTGACGCCGCGATCGAGCCCGCGCACGCCGCGCGGGCGCTGCTCGGCTACCTCGCGTTCACGCCGGGGGGGCGTATCCAGAACGACGCCGAGTCGCGCAAGTCCGGCAACCTTCGCGGCGGCGCGGTGGTGCTGCTCCGAGGCAGCTCGCTCCACGAGACGTTGCTCCTGAACCTGATCTGGAGACGGGAGCGGCCAGCAGCCGACGTCCCGCCCTGGGAGCGTGTGGATCCGATCCGGCGCGCGGTGCGCTCGCCGTGCGGGCTCGTCGACCACCTGGTCTGGCCCTCGCGCCGCGTCCGGCTCGTACCCACACGCGACGCGCGCGGCAACGTCGTCGTCCGCGACGTCGTCACCGCGGCGGGCGAGGACATGGACGATCAGTACGCCGATCCGATGTTCGGTTACGTCGTCCGAGCTCCGAAGCGCCCGCCCTTCGCCGTGCGGATCGACCGCGATCGCGGCGCGTGGCGAGATGCCGGCGCGCTCTTCGACCTGGCGACCGGCAAGGGTGAGCGCCGGCGCCCTCTGGCGTGCGAGCAGCTCGCGGAGCTGATCTCCAAGAGCACGATCCCTCGATCGGCGCGGTTCTCCATCGATCTGCTCGGCCTCGCTAGCAACCAGGCGTCGATCCGCCTCTGGCGCGCGGAGCGAATGCCGCTGCCGCCTCCGCTCCTCGTCGATGGGCCGCGCATGGCCATCCTGCGACGGGCGCTCGAGGAGGCCGAGGCAGCTCGGCGCCGCCCTGGACAGGCAGGTCCTCCGCGTGCTCTCGGGGACCGCACTGGCTCCAGGCGGGCGTGAGGCGCACAAGGGTGACGTCGCGAGGCTGAGCGAGGCGCTCGGCGCAATGACCGCTTACTGGGGCGCGCTCGGCGCCCGCTTCCCGGCATGGCTCGAGCGGCTCGGGCGCGCGACCGACATCGACCGCGTGCTCGCCACGTGGCGCGGTGCCCTGCGCGACGTCGCCTGCGAGGTGGTCCGCAACGCGAGCCGCGCGCTGGGGACCACCGCGCGCGCCTTGCAGGCTGGCACGATGGCCGAACGCGAGCTCCGCCGCGCGCTGGCCGACGAGCTGCCCGCGCCCGCCTCGCCCTCGTCCGCTCCACACGACGACGCTCGGCCTACCCGAGGATCCTCCACATGACCGAGGCTCCTCTGCCGGAGCGCGGAGAGCGAACCAGCTTCGTCTCCTACCTCCTGAAGCTCGCCGATCCCCGGGCCAAGGACCGAGGCGCCCTCGCTGCGCTGCGCCGCAGCCTGCAGCATCCAACCGGGATCTCGGCGAGCGCGTGTCCCCACGTGATGCGGTTCGTGCCAGAGGAGGCCGACCTTTTCCAGGAGCGGATGCTCTTCCTCGTCGGCGCGCTCTTCGCGCTGCATCCCGAGCACGCGGAGGGGATCTCGCTGGGACACGCCTTCCGCAAGATCAACGACGGTACGAGCGAAGGTAGGCAGGGCAAGGACAACCCGGGCACGCGCGCGCGTTTCGTCGCCCTCCTCGACGCGCACGCGGACGACTTGGCCGAGCCCGTTCGGCACGCCGTCTCGCTCGCTCGCGCGAAGGGCGTCGCCCTCGATTGGGACCTCCTCCTCGACGACCTGTGCTCCTGGCGTCACCACGAGAAAAGCGTTCAGCATCGGCTCGCGCGCGATTTCTGGCGCCAGGTGGAGGCCGCGCCGCCCGCTTCACCGACCCCCGCAGCCGTCGGCGAGAACGAGGCCACCCGATGAAGATCGAGCTGCACATCGTCCAGAATTTCGCTCCCTCCAACCTGAATCGTGACGACACCGGCTCCCCCAAGGACTGCGAGCTGGGCGGCGTGCGGCGAGCCCGGATCTCGAGCCAGTGCCTGAAGCGATCCATGCGTGACGCGTTCGAGCGTCACGCCCTCGTCCCGCTGGAGCACCGCGCCGACCGCACGAAGCGGATCGTGGAGCGCGCCGCCGCCATCGTCGCGGCGCGCTCCGGGGTGGCCGAGGCGCGCGCGAGGATCGCGGTCGCACGCGCCCTCGCAGGCGCCAAGATCAAGGCCGAAGAGGACAAGGAGTGGAAGACGCAGTACCTCCTCTTCATCCCCTCGCGCGCGGTGGAGCGCTTGGCCGAGATCGTCGTGGACCACCTCGACGCGCTCGCGCCGGCGGAGGCGTCGGAGCCCGAGGGGAACGGCAGGAAGGACAGCGCGAGGCGCAAGTCGAAGAGGGTGGCGAAGGCCGAGGCCAGGGACGACGCGCCGGTCGAGGTCGCGCAGGCCGTCACGAAGCTGCTGGCCGACGGCACGAGGACGCCCGAGCTCGCGCTCTTCGGCAGGATGATCGCGGACGCGCCCGAGTGGAACGTCGACCCGTCCTGTCAGGTGGCGCACGCCGTCTCGACGCACCGGGTCTCGATCGAGCTCGATTTCTACACGGCCATCGACGACCTCAAGAGGGACGACACGTCCGGGAGCGACATGATGGGGACGATCGCGTTCAACTCTGCCTGCTTCTACCGCTACTTGGTCCTCGATACCGCGGAGCTCATGCGGAACCTCGGCGGCGACGGCGCGGCGAAGGAGCAGGCACGCGAGACGGCCGCGGCCTTCATCCGCGCGGCCGTCCTGGCCATCCCGAGCGGCAAGCAGAAGCTCGATGGCCGCGCAGAACCTGCCCTCCCTCGTCCTCGCCGACGTGCGGGACGGGGCAGAGCCGCGCTCGCTCGCCAACGCGTTCGTCGATCCCGTGCGGGCGGGGGAGCGCGGAGATTCTGATCTCACGGTCGGTCGAGAAGCTCGGCGCCCACCTCGTGGCGCTCGAGAAGGTCTACGGGAGCAAGGGCCGCAAGGATCTCTCGTTCGTCCTGGTGGACGAGTCCGCGTCGCTCTCCGCGGCGCTGGCGGAGCGCGTCGGTGCAAAGGACCGAGGGTCGCTGGACGCGCTGATCGACGCCTCGATCACCGCCGCCTTCGGAGGCGAAGCATGACGGTGAGCGTGCTGCTCCGGCTCGAGGGGCCGCTCCAGTCCTGGGGCACGCGCAGCCGCTTCACCGACCGGGACACGGAAGGCGAGCCCTCCAAGAGCGGCGTGCTTGGGCTGGTCGGAGCTGCGCTCGGCATGCCGCGCGACGACGACGCGATGCTCGCCAGGCTCGCGTCGGCTCGGATGGGGGTGCGCGTCGACCGAAGGGCGACGCTCCTCCGCGACTACCACACCGCAGGAGGCGGGACGTTCCGCGGACGGCCGCACTCCGTGCACGGGGCCAGCGGGACGGTGCTCACGCAAAGGACTTACCTCCAGGACGCGAGCTTCCTCGTCGCCCTCGGCTACGGAGACCACACGCTCGCGGCGGCGATCGACCATGCCCTCGGCGCGCCTCGCTGGCCTCTCTTCCTCGGGCGCCGTGCGTGCGCGCCTTCGCTCCCGGTCCGCGCCGGGCTCGCCGAGCTGGAGCCCGAAGCCGCGCTCCGCGGAGCGCCATGGCCGAGCCGCACGCCGCCCGTGGAGCGGGTCGGCCTCGTCGTCGAGTGTGCCCACGGTGAGGGCGAAGCCCACCAGGACCAGCCCCTCACGTTTCGTCCCAACGCGCGCCATTTCGCGCGCCGCTTCGTTCGTCGGACGTGGATCGAGCCTGAAGCGCTGGCGTTGCCTCCCGAAGCGGCGACGCCGACCTCGATCGTGGCGCTCGCGCGCCGGCCCAGCCGCTGAAGGGACCGCGCGATGTACCTCACCCGAGCCTTCCTCAACCCGACCGCTCGCGCAGTGCGCGACGACCTCGCGGATGCCGTTGCTCTTCATCGGACGGTCATGCGCGCGTTCCCCGACGACTCCGGCCCGTCGGCGCGCAAGCAGCACGGCGTCCTTCACCGCCTCGACGAGGACGACAGGCGCGGCCGTTTCGTGCTCTTCGTCCAGCAGCTCGGCGCGGCCCGATTTCACGAGGCTGCCTCCCGATTACTTCCTCGAATCTCCGGGACGACTTCGAGATTGAAGCGTCCGGCACGGCCGAGAACCCGGCGGTGCGCGAGGTCGACCACGAGCGGGAGCGCATCGCGACGGGAGATCGCTTCGTGTTCCGCCTCCGCGCCAACACCACGAAGCGGATCCCGAAGATTCGACGCGGCGACGGGTACGCGGACGAAGAACGGCCGGCGCGTGCCGGTCCGGGGCGACGAGGGGCGCCTCGCCTGGCTTCACCGCCACGCCGAGAGAGCGGGCTTCCGCGTGGAGGATGTCCGCACCGTCGAGCTACCCGCTCGCTCGGGGGGCGGGCATCGTGACCTCACGTTCGGCGGGGCCATCTTCGAAGGCATCCTGGCCGTGGGCGATCCGGGCACGTTCCGGCATGCGCTCACCGACGGCATCGGGCCAGGCAAGGCGTTCGGCTTCGGCCTCCTATCGATCCAGCGCGCACGTTGAACGCGCCGCAGCGGTGAGGCTTCGGTGGGTGAAGTGTGCTACGCGTACGTCTTCATGAAGTCTCGTCCTCGCACACGCGGGGGTGAGCCGTCGATGGGCGGCCCCAGGTCGACGAGGATCAGGTCGTCCCCGCGCACGCGGGGGTGAGCCGCGCTCCGCCCCACGGGCATGGATGGAGGCTCGGTGGTCCCCGCGCACGCGGGGGTGAGCCCGTGGGGTGGGCGCCGGGGCCCGGGGCGCAGCTCCGTCGTACCTACGCGGCGAGCGCCGGCGCGGAGAGCAGGCGATCGAGATCCTCCAGCACGGCGGCCGGGCTGTCGTACACGGCGGCTGCACCCGCGCCCTCGAGCACTTGCCGCTCGATCCCCCCGGTGAGCACGCAGACGCAGCGCAGGCCCAGCTTGGCCCCGGCGGCGACGTCGTACACCGTGTCCCCGACGACCAGCGCGTTCTCCGGCTTCCCCAGGCGCTCGAGCGCGACCGCGAAGACGTGCGGGCACGGCTTCGTCGCGGGGACATCCTCCTTCGCCACCACCGCGTCCACCATGTCCTCGCCGCCGAGGAGCCGGAGGTAGTGCTCCACCTCCTCGCCCCTGGCCGAGCTCGCCAGCGCGGTGCGCACGCCCCGCGCCCGCAGCGCCGAGAGGAGCTGGACCGCGCCGGGGAGCACCTGGCAGTGCTGGATCAGCCCCTCGGCGACGTACTCCGCCGCGTGCCGATCGCGCGCCAGCTCCGCCGTCGCCTCGTCCACGCCTGCGCCGAGGACGGCGGGCACCAGGCGGTCCCCGCCCATGCCGATCGCGTGCAGGATGGTCGTGGCATCGATCTGCAAGCCGAGGCGCTGGAAGGCGCGGCTCCACGCGAGCACGTGAAGGAGATTGTCGTCGATCAGCGTGCCGTCGACGTCGAGCAGCACCGCGTTCACCCTGGATCCCATCCTCGCTCTCGCCGGCAAGGGGGGTGCCAAGCACCGGCCGGACGGGTGCGTGGGAGCGCGTCGAAGCGCCCTGGCTTGCTTCGCGCGTGTGCGGCGCGTTACCGTCGACACGGCTCGCCATGGACGTTCTCTCGGTGTCCAAGCTTCGGACGGCCTCGCTGATCTGGCAGCCGCGGCGTGAATCGTTCGTGCTCACGGTCGTCTGCAAGGCGACCTACGCCCTCGCACAGGTCACGTCCGAGCTCGCGCCCGACCAGGAGTACCCGAACGAGTACGAGAACCACTGGAACGACGACCCTGCCCGGAGCTTGTACTCGCCGAACGACCTCGTGCCGCAGAAGCCGCGGGCCGAGGTGCTGCTCGTAGGGCACACCTTCGCGCCGCGCGGAGAGCGGCGCGATCCCTCGTGGCCCGCATGATCGTGGGCGAGGTCGACAAGTCCGTGGAGGTGTTCGCGGACCGATTGTTCGCGCTCGACGGTTCCCTCCGCGAGGGCCCGCCGTTCACGCGCGTCCCGCTCCGGTACGAGCGCGCCGCCGGCGGGCCCGACACCACGAACCCCGTCGGCGTGCGGCCCGACGCACGCGACACCTACGGCGTGCTCGCGCTGCCGAACCTCCAGCCGCCAGGGCTCTCGATCACGTCGCCCGGCGACTTCATCGCCCCTGTCGGCTTCGGCCCAATCGCGTCCGTGTGGGCCTCGCGCCGGGAGAAGCTCGGCCCGTTCGCGGGCCGGTGGTCGGAGCGCGCGCTCGCGGCCGAGCCGCTGCCGGATCAGATCGATCGCTCGTATTTCATGGCGGCGCCGCGCGACCAGCAGCTGGCCGCGCTGCGCCCCGACGAGCGCATCGTGCTCGAGCACCTCCACGTCGATCACCCCGGCTCGTCACCAGCCTGCCGGGGTTCGAGCCTCGCGCCTTCGTCGAGCGGCCCGGCGCGCCGCCGCAGGAGCTGCCGCTCGTGCCCGACACGCTCTGGATCGACACGGATCGCTCCCTTTGCACCCTCACGTGGCGCGGCCAGCTCGCGATCGAGCACCCCGCCGCCCGCGGCCGTATCCTGGTGGGGACGGCAAAGGTAGGCCGGCCGCTCTCGTGGAGCGAGGTCGAGGCCGAGTGGCGTCGGACGAGGGCACCCAGCCCGTCGATGGACGCCGCCGAGCTCCTGGCCGACGAGGAAGGGCCCACGCCCCTGCCGGCACAGAGCGACGAAGGGCCGCTCCGCGCCGCGACGCTGCCCTTCGTCAGCGCGCGGCCGGTCAGGCAGGGGGAGGCCGTTGCGCTGGGCGCGAGCGCCGAGGCCGAGCGATCCTCGGCGCCGCACAGGCCGAGGGCCAACACGGTCACGATGGTCGGGCCCTCAGTCGCGTCCGTCTCCGGCCGCGCCGATGCCCCTTTTCCCCAGCCCCGCCCGACCAAGGATCCGCGCCTCGGGCAGACGATCGACACGGTGCTCGGCGACAGCGTCGTGGAGCGCGCGGTGGCCGCAGCGGCCGCGGATCGCGCGCAGCGGCTCGCGTCCTCGCCTCCGCCGCCGGGGGAGGCAACCGGCGACGCCTCACCCGCGTGGCTACGCGCCCCGCGTCCGTCGGTGCCGCAGATCCCGGTGACGCCTCCACAGCGGATCGCCTTCGGGCCGCCGCCAGTGACCGGCTCGGATTTGGCACGCGCGGACGCCCCGCTTGCGTCGGCGATTCTCGGCCCCGTTGGCCCCGTCCATCCCCGATCCCGCGTACCCCCCGGCGCCATTGCCGGTTCGCTTCGGCCCTCCGCCTCCCCTCGCCATGGAGCCGCCACCGGTCAAGATGGGGGGAGACCCCCATTTCCCCCGGCTCAGGCGCTCAAAATGGGCGAGGTCCGGCCCCCTCCACCCGTATGGGCGGACGCCGCCAAGCTCGGCGCGGCGGCAGCCTCGGACGCAGCCGCCGCCAAGGCCGAATCTCCGGCGACGAACGCGGCCGGCCCCGGGGCGGAGCCCCTGCCCGCGCGGACCCTGACGCGCCCGCGCGAGATGCTCGACCTGCTCTGGTTCGAGCCGGCGCTCCCGCGGCGGCTCCGGGGCGCCGCGGCGTTCCGCGACAGGCTCGCGCCGCGCGCGGGCCCGGACGCGTGGATCAGGGGCAGAGTCCCCGTGCGCGACCCGCAGGCCGAGCAGGCGGAGCGGGACAGGCGCGACGTGCTGCGCGTCATCGGCTCGGAGCCGTTCGACGCGTCGCGCATCGACCGCGCCGTCGAGGAGGCCTGCGACGAAGAGGGCGCCTACCTCCCCCCTCTCGCCGTCGTCGCGGGGGATCTCGCCCTCAGCTTCGACGAGCGCGAGGCGCTCCGGGCGACCATCACATGCGTCGCTCCTCTGATGGGCGGCGACAAGAAGCTCCGCGATTTGGTGACGGAGGCGACCGACGCCCTCAAGGGCGAGTGGCCGCTCCCCGACGACGTGGCGGAGGGTTTTACACGGCGCGTCGAGCAAGCATTCGCCCAGAGCGTGCGCTCGGTGCCGCCGGGCTACCTGCAGAAGCCGTTGACAAGCTGCTCCTCGACGGCCGACACTACCGCAAAAAGAGCGTCTTTTCGGAAGCTCGGATCCGCGCCGAGCTCGCGGGCGTAGGTGGCGAGCCGATCCCTGCATACCTGCCCGGTACGCTCTCGATGCGACTGCCACTCTTCAGCCAGTTCCGGTCCGTGATGGTCGTCGAGCTTCGCACCCAGGAGGATCAGCACGAGACGCACCCGCAATCCTTGCTGGTGCTGGCCGTGGCGCGGGTGATCGAGCGACGTCGCTCCCCTTGACCCTGGCTTCCGCGCGCCGGCGCGGGGCGTGAAAGGACAGCCCATGAGCGCGAACAGTCTCGAAGTCACCGTAGCCTCCGGCGACGCGCTCGACGTCCGCCACTTCGGCGTGCAGGACGGGATGTCGCAGCTGTTCAACGTCACCCTCACCGCGTTGTCGAAGAACCCGAACATCGACTTCGACGCAGTGGTGGGCAAGGAAGCGAGCTTCCGCATCGCGCTGCAGAACGGCGGCTCCCGGGAGTGGCACGGCCTCTGCTCGAACTGCTTGCAGGTGGCCGTCGAGGATCACGGCGTCTCCACGTACCAGCTCACGATCGTACCGACGCTCTGGCTTTTGACGCAGCGCCGCAACCACCGCATGTTCCAGCAGCTCACCGAGATCGAGATCGTCGAGAAGGTGCTGGGGGAGTGGGGAATCGAGCCGGAGATGAAGCTCGATGCCTCGGCGTACAAGAAGCGAAAGTACAGGGTCCAGTACGCGGAGAGCGACTTCGACTTCGTCTCCCGTCTGCTCGAGGACGTCGGCGTCTCGTTCCACTTCCGTCAGGAGGGCCAGGAGACCAAGCTCGTCCTCAACGACGCGCCGCAGAAGAACGAAGCGCGGCCGATGCCAATCCCCTTCGTCGACAAGCCCAACCGCGGCGAATACCAGGAGCACGTCACCAACGTGACGGTCCACCAGCGCGTCCGGCCGGGGAAGGTCACGGTGCGCGACCACGACTACCGCCTTCCGCCGACGTACCCCCTCAAGGGCGAGGCCTCCGGGGGCGAGGGGATCGAGGCCAAGCTGGAGCGCTTCCACTACGTGCCCGGCGCGTTCCTCTTCCGCAGCGAGGGAGGCGGCGCCACGCCCCACGCCGACGACCGGGGCAAGACCCGGAGCGACGAGAAGGAGGCCGCGACGATCGCGCAGAAGCGGCTCGCCGCGAAGCGGAGCGAGTCGAAGCGCACCACGTTCCACTCCAGCGTGCTCGACCTCGCCCCCGGCACGGTGCTGCGGATCATGAACCACCCCCGCAGCGACGTCGGCGACATGACCAAGCACCTCGTCCTCTCCGTGGGCCTGACGGGCGACTCGGAGAGCGAGGTCGACCTCCACGCCGAGGTGGTGCACGCCGATCTCCCCTACCACCCGCCCCTCAAGACGGAGAAGCCGAGGACGCAGGGCGTCGAGAGCGCGACCGTGGTCGGCCCGGCCGGCGAGGAGATCCACACCGACGAGTTCGGGCGCGTTCGCGTCCAGTTCCACTGGGACCGCGAGGGGAAGTACGACGAGAACAGCTCTTGCTGGATCCACGTCAGCCAGCCCTGGGGCGGCAGCGGCTACGGCGGGTCGAGCCTCCCGCGCATCGGGCAGGAGGTGCTCGTCGACTTCCTCGGCGGCGACCCTGACCGGCCCATCATCACCGGGCGCGTGTACACGAACCTGCAGAAGACGCCGTACAAGCTCCCCGACAACAAGACCCAGAGCGGGTGGAAGAGCAACTCGACGGGCGGCGGCGGCGGCTACAACGAGCTCATGTTCGAGGACGCGCACGGCAAGGAGCTGCTGCGCATGCAGGCCGAGCGCGACATGGACACGCTCGTCAAGAACGACCAGTCGGCGACGGTCCTCGCCAACCGGACGAGCTTCGTGGGCGGGAACAACACCGAGCGGGTGCACAAGAACGAGGCCCTCACCGTGACGGGAAACCGCGACGTCACGGTGATGCAGAGCCAGACGCACACCGTCGCGAAGGACATCACCATCACCGCGCAGGAGGGGGACCACACCTTCGAGACGAAGCAGACGTGGAAATCGCACGCCGACACCCACGCGTTCTCGTCCGACACCAAGCTCACGGTGAGCGTGGGCAACGCGTCCACCATCTACATCACGCGGGACTACATCGTCATCGACGCGCCGAAGGTGCTCATCAACCCGGGGCCCGAGGCGGTCGCCGCGGCGCGGAACGGGCAGCCGCTCCCACCCTCCGAGTCGGAGAAGGAGGCGCAGGAGAAGGCCGCGAAGGAGGCCGCGGCCAAGGCCGAGGCGGCGAAGAACGCCGAGGCCATGGTCGAGGCGATGCGTTACGCGCCCGTGATGTGAAGGGATCACGGCACGCATGAAGATCGCGCGCGTCACCACTGCCGGCGTCCGGGGCCTGCCCGATCGCACGTTCGATCTGACCGACCCGGGAACGGGGCGCCCGCTCGACACGGTGCTCGTCACGGGGCCGCCCGGCGCCGGCAAAACGAGCTTCCTCGACGCCATCGCCGCGGCGAAGGAGGACGTTGCCCCCTACGGTCCGCGGCGCTCGCCGGCGCCCTACGTCAAGCGCGGCGCGGCCGCCGCCAAGATCCGGATCGACTGGTGGCTCACCGACGACGAGCGCGCCCGCCTCGCCGTCGACAAGCCCGAGATCGCGAGCGAGTCGATCCTCTCCCCGAGCATCCCGCCGAGCACCGCGCACGACGCGCGCCTCGTCGCCCTGCTCTCCGCATATGATCATACGCCGGAGACGCCCAAGCTCGAGTACTTCCACGAGCATCGCACGCTCGCGCGCGGGTCGACCGGATCGTCGGCGCTCTCCCCGGCCGATCAGCGCGGGCTCCGGCTCGGCAAGGAGCTGTTCAAATACGCCGTCCTGCCGCGCTTCCTGATGGATCTCTACCTGGACGGGGGCCCCGGGCCGAAGGAGCTCGAGCGGCGTCTCGCCGCGTTTCCCGTCCGGCGAACGCCGGGCGGCCTGCGCAAGACCCACGCCGGGCGCGAGGCCTTCTTCGTCGGCGACGACGGCACGGAGGTCGGGATCGAGGACCTGTCGGCGAGCGAGCAGCAGGCCCTCATCTTCGCGGCGACCTCGCTCTTCATCGGGCTCGCGCGCTCCATCCTGCTCGTGGACACGCCGGAGAAGCACATCGCGAGCGAGGCCGTGCTCCCCTTCGTCTCGGGGCTCGGGCAGCTCGGGTTCGACAACCAGCTCGTCATCGCCACGGGCTCGCGGGAGCTGGTCCGCGAGGCACGCCCGCAGGCGGTGATCCGGCTCGGGAGCTGAGGAGGGCGACGCGTGGGCCTCTACAACATCGACGAGGGCGTCTTCGATCTGCCGGGGAGCTGGCGCGACCAGACCATCAACGTGCTGGGCCGCCCCGCGCCCGACGGGTCCAACTTCGGGATCGTGGTCACCCGCTTCCAGCTCGCCGACGGGCAGTCGCTCGAGGACTTCGCCGAGAAGCACCTCACGGAGCACTCCCAGACGCTCCGCGGGTTCGAGCTGCTCGGCCGGAGGGCGAGCGTCATCGGCAACCTGCCGGCGGTGGAGGCCAAGAATCCGCTGGGTCGACGACGCGCACGCCATGTTCCACCACATCGCGTTCGTCGCGTACTACGGGCGCGTCGTCGTCTTCACCGCGTCGAGCTACGCCAAGAACGCGGAGGACTGCGAGAAGCTCATGAGCAAGACGCTTTCCACCGCCAAGTTCAGGGAGAGGTGATCCATGGGCCTGGAGCGAGCCGCGCGCGTCGGGGATCCGGTCGAGCACACGCACCGCTTCGGGGGCGGCCTCCTGGGCGCCCTCGCCGGCGTCGCGATCGGCGTGGCGCTCGTCGCCGCGGCGCCCGTCGCGCTCGCGGGCCTCGGCGTGGTCGCGGGGGCCATGGTCGTCGCGGGCGCGGCGAGCACCGTCATCGGGTCGACGCTCGTCGCAGAGTCGGTCGGCGAGACCATCGGCAGCCACGTCTCGGCGCCCAACGCGGGCGACATCGCCGACGGCGCGCACACGGTCTTCACCGGCCCCGGGCAGCCCAAGGCCGCGAGGATGAGCGATCCGGTCAAGTGCCACAGCGGCCAGACGATCGCCGAAGGCAGCGACACCGTGTTCATCGAGGGGTGGAACGCGTCCCGCAAAGGGGACGCCACGCAGTGCGCGGGCAAGATCCAGGACGGGTGCGCCAACGTCCTCATCGGCGGCAACCCCATCGGGCGCGCCGGGTCCGCGAGCCGATCCGAGCTCCCCGCCTGGTTCCAGGACACGAAGGTGGCCCTCGATTGGGCCGGCACCATCACCGGCTTCGTCTCCGGCAAGGGCGAGCTGAAGACGGGAGTGAAGCTGGCGCTTCAAGCGGCGGGCGTCGGGGTGAAGGCCTACGCGGCGAGCGGGGCCCCTGGGGCCAAGCAGGTCGGCTACTACGGCGGCGCGGCCGTCGGCCTCGCCAAGCTCGCCACCGGCGGCGTGCCCACCAGCATCGCGAGCGGCGTCGGGGTCGGCCAGTCGGTCGTCGGCCAGGGAAATTCCGCCGTCAACTTCTTCGGCAGCGGCCCACCGCCGCACACCTACTGACTGATCCGGCGAGGAGGCGCGTCCCATGCCTGCGTTCACGCTGACGCCTGCGGCCAAGCAGCTGATCCTCGACTACGAGGTCGGCGGCGGCGAGAAGTGGTACGACAAGTTCGCGATCCACCCGGAGTGGCCGGGGTTCAGCTCCGGGGTGACGATCGGCGTCGGCTACGACATCGGACAGTCCTCCGCGTCGGAGTTCCAGGCGGACTGGGGTAACCGCCTCTCCCCGTCCATCTTCAACCGGCTCAAGGCGTGCGTCGGCATCCACGGGGCGGCGGCGAAACCCCTCATCGCGGGGCTCAAGGACATCTCGATCCCGTGGACCGCGGCGAGCGCCGTGTTCTTCGCCATCGACGTGCCGAAGTACTACAGGCAGACGCAACAGGCCTTCCCCGGAGTCGAGAACCTGCCGCTCGACGCCCAGGGGGCGCTGCTCTCGCTCATCTTCAACCGCGGCCCGGGCATGAAGGGCGACAGCCGCCGTGAGATGCGCGCGATCCGCGAGCTGCGTGCCCAAGGGCAATCTCAAGGGCATCGCGGCGCAGCTCCGATCGATGGAGCGGCTCTGGCCCAGCAAGCCCGGGAAGCCGAAGACCCAGCTCGCCCGCCGGCGCGACGCGGAGGCGAAGCTGCTCGAGAACGCGAAGGGCGACCCGCTCACGGCGCCGAACAACGACGCGTCGCAGCGCCTCGATCCGAGGACGCTCGGCGCGCCCTCATTGCCGCAGACCCTCCTCGCGTGACCTCTGCCTCACCGCCGGCCAGGGTGCGCCCTCACGATGCGGGGCGCCCCTCCACCGTTTTCGCCTTGCCTCCGCGCCCCGCTTGACGAGCCTGCCCTGCGCGTAGCTGGAGGTGCGCGGCAGGACATGGAAGAGCGACGAGTGCATCCTTCGAGCCGTGCACCCAGGATCGTGGACGTCGCGCGGGTGTGCGGCGGCAACTTCCTCGAGATGTACGACTTCATGGTGTTCGGCTACTTCGCCGCCGCCATCGGCCGCGCTTACTTCCCCGCGAGCGACGAGCGTGCCTCCCTCCTCCTCTCGTTCGCGACCTACGGCGCCGCCTTCCTCATGCGCCCCATCGGCGCCGTAGCGCTGGGATCGTACGTGGACCGCGCCGGCCGCCGCGCGGGCCTCGCGCTCACGCTCGGGCTCATGTCCCTCGGCACGCTCTCCATCGCGCTGACGCCGCGCTACGCCACCATCGGCCTCTGGGCGCCCGCGATCGTGCTCCTCGGCCGGCTGGTCCAGGGCCTGTCGGCGGGCGTGGAGCTGGTGGGGTGTCGGTCTACCTCGCGGAGATCGCCACCCCGGGTCGCGAGGGCTTCTACGTGAGCTGGCAGTCCGCCAGCCAGCAGGTCGCCGTCGTCTTCGCCGCCCTCCTGGGCGCGATGCTCACGCGCTCCCTGCCGCCGGAGACCATGGACCGGGTGGGCTTTCGCATCCCCCTCCTCGTCGGCTGCCTGATCCTCCCGCTCGCGGTCCGGATGCGCCAATCGCTGCCGGAGACGGGCGCCTTCCTCGCGCGCCGGCACCGCCCCACGGGGCGCGAGGCGCTGGCGACGCTCGCCGCCTCCTGGCCCGTGGTGCTGGCGGGCGTCGGCCTGGTCATGATGACCACCGTGTCGTTCTACTTCATCACGGCGTACACCCCGACGTTCGGGCGCATGGCTCTCCACCTCGGGGACGTGGAGAGCCTCTGGGTCACGCTCGCCGTGGGCGCCAGCAACCTCTTCTGGCTGCCGATCTCCGGCGCCCTGTCGGACCGCATCGGACGCCGCCCCATCCTCGTCGCGTGCGCCGCGCTGGCCGCGGCGACCAGCTACCCCGCGCTGTCCTGGCTGGCATCGGCGCCCAGCACGGGCCGCCTCCTCGCCGTCGAGCTGTGGCTCTCCTTCCTCTACGCCGCCTACAACGGCGCGATGGTCTGCTACCTGACCGAGATCGTCCCGCCGGCGGTGCGCACGGCCGGGTTCTCCCTCGCGTACAGCGTGGCGACGACCGCGGGCGGCTTCACCGCCCTCATCTGCACGCTCCTCATCCAGAATACGGGCGACCGTGCCATGCCGGGCGCGTGGCTCTCCTTCGCGGCGCTCACCAGCTTCGTCGCCGTCCCGCTCAGCGCCCGCGCCGCCCGCGACACCTGTGGTACCTTCGCCACATGACGTCCGCTTCCATGGAGATGAGCGCCAGCGCGCAGAGCCGCAAGGAGAGCCCGCGCAAGGATATGGACGAGGCGATCGCGGTCCTGAAGGACCGCGCCCGCCCCTTCGCGCGGCTATCGCCCTCCGCCCGCGCAGGCCTGCTCCGCGCCTGCATCCCGCGCATCGCCGAGGTCGCGCCCCGCTGGCTGGAGGCCGCGGTCCGCGCCAAGGGCCTGCCCGCCGGCGCGCCCCCGTCGAGCGAGGAGCTGCTCGCCGGCCCGCTCCCGACCATCCGGAACGCCCGCCTGCTCGCGCGATCGCTCGACGACATCGCCGCCCATGGCAAGCCCCGCCTCCCCCGCCCCGTCCGCGAGAGCGCGGACGGCCGCGCCCTCGCCCCTGTCTTCCCCGGCGACGCGCTCGACAGCGCCCTGTTCACCGGGTTCAGCTGCGACGTGCGCATGCTGCCGGAGGTCACCACCGCCGGCGTGCGCGAGAAGCAGGCATCGTTCTACGACCGGAAGGACCCGGAAGGGGCCGTCTCGCTCATCCTCGGCGCGGGCAACGTCTCGTCGATCCCGCCCATGGATGCTTTCTACAAGATGTTCGTCGACGGGAGCGTGTGCCTCCTCAAGATGAACCCCGTCAACGAGTACCTCGGCCCGTTCTACGAGGAGGCCTTCCGTCCCCTCGTCGAGGCGGGGTACCTGCGCGTCGCCTACGGCGCCGGCGAGGTGGGCGCCTACCTCTCGACCCACGAGGGCGTCGACGACATCCACATCACCGGCTCCGACCGCACCCATGATCTCGATCGTCTGGGGCCCTCCCGGGCCGGAGCGCGATCGGCGCAAGGCCGCGCACGATCCGGTCAACAAGAAGCGCATCACCAGCGAGCTCGGCTGCGTCACGCCGGTGATCTTCGTCCCGGGCCGGTTCAGCGAGGGCGAGCTCGACTTCGTCGCGCAGAACCTCGCGAGCATGGTGGCCAACAACGCCTCCTGCAACTGCAACGCAGCCAAGATGATCATCACGTCCAAGGCCTGGCCGCAGCGCGAGGCGCTGCTCGGCAAGGTGCGCGCCATCCTCGCCGGCGTGCCGCCGCGCCGGGCCTACTACCCGGGCGCGTTCGAGCGCTACGAGCGCCTCGCCGGCGACCGGGGCGAGAAGCTCGGCACCGCGGGGAAGGACGAGCTACCGTGGGCGCTCGTCTTCGGGCTCGACAGCAAGGACAAGGACGAGCGCCTCTTCGTCACGGAGCCGTTCTGCCCGATCCTGAGCGAGACGACCCTCGACGAGAAGGACCCGGCCGCCTTCCTCGCGGCCGCGACCGCCTTCGCCAACGACCGCCTCTGGGGCACGCTCAGCGCGGTCGTGATGATCCACCCCGCGACGGAGAAAGACCCAGAGGTCGCCGCGGCGCTCGCCCGTTCCATCGCCGATCTGCGCTACGGCGCCGTGGGCGTGAACCACTGGAGCGCGCTCGTCTACGCCACGGTGACGCCGCCGTGGGGCGCACACCCGTCGTCGACGCTGGAGGACATCCAGGGTGGGCTCGGCTGGGTGCACAACACCTTCATGCTCGAGGGCATCGAGAAGGCGGTGCTGCGCGGTCCGCTCACGGTGACGCCGAAGCCGCCCTGGTTCGTCACGCACAAGAAGTCGCACGTGGTGGCCGAGAAGATGGTGGCGATGGAGACGTCGCCGAGCTGGCTCAAGGTGCCGGGGATCGCGCTCGCCGCGCTCGGAGGATGAGCGGGGGCGCTCCCGATTGTCGCCGCGGCGGCGTCGATCGTTGCCGCGGCGCAGGGCAGCTCAGGCCTCGATCATCCCCGTGCGCACGGCGATGCGCGTGAGCTCGACCGCGCTCTTGCACCCGAGCTTGGTGTAGATCCGCACCCGGTGCGTCTCCACCGTCTTCGGGCTGATGGTGAGGCGGGCGGCCGCCTCGCGCGTCGAGACCCCCATCGCTAGCAGCCGCAGCACCTGCCGCTCGCGCGTCGTCAGCGCGTCGAGCGCGCCGGTACCCTGCCCCGAGGGCTTGCGCATCGCGCGCACCACCGCGCCCGCGATGCGGGGCGAGAGCGCGGCGCCGCCGGCGGCGCTGCGGCGGATGCCCTCGATGACCTCGGACATCTTCGAGGTCTTGACCAGGTAGCCGTGTGCCCCCGCGCGCAGCGCCTCGGCGACGCGGAACTCGTCGTCGTAGGCGCTCAGCACCAGGAGCTTCGCCTCCGGCATGCGCGCGTGCAGCGCGCCGACCAGCTCGATCCCGTCCCGATCGGGCATGTTCAGGTCGACCAGGATGACGTCCGGAGTCGCGAACGGCGCCCCTTTGAGCGCGTCCGCGGCGGTGTCGGCCTGCCCGACCACGACGATGTCCGGCGCGTCGGCCAGGGCCCTCGCGAACCCTTCGCGGACGATCGGGTGATCATCAATGAGATAGACACGCACCTTCCGGCTGGAGCTCTCCTGCATATCGACTCATCCTCCCCGGTCGATCATCCGTAGGTCCTCAGCCTATCGAAAAGCCGTCCTCCCTCCTCGTCGGGAATCACCGGAACCATGCGTCGAGAACGCGCCGATGCGGGCGCGAGAGCGGACCGAGCGGGCGTCCATGCCGGGGCAGCAGCGCGCCGGGAATCGAGCACGGGCGGCAGGGCTTCTGCCGTCCTTGACGGACGGGTCCGTTTGCCGTCATCCTCTTTTTCAGCTCGGGGGGATCCATGCTCAAGCCGGGTGCACCGTCCTTACGTGTCTTTCTCATCGACGATCACCCGGTTGTCCGCGAGGGCTTGACCGCCGCGCTCGCGGGCGCCGGCGCGGACGACATCGTCATCGTCGGCGACGCGGCCACCGCCGCGGAGGGGCTCGCAGGCGCCCAGGCCCTCCGGCCCGAGGTGCTGCTCGTCGACCTCTCCCTCCCCGACCGCGACGGCCCCGGGCTCATCGCCGCGCTCCGCGACGCCCTCCCGGAGTCGCGCGTCGTCGTCCTCAGCGCGAGCGACGACGAGATCCGCGTCGCGGAGGCCCTGCGCGCCGGGGCGCAGGGCTATCTCCTGAAGTCGTCGCCGATCACCGCGGTGGTGGCCGGGATCCGGGAGGCCGCGGCCGGGGGCACGCCGCTCAGCCCGATCCTCCACGACATCGTCCTCCGCGCCATGCGCCGCGCCGACCGGCCCGGAACGGGGACGGTCGCCGCGCTCACCGCGCGCGAGCACGAGGTGCTCGAGCTCTTCGCCACCGGGCTCTCGACGCGAGAGGTCGCGGGCCGCCTGGGGATCAGCCCGAAGACGGTAGAGACCCACCGCGTCCGCATCTACGACAAGCTCGGCTGCAGGACGGTCATCGAGCTTGCGCGGATCGCCGTGCGCGCCGGGATCATCCGGGCGTAGCTCTCCGAGCCCGAGCCCGATCTTCTGGATTTCGGGCTCGGGCGCGCGCTCGGGCTCGGGCTCTCGGAGAGATCTGGTCTAAGCTCGCCCGCCATGACCCAGCCCGACGAGCCCGAGGCCCTCGCGACCGAGCGACGCCGGTCGATGCGCAAAGAACCCATCCGGATCGGCCTGCTCGGCTGCGGGACGGTGGGCGGCGGCGTGCTCCGCCTGCTCTCCGAGAACGCCAGGTATTTCACGGAGCGCCTCGGCGTGCCGCTCGAGGTCCGCCGCATCCTGGTCCGGGATCTGGAGAAGGAGCGCGTCCCCGAGTGCGATCGCCGCATCCTCACCACGTCGCCGGAGGCGGTGATCGACGACCCGGCCATCGACCTCGTGGTCGAGGTCATGGGCGGCGAGGCTCCGGCCGGGGCGCTGGTCGAGCGGGCCATCGCACGGGGCATCGGGGTCGTGACGGCCAACAAGATGCTCCTCGCGCACCGGGGGCCGGCGCTCGTGGAGGCGGCCATCGAGCGGCGCGTCGATCTCGCGTTCGAGGGCGCCGTGGGCGGCGGCATCCCGATCATCCGCACGCTGCGAGAAGGGTTCGCCAGCGACTGGGTGGAGCACCTCGTCGCCATCATCAACGGCACCTGCAACTACGTGCTCACCCGCATGCGCGAGGGCGGGCAGGCCCTCGACGCGGCCATCCGCGAGGCGCAGGAGAAGGGGTACGCCGAGGCCGACCCCACCCTCGACGTCGACGGCCACGACGCCGCCCACAAGCTCGTCGTCCTGGCGATGCTCGCCTTCGGCGCACGCGTGGACCCGGCCGCCGTCTCCACCGAGGGGATCCGCGGGATCGACGAGGCCGACCACCGCTTCGCCGAGCGCTTCGGCTACGTCATCAAGCACCTCGCCGTCGGGCGCGACCTGGGCGACGCGATCGAGCTGCGCGTCCACCCCGCGTTCGTGCCCAAGGCCAGCATGCTCGCCAACGTCTCCGGCGTGCTCAACGCCGTCCTCCTGCACGGCCGCGCGCTGGGGCCCTGCCTCGTCTACGGCCGAGGCGCGGGCGACCTGCCCACCGCGGTCAGCGTGGTCAGCGACATCCTCGACGTGGCGCGGTCCATCCTCGCCGGCGTGGCTGGCATGCAGACGCGCGCCATCGCGATCAGCCCCCGCCCGATGCTGCCGATGGCCGAGATCGTCTCGCGCTACTACCTGCGCTTCCCCGTCGCCGACCGGCCCGGCGTCATCGCCCGCCTCGCCGGCGCCCTCGGCGACGCGGGCGTGAGCATCGAGCAGATCGTGCAGGAGGGCCAGGCCGACGACGGCCGCCCGGTCGACGTGGTGATCATCACGCACCGCGCCCGCGAGGGCGCCATCCGCGCCGCCTTCGCCGCGATCGCCGCCGGGGGCGACGCGCCCTTCCTGCTCTCGCCCGCGCGCCTCCTCCGGATCGAGGAGGGATGAGCGCCGACGCGCCGCTCGGCGTCTTCGACTCGGGCCTCGGAGGGCTCACCGTGGTCCGCGCGCTGCGCGCCCGCTGCCCCGGCGAGGATATCGTCTACCTCGGCGACACGGCCCGCGTGCCATACGGCACCCGCTCGCCCGAGACGATCGTCCGCTACGCGCTGGGCTGCTCGCGGGTGCTCACGGCCCGCGGGGTCAAGGCGATCGTGGTCGCCTGCAACACCGTGAGCGCGGTCGCGCTCGACATGATGCGGGTCGAGCTCGACCTGCCGGTGCTCGGCGTCATCCTCCCTGGCGCGCGCGCAGCCGTGGCGGCCGCCAGAGGGCGCACCGTGGGCGTGCTCGGCACCAGCGGGACGATCGCCTCCGGCGCGTACCCGCGCGCCATCGCCGCGCTGTCCACCCGGACGGAGGTGATCGGCCAGCCGGCGCCGCTCTTCGTCCCGCTCGCCGAGGAGGGCTGGACGGAGGGCGAGGTGCCGCGGCTCGTGGCGCGGCGCTACCTCGAGCCCGTCATCGCGGCGGGCGCGCGGTGCATCGTGCTCGGGTGCACCCACTACCCGCTGCTCCGGGGCGTGATCGAGGCGGAGGCCACGGCGCTCGCCGGAGGCCCCTTGTCCGTGGTCGACAGCGCCCACGCGACCGCCGAGGAGGTGGCGACCTTCCTCGCCGAGCGCGGGCAGGCCACGACACGGCAGGCGGGCGGGGGGCTCACGCTCCTCGTGACGGACCTGCCCAAGAGCTTCGCGGTCGTGGCGGAGCGGTTCCTCGGGGAGCCCGCGGGGCACGTGGAGCAGGTCGACCTCTGAAGTCCCCCTTGAGCCGCGGCGCGGCTGCGCCGACGATGACCGCGTGAAGCACTGCCCGCGCTGCCACCAGTGGTTCGACGATCCCGAGGCGCGCAACTGCCCACACGACGGGGCCGCGCTCACGGCCGTACCCCAGGTCCAGAACCTCCGCGCCCGCCCCACCCCCCACAGCCGGGGCGCCGTGCTCGACGGGCGCTACGCGGTGCAGGGCATCATCGGCCGCGGCGGCATGGCCCGCGTCTACCTCGCGGAGGACATGCGGACCCGCCGCGCCGTGGCCGTGAAGATCCTGAACAACGACGTCTCCCGAGATCCGGTCTCGCGCGAGCGCTTCCTGCGCGAGATCGACGTCGCGGCCACGATCGACCACCCCAACGTGATCCAGGTCCTCGACGCCGGCGAGCGCGCGGACGGCGCCTCGTACATCGTGCTCGAGTTCCTCCACGGGGAGTCGCTCGGCGATCTGCTCCGCCGCGACGGGATCGTGGAGGGCGCGTTCGCCGTCCCCATGGCCCTCCGCGCGGCGTCCGGGCTCGCGGCGGCGCACGCGAAGGGCATCGTCCACCGCGACGTGAAGCCCGACAACCTCTTCCTCGTCGGCGAGCGCGGCGCGCCCTACTCGCTCAAGGTCGTCGACTTCGGCATGGCGAAGCTCGGCGAGGGCAAGAAGCTGAGCCAGAGCGGGATGGCGATGGGCACGCTGCAGTACATCGCGCCCGAGCAGGCGCTCGCCGATCCCGTCGATGCCCGCGCCGACGTCTACGGCCTCGGCATCGTCCTCTACCGAATGGTGACGGGGGCGCTCCCATTCGACGCGAGCGATGATCCGACGCTGGTGGCCCAGCACCTCTTCTTGCCGCTCCCGCGGCCGCGCGCGGCGAAGCCCGACATCGACCCGCGCATCGAGGCCGTCATCGTCACGGCGACACGCAAGCGGCCCGAGAACCGCTACCAAACCATGGCCGCGATGGCCGAGGACCTGGAGCGGATCCTCGGCAAGCGCGAGGGGACGGTGGGGCCGGGCCCGCTCCGGGCCGAGCCCGATCTCTACGAGGCCGCCCGGCCCAACGCGAAGCTCGCGGCCGAGACGCTCCGCGCGCTCGTGGAGAGGGATCCCTAGTTCGCCGGCTTCGGGTCGCAGGCATCACCGACGCCGTTCGTGTTCACGTCCGCCTGCTTCATGTTGTCCATCGGGCGGACGGGGTTGAAGACGGCCGGGCAGTCGTCCATCTTGTCAGGAACGCCGTCGCCGTCCTGATCGCCCGTCATCTCACCCATCGTGTAGCTCGAGCCCGTCTCCCCCGTCGGGTACGTGTCGTGGTAGGGGACGCACGAGGGTTCGTTCGTCGGCGGCGTCCCCTTGCAGAAGAAGAGCGGGTAGATCGAGCTGGCCGCGGTCGTGATGTCGGAGAGCGCGAGCCCCGGCGTGTCGACGCAGACCTGCCTCCCGTAACCGCAGACGTCGATCGCCTCGCAAGACGGCGCGAGCGCGCTCACCAGATCAGCATCCCCGTAGAGCACCTTGCCGGCACGGAGGACGAGGCGCACATCCTCGACGCCCGCCTGGACGACGGCTCCGTAATCCTTCGTCGCGCCGCTGAACACCACGATATCCCCGAAGAGCCCGGTGGCGATCTGGCCGATCTGCGTGTCGTAGTGCGCCGCGATCGCCGCGTTCTTCGTCGCCATCATCCACAGATCCTGGTCGGTGAATGGCGCGCCGAAGTAATTCTGGTCGAGGGAGTCCGCGCACTGTAGCTCGCGGAGCATGTTCATCGATCCGGACGCGAGCCAGTCGGTGCCGAGCGCCATCGTGATCCCCAGCGCCTTCATGACGGTGACGGGCGCGGTGTTGCCGTAGAGATCGACGTTGCTCCGCGGCGACCAGATGAGCTTCGCCCCGGCCTGCGCCATCTTGGCGACATCGCTCGCGTTCAGCCCCACGCCATGGATGACCGCGGTCTGCGCCGTGAGCAGGCCGAGTGAGCCGGAGATGCAGGAGAACTCGTTCTCCGCGGCCGCGTTGATCCCCTCGGACACGTGGGGCGCGAACGCCGCTCCCCCGGCGAACGCGCTGCTCGGCGAGATGGGGCTGGGGTAGGCGCAGCCGCTCGTCAGCTCGGTCCCGTTCGAATCCCCGAGCGGGAACGTGTCGAAGTACACGGTGGGGCCGGTCAGGCCCTCGACCATCGTCGCGTCCGGATAGGCGGCGAGGTTGCGGAGCAGGCCGTGCACGCCCCCGGACCCGATGACCGAGGTGGCGCCGCCGAGCACGAAGCGGAGCTCCTGCGCGGCGATGATGGCGTTGTTGGTCGTGCTCGAAGGCTCGCCCTGGAGCTTCGGCATGCCGTCTGCGCCCGTGCGCCACTCGTTCCGGTGGGCCCAGCGCGTCGTGCCGTGCGTGACAGGGCCCACGGTGGCGTACTCGGTGTGGTCGTGGGCGTTGACGAGGCCGGGGGAGATGACGGCATCCGGGCAGCTCAGGACCGTGGCGCTCGCGTAGCCCGCCGTGGACGCGCAGCTCGCGGCGACGCACGCGATCTTGCCCGTACCGTCGATGAAGACCTCGCCCGAGAGGGGCGAGGCCACGGTGAGCACCGTGCCCTGAAGGACGACGCCGCTCGTCCCCTTGCTGGCCACCGTGCAGGCGGAGGACGGACCAGCGTCGGTGGCACCGGACGAGGACGCGCTCGAGGGCGACGACGACGCGGAGGACGACGAAGAGGCGCTCGACGTGCTCGACGAAGTGGAGCTGGCTCCCCCGGCGCCCGACGACGAGGACGCGGTGTTGTCGCCGCTTCCACTGCAACCGACGCCGACGATCATCGAAAAGAGAAGGGGGACGGTGAAGCGGGCGTGAGACATGGTGCGGCGACGCTACGCCGCCCACCCGCAGCCGTCACGACGCAACGGTCGCGTTCTGCCTGACTTCGTGAGGCAAAAAGAGTCTGTGACACGAAGGCGCGGACACACTGCCATGGGTTGCGTTCGCGCCACGCCCGGAGCAAAGGGCGAGGCCATGAAGAAAGCCACCTTGCTCGCCCTCGCGCTGCTCGCCGCCCCGATCGGGTGCGCGGAGACGCCGCCCCCTGCCGCTCCCCCTCCTCCGGCCCAGACCGTGGCCCCCACGCCGCCGCCTCCGCCCGAGCCCACGCCGGAGGAGAAGGCGAAGGCCGAGGCCGAGAAGAAGAAGGCCGCCGCGGCGCAGCGGCTCGCCGCCGATCGCGCGCAGTGGGAGGCCGACTCCAAGGTCGAGGCGGCGCGCTGGACCGACGCAGTGCACGCCGAGGCGAAGAAGGTCGGTTCGGCCAGGTACGTGACGCTCAAGGCGGCCCTCGGCGCCGCGCTCAAGGGCACCTACCGTAAGCCGGGCAACGCCGCGCGCGACGTGTACCGTCACCCCCTCGAGACGCTCGAGTTCTTCGGCCTCAAGCCGACCATGACCGTCCTCGAGTACGGCGCGGGGGAGGGCTGGTACACCGAGCTGCTCGCGCCGACGCTCGCCGCGAAGGGCAAGCTCCTCGAGACGATGGCGGACCCGAACGGCCCCGCCGACATGCGGAGCACGTTCTACGGCCAGCGATTCCAGCGCTTCCTCGACCTGTCGCCCGAGCTCTACGGCAAGGTCGAGCGCGTCATCACGCCCCCGGGGCCGCCCAAGCTCGGCATGGAGAACAAGCTCGACATGATCATCCTGTGCCGCGAGCTCCACGGCATGCACCAGGACAAGAACGTGCCGGGCTTCCTCGCGGAGGCCTTCAAGGCGCTCAAGCCCGGCGGCGTGCTCGGCGTCGAGCAGCACCGCGCCAAGCCCGACGCGAACCCGGACGAGAGCGCCAAGAACGGCTACCTGCCCGAGGCGTGGGTCATCCAGCAGGCGGAGGCGGCCGGCTTCAAGCTCGGCGGCAAGTCGGAGATCAACGCCAACCCCAAGGACACGAAGGACTATGCCGACGGCGTTCTGGGCGCTGCCGCCCACGCTCCGGGGCAAGGACAAGGACCGGCAGAAGTACCTGGACATCGGCGAGAGCGATCGCATGACGCTCAAGTTCGTGAAGCCGAAGAAGTGACGCGCCGCGGGCCTCGGTTCCGCCGAGGCTGGCGTTACCTCCGCGGTGCGGGGCTTGCATGGCCCCGCCGCGGAGGGGACGCATGCTACCCGCGATCTTCGCGCAGGTCGGCTACCGGTGGGGGTGGCCGGGGTTCTGGATCATCCTGGCCGTCGTCGGCATCGTGACCGGGGTCGTGCTCTACCTCTTCATGCGGTCTCAGCAGCCGCCGGGCGGCCCTCCCCTGGGCGGGCCGAGGATCGGCGAGTGACGCGCGTCACCGCCGCCGGCGGAGCTGATCGATCGCCGACGCGACGATGATGATCACGCCGGTGACGATCTCCTGCACCCAGTTGGAGAGGCCGAGGTGGGTGCACCCCGTCTTGATCACCGTCATCAGGAGCGCGCCGATGAGGGCGCCCGCCACCGAGCCCTCGCCGCCCGAGAGCGAGCCCCCGCCGATGACCACCGCGGCGATCACGTCGAGCTCGAGCCCCATCGAGTCGACGGGATCGCCGACGGTGAGCGTCGAGAACTCGATCACCCCCGCGAGGCCCGTGAGCGCCCCCGCGAGCGCGTAGACGAGCACCTTCACCCGCTCCACCTCGACGCCGCAGAGCCTCGCCGTCTCCTCGTTGGAGCCGACGGCGACGACGTGCCGGCCGAAGCGCGTCCGGCCCAGGATCACGGCCGCGGCGATCCCCGTGGCGAGCATCAGCCACACCGCGGGCGGGAAGACGAAGAGCGCGTGGGAGGGCGGGAGCGCGAGGGCGTCGAGGCCGCGCGCGTCGACGTTGTTGATCGGCTGCTCGTGCGCGAGCCCCTTGGCCGCGCCGCGGAGGATGCTCATCGTCCCCAGCGTGACGATGAACGGCGTGATGCCGAGCTTCGCCACGAGGCCGCCGTTGAGGCCCCCCGTCGCCGCCGACACGAGCACGCCGGCCAGCGCCGCGGGCACCGGGCCCACGCCCGCCCGGAGCAGCAGCGCCACGACGACCGTGGTGAGCGCCACCCCGGATCCCGACCGACAGGTCGATGCCCCCGAGCATGATGACCATCGCGGCGCCCGAAGCGGCCACGCCGACGACGGCCGTCTGCCGCACCATGGTCACGAGGTTCGCCGCCCTCGGGAAGGTGTCGGGCGCGAGGAGGGCGAAGGCCGCGTAGACGACGACGAGGGCCACGAGCGGGCCGAGCCAGGACGGCAGCGTGATTCCGGGGCGCGCTCGAGCGCCTGCCTGGACTTGCTCTTGCGTCACGCGACCGTCGCCTCCAGCAAGAGGCCGTGCTCGTCGAGCTCGCGGGCGGGGCGCGCCGGGCCCAGCTCGCCCCGGCGCATGACGGCGACGCGATCGCAGACGCCGAGCAGCTCCGGCAGCGAGCTCGAGACGAGCAGCACGGCCTTCCCCTCCCGCGCGAGCCGGTCGACCAGCTCGTAGATCTGCGCCTTGCTGCCGACGTCGATGCCGCGCGTGGGCTCGTCGAGCAGGAAGACGTCGACGTCGTGGTGCAGGAGGCGCGCGAGCGCCACCTTCTGCTGGTTGCCGCCGGAGAGCTCGCCCACGCGCTGCTGCGGGCCACGGCACCGGATCCCGAGCCGTATCGATCCAGCGCTGCGACGCCGCGCGCTGCAGCGCGCCGCGGACGAAGCCGAGCGCGGCCGAGCCGCGGGAGCGTCGACAGCGTGAGGTTGTCGGCGATGGACAGGCCCGTCGCGAGCCCCTCCCCCTTCCGGTCCTCGCTCAGCAGCCCGACGCCCTGCGCGAGCCTCCGCCGCGGAGAAGCGGGGCCGGTGTAAGCGCCGACCTTCACCACGCCGCGGCGCACCGGATCGAGGCCGAACACGGCGCGGAGCAGCTCCGTACGCCCCGCGCCGACGAGGCCGGCGACGCCCAGCACCTCCCCCCGCCGGAGCGAGAGGCTCGCCCGCTTCGGCTTGCTCGCGCCGGCGAGGTCGGAGACCTCGAGGATCACCTCCCCCGGCGCCCGCTCCGACCGCGGGAAGAGCGTGCTCACCGCGCGCCCCGCCATCTTCTCCACCAGCGCGGCGGGCTCCGTCCCCTTCATCGCACCCGCACCCGCGGTGCGCCCGTCGCGCAGCACCGTGTACGCGTCCGCGATCTCCTGCACCTCCTCCAGGAAGTGCGACACGTAGAGCACGCTCACCCCGCGGCCCCGGAGCCGGCGCAGCACGGCGAAGAGCCGGCCGACCTCGGCCCTCGCCAGGCTCGACGTCGGCTCGTCGAGGATCAGCACGCGGCACTCGCTCACCGCGAGCGCGCGCGCGATCTCCACGAGCTGCTGTGCGGCGGGCGAGAGGTCGCCGGCGCGGACTTCGAGGTCGATCGCGGCGTCGGCGCCCTCCGACTGGTCTGGCGAAGCCGAGACGGTGAGCTGGGCGAGCGCGTCCGTGGCGCGGCGGCGGAGCCCGGCGCGCCGCACGAAGCCGACGCGCGCCGGCTCGACGCCGAGGAGGACGTTCTCGGCGACGCTCATGTGGGGGCAGAGCGAGCAGCTCCTGGTAGACCATGGCGACGCCGGCGCGGCGCGCCTCCTCCGGCGAGCGCGGGCGGTAGGGGGCGCCGTCGAGGAGGATCTCGCCCGCGTCCCTGGCGAGGGCGCCGGCGAGGATCTTGAGGAGCGTGCTCTTGCCGGCGCCGTTCTCGCCGACGAGGGCGTGGATCTCACCGGGGGCGACGGAGAGGTCCACGCCGTCGAGCGCCGCCGTGGCCCCGAACGACCTTTTCAGCCCGCGGACCTCGAGCCTCGCGCCTCACCCCCGGCTCACTCCTTCAGCCACTTCTTCAGGTCCGGGTGGAGCAGCTCCTTCACCGCCGGGATCCGCCGAGATCCGCCTTCGTGACGACCCTCACGCCCGTGTCGATGCGCGCCACCAGCGCCTTGCCGTGGAGGTGCTCGACGATCGCGTGCACCGCCAGGTCCCCCATCGCGAAGGGGCTCTGCACCACCAGGGCGTGGATGTGACCCTCGTCGAGCGCCTTCACGAGCTTCTCCGAGGCGTCGAAGCCGACGAGCTTGATCTTGCCGGCGAGCCCGGCCTTCTGCAGCGCCAGGAGCATGCCGAACGTGGTCGACTCGTTCGGGCAGAAGATGCCGTCGATCCCGCCCTCGGCGGCCTTCTGCGCCGCGAGCAGGTTCTCGCTCGCCGCGAACGCGGTCTCGGTCGTGGCGCCGCCGTACTGCTTGTCGGAGACCACGACGACGTCCTTTTGCCCCGGGCATCGCGGCGAGGAAGCCCTCCTCCCGCGCGTTCGTGCTGGCGGAGCCTTCCTGGTAGCGCAACAGGAGGACCTTGCCCTTGCCGCCGAGGAGCTTGGCGAGGTGCTCCGCCGCCGCGCGGCCCGCGCCCTCGTTGTCGGTGGCGACGAAGCTCACGTAGTCGTTGCCCTGGAGCGCGGAGTCGAAGATGACGACCGGGATCTTGGCGGCGGCGGCCGACTTCACCGCTCCCATGAGCGCCTTGTCGTTCAGCGGCGCGAGCACGATGCCCGCGACGCCCTGCGTGATCATGCCCTGCACGATGTCGATCTGGGACTTGAGGTCGTCCTCCTTGAGCGGCCCCTTCCAGAGGACGGTGACCCCGAGCTCCTGCGCGGCCTTCTCGGCGCCGGCGTGGACGCTCTTCCAGAACTCGTGGGTCGTGCCCTTGGGGATCACCGCGATGCGCTGCGTGGCGCCGCCGGCTCCCTGCTTGGAGCAGGCGAGCGCGAGCGGCGAGAGGAGGAGGGCGTGGAGGGCAGCGCGGCGGGGGATCATCGGCCTCGGCCCAAGAGAGCCGAGCGCGCTTTCGGGGTCAAGGCCGGATGGGTATCCTCCCGGCCCATGTCCACCGGCGGCGAGCGGCTCTACCTGGGGATCGACGTGGGCACGGGCAGCGCCCGCGCCGGGCTCTTCGACGCGGCGGGGAGGATGCTCGGGATGGGCGCTCACCCCATCGCCCTCCACCGGCCCGAGGAGGATTTCGTCGAGCAGTCCTCCGACGACATCTGGGCCGCGTGCGGCGCCGCGACGCGCGCGGCCCTCGCGCAGGCGGGCACCGCGCCGGACCGCGTCGGCAGGCGTCGGCTTCGACGCGACCTGCTCGCTGGTCCTCCTGGACGAGGCCGACCGGCCGGTGACGGTCAGCCCCGGTCACGCTGGCGGCGAGGATCGCTGGAACGTGATCGTGTGGATCGACCACCGCGCGATCGCGCAGGCGGCGCGCATCAACGCCGCCGGGCACGAGGTGCTCCGCTACGTCGGCGGGGTGATCTCGCCGGAGATGGAGACGCCGAAGCTCTGCTGGCTCGCCGAGCACATGCCCGCGTCGTTCCGCCGCGCCGCCCGCTTCCTCGATCTCGCCGATTTCCTCAGCTACCGCGCGACCGGGAACGACGCGCGATCGCTCTGCACCACGGCCTGCAAGTGGACCTACCTCGGCCACGATCGCGGATGGGACGAGGGATACTTCCGGCAGGTGGGGCTCTCCGCGCTCGCGGACGAGGGGTTTGCGCGCGTGGGGCGATCGGTGCGGCCGATCGGCGAGCGGGCCGGCGGGCTGACGGAGGCGGCGGCGCGCGAGCTCGGCCTCTTGCCGGGGACGGCGGTCGCGGTCTCGATCATCGACGCGCACGCGGGGGGCTCGGCCTGCTCGGCGCGCCGCTCGACGGCGCGGCGCCCACGCCCGAGTCCCTCGAGGAGCGCGTGGCGCTCATCGGCGGCACCTCGACCTGCCACATGGCCGTCTCGCGCGCGCCCAAGTTCATCCACGGGGTGTGGGGGCCCTACTTTTCGGCGATGGTGCCGGGGCTCTGGCTCACGGAGGGCGGGCAGTCGGCCACGGGCGCGCTCATCGATTACGTGATCTCGTCGCACGCCCGGGGCGCCGAGCTCGCCGTCGAGGCCCGCCGCGAGGGGACCACGCCCCAGGCCCTCCTCAACCGCCGCCTCGAGGCGCTCGCCGCCGCCCCCCCGGCAGGAGAGGCCGTCGCCTTCCCGGCCGAGCTCACGCGCGGCCTCCACGTCCTGCCCGACCACCACGGCAACCGCTCCCCCCGCGCCGACCCGACGCTGCGAGGCATGGTGTCCGGCCTCAAGCTCAGCGACTCGCTCGACCAGCTCGCGCTCCTCTACCTCGCCACGATCCAGGCCATCGCGCTGGGCACGCGCCACATCCTCTCGGCCATGAATTACGGCGGCCAGGTGCCCGGCCACCCCTCCCCGAGGACGGCCGATACCGACGGCTACCGCATCCACACGATCTTCGCCTGCGGCGGCGACACGAAGAACCCCGTCTTCCTCCGCGAGCACGCCGACGCCACCGGCTGCCGCGTCGTGCTCCCGGCCGAGCCCGAGGCGGTGCTCCTCGGCGCGGCGATCCTCGGCGCGGTGGCCTCGGGCGGAGAGGCCACCGTGCTCGCGGCGATGGGCGCCATGACGCGCGTCGGAAGGGTCGTCGACCCTGCGCGAGGGTCGATCGCCCGCTATTTCGAGGCGAAGTACAAAGTCTTCCAACGGATGTATGCTGACCAGCTCACCTATCGCGAGATCATGGAGGAGAGCCGATCATGAAGGGCTACGCGGTCACGCTGCAGATCCCCGTGCTCTGGAGCGACATGGACGCGCTGCGGCACGTGAACAATGCGCGTTACTTCAGCTGGTTCGAGGCGGCGCGCATCGCCTACTTCGAGCGGCTGAACGGGATCCCCGGCGCGGGCAAGGTGGCGGGGCTGGGCGAGGTCGGGCCGATCCTCGCCAGCACGAGCTGCGACTTCCTCCGTCCGGTGACGTACCCGTGCAAGATCGAGGTGGGCGCGCGTGTGATCGAGATCGGGAAGAGCAGCCTGCGCATGGAGTACGCCGTCGCGCGCGCCGACGCGCCGGAGGATCTCTGCGCCCGCGGCGCCGGCGTGGTGGTGCTGGTGCGGTACGCGACGCTGGAGAAGGTGCGGATGCCGGACGAGGTGCGGGCGGCCATCGCCGCGCTGGAGAAGCAGGCGGGCTGAGCGACGAGCTGGCCCCTCACGGGATCTGCACGCCGCCCGGGAGGTTGGCGGGCACCTGCGGCGCCGTCAGGATCGCGGGCGAGCTGCACCTCGAGCAGATCGATGACGGGAGCGCCCGCCACCTGCTTCAGGCGGGGGACGGCGGCGGGGTCGCCGGCGACCTTGCGCGCCATCGCGGTGTAGAACTCGGCCTCCACCCGCTGCGAGGCGCTCTGCGCCGCGGCGCCGAGGTCGGCGTCGCTCAGCCTGCCGTTGACCCAGGCCGTGAGCTTGCGAGGTCCACGCGCTCTTGGCCCCGGCGCGGAACGCGCGCTCGACGGTCCCGTCGCTCGGCGCCTTGACGTCGCGCTCGAGGAGCGACACCCAGAGGCCGCCGTAGACCAGGTCCTCCTCGCTCACGTCGCCCTCGATGCCGCGCTTCGAGCGCCGCGCGGGCCGCGTCGAGGTCGCCGCGCACGAGGGCGCGCCCGACGGCGTCGAGCATGACGGCGCCGAGCGTGGGGCGGTCGGCGGCGGCGACGGCGAGGGCGCGCTCGAACGCGCGCGTCGCGCCCTTCCCGTCGCCGTAGCCCTCGAGCACCCTGCCGAGGAGCCGCTCCGCGCGGGCGCGCGCCGCCGACGTTCCCCGCCCTTGTCGCGGCGCGCGAGCAGGGCGGCGTTGAGCGCGGCGTCGAGCGCGCCCTTGGCGCGTCCCCGGCGCGGCCGGCGTCGCGCAGCAGCTCGAACGCGAGGAGCTGCGCGTCGGCCACGTCGAGCACGGCGGTGCCGCGCGTCCGGCGCGGAGAGCGCGCGCTGCACGTTGGCCAGCGCGCCGGCGCCGTCGCCGGCCTGGCGCTCCACCATCGCGAGCGTGGTGAAGCCGGAGGCGGAGGGCTCCTCCGCGACCGCGGCCTCGAGGAGCGGGCGCGCGTCGGCGAGGTTGCCGGCGCGGACCTCGATGCCGGCCATCACGAGCGGACGCGCGCCGGCGTCGGCTCGATCTGCCCCTTCTGCTCGGGGCGCTCGGCCGCGGTCTCGAAGACCCCCTGCCGCCGCCCGGAAGGTGCGCCTCGCCGCGTCGAGGTCGTCGATGCGCGCGCTGTCGCCGACCGCGCGCAGGCATAGGTCGAGCGCCGCGCTGACGGCGGCCGGCGTCGCGCGCTGGCCGAGCGCCGTCTTCGAGCACCAGGGGCGCGGCCTCGGGCATGCCGAAGCTGGATGCAGCGAGCGGGCGAGGAGCAGCGCCGCGTCGAAGCTCTGCGGGTCGCGGCGGTAGGCCTCCAGCGAGGTGCCCCACAGGCCGGCGGCGAGGAGCTGCGGGTCGATGTCCGTCTCGCCGTCGCGGCTGTCCTCCGGATCCTTCTGGGCGAAGACGGCGGCGAGCGTGCTGCCAGTCCTCCGGGGAGTCGTTGTCGTGCCGTGTCCTCGATGCGCTTGTACGAGCGCCGGCAGCATCACCGGCGACCGCGCCGCTCCCGTCAGCGCCTCGACCGCGCCGCTTGCGCGTCGCCGTTGCGGAGGAAGAGGGCGGCCATGGTGGCGCCGCCCGACTCGAGCGCGCGCGAGGCCTCGACCGCCTCTTCGCGCGGGGGGCGCTGGTCGTGCCTGGCGAAGCCTGACGTTGTACTCGATGGCGCGGGCGATCCAGCGTTCACCATCCTCACCGCGGTCCTTCGATCGCGGGGGCCGAGGGGTCGACGAGCGCGCGCGACGACGGCGGCGCGCTCGTCGACGCCGAGCTTGGCCATGGGGCCGCCCTTGCGGGTCTCCTTCTTCCACTGCGTGAGCGCCTCAGGTGCTCTTCGATCGAGCGCCGCGCGGGCGAGGCGGGATCGAGCGCGGCCGCGCGCATGCGCATGAACGCCTCCGCCCGCCCCTCGTCGCCGCGGGCGCTGAGGCGCTCGACGGCGCCGGCGAGCGCCTTTTCGCCGGCCGCGTCGACCATCTCCGCGCGGCCCTCCCCGACGCGCACAGGTAGAGCGCGCCGACCACGCCTCCGTCGCGCGCGCGTCGTGCCCGGAGCCGAAGCGCTGCGCCGCGTGGGCGAGCTGCCGGCGCACGACGCCCACCAGCAGCCCGAGCCGCTCCTGCGTCGGCTTTCCGTCCTGGAGGACGCGGCGCAGATCCGTCCGCGAACTGCGCGTCCGGCACGTCGACGGGCTGACGGGCCCCTCGACCCGCCCGCGGGGACGGCGGCGTCTGCGACAATCCAGCGCAGCCGGTGGCGGCGGCGAGCGCGAGGAGACGCGGCGTGGCGGCGGCGTGGGCGGCGCGGCGGAGCCGCGGGAGGAGGGCGCGCATTTTGCAGGGCAGTTTACACGGTGCCGCCGGCCGGCCAGGACCTTGGCCCGAGGGTATGGGCGCGAGCCTTGGCCGGAGGCTTGCTGGCCCACGTCGGGCAGGCCGGCGTCGCTTGTCCCGGAGCTTGCCCAGCTTGGGCAGCCCGGGAGGCGGGGGCACGCGGTCTCGGGCTCCTCTCCAGCTCTTCCGCCCGAGCAGGCGCGCGTGAGGCCGTCGCCCAGCTCGTCCGCCATCAGCTTTTCGACGATCGCCTCGGTTGCCCGGCGCTCCTCGTCGTTCGCGTACATGAACTCGATGCCCATCCCCGCAGGCGAGCTCGGCGTCGCGTCCGCCGTGGTCGACGATCCACTTCACCCGGCCCCGGAGGCGGAGCGGCTCGGGCAGGCCGCGGATGGTGAGGGCGAAGACGAACTCCGTCTTCACGTCGAGGGGCCGTTCCGTGCGGATGAAGGTGCCGCCCTTCGAGATGTTCCGGGTGTAATCCGCGAAGAACGTGTTGAGGCGCTTGTACTCGACGCTGAGCTCGATGGCCTGCCGATGGACGATGCGGCGGTCCTGGTTCACGGCGCGAGCCTATCACGAGCCGCTCCGGCCGGCGTGCAGGCGCGCGTTCGTGCTCCCCGAGGCCCCGTCCTTGGTAGAGTGCGGCCCTCATGGCCCTCCTCTCGGATCGCATCGATCACGTCCGCCGCCTCGGAAAGGACGCGCGCTGGGGCGTCGAGACCGTCGCGCGCGTGAGCTACAAGCTGGGCTTCCACCGAGCGGTGCGCTTGCCGGGCGCCGCGGTCCTCGCGCGCGACGTGCCTCAAGGGGCGGGCCAACCCGTCGACCATCTACCGCTTCCACGGCGCGAACGCGCCGGAGCGCGCCGCGCTCGTCCAGGTCGGCCTGCCCAGCCACAAGGACGGGGGCGCCGTCGAGGTCCGGCGCTTCACGTACGCGGAGGCCGACCGCACCGCCGACCGGATCGCGGCGGCGCTCCACGCCCGCGGCGTCGGGCGCGGCTCGGCGGTCATGGTGATGCTCAAGAACCGCGTCGAGTACTTCGTCGTGGGGCTCGCCCTGCTGCGCGCGGGCGCGGCCCAGGTCACCGTCTCGTGGCGATCGACCGTGCCGGAGCTCGAGTACCTCGCGGCGCACTCCGGCGCGGTGGCCGCCTTCTTCGACGCCGACGTCGCCGACACGATCCACGAGGCCGCGCCCCGCCTCCGCGGCATCCCGCGCCGCAACTTCGTCTCGGTGGGCGGGGCGACCCCCGGCTCCACCTCGCTGGAGGAGCTCGTCGAGAGCGGGAGCTTCGATCTCGACGAGGCGAGCGAGGACGCGCGCTCGGTGATGTACACCTCCGGCACGACCGGCAAGCCGAAGGGCGCGACCCGCAAGCTGCAGGGCGGCGTGCTCCCGGCGGCGCTGGCGTTCGTGGAGCAGACGCCGATGACCGTCGGCGAGGTGCACCTCACCGTCTGCCCCGTCTACCACGCGACGGCGACCGGCTTCTCCAACTTCACCTTCCTCCTCGGCGGCACGGTGGTGGTGCTCGCCAACTTCTCCCCCGGCGCCTTCCTCGACACGGTGGAGCGCTACCGCGTCACCTCCACCGCGATGGTGCCGACCATGATCCACCGCCTGGTGGAGCAGGGGGGCGAGGGGCCCCGCGCGCCGCACGTCCTCGCTCCGGGCCGTCTTCTCGGGCGGCGCGCCGCTGCCCGGCACGCTGGCGATCGAGGCGATGGATGCGCTCGGCGACAAGATCTACAACTTCTACGGCGCCACCGAGACGGGCGTGGTCACGCTCGCCACGCCGGCCGACCTGCGCGCCGCGCCCGGCACCATCGGGCGCGCGGTCCCCGGCAACGAGGTCCGCCTCGTCGACGATCAGGGGCGGGAGGTCCCGCCGGGCACGGTGGGCGAGCTCTACGCGCGGAACCCGATGATGGTGGACGGCTACCACGCGGACGCCGAGGCGACGAAGCTCGATGCGGGGCGGCCTCTTCTCGGTGGGCGACCTGGCGCGCCGCGACGCCGCGGGGCGCTTCTTCATCGAGGGCCGCAAGCGGGACATGATCATCTCCGGCGGCGTCAACGTCTACCCGGCCGAGGTCGAGGCGGCGCTGGAGGCGCACCCCGCCGTGGCCGAGGTGGCGGTGGTCGGCGTCCCCGACCGCGAGTGGGGAGAGCGGGTGCGCGCCTTCGTCGTGCTCCGCCCCGGGCGCGAAGCCGGCGGCGAGGAGCTGGCCGCCCACTGCCGCAAGCTCCTGGCCGGTCCCAAGGTCCCGCGCAACTTCGTCTTCCTCGACAGCCTCCCCCGCAACCCGACGGGCAAGGTGCTCAAGCGCGAGCTGCGGGAGATGAGCCCGGGCTGATCGGGGGGTGCCGCGCTCAGCCTTGCGCGTACGTCCGCGGCTCGCGGAGGATCTCCACCACGCCGCCCCGCTCCTCGACCCATGCCTTCTCTGCGTCGAGGATCGCCGTGCGCCGGCGCTCGAAGAAGGTTTCGAGATCGCCGCTTCGTAGCGCGCGATGGGCTTCCTGGTCCACCAGATGACCGCGGAGAAGCGCGTCTGGGCACGTGCCATGGAAGAGCGCCGCGCGAAGCCTTGGCAGCTCGTCGGGCGGGCATACGACCCGGTTCGCCGGTGATCGCAGCGCGGTCTTGAGCTGCTTGCGCTTCAGACGTTCGCGTGTTCCGCGAATAACCTCGGCCCCAGGTGCCAGCAGCATGCCCACATTGTCGGTCCCGCGCGCGATCAGGGCAAAGGGATCATGGAGCGGGCGCCCCAGCGAATCGGTTGGCTTCTGCGCGGCGAGCACGAGCGCCGTGCCGCGGCTGCGTGCCCAGGCCATGGAGAACACCCAGCACTCCTTCGCGATCGATCGCCTTTCGTCGCGTGCGCGAGGCGGATCGTCAGTCGGAAGCCCGAGCCGGTGGCTGAGCGCGCGAAAATAAGCACGAATCATGTGCGGTACCCCCGATTGAAAGCGTTCGTCCAGGCATACCTCGGCCACCCACGCGACAAGCTTCGTCTCCTGTTCCGGCGTAAGCGACCCCCTGGCGCGATCAAAGACGCGGGCGACGAGCACCAGGATCTGGGTGTAGGGGAGCGATCCTGGTCCCCTGATCCCTACCCGCTCGTCCAAGAGGCCCACTGCACCGGCCACGCGCTCTCCAGCGAGCAGTACCCGCGACGGATCCTCCTGGATCTTCTTGGCCAGCTTCTCCATGTCGACCTCGGTCGGATCCAGCCCCGACACTGCGGCGACCACCTTGAGGAGCGCATCCTCCTCGAGATCTCCCCACCCGTGGGGTTTGAGCATCTCGCGTACCGCCTCGATCTGCTCGCGCAGATCGAACTCCTTGCTCCAGGCGAGCGCACGCGTCATGTCGGCGTCGCCCATCGGGGTCCCGCCGCTGTTGACCCGCTTGAAGGTAAGGGTCACGACGCCGATGTCGTCGGTTGCGAGAGGAACGGTCGGGATCAGGTAGTCGGTGAACGCGGAGCGGAGCGCGCGCGCCCGGTTCGTCTGCTCGCGCGAGAGCTTTGCGCTGGCGCGCCAGTCGTCATAGGCGGCATCGTCGAGGAGCACGGCGAGCGGCAACAGGGCGCGCGGTTTGTCGCTCTCCGCGGGAAACATGGCAATAGTTCCGCTAACTTCGGCTTCCTCTGCCGACTCCTCGAACACGAACTCCTGCGTGTCGAGATCGAACATGATGGCCCACGGCGTGCCGTCGGGTGCGGTGGTCCTCCCGTCCCCTGCGGGCGACGGTGGGACCTCGCCCTGGCGCGTCCAGAAGCTCGCGGCCAGCGCCGCATAGAGCGTGGTCATGCGCTGGCGGCCATCGAGGAGGTATTGCGACGGCTCTTGCGGCGGCGAGAGCAGGTAAGGGCCGATCGGGTTCTCCGCGGCCAGCTTGTGGTTCGTGCGCCAGACCATCAGCGAGCCGGTCGGCAGGCCGAGGCGGATGGAGCTGCATAGCGCGAGGCGCTGCTCGCCGGTCCACTCGAAGTCGCGCTGGAACGGCGGGATGCAGAGCGATCCGGTATGTAGCTCCTCCAGGATGACCGGGAGCCGTTCGATGCTGGGGGTGCGGAGATAGGACTGCGCCATCAGAGCCTCTGTAGAATGGTCGCGAGGAGCTTTGGGATTTCGCCGGTCTCGTCCTTCAAGCCAGGCCGGCCCGTGTAAAAGTCTGCCGAGAACCTTGCTCCGAAACCGTCGAGCAGCGCTGCTTTTTGAAAGGCGTCCAGGACATTCCACACACTGTCCTCGGTGCGCTTCGTCGGGGGCTTGGGCGGCGGGTTGTGGTGCTCGCGCCCTTCCTTCATGTCGATGAGCGCGCGCACCTCCGGCCCCAGCTCCTTGAGCGCGATGGCGGCGAGGAGCCGGCGCCTGGTGCTTCCGGGATTCCCGGCGCCAAGGGCGAGCTTCGTCCTACCGGCTTGGGTCGTGGCTTCTTGGATCAGCTTCCTTGCGTCGTTCCCGAACGCCTCGCAGGCCCAAGCGAGAACGTCGCCGGGCGGCGCATAGTTTTCCGCGGCTCGGCGGGTGAGGACCGTACCGAAGTGATCGGCGGGGCGCTTATAGCCGCGGGAGAGCGCTCCGAGCTTCCCGTGGATGGTCGCGGCCTTCTCCGAGGGCTTACCTGGCTCCCGCGCGTCACTGTCGCAAAGGTACATGGTCCGGAAGACCTCGCGCGGCTTGCGACCGGACGCCTGGCTGATGCGTTCCACAAGCTCCGTGATTCCGCCTCCCATCTCGAACACGATCCAGCCCTCGCGCTCGGCATCCTCGATTGCTTTGCGCGTCGCGGCATCCGCGAAGGCCAGGACGAAGGCCCCATCGTTCCTGTTGTTCTCCAGGAACACGCGCAGCGGCCGGCCGAGCAGCACGAGCGCCTCCGTGGGGTTGACGACGAGGGGCGTAGCGTCGAACTGCGAGGATGGGACCGGCGCGACCGTGACCCGCTCCGACGGGCTGCCTATCGCCTTCCGCTGCATGCCCTCATCCCAGACGAGGAGCACCTCCTCGCACAGGTCGACGGGAAGCGTCTCGGCCCATGTCTCCCACGCCGCTCGGTCGTCGACCACGATGCGATGCCGCCCCGAGAGCCCGAAGGCGCACAGCGCGAGGAGCGTGAGATCCTCGCGCGCTTGCGCCGTCAGGAGGGCTTGGTCCAGCTCAACCTGCACGGGGGCGCGACTTCCTCGCCTGGAGAAGCTCCCGCCGCATGACACCCATGGTCTCGAACGCCTGCTCCATCCGCGGCGTCGTCGGGCGCCCCTCGGCGTCCAGCGCGATGGGGTCGAGGGTTGCTGCACCGTCTTTGCCGGTCTCGATCCAGAAGAGGCGCACGCCCTCTCTGAGCCCATCGACGGCCGCTTTGAGCGCCGCAACGAGGAAGACCTCGGAGTGCGTCTCCAGGAGGACGGACGCGGCCGGTTGCGCGCACAGCACGTCGACGATCAGCTCGGCAAGGGCTCGTTCCAGCCGGGGGTGCAGGTGGCTCTCCGGCTCCTCCACGCAGAGCAACCCCCCCTCACGGCGCAGGAGCTCGAGCGCCGCCACCACCGGGAACACCTGCTGGAGGCCCTCTCCGGCGTCGGGGAAGGGCACGGCGTACGATGCACCGGGGGGCTGCAGGACCAGGCGTTGCAGATCGCTGCCGAGCGACTCGACGTCGACGCTGCACTGAGCCTGATTGTGAAACCATGCGGAGACGGCGCTGCGCAGCTTGGCGTCGGCGGCCACGCGGGCTGCCGCGCCCTCGCCTTTGCTGGTGAAGGCGCCCTGCGCGCCGCGGGGCGTCCCCTCGCGCGTGGGCGCTTCGCGCTTGGCTTCGAGCCAGCGGACGCCATCGAGCGCGCCGGAGAGCCCGTCGCGATGGCGTTCGATGAGTGCGTGCCCTCCCGATCGCGGGATGAGCCCGTCGAAGACGAGCTTCGGCGGCTCCTCGAAGTTGGGGTGCTCCTCTCCGGCGGCTAGCTCGAATCCGCTGGATGACCGACGTTGCCGACGAGTCGACCCATCGAAACGTCCAGCGCCAGATTGCTCCGTCGGAGAGGCCCACACCGAGGACGAGATCCGGGTCCGCTTCGTCGGGGAGAGGCCCGCGCCACTGCACTTCCTTGAACCCGGCCCGGCGCACGGGCTCGCCGAGATCGAGACCCGGACGGCCCGGGGTGCGGCTCGCCGCGAGCAGCGCGGGGACACGCACGAACGCGCTCTTGCCTGCATTGTTCTCGCCGTAGACCAGGTTGAGGCGAAGCAGCTCCGCCCGCTGAGCATCCCGGAAGCCTCTATAGCGGCCGAGCTCGAGAGATTGGATCCGCGGCGCCACGTTTACCGGGTACCACGGTGGTCCGGGAGGCGCTACGTCGTCGCAGCTCCGTCGGAGCTGTCAGGGCTGATCGTGCGCCGGACGCGTCGTGACGAAGGAGCCGGAAAGCCAGCCAGGATCGGGCACATTCTCCACGATCAGCCCTTCCATCTCGTCCGGCGCGTCGTGAGTGCTTGCGGACGCAATCGGGATGAGACGTCGCGTGACGCCTCGCGGTCGTTCGCGGCATCGCCACGCAACGCGACGAGCCCGTCGGCGAAGCAGCGAGCGCGCCGCCGAGCGGGCTCCTCGTGTTGCGGAGGACGACGGCGCGCGGCGAGCCGTCGCGGCCACGTACGACCTGCTTCTCGCACTGACGCGCTTCAACCGCGTTCGCGGAGCCCCACCGCGTGTGGGCAAGCACAATGTGCTGCGCCCGCCGCCCATCATCCGACGAGGAGCCGCGGCGCGCGGCGGCCAAGCCGGTCGCCTGCGGGTGACGCGCCTCTCGCGGACGCCGATTCGAACGCGATGCCGCGACGACGGTGGCACACCGCCGACCTCGCGCGTCCGCGCGGGACGCGTGGCGCGCACCGGGAAGAACCATCGCTGCACACGAACGCGCTTCCCCCACGGGCGAGATGCTTTCCCCAGGGGCGAGATGCTTCCTGCGCGGGCGAGATGCTTCCCCCAGGGGTGAGATGCCTCCCCCAGGGGCGAGATGCTTCCTCCAGGGGCGAGATGCTTCCTCCAGGGGCGAGATGCTTCCTCCAGGGGCGAGATGCTTCCTCCAGGGGCGAGGTGCCTCCCCCAGGGGTAAGATGCCTCCCCCAGGGGCGAGATGCTTCCTCCAGGGGCGAGGTGCGTCATCGTAGCGCGAAGCTTCTTCGCCTGCGGACGACCGTCTTCCTCCGCGGGCGACCGTCTTCCCCTGCGGGCACCCGCCTTCGGCGCCGCGCGAAGATCCTTCGCACGCGGGCGACCGTCTTCGCCCGAAAGCGACCGGCGTCGCACGCGGGTGACCGTCTTCGCCCGAAAGCGACCGGCGTCGCACGCGGGCGACCGTCTTCGCCCGAAAGCGACCGGCGTCGCACGCGGGCGACCGTCTTCGCCCGAAAGCGACCGGCGTCGCCCGCCGGCGAACGGCGCCACCCGCGGGCGAAGCTTCTTCGCACGCGGTGGAGCGCCCTTGCACGCGGGAGATGGGCCTCGTGCCGTTTGATCAGAGGAGCGGCGCGCGTGTCCCGAGGAGAGGCACCCGTGCGCCCGGGGGTCAGCGTCCCGACTTCGCGCGCAGCTCCGCGTACGAGCCGCCCGGGGTCGCTGCCTCGACGGGCAGCCCGGCGGGGGCCCAGCCCGGCTCGGTGAGCTGGCCGAAGGAGTCGCGCGCCCCGTCGAACCCGGCGCGCTGGTCGATGATGTTGGTGTAGCCGGCCCCCATCATCATCTCCGCGGCGCGCAGCGAGCGCCCGCCGGCCTTGCAGCCGACGACGATCCGCGTGTCCCTGGGGTAGATCGCCTCGACCACCCTCAGGAAATCCGGGTTCGGCGCCATCCCGCTCGGGCCCGCGAGCATCACCGGGACGTTCTGGGCGCCCTTCGGGTGGCTGGCCGCGTACTCGGGCTCGGTGCGCACGTCGAGGTAGAGGTACCCCTCGTCGACGAGCTGCTTCGCTTCGGCCGGTGATACGCGCTTCACGTTCGCCATATCGATCGCCTTTCTTCCCTCTTGAGACTCAGAAGACGTGCACGAAGAGCCCGCTCCGCAGCTTGGGCTCGAACCAGGTGCTCTTGGGCGGCATGAGCAGGCCCGCGTCGCTGACGGCGAAGAGCTGCTCGATCTGCGTGGGGTAGAGGTGGAGGGCGGCCGTGAACCCGCCGCCGTCGACGCGCCGCTCCAGCTCGGCAATCGCCACGGATGCCGCCGACGAAGTCGACGTGCTTGTCGCGCCGCGGGTCGGCGACGCCGAAGATCGGGGCGAGGATCTGGTCCTGGCAGATGGAGCAGTCGAGGGAGGCCACCGGATCCTGCGCGTCGTAGGTGCCGGGCCGCACGCGCGCCTGCCACCAGCGCCCGCCAAGGTAAATCCCGAACGTCTTCGGGGCCTTGGGCGTCGCCGCCTCCCCGCCCTCCGCGGGGGTGAGGTCGAGGGCCTCGCCGATCCGGGCGAGCAGCGCCTCGGCGCTCCTCCCCTGGAGATCGCGGACGACGCGGTTGTACGGCATGATCTTCATCTGATCGTGGGGGAAGACGACGGCCAGGAACGCGCCGTGGTCGCCGCCGTCGCCCGCGAGCTTCGCGTGGACGCGCGCCGCCGCGGCGCTGCGGTGGTGCCCGTCGGCGACGTAGAGGGCGGGCACCTGCTCGAAGCGCTGGCCGCGAGCGCCGCCGTGGCTTCGCGGCCGAGGACCCAGAGCTGGTGCTGCACGCCGTCCGCGGTCGTGAAGTCGTAGACGGGCGGGGCCCCGAGCGCCTCCGCGACCAGGCGGTCGATGGCCGGGTCCGCGCGGTACGTCAGGAAGACGGGCTCGTCGTGGGCGCGCAGCTCCTCGATGTGACGGGTGCGATCGTCCTCCTTGTCGGCGCGCGTCTTCTCGTGCTTCTTGATGAGGTCGGCGTCGTACTCGGCCACGGAGGCGCAGCCGACGACGCCGATCTGCCGGTGCGTCCCCATCCGCTGCGCGTAGAGGTAGAGGTGCGGCTCCGCGTCCGGCGACCAATGCCCCGTTCTCGACGAGGGCGCGCAGGTTCTCGGCCCCTCGCGCGTACACGGCGTCGGCGTGCTCGTCGGTGCCCTCCGGCAGGTCGATCTCGGGGCGCGAGACGTGGAGGAAGCTCGCCGGGTTGCCGCCGGCGAGCGCGCGCGCCTCGGCGGTGTTGATCACGTCGTACGGGGGGCTGGCGACCCGGACGGCCTCGGAGGGAGGGGGCCGGAACGCGGCGAAAGGTCGGATGAGGGCCACGGGCAGCGGCCTAGCCCGGGGCGCCGCGGGTGTCGAGCCACCCCCCCAACGGCGGCGCCATGCCCCGGGAGCACCGCGGCGCCTGGACGCTTGCCTTGGCGCCGTGCGGTCGCGACACTTGCCGTCGTGCCCGGCACGGTCGTGACAGCGGTGTCAGAGGGTGGCCCGCGAGGCGGGCTCGAGGCCCGCCGATCCGCGGCGATCCGCCGCGCGCGCGCCGTGGCACGGACATCGCTATCGCGTGGATCGCGTCCGATGTACACCCCTCCCGCCCGCACCATGAAGACCCCTCCCCGATCTCACCCCCTCCCTGTGTCGGGGCATGAAGGCCGGCGCCGGCTGGGCTTCGGGGCATGGGGAGCCGGGGTGCTGCTCGCGGCGGTGACGGGGTGCGGGGTCCCGTTCGGCGCGCCGCTGGCAGAGACGACGAACACCTGCAGCACGCGCTCCGACTGCGCGTCCACCGGGGCGGCTTGCGTGCAAGGCGCCTGCGTCGCGACGAGCTACGACCTCACCGGCCTGCAGATCGAGGTGCGCCCGAGCACCGGCGCGAGCTTCGGGGCGAACACGTCGTTCATCGTGGATCCCGCGAAGGCGGGCGTGCACCTCGCGTCGGGCGGGCGGAGCGCGCCGCCCTTCATCGCGAGCATGACGGTGCCCTTGCCGCCGATGATCTCGATTCATCAGGGCAAGATCCTGTTCGACCCGTCGACGCAATGCGCGGCGGCGGCGCAGGGCGTGCCGGCCAACATCACGCTCTACCGCTCCGCGCCCTTCGACGGCTTCACCTTCCCCCCGATCAACGTGTCGACGACGATGGGCACCGCGCCGACGTTCGACGTCGACCTGGTGCCGGACGTGTACGACATCTACGTCGTGCCGCAGCCGATCCCCGGCTGCGCCGGCAGCCCCTACCCCCCTGTCTACATGCGCAACGTCGCGATCGACGCCCCCGGCGCGATCGTGTGGACGCTGCCCGCGTTCGGCACCTTCGACGCCACGATCGCCGAGCTCGCGAGCCCGAGCGCGTGGGACGCCGACGTGGTGGAGCCGGACCACGGCCTCCCCATCTCCTCCAACAGCCAGCTCGGCACCGATCCGAACAATCCGACCGCGACGACGATGACGGCGCAGATCGCCTGGTCGGACCCGAGCATGCAGCCCATCCTCCGCCTCCAGCCGAAGAACCCGGAGCGCTCGGGCTCGCCCCTCCCCTCGCTGTACTGGGACGTGGGCCCGGTGTTCAGCGGCACGATGTCGAACGCGACGGTGAACTTCACCGCCGCCGGCCTCGCGGTGCACGGCGTGAACGTGGAGGGCGTGATCCTCGGCGCGGACGGGATGACGCCCGAGCCTGCGCAGCTCTCGTTCCAGAGCACCGAGCTGCGCGGCACCAACGCCCACAACGCGGCATTCTCCGCGGCCAGCGTGCTGACCGACCCGGCCAACCCCGGCCGCTTCTCCATCGCGCTGCCGCCGGGCGACTACACGTTCCGGGCCGTCCCCACCGGCGACGACGCGCTCTCCGTCACCGACTTCACGCTCGACTGGCCATCGGGCTCGGGCGGCGCCTGCGTGTGCGGCCTCTCGCGCGAGCTCGCGCGGAGGGCCAAGCTCGCGGGGTCGGTGCTCACCGCCACCGGGCAGCCGCTCGCCGGAGCGTTCGTCCGCGTGGCCCCCTCGGCGACGACGACGCGCTCGTACCTCGCGAACACGCACATGCTCGACGCGGCGACGCGGGACGTCTCCACGACGAGCGACGCCTCGGGGGACTTCAATCTCCTCGTCAATCTCGGCCACTCCGACCTCACCGTGCAGCCCGACCCGAGCACCAAGATGCCCTGGCTGGTGCTCGGCGTGTCGCCCGGCTCCTCCAGCCGCACGCTCACGCTCACCACCCCCGCCTTCCTCAGCGGGACGGTGCTCGACCCGTCGGGGACGCCAATCGTGGACGCGGTGATCAACGCGTGGCTCCCCGTGCCCACGAAGACGGCCGGCAGTCGGTCCGGAGCGGCGGTGCAGGTCGCGACCACGTCGACCGATTCGACCGGAGCGTTCACGCTGGTGCTGCCCTCGTCGCGCTCCGAGTGAGCCATCGGCCATCCGTCTTCGACGGGATGTCGGTGCGCGCTCGCGGATGAAGGCTGACAGTCGTCACCTGAAGAACCGAGAGCACGCTCGGGGAAGTGGGGCGCTCGGTACCCCCTGGAAGATTCCGGTGGTGCGGCTTTCGGGTAGGCGCTCGCCCCCCCGGCAAGCTACGAATCGCACCGTGGCGGAGAGTACGTTGAGAGATCCAACCGCCGAGCCTCGTACGGTCTCGCTGTCCCCCGCGCGCCCGTCGCTCCGGCCTTCCTTGCTCCCGGGCAATCCCGCGCACGATCTCGCGGGCGCGCTGCACGAGGTCTCCAACGCGCTCACGGTGGTGCTGGGGTGGATCGAGCGCGCCCGCGACGTGACCTCCGCCCCCCGGAGGTGGAGCGCGCGCTCGAGGTCGCCGCGGATCGCGCGGCGCTCGCGCGCAGCATCGTGCGGCGCGCCATCGGCGCAGAGTCCCTCGCCGAGCCCGCCGCGGCCGTCTCGATGGTGGTGGGAGACGCGATCGTGGGCCTCGAGCCGGAGCTGGCCCGCGCCGGCATCCAGGCCGTGGAGCACGTCGGCCCCGCCGTCGCCGACCGCGCCATCGACCACGCGCCCACGGTGCTCCAGAATCCTCACGAACCTGCTGCTCAACGCCGTCGCCATGTCCCCCTCCGGGTCGACGGTGCGCGTGGAGGCCCTCCCCGCCGCCTCGGGCGCCGTGATCTTCGCGGTCTCGGACGAGGGGCCCGGAGTCCCGCCCGAGCGGCGCCCCACGCTCTTCGACGCCGGGCTGACGACGCGCGCGGGCGGCGCGGGCATCGGGCTCCGCCACGCCGCCGCGCTGGCGCGGTCGCTGGGCGGCACGCTCGCGCTGGGCGAGTCCATCGCCGGCGCCGGCGCGCGCTTCGAGCTGACCTGGCCGCTGCTGCCTGCGTCGTCCCAGCCGGTGACGGTGGACGGCCTCTCCGCGCCGCCGGACTACGCCATCCCGGCGATGGGCCTCGAGACCGCGGCCCGATCCATCGCTTCGTACATGGCCCCCGCTCCCTCCTCGATCCGGCCGGAGGCGCCGGGCAGCCTGTCGGCTCCCGCTCCGCCGGCCTCGCTGCCCCTCGCGGGCACGCGCATCCTCCTGGTCGAGGACGACAACGCCGTCGTCGATCTGCTCGACGTGGCGCTGACGGCCCGCGGCGCCGACGTGGTGAGCATCCGTCACCAGCGCGAGCTCGAGGGAGCGCTGGCGACGGGCCCCTTCGACGCCGCGCTCTTCGACATCTCGCCGATCAAGGACGACGTGCGAGGCGCGGTCGCGGTCGCGCGCGAGGCGAGCGAAGCGCTCCGGGTGGTGCTCATCTCGGGCAGCACGGCCGAGCTGCCCGCCTTGCCGGACGAGTGGGTGGCGGCCTGGGTCCGCAAGCCCTTCGAGGTGGGCGAGATCGTCGCCGTGCTCACCCAGCGCCGCTGACCGCCGACCTCCAGGCTCCGCGTTGGAACCGCGCGCTGGAACCACGCGTTGGAGCACCGCGCTGGAACCACGCGTTGGAGCACCGCGCTGGAACCACGCGTTGGAGCACCGCGCTGGAACCACGCGTTGGAACCGCGCGCATCAGCAAGCGGACCGGAGCCGCGCGCGTCAGCAAGCGGACAAGACGCTCCTCCCAGCACCCCGCCCCCGCATCATCCACCCGCCCACTGCCTGCTCTCCCCTGCCCGCGCTCACGCCACGACACCGGGTTCCACAAAAGCACAGCGAGGCAGGACGGAGAACCGCCCTGCCTCGCCGCACCGAGCGCGACGATCCGCGCTCCTTTCACTTCACTTCACGAGGAAGCTGACGATCTGCGAGGGGTCGCCCATCCCCTTGCGGGTGAGCGCGCGGAAGCGGAAGTAGTAGGTCTGGCCCGGCGTCAGGCCCGAGATGGTGACCTTGCTCTTCATCGTCTCGGGGACGCTGACCCAGTTCTTCTCGTCGATGCTGTAGAGGAAGTAGTAGGTCGCGTCCCTGGCCACGGCCTTGGCGTCGCAGACCACGCTGCCGGAGACGAGCCCCTGCGTGATGGTGAGCGCGGCCTTGACGCGAGCCGGCATCAGCCGGAGCCGCATGTTGGCGCTCTCCGCGATGGCGAGCGCGTTCTCCACGTTCGCCTCGCAGATCTGCTGGACGTAGTCGCGGAGGTGCTTGAGGGTCGCGACGAGCGCGCTCCTCTTCGCCGCGCGATCGCCCTTGACCCCCTTGGTGGTCTGCATCGCCGTCTCCGCGGTCTCGTACGCCGCGAGGGCGCTCGAGACGGTCGCGAGCGTGGGCGTGGGCGTGGCGAAGTTGGGGTTGTTCGTCATCTTGGCGATGACCGCCTTGACGAACGCGATGAGGTCCCGGCTCCGCTTGGGGAGGCCGAGGACGACCAGGATCGTGAGAATGATCTGAGCCATGACACCTTGCTCCGTGATGAGGGTTCACTGCGTGCGCGGCCTCGTTGCCGCGTCGGTCGACCCTCATCGCAACCGCCGTGCCAGCGGCGGCGGAGGCGCGCAGGAGCGGGTTTTCTCGTGGATCGCGCGGACGCGCGGCGGCGCGGAAGCGCGCGGGATCGCGAGACCGGTACGCTATTGCTCCAGCCCGGTACGGTAATGCGCCACGAAGCGCGGACGGTGATGCGACGGGACGCCCTTTGTAGAAGTGCAGAGGCCCTCTGCAGAAATACAAAGGGCGCCACTCGGCGCCGGTTCCCCTACATGTCGTACCCGGAGCTGCGGGCGGGTGCCGAGGGTCGCGGGTTTCGGGGCGAGCGGCTCGGCTTCGAGGTCGCGCGGATGGGCGAGCGGGACGCGCGGATGGGCGTGCATGCCGCGCGGGTGGGCGTGCATGCCGCGCGGATCGGCGTGCATGCCGCGCGGATGGGCGAGCGGGACGCGCGGGTGGGCGAGCAAGCCGCGCGGGTGGGCGAGCGTGCCGCGCGGGTGGGCGAGCGGGACGCGCGGATGGGCAAGCTGGCCGCGCGGGTGGGCGAGCAAGCCGCGCGGATGGGCGAGCGTGCCGCGCGGGTGGGCAAGCTGGCCGCGCGGGTGGGCGAGCAAGCCGCGCGGATGGGCGTGCATGCCGCGCGGATGGGCAAGCGGGACGCGCGGGTGGGCTAGCGGGACGCGCGGATGGGCGTGCATGCCGCGCGGATGGGCGTGCATGCCGCGCGGATGGGCGTGCATGCCGCGCGGATGGGCGTGCGTGCCGCGCTGCTCGGCAGGCGAACCGCGCGGATGGGCGTGCAAGTCGCGCCGCTCGTCCTTAGAGCCGAGCATCCCGGGGTCCGTGCGGCGCACCGGCGCACGGCGCGGAGGTGCGACGGCGCCCATGCCCCGCTACATAACTGGACGATGGCAGACGCAGACCTGGGGGCCCTGCTGGAGCCCCACAAGAGCACGCTGAAGGACATGGCCACGAGCCTCGCCGCGGGGACCACGCCAAGCTCGCCGCGAGCGCCGCCGTGCTGGTCGGGGCGCTGGCGACGGGGAACCCGCAGGTCGCGCTGCTCGCGCCCTTCGCCGAGAAGGCGGTCGCCAAGGCGTTCGGGAACAGCGCCGACGCGATGCTCCGGCGGGAGCTGGCCGCGATGGAGAAGGAGGAGGAGCGGCAGCGCTTCGCCGCGCAGATTGCGCGACCGGGTGGAGCGGGTGTGCAAGGAGCGGATCGACGCGATGACAGGAGCGTGAGGTCCGCTTGCTGACGCGCGCGGCTCTGGTCCGCTTGCTGACGCGCGCGGTTCCAAGCCTCTTTCCCAGCGGCGCTGAGATCCGCGCCCGTCAGGACGCGCTGCGGTCGCAGAGCGTCTCTTGCACCAGCGCGAGGTACTTCGGATCCTCGCCGGCGAAGACCTCCTCCCCCGCGCGGGTGTAGGCGCGGACGAGCTCGTCGATCGCGCGGCCGCGGTTGCCGAGCGTGAGCTCGATCTGCCCGAGCCGGAGGTGGAGGAAGGCGTTGCCGATGGCGCCGTCGCAGCGGAAGGCGTCGTCGATGGCGTCGCGCGCGCGGGCGTGCTCGCCGGCGATGTAGTGCGCCTCGGCGATGGCGGCGTGGAGGAAAGTGCTCACCGCCCACGCGTGGACCGGGTGCGGCACGAGCGCGAGCGCCTCGCGATAGCAGGCGATGGCCTCCTCGTAGTGACCGGCCTCCACCGCCGAGTCGCCGCGATCGCTGAGCGCGGTGACGGCGGCCACGATGCAATCGTCGAGCTGGGAGGCGTCGGCGCGGCTCACCTGCGCGAGCGTATCGTGAACGGGTCACTCGCGCACGGGCGCCAGCATCGCCACAATCCTGTCGGGACGCACGACGCCCGCTCACGCACCCTGGTCTCGGCCCCGTCGATCAGCGCGCGCCCCTCGTCGCCGAGCAAGATCCCGCCGAGCCGCCAGTGCATCGCCGAGGCGAGCAGGCCCATGTCGAGCACCTCGAAGCCGAGCGCGGCCTCGGCGTAGAGCGCGGCGGCGCGATCGAGCTGCCCGCGCTCCTGCGCGACCGCGGCCGAGAGGGCCCGGGCGAAGGTGTGGGCATAGGCGGAGCTCCTCGCGGGCGAGGGCGCGGGCGTCGCGCTCGGCGGCCTTGAGCAGGCGCGCGCCCTCGGCGCCGCGCGGCGCGGCGGCCACCGCGCGTGCGCGCCGCGCAGGTAGGTGATGTCGATGCGCACCGCCTCGACGCGCAGGAGGAGCGAGCTCTCGAGGTCCGCTCGCGCTGCGGTCCACTCCTCGCGGGCGCCGGGGCCGTCGCCCATGTAGAGCGCGGCGTGCGCGCGCGTGTACAGGTCGCAGAGTGCTGCACGTGCCAGCCGTGGCGCGAGGACCAGCGCGCGATGGCCGCCGCCGACTCGCGCCGCGCCTCGATGGGCCGGTCCTGCGCGAGGAGCACCCGCGGCACCATCAGCGTGCGCAGCGAGGTGAGGTTGTAGAGGGCGCCGAGGTCTTCGGCCTCTTTGATGTAGGCGGGGAGCGAGCGCGTGATCTCGTCGATGCGGCCGAGGAACCACAGCGCCGGGAGCTGGAGGAACCAGCACCACGGTGCCCAGCTCCCAGACGTATCCCGGCGCGGCCGTCGCGGAAGAGGGCGATGGCGCGATCGGTGAGCTCGACCGTGTCACGGAAGCGATAGCTGAGAGAACGCCTCGCTCGCCCTCGCCCCCGCCGTCCAGGCGATGGCGTGGAGGTGGTCGATGCCCTCGGCGATCTCGACGGCGCGCCCGATGAGGCGGGCGGCGCGCTCGGCCCCGGCCTTGCCGCCCTCGTTGGCGGCGAAGATCCCCTCCGGCGCGAGGGCGCGCGCGATGCGGTAGGGCTCGCCGGCGCGCAGCGCGTAGGAGCAGGTGGCGGGCCTGGAAGTCGGCGCTGCGGACGAGGTCGACGCCGAAGAGGCCGTGGCCGATCGACCAGCACACGTCGATGCGGGTCAGCTCGGCGGGGCTGACGGCGGCGCTGGCGTCGACGAAGTCGAGCCCGCGCAGCGAGAGGCGCGCGCGGCGGTAGACCAGCGAGGCGAAGGCGCGGCCGGGCGTCTCGGGCGAGCGAGAGATCCACGGCCTCGAGCACCGCGCGCACCACGGCCAGGCCCTCGTCGACGTGGCCGGCGCGGAGGAGCTGCTCGGCGGCGCAGCGGCGCAGATCGAGCGCCTGGTCGGTGGCCGCGCCGGCGGCGGCCTCGAGGTACGCGCGCCCCGCCTCGCCGCCCCGGCCGGCGTGGGCGAGCGCGTCGGCGAGCTTGATGCGGAGCAGGAGCGGGCTCGGGCGCGCCGTCGATGGCGCGGCGGTAGAGCGCGGCGGCGCGATCGAAGGCGAGGGCCGCCTCGGCGCGCGCGGCGGCGGTCTCGGCGCAGGCGCGGGCGCGGGCCGCGTCGCCGCCGGCCTCGAAGTAGACGAGGAGCGACTCGGCGTCGGCCGTGCCCGACGCCTCCAGCGAGAGCGCCAGCGCGAGGCTGTGCCGCGCGATCGTCCACGGGGCCGAGGCGGGCGAGGACGGCGTCGCGGATGCGATCGTGAAAGGGCTCGAGCTCGCGCAGGCCGCCGCCGGCGCCGGGGATCACGCGCTCCTCGGACGGGGCGTCCACGGCGGCGCCGCCGCTGGCCCTGCTCTTCACCAGGCTGGCGGCGCGGAGGATGGAGAGCGCGCCCGCGGCCCCCACCCCGGCGGCGCGCTCGACGGCCTCGACGCCGATGGGCCGGCCCGCCACCGCGATCACCTCGAGCAGCCGGCGCGACGGCTCCGGCAGCCGCTCGATGCGCCGCCGGAGCGCGTCGTCGAGCGAGATCGCGCCGCCCCCCGCGCCGTCGGCCGAGCGCGCGTGCCGCACCAGCTCCTGGACGAAGAAGGGGTTGCCCCCGGACTCCCGGGCGATGGCCGCGACCGCCTCGGGCTCGTCGGCGAAGGCCGCCCGTCGGGGGCGCGGGAAGAGGGCGCGGGCGAGCGCGCGCGCCTCGCGCGGGGCGAGCGGGCCGACCCACAGCTCGCGCACGTCGCCGACGGGCTCGCCGTGCGCCATCTTGCCGGCGCAGCGCGGCCGCGAGGTGGACCCCGGCGGCCTCCTCGCTGCGGTAGCCCACGACCAGGAGGAGCAGCCGCGGCGGATCGGGGCGGCGCCAGGATGTCGAGCAGGAGCGAGGCGCTGTCGGCGTCGCCCCACTGCAGGTCGTCGATGGACGAGCACCAGCGGCACCACCGCGGCCACGCGCGCGAGGAGCCGGCGCAGCGCCAGGGCGGCGCGGCGGCGCGTCTCCTGCGGGTCGAGCACCTCGTCGCCCGCCGCGGACGCGGCGATGGCCGGGACGCGGCGCAGCACGGGGAAGAGCCGCGCCAGCGCCGACGTCTCGGCGGGCAGGAGCGCTCGGCCTCGTCGCGCGGCAGGCCGCCGAGGTACGTCGGCGAGCGCGTCGACCAGCGCGTCGAGCGCCTTGAACGGCACGAGCTCGCGCTCGTAGCAGCGGCCCTCGAGCACCAGCGCGCCCTGCGCCCTCGACCAGCCGTCGAGGAAGCGGCGGCAGAGCGCGCTCTTGCCCATGCCCGAGGTGCCGTGCAAGAGCACGGTCACGGCCGCTCGCGGCGCGACGCGGCGAACGCCGCCTCGAGCGAGGCGAGGTGGTGGTCGCGCCCCAGGAGCGGCGCGACGCTCGAGCTCGTGGCTCGGCCGCCACCTCGCCGTCGCGCCGATCGCCGAGCGCCCAGATCACCGTGGCGCCCGTGGCCCGCACCCGCGCGTCGCGCGTCAGGAGGCCCAGGCAGAGCTCGGCGAGATCGTCGGGCACGCCGGCGGCGCGGGCGCGCGGATCGGGCGCGTCGAGCACCTGCTTGCCCACCATGATGGAGCGCACGTCGCCCTCGATGGGCAGCTCGCCGGTGAGCGCCTCGTAGAGCATCACCCCGACCGCGTACCAGTCGGACGCGGGCGCCAGCGGGAGCCCTGCGCCTGCTCGGGGGACATGTACGCGGGCGTGCCCACCACCCGCCGCTCTCGCCGCGGGCCCGGCGGGCGACCAGGCCGAAGTCGAGGATGACGACGCGCCCCTAGGGGGTGATGAGCACGTTGGAGGGCTTGAGATCGCGGTGGAGCTTCTTCGCCCGGTGGATGGCGATCACGCCGAGCGCGAGCTGGCGGAGCGCGGCTGCGGAGCCGGACCATCGACGGCGGCGGGCGGGGGGCCCGACCGCGCGACGCCGGCGCGGCCCGCGGCTCTTGTCGCGCGGGCGGCGCTCGGAGAGGGGCCCCGAGAGCGCTCGTCGGCGCCGCCCGTGGTCTCCTCGGGCCTCGTGCCCCCGGGCGCGGTCGGGCGGGCTCTCGCCCCTCGAGAAGGCCTCGCGGGAGCTGCCCAGCGGGGCGGTCGGCGCCGCCGCGAAGCCCGCCTCGCTGGCCGCGATTGCCGGGCGCACGTACTCGAGGAAGCCTCCCCCTCGACCAGCTCCATCGACAGGTACAGCTCGTCTTCGACGGAGAAGAGCTCGTCGAGGCGCACGAGGTTCTCGTGCACCACGTCGGCGAGCGCGCGGAACTCCTGCTTGAAGGCGTACACCGCGCCGCCTCGGCGATGGCCAGCTTCTTGAGCGCCACCTGTCGCGCCGCTGTCGCGCTCGCGCGCCTCGTACACCACGCCGAACGTCCCGGCGCCGAGGCACCGGCCCACCTCGAAGCGCTCGAGGACGCGCGCGTGCAGGGGCGGCGACGAGCCGCGGCCCTGGGGCTCGGGCGAGCTCCCTCGATCACCTCGGTCTCGGGGCCCTCGTGCCTCACGATTCGTCGCGGAGCCGCGCCCCTCTAGAGCTCGTTGATGTGCATGTTCACGGTCGTGCAGGCGGCGGACGGGTTCGTCGGGTCGAGCATCCAGTTGGGCGCGCCGTACTGGCCGTCGACGCGGACCATGACGGCCTTGCTGGCGCTCGGGTCGACCTGGAAGGTGGGCAGCGACTCGATGGCGCTGCTCACGTTGATGGGCGAGCCGGCCAGGTACACGTTCGCGCCGACGAGGTGGTAGACGATGTCGGTCGCGACGTTGCCGGCGATCTCGCACGAGCTTTCACCGTGCCGGTGACGCTCGGGTTCACCTCGAAGTCGATGAACCCCTGACCCTGCAGCGAGACGCCCGCCATCTGCGGCGTGGCCGCGTTGCACTTCGCGCCCGAGCTCGCGTCGTCCGACGTCTCGCCGCAGACCTCGATGGTCACGCCCGGGTAGCCATCCATGTCGTCGTCGCGCATCGACGCGCAGTCGCTCACGCACGTGGTGTCGCACACCTTGCTCTCGCCGATGTTCGGCTGGTTGCACGACGAGGACATGACGTTCCAGCTCGGCAGGTTCGCGCCCGACTTGGTGGAATCCGGCAACGACGTCGAGGGCGTCGAGGGCGATCGTCGCGCCGGGCGACGTGCCCCCGAGGGTGCCGGTGCCCGTCGCCGCCGCCACCGTGGGCAGCGCGTCGAGGAACGCCTGCGGCACGATGAGCTGCGTGGTGACGAGCGCGGCCGAGGTCGGATCGCAGTTGCCGACCAGCGCGGTGGTGGTCGGGAGCGTGACGGAGCAGAGCGTCGCCTTCACCTGGTCGAGCTTGGTCGGGTCCGTCGCGTCCTGCTGGATGGTGACGAGCAGGACCAGGTTCGCCGAGCCCACCTGGTTCGCCGGGCAGATGGTGATCGCACCGCCGGGCACGCCCTCGAGGTTGACGGAGAGCTGGGCGAGGGCCGCCCAGGTCCCGCTCAGCGAGAGCGTGGACGGCTGCCCGGTGCACTTGATCGCCGTCGAGCCGCTGCTGCTGCTGCTGCTGCTGCTGGTGTTGCTCGTGCTCGATCCGGTGCTGCTGCTGCTGCCATGGGCGCCGGTGCCGGTGGCCGACGTCGACGTGCTGCCCGCGCCACCCGTCCCCGAGCTTGCCATGCTCCCGCCCCCGCAGCCCGCCGCCCCCAACGCCGCCACGAGCGCCGCCCCGAGGAGCGCGCACCGTGAGTCACTTCGAGCCAGGAAGGTTCGCATGCGCCCATTCAATCATATCGCTCGGCGTGAACGTGCTTCCGATCGAAGCCGAGATCGGTGCGCAGGTGTGTGCGGACGGACGAGACCATCCGGTCCAGCCCACAGACGTAGGCGTGGAGCGGCGCGGCGGGGGTGGAGGCGGCGTTGCGCAGCGCGCCGACGAGCTCGGGGATGTGGGCCTGGACATAGCCGCTGCGGCCCGCCCAGCCCGGCCCGGGGCGGGAGAGGGTGATCTCGTAACGGAGGTTGGGGTGCTCACGCGCCAGGCGGTCGAGCTCGTCGCGGTAGAGCACGTCCTCCTCGTGACGGGCGCCGAAGAGCAGGAAGAGCGGCTCGCGCGCGCCGGCGACGAGGGCGGCCGTGATCATGCTGCGGAGCGGCGTGACCCCGGTCCCCGTGCCGATGAAGATCGAGGCGTTGGCCTCGTCGGGGCGGCGGGTGAACAGCCCCTGAGGGCCGATGGCGCGCAGCGTGGCCCCCTCGGCGAGCGCGTGGAGGTACTCGGAGCCGGGCCCCCCGGCCACGCGCGTGACGGCGAGCTCGAAGCGGCGGGCGCCGTCCCGCGGTGCGGACGCGATGGAGTAGGCCCGCTTGATCTCGCCCCCGGGGAGCGGAAGCACCAGGTTGACCCACTGCCCTGGATCGAAGCGGAAGGGAGCCCCGTCCGTGCGCTCGAAGACCATCTCGCGCACCGCGGGGGAGAGGGCGCGGGCGGCGACCAGGCGGGTTTCGAAGGGCTCCGCGGGGAACATCGGCCGGCGAGCCTACCATGGGCCCGGCTCGACGCAGGTTGCCCCTCCGAGGAGGGCTACCGCTTCTTGGGCTCGGCGGCGCGAGGCGTCTCGCAAGGCTCCTGGATGTCGCCCGTCGCGGGGATCGGCTTCGCCGTGGACGTCGCCCACTCCATCCCGCCCGGCGGAACCCGGGTCTGCCCGCGGACGGGCGGGCCCGCGGGCTGCGTGACGTTGTCCTTGCCCTGCGGCTTGGGGTCCGCGATGAACTGGAACGCGCTCGACGAGCTCCACGGCCCACGGAGCTGGCCGTCCGCCGAGACGTTGAAGTAGAGGTTGACCGTGCTGTCGGGCGGCACGTTGCCGAAGAAGGGGTCGGAGAGCTTCCCCAGCCCGCGGAGCGCCTCCATGAACATGTGGGTGTGCGAGATCTCGCGGGTGAGCAGCATGACGAGGGCCTTCTTGCTCCCTTCGTCGGGGGCGAGCTTGATGAGCGCCTCGTACGTCTGCCGCGCGCCCGCCTCCGCCGCGATGTCGGCGCGCAGGTCGCGGACCACGTCTCCGCCCTCGTTGATGTACTGAGCCGACCAGGCGACCCCCTGCGAGTCGAGGAAGTGGGGGCCGACGCCGCGGACGGAGAAGAGCGTGGAGTTGTACGCCTCCGTCTGGTCCGTGCGCCGCGTGTGCGCCTCGATGAGGCGGCCCACCATCTCGAGGTGGCTGAACTCCTCGAGGGCGATGTCCTGGAGCATGTCCCGGATGCTCGGCTCGTCCACGTGGAACGACTGGACCCAGTACTGTAGCCCCGCGGTCAGCTCGCCCGTGGCGCCGCCGAACTGCTCCAGCAACTGCTGGGCGAACCTCGCGTTCGGCTCGTCGACCTTGACGTCCGCGATCGTCTCTTTCCTGTGGAAGAACATCGACTGACCCCCTTGCGATGGACGAGCGACGGCCCGGGCGGCCCCGGCGACCCGAGGTCCCTCCGGCGCCGCGAGCGCGGGCGCGTTCGACGACGTACGGCGCGGCCCGGGGCCGCCGCTCGTCGTGAGCGCCGGATCGTGGGACGCGCCCAGGGCCCAGTCAAAAACAAACAGGGCCCCGCGCTCACCCCGGCGCCTCCGACGGACGCCGGGCCATCGAGGACCGTCGTCAGTCGATCGCGGGCAGGTCGGGCACCATCGCCTCCTTCACGAGGCCGAGGTCCACGAGCGTCTTGCCCAGCGCCTCCCAGCGCTCGCGGGTCATCGATCCGAGGGCGCGCCCGTGCCCCTTGTCGCCCTCGACGAAGCGCCGCTGCTCCGCCGACACCGCCGCGAACGTCTCGGCGTCCATCGCGCGGTTCTTCTGCGCCATCACGGCGTCGGCGGGGCCCGGATCCGCCAGGTAGGCGCCCCAGCCCGCGCGCGCCGCCCGCACGAACGCCTTCACGAGGGTGGGCTTCTCCTTCCAGAGCGCGGCGCGGACGATGATGACGCCGAGGTAAGGGTCGTAGCCCTCGTCCGCGACGAGGAAGACCTTGGGGTCGCTGCCCTTCTTGCGCGCGATGAGCGGCTCGCTGGTGGCGAAGCACTGCTGGGCGAAGTCCTTCTCGGTCAGGAAGCGCGCCACCCCGCCGTCGTACGGGACGACCTTCACCTTGTCGAAGCCGTACTTCTTCTTGAGGAAGACGGCGTACGGGAGCCCGGGCTCGATGGCGAGCGTGCCGCCGGAGAGCACGTCCTTCAGCGTGGCGGCGCCGCGGGAGGCATGGGCCATGATGCCGGTCGGCGCTGTCTGGAACACGGCGAAGACGGGCAGGATGTCGGCGCCGCGGGCGCGCGCCATCAGGATCTCGTCGCCTCCGGCGACGCCGAACTCGGTCTTGCCGGACGCCACCATCTGCACGACGGGCACGCCCGCGCCGCCGCCCTGGATCTCGACGTCGAGCCCCTCGGCGCGGAACGCGCCGGCCTCGCGCGCGGCGTAGAAGCCGCCGAACTCGGGCTCCGGCACCCAGTCGAGCGCGAGGACGACCCGCTCGCCGGCGCCCGCCGCGGGCTTCGGCTTGCACGAGGCACCGACGGTGAGGGCGGCGAGGGACGCGAGGAGCTGTCGGCGATCGATCGTGGTCATGCGTCGGCCTTTTCGGAGGGGTGCCAGCGGCGGAGGAGGAGGTGGCCCGCCAGGTTGACCGCGCCGAAGATGGCGAGGCCGAGGATGGACGCCGCGAGGACGGCGGCGAAGAGGAGCGCGGTGTCGAGCTGACGGTACGCGGTGAGGACGGTGATGCCGAGGCCGGCGGCGCCCTCGGAGAACCCGGCGACGAACTCCCCGACGATGGTGCCGATGACGGCGAGCCCCGAGGCGACGCGCAGGCCCGTGACGATGCTCGGGATCGAGGCCGGCAGATCGAGCTTGATCAGCGTCGCGACGCGGCCCGCGCCATAGAGGCGGAAGAGATCCTTGAGCGCGGGATCAACCGAGCGCAGTCCGGCGAGCGTGCTCGCGATGACAGGGAAGACGGAGACGATGAGCGCGCAGACGGCGACCGACCGGAAGCCGGGGTCGAACCAGAGCACGATGAGCGGCGCGACAGCGACGATGGGCACCGTCTGGAGGAACACGGTGTACGGGTAGAGCGCGCGCTCCAGGAGCCTCGAGGACGCGAGCACGATTGCGACGAGCACGCCGATCACCGCGCTCGCGACGAAGCCGGTGAGCGCAGCGCGGGCGGTGACCCAGGCCGCGACGCCGAGGTCGCCGGCGTGGGCCAGGCCAGCGGCGGCGACGCCGGACGGCGGGGGGCACTTCCAGACGGGGACGCCCAGGATGCGGACGGTCAGCTCCCAGACGGCGAGCAGGAGCGTGAGGGCAGCGAGCGGAGGGACGGCGCGGCGGAGCACCCTAGGCGCCTCCCCGCTCGAGGGCCTCGAAGAGGATGTGCGTCTCGAGGACGAAGGCGGCCTCCGTCCGCGTCGCGGCGCCGCGCTCGCGCGGCAGGTCGATGCGACGCTCGGCGACGACGCGCGCCGGGCGCGCCGAGAAGACGATTGCGCGCTCGGCGAGGTACGCCGCCTCGGTGATGGAGTGCGTGACGAAGAGCACGGTCATCCCCATCGCGAGCCACAGCTCGCGGAGCTGGTCGTCGAGGCGCGCGCGCGTGAGCTCGTCGAGCGCGGCGAAGGGCTCGTCGAGCAGGAGCAGGCGCGGGCGCGTCACCAGGGCCCGCGCCAGCGAGACGCGCATGCGCATGCCGCCGGAGAGCTCGGCCGGCCGCCGGCGATCCATCGCGTCGGCGAGGCCCACCTGCTCGATCGCGGCGCGCGCCTCCGAGAGGCGCGCCTCGACAGGGACGCCCGCGAGCTCCAGGGGGAGCGCCACGTTCGCGAGCACGGTGCGCCATGGGAGCAGGTGCGCGTCCTGGAAGACGAACGCCACGCGGTCCGTCTCGGCCTCGATGGTGCCGCCGTCGGCGCGGTCGAGCCCGGCGACCAGCCTGAGCAGGGTGGACTTTCCGCAGCCGGACGGGCCGAGCAAGGCGACGAACTCGCCGGGGGCCACGTCGAGATCGACGCCGGCGATGGCCACCACGCCGCCGTGGAACGTGCGCCGGGCGCCGCGCACGCGGACGCGCGCGCCGGTGGGAGCGGGAGAAGGGAGGATTCGCGGGGCAGGGAGGGTCACGGGATTGGGGGTCGGGACCGTGGAGTCTAGTGCAGCGCACGCGAGCCAGGTTCAATCCAAGCATCTTTTCCCGAGCCCGCGCCCCAGCCCGAGCCCGATTCGCGGATTTCGGGCTCGGGCTCGGGCTCGGGCTCGGCTCGGAAAGCCGTTGCGAGCAGGCTCGCGCGGACGGGTCGATCTCGACTATTCGTAGGGCATGGCGGCGGAGACGTTCAGGACCACGGTCGACGAGAGCGTCCTCATCACGGACGCCCAGGATTTGCCTGTCCCGGGCCTCGTCGTGATTTTCGCCGGCGGAGAGCCCCGGTGCCAGCCCATCCGCCTCGACACGAAGCCCATCGTGCTCGGCCGCTTCCCGGCCGAGGACGTGCTCGTCGTCGACGACGACCGCGTGTCGCGCCGCCACACCCGCATCGCGCTGCGCGGTGAGGGCGTCCGGATCACCGACCTGGAGAGCCGCAACGGCACCTTCGTCGACGCGCAGCGGATCACCGACGAGGTGTACCCGAAGCTGCCCCGCCTCCTGCGGCTGGGCCAGAGCCTCCTGATCTTCGTCGCCGATCTCCGGCCGTACCTCACGGGCAGCGTCGAGGTCCACCCCGACGAGGTGGTCGGCCCCGTGCTGCGGCGGGTCCGGCAGGGCATCGCGCGCGGCGCCGAGGCCGGGGACTCGCTGCTCCTGACCGGGCCCAGCGGCTCCGGCAAGGAGCTCGCCGCGCGCGCGTTCCACTTCGCCTCCGGCGCCAAGGGCCCCTTCGTCGCGGTCAACTGCGCGACCATCCCCACGGGCCTCGCCGAGCGGCTCCTGTTCGGCGCGCGCAAGGGCACGTACTCGGGCGCGACGGCCGACGCCGACGGCTACGTGCAGGCCGCCGACGGCGGCACGCTCTTCCTCGACGAGGTGGCCGAGCTCGACATCGCCGTGCAGCCCAAGCTCCTGCGGGTGCTCGAGCAGCGCGAGGTGGTGAGCCTGGGCGCCTCCCACCCCCGCAAGGTCGACGTACGCGTCTGCGCCGCGACGCTGAAGGACCTGCGCGGCGAGGTCAACGCCGGCCGCTTCCGCGAGGACCTCTACTACCGCATCGGCCGGCCGGAGGTGCGCATCCCCTCCCTCCTCGAGCGGCTCGAGGAGCTGCCCTTCCTCGTGGTGCGCGAGCTCGCGCGCGTGGACGCGCGGCTCGCCCCGCACACGTCGCTCCTCGAGGCGTGCGCGCTCCGCCCCTGGCCCGGGAACGTGCGCGAGCTGCTCGGCGAGGTCCGCCGCGCGGGCCGCAGCGCGCTCGCCGACGGCCGCACGGCCGCGAAGGACAGCGACCTGCCCGAGTCCGCCGGCCTCGAGATCGCGGAGCACCGGAGCACCACCACGGGGGCCCAGGCGAACCCGTCGGTGGAGCTGAGCCGCGACTTCATCGAGGCCGCGCTCCGCGCCGAGCAGGGCAACGTCACGCGCGCGGCGCGCACGCTCGGGCTGCACAGGAACCAGCTCCGCCGCTGGATCGCGAAGAACGGGGTCGACCCCAAGAGCTACGGCTCGGCCGGGTTCGACGACGAGGCGACCAACGAGGGCGACCGGGTCTCGGGGAACCCGGAGCCTTCGTGACGGGCGCTCGCGAGCAGCCGGTCGGCCCGCGCCCGCAGCGCCGGGTCCAGCGCGCCGCGGGCCGCGTGGCGGAGCGCGTCGGCGAGGGCTATCGCGTCCTCGAAGCGGTCCTCGGTGCGCTTGGCGAGGGCGAGCGCGAGCACCCGGTCGACGTCGCGCGGTAGGCCCGGACAGCTCCGAGGGCTGGACCGGATCCCGGTAGACCATCTCGAAGAGGACGTGCGGCAGGTCGCCGGCGAAGGGGGGCCGCCCCGTGAGCGCGCGGTAGGCGACCGCGCCGAGGGAGAAGATATCGCTCCGGTGATCGGCGTCCCTGCCCTCCGCCTGCTCGGGGGACATGTAGCCGGGCGTGCCGATGACCGCGGCGTTGGTGAGCGTCGCGCTCGAGTCGCGCAGCTTGGACACGCCGAAGTCCAGGATCTTCCAGACGTGCCGCCGCCCGTTCGCGCCCGCGTCCGGGAGCTCGGCGCGGAAGATGTTCTGGGGCTTGAGGTCGCGGTGCACCACGCCGGCGACGTGCGCGACCACGAGCCCGCGGCCCACCTCGCCGCAGAGCTCGACGACCTCCGCGAGCGCGAGCCGCTCGCGCTGGCGGAGGTACGCGGAGAGGTCGTCCCCGACGAGCAGCTCCATGGCGATGAACGGGACGCCGCTCTCGGCGCCCACGTCGAAGACCGTGACGACGTTGGGGGCCTTGAGCCGCGCGGCGATGCGGCCCTCGCGGAGGAAGCGCTCGACCAGGTTCGGGCTCCCTGGAGACCGCCGCCTGCAGGACCTTCACGGCCGCCGGCTCCCCGGAGTCGACGTCGGCGGCGGCGTAGATCTCGCCCATCGCGCCGCGGCCGATGATCTCGGCGAGGCGGTATCGCCCCATGCGCGCGCCGCTGCGGCGCCCGCTCTCGCCCGCGCCGACGCGGAGCGCGAGGTCGAGGTCGTGGTTCACCTCGGCGAGCTGGGCCTCGCGCGTGAGCGCGCGCCGGAGCAGATCGTTCGACTCCTCGATCGCCGTGAGCGTGGCGCGACGGCTCTTGCGCCCCTGCCATGCCGCCGCGATGAACGAGAGCGGCACCATCACGACCATCAGCTCGCGCCCGCGCCCCGAGGGGGCGGCCACGTGGAGCAGGCCGAGATCGGGCACGACGCCGGCGATGATCAGGAGCGCCAGCACGACGTACGACGCCGTGACGAAGATCGACGCGCCGATGGCGAGGCGGCGGTCGTTCGACTGGGAGAGGAACGTGACGCCGAGGGTGAGGAAGAGCGGCGCCGGCGAGAAGACGCCGAGGTCGTAACAGATGAAGATCCCGGCGATGACGCTCAGCCAGATGAACGCGCGGAAGGCGACGCGCGAGTGCCCCCGCTTGCCGCGCGCGCGCCGCCACAGCCACAGCGAGGCGGCAAAGACCAGGGCGACGGCCCCCACCGTGTACCCGTAGAGGGGGCGGGCCGGGTCGTAGAGCGCGGGCGCGGTCAGGAGGCCGACGCCGGTGAGGCAGGCCAGCGCGCGGCTCAGGGCGAGCGCGCGCGCCGCCTCGTCCGCGCGGAGCACGAGGCGCGTGGTCTGCGAGGCGACGATGCGGCTGGCCTCCGCGCTCGCCGCCGGATCGACCTCCGGCGCCGAGGCTTCGCCGTGCAGCCCCGCCTTGCGCCGGGCGTCCGGCGACGCGGCGACGGTCCCGCCGTCGCCCGCGTCCGAGCGCTCCTCCATTCCCACGGCGCCAGGATACCGGGCGGGACCCCGCGGGGGGAGGGGCTAGACGAGGGCTCGCTACGGCGAACGCGACGCGTCCGCCCCGCCCTCGCCCGCGATCTCCTGGATCAGCGCGTGGAGCCGGCGCAGATCGAAGGGCTTCTCGATGCACGGGTTCTTGGCGCGGTCCAGGAACTCCCTCGCCCGCGCCGTGAAGGCGCCGCCCGTGGTGAAGACGATCCGGGCCGCCTGCTCCGGCACGGCGCGGGAAGCTCCTCGCAGCAGCTCCATCCCGCTCATCCCGGGCATGATGAGGTCGCAGAAGATCACGTCGAAGCGCTCGCCGGCGACGATGCGATCGAGCGCCTCGCGCGCCCGCGTGAGCGCCAGGACCTCGTGCCGCGCGAGCGCGCGGCGCAGCGACTCGAGGATCATCGGCTCGTCGTCGACGAGCAGGACGCGGGCGCGGCGGCCCTCGGCGCCCCTCGGGGGCACGGCGCGCCAGGAGGGCGGGCGCTGGTGGCGCGTCGCGGGCGGGATGGTCACGCGGAACACGCTCCCCACGCCGGGCGTCGAGCGGACCGTGATCTCCCCGCCGAGCGCGGTCACCGTGCCGTGGCAGATGGAGAGACCGAGGCCGGTGCCGAGCCCGGCCGGCTTGGTGGTGAAGAAGGGCTCGAAGATGCGGCCCAGCACCTCCTCGGGGATGCCCGAGCCGGTGTCCTTCACCTCGAGGACGGCCCGGCCCCCGCCGTCGGTGCAGGTCGTGATCGCGATCTCGTGCTGCTCCACGTGCCCCTCGGGGATGGCGTGCACCGCGTTCATCAGCAGGTTCATGAACACCTGCCCGAGGCCCGCCTCGTTCGCGTCGACGAGCGGCACGTCGCCGAGGTTCCGGGTGAGGCGCGCGCGCTGGCGGATCTCGTTCGAGACCAGGTTGATGACCGGCTCGAGCACGCTGCGCGGGTCGAGCAGGGTGCGGCGGTCGCTCTCGCTGCGGGCGAAGGTGGTCAGATCCCGGACAATCCGCCGCACGCGCTCCGCGCCGTCGCGCGCGACCTCGAGCGTCGCCACCAGGTCCTCCATCGCGGAGGCCGTCGCGGGGCCGCTCACCGTCTCCTCGGTCCGGCACTCGTCCGCGCGCGCGTGGAGGAGGCGCGAGACGAGGTCGATGTTGCCCATCACGTACGTGAGCGGGTTGTTGATCTCGTGCGCGACGCCGCCCGCGAGCGTGCCCAGGGCGACGAGCCAATCCGTCTGGAAGAGCTTTGCCTCCGCCCGGACCCGCTCGGAGACGTCCGTCGCGACCCCGATGACGCCCGCGACGTCCCCCGAGGGGCCGCGCAGCGGCACCATCTTGGTGTCGTACCGAGAGGCGCCGATCTCGGCGAGGCCGCCGCACGACTCGCCGCCCAGGGCGCGGTGGAGCAAGCCGTCGCCCGTGCCGGTGCGCGCCCCGCCCTCGGTGACCCGGACGGCGCCGTAGAACGCGAACGCGGAGAGGCCGACCGCCATCCCCCGCATCGAGGGCTCCACGGCCTTCTGCCCCTCCACGAGGGTGAAGTACCCCTCCTTGTCGACGGCCCAGAGGATGACGGGCGCGTGGGCCACCACGACCCGGAGCAGCTCCTCGGTCCCCGCCGGGGGAGCGCTCGAGTACATCGAACGAGCCGGGGGACCCGCGACCTCCGGCTCCGATGGCGGCGGACGGGTCATCTGGGGCTCCTCCCTCCAGCGGGCGGGTCTCGAGGTGCGTTGGCCGTCTGCAACGTATCCAACATAGCCCCGCGGAGCCCGCGGCGCAGCCGTCCATTCCACCTCGGGACGAACCCGACGGCCGCCGGCGGACGATTCCGTCCTGCCGGAACGGGCGTCAGCCGCCACACGTCCGCGGAAGCGCGGTGTCCCTCAGGAAATCGACCGCGAGCCCGACGACCCAGCTCGAGACGCCCACGCGCATCACGTTCTTCGAGAGGATGAGTTGATCGTTGTAATACTCGCCGAAGACGTAGGCGTGGTGCACGCCGGTCGACTCGTCGAGGCGCGCCGCGGTCATCGGCTCGAGGAAGTTGAGCGCGATCGCTCCCCCGAGGGCGAAGTGCAGGCTCGGCGTGATGCCCGCGCCGCTGGCGAGCACGGGCGCGCCGCCCCCGCACGACGCCGGGGCGCTCGCCGTGCCGCACACCTGCTCGGTGCCGAAGTCGTCCGACGCACGCCACCAGGCCATCCCGACGCCGAACTTCCCGTACGGCACGATCGGGATCCCGGTGCGCCGCATCAGCTCGTCGGCGCGCAGGACGGCCGACAGGTGCATCGGCATGATCGTCAGCGAGGTCGTCTCCCCCGAGCACATGCTGGGCGTCTTGGTGTCGCGGGCGAGCGCGGAGAAGTTCGTGTACGACCACCCGACGCCGGGGCCGAGGGCGCCGACGTACGGGATGCGGACCGCCATGTAGTCCGCCTCGAGGCCGAACGCGAAGCGCGGCGAGACCGATCCCTCGGTCCCCGCGACGCAGTTGTAGCCGAACACGTCCTTGAAGGGCGTCGCGCCGTTCACGCCGCTGTCGACGTCGGGCAGGTACGGCCCGAACCGGAGCTCGACGAGGAACGACGGCTTCGGCTGGCTGCCCTGGAGGACGTCGTGCCGGTCGGTCTGCCGCCAGTCGTTCGAGTCCACGTGCATCATCTGGGCGCGCGCCGCCGCCGGCGCGAGCCACGTGGCAGCGCCCGCGAGCAGCGCGAGGAGCGCAGACTTCATGTACCTCATCCTCATCCGTGCCCCGCGCGGCGACGCCGCTTCCGCTTGTCCCTTCGTACGATGACCGCGACCCCGCCGAGCGCTGCGAGGCCGAGCATGGGCCAGAGCGGGTCGTTGCTGGAGCCGACGTTGCAGCTCCCGCAGCCGCCGCAGCCGGGGCCGCCGTCCGAGCAGTACTGCTTGAGGAAGGTGTTGGTCGGCTGCGGGCTCTGGCACATGAGCGCGGAAGGCGGCCCGATGTTGTAAACCTCGTCGTAAGACGAGACGCCGACGATGTACTGGACGTTGTCCTGGAGCGCCTGTCCGTTGGGCAGCATCTGGATGTTCACGGTGCTCGCCGAGTACTGGATCGGCCCGGCGCAGACGTAAGGCGCGATCGTCGGCGAGTTGACGTCGGGCTGGCTGATGTCGACCGGGAACGTCGTCCCTGCCTGGCACAGGTTCGAGTTCCCCAATCCGCCGCCGGCGCCGCCCAGACCGCTGCCACCGCCGAAGCCGCTACCGCCGCCGGCGCCCCCGGCCCCGCCCGTGCTCGCTGCGGTGCTCGAGCTGCTCGACGCGCTGCTGCTCGCCGACGAGGTGGCGCTCGCCGACGAGGTGGTGCTGCTCGACGAGGTGGTGCTGCTCGACGAGGTGGTGCTGCTCGACGAGGTGGTGCTGCTCGACGACGTGGTGCTGCTCGACGAGGTGGTGCTGCTCGACGACGTGGTGCCGCTCGACGACGTGGTGCTCGTCGCTCCCGTGGGGGCGGCGGCGCAGAAGACGTAGTAACCCCCGCTCGAGTTCACGGCCGAGGTCGACGGGATCTCGACGATGACTCGCCGTCGCCGTAGTTGAGCGAGAGCCCGGTGGGAGCCGCCGGGGGGATGAGCAGGATCTGCGTCCCCCACGACGCGCAGATCCCCTGCATGGAGCCCGTCGTGCCGCCGCTGCTGGCGGCGGTGCTGAGGGTGGTGGTGCTGCTGCTGCCGAGGCAGCTCGTGTCGGTGTTGGTGCTGAACGTGAAGAACACCGTCACCGGGGTTCCAGCCGCGCTGACCGTGCCCGAGGAGCTGATCCCCGTCGTCGAGCTGAAGGTCGTCCCCCCGCCGAACCCCGACGAGGTTGACGACGACGAGCTGGCGGCGGTCGTCGTGCCCGACAACGCGTTCCCATCGCAGTCGGTCAGCAGGACCCCGTGAACGAGATCCTGGGCCTTGATGGTGAAGTCGCCCGTGACCGAGTTGTAGTTGTTGGGGAAGCTCGATGCAGCCGTCGGCACCGCCTCCCAGCAGCGTTCCACGGCTCGTCGTGGTCGAGCAGTCCGCCGTCGAGGAGGCGTAGACCACGAAGCCGGTCTCCGTCGAGACCGACAGGGGGAACACGAACGCCTGGTTGTTCACGCAGTCGTCGTGGCTGATGTAGTACTGGGTGGTCTCGTTGCCCGTGCGCACGTCGGTGCCGCCGTCCGGCGTGCGGTTCACCGTCGGCGTCATGTACGAGACCGTCTGCGCCCAGGCCGCCGCCGGCACGCTCGCGAGCAGCGCAGCCGCCAGCGCGAAGCACAGCACCAGGCCCCTGCCCTTCAAGAGCGACCGCGATCGTCTAACCAAGTTCATGCGCGCTCCGCATCGCCTTCTTTGAGCACAGCCCGTGCCACGGAGCAAACGGCGCGAAGATCGCGGATCGCCCGGGAGTCGGCGATCTTACCGCAGCCGCGGCGCTGACGAAGTGGCCACCCCCGCCGCCGGCTGTGTCAGTTTGTCATTTCGAGCGGCGCCGGGTGCCCCACGTGGCACCCGATCCATCCCGGACACCCGCTACGCCCGGCGCACCCGCTCCGCGGCCCGCGTGAGCCACCCCTCCGGCAGGAAAGCCCCCAGCAGCATCGCGATCATCAGCAGCGAGAACCACCGCACCGGCCAGAACATCAGCCCGATCATCGCGTGCATGCCCACCGCGAGGGCGAGGGCCACCGGCCGTGTGCGCCGCCAGGCGAACCAGATCGGCGCGCCCATCTCCAGCGCGAGGGTGAGGCCCTGGAGCACCGTCCACAGGGAGCCGGGGAGGGCGTTCGCGAGGGCCCACGAGAACGCCGTCTGGTAGCTGTCGTGCACGTGCGTCCAGAGCACGAGCGGCTCCTTCAACCAGTCGCCACGCGCCTTCGCCATGGCCGAGCCGTTGTAGAAGACCGGGAGGAGGATCTGGAAGAACCGCGGGCCCCCGGCCGCCACCGACTCCGCGAGCGGGGCCTCCGGGTCGTCCCGGCGCCTCCGCCACGCGTCGACGCCGAAGCGAAGGCCGCAGGGCGAGGCGGCGAGGGCGAGCATCACGACCGGCGCGAGCTTGCTGACCGTGAACGCCGCGAGCCGGTCCGCGAGCGCGACGTACGCCAGCGTCCCGGCGAAGATCGCCGCCGACGTGCGCGCCCGGTAGCCGGCCGCCGTGGCGAGGCCGGAGAGCACCAGGATCGCGGCGAGCGCCCACGCGGCCGTCGGCGAGAGCGGCGACAGGTAGAGCGGCTGCCGCCAGTCGCTCCCCGGGATCTCCGGGACCTGGAAGCCGACCCCGCTGAGCCACTCGTCCGCGTGGCGGAGCCGGGACGACATGAAGCCGAGCGTCGCCAGCGGCGCCAGGATGCGGACGATCTCGATGCGCAGCACGGGCTCGGGCGCCGTGAGCTTGGCGAAGAGCGAGCCGAGCGAGGCGGGGCGCGTGACGGGCAGGGGCGGGTTGTCGCGCGGCTTCACGCCCTTGTGGGGCAGGTCGGCGGATTCTCCCGGGGCCTCCGCGGCGCGCCGCCGCTTCCCTCGTGTCACTGGAGCAGGCGGCATCGCTCCTCTCGCTTGGACACGGGGGTGTAGTAGAGGTCCCTGCGCTCGTCGGCGGGGTACGTGTCGAGCGGCTTGCGCTCGTAGCGGGCGGAGCCGTCGCCCGGCTTCCCAACCGGGACGTGGAGCCGGACGAAGCGCACGCCGCCGATGACGTCCCCGCCCCGGCCCTGCGCGACCGAGTCGATCGCGTCGGCGTCGTAGTGCGAGACGATGTACTCGTCGAGCGCGCGGAGGGTCTGCCGGAGCGGGTGCGCGTCGCCGTAGAAGTGGATGGCGCGGTAGAAGCGGTTCTCCTTGTTGTCGGCGTCGATCGGGAACCAGGGGGTCACTTCGATCTCGGACCATGCCTGGTCGCGGCAGCGGAAGCCCTCGACGCGGTAGTCGATCGCGTGACGCGTCGCGCCGGGGAAGAGCGCGGCGACCTGCATGAAATAGGCGACGGGCGCCGGAAACCAGCGCGCGGCCGTGCCGCTCTTCATCGCCTCGGACCAGAGCCCCGCGAAGTACACGGCGGCGAGCGCCGCGAGCACCCCAGGGACGAGGATGCCGCCCCAGGCTCGTGCGCTCCCGTCGTCGTCACGTCCGCGACCCATCGCGCGGCGACTCTAACGCGGGTCGGCGTCGAGCACGACGGGAGAGCGAACGCCCGTGGGGGAAACCGACGGAGGGGGGTAAGTATGGAGAAAAGGAACGACAAATGCCGTGCACCGTCGGTACGGCGCCTGACCTGCCAGGTCACGCGCCTGATCCGGCACGACATTCGGATGCCATGCCAGGTCAGGCGTCTGATCCGGCAGATACACCGGATGTCCTGCACGCAGTGGTATGCTGCCCGGCGAGCCCGCCTCCGATGCTGCGCGAAGACGCCCCACCCCTGCTCCGCCCGCTCCCCGACGGGAGCAACGAACTCTCCCACCCGCTCGGGCTGCGTGCAATCGCGTCGCTCCCGGCCGAGGCCTCGGTGGTCCACGCCGAGGTCACGGTCCTGCACCTCCTCGAGTCGCGCGAAGAGGTCGAGCGCGATCTCTCTGCCCGCCCTTCCGGGCCGAAGCTCGTCCTCGCCCTGCGCGGCCCCCTCGGGTTCGCCGGCGCCGAGCTGGGCCGCCTCGCGCCGGAGGTGACGCCCGCGCAGCTCGATGCGGCGCTCTCGCTCCTCCGCGAGTGGGTGACGCGCGCACCTTCGCGCATCGCGGCGCGCTTCGACGGGACCTTCGTCGGGCTGACGCCGTGGACGAGCCTCATCGACCTGCGGGGGCACCTCGAGGGCCTGCACCGCCACGGGCTCCCCCTCAATCCGCTCGCCCCCCTGCCGCCGGGCCCGGCGGGCGGCAAGCTGGCGGAGCGCGCGCGGCAGCAGGATCTGTGGCTCGCGTTGCCGGGCGAGGGCGGGGCCGGATTCCGCATTCTGGACGAGGACGTGCAAAGGGTCGTCGCCTCGGTGCGGGCTGCCCCCGCGGCGGAGCGGCAGTCGCGGTTGAAGCAGGCGCTCGACGCCGCGGCCGGCGTGCCGCGGGGGGACAGAGAAGAAGCACCTCCGGCTGCTCCCCGCCCCGCGCTACGACGACCGGCGCCCCTCGCAGACGGGGCACGTCGACCTGACCCGCGACTGCAACCTCGCCTGCGGGTTCTGCACCCACCGCGGGCCGGAGACGCGCGCGCCCCGGCAGCGCGCGGTGCAGGCAATCACGGCGGTGCGCCGCGTCGCGCAGGAGGGCGCGACGACGCTCGTCATCGGCGGGGCGGAGCCCACGCTCGAGTGGTACCTCGCGACCTCGTCACGCTGGCCAAGAGCCTCCGCTTCGAGCGCGTCGTCCTCGAGACGAACGCGGTGGCGCTGGCCGAGCCGGGGCGCGCCGAGGCGCTCGCGCGCGCGGGGCTCACGACGGCGCGGGTGGCGCTCAACACGTTCGACGCCGCACGCGCCGACGCCATCTCCGGCCTGGCCGCTCACGATGGGGGCTCCGCCTCCGACCCCCCGAGCGCGCACGCCCAGACGCTCGCCGGCGTGCGGGCGCTCCTCGACGCGGGCGTGTCGGTCGAGCTCGCGGTGGCGCTCCTGCCGCAGAACCGCGGGGAGCTGGCGCGCATCGTGGCGGAGGCCGCTTCGCGCCTTCCCGCGTCGAAGGCGCGGATCGAGCGCGTGGTGGCGCGGCCCATCCTGGCCGGTCCCAGGGGTCCCGAGCTCGGCGCCGGCGACGCGGCGGAGGAGCTGCTCGCGGGCGTGCGCGCGGCGAGCGCCGGAGGCCTCGCGCTGGAGGTGGCGCCCGGGGCCGAGCTGCCGCCGTGCGTGTTCTCGGACGTCGAGGCCGCGGCGGGCGTGCTCCGGCTGGGCGAGGGGCTCGTGGCGGCGAGCGCGGCGAGCGGGGGGCACTCGCGCGTCGCGCTCTGCGACGGCTGCGGCGCGCACGAGGTCTGCCCGGGGCCGCGGCGCGGGGTCGAGGCCGCGGTGGCCGCGATCGGGCGGAGGCTGCCCCCGGGGGCGCGCGGCGTCCCGCCGACGGGGGAGCGGGAGCGCGTGCTCCGCGAGCTCAAGAGCGTGCTCTACAAGACCGGCCGCGACGGCAAGGTGCAGGAGAGCCGCGTGCTGCGGCTCAACTTCCACTGCAACCAGGCCTGCGACTTCTGCTTCGTCTCGCGCGAGCTGCCGCCGCCGGAGGACGAGATCCTGCAGGCCGAGCTGATGGAGGTGGCGCGACGGGGCGCGGCGCTCTCCATCTCCGGCGGCGAGCCCACCCTCCACCCGCGCCTCGCGGACTACCTGCGGCGGACCGTGGAGCTCGGGATCACCGAGGTGCAGCTCCAGACCAACGCGATCCGGATGAGCGACCCGGCGTACGCGGCGGAGCTGGCGTCGTCCGGGCTGCGCAGCGCCTTCGTGAGCCTGCACGGCACGACCGCGGCCACGTGCGACCGGGTGACGGCGGCGCCTGGGACGTTCGTCAAGACGGTGGCGGGGATCAAGAACCTGCTCGCCTCCGGCGTGTCCGTCTGCGCGAACTTCGTCGTCTGCGTGTACAACGCCGCCGAGCTAGCGCAGCTCCCCGATTACGTGGCGAGCGAGCTCCGCCCGGCGGCCGGCGCGTCCGGGGGGAGCATCCAGATCAATTTCTCCTTCGTCGCCGCCGGCTCCGAGAACGTCCCGCGCGACACCGGCCTCATCCCGCGCATCTCGGAGGTGCGCTGGGCGCTCGACGCCGCGCTCGCCCGCGCACGCGCGCTCGACATCCCCGTCCTCGGCTTCGACTCCCAGTGCGGTGTCCCCGCGTGCCTCCTCCCGGAGGAGGTGTGGAAGGCCTGGTTCGTGGAGGACCTGCCCTCGGAGGAGATCGACGCGTTCTCGGCTTCGTTCAGGAAGGGCGAGGTCTGCGCCTCGTGCGCCCTCACGCGCCGGTGCTACGGCGTGCGCACCGCGTACGCGGAGATGTACGGCACGAGCGAGCTTCAACCGCTCGCGACGGGCGCCCCGGCCCCCGCCGCGCCCCCTGCCTGAGATCCAGCCAGGGCGCGCGCCGCCACCCAATGCGCGCGGGCGCTCCGTTTCCAAGCGGCGCGAGGTGCGCGAATGCGAAAGACGACGACGTGGGGGGCGGCGGCCCTGTGCTGCGCGATGCTCGGCTGCGCCGCGAAGGCGGCTCCGCCTCCGGTGACGCCGGTGGCCGGAGGCGGGAGCGGGGCCATGGAGCCGGCGAAGCGCTTCGCCGACGGGCTCGCCGCGATGGCGCTGCACGATCGAAAGGGAGACTGGAACGAGGCGAGCTGCGCGGAGACGCTCTCGCTCCTGGGCGCGGCGCCGGACGCGCCGGCGGCGAGCTACGACGCGGGCCTCGTGCTCTCGCGCTGCAAGCGGGAGGGGGAGGCGAGGGCGCGCTTCGAGGCGGCGCTGGCGAAGGACCCGGCCTTCTACCGGGCGCGCGCGGCGCTGGCGCTCTCGATCGCGCGCGACGCGGGCGGGCTCGAGCGGGCCATCGGCGAGCTCGACGCGGGCGGTCCGGGACGCGCGCTTCGGCGACGCGGAGGCGCTGGTGGCGCTGGCCGCGCTGCAGATGCGACGCGGCAGCGCGGTGGCCGACGAGGAGGGCCCGGACGATCTGGCGCGGGCGCAGACGAACCTGCACCGGGCGCTGGCCGTCGACGACGGCAGCATGCCGGCCTTGAACCAGCTCGCGCTCGTGTACCTCGCGCGGGCGCGCCGCGCCGCGAGCGCGTCGGCGGGGAAGAAGACGAGCGTGGAGGCGATCGAGCTCGCGGAGCTGATCTGCTCGCAGGCGATCCGGAAGCGCCCGGGCTGGGCGCCGATCCACAACACGGCGGGGCTCGTCGAGGTCGAGCTGGGCAACCTCTCGCGGGCCGCCGCGGAGTTCGACGAGGCCCGGCGCCTCGACCCGGGCCTGCTCGAGGCGCAGATGAACCTGGCCGCGCTCAACCTCAGGGTGCGCGGCTTCGCCCGCGCGGAGGAGGCGTACCGCGCCGTCCTCTCTCGCACGCCGGACGACTACGACGCCCGGCTCGGTCTGGCCCTCGCGATCCGCGGACAGATCGACCCCCAGAACGGGGCGGAGCGCACGGCGGAGGCGGCCCGAGAGCTCGCCGCGGCCAAGCGGATCGCGCCGGAGCGGCCGGAGGCGTACTTCAACGAGGCGATCCTGGTCTCGGAGTACGGCCCGCGCTTCGGCCCTCCCGGCGAGGCGAGCGCCTCCCTGGCCCGCGCGAAGGCGCTCTTCGAGCAGTTCCTCGCCAAGGCCGACGGCCTGCCCGCGTACGCCGACGCCCGCGTGCGCGCGGAGGAGCGGCTGCGCGACATCGCGCAGATCGCCGCGCTCGGTCCCTCGCAGTAACGCCGTGAGCCCCTCACCCCCGGGGGCGGGGGTGAGGGCTCGGTGGATCAGTCTCCATACGGGTTCGAGAGCTCGACGTGGGTGATCGGCTTCGTGGGCCCGTCCGCGTCGGCGGGGGGCGAGTAGCTGGTGGGGCTCGTTGCGTAGGGCGAGCCCATCGTGCCCGGGCCGACGCGCGGGAAGAGGAAGCTCGGCAGCTTGGCCCAGTCGCCGATCAGGATGTGGGTGCCCCCGCCGCCCAGCTTGCCGAGCGCTTCGTACGCGGTCTTCTGCACCTCGAGCCAGGTGGTGGCCTGCGCCTCGGCCCGCTTCTCCTCGGCGGTCGCCCGCGCGAGCAGGGTGCGCTGCTCGGCCTCGGACCTCGCCTTGATCATCGAGGCCGCGGCCTGCGCCTTGGCCGTCTTGGTCTCCTCCTCGGCGATGGCCCGCGCGTTCTGCGCAGCGCGCACCGCCCGCTCCGCCTCCATCCGGTCCTGGTCGGCCGCGCGCGCCGCGTCGGCCTTGGCCCGCTCCGCCGCCCGCTCGGCCTCCACCTTGGCCTGCTGGGCTTGCAGCTCGAACGCCAGCTTCTGCTTGAGCGCATCGTTCTCGATCTGCGCCTTCTGCCGGGCGCTCTCCCGCTCCCCGATGAGCTTGGCGCGGTCGGCCGCCGCGATCTCGGGGGCGTACTGGATGGCCTCCATCGTGACCGAGGCGACGTCGATGTGCTTGCCCTTGATGCGGCGGCGGAGGTCACCCTCAATCTCGTCCTCGATCTTCTCGTTGTGCTTGGCGAGCTCGGTGTACGAGTGGCGGGCGAAGACGCCGCGCGACGCGCTGCGGAACTCGGGCCCGACCACCTCGTCGTAGTAGTTGAGCCCGATCTCCGTATCGAGCTCGTACAGCTCCGAGACCACGGGGCGGTAGATGACCGCGAGGTGGATGTCGAGCGTCAGCCCCTCGGACGATGTGGTCTGGATGTCCTCCTTGTGGGTCGAGTAGGTCACGTCGAAATCCTCGAGGCGCCCGTAGGCGCCGAGGTGGTAGTAGCCGGGCCCGAGCACCTCGGGGTGAAGGCCCTTGTTGCGCGGCTCGAAGAGGAGCGCCCGGTGTCCGGGCTCGACGACGGCGCCGCAGCCTGCGCCCCCCAGAAGCGTGGTGAGCGCGATGGCGATGAAGAGTGTTCGCATGTCCAATCCCTCCGTGGTGAAAGAGAGGCAGAGGACAAAGGGGAGCGTCCGCGCCGCCTCCGTCGGCGGCGCGCCGCTCTGCTCTCCTGTTTGCCCTTCGCCTTTTGTCTGCTGCCGTCCGAAACTCGAGACCTTCAGAAGCGACGAATCAGGGCTCGATCTGCCCGAGCCAACCCGCGAGATCGCGGCCCATCTGTTCCATGCACGTGAAGAAGACCGGAGCCCCCTGCTCCGGGGAGACGACGCTCCCCTGCCTGCACGTCCCCTGCGACTGCGAGAGGAACGTGCGCCCCATGCGGGTGCGCAGGGTGGCGCGCGCGGTCATGCCGACGATGAGGCGCCCGTCCCGGTACGTGGCGTCGGCCTGCGTCAGCTCCACCGTGAGCTGCCAGCCCTCGGGCCGCTGGGCGCGGTGGGCCTGGGCCCACGGCACCGCGGCGCTGGAGATCGCGTGGCCGAGCGCGACCTCGACCTCGCCGAACGACACCGAGGCGCCGTCCACGGGCAGCGGATCGCGGATGCCCGTGCTGCGCGTGACGACCTCCAGGGGGATCTCCGGGCCAGGCGTGGCGGTGATGGGGATCCCCGCGGAGCTGAGCAGGCGAACGTGTGTGGTCATGTCACCGCATCCCGTGGCGAGCGCGGCGAGCGCGAGGAGGGTCGACAGCCGGGTGTGGAAGCGCATCGGTACGCCCTCTTGGCAATCACCGGGCCATCCCGAATTGTCGGGATTTCCGGGGGGGCGCCCTCCGGGCGGGGGGGTCCAATGAAAGTTTCTTTAGGTGGGCGATGAAAATTCCTTTCCATGGCCCCACGAAGGATCGCTCCCCATGCCCACCGATCGCCTCCCCCGGCTCGTCCTCGCGAGCACCTCCCGTTACCGCCGGGAGCTGCTCGCCCGCCTCGGACTCCCCTTCACGGCCCGCGCCCCCGCCTGCGACGAGGAGGCGTTGAAGGCGAGCCTTCCGGGACGGACGCCCCCTGAACACCTCGCGGCCACGCTCGCGCGGGCCAAGGCCGAGAGCCTCGTGGAGGCGGAGCCGGGGGCCGCCGTCCTCGGGGCCGACCAGGTGGCGGCGGTCGACGGCGAGATCCTGGGCAAGCCCGGGAGCGCGGAGCAGGCCGCGCAGCAGCTCGCCCGGCTCGCCGGACGGGCCCACGTCCTGGTCACGGCGGTGGCGCTGGCCCTGGACGGGAGCGTCCGCGAGCACGTGGACGTGACCCGCCTCTTCATGCGTCCGCTCTCCGGCGCCCAGATTGAGCGCTACGTGGCGGCCGACGCGCCGATCGACTGCGCGGGCTCCTACCGGATCGAGGCGCGCGGCATCACCCTCTTCGAGCGCATCGAGTCCGCCGACCACGACGCCATCGTCGGGCTGCCCTTGATCGCGCTGACCTCGATGCTCGGCGCGATGGGCTACCCGGTGCCCTGAGGCGTGCGGCGCCGGGCGGGAGAGGCGAGCGGGCGGATGCGACAGGGCGCGCGGAGGGTGCGCTGGCCCACCGAAGCTCGACCCGGACGGTCTACTTTGGTAACAATTCGGGCTCCGATGCACGGGAGCGGGTGTGGAGATCGGACGATCGTCGTCGGCGCCGGCGTCGCGGGGCTCGCTTGTGCGCGCGCCCTCGCCGACGCCGGCACGCCGGTCACCGTGATCGAACGCGCGCGCGGCGTCGGCGGCCGCTGCATCACGCGGCACATCGAGGGCCAGCGGGTCGACTACGGCGTCCTCTTCTACCACGGGCGCGACCCGGACTTCCTGGCCGGGCTCGAGGCGGTGCCCGCCACCGTCGTCCCGGGCTGGCCCCGCGTCGTCCAGGGCAAGGGGAGGCCCTGCCAGCCGGAGGCGTTCGCCCCCGGCGAGCGCCGGCTCGCGTTCGCGGAGGGGGTCTCCGAGTTCCCGAAGCACCTCGCCCGAGGCCTCGACATACGCACCGGCATGCGCGCAATCTCGTTTTCGATAGATGGTGGAGACCTCCGGTTGGAGCTTCGAGTGGGGCGAGTCGCTCTCGGCGCCCGTCGTCGTGCTCGCCCTCCCCGCCGAGCAGACGCTGGCGCTCCTGCACGCGACGCCCGAGGCGGCGAGCGTGCTCGACACGGCGCGCGCGATCCTCGCCATGGTGCGCAGCCAGCCTTGCCTGACGGTCGTCGCCGGCTACTCGCTCGACGCCCCGGCGCCGGACTGGGACATCTGCTACCCGGAGGCGTCGCCGGTGCTCCAGGCCGTCGCCCGCGACTCCGGCAAGCGCCCCTCCCCCGCGTTCCACACCATGATTTACCAAGCTCACCCTCGCTGGTCGCGAGAGCACATCGGGGCGCCTCGCTGGCGGGAGGCGATCCTCGTCGAGGCCGGGCGCCTGCTCGGGCCATGGGCCGCCGAGCCGCGCTTCACGCACGCCCACCGCTGGCAGCACGCCTGCACCGATCGGACCGCCGAGCTGGCCTCCCCGCTCTTCCTCGACCTGCCCGGCGGCGCCCACCTCGGCCTCGCGGGGGAGGTGTTCGCGGCCGGAGGCGGCGTCGAGGCGGCGTGGGCCTCGGGGGCCCGGCTGGCGAAGCGCATCCTCGCCGCGGAGGGTGCCCCGCGATGAGCGCCTCCACCGAACAGCTCCGCCGCCTCGTCGAGCGCGACCAGGATCATGAGTGCGACGGCTTCGGCCCCGCCCACGTGTGCGTGCGCGTCGCCGCCGTCGCCGAGCTCCCCACCCGGGTCGGCCATTTCCAGATCGTCGCCTTCTACAACAACCGCGACGCGAAGGAGCACATCGCCATGGTGCGCGGCGACGTGGTCGGCGCGTCGTCCGTGCCCACGCGGCTCCACTCCGAGTGCCTGACCGGGGACGTGATGGGCTCGCTCCGCTGCGACTGCCGCGACCAGCTCCTCGAGGGCCTCAAGATCATCGCCGGCATGGAGCGGGGCATCCTCCTCTACCTGCGCCAGGAGGGGCGAGGCATCGGCCTGATCAACAAGGTGCGCGCCTACGCGCTGCAGGACAGCGGCCTAGATACGGTCGAGGCCAACCTGGCGCTCGGGTTCCGCGACGACGAGCGCGACTACGCCGTGGCCGCCCACATGCTGAAGAGCCTGGACGTGCAGTCGGTGCGGCTCATCACGAACAACCCCGACAAGATCAAGCAGCTCACGCGCTACGGCATCCTCGTGAACGGGCGGATCCCCCACGTCATCCCGCCCAACGAGCACAACCGCTTCTACCTCGAGACCAAGGCCCGCCGCTCCGGCCACTACATCGACGGATCGGGCAAGACCCACCTCGTCGAGCAGAGCGATCCGGTGGTGGTCGACGGCATGAGCGCGCCCGCGGGAGGGCCCACGTCCGGCGACGCCGGGGGCCAGCGGCAGTGAGCCGCGTCACGCGGTTCAGCCCGTGACGCCGCGGTAGAGGCGCGCGATCCGCTTGCGCGCCGCCACGAGCGCCTTGTCGAAGCGCCCGAGGCGGTTGCCCTCGAGGCTCGTGCGCTTGTCGGCGATGAGGCTCAAGAGGCGCACGTCGCGCCTCACCTCGACCTCGACGACGAGGTGGGTGAGCGGGTAGAGCGCGGCGTTGAGCCCGAAGCGCCCCCAGGGCGCGGAGTCCGTGTGGACGAAGGTGAAGATCTCCGTCTCCTCGGGCCCGACGGGGTTGAAGAAGACGGCGACGCGCAGCGCGTCCGAGATCCGCTCCCGCGTGCGCGGATCCACCCAGTACTGGTCGTACACCGTGTACACGGGCGAGAAGAACGTCGTCCAGTCGTCGACGAACCAGGCGTCGTCGGGCACGCCGTAGAGCGCGAGGAGCGCCCTCGGGAGCGGGCGCTGCGGCCCGACGTTGTAGACGCGGATGCGGTCGTCCTCGATCGTCGTCCGCGTCTCGACCTCGGCCATGCGCTCGGCCGGATAACCCAGGAAGAGGTGCGTCGGGCCCGTGTGCTCGACCTCGATGAAGTTGTCGAGCGTCACCTCGAGCGGGGCCTCGGCCCGGTGGCGGTAGCGACCGACCTCGAACCAGCCCTCCACGTCGACGCGCGGGAAGCTCGCGGGCGCGCCGGCCCGCTTGACCCAGATCGCGCCCAGCCGCTCGACCGCGTCGAAGTGCTCCGCGCACACCTCGAGGCGGGGGTTGCCCGGGCTCCTCCCCTGCCCGTCCGGCGCCCAGCGCCAGGCGTGGTAAGGGCACACGCAGCTCGCCGCGCGCGGCGTCCACCGAGCCGAGGCTGAGCCGCGCGCCTCGGTGGGGGCAGCGGTCGGCGAGCGCGCCTACCCGCGCGCCGGCCCGGAACACGACCAGCTCCCGCCCCGCGACCTTCACCGCGACGGGCGACCGGCCCAGCTCGCGCTGCTTCAGGACCGGGTGCCAGTGATCGAGCTCGGCCATCCTTCACCTCCCGCTGGCGACGGCGCCGGCGATCCGCTCGGCCTCGCGCGCGATGTCGTGGAGCTGGCCGACGAGGGGGTTGCGGAAGCCGATGAAGTAGAGGCCCGGCGCGCCTCTCACCGGAGCGCCGTGGTCGCGCGGGTAGCCGCGATCGTCGACGTACTCGGCGGCGCGATCGAGGAAGGCGTCGAGCACGGGCCGGTACCCGGTGGCGAGGACGACCACGTCCGCCGGGACCTCGCGGCCGCCGGCGACGACGATCCCCCGCTCGGTGAACGCCTCCGGCCCGGGCACCACCGCAATCTTGCCCTGCTTGACCAGCGCCACCGTGCCGATGTCGACGAGCGGGATGCGCCCCTTCTGCACGACCTGCTGCGCGGGGCCTAGCGCGGGGCGGTGGAGGCCCCACCGCGAGAGGTCGCCGACGGCGAGGTCGAGCAGCGGGAGCACGATGGCGTCGGCGAGGCGAGGCGGGAGCCGGCCCAGGCCGAAGAGCGAGTTAACCTGCGCAGGGATGCCCAGCAGATCCCGCGGGACGACGTGGACCGGGCTGCGCACGGAGAGCGTCGTCTCGGCGCCCGACTCCCAGAGAATCGAGCGCGATCTCGCCCCCGGAGTTGCCGAGCCCCACGACGATCGCGCGGCGCCCGCGGTAGGCGGCGCCGCTCCGGTACTCCGAGCTGTGCAGGATCGCGCCGCCGAAGCGCTCCCGGTACGGGAAGGCCGGCACGTTCGGCACGCGGTTGTACCCGGTCGCGATGACGAGGGCGCGGCCCGAGTGCTCCCCGCCTGGCGTGGTGACGACCCAGCGCGCCCCGTCGCGCCGCGCGCGCGCGGCCCGTTGCCCGAAGCGGGGCTCGAGCGCGAAGTGGCGCGCGTAGCGCTCGAGGTAGTCGACCACCTCCGCGCGCGACGGGTACATGGGGACGGACGCGGGCCAGCCCATCCGGGGGAGCGCCGAGAAGCGCGCGACGGTGTGGAGGTGGAGGCGGTCGTAGTGCCGCCGCCAGGTCGAGCCGACGGCAGAGGCCTGCTCGAGGATGACGAACGGCACGCCCCGCGCCCGCAGGCAGGCGCCGACCGCGAGCCCGGCGGGGCCCGCGCCGATGACGACCACGTCGGTGTCCGTCTCCACCGGCGCATCCTAGGCGACTCCGGCCCGGAGCGCCCACTGCGGCGCGCCCCGGGAGGGGCTATGCTTGGCGGGTCGCCCGTGTGGGATCTCGTCTTCGAGTGGTGCGCCGAGATTTTCGGCGTGACCGTGCGCAGCAAGGCCGGACAGCTCGTCCTGTTCGGCCTGGGCCTCTTCGTGACCGGGCTCGTCTGCTCCATGCGCTGGGGCATGGCCGGCTGGGCTTTCCCCGCGCTCCTCGTCGGGTTCGCGTGGGCCGCTGCCCGACAGGTCACGAGCGCGCGCGACGAGGTGTGGCGCGCCGCCTGCCTCGCCGTCGACGACCCGCGCCAGCGCCCGGGGGAGGCCGCCTCCCGGCTCCTCGGCCCCACGGCGGAGTCGCTCTGCCACCTCGCGCAGGCGGTCGACGACGTCCGGCGCGGGCAGTATGACGCCGCCAACGATCGGCTCACCATGATCGATCGGCGCGTGCTGCGGCCGGAGGAGGTGCAGCTCCTCGACGCGGTGCGGGCCATGATCTCGGTGGGGCTCGGAGCCACGGAGCGCGCGGCGCAGCAGGCCGCCCTCGCGCTGCCGACAGGCAGCGACGAGCTGGACACCTGCCTCTGGCGCACGGTGGTGTCGGAGGCGTGGCACGACCCGGACCGGCTCGCCGCGCTCCAGGCGGCCTGGGATCGCGCAGGCGTCAGCCGAGGCCCGCTCTCGCGCCTGCGCACGCTCGTGCGGATCCGGCTGGACGCGGACCACATCGACGATCTGCACACGCCCGAGGCGCGCGAGCTCTCGGACGAGGCGCGCGCGATCGGGGACGACGCGCTCGCGTCCGAGCTCGACGCGCGCTCGAGGCCGGCGGCGTACCGCTGACCGTCGTCACGATGGGGCCGCGAGCGGCCCCCGGCTCCTCTCTAGCCTCAGCCCGGCGGCCACGCCATCGAGCGCCCGCCCAGCACGTGGACGTGCAGGTGGAACACGCTCTGGCCGGCGTCGGGCCCGGTGTTGGCGACGACGCGGTAGCCGCTCTGCGCCACGCCGGTCAGCTCGGCCGCGCGGCTCGCCGCGAGGAGGAGCTTGCCGAAGAGCGCCGCGTGCTCGGGCTTCCCGTCGTGGAGGCTCTGCAGGTGCTGCTTGGGGATGACGAGCACGTGCGTCGGCGCGGCCGGGTTGATGTCGTGGAAGGCGAGGAGATCGTCGTCCTCGAAGAGGATCTTGGACGGGATCTGCTTTGCGGCGATCTTGCAGAAGAGGCACATGATCTCGCCGAGATCTACACCGGAGGGCGCGGCGCGTCAGCCGGTGCGAGGCGCGCGAGGACGGCCTCGACGCACGCTCGGTCCGGATCGCCCGGCGGCGGCCCGCCGTCGCCCTTCCCCCGCGCGACGGCGAACCGCACCAGGGAGAGCTCGATCGGATCGAGGAGCGCCGTCCGGCGCAGACCGAGCACGGGCACGACGTACGTGAGCTCGACGCGCCCATCGCCGACGGGCAAGACGCCGAGGATCTCACCCGGCTCGCCCGGGGCGGCGCGCGCCAGGTGGCGCACGATGCTGCGAAGCACCGAAGCCCGGCGGCGGACGCGGCGGAGCTCCGGGTGGGCGTACAGCTCGAAGAAGCGGTTGCGCGAGTACGTGGCGGGCGCAATGGTGAGCGCGGCGAGCAGCGCCTCGCGGTCGAGGGCGAGGGGCGCGCCCGCCGCGTGGCTCATGCGCCGGCGCTCGCGCGGGCCGGCGCCGTCGCGTCGAGCCCCCCTGCTTGAGGAGCTCGGCCTGGCGGTGGGTGCGCAGCGCGGAGACGAGATCGTCGAGATCACCCTCCATGATCTTGTCGAGCTTGTGCAGCGTCAGGCCGATGCGATGGTCCGTGACCCGGTTCTGGGGGAAGTTGTAGGTCCGGATCTTCTGCGCCCGCTCGGCGCTGCCCACCATGTTGCGCCGCTCGGCGGAGAGCGCCTCGTCCTGCTTGCGCTGCTCGAGCTCCAGGAGGCGGCTCTTGAGCACCTTGAGCGCCTTGGACTTGTTCTTGAGCTGCGAGCGCTCGTCCTGGCACTTGACGATGATGCCGGTGGGCTTGTGCCGGATCTGCACCGCGCTGTTGGTGGTGTTGACGCCTTGCCCGCCGGGCCCGCCGGAGGCGGCGATGGAGTAGTCGAGGTCCTTCTCGTCGATGTGCACCTCGACGTCTTCGGCCTCCGGCAGCACCGCGACCGTCGCCGTGGACGTGTGGATCCGACCCTGCGCCTCGGTCGCGGGGACGCGCTGCACGCGGTGGACGCCGCCCTCGTAGCGGAGGTGCGAGTAGACGTCCTGCCCGGTGACGAGCGCGATCAGCTCCTTGATGCCGCCCGCGGAGGCCTCGCTCCTGTTGAGGATCTCCACCTTCCACCGCTTGGACTCGGCGTAGCGGACCAGCATCCGGAAGAGGTCGGCCGCGAAGAGCGCCGCCTCCTCCCCACCCTCGCCGCTGCGGATCTCGACGATGGTGTTGCGCTCGTCGTTCGGGTCCTTCGGCAGGAGGAGGACCTGGAGGTCGGCCTCGATGCGGGCCTGCTCGGCCTCGAGATCGGGCAGCTCGACGCGGGCCAGCTCGCCGAGCTCGGGGTCGTCGAGCAGGTCGCGATCGTCGGCGATCTTCTTGCCGACGTCCCGGAGCCTCGCGAACGCAGCCACCACGGGCTCGAGATCCGTGCGCTCCTTGTTGAGCTTCTGTAGCTTGTTCGGATCGGAGAGGACGGCGGGGGAGCAGAGCATGTGCTCGAGCTCCTGGAAGCGGCGCGCGACGGCCTCGAGCTTCGCGATCGGGAGCATGCTCAAGCCCTGGCGTAGCCGGGATCGGCGACGAGCTCGCCGTACCCCGCGAAGGTGCGATCCGCGGGCGCGGGCGCGGAGAGCGAGGCCTCGCGCCAGAGCGTGGCGCGGAGCGACGCGAGCGCGACCTCGAGCTGCGCGTCGTCGGGCTCGGCCGTCGTGATCCGCTGAACGAGGAAACCTGGCCACAGGAGCGCGCGGAGCGGGCCCGTGGTGCAGTACCGCGCGAAGACGCGCTGGATCTCGTACGTGACGGCCGCGATCGGCAGCATGAAGGGGAGCTTCATGACGAAGAAGCTCAGCCACGCCACGACGCGGCCACCCGGGAGGCGCGGGAAGACCGAGCCCGCCGCGACGAAGAACAGGACCGAGACGAGGACCACCATCACCAGGAACGTCGTGCCGCAGCGCGGGTGCGCGGTGGTCTTGGGGCGCGCGTTCTCGACGACCAGATCCTCGCCGGCCTCGTAGGTGGTGATCGTCTTGTGCTCGGCGCCGTGGTACTGGAAAACGCGTCGCACCTCGGGGATTCGGCGGATGAGGAGCATGTAGCCGACGACGATGGCGAGCTTCGCGACCCCGGTGATGGCCTGGTACGCGGGCGACGTCACCTCGAGGTCGAGCTTGAAGAGCCTGCTCACGCCCTCGGCTGCGGCCTGCGGGAGCGCGATGAACACCACGATCGCGAGCAAGAGGGGGAGGATGAAGGACGCGCCGCCACCCTTCTCCTTCTCCCCCTGGGGAAGGGTCGGGGTGGGCTCGCCGTCCTGGGTCACGAGCGCGACGACGGAGAGGGCCAGCGCGGTCATGACTCCCGGCGCGGCGGGAGGGGCGGGCGGCGGGCCCGCCTTCTCCTGCTCCTCCTCTTCGAGGAGATCCTGCTCGAAGAGATCGGCCGACCAGCGGAGCGCGCGAGAGCCGAGCCGCAGCGACTCCACCACCGTAGCGACGCCACGCAGGAAGGGCAGCCTCTGCCAGCCCGCCGCGGCGGCGAGCATCGGGCGCTCGCGGACCATGAGCTCGCCCGAACGGCGGCGGCACACGATCGACATCGAACCGGGCGAGCGCATCATGACGCCCTCGATCACGGCCTGACCGCCGATGTAGGGACGGATCTCGCTGGGCATGGTGTGACTCTAGCGCGCGTCCGCACTGCGCGCAGCAGGCGGGAGATGTCGAAGATCCGGAGGGACGGGAGCACGCTCCCGAGGAGCCTTCGCGGCGCGGAGGCGTTCAGCCGGCAGGCGCGCCGTCCGCCGACGCGGACGGCGCTGCTGCCGCGCATGGGCGGATCTACGCCTGCGGCTTGGCCGTCGCGGCGTACTTCTTCCGGAAGCGGTCGACGCGGCCGGCGACGTCCATGATCTTGTGCTTGCCCGTGTAGAACGGGTGGCAGTTCGAGCAGACGTCGGTGGTGAAGCTGCCGCGCGTCGAGCGAGTGACCACCACCGAGCCGCAGGCGCAGGTGATCGTGGCCGGTTTGTAGGCGGGGTGGATACCAGACTTCATGGATGCCTCCTCGGCGGGGGGCGGGGGTTTACAACACGGTCGTCAGAACCGCAAGCCTCGGCCCCGACCGGCCGGCCAGCTTTCGTCGCCGAGCCTGGGTTGTAAAGGGAGGCGAAAGGCCCCAGAGGAGACCGAGCCGCGCAGACCCCAGCAGGTCAGGCAGCACGTTCCGTTCCAACGGCCTCAGAAACCCCGGCACGCTCGTTGACGCTGTAGGGCCCATGGTTAGCTTCGGTCCGCGGGCCAAACAGAACCTGTGAACCCGCGAAAAACCTAGAGATTCCAGCGCCCTCCGACTATCCAGCGGGGGAAGAGGGCGCATCAGAACGCTGTCTGCGGGCCCAAGGTCCGCCATCGCGCCGCCAGGGCGCGACCTATTCGGGAGGCTGAACGCCATGGGCAAGATTATCGGGATCGACCTCGGCACGACGAACAGCGTGGTCGCGGTAATGGAGGGCAAGGAGCCCAAGGTCATCGTCAACGAGGAGGGCTCGAGGCTCACCCCGTCGGTCGTGGCCTACGACGACAAGGGCGAGGTGCTCGTCGGCCAGATCGCGAAGCGTCAGGCCGTGACCAACCCCACCAACACCGTCTACTCCGCCAAGCGCTTCGTCGGCCGCCGGCTCGACGAGGTCGGGGAGGAGATCAAGCGCGTGCCCTACAAGGTGGTGAAGGGCAAGAACAACGACGCTGTCTTCGAGATCCGAGGCAAGCAGGTCTCTCCCCCCGAGGTCTCCGCCAAGGTGTTGCAGAAGCTGAAGAAGGCCGCCGAGGACTACCTGGGCGAGAAGGTGACCGAGGCCGTCATCACGGTGCCCGCCTACTTCAACGATGCCCAGCGCCAGGCGACCAAGGACGCGGGCCGCATCGCCGGGCTCGAGGTCAAGCGCATCGTCAACGAGCCCACCGCGGCGGCGCTCGCCTACGGCCTCGACAAGAAGAGCGAGGAGGTCATCGCGGTCTACGACTTCGGCGGCGGCACCTTCGACATCTCGATCCTCGAGGTCGGCGACAACGTCGTGCAGGTCATCTCGACCAACGGCGACACCCACCTCGGCGGCGACGACGTCGACCACATGATCATGGATTGGCTCATCGCCGAGTTCAAGAAGGACACCGGGATCGACGTCGTCCAACGACAAGATGGTCGTCCAGCGCCTGAAGGACGCGTCGGAGCAGGCGAAGATCGAGCTCTCCAACGTGCAGGAGACCACCATCAACCTGCCCTTCCTCACGGCGGACGCCTCCGGGCCGAAGCACCTGCAGAAGCAGCTCACCCGCGCGAAGCTCGAGCAGATGATCCGCCCGCTCGTCGAGCGGAGCATGGAGCCGGTGCGCCGCGCGCTCTCGGACGCGAAGAAGACGCCGCAGCAGATCCACGAGGTCGTCCTCGTCGGCGGCTCTACGCGCATCCCGCTCGTGCAGGAGACGGTCAAGAAGTTCTTCGGCAAGGAGCCCCACAAGGGCGTGAACCCCGACGAGGTCGTGGCCGTCGGCGCGGCCGTGCAGGCCGGCGTGCTCGCGGGCGACGTGAAGGACCTCGTGCTCCTCGACGTCACGCCGCTCTCGCTGGGCGTCGAGACCCTGGGCGGCGTCATGACGGTGATGATCCCGCGCAACACCACGATCCCCACGCAGAAGAAGGAGGTGTTCTCCACCGCGACGGACAGCCAGCCGAGCGTCGAGGTGCACGTCCTCCAGGGCGAGCGCACGGAGGCGCGCTACAACCGCACCCTCGGCCGCTTCCACCTCGAGGGGATCATGCCGGCGCCCCGCGGCGTGCCCAAGATCGAGGTCACGTTCGACATCGACGCCAACGGCATCCTCTCCGTGCACGCGAAGGACATGGCGACGGGCAAGGACCAGCGCATCACCATCACCGCCTCCGGCGGGCTGAAGGAGGACGAGATCCAGCGCATGGTCAAGGAGGCCGGCGAGCACGAGGCCGAGGACAAGCGGCGGCGCGAGGAGATCGAGCGGCGCAACAAGCTCGACAACCTCTGCTACACGCTGGAAAAGACGATCGCCGACAACAAGGACAAGCTCCCGGAGGGCGACGTCTCCACGCTGAACAGCGCGATCGCCGAGGCGCGCAAGGCCATCGAGACGCAGGACGACGCGGCGGTGACCGCGGCGACCGAGAAGCTCGAGAAGGAGGCGCACCGGATCGCCAGCGTGATGTACGAGAAGGCCGGCCCGCAGGGCGGGCCGCCGCCCCCCAACGGCGGCCCCGGCGCGCCCCCGCCGCCCGCCGGCGGCAAGGGCAAGGACGGGGTCATCGACGCCGAGTTCGAAGAGTCGAACTGAAGCATCCGAGGCGCGATGCCGTGAGAGGCGGCCGGGATCCCCGGGCCGCCTTTCTCGATTTCTGCGCTAGCCTCGCGCGCGTCGTGGACCTCGATCTCGCCATCGTCGGCGGCGGCCCCGCCGGGATCGCGACCGCGCTCTTCTTCGCCGCGGCCGCGCCGCACCGGCGCGACCGCATCGCCGTCCTCGAGAAGGAGCGCTACCCCCGCGAGAAGATCTGCGCCGGCGCCCTCGGCGCGCGCGCCGATCGCCTCCTCGCCACCATCGGCGTGCGCGTCGACGTGCCCTCGGTGCCGGTGCTCGGCTTCTCCGCCTCCACCCCGTCGGGCGCGCTCCACGCGCGCGACGGCGACGCGCCGATCGGCCGCGTCGTCCGGCGGGTCGAGCACGATCGCGCGTTCGCGGACGAGGCGCGCGCCCGAGGGGTGCGCGTCGTCGAGGGAGCGCGCGTCTCCGATCTCGTCTTCTCGCGCGACGGTGTCCTGCTCCGGACCGCGGCCGGCGAGCTCCGCGCCCGCGCGGTGGTCGGGCGCCGACGGCGTCGGCAGCTTCGTGCGCCGCGCGCTCGGCGCGCCGCGCGGCCGCTGGCTCGCGCAGGTCGCCGAGGTCGACACGCCGGCCGCCTCGGCCGAACGCCTGCCGGCGGGCGGCGCGCGCGACCTCCTCCACTTCGACCTGACCGACCGCTCCCTCCTCGGCTACGCCTGGGACTTCCCCACGCTCGTCGCCGGCGTCCCGCTCGTCTGCCGCGGCGTCTACGAGCTCCGCGCCGACCCGGAGATCGCCGGCGCGGGCGGGCGAGCACCGGACGAGCCCGACGCGGCCGCGCGACTCCTCGCGCGCCTCGATCGCCTCGGCGTGGCCCCGGCGCGGGGCGCCCGCGTCAAGCGCTTCTCCGAGCGCGGCCTCTCGCTGCACGAGCCGCTCGCGCGCCCGCGGGCGCTGCTCGTCGGCGAGGCGGCGGGCATCGATCCCGCGCTCGGCGAGGGCATCGCGCAGGCCATCTTCTACGGAGCCGCCGCCGGCCCCTACCTCGCCCGCTGCCTGGATCGCGGCGATCTCTCGTTCGCCGACTGGCCGCACCGCCCTGCGTCGCTCGCGCGTCGGCGTCGATCTACGCCTCCGCGCCTGGGCGACGCCCTGGCTCTACGGGCGCGCGCGCCCCCTCTTCGAGCGGGCGGTGGCCACCTCGCCCGATCTTGCGCATCGCCGGCATGCGTTACTTCGCAGGCGACCGGATCCCGCGCGGGAAGCTCCTGCGCGCCGGGCTGGCGATGGGCGTCGGGGCGGCCGGCGAGCTCTCCGCCGTGCTCGCGAGGGCTACTTCGTCACGGGCTTCGTGGTGACGTGGAGCCAGCCGCTCGGCAGCGTGGCAAGCTCGAAGATCGCCACGTTGCGGGAGTCGTCGATGCGGGTCGGGGCGACGATGGTCCACTTGATCTTGCCCTTGTCGTCCTCGACGCCGATGGCCAGGTTCGCGTCCTTCTTCGCGCCGACGGGCAGCTCGAGGACGAAGGGAGGCCCGTTGGAGGCGAACGACGCGGGCGTCGACGAGGGGGGGACCATCGCCATGATGCGGTAGACCTTGCCGATGAGGCCCGCCGCTCGCCTTGCCGTTCCGATCGATCTTGAACGTGATGTTCGTCCCCGTCCCCAGCGCGCCCTCGGGCAGCCGCAGGGTGGCGATGTCCTTGCCCTCGCCGAGCTCGAGCTTGGAGGGCGGGCTCCCGAAGGTGTCCGTGATCTCGCTCGGGTCCGACTTGATCACCGCGGGGCGCCCGCTGCTCTGCGGCTTGGGCGCCTGAGGGGCGGCGGACGCCGTCGCCGAGGCCGTGGGCGCCACGGTCGGCGCCACGGTCGGCTCCGGGGCCGGCGCAGCCGCGGCCGCCGGGGTCTCCGTGGGCTGCGGGGGCGCGGTGGCGGCGGGCTCGCCGCCGCACGCCGCGAGGACGATGGCGAGGACGGGCGTGAGGAGGGCGTGGTGGCGGGGCCCTCCGAGCTGGGGGCAAGCACGAGTTTTCATGACCTCGGGCGTACGGCTTTGTCGCGCCGAGATCAAGGCGACCAACGCTGTCACTTCACTGCTTCGTCGGTGACGCCGGCAGGCTCGCGCCGTATAACCAGCCGCCATGCGTAAGGCCCCGCCCTCGTTCGGCATCGGTCTCGTCCTTGCCGGAGCCCTCGCGATCCCCCTCGGCTGCACCGAGACGCCTCCGCCCGTCGCGCCGCCCCCCCCCACGGCCGTCGCCGCGCCCGCGCCGCCCCCCGGGCCCGATCTCGACGCCGGTGCCCGAGCCGTCCGGAATCTTCGTGACCGCACGGTGGAAGAACCCGAACACGACGCTCGCCGGCCTCGACGCCTGCTCCAACGTTCCGCCGGAGTTCATGGAGACCAACGCCAGGACGCTCCTCGACAAGGCGCTGGCCCACGCCTTCCGCGGTGGCGTGGACGGCAAACAGATCGCCGAGGCGGTCGCGTTCGACGCGCCGGTCGATTTCGTGGTCGCGCTCGAGGACCGTCGCTCCCCCTCCACGCATCTTCGCGTTCTCGATCGGCCTCACCTCGCTCGACCGCGTCAAGAGCGCCCTCTCGGCTGCGGGCCCGCTCGAGGAGGTTCAGCCCAACCTACTGGCGCGTCGGCGTCAAGGCGAGTGGCAGCCTCACGTGCGTCGTCGGCCCTGCGGCAGGCGCGGCGCCCGCGCGCCTCATCTGTGGGCACCGCGACAAGGATGTCGCCGCGCTCGGCCCGTACCTGGCCCGCACGCTGCCGGTCGCCGCGCCCCCGACGCACGACGTCCACGCCGAGCTCCGCTTCACCCCTATCGACGAGCGCTTCGGCTCGCAGCATCCGCACGCTCCTCGGCACCCTCCCCAACCTGGCGCGGCTCCAGGGCAGCATCGGCGAGCCCCGCTTCGACGACGCCCTCGACGGACGCCGCCTCCGCGCTCGCGGACGAGGGCGGGGCGCTGCTCTCCGACCTCGATCGCGTCACGCTCGACCTCGGCGTCGATCCGACCTCGTGCCTCACCGGCGCGGCCGCCATCGAGATGCGCGGCAAGAAGTCCTGGATCGCGAGCTCCATCGCGGAGGGCGCCGACACCTCCGGCCCGCCCCCCGCGATCTTCTGGCGCGCACCCGGCGACAGCGACTCGGCGTCGTACGGCCACGCCGCCGACGCCGCGCGCTACGACGGCATCCTCCGCGTCCTCCGCGGGCTGCTGGAGGGCAAGCTCGCCAAGGAAAATGTGGGCACCGAGGCCGACCGCAAGGCGCTCGCGTCGCTCCTCGCCTTTCCGATCGGCAAGAACACGAACTTCGTGATCGCGAGCGGGCACTGGAGCACGCCGCCGGCTCAGGGGCGCGCCGGCGCGACGGGCCGGCCCGGGCCCGACGAGCTCGTACGCAGCATGCTAGGCTGGTACCTGCATCGGTTTCGACGAGGGCCCCGCGAAGCTGAGCAAGCTGCTGAAGGACGTGGTCGCCGTCTACGGGCGCAAGGTCGCTCAACGATCGCCTCCGCAAGGCCCTCGACCGCGACGCGCAGATGCTCCCGACGGTGAGGCTCGTGCCGGCGCCGCCGGCCCTCGGCAAGGGCGCGCTCGACGTGGAGCTGCGCTTCGACGTGACGCCGCGGCGGGACGCCTCTGCCAAGGGCGACAAGAAGAACGAGAAGAAGTCGAGCTTCGCGCTGCACGCGCTGCTCATGGGCGAGCCGCAGAGCACGTGGATCGCGTTCGGCGCCAACCGCGACGAGCTGGTCAGCCGCATGCTCGCCGCCAAGGCGGGCGCGCCCGAAGGCGGGACGCTCGCAGCGCGCCCGGGCCTCGAGCCGCTCCGCTCCGGGAAGGCCGTCTCCAGCGGCTTCATCACGCTGGGCTCCGTCACGCGCAGCCTCGCCAGCGCGCTCACGAACCCCGCCGTCGGCCAGCGCGCCAACCTGGGGGATCTGCCACCCGCACCCTCAACAACCTGCCCCACAAGGGAGAGACACCGATCTTTCTCACCTCGACCGCGACCAGCGACGGGCCGCGCAGCGAGCTCGCCGTCAACCTGCAGAAGGGGTCGTTGGAGGACGTCGGCGCCATCCTCCTGACGATCCAGACCATCGCCAACACCCTCCGCCCCTGACCCCACCCCAAACGGGCAGCCCCTGCGCACCAGGCACGGTACGCGCCTTGCCACCGGCAGCCAGCACCACCAAGGAAGATGATGAACGCCTCCAAAGCCCAAGGCACTCCCCCGGTCCCCCCGCACGCTCGCCGGCAGCCGGACGAGGCCGAGCCGGAAGCGCTGACCGAGGCGCAGCTCTCGGGAGCTCCGCGGCATCCTCGAGCAGCGTCGCGCCGAGCTCGTCGCCAGCATCGAGGGCCGCCGCGGCGAAGAGCGGGACACAGGCCGAGAGGTCGGCGACGAGATGGATGACGCGAACACCGAGGGCGCCACGGCGATGGCGTCGAAGCTCCTCGAGCGCGACGTTCACCTGCTCCGGGAGATCGACCGCGCGCTCGCGAAGATGAGCGAGGGCACCTACGGCCTCTGCGAGGGCACGGGCGAGCCCATCGGCTACTCTCGCCTGAAGCTCCGCCCGTGGGCCCGCTACAGCATCGAGTACCAGGAGGAGCTGGAGCGCGCCGAGCGGAGCCGCGGGGGCGCCTGATTCAGCGGAGGCGCCGCTCGAGCGGCGCCTCCTTCGACGAGCGCTGCTTCTGCGTCCAGGCGATGACGGGCGCGCGCCAGTCCATCCCGAGGTTCTCCGCCGCGACGGCGCTCTTCAGCCCGAAGTGCCCGCCGTCGTAGAGGAAGTCGATCGTCGCCACCGTGTAGACGCGCGCCGGATCGAGGGGCGCGCCTCCGACCTTCCAGCGTTCGCCGTCGCGGACGACCCCGCCCACCACCGCGTCGCCCTCCGCCAGCGTGCGCGCGAGCGCGCTGCCCTGCATCTTGAGGAGCACGAATCTCGTTGTCGAAGGGCATCACCGACCATACCGCTGCCTTGGTGATCGGCCCCTTCGGCAGCCCCTGCCGGAGGCCGCGGCGGTTCACCACCGCCACCTCGGCGCCGAGCTCGGCGCGCCAGGCGCCGGTGATCCAGCGCCCGAGCTCGGCCGACTCCACGGGGAGCTCCACCCCCGACCAGCCGATCTGCTCCCCGAGCGCCGCGTCGACCTTCGCCTTCCACCCGGCGAGGGCGCGCGCGAGATCCGCGTCGGGCGGCGCGGAGGGTGCGGCCCCCACCGGTTCCGATACGTCGACCAGGGCGGGCTCCACCGCGAGCACGCGCTCGCCGGCGGGCTTGGCCAGATCCGCGTCGATGCGTACGCGCAGGTACCGATCCAGCCGCCAGCCCGGCGCGATCACGGGCACGGCGCCGGCGCGCTCGGTCATCGGCTTGTGACAGTGCCCCGCGCCCACGAACGCGAGCTTCCACTCCGGGTGCCTGGCGACGATGGGCGAGAGCACGTCCGGGCACTCGTGGGCGATCACCACGACGGCATCGGCGCCCGCGCCCCAGGCTCCGTGCACCGCCCGGTCGAGCGCCGGCTCCTCGGCCTCGAAGGTGATGCCCTCGAAGCGGCTCGCCATCGCGGCCCGCAGCGTGGTGTCGGTGGCCAGCCCGACGACGCCGATCCGGAGCCCGCGCCGCTCGAAGATCGTGAACGCGGGGAGCGCCATGTCCTTCATGGCGGCGGGCGCGTGCAGGTTCGCCGCAAGGTAGACGGCCCCGCTCTTCGCGCGGTTCTCGACGAACCGGGCTCGGCCGAAGTCGAGCTCGTGGTTCCCGAACGCCGACGCCGCATAACCCATGCGGCCCATCGCCTCGGCCATGGGGGCGCCCTCGAAATACGACGAGATTGCCGGCCCGGTGAAATTGTCCCCGCCGGAGAGCGCGAGCGTGCGCGGGTCCGGGCACGTGGGGGCCGCCTGCGCACCCATCGCCCCGGGGCAGTGCCCCTCGTCGCGCACCCAGCGGCCGAGCAGCTCGGCCGCACCGCCGAGCGTACGCCCCTTCTCGTCGTGCGCGAGGAGCCAGCCGTGCTCGTCGCTGGTGAAGAGGATCGTCACCTCGACGCGGGGCCGCGTCCTGGGCGCGGCGGAGCTGGACTCGACGACTGAGCGCCGCTCCACGGCCGCATCGCGGTTGCAACCGGCGGCCGCGAGCAGCGCGAGCAGCGCGAGCGCGGGGAGCGATGCGCGACGCTCGCGCGGGTTCCGGGCCCCGCACCGCGACCGAAGCACGCGTCAGCCGCCCATCCGCTTCACGAACGGGACGATGCGATCGACGAAAGGCTGCTTGTGGTAGCGGTCGAACTCGGCCCACGTCGTGAGCGAGCGCGGATCCTTCACCCGGTCGACGAAGATCGTCCCGTCGAGGTGATCGTTCTCGTGCTGGAACGTCCCTGCCGTGAGCCCTCGCGCCGTGCGGTCGAAGGGCGCGCCGGTGCGGTCCCAGCCCGTGACCCGCACCTCGGCGTGGCGCTCGACGATCCCGCGCAGGTTGGGAACCGAGAGGCAGCCCTCGTAGTTCTCGAACTTCTCCTCGCCGATCAACGAGATCACCGGGTTCACGACGATGGTCAGGGGGACGTTCGGCTTGTACGGGTAGCGCGGGTTGTCCTTCACCTCGACGGCGAAGATGCGCACCGGCTCGTAGACCTGGATCGCCGCGAGCCCGGCGCCGTTGGCGTCGCGCATCGTCTCGATCAGGTCGTCGATGAATCGCTGCATCGCGTCGGAGAGCAGCTCGTCGCGGCCGACCTCACGCGCCCGCTGACGGAGCACGGGGTGACCGATCTGGGCGATCTTGAGGAGCGTCACCCCGGGAGCGTACCACGGGGAGCACCTCCCCCATCCTTCGCGACCGTCTCAGGGCGCGAGGAAAGCGCGGATCGCCGCCGACATGTTCCCGACGGTGCTCTTTCCCCACTTATCGCCGTCGAGCACCTTGCCCGCGGGGCGACCGTCGGGGCCGAGGAGGTAGAAGAAGGGGATGGACTTCAGGTCGTAACCGGTACCCCCGAGCTTGTCGTGCCAGTCGTCCATGTTCAGCTTGATCAGGAACGTGCCCCGCAAGGCTTCGGTCATGGACGGCTCACCGAGGCTCGCCTGAAACGCGCGGCACGGGCCGCACCAGTCGGCGTAGAACTCCACCACGGGGCGGAGCTGCCGCTTCTGCGCCCGCGCGAACTGATCCGCGAGGAGGGGCAGGAGGTCGCCCTGTGTCGGCGCGAGCTCGGTGAGCGCGAACGGGGGCGGGGCCGACGCGGTGCGGACGTCCGCGGGCGGAGGGGCGGGGCGCGGAGCGGTGTGGACGGGCACGAGCTGCGCCTCGGGCTCGTTGATCTCCGCGCTCGGCGCCACCCCCCGGCTGCAGCCGAACGCCGCCGCCGCGACGAGCGGCGCAAAGCTCCACCTCATGGGCGGCAGGGTAGCGCAAAGGCTCGACAGCCGCCGCCGCGTCGTCGAGAGTGACTCGCGATGATGTTCGCCTGGTCCTTCGCCGCGCGCACGGCCGACGAGGTTGGCCGCCTCGTGCGCGCCCTCGGCCGCCACCGCTACCTGCGCGAGGCCGATCTCCGCATCCACTTCCTCGTCGACCGCGTGCTCGCCGAGCAGCCCGACTTCTCCCGCCACGCCGCCGCCTTCGAGGCGCGCCTCCGCAGCGAGCCCGACCTCGATCTGCGCTCCCGCGATCCATCCCTCTGGCGCGCGGCCACGATCGACGAGGTGATCGCGGTCTTCACGGCGTTCTGGACTCCGGACGCGTTCGGCATGGAGGCGCGCGAGCGCCTCCTCGACGCGATCGAGGAGCTGGACCTCTTCGGCGGCGATCACGAGCCGTTCGCGTCTTCCCCCGAGGAGCCCCCCCACCCGGAGCTCCTGCTGCTCGACTGGGTGCTGCTGCCGGTCGACGAGCTCGACGCCGACCGCCACGCCGGAGCCCTCGGCGCGCTCGAGGATAGCGGAGACGAGATCGACCCCTCCGCGCGGGTGTACCAGGAGGCGACCGTGCTCGCGGCCAGCGAGCTGGTGCTCGGCGCGCCCAACGGCGTGCTCGCCGACGACTTCCTCATCTGGTCGGAGGGGCCGTACGCGTACGCCGACTACGTCTTCCGAGGCGCCTCCAAGGCGGCTAAGCTCGTGGAGCCGCCCGTGGGGTACCGGGATCTGTGACGCGGGCGGGCGACGTTTCCAGCGGCGATCGATCGCCGCCGCACGCCGTCATGGCCAGGACCCATCGCTTCGCCTCCGCCTTCCTCGTCGCCGCGTTGCTCGCGCGTGGCCCGCTCGCGCGCGCGGACGAGGCGCAGCGCACGCCCCCCTCGGCGGCTGCGGACGACGTCAAGGCCGCCGCCCGCGCCAAGTACGTCGAGGGCGTCCAGCTCGTCCAGCGGGCCCAGTGGTCGGAGGCGCTCGCGGCGTTCGAGGCCTCGGCGAAGCTCTATCCCAACCCGGCGACGACGCTGGACATGGGAGCGTGCGAGCGGGCCCTGGGCCGCTACGTGCGCGCGAGGGCCACCCTCGGGCGCGCGCTCGTCGAGAGCGCCGCGGCGGGCTACACGCTCCCCGAGAGCAGCGTCACGGAGGCGAAGGGCTTCATCGCGGAGATCGACCGCATCCTGGCGCGCGTGCAAGTGACGATCGACCCGCCCGAGGCCTCCATCGCCATCGACGGCCGCCCCCTCGCCGTCCAGCGGGAGGCGGAGGACTCGGCCATTCCGCTCCTGGCCGCCGGCGTCCTCCCACCCGGCCCGGGCGCGCCGGCGTCGGCGGCGGCCTTCGATCTGGTGCTCGACCCGGGCGCGCACGTCATCACCCTCTCGCGCAAGGGCTTCACCGACGCGGTCGTCAACCGGACGCTCGCGCCCGGCTCCACGTCCACGCTCGACCTGAAGCTCGATCGGTTACCGGCGACGCTCGAGATCACGGCGACCCAGGCCGGCGCGCTGGTGAAGGTCGACGACGCCGACGTCGGCCCGACGCCGGTCGACGTGCTCCGCCCGGCGGGCGCGTACCACGTCACCGTGAAGAAGGACGGGTTCCTGCCGTACGGCACCCAGGTCACCGTCCAGCCCGGCGAGGAGGTGAAACTCCACGCCTCTCTCCTCGTGGACAAGCCCTCCGTCGCCAAGCGCTGGTGGTTCTGGACGGCCATCGCGGGCGTCATCGGCACGGGTGTCGTCGTCACGTACGTCGCGACGCGGCCGAAGCCCCAGCCCCCGCCGTACGACACGGGGAGCACCGGCTGGCTGGTGACGCCGACCGCGTTCCATTTCTGACCGTGACGAACCACGCGCCGGTGCGGTTGACGCGACCCTTCGATTGGGCCCTCATGATGCCGTGAGAACCAAGATCGCGGTCGTCCTGGGGGCGATGGTCGCGGCCGGCGTCGGCGCGGCTTCGTGCTCGTCGAAGTCTGGGGTCGCAGGCGGCGCCATGAGCACGAGCTCCAGCACGTCGAGCGCCGGGGCGGGTGGAGCCTCGCCGACCTACGCGACGAGCTGCCTCGGCGGCTGTATCTCCTCCGCGTGCAAGAGCCAGATCTCCGCCTGCAACGGCGACCCCACCTGTGCCTCGTACCTGGCCTGTCTCGATGGATGCCCCGTCACGTCGAGCGGCGACGTGGATCCTGCGTGCGTCGCCCAGTGCCCGCCCGTCTCCGGATTGGCGGGCACCGACGCCAAGGACGCCTTCGACGCGTGCCGCCAGCAGGCCGCCGGCGCCAGTTGCGCGAAGTGCGTCGGGGGGATGGACGGCGGGGGGACCGGGGGCGCGGGGGGGGCCGCCGCTTGCCAGCCGCCGGCCGCGCTCATGCAGCAGTGCCCGGCGTCGACGGGGACCGATGCGTGCGGCAAGTGCCAGTACGAGCGCTGCTGCGACTCGGTCAACCAGGTCTTCAACGGCGGCCCCGCGACCGACTTTGCGAACTGCGTACAAGCCTGCACCGACCTCGCGTGCGTGCAGGCGTGCGCCACGAAGTACCCGAACGGCGTGCAGGGGTTCGGGGAGTACGAAGGATGCGCGTACGTCGAGTGCTCGGCCACGGGCGCTTGCGCCACGGACCAGTGCGGCGCGTGCTCGTACAAGAACTGCGGGTGCGAGCTCGCGAGCTGCGAGTCCGATCCCGGCTGCTTCCTCATCCTCGAGTGCGAGAGCTACTGCACGACGACGACATGCGCGAAGGCGTGCGTCACGAACGCGACCGGTGCCGCCAGCGCCCAGCTCGCAGAGACATACGCGGTTTGCGTCTCGCAGCGGTGCATCACCGCGTGCGGCGGGTGAGGCTCAGTCCCGCGCGCAGCGAACGCCGATCAGCGGGCTCGCGGACGAGGGCGCGGCGTGCGCGCGCGTCGTCACGACCGCCGCGAGAGGAACCGCCTCCCAGTTGCCCCCGCGCACGCTCCCGCTGTCGGCGGCGGGGTCTGCGCAGAGCGGGTCCACGAGCGGGGTCGGCCCGCCGTTCCAGCAAGGCGCGTCGTAGGCCTGGAAGTCGTCGGCCACCCACTCGCTGACGTTGCCCGCGAGGTCGTGCACGCCCCGATCGGTCACGTCCCCCGACGCGCCTCCCCCCACGGGGCCCGCCAGGTACGTCCCACCGTTCGGGGCGACGCGGCACAGGGTCGGACCGTCGAGCCCGGCCCGCGCGAGGATGGCGTGACCACACACGTCGTCGGAGTCGCCCCATGGGTACGGCGTCTCGCGCGTCAGGTTTCCAGCCGCGTACTCCCATTCGGCCTCCGTCGGCAGGCGCTTGCCCTGCACCGCGCAGATCGCCTGCGCGGCGGATCGCGTGAGGCAGTTGAGCGGCAGGGTCGTGTCGGCGGCGCCGTACGAGCAATACGCGCCGTCCTGGATCGAGCTACCCATGGGCAGCGGCATCGGGAGGCCGGGATTTGCCGCCCGGAGCGCCTGGAAGCCCGCGACGGTGAGCTCGTCGCGGTCCATCCGGAAAGGCGAGAGCGTCACGACGTGCTCCGGCCTCGTCGCGAGATCGGTACCGCCGACGGTCAGCGCAGCCGGATCGCCCATGATGAACGCGCCGCCTGGGATGCACACCATGTCCGCAGGAGTCTTGCCGGTGCAGTCGACCGATCGTGCCGCCGGCCACGACCCGACCGCCGGGAGATCGGCCGGGGTCAGGGGCGGCGCCTCGGCTTCGGGCGCGAGCATGCCCGTCTCGGGATCGCAGCTCTCGTGCGACCCGGGTCGAGCCGGCACGCCGAAGCACTTCATCTTCAGCACGACCTCGACCCGAAGATCGCCGGAGGTCGGAGGTAGCGCCTCGAGCCGGTCGATCAGCGCCGGGGGCGTCGGCGTGCCGTCGGGGCCGATCAGACCCACGCGGAACAGCCGAGCGCGAACGTGCAGGCCGGACCTGGTGGCAGCGACGCCGAACGAGATCGGCCACTCGACCGGATCGGCGGCGGCGATCTGACGCTGGCAGCTCGAGCAGGCGACGTCCCCGGCGTCGTCGACGACGTTGATCTGGAGCCGGCTGCCGAACTGCGGGACGGGCGCGTCGGTCGCGACGGTCACCGTCCACTGCGGGAGCGGCGCAGCCTCCCCCGCGCAGCCGCCGATGAGAGGCGGCACCGCGAGCGCGAAGGCCGTCGCGAGCGCGGCGCGGATCACGGTGCCCCGTTCGGGTAGGCGCAGCGGACGCCGTCGGAGTCGAGGGCCTCGCCGGCGAGATCGGTCTCTCGAATGGCGGCGAGCGCGCCCCAGGAGAGATCGTTCCAGGCCGCTCCCCGCCGGATGAACGCGGTGGTGCCCGCCTCGACGCAGACGGGATCGCGCGGCACGGGGACACCCTGCCAGCACTTGTCCGTGTACCGCGCGAGCGCGTCGAGGGTGTACTCGCTGACACTGCCGCCGAGATCGAGCACGCCGTCGACGGAGACGTCGCCGAGCCCGCCGCAGCTCGCGCGCTTCGGGTGCGAGCCGACGGGCTCGGGTCCGAGCCCGGGGCAGCCGTTGCCGTAGCGGGCGAGGCTCGCGATGCAGCAGGAAGGGCTCGCCGAGCCCCATGGGTAGTCGAGGTGCCGGCCCCTGCCGCGCGCCGCGTGCTCCCATTGCGCCTCGGAGGGGAGCTTTCCCCCGCGCGCTTTGCAGATCTGCGCAGCGGTCTTGCGGTCGACGCAGTTGAGCGGGAGGTTCTCGTGCCCGCCCTTGCCACCGAGCCAGGTGCAATACTGCGTGGCGGTCGTGCTGGGGTCGTTCGCGGTCGGGAGCGTCCCGGTGATCGCGCCGGGCATGGCGGCGCGGAGCGCGTCGAACTGACCGACGGTAACCTCGGTCTTGTCGAGGTAGAACGGCGAGAGGATGACGGGGCGCATCGGGGCCGCGTCGACGCGGATCTCGACCCCGTCCGCGAGCCCGTCCAGGCCGGTGTCTCCGAGCAGCGTGAAGCCCCCCCGGATGCATATGTGCTGGTCGTCCCCGGGCTTCGCGCAGTCGACCGCCGCCGCGGGTGCCCAGGTGCCTACCCGCCTGGACTGAGGCACGTTCGCGTCGGGCAGGGCGATGAGCCCCTCGGTGGACGGTGCGGCAGGGTGGGCCGCGTCGACGCAGTTCGTCGCGCTCGCGCCGAAGACGGGGAGGACGCCCAGGCAATCCCCGGCGAAGACGATCTCGACGGTCGTGATCCCGCTCTCCGGCAGGGGGATGTCGACCACGCGATCGATCGTGATCGCCGGGGTGGGGTCCAGGGTCTGCTGTCCGTTCTGCTCGCCGGCGCTCGCGTATTGAGCGCGGAACAAGCGAGCTCGCAGCCTGATCGTCCGGGCATCGTCCGTGGCGACGCCGAACGAGACGGGCCAGTCGAGCGGATCGGGCACCGTCACGTCCAGAAGGTCGAAGGTGTGCCCCGTCGCGTCGAGCGCGTCGACGCGAACGCTGTCCATGGCAGCGTCGTTGGAGAGGTCCTGCGTGCGGATTCGGTCGACGACGGGCATGTCCGTGTCGAGGACGACGACGAGCTGGGGTAGCGGCGCCGCCTGCGTGGAGCACCCGACGAGCGACGGCGCGGCGAGGAGGATCGCGAAGGCGAGGCCCGCTCGGCGGGCCCCGCCGTGGCGACCGCTTGCGGCCCCATCGCGACGGAAGCTCCCCTGCTTCGACATCGTGTCGATTCATAACATGGTCGCGCGGCGAGCGGCGAACGCGCCGCCGTCGCCGATGCCGTCGGGACATGGTAGCTTTGCGTCGTCTCCTCTCGCAGGGGCGAGCATTTTTCCGCGCAGGGCAACCAGCGGATCCTCATGGAGCTCACCGAAGGCACCATCGTCGCGGAGCGCTACCGTCTCGATCGGCGGCTCGGCGCGGGCGGGATGGGCGAGGTCTGGGCGGCGACGCAGACGGTGACCCGCATGCCCGTCGCCCTCAAGTTCCTGCGCGACCCGTCGGCGGGCGAGGACGTCCGCCGGCGCTTCCTGCGCGAGGCGCGCGCCGCCGTGGCGGTGCGGCACCCCAACGTGGTCCAGATCCACGACGTCCTCGAGCTCCCCGGCGGCGAGCCGGTGATGGTGATGGAGCTGCTCGAAGGCGAGTCGCTCGAGCAGCGCCTCCGGCGCGAGGGCAAGGTCCCCCTGGGCGAGCTCGGCGCGGTCATGGTCCGCGTCGTCTCCGCGGTGGGCACCGCGCACCAGCTCGGCATCGTGCACCGCGATCTCAAGCCCGACAACATCTTCCTCGCGCAGACGCGGGAGGGCGTGGAGGTCAAGGTGCTCGACTTCGGCATCGCCAAGCTCACGGCGGTGGAGGGCAACGCGGCCGAGACGGGCGGGCTCACGAGCACCGGGGCGATGCTCGGGACGCCGTTCTACATGTCGCCCGAGCAGGCCTTCGGCGAGAAGAAGATCGACCACCGCGCCGACATCTGGTCGCTCGGCGTCATCCTCTACCGCTGCCTCAGCGGCGTCCTCCCCACGCTCGGTGAGAACATCGGCCAGATCCTGAAGATCATCATGACGCACGCGATCCGGCCGCTCTCGGAGGTCGCGCCCGAGCTCCCGCCCGACGTGACCGATCTCGTCACGCGCATGCTCTCCCAGGCGCCGCGCGATCGCCCCGCGGATCTCCGCGAGGTGAAGGCCGTGCTCGAGCGCCACGCCGGCATCACCGTCGATCCCTTCGGGGCCCCGCTGGTCGAGGCAGGCGAGCCCGCGCCGGCGGACGCCGCGATCACACCGCAAGCGGCAGCCCTCTCCGCCCGAGCTCCGCGGGAGGGCGCGCGTCGCACCGCGCTCACGGCCGTCGCCGTCGCCGTCGCGCTCGGCCTCGTGACGGCGGCGATCTTCGTGCCGCCGAAAACCGGCGCCGGCGACGCCGCGAAGGCGGCGGCGGCCCCAACCACGTCCTCGATCGCGCCCGCGCCAGCCGAGCCCCCCTCGGCCCCTTCGAGCGCGCCGGCGCCGTCCAGCACGGCAGCCGTCCTGCTCGCCGCGACCGCTACCCCGGCGCCCTCCGCTTCCTCCGCCGCCGCGCCGGCGCCGCCGTCCCTGCCGGCGAAGCACACGCCCCGCCCCCCGCGTCCGCTCCCACCGCCGCCGCGAAGGAGGCGCCCAAGCCCGCGATGGGTGGCGTCATCGAAAAGCCGCCGTTCTAGCGGCCACTGCATCGGCGCCCCTGGGATCTGCGCGAGGTGCACGCGGTGCTCGAGCGCTACGCGGGCGAGACCGCGCCCTCCTTCCAGGAGGCGGTGCTGCCCGTGTGGGCCGAGGAGACCATCGACGGCGCCGGCTCAATCAGCGCGCCACCCGCGGGGGGCGGGACGACGCCGTCGACCATCGCCCTCACGCCGGGCGCGATCAAGCCCCCGAGCGCATGCGTGGCACCCACGGGCGGCGGAACCATGGCGCTCCCCGACGCCGCCACCGTCGCCATCGCCGCGCGCACGGCACCCTCGGGGCGCCCGCCCGCCGCTTCCTCGGAGGCGCCGCCCGCCCCTTCGCGAGGCAGCCTCCTCCCGCTCGTCGCCGCGATCGTCGTCGCGCTCGTCGCGGGCGTCATCCTGCTCCTGAAGCTCCGCGGCTGAACGGTCAGCGGACGGCGCCCGCGGCGTCGAGCGCCCGGGCGATCCACGCGCCCTCGTCGTCGCCTACGGGCGGGTCGCGCTCGATCGTCGTCGCCAGGGGGCGCGCTCCCGAGGGGCCGCGGCCGGGGAGGTGCGCCGAGGTGATCACGCCCGCGCGCCCCCGCGCGCCGTGGAAGAGCGCGTACAGGTCCGGCCCCACCGCGCGCCGGGGTGCTGGCCGCACCTCGAGATCGGCGCCCGAGGCGAGGCGCGCCGTGAAGCCGGCGACGAGGTGATCGACCGGATCGAGCCACGCATCGGGCGCGCCGCGCGCACCCTCCGCCAGCCATGCCGCGATGGTGGTCGCCCGCCCTGGCGCATCGGGCCCGAGCCCGAGCCCGAGCCCGGCGGCGGCGAGCGCGCGCTCGAGCTCCTCGATGGTGGCTTCGCCGCGCGCGTGGACCATGCCGGAGACACGGTCGACCACGGGCGAAGAGGGCAGGGCGGGGGCGGGCCTGACCGCCGGCACGCCGTTCTCGCGAGGTAGCAAGTTGCCGGGGTTCATGATCCCCGCCGGGTCGAAGACACCGCGGAGCGCGTGGACGGCGGAGACCCCGAGCCCCAGCTCGGCCCCGAGCTTCGGCGCCTTGCTCCGGCCAACGCCGTGGTGGTGCGAGAGTAATCTATTTGGGGTTTGACGCTGATCCGAACGAATCCAATAGACTCGAGGCAAGGCGGCATGCGGCGGGATATCGACGATGCTCTGAAGGACTGGCCTCACGACCCTGAACCGGGCGAGCTCCAGGCGCGCGAGGTTCGCGGCAAAGACAACCGCACGGTGCTTCAGGTTCGCATCGAGCTTGGACTGATGCAGATGGAGGTCGACGGTCGCCCCGACGGACGCAGACCGCACGGATTTCCCACCTATCTCCAGTACTTGAAGCATCGCTCCGGACAACAGCCAAAGGGCGCGGGAAAATCGACCCTTTTCGCCATGTCCGGGGAACATTGCCTCGAAGCCGACCGCGAACTCGTTCAGTTCTACCATCGACGCATCACGTGGCTGGCCCTTCAACGTTATGAGAAAGCCCTCGAGGACGCCGATCACTCGCTCGATATGATGAACTTCGTCGACGTTCACGGGCCAAGCGAGGAATACAAACTCTCGCACGAACGTTATCGCGGTCTCGTCCTGTTCCACCGCACCCAGGCTGCGGTGGCCAGCGCACTCGCCGCCCAAGACGCCGAGGCCGCCATAGACGCCGTCCTCGAAGGCAGGGGCCGGCTCACGAAATATCAGGAATCTTGGGTGGCTCGCGTCGAGCAAGATGATACGCCAAACGAACAACTTGTCGAACAGCTCCGGCTGCTCGAAAGCGAGATTCGTAAGAAATACCCCGTTGCCAAAACGCTCAGAGAACAACTCGACGAAGCTGTGGCCGCCGAGGATTACGAAACCGCCGCTCGTCTCCGCGACGTGATCCGCTTGAAAGACGATCCCAATTAGCCGCGCCGCCCTCCGCCTATTCATCGACCGTCGGATTCGGCGCCACGACGGGCGCGGATGCGTAACGAAACTTTGGCTCGGGAGCTCCCATGACCGATCCGTCGGCCCTCAATCGACCGAAGCCGCTCGAGGTCAAACCTCCGTCCCGCTCCTCCGAAGCGTTGACTAGGATCTCCCTTACTGGGAACGGAATCCGGATCCCTTCGTGGTCGAATCGCTTCTGAATTTCTCCATAAAGCCTGTGCCGAACTCGACCCGCGAGACCAGGGTCTGGAACGTGGACATATAAACCGAATTTTAGCCCAGAGTCCGAAAAAGATTCGAGAGAGGCCGAGGGAACTGGGTTCTTGAGGACGTCCTCGTCTCCTCTGGCGATGGTGAGCAAGAGGTCGGCCACGCGGTTTGGGTCGCTGCCGAAGGCCGTCTCGACGACCAGGCTCACCCGCACGACCTTGTCTTTATGAGTCCAATTCACGAGCTTCGTCGTGATGAATTCTCGATTGGGCACGATGATGCAGTGGTTGTCCCAATTGACGATCGTTGTCGCTCGAATATTGATCCGATCAACTTTTCCCGTCATCTCCCCCAGCGAAACGATGTCGCCGACGCGAATCGGCCTTTCGATCAGCAGGATCAGTCCGCTGACGAAATTCGAGACGATTTCCTGGAGTCCAAAGCCCAGGCCGACTCCCAATGCGGCGAGCACGACGCCTATTTTCTCGAGCCCCAGGTGAACCGTCGTGAATCCCGATAAGAGGCCGACCCCGAGCACGAGGTATCGGCAAAGCGAGAGCGCTGCGAATTGGAGTCCGGCGTCGTCGCGCATGCGAGGGAACACAGCGACGGCGAAAAACGCTCCCATGTTCTTCCAGGCGTAGGCGGTGGCGAGTAGTACGAGCGTCGCCTTGACAAGGTCTCCAGCAGTAACCCAGGACGTGGAATCAACGGGCCATAGGGCAAGCGTGCCAACTTCCCGGAAGAGCGCCAGATCGACGTTCCAGACCGATGCAACCAGAGCCAGCGACGCCAGCGGCACGAGGACGTGGATCACGTTTCCGAGCCTGCCTGCCAAGGCGTCGGGCCTGTCGAGCGATTCGCCGGATTCCGCATCGCCGTAGCCGGCGCCGCCGCGAACGAAACGCCAGGAGTGCTTATCGACAAGCCTCTGGGCGACCCAATGGACCATCACGCCCACGAGTCCAATGGCCAGGGATTCCGCGGCGGCGACGCCGATCCTCCTCGCTGTGAACCCATAGCCCTGGACTTCGAGCCCAATCACTCCGCAAATGACGACCAGCGTGAACACTTGCAAAACTCTGGGACGCCTGCCAGGCCAGGCCCAAAGACCTGGGAAGAGCGCGATGAACGCCAGCACGGGCGAATTCTTGCGAGTCAGTCGAATGAAGACGAACGCAACGCAGGTTTCGAATCCGATCGCCAAGAGCCTCGCGACCAAAGGCGAGACCAGCGGCCGCGAGTCGGGCGCGATCAACCCGCGGATCAGGATTTGTTGAGGAATAAGGAACACGCCGGCGGCGATCGCAAGCGTCGCGATCGACCTTCTAATCTGGCGAGTGGCGTCGGCGGGCAGTCGCGCGGCTTCCTCGGCCCAGCCGCCAGGCTTCAAGAATGCTCTCGTCAATCGAGCAGTCAACACCAGAACCGCCGAAACCGCCAGCGCAAACGCCAGAGGCTGCGCGAAGGACCGCGGCCAAGGCGCAACTCGAGCCGCGTACGAAAGCAAGAACAAGTACGCCGGCCAGACGATCGCCAGCACAAGCTCCAGAAAAAGCCGCCTCAGCGTCTGCGTCATGTCGTGAACGCCTTGCCCTGGTTCTTGTTTATGTTCGTTGTTATGGTCTTGACGCATCCTATGCGGACGCCAAGCGTCTGGTCGGAGACTTGCCCAGCCGGCGTTTGACGAGCACGACGATCCTTGCCATCGGCAGAGGCAATACGATCACCGCCGCCAAGGCAATCCAGAATTCGACCGAATTGCCTCGCCAGCCTTGCTTGCTCTGGAATTCGACGCCAACCGCGCCAACGGCGCCAAAGAGCCTGATCAATTCGCTTTTGGCAGGTCCCAAAGCCTCCGGACCTAGCGGTTCCGAATCGCGCACCCAAAAGATGCGCCCTTGAATGAAATTGTATTTCTCTTCCAGCGTCTTCACCCTCTGCAAGAGCTCTTTGTGAGCATTGTCCGCCTGAATGAGCGTATGTTCAAGTAACGATCGCCTCTTTTCGAGCAATTGCCTGTGACGCCCTTCGATCTTCTCGCAAAGCGCCTTCGCTTCCTCCCATCGCTTCTTTGGCAGGTTTTCGAGCAAAACCTCGAGCGCGATCTCGTCGTCGCGCGAGTCGTTCATCAGCTCGAACTCGATGGCGGTCAACTCGCTTTCGAGATAAGCCAATTGATAGCCTGCCCGCGCTAGCTCGTTGCTGACCACGGCCTCTCGAGCCGTCGCCAACTTGCGAAATTCGTGCTTAAGCCTTACGGCCAGCGCTGCCCGCGACCGGCCTTCCTTCACAAGCTGTTTGAGCTCGTCAAACTCTCGGGTCGCACGGTCTGAAAGCTCCTTCTGCTCGCGAGGAGAAAGATAGACGTTCGTCGCCAGTCGCTGCTCGTCGCGTAAATTCTGAGCTTCGAGCTCCAACAGTTCCGCTGTACGCTTGGCTTCGTGTTTCTTGAGCGGATCGATCGATCGATCGGCGCTGCTCTGAGCCTTCGCGGCCTCGGCTTCCAAAGCAACTCGCCTGCCGTCGAGGATTCCTTTATACGTGGTATCCATCTGATCCGCGGTCGTCCTCGCGAGCTTCGCGGACGTGTCCAGTAGCTCGATCTGCAAAGACCCCAGACCGGAGAGAGCTGATGCGAGCGAGAGTTTGGCGTCCATCGCGGCGAGCCGTTCCGATTCCGCCAGAAGTTCCCAGCGATGGTTCTCGAAAAGCTCCCTTGCAAGATCGATCGCCTCCGGAGTCGTCGCGGTCGCAATGGCGGACTCCTTCTCGGAGGTCAAAGAATTGAGCGTAGAGACTCGCTCCTTGGCCTTTTCTCGTTCGATCTTGAGTGCCGCGAGTTCCTTCTCCCCCTTGGCAAGCTCGACCTTCGTCTTCTCGAGCAGCGTCGCGCGATCTTTCGCTTCGATCCGCGCCTGCTCGACCGCATCTTTTAGTTCGTTCAGCTTGGCGTCGACGATCTTTGTCCGCTCCACCACGAACGTGCTAGGCAATACGCTCTCGGGCTTGGAAGCAGCTTTCTTGATCTGGGCCTTCGTCTTCTCGAGCTCGCGTTCGAGGTCGATCTTTCGCTTCTCTGGGCTCGTTTCAGGATGCTCCGCCGACTCGCGTTCCTTGTGATCCTTGAGCCACTGGTTGATCCACTTGATCCGATCTTCGACAACCCCGCGCAAACGGGCTTTCTGGTCCTTTTCGTCCTTCGTCTTGGCTTCGTCGGTGGACTTCTTGTCATCGACCTTCGGTTTGAGCTCGGCAAGCCTGCGCTCCGCGTTCGCGAGTGCAGACTCGGCATCGGTCTGGTTGGTCTCACGTAAGTCCAAAGGCGCCGCTTCAACTGCCTCCGCTGGGCCTGTTGCTGCGCGTTCGATTGCGGGATCTTGCTGCGGTGAGCTCGGTGCGTTCGCGACGTCGGGCTGCTTGGGAGGTTCGTCGCCTCCGGGCGCGATGGTCGCCGTCGTCGTAAGGATCGCGGCAAGGAGCAAATGCGTCACGTTGGGCTCCATCCGTGGGCCTTCATCAATTCCTGGTCACAGAGAAGACTCGTGCGCCGCGAGGTGCGATTTCGGGGGCGGCAGATTATAAGAATCGACGCGATCGTGCAAGATGAGATCATGTGGACGGATGTCGACTAGGAGGATCGTGGGAAGCGGCTTGTCGGAATCGAGCCAACCCATGGATCATATCGACCGAGGCCTTCTCTGTTGGTAAGATAAGAGCAGAGTCCAACATCCAATTCGAGCAACTCCTATTGAGGAAGGCAGGTCGACGTGATCACGCGTCCGGCCGCTCTTATACGAGACGAGTGGGCTGCCTCCATTCCTAAGACACGACGGCGTGGTCTCGGTTTGTTCTTGCTACTGGCAGGGTGTGCCGTGTTCGGATCTCTCCTGAGCTTTTTCCTTCCGTCGACGCTCACGACGACGGACTTGGATTACCATCACAGGTATCCGCGAGCCAGTGCAAATCCTGAATATGGCTTTTCCGACATCGCAGGGGAGTATCACCAGGGGCGCGACCGGGGCGCGCTTGGAATTTGAGCATCCTCTCTGATGGTCGATATTCATTCCTCTGGTCGGGTTGCCTTGGAGTCTATCACCGCGAATTGGGTACAGCGAACTGGGTGAGCGAACACGTATCGCTCTCCCCTCTTGTGCCGATCGAGGAAGAGGTTCAGCGGGTCTTCCTCCCGGTGAAGTGGGGCAAGCGGACATACTTGGTTCCTGCCGACAAGCTTCAGGCGTTCTGCGATGCGATCATCCGCGGCGACGAGCCCAGGAACAAAGCGCCAGGGGATTTTTATGTTACGGGCCTTGAGAACCAGGTAGACGGCTTACCCGAGCTGCCAAAGAGCTGGGCAGACTTCGTTCGGGACAACATCGTCCTTGGAACGATCGTCCACGTGTCAAAGGACGCCCGCGCCAAGCTCGATGTGGGGTCGGCTGACGGACTCCAAGACTGGAGCATATTCGCGGTGCAAGGTCGCGGCGGCGAATTCCCGCGGGCGTTGAAGGTCATCACTTTGAGCACTGAATCATGCGTGGTCGAAGAGGTTTACTCCGGGAACTCCGAGAAGCCGCTCGAGATTGGCTGGAAGGTGGTTGCGATGAGACCGACAGAGGAGGCGACGAATCCATGAGTTTGGCGTCGTGCATGCGTTCGTTGGGCGGGGTTGATGGAATCGTTTGCGAGGAGAATCAGGACACCGATCGAAGGTATCTGGGAGCGTGAACGATGCACGCGGTGACGAAACTCAGGCAGTCCATGAAAGCTCGATCTCCTCGACCTGCCCATGATGACACAATCTACCCTCCTCGTCCGGCGTGGCCTTACGAACCGACGAAGCTGGTGGCAAAGGTCATGAGGATCGGCCTGCTATTTTGGCTGGGCGCCATCGCGTTCTTCTCGTTCGTCGACCTGCGAAGCCGTCCACTGAGTGCACCGCTTTTCGAGCAACGCATCGTGGGAATCTGGAGCGGCTACGCAACGCTCCAAGGCGAAGAAGGATTCACGCTCGACGGAGTCTCAAGAGTGGATGATGGGCAGGATTCGAGGGCTCCGAAGCAGGTTGCCACAGGCGTCGTCGTCGAGTTCAAGCCGGACGGAACCTACATGTGGCGGGAAAGCGTTGTGAAAGGCAATGGTTCGATCGCGGACCTCTCTTTGCCGATGAATCCGAAGGCGCCAATTCGCTGGAAGACTGTCTCCAGCGGGAGCGATTCTGCGATAATCCGCATGCACAGAGGTGATGTGCACGTGATCTTCCATTCCGACTCCGTGATCTCACTGATCTTACCCGATAGTGCGGACCCGACAGGTTCTTACACTCTTGAAAAGGACCCGCGTCCGTACTGGACCACAAGAAAGTTGAATCGTTAAACGGCTCAGACTTATAGTCGCCAAGTGGTGCTCCGGGCTCATGCCAACTCACCTCAGCCGTAGGTACTCGGTCTGATCCCCTTTGGATTGCAACCGAATGTAGGGCTTAGGATGCGCTGATGAGCGTTCGGACGTTGGACTCGAAGGCTTCCAAGAATTCGTCGTGAGTGATCGGGCCTGAGTAGCGGGCCTTCGCGATAGCGCCTCTGCTTTGGTTGTCAACTCGGCTTCCGCGAGCTTGTTTCCGACAGAACCCAAGGCATCGCGAATCTCTGGAAAGTACGCGAGCTTCGGCCAATCGTCAGTCGCGGCGGGCTTCTTCGGTTGAGAGCCGTCGGAGTCTGCTGCCTCAAACTTCGTTGGTTTTGGCTTGGCTTCGGTCGCCACGTAGTCGGTCTTTGGAGTGGGAGCCGCAGCCGCTGCCGGTGCTGGTACTGGAGTCGGCGTCGACACGGTCCGAACGGGCGTGACCGCCAGCGAGATGAACTTCTTGCTGCTGATCGAGTGAATCTCAACTGGCGCCTGATAGATCAGCGTAAGAAGCGAACGGTCGTACTTCGTCTTCGAATAGCGCGAGACCATGCCTTTCACCTTGTCTTCGAGCAACTCCAGGTCGAAGCCGCCGGGCGACATCGCCAAGAGCAAGACGATCTCCTTGCAGTAATCCGACGTCAGATCTTCGGATAGGCTCATCGGGGTTCCTTTGCGGGCTTCGGCTTCGTCGCGGAATCGCGGGGCAGAAAAGGCATTCTATGGTGCATTCAGGACCGTTCCCAATGCAAAACGCGACAGAACGCCGTGTTCTTGCGATGTGGGCTCGTCTGATGTATTATTTAACATTCTGCAAACATTCAGATTCCCACCGAGGCCTTCCTCATGCCTCAGTCGAACCCCTGGTTAGTTCGGACCATCCTCACGCTGCCGATACTTGCCTGCCTCCTGGGTGCCTCTTCCGGTACGAAGTCCGAGAAGCCTTGGTCGTTCGAACCGCGGAATACGGCGAACCCCCCGAACTGGCCGGGCCTGGCCTTGTTCGAAATGGAATCGACGCGTTTATCGCCAAGTCGATGGCCGACAATGGGTTGACGCCGGTCAAAGAAGCTGACAAACGGGCCCTGATCCGCCGCCTGTCGTTCGACCTCATCGGACTTCCTCCCACACCCGAAGAGGTAGAGGCCTTCGAGAACGATGATCGACCCGACGCCTACGAACGTCTTGTCGATCGCCTGCTCGCAAGCCCCCACTACGGCGAACGCTGGGGTAGGCACTGGCTCGATCTGGTTCGCTACGCCGAGACCCACGGGTACGAACGCGACGACCCCAAGCCCAGCGCCTGGCGGTATCGAGATTGGGTCGTCAGGGCGCTGAATCGCGATATGCCCTACGATCGCTTCCTCATGGAGCAGATCGCCGGCGACGAACTCCCCGACTCGAACATCGAATCCAAGATCGCCACGGGTATGTTTCGCCTAGGCCTCGTCGACGACGAACCCGCCGACCCTGCGATGGATCGGTACGACCAACTCGACGATATGGTCAAGACCGTCGGCACGACAATGCTCGGAGTGACAATCCATTGCGCCCGTTGTCATGATCATAAGTTCGACCCAATCACGCAAAAGGACTATTACCAGCTGCTCGCGTTCTTCACGCCGAGTAAGCCCTACGTTCGGGACCAGAACGAGAGCATATCCGTACAGGTCGCCAGCGAGGCAGAGCGCGGCAGGCGCGAATCGCGCATTCGAGCGGTCGAGGCCAAGCTGCGGCCGCTGAAGGAACAGCTCGACGCAGTCCTGGCTTCAAAACGCAGAGAGCTTCTGCAAGAACGTTTGCTCAAACTCAGCAACGACGCATTGGGGGCCTATCAAACGCCAAGGGAGCGTCGCGACGAAACGCAGAAGAAGCTGCTTTCCGAGGCCAGGCCGAGGTTGGAGATCAAGCCAGAGGAGGTCGACGCCGCCTTGGACCCAGGTCAGAAAACCCGAGTCGCGGAGCTCAAGTCATCGATCGCCCTTGTCGAGGCCGAGCGTCCAGAAACTCTGCCCACAGGGCTTGCCTTGACGGATTCGAGCGCCGAAGCGCCGCCGACGAAGCTGCTTACAAGAGGGGACGCTCACAAGCCAGGCGCCGAAGTGAAACCTGGTTTCTTGTCGGCGATCGACCCGGTCGATCCGAACATTGTGGCGGCTCCCGGAGCCCAAACGACGGGCAGACGACTCGCCCTGGCGCGTTGGATCGCCTCACCAACGAATCCGCTTACGGCAAGGGTCATCGTCAACAGGCTCTGGCAGCACCATTTCGGCAGGGGAATCGTCGCGACGCCTAGCGACTTCGGCTCGATGGGCGACGAGCCCTCGCATCCGGAACTTCTGGATTGGCTTGCGAATGAGCTGATCGCCGGTGGATGGAGGCTCAAACCGATCCATCGTCTGATCGTACTCTCGAGCGCCTACCGCAGGTCGGTCGAGTGGAACGAGTCGTCGGCTGGTCAAGACGCAGACTCGGTTTATCTCTGGCGTCGGGTTCCGTTGAGGCTCGAAGCCGAACCGATACGAGACGCGATCCTCTCGGTTTCGGGCGCTTTGAACTCCGAGATTGGCGGTCCGAGCGTCACTCCGCCGATCGCTCAAGACGTCCTCGCTCGTCAATCCAGGCCCGGGAGCGGCTGGGGCGCCAGCGACCCGAAGTCGGCGTTTCGGCGGAGCATCTACGTTCGGGTCAAACGGTCGTTGCCGTTGCCAGAGCTCGAGGTGATGGACGCGCCCGACACAGCGGAGCCATGCCCGAGAAGGCCAGTGACGACCATTGCTCCCCAGGCGCTTACGCTTCTGAACAGTGCATTCTCGCATGAACAAGCGTTGTTCTTCGCGGAGCGACTCAAGCGCGAGGCAGGCGACGATTCCGAAGAGCAAATCCAGAGGGCGTTTCGGCTCGCGTTTTCGCGACCTCCGAGCGAAACCGAGGTCCGAGACGCGGCCGCCTTCCTGGACGCCCAGGTCGAGCTCGTAAAGACGCGGTCAAAGCCTGAGGATCGATCCAACCCCAAGTTCGATGCGCTTCGAGCGTTCTGCCTGGTTTTGCTGAGCGCCAATGAATTCGTGACCGTCGACTGACGCTTGATCCCCGAATATCCGTTTCCCTCGATGGTCGGAGGCCTTTTCAAATGACGCCATGCGGACGCACTCGACGCGAGTTTCTCTGGCAAACCGGTTGCGGGTTCACCGGTCTTGCACTGACTGCGCTCTTGAGCGAAGAAGGCTTCTTGACCAGAGCCAGGGCAAGCGAACTTGGCGAGGCGGCGGCGGTCGATCCGCTCGCGCCCAAGCCCTCGCACTTTCCAGCCAAAGCCAAGAACGTCATCTTCTTGTTCATGTACGGTGGTCCTTCACAGGTCGATCTGTTCGACCCCAAGCCTGTATTGAACGAGAAACACGGCAAGTCGATCGAGCTCGAGCTTCGGAAGGGGTCGAAGGGACGAGCGGTGCTCCTCGGCGCGAACAGAAAGTTCACGAAGCACGGACAAAGCGGCGTCGAGGTTTCCGAACTCTTCCCGCATTTTGCGGAGTGCGTCGACGACGTCGCCTTCATCCGCTCGATGTACGCCGACAGCTTCGCCCACGGCTCGGCAATCGTTCAAATGAACACAGGTTCACTTTTTCAAGGCAAGCCGTGTTTGGGAAGCTGGGTGACGTATGGTCTGGGGACCGAGAACAGGAACTTGCCGAGCTTTGTCGTCCTGATCGACCCGCGCGGCGGCCCGATCAACGGCGCCACCAACTGGTCGAGCGGGTTTATGCCGGCGACGTTCCAGGGCACACAATTCCGGACCCAGGGAGACCCGATTCTGAATCTCTCGCCGCGAGCCCCCGTCACTCGCGAGGAGCAGCGGTCTCAGCTCGACTTTCTGTCCAAGCTCAACGAACCGCACAGATCCGCTCGCGCTCATGATAGCGAGCTCGCTGCCCGGATTTCCGCTTACGAACTTGCCTTCCGAATGCAGTCCTCGGCGCCCGAGGCAGTGGATCTGACGTCCGAATCGAAGGAGACCCAGGAACTCTACGGGCTCAACAACGCCAAAACCGCCGACTTTGGCAAGAAGTGTCTGCTCGCAAGGCGTTTGGTCGAGCGCGGGGTTCGCTTCATTCAAGTCTATTCTGGCGGCGGGCACAACGACGAAAACTGGGACGCGCATGGCGACGTCGACAAGAACCACACCTTGCACTGTGCAGAAACCGACAAGCCCATCGCTGGACTCTTGAAGGACCTGAAGCGAAGGGGACTCCTGGACGATACGCTGGTCGTCTGGTCGGGGGAGTTCGGTCGCATGCCCACCAGCCAGGGGGGCAAAGGCAGAGACCACAACCCCAAGGGCTTCACTGCCTGGCTTGCTGGGGCTGGAGTAAAGGGGGGCGTCGTCCACGGCGCCACCGATGAGATCGGCTATGCAGCCGAGAAAGACCCTGTGCACGTCCACGACCTGCATGCCACGCTCCTCCACTTGCTTGGCATGGATCATACGCTCTTGACTTACTTCCACGGTGGAAGAGAACAAAGGCTTACCGACGTTGCTGGCAACGTCGTGACCCCAGTGCTTGCTTGAAATCCGATGTTGATCGCATGTCGAAATAGTCTTGCTTTGATGGTCGTCACGGCCGCGGCGGCTTTGGCGTTGCCGCACTGCGCCGTCCTGGCTCAGAGCCCTGACGAATTCTTCGAAGCCAAGGTCCGCCCGCTGTTGGCTGATCGTTGCTTGAAATGCCATGGAGAAACCAAACCCAAGGCGGGTTTGAGGCTCGACGCTCGCATTCGCGTGCTAACGGGAGGAGAGAGCGGGCCCGCAGCCTCGCCGGGCAAGCCTGGAGAGAGCCTGATCGTCCAGGCGGTCAAGTACCAAGACGAGCCAAAGATGCCCCCGTCGGGAAAGCTCTCCGACGACGAGATCGCCACGATCTCCAAATGGGTGGAGATCGGCCTTCCCTGGCCCGACGCCAAGCCCGATCCCACAACAGCGGGTTCCGCCGCGACCCCAATCGGCCTTCCTTATCCAATCCGCGACGAACAGAGAAAGTTCTGGTCGTTTCAGCCGATCGTCGACCCAAGACCGCCTCAAGTTGTTGACAAAGCCTGGCCCAGCTCGGCGATCGACACTTTCATTCTCGCGCGTCTGGAAGCCGAAAAACTCGAGCCCGCGGCCAAGGCCGACAAGCGAACCCTCATCCGACGAGCAACCTATGACCTGACGGGTTTGCCGCCTTCGATTCAAGAAGTAGGAGATTTCGTGCGAGACGAGTCTCCTGATGCGTTCGCCAAGGTCGTCGACCGTTTGCTGGCAAGCCCAAGATACGGAGAGCACTGGGCTCGGCATTGGCTCGACTTGGTTCGGTATACCGACTCTTTCGATTCCCGCGGCCTAGGCTCGCCTGGAGACGTCGGCGAGGCCTATCGCTATCGCGATTGGGTGGTCAACGCTCTGAACAGGGACTTGCCGTACGACCAGTTCGTCATCCGCCAACTCGCAGGCGACGTCATGCCAGGCCTCGAGGACGAAGCCGACGCAGTGGACGCGATGACGGCGACAGGGATGCTCGTCATCGGCGATTGGGGGCCTGGCGACGCTGACAAAGAGAAGATGGTCGCGGACATCGTCAACGACCAGGTCGACGTGACGTCGCGCGTCTTCCTTGGATTGACCGTCGCCTGCGCGCGTTGTCACGACCATAAGTTCGATCCGATCGGCGCCGACGATTACTACGGCATGGCTGGGGTGTTCTTCAGTTCGCACATTGTCGCGGACCCAGGCCGCAAGACCGACGGGACGCCGGTGATGAAGACCAAACTCGCGACCAAGGCCCGGCTCGAGGAGATCGAAGCGAAGAAGCGCAAGGTCGCCGAGGCTGAAAACTCGCTGAAGTCGCTTCGAAGCGAAGCCCAGAAGGTGGTTGCCCGGCTTCGAGCCAAAGACGTAGGCCAATGCCTCGCTCTCGTATGGAACATTCAGCATCAGTCGGGTCAAAGCAACGCGACGGTCGAAGACCTTGCCTCCGAGCAGGGGCTTGACGTCGGGATCGTACGCCAGTGGCTCGATCTTATGGGCATGTCTCAAGGGACAACATTCGACAAACCCACGGCGAACGTCAATGGGATTGGCGGAGTTCACTCCTGGGGCAGCCGCTCGGACGCTGCCTCACTGACGATCAACACCCTCGAGAAACCGATCAAGATCGCCACGTTGGACCTGCCTGCAAGGTCGGTCTCGGTCCATCCGGGCCAGGCGTCTTCAGCCGCGATCACCTGGAAGAGCCCGAAGGCAGGGTTGTTCGAGGTTCGCGCAAGATCGTCGACTCCGATTCGGTCTGCGGCGACGGAGTGGCGTGGAGACTGAGCGCTTTTACGCAGGGGACCGTCAAAACGCTGTCGACCGGGGAGACCAACAACGGAGGACGTTCGGAGGTTCAATGCGCCGGTTCGATCGAAGTCAAGGTTGGCGACCAGGTTCGCTTGGAAATCCTTCCAAAGGCGGAATACACCTGCGACACAACGACGGTCGAGTTCTTGATTCGCGAAACAGGGGGATCTGAATCATGGAGTTTGACAAACGACTTGCTCTCGAAACCGCGAGTCGGCGAGGGGGATGGAACCTGGCAGGATCGCGCTGGGAACCCTGGCGTGTGGTCGGCAAGCTGCATCGCTCTGAGTGGTTCTTCCGGAGCTAATCAAAAAGCCGTTGCGCAATTACTCGAAGAATGGTCTTCGAAGTCGATCGCGATTGCCGACGACGATCCAGGTCGTTCCGAGCGGATTGCGGCCGCAGGTTCAGAGATCCAGGCCTCGGTCGATGCGTCCTTCGCGGCGCTCGATAAGCGAGAGTCAGGCAAACCTTCCGATCGTTCTCAACTCGCCCTCGAGTTGACCTCCGAGGCGAGCCCTCTAAGGAGTATGAATCCGACCGACTTTGCCAAGCTGCCAACAGACCTGAATTCGCGGATCGACTCGGCCCAGAAACGCCTCGAGTCGCTGCGTCAGTCGTTGCCAAAGGAGCCTCCCTTGGGCTTGGTGGTCCATGAAGGGGGCGTACCAACGACCAAGTACGAGGGCTTCCACAACGCTCGCATACACATAAGAGGAAGCTACGCGCGTCTGGGCAGAGAGGTCAAGCGGCACGCCCCTCTTATCGTGGGCGGGGACCAGACCGCCTCGACCGAGGGGAGCGGCAGGTTCGAACTGGCGCGATGGATCGTAAGCCCCAAGAATCCACTTGCCGCACGAGTGACTGTCAATCGGATCTGGCAATATCACATGGGGGAGGGGATCGTTCGCACGCCTAGCAATTTCGGCAAGCTCGGCCGACCGCCTTCGCACCCGGAACTGCTCGATTACCTCGCCAGTCGGTTTCTCGAATCGGGCTGGTCGATTAAGAAGATGCACCGCATGATCATGCTGACATCCGTCTACCAGCAATCGAGCAAGAGGTCGAGTGAGAGCGTTTCGCGCGATCCTGAGAATCTGCTCTGGTCGGGAATGAACCTCCGCAGGCTCGAGGCCGAGGCAGTGCGGGATACGCTGTTCGCCGTCTCGGGAAGGCTCGATCCTCTGTTGGGCGGGCCTCCGTTTGACGACCTGGGTACGCCCAGGCGGACGCTATACCTGCGTTCAATCCGCTCGGATCGGTCGTCGTTCGCGCCTTTGTTCGACGGCGCCGACGCTGCGGGGGTGGTCGACACGAGAACCGTCTCGACGGTCGCCCCCCAAGCCCTTTTTCTTTTGAACAGCGCCATGGTCGACCTTGCATCCAAAGCCTTCGCGGAGCGGTTGACGAAAGAGGCTGAGTCCGCGGAGAAGCGGATCGAGCTTGCCTACCAGCTGCTTTTTTCCCGGTCGCCGAGCAACGACGAGCGGAGTATCGCGCTTTCGCTCCTTGGCGCCGGGGCGGCGGGACAAGACTCTTCCCAGAACCTGATAGCACTATGTCACGTTCTGATGTGCACGAATGAATTAGTGTATATCGATTAGAGAGTAGGGAGCAAGCCCAATGTTCGGACGTGAACCATCGGCCGGAGTCGTCTCCAGACGCGACCTACTGAAGTCTTGCGGGACGGGCTTCGGCGTGTTGGGCATGGCTGGGCTCCTGGCGGCCGAATCGACCGCAGCGGATTCCGGGTCTGCATCGGAGAATCCACTTGCGCCCAAACCGCCGATGTTCCCGGCCAAGGCCAAGCAGGTGATCTTCCTGTTCATGTCGGGCGGGCCTTCGCACGTCGACACCTTCGACCCCAAGCCCAGACTTGCCAGCGACAACGGCAAGCCGCTGCCGTTCGACAAACCCCATCTCGAACGCACTCGAACCGGCAATTTGCTGCAATCGCCGTTCAAGTTCAAGAAGCATGGAGAATGCGGCGCAGACGTGAGCGAGCTCTTGCCCAAGCTTGCCAAACGCGTCGACGACATGTGCATCATTCGTTCTATGATTGCCGACAACATCAATCACAACGGCGCATGTCTTCAGATGAACACGGGCGAGCAGACCTTTTCGAGGCCCAGCATGGGTTCTTGGCTCACATACGGCCTGGGCAGCGAGAACCAGGATCTGCCCGGGTTCATCGTCGTGAGCCCCGCCCAGCCCGCGCAAGGCGCGCCCTTGTGGAGCTCGAGCTTCCTACCCGCCGCGTATCAGGGGACCCTGGTCAACGACCTCAAGAATCCGATCGCGAACCTTGCAAATCCGGGCGTCTCGATCGACCAAGAACGCAGGCGTCTGGACGCCCTTGCACGACTGAACGCTCTGCACCTGCGAGACCGGGAAGACGACGCCAGACTCTCCGCGCGTATCGCCTCGTTCGAGCTTGCCTTCCGAATGCAACTCGAAGCGCCCAGAGCCTTCGCCGTCGACAACGAGTCCGCCGCAACCAAGGCGCTGTATGGCTTGAACGAACCCGCGACCGAGATCTTCGGAACCCAATGCCTGATGGCTCGCAGGCTTGTCGAGCGAGGAGTCCGATGTGTTCAAGTGTATCACACGCAGACTTCCAAGCGCAAAAGCTGTCAGTTGTGGGATCAGCACGGAGGACTCAAGACCGAGCTCCCTGCCAACTGCGCTGCGACCGATGGACCAATCGCCGGGCTACTGACGGACCTGAAATCGCGCGGGCTACTCGACGAGACGCTCGTGGTCTGGGGCGGGGAGTTCGGTAGAACGCCCACCGCCGAGGGAACCGACGGCCGAGAGCACCATCCCTTTGGGTTTACAATGTGGCTCGCAGGCGGCGGCGTCAAAGGCGGCCTCGTGCATGGAGCCACCGACGAATTCGGCTGGAACGCCGTCGAAAGCAAGGTCCACGTCCACGACCTTCACGCGACAATCCTGCATTTGATGGGCATCGATCACACGAAACTCACTTACCGATACAGCGGCAGGGATTATCGCTTGACCGACGTGTTTGGGAATGTTGTACAAGAGATCATCGCCTAGGTCGGTCCAATCGTCCTCGAGCCTGGAATTTAGGCCAATTCCTGATCGCCAAAGAGGCGAGCAAGCCAGGTCGAAAGCCCGGGTTTGGGCCTGAAAGCGTCTTTTCCCGAAGCCGAGACCTTGGTTAGACTGTTCGGGCTCCTCTGTACAGTCGTTGCAAGCTTTAACGAATCGATTTGACGCTCGTACCGAGCGTGATAGATTATGTGATGGTCGTTCAAGCGTTTGCATCGAGGATCATCACCAGTCCGCGGGCAGGCTCGCCCTGAATTCCGCCTAAAAGGCATTGCTCCATGTCCAGCCGCGTCAAAATCCCTTGCCCAAGCTGCCGCATGAGCCTCAAAATGAGGCCCGAGTACATCGGCAGGAAGGTCGAGTGCAAATTCTGCGGCCTCAAATTCCGAGCTCAGAATCCAATTTTCCCGTCGGACGCCGACATTAGCGCCGTGGAGGGCGTCGAGGCGCCCTCGTCCTCGGACTCGTCGATCAAGCCGCCTCGCAAGGGGATGGAGTCTCTACTCGAGCTCGGGGCTTCGGTTCCCTTGACGCTTGCTCCCAACGAACAGCTCTGGGACAACCCAGCGGGAATCAGCACCCGACCCGCCAGGGTCGAGACCGCGGCGAGCTCTGCCTCCTCGAACGCCGGCCCGATCGTCGTCTCCGCGCCCGCCCCTGAAATTGCTCCAGCGAGCGGCGGGACCTCCTCCACTGGCTCGTCGAGCAAGGATTTCGTACTCCCAAGCCCAGTCCAACAGATCGCCAAACTCGAACGTCGGCTGGACGCCGAGCTCATCGAGCTTGGCCGATTGAGAAGCGAGTTCCAGAACGCTCGCAGGATCGTCGCCGAAAGCCAAAAACAGACCGAATCGGTGCACGCCAAGGAAATCGACGCAGTACGCGGGGACCGTGATGCTCTGGCCGCGGCGCTCGAGAAACTCAAAGCCGAGCTCGAAACCAATGCAAAAACCGCCGCGGATGTCACGCTCGAGCTCGAGGAAAAACTGAAGGCCGCCGAGCTTTCCCGCGACGAGTTGACCTCGGAGAAGGATCGGCTTTCGAACGAGCTTGTCGCTGTTCGCCAAACATCAGCCGACTTCGAGCGCAAACTGGCTGATCTCCAAGCCGAACACCAAGCCGAGAAAACACGACTCGAAGCGTCTTTCCAAGCGGGAGAGATCGAGTGGAAGGCCCTCCACGGCAAGGCTCTCGATGACCTGTCCCATGCCCATGCTCTAGCGCTGACCGAGCTCGAGTCTGCGCCTCGAGGCCGAGAAGAGCGAGTCCTTGGAAGAGGCTCGAAGGATCAAGGCCGAGTTGGCATCGATCTCCGAGCTGAGCCAGGCGGAGACCCAAAAGCTAAAGGCTCTCGTCGACTCTCACGTTGTCGAATTGGAATCTCACAAGAGCGACCACCAATCGATCCGCGAGCAGCTTGCATTGGAGATCGAGTCGGCCAGGGTGCAATCAGAAGAGCTCGAGCAGGGGCTCGCCGCCGCGCACTCCGAGCTCGGCGCGATGCGCGAACGCGTGCTTGAACTCGAGGCTGAGCTCAAGTCTCGCAGGGGCGAGTGCGACGAACTGTCCGCGAGCAACACGGCGCTGAAACGCGAGCTTTTCTTAGGCAGCTCGCTTTCTTCAAAGCTCGAGAAAGAGCTCCAGCAGGCTAAGCAGAAGCTCGAAGAGACTCAGAAGCAACTGATGAACTTTGGCGATGAATTGGCCTTGGCTCGCAAACGCCAGTCCGAGCTCGAGTTGGAGCTTTCGGGAGCGAACCTAGAGCTCGAAGAGCTTCGCAAAGCGACGAAAGGCATAGGCGAAGAGCGCTCGGCTTTCCAGGAACGCGAGTCGCACCTGAAGGAGCTGCTTTCCGGAGCGAATCTAGAGCTCGAAGAGCTTCGCAAAGCGACGAAAGGCATAGGCGAAGAGCGCTCGGCTTTCCAGAAACGCGAGACCGAACTGAACCATCGGATCTCGAACGCGAACCAAGAGCTCGAGGAGCTTCGCAAAGCGAAGAAAGGCATAGGCGAAGAGCGCTCGGCTTTCCAGGAACGCGAGACCGAACTGAACCATCGGCTCTCGAACTTGAACCAAGAGCTCGACGCGATTCGCAAGACCTCTAAAGATACACATGAGGAGCTGTCTTCGCTTCGCGATCGCGAGGGAGAGCGCGAGACCCAGCTCATCAAGTCGAAACGCGATCTTGAAGAGCTGCATGCGACTTCCGCTTCCCTCCGAAGAGAACTCGAGCTTGCGCTTTCGATGCACGGCGACGTCTCCGCGGTCTCTTCGAAACTTCAAGACGAACTCGAAGCCTTGCGCTCGGAATCAGCGTCGCTGAAGGCGGAGCTCAGCGAATCGACCGTCGTACAGGAAGCATCCGCGAATCGGCTCGAAGCTCTCCAATTCGAACTTCAATCGGCCCGCACATCCGCTGAGAACGAGCGTCTTGCGAACAGCGAGTCCCGAACGCTTGCCGAAACCTTGAAAGGCGAGCTCGAGGCCGCCACGAAACGCGCTCGTGAGCTCGAACGCGAACTCGCGCGAGTCGGAGAAGCGAACTCCGAGGAATGCGAGCGTCTCGTCCAGGAGCTCGGTCGGACGAAGCAAGAGCTCGAACGCGCCTCTTGGAAGATCCAGTCCGAGCGTCAAGACAACGAAGAAGCGATCGCACGCTTGGAAGTCGAGCTCGCAAAGGCCCGTTCCGAGCTTGCCGGCGAACGGTCGCGAGCGCTCGCGGTTCTGGATAAGGCGGTCGAGCAACCCGTCGAGTCCCAGATCGACGACTCGAGGCCCGAGCCCGCGCGGACCGGCGAGAACGCCAACGACGATCTTCGCGAACAGCTCTTTCGTATGGGTATTCGCTTCAATTAAAAATATAGTGCTATGAAAATACAATATAGAACCGCATGAAGACCATCATCGAACCGTTCCGCGTGAAGATGGTCGAGCCGATCAAGCTGACTACGCCGCTCGAGCGTGAAATCGCCCTTGAAAACGCTCACTTCAATTTATTTCAGATCCCCGCGGAAGATGTGATCATCGATCTTTTGACCGACAGCGGCACTTCGGCGATGAGCGCCGAGCAGTGGGCTGGGATGATGAGAGGGGATGAATCGTACGCCGGCGCCAGAAGCTGGCGGAGGCTTGAAGAGACCGTCAAGAAACTGACGGGCATGCCCCACGTTCTGCCAACGCACCAGGGCAGGGCCAGCGAACGCATTCTCTTCGAGATGGTCGGCGGGCCGGGCAAGGTCATACCCAGCAACAACCATTTCGACACCACCAGAGCGAACATCGAGCACTCCGGCGCCAAGGCCGTCGATCTGGTGGTCGATTCCGGACTCGAGCCCAGGAACCGAGCCCCCTTCAAGGGCAACCTCGACCTAGAGAAACTGAAGCGGCTGTTCGACGAGGTTGGGACCGAGCACATTCCGCTTTGCATGATCACGGTCACGAACAACAGCGGCGGAGGCCAACCGGCGAGCCTCGAGAATTTGAGACAGGTCAAGGAGCTGTGCGCGAGCAGAGGCGTTCCGCTCTTCCTCGACGCATGTCGATTTGCCGAGAACGCCTATTTGATCAAGCTTCGCGAGCCCGGCAGGAGCAACCAGTCGGCCCGCGCGATTGCGAGGGAGATGTTCGACCTCGCGGACGGCGCGACGATCAGCGCCAAAAAGGACGGGCTTGTGAACATCGGCGGGCTCTTGCTCTTGCGAGACGACGCCTTGGCTCGCCGCGCCGACAATCTATTGATTCTGACCGAGGGCTTCGTCACCTACGGCGGACTTGCCGGCCGAGATCTCGAAGCCATGGCGCAGGGGCTCGAGGAGGTGCTCGATGAAGACTACCTTCAGTATCGGATTCGCAGCGTCGAGTATCTGGGCGAGCACCTCCTTGCCGCTGGAGTGCCCATCGTCGAACCACCCGGCGGCCACGCGATCTACATCGACGCCGCGGAATTTTGCCCCCACATCGACCGCAAATTCTTCCCAGGTCAGGCTCTTGCCTGCGCACTTTACAGGCGAGGCGGGGTCCGTTCGGTCGAGATCGGCGGGGTGATGTTCGGCGGCGCCGACCCCGAAACAGGTGGGACCAAGCCTCCTCAGATGGAGCTCGTCAGACTGGCAGTGCCCCGACGCGTGTACACACAAAGCCATATCGATTATGTGATCGAAGTGGTCGTCGAGACGTTCCAACAGCGCGAGAAGATTCGGGGGCTGAGCATAATCGAAGCCCCAGCCGCGCTCCGCCATTTCACGGCCAAGTTCGCCGAGATCTCTTAGACGAGAAGAGGGCTTCGGATTCAGCGTTTCCTTATCGCATCGGCCTTGCCGCCGGTTGCGATCTTGGACTGCTCGACGTCCTCGAGCGTTGGAGCATGGTCGGGTTGTCGAAAGCGCGGCAGCACGATCCAGCGGTCGGCGCCGCCTTTCGAGCTCGAATCCATCGCATGACCGATTGCATCGCTCAGAGAGTAAGCCCCCAGACCGTCCAGGTGCACAGGGTCCACGAAAACCGTATGGGGATACTCGGACCTGCGTGCATCGAGGATGTACAAATTCTTGTACCGAGCCACGAAGCCCTTCACGAACTCTGTGTGCTTCTGATCGGTCCCAGCTTTTTCTCGCTCGGCCTGGAGCACCGGGGCGATCGGCGGCAGCAGCCAGTAGACCCTAATGGATTTCGCTTCCGCCACGTCCATAAACGCAGTAATATAAAAGCGATTGACGCGATGACACCACCACGCGTTCGTCATATAGCGCTTGTGGTCTTCAGCGGAGACGACTCCGCTATACCCAGGCTTTCGAGGCGTGAACTGCGCGCCCTTGTTCACTGCCCAGTTGCGCCAGAGCGCCAGGTTCGTCTCTTTGGTCGGGTCGACGCTTCCCTCGAGCTCGGCATGGATCCTCCGTCTGATCTCGTCGCGCATTCGCAGGGAAGGCAGAGCTCTGGCGAGCATGGTGGTCGCGACGAACTGAGAGTCGTGCGCAACGCTTGCCAGATGCAGGCAGTCGCGAAGGTCCAAGAGGTGCGGCCAAAACGTCGTCGAGAACCGAATTCCGCCGGCGAGCAGGTCTGGTTTGAAGTCGACAAGAACCGCGTCCGGCTTCGCACCCGATACGAGAGTCTTCCGCAGCACAAAGTAGGCGACAGGCGCCGGCGCCGCTGGGACGGAGAGGTTGTAGGTTCGAGATCCCGACCGACTCTCGACCACGCTGGGCAAGACTCCATGCTTGACCAGGCTGTCTCCAAAGCAGAGGAGTTTCGAGGCTCGCACCTCGGTCGACAAGGCCTCTCGCGCTGCAATACTCCAGCCGGAATGTGAAGTCTCGGTCAACTCAACGGTGCGCCCGTTGATATAGCCTTCGATGATCGCGACCAAAACGAGCATTCCCAGAACGCCCTTGGGCCAACGGTCGCGGGTGGGTTCGGACGTGGTCGAAGACATCGGTCGGCCGGCGCCTCTAGAATTGGAAGTAAATGAATTGAGACCCGCCGAACTCCCCGCCCAAGATGATCGCATAGAAACATAACGTGTAAAAAACGCTTCTTGCATACCAAGGAGATTCGAGCACCGCGTCGAGGTTTTTCGACAGGTATTGATACAATTGAACGATCAAGAGCGGTACGACGATTGCCGCGACCAACGCCAAAGCCGCGGCGGCCGGGAGGGCGGGGCGTTCGATCATCGCCGAGAGCATCCCCGTCAGTTGTTCCAGCGAGTTCGCCCTGAAGATCAGCCAGCCAAAGCAGACCAGGTGGAACGTCGCGAAGATTCGAAGGGCTTTCCAAGAGGCTCGTGCTAAACCGGTTCGCGGGCGAACATGAACCAACAACGGCTCGGCGAGCCGATGGCCCACCAGCAAGACTCCCTGATAAAACCCCCACGCGACGAAAGTCCAGGCAGCACCGTGCCAGAGCCCGCCGACGATCATTGTCAACATCAGGTTGCGAACGAGCCTCGTCTGGCCGCCGCGATTTCCACCCAACGGGATATAGAGATAATCGCGCAGCCATGTCGAAAGACTGATATGCCAGCGGGACCAAAAGTCCCTCGGACTCGTTGCGAAGTACGGTAGGTTGAAATTCAAGGCGAGCTCGAAACCCAGACACTTCGAGACGCCCCTGGCGATATCGGTATACCCTGAGAAATCTCCGTAGATCTGAAAGGCGAATGCATAAACGCCCAGCAGCGCCGTCCCGCCGTCGATCGTCTTCCAATCGCTGAACACCTGGTTCACGAAAACGGCCAGGTTGTCGGCGACGACCAGCTTCTTGACGAGGCCCCAGAGGATGAGATAAACGCCTTGGGAGAACTGTCGGTAAGAGAGCTTTCGGTTTCCCTCGATTTGTGGCAACAAAGACGTCGGACGCATGATCGGACCGGCGACGAGGTGTGGAAAAAACGAGACGAAAGCCGCGAACTGGATCAGGTTCTTGGTCGGCTTCAGGTCGCCTCGATAGACGTCGATGACATAACTCATCGACTGAAACGTGTAAAACGAAATGCCAATCGGCAGTATGACCTCGAGTTGAGCGACCGGCAGGTTCAGACCGAACCGATAGGCGAGCGAGTGCAGGCTCTCCGCGAAGAAGTTGAAGTACTTGAAGAAGCCCAGCATTCCCAGATTGAGAGCCATGCTCGCGGCGACGAAAAGCTTGCGCTTGGCTGGCTTTTCGATTCGGACGAGCCAGGCCGCAGGCAAAGTCAAACACCGTCGAGATGATCAGAAGGGCGAGGAAGCGAGCGTCCCAGCACGAGTAAAAGTAGTAGCTCGCAGCCAGGAGCAAGAGGTTCTGCAACCGGTGTGGAGCCAACCAGTAAAGCCCGAAGACGATCGCAAAGAAGTAGGCGAAGTGAACCGTGTTGAAAAGCATTCCGGCCCCTCGTCCCTGAGAGCCTAGACGCGTCGACTTTGTCGGCTCGTGGATCAATCGGTTCGGTTTCTAGCCAATGAAGCCGCTTCGGGCAAGGCCAACGGCCACTGGAGAGACTCATCGCCAAGGCGACTTGACGGCAGTCGTCTTGTCGAACCCTCTGACCAAACGAACCCAATTTTCGTTTGAGGGACCGCAAACCGGGGTTTGGGATGATCGGAAGCAGGTTTGGTGAAGTTCGCTTCCCCTGACCATTCGAACCCAATTTTCTCCTGAAGGTTTTGCAAGTCCTTGAAGCGCGTCCAGACCTGGCGAATGGCGATTTTACCAAACGAACCCAATTCGATTGCTCTTTGAATCAAGTCGACGCAAACGGCTGCCGGGCTACATCTTTCGTCGAGATTGCCAAACGAACCCAATCCGAGCCCGAAAAGGAGACAAATGCCGCAACTTATTGTTCAGTAATGCTTTTCATCAAAGCTACCAAACGAACCCAAACTCAATTGAGACTCAGCGAGACCAACGAAAAGGGCCCAGAACCTGGAGAGTCGGCATACTCACCGCGGGCTCCTTCCGCGCCGAGGAAAGTTTGGCGCAGTCCAAGCGGTGGCCCGCCACGGGCGGGAAGCCGCCATCCTTCCTTTCCGCATGCCGGATTGTCAAAGAGCACTTCATTTTTAATATAGTGCATTGAGTTGTACTACGGGGACAAGTCCTGGGAATTTTTCCCGAATATCACAATGAGTAAGCTGCGGCCAGTTTGACGAACTCGCTACGACAAGACCAGTTGGTCTCGAACGACGTGCTGGACAAGAAGTATCCGCCGCTGGCGAGAGATTTTGGAGCGGACGCGGAACCACTCGCGAGCAGCGTTGTTGAATACCTGGAACCTTTTGTGCTCGTCGAATACCGATCTCGAAGCAATCAAGAGCGGGTCTGGAAGAACTCACTCCAACTCGGCTCGGGTGATGAATCTGAATCCAGAGAAGTGAAGAAGCAACGGCGAGAGATTGGGCCCGATCGGGCGCCAAGAGGAATGGGTTGAAAAAGGGGCCGAGCAATAATTCGCTAAAACCGCTGGTGCGTCCCGACTCGGTTGTCTGGGGGAAACGCCTGGTCGCTCGCATTTGCGACGGCCTGGCGTTTTTTTCGAAACGGCCGTCCATTTTCACAATGCCGGCGCTCGGATTTACGTCCCAGCTGGGGTTTCGTATGCTCTCCCCGGTCAAGGACGAATCGAGCGAGTCGAGGGATCGACCATGAGGCGACCGCGGAACAAGACGCTCGATTACCTCGTGTATCTACTGGTCAAAACGACCGTCTACGGTCTCCAGAGACTTTCCGTCAAGCATGCTTACGCGACGGCTCGCATGTTGGCGTTGCTTGCTTATAAGGTCGATAAGCGGCATCGCAACGTGGCGATCGCGAACCTCGAGCATGCGTTTGGCGACGCGTACTCCCCCGAGGACCGCGACAGAATTGTCCGCAGGGTCTACGAGCACTTCCTCTGCGTCTTGATGGAGATCATCCAGATTCCTCGGCGGCTGGGCGTGATGAACTGGCGCGAGCGGATCCGCTTGGTGGACCACGAGCCGATATTGAACAGGCTTTTGGACGGCGGTCCGCTGATTATGCTGACCGGCCATTTCGGGAACTGGGAGATGGCAGGCTACCTCTTCGGAGCATTTGGGTTCCCAACCAACTCGGTGGCTCGGGCTCTCGACAACCCGCACCTCGACAAGTTCCTCCGCCAGTTTCGCGAAAGCACCGGCCAGAAGCTCATCCCCAAAAAAGGGGGATATGACGATATGTTGGAAGTGCTCCGGAGCGGGGGGGTGCTTTCGTTCCTGGCCGACCAAGACGCTGGGCAGAACGGCATGTTCGTCCCCTTCTTCGGCAGACCCGCGTCGACGCACAAAGCGATCGCTCTCTTGGCCATCGAACACAAGGCTCCGGTCGTGGTTGGCTATGCGAGACGCGTGGGAAACGAATTCTATTACGAGGTGGGTTGCGAGGAAGTGATCGACCCGGACGAACTGACCGGCGGAGTCGACGACGCTCGTCTATTGACCGAGCGCGTATACAGCGGCGATCGAACGGATCGTCAGACGGGATCCCGAGCAGTACCTCTGGCTCCATAGACGCTGGAAGCACGCGCCTAAAGCAAAGAAACCGAAGAAGCCGCATCTCGAGCAGACGAAGCAAACCCTCGAGGGGGTGGATCAGACGAAGCCTTGATGCTTCGCATCCGCAGCCGATCCTCACTTTTATCTTTCGAACATTTCTTTGACGGGAACAATCGTAATTTTCAGCTTTTTGAGCGGATAAGACTCGATGATCTTGTCTTCTGCCAGCGCGTCTCCGGGCGTGCCTTCCGACTCGTACTTGGCAGGGGTTGGGGCGCCCGATTGAAGAATATCGGCCAGCTTTTGTGCGTTGTCGGACACGATCACGACCGCGAAGCCCTTGGACTTGAGTCTCCTGTGAATCGCGTCGTTGACGTCGCGCTGGGTCATCTTGGGCAGTCGGTTGGCGAGCTCCGAGACCACGTCCTGGGTCTTGTAGAACTTTCCATCCATCGCTGCGCCGAGCCTGCGAGAGACGGTCTGGGTCCAGAGCTTTGAGTAATTGAGCAGGAAGGCTCTTGTGCGTTCGAACTCGGCCTCAGTGAGCCCGCGTTCGACGAAGCGATCGAACTCCCAAAATGCTGCCCGGAGGGTGAAGGCTGCATTTGCCTTGGATACGGGCCTGATCCAGATCGAGAAGTATTGAGTGGGCCTGGGATTGTTGGGTTGGGCGAACACGGTCTCGTCGTCTTCGATAAAGTCTTCGATATAAGCGTAGTCGCCATAGTTGAGCCCGCGCTTGCCCCTCAAGTCTTGCATCAGTTTGCCGTTGAAGGTTCTGTGTTCACCCAGATGCGAACACGCGACCAAAAGCGGGTAGAAGTCGGGATCCTTACGAGTGATGGAGATTGGGAACCCCAGCGAAATCGCGGTCGAATCGGCCGGCTTTTCGATGATGGTGGTCTCGAGGCCCTCGGGAGCTTCAGGTTCGGTCGCGTGGACGACCGGGGAGGTGGTGTTCGGAAGACGAGAGAGCTCGGTTTTCAGGCGGTCGACGCCGCCCTGGTCGACGCCCCCGGCGAGACCGATCGCAAGGTTGGGCTGGGTGTAATATTTACGGTAAAATGTTTTCACGTCGTCAAGAGTAATGGACTTAAGCGCTTGCACAGTTCCCGCATCGACGTGTCCGTAAGGGTGATTGCGATAGAGCTGGACCTGGAGACCCCACTTGCCCAACTCTTCGTCGTTTGAACCTCTAAGGGTTTTGGCGATGGAAGAGATTGCCTGTTCGCGAAGCCTCTGGAAGTCTTCTGGCGAGAATCTGGGCTCGACGATGATCTTGGCGAGGAGCTTTTGATAATCCGCCAGGTGGTCGCGGTGCACGACCCCGGAGAAGACCGTCGCTTCCTTGCGGCAGGCGCCCTGGACCGAGGCCGCCATGGGATAAAGCTTTTCGAGGATTTGCGAGTAGGTCAATTCACGCGTGCCGCCCTGGGATACGAGCGCCGCGGTAAGTGCAGCCAAGCCTTCCTTGCCGGCTGGGTCGTCCTTCGAGCCGACCGAGAAGACAAGTCGAACCGCGACCAAGGGGTTCGACGACGAAGGCAAGAACGTGACGCTCTTCCATGGCTCTTTTTCAGCGGATTGTGCGGGCTTCGCGTTCGATAAGAGAGCGAGCCAGGCATGCCGTGCCGATCCGGTTCATCGAGCGTCCTCCTGAACCAGAGTGACCGAGGTCTGGTTTTCGGGTTTGAAGTATTTGCCCGCGACCCGCGCAGGTCTTCAGGGGTCAGTCGATCGTAGGCTTCGAAAAGCTCATTGAGAGCCTCGGATCTGCCCGTGAGGGCGATGGCCTCGCAGACCGCCAGGGCCGCGGCGTCTGGTCTATCGAGGCTGCCGGCAAAGCTATAACGCAGGTGCGATTTGATTGCATTCAGCTTGGCTTCGGGAATCGGCTCCTTGGCGAATTGAGCCAAGGTTTCTTCGATGCGTTTGCGGACAAGGCCAAGATCTTTTTTGTCGACGACCAGCGCCAAGATCTGGAAGAGCCCTGGATCGCGTTTTCGCTCAGCGTCGACCATCAGCGTCTCAACCTTCTGGGCGTCGAGCACAAGCTCCTTGTAAGAGCGCTCGTTTCTCCGAACGCGGCGAGCGAAAGCGCCTTGAGCGCCGGCCAGTCGGGATCTTTGGGGTCGGCGGCGGGGATGTGATACGCAAGGTTCAAGATTGGCAAGGTTGGCGATGGCCAGGTGAGCTTGGCCGACTTGGCTTCCTTCTGCCCCGGTTCGATTTCCGGCTGGAGCGTCGAGGTCCCTTTTTTCCAGAGGCCATAGGCCTTTCGGGCGAGTTTCACGAGCTGTTTGTGGTCGACGTCGCCGGCGACGACTACTGTGCAATTCTCGGGTCTGTACCAACGATCGAGGAACACTTTGCTGTAGGCAAATTGATTGGGCATGTCTTTGACGTCGGCCAAGAAGCCGATGGTCGTATGCCTGTAGGTGTGCTTTGAATATGCGTTCAACTGAATGGTTTCATTCAGGATCAAGAACGGCGACGACGCTCCTTTGTTGTATTCCCCCAGGACGGCGCCAGCCTCCTTTTTGAAGGCTGGCTCGTCGTACTCCAGGTTTCGGAAGCGGTCGGCCTCGAGCTCGACCGCCTTGGCCAATCCAGAGGCTGGGATTGTCATGTGGTAGCACGTAAAGTCGTCGTTGGTGAAGGCGTTCGAATCGGCGCCCAGGCTCTTCAACGCCTCGTTGTAGGCGTCTTCCGAGTAGGTCTTGGTGCCGCGAAACATCATGTGTTCAAAAAAATGAGCGAAGCCGGACTTGCCCGGCTCGACCTCGTTCCGCGCCCCGGTGCGCACGACTGTGTAGTAGGCGACGACGCCAGGCGAATCGAACTTGATCGAAACGACGCCCAGGCCGTTTTCGAGCTCGGTGCGCTCGATGGGGTAGGGGAAGGCCTGCTGGCTGGCCAAACACGAGCCCGCCAAACCAACCCAGAGAACCGAAGCCATTGTCGCACGACGAAGCGTTTTGTTACGTTGCATAAATCCCTATCGAGAGCATAAAGCGATAAAGGTCATTACTTCGTTTCGAACTCGCGAACAGCTCCTGACCCGCCGATTTGTACCTTGAATCGTTTACCGTCCGGCTCGATCGTCACATGGATGAACGTTCCCCCGCCGGGCTCTGAGTTCGCGATCAGCTCCGGCTTGGCGTTCTCTTGGGCGCTCGTCGCCTGGTTCTTGTGGAGTTGATAGGCAGCCCTGATCGAAGGGATCGACTCGAGGAGATCGACCGTCGAAGCAGACCCTCCCTTCCTGGGCCCGTTGTTCATGATCGTGACGATAGGTTCGATCGAACGCACCAAGGCGGGATTATTCGACGAGTCCATGCCATGGTGAGTGACCTGAAAAAGGTCGACCTGACCGATCAGATTTTTTGGGCAAACGAGCTTCTTCTCGACGTTCCAGGTCAGATCTCCACAATCGAGGAAGCCAAACGATCCGAGCTCGAAGAGGATCGCCAGGCTGCGGGCATTGTCAGAGGGGTCGACCGGCTTGTCGGCCGTGGGCGTTTGACATTCACGATTTTCAATCACGGTCAGGAATGCGCGTTCTGGATAGCGCCTTTCGATGGGGACGACCCTTCCGCTGGCTGCGAGGACGAGGGCCTTCAAGTCTCCCTTCAATGGCAATCGGTCGCCCGCCGCGAGGGTCTTTCGCTTGCCTTCGGTCGCTCGTCGGTAAGCCATGCCCAGCGGATCGCCAGGCTTGGGGCCGTCGGGGAACGCAGCCGAGTCCGCGTTCGCCGCGGATTCGTCGGGAAGCCCGCGATCCCAGAAATGGTCGACCCTCAAGCGTTTGACCACGCCCTCGACTCCGCCGAAATCGGTTGGCACGCCGCTTGGCCGCACTTCGCGAGCC
>CAWHDJ010000001.1:0-1066166 GCA_963827955.1 uncultured delta proteobacterium | reverse complement strand
GCGAAGGCCGCCGAGGTTGCGTCGCAAATGACGAGGCCTTCGCGGTCGGCCGCGATGAAGTCGCCATTCGGATAGCACACGCCTGAGGTGGTGCCGTTCCAGGCGAGCACGACGTCATGCGCCGGATTGACGGCGGAGAGATCGGGCAGCTTGCCGTAAGGGGCGGTGAGCACGCGGGCATCCGCGAGCTTGAGCTGCTTGACGATGTCGGTCGCCCATCCTTCGGAGAAGCTCTCATGGGCGAGGACATCGACCGGGCGGGCACCCAGCATGGACCAGAGCACCATTTCCACGGCGCCGGTGTCGGAGGCGGGCACGATGCCGAGCTTCCAATCGGCGGGCATGCCGAGGATCGCCTTGGAGCGCGTGATGACCGCGGCGAGGCGCGCCTTCGGCTCTTTCGCGCGGTGGCTGCGGCCGAGCAGGGCGCCGGAAAGCGCGTCCAGCGTGAAGCCGGGGCGTTTGGCACAAGGACCGGATGAGAAATTGGGATTCTGCGGACGGATGTCCGGCTTGGTGACGAGCGCCATCGATTGGCTCTCCCTTTCAGAAGAGAAGCACCCCGGTGGGGGGGTGTGACCCGCCGCCGCGTTTAAAGGATCGGCGCCGCTTCTGCAATCGCGGTAACCGGGGGCAGGCTTGCGCCGAATAGGCTGCACGCGGGCACGACTATGAGCGGGCGCCCCCTGCGGCTAGGTTAGGGTAGAATGACCGAAGGGCAGCTCTCAGGGTGACACCGCGTCATGGCTGAGCTGGTGGGCGATCATCTGGGCGTGCTGATGGCAGCGGCGCAAAGGGGCGACGCGGCCGCTTATCGGCAGCTTCTGCATGACTGCGTGCCGGCTATCGCCGCGGTTGCCCGCCGGCGCGGGGTCGCTACGGATCAGCTGGACGATGTGGTGCAGGAGGTGCTGATCACCCTTCACCGTGCCCGCGCAACCTACGACCCGGCCAGGCCCTTCATGCCCTGGCTGAGGGCGATTGCGGACCGGAGGGCGATTGATCTGCTGCGCCGGCAGGGCCGCCAGGTGACGCGGGAAATTCATGATCCCCTGGCCTATGAAAGCTATCCCGAGGAGGGGCAGGACGCTGATGCGCACCTGGACGCTGACGACCGCGCGCTCGCGCTCAGGCGATTGATCAAGGATCTGCCGCCAGGGCAGCGGGAGGCGGCAGAACGGCTGGGCCTCCAGGGCGAGTCGCTCGATGAGGCTGCCGCCGCCACTGGCCGCTCCAAAACGGCGCTCAAGGTCAACCTGCACCGCGCGATGAAGTCTCTGCGATTACGCCTGGGCGCGAAAGATCAGCTGAATGGGGGCAAGGATGTCTGACCATCCGCCGCATCAGCGGCTCATTGAAGACCTCAGCCGCAACCTCAAGCCCGTGCGCCGTGTGCGACCGAGCACGCTGGCACTGGTCTGGTTGGTGGCCGTTGCGCTCTTCGCTGATTTTTTCGCGCTCAGGGCCGATCTCCATGCCATGATGGCCCGGCTCATGGCGGCGCCGGACATGTGGCTCTCCGCCCTCGGCTCGGCGTTGACGGCGATATTGGCCGTGATCGCCGCCTTCATGACCGGCATGCCCGGGCGCAGCCCGCGCTGGGGGTTTTTGCCGCTGCCGCCTCTGGCGCTCTGGATCTTCGAAAGCGGCATGGGTTGCCTGCGCGGCTGGCACCTGCCGGGCGTGGAGAAGGCCAGCATGGCCGGTGCGGGCCATTCCTTCGCCTTTATCGTGCTGGTGTCGCTGCCGCTGTCGCTGCTGCTGATTGCGCTGCTGCGCTGGACCTTCCCCCTGCGCCCCAGCCTGACCGCCACGCTCGGCGGCCTCGCTGCGGCCGGCGCGGCGGTGACGCTGCTCAACTTCGTCCACCACTATGACGCGGGCATTTTGGAGTTTGCCGCGAATATGCTGGCGGTGGCACTTGTCGTTGGTCTCAACCGCCTGTGCGCAGGCCGCCTGTTCCGTTAGACTGTGGCCCAAGCGGATCGCCTGAAGGAGAGGCGCGATGAGCGACACCTATGACCGGGACTTCTATGCCTGGGCCAATGAGCAGGCTGCGCTCTTGCGGGCCGGCCGGCTTGATCAGGCTGATATCGCGCCTATCGCCGAGGAAATCGAAAGCATCGGACGGAGCGAAAAGCGCGAGCTGATCAACCGGTTGACCGTGCTGCTCCAGCATCTTCTGAAATGGCAGCATCAGCCAGACCGACGTGGCAAAAGTTGGCGCGTAACGATCACCAACAACCGCAAGCGACTGGCCGCGCATCTGCAGGACAACCTCAGCCTGAAGGCGCTTCTCCATCAAGCTGTCGACGAAGCCTACAGCTATGCCTGGTCTGAAGCAGCCGTCGAGACCGGACTGGACGACAGCGTCTTTCCGAAACTCTGTCCCTGGAGCTTCATACAGATCATGGATCACGACTTCTGGCCCGGTTGACAGATCTCTTCGCGGGGACATGGACCCTGCGCCGCCGCGTGTGGGACCGCAGGAGCGCGCTGCTTGGCCGGATGGACGGCATGGCGCGCTTCAGTGCCGATGGCGGCGGCCTGCGCTTTTCGGAGACGGGGGTGCTTGCCTATGGCGGCATCACCACGGATGCGGCGCGCGACTATCGTTTCGAAATTCTCGCCGAGGATCGCTTCCGCGTCTTCTTTGCCGATGGCCGGTTTTTTCACGAGGCCCGGGTCTTGGGCGATATCGCGCAGGTGACGCATGACTGCGCGCCGGATCTCTATCGCGGCCGCTACCGGCTGGACGGGGCGGCACGCTGGCGGCTGTCCTGGCGGGTCGAGGGACCGCGCAAGGATCTGGTCATCTGCTCGATCTTTTCACGACCCCGCGGGGGCGAGGCGAACCGCTGAGAGAATGGCGCCGTCCGGCCGCTGCAAGAGCACCGCATAGGTTTCGCCGCTTGGACGTTGTGCAGTGATTGTCTTTGAGTCTCCAGACCATTCAGACAATTTTACGATTGATCTAACAATATTAGCTTCGGTTTCATGCAGCCCCCCATTCTCTCCGCGGCCGATCGTTGTGGTATGGCGGAGGTCATAGCCCACGAGCCAGATCGCGCCCCGGCCGGCCCCGGCGCCGACCGTGACCTGCACGAACGCCCCCTTCGGGGTGAGGGACAGAGGCACGGGCGTGGCACTCTTGCGAACCGCCTCGGCCTCGGCAATCGCGGACTCAACATCGGAACGGGCGGAGCCGACGGTTTGCGCCGCTCCGCCGATCACGAGCTGTGGCGTATAGGTCTCAGTCCCGAGCAGTGCGTCGTAAGCCTCCTGCCGCTCGGTTGCCTGGGCGAGCGAGAAAGGATCGTCCCAGCCAAGCTTGTTCCAGTAATCGACATGGAAATCGAGTACGAGGAGATCGGGCCTTGTCTCCGCAAGTTCGCGAGCCAGGGCGTCCGCCGGCGGGCAGGAGGAACAACCCTGCGAGGTGAAAAGTTCAAGCACCAGCGGATTATCGGGGGATGCGGCTTTCGCCATGGCGAACGGCATCAGGCCAAGGGTCAGCCCTGCGGTGCCCAGCATGGCAGCGGTGAACCAGCGCATGGACGAAGCTCCTGACGGTTTCGTCCTTTATTCGGCCGTCACCTGCTTCTTGTTACCTCGGCGCGCCGGCGAGGGGCGGCGGCCGAAATTTGACGGGCGAGGCGCGCGCCGTAGCGGCGCATCGGCTCCTCCACCAGCCTCCATGTCAGCGTGGCGAGGCCGAGCAGGAGGGCAAGCACCAGCGCCGTCCAGACCAGGGCAGTGAGGTTCGCGCCAAGGGTGAGGCCCAGATCGTCGCCGAGACGGGCAGGCGGCAGCCAGGCGAAGGCGAGCGTGATGACGGTCGGATGGAGCAGGTAGACTGAAAAGGAAATCTGGCCGAGCCAGAACCAGGTCGGGCCGGACATCAGGCGGCTGACCGCGCCACGCTCCGCCGCCAGCCCATAGATCAGCAGCGCCCCGAGTAGCGGTATGAGAGCCAGATCGCGCAGCAGAACGGCGATCAGCATGAAAGCCACGGCCACCAGTTCGATGCGTGTCGCGACGCGCGCGCCGGGGCGCGGGCAAAGCACCGTCATCTGTTGCACCATCATCCCGAGCGCAAAGCCGCCCAGGCCGCGGGCAATGGCCGGCCAGCCCCAGATCAGCTCGGAATGGACATGCCGCTCGTAGAATAGCGCAATGATCAGCACGCCCAGGCTGACCACGAGGTTCATCCGGCGCAGCAGCCGGATGGCAAGGGGGAAGAGCGCGTAGCAGAGCAACTCCACGCCGATCGACCAACTCACCACGTTCCAGTCCTGATCATGGATCAGGTATGGCTGGAGCAGCAGCGCCACGATGCCGCAGATGCGCGAGGCGCGGCATCGAGAGGGGCGCGCCCAGCCAGAGATCCCGCAGCCAGAAGCCAAGCAGCACGGCGAGCACGACAAGATGCAGCGGATAGATGCGGAAGATGCGGCGGATGAAGAAGTCGCGCGCATCCTTCGGCACCATGTCCCGGTGCACGGCCGTAATGACGAAGCCGGACAGCACGAAGAAGATATCGACGCCGACATAGCCGGGCCGGAATAGCCAGCCGAAATAATGATAACCGAGCAGGCCAAGCTCGAACTGCAGATGATGCCCCACGACCCACAGCGCCATGACGCCGCGGACGGAGGTCAACGCGCGGTTCTGATGGCGAAGCGGCGTGCCGGCGCGGGCGCTCAAGGATTGTGCAGGGCGCTGATGCGCGCGGGGTCGATCGTCACGCTATGGCCAAGCGGGCCGTGACCGGTGCCCAGGCCCGGGGCGGCGCGAATAGCCGCGGCCACATAGGCGCGCGCGCGGCGGACGGCATCTTCCAGGGCCATGCCCTGGGCAAGCCCGGCCGCGATGGCGGAGGCGAGCGTGCAGCCGGTGCCGTGGGTCGAGGTGGAGTCGATACGCGGGCCGGTAATCGCCACGATGCCGCTGGGGCTGGCCAGGAGATCGGTCACCGTCTCGCCGCTCAGATGCCCGCCTTTGACCAGCACTGCCCGGGCGCCGATGGCGAGCAGCGCCTGGGCGGCATCGAACTGCGCGGCCTCATCGGCGATCCTGCGGCCAAGCAACAGCTCGGCCTCGGGGATATTGGGGGTGATGACGGTGGCGAGCGGCAGCAGCCGGGTTTTGAGCGCGGCGAGCGCCTCCGCCGATTGCAGCCGGTCGCCGCTGGTCGCGACCATCACCGGATCCATGACGAAAGGCACCCGCGGCGACAGGCCGGCCAGGAAATCGGCGACAGTCAGAATACTCGCGGTGTCCGGAAGCATGCCGGTCTTGATCGCGTCCGTGCCGATATCGCTCATGACAGCATCGATCTGGGCACGCAGGAACTCGGGCGGCACCGGCAGCACGGCCGTGACACCGCGGGTATTCTGTGCGGTGAGTGCGGTCAGCGCCGTTGTCGCAAAGCCGCCCAAAGCCATGACAGCCTTGATATCGGCCTGAATACCGGCCCCGCCACCGCTGTCCGATCCGGCGATGACGAGAACCCGGCCTTGGGGAGAGGGCATCAGACGGCGTTTTCGGGCGTGCGGGCTACGGCCGCGATGACCTCGCAAAGCTCGGCCACGATGCGCGCGATCAGCTGGTCGTCATCCGCTTCCGCCATGACGCGGATCAGCGGTTCCGTGCCGCTTGGCCGGATGAGCAGGCGGCCATCAGGGCCGATGGCGGCCTCGGCCTCGGCGATCGCCTCTTTCACCCGCGCATCGCCCAGCGGCGAGGGGCCGCTGAAGCGCACGTTGCGCAGGAGTTGCGGCGAGGGCTGGAAGACGCGGCAGACTTCGGAGGCCGGCTTGCCCTGCCGCACCAGCACGGCCAGCACCTGCAGCGCCGCCACCAGCCCATCTCCGGTCGTCGAGAAATCCGAGAGGATGACGTGGCCCGATTGCTCGCCGCCAAGATTGATGCCGAGCGCGCGCATGCGCTCGCCGACGTAACGGTCGCCCGACCTGGGTGCGATGAAGGTCGAGCCCGAGGCCGCGCAGGAATTTCTGCAGACCGAGATTGGACATGACGGTCGCGACGATGCCGCTGCCGGTCAGCCGGTCGGTCTTCGCCCAGGACCGCGGCGATGAGGGCGAGGATCTGGTCGCCGTCGATGATCTCGCCATGCTCGTCGGACATGATCAGGCGGTCGGCATCGCCATCCAGTGCGATGCCGATATCGGCGCCATGCTCCACGACCGCGGCGCAGAGCTGATCCGGGCACGGTCGAGCCGCAGCCACGGTTGATGTTGAAGCCGTCCGGCGAGACGCCGAGCGGAATGACCTGGGCGCCGAGTTCCCAGAGGGCGGTCGGGCGCCACGCGATAGGCGGCGCCATTGGCGCAATCGAGCACGATCTTGAGGCCGTCGAGGCGCAGGCCCCTGGGGAATGTGCCTTTGACGCCTTCGATATAGCGGCCGGCGGCGTCGCTCAGGCGGCGGGCGCGGCCGAGTGCGTCCGGGTTGGCAAGCTGCGTCTGCAGATCGCGCGCTCATCTCGGCTTCGATCTGCGGCCTCGTGCTGCGTCTGAAAGCTTCACGCCGTCAGGGCCGAAGAGCTTGATGCCGTTATCCTCGAAGGGGTTGTGGGAGGCGGAGATCATGACGCCGAGATCGGCGCGCAGGCTGCGCGTCAGCATGGCGATGGCGGGTGTCGGCAGCGGCCCGGCGAGCACCACATCCATGCCGGCGCGAAAGGAAGCCGGCCGTCAGCGCCTGCTCGATCATATAGCCGGAGAGGCGGGTATCCTTGCCGATGAGCACCTGGTGGCGGTGGCTGCCGCGGGTGAACATGAGGCCCGGCCGCCTGGCCGAGGCGGAGTGCCGTCTCCACCGTCATGGGGTGGATATTGGCACGGCCGCGAATGCCGTCCGTGCCGAAGAGGGAGCGGGCGGGCGCGGCCTTCTGGCCTTCGGTGCCGGTGCTCATGGGTTACCGCCTTGTGTCAATCAGTCTCAGATCGCGATTGGTGTAGCGAGGCGGCAGCACGTCAGGCAATTCAGGGCTGGTATCAGAGGGTTTCGAGAATGGGAACGGCGTCGCAGGATGTGTGTCAGGGGGGCCAGCGCCGCGCTGTATGGACCAAGGCCAGAAGCCAGACGGCATCACGCATTATGCTATAGACAAGACGGTAATTTTCCTGCGGCTTCAGTTCCCGTGTTCCAGCGACAAGTCCTGGCCGCCGCGGGACCGTCCTGGGCGATGAAGTCATAGATTGCCCGCCGGTCTTGTTCAGCTTCTGGCGTCCACCTCAGCTCCACGGCATCCCTGTGGCTCGCTTCAGCCTCGGCCCGCCAGGAATTCCGCAGTCTCGCGCAGGTCAGCTTATCGACCGTCAGCGTTACCGCCGCTCGTGCTTCGCTCGAGTGGGACAGCCCCTGCCACACCCGCACCGCCTGAACCGTCTCCGCCACGTCATGCACGCGCAGGATGGCCGCCCCCTGGGTCAGCGCGAAGAGCGCCGCCGCCAATGACCCGCCAAGGCGTTTGGCCGCTATCGGCTCGCCGGAAAGCTGGCCGATGAAGCCCTTTCGCGAAAGTCCGACCAGCATCGGGAAGCCGAGATGCCCGCAAGGGCCCGAGATCCTGCAGCAAAGCCGACATTCTGCAGGCCGACCTTGGCGAAGCCGAAGCCCGGATCGATCGCAATCGTCTCCGCGCCTGATGCCCGTCGGCCAGCGCCGCCGCGATCTGAGCCGCCAGCTCGGCGGCAACCTCGCGGCCCGATATCGCCATAGGGTTGAGGCTGTTCATCGTCTGCCGGCGTGCCGCGCATATGCATGAGCACAACCGGCGCCCGCCGGGCCGCGACCAGCGGCGCGCCGCCGGGTCATGGGAGAGCGCCGTCACGTCATTGACGATGCGCGCGCCCGCATCGAGCGCCGCGCGCCATGGTCGCTGCATTGCGGGTATCGACGGAGATGACGGCGCCGCGCTTCCGCCAGAGCACGGATCGCGGGGAGGATGCGCGCCTGCTCCTCCGTCGGGCGCACACGGGCATGGAGCCCGGCCGCGTGCTCTCGCCGCCGATGTCGAGGATATCCGCCCCGGCCTCCAGCATCGCCTGCGCCGGCCGCAGAATGGCCGCAGCCGGATCGCGCGTGGCGGCCGCCATCGCTGAAACTGTCCGGCGTCAGGTTGAGGATGCCCATGACCAGAGGCCGCTCCAGGCTCGAGCCCGGCCCAGGCCCTTGGCGGCGATGCGGCAGAACAAGCTTGCGTGATCCATGACGTCCCCATAGCAAAAACCCCCGGCTTGTGAGACCGGGGGTTCTTGCAAAGCAGAAGCAGGTTCGACATCAGGCCGCCGATCGGCTCAGACGGGATGCGGCGAGGGGCCCATGCTGCCGGGAATCGGCGGCACCGGCCGCCCGGCCGCGGGCACCGAGGCGCGGCGATTTTCCGGCGGCGGCACGTCATCCACCGGCTTGCGCACGACCGGCTCACCGCGCAGCACGCCGCGAATTTCGTCGCCCGTCAGCGTCTCGAATTCGAGCAGCGCGCGGGCGATGGCATGCAGCGCGGCGATATGCTCGGACAGCATCGTCCGCGCCTTGGCATAGGCGGCGTCGATGATCTACTTGATCTCGCTGTCGATCTCGCGCGCCGTCGCTTCGGAGACGTTCTTGTGCTGGGTCACGGAGTGGCCGAGGAACACCTCCTGCCCATTATCGCCATAGGCGATCATGCCGAGCTTGTCGCTCATGCCCCATTCCGTGATCATCCGGCGGGACTGGTCGGTCGCCATCTTGATGTCGCCGGCGGCACCGTTGGAGACCTTGTCGGCGCCGAAGATGATTTCCTCCGCGGCACGGCCGCCCATGGCCATGGTCAGCTCGCCCAGCAGCTTGGACTTGCTCTTGGAGTAGCGGTCGCCCTCGGGCAGGCTCATCACCAGACCCAGCGCCCGGCCGCGCGGAATGATCGTCGCCTTGTGGACCGGGTCGCATTCCGGCTCCAGCATGGCGCAGAGGGCATGACCCGCCTCGTGATAGGCCGTCATCTTCTTCTCGTCGTCGCTCATGACGAGGCGAGCGGCGCTCCGCACCCATCATGACCTTGTCCTTGGCATCCTCGAACTCGCTCATGGCGACGACGCGCTTGCCGCGGCGGGCAGCGAGCAGCGCGCCCTCATTGACGAGGTTGGCGAGGTCGGCGCCGGAGAAGCCGGGCGTGCCACGGGCAATGGTCTTGGGATCGACGTCGGCCGCCAGCGGCACTTTGCGCATATGCACGCGCAGGATGCGCTCGCGGCCGTTCACATCCGGGTTCGGCACCACGACCTGACGGTCGAAGCGGCCGGGGCGCAGCAGCGCGGTATCGAGCACGTCCGGCCGGTTAGTGGCGGCAATCAGGATGACGCCCTCATTGCTCTCGAAACCGTCCATCTCCACCAGAAGCTGGTTGAGGGTCTGCTCGCGCTCGTCATTGCCGCCGCCGAGGCCCGCGCCGCGATGGCGGCCGACGGCGTCGATTTCGTCGATGAAGATGATGCAGGGCGCGTTCTTCTTGCCCTGCTCGAACATGTCACGCACGCGGCTGGCGCCGACGCCCACGAACATTTCGACGAAGTCGGAGCCGGAGATGGTGAAGAAGGGCACATTCGCCTCGCCGGCGATGGCGCGGGCGAGCAGCGTCTTGCCGGTGCCCGGGGGGCCGACGAGCAGCACGCCCTTGGGGATTTTGCCGCCGAGACGCTGGAACTTCTGCGGGTCCTTGAGGAATTCCACGACCTCGCCGAGCTCGGTCTTGGCTTCCTCGATGCCGGCCACGTCCTCGAAGGTCACGCGGCCCTGCTTTTCGGTCAGCAGCCGGGCGCGGGACTTGCCGAAGCCCATGGCGCGGCCGCCGCCGGACTGCATCTGGCGCAGGAAGAAGATCCACACGCCGACGAAGAGCAGCATCGGGAACCAGGAGAGCAGGTAGTGCAGCAGCGGGTTGCTGTCGCCATCAGCGCGGCTTGGCGACGATCTCGACATTCTTGCTCGGTCAGCGTCTGCACGAGCGAGGGTCGTTCGGCGTATAGGTCTCGAAGGCGCGTCCGTCCTTCAGGTCGCCGCTGACATTGCGGTCCTGGATGACGACGTCCTTGACGTTGCCCTGCTTCACCTGGCCCAGGAACTCGGAATAGGCCATCTGGGTTACATTGGAGGTGCTGTTGTTGCCCCGGATACCGCCGGGTTGGAACAGGCTGAAGAGCACTACAAGAAGCAGTGCGATGATCACCCATAGGGCGAGGTTGCGACCGAAATTGCTCATCACGTCATCCAGTTCCTAACCGGCATCTAGGCTTCCAGGCCCGGAGCCCGTCTCCCTCGTACACGAGAAGCGAAAACAGCATGGGGCATCCGAAGGAGTCTCCCCGAAGGCAAGACCAGAGCGCATGATATTCCGCATTGTCACCTTAAAGATAGGAAGTCTTTTGCTGTAGCGCATCCCCAATATCATGCCGGGATGACGCTACCGGCATGACAGCTTCTCTCAAATGGCGATAGCAGCGCCCGCAGGCGCCGCGAAAAGGGGCGCCCATGCGCCGGCATCGCGGCGGGTGAAAATCAGGGCCGCCGCGGCGCGACCGTCGCCGGCAGTCCGGCCAGTTCAGCGCCGGAACCGCAAGAGCCGTTCTGCCCGATCGCGCACGATAGCTGGGCAGCGTCTCCAGCACCAGCGGACGGCAGTTCGGAGCGGTGCCTGAAAACGCTTGCCGAGTCTCGCCCAAAGGCACCGATTCTCGCCGGGCAGATCGGGCAGCCGCGCCGGGCCGGCGGAAACGCCCGTCCCAGACGGCCGCCGCCGGGCCGGCACGGCGGCGGCCATGGCGGCGGCCTCGCGGCAGATCAGAAATCCGGCGCCCAGCCGGCCGGCCGGCAGCAGGCGCGCGCCGCGCGAGGCAGATGCCGCCGCCGATCGTGGCGCCGGGTGCCGCGGCGATGGCGGCCACAGCTGGCGGGGTGCGGACCATAGGCCGGCGCCCGGCGACCATGCGCAGCAGCACGGCCGAGCGCGGCGGTCGGCCAGGCGCCGTTCCGGCAGCAGCGCGAAGCCCTCGGGCCGGATCGTCGCATGCGCCGCGAGCCAGGCGGCGGCCGCGGTCTCCGCCGCCTGCCGCCGGGCGCCGATCAGGCGATGCGGACGCTGGCCAGGGCGCGTGTCGCCGGGCCGCTCCCATCCGCGATCGCGCGCGCAACGCCCGCAACCGGGCGCGGGTAAAGCGCGGATCGGCATTGGTCGGATCATCGGCCCAGGCCATCGCTGGGCGCAGCAGCGTCGCGCGCAGCCGACCCGGCGGCACGCCGAGGAGCGGGCGCAGCAGTCGCAGTGTGGCGGTTTCGACGACCGGCGGCCATGCCGGCGAGCCCGGCCACGCCGCTGCCGCGCAGCCGCGCATGATCACGGTCTCGGCCTGATCCGCGGCATGATGGCCGAGCAGGAGGTCGATGATGCCGGCCGCGCGGCAGGCGGCGCCAGGGCGGATAGCGGGCGGCGCGGGCGCGGGCCGAAATGCCGGGACCGGCGGCGAGATCGGTGAGCGGCAGGATGCGGGCGGCGATGCCCGAGACGCGCCAGAGCGGTGCGGGCCGCCTCTTCCGCCTCGGCGCTGGAATTCCGGCCGCAGCCGATGATCGACGATGAAGGCCAGGGCCGAGCCGCCGCGGCTTCGCGCCCAGTCCGGCGGCTAGGCATGGCCAGGGCGAGGCTGTCGGCGCCGCCCGAAACGGCGAGGCCCAGTACGCGGCGGCGCGCCGAAGGGGCCGAGCGGCTCCAGCAGGGCCGCGAATTCCGCCGCCGACACCGGCGGCAGAGGACTCGGTCGGAGACATCTCGCTGAGGTCAGCAGCCGAGCCTTTTGATGCTGGCCGCGGCGATCGGCTGCACGAGGTAGGGCGGCGGGTTCGGGAACTGGGCATGGAGCGTCTCAGCGTATCGCAGGCCGCCGCCTTCTGGTTGATGGCGCCGAGCGTCATGGCGAGGCCGAGCAGGGCATTCGGCGCCCGTCTGCCCTTGTGGTTCATATTATAGGCATCGTCGAAGGCCAGGGCCGCCTCCTGGTAGCGCTGCTGCCCCTGCAAGGGACTGGGCGAGCAGAAACTGCGCGTCATAGGCGCGGGGCGAGCTGCGGTGCTTCGCCAGAATCTCGCGGGCGATCCCTTCCGAGACTCCTGATAGTTGCCCTGATGCAGTGCGATGATGCCCTGCTGCATCAGCGTCTTCCGGCGTCGCCGCCACAGCCGGGCCTGCCGTGGGAACGGCGGGCGCCGCGGGCGAGCATGCTGCGGCGGCTGCGGCCCCGGCGCCGGCGCCTGCGGCCGCCGCAGCCAGCGCCGCCATTCTGCATCTGGAAGGTCAGGTCGCCGAGCTGCTTGTTGAGCTGGGCGTTCTGCGTGTCGACCTGATTCTGCAGCTGCTGCAGCTTGCCCGTCAGCGTCCGCACCTGCGTCCTCGAGAGTGCTCACCCGCTGCAGAAGCTGGGTGGTGAGGCGCTGCCGCCGCCATTGCCGGACCGGCGCCGGCATTGCCGCCGCCGCCGTTTCCGCCGCCGCCTGGCCTGCAAGTCCTGCACGGGCCTGCAACTGCTGCATCTGGTTCTGAACTGCAGAGGATTTGGTTCTGCAGCGCGATGCCTTCGCGGCTCGTCATCGAATCATCCTGCGCCCTGGCCAGCTGCGGCAGGAGGCCAAGACGCAAAGGGCGCCGGCACAGAGGCCAGCCAGCAAAGTCTTCTTCATGGGGCGACAAATCTCCGAGAGCGGCGACAGCACCTGCTTCTAGCACCGGGCGCGCCGGCGTCATGATGACAGGCTTACCAAAAGACTGTCATTGCGGATTCATCAATCAGCCCGGCCGAAAACAGAATGGCGGACCGATTGCGCGGCCCGCCATTCTGCGTCTCCACCCGGAAGGGGGCGGCGATCTCGCCGCCCGGTTTCGCAGTTAGGAGGAAGCGCCCATGCCTTCCTGCGGGTTGTGGCCCTGCACGGAGGTGATGGCGTTGCGGTCCTGCTGGTAGGACGGCTTCGTCGTTGCCCTGAGCAACCGGACGGTCCTTGCCGTAGCTGATCGTCTGGATGCGCGAAGCCGGTCACGCCCTGGGCGACCAGATAGTCACGGGCGGCGTCGGCGCGGCGCTGGCCGAGGGCGAGGTTGTATTCCTCGGTGCCGCGCGGGTCGCAGTTGCCGGCCACGAGCACGGCGACCTGCGGAACTTCTGCAGCCAGGCGGCCTGGCGAGACAGCGTGCCGGTTGCGTCGGCTGCTCAGGCTGGACTTGTTGAAGCCGTAGAACACGCGGTCACCGACATTCGCGACCAGATCCTCTTCGCTGCCCGGAGCCGGGCCGGAGGTCACGGTGGCGCCCGTACCGGTCGACATCGCGGTCGCAGCCGGCTTCGCGCAAGCAGCCAGCAAAGCAACGGCGGCGAAAGCGCCGAGCATCTTGATGTTCATTTCGATCTTGTCCCTATGGGGGTTCGTGTTAACAAAAACCGAGGCGTCACAAAAAAACTAACCCGAGAAGCAACCTGCTCAGCTAGGAATCAGCAAGGCATAAGGGCGCTTACAGCGCAGCCGTGGTTACCGGTCAAGCAATGTGCAGGTTCTTGCACGAAATGCAGCCCCTTGTGAAGGAAATGCCACAGTTTTAGGAGAGTAGCGGCGACCATGCGGGATCGGAAGCGTTTGTTGGGGTCTGCACCGCCTGTTCGTTGAAGCCGGTGATGTCGATGGTCACGAGGCGCGAGGCCGGCCCGTCACCGCGCTGGAACATGATGACTCGTCCATTCGGGCAGAAGGTCGGGCTCTCCACGTCGTAACTTTCGGAGAGGGTTCGCTCACCCGAGCCGTCCGGGCGCCATGACGCCGATCGCGAAGTTACTGCCGAGCCGGGTGAAGGCGATCAGGTCACCACGCGGCGACCAGACGGGATCGGCATAACGGCCGGGACCGAAGCTGATGCGGCGCACGTTCGGATCCATCCGCATTCATGACGTAGAGCTGCTGGTCGCCGCCGCGGTCTGATTCGAACACGATCTGGCTGCCGTCCGGGCTGATAGCAGGGGTTCGCATCGATCGCGCCTGAATTGGTCAAGGTCTGCACATTCCCGCCGGTGAGCGAGCAGGTGATGATGTTCGACGCCGCCATTCTGATAGAGCGACATGATGATGCTGTTGCCATCCGGCGCGAAGCGCGGCGCGAAGGTCATGCGTGCGGAAGTTGCCGACCAGCGAGCGCGTGCCGCGTGCCGAGGTCGAACAGATAGACGCGGACAATCTTGTTCACGTAGCTGACGAAGGCCAGCTGGTCGCGCGTCGGGCTGAAGCGGGGGCCAAGCGCGGTCCAGCTGCCATCGGTGAGGAAGCGGTTGTTGGCGCCGTCCTGATCCATGATGGCGAGACGCTTGGTCGGATTGCTGGCCGGGCCGGTCGGCCGAGATATAGGCGATGCGGGTGTCGAAATAGCCCTTCTCGCCGAGCAGGCGCTGGTAGACGACGTCCGCGATGATATGCGCGATGCGCCGCCAGTTGGAGGCCGAGGTCGTATAGGCCGTGCCCTGCAGCTGCGTGCCCGGAAGGATGTCCCACAGGCGGAACTCGACCCGCAGCTGGTCGCCGCTTTGCGTGATGCTGCCTGTCACGAGCGCCTGCGCGCCGGTGCCCTTCCAGGCGCCGAAGTCGGGCGCGCCGCCCGGCGGCGTCGCCGCCATGCCTGAGCCGTCAACGATGCGGAACAGGCCGCAATTGCTGAGGTCGTTCGAGATGACGCTCACGAGATCGCCAGCGCCGGTGGCGCCCACGAAGGCGCGGGATGGCGATCGGGATCGGCGCTGTGCGGGCGCGATTGACGTCGATGACCGCGGAGCTGGTGGCGCTGCTGCCTGCCGCGGCGCCGCGGCGGCGGGTGCGCTCTGCGCGAATGCGGGGGCGGCGAGTGCCGTCGCGAGCGTCGTGCCGATCATGCCGCGCCGGGTGATGGCGGCGGATCAGGCCGGGTATGGTCGGGGCGGCGTCGTCATGTTCGCCAGAGAGCGGCGGGAAGGAAGTTGTCGGTCATGAGTTGTTCCTGCTTTCGTGTCACGGGCTGAACCGAAAGGTGAAGGTGTGAGGCGCACCTTAGAGCGATGGCGGCAATGGCAAGGCCGAGCAGCGATAATCGAGCACCGCGCGCACGGCGCGCTCGGCGAAGGCCTGCAGCACCGGATCGCTCGCAGACTCGCCCCTGATCCGCAGGCGCAACCTGGGCCGAGGCGCGCCGTGCCGGTCGCATCCGTCGTCACCCTCAGGATGACGCTCATCTTGCTGCACGCCTTCGGCGCCGCTGTCGATGGTCCAGCAGTCGCGGACCTTGTCGCCGATGGCGCCGCGCTGGGCGGCGCGTCAGCAACGCGGTCGCATCCGTGCTGGTGCGGGATGCCGCCGGCATCTGGCGCGCCACCCTGTTGCGGGTTGTATCGCGCTGTCGGCCGCTGCTGGTTGAGGTTCATCGAGCGCAGCTTATCCAGCGTGTTGAGCACGGTCTGGCTCATCGCCGCGGGGTTCTGCGTCGGATGCGGCTGCGTCGTCGGGCTCACCGGCGCGGGTGGCGCGGGTGGCGCGGGTGGCGGCGGCATCGGCAGGGCCGGCTGAGCCTCGGCCGTCGTTTGCGGCGAGGGCGGCGTCGGCTGCTGCGTCGGGCTCGGCGGGCGTTGTGGTCTGCACAGGCTTCGGCGGCGTCACCGGCTTGGTCGGCGTCGGCTTCGTGGGCTTCGGCGTCGGCTGAGCCTTGGGCGTCGCCTGTGGCTGCGGCGGGGTCGGCGCAGGCGGGGGCGGCGGCGGCAAAGGCTCGGCATTCGGGGTCGGCACCGTCTGCGGCAGCGGCGGCGGGGGCGCGGGCGGCGCTGGCGCCGGCTGCGGCATGGGCGGGGTCGGCGGCGCCGGGGTCTGCGGCGCGGGCGGTGCCGGGGCCGGGGGCGGCGGGGTCGGCATCGGCGGCTGTGTCGTCGGCGTCTCGGAGGGCGGCGGCGGGGGCGGCGGCGGGGGCGGCGGCGCGTCGCTCAAGGGTTGCGGCGTCGGCGCCTGGGTCGCCTTGGGCGCCTGCACCGGGGTCGGCGTCTTTTGCGGCGCGGCCGTCTTGCCGGTCTCCTCGGACTGCGGACAGGCGCCGCGGGTCCTACGAAATCGACGGAGACGGCGGCCAGGTCCTCGCTGATCATTCGGCTTCTGCGACGGCAGCGAAATGATCAGCGCCGCAAGCAGCAGGAGATGGAGAACGGCAGAAGCGGTGGCCGCACGGCGCATCGGCGGATTCATGGGCGCCCCCGGAGGCGGCTGAATGAGGGGAAGCTGAAGGACGACAAGGCGAAATCCATGATCTGCCGGAGCGGCGCGCGCAGGCGGCGGCCTTACTGGCCGCCGGTACCCGGGCTGGTGGGGCTGCCCGCGGTCGGGGCCGCTGTCGTGGTATCCGGAGCGGGGCCGCCCGGCGGAAGATTAGGCTGCTGCGCCAGCAGCGCCACCTTGCAGAACCCACCTGAGACGATCGTGCCCATGACCTGCATGATCTGGCCGTAGGAAATGGACTGGTCGCCACGCACGAAGATGCGGCGGTCGGTCTGGCCATTGGTCACGGCCTGCAGCTTGGACGACGAGGTCTGCCGATCTCCACCTCGATCATTCTGCACAAAGACCTTGCCTTCGGCATTGATCGATATGGTGATCGGCGTGCTGTCCGCATTGACGGGATTGGCGCTGGTCTTCGGCAGGTCGACGGTGACGCCCGAGGTCATGAGCGGCGCCGTCACCATGAAGATGATGAGCAGCACCAGCATGACGTCGACCAGCGGCGTCACGTTAATTTCCGCCAAGGGGCGGTAGCGGCCCCGCCGCCGCCGTTGCGGCCGCCGCCGATGTGCCCATCGCCATGGATCAGGCCCTCTCTTCGGTCTGCCGGGACAGGATGGCGCTGAATTCGGTGCCGAAACCTTCCAGCCGGGCCGCGAAGCGCGAGAGATCGGTGCTGAGCGCGTTATAGGCGAGCACCGAGGGGATGGCGGCGACAAGGCCGATGGCGGTGGCGAACAGCGCTTCGGCGATGCCGGGCGCCACGACCGCCAGGTTGGTGTTGTGCATGGCGGCGATGGAGGAGAAGCTGTGCATGATGCCCCAGACCGTGCCGAAGAGGCCGACGAAGGGGGCGGTCGCGCCGACGGAGGCGAGGAAGATCATCCAGCGCTCCATGCGTTCCATTTCGCGCTGGATGGTCACGTTCATGGCGCGGTCGACGCGCTCGCGCACCGCGGTATGGCCGATATCGGCGCCGGCAACGCGCGCCGTGCGGCGCCATTCGCCCATGGCGGCGCCGAAGACGGCGGCCATCGGATTGCCCGGCTTCTGCCCCTCATGCTCGTAGAGATCGTCCAGGCTGCCGCCGGACCAGAAGCGGTCCTCGAAGGCATTCGCGTCGCGATTGGCGCGGCGCAGGCTCGTGATCTTCTCGAAGATGATCGCCCACACCCAGATGCTCGCCAGCAAGCAGGCACAGGATCACCAGCTTGACGACGATATCCGACTTGCAAGAACAGACCCCAGAGCGACAGGCTGCTCCCGGGCGCCGCCAGCTGCGTGGCATTGACCGCCTGATCCAAATTTCAAAACCCCTCTGTTGTCAGCGGCTCGGACACGCCTGCGCGGGCCCGGACCATAGCCGTTAGTGCGTCACGCCACGCGGCCGGCATACGCTCCGCGCGCCCAGTCTCCTCTCTGACACTGACCAGCGTCACATCCACCACCACAAGCGTCTCCCCATCGCGCACCACACGCTGCCTGAGCTTGGCGGAGGCGCCCCCCACCGAAAGGGCAGTCGTCTCGATGACGAGCGAATCGTCCAGCCGGGCAGGGCGCTGATAGTCCAACTCGGCGTGTCGCACCACGAAGATCATGCCGTGTCGCAGCATCATTTCGGAATGGGGCAGGCCCATGGCACGCAGCGCTTCGGTACGGGCGCGTTCCGCGAAGCGCAGATAATTGGCGTGATAGACGATGCCGCCTGCATCCGTGTCCTCGAAATAGACGCGGACGGCATAGCGATGGATGCCATCGGCCAGAGCTGCCTCGGTCACGATACCTCCCGGTCCTTCTCTTTCGCCGCGAACAGATCCGGCGTGAGCAGCGCCGTCTGCTCGGCCGAAAGCGGCGGCGGCGGCAGGTCGAGATGCCGCCAGCCGGGCTCGCCCAGCATGCGGCCACGGCTCGTGCGCAGCATGAGACCTTCCTGAATGAGATAAGGCTCGATCACGTCTTCGAGAGTATCCCGCGCCTCGGCAAGCGCCGCGGCAAGCGTCTCTACGCCCACCGGCCCGCCGGCATGATGCTCGGCGATGCGGCGGAGATAGCGGCGGTCCATCGCGTCGAGCCCGCGGTGATCGACCTCGAGCCGCGTCAGCGCGGCATCGGCCATGGCGCGGTCAACCTGGGCCTGCCCCTCGACGGCGGCGAAATCCCGCACCCGCCGCAAAAGGCGGCCGGCGATGCGCGGCGTGCCGCGGCTGCGATTGGCGATTTCCTCCGCGCCTTCCTCTGTCAGGTCGAAGCCCAGCAGCCTGGCACCGCGTGCCACGATCACGCGCAAGTTCCTCGGGCGTGTAGAGCACGAGCCGGAGCGGAATGCCGAAGCGGTCCCGAGCGGCGTCGCGAGCAGCCCGGCGCGTGTGGTTGCCCCGACCAGCGTGAAGGGCGGCAGGTCGATCCGCAAGCGAGCGCGCCGCCGGCCCCTCGCCGATCACGAGGTCGAGCTGGAAATCCTCCATCGCAGGATAGAGCACTTCCTCGATCGCCGGCTGCAGGCGGTGGATCTCGTCGATGAACAGCACATCGCGCGGCTGCAGATTGGTCAGGATGGCGGCCAGGTCGCCGGACTTCTGAATGACCGGGCCGGAGGTTGCGCGGAAACCCACGCCGAGTTCGCGGGCCACGATCTGGGCAAGGGTTGTCTTGCCGAGGCCCGGTGGCCCGTGCAGCAGCACATGGTCCAGAGCTTCGCCGCGGGCACGGGCCGCTTCGATGAAGACGGCGAGGTTCTGCCGGCTGCCTTCCTGGCCGATGAAGTCGGCCAGGACCTGCGGGCGGAGGCTTGCTTCGGCCGCATCCTCGACCGCGCGGATGGGGGAGACGGGGCGCTCCTCTATTTCCTCCGGGGCGGGCGCCTGGTCGCCGCGGCGGTTGCGGGGGCGCGCGGTCATCGGGCAAGCTCCCTGAGCGCCGCCGGGATGAGCGCAGCCAGATCAGGATCCTCGCCCAGCCGGGCGGTCGCGCGGTTGAGCGCGGCTTGCGCGTCCGGCCGGCGATAGCCGAGATTGATCAGCGCCGAGAGCGCGTCGTCCAGGGCACCGCCCTGGCCGGCGCCGGAGGCCGGCGCGCCAATGCCTTCCGCCAGGGCAACAGGCAGCGGCAGGGCTCCGGCCTTTTCCTTCAGTTCAAGCGCGAGGCGCGCGGCGAGCTTCGGCCCCACGCCCGAGGCGCGGCCCAGGGCCGCACGATCCCCGGCGGCGATGGCGAAGGACAGTTCGTCGGCCGACAGGGCCGAGAGAATGGACAGTGCGACCTTCGGCCCCACGCCCTGCACCGTCGTCAGCAGGCGGAACCAGGCACGCTCCGCTGCCGTTGCAAATCCATAAAGAGTGATCGCGTCTTCGCGCACGAAGGTTTCGATGAGCAGGCGGACCACGGCCGGGGCCGGCGGCAGGGCGCCAAGCGTGCGCGACGAGGCCTGGACGAGATAGCCGACGCCGCCCGCCGTCTCGATCACGCAATGGCCATCATCCTGGGATTCGACCATGCCGCGCAAGCTGCCGATCATGCCCGCCCCGCCATCTGGGCCGCGGACCGGCTCCAGGCCGCGCGGCTGGCGCGGTGATGGGCGTGGCAGATGGCAACCGCGAGCGCGTCCGCCGCATCGGCGCGCTTCAGCGTCGCCCCCGGCAGCAGCCGGCGGACCATCAGCCCGACCTGGTTCTTGTCGGCAGCCCCGGTGCCGACAACCGACATTTTCACCGTCTTGGCGCCGTATTCGGCGACCGGCAGGCCAGCGAGGGCAGGGGCCAGCAGGGCGACGCCGCGGGCATAGCCAAGCTTGAGCGTCGCGGTCGCGTTCGTGTTCACATAAGTCTCTTCCACGGCCGCCTCCTGCGGCGCGTGCGCCTCGATCAGCGCTCGTCAGCGCTTCATGCAGGGCACGCAGCCTGCTGGGCACCGCGGCTTCGCCATCGGTCATGACAACGCCGTCCGCCACGTGGCGCAGACGGTTCCCCTCTGCCTCCACCACACCCCAGCCGGTGATGCGCAGGCCTGGGTCGATACCAAGGATGCGAATCAAGGCCAGCGCATCATCCTCGCGGATCGGGTGACTTCAGGCAGAAAGCTTCTGCAGCAGGGACTCGGGCAGGTCAAAGTTCGCGTAGACATTCTGCACGTCATCGAGTTCGTCCAGAACATCCAAGAGTTTGAGCACCGATGTCGCGGCGTCTTCATCCAGCGGTACGCTGGTGCGCGGCCGCCAGTCGAGCTTGGCACTCTCCGCCGCGCCGAAGCGGCCTTCCAGGGCATCCTGCATGGCGAAGAAGCTCTCCGGCGAGCCGGTGACTTCGTGCCATTCCTCGGAGCTGTCGACATTGTCGGCGCCCGCCTCGATGGAGGCGTCCAGAATGTCATCCGCGGAGGCCGCCGCGGCAGGGTAGCGGATCACCGCCAGGCGGTCGAACATGAAGCTCACGGAATTGGTCTCGCCCAGCGCCCCGCCGTATTTGTTGAAGGCGGCCCGCACTTCGGACGCCGTACGGTTGCGGTTGTCGGTCAGCGCCTCGACGATCACGGCAACCCCGTTCGGGCCGTAGCCCTCGTAGCGGACCTCGGCGTAATCATCGCCGCCGGCGCCGCCCGCGGTTGCCTTCTTGATGGCGCGGTCGACCGTGTCCTTCGGCATGTTCTCCTTGCGCGCGGCCTGGATGGCTGCACGCAGGCGCGGATTGGAGGTGGGGTCGGGCAGGCCCATGCGGGCCGAGACGGTGATTTCGCGGATGAGCTTGGCGAACTGGCGGGCACGGCGGGCGTCCTGGGCGCCCTTGCGGTGCATGATGTTCTTGAACTGACTATGGCCGGCCATGGTGGAGGCTCCGGAAGGCGTGAAACTTTAATGATCTGCTTGGTCTCTCGGCCAAGCCAGGGGCTGGCGTCAAGTCCGGCATGAGAGATGTGTGGCCCTTGGCCACAACGACCGCGGTGTCGGCGGTCGGTCAGTTCCGTGAGCTTGCCGCGCGACTTTCGCAAAGATCCGGCGGACCGCACGATCGCCCGCCATCTCCCTGTTCCCTTGGTCACGGCCGACGTGCGGATCCGCGCCTATGGGCACGTCCGGGTCATCCCCGCATGACCCGTGACGATCCTAATAACGCCGCATCAGTGCGACGAGCCGGCCCTGCACGCGCACGCGCTCCGCCGGAAAGATGCGGCTTTCATGGCGCGGATTGGCGGGCTCGAGCGCCACGGAATTGCCGCGGCGGCGGAGTCGCTTCAGCGTCACCTCCTCTTCGTCGACGAGCGCCACGATGATTTGCCCGTTTTCGGCCGTATCGGTCCGCCGGATCATAACCGTGTCGCCGTCCTGAATGCCGGCCTCGATCATCGAATCGCCGGCAACTTCAAGCGCGTAATGCTCGCCGGCCCCCAGCATGGCGACGGGGACTTCGATGAAATTGGAGGTATCGCGCATGGCCTCGATGGGCAGGCCGGCGGCGATGCGGCCGTACAGCGGCAGATGCACGGCGCCCGCCTCGGGGGCCGCGCGCACGCCGGGCAGGCGGGGCGAGAAATCGCCCTGGATCACGGTGGGCGCGAAGCCCGGCTGGCCCTCGGGACGCTTGGGGCTGGCCAGGGGTTCAGCCTGGCTGCTGACGAGGGCGACCTGCGGCCTCGCCCGGCAGGCGCAGCACCTCGAGCGCGCGCGCCTGATGATGCCGGCGGCTGAGGAAACCGCGCTCCTCCAGCGCCGAGATAAGCCGGTGGATGCCGGACTTGGAGCGGAGGTTCAACGCCTCCTTCATCTCGTCGAAGCTCGGCGAATAGCCGGAGGCTTTGAGATGACGGTCGATGAACATGAGCAACTCGTGCTGCTTGCGCGTCAACATGATCAGGCCCCTTGGCTCGCTTCCTGTGCCGCAGGACGCGAACGGATGGGACTGGATCAGGCAGATCCGAAACGGTCCCAGAACCGAACACGAACAAAGCGGCAACATTGCACTTCTAGGGATTGCCCCGTGCCGCGTCAAGCGCCCAAGCAGTCAAAGGCCTTCGCAAAAACACAGAAATAGAAGGACTTAGTCCTTGTCCTTGAAGGGATTCACCGTGCCGCGGAAATCGAGGCGGATCGGCGTTCCGGGAAGGCTGAAGACCTCCCGCAACTCGTTGACGAGATAGCGGCGATAATCCTCCGGCGTGCCCTCCGCTCTCGTGCCGAAAACCACAAAGGTCGGCGGCCGGGTAGTCGCCTGCGTCACGTAACGCAGCTTGAGGCGCCGGCCCTGCACCGCCGGCGGCGGGTGACGGCTCACCGCATCCTCGAACCAGCGATTCAGCGCCGAGGTCGTCACGCGCTTGTTCCATGTCCCGTAGACCTGCCGGACCGCTGGCAGCAGCTTTTGCACGGCAGCGCCGGTCATGGCGCTGAGCGTCACCACCGGGATGCCCTTGAGCTGCGCGAGACTGCGCTCCAGCCGGTCCGAGACCGCCTTGCGGGTCGCGTCCCGGTCCTCGACCGCGTCCCATTTATTGAGGGCGACGACCATGGCGCGGCCTTCGCGCTCGACCAGCCGGGCGATCTGCAGATCCTGATCGTGCAGCCCGTCCACCGCATCGACCACCAGCACCACGACCTCGGCGAAGCGCATCGCATTGATGGAGGCGCCGGTCGACATCTTCTCGATCTCGTCCTGAACGCGGGCGCGGCGGCGCAGCCCGGCGGTGTCGACGAGCTGGTAAAGCTCCGCCCGTCGGGTCGTGCAGTGGCAGGGTGATGGCATCGCGGGTGATGCCGGGCTCGGGCCCGGTCAGCATCCGGTCCTCGCCGAGAAGCCGGTTGACAAGCGTCGACTTGCCGGCATTCGGGCGCCCGAGGATCACGAGCTCGCAGCGGCTTGGCCGGTCGCCGGCGTCCGTCTCTGCGCCGGCTTCGGACCCGGCGTCTTCTCCACCGCCTCGGGCAGCGGGGGCAGCATTTCCGCGATTGTGCTCATCAGCTGGCTGATGCCTTCGCCATGCTCGGCCGAGACAGAAAGCGGCTCGCCGAGGCCAAGCGAATAGGCGTCGAGCGCATTGTTGTATCCGGCGCGGCCTTCGGTCTTGTTGGCGACGAGCAGCACCGGCCGGCCGAGGCGGCGAAGCCATGTGCCGAAATGGGCGTCAGGCGGCAGAATGCCGGCACGGGCATCGACCACGAAGAGGATGAGATCCGCCTGTTCCAGGATCGAGGCCGCGCCCGCGCGCATGCGGCCGGAGAGGCTTTCGGGTGGCGCTTCCTCCAGCCCGGCGGTGTCGGCGATGCGGACCAGGCGGCCGCCGAGCGTGCAGATGGCCTCCTGGCGGTCGCGCGTCAGCCCTGGCTGATCTGCGACCAACGCCTGACGCCGCCCGATGAGGCGGTTGAACAGGCTGCTTTTGCCGACGTTCGGGCGTCCGGCGATGACGACGAGCGGGGTTTCCATGCGGCGTGGGCAATACTGCCAAAGGACGGACTTACGGGTAAGGGGGTATGCGGAATGTGTGGCCAGCGCCAGATGAGCGCGCGGTGGCCGCGCAGGACAAGGATGAGGCAAAGAGGAATACCGTCGATATGAGTAGCAGTAGCGCCCGGGTGGAGACGAGTCCGTCTGTCGGTCCGGAGGGCGTCGTCTTCGCGGTGCTGCTCGGCGATCAGCTTTTCCCATTTCCTCAACGACACGATGCAATCGCTGCTACCGGCCATCTACCCGAACGCTGAAAACGAAATTCAGCCTCAACTTCGGCCAAATCGGCCTGCTGACCTTCGTCTTCCAAGTCACCGCCTCGCTGCTGCAGCCGATCGTCGGCATGATTACCGACAAGCGGCCGCAGCCTTTTTCCCTGGCGGCCGGCATGGGCTTCACCATGGTCGGCCTGGTCATGCTGTCCCAGGCGGGCAGCTTCCCGATGCTGCTCGTTGCGGCGGCGATGATCGGCATCGGTTCGTCAATCTTCCATCCGGAATCCTCACGGGTCGCGCGCCTTTCCTCCGGCGGGCCGGCATGGGCTGGCGCAGTCGGTTTTTCAGGTAGGCGGAAATTTCGGCACGGCGCATCGGCCCGGTCCTCGCGGCCTTCATCGTCGTCGCCGGACGGGCAGGGCAGTATTGTCTGGTTCTCGGCGATCGCCATGCTCGGCATGGTCGTGCTGAGCGTTGTCGGCCGCTGGTATCAGCAGCGGATGGCGATGCAACTGCGCGCCGCCCGCGCGCCGTCATGCATCCGCATGAGGCCTTGCCGCGTGGCCAAGGTCATCATCACTATGACGATCCTCGTCGCGCTCGTCTTCTCGAAGTTCTTCTATCTGGCGAGCATTTCCAGCTACTACACCTTCTATCTCATCCACCGTTCCATCTCTCGGTGCAGACGCGCAGCTGCTGCTGTTCGTGTTTTTGGGGGCGGCGGCCCTCGGCACCGTGCTCGGCGGCCCGATCGGGGATCGGATCGGCCGCAAACTTGTGATCTGGGTCTCGATCCTCGGGCGTCCTGCCCTTCACCTTGGCGCTGCCCTATGTCGGCCTTGGCTGGACCTTCGTCCTGTCCTTCATCATCGGCTTTGTCCTGTCCTCCGCCATGCCGGCGATGATCGTCTATGCGCAGGAACTGGTGCCCGGCGCGCGTCGGCCTTGATTTCCGGGATTGTTCTTTGGCCTCGCCTTTGGCATGGGTGGTCTCGGCGCCGCCGCTATCGGCGTTGTTGCTGATCATTTTGGTATTGTTATCAACATACGAGCTCTGCTCCGTGCTGCCGGTGATTGGCCTTTTGGCGATGTTTCTGCCGCATATTCGGGTGGCCGGGCGCGGGTGAGGTGGCGGAGATGGGTGCACCGCGGCGCGACCCGCACAAAAAAGTCCTCGGCAACACTCGACCGGTCGCAAAAGCATGCACATATCTCCGTGCAGACACGACTGCTGACTTTGAGAACCCCCATGCGTGGGAGGAGATGATATGGTTAACGCAACGATGTCTAAGAAGAAGCCGGGTGCCCGCGCGAAGGCGAGCGCTCCGTCGCGCCCGGCCTCCAAGGCGCCGGTGGCCGCGGCAAGCCGCGCGCCAACCCTGAAGATGGCAGCCGCTTCCGCGAAAGCCAGCAAGGAGGACTTGCGGGCCCGCATCGAAAAGCTGGAACGGGCCAACGCGACTTTGCGGGTGAAGAACAAAGAACTACGGCTGGCGCATGTCGAGTCCTCGGAGCAGGTCGATGCGCTGACGCTCAAGATCGAAAGCCTGGAGCGCCGCGTGCAACGTCAGTCTCGCCAGGATGCGGTGACCGTCGGGGGCGGCCGCCGGGGCCGTTCTTCGTCAGCGGGCACCAGGGCGCGGGGTCGCGAGGCCGTCTCTGACTCCGAGGCGGCCGAGGAGCGGCCCGAAGACGAGGGGCAGGAGGATCTGGAGCCGAAGAGGCCGACGCCTGGGTTAGCCTCCGCTAGAGCGCTATCCGTCTGGATTGGTTCTGAAGATCTGATCCAGACGGGTGAAATTGCCCTCAAAAACAATCCTGGAGCGATTCCGTCCGAACGGAACCCGCTCTAGAGATCGGCGGCGACTCGGCCCTTCCGCGTCGAGCTGCACCAGCCGGATGCGCTTGCCCCGGGTGGCGAGCGCAATGCGCCCGTCGCGAAGCGCCATCGCGTCCTCCCCGAACATCCGCCGGCGCCAGCCCTGCGTCGCGGGGATAGCGGGCTCGTCTTCCGTCGCCAGACTGGTCGAGATCCTCGGACGAGGCAAGCAGGCGGGGTGCGACGCCATGCTCCTCGCTTTTGGCGGCGAGCAGCACGCGCAAGCAGCGCGACCAGGGCCGGGGACGGGCGGGGTCCCTCCCGCTCGCTGCGCGGCGGCGATCTCCGGCAAAGTCTCGCCTCCGGCAGCGCCTTGGCCTCCGCGATGGCGGCGAGCAAGGATGCCCGCTTTTGCCTTCGGCGAAGCCGCGGGTCATGCCGCGCGCGCGGGTCAACGCCTCGGCATCATCCGGGGCGAGGGCGGCGATTTCCGGAATCGCCTCGTCCTTCAGCAAGCCGGCCGCGCGGGATATTGACGCGCTGCGCCTCGCGTTCCCGCCAGGCGGCGATGGCGCGGAGCAGGCCGGCCTGCCGGCGGCTGTTGGGGCGGAGTTTCAACTCGCTGCCACATCGCTTCCGGATCCGGCCCGGTAGAGGGCCGGGTCGGTCAGCGGCCGCCATTTCCTCCTGCACCCAATCGGCCGCCGTCCTTCGCGTGCCAGCCGCGTCAGGAGCTTCTGGTAGACGATCCGCAGATGCGTCACGTCGGCCGCCGCATAAGCGAGCTGCGAGGCCGACAGCGGGCGCGCCGACCAGTCGCTGAAGCGGTGGGATTTGTCGATCTGCGCGCCGGTGAGGGCGGAGACCAGGGCGTCATAGCCGACCTGATCGCCGAATCCCGCCACCATGGCGGCGATCTGGGTGTCGAAGATCGGCGTCGGTGTCGCGCCGAACATGAGCAGGAAGATCTCGACGTCCTGCCGGGCCGCATGGAAAACCTTGGTTACCGCTTCATTCGCAAGCAGTGCCCCGAGGGGTGCCAGGTCGAGCCCTCCGCCTGGGCATCGACCACGGCGACGTCGTCGGCCCCGCCGAGCTGGACCACGCAAAGCTCCGGCCAATAGGTGCGCTCGCGGATGAACTCGGTGTCTATGGTGACGAACGGTTCCCCGGCCAGCCGCGTCGCAGAGCGCCGCAAGCGCCGCGCTGTCGGTGATGAAGACGGGGGACGGAAACTCGGGACGAGACTGACGCGACATAACACCTAATGTACAGGGGCATTTCGTGGTGTCAAAGTGTCGTGATGGTGGCACGGATGCCTCGGCCCGAAACTCTATGTATTACGAGCCCGGATCAATTCGCGACCTGTTACTTCACCAAAATTTCTCTTCCTTACCGCGGGTGCCCCGGGATTCCCCGCCTACCGGCGACGCAGGCCGCAACTCCCCCGCCCGGGTGAATGTCTCGACTTTGCAAGCATCAACCCGCCGGGGCGGCTTCCTCCTCCGCTGCGACGGCACTTGCAAAGCGGCGCGATCGCGCCAATTCGGAGTAAGGGAGCGGCGCAGCCGCAAGACAATAGAGGAGACCTCGCCTTGACCAGCACCAGGATTCTGCCTGCCATCGCGCTTCTCGGGGGGCTGGCCGTCAGCGCCTCCGCCTTCGCACAGACGCCGTCTGCGCAGAGCGCGTCGATGGGCGCCACGACCGGTCTCGGCGCGCATCATCGCTTCTCGACCATTGCCGCGGCCGAGGATCATTGCCCCGGCGATACCATCGTCTGGTCCGACGGCATCCACACGACATACAAGATTGTTACAGTCGGGCGCGCCCAATGCGGCGAGCCACGGCTTCTATGCCTGCAAGATGGAAGCCGACGGCGCCGGCTTCACGCAAGCCGACTGACCGGGCCGGTCGCGGCCCGAAGACAGCAAGGGGAGGCCGTCAGGCCTCCCCTTTTTCTTGTCCCTTATCCGTACCCACCGGTTCCGGCTCGTCCTCGGGCCGGTCCGCTTCCGGCTCCAACTCCAGCTCCAGCTCCATCTCGTCCACAAAGGCAGGGATTTCCTCCGGCTCTGCTGCCGGATAGGGTGTCTGGGTCCGGGCGGCGTCGTCCGCCACGGCAAGGGCGGCGGGCGCTGGCTTCGGCGTCACGTGCAGGGCCCTCTGCTTCGTGCGCGCGCTGCCGTAGGACGGGTCAAGCACGAGTTCCAAGAGCAGCAGCGAACGCCCCGTCACTTCGTAGCCATGGTCAAAGGCGAAAAGCGGCTCGCTCTCCATTGTCTCGTCCGCGAGGTTGGTATCGACCAGCAGGCGCCATTCGCGACCGCCGATGACCTCGGGCAGGATGAATTCGACGACGTCGTGATAGGCGTTGAGGATGAGCAGCAGCGTCGCATCGCGGCCGCGCTGCACGATGCCGGTTTCCTGGGCGCGCCCGTCCAGCAGCACGCCCATGCAGCGGGCATGGGCTTCGGCCCATTGGTCCTCCGCCATTTCGGTCGCATCGGGCGCGAGCCAGGTGACATCCTTGAGGCCGAGCGCTTCATCCCATTGGCCGTTGAGGAAGCGACCGCGCGTGAGCACGGGGAAGCGACGGCGCAGCGCCGAGAGGCGCGCGACATAGCGCGTCATCGCGTCCGCCTCCGGCCCCATCTCCCAGTTCAGCCAGCTGATTTCATTGTCCTGGCAATAGGCGTTGTTGTTGCCCTGCTGGGTGCGCAGCATCTCGTCCCCGGCCAGCAGCATCGGCGTTCCCTTGGAGAGAAAGAGCGTCGCCAGCATGTTGCGCATCTGGCGGATGCGCAGGCCACGGATTTCGGGATCGTCGGTCGGGCCTTCCGCGCCGCAGTTCCAGCTCAGATTATGGGAATGGCCATCCTTGGTTGTTCTCGCCATTCGCCTCATTGTGCCGGTCATTGTAGCTGACGAGATCGTACAGCGTGAAACCGTCATGCGCGGTGATGAAGTTGATCGAGGCTGAGGGCCTGCGGCCGCGGTGGCCGAAATATCGGCCGACGCCGTGATGCGGGAGGCGAGTTCGCCGATCTGCCCGTCATCGCCCTTCCAGAAGCCGCGCACGGTGTCGCGGAACTTGTCGTTCCATTCCGCCCAGCCCGGCGGGAATCCGCCCACCTGATAGCCGCCCGGCCCGCAATCCCAGGGTTCGGCGATGAGCTTGACGGCGCTCAGGATCGGGTCCTGCTGCACAGCCTTCAGAAAGCCTGACTGCTCATCGAAGCCATGCGGCTCGCGGGCCAGGATGGTGCCGAGGTCGAAGCGGAAGCCGTCGACATGCATTTCCGTCACCCAGTAGCGCAGGCTGTCGGTAACCAGGCGGATGACCGAATGGTGGCTGAGGTTGAAGGTGTTTCCCGTGCCGGTATCGTTGATATAGTAGCGTTTCTGATCCGGCAGCAGGCGATAGTAGCTTGCATTATCAATGCCCTTGAAGGAGAGCGTGGGGCCGCGCTCGTTGCCTTCGGCGGTGTGGTTGTAGACGACGTCGAGAACGATCTCGATTCCCGGAATCGTGCAGCCGGGCGGCCATCTCCTTGAATTCGGAATAAGCGGTCTCGGCTACCTGCGCATAGCGCCGGGCGGGTGCGAAGAAGCTCAGGGTATTATAACCCCAATAATTGGTGAGGCCGCGGTCCGCGAGATAGGCGTCGTCCACGAAGCGGTGAATGGGCAGGATTTCCACCGTCGTCACGCCGAGGCGGCGGAAATGCCGCAGCATCGGTGGCGAGGCGAGGCCGCGGAAGGTGCCGCGCGTCTCGGGCGGCAGATCGGGGTGATCGACCCGGCCTTCGCGCCCGGGCCGGGATAATCCCGCCCGCCGTGCCGTGGGAACGGACGGTGATTTACGAGGCCCATGTGCGCGGCCTGACACGCCTGCACCCCGATCTGCCGCCCGAGACGCGCGGCACCTTCCGCGGCCTCGCCTCGCCACCGATGCTGCGGCATTTCCGCCGCCTCGGCGTGACGACGGTGGAAATCCTGCCCATTCACCGCTTCGTGGACGACGCCTATCTCGCGGACCGCGGCCTCACCAATTATTGGGGTTATAATACCCTGTCTTCAACGCCCGCGCCTACGCGCAGGAGCCGATGTCGCGATTCCGAATTCCAGTACACGCCCGGCTCAACCATTCTGACAACGATCGTCTTCACGCCGCCGCACACCGCCAGGGGAAAACCAACGCTGCCCCCTACTTTCTTCAATGCACGCATCACAACGCAACAACACCGCCGCTGCCGATTAATTATTAACTATGTGCAATGCAACAAACACGCCGCCATTATTATTATTTATCTGTCTCTCTCTCTCTCTCTCTCTCTCTCTCCCCCCCCCCCCCCGGCCGCCGACTCGTTTACGAAATCGTCCTTCTCATCCCTTGATTAACTAATGGGCGTCACTGGACTGGCCACTCTTGTGGCCTCAAACCCGCAATTAACTGAACAATACCAATTACAAAACACGATGCTCATCATCGACGGTGACACTGAAGCGGGGCAATATTTGCCAAAGTTCGTTCTAATCTTTCGCTGATGTTCATCACAGAAGGTTCAGCCGTGTTGAAATTGGCCTTAGGATATTCCGGAAGTTTCGATTCGGTCAGACGTCTCTTGTCGACTGTTGAAGAGTCAACGACCGGAATGCTGGAAATACTCGCTAAACGGAAGAGAAAAAGACGTCGAAACAAGAATGAGCCTCGAGGATATGAATTTTACCCATTTGAGTGGGATCGCCATTGTTTTCGTCGGCAACGACAGAGGGGATTGCACCATCAGCTGTTGAATCGCTTTGATTGTCTGCTTCTGCATTGTCATTCTTATGGCTCGTCGTCACACCATTGACATCGCCAGCTGTATCACTATGTCCATCGTTTGTCGATCCTAAACAATAGAAAATTTCGATTACGATTTCATCGTTTGTCTGAACTCACCATTGCGAACAGTCACTGTCGCACCATTCACTGATGTCGTTCGTGAAAGTCTTCCTTGGTTGTTCTCGATAATATCACGATATCTTGATACCATCAATACTGAAACAAAATAAACAATAGCTAAAGCTAATGAATTGAGATTGTTTTGTATCATCCTATATGAACAAGAAAAAACGTTTATATCTAATCTAATCGGAATTCGTCAAAAAAGACCCAACATACATCCAAACAAATAATAGCATGCAAAGAAAGAAAAATATTGCTTAAATTTACCACGACAACGACAACGTTTTTGCCAGCTTTACTTCGATCTTGTCTTACCACATCACGATAGATAATAGCTCGTAAACGTTGAATATCTAATATCTTGTAAAACTGATTCAGGATTTTTAATAAATGAAGTAATTAAACTTTCAAATAGTTTCATCATGATCATGATTTTCTTGTGGAGAATTTATTAAATAAGTTAATTCAAGATATTGATTCAATTGGATCTTTCATTGGAGTTTTTGATGGTTGTGAAGGTTGAGAATGTTTTAGTGAAGGATCAAATCGTTGAAAACGACATTCCATACAATGACGAACAGCAGTTGTCATTGCTAGAAAAAAATTCTAATATACTTAAATTAACAATAAAAACTCATCGATTTGCTACTTACTTAATACGAAGACATTGTCTTAAAATTCCTCCACTCGGCATATTTTTCTCTTGTTCAAGTTCGGCAAAACTCGCACTGTTCGCAAGAATAAATAAATCAGTTAAGCTCATCACACGTTTTAATATTTTCAATGCATCCAACTGGTGATAAACCTTCAGTATTTTCTAATATTTCAATTTCATGCTAAAAAAAATACAACAAACTTATTGAAAAAGAAAAAAACATTTCAATCAATTTACCGATGCAGATGTTGCACTGGCAAGTAATGGTAAAAGACCACCACATGCATTACATAAAATATCAGCCTATTTGAGATATAATATGAACGATATTGGTACAAAAGATTTGATTATCTGCATGATTAATCGCATCAGTTATTGGTTTAGTTGGATCACTAGAAGAATCGAGACGATCGACTTGAGGATGTGATAAATGTTTGAAAACATACGATCGCCATGCACGAACATCGGTTTCGATCGAATCGAAAACACTATGTAGACTAGACGAATATGCATTGGAGAATATTTAAATTCAGATATGGACAATGGTGGTAATTGATTGTTTTTATTGAACACTTGACGATTGGAAGTAGATCCTTAATGTAAGGAAATGAACTTCATTCCATGTTTCAATTAATGAAATCTATGAACTCACTTGTCACTGTTGAATCTGATTGTCCATCGTTCGGTGTCTGTGATCCACTAGCTATTGGTGTTGAGGTGCTGGTTCTCGAAACATATTCCAACTTCTTTTAATCGATTACTTCTCAAATGACATTCTTACTTCATACTCATCTTCATCTTTCATATTTTCTACCATCTGATTAATCTTTCGATAATAATCTTCTTTTGTAACCTAGAATCAATGATCGTTGTTTTCTTCATCAGCATCGATCGATGATAATCTCACTCGTCCATGTAAAATCGATAATGTATCAATCCAAACTCTCGATCCACCAAATTCATATTTAATCGCATGGTCGTAAGTACAAATTTTGAATAATCCAAATACCCGATCCGTAGACTTCCGTTTGATGTTCGTTTGACTGGATAAATATAAGCAAGAGCCAAGTAAATAATCTTGCCAAACCGACATCTGTAAAATAATTCTACAAGCAACGACGAATTGAAAACAAATGAAGAACAATTCTTTTCTCTTACCGTCGATTTTCTCTACTAGCCGATGAAAGAAATATCATATCATCAAGAAAACGAGTCTTTATTTCATATGAGATGAATATTATCTGGATACATTTCGACAGTAATGTATCGATCACTTTGATCATTGCTGAAAAAATCAAAGTATTACATTTTTCTTCTCCCCAAAGATCATGTGATCTACTTACGCGAATTCTCTCAATTTTCCATTCACCCGTGATTTCTGCACGTACGCTTTTCTATCGTCAGGACCACTTACTTTTTCCACAAGTATCTATGGAGAAATAAAACAACTCGAAGACGATTATTTCGACAATAATTTATTCGTATTACTTCAAATAAAATATTATATGTAGCCATCGTAAACCCATTTGGATGAAGTAAAAGTCGATCCGCCAATAGTGAAAATAGATTATGAGGTTGCATCGAGTCTTGTTTTCGTCTGAATGAGACGAATCGAACTTTTGTAATAAATAACGAACAGATCTTCTCACTCACTTCAATGTACTTCGTTGAAGAAAAAAACCAAATAATTTCAAAGCTTGTAAACGAGTTGATTCACTACTACTTGACAATAGTTTAAACACCGTTCTAAAACAATGAGAATTTCAATGGATATGTTCTTTATTAGCGAATTTCTCTACCTTAATCCTTGTCGACGATCAAATGCAGGTACCATCGCTTTTGGATGTTCCGACATCAGATTGACCGCCATATCTAATACATCAATTAGATTTTCATCCTTCAGAAAGGAATAGTTTATTCGAGAACTAATCTTCTCGTTATTACTTCATGAACCGTATGAAAATAGTTAAGTATCGCTTGGAGTTCATCTTCCTGAGTTCCCGAACTACTAATAATAAGTTGTTTCAAATAAAATAACATGTAACGTCGCATCTCGACGATGTGTTCACGAATGGGTCGATGTCCATCTGCAGGATGAAAATCAATAGAGAAGTGACGATGACATTCAATCACTTACCACAGCCTTTCGGTTGATAACCACTGCGATGACTTGGATCAACAATCCAATAGAAATATTTGATCGTGTGTAAAGTTTGTACAATTCCACTGATCGGTTGAATCAAATAATAAATCTCCGCAAAAGTGACGAATTCAGCTGCTAAATACGTGTACAAACGCATTTGAACCTAGAAAAAGAGAATCGAATGAAATAACGATCTGCTGGCTATTCAATGTCGTCTTGCATCGACTGAACAATAGATCCAAATCGCTGGATTGAAGAAAATATGAACGAACAATTGTTTCAACAATAATGGACTATTTTTGCTTTGGATTTTCACGAAATAAGTGGTCAATGAGATGAGAGCATTTAACACATCCATATTGATATGTTGTTTCGAGGCCTAAACGAACAACATCATGGCATTTCTGGCGCATTGAAATCGATCGTCGTACCTTTTCAAGATGATATCCAATAGCAAGAAAACCTTTTGAATTAAGCATTTGATGTTGAATTGTATATGAACGTTCGATTAATTCACATAGAGTCGTAAGAAGTATTGAACAAACATTATAATTAATTGAATCCATCGATTTGTTGATGATCTAATTGACCAAATAATGGAAAAAAAACTTGAATACCACCAACAGAATGTAATGTTGAATAAATCGAATGTGTTATAACTGATCTAACATTACTTAACATTTGTGCATGAGCTGTATGAACAAAATATGAAACATTTGTTTTTGGTCCAGCTTGTAAAACAAGTTGTTCTTCACAAGCAATTGGATTATAATTAAATACAATTGAATTCATTAATTTTCCATCATACATTGCTTTTCGTTGTGTTCAGATAGTACATGTGCACTTTCATTTTCAAATTTAAATTGATTTTTATATGCAGGTCCTAATTTATATAAACCTTGAACAATTAATGGTTCTAAATATAAACTAAATAAATAAAATGTTGATAATTGACCAGAAAAACTTGTTAAATCATTGCGTTCCGGTGTACAACCTATATAACATTTATCGAATATATCGCCACTTTCAATACTCCAGGGAAAATATGTATTGGAAACAAGTTGACCATTTATATAACAATGAATACTACTTTTACCCCAACGATGATATTGATGAGCAAATGTTATCATATACCACTAAAAGAAAAAAAATTTTAATCAGATGAATGTATTATTCTATAAACAATATTTTCAATTACCTCTCGTGGTTTAAATTCATATTGAATACAATGTTGAAAAGCTTTTTCTTTTAATTTCGAATATGAAATAACCAAACAATTGCCGACAAAATGTGCCGTATAACCATGACCTTTTGATGTACAAAACCAGTATAGATAAGGTTTTTCTTTTTCGATAACACTATTCGCAACCGGATCAATACTAAACCATGTTGCTATTGTAAAACCATTTTGATATGGCCATGTTTTTATTGGTGGTAAAACTAATCCTGAACCATTTCGACCGGGAAAATTAAAAAATTCATCCGGTCCATGTCGATATGGAAGATTTTTCAAATATATTCAATAATTTAACTGCATATTTTTTCTAAAAAAGAAAAACAAATTTTAAATAATCAAAAAACAAATTTTTCATTTTTACCCAAATTCGATTTTCAGTTTTCAAATATCGTAAAAGCAGTTTCAATTCATTAACATTAATTGTTAATGATGTTAAAACAGTTAGAATATCAACTAATAGATCTGCTACAACATCATCATCAATTTCATTTAATAATTTTAAAACTTTCCATATATTTGCGCATCGATTGATGCTAATAAATTTCGTTCACTTTTACGCATTATACCAATTAATACACTGAGAATTTCGGCTTGTAATGAAGATGACATTTTATTAAAAATAGAAAATAATTCTGAGAGATTTTCAATGTTTTGAATTATGTAATTTTTATCTAGATCAAAATCTCCTTTGACAAGCTAAACAGGGCGAAACTTTGTTTTTTATTTTCTCGACCTTCGTACAAACCTTGTTAAACAGAGCTAAACTCGCTTCTTTGTTCGATTTATGGTCAATAATTTGAAGCAAAGGAGGAAGTTGATCAAGATGATTCGACGATGCTTCGGATTGAACTGGTAAAACAGTGGTTTCTTCTGAGGGCGAAGCAAAATCGGCATTGTCGTCGGATGCAGGTGTTGTTAATGGCTCGTCTTCATTCTCATTGATGACGTCAGAAGTAACAACGATCGTCGGAATTTCTTCAGTAGGAGGGGTTACACTCGATGGTAGTTCGATCTCTTGTTGATCATCGATCGGTTCAGTTGGTGCTTCGTCGTTGATCGGTTCATCTTGAACGTTGTTCTCCGTTGTTTCTAATTGTTCTTCTTCGTTTTTTTCTTCAATGGTCTCCTGAGTATGGCTATTGTGTATTCTCTTTGATTTCGTTGCTCATCGCAAGATCTAAAAATGAACAAAAAGAAAACTTCAATTCAACTCGATGTACATCTTGTACAAATAATTATCTACGTGTTCGTGGTCTACAAACTCATCGAGTCTATTTGCTATTTTGGCCTCATTATTCGTCTCGACTTTTTTCATTCTCTTCTTTTTTGTTTGTCTTCGCGTTCTGGTATTTCTCTTCCTCTGCATCACTCCCTCTCTCTCTGTGTTTATAGAGAGTCAAATCGACAATCTATTGATTACTCACTATCTTCAAAATAGATATGTTGTGCGTGCAATGTTAGCGTTAGGAAGCACAAGAAGAATAACTGAGGGTGAGAAGAATAATTTATTTGTGATGCACGTTCGAGCACCAATGAAAACACGTCCGTCAACCTCCGAGACATAAGCTGATTAATCCACAACGACATCTATTGACTATGTCAGGGTATAATTTATTTTTATGTTGAAGAGAAAAAGATTTCAATCAGAAAGAGAAGTGTCAAACGATGGAACCATGAACAATATCAAAGATTTCAGTGAGTAGCACCGGTTGGACGGGTTTGAGTTGGAAGCAGAGGGTTTGGCCGAGTTGTTGGAGTGGAACGTAGACCGTCGTCGGTTGTTCAATCTAAAACAAATGATCATCAGAGAAGAAAAATCAGACAATGATCTCACTTGATACAGATAGTCTTTTCCGCCACATCGGTCCATCGTTGTCCATTATTATCTTCAAATGAAACACGTACATGGATATTGTAATTGGTCACACTGCCCAGATGAAGAATAAAACCAGCATGAAATCGATTATCTTTCAATTCTTCATTGAGAATGATATTTTCATAATGATCATTTTCGTGATCAGTCGGTTTAGTTTGCGACGAGTCCGCAGAGAATAACGATGCTTTCGCCCCACGATACGATTCGTCGTTGACGATCTAAACTGTCATTGATCAATTGATCGCTGATTTCTATCGAAGAGAACCGACCTGATCGACGCGTGGCGTCTTCGTCCTGTTTTTCTTATGCATTTGTTCGTTCGTCAATACTTCGACAAAAACTTGTTTCACCGTTCGCAACGGCATTCGATGATAAGTCGCACTGATTTCTCCGTGAATCTGAACAGGTAACAAAGCATCGGATTCGTGAACGGGCCGATCTTCATTCTCATTCGGAGAAACGACCAACTGTAAAAGAGATGAAAATTTCAGGACGGACTAAAATCGTTCGTTGTGTTACTTGAACAACGGTGTTTTGTAGTTTTTGGAAGAACATTCGTGGAATAGGGACAGCGACAGTGATCAATGAACTGGCCAAATATTGCAGAGCAGCGAGTTCCTGAGACAACAAGAAATCAACGAACATCTGGAGACAAGCATTTATCTTTAACAAACCTCATCGATGTTGTTATTATTGTTCTTCTTCGGTCCTTTTCGTGTTGCCAATCGACTACAAACGAATTCAGTGATCTGTTGGAGACGACGAAACATTTGTTCTGTGAAACCATCACGCCAAGACATTTGTTCTAATCGTTGAAGCCAAATGGTTTTATCCAATGGATGATTTCGAATACAACGATCGATTGCTGCACCGATCAAATCACAAATCAATCGATTGAAAGTCAAACACCAGAGTGTTTGTGAATCACCATCGAAACAAGATCGTTGAATATCATCAATTCTCGAACTCATCGTCGAAATGCGTTTACTCACGATAGACAACTACAAAGAGAGAACATTCTCGAGAGCGGGATCGGCCCCGCGTCCGTCACGCCGACGCGCACCGATACGCCGCGCCTTTTCCCAGCTCCACGATCGTGGCCGCGCGCACCCCGCCGATGATCTCGGGCGAGGCCGATCGCGATTGAGCCTTGGTTCTCCGGCTGTTCATGGTCACCTATCCGGGCTTGAGTCTTCCGCGCGTGCGCGCTCGGGATCGGTTTCCTGGAATCCTTCGTGTTGGCGCCCCGCAGTTTCGCGCCAGCGCGAAGGCCCGGTGTGCGTGCTCCCTCCAAGTCTACGTCACGAAGGTCCGCGTTTTCGATATGCGCGTGAGAGAAATCGGCCCACTTGCACGCCGCCCCCCGGAGGAGGGCACCCGGAGGTCGGCCTTCACGACCGGGCGCGCGTGAAATCCGCGCCTTCGGCCATGGCCTTGCGCATCCTGGCGCCCTCCAGGCACGCATCGGGGAGCTGTGCGCCATGTAGGCTTCGCTTCGTCCAAGCTCGCACCTTCAGGTTGGCGGCGGCGCCCTTGATGCCGCGCATCCGCGCCTGGTCGAGCTTCGACCCTCGAAGCCACCTGCTTCGCGACCACCCCGTCCAGCTTCGCCCCCGTCAGGTCCGCTTCCGACAGCATGGAGCGCGTGAGGTCGCAGCCCGTGAAGTCGACGCCCGGCGCCGGGCGCCCTTGAGGAGCGTCCTGCACGATCGACGCGCCCGCGACGGCCGTTTGCGTCAGGTCCACGCCCATCAGGTTGGCCTTGAAAATTTCACCCCCCGCAGGTCGGCCCCGTGAGGACGCAGCCGCTGAGCGCCGCGGTGCGCAGGTCGGCGCCGCCGAGGCGGCGCGCGACAGGTCCGCCTTCTCCAACAGCGTGTGGTCGAGGAGCGCGCCCTCGAAGTCCGCGCCGGCGAGCCTCGCGCCCGAGAGGTTGGTCCGGACGAGCCTCGCCCCCCGCAAGTTGACGCCGCCGAGGTCGGCGCCGTGGAAGTCGGCCTCCTCCAGATCGAGCCCGGCGAAGTTCGACCCGGCGAGCCGCACCCCCGCGAGGTTCGCCCGCTTGAACGTCACGCCCCGAGGTACGCGCCCCCGAGGTCCGCGCCCTTCCAGACGGCGCCGGCGAGGTTCGCGCTCAGCAGGTTCGCCCCTCCGAGGCGTGCGCCCGGAACGAGGCGCCGGCGAGGGTGGCGCCGCCGAGATTGGCGCGCGTCAGGTCGGCGCTGGAGAGGTCCGCCCGGGAGAGGTTCGCGCCCGTGAGGATCGCGCCCGAGAGGCAGGCGCCCTGGAGGACGGCGGCCGAGGCGTCGACGCCGGCGAGGTTCGCCCCTTCGAGCCCGGCGCCCGCGAGCCGCGCGCCCCGGAGGTCCGTCTGCCGGAGGTCGGCGGCGCCGAGCTGGGCCCCGGTCGCGTCCGCCCCCGCGAGCGAGCGGGGGACGCCGTGCACGCGGAAGTCGACCTGCGCGACCGTGGCGTCGGTGAGGTCGGCCTGGCGAGGTGCGCGCCCTCGAAGCGCGTCTCGGTCAGGATCACCTGCCGGAGGCTCGCCCCCGACAGGTTCGACCGCGAGAGGTCGGCCTGATCGACGACGGCGTCGTCGAGGCGCGCCTCGGCCAGGTTCGCGCCGTCGAGCCGCGCACTGGAGAGGAGGCTCCCGGCGAACGTCGCGCGCGTCGCCGAGGCGCCCGAGAGCACCGCGCCGAGCATCAGGCACTGCCCGAAGCGGGCGCCGTCGAGCCTCGCCCGCGCGAACGAGGCGCCGGACAGCGCGCAGTCGTCGAAGACGGTCCCCACGAAGACGCTCGGGTACCCGCGCTCGCCGGGATCCGCGTCCAGCTTCGTCAGGTTCGACCCGGTGAGCTCCGCCCGAGAAGTCGACCGACTCGATCCGGGCGCCGACGAGCGACGACCCCTGGAGCTTGGCGCCGCGCGCGCTCATGGATCGCCACGTCGTGTGGTCGGCCGAGAGGCCCTTGCCCTCGAACCCGTCGAGGTCGAAGCCCTCGATCGTCTCGCCCTGGAGGCTCTGCCCCGAGGCCAGGCGCTTCTCCAGCTCGGCGCGGGTGCGGATCACGATCGTCCTTTCAGCTTCTGTCTTGGTCACGATGGCGAGATCGAGCTTCGCGCCGGGCATCTTCGCGTTGAGCGTCTCGGCGCCGTGGAGGTTCGCGCCGCGGAGGTCGGCGCTGGTCAGGTCGCGCGCGCTCGAGGGTCGCCGCCATCAGGTTCGCCTTCAGGAAGCGCGCGCCCTCCAGCTTCGCCCGGCGGAGCTTCGACTTCTTCAGCCTCCGCCCGCTGAAGTTCGCCCCCTGGCCCTTGATGCGCGACAGGCCGGCCCCGGCGAGCTGCGCGCCCTGGAACGTCGCCAGCGACAGGTCGGCCCGCTCCCAGATCGAATCGGGCGCCTCGACGGCCTTGAACGACGCCGACGGGAAGACCCCCCCGTCGGCCCGCGCGCCCGGCATCTTCGCGCCGTCGAACTTCGCCCCGCCGCCTGCGCGCCGAAGAGCCGCATCTGCGCCATCTGCGCCTTCTCGAAGACCGCGCCGCCGAGGTCGGCCCCGCTGAAGTCGGCCGCCGGCAGCTCGGCCTCGCGGAAGTCGGCCTTCGCGAGCTTCGCCCCGTCGAACCCACCTGGCCCCCGCGCGCCCCGTAGAAGCACGCCATCTCCCCCGAGGCCGCGCCGAAGCTCGCCTGGTGTACGCACGCGCCCGTGAGGTTCGCCGCGGGAGCGCCGCGCCCGAGAGATTGGCGCCGTCAGGTTCGCCTCCCCCAGGTGCGCGTCGGTCAGGTCCGCGCCCGTCATCTGCGCGCCCGAGAGATCGGCCGGGTAGACACCGCGCCCGCGAGGCGGGCCTGCTTGAGGTTGGCGCCCGCGAGGTTCTTCCCGAGAAGTCGAGCGCGGAGAGGTCCGCGCCGGAGAGGTCCTCCCCCTCGAAGGGCTCGTTCGCCTGGAGCTTGCGCATCACACGCGCCCGCACGTCCTTCGGCGGAACGGTCGCGGGCGCTCCTCCGGGCCCAGCGCCTCCGAGCAGCCGCGCCACGTCCTCGTCGCTCGCGCCCCCCGCGCGGAGCGTCGCCGCGATCGCCGCCGGGTCCGGCGCAGGCGGCGGCGCGCCCACCGGGCCGCCCGCCATCCCCTTCGCGCCGAGCACCTCCGCGATCTGCGCCTCCGCTTCTTCCCCTCCGCCTCGATGGCGGCGACCACGTCGTCGTCGCGCACCGGGGGCGCGTCGTTCGCCGCCGCCGTCGCCTCGTCCTCCGGCTCGGCGGCGACGGCCTCCTTCGGCACCAGGGCGGCGAGGAAGCGATCGCGCGCCTGCGCGAGCGTGGCCGGCTTCTCCCCGCCTCCTCCTTCATCAGGAACAGCGCCGCGAGCTCCGGCGCCTCGTCCTCGCTCGCCTCGATCATGCCGCGCCAGACGACGTTGACCTTCATCTCGTCGGGCTCGACGTCACCGTGTCGAGCACCAGCCGCACCTCCTCGAAACCGCCGCCCGCCTCGTCGGTCCGGTGCAGGAAGCAGCGGGGGCGCATGCCGGGGAGGCGGCCGCGGATCGCGGTGTGCTGCGGGTGCGCGCCCACGATCTCGAAGGGCTCGTCCCCCTTCAGGTGGTCGAGCCGCTGCTGCGGCGGCGCCGACTGGAAGTACGCCCAGTCGAAGTCCTCCGGGAAGAAGGGCCAGCGCGTCTTGAGCCAGCGGGCGTCGTACGTCCCGAGCTTGGACCAGCGCTCCTTCCAGCCCGTGGCGATCGGCGCGAAGCAGATCGGATCGGGCGTGTCCGTCGGCGCGGTCATGCCCTTGCCGGGCTCCTCCAGGTTCGGCAGCGCCACCGGCGGCGTGCCCTCCGCGCCCTTCGCGGCCCCCGTGTGCCCTGCGCCCACGGGGTTCTTCTCGAAGCGTGGACCGCCGAAGGCCCGCTCCCAGGTGAGCGGCATCTTCTCGAAGGGCGCGGATCCGTCATCCCGTTCGCGACGAGCCCCGGCTTCCAGCGCCGGTCCCCGAGCACGTGGACGGTCCGGTCGAAGCGGCTCGCCCCGCTCCCGAAGCGGAACGTGACGCGCCCCGCCGGGCCCGCGCCGCCGGGCGGGTACGCGTGCCCCACGAGCATGACGTCGGCCTTGGGCTTGAAGATCGCGAAGTCCGACGGGTAGAGGACGCTCTTCTGCTGGTCGTCGTCGACGTGGACGTCGCCATTGGGCGAGTCGCTCGCGCCGCGCAGCCGCACGGGGCCGTCCGGGTCGAGATTGAACGTGCCCTTGACCACGACGATGAGCACGTCCTGCGGCGGCTTGACCTGCCAGGGCAAGGTCCAGAGCAGGAGCGGCGTCCGGTTGGTGACCGGGACCTCGGGCGTGATCCGCGGAGGCGGCTTCGCCGGCACGGCGCCGATGGCCCTCCGTGCCGGGCGCGTCCCCGTTCCCGCTCCCGCTCCCGTTCCCGCTCCCCGCTCCCGCTCCCGAAACGCCGTAGGAATCGGGAACGGGAACGGGAACGGGAACGGGTTGCGGATGAACCGTGGCTGCTACAGGGAACGGCACGGCCGCCGGCACGAACGGAAGCCCGGCGAGCGCGGGAGGTGGGGGCGCGGCAGGCGCGGAGAAGGGGAGAGCTGCCGAGGGCTGCGAGGGCGGAGGCGCGGCGAAGGGGAGAGCCGAGGAGGACGGCGGCGGCGCGGCGAAGGGGAGAGCCGAGGAGGACGGCGGCGGCGGCGCGGCGAATGGGAGGCCCGACGGCCCGGTGTACTGCGGCGGCGGCGCCGGGTTGATTGGCGGCGCGAAGGGCAGGGGAGGCGGGGCGCCGAACGGGAGGCGGCCCGCTGCGGCGGCGATCGCGGCCAGCGAGATCTGCGCCGTACCCTCCTCGGGGGGATGGGCATGTCCGGGATCGGCGGCGGCAGCGCGGGGGGCGCCTCGGTGATCGGAGCCGGCGCGCGCGTGAACGGCAAGGTCTGCGAGCTGCGGGGCGAGGCGTCGGTGGTGGTGTCGTCCGCGATCAGCCGAGGGATTGGCGCCGACGGCGGCGCGGCCGCCGGGACGTCGTCCAGGGAGGCTCCCCGGAGGAACGGGAGCACGTCGCCCAGCGACGCCACCGCGAAGCCGCGCGTCTCCTCGCCCCGCGAGGACGGCGCGGGCGGCGGACCCTCCGGCACCGAGGGCGGCGGCGCCGGGATCCCGGCCCGCCGTGCCTCGAGCTCGGCCAGGAAGGGCAGCGCCTCGGCGGCGAGCGCGGCGGCGTCGATCATCGCCGTCTCGCTGCTTCGCTCTGCCGCCGGCTGGACCCGGGTGGGCGCCGACGGGGGAGCGGTGGGGATTGCGCGCGCGGGCGCCGACGGAGGCGGTGCAGGGATCGGGGCGGAGCAGGTGCCGCAGGCGGAGCGGGCGCGCGGATCGCGTCGTACGCGGGCAGGTCGGGCCATGCGATCTGCTCCTCCGGCAGGGCGAGGGCGACCAGGATGCGGAGCCTCGCCGCCGCCTCCTCGCTGTCGACGGGGAAGCTCCGCCGCCAGGTGACCCAGCACGCCTGCCGGTCGGCGTCGATTGCCAGCCCGTCGGCCATCAGCTCCATCGGGTAGCCCTGGCCCCCGCCCGGGCCGTACACGCGCGCCGTCACCACCGCGGAGGGCAGCCTCGACTGGAAGCGCGACAGCGCAGGGTGCATCCCGTCGAGCACGATCCACTCGTCGCCGCGCAGGTACGCGATCTGCTGGTCCGACGGCGCGCTCTGGAAGAAGGACCAGTCGAACCCCTCCGGCAGCTCGAGGACGTCGGCCTCCAGCGCCTCCCTCGCCAGCCCCCCGAGCGCGCGCCGGCGCTGGAGCCAGTAGCTCGACACCGGCCCGAACGAGATGGGCTGCGCGCGATCGCTCGGGTTGACGAGGTTGGGGCTCTCGCTCCCGAGCGGGTTGTCGGTCGTGCGGAGCGCCCGCTCGTAGACGAGGGGCATGCGCTGGAAGGGCCGGACGGCGCCCGGGCCCGGGCCGACCCGCTCGCCGAACACCTGCACCGTCTTCACGAAGATTCGGCCGCTGGCCGAAGACGCCGAGGCGCACCGAGGTGGCGGGCCGCGGCTGGCCCGGGGGGTTGTACGCGTGGCCGAAGAGGGTGACGTCCGCCTTCGGCCGGTAGGGCGCGAGGTCGCTCGCGGCCTCGAGGCTGCGGGCGGGGTTCATCTCCCAGTGCCGGTCGCGCCGCACCAGCTCCGCCGGGGCCTCGAGGTGGGCCGCGCTCTGGTGGACGAGGGAGAGCGTCGCCTTGGCGACGACCGTCAGGTTGAGCTTCCCCCCGATCCGCCGAGCGCACCACGTCGACGGCGAGGGGAGCGCCCGCCCCGCCGCGCGGAAGGGCAGACACGTGGACGTGAGCACGCACGCCCCAGACGCTATCATGGTGGGCGGCTTCACTTGCAACGGGAAGCGAAGTTTGTGCTCCTGGCGGAGCCGGCGCCGCGCTCAGGGAGCCTGCTTGGCGACGAAGAGGTCCACCTGCCCGGCCGCCGTCATGGGGCCGCACCCGAGGTCGATCGTGGGCGTGAACGCGCCGGTGAGGACGGCGTTGCCCTTCGGATCGAGGGCGTTGTCGTGACCGCCCTCGATGACCCACGTGGAGCAGGCTCGGACTATCCTCCGTGTGGTGCTGGTCCACAGGAGCCGCGCGTCGGGGCCTCGGGAGCGCTGTGACGCGACCGCGATGATCGCGCTCGTGTCCCTCGGGATTGTCCTTGGGAGCTGCTCGGGGAGCTGCTCGCGCGCGCCCGAGGAGGTCGTGCTCCCGGGCGCCTCGTCTCCCCCGCCGCCCGCGCCGGTCACGACGCCGGCCGCGCTCTCCGCACCGGCTGTGCCCACTCCGTCGTCCGGGTCGTCGTACGAGCCGACCGATCCGCCGTCGCCGGAGGACGTGTCGAGGTTGCGCGAGCACGTGATCCGCGGGTTGAGCGCCCGGACGCCGGTCGACGCGGCCCACTCGCCCGAGAGCTTCGCGGGGTCGATGAAGGGGACCGTATCGTGTGGCGCGCACCGCTGCCGCTCCGGCAAGGAGATTCTGCGTGGTCTCCCCGAGCCCCGGCAACGTCCCGCGCTGCGAGCCCGTCGACGGGTGGATCGACCACCGCACGCCCCGGCCCCGCGGCGGCTTCCCTCCGCTCGCGGGCATCACGGCGTGCGAGGGGGCGCACAACTGCCCGCCCGACACGGTGTGCTGTCTCCACGAGGTTGGCTCGGCCGAGGTGCAAGCCATCGTGTGCCACGCCGACCTCTCCGAGTGCCGCGACCATGTGGAGCTGTGCACGCTCCCGGGCGAGTGCCGCACGCCGGGCACGAGGTGCTCGGATGGAAGCTGCTCCGCTCCTTAGCCTGGATTCACCTCGCACAGGATCTATTAACACTTACCGGATTTGATGCCGATCAGGGGAACTCGACCTTGAGCGGAAGACCTCCCCACCAAGGGATGGCGACGGGTTGCGCGAGCACGCCGGAGTGGAGCAGCAGCGGGTTGTGAGCGCGGCGAGGCAGGCGCACGCGGACGCGCTCCGTGGAGACGTCGACCTTCGCGTGGGTGTCGAGGAAGCGGCGGAAGATCTGGCGGGCCTTGGCGTGCTCGAAGCCGTGCAGGTGTGCGCCGAGCAATCGGTAGAGGCCGGTGGCGATGACGGTGAGGATCAGGTCGAAGTCGACCTTCATGGCCACCGCGGACGACAGGGCGTCGACGTGGAAGAAGTGGACCTGATCCGCGAGGCTGTTCTCGATCAGCATGCGCAGGGCGTAGCGCTGGAGGATCGTGGCCGCCGTCGAGCGCATGTCGTTGGTCAGCACGACGGTGGGCTCGTCGTGGCCGAGCCCGCGCGCGCAGATCTGGCGGATGGGTTCGGTGTAGTCGTCGTTCAGGTGGATCCTCTCGTCGAGGATCTTGGGGTGGCGGAACTTGCGGTGGGGTGCATCGAGCTCCACCACGCGCCAGGCGCCAGGCGGCGCGTTCTGCATGTGGCGCTTGAGCCCCGGGAACCGTCGACGCAGCGTGATGAAGGTGATCCCCATCGCGTTCAGGCGCGCGAGGGTCCTGTACGTCGTGAGCTTCGAGTCGAAGACCAGGTGCGAGGGGAGCTTGCCGTGGGTCTCCTTCCAGAAGTCGACGAAGCGCAGGACCTCGTTCCCCTCCTCGCCCTTGCGCAGGTCGGCGTTGGAGTAGCAGAGCACGTCGCTGTCGGCGTCCTCGGCGATGAACGTGAGCACCGCCTTGTCGCGATGGCTGCGCCGGGGGAGGTAGTGGCGCTCGATGAAGTCGTCGTCGCCGAAGAAGGGGACGGTGTGGAAGTCGAGGTCGAACGACGCTCCCTCGACCGCGAGGTGAGCGCGCAGGTGGTCGAGCCATCCGCGCAGCAGCCGAACAGAGGTCGAGCGCCCGAGCCGCCCTGCATACTGCGCGAAGAACGTCGCCTTGGGGATGACATTGAGCCCGGCGAAGAGCGCCAGGCCCTCGTCGAAGACCAGGTCCATCACGTGGCTCTTGCGCTCGATGGACGTCAGCTTGAGCGCGAGGGCCGAGAGCAACGCCTGGGGGGCGGGGATCCTCTGGGTCCCGGGCAACCCAGCTTCGACGGCGAGCCGATCGAGGCCGAGCTTGACGACGAGGGGCAGCAGCACGAACAAGCCGCCCACGCGCGTGTCGAAGGCCCTGGGCGCGAGGTCGAGCCGGCGTACGTCAGCGCGATCGGCGACGTCGGGATGGACGACGTGGCGACGCTCTTCGTCCCCGCGCCGCGGCAGCTTCGCGAACCCCTCCTCGCGGAGGACCTCGGCGACGGCCGTGGGGCTGAGCTCGATGTGTCGCTCGTGCAGCGCTTCGGCGATGTCGTAGACCGACAGGTTGCGCTTGCGCATCTGGATGATGAGGCGACGGGCACGGGACTTCTTCGGCTGTCGCTGCGGCCCATGGTGGGGCTCGACGAAGAAGAGGCGCTCGTCGTCGCGTCGGAAGTGGTGGCAAAGCACGCGGAACGAGGCCGGGGTGTAGCCGAAGCTGCGCGCGGCCTCCGCGGACCGTCGATGCTCGACGAAGTACGCGCGCAACGCCTCGTACTGGCGGTGGCGAGCCTGGACCGGCTCCAGGAAGAAGCGCGCGGGGTCGGTTAGGTGTTTGGGTGCACCCATCGTCACCCACGCGCTCCCCTACGCGTCGAGGAACGTCCATCGGATAGACGCGGCCTCGCGATGAATCTGTGCAAATTCCTCGCGATTTCTCGGCCCGGTACGTACGGGACAGTCTCGGCGGCTCCAAACCCGGGCTTGCGTTCTCCAGGCTCTCCGTGCGCTCTAGGGTCACTTCGGTGGCGACCGATGCACCCAAACTCTCACGCGATCGGCTCGTTCTTCTGGGTCTGCACGACATCGGGCGCATCATCCTCGTCCGCGTCGAGCTGCCACGCTCGGCGATTGTCGTACGCCGGCCGCAGGGAGATGCTCGGCTTGCGGTCGAGCAAGCTCCCTCAAACGAGGCGCAAGCTATTGTATTTGTTAATAGATCCTGTGCGAGGTGAATCCAGGCTAGGATGCGCCGCCGCCATGCCCCTCAAGAAGTCCGAGCTGTACTCGTCGATCTGGAAGAGCTGCGACGAGCTGCGCGGCGGCATGGATGCGTCGCGGTACAAGGACTACGTCCTCGTCCTCCTCTTCGTGAAGTACGTCTCCGACCGCCATGCCAGCGGGGAGGGTGGGCTCCGGGTGCCGGAGGGGGCTCGCTTCGCCGACATGGTGGCGCTCGGGGCGAGCAAGAACATCGGCGAGGAGATTAACAAGATCCTCGCCCGGCTCGGCGACGCCATCGGGCTCAAGGGCGTGCTGGAGTCGGTCGACTTCAACGACGACAACATGCTCGGCAGCGGCAAGGAGAAGATCGAGCGCCTCTCGAACCTCGTCGACATCTTCGACAAGCCCGAGCTGGACTTCCGCGGGAACAGGGCCGACGGCGACGACCTCCTGGGCGACGCCTACGAGTACCTGATGCGGCACTTCGCCACCGAGTCGGGGAAGAGCAAGGGCCAGTTCTACACCCCCGCCGAGGTGTCCCGCATCATCGCCCGGGTCATCGACGTCGCGAGCGCGAACGACACCGACCAGAGCATCCACGACCCGGCGTGCGGCTCGGGCTCGCTGCTCCTCAAGGCCCACGACGAGGTCAAGGCCCGCACCGGGCTCGACCTCGCCATCTTCGGCCAGGAGATGGACAACGACACCTGGGCGCTGGCGCGGATGAACATGATCCTCCACGGCTGCCCCGGCGCGGAGGTCGAGAAGGGCAACACGCTCGCGACGCCCAAGTTCCTGAACGCCAAGACCGGCAAGCTCGAGACCTTCGACTTCGTCGTCGCCAACCCGCCGTTCTCCAACAAGGCGTGGAGCAACGGGATCGACCCAGTGAACGACCCACACGGGCGCTTCGCGCTCGGCGTCCCGCCGGCGAAGAACGGCGACTTCGCCTTCCTGCTCCACGTCCTCGCGGCGATGAAGCCGGAAACCGGGAAGGGGGCGGTGATCATGCCGCACGGCGTGCTCTTCCGCGGCAACGCCGAGGCCGCCATCCGCAAAGAGCTGGTGCGTCGCGGGTACATCAAAGGGCTCATCGGGCTGCCCGCGAACCTCTTCTACGGCACAGGCATCCCCGCCTGCATCGTGGTGCTGGACAAGGAGGGGGCGGGCAAGCGGCGAGGGATCTTCATGATCGACGCCTCCCGCGCCTTCCTGAAGGACGGGAACAAGAATCGGCTGCGGGAGCGGGACATCCACCGCATCGTCGACGTCTTCACCCGGCAGGCCGACGTGCCCGGGTACGCGCGGCTCGTGCCGTTCGAGGAGATCGAGCGCAACGAATTCAACCTGAACCTCCCGCGCTACATCGACAGCTCCGACCCGGAGGACCTGCACGACATCGAGGCCCACCTGCGCGGCGGCATCCCGGCGCGCGACATCGACGCGCTGGGGGAGACGTGGGAGGTGTTCCGCGAGATGCGCGCGGCGCTCTTCGAGGAGGAGCGGCCGGGGTACTTGAGGTTGCGGGTGCCCGTCGGAGAGGTGAAGACGGCTATCTTCGGCCACCACGAGTTCACTGCGTTTCACAAGCGGGTGAGCGCGACGTTCGGGCGGTGGAAGAAGGAGAACCTGCCCCGGCTCACGGGCATCGCCGTGGGCGACCGGCCCAAGGCGCTGATCGATGTGCTTTCGGAGAGCGCGCTCTCGACCTTCGCCAAGGTGAAGCTCGTGGACGCGTATGCGGTGTACCAGCACCTCATGGACTACTGGGCCGAGACGATGCAGGACGACGTGTACCAGATCGTCGTCGACGGTTGGCAGGGGGCGGCCAAGTTGCGGCTTTTGGTTCCGGACAAGGACGGCAAGGTGAACGAGCGGCCAGACTTCGTGGTGGGCAAGGCGAAGTACAAGGCCGAGCTGGTGCCCCCGGCGCTGATCGTGGCGCGGTACTTCGGGGGAGACCTCCGGCACATCGAGCTGCTCGAAGGCGACGTCGCGGCCCTGGAGCAGAAGGTCGAGGAGATGAAGGAGGAGCGGGGAGGCGACGAGGGGATCCTTGCCGAGGCACGGGACGATAAGGGGAACGTGAGTAAGGCGGCGGCGAAGGCGCGGCTCAAGGAGATCAAGAAGGACCCCGAGGCGGACGAGGAGCGCAATGCGCTGGAGGAGTACATCGATCTGGAGGAGGCCGCGGCCGGCGCGAGGAAGAAGCTCAACGAGGCGCGGCAGGCGCTCGAGGCCAAGGTGTTCGCCAAGTATGGCGAGCTTGCCGAGGACGAGGTGAAGACGCTGGTCGTAGAGGACAAGTGGCTGGTGAGCCTTGCGGCTGCGGTGCAGGAGGAGCTGGACACGGTTTCGCAGAACATCACCGGGCGACTCGGGGAGTTGGCGAAACGGTATGCCATGTCCTTGCCATCTATGATCGCCGAAGTCGATAGCCTCTCCGCGCGTGTGAACGAGCATCTGGATAAAATGGGGGCACGGTGAGCCTGAAGTTTGGTTATAAAGAGACCGACATTGGAGCCGTTCCGACGGATTGGGACGTGCTTACGCTGGGCGAGCTAAACCCCTTCGTGACAAGTGGCTCCCGTGGCTGGGCCGAATTCTACTCCGGCACGGGGGCGCCATTCGTTCGCATTACAAATATGTCGAGAGCTTCTATTCGCTTGAATCTCGAAGACCTGCGAATGGTCAAGCTACCTGAAGGAGCTACCGAAGGAAGGCGAACGGGGCTCCAAAATGGTGATGTGCTGATCTCCATTACTGCCGATGTTGGCATCGTCAGTTACGTGGACGCGTCCCTGGCAAAGCCAGCTTACATCAATCAGCATATTGCTCTCGTCCGACTTGATCCTCGCAGAGCTAGCGGGCAGTTTCTTGCATACTTTCTCGCGACGTCTGGGTCGCAGAAGCTGTTGCGAGGTGCAACGGATCAGGGTGCCAAGGCTGGAATGGGTCTGGAGACGATTCGAAAGATTCGTGTTCCGCTTCCTCCATTGGCAGAGCAGTGTGCCGTTGTGGCTCGGCTTGATGCCGTCGATGAACTCATCGGAGCGATCGAGCAGCTTGTGGTGAAGAGGCGCGCCATTGTGATGGCTGCCATGTGGCGGTTGCATTCTGGAGAGTTTCGCTTGCCGAGGTTTTGTGGTCACTGGTCGGCTACGTCCCTCCGTGACCTCCTTACGCAGCCTGCAACCTACGGCATTGTGACGGCCGGCAACTTCGGGAGTACCGGGATCCCGATGGTACGGAGTGGTGACATTAAGCGAGGGAAGATTGAACTCTCCAAGCTCCCTTTTGTTACCAGTGAAAAGAGCCTTGAATATTCTCGCACAATTCTCAGGCGAAACGACGTTGTTGTTGCATTGGTCGGGTACCCTGGAGAGGCTGCACAGGTCGACGGGGACCTTGAGGGAGCGAATATCTCTAGAGCGGTGGGGTTGCTGCGGCTAAATGAGAAGATTCTGCCTGAGTACCTGGTGTCTTATCTTAACTCGCCTATTGGACGATCCATGATTCTTGCTCCCAGCGCCGGCTCTGCGCAGCTTGTGGTTAACCTTGCAGCGTTGAACAAGCTCGCCTTCCGTTTGCCCCCTCTCGAAGAGCAGCGTGCCATCGCCGAAGTCCTCTCCGACATGGACGCCGAGATCGCCGCCCTCGAAGCCCGTCGGGACAAGACAAAAGCCCTCAAGCAGGCGATGATGCAGGAGCTCCTCACCGGAAGGACCCGCCTCGTATGAGCACCGTCGGCCAGCCCGAGCGCAAGACCCAGGACCGCATCGTCCAGCTCTTCGTCGCCACCCTCGGCTACGAGTACCTCGGCAACTGGATCGACCAGCCCCGCACCTCCAACGTCGAGCCCGACATACTCTCCGCCTGGCTGCGCTCCCGCGGCGTCGCGCCGGAGCTTGCCGCCAAGGCCATCTACGCCCTCACTCGCGCCGCGGACGACACCAGCAAGTCTCTCTACGATCGCAACCGCGCCGTGTACGACCTGCTCCGCTACGGCGTCTCGGTCAAGCCCGGCGCCGGCGAGGCTACGGAGACCGTCTGGCTCATCGACTGGGACGACCCCTGGGCGAACCGCTTCGCCGTCGCCGAGGAGGTCACGGTCGCCGCGCCGAACCCCAAGGCGCACGAGAAGCGCCCGGACATCGTCCTCTACGTCAACGGCATCGCCCTTGCGGTCCTGGAGCTGAAGCGATCGACCGTCTCGGTGGGCGAGGGCATCCGCCAGAACATCCAGCAACCAGCAGAAGGACTTCATCGAGCCCTTCTTCTCGACCCTCCAGTGGGTCATGGCCGGCAACGACACCGAGGGCCTCCGCTACGGCACCATCGAGACGAAGGAGAAGCACTACCTCTCCTGGTACGAGGAGGGCGACATCGAAAACCCCCTCGACCGCGCGCTCGTGCAGATCTGCCACAAGATCCGCTTCCTCCGCCTCGTGCACGACTTCGTCGTCTTCGACGCGGGGGTGAAGAAGGTCTGCCGCCACAACCAGTTCTTCGGCGTGGCGGCTGCGGAGCAGCGCGTGCGCGACCACGAGGGCGGCATCATCTGGCACACGCAGGGCTCGGGGAAGAGCCTGACCATGGTCTGGCTCGCCAGCTGGATCCGCGAGAACGTGCCCGATCGCCGCGTCCTCGTCGTCACCGACCGGACGGAGCTGGACGACCAGATTGAGAAGGTCTTCAAGGGGGTGAACGAGACCATCGTACCGCACCCGGAGCGGCGCCGACCTCCTCGCCCGCCTGAACGACACCACCCCGTGGCTCCTCTGCTCGCTGATCCACAAGTTCGGCGTCAAGGAGCGGGCCGCCAAGGGGGACGAGGCCACGGCGGAGGCCATGGCCACCGAGGTCCGCTGCGCCATCCAGGCCGGCTTCCAGGCCAAGGGCAACCTCTACGTCTTCGTCGACGAGTGCCACCGCACCCAGTCGGGCGACGAGATGCTTCCACGCGAGCATGCGCGAGCTGCTCCCGGAGGCCATGTTCATCGGCTTCACCGGCACGCCGCTCCTCAAGACCGACAAGCGCGACGAGCATCGAGACCTTCGGGACCTACATCCACACCTACAAGTTCGACGAGGCCGTCGAGGACGGCGTCGTGCTCGATCTCCGCTACGAGGCCCGCGACATCGAGCAGAGCCTCACGTCGCCGGCCAAGGTCGACCAGTGGTTCGAGGCCAAGACCGCCGGGCCTCACCGACCTTGCCAGGGCGCAGCTCAAGAAGCGCTGGGGCACGATGCAGAAGGTGCTCTCCAGCCAGTCGCGCCTGGAGCAGATCGTCGGCGACATCTCGATGGACATGGCCACGCGCGAGCGCTTCCTGAGCGGGAGGGGCAACGCCCTGCTCGTGGCGGCATGCATCTACGAGGCGTGCAAGGTCTACGACCTCTTCGCCAAGACCGACCTCAAGGGCAAGTGCGCCATCGTCACCTCGCTACCGTCCGACAGCCGCATCCATCAAGAGCGAGCACGCCGGCGAGGGTGAGACGGAGCGCCTGGCGCAGTACGACACGTACAAGCGCATGCTCGCCGCCTTTTTCAACGAGGCGCCCGAGGACGCTGTGAAGAGGGCCGAGCGAGTTCGAGAAGGCGGTCAAGAAGAAGTTCATCGACGAGCCGGGGCAGATGAAGCTCCTCATCGTCGTCGACAAGCTCCTGACCGGCTTCGACGCGCCCCCGGCCACCTACCTCTACATCGACAGCCAGCATGCGCGACCATGGCCTCTTCCAGGCCATCTGCCGCGTCAACCGGCTCGACGGCGAGGACAAGGAGTACGGCTACATCATCGACTACAAGCACCTGCTCAAGGGCATCACCGGCGCCGTCGCGGACTACAACCGCTCCGAGGACGACGACGCGCTCTCGGGCTACGACGAGGAGGACATCAAGGGCCTCCTCGAGAGCCGCCTCGCCGCCGCCCGCAAGGTCCTCGACCTCCGCCTCGAGACCGTGCGCGCCCTCTGCGAGCCCGTCGAGCCGCCCCGCGACGAGGCCGCCCACCTTCGTTACTTCGTCGCCAGGGACTCTGGCAACGCCGTCCAGCTCAAGGACAACGAGCCGAAGCGCCTCGCGCTCTACACGCACGTCGCCGGGCTGATCCGCGCCTTCGCCGCCATCGCGAACGAGCTCGGTGCCGCGGGCTACTCCGACGCGGAGATCGCGAAGCTCAAGGCCGAGGTCGACCACTTCGAGAAGGTCCGCACGGCGGTGAAGATCGCCAGCCGGGACCAGATCGACCTCAAGCAGTACGAGCCGGCGATGCGCCAGCTCATCGACCGCTACATCCGCGCCGAGGAGAGCGAGGTGCTATCGGCCTTCGAGGACCAGTCCCTGGTCGACCTGCTCGTCGAGCGCGGCCTCGCCGCCCTGAACGCCCTCCCGAAGGGCCTCCGCGAGAACCAGGGCGCCGCCGCCGAGACCATCGAGAACAACGTGCGCCGGCTCATCGTCGACGAGCACCCGATCAACCCCAAGTACTACGAGAAGATGTCCGAGCTGCTCTCCGCCCTGATGGCCCGGCGCAAGGAGGGCGCCATCGAGTACAAGCAATACCTCGCGGAGATGGTCGAGCTGGCCCGCGCGGCGAAGAACCCGGGCGCCGGCGGCGGATACCCGCCCTCGATCGACACGCCCGGCCGACGGGCGCTCTACGACAACCTCGACCGCGACGAGGCGCTGGCCCTGAAGGTGAGCAAGGCCGTCATCGACAGCCGGCAGCACGGCTGGCGGACCAACATCGTGAAGACCAACAGGGTGCAGCTTGCCATCAAGGCGGCGCTCGGGGACGATGCGCGGGCCGAGGCGATCCTGGAGCTGGTCAAGAACCACGCCGAGTACTGAGGATGCACGAGATCACGGTGGGCAGCCTCACGGTGCAGGTCGTCCGCAAGGCGATCAAGAACCTGCACCTCGGCGTCTACCCGCCACACGGCCGCGTCCGCGTGGCGGCACCTCTGGCAGTCCACGACGACGCCGTGCGCTTGGCCGTCATCGGCAAGCTCGGGTGGATCAAACGGCAGCAAGCCAAGTTCGAGGCCCAGCCGCGCCAGTCCCCTCGCGAGATGGTGAGCGGCGAGACGCACTACTTCCTCGGCCGAGCCTGCCGTCTACGGCGCGTCGACGGCGACGGTCCCGCCCGGGTCACCGCGTGCGCCCGCGGCATCATCGAGCTGGCGGCGCCCCCGGACAGCACGGAGGCCCAGCGCGAGGAGGCGATCCTGCGCTGGTACCGGCGCGAGCTTCAGGGTCTCGTCCCCCCGCTCCTGGAGAAGTGGCAGCGCGCCCTTGGCGTCGAAGTCACGGCTTGGGGCATCAAGCGGATGAAGACCCGCTGGGGCACCTGCAACCCGGCCGCCCGCCGGATTCTGGCTCAACCTGGAGCTGGCCAAGCAGCCGGAGCGCTGCATCGAGTACCTCGTCGTCCACGAGCTGGTCCACCTCTGCGAACGCACGCACGGGCCACGCTTCGTGTCTCTGATGGACCAGCATCTACCGGGCTGGCGCGCGCTCCGGAGAGAGCCTCGCGCAGGGGCCGCTGGCGCACGAGACCTGGACCTATTGACGTCTGCCTAACGGCGAGCAGCGCACGCTCGCGGGCAACCTGGGCGTAGAGGAAGGCTGCCTCGCACGCGAGGAAGGCAACCCCGCAGCCGAGGAAGGCAACTTCGTGCACGAGGAAGGCAACCTCGCACGCGAGGAAGGCAACCTCGTGCACGAGGAAGACAACTTGTGCACGGGGAAGGCAACCTCGTACACGAGGAAGACAACTTCGTGCACGAGGAAGGCAGCCTCGTGCAGGAAGAAGGCAACCTCGCGCGCGAGGAAGGCAACCTCGTGCGCGAGGAAGACAACTTCGTGCACGAGGAAGGCAACTTCGTGCGCGAGGAAGACAACTTCGTGCGCGGGGAAGACAACTTCGTGCGCGAGGAAGACAACCTCGTGCGCGAGGAAGACAACCTCGTGCGCGAGGAAGACAACTTCGTGCACGAGGAAGGCAACTTCGCACGCAAGGAAGGCAACCTCGCCCGCAAGGAAGACAACTTCGTGCACGAGGAAGGCAACTTCGTGCACGAGGAAGACAACTTCGTGCACGAGGAAGACAACTTCGTGCACGAGGAAGGCAACTTCGCCCACGAGGAAGGCAATTTCGTGCGCGAGGGAAGCAGGCCCGTGCGAAATCCATCGAGCGCCCTCTCTCCCGCTGAAGAGGGAGGGCGCTGGCGCCGAGTGCCCGGCTGGCGTACGGTTCAGCTTGCCGGATGCGCCTCGTCCCGCTCGCGCTGTTCCTCCACGCGATCACGTGTGCCGCCCTCCTCGGCGCGGGCCCCGCGCTCGCCGCCGACCCAGCGAGCGTGCGCCTCGACTACCGCCGCGAGCCCGGCGCCGAGGCTTGCCCCGACGAGCAGGAGTTCAGGGACGCCATCACGGCCCATGTTCATCGTCCCCTCTTCGACCCCGCGGCCGTCGATCGCCTCGTCGTGCGCCTGCAAGCCCGAAGCGGCTGGTACCGCGGCGCCGCCGAGCTGCGCGACGCGTCCGGCAACCCCGCGTGGACGATCCCCATAGGCCCCGTCCCGCGCGATTGCTCGTCCATCGTCGACTCGCTGGCCCTCTCGATCGCGATCAAGGTCGACCCGCGCGGCCCCAAGCCCGCGGCACAGCCCGGCGCCCCTGCCATCGCCCCCGCCGCGCACCGTTGGTTCGGGTTGGACGGCGAAGTCTTGCCAATGCCGCAACCACCGGCCGCACCCTCCGCGGACGCCGCTGCCCCCGCTCCCACCTCGGCGGAGCCGGAGATCCGCGCCAGGCTCGGCGCCAGCGCCGGGGTCGCGCTCGCGTCGGTCCCCGGCTGGGCGCCGAGCGTCGCCATCGACGCCGGCCTGCGCTGGCGCGACCTCCCCCTTTCGGTCGCCGTCGAGGCGAGCTTCGTCCCACCCGCGAGCGCCGACGTCATGAGCGGCTCGCACGCCGTCCACGTGACGGCCTACCGCATCACCGGGGCCGGCGTCGCCTGCGGGCACTTCCTTCGGTACCTCTTCGCCTGCGGCGTCGCCGCGGCGGGGGCGCTCCACGGCACGGGCACGGCCATGAGCCTCGCCGCGCAGCCAGCGACCGCGTTCTACTTCGGGGCCGGGGGTCGGGGCGGCGTCGAGATCCCGCTCCAGGCACACGTCGCCGTCCGGATCTCGGCGGACGCGCTCGTCAGCATCGCGCGCCCGGTGATCCAGGCCGGGGGCGAGACGGTCTACGAGGCTTCCATCGTCAGCGGAACCGCCACGGGCGGCGTCGTCTTCACGTTCTGACCTCGCCGCCGATTTCCGGGACACGGTCGGCGGGTACTCTCGAAACAGGGCAGGCACATGGCTCCCCTCGACCCGCTCACCCGCCGACCGGCCGACCCGGAGCGCGCACCCACCCCGAAACGCCCCACCTTCGCCCTCCTCTATCAGGAGCACTGGCGGGGCGTGGTCAGCTCGCTGCGGTACTTCGGCGTCCCGGTACGTGACTTACCGGACGTGGCGCAGGACGCCTTCATCCGCATTCATGCGTCGCTGCCCAGCTACGACCCGGCGAGGCCCCTCGGGCCATGGCTCCGGACGATCACGTACCGCAGCGCGCAAGACTACCTGAAGAGCGCCTATGCACGTCGGACGCGCCTCGCGCCCGCGGAGGACGTCGAGACGATGGACACCGCACCGAGCCCCGAGCGGCGCACCTTGATCGTGGAAGCCGAGCGCGTCTTCACGGACGTCCTGCAAGACCTCAACGAGGACCAGCGCACCGCGTACCTCATGAGCGTCAAGGACGGCTTCACGATCCCCGAGATCGCGGAGGCCCTCGGGGAGCCCGAGAACACCGTGCGCTCGCGGCTCCACCGGGCGCACGTCACGTTCGACGCCGCGCTGGCGCGCCGCCGCACCGTCGAAGAGCGCCGGCAGTCGGCGCTCCTGCCACTCCTGACGCCGGCCGCGCTCGCCGGGGCCGTCCGCGAGGGTGGGGATATCGACGCCGGCCTCAAGGATCTCGTGTGGAGTCGGCTCGCGCGCGTGCTCGGGCTCGGGATCATCGGCAAGCTCGCCGCCCTGTCGGGCGGCGCGATCGTCACGGGCGCCGCGTTGATCGCCGCGCTCGGCGGGGTGGCGGGCGCTTCGCTTCACGCCGCGCTCGAGCGGCCGACTCCGGAGACCATCGTGCGCGCCGAGCCCGTCGCGCGTGTCTCCCCCTCGGGTCCAACAGGGGACGCGCCGGCCGCAGCGCCACGCGCCGGTGGGAGCGTCGCCGCTGTTCCAAGCACGAGCGGAACGGCGGCCACCGCGACGGCGGCTGCAAGCGCCTCCCAGCCGGACGCCGGGCCGGTGGATCTGGCGGCGCAGCTTCGCGCTGAGACGGCAATCCTGGGTAGGGCGCACGAGGCGATGGACGGAGGGCTCTACGACGTGGCGCTGCGCGAGCTGAACCGCCACGAGCGGATCTTCCCCTTCGGGCAGCTCGCCGAGCAGCGGAAGGAGATGAAGCGCGCGGTGCTTGCCGAGCTGCGCGCGCGCGACGCCGGGGCCCGGTGAGCCCGTCGCCGGCCCGCGGTTCGAGGAATCGATCGGGCGCTGTCGATTCCCGGGACACCGTCGGCGACCTGCCTCGAACCACGGGGCATGAAGCACCCGAGCCCCCCGTCGCCCTCGCGGCGCGTGCCCCGGCACGCGCCAATCCCGCTGTTCATGTTCGTGGTCTGTCTCCTCTGCTGCCAACCCGGCTCGTCGCTCCCAAGCGGATCCGAGCGTGTAGGGGTCGCGGCGTCGCGGAGCCTGGGCTCGCACGAGCCGAGCGGCATCGTCGGCCAGCCCTTCCCCGGCGTCGACAATGCCGTCTGCCCGGCTTACGACGCCTCGACGCTCCCCGAGCCGCTCCCGCCGTCGCCGACGGCCAGCGCGGGCGCCGTCGCGGGGAGCTTCGCCGTCTCGCCCGGCGGGCAGGCCACCTACACCATCCCCCTCGGTCTCCCACCCGGCCGCCTCGGCATGGAGCCGAGGCTCGCCATCGGCGTACGACTCGGCCCGCGGTGAAGGCCCCCTCGGCGTCGGCTTCGCCTTGGAGGGGCTCTCGGCGATCACCCGCTGCCCCTCGAACCTGGCGCAAGACGGCCGGATCCGCGCCGTGCGGTACGACAGCAACGACAACTTCTGCCTCGACGGCGTGCGCCTCGTCCCCGTCCCGAAGAGCGACGGCGCGGGCGGCGAGGAGTGGCGGACGTTCCCCGACACGATGCGCAAGGTCGTCTCGCGCTCGGGCGCGGACGCGAAGCTCGGACCCCAGACGTGCGACCGTCTACGAGCGCGACGGTCGGATCCGCGAGTACGGCGCCACGCCCGACAGCCAGGCCCTCGCGACGGGCGGCGTCGTCGCCGCGTGGTGGCTCGCGCAGGAGCACGACCGGCACGGCAACGAGGTCGCCTACACGTACCAGAACGATCCGTTCTGGTTCGACGGCCACACGCAAGAGATCCTGATCGCAGGCGATCGACTACACGAGCAACGGCAGCGCGCCCGCCACGCGTCGCGTCCACTTCAGCTACGAGCCGACCACCGTGAGCGCGCTCTTCCTCGGCGGGCTCTCGATCATCAAGTCGCACCTGCTCACCCAAATCGACGCGATGACGATGCCTCACGAGGCGGTCGTTCGCTCCTACCGCCTGGACTATCGGACCGCGAAGGGGACGCGGCGCAACACCCTCCACTCCGTCTCCGAGTGCGCGGGCGACGGCACGTGCAAGCCGCCCACGCGCTTCACCTGGACCGACAACCCGCCCGGATTCTCCGAGACCGTCACGCCGGTCATGGTGCCGCCCTCGCAGCAGGGCGTGCAGCTCGACCAGGGCTTCGGAAACTGGGTGCTCGCTGACGTGAATGGCGACGGGCTCGACGACCTCGTCATCGTCGCCCCGGACCCCGAGGACGAGAACTCGACATCTGGCGCGTCGCGCTGAACACGGGCGGCAGCTTCGGGTCGGCGGAGGGGTGGGCGAGGCTCGGTCATCCCAAGAACAGAGTTCGACCGGCGTCCTCTGCGACAGCAGCATTTGCGAGGACAACTGGACGCTGACGCCGATCGACCTCGACCAGGATGGCCGCACGGACATCCTGCTCGACACCGCGAACCCCGACGCGTCGGCCTGGCCGCGCTACCGCTGGCTCCGCTCGCGGCCGGACCACACCTTCGAGCTGCGCGACACCGCCATCCCCCAGCCCCACGGCATCTAGTACTACTCCAAGTTCGACACCAAGGTCCCCTACAAGGTGTGGAGCAACCGCTTCGCGCGTCTCGGCGACGTGAACGGCGACGGCATCGCCGACCTGATCCAATGCGTCAACCCGACCTGGAACGGCGAAGGATACAACCCCACGCTCGGCCACCCCAGCTGGACCGTCAACCTCTGGGTTCCCGCGTGCCCGGCGTGGGCGGGCCCGGCTGGGATCCCAACGCCGATTCCCCTGCCCGACACGGGCGCCGTCGACTGTTCGTTCGGCCTCTGGCACGTCCACGTCGTCGACATCGACGGCGACGGGCGGCCGAGATCCTGTGCCGAGGCTTCCAACTTGGAGTACGGCGGCCCTCCGCTACGAGAACGGCAACTGGACGAGGATCCCGACGAGCCTGCCGGTCCAGCAGTTTCAGCCCTTCGGCGGCACGCGGATCATCCACTTCCTCGACGTGAACGGCGACGGCCTGGCGGACGCCTTCTACACGGGCCTCGGCACGACCTGCGACCCGGCCGAGCCGGCTGCGAGAACCCGCCCGAGTACACGATCAACGGCTAGCCCTCCGACGTGCCGTTCTCGGCGATCAACGACGGGCACGTTCTTCGGCTACCCCACCGGCACGCTTGCTCACAGCCTCGGCGGCAGTACGCACATGACCGACTGGTACGGGGACAGCGCCTCGCGCTCGACTACGACGGCGATGGCCGGATGGACCTGATGATGCCCGGTGAGCGGCCATTGCCACGACCACGGCTCCGAACCCGTGCTGGGTCGTCCTCGTCTCCAGCCCGTCGGTCAAGGGTACCTCGGCGGTGGCCGAGCAAGGTGAGCAGCGGCGGGAGCCACACGATCCCGCAACGACGGTCGGCCCCGAGATCATCGACGAGCGACCCCGGGACGGTCCACACGTGGTTCATGCCGCAGGTCAGCGACGTCAACGGCGATGGCCGGCACGACGTGGTCACGCCGACCTCACCGGCAACGACGGCACGTTCGTCGTCTACACAACAGCGGCCCCCAGGATCTGCTCCTCGCCGTCACCGACGGCATGCACCTAGTCGACGAGGGCGATCCCGGCTACGTGCCGACCGTCTCGATCCATACGGCAACCTCGTCGACGCCGCGATCACGCACGGCCTCGGCTCGAGGACGAGCGGCAGCCGAGCCGATGACCTACCTGTCGCGCTCGGACTCCGAACAACGGCTGCGCCTACCCCCGCTCCTGCGTGGTCGGCGCGGCGCGGGTCGTCTCTCGCTACACGCTCAACAACGGGCAGAACCAGGCGCGCAGCTTCACCGTCCGCTACCGCGACGCCCGGTACCACCGCCTCGGCCGCGGCTCGCTCGGCTTCGGCGAGCGCATCGTCACCGACGACGACGCGGGCTCCGGCAACGCCGATTTCTACGACAACCGCACGTGGGACCCCGCGCTCCAGACGTTACCCGTTCGCAGGCCAGGTGGTGCACTCCTGGGCCTGGAGCCCGGCCGCCGCACACGAAGCAGCAAGCCGACGCAGATCGAGCTGGCCTACGAGCCCAGGACGCTCCAGGAGATTGCCCGACCGGCGGACCTACTTCACGCTCCCACGTCCGCGAGCGGCTGCACGCGGAGGGGACGTTCGATGCGCGGGCAGCGTCACCCTGCAGCACTACGTGCACCGGCCAGGAAAGGGCGCGACGGTGCTCAGCCACAGACCTCGACCGTCTACCAAGCACGACCACTACGGCAACGTCCTCGACCAAGACACGACCGCGAACGGCGTCGACTTCAGACGACAGCGTGACCCGCACCGTCGTCAACGATCCGGTCAGCTGGCTCCTCGGCGAGGTCCAAGTCGAGGCGGCGTGCAGCACAGGACCCTGCCGGCACCGCGCAGTGCCGCACGACCACGCGCGGGTTCAACGCCTACGGCGAGGTGCGGAGAGCGTCGGGGAGACCCGCACGACCCGGGCACGCAGCTCACCACGTCTACTAGCGGGACGACTTGGGCAACGTCTGGCGCACCGCGCACAGGACATGTTCGGCCATTACCGCCAGGCGTGCATGTCGTACGAGCCGGAGGGCATCTTCCCCTACGCGACGGTGAACCAGCCTCGGCCATACGCGCTACTTCGCCTACGACCCCGGCCTCGGCGTGTCAGAGCAGCGGCCGACCCCAACGGGCTCACCACGCAGTCGGGCCACGACGGCTTCGGACGCGTCACCGAGGAGCTCCGCCCCGACGCAGCTTGGCGTCGTCCGGGCTCTCCGCGTCAAGGACGGCGGCCCCACGGGCAATTGGTGGGCCCTCAAGGCAAGACCACGAACGGCGGTGGCCCGTCGCGCACGCTCGAGCTGGACGGCCAGGTGCGGCCGGTGACCACCCTGACGCACGTCGCCGCCACCGAGAGCTGCGGGGCATCGCTCTGCGCCCCCGTGCTCACGATGGAGCAGGACACGCAGTACGACCACCTCGGGCGGTCACGAAGGTGACGCTCCCGTGGATGCGCGGAGACAGCCGCAAGACAAGCCGGCCGACGCCTATGAGTACGACGCCGTCGGCCGGGTCACCGGAGCACGTCGAGCCCTGGGGCCGCATGACGACGTTCGCCTACGGGAAACAACGTCAACGGCCATCGACTGGCTGGGCCCGACGACGCGCGAGGTCGACGCGATGGGCAGGACCGTCAAGGCCACCGACAAGAACGAAGCGGCACCGTCGAGACGATGTACGGGCCCTTCAGCATGCCGCCAGCCGTCACCCGCCTCGGCTCGGAGACCACCTACACGACGCCCGACGCCTACGGCAGACATCTTCGAGGAGATGACCCGGACCGCGGCACGACGGCCACGACCTTCGACGGGTTCGGCGAGGTGCTCACGGTCGACGACGCGCTGACGCGGCACTACGCGTTCACCTACGACGCCATCGGGCGCCGGGTGCAGCGCGACGACACGGTCAACGGAGTGACGCTCCCCACGCGCTGGGCTTACGACACTGCGCCGCACGGCGTCGGCAGCCTCGCCACGGTGACGAGCCCGGACGGGCACGTCGACGCCTACACGTACGACGCACTGTCGCAGCCGCAGACGCACACGCTGACGCTCGGCGACACCGGCGAGAGCTTCTCCTCGACGCTCTACTACGACACGCTGGGCCGCGTCTCGCACATCACCTACCCCTCGGCACCCGGCGTCGATCCGCTCGAGGTGCGGCGGGAGTACGACGCCTTTGGCAACCTCGTCGCCGTCCACGACGACGCCACGGCGACGACGTTCTGGCAGGTCGAGCGGCTCGACGGCGCCGGGCGCGCCACGCGCGAGGGCTTCGGCAACTTCGTCGCCGCGCAGCACGCGTACGCGCCGAGCACGGGCCTGGTCCAGCACGTCGGCGCATCGTGGACGGCTTTCCCCAGACGCACGCCGCTGCAGGCCTCACCTACGACTACGACGCCGGGCTGCGGATGGACGCCGCGGACCGACGACCTCCAGGCTGGCCCGCGGTCCGTTCGGCGGCCGCCGGCGACGAGTCGTTCCAGCATGATGCGCTCGACCGGCTCACGTGTGCATCGTTCATCGGGCAGCTGCTCGCGCCCGGCGTCGGTGCGCCGGCGCCCTGCATCGACGCCGACGTCTATCACCACAACGGCAACATCAAGACCAAGGACGGCGGCGCCTACACCTACGACCCGCACCATCCCCACGCGGTGCAGACGGCCGGCGGCGGCGCGTTCGCGCACGACGCCGTCGGCAACCAGATCGAGCGGCCGGGCGTGACGACATCGCCTATACGCCGTTCGATCTGCCGGCGAACTACACGCTCCCGGCCCGCGGCCAGGCGGTGACGCTCGACTACGACGGCGGCCAGCACCGCATCCGCAAGACGTACGCCGCAGCAGGAGACGGTGTACTTCGACGATCTGTACGAGCGGGTGACCGACGCGAGCCTGGGCTCCGGCACCAGCTCGGTGCAGCACCGCTACTACGTGGCGGCAGGCAGCGCGACGGTGGTGGTGACGCGCGAGGCCAGCACGGCCGACGAGGTCGCGTACCTGCACACCGACGCGCTGGGCTCGGTGGACGTGGTCACGGATGGCACCGGGACCGTGATCCAGCGCCGGAGCTACGACGCGTTCGGGGCGAGCCGTAATCCGGCCTGGGGGAAGCCGGTGCCGGCGGGGGGCGCTCCCGGCTGCGGCGGGGTCGCCGATCGGGTTCACCGGGCAGGAGGAGGACGACGAGCTCGGGCTCGTGAACATGCGGGGGCGGATCTACGACCCGAAGGTGGGGAGGTTCTTGACGACGGACCCGCTGGTGTCGCGGCCGGGGTTCACGCAGAGCTGGAACCCGTACAGCTATGTGTGGAACAGCCCGCTGAGCTTCACCGATCCGAGTGGGTTCGATCCCCTGATGACCGCGACCGGCCAGGATGGGGTCACCTACGGCACGGGCCCGGCGCTGCGGGTCGGCCCCGGCGAGGGCATGCAGATGGCCCTGAAGCTGGAGCACGGGATCGGCGCTGCCCCCGAACCTGCGGCGCTGCCGAAGGACGCCGGACGCGACGACACGCCTGGGAAGACCGCCCCGGCGGCCACCGACGATGGTGCAGGCGGCAGCTCGTCGGGCCAGACCAGCGGCGCGGGTGGAGCCCACTCGAACCCGCTGCTGACCACGGGCGGCGGCGGCGCCAACAGCGGCGACGAGGTGTACCGGCAGCTCACGCCGGAGGACTTCGCCGGCTTCCGGGAGAACTACCGCCAGTACGGTGAGCGGATCCCGGACTATCTCGTGGGCTCCACCAGTCCGAGCGGCTTCTTCAACGTCGTCGTGGTGCAGGGGCTCCTGGAGACGATGCAGGGCTGCGGGGGCTGGGGGTGCAAGGACCCGCACGTTCCGCAGACGGACCCGATGTCACTGGCGATGACGGTGCCGATGTTCCTGGGTGCGCCGCCGGAAGGAGCGAGCGGGCCACCCATTGAAGAGGCCCCGCCGCCGACGGTGCCGCCGTACGGCACGCTCGGCGCCAAGACCTCCGGCGTCCTGCGCACCCCGTCCGGTGACAGGCCGCTCGTCAGCGGCTACAAGGGTCCTTCGGCATCGCTCGAAGGGCCCACCCCCGGCATGAACTACAGGATCAAAGCGCACGTGGAAGCACACGCCGCAGCGATCATGCGTCAGGAGGGCTTGCAAGACGCGACCCTCTACATCAACCGGGTTCCGTGTCCCGGCACGACCGGATGCGGTGCCATGCTTCCCCGCATGCTGCCCGGGGGCGCTCGGTTGCGCGTGGTCGGACCTGATGGTTACGATCAGACGTTCGTCGGCCTGCCTGATCCGTAGGAGGAGTTACCGATGAGACTGGAATGGGGCGAAGCGAATGTGCGCGAGGTTCAGTCGATCGATGACCTCGACGCGGCGCTGGATGAGCTGGCTATCAAGATGCAGAGCGAGCCCGCCTTGGCCGAAGTCTTCGCCCCTGACGGTTCCTCGCTTGCCATCGGGCTGGGCAAGGCGTGGTCGATCGTCAGCTACATCGGACCGACCGGGGAGCCGCCGTACTTCCACAGCGTCGGGTCGGGCCAGGAGTCGCCGGAGGACAACGCGGTCGTGTTCCTGTTTCGGGGGCACTACTCCGACTTCCCGCCCCACGCATGTGTCCCGATGCGATCTCGCGCGCGAAGCGGCGAGGATCTTCTTCCGCTCGGGCAAGCGACCGACCAACGTCACGTGGGAAGAGAACTGATCCGCCACGTTCGAGAGGGTAAAGTGGCGGCCAGCAAAGTCCTCGGCGAGAACGCCGGCACGATCTCGGCATGGGTGTAGTCCGGTGCGGTCGGTCGCCGCGTGCGCTTGGAGGTGGGGCCTGCGGAGAATACCGCGAGGAGCCTCACGTACGCGCTTCGCTGCCGGCGGAGCCGTCGGAGCCAACCGTCTTTCGCCGACGCGTGAAGCAGGCGAAGCAAGGTGCGCGACCGGGAGGTGCGCGATAGGATGCGCAACGTGAAGTCAACATTGTCCGCCAAGCAAAGCAGGTGGGAGCATCCCGGCCTGCTCCTCCTCGGCGTCGGGGTGCTCGCGTCGGGGTGCCCGGTCTACGTCAGCATCGGCACCTGGGAGGAGGTGTCCGGGGGCTCGACGGGGAGCGGGAGCAGCACCAGCGCCACCAGCTCCACGAGCGGGACGACGACTACGACGAGTACCGGAGGCCCCGGCGTCTGCGTGCTGGGCGCGACCCAGGCTTGCTACGACGGACCGACCGGCACCGAGGGCGTGGGGACCTGCAAGGCCGGGACGCAGACGTGCGATGCCGACGGCGGGAGCTGGGGGCCGTGCGTCGGCGAGGTGCTGCCGCAGCCGCCGGACTGCGTGAGCGGCATGGATTTGGCTTGCACCGGCAAAGTGCCATCGTGTGCTGGCGCATATACGTGGGCCGACGCATTCCAGGGATCGCTCACGCAATCCGGTCAAGCCGTCGCAGTCGATAGCTCGGGGAGCGTCGTTCTCACTGGCTACTACGTGAACGACGGGCTCGACTTTGGTCCAGGGCCGCTCACGACCGGAGGCGGCGGCTTCAACGTGTTCGTCGTCAAGCTCGATCCGAGCGGCGGATATGTGTGGGGCAGCGGATTTGGAGACGGAGCCGACCAGATCGGATACGGCGTCGCGGTCGACACCTCGGGCAACGTCTTCATCACTGGCTACGCGAAAGGGGGGATCAACTTTGGCGGTGGCATCCTCGAAAGCGCGGGCGGCAAGGACGTCTTTGTTGCCAAGTTCAACGCTGCCGGGGAGTTCGTGTGGGCAAAGCTCTTCGGGGACTCTCAGGATCAAGCCGGGCAGGCCATCGCTGTAGACAGCGCGGGCGACGTGTACGTCACGGGCTACGTGAACGGCTCGATCGACTTCGGTGGTGGGGCTCTCACCAGCGCCGGGGGAGCAGATGCCTTCGCCGTCAAGCTGTCCGGCAGCAATGGGAACTATGTGTGGGCGAAGCTCTTCGGGGATTCCCAGGATCAAGCCGGGCAAGGCATCGCCGTCGACAGCTCGGGGCACGTGCATGTCACGGGCTACGTGAACGGCTCGGTCGACTTCGGTGGTGGGACTCTCACCAGCGCGGGGGGAGCAGATGCCTTCGCCGTCAAGCTGTCCGGCAGCGATGGGAGCTACGTGTGGGCGAAGCTCTTCGGGGACTCCCAGGATCAAGCCGGGCAGGGCATCGCCGTAGCCGGCTCGGGCGACGTGTACGTCACGGGCTACGTGAACGGGTCGGTCGACTTTGGGGGCGGGGTTCTCACCAGCGCCGGGAGCGCCGATGTCTTCACGGTCAAGCTATCCGGCAACGATGGGAGCTACGTGGGCAAAGCTCTTCGGGGATTCAAGTGAGCAAGAGGGGGTCGGGGTCGCCACTGACACGTCTGGCAATGCCGTCGTCACAGGCTACGTGAACGGGTCGGTCGACTTTGGGGGCGGAGTCCTTACCAGCGCCGGGAGCGCCGATATCTTCACGGTCAAGCTCGCCTCGAGTAACGGGAGCTATGTGTGGGGAAGGCTGTTCGGCGATTCGAGCGAGCAAGAGGGACAGGCCATCGCGACCGACCCCTCTGACAATGTGATCGTCACGGGCTACTTCGCCGGAACCGTAAACTTCGGCGGCGGAACCAAGACTATCCCGGCGGACGACGCGATCTTCGTGGCGAAGTTCACGCCCTAGCACCAAACGGTTTGTAGGTTCGGATCGTCGGCGCCCTACGCATCGTCGGTCAGGCACCAAAGCTGGTGGATCCCGCTGACCCCATCGGTCGTGAGCCAGGTGCCGTGGCCGGTCGGCGAGATGCAGGCCTTGTGGTGCGCGTCGGCATCGGGGTACTCGATTCGCCCGATCGGCGAGAGCATGTCGGCGGAGAGGAGCAGGTGCACGTCGTTCTCGATGGATCCGACGAGCACCGAATCGTTGGTCAGGTAGCCGGCGCAGAAGTCGAACCCGTCATCCCCTGGAAGCACCGCGCTTGCGTCGAGCTTGGCGCGCGTGCCACCGTCCGGGAAGTCGTGCGTGCGCACGGCGCAACCCGGACCGCCCGAGTGTGGCGTCGTCAGGTACTGCGAGCCGTCGGGGCGGACGTCGATGAGCACGCGGCTACGATCGTCGAGCCGCGACACGACGAGCCGATCGCGCTCCCAGCGCCCCCAGTAAATCTCGGCGCCGTCCTGACCCTCACCGGCCGAGAGTCCGACGTGCGTCCTATCGGGATGGGGCACCGCCTTCGAACCGGCTGCATGGCACGCGAGGTCCGCGGCGCCGAGGAGCCGACCGTCCGCCGCGTGGAGCACCCACCATGAGTCCGATCCGTCGGGCCGCGGAACCGTTGCCCACACGAGGTGACCGTCGGGGGAGACCCAGCAGGACCCGCTCTCGCTGCCGTCGTGGCCCCACGCATGATGGCGCGTTCGCCAGATGACGCGCCCTCCGCGGTCAACGCGCAGCACGCAGTCACGCTCGGAGACGGCCACGAAGGTGACGGAGGGGATTGACCCAGTGCGAGCCGTGCCAAGCCGACGGCAGCGGGAAGCGGGCCCGTACGACCAGGGTCTCGTCCACCACCAACAGCTTCGGCAGGCGGCTCTGGACGAGCCATCCAAGCCCAGGTGCTCGCGTGCACCAAGATCTTCTCCCCGAAGTTCGCGCTGGCGACCCGTCTGGCTTGCATGAGTCAAACGAGCGCAGGCCGCTGCGCGCGTCAATTCGCGGACCACCCGGCGCGGGATGCCGCCTGGAAATCGACGTCCTCCGTTCGATTCCCGGGACACCGTCCGCCCCGGGTCTCGAAACCCCGGGCATGCAACCCCCCCGCAGCCTCTCCGCGTTGGCCGCCGCCCTCACCCTGGCCGCCGCCGTCCTCGCGTCGACCCCCGCCCACGCGGGCCCGACGGTCTCGGCCGACCTCGACCTCGGCACCTCGGTCAAGCACGGGATCCGTGTACTCCGCGCCACTTGCCGGCCCGACGGTGGGGCCCTCCCCGCTCTACGTCGTCGGCTTCCGCGTCCGCGCCGGGTGGCGGTTCGACCTCGGCCCCATCTGGCTCCTCCCCGAGCTGGGCGGAGGCTACGACAACGAACGCGACGCCGCGGGCAATCCCGGCGTCTCGTTGCCGCGCGCCTTCGGCGGCCTGCGCGGCGGCGTATCGCTGCCCGTCGCGCCCGCGTTTCGTCTCGAGCCGGCCGTCTACGGTCACCTCGGCTGGGCGTGGTACGTGACGAGCGCGCCCATGGACGGCCTCGCGGCCGACGTCGGCGCGGCGCTCGACCTGCGCTTCCTCCAGCGGTTCATGGTCGGCGTCCACCTGGGCTACGACGTCGTGACGACCAAGCTGACGGTCGAGGGCCCGCCGCCTTCCTCGAGCACGGTGGCGCTCGCGGATGGGTGGCTCGCCTACGGCCTACACGCCGGGGCGATGTTCTGGTGAACGAGGCCGATTCCACCCGCCGACCGTGAGCGTGGCCGCGCGCAGAGGCGCGCCCCGCTCGACGCCAACGTCGTTTCCCGGGTCGCGCGCGCGACCCGCCGGAGGTTTCCATGTCCGCGTCGTCTCCGCTCTCGTCGCCGCACCCCCGCGCTGCCGCCGTTCTCCGCCCGCAATCGTCCGGTGCCCAGGCCTTCGGTCTCACGGATTGGGGCCTCGTGAGGGCCTCGAACGAGGACGCGTACGCCGTGGTGCAAGACCTCGGGCTCCATGTCGTGGCCGACGGCGTTGGCGGCCATGCCGCCGGGGAGGTGGCCTCGCGGCTCGCGGTCGACTCGGTGGTCGCGTTCTTCCGAGACATCGCCTCCGGCCGACCGGGCCCCGGCGACGGACACGAGGTTGCCTGGCAGGCGAGCTTCGCGTCGTCGCTCTTCGCGCGTGCCGTGGAGGAGGCGAACGCCGTGGTTTGCTCCGCTGCCGCGAGCAACCCGAGCATGAGGGGGATGGCGACCACGTTCACCGGCCTGCTCCTCCGCCACGAGCACGCCGTTCTCGCGCACGTCGGGGATAGCCGGGCGTACCTCGTGCGAGGGCGCCGGCTGCACCAGCTCACCGAGGACCACTCGGCGGTCGCGGCTTACGTGCGGGCCGGTGTGATGACGGCGGAGCAGGCAGCGAGGTCGGAGCTTCGAGGCAAGATCCTTCGTGCGGTCGGGCTAGGCGAGCACGTGGAGGTCGACACCCGTGTCGTTGCCGTCGAGCCCGGCGACACGTTCCTGATCTGCTCCGACGGTCTCCACGACGTCGTGGAGGACGACGCCATCGCGGCCGTCCTCCTTTCTGAGAGGGACCTCACCCGGGCAGCCGTGAAGTTGATCGACCTGGCGAACGAGGGCGGTGGACCGGACAACGTGACGGTCGTGCTCGCGCGCGTGCGATGACCGATCCCGTAGAGGACCGTCGCGCTCGCTTGCTCGTCGCTGAGGACGACCTCAAGCTCGGGCGCCTCATCGTGCGTGTGCTCGAACCAGAGCACGACGTCGTTGTCGTGACGAACGGGCGAGAGGCGCTCGACCGCATCGTCGGCGGGGAGCGGTTCGACCTCGTTCTCTGTGATCTCAGACTGCCCGGTGTGACGGGGATGGATCTCCACGAGCGGCTCCACACCATCGCGCCGGAGCTGGTCGGGCGCATCGTCTTCATGACCGCCGGTGCCTGCACGCCCGAGGCCGCCGCATTCCTCGGTCGCCCCGGCATCGTGCGGCTCGACAAACCCTTCCACCTCGACGAGCTACGACGGACGATTCGCGAGCACGTTGCGCGACGGGCGTCGAGCGGCGGGGGCGCGGACCGGCGATGAAGCGCATCGTGACCCGACGTTGGGCGGCGCTCAGTGCGGGCACGCTGCCTGCCGACGAAGCGGAGGGACTGCCTCTACCAGGCCGCGGCGCGCGCGAACGCGATGAAGTCCGGGAACTTCTCGCAGAACGTCGCCCATTCCTCGGGGCGGCTCGCGAGGCGCGCCCTCCACTGCGCGTGGAGCGCGTGGAGCGACGCGACGTTGGGCACGCCGTACCGTCGGCGGATGGCGGCGCTCGCCGCCGCCGGCCTCTCGCGGGCCTCGCGCAGAGCGACATGTACTGGTCCAGGGTCAGGTCGGGGAAGGATACGGTGGCCGCGCCGGCCTCGTTCGCGAAGGGGAGCGCCGCGACGATTGTCGAGTATCCTGTCGTCGTCGAGGGGGAGCGTCTCTCCCAGCGTGCTGCGCACCACCAGGCTCTGCAGCGTTCTCGCGGCGCGCTTCTGCGGCGGCACCTGGTCCGGGGGCACGAACGGGAGCTTGCCGCGCTCCTTCCAGACCTCGGGTGGAAGGTCGAGCGCCATCGCGGTGCCCGCGAGGCTCGCCGGCGGGCGCCCCGCTTCGGGGGCTGGCACCTGTGGCGGGGGCGTGTCCCCCGTCGCGATCGGCGCGGGGGGCGGCGGCGCGGGGGCCTGCTCGTCGTCGTCCTCGGACCCCTCCTCTGCACCGGCCGCCATGTAGGCGTCGATGCGCGCGAGGACCGCGCGCTCGAGGCGCTCGTCGTCCGGGGCGCGGTTCATGCGGCTTCCCCGCCGGGCCGGTAGGGCTTTGCCAGCGCCCGGAGCCTTCGCCTGGTCTCGCCGAGGCGCCTCTTGAAGCTCCCGAGCGGGATGCCGAGGGCGAGGGCGGCCTCCTCGTACGAGAGCTCGTCCACCTCGATGGCCTGGAGGATCGCCTGGTCCTCGCACGAGAGCTGGGAGAGCACGCGCTCCGGCACCACCTGCCGATTGATGGCGCCCTCCGGGTCCGGCGGGGTCCTCGGTGGCTCCGACCCGGAGGAAGGGAGGCAGGTGGAGGGCGGCTCGCGCCGTCGGTCGCGCAGGAAGTTCCTCAGCTTGCAACGCGTCTTCAGGTAGATCCACGCCGCGGTGCTGTCCGGGGAGCCGCGCTTCACCAGGAACTTGAAGAGCGCGATGAAAACCTCCTGCGCCACCTCGAGGACGTCCGCGTCCTGGAGGCCTCCTCTCCGGAGCTGCGCCTGCACCCTCTCTTGATGGTCGCGGATGATCCAGGGGAACAGCACGCGGATCTCCACGATCTCGCTCGCCGTGGGCGGCGTGCGTAGCTGCTCGAGCCGCGCGAGCCGTGCGCGGGCCTCCTCCTCCGATATCGACGCGCCGGTCCCGGCGTCCTGATCCTGCGCCATGTCACCGCCTCCTCGCCGACGCACGGACGGGCGCGGTGCCCGCCGTGGATCCTCGAGGGTAGCATCGCCCGCCCGGGACGCCCGCGCGGCGCACCTCGCGTCGTCGAAAAAAAGATCTCCGAAAAGCGATCCGACCTCCGGGTCTCTGGGGTCTTACCTGATCAGAGGCGGCACACGACGCCTCGTACGGACCCCGGCGACGGGGTCCGGATCCGCTCGTCCCCCAACAAGGAGAACGTCCATGGCCACCGTCCCCGAAGTCGTGAGGGTGGAGCTGCCGCTCCCCGCCTCCGAGAACGCCAAGCAGCTCTGCACCACGTGCACCAGTCAGTCGAGCACCATCAAGCAGTGCTCCGACTATTCCAACGCGACCGCGGTGCAGACCACGGTCACCGCGATGGACGCCGCCGTCGCCCAGCTCCAGACGACCGACGGCAAGATCGACAACCTCGAAGCTCAGATCCTGGCCCTGAAGAAGACGCGCGTTTCCCAGATGGCCACCGTCCACCTCACGCACGCCAACGTCGAGGCGGCGATCAACGCCAGGAGCAACGGCGATCCGCAGGCGGCCCAGCAGTGGACCGGCAAGCTCAAGACGCGCGCCAAGCCCGTCGCCGTGACCGCGGACACGACGCCGCCCACGGGCGCGACCCTGCGGACCGTGCAGCGGACGCACGGCATGGTGAAGGGACGCTGCAACCCCGAGCCCAGCGCCGAGGGGTACCTCTTCCAGACGGGCGGCGACCCCCTGCACCCGGAGACCTGGCCGCCCCCGTTCTTCGCCCACGGTCACACGTCTCGCTCCGCAACCAGACGGTCGGGCAGACCGTGTACATGCGCATGGCCGTCGTCCGCCGCGGCTCCGTGCAGTCGGGGTGGACGCAGGTGCTCCAGGTGGTCGTCCGCTGAGCACCGCTCCACGGAGGTCCACCGCGGGGCCGCCGATCCACGGCCGTCCTCTCGCTCCCAGGAGGGGGCGGCCGTGGCAGCGGCGGTCGAGCCCATCGCTCACGCGCGCACAAGACGCTACCCTGCGCCCCCATGCCCACGCTGATCACGAAGCCCACCCGCGTCGAAGCCGCGGGGAACAAGCCCAAGCTCATCGACGAGTACGTCGGCCGCGTGAACTCCGGTACGTCGGGCGTGAGCGTCGCCCACATGCGGAGCCCCGGCGGCTGGCAGGAGCCCGGGCAGACGCCGGAGTTCGACGAATTCACCGTGGTGCTGCGCGGCGTCCTGCGCGTGGAGCACGCGGGCGGGAGCCTCGACGTCGCCGCCGGTCAGGCGGTCATCGCGCACAAGGGCGAGTGGATCCGCTACGGCACGCCGGGCGACGAGGGGGCCGAGTACATCGCCGTGTGCCTCCCGGCGTTCGCGCCGGACACCGTGCACCGCGACGGTTGAGGCGCTGCCAGATGAAGGACCGGGACACGGTGGGGGGGCAGGAGCCCCTCCCGGCGCTGCCGCGGAGGGACCGCGGCGAGGCGGAGGGGGTCGGCCTGCGCGGGCCGGTCTTCTCGGGCCCGCCGCGGGGGACGGAGGTCGAGCAGAACACGCTCGGGGACTGCTTCCTTCTGGCCCCGCTGGCCTCGCTGGCCGAGCGGCGCCCCGAGCAGGTCCACGCGGCGATCCAGGCGCGCGGGGGTGGGAAGTTCGCGGTGCGGCTCTTCCAGAAGGACGAGGCGACCGGCGCGCTCGCCCCGCACGAGGTGGTGGTCGACCCCCGGATCCCCGAGGAGCTTCTAGAACAGCTCCGCCGCCACCCCGTCCGTCCACATCCGGGCCTGCCGGGGCACCCGCAGGCGGTCGCCGTCGATTGCGAGCCGCCCGCGCTTCACCAGGCGCTCGGCGGCGCGGCGGCGGGCGGGCGTCCATGCGTCGATCGCCGAGCTCGGCGCCGCGCGGCGTCGAGGTCGACTCCTTCCAGCAGCCGCAGCCCGAGCATGATGCGCTCCCGCAGGCGGGTCTCGGGGTCGAGCGCCTCTCGTTCCATCTCGGTCGCCTCCCGGCGCGAGGGCGGCGGCCGTGTACCGCGCCGGGTCAGGGGCGTTCTTGTAGCGCTCGGCCCCCCCGCCGCCGGTCGACAGGGTGCCGAACGCCGCGCAGCCGAGGCCGAGGTAGTCGACCCCGCGCCAGTAACCCAGGTTGTGGCGTGCCTCGGCGCCCGGGCGCGCGTAGTTCGAGATCTCGTAGTGCGACGAAGCCCTCCGCCTCGAGCGCCGCCTCGACGGCGAAGAAGGCGTCGGCGACGGCCGCGTCGGCGGCGAGGGGCAGCCTGCCACGGCCGGGCCATCTCACCGAACGCCGTCCCCGGCTCGATCGTCAGGCTGTACGCCGAGACGTGGGTCACGCCGGTGCGGGCGACGCGCGCCGCCTCGTCCGCCGCCTCGGCCGGCGTCATCGTCCCGCCCGGCTCGGACGTCGGCGGCGACGCCGTAGATGAGGTCCGCGCTCACCCGCTCGACCCCCGCGCGGAGCGCCGCGAGCACGGCTTCGAGCCCGCCCTCGGGGCCGTGGAGGCGGCCGAGGAACGAGAGGCGTCCGGCGTCGAGGCCCTGCACGCCGACGCTGAGCCTGCCCACCCCCACGTCGCGGAGCTCCCGCGCCCTCGCTTCGTCGAGCGAGGTCGGGTTGCACTCCACGGTCATCTCCACCGTCGGGCGCGCGGTCCGGCGCGGCGTCGAGGATGGCGGCGAGCACGCGGCCGAGCTCGGCCGGCTCCCAGAGCGAGGGCGTGCCCCCGCCGAAGAAGACCGTCGCGAGCTGCTTTCCTTCGAGCGCCGGGCCGCCGCCGCTCGAGCTCGGCGAGCACGGCGTCGGCGTAGCCCCGGTGGTCGATGGCTCGCGCGCCCGGGCGAACGAGACGAAGTCGCAGTACGGGCACTTCTTCAGGCAGAAGGGGAAGTGGACGTACACGCCGATGGGCTGCATGCGGCCCTGCTCTACATGCCTTCCCGTTCCCGTTCCCGCGCCCGTTCCCGTGCCCGATTCTCCGGGAACGGGAACGGGAACGGGAGCGGGAGCGGGAGCGGGAGCGGGGAACGCGGCGCGCCTGGACGCACGAGCCTCGCGGTTTCGGCTCAGATCGCGGCTCGCTGTGGGGCAGCGTCCCGCGCGCCGCAGGACTCCAGGCCGCGACGAATTTGCGACGCGGGATCGCGGTGTTAGCGTGATCAACGCCGATGTTACCGCGGGCAGAAGCATGCTTTCGCTGAACGAGCTCGTCGATCGTGTTCGCAGCTACCAGCCGGGCGCCGACGTCGACCTGATCGCGCGGGCCTATTCCTACGGCGAGAAGGCGCACGAGGGGCAGACGCGCAAGAGCGGCGAGCCGTACTTCTCCCACCCGGCGAGCGTGGCCGGCGTCATCACCAGCCTCAAGCTCGACACCGCCAGCGTCTGCGCCGGCCTGCTCCACGACGTCGTCGAGGACACGCTGGCGACCACGACGGACATCGAGCGCGAGTTCGGCCAGGAGGTCGCCTTCCTGGTCGACGGCGTGACCAAGCTCTCCAAGATCAACTTCGCCTCCAAAGAAGACCGCCAGGCCGAGAACTTCCGCAAGATGCTGGTCGCCATGGCGCGCGACATCCGCGTGCTCCTGGTCAAGCTCTGCGACCGCCTCGACAACATGCGGACGCTCGAGCACATGAAGCCCGAGGCGCAGGACCGCATCGCCCGCGAGACGATGGAGATCTACGCCCCGCTCGCCAACCGGCTGGGCATCGCCCGCTTCAAGAGCGAGCTCGAGGACCTGAGCTTCCGCTACCTCGAGCCCGCCGGCGTACGCCGACCTGGAGAAGAAGATCCAGACTCTCGGACACCGAGCGCACCAGCTACATCGTCCGAGGTGAGCAAGGTGCTCGCCGGCAAGCTGGCCGAGCAGGGCTTCCCCGCCGACGTGACCGGGCGGGCCAAGCACCTCTACTCGATCTACCGCAAGATGCAGTCGCAGCAGTGCGACTTCGACCAGGTGTACGACGTCATCGCCTTCCGCGTGCTCGTCGAGTCGGTCGCCGACTGCTACGCGATCGCTCGGCGTCATCCACTCGCAGTGGACCCCGGTCCCCGGCCGGTTCAAGGACTACGTCGCGCTGCCCAAGCCCAACATGTACCAGTCGCTGCACACGACGGTCATCGGCCCCGGGCGCGAGCGCATCGAGGTGCAGATCCGCACGCACGACATGCACCGCGTCGCCGAGCAGGGCATCGCCGCGCACTGGAAGTACAAGGAGAACAACTCCGGCGGCGTCGACCCGAAGGACGCCGCCCGCTTCGGCTGGCTCCGCCAGCTCATGGAGTTCCAGAAGGAGCTGAAGGATCCGGCCGAGTTCCTCGAGAGCGTCAAGGTCGACCTCTTCCAGGACGAGGTCTACGTCTTCACCCCCAAGGGCGACGTCCGCGTCTTCCCCCGCGGGTCCACGCCCATCGACTTCGCCTACGCCATCCACAGCGAGGTCGGCGACCACTGTAGCGGCGCCCGCGTCAACGGCGCCATCGCGCCGCTCCGCTACAAGCTGCGCAACGGCGACGTCGTGGAGGTGATGCACGAACCCCGGCCAGCACCCGCAAGGACTGGCTGGAGTTCGTCGTCGACCGGGCGCGCGCGCTCCAAGATCCGCGCGTTCTTGCGCGTCGAGCAGCGCGACCGCTCCCTCAAGCTCGGCAAAGAGCTGCTCGAGAAGGAGATGCACTCCCGAGCATGAGCCTCGCCCGCCTCGCCAGGACGGCCAGGAGATGCGCAAGGTGAACGAGCGCTTCGGCGTCTCGAGCGCGAAGAGCTCTACGTCGGCGTGGGCTACGGCAAGGTGAGCGCCAAGGCCGTCGCCGAGTTCCTCGCCCCGCCGAAGGAGGGCGACAAGTCCACCGACCCGCCGCCCAGCATCCGCGAGGGCCGCATCGAGTCCCTCGTCCGCAAGGTCACCGGCAAGGACGCGCAGGGCATCCGGCTCAACGGGATCGACGACGTCCTCGTCCGCTACACGAAGTGCTGCAACCCCCTGCCCGGCGACGAGATCATCGGCTTCATCACGCGCGGCCGCGGCATCACCGTCCACCGGCGCAACTGCACCAAGGCCTTCGACACCGACCCCGAGCGGCGCGTGGAGATCTCCTGGGACGCGCGCGCGAAGATCAACCGGCCGGTGCAGATCAAGGTGATGACGGCGAACCGGCCGGGCATCCTCGCCACCGTGGGCCACACGTTCCACGAGCAGGGGATCAACATCAGCGAGGCGACCTGCCGGGCCAGCGACGACGGCCGGGCGATGAACACCTTCACGTTCCTCTGCTCGGACCTCGCCCAGCTCAAGAACGTGATCCGCCACCTCCAGCGCATCCCCGGCGTGATGGCGGTGGAGAGGACGTAACCCTACCTCGGCATCTTCGCCATCATCTGGCCGCGGAGGCGCGCGAGCTCGAGGCGCATGGGCACGATGAAGTCGGCGCTGATCGTGCGGCGCTGTCCGCGCATGGCGCGCGCGGTGTGCCACTTGCTGAGGGCGAGGCGCGCGCCGGTGCGGATGAACCTGCGGCCCGTGGCGCCCCGCCAGGAGAAGGTGCACCTGAGCCGGCCGATGGGCGAGCAGATGAGCTCCAGCTCCTCCGCGCTCAGGTTGCCGAGCATGACCTCGTCCCGCAAATACCGCCGGATCGTCCGCCCCTTGCGGAGCACCAGGGAGACGACGATCCCGAAGAACCCCATCACGAAGAGCAGCCAGAGCGGGACGAGCAGGAGGAAGGCGTCCGGGAAGACGGTGGGGATCAGGTTCCAGACGGCGTGCAGGGTGACGCCGACGAGGTAGCCGCAGAGCGGGGCGAGCCAGGGGCGCTTCTGCGCGCGGGTCGACTCGCGGGCGATCCCGAAGCCGATCCCGGTCATCGACGTGTAGAGGGGGTGCCCCCAGGGCGCGAGCACGCCGCGGAGGGCGAAGGTGGCGCCGAGCTGCCCCGTCACCTCGGCCCGCGCGTAGTAGCTGATGTTCTCGACGGCGGCGAAGCCCAGCGCGCAGAACGTGGCGTAGATGATCCCGTCCACCACCCCGTCGAACTCGCGCCGCAGGAAGTAGAAGATGCCGAGCACGGCCATCCCCTTCCAGAGCTCCTCGACGAGCGGCGCGCTGACGACCTTGGCCACGATCTGCCCGGTCTCCGCGCCGAACGCCGCGCCCACCGCCGCGTTCACCGTCGTGTTGACGAGCCCGGCGAACCCGGTCGCCACCACCGCCCCCCAGAGGAAGACCATCGCCAGGCACCACCACGGCTCCGGGTCGTAGCGATCCAGCACCGTGGGGACCGCGAGGTAGACGCAGAGCGGAACGAAGGCGTAGAGCGCGCCCTGGGCGATCGCGCCGAGCATCCTCCCCGAGCCCCCGGCGCCGGCGATCTCGCGGATCTCGAAGCGGATGTTGAGCAGGACCCCGAAGGCCATCGCCAGGAGCCAGAGCGCGAGCCCGAGCCGCTGCCGCTTCTGGTCCGACGATGCGGTGGGGGTGGTCATCGGCCGGGCGCGAACCCCCTGTGTATCAGGTAGGAGCGCGCGGGAGAACGCCGTCGAGCGCGTGCTCGCGCACGGCTCAGGGAGACTACGGCTTGATGACCTTGGTCCCCGGCGGGGGCGTGAAGTCGAACTCCCCCGCCTGCACGGGCAGGTTCACCGCGGGCGCCTCGAAGTCGAAGCGGTTGCGGTTGCCCTGCGCGTCGAGGATGAGCGCGCGCCGCACCTGGTTGGTCTGCGCGTCGACGTAGAGGAGCATCTTCTGGTACGCGGGGGTCGGGTCCGTCGGCGTGCCCTCGAGGACGTAGCCGCCCTCGAACTTCATCGTCGCAGGGTCGAGCAGGCGGAGCGAGAAGTCCTTCGTGAGCTGGCCCTTGCCCATCAGGAACGCGAGCGCGGCCGGGTACTGGCTCTTGGCCACGCTCATCTCGTACATCTGCTCGTTCTCCTTCTCGTACACCTTGAGGGTGTTCCCGTCGGAGACGACGCGGTTGCCGTTGGGGGCGTCGTACGACCAGCTCATCTTTCCCGGCTTCTGGAAGACGACCTTGCCGGTCGAGACCTTGGTCACGTTCTGCACCTTGATGGTGTACGTCTGCTTGAAATTGGCGCGGAACGTGCTCGTCGAGTCGTAGAACGCCTGCACCCGGTTGGCGATGTCCTCCGCCGTCGGGTCGGCCGCCATGGCGCGCCCAGCACCGAAAAAGGGCTCGAAGGTGAGGATGGCGGCCGGGGCCGCGCAGCCGAGGAGGAGGAGGAGGGGGAGGGCTCGGATTCTCATGATGGTGCCGCTGTCCGGAGAAAGGTCGGGGAAGCGAGCTCCTTACACCCGAGACGTGCTTCCCTGCCCGTCGATGCAGGTTCCATAGCACACGCCGGGCCCAGCCGCGTCAGCCCCCCCTGCGGGGGCGCCCCCCCCGCCCGGCGCAGGCGCCTGACGCCGGATTGGCGGCGGCCTTCGCCCGGCGCGCCTGCGGCCGGGCCTGCGCTCTCGCCTCGGTCCCAGCCGCTTGCATCGCGGAGGCGAGCGCCCTAGAGCCGTGCATCACGCCGGGCTGGGCCCGGCCGGATGCCAGACGAGCGAGGGTCCCATGCTGCGAGACGAATGGGTGGCGAAGCGCGCCGCGAGCCGCAACCAGAGCCAGATGCACTTCGCCCGGAAGGGCGTCGTCACGGAGGAGATGGAGTACGTCGCGCGCCGCGAGAAGCTCGACCCGGAGCTCGTCAGGAGCGAGGTCGCGCGCGGGCGCATGGTCATCCCGTCCAACGTCAACCACCGGAACCTGGAGCCGATGGCCATCGGCATCGCGTCGCTCTGCAAGGTGAACGCGAACATCGGCAACAGCCAGGTGACGAGCGACGTGGAGGGCGAGCTCGAGAAGCTGCGCTACGCCGTCAAGTACGGCGCGGACACGGTGATGGACCTGTCCACCGGCGGCGACATCGACGGCATCCGCCGCGCCATCATCGCCCACTCCCCGGTCCCGGTCGGCACCGTGCCCGTCTACCAGGCCCTCCAGCTCACCAAGGACGTCAAGCACCTCGGCGCCGACGATCTCATCGCGATGCTCGAGCGCCAGGCGCAGCAGGGCGTCGACTACTTCACCATCCACGCCGGCGTCCTGCGCGACCACCTGCCGCTGGTGAAGAACCGGATCACCGGCATCGTCTCGCGCGGCGGCGCGATCATGGCCGAGTGGATGATCGAGCACAAGGCGGAGAACCCCTTCTACTCCCGCTGGGACGACGTGCTCGACATCTGCGCCCGCTACGACGTCACCATCTCCGCGGGCGACGGCCTCCGCCCCGGCTGCCTCGCGGACGCGAGCGACTCCGCCCAGTTCGCCGAGCTGGCGACGCTGGGCGAGCTGACCAAGCGGGCGTGGGAGCGCGACGTGCAGGTGATGATCGAGGGCCCGGGGCACGTGCCCTTCGACCAGATCGAGATGAACGTGAAGAAGGAGATGGAACTCTGCCACGAGGCCCCCTTCTACGTCCTCGGCCCGCTCGTCACCGACTACGCCCCCGGCTACGACCACATCACGAGCTGCATCGGCGCCACCATGGCCGGCTACGCCGGCGCCGCCATGCTCTGCTACGTGACGCCGAAGGAGCACCTCGGCCTCCCGGACGCGGAGGACGTCAAGCAGGGCCTCATCGCCTACAAGATCGCCGCCCACGCCGCCGACATCGCCAGGAAGCGCCCCGGCGCGCGCGACCGCGACGACGAGCTCAGCCGCGCCCGCTACGCCTTCGACTGGAACAAGCAGTTCGCCCTCGCGCTCGACCCGGAGACGGCCCGCTCGATGCACGACGCCACGCTGCCGGACGAGTACTTCAAGACGGCGGAGTTCTGCTCGATGTGCGGGCCCAAGTTCTGCTCGATGCACATCAACCGCGCGGTCGAGGAGCACAACGCGAAGGCCGAGGAGGAGCGCCGGGAGGGCAAGCGCTCGCTCCCGCTGCAAGCGCCCTGAGCCCCCTCACCCCCGGCCCCATGGGCGTTAACCGCCGAACCGCGACCGCCAGGGAGCGGGTGCCACGTGGCCATGCGGTCCACAGGCCCTTGCACGTCGAAACGCCTCGCATGCGATGGCCTGGCACCCGCTCCCTGGCGGTCGCGGTTCGGTGGGGGAACCCGATCCGATGAACCTTGGCGCCCTCGTCCTCGCTTCGGCCGTCGCGTTCGTCTCCTCCTGCAAGCCCACGTCGCCTGGCCCCGTCGCCTCGCACCCGGTTCCCCCCGCACCGCCCGCGAGCGCGAGCGCCCCCGTGCCCGCGCCGCCGCCGCCCTCGAGCCCGCGCCTCCACGACCCTCGCTGGCTCGCCGCGCGCGACGAAGACCCGCTGGAGAAGGCCCGCCTCGCCGAGGCCGTCGGCGCGGCGGAGCTGCTCGCCGGTGTCGGCGACGGCGGCGACACGGCCGAGACCGCGCTCGCCGCGCTCCCCTTCGCGGACGACGCGGAGATTGCCCTCGGGCCCCTCGCCGACCGCATCGCGACCCCGGACGCCTCCGGAGCCACGAGCCGCCGCCGCATCCTCGCGACCATCCTCGCCATCGCCGGCCAGCCGCGCCGGCAGCGCGAGCCGCTCGACCTGGAGGGTGGGCGCCGGTGCGGGCAGGTGCTCCTGCGGCTCGCGGCCGACGCCTCCCTCCCGCGCGAGGAGCGGGCGCTGGCCGTCTCGGCGGCGCGCGCGCTCGCGGAGCGGAGGTACGTGGACCCCGCCCGGATCCCTTCGGACCTCGACCCGAAGTCGCGCTGATCGCGCCATGTGATTTTTGGTGAGCCGTCCCGGCGGCCTGCGAGGACTGTTACCTCCGGACTCTCGTCCTGCGTGGCATTCGGCACGAGGCGAGGAGTCACGCTCGTCGTCGGGGCCGTGCGGTCATTTCGCCGGGAGGGCTGCGTCTTCCATTCGACCGCGAGTCTCGATGTGGGGCACGCTCCGACACATTCATCGGTGCGAAAAGTGACGGTCCGAATCCGATCTTTTCCCTGAAGAATCGACACGTGCGCCGCCATTAGGGGGGCGCACGCGATTTCGTTGCTTGCTTCCAAGAACGTCGCGTGGGGGCCGCCTCGGCGTCGAGGCGGACGTGTGTCTCCCGCGCGAGCTGCCCAAGAAAGGTCGACCATGCGAAACCCCCTGCGTTTCTCCGCTCGAGGTGTACCCGTCATCGCCCTCTTGTCCATCGGCGCCGTCGCGGCGTGTACCGCGGGAGGCGGTGACGACCGCGTCGCGCTCGACCACGAAGCGCTCTCGGGCGCAGGCGGTGGGAGCTTCGGCGTCTCCACCAGCGTCGGCTTCGGCGGCGCCAGCACAGTCGAAGCCGTCTCCGCCACCTCCGGCTTCAGCGTCTCCACCAGCGTCGCCGTCGGCGTCGGCGTCGGCGGCGGAATCCTTCGGCGTCGGCGGCGGCTCGTCGGGCGGCGGCTCCGCGGGGCCGGTAGGGTTCTGGAAGTTCGACGATTGCTCCACGTCCTCGACGACGCTCGCCGACTCGTCCGGGTTCGGCAACACGGCCACGCGCAGCTCGTCGGTCAAGTGCGTCCTCGGCATCCAGGGCGCGGCCGTCGACTTCAGCACGAACAAGGACGAGGTCACGGTCGCCGACGCGCTCTCGTTCGCCTTCACCGATCACGTCGCGGTCGCGGCCTGGATCAAGCCGACCACGGTGAACGGAACCCAGACCATCGTCACCCAGCAGGGCAAGGGCAAGACCACCTTCGCCCTCACGATTCACGACAAGAGCGTCGAGTTCTCGGTGACGCTCAAGGGCGGCGACGTCGTCACGTCGAACGCGCCGATCACGGCCGGCGCCTGGTCCCACGTCGCCGGAAGGTACGACGGGCACTTCCTCTACCTCTACCTCGACGGCCAGCAGGTCGGCCAGGTCGACTCTGCCGGCAGCATCAAGGACGCGATGGGGCCGATCAGCATCGGCAACGACGCGGACAACGAGCACTTCGACGGCGCCATCGACGACGTGTGGATCTCCACCGACCCGGTGGACGAGCGCGACATCGCCGCGCTCGCGTGCATCCAGATGCCGCCCACCTTCACCGTCACGCCGGCGTCTGGCCCCCCCTCGCCCCCGGACACCACCGTCGACTACAGCGTCGTCGCCACCAACAACAACGCCGGCTTCTGCGCGCCCCAGCAGTACTTCATCTTCCCCCAGGCCCCGCAGGGCTTCACGGCGAACGTCACCAACCAGTTCTCGAACCCCATCCCCTCCGGCGGCACGGTCACCTTCCCCATCGCCGTCACCGCGAGCGAGACCCCGGCGCCCGGCACCTACCCGATCCCCTTCTTCCTGCAGGACTTCCAGGGCGACTTCCTCCAGGGCCAGCTCACGTACAACCTCGTCGCCCCCTCCGGCTGCTTCGCCTTCATCACCCGCGAGCTGATGATCACCGACCTCAGCGTCGTCGAGGACCCGATCCGCACGACCTGGAACGGCGATCCCACCGATCCGCGCACGGGCGCCTGGACGTTCGCCACCCTCATGCAGAACCTCGCGCCCACGCCCGACCAGGCCCCGGCCCTCGTCCAGCAGCTCGTGAGCACGTGGCTCACCGACCAGCAGGTCGGCGGCTTCACGGTGGCGGCGCGCCCGCAGATCCAGAGCTCGTCATCGACCCGTGGCCGAAGCTCGCCGACGGCTCGCTCGATCTCGACCAAGGCGCCGCTCCGCCTCAACGCCATCGTCAACCGGATGGACGTGCGCAACCTCGATCAGGGCAAGGCCGGCGAGGGCCGCTTCGTGTTCGGCGTCCTCGATGGGAACGGTAACCCCCTCCAGTTCACGCTCATCGTCGAGTACGCCCTGCCCGCGACCACCGACGCCGACGTGCAGAGCTGGGCCAACGCCTGGCACGCCCTGTCCTCGAACCCCTTCCCCTCGGAGCAGTACAACGCCGCGCTCCAGGCCCTCACGACCAAGTTCGCCGGCCGCAACGCGAACCCGTCCGGGATCAACGGCAGCGCCCTCGCGCAGCTCCGCACCAACGAGATCGCGCTCTCTTTCCAGTGGGAGCTTCGCGAGTTCCACCTCTCGCCGACCACCGGGCTCCTCCAGGAGGCCGGCGTCGCCCTCACGCCCGACCTCAGCCTGGACTTCAACCAGCCGGTGGCCGACTTCGTGAACCAGAACCAGGCCGCCATCCTGACGCAGATCTTCGACGTGCCCCCCACCTTCGAGGGGCAGCCCTTCCAGGGCGGCTCGTCGATCAATCCGATCGCCTTCTGGACGGGGCCGGGCATCGTCGACAACGACGCGCGCGAGCTCTTCTCGCTCAACACCTGCAACGGGTGCCACGGCGCCGAGACGGGCACCGCGTTCCTCCACATCGCGCCGCGCTTCCCGGGGCAAGAGGCGCAGCTCTCCGGCTTCCTCACGGGCATCACGGTCTCGGATCCCGTCTCGGGCGTGCCCCGCACGTTCAGCGACCTCGCGGCCCGGCAGAAGGACCTGTCGAGCCTCGTCTGCGCGCCCGCGACCCAGACGGCGGCGAAGCGCGCCGCGTTCCTGGCCCACGGCTCGCGCAGGGTGCACTGACGCCTTCGTCCGAACCGGCGGTCACAGCGACCTTCGCCATCCGCGGTGAACGGCGACTCGCTCCGGGCGCGGTTCGGATCTAAGGTCGCCTGCCGTGACCACCCCGTACGCGACCGAGGCGTTCCTCCACCAGATCCTCGGCAAGGCGCTCGCCGCGGGCGCGAGCGACGTCCACCTCAAGGTCGGCCAGGCCCCGGGCGCCCGCGTCCGCGGTGACCTGGTCTTCTTCCGGGGCGACAAGCTCCGCCCGGAGGACACCGCCGCCGCCGCCCGCATCCTGTTCGGCGCCGACACCCGCTGGGAGCACGCCACCTCTATCGTCGGCGTCTACCACACGCCACCCCTGGGTCGCTTCCGGGTGAGCGCCTACGACCAGGCCGGCGCGACCTCGCTCGTCCTGCGCAGCATCCCGCTGGAGATCCCGCCGCTCGCCTCGCTGGGCCTCCCCGCCGCGGCCCCGCCGCTGGTCGAGGCCGAGCACGGCCTCGTCCTCTTGGCGGGCGGCTCGGGCTCCGGCAGGAGCACGACGGCCGCGGCGCTCATCGGCCACCTCAACGAGGGCTTCCCCCGCCACGTCATCACGTTCGAGGACCCCATCGAGCACCTCTACCAGGACCGTCGCGGCATCGTCAGCCAGCGGGCCGTGGGCACCGACACCCCCTCCGTCGCGGAGGGCGTGCGCGCCGCCCTCCGGAACGACGCGGACGTCCTCTACGTCGCCGACCTCGCCGACACCGCCGCCCTCGATGCCGCGATCGACGCCGCGGAGCTCGGCCACCTCGTCCTCGCCGCCGTCGCCGCCCCCGACATCGCCCGCGCGGTCGCCCGGCTTTCCATCCTCGGCCGCGCCGTCCCGGCGTTCGGCGCCCGCTTCTCCAGCGTCTTCAAGGGCGGCGTCGGCCAGCGCCTCCTCCGCAAGCGCGACGCCAGCGGCCTCGTCCCCGCGTACGAGCTCCTCGTCGCCACCTCCACGGTCCGCGAAGCCCTGCGCAAGGACGCGGAGGACGGCGCGGCGCTGGCGGGGGCGCTGGGCGAGCTGATGGAGAAGGGCGCGAGCACCCACGGGATGCAATCGTTCGAGATGCACCTCAAGCGGCTGGCCGCCGACGGGGTGATCAGCCGGTCGGCGGGGGGCTAAATCAACGAGCGCGATTCTGACACAACGCGCGATAGAACCCCGGGCGTCAGTCGGCTGACGCCCGGGGTTCTATACGTAGACCCGCTCTAGGGCTTGCCCTCGATGCTCGCGACCACCTCTCCCGTCACGGGGTCGCGCAGCAAGACGGGGACCTCCGCCGCCTCCGGCGCGGCCTCTGCGGCTCGGGCCCGCGCTTCCTCGATGGACGCGTCCACGTCGCCCCCCTCGCCGAGCGGGATCACGGGCACCGGCGCCGGATGGGCGGGGTCGGCCATCGGGTGCTCGGGGGCGACGTTCCCGGAGTGCTTCGCGGCCTCCTCGTCCTCCAGCGCGCGCTCGGTGCGCTCGCGCGACTCGGGCAGGTCGAGGTGCCCGTCGGTGCCGGTGACCGGGACGACGCGGACGGTGAAGTCACCGACGTGTGCGCCCTCGATCAGGTCGAGCGGGGAGCCCTCGTCGTCGCCCATGAAAAGCCTCCTCCCATGGAAATGTGCTCAGGGAGGGCCGGGCGCGCAAGCCCGTACCCATCGCTCGGCTATGCTGTGCCGCGATGACGTCCTCGCCCGAATTGAAGCTCGCGCCCCTCCAGGAGGCGCTGGGCCGCGTCATCCACGGCAAGGCCGAGGTCATCGACCTGCTCCTCGTCGGCGTCCTCGGGGGCGGCCACGTGCTGGTCGAGGACGTGCCCGGCGTCGGCAAGACGACGCTGGCGAAGGCGCTGGCGCGGAGCCTGCGCGCCTCGTTCGCGCGCGTGCAGTTCACGCCGGACCTGCTCCCCTCGGACATCCTGGGCTCGCAGGTCCTGAGCCCGAAGGACGGCGCCCTCTCGTTCCACCGCGGCCCCGTGTTCACGAACGTCCTGCTCGCGGACGAGATCAACCGCGCCTCCCCGCGCACGCAGTCGGCGCTGCTCGAGGCGATGAGCGAGGCGCAGGTCACCGTCGACGGCGTGACGCACGCGCTCCCCTCGCCGTTCTTCGTCGTCGCGACGCAGAACCCCGTCGACTACCAGGGCACCTACCCGCTCCCCGAGGCGCAGCTCGACCGCTTCCTGATCCGCGTCGGCGTGGGCTACCCCGCGCACGGCGACGAGCTGCGCCATGCTCTTCTCCCGCCAGCGGGAGGACCCGCTCGACGCCGTGGCGCCGCTCGCCACGACGGAGGACCTCTGCCGGATGCAGGCGGAGGTGCGCGAGGTCGAGGTGAAGAAGCCCGTGGCCGAGTACCTGCTCCGCGTCGTCGAGGGCACGCGCGAGCACCGCTCCATCGAGCTCGGCGTGAGCCCGCGCGGCGCGCTCGCCCTCTTCCGCGCCGCGCAGGCGCGCGCCTTCCTGGCCGGCCGCCGCTGGGCGAGCCCGGACGACGTGGAGCGCCTCGCCGTGCCGGTGCTGGCGCACCGGATCGTGCTGAGCACGGAGGCGCGGTACGGGGGGGCCACGGCGCGCGCGATCCTCGCGGCGATCGTGAAGGAGACGCCGGTGCCCGTGTGAACGTCAATTTCGCCCGGCTCAACCACATCCTCATCCCCACGACGAAGGCGGGGCGCGATCGCTTCCGATCGAGCTTCGCCGGCAAGCTGATCCGCCCCTTCGCGGCGCTCTACTATGCGTTCAGCGACGAGGGGCGGGTGCTCGCGGTCGCGGCCACGGCGGTGGGCGCGTTCGGCGTCGACGTGCAGGCGACCTCGGTCTACCTGCTCTGGTCCATCCTCGCGGGCCTGCTCCTCGCGTCGCTGCTCCTGAGCCGCTTCTTCCGCCTCGACGGCGTGCGCCTCGCCGTCGACGCCCCCCGCCGCGTCACGCTCGGCGACCCGATCACCTTCTCGGTCGTCGTGCACAACGACGGCCCCGAGTGCCGCGATCGCCACGCGGTGCGCGTGCACGGGCCCTTCCTCCCCTGGGACGGCGCGTGGGTCGGGCGCGCCCCGCGCCTCGCGCGCCTCCCTGCGGGCGGGGCCCTCCGCGCCGACGTCGTGGCCCGCTTCTCGGCGCGCGGCGAGCACCACCTCGACCCGTTCTCGGCCACCGCGCTCGCTCCGCTCGGCCTCGCCCAGGGCCCCGCCGTCTCCTCGGCGGGCGTGCGCTTCCTCGTCGTCCCCCGGATTGCGCGCGTGCTCGGCCTCACGACGCCGCCGGGGGCGCGCTACCAGCCGGGCGGCGTCGCGCTGGCGTCGAAGACGGGCGAGTCGATGGATCTGCTGGGCGTGCGCCCGTACCGGCCCGGCGACCCGGTGCGCCTGCTCCACGCGCGGACCTGGGCGCGCACGGGGACGCCCGTCGTGCGCGAGTACACGGAGGAGTACTTCAGCCGCATCGGCGTGGTCGTCGACGCGGCGGCGCCGGACGATCGGACGCTGGAGGCCCTCCTCTCGCTCGCCGCGGGCGTCGTCGCCCACCTGAGCCGCGGCGAGGCGCTCATCGACCTCCTGGTCGTCGGCGATCAGGTCCACGACCTCACGATCGGCCGGCACCTCGGCTTCCTGGAGCAGGCCCTCGACGCCCTCGCCTGCGTCGAGCGCGCCCCCGAGCGCGTCCCCCCGGATCGCCTCGTCGCCCGCCTCGCCCCCCACCTCGCGCGCCTCTCGTGCGTCGTCGTCGTGACCCCCGCGTGGGACGAGGGCGCGCTCGGCGAGCGGATCCGGGGCGCGGGCGTGGCGTGCACGACGCTCGTGGTCGGTGGCGGGGAGCTCCGCGGGGACGGGGTGCGGGGGGTGCCCGTGGAGGCGATCGAGCGGGGCGAGGGGCTCGCGCTGTGAGCGCAGCTCCGCAGAGATTCGTCGCCGTTCATCGTGGTCGTGTTCGTTCGCGTGCTCGTGGTCGTGCGCGTGCGCCTGCGCCTGCGCGTGCGCGACAGGCTGTCCGCGCACGCGCACGCGCAGGCGCACGAACACGCAAACGCGCACGACCACGAGCACGCCATCGCTGATTGGCGACGGATTTGCGCGGAGTTGTATCGAGAGCTACGAGGTGCGGGGGAGGCTCGTGACGGAGAGGCCAGGGAGGGGGTCGTTCTCCGCGAGCGTCCGGCAGGTGACGAGCACCTTGGAGTTGAGCCAGCGCAGCCTGCGCTCGATCGCGTGCTTGAGGTTGCTGCGCTCCGCTGCATCCGGGAGGCGATCGCCCTCCATCCATACGACGACGGGGACCTTCTCGCTCCGGTTGACGAGAGGAAAGACGAGCTGGGAGAGGATGTGCTCGTGGTCTGGCGTCCGGCCGCAGGCATAAACGAGCCCAGCAAGCGTATCTCGCACCTTGCACACGACTTCGTCGACGAGCTGGCCGGACGTGACCTGATGCTTCGTCTCGATGCGGTGCCCGCGGAAGTCCGTCACCTCGATGAACCAGGGCTTGCTCTGGTGGAGCCCGACGAAGTCGACCGCCTTGGTGCCTGGGAGCCTCTGTATACCTTCGGCGTAGGCGGGGTGACGGTCCCACTTGAGCACGCGCCAGTCAGCGTCGAACGCGAAGCGCAGCCGTGCCTCGTCGATCTCGACGGTCACGCTGGTCCCTCCGGACCGTCGAACAGCGCCCTCTCGAAGTCGTAATGGCGGAGGAATGCGTCGTTGATCGGATCCTCGGGCAGGTCCGCGAGTGTGTCCCCGTGCTCGACGGTGACCGCACCATCGCGCCGACGGAACAAGAAGAAGCGGGTAGGTGCACCGGGCCGCTTCTTGTAGTCCGAGATGGACGAGAGCGTATGGGACAAGAGGTAATCGTGCGTCGCCACGAAGATCTGCACACCGCGCTCGGCGAGTGCGAGGAGCAGATCGACGACGACCATGACCACCTGCGGGTTCAACCCCGCCTCTGGCTCGTCCCAGAAGAACGCAGTCCCGGGGCTCAGGGAACCGTTGGCGATCAGGTACGCGACGCTCGCGAGCTTGCGCCATCCCTCGGCGATGAGGTGCGGCTCCATGTCGCCGTCCGGTCGGCGGACGAAGAAGCGGTTGCCTTCGAGCACGACAGGGCCGCCGATCACCGCCTCGATCGGAGCACGGAGCGGCCCCGTGTCCTCGTAAGCCTGTCCGCGTAGCACGGAGGCGCTCAGGGCCAGGCACGCGTCGAAATATGTTTCGTCGAAGGAGAGCTCGCGCTTCGTATAGGCCGCGAGAAAGCCGTCGAACATGGAGAGGAGCTCGCGCGACGGGAGAAAGAGGGCCTTGGTGTGCTCAACGCCCATCACCGCGGCATGTTGGCCACCGGGACCGACGTCGATGTCGAGCCGCGCCGCACCGACACGAACTTCTAGCTTGGCGCGCTGACCGGCCGTCCCTCGACGAACCAGACGCTCAAGGTCATTGCGGTCGGGCTTGAACACATCGCAGAGCTTCGTCGTGTGGTGGAACGGCTGCGCATCGGCGAGAGCGCGCCCCTTTGCTGCCCACTCTTCCATCGCCCTGAGCGGCGCGTACAGCGCCTTCATCGCGTGCGACTTCCCCGTCCCGTTCGTCCCGAGGAAGACGTTGATCCCCGGCGAGAACGCGAGCTCGACGTCCTCGAAGACGGTGAACTGCTGGAGGTGCAGGCTGTCGACCTTCATCGTTTGCTCCGGCCGCGCAGCCTAAATCAGAAAGGCTACCGGAGCCGCTACTTCGTCACACTTCGGCGAAGATGGGTCCGTCTGCGTCTCGCCCGCGCCGGGCAGCGCCTCCACTTCGCCCGGCGGCGTCGCGCTCTCGCCGGGCGGCGTCGCGCTTTCGCCGGGCGGCGTCGCGCTCTCGCCGGGCGGCGTCGCGCTCTCGCCGGGCGGCGTCTCGCCCTCGCCGGGCAGCGTCCTGACTTCGGTGGGCAGCGTTTCGACTCGGACGGGCAGCGTCCGGACTTGACCGGGCAGCGCCCCGACCTGGGCGGGCAGTGTCCGAACTTCCACGGGCAGCGTCCGGACTCAGCCGGGCAGCGCCCCGACTCGTGCGGGCAGCGTCCGGCCTCGGCCGGGCAGCGTTCCGAGCCTCGGCGTGCAGCGTCTCTACTCCGTCGGGCAGCGTCCCGACTGGGCTGGGCAGCGTCGCTACCCCGGCGGGCAGCGTCCCGACTTCCTCGGGCAGCGTCTCGACTTCTCGGGGCAGCGTCTCGACTTCTCGGGGCAGCGCTTCCCGTCACTGGGGCAGGCTTGCAAAAAATCGACCGGTGCGCCTGCCGGATCGGCGAAAAAATGCGTCCTACAGAAGAGAGGACCCACGACGCACAGGCCGCTGAGCCTGGGCCGGAAGGGTGTCTCCACGAAAGGCAGGTGCACCATGATCGCAAGGGTTGCGAGGCTCCGGGTCGGGCTCGGTCTCACCAGGGACAGGCCCCTCGTCTTTCTCGCGGAGGCGACCGCCATCTACACGGGGCTCTACGAGCACCCCTCGCTGTTCCCCGATCCGAGCCCGGCGCTCCCGGTGCTGTTCGCGCACATCGAGGACGCCACGAGCGCGCAGCGGGACGTGGGCAGGATCAACGGGGCGGGGGCGGTGCGGGACGCGAAGTTCGCGGTCGTTCGTACGTCGCTGGAGTGCGAGCGCATGATGATCCAGGCTCTCTGCGACGCGAGCCCGGAGCAGGCGCCGACCCTGATCGCCGCGGCGTCGATGACGTCCCTGGCCCCCGGGGGGTTCGAGAAGAAGCCGCTCCTGTCCCTGAGGAACGGCCTGCCCTCGGGCACCGTCCTCCTCGACGCGAGCGCACGCCTCCTCGACGGCACGCGCAGGAAGAAGACCTTCCACTGGCGCGGCACGACCGACGCCGGCGCGTCGTTCTTCGCCATGCCCTCGACGCCGACCGGGAAGACCACCATCTCCGGGCTCACGCGGCTCACCACGGTGGGCTTCCAGGTGTCCGTCGGCTTCCGCGACCAGACGCAGGGGCCGTGGAGCCCGACGGAGAGCGTCCTGGTCCTCTGATGAATCAGGGCGGGCTCGCGAGTCCAGCACGGTGGCTCGGGCCTGTCGAGCGCCCCTCGAGCGTCCGGCCGATCCAGAGGTCATTCTCAAGCTCGTCGACATCTGGATCGCGCGTGCCGACCGAGCGGATCCGGAGGGTGAGAGGCTCTTCGGGTGGCGCTTCGAGGCGGCGCCGGCCCGCGCGCTTCGCGAGGCTGTCGCTGCCTGGAAGTCGCCCGACCTGCCGGCCGAAACTATGGAGGCGGCTCGCGCTTTCTTGCGCTCCATCGGGCAGCCAACGGCGCCACTTGGGATTCTCGTGGGACGAGTACACCTATGACGATCAGGGCGGTCGAACGCTGGACAGCTACCTCATCTGGGCCGAAGGGCTCGACGAGATCCTCGCGATGATGAAGCGGTACGGTTGGCGCCCGCCGGATGTCTGGGGATGAGCGTCGCTGGCCGAGGGTGGCTCACCGCCCCCCGAGCTTCAGCGTCCGGGCGTTGTCGGGCACGCCCGTCAGGAAGCGCTCGCGCCAGGCCGGGTCGCTGATCTTCTCCGCCTTCGCGACGAGCCGCTTCCGCGCCGCCGCCGCCGCCTCGTCCCGCGCGCGGCCGACGCCCGTCGCCGCGAGCGCGTCGACGTACACCAGGCGCACGAGCGTCTCGCCCTCCTCGATGGTCCCGAGCTCGTCGAGCGCCGCCTGCGCCTCCTGCGCGGCGACGAGCGCCTCGTCGACGCGGCCTTTGGCGAGCAGGGCGCGGGCGAGCGTCGCGAGGGCCTGGGGGAGGACGGGGGGGCGACGGCGAGCAAGCGCGCGGCGGCGCGCGCCTCGGCCTCGGCGCGATCGAGGTCGCCGCGGATGATGTCGACCTTGGCGAGGTACGTGCGCGACACGCCCTCCATGCGCGGGTCGCCCAGGCGGTGGAAGGCGTCGACCGCGCGCTGCGAGAAGAGGCGAGCCTCGTCGAGGCGGCCGCGCTGGGCGAGGGCCTGGCCGAGGTTCGCCATGACGGCGGCCGCCAGGTCGTCGAGGCCCATCCGGGTCGCGCCGGCGAGCGCGGCGCGCAGCGCCTCCTCCGCGCTCTCGAAGTCGCCGAGCTCGTTGAAGATGCAGCCCAGGTTGCAGCGCACCACGCAGGCGCTGCGGCGGTCGCTCGCCTGCTCGTACGCCGACAGCGCCGCCTCGTAGCCCTCCAGGCTGGAGGCCGGGTCGCCCTCGTAGAGCGCGCGCAGGGCGATGATCTGCTGGAGCTGCCCGGCGACGGGCGCGTCGAGGAGCGCCGGCTCGGGCACCGCGCGCCGGAGGCGGGCGAGGATCGCGTCCGCCTCCGCGTAGCGGCCGCCGTAGAGCAGGTGCGTGGCGCACTCCCCGAGGCAGACGATCTGCGCGCTGCGGGCGCCGGGCGCGGGCGCCGTCGCCGCGACCTGCTCGGCGCGCGCCTCGATGCGGGGCGTGCCGCCCAGCTTCCCTGCCGAGACGACCGCGTGCGTGAGGGCACGGAACCACGCGGCCGAGCCGGGCGGGAGCACCTCCGCCGCGGCGAGCGCGCTCTCCTCCGCCGCGCCCAGCTCGCCCCGCCACACATCGGCCTCCGCCTTCACGAGCAAGAGGGGGCCGCGCTCGTCGGAGGGCGCCTCCGGGCGCTCTCCAGGATGCCCGGAGGGCGCTCCCGTGTGGCACGCGAGGCCCTGGTCGGCGCGCGCCACGGCCGACGACAAATCGTTGGCCTCGAGCGCCTGCTCGGCCGCGCGCCGGTACCAGTGCGCGGTCTTGTCCGCGTCGCCGCCCAGGCGGTAGTGCTCCGCCAGCGTCATGGCGTCGGCGCCCCCCCGCCCGCTCCAGCCACTCGCCGGCGAGCCGGTGCCCGAGGGCCCGGTCCGTGGGCGTGAGCGTGGCGTAGGCCGCCTCGCGCACGATCGCGTGGCAGAACGCGTAGCAAGGATCGGCCTCGCCCGGCCCCTCCCCGAGCGAACGCTGCACCAGCGGGACGCGCGCGCTCGACGGCTCCAGGAGCTCGCGCGCGACGAGGGCCTCGAGGCACGCGTCCACCTCGACCTCCGCCACGCCTTCTCCGCCGAGGAGCGCGCAGAGCCCGCTCCGGTGGAAGCGATCGCCGAAGACGCTCGCGGCGCGCAGGACCCGCTTCGCCGCGGAGCCCTCGGCGTCGAGGCGCGCCTCCACCGTGCCGAGCACCGAGTCCGGGAGCGCGTCGGCGCGGCCGGCGCGGGTCGCGCGCACCAGCTCCTCCAGGTAGAAGGGGTTGCCCTGCCCGCGCTCGCACATCCGCGCGACCCGATCGTCGGTCACGCCTCCCGCCGAGCGCGGCCCGCACGAGCTGCTCGCTCGCCTTGCGGGAGAGGGGGCCGAGGCGGACGAGCTGCGCCTCGCGCTCGGACCAGAGGTTGGGGAAGGCGGCGTGCACCTCCGGCCGCGCCGTGCAGAGGACCATCAGCGGCAGCTCGCGCAGGTTGCGCAGCGCGCCGTCGATCGGGCCACCGTCGCGGCGTCGCCCCAGTGCAGGTCCTCCAGCACCAGGAGGAGGGGCTGCGCCGCGCACTCGGCGGCGAGCCAGTCCTCCCATGCCGCGCGGATCCCGTCGCTCATCAGCAGGGGGTTGTCGCGGGCGGCGCGCAGGGCGCCGATCGAGGCATCGCCTGGGGTCCAGGGCTCGCGCGCGAGCCCGCCTGGGCGGCCGTCGTCCGGGAACGGCGCGCCCGCGAGCTCGCCGAAGAAGGCGGCCACGCGCCCCGCGTCCCGGCCGTCGAGGTGCCGCACCACGCGGGTGCGGAGCTTGTTGCGGCGGACTTCGGCGGCGTCGCCCTCGTGGATGCCGGAGGCGCGCCGGAGCGCGTCCGCGAGCATCCGGTACGGCGAGCCGGCCTCACCGCCTCGCCCGACCCGCCGAGGATCTCCACCTCCTGCCCCCGCCGCCGCAGCGACTCCAGGAACTCGCGCCGGAGGCGCGACTTGCCCGAGCCCGGCTCGCCCACCACCATCACCGCGCTCGCGACCGGCTCGGAGACGCAGCCGGCGAACACCCCCTCCAGGATGGACAGCTCGCGCGTGCGGCCCACGCAGGGCGTCGCCTGCCCGAGCAGGAGCGGCACGCCCTCGGCCGCCACGCGCTCGCCGCGGAGCAGCGTGCATGGACGGCTCGCCGGGGTCGAGGCGCCCTCGCGACCGGGCTTCTCGGCGTCCAGCGCGGAAGTGCGCGCCAGATCAGGCCGGCCGTGGCCTCGTCGACCCGCACGGTGTCGGTGCGCGCCACCCGCAGGGTGCGGACGGCCCGCTCGATCACGTCCCCCTCGACGACCCGTGCCGAGCAGAGCCCCCTCCCGGTCACCACGCACACCGGGCAGCGACGCGAAGCGGGCCTTGAGCCCGAGCGCGCAGCGCGCGGCCCGCGCGGCCCGGTCGCCCGCGCTCCCCTGGCCCCAGAACGTCACCATCAGCGCGCCGCCCGCGAGCACGTGGAGCGTGCCGCCGTGCGGCTCGACGACCGCCGCGACCTCGCCCCGATCGGGGCGGGCCATGCCTAGCCTCGCCCTCGTCCTCGACCCTGCCGGCGAGGACGACGCTCACGAGGCGCGCCTCGCTCATCGTGAGCGAGGTCGTCGCGTCGGAGGGCGTGGGCCCGGGCGCGCGCCGCGGGTCGACCGGGGGCGCGGCGCCGCCCGGGAGCTTCGCGAGGTCGCCGAGCGCGGCGATGGCGGCGGCCACGGCCGCCCCGTCGCGGGGCCGCTCCTCCGGGTCGCGCGCCATCATCCGCGCGGTGAGCTGGTCGACCGCCGCGGGCACCTCCGGCCGGAGCGCGCGGGTGCGCGGCATCTCCTGCAGCAGGATCTTGGCGAGGACGCTCGCCGCCGTCGACCCCTCGAACGCGGCGCGGCCGGTGAGGCACTCGAAGAGGACGCAGCCGAGCGCGAACACGTCGGCGCGCGGGTCGTGGACGGGCGGGCCCTGGATCTGCTCGGGCGCCATGTAGCCCGGCGTGCCGAGCAGGACGCCGGTGCGCGTCACGCGGGCGGCGTCGAGCCCGAGCCGCGCGATGCCGAAGTCGACGATCTTGACCCCCTCCACGTCGCCCCGGACGAGGAAGAGGTTCGAGGGCTTCAGGTCCCGGTGCACGAGGCCGCGCTGGTGCGCCGCGGCGAGCGCCTCGGCGGCGCGGCGGACGAGGGAGAGGCTCTCCCCCATCGTCAGCCCGCGGCGGGCGAGGCGGGCGCTCAGGTCCTCGCCCTCCAGCCACTCCATCGCCAGGTAGTGCTCGCCGCTCCTCGCCATGCCGTGGGCGACGTAGCGCACGATGCCCGGGTGGCCGAGGCCGGCGAGGATGGTCGCCTCGCGGGTGAAGCGCTCGACGTCCTGCGCGCCCTGGCCGAAGAGGACCTTGAGCGCGACCTCGGCCCCGGACACGCGGTCGCGCGCGCGGAAGACCGTACCCATCCCCCCGCTGTGCGCCGCGCGCAGCGCCTCGAAGCGATCGGCGAAGAGCGACCCCGGCAGCACGCTACCCCATCGATTAGCGGAGAATCGCGCGCGGAGGAAGGGGGCTCGGGGCTCGTGCCCGGTGGGCGGCGAGGCGTTCCATCACGCGTCCGTGGGCGGCTTCGGCGTCTCGTGCCCCTTCCCGAGCCTCCGCTCCACGTACAGGTACTCCACGGCGACCTGCCCGCACGCGAGCAGCGGCGTCGCCACCATCACGCCGACGACGCCGAAGGCCGCCGCCATCAGGAGCTGCCAGAAGAGCAGGAACGCGGGGCGGATCTCCACCGTGCGGCGCATGATGAAGGGGCTCACGAGGTAGCCCTCGGCGAGGTGCACGCCCGCGTAGACGATCGCCGCGTACAGCATGTGCAGCGGCGACTGGGCGAGCCCCACGAGCAGCCCGGGCACCGCGCTGGCGAGGGCGCCCGCGTAGGGGACGAACGTGCCCAGGAACGTGAGGAAGCCGAGCAGGAACCAGCCGTCGATGCCGGCGATGTAGAGGCCCACCGCGGCGAACGTCCCCATGAAGACCATCGACATGAGGATGCCCGCCGTCCACCGGCGGAGGGTGTGGCCGAGGCGGCGGACGGTCTCGTCGAAGACCGGCTCGTGCTCGGGCGGGCAGAGCACGCGCAGGGCGCCAACGTAGGCGTGGGGCGCGTAGGCCAGGAAGAGCGCGAGGACGAAGAGGATGAAGGCCGTGATGACAATGAATCCCAGGCCGAGCGCGAAGGGGACGGCGTGCCCCGCGAGCGAGGAGATCTCGGAGACGATCCGGGACGCGAGGCTCTCGGCCGGCGGGAGCGCGGGGAGGGGGCCCGTGCTCTGGAAGTGGGCCCACCACGCCTCGAGGCGCGAGAACGCGACCGGGACGGCCGTGGCGAGCCGGCCCGCCTCGGCGTTCACCACGGGCACGATGAGGATGCCGAGGACGATGAACGCCCCGAGGACCAGCAGGATGGTGGTGATGAGCGCGACCGAGCGCGGGAGAAAGTGGGAGAGCCAATCAATCGGGTAGGAGAGGAGCGTCGCGGCCAGGATCGCGAAGAACCCGAGCAGGAGCACGGCCACGGCCGTCCAGAGGAAGCCGAGCAGGCCGGCGAGGACGAGGATGGCGAAGCCGACCCAGATGGGGTGCTGGAGGAGCGGGGATGGGGGGGGAACTGGCGGGCGCGAGGCTCGTCCACGGGGCATCGTATTGGGCAGCAGGGCGCGCGCAAAAAGCCCCCCCGTTGACCCCCAGCGCGCGCGCGTCTAGCGAGAGTGTCGCGGGCGATATCGCCTCTGCCCGACCAGGGAGACCATGACCACCCACCCGTCCACCCCGACGGACTCCGCCGGAAAGCCCCTCACGCAGAACCCCCACCTGCTCGCCTGGGTGGAGGAGATGGCCCGCCTGACGAAGCCCGATCGCATCGTCTGGTGCGACGGGTCCGAGGCCGAGAAGCAGCGCCTCACGGAAGAGGCCGTCGCGCAGAAGGTCATCGAGCCGCTCGACCACCAGAAGCTCCCGGGCTGTTACCTGGCCCGCTCCAACCCCAACGACGTCGCGCGCGTCGAGCAGCTCACCTTCATCTGCACGCCGACGAAGGAAGAGGCGGGCCCGACGAACAACTGGATGGCGCCGGACGAGGCGTACAAGAAGCTCGGCGCGCTCTTCGACGGGTCGATGCGCGGGCGCACGATGTACGTCGTCCCCTACGTGATGGGGCCGGTCGGCTCGCCGATGTCCAAGGTCGGCGTCGAGCTCACCGACAGCGTGTACGTCGTGCTCAACATGCGGATCATGACCCGCATGGGCCGCGCGGGCGCTCGACATGCTCGGCGACGGCCAGGGCTGGAACAGGGGCCTGCACTCGGTGCTCGACTGCAACCCCGAGCGCCGCTTCATCTGCCACTTCCCGCAGGACAACACCATCTGGAGCGTGGGCTCGGGCTACGGCGGCAACGTCCTGCTCGGCAAGAAGTGCCTTGCGCTGCGCATCGGCAGCTACCTCGGCCGCAACGAGGGGTGGCTGGCCGAGCACATGCTCATCCTCGGCGTCGAGTCGCCCGAGGGCGAGATGACGTACGTCGCCGCCGCCTTCCCGAGCGCCTGCGGGAAGACGAACTTCGCGATGATGATCCCGCCCAAGCGCTTCAAGGGGTGGAAGATCTGGACCGTCGGCGACGACATCGCCTGGATGCGCGTCGGGCCGACGGGCGGCTCTACGCGATCAACCCCGAGGCGGGGTACTTCGGCGTCGCGCCGGGGACGAGCATGGACTCGAACCCCAACGCGATGAAGACCATCTCGCACGACACGATCTTCACGAACGTGGCGCGTGACGCCCGACGGCAACGTGTGGTGGGAGGGCATCGACGGCCCCGCCGCCGCCCGACCTCACCGACTGGAAGGGCAGGCCGTGGGACCCGGGCTCGCTCGAGAAGGCGGCGCACCCGAACGCGCGCTTCACCGCCCCCGCCACCAACAACCCCGCGCTGTCGAAGTTCTGGGACGACCCGAGCGGCGTGCCCATCAGCGCGATCATCTTCGGCGGCCGCCGCGCGTCGACGATCCCCCTGGTGATGCAGGCCTTCAACTGGATGGACGGCGTCTTCTACGGCGCGACGCTGGGCTCGGAGACGACCGCCGCGGCCGCCGGCAAGGTCGGCGTCGTGCGCCGCGACCCGTTCGCGATGCTGCCCTTCTGCGGCTACAACATGGGCCAGCTACTTCCAGCACTGGCTCGACATGCAGGCCGCGATCCTGTACCCGCCGAAGGTCTTCCTCGTGAACTGGTTCCGGAAGGGGAAGGACGGCAAGTTCCTCTGGCCGGGCTTCGGCGAGAACATGCGCGTGCTCAAGTGGATCGTCGACCGCGCCCGCCTCCGCGTGGGCGGGCAGGAGACTCCCTTCGGCTGGGTCCCCAAGGCGGGCGACCTCGACCTGTCGGGCCTCCACATCCCGCACGAGCAGGTGGACGAGGCGACGCACATCGACCTCGAGGAGTGGAAGGTCGAGCTCGAGTCGACCGGCGAGTTCTTCCGCCAGATCGGGCCCACGCTTCCCCGCCCGCTCGAGCTGATGAGGGAGCTCCTCCTCGCCCGGATCGAGTCGATGCAGGCGTACAGCCAGCGCGGCCACCACCAGCACCACTGACGCGCGCGGTTCTACAGCGCGTACCAAACCCGACCGCGAACCGCTCAACGCTCATGGGGGCTGGGGGTGAGGTCTGGTGCGCGACAAGACGGCGGGCTACCCCCGCCCCGCCCTCAGCGCATCCAGGCACCGCTGCATGTCCTCCGGCAGCGGGCTCTCCCACCTCACGCTCTTCCCCGTGGCCGGGTGGACGAACCCGAGCACCCTCGCGTGCAGGGCCTGCCGGCCCAGCGCCTCCGCGAGCGCGCGCAGCTTGGGGTCGCGCGGGGGTCGGCCGTAGAGCGGGTCGGCCAGGATCGGGGTGCCTGCCTGCTCGGCGAGGTGGACTCGGATTCTGGTGGGTTCTGCCGGTGTCGAGGCGGCAGGCGACGAGGGACGCCGGGCCGAGGCGCTCGAGGACGCGGACGTGGGTGACGGCGCGGCGGCCGGTGTCGGTGCGCGAGGTGAAGCGGAGCCGATCGGTCGGGTGGCGGGCGTGGAGGGTGTCGTACGTGGCGTCGCGCGCGGCGCCCACGACGATGGCGACGTACTCGCGCACGATGGCGTGCTCCGCGAAGAGGGCCTTGAGCGCCTCGCGGGTGCGCTCGTCCTTGGCGACCACGAGCAGGCCGCTCGTGCCCTTGTCGAGCCGGTGGACGATGCCGGGGCGGAGGTGGCCCTCCGGGTCGCGGGGGTCGGCGCCGGCCCGTTCGAACCCTCCGCGCCCGAGCAGCGCGTTCACCAGCGTGCCGCGCTCGTGCCCGCGCGCGGGGTGGACGACCAGGCCCGCGGGCTTGTCGATCACGCAGCAGGTGGGCGTCCTCGTGGACCACGTGGAGCGCGATCGAGGCGTCGGGCTCGGCGTGCGTGGCCGGGGGCGGGCCGGGCACGACCTCGACGGGCGCGCCCGCCGGGACGGCGGCGGAGGCGCGCGCGGGCTGGCCGGCGACGAGGACGCGGCCCTCGTCGATCCAGCGCTGGACGGTGGCGCGCGACGCGGGGTGACCTGCGCGCCCGAGGAGCGCGACGACGAGCTTGTCGAGGCGATCTCGAGGGTCGTCGGGGGCGGCGACGAACGCGAGGGGGCCGGCGGGGCCGCCTTCGCGCGCCGTCATCGCCGCCGCCGGCGCTGCGTGGCGAGCCCTGCCGCGAGCGCGCCCACCGCCAAGGCCCCGAGCCCACCGTCGCCGGCGTCCGCGACCCGGCAGCCGCAGCCGCCGAACGCGAACGGGATGTGGTCCTTCAGGTCGTGCGCGTCCATCGCGCTGCTCGCGCCCGCCCCGCTGGAGCTCGCGTTGCTCGTGCTCCCGCCCCCGGCGCCGGCCCCGGACCCGGCACCGCCGGCGCCGCTCCCGCAGTTGACGTCGGTCCCGGCGTCCGCGCCGTCGTTCACGAACACGTACGCCGCGCCCTGGCCCGTGGGCGAGGAGAGCGCCCCGACGAGGGTGGTCGTCCCGCTGATCGCCATCCCGTAGCCGAACGAGTCCCCGGTCGCCCCGTCGGCGGCGGTGAGCGTCTGCGCGAGCGACCACGTGCCCCCCGAGCGCGCGAAGACGTACGCCGCGCCCTGGCTCGCCGCCTTGAGCGGCGCCCCGACGATGGCCGTGTCCCCCGTGATCGCGAGCGTCCAGCCGAAGCGATCGCCCGACGTGGCGTCCTGGGCAAGGAGCTCCTTCTGCTGGGCCCACGACGAGCCCGACCCGGTGAAGACGTACGCCGCGCCGGTCGCAGAGTTCCTGTCGTACGCCCCGAGGAGGGCGGTGCTCCCGGACACCGCCACGGCGCTGCCGAGCTGGTCGCCCGGCGCGGCGTCGCTCGCGACGAGCTTCGTCTTGGAGGACCAGGTGCTCCCCTCCCCGACGAAGACGTAGGCCGCGCCGCGCTGCCCGTCGGTGCCGGGCGCGCCGATGATCGCGGTGCTGCCGTCGAGGGCCACGGACGATCCGATCTGATCGCCCGACGCGCCGCCGGCCGGGGAGCTCTCCGCCGCCTGGGACCACGTGCTCCCCGATCGCGTGAACACGTAGACCCCGCCCTGGGCCCCGTTCTGCGCCGAGGCGCCGACAATCGCGGTGTCGCCCTGGACCGCCACCGCCGCGCCGAACTGGTCGCCCGGCTGGCCGTCGCTCGCCGTGAGCACCTGCGCCTGGGACCACGAGCTCCCGGAGCGCGTGAAGACGTAGACCGCGCCCTTGTACGAGTTGGCCGCCTGCGCGCCGACCATCAACGTGTCCGCGTCGATGGCCACCGCGGCCCCGAACCCCTGGCCCGGCACGTCGTCGGCGGGGTCCAGCTCCTGCGGCTGGCTCCAGGCGCCGCACGACCGGGCGAAGACGTAGGCGGCGCCGATGCCGGCCGACTTGTCGGGCGCGCCCAGGACCGCGGTGTCGCCGCTGAGCGCGACCGCCCAGCCGAAGTTGTCCATGCCCGTCGTGTCGCTCGCCGTGAGCTTGCCCTGCTGGACCCACATCAGCGGATCCACCGTCACGGGGTACGCCGCGCCGCGATCGTCGAAGCGGATCGAGAGCCCGCCCGGCCCGGCGACGAGCTCCGCCGGCAGATCGCGGCCCGCCGCGTCGATCACCGACAGCTCCGCGTACCGCATCACCTCGTGGCCCGCGGCGTCGCGGAGCACGGCGGTCCGGCCGCCGGGCGCGATCGTGGCGTCGACGCCGCCCGTCCCGCCGCGTCCGCCCGTGAGCTCGATCACCACGCCGTCCCCGCCCCGGTCGCGGCACGCCGGCGCGCGGGGGAGGGTGAAGCCCTGCTCGAGCCCGCGCGGGCTCTCGACGTACCACTCGGTGAGCCCCTCCCGCGGGTACTCGACGCGCCCGCCGGCGACGCGGGGGGCCACCCTCGGCAGCGCCTCGAGATCGCCCTCGCACCCCCAGCGCGCGGGCGTCGCCTCCCACGCCCAGGCGTCCTGGGGGCGCGCGGCGACCGGCCCCACGGCGACCCCCTCCGGGCCGAGATTGGCGCGGAGACCGGCGCTCGGGCCCATGACGAAGCGAGGCGCCGTGACGGCCTCTCCAGGGCACGCGAAGAGCGCGGCGACGCACGGGAGCCAGGCCAGTCGAAGGGACCTCATGCGCTCCCCCTGCCCGGGAGCCCGGGCCGCCGCAAGGGCTACCGCCCGGAGAGCCCGAGACTCTAGAACTCGAAGTGCAGCGCGCCGGCCCCACCGCCCCCGGGGGTCGGGGCGAGGCCGAACGAGGTGAGGCGGAGGGGCGCGGCGCCGCGGGCGACGCAGCTCCACCCGGTTCGCGTCCACGGGCGGGGTCACCCGGCCGCGGGCGAGCAGGACGATGCCCGTGATCATCATCGAGCCGCCGATGACGGGCCAGGCGATCAGGTTCCCCGCGACGCAACTGTCGTTGAAGTTGCTGCACGTGAACGCGAGCGCCCACATGCTGGCGCCCATGGTGATGCCGACCGGGAGCAGCACGGCGCCGGCGGTGAAGGCGGAGCTCTCGGTGTGGTGGAGGCGGATTCGGCTGGGCCGCGGCGGGACGACGACCTGGAGCTTCAGCTCGCCGGAGCCTTTGGTCTCCAGGGCCGTCGGGCCCGGGGGCGCCATGATGGTGCAGGGCGTGACGCAGCTCGCGCTCCCGAGCGTGGCTTCGTAGCTGTCCTCGCCCCGGTAGGCGAGCAGGTGCACGGGCACGGCGCGGGGGGGCGGGGGCGGCTGGGGCTCGGCGCGCATGTTCGCCTTCCACTGGCGGAGCACGGTGAGGCGCCCCTCGACGGCGGCGCGCGCGTCCGTCAGCCCCTCGCCGGTGAGGAAGCGCTCGTAGTAGACGATGGCGAGGCGGACGTCGCGCGAGTCGCCGCCGAGCGCGAGGTTGTCGTAGAGCGCGCCGATGGCGCGCAGGTACTCGCGGCGGGGCGCGGCGGCATAGGCCTCGTCGTAGAGGTCGATGGCCACGCGCGTCTCCCCCTGCTTGGCGCGCCCGGCGGCCGCCGTGGCGAGCGCATCCGCCTTGGCCCCGTCCTCGGCCCGCGCCTCCCCCGGCGCCGCGCACAGCGCCGCCAACCCCACGAGCGCCACCCCTAGCCATCGCCCGAGCCCCGACCCGACCATCCTCCTCATCGCGCCTCCTGTCCCCTCGAAGCCAACCGAAGTCCAACGAAGCTAACCCATCTGTGCGCCATGGCGACACCTGCAAGCGCCGCGCACGCCCCCCGTCCGTTTCCCGACGCCCCGGAGCGCGCCCCCGCGAAGAGGCGGGCTGCCCCGCACCTTCGCGAGACCGCTTCGCGCCAGGCGTAGCTCGCTTCGCACCCTGTGCGATACCGGCGCCACGATGCCCGGCGCGGACCGGCACCACGCACCCGCGAGCCGCGGGGTGAGGTTCACGGACAGCGACCGATCGCCCGCGAGGCGCGGGGATCACCCCGCGAGGCGCGGGGATTGCCCCGCGAGGCGCGGGCACGACCATGCGAGGCGCGGGCATCGCCCGCGAGGCGCGGGCACGACCATGCGAGGCGCGGGCACGACCATGCGAGGCGCGGGCATCGCCCCGCGAGGCCCGGGCACGACCATGCGAGGCGCGGGCACGACCCCGCGAGGTGCGGGCATCGCACCGCGAGGTGCGGGTACGACCATGCGAGGCGCGGGCATCGCCCCGCGAGGCGCGGGCACGACCATGCGAGGCGCGGGCATCGCGCCGCGAGGCGCGGGCACGATCATGCGAGGCGCGGGCATCACGCCGCGAGGCGCGGGCACGACCGTGCGAGGCGCGGGCACGACCATGCGAGGCGCGGGCACGACCGTGCGAGGCGCGGGCACGACCGTGCGAGGCGCGGGCACGACCGTGCGAGGCGCGGGCACGACCATGCGAGGCGCGGGCACGACCATGCGAGGCGCGGGCACGACCATGCGAGGCGCGGGCGCTCACCCGCGAGCCGATCCAGGGGGGGCGGGCTGAGCGGGTGGGGCACCTGGGCCCACTTCCTTCGCTAGGCGAAGATGTCCTCGATGCGGATCGTGTCCTTGTCGGATGCCCGGAACAGCGACATGTCGCTGGCGCCGTCGTGCTCGATGCCCTCGTCGGGCGGGCCCTTGGCGCTCACGCCCCACTGCTGCATTGGTGCGCCCGGGTAGACGACCAGGCCCCGGACATCGACGCTGGGCATCGCCTTGACGTTTCCCAGCGCGAACGTGGCAAGGCGGACGAGGTACTCGACGAGGAACTTGCCGAGCTGCACCTGCCGCTTCGCGCTCGCCACGCGCCTCCCGCCGGATTTCAGCTCGCAGACGATGGCCCACAGATCGTGCGAGCGGCGGCCCTTTCTCTTGGGCGGCTCGCAGAAGACCAGCCAATCGGGCAGCCTGTTGAAGCCGGTGACCTTTGCATCGTCCGTCGACCCGGCGAGCAGCTTCAGGTGGTCGTTGCTCTCGACGCGCAGCGCCCAGAAGCTCCCCCGGTACTCCACCAGGACCGGCTTGCAGATGCTGTGCGGGTTCGTCTCCCCGAGCCTTATTTCGTCGCCGGCGGCGACGCGTTCGGGGACCACGACGCGGCGCAGCCCGTCGAGCAGATCGGTCACGCGCCTTCCCTGTCTTCGAGCGTGAAGTAGATGTCCCGCGAGGACCGGTTGAGGTCCTGGTTCTCCTTATCGATGGCCTCGACGTCCATCCCGGCCGGCCCGATGGCGATCGGCCGCCCGTGGGCCCCGTCGAACGCGTACGCGCCCACCTGCTCCGGGCGCAGCGTCTCGTCCTCCCCGTAACCGTGCTTCCTGTGCAGCTCCCCGTCCTTGTCCCGGCTGAGCATGATCAGGTTGTTCAGCTCCCGCAGGATGTAGTCGCTGTGGGTGCTCATCATGACCTTGATGCCGGACCGGGCGAGGCGGGCGAGGAGGCGGGCGACGAGGCGCTGGTTCTTCGGGTGGAGGTTGAGCTCCGGCTCGTCGATGATGAGGAAGTCGCCCCTCTGGGCCAGATGGCGAAGCCAGAAAGAGAGACCAGCGAGAGACTTTACAGACGACGAAGAGAGATATTTGTCGAGCTGAGTCGTCGCCCCTGTGGGGGTGAAGAGCAGGTCACCATGAACCCCGATCCCGATGTTCCCTTGGAGGATCTCACGCTCCAGCCTGTCGGCCTCGGCGGCGTACCGTGAAGTGTCTTCCTTGACGCCTTGCCTCCGAATGACGGAGCTGAGGTTCTCTGCGATGGGGAGCGGGTAAGAGGGCAGAGCCTCGTCCTCTTTGCGCGGCCCGAAGCGTTGTGCCGCCAACTCGTAGCTGAAGATTTCTACGGCGGAACGTTCGGCCGGCAAGATGCAAGGCTCTGTCATGCCGCCGAAGAAGGCTCGCGCGAGTGCAAGCGTGGTGTGCACAACGAGGAAATTGTGCAGCGCTTGTTGAGTTTGTTGTTGGCTGCTCCTCGTTTCTAGCGCTGGGAGGACGCGCGCGGCGGCCAGTGTGCCAGAGCCATGTGCTTTCTCGATCACGATCTGCTCGCGCAGCTCCGGTGCCCTCAATGTCTGATCGCGGAGTAGCGATTTCCCCTGCTCGATCTCGTTCGCCCTGTGAAGCAATTCGACCTTTGTAGATGACGTGAACCACTGCGGGGCCCGCAAGACCTCCGGGAGCTTCGCGGTGTAGTGGCTCGCGACGAGGGTCCGAATACTCTCGAGCTCCTTGTCGACACCATCGAGCAAATCGATCTCGATCTTATTCTTGTCATCGGCCCCCTGCACAGTGGGCAATAGCCTGCTCTGAACCGCCTGCTCGAGAGTGCTCACAAGGTAGCGACAGAACCCATAGATCGCGTGGGCAACATACGTCTTCGACGTGTTGTTGGGCCCGGTGAGCACGATCAGATCCTTGCCGAGGTCGATCGTCGCCTCCTCCAGCCGGCCGAGGTTTCTGAGCGTGAACAGCATCGGGTCGCGGGGCAGCCTATGCGCCCCGCCCTCCGTTGTCGAGCAGACGGGGCCGAGGACGGAGCCTCAGAACCGCTCCACGCTGGGCCGGAGGTCCATCTCCTGGGTCCACGCCGTGGCCGGCTGGCGGTGGAGCTGCCAGTACGCCTCCGCGATCGCCTCCGGGTCGAGGAACGTGTGCGCGCCCCGTCCGGGCATCATCGTGCGCACTCGGGGGTGTCGATTTGGCCGTCGATCACGACGTACGCGACGTGGATGCCCTTGGGGTGCAGCTCCCGCGCGAGCGACTGCCCCACGGCGCGCAGGCCGAACTTGCCGGCCGCCAGCGCGATGAAGCCGGCCGAGCCGCGCAGGCCGGCGGTGGCGCCCGTGAGGAGGATGGTGCCGCTCCCGCGCGCGAGCATGGCGGGGACGACCTCGCGCGCGGCGGCGAAGGCGCCGGAGCAGTTGGCGCGGAAGCAGGCCTCGAACTCTACGGGGGTGACGTCGAGGACGCCGCCGGCGACGAAGGCCCCGGCGTTGTAGACGAGGACCTCGGGGTCGCCCAGGCGGGCGCGCACGTCGGCGAAGGCGGCGGCGACGCTCGCCGGGTCGGTGGCGTCCGCGGAGAAGGAGGCCGCGCGGCCTCCGGCGGCGGCGATCTCGCGCTCGACGTCGGCGAGCGCGTCGGCGCGGCGGGCGAGGAGGGCGAGGGTGTAACCCTCGCGCGCGAAGCGGCGCGCGACGGCGGCGCCGAGGCCGGGGCCCACGCCGAGGACGGCGGCGATGCGGGGGGTGGTGTCCATGCCGGGAGCGTATCATCCGCGGATGAGCAACGGCCGCGAGCCTGTCCCGACGTGGTTCTTCGCCCTGGTGGTCGTCCGCCTGCGGGACCGCTTCCTGCTCGTGCACGAGCGCAAGCACGGGCAGGGCTGGTACCTGCCCGCCGGGCGGGTCGAGCCGGGCGAGCGCCTCGTCGACGGGGCCGTCCGCGAGACGCTCGAGGAGACGGGCGTCCCGGTGCGCGTCGACGGGGTGCTGCGGGTCGAGCACGCGCCCTCGCCCTCGGGGGGCGCGCGCTGCCGCGTCTTCTTCACGGGGACGCCGGTGGACGATCGCCCCCCGCGCACGACGCCGGACGACGAGTCGCTGGGCGCGGCGTACGTGGCGCTGGGCGAGCTCGACCGCTACCCGCTCCGCGGCGAGGAGGTGCGCGAGATCCTGCGCTACGTGGACGCGGGCGGGCCGGTGTTCCCGCTCTCGCTGATCGCCTCGGAGGGCGCCCCCTGGCGCGCGCGGCCGTGACCCCCTCGGTTCGCCTGGCGACCCTCGCCGACGCCGAGCCCATCGCCCGCGCGCAGGTCGCGAGCTGGCGCGCCGCGTACACCGGCCTGATCCCGGAGGCGGTGCTCGCCGCCTTCACCGTGGAGGTGCGCACGACGCGCTGGCGGGCCATCCTCGCCCGCGACGCGCCCGAGGAGCGGACCTGGGTCGCCCCCGCCGGCAACCCCCTCGGCTTCGTCTCCACGGGGCCCTCCCGGGACGAGGGCGCCGGCCCCGCGGTGGCCGAGCTCTACGGGCTCTATCTGGACCCGTCGGCCTGGGGCGGTGGGCTCGGGCGGGCGCTCTTCGAGGCTGCCACGGCCGACCTCCGAGCCCGCGGCCGCGCCGCGGTGACGGCCTGGGTGCTGGAGGGCAACGCTCGCGCCCATCGCTTCTACGAGATCGCCGGGATGCGGCCCGACGGCGCGCGCAAGATCGAGATGGAGCAGGGCGCCGCGCTCCCCCACGTCCGCTACGCTCTTCCGCTCGCGCCCGTTGCGCGCTGAAATGCCGGGCAATGCCCGCCCGGAAGAGCTTCGCCCGCACCAAGGCCCCTCGCCTCGTCGCCGTCCTCCTCGCCCTGGCCGCGCTGGGGATCGCCATCTCCCGCATGGATCTCCGGCCGAACCTCTCCCACCTCGACGTGCCCCTGCTCTCCGGCCCCGCGGAGGGCAACTACCACGTCCTCGTCGACCAGGTGGCCGTGGCCGCCGCCAAGAGGCGCGGGCGCGTCGAGAACGTCGCCACCTCCGGCTCGATGGACAACGTTGCCCGCCTCGCGAAGCCGGGCGCGGCGTGCGAGGCCGGCGCCGCGTTCGTGCAGGCGGGGATCCCGTTCCCGAAGGATCCCGAGGTCCAGCTCCTGGCGAGGCTGGCGAAGGCCGAGTCCCTCTTCCTGTTCGGCAGGAACGCCGACAAGATCACCGATTTCGCGCAGCTCAGAGGGCTCCGTATCGGCGTCGGGCCGGACGGGAGCGGCACCTCCCGCGTCGTGCGGGAGATCTTCGCCTCGAGCGAGTTCGCGACGCTCGGCGCGGTGCTCTCGAACCACGAGACCGAGGAGCAGCTCGGCCTCGCCGAGAAGGGGGACCTCGACCTCGCCGCGTTCGTGGTGGACGAGGACGCCGCGCTCGTGCAGCGCGCGATGCGCGACCGCGGGCTCCAGATGGTGGGCTTCCCCCACGCCAACGTGGTCGCGCGGAGGTACCGCTTCCTCCGCAAGGGCCGCATCGGCGCCGGCGAGTACGACCCGGTGCGCATGCTCCCGCCGGTGGACAAGGAGGTGCTCCGGGTGGACACGCTGATCGTCGGGAGCCGCTGCCTCTCGCGATCGCAGGTGATGGGCCTGCTCACCGCGCTCGGCGACGTCTTCCCCGATCTCTCGCGCCACAACCGCGAGACGCCCAACACGTCGGGCCTCGAGCTTCGCCCCCGCCGCCAAGGCGTACTGGGACGGCAACGGGCCGGAGCTGCTCGACGCGTACCTGCCGCGGGTGGCCGACGTCATGCCGACGAGCAACTGGGTGCACCTCGGGCTCGTCGTGAGCGTCCTCTTCAACCTGATGGGCCTCGGCAACCGCTTCGTCCTCTGGCGCATCGACGCCGCGCGCGTGCACGCCGAGCGCGAGATTGCCCTCTGCTTCGGGCACTCCACCACGCTCGGCGACATCTCCCGCACGACGCCGGCGGGCGAGCTCCTCGGCGACCGCATCGGCGCGGACATCGACCGGGTCATCGCGGAGCTCGAGGGGCTCGCCGTGCGCTCGCGGACGCTCTCGCTCTCGGTCCTCGTCCCGATGGGGGGTGAGATGATGTACCGCTACCAGGAGAGCCTGATCCACGACACGCTGGCGGTGCTCCGGGCGTTCCGCGAGCGGTGGGAGAAGGCGCGGGCCTGAGATCACCGAGCAGATTCTCGGGCTCGGAGGTGAGGGGCTTCTCTACGCCCGCCGGACCTCGACCGACGTGGGGAGCTCCTCGCGGGCAGGCGCGGGGTCCCGGTGCTGGCCGGCCGCCCACCCACCCCGGCCCAGCCGGATCGGGAGCGTCGGGCGTGCGGCCTCGCCCAGCGCGCCGAGGGGGAGGACGCTCGCCGGCTCGGGGGCGGCCTGGACGGCGGCGGAGATCCGTGCTCTAGCGGCGGCGAGCGCAGCTTTTGCGTGATGGGCGGCGGCGTCTGCGTGCGCGCGGAGGGCGGTGGCGACGCGGTAGAAGAGGGCGTTGAGCACGGCCCAGACGGCGACCCGGAAGGGAGGGGGCGGCGGCAGGATCGGCTCGCGCATGCGGCGGCGGCCATGCAAGCAGGCGACCACAGGCTCGGAGGTGCACGGAGGTGACAGGCCGGCGAGCCCGGGCGGCGGCGCGGCCGCGATGGACGCGATCCTTCGCCCGGGGCGGGCGCCGACTGCTACCCTGGCGCGCGTGAATCTCGCCCGGCTCGTCGCGCCCCTGTGCGCGTTGCTCCTCGCTGCCTGCGGAACCGCCGCCGCGGACGGCCCCCCGCCGCCCCTCCACCCCACCGGCGAGGCCCCCAAGGACGAGTGGATCGACGCGCTCACCGCGCCGCCGCCGCCCGTGGACACGCCCGCGACGCCGACGTCGACGCCCGTGGCGAACGACGACGGCCCCGCCAAGGACTTCATCCAGGAGGCGAAGATCCTCTTTCGCGTCGCGGCCTGCGCCTCGGACGACCCGATCCCGCCCGACCTCGACGCGAGCGTGGTGAAGGCGCACTGCGACGAGCTCCGCCCCCGCATCGCGAAGTACCGGCAGCGCTACGTCGCCGTCGCCCAGCCCTTCCTGCGGCAGCTCCTGCCGCCGGGGCCCCAGGCGCCCGTCGTCTACCCCTTCGGCGGGGGCGACCTCGCCACCGCGCTCACCACCTACCCCGACGCGAAGGACGTCACCACCATCTCGCTCGAGCTCGCGGGCGACCCGCGGCGCATCCACGGGATGGCGCGCGACGACCTCGACCGCAGCCTCGCCAAGCTGCGCCGGCAGATGTCCGAGCTCTTCTTCACCGACGCCTTCAGCCGGAGCGAGACGCTGAAGCGCACCCAGCGCGGCGACATCCCGGGCGAGCTGGTCTTCTTCCTCGTCGGCCTCTCCATCCACGGCTACGAGCCGGTGAGCCTGCGCTACTTCAACCTCGGCCCCGACGGGTCCATCCACTACCTCACCGAGCGCCAGATTGCCGAGAGCGACCACATCCTGGCGAAGAACCGCAAGAACACCTGGTGGCCGCCGGACTTCGCCGAGTCCTTCGCCAACGCCGAGATCACGTTCCGCGCCGTCCCCGGCGGCCCCGCGGCGAACGGTCCGGACGCGGGCGTGATCCGGGTGCACCGGCACATCGCGCAGAACCTCGCGGACGACGCGCTGGAGAAGGCCCCGCTCATCTCGTACCTGGAGAAGAAGGGCAACGTGAACGCGATCCTCAAGGCGGCGAGCTACCTCGTGTGGCTCGACGGCTTCTCGATGATCCGGAACTACCTCCTCGGCCACGCCTCGTTCATGATCTCGGACTCCACGGGCATCCCGCCGAGCTTCGCGTCGAAGGCCGGCTTCGTGCAGGAGACGTACGGGACCTTCACCGGAACGCTCCTGCCCGCGAGCACGGTGTACAACAAGGAGCTCCGCCACCTGTGGAAGAGCCAGCCCAAGCGGGCGCTGCCCTTCCGCTTCGGCTACATGTCGCAGGGGAAGTCGCACCTGATGGTGACGAAGAAGGCGGCCCCGTAGCCCCGGGGCTGGTCACCCTGCCGAGCCCCGTGAGGCGTTGAGCCTGTCGCCGCCCTCTTTCTTCCCGCAGACCTCACCCCCCCGCCCCCCTCTCCCTCGAAAATCGCTGCTCTTTCCCGAACCACTACGGCGAGGGAGAGGGGGAGACGAAGACGTTCTCCCCCCTCTCCCTCGCCGTCTGCGCTCGAGCAGGTAGAACACTTCTCGAGGGAGAGCAGGTGTATCTCGAGTCAAGCATTTTCTGCTCCTTCGGCGAGCAACGGCGGGCTCCAGGGCCGACCGTCACGGACCATCGCGTTCAGCATCGTGAGGAGCTTGCGCATGCACGCGACGAGGGCGACCTTTACGAGCTTGCCTCGGCTCACGAGCCGCTTGTAGGTGGCGGCGATGACAGGGTTGTGGGTCGCGGCGACGACGGTGGCCATGTAGAGGACGGAGCGGACCGCTGCGCGGCCTCCCCAGCACGAGCGGCGCCCGCGCTTCGTACCGCTATCGTTGTTGAAAGGCGCAACACCGACGAGGGCTGCGATCTGCTTGCGGTCGAGCGTGCCCAGCTCGGGGACCAAGGCCATCAGGGTCCTCGACAGCACGGGGCCGACACCTTTGGGGGACTGGAGCAGGGCGTCCTTGGCGCGCCACGCCGAGTTCTTCTTGATGCGCGTGTCGATGTCGCGGTCGGTCTCGTCGATCTCCTTCGAGAGGAGCTTGATGACCTTCTCGATGCTCGGTCGGACGATCTTCGGCGCGAGGTCGCGGCGGGCCATCTCCGTCGCCCGCATGTCGACGAGCTGCCGCCGGCGGCTGACCAGCGCCTCGAGGCCGCGCGTTTCCTCGTCCGGGATCTCGCGAGGCTCCGGTCGGTTCGCCTCGGCGAAAGCCGCGAGCATCTGTGCGTCGATCTTGTCGGTCTTGGCCAGCTTGCCGCGGGACTTCGCGAAGTCGCGAATCTGCCGCGCGTTGACCACAGCGACCGGGAGCTTTGCTTCGACCAGCGCCACCACCAGCGGCCTCTCGTAGCCCCCGGTCGGCTCGAGGACCACGAGGACAGCCTGCCCGCGCAGCATCTCCACGATGGCCAGGTGCCCCTGCGCGTCGTTGCTAACGCGGAGCTGCTTGTTCGTAGGACGGGTTGCAACGTCCAGGTTCTTGCTCGACACGTCGATGCCGACGAATACGTTCGGTTCCACGGCAAATTCTCCAAGCGGCGAATGACAAACGGCTCCCAGCGCGGCCCAACCTTGTGTTGCGAGCTCGCTGACGCGGGCAGGTGTACGGGCTCCTCCGGGAACCTAGGATGCGGCGGTCACGCTCTCCCACGGCCTTCACGACCCAGGGGGGACCGACCTGCCGCACCTAGTTCTCCACCCCCTGCATGGAGCACGTTCTCCACAAGTTCACAAGTTACCAGTCTCCCCCCGGCCCCCCTCGGGCCCTGCGGGCCCCTACGACGACGGGATGAACCTTCGGTTCCCAGAGCCCGAGGGATATACAAGGGGGGCCGGGGGGGTGAGGTCTGGGCTAGCGGTACGGGCTCTCCGCGTGGGCGTGGCGCCGCTGGCAGCGGTCGCCGTTGCACTCGGGGTGCGTCAGCCAGCCCGCGATCCAGCGGCGCTTGTTCGACAGGGCCAGGAAGAAGCGCTCCGCCATCGAGGAGAAGCTGTCCCCGCTCAGCCGGTAGGCCCACTCGCGGTACCCCTCCAGCGCCCAGAGCGCGACGATGAACGCCGCCGGTCCGGCCCAGACCTCGCCGTGGTCGCTGACCACCACCAGCTCGGCGCCGAGCCAGGGCACCGCGCCGTAGCGGCGCTGGGCCTCCACGGACTGCGCCGGGAGCAGCTCCAGCGCGACGTAGGCGGGCTGCTGCTCGAGCCAGTCGCGGCAGCGCACGCAGAGGGGGCAACCGGCGTCGTAGAGGACGGTGAGACGTTCCATGGCGGGCCTCAGGCGTGGACGGCGGCCGGCTCGTGCTCCGGGCTCGACGTGGGGAACCCTGCGCGGCGCTCGGCGATCACCCGCATCTGCGGCGCGACGGGCGGGGGCAGGCTCGCGATCTTGGCGCGGCGGCGGATGCGGTGGAACACGAGCAGGTTGGCGAAGTGCATGGCGCCGAGGGACAGGAGCAGGAGGCCCAGCTTCCGCGACAGGATCTCCACGGCGTGCACCGGCGTCAGCGACTCCGGAGCCTGCGCCTCCAGCATGAGCGAGGCGTAGCCCAGGTTCAGGAGGTAGAAGCCCACGACCAGGAGCCGGTTGACCGCCTCGGCCATGCGCGGCTGGTCGGCGAAGACCTCCTCGAGGAAGACGGCGCCGTTCTTGAACAGCGTCCGCGCGAGCCACACCGTGAGGCCCACGCTGGCGACCGCGTAGGATGCGTAGACCGAGATCAGGTTGTTCATGTCGAGTCTCCTCGACGCGCCCCGGTGCAGCCACCGTGCCGCCGGCAATGACCCACGAAGACCGCGGCATCCGGAGCGCGCCGCCGCCGCTCCGTCATCGCCGTGGGCAGCCGCCGTCCACCGCGTGGACAGCGCCGCGCGCACCGGATTGACCGCGCCGCCGCACCGCAGCATGGTCGCGCCATGAGCCTCCCCTCCTCGGCGCGCAGCGCCATCACCGGCGCCGGCGGCGGCTTCGGCCGCGCCCTCGCCCTCGAGCTCGCCTCGCGCGGCGGTCACCTCGTCCTCTCCGACATCTCCGGCCCCGCGGTGGAGGAGACGGCGCGCCTCGCCCTGGCGCGCGGCGCCGCGTCGGCCAAGGGCATGGCGTGCGACGTCACCCGCCTCGCCGACGTGGAGGCGTTCGCCGACGCGTGCGACGGGCCGGTGGATCTCGTCGTGAACAACGCCGGGGTGAGCAGCGGAGGGCTCGTCGGCGACCTCCCGATGGCGGACTGGCGCTGGACGATCGAGGTCGACCTCTTCGGCGTCATCCACGGGTGCCACGTCTTCGTCCCGCGGCTCAAGAAGCAGGGCCGCGGGCACGTGCTCAACGTCGCCTCCGCCGCCGCGCTCGTCTGCGCCCCGCGCATGGGCGCGTACAACGTCGCCAAGGCCGGCGTCGTGGCGCTGACGGAGACGCTCGCCGCCGAGCTGCCCGGCACCGGCGTCGACGTCACCGTCCTGTGCCCGACCTTCTTCAAGACCAACATCGTGAAGGACGGACGCTTCGCCGACGCCCAGACCGCCAAGATGGCGGACCGGATGATGGAGAGGGGCCGCCCGGTCGAGGAGGTCGTGCGCTACGCCCTGGCCTCGGTCGAGCGCGGCGATCTCTACGCCCTGCCGATGGCGGACGCGCGCTGGCTCTGGCGGCTGAAGCGCGCGGCGCCGGGGCAGTTCCGGGATCTGGTGAGGGCCGGGCTCCAGATGATGGAGAAGCGCAAGGCGCGGGCCCGCGGCTAGAGCCCGGCTAGAGCCCCCCGGTGGCCGGCACGGCCAGCGGTCGGGCCGCGTTCACCACCAGGCACTTCACCGTCGTCGTCACCGCCGGCGCGCCCGCGTGCCCGCCCTGCGCCACCAGCGGCGCCAGCACGGCGCGCGCCGCCGCCGCCACCTCCGCGGCTCCCCTCGGCGGCACCGGCCCGCCGCTCGCGGCGAACACCGCCGCCGTCTGCACCGTCCCCTTGGCGATGTCCCCGTCCGGGAACGCGGCCGTCACGGCCACGCGCACGTTTGCCATCGAGCCCTCGTTCACCCCGAAGGCGTACGGCTTCTTCGCGAAAGCATTGCAGAAAGCGGGCACCCCATTGCCCCCGTCGGGCCCGTAGCCCGTGACGGCCCACTTCTGCACGTCCACGCTCACCGGCTCGGTCGGCGAGGGGGGCTTGGCCAGCTCCACGCACTTGGCCTGCGCGTCGTCCCAGGCCGAGCCCTCCGGGCACGACCGCTGCACCTTGACGCACGCCTTGCCGTCGAAGGTCTCGTCCCGCGCGCAGGTCTGGGCGATGGGCACGCAGGCGGCGCTCGGCCCGTCGATGACCAGCTTCTGCCCCTCGGGGCAGCCGAGCTTCTGCCCCGCGCCCACGGAGACGCCCATCTTGCTGGCGACCTGGTTCACCTGCGCGTGCGGGATGCAGAGGCCCGTCGCGTGGTCCATCTCGTCGCCGGGGCGGCACTGGAGCGGGTAGCAGCCGTCGTTCACGAAGCGGTAGCCGGCGCCGCAGTACGCGTCGGCGACGGACTGCTGGAGGCAGTGGCCGCCGATGAGCGCGCGCCCCGGGAGGCAGCGGCAGCGGCCGATGCGGCTGTCGAAGGCGGCGCCCTCGCTGCACGTGGAGACCGAGCAGTGGCAGTAAGGGCCGTCGCAGACCGTCAGGAGGCACTGGTTCGTGAAGCAGCCCGACGCGCCGAGGAGTATGGCGCCGAGCCCGATCACGGCGCCGGCGAGGACGTTGGGCCCGATCCGCATCGGTCGACCTTAGCGCAAGACGCGCCCGCGCTCACGTCCATGCCGGCGCCGGAGTCGTGCTCCCCACCTGATTACCTGAGGAGGGTGATCGGCACCGACGTGCAGTACGCGCTGGTGCCCGACCGGTCCTTCGCCGCGACCTGGAAGAGGATCTCCACCATCGGGGGGAGGCCGCTCACGACCGCGCGGGAGCCGCTCGTCGCCTCGTCGTTGACGAAGGTCTTCCCCCCGTCCAGCGAGTGGCGGATGAGGTGGGTGCGCGCCGCGTGCGGCTTGTTCGCCGGCGTGACGAGGAGCGGGGAGTAGATCACGAGGAGGACCTGCCCCGGGGTGGTCGTCGCCTCTGCCGTGAGCGGGTAGTGCTGCCTCCCGCCGACCTGGGCCTCCTGGAAACCGGCGGCGGAGATGAAGACGCCCGCCTGGTCGGGGTGTGCGTCGCAGAATCTGCTGGAGGAAGACGCAGTACACCTCGAGGGTGCCCCAGAGGACGCCGACCTTGGCCTTGCGCAGAGGGCGGGCGTTCTTGTTGATCTTCACCGCCTGGTCCGCGTCGACGGTGTCGGTGATGTTGCTCTGGAACGTGGGCAAGTCGATCGACGGTACGCCGAGCACCTTCACGTTCTGGTTCCAGCAGTCGTGTCTGAGCTGCGCCCCTGCGCAGAGCTTCGGGACGTTCTCCTGGTCCAGCCCGATGACGGGCCGGACACGATGCACCGTGGCCATGGCTCTTCTCCTTCTCGACGAGGGGGAAGACGGCGGGTGTGCCGACCCACTCGGCCCCCGTCCGCCCTCCGTGACGACCCTCGTCTCGTATGGGTGCTCTCGAAGGACCTCGTCCCAGATTATTTTCGATTTCTTTCGCGGGGGCCCCTCGCACCTCCGGCGTCGCTCGGCGGCGCGTCGGAATCGTGCGCTCCACCGGCGCCGCCGGGCGCGACGAGCTATGGGCATCGAGGAGGTGTCCATGTCGTGGTCCCGCGATTGCTCGCCGCCGAAGGAGCTCACCACCGGGGAGGGCGTGAAGGTCGTCGTCCGTGAGCCCCAGCCCTGGGCGCGCGAGCCAGCGCGCGAGCCACCGCCGCGATTGCCGCGGGTGGTCATCCACCCACCCGGCGACCCCGCGAAGGGAGAGGAGCCGTTCGCGCGGGTGGGCGTGGAGCCCCCCAAGGACCCGTGGCAGCCCGCGCCGAGGCCCCCCCGGCCCGAGACGGACCTGGACCGCCGCGTGCGGAAGCTCGCCGACGAGCACGGCGAGGCCGATCCTATCGGTCCTGGCACGCCGGGGCTGCGGGGCGGCGTCGGAGGACCTCCGGCAGAGCGTATTGTGGATCGTGGCCGACCGTCTGGGGAGGGAGCCTCCTCTCCAGAACGTGCGGGGGTACGTCGCCCGCGTCGCCGACAACCAGGCCAGGAACTACAAGGCCCTGCGGGAGCACGACGCCGAGGGCGAGCCCGACGAGCGCTCGACGGCCTCCTCCGATCCGGATCCCGAGGCCGCGGCCGCCCGCGCCGAGCAGTGGAGGAGGCTCTTTCGCTACATCGAGAAGCTGCCGGAAGAGCAGCGCCGGATCATCCGTTGGCTGGACTTCGAGGGCCTCTCCCTCGACGAGGTGGCGGCGCAGCTCCAGCGCTCCCGCAGCGCGGTCGCCCGCGACCACGAGCGCGCGAGGCAAGCGCTGTGGGAGCTCCGGTGCAGGTCCGACGAGGAGACGGAGAGCGGCCGGCGCCGCAAGCCGCCGCCCTGACGGCGGGGCTCCGTCGTTCCATCGATTCGAGCCGGCGAGGACGCGCGCGTGGGCGGGCGTGCCGGTCCGCGGCCTCGGGCTATCGGCGCGGCTTGGCCCTCGCTACGGTGTCCTCGTCGTCCTCGCCCGCGTCCGACGCGACCGCCGGCACGTTCGGCGCCGTGCGGGCGAGCGGCGACGACGGCGCGCCCTGCGCGCCGGCTTGCAAGTGCGGCAGGCCCGAGCCCGCGTCCGCGCCGGGGTGCCTCGCGTGGAAGTCTGCGACGGTGCGCCGATGATCCGGCGTGACGCGCTGGGGCTCTACATCGTCGAGCGGATGCGGGCGCCGTTGCCAGGTGGGCGCGCGTGGCTCGACGGGTTGCGGGGGACGGTGCGCCGGACGCGCGCGCTCGGCTTCCGGCGCGCCCGGCTCGCTCCGCGTGAAGAACGCGCGTTGTCCGAGCAATCGGCCGGCGCCTGCGAGTATTTCGAGCGCCCGGCGCCCCCGTCGTGTTTCCATGTACAGCGCGATCAAGAGGCCCACGACGACCACGGCTGCAACGTCAAGCACCATGGGCGGTCTCCGCGCGCGCGGTTCTGCCGGCGGGCTCCGGCGCGGCGCGCCTGGCGCGGCCGAGGACGGCGGCGACGATCACGACCGCCAGCGCGAGCAGGACGATCGCGACGCGCAAGCGCCGGACCGTGATGCGTGCGAGCGCTGGCTCGTCATCGATCACGAGCACGCGCGTGCGGCGCGCGTCAGCATCCGCGCTCCCTTCCGTGTCCATCACGCCTCCTGTTGGACCGCTCTCCTCTGGCTGAGAGGCGGCGGCGGGATCGCGCGTCGCGCGGCGATCACCGTCTTGTCGTCGTCGTCATCGAGCGCATCGTCGGGCGTCGCCCCCGGTGGCGCGCTGATCGCGGGCGGCGGAGACTCGAACGTGCGCCGCTCGTCCTCCGTGTCAGGCCCGGCGGGGATCGCAGGGCGCGCCGTCGATGGTTCATGCGCGCCCGAGCAGCCCGCGACCCTATCGAGAGCGGCCCGCAGCTCGCGCAGGAGGGTCAACGCGGCGGCGAGCGCGGCGCCAGCCTCGTTGACGCGTCCCTCGGCGTCCTGCCTGCGCCTCTCCTGCTGCGCGAGCTGGCCCTGGAGGTCTTGCCGCATCTGATCGTGATAGATGCGCAGCGCACTGACGAGCGGGCCGATCTTCGCGGCGGTCGCCTCTTGAAGCAGCGTTTGCGCCTGCTCCGCTGCGTCGATCCGCTCGCGCCGGACGAGGCCCGCGAACCGTTGCGGCATGGCGTCGATCTTTCGACGCAGCGTGAGCCACAGCGCCACCTGAAGCGCAAGGGCGATGGTACCGATCAGGGTGATGAAGCCCATCGCATGGCCTCCAGTTCCGGCTTCCGCGCCGCGGCCGGGATCGTCCGGGGCCGGGAGGCCGGCGACGCGGCATCGCCCGAGCCGGCGTCGTTGCCGCCATCAGCGGCGGGAACGACCGTGACCGAGGGCTGCCACCCGCATCCCCCCGCCCCCTCCGGGCAATACGGGGCGAGCCATCGACCTCCAGGACGAACGGCTCTCCCAAGCAGCCGGATGCGAACAGGGCGTATCCGGCGACGAGGAGCGCGTGCTTCACCGCGCCCCCGCGAAGGCCGGGCAGGGTGCCGCGCAGTGCTGCGCCAGGCATCCGGCCTCCTCCTCGTAGGTGTCGGCGGCGGTGATGTCGGCGTTGCACGCCGCCGCTACGCCGTCGGTGCGCGCTTGCACGAGGCACGCACACGTCGCCCCCGACCCATCGCACGCGAGGACTGGCGCGCAGCACCATGCCTTCGCACAGGCGACGCAGCCCGAGTCGCTGGAGCTCACGGCACATGCGGCCTGCGCGCTCGGGATGCACGCTCCGGTCTTGATGTCCGGAGTACAGCCCCGCGGGTCGTCGCTCGGCGGCGAGTAGCAGGAGCCCTCGCTCTCCCGCTCGGCCAGCGTGAGGAGCGGGCCGAAGGGATTGCTCGCCCACACGGTGGGCATGTCGGAGCCCCCGCACCCGGCGACGAGGGCCAACCCGAGGGCCACGGCGCAGCAGACGTGGTGGATCATGGCCCGGCCGCCTGGAGCAAGGCCGAGCAGTCGCTCGGACAGGCCGACGCGATCGAGATCCATCGCGGCGTGGTACGTGTCGTCCGGCGCGCCACAGCCGTTCGACGCGGCGCACACCGTGGCCGGACCGCCGTGTCCGTTGGCCTCGGCGGCGACGCACCCGACGTTGCACCAGCACGCGGTGTCCTGCCCGCAGTCGTCCAGGGACTCGCAGAGCTTGGTGCGGAGGCACGTCTGGCACGCGTCCTCGCCGTCGACGGCTCGACACGGATCCGCTGGGCCTGTGGCTTGTGGGCCGAAGCGCTGTGCGTCGCACGCGCCATCAATGGCCGCGCCGACGAACTTGCCCGGGTCGCCCACGGCCGAGACGACGGCCGCGAAGCCGTGGCACGCGGTGTTGGCGTCCGAGCCGGGCGCGCATGCGCCGAGGATGAGCACGAGCAGCCCGGCGACGAGCGCCCCGAGAGGGTTCACCCGGCTCATGGCAGGCGCAGCTCCGCGCACGCGGACGCGCAGTGGTCCGAGATGCAGCTCGTCAGGTCGTCGTAGGCCGGGTCGGGGGCGCCGTTGCAACGGCCGGGATCGCTGCACGTAGCCACGCTGGTGCCCGTCATCGCGCAGCCCACGAGGCACTTGGCGGTGGGGTCCGCAAGCCACGCGGCGGCCTCGGCGCAGCACGAGCCCTTGACGCACGCGTTGCAGTCCGTGTCGCCCGCAGCGGCTTGGCAGACGTCGATCGTGTTGCACGGCTCGTTCTCGAAACAGACGCTCACCCGCGTGCCGCTGGTGCCCGCCGAGCCCGGAAGCGTGCAGCCGTAGAAGTTGTGGATCGCGTCGGTGACCGAGTTCACCACGCCCTGCACTGCCCGGGTGACGTCGGGATCGGAGGCCCACGTGCCGCAGTCGCTCGGGGGCGCGTCGGTGGTGCAGGCCGGCACGAGGATCGCGACGGGAAGCGTGAGCGCGGCGAAGAGAAGTGCGCGGGGTTTCATTGCCCGGCCGCCTCGAGGAGGTTTTCGCACTCGTGCCCGCAGTTTTCCTTCATGCACCAGAGGGTCGCCGTGTAGGAGCTGTCGGGCGCGGGGACGTCGTAGGTCGTGATGCAGCTCGACGTAGGGCCTTCGCCCAGGGCCTCGAGACTGGCGCAGGCGATGTTCCCCCAGCAGGCGCGATCGGCGCCGCAGTTCGCGGCGAGCTCGCAGCACATCGAGCGGGTGCAGGTCTGGCAGGCGTCCTCGCCGTCGACGGGGGCGCACTGGTTCGTGGGCCCCATGACACCCATCGGGGAGGAGCCGGGGCCCGAGCAGACCCCGGAAAGGGCCGATTGGAGGACGTCGCCGGCCTTGTCACTGGCGGCCGATACGGCAACGACTGCGGCGGTGGTGACGCCCTGGCAGATGGCTTGCCCCGCGGGCGAGGTGCAGCCGAGAACGGCGAACAGCGGGACGACGAACAGAAGAAAACGGAGGGGTCGGGTCATGGTGTTGTTGCTCCGGGTTTAATGGGTGAAGCCGCACCCGCGTCCCCCCTGGTCGCGGTGCAGAGATTTGCGCAATGAGCGTCGACGCACGCGGCGAGCGCCTTGAAAGGTGGGTTCGTATGCATGCTGGACTCGCAGCCCTTGAGGCAGATGTAGAATGCCGAGGGATTGGTGCCGCGGAGGTCCATCGCCTCATCTTTCTGGCAGCCGGTGAGGCACTCGCACCGTGCATCGTTGCCGCACGCCGTCGCCTCCGCGCAGCACGACGCCTTGATGCAGGTCGCGCACGGCAAGTCAGCGTCATCGTGCGTGCAGGTGAGCGGCCAAGCGGGGTTGGCGAGCGCGTACTTGCAGCCCTGCGCGATCAGGCCGAGCGAGGCGACGAGCGAGAGGGCGGCGACGACGATCTGGATCTTCATGGGTTCCTCCGGGTTCCGGCGACGTCGCCGGAGCCCGCAGCCTACGCGCAGCACCCCCTCGGAACGAAAGCCTTGCGTACTCGAAGGCGTTCTGCGCGAAGCTCCGCCCGCGCGCACCACGGCGGCCGGCGCGCGTGCTGCGCTCCGGACCGTCGCGTGTGCCGCGAGGCGGCGACGCCGCGCACCGCGCCAGCGGCGGGAGAGCGCGACGTCTTTACTTATCTAGTGCGGGGTTCGAGGCCGACCACGAACCAAGAAAGTCGAGATTCGTACGGAGCCTTCACATCGCGCACGCCGTGGGGCTCGACGGGTTCGTGAAGTCGAGGCGCACCAGCCATCACGGCGGAGGCGAGCTCGAGCCGCGCCGAGGCGATGACATCACGCCGTCGGCTGAGCGCAGCGGAATCCGCTTGCTGGGCTCGATCATCGGGATGAACACGCTGGCGAAGGGCTGGAAGAGCCGGCCTCCGCTCGCTGTGATCATGGGCTCGTTCTCGTGGCGCTTGTTGACCGGCTCGTCGATCACGTCGAACCGGATCGCCTTCAGCGGGATCGTCCAGATCTCCTTGTAGACCGCACCATGCGCCTCGGTGAACGCGCGCGCCACGTTCGACCCCGAAGCGCCCCGGGCCCTCGCCTCCTCCATCGCCTTGTTGCCAGCGGCGGTGGCAGCCGAACTGATCCTCTCCCGGGCAGCGGTGTAGGCCGCAAGCTCGACCGGATCGTAGACGGGGACCTGCCGCTTTGTCGTCGTCACCGGCATCTTCATCCACTGGCCGCCGCAGCCCCGGCGGATCACCTCGCCGAGGTAGGCGACGAGTGGCGTCACGAGATCGGGAACCTGCCGCTTCGCCCACGGGATCCGCTTGAGCGCCTTGTCCACGGCGTCGAGGCTCTCGGGTGTGAAGTCGAGCACCTCCGCCGGGATCGGGAGGCGTGGCCCGAGGCTCTTCGCGTGCGCCTCGACGTCACGGAGGAAGTCGTCGATCGGCGGGAGGAGTGTCACGCTGGCGCTGGGGGCGACGCGGGCTTGTCTGACGCTTTCGGCGCCTTCCCGCTGCCACTCTACATACGCCTCACGTGAAGGCCACGTCGTGGCACCCCTGACACAGGCGATGATCAGGAGAACGCGGCTGTCCGGCAGGATCCGCACCTCGTTCCCGCGCTCCGAGAGCGCTTGGTCCAGCGGGAGCTTCATGTACTCGCGGAGCTCGTTCGCCGGAATGCGTTCTTGGGCCTTCCGCGCCGCCATCAATCCACCCCGAGCCGAGCAGGAGCGCTCATGGTTTCACCTGGGAGCTGGCCGTCTGGCCCGCGCCGGGCGTGGGCGCTGTGGGGTACCCGGCGACGTGCAGGTGCGTCCCGACGGCGTTGCGCAGGGGAAGGCGCTTGCTGGGCTCGACCATCGGGACGAACACGATGGCGAAGGGGTCGAACGACCGCCCGTTGCTCGCCTGGATCACGGGCTCGTTCTGGGAGCCCCTGCGTTTCTCCTTCGGCTGGCTCGCGTCGAGCTCCGCCGCAGCGCGCGCCAGTTCGATGGCCGCGGCCACCTCCCCCGCCGAAGCGTGCTCCGCCCCTGTCACCGTCCAGCCGTAAACCATCTCGCGCTGCTTGTACGTGGCCGGAGGCTTGACCCACCGCCCACCGCTGGCCTTACGTAGCACCTCGCCGACGTAGGCGACGAGCGGCGTCATGAGGTTGGGCACCTGCCGTTTGGCCCACGGGATCCGCTTCAGCGCCTGGTCGACCGTGACGAGGCTCGCGACCGTGCCGTCGAGCGCTTCGTCGGGGATCCGGAGGCGCGGCCCGAGGCTCTTGGCGTGCGCCTCGACGTCGCGGAGGAAGTCGTCGATTGGCGGGAGGAGCGTGAGCGTGTGATCGATGGGGCCCTTCGGCATCGCCCTGGCTTCCCGCACCACCTCTGCGAGAGCCTCCCGCGAGGGATAGAGCGCGCACCCCTCATCGTCTGCGAGCCAAAGGAGCACGCGGCCGTCGGGCAAGACGCGCGCCTCCGAGCCGCTGCTCGAAAGCTCGTCGTCGCGCACCCAGTGGAGCTTGGAAAGCTCGCGAGCTTCCTTGGCCGAAGCCCGTCGGAACCCAGGGATTCTGGACTTTGCCATCAGTCGTCCACCGTCGCGGGGTCAGGATCGTTGGGCACGTCCAGATCGCTAAGCGGGGTCGTCGGGGACGTCAACGGGGTGACCGGCCACGGCCCGGGGAAACCTTGTACGACGGCAAGCCCGCGTAGAGGGAGGGGTTGAGGCACGTTGCGTCTTCGAGGCGGAGGTCAGGGTTGTTGGGGTGCGCGCTGTTCGCGTCGTAGGAGACCGATTGCTGCCAGACCGCGACGCTCCACCCGGTCGCCTTCGTCACCACGCTCGAGGAGACGACGGTGCCTCCCGTGGTGATGAAGTCCACGAGGGGTGGAGGGTACGGCCCCCCCGCGTCGGGCACCGTGGGGAGGGTGTGGGCCACGTCGAGGAGCCCGAGGATTCGGTATTGGCTCGTACCGAGCGTGATCGTGGACTTGACCGCCTTCACCTCGAAGAACGCGCTGTTCGGGAAGGTATCCTGGGTCACGGTCATGGCCCCGAGGTCCACGTGAGTCGTGAGCTGGCCGGCCACGAGCTCCGGGATCACGGACGCGGGCAGGCCGTTGTTCTGCATTTTGCGCTCTTGCGACGGGAACGGCATCTCGTTCCGGCCCTCACCGGGAGGCTTGGGGTACCGGCCGATGGTGGTCAGCACCCAATCCTCGAAGGACAGGCCGATCGTTCGGTTCTGCTGGATGCCCGTCTGGCTCGCGCAGCCGTCGATGTTGTTCTGGATGGCGATCTGCCGGAGCTTGGCCGTGGTGAGCGGTTGCCAGTCCGGGCCGCCGTACATGTACGGCGGGATCATGTACGGGCAGTCCGCCTGCTGGGCCACGCCGAGCCCGCCCCGCCGGTGCCGGCGCCAGCGCCGCGCGCGATGCGGGGCCGGGCGGGCGCCGAATCCACCGCCGGCGCCGCTCGACGGCCCGACACCCACGTCGGAGCTCGATGGCCCGACACCCACGTCGGAGCTCGACGGCCCGACGCCGACGTCGGAGCCGCCGATGCCGGTGCCCACATCGGAGCCGCCGAAGCCAGTGCCCACGTCGCCGCCGCCGAAGCCACCTCCCCCTTCTCCGCCGAAACCGTCGTCACCGCCGTATCCCATGGCGCACGGGTCGGGCTCCTCGTCGGCCGCGAGCGACCAACAGGCCGGCACCAGGGCAGCAAGCAGCACCACGAGCAGTAGCCATGTACGTCGCGACATCGCATCCTCCCTTGTGCGGGCGCTGGACGCCCTCGGCGCAGCTCCGCCCGCACGCACACCACGGCGGCTGGCGCGCGTGCTGTGCTCCGGACCGTCGCCCATGCCGCGAGGCGGCGACGCCGCGCACCGCGCAAGCGGCGGGAGAGCGCGACGTCTTACCTATCTATCTAGTGCGGGGTTCGAGGCCGACCACGAACCAAGAAAGTCGAGATTCGTACGGAGCATTCACATCGCGCACGTCGTCGGGGTCGACGGGTTCGTGAAGTCGAGCGTCTTGCACGCCATGCCGCCGTCGCCCTTCGTCTGCGCCGTCGTGTCCATGTCCCCACCCGCGCCGCCCATCCCGCCGTTCCCGAGCGCGATCGTCGTCGTGCTCAGGTCGGGGAGCTTCGCGCCATTGATCGCGATGCCGGCCGAGTGCCCGCCTGCGCCGCCACAGCCGGGACCGCCAGGACCGCCCTGACCTCCGATTCCACCCGGGCACGCACCGGAACCGCCCGCGATGCCGGGCTGCCCGCCATTGCCTCCGAGCTGCCCGTCGCCGCCGAGCCCGCCCGCGCCGCCGTCGTGTGCGGCGATTCGACACCGTTCCGAGCACGGGCGTCACACCGAGCGCGAGGATGCCGATGCTGCTCCCACCTGACTGCCCGGGGTTGCCGGCGCTGCCACCGCACCCGCCCGCGCCCCCGCCGCCGCCGCTCGGCCCCGCGAACATGCCGTTGACGTCGCACTGTCGCGCGCCCCCGCCGCCGCCGCCACCCTGGCCAGGCGTGCCGCTCCCGCCGAGCATGGCCGCCGGCCCCGTGTACCCCGAGGCGCTGATGTCACCGATGCCGCGCGCTCCCGTGCCGCTCGCGCCAACCGTGCCGGCCGTTCCCGTCACGGTGTTGACGTTGCACGCAGTCGTCTTGGTCTGCCCGCTCCCGCCGTTGCTCGGCGTCATCATCGGGTCGCCAGGCGAGCCAGTACCACCGGATGTGGCAGCAGCCCCGGGACCTCCGAATCCTCCGTTGGTGTCCATACTGCCGCAAGTATTGGTGCCTCCCAGCCCTCCGAGGATGCCGCCCGCCACGTTGCACATCGCGTCGTCGGTGCCCGGCTGCCCGTTCGCCGTCGTCGGCGTGGCCACCGGGTTCTGCGGTGCCCCCACGCCCCCGTCCTTCCCGGCCCCGGCCACCACATCGACGCGATCGAGCGTGAGATCCGCCCCATCGTCCAGCACCGCGACCGATGATCCCCCCGCCACCGTCGCATTGGCCGCCGTGATGGCGAAGTCCTCCACCTCGCTCCCGCTCGCCGCGCTCGCCAGGGTCAGTGGCACCGCGTCGCTCGGCGCGGTGAGCTGCGTCTTCTTCCCCGCGTCGTACTTCCACGTCGCGCAGTCGAGCGCCCCGTACAGCGTCACCTTCCGGTCGACCGTCACCGCCTCGGAGTAGGGCGCGGACCCCGCGCACGCATACACCGCGCCTCCCTTCTTCACGGCGGCGCCCAGCGTCTTGAGCGGCTTCGTCGTGGTGCCCGCGTTCGCATCGTCGCCGGTCGGCGAGACGAACACGCCGCACGCCTCGGAGATCGCGCCCATTGCCGGATTGCAGTTGGCATGTCCACCATCGCCGCTGCTGCTGGACGAGCTCGACGCGCTGGACGAGCTCGACACGCTGGACGAGCTCGCGCCTCCCCAGGGGCCGCATTCGAGGATTGGGTTGAGCGCGCAGTCGTCCGCCGTGTCGAGGCAGCCTGCGGCGTACACGACGAGCATGCCGCCGAGGACCATCGAGAGCCCCGCGCAGGACTTCACCAGCACGCCCTTCGAAGAGACGACGTTCCTCATCACCACTCTCCTGCGAGCACGACACCGGCATTGCGGACGCCTACCGTTGGGACCAGCCGCACTCCGGTCGCCTTCGGTCCGCGGGCTGCGAGCGCGTATCCGAGCGTGGCGAGCCCGAGCGCGCCGCCGGTGACGAACGCGCCCAGCGCGCCCTTGCCGAGCGCGTCGTGCGCCCGGCGGTCGCTGTCGATGGCGGAGCACGCGGCCATCTGGGTCGGACAGACCTTGCCCTGGCCGGTGCGCTGCAACGCGGTGAGCGCGCTGTCCGCGTTCGAGCCCTTGATCGCGGAGCCAATCGCCAGGCCGGCCCCGACCACGAGGCCGACGCCGCCGATGACCGCGCCCGAGACCACGATTGCCCTGTTCGGCCCCGGGGCCGTCACGGGTGCCACGGGCGGAGGCTGCGCGGATGGCATTGGAGGAGGCGGAGGCGGCGACGGAGGCACCGGCGGCAGCGCCAACGCGACCGTCTGCGCGCCCCCCTTGGCCACGGTCACGACCTGCTTCGCGTCCTCTCGCCCCGCGCGCTTCGCCTCGACGGTATGGCTCCCGGGCTCGACGAAGACGTCGTCCTCGAGCGGCGAGGCACCGACGATCGCGCCGTCGACGAAGACATCGGCGCGCTCCGTGTCGACGCGGATGGTCAGCGCGCCCACCTGCTGCTTCGCGAGCACCAGGCGTTCGACCGCGTACTCGCGCTTGTCGGCCTTCCCCGTCGGCGGCCAGTTCTTGACCGCGAACGCGAGGTGCTCCGCCGCGTCGCGGAAGCGGCCCAGCTTCATCTCGGCGTAGCCGAGGTTGGCTGCGATGTCGTGCGACTTCTCGAGCCGCCACGCGCTCTCGTACGCGGCGCGCGCGTCGGCCCAGCGCTGCTCCTTGTAGAGGCCGTTGCCCTGCCGGAAGTACGTGTCGGCGGCGTCCGCGGGCGCCTCTGCGCGGGCGCTCGCCGTGAAGGTGGTGAGGAGGATGACCAGGATCGCGCGTCGCATGATCACTCGTTGAGGCCGGGGTCTTGTGGCGGGGAAGCGGCAGGCTTGGCGGTGGCGGAGGGTGCATCCATCGGGCGGCTGGTCGCAACGGGCAAGCCGCGCGGATGCCTCGGCGGATGCGGAGGCTTCGCGGCGCCTCGCGCCGTGCTCGGCGCCGCGGTCGGCGGGGACGGAGACGGCACGGGCTCGGTGGTGTGGACCGGCGCGCTGGTCGTCGGCGGTTCCGCGACGCTCGCGGATGGCGCGGGAGCCGTGGCTGCCGCGGCCGTGGGCGCGGTCACCGCCGGCGGCGTGGTGCGCGCCGGCTCCTTTTCACGCCCCGCGACCCACACGAGCACCGGCATCGTCGCGGCCACGACCGCCGCTGCCGCCACGAGCTTCCACGTCGTCGGCCACTTCCTGTGCGCGCTCCGCTCGACGTGCGCCGCCCTCGTCACCGGCCGCTCCTCCGACGCCGCGCCCTCGTGCTCGTCGGCACCTCGCTCCCTGGCCGCGTTGATCTCCGCCTCCAGCGCGCGGGACTCCTCGTCCGACGCCCAGAACCCCACGGGCGTCGGGCGGGCCGCCGCCTCCCGCGCTTGCTCTCGCTCCTTGCGCAGCCGCGTGGGGCTGGTCTGGCGGAACAACGCCCCGAGGCTCAAGCGCTTCCCTCCTCGCCTCTCGTTGCTGCTCATCAGTCGTACCCCCAGATGTCCTTGCGCTTGCCCTTGGGGCTGGGGCGCGCGGCGGGTGCCGGGTTGGGCGGCGGCTTGCGTGCGAGGCCCGGGTCGTTCGGCGGGCTTGCGCTCGCGGCCGTCGTGGCGCTCGGCTGGGCGGTGGTGCTCGCGGGGCTCGCCGCGGAGGCCGCTGTGCTCACCGTCGGGATGGGGCCCGGCGTCACGCCGGCGCTCACGGCCGCAGGGGGAATCGGGGAAGCGGATGTCGTGGGTGTCGGGCTCCTGAACCGGCCGACCAGCACGACGGCGGCGCCGACCAGCGCGACGCTCACCACGATGCCCGCGGACCGCAAGCGCCGGGGCGGGTCCGAGAGACGCGTCACGGGCGCGAGCGAATTGTCGACCGGCGCGGCCTTGTGAAAGGGCCATGCCGCGCTCCTCCGCGGTAGCTCCGCCGGCATCGTGCGGGTCGGATTCCGCGGGCTCGCTCGGCGACGGTGGGCCTTCTTTCGGCGCTGATCGGAAGGGCCAGACGGTGCCGGGGGGCGGAAGCTCTGGAGGCAAGGGGAGGGTGACGTCGGCCGCCGAGGCCGCGCGCGCGCCGAGGCGCACGGTCGTCGCGTCCTTCGACGCTTCGGCCGTGCGCGGCTCGGATACGTCGGCGGGCCTGCTGCTCTGCGGGCCGCGCGAACGGAGTCGCTGGCGGAGCGCGCGCTCGCGACGCTCGTCCTCGGCGACCACCACGACGGCGGGCGGGGCCGACTCTCGCAGGAAGACGGCGAGCGCCTCGTCCACGTCGTCCGCGGTCTGGAAGCGATGGGCCGGATCTTTTGCGAGGAGCTTTCCGGCGATCTCCCACAGGATCTCGCGGCACTGAACGTTTCGCTCCCGGCGCAGCACGGGCTCCTGCTCGATGTGGGCCCGCATCACGGCGACGTCGTCGGTCGGATCGACGTCGTACACGTACACGTTGGTGAGCATCTTCACGAGGACGATGCCGACCGCGTAGAGGTCGCTGCGCTGGTCGGGCACGCGCCGCAAGATCACCTCCGGCGCCATGTACCGCGGCGTGCCGAGCAGCACCGACTGGTGCGTCCGTGGTCCGGGTCTTCGAAAGGCCCCGAAGAGACCCGTTCCCGTCTTGCTCGGGCCCGTCACCTCGGCCACCTTCGCGACGCCGAAGTCCAGGAGCGTCAAGTGACCGTCCTTCTCGCGGACGATCATGTTCTCCGGCTTCACGTCGCGGTGGATGATGCCCTGCTCGTGGGCGGCGCCCAGGGCGCTGATCATCTGGATCGTCAGCAAGGCGGCCGTCACGTCGTCGAAGACGCGACCGTTGGCCTCGTTCTCGTCGAGGATCGCGCGGAGGGTGCGGCCCGTGAGCAGCTTCATCACCATGAACAGCCGCTTGTCGGACGGGATCGTTCCCGCGGTCATGATCGGGACGATCCGCGGGTGCGTGAAGCGCGCGAGGGTGCGCATCTCGCTCCGGAAGCGCTGCACGAACTCGGCGTCGCTCGAGAGCTCGGGGCTGAGGATCTTGATCGCCACCTCGCAATCCAGATCGACGTCGTGCGCGGCCCACACCTCGCCCATCCCGCCGCGGCCGAGGAGCCTCGCGTGCTGGTACCGTCCCCCGAGATCCAGCTCGAGGCGCCGGCCTCGACGCTTCAGGTTCACGACCTTCCCCGTATGGGCCGCACGCGGTCCCATTCGTAGAGCGCCTCGCGCAGCTCCCTGCGTACCGCCTCGTCTCGCTTCTGCGCCGCGCGCTCCGAGATGCCGTACGCCGCGCCGATGTCTCGCCAGGTCTCCTCACGCCAGTAGCGCGCCTCGATCAGCCGCTTCTCGTCGGCGGACAAGCGATCTATCGCGCGGTGTAGCGCCGCGCTGGCCTCTCCGTTCAGGTACTTGTCCTCGGTGCTCGCTCCCTCCCCGACGCGAAGGTCGCTCCCGACGTAGAGATCCAGCAAGGCTTCGAGCAGCTCTCCGGCGCGCTCCTCGCCACGTAGGAGCGGCGGGAGTGGCTCGGTATGGTCCTGCTCCGCCTGGATGGCCTTCCGGATCTCGCCCACTATCCACGCTTTCGCGAACGGCTTGAGGTCTCCCTGCGACGGATCATGGGCGGCCATCGCCCGCGAGAGCGCGAGCAGCGCGACGCCCCCGAGATCATCGCCCAAGTGCGTCATCCTCCGCAGGCTGGAGAACCGCCCAGCGATCCGGAGCGCCCAAGGCACGAGATCCTCCAGCGAAGGCAGGCTCACGACTTCTTCGTCCTCGGTCGCGGCTCCGAGGCGAGGTTCCCGATCGGCTCCGCGCCGCTCGCCGCATGCTTCCGCATCTCCGCCAGGAGCGCGACGGCCTGGGGGTCGGTCGTGAAGTGCAGGGCCAGGGTCCGGCGGGCGTGCTCCCGCCCCTTGGGCGAGAGGAGCGGCTGGTACGGGCGCATCGTCCGATCGATGAGCGCGCGAAGCACGGGGTCGGCGAGCGCGGCGTCGAGATCGATCGTCGCAGCGGGCTCTTCCTCTTCGTCGGTGCTCAGGATCGACTGGATCAGCGCGTCGAGCTCGTGGGGCTTCGTTGGCATCGAGGTATCTTTCAGCACGGGAGCTGGCTCCCACCTACCTAGTGCCTGGTTCTCGGGGAACCACGAACCGAAAAGTGGAGGCCCGGCGAGCACAATCTCGCCCCTCCCCCTGGCAGACGCCTTCCGGCCCCCGGCAGATGCCGTCGACGTGACGTCGACGCGCATCGAGGTGACCCCCGGGCGCGTCGACGTGGTGTCGACGTCCTTTGACGTGGCATCGAGGCGCCTCGACGTGGCGTCGACGTACCTCGACGTGGCGTCGACGCTCCTCGATGTGACCGCCGGGCGCGTCGACGTGGCGTCGACGTGCCAGAACGTGCCGTCGGCGTACCCCGACGTGGCGTCGACGCGCCTGGACGTGGCGTCGACGTACATCGACGTGACTTTGACGCGTGCCGGTGGCGCTGACGCGTCGCGGCGACAGGCCCCCGCCCCTCACCCCTCCCGGATCAGCTCGACCAGCGTCTCCTCGCTCAGCGGCTTCGTGTAGTGCTCGTCGAACCCGGCGGCCTTGCACTGACGCGTCACGTCCGCGCCCCCGTAGCCGGTCACGGCGACCAGCTTCGCCCCGGTCAGCCCCAAATCCTTCCGCACCCGCGTCGCAACCTCGAAGCCGTCCATCCCCGGCAGCCCGATGTCGATGAGCATCAGGTCCGGCTCGATCTCGCGCGCCATGGCGAGCGCCTCCGGCCCGTCCTCCGCCGTCCGCACCTCCTGCCCCATCAGCTCCAGCTCGTCCTTGAGCGCCGAGGCCACGTCGGGGTGATCCTCCACGACCAGAACCCGGCGGCGCTGGCTCGGGGGCCCGGGCGTCGCGCGGGGGCCGGAGGGCGCGGGCTCGGGGATGGGCTCGTCGTCGGGGGCGCGGGGGAGGCGGACGACGAACTCGCTGCCGTGGCCGGGGCCGTCGCTGTGGGCGGCGATGCTGCCGCCGTGCAGCTCGACGATGGAGCGGGCGAGGGCGAGGCCGATGCCGAGGCCTCGGTCGGTGCGGTCCGGGGTCGTGTCGAGCTGGGTGAAGGGGGAGAAGATGCGCTGGAGGTGCTCGCGCGGGATGCCGGCGCCCGTGTCGCGCACGCGGACAATCGCGTCGTCGCCCACGGTGCCCAGCTCGACCTCGATGGTGCCGCCTTGCGGGGTGTACTTCGCCGCGTTGGCGAGGAGGTTCACCACCACCTGCTCGAGGCGCGCCGGGTCCCCGTCGACCGCGATGGACTCGGCGGCGCTCGAGACCAGGAGCCGGTGCGCGCGCGCCTCGGCGAGCGGGCGGGTGGACTCGACGGCGCGCGCAATCACGTCGCCGAGCGAGACGTGCCGGCGCTGGAGGGTGACCTTGCCCCGGGTCACGCGGCTCACGTCGAGCAGGTCGTCGACCAGCCGCACGAGGCGCGCGCCCTGCCGCTCCACGATCTCGGCCATCCGCCGCGTCTCCTCCGGCGTCACGCTCTCGTGGCGGAGCATGTTCCTCGCCGTCGTGACGACGGCCGCGAGCGGGTTGCGCAGCTCGTGTCCCAGCATGGCGAGGAACTCGTCCTTGCGGCGGTCGGTCTCCTGCAGCTCGCCGTAGAGGCGGGCGTTGTCGATCGCGAGCGAGGCGTGGCGGGCGATCTCCTCCGCCAGCGAGACGTCGCCGGTCGAGAAGCGCGCCCCACGCTTGGCGACGAACGACATGGCGCCGAGGGTGCGCCCGTGGGCGCGGAGCGGCAGGCAGAGGTAGCCGCCCACCTGCTCGCGGAGCACCTCGAGGTCGGCCCGGGTGACGGCGAGGCCGAGGAGGTCGGCGGGGCTGGCCTCGGGGAGCAGCTCGGCCCGGCCCGTGTGGACGACGCGCACGGAGCCGCGGGGCGCGTACGGGTCGAAGGGCAGGTCGTCCGGCGCGCCGTCCTGGCGGGCGAAGGCGGCGCGCCGGACGTGCTTCTCCGGGTTGCAGAGGTCAATCGCGACGTACCAGGCGAGGTGGAGGGTGCCGACCGTGGCGGCGCGGTGGACCGTGGTCTCGAGGTCGAGCGACTCGGCCATCTCGGCGCTCGCGGCCGCCACCTGGTCCATGCGGCGCCGCTCGCTCTCCATCTGCTCTCGGAGCGCGCGCTCCGTGGCGAGGATGCGGCCGAACGTCGCCTCGTCTTCGAAGCGCGCGCGCGCGTCGCTCACCGCCGTCCGGACGACGCGGCGCCCGAACGGGTCGGCGACGGTGACGCTCTCCAGGTACGCCGCGAAGAGGGAACCCTGCCGGGGGACCGAGAGCGTGACGTGGCACGCGCACGGGGTGGTGGATCGCAGGGTCTCGTAGAGGTGAGAGACGAAGCGGAGGCGGTGGCTCGGCAGGACCCAGAGCTCGAACGGCCAGCCAACGAGCCCGCCGCGGGACGCGCCCGCGAGGAGCTTGAGCAAGGTCGTGTTCGTGTCCAGCACACACCCCGCGGGGTCGAGCGTCAGGAGCCCGACGGGGGCGCGATCGTAGAGGTCGGCGTGCTCGCGCAGGTAGCGGATCTCCGCGTGCAGGTCGGACACGGTGCTCGGGGTGGCGACGTCCGCGTGCGCCGGACGGCGACGCACGCCGTTGCCCTCGTGCAGCTCCCCCGGCGCGACGGTGGGGGCGGGCACGAGGGCGTCCGATCGCGGATTCCGCGCCTCCCCGTCCCCCGCCGCGCCCTTCGCCCGCTTAGGTTCCGCGCGCTTCCCCATCGCCCCCCCTCTCTTCTCGCGCCTTCGCCCCGGTCGCGTCCTCAATCGTCAGGAACGTGAGCTCGTCCTCCCCGGCCACGGCCTTGCCGCCGAACGCCGTCCGCTTCGCGTAGAGCTTGAGCGCGCGGCGCCCGAGCTTGGGCAGGTCCTGCACCATCTCGAAGCCCTCGAGCGGCGGGCCCCCGCGCATGACGCCCTCGAGGCCGTGGCGGAGATCGGGCCGGTTCCAGCGAGCCCCGTCGAGGTCGGCGAGGCGCGAGCCGAGGGTGTCCTCCCTCCGCGTCTGGAACATCGTGTAGAAGGCCAGGTTGGCCTGCACGATCCGCCCCTCCTTGTTCAGCGCGAGGACCGGGTGGCGGATCGTGTTCACGACCGTGTTGACGTAGTGGAGCATGGCCTCGACCATGCGCTGCGCCTCGCGCACCTCGGTGATGTTGACGAACGTCACGACCACGCCGTCGATCACGTTGTCCACCGTCCGGTAAGGCAGGATGCGGCGGAGGTACCAGCGCCCGTCCTTCGTCCGCACCTCGGCCTCCTGGAAGGCCAGGTTGCGGAGCACCTCGCGGGCGTGCTCGGCGAGGTCGTCGTCGGCGACCTGGGTCACGATGTCGGCGATGGGCCGGCCGACGTCCGTGGGGATGAGGCTGACGAGCTTGGTGACGGCGGGGGTGAAGCGCTTGATGCGCAGCTCGTTGTCGAGGAAAACCGTGCCGATCTCGGTGGAGTTGAGCAGGTTCGTCAGGTCGTTGTTGGCCTGGGACAGCTCCTCGAGCTTCTTCTGGAGCTCGTTGTTCACCGTCATCAGCTCCTCGTTGACGCTCTGGAGCTCCTCCTTCGACGTCTCCAGCTCCTCGTTCGTGCTCTGGAGCTCCTCGTTGGCGCTCTGGCAGCTCCTCGTTCGTGCTGCGCAGCTCCTCGTTGGAGGTCTCCACCTCCTCCACCGTGCTCTGGAGGGACTCCTTCATGCTCGCGAGCCGCCGCTCCAGCTCGGCGATGCGCGGGGCGTCCGCCCGCCCCGCGCCGTCGCCCGCGTCGCCGTCGGACGGCGTCACGGCCATCTCCTCGAACGCGACGAGGAGGAGCTGCTGCGTCGCCTTGACCGGGCGGAAGGGCTTGACCCGGAGGCGAAGGAAGCGGCAGGTGCCGTCGTCGTTCACCGCCACGCGCTCGCGGACGATCTCGGTCCGCTCCTTGAGCGCCTTGTGCAGCGCGGTGCGCAGCTCGCGGATCAGGTCCTCGCCGGCCATCTTGAGGAGGTTGAGCTGCGGATCGCCCGTGGGCAGATCCAGGAAGCGGCTGGTCTTGCCCTGGAGGTAGAGGACGTCGTAGTGCTCGTCGACGACCACGCACGCGGGCGCGTAGGTCTCGATCAGCATGCGCGAGGTCAGCTCCCCCACCCCCGGGGCGTGCGAGGGCTCGAGAGGGGACTCCGCGATCCTCTCGATCGGGACGGGGCCGCCCTCGTTCAGCGTGTGGAGCGTCGTCACGCCGATGAGCGGGTGCGTCGGCACCGGCTTCTTCTCGAAGAGCTTCCACTTCTTGTCGACCTGGGCGAAGAGGTCGCCCGCGTCGCCGACCGTCTCCGACGCGCCGAGGACGAGCTGCCCGCCCGGGTTGAGCACGGCGTGGAAGAGCTGCATCAGCTTCCGCTGGAGCTCGGGCTCCAGGTAGATGAGCAGGTTCCTGCAACTGATGAGGTCGATGCGGGAGAACGGCGGGTCCTTCAGCACGTCCTGGACCGCGAAGATGACCATCTCGCGGATGCGCTTGGAGATGCGGTAGCTGCCGCTCTCCTTCGTGAAGAAGCGGCCGAGGCGCTCGGCGCTCACGTCCGCCGCGATCGACTCGGGGTAGACGGCCGTGCGCGCGACGTCGATCGCGCTCGGATCGATGTCGGTGGCGAAGATGCAGACCTCGCGGGCCTGCCTCGCCCTGTCCATGTGCTCGGCGAGGAGCATGGCGAGCGAGTACGCCTCCTCCCCCGTCGAGCAGCCGGGCACCCAGACGCGGATCTGCCCGCTCACGGAGCCGAGCTCGAAGAGCCGGGGGACGACCTTCTCCTGGATGGAGTGGAACGCCTCATGATCGCGGAAGAAGTTGGTGACGCCGATGAGCAGGTCCTTGAAGAGCGCGTCGACCTCGCCCGGGAAGCGCTGGAGGTGGCGGACGTAGTCGTCCAGGCGCTTCACCTGGTGGACGGCCATGCGCCGCTCGATGCGGCGGCGGATGGTGTTCTGCTTGTAGTGGGCGAAGTCGTGCCCCGTCTGCTCCCGCAAGAGGACGAAGATCTGCTCGAATCTGCCCCGCCGCCGTGGGCGAGACCATGTCCGCCGACGCGACGTAGGGGTGCCGGACGTAGCCGAGCAGGACGCGGGGCATCTCCTCCACCGGCACGGAGTGGTCGACGAGCTGCGTGCCGATGGCGCTCCGGGGCATGCCGTCGTACTTCGCCGTCCGCGGCTCCTGCACCACCACGAGGCCGCCGGCGCCCTTGATCGAGCGGACCCCGAGCGTGCCGTCCGTCCCCGTCCCGGAGAGGACGATGCAGATGGACTTGTCCCCCTGATCCCGCGCGAGCGACCGGAAGAAGAAGTCGATCGGCAGGCGGTGGGGCTCCGTCGGCTCGACGAGGTGGAGCTTGCCGTGGAAGACGGCGACGTCGCGAATCGGGGGGGCTGATGTAGACGGTGTTCGGCTTGAGCAGGGCCTGGTCCGTCGCATCGACCACCTGCATCTTGGTCGAGCCCCGGAGCAGCTCGGCCATCATGCTCTTGTGCGTGGGGTCGAGGTGCTGGATGTGGACGAAGGCCATGCCCGTGTCGGGCGGCATGGCCTCGAGCAGCCGCTGGACCGCTTCGAACCCGCCCGCCGAAGCGCCGATACCGACCACGATCGGCGGCCCCTTCTTCACCCCCTCGCCGTTGCCCGCCGCGGGCTTCTCCTCCGGCGGCGTGACGGGCGTGGTCTTCTTCTTGGTAGGGGTTTTCATGGAGGCGGGGTCCGTTGGTGGACCAACTGGAGAGGGTGCCGCGGAGGATACTCCGTTCGCGGCTGGTTGATGCCCGCCCCGATCGCATTTCGGCGTCGTCACGGACGTGGTTGAGGCGAGCCCCTACGAGTGCATCAGGAACGGCCCCGGGGGAAGGGTCAGGGCGCGGAGCACGAGCACGAACACGCGGCCGGCCGCCAGCGTTCGTACGGCCTCGGCCAGATCCGGGAGCGGGAGGACGGCGTCAACGTGGTCCTGGCGGATCGTGTGCAGCGGCATGAAGGGGAAGCTGGCCTCGCCGAGGTCCTGCGCGAGGACCATGCCGCCCGCGGCCTTGATGGCGAGGCTGCCGCGGGCGCCGTCGAAGCCGCAGCCCGAGAGCACGACGCCGAGCACGCGCGGGCCGCACGCTCTCGCGGCGGAGCAGAAGAGCGCGTCTGCGGCCGGGCGCGAGTGCGAGTGGTGGAGGAGGGGGCCGCGGTCCAGGACGAAGTCGTTCGCGCCGTCGAGGACGAGGTGGCGATCGCGCGGGGCCAGGTAGACGACGCCGTGCTCGAAGCGGTCGCCCGTGGCGGGCTCGACGATGGGCAGGCGGGAGAAGCGGCGAAGGACCGCGAGGAGGTCGCCGTCGACGAAGGGGTTCCTGTGGAAGACGAGGGCGATGCCCGCGGGGATGGCGGGGTCGAGCTTGCTCGCGAGCGTGCCGAAGGCCTCGAGGCCACCGGCGGACGCCGCGATGACGACGACGTCCCGGGGGATCGCACGAACACGAGGTTGTCGCGGCCCTCCGCCTCGACGGTCAGCGTGCCCGGGCACTCGGGGCACGTCAGGCCGGTCAGCCGGGCGCCGCCGGGCTCCCGCGCGTCGGCGGGCAGGGCAGCCATGTCGCGCATGCGCTGGAGCCTGGGGCCGGCTCTGCCAGAGCGGGAGCGGTGCGCGTCGTACGGCGTGGCGAGGCGTTCCTGTCAGGGTTGGCGCTTTTCCGTTGCGGTTTGCCCCGAAGCCGGTGCAAGCAAGCTCAGGAAGGGTACGGCAAACATGAACAGGACGATGGCTTGGATTGGGATTGTGGCGGCCGGCGTGACGGCCTCGTGGCTCGGCTGCTCCAGCAGCGGCAGCACCGGCACGGCGACGACGCACGGCACCGGCGGCACGGCCGCCACCAGCAGCACGGGCACCAAGGCGGGCACGGGCGGCACCAAGGCGTCGACGAGCAGCGTCACCACTGGCACCAACGCGGGCGGCGCCGGCGGCGCCGGCTTCGGCGGCGCGGGCGGCGGCAACGCGGGCACCGGCATCCAGTGCAACCCGGTCACCAACGCGCCCTGCTCGTCCACCGAGCAGTGCGACACCAACTTCGACGGCGCCGGCGACATCATCGGCTTCGTCTGCTGGCCGTCGAACAACGTCGCGCTCTGCGCGATGTGCGACCCGGGCAACAACCTGGCCTGCGCGCCGGGCGGGACGTGCTTCATCTACGACAACAACGGCGACTCGGCCTGCACCCAGTACTGCTGCACGGACGCCGACTGCGGCACGGGCAAGTGCCAGACGGGCTTCATGGGCATGCCCTACTTCGCGCCGCTCGCGCAGAACCTGGGCATCTGTGTCGCGGCCTCCAGCGCCGGCACGGGCGGGTCGGGCACGGGCGGGTCGGGCACGGGCGGCGGGGCGGTCGACGCAGGCACCCTGCCGGACGGCTCCGCGCCGGATCCCTACCAGTGCACGGTCCCGAGCACGCCGCCCTCCGGGGGAAGCTGCGTGACGCTCAGCATGTAGCGCTACCTCTGCCGGCCACCCTCGGCCGGCAGCGTCCCTTCCGCCGCCACCACATCGTCCGCCGCTGCGGCGACCCCGAACGTCGCCGCCATCCCCGCCTCCATCCGCTGGTACACGACCTCCGCGCCGCGCAGGGCTCGTCCGGCCGGGCTCCCGGCGCCGGCGGGGCTCCCGTTCTGCGCGGCGGGCTCTAGACCCACACGTGCATGCGGAAATCAACCTGGTGCCTGGTCTGCGACGAGGGTCGCGGCCACCTCTTCCGCGAGGGCCCGCCCGGCAGCGGCTATGAGCTCATCGCCACGTACAATCACCCGGAGGGCCGCGCCCGCAGCGGCGACCTCGTATCGGACGCGCGAGGCAGGAAGCCCATCGGCGGCTACCACGGCGACGGTCTGGGCGGGCGGCCCGCCGCCTCCGTGGGGGGGCCCGGTGCCGCGCCCGACACGGACCCGAAGGACGTCGAGGCGCAGAAGTTCGCCCGCCAGCTCGCCGCCACGCTGGGCAAGGGGCTCGACGACCACGCCTACGAGGCCTGGGTCCTGGTGGCGCCGCCGCGCTTCCTCGGGCTGATCAAGGCGACGGTGGGCGAGCAGGTGCGGAAGCGCCTGCGGGCCACGCTGGACAAGGACCTCGCCCCGATGGAGCCGCGCGAGATCGTCCGGAGGCTCGCGGCGGCGCGGGACGCCGCGCAGAATCTGAGGAGGCGTCGGTACGCGCCTACCCCCATACCGAACCGCGAGCGCGAGCGAGCGGGTGCCAGCGGGCACCTCCGTCTTCATGCCCTTGCACGCGCCGCGCCGCCAGTAGCGCTACGCGTGCGAGGGCACGAAGGCGTCGCGCCTCCTGGCACCCGCTCCCTGGCGGTCGCGGTTCGGTATGCACTCATCCCTGACGCACGCTGCTCTACTTGGCGGCGGCGGCGGCCGCGGGCTTCTTTCCGGCCAGCTCGATCTCGAGCGCGACCCAGGGGTCGAGGTCGGGGTCGACGTGGAAGAGCGACGAGTCGAACACGCGCCCGTTCACCAGGATGAAGGGCGTCCCCGACAGGCCGGCGTCCTCCGCGGCGGCGTGGTCGCGCGCGAGGATCTTGGTCGTGCAATCGTCGGCCATGTCGGCGTGGAAGCGGGCCATGTCGAGCTTGAGGTCTTTGGCGTAGCGGTCGATGTCGGTGTCCTCCTCGGCGTCCTGGTGCTCGAAGAGGGTGCGCTCCATCTCCCAGTAGTGCCCCTGGTTCTGCGCCGCGATGGCGGCGCGCGCGGCCGTCTCCGCGTGCGTGTGCTGCCGCAGGGGTAGAACTTGTGCACGAGGCGCACCTTGGGGGAGTACTTCTCGTAGATGCGCTCGAGGATGGGCAGGGCGTGCCGGCAGTGGGGGCACTCGAAGTCGGACCAGACGACGATGGTCACGGGCGCGTCGGCGGGGCCGCGCGCGGGCGAGTCGGCGACGTCGACCTGCTTCACGTCGGGGCCGAAGCGGAGGCCGTAGGCGTCGCGCACCCCGTCGGGGGTGATGCCCTCCTTGATCTTCTCGGCGATGAGGCGCGCGGCCGGCACGCACGCGGCGCACGCGCGGGACTCCGCGATGCACTGGTGGATCGAGACGGCCTCGCTGGCGCACGGCGCGTAGAGCTGGGAGAGGAGGTTGTCGACGAGGAGCTTCTCGCGGTCGGTGAGCTCGAGCTTGTCGAGGGCCGAGAGGGCGCGCGCGTCGCCGGCGTGGGCCGCGGCGGGGGGCGCGCCGCTGGGGCCGGGGAGGGGCACCGGGGCGGGCGGCGCTTCGACCGCGGGGTCGGCGCCGGCGCAGGCGGAGAGGGCCAGGGCGAGGAGGATCGGCAGCCTTCGCACGGGGCCGATCCTACTTCATCCGCGCTCCAGCGCCTCCAGGATCGGGTTCACGTACTCCGGGTGCCGCTCGACCACGCCCGCGTGCCCCTTGCCGCCCGTGCGGGTCCGCTTCACGTCGGCGAAGGCGCCGCGCCCGATCGCGTCCCAGATCGTCTCGCGCCGCACCTCGTCGAGCAGCCCGCGCGCCTCCTCGAGCACCTTGCGGGCGCGCGTTTCGACGATGCCGCCTCGGCTTCCATGGTCGATCTCGTCGCCGAGGTGGCGCGCCGTGCCGAAGATGTAGCGCGCGCTCTTGAGCGACAGGTACCGGTCCATCAGGAGCGGCGTGTGCACCGCCTCGCTGAACATGCCGAGGAGCTCGATCGACTGCCCGGTGGCGACCCCGACGAGGTTGAACATCGCGTCGTGCACGTGGCTGTGGAAGATGTCGCCGGTCTTGAACTTGGTGGGCGGCATCCACTTGATCGGGTGGCGGTCGAAGATCTGCCGGATGAGCTGCGCCTGCGCGATCTCGAAGAGGAAGCTGTCCTCGAGCCAGGGGTTGATCTCGAACGCGTGGCCGAGGCCCATCTGCTCTCCGCGGAGCCCGGCGCGCTTGGCGAAGGCCTCGTTGATGAACTGCGAGGCGAGCACGGTGTGGGCCTTCTCCACCGCGTCGGCCGTCGTCAGGTAGTTGTCCTCGCCCGTGTTGATGACGATGCCGCTCCGCGCGATGATGCGCCGCGAGAAGTACTGGTCGACGAAGGTGCGGCGCATGTTGATGTCGCGGAAGAGGATGCCGTACATCGCGTCGTTGAGGAGCATGTCGAGCCGCTCCACCGCCGCCATCCAGGCGATCTCGCTCATGCAGAGGCCGGAGGAGTAGTTGGTCTGCGCGCAGTAGCGGCCGCTCTCCTCGCTCGCCTCGTCGCACGCCTTGCGGATGATCTTGAAGTTCTCCTGCGTGGCGAAGGTGCCGCCGTAGCCCTCGGTGGTGGCGCCCTCGGGCACGTAGTCGAGGAGCGACTGCGCGGTGGCGCGGATGACGGCCACGATGTCCGCGCCGGCGAAGCGCGCGGCCTTGGCCTGGACGGCGTCGTCGTAGATGTTGCCGGTGGCGACGATGACGTACTTGAGCGGCGTCGCGGCCGGGGGGAACCGGGCCTTGAACGCCTCGCGGGCGTCGCGCGCGGCGTCGATGCGGGCGATCGCGTCCTTGGTGGCGCGCTCGAGGGCGCCGCGCGCGGCGGCGGGCGGAGACGGCGCCTGCGTCGCGCGGCGAGCCCGAGGCTGCCGAAGGCGAGCGCCTCGGCGGCCTCCTGCACCGAGCCGGCGCCCTCGAGCAGCGCCCCGCCGAGGAAGTAGGCGACGCCCCTGCCCGTCAGGCCGTGCTCGTGGAGGCGATCGACCAGCTTGTTGGAGAGCGGCGTGCCCTCCGCGTCCGCGCCGACGACGCCGTACGCGCGCGCCACCGTCCGCTCGACGCCGACGGTGGTGTGGCGATCGATGAAGCGCTGCACGTCGTCGGCGATCTCCGCGGCGGAGGCGCGGCAGGCATCGACGGCGGCCGGATCGACGGGGACTTGAGCCATGTCGCGGCTTTAGCGATGGGGCGGCGAGGTGTCCACCCTCGCGCCCACTCCCGTTCCCGTTCCCGTTCCCGCTCCCGGAAGGTTCGGGAACGGGAGCGGGGAACGGGAACGGGAGCGGGATGCAGAGGGCTGGGGGGCCGGGGCTCAGGGCTTGCCCTCGCCCTCGTTCCCCTCGGAGCGCAGGGTCGTCTCCATCTGCGGGCGGTGCGGGCGGGGGCGGGTGGTCTCGGGCGCGGGCTCCGACTGCGGCGGGGGATCCCGGTCCGTCGAGGCGGGCGTGCTCCCGTCCGAGAAGCCGCTCGGGTAGATGGGCACCTGGCTGCTCGACGCCTGCGTCAGCGCCTCGCTCGGCATGCCCGTGACGGCGCTCGAGGACACGGCGATCTCGATCGCGTCGGTCAGCGTGGCGCGATCGTCCCTGCGGAGCGCCGCCGCGGTGGGCGGCTCCACCCCGCGGGAGAGGGCGCGCACGTCCGCGAGCATCGAGAGGGCGTCGGGGTAGCGCTGGTCGCGGTCGAAGGCGATGGCGCGGTCGACGACCATGCAGACCTGCTCGGGGATGTCGGGCGCGACCGTCCGCAGGGAGGGCGCAGGGTCGCGGCCCATCTTGAGGAGGAGCTCGAACGCGCTGCCCGCGTCGTGCAGGTAGCGGCCGGCGAGCAGGCGGAACATCGTGGCGCCGACGGCGAAGATGTCGGCGCGGTGGTCGATCGCGCGCCCCCGCGCCTGCTCGGGCGGCATGTACGGCGTGGTCCCGAGGGTCGTCCCCTCCTTGGTCCGGAGGCTGTCGACGGTGATCTCGTGCATCCGGGCGAGGCCGAAGTCGAGCACCTTGAGGCGCCCCTCCGTGGTGATGAAGAGGTTCGCGGGCTTGATGTCGCGGTGGATGATGCCCTGCTCGTGCGCCGCCGCCAGGACGTCGAGGGCCTGCTCCGTGTGGCTCAGCACCTCCGCGACCGGGAGCCGGCCCGACTTCTGCATCCGTTCGCCCAGCGACTCGCCGACCAGGAGCTCCATCACCAGGAAGGGCGCGCCGTCCTCGGTCACGTCGATGTCGCGGATCTCCACGGCTCCCGGGTGGCGGAAGCGGTTGACCGCCTGCGCCTCCCGCTCGAAGCGGACGCAGACCTCCTTGGACTTGGCGGCCTCCGGGTGCAGGATCTTGAGCGCGTCGCGCCGCCCGATGCGGTGGACGCCGACGTACACGGCGGCCATGCCGCCGACGCCGAGCAGGCGGACGAGGGTCCATTTGTCACGGATGATCGTCCCCACACGTGCCTGGTAGTCGTCGTCGTGCATCGGACCCGGTTCTGTCTTCTTACCACGAGACGCCCTTGTGGCCCCGCCGTCAAGCGCCGGGCACCGGTCTCGTCAGCGGACAGCGGATGGAGCGCCGGCCCAATACTGCAGCCACACCTCCCGGTACGTGCGGGCGCCCAGGCAAAACGCGGTTCTACCGCATTTTCCCAGCACCAGGACGTGCCAATGGCGCGGCGTTCCATTCGACGGGCGCTCAGGCCAGGCTCAGCTCCAGCGTGCCGTGCGCGAGGCCCTCGACGGCGACGCGCACGCGCCCGCGCTCGCCGCAGTGGCGGAGCACGCCCTCGAGGACGCCGATCTGGTACGTCTCCAGGAAGACGGGCAGATCCCGGGCGTGGAAGACGAACGTGCGCGGCCCCGTCTTCTCGACGGTGACCTGGCCGACGTTGACCATCAGCCCGAACGCCTTGGGCCCGGCGAGCAGGATGGGCTCGACGTCGCGGCCGAGGACGCCGAAGATCGAGCGCCCGACGTGCGTCGCGAGGACGGCGTCGAAGATCGAGTGCCCCAGCCGGCGCAGCCCCTCGCCCAGCGAGTAGCGGGGGTAGAGCACGCGCGTGGCGGCGACGGCGAGGCGCATCTGGTCCGCGAGCGGGTAGTCGCGGAACGCGACGTAGCGCCGCTCCGGGATCCGCGCGGCGAGGACGACGTCCCGCTCGAGCGCGACCCGCGACACCTGCAGGAGCACGTCGGCCGCGAAGAGGCCCTTGCAGGTGGCCTCGGCCGGGAGCAGCGCGAGGTGCGCCTCGACGTCCACGTGTACGTCGAAGTCCGGTGCGTGGAGGGTCATGGCGACGGGCTCGGTCGCGAGCCGCAGCGCGGCGGAGGCCATGCGGGGTACGTGGGGCCTGGTCTGCGCCCCGGCGGAGCCCGGATTGCTGCGAGGGGGCGGGGGCGGGACGGGCGCGGACGAGAGAGGCGCCGCCTGCGACGGGGTGGGGGAGGGCGAAGGCGCGACGCCCTCGCCGGGGTAGGGCTCGGTGAGCCACCGCGGGGCGGCGGAGGCCGGCGGAGCGCGCACCGTGGAGTCCGGCGTCGGTCGCATGGTGCCCGCTCGGCCCTGCGCCGCCCAGCGAACCTCGCGCACGCGCGACTCCGAGGGCGGTGGCGAGAGCCTGGACGGCTCCCCGTCGGGATCGCCCGGGAAGGTGACGGAAGCGCTGATCGAGAGCGCCTGCGGGGACGGTCTCGCGGCGTCGGCGGGGGGCGCAGTGACCGGAGGGTTCTGGGGGCCGGGATCGTGCGACGCGGGATCGAGGTGCGGGAGCACGTCGACCACGGGCATGCTCAGCGACGCGCGCGCGAACGGCGCGAGCTCGGCTGCCGCGGAGAGGATGGTGGGGAAGCGATCCTCCGGGCGCTTCGCCAGCGCGCGGAGGATCGCCGCGTCGATCGCGGGCGGGATCTCGGGCGCCAGCGTGCTGGGCGGCGCGGGGTGCTCCGTCACCACCGCGGCGATGTACCCGACCACGTCCCTGGCCGTGCGCCACGGGAGGTGGCCGGTGAGCAGCTCGTACGCGAGCACCGCCCACCCGAACTGGTCGGCGCGCCCGTCGATCTCCTCGCCGCGGATCTGCTCCGGCGACATGTACGCGGGGGTGCCGGCGATGCGCGCGCCGCTCGGGCTCGTCACGTGGGCGCCGGAAGGTTCAATCAGCGTGAAGCGCGCCACGCCGAAGTCGAGCACCTTCACCAGCCCGTCGTTGCGCACCATGACGTTCTCGGGCTTCACGTCGCGGTGCACGATGCCCGTGCGGTGCGCGGCGGTGAGCGCCGCCGCCGTGTCGATGAGCCAGCGCACGCGAATCGGGAGGGGAACCGGCGGGCCGTCGATGAGGGCGCGCAGGGACGTGCCCGAGACGAACTCCATCACGATGAACGAGGTGCCCTCCACCTCGTGGGCGTCGTAGACGGCGGTCGCGTTCGGGTGCGCGATGGCCGCGGCCGCCCGCGCCTCGCGCAGCGCGACGGTCACCGCCCCCGCCTCGTCCGCGGAGGTGTCGTTGAGCACCTTGAGCGCAACGCGCCGTTGAAGACGGGTGTCGTAGGCGCGGTACACCCGCCCCATGCCCCCCTCTCCGACGAGCTCCTCGATCGCGTAGCGATCGAGCCGCTGCCCCGGTTGAACTCCCATGAAATACGTGACCTGAACGCAGACGCTATCAGCCCCGGACGCGGGCGGATATCGGGTTCTACCGTAGCGTAGACCCTCGCAACGCCCGAATCCTTGGGGCGCCACGCAGTCGGGAACGCAATCCGGGCGGAAAAACCCGTATGGAAGTGGGGTGCCGCACGGCCTCTCGGCGATGCGGCGCCGGCTCGCGGGCGCGGATGTCAGAACTCCGTCAGGCCCGGGTTTCTGGCCCAGTGAAGCCGCGGTCCGCCGCGCCGGCGATGACCGCTCCCTCGCGCAGGACGCACGCCGCCCGGCTCACGCCCCACGGCTGCACGATGGCGTTCTCGTGCGGCACATCCCAGAGCACGAGGTCGGCGGCGAGGCCGGGCCGGAGGGCGCCCGTCCGGCCGCCCAGGCCGAGCGACGCCGCGGCCTCGCGGGTCGCGCCCAGGAGGGCCTCCGCGACCCCGAGCCCGTAGCTTCGCACCGCCAGCGCCAGCGCGAGCGGCAGGCTCTCCGTCGGCGCCGTCCCCGGGTTGGCGTCGCTCGCCACCACGAGGGGGACGCCCGCGGCGCGGAGGGCGGCGACCGGCGGGGGCTCCTGCCTCAGCGTGAAGCTCGCGGCCGGCAGGAGCACGGCGCGCACGCCGGCCTTCGCCATCGCCTCCACGCCGCCGGGGCCCACCTGCTCCAGGTGATCCGCCGACGACGCGCCCACCTCGGCCGCCAGCTCGGCGGCGCCCACGTCGGCGAACTGCCCGGCGTGCACGCGCGCGCCCAGGCCGAGCTTCCCGCGCCGCCCGGAGCACGCCGCGCGCCTCCGCGACCGAGAAGGCGTTGCGGTCGACGTACGCGTCCACGAAGCGGCAGAGCCCGGCCCCCGCGATGGCCGGGAGCCAGGCCTCCTGGACGCGCCGCGCGTAGGCCGCGCGGTCGCCCCCCGCCTCCGGCGGCAGCGCGTGCAGCGCCAGGTACGTCGGCACCACGCGCGGCAGGCCCGCGTCGCGCCCCGCCTCGGCGACCGCCTCGAGCTGCTTTCGCTCGCTCGCCTCGTCGAGGCCGTAGCCGCTCTTCGCCTCCACCGTGGTGACGCCGAGCGAGGCCATCCGGCGGAGCCTCGCGCCGAGCGCCGCCGCGATCGCCTCCCCGCTCGCCGCGCGCACGGCCCGCATGCTGGCGACGATCCCCCCGCCCGCCGCCGCGATCGCCTCGTACCCGGCGCCCTGCATGCGGAGCGCGTACTCGCCGTCCCGTGAGCCGACCCAGGGCGCGTGCGTGTGCGCATCGACGAGCCCGGGCGTCACCACGCCGGGGGCCTCGACGGCGCGCGCGCCGGGGTGGCGGGCCGCGAGCGTCTCGCGCGGGCCGACGTCGGCGACGAGCGGGCCGTCCACGAGGACCGCGGCGTCCTCGATCACACCGAGCGGGTCGGCGGGCGTGGCGCGGGCAGGGTCGCACGTGACGAGGCGGGGGCAGGCGACGAGGGTGAGCATCGGGGGGTATCTAGTACTACACGCGCACTTCGCCGTCCGTGCGGGCGCCCGCGTTCGCCGGTGCGTCGTCGCGAGCAGGGAAGGGTGATACGAGGTCTCCAGCGTGCTCTACCTCCTGATCTTCGTGGCCGGGCTCGCCGCCGTCCTCCACGTCAGGTCGCTCCCGCCTCGCGCCCCGCGTGTGCGGTTCATCCCGCTCGACGCGCCTCCCCCGGGGAGCCCCTGGCGCCCTTGGGCGCTCGGGATGGGCGTCCTCGCGGCGCTCGCACAGTGCGCGTTCATCGTCGGCGTGGTCTCGGCGTTCCACTCCGGCGATTCCCTGCTGGACGGCGCGCTCGCGCTCCTCCCCTGGACCTCCGCCGGCGCCGGGCTCTTCGGCTTCGTGGCCTCGGCGAAATGGTCGCGCTCGGGAGAGGGGGGCGCGTTGCTCTCGTTCCTGCTCTCGATTCTCGGCCTCGGGCTCGGCGGGCTCGAGCTCGGGCTCTACTTCCTCGCGAGGGCCATCGGCCCTCTCAACGGCCCGTTCTGAGCGCGAACGCGCCGGCGTCGCAGCAAGGCGAGCGGACCAGGCCCAGGAGCCACGCCCGCACGCCGCGCGTCGAAATGGCCTGGAATTGCCCGGTGCGACGCCTCGAGATGGCCCAGCGTCGTGCTCGGGGCACGCAGCGTCGCCTTCGGGGCACGCAGCGTCGTGCTCGGGGCACGCAGCGTCGCTTTCGGGGCACGCAGCGCCGCCTTTGGGGCACGCAGCGTCGTGCTCGGGGCACGCAGCGTCGTGCTCGGGGCACGCAGCGTCGCTTTCGGGGCACGCAGCGCCGCCTTTGGGGCACGCAGCGTCGTGCTCGGGGCACGCAGCGTCGTGCTCGGGGCACGCAGCGTCGTGCTCGGGGCACGCAGCGTCGCTTTCGGGGCACGCAGCGCCGCCTTTGGGGCACGCAGCGTCGTGCTCGGGGCACGCAGCGTCGTGCTCGGGGCACGCAAGCTCGTGCTCGGGGCACGCAGGGTCGTGCTCGGGGCACGCAAGCTCGTGCTCGGGGCACGCAGGGTCGTGCTCGGGGCACGCAAGCTCGTGCTCGGGGCACGCAGCGCCGCCTTCAGGGCACGCAGGGTCGTGCTCGGGGCACGCAGGGTCGTGCTCGGGGCACGCAAGCTCGTGCTCGGGGCACGCAGGGTCGTGCTCGGGGCACGCAGGGTCGTGCTCGGGGCACGCAGGGTCGTGCTCGGGGCACGCAAGCTCGTGCTCGGGGCACGCAAGGTCGTGCTCGGGGCACGCAGCGCCTTCGCTGGGGCACGCACCGCCTCGGTTGGGGCACGCAGCGCCTTCGCCGCGACCACCTCGGCACAGGCTGGCTCACCGTTGCCTCTCGTAAAGCCGCTCGCCGAGCCGGAGCTACCCGCCGGCCGCGAGCGGCCGGTTCTCCCACGTGGCGCGCACGACGCGCAGGTGGGCTCGCATGACGCGGAGCGTAGCGCCGTGCCGGGGAAGAGCTCAGCGGCGGGCCGGAAGAGGTGATTGCCTGCGGAGCCGGAGGAAGCCGTCTTGCCCCGCGTGTTCAGAGCGACGCGAGCGCGAAGGAACCGACCCCGACGCCCTGGTCGAGCGCGAGCGGAAGCTTCTTGTGCCGGACTGGGACCTCGAAGTCGCGCAGGTGGAGGTGCTCCCCGTTCCAGTCGAAGAGCCGCCGCCGGGCTTCCACGTCCTCTGCGCCCTCGGCGGTGGTCGCCTCCTCCGCCTCGCCCGACATCGCCTTGCCCGCCAGCGGGTTGGGCGAGCTGTCGGGCTCGATCTCTTCGGCACAATATGCCGTATGGCAGGTCACGCTCCTTATCGTGAGGCCGAGGACGCCCGCCAGCGCGAAGAGACGGAGGAGCGTCCAACGCATCTGCAGCTTCGCCTTGCTCCAGGACTCCTGCGTCATGGTGCGCTTGCACTCGACGACGTGGGCGTCGACCTCGTCGCCGCCCCGCAGCACGAACAATGCGCCGTCGGCGTTCTTGGTGTCGCCGAGGAAGCCGAATACCTTGCTCTGGATCTTCCACTCGACGGCGAGGGCGCCGGCGTCGAGCGTGAGGTGTGCGAGCCCGTCCTCCGCCGTCTCCTCGATGATCACGGGATCGGGCGCGCGGACGATGCGGTAGAAGGCTCGCTGGATCGAGCGGGAGAGGCGCTGTTCCAGATCGCCGGCGAGCTTCATCGCTCGCCCACCGTCTCCTCGTCGAGGAACATCATCTCCTTGCTGAGATCCATGATCGCGCGGTTGAACGTGGGCATCACCAGCCCGCCCTTCGTCCGCTTCAGCGCCGCGACCTTCGACTTCCCGCCCTCCAGCGTGAACCCGTAGCCGCTCACGTTGTCGAGGGTGAGGTACTCCTGCTCCTCGTAGCCGAGCTTCTTCTGGAGGTCGGCGCGCTTCGCGCTCTCGCCGATCTTGATGAAGTTGTTGATCTGCTGGCACAGGTTCTCGCTGTGCGTGGTGATCCAGACGTAGAGGCCCTTGCGGATCAGGCGGACGATGGTGCGCGCGAGGTGGCGCTGCATCTTGGGGTGGAGGTGGGCCTCGGGCTCCTCGATGATGAGGATGGGGAAGCCGCCGAAGTGACGCAGGATGACGATCAGCGGAGCCAGCTCGGTCACGAGAGAGGAGGCCAACGACATGTCGAGGCGCGTCTGGCTCCCCGCCGGAGTGTAGTAATATTCGTTCAGACCGACGCCGACGCTACTTGCCAGCTCGACGTGACCGTTCAAAGGTGCTTCGAGAAAGTCGGCCTCTTCCACGTAGGCGCCAACGCCGTTCGCGAGGCGGACGGCGAGCAGGTCGACGAAACGGACGGCGGGGGTGGTGAGATTCAACCGAATCTCACTGGTGTCGACCGTCTCCAGCTGCCGCAGCTGTCGGCTCATGAGCGCCTTGTAGAGCAGCGTGAAGCCCGTGCGTGACGCCGGTAGGAACAGGGGCGCGCCGCTCCTGTGTCGCCTCTCGGCAAAGGCAAACATGTTCCCGAACGACCCCAGCGCGAGGTACCTCGCGACATGGAGCGCAAGCTCGCCCATGTCGCTCGAACCCAAACCATAATGACCGTTCGACAAGACGGTCACGTGGACGTGATCGGTCTCGGCGGATCGCACCAAGCTGATTTGCACGGGTGGTGCCGAGCCAGTGCTCTGGAACGCGACCCGCGACACGGTCACCTGTTCGCTGTTGAACGCTCGACGCACCAGGTGCGACTGGCTCGCCGTCACACTGTCTTCGAAGAGCCTGACGAAGAGCGCGCAGTCGGCATCGGTGAGCGTGAATCTCTCGTCGTTGGGGTGTTCTGTGAGCTTCCTGGTGAGCCATGCTTTACAGTCGTTCAGCACGGATCCCTGCGGTGGATCCAGCTCCCCCTGCAGCGCGAACAATCCCCACAGGAGCGTCGCCAGGTAGCTCTTTCCGCTGTTGTTCTCCCCCACGAACAGCATCAGGGGCCGGACATCCACCTCGGCCCGCTCGATGATCCCGAGCCCCTCCACCTCCAGCTTCCACCGCGGACCCATGCGTCCCCTTGTGCCACCGTTCCCGGGCCCCTCCAAGCAAATCGCGGCGCTCACCGGGCGGGCGCGGCGATGCGGGCTCGCATCGCCTGCGGGGGGGGCGGACATCTCCCCGCGGGTGGAGGAGGGTCCGCCCCCCGAAGCGCTACATCCCGGGCGCGTGGGTCGCCGGCGAGCGCCGCCGGCGCCGCCCGGCGACCAGCACCAGGCCGAGCGCGCCGAGCCAGGGCATGTTCGACGCCGACGGGGCCACCTCGCAGCCGCACCCCGCCTTGGCGCCGGTGCTGCCGCTGCCTCCCGTGCCGCTGCCACCGCCTCCGGCCCCGCTCCCGGAGCCGTTGCTGCTGCTCACGCTCACCGGGCCGCCTCCGGTGCTGCTGGTCGTCGTCGCGCCGCCCGCGCCGGCGCCGCCGGCCCCCGAGCTGCCCGCCCCCGAGCCGCCGGCGCCGCTCGTCGTCGCACCGGAGCCGCCCGCGCCTCCGCTGCTGGAGGTCGTGCCGCTGGAGCTGGAGCTGCCGGAGCCGCTGGTCATCTGGTCGATGCAGTCGCCCGAGCCGTCACAGACGCCTCCGTTCTGGCAGGGGGTGCCTGGGTCCGACGGGAAGCCGGTCACGCAGGTCCCGGTGCCGTCGCAGAAGCTTCCCTGCGAGCAGGCGTCGCTGCAATCGGTGCCGAACATCAGGGGCGTCATGAAGCAGGCGCCCGTGGAGGCGGTACACCCCGCGGCCACGCAGGGGCTCGTGCTCGCGGGGCACGTCTTCGCGGTGCCGGTGCAGGTGCCCGCCTGGCACGTGTCGCCGCTCGTGCAGAGCGAGCCGTCGTCGCACGCCGTGCCGTCGGGCTTCGGCGTGTAGGTGCAGGCGCCGCTCGCCGGATTGCACGCGCCCCCAGTGTGGCACGTGTCCGCGGGCCCGCAGACCACGGCGGTGCCGGCGCAGACGCCGGAGGTGCACGTGTCCTTCGTCGTGCAGGCGTCGCCGTCGTCGCAGCTCGCGCCGTCGGGCTTCGGCGTGTTCAGGCAAGCCCCCGTCGTGGGATCGCAGCCGCCGGTGTGGCAGGCGTCGACGGGCGGGCACGTCACCGAGCTCGTGCCCGTGCAGACGCCGGCCTGGCACGTGTCCGCCGAGGTGCAGGCGCTGCCGTCGTTGCAGGTCGTGCCGTCGGGCTTCGCCGGGTTGGTGCAGGCGCCCGTCGTGGTGTCGCAGACGCCGGCCGTGTGGCACTGGTCCGAGGCGGTGCAAATCACGGCCGTGCCGGGGGTGCAGACGCCGTTCTGGCAGGTGTCGTTCCTGGTGCAGGCGTCGCCGTCGTTGCAGGCCGTGCCGTTCGCCACCGCGGTGCTCGTGCACGTGCCCGTCTTGGGGTCGCACGATCCCACGTGGCACTGGTCGGCGGGCGGGCACATGACCGGGTTCATGGCCGTGCAGGCGCCGGCCTTGCAGGTCGCCGTCATCGTGCAGGCCACGGTGTCGGTGCAGGCGGTCCCGTCGGCCTTCGCCGGCTGCGAGCAGATCCCGGACGTCGGGTTGCAGACGCCCGCGGTGTGGCACTCGTCGAGCGGCGTGCAGGTGGTCGCCGTCCCGCCGGTGCAGACGCCGCTCTGGCAGGTGTCGCCCGAGGTGCATTCGTTGCCGTCGTCGCAGCTCGTGCCGGAGAAGAGCTTGCACGTCCCGTCCACGTCCGCGCCGGCCTCGACCGAGCACGCGTCGCACACGCCGCCCGCGCAGGCCGTGTTGCAGCAGACCCCGTTGACGCAGAACCCGGTGCCGCAGTCCGAGGCCTTCGTGCAGGGCAGCCCGACGGGGGAGGCGAAGCCCGAGACGACGTAGAGGTTCATGCCGTTCACGTCGTCGATGCAGAAGAAGTCGCCCGTGAGCGGGTCCACGGCCGCGGCCCTCGCCTGCGTGAACCCGGTGATGAAGTCCGAGCGGCTCGACACGATTGGGTTGGCGCCGGCGTCGGTCGTGTACGCGACGACCTGGCTCGGGCCGCCCTTCCCTTGCTCGGCGACGAGCAGGCTGCCGGCCGGGAAGAGCGTGGAGCCCGGGGGGACATAGACCGCGCCCAGCGGCGCCCCGGTGAGGCTCGGGCCCGCCGTCGACGTGGGGATGTCGTACGTGCCCGATCCGTCGGCGGAGGTGGTCAGGGTGTACCAGTTGCCGGACGGCCAATCGATGGCCTTCAGCGCCCCCGCGTTCGCCAGGCCGGGGGGGACGAAGGCGAACGTGTACGGCGTGTAGCCGAAGGAGCTGACAGGGAGACCGTCTTGTCGAAGGCCGTGCTGCCCGGCTTCACCTCCCCGACCGAGTTGTTGTTGTAGAGGCCGACGAAGAGGACGCCCCCGGGTCCGTACGCGAGGGCCGTGTCCCCGTAGGGGGTCGTGAAGAGCTCGGCCGCGGTGCCGATGCTGACGACGTGGTTGCCCGTGCCGCGCGTGATTGGGATTTGGTAGAGGGCCGCGCCGGCGTGGGTTTCGGCGCCGTCGATGACCAGGGTGCTGGCGTCCTTGAAGGCGAGGCCGCCTTCCGCGGAGGGCACGCCGTTGATTGCGCCGAGGGCCGTCAGCACGTAGGTGCCGCCGTACGCCACGTTCATGGTCGGTGCGGCGGAGGCGACGCCCGGCGCGGCGGCGGCCGAGAAGAGGAGGGCGGCGAGGAGGCGGGGCGAGAATGGTCGTCGTTCGGGCATCGGGGTCCTTCCGGTCGAGGTCCCCGTTCTCAGTCGGCAGACGACGGCGACTCGTCACGCGCACGGCGACGAATTCTCCGGCGCCGAGCCAATCGACGCGCCAATCGACCCGGCGGCGTGACGGAACGCGTGGCCGCGCCGACTCTCCTCTGCGGAAACCGGGTGGAGGCCGGGAGAGCGCGTCGGGGCTCGAGCGTGAAGTGAGGAGACGGAGCGCCGCGGGGCGAAGGGGGTCGGCTTGACCCCCTCGCGCGCGGATGTGTAACATTTCGCCCCTTGATGGGACCGCCGGCCCGAGACTCGCTCGAAGAGGGGCGCCTTTTCGCGGGTCGCTGGCGGGTCGTCCGGTGCCTCCGTACCGGGGGGATGGGGGCCGTCTACGAGGTCGTCCACCACGAGACGGGGGCGCGCTCGGCGCTCAAGGTGATGCTGCCGGATTCTCCTCACCAGCGACGAGGCTCCCGGGCGCGCTTCCGGCAGGAGGCGCTGGTGACGGCCACCATCGAGAGCGACCACATCGTGAAGGTCTTCGATGGCGGGACGGACGTGGAGACGGGCTCCCCCTATCTGGTGATGGACTCCTTCACGGCGAGGATCTCGCGTCCCGCGTCGCGCGGGAGGGGCGGCTCTCCGCGGAGGAGGTCGTGGTCCTGCTCCGGCAGGTGGCGCTCGCGCTCGACCGCACGCACAATAAGGGCGTCGTCCACCGCGATCTCAAGCCGGAGAACCTGTTCCTGACGACACGGGACGACGGCTCGCCGTGCGTGAAGGTGCTCGACTTCGGGATCGCGAAGATCATCGCGAGCGCCTCGAAGGCGGAGACGACGCGCGCGCTCGGGACGCCGCTCTACATGACGCCCGAGCAGGTGAAGGGCGAGGGCACGATCGGCAAGGAGGCGGATCTCTACGCGCTCGGCCAGATCGCCTACACGCTCCTCGTCGGGGAGCCGTACTGGGCGGAGGAGCGCGCCAAGCGCGAGGGCGTCTACCCGCTCCTGATGGCGATCACCGCCGGCGCCACGCAGCCCGCCCGCGAGCGCGCGGCGCGCGCGGGCGTGGCGCTGCCCGAGCCGTTCGACGCGTGGTTCGGGAGGGCCACGGCGCTCGCGCCCGAGGGCCGCTTCGAGCGCGCGAGCGCGATGATCGAGGATCTCGCGCGCGCGCTGGGCGTCCCCCCGCAGGCCGGCGCGTCGAGCCCCGTCCGGCCCCCCGTCCCCGTGGAGCCCCGGCCGAGCGCGGAGCCGGGGCGCCTCCACAGCGTGGTGGGGGTGACGCGCAACACGGTCGCGGCGCCGCGTTCCCGGGCGCTCACCCTCGCGATCGCGTGCGCGGCGATCTCCGCGATGGCCTGGTACGCGCTCCGCGGAGCACCGCGGCAGGTCAGCGTCGCGGCCAGGACACCGCCGGCCTTCGCCGCGCACGGTAACCCGCCGGTCGAGGCCGCCGTGCGCGACGTCCCGGCGCGCGCGCCGGTCGCGGCTGTCGACGGCCCGCCGGCCGTGCCGCCTCCAGCGGCGGTCGAGAGCGCGTCGCCGCCCTCCCACGGTCGGATCCCCTCCCCGCGGGGCGAGCGCTCCGCCGCCGGTCCGGCGCCCCGCAGCGCAGGAAGCGCCCGTCACGAAGCCGGCCTCCGCGCCCCCCGAGCCCACGCCGCAGGCGTCGGCCACGCCGGCCGCGCCGCGCGTGCCGTCGGATCCGAGCGACGACTACAGGCAGGGGACGAAGCCGTGAGGCTGCTCGTGGGGCTGCTCGGCCTCGGGGCGGCCGCCGCGTGCCTCCTCGGGAGCGGAGCCGCCCGCGCCGAGCCGCCCGAGCCCGAACCGCCCGTCGCGGCGCCCTCCGACGCCGCGGGCCCGCAGGCGGAGGCGGAGCGGCTCTTCGACGAGGGCAAGGCGCTCGCCGCGAAGGGCGACCTTCGATTGTCCTGCGCGCTCTTCGACGCGAGCGCGACGCTCCACGAGGTCCCGGCCGTCCTCGTGAAGACGGCGCGGTGTCGCGCCCGCGAGGGCGCGTTCGCGCGCGCCAAGGAGACGTACGATCGCGCCCTCGCCCTCGCCCCGTGGGCCGAGCTCGATCGCCTGATCCCGCGCCGAGCTCTTCCAGCTCCAGACCAAGGCGCCCACCGTGCGGCTCACGTTCGCGGAGCCCTATTCCGGCGTCTCGATCCGCCGCGACGGCCGGCCGCTGTCCGCCGATCAGGCGCGCGCCCCCCTCTTCATGGACGTCGGCGTGGAGGAGCACCTGGTCGCGCAGGCGCCCGGCTACGAGCCGGCGTTCTACGACGTGAAGCCGGGGGCCGGGGGCGAGGTCATCGAGCTACGCGTCGCGCTCCGGAAGGAGCCAGCCCCGCCGCCGCCGCCGCCCAACGCGAGGCGCATCGGCGGCATCACCGGGCTCGCCGCGGGCGGGGTCTCCCTCGCGCTCGCCGCCGCGTTCGGCGTGCAGTTCGCCGTGCTCCGGGCCGCCGCGTTCGACGGCTGCACCGGCACGCTCGCCGACGGGCGTCAGGTGTGCCCGGCCGCGACCTCCGCGGGCGTCGGCGCCGCCGTCGCGGCGCGCACCCGCGGCGAGGCGCTCGCGGGTGTGGGCGGCGCGCTCGCGCTGGGCGGGGGCGTCCTCCTCCTGACCGCGCCGCGGGCGCCGGTCTCCGTGAGGTCGAGCGGCGCCTCGATCATGCTCGGAGGCCATTTCTGAGCGTTCCCGGCCTCGATTTGTCGCGCTGCGAGGCGCTCGTGGCCCGCGTGTGCGAGCTGGACAAGGCCGCCTACGGCGAGCTCGTCGCGCACGTCTGGCCTTTCCTCGAGCACGCCGTGCGATCGAGCCGCGCGATGGGGCCGCTCGCGCGATCGGAGGACCACGTGCGCGACGTCATGACGGCGCTCTGCGAGAAGATCGAGCCCGAGGGCGGCACCGCGCTCGGCCTCTACCCCGCGTGGCGCGCCGCGAACCCCGGGCGCACGTTCGAGGACTGGCTCCGCATCGTCGCGGCCTTCACCGCGCGCGACCACGTTCGCCGCACGCTCGGGCGGGCCACCCGCGCCCGGGACCCCGACGAGCCGAGCCCCAAGCGCCTCCTGAACGAGTTCGTCGCGTCGCCGGCGGCCGACGACCCCGCCCTCGCGGCGCGGCCGGCCTTCACGGCCGCCCAGACGGCGCGCCAGATGCTCGCGTGGGCCGAGCGCCGCCTGCCGCGCGATCAGCTCGCCGCGCTCCTCCTGTGGATGGAGGGCGCCGATTTCGACGAGATCGGCGAGGAGCTCGCGGGGGGCGACGTCGAGGCGGCCCGCCGGCTCCTCCGGGCCGGCGTCGCGGCGCTCCGGCGCCAGTTCAAGGAAGCGGCCGGGTGAGGCCGGTGCGGCGTCACGCGCTCGCGGGCCTGCTCGTCGCGGCCGCGGCGCCCTCGCTCGCGGACTGCTCCATCGACGCGTTCTGCACCCAGGGCGCCCCCGGCTGCGTGGACCCGGGCTGCCACGACGGGGTGAAGAACGGGACGGAGACCGACGTCGACTGCGGCGGCTCGTGCGCCCCTTGCGACGCCGGCCGGAGCTGCGCGTCGGGCTCGGACTGCACGTCGGGACACTGCGTCGACGCGCGCTGCTGCGAGCCCCCGTGCGCCGTCTGGACCACCTCCTTCGGCGGCATCGTGGACGACGTGGCGACGGGCGTCGTAGCCGGCGCGGACGGCGCGATCTACGTGACCGGGCGCTTCGGGGGCGCGGTCGACTTCGGGGGCGGGCCGCTCGTGTCCAGGGGCGGCGCGGACGTGTTCGTCGTGAGGCTCGACAGCGCCGGCAAGCACGTCTGGAGCGAGAGCTTCGGCGGGCCGCTCGACGAGGACGACGCCCGGATCGTCCTGACGCCGGCGGGGCACGTCCTGCTCGCCGTCCGCGGCGCCAGCACCGGCGTCGACTTCGGCGGCGGGCCCGTCGCCGCCACGGGCCCGCACGACCTCTACCTGGCAGAGCTCGACGCGACCGGAGCGCACGTCTGGAGCCGCGCGTACTCGGGCGACGTGACGCTCGGCGGGATCGCCCTCGCTCCGGACGGCGATCCCGTGCTCGTCGGGTCCTTCTACGAGACGCTGGACCTCGGGAGCGCCGGCACGCTCGCCGACACCGGCGGAGGCGACGTGCTGGTCGTCCGCTTCTCGGCCGCGGGCGAGGCCCTGTGGGCGAAGGGCTACGGCGACGTCTGGGGCGACGCCGGCGAGTGCGTGGCCGTCGACGCCGCCGGCGACGTCTACGTGGGCGTGACCTACTCGAGGAGCTGGAGCTTCGGCGGTCCGACGCTGCCCTGGGCCAACGGCGAGCCGAGCGTGGCGGTCGCCAAGCTCGACGGCGCGGGCGGGTACGTGTGGAGCCGCGGGTTCACGACGACCACCGGCCAGGCGAAGCCCTCGGGGATGGCCCTCGACGCGCGCGGCGACACCTGGGTCGTCGGCGCGTACACGCTCCCGCAGGACTTCGGGACGGGGCTCCTGCCCGCCGGCGTCGGCGGGAGCGCCTTCCTGATCGAGCTCGATCCGCACGGCGCCCCCCTCGTGGCGCACGGCTACGGCGAGCACACGGTCGCCGCGAGCTCCGTCGTCGTCGACGCGCGCGGCTCCGTCGTCGTGAGCGGCGCGTACACGGGCAACGTGAGCTTCGGACCGGGCGTGGCCCTCACGCTGGGGCTCGGGCAGGTCTTCGTGGCGGGGTTCGACGCGGCCGGCGACGCCCTCTGGGCGGCGGGCGCGGGGGGCGTCGCCGCCACCGACCCGAGCCGCCTCTCCCTCCTGCCGGGCGGGCGGCGCGTCGCGATCGCGGGCGGCTTCTCCGGGACCCTCGCGTTCGACGCGACGCAGACGCGGACCAGCGCAGGCGGCCTCGACGCCTACGCGGCCGTGCTGGAGCCCTGAGCGGTGCGGCACCGCGCGCGGTTCACCCAATCCCTGCTCCGCGCCGCGTGCGCCGTGCTCCTCTGCGCCGCCGGGGCGCTCGTCGCCGCGGATTGCCAGGTCGGCGCCTACTGCGTGGAGGGCACGGTGGGGTGCGCGCTCGACCACTGCGAGGACCTCCTCCGGGACGCGGACGAGACCGACGTCGACTGCGGCGGCTCGTGCGCGCCCTGCGCCGTGGGCGCGTCGTGCAAGATGGCGGCGGACTGCGCGTCCGGCCGCTGCCTCGACGGCGCCTGCTGCACGCCGCCGTGCGTCCTCTGGTCGCGCGCCTTCGGCGGCCCGCTCGCCGACCAGGCGACCAGCGCCATCTTCCTCCCCGACGGGACCGTCGTCCTCGCCGGCGAATACCAGGGGACCGTCGACTTCGGGGCGGGCCCCGTCACCGCGGCCGGCTCCACCAACGTCTTCGTCGCGGCCTTCGACCCGACCGGCGCCCTCCGCTGGCTCCGGCGGATCGGCGGCGCGGGCGTCGAGGCCGAGCCGCACCTCGCGACGACACCGAGCGGCGGCGTGTGGCTCGCGATGGCCTTCCACGACGCGGAGCTCGACACCGGCGCCGGCGTCGTGAAGAGCACGGGGCCCTACCTGGACCTGGTGGTGATGGAGCTCGACGCCGGCGGCGCGACGGTGCGCGCCAAGGCCTTCAGCAGTGAGGGGGACAGCTTCGACGTGGCGCAGATCGCGGCGGCGCCGGACGGCGGCCTGTTCCTCCAGGGGAACCTCGGCACGATCGATCTCGACGGCGTGGTCTTCACGGCGACGTTCGATCCATCGATCGGGACCACCCACGACGTCCTCGTCGCCGAGCTCGACGCGTCGCTCGGGCGCGTCTGGGCGCGGGCGATCGGCGACGCAGGCCAGGACATCCCGGCCGGCATCGCGCTCGATCCCGCGGGGAACTTGGTCGTCGGCGTCTGGAGCCAGACGACGACGGCGTTCGGCGGCCCGCCCGTCTCCGCGCCGGGCGCGGTGATCGCGAAGTACGCGGGCGGCACCGGCGCGTTCGCCTGGAGCCGCTCGTACGGCGGCGGCGTCGACCTCCGGACGATCGACGTCGGCTCCGACGGCGTGATCACGCTGGCCGCGGACCTCGCGGGCACCGCGAACGTCGGGCTCGGGAAGCTCTCCGGCCACGGCCCCACGGACGCGCTCGTCGTTCGCCTGACGCCCGACGGGAGCCCGGTCTGGACCGCGCAGCTCGCAGGGACCGTCGAGTCAGGAATCACGGCCGCGGTCCGCATCGCGGGCGGCGCCACCGTCGTCGGTGTCCGCTTGAAGGGGGATTTTTCGTCCGGATCGATCGACGCGGGCGTCGGTGTCGACAGCCTGCTCCTGGCGCGCCTTTCCGACGCGGGCGACGTCGCGTGGGCGAGGGACGAGGACGGCATCGTCCTCGGCTTCCCCGCCCTCCTCGCGCGGGGGCCATCGGGCCGGCTCCTGGTCTACGGCGGCTTCGCCGGCACACTGGACCTCGGCTCACCCCTGACGTCGGCGGGACAGGACGACGCCTTCGTCGGCGAGAATCCTGCCCTGAGCGAGCCCTGCTTCCCTCCGCGCCCAGCGCGATCGGCAAATCGCGGCGCCTACCGGCCGGGCGCACCGAGGGGGCCCGCACCTGCCGGGAGGGGGCGGACATCTCCCCGTGGGTGGAGTAGGGTCCGCCCCCATGGAGACGCTGAAGAGCTACATCTCGGGCGCGTGGGTCGCCGGCACCGGAAAGATGGCCACCCTCGTCAACCCCACGACGGAGGAGCCCATCGCGCAGGCGAGCACCGAGGGCCTCGATCTCGGGGCGGCGGTCGCCTTCGCGCGCGCCGAGGGCGGGCCTGCCCTGCGCGGGCTGAGCTTCGCCCAGCGCGGCGAGCTGCTCCGCGCCATGTCCCGCGCCATCCACGCGAACCGAGACGCCCTGATCGAGCTCGCCATCAAGAACGGCGGCAACACCCGGAGCGACGCAAAGTTCGACATCGACGGCGCCTCCGGCACGCTGGCCGCCTACGCCGACCTGGGCAAGGAGCTCGGCGACCAGCGCTTCCTCCTCGACGGCGAGGGCGTGCAGCTCGGCCGGTCCCCGCGCTTCTTCGGCCAGCACGTCAGCGTCCCGCGCCACGGCGTCGCCGTTCACGTGAACGCCTTCAACTTCCCCGCCTGGGGGCTCGGGGAGAAGGCGGCGTGCGCCCTGCTCGCCGGCGTGCCCGTGATCGTCAAGCCCGCGACCAGCACCGCGCTCGTCGCCGTGCGCATCGTCGAGCTGATCGTGGAGGCGAACATCCTGCCGCGCGGCGCCCTCTCGCTCGTGACGGGCTCGCCGGGCGACCTGCTCACCCACCTGGGCGGGCAGGACGTGCTCGCCTTCACCGGGTCGAGCGACACCGGCGCCGCCATCCGCCTCATGGCCAACATCGCGCGCGGCTCCGTGCGCGTGAACGTGGAGGCCGACAGCCTCAACGGCGCCATCCTGGGGCCGGACGCCGCCCAGGGGTCGGAGACGTACAACCTCTTCCTCAAGGACGTGGTGCGTGACATGACGCAGAAGGCCGGGCAGAAGTGCACGGCCATCCGGCGCGTCTTCGTCCCCCGCGAGCGCCTCGCCGACGTGCGGGAGAACCTCGTCGAGCGCCTGCGCGACGTGAAGGTCGGCGACCCGGCGCTCGAGGGCGTGGTCGTCGGTCCCGTGGCCACGGCGCAGCAGCTCCGCGACGTGCGCGCGGGCATCGAGCGGCTCGCCGCCGAGGCGCGCATCGTGCTCGGCGGCCTCGGGCCGTTCGAGAAGCTCGGCGGGCTGCCGGACAAGGGCTACTTCGTGCCCCCCACGCTGCTCGTGAACGAGGCGCCGGAGGGCGCCCGCGCCGTCCACGAGCACGAGGTCTTCGGCCCGGTGAGCACGGTGCTCCCCTACGACGGCACGCCGGCGCTGGTCTCCGCGGTCGAGAAGGGCGGCGGCGGCCTGGTCTCGTCGGTCTACAGCGACGACCGCGCCTTCGTCGCCGACATGGTCTTCGGCATCGCGCCGTTCCACGGCCGCCTGATGCTCGGGAGCGAGAAGATCGCCGACCAGACCCCGGGGCCGGGCACCGTCCTCCCGCAGCTCGTCCACGGCGGCCCCGGCCGCGCCGGCGGAGGGGAGGAGCTGGGCGGCCTGCGCGGGCTCGCGTTCTACATGCAGCGGACGGCGCTCCAGGGCGCGCGGCCGATGCTGGACGCGCTGCTCGGCGTGAAGCGCTGAGCCTGCTAACCCTGCCGGCAGAGCACGAAGTAGTGGTCGAGCGCGTTCTCTTCCTTGTACGCCGCGCCGATGCTCACGTGCCTGGAGACCCGCCGCATGAAGTCCCGCGTGCGGTTGTAGACGAAGGTCTGGAGGCCCTTCGTGTTGGGGATCACCTTGGGCCAACCGTCCGGCACCGGCCCGTCCGGGATCTGGAAGTAGTCGACGACCACGGCGCCCCGCGCCTCCCACGCCGGGTTGCCGGCCGTCGGCACTGCGACGAAAAACCCCGGTCCGATCGTCGAGAGGAACGGTGACTGGTTGTACCCGAAGAGGCGATCGCCGCCGGCCTCCGGCCTGGCGAAGCGCTTCTGGAAGAGCTTGAGGCCACCGGGCAGCGGCAGCGTGTTGCGGCCGTCGTGGATCACCTCGACGCGCGGAGCCGTGCCGGGGGGCACGAAGTCGTCGAGCGTGAGGGGCGCCGCCTTCTCGGCCGCGCGATAGAGGCGGCGCTGCAGGCCGCGGTCCAGCGTGCGCGTCTCGGCGAGGCGCTCGGCGGCGGAGAGGCCGTCGAGGTGGGCGGCGATGGCGGAGAGGGAGGGCTCGGTTTCGCGGAGGAGGTCGGCGAGGCTCACGGGGTCCTTCCAGGAGGGGCGCGGGCAGAGGAGAAGGGCGCGGGACGATAGCAGACAGAGGGGCGAGGGCTCGCACCCGGTGGTAGACCATGGCGCCCCTCGATGAAGTGAGGTGGGGCCCCTGAGAGCGAAGTGTGCTTCGCACCGCGGGTCAACCGATTTTGGTTGGCATCACGTCGCTGAGCGGGTGCTACCATGCGGGGCCCCGCCCGCGGGAAGCCCGCGCTGTGAGGAGGCTGTCCCGGCCGGGGACCATTCAGGAGCGCCAGATGGGACTTTCTCGAACCGTTTCGCTGACCCAGCGCCTCACGATGGGCGGTACGTACATCCGCAACCGGCTCACGGGCCGGCCGACGTCCCTCACCCTCGAGATCACCAAGCGCTGCAACGCCACGTGCGACTTCTGCCCTTACTGGGAGGCCGACGAGGTCGAAGAGGTGAAGGACTTCACCCCCGCCATCCGGTACTTCCAGCCCCTGCACGTCTCGATCACGGGCGGCGAGCCCTTCCTCCGCAAGGATCTCGTCGACATCGTGAAGCAGGTCAAGGGCGTCCCTGGCTACCGCTACATCGGGCTCTACACGAACGGCTGGCTCCTCACCGAGGCGAAGGTGGAGGAGCTGACGCAGGCGGGCGTGAACCAGATCCAGATCTCCCTCAACTACCCGGACGAGCGCCAGGACACCGAGCGCGGCATCCCCGGGCTGTGGAAGAAGCTGTCCACCTTCCTGCCGGAGATGGCGAAGAAGGGGTACGACAACATCTCCATCGGCACCTTCCTCTGCGCGGAGAACCTCGACTGCGTGGCCGACCTCGCGCGCGTCGTGGCGGGCTGGGGCGTCAAGCAGTCGTTCAACTCGTACTCCCGCCTCAAGAACGACAACCAGTCGCACGTGCTGACGCCGGAGCAGATCGAGAAGGCGCGCCGCGCCATCGAGGATCTCATCGACGTCAAGCACACGAACCGCAACTCGCTCACCTCCGACCAGTACCTGCGGACCATCCCGACGTTCTTCGAGGAGGCGCAGCGGCCGGGGTGTACGGCGGGCGACAAGTTCCTCTACATCGACCAGCAGGGCTGGGTGAAGCAGTGCCCCGAGATGCCGGCGATCGCGCACATCACCGAGCTGGAGACGCAGGGCGTGGACACCCAGCCGGTGAGCTGTGGTCTCTGCTGGTACGCCTGCCGCGGCGAGCACCAGACCAAGGTGGACCTCCAGCGTCTCCACGAGTTCATCGTCACATGAAGGCAAAGATCACGAAGTACGACGAGGAGCTCGTGGCCAGGAGCCGCGTGTTCCTCCAGGCGGCGGAGCAGCACCCCGAGTCCACCGCGCTGCTCGATCGGTACGGCTTCTCGGCCGAGGAGCGCGAGCGCGGGCACCTGCTCATCGACAACGCCGAGAAGTCGTTCGAGTGGGAGCGCGCCGGCAAGGCATGGAACTTCCTCTCCCCCACGCCCGCGCGGCGTGAGAAGGAGGCGCGCGACTGGTACGCCGACGCCGTGCGCCGCCACGTCCGCGCCTGCCTGCGGGACGCGGAGTCGGCCGCCGGCTGGACGGGCAAGGGCCCCGCCGCGGATTGGCCCGCCTCGCGCAAGCTCACGCTGGGCACGCTCATGGCGCTGCCCCACGTCGCCCGGGCCGCGTCGCCGCGGGTGATGCGCGATCTGCGCGCGGAGCTGCGGGAGAACCTCCAGAGCGCGCGCGGAGAGCGTCCGGAGGGCGCGCCCCCGCCCAAGGACACGACCCTGGTCGAGCTGCGCGGCTGGTACGAGCGCTGGCACCTGCTCGCCCAGCGCGTCTTCCGCGGGCGGGACGACATGCTCGCCCCCTTCGGGCTCACCTCCGGCAAGGCGCCCCCGCGCCTCCGCGGCAAGGCCGCCCAGATCAAGTACGGCGAGCGCGCCGCATCGCTGTCCGGCGCTTCGGTCTCCGAGCCCGACGCCAGCGACGAGGATCTCGGGCTGGCGGAGCCTTCCAAGCCCGCCCGGGCCGAGGCCAACGGCACGCCGCAGGCCCCGCGCGGATCCGCGAAGACCCTCCCCATCGTGCGCTGATCGAGCAGCCCCGCCGACGCACCTCCAGTGAATTCTTGTTAAGCCGCTGGACGATGGGCGGTCCGTGCGCCATGGCTGCGCCCTCAACGTGCACAGCGACGTCACACCGCCCCGTAGCGCCCGCGCCGGGTTGATCGAGCGATGGCTCACCGGCTACGCGGCCCTCGCCCTCCGGCGCCCGTGGTGGCTGCTCTTCGTCGGCTTCGCGGCGTTCTGCGCCGCTGCGCCGGCGGCGGTGCGCCTTTACACCGACCTCCGGACGGACCTTCGCGAGCTCCTGCCCCGCGGGGCCCCCTCGGCGCTGGCCCTCGACGCCCTCGAGAAGCGCCTCGGTGGCCTGGCGCACCTCTCGGTCGTCGTGCAGACCGACGATCTCCACGCGGGCGAGCGCTTCGTCGACGCCCTCGCCGCGCGGCTCGCGCACCTCGTCCCGGGCGAGGCGCGCGAGATCCGCTACCGGACCGACGAGGAGCGCGCCTACCGGGACAAGCACGGAGCGCTCCACGCCGAGGTGAGCGACCTCGCCGACCTGGCCGAGGGGCTGCGCGCCGAGAAGATGCGGCGGAGCCCCTGGAACCTCGGCCTCGACGACGAGCCGGAGGGCGACCGCCTCGATCCGAAGCTCGAGCGCGCCGCGCGCGCGCTGCGCGAGAAGGCGAACGCGCCCGATCATTACCTCGACGGGTACCTCGCGGGCGAGGGCGGGCACACCCTCCTGCTCCTCGTCACTCCCTCCGACGCGGCCGTCTCGCTCGAGGGCAATCTCCACCTCTTCAACGAGGTGGACGCGGAGGTGCGGGCCCTCCGGCCCACGAGCTTCCACCCGTCGATCCGCGTCGGGTACGACGGCGAGGTCCGCGAGGTCATCGAGGCGCAGCAGCACCTCGTGCACGACATCGAGGTCTCCGGCGTCCTCGTCCTCGCCGCGGTGGGGCTCGCCATCGTCCTCTACTACCGGAGCTTCCGCGCCCTCCCGTTGCTCTGCGGGCCGCTCTTCACCGGCACGGTGCTCGCCTTCGCCGCCGGCCGGCTCGCCATCGGTTACCTGAACCCCAACACCGCCTTCCTCGGCAGCATCATCGTCGGCAACGGCATCAACGCCGGCATCATCCTCCTCGCGCGCTACCTGGAGGAGCGCCGCGGCGGCGTCGCGGTGGCCGACGCGCTCCCGCACGCGCTCACGAGCACCTGGCGCGCCACGCTCACCGCCAGCGGCGGCGCCGCCGCGAGCTACGCGTGCCTCGGGGTCGCCGGTTTCCGCGGGTTCAACCAGTTCGCGTTCATGGGCGGCGTGGGGATGGTGCTCGTCTGGCTCTCGACGTACCTCCTGATGCCGCCGCTCCTCGTGCTCTTCGAGCGGCGATCGCCCCTCGCCCGCCGCGCCCGGCCGGAGGGTGTCGTCGCCGGCCCCTACGCGCGCCTCCTCGCGGGCAGGGCCTGGCCCGTCGCGCTCGCGTGCGGCGCGCTGGCCCTCGTCTCCGCGGCGACGATCGCGCGCTTCGCGGCCGACCCCATGGAGTACGACTTCACCCACCTCGGCAGCCGGCAGGGCGCCGTCGACGGCTCCGCCTACTGGGCCAGGCACGCCGACGCCGTGATCCAGTCGTACCTCACGCCCACGGTGATCCTGACGGAGGACGCCGAGCACGCGGGCCTGGTCGCGCGCGCCGTGAAGGCCGAGAAGGAGGTCGAAGGCAAGGACAGCCCGATCGCGTCCGTGCTGACGCTCGCGGACGTCCTCCCCGCGGACCAGGCGCGGAAGATCTCGCTGCTCCGCGAGATCAAGGCCGAGCTCGGGCCCCGGGTGATGCGCGCCCTCCCCGCCGAGGATCGCGATCTCGTCGAGCGCCTGCGCGACCGGACCGAGCTCTCCGAGGTCACCCTGGCGGACCTGCCGCAGCACGTGCGGACGCTGTTCCAGGAGAAGGACGGGAAGATCGGCCGGCTCGTCCTCGTGTACCCGACGCTGGGCGCGTCGGCCGCCCATGGCCGGGTGCAGAGGGCGTTCGCCCGCGCGGTCCGCGGCGCCGCCGAGCGCGCCGACCCGAGCGCCCAGGTGGCGGGCTCGCTCGTCCTGACCGCCGACATCATCGACAGCATCACGCACGACGGCCTCTATGCGTCGCTCCTCAGCTTCGCGGCCGTGGCGTTGCTGACGGCGCTGGTCCTGGGCTCGCGGCGGGACGCCGCGTGGGTGGTCGGCTCGCTGGCGCTCGGGACGCTGTGGATGGGCGGCGCGCTCGGCGCGCTCGACCTGAAGCTGAACTTCGTCAACTTCGCCGTCCTGCCCATCACGTTCGGCATCGGCGTCGACTACGCCGTCAACTTCTACCTCCGGTACCGCGGAATCGGCCGCGGCGGCGCCCGCGCCGCGCTGGCCGGCTCGGGCGGCGCGATCGCGCTCTGCTCGCTCACCACGATCCTGGGCTACGCGGCGCTCCTCATGGCGGACAACCGGGCGATCTTCTCGTTCGGCCTGACGGCCGTGCTCGGCGAGGTCACCTGCCTCTCGGCGGCGCTCGTCGCCCTCCCGGCCGTCCTCGTCGCGCGCGACCGGCGCCGGGCCACGGCGGAGGAGCCGGTGGCTGCGGGGGCCTGAGCCGCGTCATCACCTCGCCGTTCATCCGGCCGCCCGGTCGCTGCGCTCGCCCGTCACTTCCCCACGATGTCGCCCGTCCCGAGGTCGATCTTCAGCTCGCGCACGACCTCGGGCGTCGCGCAGAGGATCTGCGGCTTCGCCCCCGCGAGGCTCTTCGCGATCAGCGCCGCCAGCTTCTGCCCGGCCTCGAAGGTCGGCACCTGGGCGGTCAGGAACTTCTGGCCGAGGTCCTTCGTGACGAAGTAGCGTGCGCCGGCGACCTCGAAGTGCCCCTTGATGGCCTTGCGGGTGAGCGGGAAATCGTAGTCGTCGGGCGTGACCTTGGTGAAGGCGAAGAGCAGGACGATGTTGTTCGGGCAGCGGGGGCTGCCGGGCTTCGGCAGGCGGAGCCGCGGCCGCGCGGGGCCGGTGGGGGCGTCGGGGCGCGGGGCGGGGGCGGCGCCGGGCTGTCCGTAGCGCAGCAGCGCGCCGCCGGAGGCGACGTAGACCGTGCTCTCGTACACGGCGACGTCGCCGGGCTCGAGATCGTTCGGGAGCGGGATCGTCTCCCACGCGCCGGCTGCGAGCCGGTGGAGCTTGGCGTCGTCGCCGATGGCGAAGAGGGCGCCGTCCGGCGTGGCGGCGCCGGCGCTGAGCCGTGTCACGCCGGGCGGGAGGTCCGTCGCCCTCCACGCCGCACCGTCGAAATGGACGACGACCTTGTCGATGACCCACGCGTCCTTGTTCGTGCCGCGCACGAGGACCAGGTCCTGCAGCGACGCGTCGTATTTCGCGAGGGCGTCGATCACCTGGATGGTCGACGACCGCGCGCCCGGCTTCCAAATCTCCGTGGCCACCTTGCCGTCGCAGGTCGCGCCCAGCGTGAAGAGCGTGCCGTCGCCGGTGCCGCCGAAGAGCGATGGCATCACCGAGTAGGTCTGCCGCGTGCCGTGCGGCTCGTCGCTCGGACACGCCGCGCGCGTCGCCGGCGTGAGCCGCTGGTGCGCGGTCTGGCCATCGAGGCCGACAATCGACGCCTTGGTGCCCGGCCAGGGCATGACGGGCGCCTGCATGCCGTAGAGGCCGCCCTCGCCCCGCGCGGTGCCGATGTAGTAGCTGCCCATGACGCCGCCGCCCCTCTGCGTCCAGCCCCGGTCGACGAGCACCCAGTGCTCCGCGATGCCGGTGCGGCCCGTGGTGCCCGTCGCGAGGAGGTGCACCCCGTCCGGCCAGCGACCGCCGACGCCGACAATCTCGTGGAAGCCGCCGGGGAAGAACAGGTTGAGCGAGAAGCGCACCTTGCCGTTCTCCAGGACGCCCACCGGCCTTCCCACGCGCGTGTCGCCGTACGTGGGCGGGGGAAGATCCTTGCCGTAGTACCTGCCGAGCGCGTCGTCGTACGCCTTGCCCCCCACCACCAGCAGCGCCCCGTCGATGGGGTAGAGCGAGAAGGAGTCCGGGAGCTCAGCCACGACCGAGAAGGGCGCGGGCGGCTTCGGCGGCGGCGCGGGCGCGGCCGTGGGCACGGCGAGGGGCGGGGCGGGGACGGTCACCGTCGCGACGGGCGGTGGCGGTGGCGGCGGCGCCGCCGGCTGTGGGGCGGGGCCGCAGGCGAAGAGAGGGAGCGCGAGCAGGGCGTAGGCGTGCTTGTTCAAGGTCGGAGCCTCCCGGATGCGAGGGTGATCTCGCCATTGATCTCGGCGTCGCGTGCGTCGATCCCGCTGGGGTGCGCGACGCGCTGGTAGGCGACCCGCCAGGCGATCTCGCGCCCGGACGCCGCTGCGCCCACGTCGAGATCCACCGCGACCGCGCCGCTCGTCGAGCCGGTCGTCCCGCACGAGACGCCGGCCCGCCCGGCGCGGAGCCATCTCCCAGTGGCGGGACAGGTAGCGCACCGCGGCGCCGAGCGACATCTCGTCGGGGCCCACGGCCTCGGCGCTGATCTCGAGGCGCCGGAACAGGTCGCCGGTCGGCACCGCGTGGCCCGGGTCGCGCGGGGTGAGCGTGACGCGTGCGGTGGTCGCGCCCGTGCGGGCGGCCGTCACCTCGACGGCGCGACGGAGCACGTCCGGGTCGCGCGAGGCGTGGAAGGCGTGGCTCCTCCACCCGCCGACGGCGCGGGGCATGTGGCAGCCGGCGCAGGGGCGGCCCGCGGCGAACGAGGCCGCGTTCTCCGTGACCGTGGACTGCATCAGCTCGGAAGGGCCTGCGCCGCGAGCCGTCGGGAACGCGAACTCGTGGCACCCTGCGCAGGCGGCGGCGGTCCCGAACCTCGCGTCGCGCACCACGGCGTGCGGCGCGGGCCGTGCGGGCGCGCCCCGAGCGGCCGCGAGGATCGCCCCGGATCGCGTGACGTGGCAGGTCACGCACCCGACGCCCAGGCTCGCCAATTCGGCGCTCTCGGGCTGCTCGGCGATGGCTTCGGGCGCGTGGCAGCCGCGGCAGAAGGGGAGCGGCTCGATGGCGAACGCGCGGCGGTACGAGGGCTCGACGTCCGCACGGTGGTGGAGCGAGGCCCCCCACTCCTCGGCAATCTCCCGGTGGCACGCCGCGCAGGCTGCGTTCTCGGCGATGGCGGCGTCGAGGCGGGCGCGCGCGGGGCGGGGCATCTCCGCCTCTGCGACAGGCGCGGGAGGCGGTGGGCTGCTCGTGGGCGGCCGTGGCGCCACGCAGGACGCGAGCAGGAGGGCGAGCCACGCGGGCCATCGCATGCGATCTCGAAGGATCACCGAAGCAGGGGCTGCCTGGCAAGGCCGGTGTCGGCGCCGCTCGTGCTCGTGCGCCGGCGCGCAGGTCCCATCACGGCGTATCCTGTCCAGGTGCGCCTTCCGCCCTCCCTCGCGCTCCTCTCGCTGGCGATCCTCGTTCAGCCGGTCGCGTGCCGCTCCGGAGCCTCGACCCCCGCGCGCGCGTCGGCCGAGCCTGACGCCGCATCGACGCCGACCCCGCCGGCTACGGCCACCGCGAGCGCGCGCCCCGCGCGGACACACCAGCCTGGCACGGTGCCGGCGCCTGCGCCGCGCCGCCCCGCGGCGCCCCTTCCCGCAGGGGCGGCGCCGCTTCCCACGTGGCGCCGGCTCGCTGCCGCGACCAAGCGCAGAGCGGATCCGAGCAGCGCCAGCTTCGTCGGGAAAGGCAGCCTCGTCGCCGTCGTCGGCGCGGGTGGTGTCAACGTGGTCGACGCCGCCACGGGCGCAGGCTTCTCGGTCGCGCCCGCGGCCGTGGAGACGATCGCGCTCTCGGCCGACGAATCCCTCTTCGCCGTCTCGGAGCGCGGCGGTCGGGTCACGCTGTGGGACGCCGGCAAGGGCACGCTGCTCCACACGTGGTCCGGCGGAGGAATCCGCCATGGTCTTCTCGCACGATGGCAAGCGCCTCGCGGCCGCGGCCGCCTCGCCGGACATCCTCGTCGCCGGCGGGAGCGTGACGGTGCGCGACACGACGTCCGGGAGCGGAATCGCCCGCGCGAGCACCGACGCCACGCCGTTCGACGTCGTGTTCGGCGCGAGCGGTGAGCAGATCGTCGTCGAGACGAACAACACGAACGTCGCTGTGTACTCCGCCGACGACGGCCGCCGGCTCGGAGGGGGAGGGTACGCCGAGACCACCGGCACGTTCGGCATCGCCCTCTCCGCCGACGGACGGTGGGCGGCCGCCTCGGCGCCCGCGGGCCACGGCCTCCAGGTGTTCGACGTCCACGTCTGGGGGCCGCGCACGCTCGTCGTCGTCCCCGAGGGGGCGTGCACCGAGCACGTCTCGCCGCGCTTCTCGCGGGACGGGCGGATCGTCATGGCATACGGCGGCCAGCGCTGGGTCAAGGCGTTCGAGACCGGGAGCTTCGCGCCCTACGCGTCCTACCATGCGACGCAGGGACGCGAGGTGCAGGGCGCCGCCGACGACCTGTCGCGCGTGCTCGTCACGACCGGCGGGCGGGCGCCGGCGGTCGTCACGGTGGCGACCGGCGCCGAGACGAGCCTCGAGGCTCCGTTCGACGACGCGTCCGGCCTCACGCTGTCCGCGGACGGCGCGCACGTGGCGGCCTCGGGGGGTGGGCGCGTGCGCGTGTGGTCGGCCAGGACCGGGCGCGTCGAGTACGAAGAGGGCCCTTGATCGACGCGCAGGCGGTCTCCTGACCTCGGCTCACGCCGGCGCCTTCGGCGCGGTGACGCGCGCGGCAGCGCTACGGCGGAGAGACCTTCACCTCGACAATCTCCGATGCCGGGGCACGCTCCGGCACCGGGAAAGACACTCCCTCGATCACCCGCACCATGCAGCCGACGACGTCGGCCTCGAGCGTCGAGCCGGCGTCGCGGACCTTCGCTGCCTTGCCGGCGGCATCGATCTCGAATCCGATGCGCACGTGCCCGGTCGCGCTCGTGCCCCCGTCGGCCAGCGCGTCCGAGTGGCATCGGCGCAGCGAGGGGAGGTTCCGCCGCACGACGTAGATGACGACCTCGCCCGGCAGCCCGGGCGCCGTCCCCACGAGCGAAGCCTCGACGCGGAGCGCGTGCGGATTGTGAGCCTTGGAAGGGACGCCGATGCCAGCCCCCTTGCCGTCGCACGAAGCGCCCAAGCCCAAGCCGCCGTCGCACGCGTCGCCGGAGGGCGCGCTCGCCGGCAACGCGACCGCGCTCGAAGAAGGAGAGGACGCGGACGAATCCCCTGCCGGCGCGCGGCGAGCACCGCCGCGGCAAGCCGCGCACGCGACGAGGGCGAGAAGGGCGACGCGACGCATGCCCAACATTAACCCAGCGCGGAGTCGTGATAGCGCGCCGACGATGGGAATCCTCGGTCCGACCCGTGACGACCGCCTCGCCGGCGCCGCGCGCGCGCTCTACCCGTATGGTTTACCCGGCGACTGCGGCGGCGAGGGAGAGGATCACGGCGGAGGCGAGCAGGCGGACGGAGGGAGGTGTCATCGGGTGCCGCCCCGCGGCGGCGCGCCGCGCTGGGCGATGGGACGCGTCGAGTGGACCCGGCTCACGCGCCGAGGTCGACACGCTCCTGGTCTACGCGGTGCGGGAGGCGCGACGCCTCAGTTGCACATCCCGCTGGGGTTCGTCCCCGTCTCCTCGCACCCGCTCGCATCGCCGTTGAAGCACGCGTCGTCGGCGTTCTGGCTCGGGCAGTCGTAGTTCGTGCCGTTGATGCAGCAGGTGAACGAGGAGGACCCGCTGGTGGTGGTGGTGGTGCTCCCGCTTCCGCCGGTGCCGCCGCTGCTGCTGCTCCCGCAGCCGGTCGAGGCGATGAGGGCGGCGCCGAAGACGATGGACGAGAGGGCGAGGACGATTCGGTTCATGGGGTTCTCCGTGGCTTGGACGAGGGGAAATGCCGGCGTCCCCAGCGCGTCGCTGTGGCCCCGGCGTCGTTGTCCACACGGGTTTAACGCCTGGCGCGCGGCTTCGCCGACCGCGTCGTGCTGAGCGCTGCTGACCCGTAAAAGCCCTGGAGAAACGGACGCTTGCGGGCACCGTACCGGCGCGGGAGCGGTGACCCGCTACCGCACCCAGCGGAACACGCCCCCGAGCGCGTACCCCTCGCTCTCCGTCACGACGCGCGCCGGCGCCGACGGATCGTCCTCGATCTGGATGCGCAGCTTGCGGATCGCGGCCTGGAGGCGGTTGTCGTGGTGGAGCGGGTGGTACTCGCGCACCTCCCAGACGCCGAGCACCAGATCCTCCTTGGTGGCGCGCCCGCCGCGCGCGGCGAGGCAGGCGAGCAGCCCGAGCTGCACAGGGTGGCGGGACAGGTCGAGGACGCGCCCGTCGGGGAGCCAGACGCGCGCGCGGGCCGCGTCGAGGCCCCAGCCCGGCGTCCAGCGGCCGTCGTCCGGAGAGGGCGCGGAGGCGCGCACGACGGGCGGCGGGCGCCATCCGGTGCGCGCGACGAACGCGTCGACGACCGCGCGGTCGAGCGCGTCGCCGGCGGCCTCGAGGCCGAGGAGGCGGCGGGCCCGCAGGGCGGTGTCGGGCGCGCAGGAGTCCGCGGCGAGCGCCTCCAGCGTGGCAGGATCGGCGTGCGTCCCGGCCGCGCACGCACCTACGAGGACGAAGAAGTCGGCGGCGCGGCAGAAGCGGGGCGAGGGCATGCGGCCGGCGTGGCGGGCGAGGTCGGCGGCGGCCTCGGCGAGCGCCGCGTCGCGGCCGAGGTGGAGCAGCACGTCGCACGCGAGCTGCCGCGCCTCGGCCTCGAGCACGCCGTAGCCGTGGTCGCGCGCGGCGGCGACGGCGACGTGGGCCTCGGCGAGCGCCTCCTCGGCCGCGCCGCCGAGGAGCAACGCCTCCGCGCGCACGAGGCGCTCGTAGGTGACCAGCTCGGGGTGATCGTCGGGCCGGTCGAGGTGCGCGAGGGCGTCGCGGGCGGGGATCGCGCCGCTGCGGAGCCGGTGCTGGAGGCGGTGGACCTCGACGCTCCGGTCGAAGATGTTGGCCGAGACGGGGGCGCCGGCGCCGTCGTCCCCGCCCTCGGGGAGCGGTTCGCGGCGGAGGATGCGGGCCCGCAGCACGATCCGCGCGACCTCGACGGCGACCCCCGGGGCGAAGCTCGGGGGCCGCGAGGTCCGTCGCGAGGGCGCGGTCGAGCTCGCGCAGCGCGCCCTCGGCGAGGTGGAGGAAGCCCCGGGCGACGACCGCGTACCCGCGCAGGAGCGACGCGCGCCCGAGGTAAGGATCGAGGTGATCCAGCTCCTGTCGCGCCCGATTGAGGTCGCCCGCGTCGAGGGAGATGCAGGCGCGCAGGTGGCGGATGGTGCGCCCCACGTCGAAGCGGACCGACCCGCGTGGCGTCGCGCCGAGCGCGCGGTCGAGCACGTCGCCCGCCTCGCGCAGCCGGCCGACCAGGTAGAGCGCGCGCGCCACGCCGTACCCCACCTCGCCGCGCAGCGGCCACGGCAGATCCGGGATCGTGTCGAGGAGCGGAAGCGCGAAGCCGAGGGCGCGATCGCGATCGCCGCGCACGGCCAGGACCATCGCCCGGCGCGCGTCGAGGAGCGCCGCGGAGGGCGCGTCCGGCGGCGCGAGCGCGTCGTAGAGCGCGAGCCCCTCCCGGAGCGCGCCCTGGTTGACGCACGCGCGCGCCTCCACGAGCCCCGCGCGGAACGCGAGCCCGGCGTCGGGCGGCGCCCCTCCCGGCGCCTCGGCCGCGGCGGCCGCCTCGCGCCGCACCGCCGCCGCATCGGCGCCGGCCTCGCCGAGCCGGCCCTGCGCGAGCAGGAGCCTCGCCCAGAGCAGCCGCTGCTCGGGCGAGGCGCCCTCGGGCCGATCCACGTGCGCCGCGGCGTCGCCGACCTCCACGGCGCAGCGCAGCCGCCACGTCCGGAGCGCGGGCGGCGCCGGCGCGGCGACCTCGTCCGCCTGCTTCTCCCGCGCGGCGTCGAGCGCCTTCCCGAGGCTCACCGCGTAGCCCGCGTCGAGCAGCGCCTCCCCGGCCGCGTCGAGCGCGGCGGCGACCTCGGCGAGCGCCCCGGCCTCGAGCAGGAGCTGCACCCCGCGGAGCCGCTGCGCCGCGTCCCCGCCCCCCGCGAGCCGCGAGCCCGCGCGCGCCCGCCACGCGGTCCAGCGCGCAGAGGGCGGGGCGGCAGGGACGAGGTCGCGGGTGGGCGTGCGCCCGCCAGAAACCCGGTGCGGATCGCTCCACGAGCCCGCGCCGCTCGAGCGCGTCGATCCCGTCGGAGGGCCGCGGCGTCACCTCCGCGAGCAGCGCCTCGGGCAGCGGGATCGCGATCGCGACGAGCGCCTGGAGGAAGACGAGCGTCGCCTCGTCGAGCCCATCGGCGAACGCCTCCGGCGGCGGCGGCGTGGAGCCGTCCCCCGCCCGCGCCTGCCGGAGCCGCCACGGCGACCCGCAGGCGGACGCGACCGCGCGCCGCACTACCTCCGGCGGCGACGCCGGATCGAGCGCCCGGGCGAGCCGCGCGAGGTCGGCCTCCTTCATCCCGCCGAGCCTCAGGATCTGCCCGGCGAGCGCGTCCTCCCGCGGCGCCTCCCGCGTCGTGGCGATCCACCGGCTGCGCCGCGCGTACCGCGACACCTGCGCGAGCAGCGTCCGCGCCTCCTCCGGGTCCGCATGGTGCAGATCGTCGAGCACCACCCACCGCTCCGCCGCGTCCGCCAGATCGATCGCCAGCGCCCCCGCCGTCTCCGGCGAGCTCACCGCCTCCGACCAGTCGAAGCTCGGGATCCTCGCCGCCCTCACCAGCGCCCGCACCGCCGCGAGCGCCACCGGTTCCCGCGCGTCCGCCCCCCGGAGCGACACGAACACCGTCGCCGCGAGCCGCTCGGGGAACCGCCCGTGCAGCACGAACATCGTCAGCGCGCTCTTGCCGACCCCACCCTCGCCCGCGACCAGCGTCGCCGGCGCCCGCACGATCGCGTCCCGCAGCCAGCGGATCTCGGGCGCTCGCCCGACGAAGAGCGCCGGCGGGTTCGGCAGCCGGGTGGCGAGCGGCAGCTCCGCAGAGACGGCCGCCGCGCTCGAGGTCCTGGATCCCATGCCACCCCAGGGTCGATCGTCCCGCGCCCGCCAGCAACCATCAAGGCCGAGCTCGCGCCCCGGGTGATCCTGGGCTCGAGGCGGGACGCCGCGTGGGTGGTCGGCTCGCTGGCGCTCGGGACGCTGTGGATGGGCGGCGCGCTCGGCGCGCTCGATCTGAAGCTGAACTTCGTCAACTTCGCCGTCCTGCCCATCACGTTCGGCATCGGCGTCGACTACGCCGTCAACTTCTACCTCAGGTACCGCGAGATCGGCCGCGGCGGTGCCCCCGCCGCGCTGGCCGGCTCGGGCGGCGCGGTCGCGCTCTGCTCGATCACCACGATCCTGGGCTACGCGGCGCTCCTCATGGCGGACAACCGGGCGATCTTCTCGTTCGGCCTGACGGCCGTGCTCGGCGAGATCACCTGCCTCTCCGCGGCGCTCGTCGCCCTCCCGGCCGCCCTCGTCGCGAGGGACCGGCGTCACACGGCGGTGGTGGAGGAGCCGGTGGCGGCGGGGGCCTGAGCCGCGTCACCGCCCGAGCGCTCCGAGGGACCTTGCCCGACGTGCCGCGGACGCATGAAGCTCATCGCCCTGGTGACCGAGCGCGAGAGCGTCACGCGCTACCTCGCCGGCATCGGCCAGCTCACCAACGTGCCCGAGCGCGCCCCCAGTCGCGGCCCGCCTTACTGGAACAGCACCGTCCTGCGCCGCAAAGCGCTCGGGGACGCCGCGTAGCGCCGAGACAGCACGTCGGGTGCGCCGCCGCCGCTCTGTAGGGGCTCTGCTTCGCGCCATCCGTCGTCGGCCGTGGGCAGCGTCGCGCGTGTCAAAACCTCGTCGCGAGCCGTCGAAACACCGACATTGATCTCGGGGGATTCCGAGCTACACCCGCGCGCCGTCGAGGGGGCATCATCCAGGGATGCCTATCGAGCCTCCCGAGCCCCTCCGACTCTACAACACGCTCGTCGCCGTTCTGGCCGAGCTTCGCGTGGTCGCCGCAGAGCATCCTGCCCTCATGGAGGAAGTGCGGCGCCTCGCGGCAGCCCAGCCAGAGGACGCACTGCTCGTCACCGTGCTCGACGCGGTGACGCCGCAGCAATAGGCGGGGTCCACCTACCCCGCCGGGGGGTAGCCGTGGATCTCGTCCTGCTCACCTACGGGCTGTCCATCGTCGCGACCGGCCTCGCGTGGGCCGTGGCGTGGCGACGGGCAGAGCACCGGCCGATCGCGCTCCTCCTCACGCTGGGGCTCGTGACCGACGTCGTGCGCCGCGTGCTGCACTTCGTCCTCGTTCCCGGATACGCAGCCGCCGCGGGCGGACCGTTGACCGGGTGGTACCGCCTCGCAGGGAATCTCGCCACCGCTGACTTCCTCGTGTGGCCCGCCGCGGTCGCAGCCGCCGCCGTGGTCGTCTTCCTCGAGCGACGCCCCATCGTGGTCGCCGTCGTCTGGGCCGCCGTCTCGGCGGGGCTCGCGGCCGCGTACCCGCAGGTGCGAGGCGCGGCCCTCGGGCGCGTCTTCCTGGTAGCCGAGCTCGCCGCGCTCCTCGTGGCGACGGGATCGATCGTGACGTGGGTCCGCCGTGGCCTTGGGCCCGAAGTGCACCACGTCTCCATCGCCCTGGTGGTCGCGGCGAGGCTCTGCGCCGTCGTCGCCGGCCCGTGGAAGGTGAACCTCTTCGGGGCCTGGCCGCTCGCCCAGGTCGGTTACGCGGCGCTCTACGCCGCCTTGATCATCATCATGGGGGGATCGGAATGGACTCGCTCGTCGGCTTCCTCGTCATCGTCCTAGCGGCGTTCAGCGCCGTCTTACTCGCCGCCGTCGTGCTCAGTGCGCGCGCGCTCGACCGCCAATCGGATCGGCGCACCAACAGCGTGCTCGACGCGATCCGCGGGCTGAAGCCGGCGCTGGCCGGGGCTCTCGCCGCGTCGGCTCGCTCCGCCGTCGAGGGGAGCGCGCCGTCGTCGCAGCGGAGCGCCCTCGTCCCACTCGCACCGAGCACGAGCACGCCGCGCACAAACCCCCCGCCACCCTCGTCGGAGGCTCGGGCTCGAGACGCCGCCGCCCGGGCCGCGCCCGTCGAGGTGGCCGAGGACGAGGGGCGCACCGTCGAGGTCCCCAGCGTCGAGGTGGCGCCCGAGGACCCGGAGGAGGCACGCGTGCGGCAACTGCTCCTCACGCTCCCGTTCCCCGCGCACAGCCCCATGACGCTGGCGCAGTACATCCGGGAGAAGGCCGACGGCATCCTGAACGAGGAGAAGCACCCGAACGTGAAGCACTGCGAAAGCGCCGCGTGCTTCCCGGGTGCGTGGGGGGTGTGCGCGTGCGCGTGCGCCCCGTGCAAGGCGCACCGTCACGCGCTCACGTTGGCCGTCCACCTCTTCGGCCTGCCCATCGTACGCCTGCCGGGCGAGAAGCCCGAGGCGTGGGATCTGCGCCGACGCGCCCACGAGGAGCAGCCCAAGGCCGTCGTGCTCCCGCCCTCCTCGCACGTGGTCGCATGCATGGCGGCAGTGTCCCTCCCGCGCGCCGACGCCCTCTTCTGGGCCAAGCTCGACGCCGCCGGACGCGACGGCGTGGACGTCAAGCACTGCCGCGGCCCCGAGTGCGATCCGCTCCGGCCCACGTGCGAGTGCCCCTGCACCCCCTGCGACCGTCGCCGGACCCTGGCCGAGCGCGCCGAGAACGAGGCCCGAGCCGACGCGCCCGCGGAGCCCCCGAGGGAGCCGCCCCCGCACGAGCGCGTGATCGATCGCTGGCACGCGCTGCAAGACGCATCGGAGGCGAACGGCTACCCCGCCTCACACTGCGACGGGGGAACGTGCGGAGGCGAGGCGAGCACGCACTGCGAGTGCAACTGCGACGGGTGCGCCCGCGCCGTCGTGCTCCTCATGCGCGCGGAGCGCGAAGTGCTCGGGAGCGATGGCTAGTCCACGAAATCGCCGGCGAGGTGGTGCGCCTCGAGTTTTTCTCCGTAGGGAGAACCGCGAGAACAGCCGGATTGTCGCGCGCGTGGCGGACGGCATCGTCGAGGTCTGCAAGCGCACGCACTTTCTAGCCCGGCATCATGAGCAGCCGCGCCGAGGACCGGGCTGCCCTCACCGAGTTCCGGAACGAACCGCAGCGCCCGTCGTTCGCCTCGGCGTGATCGAAATTCCGAGCGGCGGCAGCGCGGATGAGCACCGAGACCGCCAGATCGCCAACCGGTGGGCGTCCGTGCTCAACCAAGCGGTCGGCGACCTTTCATCGCGGCGTCACGAACTTCTGCGCCTCTTCTTCGCGGACGATCAGTCCGTCAAGGATGCCGCCGCAACGCGCGGGTGAGAGAGCCTACCGCGCGGAGTTGGTCGAGCTGTCGAAGACCACTGGGCATGGACGGCGGCCTCGGCGGGCTCCGGTGCAGCCGGCGTCGCGGGCTCGGGTGGGGTAGCGTGCGGGCGAGCGATCCGCCTCCGCAAATCGAAGGGGCACGCCGGCTTGCCGAGCTGCTCTTGGGCCCGGCGAGGGTGCTACGCTCTCGGAATGATGTGTCGCACTTTCAGATCGTCGGTGGCCGCCGCAGTCGCTTTGCTCGGCGGGTGCGCCGTTGCGGCGCTCGGGGGTGCGTGCACTAGAGCTGCGTCCGGAGGAGCCAATCTAGGTGGGAGTGCAGGCGCCGGCGGTGCCAGTGTTACGACGACTCGACAGGCGATGGTTCCGGTGTCACCACGACCGGCACCGGGGAAAGCCCGAACATGTGCCCGGCCTCGTTCAACGGCCTCGATTTCAAGGGGCAATATGTCGCTGAAGAGGACGGCCTCTATGCAGGCGACTACCAGTTCCTGAAGCGCGACGAAACGCATAATCGCTGCATGATCCTCTACGTCCGACACGGCGGTGCACCAGCCTTGGGCCTCCGGCCCAGCAACGGCTCCGCAGTCGAAAAGGTGGTCCTGACTAACCGTGCCGCCAACTGTGTCGCAGTGTGCACTCCGCCTCCCTCGGGACAGACCGTCGAGGCGTACTGTGGTGTTGGTTCTTTCAGCATCGAGATGGCAGGGGGCGGTCTCACCATGGTGAACGTCGATGCGACGTTTGGGTTCCCGCAGACATACCCTTGGGTGCCCCCGAGCGACACGTACTGTGTTCATCAAGATCTCCTTACGAATCCGGGATGGGTGAGCGGCTGCTGATTGGCTAGCGGTGCAATCCAGCTATCTACAGCACAAGACTTTGACCCGAAGGGCAGCTCTCAGTCAACGGGATCACGGCTTCGTCCTACGCCTGCCGAAGGACCCGTACCAGCCACGGTTCCTCCCTTGATCGTGTGTTTGCGAGAATCACCGCGGTAACGCCGCCCGGGTACCTCATCCATGCCGTCTGGTATCCGGCACCCGTTGGATCGTTAAGGTTTCCAGGCCAATAACCATCTTTGTAGAGATAGGTACCATGAGCTCCAGTCGTCGTGAACACGGTACCCCCCCGACGCCCGGAGGGAGGAGCTGCGCTCATGACGTTGAGCTGGACCGAAGCGGGCGGACGGTTCCCGACAGGTGCGCGAGAGGTACCCGCGCCGCTCGGGGTGCCTCGACGGCGGCGGGGGTGTATGCTGCGCCGGTGGCCAAGGTCCCGGCGCCGCACCGGTGGGTCTTCTGGGACGAGGACGCCGCCCGGCTCGATACGGCGCGGAGCGCCGACTACATCATCCCCCGGGTCCTCGAGCCTCGGCGGGATGGCCGAGGTGCGCTGGCTCCTCGCGACGTACGGGATGCGCGGCGTCCACCGCTTCCTTCGCGACGTCGGGCGCACGGAACTTCCGCTCGCGCACCCTCTGCTTCTGGCGGGCCGCGCTGAAGGCGGAGGACGAGGTATGGGCAAGCCCACCGGCCTGGCGAAAGAGCAGCGCCGCGCCCTGGATCGGCTGAAGACGGTCCCCGGGATCGCGCGCCGCGCTTCCGGTCCCGGATCCCGCGTGTCCGCTCTCGGATCCCGCGCGTCCGTATACGGATCCCGAGCGTCCGTTCACGGATCCCGCGCGTCCGTATACGGATCCCGAGCGTCCGTTCACGGATCCCGCGCGTCCGTATACGGATCCCGAGCGTCCGTTCACGGATCCCGCGCGTCCGTATACGGATCCCGAGCGTCCGTTCACGGATCCCGAGCGTCCGTTCACGGATCCCGCGCGTCCGTATACGGATCCCGAGCGTCCGTTCACGGATCCCGAGCGTCCGTTCACGGATCCCGCGCGCCCGGTCCGACGCCGCGCCGCGTCGCATGCGGATCGTCACGGAATCACGACGTAAATCGCGTCGCTCCACCGCAGGTAGCTCGTCCCGTGTACGAGCGTGACCTTTCCCGCTTTGTTCACCGGGGGGACGGTCACGACCTTGCTCGGCGATGCGACCGCCGCCTTTCTCTTCGGGCTCGCGGCGGCGGTGTTGTGGGGCGGGAGCAGCACCACCCCGTATTCTACGGCGACGATGGTGCTGCTCGGGACCCCCGTCACGCAGAGCTCGGTGACGGACAGCGAGATCTCGGGCTGCCAGGTCGTAGGCAGCACGCCGGCGGAGGTCGTGATCCCGTAGCGATAGACGTAGGTCAGTCCTTGCGCGCCCTCGGAGGGGACCCGCACGTGGAACGATTGAGGCGCGGCCGGGAGCGACTCGAAGACGCGCGGGTGGGTGCTGGGGAGCTTCTTGCCGACGAAGCCGATCCGAGAGACGACCTCGTCGAAGACGGCGCGCACGCCCTGCGCCTTTGCGTTTGCGACCGTTTCGACGTAGCCCTTGTCGGCGACGAGCGCGCGCGTGAGGGCGTTGACGTGCTGCTGTTGCTGCGCCGTGAGCGCCGGCGTGCGGCCCGTGGGGTGCCCGCCGAGGTCGGTCTGGACCGTCGCCGCGAGCGCCTGGAGCTGCGCCTGCGTGAAGGGTGGGCTCGTCGCGTCGGGGTCGTTGGCGAGCTTGATGCCGAGCGCGAGCGTGACCTCCTCGTCGAGCGTGATGCGCTGGAGGTTGAGGGCGATGTGGAAGTAGCCGACGAGCTTTTTCATGGGAGTTTCCTGGAGCTTCTGGCCTGCTGGCGGCAGCTCGGCCGCGAGGACGAGCAAAAGCCGGCCCTCCCGACCACCGGGAAGGCTCGCTTCGCCCTTCTGTTGGGTAAGGTACGCAGGCGCGCGAAGTGACGAACCTCGGGCCCAACTTTCTTCGCCGGCGTGTCGATTTTTGCGCCGCGGCCGACATCGCCCCGGTCGCCGTCGCGAAGGCGCGCAACGGCGCCCGCCGAGGCGGTCCCACAGGCCGGAAAGGCCGAGGCCCCGAAGCGTCTGGGCACCTACCGCCCCTGGACCGAAGCGGGCGGAAGGTCCCGACAGGTGCGCGAGAGGTACCCGCGCCGCCCGGGGTGCCTCGACGGCGGCGGGGGTGTATGCTGCGCTGGTGGCCAAGGTCCCCGCGGCGCACCGGTGGGTCTTCTGGGACGTCGACGCCGCCCGGCTCGATACGGCGCGGAGCGCCGACTACATCATCCCCCGGGTCCTCGAGTTCGGCGGGATCGCCGAGGTGCGCTGGCTCCTCGCGACCTACGGGATGGGCGGCGTCCACCGCTTCCTTCGCGACGTCGGGCACACGGAGCTGAGCGAGCGCACCCTCTGCTTCTGGCGGGCCGCGCTGAAGGCGGAGGACGAGGTATGGGCAAGCCCACCGGCCTGGCGAAAGAGCAGCGCCGCGCCCTGGATCGGCTGAAGACGGTCCCCGGGATCGCGCGCTTCTACCTCGCCGGCGGGAGCGCCGTCGCCACCCACATCGGACACCGCCGCTCCCTCGATCTCGATCTCTTCAGCACCCCCGGAGCGCTCGACCTGGATGCCCTCGCCGAGACGCTGGGCGCCTCCCTGCCCGAAGCCGTCATCCTCGGCCGCAGCGACGTGTCGCTCCGCCTCCGTGTCGGGGATGTCCCCGTCGATCTCGTCCGGTACCCGTACCCCTTGCTCGACCAGCCCGAGCTTGGCCGTGCGACCATCCCGGTCGCGGGGCTGCGCGATCTGGCGGCGATGAAGCTCGCCGCCATCGCCCGCCGCGGGCTCCGCCGCGATTTCTGGGACCTGTACGCGCTCGCCCAGGCGGGGCTGCCGTTGAGCGAGGTGGCCGACGCCTACACGGCGAAGTTCGGCACGAAGGAGGCCGACCTCTACCACGCGCTGAGGTCGCTCACCTACTTCGCCGACGCGGAGAAGGATCCTGAGCTACCGCGGGGGCTCTCGGCCCGGAGCTGGGAGGCCATCAAGGCATTCTTCCGGGTCGAGGCGCCGAGCTTGCTGACGGGAAGGTGAGGCGGAGGAGCCGGTGCCGGCGAGCGCGTGATCGCGGAGCGGCGCTACCTCCCCAGCGAGGGGTCCTTCACGCAGTTCTTGTGCCCTGCCATCACGCAGTCCTGGAGCTTGGCGTCGTCGGCCATCCGGTTCAGCAGTAGGAGCCCGCCGCCGGCCGCGAGGGCGACCAGCACGAAAATCTTCCACGGGAAGGGCCGCTCCCGCGGCGCGGGCCCGGTCGGCAGAGGGGGCGCCTCGCCCTTGGGCCGGAGCGCGCGCGGGAGCATGATCCGCGGCTTCTGCTCCACGGGAGCGCCCTCGCCCTTGCCGCCGACCTCGTCGCCCATCGGCCCGAGCGTACCCCAGTGAGAATGAGGGTTCCACCGCACGCTCGCGCTCGTGCTCGTGCTCGTATTCGTATTCGTGCTCGTCTTCGCGCTCGCGCTCGTGCACGAACGCGAGCCCGCCAACGATCACGATCACGATCACGAGCACGAGCGCGAAGCACGATGACGAGCACGATCAGGCGAAAGGCTTGGGCCCGAGGTTCCTCGCCTCCACCGCCCGTAGCCGCGCAACCCCCTCCGCCCCCTTCTCCTCGGGAGCCGTATCGAGCCAAGCGCCCACGATCTCCTTCGCCATGTCCTGCGAGAGCAGCCGGTTCGACAGGCAGAGCACGTTCGCATGGTTCCACACCCGCGCGCCCGCGGCCGTGCCCGGGTCGGTGCAGAGCGCCGCGCGAATGCCGGGAACCTTGTTGGCGGCCATGCTGATGCCCGTCCCGGTCCAGCAGAAGAAGATGCCCTCGTCACATGCGCCCGACGCCACCGCGAGGGCCGCTCGCTCGGCCACGTCGGCCCACGGGGCCTCCTGCCCGTCGGCCACGGCGCCGAAGGGCACCACCTCGTGCCCGCGCGCCTGGAGCAGCGCGCGGACGACCGCGTGGACGGGGTAGGGCTCGTCGGAGCAGAGGGCGACGCGCATGGCCCGGAATCATCCGCGCCCCGGTGCCGGGGTGCAACCGCGCCCGCTCGCCTGCTGCACAGCGCGCCGTCCATGTGGTATCCGTCGCGCGCCTTGAGCTACGCGATCCTGACCCACGGCGGCGCCGGCTCGCCGCAGCGCTCGTCGGACGGCTGCGTCGCCGCGGCGGCGCACGCCCGCGCCGTGCTCGAGAAGGGGGGCGACGCCCTCGCCGCCGCGATCGAGGCGACGGTCCACCTGGAGGACGATCCCCGCTTCAACGCGGGCACGGGGGCGAACCTCCGGCTCGACGGGAACACGGTGGAGATGGACGCCTCCGTGATGACCAGCGACGGGCGCTTCGGCGGCGTCGCCTGCATCGAGCGGGTGAAGAACCCGGTGCGCGTCGCGGCGCGGGTGATGGAGACGCCGCACCTGCTCCTCGTGGGCGCGGGCGCGACGGCGTTCGCCCGGCGGCTCGGCTTCCCCGACCACGATCCGGTGACGGAGGCGGCGCGGAAGAAGCACGCGCGCGCCCTCGCGGAGCTGCGGGGGGAGGGCGACGGCGCCTACGTCGTCGAGGCGTCGGCCTGGCGTCGCCAGAGCTTCTCCGCGATCTGGAACTTCCCGGGCGACCCTCCGCCCGTCGCCGTGCTGCGCGAGACGCCGGCGCCTCACCTCGCCTCCCACGAGGCCAGTCACGGTGGGGGGAGACCCCCCACACCCCCCGGCCCAGCCGGCGACGACGGCGGCGCCGGCTGCGACACGGTGGGCGCGGTGGTGCGCGACGCGCACGGGCGCTTCGCCGCCACGGCGTCGACGGGCGGCACGCTCTACATGCTCCGGGGGAGGGTGGGCGACTCGCCGCTCATGGGCGCAGGCGTCTTCGCCGGGCCGGAGGGCGCGGTCGCCGCGACCGGGGTCGGCGAAGAGATCACGAGGCGCTTCCTCTCCCGCACGATCTACGGGTGGCTGGCGGAGGGCATGGCCCCTGCGCGCGCGGCGCAGCGCGCGGTCGACCTGTTCCCGGAGGTCGTCGACGTCGGCGTGCTCGTCGTTGGTCGAGGGGGGCAGGCGATCGCCTCGAACCGCTCGATGGCAAGCGCGCTCCTGGTGGGGTGACGGCCCCACATGGCGAAGAGCAACTGGAGGATCAGGATCGGCGCCGCGTGCCTGGCGGTGGCCGCGGCCGGCGCGGGGTACCAGCTCTGGCTCATGGGGCGCGTCTTCGCGGGGACCGTGCGCTACCCCTTCGACATCGAGTGGCTGGAGGGCACCGCGCTCTACCAGGCGTACCGCTACATGAAGGGGCTGTCCGTCTACGGCTCGTTCCGCGACGGCTTTCTCCCGGTCAACCACCCGCCCGGCTACACCTTCACGCTGAGCCTCCTCGGTCGCGTCGTCGGGCTCGACTACGCCATGGCCCGCACGGTGTCGCTGCTCTGGTTCCTCGGCGCGGCGGCGCTGGTGACGCGGGCGCTCGTCCGCCACGTCGGCGGGCGGATGGAGGGCTGGGCGCTCGCGGCGCTGGCGGTGGGGTGCGCGGCGGCGGGCGTGCCCGTGGTCGAGAGCTTCTACACGCTCGTCCGCGAGGACACGATGGCGCTCTTCCTCTGCCTCCTCGCCGCCACGGTCGTCGATGGCACCCTCCCCACGCCCGACACCGCCGGCGTGGACGCCCTCTACCCCTCGACCCGGGTGGGCGCGTTGAGCCTCGGCCGCGTCGTGCTGCTCTCGAATCCTGATCGCCGCCATCGTCTACACGCGCCAGCCGGCCGTCTTCTTCCCGGTCTGGCTCGTCCTCTTCTGCTTCGCCCGGCACCCGAGGACCGGCGTCCTCCTCGCGCTGGGCGGCACGTCCGCCTGCGCGCTCGTGCTCGTCGGGCTCCAGTTCTCGAGCCACGGCTGGTTCTGGCTCCACACCGTCGGGCTGGTCGCCACGCACCCGGTGCTCCGCGACCGCTTCGTCGACGGCATGAAGCGCCTGTTCACGTTCGCGCCCTTCGTGCCGTTCGTCCCGATCGTCGCCCTCGCCCTCGCCGTCCGCGGCAAGCTCTCCCGGCGCGCGACGCTCTGGCTGGGCATGCTCATCTTCGCCATCCCGGCCAGCATGCTCCCCTACGCCAAGCTGGGCGGCTTCTCGAACGACTTCGTACCCATCGTCTTCCTCATCGGCCCGGCCACGGCCTTCGTCGCCGCCAACCTCGTCACCGCCTTCTCCAGCCGCCAACGCGCGGCGCTCGCCCTCCAGGCGGGGCTCGTCGTCGCGGCCGCGGCCTTCCTCCTGGCCCGCCGCTACGAGCCCTCGCGCTTCATCCCGACCGCCGACACGGTGCACCGCGCCGAGGCGTTCAACGCCCGCGTGAAGGCGCTGGACGGCGGCGTCGTCTGCTCCAGGCACCCCTTCATGCCCATCCACGACGGTCACGACACCCTCACGTGGAGCGACATGCCGTACCTCGACCTGTGGTGGGCGGACTACACGGACACCGACCTCGCCCGCTACATCGACCGCATCAAGCCCCGCTGGGCCCTGCTCAGCGGCAACGAGCTCCCGTGGACGGCGCGGGAGATGGCGAAGCGCTTCCAGTTCGAGGAGCGGCTCGAGGCCCCGGCGACCGAGCTGGGCGAGGTGAGCTCCCCGCGTTACCTGATGCGGTGGAACGACGACGAGAAGAACGGGCACCTGCTCTTCGACTTCGAGTCGCTGGCCGGCTGGACCATCACCGGGGACGCGTTCCGGATCACGACCGCCAAGCCCTCGGGGCAGAACGACATCTTCGCCGCGGTCGGCAAGCACCTGGCGAACTCGTACTCCCCGAGCAAGAAGGACAAGGCGCGCGGGACGATCGTTTCGCCCAAGTTCGTGATCGACCGCGACCACATGTCGCTCCGCATCGGCGGCGGGTACCGGTATGGCACGCGAGCCGAGCTCCGGGTCGGCGGGCGCGCGGTGCGGACCGCGATCGGGATCTTCGAGGAGAACGAGATCCTGACGCACTGGGTGTGGGACGTGCGCCAGTTCCGTGGGCAGGAGGCGCAGCTCGCGCTCATCGACGAGGACGAGGGGTCCTGGGCCCACCTGCTCTGCGATCACGTCGTTCTGTACTGAAGACCTGTTCGAGAAAGAGATTGAACCGCCAAGACGCCAAGACGCCAAGAAGATGATTTCTGCTTTGCTTTTTTGCGTCTTGGCGCCTTGGCGTCTTGGCGGTTCAATTCCGGCGGCGCCTCACTTGCTCCCCAGCGGGCAGGCGCCCTTCTCGTTCCGCCGCAGGAAGGTCTCGACGTCGCCCTGCAGCTTTCCCGCCGGGCAGTAGTGGTCGGTGAGGTAGTGCGCCAGCTTGTCGTAGCGGCGCATCGAGCGGTTGCCCATCGACCGGGGCATGTCCAGGATGATGGGCGGGCGCGTGGCCTCCAGGTCGGCGATGAGCAGCTCGCGGGAGCCGGGGGCGGCGCGGGCCTCGTCGTCGGCCTTCGACGCGCTGTCGAACCAGGGCACGTAGCCCGCGACGAACGTGGTGAAGACGTAGCGCGAGGCGGGGCGGCGCGCGCAGGCCGTGTAGTACTTCGGGTCGAAGCCCCAGATGAAGATCGCGTCCTCGGGGCGTGACCTCGAGTGTACGAACTTGCAGATGGCCGAGTCGTGGCCGTCGCCGAAGCCCCGCTTCTCACGGATGTCGCCCGCGTAGTGCGTCATGCGGCGCGCGGTGCTCACGTCGAGGAGGAGCAACACCGGCGCGGCGATCAGGAAGCGCACGAGGGCGTCGCGGAGCGCGGGCCGGGGCGTCGCGAGGGCGCTGTCGACCACGACGCCGAGCAGGAGGCCCAGCCACGGGACGGCCTGCAGGTAGTAGTGGGTGAAGTCGCGCATCGCGGCGTTGCACACGAGGGCGAGGGCCAGCGCGGAGATCCCCACGGTGGGGACGAAGCCGTCCTCGTCGTAGGCGCGCGGCAGGTCCCGCAAGCGCGGGCCGCGGGAGACGGGGCGGAGTGCGGCCCACATCCCGATCGGGCCGAGGATGCCGAAGAGCACCGCGTGGTTGTCGATCCACCACGCGTAGTGATCGACCCGCGCCTGGTGGCTGTACGGCGCGAGGTAGACGTTCGCGTTGTACTGGAACAGGTAATAGACGAAGGTCTTGACCTCGCCGGCCGCGGCGTAGCGCGCGATCACCGCCCCGAGCACGAGCAGGGCGCCCCCGCCGTACGCACCCACGAGCCAGAGGCGCTTCCGGCGGGTGAGGCCCGGGCGGCCCCACGCCGTCATGATGACCCAGATGCCCATCGTGCAGACCGCGACCGCGCCGAGCTGCTTGCTGAGCGCGTTCAGCATCGCGAGCGCGCCGGCGGCCGCCACGAGCCGCAGCGAGGGCTCGGGGCGGGCGGGGCCCGCGTCCTCTCTCGCGCGCGGCTCGAGCCCGGCGACGAGGCAGAGGAGCGCGGCCATCATGAAGGCGTTCGAGGCCTGCTCGCCGTTGTACGCGAGCCCGTCGATCGGCCACATCGCGAGCAGATCCACCACCGCGAGCGCGAGGCACGCGATCGCCCCTGCGAGCGCGCGCCCCGCCCGCGCCGCCGCGAGGAAGGCGAAGAGCACGGTGGAGAGCCCGCAGATCGCCGCGGCCACGCGGATGGGCATCCAGCTCGTCGGCGAGCCGAAGCGCTGCGCGATGGCGACCAGCCAGTACATGACGGGGCCGCGGTGGCTCACCGCGTCGACGTAGGGCAGCATGTGCCCCAGGTTCATCCGCCAGGCGAACGCGTTGACGTACGCCTCGTCGAGGTGGTGGAGCAGCAGCGCGGGCGAGCAGAAGAAGCGGTGGGCGATGAAGAGGAGGCCGAAGCAGTACGCGAAGACGATCCACGCGGGGAAGCTCGGTGTAGAAGCTCCGGCGCGACCGGACCGGGCGGCTCATCGCACCGCCACCACCAGGACGCCGGCGATGATCAGCGCGGTGCCGCCCACCGTCCGCAGGGAGATCGGGTCGCCGAACGCGGCCCACGCCGCGAGCGGGACGACGACGTACGTGAGCGCCACGAAGGGCATGGCCACGCTGAGCGGCACCTTCCGCAGCACGGAGAGCCAGGTGAGGACGCTGAGCGCATACGCCGCGAGGGCGATGATGAAGAGCGGGCTCTTGAGGAGGCTGAGTGGTTCGGTGGGCGTGGCGCCGCGGAGCGCCGCGCCGCGGAGGAGGATCTGCGCGCCGCTGTTGAGCGCGACCGTGCCGAGCGCGAGGCCGACCGACGCCGCCGAGAGGCTCGCCCCGTCGCTCACGGGGGCGGTCACGGGAGGAGCTCGAGCACCCGCAGGATGCCCTGCTTGATCGGCGAGCGGTGGTGCGACGCGCCGCGCCGGCCGAGGATCTCCTCGCGGTTCTTCACGTAGTAGTCGTACGACTCGATGATCATCTCGTCGTTGCTCCGCGTCGCGCGCCAGCCGAGCAGCTCCTTCGCCGGCGTCACGTCGAAGAACATCTCGCGGCCGTACATGAGCGAGTGGTACGGGCCCAGGGGGGAGAGGCCGAGGAGGCTCGTGATCTCCATCGCCCGCTCGGTCGGGCCCATCGGGAGCGAACGGACCACGCTCCCGGTGCCCGCGTGGCGGACGAGCGCCGTGAGCACCTCGCGCATCGTGCCGAAGCGCTCGGCGCCGACGTTGAACGTGGCCGGCCCGGGGCGCTCGCCGGCCCGGACGCAGGCATCCGCGAGGTCGTCCGCGTGTACGAACTGGTAGCGGTTGTCGCCCTTGCCGAGCACGTAGACGGGCCGCCCCTTCCGCACCCACTCGAAGAGGATCTGGAAGATGCCGAGGCGGCCGTGGCCCAGGATGGTCCGGGGGCGGACGATGGTGACGTCGAGGCCGCGGCGCGCGTAGCCCCCCGCCATGCGCTCGGCCTCGAGCTTGGCGGCGCCGTACGCCTCCCGCGGGCGGGGGGCGACGGTCTCGTCCACCGGGTTCTTCGACGGGACGCCGAAGACGGCGCTCGACGAGACCATCACGACCTTCTCGACCTTCTGCCGCTCCGCCGCCTCGAGGAGGTTCCGTGCCCCGCCGACGTTGACGCTCTCGAAGAGCTCCCGGTCCTTGGCGATGGGGACCTGCGCGACGTTGTGGTGGATGACCGTGACGCCCTCGCACGCGCGGGCGACGGCCGCTGCGTCGCGGATGTCGCCCTGGACGAAGCGCACGTCCGGCGCGCGGTCCTCCACGTCCACGAGGTCGAAGACCGTGACCTCGTACCCGCGCGCCCGGAGCGCCTCGACCACGACGCAGCCGAAGTACCCCGAGCCCCCGGTCACCAGCGCGCGGCGAGCAGAGCCCATGACTAGATCGCTTGGCCGTTGTCGTGGCACCACTGGATCGAGCGGCGCATGCCCTCCTCCAGCTCGATCTCGGGGTCGTAGCCGAGGTCGGCCTTGGCCGCGGCGATGGAGACGGCGATCGACTCCGCCAGCTCGCCGGCGACGTGGATCTCCTGCTGGTAGAGGCCCGCCATCTGGAGCACCGAGTCGACGAAGCGCGCCACGTCGGAGCCCATCTTCGGCAGGTAGCGCGGCCGGATCTCCACCTGGAGGATCTTGGCCACCGTCTCCAGGATCTCGATGAACGAGTAGGGGCGCCGGTCGGTGATCCAGTACGTGTGCCCTGCGGCCTTCTCGACCGCCTCGAGCAGGAGCAGGCCCTGCACCGAGTTGTCGATGTAGCTCATGCTCCGGAGGTTGTCCCCGCGGCCGATCACCACCGGCTTGCCGCCCTTGATCATCCGGAAGAACTTGGACTGGCGGGCTGGCTGGTTGGGCCCGTAGAACCAGCACGGCCGGGCGATGGCGCTCTCGATGCGGCCGGCGCGGTGGGCGTCGTTGACGACCCACTCGGCCTGGAGCTTGGAGAGGCCGTAGTTGAGGTAGGGGCGGGGCGGGTCGTCCTCGACCATCAGCCGGCCCGCGGACTCGTTGAGGCCGGCCGGCGAGTTCGAGCTCACCAGGATGAAGCGCTTGGCCTTGGCCTCGATCGCGGCGTCGAGCAGGGCGCGGGTGCCGCCGACGTTGACGTCGTAGAGCTCCTGCACCTTCTGGGGGTGGACGATGCCGGCGGCGTGGAAGACGGTCGTCGCGCCTGCGCAGGCGCCCGCGAGCGAGCGGGCATCACGGAGGTCCGCCCGCACGATCTCGACGTTGGGCCCGAGCTGCTCGAGCGGCCGGGTGTCGGCTGCGGGCAGCACGACGCAGCGGACCTTGCGCGGGGACGTGGTGATCGACCGGAACTTCGCTCCCTGGGCGAGCGCCGCCACGAGAGGCGTTCCCAGCCAGCCAGGGGCCCCAGTCACGACCGCGAGACTCATGCAAGAATGGCCTTTCCGAGCAACGAAAGAAGCGCCAGGCCCCGGCGTATATTCGCAATTCGGCGGCCCTGCAAGGGCGGACGCCGCGCGCCGACGCGGTGCGCCACGCCTCGGTTGCGTCGCTCGGAGGGCGACCAGAACCCATTCGTCTCGGAGGTGCGGGCGCTACTCGTCGCCCGCGGCGCGCGCCCTGAGATCCGCCGGCCTTCGCGGTGCGGCGGCCAGCTCGGGCCGGCGTGACGTGGGCGGGGCAGGGGCAAACGTCGCCATCGCGTCGCCGACGGCGCGCGACACCTCGGCGACGGTCGCGTCGGGCGGCACCCAGGGCACGTCGCGCAGCGCGGCGGCGGACGGGGGAACCCAGCGCAGGCTCCGCGTGATGAGCACGAGGGGCAACCCCTCTCTCAGCACCTCGAGCGCGAGCCGCGCGCCGCCCTGCGGCGCGGGCGGCAAATCGAGGCAGACCATGCAGACGTCGAAGCGAGCGGCCTCCATGGCGAGGCGGGCGTCGTCGATCGACGAGGACTCGTTGACGTCGACGTGGCCCAGCGCACCCTCGATCGCGTCGATCAGCGCGTTGCAGGTCGAGGCGGTCGCGTCGTGCGCGAGGAGCAGCCGCCAGCGTCGGACGAGGCGCAACCCTGATCCATCTTCCACGGCCTGTCCAAACTTGTGACCCGTTCCCATCATTCCTCCGCTGCGCGAGGCGCGGGCGTTTTTTTCTGGAAGCGCCCGCCTGGGTTTCGGGGCGCGTGGCGCCCGCTGGGTTCTGGCGCCTGTGCGCCTGCTTGGGTCGTGAGGGTGCTGCGCGGCGTACTGGAGGATACCAGCCCTTGAGGGGAGCCCGCTTAGCATTTATAGGTGTCCGCGCACGAGGTCGACACCGGGATCGACGTGTTCCCCGGTCGACGCGATGCGTTCACGAAGCAGACGCAAGGCCCTAGGGCAAAGCCCGAGGCGCCGATGATCATGGGCCGCGAGTGGCCCGGGCCCGAGACGGGAGAAGAGCGGAGAGATGAGCCGATTCCAGGCGACGAGCCGGTGCGAGTGCCAGGCGCTGCTGACCGCGATCCTCGACGAGCAGCGTCACGTGCTGGAGGGTTCGGCGGCCCACCTCGGCTCCGAGGCGCGCGCGCCGGCGCACAGCATCCACGCCGAGCGCGAGCACTTCGACATCGGCTGGCTGTGCCCCTTCTGCGGCCGCAACACGCTGCGCACTTTCTACGCCGGCGCACTGCGTCGTGCGGCGCCGAGCCCCGCGCCCGCGGACGCGCCTCCCGGCACCTCGGCCTGACGTACCCTGCGTGGTTCCCGCGCTGACGCGCGGGGCTCCGGTCACCGGGCTGACGCCCGGGGTTCTACGTTCAGGGCTCGCCCATCGTGCCGAACACCCAGTCCCAGAGGGGCGACGAGACGCCCCATCGGGCGTTCGCGCCCGTGTGGTGGTGGATCATGTGGTAGCGCTTGAGCCACCGCCCCAGGCGCGAGCTCATCCGGAAATGGTGCACCGCGTAGTGGGTACCGTCGTACGCCAGGTACCCGATGGCGAAGCCGACGAAGGCTGCGCCCACCAGCGTCGGCCCCAGGGCGAGGCGGAGCAGCACGTAGAAGAGCGCGCCCATGGGGATGCTGACGCCGAGCGGCATGACCAGGCGGTCGGCGTCCTGGGGGAAGTCGTGGTGCACCCCGTGGAGGACGAAGAACATGCGCCTCTGCCACGGCCGCGGCCCCGTGTAATGGAAGACCCAGCGGTGGAGCGTGTACTCCGCGAAGGTCCAGGCCAGCGCGCCGAAGAGGACGAGCCCGGTGAAGGCGGCCACGCCCACGCCGTCCGCGAGGGAGCGGTAGGCGACGTACCCGAGCACGGGGAGCCAGAAGACGAAGGGCGAGGCCGGGTGGATGCGGGAGAAGCGCTCGATGAGCGGGGTCTCGAACATCCGGCACGTCGCGGGGGAGAGGGGGGCCGATCCAACGTCACGCGCTCAATCTTGGGCCAGGGCAGGCATGGTCAGTTGGTTAACTCAACTGCGGGAAACGGACCAGCGCTCGTGACGAAAATTCGACGGCCAGCGCCGCGGTGCCCGTTGCCACCTCGCCGTCCGGGGACATGCGTCCCGGCGGGGCACTGCTGGGGGGAGCCCTCGGCGGCATCCCAAGGCGGCATCCCAAGACGCCACCCAAAGGCGGCACCCGAAGGTGCCTCCCCAGTGTGGCACCGACGCACAGTGAACGTCCGGAGCGGTTGGTTTCGATGTGGCGGGGAGGTGTCGCGTCGGTATAGTGGGTTACATGGGGATGCCAGGAATCAAGGATCTGGTGCGTGCCCTTCCTCGAGAGACCTTCGCGAAGAGCGTGCAAGGCAACTTCCTCGCGGTGGTGGATCGGGGAGAGGACGAGCCCCCCAGCAGCTTCGAGACCGTCGAAGTGTCCTCGCTGCAGAAGTCGGGGGTCGACGCGATGCCGGGCGTGGAGATCCACGAGATCGCCAAGTCGAAGAACAGCCCGTACCGGGAGCGGATCTCGGTCGGTCGGGCGCCCAACTGCGACATCGTGCTGCGCTACGCGTCCGTCTCCAAGCTGCACGGGTACTTCCACGAAGCGCCTGGGGGCCAGCTCGAGTTCGTCGACGTCGGCTCGCCGGTGGGCACGCGCCTGAACGGCAAGGCTCTCCAGCCCAACAAGGCGACCACCGTCGCGGTGGGGGACGTCCTCGTGATCGGGCGCGTGGTGACGCGCGTGTCCGATTCCCGCGCGATCTGGGACCTGCTGAAGGCCGAGGAGCGGCTGGCCGGCGCAGGCGCGAAGAGCGCCTGATCTCGGGGCCCTTCAGGGCCGGAAGTCGACCCGCAGCACGAGGGTCCCGGCCGGACGAGCGATCTCCAGCACCGCGGTCCGCCTGGCGGCCACGTCGTCCCACGCCTCTCGCACGCGCTCGGGCGTGACCGGCGCAACCCCGTTGACGCCCGTGATCACGTCGCCTCGACGCAGGCCGGCCCGCACCGCGGGGGAGCGCGGGTCGATCTCCGTCACGCGCAGGCCCGGGGCGCCCGGGCCGGGCCAGTAACCGACGTGGAGATCGGTGCCGAGCGCCGCCGACGTGAGGGCGTGGAGGGGGATCACCGAGCGCGAGAGGTGGAGGCCGGGCGAGGACTCGTGGATCCGCTGGGCGCGCGACCAGAGCTCGTCGACGTCGTTGGTGCCGTGCGGGCCGCTCAGGGAGAGCGCGCTCTCGTCCCAACCGTGCACCGAGGCGCCGACCCACGTCACGAGCGGCCCAGGCGCCGGCACGGGAGGCCGTGTGCAAGCGAGGGGTGCCGGGGCGGCGGCCTGCACGAGCGGAGGCCCCGGCGCCGCGTCGCGCGCGGGCGCGGTGAGCACTCGCCAGGCGACGGCGACGAGGCACGCGCTGTTCGCGAGCAGGAACAGCGTCGCCGCGGCGCCGACGGCCCGCACGAGCGCCGGCGTCAGGTGGCGCCACTCCGGCGCCGCAGCGTCGGGGACACAGGCGTTCGGGAGCGGCTCCGGGGCGACGGCGGCGGGCGTGCGATACGCGTCCATGGCCGCCCCCTTTCAATGTCGGTGCCAGCCGCTCTCGCGCGGCAGAAAGGAGCCACGGGGCGTCGGCGCGCCGGAAACGGCACGCGCAGCCCTCTCCGGCTGCCAAGGTGGCAACCGGGAGGGCCGCGGAGCAGCCCGAGGCCCTGCTGGAGGTTTGCCGAAATCGGGATTGTCCGCGCAGGATCGCGCTCGGCATGCGGGTTGACGCCGCAGCGGGTGTCGCGAATCCTTGGACGTCCTTGCACGATCGCCTGGAGGGCGAATACCCAGCATGCGCGCGAAGCCCACCTCGCTCTGGACCGCGGCCTTCGTCGCGGCCGCCTTCTTCGGCTGCTCCCCGGTGACCCGCAACCTCGACAACACGGGCAGCGGCGGCCACCCCACGGGCTCCTCGAGCACGGGGGGCAAAGGCACCGGCGGGTCCGGCGCGGGCGCTTCGGGATCCGGCGCCTCCGGCACGGGCGGGACGGGGACTGGCGGCGGATCCATGACGCCCCCCTTCGTGGACGGCTCCCGCCTCCAGGCGGTCGTGCAGGACGCGGGCAACGGGGCCGTCGCCTTCGAGCACTGGCAGGACTCGCAGCTCGGCGGGCCCTGCCAGTTCGTCCCGACCACGGACGGCAAGTACCACTGCGCTCCGATCCAGAACAACACCATCGCGTACTCCGACACGAGCTGCACGATGAAGGTGGCGGTCCTCAGCACGTGCGGCGCGATGATCCCGTACGTCGTCGATCAGCAGACCGGATCCTGCGAGCAGGCGATCTCCCAGGTCAGCCACGGGGCCCCGGCGACGATCTACTCGATCGGGGCGAACATCGGCTCCGGCCAGGTCTACGCGCTGCAGGGAGAGCCCCCGACGTGCGTCGCCACGACCTCGTCGGACTACTACCAGATCGCGGTCGCGGACCTCTCCCAGTTCGTCGGTGCGACGCTGAAGCAGGAGGCGCGCGGTCCTCGCCTCGCCGCCGAGCTCCTGGAGTGCGACGACGGGTCGAAGCAGATCACGGGGCAGATGTACGACCTGAAGATGGGGGACGAGGCCTGCACGCTCGACGCCTCGGGCGATCCGCAGGACCCCAACTTCTTCTGCATCCCGGGGGCCGTCGCCCAGGTCCAGCCGAACGAGGCCTACTTCGACGATCCGACCTGCAAGACCTCGGTCGCCGAGGAGTACGGCAGCAATGGCACGATGTGCCCGCCGGCGAAGGTGGTGGTCTCCTACCCGGCGAACCAGACCACGTGCGACCTCGGGACGGCCACCTTCTACGCGACCGGGACCGACGTGACGGCGGGCAACATCTGCTCGCTGGACGCCGCGTCCGGCTCCTGCAACTGCCACACGGACACGAGCGGCGACCGCTACTACACGCTCGGCGCAAAGCTCGACCCGTCCACGTTCGCGCCCATGGGCTTCGCCAAGATCGGCACCGGCCGCCTCCGTGCGCTGGCCCTGACCACCACCGCCGGCGAGCTGCTCACGCCCGGGCTGCCCGGGGGCTTCTGGGACACCATGTCGGGCGGCTCCGGCGGGGAGTCCTGCCAGGTCAAAATGTTCTCCGACATGACGCTCCGGTGCGTGCCGCAGAGCGCGCTCTTCTACTACTCGGACAACTCGCCCTACTACGCGGACTCGAGCTGCACCCAGCAGGTCTTCCCCCAGTACACCGACCCTGGCTGCCCCACCCCTGCGCCGTCGAGCATCGTGATGGTCACGCCCGCGGCCGATGCGTGCAGCCAGGACACGGTCACCGCCGCGTACGCTACCGGTACGGCGATCCCCGCGGGACAGATGCTCTACGCGTCCCCCAACTGCTTCAGCGTGACGCCCGACCCCAGCTCGATCTACTACACGCTCGGGAGCGCGCTGGACCCGAGCACGACGTACGCATCGCTGGCCGAGAAGACGGAGTGACGGCGGCCGGCCTCGGATATGATCCGGGCATGCGGGTCTCTCGTGCTTCGGTCCTCGCGGCGCTCCTCGTGACGGCGTGCGGCGGCAACAGCCAGAACAACACCGGCAGCAGCAGCAGCAGCAGCGCGGGCAGCACGAGCAGCACCGGGGGCGCGGGCGGGGCCGGGACGGGCGGCGGCGCCGGCACCGGAGGCGCATCCAGCACGGCCACCACGGCGTCGTTCGACCTCGGCGCGGACCTCGGCGCGCAGGCCCACTTCTACGACTTCCCCTACCCGTCGGATCTTCGCCTCACCAAGAACGGCACCCCCGACCTGACCGGCCTGCCGTTCCCGTCGACCCTCGAGACCATCCCCCCGCTCGTGCAGGTCGCGATGCAGCACCCGGGTTTCACCACGGTGCCCGTGGCGTACTTCGCCTTCGACGGCGCCTTGCCGGCGCTCGACGACTCGAACGTCGTCCCGGCCGACAAGTCTTCCCCGATCCTGCTCGTCGACGTCGACCCGGCGTCGCCGGAGCGCGGCGCGCTCGTCCCCACCGTCGCGACCACGCCGCCCGCCGACGGGTGGGTGTCCGCGAACATGCTCGCCGCCGCGCCGCGCCCCGGCTTCGTGCTCCTCCCGGGCGTCAAGTATGCCTTCGTCGTGATGCGCTCGCTGAAGGACGCCGCCGGGCACCCGCTCGGCGTGCCCGCCGCGCTCGCCGAATCTCGTGGCCGGCAAGGCGCCCTCGGGGACGAACGGCGCGGCCGCGCTCGCGCTCTATGCGCCGCTCTGGCAGACGTTGAAGACGATCGGCGTCGACCCGACCCAGGTCGCGGCGGCGACGGTCTTCACCACCGGCGACGTGGTCGCGGACACGGCCGCGCTCGCCGCGAAGATCGCCCAGAAGTACCCCATCACCATCGACAACCTCTCGTTCAACCCGGCGAACGCGGCCCTCCAGGATCGGTACTGCGAGCTCCTCGCGACGGTGACGTACCCGCAGTTCCAGCAGGGCACGCCGCCGTTCGACACGGAGGGGCTCTTCCAGTTCGGGAGCGACGGCCTCCCCGTCGAGCAGCGGACGGAGGCCGCGCCCGTCTGCATCAGCATCCCCAAGGGCACGATGCCGGCGAACGGTTTCCCGCTCGTCGACTACTTCCACGGCTCGGGCGGGCTCAGCACCGCGCTGGCCGACCGGGGGACGTGGGTGCCGATGGGCGCGCCGAACTACGCCGGCTGCGCGCCCGGCTGCGTGCCCGACGGCTGGAACGGCACGGCGAGCTGCAACATGGGGGACCCGATGTGCGTCATGGGCTGCAACATTCCCGGGCAGGGCCCGGCCTACGTGCTCGCCCCCTTCGGCTTCGCGATGGCGGGCAGCGCGCTGCCGGTCAACCCCGAGCGCCTCCCCAACGCGAGCGACACGGCGTACCTCAACCTCAACAACCTCGCCGCGATGCGCGACACGTTCCGCCAGGGGATCCTCGAGCAGCACATGTTCCTCGACGCGCTCCTGAAGCTGCAGATCGACCCATCGATCATCGCCGCGTGCACGGGCGTGTCGCTGCCTGCCGGAGCGACGTCGTACAAGTTCGACGGCGCCAACGTCTTCGCCCAGGGGCAGTCGATGGGCGGGATGTACACGAACCTGATCAGCGCCGTGGAGCCGCGCATCCGCGCCGCCGTGCCCACGGGGGCCGGCGGGTACTGGAGCCACTTCATCCTCATCACCCCGCTCTTCCCGAACGTCTCCAGCCTGGTCGGCACCGTGCTGCTCGGCACCCACGCGCCGCTCACCTTCCTGCACCCCGGCCTGAACCTGTTCGAGACCGCCGCCGAGACGGTCGACCCGATGGTCTCGATGCCCCGCCTGGCCCGCCGCCCGCTCCCCGGCCACCCCGTGCGCCCCATCTACGAGCCGGTCGGGCAGGGCGACTCGTACTTCCCCGAGCCGACGTACGACGCGATGGCGACCGCCTACGGGCACAAGGAGGCGGGGCAGGTGATCTGGTCCACGATGCAGGACGCGCTGAAGCTCGAGGGGCGGGACGGGATCATCCCCTACTCGGTCGTGAACGACGTGACGTCGGACGACGGCAAGACGAGCTACACGGGCACCGTCGTGCAGTACAAGGGCGACGGCGTGTACGACCCGCACGCCCTCTACTCGCAGCTCGACTCGGTGAAGTACCAGTACGGCTGCTTCCTCTCCACCTTTCTCGCGATGGGCAAGGCGGTGGTGCCGGCGCCTCAGCCCCTCGGCACGCCCTGCCCGACGATGTGAAGCGCGCGGGGTTCGGAACCTACGCCTGCGCGCCCAGGAGCAGCTCCTTCAGCTTCTTCACCTGCACCTCGATCGAGAAGTGCTCCTCCACCCGCCGGCGCCCGGCCGCGACCAGCCGCGCGTAGAGGTCGCGGTCGTCCGCGAGCGAGCGCAGCGCGGCCGCGATGGCGTGCGGGTCGCTCTCCGGCACGATGATCCCGGCGTCGCCGATCATGGCCGGGATGTTCCCCGACGAGGAGCCGATGACGGGCACGCCGCAGGCCATCGCCTCCGGCAGCACGCGCCCGTACTGCTCCTTCCATCGCGGCGTGGAGACCGACGGCAGCACGAGCGCGTCGCAGCAGTTCATGTAGCGGGAGACCTCGCCGTGGGGCACGTCGAACGTGACGACCCGATCCTTCGCGCCGAGCTCCTCCGCGCGCCGGACGACCTCCTCGGCGTAGCTGTCGGGCTCGAAGTACATGTCGAGGAGCAGCTTGAACGAGGGCGGCAGCTCGGCGAGCGCGTCCACCAGCAGCTTGACGCCCTTGTCGGGGATCACGCGGCCGAAGTACCCCACGACGAAGCCGCCCTCGAGACCGAGGGAGCGGCGGAGCGCGGCGGCGTCCATCGGGCGGAAGAGCTCCAGGTCGGTCCCGAGCGGCACGACCGTGATCGGCTTCCTCCACCCCCACGACTCGGCGTAGATGCGCGCGCCCTCCTCGTTCAGGCACGCGAGGCCCGCGCTCGCCGTCGCGCCCGCGGCGGTGAAGCCCGCGACGAGCGTGTCGCGCACCGCCTCGCGCAGGCGGAGGGAGGCGGCGTTCCGGCGCGCGTCCGCCCACCGGTCGCGCAGGATGTTCTCCGGCGTGTACGCGAACACCTTGGCCCCCCACGCCCTCGAAGCGGCCCACGCGTGCAGGACCGGCAGGCTGCCAGGGTCGTACTCGACGAAGACGAATTCGGGCCGGAGCCGCAGGAGCAGCGGGGCGAGGCCGCGGTACCACGACGAGCGGCCGGAGCGCGAGCCGCTCGTCTCGAGCTTGTGCAGCGTGTAGGCCGCGCCCTCGCGGTGCTCTTCGCAGAGCTTGTCGCGCCCGTCGACGAGGGGAACGCGCGCGGGCGCGACGATGTGCACGTCCCACCCCGGCTCGCGGCCGAGCACGTCGTAGGGCTTGCGGTGGGGCCAGTTGAGGGCGCCCGAGGAGACGACGACGAGCCTAGGCATCGACGCGGGCGCGGGGCATCGGCGGCGGGGGCGCCGGGGTGCCGCCGGCAGGGAGGGCGGCGTCCACGGTTGGCGAGGCCTCCCGCGACAGCAGCGCGAACAGCCGATCGGTCTCCACCTCGAGGCTCCCCGCGGGCGCGTAGCCGAGCTTGCGCATGCGCGCGATGGAGAGGCTCGATCGGCGGCGGGGCGGGCGGGTGGCTGGAGACGATGGGTCGCTCGATGGCGACGTCGACCCCGAGCATCCTCTGCGCGCGCGCCTGCACCACCTGGGCGAGCGCGAAGACCGAGATCGAGTGCTCGCCCCCCACGTTGAACACGCCCTCCCCGAGCGCCTCCCGCGGCGCGGCGAGCACGCGCTCGACAGCCTGCACGATGTCGGTCACCGCGACGAAGTCGCGCTGCTGGAGGCCCGGCGTCTTGAGCGTGATGCGCCCCACCTTGACCGCCTGGAGGCAGAAGTCGTTGTGCGCGAGCGTCCACCGCTCGACGTCGACGCGCGTCGGGCACCCGTAGCCGTTCGAGACCCGCAGCACGACGGCCGGGAAGCCCGCGAGGTACGCCTGCCGGCAGTAGCCCTCGCCGGCGAGGTGCGCGATGGAGTACGGGTGCGCCGCCTTCGTCGGCGTCTCCTCGTCGATCACGTTCGGCGCCGTCGGGCCGTACACGTGGAAGGTCGAGAAGAAGACGAAGCGCGAGGCCCCCGCCGCGCGCGCCGCGGCCGCGAGTCGCCGCGTCGCGTCCCCCGACACCGCGAGCGCGAGATCGGGCGCCTGCACCGCCTCGTTCTCGTCCAGCGACGCGAGGTGGATCACCGCGTCCACGCCGCGCGTGAGCCGCGCGGGGACGTCGGCGTCGAGGAGGTCGCCGAGGCGCACCTCGAAGCCGCACGCCCACGCCTCCGCCGAAGCCGGCACCCGCCGCCCGGAGAGCACGACCTCCGCGCCCGCGGCGCGGAGGCCCTCCGCGAGCCGCCCGCCGAGGAAACCGAACGCGCCCGTGATGAGGACTCGCACGCTCAACGATCCTTTCGCGCCCACGTGTAGGGGATGTGGTTCTCGTGCGGATCCGTCCGCAAGATCTCGTCCGCGCGGTGCGGGATGTCGCTGCAGTTGGCCACCATCGCAGCCTCCGTGCCGACGCCCTTGAAGCCGTTCCACACGCCGGGCGGGATGCGCACGAGGGCGTAGTTGGCCTCGCCGACGAAGAGCTCCATCAGCTCGCCCTTCGTCGGGCCCTCGCGCGGGTCCCAGAGCACCAGCTTGATGGTGCCGACGGGCACCGAGTAGAACAGCGTCATCTCCTTGTGGAGGTGCCACCCCTTCACCACGCCCGGGTACACCCACGAGAAGTAGATCTCGCCGAACCGCTCGAAGTGGGGATCGTCCACGCGCAGCATGTGCGCGATCATCCCGCGCTCGTCCGGGATCCGCTTCAGCGGCAAGACCTTCACGCCCTCGATCATGCTTGGGCCCTCTCCTCGTACCTCCGCACGTACTCGGCGATTCTGGCGGAGCGAGGCGCCCGCCATCTCCCCGTCGCGGCGGCCGGAGGTGTGCCACGCGCGGTACCACTCCGCCGTCCAGCGGATTGCCTCGCGGCCCTCGAGCGCGGGGCGCCAGCCGAGCACGTGCGCGGCCTTCTCGCACGCGAGGCGCAGCAGCCCGGCCTCGTGCACGTGCGCCGTGCGAGCGGCGTCGTCGATCCTCACGAAGCCGCTGCCGGGGTTCCCGGGGGTGAAGGCGTTCCACGCGGAGGCGAAGAGCCGCGCGAGCTGCCTCCACGTCGACCTCGCGCCCGGGGGCGGGGCCGAAGTTGAAGGCGTCGCCGTAGCGCCGCGGCTCGGCGAGGAGCTTCGCCCCCAGCGCGAGGTAGCCGCCGAGCGGCTCGAGCACGTGCTGCCAGGGCCGCACGCTCCTCGGGTTGCGCACCAGGATTGGCTCGCCCCCGGACAGCGCGCGCGCGCAGTCGGCGACGATGCGGTACGGCGCAAAGTCGCCCCCGCCGATGACGTTGCCGGCGCGCGCGCTGGCGAGGCCGGGCCGGCCCTCCTCGTGGAAGAACGATTGCCGGTAGGCGGAGACCACGATCTCGGCGGCGCCCTTGCTGGCGCTGTACGGGTCGTGCCCGCCGAGGGCGTCGTCCTCCCGGTAGGCGTAGGCCCACTCGCGGTTCTCGTAGCACTTGTCGCTCGTGACGATGACCACCGCGCGCACGCTCTTCGACGCCCGCGCGCACTCGAGCACGTTGACCGTGCCGCCCACGTTCGTGTCGAACGTGGCCTTGGGGTCGGTGTACGACGGGATCACGCAGCGCCTGCGCCGCGAGGTGGAAGACCACCTCCGGCGCGTGCTCGGCGAACACCGCCTCGACGGCGCCGAGGTCGCGGACGTCGCCCTCGCGGTGCGCGACGCGGCCCTGAACGCCGGAGGCCTTGAAGTGACCCGGGCCCTCGGGCGGGGGGAGCGAGAGGCCGGCCACCTGGGCGCCCGCCTCGGCCAGCCAGAGCGCGAGCCATGAGCCCTTGAACCCGGTATGGCCCGTGACCAGCACGCGGCGGCCGCGGTACGCGTTCAGGCCGAGGCCGTCCATCGCGCCCCGCGGGAGGTCGAAATCGCCGCTCTCATCGTGGTCCTTCTTCTGGCCTCTCCATCCGATGCCCGCCGCCCCGTGGGCATTCAAGGCCCCGTGCGACGCGCTGCGGCGGCGCAGTATACATGCGGGCCGCAGCCTTGCAGGGGGGATCGTCGGTGGCGCGCCTTCCCGTTCCCGCTCCCGTTCCCGCTCCCGTTCCCGCTCCCGTTCCCGCTCCCGATTCGCCAGCAGAACGGGAACGGGAACGGGAACGGGAACGGGATGGGAAAGTTGCTGTTGCTCTCGGTGGGCTCGACTAGTCTGCCGGGTCGATGCTCCTCGAGTTCCACGGCGCGGCCCGGACCGTCACCGGGTCGATGCACCTCCTCCGGACCAAGCGCGCAAACATCCTGCTCGACTGCGGGCTCTACCAGGGCCAGCGGCGCGAGTCGTTCGAGCGGAACCGGCACCTGCCCATCGACGCCCGCTCGATCCACGCCGTGGTGCTCTCCCACGCGCACATCGACCACTCGGGCGCGCTGCCGATGCTCGTCAAGAACGGCTACGACGGCCCCATCTACGCCACGCCCGCCACGCGCGACCTGTGCGCCGTGATGCTCCGGGACGCGGCGGCCATCCAGCTCTCCGACGCGCGCTTCCTGAACCGCCAGGCGGAGAAGGCGGGCCGCCACGACCCGCTCGTCGAGGCGCTCTACGAGGACGAGGACGTCATCGAGGCCATCTCCCGCTTCATCTCGGTGCCGTACCGCCGCAGGGTCCCCATCGCCGACGGCGTGCGCCTCGGCTTCCTCGACGCGGGGCACGTGCTCGGCAGCGCCGTCACCGTGCTCGATCTCGAGGAGGACGGCGTGGAGAAGCGCCTCGCGTTCACCGGCGACCTCGGCCGGTACGACCGCCCCATCCTCCGCGATCCGGAGGTCCCCGAGGGCGTGGACCTCTTGATCACGGAGAGCACCTACGGCGACCGCCTCCACGACGGCACCGACAAGATGGACGAGGATCTGGCGCGCGCGGTCGTCCGCACCCACGCGCGGGGCGGCAAGCTCCTGGTCCCCTCGTTCGCGCTCGAGCGCGCGCAGGAGGTCGTCTTCTCGCTGAAGAAGCTCCAGCAGAAGGGGCAGATCCCGCGGATGAAGGTGTACGTCGACTCGCCGCTGACGGTGAAGATCACCGACATCTTCAAGCTCCACCCCGAGTGCTACGACGCCGAGACCCGCGCCATGATGAGCGGCCACGACTCGCCCTTCGACTTCCCCGACCTCCACTACGTCGACTCGGTGGAGGACTCGAAGGCCATCGACGCGGACCCGGAGCCGTCCATCATCGTCTCCGCGAGCGGGATGTGCGAGGCGGGCCGCATCCTGCACCACCTCAAGGCCTCGGTGGAGGATCCGAAGAACACGATCCTCATCGTCGGCTACCAGGCGCAGCACACGCTGGGGCGGCGCCTCGTCGAGCAGCGCGCGCGGGTGAAGATCTTCGGCGTCGAGCGCGAGCGGCGGGCGGAGGTGGTGGTGCTGAACGGGTTCAGCGCGCACGCCGACCAGAAGGATCTCCTCGGCTACGCCGCCTCCGTCGCGGCCAAGAGCCGGCGGGGCAAGCTCGACCGGATCGTGCTGGTGCACGGGGATCCGAAGCCGCAGGAGATCCTCGCCGGGCTGATGGCGCAGAACGGGCTGGGGCAGGCGAGCATCCCGGCCCCGGGGGACCGGATCGAGATTTAAAAAGCGGGGTCCCCGCTTCGAGGAGCGGGGTGCCCGCTTCGAGGAGCGGGGTGGCCGCTTCGAGGAGCGGGGTGGCCGCTTCGAGGAGCGGGGTGGCCGCTTCGAGGAGCGGGGTGCCCGCTTCGAGGAGCGGGGTGGCCGCTTCGAGGAGCGGGGTGCTCGCTTCGAGGAGCGGGGTGCTCGCTTCGAGGAGCGGGGTGCTCGCTTCGAGGAGCGGGGTGGCCGCTTCGAGGAGCGGGGTGGCCGCTTCGAGGAGCGGGGTGCTCGCTTCGAGGAGCGGGGTGCTCGCTTCGAGGAGCGGGGTGCTCGCTTCGAGGAGCGGGATGCCCGCTTCGAGGAGCGGGGTGCTCCCTTCGAGGAGGCGGGTCGCCTGCTCCGTTCGCCGGGCCAGCGGGCGGGCGTGCGAGCGCGCGCTTCCTTTCCGGGACGGGTTGGCTTAGACCCCCCTCCGGTCACCCAACCCACGGCTGGAGGAGCCCATGCGCACGTACGACGCGAAGCTGGTCGAGAAGGCGGTGAACACCATCCGGATGCTCGCCGTGGACGGCGTGGAGAAGGCCAACTCCGGCCACCCCGGCACGCCGATGGCGCTCGCCCAGATCGCCTTCGAGATCTGGACGCGGCAGCTCCGCTACGACCCGGCCGACCCGCACTGGTTCGACCGTGACCGCTTCGTCCTCTCCTGCGGCCACGCGTCCATGCTGCTCTACTCGCTCCTCCACCTCGCGGGGTACGACCTCACGCTCGACGAGCTGAAGCACTTCCGCCAGTGGGGGTCGAGGACGCCGGGCCACCCCGAGCTGCACCTCACGCCGGGCGTGGAGGTCACCACCGGCCCGCTCGGGCAGGGCATCTCCAACGCCGTCGGCATCGCCGCGAGCATCAAGATGCTGGCCGCACGCTTCAACGGCCACGGGCCCATCTCCACGGCGCGCGTCTTCGGCCTCTGCTCCGACGGCGACCTCATGGAGGGCGTCTCCGGCGAGGCTTCGAGCCTGGCCGGGCACCTCGGCCTCGACAACCTCGTCTTCTTCTACGACGACAACCACATCACGATCGACGGCAAGACCGAGCTTGCCTTCTCGGAGGACGTCGGCAAGCGCTACGAGGCGTACGGCTGGTACGTGCAGCACATCGACGGCCACGACACCCAGCAGATCCGCGACGCGCTGGCCAAGGCGGTGGCCGAGCCGGCCCGCCCGTCCTTGATCGTGTCCCGCACCCACATCGGGATCGGCTCGCCCAAGCAGGACAGCGAGAAGGCGCACGGCGAGCCGCTCGGGGAGAAGGCGATGGCGGCGACGCGGGCGGCGTACGGCTGGCCGGCGGAGACCTTCTTCGTGCCGGAGGAGGTGCGTGCCCTCTTCGCCGATCGGGCGAAGGACGGGGCGCGCGCCCACGCGGACTGGAAGAAGGTGGTGGAGGGCTTCACCGCGAAGGGCGGGGCCGACGTCGACCTCTACAAGAAGACGATGGCGCGCGAGGTGCCGGCCGACCTGCTCGAGGAGCTGTGCAAGGCCGCGCCGGCCAAGGACGCGGCCACGCGCGCGCAGGCGGGGATCGTCGAGCAGCGCGCCGCCGCGCTCGTCCCCTCGCTGGTGGGCGGCTCGGCCGATCTGAACCCCTCCACCAAGACGTACATCGAGGGCTCGCCGGCGATCCACAAGGGCGAGTTCGGCGGGCGCAACATCCACTTCGGCATCCGCGAGCACGCCATGGGCTCGTTCATGAACGGCATGGCGGCGTCCGACGGGTTCATCCCCTTCGGCTCGACGTTCCTCGTCTTCAGCGACTACATGCGCCCGGCGATCCGCCTCGCGGGGCTCAGCCACCTCCAGTCGATCTTCGTCTTCACGCACGACAGCGTGTACCTGGGCGAGGACGGGCCGACCCACCAGCCGGTCGAGCACTACTGGGCGCTCCGCGTCATCCCCAACGTCGACTTCGTTCGCCCGTGCGACGCGCTGGAGTGCGCCATGGCCTGGGCCCACGCCATCCAGCGCAAGGACGGGCCGACCGTGATGGCCCTCTCGCGGCAGAAGCTCGCGAACATCCCGCGCCCGGCCGGCTTCGACAACCGCACGATGATGAAGGGCGCGTACGTGCTCGCGGAGGCCTCGGGCACTCCGACGCTCATCATCATCGCCACGGGGTCGGAGGTCGAGATCGCCGTCGCCGCGAAGAAGATCCTCGACGCCGAGGGCGAGCGCGTGCGCGTCGTCTCCGCGCCGTGCTGGAGCCTCTTCGAGCGGCAGGACGCGGCCTACCGCGACGCCGTGCTCCCCGAGGGGCCGCGGCGCGCCGTCGTCGAGATCGGCGTGACCGAGCCCTGGCGCGGCGTGGTGGGCCCCGGCGGGGTGGTCGTCGGGCACGACGGGTTCGGCGCCTCGGCGCCGGACAAGGTGCTGCAGAAGGAGTTCGGCTTCACCCCCGAGGCCGTCGCGGCGAAGCTCCGCAAGAAGTAGCTCCGCGCCGCGCATCCCTCTACCGAACCGCGACCGCAAGGGAGCGGGTGCCAGGCCCTTGCACGCTGAGACGCCTTGCGTGCAAAGGCCTGGCACCCGCTCCCTCGCGGTCGCGGTTCGGTGGACGATGCACGTGGCCTCGACGCTTTGGCTGGCGCAACGTGCAAGGCGGACGTCGTGGGCGGGCACACGAGTGACCAGGTTGCCGCGGGCGAAAAGCGTGCGCATGGGTTGAGCGCGTCTCGCGTCTGCGGATAGAGTCCGCGGCGCAAACCCCGAGGAGGTCCTCATGAACCGACGCCTGATCCCCTCTGCTCGCCCTCCTGCCCGCGATGGCCCTCGGCTGCGGCCACTCGGAGGATGAGTGGCAGGCCCAGCTCCACAAGTACGACGAGATGGTCACCGCCAAGGACGCGGAGATCAAAGAGGCGAAGGCGCGGGTCGCCCAGCTCGAGTCCGATCTCCAGCGGATGGGCGTCCAGACGGCGAACCTCGAGTCTTCGCTCGCCGACCGTACGAAGGCGCTCGACGAGTACAAGGCGAGGGCGCGGCAGCTCGAGGCGATCAAGGCGCGCTTCGAGCTCCTCCGGCACAAGCTGGACGCGCTCACGAAGGTGGGGCTCGCGGTCCACATCCGCCACAACCGGATGGTCATCTCCATGCCGGGCGACGTCCTCTTCGACACGGGCAAGGACACGCTGCGCCCCGCCGGCAAGGACATCCTCGGGAAGGTCGCGGCCGTCATCGCGAACGATCCCTCGCTCCGCAGCCGCAACTACCAGGTGGCCGGGCACACCGACAACCAGCCCCTCCATGGCGGCGTCTTCCACGACAACTGGGGCCTCTCGCTCATGCGCGGCCGCTCCGTGCTCCTCTTCCTGGTGGGCGACGGCGGCATCCTGCCCAAGTCGAACTGGAGCGCCGCGGGCTTCGCCGACACGGACCCCGTGGCGAGCAACGCCACGGCCGACGGGCAGCAGAAGAACCGGCGCTGCGACATCATCGTCGTGCCCAGCGCGGAGGAGATGCTCGACCTGAGCCACCTCGCCAACTGATGCCCGGCGGGCGAGACTGGGCTACCCCGCATGTGGCTCGGCGACATCGCCCGCGCGCTCGTTCTCCCCGCGTTCGCCGCGTGCGCCCTCGGTCCGGTCGACGCCTGGCAGCGCCGTAGCTCCCGCCCACTCGACGCCGCCACCCGCGCGGCCGCCGCGTTCGCCCTCGCCCTCGGCTGGCTCGAGGTCGGCGGGGCCGTCCTCGGCTTCACGCACACCCTCCGCCTCGCGACCGTCGTCGGCTGGACGGCGCTGGGCTGCGCCGCGTCCCTGGTCGCCGCGCGCCCGCGCCTGCGGCTCCCCCGCGCCGCGTTCTCCCCCTGGGTCGCCCTCGCCCTGCTCGCCCTCGCCGGCTACGCGGCGATGGCGACCTACCCGCCGTGGGACCGCGACGAGATGGTCTACCACCTCGCGCTCCCGCGCGCGTTCGCGCGCGCGGGCGGCTACGTGCGGCCGGACGACAACATCTTCGCGTCGCTCCCGCTCGGCTACGAGTCGGCCCTCTCGCTCCTGCATACCATCGGCGGCCCGCCGCACTTCGATCCGTGGTTCGACCCGCGCCTCGCCGGCGTCGCTTGCGCCGCCGCCGCCGCGCTCGCCGCCGTGGGCCTGGCGCGCACCCTCGGCGCCCGGGCCAGCGCGCCGCTCGCCGGCGTGCTCCTCCTGCTCGTGCCCTCGTTCGTCGAGCTCGGCAGCTCGGCGTACGTCGAGCCCTCGCTCGTGCTCGCCGCCACGCTCGCGACGACCTTCGCCGTGCGCACCGCCGCGGGCGACCGCGCCTCGGGCGCGCCGGCCGCCCTCTTCGCCGCGATGGCGATCAGCACCAAGTACACCGGCCTCGCGTGGGCGGTCCTCCTCGCCGCCGCGCTCGTCCTCGACGCGCTCGGACGCGACGCGGAGGGCCAGCGCGCCGCCGTGGCGCGTGCGGCGCGCTTCCTCGGCGGCGCGCTCGTCCTCGGATCGCCGTTCTACGTTCGCAACGCCGTCGAGCGTCACAACCCCTTCTTCCCGATGGCGTACGACCTCTTCGGCGGGCGCGGCTGGGACGGCGTCCGCGCCGAGGCGTACTGGGAGACGCTGCGCGGCTACGGCGCGGGGGAGGGGATCGACGCGCTCACCACCTCCGTCCGCGTCTTCTTCGCGCGGGACTTCCTCCACGGCTTCGAGGGGTCGATCGGCCCGATCATCGGCCTCGGCGCGGTGGCCGGCGCCTGGCTCTGCGCGCGCCCCCGTGGCCCCGGGTGGCCCCGCCGCCCCGTCGCGATCGTGCTCGCGGCGGTGCTCGGCTTCGGGCTCTTCTTCACGTTCACGGTCGCCCAGGCGCGCTTCTTCCTGATCGCCGCGGCCCCGCTCGCCGCGCTCGTCGCCGCCGGCGTCGACGCGCTCACGCTGGGCCCGCGCGCCGGCGCGCTGGCGCGTGCCGGCCTCTGCGCCGTGAGCCTGGCGTGGGGCGCCGGAGGCTACGCGCACCTCTGGACCCGGCAGCCCACGTGGGCCTGGCTCTCGGGGCGCCTCTCGGTCGACGAGGCGCGCGCAGCCATGCTGCCGGAGTCGTACACGCCCATGCGGGCGCTGGAGGCCATCGTGCCCGCGGACGGGCGCGTCATGCTCGTGTGGATGCGCGGGTACACGTACTACCTGCGGCGCCCCTACGTGCTCGACTCCGTCTTCGAGGAGTGGCGCCTCGCCGAGGCGCTCGAGGCTTCGTCGGATCCGGCCGACTTCGCCCGTCGCCTCCGCGCCATGGGCGTGACGCACCTGCTGATCGGCGAGCCGAGGCTCCTGCACGCGGGCAGCTCCGACACGAAGCCGGGCCGCACGGCGGCGCTGCGGCGAAGGTGGGAGCACGTCGTGGAAGCGGGCGCGGTCGTGGCGCGGGCGCGGTGGGGAGGGGTGGTGCTGTACGAGGTCCGCGCCCCGTAGCTTCAGGGCACGAGCGCGATGTCGGCCACGTCGGCGCCGAAGTGCCCGAGGCGCTGCACCTTCACCCGGTCGTTCGCGATCGAGTAGACCAGATCGTCGAGGAAGACGCTCCGCTTGACGGCCGACTCGGCGTTCGACCACCACGTGCCGCACGAGACGCCGCGCGTGCCGTGGTCGATGCCGCCGAGCCGCGTGAAGCCCTTCTCGACGCTGACGTCGTACACGTACAGGCCGCTGAACGCGAGCTCGCTCCCGAACTGCCCGTCGCCGCCGCCCTCGCACACCGTCATCGGGATGGCGAGCATGCCCCTGTCCGCCAGGTAGTTGAAGGCCAGGTGGTTCGTCGCCGCCTCGGAGCTCGAGCCGCGCGTCCCGATCTTCTCCTTGTGGAGGAGCTTGGGATCGGTGGCGTCGCGCACGTCGAAGAGCTGGAGGATGATCCCGTTGAAGTACGCGAAGCTGCCGTGATCGTCGGCGTCGAAGCCGATGGAGAGCAGGTGCGCCGGGTCGATGCGGTGGATGTACGTGGAGAAGCCGGGGATCTTGAGCTCGCCCAGGATCGAGGGGCGGGCCGGGTCGTAGAGGTCGACGACGAACAGCGGGTCGGTCTTCTTGAACGTGACGACGTACCCGCGGTCGTCGTCGAAGCGCACGGCGCGGATGTCCTCGCCGCGCGCGATGTGCTCGACGGCGCCCACGCGCACGAGGTTGCCCCCTTCGCCCGGGGCGAGGATCGAGACCGCGCTCTCGACCGTCGGGTCGGGCACGCGCCCGCGCGTGGTCGCGACGCGGAGGTAGCCGTACCACTCGTCCATCGCGAACTGGTTCAGCACGTGCCCCGGGACCACGCCGCTCCCGAGGTAGCGCGTCTCCTTCGCGTGCTCGCCGATGCGGAACGCGTGGATCTCGCTGACCTCGTCCACGGAGCGGTAGAACGAGTACCAGCGGCTCCCGGCCTGCTTCTGGTGGACGACCGACAGGTAGAGCGTGCTCGCCGACGCGAAGACTGCGCCCGGGCGGCTCTCGAGCGTCGACGTGACGGCCGGCGCCTCCGGGGCGTCCAGATCGAAGGAGACGACCGTGGTGAAGGCCTGCCCGTCGTCCATGGCGGTGCGGAGCAGGCCGCCGCAGAGGGGCTTCTCCACTCCCTTCTCGCGGATCGTCGGGAACCACGTATTGGCCATGATCCGCTTCTCGTTCTCGACCTTCAGCTTGGCGAGGCGGGCCCGCACCACCTTCTCCGGGTTGCCGCACATCGGGAGGTCGCTGGGCCACGTGGAGTAGGCAGGGACCGACGCGTCGCCGTCGGCGACCACGGTGTGGACGGCGCTGCCGACGCGGCGCGCGGCCATGAGCGAGCCGGAGAGGTCGATCTCGCGCACGGTCTTCGGCGCGGCGCGGTCGGCGATGTCGAGGACGAGGATCTTGGTCGCCGTGCCGTCGCCTGCGAACACGCAGTCGTAGCCGTAGGTGCAGGGCTTCTGCCCGCCGCCGCTCGCCGTGTACACGACCGCGCGGTCCCCCTCGACGAAGAGCTCCCGCACGCTGCCGGGGATCTTCGTCACGCTCACGACCCTGGGGTTCATCGCCTCCACGATGCGGAGCGCCCCGTTCATCGCGAAGTACACGTAGCGGCCGTCCGTCTTCACGATGTCGGCCTCGTCGACGCCGGCGACCTGGTTGTTGGTCCCCGAGGCGCTCTTCGCCTTCTCCGCGCCGCCCCCGCGCGGGGCCGCCGCTCGATCGGCCGGCTTGGGCCCGGGGAGCGGGGCGGCGGAGGCGGCGGGCCCACCCGCGCCGGCGCCGTGCCCGAGCGTGCCGATGCTCCCGAGCCCGATGCCGCCGGCGGCGCCCCCCATGGGCGCGTCGTACAGCACCATCGGAGCGCGCGGCACGTCCGGCACGTGCTCCTGCTCGGCGCGCCAACGGTACTCCTGCCAGCACCCCATCTGCGCGTCGCGCCAGGACTGGAGCTGCGCGTCGACCTCGGCCCGCATCTTCTCGATGCGCGCCTCCGCCAGCTTGCGCGCGGTCGCCTGGAAGTCGTCGCAGCCCGACGTGACGAGGCGCGCCTCGCTCAGCGCGGCGCCCGCCGGCTCCCCGGCCATCGCGGCGGTGATCGATGGGGGCGGAGGCCGCGCGGGAGGCGGGGCAGGGGGAGGCGTGGTGGCCACCGGCGGTGGGAGCGCGGCGGGCTCGGGCGCCGTCGCGGGCGGGGGGAGGGGAGGGGTCGAGGCGCAGCTCACGGCGAGCGCGACGGTGGCCAGGAAAGACGACGAGAGCGCGGCAGTTCGGGCGGAGGTCATGGCAAGGATCCCCCTCGTGGATCGGGTTCGAGCCCGCCGGTGCGACCGTGCACGGCGGCCGATGTTCCGACGTGCCAAACGCCGCGAAGATCTCCTGCCTTACGGGGCGGATGACGCCGCCTCCCGGTCGGCGGTAGAAACCCCCCATGAAGTTCACCGTCGCCGTCGCCATGTCCGACCCCGCGCACTACCTCCCCATCGCCGCCTGCGCGGACCAGAACGGGTGGGACTCCATCGCCGTCCCCGACGCCCCCTTCTTCCCCGAGAAGGTCAGCGTCCCCTATCCCTACGTGCCCGGCGGCGAGCGCTTCTGGACCGCCGACACCCCCTGGATCGACCCCTGGGTCGCCATCCCCGCGATGGCCGCCGTCACCCGCCGCCTGCGCTTCTACACCCACGTCCTCAAGCTCCCCATCCGGCACCCCATCCTCGTCGCCAAGACCGTCGGCTCCGCGGCCGCGCTCTCGAACAACCGCGTCGGGCTCGGCGTCGGGCTGAGCTGGATCCCGGAGGAGGCCACCTGGTGCGGGACGGACTACGCCACCCGCGGCCCGCGCACGGACGAGGCGATCGAGATCCTCCGCGGCCTGCTCCGCGGCGGCATGTTCGAGTTCCACGGCCGGCACTACGACTTCGGCCGCCTCCAGATGAGCCCTGCCCCCACGGCCCCCGTCCCCATCTACGTCGGCGGCCACAGCGAGCCCGCCCTCCGCCGCGCCGCCCGCCTCGCCGACGGCTGGTGCTCGGCCATGAGCACCGAGGCGGACACGCGCCGCATCATCGCCCGCCTCCGCGCGCTGCGCGACGAGCACGGCCGGTCCGCCGAGCCCTTCGAGATCCAGGTCAGCTCCCTCGACGTCTTCGACGTCGACGGCTACAAGCGCCTCGAAGAGGCGGGCGTGACCGACGTCATCACGCAGCCCTGGCTCCTCTACGGCGGGGGGCCCTTCGCGTCGATCGCGGAGAAGGAAGACGGCATCAAGCGCTTCGCCGACGACGTGTTCCCGAAGATGAAGGGCTAAATGGCCGAGCGCGATCCTCGTTCAAGGAGCCGGGAGCAACGTATGGAACCCCGGGCGTGAGCCCGCGGACCGGAGCCGCGCGCGTCAGCACGCGGAGGCCGCGGCACAGCCCCTGACGTCATGGTCCCCGCGCTCACGCGCGAGGCTCCGGTCCGCGGGCTCACGCCCGTGGGTTCCATCGTTGTGTCAGGATCGCGCTCGGTGATTTAGTGGACTGTTCGACGAGTCTTTGAACAAATTCAACGAGCGTGCCGCTCGACCCATCGGCGCACCTTCGACCGCGTCCAGGACCACCTGACCGGATGCGCGAAGCGCTCGTTGTACTCCCGCCAGCTTGCGTCGAGGTGCTCGATGAGCTGCCGGCGGCTCTTCCAGTCCCCACGCTTCAGGTACCGCTCGCTGAAAGCGCGGAGCAGCAACTCGGCCTGGTTGAGCCACGACGCGTGCGGCGGCGTCACGAGCGTCCGCACGTGAGGGTAGTGCGCGCGCAACCAGGTGGTCGTCTCCTCGGCGGTGTGAGACGGGCCGCCGTCCCAGATCAGGTGCACGCGGCGCGCGCGGCGGTGGGCGTGAAACACCGCCGGCAGCACGCGGCGCAGGTGCTCGCTGTCGTTCCGGTCGAGGCAGAAGCCGTGCATGTTGCCCGTGTGCACTACGAGTACCACGAGGAAGTTCACCGTCCCGTGCCGGATGTACTAGAACTCCTGGCGCTCGATTTGTCCGGGAAGCATGAGCCGGGTACGGCAACGACGTTCGAGGGCCTGCACGCTCGGCTTCTCTTCGTACCGGCGGCATAGGTTCCAGATCGTCGTGCGAGCGACACCGAGGCGCTCCGCGACGTCCTGTACGACGGTCGTCGGATCAGCCATAGCCCGCAGGATCCATGCGCGCCGAGCGAGCCGTTGGTGTCGACCCCGCAGCCGTCGGTCGGGTTCTTGTCGCAGTCCGTGTAGCCGGGGTCGCAGACGAGACGGCACGCGCCGGCGCTGCACACGGCCGTGGAGTGCGGGCCGGACGGGCACTCGTTGCCGCACGAGCCGCAGTTGGCCGCGTCGGTCTGCGTGTTCACCTCGCAGCCGTTCCCCGCGATCGTGTCGCAGTCCGCATAGCCGGTGTTGCCGCTCGTGACCGTGCACGCCCCGCTGCCGCTCGTGCCCACGCAGCCGGCCTGCGCGTTGGTCAGGCTGCACACGTCGCCGCAGAACGCGCAGTTCTGGTTGGTGAAGAGGCTCGTCTCGCAGCCGTCGGTCGGGAGCCGCAGCCGGCCCAGCCGGCAAAACATGCCGCGAGGGCGAGGCACAGAAGGGTTGGCGCGGGCGCGCGCGGACGGACACGATCGATCATGGAATCCTCTCGTTCGAGCTCATCATGGAGGCGGATGCGCGGCGCCCACGCCGTGTGAAGAGAATCTTCCGGCACGCGGGCGGCGATCCGGTGGCCGAGAGGACGGCGCACTTGCCGACCTCGACCAACCACGTCCACGCATCGTTCCCGTCCTCGTCGCCGGCACCGATCCGGCGTCGCCGGCCGTCGTGGTCAAGGATCGTGCCGCGCGATTTCCCTCCAGGCTCCTGGCGCTGATGATGGAGCATCCGCGTTCCAAACTACGCGCGCGCGTGCGGCGTGACGCAATGGTCCCCCAAGCCCCACACCACGCGGGCCTTTGCTCCTCCTTTCAGGCACGGCCGGCGCGGTATGAAGCTTGCCAGGGGCGTCGACAACTGGCTGGGGCCCCTGCCCGCGCAGCGCCGGGTACGACTGGTTCCGATACGGGGTGTGGAGGTGTCGATGGTCCGACGGTCTTGCTCGCTGTTCTCACTGGTCGCGCTCTCCGCCGCCGGATTCGATCTGCTGCGCACCCTCCGCGGTGAACTTGCAGCCGCGCCACGTCCCGGCGGACCGGGCCGCGATCTTCGGGCACATCGACGTAACCAACATGGGTATCGGCGTCACCGACACCTGCAAGGTGACCTTCGCCGGCGCTGGCGACCACGACGCCGTGCCCCTCTCGTTGGACAAGACGGGCTGGGTCTTCACCACGAGCGTCCCGGGGCTGACGCACCTGTCCAAGGTCTCCTGCGAGAATGATCGTGCTGCTTTCCAGTCCGACGAGTACGTCATCCCGGTACCGGCGCACGGCCGGCTCGCCTACTTCGGCCACGTGCAAGTCGACCTGTACACGCCGCTGCCGGACCGCGCGACGGAGATCGTCGGCGCCGTGGTGGGCGGTGCGGTCGGAGCCGTCATCACGGCCCAAGGCAACGCGGGCCCCGGGCCAGCGTTGACGCCGACCATCCGCGCGGCCGACCACTTCCCCGAGGCGCAGGCCGAGTACCAGCGGCGCTTCGGTGCGGATAGTGGGGCCCTGGTACCGGAGAGGGCGCTCCTCGTCGACATCGCCACCATCCCAACCTCGCCGCCGCCGGTGACCGCTGTGGGATTCCCGCTCGGCCAGGACATCGCCAGCGCGGGCCAGCGTTGTACGTCCGCTGCCTTCTCCTGGGAGGCGAGCGGCGGCGGGTTCACCTGCAGCGGTCCCGCGGTCGATCTCGACATGCCAGCGAGGGTGAAGCTCGACGCCTGTGGGCAGCTCGTCTGCTCCGTCACCGTGGACGCGGGCGCCGACGGCGCCGGCTGGAAGGTGCTCGCGGAGCGGTACGGCCAGCTCCTGAAGCGCCTCACTCGCGAGCACGGCGACAAGCGCCTGTCGACGCTGCGCAGCAAGGACGATTGCACGGAGGGCATCCGCGAGTGCTTCAAACGCGGCCGGGCGCGCGCGAGCAACCTCTGGCGCTGGACCGACCACCACCGGGCCTCGCTCGTCCTCGACGGCGGCCCCACCGGCGGCGCCCCCTCGCTCCGCATCGTGTACTCCACACCCGCGGTCCCCGAGGAACGCGGAGCGTCCGAGCCTTGAGCGCCGAGCTCGGTGGCGGCGGCGGATCTGAACGGCGACGGCAAGCCCGACCTCGCCATCGCGAACACGGGCGCCAACACCGTGAGCGTGCTCCTGAACGACGGCGACGGCACCTTCGCCCCCAAGGTCGACTATCCCACGAACGCGCAGCCCGGCTGGGTAGTGGCGGCGGACCTGAACGGCGACGGCGCGCTGGACCTGGCTGTCACGTGCTTCGGCACGAACTCCGCCGGCTACACCGTGAGCGTGCTGCTCAACGTCTGCTATCCCTAGAGACGGATGCTTCCGTGCGTCACGGAGACGGCGCGCCACGCTGACCGGCGCACTTCGCGATCTCGGTGAAGTTCGCGCCTCCGTTGAGCTGCACGTTGCGCGCCTCGAGCTCTCGGGTCACCTTCGGGTCGACGAGCGGGATCATCGCCACCCCCTGGCCGAGGAACCGCCCCCACGCGTCGAAGTAGAGCTCGCCCATATCGGCAAACCTCTGGGTCGGGCTGACCCGGTAGCGGATCACGGTTCCCGTCGCGTCACGCCCGACGAGGACGCGCGATGTCTCGTCGGTGTTGGGCGCGCTGCAGAGCGTTCGGAGGAGCGAGGCAGGGGAAGGCGCCGGACCGGCGGTCGCCGGCGCCGTCGCGGAGGGAGCGGAGGACGCCTGGGCGGAGGTCGACGGCGCCGCGGTCGCCTGCGCGGCCCAGTCGGAGGAGACGGGGGCGGTGACCCCTTGCTGCTCGGTCCTGCACGCGGACAGAACGAGGAGCGCTGCGACGGCGGGGAATCTCATGGGCTGAAACTACGCGCCGGCGAGGAGGACGAATCTACTCCTGCCTCGGTGCATCGTTCGCGGGTGGGGCAAGAGCGTGGGTGCGCCCCTCCTCGCCTTGCTGCGCGCGCGTGCCGCGGCCGCTGTAGACTGCGCGCCCGTGATGCGGTTCACGAGTCGAGAGAAAGCGCAGCGCGTCGGGTTCGTCACGCCTCTCCTGAGCTTCGTGCTCGCTGGATCCGCGTGCCATCCGGCGCCGCCGGAGGCCGCGATCGGGCCCGAGATCACGGTCGGGCGCGCAGACGCGCCGCCCGTCGCTTCTGCGACGGCCGCGCCCGACGCCGTCCTCCCAGCCGCGGCGTTTCACCTCGCGAGCGACGGGGTGGTGCCCTCGGAGTGCTTCGCCTGGTCGCCGCGGATCAGCTCCGCGGCATGCACGCTCGGGCTCGTGTTCACCATGGGCATGGACACGTCCCCCGAGTGGCGGGTCGCGTTCCTCGGCGACGCGCGCGCGCAGCCGGTGGACCTCGTCACGGAGGCGCCACCCGGCCGCACGCGGTTCTCCACGACGGAGCCACCCGCGCCGAGCGCACGCGCAGAGCTCGAGGCCGCGCTCGCGGCGGGTGGCTACGTCACGCTCGCGCCGCTGCGCCGCCGGCTGCGCGAGGGCACGCCGCTCGCGTGGGCGGCGGGCGCGGAGCTCCGCTGGACACGCAAACGCACCTCGCCCGGGGGCGAGAACATGGCGCCGAGGTACACGGACACGCTCGCGATCCGTTGGGCTCCGGGCGAAGCGCTCGCCACGATCGAGTCGCGTGAGGACCAGCCCGTGGCGTCACCCGAGTACGCCGTGTACCTGATTCCGGGCGAGCGCTTCGCGGTCGTGAGCGACATCGCGCACTACGGCGACGAGGGCACCTATGGCGTGAGAGCGAGCGCGTGGCGGTGTGATCGCGTGGCTCGGCGGTGCGAGTAGGATGCGATCCCGACCAGGAGCCGCAGTGGGATCGAACCACGTACTACGGCGACCTGGGCCCCTCGCCGCCCTCGCCGCCCTCCTCCTGCTCGGCGGGGGGACGACGTATGGAACCCCGGGCGTGAGCCCGCGGACCGGAGCCGCGCGCGTCAGCACGCGGAGGCCGCGGCACAGCCCCTGACGTCATGGTCCCCGCGCTCACGCGCGAGGCTCCGGTCCGCGGGCTCACGCCCGTGGGTTCCATCGTTGTGTCAGGATCGTGCTCGTTGATTTAGCCGGTCACGCGCTTCGAGCCGGTCAGTCGATCGGAATCCCCCGCCACGAGCGGGGACTCGTCGAGCGTCGGTTCGCCCGCGGCGGCACGCTCCTTCTTCTCGAGCGCGGCGATCTCGCGCCACCAGGGCTCGACCCTGTCGACGTGCGCAGGCTCTACGGGAGCGCCGAGACGGGGCATCACGAGGTGCGTCCCCCGCTTCGGCGCGAGCGCGACCAGGGTCTCGGCCGGCTCGTCCCAGGCGTGGATGGCGAGGTTGAAGGTGCCCCAGTGAACGGGGAGCAAGCTCCCGCCGCCGAGGAGGCTCAGCGCCTCGAGCGCGTTCTCGGGGCCGAGGTGGATGGTGCCCCAGCTCGGGTGGAAGGCGCCGACCTCCAGCATCACGAGGTCGAACGGCCCGAGGCGCTCGCGGATCTTGGCGTACTCCGGGGTGAGGCCCGTGTCGCCGCTGTAGAAGAACGACCGGCGCGGGCCCCGCACCGCGAACGACGCCCAGAGCGTGCGGTTCCGGTCGCGCATGCCGCGGCCGGAGAAGTGCTGCGAAGGGGCGGCGGTGACGACGGAATCGCCGACCGCGGCGCTCTCCCACCAGTCGAGCTCGGTGATGCGATCGGCCGGCACGCCCCACGCCTCCAGGTGCGCTCCCACGCCGAGCGGCGTGATGAACGGCACGCCTCCCTGCGCGAGCGCGAGGGCGACGACGGCGGCGTGGTCGAGGTGGTCGTAGTGGTCGTGCGACAGGAGGATCGCGTCGAGCGGCGGGAGGCGGTCGATCGGCACGGGCACGGGCTGGAAGCGGCGCGGGCCGGCGAAGCCGAAAGGGGAGGCGCGGTCGCTCCACACCGGGTCCGTCAGGATGCGCCGGCCGTCGATCTCGAGGAGCACCGTCGAGTGGCCGAGCCACGTGGCGCGGAGCCCCGACTCTACGGGCCGCGCCCAGCGCTCGACGGGGCTCTCGGCGGGCAGCGGCGCGAGGGGCGTGCGGTGCTCGCCGCCGAAGAAGAAGTCGGCCATGGTGGACATCCGGCTTCCGCTCTTCAGCCCGGGCGTGGCGCCGGTCGGGTTCTTGAACACGCCGTCGCCGAAGCGCGGCGATGCCTTCATGCGTTCGAGCCGAGCTCCGGTGGGCGCGCTGCCGAAGGGGGACATGGAGGGACCTCCGTGGGACGAGGAGGACCTTAAGGTCCTTCGATCCCTCCGGCAACGCAGCGGAGGCGGGTACACACTTCTTTACGGGCTCGGTCGAGCGCCGGGGCGGTGCTCGGCTCGCGCCGCCGCCGCCCCGGCGTGATCGGGGGAAAGGAGAAGATCTACGACGCGGGCGCCGCGGCGGCGCTGATCCCGGGGGTGAAGACGCTCTCCATCCCGGGCGGGAGCCACGACCTCATGTTCTCCCAGCCCGCGCAGGTGAACGCCGCGTTGAAGGAGTTCCTCGCGGACTGACGGCCGCCAGCGCCGTCAGAACCCGCCCTCCAGCCCGATGCTGGGGATCGACACCGGACCGATCTGGGTGGAGGAGCACGGTGCCGTCGTGGTCAAGCACTGCTCCTGGACGGTCTCCTTGGCGCCGAAGACGTTCTGGCCCTCTAGCACGAGCGAGAGCCAGCCCCGCCCGTGCACGATGGACCAGCGCTTCTCCACGCGGGCGTCGAAGCGCCCGAAGGCGGGGGTCCGGCCGAGCGAGGGTTGGCCCGGGTCGATCGGGTAGCCGGTGTAGAACACGATGCGCGTGCCGCCCCGAAAGCCTCGGCCGAAGTCGTAGCTGGCGACGACGTTGAGCACGTGGGTCCGATCGAAGGCCGAGGGCACCAGGCCCTGCTGCACGATGCGCTCGGATCGGGAGAGCGTGTAGGAGATGATCCCCTCCGAGGCGCCGGGTGAGGCGGCGTTTCAAGAGCACCTCCATGCCGATGCTGGATCCGTCGGCGCGGGCGGCGAGGCTGCCGATGTTGTTGAGGTCGAGGGGCTGCGAGCCGAGGGCGTCGGTCATGTTGAAGAAGGCGTTCCGGAAGGCGGTGAGCGTCCCCGTCACGTCCCAGGGCAGGTCGGCCTCGACGCCCATGCTGAGCTGGAACGCCTGCTGGAGGCCGCCCGTGAGGTCGCGGGCGAAGCCGGGGCCGGGCAGGACGAAGCTGGGCGTCTGGCTGGCGAGGCCGGTCGCGGCGACGAGGCGCAGGTCGTCGCGCACGGCGAGCCGCGTCGCGAGCCGTGGTTCGACGGACCACGCCTGCTGCTCGAGGTGGGAGGTGAAGAGGTCGAGCCGGACGCCGGGGGTCACCTGGAAGCGGGGAGTGACGTCGACGACGGCGTCCACGTGCGCGCCCACCGCGAGGTTGGTGTGGGAGGGGAAGAGGGCCGAGATGCCGCCCGAGCCCGACGACGCCGGGCACATGTGTGTCACCATGTTGCAGGACAGCCCCTGCCCGCAGTCGGAGTCCCTGTGGCAGGTGTTGAAGGCGATATCCAGGTTGGCGGAGCCGTAGCCGTCGACGCCGGCGTCCATCCCAGCGCGGAGGAGCACTGCCTCGGAGACTCTTTTGTGGACATCCATCCGGGCGGCCACGCTGCGGTCGTCGACGTAGGAGTCGGGGGGTTGCGTCTGGGGGCAGCCCGGCAACGGGTGCCGGGGGTTGCAATAGTTGGGGAAGGAGGTCTGATCGTACCCGAAGGTGACCGCCGTGCGGACGCGGTCCTCGGGCCCACCGAACCGGTGGTCGTAGCGCAAGTCCACCCGGTGGAAGGTGGTGTCGAAGATCGTCTGCTGCTCCGGCGCCGGCGCAGGCGTCGGGCAGTTCTCTTGCATCGGCTGCATCGACGACGGCATGCCCCCGCCTTCCGCGCCGTTCTGGCCGCCATGGCAGTGATACGTCTGGAGGTTGCTCAGGAAGTCGTGCGCGCCGAAGGCGAACACGGTGAGGTCGTCCCGCGCCGTGACGTGGAAAGTGACGCGGGTCTGGTAATCCCAGTAGTCGAGGCGGACGCTGGAGTGGATCGCGTCGAGCAGGGGGGTGAAGTACGAGTAGCGGCCGGCGACCAGCGCCTCGCCGACGCCGCCGGGGAGCGGGGCGCCGACCATCGCGCCGGCGTCGACCAGGCGGATATTGGCCTCGCCGTGCCAGCCCGGCTCCTGGGGCTTGGTCTCGCCGGAGACGATGCCGCCCGCGAAGCGCCCGAACTCGGCCGGGTACCCGCCGGGATAGAGGTCGACCCGGTCCATGAAGGCCGGGTGGATGACCGAGGGGCCGAGGCCGATGTGGTAGAGGAGCGGGACGCGGATGCCGTCGAGGTAGTACCCCACGTTCCCCGGAGGCGCGCCGCGCACGAAGAAGAAGGGGATACCCGAGGCGATGGGCGTGACGCCCGGGAGCACGTCGATGGCGCGGAACGGGTCTCCGAACGCGCCCGGGAGCAATCGCACCTCTGCGCGCGAGAGGCTCTGCGTGCCCGGCGGCAGCGGCTCGCCCTTGACGGAGACCTCGAGCGCCCTGGGCGGGGGCGGCGGCGGCCGGGCTGCCGCCGCCCCCGGCGCCGCCGGCTTCGAGGCGTCGGTCGCTAGGGTCACCGGCGCCGCCGGCGTGGGCTCCGGAGCGGCAGGCGCGCGGAATCGGATCTGCGCGCGGATGGTGGCCGCCATGGGCTTGCCGTCCCTCGTCGCCGGCTCGAAGCCCCAGCCCGAGGAGGCCGCGATCGCCGCCGTGAGGAAGGGCTCGTCCCCCGAGACGGCGCGCGCGGAGCGCACGGAGCCGTCGGCGTTGACCACCGCCGCCACCACCACCTCGGCGTCGCCGGTCGCGCCCTCCGGGTAGGCCGCGGTGAGCGGAGCGAGCGGGCGCGGTGGGACGATGACGGGGGCGGCGGGCGAGGGCGCCGGGACGGGCGGAGGCCGCGCAGGATCTCCAGTCGCCGCGTGCGCCGCGAGCGTGAGCACGAGCAGCGTGGCGGCGTGCACTGGGAGGCGCGTGCGGAGCGGCATGCGGATGCATCACGCTATCCGCCGCCGGGGAGGAACGGCGACCGCGGAGTGGCGCGGCTCCGGGGCAATGCACCATGCAACGGATTGTCACATCGCCCACCTGTCCGAGACCGGATTGCCGCGATGGTGACGCGTTCACCGGCGCCGCTTGCCGGTCCGAGGCGCCGCGGGCTACGCCAGCGGCGTCTCCAGGAGCGCCTTCAGCGCCTCGTTGACCGCGGGGGCGGCCCAGTGGATCGACCATGGGCACACGACGTTCTTCCGAAAGCCCGACCGGTGGAGCGGATCCTGGTGCGCCAGCGCCTGGGCATCGGCCTTCGACGCAGCGCGGAGCACGATCAGCCCGGTCGGCGCGCCGATCGGCGGAGGCGCCCCGGGGCCCAGGAGATCCGTGTTCATGGGCCCGGCGACGACGAGGTGTCCGCGCTTCTGCACCTCCAGCAGCCACAGGTAGTGCTCGTGAAGGACTCTGCGTCCCTCGGGCGAGCTCGGCGGCTGCCATTTGTCGAGCGTCTCCGCGATCACTGCGAAGACCGCATGGTGGGAGAGCCCAGCGCGGATCTCCTCGAGGGTCGGCGGGGTCGTTGACATGAGACGGTACGCTCCTATTTCGCAGGATGAGACGCGAGGAGCGTCGCCGGGTCAATGGCTCGTCCGGGCGTTGCGCCCGGGTCGCATCACGAGCTGATCGGCTGCCGGGACACGATCCTGCTCGCGGACTGCTGCCGGACCTGCGTCGCGCCGTCGCCCGGCTTGTCGATGACGCTCTCCGCCTTGGCCTCGACCTTCTGGGCCTCCTGCCTGGTCGCCGGGACCTGGCCCTTCGCGCCGCGGAGCCGGTCGAAGATCCTCGTGCGCAACTGCTGGCCCGACATCGGCGCCAGCATCATCCCGACGCCGGCGCCCACGGCCATGCCCGCACCGAAGACGGTGACGGTGTAGAGCGAGACTCCGGCGCCGGGCGAGGCCGATCCAGCCGAGCGCGTCGTCGCCGTCGAGCTTGCGCAGCATGGCGACGAGGCCGGTCACCGTGCGGATGCCGTCGAGGGCCGCCGATCGGGTGCTCGCGACGACGTGTCCGGCGCCCTCCTTCGCAGTCCCGACCGCGCCCCCGGCGTTCTCTCGGGCGGAGTCCATCATGTCCTTCGCCGCGTTCATCGTGTCGTTGAGGATGCTGGCCATGGCTCTTCTCCCTGAACGGGATGGACGGGATGCCCACCGCGGCTCGTCGTTTGTGCGTTGCAGCATGCGTGCCACGACGCGCCTCCAGGTGCGCGTGGAGAATGCCCTCCGAATCGAGCGCAAAAGCTGCGGTGCAAACGGCTTTTTCGTCGCAAGGCAGCTCGCCCGCCGTGCGCCTTTGGTTTGGCGCACGGTGGCAAGGTTGTACTGCTTGCGCTACCAGCGTGGCGCGGGCGTTCCGAGGGCGAGGGCGAGGCGGCTGTGCGGTGAGCGCAGTCACGAGGGCCGACTTGAAATGCACCGTGTGGGTGGAAAGTCGCGCGCGCCATTTCGCAGGCGATTCCTCGCCTCGGGTGGAGTAGGGTTGCGCAAGTTTCACGCCCGAGGTGCACCATGCGCTTGCAAAGGCTTACCGCTGCCGTCTCGCTCTCGTTCTGTCTCGGCTTCGTCGCTGCCTGCTCGGCCACGCCGAGCACCGGGGGTGGTTTCACGGGGAGTGAAAACGGCAGCGGGAGCGGCAACGGCGGCGGCAGCACGGGCAGCCCGAGCGGCAGCGGCACCGGGGGCCTCACGACCTCGAGCGGCGGGCTCGGCGGGCTCGGCGTGGGCGTGGGCTCGGGCTCGGGAGCGACCAGCGGCACGGGCGGCATGGCCGCCTGCCAGGCCGAGACCCACAAGGCAGCGACGCTGCCGCTCGACATGTACATCATGCAGGACCAATCGTCCTCGATGAGCAACACGGTCCAGGGCGGCGGGACGAAGTGGAACGCCGTCACGACCGCGTTCAACTCGTTCGTGGCGCAGCCGGGGCTCACCGGCATCTCGGTCGGCATCCAGTACTTCGCTCTGGAGACGTCCGGCGGGATGTGCACCACGACCAAGTGCAAGACCAAGGCCGATTGCGGCACGGGGTGCGGGCCGTGCTTTGCTGGCCTGTGCGTAGGTGCCGCCGGCGGCGGCAACGACTCGTGCACCGCCTCCGACTACGCCATGCCCGACGTCGAGATCGCGCCCCTCCCCGGCGTGGCGACCGCCATCACCACCTCGCTGAGCAAGCACAGCCCGAGCACCTCGACGCCGACGGGTGCGGCGCTCCAGGGCGCCGTCGATCACGCCAAGGCGTGGGCGACCGCCCACCCGGGCAACGTGGTCATCGCCGTGCTGGCCACCGACGGCGAGCCCAACGAGTGCACCCCAGACACCCAGGCCGGCATCGCCCAGATCGCCGCCACCGCCCTCGCCGGCACTCCGAGCATCAAGACCTTCTGCATCGGCACCTTCGCGTCGGGCGACATCCCCTCGGGGCCGAACCTCCTCAACGCGGTCGCGGCCGCCGGCGGCACGGGCAAGGCGTTCAACATCAGCACCAACTCCATGAACACCCAGGCGGCGTTCCTCCAGGCGCTCAACCAGATCCGCGGCACCGCGCTCGGCTGCACCTACACCATCCCGAAGCCGATGGCGGGCACCAACGCCGACCCGAGCCTCGTCAACGTGTACTACACCCCGGGCGGCAGCAGCACCCCGGTCACCATCCCCCAGGCCTCCGACAAGGCGCACTGCCCGGCGACCGGCGACGCCTGGTACTACGACAACCCCACCGACCCGACGCAGATCCTGCTGTGCGACGCCACCTGCACCAAGGTCAGCGCCGACTCGATGGGGTCGATCGAGATCGCCCTCGGCTGCAAGACCGTCACCGTGATGTGACGGGGCCCGTCACGCGCGCGGCGTGGAGTAGGTCACCTCCAGCACCTCGAGCTCCTCGTCTCCCCGCGGGGACCGGACGGTGACGCCGTCCCCCGCCCTGGCGCCGAGCAAGGCCGCGGCGATCGGGGATCGCCAGCTCACGTCGCCGCGCGGCGGATCCGCCTCGTCGACGCCCACGATCCGGTAGCGGCGCTCGGCGCCGTCCTCGGCGCGCACGACCACCGTGGCGCCGAAGAGCGCGCGGCCCGGGGGCTGGCTCGCCGGGTCAATCTCCTCGAGCGCATCGAGCCGGCGGCCCAGGAAGGCGAGCCGCTGGTCGAGCTCGCGCAGCGCCCGAGCGCCGCCGCGCGCCGCGATGGCCGCGCGGTCGATCTGCGACAGCCGCTCGAATCTCCTCCCGAAGCCGCGCGGCGCCCTCCGGCGTGGCGTAGTTCTTCACGCCCGGCGGCAGCTCGGCGCCGATCGGCCTCGCTGGCGCGTCGTCGTCCTCGTCGGACTCGCGGGTGAACGCCTTGCTCATGGCTTCCCCCGAATCCGTACCACGCTGGTCGGCCGGAGGGCACGGACCGGCGCCCCGCACCCACGCCGGTGGCCCCTGCCGTGTTCCACACGGAGGAGGTCGTCGGGATGCAACTGAGACGCACGAACGCCGGACGTCGGCGACTTCATCGGCTTGCTCGGCAACCAGCGCTCGAACCACCTCGTGGAGCTCGCGGCCAGGCAGGCAGAGGCGGTGGTGCCCGAGCTGCCGGTCGTCGGGCTCAAGCTCTACCTCGGCCTCGAAGGCTGGCTGCCCGTGCTGCACCGGAGCGACCACTCGCCGTTCTGGAAGGCCAAGATCCCGGCCCTGCTCTGGACCGACACGGCGGAGTTCCGCAACCCGAACTACCACCGACCGACGGACACCCCCGAGACCCTCGACTACGGCTTCATGCGCCGCGTGACCCAGCTCGTCGTCGCGACCGTGGCGCGGCAGGTGTGCGCCCCCCGCTCGGAGCTGGCCCCGGCGCCCGGGTGATATGCCGCGAAGCAGGCCGGGACGGCCGGTGCGCGGAAGCGCGCACCGGCCGGCGTGGCCGCTCAGCGCCAGCAGTAGTTGGTGGCAGTGGGGCAGTTGTCCGACACGTAGGCCGAGAACGAGCAGCCGTTGACGCCGCAGTCGTAGTTGGTACCGAGCTTGTAGTTGTCAGGCGCCGGGTTGTTGTTGGCGGGGCAGTGGGAGGTGTTCGCGTACCCGTCCTCCCAGGCGGTGTGTGTGATCGTGGTCGAGACGGTGGAGCACGAGTACTGCGTCGAGACCCCACCGAAGACGACCGCGCAGGCCTCCTGGCACGTATAGGTGGGCGGGTTGCTGGTCCACGTCGCGCCCTGCCCGATGGTGTAGGAGCCGATGAGCACCGGATTCCCGGCGGTGCAGACCCCGTTCACGCAGGTGTCGCCGCCCGGGCACACGATGCCGCACCCGCCGCAGTTGAGCGTGTTGTTGGTGGTGTTGGTCTCGCAGCCGTTGGACACGATGCCGTCGCAGTTGGCGAAGCCCGCGTTGCAGCTTCCGACACCGCAAGCGCCGGCGAAGCAGTTCGGCGCGCCGTTCGGCACGGCCGGGCAGACGTTCCCGCAGGCGCCGCAGTTCAGCGGGTTGGTGGTGACGTTGACCTCGCAGCCGTCGGCGGCGTTGTTGTTGCAGTTCTGGTAGCCGGCCTGGCACACGATCGAGCAGGTGCTGGAGGCGCAGACGGCGGTCGCCTGCGCACCCCCGGCGCAGACGTTCCCGCAGAAGCCGCAGTTCTGCGGATCATTGGCGGTGCTGGTGCAGGTGTTGCCGCACTGGATGGTGCCGCCCGAGCACTGCAAGCTGCACACGCCGGCGGAGCACACGTCGCCGGCCGGGCAGGCCACGGTGCAGCCGCCGCAGTTCTTCGGATCGTGCTGGGTGTCGACGCAGACCCCGCCGCACGCGGTGGTGCCGCCCGAGCACTGCAAGCTGCACACGCCGGCGGAGCACACGTCGCCGGCCGGGCAAGCCGTGCCGCAGGTGCCGCAGTTCTTGGGATCGGTCTGCGTGTCGACGCACGCCGCGCCGCACTTGGTCGCGCCGCCCGAGCACTGCAACCCGCACGCGCCCGCAGAGCACACCTGGCCCGCCGGGCAAGCCGCGCCGCAGGTGCCGCAGTTCTTGGGATCGGTCTGCGTATCGACGCAGGCCGAGCCGCACCTGGTGGCGCCGCCCGAGCACTGCAAGCCGCACTGGCCCGCAGAGCACACGTCGCCTGCCGGGCAGGTCACGCTGCAACCGCCGCAGTTCTTCGGATCGGTCTGGGTGTCGACGCAGGCCGCGCCGCACAGCGTGGCGCCGCCCGAGCACTGCAAGACGCACACGCCCGCCGAGCACACGTCGCCTGCCGGGCAAATCATGCTGCAACCGCCGCAGTTCTTCGGATCGGTCTGGGTGTCGACGCAGGCCGCGCCGCACTGGGTCGCGCCGCCCGAGCACTGCAGGCCGCACTGGCCCGCCGAGCACACCTGACCGGCAGGGCATGCCGTGCTGCACATGCCGCAGTTCTTCGGATCGGTCTGGGTGTCGACGCACGCCGAGCCGCACTTGGTCGCGCCGCCCGAGCACTGCAAACCGCACTGGCCCGCCGAGCACACCTGGCCGGCAGGGCACGCCATGCCGCAGCCGCCGCAGTTCATCGGATCGGTCTGCGTATCGACGCAGGCCGAGCCGCACTTCGTGGCGCCACCCGAGCACTGCAACCCGCACTGGCCCACCGAGCACACCTGCCCGGCAGGGCATGCCGCGCCGCAGCCGCCGCAGTTCATCGGATTCGGTCTGCGTGTCGACGCACGCCGCGCCGCACTTGGTCGCGCCGCCCGAGCACTGGAGGCCGCACTGGCCCGCGGAGCACACCTGGCCCACCGGGCACTGGATGCTGCAGCCGCCGCAGTTCAGCGGATTGGTCTGGATGTCGACGCAGGACGAGCTGCACTTGGTGGCGCCGCCCAGGCACTCGAGGCCGCACTGGCCCGCCGAGCACACCTGGCCCGCCGCGCACTGCATGTTGCAGCCGCCGCAGTTCAGCGGATCGTTGGCGGTGTCGACGCAGCTCGTGCCGCACTTGGTGGCGCCGCCCGAGCACTGGAGGCTGCACTGGCCCGCCGAGCACACCTGGGCCGACGAGCACTGCATGTTGCAGCCGCCGCAGTTCATCGGATCGCTGGCGATGTCGACGCAGCTCGTGCCGCACTTGGTGGCGCCGCCCGAGCACTGGAGGCCGCACTGGCCCGCCGAGCACACCTTCCCGGCCGGGCACGCCACGTTGCAGCCGCCGCAGTTCATCGGATCGCTCTGCGTGTCGACGCAGGAGGCGCCGCACCGGGTGGAGCCGGCACCGCACGTCGCCCCGCCCCCGGCGCCGCTGGCGCTGGTGCTGGTCGTGGAGGCAGAGAGCTGGCCGCCTCCCGACGAGGAGGAGCCGCCGCCGCTACTACAGCCCACCAGGGCGAGCAGGGCGGCCATGATGCAGAAAGGGGAAAGTAGCTTCATTCTGCCATGCTAGCGCGTCCGGGACGGGCATGGCGACCGCCGGCGCAGGCCCGCGATGTCAGCCAGGCCGACCGTCGGCCGGAGCTGGCGGGGGAGGTCGGGCGAGGGCGGCCGCTACCGAGCGCGTCGAGGGCGCCGAGGCCCCGAAGCGCCCGGGCACGGGACCGTGCTCCTCGACGGAGGAAGCACGCTCCGGCCGGCGTGGCCGCTCAGTGCCAGCAGTAGTTGGTGGCGGTGGGGCAGTTGTCCGACACGTAGGCCGAGAACGAGCAGCCGTTGACGCCGCAGTCGTAGGTGGTGCCGAGCTTGTAGTTCTCGGCCGCCGGGTTGTTGTTGGTGGGGCAGTGGGAGGTGTTCGCGTAGCCGTCTTCCCAGGCCGTGTGGGTGACCGTGGTCGAGTTGATCGAGCACGAGTACTGCGTCGCGACCCCGCCGAAGACGACCGCGCAGGCCTCCTGGCACGTATAGGTGGGCGGGTTGCTGGTCCAGGTCGCGCCCTGCCCGATGGTGTAGGAGCCGACGAGCACCGGATTCCCGGTGGTGCAGGCCCCGTTCACGCAGATGTCGCTGCCCGGGCACACGATGCCGCAGCCGTTGCAGTTGTTCCTGTCGGTCTGGAAGTTGGTCTCGCAGCCGTTGGACGCGATGCCGTCACAGTTGCCGAAGCCCGCGTTGCAGGCGCCGAGACCGCACACGCCGGCCGAGCAGGCAGGCGCGCCGTTCTGCACGGCAGGGCAGACGTTCCCGCACCCTCCGCAGTTCAGCGTGCTGGTGGCGGTGTTGACCTCGCAGCCGTCGGCGGCGATGCCGTTGCAGTTGTCGAAGCCGGCCTGGCACGCGATCGCGCAGTTGCTGGAAGCACAGACGGCGGTCGCCTGCGGCCCCCCGGCGCAGACGGTCCCGCAGGCCCCGCAGTTCTGCGGATCCTCGGTGGTGTTGGTGCAGGCGTTGCCGCACTTGGTGGTGCCGCCCGAGCACTGCAAGCTGCACGCGCCGGTGGCGCACACCTCGCCCGCCGGGCAGGCCATGCCGCAGCCGCTGCAGTTCATCGGATCGGTCTGCGTGTCGACGCAGGCCGCGCCGCACTTGGTGGCACCGCCCGAGCACTGCAAGCCGCACGCGCCGGCGGAGCACACCTCGCCGGACGGGCAGGCCATGCCACAGGTGCCGCAGTTCTTCGGATCGGTCTTCGTGTCGACGCAGGAGGCGCCGCACTTCGTGGCGCCGCCCGAGCACTGCAAACCGCACTGGCCCGCAGAGCAGGCTTCGCCTGCCGGGCAAGCCATGCTGCACCCGCCGCAGTTCTGCGGATCGGTCTGCGTGTCGACGCAGGCCGAGCCGCACTTGGTGGCGCCGCCCGAGCACTGCAAACCGCACTGGCCCGCGGAGCACACCTGCCCGGCAGGGCAAGCCGTGCCGCAGCCGCCGCAGTTCTGCGGATTGTTCTGCATGTCGACGCAGGCCGAGCCGCACTTGGTGGCGCCGCCCGAGCACTGCAAGCCGCACTGGCCCGCCGAGCACACCTGGCCCGCCGGGCAAGCCATGCTGCAACCACCGCAGTTCATCGGATCGGTCTGCGTGTCGACGCAGCTCGTGCCGCACTTGGTGGCGCCGCCCGAGCACTGCAAGCCGCACTGACCCGCGGAGCACACCTGGCCCGCCGGGCAAGCCATGCCGCACTCGCCGCAGTTCTGCGGATTGGCCTGCGTGTCGACGCAGGACGAGCCGCACTTGGTGGCGCCGCCCGAGCACTCGAGGCTGCACTGGCCCGCGGAGCACACCTGGCCCGCGGAGCACTGCATGTTGCAGCCGCCGCAGTTGAGCGGATTGTTCTGGGTGTCGACGCAGCTCGTGCCGCACTTGGTGGCGCCGCCCGAGCACTCGAGGCCGCACTGGCCCGCCGAGCACACCTGGCCCGCCGAGCACTGCATGTTGCAGGCGCCGCAGTTCTTCGGATCGCTGGCGGTGTCGACGCAGCTCGTGCCGCACTTGGTGGCGCCGCCCGAGCACTCGAGGCTGCACTGGCCGGCCGAGCACACGTCGCCCGCCGGGCACGCCACGTTGCAGCCGCCGCAGTTCATCGGATCGCTCTGCGTGTCGACGCACGAGGTGCCGCACCGAGTGGCGCCGGCGCCGCACGTCGCGCTGCCCCCCGCGCCGCTGGTACTGGCCGTGGAGGCAGAGGGCTGGCCGCCTCCCGACGAGGTGGCTCCACCGCCGCTGCTACAGCCTACCAGGGCGAGCAGCGCGGCCATGATGCAGAAAGGGGAAAGTAGCTTCATTCTGCCATCCTATAGCGTCTCGAACGGGCAAGGCGACCGCCGCCGCCGGCCCGAGATGTCAGCCAGGTCCACCGTCGCCCGGAGGCTCGCGGGGGAGGTCGAGCCGGCGCTGGTTCCTACGACTGCTCGTGTGCGTAGAAACTGCCGGCCCACGGCGCGTCACCCCCCGAAGGACGCCCGCATCGACGCCGACGGGTGCAGGAGCGGCAGGTAGCGAACCGCCGGGAACGGCCCGTCGAGGCGGAGGCCGTCCTCCGGCACCGCGCGCGCCAGCGCCGCGGTGAACGCGACGATTTCGAGCCAGGCCAGGTGGTAGCCGAGGCAGAAGTGCGGGCCGCCGCCGAACTGGAGGCGCTCGAACGGCGTCACGACGGTGAGCCGGCCGGCCCAGCGCTCGGGCCGGAAGGCGTCGGGGTCCTCGTACACGGAGGGATCGCGGGACAGGTAGCCGATCGGGATGGTGCACATCGTACCCTTCCGGACCGTGCGCCCGCACAGCTCGAAATCTTCGGACGCGACGCGCCCGTCGCGCGAGACCGGCGGGGCGAGGCGCAGCGCCTCGCGGAACACGCTCTCGGCGTACGGGAAGCGGCGGAGATCGCGCGGCGAGCGCGGCAGGTCTTCCGCCGCGAGGGCCTCCTCGCGCACGCTGCGCCACACGTCGGGTCGCGTCGCGAGGTAGGCGACAATCCACGCCATCGTCGAGGCCGACGTCTCGTGGCCGGCGAGGAGCACGAGGCGCAGGTTGTCGCAGAGCTGCCTGCTCCGACATCGGCTCGCCGTGCTCGTCGCGACCCGAGAGCAGCAGCGGCAGGAGCCCGGCCGGCCCGCGGCCTTCGCGCGTGCGCCGGACGATCGCCCGGAGCCGCTCGTCGAGCCACGCGCGGGCGCGCAGGCCGCGCCTCCGCGGCGAGCCGGGGAAATCGATCGGCAGCGGGACGAACAACTGGAGCAGCTCCTCGTAGTGGGTCCGCCACGCCGAGAGATCGGTGTCCTCGATGCCCACGAGGCGGAACATGACGTCGAGCGCCATCTCGCGGACCTCGGTGAGCACGCGCACGCCGCGGCGGCCGCGCCACGAGCGCGCCCGCGCCTCGACGATGCCGGCCACGAGCTCGCCGACCTTCGCCTCGGCGATCCCCTTCGGCTGGAAGGGCCCGTTCATGGCGCCGCGCATGTGCTGGTGCGACGCCCCGTCTTGCGCGATGACGCTTCCGCCGAAGATGTCGCCGATGGGCGGATCCGCCATGAACGTCGAGCCGGCGACCTTGTTCTTGAGCAGCTCGAAGGCGCTCCGCTCGGCCCACACGATCTGCGAGATCCCGTTCGTGTGCCACCAGAAGACGGGCCCGAGGCGCCGCACCGCCCCGCGGATCAGGCCGACTCGTCGAGCCCCGCCGCGAGCGTGTGTCCGACGATCGGGAGGGCGCCCGGCAGGACCGGGAACCCGTCGCGCTCGCCGGCGCGGGCGCGGAACGGGCTCAGGCCGAGAGAGAGCTGCGAAAGGCTGGAGAGAGCGTCAATCCGTGCCATGTCCGGAGCCATCCCTACCAGCGGACGAGCGAAGGAGGAACGCCCCCCGACCGGAGGCTGCTGGACGAGCGCAGCTAGGGGAGGCAGACGCCGAGCATCACGTCCACGTTCCCGTTGGTGCCGAAGACGGCGAGGTCGGGAATCCCGTCGCCGTTCAGGTCCGCGGCCGCGAGCGCCTCGGGGCCCGTCCTCGTGACGTACCCGACGGGAGGCGCGAAGGTGCCGTCGCCGTGGCCGAGGAGCACGCTCACGGTGCCGCTCGACCAGTTCGGGACGACGAGATTGAGCTTGCCGTCGCCGTTCATGTCCGCGCCCACGACCCCCCCGGGGCTCTCGTCCGCTGGATACTCGACGGCGGGTGCGAAGGTGCCGTCGCCCTGGTTGATCAGCACCGCCAACCCCGGGCCGGACGTCACGACGAGGTCGGGCTTGCCGTCGCCGGTCAGGTCCGCCGCCATGATCGCCTCCCCCGCCTACGTCGTAGGACACCGCGGGCGCGAAGTCGCCGTGGCCCTGGCCGAGGAGCACGTCCACCGTCCCCTTGTCGGTCGTGACGGCGAGATCGGGCTCTGCCGTCGCCGTCCAGGTCCGCCGCCACCATGGCTTGCGGCCTGCCATCGAGGGCGGAGTCGCTCCCGGCTCGAAGGTGCCGTCGCCCTGGTTGACGAGGACCCTCACGCCGTTGAGCAAGTTGTGGGAGGAGTCGATGTACGCGACGGCGAGGTCGGGCTTGCCGTCGCCGTTCAGGTCCGCCGCCACGATCGCGGCGGATCTCCACCTGGTTGAAGTCCGGGTACGTGCTGCCCGGGTCCGCCGCGTACTGGACCGGGGGGCGAAGGAGCCGCCGCCCGTGTTGATCAGCACGCTGACCCTCGGTGGTGTCGTAGTCGGCCACGGCGAGGTCGATCCAGCCGTCGCCGTCGAGATCGGCCGCCGTGATGACCTCGGGCTCCGGGCCCGGCACGGTGATCGCGACCGGGGGCGCGAAGGTGCCGTCCCCCTGGCTGATCAGCGGGGTCACGGTGAGCGCGGGGGGGTTCAAGACGGCGAGGTCGGGCCTGCCGTCGCCGTTCAGGTCCGCCACGACGACCACGGCACCGCCCATCGCGCCCGCGTCGCGGGCGAGCACGAAGGCGCCATCGCCCTGGTTCTCGAGCACGCTCACGACGCCGGAGACGGAGGACGCGACCTGGTTGACGGTCGAGGACGCGACGGCGAGGTCGGGCCTGCCGTCGCCGTTCAGGTCCGCCACCGCGACCCCCAGCGCGGCATCGCCCGGGCCGTAGCCGACCGGTTCCGCGAACGTGCCATTGCCCTGGTTGACGTACACGTCCACGACGCCGGTGCCCTGCAGGCTGCCGCTCACGACGAGGTTGGGCTCTCCGTCGCCGTTCAGGTCCGCCGCCGCGACGGCGGTGAGCGGGTAGATGTGCATGAAATCGGCGTAGCTGGCCGCCGCCGCGAAGGTGCCGTCGCCGTGGTTCAGGAACACGCTGAGCGCGTCGTTGGGGAAACCCAGTCCGCTGGTCTCGGCGTTCACCACCGCGAGGTCGAGGCTGCCGTCGCCGTCGAGGTCCGCGAGCGCGAGGGCGGTGGGGCCCGCGTTGGTGGCGTAGTCGACTGCGGGGGCGAAGACGCCGTTGCCCTGGTTGATCAGCACGCTCGCCTGCTGGCTGGCGTTGCAGGCGATGACGAGGTCAGGCTTACCGTCTCCGTTCAGGTCCCCGGCCGCGACCGCGGAGGGGCTCTTGCCGACCGCGACGGCGATCGCGGGAGCGAAGGTACCGCCGCCCTGGTTGAGCAGCACGCCCACCGTGTCGTCGCTCGCGTTCGCGACGGCGAGGTCGGGCTCGCCGTCGCCGTTCAGGTCCGCCACCGCGACGGACGCCGGGCCCATGCCGGCGGGGTAGCTGACCGCGGCGGCGAAGGCCCCGTTCCCTTGCCCGAAGAGCACGCTCACGGCGCCGTCCCCCGCGTTCGCGACCGCGAGGTCGGGCTCGCCGTCACCATTCAGGTCCGCCACCGCGACCGCGCTCGGCTTCGCGCCGGTCGGGTAGGCTTGAGCGGGAGCGAACGTGCCGCCGGCTTGCGCGAGGAGCACGCTGACGGTGTTGTCCCCCGTGTTCGCGGTCACGAGATCGCGCCTGCCGTCGCCGTTCAGGTCCGCGGCGACGATGGCCGACGGCCCGTTGCCGACCGGACTCTGCGGCACGCCGGGGAGCCCGATCGTCCCTGTGCACACGGGCGCGACGCAAGCGCCTGCGACGCAGCTCGCGCCCCCGTTGCACACGAGCGGAGCGCCGCCCACGCAGGCGCCGGCCTGGCAGGTGCCGCCGGGGGAGCACGCGTCGGTGACGCACGCCGCGCCGTCCGGCTTCGGAACGTGGACCGGCATGCCGCCGGCGCAGCGATTGTCGGTGCAGGGGTTCTGGTCGTCGACGGGGACGCAGGGGGTGCCGCCGCCGCTGCCGCCGCCACCGTTGCCACCCGTCGCTCCGGCGCCACCGCTGCCGCCCGTGGCGGACGAGGTTGCGGTGGCGGAGGTACCGCCGCTGCCATTCGCGGACGACGCGGACGACTCCATCACGACGTTGGAGCACCCGAGCGAGGCCACGACGGGGAACGAAACGACGATCGCCAGAGCTATCTTCATGGGGAACCCCGAGCCGGTGGAGGATGGAAACGCGAGAGCGCCCCTCCGTGTCAAGCGCCTCGGGGCCGGGGCACCGTCGCATCGTGGACCGCCAGGCCGAGCCGCCGCGCACCGATCCACACGAGGATCTGCATGAGCGGGTGCCCCACCAGGTTGTGCACCGCCCACGCATGCCGCGCGAAGCGGAGCCTCTTGCCTTCGAGGGCCGAGGGACGCACGGCCATCATCAGATTGATCGCGTCCGGCCCCGAGGCGACGTCCACCCCGTCTCGGTGGCGCACCGTCACCTCGAGCGCCTCGATCCGGGAGCAGTCCACCGACGTGATCGCGTCCACCGCGACGAGCCGCGCGCCTGCCCTAACGAAGCGCCGCACGGCCCTGCTCCCCGCGGCTCCCGTCGGAGAGGGGGAAGCCCGCGGTCGTCCCCGCGAGGTCGAAGCTCTCCTCGATGAACCGGATCACGCGCTCCGGGTCGGCGTCCCTGGAGAACACCACGTTGGGCCCGTGCCGATCGAGCATCACGGCCCATGCGTCGCCGAAGGGCCGGAGCCCGTCGCTCGTGTTCTTTCCGCACTCGTGCGACCCGCACTCGAACGGGCGCTGAGAGCGCACCGGCACGGGCGAGCCGTCACGCAGCGGGCAGTGGAAGTGGACGATGCAGTCGAGCCCCGGGTGCTCCGCGAAGACGATGCGCTGGCTCTGCCCACCCACGGAGGGCCGCGATCCGTGCGCCACCACCTCGCTCTCGCCGCGCGCCTCCACCAGCACCAGCCCCACCTCGTGCAGGCGGTTGAAGTCCGTCTTCCGGCGGGACGTGAGGAAGCGCCCGTCGCCCAGCTTCACCGCGAAGTGCCCCACCGTCGCGCCGAGGAACGGCTTGTAGGCGCCGCGGGCGATGCAGTGGTCGACCACGCGCCGCAGCGCCTCCGGCACCAGCTCGCTCGACCAGGGGACGGGCTCGCCGGGGACGACGGTCGACCGGGTGAACGTGAGCTCGGACCGTAGCAGCGCCATCTCGACGAGGCCGGCGATCGCGGCTCGGCGGTCCTCGGTGACGTGGTAGCTCGCCTGCTCCGGCGTCACGACCATGTTGAGCCGCGTGTGCAGATCGTTGGCGAGGACGAGGTTGCACGAGCTCTGCTTGAGGAGCCGCAGCCCGGCCGCGAGCTGCTCGGCAGGCGTAGCGCCGGCGGTGGTCTTGAAGCCCACGAGGAAGACGTCCTTGCGCTCTCGCCTCACCGCGCCGATCACCTTGGGCGCAGGCGTGAGCGCGAGCGTCTGCGCCCCTTCGGCGGTGCGGAGCCGCGGTGCCCCCTTCCCGCTCGGCGTCGGCGCGCCGCCTTCGAGGACGCTCGCCGTGAAGTCGCACAGGGCGACCGGCATGAAGACCAGGCGCGTCACCGGGTCGACCACGAGCGCGTCGACGAGGCGCGCCACGTCGGCGTTGGTGTCGAGATCCCTGGGGCCGCCGGCCATCGTGGTCAGGTGCAGGGCGGCGGCTCGGCCGCGGGTCTCGAGCTCGTGGAGCAGCGCTCGCCCCGTGGCGCCGTAGGCGGGCGCCGCCAGCGCAAGGTGCGGGCGGACGTGGAAGTGCGTCCCTCCGGCGATGATGTGCGCGGTCGGTGTGGGCATCGTGACCTCCAACTGAATTGGTGGGGCGAGGCGAGGACGGGTCAACGGGCGTCCCCGCCACCCGTGTCCGGAGAACCACGCCGAGGGGCGGCGGAACCACACGTGGCGGGGACACACCGCGAAATCGCTGCGAAATCCGCGGGGGCACGCGCGCTGCACTCGGGCCGGGCATGAACGCTCGGTCACCCGGTCTCCAACGCTCCTCCCCAGTCCTGCGGCGCTTCGGTTCCATGGGTCTCGTGACCCTGGCGATGGCGGGCTGTCAGCACGCACCCCAGGTTGACGAAGGGGCGCCAGACGCCGCGCCGGCGGCAGCGACGGCGACCCCGGCGCCGGCGCCGGTGGCGAAGGTGGTGGAGCCGAAGAAGCCGTTCACGCCGTCGCGCGCGGGGTGCGACACGGTGCCCGTCTTCACGGACGGGAAGGGCGACGGCAGCGTCTGCGTGGAGGACGCCGCGACGAGCGGGCTCACCGTCGTCGATCTGTCGGACACGTGGACGCCTCGCGTGTTCGCGCCCGCGCCCGGAAGCTCGTCCGCTCCCGAGTACCGCGCGACGTACCTCCGGCTCGCCGGCCAGTCGAACGGGGACCTCGGGCTCTACGGCATCGCCCCGAGCATCTCGGTGGTCGCCCACCGGCTCGTGGACGAGAAGCGGAGGACCTGCGAGGCCGCGATCGATCTCGCGCCGCTCGGCGAGCTCCGCGTCGCGCGGGACGTCGCCGACTCTTCGGCGCGCGCGGCTCTGCTCAGGACCCCCGTCGGGCGGGCCGCGATCACGACGGCCCAGGCCGAGCTCGCGTGCGCCGGGCTCCTCGGCAAGGGCGCGACGCGCGGCGCGATGAGCGGCTCGACCGAGGTCGGGCTCGACGCGTTCCGCCGCCGGAACATGATCGTCGGCGCCGGGCTCGACGACGACACGCTCGCCGCGCTCACGCTCGGCGGCGACGAGCTCGAGCTCCGCGCCCTGCTGCGGGTCCTCCGCGAGCGGGTGGCGGACGCGGCCGGGCTCATCGAGGACGGCTCGGCGTCCGGATCGCACGCGCTCGTCGCCGACCGTGACCTCGACTTCTCCGCCTTCGCCCCCTCCGGCGAGCAGGCCCTCGAAGGAGGTGCTCCCGACCTCGTCGACGCCGCGACCGACAAGGCCGCGCGCGCCCTGGGCTGGACGAGCCCCGACGCCGCGCGCGCGTTCTTTTCTCTGGCGCGCGCGCCCCAGACGATGCGCGTCGCTGTGGCGCTCCCCGCTCCGCCCTCCTACCACGCGAAGGCGATGGACCTCCGCGTCGAGATCGATCGCGGCGACGTCTACAAGGTGCCGGGGCAGGCCGCGCTCGCCCGGAAGAAGCTCGGCGAGGTCCGCCGCCCGAGCCTCGTCCTCTACGCGAAGGACGGGGACGTCGATCGCCCGCTCATCCGCTGGTCGACGACGATCGGGGGCTGGAAGCAGGAGCGCACGGAGGACGGTGACGTCGTGATGAAGTACAAGGAGAGCGACGTCGGCGACCGCGTGTGGCGGCAGATCCTCGCGGCCCCGGCCTGGCTTCCCCCGACTCGACGCCCGAGGGCGACCTCGTGTACGAGGCGAAGGACGGGAGCGCGTCGGTCAAGCAATCCCTCATCCAGCCCGGGTACGGCAACGCCTACGGGCTCGTGATGATGATTCACCACGAGGTCGTCACGCACGGCAGCGAGACGCGCTACGTCGACCACGGGATCCGCACCCACGGCTCGGTCGACTACCGATCCATCCTGCGGGGCGAGAGCCACGGATGCCACCGGCTCTACAACCAGCTCGCGCTCCGCCTGAGCGGCTTCCTCCTCGAGCACCGGAACCACGTGCGCCGCGGCAAGCTCAACGCCGGTTACCACCGCACCCTCGACTGGCACGACCAGGCCGTGGAGATCGACGTCCCGACGCGCGGCTACCTCTACGAGCTCGATCCCCCCGTGCCGGTGCGCGTCCTCGAGGGCCATGTCGTCGGCGAGCACCAGAAGCCCGTGTCGAGCTTGGTCCCCACCGCGACCGAGGGGCACGCGAAGGGCTGAACCGCCGCCGATGGGCCCTCCTCGCGCGGGAGGGGCGCGGATCCGTGGAGCCGCCGTCAGTGGACGACCACGCTCTCCGCGTCGGTCCACCTACCTTCGACGTCGCCTACCGTGAAGGTCCCGGTGGTCGCGTCACCAGCGGAACTGCGCCTCCACGCGGCGCGAGGCCCGCGAGATGCGGTAATCGAGGCGAGGCTCGGCGCTCGCGAGATTGTAGACCCCGAGGAAGATGCCCTCCCAGAGGACGGGATAGGCGGCGCGCAGCACCTCGGGGGCGATGTCGTCGAAGATCAGACGCGCCTCGCGGTCTCCGCGCTCGAGCTGCATCTCGAACGCGTCCCTGTAGCTCTGCTGGAGCCCGCTCGGGAGCACGCGGAGGAACGCGCCGACGCTGATGCCGAAGACGCGCCGGACGCCGTTGAAGAGGCCGTGCATCATCGGGCTCTTCACGAGCGACTGCACGAGGAAGCGCCGGGCCATCGTCTTCGTCCCCTCGGGCCCCAGGTGGCGCAGGATCGCGTCGACGTACTGCGCGTCGATCTCGACGTCGATCCACTCCGTGCGCACGCCGCCTACGATCCGCTCCAGCACGTGGGAGGGGAGGCTCTCGCGGAGGTGGGCGTAGAGCCTCGGGGTAGGCCTGTTCGATGAACTCCAGCAGATCACGCGCGTTGCTGGTACGCACTGCCGGGCGCCGCGCCATTGCGCGAGAGTATCGACGCGCGCCGGGCTTGTCCCGCGCCACGAGCGCGCCTCGGGCCGAACGTCCACGGGCGCTCCGCGCGGCGGTCGCGGCGGGCATGCGGGTCATCGCCGTCGCAGCGCCGTGGGTGCGCGACGATCCGGCCCTCCTCGAAGCGTACCGCGTCGTCGGCAGCCTCGACGAGGTTGACCCGACCTCGTGGCCCTGATGGGGCGAGGCCCCCGGCCTCGACGAGCCGCGCACGACCCATGCTGACACACGCGGCAGGGATTCCCTTGCATCGCGTCCGGCGTGCCCGGGTAACATCGCGCCATGGGCATCGGGGTCGCGTCGCGGGCTCGGGGGAGGAGCCGTCCGGACCGGAGGTGGGCGGCCTGGACCATCATCGGGCTGGGCGCGGCGGCGTTCATGACGTGCGGGGCGGGCTCGCCGGGCGGTGTGAAGGCCGGGGGCCCGGCGCCGACCGCGGTCGTGGAGGACGTCGGGCCCTTCCGGGGCTCGCCGCGGCGCGCCGGGCCCGTCGTGTGGCCGCTGACGCTGGAGTTCGGCGGCGACTCGCTCGGCTTCGGCGGTTCCCCCAGAGCCCCCGCGCTCCTGGGCACCGCGGTGTCGCTCAACGGGACCGGCATGATTGCCGGCGCCCCCGGGGAAGCCTTGGCCTACGATTGGATCCTGCCCTGGGAGTTCGGCGGGAACTACTTCGAGGCCACGGGGGGTGACGACACCGCCCTCGGCGATTCGTTCGGTCAGTCCGTGGTCGCGGCCCCCTATAACTCGATCGTCGGTAGCCCCAACCACGCCTCGGGAACCGGCGCGGTGTACTTTTGCCTGAACGGGGGCGACGGCTATTTCGATTGCGGCTCCGCCTGGACCCCGAGCGGCTGTGCGCCGGGGGACCAGTGCGGGTGGGCGGTCGCCCATTCGACGGCGGCGGGCACCGTCATCGGCGCCCCCGGGCTCCTTCCGGGCGGCGACTCGTACGGCAAGATGTACCTCGACGAAGGGTCGCAGGTACTGGAGTTCACCGCGAAAGATGGCGCGCCGCTCGACGGGTACGGCTATTCGGTGGCGGCGAGCGGGAGCACCGTGATCGTCGGCGCCCCCGGTCATGATTTGAACGCCGGCGCAGCCTACGTCTACTCGGCCTGGTCCCTTCAGGCCGAGCTCTCCGGCAGCGACGCGGCGCTCGGTGCCATGTCGTTCGGCACGTCGGTCGCGGTGGACGGCGCCACCGTGATCGTCGGCGCCCCGGGCGACTCCCTCGCCGGCCCGTTGGCCGGCGCCGTCTACGTCTTCACGCAGAGCGGCTCGGGCTGGACCCTCTCCGCCGAGCTCACCGCGAGCGACGTGGCCTCGGGCGACGCCTTCGGGCAGTCGGTGTCCGCGAACGGGGGCCTCGTCCTGGTCGGCGCGCCGTACCATGGCGGCGGCGCGGCGTACGTGTTCGCCGAGAGCGGCGGCGCCTGGGTGCAGCAGAGCGAGATCATCGCGAGCGACGAGGCGCCGGGCGACCAGTTCGGCTGGTCGGTGAGCACGAGCGCCGGCGCCCTGCTCATCGGCGCCCCCCACCACCTCACGGACCCCTCCAACCCGACGGCGCTCGGGGCGGTCTACAGGTTCGGCACGGTGAACGAGTGCCTCATCGACGGGGCCCTCTGGGCCTCCGGCGCGACGAGCCCGACGTCCCCCTGCTCGGTCTGCGCGGCATCCACCTCGGTCACCGCGTGGACGAACGCGAGCGACGGCACGGCTTGCAAGGACGTCGCGGCGTGCGTCGCCGGCACCTGCCAGTCCGGCGTCTGCGTCGGGAGGGCCCCCGACGGCACCGCCTGCGACGACGGCAATGCCTGCACCCAGGTCGACACCTGCCAGAATTTCGTCTGCGTCGGCGCGAGCCCGGTGACCTGCGCACCCCTCGACGGCTGCCACGTCGCGGGCACCTGCGACCCGTCCACGGGCGCCTGCTCGAGCCCCCCCGCGCCCGACGGCACCGCCTGCAACGACGGCAACCTCTGCACCACGGGCGATGCCTGCCAGGCGGGCGCGTGCGTCGCGACGGGCAAGGTGACCTGCACCGCGAGCGATGCTTGCCACATCGCGGGCACCTGCGATCCGACCACGGGCGCCTGTTCGACCCCCACTGCGCCCGACGGCACCTCCTGCAACGACGGCAATGCGTGCACCCTCGTCGACGCCTGCGTGGGAGGCGTGTGCACCGGGACGAGCCCCGTGACCTGCACGGCGCTCGACGCCTGCCACGTGCCGGGCGTGTGCGACTCCGCCACGGGCGCCTGCACGAACCCCTCTGCGCCCGACGGCACCGCTTGCCCGGGCGGCGTGTGCACGGGCGGCGCGTGCGTGCCCATCATCGTCAGCACGAGCACCGTCGCCGCCGGCAGCAGCGGCGGCACGACCGCCGGCACCGGCGGCTCCGCGACCGGCACGACGAGCACCGTGGGCGCTGGAGGCGCCGGCAGCGTCGGCAGCGCCGCCGGCGGCGGCACCACGACGGCCGTCACGACCACCACGGTCACCAGCAGCGCGGCCACCGTGGGGGCCAGCAGCAGCGCGACCGGCACGAGCAGCGCGGGCACGGGAGGCGCGGGGAGCGGAAGCAGCACGGTGGGAACCGGAGGCTCCTCGACCAGCACGGCGAGCGCGGGAACGAGCACCACGAGCACGACCACGGCAGCGAGCACCGGCTCGGGCACGGGAGGCGCCGGCAGCGCCGGCAGCTCCACGGGAGCCGGTGGCTCCTCGACCAGCACGGCGAGCGCGGGAACGAGCACCACGAGCACGACCACGGCAGCGAGCACCGGCTCGGGCACGGGAGGCGCCGGCAGCGCCGGCAGCTCCACGGGAGCCGGTGGCTCCTCGACCAGCACGGCGAGCGCGGGAACGAGCACCACGAGCACGAGCAGCACCGGCAGCACCGGCACCAGCAGCACGGGCGCGAGCACCACTGGCAGCAGCGCGACGAGCACCAGCGGCAGCGCCGGGACGGGGGCCTCGACGGGCGCCGGAGGGAGCGCCGGCGAGGGGAGCAGCTCTGCGGGCACCGGCGGCGATGGATCCGGCGCGCTGGCGGCGGGCGGCGGCTGTGGCTGCGGGGTCCCCGGAGGCGCGCCGGGGCGGTTCGCGTGGATGGCGGTCGCGGTGCCGCTCCTCTGGCGGCGGCGGAGGGGCCGGTCTGCGCGACGCCGCGATGGGTGACGCGACGGATCCGGGCAACCACGCCGCGCTGTCAACCTGACAGACGCCCATCGCGGCGGCTCGCCAATTTGCCGCGGAATAAAGCATGCCCCCCGGTTTCGCGCGGGAAAACGGGGGGCTCGCCCCTGGCGCGAGGCTTGCTGGACGTCCTCCGCATGGCGCACAGGAACCACGAGGGCGAGCGGGAAGGTCGGGGAAAACAGACCGTGCTGGTCGTCGGCGGCAACGGCGGGCTATCGGATTGCTATCGCGAGGTCGCCGCCGAGCACGGCTGGGATCTGGTCCATTACGAGAAGAAGGTGCCGCCCGGCGCGCGCCACGGCATCGCCCACGTCGCGCTCGTCGTCGTGATGGTGGGCATGGTCTCGCACACGCTCCGCGATCAGGTGAAGAGCCTCGCCGCGACGGACGCGCCGGTCGTCTACCTGCGGACTGCGTTGGTGTCCGCGCTCCGCTCGGCCGTGGCTCAGCGCGCCGCGTGATCGCGGTACGATGGCTGGAGTACACGAAGCTCCTCGATCAGAAGGCGCTCAATCGAGCCCGCCTCGAGGTGGTCGAGGAAGGCTGAAGCGCCCGTCAGCGCGCGTGGGCCTGCGCCGAGCCGCCGGTGCTCGCGTGGCGCACGTCCTGCCCCCGGGCGCAGCGCGCGCCGACCGGAAAGCCCGCCGCGGGCGACTTCTTCAAGCGCTGCTCCGTCGGCGGATTGTAGCGCCCCGTCTCCGGGATGGTGTCGTCGGAGTGGTTGCGGTTCCACAGCCGCTGGAAGGCCATGACGTCGAGCCCGTCGTGGTGGACGGCGCCGGGGCCGACGAAGTTGAAGTGGACGCGATCGCTCGCCCCGAGCCAGCGAAACCCTTCGCCCTCGAGCGCCGCTCGCCACTCGGCGTGCGCGCTGATGTCCAGCGCGAGGCCCGTCTCGTGGTTGCTCGTGCCCGGGCGGTTCGCGAGCTGGATGCCGCAGCGCTTTCCGGCGGCCCAGCGCGAGAGCAGGTACTGCTGGGCTACGGTGCGCAGCGCGCTGTGGACCTTCATGGTGCGCTTCGGGTGGGCGTCGAGCACGCGGAGCAGGTGGTCGCGCGCAGGGGCGTCGAGGTACAGGAAGACGTGCCCTTCGCTCTCGAGGTTCTTCCGTCCCGGGACCCTGGCGAAGGCGTTCGCGTCGATGCACCGCGCCTCGGCGACGATCTGGCGGCTAAGGCCATCGATCTGCGCGGTGGAGCAGGCCCGGGTGCTCACCCACTCGACGGTGTGCTTCCCAGGCTTCTCCGTCCGGGAAGGGTGGTCGTGGTCGCTCTTCACCGGCTCGTCCGCGTCGGACGGCGGCCCCGCGTCGGCCTCGACGGCGGGCGCGCTCGAAGCCCCCGCGTCCCCGATCTGGGTGCCGGTGACCTCGCCGGGGTGCGAGAGCGGGACCGCCGCGCTCGCGACGGCGGTCGCCGCGCTGGCCTCGTCGCCCGAGGGTGCAGCACGGACGAACAGGAGGTTGACCGCGACGACGGCGGCGCCGCCGGCCAGGAGGAGCGCGACCTGAACGCGACGCTGCCACGGGCTCCGGGGAGCCGGCGCCCCGGCAGGCGCCTGGGGCACCTCCGCCTCGGGCCCGCTTTCGGGCGGCGGCGGAGGGGCTTCCTCGGGTTCGGAGGTCACAACCCCGACGGCTAGCAAGGCCTGGGCGCCAGGGCAACCGCGAAAGAGCGCCCGGCAGCCCCCCTCCCCACCAAGCCCAACCGCTCTCGATACGCTCAGAGGACCTGCTTGATGAGCTTCAAGGGGTCGAGCCGCGTCCACACGTCCGCGGCACGGAAGCTCGGGCGGCCGAACATCGCGGCCGCGTAGCGCGCGAGCGCGGGGCGGCGCGCGATCTCCGCGCCCATGCGGATGAAGCGCATCCGCGCGAGGAACGCCGTCCAGACCACGTCGGCGGGCCCGTACGAGGGCGGCACGAGCACCTCGCGGCGGTCGCGAAGCTCGGCGTCGAGCGCGTCGAGAAAGCCGAGCGCCTCGGCCCGTCGGCCGGCGTACACCCCCTTCACGTTGCCGGGATCGAAGGTGCGCCGGCGCCCGGCGAAGACCTCCGCGCGGCGGAGGTACCGGTCGGCGAGGTCGGGGTTCGTCGAGGCGAGCGCGCGCAGCCGGGCCTCGTTGCGCGCGAGGCCCTTCGCGACGAAGCGCGGCGCGAGCGGGTTCCAGCCGAGCAGCCAGCCGAAGGTGAGCTCCTCGATGGGGAAGCCGTAGTGGCGGTCGAGCCAGGCCCTCGTGGCCTCGTCGTCGCGGGGCAGCGCGTAGGCGACGATGTCGCGGCTCTCGCTGAGCACCCGATCGGGCAGGACCAGCGAGGGCACCGTCATGCTGGGGTTGATGCGCGCGTACTCCGGCTCGAACTGCGCCGCCCTCCGGTGGATGTCGACGGGGACGGGATCGAACGCGATCTTCGCCTCGACCAGCGAGAGGCGGGCGATCATCGAGTAGTATGACGACGGGGCGTGGTAGAGGCGCGGTCTCGCGTCCGGCATCGGTCCTCCGGGGGCAGGGACGCTACCAAGCCGAGGCCAAAGGTTGGAAGGCCCGTCGCGTCGAACCCGAGGTACGGCTCCCATGACCCACCCCACCCGCCCGAGCGACGGCGACCACGAGACTTCAGGCGACGAGGCCGCGCGCGAGGAGGAGCGCCGCCGGCTCCAGCGCGAACGCCTGCGCGACGAGGTGTGGAGGCTCGAGCAGGCGGAGCAGTTCACGGCGGCGCTCCAGGCAATCAGGGAATCGGGGCTCGCCTCCCGGGATCCGGAGGGCCTCCGGCCGGACATCGCGCGGCTCAAGCAAGCCGCTCGGCTGCAGGCCAGCTACGGGCGCGCGTGCGCGGCGCAGAAGGCGGGAGACGCCGAGGCGGCGGCGCTCCTGTCGGCCGTCGTCGCGGTCGACCCGAGGTACAAGGACGCCGCCAGGAGGCTCTACGAGGCGGTCTCCGGTGTGAGCGTCGGCGGCCTGGAGGCCGAGGTCGGAGCGGCTCGGGAGGCTGCATCCCGCGTCGAGGCGCAGCGGGATCGCCTGGCCCGCGGGCGGTGGCGGCTCATGTGGGTCGCCGGCGCGGAGGGCCTCGTCCTCTGCTGCCTGCTCGGGTGGATGGCGTGGCGCCGCCCTCCCCTCCCGTCTCCGGCGATGAACGCGAGGAGCCTCGCCGCGCCGGGCATCGAGGCCCGGGGCGCGCAGCCGCCACGTTCGGGCTCGCCGGAGGTCCTCGCCACGGTCGCGTTCCGGCCGACCGAGCCCGTCCACGACGCGATCGAGAAGCCGAGCGCGTCGATCGCGCCGGCCTCGCTGGCCTCGCCGGCGCCGGGCGCTTCGCTGGAGGGCCCCCCACCGCCGGAGGTCGAGGGGCCGTGCCGCCGTATCGGGGCGAGCTGCGCGAGCACCCTCGACTGCTGCTGGGGGGCCATGTGCTACGGCAACGTGTGCCAGGACAGCCGCAGGACGATCGTCTTCGGCCAGTACCGGCCGTGATCCTCAGGCCGGGTACCTGTGCGGCCGGAGGGCCTCGAACACCGCCTCGTGCACGTACCACCCATCGAGCGCCGGGTTCGCGTCCCACCCCACGTACCCGGGCGTCGCCGGCGGGATCCCTTGCACGGCTCGCGGTCGCCGGCCCTCCCCACCACGATGCACGCGTGCCGGTGCCGGGTGAGCATCACGCAGAGGCGGCCGGGGTCGAGGTGGAACGCGTCGACCTCGCCGAGCCCCGCGAGCGGGTGCCAGGCGACGACCACCTCGTAGGTCAGGCCCTGGAGCTTGTTGGCGGTGCTCACGACGACGCCCCCGAGCCCCTCCCCTTCGAGCGCGCGCGTGAGCTGGCTCCTCTGGTCGTTGTGGCTCACCGCGACGGCGACCTGGCCGGGCTCGAGGCGCTTCGGCTTCGAGCTCCTCTCGCAGCGCACGTCGGGGCCCCGCTCGAACAGCCGCCGGACCAGGCCGACGATGATCTCGATGCTCTCGGGGTCGGCGGAGACGACGGCGCTCGGCGGCAGCTCGACGTGGGCCCAGCCGGTCTCCGCCGCGTGGTCGAGGACCGCGTCCGCGAGCCCGCCGGCTCGTTTCGCGCTCGCGGGCCCGAGGCGCAGCGCGCGCACGCCGGGGAGCACGGCGGCGTCGAAGGGGTGATCGGGGTAGAACGCGCGCGCGACGGAGACCGCCCGTGGGTCGAGGCGACGGGTGACGGGGAGGCGGAACTCGCGCGTGCCGGGGTGGTTCTTCCTGAGGACCTCGACCGCGGTGAGCAGCGGATCCTCGGGCAGGCCGCGCCAGCGGTTGGCCTCGGGCGCGCTGGAGAAGGGAGCGAGCTGGCCGCTGTCGCCCATGAGCAGGTGGCGCGGCGCGAGGTCGCCGACCAGGTAGTAGTGCACGGCGTTCGCCTGGTACGCCTCGTCGATGAGCAGGAGGTCGAACGGGCCGAGGTTGCCGCGCGCGAAGGCGTCGCCGAGCTTGTTGAGCGTCCCCACGACCAGGCCGGCGGAGGCGGCCTCCTTGGCGGGCCGCTCCTCTGCGTTCCTGCGCTGCGACTTCGCCGGGAGGCGAACCGTGCTCGCGTGGACGAAGACGACGCGCTCCTCGGGCAGACGGCCCGCGAGGTGCTCGACGAGCGCGAAGGCTTGCTCGTTCGTGGGCGTGGCGACGGCGACGCGGAGCCCTTCCCGCCGCGCCGAAGCGACCGCCGTGCCGATCGCATGGGACTTGCCCGCGCCGGCCGGGGCGACGCCGACGACGGCCTCCCCGGGCTTCGCGGCGAGCACGGCGGCGATGGCCGCCTCGACCTCGCGGTCCGCCGCCTGGACCACGCTCTCGTTGAACGCGCTCACGTCGCCTCCTCTGCGCTCTCGATGTCGCCGAGCTCCGCCTCGGCGGTCCCCGGCGTGTGCGTCCACGGGCGTGCCTCCGGCAGCTTCAGCGGGGGGCTCCCCTTCGTGTTGTGCCGGGAGAAGATGACCGTCTCGCCCACCAGAGGGTGGTCCACCGGCGAGCCGTCTCGTGCTTGAGCACGGCTCGAAAGACGCGCCGCGCGCGGTCCTCTCGCACCTCGCAGAGGGTGTACGCGGCCGCGCGCGGGGTCTTCGTCCAGTAGAGCTCGCTGTCGATCGGGACGAGGATGGGCGTCCTCGACTCCAGCGTCACGAGGGGGCGGGTGACGGGGCGCACGTTCGCGACCTCCTGGTTCGTGAGGTCGACCTCGACGACCTCGCCCGCGATCGCGTCGTTGGCGAGGAGCGAGGGCACCATGCGGAGCGGGTCGTCGATGGCCTCCTCGGCGTCGAGCAGGCGCTGCGCCTCCTCCCAGGAACGCAGGACGCGGGCCGCGCGCGCGTGCGAGTCGGCCGTCCGGTAGCGCCCGCCCTGCGCCACGGCGAAGTCGAGGTGCCACGCCCACGAGCCGACGTCCTCCTCCCACCGCCTCGCGACGCTGGGCGCCTCGGCCCACCTGCGCTCGCGCTCCACGCAGCGCCAGAGGAGCGCCCAGCTCCGGTCGACGAGCCTCGCGTAGTGCGCCTCGATCGGCGCGCGCAGCGGCGCGACGACGGCCTCGTCCGTCCCGCGGGCACGGACCTCGTTGAGCTTGCCGATCAGGGGCGCGACCGCATCGTCGTCGGTGTCGCCCGGCGCCGGCCCGATCTCGAGCCTCTCGGCCTCGAACGCCGCCTGGTGCCCCGTCGTGCCGGCGGGCGGCTCGATGGCCGCGTCGAGCGCGGGCAGGCTCTGCGCCTCCAGCGAGGACAGCTCGCTGGCCCAGTGCGCGCCGAGCAGGTCGGTGAGCACGAGGACGAGCTGCTGGCCGGGGCGCCGGGCGTGCTCGTGCAGGAACCGGAGGTGTACGCCCAAGCGGATCAGCTCGGGGTCCGCCGGCCAGGGTCCGTCGGGCTGGAGGTAGGCGAGGCGCCGCCCGAGGCGCCCGAGGAGCGTGAGGTTGCCCGCGTTCGGGACGATGATCTGCGGCGCCTCGTCGGAGCGCCCGACGGCCGCCTCGAGCCAGGGGTTGAGGTCGCGGGCCACCTGCGTGAGCGCGCGGAAGGCGAGCTCGCGGTCGCGCGGCTCGCCGGGGACCACCAGCTTGCGATCCTCCGGGCCGAAGCCCCAGGCCACCGCGGCGGCGGTGAACGGCTCCGCGCCGAGCTGCCACAGGACGAGCCCGAGCGGCCTCTCGATGATGTGCCGGTGACGCATCGTTGCGGATCGCTGCGCGCGGCCGGCGCGGCGCGCCTCGGCGATCAGGAGGGCGTGGAGGTAGCTCACGCGCGCCCTCCCTTCGGACCCGCGCCAGGGACGAGGAGGTCGACGAGCCTCGCGGTCCGCGCGAGCTCCGCGGCGGCCGCGCGCTCGGGGCCCACGGGCTCGGCGCCCTGGGCGAGCTCGCCGGCGCGATCGATGGAGGCGACGCCGGGCAAGAGGCGCGTCAGGGTGCCGCCGATCCGCGCCGGATCTCCGGCCGCGTGCGCGCGCTCGCGGCAGAAGCGCGAGAGCCCGCAGGCGGAGAGGCAGCCCGGCTGGTAGGTCGTGCCAACCTTGTCCGCCAGGCACCCCACGGCGTCGATGCGCTTCTCCTCCGGTGCCTTCGTGTCGGCGATGGCGCCGAACGTCGGGAGGTCGGGCGGAAGCTCGCCAACGAGGTCCTCGGCGCTCGGAGCGGCGCGGAGGATCCGGTCGGCGCGGTCGATCTCGCGGCCCAGCGGCTTGACGGTCATCGTCGGCTGGAGGCCCGTGTTCAGCGGCGTGATGAGGAGCGCCTTGTCCGAGACCAGGGACGCGTCCCCTCCGAGGCGCCCGCAGAGCTCGCGCAAGAGCAGCATGTAGATCGCCGCCTGGGCCATCGCCGCGCCCACCTTGTCGGGGTCGGCCTGCCCGTCGACGGTCGGGAACGACTTGATCTCGCCCGCGTGGATCGGCCTCCCGAACTGGGCGGCGACGGCATCGGCCTCGAAGTACGCCGTGACGCCCCCGATGTCGCGCGAGAGGACCGCGCCGTCGATGAGGTTCGGCGCGTCCGGGCTCGCCGCGACGATCTTGCCGATGCAGCTCCGTCGTGCGGGCGGCGCGCGCCTCCATCCCCTTCCGGGTCGGCGCGGCCGAGCCGCGCAGGTTGACGACCCTGGCGCTGGAGACGTCGTAGCGGAGGCTCGATCCGAGGAGGTCGAGGAGCGGCCTGTGCCCGTCCTTGCGCAGGAGGTCCTCGAACACGTTCCCGCGGCGGAACGCGAACTGCGACTGGCCGAACGGCACGGCGTAGCGCGTCCCCGCGAGCAGGTGATCGAAGTCGACGTGGGCGGCGAAGCCGAGCGTCGCCAGCGAGCACCGCGCGTTGGCGGCGAAGCGCGCGAGGGTGCGCACGTTGGGCCGGCGGTGAGGGGCGCCTTCGGCGATGCGGTCGAGGCGCGCCCGCAACCCGGGCTTCTCGATTGGTGGCAGCATGGTGCCCCCGACCGTACCCATCCACGGACCCGTCATGGAACTCGACGGGTGCGCAGATGACGGACGGCCAATGTCCGATGGAGCGGGGCGGCCGGGTACTAGCCGCCCGGAGGCCCGATGCGCGCGACGAGCTCCGCGAGGCAGGCTTCGACGCCCTTCCCCGTCGCGTCGAGCACGAGCCCCCGACCCGCGACGCGCCGCTCCAAGGCTCGAAGGTAGCGCTCCTGGATCGCCTCGGCGCAGGTTGAAACGAACGTGGCGCGGTCAGCCGCGGTCGGTCCCCGCGCCAGGAGCCGCGCGCGCCGTTCGGCCTCGTCGAGGGTCACGAGCACGGTGACGTCCGCCGGGCGCAGGGTGCGCTCCACCTCCGCGAGCTCGAGCCGCGTTCCGCGAACCGTGGCGTAAGCCCACGTCGAGAGCCAGTACCGATCGATCACGACGTCGCGACCGAGCGCGACATCGTGGTCGGCGACGGCGCTCGCGTAGGCCACCGACGATGCGTAGAAAAGGTGGGCGGCGTCCGGCGCGGTGGCATAGAGCGCGTCGACGTCCGGCCGCGCGCGCTTCAGTGCGGCGTCGGGCGTCGACAACGCGGTCGCGCCGAGGGCCGCGGCCAGGCCTCGCGCGAGCGTGCTCTTGCCCGTGCCGTCCAGCCCTTCCAGGACGATGACGCGACCGCTCACGCGTCCTCCGAGGGCTCGACCGCGAGGACCTCGAGGCTGCGAGCACGACCCGCGATGACGCAGCTCGCGCTCGTCACCCGCCGCCGTGCCCACGAGCGTCGCGCCGAGCGGAGAGTTGTAGCTCACACGTCCCGGCGTCGGATCGCCGTCGTCCCACCCGGCGATCGTACAGACCCGCTCCGGACGCTCGCCGTCGAGCCGATAGCGCACGCGCGTGCCCACCGCGGCGCGCGCGGGCGCGCGGTCGAATGGCACCACCTCCGCGAGCGCCAGCACGTTCTCGAGATCGCGGACGCGCCGCGCGAGCTGGTGCATCTGCCGCTGGTTCTCCTCGAACGCGAAGTTATCGTGCCAGACGGAGCTGTCGCCGGCCTCGCGCGCCTCCGGGTTGTTCTGGCACACGGCTTGGTACGCGGCCCGCGCGTCGGAGAGACGCGCGCGGAGCCGTTGGACACCGCCGGGCGTGAAGAAATAGCGCGTCGCGTTCCGGCTCATCGGCCACCTCCGCGAATCGCCGCGGCGCGCACCGCGCGCGCGACGTCGTCGGCGAGCCGTTCCGCAGGGTGCGCGTGCGTGTCCACCTCCGCGATCACGGAGAGGCCGAGCTGCGTCGCCCACGCCGAGCTCGCGGCAGCAATCTCCAGGAAGAACTCCAACCGGCCCTCCTCCGACTTCCGCCGCGTGAGCACGCCCACCGGAGCAGTGACCACGATCACCGCCGCACGCTGACGTGCGATCGAAGCGGCGATCGCGTCGATGTGGCGCGGTACCACCGGCGCGCTGCGCGCCATGGCGTACGCGAGATTGCCGGGATGCCACGTCTCGACGAAGCGGTGCGCGCCCGGGTCCCAGGCCGCATCGCGCGCGAGCTCCTCGCAGAGCACGGCTTCGTCGAACGCCTCCTGCGCGTCGGCGGCCGTCACGCCGGACGGGCGGCGGCGCCGGTCGGTCGCGAGCCGCGCACCGATCTCGCCGTCGAAGGGCCAGCCGAGGCGCCGGGACAGCTCCCGCCCGAGCGTCGTCTTGCCCGCGCCGTGACAGCCGATGAGTGCGATGATCATGGCGTCACCTCCCCGTCGAGCAGCGCGCGCCACGACGCTCGCGCGGCGTCGCGTCCGCCCGCTGCGAGCACCGGCATGAGCGCCACGCCGAGATCCCCGCGGTCCATGCACGGCCGGAGCACGCCAGTGTGCGTGAGGCGCAGGGCCACGATCCCTTCGCGACACGCAGCGCGGCGGGGGCACCGCGCGCAGGACGCCCACGGTCCCACCTCGCCGAGGCGCCGATCCTTGATCTCGATCACGGGTCCTCCGGCGAGCGTCATCCGCAGCGTCGGAAGGCTGTGCGGATCCGGCTCGTCCCACGTCGCCACCGGCGCTCCACCGATACGATGCAGTGCAGCGAGCACGCTCTGATGATCGAGATCCGGCCGGGAGAGATCGTCGAGCACGCCGACGACGCACCCGCGCGGCGCGGCCCATGCGAGCAACGCGGCGAGGTCGCCCTCGCAGGAAGGACCCGTGTAGACGTAGTTCACCTTCACGGGTCGGCCGCGCGCGAGCACGGCTTCGAGGAGCTCCGCGCGAGCCGCGTGCTGTCGCGCGGCGCCGCCGCGCAGGGCGACTGCCCCGGGCGATGGCCATGGATGGTGACGTTGCAGCGGGACAGCCCCGCGTCGAAGCAGCGGTCGATCGCGTCGCGCGGCACGGCCCCCGACGTGATGATCGAGATGTCGACCTCCGCGTCGCGCTGCCGCAACGACGCGATGATCTCTGGCAGGTCACGCCGCACGAGCGGCTCGCCCCCGACGAGCTTGAGCTTGCGAACGCCGCAGTCGAGGGCGACGTGAAGGAGGTCCATCCACGCGGCGGTCGGCAGCCCGTGCGCGGCGCCGGGCTGCGCGGGGTCGCCCTCCATGTGGCAGTAGCTGCACGACAGCGGGCACCGCGCGGTGACGACCGCGCGGAGGTAGCTGCCTGGGAAAACGGGTGCGGGGGAGATGTCCATCGGGCCTCCGGTCAGGGTCCGCAGGCGCACCTGCGAACTTCCGAAGGGCCCCAGCCGCCGGGGGGCAGGACGTGACAAAGATTTTTCTAAGTCACCGACATCGCAATGAGAATTCGCTGCGCAGGGCCTCCTTGGCGCGGAGGTAGCGCTGCCGGGCGGCGGCCTCCGTCATGCCGAGCTTCGTGGCGATTTCCCGGTGCGAGAGGCGTTTCCAGACGCGGAGCTCGATGACCGTTCGATCGCCGCGGTCCAGGCTGCACAGCGCGTCGTGGACCGCCGCCTGCATTTCGGCCTGCACGTACTCCTGCTCGACCGTGCGCGCGACACACCCGTCGGGGAGCCAGTCGGGCGACTCGGGCTCGAGCGCGCAGAAGCGGCGCTGGCGGCGCGCCGCCTTCACCACGTTGTTCCGTACCGAGCGGATGAAGTAGCCGCGCACGTCACCGAACCGTTCGGCGTTCAGGCAGACCTCGATCAACGTGTCCTCGACGACGTCCGCCGCCTCCTCGGGGTTGGACACGCGAAAGCGGGCGTCGCGCAGCGCGTCATTGCGCGCGTTTCCGCGGATGGGGTCGTCGCGGTAGAGCTCCTCGACGCACGCCGAGAATGCGTCCTGAGTCTCCGGCGGCGGCAACGCGGGCGCCGACGGCGTGCGCGCCGCCGCCTCGAGCGCCTGGCGCGCGCAGGTGAGAGCGGGCGACGTGCACGGAGCCCGCGACTGCGTTGGTACCTCGCTCGCGAGCGCCGTCCCCAGCAGCGAGAGCGCCGACGCGAAGACATAGGCGGCGAGCGCCGCCGAGAGACTACCCGCGGTGACGGCTCCGGCGGCGAACGACGAGCGCCGCGTGAGCCGCCAAGTCGCGCGGAACAGGCGATAGCAGGCGCGGACGAGCGCATAGGCGAGCCCGACCTCGACGAGCACCGCCGTGGTGAGGATGAGCGCGCCGACGAGGCCGGTCGGCACGTCGACGAGGTGCAATCGCTCCGTCGGGATGAGCGCGAGGTCGGCGATGCCGCAGGCCAGGCCGGCGCTCAGCCAGGGGTGACGCGCGCCCCAAGCTCCACGCGCCGCGGGGAGCATCCCGAGCCCGGGGACGGCGGGTCCGCGCGTCAGTCGCCCGAGCGACTCGCGGGCCCAGACGACCGACGCGAGGCCGAGCATCGCCACCATGAGGTACACCGACGCGGCGAACGCCTCGGGCGCGAGCGCGCCGACCGCCTCGAGCTGCTGCGCGCTCACCGCGAGCACGACGACGGCGGAGCCCAGGAGCAACGTGCATCCTGCGGGGAGCAGGACGAGGAGCGACAAGAGCGAGAGAGAGACTATGACGAGCGCGCTCTGCCAGCGCGGTGGGTCACGGAGGTTCGCGGGCGCGCTCGACGCTGGTCCGGGGCTGCCACCGTTCATCGGATCCCCTTCGGAGACTGGCTCCACACGTGCTGGAACTCCCGATCCTACACGAGCCGCCGGCCCGCGTGCTTGGCCGACGCGAGGCGGGGTGCGCGCAATGTGGACATCGTTCGCGTCAGCTATCGCAGGATCGCCGCCCATACCGCTGACGGAGAGGACCATCGACCATGAAAGCCACGCAGACGTGCCCGAAGTGCGCCGGCCAGAAGTTCGCGGTGAGCGACGAGTTCCGACAACCGCCGTACGGGACGAGCGACGTCACGATGCCCCTTCCCGCGATCACCATCGCGCTCGGCTGGCCGTCGCCTGGGCAGAGCAGCCATGATGGGCGCGTCGCCTACGGGACGTTCGAGGCGTGGATCTGCCTGGGGTGCGGCTACACCGAGCTCTATGCCCAAGGGCTCGAAGGTATCGAAGGCGTTGCCAGAGAGCACTCCCAGCGGTTGCGCATCGTCGACGCCCGGCCTCAGGCGCAGGGCCCCTACCGCTGACGGCCGCACGGAAGGCGCAAGATGCTCTTCACGATCGACGCCGTGCTGCTCGCGATCGCTGCCGTCGCCACCCCGCTCGTGGCTCGCGCGGTACGCGCGGATCGCCGCCGGGCCGAGGCGGACGCCGCGGCCAAGTTCGCGCCGGCGGGGCTCCTGGCCAACGGCGATCTGCTCGGATGCTTCGTCGCCCGCCCCCTCGAGGGCACGGACGTGATCGTCACCGACCGCACGCGGCACATGCGCCCGGGTGCCAAGCCACCGGGGGACGAAGTGTGCTTGGCCGTCCTCGACCTACCGCTCGTCGATCATATCGTGTGCCGGGCTGCCGACGCGGATGCCGTGATGGGCCCGCTCCCCGCGGTCCCGCGCCTGCACACCGGCCATGCTCCGTTCGATGGAGAGTACGCGGTCTTCGTCGGCGTCACCGGCAACGCACAGCCGGCCGGATCGTACCGCGCGGCGCCCGTGGCCAGCGACGTGCCGTGGGCGCTGCTGGTGGTGCTCGATCGGTTCATGGAGCTAGGCCTCTCGTGGATGCGCGTCCGCGATGGACGCGCCGAGCTGGCGTTCCCACCGCTGGAGGTCGAGGACGTCGGGCGCGCCGCAGCGCTCGCCCTCGCGATCGAGCCGATCGCGCGCGGCGGACCGGTACCGGCGCTCGTCCGAGGGCCTCGGGTCCTCCGCCCCGAGCGCGGATCACGACTGCAGATCGGCAATTGGTTCGGCATCGTTCCCACGTCGGCGCTGGTAGGGTTGCCGATCTCGTTCGTGCTGGCCGCCTTCGGCGTCGACGGGGAGCCCTGTGCGGGCCTGGCCACGACTCGCGTGGAAGTCGACGGGCCGCGGCGCCACCCTGTCGTGCTCTTCCGCCACCTGGGAACAACACATGGGGATGTACTACCTCGCGTGCGTGTTGCTCGCGATGGCGCTGATCCTGCTCATCGGGGCGTGGATCTTCGCGAAGCAGATCGCTGAAACCCGCAAGGCGACGGAGGAGTAGGGGAACCTCCGCCTTCCTTCAGGGCCTCAGGAGATCTTCTTCAGCTTGCGCTGAAGCGTCCGCCGGTCGATCCCGAGCAGCCGAGCGGCGCTCGCCACCACGCCTCCCGAGTGCGCCATCGCCTTGCGGATCGTGTCGCGCTCCAGCTCGTCGAGGTTGTACACGTGCGCGATCGGAGGCGCCGGCGCCGCGCCGCGCGGGCGGTCGCGGAGCGCCGCCGCCTCGCGCAGCAGCCGGTCGGCGTCGACCGGCTTGGTGAGCAGCGTGTCCGCGCCCTCCTTCACGGCGGACACGGCGAGCTCGATTGCGCCGTAGCCGGTGAGCATGACGATGACCGCTTCGCCGCCGATCCGGCGGAAGCCCGCCAGCGCGCCGAGGCCGTCCGCGCGCGGCATGCGGTGGTCCACGACCACCAGGTCGGCGGGCTCGTACTCCAGCGCGACCAGGCCCTCGGCGACGGTGGCCGCCGTGCGCGCGCGGACGCCGCGGCGGCGCAGCGCGCCCTGGAGCATGGTGCGGAACGCGTCGTCGTCGTCGACGAGCAGCGCGGTCTCGATGCGGCGGCTCACGAGCGCGCCCCTCCGGAGAGCCCTCGATCGAGGGTGAGCGTCACCCGCGCGCCGCCGCCCTCGGCGTCCTCCACGCGCAGCGAGGCGCGCATCTGCTGCGCCAGGATCGAGCTGACGTAGAGCCCGAGCCCCAGCCCTCCGGAGCCCTCCTTGGTCGTCTGGAAGGGCTCCCCGAGGTGCTCCGCGATCTCCGGGCTGAACCCCGGCCCGTTGTCGGTGACCTGGATCTCGGCCGCGTCCCCGTTCGCCGTCACCGCGACCTCGATGCGCCTCCTGCTCGCGGGGTGCTGCTCGCCCGTCGCGTGGACCGCGTTGGCGAGCAGGTTGTGGAGCACCTGGGCGAGGCCCACGCGGAGCACCGCCGCGGGCACCGGCGCGGGCGCCTCGACGACGCGCGCGCCGTCGAAGCCGAGCCGATCGAGCTCGCGCGCCGCGATGTCCGGCACGAGCGCGGCCAGGTCGACCACCTCGGCGCGCTGATCGGGCCGGATGTGCCCGCGGAGCAGGCCGATGATGTCGCTCGCCCGCTCGGCCTCGGCGGCGATCGCCCGCGCCAGCTCGGACGCCTCGGGGGTCGCCGTCCCGGTGAGCTCGACCAGAATCGCGGCTGCCGAGGAGGATGGTGCCGAGCGGCGTGGCGAGCTCGTGCGACATGCCGCCGACGAGGCGGCCGAGCATGGCCAGGCGCTCGTTGCGGGTGTGCGCCTCGCGCAGCTCGGCCAGCTTCCGCGCGTAGACGAACGCGAAGAGCCCGAGGAACGCGCTGAGCGAGACGAGCGAGGCGAGGCGGCCGATGTACTCGATCCGGGCGCGCCCGAGGGGCGCGGTCGCGAGCGGCAGGGGCGGCGCCCACTTGAGGACGACGATGGAAGCGAGCGTCAGGAGGCCGACCCGCAGCGTGGCCCGCCCGTCGCAGAGCAAGCCGGCGAGCGCGATCTGGAAGGTGAGGAAGACGGTGAACGGGTTGTCGAGCCCGCCGGAGAACCAGAGCAGGCTGGTGAGCAGGAGCGCGTCGACCCCGAGCTGCGCCGCGACGAGCTCCGGCGCCCGGGGGCGGCGCAGCACGAACATCCAGCCCACGTTGACGGCGGCGACCGCGACGAGCAGCGCCGCGAGGGGAGCGACGGAGAGGGCGGGCACGAGCAGCCGCGCCACGAAGATGGTCTCGATCATGCCGGCGAGCGCCACCCAGCGGAGCTGCACCAGCCAGCGACCCTTCGACTCGACGGGCGGCGTGAGCCGCCTTCCGAGGAGGACGAAGAGGTGGCGCCGGCGCCCGTGGGGACGAGCGCGCTCGACCGGGAACGTCGCGCTCCATCGCCTCTCCACAGCGGTCTCCACGGCGCCTCCTAGGTAAACTGCGCTACGCCCCCGTGCAACCGCAGCCTCAGCGCGCCGGGTGCGCGGAGGTTCCCTGTCCGAACTTCTCCCGGATCCGTTGCTCCGAGCGGGTGCCGGCGAAAGGGGCCCGGACGTCGACGGGGTGGTCCGCTCGCATCGCGTCCGCGCGGCCGCGTGTCTGGGTGTCGAACATGGTGAACCCGACGAAGACGACCAGGAAGATCAGCGCCATCCCGAAGATGACGGAGTGGAACTTGTGGTCGTAGTAGAGGTGCATGAAGATCGAGGCCACGAGGAGGGCCTTGATCGAGGCGATCCCGAGGGCGATCCACAGGTTCGCCGTCCCGAAGTCGAGGTAGCTCGCGCCCACCGTCACGGCGGTGAGCACGAGGAGCGCGCCCCAGGTCTTCAGGTACACCGAGAGCGGGAGGACGTGGGGGACGTGCTCGCCGTGGGTGAGGGTGTGCGTATCCATCGTTCAGCCGATCAGGTAGAGGAGCGGAAAGAGGAAGATCCACACCAGGTCCACGAGGTGCCAGTAGAGGCCGACTCCCTCGATAGGGGCGTAGTAGCGGCTGGAGAAGTCCCCCCGCCGGTTGCGCCCGAGCACCCAGCCGATGAGCCCCATCCCGATGAGGATATGGACCCCGTGGATGCCGGTCATCATGAAGTAGATCGCGAAGAAAATGCCGGCATGGTGGCCGTGGAAGCCCTCCGCCGTGAAGTACCGCCCGGGCAAGAGCCCCTCGTGGAACTTGTGCCGGTACTCGACGAACTTGATGGCGAGGAAGACGCCGGCGCAGGCGAGGGTCACGGCGAGGAGCCGGGTGACGAGCTTCCTGTCGTCGATCTGCGCGGCGCGCACGGCGAGCGCCATGGTCAGGCTCGACCCGATGAGCACCAGCGTGTTCACCGCGCCGAGCGTGCGATCGAGGTGGTGGTGCGCCTCGACGAAGTCGGCGAAGTACCAACTCCGGAACACGAAGAACGCGCAGAACAGGCCGCCGAAGAGGAGGACCTCGGTGACCAGGAAGAGCCACACCCCCATGCGCGCGGCGTCGAACTGGACGTCGGCGCTGTCGAAGTGGTGGGCGACGTGGAACTCGCGCGGGCGGCTCACGACGCCTCTCCGAACTCGTAGGGGCCGGTGGTGACCACGGGGCGGTGCACGAAGTTCTCCGTGATGGGCGGCGAGGCCGTCATCCACTCGAGGCTCTTCCCGTCCCAGGGGTTCCGGGGCGCGACGGCGCCGCGCTTCAGCGAGGTGACGAGGTTGTAGAGCATCACCAGGAACCCGACCCCGAGGAGCCACGAGCCGAAGGTGGAGAAGGCGTGGAGGGGCTGGAACTGGTCGAGGTAGTTGTAATAGCGCCTCGGCATGCCGCGGCTCCCGAGCACGAACTGGGTGAAGAAGGTGACGTTGAACCCGACGAAGTAGAGCAGCGCCGAGACGCGCGCGAGCTTCTCGGAGTACATCCGGCCGGTGATCTTGGGCCACCAGTGGTGGAGCCCGCCGAGGAACGCCGTCACCGTGCCGCCCATCATGACGTAGTGGAAGTGCGCCACCACGAAGTACGTGTCGTGAAGGTGCATGTCCACGCTGAGCATGCCGAGGAAGAGCCCGGTGAGCCCGCCGATGGTGAACAGGAACAGGAAGCAGAGGGTGAACAGCATCGGCGCCGTGAAGCGGATCGACCCGCGCCAGAGCGTCGAGATCCAGTTGAAGACCTTGATGCCGCTCGGCACCGCGACGATGAACGTCAGAAACGAGAAGATGGTCGCCGCGAGCTCGCTCTGCCCGGCCACGAACATGTGGTGCCCCCACACGAGGAAGCCCACGAGCGCGATGGCCACGCTCGAGAAGGCGATGGCCTTGTACCCGAACACCCGCCGCTGGGAGTGCACGCTGATGAGCTCGCTGATGATGCCCATCCCCGGCAGGATCATGATGTAGACGGCCGGGTGGCTGTAGAACCAGAAGAAGTGCTGGTAGAGCACCGGGTCGCCGCCGAGCGTCGGGTCGAAGATGCCGATGTGGAAGGCGCGCTCGCCGATGAGGAGCAGGAGCGTGATGCCGAGCACCGGCGTGGCGAGGAGCTGGACGATGCTGGTGGCGTAGAGCGACCAGAGGAAGAGCGGCATCTTGTACCAGGTCATCCCGGGCGCGCGCAGCTTGTGGATGGTGACGATGAAGTTGAGCCCGGTGAGGACGCTGGAGAAGCCCAGGACGAAGATACCGAACGTCACCGAGATGACCGATGTGTTGGTGACGGACGCATAGGGGACGTAGAACGTCCAGCCGGTGTCGAGCCCCCCGGTGATGATCGACGAGAGCGTGAAGAGCGCGCCGATCCAGTAGAGGTAGAGGCTGAGCAGGTTGAGCTTGGGAAAGGCGACGTCCTTGGCGCCCACCATGATCGGAAGGAGGAAGTTACCGAGCGCGCCGGGGATGCTCGGGATGATGAAGAGGAACGTCATCACCGCGCCGTGGAGCGTGAACGCCTGGTTGTAGCTGTCGGCGCTCATGATGGTGCGCCGCGGGGTGAGCAGCTCTATCCGGAGCGCCAGGGCGAAGGCGCCGCCCAGCGCGAAGGCGGCGAGCACGCTGGCCAGGTACATGACGCCGATCCGCTTGTGATCGACGGTGGTGAGCCAGGAGAGGACGCCGCGCTGCGCGCGGATGTAGTCGGCCCCCTCGGACGCCGGCGCGTACGAGAGATCGTCGACGGTGGTGACACTCATGGTGACTCTACTCCTCTTCGCTCAGTTCACCGTCTTGAGGAAGGCGATGAGCGCGTCGATCTCGCTGTCCTTGAGGAGGCCCTTGAACACCGGCATCGAAGCGGGGTATCCGCGCACGATCTTGGCCTGCGGGTCGAGGATGCTCTCTCGGATGTAGTTCTCGTCGACGACCACCTTGCCGCCGCCCTCGAGATCCTCGCTGCGGCCGAAGACACCCTTGAACGTCGGCCCCTGGATCCGCGTGCCGTCGAGGGAGTGGCAGGTGGCGCAGTTGCGAGACGTGAAGAGCTTCTTGCCGAGCTCCGCCGGCGGCAGGTTCCCCACCCCACCGCCCTTGTCGAGCCAGTCCCTGAAGGCCGGCTCCTCCATCACGATGACCTTTCCCATCATGTCGGAGTGCCCCGTCCCGCAGTACTCGGCGCAGAGGATGGTCACCTCCTTGGCCTCCGTCGCCTCGAACCAGGTGGAGGTGTACGCCCCCGGCACGACGTCCTGCTTGATGCGGAACTCGGGGACGAAGAAGCTGTGAACGATGTCCTTCGAGCTCATCAGGAGCCGGACGGGCCGGTCCTTGGGCACGCCGAGCTCGTTCACCGTGGTGGTGCCGTTGGGGTACGTGAAGGTCCAGAGCCACCGCTCGGCCGTGACCTTGACCTCCATCGCGTCCCCCGGCGCCACGTGGGCGCTGACGTAGCCGCGGAGGCCGATGCCGAACAGGAAGAGGAGCAGGATGGCCGGGATGGCCGTCCAGACGATCTCGATCGGCGTGGAGTGGTCGATCTGCGCGGCGCTCTCCCCCGCACGGCGGCGATAGCGGATCGCGAAGAGCGCCGTCGCGCCGATCACCAGCACGAAGAAGAACGCGGAGATGCCGAGCACCGTGTGGTACGCGCGGTCGATCTCGGGCGCGAGCGTGGAGCTCTGCCTGGGGAGCCAGAAAGAGCCGATGTCGATGGGGGTCATGAGCGTTGCTCCGCGGGGAGGCGCCTCGCCCTCCGCTCGCTCCGCCACAGGCCGGCGAGCACCGGGAAGAGGGCGAGCATGGTGACGACGCCGCTCGCCTTCACGATCCGGATGGTGACGAGCTTGTAGCCCCGGGCGTCGGGGTCGTAGTGGAAGCAGAAGAGGAGCGCGCGCTCCACGGCGCTGCCAATCTTCCCCTCGGAGGCCTCCAGCAGCGCGAGCTTCAGGTCGGGGAACGAGAGGCCGTACAGCGTGCGCGAGAGGCGCCCGTCGGGCGTCACGATGAAGATGCCCGCGGCGTGCGCGAACTGCTTGGTCTGCTCGTCCCAGCGGTAGTGGAAGCCGAGCGCGTCGGCGAGCGCCTTCACATCGGCCGGCGCGCCCACGTCGAAGTCGAAGCCCCTCTCTGGCACGGGGCGGCCATAGGCACCCACGTAGTTCTTCTGCTTGGCGGCGGCGGCCTCCGGCGTATCGCGCGGATCGAAGCTCACCACGAGCGTCCGGTACTCCTTGCCGGCCGTCCAGCGCAGCTCCTTCATCTCCTTCAGCGCGGAGTTGATCACCATCGAGCAGAGCATCGGGCAGTCGAAGTAGGCCAGCACCACGACGAGCGGCTTCTGCCCGTCGAGGTAGTCGCCGACGTGTATGGTCCGGCCCTCCGGGTCGCGCAGCGTGACCCCGCGCGGCAGCTCGGCGCCGCGGCGGTCCTCGATGTCGATCCCGGCCAGCTCGCGCGGAACCTCGGTGTCCTTCGCCGCGGCCGGGCGCGCGGCCGTGAGGGCGAAGGCCGCGAGCGCGGCGGCGAGGCTCGTGAGCAGCCGGCGTCCCATCACTTCCCCGCCGGCAGGTCGGCGTGGGCCGAGCGGGCGCGGTAGTCGCCCAGCGTCAGCTCGACGGCGCGGGCGAGCGGGATGCGCACAACACCGTCCTTCCTGCTCACCCACTGGTAGCGCCCGAGCTTGGCCTCCTCCTCGGCGAAGAGCTCGCGCAGCTCGCTGCTCGGCCTCGTGAGCACCTTGCCTTCGATCTCGCTCGTCATCACCTGCTGGAAGAGCTCGTTGACACCGACGAGGACGCCGATGAGCAGGATCAGCGTGCCGGCGATGGCGAGGACGATGACGCCGACGCGCGGGCGATCCACCTCGGCGGGCGCCTCCGGGGGCGCCACCGGATCGGGCTCGGGCTCGGGCTCGGGCTCGGCGGGCAGCGCGCGTTCGTGAATCTCGATCTCGCTCATGGCGATTCCATCTCCTTCACGGGTTCTCGAACCGCAGCGACTCGGCGAGGCGCGGGTCGCGGATCGGGTAGAGGGGGCTCCGGCTCGCCCGCAGCGCGAGGACGAGCGCGCCCGCGCCGAGCGGCCCGAGGAGGCCCGCCGCGTCGATCCACGTGGGGTGCGCGCCGCCCGCGTCCAGGTTGGGCATCACCATCCAGTAGAGATCGACGTAGTGCATGGCGAGCATGAGCGCCGCCGTCGCGCCGAGCACGAGCGCGCTGCGCTTGCTGCTCCGCGAGAGGAGCGCCAGGAAGGGCACCACGAAGTGCCCGGTGAGGAGCAGGAGGCTCACCGCCTTCCACGACCCCTCCCAGCGGTGGAGGAAGTACACCGTCTCCTCGGGGATGTTGGCGTACCAGATGAGCAGGTACTGGGAGAAGGCGATGTACGCCCAGAAGATCGTGAATCCGAAGAGCAGCTTGCCGATGTCGTGGCGGTGCTCCACCGTGGAGACGCCCCGGACGAGCCCCGCCTTCTGCAACGCCAGCGTGATGAGGGCCAGGGCCGCGAGCGACGACGTGGCCGCGCCGGAGAAGACGTAGACGCCGAAGATGGTCGAGTACCAGTGCGGGTCGAGGCTCATCAGCCAGTCGAAGGCCGCGAAGGTGATCGTGACGCCGAAGAGCAGGATCGAGGGCGCGCTCACGGCCTGCATGCGCACGGTGAGCCCCTTGTCGCCCGTCTCGTCCTGCCTGCGCGACCCTCGCCAGAACACGAGCGAGAGCGCCGTCCAGAGCGCGAGGAAGACGGCGGCGCGGAGGAAGAAGAAGCCCGGGTTTAGCCACGCGACCTTCTTGTGGACGAGCTCGTCGGCGGCGGCCTCGGGGCCCATCCACGGGTGGTAAATCCAGCGCGACAGGAGCGCGACGGGCGCGAAGAGCGCGAACGAGAGGGGGAGCACCGAGGTCACCCACTCCATCTGCCGGCGCGGGACGACCGACCAGCCGGAGCGGGTGAGGTGCTGGAGCAGCACGAAGAAGAGCGCGCCGAGACCGATCGTGGCGAGCCAGACGAAGCCGGTGAGGTAGGCGAACGCGAAGCGGCGGACGTCGGCGAGCGCCGCCGCGACGGAGAGCAGCACACCCAGCGCAGCGAGCGCGGCGGCCTTCGATACGAGCGCCTTCGCCCGCGGCGCGTCCAGGGTTACCGGGCCCCTCGGGGCCTCGTCGTGACGAGCGTGGCTCATGGATTGCCGTTCTCCGCGTCGATGCGGTCACGCTGCTCGGGGGGCACGTCGGCGAGCGAGCCGTGCTGGCTGTGGCCGAGGACGCGCACCCAGGTGACGATGGCCCAGCGGTCCTCGACGGGGATCTGCTTCCGGTACGAGGGCATGTTGCGCGCGCCGTGCGTGATCGTGTCGAAGAGCTGCCCGTCCGGCATGCTCCGGACCCGCTCGGACGCGAGGTCGACCGGCGGCGGGAAGCCGTGCCGCACGGCCATGCCGCGGCCGCTCCCGGCGCGGTCGTGGCAGGGCGTGCAGTAGATGTTGAAGCGCTCCTGGCCGCGGCGGACGACGGTCTCGTCGACCGCGATGGGCGCGCGCGCCACGTAGCCGTCGCCCTCCTTGCCGCGGTAGAGCGCGTCGTCGTCGCGGAGCTGGCCGACGGCGACGGTGCCCTCCTCGAGCGGGCGCATGGCGCGGCCGTCCGCGAACGTCGTGCTCGGCGCCTCGGCCTTGAGCTTGATTTGCCAGTCCATGTCCCCGATGAGGTGGACGGGCGGATCCTCGCTGGGCTGCCCGCGGCACGCGGCGGCGGCGAATACGAGCGCCAGCGCTGCGAGGACGCGCTTCACGGCAGCACCTCCTCGAGCTCGCGGGCGCCGAGGCCCTGGAGCAGCCTCCGGGTCTCGGCGCGATCGAAGCGCGGGTCCCTCGCCTCGACGCTGACGAAGAAGGCGTCGTCGGTGGCGCGGTGGAACGAAGGGTGGGTGAGCGTGGGGTGGAAGAAGCGCGGAAGCCCGTTCACCGCCCAGATCCCGAAGAAGCAGGTGAGCGCGGCAAAGAGGATGGTCAGCTCGAAGAAGATCGGGATGTAGGCCTGGTACGCGAAGGCAGGCTTGCCGCCGATGTTCAGCGGGTAATCGACGGCCTGCGTGTACCAGGCCAGCGCGATGGCCGAGACCAGCCCCGTGACGCCGCCGGCGAGCACGAGCCACGAGAAGCGCGTGGGGCGGAGCCCCATGGCCTTCTCCAGCCCGTGGACGGGGAACGGCGTGTGCGCGTCGAAGCGCTGGTATCCCGCGTCGCGCAGCGCCTCGCAGGCGCGGTAGAGCTCGGCCGGCGTCGCGAACCACCCCACGAGCCCGTAGATCTCGACCGCGGGCGCCGGGCGCGGCACCTCGTAGAGCGTGGCGGCGGCGGGCTCGAGCTCGGGGTGCGCGAGCCCGTTGAGCGGCGCCTTGACGCGCTGGACCCTCTGCGGCTCAGACTGCACGTGCGGTCTCCTCGGCGTGCGGGTTGGCGGCGGGCAGGATCCCCTTCACCTCGCTGATCGCGACCATGGGCAGGTATCGGACGAAGAGGAGGAGCATGGTGAAGAAGAGCCCGAACGTGCCCACGAACGTGCTGATGTCGAAGAAGCTGGGGCGGAAGTAGCTCCAGCTCGAGGGCAGGAAGTCTCGATGAAGGCTCGTCACGATGATGACGAACCGCTCGAACCACATCCCGATGTTGACCAGGATGAGAGCACGAACATCGACGGGGATGCTGGTGCGCACCTTCTTGAACCAGAAGAGCTGCGGGAAGAGCACGTTGCAGCTCACCATCGTCCAGTAGGCCCACGCGTAGGGGCCGAAGGCGCGGTTCAGGAACAGGAAGCGCTCGTAAGGGTTGCCCGCCGTACCAGGCGATGAAGAACTCGCACCCGTACGCGTAACCGACCATCGTGCCGGTCGCGAGGATGATCTTGTCCATGTTCTCGAGGTGGTCGCATCGTGATGAGCTCCTCGAGGCGGAACGCCCAGCCGCGCGATGACCAGCAGCGTCACCACCATGGCGAAGCCGCTGAAGATGGCGCCCGCCACGAAGTACGGCGGGAAAGATGGTGGTGTGCCAGCCGGGGATGACCGAGACGGCGAAGTCGAACGAGACGATCGTGTGGACGCGAGAGCACCAGCGGCGTGGAGAGGCCGGCGAAGATCAGGTAGGCCTTCTCGTAGTGGAGCCAGTGGCGGTGCGACCCGCGCCAGCCGAGCGCGAAGATGCCGTAGACGACCTGCCGCACGCGGCTCTTCGCCCGGTCGCGCATCGTGGCCAGATCGGGGACCAGGCCGACGTACCAGAAGAGCAGCGAGACGGTGGCGTAGGTGGAGACCGCGAACACGTCCCAGAAGAGCGGGCTGCGGAAGTTGGGCCAGACGCCCATCTGGTTGGGGATGGGGAAGAGCCAGTAGGCGAACCAGACGCGGCCCACGTGGAAGACCGGGTAGACGCCGGCGCACATGACGGCGAAGATCGTCATGGCCTCGGCGGCGCGGTTGATGCTGGTGCGCCACTTCTGCCGGAAGAGGAAGAGGATGGCGCTGATCAGCGTGCCGGCGTGGCCGATACCGACCCAGAAGACGAAGCCGGTGATGTCCCAGGCCCAGCCGATCGGGTGTTCTCGCCCCAGACGCCGATCCCCTTCGCGACCAGCCGGTACAACGACCCGGCGAGCACCAGGACGAGGCTCAGCGTGAAGCAGAGGAAGATCTTCCACGCCGGCACTGTGTCCGCCTCGACGACGCCGGCGACGCGCTCCGTGATCGCGTGGAAATCGCGCGCCCCGTGGATCAGCGGGGCGCGGACGGCGGGATCCTCGAACGGAGGCGCGGCGGTGGTCATGCTCCCTCGAGCGCGGGGTTGGGGTTCCGGACGCGTGCGAGGTACGAGACCCGGGGCTTGACGTTGAGCTCCTCGAGCATCTTGTACGCGAGCGGGCTCCGGGCCCGGGCGGCCACGCGGCTCTTCGGATCGTTGAGATCGCCGAAGGTGATGGCCCGCGTCGGGCAGGCCTGCTCGCAGGCGGTCGCGATCTCGCCGTCGCGCACGCTACCCTTGCCCTGCTCCTTGGCGTCGATCTTGGCGTGGTTGATCCGCTGCACGCAGAACGTGCACTTCTCCATCACGCCGCGGGATCGGACGGTGACGTCCGGGTTGAGCTGCATCCGGCCGAGCTCGGTGATCCCCTTCGTGTAATCGAGGAAGTTGAACCTCCTCACCTTGTAGGGGCAGTTGTTCGCGCAGTAGCGCGTGCCGATGCAGCGGTTGTACACCATGTCGTTCAGCCCCTCGGGGCTGTGCGAGGTGGCGCCCGCCGGGCAGACGTTCTCGCAGGGCGCGTTCTCGCACTGCTGGCAGACCACCGGCTGCGCGATGCTGGTCGGCTCGTCCGCGCTCTCGCCCTCGAAGTACCGGTCGATGCGGATCCAGTGCATCTCGCGCGTACGGGTCACCCCCTCGTAGCCGACGATGGGAATGTTGTTCTCGGCCTGGCAGGCGGTCACGCAGGCGTTGCAGCCGACGCAGGCGTTGAGATCGATGCTCATCCCCCATGCGTGGCCGTCGTACTTGCGCTCGTCCCAGAGGCTCACGAGCGGGAGGTGCTCCCACCTTCTCCCTGGCGAAGGTGGGCTTCTTCTGCGTACTCCTCGAGCGTGCCCTCGCGCGCCAGCGGGCGGCCCTCCATGGCGAAGTGCTCCTGCGTGCGGGCGAGCTCGACGTGCTCGCCCGTCTTCCGCAGCGACGCGCCGGAGGCGATGGAGAACGCGCCGCTCGCCCGGAGCGGCCCCACGTCGACGCCGACGCCCGCGCCCACGCGACCCGCGCTCGCGCGGCCCTGTCCGACGGTGAGCGCAATCGAGCCGTCGGCCTGGCCCGGCGCGATCAGGACCGGGATCTCGATCGCGGCGCCGCCCAGCGTCAGCGCGATCACGTCGCCGTCGGCGAGCCCGTGCTCTCGCGCCGTCGCAGGCGAGATGGACGCGGCGTTGCCCCAGGTCAGCTTGGTCATCGCGTCGGGCAGCTCTTGCAGCCAGCCGTTGTTGGCGAACCGGCCGTCCCACGCGTGGGGGTCGGGGCGGAAGGTGATCTCCAGACCCTGCGCTGGGGCCTCCGCGTCGCCGAGGGCGCGGGCCACGTCGCCGGGCCGGGGGACGGGCGTGTCGACCGCCGCCGCGCTGTCCGCCCAGAGCCCGTCGTGCAGCGCGCGGCGGAACGCCTTGTCGAATCCGATGCTGCCGCGCGCCGCGCGCCACGTGCTCTCCACGATGGCGTGCGCCTTGCGGCCGGGGCCGAGCAGGAGATCCACCACCTCCGCGTCGGTGCGGCCGCCGAAGAGCGGAGCGATCAGCGGCTGAGCGATCGACGCCGTCCCGTCCTCGGCGCGGGCGTCGCTCCACGTCTCCAGCGGGTGGGCGCGGTTCAGGTGCCAGGCGGCCGCGCGGCTGGTCTCGTCGACGTGGGTCGAGACGTGGATCGAGAGCGGAACGCGGCCGAGGGCCTCGGCGAAGCGCGCGTCGGCGGGCGCGTCGTAGGCGGGGTTGCCTCCGAGCACGAGCAGCGTGTCGACGTCGCCGGCGCGGATCGACGCCGCGAGCTCCACGATCCCCGAAGGCCCCTCGCCCGAAGCGTCGAAGGGCGCCACGTAGCGCACCGCCTTGCCCGTGTTGCCGAGGGCGTGGTTGACGAGGTGCACCAGCGCATGGAGCGCGGGAGGCTGGCCCTGGCCTGCGACGATCAGGCCCTCGCCGCGCCGCGCGGCCAGATCCGCGGCGATGGCGCGCGCGTGGCGGAGGGCGCGATCGGAGAGCGCGGGCCCGGCGGGGAGCGCGGCGATCTCGGCGCCGAGGCCGAGGTGGTGCGTATTCACCAGCTCACTCACGACGGCCGCGAAGAACGCGGGCACCATGCCGCTCTCCATCCTGAGGCGGTGATCGGCGGCGGCGCCCGTCAACGAGAACGTGCTCTCGATCGCGTAGAGCCGGCCCATCTCCGGGCCCACGCGCTCGGCCGAGCGCCCGGCGGCAAACCCGCGCGCCTGCTTGAGGGGGCTGTATTCGGTGGCGAGGAGGTCGGCGTCGAGCGCCACCACGACGCGCGCCTTCTCCACGTCGAGCACCGGATCGAGCGGCCGCCCGAAGGCGATGCGCGCGCCCTCGCGCGCGGCGTCGCGCCCGAACGGGTCGTACCGGACGATCTTCGCGTCGGGCATGACGCGCGATAGCTCGGCGAGCTCTGCCGCCAGCGACGGGGAGCGGTGCGCCTCGGTGATCACGGCGAGCCCCTTGCCGCGGCGCGCGCGGAGATCCGCGCCGGTGCGGCGGAGGAAGGCCGCGGCCTCGTCCCAGGAGCGATCGACGCCGCGCTCCCGCGGCGCGGCGCTGCGGTCGAGGTCGTAGAGGTCGAGCACCGAGGCCTGGAGGAAAGTGCCGGCGGCGCCGAGGCTCTCGGGGTGACGGGGGTTGCCCTGGATCCGGGTGGGCCGGCCCTCGTGGCTCTCGACGAGGACGCCGAAGGCGGTGCCCATGAGCCCGAGCGTGGTGGCGAAGAAGAGGGGTCGCCCCGGCACCACCTCCTCCGGCGCGCGCGAATAAGGCACGATGACCTCCTCGGGCCGCCGGCATGCGGCGAGGCCGCCCAGCGCGAGCGACGCGCCCATCAGCGTGAGGAAGGTCCGGCGACCCATCCCGTCGGGCGCGTCGGACGCGCCCTCGGGGAGCTCGCGCGCCTGTGCGGCCGCGAAGGCGGGCGAGCGCTGGAGCTCGCCCAGGCTGCGCCAGCGTCGCTTGCCCGTCGTATCCGGAGCGAGGTCGTACGGAGCTCGTTTCATCGGTGACACCCGGAGCAGTGGAGCGGCGGGCGCACCGTGCGCCCGCCGAGGCTCGCGATCCCGGTCCCGAGAGGGATCCCCTTCCCTGGAGCGGTCCAATCCATCCTGGTGATCTGCGAGGGATCGCGCAGGTTCGGCGCCGGATCCCGGTGGCAGTCGACGCACCAGCCCATGCTCAGCGGCGCCACCTGCTGCACCCGCTTCATCTGGTCCACGCGGCCGTGGCAGGTGGAGCAGCCCACGCCCGCCGAGAGGTGCGCGGAGTGGTCGAAGTACACGTAGTCGGGGAGCGCGTGGATGCGCACCCAGGGGATCGGCTCGTTTTCGGCGAAGCTCTCGCGGACGGGCAAGAGCTTGGTGCTGTCGGTGCGCACCTTGGAGTGGCAGTTCATGCACGTCTCGGTGGCGGGGAGGGCGGCGATCGGCGACCGCTCGACCGTGGAATGGCAGTAACGGCAGTCGATCCCGAGATCGCCGGCGTGCAGCTTGTGGCTGTAATCCACGGGCTGCACCGGGGCGTAGCCCACCTCGAGGTGCTTGTTTCCGCCGTAGTACCAGGCGCCGCCCGCGGCCGCGCCCCCGAGCGGGATCAGCCCGAAGGCGAGGCCCAGGGGAACGACCTTGTTGGACCAGCGTGGAAATAGAGTTCTCGCCATACGCTCCGCGCCTCGCGTCTCCCACGACGACGCTGCGGGAGAGGTAGCGACAGGCGAGTGCTGGGCAAGACGTCAGATTGCCGCTGCCCGCGGCAACCTGCCGCGGGCACGCCATGGAAGAGCCGAGAAACGCGGCGATGGACGGCGACGGGGACGCGTCCGGCGCCCGCGGGGCGCCGGAACGTGGGGAGCGCGTGGAGCCCTGTGCGGGCCGCTACTCCTTCTCGTTCTTCGCGCGCAGCTCGTTCTCCTCGCTCTTCGCGTGGCTCACCAGGTCGAAGAGCTCCCCGGCGGCGGCCTCGTCCACCCGGAGCGGGTTGACCCCGAAGCGCTTCGCCACCGCGTTCTGATCGAAGAGGAAGCGCCGCAGCACGTCGCTCGGATACTCCTCGAGCGGCAGCGCGAACGCCCCGTACGGCTTACCGTCGAGCGCCAGCGCGTGGTGCGCCCGCGCGCCGGCGCCGCGGAAGCTGTGGCACTTGAGGCACCCTTGTTCGCCGACGAGCGCCTCGCGCAGCCCGGCGTCGAGCGAGCGGACCGACGCGAGCGGATCGTTCTTCACCCAGTGAAAGCTCGCCGCGTCGAGCCCATAGGGCGCGTACGTCCGGTTCCGCAGGTCCGCGGGCAGCGGCGTCCGGAAGTGCAGGAACGCGCCGAGCGGCCGGATCATCATCGGCATCTGCTCGTCGCTCTCGATCCACGTGTAGGCGCACTTCTGCCGGTAGAAGGTGAAGAGGCGGTAGAGGTTGTCCTCGTCGTCGAGCCCGACCACGATGACCGGCTGCGTCCTCTCCAGCACCGCGCGCGAAAAATACTGCTGTTCGCCGCGAAGGTTCGAGACCACCAGCCAGTCCCCTTCGCCGACCTCGGATTTCGGCCGCTCGGCAAGGTAGCCGAGCAGATCGATGGCCTGATAGGTCTTGCAGGGCCAGGGGGAGCGCTCGCACCACGCCTCGCCCAGGACGGGCGCCACCGCCTCCCGCAGCGCGTCGTCGACCGGGTAGGTGGTGATGGCCCGGGGATCCTTGCGGAGCTTCCGACAGGTCGAGCGGAGGCCGTGCACCCCAGCGACGGAACACGCCGTATGGGTTGTCGATGGGGAGATCCCTGGGGCCCGAGGCGACGAAGGGGAACACCAGATCACCGACGTCGTTTCCCTCTCCGCCCCAGTGCAAGATGCTGCGCGCGTCGCGCTTGGGGACGACGAAGTAGTCGACGTCGCGCGCGCCCGCCTTCTGGAGCGCGCGCGCGAAGGGGCGGGCCCTGCGCGCCCAGCCGACGTCGTCGTCCCCGCCGAACAGCATCAGGAACGGCGGCGCGTCGGGCCGCGCGTACGTGATGGGCGAGGACTCCCTGCGATCTCCGACCGACTCCGCGAAGAACGCCGCGTCGGGGTTCCCCTCGAGCGCCGCGTCGCCGAGGTCGTACGTGCCACGCACGACGACGACGCCGTCGACGCGCCCGGGATCCATGCCGGCCCCCTCGAAGAGCCGACGATCGAGCGCGAGCATGGATGCCATCCACGCGCCGAGGCCGCGACCGACGAGGACCAGGCGCGTCGGATTGCGGTCGCCGCTCACCTCCTGGACGACCCCGGCGACGTCCGCCGCGCACGCGCGCAGCGAGTACCCTTCGTGGACGTTGAACGAGACGGCGGCGGTGGCGGCCCCGTTTCGCAGGAGGGACTTGCCGACGTCCGCGGCGAAGGTGAGCCGCTCGTCCGTCTGCGAGGGCTCGTTCCCCTGCAAGAGGACGACGAGCGGGCCGCGCTCGCGCGCCTGGGACGGCGCGTAGAGATCGACGCTGACGTTCGGCCCATGGGGCCCCGGCCGCTCGACCCAGGCGTGCGTCACCGTTCCCAAGGAGTCGGATCGGGCCCCTGCGCGCGGCCAGAGGAGGTGCGTGCCCAGGACGACGATCACCGCGAGGAGCACGAAGCCCAGCCATTTTCGCGTTCGCGTACCCATCGGAGGTCCTCTCTTGTGCCCGTCGTCGGACGCGGCAAGCAGAGGGTCGCCGGCCGCTTCGCAGCCGTCTTCGCGCTCGCTTCGAGCGCGCGCCGTCCGCGGCGGGGGAGCGCGCAGGGCGCGCGGGACGGAGCGCGTGATTGCGTTGCGCCCGCGGCGCTTGCTGCGGACGCGCCGAGCAGATCATGCTCGCCCGATCTCCAAAGATCGGTGTCCTCGCACGCGCTCTCCCTCCGAGTCGCGATTGTCATGGCGCCCGCCAGGGCTCCAGCACCTTGGCGGCTCTCCGCGCGCGGCGCGCCGCGAGGAGCCACTTGAACGAACGTCGACCAACGCGACATCCCGGTTGTCACAACTGTCCGTGGCTCCTGCGCGACACGGAGTGTCGGCCCGAACCCTGCTTGGGCTCCACCCAGCCACGCGGTGACGAGCATGTCGCTCGGAGGCGCGCGGCCGACGACGAGAGCCCGCTACGGTCTCGACAACGGAGATGATGCAATGAATTCGAAGATGCTCGCCACACTCGCCGCGCTCGCCCTCACGACCGCGCTCGTGGACGCCGGCTGCATGGCGCGCGGGAGCGGCACCGACGAGATCACGGACGGGTCGGAGCAGGCGGCGACCGGGGCGGACAACCAGGCGGCCGAGAACACCGGCGAGGCCAACCAGGCCTGTGGCTTCGGCGGCGGGTTCGGCTGGTCCCCGTTCCTCGGCGGCTTCGGCGGTTGCGGCGGCTTCGGCTGGGCGGGTATCGGCTGCGGCGGCTTCGGCTGGGCCGGCCTCGGCTGCGGCGGCTTCGGCTGGGGCGGCTACGGGTTGGGCGGCTTCGGCGGCTGCGGCGGCTGCGGCGGCTTCGGCGGCGGCTGGTGGTGATTCCGAATCTCGGCGCTTAGAGCGCCCGACAGGCCCCGCCGAGCAGGGCGCGCAGGCGGCCGAGCCCCCGGTGGACGTCGCGGAAGCTGGTCGTGAGCGGCGACATGCCGAACCGGATCGTATCCGGCGCGCGGAAATCGGGGATGACGCCCGCGTCGACGAGCTGCGAAGCGAGCGCCTCCGCGTCCGCGTGCCGGATGGCCACGTGGCCCCCGCGCATCGCGGGATCGCGCGGGCTCCCCAAGTGGCATCCGAGCGGGGCGAGCCATGCGTCGGAGAGCTCCAGCGCGTACTCCGTGAGCAGGGCCGCCTTCGCCCGGATGCGGCCCATCCCAGCCTCGGCCACGAGGGCGACGCCCTCCTCGACGGCGGCGAGCGACAGCGCCGCGGGGGTGCCCGCCAGAAACCCGCCGATCCCGGCCTCGGGCTCCCATCCCTGGCCCATCGCGAACTTGTCGCGCCTGCCGAACCAGCCCCAGATCGGCCCGCGCAAGGTCGCCTGGAGCGCCTCGCGGACGTAGAGAAACGCGGGCGCGCCCGGGCCTCCGTTCAGGTACTTGTAGGTGCAGCCCACGGCCAGATCCGCGCCGGCGGCCTCCAGATCGATCGGGACGACGCCCGCGGAGTGGCAGAGATCCCAGAGCGCGAGCGCGCCTGCGTCGTGGGCGATCTTGGTAATCGCCGCCATGTCGGCGATCGCCGCGGAGCGGTAGTTGACGTGCGTGAGGGCCACGAGCGCGACGGTCTCGTCGAGGGCGGCGGCGACCGCGGCCGGGGTGGGCCCAAGGACCGGATCGGCTTCGAGCCAGCGGATGGCCAGCCCCCGCGCCGCGGCGAGCCCTTCGAGCACGTAGCGGTCGGTCGGGAAATTGTCGCGGTCGGTGACGATGGTCCGCCGTCCCGGCCGCGCGTCGAGGGCGGCGCCGGCGAGCTTGTAGAAGTTGACCGTCGTCGAGTCCGAGAGGACGACCTCGCCCGCCCGGGCCCCGAGCACCTCGACGCCGATCCGGTCCCCGATCCGGCCCGGGAGGTCCATCCAGCGGCGCCAGCCGCGGATGAGCTCGCCTCCCCACTCGCGGCGGACCACGTCCGCGAGGCGCTCCACCGTCGCGCGCGGCAGGCGGCCGAGCGAGTTGCCGTCCAGGTAGACCAGCTCCGGGTCGTCGATCACGAAGCGATCCCGGAAGGCCGCGAGCGGGTCCGCGGCGTCGAGCGCTTCTGCGCGCGCTGCGCTGTCGTCCATGGTGGGCCGGCTCGTACCACGCGGAGGTGGATACGGGAAGGAACGGGCAGCCAGGCTCCGAGAATCGCATCGCGACGCCGGAGACGTCGCTGCGCGCACGGTTCCCGAAGCTGGCGGCAGAGTGGCATCCCACCAAGAACCGGCCCCTGACCCCCGACGACATCGTGCCCGGCAGCAACAAGCGCGTGTGGTGGATGTGCACCCTCAACCGGGCGCACGTCTGGGAGACGGTCGTGGCCAACCGGTCGGATGGGCTACGCTGCGCGGTGGGCGACGCGGTCGATCGTCGCGAGCATCACGTCGATGTTGCTCGGCTTCGGGAGCACCGCGGCCGCGCGCAGGCGGGCGGCGATCGCGCGGACCTCCGGCGCGGGGCGCGCCGAGAAGACGATGAGCGGCGAGGGCGCCGGCAGGCCGCACAGCGCTTCGACGAGCTCCTCGCGCGTCATCCCCGGCATCGTGCAGATCGAGCAGCACCGCCGCGAAGCCGCGCTCACGGAGGGCGCTCACGACGTCGCCCGCCGTCTCGGCGACCTCGACGGTGTAGTCGTCCTGCTCGAGCATCTCCCTGAGCATCTCGCTCGAGCTCGTGGTCGTCCTCGGCCACCAAGATGGTCTCGCCTGTCATGCTCGCTCCTCTCCCCTTTCGGTCGTGTCGCAGGGCGCCGCCTCCTGCAGGGGGCCTGCGCTCGTGCCCCCGCCGCGTTCCGCGTCCGGGTCGGCCGGCAGGCGCACCATGAATCCGCGTCCCCTTGCCGACCTCGCTCTCCGCAGAGATGGCGCCCTCGTGCGCGTCGACGATCTCCTTGGCGATGAAGAGCCCGAGCCCCATCCCCCCGCGCGCCGCGCGATCCTTGGACTCGACCTGGTAGAAGCTCCCGAAGATGTACGGTAGGTCCGCCGCCGGGATGCCGGCGCCGTAGTCCTCGACGACGATCAGGGCGTCGCCGTCCTCGCGCCGCACCCGGACGTCGACGCGCGGCGTGCCGGTCGCGTGCTTGACGGCGTTGACGAGGAGGTTGATGACGACCTGCTCGAGCCGCGCCGCGTCGCCGCGCACCTCGACCGGCGCGCCGGCCTCTTCGCGGATCTCCACGCCGTCGGCGACGGCGCGGGCCACCTCCGCCGCGCGGGCGACGACGGCCCCGACGTCCACCGGCTCGAGCCTGAGCGTCAGCTTGCCCGTCTGGAGCCGCACGACGTCGACCAGGTCGCCGACCAGGCCTGCGAGGCGCGTCACCTCGCGCCGCGCCTGGGAGGCGTACCGGGCCGCGCGGGGATCCGCCCCGCGGTCGAGGATCTTGCACAGCATGTCGAGGTAGCCGGTGAGCGGGACGAGCGGCGTGCGCAGCTCGTGGCTGGCCATGGCGAGGAACCGGTCCTGCAGCGCGCGGACGCTCCGGTCCGTGATGTCACGGATGGTCACCACCCCGCCCGCGTGGCCGTTCGGCCCGAGGATGGGGTTGCCGCACGCCTCGAAGTAGCGCCGGGCCCGCCCAGCGCGCCGATCGTGAGCTCGGCCCGGAATGCCTCGCCGCTTCGCCACGCGCGCCGCCGGCGTCTGATCGGGCGGGATGCGGCGCGCCCTCCGCGTCGCGGAGCGTGGCGTCGGCGCCGATCGTCGCCAGGTACGCCCGGTTCTGGAAGAGCGGCTTGCCGGCCTCGTCCATGGCCAGCAGCGCGTCGCCGATGCCGAGGAGCGTGGCCGCGAGCTTCTCGCGCTCGGCCTGGGCGGCGCGGGCCAGCTCGGCGTTGTCGCGGTAGCGGGCCTCGAGCTCGGCGTTGGTGGTGGTGAGCTCTTCGACGGTGGCCTGGAGCTCTTCGTTCAGGGCCTCGAGCTCCTCGTTGGAGGCCTGGAACTCTTCGTTGAGCGTCTCCACCTCCTCGTGGGCGGCCTGCGCCTCTTCGCTGGTGAGGAGCAGCTCTTCGTTCGACGCTGCGGAGGCGCTCGAGGCTCGCCGCCAGCTCTTCGTTCGCGGTGATGAGGCGCCGGTTGGTCTCGCCGAGCCGCTCGACCGCCGCCTGGTTCTCGCCGCTTGGCCGCGGCGGCGAGCTCGACCGCGGCGCGGAGCTCGGCGGTGGCGATCGCCGAGCCGCCGTTCTCCTCGGTCGCGCGCGCGCCGCCGACCGGAGCTCGACCACCGTCTGCGGCGAGCTCGACCTTCGCGGCGCTCTCGCTCGCGGCGGCCAGCTCGAGCTCGTCGATGCGGCTCTGCGACAGGGTCACGTCGGTGACGAGCACGAGGGCGCACGCGGTGGACGGCGACGCCGCCTCGATGTGCTGGGGGAAGCAGGTGATCTGGAGGTGGCGCGGCGGCCCGGCCTCGAGCGGCTCGACGCGCACGGCGACGGGCGCCGGCGACGTCCCGCGGAAGGCGCCCTCGATCAGGCCGAGGAGGTCGCGGTGGGGGACGAGGTGCGCGAGGTGGACGAAGTCTTCGCCGAGGGCGGGGGTGTGGATGGCCAGGAGGCGCCGCGCCGCCAGGTTGATTTCGAGGATGTCGTAGCGCCGGTCGATGATGACCACGCCGAGCGGCAGGCTGGTGAGCACCGCCTCGAACGGCGCCCGCGGAAGAGGCAGCGCCGCGGCGACGGGAGGGCGTGGAGACCGACCTCTTCGGGGCGGGCAGCGCGCCGGGCTGCCCGCGCAGCCGGACCCAGCGGCGGCTGCAGGTTGGGGATCGGGGCCCGGCCGCCGCGCCGCACGTAGACCTTGGAGAAGCGCTCGTCGGGGGCGAAGTAGTCGCCCAGCCGGCCGATGGTCTCGGCCCTGCCCAGCACCATGAAGCCCCCCGCGCGGAGCGCGAAGGCGAAGAGCTGGAGCACGCGCTGCTGGAGCTCGGTCGAGAAGTAGATGAGCACGTTGCGGCAGACGACGAGATTCGATGCGCGGGAACGGCGCCCGCTGGCCGAGGTCGTGCTCGCCGAAGACCACGCACGACCGCAGCTGCTTCTTGATCTGGTAACGACCGTCCGGGAGCCGCACGAAGTACCTCGCCACGCGCTCCTCCGACAGGCCGACCAGCGCGCTCGCAGGGTAGATGCCGTACCGGGCCTTCGCTATCGCCTCCGCGTTGATGTCCGTCGCGAAGACGCGGACGCGCCCGGTTCGAGCGCGTCGCCGAGCAGCTCGGCGAAGAGGATGGCGATCGAGTACGCCTCCTCCCCGGTCGAGCACCCGGCCGACCAGATGCGCAGCTCGTCGCCCCGCTTGCGGGCACGCTCGACGAGCTCCGGGCAGGAGGCCGGAGCCGAGCGCCTGGAACAGGTCCGGATCCCGCATGAAGTCGGTCACCCTCATCGAGGAAGCTGTCGACGAGCCGCGCGTGCTCCTCGGGGTGGTCTTCGAGGTACCGCGTGTAGCCCTCGATGCCGTCGCGTCTCCGTCGCCGCGACGCGCTGCCGCAGGCGGCGGAGGATGGTCGCCGGCTTGTAGGCGCTGAAGTCGACCCCGCTCCGCTCGCGCACCTGATCGAGGATGCCGGCGAGCGCGCGCGCGTCGTCGTCGCCCAGGGCGTGCGCGACGATGGTCCGCTCGAGCAGGGTGCCCAGGCGCTCGGACGGCGCGGTGCCGTCGACGACCGTCGCGGGCACGGACGCGGGCATGGACGGGTAGCTGGCGGTCGCCGGATCCTCGACGAGGACGGCGCCGCCCTGCTCCCTCACCGCGCGCGGCGCCCTCGGCGCCGTCCGAGCCGGCACCGCTGAGGATCATCGCGATCAGGGCCGCGCCGTGGACGCTCGCCGCGCTGCGGAGCAGGCGATCGATCGACGGGGTCGGCCCCGGGCGCTCGTGCGGCGTCAGCGTCACGCCGGCCCGCGCGCTGATCTCCGCGTCCTGGCCGGGGGGCACGACGTAGACGACCCCGGGCTCGAGCGCGCCCCCTGCCTCGAGCGCGCTTGACGGGCAGCGCCGAGCGGCGCCCGAGCACGTCCACGAGGTGGCTCGGGTGGGTCGGATCGAGGTGCTGGGCGACGATGATGGGCAGCGCGAACTTGGCGTCGAGACCGCCGAGGAGGCGCGAGACCGACTCGATCCCCCCGGCGGACGCTCCGACCACCACCAGCTCTCGCCGCTCCGATTCAGCCACCGTTGCCCCCTCTGCAGGTGCGCGGAGCGCGCCGACGCCTCCGCCGCTACCGCCCGCCCAGAAGAGGCCAGAGATAACGTCCGGCGATCCTAACGGCTTCGCCCGCGATGTCCAGGGTAGACTCGTCCATGTCCAGGCGGGCGCGATCGCTCCTACCGTTCACCGTTCGCAGCCAGCCCAGGATGCCACCCGCGTGGCTCTGGGCGCAAGCTGGGGACCGAGACCGGCGCGCGCGCGGAGCCGCGACGGGAGGAGCGGCCAGGCGATGGACGTCCCCGCGTCGCGCTCGGTCGCTGCACGCGAACGTCGCGCCCGCCCTTGCGCGGATCGCGCCACGCCCCGATGGAGTGGATCATGGACAACCCTGGGAGCAACCCGCGGGCCTCCTTCGCAAGCACGACCGCGTTCGATCCCTCCGCCGTCAGTGCCGCTCTCGTTACCCTCCCGCCGCTCACCAACGTGCAGCGCCAGGCCTTCCGCGAGCAGTTCACGCGTACGCAGTGCATCGCCGCGGCCGGCACGCGCGCCGAGGGGGCGGGCGTCCTCGTCGAGGCGGTGGGGTGGGTGCCGCTGATTCACGACGCGCTCTCGCGCTATCCGAAGCTCCTCCACCGATACGGCCGCGCCCGCTTCGCCTGGCTGCTCGAGTGCATCCAGGATTCTCGAGAGGGCGAAGGAGATCCAGGACACGCCCGGCACCAGCGGCGGCACGCCGAGCCGGCGATCCGAGCGCAGCCGGGACACCGCGCTCCACACGCGCGACGATCTGATCCTCGCGCTCGGCGTGCTCGCCGAGGGCGACGAGGCCGAGGGCGCCCGGCTCGCCGCAGCCGTGGGCACCGCCGACACGAAGGAGGCCCTGATTGTCTCGCTGCGCGCGCTCGCCCGGCTCGCCGAGAGCTGGCTCGAACGCGACGACCACGCGGCGCGGGCGCTGGTCGCCTCGATCGATCTCACCATCGCCGACGTCGAGGGGGCCCACGCCGTGGCGCGCGCGGTGAGCACCGGCAACGGAGTGCCCGAGGTCCACGTCGAGGGGCAGGACCCGCCCGCGGTGAACCTCGCGGTGGGCCGCGTGCTCCTGGAGATGGGCCTCGCGATGCACGTCTTCGAGCGCGTGCGCCGGTGGGACGACCGGGTGCCCCAGCTCGTTCCCGGCCCGGCCAGCGGTGCGGTGCTCGCGCCCCAGCGCACCGGCGAGTGATTGCGGCTTCATACGCGGGGACTGCAGGCCGGATCTCGCCATCGCGAACGACGGGGACAACACCCTGGGCGTGCTCCTCGCCGCCTGCCGGTAGCGGGCGGGCGCCCCCGGGCGACTGTTCACACCCGCGCGCCGTTCTACGCCCCCCGCGGGCGGTCGTTCCTGGCTGCGCGCCGCTCTGCACGCCCGCGTGCCGATCCACACGCCCGCGCGCCGTTCTTCACGCCTGCGCATCGCTCTGCGCCTCCGGCAGTCCCTTCTTCACGCCTGCGCGTCGTTCTGCGCCTCCGGCAGTCCCTTCTTCACGCCTGCGCGCCGTTCGACGCGCCCGCGCGTCGGCCTGCACCCCCACAGTCCCTTCTTCACGTCCGCGCGTCGCTCTGCACGTCCGACGCTCCGTCGAGCAGGACCGCATCGTGCTTCGCCGCCGACGCTGGAACCTGTCGAAGCACCCGCGCGGCGTGCACGACGGAGCGCGGGGATGCTGCGCGCCGGACGGGCGTGTTGCACGCCCGTCGGGGAGGTTTGCACGCGCGTGGGGGATGCTGCACGCCCGACCGAAATGCCGCACGCCCGCGCGGCCGTCGAGCAGGACCGGGTCGTCCTTCGCCGCCGGCGGTGGAATCCGTCGAAGTCCCCGCGCGACCTGCGCCACGAACGGCGGGGAATGGCAATCGACCGACGGGCGCGTTGAACGCCCAGCGGGCGCGTCGAACGCCCGACGGGCGCGTTGAACGCCCGACGGGCGCGTCGAACGACCGCCCGGCGCGTCGAACGACCGACGGGGAAGCAGCGCGGACGATGGGGGGCGTCGAACGCCCGCGAGGTGCTGCAACAGGCTCGCCGATGGTTCGGACTTTTCGAGCGCCATGTGGAGGGCGGCGTGTGGGGCTTTGGCGGCATCCATCCCACATCGAGCGACACCGCGTCGCGCGCGCGCTTGATGTTGCCTGACACTAACCTTAAATCGCCGCAAGGATCGACAAATCGACCTCGACAGGGTTGCGCGCCACCCAACTCGTCGTCATGTCTAGTGTCAAGCAACAAAGAGGGATGGGCGGGCACTTCGGGAGCGGCCTTCTGGCCGCGTCGCCGTGATTCCCTCGGGCTCCGGCGTGGGGCTCGTGCCGGTTCGGTATTCGTCGAAAGGAGGGGAGGGCCATGGCCAGAAGCCTTGCCACGATCCAGTTCCATGTTCTCCTGGACATCAACGCGTTGAACGCGGACGACACGGCGAGGGACGCGCTCATTGCCGCGATCCTGAAGCTCGCTCCACAGAGCCCGCTGTTCACCGATCCCGCCGTCCAGTCCGCGGTGACGCAGCTACAGAAGACGCACGGCACGTTCACCACGGCGCGCCAGGCAGAGGCGCAGAGCGCGAGCCAGCACGCGCTCGACACCTCCGCGGCGCTCGACGCCCAGGCGGCGGACAACAAGAGCCTCGTCCTCCTGCGGACGCTGGCCCAGAACGGCGCGAAGAGCGAGAGCGACCTCACGAGCCTGGGGTTCACCGCCTACACGGGCCGGCCGCCGCCCCCGCCGCTCGTTCCTCCCGAGGTGATCGACGTCAAGCAGGGGAGGAAGGGGTCGGGGAAGGCGAGCGCCACCGTCCGCGAGCTGGGGAAGACCCGGCGCAGCTACGCCGCGCGATCAACGGCGTCGCTCCCCGTCGCGGCGACCAGCACGTTCGATTCGCTGCCGGGCAAAGGCAAGCAGCGCAAGCTGACCGGCCAGCCCGGTACGACCGTGTGGGTCCAGTTCGCGCTCGTCCACGGAGGGCAGCAGTCGGACTGGTCCGCGCCGGTGCCCGTCACGTTCCCGTGATCGGGTGACGAGCGACGAAGAGGAGGCCTCTCCCCTCCTTCCGGGAGGCCCCCGGTGAGCGGCCGCCGCCCGGCGATACAATGCCGGGCCGGCGGCCGTTCGCTTTTCGTGCTCTTCCTGGCCCGCAAAGGGGGCCGGTGGACTACCCGGCCAGCGCCGGCGGCAGCGCCTTCACCGTCGCGAGGTGCACCGCCGCGCCCAGCGGATCGTCCGGCAGCCGGGCGAAGTAGCGCATCGCCCCGCGCAGCGTGCCGAAGGTCCGCGCCAGCGGCCCGAAGCCTCCCGGCTCGATGTTGCTGCGGAGCATCGGGGGCACGTTCGGATCGCGTCGCCAGGCGCGCACGAACGCGAGCAGGCGCGCGTGGTAGTCGGGCTCCTCCACGATGGCGCCGATGGCCGCGCCGCGCGGGTGCGTCCCGGCGAGCATCGCCTCAATCTGGGCCTCGAGCGCGTCGAGCCCGTCGTCGAACATCTGGATCAGCTCGAGGTCGTAGACGGGGTTGGCGTGCACCACCTGCATCAGGTGCCCGATGATCCCGTCGCGCGTGCTGAAGAGCCCTACCGGGTCGGCGAGCGAGGCCGGCTCGTCGAGGAAGCGCAGGATCTGGTGGAACCCGTAGCCGATGCCGATCTCTTGGTAGTACTGCGCGGACGCGGGCGAGATCCAGAAGCGGAGCATGTCGGCGGACCCGACCGCGAGCTGGATCCTGGTCGGGATGGTCTCGACGAGGCCCTTCCGGTGGAGCCGGAGGAGGCGCGCGTCGAGCTCGGCGCCGTCCGCATACGCGGAGAGCAGCGCGGCGAGGCGCCCGAGCTTGCCCAGCGCAGCCGAGGGGGAGCCGGCCGCCTGCCGGAGGAGCGCGAGCGGGGGTGCGGTGCGCCTGGGGGTGAGGGCGGCGTCGTCCATGGGAGCACCCGTTCACGCCGCGAGGCAGCGCGGGGCGGCCGGCGGCACCACCCCGCGCACGCGGCGGCGGAAGGCGCCGGGGGGCTCGCCCGCGAGGCGGCGGAAGGCGCGGCTCAGGGCGAACTCGGTCGCGTAGCCGACCTCGGCGGCGACGGCGGCAAGGGGAGCGTCGCTCGCGGCGAGCAGCTCCACGGCGCGGCGCATCCGGAGGGCGGCGAGGTGGGCCAGCGGGGGAGCGCCCACCTCCGCGGCGAACCTGCGCGCGAACGCCGCGCGCGAGAGGCCGGCCACCCTCGCCAGCTTCGTGACCGTCCACCGATCGGCGGGCCGCGCGGCCATCGCGTCGAGGGCGCGCTCGATGCGCGCGTCGCGCGCCGGCCGGACGTCGTTCGCGATCGGGGAGAGGGGGAAGCCGGCGGGGCGGAGGGGCATGCTCCGAGTTGAACGCGGCGCGCCGCTACCGTCCAGCGCCGGCGCCGGCGCGCCGCGAGATTGAGACGCCCGGGTATGCGAACGAGCGCCCCGGCCATGGTCCCCTCGCGCAGCGACGGCATCCTCCACGCGTATGCGCCTCCTCGATACGGACCCGACGCCCGCCGACGACACCACCACGAGCCACGAGCCGAGCCTGCTCCTCCAGAGGGAGCTGGTGAAGAGCCGCACCGTCCTCGTCTTCGGCGAGGTGACGACCGAGCTCGCCCACCGGATCTCGGCGAAGCTCCTCGCGCTCGCCGCGCGCGGCGACGATCCGATCCGGATCCTCGTCCACTCGCAGGGAGGGCACGTCGAGGCCGGCGACACCATCCACGACGTCATCCGCTTCATCCGTCCGGAGGTCGTGATGATCGGCTCCGGCTGGGTCGCGAGCGCCGGCGCGCTCATCTACTGCGCCGCCGCGAAGAGGAACCGCCTCTCTCTGCCGAACACGCGCTTCCTCCTGCACCAGCCGTTCGGCGGCATGCGCGGGCGCGCCGACGACGTGGAGATCGAGGCGGCGCAGATCCTCCGGATGCGCGACCGGCTCAACCGTATCTTCTCGTCGGCGACGGGCCAGCCCGTCGAGCGCATCGTCGCCGACACCGAGAGGAACCACTGGATGAGCGCGGAGGAGGCGCGCGCCTACGGGCTCGTCGACCGGATCGTCGAGGGTGCCCGTGACATCGGGGCGTGAGCGCGCCGCGTAGGGCTATCGTGACCGCTCCGTCACCAGAAAGTCCCGCCCGCACGAGATCGCACGCCGCACGCACCCGGACCCCATTCCGGTGCCGCATGGCCGGTGGTATTTCACCGCGCCATGCGCTCCCTTCACCTCCTTTCCCTCCTCGGCTCCTCGGTCCTCCTCGCGGCGTGCTCGTCGTCGAACGTCACGGGTGGCCTCTCGGAAGGCGCGGGCGGCGGCACGGGCACGAGCACGAGCGGCACCGGCGCGAGCGGGGTGGCATCCAGCGGGTCGCCCGCGAGCAGCACCACCAGCTTCGCCACCTCGACCACCTCTTCGGGCACGGGCGGCGCGAGCACCAGCTCCGGCAGCCCCACCTCCAGCGGGACGGGCGGCGCGTCCGGCGCCACGTCCTCCGGCGCCACGGGGGGCGCGTCCGCCACTTCGAGCGCGACGAACGCGAGCAGCACGTCCTCCAGCGGCGCGACCTCGTCGAGCAGCGCGGCGTCCTCGTCCAGCGGCGGGCCGGTGACCTTCGGGCAGGCGTGCGGCGGCACGTCGACCGTGCTGACGGGGACGGTGTACGCGCCGAACGGGACGGATCCGATCCCGGACGTGCGCGTGTACGCCGCCATCCAGATCAACCCGTACCCGGCGAACTACTGCGACAAGTGCTCTGCGCCCGTCGATCCGGCCTACGACGAGACGAAGACCGCGCCGGACGGGACGTACACGCTCGTCCTCGACGACGTGCCGCAGGGGGCAACCGTCGACTTCGCCATCCAGATCGGCCGCTTCCGCAAGCACACGATCCTGCCGGTGACGCAGTGTACGACGGCGCAGGCGCCGAAGGCGGCGGAGACGCTGCCCGGGACTCGGCGGCCGGCAACATCCCCAAGATCGCCGTCTCGATGGGCAACACCGATCACCTCGACCAGATCCTCACCCAGCTCGGGATCACGGAGTGGGACTGCTACGAGGGGCGCGCAAGCCCGTCGACGACCAAGACCTGCACCCCGGCCGTCAACCCGACCACGAAGGCGGACTACACCATCGCCGACGTGCTCACGAACACGAACCCGGCGACGGGCCCGGCGATCACCTCGTACCACATGGCGTTCATCTCGTGCGCGCCCGACGCGTACAGCACGTACGTCACCGCGACGGGCAGCATGTCGCTCGGCGGTCATCCCGGGAAGGGCTACAGCCAGGCGACGATGACCACGAACACGCAGACGTGGGCCGGCGGGGGCGGGCGCATGTTCGTCACCGACACGTCCTACGACTACATCGGGCAGCCTTTCCCGGCGGCCATCCCGTGGCAGAAGGAGACCGGCACCACCGCGGGAGGCATCGACGGCGCCAACGTCGGGTGCGCTCCGGCGCCGACCGGCGGTGGCTCCGCGCACGCGGTCTCGTATCCGGTGACCATCGACGAGGCGACGCTCGCGGCCTGGCTCAAGCTCCCCGCGATCGGCTTCCCGACGAGCCCCAACGTGCAGATTCAGGGCTTCTACGAGCCGTGGTCGACGATGGCCACGTTCCCCATGGCGTCGACCACGACCGAGATCGCGCACGGCACGATGCCGCTCGATCTGAGCTACAGCTCCACGATGTGCGCCAGCCCGGCGATGACCTCGGTGCCTCTCACCGCCGAGTTCGACGTGGGCCACTGCGGGCGCATGGTGTTCAGCTCGTACCACACGTACTCGGGCACGGGCGCGAGCGCGAGCGCCGCGAACGCCAAGATCATGGAGTTTCTCATCTTCGGCGCCGCGACCTGCCAGCAGTGAGCCTCGCGGCGCTCGCCCCCCCGGCGAGCGCTGGCATTCGAGCGGCCGCAGGGATACGACGCCTCGACGTCCCTGCGCCATGCTCCTCGCCCTCCCCCTCCTCCTGATCCTCCTCCCCGTGCTGGCGGTCGCGCGCTGGGCGGTGGCGCGCGCGCTCGGCATGCGGCAGGATGGCTTCTTCTTCGGCAGGATCGAGGATCCGCGGGCTGCCCCGTGGCGCGGTGGGCTGGTGGTCGCCGCCGGCGCCTTCGCGACCTACCTCGTGCCCGCGCTGCTCTTCACCCTGGCGCTGCTCGCGGGCGGCAAGGCGACGCTGTCGACGGAGGTCACGGTCCTGCCGGGCAGGCCGGCCGAGGCGGCGGGGATGCGGACAGGGGATCGCGTGCGTTCCGTCGCGGGTCGCCCGATGGCGGAGTGGGAGGATCTCAAGAAGGGGATCGGTGAGCACGCGGGGTCGCCCGTCGAGGTCGTGGTCGACCGCGGGGGCGAGGAGGTGCGCCTCACGGTGACGCCCGAGGGAGCGCCCGGGGACGGGAAGATCGGGGTCGCCGCCGCCGGTCAGCCGCAGCGCGCTCCCGTCGGCATCGGCGCGGCGATCGGCCATGGAATCGCGATGCCTGCCGAGAGCATCCGGGACTTGGTGAGAGGGCTCGTGGAGCTCATCGCAGGCGCGCCGGACGATCTCTCCGGGCCCGTCGGCATCGTGCGCGAGGCGGCGAAGGCTCAGCCGAACGCCTCGATCAACGCGCTCAACCTCGTCGCCGGGCTCTTCGCCTTGGTGTGGCCCTTCGCGGCGCTCGTCGCCGTCGTGACGGTGCCGCGCCGGGCGAAGGCGCGGGGCTGATTGCGCGGGGGAGCCCGCCGCGCCATAAGCGCGCCCATGATCGTCCACCAGCACACCGTCGAGATCCCGACCCGAGGGCGAGGCTTCACCGACGCGACCGGCGAGGTGGCCGCCGTGGTGGCGGCGTCCGGGGTCTCGGTGGGGCTGTGCTCCATTTTCGTCCAGCACACGTCGGCGAGCCTCGTCATCCAGGAGAACGCCGACCCTGCCGTGCTCCGCGACCTCGACCGGTGGCTCTCCCGCCTGGCGCCCGAGGCCGGACACTACGAGCACGACGCGGAGGGCCCCGACGACATGCCGAGCCACCTCCGGAGCGCGGTCACCCGCACGGGCGAGGTGGTGCCGGTGAGCGGAGGGCGCCTCGCGCTGGGGACCTGGCAGGCGATCTACCTGTGGGAGCACCGTACCGCGCCCCATCGGCGGCGGCTCGTCGTGACGGTGACCGGGACGGCCGCGTAGAACCCGCGCGGCAGAGTGTGTATCCTCCGCCGCCGAGATGAACCGAAAGGCCTTGATCCGCGGCGCGCTCGCCCTCGTCCTGCCGGGCGCGCTCGCCCTCCTCGTCGTCACCGCCGCCGGCTGCCCGAACGGGCTCCGTCTCTCCCCGTGCCAGAACGACAACGACTGCCCCGGCCGCGACGGCGGCCACGCGGTCTGTTACGACCTGCGCTGCGTCGACTGCCACTACGACAGCGACTGCCCCGAGGGCACGGTCTGCAGCGGCAAGTACACCTGCGACAGCATCGACACCCGCGCGCCGGAGAAGGAGAAGCCGCCGGCGGAGGCGCCCAAGACGCTGGAGGAGTGCGCCAAGCGCTGCCAGGGCGACCAGGCCTGCGCGGCCGACTGCCGCGAACGGTTCAAGTGACGCGGCCGACGCGCGTCGGGGGAAACCCTGGGCTACGATTGCGGTCGTAACCCGCCCGAGGTCCCCGATGCGCATCGCCCTGCTCTACCCGCCTCCCTGGAAGATCCCGGCCAAGGGCGAGGCGCCGGCCGAAGACGGGGACGGCCCGCCCGCCGAGTACCGCGAGGGCGATCTCGACGCGGACTTCTACCAGACGCCGTACGGGCTGTTCTCCCTGGGGGCGCAGGCCCTCCGCGCCGGGCACCAGGTGAAGGTGCTGAACCTCTCGGCCTTCCCGTGGTCGAGGGTCGAGGAGGTGCTCGGGGCGCTCGACGCGGACCTCTACGGCATGTCCTGCTGGACGGCGAACCGGCGCGGCGTCGCGCTCACGGCGAGGTCGCTGCGCCGGCACCACCCCCGCGCCCACATCGTGGTCGGCGGGCCCCACGCGACGCCGCTCGCCGCCGAGATGCTGGCGCACCACCCCGAGATCGACACGGTGGCGCGGGGGGAGAGCGAGCCGGCGTTCATGGATCTCGTGGAGCGGCTGGCGGCCGGTCGTCCGACGGCGGGGATCGCAGGGACGGCGTGGCGCGACGGCGGGCGGGTGGTGGTGGGGCCGGACCGGGGGGCGATCGAGGACCTGGACACGCTCGCGTCGCCCCACGCCTTCTTCGACACGCACATCCTGATGACGTCGCGCGGCTGCCCCTGGGCGTGCACCTTCTGCGGCGCAGAGACCACCTGGGGCCGCGGCTTCCGCGGCCACTCGGTGCCCTACGTGCTCGACGCGCTGGAGGGGCTCGTCGCGCGGCTGCCCGTGAAGATGGTCCAGATCAAGGACGACACGTTCACGACCAACCGGAAGCGCATCCTCGCGCTGTGCCGCGGGATCCGCGAGCGCAAGATCGGGTTCTTCTGGAGCTGCGACACGCGCGTGGACGTGCTCGGGGAGGAGCTGCTCCGGGAGATGCGCCTCGCCGGCTGCCAGCGGCTGAGCCTCGGGGTGGAGTCGGGCTCGCCCGAGATCATCGAGCAGATCGACAAGAAGATCACCGTGAAGCAGATCATCGAGTCGACGGAGCTCGCCAAGAAGTACGGGATCAAGGTCCGCTTCTACATGATGCTGGGCAACCGCGGCGAGACGGCGGAGACGTTCCGCGAGACGCTCGATTTCCTGAAGCGCGCGGCGCCCCACGAGTACATCTTCTCGTGCCTCTCGATCTACCCGGGCACGCGCGACTTCGACGAGGCCGAGCGGGCCGGCTGGCTCGACCGCGAGGTGTTCTTCTCCGGGAGCTTCCAGGAGCTGAAGACGCCGTTCGACGCGTCGGAGGCGGACACGGCCCTGATGAACGCGTGGTTCGCCGAGAACAGCGGCCTGCGCGTGGGGTACCGGGAGGGGGCGCGCGAGTACCGGGCGATTCTCGAGCGGCTGGGCGACCTCCACGCCGCGCACATGGACCTCGCCGGCGCGCTCTACCACGAGGGCTTGTCCACACGGCCGCAGGCGCTCGACGACGCCGAGCACCACGTGCGGCGCGCGCTGGACCTCGGGTACCCGCTGCCCGGGCTGGCGTACAACTACCTCGGCTGCATCGCGAAGGCGCGCGGGGACATCGTGGGGATGATGGATGCCTTCAGCCACGCGGCGAAGGTCGATCCGCAGCACTACGCGCTGATCCAGAACGTGCAGGCGGCGCGCGCGTGGTTCGCGGCGGGCGGCCCGGCCAAGGGGCTGCCGCTGTCGCTCACGGCCCGGCACGACTTCCAGCTCCTCGAGCGCACCGTGCAGCCGACGCTCCCGGGCCCGCTTCCCGACGACTTTGCCACGTGGAGCGCGGCCCCCGAGCCGGAGGCGGGCCCGTACGTGAAGACGCCCGACGTCGAGGGGAGCAAGGCGGGGCTCGGGCCCCGCGGCCGGCTCAAGGTGATCGCGAGCTCCTGACACGCGTCGGGCAGGCACAATCCGAACCGCGACCGCCAGGGAGCGGGTGCCAGGCCTTTGCACGCGAGGCGTCTCGACGTGCAAGGGCCTGTGGCCACGTTGCCACATGGCACCCGCTCCCTTGCGGTCGCGGTTCGGAAGTCGTCATATGCGTGCCCAACGTGCCTCGAGTCATCGCCAGTGAGTTCCCGCCGCCTCCACGCTCGCTGCGCGCCCGGGGCCGGGAGCTCGCGACGCTGGCCGCCGCGGTGCGCGAGGGGCACCCGACGCGGATCGCGCTCATCGGCGGCGGTGGGAGCGGGAAGTCCACGCTCGCGTGCGCGCTGGGCCACCGCGTTCGCGCGAGCTTCCCCGGCGGGCTGCACTGGTTCCGCGTCGGGGCGTGGGACGTGCTGACGCTGACCGGGATGCTGGCGCTGCGCTTCGGGGTGCCCGCGACGCCGCGCGCGCGGGCGCTCGGGCGGGTGCGCGCGCACCTCGCGAAGCGGGGGGCGACGCTCGTCGTGCTCGACAACCACGAGGACGACCGCGCCGTCGCGGCCCTGCTCGACGCGCTCCGCGACGCGCCCGTCACGTGGGTGATCACGGCGCGCCGCTGCCTGCTCGCGGGGGTCTCGGTCTTCCCCGTGGTCCCGCCCCTCGCGACGGTGGGGAAGAGCCCCTTCCCCGCGGTCGCCTCGCTCACCCGCCTCCTCCGCTGGAACCCGGTGGCGCTGGATCTCGCCGACGCGCTGGTCGCCAGCGGGGCGACCTCCGCGGCGGCGCTCGGGCGGCGGCTCCACGCGGGCGGCGTGGACCGGGTGCGCGTCATCGTCCACGAGGACGATCTCCCCGAGGTCGGGCTCCTCGTGGGGTACGGCTGGAGCTCCTGCCCAGGGCGTCGCGGCGGATGCTGGCCGTCCTCGCGCACGCCGGCGGCGATCACATGGACGCGGCCTCGCTCGCGACGCTGGCGAAGGCGGCGCGCGGCGGCGGCGAGGCGCTCGCGGCGCTCGTCCGGCTCCGCCTGGTGCAGGAGCCGCTCGCGGGCCGGTTCGCGCTCCACGCGACGGTGCGCCACGCGCTCCTCAAGCACACGCGCGCCGACGCGCCCGCGTACTTCGAGCACTACGTGGCGCTCCTGGAGCGCGAGCCCGATTGGCTGGAGCTCGAGCAGACGCACCTCTACGCCGCGATGGACCTCGCCAACACGGCGGGGAGCGTGGGCGCCGCCGTGCGGGTGGAGCGGCTCCTCGCGCGGCTGGAGGAGATGGGGGAGGCTGGGGAATCGGCATAGGGCGCCTGCTCGGTGGAATGGGGCGGCACGCGCCTGCTATCGTTCCCTCGTGCTCCTGCCGTTCGATCGCGCGCGACGCCGCGAGCGCAATGCCCTGGACGACGCCGAAGAGCGCGCCGATGCCGCCCGGCGCAGCCCGGCCGAGCGCGTCGCCCTCTCGCTCTCGCTGAGCCAGCTCGTCCTCGACATGTCCCGCGCGGCGGGCACTGCCGATGCCGCCGATGCATGCGACGATCTCTCCGAAAAAGCGCGCCTCTACGCGGAGCCGCTGCGCATCTTGACCACGCGGAAATAGAACCGCGCGCGTGAGCGAGCGGAGCCGAGCCGCGCGCGTCAGCAAGCGGACGAGGCGCGCAAGCCTCATAGCCCGCTTCCGCATCACCCACGCGCCCATTGTCTCCCCCTGCCGAGCCAACCACTGGCGGGACGCGGATCCATGAAGGGTCTCGATGGAGCGGGGGCGGGAGTTGCGTCGTGGGGAGAGCGCCTCGGCTGGGCTCAGGTGGAGATGCGATAGCGGGCTGCTTGGATGGAGCGTGTGGTCCGCTTGCTGACGCGCGCGGTTCGTGCGCCAGGCGAAGCCTGGGTGAGGAGGAAGCCATGTAGCCGGTGACGGAAACCTCACGGAGCAACCCACGGGTGAAAGTCCCGACCGGCAAGGCTGACCTACCAGCCGGAAGCGAGTCTTGCGCGGCCGTAAGGCAGCACACGGGCAACCGTGGCCGCGAAGCGTAGACAGCGGGTGCATGGAGCTGCGTGATTGAGCCCCGAAATCAGCAAGACGCGGAGGCCGACGCCGTGAACCGAGGCGGCGGCGATACCGCTGCGCCAGCAGCGAGGCACGGCCCGAAAGGTCCGGCGCAGCGGCTCCGCCGGGGTCAGAGAGCGGAGCGCGTGCACAAGGGTTGCCCAGGAACCTGGGAGGTCCCGGTGTCTCCCCGCGCGCATGGATGAGCGTCGCGAGGTAGGCGGCGCGTGAAGGCAACGAAGCGCGAGCCGACGGGCAACGGGAAGTCGGAGCGCCGCGGTAGGAGCGAGGAAGCGGGAGAACCCTCCCGAGGGATCCCGCCGAGCAAAGGGCGGCGCCGTGTCATGGAACCGTTGGAGGGAAAGATGGCGGAGCCTCAGTCCTCCGTGGACGTCTTCACGAAACTTGAACGGGTAGCGAAGCTGGCGAGGGAAGCGCCCGACATGGCGTTCCGCAGCCTCGCCCATCTTATCGACATCGACTGGCTACGCGAGGCGTACCGGCGCACGCGCAAGGACGGGGCGCGGGGCGTGGACGGGCAGAGCGCGCAGGAGTACCAAGCGAACCTTGAGGACAACCTCCGGTCGCTGCTCGAGCGCGCGAAGTCCGGCACGTACCGCGCACCGCCGGTGCGGCGGGTCCACATCCCGAAGGGGAGCGGCTCGGAAACGAGGCCGCTCGGCATCCCCACCTTCGAGGACAAGGTCCTGCAGCGCGCTGTCACGATGCTGCTGGAGGCCGTCTACGAGCAAGACTTCCTGGACTGCTCGTACGGGTTCCGGCGCGCGCGGTCGGCGCACATGGCGCTCGAAGCCTTGCAGCACCAGTCGGTCGTGATGGCGGGCGGGTGGATCCTGGAGATCGACATCCGGAAGTTCTTCGATCGCCTGGACCACGGGATGCTGAGGGAGGTTCTTCGCCGCAGGGTGCACGATGGAGTGCTGCTGCGGCTCATCGGGAAGTGGCTCAACGCGGGCGTGCTCGAAGACGGGAGCGTGAGCTACCCGGAAGCAGGCACGCCGCAGGGCGGGGTGGTGTCGCCGATGCTGGCGAACATCTTCCTGCACGACGTGCTCGACGCGTGGTTCGACCGGGAGGTCAAGCCGCGGCTGGCCGGCAAGGCCGTGTTCTTCCGCTATGCGGACGACGCGGTGTTCTTGTTCGCGGATGAAACGGATGCGCAAAGGGTGATGCAGGTGCTGCCGAAGCGTCTCGGCAGGTACGGCCTGGAGTTGCATCCGGACAAGACGCGGCTGGTCGACTTCCGAAGGCCCGACCGCTTCGCGCCACCGGGCGCGGGTGGGGGACCCGGGACGTTCGACCTGCTCGGCTTCACGCACTTCTGGGGCAAGGCGCGCTCCGGAAAGTGGGTCGTCAAGCGGCGGACCGCGAAGGACCGCTTCCGGCGGGCATTGAAACGGGTCGCGGACTGGTGCCGGGAGCACCGCCACGACGAGGTCCGTACGCAGCAGGAGGCGCTCGCGCGGAGGCTGCGAGGTCACTACGGGTACTTCGGCATCATCGGGAACTCGACCGTGATCGGGCGCTTCTACCGCGAGGTGGTGGGGCTGTGGCGCAAATGGCTGAACCGCCGCTCGCAACGCGCCGCGATGCCTTGGGCGCGGATGCACCGCCTGCTGGAGCGCTACCCGCTCCCCAGGCCGCGCATCGCGCGCCCGCTCCTCCCACGTGCAGCGAGCCCATGACACGAAGAGCCGGATGCGGAAGACCCGCACGTCCGGATCTGTGGGGGGCCGGGGACTGGAACCTCCCCGGCCTACCCGACTACAGCGTTTTGCCTGCACGCCCATACGCGCGGCGAACTGCGGCTCCGGTACTAGTGGACTGTTCGACAAGTCTTTGAACATATTCCGGCGAGCGCCACGTTGCGCCGGATGAGGGGGCGACCGCCGCGACTGATCGAGCTGTCCACGGAGGACGCGGCCTACCTGGAGCAACTCCTCCGCGATGGACGCACCGAGCAACGTGTCGCTCGGCGCGCATGGATCCTGCGGGCTATGGCTGATCCGACGACCGTCGTACAGGACGTCGCGGAGCGCCTCGGTGTCGCTCGCACGACGATCTGGAACCTCTGCCGCCGGTACGAAGAGGTTGGCGTGCAGGTGGTTGGGGACGCGCCCCGCGATGGTCGGCCCCGGACGTTTTCCCCCTCTCCAGCGCGTCGGCGTCGAGATGCTTGCGTGCTGCGATCCGCTCGGCCTCGTGACGGGAGCACGTTCCCGCAGCTCGCCGCCCGCTACATGGAGCTCAAGAGCAAGCTCGAGACGATCCATGGGCTTGGCTACGCGGAGCCGGCCACGGCGCTTGACGACTGCTCCGACGGGATCCAGGGTTGCTACGAGAAGGGGCGCGTCACAATGGGCGCCTCGTGGGCATGGAGGAACGCGCAGGCCCTCCACCTCACGCTGAGCGGCGGCGCACCGAGGGGCCAGCCCAGGCTGACGGTCGTGTACACTGCGCGGCTCCCGATCGACGCGCCGAGGCTGGGCCCGGGAGGGAAGTGAGGCCGCGTACCGTTCTCATGAGCCATCACCTGCATCCTGCCGGAGCAAGGAGATCCTCAGGGAGATCGAGGAGCCGCGCGCGCGTCACACGCGCTCCTGAGGAGCACAACGAGTGCGCAGAGGTTGATCGTCCCAGGAGTCGGCCATGCCTGCAGATCCGCAGTTGAAGCAGAAGATCGACGACATCCTCCGCAGACGGTGAGGGTAGGGCGCGCAAACGGTCTCCCTCGCCCAGGAGCAGCTTGCACCACCGTGCGGGTTGACATGAGGCCACAACCACCACGGCGTCATGGCGCCCAGAAAGTCGAGCAATTCCCACGGGAAGCGCGTTGGATTGGCGCACCGAGGCAGGGTTATATTGCTTGCGCTATCAGGTTGGTGCGCGCCAGGCTATCACGGCCGTCGCGCCTCGCCCGCGTCCGGCGCGGGGGGCGACGCGGCGACGCGCAGGCGGGCGAGCACGCCGCCGAGCATCACCTCCTCGCCGAGCGCCAGGACGGCGCGGTCGACGCGCTGGTCCCCGACCCAGGTGCCATTGCACGATCCCAGGTCGGCGACGTCGACGTGGGCGCGATCGGGGTGCAGGCAGAAGCTCGCGTGCGTGCGCGAGAGCGTGCCGTCGGCGACGTGGACGTCCGCCGGAGGCTCCCGACCCACGACGAGGGGCCGGCCGACGACGAGCTCGGCCGTCTCGACGCCCTCCTGGTGCACGAGGAGCAGCGCAACGCGCGTGGCCGGTGCGAGGTCGCGTCGCAACGACTGGACGACGCCCGGCTCGACCGGATCGGTCTCCTTCGCCGGCACGGCCGGGGGGGTGGGTGCCGGGGCCCCGGCCTCCGCGCGCTCGTTCATCGGGCGGATGGTACACGCACGACCACGCCCTGCGGCATGAAGACCGCCCGCTGCACGGCCCGGGGCGGCACTTCTCGCCAGCGGCTGGCCAGATGTGGCCAGCTCCACGCCGCGAGAGAGCCCACGCCGCCGGTCGACGTCGGGAGCACCCCACGCTTCTGGGCGCGAGAGGCGCTCTCCGGCTTGGCATGGCGCCTGCTCCGTCGCCGCTCGCCTCGATGGATCCACCATCGATCGCAGCCGAAAGGGAGCCCCGTGAGCCTCGCCGAGACCCTCAGCAAGACCGCCGCGCGCACGCGCTCGGCGATGCGATCGATCGCGAAGCTCCCCGCGAGCTAGCGCCGGACGGGATCTCGATTCATGGGGGGGGCGCACCGCCGATTTCACGCGGCGTGGAGCGCCATCGATCCGGAGGTGTGCAGGGTGACGGAGCACGCCGACGAGGGCGGGCGGCTCTGGCGGCTGACGCTGGCGGGGGAGGAGGTGGCAGTCACGGAGGATGAGGACGAGCACAGCTCGTTCGAGGCGGTGGTGGCGACGGTGCGCGCGTCGCGCGAAGGGCCGGGCGAGGCGCCGCGGCCCCGGTCGCCCGACGTGCTCGCGTGCGGGGCCTGCGGGGCGCCGGCGGTGCTGCGGGACGAGGCCGAGCTTCCCCTGCCGGTCGTGCGGCGCGCCGGTGACGGTGCCTCCGGCGCTGCGCGCCCAGTTCCAGGGGCTCGCGCGGCTCGAAGGGGCGCGGGCCCGCACGGAGCGTCTGCTCGAGGTCCTGGTGCGGCAGCGGGGAGCGGGGTTCACGAACCTGCTGGTGCTGCTGGCGACGCCGCTGCTCGTCATGGGCGGGCCGCTCACGGCGATCCTCTACAACGAGCTGCACGAGACGCGCCACGTGCTGCGCTGGACGCACGGCGTCGCGCTCTTCGTCTGCGGGCTGACGTTCACGTATGGGCTCACGTTGCTCGTGCGGGCACAGGTCGTGGGGAGGGCGGCGATCCGGATCGTGGCGCTGCGCTTCTCGGCGTCACCGCCGGCGCGCAAGGGCGAGCCCTTCGAGTGCCGATGCTGAGTGGCCGGTGCGAGTGAAGGCCGGCGCCTCGGTCGTGGTGCGAGGTGTACGACGACCGCACGCTGTACGCCCCTACAGCACACCATGTACGCTTCCCTGATCCATGGGCCCCGCCCTTCGCCGCAAGTATCCCCTCGTCGAGCGCCGCACCTCCCTCGACCGTTCCGGCCTGGAGCGGGAGTTTCTCGCACGGAACCTCCCGGTGGTCTTCTCCACCGACAGCGCCGTCTGGCGTGGCCGCTGGTCGCCGGACGGGCTCGCCACCCGCTATGGGCGCTGCCTGGTCGAGACCGAGGAGGCGCGGGTGGTCTACGTGGGCGAGCGTGCGCACACCATGCGACCGCTCGCGGAGATGATTGGGGCGCTCGCCGGCGGTGACACCTCCGTGCGCTACAAGGGGCTGGAGTTCCTCTCCCGCGTGCCGGGTATCCGCGCGGACCTGGAGGCCAGCCTGCCACCCCACCGCGCCCACCTGCCTGCGAGCGCCCACGGCCTCCGCGATACGCTGTGGATCGCGCCGCGCGGGACGATGTTGTCGCTCCACCACGACGGCGACTACGACAACCTCAACCTCCAGATCAGCGGGCGCAAGCTCTTCCTCCTGATCCCGCCGCCGCGCCACGTGGAGCTCAGCGCGTACGGCAGCGCCGAGTCGCCCATCAACCCCTTCGTGCCCGACCTCGACCGCTTCCCCCGCTTCGCCGGGGCGGACCCGGTTCGAGGCCCTGCTCGCGCCGGGCGAGGTGCTGCTCATCCCCAAGTACTGGTGGCACGCGGTCTACACCGTCGAGCCGGCGGTGAACCTCTCCACCCACTTCCGCTATGCGGGCGAGCTGTCCCCCTGGAAGGTGCTCCGCGGCGCGCCCATCGTGCGCCGGTCGCTCACCGTGGCGGCCGCGGCGATGAAGCGGCGGGGGCTGAACCGGTTGGCGGACACGAGCCGGCGTTTGTGGCTCGCGGCCTACGAGCGAGTCGTGCCCCGGGTGCCTCCGGAAGCGCGGTGCGAGCTGCTGGATCCGTGAGCCGCGCGGTCGGAGAAGGTCGGATCCGCTGAGGGGCCGTCCGCACCCTGGGCGGGTCGGACCCGCTCGCCGTCGCTTCGGTCGAAGCTTGCCCTTGCCTCGCAGCAAGGTGGGCCCCAACATGGCCCCCGTGCCTCGGCCGGGATTCTCGAGGTGCTTCCGATTGCTTGCGGAGGAACAGAATGAACAGCCGTTGCCATCGCTTCGTGGTGCTCGTCGCCGCCGTCGTCGCACCCCTCGCCGGCTGCTCGTCCTCGAGCAGCTCCATGAGTAGCTCCACGAGCAGCTCCACGGGCGGCTCCACGGATGGGGGCTCGTCGCTCGCTCCGCCCCCCGCGGGGCAGGGCGTGCAGTTCGAGATGCAGACGACGATCGCCGCGGGGATGGAGGACGAGCGCTGCAAATTCGTGACGACCACCGAGGACATGTGGGTGCATCAGGAGGCCATCCGGTACACGCCGGGCAGCCACCACTTCATCCTCTGGCACACCACGTACACGTCGATCCCGACCAAGAACATCAACGGCAAGGCGGTCGACACGTCCGGAGTCTTCGAGTGCCCCGGCGGGCCGCCCGCCGCGTGGGACGTCGACCGGTACGTGGGCGGCTCGCAGTCCGCCGACGCGCCCAACATCCTCGGCGCGCTGCCCGACGACGTTGCCATCCACATCCCCGCCGGCTCGGTGCTGATGATGGACCTGCACGTGCTCAACACGACCGGCGAGGCGCTGCCGGTGACCGTCCAGATGAACCTCGAGTCGATCCCGGCGAGTCAGGCCAAGCAGGAGGCGGGGATTTACTTCTTCTACAACCCGTTCATCGCCATCCCCCCCGCGTCCACCGCGCACGCACGGATGAGCTGCCCGGTGACGAGCGACGTCACGCTGACGACGGCGCAGACGCACATGCACAAGTGGGGGCTCGGCGGCACCGCGAACCTCGAGGACAGCAAGGGCGCCCTGATCCAGAAGCTCTACACGAGCGACACCTGGGCCGATCCGACCGTCACCCAATGGACCTCGCCGCCCATGACCCTGAAGGCCGGCGAGCAGATTGACTACGAGTGCAACTACCAGAACGACGGCACCACCACGATTATCCAGGGCCTCTCGGCCGTGACCAACGAGATGTGCGTGTTCGTGGGCGCGTACTACCCGCGTGACGAGAAGTTCGAGACCTGCGGCGCGTCGGGGAACTTCAAGGACCTGGGCACCTCCGCTACGTTCATCGGCACGGGCACCTCGACGTGCGCGGCGACGCTCGGGTGCCTCCAGAGCGCGGAGAGCGCATCGAGCGCGGCCCCGTTCTACACCTGCATGGTCGACAGCTGCCCGGGCGCGGCGGAGCCGCTCACCAAGTTCCTCGACTGCGTGTTCACGGTCCCGAGTGGGGGCGACGTCACGACGGTCTGCGCCAGCCAGATCAGCGCGTGCGTCGCGGCAGGCTGCTGAGACGCCCTCGTCCGACCACGCATCTTCAGCGGACAATCGACTCGAGCCGCACCTGCCCACAGGGGCCGCGGGCGCCAGCCCGTGGCGTTCGGGGCCCGCCGCAGCGGCTTGACAGGGGCGAAAGCTCTGGGGTCTGCTACCACCTTGGGTGCAGCCAAAGGATGCTTCCGTGACAACCTCAGCCCTCTTGTCTTTGCCGTCTCTGCGGGCCGCGGTCGAGAAGACCCGAGCGGTGGGCCCCGATTGAGCGCATGAACGCGCAGCCGACGCGCTCGCGCGCGAGGTCCTCGCCGCTGGGCCGCGCCCGTCGACATTTCGCACACACGCCCGTGTCGAGACGCCCGAAGCCTGCTCCCACGCCGCCGTGGATTGGGAGGCGCCGCTTCCCCGTGATGTTCGTGCCTGGATGGAGCCTCGGTTCGGTGCCGACTTCTCGGACGTCCGCGTGCACACGGGGCCCGGGGCGGCCGAGCTATGCCGGGTGCTGGGGGCGCGGGCGTTCGCGTTCGGTGCGAGCGTCTACTACGGCGATGGCCTCGGCCCGGCGGTCGATGGGCTGACCGCCCACGAGCTCGCTCACGTCGTGCAGCAGAGGGGGCGAGCCCCCGTGGTGGCCCCGCAGATCCAGGCGTGGCCGTGGACCGGCAGCGACAGCAGCACAGATTGGGATGCGGCCCACGCACGCAAGGACGAGCTCACCGCGCGGCTCAACCTCATCGTCGGCCCCGGCCTCAACTTCCAGTGGAACGACGCGGGTTTCGTCGGGGGCAAGGCTGCGCTCACGTGCAACCCCGCCTTCAATCCGACGACGCGGTTCCAGAAGTTCATGAAGGAGTACGTCACGAGGACGGATCAGGTGATCCCATTGCAGTTCGTGGCGGGGGAGGCCAGCGTCTGTGAGGACGTCTTCTTCACCTCCGCCGTCGACCTGGACGACTTGAAGGCGGCCGACGACCTCGGGTTCCAGGCGGTGCTCACGCACTTCCTCGAGGAGAGGTACATCATCCCGGACTACGTGAACACGGTCGTGAACGGGACCCAGCCGGCCGATGGCGATGCCGCCAGAGCGGATCCCGAACTACGTGACCGGGCACGGGGCCGCACGGGTGAAGGAGACCGCCCTCTTCCAGGACATCTTCAGGGACGCGACCATCCGCACTCCCGTCTTTGGCTTCGCCCCGAAGACCAACATCCCGTACAAGATCATCTACCCGAGCAACAGGGGCTATTCCATCGTCGAGCTCATCGAGCGGCCCAAGGATGATGTCGCGAAGCTGAACGTGTGGGTCGTGGAGGGGAGCACCACGATCAAGGCCTCCGAGTACGTCAAGAGACGGGCCGGCTTTCCGCCGGTGACTCCTCTCTGAAGCGTACGGCCATGCGCTCCGGGGCAGGTTCGTGTTCTCGGCGGCGACCTGGCATCCGTAGCTCGTGCTCTGGGCTCGTCCGGGCCGGCGCCGTGCGGGCCCTCTTCTCGGTCCTCGGTGTTGCCGGCGCGGTCGCAAGCTGTGGACGGCGCGCGCCCACACACGACACCGGCGCCGTGCCGACCGCCACGCGGGACGCGGTTCCTCCCGTCGACGCCGGGACGACGGAGACCATGCCCCCGAACCCCGGCCCGCCGCCGCCCGACGCCGGAGGTGGATGGACCCCGGAGGCGCTCGCGAAGGCCGAGGCGCTCGCAAGGAAGGTCACGGCGGAGCAGAATCCTTGTTTCTACGGAGAGGTGGCGATCAGGAGCTATCCTCACGTGTACGTCTACGGTCGCGGTGGAGGCGGGGAGAAGACGTCCCCTGGTGGCGGCTTCTTCGTGGTGTTCGGGGGGACCGAGAGCATCGAGCAGGCTAGGCGGCTGACGGCCGCGCTCGAGGGGCCCTTTCACCAGGCGTTCCCCCCCGAGCGCTTCGGCCCTCGGGCGGAGAAGACATCCTTCGAAGTCCGGGGTGGCGCGTACGCCGACGGCCAGAAGCTGCGCCAGACGCTCGGACCGTGCATCGACGGCCTGCCGCAGCCCCTTCGTTTCGGCTTCCAGCTCGACGCGAAGGGCGCGCTCGATCCCAAGACCGTCGAGGGCCCCGACGCCAGGGGCCGCGCGTGTGTCCACCGGGTCATGCCGGGGCTCGCGTTCCCCTGTCTCGCACACCTCTACGTCCAGGCCGACGTGGGCGACCTTCCCTTCTGAGGTAGCGACGCGACCTTGCTGGGCTAAATCTGCCAGAATTTCGAGGAAGAGATCGCTGATCCTGTGCTGCTTGCCGGCTTCGAGCTCGGCGAGCTCGTCGGGGCTCAGGGGTGTCGGTGGCCCGATCGGTCCGGGTCACCGCCCGGCTCGGGGAACAGCAGCGCGACCCGAGTCCCCTCGCCGACGCGGCTCTCGACCTCGATCTTCCCGCCCGCGAGCGAGACGACCTTCTTCACGAGGGCGAGGCCGAGGCCCGTACCCGTCTGCGGCTTCGTCGAGAAGAACGGCTCGAAGATCCGGGCGAGGTTCTCCGGCGCGATGCCCACCCCGTTGTCGCTCACCGCGATGCGCGTCACGCCGTCCGCGTGGTCGGTCGTCACGGTGATGTGCCGCTCCCGGCCCCCGTCGACCTCGACGAGCGCGTCGCTGGCGTTGAAGACCAGGTTCTCGACCACCGAGTGGAGGCTCATCTCGTGTCCGTCGATGTGCGGTGTGCTCGGATCGAGGCGGGCTTCGAGCCGCACGTTGCGCTCGCGGAGCTGGGCCTCCATGTCGCCGGCGAGCGCGCGCACCACCCGGTTCACGTCCACCAGCGTGCGGGGCGTCCGATCCTCGCCCGTCCTCGCGTAGTCGAGGATCTGCTGGGTGATGTGCAGGGCGCGGGTGACCGAGCGGCGCACGACGCGGAGCACGTCGTCGAGGTGCTCCTCGTTCTCGAACACCTCGCGCAGGATGTCCTTGAGCTGGACGAGCTGCGCCGAGCTGGCCGAGGGCTGGAAGAGGGCGTAGAGCTCCTGGAGCTTGCCGGCGTTCTGGCGCGGCAGCCCCGCCGACTTCCCCTCGTCGGTCTTCCCGAGCACCTGGGCGATCAGGGTTTGCGGGCCGGCGAGGGCGTTGCGGACCTCGTGCGCGAAGCCGCCGGCCATCTGCCGCTCGGTCTCGATGCGCTCGAGGACGAGGAGCTTCGCCTGCATGGCGCGGAGCTCCTCCGTCCGCTCCAGGACCTTGGCCTCGAGGCTCTCGTAGAGCGCGGCGTGGTCGATGGAGATGGCGATCTGCGTCGAGAGGACGCGGAGCACTTCGAGGCGGGCCTGGGTGAAGCAGCCCTCGAGGAGGTTGTTCTCCAGGTAGACGATCGCGCTCAGCTTGCCGAGGTTCATCGCGGGCAGGCAGAGGAGCGACTTGACCTTGCGCGCGCGCACGTACGGATTGGCCCCATAGGTCGCGTCGGCGGACGCATCGTCGAGCGCGACGACCCTACCGGTGCGGGCGACGTGGAGGACGATCGCCGACGAGAGCTCGCCGCTGCCGTCCACGAGCCGCGCCCCGAGCACGCTGACCCGGCCCGATCCAGCCTCGCCCGACGCCGCGAGGACGAGGTCGTCGCCCCGGCGCAGCACGAGGACGCCGCGCTCGGCGCCTGCGCTCTCGATGACGATCCGGGTGAGCTGCTCGAGCAGCCGATCGAGCTGGATCTCGCGTGAGATCGCCTGCGAGGCCTTGGTCACGCTCATCATGTCGAGGCCGCGAGGGCCCTCGAAGCTGGTCGCGGTCGCGGTGATGGCGTCGCGGCGCTCCTGCGAGCGGCGCGCGTCGACGGGGCCGAGGAGCGCGCGGTGCTTCTCGATCATCTGCGTGACCTTGGCGACGGCGCCCCACTGTCCGTAGCCCAGGTACGCTTCGGTCAGGTACGCCTTGGCGTGCGTGAGCCTGCCGCGGTCGACGTAGAAGCGACCGGCGCACTCGTTGGCGACGGCGGCGTGGTGGACGTACCCGCCCTCGAGCGCGAGCGTCACCGCCTCGTCGTAGAGGTGCATGGCTTCGTACGCCTTGCCCTCCAGTCGAGCGAGCTCCGCCTCGACGAGGCGCTGCTTGTGCGCGTAGTTCATCGGGGCGTGGTCGGCGATGGCGGTGAGCACGGCGATGTTCTTGCGGATTCTGATCGAGGTGCGCCGCCCGCTCCTCCTCGGTCGCGCCCGGGGACACGGCGGCGAGGATCAGCGACTGGTGAAAGGCGTGCTCCTCGACGAGCATCTGGCCCTGCATCGCCATGAGCCGCTCCTGGGCCTCGTTGCTGGCGACGAGGGCGGCGTCGTAGTCCTCGAGGATGTACCGGACGAAGGCCTTGTGATGGTACTGGTACGCCTGCACCGGCGCCGAGCGCTCGGCGTTGAGGTGCCGCTCGAACTCCTGCTCGTCGAAGCCCTCGTCGTCGCTGTACGTCGAGGGGCTCTTGGTCAGGCCGAGGAGGTTGCGGAAGGCGCGATCCACCGTGGCGATGTTGTCCACGATGTCCATCACCTTGTTCCTGCGGGCGAAGCCGAGCCAGCGCGGCACCTCCTGGTGCGCCTCCGCGAGGTTCTTCCCGAGGACGAACCATACCTGCACGATGCCGATGCAGCAGTAGCAGGCGTAGGTCAGGTCCCCGACCTCGACGCACGCGTGGAAGGCCTCGACGAGGTGGTCGATGTCGGTCCGGACGTGGTGCTTGCGGAAGTTCAGCCAGTTGCCGAACATGAAGGTGACCTTGCCGCGGATCGGCGGAGCGTCGTACTTGGCGAGCAGGTCGTGGGCGAGGCGCCCGAAGCCGTAGCCCGCGGCGTGGTGCCCGAGGCTCGCCATCACCACGCCGAAGTATGCGTAGGCGGCCGCCGAGAAGGGCGAGTTGCCGTGGCGCATCGAGAGGAGCACCATCTGCGTGACGATCGCGCAGAAGATGGTGGGCCCCTGGAAGTAGGCCGGCGCGACCAGGCTGAGGAGCACCTGGAAGAGCGCGGCCCGCCCGGGGTCTTCGAGGGGCGGGAGGTCGAGGAGGGCGTGGATGGGCCGCGCGCCGAGGAGCCCCAGCGCCTCGTGGACCATCGCTCCGACGGCGGCCTCGCTGGGCACCTCGTCGAGCTCGACGCCGAAGAGCTGCAGGCACTCGATGCCGCACCGGATTCGACTCCTGGAACCGGCTCGCGTTCTCGTAGAGAACGATGCGAACCCGGTAGACTTCGGCGCGCTCGGGGGTGGTCTGCGCCCTCTCGAAGAGGCCGCCGAAGAGCCGCTCTGCCTCGTCGAAGGACCCGCACAGGTACTCGCACTGCGAGCGCTCCAGCGCGAGCTGGAAGGCGAGCGCGTGGTGAGCCTCCCAGCTCCCGTCGGGCAGGAGATCGATGCCTGTCCGCACGAAGCGACGCGCGGTTTCATAGGCGAGCGATGCGCGCGCCTTCTTCCCGGCGCGGAGCGTGAGCTCGGCGATCCGGATCCGCTCCGCCGGATCGTCGACGAGATCGACCCCGATCAGGAGGTGGCCGAGGATGTCGAAGATCCGCTCCTCGATCCCCTGGGCGTCGAGCTTCTTCAGCAGGAGCCGCCCGATGGAGAGCCGCGTCGAGCGCCGCCGCTCCTCGGGGATCATCGCGTAGGCGGCCTGCTGCACGCGATCGTGAAGGAAGCGGTAGACGCTCCCGCCCTCCGCGCCCGCCCAGGTCTCGGGCGAGCGATAGCGCTCGTTGCCGGGGAGGAGCAGCCCGTCCTCGAGCGCCTCCCACAGCGCCGCGGCGGTCTCGGCCTCGGAGCGCTCGGCGATCGCGGCGAGGACCGAGAGCTCGAAGCGGTTGCCCGTGCAGGCGGCGAGCTTGAGGATCTCCTGCGTGGCCGGCGCCAGCCGCTCGATGCGGGCGATCATCAGGTCGACGACGTTGGAGGTGGTCTCGGCGTTCTCGATGCGGTCGAGGTCCCACGACCACAGGCCGTCCTCGTGGTGGAACCGGAGCAGGTCGCTCCGGTGGAGGGCGGTGAGGAGCTGGTTCAGGAAGAAGGGGTTCCCCGCCGTCTTGCGCCAGAGCACCGCGGCGAGCTCGCGCACGTCCTCCGCGGGGCGGTGGAAGGTCTCGGCGCACAGCTCGATCACCCCGTCCTGCGGGAGCGGGCTGAGCGTGATGGTGCTCGCGGGGATCGCGTTCGCCTTCTGGATCTCGGCGAGCGAAACGAGGAGCGGATGTCCCTCGCCGACCTCGTTGTCGCGGTACGCGAGCGTGATGAGGAGGTGCCCGGTCTTATCGCGATCGGCGAGGGCGCGCAGGAGCTTCAGCGAGGCCAGGTCCGCCCATTGCAGGTCGTCGAGGAAGAGGACGAGCGGGTGACCGAGCCCCGCGAAGACGCCGAAGAAGCGCCGGATCACGTCGTGGAAGCGACCCTCGGCCAGGTCCGGGCCGATCTCCGGCGCCCGCGGGCGCTTGCCGAGGAGCTGCTCCAGCTCGGGGACCACGTTGAGGAGGATCTGCGCGTCGAGCCCGAGCGCGTCTTCCATGCGCGCGCGGAGCGTGGCGACACGCGCGGCGCCCTCGAGGACGAGCTGCCGCACGAGCTGCCGGAGCGCCTGCACGATTGGCTCGTACGGGATGTCGCGCTTGAGCTGGTCGAACTTGCCCGCCAGGAAATAGCCGCGCGCGAGCGTGACCGGGCGGTGCAGCTCGCTCACCAGCGACGTCTTCCCGATGCCGGAGTAGCCGGTGACCAGGACGAGCTCGCTCCCCCCGCCGGTGACGCGCTCGAAGGCGCCTTCGAGCAGGCGCACGTCGGCGTCGCGGCCGAAGAGCCGCTGGGGGATCGAGAGCCGCGGCGAGGCGTCGCGCGCGCCCAGGGGGAACGAGGCCCCGCCCTCCTCGAGCGCGCGCAGATCGTGGAGCAAGCCGAACGCGCTCTGGTAGCGCTGCTCCGGCGTCTTCGCGAGCAGCTTCCGCACGATGCTGTCGAGCGCCAGCGGCAGGCCCAGGAGGAGCTCGCCGAGGGGAACGGGGAGCTTGGCGATGTGGCTGTGGACGGCTCCATCGCGTCGTTGGCCCGGAACGGCGGCTCGCCGCTCAGCATCTCGTAGAAGGTGACGCCGAGGGAGTAGAGGTCGGTGCGGTGGTCGACGGTGCGGTTCATCCGGCCGGTCTGCTCGGGCGAGATGTACGCGATGGTGCCCTCGAGCTGGCTCGGGCTCCTGGCGTCATGCGTCTCGCGCGGGAGCCGGGAGGCGATGCCGAAATCGATGAGCCTCACCGCGCCCGAGGTCTCGTTGACGACCACGTTGTTGGGGTTCACGTCCTTGTGGACGATGCCGGCGCCGTGCACGCCCGCGAGGGCCTCCGCGAGCTTCTTCGCGATTGGGAGGAAGCGCGAGAGGGGCATCGGCCCCTTGAGCAGCGCGCGCAGCGAAACGCCGCCGACGTCCTCGACGATGAGCGCCGGGCGCCCGCGGTCGTGCTCGAGCCCGTAGCACCGCACGACGCCGGGCACCGCGAGTGAGCTGAGGACGTCGTGCTCGTACTTCAACCGCGCCAGCTTGGACATCGGCGGGTGCTCGCTCGTCGGCATCTTGACGACGACCGCGAGGTCGTCCGCCTCGCGCACCGCGCGGAAGACCTGCGTCCCCGCGCTCGCGTAGACGACGCCACCGATGCGATATCCCGAGAGCCCTGCCATTCGCTACTCCGCTTGGCCGAAGCCGCCGGCGGGACGATCCCCTGGAGACGAAGGCGCTCCGCCGGCGAAGCGCCCGGAGGCAGCGCTACCTGCCGGCGATCCGGCTGTAGACGGCGTCCATCTTGGCCTGGATCTGGTCGAGGTCGGACAGGATGTCGCGGTGGCGCACGGCCCGCTCCCGCTGCTCGACCGCGGCCGCCACGCTGTGGAGGATGTCCTCGTGCTCCTCGCCCTTGGTGATGTACCCGAAGGGGCGGAATTCGTTGATGATCTTGTACGGGTCTTTGACGTCCTGATATGCCGAATAGAAGATGATGGGGAGATCCGCGTCCTTCTGCGCATCTCGTGGTAGGCGGCGAAGCCATCCATCCCGCTCATCTTCACGTCGAGGATGACGACGCTGACGTCGTCCGAGATCGCGGCCACGCCCTCGGCCCCGTTGGAGCAGGTCTTGACCCGGTACGAGCGCAGCAGGACGAGGTTGAGCGACGCGCGCATGTTCTCGTCGTCGTCCACCACCAGGACGAGCGGCCTCCTCCTCTTCTCGGCGGTGTTGGCCTGGCCTTCGGAGGGGGTGCGCAGAGCGGCCCGGAAATCGTCGAGCTCCTTGAAGGGCATCACCATCAGCATACCGCAGCGGCCGACCTCACTGTCCACCCCCTTCGCGACGCGAGGCGCCGTGCCATACCCGGGCCAAAGCCAGGCCAAATCCCGCAAAATCCAGGTCAAACCCGGGCGAAGGGCAGGGCGCGGAGGGGAAATGGTTGGGGCACCCAGGAAAGCGATTCGTCGTCGAGCTCGGCGACGTCGCGGTCGACGGAGCCACGTCCTCCGCGAGCCCCGCGCTCAGGATACGCGTGACCCGCTCGGGGAGCGGCAGCGGCAGCGTGGAACAAAACCGGCGGCCGCTGGTTCATGCTACCGGACTCCACCATGGCGCGCATCGACAGCATCCTCTCCATCATCGACCGGCAGGGGGCCAACGAGCTGAGGCTGGGAAGCGACCGCGAGCCGCAGATGTTCGCGGACGGCGTCCAGAAGCGGCTCGTGATGCCCAAGACGACGACCGAGACGCTCCGCGAGCTGCTCGGCGAGCTACTCCCGGCGGAGCGGGAGCAGACGCTCGTGTCCGAGGGGAAGGTGCAGTTCATCCACGAGGCGTCGGGGCTCGGGCCCTTCCGGGTGGTGATGACGCGGCGTGGGCCGGTCGGCCAGGGGCACGCGCTGGAGATTGACGTGACCTTCATGCGCGGCAAAGGAAAGGTCGCTCCGGCCACGGTGCCCGCGTCCCCCGACAAGGCGGGTGCGGCCCGTGCCCCGGTCGAGCCGCCGACGCACCCGATCCAGCCGCCCGTGGTGAACGTCGCGAGCTCGGCGGACGAGGGCCCCTCGCCCGAGCTCGCCGCGCTCCTCGGCCGGGCGATGGCGCTGCGGGCCAGTGACGTGCACTTGATGGACGGCGAAGCCCCGGTCGTGCGGGTCGATGGCAAGCTCCGCGCGGCGACGGGCGAGCCGGGCACGGACGTGCCCAGGCTCCTTGGCCAGGCGCTCGCGGGCGAGGTGCGCCGCCGCCTGGCGCTCGGTGCATCGGCCAATCTCGGGTTCAACTTCGGCAGCGGCGGGCGGTGCCGCATGAACGTGTACCAGGCGTCGAACGGTCTCGCGGCGGCGATCCGCCTCCTCCCCGCGACGCCGCCGGCGCTCGCCGATCTCGGGCTGCCGATGCCGCTCGACCCGCTCGTCGATCTACCCCACGGGCTCGTCCTGTTCTGCGGCGCCACCGGATCCGGCAAGAGCACGACGCTCGCCGCCCTGGCGCAGGAGGCGCTGCGCCGGCGCCCCGGAATGCTGATCACGCTCGAGGACCCCATCGAGTACGTGCTCAGCGCGCGGGGAGCGTGCGGGGTCGTGCGCCAGCGGCAGGTCGGGCGCGACGTGAAGGACTTCGCGACGGGTCTCCGCGATGCGCTCAGGGAGGATCCGGACGTCCTCTTCATCGGCGAGATGCGCGACCCCGAGACGATCAGCCTCGCGCTCACGGCGGCCGAGACCGGGCACCTGGTGCTGACCAGCCTCCACAGCCGGAGCGCCGCCTCGGCGGTGGAGCGCATCGTCGACAGCTACCCGCCCGAGCGGCAGCACCAGATCCGCGTGCAGCTCGCCGACGCACTGCGCGTCGTGGTGGCGCAGCGCCTGGTTCCCAGAGCGGGGCACGGCTCCGGTAGCGCAGGGCGTGTGCCGGCCATCGAGGTGCTGCGCGTGACGCACGCCGTGGCGAGCGCCATCCGTGAGGCCAAGACCGCGGGCATCCAGAGCGCCATCCAGGCCGGCAAGCGTGAGGGGATGCTCCCGCTCGAGCGCTGCCTCGCCGACCTCGTTCAGCGCCGAGAAATCTCGGTCGACGACGCTCGCGCGGCGGCCAACGACCCGGCAGCGCTCGCGTCGTACCTCCCAGGGTGACAGGTGGGGCGCCACGCCCGTCGGCGAGAACATCGGATCCGTCGGGTGGCCCTCGTGCGGCGAGATTGACGTCATGGAAAACATCGGGCGCACGCCCGACTCGGTGTACGGGACCACGCACGGGCCCGGGCCCGGGAGCTACCCCGGGCAGGGGCTCTCCGGCGCGGACAACGCCGGCTCGCCGTTCGGTGACGGCTTCCACGTCTATGCAACGCAGTGGGCTCCGAACGAGATCGACTTCTACGTCGACGGGAGCCTCTACTGGAAGGTCGTGCCTTCGATGCTCCCGGCGGGCGCCACCTGGGTCTTCGACCAGCCGTTCTTCATCATCCTCAACTTCGCCGTGGGTGGGAGCTGGCCGGGGAACCCGGACGGCACGAGCACCTGGCCGCAGCAGATGCTCGTGGACTACGTGCGCGTCTACTCGGCCCAGTAGCCGAGCAGCACCGGGGGAGCCGGCAAGCGCCGGCGTGGGCTTCAGCGCCGCTCTTCGACCGCCTTTGCCACGAAGGCCGCCGCGTCCCGTCGGATCCCCTCCGCCTCCCCGTCCAGGTCGACCGGCAGCGCCCGGCCGATCAGCCGCTCCACCGAGGCGCGCGCCCAAGACCGCACGAGCGGGTACTCGCTCCCGAGCAGCGGCACGAGCAGGCCCGCGTCCTTGCGCGTCCCGCGCTCGCCGAGCACCCCCGCCGCCGTGAGCTGCTCGTGTGGTTTGCCCAGATCACCGCCGCGACGACGGGGCTGACGTCGAGGTCGTCGCCGTAGAGCGCGTGGAGGGCGTCGCGGTCGTAGCGCTTGCCCCACCAGGTCTCCATGGTGGCAGACGAGCGCCTCCACGGACTTGTCCGCGTGGCAGAGCGCGCACTCGAGGGGCCGGTCCTTCTCGACGCGGGCCCGATCGGTGGGAGAGCCGATGCGGTGGTAGCGGGTGAGCGTGTAGCCGAGGCCGGCGTTCTTGCGGGGCATGTGGCAGGCGAGGCACGCGCTGCCGGCGCCGTCCGGCGCGTGATGGGTGTGCGCGACGAGCGCCTCGCGTGGGGTGTACTGCTCGTGGCACCGCGTGCAGACCGAGTTGCCGGCGACGGTGCCCAGGCGGTCGAGATCCTCGCGGCGGTCCTCGGTGTGCGGGTCGTGGCAGGCGGTGCAGCCAGGGCGCCCGAGCAGGCGCCGAGGAGGAAGTCGCGCGCCTCGCCGGAGTTGATGGCGCTGCCGCCGAGGTCGCCGGCGAGCTGCTCGTCGACGATGTGATTGCCGCTGCGGTGGCCGCCCTCCCAGGTGTACGGGTAACGCGAGAAGAGGACGGTGTGGCAGCGGGCGCAGGTGTGGTTGATCCATTCGGCGCGCGGAGGGCGCGCCCTCGCGCACGGGGCTCGGCGTCGCGACGGCGAGGTACGGGCTCCGGGCTCGAAGGAGGGGAGCTTGGCCGGGTCGGCGACGTGCTCGCGGGCGCCGTTGTGGCACGCCTCGCAGCCGATGCCGACCTCGACGAGCTGCGCCTCCCCGAAGCCGTGCAAGGTGGCGCGCGTCGCCTCCTCGAGGAAGTCGACCACGGTGGCGGGCTTCTTCGGGCGGTGGCCGTAGGAGCGCGATCTCGTCGCCGAGCGCCCGCGAGAGGCCTGCGTCGTCCTTGGTCTGGGCGGTCCAGAGCCGGTCCTCGGGGAGGAGCCGGTCGCTCACCGATCCCTGGTACGGGCGGCCGGCCGCCGAGCAGGTCGTCGTACGATCGTCGCCAGGTAGGGCTCGGTGTTGTGGCAGAAGATGCAGGTCTGCCGCCAGGGCACGCCGTGCTTGGCCAGGTGCGCCCGCTCCTCGACCATCACGGAGTAGCCCTTGTATCGCCACGCCTTGGCGAAGATGAGCCACGAGACGGGCAGCACCGGCTCGGCCGCGGGTCCCCCGACGGGGTCGCTGTCGGGCTCCGTGCCGGTGACCCGGTAGCCGGTGAAGTCCTCGCGGTAGCGCCCGCCGATCACCCGGGTGACGCGAAAGAGCTGCTCACCGCCTTCCTTCGAGGAGACGCGCATGTAGCGGCGCCCTTCGTGCTGCTCCATGGTCACCCGGTCACCCTTGAAGTGGAAGACGGCGCCGTCGAACGGGGCGTGGATGGGCGTGTCCGCCGACGCATGGCGGGTCATCCGGCGCATCGGCGACGCGCTCCACTTGGCGTAGATCTCGGAGTGGCACGGCGCGCACGCGGTGGAGCCGGCGTAGTCACGGCGCTCGACGTTGCTCGTGACGACCTGAGCCTCCGGCGCCGGCGGGGCAGGCGGAGGCGGGGGCGCACGGGTGGCGGAGCGGCAGGCCGCGGTGGCGAGCAAGGCGGCGGCGAGCCATCGGGTCCGCATCGGCGGCATGCTAGCGCGTTCCGGATGTGGGTGCGCCGAGGGCGTCAGCGGTTCGGCTTGGGCTTCGCGCTGACGAGCGCCGCGACGTGCACGCGCTCCTTCTCGACGACGTAGAGGAGCGCGTGCGGAAAGGCACCTGTGCGGCGTCGCGCGATCCCGGCGACGCTGCCCGGCGCGGGCTCCGCGTCGGCGAGCGCGTCGAGCGCGGCCGTAAGCTCCGCCTCGAATGCATCGGCTTCACCCGGCGCGAGCGTGTCCTCGACGCGTTCGATCTCGCGCGCGGCCTCCGGCGAGACGATGACCGGCCGGCCGGCACGCCTCAGCTCGCGCGCGTCGCCGCGACGACTTGGCGAAGGAAGGCTCACGTACGCGGAGCAGTGTCGCGCCTCGCCTCCCTGCCGAAAAGGTGGAGCTTTCCAGCCAGCCCTCACGCGGTGCGGCACGGACCTGCGCCCATCCCTCCACCGCCGAGCCCGATGTGCCGAACCGGGATAGTCTTCCCGAGCCGCAGTCCCTCACGGAGCCCATTCGCATGCGACGCACACGCTCCAGACTCATGCCTTCGACCGTGCCTGGCATCCTTGCCTCCGCACTCCTCGCCGCGTGCGGAATCCTCCGGAAGCGCCGGGCGGACCGGCTCGGGCCAGGGAAGCGGGTCGGGCGGATCCACCGCTACTGCGGTCTCCTCGAACAGCGCCGGCAGTGCCACCGCCGCCGGCTCCGGCGGTGCGACCTCGGCGGGCTCCGGCGGTGCGACCTCGGCGACAGCTTCCAGCAGCTCGAGCAGCTCCGGTGGGACTGTGTGGCAGCCAACGACCACAGGGCCGATCCACTTCCACTGGATGATCGGCGGCTTCACGAAGGCCGACATCCTCTCCGGCCAGGCGGGGCAGGTCGTCTACGACATCGACGGGGAGGGCGCCACCGCAGCGGACGTCGCCGCCATCCACGCGGCCGGCGCGACCGCCGTCTGCTACGTCGACGTGGGCTCGCTGGAGAAGGGGCGCTCCGACTACAAACAGTTCCCGACCGACGTCATCGGCCCGCCCGTGCAGGGCTGGCCCGGCGAGAACTGGCTCCTCGTCACGGCGGCGAACCAGAGCGCCATCCTCGCCCTGATGAAGGCGCGCTTCGTCAACTGGTGCAAGAACAAGGGTTTCGACGCGATCGAGCCCGACAACCTCGACGCCTGGACCAACATCTCGAACGTCACCGAGCCCGACAACCTGAAGTACGACCTCGCCATCGCCTCCCTCGCCCACGGCCTGCACCTCTCGATCGGCCTGAAGAACCTCATGACCGACCTCGATTCGAGCCAGGCCCCGACGTTCTCCTCTGCCTTCGACTGGGCGCTGAACGAGCAGTGCTACGAGTACAAGGAGTGCGGCGCCTACACGGCAGCCGGGAGCTTCCTCCCCGCCGGGAAGGCGGTCTTCGACGTCGAGTACAACGTGTCCCCCAACTGCACGCAGGCGGACCAGGCCCACATGAACGCTCAGCGCACGGACCTGGACCTCGTCGGCGCGACGCAGAGCGGGTACGCGTACACCCCGTGCGTGCCCGACTCCGAGACGACCTGGTAGGCTGAGGCGCCGGGGGGACGCACCTCCACCGTGCCCTCGTGTAAACCTCCGTGTCGCGGCGCTTGCTCGAGCCCGATGCGGCGCGGTGACCGGTTGCAGCATCCACGTGTTCGAGAAGCTCGCGATGGAGGGCGCCTACCGCCCCGTCGCCGGCCGGCGCCGCACCGTGCGAAGCGCGCGAGTGATTCCGCGGCGTGTGGTGAGCGCTCGCGGATCAGCCGCCCGGAGCGAGGCCGGTGCCGGACAGATCGACCGGCGAGGGGCCCATGCCCTGCGTCTCCAGCACCAGCGTGGCGGTGGCGCTCCCCGTCTGCTTGGGTACGAACTCCAGCTCCACGGACGCCTGCGTGCCCGCGGGCACGGCGATCGGAAATGTGGAGATCACGGTGAACTCCGCCGCCTCCGGCCCCGTGATCGACGCCCCCGTGATCGTCTCGTCCACGTCCGCGCTGTCCTGGAAGGGGACGGATAGGCGCTGCGACTTGCCCACGGCCACGCTGTCGAACGTGACACCGCCGTTATCGCTGTTCGGCCCCGGCGCCGGCGCCACGCCGCACCCTCCTCCGATACAGCCCATCGCGTGCACCGCTGCGATCATCGTCACCGTCGCCAGGGCCGCAAAACCGGGTCGAACCTTGATCATCTCTCGCTCCTCGCGCTCTCTCTGTCCTCACGAACTGCGGTACCCTCCTTCGCAATGTCGGTGCCAGCGCCCAGTTGCCGCAGGATGCGGCCGCGGAGGGCGCGCTCGAAGCGCGCCGCCCTGATCGCCGTGTCAGGACCCGCGCGCACTTCGGCCACCGCCAGCCTGGCGCGCGCGGTACCGCGCCCTCTCGCGACGCAGCCATCCCCGGCACCACGAAGCCAGGGTGCATCCTCGTGGCGGCGTACGGCCTTTGGGGGCCCGCTTCTGCTCGTAGCCCGCCCGGGGCTACCTCGCGATCATCAGCAGTAGCCGAGCATCGCGCCCCCGTCGTAGCTGACGAGGGTCGCGCAGTCCGAGGTTCCCGGGCAGATCTGGTAGGGGCCGCCGGCGTCGATCTCGCTGGGGTCGGGCGCGCTGCACATGCGCCCGTCCTTGCACTCGTAGGTGAGGACCGCCGCGTCCGCCACGGGCACCGGCTGGCAGATCGCGCCCCCGCCGGCTCCGCTGGTTCCACCGGCGCCGATCGCTCCGCCGGCTCCACCGGCGCCGCTGCCGCCGTCCTTGTCGTTGTGCGTCGGCGTCAGCGTCGACGAGCAAGCGAGCACCGTCACCGCCAGCGTTGCCGGGATGATGAGCCGGCCTCTCGAAAGTGTTTTCATAAGCGCCCTCACGCTATCACACTCGCTCTCGGCACGCGACGCATGGGCGTCGTGTCCCTTCCACCAGGAGATGCGTGCGCCGAAGCCGTTTGCGCTCAACGGTGAAGCTGCGGCGCGAAGCGAATCTCCAGCGTGGTCACGCCCTCGGCCGCTGCGTCCTCGCACATCTCGGCCGCCACGCGGGCGACGGCGTCCTGCGCATCGAGCAGGGACAGGGTGAAGGCGAAGCGCGAGAGCGCTTCGGCGAGGCCCATGCCCGGGGAGAAGGCGAGGTCGAGCGGGACCCGGAGGCCCCGCTCCTCGGAGAGCGCGGCGACCGTCGCCGGGCGAAGGGAGCCGTCGAGGTGGCGGTGCAGGTCAGCGAGCGGGCCGAGGGCGTCCATCGACGACCGATCCTATATCGCGGGATGGGTCGCGGCGGGCGCGCCAGGTTGCCTCTGGGCTTCGCCCCCCGGGTGTGCGGTACCATCCGGAGCCGTGCGGATCCTCGTCTCGATCGTCGTGCTCACCATGGCCGCCTGCGGCGCGTCGAAGCCCCCGCCATCCTCGACCCCGGTGCCCTTCCCGCTCGAGGCCAAGCTCGGCCACGTCATCACCATCGAGGGCTTGCCCGAGGACGCGAAGCTCGGCGCGGTGCTGATGATTGGCGGCGCCCGGACCGTCTGGATCGACGGGCTCGACGAGTGGCCGCGCGAGCTGCGCGGCAAGGTCGTGGAGGTCACCGGGAAGGTGATCGAGCGCTCGGACCTGCCGATCTTCGTCCACCGGGACGGCGAGCCCGAGAGGGCGGGCATCCCCGTGGGCCCGGGGACGGACCTGGCGCAGGCGAGGCGCCGCTTCTTGCTGACCGAGGCGCGCTGGAAGGTGGCCGAGTAGGCGACGAGCACCGTCGCGTCTCGCGGCGGTCACTCGTGCGGCGGGAGATTCTTGTCCCCCTTGCAGCGGGCGATGGGGAGCACCTTCACGTCGCGGAGAACGAGGATGCGGTGCATCGATTGGTCGACGCGCACGGCCATGCAAGCGCAGCCGTAACCGTGGTGGCCGTTCGTCTCCACCCAGGCGCTGCCGAAGTCGGGCAGGTCGCCCTCGGCCTGATGGCCGCCTTGAACACCGATCACCCAGGTTGCGTCGCGATCGATCAGCCACCAGTTCGCCGGGGTCGGGTTGTCGACCCAGCCGCAGCGGCGCTCGAAGCCTGCCCCTGCATCAACCACCGAGCGGTGGGCGTTTGGTGCCGGCGAGGGCGGAGGAGGCGCTGACGTGGATGGCGTGGGAACGGGTGAGGGCGCGAGGGCAGCGGACGCTGACGCGGGGGGCGGGGCGGACGTGGGCTTCGGGTTGTTGCATCCGAGGGCCAGAGCGCCTGAGCAGAGCAGGAATAGCGAGCGGGTCATGGGGTGAGCGTCACGCAGGTGCCGGTGCAGGCGCCGGCGGCTTGGACCGGAGGAGGCGGGCGAAGAGCACGAGCACGACGATGCCAGCGAAGGTGAGCGCGGCGTCGGTGTAGAACATGCCCTCGGCGCCCCACCGCCCCTGGGCCACGCCGTCGATGCGGATGACGTAGCTGATGGCGATGTTCGCGAGGGAGGCGAAGATGTTGTACTTGGTCGCCACCGCGCCGCCGCCGATGGTCTCCAGCACCAGGCCGGTGAAGCCGGCGATGGCGACGCCGTTGAAGAACGAATAGGCGAGCGTGAAGAGCACGTAGGCCCAGGGCCGGTGAGGGGCGAGGGCCATGACGATGCCGGTGCCCGCCGTGAGCGCGCCGCCGAGGGCGTAGCCCCAGAGCTTGCCGGTGCGGTCGGAGATCCACCCGCCTGCGAGCGCGCCGCCGGCCGTGACCAGGCCGCCGATCACGCCGGTGACGAGGGCCACGGAATCGGCGCTCGCGTGCCAGTGGTCGGCCTCGGGGCCGAAGTAGTTGGTGGCGGCGCCGGCGCCCACCGGCGAGAGGCAGATGAAGATGCCCAGCGCGCCCGTGCGCGAGAGCGCAATGCCCTTGGAATCGCGCCCGAGCGTGCGCATCGCCTCGCCGAGGCCATGACCCATCGCAGGGGGCTCGTCCAGGAAGAGGAGCGGCAGCGCACAGCCGACCATGGCGCCCCCGACGATCGCGCCGACCATCCACCCGTCCGGTACGTGCTGCGAGAGCCAGAGCGCCGCGCCGCCGCCCGCGCCGCTCCCGGCCGCCATCCCCGCCTGGTACCAGCCGCTCGCGCGCCCCTTCTCCTCGGGCGGGACGGCGTGGCCGAGGAAGCTCTCGACCGCCATGTTGAGAAACGTGAGGCCGATCTGCGAGGCCACGATGACCGTGGTGAGCAGCGGCAGCCGGGCGGCGTCGATGGGGATCGAGGCCGATGCGATGGTGCCCGCGATCACCAGCGCGAGCGCGATGAGGTACCACGCCTTCTTGCCGAGCGTGGTATCGACCACCGGCGCCCAGAGGAACTTGATGCCATGAGGGGCGAAGGCGGCGGCGATGAGCGCGCCCGCCTGCTCGACGCTGATGCCGCCGGTGTGCGTGGCGATGTACGGGAAGGCCACCGAGACGTAGCCGAACGAGGCGCCGTACGGCAGGATGAGCGCGAAGAAGAGGGCAGGGTGGGGGTGGCGGCGCATGCTCTTGAAGGAGGATCCCTACCACGCTCGTCACGTTCGACGGCCCGTCCGCGTGCCGGGCATCTGGCACGCTCCGGCACGCTCACCCCTCGATCTCCGCCGGTTTCGCGTGCTTTCCTGCGCGGCCCCCTTCTTGCTTTGTGCCGCGTCGATGCGCTTGTGCCAGTCGCCTTCGACCCGCCTTCTCTGCGTCCTCCTCGTTCCCACGGCCCTCGCCTGCTCCTCGCCTCCGCCCGCGCAGGTCGTCGGCGGCCTCGCCGGCAGCAGCGGCAAGGGAGGCGGCGGGGGCGCGAGCGCGGTGGGCAGCGGGGGCGACATTGGCACAGGGGGCGCCGTCGGCAGTGGCAGCGTCGGCGCGGGGGGCCAGGGCGGGAGCGCGACCGCGACGTGCGCCTGGACGGCGGAGACGAGCAACGCCACCTGCCCGGCAGGGAGCTGCCCCATCGTGCTCGACGAGCGGCTCACGTGCAGCGACCACGACCTGGGGACGTGGGGCCTGCACGTCGCGCCCGCGCCCGACGCCACCTGGCTCGCCACCGCGTCGACGAACATCCCCGTGGTCTACCGCCTCACGGCCACGGCGCAGGAGCTTCAGAGCGGCGTGCCCCAGGACTTCAACGCGACCACCATCGATCTCTCGCTCGCGCCCGACGCGACCGTGCACCTCGCCGCCGACACGACGAGGGTCACGTACCCGCAGGGGAAGACGACGTACGTGGGCGGCGCAACGCACGCGACGCTCTCGAACGGGACGTGGAGCGTCGTCCGTTGCGCTCGCCGCGCAGACCGACCAGACGTCCGTCGTCGACCTCCAGGTCGGCGGCGACGGCACGCCGCGCATCTGGATCCTCACCGGGATGAACGCGTTCTCGCTCGCGACGCCCTCGGCGAGCGGCTGGGCGCTGGCCCCGGCCGCCCAGCCCCCGGGCGCCACCTATGACGACAGCCCGTGGACCCACTTCACGCTCGGCGCGGACGGCTCCGTCGTCTCGCTCACGCTCGTGGGCGCGCAGCTCCACGCGCTCGTCGGCGGCGCCGACCGGACCGTCGGCAGCCCGTTCTCGCTGAGCACCAGCCCGAGCTACGCGGTCACGCCCGCGCCCGCGCCGGCGGCGCCGACCGGCGCGCTGTTCGCCGTCGCCCTCGCGGACGCGCCGGGGATCCGCGTGGTCGCCGAGCAAGCGTCGGCGCCCGAGACCGAGGTGCCCGTCCCAGGCACCGCGCCGCCCACGCTCACGTGCCCGACGCCGACCGCTTTTTCGGAGTGCTCCGGCTTCTGTCACGAGACGGGCGCGGGGATGGAGACCGGCGCGTACGCGCTGGCGTGGACGGACGACGGCGTGGCCTGGCTCGCGTACGTGGTGACGCAGCTCGACCAGCAGGTCGGCTTCACTCTGATGGGGCAGGGCGATGGGCCCCCGCCATACTGCGCGCGCGGCGTGGTCACGGACGCCTCGAAGGCCACGCTGCACCTCGTGCGCGTGGCCCTCGACGGGACCGCTCCCAAGGAGGTGCTGTCGATGCCCATCCAGCGCCCCGCCGTCAGCGGGGCGAACTTCGTCGACGCGCGCGGCTTCGGTACGGACCTCGCCATCGGGGTCACCACGGGCTGGGCGGATCCCTTCGCAGTGCGCGTCCTGCGCGTGGACACGACGATGCTCTGAGGGCGCTGCTCCCACCCTCGAGCCGCCGACCGGCGTAGAGTGCGGCGGATGCCGGAGCCGGCGCGCACCATCCTCCACGTCGACATGGACGCGCTCTACGCGTCGGTGGAGCAGCGCGACGACCCCGCCCTGCGCGGCCGCCCCGTGCTCGTCGGCGGCCCTTCGCGGAGGGGCGTCGTCCTCGCGGCGTCGTACGAGGCGCGCCCCTCCGGCGCGCGCTCGGCCGTGCCCATGGCGGAGGCGCTTCGGCGGCGAGGACGCGGAGCGGCGCCGCCGGCTGGAGGCGGTGGTGCTCGCCGTCGGGGATCGCTACGGCGCACAGGGCCTCGTGCGCGCGGCGCTGCTCGAGGAGGGCCCGCCGCTCGACCCGCGCGCGGCGCGGTCGCCGTACGAGGCCGAGCCTCGCGACCGATGAAGCGCGGGCCACCGTGACCTCCACCGCCGGGGCAGCGGCACGACGCGCCCCGTTGCCTCCGCGCTCCTCCGGCCCTACTTGGCGCCGGTGCCCGAGGATACGCTCTACTTCGCCTTCCGTGGCCGCGAGCTCCTGGTGCACCCGGACGGCCCCCGCGGCCGGGTGCCCGACGAGGCGAGCTGGGCGGCGCTCGGGCTCCGCCCCGTCCGCCAGAACGACCTCGGCGTGACCGGCGGGCGGCGCGTGATCGCGGTCGAGCTGGCCGACGACGCGGCGCCGCCTCCCGGCACCGCCATCGAGGGGCTCCGCGGTCTCTTCGGCCGGCTCGACGACCTCTCCTACCGCCACGCCTTCCAGGCCGTGCAGGTCGTCGACTGGGACAAGAACCACCAGTACTGCAGCCGGTGCGCGGCGCCCGTCGAGCGCGTGCCCGTCACGGTGGGCCCGCCGGAGCTGGCCAAGCGCTGCGAGCGGTGCCGCCTCAGCTTCTACCCGCGCATCAGCCCCGCCGTCATCGTGCTCGTGGAGCGCGGCGACACCGTGCTCCTCGGCCGTAACGCCCGCTTTCCCGGGGCCATGTACTCGACGCTCGCCGGCTTCGTCGAGCCCGGTGAGACCCTCGAAGAGGCGGTCGTCCGCGAGATCCGCGAGGAGGCCGGCATCGAGGTGCGCGCGATCCGCTACTTCGGCAGCCAGCCCTGGCCCTTCCCCGATTCGCTCATGATCGCCTTCACCGCCGAGCACGAGAGCGGTGACCTGCACCCCGATCCGAGCGAGATCGCCGACGCGGGCTGGTTCCGCGCCGACGCCATGCCGGTGGTGCCGCCCCGGCTGAGCATCGCGCGCGCGCTCATCGACGCGTGGGTGCGGCGACAGGGGGGAGACCCGGACGCCTTGAAGAGCGTGCCATGACGCGTTGCGCGATCCGCTGAGCGCCTCGGCGACACCGAAGATCCCCTCGCCGGAACCGCGTGGCCGCGCTCCGGAAGCGCGCGCCGGGTCGACGGCGTCGTCTCCCTGGCTCACCGGGAGCGACGTCGCTTCGCCGGAGGCGACGTCCGTCGACCCGGATCGACGCTTCGTCGAAGGGGATCGACGGGGCGTCGACCGGGATCGAAAGTTCGTCGACCCGGCGTCACGTCCGGTCGACGGAAACGACGGACGGTCGACGCAGGCGGCTTCGTCGAACGCCGGCGGCGACGCCCTCCGGAGCCGGAGGGCGACCTCGGTTCGCCGGGCGCGACTTCCCGTTCGCCGTCCGCGCCTTCGCTCCGCCGGGCGTGACTTCCCAGTCGCCGTCCGCGCATTCCCGTTCGCCGGGATCGATTTCCGTTCACCGGGATCGACATCCCGTTCACCGGAGGCGACGTCCGGTCGACGGAGACGGCTTCGTCGTCCACCGGCCGCGACACCCGCGCGCGCCGGTCGCGACGTCGGGTCGCCGTGACGCGCGGGTGCTTCGACGGAGGAGCGCTCGGGGCCACCGGGATCGCGGGTCGGGTCGACGGGAACGACTTTCGGGTCGACGGCCGTCGCGGCGCTTCGACGGAGAGGCGAATCGGGTCGACGGGAACGACTTTCGGGTCGACGGGAACGACGGTCGGGTCGACGGCCGTCGCGGCGCTTCGACGGAGAGGCGAATCGGGTCGACGGGAACGACTTTCGGGTCGACGGCCGTCACGGCGCTTCGACGGGGATGACGGTCGGGTCGACGGGGATGACGGTCGGGTCGACGGGGATGACGGTCGGGTCGACGGGGATGACGGTCCGGTCGACGGGAACGACGGTCCGGTCGACGTCCGTTGCGGCGCTTCGACGGAGAGGCGCGTCGTGTCGACGGCCGGTGGTACGCTTCCCGATCGTGTCGCCCCCGACCGACGTGCTCATCGTGGGCGCCGGCCCAGTCGGGCTGACGCTTGCGACCCTGCTTCAGCGGCACGGCACCCGTTTCCGTATCGTCGACCAGAGCGCTGGCCCCGTCCGCGAGTCGCGCGCGACCGACGTGCACGCACGGACGCTCGAGCTCTTCTCCACGATCGACCTCGCCGAGCCGCTCATCGCCCGCGGCAAAAAGGCGCACGCCGCGAACTTCTACAGCGGCGGGCGGCGGGTTGCGCACATCCCCTTCACCACCTCGCGACGCCCTACCCGTTCATTCTCGGCGTGGCTCAGCACGAGACGGAGCAGCTCCTGCTCGAAGATCTAACGCGCCAGGGCGTCGTCGTGGAGCGCGAGGTCCGCCTGGAAGGCATGGCGCAGAGCGGCAACGGCGTCCACGTCGTGCCGCGCCACCTCCGCGACGACGCGCTGCAGGAGACGCGCGCACCACGCCGAGCGGCACGCGGTCGGGCGCCTCACGCTCCTCGAGAGGGACCTGGCGACGCGGATGAGCCAGCTCACGAGCCCCGTCCTCCGCGATCTGCGCGACACGCTCGCCGTGAGGCTCGACCGCTTCGGCCCGTCTCCCCGCGGGCTTGCCGAGGTGACCAGCGAGCTTCGCGTCCAGCTCCCCGACAGCGGCATCGTCACGCGCGAGCGCGCCTCCGTCCTCTTCGCCGACGTGACCGACGATCCCCTCTCCGAGCGCCCGAGCCTGGCGCAGTGGAAGGAGTTCGGCGGCGCGCCCGACGCCGGGCAGCACGCGCCGGATCGATCGTTCGGCCCGCCGCAGGAGAAGCGGCGCTTCTTCGGGTTGCTCCGGAGCGCGCGGCAGCTGCTGCTCCTCTTCGACGGATCCAAGGCGACGGCAGACGGGTACGAGAACCTCGTGCGCATCGCGACGGCCGTGCGCGCGGGCCATCCGCACAGCGTGGAGGCAATCATCGTCGTGCCAGCCCGCGAGCGGCCCGCGGCCGTCGCGGCATCGCACACCGTGCTCCTCGATCCCGGGGGGATCTCCACTGCGGCTTCGGCGCGCGCGCCGAGTGCGCATACGTCGTCCGGCCCGACGGCTACGTCGGCTACCGCGCACCGCCGGCCGACGAGGGGGCGATCCTCGCGTACCTCGGTGGGCTCCTCGCTGCGGGTGATGGGACGGGGTGAGCTCCCACAACCTGCGCGCTTTCGGGGCTGCGGGGCGCGCGCCGGCGGCGGCGTTCGATGCGTGGATGGGCCAGGCCGTGACGCAGGCGGCCGAGGAGCGGATGCGCGGCTCGTGGCACGAGAGAAAGCGCCCGCGGCGCGCCAGGAGCACTCGAGGAGGAGCACCTCTTGGTCGGCCCTTGCTCCTCCGGGGCCGAGGCCCCTTGCGCGATGGGCCATTTTGCTCCGACGCTGCGTACTTGGGGAAGGAAGTGAACGATGCCAGCGATGTATAGACATGGTTCGAGGGCACACGCGCTTCATCGGTCGTGGGTCACGATTGCAGTCGCCTGCGTAACAGCTGCTGTCTTGGCTGGCTGCAACGACCCAGGTGCGGCAGATAGTAAGAGAGAACAGCGCGTCGACCCCGTGCCGGACTCGGAGGTGCAGGCGCTTCTTGCCGAGATGCAGAACGTCGACCCGCCGCCGCCGAGCCCGCCGGTCTGGAAGCGGTCGCAGCTATTCCAGCCGGCATCGGGGCTCGCCAGCCGCAAGGACGTCGCCGGCGCACTGTGGAAGCGTTTTCGGAATGCGCATCCATTCGGCTTCCAGGGCATCGCGGTCTCGAGCCTGGCCAAGGACGGCACATGTGCCGTGGTCGTCACGGAGCCTCCGCCCCACGTCACATTCGAGGAGTTGAAGGCGATCCTTCCGGATGCATCCGTAATGCGCCAGCCGGTCGGCCACGACGGCGCGCTGTTCAACGTGGTCGGAACGATCGCCGGGGGAGAGCAGGAAGTCATCCGAAAGCTTCGTGTGCTGAGCCAGATCCTGTTCCGCACCGAGCATGGCGCGTATGCCTATCAGGAGCCCTTCGGCCGCGCCTGGCAGGAAGCGAAGCAGTTCTCGCTGGACATCCATCCTAGCGCAGCTGAATTGCACAACTGGGTCTACGCGCCGGGAGCGCAGTTCAGGGCGGTCGACGGCGACGAGGTTCTCGCGCGGACCCAGGTAATGAGCTCAAAGACCACCGGGGTCTACCACTTGATCGGCGCCAACGTGGTCGCGTGGTGGATACCGGCGGAGCTGGTGGTGTCGGACTGTGTGCCGGAGATGCGAACCTTCGCCGTGGACAGCGATCTTATCATCGGCGGGATCAAGGAGGCCGCTGGCCTGCTGGTGCTCGCGCGTAAGCGCGTCGCCCCCCTGGAACTCTTGCCGCCGCTGCGCGCGGAGACGATCGCTCTGCTCGCGTCAGTGCACGGCGAGGACGAGCTGAAACAGAGCTACCAGCGCATGCATCCGGGCGCTGGTCCTTACAGTGAACAGTGGGACTGGGCCCCGATCCTGCTCAGCCCGGTGCTCTTCGACAGGGTGCAGATCCAATCCGGGCGTGAATTGATCGTGGCAGCGCAATGAGCAATGCAAGCGCAGTTGCTGCTTGCGTTAGTCCATTCAGCTCCGGCAATAGGGCGCGCATGAGCGAGATGGATCTGTCCGATGCGGAGCGCGCGGTGCGGGACTACAGGAAGAAGCTCGTCGAGATGCCTGCCGACGGCATCAAGCTGGCGACGGTGGAGTGCGAGGTCCGTGCCCTGACGGAGGCGTTGGGGAGGGAGTTGATGGCGGAGGCGCTCAAGCGCGCGGACACGGACGCGCCCGAAGTTCTGATCGACGGCGAATGCTGGGGAAACCGCCGCGTGCTGCCGGGCGAGTACGAGACGATGTTCGGTGCGGTGCCGTTGGACAGGAGCACGTACCAGCGGGGAGGCCGTGGACGCGTCGCGGTTCCGCTGGAGCTTCGCCTCGGGATCGTAGAAGGTCGCTACACGCCGAAGATGGGGCGAGTGATGACGCGGGCGCTCGCGGCCATGACCGAGGAGGAGGGCGCCGAGTTCTTGGCGGAGCTGGGGACCGCAACGGTGAGCAGCTCGACGCTCAGCCGGATTCCGCGCGCGATGGCGGCGCGGTACGAAACGCGGCGGGAGGTGGTGGAGGTTGCGGTGCGTGAGCGCGACGCGATCCCCGACGAGGCCGTGACCGTGCAGGTGGCGCTCGACGGCGCGATGGTCCCGCAGGATGGCGAGCATGCGCGCCCGCGTGGCCGAAAGACCGACTCGCCCGACCCACCACGGCACGAGCGACGCTACGGGCCCGTGGGAACAGATGCACCCGCGACGCACGATGGTCACCTGGGCCGGGCGTGGCACGAGGCCTCCGTAGGGACGCTGGCCTTCTTCGACGCCGAAGGCCGTCGCCTCAAGACCACCTACCTCGGTCGCATGCCGGAACCCAACAAGGCGACCCTCGTCGCCGAGCTCGGCGACGAGCTGGACGCAGCACTCGCGGAGCGGCGCACGCTGAACGTCGTCTTCGCGAGCGACGGGGCGCCCGCCCATTGGGATGCGCTCGACGCCATGGCGAAACGGATCGCAGCGGTGTGCACGGGCGACACCATGAAGCTCGTCGATGCTTTCCACGTCGCCGAGTACCTCGCGAAGGCCGCGAACGCGATCGGAGGCGACCGCTCGGCGAAGGCCGCGATCCTGGCTGCGACGTGGCGCGAGACGATCAAGGAGCAGGTGGACGGTGCCCAGACCGTCCTGCGCTCGATGCGCGCCTATGCCTCCGCTGTTCTAACGAAAGCCCGGCGAGAGGAGCTCGCCACCGCGATCTCCTACGTGGCGACGCAGCATCAGCTCGGCCGCATGGACTACGCCGAGGCCAAGGAGAAGCACTACCCCATCGGGACCGGCATCACGGAAGCCGCGGCAAAGACGGTCATCGGGACGCGTATGAAGCGCGCAGGCGCCCGCTTCTCGCAGCATGGAGGGCAGACGATTCTCCTCTTCCGCACGGCCATCCTCTCCAACCGCTTCGACGCACTCCACGCCGAACTCGCCTCAACCTACGCTGCCAACATCAAAGTGGCTGCGTGATCGCGCCCGTCGCGGATGTGCACCCTCTTCGACAGCGAATATGGCGACCTGCTCAATATCGCCGATCAATTGTTGAAAGGGTGGACAGAGCACGGCACCATCTCTTACGAGCAATTCGTCTATCGCGAGCCGAGGACATGGAAGTTCCCCAAGGCTCTATCGGAGATCATGAAGGACCGCTTCGGGCAGGACTCGCTCACCTTCAACTGGAACACCACGGGTATGGGGTACACCATTGCGTTCCACTCCGCGCAGGTGTTCGCCCTCAACCGAACCGGGGCCCTGCCGGTGAGCTACATCCCGGGGGAGGATCCCGCGCTCGCCCCGAAAGTCGTTCCGTACGAAGAAGAGGCGTACGACTGGTACGCCCAAATGAACAATCCGACACTTGTGCGCGTGGTGCAATACGCGGCCATCTACCAGATGTTTCATAATCTCGGGACAGCCGCGGCCAGCGAGCGCGCGCCCGCCCCAACCGCTCCTGCGGCGGCCTTTCGCACCAACATGCAGCAGTTCTGGGTGAATGTCGACGCGGTCGGGGGCAAGGACCTCGACGATATCCAGAAATACGATCCGATCGGGGCGCGCTTCGCGCGTTTTAATATACTGGAGATCAAGAAGGCGGGCAAGAAGTACGGCATTGATCCGGCCCTGCTGCAGGCCTTGGTGGGCGACGAGCAGGACGAGTCAGCAGCGAAGCTGCGTCAGATCGTGCGAGATGACCTGGCGACCGGTCTGCGGGCCTGGCAGACCCTCGGGGAAGAGGGCAAGCAGCAATTGAAGTCCGAGTCGGCCAGCCTAGAGATGGGACAGGTGAGCCAAGACGCGAGGAAGGCTCTCGAGTCCGCGCGTTCGCTCTTCGCCGCCGTGGCCGCGAAGCGTAAGTTCGTCGAAAAGTACAGCAAAATGCTGGCACCGACGGGAGATAGTTGGATCCATACTCCCGCGGTGGTTATTTCCAGTGCCGGCGCCGATGATTGGGCCTCGTATGGCGGCGCCAACGTTCGTGCCTCCGTCACTTCGCTCGGGATCCGTGCCGATGCGGAGATTGGCGCCGTGAAGATCGAGGGCAACATCCTGAGGCTGAATCCGGCCGACGTCGACCGGGCACCGAACATCGTCCGGATGGCTGCGCGTGGAATGCGGTCGGGGGAGGCTCCTGCGCAGCTCGAAGCGCGACTCTCGCGGGCGCTCGCCGATGTTCCGGCGACACCGCCGCGGTCAGCGCAGGTTGCGCTCGCCGAACCCGGCGCGCCCCAGGTGCGCAGCGCGGTCAGCACGGTTTTCTCGCCCCAGGCCAGCACCGCCACGGTGCCCGAATCGGTGGCCGCGCTCGCCGGCCCTCGTCCCGGAAACACACTGACGGTGGTGAAGTACGGGGACCATTACTGGGTGACCGGACCGGATCGCCTTCCCCCGGTGATGGCGAGCAATCTCCCCGACGCAAGCGAGCTGGCGTCGCTGCGGCTGGCGCGGTCGCGTTCCGCGCGTCAGCCAACCGCCGAGCTTGAACTCCACAATTTCACCGAGCAGGAACAGCGTAGCGCACTCGATGAGATTCGCGCCAGCTCGAAGCGGGCCGGCTATTCAGAGGACGTGGTTACCGTCGCCGGCGAGGGAAAGGGCGGGTACCGCCGCCTCAGTCTCGAAGACTACGACTTCACCAATCCCGTGATCCGCGTCGAGGAACCGGTGGTCGCGGAAGGCGAGCGCATCGCGAAGGTTACGGTCGAGGTCAAGGCGCGGCGAGCCGGGTTCAAGAACGCGCTGATCGAGTTCTGGATCAAGGTCAAGGAGGCCAGCGCCGCTCAGCTCACCAAGATCACGGAGGCTATCCGGATCCGGATCGCGCAGGTGTTCGGCCAGGGCGGCGCCGCGGTCGAAGCCACGACGGATCCGGTGCTCCTACTTCACGAGGAGATCAAGCGCCTCGGCAAGCTCCATCAGGTCGAGATCGAGACGCGCATCAGGGACGCCGCCGGCGATTGGCGTCTCGGGGCCCTCGACGGCGTCGGAGCATCGCGACATGCGTGAGCGCTCCGTCCGTACGCGCGAAGTGGCACTACTCGTCGCCGTGCCGGTGGAAGAAGCTGCTTTTCGAAGGGCGTGGGCGCGCGGATCCGATTACCTTCGTCGCATCTACGACGACGTAGATGCGGGCTGGTCATCGTATACGATGCTGGCGCACGTTGCCCACCGGCTTTGTATCGAGTGTCGCGAGTTGGGCGCGGCTGTGGTGCTCGAGGCGGGGCTCTCGGACGTTGCCGCTCATGCGAGCCGGTGTGTGGCCACCGCCGTCATGACCCACATGGCGTTTCCGTCGGTCGACCCCGACGACGTGCGCGATCCGGATGCGCTGCTAAGACTGGTGGCCACCGCTCAGGAGCCGGAGTGGCAGCTCGTCCGTTCGGCGCTCAAGAACGGCGACGGGCTCACGGAGATCCTTGCCGCGATCAATCGCCTGCTCACCGAGACGCATCGCCAGCTCTCTGCACCGCCTTGCCAGGACCCGCGAGAGGCCGAGGTCCTCGCCCGTCAGAGGCGGTCGGGATTCGGTCTGCTCCGCTTCGATCGGTCACGCCTCGACGAGCTGTGTGGAGACGCCGTCCTTTCGCCGGGCGCAGGCATCGAGATGAAGGGCGGCATGATAACGACGCATCAATTCATCGGGGCGCTGCCCGCCGACTACGATGGATTTCTCGATCTGCGGATGTGCAACTCGATTTCCCTCGGAGCTGCCATCCGTCGCATGCGACCGGGGGCGCGGGTTGCCGTCGGGAGGAGGAGCGCCTTCCTCGATGCCTCGCTACTCCTGTTCAAGACCGCGCTCCGATGCATGGCCGCGGCTGAACGAAGCGCGCGTCCGGTTACGTACGAACAGGCCATGCGGCTCGTCACGGAGGCGAATCGATGAAGTTCGAGCAATGGGTCCGCGAGGCAGCGCATCAAGGCGAAAGCGCGCGCCCGACGGGAGCGCCGCCACTGGGCCCGGTGAGTCCTGGTGTCCGCGTGGGCCTCCGGTTGCGAATGAAGGAGAACGAGCGGTATTTCCGCATCACGCTCGGGCTCGCCGTGGTCCTCGCGGTGAGCACCATCGTGGCGGCGGTGGTTGAACGTCCCGGTGCGGGCGGTTGGGTTCCAGCGGCTTTCGGCGTTACGACGTTCGGGGCGGTAGCCTTCGCGATGCAGAGCGTACGCGACAAGCTGGCGTTCGAAGTGATGCTCGAGCTCGCGACGGGGCTCGATGAAGACGCTATGCGCGACGTGCTGCGCGTCCTGCTCAAGAGGTACGGCGGAGCTGTGAGCCCCGCTGCGCCTGGGCCGGGGCGCCGGAAGAGCACCAGCCGAGCAGGAGGATCCAGACGTGATACGGCCTCGACAACGTCCACTCCCGGTGCCTCGTCGGCTGGCACTTCCAAGAGCGGGCTCGATCGAGAGGAGACAACATAGCTCCAATTATTAATAGGTCGGGCGCCCTGCTCGCGCGAGGAGGTAGAGTCCACAACGTGCGGTTTGACCACCACCACCGCGAAGGTCGCACCCCCGAACGCGCCGCGTCGAAGCTCATCGAGACCTCATTCATACTCGGGACGCGACCCGAGGTTGTCAGGGGCTCAAGCCGGCGCCCCGACGACGCCCTCTCTGCCGCGGGCGACCCGTCAGGCCCGGGAGTAGCGGGCCTTGATGCTCGGGGCGAGGTACTCGTCGAACGTGCGGTCCCACGAGTACTGCGGCTGCCAGCCCCAGTCGGACCGGGCGCGCGCGTCGTCGACGTCCTCGGGCCAGGAGGCGACGATCCGCGCGCGCACGAGATCCGGCTCGTAGTCGATCCTCGCGTCGGGGAAGGCGCGGCGGACGCGGGCGGCGATCTCGCCGGCGCTCGGGTTGAAGGCGCCGACGTTGTACACGCACGTGGAGAGCCGCTCGCGGTCGGCGCGGGCGATCCCCATGAGGGCGCGCACGGCGTCCGGCATGGCCATGAAGGGGATGCGCGCCTCGGGCTCGACGAAGCACTTGTACGGGGCGCCGCGCGCGGCGGCGTGGATCATCTCGGGGCCGAAGTCGCTCGTGCCGCCCGTCGGCACCGTCTCGGCCGAGATCAGGCCCGGCAGGCGGAGCGCGCGGAAGTCGAGGCGGGCGGCGCCCGAGAGCGCGCCGAGCTGCCGCGCGTTGAAGGTGAGATAGCGGCCGAGGTGCTCGCAGTAGAGCTTGTTGCACCCGTACATGGTGATGGGCAGGTTCCACTGCTCCTCGCGGACGCGGCCGACGCGGTGCTTCTCCTCGAGGCTGGGCAGGCCGTAGACGGCGATCGAGCTCGGGAACAGGAAGCGCACCGGCCGGCCGAGGCGGGAGGACTGGTTCTGCGCCATGCGCAGCACGTTGAGCGTGCCCTCGACGTTCACCTGGTGCGCGAGCTCGGGATCCCGCTCCCCGCGCGTCGAGAGCAGCGCCGCGAGGTGGAACACGAGGTCGATCTCGTGGTGCGCCGCGAGCTGGTCGAGCAGGTACCGGTCCATGATGTTGCCGGCGTAGCTGGCCGTGACGAGCGGACGCATCGCGTCGGGCAGCGGCGTGAGGTCGAGCGTCACGGCGTCGTAGTCGCCCTCGCGCGCGAACGTTTCGAGGAGCGAGCGCCCGATCTCTCCGTTGGCTCCCGTGATGAGCACGCTGGTCTTCGGCATGGCGGGCGCGACTATAGCTCACGGATTCGAGGCGTGCAGAAGGCGCATCGGGGCGACAAGGTAGACGTCCCACCGAGACGGCCGCGAGCGCGTGGGCCGGGCCTTGTGGCGCCGGCGCGGAGGGCGGATAGTGCCGCGCCATGCGACGTGCGCTGGCTCTCCTGGTCGTGCTCACCGGCGCCTGCTCCGCCGTGGGTAGCGTCAACACACACGGCGCGGGACAGGGCGGGACGGACACGGGATCGGGGGCGGCGGGGACAGGGGCGTCGACCGGAGGGGTGGCGACCGGAGGGCCCGCGAGCGCCTCGAGCTCGGCGAGCACCGGGGAGACCGGCTCCGGCGGGAGCATCTCCGTGGCCAGCACGTCGTCCTCGGGCAGCGGCATCCCCGACGGGGGCGTCGCGTGCGAGAACATGCTCGATCTGCACGGCTGCTCCTGCGACGAGCCGGGCTCGACGCGCCCCTGCTACACGGGCCCGCCCAAGACCGAGAACGTGGGGCTCTGCAAGCCCGGCACGCAGACCTGCACGGGGAGCGGCGAGATCGCGACCTGGGGCGCCTGCATGGGCGACGTGATCCCCACGATGGAGAACTGCTCCGACGGCAAGGACCACGACTGCAACGGGCTCGTCGGCTGCGCCGATCCTTCGTGCGTCGGGCTCACGGGCTGCTGCACGGACGGGATGAGCCGGCCTTGCTACACGGGTGCGAACGGCACGGAAGGCGTCGGCCCCTGCCACGGCGGCACCCAGCTCTGCGGGGCGAACGGCGCGTACGGGCCCTGCATGGGGGAGGTGGTCCCGGGAACGGAGGGGGGCCACTGCGCCGACGGGATCGACAACGACTGCAACGGCAAGACCGACTGCAAGGATGTCGCCTGCGTGCTCTCTCCGCACTGCATCCTCCAGACGTGTACGGCGGGCACCACCCGGTCCTGCTACGACGGGCCGACCGGCACGGAGGGGGTCGGCCCCTGCCACGGCGGCACGCAGACCTGCGCGTCCAACGGCGAGAGCTGGGGCCCCTGCATGGGGGAGGTGCTCCCCACGCCCGAGGGCGGCCATTGCAGCGACGGGATCGACAACGACTGCAACGGTCACGTCGACTGCGCCGATCCGGGCTGCGCGACGGCGACGGCCTGCTGCATGACGACCACCAATCCGGCCACGAGCACCATCTGGGCGAACGACGCCGACACGCTCTACCGGATCGATCCGAACACCTTCGCCGTCACCAAGGTCGGGCCCTTCGGCGTCTCCGACATGATGACCGACGTCGCCGTGACCCCCTCCGGCCAGCTCTACGGCGTCTCGTTCACCACCCTCTACTCGATCAATCAGACCACGGGCGCGGCCACCACCGTCGCCACCGTCGACTCGTCGGGCGACAACAGCCTGACCTTCCTGCCCGATGGTACGCTGCTCGCGTCCGACTCGAGCGGCGACGTGCAGATCATCAACCCCTCCAGCGGCGCGACGACGTCCGTCGGCAACTACGGGAGCGGGCTCGTCAGCGCCGGGGATCTCGTCGCGGTGAAGAGCGGGATCATGTACGGCACCTCCTCCACGACCGCGGGGGGTGGGGACGCGTCGAGCAGCAACGTCCTGATCCGCGTCGACACGAGCACCGGGGTCGCCACGGCCGTCGGCCCGACCGGCTACGCCGACGTCTGGGGCCTCGCCTACAGCAACGCGCGCGTCATCGGGTTCACGACCTCCGGACAGATCATCAAGATCGATCCCCAGACCGGCGCGGGCACCCTGCTGGCGACGACCGGGATCATGTTCTGGGGCGCCGGCCAGTCGCCGCTCGTCGACGACAACGTTTGCCCCTGATCCATCACGCCGGGCGCTCCGCGACGAGCAGCGTGCCCCAGTCGCGCAGGGTGATGCCGTCCGGACCGCGGGCGGCGTCGAACGCAGCGGCGAGGTCTGCGCGGAACCTCGGGCGGACGTCCTCGGGCACGATGCGGAGGAAGTTGCCGAAGGAGCTCGCGTCCATGAAGTCGACGAGCTCCTGTCCGCTCGCGTGCGTCCGTTCGCGCCGCATGACGTGGAGCTCGGTCAGCTCGAGGCCTGCGTCCTGCACCAGGGTGACGAGCTCGGTCGTCGTGAGCCCGCGGCTCGCGATGGCGAAGCCCGAGATGTCGACGCGCGCCGCGTACGGCGCCGCCGCGAAGACCGCGGCGATCACGCGCGACGCCGCGCCCGCGTGCATCAGCTCGCGGGGCAGCGTCGTCACGCCGAGGCGGCCGCCGGGGCGGAGCACGCGGCGGACCTCGGCGAGCGCCTTGCGCCTGTCCTCGATCCAGTGAAAGACCGCCGACATCGCGACGGCGTCGAAGCTCGCCGCGCCTTCGGCGCGAAGGTCCTCCGCCTGGCCCGTCTCGAAGGTGACGGACGCGCCTCCGGCGTGCTCGCGGGCGATGGCGATTCGCTCGGGGAGGGGATTGACGCCGACGACGGCGCCGCCGGGGGAGACGCGCTCGGCGATCCAGCGCGCGAGGCGCCCCGTACCGCATCCGACGTCGAGGACGCGCTGGCCGGGGCCGACGGCGAGGCGTTCGACGAGGCGCTTGCCGCTCTCGAACTGGGTGTCGCTGAGGCGGTCGTAGATGGCGGCGAGGTCGGGGGAGTCGTTCTTGAACGATGTGGTCATGGCGGGCAGGCCGTAGGATAGTGCCCTCCCGCCGGACCGGGAACGCCGACCTCACGTTGCGCGGCCGCCCTCGCCGACACATCCTGGACGGGCTCGCGCAGCGGAGACCCGATGGCAAGGATCGACAACCTGCGGCTCCTCCGAGCCCGCCTCAGCGGCTGGACGCGTCCGCCCTGGGCCCTGGCGCTGCTCTTCGCCGGCGACCTGCTCGAGCTGGCTGGCTCGGTGGCCCTCGCCGCCATGAGCCCGCCGCCGGTCTCACCCCGGGCGGCGGGGCCGGCTTTCGACGTGCCGCACGTCGTCCCGGCGGCAACGCTGGGCGTGGCCTTCGTCGGCCTGGCCCTCGGCCTCTTGATGGGCGCGTCGCTCGTGGGCGAGCTGGTGCTGCTCCTCCGACGCGCGCAGATCTTGCGGTGGCGCCGCGGTACGCGACGGCGGGGGATCGCGGGAGCCACCGCGTAGGACGTCGCAGGTGAGCACGACGGCGACGGGCGCGTATCATCCTGGCCAGCCATGAAGCCGAAGGACACGACGCCGCTGCCGCTGAGCTCCGGATCGACGCCCGAGCTCTTGCTGTCGAAGACGGAAGGTCGGGACGTGATCGCCAGCCGCGCCGCGGCGCGTGCGCTGACCTCGGTGCGCACCTGGAAGCTCGCGTGCAACGCGAAGCCGCGCGACTACTTCACCGTGCAGCGCGTCGCGCCCGGCGCGGAGGTGTCTCCCGGCATGGTGCTCGTCGGCAAGGCGAGCCCGCGCGACCAGCACCTGCTCTCGCGCGCGGAGCTCGTGCTCGACGCGATCCGCGGCGTCCAGGAGACCGCCCGGGATACCTCGCTCCGCTGCCCGCACGGTGTGCGCGGCACCGTCGAGTCGGTCGACGTCGAGCCCGCGTGCGTGACGGTGACGATCCGCGTCGAGCGCGCGCTGGCCGTGGGCGATGTGCTCCGCGCCGAGGGGGGCTCTCTGGCCGTGGTGGGCGCGATCGAGGACGAGCTCCCCGGCGGGGGCGACCTTCTGTGGCCGGGGCTCTCGGGGCGGCACCGGATAGACAAGATGGCGTGCGCCGAGGATCGGCTCGAGGCGCGAGGCCATGGGCCCTACTCGCTCGTCACGCAGCAGCCGCTCGCGAGGGAGCCCGGCGGCGTGCAGCGCGTGGGCCGCGGCGCCGTCGAGGCGCTCCTGGCCCGGGGCGCGAGGGCGACCGTGCACGAGATGGTCACGGTCAAATCCGACGACAAGGAGGGGCGCTACGAGACCTACGCGTCGATCGTGAATGGAGAGCCCGCCGCCCTGCCGAAGAAGCCCGTCTCGACGCGGTCGCTCGAGGCGCTGCTCCGGGCGCTCGGCTTCGTGGTCGACCTCGAGGAGGAGGCGCCCTCCATCGCGCTGGCGACGACGGAGACCATCCGCGCCCTCGCCCCTCACGTGGTGACCGAGCAGGACCCGCTCAACAAGGACGAGCTCTCGCCGAAGAAGGGAGGCCTCTTCTGCGAGGAGATCTTCGGCCGGCTCGGCTCGCCGCAGCGCGCTCGCCGGTTCGGGCGGGTGGAGCTGGCCGAGCCCGTGCTCCCCCCGTGGGCGACGGAGACGGCGGCGATCCTGCTCGACATGCCCGTGGCCGACGTCCACGCCGTCGTCGATCACAAGGCCGTCCTCCCCCGCCACGAGGGGCTCAACGAGCCTCCGCCCGGCGCCGCGGCCGTGCGCGACGAGCTCGCCCTCCTCGACGTCCGGGCGCTCGCGAGCGCCGGCGGCGCCCGCGGCGAGATCGCCCGCGCGCTCCTCGACGCCGGCCTCCGTCCCCAGGACCTCGTGCTCGACGCGTGGCCCGTGCTCCCGCCCGACCTGCGCCCCTCCACCCAGCTCGACGCCACCCGCTTCGCCACCGCCGACGTCAACCTGCTCTACCGGCGGGTGATCTCGCGGTCGAACCGCCTCCGCAAGCTCAAGGAGCTCGACGCCCCGGCGGTCATCCTGCGAAACGAGGCGCAGTTGCTCCAGGAGGCCGTGGCCCACCTCGTCGAGAACGGGCACCACGGGATGAAGTGGGTCGTCGGCGACGCTGGGCGGCGAGTGAAGTCGCTCGTCGACGCGGTGCGCGGCCCCTCGAGCCCGCTCGCGCTGGTCCGCGACGGCAAGAGCGTCGACTTTGCCGGCGCGGCGACGGTGGTGGTGCGCGCCGACCTGCCGCCCGACCGGGCCATGATCCCGCGCGAGGCGGCGCTGGAGATCTACAGGCCCTGGCTCTACGCCGCGCTCGGGACGGCAGGTGGGCGGAGCGTCAAGTCCGCCGAGCGCCTGGTCACGCGGCGCGACCGGCGCGCCCTCGCGGCCCTCACCCGGATGCCTCCGCTCGTGCTCCTGCCGGAGAACGACGCGCCCCGCGTGACCTCGGTCGAGATGGTGCCCTGGGACGAGCCGGCTGTCGGCCTCTCGCCGCGCACCCTGGAGTTGCTGGGGCTCGCGCCGGGCGACGCGGTGACGTTCCACGTGCCGATCGACCCGGAGGCCGTCGCCGAGGCGCGGACGCGGCTCCGACGTCTGGTCGCGACCGAGCCGGTGGCGGAGGACGACGGTTGGCTGAGCCGCGCGGCACGCACGCCGAAGACCAAGCTGGGCTCGCTCCTCTACTCGGCGGCGCTCCGGCGCGAACGGGACGCGGGCCAGAGCGCCGTCGCCCGCCTCCTCCTCGGCCGGCGGCCGTGAGCCTTCACCTCGGGCCTAGCGAGTCGATCGTCCCCGACGCCCCTCGCGCCTCGCTGGGGGCGCCTGTAGAGTGGGAGCTTCCCATCCTTCACCCGAAAGGCCGCCATGCCGAACGTCAATGGGCGCGGGGACTGGTGCGACGCGGTGGACGAAACCGGCGCAAGAGTGGATCGTGGTCTTCGCTGAGGAGGAGCGCTAAACCCCGCCGGCGGCGGCACCGGCCTCGGCGGCTCCGGCGCCAACACCGGCTTCGGCGGCGGGATCGCCGGCGCCGGTCCGGCAGCGTCTTCCAGGGCGACTGGTGCTCGACGACCGACGCCCCGGCCAGTGGCACCTGCGCCGATTCGGTCCAGTACCGCGCCACCTTCGCGGCGAGCGGCGTGAACATCGAGTGAGCGACCCGCCCCGCTGCGATTAGCCTCTGCGCACCCACCGGCCGGGGAGGTACTCGAACCGACCGAAGCGGTTCACCCAGCGCGGGCCGACGTACGCCAGACCCGGCCGCCGGAGCTCCCAGCGCCCGGCGACCCACCCGTACTCGCGGCCGGTCCAGCGGTAGTAGCCCGGGACCCAGAAGTGCCTCGCGCTCGGGGCCACGCCCACGACCTCGACGCGCGCCGCGGGCGGGGCGAAGGGCGCGTAGTAGCGGAAGAAGAGCGCGTCCTTCTCGACGCCGGGGTTCGTCGTGGCGTCGGTCACCACGGGCGCGGTCGCCGGCGTCTCCTCCGGCGCCACGGCCCCGGTCTGGGCCTCTGCCGTGGTGCAGCCGATCGCCGCCACGGACGCCACCATCATCGCCACCGCCACCATCGCCTTGCCGTTGAGCTTCATGACCCTAGCCATCCTTCCGCGCGCCTGACCCGGTTCGGGTCGGCGAGGACGTCCTCGTCCTCGGTGCGTTCTGGGGAGGGGCATGAGCAACCGGCGGGCCAGGGTCGCGAAGCGCCCGGGGAGCGGGATTTCGGCGGAGATCCAGGCTGGGTCGGGTGCGGAGTGGCGTCACGGGTAGGCGTAACAGCGTAACCGCGGAGGGCGGGGTTCGAGCGCGTTCGGGCTCCACTGGTGTAGGCGCTCCCAGCGAAGTCCCCGTGAAATCGAGCTCCTCCTTACATCACCGCCGCCGCTCCAGCGTTGGAACGCGGCTTGCGAAGGGGTCCGGACGTGGAGGCGATCGATGAGCTCTCGTTGGATGGCGGTCTCGATGTTCCTTGGCACCCTTCTCCTCGGCACCGGCTGTACCTTCGGCGGCGGCCTCGAGGCCGACGTCGGCCCGGTGGACGCGCCCGCCTGCTTCGACGACGGCTCGACCTGCGCGGTGGACTCGGACTGCTGCAGCGGCGCCTGCGCCGGCGACGGCTTCTGTGCGACCGCGGTGGTCGCGTGCTCGGACGACAACGTGGCGTGCGGCAGCGACGCCGACTGCTGCAGCGGCATCTGCGGGAGCGACGGCTTCTGCGGGGTCCCCGTCTCGGCCTGCTTCGACGACGGGAGCGCTTGCTCGCTCGACTCCGACTGCTGCAACGGCGTGTGCGACGGCGGAGTCTGCGGCGTCCCGGCCTGCGTGGACGACGGCGGCGGGTGCAACGTCGACTCCGACTGCTGCGACGCCGAGTTCTGCGACGACGGCGCCTGCTCCGTGTGCGTCTCGAGCGGGAACGGGTGCAACTTCGACAGCGACTGCTGCTCCGGGTTCTGCGACCCCGACGGCTTTTGCGGCTGAGGACGTCCCTCCACCTCCATCCCTCGGCCCGGCTCCCCGTCGATCCGTGCGTGAGCGATCGACGGGGGCCTTTCTCTCCCCACCGGCAGCGGCTTGCGCGTTCGACTTGGCGCGGCGATGATGGTCGTCCGAGGAGGCGAGCGTGCCGGCGAGCTACGTGCCGATCGGATGAAGCCCGACGATCCGGAGATTTCCCTGGAGACGCTCCCTCCCGAGGAGATCGCAGCGCTCCTCGACGAGATCCGCCCCCTGCTCGGGGAGGGGCCACCGCCCGAGGCCGAGCCGCCGCCTCGAAGGGTGCGCTTCGAGAGACACGTGAGCAGCGGCTACCCGCTCCGCGTCGTCTATCCGGACGGCTCCTGGCTGGCTGTCAATCGATCCAGCGAGGGGCTCTTCGCCGGCGATCCCCGCGGGCGGATCGTGCAGTTGCTCGGCAAGGATCAGTTTCGTGCGGTGAGCCCGCGGCAGTTCGTTGCGGAGTACAAGCGAGTGTTCGGCCAGACGCTCCACGACCGCGACGAGGCCGTGGGGCCCGGGGACGTCGAGCGATTGAAGCGGTAGCCCGGCGCCTCCCTTTCCGAGCGCGAGCCTCGGCTCACGTCGCCGCAGTCAGCTAGAGCGGCGTGCGTTCGGGATGAGTACATACCGAACCGCGACCGCCAGGGAGCGGGTGCCAGAGGGCGCCTACGCGCCACGCCCTTGCCCGCGTCGCGCTGCCTGTAGCGCTACGCATGCGAGGGCACGAAAGCGTCGCGCCTTCTGGCACCCGCTCGCTCGCGCTCGCGGTTCGGTAGGTGCGTACCCAATGCAAACGCACGCCGCTCTAAATGGCCGAGCGCGATCCTGACACAACGATGGAACCCACGGGCGTGAGCCCGCGGACCGGAGCCTCGCGCGTGAGCGCGGGGACCATGACGTCAGGGGGCTGTGCCGCGGCCTCCGCGTGCTGACGCATGCGGCTCCGGTCCGCGGGCTCACGCCCGGGGTTCCATACGTTGCTCAGCGGCTCCTTGAACGAGGATCGTGCTCGTTGATTTAGAATGGCGGTATGGTGCTGCCGGAGCGGCGGAGCGCATGCGTCTTCGACGAGGGAGCGTCGGGGTTCCGCGTTTGCCTCGGCGAGGTCTCGACCTCCGAGGCGATCGCGCTGTTCGACGCGAGCACGCCGATCACGATCGTGAGCTTTGGGGCGACTTGCTTCGCCCGCTTCGGGTTCGCCACGGAGAAAGATCTCCCGCCGATCCCCACAGCCGGCGCAGCACGCGCGTTCCTCGACGCTCATGGCCAGATCGGCCTCGTTGAATTCGAGGCGCTGCTCGGAGAGGGCGTGTCGATCCATTCGCACGAAAACGGCAACTGCCAGCTCCGCTGCCGCGATCGCAGCGCGCTGCTCTTCGCGTTGCGGCAGGTGGTGCCGGAAGTGAGCGGCCCACGCGTCGTCCACACGCTCGTCGCCAACCCCGGCTACTGTGTCTCCGTCGACGCGACGGGCACCTTCGCCATGCGCCCGACCTCCGGCGCACGGCTCACGGGGCGACCGCGGCGTCGCGGGCGTCGGCCCAGGAGCAGGGCGCGCTCGCCGGCCTGTCGAAAAAGCCTGAACGATCGTCCACCACTACACGAGCGCGGGCGCTCGCCGAGCTCGTCGCGGCGGGTCAGTAGTCCGACGGGCTGCGCGGCGCCATGAACTGCGCACTCGCGTACCCGTCGTAGTCGAGGATGCCCTCCATGAACGGGAAGGTCTGGCCCTTCGTCACGGCGACCTGACCGGGCATCGTCACACACTCCGGCGAGCTCTGAAGCGGGTCGCCGGGGAACAGGTACTGCTCCACGTAGATGACGTCGCTGGCGCTATCGGTCACCTGGAAGCCGGAGTAGCTCGGAGGCGAGCAGCCGGTGCAGAGCGGCATCCCGCCGTCGGTCGCCCCGACGTCGCACTGCGTGTCGTAGAGCGCGCTCGGCGTGAGGTCGGTCACGGTCAACGTCGTGCTCAGCTTCACCAGGACCCCGCGGTACTGCGCCGACGCGTTCCCCGCGGCGACGTCGCTGCCCTGCACGGTGACCGGCGGCGGCAGCGCGTGGCCGGACTGGATCAGCTCGTACGCGGTCGGCGCAATCTGCTGCTGGCCCTTGTACGACGAGATGGCGCCCGTGATGAGCACGTAGTCGCCCACGCTCGGGTTTCCCGCGCGGGGCCCGGGCGGGCAGCTCGTCTCCAGGGGATCGCAGTACACGACGATGCCCGAATACGGGCCGCCCGCGGGGTCCTCGATGTAATAGTTGACCTCGTCGCCCGACGGGCCCTGCACGGCAGTGACCACGGCGGCCACCGTGATGCTGGTCGTGACGTTGCCCATGCGCGCGGCGGCGATGGTCGTCGTCGCTCCGTCGGCGTCCGGCCCGCCGCCGTCGCTCGGCTTTCCGCTCGAGCTCGTGGAGCTGCCGGAGGTGCTCATCGACCCGGCTGAGCTGCTGGATCCCTGGGATCCGCCGGCGCCGCTCGAGGTGCTCGCGCCGCTGGAGCTGCCCGAGGGTGTCCCGGAGGCGGCCTGAGTCGACGACGAGCCACCGCCGCAGGCGAACAGGAGTGCGGACGAGATCGACGCGGCCGCAACGGAGGCCAAAGCGAGGGAGTAGGGCTTCATGGGAGCGCCAACGTAGCGCGAACGCGCTCGATCACGACAGGAGGTTTGGAGGCATGGGCGTTCGTGTGTGGCAATTACGTCTATGCGTTTGCCGTGTATCTCGACCCGGAAGGGAAGGGGTCGCCGAGCGTGGGCATCGCGACGGGTTGCGAGGAGCGCGCTTGTGACCGGGCGAGCGTCTCTGGCACCCTGAGCCGATCGCCCCCGGAGAACCGAAGGAGAGCCCGATGCCGATCCCCCTATCCCACCGCCCACGCCGCCTCCTTGCTGCTGCCACTTTCGCCGTCGTCCTCCCAGCGTGCGCGGCGCACCCCGTGCCGCCGGCGACCCCGGCGTCCCCGCCACCGCCGGTCGCCCCCGCGGCGCCGCCGGCGGCGACGGGGCCTTATGACGTCATCGTCGTCGGCGCTGGGCTCTCGGGCCTCGCCGCCGTCAGGGAGCTCCGGCACCTCGACCCCAGGCTGAAGATCCTCGTGCTGGAGGCGACCGATCACGTCGGCGGTCGCGGCTACGCGTACAAGATCGCTTCCGGCACGGCGATCGACCTGGGAGGCGCCTGGGTCCACGGCGTGCCGACGAACCCGCTCACGAGCATCGTCGACCACCTGGGATTCACCCGCGTGAAGACGGATCTCTCGACCCCCTTCTACACGCCCGAGGGCATCGCCCCCGTCGAGGACCGGAAGGCGCTCGCGGAGGCGCTCGAGGAGTTCGAGGAGCGCGTGCAGGCGGGCGCGCTGCGGACCCGGGCCGCCCAGCTCGACAAGGAGGCTGCTCGGGGCTCGACGCTGCCGCAGGTTCACGGCCCGCCGAAGCGGTCCGTGAGCCCCATCGCTGCGGCGAAGGGCGTCGTGGGCAAGGTGCCGGCGATTGCGAAGCCGGCGCGCGCGCCCGTGGAGCACGCCGGGGGGGCGTGTCAGGAGCACCCGACGGGGGACAGGGCGTCGGACTACCTGCCCTGCAGGTACGAGAAGTACCACGACCTCATCCGGGGGAACGCCGGCCCGCTCGAAAGCACCGCGGAGCTCGAGAGCACCTCGTCCGTCGACGTCTCCGAGTTCGCCGCCGGGGAAGACGACCTCGTCGTCGAGGGCATGGGCAACGCCGTCGAGGCCTTCGGTCGGAGGGCGCTCGAGGCGAAACCCGACGCCGCGGCAGTCGGCCTCCACCTCGGCGCGCGGGTGACGAGCGTCCGGTATGGCGACGCGGGCGTGGCCGTGACCGCGATCGAGAAGGGTGCGCCGAAGGCCTACCAGGCGCGCCGCGTGGTGGTGACCGTCTCGACCGGCGTCCTCCAGCGGAGGCCGGAGGATGGGGGCATCGCGTTCGAGCCGCCGCTGCCGGACAGGAAGCGCGAGGCGATCGAGGGGCTCCCGATGGGGGTCATGAACAAGATCATCCTGGAGTGGGACGCCGACGTCCTGCCCGACGACGTGCACGACAACGCCTGGGTGCTCTACCAGGCGGACACCACCGACGCGAAGAAGCACAAGGAGGTGATGGCGTTCGCCCTCAAGCCCTTCGGCTCGAAGCGGATCGCCATCGGCTTCTTCGGCGGCGACCGCGCGAAGCGGTTCGAGGCGCTCTGCCAGCGGGACGTCGACGAAGAGCGCTTCGTGCCGGAGGACCCGACACCTCGGCCATGCGACGCGGCGGCCATCGACGCGGCGAAGGACGCGCTCCGCAGGATGTTCCCCACGGCCCCCTTCGACGGGCATGGGCCCAGGGCCTACGTGACCCGCTGGGGCCTCGTGCGGTGGACGCGCGGGGCCTACTCCGCCGCGTTGCCCGACCGCTGGATGATGCGCGAGGAGCTGAGCAAGCCCGTCCCGTTCCCGACGGTGCTCTACCCGCAGGAAAAGGCGACCGATCGCGAGAGGCACCTCCGCGTGTTCTTCGCGGGGGAGGGCTGCGCGCGGTGGATCTACAACGGCTCGTTCCCGGGGGCGTACGAGTCGGGCCTGGCGGCGGCGCGCCAGATCACGGAGAGCCTGGTCGCGGAAGCGCAGAAGAGGTGATCGCCTGAGCGGCGCGTGCGTACGCGGCGTGCTCGAGCCGCGGGTCACCTTCCACGTCGCCTCCCTCGCCCGGCTGCCGCGGCATACGCCCTCGCCCGGAGCGCGGCTCGCGATCTCGTGACGCACGGGTCGTGCGGGCCGCTCCTCGCCGCCGACCTCCCGTACGCCGACGCCGACGCGCTGTTCAGCCGGAGCGGGTGATCCTGGTGCGCCCCTCTCGCGCGGTGCCCGTCACCCACGTCACGCGCGGGTCCTCGCTGCTCTGTGCGCGGTCCATCGCATCACCCCCGAGCGTGAGCATCCCCCTATGCGTCGTCGAGCCGCGCGTTCAAGAGCTCGCTGTCGAGCGTGACACCGTCCACCTCGACGTACAGGTGATCGCTGACGATGGTGACCACCCACTTGCTGCTCCGCGCCTCCTTCTCGGCGAGCGCCTCGACGAGCCGCGGCTCGACGGTCCATGCCGAGATCGCGTCGGCGACCTTGCCCGCGCGCGGTCCGGAGGCGCGCGCGGCTTCGAGCAGCTCGTCACGGCGGCGCGCATCGGAGAAGAGCGCGTACACGGCAGCGCCCGCGTTGTGCTGGACGATCTTCTTCAGCTTCTCGAACGGCGCAGCCCCGCACTCGATCCAGGTGGTGATGCGGCCCGTGGGATCTCGCGTCCAGAGGTCCGCGCCCTCGGCGTCGGAGAGCCCAGGGCCGAACGCCAGGCCCTCCTCGTGGAAGATGCAGTAAGCAAGGACGCGAAGGACTACGTGCTCGCCGCTCTCCGACGGGTGCCGTGCAACGACGACGCGCTCGCTCGCCTGGCGATTGCGATCGACATGCGAGAGGTCGATCCGGAAGTCCATGCGGGTGGAGGGGAGGGCCATGGTGGCCGGAGGCTACCAGCTCGAGCACGGCGCGGGGGCGCGCTCGGGTCCCGGAGGGGGACGAGGCAGCGGATCAAGGTGCAGAACTTCTCGCAGGGCCGCGTGATGCAGCTCCTCCAGCAGAAGTGACCGCCCCGCGGAGCCTCTCGACGTGAGGCCGGGCCGCTAGAGCGAAGGTTGCCGCTGAAGACGGACGCGACCGTCGCGCCCGGGGGGAGCGTCGGTCCTCCGAAGAGGGTGTCGATGGCCCGGGTCGAGGCGGGGAAGGAGATTCGTCGATTTTCCCGTGATTGCGGAGGCGGGGCCACGCCACCAAAGGATTGACGGTCACCATGAACAAGACGAAGGCTGCCCTGGCGATCTCGCTCGCCCTCCTCTGCGCTCCCGTCGTCGGCGGGTGCGCGTCCGCCGTCGGACCCGAAGACGCCCGCGCCCCCGAGCAAAGCGTCGCGCGCGACCTCACGCGCGCCGACGCCATCGCGAGCGCCCGCAGGGACGCCGCGCACACCTACGGGAACGGGTGGGACGCGCAGGTAAATGCCCAGTACCGTGGCGGGTTCTGGGAGGTGGAGCTGCACGCCGTGAGCGGGTACACGCTCCGCTACGCCATCTCCGCGCGCGACGGATCCATCCGCGCGCGGAGCATGATCCAGTAGAAAGGACGAAGAATCGTCCGCGGAATCGCCGGAGGGCGGTCCAACTATTGGAAATCACGGTGGAGGCGCCGGGAATCGAACTCCAAGCACGGGTACCCTCCAACTGCTTGATCTGCTTCGTGTTTCCGGGAATCCAGTGTCGTTCCGGATAGATGCCGAGTCAACTTGCGTCGACAGCGATCGGCCTGCGTCGACCCGGTTCGTCCAGCGTCGGGGAGACATGGGGGAGACGGATCTACCGCTGGCGCGGGCACGGATCAAAGGATTCGAGCCCGGCCCCGTAGACCTCGAGCCCGGCCTCGTGGACCTCGAGCCCGGCGGGCACCTCGAGCTGGTGGAGCACGCCGAGCGCCTCGAGCGCCTCGACGCCCAGCTCCACCTCGACGCCGGCGGAGCAGGTGGTGGCCCTCCACCTCAACGGCCGCCCGCCGTCCGTCCACCCGGACACGCCGATTTGTGCGAGTCCTCCGAGCAGGAGCCCCTGGCGATGGGCCCTCGTTCGCAGTAAAAAGCCTGCGTTTCCCGCTCCGATCGCCACCACCTCGACGGCGCCTCAGCCGCGAGCTCCACCACCTCCCCGGCTTTGTCCTCGGCGCCGCCCTGACCGGCGTCCACCTCGACCCGCGGAGGATGGCCACCGCCCCAGCGGCGAGCCCATCGCCGAGGAGCTGGACGTCGAGGGCGAGCACGAGGCCAGCTGGACGGCGAAGGCGAGGCCGGGGCAACGGTCACCATCGCCTCAACCGCCACGGCAGGGGAGAGCCCGGCGAGGAAGGGCCAGGCACCCCCCTCGATGGCCCCGCCGAGATCGCGAGAGTCGTGGCAACCCTCCAACGCCCGCGGTAAGGGGTCGGGATGTCAATTACGGAAATCCTCTGGTACGCTTGGCTCAATGATCAGGGCGTTCGCTCGGTGAAGAAAGTGTTCGGAGTCGCCGGCGCGGGCTCCTACGCTGAGCCCATGGGGAGCGAGAAGCCGATCGCCTTCGGCTACTATACGTCCGAGGGGGGCGCGAACGAGATGCCGTTCGAATACGTCCGCAGAGACTGGCGCAACTTGGTGAAGCCTGAGTTCGTGGCGGCGATTGAGGAGCAAGTCAAGTCGTAGCCAATGGGCGCGCAACGTGCGTCCCGAGCGCCTCGACCTCTCCTCCCTTGATGCGAGCCCGCTCCACCTCGACGGCCAGGGCGACGATCGCCACCGCCGAGAAGCTGGACGTCGGGGGCGAGCTCCACCACGTCGAGGAAGAGCACCGCGAGGATGGCGAGCCCGGGGGCGCCGAGCTCCACCACCACCTCGACGCTCACCGCCATCTCGAGCCCGTCGGCGAGGAAGACCACGCCACCTCCCCGACTTCGTCCTCGGCGCCGCCCTGGCCGACTTCCACGTCGAGCCGGTCGAGGAAGAGCACGTCGAGCGGCTCGACGCTCCGGCCTCGGGCTGCGCCTGGCCGACAACGCGTCAAGCGGCCGGGCATGAACGCCCTCGACCTTCTGGCCATCGCCCTCCCCATCGTCCTGCCCCGCATCCTCGACGCCCTCTCCGCCGCCGGCGAGATGGTGGCCGGCGCGCCACCGCCCCGAGCTCCTCGTCGAGGAAGAGCACGTCGAGGAAGCGCCGGCCCGGTGACCGTGGCCTCGACGCGGTGAGCGCCTCGAGCCCGGCGAGCTGGTGGAGCCCGGCGGGCACCTCAAGCTGGCGGGCACCTCAAGCTGGCGGGCACCTCAAGCTGGCCGAGCCCGGCGGGCACCTCGAGCTGGCGGGCACCTCGAGCCCACCCGGATCCTCTTCTTCCCCGGTGTAGATAGCCATGATTCGCGGTTGATCAGCGCCGCGAAGGAGCACACCGACGTGAAGCACATGTACCTCGTCCTCGACGACGCCCTGCACGCCCGCCTCAAGGAGGCCGCGTGGAAGGACCGGAAGACCCTCGGCGACACCCTCCGCGCCGTGCTCGAGAAGCACCTCCCCGAGGCCACGCCGGCGGCGACCACCGCACCCCAGGCTCCCCAGGCCGCGTAGAAGCAGAACGGCCCCGGTCGTCGCCGCCTCCAGCGTGAACGACCAGGGCCAGGAGATGGTGCTCCGTGCCTCACTCTACACCGGGCGCTCCGGCGTTCGACGACAACGACATCGGCGTCGGTGCCGAGCCCTCCGCTCCGGCGGACCGACCGCTCTCCGACTACTCGGCCACGGACAACCCGCCCGGCGTCCTCATCTACACGCACGGCTGCTCGATGAGGATCAGGCTCAAGGTTCCGGTGGCCGAGGGACTCGTTGCCGTCGCCCGGTGCGGCTGGTCCAAGGATGCGCCGCTCACCGTGTGGAAGCCGTCCACGCCCAACGCCCGCACGCGCCGGTACGTGCTCAGGGGTTTCGAAGTGGCTCGACGAGCGGCCCCCGAGCAATGGACGCCTCCCGCTGGCCCGCATGAACCCGCGATGGAAGACCCGAATCTACTCGCTCGCTGTCGAGGTGCAGCCGGGAGCGGTCTACCTGGACCTCCAGGTGGTCCGGCATGATGACGTGCGCAAGTTCTTCGAGGAGGTGCTCTGCCTCGCGCCCGCCGACTACGAGATTGCGTACTACCGGACCATCGAGCGCTTCGTGGTCGTCCCGCCCCATGTTGCGTACCCGCTCGCGGAGGGCACGGAGGGCATCGGGGCGCTGCCCGTCCAGGGTCGGGGTCGGCAAGCTCGGAAGCGGTATCTGGTGAAGGACTTCGAGATCCCTCTGACGATCCGCAAGCGTACGAAGGCCACGGCTCACCTCGTCGTCTACAGGATTGAGCGAGGCGCGACGGCTGCGTTCAAGGTCGAGCTTCGTCTGCGCGGGCAGCCGAAGGACCGCAAGGAGTTCTACGCGTCCGACATCGACAAGCTCGACGCGATCCTGCTCGACCTCGTCGCGAAGTACCAGACCCCGACCCAACCGAAGCCCGCGCGATGGGAGCCCAGATCCTTCACGACGCCCGTGGAGCGGGGTCCCTTCGACCCGTTCGTGAAGCAGCTCCCCTGGAAGGCATGGCGCGGTACCCAGATCAGCAAGGCCCTCAAGGGCATCGTCCGGAAGTGCAACACCCTCAACGTCGTCCGACTCGTCGTAGGGAGCGGAAATTCCAGCGTCTTCCCCACCCGGGCCCGCATTAGGTCCGCCAGTTTCCCTCCTCCCCGTTGTTCCCCGAGCTTCGAGGGCAACGCCTGGAGGTGCGTGGAGCACGACGCCCTCAAGGTGAGCCGCTACGTCACGAGGAACCAAGAGGGCGACCGCGAGGAGCGTTCTCCGGGGAGACCCCGGGATCCGTGGACCTCCATCGTCAGGGACATCCTGCACAGCAAGCTCTACCTCCACGAGGTGATCCTCGACCCCGAGCAGTCCCCCCGGGAGCTTCTCCAGGCTGTCACAGGTGGCTCTCTCGGTCGGGTTGGCGTGGCCGCTCTCTGCGCCGTGGATGTGTCGGGCAGGCCGGACACGTGGCAGTCCGTGATCGAGGCCACCCAAAGGTTCCCGGTGGGGGAGGCGCCCATCGACACCCTCATCGTCCCCATCGACGTGACCGCGGTGTTCGACATCTACAGCGCCATCTCCGGAGGGGAAGAGCCCTGGTTCGGTCCCGATGGCGAACTCGTCGGCGACCTCGACAAGCTCTTCCAGGACGGGCCGCTTGCACCTCCAGCGAATCACCCCGGCATGGACCCAACGCACACGGCGATGGGGGCCTGGCTCTTCGACACCTTCGAGCAACTACGGAGCCTCGGGGAACGGACCGGCCTCCGGGTAGTCGTCGTCACCTGCGACGACCGGCCAGACCACGGACGAGCGCCCTGCCTTCTCAAGGCCCACTACTTCCACGACAGCCGGGTCCGGAGCTTCATCGGCGACGCGGGCAGGTACTACTGCCACCAGCGCTACCTCGTGGAGACCCTGGTCACGGCCAGGGACCGGCCGGGGTACAGGGCGATCAGCGAGGACACGACCGAGGACGGCGAGACGATCTTCGAGGCGTACGACGCCATGACCGAGTTCGACCGGGCGCCGGGCAACGTCATCGTCACCAAGGACGAAGCCCAGGGCCTCACCGGCCGCATCGTCTACCAGGCCCCCGTCAGCTCTTCCCGCCCTCATCGGCGACGGAAGAAGGCGCGGCGTAAGGGCCGCGGGTTGAGCCCGGACATGCTCGCGGACGCCGATGCCTGAAACGCGGAAAATGATCGGCCTCGATCTCAAGAGGCCGGAAAGTTGCGGGGCGGCCACGGAACTTTCGATGGAACTCGACGGACGGATGCCGCAGCTCTTGACCCTCACCCGCGCCCTGGCCTGTCCGACGAGGCTCTTCTTGTTGCAGCTCATCGGCGAGGACGGCATGCACCTCTGCGAGGCCGCACAGGCGGCAGGCATCGCCCCCTCGACGGCCTCTTGGCACTTCGCCCAACTTGTAGGGGCCGGACTTGCCATCCGCCGGCGGACCGGCCGCCGGTGTCTCTACACGTGGGGCCCGACCCGATGGGCCCTTGTAGCTACCGCACCGGGTCCGGCGACCTAACAGACCCGGGGGAGTTGGGGCCCCTCGTGGTGGGCCTCCTCGAGCCCGCCCCGATGATCCTCGAGCACGGCGACGACCGCGTCCCGTACCCACTCCAAGAACGCCCCCTCGTCCCTCTGCGTGAGCCCGCGCCTGACCCACCGGACCTCGCCGAACTTCCGCTCCACCTCCGCGCGGAGGGGCTCCATCTTCTGCGCGACCTCACCGAGTACGAACTCGATCGCCGACGTTGGATTCGAACTCTAGGGCGACCGGCTCCGCGAGCAGGGTCAGGATACGGTGCTGGAGCTTCTTGTCGATGATGGGCCGCCAGCGTCGGGCCCAGCCCGCCTTCCCGTTCTTGGTCGCGAGGCGGAGGGTGAGGAAGTGGAACGCGGCCACGCCGAGTTGGATCGTGGCTTCCTCGATCCAGGCTGCCCGGGTGCGGATGGCGGGGCTCATGTTCCTCTACAGCCCCGGGGAGACCTTGATCAAATGGCGAGCCGCCCGCGATCCAAAATCGCGCAAATGCGGGGGGCCTCCCGCGGGGGGAAAGCGCCAAGAAAAGATCGAGCAACGAGGGGCATCGGCCCGAGACTTTCGGCACGCTCAGTTTTGATCCGGGAGTGTTCCGAAATGTAGAGAGTTGTGAGCAACCCGCGTCCTCTTCGAGCCGCCCGCTACCTCCGGGTCAGCCGCCACGATCAGGATCCTCGACTCCAGGACGACCAGACCGGCGACTTCATCGCGCGCCGGGGTTGGAAGTTGGTGGACACGTACACGGACCACGGGGTCAGCGGGGCCCGGGAGCGGCGGCCCGAACTCGATCGACTTCTTGCAGATGCCCGGCGCCGGAAGTGGGACGTATTGATCGTGTACAAGGCAGACCGTCTTTTCAGGTCGCTCCGCCACATGGTCGTCACACTGGACGACCTCGCCGCCCTCGGGATCGCCTTCGTCTCCGTGACCGAGCCCTTCGACACCACGACCCCCTCGGGGAAGTTGCTGCTCCACATCGTCGCCGCCATGGGGGAGTTCGAGCGCGGTCTCGTGATCGAGCGGACCAAGGCCGGGGTTGCTGCGGCCCGCCGTCGCGGCATCCGGTTGGGGCGGCCTCCCGCGAAGCTCGACGGCGATCACCTTCGGGCGCTTCGAGGGGAGGGGAAGTCCGTGCGTGAGATCGCGCAGCTTCTCCAGGTGGGGACCAGCACCGTCGCGCGCCACCTTGCGGCTGCCCGCGAGGTTGCTCCCGCGGGGGGAGCCTCGTGAAGTACCTCGTCCTCGATCTTGAGACGGTGCTCGACACGTCCCTCCCGCCGCCGAAGAAGCGGAAGGACGGGAGCGACAGCTTCCCGCCGGCTCCCTACCATCGAATCGTCGTCATGGGCGCCGCCCTCCTGGACGCTCGCCACCTGCTCCGGCGCCTGTGGATCGTCGGCGAGGACGGCGAGAAGGACGAGCGCGGGACGCTCGCCTCCCTCGCCGGCTACCTCGACGCCCACCCCGAGACCAAGATCATTTCGTGGAACGGGCGCGGGTTCGACTTGCCCGTCATCGTCGCCCGCGCACTTCACCACGGGCTCTCCTTCCCCTGGTACTACGCGGGGGAGGCACGTCGACGCTACGGCAAGACCGACCACGTTGACCTTATGGATTTGCTCGCGGACCACGGGGCCGCCAAGACCTACTCGCTCGACATCGCCGCGAAGTTGATCGGCCTGCCCGGCAAGATCGACTGCAAGGGCGCCGACGTGCAGACCATGATCGACGCCGGGCAGCTTGAGGAGGTGCGCGCCTACTGTCTCGGGGACGTTGTGCAGACGGCGGCCCTCTTCCTCCGGGTGCAGCTTCTCCGCGGCGTGCTGGAGCCCGCCGGCTGCCAGGAGGCGATGGAGGTGCTGCTCAAGAAGATCGAGGACGTGCCTCGCCTGGCGCCGATGCTGCCGCTCATCGACCGGGACCGTCTCCTCCCACGCCGATCCCCGACCGACCCGCCGAGCTTGGAAACCCGGGCGGAATGACGGCGAAGTCTTTGATCGAGAGCTTGCCCACCTGTAGGTGGTCCATGTCCCCGCCCCCCAATCCGCCCGAGCCCCGCACCCGCTCCTCCGCCCTCCGGCTCACTCCGGACGAGGCGCACGCCGTCAAGGTCGCCATCCACAAGATCGCGAAGGCACGCGGCGGGTACATCGCCCTCGCCGTCAAGATCGGCATCCCCGCATCGACGCTCTACCACGCCGCGCGCCCTGGGAGCCGCCCGTCCCCCGGGCTGGCGATCCGCCTCGCTGCCGTCGCCGGGGTGCCCGTCGAGGTGCTCCTCGGCGGGAAGGTCGTAACCGCCCCCATCGTGATCGGGGTGGCGGCCGAGGGGAGGGTCGCGTGAGCCGCTCCCGTGTGAGGCTCCGGGAGGCCCTACGCGCTCCCGTCGAGACCACCGACCCGGCCGCCCTTGCGGCCTACGCCAACGAGTTGCGCCCCGTGGTGGCGAGCCTTCGGACGCTCGCCGAAGATGCGACCGTTCGCCCGAGCAAGCGCGTTCACTCCCGCGCCTTCCTCCGCTCCGAGATGCTCAAGGCCGTCCGGGTCCTGGAGGCCCGGCTCGATGCCGCTGCCCCTCCGGAGGCTGTACCCTAGAAGTCGTCCTCGTTGTGCGCCTCATTCATGTAGATGTCATCGAAGTCATCCGTGTAGGAGGGCAGACCATCAGGATCGTCCGAGTTGAGCACTGAGTAGTATGTGGCTCGCGCTCCAAACTCAACATGTGCGCGATTCGCAATCTCTTTGGTAAGATTCTCACGCAGTCGAAGTCCACGATCGTCGCCCAGCTCAGGAAGCCGCACGAGGTAACGTCCTAGATGCGAGACTACCACCCGTTCCTCGTAGTCGGGTGCGAGCAGCAGCGCTCGTGTGAGAGGATCGGTATTGTCCATCAACCAAAGCCAGCAGCCTCCGAATTCTCCCGCATCCCGGCGCGGATCGTTTCCTACATCTCTCGCAATCTTATTGAACCGATCCCTAATCTTCTTCGCTTCCCCTGCGTCCATATTGAAGAAGGGGGCCAGTGGCACAGTGGCAGCATCGATCGCCCGTGCAACGTCCGCCGGTTCAATCAGCTTTTGGGGGGCGGGGAGCGCACCAAGCCGCAGAATGAACGTAAACAGACTGGCCGGTACCGTTTTGGCGTCCACCAGTCGCAAAATGTCGTGCGTCAGCAGTTTGGCCTGGCGGTCGTTCTTTACCAGAAATCCAACGTTCTCAAATGCGCCGGAATCCAAACAAAGCCCGTCGCCGTCGAATCTGTCGTGCTCTCGGGCTTCGTTCCACGCGTTCCATTCGGCGTACTCCGGAGCGCTCTCATCCGGAATGTCGTACGATAGGAATGGCTTGTGCTGTAAATTCGGCCAGCGCCACTCGCGTTCATGTGTCCAATCTGGACGTCCGCCAGGATTGAACGCTAGATAGCGGTATTGCTCTGCGAGAGGTAGCACGTTTGTAGGGAAGAGCCGCGTACCGTCGCTCTGCTCCTGGGCACGTGCAGTTGGGTCGCTCAGGCCATAGATAACTGGCAGTGCGCCTACCTGGAATGCCTGCGCTTTTCGCAACATGACCGCGTAGCTGCTCACGTTCTCGCCCCGTGCCGAGCGCACGGCACTTGCTTGGAGAAAAGCGGCCAGTGGCATCTCCGTGAAGCACACGGCGGGACGCGGCCCGTACACGGTACGACGACCCCCGCGAACGGACCAAGTTGAGAGAATCTGGCGCTTCCGAAGGATTCGGCGCAAGAGGAAGAACGGCGAGATGACGGACTCTTCTACGGCCTCACCAAACGATTCCCAGTCGGACAGCTCAGGCGGGACGTCGTCGTGCTCGATGTTAAGGGGGCGCGTGAAATGAATCAGCCAATCAGACAGATCGTAACGTTGAAGATTCTGGTTCATTGAAGCCGGAAGGCGGACTCTAGCACCCAGTGGACGGATCGCCCAGAGGTTCGCCCTGGGCCCGTCCAGTCCGGGCGGAAGCAGCCACGGAAGCCGAACCTTTGATCCCTCCCGTTCCCACCTGTAGGTGGGCCATGGACGCGTTTCGTACGGCTTCGGCCAGCACCCCGGCGGCCTCCCCTGCATCGCCCTCCCCTGAGCCCGTCCTCGGGCCTCCCACGTCGGCCCCGGAGATCCGGGTCTGCGAGGTCTGCACGAAGCCGATCAAGGGGCGCAAGGAGAAGAAGGTCTGCTCCGGCAAGTGCAGGATCGTCCTCTGCCGCCGGCGCCGTCACGGTGCCCTTCTTGATCGACTGCACGTCACCGAGGAAGCGCTCGCTCAGGCTGCCGCCGCCCTTGCGGCCCTCCGGGTGATCGCCAGGCAGGGGCCCCATGCAACGGCGAGCCTCGCCGTTGGCCGCTGAAACCGCTCCGTTATCTTCGAGGGCGCCGTCAGTCGACCGGCTTCGGCGTGTTCACCATGCGCACGGACCTCGTGCGGCGAAAACTCGGAGGGGTCTTCCTCGAGAACGTCGACGACGTGGCCGCGCCTCGCAAATTTCGCCCCGGTGGTCCCCCCGCGCCGGATCGGGCACGGGCAGATCGGCCACGGTCGGAGAGACGGCCACGCATCACCGTGAGTCGGCTAGTTCGGAACCATCCAGGCCTCGAAGACCCAGGGGTCGCACGGATTCGACGACTTGGAGATGCGGATGAGCCGCTTGCTGTTCCGGTCCGGCGGGAACTGGCCGGTGAATTTGCTCATCGCTCCGAGCTGGCCGCGAAACGGAATGTTCTTGCAGTCGACGTTCGCCTGCGCTTTGGGGACATCGACCGCGAAGATGTTCAGCGTCTGGCCGGTGGTGTTCGTGTACTCGTGCGCCTGGCCGAACGAAACGGACGGCATCGTCGTCAGCGATAGCACCGCCGCGATGAAGGGAAGCGTTCGCAGCAACATGGGCCAAACCTCCGTGGGCGGGATGATCTTCGGGCGCGTCCTGAAATGTAACCGGCCGCAGTAAGCGCGCAAGGGCCCCCCAAGACAGCTTCCCCTTGACCCATGGCCATCCGCCAGAAGCAGGGGCCGGGGCCTTTCCCGCTCCCGCTCCCGTTCCCGGACCACGTCCCAGAAGTCGGGAGCGGGAGCGGGCAGAAACCTTGGCCAGAGCAGGGTCGGCCCGTTGAGCTTGAAGGCGACTGCCCATCGCCTCCCCACCACTTGCACCACCGGCGGCAACGGGTGGCTTCCCGTGGATGCCGGTACCCAACGGCATGAACCGCGGGGGAGGACTTTCGAGAACGTCACGCCTCGGTAGCGATCTCCGCGGTTACGACGTTGGCCCTCTTGTCGAGCAGCTCGATCGCCTGGTGCTTCGCGCCGTGCGCGAGGTGCATGTACCGGAGCGTCGTCGTGAGGCTCTGGTGCCCAGCCAACTCCTGGATCGTCCTCACCGGCGCGTTGGCCATCGCCAACCGGGAGCAGAACGTGTGGCGAAGGACGTGGAGCCGGCCCGTGATCGGCAGCCCGGCCGCCTTCTCGATCTTGATGGCCACCATGCGGGCCACCTTCGGGGTCAACGGCCGCCACCTCCCCGAGGCGACCTCCCGGAAGTAGAGGACGCGCTCTCCCCGAAGATGGCGGTGGGCCTGGAGGGCCGCTACGAGCCGCTGCGTCATCGGGACGTAGCGGGCCTTCCCGTTCTTCGGCGGGCCCTCCTTGCCCTTGTAGATGTGGCGCTGGACAAGGATCTGGCGGCGCTTGTAGTCGATGTCCGCCTTGTTGAGGCCGATGATCTCTCCGCGGCGGAGCCCAGCATCTCCTCCAAGGAGGGCCATGACGTAGGCGTCCGAGTCCACCTTCGCCGCCGCATCGTAGATGCGGTCGAGCACCTCCTGCTCGTAGAAGAGGGCCTCTGCCTCCTTCACTTTGAGCATGCGGATCGTGCAGGGCATCGACGGGATCTCGCCCCACTCGCAGGCGACCTTGAGGAGCTTGTTGAGAACCGTCAGGCGGTTGTTGATGGACTTCGGCTTGTGCGTGGGCTTCACCTTCCACGTCCCGTTCTTCTCGCGCACCCCCTCGCGGTAGGTCGCCTTGAGCCGCTGCACCTCGGCCGTGGTGATCTCGTCCAACTGCTTCTCGCCCATGTGCGGGATGAGGTGCAGCCGGAGGATCGACTCCTTGGAGTCGATCCCGGAATCGTGTTGACCGTTCGCGCCTGCGAACTCTCGGAGGAAGCGAGGGGCAAACTCCGCGAGCGTGGGGATCTTCTTCGTGCTCTTCGGCGCGCGCGTCGTCTCGTTCGAGGGGCCACCGTTCCCGGACCCGTTGGGGGCCGGCTCGCTCCTCTTCGAGAACTCGGCCTTGCCCTTGCGGAGGATCTCGATCTCGCAGTCGCGGCCCCACCTCTTGCTTGCCTCGTAGCCCGAGACGGGGGACTTGAGCCGCACGCGGTCCTTGGTGCGATCGGGCCAGGTGATCCGGATGTCGACCTCGAAGCCGGTCTTGCCCCGCTTGGTCCAGGGGACGACCCGGAGGCTCATCGGCGACCTCGTCGGCTGATCCGACCATCGGCGGCCCTGTCCAGGGACCGGACGAGCTTGTCCCGATGGAAGGTCACCTTGCGCCCTTGCCTGATCAGCCCCTCCGCGCCGGTGAGCTGTCCCCTCTGCACCCGGGCGTAAACGCCGTCTACGCTCGTCCGGAGGAGCCCGGCCGCTTCCTCGACGGTGAGGGTGAAGGGGAGGATGGCGGGCTCCACCACGGGCGCCGTGGGGGTCGTCCAGTTCCTCCGGCGCTTGGTGGCCAGGCGAAGCCGAGCGAGGCTCTCGCCGACCCGGTGGAGGTACTCCTGGCCCGAGGGGCTGTTCAGGAAGCGGGCGATGACGCGCGCTTCCTCCTCGGTGACATCCTCGCCGACGCTGACGGTGAACCTGTCCCAGATCGGGACCGGGGCGGACTTCGGGACCATGGTCCGGAAATACACCGGCCGCGAGGGCACCCCCCCACGTCGGGGAGACGTCGGGGAGACGGCCCGCCGATTTTTTCGGGTTGGATGGACTTTCTCGATGAAACTCGGTGGAGGCGCCGGGAATCGAACCCGGGTCCGCAAGGCGTCCAGCTCACCTTCGTTCACGTGCGTAGCCACCGTGTCCCCGGTGGCTGGGTTCGCGGATTCGGCCGCGACCTATCCCTCGCGAATCTCGGTCGCGCTATCGAGGGCACCCTCGCGCAACCCAGCCCTGGTGGTCGACGCCCTCGAGGTACTAGGACGACCTCCCTCTTGGACGGCTCTACGGTTTCTTAGGCCGCGAGAGCGAGCGCGTTGTCGTTCGCACGTATGACGTCCCGCTTGGTAGGCGGAGCAGGAGCCGCCAGCACGCAGACGAGCCTTCAGTCCCCACGTCGAAACCGATCGCCCCCGTGGCAAGGGCCGCTTGGAAGATACGCATCCGTCGCCTCTCGTCAAGCGGAGGCGACGAGCAGCCCCGGCCGGACGTGGAGCTCTCGCCCCGCAAGTGAGGGCGCTCCTGGTATCGTGCCTCCGTGTCCGACGTCACCGAGCGGGACGGCTACGTCTTCTTCTGGAGCGGCTGGCCCTCCCAGTGGTACCCCGCGCGCTTCGCCGTGGACCGGGTGACGTACTCGTGCACCGAGCAGTACATGATGGCGGAGAAGGCGCGCCTCTTCGGGGACGGGGACACGCTTCGCCAGATCCTCGCCACGACCAACCCGGCCGAGCAGAAAGCGCTCGGCCGCTGCGTGACCCCGTTCGACGAGGCCCGCTGGACGGCGAAGTGCCGCGAGGTCGTCTATCGCGGCAACCTGGCCAAGTTCGGGCAGAACGACGATCTCCGCGCCCTGCTCCTCGCCACGGGCACCAAGACGCTGGTCGAGGCCAGCCCGAAGGACCGCATCTGGGGCATCGGCCTCGCGGCCGACGACCCGCGCGCGACGAAGCGCTCGGCATGGCGCGGCAAGAACTGGCTGGGCGAGGAGCTGATGCGCGTGCGGGCGGAGCTCTTGCGGGCCGCCAGGTAGTGCCAGCGGGTGGAGGGTGTCGGGGTCGCGCCCCAGCACCGATGGGTGCGCGTGATGGATCTTGTGCGCCATCCGCCACGTGGCGCTCTGGAGCGGTAACGCCAGCGTCTCGTAGCGCGAGGGGTGCATCCCCTCCGCGCCCGGCAGGTGCGCGTAGGCCCCGTGCGTGACGGTGTGGTTGAGCTGGGCCTCCAGCGCCAGGTGCAGCGTGAGCGAGGTGACCCCGAAGCAGAAGCTCAGCGGATCTCGACCGAAGATCAGCGAGAGCCGCCCCGCCCACTCGGCGCCGCGCGAGAGCCACCGGAGCCGGCGGAACTGCCGGACGTCCTCGGCGCCCACGCTCTCGCGCGCCTGCGCCCGAGCGCATCCAGCTCCGCGGCGAAGCCCTCCAGCGACGGCTCGGGCCGTATGCCAGCCGGGCGCGTCACGCGCGCTCCACCACCATGCACACCGAGGTCGTCGCGCTCCCCCCGAGGTTCAGCACCGCGGCCCGGCGCGCGCCCTCGACCTGGTAAGCGCCCGCCGTGCCCGTGACCTGCTTCGCCGCGTCGAGCAGCATGCGCACGCCGCTCGCCCCCACGGGATGGCCGAGGCCCATCAGCCCGCCGCTCGGGTTCACCGGCAAGCGCCCGCCGGCGAGGGTGGTCCCGTCCTCGATGGCGCGCCAGGACTCGCCCGGCGGCGTGATGCCGAAGTGGTCGATGGCCATGTACTGCGTGGTGGTGAAGCAGTCGTGCGTCTCGATGACGTCGAGGTCGCCCGGGCCCTCGATCCCCGCGCGCCGGTAGGCGTCGGTGATGGCCTGGCGCACGTGGGGGAAGAGGTACGCGTCTCCGCGGCTGTCCTCGAGCTTGTCGGCGAGCGCCATGCGCGACGTGCGGTGCCCGAACCCGGTGATCCGGGCGACCTTCTCGACGGAGGGCGCGCGCGAGGCGAGGAAGCGATCGGAGGCGAGGAGGACGGCGGCGCCGCCGTCGGTGATCTGGCTGCAGTCGAGCTTGTGCAGGCGGCCCGCGACGCGCGGGTTCTCGGGGGCGTCGGCGTCGAAGGCGTGCTCGGGCAGGACCCAGCGGCGCGTCTGGGCGTTGGGGTTGTTGCGGGCGCTTCTGAAGTTGCTCCGGGCGATGGCGACGAGGTGCTCGCGCCGGAGGCCGTAGCGGCGCTCGTACTCGTCGCCGACGCGGCTGAACATCTCGGGCCAGACCATGCCGAGCCCCTCGGTCTCGCGCGGTACCCACGCCGCTGCGCCGAGCTTGGCCGCGGCGTCGGCGGCGGGGACGTTGCGCATCAGCTCGACGCCCAGCACCAGGGCGAGGTCGTAGCGGCCGGCCTGCAGGTCGGCCATCGCCGCGAGGAGGGCGACGCCACCCGAGGCGCACGCCGCCTCGTGCCGCGAGGTGGGGAGCCCCGCGAACGCCGGGTCGGCCTCGACGAGGAGACCGCCGAGGTGGCCCTGCCCTGCGAACAGCTCGGCGGCGAAGTTGCCGACGTGGCCGACCTCGACCTCGCGCGCCGAAACGCCGCTCGCGGCGAGCGCGCCCTCCACCGTCTCGCGAACGAGGTCGGCGAGCGCCTTCCCTTCCCGCGTGAAGTTGCGGGAAAAATCGGTCTGGAAGCCACCGAGGACGGTGACGGGCGGGAGGGGCTGGGTCTTCACGAGGGGCAGGATACGCGGATCCTCGCCCTCCGGGCTCGCGGGCGCGACGAGGTGCGCTATCTTCCGCCGCCATGAGCCAGGACGCATGGACCGCGATCGACCATTACCTCAACGGCATCCTCGTGCCGCCCGACCCGGCGCTCGACGCGGCGCTGCGCGCCACGGAGGCGGCGGGCATGCCGAGCATCAACGTCGCGCCGAACCAGGGCAAGATGCTGCAAGTCCTCGCGCTCTCGATCGGGGCGCGATCCATCCTGGAGATCGGCACCCTCGGCGGCTACAGCACCATCTGGCTCGCGCGGGCGCTCGCGCCGGGGGGGCGGCTCATCTCGCTCGAGTACGACCCGAAGCACGCCGAGGTCGCGCGCGAGAACCTCGCGAGGGCGGGGCTCGCGAACGTCGTCGAGGTGCGCGTCGGGCGCGCCCTCGACACGCTCCCCAAGCTGGAGGAGGAGGCCCGCGGCCCCTTCGACCTCGTGTTCATCGACGCCGACAAGGCGAGCACCACCGAGTACTTCGCCTGGGCGGTGCGCCTCGCGCGGCGCGGCAGCCTCATCATCGTCGACAACGTGGTCCGCGGCGGCAAGGTCACGGACGAGACCAGCACGGACCCCAACGTCCTCGGCATGCGGCGCTTCCTCGCCGCCCTCGCCGCGGAGCCGAAGGTGACCGCCACCGCCGTCCAGACCGTCGGCACCAAGGGCCACGACGGGTTCGCGCTCGCGATCGTGACTGGATAGGAAGCCCGGGGCGCGCTCGCGCGCCCGGCTCAGCTCGCGGCCTCAGTTCGCGAACTGAGGCGGGATTTTCCCGCCCTTGTCCGGGTCGTACCGCTGCAGGAACGCGTCGTGCTGCCCGTGCATCTTCACCACCTCCCGCCGCAGGCCGACGATCGTCTCGATCGGCAGCTTGCGGGAGGTGAGCTTCACCAGCCAGTCGGGCAGGAGCCCGCCCGGGTCGGCGTCCACCTGGTACGTGACCTTGGTGTGATCGATGTCGATCGCCTCCAGGTGGTAGTACCCGGCGAGCCGCGGCATCCGCACCACGCCGGAGACCGGCGGCGCCTCGGGCGCGTCGACCGACTCGAAGCGCGCCCAGACCTCGTGCTTGGCGTAGCTGGCCTTGACCCACGAGTGGATGGTCGTGTCGCGGTCCGAGACCGGCCACGGCGCGGCGATCCGGTTGTACTCGATCCGCTCGAACTCGTTGATCTGCTTCACGACGTGGGCCTCTTTGCAGTCGGCCATCCACTCCGTGTAGTGGTGGATGTCGTCGAGCACCGCGAGGATCTCGAACAGGTTCGCGTCGACCGTGCCCACCCCGCGGAACATCGGCAGGTTGCGGCCGGGATTGGTCTTGGTCGTGACCACCACGTCCTTCTCGGTCGTGTCGACCACCCAGCCGTCGTCGGCCGTGGCGACACCGGCAGGAAGGGCAGCTCCGAGGGCGACGACGGCGGCCAAAGCAAGGACGGTGCGCGAGGGCTTCACGGGGCGGTGCTCCTTGGTTCGATCACTTCGGCGCGTACTTCGCGACCATGTCCGCCGCCGCGTCGCGCTCGACGTCGAGCGCCTCGGCCGCCTCCAGGATCAGCTCCCGCTCCGACGTCCGGATGATCCCGTCGGCGGCCGTGAGCTGGATGGCGAGCGCCAGGGCCGCCTTGCGGGCGCCCATCTCCGGGAGCCGCGCCTTCACCGCGGCGAGCCGCGCCTCCCGCCCCTGGGCCGCGAGGTCCTGCGTGATGCGCTGGACGAGGCGCTCCAGCGCCTCCCCGGACAGGCCGCGGCTGGTCAGCGCCTCGACGCTCTTCATGAGCTCGGCGCGCTCCTCGTCGCCGAAGTCACCGTCGGCGAAGGCCGCGAGGAACATGGTCTCGATGACGGCCTCGAGCGCGGGGCCCTCGAAGTCCTTGATGGGCGACGGATGAGCGGAGTCGGTCACGGCTCGCACGCTTACACCGGGCGCGCGGTGGCGGGAAGCCCGCGCGCTACATCGTCCGCGCGAGCAACGCTCGGAGGGCCCGGAGCGGGCGAGTGTTCAGCACGTCGTCACGGGAGAGCCAGCCGCGGCGCGCCTCCGTGACACCGAAGCGCAGGTGGTCGAAATCCATCACGCCGTGGGCGTCCGAATCCACTGCCACGAGCACGCCCTCGCTCCTCGCCATCTGCGCGAGGACGTCGGGCAAGTCGAGCCGCTCCGGCTGGGCGTCGAGCTCCAGGAAGCAGCCACGCGCGCGGGCATGTCGGACGACGCGCGCCATGTCGACGTCGATGCCGGGCCGGCCGAGGACGATCCGGCACGTGGGATGAGCCAGGATGGAAAAGTGCGGCCGGTCCATCGCCCGGAGGATGCGCTCGGTCTGCGCCTCGCGCGGGAGGTCGAAGCGCCCGTGCACCGCGCCCACCACCAGATCGAGCCGGCCGAGCACGTCGTCCGGGAGATCGAGGCGCCCGTCCGGGAGGATGTCGACCTCGATGCTCTTGAGCAGGGTGATGCCGTCGAGCTCGGCGTTGAGCCGGTCGATCGCGTCGATGTGGCGGAGGAGCCGGTCCGCGTCGAGCCCGTGCGCCATGCCCAGGCGGCGCGAGTGCTCCGTGATCGCCAGGTACTCGAGCCCGCGCGCCGCCGCCGCCTCGGCCATGGCGCGGAGCGTGTCGCGCCCGTCGCTCTCGCGGGTGTGGGCGTGCAGGTCGCCGCGCAGATCCCGAAGCTCGAGCAGCGCCGGCAGGCTCCGCTTGCGGGCGGCCTCGATCTCACCGCGGTCCTCGCGCAGCTCCGGCGGGATCCACGGTAGCCCCACGCTGGCGAAGACGCTCTCTTCGGTCTCGCCGGCGACGCGCCGCTTCCCGCGGAAGACGCCGTACTCGTTGATCTTGAGCCCGCGCTCCTGCCCGAGCTTGCGGATCGCGATGGAGTGGGCCTTCGACCCGGTGAAGTAGCAGAGCGCGGCGCCCCACGACGCCTCCGGGATTACCCGCACGTCGATCGAGAGACCGCGCTCGGTCTCCACCGTGGCGCGCGTCGGCCCCTTGGCCTTCACCTCGGTGATGCCCTCGAAGGCCACGAAGCGGTCCATCACGGCGTCGCCGTCGTCGGCGGCGACCAGCACGTCGAGGTCGCCCACCGTCTCGCGCCCGCGGCGGTAGCTGCCCGCGACCGCCACCTTCGCGACGCCGGGGATCTCCGAGAGCCGCCGCACCAGCGAGTCGGCCCACCCCGTCACGTCGGCCAGCCTCGCCCGCTTCGGCTGGCCCTCGCGCTCCGTGAGCGCGTGGAGGATGCGCGCCTCCGTCTTCTCCCCGAAGCCCGGCAGGAGGTGAATCTTCCCCCCGCGCGCCGCCTTCGCGAGCTCGGCCTCGGTGGTCACTCCGAGCGCCTCGTGGAGCGCCTTGACCCGCCTGGGCCCGAGGCCGGGCAGCTCGAGCAGCACCGTCAGCGCCGGCGGCGTCCGCGCGCGCAGCTCGCGCAGGGGGGCACAGGAGCCGGTGGTGACGATCTCGCGGATCTTGCCGGCCAGGTCCTTGCCGATGCCCGGGAGGCTCTCGAGCGCCTCGCCCGCCTCGACCATCCCGGAGACCTCGCGGGCGAGGTCGTGGATCACCCGCGCGGCGTTGCGGTACGCGCGGATGCGGAAGGGGCTCGCCTCCTCGATTCTCGAGCAGATCGGCGATCTCCTCGAGCGCCGTCGCCACGTCCGCGTTGTGTACGCCCGGGCGCGCGTGCGCCGCCGTGGGTGCAGCCGGCCGAGCCCGCTTCGTCGCGAGGGGCATGATCCCTCCATCGGGACCCATCGCGCCCTCGGCAAGCCTCCTCGCCTGCTCCGCCCGAGCGCCTCGGCCCTACCGGAGCGGGAAGCGGGCGACCGCGCCGTTCACGCGGTAGCCCGTGTCTCCCCAGTAGACGTTCGCGCCGTCGGCGACGAGCGCCTCCGGCCGGTCGAGCCCCTCCACCACCGCGGCCGGCGCCCCCCCCACCTTGGGGACGCGCATGATGGCGCCCGCCCAGGGATTGGCCCAGTAGAGATGGTCCGCGTCCTGCGCGAGGAAGCCAGTGTTGCGGATGCCGGACGCGACCACGCCCGCCGCGCCGTCCTCCTTGTCGACGCCGAGGATCGCGGCGGAGGAAAAGCTGCCGCGGAGCCAGTACACGCACGTCTGGTCCACGACGAGCGCGCCGGCCGGCCCGGCCGTCTCGGCCAGTGTCTCGAGGGGCCCGCCGTCCTTGGGCGCGCGCCTGAGCGCGCCCTCGCTCGTCGTCCAGTACACGGCATCGTCGTCGAGAGCGAGCGCCCCGACTCCCAGTTGACCCACCGCGACCGTCTCGACCTCGCTGCCGTCGCACGGGGCCGCGATCACGGTGCCCGTCAGGCGGTCCGCGACGTAGACGTAATCGTCGTCCACCGCGATGGCGCTCGGCGGGTTCGGGCACCGCGCGACCGTCTCGGCCTCGCCCCCGTCCTTGGGCATGCGCTTCACGCGCTCGTCGGCGGTGAAGTAGACGTACTCGTCGTCGAGCAGGATATGGTCCGCCCAGCCGTGTCGCGACGCCACCCGGACGGCCTCGCCCCCGCGCTTCGGCACCTTCATGAGCTCGTCGGTCTCGGGGTCCGTCCAGTAGACGTCCGCGTGGTCGACGGCGAGCACGCGGGGCATCGTCTCGCTCGACGCGAGCACGAGGGGCGGCCTGTAGGGCACGGCACGGCCCTGTCGTGGCGGATACCCCGGACCCGTGGCCGGTGGCGCGTCGACGTCCGTGAGCGTGCTCGCGAGGACCGTCTCCATCCTCCCGTTGCCCATCTGGTCCGAGCCGAAGTGCGCCTCCACCTTCGGCTCGTCGCCGTCCTGGATCTCGCGCACCACGAAGCCCATGTGGTGGGACGGGTGGCTCGACGTACCTCCGCGTGTCCTTCACGTCGAGATCCACCACGCAGCACGCGACCTCCGCGCCGCCGAGGAGGCGCTCGCGCCGGCGGCTCAGCACGGTGGCGAGCCTGGCCGCCAGCATGCGAGGCTCGCGCAGCTTGTGGCGCTTCTCGAGGGCGCCGCGCACGATGGCGTCCACCTCCGCGACCGTGGCCGGATTGGCGCGCCCCCCGCGCGGCGAGAGCGCCTCGCCCGTCGACAGGCGCATCCCCACGCCCTCGAGCGTGATGCCCCCCCAGACCAGCTCGTGCCAGCGGGTGCGCAGCACCTCCACGACAGCCTCGAGCGTCTCCTGCGGGGAGATGGAGCCCCTCGCGTCGACCCACCCCGCCCACGGCTCGTCGAGGTCCCACCCGCGCGGATCGATCACGAACTCACGGAGGCAGAGGCGCGTGACGAAGTTGAGGTTGGAGATGATCTCCGTCCACCTCGGCTTCCGGTGGAGCGACTTCTGGTAAATCCTCGAGGCGCTGCGGATGTAGCGCGCCAGCGCCTCCCCGAGCATGCCGCCGCCGGCGCTCTCCTCGCGCCCGAGCTCGAAGATCGTGTCGCCCCGGCTCACCCGGATCCAGAGCAGCCGGAGCACGTCGCCCCTTTCGAGGCAGCTCGCGCCCTCGCTCCGCATCGCCCACGCGAGCGCGTCGATGAGCTCCCCCATGGTCGTCCGCCGGTCATCGGGGAGGCCCCTCCGCAGCGCGCGCTTCAGCGCTTCGGAGGCTGCGTCCCCCACCAGGACGTCCGGATCTGCATCGAACCACGGCACGCGCCCATCGTCCGACGGCGGCGCCCTGCGGGCAAGGGATGGAACACCGGTCACCGGCCTCACGGCCGGTGTTCCATCGCGTGACCCGCTCAGAAGTCCGCGTCTCCTCCGCCTCCCCCGCCGTCGTCGCTGGATCCGCCGCCGTCGTCGTCCCAGCCGCCGCTCTCGCCGCCCGCGTCGAAGTTGCCGGGCTCGTCGGTCGCGCTCCGGTCGTCGTAGTCCTGCTCGTCTCCGCCCCTGTCCTCGTACCCGCGGACGTCCTCCCGGCGGCGATCGTGCTCCGCGACCTCCTTGCCGATCTCGTACCCGATCAGCCCGCCGATCCCGGCCCCGGCGAGGCCGGCGCCGATGCCGCTGCCCGAGCGGACGGGCGGGCCCCCGCCGTAGCCGGGGCCGTAGCCGCCGGCCGGAGGACCGTACCCGCCGGGACCGTAGCCGCCGAGCGGAGGACCGCCGCCGCCGCCGCCCATGGGGGACGGCCCGTACCCACCGGCGGGCGCGCCGCCCGACCGCCGGCGCGCGACGAGCCAGAGCAGGAGCACGACGCCGCCCCCGATGACGAGGAACCAGAAGAGCCCGCTCCCGCCGTGGGACGCTTCCCTCCGCACGGGGGCCGCGTTCACGCCGCCGTGGTGCTCGACCGAGCTCTCCGCCCGGTCGAGGATGGCCGTGACGCCGCCCGTCCAGTCGGCGTTCTTGAAATTCGCGATGCCGGTCGACTCGATTGGCTTGAACGCGCTGTCGGGGATGCCCGTCCCGGTCCCGAAGTGGACGCTGACGTGGCGGTGCGTTGGATTCCAGCCCGATGACCACGATGTTCGGCTCGGTCACGAAGCGGTGCACGTACCCGCCGAGGTCGCTCTTCGACGCGTAGCTCTGCGTCGTGACGAGGCGGACGTCGAAGTCGTACCCGTCCACCTGGTGGCGGAGGGCCGAGAGCTGGGCCGTGGTGAAGACGCCCGCGTCGTCGCTGATGTGCAGGGTGCCCGCGCTCGCGGGCAGCGCGAAGACGAGGCCGAGCGCCAGCACGATCAGCGCGACGAGGCGCCGTGCGACGGCGTGGTGACGGACCGGCCGGGCCGGGGGTATGGGGGTCTCCCCCCATCGTAACCGGTGACGGGGGTCGCTCTCCCCCCCGCGTGGACGGGAGGCTCGGGGATGGGTTGGCTTGCACGGGCAGCAACATAATGCCGCGTTCCCGGTTTGCACGCCGCGGCGGGCCCCTGCGCGTGCGGGCGGACGGAGCTATGCTGGGGGTCTAGCGCGCGGCCATCGTGGGCTCGTTTCGCGCCGGGGGGCTCGGCCCCGTGGCCTCGGTCCAGGTCGTGCCGTCCCACGTCCAGGTGCCGGCCGGATCCTGGAACGATCCCCCGAAGTTGCTCCCGCCGAACAGGACGACCTGGCCCCCCGCCGCGGCCATCCCGGCGAAGCTGCGCGCGTCCGGAGCCGGCGCCGTTTGCGCCTGCGTCCAGTCCGATCCGTCCCAGAGCCACGTCTCGTCGACGCTGAGCCAGTCGCCGAGGGAGGGCGGCAGCGTGTCGCCTCCGAACAGCACGACCTTGCCGTCGAGCGCGGCGGCGACGGCCCCGCGGCGCGGCGACGGCGAGTGCGCGGGGTGCATCTCGGTCCAGCTCGTGCCGTCGAACACCCACGTGTCGCCGAGCGGCTCGAAGCTCACGTCCTCCCCGCCGAAGACCACGAGCGATCCGTCGAGCACCGCGCCCGCGGGCGCCTCGCGCGGAGACGGCGTCACGCTCGGGCTCTCGTGGGCCCAGCTCGTCCCGTCCCAGGCCCAGACGTCCTCGTACAGGGTGCCGTAGTCGTATCCGCCGAAGAGCACGAGGCCCTGGCCCATGGGGACGAGGACCGAGTCGACGAGCGGCGGCGGCGGGCTGCTGGGCTGACGCTGCGCCCACGTCTTTCCGTTCCAGATCCACGTCTCCGCGACCGACCCGTCGCCGCCGAACATCACGGTGTCTCCACCGAGGGTCGCCGCCATCGCGCCGTACCGGGGCGCCGGCGACGCCGGAGGATGGGCCTGCGCCCACCCCTTCGACGGGGTCCAGAGCCACGTGTCGCCCAGGTCCGCGCCGCCGCCGTTGGGCGTGGCGACGAGGCCGCCGAACAGGACGATGGACTGCGACGGGCCCTCCTGCGCGGGCGGCTGTCCGGCTCCATCGAGGCTGGAGCGCGCGCCGCAGCCGGCGAGGAGGAGCAGGGCGAGGGTGAGGGCCGACCGCCTCACGTCCTTCGAGGTAGTCGTTTCGGCCACGCGGCCGAAGCTACCACGGTCCGCGCGGACAAAAGCGAACGGCCGCCGGCCCGGTGTTGCCGGGCGGCGGCCGCGCGCCGAGGGCCCATCGAGGAGGGGCCCTCACCCTGGGTTGTCGCTGTCCGCCGATCATCCCCTCACGGGAACGTGACGACCATGGCGACCGACCAATCCGACTTGGCTTGCCCGCGCACGAGCGCGAACCGAACCAGTACCTGCGTGCCCGGCGCGCCCGTCAGCTTGCGGGACTTGCCGGTGCCGTCCAGATCCGTGTAGCTCGGCGTCGCAGTGTTGGGGCTCCACTGCGCCGCGTACTTCTGACGGGTCAGGCCCAGCTCGTGGACCGAGGCCGTCGCCTTGCCCGAGCCCTTCTTCCCGGGCGTGATGTCGATTCTGCTCGGGGGGCACGAGCGGGGGCGGCGGCGGCCTCCCCGTGTAGGCGACGAGGCCCATGCTCGTGATGTCGGACTGGCTCGTGGCGTTGTTCTCGACCAGCTTGCGGATGAGCCCGAGGCTCTTGTTGACCGCGATCTGTGCCGATTCCTCCGCCGCGAGGTCGAGCGCGTGCTGCTTCGCGCTCTGCCCTGCCGTCTGCCGCGCGCCCACCAAGGTGGTCTGGACCTTCCCCAGGTTCGCCACCTCGTCCGAAATGCTCTTCACCGCGTAAAGTGGGCTCTGCGGCGCCATCTTCTGCATGGCGGCCACGAGCTTCTCCTGGGCGTTCGGATTCCGCGCTCAGCGCGTTGAGGTCCAGGAGGACGTGGTACTGGTTCGTAGGTTGCTTCTTTTTGGCCATTGCTCTCACCTCCTTTCTGAAGAAAACGTTCAGAGCGAGGTACGGGCCTCCGCGAGGCCCGCCGGTGCCACGGGAGACGGCCGAATGGCCGCCCCCCGGAGCGCCCGCCCCACTCTGCCTCCGACACGCTACCAATTAGCATCTGCGGAGGTTCGCGCAAGGGGGAGCAAGATGAAAACGACCGACCGTCGAAAAAAGATGGGGCTGCACCGATGGCGCTCGAGAAGCGCGCCGATCGCGACCATCGTGAAAGATATTCAGGCGCGGATGGTGTGGGATGAGCACCGCGCTACACGCACCTCGGTGCCGTTCGACAATACCTTGTAACCATCGAGAATCGCGTCGGTGCCGTTCGACAATGGCGCGGCGCCGTCGAACCGGTCCGCGGCGCCGTTCGACGCGCCCGGGCGCCATTTGCTCGACCCGGGGGGCCGTGTGCACGACCCGGGGCGCCGTCAAACGGACCCGCGGGGCGATCAAACGGGCCCGCGGGGCGATCAAACGGACCCGCGGGGCGATCAAACGGACCCGCGGCGCCGTTTGCATTCCGCGCGCGCCGTTGCGTCGGTCGCGCGGCGTCGTGACAGGATCGCCGCGGCGCCGTTCAACCGGTTCGCGGCGTCGTCGAAACGGTCCGCGGGGCAGTTCGCAGTCCCCTCGGCGCCATCAAACGGACCCGCGGGGCGATCAAACGGACCCGCAGGGCGATCAGATGGCCCCGCGGGGCGATCAAACGGACCCGCAGGGCGATCAGATGGACCCGCAGGGCGAACAAATGGACCCGCGGCGCCGTTTGATGGAACCTCGGCTCCGTCTGATCGCCCCCGCGCCCGGGCGAACGAATTCCACTGCCGGTGTACGTACCGAGAGACGTCGTGTGAGATGCGCCGGCGCGCCGTCAAACGGCGCACGGGGTATTCAAACGGAGCCCGCGACCGGTTTGATCGAGCCCGCGACCGGTTTGATCGAGCCCGCGACCGGTTTGCTCGGGCCGCGGGTCCGTTTGCTCGGGCCGCGGGTCCGTTTGCTCGGGCCGCGGGTCCGTTTGCTCGGGCCGCGGGTCCGTTTGCTCGGGCCGCGGGTCCGTTTGATCGCCCCGCGGGACTGTCGAACTGCACCGCGGACCGGTTCGACGGTGCCGAGGGGCGCGCCGATGGAGGTGGCGCCCATGTAGAAGGAGGAGCGGGGCGGGGAGACGGCGTTGCGGGGGGCGGAGACAGAGCCGCAGCACACGTATGAGGAGAGGCGGGGCGCGGAGCCGGTGCTCCGCCTCCGTTCGACGGCGCTCCGGTTCCGTGCGATGGCGCCGCGGATCCTGTAAACGCAGCCGCGGGTCGCGAACATGGAGCCGCGGATCCCGTAACCGGACCCTGGGGATCGTCCGACGGCGCCGCAGGATGTTCGACGGCGCGCCCCGTCTACTGACCCGCGCCCCCGGGGTCGTGAACGCGCATGGGTCACGGCAGCCCGCAGAAGAGCGGCACGCCAGAGTTGGCGTCACCCGGCGCGACACGCCAACCGAGTTGACCTTCCGGCGGCCGTTCCTCCGTAAGTCGACTGGAATCCATGGAGGCACGGGCATTGCGTCCGGGCTCGACGCTCGCATCGCGTGGTTCGAGCGAAAGGAAGCACGGACATGAAACCATCGCGGCTTGCATCCCGAATCGGCGGGGGCGCAGCGAGGCTCGCCCTGTGCTCGAGCTCCGGCTCCGCCGGGCAGCGCAAGCAAGCACGAGACGCGTCGGGCGGCCAGCGCGTACGCTGGCGTGGCCTGGTCCTCGTTCTCTCGATCGCGTCGGGATGTGGGAACGTGGTGGTCGATACGGCAGGCGCCGGGGGCGCCAGCTCTTCGAGCAGCGCCACTTCGAGCAGCACCGGCGGCACCGTGCCGCCGGCGCCCACGCACATCGCGCTCTTCGGCGGGTGGAGCGGCTCCGCCGTGATGGACGACACGTGGATCTGGGACGGCGACGCATGGACGCCGAACGGCTCCGGCGGGGCGAAGCCGCCGGCTCGGTGGGAGCACGCGATGGCGTCCGCGGGCGGCAAGGTCGTGCTCTTCGGAGGCGTGGACGGGACGGGAACGGTGCTCCACGACACGTGGATCTTCGACGGCAAGGTCTGGGCGCAGAAGGCGATCGGGGGTCCGCCGGCCCGCGAGGAGCACGTGATGGCGGGGCTGAATGGTCAGGTCGTGCTCTTCGGCGGTCGGGGGGCGGCGGGCAAGCCGCTCGGGGACACGTGGGTCTTCGACGGCGCGAGCTGGACGCGGCGCCAGGTCCCCGGGCCCTCGCCGCGCATCTGCGCCGCGATGACGACGCTCGGCGACGAGGTGATCCTCTCCGGCGGCTCCGACGCAGGGAGCACCGTCTTCGGCGACACGTGGGCGTGGAACGGCACGGGCTGGACGCAGCTCCAGGTGAAGGGGCCGACGGAATTGCAAGCCGGCATCGGCCCGCTCGGCGGGACAATCGTGGTCTCGGGGTACCTCCAGTTCGTGAGCAGCGGGGGGAGCAGGTACAACGAGACGTGGACGTGGGACGGCGCGTCGTGGACCAAGCTCTCGGTCCTCGGCCCGATGATGCGCCAGGCTCCGGCGATGGCGGCCACGGGCGCCGCGGTCGTGCTCTTCGGCGGGTTCGACAACACCCTCGCGGTGCCGTCGGACGAGACGTGGATCTGGGATGGGCATGCGTGGACGCAGGCGCTGGTGGCCGGGCCGGCGCCGCGGGATTTCGCCGCCATGGCCGCGTTCTGATCCACGCCGGGCTACCAGCTAAATTTAGAAGGGGGAGGGGCGACGGGGCGAAGGGCATGTAGAAGGAGAGGCGGGAAGGGCGCACGAGATGCTGGCGCGCGAGCACGTCTTCACGGGTCGGCTCCTACTGCGACAGCAACGGCTGCCATGGCCATGCGCGTGCTACCGTCCAGCGCCGAGCGATGCACCGCCCCGACCTCTCGCCCGCCGAGCGTGCCCTGCTGCGCGACGTGCGCATCGCGGACGAGGACCGCGGCGGCCTCTCGAGCGACGAGCTCGTCCCCGAGGAGTACGAGGTGATGGAGAAGCTCTGCGCGCTGGGGCTGGTCGAGGCCGTCGGCGAGTACGGGGAGGCGCCCGACGGCGAGGAGGACGAGCGCGAGGCAGGCGATCGCTCCGTGGCCTACCGCATCACGGGGGCAGGGGTGCTCGTGCTCGGCGAGTGGGATTACTGAGGCGTAGCCGCTGGCTGCTCAGGAGCTCGCGGCTTCGGGCCAGGGCTCTCCCCAGAGCTGGCCTGCGTCGCCCTCGGCGCCCACCTCGCGGGTGCCGGAGGGCGGGGCGCCTTGCGCGGACGCAGGGCCGTCGGCACTGCCGGCGCGGGGCTTGGGGCCGCTCGCGGCCCCATCGTAAACGACGCCGCGGTCCGCCCATCGCCCGCGCACGAGCATCGTCGCCTGCTCGATGGCCTCCACCAGCGTGGCGCCTTCCGCGAGCAGCGCCTCGATGGTGAGCCTCAGCAGGCGCCGATCGGCGTCCTCGAGCTGTTCGCTGTGCACGCGGTGGTCAGGCACGGTGGGGGCCCCATTGTGCCGAGTTCCCGGTGGCGCGGCAGTCGGGCGACTCCTGGATCACCTTCCGGCGCGCCCCGTCGCGCGGAATGGAGCATGCCGTCACGGGCTCGAGATCTGCGTTGAAATTTCAGCCGTCCGCCGTGCTCTCCTGTACCAGCAGCTCGTCCAGCGTCGCGATGTCGCCGGCGGGCTTCTCGGGCCGGTAGCGCTCGACCCGCGCGAAGCGGAGCGCGACGCCGCCCGGGTACTGCGGGCTCGTGCCGAGCGGCGGACCCGCGCTAGGCTGCGCCCCCCGTGACCCAATCGACCGCCGCCGCCGCCATCGCCGCGCTCCCCACGCCGTCGCGCTTCCTCCGCGAGGCGCGGGCCCTCGACGCGGCCGAGATCGTTCCTCTCTGCGCCGACGTCGCGGTCGTGGAGAAGAACGTCGCGGCCGGCGTCGGCGCGGTGTTCGTCTACACCGACCACATCGCGGAGCACCTGCCCAAGGTGGACCTCGGCGAGCTGCGCTCGCTGCCGGACCTGGCGCGGGACGTGGTGGAGGCGGCGCGCGCCGCGGGCGGCGGCGGCGACGAGGAGCGCGAGCTGTTCGGCGAGGCGGACAAGCTCCGGCGCTCGCTCCGGGCGGCGGCGCTGGCGCTGGCCGAGGCGGAGGTGCTCTCGGCGCGCGACGTCGCGAAGCTCGGCAACGGCCGCGGCGCGGTGGACGTCGGGGCGGAGTGCAAGGCGCTCGCCGGGCTGTTCGAGCGGCGCGCCGACGAGGTGGAGGGCAAGACGGCCATCGACGCGGAGCAGGTGGCGCGCGCCGCGGAGGTGGGGGCGACGCTCCGCGCGCTCCTGCGGGGGAAGGGGGCGGCCCGCAAGCCCGGGCCCCACGGCCCGAGCCCCGTCGAGGTGCGCGACCGGCTGTGGACGCTCCTGGTGATGCGCCACGAGCGGCTCTGGGCCGTGGGCGCGTACGTCTTCGGGCACGCCGTCGACGACCATGTTCCGCCGCTCTGCGCGCCGGCGGGTGCGCGCCGCTGAAGGCGTCCCGGGTGCGTCGCGCGGGCGATCGCGTATGCTCCGGGAGCATTCATGACGCCGAAGGATCTCGTCGCATCGTGGCTCGACGGCCGCGCCAGGCCGGGGCCGGACCTGACCGTCACCCTCGCGCCCCGGCGCGCCCGCGGCCTCGCCGACAAGCTCCGCCGCGCCTATGCGTGGGTCACCGAGCAGGCCATCGTCTGCCCGTACCACGACATCGCCTTCGGCGAGCCCACCCTGCTCGGCCGCGGCGACGCCCGCGTCGAGCTTCTCCCGCCGGAGCTACGCGTCGTACGCCCTCCTCCCCCTGCTCAACCTGGCCACCTCCCAGCGCCTGCTGTTCGTCGGCGCGCCCGGCCGCGGCAAGACGACGATGGCCACGCTGATGGCGCGCATCGCGGGGATCGGGCTCGACGACGTGCGGCGCGTCGTGCAGCACGGCCACCCCCAGCTCACCATCTCCGACCTGCTCGGCAGCCCCCTCCCCAGCGAGCTCATCCGCGTCGAGCACGGTGAGCGCATCCGCGTCGCGTGGCGCAGGTGGATCGGCGAGCGCGTCAAGATCATCGACGAGTACAACCGCATCCCGACCAAGACCCAGTTGGCCCTGCTCTCGCTCATGGCCGAGGGGTACGCCGAGGCCTTCGAGCAGGTCGTCCACGCGGGCAAGTCGGCCTGGTTCCTCACCGCCAACGACGATCTCGGGGGCGGCACCTTCCCGGTCATCGAGGCGCTCAAGGATCGCATCGACGTCGTGGTCCGCTGCGTGCCCTTCCACTCCCGCCACGTCGGCGACCTCGCGGCCCGCGTCGCCGACGGGCGCTCCCCCGAGGCGACGGTCCCCGACGACATCGTCTTCTCGTCCGGCGAGCTCGATCAGGCCGAGCAGGAGATCCGCGCCGTGCCCGTGCCGGAGGAGACCCTCGAGGTGCTCGGCTTCTTCGCCGGCCAGCTCGACTTCTGCCGCCGCGCGTCGGACACGCTCGAGCTCCGGACGAAGGACACCCTCCACCTCGCCGGCCGCAAGGTCGCCCACGTGTGCACGGAGGACTGCCCGCTCGACAAGCAGGTCCACCTCTGCACGCAGACGGAGAACGGCGTCTCCGCGCGCGCGCTCCAGTCCATCCTGCTCTTCGCCAAGGCGCTCGCGTACTTCCGCGGCGCGCGCGGCGTGTCGGTGGAGGACGTCCACCGCGTCCTCCCGTTCGTGCTCCACGACAAGATCCGCCACAACCCGCAGAGCGCCTTCTTCCAGAAGGCCGAGAACCAGGTGCTCCTCGTCGATCGCATCACGTGGATCCGCCGCCTCTTCGACGGCGCCGTCGCCCAGCACGCGGCCTACCAGCCCGTGCGGGCCGAGGTGCGCAAGCTCGAGGCGGAGGTCGACCCCGGGATCTCCGCCCTGTCCGAGGCCGAGCTGAAGAAGCGCCTCGCCCGGGTGCAGCAGCGGCTCGACGCCATGCTCAAGAAGAACGAGCTCGGCGGCTCGGTGTACGACGACCTCGTGGCGCTGAAGAGCCTCTACGTGCGCTACCAGACCGAGATCGAGGGGCGGAGGGCGCCGTCTTGAGCGACGCCTTCGAGGACGTCGCGTCGCGGCTGGGAGGGGTGGGGGCTCGCAACTTCGCGCGCTGGGACGCGGCCCTCTATCGCGACCTCTGCGCCGGCCCGGCGGCGCGGCTGTGGAAGCGCCTCGGGGCGAAGCCTGGAGGCGCCGCCGTGATCGAGGCCTACCTCGCGCTGGCCGTCGAGGGCCTCGGGCTCGGGTACATCGACCGGGCCGGCTTCGACGCGGCGACCGGCTCGCCCCCGTCGGCGCACAACCTGATCGCGCTGCTCTGGCTCCAGAAGATCCCGAGCGCGCGCTTCGGCGGGCCGCCCGACGCGCAGGTCGCTCTCCTGACGAGGGCCTGGAACCTCGGCGAGGGCCTCGCCACCCAGCCGGCCTGGCTCAACCGGTACGTCGCCGGCGCGCTCACCGTGCGCCCGTCGCTCGACGATCTCGAAGCGCGCCTCACGGAGGTCCTCGAGCCCGCGCTCACCGTGCGCGCTCCCTCCACCTTCCGGGGCCCCTTCGCGGTCACGACCATCGACGCCACCGAGGTCGACGAGCTCTTCCTCCCCGGCGTGATGCACCTCTCCGCGCCCGCCGTGCTCTGCGTGCACGATCGCAAGCGCCCGGGCGTCGGCGTGGGCGTCTTCCTCCGCCCCCAGGGCGCGTCGAGCTTCCTCTCGCTGGGGCCGTGCCTGGGCCAGGGCCCGAGCGACGGCGAGGCCCCGCCGTGCGCGACCTCCGAGGACGCCGTCCGCATCGGAGACACCCGCGTCACGCTGCCGCTCCTCGCGCACGCCCACCGCGCGATTGTCACGCGCGCGGGCTACTGCGTGGTGAGCGCGGTCGACTCGCAGCGCCTCTGGATCGTGGAGAGCCCATGACGAGCGCGGAGCTGGAGCGCGCGGTGGACGAGGCGTGGCCGCGGGCGCAGGCCCGGTGGTCGTCGTACCTCTTGCTGAGCCGGCCCGCGCTGGGCAAGAGCCGGAGCATCGCGCAGATCGATCTCGCGACGCGCCAGATCACCCTCGACGGCGAGACCATCGTCGAGAAGGGCCTCACGGGCCTGGTGGAGGCGCTCCTCGCGCACGAGATCGGCCACCACGTCCGCTACCCGGGGAGCCTCGCGGTCTCGGCGCGGATGCGGATCATCGAGAAGAACCTCGTCCCGATCGAGGGCTACTCGCTCATGAACCTGTTCACGGACCTCATGATCAACGAGCGCCTCGGCCACGACCTCGAGGACGATCTCGTCCGCATCTACCAGTCGTTCGACGGCGAGCGGCGGTGGGAGAAGGATCCCGCGTTCGTCTTCTACCTCGCGGTGTACGAGGAGCTCTGGCAGCGCGAGCGCGGCGAGCTCCAGGGCAGCGCCTTCGAGCCGTTCGCGAAGGCGTACCCGGACCACCGCGCCGACGCCCAGCTCCTCGCCCAGGAGATGTTCCGCCTGGGGCCCAACGTGTACACGCAGTTCCTCTACTTCGCGTCGATCATGAGCCGGTACCTCGCGCCGAAGATCGGCGACCAGCCCGAGAGCGGCGATCCCTATGCCTGCGGCTGCGGCGAGCCGACGCCGGACGACTGGGCGGACGCGCTGACGCCCGGCGCCGCCGAGAAGGAGGCCATCCGCCGCGCGATGGAAGAGGGCTGGTTCGGCGAGGACCAGAAGGAGCGCCTCGAAGGGCTGGCCGATCTCGAGCGCCGGATCATCGGCCTCCCCGGCAGCCACACCGACGACGCGTCGGAGGTGCCCGAGGTGATGGCGGCGTACTACCGGCTCGAGGCGGAGCGCTACCTGCTCCGCCCGCCGCCCGTGGCGCTGCTCGGCGAGGCCGTCGTCCCGACCACGCTGGACGAGTGGGAGGCGGGCGACCCCGTGGCCGCCATCGACTGGCTGGCGACGCTGGTCGAGCGGGGCGACCGGGTGGGCGCGGTGCAGCCGCTGAAGCGCGAGCGCATCGCCGACGTCGAGGGCGCCGACGTCCCCCTCTGGCAGCCCCGGACCGAGATCTACCTCGACGTGAGCGGGTCGATGCCCGACCCCCGGTGCAGCCGCAACGCGATGACGCTCGCGGCGCAGATCCTGTGCGTGGGCACCGTGCGCGCCGGCGGGTGGGTGCGGGCGCTGCTCTACTCCGGCGATCACGTGAAGTACTGGACGTTCTGCCGCTCCGAGGTGGAGATGTCGCGCTTCCTCATGCACTACATCGGCGGCGGCACGGTGTTCCCGTTCGACGTGCTCCGCGCGTCGGTGGCCGAGCACGGCGCGGGGCAGCCCATCCGCGTGGTGATCACCGACACGGACTTCGACGCGAACCTCGACGCGGACAAGGAGAACGCGATGATCCTCGCGCTCGCGGCTTCGCTTCCCGCGCGCCTCGTGCTCCTCCTCCACGGCCCCCGGCCGGAGCGGGTGAAGCGCTACCGCGGCATGGGGGCGCTGGTCATCGCCGTCGAGAACCTCGACGACTTCCCCCGGATGGCCGCGGACCTCTCGCGGGCCCTCTTCCAGGAGCGCGTGCATGAAGCTCCTCGATCGCCTCCTCGGCCGCTCCGCCCCCGAGGACCAGCCCGACGAGGCGCCCGTCGCCGAGGGCATCGAAGAGGCCTCCGCGCCCGCCGATCCCCTCCGCCGGCCCCGCCGGAGGCGCGCCGTTCGTGCAGCTCGACCCGCTGCTCGACGAGCTCTCCGGGCTCCTGGACACGCTCACGGGCGACCGGCCCGACCCCGAGGTCGTGCGCGCGCGGCTCGCCGACACGTGCCGCGACGTCGATCTCGCGCCCCTCGACCCCACCGCGTTCGACGCCCTCGCCGGCGTCCTCGACGAGGGTGGGTGGAGGCGGCTCTGGCTGCTCGTGGCCGCGGCGAGCCACGATGCGCTCGGCTCGGCGCTGCCCGCGATTGCGGCGGCGAAGGGCGCCGGCGAGATCGTGCGCGACGGCTTCGTGGGCGTCGCCGCGGGCACCTCGCTGCTCACGATCGATCTGCTCCAGCAGAGCCCGCTCCGCCTGGAGGAGCTCGCGCGGCGCTGGATCTCGGCGCTCGGCGCAGGCGTGGAGGGTGAGTCCGCGGAGGAGTCGCTCACGGCGCTCGCGCGGCTCGACTACGCCCGGCTGCTGGCCGAGGTCGACCGCGCCAAGCTCTCCGCCGAGGAGCGCGTCGCGTACCTGAAGAAGCTGCAGGAGGCGCAGGAAGCGCGGCTCCCGCGGCGGGGGAAGTGGTAGCGATGCGGCAGGCCCCCGCCCACGTCGTGGACGCGTCGTACGCCGGCGAGGATCTCTCGCGCTTCCGCTGGCACACCGGCGCCGCGCTGCGCCCGATCGGCCCGGAGGAGGTCTGCCCGATCCTCTTCCGCGACCTCGGCCCCGCGGCGCTCGCCCGCTTCCTCCGCGGCACGCTGGGCCGCCTGGCCGGCCCGCTCTCGCCCATCACGTACCTGCGCACGGCGGAGTTCGTCGAGCCCTACACGGATCACGAGGTCATCGGCCGGATCGTCATGATCCGTCCGCTCTCGCTCCGCCCCTGGCACTCGGGCGTTCCGCACGTCTTCGTCTCGCGCGCCGCGCCGGGCATCGACCGGGAGGTGGTCGGCTTCGTGCCCGGCGGGCTCGATCTCGCCGGCGTGGGGCGCCGGGCGGCGGACATGCGCACCACGGCCGATCTGCGCGAGGAGCTCGGGGGGGCCGCGTACGACGACGTGCGGGAGGCGGAGATCGCGAGGCTCGACCGGCTCCAGGCGGAGCTCGACGCGACCGAGGCGGCCGCCGCCCCGCTGCGCCGCCGCCTCCAGTCGCGCGACGCGGGCGAGCGCCGCCGGGCCCGCGACGCGATGGCCGCGGCGGGGCTCTGCGAGGAGGATCTCTGCGCCGCGTGGCACCACCTCCCGCGGGCGCGCCGGGAGATCGTCCGGGAGGCGCTGCGATGATGCTCTCGCCCGTCCGTGAAGAGGACCGCGATCCGGCGTGGGGCGAGTGCCGCTTCCTGACGGCGAGCGTCCTGCCCGTGCGCTTCGCGTGCAACCTCCGGTGCCCGTTCTGCTTCTCCAAGTCGTCGATCAGCGCGCTCGCGCGCGAGGAGAGCCTGCGCGGCCGCGACGTGCTCGGCTACTATCGCTTCGCCCGCGCCCGCGGCGCGACCCGCCTCGTGATCACGGGCGGCGGAGAGCCGCTCCTCCGCCCGGACGACGTGGTTCTGGCTCGTCGCGCTCGGTCGCGAGGTCTTCGACGAGGTCGCCTGCTTCACCAACGGCACCCACCTGACGCGCGCGCTCGCCCTCCGCCTGCGCGACGCCGGGCTCTCGTACCTCTGCTACTCTCGGCACGCCGCGTCCGACGCGGACAACGAGGCGCTGATGGGCCGCGGGGCGCCGTCGCTCGACGCGTTCTTCGAGGCCGCGGGGCCGCTCAAGGTGCGCGCCACCTGCGTGATGGCCCGCGGCCACGTCGAGGGGCCCGAGGACGTGTGGCGCTACGTCGCGGCGCTCCGCCCGTACGGGGTCCGGGAGCTGACGTTCAAGCACACCTACGTGGTGTACGAGTCGTCCGTCTTCCAGGGCTCGCGCGAGGACCTCTGGGCCCGCGCGCACCAGGTGGAGAGCGATCCGTTCGAGGGGACGGGAGATATCGTCGGGAGGCTGCCCTGGGGGCCGGCCATCCGTAGAATCGAGGATCTGCAGGTATGCTACTACCGCGAACCGACACCGGCCTGGGAGCTCGAGAACCGCACGGGCCGCTCGACGAACCTGCTCTCGGACGGGAGCGTCTACGCCTCGCTGGAGGATTGGCGGAGCCTCTTGTACCGCCTTCCGCGCTCCTGAGGGCCGTCCCCGAGGCGCTGGTCGAGACGCTGCGTCCGCTCCTCCCGGTGGGGTACGCCGCCGGGGTCGCGGCGTACCGGAGGGCCGTGGACGATCTCACGCCCGCGGCGCTGAGCACGCACTACACGGAGGGCCTGCGCTTCTTCCGCGAGGCCTTCGCGCCGCGGCTCCGCGCCGTCCTCGAGGCGCTCTCCGGTGGGGCCTGGTCCCTCGACGACTACGAAGCGTACGCGGCGGGGAGCGACGTGGACTTCATGGCGCACCTGGTCGAGGCGGTGGCGGCGCGGGAGGGGGTGAGCCTCTTCCCGGGAGACTGGTACGGGTTCCTCGTCGGCGCGACGCAGACGGACGGGATTCGCTGGGCGGAGGAGAGCCGCGGGCGGCTGGCCTGCCTCTGCGTCCCCTCGGTGAGGAACGGCCACGTCACCGAGCCGATGCTGGGCTTCCTCGAGAGCGCGCCCGCGTGCCTGCTCAACCTCAACCTGTTCCCGACGCTCGCGCCCGAGGAGCGCTGCGACGTGGCGCGCGCCCTGTCGCCCGTGCTGCCACGCTCGGTGCTCTCCATCAGCTTCAGCCGCGGGTTCGGGCTCACCGCGTCGCAGCTCGGCGTGGCGCTGGTGCACAAGGACCACCCGTTCCGCGAGCGCTTCGCGACCCAGTGGGGCTGGCTGACGTACTTCTACAACGCGGTGGCGGCGCGGGCGTTCCTCGCCATCGATCACGCCGCGCTCGCGGACGTCGACGCGGCGAGGCGGCGCTGGGTGCTCGGCTGGCTCGCCGAGAACGAGCTGCCCGTCGTGGAGACGGGCAGCTACTACGTGAAGGCCTTCCGCGTCGACGGCAGCGTGCCGGAGCGGCTCCGCCCGCTCGCGCGCGACGGCGTGGTCAGGCTCTGCTTCAAGCCGCCTCAGGTCTGAATCACCGAGCGCGACCCAACGATGGAACCCCGGGCGTGAGCCCGCGGACCGGAGCCCCGCGCGTGAGCGCGGGGTCCCTCACGCGCCGCGGTAGGCGACGACGAAGAGGCGCCGGAACGGGAAGAGCACCCGGCCGTCGGCCTGCGTCGGGTACGCGGCGCGGATCGCTTCCGTGTACTCGGCGAGGTACCGCTGCCGCTCCGCCTCGTCGGGGAGCAGGTCGAGGAAGGGGCGGAGCCCGGTCCCCTTGTACCACTCCACGATCGCGGCCGCGTCCGGCATGACCTGGAGGTACTCGGTCTCCCAGATGTCGACCCGCGCCGCGTGCGGCGCCAGGAGGTCGTAGTAGAAGGCGGCGGGGTCCACGTGCCACTCGCGGACGCCGCCGGAGAAGCGGTGCCGGAACGCGGGGCGCGCGGCGACGGCGCGCATGGCCTCTTGGGCCGGGGAGCCCAAGTTGTACGGCACCTGCGAGGCGAGCGCGCCGCCGGGCGCGACGTGGGAGAAGAGGCGAGGGTAGGTGGCCGCGTGGTCGGGCACCCAGTGGAGCGCGGCGTTCGAGAAGACCAGGTCGAACGGGGCGTCGCTCGTCCACGTGGCGATGTCGCCGGTGACGAAGGTGCGCTGCGGCGCGTCCCGGCGCGCGGCGACGATCATGGCCTCGGAGCTGTCGAGGCCGACGATCTCGGCCTCGGGCCAGCGCCCCGCGAGCACGGCGGTGCTGTTGCCGGGCCCGCACCCCAGGTCGACGATGCGGCGCGGGGCCGCGAGCGCGAGCGCGGCGACGAGATCGCGGCAGGCGCGGGTGCGCTCGTCCGCGAAGCGGAGGTACTGTCCGGCGTTCCAGGTGGGCATGGCGGCGGAGCGTAGCGCGAAGCGGACGCGCCGGCGCCGTTCGCGCCGCGGGGGAGCCCCGCGGCGCGACGGGAGGGCTACTTCTTCTTGGGCTTCTCGGGCGCCTTCTTCTCGGGCGCCTTCTTCTTGTCGTCCTTGCCCTTGGCGCCCTTGCTCTTGTCGTCCTTGCCGGCCTTGCCGGCGAGGGCCTTGCCGGCCTTGCCCGCGATGGCCTTGCCGGCCTTGCCGGCCTTGCCGCCGACGCCCACGCCCACCGCGACCCCCCCGCTGTCGTCCCCGCTGTCGTCGGCGGCGGCGACGGCAGGCGGCGGCGCCACCACGCACATCTCCATCGGAACGGGCATGCGCTTGTTGCCGCCCTTGCCCGTCGCCCCGGCGCCGGTGTTGGCCGTGGCCGCCACGGAGACGCCCCCGGGGCTCGCCTCGATCGTGATGCTGCCGAGGTCGTCCACGTTGCCGGCGTTCGGGTCGCCCGAGATCGCGCCCATCGTGTCGTCGATGATGTTCGACTGCAGCTCGAGCAGGTCACTCGTCGCCTTGATGTACCCGAGCAGGGTCACGACGTGGGCGACGTAGTTCTTCGAACGATCGGCGATGTCCTTGATCGCGTCGTCGAGCTTGAGCTTGCCGATGTCATCCGCCGAGAGCCCCCCGATGGTCACCGACACGCCGCCCGAGAACTTCACCTCGGGGGCGAGCTTGTCCATGTTGGGGCGCGTGCCCGTGGCGTTCTCGATCGTGTCGGCGGCGATGCGCTTGACGATGGTCTTCACCTCGTCCTTGAGGCCCGGCATCGCCTTCGGGTAGCCGATGAGCGCGACCGAGTTGGCGAGCTTCGCGTCGTCGATGGCGTGCTTCAGCGCGACGAGCGCGACGGCGAGCTGCTTCTTCGTGTCGGGCGACACCTTCGCGGCGTCTTCCTTGAGCTTGGTCCGGAACTCGTCGATCTTGGGGTCGTAGTCGTTCTGGAGCTTCTCGAGCTTCTCCTCGAGCTCCTTCTTCTTGGCCTCGTGATCGGCCTTCTCCGACTCGCGATCCTTGTCGTCGATCGCGGACTCCTCGGCGGCGATGTCCGCCTTGAACCGGGCGACGTTCTTGGCCTGGCTCGCGATCTCCGCGTACTTCGAGGCGACGTCGTCGCTGATGGTGGCGAGCAGGCTCGGGGACTTGCTCTCCGACGGACAGAGCTTGGACAGCTCCTGGGCCCACGCCTCGGCCGTCACGATGCGCAGCTTGCCCTTCGGGGACACGTACTCCGGGTCGGCCGCGACCGCGTTGAGGATGGTCTCCGCGTCGGCCTTCTTGAGCGCGATGGTGGGGACCCACTTGGAGTCGTCGTCCACCGCCGTCCCGCTGAGGAGGCGCTCCACGTTGTTCACCGTCGCGCGCGCCGTGTCGGCGCGACGGACGACGGCCTGCATCGGCGTGTTCTCGGTGACGGCCCACACCGCCTTGAGGTTGAAGCCCGCACACCCGGTGCCCCCGGCCAGCATCGCGCTCCCGAGCACCACACTGGCCGCGAAGCGCATCAGCGTTCGTCGATACGTCATTCCCATCACCCTCTCGATCGCCCTTCGGAGCGACTCGGGCTGCCAACGTACAGGCGGGCGGAGGCGTCGTGGGCATAATTGTGCGCTCCGACCGTCCGCCGGCGAAGGAAGGACAATGATTTCCCTGGTTTCAGTCGCCAGCCGCAGCGTGGCGGAGGCGGTCAGCAGCGCCCGGGGAGCGCCGCCCGGAGCGCCGCGCCGGTGAGGCCCCACGCCCCGACGTCCACCGCGACGGCCGTGCCGCGGGCGCGCAGCTCGTCGAGGCGGGGCTCGATCTGCCGGCGCGTCAGGCCGCCCTCCGCGATCTCGGCCACGGCGGCCTCGACGGACCAGGGCGCGCCGCGCCGGTAGCGTACGGCCGGCGAGGCGCCGGACGTGGAGAGGGCGCTGCGCCAGGCGGCGGGCAGCCTCGCCTCCGCGGGCGGTACGCGCGGGCCGAAGAGCGTCACCAGCGCCGCGGCGGCGGGCCGGCTCAGGTCCTCGTCGCCGAGGTAGTGGAGGAGGTAGGCCCAGGACCCGGCGTGCCCGAAGCGCGCCACGGCGTCGAGCACGGCGGGGGACGCGGGCACGCGCCTCACGATGCCCTGCATGACGCCGAGGTCGGAGAGCTGCCCCGCCCAGACGAGGATCTCGAGCGCGCGCGCGCCGAGCGCCTGGGCGAGCGGGCCGCCCTCCCGCACCTCCAGGTACGCGTCGCGGCGGCCGCGCACGGTGAGCGCGCGCGCGGCTTCCCAGCAAACGTCTTGGTCCTCGTGGTCCACGAGGGCGGCGACCCTCGCAGGGATCGGCGGGTCGTGGTCTCCTCCGCCGAACCCGCGGGCGAGGGCGCGCAGGGCCGCCGAGAGGACGCACGGGCTGGCGTCGTCGAGGAGGGCGACGGCGCGCTCCGGGTCGAGCAGGCCGCGGCGCGAGAGCACCTCGACGGACGTGGCGCGCGCGAGCGGGCGCCGCGAGCGGAGGAGATCGCGGGCGAGCGCCGGGAGGTGGGGGTGCGGCGCCAGCGCGAGCGCCTCCGCGGCCAGGCCCGCGGCCTCGCCGGCGTCGTCCGTCAGGCGTTCGAGCAGGTCGGCCGCGGCGAGCAGCGGGGCGCGGCCTTCGAAGGATCCGAGCGCGAAGGCGACCGGCCAGATCATCCAGGGATCGTCGGCGCCTTCGTCCTCCCAGAAGGCCACGAGATCGTCGGGAGACGCGCCGGAGGCCGCGATGGCGTCGATCTGGGCGAGGAGGCGGGCCTCGGCGCGCGGGCGCTCGCGGAGGGGGCGCTCGTCGCGGTGGCGCGCGAGCATGGCGGCGCGCTCCAGGCAGTCGGCGACGACGCCGGTGTGGAAGGTAGCGATGGCCACGGGCGCCGCGCGGCGCGCGTCGATCGAGACCGGCGGCGCGTTGGCCGGACGCGCGCCGAGGAGGGCGTCGAGGGCGGCGGGGTCGTCGATGGGAGACGGCAGTGGGGCAGGGGAGGGGGCGCCCTCGGCAGCCGGGGCGAGCGCCGCCCCCGGCGGGCGCTGCGCGGGGCGGACCACGCGGGGGGTGGAGCCCATGGCCACGTGCGCGGCGGGCTCCGCCGGAGGATCGGGGACGCGCTGCAGCTCGCGGCGAGCGCCCGGCGAGAGCAGCGCGTCGGGGGCGGCGCCCCCCTGGCGATCGTCGAGATCCATTCGCTACCCTCGCGCCGACGCCACGCAGAGGCCGCGCACGCCGTCGGGGGAGATGGCCCAGGCGAGGAACGGCCCTTCCTCGCGGGGCTCCGGGGCGTCGTCCTCGATGGGCCAGGCCTGGTGGCGGTGCACGGCGATGCCGTGCGCCAGGTTCATCCCTCCGGCCGCGGCGCCCAGGCAGCCGATCTCGTGCTCGATGGAGACGAGCACGAGGTCCTGCCGGAACATCTCCGCGGTCCGCGCGGAGGCGATGGCCCACTCGCGCTTCCGCAGGCTCCCGAGGCGGTGCTGCCCGAACACCGCCGCGACGCCCCGCGGGGCGCCGCGGAGCAGCCCGGTGAGCGCGGCGCCGTCGATGATTGCGTCGTTGTCGTCGCTGGACTCGCCGTGGGCGCAGGTGCTCTTGTGGAGCGTGGCCAGCACCTCGAGCCCGCTCCGCCGCGCCTCGGACGGGAGCGCGAGGAGCAGGGCGGCGGCGCCCTCCGCCGGGCGCGGCAGGTTCGACTCCCAGGGCGTGGTCGCGGTGCGCTGCCAGTCGGCGAGGAGGGCGGGGGAGACCAGCGAGTCGACGGCGACCACCGCCGCGAAGCGCGCGGCGCCCTGCTCGAGCTGCGCCGCCGCGGCGCCGAGCGCGTGGAAGAAGCCGGCCGCGCCCGTCGCGCGCGCCGCCGTGCGGACCTTCGCCACCCGGCAGAGCGCGGCCTCGCACGCCTCGCGGTCGGGCTCCGCGAGCCCCGCGCGCGGGGCGGCGGTGCACGTGAAGAGCGCGGTCGAGGCGTCCTGAGGCCGGCCGGCGAGGGCCGCCGCGAGCGCGCGCGCCCCCAGCGCGGTGAGGCGCGCGGCGACGGGGAGCCCGGCCCCGAGCCACGGGCAGTGGGCGACGTTGATCGTCTCGCCCTGATCGTCGATGAACGCTCCGGGCGCGGCGGGCCCCGTCCCGGCGCGCGCGAACAAGGCGTGCTCCGCCGGCGACAGCCCCAGCGGCGAGACCATGCCCACCCCGACGACCGCGAGCGCCGTCATTTGTTGGTCGCCTTGCCGGACTGCTGCGCCTTGCCGTTGATCGTCACCTTGCTCGCCTTGAGCAGGATACCCCCCGCGTGGGCGGCGACGATCGCGCTCCCGTCGTCCACCATGAACACCACCGCCCCTCCCTCGAGGTCCATCGAGCCGCCCACCTTGATTGTCGCCGTGGTTCCGACCTTGATGTGGTGAGGGCCCCCGGCCGTGCTGTCGAGCGCGCCGCTGACGTTGGTCTTGAGCGCCCCCGTGACGGTGCGCCCGATGAACTTCGCGGTCTTGATGTCGATGCTCCCGAGCGTGTCGCTGGAGATGCCCGCCGTGAGCCGGCTGACCTTCACGGCGCGCGTGGTGTGATCCGCGCCCACGGCGAAGCTCGAAGCACCCAGCGTCGTCCACTTGATCGAGCCGGGCGTCGTCACGGTGTGGGCGGCGCCGATGCTCTCCGCCATGATCCCGTCGACGATGGTCTTGCGGAACCCCGGCGCCGCCGCCGCCGCGCCCGCCGCCGCCGCGCCGGGCCCTCCGGTGCCCCCGCCCGCCGCCTGTGCGCCCGCTTTGGCCTGCGCCTTGTCGGACCAGGGCGTGAGCCCGGCGCCGTCGGCGGCCGCGACCAGCGCGTCGCCCCCCGGGACGTGGGAGGCCAGCTCGCCGAGGGCCTGCTGCTCCGCCGCCTGCGTGAGGCCCTTCAAGCCCCCCTTCTCGTACCCCTCGACCATCGCCTTGCCGGCGGTGATGCCTTTGGAGAGGAAGGGGCCGACGCCGGGGATCTCGCTCACGCCCGCGAGCACGGCCGCCTGGGCGAACGCCTTCGCTCCTGTCGCCGGGTTGCCCACCTGCTCGATGAGCGCGCCGCCCACCAGCACGGCCTCGCTGCCCACGCTCGTGCTGCCGGTGGCCTTGATGAGCAGCTTCTGCATCCCGCTGACGGACGCGCTCTGCGAGCCGACGGAGACCATGAGCGCGTTCTGCACCGAGAGCGTCTGGTTCCCGCCGATGGACCAGGTCTGGCTCCCCTTCACCCCGTGCGCTTCGAAGCCGACGGTCTGGGTGACCATGTTGTTGGCGACGGTGGTCGTCTTGGCGAAGCCGGCGTTCCACACCATGTGCTGGCGCCCCGCTCCGTCGTCGATGTGGAAAGCGTTCTGCTTGGCGCCGCCGGGGGAGCTGACCGTGGAGAGGGCGGTGATGGTCTTGTTCGCCGGCAGGGGGAAGGGTGGGGGCTGCTTGGCGTTGTACGTGCGCCCGAGCACGTAGGGCCGGTCCGGGTCGCCGTCCTCGAACGCGACGAGCACCTCCCACCCCACGCGGGGGATGAGCATCGACCCCGGGGTGTTGGGCTGCATGACGCGGACGGGCAGGCTGCTCTTGTCGTCGGTCGGCCCCTCGCGGTCCCAGTGGAAGCGGACCTTGACGTGGCCGTCCTTGTCGGTGTGGATCTCCTCGCCGGCGGCGCCGGTGACGACGGCGGAGTGGATGCCCGAGAATCTTCGGCCTCGGCGTCACGACGTCGAGGCGGTAGGGCACTGCGAGCGGGATGGCCTTGACCCGGAAGGAGCGCTCGGCGTCTCTCTCCCTCCGCCACGCGTGCTCGATCTCCACGATGAAGAACTTGCCCTCCGTGGCCGCGGTGCCCGGGTAGTCCGCGGCGGGCGAGAGCTCGACCGAGAGGCCGGGGGCGAGGGAGAGCGCGGTCGACTCGAACGAGAGGGTCTGCGCCCCGGCGCGCAGGCTCTCGAGGAGCACCTCTGCGCGGGTCTTGCCGTCGTCCGGCGTCTTGAAACGGCCGGGCGCGCGGTAGACCTCGGTCGTCTTCTCCTCGGCCTTGCCGCCCTGGGCCACGCCCTCGAGGGCGAGCGCGGGCTTCTGAGGATCGTAGTCGCGCAGGGTCACCTTGCCGGGCCGACGCTTGCGCGACGAGGTGCAGGCGTACGCGGCGGGCTCGTCGGGGCTCAGGTTCGTCTCGTCGACCACGGTGAGGTGCGCGTCGGGCGCCGCGGGCGCGCTGGTCGAGGTGTCCTCGAGGACGAAGGCGTCGTACCCGTCCTTGGCCTCGAAGCGGAAGTAGAGGCCGTCCTCCTCGCACAGGCGGCGGATGAACGCGGCGTCGGTCTCGGCGTACTGGACGCAGTACTCGCGCTCGGCATGGTCCGCGGAGAGGTGCTTCTCGACGTGGTCCCCCGGGAGGCCCGCGGTGGTGAGCACCTTCTCGATGATTGCGGGGACCGTGAGGTGCTGGAAGACGAAGGTCCTGCGGCGCAAAGTGAGGAGGTGCAGGTCGGACCGGACGGTGGCGCGGTAGCGGCGGGCGGGGCTCGGCTGGGACGTGGCGACCACGGTGAAGCGGGTGACGGTGCCGTGGATCTCGCGCTGGCCGAAGGTGTTCGTGAGGAGGATCGCGGCGGGCTGGCCGAGGATGGACGCGGGATCGACCGGGTGCGGGGAGACGAGGTCGAGGTCGAAGGAGGAGACCTCGCCGAGGCGCTCGCGGCCGGTGAGGGCCGTGGGCGTGAGGGGGGCGCCGGCGCAGGAGAAGAGGACGTCGTTCATGGAAGGCAGCTCCTCACGCGACACCGAAATAGCGGACGGGCACGTCGTGCTCGTGCCGCGGCAAGAACTCGATTGCGCGCATCAGGCCCCGATGGGATTCGATCGCGCTCTGGGGGGCCGCGCGGAGGATGTCGACGAGCTCGGTGCGCCGCGCTCCTGTCAAGAGCGCCTGCTCGACCAGGCGATCGGGGTCGTCGGGGTGAGGGTGGCACCCCGTCCGGTCCTGCCCATCGAGGAAGTCGACGAGGCGCCGCCACCACGGGTCGAGCTGCAGCGTCGCTAGCTTCGACGAAGACGTACAAGTACGACCTCTTGAGCGGTACGTCGATGCGGTATCTCTCGACCCGTCCGATCTTCATGAGCTTCCCGCCTCTCTAGTCGAAGAAGTTGCCCGGGAGCGGCATCACGTCCCCGCGTTTGCTCACGGACGATCCGGGAGGGAAGATCGTCTCCCGCTGCGTCGGCATGTCGTCGATGGGTTTGGTGATCGCGCCCGTTCCCTTCGCGTCGGATCTGGGCACCAGGATGGCGACGGCACCTGGCTCGCCCCCTTCCCTCGCGACCGTTCGGTTGGCGAAGATCTCGGCGGTCGCGGGATCCACGGCGGTGAAGAGCTTCTTGTTGGGATCGATCTCGAAGTCGTCGACCCGCTTGCTCGTCGTGCCGTGGACGTAGATCTCATACTCGGAGAGGCAGCTCTTTCCTGGTGATGCCGAGCTCCTCGGTCAGGTGAGCGATCAGCCGCTCGCGCAGCACCTGAGTGCGACACGGGGCGTCCGCGAGGCCGAAGGGATCGACCGACATCGTCGGGCTTCCGGCGAAGGCGAAGAGGTTCATCCCGCCTTCGAGTCCGAGTGGGTCCGGGCTGAGCCAGCGGCCGGTGTCGTGGTCGAAGTAGCGGAAGCGGACGTACGAGCTTCCGGTCTCCTCGTCGTGGTACTGGCCCAGCATCCGAAACGGGCTGCTGACGGCGTGCTTCGCCTTGGGATCCCGCTGCGTGTCGACGACGCGTCCCCACGCCGAATAGGCGGCGGCCCACGCCACTCGTCCGTCCTCGTCGATCAGCTCCCGTGGCGTGCCGAGGTGGTCGTTGATGTACGTGAAGATCGAGCCCGACTCCTGCTGGAGCACGGGGGCCAGCGTCCGGGGTTGGTGCACGAAGACGCGCGTCCCGCGCGCGGAGTCGATCTCCGCAGCCAGAACGTCCCCATCCCAGAGGAACTCGACGACCCGCCGCTCTGGCAGCCCCGAACGGCCCTTTTCCAGGGTCAGCGCCACCATGGAAGCGAAGTCGCTCCGCTCGGCCGGGACGACCTCCTTGCGGACGCGCCGGGAGAACGCGTCGTACGTGAACCGGACACGTGCCCCGCTCGGGAGGCGGATCTCCCTCAGGCGATCCCGGCAGTCCCACGAATACTCGGTGATCTGCTCCGGAGCGTTTGCGTGGGCCACGCGCTTCTTCACGCGGCGCCCGCGGAGGTCGTACTCGTACCGGGTCTCCGGTGTCTTCGTGAGCACGTTCCCTGGCAACACCGACCAGCTCTGCGCCCGCCCGCCGTCCCCGAGCGCGCCGAGGATGTTCACGAGGGATCCCGTCGGGTCGTACTCGAACACTTCGTGATGCGCGCCCCGTGTGGCTGCGACGAGCTGTCCGATCGCGTCGTACTGATAGTGCGTCGTGCCCCAGCGCTCGTCATCGACCTCGCTCACGCGGCCGGCGGCGTCATGGCGCCACCGTCGTTGAGAGAGGATGGAGTGCGCGCCGCCGCCCGCGGGTGCCGGCGCGCAGACGCGCTGCTGTGCCAGCCGGCCCATGGCGTCGTACCCGCTCTGGATGTCGACCCGGCTGCGATAGACGTGCTTGCGCGTCTCGCGACCCAGTACGTCGCGCTCGATCGCCACCTTGTGCCCGTCGTGATCCAGGGCGACCAGCGCGCCGAGCGGGTCGTAGTGGTATCGCGTCGTCTCTCCCCCCGGCAGGATACGCGCGGAGCGCCGCCCGCGCGCGTCGTGCTCGTACCGGATGGTTCGACCGTCCTGCGTCTCGGCGACGACGCGGCCGAGGGCATCTCGCTCGAAGCTGGTGCTCACCTTGCCGCCATACTCGTCGAGGATCGCTCTCTCGATGCGCCCCAGCGCGTCTCGCTCGAACAGGATCGAGCCGTGCGGCGAACGCTCTTCGACGATGTTGCCGAGTGGGTCGTAGGAGTAATCACGCCACGTTCCGTCGGGATACTCGATCCGAGCCACGTGCTCGGAGGGCGTGTACCGAAACCCGATTACACGCCCGTCGAAGGTACGCTCGCGCTCGATTCGGCCGGCGGCGTCGTATTCGAACTCGGTACATTTCGGCTCGCGGATTCTTGATCCGTCGCAGCCGCTCGCTCTCGTCGTATGAGAAGTGCCATGCCTGCCCGTCCGCCCGCTCGAGATCGACGAGGACACCCGTCCCGGCGTGCGTCATCTTGGACGTGCGCCCGAGGGCGTCCGTGAAGCGGCGGACCTTCCCGAGCGCGTCGTACTCGGCGCGCGTCTCGGTCCCGTCGGGGAGGTGGACCGCAATCGGGGCTCCGAGACGATCGTACTCGACGCGTGTCGAGCTTCCCGAGCGCGTCGCAACGGACTAGAGGTCGCCCGAGCGCGTCGTGAACGTAGGTCGTGCGCGCGCCGCGCGCGTCGATCTCCTGCACGATGTCGTGACGTGAGTCGCGCCGCGCGCTGTAGATCAGCCCGTCGGGACCGGAGATCTCGGCGAGATGTCCATCCCGATCGTACGCTAGCCTGTAGGCTAGCCCCGAGGCATACGTGACTCCCATCAGGGCGCCGTGCCCGTCGTGCGCGTAGGTCGTCGTGAGCCCATCGGGGGCGACGCGCTTCACGGGTAGATCGTCGATGTAGGCAACGAGCGTCTCGTTCCCCGCGGGGTCCACGATCTCGATCCGGTTTCCGCGCGCGTCATACGCGTACTCGGTCTTCTCTCCGGCCGCGTTCACCTCGCTCAAGAGGTAGTGGTCCGCGTCGTACTCACGCTCCCGGACGAAGCTCCCGTCCAGCGTCTCCTCGCGCAACACGAGCCCGTCGTCGTTCCACGTGTAGATCCGCGGCTCGGTCTTCCCGCTCGTGTGCGTCGTCTTCTTCTTGAAGTCCGGCTTCAGATCCACCGTGTGGAGCCCACCGTCGCCCCACGTCCGGATGCACCAGCCCGATTCATCGTCGTACAGGTAGTAGAACGAGACGCCGTTCTTCAGCGTCGTCTTCACCATCCGGTGGAGCGCGTCGTACGCGTACCTGTCGGCGTGCCCGAGCGCGTTCGTCGCCGAAGCGAGCTTCCCCGTCGGGTGGTAGGCGTAGTCGAACCAGAGCTCGAGGCTCGGCATGGGCTCCGGCGCCGTGGGCCGCGCCGGGTCGGGGGGCGGCGCCGGCGGCGCGGCCCACACCTCGAGCCGCGTCACCCGCCCGTGGGCGTCGTTCTGGACGCGGATCTCGCGGCCCGCCGTGTCCACGATCCGCGAGAGGCGCCCCCCCTCGTACTCCAGCGCGATCGCGTGGCCGTACGCGTCCTGGATGGCGCGCAGCATCGCCGGCCCGTCCGCCGAGAGCGGCTCGAACACGCTCGTGAGGCGGGCGCGATGGTCGTGGACGCGATAGTCGCGGCCCCTCCCCGCCGTCAGCGTGAGCCGCTCGCGCCGGTTGAACGCGCTCGCGCCGGGCGCGACGCGCTCGAACTCGACCTCCCGGCCCTCCGCGTTGCGGTGATAAATGACGCCATCGATTCTCGTCGACCCACTGCTCGTAGCTGTGCGCCCACCCGCCCTTGCCGAGCGTCGTGCGCTCGCGAGCGGCGCGCGAGGTGTACGTCCGGCTCCACGAGAACGGGATCGCGCCGGGGAGGGTGATGTCGACGGCCTGGTCGACGACGTCCCCCGTGGCGACGTTGACGGGGTGACCGTCGGTGCACTCGTTCGCCTTCGCCGCCGGCAGGGCCCTCTTCCCCTTCTTTCCTCCCTCGGCGTCCTCGCCGTCCTTGTCCCCGGCCATGTCCGCGCCGCCGGCCTTGATCAGCGGCATGTGGGCCTCCTGCGCCACCTGCTCGCTGCCGGTCAGCACGTTGACGGCCGTCCCGTCCCCGGTCGCGCTCACCTCCTTGCCGTTGGCCTTGGTGTTGCTCGACCCCTCCGTCACGTTCACCTTGCCCTGCATGGCGTGCGTGACCACGTCCTTGATCCCGGGGGGCGTCGAGGGTGCGTTCGCCGGCGGCTGCACGTCGAGGACGCTGCCCTTCACGACCACCGGGTCGCCGCCCGCCTCCAGCTTCGACTCGGTCTTCGACGCCGAGTCGGTGCCCGACATGTAGGGGAACGGCGCCGGCACCGGGCCCGGGCCGGGCGGCACGGGCGGGACCATGCTGACCGCGGGCGGCGTCATCACCTTGTGGCTGCTGCCCGTCGTCGCGATGTCTTTTGTTGCCGATCGTCGTTCCCATGGTCCCTCAGGGCAGCTCGACGAGCGCCGAGAGCACCCGCACGACCGCGGCGACGTCCATCGTCATCTTCTGGCCCACGAGCTTGACTACCCCGTGCCGGTCGAGCCGCAGCGTCGACTTGCCCACCTGGATGCGGATCTCTTCGTCCGCCTCGAGCTCGACGCGCTTGCCCTCGATCCGCACCGTGTCGTGCGCATCGCGGGAGAGGGCGCGCGAGGTCTGCAGCGCGCCCAGGATCACCGCCTCACCAGGCTCGCCCGCCGCGATCATCACGGTGCGCCGCTCGCGCATGCACTCGTCGGCGAACGCCTCCTCGAACCCCTCCGCGAGCCGCGCGGGCAGCACGTCTCCACCCGCGGTGCGCACCCGGAACTGGACGGTGGACTCCGACGCCGGGGCCCGCATCTCGATCCGGGCCGGGTGGATGCCGGGCCCGAGGGCCGACGCACGCTCCTTCTTGGCCACCTTCGCTCGCGCCATCGAAAGCCTCCTCCGCACCGACGTTGGAGGGCGCCCGAGCGCGCCCTGGAAGAAATCAGCCGTTCGCGTCCTCCCCCGTGACCACGCTGGCCTCGGAGGAGTCGAAGTCCCCTTGGATTCTCGATCTCGCTCGACGTGATTGTGATGGTCACGCCGCTGGCCTTGATCTTCATCTTGCTCTTCGCGGAGAAGAAGACCGCGCTGCCCTTCATGCTCATCGCGCCGTCGATTGTGTACTTGGCCGAGGCGCTGAACTCCTCGCCGCGCTTGGCGCCGCAGTGCACGGTGCGGGAGCTGTAGTCCTCCTTGAGCCCGCTCGCCTTGAGCGAGTACTCCTTGGCCTTGACGCTGAACGCGCCCCCCACGTTGAGGGCGCTGGCGCCGAGCACGCTCGTCGCCGAGGAGAGCCCGCCGACCTCCGTCCAGCTCGCGCCCACGAGGACGGTGGAGACGCCGGTCACGTGGCGGTTCACCTCCTGGATTGCGAGCTCGGACTTGAGCCCGACCACCGCGCGCGTGAGCGTGCCCGCGTGGGTCTCGTAGTCGCCGCCGACCTTGAAGAAGCGCAGGCCGCCGACCGCCACCGACTCGCTGGCCGCGCCGATGTCGAGCTTGCCCGTCGTGGTCACGTCGCGGACGGCGCCGACGCTGTAGCTCTGGGCGCCGTCGACCGTCACCGCGTGGAGGATGCCGACGGTGTGCGTGTGATCGGCGGCGACGGTGTTCAGCTCGTTCGCGGTGACGCTGATGCCCTTGTCGTTCTCGGTGCGCTCGTTGTAGTCCTTCGACGCGTTGAGCAGCATGCCCTCGTTGCCCGCGGTGTCGTCCATGCGGAGCAGGTTGGCGCTGCCGCCGCCCGGCGTGGTGAGGGTGCCGAACGCGCTCCGCACCTTCTGCCCGGGCAGGCCATCGGGGGGCGGCGCCTCCGCGTTGTAGAGGCGCCCGACCTCGTAGGGCATGTCCCCGGACGCCCCCTGGAAGCCGAGGAGCACCTCCCACCCCATCCGGGGGAGGAAGAACCCGCCCGACGTGGGCGGCTGGACGGGGCGGAACCAGGTGGAGCTCGCGTCGTCCTTCTTCCGCAGCCGATCCCAGCGCAGGAGCGCCTTGACGCGCCCGTACTTCTCGGTGTGGATTTCGGCGCCGCCCGGCCCGGTGACGGTGGCGGTCTGCACGCCGCCCAGCGTGGGCGTCGCGACGCGGGGCGGGCGATACGGATTGGCCGCGGGCACCGCGACGAAGGACGCGCGGTAGCGTCGATTGGGTCCGGCCGCGGCGTTGCGTGCATCGTGGTCCGTGCCTTCGTGCTCGACCTCGAGGACGAGCCAGCGCGCGTTCATCTCGTCGCGCCCGGCGCCCGTGAGCTTGAAGGTCGCGCCCGGCACGAGGCGGCGCGAGCTGGTGACCCCGCGGAGCACCACTTTGCGGGCCTGCGCCTCCTCCAGCCGGATCCCGGACAGCGTTGCGCCGAGGTCCGGGTCGGTGTAGCCGCCGGGGTACTCGTAGCGCTCCAGCGGGCCGTCGCCGGAGCTCGCGGTCTGGTCGACGCCCGGACGCTCGAAGTCCAGATCGCGCAGCGTGAGCTTGCCGGTCACGACGGCGTGGTCGATTGTGGCGGAGGCCACGCACTCGGCGCCGTCCAGGCCCGCGTCCTCGCCCTCGGAGAACGGGAGCTCCTCGCCCCCCGCGATGGGCACGTGGGCGCTCGCGTGGTCGCTGAAGACGACCACGTCCTTGCCGCTGCCGTGATCGATGAAGTAGACGACGCCCTCCTCGGCCAGGATGCGGCTCACGAAGGCGAGGTCGCTCTCGAACGCCTGGACGCACTGGTGCCGCTTCGCCGGCGTGCGGGAGACGCGCTTCTCCACGTCGAGGCCCTGCGCCTTCAGCACGGCCTCGGCGATGGAGACGGCGTCCTGGTCGAGGAAGACCTCGTGATTGCACGAGTCGCCGAGGGGCGCGAGGCGGGGGACGAGGACGAAGCGGTGGCCGCGCTGCGTCTGGACGACCTCGTTGACGATCCCGTGGATGGGGCGCTCGCCGTCCTCGTAGGCGAGGTCGAGCTCGGCGGGCTCGCCGAGCAGCGCGTCGGCGTCGACGGAGGCGTAGTCCGTGAGGTCGGTCGTGACCTCGATCCGGTAGGGGGCGTGGACGCGCTCGACGCCGGCGACGCGGTGCGCGCGCAGCTTCAGGTCCTTGATCTTGAGGTGAAAGCTCCCTTCCATCGCTCAGCCCACCTTCGAGGTGTCGGTCTTCTTCGTCTTGTCGGCGGCGAACTTCGCCTTGCCCCCGGAGACCTTGGCGTTGCCGCCCAGGGTGAGCGTGGCGCCGCCCTTGGCGGTGATTGTCCCGCTGCAGTTGATGGTGATGTTCTTGGCCTCCACCGCGCAGGGGCCGGACGCCGTGAAAGAGGCGCTGCCGGCCTTGATCATCCCGAGGCCCTTCACCGAGGTCTTCACCTCGGTGCCGGCGTCGTCGCTGGAGGCGCCGGCCTTGATCTTCTTCGCGCCCATCGTGGTGTCGGCGAACGAGGCGAGCGCCGTATAGCTGCGCGACCCGCCGACGTCCTCCATGCGCGCGGCCGCGACCGAGTTGTTGGTGCCGAGCCCGGCGGCGGTGAGCATCGCGCCCGCCACGGTCTGGGTGAACGAGCCCTGCACGGTGGTGTTGGACTGGTTGCACTCCAGGCCGTAGAAGCCGCCGACGGCCTCCGCGTAGAGGCCCTTGCACTGCACCGTATAGGTGCCGGTGACGCCGATGCTCTCCATGCCCCCGATCGACTCGGATCGCGCGCCCTTGACGCCGATCTCGTAGTCCGCGCCCACGATCACGGTCTGGTTGCTCCCGATCGTCGTCGACTGCGTGCTCTTGACCCCGAGGGTGTGGCTCTTCTTCACGTCGTCGGATTGGTTCGCCCCGACCTTCACGGTGTGGGCGCCGCCCACCGAGACCGACTGATCCTTGGTCGCGTGGATGAACGCCTCCATCCCACCTGCGTCGTCGCCTAGGCGCACCTCGTGGGTGGTGCCGTTCGACGGCGAGGTGGCCGACTGGAGCGTGGAGGTGGCCTTCTTGCCCGGCAGGCCGTAGGGCACGGGGGCGGCGCCGTTGTAGAGGCGCCCGAGCGCGAAGGGGAGGTCGGGGTTGCCGTCGACGTAGACGATGGGCACCTCCCACCCCACGCGGGGCAGGAGCATCGAGCCGTACATCGACATCTGGAGGCAGCGCACCCAGCGCGAGGACTTGTCGTCGCCGGCGCCGGATCGGTCCCACGGGAAGCGCACCTTGATGGAGCCGAGATTGTCGACGTGGATCTCCTCCCCCGCCGTCCCCGTGACCGTCGCCGTCTCCAGGCCGTCCACGCGCGGCGCGCCGTGGGGCAGGTCCGGCCGGTGGTAGCGATCCTTGCCGAACGGCACGAGGACGGCGCGGTTCTTGTAGCCCTCCATCGCCCCGGTGTCCGCGCGGCTCCTCTGCGTCACCGTGTGCTCGACCTCGACGATGAGGAATTCGCCGTTGCACACGTCGTCCGACGCGCCCTCGATGTGCACGACGCGGCCCGGCGCGAGCCGGGCGCACGTGCTCCGCGCGGTCGCGCGGACCTGCCAGCGCTGGAGCTGATCGAGGCGCGCCTTGGCCCGCGCCTCGGCCGCGTCGGCGTTGAGCACCCAGGCGGGGTACTCGTAGTGCTCGAAGGCGCCCGCGCCCGCCTTGCCCTCGATGAGCGTGTCGGGGTGGCGCACGTCGTAGTCGCGGACGTGCACCGCGCCCATCGCCAGCTCCTGCGTGACCTCGAGCTCGAAGAAGGTGCCCGGGCTCCCCACCATCCCGCTCGGGTCGTCGAAGCGGAGGGTCATCTCGCCGTGGATCGAGTCGTGCGAGGCGTTGGCGTCGCCGAAGGTCAGCAGCGGCTGGCCGTCGTCCTGGTGGTCGAACCAGTGGTTGATGCCCTCGTCGGCGAGGAGCCGGGTGACGAAGGCCCAGTCCGTCTCGCCGTACTGCACGCAGTAGACGCGCTTGCCGTACTGCCCGGAGAGGCGCCACGCGATCTGGGCGGGTGGGATACCGGCGTCCTTCAGCACGTCGGCGACGATCTCCTGCGTCGTCTTGTCCTGGAAGACGCGGTACCCCGAGCGCAGGAGGAGCGGCGAGACCCGTGCGGAGAGCTCGAGGGCGTAGCGGAAGCCGTCCTTGTGGGCGCCGACGAAGGAGGCGTGGGTGACGTAGAGCTGCACCACCCGCTCGCCCCCCGCGTCGTCGGCGAAGCCGAGCGCGGCGTCCGCGCCGATCACCGAGCTGGAGGTCGACGGCGCCGTCGCTGGAGAGGACGGAGGCCCGGAAGCGGGGCATCGCGTTCATGGACTCGACGCCGTGCGCCCGCGTGACCTCGGCGGAACCGAAGGAGGCGCAGGTGAGAGTGACTCGGTTGATCACGGGGCCCTCCGGGGGTCGAGGAGCGAGGCGGGGACGGGCGCGGGGACGGGCGGCTCGCCGGGATTGCCCGCGAGGATGGAGACCGCCTCGGTCCGGAGCGCCGCGTCGTCCCGGAGCCGCTCGTTCCACAGCGTGCGGAGGCGGATCAGGTCCGCGGCGTGCATCCCCTGCCGCGCGAGGAACGCGTCCGAGTCCTCCTCGTGCGCCCACGCGCGCTGGAAGTCGAGCCACGCGCGGAGGTCCGCGTCCAGCGGGGGCAAGGGGCGCTGCCAGCGCCCGAGCGCCTCGGCGAAGCGCTCGTCGAGCGCGTCGGCGAGCGGGCCGTCGGCCTCCAGATTGTCGAGGAGGCGCGCCTCCCACGCCGCCTCGGCGCGCGCCCACGCCCGCGGCTCCACGCGCGCGAAGCCGAGCATGTCCGCGAGCGGGAGCCCGTCGGCGAGCCCGGCGGTGATCGTCGCGTACTGCGCGAGGCCGACGCCCTCCAGCGTGTTCGACGCCGGCTCCGCCTTTCCGCGCGGCTCAGCCATCGACGTCCACCTGGATCTCGCGCAGCAGCGTGCGCCCGCGGCCCTTCGGTAACGAGCACCGGGCGGAGAGCTCGAGCCGATCGTCGCCCGGCTCCACGAGCACCAGGTCGACCGCGGGGCGGTGCTCGATCGTGCGCCCGTCGTCGAGCTTGCCGCGCACCACGATGGGCAGTGCGGGCAGCTCGACCTGCCAGAGCCCCTCGGGCGTCATGCCGAGGATGGCGATCGGATCCCTCGGCGCGAGGCCCTCCTCGAACTGCAGCGAGGGGTGGGCGACGTTGAAGTAGCGCGCGTCGAAGTCGAGCGGCATGAGCGGCATGCGCGTCGCCCTCCATGCGTCGTCGAACGTCCCCGCGAAGGTGCTGCGCGGCGCCCAGTGGGTGGAGATGGCGCCGTAGCCGGCGGGCTCGGGCGTGTCGCTCGCCGAGGTGATGGGCTGCGCCGGGTGCTCGATGCTCGGCGCCGGCTTGTCCACGAGATTCGGCGCGGCTCTTCGCGACGCCGAGCCCCACCGGGTTCCTCCGCTCCACCACGGTGAAGTTGGCCGTGCTCCCGCCGTAGGCGTGCTCGTAGACGATGCGCTTGCGTTCGAACGACGCCGCCGGGCTCAACGCGATCTTGCCGAGCGAGGAGTAGTAGACGCGCGCCCCGTGCACGCGGAGCGGCGCCTTCCGCTCGCGCACCTGGACCACCACGTCCACCACCGTGGCCTTGTTCTTGGCCATCGCCTCCCCGACCACCACCACGTTGGCGCCGCGCTTCTCCGTGCCGATCTCCGACGGATAGCGGACGCTGGTCTCCAGCGGCGCCCCCGCCGCGCCGTCGTGGGGCGGACCTTCCGGATCGTACATCACGTCGGCGATGCGCACGGGCCCCTGCGCGCCGGCCCGCCGGAGCCGCCCGTCGCGCGCGCGGCGGAACGTCGCCTTCACGACGGCGACGACCACCTCCCGCCCGTCCGGCGCGATGTAGGGGACGCCGAGGGCGGCGAACGGGGAAGCGTTGGTGAACATTTCAAGCGGGAGGGTGGACGCCGCGTGGAAGACAGTTGGTAACGCGCGACCCGGGGTCGGTCAACGGGGGGGCACGTTCTTGTCGTGTGGGCGCGCGGCCCAGTACGCATAGTAAGTGGCGTAGAGCCTTTGCCATTCCTGCTGCTCGGCGGGGTTCAGCCGTAGCCGCTCGCGCCATGCGCGATCCAGGGCTTGTGCCTCGGCGGGCGCGGCGATGCCGTAGCGCTGGTAGACCGCCGCGGCGTTGCCGGGGGCGACCGCGATCTCGGCCGTCAGCGAAGCGTGGTGGGCCAGCGTGATCCTCGCCGCGGCGCCGGTGAGCGCGCCTTCCGGCCGGGCCTCGGAGTGGCCGGGCTTCGACGCGGGAGGCACCGGGGGAGGGCGCTCGACGGCCTCCGCCTTCTTGAAGGGGAGCGCGGCGCGCAGCGGCGAAGGGCCGGCGGGCGCCGTGCCCTCCATGTCGGGCTGCGTGGGCGGGTCGGGGGCGGACGGCCCGGGGGTCCGCTCCGCGCGTGTGCTCGCCGGCGTGAAGGGGAGCGCCGATTGGAAAGGCGAGACGGCGCCGATCACCGTGCCCCCGAGCTCGGGCGACGGGAAGACGGGCATCGCGGCCGTCATCGGCGGGTCACGACGTGCGGCGCGAGCGGCTGCCGCCGGGGCGGATTCCTTCGGCGTGAAGGGAAGCGCCGACTGGAACGGCGAGACGGTGCCGATGAGCGTCCCCCCGAGCTCGGGGCCCGGGAAGACGGGCAGCTCGGCGGTAATCGGCACGTTGCGACGCGCGGGGCGAGCGGCCGCCTCGGGGGCAGGTGCCGTCATCGAAGCTGGGATGGGCGCCGTGTCGGGGGAGAAGGGGAGCGCGGGGCGGGCCAGCGGCGAGGGCCCTCCTGGCAGGGTGTCGACGGACTCGTCGAACTCCGCGCTCGCGAAGGCCGCCGGCGATGGCGTGGGCACGGGGGTGTGCCACACCGCGGGCGCCTGGGCGGGCGGGCGTGGAAGGGTTTCGCGGTCCGGGCGCGCAGGGAGCGGCGCGGCCCCGTCCGCCGCCGGCCAGCCGGGGAGGGGAACGTAGAGAGGAGGTGCTTCACCCGGCTCCTCGGAGCCCGAGGTGGTCGCTGGAGTTTCCATGCGCGCCGCGCGAGGCTCCGGAGGAGGGGGCTCGGCTGCGGGTAGGATGGCGGGAGGAGGGGCTTCGAGCACCTTCCGCTCCGGCGAGAGCGCGGCCACCGGGCCTCGCTCCTCCGCGACGACGGCGCGCGCTTGCTCGGCGAGCGACGCGTCCTCGGCCAGCCTCCGCGACCACGTGCGGTGGAGGCGCGCGACCTCGAGCGGCTTGACGCCGAGCGGGGCGAGGAACCCAGGGGGATTGTCGGCGAGCTCGAAGGCGCGGCGGAAATCCAGCCAGGCGCGCAGGTCCTCGTCGATTGGCCGGATGCGCCGCCCGTAGCGCTCCTGCGCCTGGGCCAGGGCTTCCGCGTAGTCGGCGGCCAGCCCCTCGGTCGGGTCCACCTCCTCGGCGAGACGCGCGCCCCACGCCCGCTCCGCGCGGGGCCACGCCGCTGGGTCGACCTCCTCGCAGGCCAGCACCAGCGCCAGATCGAACCCCTCGCCGACCCCCGCGCGCACGCCCGCGTACCGGGAGAGCGAGACGCCGCCCATCTCCCCCGCCTCGCCGCCCGCCCCCTCCGGCCGTTCGCTCACGGTGCTCGACGCTCGCACGTCTCGCCCGTCCCGGCGATCCTTTTTTCGAGCGCGGCGGGCGACCTTCGAAGATGGCGGGGCGACCGTCGAATCGATCCGCCGGACGGCGCGCCCGGCTGCGCGCCGCGAAGGCCGGCTGCGCGCCCGCGTCTCCCGCGGATCGATCGTGCCGGCCAGCGGAGGGAAATCGTCTTCCGGCTGCGCGCCGCGAAGGCCGGCAGCGCGCCGCGCCGGCCGGCGGCCGGGAGTCCTCGTCGCGCGTCCGACGCGTCGTGGCCGGCTGCGCGCCACGCCGCGCGCGCTGGCGGGAAATCGATTCCGGCAGCGGGAATCGACTGTTCGGCAGCGCGCCGCGTCGGCCGGCGGATCGATCGTCGCCTCCCGCGGCGCGCCGTGACGGCCGGCGGATTGACCGTCGTCTCCGGCAGACGTGCGGCACGGCCGGCGGCCGGAAATCATCGCCGGACGCCGGAGGTGGCGTGTTCGGCTGCGCGCGGCGCCGTTCCCGCTGACGGGAAGGCGTCTCCGGAAGCGCGCCGTGACGGCCGGCTGCGCGCCGTCACGTCCGGCGGATTGAACGTCGTGTCCGGCAGATCGACCCTCGTGTCCGGCAGCGCGACGGCCGCTCCGACGAATCGACAGCGTTTCCGGCCGCCGGCCGCCGTCTCCGGAAGCGCGCCATCGTCTCCGGCAGCGCTCGGAAGACGCGGTTCCAACGGCTGGGCCCGAGCGTTCTTCGAGCGCCCTTCGGCAACTGTAGTACTAACGATGCCGGCGACCGCGTGGAGCGGATCGCGATCCGACGGAGGTGGTGCGTGAGCGAGGCAAACAGCTTGTTCGGCGATGAGCACGTGCGCCGTTACCGGGAGACCGGAGGCGCAGTGGGGCACGACTGGCGAGAGGGCTCGACCATCCTGCTCCTGACGACGATGGGGCGGAAGACGGGCGAGCAGCGGACGGTCCCGCTCATCTATGTGCAGGACGGGGACCGTTACGTCATCATCGCGTCGAAGGGCGGCGCGCCCGAGCACCCCGGCTGGTACCAGAACATCGAGAAGACGCCCGAGGTCGGCCTGCAGGTGAAGGACCAGGTGTTCCGTGCCCGCGCGCGTGTCGCGAAGGGCGAGGAGCGCGAGCGGCTCTGGCGCCTCGCGAACACGGTCTGGAAATACTACGACGACTACGCGAAGAAGACCGCGCGCGAGATCCCCGTCGTCGTGCTCGAGCGGGTCTGACGCCAGCGATGGAACGCCGTGCCGTCAGGCCGGCGACCCCGGCGCACAAAACAAAATAACCCCGGCAGCCGGAGCTGCCGGGGCGGCGCCGGCGCTCGTCCCCGGCGGTGCGTTCCCTTTCGGGGCTGCGACCGCCGGTTCCACGCTGCACGGAGCAGCGGCTGCGCCGACGTCTGCCCTTCCTCTGGGGAGGCCCCGGGCGCACCGCAAGGGGGGCGTCTTCACGAAATCCGAGCCCGAGCCCGAGCCTGAACGCCAGCGAATCGGGCTCGGGCTCGGGCTCGGAACGCTCGCTTGCGCTGGCGATCAGTAGGCGTCGGCCGGCACCTCTGCGTCGCCCGGCAACGTGAGCGCCCACTCGCCGACCGCGGCGTCGCCGCCCTCGAGCCACTGGTAGCGCATCAGGTTCTGGGCCACGCGCGCCACGTACGTGCGCGTCTCCTCGTAGGGGATGCGCGCCACCCAGAGGTCGAGGTCGCGGTCGGTCGAGGCCGAGAGCCAGCGCGAGACGGCGCGCGGGCCGGCGTTGTAGGCGGCGGCGGCGAGCGCGACGCTGCCCTGGAACATCTTGAGCAGCTTGGCGATGTAGAACGCGCCGAGGCGGAGGTTCACGTCCGGGCGGGTCAGGTCGGCCTCGTCGAAGGGGAGCGAGAGCTCGATCGCCGCCTGCCTGGCGGTCGCGGGCATGAGCTGCATCAGGCCGACCGCGCTCGCGGGGGAGACGATGGCCGGGTCGAAGCCGCTCTCCTGGCGCATCACGGCGTAGACGAGGCCGTGCGGCAGGCCGTGCTCCTCTTCGAGCGCGCGGACGCCCGACGCGAAGGGGCGCGGGTAGACGCAGTCCCAGGCCCAGCGCTCGGCCGGGGAGGGCGGGCGCATGAGCCACGAGCCGTCCACCGTGTGGATGCCGACGCGGTACCGCCGCTTCGCGCGGCTGAGCAGGCCGTAGAGGCCGCAGAGCGCCTCGCTCTCGTGCCCCGCGTAGGGTGCGATCGCCTGGCGCTCCTCCGCGGAGAGGCGGCTCTCGGCGTCGCCGTCCAGGCCCAGCGAGGCGAGCAGCGCGGGCCCGGGCGGCAGCTTGAGGTCCAGGGCCGTCGTGGGTCGCGGCGAGGTGGCGTCGGGCGGCATCCAGGGCGGCACCGGCGCGCCGGCGTCCGCGAGCCGGGCGCGCGCGGTCAGCGCGGACCACGTCAACGGCTGGTGGAGCGCCGAGATCGGTCCACGCCGCCACCGCCGCCTCGCGATCCCCCATGCGGTACGAGGCGACGCCCAGAAGCTCTCGCAGGCGCGCGGCGCGGTCGTCGTGCGCCCTCGCCTCGAGCGCCGAGAAGCTCCTTCCACGCCTGTGCGGCGTGGGCCTTGGCCCCGCTCGCGGCGCTCGCGAGACGAGCCTTGCCGTTCTGCGGCTGGTCCACGCCCGGAGCGACGTTGTTGCCCGCGGAGAGCCAGGTCAGCGCCCGCTCGTACACGGCCTCGTCGCGGTGCTCCCCCTTGCGGTACGTCGCGAGGTAGCGCGTGTACTCCTGCGCGGCCTCCTCGAAGCGCCCTGCCTGAAGGTCGATGCGCGCCGCGAGGTACGCGGACTTCTCGGCGAACGCGCTCCTGGGGTAGCGGAGGACCACCTGGCGGTAGACCTTGAGCGCCTCTTCGTCGCGATCCTCCCGCGCGAGCGACCGCGCCTCGTAGTGCAGAATCCTCCGCCTCGTGGCCGCTCCGGCCGAGGACCGCGGCGTGGAACGCCTTCGCGGCGGCGTCGTTGTCACGTGCGCGGAAGAGCGCCATCGCCCGGGCGTGCAGCGCCTCGCCCCGCGGCATGCCCGGGGGGAGGGGAGGCGGCGGGGGAGGACGGGCGGGGGGGCGCGCTGCGGTAGGGACCACGGAAACCGCGGAGGCCGTGGCGGACGCCTGCGGCGGGGACTTGGGCGCCTCCGGGTGGGAAGGGTCCGATGCGGGCGCCGGTGGCCTGGGGGGGCCGGCCGTCGTGATCCGATCGAGCGTGGCGGCGGCGGCGCGCCCCTCGGGCGTCCCGGCCGCGTGCGCCACCACCCAGCGCAGATCGAGCTCGGCGAGCGCGTCGCCCGGCGCGCCTCCCTGGGACAAGGCCAGCTCGGCCCGCTTCGCCCGCGCGGCCGCCTCCTCCCGCGGGCCCTTTCCGCGGGACGCGGCGGCCACCGCGCGATTGGCGGTGGCGCGGGCGGCGGCCATGTCGCCGGCCTTCGCGTACGCCTCGGCGGCGCGGGTGAGATCCGCCGCGGTGTGCTCCTTTGCGAAGTACGCGGCCGCGGGCGCGTACGGGCCGGAGAGGAGCTGCGGCCTCCGCGCGCCAGCGCGCGATGTCGGCGGCCAGCAGCGGGAGCGCGGGCTCGAGCCCTTCGAGCAGGGTGACGGCGCGCGCCCCGTCGCCCGTGCCCACCGCCGCACGCGCCCGCACGTAGCGCAGCTCGGGGCGCGAGCGCACATCCTCGGGCAGGGCGTCGATGCGGGCGGCGGCCTCGACCCAGCGCTCGAGCCGCACGGACTCCTGCCAGGAGGAGGCGTCTCCGGCCGCCGCCGGGGGCGTCGGGCTCGCGGCGCTGGAGGCGACGGTGCTCGCCGCCTCGGTGGTCGCGGGCGCGGGGTTGCCGTCCGCGGGCGGCGGGCCGGCGACGTGGCGCTCCGTGCAGGCCACGAGGAGGAGGAGGGGGAGAGCGAGCAGGGGGCGCATCGGAGCGACGAAGAAACGCTCCGGCAGCGTACGATCGTCCGCCGCCCGCGGCCACCTCCCGGTGTGAGCTCGACCAGCAGGGCCGGGGGGTATGGGGGAAGAGGTGACCGCTCAGCTACTCGCCGCGGCCTTGCTCTCCGGCGCGGACTCGGGGGGCGCCTGCGTCGTGCGCTGCCCGATCTCGTCGACGGGCACCTCCTCGAACCGGATCACCAGCGCGGTGATGTTGTCCTCGCCGCCGTGCTCGTTGGCCCTCTGGATGAGGTTGCGGCATATCTCGTTGGTGTCCGGGCTGGAGGAGACCACCCCGAGGATCTGGTCGTCCGTGAGCATGCCGGAGAGCCCGTCGGAGCAGAGCAGGTAGACGTCGCCGAGCTGCGGCTCGTCGCTCACCAGGTCGACCGCGACGCTGTCCTGCATCCCGAGCGCGCGCGTGATCACGTTCTTGGGCAGCTCCGCCCGCTGCTCCTCCGTCAGCTCCGGCATGGCGAGGAGGTAGTCGTTGATGAGCGAGTGATCGCGGGTGAGCTGCTGGATGTGCTCGTTCCGCACGCGGTAGGCGCGGCTGTCGCCCACGTGGCCGACGAAGAGCCGGTTCTTCTTGCGCGAGTAGAGGGCCCCCACCACGGTGGTGCCCATGCCTGCGCAGTCGCGCGAGCGGATGCTCCGGTCGTAGATGCGGCGGTTCGCGACGCGGATGCCCGTGACGAGGCGGTTCTCGTCCTCGGAGAGGCTCGTGTCGAAGTGGAAAGGCCAGGTCGCGTCTTCCTGCGCGGTCGAGCGGAAGAACTCGGCGATCGCGTCCGTGGCGAGGCGGCTGGCGACGTCTCCTGCGCGGTGCCCGCCCATGCCGTCCGCAACGATGAACAGGTCGTACTCCGATAGGACGGCGTAGCTGTCCTCGTTGTGATCGCGCTGCAGACCGACGTCCGTCAAACCTGATGCGATTGCTCGCATGGCTTGTGCTGATCCTTCTAGGGCTCGCCTGCGATGGGCCGGTGCGGGAGAAGCGTTTCCGAGTTCGAGAACGAGGTTTTCATGCGGTCGCGACGCTGTCAAGCGACCCCTGGACGGGGCCCTCACCCTACGAGCCCTCGTCTCCCCGCGGGTCAGACCTCGAGGATGTCCTTTTCCTTGGCCGCGATGACGTTATCGACCTGCTTGACCCCGTCGGCGACGATCTCCTCGACCTTCTTCTTGGCGCGGTCGGCGTCGTCGCCGCTCACGTCGCCGTCCTTGTCGAGCGAATCGATCATCTCGTTCGCGTCGCGGCGGTGCTTGCGCACGGCGACCTTGCACTCCTCGCCGTGCTTCTTGGTCAGCTTGACCATCTCCCTCCGGCGCTCCTCCGTTAGGGCTGGGATCGGGAGGCGGATGAGCTCGCCGTCGGTCTGCGGGTTCAAGCCCAGGTCGCTCTCGCGGATGGCCTTCTCGATGTGCTTCACCTGCCCCTTCTCCCAGGGCTTGATGGTGATGAGGCGGGGCTCCGGGACCGAGACTGTCGCCATCTGGTGCACGGGGGTCGCGACGCCGTAGTAGTCGACGCGGAGGCTGTCGAGCATGCCCGCGTGCGCCCGCCCGGTCCGGACCTTCGACAGGTCGCGGCGGAGGGCCTCGATGGCCTTCTCGATCCCGGTGCGCAGCTCCTTCAGTACCTCGTCCAGCATGACCGATCCTCCGTGGGGGCGCCGAGCCTAGCATAGCTCACGTTCACCCCCTCCACCCGCAAGGGACGGGGCGGGCGCTTCGCCTACCCGCGTGCCCCGGCGTCCGGTGGTCGTGGGACGCGGGCCCGGATCCGTAGTACGAGGAGTACGTCTCCACCCCCGGCCCTGGCCCTCCCGATGCGTGATCTCGACTGGCGGAGCTTCGAAATCCTTGTCGTCGACGACGAAGAGGACAACCTGGACGCGTTCCGGTTCGCCTTCCGGAAGTCGTTCTCGCTGCACTACGCGCTCGGGGGGGAGGAGGGGCTCGAGCTCCTCGAGAGGCTCGACGCCGCGGTCGTCGTCAGCGATCAGCGGATGCCTGGGATGAGCGGGGTCGACTTCCTCAAGAAGGCCAAGGAGCGGCGCCCGGACGCCGTCGGCATCCTCCTCACGGCGTACACGGATCTTCCCGTGCTCATCGACGCGCTCAACTCGGGCGCGGTCGAGCGCTACATCCAGAAGCCGTGGGACAGCGAAGGAGCTCACGATCATCCTCCGGCAGGCCATCTCGGGCTTCGCCACGGTGCGGGAGAACCGGCGGCTCCGCGAGCAGCTCGCGCAGTACGCGGGCTACCTCGAGCGCGAGCAGCGCGACCCGATCGACTTCGGCCAGATCGCCGGGCAGAGCCCCGCCACGCGGGAGCTCGCCGAGCGCATCGCGCTCGGCGCGCCGACCTCGTCGCCGGTGCTCATCGAGGGCGAGCAGGGCTCCGAGAAGGAGGTGGTGGCGCGCGCCCTCCACGTGGGCTCGCCCCGCGAGGAGCGCCCCTTCGTCAAGGTGACCTGCGCCGCGTTCCGCGGCGACGCGCTCGAGCGCGAGCTCTTCGGGTGGAGGCGCGGCGCCGGTGGAGCCGCCGGCGGGGCCTTCGACGACCGCGCCGGCCGCTTCGAGCTGGCCCACCGCGGCACGATCTTCCTGGAGGACCCGGCCGCGCTCTCCCCGTCGCTCCAGGGCCGCCTCCTGCGCGTGCTCACCGATGGCGAGGTGGAGCGCATCGGCGCGACGGAGGCCATCCCCGTCGACGTGCGCATCGTGCTCTCCCTCACGTCCTCGATCGAGGACGCCTGGCTCGAAGGGCGGCGACGTGCTCCCCGAGCTGGTCTCGCGCCTCTCCGTGTTCACCGTGCGGGTGCCCCCCCTGCGCGAGCGCATCGGCGACGTCCGCCTGCTCGCGGAGCATTTTCTCCGCAAGTACGCGCAGCGCAACCCGAGGGCGGCGACCTCGCTCTCGTCCGACGCGGTGGCCCGGCTCGAGGCGTACGGCTGGCCCGGCAACGTGCGCGAGCTGGAGAACGTGATCGAGCGCGCCGCGATCCTATCGCGCAGCGACGTGATCCAGCCCGAGCACCTCGTGCTCTCTCGGTCGGTTACGTTCTCCGCTGGGGCCCCGGCCCCAGCGGACCAGCCCGGGGGTTCGTCGTCGCTGGCTCCGGGTGGGGGCGTTGCGTCGCCGGCTCCGACAGGGGGCGTTGCGTCGCTGGCTCAGGCGGGTGGCGTGGGGGCGTCGGTCGGGCAGGGCGGGGAGGGGCGCTCGCCCAGCGCGCCGCCGCCTGCGGGGGGGCGCAGATCGATCTCGACTCGCAGCTCGACGAGATCGCGCGGCGCGAGATGCTCGCGGCGCTGGAGCGCTGCGGCGGCAACAAGGCGGAGGTCGCGCGGTCGCTGGGCATCCAGCGCACGACGCTCTACTACCGGCTGAAGCGTCTCGGGATCGAGACGTGACGTTCGACGACGGGGGCGCCGCCCGTCGCGCGCCGGGCTGTGCCCCCATCCCCCCTCCTCGCTCCTTCTACGAGGGGAGCGTGCTCGACGTCGCCCCCGCCACTCATCGGCAACGTCCTGGTGCACCGCGTCCCGGAGGGGTCGTCGCCGGCCGCATCGTCGAGTGCGAGGCCTACCGCGGGCCCGAAGACCTCGCCGCCCACAGCGCCGGCGGGCGGCGCACGCGGCGCACCGAGGTCATGTTCGGCCCGCCCGGCCACGCCTACATGTTCCTCCTCTACGGCATGCACTGGGCCTTCAACGTCGTCGTCGGCCCCGAAGGGCACCCGCACGCCATCCTGGTGCGCGCCGTCGAGCCCGTGCTGGGCGCGGCGTGGATGGCCGCCAGGCGCGGCCTCGAGCCCGGCAGCGTCCGCCTGACGAATGGCCCGGGCAAGCTCTGCGCCGCGCTCGGCCTCGACGCGGCCGCCTACGGCGTCGACCTCTGCGCCCTGGAGGCGGGCGCCGTCCCGGAGATTTTCCTCGCCCCGAGGGCGGGCGCGCGCGCGCGTCTGCCGCTCCGCCCCGCATCAACGTCGACTACGCTGGCGCATGGGCACGCAAGCCCTGGCGCTTCTACGAGCGGCGGCAACCGCTACGTCTCCGTCCCCCCGCGTCCGGCCGAAGAGCCCCTCGATTGCGAAGAGTTCGCCCTCCGGCCCCGGCTCGGGTCGACAATGTCGGACCGAGATGGGCTTCTGGCCATTCGGGCGCGACCCGGCAGATATCGAGCTCGCCTCGCGCGTGGTCACGGCGGCCACGCAGAGCGGGCACCGCGTGCGCGGCAAGCTGACCATCCATTTCGTCGAGCCGCAGCGGCAAGGACGAGGCCGACCTCGCCGCCGATCGCTGCGCCGCGCTGGCCGTCGCGCTGCTGCGCGAGGCGCCCGACCACGGCCGGTGATCGGCGCCGAGCGCAGCTCAGCGCCGATCTCACCGCGCGCTACCCGAGCGACGTCGCCAAGGCCCGCGCCGTCGAGCTGGCCGCCCTCCACGTCGTCGGCGATCCGGCCCTCTCGGACGAGCTGCGCCGCGCCTCCGGCACCTTGCGCGTCGTCCACCCAGCTCCCCGCCGCGCCCCCGCCCGGCAGCGTCCGCCCCCCTCCAGCAGCCGCCCCCCGCCGGCCGCCGCCCCCCCTGCCGGTCGCCCTCCCTCCAGCCGGCCCCCCGTCCCCGGGCCGCCCCCGCCGCCTCGTGGAACGGCGTGACACCGACCTCGTTCGCGTCGCCCGGCCGGCCCGGCCGCCGCCCGCGCCCTCCGGCGGCATCCCCTCCGGGTACCGGCCGACGCCCTCCGGCCGCATCCCTTCCGACCGCGCCGCCCCGCCGATGCGCCGCCGCGCGTCGAGCCAGATGCGGTCCATCCAGTCGCTCCTGATGCCGCCGGGCACCTCGCCCACGGCGATGGGCCAGTTCGTCGCCCCCGCTGGCCAGGGACGCGGCCGCCCGCCTGCTCGTCGGCTTCCTGCGCGGGCACGATCTCGATCGCGGTGCGCGGCGTCGTGGTCGACGAGACCTCGGTGGACATGCTCGCCACCCTCGTCCCCACCTCCGACGCACCCCCCGGCGGCTACGAGGCCAGCCGGGCCGGCGAGATCGCGCGCTGGCAGGCGGCGCTGGGGCAGGACGTGGTGCGCGCCCTCCAGCGCCAGGTGCGCGTGACGAGCGCCTACCTGGCCAAGGAGGCGCTGGCGCGCGTCGAGGTGCTGCCGGCGCTGGCCGACGCGGTGATCGACGCCCTCTGCTTGGCCGCCTTCCCCGACGAGGCGGGGGTCCTGGGTGAGCTCTCGGGCTTCCCCATCCCCATGCCGCCGGACTTTGCCGCGATCCTCGCGCGGTCGCTCGTCGTGCGCGCGAGCACGGGCGACGACCCTGCGGCCATGGCCTCCGCCCTCACGCCGCTCGTGGCGGCGGTGAAGGACGACTTTCTCGTCTCCGCGATGATCATCAAGGCATCGTCGGGGGGCTGACCCAAGCTGCTCGCGGCCTGACGGCCGCGGCTCCGGTCACCTGGCTGACGCCCGGGGTTCCACACGCGCTGGGCGCCTGCGCGTCACACGCTGCTTCGCGCCCTCATCCCGGGCGGCAGGCGCGCGATGTCCGCCGGCTCGTCCACGTCGAAGGCGAGCCCGTCGCTCCGGTGCACGTCCACGCGGAGGCCCGCGCGCTCCGCGTCGCGCAGGTGGCGGCGGAGGCTGTCGCGCGTGCCGAACGAGGTCCGGAGCCGGTCGGGCGGCGTGAGGCCGAGGGCGTTGGTCCCCTCGCCGTGGAGGTCGGGCGCGGCCACGACGTCGTGGTCCGCCATCTTCCGCGCCAGGGCCCGCACGTCGTCGGCCGTGAGCAGCGGTAGGTCCGCCATCAGCACCAGCGCGCCCGCCGCGCGCCGAGCGCGCAGCTCGGCGAGGGCTGCGTCCACGATCGCGCCGAGCGGGGGGATCGCGGCGTCGCGCACGGCCACGGCGCCGAGCGCCTCGGCGAGCGCGGCGACGTCGTCGCCGTCGGTGACGACCATGACGCCGCCCACCGCGGCGGACGCGGCGAGCACCGCCGAGGACGTGCTCGAGCATCGCGCGGGCAAGGCGGGCGCGATCGTCCGGGCCGAGGACCGCGTCGAGGCGCGACTTGGCCCGGGCGAACGACTTCGCCGGGACCAGGGCCCAGAGGCTCATGACGTCCCCGGCCGCAGGCTCTGCTCGGCGAAGGCCAGCACCTCGCGCGCGAGCCGCAGGCTGTCGGCGCGGCTCCCCATCACCGTGTCGCACGCGAGGACGCGCACCCCCTCGATCCCGTGCTCGTCGCCGCGCTCCACGACCATCCCCGAGAGCAGGCCCCCGTAGTGCCGGACGATCGCCGCGGCCGAGCGCCGGCGCGCCCGTCAGCTCCGGGATCATCGTCCCGAGCGGGCCCTTCACCGCGCGGCCGCCGACGATGGGGCTCACGGCGAAGACGGGGCGCCTCGCGATCGCGGCGCGGACGCCGGGCAGCGTCAGGATGGGATCGATCGAGACGTACGGGTTCGACGGCCCGAAGATGACCACGTCCGCCGCCTCGATGGCGGCGACGACGCCGGGCGCGGGCGGCGGATCGCCCTCGAAGCGGACGGCGCGCACCGCGTGCTTGGCGCGCTCGCGCACGAACCAGTCCTGGAACGAGAGCGTGCCGGCCTCGCGCGTCTCGATCATCGTCCGGCAGGGGCCGTCGGCCATCGGCAGGATGCGGGGGCCCACGCCGACCGCGCGACAGAGGCGCGCCGTGACCTCGTGCAGCGCCTCGCCGCGGGCGAGGGCCTGCGTGCGGAGCAGGTGCGTGGCAAGGTCGCGGTCGCCGAGCTGGAACCAGGCCTCGCCCCCGTAGCGCCGCACCATCTCGAGCGCGTGGAACGACTCCTCCGCGAGGCCCCAGCCGCGCTCCTCGTGCGCGAGGTCCGCCAGGGTGTACATCACGGTGTCCACGTCCGGCGAGATGTGGAGCCCCCAGTGCTGGAAGTCGTCCCCCGTGTTGACGATGACGGTGAGCTGGTCGGAGGGGAGGGCGCGCGAGAGGCCGTGGACGAAGCGGGCGCCGCCGACGCCGCCGGAGAGGGCGACCACCTTGTTCATGCGTAGAGATCCCGATCGTGCGGCCGGTACAGGTCCGTCGCGGAGTGCTCGCCGGCGGGGAAGGAGAGGCCGCGCACGTGCACGGCGGCGCGGCCCTCCGCGGCCTGGCCGGCGACCGAGATCGGCCGCCGCCGCCACCTGGTCCGCGAGCGCCGTGATGGTCTGCTGAAGGACGCGGCCGAAGAGGTCGACCCCGCCGCGCTGGTCCCAGAGCGGGGGCAAGCCCGCCACCCCGATCGCGGCCCCCACGGTCCCGAGCCGGAACGGCCGCCCGAACGAGTCGCTGATGACGACGCCGATGCGCACCCCCGCCCGCGCCTCCAGCGCCGCGCGGATCGCGTGCGGCGGACCCGTCCGGATCCGCCGGCAGGAGCAGCGCCCACGGGCCCGAGCCGGCCTCCGCATCTGCGGGCGCTGCGTTGCTCGCGTCGATCCCCGCGTCGGCCGACACGAACCCCCGCCGGTGCCGCACGACCAGGGCGCCGGGCCCCGAGCGCGACACGCTCGACGACTCGCCCAGGATCAGCTCGCAGAGGCGCGCGTCCTTGCCCGTCTGGGCGGCGACGGCGCGCGCCCGATCGCCCGGCGTCACGGTGGTGAGGTCGACGAAGCGCCCCTCCGCCCGCGAGACCGCCTTCGACACGATCACGAGCACGTCCCCGTCCGCGAGCGCGATCCCCGCGCGCCCGAGCCCGCCCGCCACCAGCTCGGCGAGATCGGCGCCCGCCTGGATGATCGGCAGCCCCGGCAGCGCCATGATCTCCAGCCGCCCGCCGACGCGAATTCCTTGCGGCTCCGCGCCCGTCATCCGCCACCTCGTCGCATCTGCGGGGGTGTCGGTAGATCGCTTTCGGCGAACTGTCCACCCGGATCAGGCCGACCGCGCGCGCCGGCGCCGGAGGAGCACGAGCGCGAAGAGGCCCGCCATCCACGACCGACTCCCCGTCCCCTCGCCCGCCGTCCGGCAACCGCACCCTCCACCGGCGGCCGTGATGATGGGGCCGGTCCCCGTCCCACCGTCCCCTCCGCTTCCTCCGGTCCCGACGGCGCTGCTGCCGGATCCGGTCGTGGCGCTGCCGCTGCTGCTCGTGCCCGTGCTCGTGCTCGTGCTCGTGCTCGTGCTCGTGCTGCTGCTGGTGCCGGCACCGCCGGTCCCGGTCGTGGTGCTGCTGGTGCTGGCACCGCCGGTCCCGGTCGTGGTGCTGCTGGTGCCGGCGCCTCCGGTCCCGGTCGTGGTGCTGCTGGTGCCGGCGCCTCCGGTCCCGGTCGTGGTGCTGCTGGCGATGGCGCCTCCAGTCCCCGTCGTGGTGCTCGTGCTGCTGGTGCCGGCGCCTCCGGTCCCGGTCGTGGCGGCGCTGCTCATGCTGGCGCCCCCGGTCCCGGCCGCCGCGGAGCTGCTCGCGCTCGCGCCTCCGGTCCCGGTCGTGCTCGTGCTCGCGCCGGCTCCGCCCACGCACATGCCCGCAACGCACGAGCCGCCCGGGCACGAGGTGCCGTCCGGCGCGGCGGGGCTGGAGCACGCCCCCGTGGTCGGATCGCAGGCTCCCGGCACGTGGCAGGGGTCGCTGGCCGTGCAGACGACCCAGCTCGATCCGGAGCAGGCCCCGAACTGGCAGACATCGACCTGCGTGCAGGCGTTGCCGTCGTCGCACGCCGTGCCGTTGGGCGCGAGGGGGTTGGAGCACACGCCGGTGAAGGGGCTGCAGGTGCCCTGCACGTGACAGGCGTCGCTCGGGGGAGGGCACGTCACGGGGCTCGCCCCGACGCAGGCGCCGTCCTGGCAGACATCGACCTGCGTGCAGGCGTCGCCGTCGTCGCAGGCGGTGCCGTCGGGCGCGAGGGCGCTGGAGCACGCGCCGGTGGCGGGGTCGCAGGTGCCCTGCACGTGGCAGGCGTCGGTCGGGGGAGGGCACGTCACGAGGCTCACCCCGACGCAGGCACCGTTCTGGCAGACGTCGACCTGCGTGCAGGCGTTGCCGTCGTCGCAGGCGGTGCCGTCGGGCGCGGTGGAGTCGGGGCAGGTGCCGGTGGCGGGGTTACAGGTGACTTGCAGGTGACAGGCGTCGCTCGGGGGAGGGCACGTCACGGGGCTCGCCCCGGTGCAGGCGCCGGCCTGGCAGGTGTCGACCAGCGTGCACGGGTTGCCGTCGTTGCAGGGGGTGCCGTTGGGCGCGGCGGGGTTGGAGCAGGTGCCGGTGACGGGGTTGCAGGTGCCCTGCAGGTGACAGGCGTCGCTCGGGGGAGCGCACGTGACCGGGCTCGACCCGGTGCAGGTGCCTGCCTGGCAGGTATCGACCTGCGTACACGGGTTGCCGTCGTTGCAGGGCGTACCGTCGGGCGCGGCGGGGTTGGAGCAGGTGCCGGTGGCGGGATTGCAGGTGCCCTGCACGTGACAGGCGTCGCTCGGGGGAGCGCACGTGACCGGGCTCGACCCGGTGCACGTGCCCGCCTGGCATGCGTCGACGCGCGTGCAGGCATCGCCGTCGTCGCAGGGCGTGCCGTCGGGCGCGGCGGGATTGGAGCACCCCGTGGTCGGGTCGCACGTGCCGGCCACGTGGCACGCGTCGAGCGCCGTGCACGTGATGGTGGCGGTGGAGGTGGGGCACGTCCCCGTGGTCGCGTCGCAGGTGCCGGCCACGTGGCATGCGTCGATCGGGGGGCAGGTCGTCCGCGGCCCCGCGCAGACGCCCGCGTGGCACCCCGGCATCGTAACGCACTTGTCGCTGCTGCTGCAGACGGTGCCGTCGGGGGCGTCGGTGTATACGCAGACGCCGGTGGCGATGTCGCAGATGCCCGGCGCCTGGCAGGAGGGATCGTTGGGCGAAGGGCAGAGCACGAGGCTCCCGGCGCAGAGGCGGCCATGGCACGTGTCGCCCAGCGAGCAGGGGTTTCCGTCGTCGCAGGCGGTGCCGTCGGGCGCGGAGGAGCCGGTGCAGGTCCCGCTCTGGCACGCGTCGCCCTGTGTGCAGGGGTTGCCATCGTCGCAGGCGGTGCCGTCGGGCACGCTCGCACCGGCACAGACGCCGGCCTGGCACGTGTCGCCCTTCGTGCAGGGGTTGCCATCGTCGCAGGCGCCGCCTTCGTTCACGATCGACCACGCGGTCGTGGAGATCGAGGGCTGACACGCCTGGCAGGCGTTCGCCGGGTTCACCGCCCCGGAGGCGTACAGGGCCCCGCCGATGTAGCATTCGTCCGCGCCGCCGATTGCGCCGTCGAACACGTACGCCGCGCCATTTACGTTATGGTTCGGCGCGTCGACGAGCACGTAGGGGGCGTCCACCGCCACCGCCTGCCCGAAGTAGTCGCCTTTCTGCGCGTCGCTCGCCGCGAGCTCCGCCGCCTGGGCCCACCCGCTCCCGCCTCGCACGAATACGTACGCCGCGCCCTTGTACACGGTGCCGACGACCGCGGTGCCGCCGCTCACGCCCACCGACCACCCGAAGTCGGAGCTGGGAGCCCCGTCGCTCGCCGTGAGCTTGGCCTCCCGGGTCCAGGTCGTGCCGCTCCGTTCGAATACGAACGCGGCGCCGGTCCCCGCCAGACCGTCGCCTGGGGCGCCGATGACCGCGGTGTCCCCGTCCAGCGCCACCGTGTAGCCGAATGAGGGCCTGTAGAACCCATCGTTGGAGCTGAGCTGGGCCTGGAGGGGCCAGGCCCCTTCGGCGTCCCGCACGAACACGTATGCAGCACCCTCGGCGCCCGCATGACCGTGGGCGCCGACGATCACGGTGGTGCCGCTGATCGCCACCGCGGTGCCGTAATCGTCGGTCACGAGCTGATCGCTCGGCGTGAGCTTGGCCTCCTGGGTCCAGGTGGTGCCGCTCCGCGTGAACACGTATGCCGCGCCGACCGCGGGGGCAAAACAGCAGCCTCCCATGGCTCCGACGACCGCCACGTCGCCGCTCACCCCCACCGACCAGCCGAAGTAGTCGTCCGGTTGGGCGTCGCTCGCCGTGAGCGTGGCCTGCTGGGTCCAGGTGGTACCGCTCCGCGTGAGCACGTAGGCCGCCCCTGCGTTCCCGTTCACGCCGCTGGCGCCCACGATCGCGGTGTCGCCGCTGATCGCCACCGATTCGCCGCCCACCGTGAGCGTGGCCTGCTGGATCCATGTCCCGCCGCTCTGCACGAACACGGACGAGCCGACGATCGCGGTGTCGCCGCTGATCGCCACCGCGCCGCTCGCGTTGCAGCTCGGCCTCCTGCGTCCACACCAGCGGGTCGACCCGGACCGGGTACCGCGCCCCGGCGTCGTCGACCCGCAGCCGGAGGGCCCTCCCCGCGACCTCGATCCACGACCGCAGCTCGGCCCCGCCGGCGTCGACCGCCGTCAGGCCCGTGTAGCGCGCCGCCACCCCTCCGAGCGCGTCGCGCAGGACCACGCCGTGGGGCTCCTCGCCCGCGGCCGGCGCGAGATCCCCCTCGACCGCCACCTCGATGGCCAGCGCCTCGCCCTGCGGCCCTTCCGGAGGCGCCGCGAGCGTGAACCCCTGCTCCACGCCGCTCGGCCCGTTGACGTACCACTCCTCGCACCCCCCGGCGCGCACCCAGCTCGCCCGCTCCCCGTCGACCCGCGCCTCGCCGAGCGCCTCCGGTGCCAGGCCGACGTGCTCGCCGCGCCCGAGCCCCGTCCAGCGCAGCCCGAGCTGCCACGACGCGCGCCCCCTCCGCGTCAGTCGCAGCGCGCCCCCCGACAGCTCCACCGCGACCCGGTGCGCCCCGTTCCGCGCCGCCACCCCGCCCGCGCTCGCCGTCTGGAAGCGGTACCCTCTGCTCTCCGCCGGCCGGTCCGGAGCCTTCGCCGCCGGCCCCGCGCTCCTGCCGCCGCCTGCGCCGCGCGCGCTGTCCCCACCGCAGGCCACGAGGAGCGCGGCCACGAGCAGCCCGAGCATCGCCCAGGCCCCCGCGGACTTCGTTCGGAGGACGCTCTGCGCACCTGCGCGGATGCCGGTGGATCCCATTCAGTGACCTTTCCGCCTGGATCGATTCGAGCGGCGCCGGAGGAGCAGGAGCGCGAGCAGGCCCGCCACCCACGGTCGGCTCCCCGTCCCCTCGCCCGCCGTCCGGCAACCGCACCCTCCGCCGGCGGCCGTGAGGCCGGTCCCCGAGCCACCGCCCCCGCTGCCTCCTCCGGTGCCGGCGCCGCCGCTCCCGGACCCGGTCGTGGCGCTGCCGCTGCTGCTCGTGCTCTTGCCCGTGCTCGTTCCCGTGCTGCTTGTGCTGCTGGCACCGCCGGTCCCGGCCGTCGTGGTGCTGCTGGCGACGCCGCCTCCGCTCCCCGTCGTGGCGGTAGTGCTGCTCGCGCTGGCGCCGCCGGTCCCGGTCGTGGTGCTGCTGCTCGCGCTGGCGCCGCCGGTCCCGGTCGTGGTGCTGCTGCTCGCGCTGGCACCGCCGGTCCCGGTCGTGGTGCTGCTGCTAACCCCGGCGCTTCCGGTCCCGGCCGCAGTGTTCGTGCTGCTCGTGCTCGCGCCTCCGGTCCCCGTCGTGGTGCTGCTGCTCGCGCTCGTGCTCGCGCTCGTGCTCGTGCTGGTGCTCGTGCTCGTGCCCGTCCCCGACGAGCTACCCCCGGCGCCAGCTCCCCCGGTCCCGGCCGCCGTGGAGCTGCCCACGCTCGCACCTCCGGCTCCGGCCGTGCTCGTGCTCGTGCTCGCGCCGCTCGTGCCGGCTCCTCCGCCGCACACTCCCCCCATGCACGCCCCGCCGGGGCACCAGCTCCCGTCGGGCGAGGCGGGGTTGGAGCACGCGCCCGTGGCAGCGTCGCACGTCCCCGCCAGGTGGCAGGAGTCGCTGGCCGCGCAGACGACCCAGCCCGAGCCGTGGCAGACACCGGACTGGCAGGTGTCGACCTGCGTGCAGGCGTTGCCGTCGTCGCACGCCGTGCCGTTGGGCGAGATGGGGTTGGAGCACGCGCCGGTGAAGGGGTTGCAGGTGCCCTGGAGGTGACAGGCGTCGCTCGGAGCAGGGCACGTCGCGGGGCTCGCCCCGACGCAGGCGCCGGCCTGGCAGGTGTCGATCTGCGTGCAGGCGTTGCCGTCGTCGCAGGGGGTGCCGTCGGGCACGGCGGAGCTCGGGCAGGTGCCGGTGGCGGGATTGCAGGTGACCTGCACCTGGCAGGCGCCGCTCGGGGCAGGGCACGTCACCGGGCTCGCCCCCGTGCACGTCCCTGCCTGGCAGGTGTCGACCTTCGTGCAGGCGTTGCCGTCGTCGCAGGGGGTGCCGTCGGGCACCGCGGAGTTGGGGCAGGCGCCGGTGACGGGATCGCAGGTGACCTGCACGTGACAGGCGTCGGTCGGAGCAGGGCACGTCACGGGGTACGTCCCCACACAGGTCCCGCCCTGGCAGGCGTCGACCTTCGTGCAGGCGTTGCCGTCGTCGCAGGGGGTGCCGTCGGGCACGGTGGAGGTCTCGGGCAGGTGCCGGTGACGGGGTTGCAGGTGACCTGCACGTGACAGGCGTCGGTCGGAGCAGGGCACGTCACGGGGCTCGCCCCCGTGCAGGTGCCCGCCTGGCAGGTGTCGACCCGTGTGCACGCGTTGCCGTCGTCGCAGGGCGTGCCATCCGGCACATCGGCGGTCGTGCACGTGCCCGTGGCCGGGTGGCAGGTGCCGACGTGGCAGGGGTTGCCGTCGTCGCAGCGCCCGCCCTGGGTCACGATCGACCACGCCGTCGTGGAGCTCGCGGGCTGGCACACCTCGCAGATGTTCGCCGCGTTCACGTCTCCGGAGGCGTAGAGGGCTCCGTCGATGTAACACCCGTCCGCGCCGCTGATCGCGCCGTCGAAAATGTACGCCACGTCGATCTGGAACGTGCCGACGATCGCGGTGGGGACGTCCACCGACACCGAGAACCCGAAGTCGAACCCCTCCTTGAGCTCCGCAGCCTGGGTCCACCCGCTCCCGCTCTGCACGAACACGTAGGCAGCGTTCGCTCCCGATGCGCCGACGACGGCGGTGCCGCCGCTCACGGCCGTCGAGACCCCGAAGCGGGCATTCGCAATCTCGACGGTCGGCGTGAGCCTGGCCGTCTGGGTCCACGTCGTGCCGCTCCGCGTGAACACGAACGCGGCGCCGCTGGGCACCCCGATGTCGATATCGTCGGCCAGGGCGCCGATCACCGCGGTATCCCCGTCCACCGACACCGAGTAGCCGAAGTCGTACTGGCTCGAATCCGTCGGCGTTGGCGCTGAGCACGGCTTGCTGGGTCCAGGTGCCGCCGGCGTCCCGCACGAACACGTCCGCAGCGCCCGTGGGGCCGCCCTGCCACTGGGCGCCGACGATCACGGTGGTGCCGCTGACCGCCACCGCCGGGCCGATCCCTGCGAGCTCGGCCTCCTGGGTCCAGGTCGTGCCGCTCCGCTCGAATACGTATACTGCGGTGCCCGTGTAGCTGAGCCGGGGGTTGGAGCTGATGACCGCGATGTCGCCGCTCAGCGCCACGCTGTAGCCGAACTCGTCGTTCGCCTGGCCGTCGCTCGCCGTGAGCACGGCCTCTTGGGTCCAGCTCGTGCCGCTCCGCGTGAACACGTACGCCGCTCCGGCCCAATTGTTGTTGCCGATGGCGCCGATGATCGCGGTGTCGCCGCTGATCGCCACCGCCTGGCCGAACCAATCGTCCCCTTGGCCCGTGAGCTCGACCTGCTGGGTCCAGGTGGTGCCGCTCTGCACGAACACGTACGCCGAACCGGCGTAGTCGTTGGTCAACGGGGCGCCGACGATCGCGGTGTCGCCGCTGATCCCCACGGTCTGGCCGAACCACGCCCCATCGCTCGACTGGAGCTCGACCACCTCGGTCCACACCAGCGGATCGACCCTGAGCGGATAGTGCGCCCCCGCGTCGTCGACCCGCAGCCGGAGGGCCCTCCCCGCGACCTCGATCCACGACCGCAGCTCGACCCCGCCGGCGTCGACCGCCGTCAGCCCCGTGTAGCGCGCCGCCACCCCTCCGCCTGCGTCGCGCAGGACCACGCCGTGGGGCTCCTCGCCCGCGGCCGGCGCGAGGTCCCCCTCGACCGCCACCTCGATGACGAGCGCCTCACCCGGCGGCCCCTCCGGCGGCGCGGCGAGCGTGAAGCCCTGCTCCACGCCAGTCGGCCCGTTGACGTACCACTCCTCGCACCCCCCGGCGCGCGCCCAGCTCGCCCGCTCCCCGTCGACCCGCGCCTCGCCGAGGGCCTCCGGCGCCGGCCCGACGTGCTCGCCGCGCCCGATCCCCGTCCAGCGCAGCCCGAGCTGCCACGACGCGCGCCCCCTCCGCGTCACGTGCAGCGCGCCTCCCGAGAGCTCCACCGCGACCCGGTGCGCCCCGTTGCTCGCCGCTGCCCCGCCTGCGCTCGCCGTCTGGAAGCGGTACCCTCCGCCCTCCGCCGGCCGGTCCGGCGCCTTGGCCGCCGGCCCCGCGCTCCTCCCGCCACCGGCGCCGCGCGCGCTGTCCCCACCGCACGCCACGAGCAGCACGGCCACGAGCAGCCCGAGCAGCGCCCACGCCGTGCTCCGGCGGGTTCCCAACGCACGCGAACGCACCGAGCCCACCATTGTCCGACCGTATGCGAAGTGTGGAGCCCGAGTCGACGTCGATCCGAGCCCGAGCCCGAGCCCGAGCCCGATCCCGATCTCCGGCGAATCGGGCTCGGGCTCGGGCTCGGGCTCGGGCTCGGAAGGCATAGGGTGCTACCGTGCGCTGCGGAGGTCTGCCGGATGCGCATCGGAATCGTCGGAGGTACGGGGCGTGAGGGGCGGGGGCTAGGGCTGCGCTGGGCGCGGGCGGGGCACCAGGTGGCGCTCGGCTCGCGCGAGGAGGCGCGGGCGCGGGCGCGGGCGGAGGAGCTCGGGGCGGCGCTGCCGGCGGGCGCCGGGGCGATCGAGGGGGGGAGCAACGAGCAGGCGGTGGACGGGGCGGACGTGGTGGTGCTCAGCGTCCCCTACGCGGCGCACGCCGAGACGCTCCGCGCGCTCGCGCCGCGGCTCGCGGGGCGCGTCGTCGTCGACATCACCGTCCCCCTCCGCCCGCCGAAGGTCGGCGAAGTCCACCTGCCAGAGGGGACGGCCGCCGCGCTGGAGGCGCAGGCGATCCTGGGACCGGAGGCGAAGGTCGTGGCAGCGCTCCACCACGTCAGCTCGACCCACCTCGCCGACGCGGAGCACGGCGTGGACTGCGACGTCCTCGTCTGCACGGACGACCCGCGCGCCATGGAGACCGCGCTCGGCCTGATCCGGGAGCTGGGCGTCCGCGCCTACGACGCCGGCCCGCTCCGCAACGCCGTGGCGCTCGAGTCCCTCACGCCCGTGCTCCTCCACCTCGGCCGGCGCTACAAGAGCCCGGGCGTGGGAATCCGCTTCACCGGCCTGCCCTGAGCCTCGAGGACACGACCCTCCTCCCGATGGGGGAGGGTCGGGCGCGAACGCCGGCTACTACGGGGTGAACGCCGGCTACTACGGGGTGAACGCCGGCTACTACGGGACGCGCGGGGAAGGGTAGGGCGTGATCGTCGGCTGTCCGGCGGCAGCGCGCGCCGGGGCGAGTGAGACGGACGGCTACTGGATCTTCGGCCGCGGGGGCCCGGCCTTCGCCGACGCGGCCGCGGCAGCCCGCGCCGACGCGGCGGCGGCTGCGGCGGCCGCGTGCTTCTTCACCGGGTCGTCCTTGCTGGCGTCGAAGGAGAGCGTCAGGTCGAGGGTGTTGTCGCCCTCCTTGATGTCGATCTCCTTCTGCACCGTCTTGTCGATGATGGGGAGCGAGGCGTCGACCCTCACCTTGCCGACCGGGATGTTCTTGATCTCGTAGTGCCCGTCGAGCCCCGTCACGTCGTGCGTGGCAAAGTTGACGACGAACACGTCGGCGACGAGCCCGCTCTCGAGCTGGTCGCGCAGCATGTAGTGAACCTTGCTCCCGCGGGTGGGGTAAATCTTGACCGGCTCGCCGTGGGGGAGGGCGACCATGATCGTCTTGATCGGCAGGCCGTCGAGGTAAGGCGAGTACGAGTCCTTCTCGTCGAGGTTGGCGACCTCCATGCGCTGGCCGTACGTGAGCACGTACGTGCGCCGGTCGGGGACGCAGTTGTGGAGGGAGGCCTTGTACGCCTCGCTGCTCGCGGGAACCCAGCCCCGGTCGCCGTAGCCCGTCACGGCGACGATGGCGTCGGCGAGCGTCTTGTCCAGGCCGACGCGGAAGAGCTTGCCGTACGCCGCCTCCGAGTCCCGGCACCGCGCGGGGAACTTGAGGTTCGTGTCCGGCGGCGGGTCGCCCTCGATGCGGATGGTGCCCCGGAGGGTGCCCTTGGGGCCGGCGTAAGGGGCCTTGCGCTCGGGGTTGACGGCCGAGACGATCTTGTCGGGCGACCCTGGGATGCCGATGGGCACGCCGTAGTTCGAGTCCGGCGCGGCGGCGCTGTCGGAAGGCGCCGCGCTCGGGGCGGAGCGCTCGCGGCTCGACTTGCCACACCCGGCGAGGAGCGCGGCGATCCCGAGGGTAAGGAGGACGGGGTGGGCTCTCATGAGGCGCGGAGCCTAGCAGCCCGCAGACGCATTTGCCTGCACCGGGAAACTGAAATCTGCCTGCACCCGGGAAACCGAAATCCGAACCGCGCCCGGAGCGAGCTGCCGAAAGGCAGCTCGCGGAGGAAGCGGGGGCTGCAGGTCTGCTCGACGGCGCGTCGTAGGAAGCCGCACCCCCCGCTTCCTCCGCGTCCCGCCTTCGGCGGGACGCTCCGGGCGCGGTTCGGATAGCGCTCGTGGAGCGCCCCGGCAGGGTAACGCTCATGGGGGCCGGGCCGAGCACGCGCTCTTCGAGGCGCAAGCCTTCGGCGTGGCGATGGCGGGTCCTACAATCGGATCGGCCCCAGCGTGGGGCCGGGGGAGGTTCGATGGACCGAGGGCACGCCACGGGTCCGGGCGGAGATCCGCGCGCAGAACGCCGGATTGTCCTGGAAGCCGTCACCTTCCGGTCCGGGCACGGGCTCCTCAAGGCGTGTACCGGAGACGTCGGCTGGAAGAACGCGGGCGCGCCCTGCGCCGCGCCGGAGTGGACGCCGGAACAGCACGTTCCGGTCTCCCACACGCTCGGCGAACGGGTCGAGCTCACGCTCGCCCTCGGGGCCGCCGGCGCCCGGGGGCCTCTGGAGATCGTCGGCGAGGGGCCCAAGGATCTCCGCTTCGCGGGCGACGAGGCCCACCCGGCCGCGCGCGTCGTCGTCGACGTCGGCTCGGCGGCGCCGCTCCCGTCCCGGATCGCCAAGATCTCCTTCGACGTGGCATGGTCGGCCGGCGACGGGGAGACCGTGTCGCCCAGGCGGACCCGGAACGTCGTCTACAGCACGGCGGGCCGGCCCCGCGACAATCAGCAGGCGCGCTTCCCCGAGGACGGCGTGACGCTCAAGCGGATGGACCGCGCGGTCGAGTGGGTGGCGCGCCTCGACAGCCTGGACCCGCGGATCATCGTCCAGGCGCTGATGCGCAAGTTCCCCTACTACGCGCTGCACCCGAGCCCCAGCGTGCCGCGCCGGTACCACCACCCGACGTACTACAACGACGAGGGCGGCGCCTGGCCGATGTCCGACTATGTAAAGGAGTCGGGCGAGTGCCAGGCCATCGTCCGCCTCGTCCGGGGGATCCTCCGGCAGCTCGGCGTCCCGGCCGAGGCGCGGGCGGTGCTGGTCTGGAGCGACCCCGAGGTGGACGGCGGCCGGAAGGCCGTCTCCGCCTACTTCGACGAGGACCCCGGGGCCGGCCTCGACCGGACCAAGGTGGTCGGGGATCGCCGGTGGCTCGCGGCGCTGGTGGACAGCCCGGTCGAGGTCGGCAAGGCGTACCCGCCCTCGCACACGCCGGTGCACGGCAGACCGAGCCCCGGGTTCAACCGCTTCGAGGCCTGCCTCGAGCTGACGTACGACGGCCAGACGGTCTACTACGGCGGGGGCGACGGCGTGCACCAGAGCACGGACGATGTCATCGACGCGTTCTGGGGGCTCGTGTGGGTGAGCGAGGCGCCGCGCGAGGGGTTCCGCGTCGAGGAGATCGTGGCCCGGTACCGCTGAGGGACGGAGGGATGACCATGGGGGCGGCGTCGGCACACGAGCGCGAGACGGCGGCGCGGATTCAATGGTGGCTCGCGGCCGTCGCCCGCGTCGCGCCGGGAGACTTCACCCCGGTCGCCGCGAGCGACGACCTGCCGGAGCAGGCCCGCGCCGAGTCGTTCTACTGGTGCGACGAGGTGCTCTCCCCGAGCGCCAACCCGCACGACGCGCCCGGCGCGCGGCACGCCTACCACCGCGCCGGGCGCGGCGCGCCGGACCTCGTCCGCCACGACTACACGGCGCTCGGGCTCTCGCTCACCGTGACCGAGGCCCGGGCCTTCCTGCTCGTGCGCGTCGACCCGCGGAGCCTGGACGTCCTCGCCCTGCCGCCGCCCGCGCGGGCGGCGGCCGTGCACGACGTCGCGCGGGGCCTCTTCCGCGCGCACCGGGGGCGCGCGCCGGCGTTCCCGGAGCCGGGCGTCATCGAGGAGGGCGCGCGCTTCTCCACGGACGAAGGCGCCGACCCGATGCTCCTCGCCGCCTGGGGCGATCGCGTCGAAGCCGGCGTGCGGGGCGGCGCGCTGTACTTCCTCTGTTACAAGAAGGCGGCGCAGCGGGTGGGCTTCGCGGGGGGCGAGCGCTGGCTCGGCGAAGCGCCGGTGGCCGGGCGCCGGAAGGGGCAGCGGGGCAGGAGGAGCGCCTGACGCGCTACGGCGCCTGGCAGTACTTGTTGATTTGATCCACGAGCGGATCTTCCTGCTTCACCGCCGCGTCGAGCGTCGACTCCGCCGCCGTCCGCCGCGTCGCGTCGCGGTCCTGGGCGGCCGCGGCCAGCTCGCGCTCGGCCTTGGCGATGTCCTTGGCGATGCGCTGGTACTCGTCGCGCATCTTCTTCAGCTCCGGCAGCGTGAGCTGGACTCCCCCCGCGTCGCCGGCGACCTTGTCGAGGGCGTCGGCCATCGCGCGCAGGCCGGCGACCCCCGTCGGGTCGGCGTCGCTCTTCGGCGCCTTCTCCAGGCTCACCACGCCCGCGTTGATCACCTGCACCATCGCGTTGCACTCGGTGATCTTCTTCTGCCCGCAAGCGAAGGAGGCGGCGAAAAGGAGGCAGAGGGGAAGGATCTTGGCTCGCATGGTCTCCTCGGCGATCAGGGCCGGCACAGTCAGGTGCGCACCCGCCAGTTGCCCTGGAACGTGCGGCCTACGTCGTCGGCGGTGGGGTCGGTCACGATGAGCTCGGGCCTCCCGTTCTGCGCGTACAAGATCGTGTTCTGGCGGAAGACGCGCCCGAACGAGGTGGCCTCGTCACGATCCATGGAGTGGACCAGGTACGCCGGCTCCCTCCACACCCCCTCGGGCTCGGCCTCGGAGCCGACGCAGGGCTCGACCCGGTAGCAGCCGAGGATCAGGAGGTCGCGGAGGACGACGTGGCGCTGCTCGTTCACGCGCCGGGGCAGGAGCATGCTCCGGGGGTTGTACGCCGTGAGGACGGCGAAGCGGCGTGTGAGCAGGTCCGGCAAAGCGGAAAAGTCTTGCACGATCTCACCGTCCAGCGAGGCGCGGATGGTGCCGGTGTGCGTGGGGAACTCGTACACCGTGGCGAAGTACGAGCGGAGCAGGGTCTGGTCCATCGCGCGATCTCGGGCCGGACGGGCGGGCGTCCTCGCGGCGACGTTTACCAGAGACGGCCCTGGGCCGCCACGTTGCGGCCAACTTCCCGCCGGCGGTAGGGGGGCCCGCCAACACGCGTTGACCTGGCTGCCGCTCTGCGGCGACCATGGGCGGACACGCTCGGGGCCAGGCCTCGCCGGCGACAGGGCAAGCAAGAGGAGTCATCGGACATGCGAACGGGACGGTGGTTGGCGACGGCGGCTGCGGTGATCGCTGGGCTCGCGGTGCTCGGGGGGCCGGCGTCCGCGCTCGCCCAGCCCGCGGTGAGCGCGGTGGAGAGGGAAGCGGCCCGCCAGAATTACAAGGAGGCCAGCCTCAAGTTCGAGCGCGGCGACTACGCCGGCGCCGTCTCGCTCTTCGAGCAGGCCGAGGCGATCGCCCCGATCTGGCAGACCAAGTTCAAGATCGCGGTCTGCCGCGACAAGCTCGGGCAGGCGGCCGAGGCCATCCGCTGGTACCGGGCGTTCCTCGACTCCAACCCGCCCGCGAAGCTCGCGAGCTCCGTCGCCGAGGCCCAGGCCCGGCTCGCGGAGCTCAAGCCGGCCGTGGCCGCGCCGCCGCGCCCCACCGTCACCGTCGCGCAGCCCGGCCAGCTCCAGTTCGCGATCTCGCCGGCGAACGCGCCGCGGCTCTCGTTCTCGATCGACAACGGCGCGGCGCAGCCGTTCGCGGCCGCCGTCAACCTTCCGCCCGGGCACCACCGCGTCGTGATCCAGGCGGACGGCTTCAACCCCACGGCGGCCGAGCTGGATTCTGCCCTCGGGCCAGGTGAGGCAGAATCCGCCTTACCCTCACGCCGGCGGTGGCCGGCCAGCCCGCGGTCGTGCAGCCTGGCCCCGGCGGGCTCGCGCCCGTGGCGGGGGACTCGGGCGCCCGGCGCTCGAACGTGCCGGCGTTCGTCCTGATCGGGGTCGGCGGCGCCGGCATGATCGTGGGCGCGGCGTTCGGCGCGATGGCGCTCAAGGACAAGAGCAACTTCAACACGAACCCCACCCAGTCGGGCGCCGACGCGGACCACCGCGACTCGAAGATCGCCGACGGGGCGCTGTTCGGCGGGCTCGGCGTCGCCGTCGTGGGCGTCGTGCTGCTGGTCACCAACACGGGCGGGCCGTCGCAGTCGGCGAGCCGAGGGTTCGTCCTGCCCTACGGCGGGCCGACCGGCGGCGGCGTCACGGGCGGGTTCAGGTTCTGAGCGGCTCGCGCTTGGGAAGCACACCGGGCGGCCAGCCGGGCGCTCGACGGGGTCGAGGCCTCGAGGTACCCATCCTGGAGGCAGATGGCACGGCTCCGCACCCTCGAGCTCACGAACTTCCGCAGCCTGGCGACTGACGTCGAGCTGAAGCTCAATCGCTTTGGGCCGGCCCTGGCCGTGCTCGCGGGGCTGAACGGGTCCGGCAAGAGCAACGTGCTGGACGGCTTCCGCTTTCTCTCCGATGCGCTCCAGAAGGGGCTCGAGCTGGCGCTGGTCGAGCGGCTCGGTTTCGGCATGGTGAGTCGCTGGAGCCGAGGGCGACCGCGCGATGTCCGGCTCGTTGTCGAGGTCGAGGATCTCGTCGGGCTGGATTGGACCTGGGGGTTCACGCTGGCGGCTGACGCCGAGCACGATTTCAAGGTGAAGGACGAGTACGGGCACGCGTCCACATCATTTCGGCAGCGGCTCAAGAAGGCGGAGGACGCACGCGCACTGCCGCCCTTGGAGGCGGCTGTCGAAGCGGAGCCGAGCCCGGCACGGGAGTTCCTCATCCGTGAGGGGCGGTGGGAAGTGCGTCCCAGCGGAGTGACGGCGGACCCTCCGGAACGCGATCTTTTCCTGCCCCTCATGGCGCAGCTCGATCCGGCGTGGAAGCCGCTCGTCGACTTCATCGGAGGCGTCGTCGTCTACTCCATCCACCCGGACACGCTGCGCCCGCCGCAGGCGCCCGATCCCCACCACCCGATGCGCCGGCGAGGGGAGAACTGGGCGAGCGTGCTCCGGGCGCTGCAATCATCCGGGGCGCGCAACGACTTCCGCGCGGCGATGGCCCGCATCGTCCCTGACCTCGACGACTTCCGCGTCACCGCAGTCGGCGGATATCTCTCGCCCGAGTTCAGGCACGGCGAGGTCAACGGCCGCGAGCGGTGGCTCACTGCGGCGCAGGAGTCGGATGGTACGCTGCGAACGGCCGCCCTGCTCACGGCGCTTCTGCAGCAGCCGCTCCCGACGCTGCTCGGCATCGAGGAGCCGGAGTTGATGGTGCACGTCGGGGTGCTCCCGCTCCTCTTGGAATACATCGAGCAGGCAGCCGACCAGACGCAGGTCGTCCTCTCTACGCACAGCGCCAATCTCCTCGACCACGTTCCGGTGGAGTGCATCCGGGTCGTGGAGCGAGACGAAGAGGGTACGTCAATCCATCGCGTCTCTCCGGATCAGGTGACGTTGGTGCAGGGGCACCTCACCACGGCGGGGGCGCTCCTTCGCGAAGAGGGGCTCCGGGGCGACGCGGCGCATGGGTAAGAGCTACGTGGTGATCGAGGGGCGCGGAGAGAACGGCGCCGTCGAGCACCTCCTTCGGCGCCTCGCCGTCGATTCTCGGCCACCCGGATGTGTTCTGGAAGGTCGGCGGACGGACCACCAACCTCAAGTCCGCTCCTGCGCGGGTCCAGCAGTGCGAGAAGCTGCGGGCGCGAGGTGACTGCGATCGCGCGCTCCTTCTTCAGGACGAAGAAGACGGTTGCCCCAGGCTCGATGGCCCGCGCCTCTCGAGCATCGTCCGCAGCCTCGACCTCCCCTTTCCGGTCGCCGTGGTCCTCTTCTTCCGTGAGTACGAGACGCTGTTCCTCCCTTGCCTGCACGTCATGGCGGGGCGCCCCGTCAGGGACGACCGCGGGATTGATCTCGCACCGCTCGCCGCCGACGCGCGCTTCTCCGGCGATCCGCAGAGCGTGCGGGACGCGAAAAAGGCGATCAACACATTCCTGCCGAGGACGCACCCTCACAAGGAGACCACGCACCAGCTCGCGTTCACGCGGTTGCTCGATCTGAGCACGCTTAGAGCGTCCGGGCTTCCGTGCTTCGGTACGCTCGAACGCGCGACGAGCTTCCTCCTCGATAGCACCCGCGGCGTGTACCCGTAGGGCGCCAGCCGTCACGAACCCCGCGGAACCAGCGTCAGCGTGGCCACCGTCGCCTGCTCGATGGCCCCGCGGGACCAGCGCAGGGGCACGCCGCCGCCGCGCTGCCAGGTGTCGATCATGTCGTCGTAGTGCGGCGAGAGCGGGTTGCCGGACTGGCCGCCGGCGAGCACGACGCGCGTCTCGTCCCAGGCTCCGACGTCGATCACGAGGCGCATGCTGGCGATGCCGATCGGGTCGCCGGTCGGGTGCAGCCAGCTCACGGACGCCTGCGGGACGGTGGTGGCGTCGCCTCCGCAGCGGAACGGGCCGCGGTTGAAGACGGCGTCGAGGGGCGGGACGCTGCCGACGATGTGCCGCAGGTAGACGGGCCGCACGTCCCCCCAGCCCCACGAAGCGGGCGTGGGGCCGGCCGTGCGGGAGAGCGTGTCGACGACGCGATCGAGCGCGGCGAGCATCTCGTCCGGCCACGAGCGGCGGAACCAGCCCGCCGGCTGCTCGCGGAGGAGGCGGACGGTGTGCGAGACGCGGCGGAGCGCGAAGAGGGAGTGCGGCAGGACGAGGTTGGTGCCCTCGCCCATCGCCCAGTGCGCGCTCTTCGGCGCCCTGGCGCGGGCGATGCGGCGCACCATCTCGGCGAGGAAGAGCTCGAAGACCGAGGCGGCGGGCGAGGCCGCCGAGACCAGCCCGTCCCAGCGGCCGAGCAGCTCGAGCGCGAGGCGCGCGCCCGGGGTGCCGGCGGGGAGGGCGAGGACGACGCCGCGGATCTCGCGCCATGGGATGGAGGTCAGGTCGCGCTGGAGCGCCTCGGTGGCGGCCAGGGTAAAGGAGCGCCGTTCGGCGAGCACCTCGGAGATGCGGGCCACGCGGTAGCCGTCGAGCCAGTCGACGCCGAGGTAGGGCTCCTGATGCGCGCCGATGGGTGCGTTGTTGGCACATGCGACGAAGCCGGCCTCGGGGTCGAGGGTGCGCGGCATGTCGTCGAAGGCGACGCCTTCGGGCTCCCAGCCTGCGGCGGGATCCCACCCCGCCATCGGCAGGAGCCCGTGCCCCCGCTTGCGGCGTGGCGCGTTGCCGACGAGCAGCCAGCCGATGTGCCCGCCCTGGGCCTCGCCCTCTCCGACGTCGGCGTAGACGTAGGCCGTCGACATGCAGGGCGCGCTCTCGTACGTCGCGCGGAAGTCGGCGAAGCTCCTGACGCGGTGGAAGCCGTAGAAGCCGCCCTGGGGCTCTGCGGCGGCCCACGTCGCGGCGAGCGAGACGGCGCCGACCTCGCCCGGGAAGGCGGGGCCGACGATGGGGCCGCGCGGGGTGACGACCACCATGTCCTCCAAGTCCTCGGCGCCCTTGACGGCGATCACCTCGCGGCGCACCTCGCAGGGGACGAAGCGGTCGCCCTCGCGCACCGAGCGGCCGTCGGGGCCCATCTCCTCGACGAAGAGGTCGGTCGTGTCGTGGTGGCCGGCGGTGATCCCCCACGCCGAGAAGCCGTTGTGGCCGGCAGAGAACGCGGGCTGCGTGACGAAGCAGGCGCCGCAGATGGCCCACGCGGGCGTGCGGATGTGGGCGAAGTACCACGAGGCCGGGAGCGCGGGGGGCAGGTGCGGGTCGTTGGCGAGGATGGGCCGGCCGGTGGCGGTGCGCGCGCCGGCGACGGCCCAGGCGTTGGAGGCGCCGCCCGCGCCGGCGATGCGCTGGAACGCGTCGAGGTCGGCCGCGAGGCGGTCGAGGCTCTTGCCCGCGAGGGCGCCGGGCGGCGCGGAGACGGGGAGCCAGTCGGGGTAGGCCGGGTCGAGCGCGGCGAGCGCCTCCGGGCCGTCGTCGCGCAGGATGCGGAGGCGCGCGAGCTCGACGTCCCAGTTCGCCGCCAGCGCGAAGGCGAGGAACGCGAGCACGCCGAGGACGTCCTCGGGCTCGAGCGGCGTCGGCTCGGTGCCGAGGAGCGTGAACTCGTGCGCTTTTTTGGCGCAGCCGATCGCCATGCCGTCCCGCGTGCCCAGGCAGAAGGCGTCGATTTGCTGCCGCACGTCGCGTCGGACGAGGGGGAGCTGCGCCTCGCCGATGCGGCGGAAGCCGATGCGGCGCGCGAGGCGGTCGACCGGGAGGGCGTCCTTGCCGGCGACCTCGGCGAGGGTGCCGCGGGCGACGCGGATCAGCGACTCGATCTGGAAGGCGCGGTCCTGCCCCTGGCAGAAGCCGAGCGCGTACCAGGCGTCGTCGTCGCACGTGGCCTCGATGTAGGGGATGCCGTGCGCGTCCCGGCGGATGGTGACGGGCGCCTGGAGGGCCGGGACGCGGAGGGTGCCCTGCGTGGTGGGGGGGCGCGCGCCGAGGGCGAGGCGGAAGAGGGACCGGGCGAGGGGCAGGGCCACGACGGGGTGGCGCCGTAACAGGGGGCGCGGCGGCGAGCAAGCGGTCACGGTGAGGGCTCACGAGGACGGCAACGTGCGCGGCTACGGCTCGGGGCTCACGGGCACTCACGAGGGACGGCAAGGCCGTACGTCCGGGCGCCCAGGTAAACGGAGTGGAACCGCGCGCGTCAGCAAGCGGACCCGAGCCGCGCGCGTCAGCAAGCGGACCACACGCTCCATCCAGCGAGCCCGCTCCCGCATCTCCACCTCGGCTCAGCCAAGATGCTCTCCGCGACGCAACTCCATCCGCGCCTCCGTCGAGATCCCTTCATGGATCCGCATCTCACCAATGCCCCGCTCGCCTCTTTCATCACGTTCCACACCTACGGCACCTGGCTTCCTGGAGACCCGCGTGGCTCGGTGGACAGGTACCACCGCCTCCGTGGGGCGCTCTACGTCGGCCGTGCACCCACTCGCCAAGCGGCGAGCGCGCGGGCCCTCGTGCATCCTCCCGTCGAGCTCGGCCCCGAGGAGCGCACCATCGTCCTGCACACCATCCAGGAGGTCTGCCAGCACCGCGGCTGGGTCCTGCGTGCGGCCCACGTGCGGGTAAACCACGTACACGTGGTGACCCAGGCCACCCGAGCCGATCATACCCCCGAGCGCGTGATGAACGACCTCAAGGCGTGGACCACCCGGCGGGTGATCGAGGCGGGGCTGCGCGCCCACGGAGCCCGTCTGTGGGTGCGCCATGGCAGCACCCGGTCTCTGTGGAGGCCGGAGGCTGTCGAAGCTGCGTGCGCATACGTGATCGCAGGACAGGGCGAGGGGAGACAGTGGGCGTATGGGTGATACGGGAGGCACGGTGGAAGGCTGACGCGTCTCGTCCGCTTGCTGACGCGCGCGGCTCGGGTCCGCTTGCTGACGCGCGCGGTTCTACTGCGTTTTTCCGAGCGCCCGGGCGCCTTCCCTATTGTTCCCGCCCCCCGCGATTCGTTAAGCTCGCCACAACTTGGCCTGGGCCACCCTCGCGGGCGACCCCTGCCAAGCCGGAACCCCGGAAGGTTGGCGCCAACCGGGGCTCCTAACCCGCAATCCGCAGAGACGGAGTACGAGCTGATGAAACGTTCGCCCAAGGCGCCCCCGGGCGCAAGCAAGCGCGCGCGTGTCCCCCGACCGGACCGCGCCCACTCACGAACATCCCACCGCGAAGAGGGTCCCGCCCCCTCGCGAGCCGCCGAGGCACCGCCCTCGGCCGCGGCCCCCGCCGCTCGCGAACCCACGGAGCCTCCGGGTTCCACGCCCTCGCCACTCTTCCCGAACCCCGAAGCCGTCCACACCTGGCACACCGCCGCGCGCGACGCCCTCCTCGACCTCGCCGCCGCCGCCCGCGAAGCCCTCCGCCGCCCCAAGAAGCGCGTCCTCTCGCGCGCCGAGCTCCGCCGCCAGGCCCGCGAAGCCTTCGCCCAGGCCACCTCCCTCGTCGACGTCGCCGCCGCCGCCCTGCGCGCCGCTGCCCTCTCGCCGAAGGGAGGCGGTCATGGCGCGTAAGCGCGCGAGCAAGCGCCCCTGCAAACCCGATCGCCCTCCGGAAGCGGCAGCGGCACCGAGTATTACAGCCGCACCGCCATGCTCTGGTGGGCCCTCGCCGGCGTGCCCGACGACGACGGCCCGGTCACCAAGACCGGCCTCGCCCTCTGCGACTACCTCCGCGCCCTCGGCGCCGACGTGCGCGCCCTCATGGCCGCCACGCGCGGCGCGCACAGGGGCGAGATTGGCGACCTCTCCGGCGCGCTGGAAAACCTCTGGCGCCGCATGGAGCTGGCGGCGGACATCGCGAAGCGCCAGGACGACCTGCGCGACGATGAGGCGGATTTCGGCGCGGCCGGGGTGCCGGACAGGTACATCGTGCGGAGCGAGACGTTCGGGATGGTGCCGAGGAAGTAGACGGAAGCTCGACGCCGGCGCAGGCCTCACCCCGACAAGCCCCTTTCCTCACGCAATCGAGAGCAAGCTACGTGCCGAAGTCTCGCGCTCGCGGGCGCGTCCCGGTTTCTGAAAACGGCGCCCAGTTTTGGAAAGCGCGGCCGCGCTTTTGAAAATGGGGCTGCGCTTTGGTGGGCGGCGCCCCGTCCTGCCAGACGGCGCCCCGCGTTCATGGGCAGCGCCTCGCTTTCATGGGCAGCGCCCCGTTCTGCCAGAAAGCGCCTCGCTTTCATGGGCAGCGCCCCGTTCTGCCAGAAAGCGCCCCGCTTTCATGGGCAGCGCCCCGTTCTACCAGACGGCGCCCCGCTTTCATGGGCGGCGCGTCGCTTTCATGGGCAGCGCCCCGTTCTGGCAGACTGCGCGTCGCTTTCATGGGCGGCGCCCCGTTCTGGCAGACTGCGCGTCGCTTTCATGGGCAGCGCCTCGCTTTCCTGGGCGGGTGCGGCTCTTGGGGCGCTTGCGGTTACGCCGCCGCGAGCATTTTCGGATAGTTGCGGAGCGCCTCTTGTTGCTGGTGGAAGTGCCAGTAGTCGTCCCAGTCGCCGCTGGAGTGGAGCGCGCGCAGCTTGAGGATGGCCTCGGCACCGGGAAGATCCCAGCGTGCGCCGGTGATGCCCATGCGGTCCTGGACCAGGTGTCTACACGCGCCCTCGATCACGCCGGTCGCGATGGGAACGCCCGCCGCGAGGAAGGCTGGGTAGTCCATGAAGGTGTCGTTGCGGCGGAAGTACCCAAGCGCGCGATCGACCTGCTTGCGCGCGCTCTTGGTCAGCTTTTGCTCGACGATGGCGCGCTCGGTCGCAGCGATGAGCGCCGCGGGGCCGTCGGAGAGGAGCAGGCGCAGATGCGTGACGACCCACTCTGCGGCGACCGACTCCTTGCGCCGAGACAACGCGAAGCCCGCGAGCCACATGTAATGGATGACGTGGATCAGATCGAGCACGATGGTAACGCTCCGCTGGCGGCTTCGCGCATGGTCGAGGATCGCGGTCTGCTGGTTCTGCTCTCCGTCGACCAGCACCGCGGGCGTCCGCGCTCGCTTGGGATCACGCCGATCGAACTCGTCGAACATCGCTCCTACCGAAGCGGACACACCGTTCACGACGCTCGCCCACACACGCTTGTTCTTGGGCGGTGGCAGCCTCGGCCTCTCCGCCTTCGACGTCGGCGTTCGTTGCACTTCGGCGATGATGTCATCCACGGTGCGTCGCACGGGCTCCTGTTCCCAGACAGCACCGACCGCCGCCATACGCTTGTCATGCGAGCGCAGCTTCTTGGGCGCCATCGGATTGCCGCGCACCGCTTCCGCCTGCTCAGCCTCCGCACGCTCGCGCGTGGCTTCCCGCAGTGCCTTCGGCAACATCCTCACGCCCTTCGCGTCCGACGATCCCGCCAGCAAGGTGTTCTCGCCCAGCGAATCGTCCACGGGGCGCTGCGCGTAGAACGCCTCGAAGTCCTCGACCGCATCACGCGCGATCTGCTGCGCCTGCCGCTTGGGCACGTGTGCGTTCGTCGCCTCGTCCACCTGCTTGACCACGCTGTCCCACGCACGCGCCTGGGCTTCTGCTGCGACGCGCTTCTGCAGAGGGTGCGAGTACAGCGTCGCGGGCAGGTTCAAGCGCGCATCGAGCGGCAAGCTCCCCTTCTTCTCCCCGGTGCGCCTGTACTCCAACCGAACAGGATGCACCCGTCCGAGCATCGACTCGAGCTGACGACCGCGCGTGCTCACGCGTGTTCCCTCTGCCACAGGCGCGCTCTTGGCGGCTTCCCTTCGCTCGGCCGACGCGAGCTTGTCGTACCACCCCTGATACAGAAGACGGAGCAGCTCACGGCCCCGCTCCTCGAGCGCGCACTCGACCTCGCTGTGGTCCGTCGGGCCGGTCTTCCGAGCCCAGTCGACCGTGGCGTCGAAGCTCTGGCGGGCGGGGTAGAAGTGGTCGCTCTCACACGCGGGGTGCGCCATCGTCATCGCTAGCTCCAGGCTCGGGGTGCACCTCTCCGCTACGCCAACGCCCACGTCCTTTCAGCACAAAACCGCGGGCATTCGGCGGTTTTAGTGCCACGATCAATTTCCGTTGGACAAAGAATGGAGCCGCACCCTTCCTGGGCAGCGCCCCGTTCTGCCAGACGGCGCCCCGCTTTCATGGGCGGCGCCCCGCTTTCGTGGGCAGCGCCTCGCTTTCATGGGCGGCGCGCAGTTCTGCCAGATAGCGCCTCGTTTTCATGGGCAGCGCCCCGCTTTCATGGGCAGCGCCTCGCTTTCATGGGCGGCGCGCCGTTCTGCCAGACGGCGCCTCGCTTTTATGGACGGCGCCTCGCTTTTATGGGCGCACACAAAACGGTCAGAACGCGGGCGCGGCGGCCGGGCCTCTCACTTGTTGGCACGCGCCTTGCGCCCCCCTCCCGAGGGCTCAGCATGGTTCTGCGCACGGCAGCAGGAAGCGGCGCGGCGGCCCGGATTGTCTCACCTCCCCCGTTCCTATACGCTCGCTGGGATGTGACGCGCCGGAGCGAGCCGCGGGTGTAGGGGCGGGTGCGCTGCGACGCACGGGGTCGACGCGAGCATGGCGGAAGAAGACGGATCAAGGCCGACGCAGGGGGTCACCGAGACCCTCCCGCCGATCTCCGCGCACGCGGAGACGTTCGCCCTGACCCTCACGTCGGACGCCGCGCAGCGCAAGCGCGGCGTCGTGGACCTGGAGGCCGAGTGCCCCAAGCCGGGCGATCGCATCGGCGAGGAGGGCAGGTTCGAGATCCTCGCGAGGCTGGGCGCCGGGGGGATGGGCGTCGTGGTCCGCGCCATGGACTCGAAGCTCGGGCGGGAGATTGCCGTCAAGTTCCTCACGCACGGGGGGGCCGACGCGACGACGCTCGGCCTGATCCGGCAGGAGGCGATGGCCACCGCCAAGCTGAACCACGAGAACATCGTCCAGATCTTCGACCTCGGCGGCTGGCAGGGGCGCCCCTTCCTGGTGATGGAGTACCTCGACGGGGACTCGCTCGACGATCTCGCCTCGCGGGAGCGCCCCTCCGCCCGGCGCGCCATCGAGATCCTGACCGACGTCGCGCTCGGGCTCGATCACGCGCACCGGCGCGGCATCGTCCACCGCGACCTGAAGCCGAGCAACGTGTTCATCCGCAGGGACGGCCGCGCCAAGATCCTCGACTTCGGCATCGCGCTCATCGACAAGGTCCAGTCGGAAGCTCAACGCCAAGGATTCTCAGCATCGTGGGGACGCCGGCGTACATGGCGCCCGAGCGGTGGGCCGACGCGCCGCACGACGAGAAGGTCGACATCTGGGCCGCGGGCGTCATCTTCCACGAGCTGCTCACGGGCAAGAACCCGTACCAGGGCGAGGATTTCTTCTCGATCTACCGGAAGATCTCCCTGGAGGCGCCGCCCGAGATCGACGCGCAGCAACTGGGCCTGCCGGCGGAGGCCGCGCGGATCGTCAAGCGCGCGCTGGCGAAGGATCCGGGCCAGCGCTTCCAGACGGCGGGGAAGCTCGCCGACGCGCTGGCGGGCCTGGCCAAGGTCATGGACCGCGCGCCGGCGCGGCGGCGGCGGGCCGGCGCGGCGGGGCGGCGCGCCATCACCTTCCTGTCGTGCGCGTTCGGCGACCCCGAGGGCGCCTCCGATCACGCCGACTCGGACGACGTGTGCGACGCGCTCCTCGCGTACGGCCACGTCTTCGCGCGGCAGATGGAGCGGTTCGAGGGGACCATCCTCAGCTCGTTCGGCGGCAAGATGCTCGCCTGCTTCGGGTACCCCGCGGCCCACGAGGACGACGCGGAGCGGGCCGCGCGCGCCGCGATGCAGATCCTCGCCGAGATCGAGCGCGAGCACGAGGGCGAGGGCGCGTGGCCCGCGGTGCGGATCGGGATCCACACCGGCACCGTGATCGTCGAGGAGATCCCGGTCGCCGGGCAGCCGCGCGTCCCGATGATCCTCGGCGACGCGCCCACGGTCGCGAACCGGCTCGCCGAGAGCGCGGAGCGGGGCACCGTCTCGATGAGCACGGGCACCGAGCAGATCGTGCGCGGGCTGTTCACGACGGCGCCGATCGACGCCGAGGCGCCGGTCTCCGTCCCCGCTCCCCCGCTGAGCTTGCGGCCCGTCGAGGCGCACCGCCTCGTCGCCGCGCTCTCCAAGAGCAGCCGCTTCGAGCGATCGTTCGCCCAGGGCCTCACCCAGCTGGTGGGCCGGGACCGCGAGGTGGAGCTCTTGTTCTCGCTCTGGGATCGCGCCAAGCGCGGCGCCGGCCAGCTCGCGCTCTTGAGCGGCGAGGCCGGCATCGGCAAGAGCCGCCTCGTCCAGGTCCTCCGCGATTGCGTCGCGGAGGAGGGCATGCCCCGCCTGCTCTGCCAGTCGTGGTCCCACCTGACCAACAGCCCCTTCTATCCGCTGGTCGAGATGCTCACCCGGTCGGCGCGCATCAACCGGGAGGACTTGTCGGACGAGCGGCTGGCGAAGCTCGAGCAGCTCGTCGGCGGGCGCGGGCTGGCCCTGCAGGAGGCGATCCCCCTGCTCGCCTCGCTCCTCGGGATCCCGCTCCCTGCGCGCTACACGCCCCCCGCGCTCACCCCGGTGCTGCAGAAGGAGCGCACGACGCTGCTCTTCGAGGAGCTCTTCCTCCGGCTCTCGCTCGAGCAGCCCGCCCTCCTGGTCGTCGAGGACGTCCACTGGCTCGATCCCTCGTCGCTCGAGGTTTTTGCGCGCATGGTGGAGAAGGTGGCGAGGAGCAACCTGTTCCTCGTGCTCACCTGCCGCCCGGAGTTCCGGGCGACGTGGGGGGAGCGGCCCCACGTCCACCGCCTCGATCTCGAGCGCATGGCGGAGCGGTCGGCCGCCCGGCTGGTGGAGGCGGCGGCCCGCGGCGAGGCGCTCCCGGAAGAGATTGTGGCGCGGATCGTGGCCAGGACCGACGGCGTGCCGCTCTTCATCGAGGAGCTCACCCGCGTGGTCCTCGAGGGGTGGCAGCGCGGCGAGCGGAGCGTCGAGGCGCTCCTCCCGGAGGCCGTCCCGGTCACGCTCCACGACCTGCTCGTGGCGAGGCTGGACCGGCTGGGCGACGACGCGAGGGAGGTCGCCGAGATTCGGCGCCGCCCTCGGAAAGAGCTTCCCCTACGCGGTGCTCGCGGCCTGTGCGCGGCGCGAGGAGCAGGACCTGCAGGAGAACATCCTGCGGCTGATCGAGGCGGGGGTGTTCCACCCGCGGGGCCAGAAGGACGACGTCCGGATCGAGTTCCGCCACGCGATGATCCAGGAGACGGCGTACCGCTCGCAGATCAAGGCGAAGCGGCAACCGCTACACCTCAGGATCGCAAAGGTCTACGAGGAGCGCTTCCCCGAGGTCGTCGAGGCGCAGCCCGAGATCATCGCCCACCACTTCATGGAGGCGGGGAACCCGGGCCGCGCGATCGCGTTCTGGAAGGCCGCGGGCCGCAGGGCGACGATGCGCGCGCACAACGCCGAGGCCATCGCGCACCTGACGAAGGCCCTCGAGGCGGCCAAGGGCCTGCCGGAGGGGCGGGACCGCCTGCTCCTCGAGCTCGAGCTGAACGTCAGCCTGGGCGCGCCGCTGGTGCAGGCGAAGGGCTACACGGCCGTCGAGGTGCGGAACGTGTACGAGAACGCGACCTTGCTCTGCAAGGCGGTGGGCGACACCCCCCAGTTCTTCCCCACCGCGTTCGGGCTCTGGGCGTACTACCTGATGGCGGCCGACCTGCCCACGGCGCTCGATCACGGCGAGCAGATGACGACCCTCGCCCGCCGGGCCGGCGACGACGGGCTCCTCGTCGTCGCCTGCCGGGGCATGGGCTCCGCGCTGTTCTACGACGGGTCGTTCGCGCGGTCGGAGGAGTACCTCGCGCGTGGGCTCGAGGTGTACCAGCCCGAGAAGCACGCCGCGTCCGCGGGGCTGTACATCGTCGACTCGGGGGTCTCCTGCCTCTGCCACCTCGCCCTCGTGGAGTGGCTCCTCGGCCGCGCCGACGACGCGCGCGCGACGGCCGCGAAGGCGATCGCCGGCGCCAAGGGCTCGGGCCACATTTTCACGCAGGCGTTCACGCTCTCCCACGTCGCCTCGCTGGGCCAGTTCCTCCGCGATCCGGGCTACGCGACGCACGCGGCCGACGCCGCGATCTCCCTCGGCCAGGAGCACGGCTTCCCCCAGCCGGTGGCGTGGTCGTCGATGGTGCGCGCGTGGGCCGTCGCCCAGCGCGGGAGCCCGCACGAGGCGCTCGGTGTGCTGAGGAAGGTCGTGGAGGCCTGGAAGAAGCTGGGGGCGCGCCTCCTCCTCAACTACTGGTACGCCCTCCTCGCGGAGGCGAGCCTGCGCGCAGGGCTGCCGCAGGACGCCGAGGCCCAGGTGAAGGAGGCGATCGCCATCGAGGAGGCGACGGGGCAGCTCTGGTGGGCGGCCGAGCTTCGCCGGCTTCGCGGCGAGATCCAGCTCTTGCAAGGTGGCTCCGGCGTGCGCCGGGCGGACGAGTCGCTGGCGTTGGCCGACTTCCTCCGTGCCATCGAGATCGCCCAGGGGCAGGGCGCGCGCTCGCTCGAGCTCCGGGCGACCTTGAGCCTCGCCCGGCTCCTCGAGCGCCAGGGCGCCCGGGACGAGGCGGTGGCCCGGGTCGAGCGGATCCGCGGAGAGATCACCCAGGGCGCCGACACTGCGGATCTGGAGGCGGCGGAGGTCTTCCTCCGCGGGGCGCCGCAGGGGGATGGTGATGGCTGAAGACGAGCTCGACGTCGCGATCCTGGGCAGCGGGATCGGCGGCAGCATCCTCGGCGCGATCCTGGCCCGGGGCGGCGCGCGGGTCCTGCTCGTCGAGCAGGGCTCTCACCCGCGCTTCGCGATCGGCGAGTCCACCATCCCCGAGACGACCATCATGCTCCGCCTCATGGCGAAGCGCTACGGCGTGCCGGAGATCGCCTACCTCTCCAACTTCAACTCGATCCGCACCCACGTCAGCTCGGCCTGCGGCGTGAAGCGCAACTTCTCGTTCGTCTACCACCGGCCCGGGCAGCCGTGCGACGCGCGCGAGATGACGCAGTTTCCCACCTGGGCGCCGCCGTTCGGCCCCGACGTCCACTTCTTCCGGCAGGACGTGGACGCGTACATGCTCGGCGTCGCGGTGCGCTACGGCGTCCGCGCCTGCCAGGAGACCGTCGTCAGCGAGATCGAGATCGCGCCCAGCGGCGTCCGCCTGGTGACCGACAAGGGCAAGGTCTTCCGGGCGCGGTACGTCGTCGACGCCGGCGGGATCAAGGCCCCGATCGCGCGCCTGCTCGGCCTGCGGGAGGAGCCGACCCCGCTCCGGACGCGATCGCGCACCCTCTTCACCCACATGATCGGGGTCGAGCCGTTCGACCGATCCGGCGCCCGACCGGGCGCAGCACGGGCTGCCGGGCCCGCTCTGCCAGGGGACGCTCCACCACATCTTCGACGGGGGGTGGATGTGGGTCATCCCCTTCGACAACCACCCGAGCTCGACGAACGCGCTGTGCAGCGTCGGGATCACGCTCGACGCCGCCGCGAGCCCGCCCCGCGGCGCCGATCCCGAGGCGGAGCTCCGCGAGATGGTGGGCCGCTTCCCCAGCGTCGCCCGCCAGTTCAGAGGCGCCCGCGCGGTGCGCGCGTGGACGACGACGGGTCGCCTCCAGTTCTCCTCGACGCGCCTCTCCGGCGATCGCTTCTGCCTCCTGCCCCACGCGGGCGCGTTCGTCGACCCTCTGTTCTCGAGCGGGCTCGCCGTCACGATGAACGCGGTCAACGCGATGGCGTGGCGCATCCTCGCCGCGCTGCGCGACGGGGATTTCTCCGGCGAGCGCTTCGCGTACGTCGACACGTGGGTGAAGCGGTCGTTCGCGTACTACGACACGCTGGTCTCGTCGTCGTACAAGGCGTTCCGCGACTACGAGGTGTGGAACGCGTGGCACCGCGTCTGGATGATCGGGAGCCTGTACGGCGTGACCGGCCTCTTCGAGGCGCTGAGCCGCTTCGAGTCGACCGGCGATCACAAAGCCTTCGATCTCTGCGAGCAGCCCCCCTACCGCGGCGTGCAGGCGATCGATCTGCCTGGCTTCCAGCAGCTCCTCGACGACGCCGCGCGCCAGGTCGACGCCTTCCATGCCGGGGAGCAGTCCGCCGGCCGTACCACGGCGGCGATCTACGACCTCATCCGCGCCTCCGAGCTGGCCCCAGGGCCCTGGCCGCTCCTCGACCCGGAGGACAGGTGCCCGGCCGGGACCTACACGGTGGGGCCGCTCCTCCGGCTGGTCGCGTGGGGGCGCTACCGCTCGCCGGAGGTGATCCGCCGCCATTACTTCATGAGCGGCCGGACGAACGGGCTCCTGGGCGAGCTCCTCGGTAGCAGCCTCGGGGAGATGGGGCGGGCGACGCGCGCGGCGGGCGGCATCCTCCGCGATGCGCTCGTGAGCTGGAACGAGGACTGGCGCGCGGACCAGGGTCAGGGCGAGCGGGCCCGCAGCGCGGCGGCCGCGGCGGCGGGGGCGTCGCCTCCGAGCCAGACGTCGAGCATCGGGTCATGATTGTTCTCGGCGGCCGCCCGCGTCTTCTCGATCCCCTCGGCGCGGAGCTGGTGCTTCACGCGGGCGTACGCGTCGCGCGGTAGGGCCGCTAGCTCCTCGGCCATCGCGATCGCGCGGTCGAGCACGCGATACGGCGGCGCCAGCTCGTCCACCACGCCCATCGCGAGGGCCGCCTCGGGGGTGAGCGACATCGCGCGGAGGGTCATCACCCGCGCGACCGGCGGCGCGAGCTCGGCGCGGAGCACCGCGAGGGGCCCGGCGGGGAACGGGATGCCCGCGCGCACCTCCGGCACGCCCACCTTGCACTCCGCCGTGGTGCACACGCGGTAGTCGGCGCACAGCGGGATGACGAGGCCCCCGCCGATCGCGTGCCCGTTGATCGCGGCCACGAGGGGGATGGGGCACGCGTAGAAGCCGGCCACGAGGCGGTTGATGGCCCGGATCATCTCCTTCTGCTGCGCGGCGTCGTAGCTGGGGATGACCTTGAGATTGACGCCGCCCGAGAAGAACCCGCCGGTGCCGGTGAGCACCGCAGCGCGGCGCCCAGGCGCTGCCGCCAGCGAGGCCGCCGCGGCGGCGGAGCTCGTTCGCGAGGTCCAGATTCGATTGCGTTCGCCGGCGGCCGGTTCAGCCGGAGGACGGCGATGCCATTCCGATCCTCCACCTCGATGCGGGCAGACGTCATGGCCGGCGACGGTGCCACAGGTGGCCGGCCCCGTCGAGCTGGGCCCCAGGGACCCTGGGATTGCCCCGACACTTCTGGTAGTGCTGCCCCGCATGAGGTTGGTGAGCCGGAGCACAGGGGCGCTCGGCGCCGCGACCGAACCCTTCGCGCGCCGCGGGCGCGACGGCTCGCGGCGCCTCGTGACGGAGATCTTCGCCCGCGGGGGCATCACGGTCGGCGGCACGGAGCCGTGGGACCTCCGGGTCCACGACGATTGCTTCTTCGATTGCGTGCTCGCCGAGGGGACCCTGGGGCTCGGCGAGAGCTACATGGATGGCTGGTGGGACTGCGACGCGCTCGACGAGCTCGTGCACCGCGCGCTGCGCTTCGAGCTGGACCGGTACACGGGCTCCCTCCGCGACGTCGCGCTCGCGCTGCGCGCGAAGCTCACCAACCTGCAGGCCGTCCACCGCGCCACGATCGTGGCCGAGGCGCACTACGATCTCGGCAACGACTTCTTCGAGGGGATGCTCGGGCCGACCATGGTCTACTCGTGCGCATACTGGCGGAGCGCGCGCGACCTCGACGCCGCGCAGGAGGCCAAGCTCGACCTCGTCTGCAGAAGCTCCACATCGGGCCAGGGGACCGCGCTGCTCGACGTCGGCTGCGGATGGGGATCGTTCGCGCGCCTCGCCGCCGTGCGCTACGGCTGCGACGGCGATCGGCGTGACCATCTCGGGCGCGCAGCGCTCCTATGCCGTGGAGCGCTGCAAGGGCCTCCCGGTCGACATCCACCTGCTCCGACTACCGCGCGGACGCGCTGAAGCGCCTCGGCCCGTTCGACAAGATCGCGTCGATGGGGATGTTCGAGCACGTGGGGAAGAAGAACTATGCCCTCTTCGGGCGCATCGTGAAGAGCCTGCTCGCGCCCGGCGGCCTCTTCCTCCTCCAGAGCATCGGCCGGCGACTCTCCACCGACGAGATCGACGGCTTCTTCGACAAGTACATCTTCCCGAACGGCGTCCTGCCCTCGCCCCGCGACGTGGTGCGCGCCATGGAGCCCACCTTCGTGCTGGAGGACTGGCAGAGCGCGGGCGCGGACTACGAGAAGACGCTGCTCGCCTGGCACGCGAACTTCGAGCGCTTCGCGAACGCCCCGGGCTACGGCCTGGGCCGGCGCTTCCAGCGCATGTGGAGGTACTACCTGCTCTCCCTCGCGGGCGCCTTCCGCGCCCGAAACCGCCACCAGCTCTGGCAGGTCGTGTTCTCGTCCGAAGGCGTGCCCGACGGCTACGTCTCCGTGCGCTGAGTCGGCCTCAGGCGCGCTGCAGGAAGTGGGCGAAGGGGCAGGCCCCCTCTCGCTCGGCCAGGATCTCGGCCAGCCCGCGCTCGAGGCGGGGGGTCAGCGCCCCGGACAGCCCGCCGGCGCGCACCTCGTCGCGGACACCCTCGCAGAGGGCACGGTAGACGCGCCCGAGCTGCTCGGGATTGCGCACCGAGAAATCCAGCGCGCTCGCCTCGAACTCGTCGAGGCGGGCGTCGACCGCGTGCTTCACGCGGTCGACCGCGCCGGGGGGCTGAGGGTCTGCCGCTTCGTCGCCGGCGGCCTGCTCGACCCGGGAGGCGATCGCGCGCCGGAGGCCGAGGGACCACGACGCGAGGCGCCCGACGCCGGCCTGGGCCGTCGCGTCGGAGAGGTGGACGAGGTGCTCCGGGACGAGGCGCACATCCCAGATCAGGCCCAGCCAGCGGAACACGCAGAGCACCCAGTAGGTCGGGTCGAGCTCCCAGCGGAGGAAGCCGAGGCGCGCCGACGTGGGGTAGAAGTGGTGGTTGTTGTGCCACTCCCCGAGGAGGATCATGGCGAAGAACCACTTGTTGCGGCTGTTGTCGGTGGTCGCGTAGCGCCGGTACCCCCCGAACTGGTGGCTGAAGGTGCCGATGCAGTGCACCGCGTGCCAGTTGAGCACGGTGCTCACGCACACCCCCCAGACGAAGCCGCTCCACCCGAAGAAGTACGCGATGAGGACCGACGACGCGACCCACGGGACGTGGTTCCACCGATCGAGCCACAGAGCTCCGGGAACTTGGCGAGATCGGGGACGCGCTCGAGGTCGGTGCCGGCGTTCTGGGCGTCGAGCGCCCAGCCGGTGTGCGCGTAGTAGAAGCTGCGGTGCAGGGGAGAGAAGATGTCGCGCTGGGTGTCCGAGTAGCGATGGTGGTTTCTGTGGTGGCTGGCCCACCAGAGGGCGCCTCGGTGCGCGCCCAGGCAGCCGAGGAAGGCGAGGAAGAACTGCATCGCCCGCGACGTCTTGAAGGATCGGTGGGAGAAGTAGCGGTGATAGCCGCCCATCACGCCGAAGACGCGGACGAAGTACGTGCCGGCGAGCAGGGCGAGATCCTTGCCGTGGACGCCGGTCCAGAACGCGCCGAGGCAGGCGACGTGGACCGCCCAGTACGTGATCGCCGTGAACCAGTTGGGCCGCGAGCGCGCCTCGAACGTCGTCGAGATCCGCCGCCGGCTCCGCCTCTAGTTCAACGTTGGCCACCCCATCCACCCCCAAGTAGGCTCATCCGAGGGGTATCTGCGGTACGTTACGGACGCAAGCACTTCCGTCCAGACAAGGGCTGGTCCGACGCAGCGTCGATGGTGTGCAGCGGGAGGGGCGCGTGCGACCCGCGGCAAAACAATGTCCGGCGCCCGCCGCCGATGGGCGCGACGCGGAGCCCGGCCTGGTACGCTCTTGCCGTCCGAGCCGATCCTTTCCACCCGACGCGGGAGGGCGCATGTCGCGATCGATTTCCGGCGAGATCTCGGCCCTGGCCCTGGGCGAGCGCGCCGTCCTGCGTGGTGTGCATGTCGTCCGGAGGAGCCTCTTCGGCTATCAGGTCGCGGCGGATCCGGCGCTGCTCGACGCCGCGGAGGCCGAGGCGCGCGTCGCGGGCGGCGCCATGGGGCTGGCGAAGGGCGGCGACGGGCCCGTGAAGGACGCCGAGGTCTGCTTCCGCTGCGCTGGGGATGGGCGGGGGAGGCGCAACCGCGGGGTGTGCGGGGTCTGCCACGGGCGCGGCACGCTCCCGCGTCGCACCGCTGCGTGAGGGCAGGCCTCGGGCCCGAGGAGCATCAGGAAAGTCCGTATGTCGAGCGGCGTCACGGTCACCCCCGACCGTGACTGCGAGCCCCAGAGCCGGCCGAGCCGCGCGCACCGCCCGTCGCGCGACGAGCTACGGGCAAACGCCGGCGCAGGGGCCGTTGTTGGTGGTGCAGGTGCCGAGCTTCTGCGTGGTCGCGTCGGGCGCCCCGCAGCTCTGGTAGCAGGCGAGGGGGTTGTTCGTGTTCAGCGGCAGGCAGGTGGCCCAGCAGGCGCAGTTCTGATCGGCATCGCACGCCGTCACGTCGCTGCAGCAGCTCATCTTCGCGCAGGTCGTGCAGGCGCTGTCGCCCGCCGCCGGCGCGCAGGCGCCGCCGCTCGTGCTGGACGCGCTGGAGCTCGACGAGCTGCTGGTCGCGGTGGTCGTGCCCCCGCTGCACGCGCCCGCACAGGGGCCGTTGTTGGTCGTGCAGGTGGCGAGCTTCTGCGTGGTCGCGTCGGGCACTCCGCAGGTCTGGTAGCACGCGAGGGTGTTGTTCGGGTTCTGCTCGGCGCAGGTGGCCCAGCAGGCGCAGTTCTGGTCGCTCTCGCAGGCCGTCACCGTGCTGCAGCAGCTGATCTTCGCGCACATCGTGCAGGCGCTGTCGCCCGCCGCGGGCGCGCACGCGCCGCCGCTCGAGCTGGACGCCGTGGAGCTGGACGACGTGGAGCTGGACGACGTGGAGCTGGACGACGTGGAGCTCGACGAGGCGGAGCTCGACGCGCTGGTGGTCGCGGTGGTCGTGCCACCGCCGCATGCGGCCGCGCACGGGCCGTTGGTCGTGGTGCAGCCGGCGAGCGCCGTCGTGGCCGCGTCGGGCGGCCCGCAGGGCTGGAAGCAAGCTCCCGGGTTGTTCGGGTTCTGGGCGATGCATCCGCTCCAGCAGACGCAGTTCTTGTCGTTCTCGCAGGCCATCCACGAGTTGCAGCACGACATCTTGGCGCAGGTCAGGCACGCATCGTCCCCCGGCCCCGGCGTGCACGCGCCGCCGCTCCCGCTGGAGCTGCTGGTCACCGTGGCGGTGCTGGTCGCCGATGTGCTCGTGGCTGTCGCGGTGCTCGCGCCCGACGAAGCGACGCTGGAGCCGGACGTGTGGGCCGATGTGCTCGTCGCCCCGCCCGAGCCGGCGCCGCCCGCGCCCGACGCGAAGGTGATGGTTCCGCTCCCCCCGCAGCCGGTGCTCGAGGCCGCCATGCCAACAGCCAGCGAGCACACCAACCATCCGAGGGGGAGCTTCTGCACGGTGAGCCTCCAGGGAGCGCGAGCCGCCTCAGCTCTTCAGCGAGAGCCAGAGGACGACAAGGATGAGCACGGCGATGACCGCGGAAAGACCGATGACGATGAAGACGATGCCCCCCCGCCCTGCGGGCTGCATGGGCGGCGTCCGCTGCGCGCCGTAGGCGGCCGGGGGCGCGAAGCCGCCCGGCTCGGGGGTGAGGCCGCTCGCGTTCATCGAGAGCGCCGCGGGGCCCGGAGCTGGGGTCGGACCGTAGGCGGACGCGACGTGGGACGGCGGCGGCTGTGCAGCGCCGCCCGGGCCCGGGGAGCGCGTGGAGTGAGGAGGGAGCGGCAGCGCGCCGGGGCCCGCGTCGAATCCGGTAGGCGGCGAGGCCGGGAGGCGGTGTGCCTGCCGCCTGCGGCGCAGCTTGCGGAGCGTACGCGGCCACGGCGGAGGCCGGCGTCCACGCGGGCGTCTCGTGGAGGGCCGGGGCCTGGGGCGCCATGGGGGGGGCCGCGTGGGCCGGGACGGGCGCCGCGAACACGGTCTGCTCCTGGGGCGGCTGCGCGAGGGACCAGGCCGCCGTGGGAGGCAGGGGCGTCCCTGCTGCGGGCGCGCCATAGGCGAGGCCCGCGGGCGTGCCGTCCGGCGAGGTGACCTGCATGGGCGCCGTGGGCGCAGGGGCAGGCCGGGCGGCCGCCGCGCCGTCTCCGCCCATCCTGGCGGGCGCTTCGGGGATCGTCGTCGACTTCGACGCCACGTCGGTCACGCGGACCATCTGCACGGTGATGTTGTCGTGGCCGCCGCAATCGTTGGCCATCTTGACCAGCATGGTGCACGCGTGCTCGACGCCGCCCGAGTGGAGTGCCTGGCGGGTCGCGCCGAGGATGTCGCGGGCCAGGGCCAGGTCGGTGAGACCGTCGCTCGACTGGAGCAGGACGTCGCCCGGGTAGATGTCCATCACCTCCGGGCGGAGCTCGACCTCGACCTCGGGCTTCATCCCGAGAGCGCGGGTGATCTTGTTCGAGTCGGGGTGGCCCATCGCGGTCTCTTCGGTGAGCATCCCGGCGTCGATCATCCCCTGCACCATCGAGTGGTCGCGGGTGAGCGGGTAAATCTGGTTGCTTCGGATGATGTAGGCGCGGCTGTCGCCCACGTGCGCCACGTCGAGGCCGCGGTCGTGGAGGAGCATCGCCACCACGGTGGAGCCAGGGCGGGCGCGGTTGTCGGGGGGGCCGCCGAGCTGGTAGACGCGGCGCCCCGCCTCCTCGATCGCGGCCTTGAGGGCCTGCGCCGGGAGCATCGTGGTCGGCATCTGCTCGAAGACCTCGAAGATGGTCCGGATCGCGGTGAGGCTCGCCTCCCGCCCGCCGTAGTGGCCGCCCATGCCGTCGCAGAGGACGGCCAGGTGCCCGAAGCGCGTCTCGGCGTAGCCGCAGGAGTCCTCGTTGACCTGCTTGTTCGGATCACGACCCGGATCGCTCGCCTGAGCGAAGTCGATCTTGATGCGGGACCCGAGGGCCTGCGGCTCTTGGCTCATGGACCAGTCACGACCCTACTCCAAACGCACGGCAAACTCGACGGGGCCGAAGCGGAGCGCCGTCCCCGGCGCGACCGGCGTCCACATGGAGGCCGGGATCCGCTGCCCGTTGAGGTAGGTCCCGTTGTTCGAGCCCTCGTCCCGTACGAGGAGCTGGCCGGCCTCGAACTTGAGGGTGGCGTGGGTGCCCGAGACGCGGGGCTCGGTGAGCAGGATCTGGCACGTCGCCCCGTCCCGGCCGACGCGCATCTCGAGGCCTGCCGTGACGGTGAAGACCCCGGCGGCGCCCGCGATGACGCCGCGCGTGGGGGTGGCCGGGGCGGGGCCGGCTCCGTAGGGCTGGGCGCCCGGACCGCCGTACCCGAGGTCGGCGCCGGCCGGCGGGCCCATGCCCGGGGGAGGCATCGCGCCGCCCACGGGGGGCCCGGGTGGGGCCGCCCCGAACCCGGCGGGTGCCATGCCGGGGCGGGGAGGAGCCGCGGCCCCCCCTCCCCGGCGGCGCCCCCCGCCTCCGCGCGCGACGGCCACGATGAGGAGCCCCAGCACCACGGCGGCGAAGGTGCCGCCGCCGATCAACAGGTAGGGCAGCGGCTCCTCCCGGGCGCGCAGGGTGAGGATCTTGTCGGCGGTGATCGCGCTGGTGCGGCGGGCCTGGTTGTCGTAGAGCACCAGGCGCGCCGTCATCTTGTCCCCCTTTCCGACGAGGAACTTGGGCTTGTCCGGCAGCTCGAACTCCACGAAAGAGTCGCCCGCGGTGGTGGCCTTGCCGCGCATCCCCGCCTGGATCAGCGAGCTCTGCGCCTTCTTCGCCTCCTCGAAGTTGCCGCCCGCGATCGACGCCGGGGGGGACTGGCTCTTCGGCACCAGGTAGACCTCGGCGCGGTTCGCGCTGCCTCCCCAGCAGAAGTTGCCGAAGACCTTCACCGTCCCGCCGGGGTAGATCGGGTTCTTCTTGGCGGCCCGCTCCGTGGCCTCGTAGTCGATGTCGAGCGGCCAGGCCGTCGGGTCGATCCCCACAGGCACGTTCTTGAACGTGGCGTCGCCCTGGATCTGCGGGCTCGTGTTGGGGAAGACGAGCTTGAAGACCTGCGTGATGCTCGGCGCGATGCACGACACCCGCCACTTGACGATGTGCATCTTGTTGAAGCGGAAGCGGACCGCGTTCACGATGTTCGCCGCGTGGCCCTGCTGGCCGTCGCGCACGATGCTGTAGAAGCCGCCGATCTCGGTGTTGGCCAGCGCCTCCATGAACTCGCGCGCGTTGGCGGCGAACTCGTCGACGAGCCGGGTGGGGAACCAGATCGAGATGACCGGCACCGGCGTCATCGGCAGGACGTCGTTGTTCTCCGGGAAGCGGCCCTTGGTGAGGTAGTCCTTGAGGATGTTGGCGGCCGCGGCGTTGGAGCTGGCGTCTGCGCCGGCCGCGCCGTCGGAGAGCACGACCATCGCCTGGTGCATGGGCACGGGCACGCCCTGCCCGGCGTTGCCGAGCTCCTTGAACCCGTCGGTGGCCGCCTGCTTCAGGATGTTGAAGAGCGGGCGCGTACGGCCCTGGGAGGGGTAGGTGTGGGGGACGGCGGCGAGCGTCGCGTTCGCCGTCTGCTTGTTGTTGACCCACTTGGAGTCCATCACGACGCTCTTGTCGTTGAAGAGCATCACGTCGACGATGTCGTTCGGGCCCATCCCGTTGATGAACGCCCCCGCGACGTGCTTGGCCTCGTCGAAGCGCGAGCCCATGGAAGCCGCCGCGTCGACCAGGATCAGCCACGCCGTCCCCACGCCCTCCTTGCCGGCGCTCTCGGCCCAGCGCGCCTTGGACTCGAAGCGCGCGGGCAGGTCGGCGCCGTCGACGGTGACCGTGAGGACCGCGTTCTTGTCCGGGAAGTCGAAGGACGAGAAGAGCGCGCCGGGCTGCTCGAGCGCCGAGGCGGTGCAGTCGAGCGCGGCGTCGCCGGAGAGCGTGGCGCACCGGCTCGTGACCTCGCTCATCCGCTTGTTCTGCACGATCTCCAGCACGGTCGTGAGCACGGGGGCGCCGTCGACCATGCTGGCGCGCGGGTCGATCCGGAGGATGTGCGCCTCGGGCGCGGCAGCGGCGGGGGCCGGGGCGAGCAAAAGCGAGACGAGGATCGAGAGCGCTGGGAGCGCCGCGATCGCGCTGTACCGGCTGGGTCGTGGGCGCCTGTCGCCTCGGGGTGCAAACGTCATCGTGCGATCCTCCAGGCGGCGGTGATGCGGCCGCCCTGCGTCAGCGGGCCCGCAGCGCAGGCCCAGGGTTAGGGGCCGCCAGCGGCCCCACCAAGCGAAGCATCGTGACAGAAGCCCCGCCCCTGGGAACGAGACGGGGCCCGCTCTGCGGGCCGGGGTTTGGGGCCGCTCGCGGCCCCATCGTGACAGGCCCTAGCAATGCCGCTCACGTGCGCGAGACGACGTTGACGACCATCACGCTGTAGCCGCCGAAGCGGATCTTGTCCCCGTCGCGCAGCTCACGCTTGCCCTGGAAGCCGATCGCCTCCTCGTTGTGGAACGTGCCGTTGGTCGAGCCGAGGTCGCTGAGGATGAAGCGCTGGGGGTCGCAGTCGATGATGGCGTGGTGCGTCGAGGTGGTGCCGTGCGCGATCGGGATCTCCACCTTCTGCCCCGTGTCGGCGCGGCCGACGGAGTTCTTGCCCTGCCAGAGCGGCCAGAACTTGCCCATCGGATCGTCCTGGTAGCTCACCAGGAAGCCGGCGAGCGCTCGCCGCCCGGACGGGTCCGCCTTCGGCGCCTCTTGCGGGGCCATCGGCGCGGGGGCGGGCGCGGGGCCCGGCGGCGGAGGCGGAGGCGCGTAGGCCTGCGCGCCGAACGGATCCCTGTTCTCGGCGGCGAGGGGGTGGCCTCCCTCCAGGCAGAACGAGCCGCCCGGCGGGATCGCGTGCCCCTGGACGCAGCGCCCACCGCCCGCGGGTTGCGTCATGACGGGCGGAGGCCCGAAGCTCCCGGCGCCGGGCGGAGGCGGAGGCGGCTGAGGGTAGCTGCCCTCGCCTGGGGCGGGCGGGTACCCGGGCTTCGCCTGCGGCGGAGGCGGCGGTGCGCCGAAGCCGCCCGGCGGGCCGAACGGTGGAGGCGGAGGCGGCTGGCCGAAGCCACCCATCCCACCCGCGTCGGGCGGGGGGGCGGCGAAGGGCGGAGGGGGAGGCGGGCCGAAGCCGCCCGGCGGGCCCGGAGGCCCCTGCGGAGCGAACGGAGGCGGAGGCGCACCCATGCCTCCCATCGGCGCACCCATGGGAGGAGGCGGGGGCGCGCCGAAGCCGGCCGGTGGCGGGGGCGGCGCCATTCCAGGCGGAGGCGGGGGCGCGCCGAAGCCGGGCGGACCAGAGGGCGCGCCGAAGCCAGGCGGGCCAGGAGGCGGAGGAGGGGGACCGAAGCCCTGCGAGCCGAAACCAGCGGGCGCGGGCGGCGGGCCGAAGCCGGGAGGCGGCGGAGGCGGCGGTCCGAATCCACCGTCGCCGAAGCCAGGCGGCGGAGGCGGCGGGCCGAATCCGCCATCGCCGAAGCCAGGGGGCGGAGGCGGCGGTCCGAATCCAGGAGGCGGCGGAGGTGCCCCGCCAAAGGCCGGAGGGGGAGGCGGCGGCCCCCCGAAGGCCGGAGGCGGCCCCGGAGGCCCGATGGGGGACGCACAGAATCGCGCAGTACTTGTCAGCGGGAGTCGCGGGCGCGCCGCAACGCGGACAGATCATGTTCACCCTTCTCTTGATGACCGAGCGCCGGGGTTCGCGGGACGAAGGCCCCTGGCCCCGGGAGCATACCGTGCTCGCTCGGCCGCGGATCAAGAAGAAGTGCGCGAATTCACCCGCCTGCAGGGAGGAGGCTGCGCGCGGAGGCAACGAGCGCGGGCTTTACCGGCGCCGCTCGGCTCCGGGCCGCTGTGCAGCGGGCTTCAGTCCTTCGCGTCGCGGACGCGGGCGGCCTTGCCCGCCAGGTTCCGCAGGTAGAACAGGCGACCGCGGCGCACGACGCCGCGCGACACGACCTCGACCTTGTCGATGCGCGGGCTGTGGAGCAGGAAGATGCGCTCCACGCCGACGTTGAAGCTGATCTTGCGCACGGTGAACGTGCTGCGGACCCCGGCGCGGTGCCGCTTGAGCACGACGCCCTGGAAGACCTGGATGCGCTCCTTCTCGCCCTCGACGATGCGGTAGTGCACCCGCACCGTATCGCCGACGCGGAAGTCGAGGATCCCCTCGCGGGCCATGGGGGCTTCGATCTTCGCGAGCACGGGAGAGGTGTACATGGCGACTGTCCTTCTGCGAGACACTGCGCGGCCGGCCCGCGCGGAACGCTCGGCGGAGCCGGGTAGGAATGCGTCCAAGGCGAGACGAACCCGCCCGGGGAAATGGGAGGCGGCATTATGCACAACGCCGCCTCCCGGTCAACGCCGCCCGCCAGGCGGGCGCGGCACGGCGATCAGCCCCGCCCGCTGGGCACGGCGATCAGCGCCGCACGGGGATGATCTGTACGCGCCGCGCCTCTCCCTCGCCGTCGCTCTTGGTCACCACGCCGGGGAACTTGGCGAGCGCCAGGTGCACGACGCGGCGATCCTGCGGGTTCATCGGCTCGAAGGTGATGATCTTGCCCTCGTCGACCGCCTGCTTGCCGAGGCGGCGCGCCATGCTGGTGAGCGTGTCCTCGCGCCGCGCGCGGTAGCCCTCGGCGTCGACGATGACGTGGCGGCGGTACTTGCCGGGCCGGTTGATCACGCGGTTGGCGAGGAACTGGAGCGCCGCGAGCGTCTGCCCCTTCTTGCCGATGATGCGCCCGGCGTCCTTGCCCTCGATCTCGAGGCGGATGTCCTCCGGCGGATCCTCTTCGTCGTTCTCGAGCAGGTCGACGGTGCAGTCCATCCCCATCGCCGCGAGCACGTCGATGGTGAAGTCGAGCGCGACGTCCGCGCGACCATCCTCGACGAAGGGCTCCGCCGAGCGCGCGCGGGGCTCGTCCGCCTCGGCGACCTGTGCTTCGGCGGGCGATCGGTGGCCAGCCTGGGTGTCGCCCGTCGCGGCGTGTGCCGGCTCGAGAGGCGTCTCATGTTCCACGGACACGTGCTTTTCCCTTTCCAAGAGCAGGCGCCGGCTTCTCGCCGTCGCCCGAAGAACTTCACCTTCACCTCGATCTGGCCCGTCGGGCCGGCGCCCTTCTTCAGGTACCGCTCCACGAAGAGCTGCTGCCCGATGGCGAGCACGCTGCTCGTGAGCATGTACACGCCGAGCCCCGCCGGCAGGAAGAGCATCATGAAGGTGTAGATGCCCGGCATCATGTACATCATCATCTTCTGCTGCGAAGGGTCGCCCTGCGTGGGCATGACCTTCTGCTGCAGGAAGCTCGCGGCCCCGAGCACGATCGGGATGATCAGGTAGGGCCCGGGCGCCGAGAGGTCCGGGATGAACGGCCCGAACGGCACGTGGTAGCAGCTCGACGGCCGTCTGCAGCGCCGTGTAGAGCGCCCACCACACGGGCATCTGCAGGACCATCGGCAGGCAGCCGAGCACCGGGTTGGACACGCCGTTCTTGCGCCAGAGCTCCTGGATCGCGAGGCCTCGCTGGGCCGCGTCGTCCTTGTACTTGGCGTTGATCGCGTCCATCTCCGGCTTCAGCTTCCGCATCGCCGCGCTGCTCTTGATCTGCGACAAGCTCAGCGGGAAGACGACGATGCGCACCGTGATGGTGAGCAGCACGATGGCCCACCCCCAGCTCCCGACCACGCCGTAGAGCTTGTAGAGGTACCAGACGAGGCCGCGCGCGATGGTGGCGAACGTGCCGAGGTTCAGCACGTCGATGGCGCCGTGGTCGAGGTGCGCGAGCAGCGAGCGCTCCTTCGGCCCCGTGAACGAGAGCGTGCGATACGTCACGGACTCGCCCGGCGCGAGCTGCTTCTCGGGGTAGTCGAGGCGGGCGCGGAAGACGTAGCCGTACGCCGGGTCGTTCTCCTTGCGGGCGTCGGAGTAGCGGTTCCAGTTCCACACCTCCTCGACGAACGTCTCGGCGGAGGGGGTGCCGGGCCCCGCCTCGGGGATGAGCAGCTCGGTGAAGTAGATGCTGCTGACCGCCGAGACCTTCGCGTCGCCCGGCGTACGCAGCCACTTCTCGGACGTGAACTCGGGCTTCTTGAACTCGCTCGGCTTGAAGGAGCCCGGATCGTGGCGCTCGGTCTTCGTGGTGGTGACGGCGACGGACTCGGTCACCAGCTCGGACTGGCGGCCGAGGTGCCCTTCCATCTCCTTCTTGGTCCTGTACGCGTCCTGCTCGATGGTGAAGCGGTGCGTCTTCGGCGTGGACGCGAGGTTCTTCACCGTCACGTCGACGGCGAGCTCGAAGGGGCCCTTGCCGAGCGAGACGACCTTCTGGAGCGAGGTGTTATCGTCCGCGTAGGTGAAGGTGCAGCTCTTGCCGTCGCTGGCGGCGAGCTTCCAGTCGAGGGTGTCGTACGGCACCTGCTGCGACGCCGCGTCGCCGGAGGGCGCGCGCAGATCGACCCGGAGCGGCAGGCGCCCGGGACGCTCCGTGCTCACCAGGTCGGCCTCTTCGTTCGACCCCTTCCCGTCGCCCATCACGATGTGCTTGATGGACTCCAGCGTGCCGGAGGGCATCTCGATCGGCCGGGTATAATCCTTGAGGTAGACGTGCCGCAGGGACGCCCCGTGCGTAGACAGCTCGGCCTTGAAGCGAGCGCCGTCGATGGAGCAGGTCTGCTCGGGCGCCTGCGCCGCCGCCGCCGTCTCGTCCTCGATCTTCGGCTGCCGCTCGTTCTTCGGCGTCGGGAAGAGCGCCTGCCTTCCGAACGTCATCATGAGGAAGATCGCCAACCCCAAGAGCAGCCATTTCGTGATGCTACCGCGTTCCATGAATCCTTTCGGGGCTCCGGGCGGGCCGTCTCTCGCTGCCCGGCGTCGTCATCGCCAGGGCCTTCACGGGCGGCCTCGGAGGGCTGTGCCTGGCATCGTCGTCATTGAAAAACTCGATGATTCGGGCTCCTGCGGCCTCAGCCCCCATCGTGAGGGAGGCTTTGCAGGCGCGCGAGCCGGACCTCGCCGGCCTGGCCGCGCTTCGCGGGAGTGTCGTTCGCGATGGGGGGAGACCCCCCATGCCCCCCGGCGTCGCTCGCGATGGGGGGAGACCCCCCATGCCCCCCGGCGCAGCCGCGGGAGGCGTCACCATCGACCGAGGGGGCTATCTTGGAAGCTCTCCCCGGACGGGGAGGGGGTGGCGGATCGTATCCGCCCGGATGGAACGGGTGGCACTTACACAGGCGCTTGACCGAAAGCAAGGTCCCGCGCAGGGCGCCGTGCCCCTCCAGGCACGCCACCGCGTACCGGGAGCACGACGGCTCGAACCGGCACGCGGGCCCGAAGGCGGCGACGAGCAGGCGCGACAGCGTCTCCTGGTAGACGCGGATCAGCGCGATCAAAACTTTCGTGAGCATGCCTCGCCGGGTTCGGTGGGCGGAAGCTTGGGTCGTCAGGTGGGGCCGCGCAAGGTTTGCCCTCACGGCGATCCGCCTGGGTCCGCCCGCCGCAGCGGCGATCAACGGCGCCCCGCGAGCTCCCTCGCCCGGCGGGCCAGCACCGGGGCGACGCCGGCGATCTCGGCGCCGAGCTCGGCGAGGCCGAGGAGGGGCGGGCCGGGAGGGGTGGGGCGGCGGGGCCCCCAGCGTGGGGTCGGGCGGACGATGATCACCACGTCGAGGCCGGCCGGAAAGGTGTCGCCGCTCCTGCGGAAGACCTCGCGGACCAGCCGCTTGGCGCGGTTTCGGGTGACGGCAGGGCCCACCTTACGCGATGCGACGACGCCCAGCCGGCTGGGGCGCGCATTTGCGGCGGGCATGGGGGGTAGGGCAGGGCTCGTGGCCCGGGCGAGCAGAATCAGGAGGTGCCGGGTGCTGACGCGGACCGGGCTGTCCTGAATCCGGACGAAGTCCGGCCGCTTCTGGATGCGCCGCGTCCGAGGAAGGCCCTGAGGCGGGCCGCCGGGCATGCGCCTACTTTTGGTAGGTGGTGGTCGCGAGGCGAGCGCGGCCCTTCCGGCGCCGGTTGTTGATGACCTTGCGGCCACCGGCGGTCGCCATCCGGGCGCGGAAGCCGTGCGTACGTGCGCGGCGCGTGTTGTGGGGCTGGTAGGTACGCTTCATGGCCTATCTCCGCAGGATGTCGAAAGGGCGCGCAGGAAAGCACGGGTCTGAGCATCGGTCAAGGTGATCCGGCGGGGGTGCTCTGGTCACGATGGGGGGAGACCCCCCATACCCCCCGGCCCGGCCGGTGGAGCATTCGAGCATAGCGTCATTCGGCACGATGGCCGCCAGCAGCGTCGCGACCGAGACGGGCTTGGGCAGCAAGCTCCGCGCGCCTGGGGGCAGCGACGTCGGGTGGCCGACGGCGCTCACCACCACGACCGGGATCTTGGAGAGAGGTGGCGAGCGAGGAGGGCGAAGGATCCACGTTCACGGTCGAGCTCCCCGTCCTGCCTCCACGGCGAGCAGACGCGGCGTAGCCGCGCGCCGAGCCCCGTCGCTCGCTTGCGTCCCGTCGCTCGACCGTTAAACCGCCCACATTCGATGTCGAACAAGAGCCACCCCGCCGAGCCCCGACAGAAGCTCGCCCGGCTGCTCCGCGAGGGGAAGGAGGAGCTGATCGCGCGGTGGACCCGGCGGGTGCTGGAGGAGCCGCGGGTGCCCGGCGCGAGCGCGCTGACGGAGCCGGAGCTCCACGGCGAGCTCCCCGAGCTGCTCGACGGGATCGTCGAGGAGCTCGACGGCGACCCGGTGCGCGCGGCCGGAGCCCGGCGCGGCGGGAGGAAGACGGCCCGCGAACATGCCCGGGAGCGGGCGGCCATGGGGTATGGCGTCGCCGAGGATCTGCGCGAGCTGTCGATCCTGCGGACGGTGATCCTGCAACTCTGCGAGGAGCGGGGGCTGCCGCCGGGGTACGAGCCGTGGAGGCCCCTCCACGTGGCGATCGACGAGCGGATCACCGCCGCCGCCGACGAGATGGAGCGCGTGGCGCGGGACAGCGGGCAGCGGCTCGCCCAGCTCGTGGACGCTTCGCACGAAGCCGTGCTCGCCTGGGAGGTGGGCGGGGGGGTCGTCCTCTGGAACCGCGGCGCGCAGGAGCTCTACGGGTGGACCGCGTACGACGCCTTCGGGAAGTGCCCCCACGACCTGCTCCGGACCGAGCACCCGCTGAGCATGGCCGAGATCGAGCGCATCGCCGTCGCGGAGGGGCGCTGGGAGGGGCAGCTCGGCCACGCTGCGCGCGGCGGCAAGAGGCTGGTCGTGGAGAGCCGGTGGGTGGTGCTGCGCGACGAGGACAACAGGGCGCTGGTGCTGGAGGCGAACCGGGACGTGACCGAGCGCCTGCTCGCGGAGCAGGCGCGGCGTGAGAGCGAGGCCCGGCTGCGCGCCCTGGTCGACACGGCGCTCGACGCCATCGTCACCATCGACGAGCGCGGCACCATCGAGAGCTGGAACCCGTCCGCCGAGCGCCTCTTCGGCTACCGCGCCGAGGAGGTCGTGGGCAAGAACGTGAGAGTGCTCATGCCCGAGCCGTTTCGCGGCGAGCACGAAAGCTACCTCGCGCGCTACCGGGAGACGGGTGAGCGACACATCATCGGCATCGGCCGCGAGGTGTGCGGCCGGCACAAGAACGGCGCCGTCTTCCCCATCGACCTCTCCGTGAGCGAGACGACCCTCGGCGAGCGCCGCCTCTTCACCGGGATCATCCGCGACATCACCGAGCGCAAGCGGGCGGAGATCGAGCGCGAGCAGGTCCTCGCCAGCGAGCGCGCCGCGCGCGGCGACGCCGAGCGCGCCGCGCGCCTCCGGGACGAGTTCGTGGCCACCGTGTCGCACGAGCTGCGCACGCCGCTCAACGCCATACTCGGGTGGACCACGATGCTGCGCGGCGGGAGGCTCGACGCCGCCGCGACCGCGAAGGCGCTCGAGGTCGTCGAGCGCAACGCCAGGGCGCAGGCCGAGCTGGTGGAGGACCTGCTCGACATCAGCCGCATCGGCTCCGGCAAGCTGCGGCTCGACGTCCGGCAGGTGAACCTGGCGGCCATCGTGGAGAACGTGATCGCCTCCCACCTCCCTTCGGCCCAGGCCAAGGGCGTGCGGCTGGACAAATCGCTCGACACGACCGCGTGCTCGGTCCAGGGCGACCCGGGGCGGCTCGAGCAGATCGTGAGCAACCTGATCTCGAACGCGGTCAAGTTCACGCCCAGGGGGGGCCACGTGCACGTGGCCTGCCAGCGCGCCGAGTCGCGCATGGAGATCGTCGTCCACGACACCGGCAAGGGCATCGGCCCCGAGTTCTTGCCGCACGTCTTCGACAGGTTCAGCCAGGCGGACGCCTCGCTGACGCGCCAGCACCGCGGGCTCGGCCTCGGCCTCACGCTCGTGAAGTTCCTGGTCGAGCAGCACGGCGGCACCATCCGCGCGGAGAGCGACGGAGAGGGGAAGGGGGCGACGTTCACGGTGAGCCTGCCCGTGGCGGCGGTGCGGCAGCCCGAGGGCACGCCCACCTCGCCCATCGAAGCCTGCGGCTCCCTCGCAGGGGCCAAGGTGCTCGTGGTCGACGACGAGGAGGATGCCCGCGCGCTGGTCCGCCGGATCCTGGAGGACTGCGAGGCCCACGTCGCCGTCGCGGGCTCGACGGCCGAGGCGCTGGAGAGGCTCTCGGAGACGCGGCCCGACGTGATGATCTGCGACATCGGCATGCCGGAGCTCGACGGCTACGACCTGATCCGCGCGGTGCGCGCGCGCCCCGGCGCCGAGGGCGGCGCGACCCCTGCCGTGGCGCTCACCGCGTTCGCGAGGCCGGAGGACAGGCTCCGCGCGCTGCGCGCCGGCTACCAGATGCACCTCGCCAAGCCCGTCGACCAGGCCGAGCTGATCGTGGCGGTCGCCAACCTGACGGGGCGCCTCGACGGGCCGGCGAAGGCGGCGAACGGGTAGGCGCGGCGGGCGCCTCTCAGGGCGCGGCGGCGAGCGCGACTCCGTTCAACGCCGTCCCCCCCACCGTCACGGGTGCCAACCACGCGCTCCCCGAAAGCCGCGCGTGGTACGCCACCCCGCCGATCAGGTACGCGATCTCGGCCGTGTCCCCGCCGATGCCGTGCGTGACGGCAGGGGTCGTGTCGACGGAGACGTTGGGGGAGGCGAAGCCGGCGACCTTCGACCAGCCGCTGGCGGAGTACACCGACCAGTAGAGGTTGAAGTCCGTGCCGCGGAAGGCGAGGATGGCGCCGCCGTTCGGCAGCGGCGCGAGCGCGACGGGATCGCCCGTGAGGCAGTTCGCGATGGCCAACGGGGTCGACCAGCCCGTCGCCGAGGTGTGCGTCGTGAACCTGATCTGCTTGTCTTGCTCGGCGAAGACGATCATCAGGTCGGGCCCGCTCGTGAGCGCGACGATCGCCGGGGGGATCGTCGGGGGCTGCGAGAGGACGTTGCCGAGCCCGTGCCCGCTGGCGCTCTGCCAAACCCCGCCGACGCGCGCCTGGTCGTAGAGATCGCCGTCGTTGCCCGCGAACGCGATGATCGGGCCCGAGGAGAGCGCCGCGATCGTGGCCGGCGAGGGGCCGAAGCTCTGCGACGAGGTTCCGCCCACCGGCTCGGCGGTCGGGCTCCACGAGGCCGCGTAGCCGGCGTAGTAGTGCTTGAAGTCGTCGCCGTGGAACACCGCGCTCACGTCCCCGCCCAGGGAGGCGATCGAGGGCTGCGCGCGGGTGGTCACGCCGGCGGCGACCGCCGCGGGGCTCGTGAAGGTCCCCGGCGCCCAGGTGATGAACCGGAGCTCGCCGGCGTTGCTGTTCGATCGGATGAGCCCGATGCCCGCCTGTTCGCTGGTGAGCGTCACCGCCGGCGCGAAGCTCGTCTGATCGTTGAACGTGCTCGTCGTCCACCCCTGACCGGGATGGAACTCGCCGCCCAGGATCTGCGACGCGCCGCCGGCGACCATCACGAGCACGCCCGATGGGCCCCCGTCCATGGTCCCGCTGGAGCTGCTGGTGCTCGAGGCGCTCGACGCGCTCGACGCGCTGCTGCTCGTGCTCGCGCTCGTCGTCGTGCTCGTGCTCGCGCTCGTCGTCGTGCTCGTGCTCGCGCTCGCGCTCGTCGTCGCGCTCGCGCTCGCCGCCCCGCCCCCGCCGCCCATCCCCCCCGTCCCGGCGGCAGCGCCTCCGCTCCCGCCCATGCCCCCGGTCCCGCTCGTGCTCGAAGCGCTCGCCGCGGGCCCGCTCCCCCCGTGCCGGTGCTGCTCGAGCTGCTCGTGCCCATCCAGCTCGTGCTCGACGAGCCCGACGTCGCGGCGCTGCTGGTGGGGCCCCTCGTGCCCGCGGCGGCGCAGCCGCCGGTGTAGCCTGCGCCCAGGCAGACCGCCCCGACGAAGAAGAGCGCGGACGTGGCGAGCGTGGGAGAGGAGGCGAGGCGGGGGCGAGGAAGCATCGGTTCCCGAGCGTACAACAAGGTGGGTGCCCCCGGTGCGCCCGGGCTTGACCCAGGCGGCGAGCGACACGACGCTCGCCACGCCTTTCCGCCCACCCGACGAGGAGCGACCCCCCATGACCGATCGCATCGGCCTCCTGGCCTTCTGGAAGAACTACGACCGAAAGCTCTACCTGCGCGCCGCCCAGCTCGCGGACGAGCTCGGGTACGACTCGTTCTGGATCCCCGAGGCCTGGGGCTACGAGATCTTCTCCCTCCTCACGGAGATGGCCGTCTCGACCAAGCGCATCAAGCTCGGCACCGGCATCGTCAACGTCTACAGCCGCTCGCCCGGGCTCATCGCCATGTCGGCGGCCACGGTCGACGACATCAGCGAGGGGCGCTTCATGCTGGGCATCGGCCCCAGCGGCGCGCGGGTCATCGAGGGCTTCCACGGCCGCGCCTTCGACAAGCCGCTGACCCAGACGCGCGACGTCATCCGCGTGGTGCGCACCCTGCTCTCCGGCGGCAAGCTCCACGAGGCGGGCGCCGAGAACGCGCAGTACCGGCCGTTTTCGCTCGAGATGACGCCCAAGCGACGGGCCATCCCCATCTACGTGGCGGCGCTCCGGCAGAAGGCGATCGAGTCCATCGGCGAGCTGGCCGACGGCTGGATCCCGACCTTCTGGCCCTACGATCGGCTCGCGGAGGGCAAGGCCTGGATCGCGGCCGGCGCCGCCCGCGCCGGGAGGGATCCGGCCGCGATCGTCACCGCCCCCTTCACCACCGTCCTCCCGCTCGGCCTCGAGGCCGGCACGGCGATGGCGAAGAAGATCATCTCCTTCTACATCGGCGGGATGGGCGACTACTACATCGAGCTCTTGAGCCGCTTCGGCTTCGCCGACGACTGCAAGAAGATCGTCGACCTCTACAAGGACAAGGCGACCCGCGCGCTCGCGATGGCGGCGGTGCCGGACGGGATGATCGAGGCGCTCACCATCTCCGGCGACCCTGCCCATTGCATCGAGGAGCTGCGGCGCCGGCGGAGCTTCGGGATCGATCTGCCGATCCTGAACCTGCCCAACGACATGCCGTGGGAGATGGTCGAGATGTTCATCCGCGGGATGGCGCCCGCGCAGTAGGCGCGGCGCGCGGGCCCTCACCCCTTCGAATCGGAGGTGAGGGCCCTCGCTGCGCATCACTGGCCTTCGCAGGTGATGAACACGGTCGAGCCAGGGACGGGCTCGCCCGACCCGACGAAGCGGACCTGGCGCTCGTCGCCCGTCGGGCAGTTCTTCACGAGGGCCGGGTTGCCGACGGCGGTGGCGCCCGAGGCGTCGACGTAGCACCAGCCGTTCGTGCTGGCCATGACGCTCGTGTTGTCCTGGCAGTCCGTGAGCGCGGAGCCCGTGGTCTGCGTGATCTCGCAGAAGCAGTTCCACTGCTCCGTCGTGTAGAGCGGGTCGAGCTTCGCCGCGGCCTCGGCGGGCATGTGGGCGGAGCTCACCGGGGCGCGCGCCTGGCTCGCGTCGCAGTTGCACGTCGGGCTCTTGCTCGCCTCGATGATGAGGCAGGGCACCTCGTGCGTCGTCGGATCGGGCGTGAGCGTGCGGGGCAGGCACTGGCCCTTCAGGGCCTGCTTGAGGCGATCGATGATGGCCTTCACCGCGGGGCGATAGCCGTAGTTGGCCGCGGGCGTGCCGTCCGCGTTGGTCGGGTTCTTCGTCTGCGCGGGGCAGATGGAGGCGGCGATGCCCTGGTTCTGCATCCCCTTGACGATCGCGAGGTTCTTCACGCCCGGGTACGCCTTGGCGCGGCTCTGCAGCGTCAGGTTCCCGCTGTCGTTCGGGTTCGGATCGCAGAGCGGGTTGTCCTTGCTCGCGTCGCCGTCGCAGTCGCACACCGCGCCCGGCTGGCTGCAGTCACGCGGGGTGGGCAGGTCGAAGATGCAGGCGTACTCGATGTCGCCCGGGGGCCCACCCGTCGAGCCCGTCGGGTTCCACTCGTGCCCGTTCAGCGTGTTGGCGCCGACCGGCGAGCCGGGCGGGGAGATCGCGATGCCCGTGATCGGGTCGGTGCCGCTGCGCGGGACCGTCGACTCCTGCATGAAGGGCGAGAGCGGCAGCACGTAGTTCTCCGGGTCGCCGAGGATGTCGTCCCAGAACGTGTTGCCCTTCGAGTCCTGTCCCAGGAGCTCCTGATACGTCTTGAACCCGCCCTCCGGCGTGTTGTCGGTGGTGTTGATGCCGGCGATCAGGTCCGGCGTCCCGTCCGCGTCCTGCCGGGCGATGAGCTTCCACGGCACGCCGGTGATGGCGGCGTAGAAGACCAGGGACGGGTCGCGCACCGCCGCGTTCGGCTCGTTCGCGTTGACCGAGTAGATCGGGTTCGTCACCATGGTGCCCGTCGCGTCGGCCACCTGCGTCGAGGTGAGGCCGCTGACGTAGCGGCTCGGCGGGTAGAAGAACTCGATGCCGTAGCGCGCCTTGTGGCTCATCAGCCCGCCCGAGAGGCCGAACGCGCGGAGGGCGAGGTTCTCCGTGCTGTCGGTGTACTGGGGGGTCGCGGTGCAGTTCGGGTCCGCCGGGCAGCCGGAGGGGGCGGACTCGCCACAGGAGGCGCAGCACGGGTCGTTCGGGCCCTTGGCGGGGTCGCTGCACTCGGCGCGCGCGGTGGGCAGGTGGAAGGGCTGCCCGCTCGACAGCTCCTGCGCGAAGAGCGGGTAGAAGCCGTTCTCCTTGAGCGACGTGTCCGTCTCGTCCGTCACGTTGATGATGGCGAGCAGCGAGTCGCTCCGCATGAAGTCGGCGCGCTGCTGGAGGAGCTGGTTGTCGATGCCGCTCGTCATCGTGCTCTGCCCCGAGAGCGTGATGGTCTGGTAGGGCGAGGGGTCGACCAGGAAGCGGTACCAGGACTCGTTCTGCGACTCGAAGCCGCAGCCGTCCTGCCCGTCGCCGGTGACCAGCTCCGCGAGGTCGCCTTCCATGGTGCCGGGCGTCATGGTGTTGCCGAGCTGGCTCTCGCCCTTCGGGGTCAGCGCGCCCATCGGATCCCACGCGAGGAAGCCCTCGCTGTTCCAGGTCGGGACGGTGCCGGGCGCGCACGGATCGGTGCGCGTGACGAGGTGGCCGTGGTCGTTGTTCGACGTGCTCGTGGCCTTGTTCGAGCACACGGTGTTCGTGCTGTCCGGACAGCCGTCCGCGCCGAACGAGCCGAGGCTGGAGCTGAGCAGGCCGATGTGGACGTCGTACACCGGGGGGAAGTCGCGCGAGTACCCCGCAGGGCACGTGCCCGTCGGGGTCGGCTGCATGGCCGTCGGGACGGGGTTGCCGTTCGAGTCGACGCACGCCGGGTTGAGCAGGCCGACGATCAGGTCGGGGATGGCCTGCGAGAGGATCTCCTGCTTGTCGGCCATCGACCGGGAGTTGTCGACGACCAGGAGCAGGTCGATTTTGTTGACCGAGCTCTGCGTCAGCTTCTCCACGACGGTCGAGGTGGTGAGCGGTGCGATGGGCTGGACCGGGCGCGTCAAGCACCCGCTCACGGCGCCCACGCCCGCGACCGCGAACGAGGCCAGGGCGAGCCTCGCCGCGCCCCGACCCATTCGGGATGCAAGCCGCGATGGTTTCATGTTCGTGCTTCCTTTCGCTCGAACCACGCGGTGCGAGCGAGAGCCCTCAGGCAATGCCCGTGCCTTGATGGATTCCAGGCAATTTGCGCGAGACGGCCCACCGGAAGGTCAACTCGGTTGGCGCTTCGCGGCGGGTGACGCCAACTCCGGCGCGGGCGCAGGTCGACCTTCGCGAGGGAACACCGGACCCACGGCCGGTGTTCCCTCCGACCCACTCAGCGCAGGCGGCTCACCGTCCGAGAAAACGACGGCATGCCCGACGCATGCTGCATCGTCGGCACGGTGCCGGGGGGTTCCACCGGCGGGAGCGAGGTCGTCGTGACGGACCCACCGCCGCCCCGCACGGTGACCCCGGGCGTGTAGTAGTACCGCACCTGACAACCACCCGTCCGGCGGCACGGGCACTCGTGGCCGCTGGGCGCCGACCTCTCCGGGGCCCGCGCCTGCGTCTCGTCGTAGAGGTTGCCCTTGGGCATCGCCGCGTACGCCTCGCCGAGGTAGTCCCGCGGCGGGGGTGTGGGCGCCGGCGCCGGTTCGGGCCCTGGAGGGGTTTCGTAGATGCGGCTCTCCACGACGGCGTGTCGAGGAGGCTGCGACTCCATCGGCGGCGCGAGAGGCGCGGTGGCTGCCACCGGCGCGGCCTCCGCCTCCACGACCGGGGGGACCGCGGTGTGGGAGTGGGCGAGCGCCGCGCCGCCGAGGAGCATGCTCCCGAGGCCTGCTGCCAGCATCACCGGCGCGAGCCACCTCGGACGCCCCGTGGCGACCCGGGCCGTGGCGCGGCGGCACAGGACGCACCCGCCCTCCGGTCCGACGGCGAGGCCGTGCTCGGCGCAACGTTCGCGGTACATCCGAAGGCTCCTCGGGCCATGGTCGCGCGGGGTCCGTCGAGCGTCAATCGCGCAACCCCCTACTCCACTTCGCCTCGCCCGCCCCCGACCTCGATCCGCACGGCCTCCCCGTCCTCCCCCCGCAGCACCGCCTCCGGCCCCTCGACCACCGCCCCCTCGATTCGCACCCGCGCCCGCCCATGGCCGAGCGCCTTCACCGGTCCGCGCCGCGTCCCGGTGACGACCACGCCCTCCGCCCGCCCCAGGACGGTTCGCGGCCGCCCCGTGGCCACGCCCCGCGAGGCAGCCCCCTCGCGCGTGAAGCGGACCAGCGCGTCGCCGAGCGCGATCGCCTCCCCTGTGTGGTGCGTGACCAGCACCGCCGGCGTCCTGTGTCGATCGATGACGGCCCGGAGCAGCCGCCCAAGACCCGCGCGGCCCTCCTCGTCGATGGACGCGAAGGGCTCGTCGAGCAGGAGGAGGCGGGGCTCGACGGCGAGCGCGCGGCCGAGCGCGACGCGCTGCCGCTCGCCTCCGGAGAGCGCGTCGGGGCGGGCCGAGGCGAGGGCCGAGAGGCCGAGCTCGTCGAGGAGCGCGCGCACGCGCGGGCCGCCGCCGCGGCGCTCGGCGCGCGGGAGGCCGAAGGCGACGTTGCCGGCGACGTCGAGGAACGGGAACAGGGCGTGCTGCTGCGGGACGTAGCCGATACGCCGGGCGTGCGCGGGGACGTCGAGGCCGCGGGCGGTGTCGAGGAGCGGCTCGCCCCCCACGCGGAGGTGCCCGCGCACGCCGGGCAGGAGGCCGGCGAGCGCCTGGAGGGTGAGCGTCTTGCCCACGCCGGAGGGGCCGAACAGCACGAGCACGCCCGCGTCGAGCGACAGCTCCGCCTCGACGGCGAAGGTGTGGTCCCCGGCGCCCACGGCAATCGACAGGAGCGCGTCGATCGCGGTCACGGCAGGCTCCTCCGGCCGCCGTCGCCGTGCATGACACGCCCGCCGGACCACGCCGCGGCGAGGACGACGGCGACGGAGAGCAGGGTGAGCACCGCCACGTAGAGGCCGGCGCGGCGGTCGTCGCCGCCCTGGTACGCCGCGAAGATCTCGATGGGCATCGTGTTGGTGCGGCCGGGGACGTCGCCCGCGAACATCAGCGTGGCGCCGAACTCGCCGAGCGCGCGCGCGAAGCCGAGCACGACGGCGGCGAGCACGCCGCGCCGGGCGGCGGGCAGGGTGACGCGGAAGAAGACGGCGAACCGTCCGAGGCCGAGCGAGCGGCCGACGTCCTCCAGCTCCGGCGGCACCGCCTCGATCGCGGGCTGCGCCGTCTTGACCAGGATGGGGAGCGCGACGACCGCCGACGCGATCACCGCCGCGGTCGGCGTGAAGACGATGCGGACGCCGAGCGCCGCCTCCAGGAGGCGACCCGCCGGGCCGTGCCGGCCGAAGAGCAAGATGAGGAAGAAGCCGACCACCGAAGGCGGCAGGACCAGCGGCAAGAGCACGACGGCGTCGACCAGGCGCCGCAGGGGGTACCGCCTGCGTGCCTGGGCGAAGGCCAGGGCGATGCCGATGGGCCCGACGAAGACGAGCGCGGTCGCCGCGACCCGCAGCGAGAGCAGGATGGGAAACGCCGCCGCGGCCTCCATCGTCGCGGGCAAGGTACCCCGCCGTCAGGGCGGCCCGAAGCCGAAATCGGCGAAGATGCGCCGCCCCTCCGCCGAGCCGGCGAACGCGAGGAACGCGCCCGCCCCCGCCGCCGCGCGCGCCCCGCGCACCACCGCGCCCACCACCTCGGCCCGCGGGGCGCCGGGCCCGCGCGCCTCGTCGAGCACCACCACGTCGTCGATGCCGTGCGTGTCGGTCCGGTACACGATCGCCGCCGCCACCTCACTGCGGCGCGCGTATGCGAGCACCGCCGCCACGTCGCCCCCGAGCACGAGCCGGCCCTGGAGCGCGTCCCACTTGCCGAGCGACCGCAGCCAGGCGCGCGCATAGTCGCCGGCGGGCACCGCGCCCGGGTCGCCGACGGCGACGCGCTCGCCCGGGGGGAGCGCGTCGAGCGTCGCGAACGTCACGGGCTTTCCGCCGCGCGGACCGATCAGCACGAGCGCGTTGGTCGCGAGCACGACACGGCTCTTCGCCTCGACGTGGCCGCCGGCGATCAGGTCGTCCACCGGGCGGGCCGCGGCGAGGATCACCGCGTCGACGGGGGCACCCCCCTCGACCTGCTTCTTCAGATCGCCGGAGGCGCCGTACGTCGCGACGACGCGCGTGGTCGGCCGGGCCATCGGGGGAGGCGGGTCCACCCCCGGGACCGCGTTGCCGGCTTCGAACGCCCGGGAGAGCGCGGGGAGCACGAAGCGCAGGCTGGCGGCCGCGGCCAGGGTGACCTCGCCCGGGTGCGGCTCGTCCCGCTCGCAGCCTGCGAGGGCCAGCGAGGCCAGGGCCCATGCGAAATGCCGCCTGTCCATGAGCGCTGCCATAGCCTCGCGCGCCGCCCGTGCCCAGGGGAGATGGGACGTGCGCAGGTGCATGTCGACGCACGCTCGCTCGCGCCTGCGCACCGCGTCACGAGAGTGCTCTGTCACCGGGGAGTCTCGCTGGACTTCCCGCGCACGCTGACCGCTCTGCCTCGGTTGCGAGCCTCCAGGGCGCTCACGGGACGCACGTGACGTCGCCCAGGAAGCCTCTGACCCCTCCGCGGTCGCAGCCGAAGGCGCCGGGGGAGAGATCCACATGGTAGGGCGGCTTGAAGCACCAGTCCACCTCGGGAATGTAATCCATGCCCTCCGGGCACGACTTGTCGTTGCTGGCAGCCGCCTGCGTCCTCTCCGGGTCCGCCGAGCTGGTCGAGCTGCCCCCACAAACCACCAGCACCGCAGCGGCACCGAGCACCATGACGAGTACGCTTCTCATTTTGCTTCTCCTCCTGAAGCGATGCAGGGCGCACCACCGATCCACGGCGGTGGCATCGCGTCGCCCCTTCGAGGTCCAACGTGTGGTGTTCAGGACGCCGCGTCGAGGGTCCACCTGGCCGCGATCACGCACCCGATGGAAAGAATCCTGGTCCTCTGAGCGCCGCTACTTCTCCAGCAGCGCCTGGAGCCTCGGCTTGATTCTGATCCACCGCGCCCGGCCCCTTGATCGACCCCTCGATCTGCTCCCCGCTCGACGTCCCGTCGGCGCGCGGCAGGGCGAAGAGCGGGATCATCCTCGACACGTACCCCGCGCGTGTGAGCCGGTCCTTGTCCCGGTCGAGGTCGAACTCGATCAGCCGGAGCCCGGGGAACGCGTCGTTCACCTTCCCCGCCGCGGCCGCCTCGTGAAAGCGCTGGCAGGGCTCGCACCACTTCGCGCCCACGTAGACCAGCACGCGGTGCCCGTCTGCCCGCGCCCGCTCGAGCTCGCCTCGCACGATGTCCTGCACCTCGCCCGTGGGCGGCGCCGGGATCATCTCGACCGGACTTCGCGCAGGCGCCACGGCCGCCGCGGGCCCGTGCGCCGCCGGCTTGTCGGCCTTGATCTGGGGCGCGGGATCGCTCCGCCCGCAGCCCGCGGCGACGAGCGCCACGAGCGCCGCCACGAGACCCAGCGTGCGCCTCATCGCTCCTCGATCCCCTTCTCGATGGCCTCGACCAGCGTCCTCAGCACCTTCACCCTGGCGAAGAGCTTGTCCTCCGCCTCGACCAGCGTCCAGGGCGCGATCTCGGTGCTCGTCCGGTCGACCATGTCGCAGGCCGCGCTCCCGTAGGCGTCCCACTTGCTGCGGTTGCGCCAGTCCTCCTCCGTGATCTTGAAGCGCTTGAACGCGATCTCCTCGCGCTCCCTGAAGCGGCGGAGCTGCTCCTCCTGGCTCACCTGGAGCCAGAGCTTGACCAGGACGAAGCGGTGCCGGACGAGCTGCTCCTCGAAGTCGTTGATCTCGGTGTAGGCGCGCATCCAGTCCGCCTCGGTGCAGAAGCCCTCCACCCGCTCGACCAGCACGCGGCCGTACCAGGAGCGGTCGAACATCGCGAGCATCCCGCGCCGGGGGAGGTGGCGCCAGAAGCGCCAGAGGTAGGGCTGCGCGCGCTCCTCCTCCGAAGGGGCGGCGATCGGGACGATGCGGTAATGGCGCGCGTCGAGCGCGGCGGTGACGCGGCGGATGGCGCCGCCCTTGCCGGCGGCGTCGGAGCCCTCGAAGACCGCGACGACGGAGATGTCCTTGTAGCGGGGCTCGCGCGTGAGGAGCGCGAGCTTGCGCTGGTACTTGAGGAGGTCGTGCTCGTACGCCGCCTTGTCGAGCTTCTGCGAGAGGTCGAGGCGATGGATGATGTCGACGTTGTCGACGGGAGCGACGAGGGGCGCGGTGTGCGTCTCCGTCGGGTGGGGCGCGGGTTCGTCGAGGCGGCGGCGGAGGGAGGCGAGGATGGCCTTGCCGACGGTGAGGCTCCGGTACGCCGGATCGCTCCCCTCCACCACCAGCCAGGGCGCCTCCGCCGTGCTCGTCTCGCGCAGCGCCCGCTCGGAGATGCGGCGGAAGCGGTCGTAGATGGCGAAGTGGCGCCAGTCCTCGGGCGTGACGCGCCAGCGCGTCTTCGCCTTCTTCTCGAGCTTCTTCAGGCGCTCCTTCTGCCGCTCCTTCGAGAGGTGGAACCAGAACTTGAGGATGAGCGCGCCCTCGGCCGTCAGCATCCGCTCGAAGCGGCGGATCTCCTCCATCGCCTGGTCGAGGTCGGCGTTGCGCGTCTCCTTGTACGCGCGCTGGAGGATCGGCGCCGTGTACCAGGACGTGAAGAAGATGCCCGTCTTGCCCTTCGGCGGCAGGTTCTTCCAGAAGCGATAGAACGGCGGGCGCTCGCTCTCCTCCTCCGTGTGCGGGCCGAACGCGTGCGCCTGGATGTGCCGCGGGTCCATCCACTCGTTGAGGAGGTTGACCGTCTCGCCCTTGCCCGCGCCGTCGACGCCGGAGATGAGGATGACGACCGGGAATTTCTTGCCCTCGAGCAGGTCGTACTGCGCGTTGAGCAGCGCCTCGCGCAGCGCGGGCACCTCCCGCTCGTACGTCTCCTCGTCGATGGCGTGGTCGAGCTCGGCGGATTCGAACACGGAGAGGCCCTCCTTGGCTGGCTTCGGGAGGGTAGCGCGTCAGCGCCGCTTGAGGTTGGGCGCCGCGTGGCAGAGCACGTCCTTGGGATCCCGCGTCGACTGGTGGCACTCCCACTTGTCGTCGTGGCAGGCGACGACGAGCACGCCCGCCTCGTACACCGCCTTGAGGGTCGTCCCGGCGCGCTGCACGAGCTGCGCGGGCACGTGGTCCACGCAGCCGTGGCCCATGTTCACCTCGATCTTGCGGTTGCCCTTGCTCGCCGCGACCGGGGAGGGCGGCGTCTTGCCCTTGTCGACCCCGCGCACCGCGGCCTCGAGCTTCTTCGTGAGATCGCCGAGGAAGGTCATGTCGACGCTGGGCGGGTCGTTGCCCCGCGGCGTGACCATCGCAAACGTGTAGGCGATCGCCATCATCTGCTTCTCCTGCGGGTCGGACGGCTGGATGGGCCCGCTCGACCCGATGGGAACCGGCCGCGGGGGCATCGGCGCCGCGCTGTGGACCGCCGCCACCGTGGCGGTGGGCGCCGCGGTCGCGGTGGGCGCGGCGGCGGCCGGGGCTGCGGAGGGCGCGGGCTTGGGGGCGGGCGGGTCGTCGCACGCGGCGAGGGCGAGGACGAGGGCGACAGGGGCGAGGAGGAGGCCGCGGAGGCGCATGGGGCAGGTCATACTACAAGGGCGGTGTGCGCCGTGTTGCTACTGCGACCCGTGCGGGCAGGTCGATCGGGCGATCGGGACTGTCGATCGGGCGATCGGGACTATCGATCGGGCGATCGGGACCTTCGATCGGGCGATCGGGACCTTTCGATCGGGCGATCGGGACCTTTGATCGGGCGATCGGGACCTTTGATCGGGCGATCGGGCAGGTTGATCGGGCGATCGGGACTGTCGATCGGGCGATCGGGACTATCGATCGCGCGATCGGGACCTTTCGATCGGGCGATCGGGCAGGTTGATCGGGCGATCGGGCAGGTTGATCGGGCGATCGGGCAGGTTGACCGGGCGATCGGGACTATCGATCGCGCGATCGGGACTATCGATCGCGCGATCGGGACTATCGATCGGGCGATCGGGACTATCGATCGCGCGATCGGGCAGGTCGCGCGTCTGCGGGAGGGTAAAAGCCGCGCCAGCCAAGCAACCGCTCTCTGGCACCGCCCCTTTTTCGGCGCCTCTCGACTCCTGACCGGCGTTCCGGGATCGGCGCCGTGGCGCACGCCTTGGCCTGGTGGACCGCCGTGCCGGCGCCCCGGCGTCGTTGACCGTCCGCTGCGCTGGGGCCTAGCCTCGGGGCGTGATCTCCCTCCGAGCGCACGCCGCGCCGATGCTGTCGATCCTGTTACTGGGCGCCTGCGCGGAGGCGCCGCCTGCCCATGCTCCGGATCCCGTCGCGACGGCGCCCGGGCCGGAGTGCGCCGCGGCGCGAGCCGTGGAGCGGGCGAACGCGGGGGACGCGCTGGTCCACACCGCGCCCGACGAGGCGGGCGCCGCGTACGAGGAGGCGCTGAAGCTCGATCCGGCGAACCACCGCATCGCCTTCAAGCTGGCGGTGCTGCGGCGGAAGCAGGAGCGGTGGGGCGCCGCGGCGAAGGCGCTGGCGCGCGCGGTGGAGCTCGCGCCCGGCTTCGCCAGCTACTGGCTGGAGCTCGGGTACGCGCGCGAGATGCTCGCGCGCCACGACGGCGCGCCCTGGGTAGACGCCAAGGCACCGCTCGAACGGTGCGTCGCCCTCGATCCCAACCTCGCCGACTGCCACGTCGAGCTGGGCAACGTGCTGCTCCGCCTGGACGACGAGCGCGGCGCGCTCGCGAGCTACACCCGCGGCGTCGAGCGCGACCCGACGCGCATCGCCGACTACAACCTGCTCGCCGCCCTCTACATGGACGTGGGCCGCATGGACGACTCCGCGACGGTGCTGGCCGCGGCGCGGCCGTTCATGGGAGATCCCCGCCCCGACAGGGCGCTGTACAACCTCCACGTCCTCACGGCGAGGATCGACCAGGTGCGGGGGGACCTGGCGAAGGCCGCGGCCGAGCTCGAAGCGGCACGGGCGGCCGCGCCCGCGGACGGCGTCGAGTCGATCCTCATCCTCTGGAACCTGGGCACCACCTACGCGATGATGCGACCCCCGCGCGCGGCGGAGGCCGCCGCGCTCCTCAAGGGCTTCGTCGTCCGCGCTTGCCAGTCCTCGAAGGCCGCGATTTACCGTGCGGAGTGCGGGCAGGCCCAGGTCTTGATTCCCATGCTCGGCGCGGCGGGTGTGCCGTGATCCGCGCCGCCGCGCTCTCCGTCGTCGCGATCGTCCTCGCCGCGTGCGAGGCGACGCCTCCGCCCTCCGCCCCTGCGCCTGCCGTCGCCGCTCCGGCCGCTCCAGCGGCGGCGTGCCACGAGGGCGGGATGCCCACACCCTACACCCCGAAGCCGGCGTACACCGGGCCGCGCCCGTTGCTGCCGTCTCCGGACAGGTACGTGCCCCGCCAGATCAAGGTCGGCGACGCGTACACGGCGTGGGGCGCGGTCCATCACCTGCACAGCCGCGTCCACCGCGACGAGGTGAACGGCAAGCGGATCAGCGTCGTGGGCTACATCGTCAAGACCAACTACGACGCGGCCCCCAGGTGCGCGGTGCACCGGACGGGCAAGGGCGATCCCGCCGGCTGCCGAGCGCCGATCCCGTCGTTCTCCATCGCCGACGAGAAGGGAAACACCGAGCGTGCCATCGACGTGATGGGCTGGGCGTCGAACTTCGCCCAGGTCTTCACGATGATCGAGGCCATCGACAGGGCGCCGCCGGGCAAGACGGCGACGCTCGTGGACGAGTTCTGGGGCGCGCCGCTCCCCAACCCGCTCCCGAGCGTGGGCGCGAAGGTCCGGGTGACGGGCACCTACGCGGTCACCTTCACCAAGGCGACCGGCGGCGCCGCGGCGAACGCCACGGCCGGCATCCTGACGGCCGAGGCGATCGAGACGCTGGAGCCGGCGCCGGCGAAGGCGATCCTCCCGGGGATGAAGCGGAGAGCGCGCGGCGGGAGCCCATGACGTCTCCCGAGCACCGTCGCTCCCGCGGCGGGCGAGCGGCCCTCGAGGCGTTCATCGGGGCATTGGTCGGGCCCGTGGTTCACGGTGCGAGCCGCGCAGGTGCTACGCTCGTCGGATGAGGCTTGCCTTGTCCTTCGTGCTCCTCGGCGGCGCCGCCGCGCTCGCCGTCCCTGCCTGCTCTTCCACCGGCGGATTCCCCGCCGATGTCCTGCGGCTGTGCGCGCTCACTTCGGGCTGCACCCCGGAGAGTGCTGCGGACGGCTTCGGCTTCATGTGCTCCAACATCGTCATGGCCGCGGCGTTCGCGCCACCTGCCGGGATGTCCGGGTCCGGCGGGAGCATCCCGGGCATCCCGAGCCTCGCCTGCCTGGAGCAGGCCACGACGTGCGCCGAGCTCGCCGTTACTTCCCCTTCGCGGCGGCCTCCAGCTTGTCCTGCGTCCTCGTCTCGAAGTCGCTCGCGTCGTGTCGCTCGCGGAGCTGGGTCTCGGGCGCCCCGAACGAGCGGTTGACCATGCGCCCCCGCTTCACCGCCGGGCGCTCGGCGATCTCCTTCGCCCAGCGCTGGACGTGGGTGTAGCTCGCGGCGTCGAGGAACTCGGCGGCGTTGTAGACGAGGCCGGCCACGAGCGCGCCGTACCAGGGGTGCACGGCGATGTCGGCGATCGTGTACTCGTCGCCGGCGAGGTAGCGGTTCTTCGCGAGGCGCTGGTCGAGCACGTCGAGCTGCCGCTTCACCTCCATCGCGAAGCGATCGATGGCGTACTCGATCTTCACCGGAGCATACGCGTAGAAGTGGCCGAAGCCGCCGCCGAGGTAGGGGGCGGCGCCCATCTGCCAGAACAGCCACGAGAGGCACTCCGTCCGCGCGCGGTGCTCCCTGGGGAGGAAGTCGCCGAACTTCTCCGCGAGGTAGAGGAGGATCGCGCCCGACTCGAAGACGCGCGTAGGCGGGTCGCTGCTGCGGTCCATGAGGGCCGGGATCTTCGAGTTGGGGTTCACCTCGACGAAGCCGCTGCCGAACTGGTCCCCCTCGCCGATGTTGATCAGCCACGCGTCGTACTCGGCGCCGGCGTGGCCCTTCGCGAGCAGCTCCTCCAGCATCACCGTGACCTTCACGCCGTTGGGGGTCGCGAGGGAGTAGAGCTGGAGCGGGTGTTTGCCCACGGGGAGCGCCTTGTCGAAGGTAGCGCCGGCCGTCGGGCGGTTGATCTTCGAGAACTGGCCGCCGTTGTCCTTGTTCCAGGTCCAGACCTTGGGGGGTGCGTACGCAGGTGAGTCGCTCATGGTGGATGTCCTGTAGCGCTACCCACTCGAGGGATCCACCTCCACTCCCCGCAGTCCGCCTGCTCCTCCACCTCCTTCACGGCGTACCGCTTCCCCCCGTGGAAGCGCGCCGCGTACAGGAACGTCCACGGCTCCCTCCGCAGGCAGACCCGCTCCCCGTCTCCGATCGAATCGATCACCCGGGCGTCCACGTCCTCGCGCAGCATCTCCGCGAACGTGACCCCCGAGGGGTAGACGTACCCGCACTCGTTGACCCACAGCACTACGGCCAGGAAGCCCGTGCAGGCGGCGCCAAGCCAAGGAAACCCGTAATCCGAACCGCGACCGCCAGGGAGCGGGTGCCTGGAACGCAGCGCGGCACCGGCGCCCGCTCCCTGGCGGTCGCGGTTCGGAATGTGGATGCGGAGGCACGGGACGTTGAGCCACAGGTTCATCGTCACGAGGACGATCATCCAGCTCATGTAGTAGCGGAGCTCGTGCGACTGCGGCAGGTTCGCGAGCACCGCCGTGAGCAGCGCGAAGCCGATGCCGGCGGCACGCGCGCTGCGCGACCTGTCCCGGAACACCCTCCACACCAGCAGCCCCAGGTGGAACACCACGTACGCCCCGAAGAACCCCCCCATGCGCAGGGCAGGGGAGTCGGACGGCGCCCACTGGTCGATGGTCCACCGGCGGCGGTCGTCGAAGGGGCGGATGCCGATCTCCAGGATGGAGAAGAGGAACCGCAGCGCGCGCGGCGCGTGCTCCAGGTACGGGGGCGAGGAGCTGTACGGGGCGTCGGGGCCGGGGAGGACGAGGGGGCCGAGGGAGAGGCGGACCGGGTAGTACGGGTTGTGGTGGAAGACGGCGTTCCTGAGGAAGGTGGCGCCGACGAGGGGGACGAGCAGGGCGAGGGCGGCGAGGGCGCGAGCGTCGCGGGCGCGGGCGAGCGGGGGCAGGATGCGCGGGGCGGCGGCGAGGAGGGCGACGGCGACGAGGGGGTGGAGCTGGAACTTCATGTTGGCGGCGAGCGCCGCCAGGGCGAGGAGGCGATGGCCCGCCCAGCGCGGGGGCGGATCCGGCGTGGCGTGGAGCTGGACGACCGACAGGACGAGGGCGGAGAGCGCGAGGTTGGCGGGGAGGTCGACGTAGCAGGCGGTGGCGTGGATCTGGACGAGGGGGATCGCCATCAGGGCGAGGAAGGCGAGGTGGAGCGGCACGCCCAGCGCGCGGCGGCAGAACGCGAGGTAGAGCGCGAGGCTGCCCATCGCGACGAGGTTCGCGGCCTCCGGGCGGCCGGTGAGGCGGAAGAGGAGGCCCTGGAGCAGCTCCGTGAGCAGGGGGAAGCCCTCGAGGCGGGCGCGGTTCACGGCGTGGAAGACGTACTCGTCCGGGCCGACGAGGCCGGCGAGGCGGGCGCCGAAGGGGAGGTGGTAGTACCAGACGTCCCACGCGCGGGAGACGTCGTGGAGGCCGGCGAGGAGCGTCGAGGCGGCGAGGGCGAGGGCGAGGGCGGCGAGGGCGACCGTCGTCGCCCGCGCGACGCCGCCCTTCACTTCCCGGCCTTGTACGCGCGCACGGCGTTGAGGATCGCGTCGGCGAACTTCTGCCGGTAGTCGGCGGTGGCCAGGCGCCCCTCCTCCTCCGTGTTGGAGATGAACGCCGTCTCGAAGAGCACCGCCGGCATGTCGGCGCCCACCAGCACGAAGAAGCCCGCCGTCTTGACGCCCTGGTCCTTCGTGTCCGGGTAGCGCGGGGAGAGCGAGGCGAGCGCGGAGCGCTGGAGCAGGTCGGCGACGTGGCGGGAGCGGGCCCCCATCTCGGCCGGGTTGAGGCGCGTGAGCAGGGCCGTGATGGCGCCCGGGTCGTTGCCGCCGTGCTGCGCGTTCTCGCGCGCGGCGACGCGGGCGGCCACGCCGTCCGGATCGCGCGCCTCGTCGAGGATGAAGGTCTGCACGCCGCGGGCGGCGCCGTTCTCCGACGCGTTGCAGTGGATCGAGACGAAGAGATCGGCGTGGAAGGCGTTCGCCCGCGCGGCGCGCAGGTCGAGCGGCACGTAGGTGTCGTTGTCGCGCGTGAGCAGCGTCTCCACGCCGAGCTCGTGGGCGAGCAGGGGGGCGACGCGGTGGGCGATGTCGAGGGTGACGTCCTTCTCCTTGAGGCCCGTGGGGCCGGTGGCGCCCGCGTCGTTCCCGCCGTGGCCGGGGTCGACGGCGATCCGGCGCACCTCCCGCGGGGTGCCGGGCGCGTGGGCCGCGGCGCGGCTGCGCCTCTGGGCGCGTGCCGACGTCGAGCACGATGCGGAACGGGTCGGGGAGGTAGAAGGCGCGGCGCCCGGTCGGCACGGTGGCGAGGTCGAGCACGACGCGCGTGCCGCCCGCGTGCGCGCCCAGGCGGATGCGGTGGACCAGGCCGTTGGAGAGGATCTCGTGCGGGATGCCGCGGGCGTGCGGCGCGGGCGATGTCGACGAAGACGCGAGGGTCCTTCCCTCCGCCTTCGGTGTCGACGGTGCCGATCTGGAAGGTGGCCGGCCCGGAGAGGCGCACCACCACGCGCGCCGCGTCCGGCCCGCTCCACGGCTCGACGCCGACGATCTTCACCGGCTCCTTGCCGACGGCCTCCTCGCGCGGCGAGAGCACGACGTCCCCCGTGGCCGACGCTTCGGACGAGCCCGGTGGGGCCGGGGCCCCACCGGACAACGAGACCGCCGAGCCCGCGGGGGCTGCCGCGCTCACCGCCGCCGTGGTGACCGCGGCGGTCATGACCCCGCGACGGATCGCGTCGGCCGCGAGGTCGCCGTCGTGCTCGAGCGCGCGCATCGCGTCGCCCGAGGGCCGGTAGGCGACGGCGGCGGCGAGCGCCATGTCGATGCCCGCGAGGCAGCGCGACGTGGACGCCGTCGCCGCCTTCGCCCTGCCCTCCTGCCGGCGCGACGCGAGGTAGAGCTCGCGGTAGGCGACGGACGCGTCGCGCGCCAGCTCGCCCGCGAGCAGGGCGCGGCGGCGATCGGCCTCGCACCCCGCCTCGGGCGTGGTGGCCGCGAGGGCCGCGGCGCCGTAGAGCTCGAGCGCCTCGCGCGCGTCGGCCTGCACCTGGTCGAATCGCCACAGCCGGGCGCGGAGGTCCGCCGCCATCATGGGAGGCTCTCCCCCGTCCGGCGAGCGCCCCGCGCGGTGCGCCGCGATCGCCACGGAGTCCGCGAGCGCCACCGATCTCGGCGCGGTCGGGCAGCGTCGCCCCGGCGTCGAGCAGGGCGGCGGCGCGGGCCCGGTCGGCGGTGAAGGGAGCCCCGCCGGCGTCGGGCCTGGCCTCGCCGCCCGTGTCACGCCCGCATCCGGCCGCGAACGCGAGCGCAAAAAGCGCCCCCACCGCCCAGCGCCGGGCGATACCATGCGCGAGCGACGCCCGAATCCATCCGGAGGCTTCCCGTGTCCGACGCCACGCCCAGCACGACCTCAGCACCCATCTACGCCGACCGCAACTCCGGGGAGAGGTTTCCCGACGCGACGCAGATGGTCAACGCCTACTTGATGCGATTCAGCCAACGCACCGCGCTCGCCCCGAGGCCCCCACGCCTGGACGACACGGGCTATGCGCAGGTGCAGCGGGGCAGCGCGACGATCGGCATCAACGTGCTCGAGGCACAGGGGGTCCTGATGGTCTTCTCGCCCATCATGCAGGTGCCCCTCGCCGGCCGGGAGGTGTTCTACCGCCGCCTCCTCGAGCTCTCGTTCGTCACCACGTCCGACGCGGCCTTCGCCATCAACACGTCCCGGGACGAGGTGGTCGTGCGCTCCCTGCGGCGGCTCTCGGCGCTGGACTACGAGGAGTTCGAGGACATCGTCGCCACCGTCGGCGAGGTGGCCGACCGCTGGGATGACGAGCTGCATCAAAGAGTTCGGAGGGTGACGGAACCCGGCGCGCGCCCGGGCGCGACATGGCGCCCCGCGTCCAAGACGGGCGCCTCGCCCGTCTGACGTGGACGGGTGCGTTGCCCCGTGCGCGGCGCGGGTGATACAGTCCTCATCGCCTCATGGCTAGCAACGACCCACGCCCGGCCGAGAAACCGCCGCAAGCGCCCGCTGCAGGGGCGAAGAAGCCCTCGCTCTCGTCCGAAGACGCGGAGCTCTATGCGTCCCGCATCCGACCGTCATGGGAGCTGCTGGACGATGTCATGCGCGCCGACGCCGCGGCCGAGCTGGCCCAGCCGGCGGGCTCCAAGGCTGCGTCCGACACGGTGATCCAGGGCGTTCCGACGCTGACGGTCGGATTGGACGTTCCCGTCGAAGCCGAGCCTTCCAGGGAAGCGCCCGAGGCTCCCAAGGCGCTGACCAACGGGGCGGCCGCGCACGCGGACCCGCCCGCCGCAGCCGAAGTCGAAGCCAAGTCTGCCGCGCCTCCCCGCGTCGCGAAGACGCTCGACGGGGAGGAGCCTGCGCCGGCGCCGCCCGCGAAGCCTTCCCGCACGCTCGTCGACGAAGCTCCCAGGGCCGCCGCGAAGCCCGAGAAGCCGTCGAAGACCCTCGCCGACGCTCCCGCCGCGCCGCCTGCCAAGCGGGCCGGCAAGACCCAGGCAGGGGTAGGGGCGCCGGCCGCGTCGAAGGCGGAGACCCCCAGGCCGAAGGGCGCCTCGAAGACGCGCCCGGACGAGGCCCCGGCTTCGGCCAAGGCGCAGGTCGCCGACGCGGCGCCGCCGGCGTCCGCCAACTTGCCCGGCGACATGACGGACGAGATGAGCTCCCCGTCAGCGGCGGGAGCGGGACCTTCCTCAAGGTCGGCCTCGCGGCCGTCGCCGTCATCGGCGCGGTGGTCATCGGGTACGGGCTCATGGGCGGCTCCGACAAGACCCCGGCGCCCGCGCCCACCGCGGCTCCCACGGTGGCGGCCAAGGCACCTCCTCCGCCGGCGCCCGAGCCCGTCGCCACGGCCAAGGTCACCACCCCCGCCGCGCCGAGCGCCACCGCCTCGGCCGCGCCGACCGCCACGCCCTCGGCCGCGCCGACCGCCACCGCCATGGCCACGGCGGAGCCGAAGCCCGCCCCTCCCGAGCCGAAGCCGGAGCCCAAGGCCGCCGCGCCGGAGCCGAAGCCCGCCGCGCCCGAGCCCAAGCCGCCGAAGGCCGCCGCGCCCGAGAAGCCCGCCAAGCCGGCCGCCGCCGCGCCCCCCGCCAAGAAGGGCGACAGCATCATCCGCGCCGCGCCGTTCTGATCGCGGTCACCGCGCTCCGGTTCCCGCAGACCTCGCCCCCCGGCCCCCGTGCGCGTTGCGCAGGGCGCGTCAGGGCTCTCCTACCGAACCGCGACCGCCAGGGAGCGGGTGCCCGGTGGCAACGCGGTCCACAGGCCATTGCACGTCGAAACGCCTCGCACGCGACGGCCTGGCACCCGCTCCCTGGCGGTCGCGGTTCGGCGGTTAACGCTCATGGGCGGCAGGGGTGACGGGGCCGCGAAAGGCGACGACGGTGAGCCCGGCCGGGTAGCGCTCCTGGGCGAAACGGCGATATGGTGGCGCCGCCCTTCACGAAGGAACCTCGCGCATGAAGCTCGTTTGTTGCCTCGACCCCCTGAGGAAGGCCGCGCTCACGGGCGCCTTCTCCGCGCTGGCGGTGATCGCTCCCCTCCTGGCCGTGGAGCCCGTCGCGTGGGCGCAGCCGGCCCCGAGCGGCGACTCGGTGACGATGGTCGCGCGCCAGCGCTACAACGAGGGCGTGGCGGCGTACGACCGCGGCCGCTTCGAGGACGCGCGCGCCGCCTTCCTTCAGGCGTATGCGCTCAAGCACCACCCCGCCGTGCTGCTCAACCTGGGGCAGGCCGAGCTGCGATCGGGCCACATCGACGACGCAGGCAACCACCTTCAGCAGTTCGTCCGCGAGTGGGCGAACGCGACCCCCGACGAGCGCGCCGCCGCCTACAAGGGCATCGACGAGGCGAAGCGGAAGGCGGGGCAGATCGTGATCAACGTCGACTCGCCCGGCGCGGACGTGAGCATCGACGGGACCACGGTCGGCAAGACCCCGCTGATCGATCCCGTCTTCGTGGCGCCGGGCAAGCACACGATCTTCGCCGGCCTCCAGGGCAAGACGGGCGCCACCTCCGTCGAGGTGAAGGCGGGCAACACGGCCTCCGCCAGCATCACGCTCGGCGTGAGCGCCGCGCCCCCCACGCCGCCGGCGCCCGTGCCCGTGCCCACGCCGCCCGCGCCCACGCCTCCGCCGGTGGCGCCCACGCCCGTCCCGGAGCCTCCGCCGGCCTTCCCGCCCCCCGGCGTCGCGCCGGTCCCGGCGCCGCCCGAGCCTCCGCCGGCGACCGGCCCGGCGCGCCAGTCGTTCGGCGAGTGGTACAGGCACAAGCCGATCGCGTGGGTCGGGACGGGCCTGGCGGGCCTGGGCCTCATCGGCGGCATCGTCTTCGGCGCGCAGGCGCAGAGCGCGAGCACCGCGGCGAACGGCGACGTCGCGCAATCCAGGCGCACAACATGGCCGTGCCGCAGGACAACCCGAACCACGTCCCGAACCTCTGCAGCGACCCGGCCGCGCTGAAGGCGTACGCGCAGCCCTGCTCGATCCTCCAGGGCAACATCAACAACTACCACACGGACGTCGCGCTCTCGGGGGTGAGCTGGGCGTTCTTCGGCGTGGGCGTGGTCGGGACGGCCGTCTACGCGATGGTCGACTGGTATCCGCACCGGGCGAGCTCGAGCACGGGGCAGGCGGACAAGCCGGCGCCGGTCGCGGTGGCGCCCATGGTCGGGCCCGGCCTGCGCGGGCTCGCGGTGGCCGGCAGCTTCTGACGTCGGAGGGGCTGGTAAAGTCCCTTGCCCTCCGATGCCCACTCCACCCCATGAGCGTTAACCGAACCGCGCACGTAGCGAACCGCTCGCTCGCGAGCGGTTCGCTACGTGCGCGGGTGCCTGGCGGGCACCCGCTTGCTCCGCGAGTCGCGCTGAAGCGCGACTCGCTCCGCGCGCGGTTCGGTTAACGCTCATGCCCACCCCGCTCCCTCCCTCCGGCCTCCAGGATCTCCGCGCCTCGCTCACCCGGCGCCGCACGGAGCTGCTCGACAGCATCCCGACCGAGGCCCGCGCCGTCCCCCTCGAGGGCGCGGGCATCGCCCTCGGCCGGCGGAACGCCCGCATCCTCGACGATCTCCTCGGCGCCCTCTTCGCCGGCCAGAAGCGCGGCGAGATCCGCGGGCCCGCCGAGGCGCCGCCCGTCCCGCCGGAGGCCTTCGACGCGGTCGCGCTCGCCGGCGTCGGCAGCTACGGACGCGGCGCCGTCGCCCTGAAGAGCGACCTCGACGTCCGCCTCTGCGCGCGCGCCGCGTCCCGCGCGGCGGCCGTCGCCGACGCGATCCTGTACCCGCTCTGGGACATGGGCGTCGCCGTCGGCCACCAGGTCGTCACCATCGACGACCTCGTCGACGCGGCACGTGACGACCTGCCCACCGCCACGAGCCTGCTCGACTGGCGGCACGTCGCCGGAGACCCGGCGATCTCCGACGCCCTCCGCCGCCGCGGGGAGGAGACGATCTTCGCCCACTCCGAGCTGCTCGGCTTCCTCCGCCGTCTGGAGGGCGAGGTGGCGCAGCGCCACGGCCGCTTCGGCGGCTCGGTGTACCTGCTCGAGCCCGACGTGAAGAACGGCGAAGGGGGGCTGCGCGACCTCGACGTGGCGCGCTGGGCCGCGCAGGCCCGCTACGGCGTGGGGGAGCCGGAGGCGCTCGTGCGCGTGGGCGCGCTGGTGCCGCGGGAGGCGGCCGAGATCCTGGAGGCGAGCGAATTCCTGTGGCAGGTGCGCAACCTGCTGCACGCGCACGCGGGGCGGCGGAGCGACCGGCTCACCTTCGACGAGCAGGAGGCGATCGCCCCGCTGCTCGGCTACGGCCCCGGGGGCGAGGGCGTGGAGCGCCTGATGAGCGCGTACTACCGCGCCGCCAGGACGATCTCGCGCGCGATGGAGACGACCATCCTCCGCGCGACGCCGGTGCTCAGCCGGCGCAAGCCGCGCGACGAGGACCTCGGGCGCGGCGTGCGCATGTTCGACGGGAGCGTGAACCTCGTCTCGCACGAGGCCCTGCGCGCCGACCCGGCGCTCGCCCTCCGCCTCGTCGCCGCCGCGGTGGAGCGGCGCGCCCCCCTGCTCCCCTACGCGCGCGACGCCATCGTCCGCGCCACGGCCGATCCGGCCTTCTGCGAGGCGCTGCGGCAGAGCGCGGAGGCGAAGGACCTCTTCGTGAAGCTCGTCTCGAGCACGGCGGAGACCGCGCTCCGCGCCGGATCGGTGCGGCGCGAGCTGCACGGGACGGGGCTGCTCCTCGCGATGATCCCCGAGTTCTCCCCCGTGGTCGGGCGCGTGCACCACGACACGTACCACGTGTACACGGTCGACGTTCACTCGGTCGCCGCGGCCGATCGGATCGCCACGCTCATCCGTGGCGAGCTCGCCGCCGAGTTCCCCCTCGCGTGCCGCCTCGCCGCCGAGACGGCGCGCCCGGCCATGCTCTTCTTCGCGACCCTCCTGCACGACGTCGGCAAGGCCATCGGCGGCAAGGACCACAGCGCCCGCGGCGCCGACATGGCCCGCGTGATCCTGACGCGCCTCGGCTTCCCCCCGGACGACGTGGAGGCCGCCTGCCACCTCATCCAGAGCCACCTGCTCATGTACCACGTGGCCACCCGCCGCGACATCGAGGAGCCGACGACGGTGCACGAGCTCGCCCGCCAGGTGCACGGGCGCGCGGGGCTCTGCGACCTCTACCTGCTCACGGTGGCGGACCTGTCCACGACCAGCCCCACCTCGATGACGACCTGGAAGGCGCGCATGCTCGACGAGCTGTACCTCGCGACGGACGCCGCGCTCCGCGTCGAGGGCGGCCCGGAGGGCGAGCGCCGCTCCTCGCCCGAGGGCGCGGACGCGCGCTGGTCGCACGCGGCGCACGAGGTGCTGCGGGCCTCCGAGGCGCTCCCCGCGGCGGGCGCGGCCGAGCGCGCCGCCCGCCACGCGTTCCTCGCCACGTTCCTCGAGTCGATGCCCGAGCGCTACGTGCTCGCGAACGCGCCCGACGCCATCGCCGCGCACGCGGAGCTCGCGCGGCTCCACCAGGCCGAGGCTCCCGGGGTGGTGAAGATCGCGACCGTGCCCAGCCGGCACGCGGCCGCCGCGGAGATCTGCGTGGTGGCGCAGGACAGGCCCGGCCTCCTCGCGGCGATCACGGCCGCGCTCGCCGCCTCGCGGCTGGAGGTGCACGGCGCGCAGATCCACAGCCGCGTCACGCCCTCGGGCGTGCAGGCGGTCGACCTCTTCTGGGTGCGCGACCGGGGCGAGGGGCCCGAGGGCGTGGCCCGCGCCATCCCCAAGCTGACGCGGGACCTCGAGCGCGTGCTCGCCGGCGAGATCGACGCGACCGAGCTGGCGCGGCGCAAGAGCGGCGGGACGCTGCGGGAGCGGGCGGCGCCGCGCGTCCCCATCCAGGTCTCGATCGACGACCGGGCCTCCGCCCGGCACACGGTGATCGAGGTGCTGGCGCGCGACCGGCCCGGCCTGCTCTTCGCCGTCAGCGACGCGCTGCACCGGCTCGGGCTCTCGATCGCGGTGGCGAAGATCAACACGGAGGGGATGCGCGTGGCCGACGTGTTCTACGTGAGCGAGCGCGACGGCGGCAAGGTGCAGGGCGGCGCGCGCCGCGCCGAGGTGCACCGGCGTCTCGTCGAGGTGCTCGAGGGGCTCGAGGCCGAGGGCGGCGCCGCCGCGGCGGGGGCCCCCCGATGAGCAAGCGGGCGACGCTCCTCCTCGTCCGGCACGGCGAGACGGACGACAACCGGAACCAGGTCTTCCAGGGCCAGGAGGGCTCGACGCTCAACGCGCGCGGGCGCGACCAGGCCGCGCGCCTCGCCGCCCGGCTCGCCTCGGCGAAGGCGCGCCCGGCCGCCTTGTATGCGTCCGATTTGAAGCGCGCGCGGGAGACGGCAGAAATCGTTGGGCGCGCCCTCTCGCTCGAGCCCGTCCTCGATCCCGAGCTGCGCGAGATCTTCCTCGGCGCGTGGCAGGGCCTGACGCACACCGAGATCGCCCAGCGCTTCCCCGACGAGTGGGCGGCGTGGCGAGGGGGGCGGGACATCCGGCGCGGCGGGGGAGAGACGTACGCCGAGCTCTCGGCGCGCATGGCGCGGGCCGTCGAGCGCATCGCCCGCGCCCACGCCTTCGAGTCGGCGGTCGTCGTGTCGCACGGCGCGGCGCTGAAGACGTTCGCGGGGCACGTGCTCGGCATGGGCCCCGGCTCGGCGACGTGGCTGCGCGCGTTCCGGGTGCAGGACAACACCGGGGTGAGCGTGGTGGAGTGGGAGGAGGGCGCCGGCTTCCGGATCGTGGCGTGGAACGACGCGGCGCACCTCGGGGACGCGGTGCTCGAAGCGCTCGGCGGGTGAGCCCCTTCAGGGTGCCTGGCCGGGCGCCGTCTGCTGCTGGGGCGTCGGCTGGCCCGGCGCGCCCTCGCCCGGCGCGCCCTGGTTCGGCTGCGCCTGGCTCGGCTGCGCCTGGCTCGGCTGCGCGTGGCTGGGCGGGTGGCCCGCGGGCGCCTTCGACTGGCGGTGGACCACCCGGGCGGTCTCCTCGTGCGCGCGCAGCATCGGGAGCTGCCGCTCCGCGTAGTGCCTGAGCTCGGGGTTCGTCCCGTGGCGCGCCTCGCCCTGGAAGGTGGCGATGGCCTCCGTGTGCTCCTTCTCGATGTGCTGGATGTAGGCGTCGTCGAACGCCTGCCCGGAGAGCTGCGAGAGCTGCTTGTACGCAGGATCCTGCGTGGGCTCGCTCTCGGCCGGCGCGGCGAGGCCCTGCTCGTTGCCGATGCGCTCGAGCTTCGCCCTGGGCGCGCGTGTGATCGTCGATCATCCGCTGGCCGAAGTCGCGGACCAGCTCGTTCTCCCCCTTCTCCTTGGCGAGCTTGCCCAGATCCACCTGCAGCCGGTTGTCGTCGTACGCCCGCGCGAAGAACTTCTGGTCGGCCGCCGCGGCGTGGTGCGGCGCGGATTCGGTCGGCTGGCGCGCGGTGTCTCCGGCCGGCTGCGCGAGCGCCGGTGGCACGAAGGCCGCCACGGTCAGCGAGAAGGCGGTCACGAACAACGATCTCATGGCGAACCCCCTTGTCAGGTCACGGCGTCGGGTGTGCAAGCCGTGTTCCTCGTGTCGCGCGACCACGCGCGGCCAGGAGGACCGGATGAAAGCGGTCGTTTTCCACGGGATCGGAGACATCAGGCTCGACGACGTGAAGGAGCCACGCCTCTCGGCGGCGACCGACGCCATCGTTCGGATCACCGCCGCCGCCATCTGCGGCACGGACCTGCACATGGTGCGCGGCACGCTGCCGGGGGTGAAGCCGGGGACCATCCTCGGCCACGAGGGCGTGGGCATCATCGAGGAGATCGGCGCCGACGTGCGCAACCTCGACGTGGGCGACCGGGTCGTGATCCCGTCGACCATCGCCTGCGGCGCCTGCGTCTACTGCCGCGCCGGCACCTTCGCCCAGTGCGACGTCGCCAACCCCAACGGCCCGCGGGCCGGCACCGCCTTCTTCGGCGGCCCCGCGGGCTCGGGCCCCTTCGACGGCTTGCAGGCCGAGCTGCGCGCGGGTGCCCTTCGCCAACGTGGGGCTCTGCAAGCTCCCCGACGAGGTCGACGACGACCAGGCGATCATGCTCTCCGACATCTTTCCCACCGCGTACTTCGGCGCCGAGCTCGCCGACATCGACGACGGGGACACCGTGGCCGTCTTCGGCTGCGGCCCGGTCGGCCTCTTCACGATCGTCAGCGCGCGCCTCATGGGCGCCGGGCGGATCTTCGCGGTCGACTCCATCCCCTCGCGCCTCTCCGCGGCGCGCGCGCTCGGCGCCGAGGTGGTCGGCTACGACGACGAGCACCCGGTGGAGACCCTCCTCCGGTTGACCGGCGGCGTGGGCGTGGACCGGGCGATCGATGCGGTCGGCGTCGACGCCAACGCCGCCCGCCGTGGCCCGGCCTCCCGGCTTTCGCCCAGCGAGCGGAAGGACTCCATCACGAGGTGAAGACGGTCGCGCCCGTGCAGCACCCCCAGGGCGACAACTGGCACCCCGGCGACGCGCCCTCCCAGGCGCTGAGCTGGGCCGTGGAGGCGCTCGCCAAGGCCGGGACGCTGTCGATCATCGGCGTCTATCCGGCGTCGGCGCGCTTCTTCCCGGTCGGGGCGGCGATGGGCAAGAACCTCACCGTCAACGCCGGAAACTGCAACCACCGGGCGTACATCCCGAGGCTCGTCGACCTGGTGGAGACCGGCGTCGTGGACCCCGCGGCGGTGCTCTCCCAGCGCGAGCCCATCGCGTCGGCGATCGACGCCTACCGCGCGTTCGACCGCAGGGAGAGCGGGTGGCTGAAGGTGGAGCTCACCCCGGGGGAGGAGGAGGAGATCGCGGCGTAGCTACGGGATGGAGAGCCCCCCGCCCGAACCGAGGGCGGCGCTTCTATTCGTGGGTGATGACCTCCAGCACGTGCCCCTCCGGGTCCTGGAAGTAGAACCCCCGGTCCCCGTCGCGGTCGTAGATGCGCGCGAGCTCCTTCTGGAACGGATCGCTCGAGTAGACCACCCCGGCGTCGATCACCCGGTCGAGGATCGCGTCGAACTCGTCCGGCGTCACCCGAAACGCGTAGTGGTGGGACTCGAAGCGGTCGCGCTCGGCGAAGTCGAAGGTGAGCGACGGGTTCACCTCCAGCACGGCGAAGGGGCCGAACGCCCCCACCGGACCGAGCCCCAGGACGTGGGCGAAGAAGCGCGCCTCCCGGTCCTTGTCGTGCGCAGGGACGATGGTGTGGTCCAGGGTTACGGCCATGTCGGGCTCCTCGCGCAGTGCCTTGGGCCGGCCGCCCGCGCGTCAAGCGCACCCGCGGGGACGTCTGCGACGGCCGCCGCGTGGCCGAGCGCCGAGCGCGCCCCTCCGCCATCCTGATGGGAGAGCAGACATACGAGCGCGTCGCTCTGCCACTCCCGCGGTAGAGCAGAGCGAGGTGCTGGGAGAGCAGACATACTTGCAGGTCGGTCTGCCCTCCCTGCGGGTCGGGCAGAGCGAGGTGCGGGGAGAGCACGCATACCTGCAGGGAGGCCTGCTCTCCGTGCAGGAGGCCTGCTCTCCGTGCAGGGAGGTCTGCTCTCCGTGCAGGGAGGTCTGCTCTCCGTGCAGGAGGCCTGGTCTCCCCGCAGGGAGGTCTGCTCTCCGTGCAGGAGGCCTGGTCTCCCCGCAGGGAGGTCTGCTCTCCGTGCAGGAGGCCTGGTCTCCCCGCAGGGAGGTCTGCTCTCCGTGCAGGAGGCCTGCTCTCCCCGCAGGGAGGCCTGCTCTCCGTGCAGGTAGGCCTGGTCTTCCCGCAGGGAGGTCTGCTCTCCCCGCAGGTAGGCCTGCTCTCCGTGCAGGGAGGCCTGCTCTCCCCGCAGGTCGGCTTGCTCTCCGTGCAGGAGGCCTGCTCTCCCTGCAGGTCGGCTTGCTCTCCCTGCAGGTCGGCTTGCTCTCCCTGCAGGTCGGTCAGCTCTCCCGCATGTCGGGCAGAGCGACGTGCGACAGTGTGTCTCCTTCGCGGCATGCGGCTTGCGTAGGTTGGCGGGTGCGTGCCGTGCTCGCGGGCGTCGAGCGCTCGACGCCGGGTGTGGCCCCGACCTTGCGATGCGGCAGAGTCCCGGGCACCCCGCGAAGACCTCCATGAAGACGCCTCTCTTCGGATCCTTCCCCCTCCTGCTCCTCGCCGCCGGCTGCGGCGCGCGCCCGGAGCTGGCAGAGGGCCCTTGCGACCTCACGGCGGACACGCCGCCGCAGTGCGTCGCCCCGTCCGCGGATCCGTGCGGCCCGCCGGCGACCGTCGCCCCGGTCTGCGACACCGCCACCCGCGCGTACCGTTGCCCGGAGGGCGCGCGCCCCTATGCGCGCGCGGCGGACTCCCCCGCGACCTGCCTCCCGTTCTCCGACCCGGCGGGGCCGATCCGCGCGCTCGGCGGCTCGCTGGTCCGTGTCCCGACCGACGACGGGCGCTGCCTCTGGGTGGCCGAGCAGGTCGAGACCGCGGACGGCCATTCGCTGCGCAACGTGGCCTTCGCGCCGGACCCGGCCGCGCCGTTCGGCGCGTGCCCGACGAAGGCGACGCCCGTGGGCGGGAGCCCGGGGTCGATCGTCCACATGGACGGCGGCGACGACCCGAGCTTCCTCGTCCAGGTCGCGCAGGCGTTCCGCCTCGCGGGCAAGACGACCGTGGTCTACCGCCTCTTCGAGGTCGACCAGCAGGCCACGTTCGGCGTCACGCTCCTCGGCAGCGGGCTGGGCACGTGGGACGCCGGCACGCAGCGCATCGTCGTGCCGGGGCCCAGCGCCCTCCCGTTCCCGACGAGCCTCAATCTCGGCGACGCGTCGCTCGTCGCGCAGGGCTCCGCGTTCGTGTGGGGCTGCCCGACGCAGGACGGGCTGATGGAACGCTGCGTCGTGACCCGCTTCGATCCCGGCGGGGGCACGGCGACCTTCGCGGGCGCCGCAGGCTGGCGGCCGGGCCTCGACGGCGCCGCCGGCGCGACGGTCTTCGAGTCCGGCCCCTGGATCTCGTCGGTCGTGCCCGACGCCGCCTCGGGCGGCCTGCTCCACGTGTACGCGATCGGCTTCGGCACCACGCTGGAGACGCACCTCGCGCCCGCGCCGGAGGGCCCCTGGGCCGCCGGCGCGTCCATCGGGCCGTGCGCGCTCCCGAGCGGCGACGCGCACGCGTTCTGCGCGGGGCCGGTGGTGCACGAAGAGCTGGCCGACCCGACGCGGCCCGGGGAGATCGTCGTCAGCTACGGTGTCGCGAGCACGGCGCCGAGCGCGGGCGCGCTCTCGGCTGCCAGGCCGGAGGATTACTGGACCCGGCTCGTGTGGGTGGGGGCGCCGTAGCGGCCCCTCATCCCATCGGGCGGGGCCTGCCACGAAATCTTGGCTGAACCTGCCGGCCCCGGTACTACGCTAGGTGCGGAGCCCTCCCACGTGCAGCTCGCCACCCGCCAGCGCCTCTTCAACGCCTGCGATCCCGGGGAAGCGATCGAGCCCGGCGACCCGCGGCACGTCGACCTGGACGGCTCTTGGGGCGACCCTCCCGCCCGCGGCATTGACTGGACCAACGCCCTCGCGGCGCGGATCGAGGGGAGCACGGGGCCGTCGCGGCAGTTCCTCGCGGCCGTCCCTGGCAGCGGCGTCTCCACCCAGCTCCTTCGCTTGGCGGGCAGGCTTCGCGACCCAGGCGGCGCAAATCTGATCGTCGCTCGCGCCGACGCCGCGCGCGTTACGGACCTGACGGGCCCGATCGACATCGCCGATGTGCTCCTGCTCGTTCTCACGGCCATAGAAGAAGCCGTCGCGCAGGCGAGCGGTGCGCCGCCGGCCGAGATCGGTCGTCGCATCGGGAGCTTGCCCGACACCCTGGCCCCGGCCCACGGCGAGCGCATCGATGGGGCGCGGGTGCTCGCCGAGATGCGTCTGGTGGCCTCCTTCCGCAGCCGCTTCCGCGCCAACGTCGGTGCCGGGTTCTCCCGCTTCGTAGCCGGTGTGCGCGAAGAGCTCGCCCGCCTGCGCGACGCCGCCCGCGGCCTCGGCCGCTCGGGCATCCTGGTGATGGTCGACGGCCTGGAGAGGCTCGCGGGCAGCGTCGAAACGCGCGCAGCCGTCCTCGCGAGCGCCGAGCGCCTCTTCGGTGCCGACGCCGGGTACCTCGACCTTCCGGTCCATTCCCTCTACACCCTCCCTCCGGCGCTGTTCCGGCGGTTGCGCGGTGTGCAGAATCCTGCCGGCGCTGCGCGTCGCCGGGCGCGATGGGCGCCCCGACGAGGCCGGCTTCAGGGCTGCGCGCGCGTTGGTTCGTGCGCGCGTGCCCGAAGATGCGCTGGACGAGCTGCTCGGCCCCTCGAAGTGGGAGGACCGAGTGCGCCGGATGATCGAGCGGACCGCGGGGCTCCCGCGCGACCTCGTGAAGCTGCTCCAGCGGATCGTTGCCCGGCCTTCGATCGACGAAGCAGCCTTCGAGCAGCTCCTGGGCGAGGTCGGCGAGATCCCTGGCCGCCTGCTCCTCGCGAGCGCGTACCCGGCGCTCGCCCGCGTCCATGCCGGTGGCGAGCTGCCACCCGTGGGGGAGGCCGGCGACCTGGATCTTGCGCTCGAGGTCGGCGCCCTGCTTCCCTACCGCGACGGGCGGGGCACCTGGTTCGGCGTCGCGCCGGCAGTCCGGGAGCTGGGCGGGGTGGCGGAGGAGATCGCACGGGTGCGGCCGGCGGCGTGATACCCTCGGCCGCCCATGGCCAAGGCTGCCACGACCAAGCCGTCAGCGACCAAGAAGGGGCCGGCGATCTCGCTGGAGCTGCGGAAGAAATACTTCAACCGCTGCAACCCCGAGCGGCCGCTCGACCCGACGGACGATGAGTACGTCGACGTCGACGTATTCCGGCCGAAGGCGCGCGGGCTGAGCGCGGTCGACTACCTCGCCCAGCAGATCGAGCTCTCCGAGGAGCCGGTCACCGCGCTCTTCACCGGGCTCCCCGGGTCGGGCAAGTCCACCGAGCTAAGGCGCCTCGCCGCGCGGCTCTCGATGGCGGACGGCGCCAACCTCCTGCCGGTCATCATCGACGCCGAGGAGGTGCTGGACCTCTACACCACCATCGACGTGCCCGACGTTCTCATGGCCATCGTCTACAAGACCGAGGTCACGCTCCTGGAAGCCGAGGGAAAGAAGGTCGACGATGCGCTCAAGGAGAGCGTGACGACCCGCCTCTGGAACTGGCTCACCGCGACCGAGGTCGGCATCCAGGGCATCGACCTCAGCGCCGGCGCCGAAGCCGGCATCTCCGGTGGGCCGAGCTCGCCGGTGGTGGCGAAGGTGTCCGCGGGGGCGAGGGTCGTGACGACCATGAAGACCAGCCCGACGCTCCGGCAGGAGGTGCGGGCGAAGCTGGCGAGCAAGATGACCGCGTTCGTCGAGCGCGTGGCGGAGGCCATGCAGGCGATGAACGAGCGGGCGAAGCGGCGCAAGCGCGCTGGCCTGGTGGTGATCTTCGACTCGCTGGAGAAGCTCCGCGGCGGCAGCACCACCTGGGAGGACGTGCTGAAGAGCGCCGAGGACGTCTTCAAGGGCGGCGCGCCGAACCTCCGCCTGCCGGTGCACACGGTCTACACGATGCCGGCCGCGCTCACCTACCGGATGAACATCGACGTCACCTTCCTCCCCATGCTCAAGCTCGTCGATCGCGAGGGCATGCGTTGCGACGACGGGTTCGAGGCAGCCCGCGAGATCATCCGCAAACGCGTGCCGGACGAGCACCTCTCCGAGATCCTCGGGCCGACGAACGCGAAGGCACGCGTGGAGCGCATTCTCGCCTGGTCCGGTGGCTACCCGCGCGAGATCGTCCGGCTGCTCCAGCTCTGCGTGCAGCAACCCTCGCTCGACGAGGACCGCTTCGAGCAGCTCCTCGCCATTGCGGGCGACAAGCTTTGCCGCATGGTCCCGGAGAACGCGTACGACTGGCTCGCCAAGGTCCACCTCACCAAGGACCCGGCGGCCAAGGCGCCGGAGGAGCGCCCGATGATCGACGACCTGCTCCAGAACAACGTGGTCCTGCGCTACCACAACCGGCACCCCTGGTTCGACGTCCACCCTGCCGTCCGCGAGATCCCCGGCATCGCCCGCGCGATCGAGGCGCTGCGCGTGAAGGAGCGCGAGGCGGGAACGAAGGCATAGATGGCTGCGCGCCGCGCTCGACGCCCGGCCTGGATCGAGGCCCTCCGCAAGAGCGAGGAGGTCAACCAGCTCGTCTATGCCCTTTCGCTCGCCGAGCGCTTCTACTTCGCCATCGTCGTCTGCGGCACGCCCCGTGTCGCCTCCGCCGTCCTCGACGCGCTCGTCGATCGCGTTTCGGCCGAGCGCGGGACGAAGGTGCGGCTGGTGCGCCTCGATCCTTACGAGGGGTATGAGAAGCCGGGCGAGCCGATCCCGTTCGAGCGCGTGGTCGACCGGGTGCTCGCGCGGCTGGTCTCACCTACGCCGGAGGAGCGATCGCCCAGCGTCGTCTTCGTGGTGGACGCCTCGCGTGCGCAGCCGCGCGACGACGAGGCCTGGGCGCAGATGTTCCAGCGGATGAACGAGCGGCGGAACACCATCGTCCAGCGGTTGGGCGGGCCGCTCCTGCTCTGCGTGCCGGCGCGGCTGGAGCAGAGATTTGCGCGGGCGGCGCCGGACTTCTGGTCGATCTCCAGCCTGGCGGTGGTGGTGAAGGCCGAGCCGCCGCCAATGGAGGCGATGGATCTGTTGCGGGTGCGCGACGAGGTGGAGCCGGCGTTCGAGAAGAAGCGGCCGTTGTTCGGCGAGGCGCAGGATCACGAGAAGAAAGGGGCGGAGATCCGCGAACGGGTGGCGGAGGCTCGGGCGAGGGTGGATGCCGCGCCGGAGGATGTGGCAGCGCTCGACGAGTTGGTAGAGCGGCTGCACATGCTGTTCTCCTACGAGATGAGGTGGGGAACGGTCGATCGTGGCGCGCAGGTAGCGGTGGAGCTTATCTCGATCACGCGGCGGCTCTACGAGCAGGAGACTGCAAGCAGCCTGCGTGCGTACAACCTCTCGGTCGCGCTGAACGACCTCGGCAAAGTATTGGCGCAGAAGGCCGACCTGGAGCCAGCAGCTCATGCTTATGAGGAGTGTGTGGCGCTGCGGCGGTCTCTCGTAGAGCGAGAGCCGGAGCGAGAGGCTTGGATGGAAGGTCTCGCCTCCGTGTTGCGTGGGCTGGGTGATCTCCAGTTCAATCGCGGGCGCCATGAGGCGGCCGTCGAGATTTATGAAGAGCGACTTCGACTGCTGCGCAGGCTGATCGAGCGAGATCTCGAGCGGATGCAGTGGCAAGGCGAGCACGCCGTCACCTTGGGCCTGATCGCCGATCTACAGAACGCTCGCGGAAACGAAGAAGCCGCGCTTCGATCCTACGAGGAAGTCGCGAACCTGGCTCGCAACATGTTGCAACGCTCGCCGCACCATCGAACGTGGCAGCATACCCTGTCGACGGCTCTGAACCGAGTGGGCATCCTACAGCGGCGCCGCGGAGACCTAGATGGTGCGATGACGAGCTTCACACAGAGCTTGGAGCTGGGTCGTCATTTGGCGGTAACGGACCCCGCTGACGGCGCCTCAATGCGCAACCTGGCTCTGGGTCTAAAAAGCATCGGCAGCGTGCACCGTGCCCGAGGAGATTTGAACGCCGCGCTTACTTGCTACGAGGAGAGTTTGCGACTCAAGCGCGAGCTCGTGAATCGCGATCCCGAGCGAGCCGAGTGGTTGGAAGACGTGTCCATCGCCTTGGACGACGTCGGTAACGTGCAGATGATGTGCGGCGACCTGGACGGGGCGCGGACATCGTATGGTGAAAGCCTGAGGATCGCGCAGCGTTTGGTTTGGTTGGACTGCGAGCGGCCATCATACCGCCACGGACGGGCTATTGCATTGATGCGCCAGGCCCGAATCGCGCGGGCCGACGGCAGGGTCGCCGAAGGTCTCGGGCACGCCCGTGAGGCGCTTGCCGAGGTCGAGGCGCTGAAGCGCCTTCCTTCGCCGGACCAAGCGTGGATCCATCTCGCGACGGCCTGTCGTAGGGAAATCGCCCGCCTCGAAGCCGCCCTCGCCTCCAAGAAGCCCCGCAAGCGCCAAGCCCCCCCAGCCTCCTCTTCCACCACTCCTACCTCCCCACCTCCGCCCTCCGCTGCGCGATCAGCGCCCGGGCCCCGGGCCGCAGCGCCGGCAGCCTCGACGCGAAGAGCGCCGCCCCAACGACGCAGGCCACGCCGCCCGCGATGACGGTGCTCGGCGCGCCGATCCGGCCGGCGAGCGCGCCCGCGAGGAGCGCGCCGATGGGGGCCATGCCCATGAGCATCATCGCGTAGACGGCCATGACCCGCCCGCGCAGCGCGTCGGGCACCATGCTCTGGATGAGCGTGTTGGAGCCCGCCATCTGCACCATCATGAAGAGGCCCGCCGGCACGAGCAGGGCGACCGAGAGCCAGAGGGAGCGCGAGAGGGCGAAGAGGACGAGGCTCACGCCGAAGCCGGCGGCCGAGGCGGCGACCCAGCGGCCGAGGCCGCGAAGGTCGTCCCGCGCGGCGAGGGCGAGGGCGCCGATCAGCGCGCCGACGCCGGTCGCGCCCATGAGCAGGCCGAGGCCGCGGGCGCCGCCGTGCAGGATGTCGTCGGCGAAGATGGGCATGAGCACGACGTAGGGCATGCCGGTGACGCTCACGAGGCCGAGCAGGAGCAGGAGCGCGAGGACGATCCGCGTGCGCGCGACGAAGCCGAAGCCCTCGACGATCGCCTTCACCGGGTCGACACGCGGTCGCGGCGCGGGCGGGGGGATCCGCATCGCGAGCAGGCCCCAGATGACGGCGACGAAGCTGACGCCGTTGGCGAGGAAGCAGTACCCCTCGCCGATCGCGCCGACGAGGAGGCCGGCGATGGCCGGGCCGATGACGCGGGCGCCGTTCACGATGGAGGAGTTCAGGGCGATGGCGTTGGCCAGGTCCTCCCGGCCGACCATCTCGACGACGAACGCCTGGCGGGCCGGCATGTCGAAGGCGTTGACCACGCCGAGGAGCGCGGCGAGCACGAAGACGTGCGCCGGCCGGACGACGCCCGTGAGCGTGAGCGCGGCGAGCGCGAAGGCGAGCAGCATCGAGGCCGTCTGCGTGATCACGACGATGGTGCGCCGGGGGAAGCGGTCGGCCACCGCGCCGCCGACCGGAGCGAGGACGCAGACCGGGATCTGCCCGGCGAACCCGACCAGCCCGAGGAGCAGCGCCGAGCCCGTGAGCCGGTAGACGAGCCACGACTGGGCGATGCTCTGCATCCACGTGCCGACGAGCGAGACGAGCTGCCCGCCGAAGAAGAGGCGGAAGTTCCGGTGACGGAGGGCCCGGGCGAGGGAGGCGCCGCGCCGTTCGACCCTGGATTCTGGAGCCACGGAGTCGATGTGGGGTCCGCCGCCTGCGCGAGCAAGGAGGCGGGCCGCGCGGAGGCCTAACCCTCGCGGATGCCCACCCGGTCGGCCACCCAGTCGTCCACCGTGCGCGGCACGTGCACCGCGACGACCTCGCCGCCGCGGAGGAAGACCTCCGTCGGGAGCGGCCGCCCGTTGTACTCGCTCGCCATGGTGTACCCGTAAGCCCCAGCGTCGCGGAGGACCACCTGCGCCGGCGGCTCGGCGAAGGGGTGCTCGCCGAAGTCGTCGGAGCTCTCGCAGACGGGGCCCACCACGCGCCAGCGCGGCGCGTCCTGCGGGCGATGCGGGCCCCTCGAGCGGCTCGACGCGGTGCCAGGCGGCGTAGAGCGCGGGGCGGATGAGGTCGTTCATCCCGGCGTCGATCATCAGCCAGCGCCGGTCGCCGCGAGCGCTTCGCGCCGATGACGGTGGCGCAGAGGACGGCGTGCGCGGCGACGAGGGAGCGGCCGGGCTCGACGACGATGCGGAGCCCGGCGAGCTCCGAGCCGGCGACGAGGCGCGCGGCGGCGCGGGCGAAGTCGGCCGGGGCGGACCGTCGCAGCCCTGGCCGTAGTCGACGCCGAAGCCGCCGCCGAAGTCGACGAACGTCGAGGCGCGGCGCCCGCGCGCCGGCGCTCGGCGGCGATGGCGAGGGTGACCCGGGCGGACGGCGAGGTAGTCGTCCGTCCGGGTGAGCTGCAATCCGACGTGGCAGCCGACGCCCGACGAGGTCGACGTGCGGCGCCGCGCGCGAGCGCGGCCCAGGCGGCGTCGAGGTCGCCGCGGGCGACGCCGAACTTGGCCTCGTCGTGGCCGGTGGCGACGTGGGCGTGCGTGTCGGCGACGACGCCCGGGTTCACCCGCAGCGAGACGCGGGCCCGGCGGCCGAGCGCGGCGGCGCGCGCGTCGACGCGGGCGATCTCCTCGACGCTCTCGATCTGGAGGGCGAGGATGCCGCGCGGGCCGGCGCGCGAGGGCGCGGTCAATCTCCCACGCCTGCTTGGCGACGCCGCTGAAGAGCACGCGCTCGGGATCGGCGCCCGAAGCGAGCGCGACCGCGAGCTCGCCGCCCGAGCACGACGTCGGCGCCCGTGCCCGCCTTCACCAGCGCGCGCACGATGGGCCCGGCCGAGCTCGCCTTGACGGCGTACGCGACGAGGTGGGGCGCGCCGTCGAAGCCGTCGGCCAGCGCGCGCGCCTCGGCCTCGATGGCGTCGAGATCGTACACGTAGGCCGGGGTCCGGATCGCCCGGGAACGGAGGATCTCGGCGAGCGCCGCCCCTCCAAGCACAGCTCCTCGCTCGTCGCGCGTCAGCATCGGCTACCCCGCTACCGCGCCGCCCGCGTCCGATCAACCCCGTCAGACGCCCGGATCGTCATCGACGGCGTGCCACACCGTGACGCGGGCCGCGAGAGGGTTGGGACGCGCGGGGCCGGTTGTGTCATGCTGCCGGCGTGCTGGTAAGGCGCGCGAAGATCGTCTGCACCATCGGCCCAGCCTGCGACGATCAGGCGACGCTGGAGCAGCTCATCCGCGCCGGCATGGACGTGGCGAGGCTCAACTTCTCCCACGGCTCGCACGAGGAGCACGCCCGGCGCTTCGCCACGGTGCGCGCCGCGGCCGAGGCGTGCGACAAGCCCGTCGCCATCCTGCAGGATCTCTGCGGCCCCAAGATCCGCGCAGGCCGCTTCCCCGGCAACACGCGGGACGTACCGGCGGAGTCCATGGTCACGCTCGTGGAGGAGGTCCCCGGCACCCTGGCGGCCCCGGGCGAGGTGCCCATCGCCTACGAGGGCCTCGCGCGAGGATCTCGCGCCCGGGCGACGTGATCCTGCTCGACGACGGGCGCGTGGTCGTGACGGTGAGCACGTCGAGGGGGCCGCCGTGCGCGCCGCCGTCAAGCAGGCGGGCGCGCTGCGCGATCGGGTCGGCGTGAACCTGCCGTCGCGGCGCGTGCGCATCGCGACGCTGACCGAGAAGGACAAGGTCGACCTCAACTTCGGCCTCAGCCTCGGCATCGACTACGTGGCGCTCTCGTTCGTGCGGCAGCGCCGACGACGTGCGCCTGGTCCGCGAGATCACGGAGGCGTGGGGGCGGCCGACGCCGATCGTCTCCAAGATCGAGACCCCGTCGGCCATCGACAACCTCGAGTCCATCATCCTCGCGTCCGACGCGGTGATGGTGGCGCGCGGCGATCTCGGCGTCGAGTTCAACCCCGAGCGCGTGCCCATCATCCAGCGCGAGATCCTCGGCCTCGCGCGCGCTGCACCAGCGGCCCGTGATCGTCGCGACCGAGATGCTCCAGTCGATGGTCACCGCCACGCGGCCGACGCGCGCGGAGGCGAGCGACGTGGCGACCGCCGTCTTCGAGGGGACGGACGCCGTGATGCTCTCGCAGGAGACGGCGACGGGCGCGCACCCGCCGCTCGTCGCGCGGATGATGGCCGCCATCGTGACGCGAGGCCGAGCAGAGCAAGTTCTACCGGCCGCTCTCCAGCGAGCGCCCGGGCGAGCGCGCCAACGTCTCCGAGGCGGTGGCCCGCAACGCCTGCGACATCGCCCGCGACATCGGCGCGCGCGTGCATCGTCGCCTTCACCGAGAGCGGCCTCTCGGCGCGCTACGCCTCCAAGGCGCGGCCGAACGTGCCCATCTTCGCCTTCTCGCCCAACCCGGCCACGCGCCGGCGGCTGGCGCTGATCTGGGGCGTCGTCCCGCTCCCAATCGACTCCCCGCGCCACCCCGACGAGATGGTCGACCGCGCCAACGCCCTCCTGCTCGCCAACGGGTTCGTCTCTCCCGGCGACAAGTTCGTGGCCATCTACGGCGCGCCCGTCGGCGTCGTCGGCACGACCAACGCCATCCGGGTGCGGGTCGTCGAATGAGCGCGGCGGCGTCCGTTCCGGCGCCCGGTCTCCGATGGGGCGCCGTCCGCCAGACCCCGCGGCTCGAGAAGTACGAGCTGCTCGAGGAGATCGGCCACGGCGGCATGGCCACGGTGTACCGGGCGCGCGACACGCGCCTCGGGCGCGACGTCGCCGTCAAGGTGATCCACCGCCACCTGCGCGAGAACGCGGAGGTGGGACGCGCTTCGTCGCCGAGGCGCGCGCCGCGGCCAAGCTGCGCCACCCCGGGATCGTCGACGTCTTCGACGTCTCCGACGAAGACGACCCCGAGCGCTACCTGGTCGTCGAGCTCGTCCGCGGCACCACGCTGCGCAAGGTGCTGCAGCAGCACCGCGACATGCCCGCCGAGGTGGGCGCCGCCATCGTGCTCCAGCTCTGCGAGGCGGTGGAGCACGCGCACGCGTCGTCGATCGTCCACCGCGACATCAAGCCCGAGAACGTGCTCGTCGAGCTGCCGCAGGACCGCATGGCGGCCGAGGCTCCCCGGCCCAGCGACGCGGGGAGCGAGCGCGCCGCGTCCGACGGCAGCCCGGCGAGCAAGACGCCCGTCCCGAGCCGCCCGCCGCTTCGCGGGCCCCCAGCAGCGACGGGAGCCGCGACGCGCGCGCCGGGGTGGTCATCAAAATCACCGACTTCGGGATCGCCAAGCTGCTCGACGCGCAGGGGGTGACGTCGACCGGGCAGGTGCTCGGCTCGCCGGCGCACATGGCGCCCGGAGCAGATCGAGGGCGGCGACGTGGACGCCGCGCACCGACGTCTTCGCGCTCGGCGTGCTCATGTACGAGTGCCTCGTCGGGCACCTGCCCTTCGAGGGCAAGAACCCGGCGCAGGTGCTGCGCCGCGTGCTCGACGGCGAGCTACCCGCCGGCGGACCGCGGAGCGGCCCGAGCGTGGGCGGCCGCTGGGCGCGCATCGTGGCGGCGGCGCTGGCGCACGCGCCGGCCGAGCGCATCGCCCTCCGCGGCGGCAGCTGGCGGAGGAGATCCAGGCCGAGCTCGCGGCGCTCGGCGTCCCCGATCCGCGCGCCGAGATCTCCGCGTACTTCGCCGATCCGGCGGGCTACACGGCCGCGAGCCCCGCGCCGCCTCGTGCCGCGCCTCACGGCGCGGGGCGAGGCCGCGCGCAAGGCCGGCGACGTGCTGGGGCGCCGCCGCCGACTACAACCGCGTGCTCGCCCTCGCGCCCGACGACCTCGCCATCCTCAAGCGCATCGCCTCGCTCGGCTCGAGCGCGCAGCGGTGGAGCCTCGCTCCGGCGCGCCGCCGCGATCGTGGCGGGGTCGGCCGTGCTCGGGCTCGGCGCGTTCGGCGTGGCGCGGGCCATGAAGGCCAAGGATGGGGTCGCGTCCCCCCGCATCAGCGGCACCACGGAGGCGCGTCTCCCCGCTCCGCCGCCCACGGCGAGACCGGCGCCGACGGCCACCGCCGTCGTCGAGCGGCAGCACCCGGAGCTGGACCCGCCCCTGCACGCGGTCGTAGGCGTGGAGCCCCCGGTCCCGATCCCGCGCATCCCCGCGACGCCGGCCATCGACGTGCGGCCCCCGCCGGCCCCCGCCCCGGTCGCCACCACGCGGGACGTGACCTTCAACATCCATCCCAAGGGCGCCCGGCTCTTCGTGGACGGTATGGAGAAGCAAGGGTGGTTCGGGGGGGCGACGTTCTCGCTCCCCGTCGGGCCGCACAACGTGAGGGTGACCCCGAACGACGAGCGCTGCTGCAAGCCGCTCTCGAAGAGCATCAACCTCACGCCCGCGGCGCCCGGAGAGCCTCCCAAGCCCATCCAGCTCGAGATGGAGATCCTTCCCGGCCACCCTGAGCCTGGCTCCAAACGCCCCACCCGGCACGCGGGTGCGGTGCCTGGACGTGGGCGTCACGAACCTGTCCGCCGGCGGCTCCGCCTACGCCAAGCTGCGGGAGACGGAGCAGTCGGTCGGTTGTGTGTTCCAGGCCCCCGACCGGGCGGAGCGCTCGAGGAGCTTCAAGCTCAAGGCAGGGGAGTCGAAGGTCCTCTCCTGGCCCGAGTGAGCGTCGTAACCGTGCTCGCGGGCGGACTGACAGCACCCCCTCGGTGAAATTCACCCCAGCCGGGGCGCGATCTCCGGTACACCAGCCGTCGCGATCTCCGGCATGGTTGCTCGATCTCCAGGAGGGAGGTGGATCCGCGCGGTGTGGCCGCCCTTGCTGGCCGCGCTCGTCGTGCTCGCCGCCGCCTCCCCGGCCCTCGCCGACGACGCCCAGGCCCTGGAGCTGGCCAAGAACCCCTTCGACGCCGGCAACTACAAGGACGCCCATGAGCGCCTCTCCGCGCTCCTGGATCCGGCGAACCCCCGCTGCGACGCCGGCCCCAGCCCCACCGGGCGCTGCTCCCTCGCCAGCCCCGACCTCATCGAGCAGGCCCGCGCCCTCGAGGCCGCCTCCCTCGTCGCGCTCGGGCGGGGCAAGGATGCGGACGATCTCATCGCGACCATCCTCCGGGCGAACCCGACCTACCAGCCCAGCACCGCCATGTTCCCTCCGGAGGTGATCGACCGCTTCACCGTGGTCCGCCACAAGCTCCAGGCAGAGCTGCAATCCATCCAGGAGCAGCGCGAGCGGGACCTTGCGCAGAAGCGCCTGGCCGCGCAGCAGGCCCACGACAAGGAGGAGGCGTGGGTCGCCGAGCTGCAGCGGCTGGCCGCCCAGCGGGTCGAGCGCAACTCCCGCTGGATCGCGCTGATCCCCTTCGGCATCGGGCAGATCCAGAACGGGGACACGCGCGCGGGGATCGCGTTCGCCCTCAGCCAGGCCGCGTTCGGGGGCACGTCGCTCGTGTGCGTGGGGATCGTCAACTCGCTCGCCTCGACCACCGTCAGCACGCGCACGCCGACGAACCAGCCCGTCGACATCCCGACGCTCAACAGCCGGATCAGCACCTGGGTGCTCGTCAACCGGCTCACCTTCGCGGGCTGGGCCGCGCTCACGGCGGCCGGGATCCTCCACGCGGAGATCACCTTCGTGCCGGAGAGGTCCTACAACGACCGCCCCGTCCCCCCCGGCCGAAGCTGGTCCCGATCGCCGCGCCCCTCCCGGGCGGCGCGATGCTGGGGCTGGGCGGCACGTTCTGAGAGCGTACGAGCAGGAAACGCATTGCAACCGCGCGTTGGGTCCGCTTGCTGGCGCGCGCGGTTCCAACGCGTGGTTCCGAATGCGTGGTTCTGCCCCTCGGCGCCAAGACAAAAAGCAAAGCGGGGAGGGCGCAGCGTCGCACCCACCCCGCTCGCTACGCTCGCTGGAACCAGATCAGCGCGCCCAGTGGCCGCCGATGAAGATCCAGAGGCCCGCGCGGGCCTCGTAGTGCGGGGGAACCCAGTGCCAGCCGACCCGGCGCTTCACGTAGTGCCCGTTGATCCAGACCCAGGTCGCGCCGTTCCAGCGCCAGTGACCCTTGATCCAGAGGAACTCGGCGGAGGGCGCGACCGGGATCACCTCGACCTGCTCGGGCGGCGGGGCAACCTTCACCTCAACCGGGGGGGGCGGGCCCTCTTGCTCGACGACCGTCGCCACGGGCGCCTGCGGCGCCGCCACGACGACCTGGGCCTGCGGCGCGACCGGCGCCCTGGCCTGCACCTCGACCGTGCCGCCGCCGCAACCGACCATGAGGGCCGACGCGACGCACGCGACAGCGGGAACTGCGAACTTCATCAGATTCATTGGTTATTCCTCCAAGGAGCCGTCGGATGATCCGGGTGGAGCTCCTGCCCCAGCCCAAAACTGCGAGAGACGGGCGGGGCGACGGCCCCGCCGTAATGGATGATGACGATGGACGTTCCGCGCGGGAAGACCGGCTCAGCGCGCCCAGTAGCCCGCGACGTAGACCCAGGTTGCGCCGCGCTGCGAGTAGTGCGCGGGGACCCAGCGCCAGCCGACGCGGCGGATCTCGTAGTGCCCGCCGCGCCAGATCCACGCTGCCCCGTTCCAGTGCCAGTGGCCGGCGATCCAGACGTGGTTGGTGCTGGGCGCGACCGGGATCACCTCGACCTGCGCCTGCGGCGGGGCCTGGGTCACGACGACTTCGCCCGGAGGGGCGGCGGGCGCCTCGACCTCGGCGTGTGCGGTGCAGCCGGCCAGCGGGAGCGCGGCCGCGCAGACGACGAGCAGGAGGGTAAGCGCACGATGATTCATGGTTCTTTCTCCAAGTAGGGTAGGTCCCCGCCGATCAACGAAGCCAACGCGTCCGATCCCCCCGGCTGCTTTTGCGGCGCGAGCCTAGCAAAGCCGAGGGCGCGCCGGAATTCCTCGGCGCAGGCGGCCGGGGCCGAGGGCGGGGTGCCTCGGCAGGCCGTTGCGGAGGAACGTGAGCGCGGTTGCATGAGTGGTGCAGGTGTTTCGACGGGTCCGGGGGCAGCTTATTGAATCCGCGCCCTGCTCCGCTCAAAAAAGCACGTTTGCGACGCCGAGCAGAGGCGCCCTGGGCGGGCGCTTGGGGCTCAGGGGCGTTCGCGTCCGATGACGTCGGCGAGCGGCACGCGAGCTCCTGGGGGCCGGCCCGCTTCGGCCGCCCGGGCCGCATCGAGCGCGCCCAGCACCGTCGAGAGCGTGGTCTGGTCGAGGACGACGTCCGCGGGAAGCGCGCCAAGGTCATGGGCTTCGAAGTTCTTCGGGCACGCGTCGAGGACCGGGAGCGCGCGAGGTGAGGCGAAGCGGATCGGCAGCCCGTGCGATCGGCAGACGACGGGGCGGAACGCGTAGATGCCGCAGCGTCCGCCCTCCCCGAGCGCGGGGCAGACGCCTGGATCGCCGCTCGCCGCGCGCGCCGCGAGCGCATCGACCTCCGCCGCGGGCAGCGTGGCCAGCCCCTCGGCGACGACCTCGGCCTCGATCGCCGTGATCGTGAAGCGGCGGCGGCAGCACGCGTCGCACCCTGCGTGGCACGTCACGCCGCCCGGGCCGGGGAAGCGCTCGGCCACCCGCGCGAAGAACGCGTCGACCTTGGCGTACAGCTCGACGAGCCGGGTGTGCGCGGTGGGTGGGCTCACGGCGTGCGCTGCTCCTTCTCGAGCGCGGCGATCCAGAAGCCGCCCAGCCAGCGCAGGGGCGAGTCGCAGAGGCGCCGCTCGCCGCCGCGCAGCAGCGCGCCGAGCCCCGGGATGCGCAGCGCCGCCGCCGCCGGCGTGAAGATGCGCACCCCGCGCGAGGCGACGAGGCGCACGGACGGGGGCTTGATCGCGTGGATGCGCCACGGGGGGTCGAAGCGCGTGTAGACGTCGTGCTCCGTGGCAGCGTCGGAGACCGCGCCCGCCGGGCCGAGGCGCTTCACGAGCCCGCGCAGGCTGATCGGGTTGTACAGCTCCGCGAGCACCTGCCCGCCGGGGCGCGTCACGCGCGCCATCTCGGCGAGGGCGCGGCGGATGTCCCGTACGTGGGCGAGCACCTTGAACGAGCAAACCACGTCGAAGCTCGCGTCGGGGAAGGGGAGGTCCGTCGCGCTCGCCTCCACGACGTCGAGCCCTCGCGCCCGCGCCTTCTCCAGCATCCCGGGCGAGAGGTCGACCCCGCGCGCCGAGCGGGCGAACCCTGCGATGCGCCGGAGGAGGAGCCCCGTCCCGCAGCCGACCTCGAGCACGTCCCGCCCGCGGCCGAAGCGCTCGACGAAGCCGACCTCGAGGTCGTCCACGAGGTCGTGGTACCCCCCGCGGTCGTGCCCGTCCCGGCGATCCTCGTACCGCGCGGCGAAGCCGTCGTAGTAGGCCCGGGTCTCGGAGAGGTGGTGCTCCTCGCGCATCGCCCCTCTATAGCCCGGGAGAGGGTGCTTCGCCCAAGCATGACGAAAGCGGGTACAATCGACTCATGACCGTGTCGCAACGGGCGCGCGACCTCCCCGTCGAGGTGCCAGAGGAGCAACGCGAGGGCCGCAGCTTGATCGACGAGATCGAGGGCCCCACCTCCGCGGCAAACGTCATGCTGACCTCGGGGCGCCGCTACGAGCTCGAGGCCGGCGCCGACGCGGATCGACTCGTGGTTCGCGCCAGGGGCGGGACGGTCGTCCTGCGCATCGAGGTGACGGATGCGGGGCCGGTGCTCTCGTTCTCGGGGGCGAGCATCGACCTCGAGGCGACCGGCCGACTTCGCCTCGCTGCGGCGGAGGTCAGCGTCGAGGCGACCGGGGACGTTTCGCTCTCCGCCGGCGGGTCGCTGCGGGAGCGGGTCGGGGGCGACCATCACAGGAGGGTCGAGGGGAGCGAGCGGGTCGAAGCGGCGAGCGTCGAGCTCCAGGCCAACGTCGGCGCGGTGGGCGTTCGGGCAGCGCAGCGGATCGCTCTGGACGGCGAGCACATCGGGCTCAACGACAATCCGGCGCCGCAGCCGTTCGCCTGGTCGGCGATCGCAGAGGGCCCCGACGAGGGCTGATCTGCGCCGGGGAGCCTCGGCGTGAGCCGGCACCGGTCATATCCGTCACCTTGACGCCGCGAGGCGCAGCGCGTCTTCTGCCACCGCGGGATCGCGCAGGAGGCAGCGATGACGGCAGAGCCCCCGACCACAGGCATCGATCAGTCCTGGCTACGGTTCGGCATAGAGGGCGGGTGGGGCGAGTTCGAGGTGGTGCGCTTCCACAGCGTCGAGGAGATCTCCCGGCCGTTCCTTTACGAGATCATCTTGCTTCGGCGGGCTTCGCGCGGTCCGGCCGATCTCGACGCGCTCCTCGACGCCCCGGCCAGCCTTGCCATCTCCACGGAGAAGCGCTGGCGGCTGGTGCACGGCATCGTCGCCGAGGCCGAGGAGCTCGAGCGTACGCACGAGGTGCTCCTTTACCGGGTGCTGCTCGTGCCTCACTTCTACCGCGCGCGCTTCCGCCGCTCGTGCCGCAACTTCGTGGGGCGCCCCCTCATGGAAGTGCTGTCGCTCGTGCTCGAGAACGTGGGCCCCCTGGGGGCGCACGGCCCGGGCGGCCTCACGCGCTTCACGGGCGACAGCGTGCCCGCGGATACGGGGCCCGACTTCAGGTCCTACACGCCGCCGCTGGCGCTCTACCGCTGGATGGTGATCGCCGAGGATCGCTTCAACGACGTCTCGCGCCGCAAGTCCGTGGCCCAGTACAACGAGAGCGACTTCGACTTCTTCTCGCGCCTGCTCGAGGACGAGGGGGTCGGCTACCAACTCGAGCACGGCGACAACTGCGTCGTGATGACAATCACGGACCACCCGGGCCGCTTCACCCTCTTCCCCAATCGTGACAGAAGAGTCCTCTACCAGCCCGTTCACCGTGGGGACGGCATGGTGCACCGCGAGGTGGTGCTCGCGTACTCCGAGGCGCGGCGACTCAGCTCGCGCTCGGTACGCCTGCGCGATTACTCCTGGGCCAGGAGCAACATTCCCCTCGAGGGCCAGGCTGCCGCGGGCAGCGCAGACGCCACGCAGCGCTGCGAGCACTTCGAGTTCCCTGCCCTCGAGGAGTCCGTAACCACCGACCCATGCGTCGCCCCCGCCGAGATCCGCTTGCAGCGCTTCGAGGCGGAGCGCGCCATGGGAAGCGGGCAAGGCACCGTCCGCACCCTGGAGGCGGGCGAGGTGGCCACGGTCCACGACGTGTCTGGTCTCCGCCCCGACGAGGATCTCCTGGTGGTGCGCGTGGAGGCGCACGCGACGCAGAGCGTCGTCGAGGGGACCGTCCTCGATCGCCAGGACTTCGGCGCCCTCCGCGCGCCGCAGCTGCCGGGAGCGTATGAAAACGTGTTCTCCGTCCTCCCGGCCTCGCTGCGCTTCCGCCCGGCGATCGTGACGCCGAAGCCCATCATTGCCGGTGTGCAATCGGCGATCGTGAACGCCGAGGAGATCTTGGGGGACCCGCCGGAAATCCACACCGATGCTTGGGGGTGTGTCCGTGTCCGCTTCCCGTGGGACGAGACCCCGGTGCGCGCGGACCCGACGTCGATCTGGATGCGCGTCTCGCAGTACTGGGCCGGCGCGGGGTTCGGCGCCATCTTCACGCCGCGCGTCGGGCAGGAAGTGCTGGTCGCCTACGAGCAAGGCAACCCGGACCGCCCCGTCATCGTCGGCCGCGTGTTCAATGGGCAGAACCCGGTGCCGCACCCGCTCCCCAAGGACAAGACCATCAGCACCGTGCGCACCCGGAGCACGCCCAAATCCCACGGATTCAACGAGATCCGCTTCCAGGATTTGGTGGGCAAGGAGGAGATCTACGTCCACGCGCAGAACGCGCTCGACGAGGTGGTGCTAGGGAGCCATTCGACCAGCGTGGGGGGCGACCAGTCGAACACCGTTGCGGGCAACCGGACGGCGAAAGTGCAGAAGAACCAGGAAACGGTCGTCGGGATCAACAACTCCATCGCGGTGCTGGGAGACGAGGACCGACACGTCACGGGCAACGAGACGTACGAGGTCGGGCGCGACGAGTCGATCGAGGTCAAAGGCACGCGCCACACCAAGATCATCGGCCAGGACTCGCACTACGCAGCCGGCTACGACTCTACGGTCGGCGGCAATCACGAATTCCAATCCTCCAACACCTACTTCACGACCGGCGACTTCCAGGTCAAGGGGAAGACGGCCGCGTTCTGGGAGGAGACGCAGTTCCTCGCCAAGGGAGGCGGCGCGCAGCTCGTCCTGGCACCAGGGCGGGTTTGGATCGACAACGGCGCCGGAGCGGGCATCTCCATTGTCGGCTCCACTATTATCCTTTACGGGACCACCATTGCGGCCGGCGCCACTGGTGGTCCGGTGGTCCTCAAAGGGTCGAGCATCGAGATCGACGGTGGCGAGCAGGTCAATGCCAAGGCCGGCGTCATCAAGCTCAACGAGTAGCGGATGTTCCTACGCAACCGGACGAGATTTTCCGTAGTGCTGGCCCACGGCAGGCTCAACGACGCACTTGGCGTCGCTTCGGTCAACCTCGAGGTCGCGTATCACCTAGGTCCTTCGGGTCTCTCGCTACTGGAAGGACCGCTCGAACGCGAGCCGACAAATCCGCCGGACATTACACGGTTGCCCGTTTGGATCGGCGTTTCGGTCACGGCCGCAGGCACCGTTCGGGGGCCGCCTCGGGCCCCCTTCGTCCGCAAGGTCTCACTGTCCGTGGGCACTGAGCGGCGCGAGCTCCTCGTCTCCGGGGATCGAACGTGGCAGAGAGGACCGAGCGGCGCTCTGGTGGCTACGCAGCCCGCACCGTTCGAGGAGATCTCGCTCGTCTTCACACGTGCCTTCGGTGGATCGTACGAGGTGCCTCCGGGGATTCTGCCCGTCGCCGACCTGCCGCACCCCGGTTTCATCGTGGCTTACCCAAAGAACCCGGACGGCGTTGGCCTCTACCCCGATGAGCGCCACGCGCTGGGAAGACCGCTGCCGAACGTCGCTTCCCGATCAGACGCTCCGCCGCTGGAACGACACGCCCGAGCCCGGCGGCTTTGCGCCTTGCCCGAACCTCATCGCGCTCCGCGCGCCCGCCAGCGCAGAGGAGATCTCGATTGACCCGCTCGCCGCTGGCGCTCGCGCGCTGCACCACGCCCCTGGCAGGCTGATCTTCCGGTCGATCGAGGTGGACGCTCTCCTGCGGCTCGACGGTGTGGGCATGAGCCCCCTGGAAGTCCTGGCACCGCGGTCGCCGGTGCGCGTTCGCGCGGTTCCGGTGCTCGGCTCCGAGCGGCGGGAGGTCACCGGGGAGATCCGTAGCATCCACCTGGACGCAGACACCCGTCGGGTGCTCGTCGTGCACGCCCACACCCTGATCTATCCACGCGAACGAGTGCCCGGTTGGCTCCACGTGGCCGCCGCGGCGTAGGGGATCCCATGGCCGCCAACTTTCATTACGACAACACCGTCATGTTCGGGATCGATTTTCACTCGGTCCTCGCTGTGGGGCCGGCTGGGGCGCCCCTCCCGACGCCGCGCCACAAGCACGGGGTAGCGGCGCCCTTTTTCTGGACGTCGAACGCGAAGCGGACGCCCACGGTGACGACGGCTGGCCAACCGATGATCCAAGGCGGACACAGTCTCGCCTTGGTTCTCCACGACCCCCTTCCGACGACTCCAATGCACGCCTTGGAGGTACCATGGTTGGTGCTCGTCATCTTGGGATCGAGCACTCCAAGGCACAGCTCAGCGTCCAAAAGGTTACGGGGCGGGGTAAACCCATGGCCACGGCTGTCTATGGGGCCGTGGGATTCAACGTGAACTGCAACTCCTGGGTCGCGGCGGCTGGCCTGTCATTCCCCTTGCCGACGGGCTTGACGGTGTCGCCCACCTCCGTCACGACCTCGCCGACGCTGAACGACTACGTAGGCGCGATCGCCTCCTGGCTCGCTGAGGGCATCTTCAGCTTCATCGTCGACGCTCTGGTGCGCTCCGGCGCAAACGCCGTCTTCAGGGACATCCTGAGCGCGCTGGGGATTCGAATCGTCCGTACCGTCACCAAGCTCGCCATCAAGTACGCGCCCAAGCTGCTCCCGTTCCTCGAGATCTTCCTGAACCCGGTAGCGCTTCCGGCGCACCCGTGGGTCCAGCAGCACAGCTGAGCGCCCGATGACGAGCAGGGTCCACTCGTACGCGCTGCCCTCGGGGGCTTCTTATCTCGCGCTGATCGTCAAGCGCTCCTATCGTCTCCGGCACGGCGTGCGGGCGATGCCGCTCGGCAAAGAGCCGGAGCTCCACAGCGATCAGCATTACGCCGACTCCGTCAACTCCGGAGCGCTGCCGCGTCTCGTGCACGACAGTGACCTATTTGCAGGGCCCAAGCAGCTCACCGACGTGCTCCTCCAGGGTGTCGCCCGCTCACGGGGAAGGGGTGAGACCATGGTGGAGACCGGGCTCCAGGTCGAGGGCGCGCGCAAGGCAGTCCGAGTCTTCGGAGATCGGCGCTTCGAGGCGGGGCCCGGGGGCGTGCCCCGTCTTTCGGCGCCCGAGCCGATCACCGAGGTGCCACTCGTTTGGGATCATGCTTACGGCGGTGTGGACCGCGCCGCAGACGAGCGGCTCCCGCGCGAGAACGTGAAGAGCTCGGTCCCCGAGCTCCGACTCGCGGCCGGCCCACTCAGAGGCGTGCTGGGCTACCCGCGCAACTTCGCCGGCCGCGGCTTTTTTATCGACCTCGACCGGCCACGCGCGCTCGGTGCGCTCGCCCCCAACCTGGAGGATCCAACCGATCCCCTCACGGCGGAGCGAGTCTTCGCGAGGGACGACCGGGACTGGCTCGATCGCCCGGTCGCGGCGTGCTACGGCCCGATCGACGCGTTCACGTTCCCGCGCGCAGCCTTCCTGATCCCACCGGATTTCAGTCCCCCCCAGCGGCCCGTCCACGAGCTCGGAAGCGGCGCGATCCTGCGCGGAGATCTGGAGAAGGAGCTGGATCTGACGAGCGGACCCCCCACGGATCCGCGCGTCTACAACTGCGCCCCCGCGGGGCTTGCGGTATGTCGCCTCACGGGTCGAGAGCGTATGAAGCTGTGGAACCTGCACCGCGATCAGGCGCTCTTCGAGTGCGATCTCCCCGACGACGAGCCCACTCTGGTCCTTCAACCTCCCGGGATTGCGACGCGAACGCTCCAACCCCGCCTACAGATGGTCCTCATCGAGCCCGACGAGGAGCGGGTGACCCTCACGTGGGCCGGAAGCATGCCGGTCGCGATGGTTTACCCGCCGGAGCTGACCCGGACGATGCCTCACCAGGTCGTCTGGAGCCGCTGAGACTCGACCGCGTTTACGTCTGCTCGCCCGGGGGTATCCTGCGGGCGTGGACGACGCTCTCGACGACGACCAGCCCCTCCCCTTCGATGCCTGGAGCCGGACCTCGGCGCGCATGCTCAAGCGCACGCGGCAGGAGCAGGCCAGCATCCTCGAAGGGCTCGGGCTCACGAGCGACGCGTGGCGCGAGAGCGACATCCACTGGTCGCTGGCCCTCGCCAGGGAGCCTGCCTCCGGAGACTCCACGCATGCCGACCAGCACGGCGCCAACTGCGCCGGGGAGCTCGCCGCCCGCTCGTCCGGGGCCCCACCCCCGCGGGCTACTCCTGGCCTGGCGCCCTCGTCGGCGGAAGACGCGAAGGCCACCCTCGACATCTCCGCGGTCCTCCGCGGCGGCCCCGCGCTCCCCTTCGCCGCGCCAGCACCCGGCGCCCCACCACCCGCTGCGGCGATCCCGGCCTCATCGCCCCGGCCCCCGAACCTGGACGTGGGCGGCACGGTCGACGTCTCCGACGTGCTGCGAGGCTCGGGCGTACCTCCCTTCGCGCTGCCGATTGCCCCGCCGCCTCGCACGACCAGCACCTTCGCCCACGCGGAACAGCCCAGCGCCCCTCGCGTCGAGGAGCCCGCCGCGCCCCCGCCCCCGCCGCCGCCACGGCCCGCACCTGCGCCGGTCATGCCCGTGGCGGATGACTCGAAGGCCACGCTCGACATCTCCGCGGTCCTCCGCGGCGGCCCGGCGCTCCCCTTCGGCGCGCCGGCGCCGGGCGACCCGCCTGCTGCGGCCGTACCGTCGGCGCGGCCCTTGCCGCCGAGGCCGGATGCAGGCGGCACCGTCGACGTGTCCGAGGTGCTTCGGCGCTCGGGCGCACCTCCCCTCGCGCCGCCGCCCCCTCTTCCCCAGCTCACGCTCAAGCAGTACGCGTCGTTGACGGTCGACCTCGCCAACGCGCCTGCGCAGACCGCCGAGACGCTGCGGCGCTACGGCGTCGCCCCCTCGCAGCAAGCCGGGCTCGACGCCGAGTGGCGGGTGCGCCTCGCGAACCATAGGGAGCGTGAGGAATTCGAGCGTGACTGCGCGGAGTACCGCGCCTGGCTCACCCGTGCCGCGCGGTAGCTCTTCTCCGCCGCGGTGCTCCCGCGCAGCTCAGTGGGGGCAGATTCCGCCCGGCGGATAACAGACGTTGTTGCAACAGACATTGGTGCCCCCGCAATAACTTCCACCGCAGCACTCGCTGGGCAGGACGCAGGCGGCCACGCACTTGATCTCCCCGGAGGGGCAACCAGAGGAGCTGCTCGACGAGCTCGTGGTGGACGTCGTGCTCGTGGTGGTCGACGAACTGCTGCTGGACGAGCTTGCCACGCTGGACGAACCGTTGCTGGACGAGCTTGCTACGCTGGACGAACTGCTGCTCGCAGTGGCGCTCGCCCCGCCGGCGCCGCCGCTACTGCTAGACGACGGGCTGCTCGACGACGACATGCCGCCGGCCCCGCCACCCGTGCTCGACGAGGCCACCGTCACCGTCGAGCTCGCCTTGCTCGACGACGACTTGCCCCCGTGCCCGCTCGCGCTCGACGACGACCCGCCCCCGTGCCCGCTCGCGCTCGACGTGGTGCCGCCGGCCCCACCCGCGCCGCTCTGCTCGTAGTCCTTGTCGAGCCCGAAAATCTGCGCGCAGCCCACTGCCCCCACGGCTGCCCCTGCGACCACCAGCCAGGTCATCCTCCGAGACGCCATCAGAAGCCTCCGTCGACGCCGAACACCGCATCCGAGCCCGAGGCCGACAGCAGCCCTGCGCTCACCCACCGCCCGTTCTGGCCCTGCGACGGCTTCGCCGAGCGCGGCTCCGTCACCAGCAGCACCGTCCCGACCCCCAGCCCCACCAACCCCGTCACCCAGCCCACGCTGCTCACCAGGCCGAACGTCTTCGCGGCGTTGCCGGCGCTCACGCCATCTGGGGTGCACATCTCCACGCCGTTGGCGGCGCTCCTGCAATCGCTGGAGATGGTGCCCTTCTTCGCGAGCATCAGCCCGCCGGTGACGGCCCCCACGATGACCCCTGCGACCCCGACTCCGCCGGCCACGAATGCGCCCACGCGTCGCCCGCTCGGTCCTCCACTGGACGGAGCTGGAGTGGATGGGACCTGGACCTACCCCCGGCGCCGGCAGCAGCGCGATCTCCACGGTAGCCGTCTTGCCCTCCGCGAGGCTCACCGTGCGCTTTTCGCTGCCGTAGCCCGGCGCTTCCACCCTGATTTCGTGCGCACCGGGATCGACGGGGAGCGCCACACCGAGCGCTGCTGTCGAGACCTCCACTCCGTCGCGTCTCACCTGGAGCCCGGTTGGCTTCTCGCGGACCACGATCGTCAGCTTCGGCAGGCGCGGTTCGAAGCTCGGCGATCCGGCTCTTCGCGTACTTCTCGAGGTCCGCCTTCCGCTGCGCCCCGGCCGTCTCGCCGTTCAGGACCAGCGCACGGTTGAGATCTTCCCACGCGACCGCGAGCTTGCCCTCGTGCTCGTGGCACTTGGCGATGTTGATGAGCGTGCTGACAGCGGGGTCGAGGTCCATGCTGGCGTTGAACTTGGAGCACGCCGTTGCCCAGTCGCCCTTGTCTTGGGCTGCGAGGGCCGCACGGAAGAGCACCTCGGCGGCGGCAGGGTCACGCGCGGGAGCGGACGGCTGCGCCTCGGCGGTGAGCGTGATGGCGCTCAAGGCGAGGGCGATCGCGACTGGGAGGGCAGAGCGCATGGTCATCGGTCGTGTCTCATCGCATCCGGGTAGGGTCGAACGGGGCGGCGGCGGCGGCCGGCGGTTTCGCCGTCGGCCTCGGCGTCGGTCCAGGGGGCTGGGGGAGGGTGGGCCTTACCGTCGGCTTCGGCGGTACGGTGGCGGATGCGGTCGGCGCGCCTGCTTCCTCGGTCGCTTCTGCCGCGGAGACGGTGGGCTTTGCGGATGGGGCGGCTGCCTGGGCAGTGGCGGTGGGTGCCGGCAGCGCCGTGGCGGTCGCGGGCGCCGGCGCGCTCGCAGCTCGCGGGCTCTGCTTCCCCAGACGCATGACGACCACCGTCGCGCCGATCCCTACCGCGAGGATCAAGATCGCGCCGGCCACGAGAGACCCGGCGGATCGTTTTGCGGTCGGCGCCGGATCAGCGGGACTGAGCACCGCGCGCATGGTCCCCACGCTCGCCCCCGGGGGGGCTACCATTCCGCTCGGATTCGTGCCGATCGGCTGGGAAATCGGCTGCGACGCGGCGGCGACGGCGCCGCTCGGGAGCGAGCCCACGTGGGGCTGGGAGCTGCGCGGGGAAGGCTCGGCGGGAGTGGGCATGCTCCCGGGCCCGGGCAGCCGGTGGCCGAGCGGTGGCGGCGCGCCGAGCAGGGTCCGCGGCGCGGGGGTGCCAAGTGCGGCCGCCAGCTCGGCTATCTGCGTGGAGGCCCGGTCGAACCGATGCCTGGGCTCCCTCGCGGTCGCGCGAGCGAACCAGGCATCGAAGCCCGCCGGCAGCGCGACGCCGCGACGGGCCGCGCGTGCGCTGGGCGGCTCGCTGGCGCCCGCGAGCATCTTGGTGAGGAACGGGTACATCGGCAGCGACTGCTTCTCCTCCATCCAGTAGGCGTCGCCTGCCAGCAGGGCGTAGGCGATATGGGCGAGCGCATACAGGTCGGCCGGGGCGCCGATGTGCCCATCGCCCATGGCCTGCTCCGGCGCCATGTAGACCGGCGTCCCAATCGCGGCGGTCTGCTGCACCGTCCGGGAGCCGTCCGCGACCACCTTGGCGATGCCGAAGTCGAGGATCTTTGATCCGCGGTGAGCCGTCGTCACGCGTCGTGAGGAAGAGGTTCTGCGGCTTCAGGTCGCGATGCACGATGCCGGCCGCGTGCGTCTTGTCGAGGGCCAGCGCGACCTGGGAGAGGAGCGTGACCGTCGTCTCGGCGGTGAACGGCCCGCGGCTCTGGAGGATGCTGTCGAGGTCGTCGCCGCGCAGGAGCTCCATCACGAGGAACGGCGCGCCGGTCGCCTCGTCCACGCCCGCGTCGAAGGTCTCGACGATGTGATCGCTCTCGATCTCCGCGGTCACCCTCGCCTCGAGCTCGAACCGCTCGCGCATGCCCGGGCTCGCGACCACTTGGGGCAGCATCACCTTGAGCGCGCGCTGCTTTCGGGTGGTCAGGTGGACGCACACATACACCGCACCCATCCCGCCCGCCTTGAGGCAGCGGATGATCTGGTAACGGCCGTGGAAGACTGCGCCCTCGGTGAGCGCTGCTGGAGTGTGCTGGCTCACATCGGGGCCGTAAGGTAGCCGACGCACGTGGAAGATGCCCAAGGTTTTCGCCGATCTCGGCCCGCGTTTTCTGACCTGTCGACTGTGTACGCGGCGAGGTACGTCCCCGTCGTGAGAGAGCGTGATGGCGCTCGCGTGCACGTAGGCGTGTCAAGTTGCCCGCATTGGCTCCAGTACGGCACTTTTGCATGTCGCCGTGGTGGATCTCATCGGGGACGATATGGTGCGGGGCCACGCGGCGCGTGCCCTCGCGGATGAAGGCGAGGCGCACGAGTGCGCGACCCGCGCCGACCATGCGAGCGTGAAGGGGGCAGGCGGTCGTGACGACCAACGGCAGGAATCCTCCCGCCGCGGCAGTAGGTAGAATGCTCGCGCCCCCTCCCCCCACACCTCGGTCCGCTACGGTCTTCCGGGGCGTGGCTGTACCTTCGGGACTTGCGTTCGTTCTCCCCGGGCTCACGCTTCCAGACCATGAAGCCCGGTGACCACCCCGATTTCTACCGCCTCGCGCCCCCGCCCGGCGCCTCACGGGAGAGCACCATCGTCCTCGACCGGGAGGGCCGCTTCTGGCACGACGGCGCGCGTGTCGACCACCAGGCCCTGGAGCAGGCGCTGAGGACGTGGATCGCGCGGCACCCCGACGACCGCCGCCTCATCCTGACGAACGGCTACGACTGGTGCTACTTCCGGGCCGAGGACGCGGCGTTCGTGGTCGACGCAATCCACGTCGAGCCCGGAGGCGCCGTCACGCTGCGGCTCTTCGACGGGAGCGAGGAGCGGCTGGACGCTTCGACGCTCTCCGTGGGCGAGGGCGGCGCGGTCTACGTCCGCGTCAAGGGCGGGCGATTCGACGCCCGCTTCTCCCGCCACGCGCAGACGCAGCTCGCGCCGCTGCTGGTGCGGGACGATCCGCCGGCGCTGATGGTGGAGGGGCGGGAGGTGGTGGTGCCCCCCCGCGCGGGGCAGGCGCCGTAGGCGCGTCTCGTACGAGGCTGGGAGCGTCGGGGCGGCGGTCGGACGGTGTGCCCCGACGTGCGGAGCCTCGTACCCGCAACCCGAGCCTCGGGTTTGCGTTGTTGGCTTCGGGTTTGCGTCCCGAGCTTCGGGTCGGCGGTCGGACGGTACGTTCCGAGGTGCGGAGCCTCGTTCTTGCGTCCCGAGCTCCGGGTTTGCGTCCCGAGCTCCGGGTTTGCCGTCCCGAGCTCCGGGTTTGCGTCTCGAGCTTCGGGTTTGCGTCCCTAGCTTCGGGTTGGCGTCCCGAGCTTCGGGTCGGCGGTCGGAGGGTATGCCCCGAGGTGCGGAGCTCCGGGAGTGCGTCCCGAGCTTCGGGTTTGCGTCCCTAGCTTCGGGAGTGCGTCCCGAGCTCCGGGGCGGCGGTCGGACGGTCTGCCCCGAGGTGCGGAGCCTCGTACCGGCGTCCCGAGCTTCTTCCCTGCGCCCCGAGCCTCGCGCCTGCATCCCGAGCGCTCGCCGGCGATCTTGGGCGCCGATGTCGATTTCCTGTGACGCTCGCCCCTCTTCCGGCCCCGTACATGGACAGAGAAGAGGCGCGCCGGCAATCTTGGGCGCCGATGTCGATTTCCTGTAACGCTCGCCCCTCTTCCGGCCCTGTATATGGACAGAGAGGAAGGATCACATGAGACGCACCCTCGTCCCGCGGTTCCTCGCGACCCTGGAGCTCAGCAGCATGAGCGACGAAGCGCTCCACACGCTCGCGGCCGACATCGTACAGGCCGCGAAGACGAGCCCGCTCGTCGCAGCCAGCCCGACGATGCAGGCCTGCGTCGCCACGCTCGCCGCCAGGGACGCCGCCCTCGCCTCGTGCAACGAGACGGTCGCCGCCGACCGCGCCAAGCTCCACGTCGACATCGGCGCGGAGGCCCTGGCACGCGCCGACTTCCTCGGGATCGTGCGCACCTACTCGACGCTCGTCACGAGCGACGCCAGGTCCTACGCCGATGTCCACACCGCGGGCCTCCCCGCGCGGGGACCCAGGGCGCCGAGGAACGCGGCGCCGACCGTGCCCACGGGGATCACCAACCATCCCCCGAGGACGGGGCACGGCATGACGCGGGTGGTGGTCGAGGAGACCGGCCCGACCAAGCACAAGTACGTCGCCCAGCAGAGCCTGAACGGGGTCGACTGGACGCAGCTCGGCGTGGGAAACGGCAAGACGCGCGTGGTCACGGGGGCGAGCGGCACCCAGGTCTGGGTCCGCTTCGCGATGGTGCGGGGGCAGCGCGTGAGCGACTGGTCAATCCCGATCCAGGTCACGATTCCGTGAGGGCGGCCGGGGGCGCCTCGACCTCGGCGGACGGCGCGCGCTACCATGGCAGAGCTTCTCCGAAAGGAGCCCTTGCATGAACGATGTCCACGGCGAGACCCCCCACTTCCTGCGCGTCGTGCGCGCGCTGCTCGGGGTGCGAGGCGCGGTGCTACCCCTCTCGGCCGTGACGACAATCGTGGCCGGCGTCTACTGCGGCTGCGTGGAGGGCTCCGTCCCCATCCCGCCCAGCCCGCCCCACTGCACGATGAACAGCGACTGCGTCGACGGGTTGATCTGCTTCAAGACCGTCTGCTTCGGATACAGCGGGAATGGGTGCGCCAAAGGCTCGGGCTTCCCGTGTGACACGGGCGAAGTGTGCGACATGGGGGCCGCCCTCTGCCTCGCGGGCGGGGAGAGCTGCCAGAGCAACCTCGATTGCGGTACCTACGTCTGCGATCCGGCGGTGGGGATCTGCGTGGAGGACGACGGCCCCTGCGCGAGCGACGCCGACTGCAGCGCCGGCGAGACGTGTGACCCCTCCCAGGCGACCTGTGGCCCGCCCAGGACCACCCGCGGCACCGGCGGCGGTCCGGGCACCGGCGGCGACGGCGGCGCATAGCCGAGCCGCGAGACGCGTGGACGCTGGATGCGCGGAGGCACCTCGGCCTATCGTCCGCGGCCATGGTCGCCCCCATCGTCATCGACGAGGACATCCGCCGCGCCCACACCCTCCCGGCCGCGTTCTACCGGGATCCGGCCTACCTCGAGGCCGCACGCCAGAAGATCTTCGCGTCGAGCTGGCAGCTCGCCGGGGATGCCCGCAAGCTGGCCGCGCCGGGGAGCGTCGCGCCCTGCTCCCTCCTCGAAGGGTGCCTCGACGAGCCGATCCTCTTCACCCGGGACGCGGCGGACGCGATCCACTGCGTCTCCAACGTGTGCACCCACCGGGGCAACCTCCTCGTGCACGGGGAGGGGAGCTTGCAGGGCATCCGCTGCCGCTACCACGGGCGGCGCTTCTCGCTCGACGGGCGCTTCGTCTCCATGCCCGAGCTCGAGGAGGCGCAGGGCTTCCCCTCGCCGGCCGACGATCTCCCCCGCGTCGCGTTCGACCGCTACGAGCAGCTCCTCTTCGCCAGCATCGCCCCGCGGGTGCCCTTCGCCGAGGTGATCGCGCCGGTGGTGGAGCGGGTGGGGTGGCTGCCGCTCCGCGACGCGGTCTTCGACGCGCCGCGCGCCCGCCGCTACCTCGTGCGCGCGAGCTGGGCGCTCTACTGCGACAACTACCTCGAAGGGTTCCACGTCCCCTTCGTCCATCCGAGCCTGATGAAGGCCATCGACTACGCGAGCTACCGCACCGAGCTCTTCGCGCACGGGAACGTGCAGATCGCCCAGGTGGGCGACGGCGAAGAGGCGTTCCGTATCCCCGCTGGGCGGCCCCATCACGGCGAAAACGTCGCGGCGTACTACTTCTTCCTCTTCCCCAACACGATGCTGAACTTCTACCCCTGGGGCCTCTCCATCAACGTCGTGACGCCCCTCGCGGTGGACCAGGCGCGGGTGACGTTCCTCCCCTACGTGTGGGACCAGTCCAAGCTCGAAGCCGGCGCCGGAGGTGACCTCGACCGCGTCGAGCGCGAGGACGAGGCGGTGGTCGAGGCGGTGCAGGTAGGGGTCCGCTCCAGGCTGTACGACCGGGGGCGCTACTCGCCCACCCGCGAGGTCGGCGTGCACCAGTTCCACCGGATGATCGCCGCGGCGCTGGCCTAGTCGAATCCGCGAGCCGCCGTCGGGGCGGCCTTGACGCCTTCTTCCCGCTACTCGAAGCCTGTCGCCCGAGCCATGAACCACGACCCGCTCTCGTTCCGCCGCCGGCTCTCTCACCGCATCCTCGGCGTCCTCGGCGCCACGTCCATCGCCGCCTGCACCAGCGGCGGCGGGCCCGCCGCCGTCGCGGGAACGGGCGGCTCCGCTGCGCACGCTGGATCCGGAGGGATGCGCTCCACGGGGATGACGTCCACGGGGATGACGACGGGCGCCGGCGGGATGGACGGCGGGCGGCTCGACGCGGGGACCGGCGGCGGGGCGGGTGGCGGCGTCGGCAGCGGGGGTGCCGGTGGCAGCGGCGGCGGAGCAATCGTACCCGCGGCGATGGAGTGCTTCGACTGGCCCCCGGACGGCGGCTACCCCACGGACTCCGACGGGGGCCCGGACGCCTCGCCGATGCTCCCGTTCGACGCCGGGCCGCCCACGAGCGACTGCCCGACGAACACGGCCCTCGTCATCTACGAGATCTCCGCGATCACCTGTCCGGGCGGCAGCGGCTGGGACCCGTCCAAGGTGCTGAACGGGCCCACGCGCAACGCGGAGAACCAGTGCTGCTACGCGGTGGACCTTCGCCTCTGCGTCAACGGCGGGCGGCCGTACCTCGTCGACAATCGCGCCCGTGTCTCGGCGCTCGTGCGGGGCGAGCGCGGCTGGGCGGAGGGCGCGGCGCCGAGCCTCGACGGCCTCGGGGCCGACGAGCGCGCCTCGCTCGCAGAGGCGTGGGGCGCCGACGGCCTCCAGGAGCACGCCTCCGTCGCCTCGTTCTCGCGGTTCGCGCTGGCGCTCCTCGCCGCCGGCGCCCCGGCCGACCTGATCGCGTGCGCGCACCAGGCCGCGCTCGACGAGATCCAGCACGCGCGGCTGTGCTTCGCGCTGGCGTCGGCCTACGCGGGGGAGGACGTCGCTCCGGGGCCCTTCCCGCTCGGCGGCGAGGTGCGCGTGGGCGCGCGTCTCGCCGAGGTGGCCGCGAGCACGGTCGTGGAAGGGTGCGTCGGCGAGACCGTCGCGGCCGTGGTCGCGGCCGAGCAGCTCGCGCGGGCGACGGACCCGGCGGTGAGGGCGGCGCTCGAGCAGATCGCCGCCGAGGAGGCGCGCCACGCCGAGCTGGCCTGGCGGACGGTCGCGTGGGCCGTGCGGACCGGGGGAAGCGAGGTGCGCGCCGCCGTCGCGCAGGCGTTCCTGGACGCGCTGGGCGCCGGGGTGGATGCCCCGACGGTCGCCGGGGGACCGTCGAGGGCGGTGCAAGCTCACGGGCGGCTCGACGCCGCGGCGCTGGCGAGGGCCGTGGCGAGCGCGAAGGCCGAGATCGTGGCCCCCGCGGTCCGGGCGCTGCTGTCGTCGGGTCAGACCCTCGAGGGCGGACAGCTGGCGGGCGTGCAGGCTACGCTGTACGCAAGATGCCCCTAGCGGTCTCTCCCGACTACTTTGCTGCCTACGCCAAGCTCCCCGTCCGCGCACGGCACGCAGCCGACGCGCTCGTGCGCCGGCTCGTCGCCGACCCGTGCGATGCGTCAATCCAGCGCGAGATCCTCTCCGGCGTGCACTCGTTCCAGGTGGTTCGCCTCCCCGTCGCCCGCGACTTCGCTGCGCTCGCCTGGGCGCCGGAGGGCGGTGACGCCGTTCTCGTCTGGGTCGGGCCTGCCGAGCGGGCGACTCGCCAAACCTTGCCGCTGCTCGCGACGTTGGGGGCCGCCGGCGGGCACCCCGCGAACGGCGCGGTGCCGGTCCGCGACTTGCCGGCGCTCCCGACGGCGGCTGCGCCCCAGGGCAGGAACGCGCCCGCGACCGCGCCGCCCGCGGACGTGCCGCTCAACGCCGTCCAGCTCCCGACCCGCATGTACAACTTCGCGGACCGGAAGGGCATCACCACGCTGCGAGCGCTCGCCGCCATCGCGCCGTACGACCTCCACGGCGAGCGCAACCTGGGCCGCACCTCGATCGCCCAGACCCGCATCGTCATCGAGGAGACCTTCGGGATGCGGTGGGAAGAGCTGGCGGCGCTGCCCCTCCCGGGGGGCGCCGCGCCCGCGCTCCGGCGCACCCGCCGCTGGGACGCGATGCGCACGGCCTTGTCACCCGAGGTGGGCGCGATCGCAATCGACGGCCTCGCCGTGACGGCGCGGGTGCGATCGTACGCCGCGGCCGAGGGGATGCGGACGGTCGCCGACCTGGCCAGCCGCTCGGAGGCGGAGCTCCTCGCGTCGCCGAACTTCGGCCGCGGCTCGGTCCAGTCGCTCGTCGCCGCCGTCTTCGCGCGCACATCCCCGCCTCGTCGGCTGCCGCCGGGGATCAATCTCGTGACCTCCTGGAGGGCGGTCCTCGACCAGCTCGACCCGGTGGATCGCACAATCGCGGTCCGGCGCTCGGGCCTCGACGGTCCGAAGGAGACGGGCGAAGCCATCGCGAAGACGCTCGGGCACCCGCATTCGTACGCATTCCAGCGCGAGAGCAAGGCGATCGACCGGCTCTCCCGGCAGACGACGTGGGTCGAGGGCATCCACGCTCGCGCCGGCGCGGCGTTAGGCGAGGGAGGCGCCATCGCCCTCGATGTTCTCGCAGGGGACCCGTGGTGGGCCGCCGCCGTCGCGAGGCCGGAGGCGCTGGCCTACCTCTGCGAGAAGATCCTGCGCGGGGCGTTCCACGTCGTCCGCGTCGAGGAGCGTGCGTACCTCGCCCGCGCCACGCAGGAGGCGATCGACGAGGCGTGGGAGAGCGTGCGTCGGACCGTCGAGGCGGCGTCCTTTCCCCGGCTCCTCGCCGGCCTGGAAGCGCGCGCGATGCGTGAAGCCGGCCCGCTCGGCGGCGCCCTCTCGGCCGTGCTCTGGGAGCGCGCCCGAGGGCTGCTCGTCGTCCACGGGGACGGCTCCGACCGGCCGCGCGCCGTCGGCCTCCGAGCCCGCCGGGAAGAGGCGGCGATCGCGCTCCTCCGCGCGTCCGCCGAGCCCATGCGCCTGCGCGACCTCGTCGCGCGCGTCGGCCCGCTGTCGCCCGTCCCCGCGGAGATCCTGCACATCGGCCCGGATCTCGTCGGTGTCCCGAAACACTTCCCACGCTTCTCCGAGTGGAAGAGGCGCCTCGTCCCCATCGCGATCGGCGTGATGGGCCGGAGGGCGCCGGGGCGGCGCTGGTCGCACCTCGATCTCTTCGAGGCCGTGCGGGGGGAGGCAGAGCTGCCCGAGTGGCTCGACGCCTGGCACCTCGGCGCGCTCCTTCGCCACAGTGGACGTCTCCGCGAGGCGGGCTTCGGCTTCCTCGCGCTGCCCGACGGCCCGGCGGAGGCGAAGAAGCCCCCGAGCCTGCACGACGACGTGCTCGCGATCGTCCGGGAGCACGGCGCGCCCATCCCCGTCGGCGTGCTCAGGGTCCAGCTCGCGGAGAGGACGAGCTTCCCACCCGCGATGCTCTCAATCCACCTCGGGCAGCCGCCATTCGTCTGGTGCGACGCGGACCACATCGGGCTCGTCGATCGCGATCTGCCCGGCGGCGAGAAGGCGCGGGCGCAGGCGGTGGAGCACGTCGTCGCGACGCTGGAGCGCCGCGGGCGCGGGCTCGCGGTGGGCGAGCTCCACGCGGACATCGCGCCCCTGTCGCGCGTTCATGCGCGCTGGACGCGCCAGATGTGCCTGACCGCGCTCAAGGGGGACCTGCGCTTCCGGTTCAGCACGGCGGGCGGCGTGGGCCTCGTGGTCTGGGAGAGCCCGCGCGTACCGTCGCGCGGCGATCTGCTCCGGCAATGTCTCGACGCGGGCGGGGGGCGCGCCAAGGTGTCGGCGATCGCCCGGAAGATCGCGGCGCACTACGGGGAGACCCCCAGCGACGAGCGCGTCGGTGCCATGGCCTACAACCTCGACGCCTTGAAGCACGGCGACTGGATCGAGCGACGAAATCCGGCGCGGAAGTGAGCGACGGCGACGGCGCTCATCGCCGTGCGCGACACGCGGTCAGCGCTGATTTTCGTCCGGGAACGGGGACTCGCCCGGATCGAGCCGGTACACCTTCACCACGACCTCGCCGCGGATCCGCTCGATGTGCCAGGGCTCGCGCTTCGCCAGGTTGGCCACCGCGTCCTGGTTCAGGAAATAGAGGCGCCCCGTCTGCACGACCACGTAGCAGATGCGGTTGAGCTTGCAGGTGTACCCTCGCCGGACGAGCGAGTGCGCGAGGTCGAAGCGGCCGAAGCGCTCGGCGTAGTAGAGGGAGGGCCAGTCGATCTCGGTCGACAGCTCGGCGCCGGGCTCCGCGTGGGCGGCGACGTACGCGATGGCCTCCCGGAAGCCGGCGTCGAAGTAGTCGCAGTGGGGGAAGTACCAGGTCACCTTCGCGTCGCCGCCGCCGAGCGGGCTGATGTAGAGCCGCTCGTGCGGCTCGTGCGTGACCGCGGCCTCGGCCTCGACGCCGGCGAGGAGGACGGCGATCGCGGCGGTGGCCGGGAAGGCGAATTTCGCCGAGGCCCGGCGCGCGCGCTCCACGAGGAGGGCCGCGGCGTACGCCGCGAGGATCAGGAAGGCGGGCATGACCGACACGAAGAAGCGGCCCCACTTGGTGCCGAACACCGAGAGGATCAGGAACCACACGCCCATCCACGAGAGGACGAGCCGGTGCGCCGGCCTCCGCTCCTTGATCGCGAGGACGAGCCCCCCGAGCGAGAAGAGCAGCGTCGCCGGCGTGAGCTTGACGGCCGCGAAGACGAGGTAGAACCACGGCGGCGTGCCGCGGAGGCCGTACTCCACGAGGTTGTGGTAGATGGTGCCCATGAAGAAGAGGCTGCCGTGCACGGTCTGCCCGCCGCTCACGTAGCTCTTCGCGTACTCCCAGGTGGACGGTAGGAAGGGCGACCAGTTCAGCGCGGCCCAGATGGGGATGGCGAGGGCGATGAGCTTCAGCCACCGCAGAGGGGGCACGCGCCAGCGCTCGCTCTGCCCTCGCACCCAGAGGTAGAAGACGATCGGGATGGGGAGGAGGAAGAAGAAGTACTTGGACGCGAGCATGCCGGCGATCGATGCGGCGCCGCCCACCTCCCACCTTCGCTGATCGGCGTCGCGCCCGTCGTCGGCGGCCGCCTTCGCCTCCGCCATGCAGAGGCAGAGGAGGGCCAGGAAGGTGCCGAGGAGCGTGTCCTCCTTCGCCACCCGGTGGTAGCCGACGAGCGTGACCGACGTGGCGGTGAGCGCCCCGGCCCACAGCCCGGCCTCGCGCCCGAAGAGCCGGCGCCCGAGCAGCGCGATCACCACCACCGTGACGGATCCGCCGACGATCACGTTGGGCAGGCGCGTGATGGTCTCGGGCGCCCAGCCCAGCTTCCTCCCGACGAGGAGCGCGAACGTGATCAGCGACTTCATCAGCATCGGGTGCTCGACGTCGTTGCCGCTGAAGTCGAGGTCGAGGTAGCGGTTGGCCGCGAGCCACTTGTGCAGCTCGTCGTCGCCGAACCCCTCGGCCGAGAGCCCGTAGAGGCGGAGGCCGAGCCCCACCGCGACGAAGAGCGCGAGCAGGGCGAGGCCGACCTTTCCCCAGGGCTGGGTGCGCCCGCGGAGCCAGGTGCTCTCGCTCACGGAGGACGCGGGAGCGGGCGCATTCGTCATGGCGGCGGCTTCCTTAGCACGCCGTCCGGGAGGTTCGGTAGGGGACGCCCGGGAGGGCGGGGCGGTCTAGGACTGCGCCAGCTCGGCGATGAGGCGCACCGCCTCCGGCTGCACGGTTCCGATGATCATGGTGCCGACCTTCGACGCCTTCCACGCCTGGAAGCGGTCGCGGATCCGCTCCTTCGGACCCACGAGGTGGAGCGCGTCGACCAGCGCGTCGGGCACCTTGGCCATCGCCTCGTTCTTCTTCCCCGAGAGGTACGAGATCCTGGATCTCGATGGCCTCGCGCTCGAAGCCCACCTTGCGGATGTACTCGTTGTAGAAGTTCTTGTCCCGGGCCCCCATGCCGCCGATGTAGAGCGCCAGGCTCATCTTGAGGGGCGCGCGGCAGGCGTCGAGGTCGTCGCCGAGGATGACGGCGACCGTGGGCGCCACGTCGAAGGTCGCGAGGCTCTTCCCGTTCCCGGCCTTGTCGAAGCCCTCCTGGAGGTTGGGCTCGATGACGTCGAAGCGCTCGGGGTGCATGCACGTGAGGAGCAGGCCGTCGCACATCTCCGCGCTCATCGCCTGGCTCTGCGGCGCCATCGAGCCGGTGTAGATGGGGATGTTCTTCCGGCCGTGGAGGATGCTCTTGAGCGGCTTGCCGAGGCCGGTCGCGCCCGGGCCGCGGTACGGGATCTGGTAGCGCGCCCCCTCGAACTCCAGCGGCTTCTCCCGCGCGAGGACCGCCTTGACGATGGTGATGTACTCGCGCAGCCAGGTGAGGGGCTTGTCGAAGGGGACGCCGTGCCAGCCCTCGACCACCTGCGGGCCGGACGTGCCGAGCCCGAGGATGAAGCGGCCGCCGGAGAGCTGGTCCAGCGTCATCGCGGTCATCGCCGTGTTCGCGGGCGACCGGCCGGGGAGCTGCATGATCGCCGTGCCGAGGCGGATCTTGCTCGTCTGCGCGCCGATCCAGGCGAGCGGCGTCACGGCGTCGGACCCCCACGCCTCGGCCGTCCAGACCGAGTCGAAGCCGAGCCGCTCCGCCTCCTTGATCGAGATCGATGTCCAGCGAGACCTGGGCCCCGGAGTAGCCCATCATCAGACCGAGACGCATGCGTGCTCCTTGCGATCGCCCGGCCTGGAAAAGAAGCGGCCGGCGCTCGCGGCGGCGAGTTTACGCGACCAATGGAACATGTTCTACTCCCTTCATGCTGGAGCGCGCCGAGGGTATGCGCGGCGACCTCGAGCTCGGCACCATCCCCCGCCTCGTCCGCGGCGCGGCGGATTGGTTCGCCCCGCTCGCGGCCGTCGTCGACGAAGGCAAGACGCTGACGTACGCCGAGCTCGGCGCCGCCGTCATGGAAGCGCAGCGGGCGCTGATGGCGCTCGGCGTGGCGCGCGGGGATCGCGTCGCCATCTGGGCGCCCAACACCTGGGAGTGGGTGGTCGCCGCGCTCGCCGTCCACGCCTCCGGCGCGGCGCTCGTCCCCATCAACACGCGCTTCAAGGGCGCCGAGGCGGCGGAGGTGATCCAGAGGAGCGGCGCCGTCCTCTTGTTCACGACGGTCGGCTTCCTCGGCGCGGACTACGCGACGATGCTCCGGCAGAGCGGCGCCGAGCTCCCCTCGCTCCGCGCGACCGTCGTCCTCCGGGGGCCCGCGTCCGACGGCGGGCTCTCCTGGGGAGACTTCCTCGCCCGCGCCGGAGCCGTCTCCGAGCAGGACGCCGACGCCCGAGCGCGCGCGGTCGAGCCCGGCGATCTCTCCGATCTCCTCTTCACCTCGGGCACCACCGGCCGCGCCAAGGGCGTCCCTGCCACGCACGCGCAGACGCTCCGCGCCTTCCGCGACTGGGCCGACGTCACGGGCCTCGCGCGCGGCGATCGCTACCTCGTCGTCCTGCCGTTCTTCCACAGCTTCGGTTACAAGGCCGGCATGCTTGCCTCGATCATGGTCGGCGCGACCCTCTTCCCCCTCGCCGTCTTCGACGCCGCCGCGGCCCTCGAGCGCGTCGCCCGCGATCGCATCACGGTCCTGCCCGGGCCGCCCTCGCTCTACCAGACCTTCCTCGCCACGGGCGACCTCGCCCGCCACGACCTCTCCTCTTTGCGCCTCGCGGTCACGGGAGCGGCCGTGATCCCCGTCGAGCTCGTCCACCGGATGCGCCGCGAGCTGGGCTTCCGGACGGTCATCACCGGCTACGGCCTCACGGAGGCCACCGGCATCGCCACGATGTGCCGCTTCGACGACGACCCGGAGACGATCGCCGGCACGTCCGGCCGCGCCATCCCGGGCGTCGAGGTCCGCGTCGTTGGGGACGACGGGCGCGAGCTGCCCGCGCGGGGAGGCGGGTGAGGTCGTGATCCGCGGGTACAACGTGATGCGGGGGTACCACGAGGACGCGGAGGAGACGGCGAAGGCGATTGACGCGGACGGCTGGCTCCGGACGGGCGACGTGGGGGTGATGGACGCGCGCGGGTACCTCCGCATCACGGACCGGAAGAAGGACATGTTCATCGTCGGCGGCTTCAACGCGTACCCGGCGGAGATTCGAGCGGATCCTCCTCGGGCACCCGGCGGTGGCGCAGGCGGCCGTCGTCGGCGCGCCGGACGAGCGGCTCGGCGAGGTGGGCATCGCCTTCGTGGTCCCGCGCGCGGGCGCCTCGGTGACGGAGGCCGAGATCGTCGCGTGGAGCCGCGAGCGGATGGCCAACTACAAGGTCCCGCGCCGGGTGGAGGTGGTGGCGGAGCTGCCCACCAACGCCACGGGGAAGGTGATGAAGTACGTGCTGAGAGAGCGGGCCCGTGGGTGAGCTCCGCTGGCCACGCGAGCGCCTCCTAGACGCCATCCTAACCGCGACCGGAGCGAGCCGCCGAAGGCAGGCTCGCGGAGGGAGCGGGGGCTTCTGCTTCAGCAATACCGTTGTGGAAACCTGCAGCCCCCGCTTCCTCCGCGAGCCGCCGCGAGCGGCGGCTCGCTCCGGGCGCGGTTAGGATTTTCGAGGTAGGCGGATGAGAGTCATCGGATCGCGCGCGCGGTTGAACGAGGTCGGCTTCGAGAAGTCCCTCGCGTATGAGGTCTCCCAGGAGCCCCTTCCGGATCCGGAAGGGAACATGGTGGTCGTCGACGTCGAGGCGTGTGGTGTCTGTCACCGGGATCTCCTCGACCGCGCGGGGCGCTTTCCCTTCCTCCGCGTCCCCGTCACGCCGGGGCACGAGGTTGCCGGGCGCGTCGCCGCCGTCGGGGGCGAGGTCACGGCCTTCCGCCCCGGCGACCGCGTCGGCACGATGCACCGCGACGCGTGCGGCGCGTGCGCGAGCTGCCGACGCGGGGAGACCTCGCTCTGCGAGGGCGCGGCCTGGGTCCTCGGCATCCTGGCGGACGGCGGCTACGCCCGACGCCTCCTGGTCCCGGAGAGCGCGCTCTTCCCCATCCCCGAGGGCCTCTCCTCCGCCGAGGCGGCCGTCATGCACTGCACCTTCGGCACCGCGTACCGCGGCCTCGTCCGCCTCGGCGGGCTCGCCGCGGGCGAGCGCGTCCTCATCACGGGCGCGAACGGGGGCGTGGGCGCCGCCGCCGTGCAGATCGCCGCCCGCGTCGGCGCGGAGGTCGTCGCGGCGGTCCGTGACGCGCGGCACCGAGCGTTCCTGGAGGCGCTCGGCGCGCACCACGTCGTCGTCGACGCGGGCGACGGGATCCACAAGCACGCCGCCGTCGGGCGCGTGGACATCGCGATGGACAACGTCGGCGCGGCCACCTTCAACGGCGCGCTGCGATCGCTCCGGATCGGTGGGCGCCTCGTCATCGTCGGCAACGTCACGCCCGAGAAGGTGAGCGTGAACCTCGGCTACCTCATCACGCACGGCCTCACCCTGCGCGGATCGAGCGGCGCCACCCGCCGCGAGATGACGGAGGTCTTCGCGCTGCACCGGGAGAGACCCTTCCGGGTGTCGGTCGATCGGATCATGCCCCTCTCGCGGGCCGACGAGGCGCAGCGCCTCGTCCTCGCCGGGGGGCTCGAGGGGCGCGTCGTGCTCGCCCCGGAGGAGAGTGCACCGTGAGCGGGATTCTGTGAAGGGCGCGTCGTCATCGTCACCGGCGCGGGCCGCGGCCTCGGCCGCGCGCACGCGCTGGCCTTCGCGCGCGCGGGGGCGCGCGTCGTCGTCAACGACCTCGGCGTCGGGAACAAGGGAGAGGGGCGGGACGAGGGCCCCGCGCGCGAGGTGGTCGACGCCATCCGCGCCATGGGCGGGGAGGCCATCGCCGACGGCGCGGACATCGCCGACTGGGAACAGGCGAAGGCGCTCGTCGGCGCGGCCATCGCGCGCTTCGGCCGCCTCGACGTGGTGGTGAACAACGCGGGCTTCGTCCGCGACCGGATGTTCGTGAGCACGTCGGAGGAGGAGTGGGACGCCGTGATCCGCGTCCACCTCCGCGGCCACTTCTGCGTCTCCCGTCACGCCGCGGCCCACTGGCGGGACGAGGCGAAGGCGGGCAGGACGCCCGACGCGCGCATCCTCAACACCAGCTCCGGCGCGGGCCTCGCCGGCAGCGTCGGCCAGTCGGCCTACTCGGCCGCCAAGGCGGGCATCGCCGCGCTCACCCTCGTGCAGGCGGCGGAGCTCGGGCGCTACGGCGTCACCGCCCACGCCATCGCCCCCATCGCGCGGACGCGGATGACGGAGGCCGTCTTCGCCGAGACGATGAAGAGGCCCGAGGACGGCTTCGACGAGCACGATCCCGAGAACGTCTCGCCGCTCCTGGTCTGGCTCGGGTCGGGCGCCTCGCGCGGCGTGACCGGGCGGGTCTGGGAGGTGACGGGGGGCCGGATCAGCCTGATGGACGGCTGGCGCGAGGCGGCGCGCGTGGACGCGGGGCGCCGATGGGATTCCGGCGGAGATCGGGCCGCGGGTGGAGGAGCTGGTCGCGAAGGCGCGGGCGCCCGTGAAGGTGTACGGCGCCTGATTGCTTCCACGCATCGCGGCCTTCGAGCCGAAGGTGCTCGACCCGTACCACTACCGGGACTCGAACCTCGACGAGCTGGACAAGGCGCTCGCGGGGAGCGGGGTCGAGGTGCGGAGGCGGAGCTGGTGCTGAGGGCTACTGGGAGAGGGCCTTCCGGATCCTCTCCGCCAGCCGCTCTGCGGCTTCGGTGTCGCCCAGGGAGAACGCCTCGTCATACCAGGGCGTCAGGATCTCCAGGTCCGAGACGGCCCGGACGCGCTCCTGGAGGGCGGGGTCGAGCGAGCCCAGCCAGCGGGTCAGAAGCCGGACAATCGCCTCGGCCTGCATCTCCGCCTTGGCCTTCGCCATGCCCTTCGAGAAAATGCTCTGGTAGAGCGTGCTTTCCATCAGCCGTCCCTCCGAAATGTACGCCCGCATCACCTCGACCGGCACATCCTCTGCCTCGGCCACGAACCATAGCACGGCCAGGTGATTGGCCTGCTCGGCGATGGTCAGGTCCTCCCGCGCCTCGATGGCGTCGCGGGCCCGGTGCACGGCGTCCTGGCTCGTCCCGTGACGGGCCAGTGCGACCAGCGGCCACAGGGCGGGCGGGCCGTCGGCGAGGAGCCTCTGCCAGTCGAGGCCGCGAAGGTTGACCCGCAGGTACATGGCGCGGGAGCCGGGCTCTTTGCCCGACGCCTCGCCGTAGTCGAGCGCGCGCTGCTGCACGACCGGCTCGTCGGTGGCGCCGTAGAGGTCCCAGACGAAGGAGAGGACCTTGAGGCGCTCGCGCCGGTAGAGGCGGATCTGCGCTTCGGCGACGTCGACGGCGAGGTCCTCGGCGCTCTGGTGGCGGCGGTGGAACTCGACGTGGGCGGCGTTGCGGGCTTCGCCTCGGGCGATGAGGTAGCCGCCGTCCACGTCGCGGCCGCGGGAGGGTAAGCCGCTCGGGAGCGGGCCGAGGACCTGGACGGTGGGGTCGCCCAGCGCGAATCGGATGAAGTCGGCCGGCTCGTGCTGGAGGAGGTATTTGAGGGATTGGTCGAAGGATTTCACGGGGGCCGGGGTCGGGGTGACTCCGGGGTTTTGTATCACGGTCTGCGTGAACCGGCAGGACACGAGCATCGGTGCCCTGGTCGCGCGCGTCGTCCGCCATCTGCATCGCCTTGCTCCGCTCGCCGTCCTGCGCAAGGCCGGCGTCCTCATCCCTGCGGTTCCGGCCCCGGTCGGCCCCGGTCGGCGTGCGCTGGCGGAGCTGGTACTGAGGCGCGCGGGCGCCCTCCCGGCGGCTTGACGTTCGCGGGCGCCTCGGCTTCCCTGTGCGGCGTGCCGATCACGGAGCTGCGCATCGAGGGCCTGAGGACGATCGAGAAGATCCGTCTGCCCCTCGACGGGCTGACCGTGCTCATCGGCGAGAACGGGAGCGGGAAGAGCAGCATCCTGGAGGCGTGCGAGATCCTGCGGCGGGCGACCGGGCCGCGGTTCATGGATGAGCTTTATGGGATCCACGGGGGGCTTGCGGCGCTGCTCCGGCAGGGATCGCAGCGGCTCGTGCTCGGAGTGACGGTGCGTCCGGAGGAAGAGGAGATCGGCGAGGTCATCGCAGGAGTCCTCTTCGAAGACAACCCTGGAGATCACATTGAATATGACCTCATCGTCTCACCAGGGGACACGTTTGCATCGTTCGAAGAAGTCATTCGGCTGGGTACTGGTGGTGCTTCCCGAGCATTCCACGAGGCGGGACGTCACAACGGCGCTCAGAAGTCGCCGTATCTGGCTTTGCTCGACCCGCTCACGTATTATCCAGCAGATTTGACGGGTATTGTGTGGTGCGCTGCGTACCTGAAACGGGCTCTCATCAACCTGCCCTTCGAGGTCACCCCCGCCTGGGCAGCCCGCGCCCTCGACCGCAAGTCCGCCCTTCGCTCCTCCGCCCTCCTCACCCCCGCCGACCACCTCGAAAAGCTCGGCCTCAACCTCGCCAGCGCCTACCACGCCCTCAAGAACAACTTCGGCCGGGCCCACTGGGACAGCACCCTGGAGACCATCCGCCTCGGCCTCGGCGAGCGGATCGAGGACGTCGTGACCTGGGCCGACCCGGGCGGCGGCAACATCGGCCTCTCCGTCAAGCTCGCCGGCCTCGACCGCCCCATCCCCTCGTCCCAGCTCTCGGACGGGATGCTCTCCTACCTCGCCTTCGTCGCCCTCTTCCGCCTCCACACCGTGAAACCCTCGCTCGTCACCTTCGACGAGCCGGACCTCCATCTCCACCCGCAGCTCCTCATGCGCGTCCTCGACATGTTCGAGGCGATGGCCCGGGACTGCCCCGTCCTCCTCGCGACCCACTCGGACCGCCTCCTCGACGGCCTCTCGGACCCTGCCAAGTCCGTGGTCCTCTGCGAGCTCGACGAGAGCGGCGCCACGCGGCTGGTCCGGCCGGACGCCGAGGCGCTGGCCAAGTGGCTGGCGCGCTACCGCGGCCTCGGGGACATCCGGAGCGCCGGCCACGCGGCGTCCGTGCTCACGAAGGTGGAGCCGGGTTGATGCCGGCCGGGGTCACCGTCCTCTACGAGGACCAGCGTGGCCCGCGGCCGTCGAGATCGTTGCAAGCCTGCTCGGTCACCCGCCCACACCGAAGCCCCCGGCGAAGCCGCAGAAGAAGCGAGGAAAGGCAGGCTAAATTCAGGTCGGGTCCTGGACGGGGGGTGAAGGACGCGGCACGAGACGCGGCCATGGAGCACAGGGACGCGATCGTGCCGACCCGTCTCGATCTCGCACCGACTCGTCTCGATCTCGCACCGACTCGTCTCGCACCCGTGCCGACCCGGCCCGTCGTCGCGCCGGTCCGTCTCGAAGCCGCGCCGACCCGTCCCGAGATCGCGCCGATCGGGCCCGGCATCGCAATGACCCGTCCCGAGATCGCGCCCACCCGTCCCAGCGTCGCGCCGACCCTGCCCGTCATTGCGGCGACCCGGCTCGAAGTCTCGCCGACGCGTCTCGAAGCCTCGCCGACCCGTCCCGGATTCGCGCCGCACCGTCCCGCCCTCGCGCCGCACCGGCTCGAAGCCACACCGGCCCTTCCCGTCATCGTGTCGCACCGTCTCGAAGCCCTGCCCACCCGTCTCGAAGCCGCGCCGACACTTCCCGCCATCGACCCGCACCGTCTCGAACCCGTACCGTACCGTCTCGAAGCCGCGCCTTACTGGCTCGAAATCGTGCCGACCCGTCCCGCCGTCGCGCCTTACCGGCTCGAAATCGCGCCGACCCGTCCCGCCCTCGCGCCGTACCGGCTCGAAATCGTGCCGACCCGTCCCGCCGTCGCGCCGTACCGGCTCGAAGTCGCGCCTTACCGGCTCGAAGTCGTGCCGACCCGTCTCGAAGTTGCGCCTTACTGGCTCGAAGTCGTGCCGTACCGGCTCGAGCTCGTGCCGTACTGGCTCGAAATCGTGCCGACCCGTCCCGACGTCGCGTCTTACCGGCTCGAAATCGTGCCGCACCGGCACGACGCCGTGCCTCACCGGCTCGAAGTCGCGCCGCACCGGCACGACGCCGTGCCTCACCGGCTCGAATTCGCGCCGCACCGGCACGACGCCGTGCCTCACCGGCTCGAATTCGCGCCGCACCGGCACGACGCCGTGCCTCACCGGCTCGAAGTCGCGCCGCACCGGCACGACGCCGTGCCTCACCGGCACGACGCCGTGCCTTACCGGCTCGAATTCGCGCCGACCCGTCCGACATCGTGCCCACCCGGCGCGGTCCCGCCGACCCGGCTCCCGCCTCCCCGGGTCGCCGCGCCGCGCCTGGTCGGGAGCCCCCACGGAAGCCCCAGTGCCCTGTCGTCTCCGCACCCACACCGGCCCCTTGCCTCTGGACCTGTCTCCGTTTGGGCCCTGCCTGTCTCCGTTTGGGCCCTGCCTGTCTCCGTTTGGGCCCTGCGTCAGCGGGGCGGATCCCGCTCCGACACGCGCTCCTTTCGCAACTTCGCGGAAGGACAGCGTTGTTGGACCGCCGCACGCGGCGCCGCCGGGTGGCGGGACGCAGGCACGGCGGTTGCGATGAGGGCTGGCCGAGGCGGTCGTCGTACCGCTGAAAGGAGATCACGATGTCGAATGCAACGCACCCGACGATCCAGTTCATCGTCGGAGACACCAAGACCAGCACCGAAACCCGCTACGAAGCCGGCGTGAAGATCGCGGCCGAGGCCCCGCAGTCCGCGCTCTACGCGGCCCACACGGACCTCAAGGCGTCGGCCGACGACGTGGCGGCGAAGAACGTCGCGCTCAAGGGCGCCGGCGACGCCTATCGCGGGGCGCTCGCCGCGGCCGTCACGGCCCGCGGCGTGCTCCTCGCGGCGACGGCCGCGTGGGACGTGTCGTACGACTGCTACCTGAGCACGAGCACGAAGTACTGCACCACGCCCGCGGACGCCGGCAGCCTCGCCCTGAACCTGCGCGGCACCACGCACAACCCGCTCGCCCTGCCGCTGGCGGTCGAGCTCTCGTACAACCCCAAGAAGGACTCGCTGCGCATCTACGTCAAGCGAGCCCCGGGGATGGACGTGGTCTCCGTGCAGATGAGCACGGACATGACCAACCCGGCCCTCTGGAAGGAGCTCGACGGCTCGGGCGCCGTCCGTGTCGTCCCGAGCCCCACGCCGGGCACGTGGTGGGTCCGGGCGTGCAGCAAGACCGCGCGCGAGACGAGCGGGTTCACCACGCCCGTCTCGATCGTCATCAAGTAGCCCAGGCGGCCCGCCGGGGCGGCTCAGCGCCGCCTCGGCGGGCGCCCCCCTCCGTGGCCCGCGAGCGTTCCGCCGTGCGAGCAGCTCGGCGCCGATCATCCGCGTCACCGTGCGCCGGTGGATCCCGAGCACCCGTCGGTTGATCCAGACCCCGCGATCGGGGCACCATGAACCCGTGATCGTCACCCGTACGTGGACCTTCCTCGGGGCGGCGCTCGCCATCACGGCGAGCATGCTCGTGTGGGCCTGCGAGTCACCGGGGGGCGGTGGCGACTGCTTTCCGCCCGAGCACGGCCCGGACGGGCCCTCCTGCGTGGGCTTCGCCGTCGGGTTGAGCTGCCCCGTGAGCCTCGGGCCCTACTACACGTGCACTTGCACGAAGAGCAGCGCCGACACGGGGGCCGACGCCGGCCCGCCGCAGGTATGGGACTGCATGATGAGCGGCGCCGGCGGCGGCGGCGCAGACGGCGGGATGTAGCCCGCCAGCGCACGCCGCGCGCGTGGACGTGGTGGGGCCATCGCCTTCCACGCGGGGCTCTCGGCCCCGAGTGGAGGGCGCTGTGCGCCGTGATCGCCGTGTTATCGGCTGTAATGCCAGCCCACCCTACCCCCAGCGTACTATCGGACGCCGAAGGAAGGGGGCGCATGACCGAGAAGGACGCACGTAACCGGGTTTTCGACCCGCCCGCCGATGCCGAGACGAGCGGCGTGTGGATGAGCCCCTGGATCGCGGGGCTCCACGCGCTCGAGGCGCCGGCTCAGGACGGGCTCGTGGCGGCCGGGGCGCGCGTGCTGGAGCGCTTCCACGCCTTCACCCGGGAGGATCGCGACGCGGTGCTCGGGTCGGCGCTGGAGCGCCTGGCCCGCGAGCCTGGAGCCACCGTCGCGCGCATGGCCCACGCCGTGTTCTGCGCCGCCGCCGAGCGGGATCTGGGCCGCTGGGCCGCGCGGATCCCGGCGCCTCCCGGCGAGATCGCGCGGGAGCTGGCGCGCGCGGGCGAGCGCGCCTCCGCGCTCGTCGGGCGGGAGCGCAGCGTCTTCTTCGCGGTCTGCGCGCTCGACGACGTGGCCTTCGAGTCCGAGGCCCGCCGCGTGGCGCTCTGCGGGGCCGTCGCGTACCAGGTGCGCTGGAACACGGCGCACCAGCACCTCTCCCGCGCCTGGCGGAAGATCTGCGAGGGCGGCCCCCTCGCGGGCTGGTGTGGAACCTTCCGCGCCGGCCACCGCTTCGTCTGCGGCCCGCCCTCCGTCGAGCTCTGGGAGGCCGCGCGCGCCTACCTGGACGCGTGCGCCACGGGCGAGGGGCAGGCGTGCGGGGGGCTCCAGGCCTGGGGCAAGGCGCACGGGGTCCACCAGGACTGGTTCAACGAGTACAAGCGCCAGTCGAGCCAGGCGACGCAGCGCTGGCGCGAGGTCGCCGAGAGCCTCGACGCTTCGGGGGTGCGCCCGAAGGCGATCCAGAGGTCCCTGGTCCGGCGCTGCGCGGATCTGGGCATCGACCGCTGGGTGGTCCCGGCCAAGCTCGAGCAGCAGTCCTGGCACGATCTGCTCGCCAAGGCGCTGCGCCCCACGCCGGAGGTGCGCGACGCGTGGCGGGCCTTCCTCCGCGAGCACGGCTTCGGCCCCGAGGTCCACGAGGCCTTCCGCGCGCTGGAGCGAGACGCCGCGCTGGTCGAGGTGGCCAGCGTCAAGCTGGAGCACGCGTACAAGCGCCTCCTGGCGTCCGCCGAGGCGCAGCCGGGCGAGTCCGTGGGCGCGCGCGACGCCTTCCGGAGCCTCGTCGACGCCTTGACCATCTCCGGCGGGGCCGCGCCCGAGCCTCGGGCGTGGGGCAAGGTCATCCCGATCCGCGCCGACGCGCCGGGCTGATCCTGCGGTAGCGCGACAAAGCCCCGGCGGGGTACCGTAAATTTCTTGTCGGGCGCACGGCGCGCCCGACAATCGTGGACCGACCTCTCGAAGCGCTGGATCGGCCAAGGCGAGCGTGAGACATTCCGCGCCCGCCATCGCCCTTAGGCTCGAAGGAGGTCCCGATGGGCATCCGCTTCCTGGTGCAGCTTTCGTTCGTCACCGCCGCGCTCGCGCTCGCTCCGATTGCCCTCGCGGACATCCCCAGCCCCACCGGCGGGAGCGCCGGTTCCTCCACCACCACCGGCACCGGCGGCGCTGCCGGCACCGGCGGCACCGCCTCCGCGTTCGATCCGAACTGCAACAAGGCGCAGGAGGCCATCGCCGGGACCACCTGCACGGAGTGCAACACCGGGAACGGCACCGGCAACTCGGCCGACCCTGCGTGCAGCACGCTCGACTCGAGCTACAGCATGGTCTGCCAGTCCTCGGCGGCCGTGGCGGTGTACTGCAACGGCCCCGTCCGCGATCAGCCCAGTGATCAGAACGTGTCCTGCTCGGTGCCTCTCCCCGGGGCGCCCGCCCGCGGGCTCGCGGCGGCCGGCGCGCTCGTCGCAGCCGCGGCCTTCATGATGCGCCGCCGGCGTCGCTGATCGCACATTCCTGCCCGCGCGCCCCTTACCCCCCTTCCCGGGCCGGGGGGCATGAGCGTTGACCGCCGAACCGCGACCGCAAGGGAGCGGGTGCCCGGTGGCAATGCGGTCCTCGGGCCCTTGCATGTCAAAACGCGTCGCATGCGACGGCCTGGCACCCGCTCCCTGGCGGTCGCGGTTCGGTAGGAGGGCCCGAACGCGCCCTGCTTGACGCTCACGGGGCCGGGGGGTGAGGCACGATCGCGGCGAGATACGGCTCTACCGTGCTTTCCACGAACGGCGAGGAGCGAGGCCGACAGCCGATGGCTGACGGCCCCGGCTGGCGCTCGCTCGCCCCGCGCCCAACGTTCGCCGCAGGCGCCGCGGCATGGGGGAGCGCAAGACGCCGGATCCTGATCTACCGAGGCCGTTGACCCGCCTCGACGCCGTCACGCTCGTCATCGGCGCGATGGTCGGCTCGGGCGTGTACATCGTCTCGGCGGAGATGCTGCGGCAGGTGCGCGCGCCCGGGCTCCTGCTCCTCGCGTGGGTCGCGGCGGCGCTCGTCACCGTGATCGGCGCCCTGTCGTACGGCGAGCTCGCCGGGATGTTCCCGGATACCGGCGGGCAGTACGTCTACCTGCGCGAGGGCATCTCTCCTCTCGCGGGCTATCTCTACGGGTGGACCCTGTTCGCCGTGATCCAGACGGGCGGGATCGCGGCCGTGGCCATCGCCTTCGCCCGCTTCGCCACGGTCTTCGTCCCCTCCCTGTCCGCGCGCGCGCACCTCGGGTGTACCCTGCCCCTCTGCGGGCACGTCGCGTTCGGCGTCGGAGCGCAGAACGTGCTCGCCGCCGTGCTCGTCGCCGCCACGACGGCCGTCAACGTGCGCGGCGTCAAGCCCGCGGCGCGCCTCCAGGGTGCGCTCACGGTCGTGAACGTGACCATGCTCGCCGGCGTCGTGATCGTCGCGATCTCCGCCGGGAGGAGCGCCGACGCGCTGCGGGAGAACTTCGGCGCGGGCTTCCTGTCGGCCTCCGGGCCGCTCCACGCGATGGTGCCGGCCTTCGCCGCGTCCATGGTCGCGGCGCTCTTCGCCATGGACGCCTGGAACAACGTGGGGTTCAGCGCCGGCGAGCTCCGGCGACCGACGCGCGACGTCCCCTTCGCCATGGCCGCCGGCGTGCTGGCGGTGACGGCGCTCTACGTGCTGGTGAACGTCGCCTACCTGGCCGTCCTCCCCGCGCCGGCAATCGCCCATGCGGCCGACGACCGCGTGGCGACGGCCGTCCTCGAGGCGAGCCTGGGCAAGCCCGGGCTCTACGCGGCGGCGGGGGTGATCGTGCTGTCGACGCTGGGGTGCGCGCACGGGCTCGTCCTGTCCGGCGCGCGCGTGTACTACGCGATGGCGCGCGACGGGCTCTTCTTCCGGGCGATGGGCAGGCTCCACGCGCGGTACGAGACGCCCGCGTTCGGCCTCGTCACGCAGGCGGCGTGGGCCATCGTCCTCTGCCTCTCCGGCAGCTACGCAGAGCTCCTCGAACTACGTCATGATCGCGGGGCTCCTCTTCTATGCGCTGACCGTGTGCGGGCTCTTCGCGCTGCGGGCGAGGAGGCCGGACGCGGCGCGGCCGGTGCGGGCCCCGGGCTATCCCTTCCTGCCCGCGCTCTACGTCGCCGTCACGGCGGCCGTCGCGACGGGGCTCGGCGTCCAGGAGCCGCGCCGCGCGGGGCTCGGTCTCGCGGTGGTCGCCCTCGGGATCCCCGTGTACTGGGCCTGGCGAGCGCGGGGGCGGCGCGGCACGGACCGTCGAGCCAGGGAATAGGGGCTACCGGCGCTACCGGCCGCCTCCGGCGTTGGTCCGACCGCCCACGCCCGCGCCGAACCTGGAGTTGGTGGGGCCGCCGACGTCGGCGAACTGCGGCACGCCGTAGGCGTTGGCGACGTGGGCCATCCACTGCTGGGCGAACCTGACGTGCCCGAGCGCCGAGCGGATCGTGACCTCCCACGCCGGGCCGAGGACGCCGGCGTTGGCCGCGTTCTCGACCTGGGAGGCCCGCGTCCGCGCGGCGACGAGCTGGCTCACGGCGCCCTGGATGGCGGGCACGGCGCGCGGGTTCTGGGCCTCCGCGTTCTGCTGGAGCGCGTCGAGGCTGAAGAGGGCGCGCTGGATGGACTCGCTCAGGAAGCGCGCCTGGCTGCCGAGGAGCTCCGGCGCCTGCGCGTTGAGCGACTGCTCCATCGCCAGCACGTTGGCGGCGTTCTGCGCGTTGCCGATGAAGAGCGAGGCGTCGGCGAGCCACAGGTGCGGCAACGACACGCGGAGGACGGGGGTCTCCACCATCGGGGTGCCGAAGCTGTTCGTCTGGCCCGGCATCGCGGGGCCGATGCGGGGGTTGGCGTGGGGGTTGTAGCCATAGCCGCCAAACTGCGCGTGGGCCGGCGCTGCGGCGAGGCCGAGCCCCAGGACGACCGCCGCGGCTCCCAGCTTTGCAAGCGTCTTCATTCGAAACCTCCTGTGCGTTCCGTCGAGTGGGCCCGAGCGACCGATGGGGCCGCTCGGGTGTCCGTCACATCTCGCGGGTCGGCGGGCCCGACCCCGAGTTCACTGGTTGCCGGGAGCGCCGCCCTGCGCGCCGCCCCAGCCGCGGTCGCCGGGAGCACTCTGCTGCTGCTGGGCGCCGCCGTAGCAGGGAGCACCCTGCTGCCGCTGGGCGCCGCCGTAGCCCGGAGCCTGCTGACCACCGCCGAAGCCCTGCTGGCCGACGGAGCCCGCGCCGAGGCCGGGAACGCTCGGCGCGAATCCCCAGCGATAGCCGCCCTGCACGCCGTATTCGGGCGCGCCGCCCTGCATGCCATATCCAGGAGCGCCCATGCACGGGCAGCCGCCCGCCGCGCCGTATTCTCCGCCGTACGTGCCCTGCGGCTCGCCCATCTCCCCGCGCTCGCCGGGGATGCCGGCGCCGTACCCCGGCGTGGCCTGGGACCTGCCGCCGCGCGCGCCCTGCTGTTCGCGCACGCTGCCGGACGTGTCCGGCGATTCGTCGGCGCCGTACGGGTTGGTCTGTGCGAACGCCGGGGCTGCTGCGAGGCTCAGGCCGACGACGAGCGCTGCCGCTTCCTTCTTGTGATGGATCATCATGGTACACCCCTCCCGTTCTCACCGGGACGGCGCTGCAACGCACAGGCCACCCCATGGCGCGCGAACGACGCCGGCGACGGCACCACGAGCGACCTCGTGGCCCGCGCCGGCGTCGTCCGTCGAGCAATCGTCACTTCTCGGGCGTGCCCTGGGGAGCGGCGCCGCCCTGCTGGCTGGGAGCGGCTCCCCCCTGATTGCCGGTGCCGCCGCTGGGAGCGCCGCTGCGCTGCGTGCCCTCCTTGGCCTTGTTGCGGCTGCCCGTGCCGCTGATCCCCACGCCGAGCGCTGCGGCGCCGCGGCTCGCGGAGCACACGCTCGCCGTCGTGAGGTGCTGGGCATTGTAGGTCCGCCCCACGGTCTGCAGCTCACGCTCCGCGGCGGCCAGGTGGGCGAGGGCGGAGCGGACGTTGGTGGTGAACGGGGGGCCGAGCACACCGGCGTTCGCCATCTGGGCGGCCTGGCCGCCCATCGCCTTGGCCGCGGTGAGCTGGCTCACCGCCATGCGGATCGCGGGGACAGCGGTCGGCTCGAACTGCTCCGCGTTCTGCTGGAGCTGGACGAGGCTCGAGATCGCGCGGTTCGTCGCGGCGAGGAGGAAGGAGGCCTGATCGCCGAGCACCTGAGGCGCCTGGATGTCGAGCCCCTCCTCGACGCTCAGCGTGTGCGCCGCGTTCGCGGCGTTGCCGATGAAGAGGCTGGCGTCCGCGATCCAGAATTGCGGCACGGACTCGGCGTTGGGCGTCGCGGGCCTGTTGTACGCGCCGTACGCTCCCGCGCCGGAGCCCGCGCCTTCCTGGCCGCGCGCGCCGAAACCCTCTTGCCCGCCGGGCTGGGCGCCCTGTTGACCCTGGTATTGACCGCCGGCCTGTCCCTGGTATTGACCGCCGGCCTGGCTCCCGTATTGACCGCCGGCCTGGCTCCCGGACTCGGCGCCGCTCTGCGCGAACGCCGGGGCCGCGGCGAGGCCGAGACCGAAGACGAGACCTGCCGCGACCTTGATGTGGTGAGTTGCCATTGCTCGAAAACCTCCCTGTCCTCGTGCTGAAAAGGCGCACGCGCGACGACTGCCCGCGCCGCCTGCGAGCCAGCATTTGCAATACGCTGGCCACGATTATGCCGTCGTCGAACTGCGCTCCAGCGTGGGAGCCCGCGCCCTCACGGGCGCGGCTCCGGTCACCGGCCTCACGGCCGGTGTTCCACCGCGTAGGGCCCCGGCCTCACGGCCGGTGTTCCACCGCGTAGGGCCCCGGCCTCACGGCCGGTGTTCCATCGCGTAGGGCCCCGGCCTCACGGCCGGTGTTCCATCGCGTAGGGCCCCGGCCTCACGGCCGGTGTTCCACCGCATTGGGCACCGTGTCTTCCGGTTGGAACCTCGTGCTCGGCGAGGCGATGCTCGCGGGGGCGATGCGAAACCCGCGCCATCGATCGAGTGTCCAGGGCGCACCGATCTCGGCCGCGTCGACGCGTGGGCTCGCCCGTGCGGACGGTGCGGATGAGCTGGGTTGGTGAAGAGAACACCGGGCGTCAGCCCGGTGACCGGAGCCGCGGCCGTCAGGCCGCGGGCAACGCGCAGGGTAGGAGATGGAAAGGGACCGGCCCCGAAGCTCGTGGAGCCTCGGGGCCGATTCTCTACAGTTCCGCGCTCAGACCGGGATGCCGGCCATGCGGCACATCGCCTCGAGCACCGACTGCTTGGCCGCGAGCGCGTGGGCGACCTGCGCCTGGCGCGTGGCCTCGGAGAACTGACCCCAGGGGCTCTGCCCCCACGGCTGCTGCCAGCCCTGCTGCTGCCAGGGCTGCTGCCAGCCCTGCTGCCAGGACTGCTGTTGCCAGGGCTGCTGCCAGCCGCCGAACGTGCTGCGCTGGGCGAAGAACGGGTCGACGGAGCCGTAGAGCGGGTGGCCGGTGAACGGGTTGGTCGGCGCGAAGGGCGAGACGCCGCCGAACGCCTGCGAGCCCGCGAACGGGTAGGGGCCGTACACCGTGTCGGTCCCGATGGTGGAGGGCGTCGTCATCGAGGGCGCGAAGGGCGAGTAGCCGATCGGGCTGGTGGCGGCGCCGAGGCGCGGTCCGCGCACGAGGACGTCGATCGTCTGGTTGAGGTAGTCGTTGAGCACGCGGAGGTTGTTCATCTCGATCGCCTTGGGATCCATGACTATTCTCCTGTTCGATTCACTGCATGCACAGCACCGGGGCGCGCCGCGTCGCGGTCGCCTCGATCGTGGTTGGGGATCGGGCCCGGGGGCGGGTCGCTCAGTGGACCTCGATCGTCATCGCGGCGCCGGAGGGCCCGTCGGTTGGCACGGTCACGGCGAGCACGCCCTCGCGCAGCGAGGCCGCGATCCCGTCGCGGCGCGCGGTGGCGGGCAGCGGGAGCACCCGCTGGAACGAGCCCGAGGGCCGCTCCGAGTAGCGGATCGTCGCGCCCGGGCCGGGGGCGCCGCCCCTCTTGCCGCGCACGACGAGGAACCCGCCGACGCAGGAGACGGCGATCTGGTCGCGGCTCACCGGGCCCACCTCGAGCTCGAACCGCACCTCCGCCTCGCGCTCGATCACCTCGAGCGGCGGGGCCCACGCCGGCGCGAAGGGCGCCGGGGCCGCGCCCACCGAGGGCGTCTCCATCATCGTCTTGAACTGCCGATAACGCCCCTCGATGTGCGAGCGCGCGTCGACCTCGGATGGGAGATCCGATCGCCCCGCCTCGATGGGACGTCCCGTGAGCGTTTGGTAGACTGCACCGACCTCGCGAATGGCCTGCTCGATGTCCAGCATGGACGCCTCCCTCGGCTCCCCGGCGCGGCCGCCGGAGAGTCGCCCGTACCCCTGGTCGGCTCGTCTCCGAGCCCTGCTGCTACGGTCGCCCGGGGCCGCGCCGTGCGGCGCCGCATCCCTCAGGCGCCCCCGACCATAGTCGCTCGCGAAGAGCCCGCGCGTCCGAGAATTCCCGTTCTGCGGGTGGGGTGTAGTCCTCGGACGGGCTTCCTCGGACGACGTGAACGGCGACGTGCGTCCGCGGACGCTCGCCGGCGCATGTCCGCGGGGGGTGTGAAGGAGGTGGTGGGGCGGGGAAGAAGCGGAGGAGCGGGGTCAGCCCTGCTGCTCGATGCCCGCGCAGGCGAGGATGCGTCGGGCGCGCTCGGCCTTGGTGCCGTAGATGGCGTCGCGCGGCTCGGCGGGCAGCGAGCGGACGAGCTTCGCCATCGCCTTCACCGCCTCCTTCGAGGAGGCCCTGGCCGCGAAGCAGTCGGCCTCGGCCTCGGCGCGGGCGCGCCCCTCGCTCGTCGTGAGCATCTCCTCGTCGTCGAGGTGGCCGAGCAGCACGTGCCCGTACTCGTGCGCGCGCACGAACTCCCGCGCCTCGCCCGCCGCGCGGTAGAGCTTCGGGTTGAACAGGATCACGGGCCCGGTCGCGGTCATCTCCGCCATCGCGGTGTCGTCGAGGTGCGTGTCCTGAAGCTCGGGCACCAGGGCTGGGCGGTGCAAGGAAGCGAAGCTCATGGCGGCGGCGATGATGGTAGCGGTCAGGGGGCCGGGCACGATCTCGACTCTCTTTCGGGGTGGAGGGTTGCGAAGGCGAAGGCTGCCTCGGGCGTAGCTCGCCTCGCTCTCTTGGCAAGCGCGAAAGAGGCCCGCGCGCGACGGTGAACGCGCGTGGCGTGCGACGTGGCTCACACGAAAGGCGCGCGAAACACGCCCGAAACGCTGGGAATCCCTGTAGACCAGGTGGAAACGGCCCGGTATCGTGGCCTCCCATGCTCCTCGCGCCCACGAGCGAGACGACTTCCACCAACCTCTTCGCCGACTTCCCGATCCTCCCGGGCACCTTCGACGAGCTCCTGACCGCGGACGGTCCGCGCCCCGACTTCCGGCGCGCGCTCGACTTGCTCGCGGCCATGGGCCCCGACGCGTTCGCGCGCGCCCAGGCGCTCGCCGAGCTCGCGCTCCTCAACCAGGGGGTGACCTTCTCGGTCTACTCGGACAACCGCGGGACGGAGAAGATCTTCCCCTTCTGCCTCGTGCCCCGCATGGTCTCCGCCGCCGCCTTCGCGCACCTCGAGCGCGGGCTCGAGCAGCGCCTGCGCGCGCTCGGCCTCTTCCTCGACGACGTGTACGGCGAGCAGCGGATCCTCGCGGGCCACCCCGTGCTGCGCGACCTCGTGCTCGGCGCCAAGCTCTACCTCCCCCGCCTCCGCGGCGTGCGCCCCCCGGGCGGGGTCCGCATCCACGTCGCGGGCGTCGATCTGATCCGCGATCACGAGGGCACCTTCCGCGTCCTCGAGGACAACCTGCGCACGCCCTCCGGCGTCTCCTACGTGGTCGAGAACCGCCTCATCTCGAAGCGCACCCTCCCGCAGGTCTTCGATCTCGCCCGCGTCCGCCGCGTGGACCACTACCCCACGCGCCTCGCCGAGACGCTCCGTTCCGTCGCACCGGTCACGCTTGGGGGGGCCGAGACCCCCCAAACCCCCCGGGGCCGAACCCTCTGGGTCCGAGCCCACCACGGTCGTCGTGCTCACGCCCGGCCCGTACAACTCGGCCTACTTCGAGCACAGCTTCCTCGCCCGCACGATGGGGATCGAGCTGGTGCAGGCGCCGGACCTCTTCGTCGACGACGATCGCGTCTTCGTCCGGACCACGCGGGGCCCGCGCCGGGTCCACGTCATCTACCGCCGCACCGACGACGCCTACCTCGACCCCGACGTCTTCAACCCCGACAGCGTGCTCGGCGTCCGCGGGCTCATCCGCGCCTACGCGAAGGGCAACGTGGCGCTCGCCAACGCCCCGGGCAACGGCGTCGCCGACGACAAGGCCGTGTACGCCTTCGTGCCCGAGATGATCCGCTTCTACCTCGGGGAGGAGCCGATCCTCGACCAGGTGCCCACCTACGTCTGCGCGCGGGAGGACGACCGCGCCTACGTGGTCGAGAACCTCGACAAGCTCGTGGTCAAGGCGGTCGACGAGGCCGGCGGCGTCGGCATGCTCATGGGCCCCCAGGCCTCGGCCGGGGAGCGCGCCGCCTTCCGCGCCCGCATCCTGGCCGACCCGCGCCGCTACATCGCCCAGCACCGGGTCGAGCTCTCCACCTGCCCGACCTGGGACGGCAAGCTGCGGCGGATCGTGCCCCGCCGCGTCGACCTCCGCCCCTACATCCTACGAGCGCCGAGGGCCCCTGGGTCCTGCCCGGCGGCCTCTCGCGCGTGGCGCTGCGCGAGGGGTCGTACGTCGTCAACTCCAGCCAGGGCGGGGGCTCCAAGGACACCTGGGTGCTGAAGGATACGCTCTTGATTCCGCGCGTCGCCGATCACTGCTTCTGGTTCGGCCGCTACCTCGAGCGCGCCGAGAGCACCGCCCGCGTGCTCGCCGTCACCCACAACCTCGCCCTCGACGCCGAGCTCACCGCCGAGCAGTGCTGGCTCCCCGTCATCATCGTCTCCGGCGAGCGCGAGCACTTCTTCGCCAGAAACGAGGCCGCAGCCCATCGCCTGGAGCGAGATCGTCCAGCGCTACATGACCTGGGACGATGACAACCTCACGAGCCTGAACCAGAGCATCTGCGCGGCGCGCGAGAACGCGCGGTCGATCCGCGAGGTGGTGAGCCTCGAGGCGTGGGAGACGATCAACGAGCTCTACGTCTGGATGTCCTCCGCTGGCCCCGACGGCGCGCGCGTCGAGTACGAGAAGGACCGCGATCGCCTTCTACCGCCGCATCCGCAGCGCGGTGCAGCTCTGCCTGGGCCTGCTCCGCAGCACGATGCTCCACGACACGCCGCTCGACTTCATCTGGCTCGGCGTGATGCTGGAGCGCGTCGGCCAGACCGCGCGCGTGCTCGACGTCCACCACCACGCCTTCACCAACCTGCCCGACCGGCAGGAGGTGGTGCGGACCGCGCTCTGGCTCTCGCTGCTCCGCACCTGCTCCGGCTTCGAGCCCTTCATGAAGCGCAACCAGGGCAAGGTGACGGGCGACGTCGTGGCCCGCTTCCTCATCTTCGAGCCGGACTTCCCGCGGTCCCTCCGCTTCTGCCTCGACGCGGCGAGCGAGCGCTTCTTCCAGCACATCCGGCCCCCCGACCAGCCCTCGCTGCCCGGCGCCGAGACGGCCGCGCGGCTCAGCGCGCTCGCCGCGTGGCTGCGCGCGCGCTCGCTCGCGCCCACGCCGCACAACGGCGAGATCCACGCCCTGCTCACGCACGTGGTCGACGAGACGGCGGCCGTCTGCAACGACCTCTCGCGGGAAGCTCTCTGGGCTACGGGCCCGTCGGGCAGGCCATGTCGCAGGCCCAGTGAGCGCCCAGTGAGCGGGCTCACCCCGGGAGGTGCAGCGCGGCCACGCCGAGCGCCGCCCACCCGGCCAGGAACAGCGCCCCGCCGAGGGGCGTCACCGCGCCGAGCTTCCGCACGCCGGTGAGCGTCATCGTGTAGAGGCTGCCCGAGAACAGCACGATCCCCGCCGAGGAAGAGCCACCCCGCCGCCGTCCCGCCCGGGGCCCTCGCCGCGACGGCTGCGGCGAGCCCCACCGCGAGCGCGTGCACCAGGTGGTACTGCGCCGCCGTCTGCCACCAGGCGAGCCGCTGCTCCCCGTCGGCGAGGCCCGCGAGCCGCGCCCGGAGGCCGTGCGCGCCGAAGGCGCCCAGCGCCACGCCCAGGAACCCGAGCACGCCCGCGAGCAGCGTATACGTTCAATCCATGCGCACGAGGATGGCGCCGCCCGCGGCGAAGCGCCACGCTCGGGCCGCCCGCCCTGGTCGGAGCGGCGCGCGGACGCTATAGCCCGCGGATGGATTCGAGCCCGCTTCGTCTCGGCATCGTCATCTCGAGCGTCCGCCGCTCCCGGAAGGGAGAGGGGATCGCGAAGTGGTTCCACGGCCTCGCCGCCGCCCGCGAGCCCTTCGCCCCCGTCCTCCTCGACCTCGTGGACTACCGCCTCCCCGACTTCGAGGCCCCCACCGGCGCGCGCATGGCCGAGAAGAGCTACGAGCTCGACGCCCAGCGCCGCTGGGTCTCGGCCGTCTCCCCGCTCGACGCCTTCGCCGTCGTCGTGCCGGAGTACAACTACGGCTACCCCGCCTCGCTCAAGAACGCGCTCGACCACGTGTGGACGGGCTGGCGCGGCAAGCCCATGGGCTTCGTCAGCTACGGCGGCATCAGCGGCGGCACGCGCTGCGTGCAGCAGCTCCGGCAGGTGGCGATCGGGCTCGCGTGCGCGCCGCTCCAGGAGGAGGTGAACATCCCCCTCGTGTTCGAGACGCTCGACGATTGGGGCGCCCCGCGGGATCCGTACTACGCAGCCCGCGCCGGGGCGCTCCTCGACGCGCTCCTCTGGTGGGGCCGGGCCCTGCGCGACGCGCGCGCCAGGGAGCCGCTCCCTCCGCCTCCCCAGCCCATCCTGCCCAGGCGCGCCGCCGGATAGCAAAACCCGGCGCTCCCGTCGTGTACTGACGTACATTTCCACTCACGGCCGATCGTGACGTCGTGTAACCTCGTGGGTGGAGGTGAAGGGCGTGAACCCTCCTCGACCTGTTCGTTGGCTTGGAGCTGCGCTTGCTTGTGCATGGCTGGTGAGCGCGTGGGCGAGCTGCTCGGCGAGCGGTAGCCGCGCCACTGGCAGCGGGACGCTGGGCGTCGGAGGCGGCGGCGGCGCGTCCACGGGGAGCGCCGGCGCCGGCACCGGCATGGGCGGCAAATCTTCCAGCAGCGCGACCGGGGCAGCACCGGCACGCTGAACTTTCCCGACGCCGGCTGCAAGGCGTCCACGTGCGCCGAGCTGAAGGCGAACTGCGGCCCGGTCACGGACCCGAAGTGCGGCGGCGTCATCCAGTGCGGGAAGTGCCCGAGCGGGCAGTCTTGCGGCGCCGGCGGCCCCAGCAAGTGCGGCACGGGCGAGTCGGACGCGTGCGCCCCGCTGACGTGCGCGGACCAGAACGCCAACTGCGGCCAGATCGGCGACGGCTGCGGCAACACCATCTCCTGCGGGAGCTGCACCGCGCCGCAGAGCTGTGGCGGCGGGAACCAGCCCAACACCTGCGGCTGCACGGGCGTCTGCGCGCAGGTGCCCGACTGCTCGGAGGCGGGCGGCACGACGACGCTCTCGGGCACCGTCCTCGACCCGGCCGGCCTCCACCCGCTCTACAACGCGCTCGTCTACATCCCGAACAACCCGAACGACCCGGGCCTCCAGCCCTTCGCCGCCGGCATCACGTGCGACGTCTGCGGCGCGACGGCCGCGGGCGACCCGCTCGTCACCGCGTACACCGCGCCCGACGGCACCTTCACGCTCCAGAACGTGCCCGTCGGGACGAGCCTCCCGCTCGTCGTGCAGCTCGGCCGCTGGCGCCGCCAGTTCACCGTCGACGTCACCACCTCGTGCGGCGCGAACACCGTCCCCGCGGGCACGCTCACGATGCCCAAGAACAGCACCGAGGGCGACATCCCGCGCATCGGCATCCTGACGGGCGGGTTCGATCCGATTCGAGTGCGTGCTCCGCAAGATGGGCGTGCAGGACAGCGAGTTCACGAACCCGGGGACGTGGGGCGCGGGCGGGCACATCCAGCTCTACACCGCCGGGCAGCAGACCGCGAACGCGCTCAACCCCTACCCGCAATGCCCGAATCCGGCCGGCAGCGGCGCGATCATCGACGGCACCACGCCGGCGCAGGCCTCGATCTTCGGCATGTCCGGCGGGCAGCCGACCATCAACCAGTACGACCTCGTGATCGCCGCCTGCGAGGGTTACGAGGAGAACGAGCAGGCCAACTGGGCGGGCCTCGGCGCCTACACGGCGGCCGGCGGCCGCGTCTTCACGACCGACTTCGCCTACGACTGGATGGCGTCCACCTTCAAGAACGGCTTGCCGTACGGCGGGGTTCCGGTGGCGACGAACCCGGCCTACGCGAACGTCGTCACCTGGAAGGCGGGCCAGAACTCCGCGGGCTCTCCGGACACGGGCCTCATCGACACCACCAGCAACCCGAAGGGCATGGCGTTTCAGAAGTGGCTCGAGGATGTCGGCGTCTCGACGCCGGGCTCCGGCAAGGTCTCGCTGAACCCCGTCTTCCACAACGACAACGCCGTCGTCGCGCCCACGCAGCGGTGGCTCTACTCGGCGAAGAGCGGCCCGATCCACCTGACGTTCAACACGCCGGTCGGCGCCACATCGGCGAACCAGTGCGGCCGCGTCGTTTACAGCGACTGGCACGCGGACCAGCTCAGCCTCCCCTCCGGCCACGGGTGGGAGGTCTGCTACGTCACCAGCAGCACGCCTCCCTACTACAGCCACGGGATGACGTTCCCGACCGAGTGCGACAACAACCCGATGACGCCGCAGGAGGCGATCCTCGAGTTCATGCTCTTCGACCTGACCGCGTGCGTGCAGCCCTACACCCCGCTCTGCACGCCCACGACCTGCCAGGCCGAGGGCATCGAGTGCGGCCCCGCGGGCGACGGGTGCGGCAACCTGCTCGACTGCGGGACGTGCCCGGCCGGCGAGTACTGCGGCGGCGGCGGGCCCGGCAAGTGCGGCATGATGGACACCTGCATGCCCTCCACCTGCTCGGCGCAGGGCATCCAGTGCGGCCAGGCCGGCGACGGCTGCGGCAACGTGATCAACTGCGGCAACTGCCCGACGGGCGAGGTCTGCGGCCTCGGCGGCCCGGGCAAGTGCGGCATGACCCACTGAGCGAGCGCCCGACTCCCCACGGGTCGGGCCACATCGTTCGCTTTCGCGTCGCCCTACCCGCCGTCGGCACCACCGCCGCCACCCACCCCGCCCGTTCCAGCAGCACCGCCGCTCCCCGCGGCTGCGCCACCGTGCCCACCGCTGCCGTCCCAGCCCTCTTGCCCACCTGCGCCGTCCGGCGCGCCGGCGTCGGCGACACCACCATCGGCGCCCCCGTTGCTGCTCCCGCCCGCACCGCCGGCACCACCGCCGCTTCCAACGAGCTCGCACTCGTCGTGGATGTTGCAGAAGTAGTATTGCGGGCAATCGAAGTCGGTCAGACAGGTCTGCGGCCGAGGGAGGAGACGACCATGACCTCCCAGATCGTGACCGTGAAGGTGGAGCTCCCGTTCCCCTACAACATCAACGCAAAGTCGATGATCGACCTCTGGACCGAGCAGTCCACCCTCATCAAGCAGTGCCCCGCCTACCCCACCGCGACCCCCGTGCAGGCGGTCGTGACCGACATGGACGGGGCCGTCGCCCAGCTCCAGGGCACCGTGAGCGAGATCGACCAGGTCCGCGCCAAGCTCGCGGCCCTGGAGAAGACGCGGAACGGGCAGATGGCCACCCTGCGCATCAAGCACGGCGCCGTCGGCACCGCGCTCACCTCGGCCAGCAACAACGATCCCAACGCCGCGAAGGCGTGGACCGGCGCCACGCAGGAGCGCACCAAGGCCGCGCAGGTCCCGGCGACGACCGGCGCGCCGCTGAACCCCGCGTTCAACGGCATCAAGCGGCACCCGGGCAGCGTGAAGGCGAGCTACGACAAGGAGGCAGGCGCGCTCGCGTTCCTGTTCCAGTTCGGCACCGACCCGAACCACCCGGAGACCTGGCCGGCGCCGATCGTGTCGCGCGGCCACACGTTCACGCTGCGCAACCAGCCCATCGGGCAGGTGCTCTGCGCGCGTATCGCGGTCGTGCGGCACGGTTCGGTGCAGGGGGCGTGGTCGATCGTCCTCTCGCTCACCGTGCGATGACGGCCTGTGTCGGTCGGCGGGGAGCGGCTGGAGGCGGCTCCCCGCCGGCCACGGGCGGCGCAGGCGACGAGCCCGCCCGCGACCACGCCGGCCATGCAGGCAGCCAGGCACGGAAGGCGCCGCCGCACCGCAACCGCTGGCGCCGTTGGCGCGGGGGTCGCCGTTGGGCGGCTGGAACCGGACCAGGGCGCAGAAGCGGGGCAGGCGGCGGGCGGCAACGAGCCAGCCATCGGAGGTCGCCGCTTGCGCCGCGGCAGAGGTTCCGGGATCTCGAGACCCGGCGCATGGACTGGAACCGCTTCGATCCTCACGGCACGGACCGCGACGCCGCGTTCGAGGCGTTCGCCGGCCAGCTCTTCGAGCGCTGGTGCCGGCGAACGTATGGTGACGCGCTGCACGACGTCCGCTTCGTCCGGGGCGACGGCGGGGACGGCGGCGTCGAGGCGTATGCCGTCCTCGGGTCCGGCGAGGAGATTGGCCTCCAAGCCAAGTGGTTCCGCAAAGAGCTCGGCAAGAAGCAGATCGAGCAGATTGAGGGCTCGCTCCGCGCAGCCGTCGCCAACCACCCCCGGCTGCGGCGCTACCTGGTGGCCATCCCGCGCAAGCTCACCGACACCCGCGCGGCGGGGGCGACCACCACGAAGAAGCGCCCCGAGACCACCGAGCGCGCGCGGTGGGAGGCGTGGAAGAGCACGAAGGCCGCCGTCATCGCTCCCGCCGCCGAGATTGTCCTCTGGGACGAGGCCGCGCTCGAAGCGCAGCTCGGCGAACGGGACAACGCCGGGCTCGATGCCTACTGGTTCCCGGGAAGCACGATCCCCCCGGACTACCTGGAGCGGCGCTTCAAGGCCGCATGTGCCGGCTGGCTGCGCCCGCGTTACTTCCCCGACCTCCACGCCGTGGGTCATCTGGAGCGCGACCTCGACCTTCGGCTGGGCGAGCCGAAGGCGCGGGAGACGCTACGACGCGAGGTCGAGGGGGCGGTCGAGGACCTCGCGGCCGTGCGTGACGACGTTGCCCGGCTGGTCCGCTACGCGGATTTCGTGAAGAAGGTCGACGAGCCTCGGGCTCGCAGCCAGGCCGCCTGCTCCGCACTGGAGAAGCTGATCGACGCGGGAGACACGCTCGCCCAGACGCTTCGGAGCGGGCGCCCGGTCCGGGAGCCGATTGCCTTTGGCGTCGGTGACGAGAACGCTCTCCGAGACCTGGACAATGCGCTCCGATCGCTGGGTGAACGCCATGACCCGATCGGAGAGATCCGGGAGCAGATGCACCGCGTGCTCTGGGAGCACGACACGCCCCTGACCATCCTCCACGCCTGGAAACGGTGGCAGCGGGCGCCGAACCTGGTGGCCTTCGTGGGCCCGCCGGGCATCGGGAAGACGCACGGCCTCGCGCACGCCGTGGACAAGCAGCTCGCGTGCGAGCAACCGGCGCTGCTGATCCGCGCGCGCGACTGCCCGCTCGACGGAGGGTGGGAGGAGATCCTTCGCAGGGCCCTGGACGTGCCGGGTCAGCCGCTACCGGCGCTGCTCAATGCGCTCGAAGCTGCCGCGGTGCGGGCCGAGGTGTGGCGGGCGCGGGCGTCCAGCGGCACCGGCGAGGCCGCCCCCGGGCCGTCGTATTTCCTGATCGCCATCGATGGGCTGGAAGAGAGCAGTGATCACCAGCGCTGGGCCGAGCCTTGGGGGAGCTTTCGACGCATCTCGCACGATACCCGCGCCTCCGGGCCGCGGTGACGCTGCGACTTGCGAGCATGGAGCCGATCCTGGGCTGGATGAAGCCGGACGCGCGCGACGTCGTCCGATTGAGCACCGACGGGGGCGAGGTGCAGGAGCTGCTGGGCAGGTACTGCGAGAGAGATCGGGTCCCGCTCCCCGACCGGCGTCTCCGCTGGGCGATCCGTGATCCGCTGAGTGTGCGGCTCTACTGCGACCTCGGTCGCGAGGGCCGCTCCTGGAGGCGGAGCGAGCTCTCCCTACCGGCGCTGCTCCGGCTGAAGATCGAGCGCGCCGAGGACGCCGTTCGCGCCAAGGTGGGTGGGTACGGGGAGCACGATCGCCCGCTGCACCAGGCGCTCGCGATGATCGCCGAGCGCGTCCTTCAGCGTGGGGAGCTGCTGCGACGCGACGCGATCGACGAGCTTTCGGCGACCCAGAGGCCGTGCGGCCTGCTCTCCCCCGCGCGATGGAGTCAGCTCCTCGACGAAGCGGCCGAGCACGGGCTCATCCTGCTCCGCGAGAGCGACCCCGAGGACCGATCGCTGCGAGGGCGCACGGCGTACGTCGAGCCAGCCTACGATCCGCTGGCGGACTACTTGCTCGCCGAGGCGGCCTCTCGGGATCTCGCAGGTGCCCTCGATCGGAACGCGGCGCCCGGGCTGCCCGACGTGCTCCAGGCGCGCCCGGGCGCGTTGGAGCAGGCGGTGGTCCTCCTGGCGGAGCAGGGAGTGGACATCGTTGCGCAGGGAGGGCTCCTGAGAGGCTTGCCTTCGGAGCACCGCGAGGAGCTGCAGCTCGGTGCCATCGCGGCGCTGGAGAGCGAGGCGGCGCGGAGGTACGAGGGGTGGGTGCGCGAGCGGCTCGTGGCCAGCATGCCGTCCTGCCGGCGTGTGCTCGCATATCTCTGCGTGCCGGTGTCGCGGGACGCCGATCACCCCTTCGGTCCCCGCTTCGTCCACGAGACGCTGCTCCCCTTCCTGCCCGCGAAGCGCGATTCTCTTCTGGTCGGGCCCGCGCTCCCTGCCGGGGGACGGCGGGCGCCCCTGGCAGGGTCTCGGGCCGGAGGCGCTGGAGGACCTGGCGCTCGCGCCCGAGGACCGCGCCGAGGGGCCGCCGCTCCTCCTCGCCTGGGCGCTCACGTCGGTGGACACACGCTGGAGGCGCCGGCTGCGCGCCGAGCTCGCGCGCTGGGGGGCGAACGACCTCGACGAGCTGCGGCGCTGGCTCGACCGCGTGATGGTGACCAACGATCCGCAGATGGCGGAGGACGTGGCCATGGTCGCGTTCGGCGCCGCCTGCCTCGCGGGGAACGATCCCAGGCTCGAAGCGCTCGCGGCCTGGGCGGACGAGAACCTGCTGGCGCCCGGGGCGCGCCACCGGCGCGAGGACGTGGTGGTGGTCCACGCAGCGCGCGGGATCGTCGAACGAGCGCGGGTGATGGGCGTCCGCGTTACGAAGGCGGCGATCGAGCACGCCAGGACTCTCTATTACGGAAAGCCCTCCGCCCCGACCATCGAGCTAGGAGCGGTCGGTAGCGCTGGGTATCTGTATGGTGAGTCTCCCATCCATGGCGATTTCGGATGGGAGATCGCGCCCGACGCTACCTGCATCACCGCCGACCGAAGCGATGACCATGTTCCCGGCGGTCACAACACGACGGTTGGTGGCAAGCGTTTGACGCTGAAGCAGTTCGCGTTCGGCGCGCTGGCCGCGCACGTGCACGCGGTCGGATGGAACGAGAGAGAGTTCGTGGGGGACGGTCCCGCACGCGCGAGCAACGACGCGCTTGGTATGGACTGGGCCATCAGGCTCTCGCGCAAGGATCCGATGCGGTACGACCCTCGCTCGACCCAGATGGTCTCCGAGAAATACCTCCTGACGGGCTGCCGGATGGTCCAGGCATACTCTCGCGTCGACCCCGCGCATTCCCCGAACCTTGTTCCTAATCCGGCCTCCGACATCGACCCACGCCATATCTCGGCGTGGTCCCCTCGGCTGGCGGAGGCCATCACACCGGCCATGCCGCTCACCGAGAGCGAGCAGCACCTCCGCGCGGCCGAGTGGATCCGCGCCGCGCCGGTTCCCGATTCTCGCATCCCTCACCCGGGTGCCAGGGGCGAGCGGACCGATCCAGGGCGCGGACGACTGGGTCGTCTTGCACTGCTTCGTCATCGGAAGGGAACGCGACAGCCAGGCGGACTCGGCGCTGCGCATGTCGTGTTTCCTCGTGCCACAAACGCACGCCGAGCACCTCGGCTTGGACTGGACGGAGTACCGCAAGACCCATCCCCACGCACAGGATGCGTGGCTCGACTACTACTTCCGTGAGGGTGTCCGAGGGTCCACCTACAACGACCCCTTCGAAGCGGTGTGGGCACCGTGGGCTACCGGGGAACAGGGGACGGAGCACATCCGCGGCGGCGGGAGCGGTAAGTCCTGTGATGTCGTGGCCACCTGCGCCAGGCTGACGTGGGAAGCCGAGGATGGAGAGCGACACCTCTGGCTTCCTGCTCACCGGATTCGCCAGAGCCTCGGGCTCGTCGACGCCGATTGCCTCCGCCACTTCACCCGGCGCGAGCCCGGCGACCGCTGGCACGACGAGTGGCACTTCCGCGATTGCGCCGGCGAGGTCCATGCCGTCTACGTTCATTCCGCGCGTGGCTCCGACCAGGAGCAAGCCCTGATTGTCAAGCGCTCCTCGCTCCGGCGCGCTCTCCGAGGGTCGGGGATGTGCCTCGCGTGGGAGGGGTGGCTGTACCGAGCGCTCAACATCTGGTTGCGCCCGAATCCGCCCGCGCGGGAGCCCTGGGACGTGGAGCGCGATTGGACGTGGGTCGCCGTCGCGACCGGCGACGCGCTGACGATCACCCACCTCCCTGGGTGGGGCGCTCGCCGTCAATACGATGAGCCCCCAACGCCGGAGCCCGCTCCCAAGCCTCCGCCCGCGGTCCGCGTCGGGCCCACCAACCCCGATTACGGCACCAAGCTCCAGACCTCGCTGGGCGACGACGAAGTTCCGTACTTCCTCTGGGACGACCCCATGACCGTCGCCGAGCTGCGCCGCTACCTCGTCACGGCCTCGCCCCCGGAGCGGGACCGGATGCTGGGGAAGATCCTGCGCGAGGCTCGCGACCCCGACGTCTGGCGCTTCACCACCCCGAGCGAGGTCGCCGCCCGCTTCGACGCCCTCTCCAAGCACCTTGGCCGCCGCCGCGACTTCTGGAAGTTCCTCCTGGGGAGCTGGGAGAAGGAGGGTCTCCTTGTCAGGAAGTCAGCTTAGCCCGCTCCAGGAGGACATCCTCCGCTTCTTCTTCCAGCGCGAGGACCGATTCTTCCTCACCGGAGGCGCCGCCCTCGCCGGCTTCCACCTCAAGCACCGGCGCACCGCCGATCTCGACCTCTTCACCGACAAGAGCCTCGATACGGCGGAGGTCCTAGACGCCGGAGAAGCCGCGCTGCGAGCCGTCGCCGCGCACATCGGCGCCACGATCGAGAACGTGCAGACCGAGCCGGAGATCCGGCGTCGCCTGGTGGAACGGGGCAAGGATCGCGTCGTCGTCGACCTCGCCGTGGATCGAGCAGCGCAGGGCTACCCCGACAAGCTCCGCGTCGGTGACATCCGCGTGGATCCCCAGGAGGAGATCCTCGCCAACAAGCTGTGCACCCTGCTCTCCCGATCCGAGGTGCGCGACTACGTGGACGTGCTTGCGCTGGAGCGCGCCGGCCTTCGGGTGGAGGATGCGCTCGACCTCGCCATGCGCAAGGACGGTGGGCTCACCCCGGCCACGCTGGCCTGGGTGCTCGAGCAGGTGGAGATCGGCGACGACGCCAGGATCCCCGGCGGGGTCACGCCCGAGGAGCTGCGCCGCTTCCTTGCCACCCTGATCGAGCGCCTCACGCGCTGCGCGTATCCGAGATGACTGCCGCGAGCGAGAGCGGCGCTGTCAGTCGATGCCGAGCTCCTGGAGCTTGGTGTAGAGCGTCCTCCGGCTGATACCCAGGATTCCGCGCGGCCTCGCTCCTGTTCCCGCCCGCCTCCGCGAGGGCCTTCTCCAGCGCGGCCCGCTCGGCGTCCCGGACCGCGTTGTCGAGGCGCCCCGCGCTCGGCCCGGACGCCCCCTCCGCGCCCGCGTCCGGGCCGGCCTCCGGGCTCGCCGTCTGCGTGACGAAGCGCACCTGTCCCGCGAGCGCCGCGCTCACCTCCGCCGCGCCGATGACGGGACCGTGCGACAGCACCACGAGGCGCTCGACCACGTTCTGGAGCTGGCGGACGTTGCCCGGCCAGCGCTGCGCGCGCAGGACCGCGAGCGCGCCGGCGTCGAGCGCGATGCCCTGCGCGCCGTTCTCCTCGGCCGACGCGGCGCAGAAGGCGCGCGCGAGCAGCTCGATGTCGTCCCGGCGCGCGCGCAGCGGCGGCAGCCAGATCGGGACGACGTTGAGGCGGTAGAACAGGTCCTGCCGGAACTCGCCGCGCTCGCACATCCCCTCGAGGTCGCGGTGCGTCGCGGCCACGAAGCGCACGTCCGCGTCCAGCGTCTCCGTCCCCCCCAGGCGCTCGTACTGCTTGTCCTGGAGGAGCCTGAGGAGCTTGACCTGCGTGGCGGCGCTGATGTCGCCGATCTCGTCGAGGAAGAGCGTCCCCCCGCGCGCCAGCTCGACGCGCCCCGGCTTGCGCGCGTCGGCGCCGGTGAACGCGCCGCGCTCGTAGCCGAAGAGCTCGCTCTCGAGCAGGTTGTCGGGCAGGGCCGCGCAGTGCACCTTGATGAAGGGCTTGCCCCGTCGCCGGCTCTGATCGTGGATGGCGCGGGCGACGAGCTCCTTCCCCGTGCCGCTCTCCCCTCGCACGAGCACCGTCGCGCTGCCGGGCGCGGCGCGGACGATGTGCTCGCGGACCTGGGCCATCGCCTTCGAGTCGCCGAGCATGTTCGCGAGCGGAGATCGTAGCGGCGGGCGCCTCTCGTGTCAGCGGGAAACGGCTTGCCTTCCGGGCGGCTCCGGGCCTTCATCCGGGGGATGGTGGCGCGCGCAGAGGGGCAGATCGTCGCCGGCCGCTTCCGCCTTACCGCGCTCCTCGGCGAGGGGGGGATGGGCGAGGTGTGGGCGGCGACGCACACGATCACGCGGCGGCGCGCGGCGCTGAAGTTCGTGAAGGGCGCGGACGCGAGCCCCGAGCGGCGCGGCCGCTTGCTGCGCGAGGCGCGCGCCGCCGCCGGGGTCGATCATCCGAACGTGATCGAGGTCGTCGACGTCTTCGAGCTCGACGACGGGACGCCGGTCATGGTGATGGAGCTGCTCTCGGGGGAGAGCCTCGCGGCCAGGCTCGCGCGCACCGGGACGCTCGACGTCCCCGAGGCCGCCGACGTCCTCCTCCAGGTCGTCTCGGCGGTCGGGGCGGCGCACGCCGCCGGCGTCGTCCACCGCGACCTCGGCGCGGGCAACGTCTTCCTCGCGGAGGACGCGGGCGCGACGCGCGTGAAGGTGCTCGACTTCGGCGTCGCGAAGCTCGTCGGCGAGCCGGGCGGAGGGGGCGTCGTCACGAGCACCGGCGCGGTGCTGGGGACCCCGCCGTACATGGCGCCGGAGCAGGCCTTCGGGGAGAAGGACGTGGACCATCGCGCCGACGTCTGGGCGATCGGCGTCATGGGGTACGAGCTCTTCGCGGGCTGCAAGCCCGTCGAGGGAGACAACCTCGCCCAGATCGTCAAGCGCCTCGCCACCGAGGGCATCACGCCGCTCCGTGCCGTCGCCCCGGGCGTCCCCGACGACCTCGCCGCGCTCGTGGACCGCATGCTCGCCAAGGATCGCGACAAGCGCCCGCCGCTCCAGGCGGTCGCGGGCGTGCTCGCGCGCTACGCCTCCGTGCGCGTCCCAGGCTTCGGCCCGCCCGCCCCCGTCGCCGCGCGCTGACCGCGCCTTTTCCGGCGGTGTGCGGCGCGCTTCCCAGCGCCGCAGGGCGACGTGTGCGGAGGCTTTCCCAACCAGCGCCGGGACCTCGCCGATTCGCGGCTCGACGGCCCTGGCACGGGAGATGAAGAAGGCGCCGGCGTGATGGTCGGCACGATGACGATGATGCCCGCGCTGGGGATGGCCCCGCGGGCTTCGCGGGTGGAGCGGATGGTGCGGGTGGAGCGGTCGCCGCTGACGGCGGCGATGGATCGCTACGCCGACGGCGACGCCGCCGCATTCCAGGACGTCTACGACCTCGTCGCCGCTCGGCTCGAGGCGTTCTTCCTCCGGAGCACGCGCGATCGCGGCGCCGCCCAGGACCTCGTGCAGCAGACGCTGCTCCAGGTACACCGCGCGAGGGAGACCTTCGTCCGCGGCTCGGACGCGATCCCCTGGATCTTCGCGATCGGGCGGAGGCTCCTCATCGACGCGCAGCGGCGCGGCAAGCGGGAGGTCTTCTTCGCGACGCACGAGCAGGCGGCGGAGGCGCTGGACGCGCGCGTCTCCCTGGACGGGAGCCCCGACGAGCTCTGCGAGACGCGTGAGCTCGCGACGCGCGCCCACGCCGAGCTCGTGCGCCTGCCCGAGCCGCAGCGCGCCGCCTACGAGCTCGTGCGCCTCGACGGCCTCTCCATCGCCGAGGCCGCGGAGGTGCTCGGGACCACGGCGGCCGCGGTGAAGCAGCGCCTCTACCGCGCCCACGAGGCGCTCCGCGGCGCGCTCGGGATCGGCGACGACCGGTGACCGGGCCGGATCTACCGTGCTCGAGGAGGTGAGGAATCAGGCATTCACCCACATGCGATGACGCCCGGAGCACGACGCCTGTCTTCGAAGGCGCGTGCTTGATCCAGCGCATCCGGGCGCTATAGCTCGCATGAAGCCAGCATTTGCTGGCGTCGCAGGGGGTGAATCCAGATGAACGAGGCCTTCTTCGTCACGACCGTTCTTGGTTTACACGCGGCGGCGATCCTCGCCGGCGTGATCGTGGCGCTGCGCGCGCTGGACCGCCGGTCCGGGAGGCACGTCACCGCCGCGTCTTGACGGAGCGCCGCCGCCGCGCCGCCGCCCCGAACAGCGCCGCCGCCAGCGCACCCCCAGCGCCCAGCGCCTCGAACGCCGATTGCGGCGCGCCCGCCGCCGCGCACGCCGAGCAGCCGCTCGCCGCCGCCGGCTTCGTCCCGCCCGATGACGAGGATGACGCGCTCGCCGCGGTCGACGAGGAGGACGTCGACGACGACGACGAGGACCCGCCGGTGCTCGCGCCGCCCGTCCCACCAGCGCCACCTGCGCCGCCGTCGGAGAGGGTGTACGGCAGCGGCGCGCGGGCGTACGGCGAGATGTTCTTGCTCGCGTCCTCGAGATCGCTCGCCCGCGCCAGCCAGTACGCGGCGAGCCAGTCGCCGCCGTGATCCATCTTGGTGCTGCCCGTCCCGTTGACCCGGTGCGGATCGCTGCGCCATTCGAAGTTGGAGTCGGGCCGGATGTCCTTCGGCACCACCGCCACGGCTTCGAGCTCTCCGCCGTGCCCCGGCTGCGCCTCCAGCGTGATCTGCGTCGTGCCGTCGACGGCCGTGCACGCGCCCGCGTCGATCTCCCCGGGATCGCAGTTGAGCACGTCGCGCTCGAACGCCGGCGGCGTCTGGAACCCAGCGAGGTTCGCGGCGACCCGCGTGCGGATCTCCGGCGGGTGGAGCGTGCCGTAGGCCCCATAGACGGAGTTGAACCACGCCTGCTGCACGTGCGAGGCGTCGCGGTCGCTCCCCGCATTCCAGAATTGCGCGTCGAGCGTGGCCTGAATCCGTGCTCGCACGTAGGCGTCCGTCTCGAAGCGCCCGAGGGTGGCGAGCGCGATCGCGAGCATGTTCACGTTGGAGTAGTTGGTCGACACGCCGGTGAAGATGAGCCCGGCGTTCTGCGCGGCCTCCGCGGGCAGGTCGCGCTGGGCCACGAGGTCGTCGTAGTAGTAGTGGCCGACGGTGGCGTCGCCGCTCACGTGGTAAGCGGCGCGGATGATCGCCAGCGCCAGCGCGGCGTTGAAGCCGTTGCGGAGCGGGAGGTTCGCCGGGAGCACGCTGTTCGGGTCGATCTGCCGTGGGTTGAGGTCGTGGAAGTCGGTGAGCCGCCCGTCGGCGTCGCGGATGCAGAGGTCGATGCCCAGCTCCGGCGCCACCTGCATCAGCGCCTTGGCGAAGGCCACGAGGTCGGCGGCGAGGGCGTCGGTCACGCCGGCGGGCACGGCGGCGTCGCCCTGCAGCGCGTCCCAGAGCCAGGCGGCGGCGAGCGCGTAGCCCGAGACTTGATCCTTGCTGGTGTCGTCCATCCACACCCAGCCGGGAAAGGCGCCCACCGGCGCGCGCCAGACCGCGGCCTTCGTCGCCGGCTGCGGGTTGTTCGAGGCGTCGAAGAGCGGGACGATCTGCGGCGGCGTCCCCGGGAAGGGCGGGTCGCCCGCGTTCCACGGCGTCATCCGCCGCACGCCGCGCGCGACGACGCCCGGCCCACCGATCGCGCCGTAGACGTGCCAGGCCTGCGCGGCGCGCACCGCCGAGGCGCGGGCGCTGTCGATCTCGGCCGCGGGCGCGTTCTCGGCCCGGAGCCGGATGAGCCGCGCCGCCACGCCCACCGACGAGATCCCCGCGAAGTTCCCCTCGTCGCCGTACTCGTCGAAGGAGGTGATCACCGTGTACGGGTGCTGGCCCGAGAACTGCTGATAGTCCGTCACGGCGGTCTGGGCGAAGAAGTCCTTCACGCTCTGGACCGCCGTGGGATCGAAGATCACGTCGAGCGCGAGGCCGTTCTCCAGCGTGGCGAACTGGTCCTGCTGCCGCTGGTAGCCCTGCTGGAGGGCGTCGAGGCCCGTATCGAACCCCGCCGAGCCGGGTGGGGCCAGGATGGGGTCGGCCCACGACGTGCCGGCGGCGAGCGCGATCGAGGCGGCGAGCGGCAGTGCGGCGAGGGCGGAGGTGCGCATCGGACGATTCTATCGCAACCGGCGCCCGGCTCGGCCGTAGCAAGAACATCGAGAGGCCACCATGCTCCGAAGAGACGAGTACCCCGAGCTCCAGCAGAGCCTCGAGCGCCGCCATTTCCTCAAGGCCGCGGCCGCGGGCACCCTGGTCATCGCCCTCGGCGGCGGCAGCTACGTGCTCGCCGACGAGAACGACCCCAGGGCCAAGCAGATCCGCCCCGACGGGCGCGTCCGGCTTCCCCCCGGGCAGCGCCTCCTGACGGCGCTCAAGCCCATGGGGGGCGACCCGGGCGACCCGGACCCGGCGAGCTTCCACCTACGCGTACACGGGGAGGTCGACGCCCCCCTCGACATCGACTTCGCCGCGCTCACCTCCATGCCCGTGGTCGAGCAGACCTGCGACGTCCACTGCGTCACGGGCTGGAGCGTGCTCGACAGCAAGTGGACGGGCGTCTCCATCGCTCACATCGCCAAGCTGGCGAAGGTGCGCGACTCCGCGCGTTACCTGATCTTCGAGGCCGCCAACGGCTACACGGCCAACGTCCGCATCGCCGAGGCGCTCGCCCCCACCTCGCTCGTCGTCTACAGGTACAACGGGGCGTCGCTCCCGCGCCCGCACGGCCCCCCGGTGCGCGGCCTGATGCCCGACCTCTACTTCTGGAAGAGCCCCAAGTGGCTGACGGGCCTCTACTTCAGCGCCAGGGACAGGCCGGGCTACTGGGAGACGCGCGGCTACCACAACCACGCCGACCCGTGGAAAGAGGAGCGGTATGCCTGAAGTGGAGAAGGCGCGTGCGCCCGCCCGGCCCAGCCGGTTTCCTCTCCGGGCATGGCTCCGCGCGATCCACCGCGACCTCGGCAACCTCGCCGTCGGGCTCACGCTCGTGTACGCGCTCTCGGGGCTCGCCGTGAACCACATCGCCGACTGGGAGCCGAGCTTCGTGAGCTACCAGGAGACGCACGAACTGGGCGGGCCCGTCGCGGGCACGGACGAGGAGGCCTCCGCCGCCGCGCTCGCCCGGCTCGGGGTGCGGGAGGCGCCGCGTGACGTCTACCGCGCGGCGCCCGATGATCTGCAGATCGTCTTCGACAAGCGCACGCTTCACGTGAACCCCGCGACGGGGCACGTGGTCGACGAGGGGCAGCGGCCCCGCTTCTTCCTGCGGGCGGCCAACTGGCTGCACCTGAACCGCGGGAAGAAGGCGTGGACCTACGTCGCCGATGCGTACGCCGCCGGCCTCCTGATCCTCGCGCTCTCCGGCATCTTCCTGAACCCGGGGAAGAAGGGGCTCTTCGGCCGCGGCGGGGTGCTGCTCCTCCTCGGCGCCGCCGTCCCCATCCTGTACGTCACGCTCTCCGGCGGCCCCGAGCACGCGAGCGGAAGGGACCGCCCCGTCCCCGGCGAGGGGAGGGGACGGTGAGGCCGGCGGAGTGGATCGCGCGCGACGTGGCGTGAGCGCCGGGGGCGCTAGAGCTCCCGGACGTCCTCGAACGAAGTGCGCGAGCGGACGGGCTCCTCGTCGGAGCTCAGGAGGATGGGGAGCGTCTCCTGCTGCCAGTCGTCGTCGCGGATCCGCCGCACGGTGACGGGCCCCGGGACGGCGCCGTACACTGCCTCGACGATGTCCATGATGATGTAGAAGCCGTTCGAGTTGCAGAACTTCAGGCCGACGAAGTTGAGCGTCGTCTCTACCACGCGCAGCGTCGGGAGCAGGCCCGTGAGCTCGGAGAGGTAGCCCGAGAGGTGCCGGTACGGGTTGTCGATGCGGATCACGCCCTCGAACATCAGGAACAGGTGGGCGCCGTCCAGGCGCGCGACGGAGTGGAAGACGCTCGCCCCTCCGTCCATGATCTCTCCGTACGCTAGAACCTTCATGCGAGACCCTTCAGGGTAAACACCGCTCGGACCATGAGGTTACCCTGGTCGTACGTGGCCTCGAGGCAGAACCGGTTCTCGACCGCGAGGCGCATGAGGCCGAGGCCACCCTTCAGCCGGTCGGCGCGCCGGCGCCGGATCGTGTCGCGGAGCAGGTCCTTCGGGTTCGGCGCGTCGGCGATCGCCTGGAGCCGCGCCCTCACCACCTCGAACTGCGCGGCCGTCGCCCGGTTCGTCACGTCCACGACGAGGCGCTCCTCATCGATCCTCAGCCCGAGCACGAAGCCGCTCTCGTGGTCCGATACGTTCTCGAGGACGTTCGTCACGAGCTCCGTGACCACGACGTTCGCCTTCTTGCAGACGCGCATCGGGTAGAACATCGACAGGAGCTCGAGCAGCGACTCGCCGAGGAGCCCCGCCACGTCGTCCACCACGTTCCACGCGGGCGCTATCGAGAGGCGCGCGTCGATCCTCGTCTGGGCGAGCTTCTGCGCGTCGATCATCGCACGGAGGGGCGCGCATGGGCTCGCCTGCGCATGATCATGAGCGTGAGATCGTCGGCGTCCGCGACCCGGAACTCCCGGTAGTCCGCGACGCAGCGATCGAGGATGGCCTGCGGCGGGAGCCACGCGCTCTGCGCGACGAGATCGTTCAAGCGGCGGACGCCGTAGTCGACGCTGCCCCGGTCCTGGGCCTCCACCATCCCGTCCGTGTAGAGGGCGAGGACGTCGCCCGGCTCGAAGGGCAGCTCGTGCTCGTTGTACGTCTTCCGGCGCAGGCCGAGGAACGGATCCTTCTTGGTGAACGCGTGCTGCACGCCGTTCCGCACCAGGAGGCCGTAGCCGCCGCCACACACGTAGCGGATCGCCCTCGGCTCGAAGGCCACGAAGTTGACCGTGGCGTAGCGCCGGACTTCCCGGAGAAAGTCGTACGAGGCGGCGTTGACCCACTCGACGACGCCGCGGGGCGTGTCGTGGTGCTCCAGCCCACGCATGAACTGGGCCCTCAAGTACGCCATGATCAGCGCAGCCGATACGCCGTGGCCGGAGATGTCGTAGAGCGCTATCGCGTACCTCTCGCTCGAGATGCGGAAAAAGTCGTAGTAGTCGCCGCCGATCTCGGTGAGCTGCCGGTGGTAGATGGCGATCTCGAGGTCCTCCTGCACCTCGGCGGGCACCTTCGACAGGTACGCGGACTGCACCTGCCGGGCGACCGAGAGGTCCTCCTGGATGATGCCGTAGGCCTTGGCGAGCTCGCGCTCCTGCTCGTCGAGCCGCTCGTACGCGATCTTCAGGTTGTCGTTCGTCGCGGACCAGAACGCGCGCTCTCGCTCGAGCTGCTTCTCGAGGCCCTTGTACCTCCAGAAGAAGCGCGCGAGCTCCTCCGTGGAGAGGGAGCCCATGCGCGAAGGGTCCCCTTGCGCGAGCACTTCGTCGAGCTTCGCGCTCGGCTTGACGCCCGTGGCGGGGGGTTGGGGGTCTCCCACGTGGCGAAGGCCCGTGGCGGGGGGTTGGAGGTCTGCGCTCGACATCAGTGAAACTCTACTTCTAGGAGATTGGGGTCTGCCTCATTGTCGACGTCCACGTACTCGACGTCCGAAGGCGCGAGGATGCCGCCGATGAGGACGCCGCACTCCATCTTCCGGTTGAAGGGGGTCGTCGAATGTACGACCGCCCTCCCCGCGTCCGGGTCGAAGAGCCGGATTCTCGAAGGCCCCGACGAGCTCGGGCGGCCCGCGGACCACGCTCGTGAAGCCGTTCGAGCCCGTCTGGAACTGGAGGAACTCGGCCCCGCTCCGGATGAGATCCTTGCCGGGGCCGAAGTGGTACCAGCCGGCCATCATCTCCATGCCGACCTTGACCATGATCGCGTCGCTGTGCTCGTAGGCCTGGACGACGACCCTCTCGAGCCTCCCGCCAGCGCGAGAGCGGGTACCACCGGGTGACGTCGAGGTCCCGCACCAGCTCGGCGGCGCGCCGCCCGGCGACGATGTGCAGGTTCACGCACGCCTGCGCGTAGCCCGCCACCAGCGCGCCGTGCACCAGGAGCTCGCCGTCCGGCTGGGCGGGGATCGCGTGGACGGGGGCCGAGTCCGGCTGGGCCGGGGGGTGTGGGGGGTCTCCCCTCATCGTGAACCGCGTGCTCATCGCGGCCTCCTCCAGGAGGGGGGCTTGCCGTGGGCTCTGGCGCTGCTCGGGGGCGGCCCGCTCCAGCGGCCGCTCCGCGGGTACGCCGGGTCGGTCTCGTAGGCGAATACTGCGATGAGGGGCACGCCTCGGTAGCCGAGCCGGATCAGCCCGTCCGAGATGGCGAGGTCGCAGTACGACGGCAGATTGACGGTGAGCCGGCCCAGCGGACGCGGCGAGAGGCCCACCTTCGCCGCGCGGAGCAGCCACGACTCGTACGGCTCGTGCCGCTCGCACCGGAAGGCGTCGCCGACTCCGAAGATGTCGTTGATCTCGCGCCCGAAGAACGTCTGCTTGACGACGAACTTGTGGGAGGGGGGCGCGTCCGACCGATCCACGAGGTCGAAGACCGTGCCGAAGTGCTCCCAGCACGAGTGCAGCCGGGTGGCGAGGTCCTCGGTGTCGTGGTTCGCGCTGGGCTCGACGAGCGTGAAGAGCCGTGGGGAGAGGCGGGCGACGCGCCGCAGCAGGACCGTGCGCGCGTCGACGTCGTGGAGCGGGTGGGTGGTGTGGTGCAGCGCGTACGCCGCGTTGACGTAGAGGGCGTCGCCGCCGATGGCGAGGAGCGCGCGCTCGTCGTCGGCGTTCGTGTCCTCGAACAGCTTCTCCACGCGGTGCACGGCGAGCGCGTAGCCGAGCGCAGGGCGGAGGCGATCGAACGCCGTCTCGGCCGCATCGAGGTTCCGGGCGTCGGGATCCAGGGCGACGAGATCGAGGCGCTCGAGGCGGCCGGGATTGTCGGCCAGGAGGCGGAGGAGGTCGGCGAGCTGCAGGCCCTTCCCGGTGCCGATGTCCAGGAGCATCGCCTCCCGCTCCTCGCGCAGCGCGCTCGCGAGGATCTGGTTCGCGACGGCGTGGCTGGCGGGCACGTGCGGGTACGTCCGGCGCATCGCATAGAACAGGTCGATCTGCGACAGGTCGTGCCTTTGAAGGTAGATGTTCTTCGACGCGAGCAGGCCCTCGTCGATGCGCCGGAGGAGCGCCTCCGCGATCAGGTGGGAGAGGAGCGCCTCGTTCGGGAGGCCGTCGTCGATGCGGGACGCAAGGAGGTCGTGTACGACCGGCTTGGCTATCCGTGCCCGGTGCCAGCGCATGTCCTGACAGGCGCCCAGGAATCTCTCGTAAGTCTTCTCGAAGATCACGCTCGTCCCAGCCCATCTCGCTGCGTGGATATGCGCGCTGCCCATCCCCGACGCTCGCTCCGAGCAGTGCGCCATTGGCATGAAGTGCGACAGGCCGCGCGTCCCGGTCGTCATGAAGGATCGAGAGTGCACGGCAGGCTCCTCAGCTCCGCTCCGCTCGACCTCGGGCGGTCGCGGCGTCCGAGATCTCCACAGTCGCGGAGCTCGAGCAGACGGCGGTCGTACCGTGCTCATGGGTGCTGAACCGGAGGCCGCTGGACGGGGGTATGGCCGTCGCGTCCTGCTTTCCGCTGCGCTTCGGCGGCGGCGCCCACATCCCCTCGGTGTACGAGTCCAAGGACGCGACGATGTTGTTCATGGAAAGAAAGCGTTCGGCCTGCGACTTGCTCATCGCCTGCCGGATGACGGCCTCGACCTCCGGGGGCAGATCCGGCACGTGCTCGAACAGGGGGCGCACGTTCGCGGCGATGATCGCGGAGACGAGCTCCGAGAAAGAACACGCCCCGCCCCAGGGCGACACCCCTGCGAGCAGCTCGTACGACATCACCCCCCACGAGAACTGATCCGATCGGCTGTCGACGGCGTTGCCGATGAGCTGCTCCGGCGACATGTAGGGCGGCGTGCCCATGATCGGCTGGTGCTCGAGCCCCCGGTTCACGCGCTCCGGAGCGACGCGCCTGGCGATCCCGAAATCGACGACCTTCGCGAACCCGTCGGGCCGCACGATGACGTTGTCCGGCTTCACGTCGCGGTGGACGAGCCCCGCCGCGTGCGCCGCGCCGAGGGCACGCGCGGCGTCCAGGAGCCAGCTCAGCTTCCTCGCCCACCGGACGTCGTTGCGCTCCGCGAGCTCGGCGAGCGTCCAGCCATCGACGAGCTTCCATGGCGATGTACGGGCTCCCGTCATACTCGCCGACGTCGAAGATCGTGACGGCGTTCGGGTGCTGGAAGGACGCGACCGAACGGGCCTCGCGGAGGAGGCGAGCGGCGGGTGCCCCCCGCTTGCCGTCCGCCTCGAGCAGGACCTTCAGGGCGACGGGCCGGTTGAGACGCATGTCCCGTGCCCGATACACGCACCCCATCGCGCCGAGACCGATGACGCCCTCGATCGCGTAGCGGTCCACGATCGTCCCGGGCTTGATGGACATGCCGCTGGGCATCCGCGCCATCATACCGAAATACCGAGATCCGACAGCGTGGGCGAGATTGCCAAACCCACGCTGGGGCAGACATCAATGGAGCGAAACGATTGGGATTTTCAGGGCGCGATAGGTCGAGCCCCGACAGGCGACGGGAGCGTCCGGATCAATTCTCCGCAGGGTGACTACACGGCGGCCATCACGCGTGCGGCTTGCGGCAGATGTCCTCACCGGAATGGAGCGCCGTGGAGGCGCTACTGGTAACCCCGCTTCAGCAGCATGCGCGCGGCCGACTGGTAATAGCCGCCCTCCTGCGGGGGCACGTCCCAGCCCAAGGTGTCGGCGAGGCGGTCGTAGATGTTGAACAGAAAGGCGACGTGCATCGCGTCCGCGACGGCCCGGCGCGATACGCCGAGCGCCAGCACCGGGCGCACGTCGTCGGCCGTGAGGCGCTCGGGCTCGAGCGTCATCTTCTGGAGGAGCCCGAGCGTGGCGCGCAGCTTCTCGTCGATGGGCGCGGTGGCGAGGTCGTCGAGCACCTCGCGGGTCACGTCCGGGCTCAGGGATGCCGCCGCGACCGCGGCGTGCGCCTGCGTTCAGAAGCGACACTTGTTGAGGTTCGACACGAACGCCGCGAAGAGCTCGCGCTCGCCCACCGACCACTCCGACGGCCCGCGCATCACCGCCTGGGTGTGGTGCGCGTGGGGCCCGCCGAAGAATTTCTTCCGGTAGGAGAGCGTGCGGATCACGTCCGGCGCCCGGTGGCCCGATACGACGCGGATGACGCCGAAGAGCAACCGGTGCTTGATCCCGTCGCCCCGCTCGACGTTGGCCAGCCTCATGCTTCCTCCAGCGCGCGCAGCCCGGCGCGCAGCCTCTCGTCGGCGGCGCCGAAGGCCGCCGCCACCACGATCTCGAAGATCTGGTCCTCGCTGTATCGGGCGCGGAGCGCCGCCACGTCCTCGTCGGTCACGCGGTACGCGTGGCGGCGAATCTTCTCGACGATCTCGCGCAGGTCCTCCGGCGGCTCGCCGCGCGCGACCGCCTCGCGCAGCGCCCGAGGAGCCTCTCCCGGCCCGTGCAGCACCGCCGCCGCCGTGGCCTCCTTCAGCGCTCCATGATCGTCGTCCATGCGCGGAGCGTATCCGAGGCCGGCGCGCCGGCACAACCACCGCCGTGCGTCGTGGACGAGGTGACGGAGCACCTTTGCAGCGCGCTTCGTGTGCCGCGGTCGGTCCCGTACAGCGCGACTGCGCCTTCTCGGCGCTTTCCTTGACGGCTTGCCGTTTCGCTCTAGCTTCGCCTCCACCGGGCTCCGGTCGCCGAGCGAGACGAGCCCAGGTGAAGTGGGGTGTCCATGACGAGCGTCCTCCGGTCCGAGGCCCAGCCCTCGTTGGGCGAGCTGCCCGTGCCCACCGGCGCCCTCGCGATCGGAGCGCGCGCCGATGGAGGACACGCGTTGCCCGTTCGGCTCTCGGTCGTCGTGCCCACGTTCAACGAGCGCGAGAACCTGAGGGCGCTGGTGGAGCGCCTCACCGCGTCGCTCGACGGGCCGCTCTCCTCTGCTTACGAGATCATCGTCGTGGACGACGACAGTCCCGACGGCACCTGGGACGTCGTCCGCGCGCTGATGGCCGAGCTTCCCGCAGGTGCGGGGCATGCGACGGATCGGCGAGCGGGGGCTCGCGACGGCGGTCATCCGGGGTTGGCAGGCTGCCCGCGGCGAGATCCTGGCGGTCATCGACGCCGACCTCCAGCACCCGCCGGAGGTTGCGCTCTCGCTCCTCCGCGCCGTCGATGGCGGCGCCGACCTGGCGGTCGCCAGCCGGCACGTCGCCGGCGGCGGCACGGCGGGCTGGCCACTCTACCGCCGCGCGCTCTCCCGCGGGGCGCAGCTCGTCGGCGCGTTGCTGGTCCCCGGCGTGATCGGACGGGTCTCGGATCCGATGAGCGGCTTCTTCATGGTGCGCCGCGCGTCCGTCGCCGGAGCGCGGATGAGCCCGCTCGGGTACAAGATCCTCGTCGAGGTCCTCGCCCGGGCCGAGATCCGCCGGATCGAAGAGGTGGGCTACGTCTTCCAGGAGCGCGCTACCGGCGCGAGCAAGGTGAGCACCCGGGTCTGGGTCGACTACCTGCGCCACCTCTTCCGCCTGAGCCCCGCGGCCGGGGCGCTGCTCCTCGTCGCCTCGCTCGTCCTCCACCTCGCGGTCTGCGCGGCGATCTCCCGGCAAAAGCCGGTCTGGTTCGACGAGGTCTTCACCCTCTACGTCGCCCAGCTCCCCGACGCCGCGTCCATCTGGCGCGCGCTGCGGGGGGGCATGGACAACCATCCGCCCATCTCCTACTGGCTCTCGCACTACGCGATGGCGCTCGTGGGCGACGGCCCGTTCGGCCTGCGGCTGCCCGCGATGATCGGTGTCTGGATCGGGCTCGTGTCCCTCTACCGGTTCGTCGCTGCGCGGGCGACGGCGGCGGCCGGCGCGATCGCGGCGCTGCTCGTCGCGTCGAGCGTGGTCATGGTCTACGCCTGCGAGGGGAGGGCCTACGGCCTCGTGTTCGGCGCTTCCTGCGTCACCCTCCTGGCGTGGCAGCGCTGCCTCGCGCCGGAGCGCGGACGCGCGGCGCCGCTGCTCCTCTTCGTCGCGCTCTCCGTGACGCTGTGGACCCACTACTACGCCGTCCTAGTCCTCGCGCCCCTCGCCCTCGCCGAGGGCCTGCGCGCCATGGATTGCCGGGCCATCGACAGGCCCGTGGCGCTCGCGCTCCTCGGAGGGGCCCTCAACGAGGCTCCGCTCTACTGGTTCGCAAAGGCCAACGCGGGATACTCGACGCACTTCTGGGCGCCGCCGGACCGCCTGTTTTCGATTGAGGTCGCCTACGAGAAGCTCCTCGGCGGCCTGTGGCTGCCGGTGGGCGCGGTCCTCGTCCTCCTGGCGGTGCTCTCGTGGTCACGCCGGGAGGCGCCGCCGCGCCCCGCGCAGGGAGGCGCCGCGCGCTGGGAGCTCGCGGCCGCGCTCGGGCTCCTGGCCGTTCCGTGCGTGATGTGGGTGCTCGCCAAGCTGGTCGTCCACGCCTACTACTTCCGCTTTGGCCTGATCACCGTCATCGGCGCCGCGATCCTCCTCGGGAGGGGCGTCGCGCTGTCCGGCCGGACGGCCCAGCGGCTCGCCGTCGTGGTGATGGTCGTGCTGCTCCCCCTGCCGCTGCTCAAGCTGCGCGGCGAATGGAAGCGAAGCGATTCGTCGAACGAAGCGTACGCCGCCTGCGCGACGAAGCTCGCCGATTGCACGGGCCTGCCCGTGGTCTTCGACGGCGATCGCGCGTTCCTCGCCATCTACCGGAAGGCCGACGCCCGGGACGCGAGCCGGTTCTTCGCCCTCATCGACCCCGAAGCGGAGGTGCGGATCCGCGGGTACGACACCTCGGCCCTCGCCTTCGAGGGCTTGCAGCGGTTCCGTGACGTCCACGTCCGCGAGTACAAGCGCTTCGTCGCCGCCCACCCGCGCTTCGTGCTCCTGACGCGGCCCCTCGACGGCCTCTTCGCGCTCACGCGCGTCCTGGAGGATCCGCGGGCCCACGTGGAGTTCCTCGCGCTGGATGGCCAGGTGAGCGCGTACCTCGTGACCTACCCGGGAGCGGCGAACGTGGTCGTGCGGCGATGACGCGCGCCATCGCGTTGATCCTGGGCGGCGGGGCCATGAAGGGCGCCTTCGAGGCGGGGGTGCTGGACGAGCTCTTGCGCCGACCCGTCACGGTGCGCCGCATCGTCGCCGTGAGCACCGGCGCGCTGAACGGCGTCGCGCTCGCGGCCGGTGTCCGGGCGCACCGCACCGAGGAGGCGGTCGCCGACATCGTCGGGGCCTGGGAGAGGGAGGGTGGCATCGAAGGCATCATCAGCTTGGACTGGCGCGGGATCCTCGGTCTGCGTGGGCTCTCCAACCGGAAGAAGCTCCTCGCGCTGCTCCGGCGACACGTGAAGCCCAGCACCTCGTCGTGCGGGGCGCGCGTCGAGCTGCACACCGTGCTCGCGCCGCTCCGGGGGGTCCAGGGGCACCTCGACGGCGAGCCCGCGACGACCTACGCGCAGACGCAGCGCTTCGCCGACGACGACTTCGACACGCCGGAGCGCCTCGATCGCGTCTTCCTGACGGCCACCGCCTCGGCGGCCCTGCCCGTGCTCTTCGTGCCCGTCGACGTGCCGGGTCTCGGCCCGTGCTGCGACGGCGGCCTGGTGAACAACCTGCCCATCCTCAGCGCGTTCGGCGCCGACCAGGGCCGGTCGCTGGACGCCGTGGTCGTCGTGACGCCATCGCCCGCCCACGTCCCCGCGCCTGCGGAGGAGTACCGCGGGCTCGCCCTCGTCGGGCACCAGATGGACATGGTCTTCGGCGAGTGGCAGTACCAGTACCTCCGCCGCTGCATGATGCTGGAGGAGGCGCTCGTGGAGCTGGACGCCGCTGTCGTCCAGCACGGGTTTCTCCGCGACACGGTGGAGTCGGTCAAGGCCAAGCTGGGCCTTTTCGTCGCGCGTCCCGTGCCCATCGTCTCCATCCGGCCCGTCGATCCGCTCCCCGGCGGCATGCTCTCGGCGCTCTTCGACCCCGCGCTGCGGCGGCTGTACGTGGAGACCGGGAGAGCGCGGGCGCGCCATGTGCTCGACCGCCTCGGCTGGAGATGACGGCGAGAGCCACGTCGAACGAGCTCGTGCTCATCCCGTACCCGGCGATCGGCGTGCACGGCGTCACGGGCGACAGGCGAACGGCCGCGCCTGCCCGACTACGGCGGGTGCCCGGTGTTCGGGGTGCTGCCCGACGCGCGTCGCGGCGGCTACTTTCCTTGACGGGGGTGTTCGCCTGGACCCAGAATCGCCCAGAGGATCGACCCAGGTGAAGATCAAGACGTTCGAGTACCGCGACCTGGATACGGGTTGGCATCTGAACGTCATGGACTTCGACCAGATCAACCTGCTCGTCGGCGCCTCTGGCGTCGGCAAGACCAAGATCCCGGCGCTGAGCCTGCTCGAGCCCGAGGCCGTCATCCAGCCGATCGCGGGGGAGCTGAACCGAATCGCGGTCATCGAGGCCAGGCCTGATATTCATGTGGCCCAGCGCTCGGTCCTCGACGACGTGGTCCGTTACATCTACCCCGAAGGCAAGCTGGACATCATGCTGCGTGAGCCCCGTACGCGGCGCGCGCATCCCACGCTTCTGGCCTATATGATCAATCGGCTCAAGCCCGAGAAGTTTGCGCGGATCCGCGATCCTCCTCGAGGGGAGACGCACCGAGAAGAAGATCTACCCGGCGTGGCTCGGGCACATGCTGCCGAGGATGGTCGAGGTTCAAAACCCTGACGACCTCCGGAGCTACAACTTCTACCTGCTCTCGTGCAACGGCTACCCTGCCTACCTGGAGTCGATCCCCAGGCGCACGAGGACATCCGCCGGAACCCGGGCGTGAGCCACTTCTTCGTGTGCGTCGATGCCGAGGACATGCCCGTGGGCGACAAGCTCCGCGAGCTCACCGAGGAAATCGTCCGATCCGAGGAGGAGACGGGGGTCCGGACAGGCAACGCCCACTTCGAGACTGAGGTCATCGTGCAGAACTGCTGCATCGAGACCTGGCTCCTCGGAAACGCCAAGATGATGGCCACGAACCCCACCACGGACCGGCTCGTCCAGTGCAGGCGGTTCTTCGACGTTCGCCTCGACGATCCGGAGACGATGAGGGCCCCTCCCACCTTCGCGACGCGCGCCCAGTTTCACGAGCATTATCTCCGGGCCATGTTCGAAGAGCGGAACCTCGTCTACGCGAAGAAGAGCCCGGGCGAGGCCCTCAAGGCGCATTACCTCCAGGCGTTGCGAGAGCGGGTTGCAGCGCGCCACATACCGAGCTTCCGCGCCCTCGTCGATGCCTGGTCGAGGATCGCCGAGCGCATGTCGTAGCGCCCTCGGCCGGGACACCCTCGACACGACCAAGGCCACGCCACGGCGCAGCGCACCCTGAGCCGAGTGCCGCGGCCGGAAGCTACGAGCGCACCGCGTCGTGACGAGACGGCGTCGCCTCCCGAGCCAACGCCGTCGCCTCTCGAAGCAACGCCGTCCTCCCTGGACCCAACGCCGTCGCCTCTCGAAGCAACGCCGTCTGACCATGATGCCTCGGTCGGTTCCAGTGACATTGAACGGTCGAGGCAGTCCGGTGTGCCCCTCTTCAGGGACAGCCTCGTCACGCTGGGCGGCCGAGCGCTTCGGCGAAGCGTACGCGCCGTTCGACGACGTGGCCGGGATCCAAGTTCCAGTCGGTGATCCGCGCAGCCGTGGGGGCAGTGGCTCGAGGAGCGAAAACTGGCGGCGACCGCTGAGAGGATCTCATGCCTGAGACGACCCGGTGGCGCGACAGCGCGCGGAGGCGCTCCGACCTAGCGCTCGCCGAGCCTCCACGCGCCGCAGATCTTCCGCGCGCGCCGCGCGTACTGGGCGGGCATGAGCCGATGCCGCCGCCTCCCCCTCGCCCTCCTCCCCCTCGCCGCCCTCCCCCTCGTCGCATGCGTGAAGGCGTCGCGCGTCATCGCGACGGGCACCCCCGCGGCCACCGCGCCGACCGAGACCGCGGCGCACGCGCCGGACACGAACGGGAGCGCGTCGAGCACCGGCGCCGCCACGACGGTCGCGCCGCCGGCGGCGGGCGACCACGCGTTCGCCGCGCGCCTCTACGGGACGCAGCGCGGGAGGGAGGGGAACCTCGTGCTCTCCCCCGCAAGCGCGCGCGTCGCGCTCGCGATGGCGTACGTCGGGGCGAAGGGGGACACCGCGAAGCAGATGGGCGCCGTGCTCGGCTTCGACGCCGACCTCGAGAAGGTCGCGACCGAGGTGTCGGCGACCGTCCGCGCCTGGAACGCGGGCGGCGATCCGAAGGTGACGCTGCGCGTGGCGAACGCGACCTGGGGCGAGCGCACGCTCCGCTTCGCGAGCCCGTTCCTCGACGCGATGAAGGACCGCTTCGCCGCACCGCTGCAGAAGGTCGACTTCACGGGCGCCTTCGAGCCCGCGCGCCTCACGATCAACGACTGGATCGCGAAGAGGACGGAGCACGAGATCCGGGACACGCTCCAGGAGGGGGACCTCGACACGTTCACGCGTTTCGTCCTCGTGAACGCGACGTACTTCCATGGGAAGTGGTCGCACGCGTTCAAGGCGTCCGAGACCCGCCAGGGCGCGTTCCACGGCGCGCCCGGCCGCGACGTACAACGCGCGCTGATGCACGAGGACGAGGGCTTCCGCTACGCGGAGACGCCCGACGCGCAGATCCTCTCGATGCCCTACGGCGAGGCCGGCAAGAGCGCCTACTCGATGGTCGTCGTGCTGCCGACGAAGACGTTCGGCCTCGCGGAGATTGAGGAGAAGATGACGGGCGCGACGATCGACGCGTGGCTTGCGGCCCCGACGACCTGGAGCGAGGTGATCGTGACCTTTCCGAAGCTCACCGCGGAGGCGCGCGTCTCGCTCGGGGCGCCGCTCGCGGACCTCGGCATGCGCGACGCGTTCGACAAGGACAAGGCCGACTTCTCGGGCATCGCGCCGCACGAGGGGCGCGATGACAACCTCTTCCTGTCGAAGGTGATCCAGAGGGCGAGGGTCTCGATCGACGAGGAGGGGACCGAAGCTGCGGCGGCGACGGTGGTCGTGGGTGCGGTTCCGGAGTCGCCCCCGCCGCGGCCCATCGTTTTCGAGGCGACGCACCCCTTCCTGTGGTTCCTCCACGACGGCGCGGGCAACGTGCTGTTCATGGGGCGCGTGTCGTCGTAGCCCGAGCGCTCGCCCGCTTCGGGTTTGCGCTCGGGCGCGCGCTCCGGTATCGATTGTGGATGGTCCGTGCGCTCTGCGCCGCCGCCACGATCGCCTTCGCCGTGCCCGCTTGTACCACCCCGCCCAAGCAGGCGGAGGCGTCCGACGCCGACAAGGGCGCCGACGTGGGGGGGCAGCCGCACAACGCGCCGCCGCAGCCGGTGATTGAGACGCCGCCGAAGAGCTGCTGCAATCAGTGCCGCCTCGCGCTCACGCACATCCGCGTGCAGTCCGAGAACGTCAGTTGCGCCGACCTCACGGACCTCGACCCGCCCTGCCTCGAGTACTTCCGTCGCAGGAAGACGAGGGCATCGGAGTGCAACTAGCAGGATCACCGTGACACGCGGTCCGTGAAGGCGCCGAGAGGGTGGGGAGGAGGCACGCGCTCATCGTGCGGGGACGATGCCAGGCGCGCGTCGGTGATTCCATACGGCGGGGCCGGGCCTCACCGCCGCGGCTGCCGCGGTGTCGCCTCACTGCGGCGCGGAGGTGCCGATCCACAGCTCGTACGGGCTGCCGCTGCCGCCGCTCACCTGGATCTTGCCCCCGTGGCAGGTGTAGGCGCCGCCGCCGAACCCGATGTCGGGCTTGGTGCAATCGCCGAGCAGCTTGTGCGCCTCCAGGAAGCGTGTGCCCCGGGGGAGCGTGACGCGATCGATGCGCACGTCCGCCGGCGCGGAGAGGAGCGAGATCAGGACGATCTTCACCCGATCGGCGTCGTCGTAGATCACCCGGTACGGGATGGTCTCCAGCTCGTAGCGCGGGTGTTGCTGGAGCACGCCGAGCGCCTCCACCTCGTCGCGGCGCATGCCGATCCGGATCGGTCCCACCGCTTCTCCGGGGATGATCGGCACCTCGGTGATCCGCTGCCACGGCCGCTTCAGCGACGGCGGTGGCGCCGGCGGCGCGGGCGGCGGGGCCGGCACGGTGGGGCAGGGCTGGAGTGCTGGCGCCGGGGGCGCGGGCAGCGGTGGAGGCGCGGCGTGGCAGCCTGCGAGGAGGGCGTATGCGAGGGCAATCGGTTGGAGTTTCATCGAGTGGCAGCTCCTGTCCAGGCGAAGCTCGAGGCGTTCACGACGTGGCTGCGATCCAGGGCCGTCGCCGAAGCAGCTCGACCCGGAACCCCGGTCTGACGTCCCGGTGGCGCGACAACGCGCGGAGGCGTTCCCACCCTACACTCACCGAGCCTCCGCGCGCCGCGGATCTTCTGCGCGAGCCGCGCGTAGTATGCGGGACATGAACCGGAGCAGCCGCCTCCCCCTCGCCCTCCTCCCCCTCGTCGCCCTCCCCCTCGTCGCGTGCGCGAAGTCGTCGCGCGTCATCGCGACGGGCACCCCCGCGGCCACCGCGTCGGCCGAGACCGCGGCGCACGCGCCGGACACGAACGGGAGCGCGTCGAGCGCCGGCGCCGACACGACGGTCGCGCCGCCGGCGGCGGGCGACCACGCGTTCGCCGCGCGCCTCTACGGGACGCAGCGCGGGAGGGAGGGGAACCTCGTGCTCTCCCCGGCGAGCGCGCGCGTCGCGCTCGCGATGGCGTACGTCGGGGCGAAGGGGGACACCGCGAAGCAGATGGGCGCCGTGCTCGGCTTCGACGCCGACCTCGAGAAGGTCGCGACCGAGGTGTCGGCGACCGTCCGCCGCTGGAACGCGGGCGGCGATCCGAAGGTGACGCTGCGCGTGGCGAACGCGACCTGGGGCGAGCGCACGCTCCGCTTCGCGAGCCCGTTCCTCGACGCGATGAAGGACCGCTTCGCCGCACCGCTGCAGAAGGTCGACTTCGCGGGCGCCTTCGAGCCGGCGCGCCTCACGATCAACGACTGGATCGCGAAGAAGACGGAGCACGAGATCCAGGACACGCTCCGGGAGGGGGACCTCGACAGGTCCACGCGTCTCGTCCTCGTGAACGCGACCTACTTCCGGGGGAAGTGGTCGCACGCGTTCAAGGCGTCCGAGACCCGCGAGGGCGCGTTCCACGTCGCGCCCGGCCGCGACGTGAAGAGGGCGCTGATGCATGAGGACGCGGGCTTCCGCTACGCGGAGACGCCCGACGCGCAGATCCTCTCGATGCCCTACGGCGAGGCTGGCAAGAGCGCCTACTCGATGGTCGTCGTGCTGCCGACGAAGACGTTCGGCCTCGCGGAGATCGAGGAGAAGATGACGGGCGCGACGATTGACGCGTGGCTCGCGGCCCCGACGACCTGGAGCGAGGTGATCGTCACCTTCCCGAAGCTCACCGCGGAGGCGCGCGTCTCGCTCGGGGAGTCGCTCGAGGACCTCGGCATGCGCAACGCGTTCGACAAGGACAAGGCCGACTTCTCGGGCATCGCGCCGCACGAGGGGCGCGACGACAACCTCTTCCTGTCGAGGGTGATCCAGAAGGCGAGGGTCTCGATCGACGAGGAGGGGACGGAAGCCGCGGCGGCGACGGTCGTCGTGAATGCGGTTCCGGCGGCGCCCCCGCCGCGGCCGATCGTCTTCGAGGCGACGCACCCCTTCCTGTGGCTCCTCCAGGACGGCGCGGGCAACGTACTGTTCATGGGGCGCGCGTCGTCGTAGCCCGAACGACCATTCTACCACCCACACGTCGTCGGGCTTCGGCGCCGCCACGCCGCAGAGCAGCACGCCCGGCGCCACGCGGAACGGTTCGAATCGGAGCTCTCGTTGACGACCCTGATGTCCCCGCGAGCGCCACGGGCGCGTGGGCGCTGAAGCGAAGCGCCTCCGCCGCGATCACTCCGGGGTCCACTCCGGCCGGCCCGTGAAGAGGCCGTGCACGAAGCCGATCTCGTAGAAGAGGAAGACCCCGAACGCGAGGCTCAAGAGGCCCGAAACGAGGCCGAGCCGGCGGTGGAGGCGATCGAAGCGGCCGGCCGCGTACGCGATCGGCATCGCCAGGGCGGTCGTGACGAGGAGCATCCCTGCGATGGTGCCGGCGCCGAACACCACGAGGTAGCCGAGCGCCCACAATGGATCGCGGATCGTGCCGAGCACTCGTCGAGCAGCACGGCGATGCGGTCGGCCTGCTCGCGCGGATCGACCTCGCGTTCGGCCTTCGGCCCGGCGCCTGCGCCGCTCGGGTCCGCCGCCGCCGTCACGTCGCCGCTTCCTGGACCCAGCCGAGCCACGCATCGATCCCGTCGGCGTACCGCGCCGACGTGGAGAGCACGGCGAGCTTTGGGTTTACCCGGAGGACGTTGTCGCACCACGCGTTCGCGTCGAAGTCCACGTGCGGCAAGAGGTCGGTCTTGTTGAGCACGACCACCCCGGCCCGGCGGAACATGTGCGGGTACTTGAGCGGCTTGTCCTCGCCCTCGGTCACGCTCGTGACCAGGACCCTCGCGCGCTCGCCGAGGTCGAAGAGCGCGGGGCAGACGAGGTTGCCGACGTTCTCCACGAAGACGAGCGACCGCGGGGCCGGGTCGAGCAGCCGGAGCGCCTTCGCCACCATCTCCGCGTCGAGGTGGCACCCGGTGCCGGTGTTGACCTGGACGACCGGGGCTCCGGCCCTTCGGATCCGCTCGGCGTCTCGGTCGCTCGCCTGATCGCCCTCGATCACGGAGAGGGCCATGGCGCCTCCGAGGGTCCGGATCGTTCGCTCCAGGAGCGTCGTCTTGCCCGCGCCGGGCGAGCTCATGAGGTTCACCGCGACGATCCCGCGATCGGCCATCCACGCGCGGTTGTGGCGGGCGACCGCGTCGTTCTTCGCGAGGACGGCCTGCTCGATCGCGATCTCGCGCCTCCCGTCGTGCGTGCGCCCGTCGTGCGGGTGGTGGTGGTGGTCGTGGTCGTCGTCGCCGCATCCACAGGTCGCGCACATGTCACATCACCTCCACGGCCTCGAGCTGGAGCTCCTCACCGCCGATCACCTCGACGTGTGCGCTCCCGCACGGACACCGCGCCAGCAGATCCCCGATCTCGATCTCCGCGCCGCACGCGCGGCACGCGCCGCGTCCCGGCGCGTCGACGATGTGGAGCGCGGCGCCCTCCAGCGGCGTCCCCTGCGCGCACACGTCGAAGCAGAAGCGCAGCGAGTCGGGGAGCACGGCGGCGAGCCGACCCACCCGCAGGCGCACGGTCACGACGCGCGCGTCGCCGATCCGCTCCGTGACCGCGTCCACGATGCTCTCCGCGAGAGCGAGCTCGTGCATGATCCTGGTCCGCCTTCCGATCCGACCGGTTACAGCCGGGCGGCGCGCATCAACAACCGTGCCACGCGCGCCGTGTCGCGCCGGGAGCTTGACCCGAAGGAAGCCGGTGCGAGGATCGCGCAGCGCCCATGTGCCTCGGCATCCCGGGAGAGATCGTCGACGTCCGCGAGGAGAACGGGCTCCGATTCGGGCGGGTGCGCTTCGGTGGGATCACCCGCGACGTATGCCTCGCGTACGAGCCGGACGCCCGGCCGGGCGACTTCGTCCTCGTGCACGTCGGCTTCGCGATCGCGAAGCTGGACCGCGAGGAGGCCGCGCGCGCCTGGGACATCCTCGAGCAGCTCGGCGAGGCGACGGAGGCGACAGAGGCCCCGCCGGAGGAGGTCCCCCCTCGATGAAGTACCTCGACGAGTACCGCGACGGCGCCGCCGCCGAGCGCATCGTCCGGCAGCTCTACGCGGAGGTGACGAGGCCCTGGGTCGTGATGGAGGTCTGCGGAGGACAGACGCACTCGATCGTGCGCTACGGAATCGATCGCATGCTGCCCCCCGGGATCGAGCTCGTCCACGGGCCGGGCTGCCCGGTGTGCGTGACCGCGCTCGAGACGATCGACCGAGCGCACGCGATCGCCGTGCAGCCCGGCGTGATCTTCACCTCCTTCGGCGACATGCTGCGCGTCCCGGGGTCGTCGACCGATCTGCTCACCCTGCGGAGCCGGGGGGCGGACGTGCGCGTCGTCTATTCGCCGCTCGACGCCCTCCGGATCGCCGGCAAGAGCCCGGACAGGCGCGTCGTCTTCTTCGGGATCGGCTTCGAGACGACCGCGCCCGCGAACGCGATGGCCCTGCGCGAGGCCAAGCGCCGGGGCGCGTCGAACTTCGCGATGCTGCTCTCGCACGTCCTCGTCCCGCCCTCGATCGCTAGCGTGCTCCAGGCGCCGGACAACCGCGTCCAGGCGTTCCTCGGCCCCGGCCACGTCTGCGCCGTCTCCGGCCAGCGCGCGTACGAGGCGCTCGCGCGCCGCTACCGCGTGCCGATCGTCGTCACGGGGTTCGAGCCGATCGACCTGCTCCACGGCCTCCTCTTCGCCGTGCGCCAGCTCGAGGCCGGGCGGCACGAGGTCGAGAACGCGTACGCGCGCGTCGTCCCACGCGACGGGAACCCCGAGGCGAGGCGCGTCATCGACGAGGTCTTCGAGATCACCGATCGCAAGTGGCGCGGCGTGGGGTGGATCCCGAAGTCGGGCTATCGCATCCGGTACGAGTACCGCGAGCACGACGCGGAGCGGCTCTTCGACGTCGGCGACATCGCGACGCGGGAGCCGGAGGCGTGCATCAGCGGCCTCGTCCTCCGCGGGGTGAAGAAGCCGACCGACTGTCCGGCGTTCGCCGTCGCGTGCGCGCCCGAGCGTCCGCTCGGCGCCACGATGGTGTCGTCCGAGGGCGCGTGCGCCGCCTACTACCGCTATGGCCGCGGGCGCGAGGATCCCTTGGCGTCGCCGCCGGAGCAGGGCCGATGAGGCAGGCCGTCGTGCGCAAGGCGCGCGAGGGCGCCGATCTCGCCGTCCGCTTCGTGGAGGAATCGGCGGCCGATCTGGAGAGGTGCGTGGTCGCGCTCGCCGATCGCTTCCGGCGCGGAGGGCGGCTCTTCGTCGCCGGCAACGGGGGCTCCGCGTGCGACGCGCTGCACGTCGCGGTGGAGTTCGTACACCCGATCGTCGAGAAGCGCCGCGCGCTGCCGGCGCTCGCCCTGCCCGCCGACGTCGCATGGCTCACCGCGGTCGGGAACGACGGCGACTTCTCCCGGGTCTTCGTCGAGCCGCTCGAGGTGCTCGGGCGCGCGGAGGACGCGCTGCTCGGCATCTCGACCTCGGGCGCGTCGACGAACGTCAACCGCGCCCTCCGGTACGCGCGGGATCGAGGGATGCTCACGATCGGGTTCTCCGGCCGCGACGGCGGCGCGCTCGTCGACGCGTGCGAGCTCTCGTTCGTCGTACCGAGCTGGTCCATCCACCGCATCCAGGAGGTGCACACCCTCCTGCTCCACCTCCTCTGGGATCACGTCCATGTCGCGCTCGGAGAAAACGATGTCCTCTGACGTGCCCGCGGCTGCGTTCGGCGCGTGCCCGCTGCCACTCCCAGCCGGCGATCGGATCCTGATCGGCCACGGCAGCGGCGGCCTGCTCACGGCCCGCCTCATCGAGGAGCTCCTCGTCCCCGCGTTCAGGAACCCTGCCCTCGAGCGGCTCGACGACGCCGCGGTCCTCGCGGTGGGAGGCGGCGCGCGTATCGCGCTCACGACCGACTCGTACGTCGTCACCCCCATCTTCTTCCCCGGCGGCGACATCGGCGAGCTCGCGGTGAACGGGACCGTCAACGACCTCGCCGTGAGCGGCGCGCACCCGATCGCGCTCTCGCTCGCGTTCATCCTCGAGGAGGGGCTCCCGATGGAGGATCTCCGCCGCGTGGTGGAGTCCGCGCGCGCCGCGGCCGCGCGGGTGGGCGTCCCGATCGTCACCGGCGACACGAAGGTCGTCGGTCGCGGCAGCGGCGATCAGGTCTTCATCAACACGTCGGGGGTTGGGATCGTCCCGCCCGGCGTGGAGCTCTCCTCGACGTGTGTCCGCCCGGGGGACGCGATCCTCCTCTCCGGCCAGATCGGCGACCATGGCGTCGCAATCCTAGCCTGCCGCGAGGGGCTCGAGCTCGAGGGGGACGTGTCGAGCGACACGGCGCCGCTCCACAATCTCGCGACGGCGGTCCTCGCGGCGGCGCCCGGCACGCACGCGATGCGCGATCCGACGCGCGGGGGCCTCGCCGGCGTGCTCGTCGAGAATCGCTACGAGGCGAAGGGTGGGGATCGAGATCGAGGAGCGGGCCGTCCCGGTCTCCGAGGTCGTTCGCGGCGCGTGCGAGCTGCTCGGGCTGGACCCGATGCTCGTGGCCAACGAGGGCAAGCTCTGCGCGTTCGTCCCCGAGGCCGAGGCCGATGCGGCGCTCGCGGCCATGCGGGCGCACCCGCTCGGGCGCCACGCCGCCCGCATCGGCCGTGTCACCGAGGCGCGCGCGGCAGAGGTCGTGCTGCGCACGTCCGTCGGCGGACAGCGCTTCGTCGATCTCCCGTTCGCCGAGCCTCTGCCGCGGATCTGCTGAGCCTGCGCCGGCGGACGGGCGCGCACGGGCCACCCGCCCGCCCGCCGTGGACGGAGCCGGATCGGGGCTGGCCCTCGGCTCGCAAGGAGCGCGCTGTCGAGGGAGGGACGGCCGCCATGGCACGAGCGGACTCCGGCGTGGACGAGCTCCACGTCCTCTGGATCTCGGAGGGGATGAGCTGCGACGGCGACACCGTGTCGATCACCGACCGGCATCCGCGCGAAGGTGCATGGGCCGATCGACCCGCGCATGCCCGTCCTCTCGCCGGCCTGAGCGATGATCACCGCTTCTTGCTGAAGTTCCCGTAGAGCTGCTTCTTCTTGTCGGGCGCAGGAGGGGGTGGCGGCGCCGGCGGCGGGGCCACCGGCGAAGGCTCGGGAGCATCCTCCCTCCACAAGGCCTTGGCGGCGGGCGGTGGCGGAGGAGGTGGTGGCGGAGGAGGAGGCGGTGGCTCGGGCTCGGGAGCGGCCGGCGTGACGAGCAGCGGCGCCACGAACGCAGCGGGCGTCGGCGGTGGGGGCGCCACGGGTGGGGGCACAGCGGCCGGGGGCACCACGGCCGCGGGCGGTGCCGGTGGCGAGCTCGCCGCCTTCATCACCATCGCCACCACGTCGGTGAGTGAAGCGCCGAGCGGCATCGTGCCTTCGAGGTGCTTGTCGGGCCGGGGTACCGGCGCTGCAGGTAACCCCGTCCAGGGTGCGCCGGCGATCGGCACCTTTTCGGAGGCGGTGGCGGCCTGAGCCGGCGCGGCCAGCGGAAAGGGCGCGACGGGAGCTTCCGGCGGCGCTTGCTGGATCGCCATGGTCGGCGACGCCCTCCGCGCAGGCCGATTCTCCCCTCCGGCGGCGGACCGAGGCTGGAAGAACAGGTCGCTGGAGGCGCCCAGTGGCAACGTCCCTTCGAGGTGCTTGCCGGGCCGCGGAACGGGGGCGGCCGGAACTCCTGCCCAGGGGGCGCCTGCGATGGGTCCGGCGCTCGCTTCGGAGGATGCTCCCGGCCTCGCCAGGGGAAACGGCGCGGGGCTCGCATCGGACGTCGGAGAGATCGCCGAGGTTCGTGCGAGCGCTCCGTGCGCGGCAGACGGGGCAACGGGCGGGGCGTTCCGAGGGCGTGAGAGCGCCTCGACCTGCTCGAAGGTGGGGGCCTGGCCCGGAGGGTGCGCCGCCACCAGCACGCGCCCCACGCCCGCCGCCGCAGGCGCGGCGATGCCGGTGACCCCACGCCACGAGACCACGAAGACCTCGCGGTCGGTGTCGATCCAGAGCGTGTCCAGCCGCGCTTGCACCTCCCGCGGCTGGCCGGAGGCGGGGTCGACGTGGAACACGCACGGGACGATGGAAGGGAGGCGCGTCTCGAGCCTCGCGACGCGCGGGTGGAGGTTCTCCAGGAAGAGCGGCGTCCCCGGCGCGATTTCGCGGAGCTGCTGATCGCGGGGCGCCGCGTTGAAGACGGCCGGGTCGAAGCTGGCCGGCGCCGGCTCGGGCGCGCTGCGCAGGCGCTGGGCCCAGATCAGCGCGTCCCGAGCGCTCGGATCCCGGAGGGCGCGCCAGGAAGGCGCGATCGGACCGAGGCCCGGTGTCTCGGCCTGCCCCTCTTCCGTCGCGACGTCGATGTTGGCAGGCGGACGCGTGGTATCCCCACCTGGGATTCCCGCCGCGTTGTCTCCCTTCCGCCAGGCGCGCTCGTAGCGGAGGGGCATGTGCGCGAACGGGCGCGGCGAGGAGGGGCGCGTCCCCTCCGGGGTCGCTGCCCACGCGCGGTCGCCGTGGATGCGGAGCGCCTTGGAGAAGTCGCCCACGCGGAGCCGGACGACGAGGGACTCTGTCGGCGCGCCGGCCGGAGCGTGCGCATGGCCCACCAGGAGGACGTCGGCGCGGGGCTTGAAGGGGACGAAGTCGCTCGGCGAGTAGAGGCTGGCGTGGGGCGCCTGGTCGAAGAGCACGTCGTCGTGGCTCCCGTCCTGCTGGGCGGCGAGCGCCGGCTCCTCCCGGGGCTCGGCGGCGCGAGCGCGAACGTGGCCTTCAGGCAGATGGTCAGATACCACTGCTCGGTGCGCGACTCCCACGGCAGCGTCGAGACGATGAACGGATAGAGCGTCGCGCCCGACACGGAGGCTAGGTATCCTTCATCACGATCGAGAGCCCGGATTGGGTCTGGATGCGGCTCTCGAGCGAGTTCACGCGGGTGACGGGAGAAGGGGAGACCGGGTGCGGCATCGCCCCCTGGATGACCGGGCGATCCGGGTCGCCGTCGACGAAGGTGACGAGGACCTCGACGCCGGTCCGGAGGGGGAAGTGGACCCCGTAGCCCGGGCCGGCGAGCGGCTGGCTCATCCGGATGGGGTGCGACGCCCGCGGCCGCTTGTGGGGCGGCGAGGCGTCGAAGTGGAACCGGACCGAGTAGCTCCCGTCCCCGTCGATGTTCGGGTGAGCGTCGATGTCGCCGCCGGGCTTGGGCTCGACCACCCCGCTGAGCACACCGTAGATCCGCGGCTTGGGCGTGAGGCGGGGGGGCCGATAGCGCTTCTCGCCGTCGACGGCTCGGAACGTGTTCCGGTACTTGTGCTCGCCGTCGCCGCTCTCGGCGCCCGTGTAGGAGTGCTCGACCTCGGTGAGCAGGAGGCGCATCGAAGGCAGCCGCGGGTGCCCCTCCAGCGTCACCTGCGCCCCCGCGGTGAAGGTGCACGCGTCGCTCTCTCCAGAATAGAAGCAGCACGCCGCCTCCCGCTCCTCGGCGCGAGTCTGGGCGAGGTTCCGGCCCTCGACCGTCGTCTTGACGTGCGGGCCGTACTCGATCACGCCTCCGGCGAGCCCGGCCTCCGACTCGTGGCTCGCCGTGAGGTCGAGCCGCGGCGAGCGGTGGTTGTAGTCCTGCACCATCCACGTGCGCGGCATGATCTGGGTGCGGTGCTCGATCCGGAAGATGCCCTGCTCCTCGCCCCGGCGGTGGAAGGCGGCGCGCTCGCGCCCCTCGACGGGGCGGTAGCCCTCCGGGTGGTCGGTGAAGACCATCTTGTCGTCTCCACCCTCGTGGGTGAAGAAGAAGCCGATGCCCAGGTGCTCGGTGAGCCGGGAGACGAACGCCAAATCCGTCTCGCGGTACTCGACGACGAAGTCGCGCGGGGCGTACGCCTGGCTGAGGCGCATCTCGACGTCGGTCGCGCCGAGGCCCACGAGCTCGAGCTTCTGGCTCACGATGTCCGGGATCGACGTGTTGACGAAGACCTCCTGCACGTCGACCAGCGTGAGCCGGTACGCCCTGGGGACGAGGAGCAGGCGATAGGCGCTGTGCTCGGTCTCGGTGGTGAGGAGATCGTCCACGCGGGCGATCATCCCGTGGATCGTGCGGATCTCCTCGCCGTCCAGCTCGAGCACCAGCGACGCCAGGGCGCCGGCGGCGCCCTCCGCTTCGAAGCCGTCCGAGTCGGTGCAGAGGATCTCGATCTCGAACGAGAAGAGCTGCGAGATCGCCTCGTGCCCGGTGAACCGGTGGACCCGGATGGCGTCGCACGGGAAATCGTTGGATTGGACGCGAGCCCGTAGAGCACTGCCGGCCACGGGAAAAGGAGAACCCCGGCGCGGGAGCACGTCAAGGGCCGTCGCCGCGCGGCATCGCGGCGACGGGAATTTTTCCGTCGTCGAGGCGGCGGTGGCTTGCTGGAATGGCGCCGCTTGGGTAGACGTCCGGCGCGGCGATCCCGCGGAGGCCCCTCACCATGATCGACGACCCGCCGCGGACGCCCTCTCCCGACCCCAGCTCGACGGACCACGCCGTACGGATGCCGCCGCCGCTCCGCTGCCTCGGCGGGTACCCGGCGTCACCGGAGATCGGCGCCGACCTCGCCGTCTTGCCGAGCCTGCCGATCGCCGCCAGAAGGCAGCTCTACCGCGTCCTGGGGCCGTGCCTCGGCGAGAGCGTGCCGAGCACGATCGACGCGGATGATCGCCCAGTTCTGCCAGGAAGTAGGCGTGGACGTGGCCGTCCTCACCCGCGCGGTCCGGGCCTGCCGCTTCCTGCTGCGCCAGGCCGCCATGCTGGACCTGAGCGAGGCCGCGCTCGCCGAGGATCTCGCGAGGCTCGGCGACACGGGCGAGGTCCGTGCAGCGCTCTTGCCCGGGTACGCGACGGTCAAGAAGGTCGTCCGCAGCGAGGTCGTCCGGGGCGCGCTCGTGGACCACGGCAAGGTGGTCGAGCGCGTCGCCTGGCGGGTGGACCACGTCGCGTCGTCGAACCGGGGGGCGAACCTGGACGTGCCGGTGGCCGTGCTCTCGCTCTGGTACCGGGAAGGGGAGCGGCAGGACCACGTAACGCTGCAGCTCCCCCCGACGCGATGGAGGAGCTCAAGGCGATGTGTGGCCGGTTCCCGTGACGCGGGTTACGTGAACGACGCGAGCGCGTCGACGAGCGCCGCCGGGAGGCGCCCCGCGGCGGCCGCCTTCCACGCCTCCACGTCTCCGTCCGGGTACGGAAGGTCCGGCTCGACGCCTGCCCCTTGCACGACGGACCCGTCCGGCAGCGTGAAGCACGCGACGGTCCCGTAGACGGCGCCGCCCCCGGGCGCGGCGACGAGCGTCTGCGCGGCGCCCTTGCCGTACGTTCGCTCCCCGACGACCGTGGCGCGCCCGTGAGCCTTCAGGCACCCGGCGAAGAGCTCCGCCGCGGAGGCCGTGCCGCGGTCGACTAGGACGGCGAGCGGGAACGCGTACGGGTGCGGCGCGCGCGCGCGGTGGACGATCTCGTCGCCGTCCACGTCGGTCATCGTCACGATCTCGCTCCCCGGCTCGAGGAAGTCGCCCGCGAGCTGGAGGAAGGCGTTCATCTCGCCCCCCGGGTTGCCGCGCAAATCCAGGATCAGCGCGCCCATCCCCCGTTCGCCCAGCCCCTTCAGCGCGTGGTAGACGGCGGAGGGCGCGCCCGCGGGGAACGATCGGAGCGTGAGGTGGCCCACGCCTCCCGGGAGGAGCGCGCCCTCCACCGCCGGGCCCGCGCCCTCCGGCGTCGCGAGCATCCGCTCGATCTCGGTCGGATCGCGGAGGGCGCGCGTGAAGAAGACGTTGGTCACGCTGGGGACGAGCACGGCGCCGACCGGGTTGTTCATCATGTTGCCCGTGGTCGGGCAGGTGAGGTTGATGGCCGGCAGGCACTGGAGGACGATCTTGGGGTTGCCCATCGTGAAGGCCCCCATCTGCATGAACAGGGGGTTCGCGACGCCCGGCTGGTCGCCCAGCGTCATCGGGATGATCGAGCCCATGTTCAGCGCGGGCATGCAGCTCAGGAGGATGGTCGGGCAGAAGGGCGCCGCCATCGCGTGCATCGCCATGTTCGGGTAGGGGATGGGCACGGGCACCGGGCCGGCGGGCGTGAGGCACACGTCCGGGAAGCCCATGTTCATGCCGACACCCTTGTTCGAAGCGGGCAGCATAGCGCTCCTCCTCAGCCGAGGTGGACCTCGCGGCCGTTGATCGTCACGGTCTCCTCCGTGAGGATCGCGGCGCTCTTGGCCTGCGTCATCGATCCCCGGTCCACGAGGGTCTGCGTCTCCCCGGCGTGGACGCGGAGCAGCGTGCTGACGCGCTGGAAGACCGACTCGAACTTCTGCGTGACGTCGCGGGCGATCATCCGCAGCGCGGTCGAGTACACGCTGACCTCGGGCCCGTGGACGTCGACGCCGAGGTCGCCGCTCAGCGACAGCCTCCCGTTGATGGACCGGAGCTCGACGTCGCCCTGGAACGAGAGGTCCGTCCGCCCGGAGCCCTGGAGGACGCCGATGGCGTAGTACCGCTGGCCGCGCGCGATGACGAGCAGCACGTCCTTCACGGCCGGCGCGTACGGCATCGCGAAGGCGAGCTCGGCGCGCGCGGTCGCGCCGCCCGGCAAGAGGACGACGGCCTCCCGGGCGCGCGCCTCGAGCACCTCGGCGGGGCCGAGGTACTCCTCGGCCGCCCTCGTCGGACGATGAACCTCTCTTGCCGCGGTGTCGATCATGGTCTCTCCCTCTCTCGCCTCGTGCCTCGTGCCTCACGCCGGCATCTCCTACGTCGCCTTCGGAGGCATCCACGCCTCCGCCTCCAGCCGGGCCTGATCCGTCCGCTTCGCGCCGGCGAGGCTCGCGCCCGTCCACAGGCTGCCCTGCCCGCGGAGGGCGTGGAGGTTCGCCTGGAGCAGGTCGGCGCCGGAGAAGTCGGCGCCGGCGACGTCGGCGTGCGACAGATCGCTGTAACCGAGCCGCGCCCCGGAGAACGACGCGCTCCGGGCGTGGAGCTCCGTCATCACCGCCTCGCGCAGGTCGCTCCCTTGCAGGCTCGCGGCCTCGAGGTCGGCCTTGGTGAACGTCGCGTTCCGCAGCATCGCCTTGACGAGCTTCGCCCCCTTGAGCGACGCCTCGCCGAAGAACGCGGCCTTCGCCTTGGCCCCCGTGGCGTCGGCGAGGTCGAGCTTCGCCTTCCGGAAGTTCGCGCGGAGGAGCAGGCTCTCCCGCAGGTTCGCCCTGCTCAGGTCGGCCTCGTCGAAGTTCGCGTCGGTGAAGTCGCACCCTTCGAGGTCCATCCCCAGGAGCTTCGCCTTGTTGAAGAGGCACTTGGTGAGCGACATGCCGCGGAGCGGGAGCCTCGTCAGGTCGGCCTCGCCGAAATCGGTCTGGTGGAAGATGGTCCTGGTGAGCACCGCGCCGTCGAGCTTCGCGCCCCTCAGGATCGTCCGCTTGAACAGCGCCCGCGTGAGGTTGGCTCCGGCGAGGTTCGCCTCGTCGAGCACCGTCATCTCGAGCGTGGAGCCGGAGAGGTCGGCCCCTGTCAGGTCGGCTCCGCTGAGGACGAGGAGATCGAGCGCCCGGCCCGACAGGTTCACGCCCTGCAGCACCGCCTTCTGGAGCAAGCACTTCTTGAGCACCGCGCCGGTGAGGTCCGCGCCCGTGAGGTCGCACTCGACGAGGACGGCGCTCTCCAGCTTCGCGCTTCGCAGGTTCGCGCCGCGAAGGTCGAGGCCGGCGAGCGAGGCGTGGGTCAGGTCGGCGCCGGAGAGGTCGATCGGCGCGGGTGGCGCGGGGGCAGGGTCGCACAGCACGGCCTGGTTGAGCATGGCACCGACCAGCACCCTGGGCAGCATGGCTCCCCGCAGATCGGCCTTCACGAAGACGACGTGCTCGGTCTCGGCTCCGCCGAAATCTGCGCGGACGAGCGTCGCCGCGGCGAACACCGACGCCGTGATGCGGGCTTGCCGCAGCGCCGCCCCCGTCGAGATCGGCGCGCGCGAAGGACGCCTTGTCGATCGTCGCGCTGCCGAGGTCGGCCCCCCTCAGGTCCGCCACGTCGAGCCGCGTCTGCGTGAGGTTGGCGCCGCGAAGGCTCGCCCCCGCGAGACGGGCCTCGAACAGGATCGCTTCGCCGAGGTCGGCGCCGGAGAGGTCCGCGCCCTCCAGGTTGCTCTTCGCCAGGTTGGCCTTGCGCAGCTTCGCGCCCCTGAGGTTCGCGCGCCCGAAGTCGACGGAGACGGCCTGTGCCTCCGAGACATCGGCGCCTTCGAGGGACGCGCCTTCGAGCGACACGTCGACGAGCCTCGCCCCCGCCAGCTTCGCGCCCGCCAGGTTGCGCCCCCGGAGGTCCACCCCGGCGATCGTCTCGCCGGCCAGCTCCTCTCCCGACCGCACCCGCGCTTCGATCGTCCCTGCGTCGATCATGACGGCAACATCGCCCGCTCGAGGTTCGCGCCGTTGAAGTCGCAGCCCCTGCCGGCGGCGCCGAGGAACCTGGCCTCGTAGAGGTTCGTCTGGGTGAACCGGGTGCCGTTGAGCACGGACTTGTTTAGGTTCGCCCCGAAGAGGTTCGCCTTCTCGAACCCGGCGCGGTCGAGGCAGGCCCGGTAGAACTCCGAGCGCCGCAGGTCGGCGCCGAAGAAGACCGCGCCGGTGGCCTTCGCTTCCATGAAGTGCGCGGAGGGCAACGCGCCGAAGCGGAAGTCCGCCTCCTCCAGGACGGCGCGCGACCAGTTGGTCCCCTCGCCCCGCGCCTCGGCCAGGTTCGCCCGGCGGAGGTCGCTGTCGGCGAAGCTGCTGCCGGTCAGGAGCGCCCTGGCGAGCGTGACGCCCTCCGCCTTCGCGCGCTGGAAGGTACACTGCACGAGCCGCGCCTCCGACAGGTCGGCCCGCTCCAGGATCGGAGCGTCGGCGAAGGCCTTGAAGAAGTCGCACCCTCTCAGGTTCGCGGACGTCAGGTTCGAGTCCGACAGGATCATCATCTGGCACTTCGCCTGCGCGAGCGTCGCGCCCCTGAGATCCACCTTCTGGAACAGCGCCTGGTCGAGCTTCGCGCGCACGAAGCTCGCGCCGGGGGCGCGCGCGCCGGTCAGGATCGCGCGCGACAGATCCGCATCCGAGAGGTCGGCGCCGGAGAGGTCGGCCTCCATCAGGACAGCCTGCTTGAGGTTGGCACCGGCGAGGCGTGTGCCCACGAGCCGCGCCCCCATCAGGTTCGCCTCCTCGAGGTTGGCGCCCGAGAGGTCCTTCCCCGAGAGGTCCATCCGGCTCATGTTGCGGCCCGACAAATCCTTCCCCGGACCAATCTCCTCGGGCTCCGGCGGGCTGATCGCGGCGATCGCCTTCTTCATCTGCGGGTCGTCGAGCATCCGCTCAATCTCTTCGACCTCCTGCAGCGGCTCCCCGCTCGCCACGGCGAGCGCCCGGAGCTGCTTCACCGCCTCGCCCGCCTTGGCCAGGAGCGTGCGGATCGCCTCGCCCGGGTTCGGCGGAGCCCCGGACGCGGGCGGGCTCGGCGCCGAGGCGAGCGCCTCCTTGGCCTTGGCGATGGCTTGCATCATCTCCCCGCGATGCTCCTCGGGCATCACCCCCATGGTGGCGTCCGTGCTCTGCAAGAACGCCAGCGCCCGCTCCGCCGGCGTCCGCTCCGGGTGCGCGGCGTCGTCGTCCGCGGCCGCCTTGAGCGCGTCGAGCGCGGCTCGCCCTCCGGGCACGTGCTTGTCGACCTCCAGGGGATCGGCCTCGAATGCCTCGATGAGCCCGAGATAGTGCGCCTCGGGCAGCGGGACGTCGCCGAGCTTCTCGGACGCGATCAGGACCGTCTTCACGTCCGCGAGATCGTCCTGCTCGACGGGCACGAGCCCGCGCCACGTGAGCACGAGCCTCTCCTTTTCGAGATCGGCGAGCAGCGTATCGAGCTTCATCTGCGCCTCGCGCACGATCCCCTTCGCGTCCTTGGCGAACGCGCGGACGCGGAGGCCGGGCAGGCGCGCCGAGAAGCTCGGCGCGGCCGGGTGGAGGTTCACGAACGACACCTCCTCGTCCCCGCGCAGGTACCCCTGCACCTGCTGATCGGCCGGCGCCGCGTGGAAGTGTGTCCAGTCGAAGTCCTCGGCGTAGAACGGGGCCCGCTCCTTCTTCCACTTCGCGCCGTACTGCTTTCCCACCTTGCCGGCGCGCTGCGGCCACGCCGGGCTCAGCGGCCCGAAGCCGGCCGGCTCCGGCCTGTCACCCTTCCCCCGGACGCGCGCGGCGGGGTGCTCGACGTTCGGCAGCTCGGGCGTCCCGTACCCCTTCCCGGCCGGGTTCTGCGCGTACCCCGGCCCCCCGAAGGCGTTCGCATAACGGAGCGGCATCGTGGTGAACGGGTGCGGATCCGAGACGGCCGCGCCGATCACCTTCTCGGTCCACACGCGCCGGCCGACGACGAGGAGCGACTTCGACCACGCGCCGACCGAGAAGCGGACCGGGCACTCGGGCAGGGGCCGCCCGCCCGGCGTGTGACACGCGCCCGAGAGGAGCACCTCCGCGTTGAGCTTGAAGTCGGCGAAGTCGCTCGCGTAGAGGCACTCCCCGGCGCGATCCTCGTCCGCTTCGAGGAACGCGTCGGCCGTCATCGGGCTCTGCTCCACGAGGCCCTCGACCGGGGTGAGCGGCTCGCCCGGGCGGAGCTGGAAGGTCGCCTTGACGATCATGGTCATCAGCACCTGCGGGGGCCGCAGCGAGGTGACCTTCGTGCCGAAGAGGAAGGGGGTCAGGTTCTTGGTCTGCATGGGTCCACGGCCGTCGCGCATGCGGTGCCGGAGAGGGCCGCGATGCTCGATGAGCCGACGCAGAGGGGCAAGGGGGAACCACCGCGGCGCACGTCAGAAGCTCCACCCCAGGCCGCGGGCCGTGAGCGTGGGCGCGAGCGCCGCGAAGCTCCCCGTGCGGGCCGCCTGCGCGGAGGGGACGATCTGGACCTTCGTGCGCCCGGCCAGCGCAAAGAGCAGGATGCCGCCCCCGAGCACCGCGGCGCCCACCCCGCTCGTGATGCCGCCCGCCGTCTCGAGCACGGTCCCTTCGCTCTTGTTGGCTGTGTTGCCCTTCTCGCCGGCTCCCACCGCGAGGATCGGGATACCTGCAAGGACGGCGATGCCGCCAATGAGGATCATGAAGGCCCCATCCACCTGTGCCCACCCCCTGCCCGCGGTGACGCGCGCGTCGACGTCTCCCGACAGGGTCGCGAGCTGGAAGCTCGGCGAGCTCGCCAGCCCCTCACCACCGAAGTAGAAGGTCTGCCCCACGCGGCCGTCGATCACGCGGTTGCACGGCGCCGCGCAGAGGGGCCCGGACTTGTCGCCGCCGTCCTGGTACAGCGTGAGGTTCGGAGCATCGGTCAGGACGTGCAGGCGCGGCGCGCCCGGGCCGGGCTCGGCGGGCGCAGCCGCAGGCGGCTGCACGACGGGCGGCTGCGCGGCGACCCGCGGCGCGGCCGGCTGCACCGGCGCGCGGTCGACGTGGTCGACCTCGGCCCAGGGCACCGTGCGCTGGAGGCTCGTGCCCATCACGAGGATGGTCACCTCCGCGCCCGGCTCGAGGGCGACCACCGTGCCTCGAAGCATCCCGCCGTTCTTGAGCACCACGACGTCGCCGCCCTGCTGGGCGCGTGCGGGCGCCGGCGCGGACAGGAGCGCGGCCGTGACGAGTGCGATGGCGATGACGCGGCTCTTCATGGAATCCTCAGAAGACGAGCTGGAAACCGTTCGCGCCGAGCTGGGGACGCACCGGTGAGCCGTGCCATGCGCCCGTGGACCCCGACGACTGCTCGAGGGTGACGCGCGTCACGCCCTTCGTGCGCCAGAGCACGATCCCGCCCACGGTGAGCGCCGCGCCGATCCCCAGCCCGATCAAGCCACCGACCTCCATCACGTGCGCCTGGTTCCCGAAGATCGGGTCGTGGTACGCGGTGCTCATCCCGGCCACGAGGGCACCCCCCGAGACGCCCATCAGCCCCACGAGCGCCAGGGTGAACCCGCCGAAGCGCGCGCCGTTGCTGCCCGCGTCGACGTGCGCCTCGACGTCCCCCGACAGGTTCGCGATCTGGAACTTGTCCGACTCGACCACGCCGGGGCCCGAGAGCTTGAAGCTCTGCCCCTTGCGGCCGTCGATCACGCGATCGCAGGGGCTCACGCACACCGGCCGATCGACGTCCTCCATCGTCACCCCGTCGTCGTCCGAGTCGGGGACGGCGACCAGCCCGGCCACGCGGTAGAGGGTGATGAACGGGCCGTTGCTCTCGATGTGCAGGCGAGGCGCGCCCGGGCCCGGCTGCGACGGCGCCTGCCGCGCCTGGGGAGCGCCCCCGATCGTGATCTGCACGCCGGCCGGCGGCGCCGCGGCGGCGGGCGGCGTTGCGGGCTGCGCCGGCGCGCGATCGACGTGGTCGACCTCGGCCCAGGGCAGCGTGCGCTGCGTGCCCGTGCCCATCACGAGGATGGTCACCTCCACCCCCGGCTCGAGGGCGACCACCGTGCCTCGAAGCATCCCACCGTTCTTGAGCACCACGACGTCGCCGCCCTGCTGGGCCGCCGCGCCGGCGGAGATCAGGAGGACGAGCGCCGCGGCCGCGCCCATGGCGCACACGCGACCGCGCATGCGAGGGGCGCGATCCGCTCGCGCGCCGCCGTTGCGAGGGGGCGTGCGCGAGGTGGTCTTGGTGCCGGAGAGGACGGGGGTCGGGTTCTTGGTTTGCATATTTCTGCTTCGCGACGTGGTTCAGTTCTTCACGTTGCAGGAGGTATCGAAGTCGAGCTTGAACGGGGTCCCGTCGATCCGGAAGCGATAGCCGGTAGGGTCGTAGGCGATGACCGCGATGGCGCCCGCGGGGGCGCCACGCTGCCTCGCGGTGGCCCAGAGGTTCGCGAACGGGCAGCGCGGGGGCGGTGTTGCCGTGTCGAACGGTTCCCGAAGATTGCGATTTTCGGGGTCGTCATGAATCGAATTGATGCTCCCCGTCTCGCGAAACATGCCCCCGTAGAAAGCCCCAAAGTCCCCGCCTTCGGCGCGCGAGCTGCGAATTCCGACGAACACCGCGAGAACCTTCGGCCCCTCCACCGTTGGTGGCGCGCCGACGGGGAAGTGCGGCTCGTCGCTCGGAGGCTGCGGTTGCACGAAAGTATATACCGCGGGAGTGAAGTTCGTGGTGATGTAGCGGGCAAAGAGATTGATCGTGCCGTCCTCGCGGACGTACCGGGCAACGAGCGTCAGGAACTTCGCGGAAACGCCGGCGTACGCGGCCACCTCTGGCAACCTGGCCACCGGGTCGAAGCGGTAGGGATCCCCGGGGACCAATGTCGTGCCGGGAAAGCACCCGGCGGCGCCCAGCGAACCAAGCACGAGAAGGATCCGCCGAGCGCCGAGTCCCCGCGTCATGCCTCGCCAGCCTTGCGGTTCTCCCATCTCGACGCGCATCAGTTCTTGACCGTGCAGTTGGCGTCGAAGTTGAGCTTGAACGGGTTTCCGTCGATCCGGAAGTAGTAGCCGGTAGGGTCGTAGACGATGACGGCGACGGCGCCCGCGGGCGCGCCGCGCTGCCTCGCGACGGCCCAGAGCTGCGCGAACGGGCAGCGAGGAGCGGGCATTGGTCCGTGAGAGTATTTCCATGGGTGGACATCCTTGGGAAGTAGGCGTGTCCAGCTCGGTTCGCCAACCCAGCGGCGCATGCCGCCTTGAAAATAACTCCCATCCTCATGAGTCAACCGTGACCGAGTAATCGAGACGAACATCGACTTTCCCTGTGGTGCCTCGGGCCCGCGTGCGCCGATGGGAAAGTCCGCATCGGGGCTCCGAGGGCCCCATTCCACGAAGACGTAGTCGACGACGTGGACGTCATCGACGTCGATGTACTTGGCCTTGAGATCGATCGTGCCGTCTTCACGGACATACGCGGCAAGCAGCGCCTGGAACGTCTTGGATGAGCCTGCGTAATCGGCCACCTTCGGGAATGCGACCACCGGGTCGAAGTGGCTGGGGTCGCCGGGGACGAGGGTCGTGTCTACCGCGCATCCGGCCCCGCCGAGCGAGCAGAGCACGAGAAGGATCCATCGAGCATCGAACTCCCGCGTCATGCCGCGCCAGCCTTGCGGTTCTTCCATCTCCAGGCGCATCAGTTCTTGACCTTGCAGTCGGTGTCGAAGTCGAGCTTGAACGGCGTCCCGTCGATCCGGAAGTGATAGCCGGTAGGGTCGTAGGCGATGACGGCGACGGCGCCCGCGGGCGCGCCGCGCTGCCTCGCGATGGCCCAGAGGTTCGCGAACGGGCAGCGCGGGGGCGGCGTTGCCGTGTCGAACGATTGCGGGACCGGATGGAAGGGGTCGGGGACGACCGCGCCCTCGTCGTCCGTCGCGCGCGACATACCCCCGTGGAACCAACCCCCGTCGAAGTGATCCAGGTCCGTGCGGCGAATCCCGATCCACACCTCGGTGAATTTCGATGGTGGCACCGTTCTCACGCCAACGGGGACGTCCGTTTCGCCGCTCGAAAGCTGCGGTTGCACGAACGTATACCAAACGGGGCGCTCCTCGGTGTTCATGTAGCGCGCATCGAGGTCGACCGTGCCGTCCTCACGGACGTACTTGGCATCAAGCGCCAGGAGCTTCGTGGATGGGCCCGCGTATACGGCAACCTTCGGGAACGCGGCCACCGGGTCGAAGTGGCTGGGGTCACCCGGGACCAAGGTCGTGCCTGCGTTGCATCCTGCTGCGCCGAGCAAGCCGAGCACGAGAAGGATCCATTGAGCGCCGAACACCCGCTCCATGTCTCGCCAGCCTTGCGGTTCTCCCATCTCCACGCGCCTCAGTTCTTGACCGTGCAGTCGGCGTCGAAGTCGAGCTTGAACTGGGTTCCGTCGATCCGGAAGTGATAGCCGGTAGGGTCGTAGACGATGACGGCGACCGCGCCCGCGGGCGCGCCGCGCAGCCTCGCCATGGTCCAGAGTTCCGCGAAATGGCAGCGCGGAGGCGGCGTTGGTGTGTCGAACGGTTCCCGGAGATGGCGAAGTTCGGGCTCGTTTCGGATCGACTTGATGCTCCCCTTCTCGCGCTCCATGCCCCCGTGGAACCCACCCCCTTCCTCGGTGTCCGGCTCCGAGCGGCGAACCGTGACGAACACCGCGCCAAATTTCGGCTGCTGCACCGTTTGCGCGCCGATGGGGGCGTCCGTGTCGACACTCGAAGGCAGCGGTTGCACGAAGGTATAGTTCGCGGACCTGAAGTCGCTCTTGATGTAGTGCGCCCAGAGATCGATCGTGCCGTCCTCACGGACGTAAAAGGCGACGAGCGCCAGGAGTCTCGCGGAAGGACCGGCGTACGCGGTCACCTCCGGCAACCTGGCCACCGGGTCGAACCGGCTCGGATCACCGGGCACCAGGGTCGTGCCATGATTGCATCCACTTACGCCGAGCAAGCCGAGCCCGAGCAGGATCCATTGAGCTTCCGAACCGCCGCGTCATGCCTGCCAGCCTTTCGAGCGTCTCCGCGTGCGCACGTGCTCAGCCGATGCTGTGAAGCGGCGCGAGGGTGACGATCCCTACACCAGTGCGGTCGTCGATGGTCGCCCCGGCGAGCAAGGTGCGCATAATGTGCATCGCGACGTCCTGCGGAACACTCGTGGACACACGAGGCCCGATCTGCGCGCTCGTCACGGGCCCCAACTGCACCTTCGCGGTGGGCCCCACGTTGATCCCCGCATGAGCCGCGAGCAAGACCTGGAGGTCGAGGACGGCGGCCTTCAACGTCACTGCGGCGACCGCGGCAGTGAACGAGAGGACGGGCCCCGCGATGGCAGCCGTCGACGTCGTGGAGCCAGCGACGGTGTGCGACTCGATGCCCCTAGCATGAACCGTCGTGCATTGGTCCTGAATGACCGTCGTATCCACGGTCGTGTTGAAGGTGTGAAGCATCGTGTGCAGGTTCCCCGTGACCGTGGTGTTGCTGTTGCTACCGCCCCCGACGACCACGTTGGTGTACTGATCGTTGACGACCTTGGTGTCGCTGAGGACGGTCCCGGCCCTCACGAACGTGGCCTGGTGCTCGACGTGGGTCTCGGTCCAGGTCTGCTCGACCTTCTTGTAGTCACGGATGGTCGCCACCTCCTTCGTGGGGTCCGGGTTCAGGATCCACGCTTCCAGCGTCACCTTGCTGGGGAACTTCATGTCCGAATCGGTCAAGAGGTCCCAATCGTACGTCGCCTTGGACGGGAGATCGTGGGTGTCGTGCAGCGTGTCCTTGTACGAGCTGCGCGGGGTGCCCGCGGCGTCGACCCACTGCGGGACGTCGGTCGGATAGGTCCGGTAGGGGTCGCGGGGATCGAACCCGGCGACGGGGTGCTTGGTGCTGGGGGCGTCCCTGGGGAAGGGCCGGAGGCCGGCCGTGATCGATACGGTCCTGTCGGCGAACACCTCCGAGCTCTGGTGCACCACGTAGCTCTTGTTCACGATCTTGGACACCGGGTAGATGACCCACTGCGGGACCTGTGACCAGGGGGCGAGGGCGTCCTTGTCCTTGTCCCGCTTCGGAGGCTCGGCGGGGAGAGCGCTCCCCGCGAGCGGGGTGTTGCCGATGGGCTGGAACTGCCCCTTCGGCGGCGCCGGCGGCCACGGCTGCGGCGCCGTGGCCGGGTAGTAGCCGATGCCCGAGTAGTTGTAGATCTGGTGCGACCAGGTCTCGTTGATCAGCACGCCCATCGAGATCGGCGTCGCATACGTCACGCCGTCGCCGGGCACGTCCGGCGAGTGCTTGCCGCGGTCCTGCCTGTAGCAATCGTCCTTGCCTCCCCTCTGGTACTTCACCTGCACCTTGGGGCCGCTGCCCTTCTTGGTCGTCGCGTACGAGCGGTAGTCGGGCGGGCTCTTGTCCCCGTCCTCCCAGAGCTGGAGCGTATCGAGGGGTGACGAGAAGAGCCCGGCCGCCATCGCGGCCGCCTGCGCCATCCCCGCCGAGTACGCGGCCTGCGCCCACGCCTGCGCGGCGGCGTCCGTCAGGTTCAGCCCCGGCGGCGTCTGCTGGGCCAGGTTCCACACGAGCTGCGCCGCGTTCGCCGCGTTCGCGGCCTGCGTGGACGTCGTCAGGGTCGGCGGCAGGGCCGCCTGCGCGGCAGTCTTCGCGTCCGCGCTGGCCTGCTGGTCCGCCTGTTGTGCTGCCTGCTGCTTGGCCGTGTTGGTCGGATCCGCCGCGAGGGCCGCGTCCGCCGCCGCGGCGGCCTTCGCCGACTTCGCGGCCGCCGTCGCCGCCACCACCGCCGCCACCGGCTGCGTCCACATCGCGAGGGCGCTCTTCGCTGCCGTCGCCAGGGGGGCCGTCGCCACCTCCGCCGCGTCGGTCTTCGCCTGCGCCGCGGCGTCGGCCGCCGCCTGTGCCGCGCTCGCGGCCTGCGCCGCCGCCGCCGCCGCCGCCGCATCCGCCCCGAAGTGCGCGACGTCCGCGTTCGCGTCCGCCGCCGCCGCCGTGTCCGCCGCCGTCTGCGCGGCCGCCGCCTGCGCGGCTGCGGCCTCCGCCGCGGCCGCCGCCGTGGCAGCGTTCGCAGCGTTCGCCGTGTCCGCCGCGTACTGGGCCGCCTGCGCCTTGGCCTGAGCCGTCTCGACCCCCGACGGGATGCCCGCCCACGCGGCGTAGGCCGTCCACGCGTCCTCCCATTTCGTGCTGCCCTGGGCTTGCACGTCCAGGAGCTTCGCCAGCGTCAAGGCGTCCGACACGCTGATCGCGGGCGGAGTGGACGTCGGCTTGGCCGGTGCGCCCCACGTCGCCGTGGCCGTCGCCGTCGTCTGCGCCGCCGCCGCGTTCCAGCACTGAACCGCGTCCACCCCGCTCGTCCCCGGCAGCGCCGTGGCCGCGAGCGCCACCATCGCCGTGCCCTCCAGCAGGTTGGGGTCGATGGCCTGCTCCAGCGTCAGCAGGGTCTTCTTCGCCGCCGCCAGCGCCGCCGCCGATTTGGTCGACTGCGCGGGCGTCGTCGAGAGGACCACCGCCCGCTGAGCGGCCGCGATCATCGCCGCCAGGCACCCGAGGGGATCCGCCAGCGCCTGCACCTTGTACGTCAGCGCGTCCAGGTCGGCCTGCGCCTTCTGCGCCGTCGCGAGATCCTGCTCCGCCTGGCCCTTCCACGCGTTGAAGGTCCCGTCGTTCGACGCCGCGGCGACCGCTTCGTCGAACCGCTTCTTCGTGGTGCACTGCCTCCACTCGAAGAGGCTCGCGTACGCGGTCGACCCCTGGTTGAAGTCGGTGGACGCGTCCGCGGTGAGGTCGCCGCTCGTCGTGGTGGCCTGCCCGCCCGAGATATCCATGCCGGCGTACTTCGGCTTCGTCTGGTCCTGCCGGCCGAGCACGATGAGCTTGTAGTTCCCGCGGATGACCTCGATCTTGTCGCCGCGCGTCGTGGTGATGCGGTTGCCGTCGGTGTGATCCCTCCAGCCCCCCTTCGTGTGGAGCTGGCTACTCTCGAGCGCCCGGTAGTCGTCCGGGAAGAACGGGGGCTTCGACGCGGCGGTGAACGCCGCGTCCTCCGTCTTCGAGACGTTCTTCGCGTCCAGTGTCCCCGGCGCCTTCGGCCCTGGGACCGGGGTGACCCAGGGATAGCCGTACATCGGCCCTTGTGTCGTGTAGGTGGAGTCGTCGGGCTGTCCACCCGGGGTGTAATTGCCCGATTCGGATCCCTGCAGGGTCATCTGCACCGGGCCCCGATTCCGGGTGTCGTCCGCGAACCCCTGCACGAGCGACGCGAGATCCTCTCCCGTGGGGTCGGGGCCGGGGGCGGCGAGGTAGGCGGGAGCGCCGTTGGGGAGCACAGGCATCTCCGCCGTCGGGGTGCTCAGAGGAGGGAGGGCGCCCTGCCCGTCCTTGGGGAGGTTGGTGGGACCGAACGGGGCGTATGGGTCGTACGCCGGGTTGTAGGGCGCGTTGAGATCGGCCTTGAGCGGGTTGCCGTACAGGTCCGTGACGAGGCCGACCGGGCCCGACGTCGAGGCCTTGCCCGCCTTGGCGACGTCCTCGACCGCGCCGAGACGGAGGTACGAGCACAGCGGTGTCGGCGCCATCGTGGTCGGGTTGGTGTTCGACGGCGTGTCGCTGAAGTCGAGCACCGTGATCTTGATGTACTTCCCCGGCGTAGTGGCCGCGTTCGCAGGGGAGTCCGGCTTGTCGCCAGTGTAGTCGTCGATCGGCATCGCACTCTCTCTCCGGGGAAACCAGGCGCAGCGCCCTGCCCCCTCACGCTACGGGGAAGCCCACCAGTGCGTCATCCGGGAAAATTTCCCGCTCTGACCACGCCGGCCCCGCGGATCGGGGGCACCGCCGCGCACGCCCCCGAGCCTCGACCGCCGCCCGCCGGTCAGTGCACCGTGAGCGGCAGCACCGTCGACCAGGCCCCCTGCACCGACCCGCGCCGCACGACCGCGATGCGCGCGCAGATCTCTTCTCGCGCGGTCGATGATGGAGGAGTTGCTCCCGAGGATCGGGCACGACTTGCCGGAGATCGTCCGACAGTTCGCGGAAATCTTCCTTGGGCGCGCTGGGCCGCGCGCGGTGTGACCCTTTGCCAAGCCGTGTCATTCGCGTGTGCGGCGGGCTGCTCGGGGACCTGCACCAGCGGCGCGTGCGCGTCCTGACGCATCGACGATGCCGGCTCCGCGTCCGTCAGGGCCCGCTCACTGCCCGCGCCTCCGCCGCTTCAGCCGTTCGAGCAAGGCGCGATCGAGCTTCGCGGCCAGCACGTGACGGTCCATCCCGAGCCGCCGCGCCGTCTCGGAGATGCTGTTCGTCTCCGCGTGGACGATCGTCACGTAGCGCTGCATGGCCTCCTCCAGCGAGAGCTTCCGCTCGAGGATCGCGCGGAAGGGATCCTCCACGGCCGCCGGACGGGCCGCCGGCGGCCGGCAGCGCCCTCGCATCATCGCGCTCCGCACGTAGACCTCCAGCTCACGCACGTTCCCCGGCCAGGGATGGTCCGGCGACAGGTTGTCGCCGATCCAGCGAAGGACCTTCTCGGCGAGCGCCGCGCCTCGCGCGGGCCCGGCCACCTTGTCGGCGATGAACCTCGTGTAGAGGTGCAGGTCTTCCGGCGTGTCGTCGAGCTGCTCGCGCAGCGAGGGCGTCACGATCCAGTCCGAGGAGATCCGCCAGAACAGGTCCTCGCGGAACGCGCCCTCCCGGATCCGCGCTCGCAGATCGCGGTGGGTCGCGGCGACGAGCTTGCCCGAGAAGCGGTCCCGCTCCCTGCTCCCGATCGGCGAGAAGTCCCCCGTCTGGAGGACGCGGAGGAGCTTCACCTGCGTGGCCTCGGCGAGCTCGCCCACCTCGTCCAGGAAGAGCGTCTCCCCCGGCCCGCAAGAGAGCCAGCCGCGCTGCGCCTCCACGGCGCCGGTGAAGGCGCCGCGCACGTGGCCGAAGAGCTCCGACTCGATCAAGGAAGGCGACAGCGCGGCGAGGTTGAGCGGGTGGTAGCCCTCGTCGGGGCGGACGGTGAACCGCAGGCGCGGTGAATCGAAGGGCGCGTAGCGCGTGAGCCCGATGGCCCGGGCCACGAGATCCTTCCCGGTGCCGGTCGGCCCCGTCACCAGCGTCGCGACCTCGTCCATGCGATCGTGGAGGCCGCGCACGTAGGCCCGCAGGTCGTCCGTGAAGATCGACCGCCAGACGTCGGCGCGCAGCTCCGCCACGGGCCGGTTCGAGCCAATCAGGGTCGAGGCGATCATGGGGTGCGCGCGCCGCACCTGGGAGCAGCAGGCGAAGACGTGCTCCGGCGGAGCCCACCACACGCGCCCGCGGATCGCGGCGAAACCGAGGAGCCGCTCGTGCTCGCCCGCGAGCGCCCGGTAGAGGGCGGCCGTGCGCCCCTCGACGATCTCCTGCAATCCACCGCCGTGCGCCTCGCAGAGCGCGTAGAAGCACGCGTCCTCGTAGAGGGCGAGGTCGGCGTCGCTCGCGGCGGCGCCCGCGGCGAGCTTGCCGCGGATGCAATCGAGCACCGGGCCGAGCCGCGCCGCGATGCGCCCGGCGTCGGCCGCGTCGTCGCCGAGGGCGTCGCGCACGGCCTCGGCGTGCTCCGGGGCGAAGGGGTTCGCGAACGCGAGGCGCGCCACCGCTTGCAGGAACGCCCGATCCCCGGGCGGGATGGGCGACGCCGCGGAGTTGTCGTTCGAGGCGGGCTCGACGCGGGCGCCACCGCGCCCCGGCGCGCGATCGGTCTTTGCAGGGCTTCCCATCGGGCTCCTCCCTTCCTCGCTCCGCGGGGGGGCGCGCCCCTCGCTTTTGGTGAATCTCCGGGGTGACGCCCCGCGATGTCGTATGGTAGCGTTGGATCGCGTAATGTCAACCGACATCAAACAGGAGGCGGACGGATGAGCGATGCACGCGCACGCGAGGGCGAGGGCGAGAGGAACTGGACGGAGACGTCGCTGGGCGAGCGCGTCGAGTACATCTGCGCGCTCCGCGGCTGGTCCCTCAACAAGCTGGGGGAGGCGGCGGGCCTCGCCTCCGGCGTCATGTCGCGGCTCGCGCGCCGCGACAAGAACACCGCCGGCGCGCCCGACACGCTGATGCGGGTGGCCGACGCCGCGCACGTGAGCGTCCTCTGGCTGATGCTCGGGCGCGGCCCCATCGAGGTCGTCGAGCCGGGGGAGGGGACGCTGCGCGGCCACCCCGACTGGCCGGCGGTGCTGGCCGAGGCGAAGAAGTGGCAGCGCGGGATCCCCGACGAGTTCTGGGAGCGCGCCGGCGACGCGAGCGTCCCCGGCTCGCCGCGGCTCGACTGGCAGCTCGTCGTCGGCCTCGTGCGCGAGCTGTACTCCGCGCACCAGCGCGCGCTCGAGGAGGCCGAGCGGTCCGGCGAGGCCGCTCCCGCCCGCGCGCGCCGGGGGCCGCGCGGCGGGGCCGCGAAACGGTAATGTTTCTCGACAGTGGGATCAGGGGAGCGGCAGGGGCCTGAGCCGCTCGGGCGCCCTCCGGCGTCGCGCAGGCGCCGCGCTGCGGGCGGGCGCCGCGCTGGAAGCGGGCGGCGACGCCGACGCGGAGACCGCCGGCGGCGGTGGGGGCGGGGCGCTCGCGGGCGCCCTCCCGCCGTATCCGGAGAGCAGCCACGCGGCCACCCCCAGCCCCACGATGAGCAAGATTCCCCCCAGCGCGAGCAGGGGCGCGAGTAGCCCGACGGCGGGGCTCGGCGGGGGCGCCGGGCGCTCCACCGGGATCCCGCTCGATCGTCGCTCGATGGGCGAGCTCACCTCGCTCATGGCGAGGGTGACGGGTATGGGTGGGCGCGCCGGGGTAGTAGAAGGAGGGGAAGGGACGTTGGGGATGGTGGCCAAGCTTGGTCCCGCTGCCGCTCCGCCGCGGGAATCGGGAATGGGAACGGGAACGGGAGCGGGAGCGGGAACGGGAGCGGGAGCGGGAGCGGGAGCGGGAGCGGGAGCGGGAGCGGGAGCGGGAGCGGGAGCGGGAGCGGGAGCGGGAGCGGGAACGGGAGCGGGAGCGGGAACGGGAGCGGGAGCGGGAGCGGGAGCGGGAGCGGGAGCGGGAACGGGAGCGGGAGCGGGAACGGGAGCGGGAGCGGGAGCGGGAGCGGGAGCGGGAGCGGGTTGCGGTTGGACCTTGGCCGCTACCGCCTTGGGCCGGATGCCCGAAGGCGGGACGCCCGAAGGCGGGGGCGGCGGCATCGCTTCGCGGCCCGCGAACTGGCTCGGCAGCGGGCGCGCGAGCACCGACGAAGCCTGCGGCGGAGGGGCGACGCCCGGCCAGGGCCCCTTTTCAGGGTCGTGGAGAACTGCCGGCGGGCCCGGGACCGCCTTCATGAGGATCGTCCCGCCGTTCCCGCTCGGGAGCCCAGGCATCGCGGGGACCGTCAGCGCCAGGGCCGGATCCCGGTGCGGCAGCGGCAAGCTGCGCGCCGCCGCCTGGCGCTGCGCGCGCAGGTCCTTGAGCACGACGGCGAGCACGTCCGCGAACGCGCGCATGGTGGGCCTCTCCGCCGGATCCCTCGCCATCGCGCGCAACAGCAAATCCGACAGGCCGCTCGGGACCTTGGGCACGAGCGCGGCGAGCGGCCGAGGATCATCCTCGATGTGGCGCCGGCAAATCTCGATGGGCGTGGCGGGGTCCCCTTCGAAGGGGCTCTCGCCGGAGATGATCTCGAAGAGGAGGATCCCCATCGCGTACACGTCGCTCCAGGGCCCGGCCACGCCCGTCTTCATGTACTCCGGCGACACGTAGAGGCAGGAGCGGGCATCCTGCTCGCGCGTCGTCTCCACCCCCCAGCCCTCGAGCTTCGTCGAGCCGAAGTCCGCGACCTTGGCCAGGTCCTCGCCGGCGACGAGGATGTTCTCGGGCCGGAGGTCCCGGTGCAGGACGCCGTGCGAGTGCGCCGTGGCCATGCCCTCGGCCGCCTGGTGGACGATGCTCACCGCGCGCTCGATCGGCAGCGTGCCCCCGGCCGCGCGCGCGAGCTGCCGGAGGTCCGGCCCGTCGATGAACTCGAGGCTGATCCACACCCGCCCTTCATCGATACCCGTGTCGTAGTAGCGGACGACGTTGACGTGGTGGAGTCGGGCGGTGGCGTCAGCTTCCTGGCCGATGGATCGCTGGGACCGGGCGGCGAGCGGTGCGGCCTCCCTGTGCAGCTTGAGGGCCCGATGGGCGCCCTCCGGCGCGACGGCCTCGTACACGTCCGCGATCCGGCCGGCGCCGATGTGCCGGACGATGATGTGGCCGGCGATGTGGGTGCCGCGCTGGAGGATGGCCATGACCGTGCCCCCCGGGAGGGTGAACCGCTGGGGCGTAAGCTTCTCATGGAAGCGGCAGAGGGCAAGGCCGTACGGGCGTCGGGATCGTGCGCGGGCGATGTCGGTCGATGTGGGGTGCGGTCCGCGTGATGCGGGCGGCGTTCCGGGTGAGGCGACGGGCGGGTTGCGTGACGCAAGGCGCGAGCCAATGAAGCGGGCGGCGATCCCGACGATGCGGGCATCCGGACGAACGAAGCGACCGTCGTTCACGATGAAGGGGCGTGCGCCCCGACGGTGCGAGCGGCGTTCTCGTCGAAGCGATCGGCCCGTTCGATGAAGCGATCGTCGCGGAGGACGAGGCGATCGTCGCGGAGGACGAAGCGATCGTCGATCCGGATGAAGCGTGGCGCCGCCCGATGACGCACCGTGCCGTTGGATGAAGCGATCGGCGTCGTCGATGAAGCAAATCGCGATCGCGATGAAGCGGCGTGCGGCTGCACGAAGCGATCGTCGAGCCGGATGAAGCGGCGCGACGTTCGGTGAAGTCGGGCGTCGATCCGGATGAAGCGCGGCGCCTTCCGGAGTGATCCTCGGGCGTCTTCGATGAAGCGATCGTCCCGGAGGATGAAGCTCCGGCGCCGAGGATGAAGCAGGCGTCGCGGAGGATGAAGCTCCGACGCGGCCGATGAAGCAGGCGTCGCGGAGGATGAGGCTCGGGCGCGGCCGGTGAAGCAGGCGTCGCGGAGGATGACGCTCGGGGGCGGCCGGTGAAAGCGGAAGGCGTTTCCGATGAAGCGGGCGGGCGTTTGCTGCGATGCTCGGGCACTTCGCACGAAGCTCGGGCGCGGCCGATGAAGCAGGCGTCGCGGGCGATGATGCGAGGGTCGATTCGCTCGAAGCGAGGGGCGAGTTGCTTCGTGCTCCGGCGTTTTGATCGAAGCGAAGGAGGATTTGCACGAAGCGCCGTCGTCGTGGATGAAGCGGAGGCGCCCGGGGCGCTTCCGGGTGGTGCGTCGGAGCGGAGGCGCCGTGGCCAGGTGGGCGCTCTTGGCGGCAGGGACCTGGCCGACGCGTCTCGACTGAAGCCGGCGCTGGCCGGCTGGTGCTGGGGTCGCGGGCGAGAGCTCCGATTCCAGCTACGGATCGCCCCCGATCAGGGGTGAACGCGGTGCCCCCGGGGCGCCCGCGTCGCTCTCGACGCGCTGACGATGCAGCAGCATCGAGCCGTCGTCATGGGCATCGCCCCCAAGCGTTCGACGTTGGCCAGGCATCAAGGTGGAGGGCGTGCTCGCGCACCATGAACTCGGGCTCGCACCGCGACGCCAGAGAAGAACCCGACGCGGACAGCCTCGTCGAGAGAGAGCGCCAAGCTCAACGACCGCGAGCCCCGCTTCTACCTCCGGGTGGCCGCGCGTGCGGGAGGCGGGTATGCCTCGGCGGTGTCGCGCGGTCGGAGGTGGTCCTACATGTGGATGTCGGTCTTGCCACGCCCGCCGGTGCGGAGGGTCGGGGCCGCGCCGCAGAAGAACACGGTGACGACCGCCGCGATGATCTACGAACCGATGATCCCGCGAGCCATCACGTCACGGCCCGGTGCACACGATGCCCGAGGTTTGATCGTTCCACTGCTCGCCGATCCACGGTTTGTCGATCTCCTGAGACGTCGCATCGAACGTCCACGTGGAGCCGTTGTACCCGGCGTCCCAGTAGAATCGTGCACTTGCACCCCTGGAAGACCTTGATCGACGACATCTTGTCGTTGAAGTTGTCGCCGACGTAGCTGACGTCCTCGTTGGAGAGCACGACGAACTGGGCTTTACCGTAGTCGGCGTCCTCGTCCGTGGCAGAGAGGTGAATCTTGAACCCGGCCTCCGGCGTGCGGTCGACGGGCGACCGGATCCACGCGGGCATCGTACCGCACCCGCCCATGGCCCGGAACGTGGTGGGCCGGATGAAGACCTCCCACCAGCCGACGAAGTACGCGCGCAGCTCCTCCGACGAGTAGCCGCGCGGGCCCATTCCGGTGGGGTTGGTGGCGAAACCGAGCATGAGGTGGCGCCCGCTGCACGTCGGAGAGCACGTCGTCGCGGAAGGTCGACCGGGCTCCATTACTGGCCTTGAGCCTGCTGCCGGAAAGGCCGCAGCAGAGCGCCGGCCCGGCGGCTTGACGCCGTCGCGCGGGGCTGATTCCATCACCCGCACGGATCGTGCGCACCCAGGTTCATCTCCGATCAACCGCGTCACAGGAGGCCGCCTCGCCGTCGCCTCGTGCGCACGCGGAGCCCGCCCCCGTGCAAAAGACGGCGGACCGCGCCGCCCAGGTCGCGCGCTTCGTCCAAGCCGCGCGCTTCGCGCCCCGGCTCGCCGACATCCCGATGCACGCGGCGGGCGAGCCGGCGGCCGAGGCGCGCGCTCCCGGTGCTGTGCGGCGGATTGCGGCGAGCGAGGCGCGGCCGAACCGGACGGGCCTGCCCGATGCCCTCAAGGCCGGCGTGGAGAGCCTCTCGGGGGTGTCGCTCGACGACGTGCGGGTGCGCTACGGCTCCGCGAAGCCGGCGCAGCTCCAGGCGCTCGCGTACACGCAGGGGCCGGAGATCCACTTGGCGCCGGGGCAGGAGCGGCACTTACCGCACGAGGCGTGGCACGCGGCGCAGCAGAAGCAGGGGCGGGTGGCGGCGACGGCGCAGAGGAAGGGGGTGGCCCTGAACGACGACGCTTCGCTCGAGCGCGAGGCGGACGTGATGGGGGCACGGGCAGCGCGAGGGGCGCACGGGCCGCCCGGCGAGCGGAGAGCAGGGACCCAGGCGAACGTGGTGGTCCAGGGAGTGTTCAACTGGGTCGAGAACGCCGCCAACAACAAGCGGAAGGTAGGCGCGGAGATCACCGAGGACCGCGCCGCCGGCAACAACACGCTGAACGCGGTCACCGCCAACGCGGCGTGGGCCCCCCTGGGCGGTCTCGCCCAGGCGGCGCTCTGGACGGACCACGCCGACCTGCCGGACCGGGACGGGGCCACGATCCACTGGCAAGTGGCGGACTTCAACACCCTGGTTCCGGCTTACTTCGACCGGGCCAACGGCGCGAAGGGGAAGTGGATGAATTGAGGGGAACGTGACGCTCACCGAGGATTACCGCGACTTCGAGTGGATCGTCAAGCACCCGGCCCAGGTGAAGCCCGTCACGTATTACCGGGATCGGCTGGCGGGCCTCTCCGCGGCGCGCGCCGAGGTGCGCGCGACCCTCGGCGCGCTGGGGCTGGGGAATCACCTGGTGATCGCCATGAACCAGGACCCGGGGGCCAACCAGGCCCTGGAGCTCCGCCTCGGCAACACCAACGCCGCGTCGAGCCAGATCACCTTCGAGTCCACCGACACGGCCACCACGAAGAAGGGTCTCCTGGAGGGGATGACCCACGGGCTGAACCGGAGACAGATGGCCAACCGGAGCGACTTCCTCGACGCCGACGCGGGTATCAGCGGCGCGGTCGCCGCGGCGGCGGCCCGCGCGGCAGTACCGAACGCCGACGGGGAGCTGATCATGGCCTACGTCTTCGGCGATCTCGTCCACAAGCTCGCCACGCTCATCACGGGAGCGCAGTGGGGAGGCGACATCGCGGCCAACTTCAAGCAATGGCGGGTCCTGTTCCCCAAGTCGCACCCGTCCCAGATCATGTTCCAAGCGCTGACGGTACAGCCGACACAGCCCGCCATCGCGGCGGTGAAGGCCGCGCTCGACGCCGACAAGAACAACATCATCAACGACGTCGTGGCGCTCTTTGCCCAGAAGATCCGGGCCGGGACGGCGCAGACCCTGTGGCAACCCGGCCACTTCACCGCCCTGACGGATCCTGGTGACCGCGTGCAAGACGCGGTGGCAGGGCAGGCGGCTCCGATGCCCGACACCCTGGCGGCGGACCTCAGGAACTTCGCCGACGCCAACACCGCGAACTTCATGAGCAACGAGTTCGACAACGTGGTGAATGCGCTCGCCGACTACACTGCGGTCGCCCAGAGGGACGTGGTGAGGAGCAGCGGCTTCGCGGTCCACGGGGGAGCCAACAAGGGATTCGCCTTCGAGGACCGCGCCGAGGTGCCCACGACGTTCCCCGGTCTCGCGACCACGTACGCGCGGATCAAGGCCATCGTCAACCGATACTGAACGAGCCGTGCGCGTCCCCATCCACGCCGAGCCGAGGACAGAGAGCGCCGCGCTGCCGCCCGCGGAGACGCACGCCGCGCCCGCACCCGCGGGGCCCGCTGCGGACCTGGCTCACGCGCTGCGCTTCGCGGCCCGGATCGCCGACATCCCCTTGCACGCGCCGGACGAGGAGGCGGCGCAGAGGCGCGTGGCCCCGGCCCACGGGGCGGCGCGGGGCGACGGCGTGCGGGTGAGCCTCGGGGCTGGGAGCTTCGCGCCACGAGGGGAGGTGGTGCAGCGCGCGATCACCATGGAAGCCAGCTTCAAGAACGCCGCGGTGGAAGACGGGCTCCCCACGGAGATCAACGAAGGCCAGGCCGAGTACGAGTATGCCGGCATGTCCACCGAGGGCGAGGTCGAAGTTGCTGCCGACTCGCCGGCGGAGGCTGGTGAACTGGCGCTTCGGCTACCTGCAGGACGTGAACAACACACTCCACCGGACCTACTACGAGCAGACCGACGGCCGGTTCACCCGGTACTCCAGACCGGACATAGGTCCCGCGCGCGACTCCTCCGACGACGGCGCCGTGTGGTACGACGCGAACGCCACGGTCGCCATCGAAGATGGCGTGCCCAATGGTGGGGTGGAGCCTGGCGAGTGGTTTACGATCGACCTCCCGAAGGTCTCCGACGACCCCGCCGGCAACGACCCTGCCGCCCTGGAAGGCTTGCTCATCCGCCAGCACCATGCCGAGGCGGATTTCACCACGTTCATCTCCGCCTACGATGGGCACAACTGGAGGCACCTGAAAGAGTTCGACTGGGACTACGACAAGAAGGTCGCCTTTGCCGGGGCCGACGTCGATCACCTGGTGCCGGCGGACACCGACGCCACCTCCATCGATGGCCAAGCCGACGTGGCGAACGATCCCGAGCTGGGCGGCGAGACGGCCAACGCTCTCACCGCCGCTGCCGATATCGACGAGGCGACCAATCTGAACGCCATCGACGGGGGCGACCAATGAGGTGGTGCGCGATCGTCGGGGAAGAGCGCGCCGCGCCGAGGGCCACGCCTGACAGCTTCACGGAAGCCTGTTCGTGTAATGGGGCACGCCATGCGCTCCCACGTCCAAACCGAGCCGACGAGACAGACGGCCGCGCTGCCGCCGTCGGACACGACCGCCGCGCCCGCCCCCTCGGCGCCCGCCGCGGTGGACATGGCCCAGGCGGTGCGCTTCACGCCCCGGCTCGCCGACACCCCGGAGCACCCGCCGGAGGAGGAGGCGGCAGAGATGCGCGCCTCCCCGATCGTGCAGCGGCTCGCGTCGGCAAACGCGGGCACGCGGGGGCCGGCGATTGACGAGGCGCCCGGGGCAGGAGGAGCAGCTGAACGCGACGAGCCGGCTCTCGTTGCAGGAGCCGCAGCGCAGGCGCGCGAAGCCGCGGCAGAGCAGGCCGCAATCCAGGTACGCCTCGAGCTCCTTCTTCGCGTGCTTCGGCAGCCTGACGTCGAGCGCGCCATCGGCGATGGCCCCGTAGAGGGTCTCGAGGTTGTCGCGCACCAGCTCGTGGAGCGCCGTCGTTTCCGGGCGGTGCCGCTCGTAGCGGCCGGCGCCGCGGAAGAGGGGGGCGCCCGGTAGGCCCATCCCGGCACCGGATCGCGAGTCCCGTGCCGCGCTCGCTCAGCGACTTTTGTGGGGGTTTCACCAACGTGGCGCTCGCGAAGGGGTGGCGGCCGCCGCCTCCCGCCATGGCGCCGCCAGTCACTTCGCGAGCCACGGGCCCCCCCGCCGGATCACCGACTGGAATTTGGTTTCACGCCGGGAAGCCCGAACCCACCGGGCTTCGGTGACCGTCGCAAACGACACCCCCCACGGCACGGCTCAGCGCCACCGTCGCGCGAGCTTCGGAACGGCTCGCCCCGCCCCGGAGCCTTCCGCGCGACCTGCGCGGGGTCGCCCGCCGCAACCTGCCGCCCGCCGCGAGAGGAGCGGGATGGAATCCCCCTCGCGCGCCGCCCGCCCCTCCCACCCGTTGGTGATTTTCTCACCAGCCCCTTGGTGGTTTTCCCACCAGCGCCCCCTCCGCGCCCGACCCGCCCCCCAAATTCCCGCGATTTTGACGGCCCCGCCCGCTGGCACGCCGGGTGCTCTCCCGTCTCCCCGAGGACGTCGGGCGCGGCAGATGAGGCGTCCTCCCGCGATCCACGGTGGATCCGCGGCGCGCCCCTTCGGAGAAAGATCGAGGAACGCCATGACTCAGGCATTGAATCGGATCCGCATCGCACTCAACCTCGTGACCATGACCGACGAGCAGCTCCTGGCGCTCGTCGTCGCGATCGGAGCGCTCTCGCCGCAGAGCGCGCTCATGACCGTGCCGGCGATTGCGGCGAGCACCGCCGCCGTGCTGGCGAAGGGCGCCGCCTTCAAGACCGCGGACGACGCGGTCACGGGCGACGAGGAGAAGCTCCGCAACGACAAGACCGCGAAGCGCCTGTCCCGGGGGCTGCTCGAGAGCGAGGTGCTGAGCCTCGCGGGCCTCGTCGCCAACAACGCCAAGGACCCGTCGCAGGTCGCGAGCATGGCGTTCACGGCGAGCGAGGGGCGGACCGTCAACACGGCGCCGCCGGAGGTGCCTCAGGCGATTGACGTCACGATCCCCAAGCGGGTGCACGGGCGGTGCAAGGTGAGCGTCGACGAGACCGGGACCACGCACGGTCGCTACGTCGCCGAGCAGAGCCCCGAATCCGTACGGCCCGACCACCTGGACGCAGCTCCCCGGGACGGGGAAGTCGCGCACCCTCACGGGCCAGAGCGGCACGAAGGTCTGGGTCCGGTTCGCGCGGGTGCGCGGCCAGCTCCAGAGCGACTGGTCCGTGCCGGTCCTCGTGACAATCCCGTAGCCCCGCCTCGACCGGGGGCAGGGGAGGGCTGCCTCCTCTGCCCCCCGCGTCACTTCGTTCTCGACGGTCACGAGGAGGCTACTCTACGGACCGGACCGACGCTCCGAGCCCAGAGGAGCGCCCGCGCGGAACGCCATGGCACACGACTCCGATCGCGAAGAAAAAGAGTGGTTTGCGCGCAGCACGGCGCTCTCGTTCGGCGATGGCCCCGGGCTCCCCCCGGCCTCCCGGGAGACCGCCGCGAGCGCGCTCGCTCCCGAGCCGGCCTCGTCGGTCGTGGAGGCGGGCTCGGCCCTCGTCACGACGGGGACCTCGCCCCCGAGCCCCGCCCCGGACGAGGCGGGGGCGGCGGAGCGCACGCCGCTCGAGCCCCGCGGCTTCCGCGACCGCTACCTCCCGCGCGAGAATCCTGGGCCGGGGGGGCATGGGCGAGGTCCGGCTGTGCCGCGACGTCACGCTCGGGCGCGACGTGGCGCTCAAGGTGGTGCGCCAACGCGGTGGAGAGCCGACGCTCGTCGGCCGGCAGCGCTTCGCGCGCGAGGCGCGGGTGCAGGGGCAGCTCGAGCACCCGGCCATCGTGCCGGTCTACGACGCGGGCGTCGACCCCGACGGCGCCCTCTACTTCACGATGAAGCGGGTGCGCGGCGCGAGCCTCGTCGAGGTGCTGCGCGATCTGCGCAAGGGCGAGCCCGCGGCCGCGCAGCGCTACTCGCAGCGCCGCCTCCTGACGCTGTTCAGCCAGGTGTGCATGGCGGTCCACTTCGGCCACAAGAAGGGCGTGGTGCACCGGGACCTGAAGCCGGACAACCTCATGCTCGGAGATTTCGGCGAGGTCTACGTGCTCGACTGGGGGCTCGCGGACCTCCGGGGAGAGGTGGGCGCCGACTCGGATCGCGTCGACGACGGCGGCTACGGGGCGGCGCTGGGGAGCCGCCGCTCCTCGGCACGCCCGGCTACATGGCGCCCGAGCAGATCCAGAGCACGGCCGCGGCCGACGCGCGCTCCGACGTCTACGCGCTCGGGGCGATCCTCTTCGAGATCCTGACGCTGGAGCGCCTGCACCCCGGCGCGATGCACGACCGCCTGCTGTCGACCCTGACCATGGACGGAGCCCGGCCCGCCGAGCGCGTCCCCGAGCGCTCAATCTCCCCGGAGCTCGATCGCCTCTGTCACGCAGCCACGCGCATCGCCCCGGCCCAGCGCCTGGCCTCGGCCGAGGCGCTCTCGCAGGCGGTGGAGGCGTACCTCGACGGGGACCGCGATCTCGCGCTGCGCCGCGACCTCGCCGAGGCCCACGCGGAGGCCGCCCGCGGCGCGCTCTCGCGAGCCCACGAGGGCGGCGCTGGAGAGCTCTCCGCGCGCGCGCAGGCGGTGCGCGAGGTGACCGCCGCGCTGGGGCTCCACCCCGACCACCGCGGCGCGCGGGAGACCTTGATCCGACTGATCGCCGAGCCGCCGCGGACGCTGCCGGACGAGGCCGCGGCCGAGATCGCCGTGAACCAGCGCGCCGTGTACCGGCTGGGGCTGCGCGCGGCGGTGCGCTTCTACCTCTCCTACCTCGCGTACCTGCCGCTCGTGCTCTGGATGGGCGTCCGGGACTGGGGCCTGTTCGCGCTGGGCTGGGCCTGCATCGGCACCTGCGCGCTCGCCACGTACGCGCTCCTGAAGAGGCCCGTATCGCTGCCGGGCGTACCCCTCGCGCACCTCGGCGTCTCGACCTTCACGGCGGGCGCGGCGAGCGTGCTCTTCGGGCCCTTCGTGCTGGTGCCGATGCTCGCGCTGAGCACCTGCGTCGCATACCTCTCGTGCGTCGACCAGCGCCGGGGCCTGGTGACGGCCGCCGGCTGCCTCGCGGTGCTGGTGCCCGCGGTGCTCGGCTGGACCGGCGTGCTGCCGAGCCCGTACGTGTTCGAGGCGGGCTCGTGGACCATCCTGCCCTCGGTGTTCCGGATCTCGCCGCTGCCGACCCAGATCTTCCTGACGTGCGCGAGCCTGGGCACAATCGCGCCCGCGTGCTGGTTCGTGGCGCGGCTCAGGCGGGACTACACCGCCGCCGAGCAGAAGCTCCAGGTGCAGGCCTGGCAGCTCCGCCGCATGGTGCCCGGTGAAGACGAGCAGCCCTGAGCGGGGGTTTGGGGGCGTAGCCCCCATCGTGAGCAGCCCTGAGATTCAGCCGACTCGAACGACGGCGCCCGGCGCGAGCGCCAGCCGCGTACCCCCGCCCCCCGGCGCGCGCACCACGAAGGCGCTCGCGTCGATGCCCGCCCGCACCAGGTCCCGGCGGAGGCGGTAGATCAGCGTGTTGAGCTTCCACGCGGGTCCGCGTCTGCTGGGGCCAGAGGCGCGCCATGAGCGACTCGTCCTCCAGGAACTCGCCCGGCGCGTGCGGAGCGGGGGGCCGGAGCAGCGTGGCCATCAAATCGCAGCGCTGCCCAGGCAGGTACACCGCGCGCTCGTCCGCCCCCGTGCTGAGCTGCAAGCGGGGAGGCGACCTGGGCGGGCGCCGAGCGGCTCTGGAGCCAGGTCATCGAGCGAGAGGTGGGGCTCGGCCGGTTCGGGCTGCGCGACGCCTACGACTGCGCGTACGTGACCGCCTGGGAGCGGATGCGCGGGCCGATCACCCCCGCGGACCACGCGCGCCTGCGCGCCGCCGGCCCGGCGCGCCTGGGCGCGGCGCTCGACGCGCTGGGGATCCGCCGCGCGGCGTGGCCCCGCGTCCAGCGCGTCCTGAAGCGCCGCGTCGAGAACGACCCTGCCCTCGCCGAGGCCGTCTCCGTGGCCGCGCGCGCGCTCGGAGGGGACCGCTGATGCCCCCGTACGAGACCCTGGTCGCGAGCGCCGTCACGAGCGCGCTCTTCCACCTGGAGGTCGAGGGAGCCCCGGGGCCCCTCTTCGTCGCGCGCGTCACCGGGCGCGAGGCCGTCTCCGAGCTGTTCGAGCTTCCACCTCACGCTGGTCAGCGACGATGACGCGCTCCCTTTCCGCGAGATGGTCGGCCGGGCGGCCACGCTCACCATCGCCTCGGCGGCGGGCCCGAGGCTCGTGCGCGGGATCCTGGGCCGCGTCGAGCAGGGCGAGACGGGCCGCTCGACGACCCGCTACCACGCGCGGCTCGTACCGCGCGCGTGGGTGCTGCTCCTCCGCCGGACAGCCGCGTCTTCCAGCGGCTCACGGCGCCGGCCATCCTCTCGCAGGTGCTCGACGCCGCAGGGCTCGGTGCCGGCGGCTACCGGATGGCGATCTCGCGCCCCTTCGCGCCGCGCGAGTACTGCGTGCAGTACCGCGAGAGCGACTGGGCGTTCGTGACGCGCCTCATGGCCGAGGAGGGCCTCCACGCCTTCTTCGACCACGAGGCCGACGGCGGACCGCTCGTGATCGCCGACCGATCCACCCTGAGCCCCGAGATCCCGTGGGGCGGGGCGCTCCCGTTCCGGCCCGACGCCGGCGGCGACCACGTGCGCCGCTTCCAGGTCGCCGAGGAGATGCGGCCCGGCAAGGTGACGCTGCGCGGCTACGACTACGAGCGCCCGGCGCGGGTGCTCGAGAGCGCGGCCACCGGCAGCCGCGACGGCGGCATCGAGGTCTACGACCACCCGAGCGACTACGTCGCCGCGGCCCGGGGGCGACGCGCGCGCGCGCCTCGCGCTGGAGCAGCTCGAGGCCACGCGGGCCACCTGCGAGGGCGCGAGCGGCTCTCCGCGCCTCGCCCCCGGGCTCGCGTTCGAGCTGACCGATCACGGCCGTGACGACTTCAACGCCCGCTACTTCGTGACCTCGGTCCAGCACGACGGGAGAGAGCCCGTCCCGGGCGAGACCGGCGAGCGCGCCGCGTACGGGAACCGCTTCACCTGCCTCCCGGCCGACGTGCCCTTCCGGCCCTCGCGCGTGGACCTCAAGCCGGTCGTGCACGGCGTCCAGAGCGCCGTCGTCGTAGGGCCCCCCGGCGAAGAGATCCACACCGACGCTCTTGGCCGGATCAAGGTGCAGTTCCACTGGGATCGCCTCGGCGCCCTCGACCACCGGAGCTCGTGCTGGGTCCGCGTCGCCCAGCTCGCCGCCGGCGCGGGCTTCGGCGCCGTGAACATCCCGCGCATCGGGCAGGAGGTGCTCGTCGAGTTCGTCGACGGCGACCCCGACCGCCCGATCGTCGTCGGCCGCGTCTACCACGGCCACAACCTCCCGCCCTATCCGCTGCCCGCCAACAAGAGCAGGAGCACGATCGAGTCGAGCTCCACGCCCGGCGGCCGCGGCTCGAACGAGCTCCGCTTCGAGGACGCCGCCGGCAGCGAAGAGGTCTTCCTCCACGCAGAGAAGGATCTCCAGGTCGCCGTCGAGAACGACGCCGCCAGCGCCGTCGGCCGCGACGAGTCGGCGAAGGTCGCGCGCAACCGGACCCTCGCCGTGGGCGTCGACCACACCGCCACCGTCGGGCAAGACGAGTCGATCGAGGTGGCCCGCGACCAATCCCGGAAGGTCGGCCGCGACGACCGCCGGGAGGTCGGCGGCGACCGGACCCTCGCCGTGGCGCACGCCGACACGACGACGGTGGGCGACGACCAGCGCACCGACGTCGGGCGCGACAGGCGCGTCGGCGTCGGCCGCAATCAGGTGACCCGCGTCGGCGGCGATCGGTCCGTCGAGGTGATGGGCTCGGACAGCAGGACCGTGCGCCGCGACGCGCGCGCCACCGTGCTCGGGAGCCGCACCGTCGAGGTGTCCGGCGACCAGTGCCAGACGGTCGAGGGAAGCGAGGCGAGGACCGTCCACGGCAACGTCGAAGCCACCGTGGGCGGCTCCCACCGGATCGCGGTCGCCGGGGCCATGACCGCCTCCGTCGACGGCGACGTGGAGGTGACCTCGGGCGCGCGCCTCACGCAGAAAGCCGAAGTCGAGATGGTGTTCCAGGTCGGCGACTGCACCCTCCGCATCGCCCCCGGCGAGCTGGTCCTCACCGCGGGGGAGAGCTCCATCAAGATCTCGACGGGCGGCATCGAGCTCACCTCGGACCACACGATTGCCCTCGATGGAAACAAAATCAAGCTCAACTGATCCGGCCGCGTCGCCCGCGCCTCCTCGGAACGCCGTCGAGCGGCGGCTCGACCGGATGCGCGCGCAGTGGGCCGAGCTCGTCGCGCAGCGGCAGGCCCGCCTCCTCGTCTGGCGCGTGGCCGAGGACGAGCGCCGCATGGTGGACGCGTTCATCGAGCTCGGTAACGACGCGCGCGCGGGCGACGAGCCCGAGGTCTTCCTTCCCCTGGCAATCCCGTTCGGCGATCCGGCCCGCCACGGCTTCGCGCTCCGCGAGGCGCTCGTCGCGGCCGTCGCCGAGGGCGAGGCGAGCCTGGGCGAAAGCCAGGGCGAGGACCCGGATGGGCGCGCGCCATGGGCGCCTCCTCCCGTGGCGAAGGGCGCCGACGACGTGAGCGCGTTCGCCGCCTGCGCCGCGTCGCTCGCCGCCCACTGGGACGGCGCCCTCGAACGCCTCGTGGTCGTGCTCGGGATCGACGGCGTGTCGGACGTGCCCGCCTTCCAGCTCTGGCTCCAGCGCGCCGCGCACCGCGCTCCCCCGTCGCTGCGCCTCCTCGTGCTCGACACGGGCGCGGATCCCCCGTTCGACGCGCTCGCCCGCGGTGAGCCCACCCTCGTGCAGGCGCGCGCGCTCGACCTCGACATGGACGCCGCCCTCGAAGAGACCTCGCTCGAGGCCGGCCGGCTCGACACGCCCGGGGGCAAGTTCCGGCACCTCGTCGTGCAGATTGGGCGCGCCGCCTCCGCGGGCGAGCACGCGCGCGCGGACGCGCTCGGGAACGAGGCCGTCACCGTCATGCGCGACGAGCCCTCCCTCGTCGCCGCGGTCCACTTCACCCTCGCCTCGATGCACGTCGGCGCGAGCCACGTCCCCGAGGCCGTCGCCCGCTTCCGCAGGGCCGAGGCGGCGGCCGTCGCCGCAGGCGCCGCAGGCGATCCCACCGGCAAGCCGCTCGCAGTCAGCGCCGCGGTGGGAGCGGGATCCGCCCTCCTGGCAGGCGAAGCCTGGGAGCCGGCCGCCTCGGCCTTCGAGGCCGCCGCCGTCCGCGCCCGCGCCGCGGGCGACACGCTCCGCGTCGTCGACTGCAAGCGCATGGCGGGCTTCGCCCTGGAGCGAGGCGCACAGCCCGACCGCGCGTGGGTGGCGTGCGCGGAGGCCCTCGCCGCCGGCGAAGCGCTCTCCGCCGAGGACCGCGCCTGTTCGACCCTGCGCTACGCGGGCCTCGCGATGCTCCGGCTCGCGCGCGCCGGCGCGGGGTCGGCCGGCGCCGTGGAGGCGAGGATGGCGGCCATGCTGGGGCCGGGCTGGCGCGACGCGCAGAGAGACGAGGAGGCCCGTCGATGACGATCGCCGCGAAGCAGCTCGACCTCACCATCGGGATCGATCTCCACATGGAAGCTCGTGCCGATGGGCCCGGTCATGGTGCCCATGATCATGCCGCTGCCGCTGCCCGGCCTGCTCTTCGACCCGTTCGCGTTCCTCCCCCTCCTCGGCTCCGGCGTGGAGACGGGTGGCCTGCCCAGCGCGTTCGCCGGGAGCCCGGCGATCCCCCTCATCCCTCACTTCCCCATCGGCGGCGTGTTCATGATGCCCCCCGGCAACACGGCCCAGGTCTTCATGGGCTCGTCGAGCGTCGTCATCGACGGCGAGCCGCTCACCTACACCGCCCTGCCGGTGCTCGACTGCAGCTCCATCGGAATCCGCCGATCCCTCGGCTCAAGCTCGCGTTCCGTGGCATGCCGACGATGTTCCTCCCGACCAGCCTCGTGCTCACCATCCCGTGGGGGAAGTCGGTGGAGGTGGGGGGGACGCCGACGATCATGGCGGACGCGCTCGGCATGGCGGTCGCCGGCGGCGCCCTCGGCATCTTCGGCAAGGCCATCGGCAAGCTCAGGAAGCTCAGAAAGCTCGCGAAGCTCGCGAAGCCGAAGAAGCCGTCGAGGACAGCCGAGCGGGGACGACGCGCTACGAGTACGACGCCGCGCACCGCCTGCGGCGACGCATCCTGCCCGACGGGGCAATCGATGCGTTCGAGCACGACGCGGCGGGGAACCTGCTCTCGCAGCCCGGTCTCTCGGGCGCGGTCATCGGCGAGGGCAACGTGATCCTGGCCGCCGATCGGCAGCGGTTCGTGTACGACGACCGCGACCAGATGGCGTCGTGGCGGGGCCCCTTCGGGACGAGGGTCTTCGAGTACGACTCACTCGACCAGCTCGTGCGCGCGTCAATCGACGGCGAGCCCTGGACGGCGGTCTACGACCCGCTGTGCCGCCGCGTGGAGAAGACCTGGCGCGGGGAGACCTCGCGGTACTACTGGGACGACTTCCGCCCCGCGGCCGAGGTGCGCGCGGACGGCTCGCTGCGGCTCTACGTGTACGACGGCGACGCCTCGCTCTCACCGTTCATGTTCGTCGAGTACACCTCGATGGACGCCGCGCCGGAGACCGGGAGGCCGTACTTCATCGCGACCGACCACCTGGGCGCCCCCGTGCGCGTGGAGGACGCCGCGGGGTGGTGGTCTGGGCGGGGACGCTCAATCCGTACGGGCGCGTCCACGTCGAGCACGCCGAGACCCACATGCCGCTCCGCTTCCCGGGGCACTGGCACGACGCAGAGACGGGGCTCCACTTCAACCTACAGCCCGGAGCTGGGCGGTACATCGGGCCGGATCCCTGGGGGATCGCCGGCGGCGTGAACCTCTATGCCTACGTCGGCGAGGACAACCCGCTGCGCGCGGTGGACGTCGACGGGTTGATGATGTCCGCCGGGAGGCGGACCGGCTCCTTCGTGGTGCGCGCCGCGTCTTCGGGGCGGCTCGTCCCTTCGTCCGCCGGGCACGCCGCCCCGCCGCCGCCGCGCCCCCCGTTGGAGAAGCCGTCCAGCGTGGCGCCGGCGGAGCGACAGCTCTGCCTGCCGCTGGACGAGCCTTACAAGGAGTTCTTCCACGGAACCTCCAAGGAGGCTGCCCGGAGCATGCTGAACGACGGGCTCAAGGAAGGGACGGGACAGACGGGTAGAGGATTCTACGTCTCGAGCTCCAGACGCGTCGCTCAGGAGTACATGGCAGATGGAAAGGACGGTAAAACGGTGACCGTTCGGGTGAAGACGTCCGACCTCGAGAAGATGAAGCCCTACGACGACGGCGACGAGCACGACAACGAGCGAACGATGTGGATCGGCAACGACCCCCTGCCGGAGGAGTGGGGCAACCCCGACGTCGTGCACTCGGAGCAGAGTCAAATCGGCGGCCCCCAAACCATGTTCCGTGCGTCCACCTTCTCGAAGCTTCAAGTGCGTCCAGGGATGACACGCGACGCCGAGGGCCAATCTTCCTGGGTGCACCCGGACAATAGAGTCGAGAAAAAGGGATGATGGAGGTGCGTGTCTCCTGAGGCAGGAGAACGAGCTCCCCTTCGATGACACCGCCGGCGCGACGCGCCCAGAGACCAGGAGGCCCAGAAGCCATGAATCCGCGAAGTGAGATGACGGCGCCCCGTCGCCGTCGAACGAGGGGCATCCGAAAGCACGAACGCCGCGCGCTGTCGGGCGCGTCGGCGAGCGACGCCTCCGGCGTGTTCGGCTTGACCCGCACCGCCATCGCACCGACACTCGGCGGCATGGACCGGACCGGAGAGAACGTGGCTGTCATGGAGAGTAGGTGGTCGTCGCGTGCCCTGCGGGCCCTCCCCGCGTGCGCGGTCCTCGTCGCCGGGTGCAGCAGCAACGGCCACGCATCGAGCTCGGGCTCGACCTCTACCTCTGCTTCTGCCTCGACCTCCTCTGCTTCTGCCTCGAGCTCGAGCTCGGGCTCGACCCCGACCTCCGTGTGCAGCAAGCTCGGCACGTCGAACCCGGGCCCGAGCCCCAAGCCCAGCAAGTTCACGGTCGTAGAGCTCAATCCCAGCGCTCCGGTGCCGCTCCAGGTCGCCGTGCGGGCTTGCTCCGGTCTGCAAAATCGCAAGGCAGCCGGGTCCGTGTACATCGAACAGGACCCCCACGACGCCACCTGGCTGACCGAGCTTCATCTGAGCCCGACCGCTACCGTCAGCTCGTCGGCTTTTCTGGCCTCGTGCGTCGCCGCGATTCCTGCCTGCGTCCCGTATGATTACGCGAGCCAGCAAGCGTTGCTGCCGAACATCCTGACCGCCGCGGCGGCGCTCGACGCGATCCCGCTGGACAGCAGCCTGAACCTCCCCTGCGGCACCGTGGCGTTCGACGCGACCCAGGAGCTGCAGAACCAGAACACCCCCGCCCTCGCCACCCAGTACGTCTTCGACAAGTACGGTGCGCAGATGACCGGTCTGGCGATGATGGACCCGGGGTACGACCAGACCTCGATGGACCACTCGAGCCCTCCGCTGACGGGGAGCATGGACGCGGGGCTGGTCGACTACGTGTTCTCGCAGAAGCTGTTCGTGGTGTTCCTGAACAACGGTTGCGTCGACGGGAACTCCGAAAATGCGGTGCTCAGCAGCATCGTCAACGCCGGCCACTGGGCGACGCCGCTGGGCGTGTTCGGGTACAACGACTCGTGGAACGTCGCCGGCGGCGACCTGTACGAAGCGCAGACGCTCTGCCTGGACTCCCACAACATGGGCGCCATCGCCAGCAACACGGGCAACCTGTCCTTCTTCTCGACGCGCGCGTCCCCGATCGCGGCCGTGGACGTGATCAAGCAGAACGCGCCGGAGTCGATCTCTTACGATCCCGACACGACGTACGTCGCATTCATCGTGGGGGACGGCGACAACATCGGGTACGTGATGACCACGCGGCACGACTGGTTTCAACAGCGTCTGACCGACTGCAAGGCGGCGGGCGCGGGGTGTCAGCCGCTCACGTGGACCATCTCGCCGCACCTCGCCCAGGTCGCGCCGGACCTGCTCAGCTGGTACTACGAGAAGAGCCATGAGACCGGGAAAGACTACTTCGCTCTACCGCCCAGCGGTCACCTGTACGCCTACCCGTCGTCGCTGGCCGAGGGCGATCAGGACCGATTCGTCACCGCGACGGAAGACGACGCCTGCATCCTCGGCATCACCGGCACCGTGCACTGGGATTGGCTCGGCACCTGGCACGACGCGGAGGACCACTTCCTGCCCAAGTACGCGACGGCCGGCGGTGTCGTCCGTGGGGTGTTCCCCGTGAACGTGCCCTATTCCTTCCCCACGTTCACCTGGTGGCCGGACGACCGCTTCTACGAGATCCTCACCGGCGCGGACGGCGGCAAGCTCGCGCTGTTCAAGCCGCGCGAGTGGCGGGGCGTCAACAACGACGGGGACCCTAGCTACTTGAGCCCGCAGGCGATGGCCGCCGAGCTCGGCGGTTATCCCAAGGGCACGATCACCGGGATCTACATGACGAGCGACGGCGGGCTGAGCCTGGAGAACGCGTTCGAGCCCCTCGCCAAGATGTTGCCGCCGCACGTCCAGCTCGTGAGCACCGACACGGCGGCGAAGCTGGCGATCGCCGCGGGCCAGAAACATTAGGTCGCTGCCGCGCCTTCAGGCCGCCTTCCGGTCGCTGCGCGCCGGTTCGCCAATCCCCTGGACGACGACGCGCGTCGCGCCCTTGGGCGCATAGGCGACGGCGCGGAGCGTGGTCACGTACGGGCCCTCCTGCTCCAGCGCAAGGCGGAGGCCCATCCCGAACATCGTCGCGAGCACCACCTTCATCTCGTGGAGGGCGAAGGCCATGCCCAGGCAGCGGTGGACGCCGCCGCCGAACGGCGCGAAGGCGTACGGGTCTAGCTTCTTGCCGATGAAGCGCTCGGGGAGGAAGCGGTCCGGCTCCGGGTAGAGCTCCGGCCTCCGGTGCGTCAGGTGCATGATGGCGGTGACCATCACGCCGGCGGGGAGGTCGTGGCCGCCGATGGTCGCGGGCTTCTTCAGCATGCGGGCGATGGCGGCGATGACCGGGTGCAGGCGGAGCGTCTCCTTGACGACCGAGTCGAGCCGCTCGAGCCGCGGGAGGTGATCGGCCTCGACGGTGGCGCCGCCGAGCACGGTCCGGGCCTCCTCGATCAGCCGGTCCTGCTCGCCGGGCACGCGCAGGATCTCCTCGAAGACCCAGCTCAGCGTGGTGGCGGTGGTCTCGTGGCCGGCGATGAGGAGGGTGATGATCTGGTCGCGGAGGGTGCGGTCGTCGAGGCCCTCGCCTCTCTCGTCGACGGCGCGGACGAGGACGGAGAGCACGTCGTCGGCCTTGCCTTCGCCGCGCCGGTGGGCGGCGATCTGGGCGAGGAGCAAGCGGTCCGTTGCCTCGATCTCGCGCTTGATGGCGGCCCACGGGGTGAGCGCGCCGAGGTCCTTCTGCAGGGCGGGGAGCGACCAGATCATGCCCGAGGGCGACTCCATGCGACCCAGCATGCGGACGATCTGCGCGCGGATCCTCGTCGAGCGCGGCGCCTTCGTCGAGGCCGAGGACGGCGCGGAGGATGACCTCCAGCGTCACGCCCTGGAAGAGGGGGTGCAGGGCGAGGCGCTGCCCGGGGCGGAGGTCCGCGATCGCGCGGCGCGCGACGTCGCGCATGATGGCCGTGTAGACGAGCATGCGCTCGCCGTGGAAGGCGGGGAGCATCAGGCGGCGGACGTGCAGGTGGGGGGCGCCGTCGAGCAGGAGGAGGGAGCGCGGGCCGACGAAGAGGCTGAGCGCTTGGTTGGCCTCGGAGGCGTGGAAGACGTCGGGGTCGCCGGTGAAGATCTGCTTCGTCGCGTCGGGGTGCGTGAAGTTGACGAGGGTGCCGAAGAGCGGGCTCCTCGTCGTGAAGACGTCGCCGAAGCGGGCGGCGAGCGCCTCCAGGGTGCCGGCGGGGGAGATCATCCAGCGGAGCATCTGCACGACGCCGGGGCGCGGGGGCCGGGAGGGAGCATGGTGTGCTGGCTTATGGGGGACGGGCCGGCGGAGTCAACGGACCTCTACGCGAAGGGAGGAGGAGGCTCCTGGCCCATTCCCCTCGCGGAAACCCGTGCTACGGCTTCATTCTGGATCACTTCGTGTCGTCCACGCGCTGACGAGGGGTATCGGCGCGCTCTTCGCCGAGCGGGAGGTGGCAGGCGACCTCCGTCCCGCCCTGGGGGCTGGCGTGCAACGAGAGATTGCCGCCGAGGGCGTGGGCGCGCTCGCGCATCCCGAGCACGCCGAAGCTTCCCCTTCGGGGGTGCTCGACCGGGCCGATGCCGTCGTCCCGCACGCAGAGGACGAGCGCGTCGGGCGTCCTCGTGAGGTCGATGGTGACGCGCTTCGCGTGCGCGTGCTTGGCGACGTTGTTCAGCGACTCCTGGAGGATGCGGAAGACCGCCGCGCTCCGGTCGGCGTCGACGGACGCGAGGTCGCCCGTGACGCTGAGCTCGCAGTCGACGCCGGCGATCTCCTCCGTACGGCGCGCCAGCCAGGACGCGGCCTCGCCCAGGCCGAGGTCGTGAAGGATCCAGGGCCGCAGGTCGCCGATGAGGGTGCGGACGGTGCCGATCATGCCGGTCTGGAGCTCGCGCATCTCGGCGAGCTTCTTCTTCGCCAGCGCCGGCTCGGCGTCGAGGCACTCCTCGGCGATCGCGAGCGTGAGGCGCTGGGCGGTCAGCTCCTGCCCGAGCTGGTCGTGCAGCTCGCGCGCGATGCGGTTCCGCTCCTCGTCGCGGGTGGTCTCGAGGCGCGAGAGCAGGTCGCGGAGCTCGCGCGTGCGGTCGGCGACCCGCTCCTCGAGGAGGGCCGCCTGGAAGAAGTTCGAGCGGAGCAGGACGTACAGCATGTGGCCGAACGTGACGCTGATGCCGGACACCCAGACGAAGTAGCTCATCGCCATCGGGACGTGCGCCCCGGATCGGCAGCTCGGGGAAGGGGACGAGACAGCCGGCGAGGACCGCCGCGCACGAGCCCAGGGTGAGCGCGATCCGCGTGGAGAGGCGCACGGGCAGCGGGACCGTGCCGAAGCCGAGGACGTAGAGGAAGTGGAACTGCGTGCCCTCGGGCCCCCCGAGCGGGCCCGAGGTGTACCCCATCGTCGCGCAGACGATGCCGAAGCAGAGGGTGAAGAGGAGGTTGCTGCGACGCCGGACCGCAGGGATGCGCGCGAGGACGAGGTACGAAACGGACAGCGCGCTGACGACCGCGCGCCACGTCCGGAAGGGCCCGATGTACTCCGGCAGGCGGTCGAACACGACGAAGTTGATGGGCCACCACGCGAGCCCGCAGATGAGGCTCGAGAGGGCGAAGATCTCCCCGAGGCGCGCGTAGCGCTCCTGACAGTAACGTGCGAACGCGGCCTCTCGGTCCTGGGACATCGGCGTGGGCTCGACGGTGGAGAGGAGTGGCGTCTCTCGCTGGAGGATTGGGGGCACGGGGACATGCTACCGCGATGTGTCCCCGTGCCCCCGCCGGATCACCGCTTGCACGGATTGCCGGCGACGTTGCCGCCGCCGTCGGCGCCCACCCCGCCGACGGGCTTGCCGTCGACGGCGGCGTCGATGAACACCGTGCGGCGGTTCTGGGCGCGGCCATCCTCGTCGTCGTTCTCGGCGATGGGCTTCGTGTCGCCGAAGCCCACGGGCACGAGCCGCTTGCAGTCGACGCCGTTGGTGACGAGCCAGCTCGCGACCGCGAGGGCCCGCGCCGCGGAGAGCTTTTCGTTCCCGCTCTTCCACCCCTGGTTGTCCGTGTGACCCTCGATGCGGAGGAGGGTGACCTGGTTCTGCTGGGTCATGTACGCCGCCACCTGCTTCAGCGCCGGCTCGGAGTCGGGGCTGAGCTGGTCGCTGCCCGTGGCAAACACCACGGGCCCGGGCAGCTCGAGGGCCTCGGGCTTCGGCGGAATCCGGGAGCGGCGCCGGCGGCTGGGGGGGCGGTTCGACCGGGGCCGCCGGCGGAGGCGGGGGAGGCGCGGGCGGCATCGGGGGCGGCGCGCAGGCGGCGAGGAACATCGCCGCGGCGGAGAGCGACAGCGCGATGCGGGCGCGCAGAGCGTGGGTATCGGCGACGTGCGAAGTGCTGGGAACGCGGATGTTCATGGTCATCTCCATCGTTGATTGCATGGTTTTCTTACCGTGGCCGGGCGACGCCTCGCGGGGTGCGGGGATCGTCGATGGCGGAAGGCCGCGTGCGGCCGCTCCCCCAAGGCCGTGAAATGTGTCGGCGTCGGTGTTCGGAGGACTCCGTTCGACCCGCCGACGACGTGACAGTAAGTGCGCCCCCGATCCCCTGCCATCGTATTAGTTCGAGCCGGGCGCCCCGCGAGCATCGTAATAGTTCGAGCCGCGCCCCAGGCTCGCGGGATCGGCGGTGATCGCAGGCGATCCAGTGGCCGGCATCGTAATAGTTCGAGGTGAGGTGCGTGGTCGCCGTGTCGCGCGTAGGATGATCGACATGATCCGCATCTTCATCGCCGACGATCATCCCATCGTGCGCCAGGGCCTCCGCGAGCTCATCGCGCGGCAGCCCGACATGCAGGTCGTCGGCGAGGCGGAGGACGGCCACGCGGTGGTCAACGCCGAGAGCCGGTCGACGTGGGACGTGCTGCTCCTCGACCTGTCCCTGCCCCGACTGAGCGGCGTCGAGGTCGTGCGCCGCCTGCGCGCCGAGGGGGCCTCGACGCGCATCGTGGTGCTCTCGATGTACCCGGAGGACCAGTTCGCGGGCCGGCTCCTCGAGGAAGGCGCCTCGGCCTACCTCTCCAAGTCGCTGCCGCCCCAGGAGGTGCTGCGCGCGCTGCGGGCCGTCGCCGCGGGCGAGGCCTACGCGCGCCCCGGGCGCGAGCGCGCGGAGCCGGTCGCCTCCGGCGAGCCGCACAAGACCCTCTCCCCGCGGGAGAACCAGGTCTTCATGCGCATCACCCAGGGCCGCACCGTGACCGAGATCGCCGCCGAGCTGGACCTCTCCGTGAGCACGGTGAGCACCCACGTGACCAACATCAAGAACAAGCTCAAGGCCCGCTCGATTGGCGACATCATCAACTACGCACACCGCGTCGGCGCGGTGGAGTGAGGCCGTCGAGTGAGCGCGCCGGCGCTTCGCCCGGCGAGAGGGGCTAGCATGGCCGCATGACGTCGATTGTCGAGGGAGCGAGGTCCTGGCTGTCGGGCTGGAAGCCCGTCCGGATGCCGCCCGAGAAGGAGGCCGCGTTCGAGCGGTATGCCCGGGAGCGCTTCTCGCGTCATGGCGTCGTCCTGGCCGTGCTCTGCTCGCTCGGCGCGCTCCTCTGGTGGCCCGCGGACTACGTCATCTACTGGTATTTGCCGCAGTACATCGCGCCGACCCACGCGCTGGCGGATCGTGGCCATCGTCGTGGGCGCCGCCTACTTCCCGCTCGTGCGCGTCGCCGCCATCCGCGCCCATCAGCGCGAGCTCCTCATCGGCTCGGGCCTCGTCGTCAGCGCGGCGATCGCGTGGGCCTCCGGGATCATGGGCGGCCCCGACCGCCCGCAGGCGCACATGCTCTACCTCCTCGTCATGGGGACGATCCCGATGCCCCTCTCGCTCCGCGCGAGGGTGCTCGTCACCCTGGCCTTCGCCGGCGCGATCCTCGGCGGGGACCTCGTCCCCTTCCCCGAGCACCTCTCGTCGCCCTACCTGCCCGTGGGCGTCAGCATGGTGACCCTCGCGATCCTCGTCAGCGTCACGTTCGGTCACATGCTGTACCTCCTGCTCCGCTCGAACTTCTTCCAGACGGCCCTCCTCGCGGAGAACAACGCCCTGCTCGAGGAGCGCGTCGCAGACCGCACGCGCGAGCTGCGCGACCTGCTCTCGCGCATCGAGACCACCCGAGAGGAGGAGCGGAACCGCATCGCGTGCGAGATCCACGACGAAATGGGCAGGAGCTCGCGGCGCAGCAGCTCACCCTGGCGATCGCCGAGGAGTGCCTCGACGCCGAGCCGGTGACCGCGCACAAGAAGCTCGGCGAGATGAGGGAGCTGGTCGAGCGGATGATGACGACCGTCCGCACCCTCACCGCCGATCTGCGCCCGTGGATCCTGCACGACGCCGGCCTCGGCGAGGCCGCGAGGTGGCTCGCGGAGCGCACGGAGCAGCTCGCCGGGGTCGAGTGCGAGCTCCTCGTCGGAGGCGACCTCGCGTCCCTCGACGGCGAGCGGAGCTCCGCCGCCTTCCGCATCCTGCAGGAGTCGCTGAACAACGTCGCCAAGCACGCTCACGCGAACCGCGTGACGATCGACCTCTCGACGACCCCCGACGCGCTGGTGCTGCACGTGCGGGACGACGGGATCGGCCCCGGCGAGCCCTCCCGCGGCCAGGGCTGCGGCGTCCTCGGCATGCGGGAGCGCGCGCACGCGCTCGGCGGCGACTTCTCGCTGCGGGCCCGCCCCGGTGGCGGGACCGAGGTCACCTGCCGCCTGCCCCTCGGCGGCGCGGTGAGCGGCGCCCGATGACGGGTCGTCGTCCCCGCGTCACCTCGCCTTCCGCCACCTCTCCGACGCGCGGTCCAGCGCCTCCACCTCGCCCGGCGCCAGCGCGAGCGCCATCGCCCCCGCGTTGATCCGCGCCTCCTCCCCCGTCTTCGCCCCGGCGATGGGCACCACCCCCTTCGCGACCAGCCACGCCAGCGCCACCTGCTCGGGGCGCGCACCGCCGTGCGCCGCGCCAATCTCGCCGAGCAGCCCCACGAGCGGCGCCGCCTCCACCAGGTTCCGCGTCGGCGAACTCCGGGTGCCCGGCGCGCGGGCCCGCCGGCGCCCGGCCGGGCGCGTACTTGCCCGTCAGGATGCCCTGCGCGAGCGGGCTGTAGGCGAGCAGCGTCACGCCCAGCGCGCGGCACGCGTCGAGCACGCCGTCGGCCTCGGGCGCGCGGTCGAGCAGGCTGTAGCGCACCTGGTTCGAGGCGAGCGGCACCCCGTGCCGGGCGAGCGCGGCGTGGGCGTCGCGCATCTCGGAGGCGTTGAAGTTGCTCACGCCGACGGCCCGCGCCTTCCCCTCGGTCACGGCGGCGGCGAGGCCCCCCATGAGCGCGTCGATCGACGCCATCGTGCGGTCGGGCCAGTGGATCTGGTAGAGGTCCACGCGCGAGAGGCGCAGCCGCTTGAGGCTCGCGTCGAGCGCGCGCGGGATCCAGCGCGCGTCGCGCCCCGGCAGGAGGCCGAACTTGGTCGCCACCGCGATCGGGCCGCCGCGCTTCTGCGCCATCCACCCGAGGATCTTCTCCGACTCGCCGTCGCCGTACACCTCGGCCGTGTCGAAGAGCTCGACGCCCGCGTCCGCGCTCGCGACGAACGCGTCGACCACCTCCTGGGCCCAAAGCGATCTCCGTAACCCCAGTAGCGTCGCTCCCCCCACGCCCAGGCGCCCACCGCGATCGGCGCGACGACGAGGTCGGTCGCGCCGATTCGAACCTTTCGCCCTGCCGTGCCAGCTCCCTCGTCCATCGTCCCGATAGGACCACGGTACCGCGGAGGAGCGGAAGGAAACCGCAGGTGGCGAGAAAACGGACTCGAGGGCGATCTTCCCGGGAAGGGCCGGCGCACCCCGCGTGTTCGGGGGGCATGGCGCGACGGGCGATGTCCTGGCTCCTTCTCTTCTTCACGCTGGCCCTCGTGGGCTGCGATCACGCGACCAAGGGGCTGGCCCAGGCCGCGCTCGAGCACCGGGGCCCCATGCCCCTCGTCCGCGGCGTCCTCGACCTGCACTACGCGGAGAACCGCGACGTCGCCTTCAGCCTGCTGCGCACGCTCCCCTTGCCGGGCAAGGGCGCGCTCGTCATCGCCATGTCGGCGATCGGCTTCGTGGCCGTCCTCGTCGCCTGGTGGCGGCGCCGCCGCGCCTCCGCCGCCGAGCAGGCCGCGTACGCGCTCCTCATCGCGGGCGCGGCGGGCAACGCCCTCGACCGGATCCTCCGCGGGTACGTCGTGGACTTCATCGAGATCCACCGCTGGCCCATCTTCAACGTGGCCGACATCGCGATTGTGGCCGGCGTCGCCCTGCTCGCCATCACCGCCCTCCGCCGCCCCCGCTCGGAGCCGGCGCTGCCCCCTGCGTGAGCCCCTCGCGGGGCACGAGGCCGAGCGCAAGTCGGCTTAACCGCCGCCGGACGCCCGTTCTGTGGCAGCATGCTGGCGGGCCCGCCCCGCCGAACATGCTCTACGTCCCGCCCCAAGACGAAGCGCTCTCCACCCTCGCGGGCTCCACCGTCCCCTCCGAGGCGCAGTCGGGCGTCTCCTACCGTCTCGAGGAGCTCCTCGGCGTCGGCGGCATGTCCGTCGCCTTCTCCGCCGTGCGCCAGGCCCCCGACGGGCAGACCCGCGTGGTCCTGAAGATCCTCCGCCCGCCCTACGCAAAGGACCCGGCGGGCCCCGCGGCGCTCTTCGTCCGCAAGGAGCTCGTGGCGCTGGCCCGCCTCAACGAGCGCGTGCCGCCGACGCCCTTCGTCGTCCGCCTCCTCGACGCCGGCGCCGTGCCCGCGCACGACGGCTCCCATACGCTGGACCTGCCCTGGCTCTGCATCGAGCACGTCCACGGCGGCGCCGAGGGCACCACGCTCGAGGAGCGCGTCCACTACTCCCTCCGGCAGGCGCGCACCGGCTTCGACCCCGAGCGCGCGGCCCGCGCCGTCGCCTGCCTCGCCGGAGGCCTGACGGCCATCCACGAGCTCGGCGTCGTCCACCGCGACATCAAGCCGACCAACGTGCTCTGCTGCGGGACCGGCGCGGACGAGATCCTCAAGATCGCCGACTTCGGCATCGCGCGCGCCGGCGGAGGCCGTGTCAGCGCGGGCACGTTCATCGGCCTCACGATCGGCACCCCCGGTTACGCGCCGCCGGAGCAGCTCGGCCGCGACACCCAGCTCGTGGGCCCGTGGACCGACGTCTTCGCGCTGGCGGCGGTCGTCTTCTACCTGCTCACCGGCGAGGAGTACTTCCCCGCGCGATCCAACGGCGAAGGCATCGTCCTCGTGCACAGCCCCAACCGCCGCCGCCTCGCCGACGCGCCGGCCCTCCACCCCGCGCTCCGGGCGCGGCCCGCCGCGTGCGGGATGCTCGACGCCGCGCTCGCCCGAGCGACGTCCGCCAACCCCGACCACCGCCCGCAGAGCGCCGACGTCCTCGCCGCCATGATCGTGCCGGTGCTCCGCGCCGACGCGGCCCGCCGCACGGGGGACCGGCGGGTCAAGACCTCGACGTTCAGCTCCTCGTCGACGCGGGGGGCGGCGTCGCCTGGACGGTGCGCCACCGCCCCGGCGGCTCCGGCGCCATCCGCAGCGTCTCGTGGGGCAGCGATCTGCGCTGCCTCGCCGCGACCTCGGAGGGCGTCGCCTTCTGGAGCGGCACGGCGTGGCAGCGCGCCGACGCGCCGGGGCTGCCGGAGCCCGGCCGCGTCCACTTCGTGCAGCGCATGGGCGCGGACGCGTGGATGCTCGGCGGCGACGACGCCACCATCTTCGCCTTCGACGCCGAGGGCGTCTCCCCGTGCTTCACGGGCCGGGATCCGGACGTCCGCTTCGTCCTCGCGAGCGGAGACGTCGCCGACCTCGCCGTCTTCGCCGGCGTCGAGGCCGGCGGGCCGCCGAGCTTGCACGGCGTCGCGGCGGGGCACTGGATCAAGCCCGCGTCGCTCCCCAAGGCCGCGTCGATCACGTCGCTCTCGCGGCTCGACGACGAGCGGTGGCTCGTCACCGGACGCGCGAGCGCGGGCGAGGGCTTCGCCGTCCTCTACGAGCCCTTGATGTGGGAGGTGAAGCGCCTCAAGACGCCTGCCGTCCGCGCCTACCTCGCCTCCACGGCCCGGCCGGAGCTGGGGCTCGGCCTCATCGCCGGCAGCGACGGGCGGCTCGTGCGCTTCCACGGCGGCACGGTGACGCCGATCGCCCTCGACGGCGCGCCCGACCTCTCCGCCGTCACGCTCGACCCGGAGGGCCGCGCGTGGGCGGCCAGCATGGGGAAGATCTGGACGGCGGACCCGGAGACCCCCGAGGCGTGGCGCTGCGCCTTCGTGGATCCGGCGCCGACGGCGCCCTTCGTCAGCCTGTTCGCCGACGTGGGCGTGGTGATGGCGATGACGGCCGACGGCGGGATCGTCGAGGGGCGCCTCGGCCCTCCGCCGCCCGCCCAGGGGTGAGGCTCGGCGCGTTGGTGATAGGCTCGGCCCATGGGCTGTTGCCACGCGTACGCGCTCGCCCCGGGAGGCGAGGCGGTCTTCTCCATCGACCCGGCGAGCGTCGCCTTCGGGCGCGGCGCGCTCGGCGAGCTGGGCGAGCACGTCCGCGCGCTCGGCGCCCGGCGCGTCGCGCTCTTCACGGACCGCACCGTCGCGCAACTGCCCCCGGTCGAGTCCGCGCGCCGCGCGCTCGCCGCCGCGGGCGTCGACGTGGCGGTGTACGACGAGGTGCACGTGGAGCCGACGGACGGCTCGTTCCAGGCGGCGGCGGCGTTCGCGCGCGAGGGGGGCTTCGACGGGTACGTCTCGGTGGGCGGCGGCTCGGTCATCGACACGTGCAAGGCGGCCATCCTGTACGCGACGTACCCGGCCGACTTCCTCGCGTACGTCAACCGCCCCATCGGCGAGGGGCGCGAGGTCCCCGGCCCGCTCCCCCCGCACGTCGCCTGCCCGACCACGACCGGCACCGGCAGCGAGTGCACGGGCATCGCCGTCTTCGACGACCGCACCCGCAAGGCCAAGACCGGCATCGCCTCCAGCCGCCTGCGCCCGTCCCTCGCCCTCGTCGACCCGTCCGCCGCCGCCACCCTGCCCCCGAGCGTGGTCGCGGCGAGCGGCTTCGACGTCCTCTCGCACGCGCTGGAGTCGATCACGGCGCGCCCCTTCACGGCGCGCCCGCGCCCGGATCGCCCCTCCCTCCGGCCGATGAGCCAGGGGGCCAACCCGTGGAGCGACATGGGCTGCCGGGAGGCGCTCGAGCTCTCGGGCCGGTACCTGCTCCGGGCCGTGCGCGACGCCGCGGACGTGGAGGCGCGCGAGGGGATGGCCTGGGCCGCGACGCTGGCGGGCATCGCCTTCGGCAACGCGGGCGTGCACCTGCCGCACGCCATGTCGTACGCGGTCTCGGGCCTCTGCCGCTCGTTCCGGATGCCCGGCTACCCCGACGGCGAGCCGCTGGTCCCGCACGGCGTCTCGGTCGTCGTGAACGCGCCGAGCGTGTTCCGCGCGACGGCGGAGACGAGCCCGGCGCGGCACCTCGCGGCGGCGGGCTGGCTCGGCGCGGACGTGCGCGGCGCCTCGGATCGGGACGCGGGCGAGGTGCTGGCGGCGCACCTCGTCGCGATGATGCGCGAGGCCGGCGTGCCGAACGGGCTCACCGGCGTGGGCTACGGCGAGGCCGACCTCCCGGCGCTCTCGGTGGGGGCGGCGGCGCAGGCGCGCCTCGTCGACAACGCGCCCCGTCGGGTTACCGGCGAGGGCCTCGAGGCGCTCTTCCGGGGCGCGCTCGCGTACTGGTGACGACGATGGCCCGAGAAGACGCGCCCCTCACGCGAGCGAGCTTCCCCCACCTCGTCCCCGTCGAGACGCGGTGGATGGATAACGACGTCTACGGTCACGTCAACAACGTCGTCTATTACAGCTACTTCGATACGGTCATCAATCGATACCTGATCACCGAGGGCGGGCTCGACATCGCGTCGGGATCGGTGATCGGCTTCGCGGCGGAGTCTCACTGCCGCTACCGCCGCGCCGTCGCCTTCCCGGACACGCTCCTGGCGGGGCTCCGGGTCGGCAAGCTCGGGCGATCGAGCGTGCGCTACGAGATCGGCATCTTCGCGCCGGGCGTGGAGGAGGCGGCCGCCGAGGGGTGGTTCGTCCACGTCTTCGTCGACCGGGAGACGCGCCGTCCGGCGCCGCTGCCCGATCGGCTGCGCGCGGCGCTCGCCAGGCTCGTCGTGGGCTGATCGGCGACGCCGCGCGGACGACGCCGCCCGCTCGGGGCATCGCGCACCTGCGCGGCACGCACGCCTGAGCGTGCTAGGGCAACCCCGCGCAGAGTCGTCGTCGATGAACGACATGGAGGGGCAGCACACGCAACGGGGAACAGGGCCCGGCGACGTGGCGGCGCGGCTGGGCCCGCGCGCGCTGCGGCGCGGCTGGGTGTGGCTCGTGCTCCTGCCGCCCGTCCTCTGCTTCGTGCTCTCCAGCATCGTCCTGAGCCGGTGGCAGACGGAGATGGACGCGGCGACCCGCTCGATCGCCGAGAACGGCGGCCCGAGCGTCGCCTACCTGTCGGCCGAGCAGGCGGAATCTCCGTCGTATCGAGACGCAAGCCCTGCGAGCGACGCCTGTGTCGCTCCTCGAGGACAGGGCCAGGATCGCCGCGCTGCGGGCCGACGTCGAGGCCGCCAACGAGATCTACCGCACGACCCCGGACTACCCGGGCGAGCTCGAGGGCTACGTGAGGGTGCTGGGGATTCGCACGCGGTTCCACGCCGCCGTGGACCACCTGCTCGCCGACGTCGAGGACGGCCGGCCGGAGGGGAAGGCGCGCGCCGCCGTCCTCTCGGCCGCCGACGCGCTCTCCATCTCCATGCGGCAGCTCATCGAGATCAACTCGGATCAGGTCGTGAGCGCGAACGCTACCGCGGTCGCGCTCCGGACCCGCACCGTGCGGCTCGCCACCGCCCGCGACGTGCTGGCCTTCGCCTTCGTCGTCGCCGGCACCCTGCTGGGCCTCCGGACCTCCCGCCGCGAGGCCGCGCTCGCCGAGGAGCGCCGCCGCTTCGATCAGCAACGCGTCGACGAGCTCGACGGCTTCGCCGGCCGCGTCGCCCACGACCTCCGCGACGTGCTGGCGGGCATCCTGATGCGGGCCTCGATGGCGGAGAGGGCCGAGACGCGGGAGGCCAGCCGGGAGCAGCTCGCCCGGATCGTCGATACGTCGCAGCGGATGGGCGACATCATCAACACCCTGCTGGAGTTCGCGCGGGCCGCCGGCGAGGCCCGAGCCGGCGCACGGTGCGAGGTCGAGCCCGTCGTCCGGCAGGTGGTCGCCGACGTGCAGCCCCTCGCGGCCGAGGCCGGCGCCGAGATCGTCGTCGAGCCGGTGGGCTCGCCCCTTGTCGCCTGCGACGCGACCGTGCTCTCCGTCGTCGTCGCCAACCTGGTCCGCAACGCCGTCAAGTACATCGGAGGAGGTCGCGACGGTCTCCGGCGGATCACGGTCCGCGAGCGCGAAGCGGACGCGTGCCTCCGCTTCGAGGTGGAGGACACCGGGCCCGGGCTCCCGCCCGGCGCCGAGGCGCGGGTCTTCACGCCGTTCGTCCGCTTGCCCGAGGCCACGGGCAAGCCGGGCATCGGCCTCGGGCTCGCGACCGTGAAGCGGCTCGTCGAGGCGAACGGCGGCGAGGTCGGCGTCGTCTCGCCGCCGGGCGCCGGCGCCTGCTTCTGGTTCACGCTCCCGCTCCCGTCGTAGCGTGGCTCCGCGCGCTCGTGGCGCGACGCGCTCTCGCGCACCCGTCCGCCCGCCGTCGCGGGGCGATTCTGCGCCAGGTGCGCCCGGGCGTGGTAGGGCTACGCACGAGAGGCACGTCCAGTGGACGGTGCAGGAAGAGGATCGCGCCCGCCAGGGGAAGGCTGCCGCGAGTGCGGCTGCACGCGGGTGGAGAGGCCGGCGTGGACGCTGAAGCCCGTGTGGGCGCTGCTCGCGCTCGTACCGCCCGTGCTCTGCGTCATCGTCTCCAGCGTCCTCCTGAGCCGGTACGAGGCGGCGCTCGACGCGGCGAACCGTTCGATCACCGAGAACGCGGCGCCGGGCGTCCTGTTCCTGTCGTCCGAGCAGGCGTACCTCCGCCAGATCGAGCTGCACGCCCTCCTGGCGAAGCCGGCGTCGGTCGACGAGAACAGGGCCAGGATTGCCGATCTCCAGGCCGAGGTCTCGCGCATCGACGCGGCCTATCGGAGGACCGACGACTACCCCGGCGAGTACGAGGCTTACGCGCGGATGCTGGAGGACCGCGCGCGGTTCTACGCCGCGGTCGACGCCCTGCTCGTCGGCGTGGAGGGCGGCGGGCCGCCCTCCGGGGAGGCGCGCGCCGCCCTCCTCTCGACCACCGACACGTTCGCCGCGTCCATCGGCCAGGTCATCCGGGTCAACGCGGATCAGATTCGTCCGCCTGGGCGCAGATAGCGCCGGGATCCGGCGCCGCACCGTGTGGCTCTCCGCGTTCCGCTCGCTGGCCTTCGCCCTCGTCGTCGCCGGCGCGCTGGTCGGGTTCCAGTCCGCCCGCCGCGACGCCGCGCTCGCCGAGGAGCGCCGCCGCTTCGACCAGCAGCGCGCCGACGACCTCGACGCCTTCGCGGGCCGCATCGCCCACGACATCCGCGACATGCTCGGCGTCGTCCTGATGCGGGCCGCCCTGGCCGAGAAGGCCGGGACGCTCGATGCCTGCCAGCAGCAGGTCGGCGTGGTCGTCGACAAGTCGCGGCGGATGAGCGAGGTCATCACCGCCCTCCTGGACTTCGCGCGGTCCGCCGGCCGCGCCGACCCCGGCGCCTCTTGCGAGGTCGACCCCGTCGTCCGGCAGGTGGTCGCGGAGGTGCAGCCCCTCGCGGCCGAGGCCGAGGCCGAGATCGTCGTCGAGGCGATGTGCTCGGCCGTGGTCGCCTGCGACGCGACCGTCCTCTCCCTCGTCTTCGCCAACCTGGTGCGCAACGCCGTCAAGTACATCGGCCGGGGCCAGGAAGGGGTCCGGCGGATCACCCTCCGCGGGCGCGACCTCGGGGATCGGCTCTGCTTCGAGGTAGAGGACACGGGGCCCGGCCTCCCCCCCGGCACCGAGGCGCGGGTCTTCGAGCCCCTGTTCCGCCTGCCCGCGGCCACCGGAAAGCCGGGCATCGGGCTCGGGCTCGCGACCGTGAAGCGGCTCGTCGAGGCGAACGGCGGCGCCATCGGCGTGGTGTCGGCCCCGGGCGCCGGTGCGAGCTTCTGGTTCACGCTTCCGCGCCCGTCGTAGCGCGGCCCTGCGCGGCCGGGGGCGACACCGGCGGAGGCGCCCGCTCGCCGTCGCGGCGGCCCGGGACGTGCAACGCGGGAGGGTGGGTATGATAGCGTTGCTCGGACAGAGGTTCGTCCGATGCGCGACGCGGGGGAGCGGGCGTACGAAGGCGGGGAGGGCCGCCGGCGGTGCGCGGGGCCCGATCGGGTCGCGTGGACGCTCCGGCCGGCGTGGGTGCTGCTCGCGCTCCTGCCGCCCGTGCTCTGCTTCGTGCTGACGAGCGCCTTCCTGAACGGCAGCCTGAAGGCGCTCGACGCGGCGAACCGTTCGATCGCCGAAAATGGCGGGCCGAGCCTCGTCTTCCTGTCGGCCGAGCAGGCGGATCTCCGGCGCGCCGAGGTGCTGGCCCTGCGCGCGCGGCCCGCGTCGGTCCGCGAGGACAGGGCGAAGATCGCCGGCATCCGAGCCGAGGTCGACCGTGCCGACGCGGCCTACCGCACGACCGAGGAATACCCGGGGGAGCGCGACGCCTACGCGCGGGTGCGGGAGGATTCGCGCGCGCTTCCGCCTCGCGGTCGACCGCCTCCTCGCGGGCATGGAGGGCGGCCGCCCTCCGGACGAGGAGGCGCGCGCCGACGTCACCTCGTCCGCCGACGCGCTCTCCGACTCCATGCGGGGAGCTCATCCGGATCGACGCGGACGCGATCGAGCGCGCGACCGCCACCGCCGCCGGGCTCCGGCGTCATGCCGTGTGGCTCTCCGGCGCCCGCGCGCTGGCCTTCGCCTTCGTCGTCGCCGGCGCGCTCTGGGGCTTCTGGTCCGCGCGGCGCGACGCGCTGCTCGCCGAGGAGCTCCGCCGCCTCGACCGGCAGCGCGCCGACGATCTCGACGCCTTCGCGGGCCGCGTCGCCCACGATCTCAGGGACGTGCTGGGCGTCGTCCTGATGCGCGCCGCCATGGCCCAGAAGGCCGAGACCCGGGAGGAATGGCAGAAGCTCGTCGGCCAGATCGTCGAGAAGGCGCGGCGGATGGGCGAGATCCTGACGGCCCTGCTGGAGTTCGCGCGGTCCGCCGGCCGGCCCACCCCCGGCGCCCGCGCGGAGGTCGAGCCCGTCGTCCGGCAGATCGTCGCCGAGGTGCAGCCCCTCGCGGCGGAGGCCGGCGCCGAGATCGTCGTGGCGCCGATGCCCGTGCTCGTCGTCGCCTGCGACGCGGCCGTTCTCTCCGTCGTCCTCTCCAACCTGGTGCGCAACGCCCTCAAGTACATCGGCCGGGGCCGTGGCGACCTCCGACGGATCACCCTGCGGGCGCACCAGCTGGGGGTGTGCCTCTGCTTCGAGGTGGAGGACACGGGGCCCGGGCTCCCGCCCGGCGCCGAGGAGCGGGTCTTCGAGCCGCTGGTCCGCCTGCCCGAGGCCGACGGAAAGCCGGGCATCGGCCTCGGGCTCGCGACCGTGAAGCGGTACGTGGAGGCGAACGGCGGCGCAGTCGGCGTGGTGTCGCCCCCGGGCGCCGGCGCGTGCTTCTGGTTCACGCTCCCGCGCTCGCCGGCCGTGTGATGGGCGGGTCGAACGACCCCCTTGCGCTCTACTTCGAGAATGTTAGAAGTAGCGCGTGGCCTCCCCGCTGGAACGTCACGCAGAGCAGCTCAGCGCGCTCGGCCATCCCGTTCGCCTCCAGGTCCTGCGCTTCGTCGTGCAGGGGGGTGACGCCGGGACGGCCGCCGGCGAGATCCAGTCACACGTCGGACTGCCCGCCTCGACCCTGAGCCATCACCTGAAGCGGCTCGTCGACGCAGGGCTCCTCACGACGCGCACCGAGGGGACGTTCCACTACTACGCGCCCGATTACGCGGTGCTCCGCGCGCTCACGAACTACCTGTGGGAAGACTGCTGCAAGCGGGGGGACGGCCGTTCCTGCTGCTGACCACCCTTTTTTTGCCCGATTGATTCGAGTTTTCTGGAAGGAGTCATCATGCAAGTCCTCAAGCCTCACGTCTCGCTCAACGTCTCCAACGTCGACGCCTCCGTGGCCTTCTACGAGAAGGCGTTCGGCGTCGCGGCGACGAAGCGCCGTCCCGGGTACGCGAAGTTCGATCTCCAGAGCCCCGCGCTGAACCTGACGATGCAGGAGGCGCTGCGCACCGGCGTCAACGCGAGCCACTTCGGCGTCCAGGTCGCGTCGACCGAGGACGTGACCGAGGCGCGCGCCGCGGTTCGAGGCGCAGGGCCTGACGACGTTCTCGGAGGAGGACACGGCGTGCTGCTACGCCGTGCAGGACAAGGTCTCGGATCGAGGATCCCGACGGCAACTCCTGGGAGGTGTTCGTGGTGAAGGCCGACGCCCCCGTCATGAAGGCCGACGCGAGCACCTGCTGTGCGCCCATCGGCCTCTCGCGCAAGCCGGAGGAGAGCGCCACCCCCTGCTGCTCGCCGGCGCCGCGCGATGCAGGTTGATCTCGCGCGCCGCAGCGTGGCCGAGGGGCTGGGCACCGCCTTGCTCCTCGCCACGGTCGTCGGATCCGGCATCATGGGCGAGCGGCTCGCGGGCGGGAACGTCGCCGTCGCGCTGCTCGCCAACACGCTCGCCACGGGCGCGGCGCTCGTCGCGCTCATCCTGACGTTCGGCCCCGTCTCGGGCGCGCACATGAACCCGGCGGTCACGCTCGCGGACGCCGCGCTGGGCGGGCGGCCGTGGCGCGAGGTGCCCGCGTACGTGCTCGCGCAGATCGCCGGCGCCTTCGCCGGGGTCGCGGCGGCGGACGTGATGTTCGAGCTGCCGGTCTTCTCCGCGTCGCGCCACGCGCGCACTGGCCCCTCGCAGTGGTTCAGCGAATTCGTCGCCACGTTCGGCCTGCTCGCCGTGATCTGGGGCTGCTCGCGGCGCCGCGCGTCCCACCGTGCCCTATGCGGTCGGCGCCTACATCACGTCGGCGTACTGGTTCACGGCCTCGACCTCGTTCGCCAACCCCGCCGTCACGCTCGCGCGCGCGGCGACCGACACCTTCGCCGGCATCCGCCCCGCCGACGTCGCTCGGCTTCGTCGTCGCCCAGCTCGCCGGCGCCGCCCTCGCCACGGTCGCCTTTCGCTGGCTCGTCCCCGCGTCGCCGCGCACGCGACCGGGCGCCTTCCGTCGGAGGAGGCCTGGATCACCGTCCTGTTCGCCTGCATCCACAACGCGGGCCGCTCGCAGATGGCGGCGGCGTGGTTCAACGCGCTCTCCGACCCGGCGAGGGCGCGCGCCATCTCGGCGGGCACCGAGCCCGGCGCGCGCGTCCATCGCCGAGGTCGTCGAGGCGATGCGCGAGGTCGGGATCGATCTGTCGTCCGCCGCTGCCGCAGCGGCTCACCGACGGGCTCGCGCGCGGCGCGGATCTGCTCGTCACGATGGGCTGCGGCGAGGCGTGCCCCGCCGTGCCGGGGCTGCGACGTGATGGACTGGCCGCTCGAGGACCCCAAGGGCAAGCCCATCGAGCGTGTCCGCGCGATCCGCGACGAGGTGCGCGGGCGCGTGGCCGCGTTGATCGCCGCCGAGGGCGTGTGACGGGCCGCACCTGCTGGCGGCGCGCTCGCGCCTCCTCCGTCGCCACGCGCCGTAGTAGCCTCCGGCCCCCCGATGCCCGCCTACGCCAACGTCCTCTTCGATCTCGACGGCACGCTGATCGACTCGATCGGCCTCATCGTCGACAGCTTCCACCACACCACGGACGCCTTCGGCCTGCCGCGCCAGCGCGACGAGGTGTGGCTCGCCGGCATCGGCACGCTGCTCCGCACGGCCCTCGCGCCGTGGGCGCGCGACGAGGCGATGCTGGACGCGCTCGTCGCGACGTACCGCGCGTACAACGTCGAGCACCACGACGCGCGCGTGCGCGCCTACCCGGGCGCCCGCGAGGCGGTGCTCGAGCTCCTGGCGGCCGGCGTGCGGCTCGCGGTGGTGACCAGCAAGAACCGGCAGGGCACCCTGCGCGGGCTCCGCGCGGCCGGGCTCTCGGACGTCATCGAGGTGCTCGTCTGCTCGGACGACGTGACGCACCACAAGCCGCACCGCGAGCCCGTCGACCGCGCCGTGTCGCTGCTCGCCGCCGATCGCGCCGCGACGCTCTTCGTCGGCGACAGCGTGCACGACATGCACGCGGGCCGCGCCGCCGAGGTGCGCACGGGCGCCGCGCTCTGGGGCCCCTTCGCGCGCGCCGACCTCGAGCGCGGCGAGCCCACGCACTGGCTCGCGTCCCCGCGCGACGTCGTGGCCCTGGCGCTCGGCTGAGAGCCCGAGGGCCCCAGCTCGTGGTGAAGGTCTTCCCCACGTTCGCCACCGCGGCCTGGACGGTCGGGTCCGAGTAGAGCGGGCTCTGCGGCGCCAGCTCGATCCTCCTCTCCAAATTCAGTCGTCCCGATCGCACGTCCATTGCCTGGCGCTCGCGGGATCGTCGGCGTACACGCAGCGGACCTGCGTGGCACCCGTCGAGAGCTTCGACGTGCAGCAGCCGACCTTGGGGCGCCCGGTGCACGTGGTCGTGACAGTGCCTCCGCCCATCCGACACATGTTGACATCGGTCTGGTTGTCGTCGGCGTTCGGCCCGGTCACGTCGTACGTGGTGCAGAGCCCGAGGCTCGGCTGATCGCACGCGAAGCGCGCGCTGCCGGCGGGCTCGGAGGTGGACGCGGGCTCGCCGGTGGCAGGCGCCCCCGAGGCGCTCTCCTTGTCGTCGCGCGAGGCCATCGCGACGAACATCATCGTCACCAGCCCGCCGATGAGCCCGGTGGCGAACGCCGCCCAGAGCGACTCTCCGATGGGCGTGCGCGCTGCTTCGGCGCGCACCGCCGCCGCCGTGCCGCTCGTCACCCAGACGTCGCTCTGCGGCGAGCGCTGGACGAGCAGCCCGGCTCCCTCCGGATCGGCGACGCACGTCCCCGCCACGACAATCGGCTGGCCAGGGGCGAAGGTGCGCTCGTTGAAGAAGACCTGACGCCCGGGCGTGAAGAGCGAGTCCTTCGTCGCCGCCGGCAGCCCGAGCCCCCGCAGGAACGACGCCAGGTGCGGGGGGAGGGCGCCCGGATCGAGGATACTGCTGGAGCTGCGCGAACACCGTCACCCCGGGGATGCGCCCGTCGCCGAGGTCTGGCGGCAGGAGGACCCGCGCGCCGCGGACGTCGACGCGGCCGACGACGTTCTGCGACGCGTCGGTCACGAGGACCTGGCCAACGCCGTCCTCGAAGACGCGCCGCCAGTTGATCTCCCACCCGCCGGCGGTCCTCGTTCGCTCGCGGGTGACGATCTCGATGTGGAACGCGATGCATTGCCGCCCCGTGAACGGGGCGACGACCGGCGGTATTCGCCCCTGTCCGTCGCTGACCAGCCCCGACAGGACGCCGACGCCACCCGCCTCGGCCGCGACGCGGGCATCCTGTGAGAGGAGGCGCCTCCAGGCCTCCCGCTTCTTTCCTTGCCCGCGATGGAGGTGAGCGAAGACCGCCGCGAACAGCGCCGTTGCCACGAGCGGGCCGAGGAACCAGAAGGTCATCGCGGGTAGATGAGACGAGGCGAGGGGGCGTGGTCAAGCGACGACGAGCGCCGACCATCGGCTCCGTTCGGTTGTTCTGAGGGGAGTACCCACCCTCGGAAGTGTTCTGGACGCGGGTCGCACGAACCGCCGCGTGGGCCTCGTGGTAGCATCCACGCGATGCAGCCCGACTCTCCGGCCGCCCTGGCCCGCATCAAGTACTGGTTCAACCGCTGCAAGCCGGAGGTGCCCGTCCCCGCCGACGACCCGGATCACTGGTACGTAGACTTTGACGGGCAGAGCCTACGCGGGGAGCGGTGCACGGCGACGGCGGCGTCCACGATCAGGCTGGCCGAGGAGCCGACCTGCCAGCTCTTCACGGGCTTCCAGGGATCCGGCAAGACCAGCGAGCTGGTCCGGCTGATCCGCACCCTGGAGCGAGAGGAGCACTTCGTCGTCTACGCCGACGCGCTCCACTCGATGGACACCCACAACGAGATCGCGTACTCCGACGTCCTCGTCGCGCTCGGCCTCGCGACCGATCGCGCCATCGACGCGCTCAAGAAGAAGGGCGTCGCCGCGCAATGGGCGCGACGGTTCGGCGAGGAGGTGAAGACCTTCCTACTCACGGATGTGTCGGCCGACGGGCCCGAGATCAAGCCCCCGATCGTCGAGATCGGCGTCGAGCTGAAGGAGAGCTTCTCGTTCCGCCTCGCCCTCCGCAAGGCGGCCAACGACAAGCGCCGGCAACTGCTGGATCAGACCCGGGCGTTCTTCGCCGACGTGGACCGTTTCGTGCGCGCGAACGGGTTCTCCGGCGGCCTCGTGGTCATCCTCGACAATCTCGAGAAGCTCTCCGACGTCCCCGAGGTCCAGACCTCGGCGAAGCGGATGTTCATCAACCACTCGGACGCCCTCCGGGCGCCGGGGGTGCACCTCATCTACACGTTGCCGGCGCGGATCGTGTTCTCCGAGAGCGGCCCCGAGCTGGGCAAGCTCTACGACGGCGAGCCGCTCGTGCTGCCGATGGTCAAGTTCTCGCGCCGGGAGGACGGCGCCCCCTTCGCGAACGGGCGAAAGGCGATGTGCGAGATGCTCCTCCGCCGGCTCGACTTCGCCGAGGTCTTCGGCTCGCAGAGGGAGCCTGTCGAGGCCCTCGCCGCCGCCTCCGGCGGGTACACGCGGGACCTGCTCCGCCTCGCCCAGTACGCCATCCAGATCGCCGGACGGCTCCCGATCACCGTCGAGCACGTCCGCGCGGCGATCCTCAAGCTGAAGAGGAGCTATACCCGCAGCTACAGCACCCGGTACCACGACCTCCTCGCGTACATCGATCGGCACCGGCCGACCGTCATCCCCGCCGAGCTCGCCCCCGCGCTCGAAGACGCCCTCGGGGGCCACTTCGCGATGATCTACGGCAACGACGACAACTGGTACGACGTCCACCCCCTGATTGCCGGCCTGCTCCAGGAGGGCGCCGTACCCCCGGCGGCCGGCGAAGCCCTCGGGTCGGGCAGCGTCGCTCCTCCGGCGCTCCCCGCGGGCAGCGCCGCGTCCGCGCTCCCCGAGGGGAGCGAAGCCAAGACGCATGAGCGCGAATGAAGCCGCGGCCGCGCCTCCCGCTCCCCGGGAGCCTGCGCCCGGCGGCGCCGGCGAGATTGACGACCTCGAGCTTCTGAAGCGCGGTCTCCTGCTCGGCGAAGGCTTCCAGCTCTACGTCGGCACCACGAGATCGGCCGGCGCCCGCGAGGCGGTCCTCCGCGACTTGCAGGCGACCGCCGGCCTGCGCGTCGGCACCGTGCGCGGCGAGGCGTGCAGGTCGCCCATCGAGAACGCGGTCGCTTCCGCGTTCGACGGCGTGAAGGACGGGCCCGGCCGCCTGGTCGTGGTGCTCACCGACCTCGAGCGGGAGGCCGACGGCGCCGCGAGCCTCTTCCGGCGCCTCAACGAGCGTCGCAACGAGTTGATCGCGCGCGCGCCTGCCGCGGTGGTGATCCTGGGTGGCCCGCTCGTGGTGGACACGCTTCGCAGGGTGGCCCCGGACGTCTGGTCGGTCCGGGCGGCGGACGTGGATCTCGGGCCGGAGGCTGTCCCGCCCGACATCGAGATTGCGCGTCTTCCCGCCACCGGGCGGGATCTGTTCGGGCGTGCGAGAGACCTCGCGTGGCTCACCGCGTGCTGGGACGAGGGCGTCCGCGTGGCGTCGATCATCGCCTTCGGCGGCATGGGGAAGAGCGCGCTCGTGAACGCCTGGCTGCGGAGGATGGCAAGCGACGGGTGGCGCGGGGCGACGCGGGTGTACGGGTGGTCGTTCTACAGCCAGGGGACCGATCGGCTGGGGTCGTCGGACGAGCTCTTCAGCGATGCGCTGCGGCGATTCGGGGACACCGAGCCGCCGCCGGTGTCGCCGTGGGACAAGGGGGAGCGGCTCGCGCAGCTCGTGGGCAAGGAACGGGCGCTCCTGATCCTCGACGGCGTGGAGCCGCTGCAATGGGGGCCTGGGGTCGAGGAGGGGAAGCTGAAGGATCCCGCTCTCGCGACGCTGGTGACGTCGCTCGGCGCTCGGAATAGGGGGCTCTGTGTCGTCACGAGCCGGATCGCCGTCGGCGACATGGAGGGGATCGGCGGGGACAAGGTGCGGAAGAAGGCGCTGGATCAGCTCTCCCCGGAGGCAGGCGCGGAGCTGCTCAAGGCGCGCGGCGTGAAGGGGACGGAGGAGGAGCTGCGCGAGGCGGCGGAAGAATACAAGGGGCACGGGTTGGCGCTCACCCTGCTCGGGTCTTATCTGGCGGACGTCGCCGGCGGAGACATTCGACGGCGGAAGGAGATTGGACCGCTGGAGGAAGACGAGCGGTTCGGCGGGCACGCGCGGCGGGTGATGACCGCTTATGAGCGATGGCTCAGGAAGCCGGAAGTCTCGATCCTCCATATGCTCGGGCTCTTTGACCGGCCGGCGGAAGGAGACGAGATCGCTGCGCTAAGGGCGAAACCTGTGATTCGGGGACTGACCGGCGCGCTGGCGGGGGTGGACGAGCGTAAGTGGAAGAAGGCGGTCGCCAAGCTGCGACGTTTGGGGCTCCTGGCGGAGCAGGAGCATCATAAGAGGCTCGACGCCCACCCGCTGGTGCGCCAGCACTTCGGAGCGCGGCTCAAGCTGGAGCACCCGGAGGCGTGGCGGGAGGGGCACCGGCGGCTGTATGAGCACCTGAAGAAGAAGGCGAAGGAGTTGCCCGAGACCATCGAAGAGATGGCGCCCCTCTATGCGGCGGTGGTGCATGGGTGCTTGGCAGGGAAAAATCAGGAAGCGCTCGAAGAGGTCTGGTGGAAGCGCATCCAGCGCGGAGGCGAGCACTTCAACACTCACAAGCTCGGGGCATTTGGTAATGAGGCCGCCGTCCTGTCGGCCTTCTTCGATCCCCCGTGGGAAACGCTCGCGTCAGGGCTCAGCGAGACGAGAGAGGCATTTGTCCTGAATGACGCAGGATTTGCGCTCCAGATGCTTGGCCGGCTGCCGGAAGCCGAACGGTTGATGCGGGCGGGACTGGAGCGGTACATTGCCCATGGGAGGCGGGGGAACGCTGCCGCGGCCGCCTCCAACCTAGGCGATCTTCTCCGTGCTCGCGGCGAGCTCCGCGAAGGCCTCACGCAGGCCCGAAAGAGCGTCTCGTTTGCCGATGCGAGTGGCGATGATGGCTGGCGGAGTGCCGCCAGGACAACACTGGCGGCGGTCCAACACGCGATGGGCCTCTGGACAGAAGCCGCCGAGCAGTTCGAGGAAGCCGAGCGAATGCAGAAGGGGACGCCGCAGGCTTATGCACTGCTCTACGCGCTCCAGGGCTACCGCTACTGCGACCTGCTGCTCGATCAGGGTCAGGAGGCCGATGTGCGCGAACGTGCCGCGCGAACGCTGGAGTGGGCCAAGGCGCAGGACACCCCCCGCCCCATGGCCCTCGACCACCTCTCGCTCGGTCGCGCCTACCTTTGGGGCGCTCAGCGCGGTACCTGCGGCAACCTCACCGAAGCCGCCTCCCACATCAAGCACGCCGTTGACGGCCTTCGCCGCGCAGGCAACCAAGACGACCTCCCCCTCGGCCTCCTCGCCCGCGCCGCCCTCCACACCCACACCCGCGCCTTCGACCTCGCCCGCAAGGATCTCGACGAGGCCCTCACCCTCGCCACCCGCTACGGCTTCCGCCTCCACGAGGCCGACGCCCACCTCGGCCTCGCCCGCCTCGCGCTCGCCGATCCCGCCTCAGGCCCGGCCGTCGCGCGCGAGCACCTGGCCGTTGCGCGGCGCATCGTCGAGGAGACGGGCTACCACCGTCGCGACGGCGAGCTGGCCGAGCTCGCGGCGCGTTGCTGACGGCCGACCTCCGCCGCGCCGGCCTTCACCGCCCGGCGACGGCGGCGATCAGCGCGCGGAGGTGCGTGTCGAGGAACATCATCGGCCCCTGGAGGAGGAAGCCGCCGGCGACGATGACGAGGAGGAGGAGCACCCACGAGTAGCGCGTGAAGCCGTCCCACTGCGCGCGGTAGCGGTAGGGGAGGAGGCCGTCGACGATGCGGCTGCCGTCGAGCGGCGGCACGGGGAAGAAGTTGAAGAGGAAGAGCGCGATGTTGCCCTCGACCCCCCGGACCAGGAGGATGTCGAGCCCGCTCCTGCCCGTGAGCACGCCGAAGCGGAGGAGCAGGCCGTACGCGACCGCGCAGAGCACGGCCAGGAGCAGGTTCGAGACGGGGCCGGCCGCCGCGGTGATCACGATGCCGGTCCGCATGCTGATGTCGCGGCGGAAGCGCACCGGGTTGATCGGGACGGGCTTGGCCCAGCCGAAGGGGACGCCGAGCAGGGGGGCGAGGAGGGTGCCGAAGAGGTCGGCATGGACGATTGGGTTGAAGGTGAGGCGACCCTGCCGTGCCGCCGTGTCGTCCCCCAGATGGTAGGCAGACCAGGCGTGCGCCCACTCGTGCACGCTCAGCGAGAGCGCGAGCGGGATGAGGTTCAAGAGCCCCCCGAGGAGCCACGGACCGGAGAACATGCCCCATCGTAGCCGACGCAGCGCGGCGCGCCCGTCGGCGCAAAACGCTTGCGGGCGCGGTCGCCGAGGACGTAGCGTCCCTCCGAGCCGGGGGGGCCCTCGGGGGAGTCCGATGAGAACCGTCAGCCACACGTCCAGCTTGCTCCGCCTGCTCGGCGCGCTCGCGGTCGCCGCGCTCGCCACAGGGCCGCTCGCCGCCTGCCGGGACGAGCCGCCGCCCGCTCCGCAGCCTCCCCCGGCCACGGCCCTGCCCTCCGCGGCCGCGCCCCCGGCCGGCGCGCAGGTCCCCGTCACCACCTCGTCGAAGGAGGCGCTCGCCGCCTTCATGAAGGGGCGGGACGACGCCGACAACACCCGCGAGGCCGACGCCATCGGGCGCTTCCAGGAGGCGACGCGCCTCGACCCGAAGCTCGCCGTCGGATGGGCGTACCTCGGCTACTACGAGCAAGGGCCCGAGGGCGAGAAGAGCATGCAGCAGGCGCTCTCGCTCGAGAAGGGCCTGCCCGAGGCCGAGCGCCTCCTCATCGACGAGCTCGTCGCCCTGCGCGCCGGCGACAACGAGAAGGCGCGGGTCCTGGCCGAGCGCGTGGCGCAGCTCTCCCCCTTCGACTGGCACGCGCAGCTCGACCTCGGCACCCGCCTCCTCACGGAGCGCAAGTGGACGGAGGCCGAGCAGGCGTTCGGCAAGGCCGCCGCCTTCGGCCCCGCCGCGGCCGTCGTCTACAACCAGCTCGGCTACCTCTACCTGGAGCAGCGGAGGTTCGAGCCGGCGGTCACGGAGTTCAGGAAGTACGTCGAGCTCCGGCCGGACGAGCCGAACACCTACGACTCGATTGGCGAGGGGCTGATGGCCACGGGCAAGCTGGACGAGGCCGAGAAGAGCTTCCTCAAGGCCGCCGGGATGAAGTTCTCGTACGCGTGGAACGGGGTCGCGGAGACGCGCTTCCTCCGCGGCGACTGGGCGGGGGGGATGGATGCCCTGGCCAAGTCGCGGGAGCTTGCCACGCTGCCCGCCGACAAGCTGGACGTCGACGAGTCCGCCGTCTGGGCCCTGCTCGCGCAGAACAAGGACGACGACGCCCTCGCCCGCGTGGACGCGCTCGAAAAAGAGGCCAAGGACCAGAAGCTCGACGACTACTCGGCCGCCGCGCCGGCGTACCGCGCCGCCGTCCTCCTCGACCAGGGGAAGGCCAAGGACGCGCTGGACGAGCTGGGCAAGGCCTCGCAGCAGCTCGAGAAGGCGTCCGGCGCCAGGCGCACCATGCTCCCGGTGCACCGCTTCACGCTCGTCCTCAGCGCGCTGGCGGAGGCCCGCCTCGGCAAGGCGCCCGACGCGGAGAAGACGGTGGCCGAGCTCCTGGCGCTGGCGAAGGGGGCGCCCGCGCAGGCGGACTACGAGTCGCTCGTGACCTTCGGCCGGGGCGCCGCCGCGCTCGCCAAGGGCGACCGCAAGGAGGCGATCGCCCGGTTCAAGGAGTGCTCGGCGGAGGATCTGCTCTGCCGGCGCGAGCTGGTGCTCACCGAGGAGCAGGGCGGGGACAAGACCGCCGCCGCGGCGACGACGGCGGAGATCCTCAAGATCAACCTGCGCGACCCGATGTACGTGTACGTCCGGTCGCGGATCGCGCCACCGAAGTAGCCGTCGCCTCTCAATCCGGAATTGAACCGCCAAGACGCCAAGGCGCAGAGACGCAAAAAAGCAAAGAAGAAATCATCTCTTTGCTATTTGGCGTCCTGGCGGTTCAATCTAGGGGCGCCGAGGGGAGGGGAGCCATGATCCAGCCCGAGGAACGCGTCACCCAGGGTACGCTGCGCACGTCCGCCGGCCGCCCGCTGCCGCTCGAGCGCACGGACGTGAAGGCCCGCGTCAGCGGCCCGGTCGCGAGCGTCGAGGTCGTGCAGCGCTTCCGCAACGACACGGCCGAGGCGATCGAGGCCGTCTACCTCTTCCCGCTGCCGCACGAGGCGTCGGTCCACACGATGCGCTTCCGGATCCGGGATCGCGTCGTCGAGGCGGCCGTGAAGGAGAAGGAGGAGGCGCGTCGGGCCTACGAGGCCGCGCGAAGCGAGGGGCGGGCCGCGACGCTCCTGGAGCAGGACAGGCCCAACCTCTTCACGCTCTCGGTGGCGAACGTCCCGCCCGGCGAGGTCATCGAGGTCACGCTCGGCTACCAGGAGAAGCTCGCGTACGACGACGGGGAGTGGCGCTTCGTCTTCCCCATGGTCACGACACCGCGCTACCAGGAGCGGCCCGCCGGCGTCGTCGCCGGGCGGATCGAGGACAAGCCGGCGATTCGCCCGCCGCGCCCCGCCTCGAACGATCGCGCGGCGGACGTCGGCGTGGAGGTGGAGATCCACACGGGCGGCACCATCGGCGAGCCCCGCTCTCCCTCCCACCACGTGATCGTCGAGCCCATCCCCGGCAGCGCCGGCTCGTACCGCGTCCGCCTCGCCGAGAGCGACGCCATCCCCAACCGCGACTTCGTGATCGCCTATCGAACGGGCCGCGAGGGCGTCCGCGTCGCGGCCCACTTCGACCGCAAGCCCGACGCCGTCGGCACCTTCCTCCTCGCCATCACCCCGCCCGTCGCTCCGCCGCCCGACACGATTGCGGCGGCCTCCTACGGCGGCTCGCACGGCGAGGCGGCGCCCCTCGTCTGCGGCAACTGCGGCGCGGGTCTGCGGGACGCGGGAGCGATCCGCGACGTGCCCGGCATCGGCAAGGCGTACCGCTGCGAGTTCTGCGGCACGATGCTGGCCGCCTCGCCCGACCGGAAGGGGGCGAAGGTCGGCCTGCCGCGGGACGTGGTTTTCCTCGTCGACCGATCGTGCTCGATGCGCGGCCAGAGCCTCCCGCAGGCCCGCCGCGCCGTGCGCGTCGTCCTCGACGCGCTGGGCGACGAGGACGCCGTCCAGGTCTTCGCGTTCGACCACGACCGGGTCGCCTTCGACGGGCACGGCGAGGCGTGGGTCAAGCGGTCGGCGGCGACGAGCAAGCAGATTGACGCGTTCCTCGCGGGCGTCGCCGCGCGCGGCGGGACGGGCTCGAGGAGGCGCTCGAGCGCGCGGCCAAGCTGCCGGCGCGGGAGGGGCGCGTGCGGCTCGTGGTGCTCGTCACCGACGCCGCGCTGGGCAACGAGGGGCGCCTGCTCCGCCGCGTGCCCGAGATCCTCGGCAAGGAGACGCGGCTCTACGTGCTCGGCGTCGGCCCGGCGGTGAACCGCTACCTCGTCGAGCGCCTCGCCCGCGCGGGCGGCGGCGCGAGCGACGTGCTCCTGCCGACGGAGGACGTGGAGGCGGTGGTCCCGCGCTTCGCGCGCCGCGTGCGCCAGGCCGGCCCCGTGCTCACGAAGCTCAAGCTGGCGTGGGACGACGCCCTCTCGGCGGACGTCTACCCGAGCCCCATCCCCGACCTCTTCGGCGGCCAGACGGTGCAGCTCCTCGGCCGCTTCGCCGGCTCGGGCAAGAGCCGCCTCGTCTTGACGGGCGAGAAGGCGACCGGCGAGCCCTTCCGGCAGGAGGTGGACGTCGAGCTGCCGGAGCAGGCCGACGAGGTGCAGGGCCTCGAGCGCCTCTGGGCCAAGCTCCGCATCGACGCGCGGCTCGAGCGGCTCGTGAAGGCACCGGGCGAGGCGGCCGACGTGCGCCTGGAGGTGCTGGGGCTCGCGCTCAAGCACAAGCTCCTCAGCCCGTACACGGCGCTCGTGGCCGAGGACAGCGAGAAGGTGGTCGAGACGCCCCCGAAGCGGGTGGAGTTGGAGGCGGGGGCGGCCGCGGCGGAGGACGGGGACGAGGATCTCCGCGAGGAGACCGTGACCCGGAGCGTGGGGAGGTCGAAGAAGGCGCGGATCGACCTGACGGCGCGGCTGGGCAAGAGCGCGCACGCCGCGCCGGAGGGCGGGGCGGACGACGACGAGCGCACGCGGCTCGCGCCGACGGTGGAGCTGCATGGACCTGGCGTCCCTCGCCGACGCGCCTTCTTTCGGCGCGCCTCCCGGCGCTCCGCCGCCTCCGGCGCCCATGGCTCCACCGCCGCTCGTGGCCGCTTCCATGTCCGCGCGCGCCGCGATGCCGATGTCGCCGTCCCGAGCCGAGACCGTGCGCGTGGAATCCCCCGAAGCGCCGTCCCCGGCGCGGGGCGGCCTGTTCTCGCGCATCCGCGACTTCTTCGGCGGCTCGTCGGGGGCCGAAGCGCCGGCCTCCGAGGAGCCGGTCCCGGCGAAGGAGGCGCTCGCGGACGAGGAGCCCGCCACGACGAGCGCTCCGCCTCCTGCCGAGCTCTCGCTCCCCAAGCCTCCCCCGCGCATCGCGGGCACCGAGAACTACCCGGAAGAGGTGATTGCCTACGCGAAGGCGAAGGGCCTGGGCGAGCTCGATCTGGTCTTCCTGGTCGACGAGACGGGCAGCATGGGCGCGTACATCGAGGAGGTGAAGCGCCGGCTGCACGAGATCATCGCGGCCCTGCGCGCCGCCCCGCTCTGCCGGAGCCTGCGCATCGGCCTCGTGGGCTACCGCGACCACCCGCCCCAGGACTCCAGCTTCGCCAGCCGCGTCGTGCCCCTCACGGACGACGCCGTTGCCATCCGGCATGGCGTGGATCGGATGCAGGCGAGCGGGGGCGGAGACGGGCCCGAGTCGGTCACCGACGGGCTCTACGACCTGGTGCGCATGGACTTCCGCCCGCGGGCCGCGCGCGTCGTGGTCTGGGTCGGCGACGCGCCCCCGCACGGCGTCGAGCCCACGGGCGACGGCTTCCCGAACGGCTGCCCGTGCGGCCACCACTGGTTCGCGCAGGCCGAGAGCTGCCGCGAGATGGGCGTCGTCGTCCACGCGGTCGGCTGCCTGCCCACGCTGGCGCGGTACGTCGGCGCGGTCGACGTCTTCAAGACCGTCGCGCGCACCACGCGGGGCCTCTACCTGCCGCTCTCGCAGGCCTCGCTCCTCATCCCGCTCATCACGGGCGTGGCGGAGAGCGAGCTCGACAAGCAGCGAATCGAGGAGCGGATTGCCGAGGCGCTCGCGGCCCACGAGGCTGCCCTGGCCCTGGCCGACGAGCAGGAGCGGGTGCGCTTCGTGACCGACGTGCTGCAGCAGGAGGGCGTGCGCCCCCGGTTCATCGCCGTCGATCCGAGCAGGCCCGGCCCCGCGCCGCTGCGCTTCCGCGACATCTGCGCGTCGGACGTGGAGGAGGGGCTCGACCGGCTGCGGCGGGTGGGGAGGACGACGCTGTAGTCGTTGCGCGGCCTCGACGCGCGGCTCCCGCGCGCCACGTTCTCGGCGTCACGCGCGCCCGGCCGGGGGGCCGCGGCCGCGGCGCGGAGGAGGGGGCCATGTCCATGCAACGGAAGGTGGCGGCGGGCTCTTGGGCATGTTCTGGCTCGTCTTCACGGGCGTCGGGAGCGCGGTGATCGCCGGGGACAAGATCGGGAACGCGGGGATCGCGCTCGCGTTCGGGCTGAGCGTGCTCACCATGGTGTACGCCGTCGGACACATCTCGGGCGCCCACCTGAACCCCGCGGTGACGGTCGGGCTCGTCGCGGCGGGCCGCTTCCCGGCGCGGGCGTCTGCCCGTACGTCGTCGCCCAGCTCATCGGCGCCATCGTGGCCGCGGGCGTCCTGCTCCTCGTCCTTGGAGCGCTGCCGGGCGGGTACAGCGCGCCCGCGAGCGGGCTCGGCGCGAACGGGTACGGCGCGCACTCGCCCGGCGGCTTCGGCGCGTCGGGCGCGTTCCTGATGGAGGTCGTGATGGCCTTCGTCTTCCTCGCGGTGATCCTCGGCGCCACCTCCAAGAACGGGCTCACCGGCTTCGCGGGCGTCGCGATTGGCCTGTGCCTGACGCTGGTCCACCTCGTCGACATCCCCGTGACCAACTGCTCGATCAACCCCGCCCGATCGACGGGCCCCGCGCTCTTCGTCGGCGGCTGGGCGCTCGCCCAGCTCTGGATGTTCTGGGTGGGCCCGATCCTCGGCGGCGCGCTGGCCGGCCTCGCGTCGCGCCTGCTCGAGCCGGATCAGGTCGTCCGCAAGCACCCGCCCGGCCCCGCGGAGCGCACCCCGGGCGCCGGCCTCGAGCCGCACGCGGTGCGCGGCGGCTGAGTCTCGGGAGAGCCCCGGCGCTTCCGCGCCGGAGAGGCACGGTGGTACGCTCGCGATCGTGCGCCGAGCCTGCCCTCCCCTCCATCCTTGCCCTCGTCGCCCTCACGCTCTCGTCCGCGGCCTGCTCGTCGGGCTCTTCCGGCGCGTCGGGCTCGTCGGGCTCCGGCGCAGGGGGCTCGAGCAACACCGAGCCTCCGGCGATGATGGGGATGACCGAGGCCCACAACACGGCGCGCGCCGGCGTGAAGCCGCCGGCGGACCCGCCCATCCCGCCGCTCGCGTGGTCGGGTGTGGTGGCCGACTACGCCCAGAGCTGGGCGAACAACTGCCAGTTCATGCACAGCGGCGGGATGTACGGGGAGAACATCTTCGCCGGCACGGGCACGTACAAGCCTGCCGACGTGGTGATGGACTGGGTGAGCGAGGACGCCAACTACGACTACGCGACCAACTCGTGCGCCGGAGGCGAAGTCTGCGGGCACTACACCCAGGTGGTGTGGCGGGACAGCACGAAGCTCGGGTGCGGGGTGGCGATGTGCACCGACAACTCGCCCTTCGGGGGCGGGAGCTGGCAGTTCTGGGTCTGCGACTACGACCCGCCGGGCAACTTCGACGGGCAGAAGCCGTACTGAGTTGACTCGGGCCGCCGGCGCACTCCTGCGCCGGCGGCCCTCGCCTTCACGTCACCATGAACGGCCCGGCGACGATCCCCTCCGTCGTCGTCCCGTCGCGCCGGAACGCGGTCACCCGGTACCAGTAAGTCTTCCCGGGCGTCAGCCCCGAGACGGTGAAGCGCGCCTGGGCCGACTTGCCCGCGATTGTCCAGCTCGCCAGGTCCAGGCTGAAGGACCACTCGTAGGTGACCGCGTCCAGGATGGCGAGCGCGTCCACGACGACGCTCCCCGACGGCCCTTGCTTGATGCCGAGCGGCGGCTTCGGCTTCCGCACGCCGACCCTGCTCTCGTACATCATGATCGCGGCGAGGATCGGGGCGACGTCCGCCGGCGGCATGCCCTGCAGGACACCCTGCACGTAGGCCTTGAGCTGGCGGAAGTCCTCGCGCACCTTGGACGCGGCGTTGAGGGCCGCCGCCTTCGCGGAGGGGTCGCCGCCCTCCGCTTCTTGCAGGGCCGTGCCCAGCGTCCCGAGGTGCCCCTCGATCTGCGCCGGCGCCGGGAACGGGGCCGGGAAGTGCTGCGTATCGGCCTTCACCGCCGCCAGCATCGCGCTGCAGCGCGTGTACATCGCGCGGTCGTCCGTCGGCAGGTGGAGCGCCACGTTCGTCCTCTTCGGCCTCGGCTTCCTCTTCGGCGCCGAGCCCGACTTCCTCTGTCGAGCCATTGTCACATCCTCCAGGGGGAGCAGATGAGCGACGGCCCGCGCCGGACCATCCGGGGCGACCCTTCGATCTCTGTCCCTCTGTGAAGGAGGGATGCCGGCCGGAGGCGAATCCGCCGCGCCGATGTCGATTTTCTTCCCGAAGGCGCTGCGCGAGCAGGTTGTGGAAGAGGCGCGGGGACGAGAACCCTCGGCCGGGGACGAGAACCCTCGGCCGGGGACGAGATACCTCGGCCGGGGACGAGATACCTCGGCCGGGGACCAGGTACCTTCGCCGGGGATCAGATGCTTCGCGGACGCGCCGGATGCCGCGCCCAGGGACCAGACACCTCGCGGACGCGCCAGAACCCTCGGCCAGGGACCAGAACCCTCGGCCGGGGACCAGATACCTCGCCGACGCGCCGGATGGCTCGCCGACGCGCCGGATGGCTCGCCGACGCGCCGGATGGCTCGTACGGGGACCAGATACCTCGCCCGGGGACCAGAACCGTTGCCGACGCGCCGGAACCCTCGTCCGGGGACCAGAGCCCTCGCCCAGGGACCAGAGCCTTCGCCGGCGCGCCGGATACCCCGTCCAGGGACCAGAACCCTCGTCCACGCGCCGGATGCCTCGGCCGAGCGCCAGGTGTTTCGCGCGCAGGCGAGCGGCTTTGCGCACGCGTTCGGCGGTGTGCCCGCGAGGCCGATCTCTGGGCGACCTTCTCACCCGTGCTGCTGTTGCTGCGCGCAGGAGCGCGCCGCGACAGCGGCGGGGCAGGGTGGTAGCCCAGCCGAGGGCCCTACGATGTCTCCCGCCCCGTCGCCGACGGTGACGCCACGCCCGTGGGCCCTCGACGACGATGGAGCTTCCGGCACGCATCCTACGCCGCCACTGTATCCAACAGGTAAGGCTCGCTGCTAGGCTCGGTCGACGGCCGGGCCGCGGTGGCGACGGTACGCGCCAGGTCGGCGTCGCCGATCTGCCATGCCGCCATGGTCCGTATCGCGAAGGACTCGAGGGCGCCGACCGGCGCGGTATCTGTCTCCCACCGGGCCACCGAGACCCGATGCACGCCCAGACGTTCGCCGAGATCCGCCTGGGACAGGCCCATCAATCCGCGGAGGAACCGCACTTCCTTCGGCCGGAGCGGGCCGGTCCCGCAGACCACCATGCGGCCCAGGGCTCGCTCGGCGGCCTCGATCACCGGCCCCTCCAGCGTGATCTCGCCGCAGTGGTCGCAGATGAGCGCCGGTGCGTGGACGAGCCGCGCGTCGAGCCCGAAGAACGCCGACATGCCGTGGTCATCGACGAAGCCGGGGAGCATCTCGCCTTGGTAGCACTGGGTGCAGCGGTACATCTTTGTAACACGGTGCTACGCGCGGAGTGAAACGTCAAGGTGGGGTTCCTCGCCAACCACCTCCCTTTGGCATGGTATAGATCTATACTCCATTGACAGGGGTGGGGGCCCGACGCATGTTGGGGCACCCATGCCGAAGGATGTCCCGCCGAGCTCACCCGCCGCAGCCCTGCTGTGGACCAAGGAGGCGATGATCGCCGGGCGCTACCTGGTCGACCCCCACATCCCGAAGAGGCTGGTGCAGCGGGCGATCCTCTGGCGGTCGCTGTGGTACGCCATCCGAAACGCGACGGTCTGCCAGCCCTACGCGCCCGACGAAGGCGCCCACCTCGGCGGCACGTCGTGGCGCATCATCGGCCTCGACCACGATGGCGAGGAGATCAACGTCGGCGTCGAGACCTTCGTCGATCACCTCGGCCGCCGTGTCCTGCTCCTGACCATTTTCGAGGAGGAACAACGTCATGAAGGACCTCCGAGAGATCGCCGTGCTTTCCGCCGGCTGGCCCCTTACACGCGCTGTCAAAGACGCTGATGCGGTGGAGCAACCGGTCATCCAGGCTAGGGATCTCAATAACGTGAGGCTGACAACACTATCCGGACTGGACCGTGCGCGTCTGCCTCGTGCCGCGGACCGCTGCCGAGTCCAGGCGGGCGATCTGGTCGTGCTCAGTCGCGGGATTGGAAGCCAAGTCAAGACGAGCATCATCGAGCTGCCTGCCAGCGGAGCGATCGTGACATCGAACGTCACTCTCGTCCGGCCTCGCCCAGACCTGTTGCTGGGAGAAGCTCTCTTCGCTTATCTTCTCAGCGGAGCCGGCCAAGGAGAGCTGCAGCGGCGCAGCATGGGCTCGACTGTTCGCGCGCTGACGGTCGAAGAGCTAGGTACCATTAAGGTACCAATCCCCGACCGCCCAACGCAGGAACGCATCGTCGCGCTGTGGCGTGTCACAGAAAAGTCGTACACCGAGGCGATCGCCGCGGCGGAGGCTCGTCGCGCGCTGGGAGTCGCCCTCCTCGATCGAATTTTTGGTGATATGGCTGCGACTTCCCATGAAAGGGGGCATGGATGACCACGGACCGCGTGGGCGCCCTTTCACTCGAGAGGCATCTCTGGGTCATTGCCGAGTTGCTTCGCGAAGCCGCAGCGGGGGATCCAGTAGGGTGGCGGGGCACCCCTTCATCAGCAACGGTGCTGCCTTCGTTCCTGGTCCTGCTCTTGGTCTGGCGGATGTCAGCCCGCTCCGAATGGCTTTCGCATGACAAGCGGCAGAGGGACAATACGTCAAGAACGCCGCTCGCCGCTTTGCAATCGAGCTCGGCCGAACAGGCGGTGGTAAATCGGGAAGTCGTTCAATGGATTACGACCGCGTGGACCGCGCTCGAGCGTACGCGGCGGGTGCTAGGTGGGGTCTCCGCTCGCTTCGGATGGGATGTAACGCCACCTCTGTGGTCGAAGCCTTCTTCCGCCCTGACTCGTGCCTTCAATCACCTTGCCGACATCGGTCTCGAGAGCCAGCAGGTCGTTGACCTGACGGCCCTCGGCGAGGCTGTGGATGCGGTAATTGATCGTATGATTACAGAGGAGGGCAAGGATAGCGATTTCGATACGCCACGGAACATCGTTGACCTCGTGGCGTCTCTCGCTGAGCCACTGAAGAGCGCTCGTGTCTGTGACCCCGCTTGCGGCATCGGTGGGTTCCTTGTTGCATGCGGTCGTCGTGCACGCCGGAGCGGCTCTGCACCGGCTCACCTCTACGGCCAAGATGTGAATCATTGGGCTGCTGCTGTCGCGCAGCTCCGGCTCGCACTCGAGGAGAATGACGAGGCTCGAATCGATGTCGGCAGCACGCTCACTGAGCCCAGCCTACTCGAACGCGACGAGCTCATGAAGTTCGACGTTGTTCGTGAGCAACCCCCCCTTTGGCCCATCCTGGAATCCGAAAGATGCAGAGCACGACCCGTTCGGTCGTTTTTCGCGCGGCGTGCCTCCTCGTAATCGAGGCGACCTCGCGTTCCTGCTGCATATGCTCGCGACATTGGCTCCCCACGGCCGAATGATTATGGTGGCTGCTCCCGGTCTGCTGTTCCGCGGTGGTAGCGACAGGCAAGCGCGTGGGAGTTTGATTCAGGATGATTTGGTTGCGGCGGTCATTGCTCTGCCGAGTAATCTCTTCACGTTTACCGCGATTCCTACGGCGGTAATTGTGCTCGAACGAGCCAAGTCTGAGCAGCGACACGGTCACGTCTTGTTCGTAAACGCCGCGTGTGAACAAGTAGTCCCGGGGCGCCGTGCTGAGCTTGCGTTCGACCAGGTCGATAAGATTGTTGTCGCCGTGCAGCGATTTGAGAATGAGCACGGATTCGCACGTGTCGTAGCAAATAATGAGCTCGAAGAAGATAATCTGAGTGTCGGTCGCTACCTTGAGCCTGAGTGGCTCGCGCCAGTGGATATCGAAGAGTTGCATCGACAAGTTCTCGAGCGTGAGCGGGCTCACCAGGAGGCTGTGAACGAAATGGATCGCGTTATTCGGGATTGGTTGACGTATCCGACCATTGGATAAGGCCAACTGGCAAGGGGTGTAGAAGGTCGCCTTTTGGCCCCGAAGAGCTCGTTGAGCAGATTCTTCACGATGCGATTGGCGATGCCGCCGATGAGCGACCCGGCGAGCCTCTTGTTCCCGCCGATGAGCGAGAACGCGGCGACCGGCGTCGGCTCGGGCGGGACGCCGACGACGACCATCGTGCCGCGTACGCGGAGCAGCGCAGGTGCGCGTTGTAGTCGTGGGGGGCCGAGATGGTGTCGACGATCAGGTCGAAGCGGCCGCTTCGTGGTCCGCACCTGCCGGCCCGCGTCCGATCACCAGTAGCGCATGTGCATGGTGATCGAGCCGCCCGACGCGCCCAGGCGGAAGTGGGCGTCGGACCAGGACGGCGGGCCGAGGGTGGCGGCCGCGTCGTTGGAGCAGGCCGCGCCCTCGGCCGGCTGGGGGAACGGGAGCCAGCGCATGTCCAGCTTGCCGTTCTCGTTCTCGTCGTGGATGACCTCCACGGCGTAATCGCCCGGCGGCAGGTCGCCGAAGGTGAACGACACGGCGCCGTCCTTGATGGGCTTGATCTTCTCCAGCCGCAGGGCCCGGTCGAGCTTGGGCCAGGCGTCCTTGGCGTCGAAGAGGGCCACGATCGCCTGCCCCTTTCCCCCCTTGAACCCCACCGCGTCGACGGTGAAGGAGACCTTCCCGTCGGCGCGCGCGTCGCTCGCGGCCGACGCGGCCACGCCGAGGGCGGCCATCGCGATCATGGCGACGCGCGCGGCGATCCTCCTCTCAACCGGCCGCACGGGGGGTCTCCTTCACGGAAGGCTCCGCCTGCACGGCGCGCAGCCGCGCGGCGGGCACCACGCCGGCGTTGGCGCGCGGCGCCAGCGTCCGCAGGTAGTAGCGGCGGAAGTGGAGCGTGGGCCCGTCGGTGGCGGCACTCTGCTCCTCGGCCGGAGGCGGCACGACAGGCGGCTGGGAGGACTCCACGATGGATTCGATCCTCCGTGAGGATCATCCGGTTGAACTGGTCGGAGACCCAGCCCAGGGGGTTGTGACGGAGGAAGGTGCGCGTCGAGATCACGAACATCCGGGTCGTCCTGTCGTCGATGGGCACGCAGAAGACGTGCTGGCGGAAACCCCGCTCGGGCGGCGCGCCGGGCATGAGCCAGAGGATCATTCCGTTGGGCCGGCGCCACTCCAGGGATCCCTGCTGCGGCGCGCCGTCGAGCTCGGAGCGGATGCGGAAGCCGAGCGCCGTCTCCTCCAGGTGAATGCGCATCACCGAGTCGCGCGCGAGGCGCGCCCGCTGGCGGCGCCCGATGGTGCGGCGGTGGACGAAGGGCACGTGGGGCATGTCGATCATGTTCTCCATGGCCCGCGTCCAGTGGCAGCTCCAGTCCTCGTGATGGATCGAGCGCGCCCAGCCGGGCTGGGTGAGCGCCTCGGGCACGTCGGGCTCGCCGGACGCCTCCGTGCCGGTGAAGACCCAGATCAGCCCTCCGGCCTCGCGCGCGGGCAGGGCGACGGCGACGGCGACGGCGACGGCGCCCCGCCGCGCCGCGGGCGGGCTGAGCGGAACACGGGTGCAGGCGCCTCGCGCGTCGAAGCACCAGCCGTGGAAGGCGCACTCCAGCTCGCCCTGGTCGGTGACACGGCCCAGGGAGAGCTTCACCCCGCGGTGGGGGCAGCGATCGATCATCGCCCCGACTCCGCCGCGCCCGTCCCGGTAGAGGACGACCTGCTCGCCGGCGATCGTCACCGGGCGTGGCCTCGCGCGGAGCTCGCGCGCCGTGATGATCGGCGTCCACACGTCTGCGAAGCCCTCGAACATCGTCGCCTCCGTTTAGTAGACCGATTGTAATAACAAACGGAAGCCTGGCAAGGCCCAGGCTGCACGATGGGCTGCCGCGCGACCGTGGCGCACGCTTTTCATCCGTTCTAGGATACTGTAAGCCATGGGTCGTCCGGCGGGATCCCACAACCCCGACTTCGAGGCCACGCGGGCTCGTCTCCTGCGCGGGGTCTTCGCGCGCCTCGCCGAGCCGGACGGGGCGCGCGCCAGCTTCCGCGACCTGGCCGCCGCCGCCGGGGTCAGCGTCGCCACCCTCCGCCACTACTTCGGCAGCCGCGAGGGGCTGATCCAGGCGCTCTTCGAGCAGTCGCACGAGGCGGGGCGGCGCTACCTGCTGGAGGTCGCGGCGGGCCCCATCGGCCCGGTGCGCGAGTCGCTGGCCTACGTGCTCGACCAGGTGGGCGCCGGCTTCCGCGCCGGCGTGCTCGACAAGCTCCACGCCATCGGCCTCTCGGCGGGGATGATGGATCCGGCCATCGGGCCCGCGTACCTGCGCTGGATCCTGGAGCCGACCATCGAGTCGCTGGAGGCGCGGCTCTCGCGTCACATCGCCCGCGGCGAGCTGCGCGCCGGCGACGTGCGCAACATGGCGATTCTCGCTCATCGCTCCCCCGCTCGTCGCGCTCCTCCACCAGGGCGCCCTCGGCGGGGGCGGCACCCGCCCCCTCTCGTACGAGGCCTTCTGCGCCGACCACCTCGGAGGCTTCCTCCGCGCCTACGCGCCCCCCGCCGACCACGTTCTGATCTCCGCCCCGCGGCGCGTGGCTCGGTGCTTCACGGGTCCAGATCCCCGGGCAGCCGCAGCGGCGCGGGCCAGTCGAAGGCGATCACCCCCCCAGGCTGGCGGCGTCGATCACGAACCGGTACCGCACGTCCCCGCGCAGCATCCGCTCGTAGGCCTCGTTCACCTTCTGCACCGGGATGACCTCGACGTCGGACACGATCGCGCGCTCCCCGCAGTAGTCGAGCATCTCCTGCGTCTCGGCGATGCCGCCGATGAGCGACCCGGCGAGCCTCTTGTTCCCGCTGATGAGCGAGAACGCGGCGACCGGCGTCGGCTCGGGCGGGACGCCGACGACGACCATCGTGCCGCGCACGCGGAGCATGCGGAGGTGGGCGTTGTAGTCGTGCGGGGCGGAGATGGTGTCGACGATCAGGTCGAAGTGGCCGCGGAGCTTGTCGAAGGCGCCCGGATCCTTCGTCACCTCGAACCCGTGGGCGCCGAGGCGGCGCGCGTCCGCCTCCTTCGCGCGGGAGGTGCTGAGCACCGTCACCTCCGCGCCCATCGCGGCGGCGAGCTTCACCGCCATGTGGCCGAGCCCGCCGAGGCCGACCACGGCGACGCGGTCGCCCTTCTTGCACCCGTACTGGCGGAGCGGCGAGTACGTGGTGATGCCCGCGCAGAGCAGCGGCGCCGCGCCCGCGGGGTCGAGCCCGGGCGGGACCTTGAGCGCGAAGCGATCGGCGACGACGACGCGGGTGGAGTACCCGCCGTACGTCGGCGTCTTCCGGTCCATCTCGGTGCCGTTGTACGTGAAGGCGCAGCCCTTCTCGCAGAACTGCTCGAGCCCGGCGGCGCACGGCTCGCAGGCGCGGCAGGAGTCGACCATGCAGCCGACGCCGGCGATGTCGCCGACCTGGAAGCGGGTGACCTGGGCGCCGACCCGGCTCACGCGGCCGACGATCTCGTGGCCGGGCACCATCGGGAAGATGGCGCCGCCCCACTCGTCGCGGGCCTGGTGGATGTCGGAGTGGCAGATGCCGCAGTAGAGGATGTCGATTACGACGTCGTGCGGGCCGGGCTCGCGGCGGTCGATTGTGAACGGCGCGAGCGGGGCTCCGGCGGAGGCCGCGGCGTAGGCGGAGGTCTTCATGGGGGGCACTCTAGCGCGCCGCCCGGGGCCTGTGCAGCGGGGCGGGATTGGCCGAGCCCGCTGTCCAGGGGCCTAGCAGCCGCAAGCTTGGAGGCAGACCGGGTTGTTGTCGCACGAATCGAGGCAGTCCATCGTGCACGTACCTCCCGACGACGACGAGGACGACGCGGCCGCCGTGGACGTCGACGAGCTCGGGATGCCCTCGATGCAGGTCCCCTGGCTCACCTCGGCGCAGACCGTCCCCTCGTTCCCCTGCGACAGGAGCGTCTGGGCGTCCGTGCACGTGGACGACCCCAGCGGGCACAGGTAGCCTCCGCAGGAGCACTCCACGTCGACGACGTTCCCGCTGATGCGGAACCCGCACTGGGGGAACACCTCCTGGTCGACCTGGAGGCCGGGGCAGATGCTGATGCCGAGGCAGAGCGTCGCGGAGGTGTTCGGGTCGATGCCGCACTCGATGCCCTGCGCGAGCCCCGTGCCGGCGCTCGTCGTCGCGGCGGACGAGCCGCTGCCGCCTGCGCCGCCGCCTTCGAGCTGCTGGAGCATCCCGCAGCCGGCGAGCGAGAGGCAGAGGGCGATCGCGGAGAGGACGAGGGGCTTCACGCTGCGAGCCGTGCCATGGGGCGCGCGGAAGGGACAAGTTTTCGGCGACGAGCCTACTCGAACTCGATCCGCCAGCGCAGGTCGACGCCGAGGTTGCCGACCGGGGAGCTCGAGACGTCCGTCAGGTTGTCGTACGAGCCCTGGACGCTGACGTTCCGGTTGAGGCGCCACTCCACGTTGGATTGCACCTCCCGGTCCTCGCTCAGCCCCGTGGTCACGGTGGCGCGCACGTTCTCGGTGACGCGCTTGCCCACGGTGACCGTGGGCTCGGGGCTCGCCGTCTTCGACGAGTAGCCCGTCCCGAAGCGGAAGTCGTCGATGAGGGGGACGACCGTCTTGACGGCCTTGTCTGCGCCGGTCAGCGCCGAGAGCGCCTCGAGGCCAAGGCCCTGGCCGAACGCCGCGGTGGCGGAGCCGCGGTCGAGCTCGGCGCGCGTCATCCCCAGCGTCAGGAGGAGCACGATGTCCTCCTGCGACAGCGGCGGGTCGCTGCTCAGCGACACCTTCAGGTTGTCCGTCTCGCCGCGGGCCTGGAGGGTGATGCGCCACAGCCCCGCCGCGCTGGTGCTGGCCGCGGCCGACACCGGCGACGCGGCCGCGCCGGAGGTCCCGCTCGCGTCGCCCGTGGAGACGGCCCCGGCCGCCGCCGGCTCCGCGCTCGACGCGTAGCGCCGGTACTCCGTCTGCGCGCGGACGTCGACGATGGGCACGATCTTCATCGGGTTGTCGAGCCGCACGTAGCCCTCCTTCACCAGGAACTCGTTGCTCCGGAACTGGATCTTCGCGTCCGGCATGATGCGGACCGTGCCGCGCGCGCCGAAGCGCTGGTTGGTGCCGGAGAGGACGAGGCCGGGGCTCATGATCTCCGCCTCCCCGTCGATCTGGTTGTTGGAGACGTGGAGCGGGCGAGGCGAGACGAGGTTGACGTTGAAGTGGACGATGTTGTTGTCCGGATCGTACGTCTCGACGCTGGTGCGCGACGGGCGCCCGAGCTGGCTGAGGTTGAGGCCGAGCCCGAGGGTGCGCGTGATGTTGAGCTGGGTCAGCTCGACCGTGCCCTTCACGTCGGGCACGCTCCGCTGCCCGAGGAGCGCGGGGCGGTACGTCGCCTCGAGCTTGGCGTCGGCCGTGAGGTTCACCCCGTCGGTCACGGGCAGCCGCACGCCGCGGGCGTCGACGTTCGCCGAGAACGCGCCCGCCTCCGGCCCGCGCAGCGGCATGCGCCCGGACACGCGCAGCGTCCCCCCGCCGAGGCGCGCCTCCGCCTTCGTGAGCCGCGCGTCCCCGTCGGCGATCGCGATCGCCACCTCGGCGTCGCTCAGCCCGATCGGGAAGCCCTTGAGCTGGAGCTCGCCCTTGTGCAGCGTCACCGCGCCCTCGAAGCGCGGCGCGGACGCCGGGCCGACGATCCCAAGTTCGCCGTCAGCGTGCCGCCGGCGCGCTCGACCGAGGGGATGTCCGCGCCGATCCGGGCGAGGTCCACGGGCTCGAGGCCGAGGTGCAGGTCGAGGGACGGCGCGGTGGTGACGTGGCTCGCGGAGCCGCCCAGCGCCACGGTGGCGCTGGAGCCCGAGCCCGAGCGGAGGCGGAGCTTGAAGACGTCGGCCGTGAGGCGGTCGCCCGCGAGCTCGATGGGCTTCGTCTTCTCGACGAGGTCGGCCGAGAAGCCGCCGCGCGCGAGGTGGAGCGCGTCGAGGACGAGGGAGGCCTTGCCGTACCGGGGCGCGGCGAGGGGCAGGTGCGCGACGTCGAGCGTGGCCGAGAGCGAGCCGCTGAAGGCGGCGTCCGAGAAGGCCACGCCCGGCACGAGGTTGGCGATGGTGCCGAGGTCGAGCCCCCGGGCGCTGACGCGGCCGCGCTCGATCACCTTGTTGCGCTGGCGGCTCAGCGTGAGCCCGTCGAGCTGGAGCTGCCCGTCGAAGAGCGCGCCGTCGACGGTGACGTCGCCGCCCGAGAGGTCCTCTGCGTACTCGGCCTGCTTGTAGGGCTCGGCCTTCCCGCTGTGGCAAGCGGGCATCTCCCGCCTTGGGGGCGGCGGGGGGCTGGCGCTCATCGCCACGTGGAGGTGCGAGGGCCCGAGCGAGGCCGGCCCGATGCGCAGCCGCGAGACGTCGACGTCGGCGCCGAGCGTGAGGGACGAGAGCGTGCCGCCGAATCTCGGCCACCATGGAGGCCGTGCCCTCGACGTGCTTGCCCGCGGCGCCCAGCGCGTCGAGCTGCGACGAGAGCGCGTCGATCCGCGCGAGCGGCAGCGCGCCGGCGACGGCGTGCCCCTGGACGAAGCCGCCGTGGCGCACGGTCGCGCCGACGAGGATCGAGCCGTCGCCCTTGCGCAGCGTGGCCGATCGCAGGTCGAGGAGCATCCCCGCCGTGCCCGAGGGCTGGTCGTCCCACCGCAGGCCGACGTCGAGCGATCCGCCGTCGAAGCGCTCTCCGAGGACGTTCACGCCCTCGAGGTCCATGCGTCGCCTGCACGTCGAGCAGCCCGCCCCCGCACCTGTCCTCCCGCCCGCCGAGCGCGTAGTGTACCCGCGCCTTGCCGCGCGCGCCGCCCGCGAGCCCGCCGAACCGCGGATCCTTGTCGAAGCGGAAGACCTCGAGCAGGTCGTGCACCTCGAGGCCGGGCGCCTCGGTCGTGTCCACGTCGGCGTCGGCGACGACGGTCGCGCCGCCGGAGAAATCGAGCCGCACCTGGTCCGAGCGGATGCGGCTCTCCCCGTGGCGGATGTGCGCATCGAAGAGCTGGAGCACCAGGGGCTCGAAGGCGAAGCGGGGGGCCTCCACGTTTCCGACCGGGAGGTTGGCGAAGACGAAGTTGGTGATCTTCATGTCGCCGCCGAGGACGGGGTGCTCGAAGGCGCCACGCCCCGACGCGCGGAGGGAGAGCACGCCCGAGACCGGGATCTCGCCGAGCGGCGAGATCTCCGACAGATCGACCTTGGATCCCTCGTGCACGTCGATGTCGATGATGTTGTGCGGGTTCTCCTTCGTCGTGTGGGTGCCCAGCGTGACCGTCGCGAGCATGTGCGACTTCGGGGTGTCGATGCTCGCGTTCGAGATGACGACGCCGCGGTACTTGTACCGTGAGCGCGCGCGCTCGTTGATGACGAAGGTGCAGCGCACCGTCCCCTCCTTCACCCCCATCATGTGGGCGCGGAAGGGGTCGACGGCGGGGCGGTCGAAGATCTCGAAGCCGTGCGTCTGCACGGTGAGCGGGCCCTCGATGAAGGGCGGGTCGAGGAAGCCCTTCATGTACTCGAAGCGGCCCTTCTCCAGCGTCCACGCGACGTGCGCCTGCGGGTGGGCGCCGAGGTCGCGGAGCAGGCCCGTCATCTCGATGCCCTCGATGCTGATGGGGCTGGTCTCGATGGGTACGCCGTCCTCGAAGGGCTTGATGGTGACGGACGGGATGGTCACCGTGCCGTCCGCCCAGCGCGCCACCAGGTTGCTGGCGCCCACCTTGCCGCTCCCGACCGCGACGTCGAGATCGATGCGCGCGCCGAAGACCTTGCCGTCGATGCCCGGCTGCTCGGCGGCGACGTGCCCCTCGACCCGCGCGCCCTGCGCGGAGCCGCCGTAGTCGACCTCCACGTCGACCGTGGCCGAGCCCGTGACGTGCGCGATGTTCTCGAAGCGGTGCACGAGCGGCAGGGGCAGCCGGGCGTGGACGCGGCCGGCGACGCGCAGGGGCTCGGGCTGATCGATTGGGCCGGGCAAGTCGACGCGCACCGCGCCGAGCCGCACGTCGAGGGCGCGCCAGTCGCCCTTCTCGAGCGCGCAGGAGGGCCGCGTCCCCGGGTCGGGGTCGAAGTCGGCCGACCCCTGGAGCGAGAGGCGCCGCACGAGCAGGTGCCGGCCCTGCACGCGGACGCGCGCCTCGGCGCGGCAGATGACGTCGTCGTCCACCGCGTCCTCGTCGGGCCGCCCGGGGAAGGCGCGCAGCCGCGTCACGGCGGTCTCGCCCGTGCGGAGCGCAATCTCGTACGCGCCCTCGTCCTCGGCGGAGAGGTCGGCGTCGAGCGCGCGCGCGGCGACGACGACCCCGTCCACGGAGGCGTCGACGCTGGCGTCCGTGATCGACAGCGAGGCCACGGGCGAGCTGCTGCTCCCGGAGCTGCCCGCCTCCGGGAGGTGGTAGCGCAGGTTCTTGACCTCGCCCCCCTCGACGACGGCGCGGATCCGCGGGCCCACGATCTCGACGTCGCCGGCGTCGAAGCGCCCGGCGAGCAGCGAGAACGGACGGGGCCGCACCGCGACCCGCTCGGCCGTCAGGAAGGGGCCGCCCCCGTCCGAGGCGTCCACGACCACCCGCTCCAGGGCGACCACCATCGGCCAGGCCTGGACGACGACCTCGTAGCGGGCGTTGACGCCCAGCTTCTCGGCGATGAGCCCGGAGGTCTTCTCCGCCGCCCAGGCGCGCACGGGCCCGGTGCGGACCAGGAACCCGAGGCCGAGCGGCACGGCGCCGACGAGCGCGAACACGGCGCAGAGGACGCCGGCGAGCACCCGGCCCCAGTCCCGCCGGGGGCGCCACTGCCGTCGCCGTCGCCGCAAGGCCGCCACCGCAGGAGCTTAGCCCACGCGGGTCGATCCGTCCGTTTTGTGGCGCGACGCAGTCGTGCCCTGGACGACACCTCCGAGCCCGCGCCCGAGCCCGCGCCCGAGCCCGAAAACCAGAGCATCGGGCTCGGGCTCGGGCGCGGGCTCGGGCGCGGAAGACGATTTCTCTGGCCGCTGCCTGGACGCAGCGCGAAGACCGCCGCCGCCCTGCGCCGGAGACCCTCGCGGTGAGGCCCGTGCGCCGGGATCCGAGGAAAGACCATGAGCTTCCATTCGTTCTCCGTCGCCCCGCTGGGGCACGCCGAGCCGGTCAGCCTGGGCAAGTACCAGGGCAAGGTGCTCCTCGTCGTCAACGTGGCCTCGCACTGCGGCTACACCCCGCAGTACGCCCCCATGGGCGAGGTGGACCGGAAGTACAAGGATCGGGGCTTCGCGGTGGTCGGCCTCGTCAGCGACGACTTCGGGCACCAGGCGGGCACGGTGGCCGAGATCGAGGCGTGCAGCCTGCAGAACCGCGCGACGTTCGATCAGTTCTCCGAGATGCACGCGAAGAAGGGCCCCGATCAGCACCCGCTCTTCGCGTGGCTCACCTCGCAGCCCGGGTTCGTCGGCGACGTGAAGTGGAACTTCAACAAGTGGCTGATCGGCAAGAACGGCGAGGTCGTCGCGCGCTGGTCGAGCGACGTCGCGCCGGACTCGGCCGAGGTCGCGCGCGCCATCGAAGCTGCGTTGGGGAACTGAGATACTCGGTCGCAGACGTGGACGTGGACGTAGACGTAGACGTAGACGTAGACGCTGACGCTGACGCGCACGTCGACGTCACCGGAAAACGTCAGCGTCAGCGTCAGCGTTCACGTCCACGTCCACGTCCACGTCTACGTCCACGTCTACGCGCGTGCGCGTCCACGTTGCGGCGCACGACTACTTCGTAGCCCACGCCGCGAGCATCCGCTCCATCCGCACGAACACCTCGACCATCGTCTCCTCGTCGGGGAGGAGCGTCAGCCGCAGGTAGTCGGTGTACGGCACGTTGAAGCTCGACCCCGGCACCACGAGGACGTGCTCGCTCTCGAGCAGCTCCATGGCGAAGCGCCCGTCGTCGAACGTCGGGGATGCGCGCGCGGTCGACCCGGACGAAGGCGTAGAGCGCCCCCCGCGGCGGCACGACGTGGAGGAACGCCGACCTCTCCACGCCGCGGAGGAGCGCGCGGCGCTGCCGCCCGAGGCGCCCGGTCTCGGCGGTCAGCTCGAGGATGCTCTGCACCCCGCCGAGCGCGGTCTGCACCGCCCACTGCCCGGGCACGTTCGCGCAGAGGCGCAGCGAGGCGAGCAGCTCGATGCCCTCCAGGTAGTCGTCGCGTGGTGCTTCTTGCCGCTGAAGTAGAGCCACCCGCGCGGACGCCGCACGCGCGGTACACCTTCGACAGCCCGCCGAAGGTGGCGCACAGCGTGCCCTCGCAGAGCGTCGCGACGGGGGTGCTGGGTCGCCCCGTCGTAGAGGATGCGGTCGTAGATCTCGTCCGAGAAGAGCACCATGCCGCGCCGCTCGGCGAGGCGCACCAGCGCCTCGACCGCCTCGCGCGGGTAGACGGCGCCGGTGGGGTTGTTGGGGTTGATGAGGACGAGCGCCCGGGTCCGCGGCGTGATCAGGGCCTCGACCTCGGCGGGTCGGGGACGAAGCCGCCTCGGGGCGGCAGGGGTAGTGCACCGGGGCGGGCGCCCGTGATCGCGACGGCCGCCGTCCATAGCGGGTAGTCGGGGGAGGGGACCAGCACCTCGTCCTCCCGCTCCAGGAGCGCCTCCATGGCTCATCAGGATCAGCTCCGAGACGCCGTTCCCCATGAGCACGTCCTCCACGGTCACCCCGCGGATCCCGCGCGCCTGGGTCTCCATGACCACCGCCTCGCGCGCGGGGAAGATGCCCTTCTGGTGCGAGTACCCGTCGGCCTGGTGGAGGTTCTCGACCATGGCCCGGCGCATGGTCTCGGGCATGCGGAAGCCGAACTGCGCAGGGTTGCCGATGTTGAGCTTGATGACCTCGTACCCCTGGCGCTCGATCTCCTGCGCGCGGCGCGCGAGGGGGCCGCGGATCTCGTAGCGTACGCCCTCGAGGTGGTGGGCGCGCCGGACGGCGGGGGCGGAGGTGCGGGGGAGGTCGGGCATGGCGGGACCGTAATACGAGCGCTCGCCCGGTGGGAGCGGTGTGGTGTCCTGCGGAGACGACGAGCCCGAGAGTAGCCGCGGCGCCCGCCGCGCTATGGCTCCGCCGGCGGCTCGGCGCCCGCGGGTGCCGCCGTACCGAGCGCGTGCCTCGCGAAGAAAGCGAGGATGTCGCCCTCCCGCCCCTTCGGCCAGCGGTGGTGGTTGCCCTCCGCCCGCTTCGGCGTGCACTTGTTTCGCGGCGTGCAGTCCGGCTCCTCCTCGTTCCCCGCCCCGAGCCGCAGGTACGCCGTCTCCGCGTGCGCCCCGTCGCGCGCGCGCAGCCAGCGCTCCACCGCCTCGCACGAGATGAAGCCGTCGCACGCGCGGTAGACGACCATGGCCGGCGGCGGCGGGCCGCCGCACGCCCACGAGGCGGCGGGCGCGTCCGTCGCGAAGGCGGCGAAGGCGGCCACGCGGTCGGCGCGCATCATCGCGTACATGGCCGCCATGTGCCCGCCGGTCGAGGCGCCCAGCGTGTAGACGCGGCGGTGATCCACGAGGCCCTTGGCGTCGAGCTCGGCGACGAAGTGATCCACCGCGGCGACGTCCACGTTGTCGGGCCCCGTGTACTCCGCGTCGAACGCGCTCCCGCGCTTGCCCCCGCCGATGTGCCGCCCCTGCGGCGCCAGCACGATGAAGCCCGTGTGCGCCGGGTCGCCGCTCAGGCCGTACGAGGCGCCGAGCTTGCGGAGGCCGGTCTTCTTGTCGACGGCGGTCGGGTCGTCCGCGGGATCGTGGAAGAAGATGACGAGCGGTAACGGGGCGCGCGTCTCCACCCCGGGCGGCGCCACCGACGCACCCGTAGCGGGGCGAGCCCTCGGCGTCCTTCCACTCCATCACCTGCGCTCCGCGGCACGATGGGCGCCCGAGGACGCGCCGGATGTCGCGGTCGGGCGCGCCCTCCGGGGCCACGCACACGCCCTCGACCGGCGCGCGCACGGAGGCGTCGGCCGCCGCGGGGACGCCGGCCGCCGTTCCGCCGGGCGCCCGCGTCGCGGCCGTGCCTGCCGCCCCGGTGGTGCCCGGCGTCGGCCGCGCCGTCGGCGCCCGCGTCGTGGGAGAAGACGCCCAGGAGGTCGCCGCCGTCGATCTGCGCCGAAGGGGGAGAGCAGGTGCACGCCGGTGCGATCGCGGTGGGGGCGAGGGCGGCGGCTGCGAGGAGGGCGAGGCGTGCCCGGGCGGCGAGGCGGGATCTTCTGCATCGGCGGGGCGGTCTTCCAGGGCACGCCGGCGTGCCCATCTGGGATTAGCACGCCGCGCGGGGCGCTACCCCTGCCGGACGACCCGCCCGTAGCCCCGGTTGTGGTAGACGAGCGTGTCCGTCCCCTCCCCGAGGTGGAGCGCGGTCACGTCGCCGAGCACCAGCGTGTGGTCCCCCGCGTCGACGAGCTGGCGCACCTTGGCCGAGAACGCGCCGGTGGTGCCGGCGAGGAGCGGGACGCCGGCCGCATCGGCCGTCCACGGGGTGCGGTCCCAGAGCCCGACGCGCTCGGCAGCGGGCTTGGCGAAGGCGGCGGCGAGGTCGGCCTGCTCGGGGCCGAGGAGGTTGACGGCGAAGCCGGCGCAGTCCCGGAGCATGGTGAAGGCGCTGCCGGCGCTGGTGGCCGAGATCACGATGATCGGGGGCGCCATCGAGACCGTGAGGAAGGCGGTGGCCGTGAAGCCGTCGAGCTCGGGCGTCGTGGAGGAAGATTGCGCGGCGCGCGGTGACGACGGTGACGGTGGCGGCCCAGGTGCGGGCGAGGGCCTTGTAGGTTTCGGCCGAGCCGGGGGAAGCTCTGCATGGGGGGATGCTAGCCCATGGGCTGGGGGGCGGTGCGGGCAATTGGCGGGGGTAGGGGAAGGGGTGGGGGTAGGGGAAGGGGTGGGGGTAGAGGAAGGGTGCCGCAGCACCCATCAGCCGCGCGCGCGCTGCCGTGTACCGCGAGCTTGCGCACGCGCCGGCCGCGTGGCTTTGCTGGGAGGCGCGGCCACCGGCGCCCCGAGCACGTCCTCGAGGGAGGACGCCGTGAGCACCCTGCCGAGCCAGACATCCAGCGTCGCGGCGCCCGCCCCATCGATGCGCGAGGTGGCTGCTGCGGGCAGGCGTCCAAAACGCAGCCGGAGCTGGAGGAGCAGCGTCTTCCGCTTGCCGTCGGCTCAGGCCCTCCTTCCTTCCCTCGCGCCTGAGCATCTCCGCCGTCGTCAACATCCTCTCCGCCTCCTCCAGATCGACCTGGCGGGAAAGTAGCTTGCGCAACTTGGTCGGCTTGGTCCCGCTCGTTTCGAGAATGTAGCGTAGGACGCTCGCGAGCACATCCCGAGCCGCCGGCGCTTGCCCGTTCGGCGAGAGCATGCGGACCCGCACCGCGACTCGGTCCCGCCCATGCTTCAACGCGAGGATCACCACCCTGCCGCCGGCCGTCATGCGGGTCCGCGCCCGCAGTGCAGCGTCGGTCTGCGACGACAGATCGTCCAGCAAGAAGCGGAAGCGGGGCACGTGCGGCCCGAGCGCGTCGAGCAGCTCGGTGTCCGCGTCGAGCAGATCCTCGAAGGCGACGGGTGCCGTCCAGCCGGTCGGGCTGTGGTGCACCACGACGGGGAGGATCGCCGGCAGCCTCTTCGCGCGCGGGTGCTGGGCGCGGTGACCTTTCCAGAGGGCGACCAGGTACGAGAGAAGGCGGAACGCCATCCAGGGGTCGACCTTGCTCTGGTGCTCGGCGAGCACGTAGATCAAGACGCGCCGCCGCCCGGCCCGCACCGAGTAGACGAGGTCCATGCGCTGCTCGTCCAGATCCTCGCCGCCGACCGCGACGCCGCTCTCGACGCGCAGGGTCGACCACACGATCTGCCGCCCGAGAGGCTCCGGAATCAGCGACCGGAGCAGGCCCCGGGCGTGGCGCAGCTTGGAGAACGCGGCCTTGAAGAGCGCGTCGTGGGGCGTGGTCGTCACGGCGTTGCGCCCCCATGAGCACGCCGCGTGCCGAGGCGCGGTGGCCGAGATCACCGAGAAAAGTGCGGTCGGCAGGGTGGCGGCGCCAGGTTGGAGGTGGCGGCCGCCAGGCGATCATCGTCGCGCCGCGTCCGCTCCCACCGGCGGCTCTGCCGCCGCCCAGTCCGAGCGCAGCAAGGCATGGACGTAGTAGTCGTGCGGCTCCCCACGGCACACGCGATAGCTCCTCAGGCAACCCTCGCGGACGAACCCGCTGCGCTCGAGCAAGCGCTGCGACCGCATGTTGTCGACCCTGACGAAGGCGTGCACGCGATTGACCAGATCCTGTCCGTAAGCCCACTGAAGTACCGTCGCCACGGCTCGGCGCGCCAGCCCCTTGCCCCAGTGATCCTTTGCCAGGTCGTACGCCAGCTCCGCCCAGCGGTGTGCCTGGGACCATTCGTTGAAACCGCAGGTGCCGACGATCTGATCGTCGTGCCGGGTAGCGATCCCCCATTTGGACAGCTCGCCGGCTGCCCAGCGGCTCAGAGACCGCTCGATCATGCCTTCGACCATCGGCACCGATACAACGGGATAGGCGGTCAGCTCCGTGACGGCGGGATCCCGCAGGTAGGCGTAGAGCGCGGCAGCGTCGGACGGCCGAAGCGGGCGCAGGCGCGCTCCGTCGAGATCGATCGTCGGGGGATGTCGTGGTTCGTCTGCCATGGGTCTCGCTGCCAGCTCCGTCATGTCCGCCCAGCATACCCATTGGCGGCCGCCTCTCCTCACACCCGAAGACGTTGGCACCTCGTCGGCGGGGGCAACCCCGCTGGTCCAAGCGAGGACCCCGCTGGTCCAAGCGAGGACCCCGCTGGTCCAAGCGAGGACCCCGCTCGTCGAAGCGAGGACTCCGCTCGTCGAAGCGAGGACCCCGCTGGTCCAAGCGAGGACCCCGCTCGTCGAAGCGAGGACCCCGCTGGTCCAAGCGAGGACCCCGCTCGTCGAAGCGAGGACCCCGCTGGTCCAAGCGAGGACCCTGCTCGTCGAAGCGAGGACCCCGCTCGTCCAAGCGAGGACCCCGCTCGTCCAAGCGAGGACCCCGCTCGTCCAAGCGAGGACCCCGCTCCTAGGAGCGAGGACCCCGCTCCTAGGAGCGAGCACCCCGCATCGAGAATGGGGCATCTAGCGTCGGTCCGGTACGCGGCCACCGCGGGTGCGCTCGTCCGAACTGAAGGCACATCTCCTCAGGATTGCTGAAGAATTGGCGCGCCATTCGTCCGGCGGGCGGGGTAGGCCCCGATGCCCGTGCGCGCGGTCGTGACGCGACGTGTCTCGTGTGTGCAATGCGGCATCGTGCGACGCGTGGCGTTGTCGCTACCCCTCCACCTTCGCCAGCCGCTCGGCGAGCGCCCGCCGGCTCCCGTCCCCGCGCACGAACAGATCGTGCCAGGCCTTCAACACCAGCACGCGAAGGCAGAGCTGGTCGAAGCGCAGAGCCACACGGTGCGCGCGGGAGACGGCGCGGCGCTCGAGGGCGGGCGCGACGCGCAGGGCCGTGCGCGCCACGGTCTTCGCCGTGCGCAGGAGGCGCGCGGAGGCGGCGCTGTCGGGCGGGGCGCCGATCGGCGGGAGGGCGTCGAGGAGGGCCGCGCGGTCGAAGATCTCCCAGATGCCGCTCCCGGTGTCGGCGAGCTCGGCCTCTGCGTGGTGGCGCACCGGCGAGCGGCAGGCCAGGAGGAGGCCCCAGTCCTCGAGGCTGCCGTGGCGCGCCAGCGGGAGCGCGCGGACCGCCGGGGCGAGGCGGGCGGAGGCGCGGCAGAAGAGGAGCTTGTTGGCGCGCAGCTCGGCCGGGACGCGCGCGTTGAAGTCGAGGAGCGCCTCGTCGAGCAGGGGGGCGCGGTGATCGAGGACGACCTGCTTCAGGTACGCGGCCGGGCCGAGGTAACCCTGCAGGCGGTGGCGGAAGTAGAAGAGGTCCTTGGCGTCGTCGGGGTGCGCGCCGTCGAGGGGGCGCGCGGCCTCGGCGAGCGCCGCCTCGGCCGCGGCCGCGAAGCGCGCGCGCGGCGGGGGGCCGCAGGGCGGCGGCCGTGTGCTGGAGCATGCGCGGGCTGCGCAGGTTGAGCGAGAGCCACGCCTCGTCGAGGGATCCGACGCGGCCCTCCCAGCCGAAGCACTCGTCGCCGCGCAGGACCGCGCGCGCGCCGCCCGTCGCGAGGTCGTGCATCACGGCGTGCTCCTGGGGGTGGTACGCCGGTAGGTCCGTGAGCCCGTCGAGCAGGTAGGTGACCTCGACGAGGCGCCGGCCCCAGGCGCTCACCTGCCGGACCACCGCCTGGTGGCGCGTGCCGAGCACGGCGGCGACCCGGCGCGCGACGTCGCGGTCCGAGCCCGCGAGCGCCCCGGGCGCGGACCACGTGACGGTGCGGACGCGCGCCCCCTGCCGTCGCGCCGCTTCCTGCGCGACGGCGGCGATGGCGCGCGAGTCGACCCCCCCGCTCAGGAAGACGACCGTCTTCTCGGGGTCGCCGAGGTCCCGCTCCACCGAGGCGCGGACGAGCCCGGCGAGGTCCTCCTCGAGGTCGCGGGCGTGCGTCCCGTCGCCCTGCGCAGAGAGGCGGTAGCGCCAGTACGCATCGACGCGCACGCCGCCGGGGTCGACGACGAGCGCCTCGCCGCCGCAAAGCCGGCGCGCCGCGAGGAACAAGGTCTGGTGGCCGAGCACGTAGCCCGCGCCGAGGAAGAGGCCGAGCGCGGCCTCGTCGAGCTCCTTGTCGAGGCCCGGCGCCGCCAGGAGCGCCTTCACCTCCGGCGCGAAGTAGACGCGCCTGCCGACCCGCGCCCACGCGAGCGGGCGCGACGCGCGCCGGTCGACCGCGACCGTGAGCCGCCGGGCGGAGGGCTCCCAGCAGGCGAGCGTGAACGAGCCTCGCAGCGAGGGCAGCGCGAGCAGCGCGCCGTGCCCGCGGCGCGCCGGATTGCACAGCCGCTCCGCCGTGGCCGGTCCGGCGTGGAGCGTGCCCTCGACGAAGACGCGCGCGCAAAGCGTCCTCGGCCCCCCCTCACCGGAGCCGCGCGCAGGCCACGGAGGGGCCTCGTGATCGGGGAGCGCCACGCGGCCGATCGCGAAGCCGTGGGCAGGGTCCACCCACGTGTCCACCTGCTCGCGCCCGCCGTGGCCGAGCCTGCTCGCCATCTCGCCGAGCAGCTCCGCTGCGTTCGAGACGTCGGCTGTGCTGTCCTGTCCAAGGTCGATCCAGCCGAACACTCCGGGCATGGTCCCAGGGACCTGGCAACGGTCACGCCAGGCGGGCGTCGCCCTGCCGGGGCGCTCCACAAACGCCATCCTAACCGCGCCCGTAGCGAGCCGCCGAAGGCAGGCTCGCGGAGGAAGCGGGGGGTGCGGCTTCGCATGACGCGACGTTGAGCAGACCTGCAGCCCCCGCGCCCTCCGCGAGCCGCCGTGGACGGCGGCTCGCTCCGGTCGCGGTTAGGATGGCGGTTGTCGAGCGCCCCGGCAGATTACGCCCATGGGGCTGGGGGTGAGGGTGGCAGGGACGTGACCGCGGTCAGTGCGTGGCTGCGGTCGGCGCAGGCAGCGTCGCCATGAAGTCCCGGGCGATCCGGGGCTCGTACTGATCGAGCAGCGCCTCGACCCGCTCGGGGTTGTCCGAGCGGACGATGAGGCCGACGTGGTGCGGAGGGTGGCCGTCGAGGCGCCAGGCGATCTCGGGGTCGTCGTACGCCGAGGTGTCCGGGCGCTCCTGCCGCGAGAGCGAGAGGATGAGCCCGCCGTAGTCCTTGCGGTGCGGGGGGAGAGTGTACGGCTCCTCTCCCTGCGAGAATCTCGATCTTGGCCCACTCCTTCCACGGGTTGAGGCCCGTGGAGGCCTCGACCAGCTCGGCGATGTGCGCGCCGCCGACGCGCGCCGAGGTCTCGAGGAAGTAGATCTTGCCGTCGTCCCGGCCGCGGATGAACTCGGTGTGCGTCACCCCGCGCACGAGGCCGAGGTGCTCGATCACCTGGGCGTGCGTGTCCAGGATCTGCTTCTCCACCTCGCTCCCGCGCCGCACCGTCCGCGTCGCGAAGATGCCGCCGCCCTGGTGGATCAGCTCGAAGAGGGGCTTCCTGTACCCGTGGGTCTCGGCGAAGACCATCTTCCGCTCCGAGACGATGGAGTCGACGTGGAACACGTCGCCCGGGATCATCCGCTCGATGAGGTAGTTCGACTGGAGGTCCCCGAGCTCCTCGATGCTCTTCCACACGTCATCCGGCCGATCGAACTTCGTGATGCCGACCGACGACGCCTCGCTGCGCGGCTTGAGGAGCCAGGGCGCGGGGACCGTGGCGAGGAAGCGGTGGACCTTGGCGTGGTTCAGGACGTGGACGAACTCGGGGATGGCGATGCCGCGGTCCTTCGCGCGGGCGCGCATGGCGAGCTTGTCGCGGAAGTAGCGGGCGGTGGTCTCGCCCATCCCGGGGATGCGCAGGTGCTCGCGCAGGTGGGCGGCCGTCTCGACGTCGTAGTCGTCGAGCGGCGTGATGCGGGCGATGTCGCGCGTGCGCGCGAGGTAGCTGATGGCGTTGACGACCGTCCGCCGGTCCGAGAGCGACGGGACGGCGAAGACCTCGTCGATGGACTCGCGCGCCCAGGGCTTGCCGAGGAGCGGCTCGAGCGTGACGAGGATGACGTGGCACCCCTCTCTTCTTGCACTGCTCGAGGAAGGGGTTGCCCTTGAAGTAGCTGGCGATGCAGAGGATGACGCGGCCCTTGGCGGGCGTGCTGGTGGTGTTCTCGTCCATGGCGGGGCGCGGAGACTAGCCGAAAGCGGCGGCGCGTTGGGTCGAGATTGTGCGCCCCGTTCGGCGGCCAGGGCGCGCCGGGCCCTGCCGGGGTATCCTCGCGCAATGGGAGACGGCGGGAGGAAGCGTCCGCGCTCGGCCGGGTCCAGCGAGCAGGTGGTCTCGATTGTGGACCGCATCGAGGCGCGGCGGATCGCGGAGTTCCGCCGGCTGGCGTCGAAGGCGCACGTGCGCGAGCTCGAGGCCGCGATTGAGTGGCTCGACTGGAAGAAGCAGCTCGAGGCGCAGGACTTCGACACCGAGATTGCGAGGGCGGCGCGCGCCGACACGGGGGCGGCGCGCCGGGAGGAGGGGCAGCTCCGCTGCCTGCGCGCCCTCCAGCGGTGCCTGAAGGGAGACGCCGAGACGGGGAGGGCGGAGTGGGCCGAGGTCGCCGCCGAGGTGCCGGACCTCGCGCTGCCCCACCTCTTCCTCGCGCGGTGGGTCGCCCAGAGCGATCCCCGCGCGGCCCTCCCCCACTTCGATCGCGCCGCGGAGATCGAGCCGCGCGACGCCAACGTCTACTGGAGGCGCGGGGAGTGCCACGAGCGGCTCGGCGACCACGAGCGGGCCATCGCCAACTTCCGCACCGCGCACGCGCTCGACCCGAGCTCGGTCGACGGCCTCTACGCGATGGGAAAGGCGCTCGTCATGCTCGGCAAGCCCGCCGAGGCCATCCGGTACTACGACGAGGCCATCTCGCGCGCGCCGAGGTACGTGGACTTCTACTCGAGCCGCGCGATCGCCCTCGAGGTGATGGGCGATCACGCGGCCGCCGTGCGCGACTACGATTGCGTCCTCGCTCGACCCGCAGAACGCCGCCGCGCGCTACTCCCGGGCGAGGTGCCGCGCCGGCGGGGACGAAGTGGAGCGCGCGATTGAGGGCTCTCCGCCCTCGCCGCCGAGGCGCCGGACGTCGGCGTCATCCACCTGACGCTTGGCAAGGCGCTCTTCAAGGCCGAGCGGTTCGACGCCGCGAAAGAGGCCCTCTCGCGCGCGGTCGAGCTCGTGCCCGACGAGCACGAGGCCTGGGCGTACCGGAGCCTCGCCAAGGTCCGCCTCGACGATTGCGACGGGGCCGCCACCGACGTCGCCCGCGCGGTCGATATCGCCCCCGACCGGCCCGACTACGTTTACGCCCTCGTTCTCCATCCGGCACGCCGACGACCCGGCCGCGCTCGTCGTCGCGCTCGAGGAGCCCATCGCGCGCTTCCCCGGCCTGCCCTTCTTCCTCGAAGAGCGCGCGGAGGCGTACGAGAAGCAGCGCGAGACAGCGCTCGCGCTCGCGGACTACGAGCGCCTCGTCGCGGCGTGGCCCGAGCAGGCCAGCTTCCGGGTCGGCCGGGCGCGCAGCCTCTCCGGGCTCGGCCGGCTCGACGAGGGGCTGGAGGAGGCGGAGCGGGCCGTCGCGGCGGATCCGACGCTGCCCTTGGCGTACGGGCTCCGCGCCCACATCCGCAGCCAGCTCGCCGGGGACGACGCGCTCGTCGAAGCCGACTGGGCCCGCGCGCTGGGCTTCGCCCCCGACGACGTTGCGACCGATTTACCACCGCGGCCTGTGGCTGGCCGAAAGGAGCGGTACGCGGCCGCGTTCGACGAGCTCGACCGCGTGGTGCGCCTCGCCCCCTCGCTCGCGGAGGGCTACTTCCAGCGCGGGTACGCCCGCTACCGGCTCGACGAGGAGCCCCCGGAGGGCGCGTGGCTGGAGACGGCGGAGGAGATCGACGCGAGGTTCGGGGCGTGCATCGACGACTTCGAGCGCGCGATTGCGCTCGGCTACGAGGACGAGGACGTGTTCGCCCAGCTCCACTGGTCGCACAGGTGCCTGGACGACGACCCCAAGGCGCTCGAGGCGCTCGACCGCGGGCTCGCGCTCGATCCCCGGCGCCACGACCTCCTCATGCTGCGGGAGGACCTCCGGCGCGAGCTGGGCGACGAGGCCGGCGCCGAGGCCGACCGGCTCCTGCGGGAGGAGGTCGAAGCGGCCTGGAAGGTGGAGGAGGAAGCCGAGGCGGCTGAGATCGTCGCCGGCATGGCCGCTGGCATGGCCGCTGGCATGGCCGCTGGCATGGCCGCCGGCATGGCCGGTGGGCCACCTCACAACGAGACTGTGACGTGACCGTGAGTGACAGCTCCGCGCCCCCGTGTTGGGATCGCACCGTGGGCTCGATCGCGTTCTTCGACTTCGACGGCACCCTGATCCGCCACGACTCGGGCGTGGTCGTCGCCCTCCCCAGCGCGCGGCGCGGCCTCCTCGGCCCGCGGATCTTCGCCGAGCTCGTCGCCACCTGGCTCCTGAGCAAGGTCGGCCTGCGCACCCGGCGGGACGCGATGCGCGTCGGATTCCGCTGCTACGCGGGGCGGACGCTCGCCGACCTGCGCGCCATCGTGGACGAGCTCTACGACAGGTACCTCAAGCCCGACCTCTCGCCCGCCGCGACCGCCCGCGTCCGCGCGCACCGCGCCGCCGGCGATTGCCTCGTCATCCTCACGGCCTCCGCGTTCTTCCTCGCCGAGCCGGTCGCCCGCGACCTCGGCTTCGACGAGATTGTGGGCACCCGCCTCCACTTCGCCGGCGAGCGCTGCACGGGCGCCGTCGACGGCGAGATTGTGGACGGCACGGTCAAGCTCGCCGCCGCGCGCTCGATTGCCGAGCGCTCGGGCGTCGACCTCTCCCGGTGCACCTTCTACAGCGACCACGTTGCCGACCTCCCGCTCCTCGAAGCGGTGGGCACGCCGGTCGCGGTCTCGCCGAACCGGGCGCTCCACCGGATCGCGCGGGAGCGCGGCTACCACGTCCTGCCGCACGAGAGCTGAAGATTGAGGCCCTCCGGCTCAGATCGTCTGGAGGTAGGCGAGGAGCGCGGCCTTCTGGGCCTTCGTGAGCGCCTCGGGAGGCAGGTCCGGGCCCTCGGGAGGGAGGTCGCGCGGGAAGCCGATTGGGGGACGATGCCGAGGATGAAGCGGCTGTAGGTGTCGATCACCGCCGGCAGGTCCCGGGCGAAGTTGTCGTGGAAATAAGGGCCCGTGTGCCGGATGTCGCGGAGCTGTGGGATGTCGAATGCCTCCCAGTCGAGGACGTCGCCGCTGGTGGCCGAAAGCCCGGGGTCGACGCTGCACGCCTGCGGCGAGCCGGTCGGCCCGATGGCCGGGGGCAGCGGGGGTAGGTCCACGAGCTTCTGCGTCCGGGTCGCGTCCGTGTAGAACCGGATCCGGTAGCAGGGGAAGCTCACCCCGGTCTGGCTGGGGAGCGCGCCGATTTGCGTGAGCCAGGTGCCGAAGGCGATGCCGATGTTGGCGGTGGGGTGGCCCTGCAGATCGTGGTGCACGCTGGCCGGCAGCACCTGCCCGCCCTGGCCGACGATGACGGGCATCGACCCGTCGGCGTCGAGGACGGGGTGGAGCTGGTCGACGATGGCCTGGTCGGCGATTTTCGTCTGCGTCGGCGTGCCGTGGCAGGGGACGCAGGCCGCGTGGAAGAGGGCCTGGCCCTCCGCCTCCAGCGACCCCGGGGGAAAGACGGGCTCGGGGTCGGGCGGGGGGAGGCCGCGCGCGATCGCGCGCGCGATCCGCGCAGCGCCCGGGTCGGAGAACACGGTCTGCTCGAAGGCGGCGAGGTCGTCGAGCGTGCCCTGCGCCGGTGGAGGATTCATCTGGCTGTGGGCCAGGAGCGCGGCGCCGGCCTGGATTTGCAGCGTCGGGAAGCGGCCGTCGAACTGGTAAGGCGAGGTGTACGCGACGTTCTCGACGCTCGGCACACCGCGCCAGACGGTGATCGTGCGCGACGGGCCGGTGACGACGTTTCCGGTGGCGTCGACGACGTTGAGGTCGTCGGCCAGCGGGAGCGTGACGCGCACCAGGCCGGCGGCGAGGTGCTGGTACGTCGGCGTCGAGGCGGTGGGATTGTCCGCGTCGATGGGGTTGAAGAGCGGGTCCGAGGGGTTCGCGGCGAGCCGCGCGGCGACGTCGGCAGGGCTCAGCGTGAAGTGCTGGGCTCCGACGTGGCAGGTGGCGCAGGCGCGCCCGTTGGTGCCGGGGAGCGCCTGGTCGAAGAGGAGCGCGCCCTCGAGGGCATCGGGGAAAGAGAAGGCGTTCTCGGCCTCGCCCGGCGCACCCTCCGGGGAGCCGGCCGAGCACGCGGGGAGCAGGGCCGCCCCCAGGACGGCGCCGAGCACGGCGAGAGACGTGCAGCGCGGGGCGTGGCCTCCGTGCGCCATGTGACCTCCTCTTGCCTCCCGGATCCGGAGGCTCGCGAAAGGGATCTACGGGTGTGGCGGACGAAGGACGATCGCCGCTCCCCGAGCGGGATATGGCACGCACAGCGAGGCGGGGGCACGGAGCGGATTCCTGAAAACTCCGTGTGGCTCGCGCCCCATGCGCTCCAGGCGGCCTTCGCGGACACGATCGCGCACGGAGCGCACGACCGGAGTGGCCTCGCCGCCGCCGTGCGGTAGAAAGCCAGCTCTCGGCGCCGGGGGATCCGAAGAAACGCATTGTGTCTCCGAACGGACGCGTCGCCGCCGCGATCGCGTCCCTTCGGGGGTGCTTCTTGACGTGCGCACGGAGCGCCGCCTTCGGGCGGCGGGCAGGGCGGGCCCCTGTCCGCGCCCGAGGGCGGCGCGCCGCGCACAGGAGAGGTTCGATGGTCGACGCCCGTCCGAGCCTGATGCTCGCGCTGGGGTTGCTCGTCGCGTGCTGCGGGCACGGCCCCGAGGTGCACGCCTCCATCCAGGAGCCACGGCAAGCGATGGCAGAAGCAGAGAGCGTGATCCTCGTGACGCTCGACGGCGTCCGGTGGCAGGAGATCTTCCGGGGCGCGGACCCCGCGCTGGCGGACGCCGCGTCGCTGCCGCGCGGCGAGGCGCGGACGGCGCGCGGGATGACGCCCAACCTCCACCGCCTCTTCTTCGACGAGGGCACCGTCCTCGGCGATCCCGACCTGGGCGATCCCTTCGAGGCGTCCGGGCCCAACTTCGTGAGCCTGCCCGGGTACGTGGAGATCATGACCGGGGCCGTCTCGGGCTGCCTCGGGAACGACTGCGCGCCGAACATCGGCTGGGCGATCGCGGGGTCGGTGGCCGGCGCCTGGGCTCCGGACCCTTCGGCCGCCGTGTACGCATCGTGGGAGACGATCGCGCGCGCGGTGCCCGCCTCCGCGGCCGGCCTCGCGGTCCACGCGGGCCGGGGCCCGGGCGAGGACGAGCCGCCCTATCCCGGGAACGACGACTACCGCCCCGACCAGCGCACCGCCGCGATGGCGATCGACCACCTCGTGCACAACCGCCCGCGCTTCCTCTGGCTGGCGCTCGGCGACACGGACGAGTGGGCGCACAGGCACGACTACCGCGGCTACGTGGAGGCGCTGCGCTTCGCGGACGGCGTTGTGGGCGAGATCGCGGCGCACCTCGCCGAGATGGGCGAGCGCGGCGCGCGCACGGTGCTCGTCGTCACGACGGACCACGGGCGGGACCCCGACTTCGCCGACCACGGCGGACGGGCGTCCGCGGGCGTCTGGCTGATGGCGCGCGGCGGCCCGATCGCGAAGCACGGCGCGGCGCCGCTCTCGCGGGTCCGCCACCTGCGGGACATCGCGCCGACCCTGGCGGAGATCCTGGGCGTGCCGGGCCCCGAGGGCGCGCAGGGCCGAGCGCGCGGCGAGGTGCTCGACGAGCTGTTTTGAGTGTCCGGCCGGCAGGGGCCCCCATTGACCCCCTGCCGAAGCCCCTCTACGCACGATTGCGTGGACGCGCTCCGTACCGACCTCTACCAGCTCACCATGGCCGCGGGGTACTTCCACCGCGGCATGACGGGCGCCGTCGCCACCTGCGAGATGTTCGTCCGGCGCCTCCCGCGCCGCCGGCGCTACCTCCTCGCCATGGGCCTCGAGCGCCTGCTTGGCTACCTCGAAGGCCTGCGCTTCGACGAGGAGGAGATCGCCTACCTCGCCACCATCCCCGCGCTGCGGGACGCGATGACGCCCGCCTTCTCCGCGTACCTCCGCGATTTTCGCTTCACGGGCGACGTCTGGGCCGTGCCGGAGGGCACCGTCGTCTTCGCCAATGAGCCGATGGTCCGCGTGCGCGCCCCCATCGTCGAGGCGCAGATCGTGGAGACCTTCCTCCTCTCCGCGATCAACCACGCCACCATGGTCGCGTCGAAGGCCGCGCGCGTCGTGCACGCTGCCGGCCTCCAGAACGGCCCGACGCCGCGGCCCGCCGCGGAGGTGATGGAGTTCGGCACCCGCCGCACCCACCCCGACGCCGCCGTCGACGCCGCGCGCGCCGCCTACTGCGCCGGCTTCTCCGGCACGTCCAACGTGGAGGCCGGCCGCCGCTTCGGGGTGCCGGTGCTGGGCACCGCGGCCCACATGTGGACCATGGCCCACGCGACGGAGGAGGAGGCGTTCGCCGGCTACGTCGCGACGTTCCCCAGCGCCAGCATCCTCCTCATCGACACCTACGACACGCTCCGCGGCGCCCGCCGCGCGGCCGAGGTCGCCGGCGACAAGCTCAAGGGCGTGCGCCTCGACTCCGGGGACCTCTACGCGCTGAGCCGCGCCGTCCGGACAATCCTCGACGAGCACGGCTGCCCGACCGCCCGCATCGTGGCCTCGGGCGATCTCAACGAGCACCGCATCGCCGAGCTGCGCGCGGCCGGCGCGCCCATCGACGTCTACGGCGTCGGGACCGACCTCGTGACCTCCATCGACGCGCCCTCGCTGGGCGGCGTCTACAAGCTGGTCGAGATCGATCGCGGCGGCGAGACGACGCCGATCGCCAAGTTCTCCGAGGGCAAGGCCACCCTGCCGGGCGCCCACCAGGTCCATCGCTTCCACGAGGGCGGCCGCATCGTGCGCGACGTCATCGCCCTCGCCGACGAGCCCATCGAATCCGGCTTCGGAGCCGCTCCTCGTCCCCGTGATGCGCGACGGCGCCCGCGTGCTGCGCGACTGCGATCGACGACGTCCGCGCCCGCGCGCGCCGCTCGCTCGCCTCGCTGCCCGCCGACCTCTGCGCGCTCGAGGATCCGACGCCTTCATGGACGGGCTTCGTCGCCGAGACCTCGCCGCGCCTCCGCAACCTGGTCGGGGTCGTGCGGGCGCGGGTTCAGGCAGAGCACCACTGAGGAGCTATCAAGCGAAGAGGATGAACGCAGGGACGCAGAGACACAGGGACGCAAAAAGACGAGGAGAAATTCTCTCTGTCTTTTTGCGTCTCCGCGTCTCTGCGTCTTTGCGTTGAAATTCTCTCGAGCACCACGGATCGGGAGGACCAGACAATGGATCGTGTGTTCGTAGACGTGGACGTGCAGTACGACTTCTGCGAGCCGGGCGGCGCCCTCTTCGTGAAGGGTTCGCCCAACGACACCTACCGCGCGCTCACGCGCCTCGCCGTCGAGCGGCGCATCCCCATCCTGGGCTCGGTCGACTCCCACGCCTGGGACGCCTGGGAGTTCGCCAGCAGCGAGACTCGCGGGCCGAACGGCGAGAAGCCGGGCTTCCCCGACCACTGCGTCAAGGGCACGCCCGGCTGGCTCAAGGTCGCCGGCACCCTGCCCGCGCGCTTCCGCTTCGTCCCCAACGTCGCCGATGCCCCCGTGGCTCCCATCGTCGCCGAGGTCGTGCGCGGCGCCACGCAGGGGGTGTACTTCGAGAAGGAGGTGTACAGCCTCTTCGCCAACCCGCTCGCCGAGCGCTTCCTGAAGGAGCTGGTCGGGGGCAGCGCGCCGACGTTCTACGTGTACGGCGTGGCCACCGACTACTGCGTCAAGGCCGCGGCGCTCGGGCTCGCGCAGCGTGGCTACAGGGTCACGCTCCTGGAGGACGCGATCGCCGGCATCACGCCCGAGGGGACGCGCGGAGCGATCGAGGAGATGAAGGCCGCGGGGGTCCGGCTCTCCACGGCAAGGGAGCTGCTCTCGTGAGCGAGGACAAGAAGGAGTACCCGCGGCCGAGCCTCACGGCCGACAACGTGGTGGTCGCCCTGCGGGACGGGCACCTCGCCGTCCTCTTCGTCCGCCGCGCCAGGGATCCGTTCCAGGGCATGTGGGCGTTCCCCGGCGGCTTCGTCGAGCCCAACGAGACGGTCGCCGAGGCCGCCGTCCGCGAGCTGCGCGAGGAGACGTCGCTCGACCGCGTGAACGTCGAGGAGATCGGCTGCTTCTCCAAGCCCGGCCGCGACCCGCGCGGTTGGGTCGTCACCATCGCGCACCTCGCGCTCGTCCCCATCGATCGCATGGCCGAGGTCCGCGCCGGCGACGACGCCGCCTCGGCCGCCTGGCTCGACCTCCACATCGAATCCCGGGGCCACTCCTTCACGCTGTCGCACGAGGGTGCGCCGGTACAGAAGCTCGCGTTCGATCATGGCGATATCCTCGCCGCCGCGGTGAAGCGCCTCGCCGAGCACCCCTTCGTCCTCGCATACGATCTGCTCCCTCCCACGTTCTCGCTCGATGCCTTGTGCGTCGCCGTCGGAGCGCTCATGGGCGATCCCGACCTGGCCCGTAATGCCGTCGATGTACCGGTCATCACAAGCTCCCTCGAGCGCGTCGAAGGCGGGCTCTACCGCCGCCCGGCGCGCCACATGGGATTTCGAATCACCTCCAAGGGCGGACAGGGCTGACCGGCGATGCTCGTCTTCGGCCTCACCGGCGGCCTCGCCTCCGGCAAGAGCACCGTCGCCGCCCGCCTCCGCGCCCTCGGCGTGCCCATCATCGACGCCGACGCCATCGCGCGCGAGGTCGTGGCGCCCGGCACGGCCGGCCTCGCCGCCGTCGCCTCCGCCTTCGGCCCCTCCGTCCTCCTGCCCGACGGCTCGCTCGACCGCGCCAGGGTCGCCGCGCTCGTCTTCTCGGACCCGGAGCAGCGCCGCCGCCTCAACGCCATCCTGCACCCCCTCATCGGCGCGGCCAGCGCCCAGCGCATCGCCGACCTCGGCGCCCGCGGTGAGCCCCTGGCCTGCTACGAGGCCGCGCTCCTCGTCGAGAACGGCCTCGCCGACGCCTTCCGCCCCCTCGTGGTGGTGGCCCTGCCCGAGGCCGTGCAGGTGGCCCGGTCCATGGCGCGCGACGGGGCGACCGAGGAGCAGGCGCGCGCCCGGATCGCCGCCCAGCTCCCGCTCGCGGCCAAGGTGGCGGCGGCCGACATCGTCATCGACAACGGCGGCTCCCGCGAGGACACCGAGCGGCAGGCCGACGAGGCGCTGGAGAAGATCCGCGCAAGAACACAATCCTAACCGCGACCGTAGCGAGCCGCCGAAGGCAGGCTCGCGGAGGGAGCGGGGGCTTCAGTCGTCATCCACACCGCTACAGTGAAGATGGCGCGTTCGTCCAACCAGCGGCCCCCGCTTCCTCCGCGAGCCGCCGTGAAACGGCGGCTCGCTCCGGGCGCGGTTAGGATTGAATCTCCCGGAGCTGGCCGGCGTCCGCGAGGGAGGTGCTCACCAGTGGATCGAGTCGTCCCAGCTCTGGCCCGCCAGGGAGCTGAAGAGCGCGAGCAGCACCGTGCGGGACTGCAGCTCGTGCGCCCGCCAGGCGTCGCGCCCCGAGTCCCCTGCGAACCGATCGAGGACTCGTCCTCGTCGCTGAACGCGCTGCGCGCGGCGTCGACCACGGCGCCCATGTCGGGCGGGTCCTTGTCGAACGCGGCGCGCGCCGACGCCACGGCCGCGGCCCGCTTGTCGCGGTAGGCGGCCTCCAGCGAGGCGGCCTGCTGCGGGTCGAGCCCGGCCACGTCCCGCATGTCCGCCAGCGTCCGGTTCAGGTTCTGCTCCTGCTCGTCGGGGTTGTTGAAGCTCTGCTTCAGGTTGGCGGCGATGAAGAACCCGTCGCGCTGCCACTGCTCGCGCAGGGCGTTCTCGGCCGTGGCGCAGAGCGTCGACGCCTGCGCTTCGGCGCCGGAGGCGTCCACGCCCGCCTCCACCTCCGGCACCGGCGCCTTCACGGGGGCGGGGTCGTCCTTCGGGGCCTGGTTGCCGCCGAGGGCGCGGGCCGCGATCGCCCACGCCTGTTGCTGGCAGGCGGCGAGGCGGCGCTCGCACGTGCCGTCCGAGCGGGGCGCGGCCTCGGCAGGCTCGGCCGTGTGCGCCGGGGCCGGGGCCTTCTCGGGGGCTTTGGTGTAGAGGCGCACGTTGAACCCGACGGAGGCCACGAGCAGGGCACCGAGGGCATAGGTGGTGGAAGACGCCATCCCCTAACGACTACCACCGGACGGGCCCGGCGCGATCCAGCTAGTACAATCCCTCGGGCGGTCGTCCGTCCTCCAGGAACTTGCGGGCCACCGTCGCGATCCGCCGCGCCCGGCCCTCGGGGCGCACCGGCACCAGGTACGCCAGCAGCGCCTGGAGGTAGGCCCCGTCCGCCTCGGCGTCCCCCTCCTCCAGCCGGCGCAGCGCCTCCGTCATCTTCACGGTGTGCGCGTAGAAGATGGGCCGCACGGCCGCGTCGAGCGCGGCGAAGGGAGCGACCTCCCGGTAGGCCTCGCGCCGCCCGGCCCCGTCCATCCCCGCCGCCAGGGCGAGCGCCCGGCCCACGTCGCGGGCCGCCGCCGCCTCGGCCAGCGTCCCCTCGGCCCGCGTCGCCGCGGGGGGCTCGGCCGCGTCCGCCCGCCGGAGCTTGCCCACGAAGCCGGCCCCGATCACGGCGAGCCTGGCCGCGTGCCTCGCGCCCTCGGCCGTCCCCTCCGCGGCCTTCGCCAGCGTGATCGCCGCCTCGGCGAAGGTCACCGTGTGGGTCACGTCGAGCACGTTGACCTCGCTGTCCGACCGCCGCTCCCACGCATCGTCGAAGCGCGCCACGCGCCGCGCGGCCGCGTGGGCGACGGCCCGCAGGACCAGGATCGGATCGGCGCCCGCGCCGAGCGCGTCGAGCGTCGCCTTCAGGGCCTCCCGCTCCCCGGCGAGGACGGCCTCCTCGTAGGCGCCCCGGTTCGCGAGCGGGCTCGTCCCGAGCGGCACCTCGCCGGCGTGGGCGATGGCCTGACGCGTCGCGGTGAAGGGGGGCAGCGAGGTGTCCGCCGTCGCCCAGGCGAGCATGGTCGTGACGCTGGCGGCGACCTCGGTCGCGGCGGCGGGGAAGCGGCGGCCCAGCTCCAGCGCCTTCGTTAGGAAGATCGCGCCGTGGCCATAGTCGAGGAGGTTCCGCGACACGAAGGGCAGCAGCGCCGACAGGGCGCCCGCCGGGCCGCGCGCCTCCACGACCGCGCGCACCAGGGCCTCGGCCTCGTCGCGCCGCTCGGCGGCGAGCGCCTCGGCGACCTGCGTGGGCTGGGTCACCTCCACGTCGGCGACCTTCGCGAGCGAGGCCCGCACGCCGCCCTCGGGGCGGGGCGCGGCCCGGGGGCCGAGGTGCAGCGAGGGCTCGGCGACGGCGCGCGCCGCGAGGACGAACGCCTCCTCGGCGCCGACCCAGCCGCGCTCGACCCACGAGAGCAGGTCGGCGAGCAGGGCGAGGCCGTGGTCGAAGCCATACTCGCCGCGCTCGGCGCCATCGAGCGCCAGCAGCTCGAAGCCGATCGACAGCCGGCCGAGCCCGGCGCCGGCCAGCCCGATGCCGAGATCGCCGAGGCGCATCGCCTCCCGCAGCGCGCGGCCCGCGTCGTCGCGGGCGAGCGCCTGCCGCAGGCTGGCCGTGAGCCGCCGGGCCTCGCCCCCGCGGTCGACGGCGCGATCGAGGTGGACCCGCCCGTCCTCCACGCGCGTCGGATAGCGTCGCACGGGATCCCCGCCGAAGGTGCACGCGCCCGAGGCCAGGTCGAACTTCCAGTTGTGCCACTCGCACGTGAGCACGCCCTCCCGCACGCTGCCCTGCGAGAGGGGGTAGCCCTGGTGCGGGCACCGGTCGTCGATGGCGTGAACGCAGTCCCCCCGGCGCACGCACGCGTAGCGCCGGCCGTGCTCGTCCTTGCGCAGGACGGGCGCGCCCTCGGGGAAGGAGGCGAGGGATCCCAGGTCGGTCCAGTCCGGAGTCATGCCCGTATCGTAAAGGAGGCCGGGTCGGCGCGCGCCCTCCTCGCCGGACCGTTGGCGAGGCGCCAATCCGTCGGCGAGGTATACTGCCAGGGTGGCGGTGCGGGCATGGTGCTGAGGGGTGGCTATCTCCGGGTCGGCCGCGTGGCCGGCGCGCCCATCCGGATCCACTGGTCCGTGCCGCTCGGCGTGGTCGCGCTCAGCCGCTTCCAGTTTGCTCCTGGCGCGTGGCTCGGCGTGGTCCTGCTCATCCTGATCCACGAGCTCGGCCACGCGCTCTTCGTCGTGCGCGCCCGCCTCCCCCTCGTCGCCGTGGACGTCCTCGGCTTCGGCGGCCTCTGCCGCTACCAGGGCCACCCGACGCCGCGCCAGCGCGTGCTCATCGCCTGGGGCGGCGTGATCGCGCAGGCCCTCCTGGGCCTCGGCACGCTGGCCGCGATCCACGCCTTCGGCCCCCCGCAATCCGTGTTCATGGCCGAGATGGTCGACGCCTTCCTCTGGTCGAACCTCCTCCTCATCGGCTTCAACCTCATGCCCATCCCCCCGCTCGACGGCGTCGAGGCCTGGGGCGTCATCACCCTGATCCGCGCGGCCCGCGCGCGGAAGCGGATGGAACGCGGCCCGCGCGCGCGCCCGCGCTGCGGCGGAGACGGCGCGAAGCGCCTCCGACGTGGACGAGGAGCAGGATCTGCCGCCGATGCCCGAGGAGGTGAAGCGGGTGCTCGACCGGGTGATGGCCGAGGGGCGGGCGCAGCACGAGAGCGAGAAGAAGAAGTAGCCGGAGGGCCCGCTCCTCCGCTCCCAATCCGTTCCCGCTCCCGCTCCCGTTCCCGCTCCCGCTCCCGTTCCCGCTCTCCGGAGAGTCGGGAACGGGAACGGGAACGGGAACGGGAGCGGGAGAGACGAGACTTCAGCTCGCGGTCTTGACCGGGGCGGCGGCCGACGGGCTCGCCGCGGGCGCCGGGGCGGCGGCCGGCGCGGTCTCGGCGGGGACCTCGCCGTGCACCTTGGACTTCTGGACGGCCCCCATCGTGTGCCGCGCCGTGCGGGTCGCCGCGTTCTTCTCCACCTTGGCGACCTTCTGCGGCGCGGTCAGCGGCGTCGTATCCTTGTCGGGCTTGATCCCGAACTTCGGCAGGTTGGCGTTCTTGCCGCCGAGCTGCCCCTTCACGGACTTGCGCGCCTGCCGGATGAGCTTCTCCGTCGCGGCGCCCTGCTCGTTGAGCACCTGCACCTGCACGGCGAGCGCCGCCTGCGCGTCCACGACCGCCTGGAGCAGGGCCTGGCTCTTCTGCAGGGCGGTGACGAGATCCGCGATCTTGTAGACGGTGCCGCCGACGAGGATCTCTGTCAGGCCGCCGAGGAGGTTGGCCTGGAGCCCGGCGATCAGCGCCGTGACCTGCTGGAGGAGCAAGGGAACGTCGAACTCACGTTGAGCCATGGGGACCTCACCTGCCGCGACGGTTGCGTGTCGGGGCTGTCTCTTTATACGGGGGAGGTCCCCGAAACCTTCCCCGGGTGTCAAGAATATTTTGGGGATGGCGTCGTCGGGGCGAGGGGAGGCTTGGATCGGGTGAAGGGAGGCTTCCTCCATGTGAAGGGAGGGTTGGATCGGGTGAAGGGAGGCTTCCTCCATGTGATGGGAGGCTTGGATCGGGTGAGGGGAGGCTTGGATTGGGTGAGGGGAGGCTTGGATCGGGTGAGGGGAGGCTTCCTTCATGTGATGGGAGGCTTGGATTGGGTGAAGGGAGGCTTCCTCCATGTGAGGGGAGGCTTGGATCGGGTGAGGGGAGGCTTGGATTGGGTGAAGGGAGGCTTCCTCCATGTGAAGGGAGGCTTGGATTGGGTGAGGGGAGGCTTCCTTCATGTGATTGGAGGCTTCCACCGGGTGATGGGAGCTGGGGTGGTGTTCGAGGGAACAAGGTGGGAGATGGTGGGCGGGCGGCCATGGGTGGCGCCTCTCGGCATATGTGCTGCGGTATGCTCGTGGGCCATGGGGACGCTCCTTCGACACCACCTCGTCCACCTCGTTGCCCTCGTCGTGCCTGTCATCGCGACGCACACCGCCGGGTGCGGCGGCGGCTGCGCAGATCCCAACGCCGACGTCGGGGGGCCAGTGACCGTCTGCGCCGCTGGGTGCACAGGCAAGGACGGTTGCCCCACCGGCCAGAAGGCCGAAGAGTGCGTCGGTTCAGCCTCTCCGGACCCGGCTTTTGACGCGTATGCGGGCTCCTTCACGATCGTGAGCGGTCCGGTGAGCCATGGCGACCGGTGTTGCTACGTCGTCCAGCCAATCGTCGGATTCTGTCCCTGATCGGCTGCCCCGGCCCCGCCTCACGCCACCATCAAGAACTCCGGCGGCGCCAGGATCCCCCGCCGCCTGAGCGGTTCCGGCCCCTCCTCCTCGCACAGCCTCCGGAGCCGCGGCATCGTCCGCGCCGCCTTCACCAGGCATACCTGCGTCGGCGCCGCCCCCACCGCCTTGGCCCAGGCCGGCGCCTCCTGCCCAGCTCGCGCCGCCAGGAGCTCGGCGACCCCGGCGGCCACGCCCAGGCCCACCGCATCCAGGCCGGTCGGCTCGGGGACCGACGCCCACACGAGCCCCTGCCGCACGCTGTCCGCGACCCATTGCCGGGCCACGAGCGCGTCGAAGCACAGGAGGGCCTGCACCAGGTCACGCAGAGCCATGCTCGGCCGGATGTTGTCACGCGAGAGCACGGGCCCAGCCTACCGTGCGGCACCGCCGGGCGCACGGGAGCGACCGCGGGGAACGTCTGCGCCACCCTCGCCGCACTGCTTCCCCGGGTGTAAGATCCCCCTCATGCGACGCCCCCCGGTCTTCGCCGACCCCAAGACGGACTTCGTCTTCCAGCGCATCTTCGGCAGCGAGGACCACAAGACCGCCCTCGTCGGCTTCCTGAACGACGTCCTCGAGCTGGACGAGGGGCACCGCATCGCCTCCGTCGCGCTCCTGCCCCCCGAGCAGCGGCCCAAGATCAGCGAGCTGAAGTACTCCATCGTCGACGTCAAGTGCGTCGACGCCCAGGGCACGACCTACGTGGTCGAGATGCAGGTGCTCAACGTCGAGGCGTTCGAGAAGCGCGTGGTCTTCAACGTCGCGAAGGCCTACACCAACCAGCTCGGCCCCGGGTTCGAGTACCCCGAGCTGGACGACGTGATCGGCATCAGCATCTGCGACTTCGAGCTGTGGCCGCGCGGCGAGGCGCCGCACGTGCCGATGCTGAGCCGCTGGAGGATGCAGGAGCAGAAGAGCGGGGCGAAGGGGCTGCCCAGCCTCCAGTTCGTGTTCCTGGAGCTTCCCAAGTACGAGGGCGGGGACGAGCCGAAGACGCTCGTCGACAAGTGGGCCTACTTCTTCCGGGAGGCGAAGAACCTGGTGGTCATCCCGGAGGCGCTCCGGCACCCTCCGGTCGTGGAGGCGCTCGAGGCTGCCCGCACGGCGCGGTTCACGCGCGAGGAGTGGGACGCGTACATCGCGGCGGGCATGGCGATCCAGAACGAGCGGGGGGCGCTGTCCTTGGCGCACAAGGAGGGCCACAAGGAGGGGCACAGGGAGGGCGCGATCGAGGCCAAGCGCGACGCGGTGCTCCGTCTCCTGTCGCGCGCTGGGATCGCGCTCACCGAGGCCGAGCGCGCCCGCATCGACGCATGCAACGACGTCGCGACCCTCGACCGCTGGTTGGAGAACGTCCTCGGCGCCAAGTCCGCGGCCGAGGTGCTCCGCTGACGCCGCGCGCCACCGTCCCGGAGACAGAACGGTGACACGGCGTAGACGTCTCCAACACCCGCCCGACTTACCGTGGTTGGCGTGAACGACCAACGCCGCCCCCTCGCGCTCCTCGCTGCCGCCGCGATCCTCGGCCTCGTCTTCTTCGCCCGGACCCGCGCGCCCTCGAAGCCTGCCCATGCCCGGCCCGCGCCCTCGGCCGAGGCCGCTCCCTCCGTCACGGCAGAGACCCCGCCCCCGCCGGACGCGCACGCGGAGGCGAGGCGGGCCCGTGATGCGATGCGCGAGAAGATCGTCGAGGCGCTCCGGCGGCGTGCGCCTGCGCCTGCTGCACCCCCGGCTCCCGTCACGACCGCGGCTGCCCGGCGCACGGCTCCCGCGTCCGACGAGGACCTGCCCCACGGCCACTACGACGCGGACTACATCCGGAAGAACTTCCGCGAGGGCATGTTCCCCATCCTGAAGCAGTGCTACGGCGCGGCGCTGGAGCGGCAGCCGGATCTCCACGGGAAGCTGGTGCTGAAGTTCAGCATCGTCGGCGATCCCGACGTCGGAGGGGTGGTGGAGGACGCGTCCATCGGGGACGAGAGCACCCTGAAGGACGACGAGCTGGAGACGTGCGCGCGCGAGTCGCTGATGGCGCTCACCTTCGACAAGCCCCCGAGCGGCGGCGGTCTCGTGACGGTGACGTACCCGATCGAGTTCGCTCCGGGCCCCGACGACGAGGCCGGCGCGCCGGACGCAGGGGCGCCGCCCGGGTGAGGCCTACCGCCTCTCCTTCTCCAGCAGCTTGCCGATCCCCTTGCCCACCTCGACCAGGTTCTCGACGATCTTCCCGACGAAGATCTTCTCGATCGTCCCGTTGACCGACCTCGCCAGCAGCTTCGGCACCCCGGGCACCTTCGACGCGTCGCACGTCAGCTCGCCCCGGAACTCGATCCGCGTCCCGCTCCCGGCCTCGACGAAGCGGTTGTACCCCGACGAGAGCAGCGCCCCCGGGAACGCGTGGACCTTCGTCGTCCAGTTGCAGATCCACTCGGCCTGCTTCCACGTCGCGTGGTCGCTCCAGCTCAGCATCGACTCGCTCAGGAACGAGCGCGCCACCGACGGGATCTCGCCGCCGCCCTTGAACTCGTTCACGATCACGATGTCCCCGCCGCGCTCCTCGCGGCTCTTGACCTCGAGGCCACGGAGGTTGGGCAGGTAGGGGAGGAGCTCGACGAGCCGGTCGCGGTAGGTCGTGAAGACGAGCTCGCGGGGAAAGGAGAGGTTGGCTTCGGTGCGGATTTCCATGCGGGTCGAACGGAAAGGGTCGCACGGGGGCGGCCGGCGCTCAAGCCGTCAGCCATCCGCTCAGGGGCGCTGACGATGGGGGAGACCCCCAAACCCCAGGGGCTTTCAATCCTAACCGCGCCCGGAGCGTCCCGCCGAAGGCGGGACGCGGAGGAAGCGGGGGCCGCTGGTTCGCACGACGCGCCGTTGAGCAGACCTGCGGCCCCCGCTTCCTCCGCGAGCTGCCGTAAACGGCAGCTCGCTCCGGGCGCGGTTAGGATTTCAAGCCCACGGCGCCGGTTAACGCGCATGCCCCCCGCTCAGGGCTGGTCGAACTGGTAGCGGGCGCGCTCGGCGCCCTCCACCTCCACGACGATGCGCTTCTTCGAGACGCGCACGATCGCGTGGGCGGCGGCCGGGCGGCCCGGGGCGTCGTCGTCGACGTTCTCGATCAGGCTCTGGAGGGTGACGTACGGGATGCCGGCGATGAGGTCGAGGTGGTTCCAGTGCAGGTGGCCGTTGAAGACGGCGCGGACGCCGCCGTGCCGCTCGAGGAGCGCGCGGATCTTGCGGCGCTCGCGCACGAGGCAGATGTGGGGGCTGCCCTCGAACCAGCGGTTATACCGGAGGTCCTGGTCGGCGGCGCTGTGGTGCATGAGGACGAGGGTGGGGCCGGGGTTCGCCGCGAGGTCGCCCTCGAGCCAGGCGAGCTGCTCGTCGCCAATCGAGACGTCGTGGTCCTTTCGCTCACGTGTGTGGAGGACGACGAAGTGCAGGCCGCCGCGGTCGAAGGAGGAGTAGAGGGGCCCGCCCGGGGGCTTTCCCCACGTCGAGAGCAGGTCGTCCGGGGAAAGGTGGATGGTGTCGTGGTTGCCGGCCACGTTGCAGAGCTCGGCCTCGGCCCCCCGGAGGATGCCCTGGCACTCCTCGTACCGGGCCCGGTCCGCCTCGGGGCTCTCGTCCTCGATGTCGTCGCCGAGGTTGACCACCAGGTCCGGCCGCACCTCCCGGTTCATCCGGTCGACGAAGGCGCCGGCGAGATCGTGCGCGCGGGCCGTGAGCTTGCGGAGCTTGCCGTCGAAACGGGCCTCGGGTCCGAAGTGGAGGTCCGTGACGAGGGCGAGGGTGATCTCCATCACGCCTCCTTAGCACCGCCGTGTCAGGAACGTCCGTCCGAGCCCGGAGGGGAGGACGCTGGTGCAAACCACCCGGGATGGGCTAGAACCCGGGCATGCCGCGTGCTGCATCGCTTAGACCGAGGCTGGTGAAGGCCGCCTTGCCCGCCCTCGTCCTCGGCGCCCTCTTTGCCCGCGGCCTGGTCTCCTGCACCCCGGACCTCACCCCGGTCATCCCCCCGATGGGCTACGACCAGCAGGTCTGCCTCTCCATCGCCAGCCCCATCGACGGGAACTGCTTCGAGCTGTCGAACCCGGCCACCCAGACGATCCCGGTCACCCTGGAGCTGAACAGCACCTTCGCGCTCCGGCCCCCGGGCTCCTGCTCCACCAACGCGCTCAACAACTGCGGCCACGCCATCTTCTACGTGAACGGGCAGTGCGCCACACGGTCGGCGGGCCTGCTCACGGACATCTCCCTCGCCGACATGCACGATCCCTACGGCAAGGTGACGATCACCGCCCTGCTCGTCGACGACTGCGACACCCCCTGGACGCTGCTCTGGGACGACGCCGGCGTCATCGAGGACGGCGGCATCATGTGCTTGCCGCAGGACGGTGGCGTCGACCGCGGGACCATGGCCATGAACAACTGCCCCGCCGGCCTGCCCCCGGCGCCGTCGTCGAAGGTGAAGAACACCTGCCCGGAGGACGAAAACCCCGACGCGAACGTGAACCAGGGGCCCTACTTCGCCAGCGTGACCATCAACGTCCAGCCCACCTGCCCGGGGGGAAACGCCGCGAGCACCAGCTCCACGAGCACGAGCGTCACGAGCTCGACGGGTGCCGGGACGGGCGGCGCGAGCGCGAGCAGCAGCGCTTCCGGGATGGGCGGCGCGAGCAGCAGCGCTTCCGGGACGGGCGGCGCGAGCGCCAGCAGCAGCGCTTCCGGGACGGGCGGCGCGAGCGCCAGCAGCAGCGCTTCCGGGACGGGGGGCGCGAGCAGCAGCAGCGCTTCCGGGACGGGGGGCGCGAGCAGCAGCAGCGCTTCCGGGACGGGGGGCGCGAGCACGAGCGCGACTACGAGCACGAGCACGAGCACGAGCAGCGCTTCCGGGATGGGGGGCGCGAGCAGCAGCGCTTCCGGGGCGGGGGGCGCGAGCAGCAGCAGCACCTCCGGGGCGGGCGGCGGCGCGGCGGACGCGGGCGACGGCGGCTAGGCTTTACTGGCAGGAGAGGAAGAGGGTCGCGCCCGGGAGCGGTGCGCCCTCGCCGGCGAAGCGCAGCATCCGTTCCTCCGTGGAGGGGCACGTCGCGACCAGCGCGGGGTTGCCGATGCGAGGCGAGCCCGAGGTGTCGACGTAGCACCAGCCGTTCGTCTTCGCGCTGGTCTCGACGTCGTTCTGGCAATCCTCGAGCTCGGTGCCCGAGAGCTGGTTCACCTCGCAGAAGCAGTTCCAGTGCGAGCTGGCGGCGAGCGGGTCTTGCTGCACCTCGCGGAGGAGGCACAGGTGGTCCGGCTGGACGGGCGCCCTCGCCGGGGCGTCGCAGGCGCACTGGGAGGCTTCGTGGGTCGCCTGGATCAACGTGCACGCCACCTGCCCGGAGGCGTCCGTCGCGAGCTTGTCCGGCAGGCATTGGCCGCCGAGCCTGCGCTGCATCGCGTCCAGGATGGCCTTCATGGCCGGGCGGTAGCCGTAGTCTGCCGCCGGCGTGCCGTCCGGGTTGTCCGGCGCCATGAGCTGGTTGGGGCAGATCGAGGCGACGATGCCCTGGTCCTGCATCCCCTTGGCAATCGCCAGGTTCTTCACGCCCGGGTACGCCTTGGCCCGGCTCTGGAGCGTCAGGTTCCCGCTGTCGTGGGGGTTGGGGTCGCAGAGCGGGTTGTCCTTGCTCGCGTCGCCGTCGCAGTCGCAGACCGCGCCGGGCTGGCTGCAGTCGCGCGGGGTGGGGAGGGTGAAGATGCAGGCGTACTCGATGTCGCCCGGGGGCTCGCTCATGGAGCCGGTGGGGAGCCACTCGTGCCCGTTGATCGGGTTGGTGCCCGTCGGGGCGCTCGGTGGAGAGACGGCGATGCCGGTGATGGGATCGGTGCCGGCGCGCGGGACGATCGACTCCTGCATGTAGGGCGAGATCGGCGGGACGTAGCTCTCCGGATCGCCGGCGATGTCGTCCCAGAAGGTGTTGCCGTGCGAGTCCTGCTGCGAGAGCTCCGCGTACGTCTTGAAGCCGCCGACCTGCGTCGGATCGAGGGTGCTGACGCCGTGGGTCAGGTCGGGCTTACCGCTCTTCTGCCGGGCGATGAGCTGCCAGGGGACGCCGGTGATGGTGGCGTAGAGCACCATGCTCGGGTCGCGCACGACGGCCCCGGGCTCCTTCACGCTGGGCGAGAAGATCGGGTTCGGAAAGAAGTTGCCCTGCGCGTCCTGCACGTTCTCCGAGGTGAGCGCGTTGACGTAGCGGCTCGGCTGGTAGAAGAACTCGATGCCGTAGCGCGCCTTGTGGCTCATCAGCCCGCCGGAGAGGCCGAAGGCGCGGAGCGCGATGTTCTCGGTCGAGTCGGTGTACGTGGGGGTCGCTGCGCAGGCTGGATTGGCCGGGCAGTCCTGCGGCGCGCCCTCGCCGCAGGAGCTGCAGCACGGGTCCGTGGGGCCCTTGCCGGGGGCGGTGCACTCGGTGCGGGCGGTGGGCAGGTGGAAGGGCTGCCCGTTCTCGAGCTCCTGCGCGAACAAGGGGTAGAAGCCGGTTTCCCGGAGGGAGGTGTCCGTCTCGTCGGTCACGACGACGATGACGAGGAGCGAGTCCGACCGGAGGAAGTCGACGCGCTGCTGGAGGAGCTGGGTGTCGATGCCGGACATCTGCACGGCCTGCCCGGTGAGGGAGATGGACTTGTACGGGCTCGGGTCGACGAGGAAGCGGTACCAGCTCTCGTTCTGCGACTCGAAGCCGCAGCCGTCCTGCCCGTCGCCGGTCACCAGCTCGGTCACGTCGCCGACGAGGGTGCCGGGCGTGCTGCCGTTGCCGATCTTGCCCACGCCGGGCGGGCTCAGCATCTGCTTCGGATCCCAGGCGAGGAAGCCCTGGTTCTCGTACGTGGGGACGCTGCCGGGGTTGCACGGATCGGTGCGCGTCACCAGGTGGCCGTGGTCGTTGTTGGAGGTGCTCGTCTGCTCGTTCGGGCAGACGGTGTTGGTCATGTCCGGGCACCCGTCGGCGCCGAAGCTGCCGAGGCTGGAGCTGAGCAGGCCGACGTGCATGTCGTCGATCGGCGGAGCCAGGCGGTGCGTGCCGGCGGGGCAGGCGCCCGTCGGTGTGGGCTGCATGGCCGACGGTACGGGGTTGCCGGCGGCGTCCACGCACGCCGGGTTCACGATCCCCGTGACCAGGTCCGGGATCGCCTGCGCGAGGACCTGCTGCTTGTCGGCCATGGACCGGGAGTTGTCGACCATCAGGACGAGGTCGACCTTGGTGACGGCGCCCGCGCTGATCCGCTGGGGAGCGACCTGGCTCGCGCAGGCGCCGCCCGCGCCGACGGTGCTGGAGGTGATCGTGGTCGCCCCCCCCACCCCGCTCCCTCCGGTCCCAAGCGATGCCGTGTTGGTGCAGCCGGCGGCCGACGCGAGGGCCGTGGCGAGGAGGGAGAGGAGGGAGGGGAGGGGCGGCGCCTTCAAGGGGAGGGTGGCCCGATGGTAGCCGATGGCAGGTGGCTACTGGCAGGACAGGAACACGGTGCTGCCCGGCGCCGGCGTGCCCGCGCCGACGAAGCGGAGCTGCTGCTGCTCGCCGCTGGGGCACTTCGAGACCAGGGCAGGGTTGCCGCTCGTCGTGTCGACGTAGCAGTAGCCGTTGGTCGAAGCCTGGACGTCCTGGTTGGCGTCGCAGTCCTTGAGCGCCGCGCCCGACGTCTGCTCAATCTCGCAGAAGCAGTTCCACTGCTCGACCGCGTAGAGCGGATCCTGCTTGGCCTGGTCCACCAGGCACTGGTGATCCGCCGCGACGGGGGCCCTCGCCGTTCCGCTGCAGTCGCACGTCGGGGACTTCGACGCCTCGATCACGGTGCACGCCACCTGCCCGTCGGCGTTCGGCGTGAGCGCCCTCGGGAAGCACTGCGGGGCGCCGACCTTGCGCTGGATGTTGTCCACGATGGAGCCCACGGCCGGGCGGTAGCCGTAGTCTCTCGCCGCCGTGCCGTCCGGGTTGCTCGGCGTCGCGACCTGCGCGGCGCAGATCGAGGCGACGATGCCCTGGTCCCCCATCCCCTTGGCGATCGCCAGGTTCCTCACCCCTGGGTACGCCTTGGCCCGGCTCTGGAGCGTCAGTTTTCCGCTGTCGTTGGGGTTGGGGTCGCAGAGCGGGTTGTCCTTCGCGGGATCGCCGTCGCAGTCGCAGACCGCGCCGGGCTGGCTGCAGTCGCGCGGGGTGGGGAGGTCGAAGATGCAGGCGTACTCGAGGTCGCCCGGGGGCCCACCGAAGGAGCCGGTGGGGAGCCACTCGTGCCCGTTGATCGGGTTGCCCGCGTTGTTCGGCGTGCTGGGCGGGGAGGTGGAGATGCCGGTGATGGGGTCGGTGCCCGTGCGCGGGACGGTCGACTCCTTCATGAACGGCGAGATCGGCGGGACGTAGTGCTCCGGATCGCCGGCGATGTCGTCCCAGAAGGTGTTGCCCTTGGGGTCCTTCTGCGAGAGCTCCGCGTACGTCTTGAAGCCGCCGACCTGCGTCGGGTCGAGCGAGCTCGACGCCGTTGACCAGGTCGGGCTGGCCGTTCTTCTGCCGGGCGATGAGCTGCCAGGGGACGCCGGTGACGGTGGCGTAGATCACCCTGCTCGGGTCGCGGACGGTGGCCCCGGGCTCGTTCGGGTTGGGGGAGAAGATCGGGTTCGGCACCGTGTGGCCGCTGGCGTCCTGCACCGTGGCCGAGGTGAGGGCCTGGACGTAGCGGCTCGGCGGGTAGAAGAACTCGATGCCGTAGCGCGCCTTGTGGCTCATCAGGCCGCCGGAGAGGCCGAAGGCACGGAGGGCGAGGTTCTCGGTCGCGTCGGTGTACGTGGGGGTCGCCGAGCAGGACGGATCGACCGGGCAGCCCGCCGGCGCAGCCTTGCCGCAGGAGTCGCAGCACGGGTCCGTGGGGCCCTTGGTGGTGCACTCGGTGCGGGCGGTGGGCAGGTGGAAGGGCTGGCCGCTCTCGAGCTCCTGCGCGAAGAGGGGGTAGAAGCCGTTCTCCTTGATGGAGGTGTCCGTCTCGTCCGTCACGACGACGATGCCGAGGAGCGAGTCCGACCGGAGGAAGTCGGCGCGCTGCTGGAGGAGCTGGTTGTCGATGCCGGACGTCTGCACGCTCTGCCCGGTGAGGGTGATGCTCTGGTAGGGGCTCGGGTCGACGAGGAAGCGGTACCAGCTCTCGTTCTGCGACTCGAAGCCGCAGCCGTCCTGCCCGTCGCCGAGCACCAGGTCGTGCAGGTTGCCGACGAGGGTGCCCGGCGTGTTGATGTCGCCGACCTGGCTCTCGCCGGGCGGGTTCAGCATCTGCTTCGGATCCCAGGCGAGGAAGCCCTCGTTTTTCCACGTCGGGACGGTGCCGGCTGCGCACGGGTCGGTGCGGGTCACCAGGTGGCCGTGGTCGTTGTTGGAGGTGCTCGTGGCCATGTTCGCACAGACGGTGTTCGTCATGTCCGGGCACCCGTCGGCGCCGAAGCTGCCGAGGCTGGAGCTGAGCAGGCCGATGTGGATGTCGTAAACGGGGGGGAACAGGCGCTGCGTGCCGGTGGGGCAGGCGCCGGTCGGGGTGGGCTGCATCGAGGTTGGGACGGCGTTGCCGTTCGTGTCGACGCAGGGCGGGTTCACGAGCCCGGTGATCATGTCCGGGATGGCCTGGGCGAGGATGTCCTGCTTGTCGGACATGGACCGGGAGTTGTCGACCATCAGGACGAGGTCGATCTTGTCGATGCCCCCGCCGACCGCGAGCCGCTCGACGGTGCTTCCACCGGGGCAGGTGCTGCCGCTGCTGGTGGAGGTCACGCCGGACGGGGTGGACCCGCCGGCGCCGGGGCCGGTGCTGGAGCCACCCGTGCCGCCGCCGCTGTTGCCGGAGCACCCGGCGGCGAGCGCGAGCGCGGGGATGAGGGGAATCAAGGCGAATGTTCTCATGCAAGACCTCCCGCAAGCGACGTGCCTGCCTGGCGCCGGGTGAGTGGCGGCACCCATCCGGTTTTCGCCAATTTTTTGGCGCGCGCGGTTGCTTTGGTGCGCAATGGCTCGGAATGAAACGGGTTTGATGCTACGGCGGCCGTGTGTGGGTGGGGGAGCGCACCGGGGGGACGATGTCGACGGTGACGGCGAGGTCGACGCCCTCGCGTCCCACGCGGTGGGAGCCGGTCACGCCCAGGCCGAGGCAGCCGCAGGGGGCGCGGTACTCGGCGAGGGCGCGGACGCCGAGGAGGGTCTTGCTGGCGAGGTCGAGGTCGCCGCGCGCGGCGGTGCGGACGGTGCGGGTCCAGGGGATGGAGAAGACTCGGCGCCGCCGGTCCAGCCTGGGGCGGAGAGGTAGGCGAGGTCGTCGCCGGGGAGCGCGGCCCAGGCGCCGGCGGCGACGGCGCGCGCTTCGCCGGCATCTCCACCGGTCTGCGCGGCCGCGTCGAGGCGCAGCCAGAGGCCCGTCGCAGGGCCGATGCGCAGGCGGCCGAGGAAGGCGGCGCCCCGGGTGGTGCCTGCGGCGTCGTCCACGGCGGCGGCCTCGAGTGTGGCCGCGGCGAGGTGCGCGTCGGCGGCCAGGCGCGCGTGGGCCAGGGCGTCCGTGCCGGCGGCGGAGCCCGCCGCGCCGGCGTGGAGGTCGGCGCGGAGCGAGGCGCCGGCGGCGCGGCCGAGGGTGCTGCCGACGCCCGCGGCGGCGATCCACGACGCGGTGGGGACGACGCCGCCGATGGGGACGAAGAATGGGCCGCTCTGCGAGGCGAGGGCGCCGCGCAGGGTGATCGACGGGGAGATGCCGTGGATGAGCGGGGCCTCGCCGGGCGCGCCGGGGAAGGCACGCGACAGGGGCAGCTCGAGGTCGAGGCGCGCGGCGGCCGCGGCCTCGTCCGAGGGGCCGGACGGCTCGCCGTCGTCGGCGAAGCGACCGCGTGCGCGGGCAGAGGCACGGAGCTCGAAGGGCCCGGGGCGCGCGTCGACCTCGGCGCCGAGGGAGGCGCTCCCCATGGGCAGCGCGCCTCCGTCCGAAGACCCTCCCCCGAGCACGACGCCGGCCGCGCCGGCGCTCCACGACCCCACGGCGCCGAGCGGCCCTCCCAGCGCGATCGTGGTCCGCGGGCCCGCGGCGATCGGGCCCTCGCCCCGCACGGCGCGCGCGACGGCGCCGCCGGCGACGATCGCGCTCGCGGGGCCCAGGTTGCCGCGCAGGGAGGCCTCCGCGGCGGCGGTGTCGAAGGGAAGCGCCGCCGCGGAGAGGTCGACCGTGCCGGACCGCGCGCGATCTCCGCGGATGGCGTCGATCGCGTAGGCCACGCCGACGCGCGTGGAGAGATCGGGCAGGAGCGCGCCGGCGCCGTCGAGCGCGACGCGCGTACCGTTGACGAGATCCGCCATGACGCCGAGCGTGCCCCCCGCCGTCGTGAGGCGCGCGCCGAGCTCGGCCCCTCCGGCCGTGTAGCCGCCGGCGCTCAGGTCGAGCGCCTCGATGACGCCCCCCGGACCGTGCCAGGGCAGGCGCACGCCGGATCCGAGGAGCAGCCCGTCCGCGCCGCGGAGCGAGACGATCGGCGGCAGGAGCCCGACCTCGTCCGGCGCCCGCAGCCAGAGGAAAGGCAGCGCCAGGACGGGCACGCCCCCGACGGCGACGCGGGGGAAGCGCAGGAAGACGTCGCTGCTCGGGTAGAGGCGGCCTCCGGAGGCCAGGAAGGTGAGCGGGGGGTCGGGGCAGGGGCAGAAGGCGGCGCGCGCCTCGCCGTCGAAGGAGAGCGCGCCGTGGTCGAGCGTGAGAAAGAGGCGGTCGGCGGCGAGCCGGTAGCGGTCGTACGCGAGCGCGACGTGCCCCGAGAGGGTGAGCTGCCCGAGCGCGGTGTCGCCTTCGAGGTGATCGGCGCGGAACGTGAGGTGGCCTTCAGCCGGCGGGGGAGGGTCGGCGAGGGCCGCCGGAGCCAGTGTCAGGACGGCGGCGACCCAGGGGAGAGACCGCAAGCGACCGACCCGTCAGGGTTCGACCTCGAGCGTCTTCTCGTCCTCGTCCCCGGGGCCCGCGACGGCGCGCTTGACCGCGAGGATGGCCCGCTCGTGCAGCCGGCTCGCCCAGCTCTTGCTGATCCCGAGATCCTGCGCGATCGTGTCGAAGGGCTCGCCGCCGTAGTAGTGCCGCTCGATGAGCGCGCGCTCGCGCTCGGGCAGCGCGCCGACGACCCCGCGGACGACGTGCGCGAGCTCCGCCTGCTCGACCTCGTCCTCCGGCGTCTGGACGGTGGCCGGATCCGGCAGCGAGGCGCAGAGCCCGACGGCGAGGGCCGCCGCGTGCCCCGAGAGCAGGTCCGCGAGCGCGGCCTGATCCTCCTCCATCGTGGTGGGGCCCTCGGGCTCCGGATGCGAGGCCTGCGCCTCGGCGAAGCGATCCGAGGCCAGGATCGCGGCGGCGCGGGCGGCCATGCTCCGCGCGTGTGTGTCGCGGCGCACGCCGTCCAGGATCGCCCAGCGGAGGCGCGAGGTCGCGTACGCCGCGAAGCTCGCCCGCGTGGGGTCGTACGTGCGCGCCACCTCGATCAGCGCGAGGTTGCCTATCCCGGCCAGGTCGTCCTGCTGCACGTGGCCACCCAGCCGCCGCGCGAGGCGGCGCGACACCGCCTGGACCACCGGGAGCCCCTGGCTCACAGATCCTGCTCCGCGAGCAGCACGTCAGCCCGCCGCCTTGGGACGCTTCGTGGCGCGGACCGAGGCGGGGGCCTCCTCCGCCAGGCCGCGCCGCACCTCTCCGCTCCGATCGATCGTGGGGGCTTGGCCCGCCGCAGGAGCTTCGCGGCCCGCGCCTCGCTGCTCAGCGTCTCCGCGAGCTGATCCCGCATCCACGCGACCTCGTGGGCGGGCAGGCGGCCCACGTAAGGCGCGACGGCGAGGTCGACTTGGGCGGCTACCCAGGGGTCGGCGAGCAGGGGGTGCACGCCGCCAGGATACAACGGGCCCGAGGGCGCGTCGCTACTTCTTCTTGCCGCTTTTCTGCGCCTCGGGCCGGGTCGTGTCCCCCGGGCCGTTCAGGCAAACGTCGAACGCCTTCACCGTCTTCGCGTCGAGGGCGCACTTGAGCGCGTCGTGATCCACGGCCTTGTTCTCGAGGGAGGCGTGGCAACCGTCCGTCCAGGTCTGCTGCATCTTGCCGACGACCTTGTCGACCTGCGCCGCCACCCCCGCGCGCTGCTTCTCGCTCAGCTTGGGGCTCAGCGCCGACATCTGGTCCGAGCGCTCCACCTCACCGTAGTGCTGGCCGAGCGCTTCGCAGTCGGACGGCGTCATCTCGTACGTGTCGAGGCTCATGCTCTTGTCGACCTTGGGCCCCTCCCGCACGGCCGCCGGCGCGGCGGCCTTTGCGTCGTCGGGGGGGGCCGTGTCCTTGGGCGCGTCCGTGTCGGCCGCGGCCGGCTTGTCGGCCTTCGCGGCACCCTCCTGCTTCTCCGCATTCTCCTGCGTCTCGGGTGGCGGGGTGGAGGCGCCGCACGCGGTCGACGCGGCGGCGAGCAGGAGGACGGTGGCGAGCCTGGAGGCGGGCGAGAGGCGGCGCATGCGCGAGAGGCTGGATCAGATCGCCTGGGTTTGTCTACCCGGCGCATCCGGCGAGCACGGAAGCCCTTGGCAGGCTCCGTGCACCGTCAGCCCGTGGTCGACTGAGAGAGGGGGCCCTGCGTCCGGCGTCGCCGGGCATCCGGGCGCCACTGCCGCCCGGTGGGGGGACCCTCCGAGGCTCCGCGCCGGGGACGGCGCACGAACGGGATACCTGAATGCGGTCGCTTTGGATCTGCCTCATCGTCATCCTGGGCTCGGTGCTGGTCTACGGGTCGATCCGCGCCGCGGACGATCGCATCCCGTACTCGCGCTTCCGTGGGCTCGTCGACAACGGTCAGCTCGTGGAGGTGGAGATCCGGCACGACGCGTACGTCGGCAAGACCCGCCCCGACCCGGGCACCGGGACCGCGCACTCCTATCGCACGGGGCGGATCCCCGAGAGCGAGCGGGATCTGCTCGCCCGGCTCGACGAAAGATCGGTGCCTTATACCCAGATGGGAGACGACGCCGCGCTCCTCGCGCCTTCCCTGCTCTGGCTGCTCCCCATCGGGGCCGCGATCGCCATCGTCGCGTTCTCGTCCCGGCGGAGCGGATTGGGGCCCACCATCGCCAACCCGGCCCTCTCTTTCGGCAAGAACAAGGCGCGGCTCTACGTCGACCACGGGACGCCCGTCACCTTCAACGACGTCGCCGGGAGCGAGGAGGCCAAGGCCGAGCTCGCCGAGGTGGTCGAGTTCCTGAGGGCGCCCGAGCGGTACCGGCGCATCGGGGCCCGCGTGCCGCGCGGCGTGCTCCTGGTCGGGCCGCCGGGCACCGGCAAGACGCTCCTCGCCAAGGCCGTCGCGGGGGAGGCGGGCGTGCCCTTCTACAGCGTCTGCGGCTCCGAGTTCGTGGAGATGTTCGTCGGCGTGGGCGCCGCGCGCGTGCGCGACATGTTCGCCCAGGCGCGGGAGAAGCAGGCGAGCATCGTCTTCATCGACGAGCTCGACGCGGTCGGGAAGACGCGCGGCATGGGCGGGCCCATCGGCGGCAACGACGAGCGGGAGCAGACCCTGAACCAGCTCCTGACGGAGCTCGACGGCTTCGACTCGACCGCCGGCCTCATCGTCATCGGCGCCACGAACCGCCCGGAGATCCTCGATCCTGCGCTGCTCCGGCCCGGCCGCTTCGACCGCCGCGTCTTCGTCGACCGCCCCGATCTCTCCGAGCGCCGCGCCATCCTCGAGGTGCACGCGCGGCGGGTGCGCATCGCGCCCGACGCGAACCTCGACAGCATCGCCGGGCAGACCGTGGGCCTCGCCGGCGCGGACCTCGCCAACCTGATGAACGAGTCCGCGCTCCTCGCCGCGCGCCGCGGCGCCGAGGCCGTGGAGCAGCGCGACCTCGACGAGGCCATCGAGCGCGCCGTCGCCGGCCTGCCGCGCAGGGCGCGGCGCCTCGGGCCGCGCGAGCGCGCCGTCGTCGCGTACCACGAGGCGGGGCACGCGCTCTGCGCCGAGCTGCTCCCCACGCAGGACCGGGTGCGCAAGGTGAGCATCGTCCCCCGCGGCCCCGGCGCGCTCGGCTACACCATGACCGCGCCGACGGAGGATTGCTTCCTCATGAGCCGGCAGGAGATCAAGGACCGCCTCGTCGTCCTGCTCGGCGGTCGCGTCGCCGAGGAGGCCACCGTCGGCGAGATCTCCACCGGCGCGCAGGACGATCTGCTGAACGCGACGGACCTGGCCCGCCGCATGGTCCGCGAGCTCGGCATGAGCGAGTCCGTGGGCCTGTCGAGCTTCGAGCCGCGGCTCCGCGCGGGCGCCCACGGGGCCTGGGGCGGCGGGGGCCCGCACGACTACAGCGACGACACGGCGCGCGTCGTGGACGCGGAGGTGGCGCGCATCCTGAGCGAGGCGCAGGAGCGGGCGCGCGCCATGCTCTCCGAGCACCGGGTCGCGCTCGAGCGGGTCGCGCAGCGCCTGCTCGAGGTCGAGACGCTGAGCGGGGAGGATCTGCGCGCGCTCGTCGTGTCGCCGGACACGCACTTCGGCGCGCCGACCGCCGCGGGGTGACATAGGCAATCACGCCCGCGGAGCCATGATGTCTCGGCGCGTGTCGTAGGGTGAGGCACGTCACGGACGAGGGGGCGACGCGGGCATCGGGCCCCGCTCCTCCATGCCTCGGCGCAAGGAAGTCACGCATGTTCCAGCGCCACGACCACTTTGCGCTCCTCGCGCAATGCCGCGCTCGCGCTGGTCGAAACACCCGCAATCACGCCCCATCTCGGCGATGTCCTTGTCCTTGAAGTTTCAGATCCATGACGCGAGCATGCACCGCCATGAAGTTTTGCACCCCCGTCGCCCGCTTCGCCCTCTTCTTCTGCGCCAGCCTCTGCGCCGGCGCCGCCGCCTCGTGCGCCACCGGAGGCGGTGACAACGCTTCGGGCGCCGGCGGGGCGACGGGTACGGCGGGCGCCAGCACCGCGAGCTCCAGCGGCAGCTCCGGACAGTGCACGCCCTGCGTGACGACGACCGCCTGCGGGTCCGGCTCCGACTGCGCGCAGTTCGCCGGCGACACGTACTGCGCCTCCGACTGCACCAGCGGCCAGGCGTGCCCCGCGGGCACCGCGTGCTCGCCCGTCAACACCACGGAGGGCGCGGCGGTCAGCGTCTGCGTCCCCGTGACGAACCCCTGCGGCAGCAGGATGTCGGGGAGCACCACCGGGGCCGGCCCCGCGACCACCAGCACGACGTCGGCGACCACCAGCACGTTGGCGACCAGCACGACGTCGACGAGCTCGGGCAGCGACACGTGCTCGCACTCGCCGTGCGCCACGGGCACCGCGCTCACGAGCGGGTGCGACCCCTGCGCCACCTCGGTCTGCACCGGCGACGCGTACTGCTGCAACAACAAGTGGGACTCTCAGTGCGTGAGCGAGGCGATGTCGGCCTGCGGCGCCGGCTGCTCCGGGTCGGGCAGCAGCACGACCTCCACCAGCACCTCGTCCACCTCCTCGACCTCGTCGACCTCCTCCAGCTCCAGCGGCAGCATCGGGCCCACGGGCGGCACGGTCTCGACGCTGAGCTTCGCCGTCGTCGGCGACACGCGCCCCGCGAACGAGGACGACACCTCCGGTTACCCGACGGCCGTCATCACGAAGATTTACCAGGACATCGAGGCGGTTTCGCCGCGGCCTCCCTTCGTGATCACCACGGGCGATTACCAGTTCGCGAGCCCCAGCCACCACCCGGGGACGCAGTTCGACGCAGATCGGCCTCTACATGAACGCGCGCGCCGCCTACAGCGGCGTCCAGTTCCCCGTGATGGGGAACCACGAGTGCGACGGGTCGACGGCGGACAACTGCTTCGCCTGCGGCAGCGCGTGCAGCAACGTGAGCGGGACGTGCACCTCGGGCGTCTGCGTGACGCCGAACCAGACCACCTGGGCGAGCGCCATGCTCGCGCCCATCGGCCAGAGCGCGACCAAGCCCTACTACTCGATCAACGTGAACGGGACGAACAACGCCTGGACGTCGAAGTTCGTCTTCATCGCGTGCAACGCGTGGAGCTCGGCGCAGGCCTCGTGGCTCGCCTCGGAGCTGTCGAGCTCGACCACGTACACCTTCGTGGTCCGTCACGAGGGCACGACGGCCACGACGGCGCCGTGCCTGAGCGGCTCCGGCTCGATGAACGCGGACACGATCATCTCGCAGCACCCGTACACGCTGCTCATCGCGGGCCACACCCACACGTACGCGTACTACTCGAGCGAGAAGCAGGTCATCGTCGGCAACGGCGGCGCGCCGCTCTCGGGCGGCGTGAACTACGGCTACCTGATCGCACGCCAGCAGTCGAACGGAGAGATCCTCTTCACCGAGTACGACTACCAGACGAACGGGGCGACTACCTCGTTCAGCGTGAAGTGACCGACGCCTTCCCCTTGGGCGGCTTCTGCGCCGCGGGCACGTTCGTCCCGTGGCGTGAGTGATCCTGCGATTTCACCCTCGCGATGACTTTGCGCCCGCCGTGCTTCGGGCGCGCAAGATTGCCGCGAGAGGCGACAAACAGCCCTAATCCTGCGGAGTCATTCCGCTTGCGAACTGCGGATTCGTGACGCGACCATGACGCGCCATGAAGTCTTGCTTTACCAGCGTTCGGGTCCTCTCCCTCCTCGGCGTCGGCGCCTGCGTCGCCGTGGCTGCCTCGTGCGGCTCCGGCAGCACCGACAACACCTCCGGTGCAGGCGGGCTCTCGTCGTCGGGCCCGGGCGCCACGACCGGATCGGTCTCGCCCGCCACGTCGGGCACCGGCGGGCTGAGCAGCACCGGCGTCACGACGGGCATCAGCGTCACGACGGGCAACAGCGTGACGAGCAGCACCGGCGTGACGGGGAGCACCGGCGCGGGGGGCACGACCGGCACGGGCGGCAGCGGCGGGAGCGACTGCGTGCCCTGCCTGACGACCCAGGGCTGCGGCGCGGGGAAGGACTGCGCGCAGTTCGCCGGCGATACGTACTGCGCTCCGGACTGCAGCGGCGGGCAGGCGTGCCCCTCGGGCAGCGCGTGCACGTCGGTGAACACCACGGAGGGCAACCCCGTCAGCGTCTGCATCCCCGTGACCAACCCCTGCGGGAGCCGCATGTCGACCAGCAGCAGCTCGTCGGCGAGCAGCAGCACGGCGGCCAGCAGCAGCGCGGCGGCCAGCAGCACGACGTCGGCCAGTAGCACGTCGGCGAGCACCAGCTCGGGCAGCGGGACCTGCGCGCACTCACCGTGCACCTCGGGCGCCAAGCTCGGGAGCGGGTGCGACGACTGCGCGACGGCGGTCTGCTCGGGCGACCCGTACTGCTGCACCAACACGTGGGACGCGCAGTGCGTCAGCGAGGCCATGTCGGCCTGCGGCGCGTCCTGCGCCGGCGGCGCCGCGAGCTCGACGGCCAGCAGCTCCAGCTCGAGCGCCGCCAGCTCGAGCGCCGCCAGCTCCACCAGCTCCAGCACGTCGGGCGGCGGGACGTGCTCGCACTCGCCGTGCACCTCGGGCACAAAGCTCACGGACGGCTGCGACGCCTGCGTCACGACGGTCTGCGCGAGCGACACGTACTGCTGCAAGACGAGCTGGGATGCCACCTGTGTGAGCCAGGCCATGACCGCCTGCGGCGCTTCGTGCTCGGGCAGCACCAGCGCGTCGAGCAGCACCAGCGCGTCGAGCAGCTCGTCGGCCTCGTCCACGTCCGGAAGCTCGAGCGGCGGCACCGTCTCGTCCCTGAGCTTCGCCATCGTCGGCGACACGCGCCCCCCGAACGAGGACGACACCTCCGGCTACCCGACGGCGGTCATCACGAAGATCTGGCAGGACGTCGAGGCCGTCTCCCCGCGCCCCGCGTTCGCGATCACCACGGGCGACTACATGTTCGCGAGCCCGAGCCACACCCCCGGCACGCAGGCGACGCAGATCGGCTACTACATGACCGCCCGCAACCAGTTCTCGAATCCCGTCTACCCCGCGATGGGCAACCACGAGTGCGACGGCTCCACGGCGGACAACTGCTACGCCTGCGGGAGCGCCTGCAGCAACGTCGGCGGGACCTGCATGAGCAACGTCTGCGTGACGCCGAACGGCGTCGCGTGGGCCAACGCGATGCTCAAGCCCATCGGGCAGGTCGTGACCCAGCCGTACTACACCATCGACGTCAACGGCACGGGCAACGCCTGGACGGCCAAGTTCGTGTTCGTCGCCTGCAACGCCTGGAGCTCGGCGCAGGCCACGTGGCTCGCCTCGGAGCTCGCCAAGTCGACGACGTACACCTTCGTGGTCCGGCACGAGGGCACGACGGCCACCACGGCCCCCTGCCTGAGCGGCTCGGGCTCGATGAACGCGGACACGATCATCGGGCAGCACCCGTACACGCTCCTCATCGCGGGCCACACCCACACGTACGCGTACTACTCGAGCGAGAAGCAGGTCATCGTCGGCAACGGGGGGGGCGCCGCTGACGGGCAGCGTCGACTACGGGTACGTCATCGCCCGGCAACAGGCGAACGGGTCGATCCTCTTCACCGAGTACGACTACCAGACGAACGCGGCGACCTCCTCGTTCACCGCGCAGTGAGAGAGGGCTTGACCGGGGGCGCGGACAAAGGTCCCATGCCCGCCTCAGAGTCCCCGCTCAGGGCTGATTCGAGGAGCTAGACCCATGACGACGGTCCGACCGTCCGATCTCCACGCCATCCCGCTGTTCCACGGCATCACGGACGACCACCTCGCCGAGCTTCTCAGCGCCTTCGAGCACCAAAAGCTCCCCGCGGGGGAGGTCCTCTTCGAGGCCGGGAGCGACCCGACGCACCTGCTCCTGCTCGTGAGCGGTGAGGTGGCTCTCAAGGAGGCCACCACCAACGGCGCGGCCGAGCCCGGCGCCGAGCCCCGCTTCCGCATCCGGCCAATCGCGCCGATCGGCGAGCTCGGCGCGGTGACCGGGCTCAAGCGCAACACGACGGCGGTGACCACGGAGGCCTCGGAGGTGCTCCGCATCGGCGTCGGCGCGCTGCGGCAGTTCTTCGAGAGCCACGGGGACGTGGCGTTCCCGTTCTACCACAACCTCCTCAACATCGTGGCCGACAAGGTCCGCCGCGACTCCCGCCGGGTGGAGGAGATGCGCCACAACCTCATCCGCACGCAGAAGGCGATGAAGAGGATGCTCGAGCTGGTGCTCGAGAGCGACGAGACCCCCCTCAGCAAGACGCTCTGCGAGACGCTCGAGGATCTCATCGAGCACAACCGGCGCGTCCACTACCTGGTCGAGCCCACCAGCACGCTGACGAGCTGGATCCGGCTCGACGCCGGCGCCACCGTCCCCGTGCGGGAGATCTCGGACAGCCTCCTGCGCATCGCCGAGACGCCCGTCCGCGCCGGCTCCGAGTGGAGCGGCGTCCTCATCACCCCCGGCGCAGAGGTGCCCGTGAGCGGCAAGGTCGAGTCGTCCGACGCCTCGGGGGCGCTGATCAAGCTGGACCTGCTCATCGATCAGTACGCGACCGTGCTCCGCGACTACCTGACCCGCGTGCAGATGCTCGACTTCGTGGTGTAGCCCCGGGGCGCCTGCCGGGTGGAGGCTCCCGCCTCCAAGCCCGGTGGCGCCCACCTCCAATCGGCTGCCGTTTCCTCGCGGAGAAGCGCGATCTCCGGGTGGCCCTCTCGTTGCAATGGGCTCGGTCGACCCGAAAAGGAGACCGACCCATGAGCTTCCGTGCAAACCGCCTCGCGTTCGCTGCCCTGTCCACCTTTGCCTTCGCCGCCTACGGCTGTGCGGTCGCCCCAGAGAGCGGCGACGACACGCCGATTGGCAGCGCCGCGGCCGCGGTGACCGAAACCCTCACCGACAAGGGCGGCCCGGTGCTCACCAACGTCGAGGTGGTCCCCGTCCTCTGGAACTCGAGCGTCAGCTACCAGGCCAAGCTCGAGAGCTTCTACGACGGCTTCGTGAGCAGCGAGGTCTACGCCGACGTGCTGAGCCAGTACAGCAGCATCGGCAAGGGCACCTACGGCGGTTCGTACACCCTCGACCAGACGAGCACCTCGGTGACGGACGCCGACGTGCAGGCCGCCCTGACCGCCATGTTCGTCGCGGACCCCAGCGTGGCCCCGACGGGCAGTACCTACTATCCGGTGCACATGCCCTCCGGCGTCACCGCCTACGGCGTCCAGGGAAAGGCGTCGTGCAGTTACTGGTGTGGGTATCACAGCTCGTTCAAGTACAACGGGGTCGACGTCGCCTACGGCGTCATCATCGACATGGACTCCTGCTCGAGCTGCGGTGAAAGCGGCGTGGCCGCCTCCGACAACCTGACCGCCGCGTCGTCGCACGAGATGCTCGAGGCCACCACCGACCCCTACGGTCGGATCGGCGCCGGCTACGGCTGGATCGACACCAGCGACGGCGACGAGATCGCCGACCTCTGCGAGCACAATCAGGCCACGATCTTCGGGAGCAACGGCAACCCCTACGTGGTGACGAAGTTGTGGTCCAACTCCGCAGACGCTTGCGTGTGGGGCGAGCTCGCCGACAAGTGGCTGACCATGGACGGCACCTGCTACCCGACGAACAGCATCCTGTTGCAGCACGAATACGAGACCCTGATCTTCCAGGGCGATGGCAACCTCGTGCTCTACAAGACCAACGGCAGCACGTCCAAGGCCGTGTGGGGGACGGGCACGAACGGCAAGAACGCCGCGAGCGTGTGCCTGCAGACGGACGGGAACGTCGTCGTCTACGCCAGCGGCGGGAGCGCCCTCTGGGGGAGCGGCACGCAAGGCAGCGGGGCCACCCAGCTCAAGCTCCAGACCGACTGCAACCTGGTGCTCTACACGTCGAGCGGCGCGGCCAAGTGGGGGAGCGGCACCAACCCCTGCTGAGCCGAGCGCGAACGCCGAGCGGCTCGCCGCTACGCCCGCTCGTCCAGGAGCCGCTCGATGGCGTCGAAGCTCGAAGCCGGCGCGTCCCCCAGCGCTCTCGCCAGCGGCACCTGCACCCGGGCCGCCGCGACGTAGAACGGCACCAGGTCCGGCGCGATCCGCGCCAGCGTCTCGAGGTGCTTGCCCACGCCGGCGGCGTCCCCGCGCCGCACGGGGCCGGTGAGCGCCTCGGGCAGCCCGAGCCGCTCCACGTTCTCCGCCACGCTCCGGAGCAGCGGGCCCAGCATCGCCGCCGCCGTGGCCGCCGGCACGCCTGCCTTGCCCAGCAGCGCCACGCCCCCGCCCGCGAGCGCCGCCGCGCCGTTGGCCACGAGCCCGGCCGCCGCGTGGTACGCGATCCGGTCGAGCTCCGGGATCGTGCGCGGCGTCATCCCGAGCAGGCGCCCGAGGGCCCGCGCCGCCTTCATCGCCGCCGGATCCCCGTCGACGTGGAGCTGCCCGCGCGCGAGCGAGGGCGTGGACTTGGGCGACGCGAACGAGATCATGGGGTGCATCTGCGCGACCGCCACCTTGGGCCCCCGCGCGGCTGCGATCGCCTCGGGGCCCAGCGCGCCCGCGCAGTGGAGGACGGCGACGGGGCGGTGCCCGACGAGCCCGCGCGCGGCGAGCTCGGCGGCGCAGGCGGGGAGGTCGCGGTCGCGGACCGCCAGGACCACCACGTCCGCGTCGATGCGGCGGGACGGGAGCCAGCGGCGGGCGGCGCGGAGGGTGACGTCGACCGCCCCCGTCGCGCGGAGCGCCCGCGCGAGGCCGGCGCCGACCTTGCCCGCGCCGTAGATGAAGACCCGCGTGCGTGCGCTCATGGATGGCCCCGATGTCCGCCGTAGAGTCCGGCGGCAACGATGTGATCGAGCACCGCCGCAGGCACGAGCCCGCGCACGGCCTCGACGTCGCCGGCCTCGAGCGCGGCGCGGATGTCGGTGCTGGAGACGTGCGGCAGGACGGGGGGGACGGCGCCGGGACGCCGGCGGAGGGGTGGGCGTGGTCGCCGAGCGGCGGGACGCCGCTGCGGCCGAGCACCAGCGGCGGCGCCAGCTCCGCGATGCGGTCCCATCGGTGCCACTTGGGGAGGTCGCCGAGCACGTCGGCGCCGACGAGGAGCCGGAGCGAGAGGTCCGGGCGCGAGGTGCGCAGGTGCTCGAGCGTGGTCAGCGTGAGGCTCTCGCCGCCGAGCTCCTCCTCCACCCTCGAGATGGTCACCCGCGGCAGCCATCCGAGCGCCAGGCGGCACATCTCGAGCCGGTCGGCGAAGGGGGCGAGGGGCTTCGCGAAGGGATGCCGGTAGACGGGCACCACCAGCACCTCGTCGATGGGCGCGGTGGAGAGCGCGTACACGACGCCGAGGACGTGGCCGACGTGCGGCGGGTTGAAGCTGCCCCCGAAGACCGCGACCCTCGTCCCGCTATTGCTCGCCTCAGCCCCCACCTTGGACCCGCATTTTGCCCGGGCGTGGGCCGCCGACGTGCTCGTGCGCCGTCACCACGCCGCCGGGGCCGAGGATCTCGACGCGGATGCCGCCCACGCCGTCGTCGAGGAGGGCGGCGCCGCCGGTGGGGCAGCCGATCGGCCCGGGCGTCATGAAGACGCGCGCGCCGACGCGCTTGATGAGGGGCTCGCGCGCCCGGCCGAAGACGAGGAGCTGCGCGGCGGAGATGTCCTCCTCGTCGAGCATGGCCTTGTCGTACACGAAGAGGACCACGCGGCCATCGAGGATCTCGATTGTCCGGCTCTGCCCGCTGGGCAGGCTGACGTAGACGCCGAGCCGGAACCGCGCCCGCTCGCCCTCCACGAAGTGGTCGATCGCGGCGGGCGCGGCCCGGGCGCAGCGGGCGGCGGCGCGCTCGAAGAGCGCCTGGTCCGAAGGGTCCGTGCCGACGATCTCGCTGCGCCCAGCTCACGACCACGCGCTCGAGCGCGCCGTCGTCGGAGAGGTAGAGCACCTTCTCCGCGTGGGCCTCGTCGAGGAGGAGCTGCGCCGCGCGGGCGAGGCCGATCATGTCGCCGCCCGCCGGCCCGAGGATGCCGAGCCGCATTGCCAGGCGCAGCCTAGACGATTTCGCGCCCGCGCTCGCGCCAAAACCGCGCTCGGGAATGCGTGGTACTGTCCCGCCATGTTCAGGCGGACCCGCGCGCCGACCGACCCCGTCACCGTCCACCTCGACGGTGAGGCCATCCCGGCCGAGCGGGGCGAGCCCCTCGCCGCCGCGCTCCTCGGGAGCGACAAGACCATCCTGGCGCGCAGCCCCAAGCTTCACCGCCCGCGCGGGCCGAGCTGCTTCCGCGGCGGGTGCGACGGCTGCCTCGCCCGCGTCGACGGGGTGCCCAACGTGATGACCTGCCTCGCCCCGGCGCGCGGCGGCGAGCACGTCGATTCGCAGAACGTGGTGGGGTCGCGCAAGGCCGACCTGCTCCGGGTGACGGACTGGTTCTTCGCCCAGGGGCTCGACCACCACCACCTGATGGCGGGCGTCCCCGGCCTCCAGAGCGTGATGCAGGGCGTGGCGACCAAGATCGCCGGGCTCGGCCGCCTGCCCGGCGCCCCCGTGGCGCGCCGCCCAGCGCGCCGGGTCGAGGCGGACGTGGTCGTCACCGGCGGCGGCGTGACCGGCATCGCCGTCGCATCGCGCCTCGGCCGCGACGGGCTGCGCGTGGTGCTGGTCGACGACGGGCTGGCCCTCGGGGGCGCGCTCTCCGCGCGCGCCGGGGCACGCCGCGGCGCTCCTGGCGGAGGTGCCGCTCGTCGGGTCGACGTGATGGGCGCGCAGCGTGGCCGCTGGCGTCTACGAAGGTGACGTGCTCATCGCCTCGGCCGAGGCCGCGCTCGTCCGCCCGCGCGCCATCGTCTTCGCGTCAGGCGCGCACGACGGCGCGCTCGCGGTCCCCGGCAACGACCTGCCCGGCATCTTCTCGGCGCGCGCCCTCTGCCGCCTCGTCCACGCCGGCATCGTCCCCGACGGCCCCGCCGTCGTCGTCGGCGCCGGCTTCTGGGCCGACGAGCTCGAGCGCGCGCTCGGCCTGGCGGCCCCCGAGGCGCCCCCCGTGCGCGCCTTCCGCGTCGCCGCGGGGGACCTGGTCGACGTGCGAGGCACCGGCGGCGTGCGGGCGGTGACGGTGCGGGACCCGGCGGCGGGGCTCCTCACGCGCGAGGCGGCGGTGGTCGCGCTCGCGCTCCCGGGCGCGCCGGCGTTCGAGCTCGCGGCGCAGGCCGGCGCCGCGACGCGCTTCGACCCGGCGCTCGGCTACGTGGTGCAGACCGGCGAGCACGGCCGCGTCGTCCTCGCCGGGGCGGCCGAGGCCGCCGGGGCGCCTCGGCCGCCCCTCCTCTGGGCGGCCGGCGAGTGCGCGGGCGGGCTCTTCGATCCGGCCGCGCTCCGCGCCGAGGGCGAGCGCGTGGCCGCGGACGTCGCGCGAGCGCTCGCCCCGGTGTAACGTCCCCCCCGTGAATGAGCTGGTAAAGTTCGCGCTCTGCGCCTTCTTCCCCCGCGCCGGGGGTTTGCCGGGCCTCGCCGATCTCGGGGTCGACGAGAAGATCGCGGGCCTCCGGCGAGACTCGACGCGCCTCTTCTGGCTCGGCATCGTCGCCGGCGCCTTCTTCTTCCAGATCTCGCCCATCGTGACGGTGTACCGCCCCTGGCCGGCGGCGCTCTTGACCGAGGAGCAGCTCGACGCGCACGCCCACGCGCTCGCCACCCACCGCGTCTACCTCGTTCGCCAGATCATCGTGCTGCTCAAGCTGATGGGCGGCGTCTTCTGGGGGCAGTCGCCGGAGATCCGCGCCTTCCTCGACCTCCCCGCGTACGGGGAGGATCCGGGCACCCGCCGCATGGAGGCGAAGGTGGCGCCTCTACCCTATCCACCGCGCGCGCCGGTGCCGGCGCTCGTGGCGCTCGGCCGGCGCGAGGTCGCGAAGGGGCGTGGCGAGAGCGCGGCGCACGCTGCCGGTCACGAACGGGCGGGCACCGCAGCCGCGGGCGAGGTCGCGTGATGGGGCACCTCACGTTCGAGTCGTTCGCCCAGCCCGCCGTCGAATTCGAGGTCGACTTCGTCGTCGTCGGCAGCGGCGCCGGCGGCGCGGCGGCGGCGGTCGTCCTCGCGCGCGGCGGCCGCCGCGTGGCGATCGTGGAGGCCGGCCCCTGGCGCGCGCCGGAGGACTACCCCTCCACCACCTACGGCACCATGCGCGACCTCTTCCCCGACTGGGGCTCGCTCGTGACGCGGAGCAAGGCGCTCTGGCCGGTCGTCCAGGCGTCGTGCGTCGGCGGCACGACCGTGGTCAACAGCGCCATCGTCGTGCGCACGCCCGGCGACTGCTTCGACCGCTGGGAGCGGGAGTACGGCGTCGGCGGGGACGCGATGGCCGAGCGCGTGTGGGAGCACCAGGACCGCATCGAGCGCGAGCTCTCCGCGGAGACCGTCCCGCCCGACGCCCGCGGGCTCATGAACACGCTGGCCATGGACGCGGCGAGCTCGCTCGGGTGGGACTCGCACTACATGGTCCGCTACGCCAAGGGCTGCGAGGGCGCGGGCCAGTGCCTCCAGGGGTGCAGGAAGGGGCGCAAGCAGAGCACCAACATCACCTACGTCCCCGAGGTGATCGAGCGCGGCGGCGACGTGCTCTCCTGCGCGCCCGTCGATCGCGTCCTCTTCGACGGGGCGCGCGCCGCCGGCGTCACCGGCCGCTTCCGCGATCCGGTCACGCGGCGCGAGGGCGCGCGCTTCACCGTGCGCGCGCGGCGCGGCGTCCTCGTCGCCGCCTCCGCCACGCAGACCCCGATCCTCCTCGCCAAGAGCGGCGTCCGGAGCCGCGCGCTCGGCACCCTCTTCCGCGCCCACCCGGGCACCGGCGTCTTCGGCGTCTACGACGACCCCGTGGACCAGAACGTCGGCGCCACGCAGGGCTGGGCCTCCACCGCTTTCCGCGAGGACCCGGGGCTGAAGCTGGAGACGCTCGCCATCCCGCCCGAGATGGTCGCCGGCCGCCTCCCCGGCGGGGGGCGCGAGCTGGTGCGGCGCTTCCGCGAGTACCGGAACATCGCCATGTGGGTCGCCGCCGTGCGCGCCGAGTCGGTGGGCACCATCAAGCCCGGCCTCTTCGGCGAGCCCGTCGTCCGCTACATGCTGGACGAGGCCGACATGCGCAAGCTCCGGACGGGCCTCGCCATGGTGGCGGAGATGCACTTCGCCGTCGGCGCCCGCGCCGTCATCCCCGGCATCTACGGCCTCCCGTACAAGATCGGCGCCGACGACCTGCACCTCATCGAGGAGGGCCCCACCGACCCGCGGGCGTACATCGCCATCCTCTCCCACCTCTTCGGCGGCTGCCCGATGAGCGCCGACCCGCGGCAGGGCGTCGTCGACGGGCACGGCAAGGTGCACGGGGTCGAGGGGCTCTACGTGGCCGACGCGTCGGCCATCCCGACGACGAATCGGGGTGAACCCGCAGCACACCATCATGGGGCTCGCGTCGATGTGGGCCGAGGACCTGGTGAGCTGACAGCCCGTTGAAGAGCCCCCCGGAGAGACCGCAAGGGCGCAAGGGACGCAAGGGGCGCAAGGGAAAGGCAAATTGACCTAAATCCTTGCGTCCCTTGCGGTCCTCTTCTTTCATATCTCCGGGCTGCTGAGCGCCGGCGCACGTTCACGGGGGCCTCAGCTTTTCGAGCGTCTTCAGGACCCGGGCGCCCGCGGGGGTGGGCGTGAACGTGGTGCCGTGCGCGATGAGGTCGATCCTCTGGGCGGGAGGCCTGGGGATGTGCGACGGCGGCTGGCCGTGCCCGCCGAAGCCGTCGCGCTCGCACGGGCGCTGCTTGGGGACGTGGAACTTGGCCGCGCGCACGGTCACGCGAACGTCGTCGTTCCCGTCGTGGTCGACGTCCACGAGCTCGACGTTCTCCACCCTGGCGACCACGGGCTCGGTCTCGCCGGTGCACGCGGTGTCCGTCGTGTCGGCGACGCCGACGAGGCCGGTCACGAAGTGGTCCGCGTCCTTCGTGTAGTCGAGCACGACGACGCTCTCGAACACGTCGCCGTAGCTCACCGCGCCGCGCCGGCAGATTGGGAGGTCTCGCCCCACGGAGGTGTGGAGCACCTGGCAGGATCCGATGTTCTCGTGGTGCGTCTGGTCGATGGCGTCCACGAGCTCGACCCTGAAGACGCCGTCGTCTCCGCGAACGGCGACGACGCGCGCCCACTCCTGCTCGCCGTCGGGTGCGCACCCCATCTCCCCGAGGATCTCGTGGACGCCCGGGCGCAGGAAGCTGCCCTCGATTTTGTTCTGGACCTTCGCCAGGTTCACGACCGTGCCCACGTCGCACGGGCTCGGCGGAATCGGGCGGCCGAGCCGCGGAGGCGGTGCTCGCCGGTACGGCCGCGACGGGGGGCGGGACCGTGACGGGGGGCGGGGGCTGCGGCGCGCGGGAGCAGCCCGCCGAGGCGACGAGAGCGACCCAGACCGCCGAGCGCATGGGCTCTTTCTACGGCGGCGGCGTCACGTCGCGCCACTCCGCCGGCACGATGGGCTCGGCGAAGGGTCGCGGAAGCGCCTCGCTGTCCGGAATCGGAGCACTGTTCGCGCCACGCCATTTCGCCTACCTTCCCCGGACCGCGCAGCATCCAGGAAGGAAAGACGCACGCATGACCATCTCCCGTTACGCTCTCCTCGCCGTCGCGCTGGCCGCCGCTCCGGCGGCGGGCTGCAACCGCAACGATGCCCCCCCGTCGGGCCAGGACACCTCCGCCGCGCAGGCCGACGCTCCCGAGGCCCCCGACGAGACCGCCCCCGAGGCGCCCCCCGCGCCGAAGGCCGAGAACCCGGGCTCGCCGCCGAGCGCCAACGAGGTCTGGGTCACCGGGTGGTGGAAGTGGGAGAACGCCCGGTACGTCTGGTTCCCCGGCCGGTGGGAGGTGCGCCGCGCGGGGTTCGAGTACCAGCAAGCCCGCTGGGTAAATGTCAACGGCCGCTGGGAGCACCTGCCCGGGCGCTGGATCGGGGGCGGCCGGGCGGTCAGCCCGGGGGCCTCGCCTCCGAGGGGGCCGTTGCGGGCAGGCGAGCACGACGACGGGAAGCACGACGAGGGGAAGCACGACGACGGCAAGCACGAGGAGGGGAACAAAGACGGGAAGCAGTACGACGGGAAGCCGGGAGCCGGCGAGGGGGCGAAGCGCGAGGAGGGGTCGAACCACGCAGAGCCGCGCCGCCACTGACGGAGGCTGAAGGATTCGAGCGCGCCGCGGTCAGGGGCCTCCGCGGCGCGCTCGCGTCACTCCAGCCCCTCGGGCCAGAGCACGTCGAGCAGCTCCTCGGCGGGGCGGCGGATTCTCGGGGGCGACGCGGCGGAGGGGGAGCCTGGAGCCGGCGGCGATGGCGGCGAGCGCTTCGCGCAGGGGGCGGAAGCGGTCCGTGAGGGAGAGGTCGTCGAGGAGGCGGACCGCGTCGGCGGCGTGGCCCGTGCGGGCGGCCTCGCGGAAGAAGTGCAGCGTCTCCGGCCAGACTCGCTCCTCGAAGAGGGAGGAGCCCTGGGCGAAGAAGCGGGGGGCAAGCGAAGCCGCTTCGGGCCAGTCGCCGCGGGCGGCGAGGACGGTGGCGAGGGTGTGGACGTAGTTGGCCTCATCCGGAGCGCAGGCAACGGCACGGCGGGCGTCCTCTGCGGCCGCATCGAGCTTGTTGGATAGGTAACGGACCCAGGCCAGGTTGTTCAGGTATCCCGCGTCCTCGCGGTCGATTTCGACGGCGCGCCGTCGAGCGTCCTCCGCGTCGCCGAGCCGGCCGGCGCGCAGCATGACCTCACCGAGGGCGTCCCAGCTCTCCGCATATCTCGGATCCAGCTCGACCGCCTTGCGGTACGCGGCCTCGGCTTCGTCGTAGCGCCCGAGGTTGTAATGGAGCACGCGGCCGAGGTTGTCCCAGGCGAGCGCGTCTCTCGGATCGAGCTGGATGGCCCTGCGGTACGCGGCTTCGGCCTCTTCGCGGCGCCCGAGATCGTAGTGGAGCAAGATCCCGAGCACGCCCCAAGCGAGCGGATAACGGGGAGCCAGCTCGACGGCCTTACGGTACGCGGCTTCGGCCTCTTCGTACCGCACGAGCTTCCTACGGAGCACGTCGCCGAGAACGACGTACGGATACGGCGCACGCGCGGCACGCGCCGCCTCCGTCAGCGCTTCGAGCACGGATGGGTCGTACGACCTGGATGCCGTGCTCGCGATCGCGATCGCCGCTATGTCCGGCGCGTCCAGCGCGAGCGCGGCGGCTCGCGCGGCTTCCATGTCGTTCATGTCGACCATGTAACCGCTCGCGAACGCGTTCCGGAGCTTCTCCACGGCCGCCGGACAATGGATCAAGGCTTCCATCTTCGCGGCCCTCTCTTGCAGCCAGGCCATCCACCGCAGCACCTCTTCCTTCGGTTGGTAACCGAGCTGCATCGCGAGAGCCATTTTCCTTCTCTGGCTCAGGGTGGTCGCCCCTCCGAGCAGCATCCAGAACCCCTCGGGATCCCACGGCTGCCATCTCACCTTCGCCGCGAAGATCGCCTCCCGGATCTGTGCCATCGCCTTGTGCCGGTCTACGACGGGCCGGAGAGCCGCGTCGTCGCCTTCCAGGTCCATGATGCTCGGGAGCTGCTCCCGCAGGTCCTGGTCGATCACGAGAGCATGCACCGAAACGCCCTCCAGCGCTCCACGCAGCGGCGTGTCCTGCACTACCTGCGCGAGCGCCAGCCCATACTCCGCGCGTCGCATGCGGCTCTCGGCGTCGCCTCCCTCCTTGCCACGCAGGTACCTCTCCGCGACCCCTCGAATCTCCCCGCCTGCATAGAGCACGCGCAGGAACTCCACCAGCCAGATGAGCCGCTGCCGCACGCGCCGGCTCGCGCGCATCAGGTACCAGATGTTGAAGAGCCGCTCCGCCACCTGGAAGCCCGCCTTGTTCCCGGGGGGGTAGGCGACCTTCTCCACCACCCCCTGCTTCTCCAGCCGGCTGAGCTGCGACGAGACCGCGTTGACCTCCAGCCTCACCGCCGCCGCCAGCTCCCCCGCGCTCGTCGGATCCCAGTGGATGGCGAGCGCGTCGACGACCTGCTGCGCCTGCGCCGGGAGCGCCTCGAAGCGCGCCTTGTAGAGCGGCGTCACGCGGTCGAGGAGCCGCTCCAGGTCCGTCCGCACGTCGCCCTCGACGCCCTTCGCCAGCACGTCGTAGAGCAGGACCACCGTGCGTGGGTTGCCGCCAGCGAGGACGTGGAACGTCTTGATGCGCCCCGGCTCGTTCGTCACCACGCGCTCGATCTCGGGCGCGTTCCCCACCTTCGCGAGCTGGAGGAGCACCTCGCCCGTCTCCTCCTCGCCGAGCCCGCGGAGCTCGTGGGTCAGGAAGAAGTCGTAGAAGGGCGCTTTGTACTCGTACGTCGACTCCAGCATCACCGAGCTCGCCCCGATGAGCAGGAGCCGGGGCTCGCTCGCGAGCAGCTCGCGGATGGCCCACTGGTCCGCCTTGAGCCGGTCGAAGATCAGGTCGATGTTGTCGACCAGGAGCAGGAGCCGCCGCTCCACCTGGTCCGCGCCATAGCGCAGCAGATCGAGCGCGCGCCGCGCCCGCTCGCCCTCGTCGCGGTCGGGGAGGCGCTCCCGCGCCGCGTCCAGCTCCTTCGCCTCGCGGCTCCGGCCCATCCGGTCGAGCGCGTCCCCGAGCGCGTCGATGAGGTTCAGGTACAGGTCGGAGAGGCGCGCGACGTTGTACTGCTCCTCCGGGAACGTGAGGGGGAGCCACGTCGCGGCGAGCGCGGGGTCGTCCTCGACGGCGTAGCGCAGGCGGCGGAGGAGGGTGGTCTTGCCCATGCCGCGCTGGCCGATGACCAGGTGGTGCTGCGTGGTCCTGGCGCGGGCGAGGTCCTCGAGCAGGCGTGAGAGGAGGGTGCGGCGCGCGACGAACTGGGAGATCAGCTCCTGCTTGCTGAGGAGGTCGGGGTTGTAGATGGCGACGCCGTGCAGGGGGAGGTCCGCGAGGGCGTTCACGGGAGGATCCTCCGCGCCCAGAAGTCGCGCAGCAGCGCGGAGCGGAAGCGGTAGCGCTCGCCTTCGAGGACGAGGTAGCCGTCGCTCCGCAGGACGTCGACGAGGAAGCGGAGCTGGCGGTCACGCTGCTCGGGATCCTGCACGCGCGCGCCGAGCACGCTCCGCAGGATCTCCAGGGGCTCACCGTCCGGGTTCTTCGCGACGGCGTTCAGCAGGTCGAGCGCTTGCCGATCGTCGGGGGTGCCGAGCTCCTCCGTGAGGCGCTGCTCCCAGTAGTCGAAGTAGCCCTTGCCGGCGGGCGTGAGCAGCGCCTCGTAGACGGCATCGACGTGGGCGGGCGTGATCGTGCTCTTCTCCTTGCCGCCGTCGCCCCGCTCGCGGAGCTTCGAGAAGAAGAATCTGAAGGTGGTACGGGATGAGCCACCCGAGGCGCGAGCGGACGTGCGCCTTCACGCTGGCGGCGAGGTGGATGCCGTAGCTCCTGCCCAGCTCGGTGAGGAACGCGTCCGCGACCTCCGGAGAGAAGGGGCCGAAGCTCGTTGAAGAGGAAGAGGTCGTTGATGGTGTCGCCGAGGCGGAGGCGCTGGGTGACGGTGTTGAGGCCGATGGATTCCGGCGAGGAGCCAGCGGACCCGGCGGCTGCTCTCCGGGTCCTGACGGAGCTGCCGGAACCAGTTGAGGAAGGTGCGGGCGCGCGCGCCCGTCGGCTCCTGCCGGAGGAGCGAAAGGACGAAGATCGGCAGCTCGTCGACGAGGAAGACGCAGCGCTGGTCGAGCGTGTCGAGCACGCGCGCGAGGGCGGCGCCGAGCTCCGCCCACTGGTCGGCGGCGTTGTCCGCGAGCTCGATCGAGACGACGGCGACGCCGAGCTTCTTGATGCGCTTCATGAAGCGCCCGAGCGGGCCGCCGGCGAGCTTCTCGATGGCGCGCTTGCCCAGGCTCCACCGCTGGGCAGCCTCGTAGAGCTTCTGGACGAACTGAAGCTCGCTGTTCACGTCGGCGACGCTCAGGTACGCGGCCAGGCGGCCCAGCTCCTTCTCCTTCTCCTGGATCCGGTACATGAGGGACGTCTTGCCCACCCTGCGGGGCGCAAGGAGGAGGACGTTGTTGGTCTCCAGGCGGTCGAGCACGCTCTCCAGCTCGCGCTCGCGATCGAAAAAGTCGTCCCCCTGCACGGTGTTTCCGACGATGTTGCTGATCACTTGCCCAGCGCCTCCGACCCGAGGATGATACAACGGAACTGTTGTAAAACAATTCCGTTGGCGAGACTCGCGAGAGCGTGGCCGTTGGCCGGCGGGGGAAGATCGGCTCCGCAGGCAGACGACCCGGCGGCGTTCGGAGACCGGTCAGCGGCGAACAGTGAGCACTTCGTCGGCGCGCGCACGACGAGCAACTGCGACGTGTCCGCGCCGCCGACGAAGTGGCGCGTTAACAGTGAGCACTTCGTCGGCGCGCGCACGACGAGCAACGGCGACGTGTCCGCGCCGCTGACGAAGTGGCGCGTTGAACAAGCCCGGAGCGGCGGGGCGCGAGGCGCCCTCAGGTCGCGCTATGGGTAATTCGGTCTGCGCCTTGGGGAAGAAGACGCCGTGGAGCTGGCTCGGCGCGGGGCATCGTGGCGCCATGGATTGTTCCCCGCGCGTCGGGAGCGCGGCTCAGACAAGCCGCGGGGGACCGGCGAAGGCCGCTGGAAGGGCCGTTTGTGGGCGCGGGACAAAGGAGGCCCATACCCGGTGCGGATGCGGGTCGGAGGGAGCTGGTTGGATAAGCAGGGGGGATCATGCGGCGGTCGCGGAGGGTGGTGCACGCGCCGAAGGCGACGGCAGGGGCAGGGCTACCAGGGGGGTGAGGCAGATCGGGCAGCGGCGTACGTCGCGGCCTGTGAGCTCGAGGAGCCTCTGTTCGTAGGAGGGCCGTCGTGGCCGCGGCGGGGCCGGAGGCATGCCGAGGAGCGCTCGCGCCGCAGCCAGCTTGGTGTGGGAGGCGTAGAGGCCGATGTGGCGGATTTTGTGGAAGCCGTTGGGCAGCACGTGCTGCACGAGGCGCCGGAGGAACTCGACTGGGTGGAGGGCCTCGGTGTCGCTGCCGCGAGTGCGGAAGACGACGCGCTCGGGGGTGACGTCGAGCAAGCGGCTGTTGGCGATGCCGACGCGATGGGCGTAGCGGCCGAGGTAGGCGACGACGTGCCTGGACTTCTTGAAGGGCGGCTTGACGTAGACGTGCCAGGAGAGCTTGCTGACCCGGGCGACGAGGCGCCCGAAGGCGGCCGGGTCGTGCAAGAGCTGGACGTGTGCGAAGAGGCCGGCGGCGTAGGCCTCGCTCAGGATGTGCAGGACCTTGCCGCGGAACAGCTTGCCCATGACCTCGACGGGGAAGAGGAAGTCGCGGCGAAGGCGCCGGAAGCGCTGCCCATCGAGCGAGAGTCCGCCGGCGGTGACGATTGCGTGCACGTGCGGGTGGAACGTCAGCTTCCGGGTCCAGGTGTGCAGCACGAGCGTGGCGCCGAGCCTGGCGCGGAGCCGGCTGTCGCCGAGCTCGAGCAAGGTGGCGGTGGCGGCCCTGAAGAGCGCGTCGAAGACCACGTTGGGGGCGCAGAGCGCGAGGGGTCGCAGCTCGGCCGGCAGCGTGAAGACGACGTGGAAGTGCCCGACGTCGAGCAGCCGCTTGCTGCGCTGCTCGATCCAATGCTCCTGGGCGAGCGCCTGACACTTCGGGCAGTGCCGGTTGCGGCACGAATGGTACGCGTAGTGCTCGTACCCGCACGAAGGGCAGTGATCGACATGGCCTCCGAGCACGGCGGTGCGGCACTGCGCGATGTCCGTCAGCACCCGCTTCTGCGCGTGGTTGAGCGGGTGCAGGACCTCGAGCTGTGCGCGGCACGCGCGCACGATGTCGGCGATGTCGAACCGCGCTCGCCCGGCCTGCGCCGGGCTTGCGCTCACGGCCTACGCCGCACCTGGCCCCGCGACGGCAGCAGATTGAGCGGGCTCGGCGTGTTGCGCACGAGCGCCGTCGAGACGTGCGTATAGCGCGCCGTCGTCCTCAGGCTCGCGTGGCCGAGCAACGCCTGGATGACGCGCACGTCCGTGCCGAAGTCCAGCAGGTGGGTGGCGAAGGTGTGTCGCAGCACGTGCGTCCGGACCCGCTTGGTGATCCCCGCCTGCTCGGCGGCAGCCGCGTACGCGTGGCACACCGTGGCCTGCGACGGAGGCCGCCCCGTCCGCCGTGACGCGAACAGATAGGGATGCGGCGGCCGCTCCTTGCGCCAGTAATCGCGCAGCCAATGGTACAGCCCCGAGGACAGCTTCACCTCACGCGGCCGGTCACCCTTGCCGTGACGGACGCGGAGCACGCCGCGGGCGCCGTCGATGTCCGAGACCTCGAGCGCGAGCGCTTCGCTGATCCGAAGCCCCGTGCCGTACTGCACCACCGCGATGGCGTGGTAGACCGGGTGCCTGATCGCATCGAGGAACACGGCCATCTCGTCCTGGCTGAGCACCGTCGGCAGCGGCGAGTATTGCCGGGGCCACTGGATGAACGACACGTCCGCCTCTCGACCGAGCGTCTTGGTGAAGAGGAAGGAGATCGCGGCCAGCTTCGTCTTGAGCCACGACGCGCTCCGCTCCTGCGCGTGCAGATGCTCGATGTAGGTGCGAAGATCGTCACGCTGAAGCTCCGCGACGGGGCGACCGAAGTGCTCCGCCAGCGCCATCGCGGTCCTGATGTAGCTCTCCCTGGTGCTCTTGGCGTAAGGTCCGCGTGCCAGGTCCCGACCCATCTGCTCGATGCTCTTGTCCATGGTGGCCTCCTCGGCGGTGCGGTCAGGCACCGCCGATCTTCAAGGCGACCACCACAGCGCTGCGGATGGCAGGGGCCTGGCGTTTCAGTCGGCCAACCCTGCCGCGAAGCGGCTTCGTTCAACGCCGGCTACTACGGGATGAACGCCGGCTACCACCGGACGAACGCCGGCTACTACGGGAAGAACGCCGGCTACTACGGGAAGAACGCCGGCTACTACGGGACGAACGCCGGCTACTACGGGACGCGCGCCGGCTACTACGGGAACGCCGGCTACTACGGGACGCGCGCCGGCTACTACGGGACGAACGCCGGCTACTACGGGACGCACGCCGGCTACTACGGGGCGAACGCCGGCTACTACGGGACGCACGCCGGCTACTACGGGGCGAACGCCGGCTACTACGGGACGCGCGCCGGCTACTACGGGACGCACGCCGGCTACTACGGGACGCACGGGGGCGACTACGGGACGTGCGCGGAGGGGTAGGGGACGCAGGGGAAAGGCGAAGAGGCGTACGGGAAGGGGTGGGGTGAGGCGGGGCGGTATTGCGGGGACTCAGGGAGCGAGGATTGTTTCGCGGGCTGCTCCGTACAAGGACGACGGGGCTGCTCTTGTAAGCAGCCTGCCCACCTTCCCGTTGAGGTCACCATGAGACCGATCCGCGTCGCCCTGCTCGCCGCCCTCGGCATGTCCCTCACGAGCGTCACCGTCTACTCGCTCACCCCTGCCGGCGGGCTCTCGCACCGAGGGCACGAGGGGACCGTCTCCACCGACGTCGCCCAGGAGCCGGCGCCCGACCTCCCCGCGCAGGTGAACGAGATCTCCCGCTTCACGGACGGCAAGACGCTCACCGTGGAGGGGCGGGTCGGGCACGCCAGACTGGCGCGGACGTCGACCGGGGAGACCTTCGTGATGGTCGAGGTGAAGGGCGCCGAGGGGGCCGTCGCGAAGAGCGCGGCGCCGGCCAACCTGGCGCTCGTCATCGACCGCTCCGGGTCCATGAAGGGCACGCGCCTGCGCAACGCCATCGCCGCCGCCCAGACCGCCGTCGACCGCCTCGACGACGGCGACGTCGTGAGCGTCGTGACCTTCGACACCCAGACCCAGGTCGTCGTCCCCCCGACCACGATCGGCCCCGGCGCGCGCGAGAGCGTCGACGCCCGCATCCGCGGCATCGGCCTCGGCGGCGACACGTGCATCTCGTGCGGGCTGGAGGAGGCGATGTCGCTCCTCGCGCAGACGCCCGGCAAGGTGAGCCGCATGCTGCTCCTCAGCGACGGCGACGCGAACCACGGCGTCCGGGACGTCCCCGGCTTCCGCGGCATCGCGCGGCGCGCGCAGGACAAGGGCATCAGCGTGACGACGATTGGCGTCGACGTCGACTACAACGAGAAGATCATGAGCGCCATCGCGGTGGACTCGAACGGCCGGCACTACTTCGTCGCCGACCCGAGCGGCCTGCCCCGGGTCTTCGAGGAGGAGGCGCGGAGCCTCACGAGCACCGTCGCGAGCAACGCCGAGATTGCCGTCGAGCTCGCGCCCGGCGTGGTCCTCGACCGGGTGTTCGACCGCAGCTTCCGCCGCGCCGGTAACCGGGTGACCGTGCCGCTCGGCGCGCTCGCCGGCACCGACGTGAAGACCGTGCTCCTCGCGGTGCACGTCCCGCACGACCGGGAGGGCGTCGAGCCGGTGGCCAGCGTCGAGCTCCTCGTACCGCGATTTGGTGACCGGCGAAGACGCCCGCTGCGCCGGCAAGCTCGCCCTCGAGGTGGTCGCCTCCCCCGCGGAGGAGAGCGGCCTCGACGCGGTGGTGAGCGGCAGGGTCCAGCGCAGCCTCACCGCCGACACGCTGAAGGACGCGAACAACCTCGTCGAGCAAGGCAGGCTGGACGAGGCGCGCCACCGCCTCGCCGCGCGCGAGGTGACGCTCCGCAAGGCGGCCGACGCCGCCGCGAGCGCCGCGCCGGCCGCCCGGAAGCGGGACGTCGACGTCGACTTCCAGAGCCAGATCGCCGCGATTGGCGGCGCCGACAAGGGCCTCCGCGGCCCCCAGTTCGCGACGCCGCCCCCCGGCGCCGCCGGGATCCCGCGCCCGCCCGTCCAGGAGAGCCGCGCCGCGAAGAGCGCCGTCCGGGTCAACGCGGAGCGCGCCGTCCAGCTCGGGTTCTGACCCGGAGGGCCGCACCCTCTACAGGGCGCCAGGAGCTCGAAATCCGAACCGCGCCCGGAGCGAGCTGCCGTTCACGGCAGCTCGCTCCGGGCGCGGTTCGGATGGCGTTTGTGGAGCCGGATGGCGTTTTTGGGGCTGACGCCGCAGAGAAGGTCTGCGACGGAGACGACGCCGCGCCGGCCGCCCGGGCCGGAGCCTCATCCCACAAACTTGGGCCGCCTTCACGGCGCCCTTGACAGATGTACTCTCCCGGGTATCCTCCGCGGCCCCGTCCTTACCGGTGGACTGTACACATGCCGACGATCTCCCAGCTCATCCGTCAAGGCCGCGAAGCCGCGCGTTACAAGACCGCGTCCTCCGGCCCTCAAGTCGTGTCCCCAGCGCCGCGGTGTCTGCGTCCGCGTCTACACGACCACCCCCAAGAAGCCGAACTCCGCGCTGCGGAAGGTGTGCCGTGTCCGGCTCACCAACGGCATGGAGGTGACCAGCTACATCCCCGGCGAGGGGCACAACCTCCAGGAGCACTCGGTCGTCCTCATCCGTGGCGGCCGCGTGAAGGACCTGCCCGGCGTGCGCTACCACGTCGTGCGCGGCACGCTCGATGCGTCCGGCGCTTCCGGTCCGAGCTCCACCAACAAAGCCACCCGCAACCGCAAGCGCTCCAAGTACGGCGTGAAGCGGCCGAAGGCCTGAGGAACGAACCATGCCCCGTCGTCGCGAAGTCCCGAAGCGCAGGATCATCCCGGACCCCAAGTACAAGGACAAGCTCGTCGCCAAGTTCACCAACTCGCTGATGCTCAGCGGCAAGAAGGCGACGGCGGAGGGCATCCTCTACGGCGCGTTCGACATCGTGAAGGAGCGCTTCAAGGAGGAGCCGATCGAGGTCTTCCGGAAGGCGCTCGACAACGTGAAGCCGAAGCTCGAGGTGAAGAGCCGGCGCGTCGGCGGCGCGACCTATCAGGTCCCCGTCGAGGTCCGGCCCGAGCGGCGCGTCGCGCTGGCCATGCGCTGGCTGGTGACGTACTCGCGCGGCCGCGGCGAGAAGACGATGCGCGAGCGCCTGGCGGCGGAGCTCGTCGACGCCGCGCAGAACCGCGGCAACGCGGTGAAGAAGAAGGACGACACCCACAAGATGGCCGAGGCCAATAAGGCCTTCGCCCACTATCGGTGGTGATCTTTCTCGTGGGACGGAGGGAAAGGGCCCTCCGTCCGGGCCCCTGGGAGCTGACCTCAACCGGAGTTGCGTAGCGAGATGGTCGAGCGGACATAAGGATTGGGTTACGAGCACAACCTGCGTCGTACCCCGACACCCTCTCCGGGTTCTCGAGCACCGCGCCAATTGGAGGCGCGGTCGCCGCCGGTAGCCGACTCCGGCCCCTCACTTCGGGGCAAGAGACGGCCGGCGCGGAACGGACCGGGGAGGGTTTCGTGCATCCAACGTCCCGAACGCCGAACGAACCACCCGCAAGCACCTGACCAACGAGAGGACGACCATGGCCCGCGATTACACCCTCGAGAGGACGCGCAACATCGGGATCATGGCCCACATCGACGCGGGCAAGACCACCGTCACCGAGCGCATCCTCTATTACACCGGCGTCAACTACAAGCTGGGCGAGGTGCACGAGGGCGCCGCGACGATGGACTGGATGGTCCAGGAGCAGGAGCGCGGCATCACCATCACCTCGGCCGCGACGAACTGCTTCTGGACGCCGGCGGACGGCCCGCACAAGGGCACGAGCCACCGCGTCAACATCATCGACACGCCCGGCCACGTCGACTTCACCATCGAGGTGGAGCGCAGCCTGCGCGTGCTCGACGGCGCGGTCGCCGTGTTCGACGGCGGCAACGGCGTCGAGCCGCAGAGCGAGACGGTGTGGCGGCAGGCGGACAAGTACCACGTGCCGCGCATCGCGTTCATCAACAAGATGGACAAGGTTGGCGCCGACTTCGAGATGTGCGTCGACTCGATCCGCGAGCGCCTCGGCGCGATCCCCGTCCCCGTTCAGTACCCGCTCGGCCAGGAGGACGGCTTCCGCGGCGTCATCGATCTCGTCAGCATGCGCGCCGCCGTCTTCGACGAGGAGAGCAAGGGCCAGAAGTACGACTGGCAGGCGATCCCCGCCGACCTGCGCCCCCGCTGCGAGGAGCTGCGCGCGTCGATGATCGAGGCGTGCGCCGACGCCAGCGACAAGGTGATGGAGAAGTTCATCGCCGGCGACGTCGCCGCGGTGACCGACGCCGAGATTTACGAGGCGCTCCGCGCCGGCACGCTCTCCTTCAAGTTCGTCCCCGTGCTCTGCGGCTCCGCGTTCAAGAACAAGGGCATCCAGCTCCTGCTCGACTCGGTGGTCAACCTCCTGCCGTCGCCCGTCGACATCCCCCCGGTGGAGGGCCTCGACCCGAGCAAGAAGGACCGGACCGTCAAGCGCAAGGCCGCCGACGAGGAGCCCTTCTCCGCGCTCGCGTTCAAGGTGATGAACGACCCGTTCGGCAACCTCACGTTCTTCCGCGTGTACTCGGGGACGACGAAGAGCGGGCAGAGCGTGATGAACTCGACGCGCGGCAAGCGCGAGCGCTTCGGCCGCATCCTGCGCATGCACGCCAACAAGCGCGAGGAGATTGACGTCTGCTACGCGGGCAACATCTACGCGGCCGTGGGCCTGCGCGACACCCGCACCGGCGACACGCTCTGCGACGACAAGCACCCCATCCTGCTCGAGAAGATGGAGTTCCCGGACCCGGTGATCTCCATCGCGATCGAGCCCAAGACGAAGGCCGACCTCGACAAGCTCGGCGGCTCCCTCCAGAAGCTCGCGTACGAGGACCCCTCGTTCCGCACGTACACGAACGAGGAGACGGGGCAGACCATCATCGCCGGGATGGGCGAGCTGCACCTCGAGATCATCGTCGACCGCCTCAAGCGCGAGTTCAAGGTCGACGCCAACGTCGGCAAGCCGGAGGTCGCCTACCGCGAGTCGATCCAGAAGCCGGCGCACAAGGTCGAGGGCCGCTTCGTCCGCCAGACCGGCGGGCACGGGCAGTACGGCCACGTGGTGATCGACGTCGAGCCGGCGCAGCGCGGCGAGGGCTTCGTCTTCGTCAACGACGTGGTGGGCGGGCTCATCCCGAAGGAGTTCATCCCCTCGGTCGAGAAGGGGATCCGGGAGGCGATGAGCCGCGGCGTGCTCGCCGGCTACCCCGTCGTCGACGTGAAGGTCCGCCTCTTCGACGGGAGCTACCACGAGGTCGACTCGTCGGGCCCCGCCTTCGAGGTCGCCGGCTCCCTCGCGTTCCAGGAGGGGGCGAAGCGCGGGGGCATCCAGCTCCTCGAGCCGATGATGAACGTGGAGGTCGTCTGCCCGGAGAACTACCTGGGCGACGTGATCGGCGACCTCAACTCCCGCCGCGGGCGCATCCTCGACATGGGCCAGCGGGCCAACGCGCGGGTGATCCGCGCGGAGGTCCCGCTCGCGACCATGTTCGGGTACGCGACCGACGTCCGATCGAAGACCCAGGGTCGCGCGACCCACACGATGCAGTTCTCCCATTACGCACCGATCCCCCTGGCTATCCAGGAGGAGATCGTCCAGAAGCAGCGCGGTTGAGAGGTAGACATGGCCAAGGAGAAATTCTCACGCACCAAGCCCCACGTGAACGTCGGCACCATCGGTCACATCGACCATGGCAAGACGACGCTCACTGCCGCCATCGTCAAGGTGCAGTCGAAGGCGAAGATGGCCAAGGTCATCTCGTACGCCGACATCGCCAAGGGTGGTACGGTGCGCGACGAGACCAAGACGGTGACCATCGCGGCGGCGCACGTCGAGTACGAGTCGCCGAACCGGCACTACGCCCACGTCGACTGCCCCGGGCACGCCGACTACATCAAGAACATGATCACCGGCGCGGCGCAGATGGACGGCGCCATCCTGGTGGTCAGCGCGCTCGACTCGGTCATGCCGCAGACGCGTGAGCACGTGCTCCTCGCCCGCCAGGTCGGCCTGAACCACCTCGTCGTCTTCCTCAACAAGTGCGACGCCGTGGACGACCCGGAGATGCTCGACCTGGTCGAGATGGAGGTGCGCGAGCTCCTCAACAAGTACAACTTCAACGGCGACAACGCCCCCGTCGTGCGCGGCGCGTCGCTGCCCGCCCTCAACGGCGACCCGAAGTGGGAGGCGTCGATCACCAAGCTGCTCGAGGCGCTCGACAGCTACATCCCGCTGCCGGTGCGCGACGTGGACAAGCCCTTCCTGATGGCGGTGGAGGACGTGTTCTCCATCAAGGGCCGCGGGACGGTGGCCACGGGCCGCATCGAGCGCGGCGTGATCAAGGTCGGCGAGGAGGTCGAGATCATCGGCTTCAAGGACACGAAGAAGAGCGTCGTGACCGGCGTCGAGATGTTCCGCAAGCTGCTCGACCGCGGCGAGGCGGGGGACAACGTGGGGTGCCTGCTCCGCGGCGTCGACAAAGACGAGATCGAGCGCGGGCAGGTGCTGGCGAAGCCCGGCTCGATCACCCCGCACACGAAGTTCCTCGGCGAGGTCTACGTGTTGAAGAAGGAGGAGGGCGGCCGTCACACGCCGTTCTTCACCAACTACCGCCCGCAGTTCTACATCCGCACGACGGACGTGACGGGCACCGTGAACCTGCCGGAGGGCGTGAAGATGGTGATGCCCGGCGACAACATCACCATGAACATCGAGCTCATCGCGCCCGTCGCGCTCGAGGAGCAGATGCGCTTCGCCATCCGCGAGGGCGGCAAGACCGTCGGCGCCGGCGTCGTCACCAAGATCCTGGCCTGAGAAAGAAGAGCGACCCCTATGGCCGAGACCACCAAGATCCGTATCCGCCTCAAGGCGTTCGATCACCAGCTCCTCGACAAGTCCACGAGCGACATCGTCGAGACGGCGAAGCGCACCGGCGCCCACGTGGCGGGACCGATCCCGCTCCCCACGGAGATCCGGCGTTACACGGTCCTCCGCGGCCCGCACGTCGACAAGAAGTCGCGCGAGCAGTTCGAGATCCGTACCCACAAGCGCCTGCTCGACATCATCGAGCCGACGCAGCAAACCCTGGACGCGTTGATGAAGCTCGACCTCTCGGCCGGGGTCGACGTCGAGATCAAGAGCTAAGGAGTCAACCATGAAGCTCCCCGTCTACAACCTCAAGCGCGAGTCGGTCGGCGAGATCGATCTCTCGGACGAGGTCTTCGGCGCCGAGGTGAAGGAGCACCTCTTCTACGAGGTGGTCAAGGCGCAGCTCGCGTCGCGCCGCTCCGGCACCAAGGCCACCAAGGAGCGGTCCGCCGTCGCCGGCTCGACCAAGAAGCTCTACCGGCAGAAGGGCACCGGCAACGCGCGCCAGGGCTCGAAGCGGGCCCCGCACCACTCGGGCGGCGGCATGGCGCACGCGCTGGAGCCGAAGGACTGGTCGTACCGCCCGCCGCGCAAGGTGCGGATCGGCGCGCTCAAGAGCGCCCTCTCGCTCTTCGCCAAGGAGGGCCGCCTCCTCGTCCTCGACACCCTCGATCTCCCGGAGATCAAGACGAAGGCCCTGGCGAAGACGCTCGGCGCCCTTCAGGCCGACAAGAAGAGCCTCGTGGTGGACGCGAAGGGCAACGACAAGCTCGTGCTCTCCATCCGGAACCTCGAGCAGCACCACTTCCTCCCGCCCGAGGGCGTCAACGTCTACGACATCCTCCGGCACGATCATCTCATCGTCTCCAAGGCCGCCGCCAAGGCGCTCGAGGCTCGCTGCCTCGACGGTCAGGGCGCGGCTGAAGCGGCCAACGGGTAGAGGAGCGCCATGCAACCCGAGGACATCATTCGCCGCCCGATCATCCTCACCGAGAAGTCCACCCGGCTCCGCGAGAAGCAGCACCAGGTGATCTTCGAGGTCCGGAAGGACGCGAACAAGATCCAGATCAAGGGTGCCATCGAGGCGCTCTTCAAGGTGGGCGTCGTCGACGTGAACACGCTCGTGATGCGCGGCAAGGAGAAGCGCATGGGGCGCGGCTACGCCAAGTTGCGCAACTGGAAGAAGGCGATCGTGACCCTCAAGGAGGGCGACGCCATCCAGTTCTTTGACGAGAAGGCGGAGTAGCCATGGGGATCAGGTCTTACAAGCCCACTTCGCCGGCGCGGCGCTACTACTCGGTCAGCGACTTCAAGGAGGTCACCAAGACCGAGCCGGAGCGCGCGCTCACCGAGCACCAGACGTCGACCGGCGGCCGCAACAACCACGGCCGGATCACGTCCCGCTTCCGCGGCGGCGGCCACAAGCAGCGCTACCGCCTCATCGACTGGAAGCGCGACAAGATCGGCATCCCCGCCAAGGTCGCGTCGGTCGAGTACGACCCCAACCGCACCGCGCGCATCGCGCTGCTCCACTACGCCGACGGCGAGAAGCGCTACATCCTCGCCCCGGACGGCCTCGTGGTGGGCGCGACGCTCCTCTCCAGCCGGAACGCGGACATCAAGCCGGGCAACAGCCTCACGCTGCGCCACATCCCCCCCGGCACGATGATCCACAACGTCGAGCTGAAGAAGGGCAAGGGCGGCCAGCTCGTGCGCTCCGCCGGCGTCGCCGCGAGCTCATGGCCAAGGACGGGACGTGGGCGCAGGTCCGCCTGCCCTCAGCGGCGAGATCCGCAAGGTGCACCTGGACTGCCGCGCGACGGTCGGCCAGGTCTCCAACTGCGGATCACGCCAACATCAGCCTGGGCAAGGCGGGGCGCACCCGCTGGCTCGGCCGCCGCCCTCACAACCGCGGCGTCACGATGAACCCGGTGGATCACCCGATGGGCGGCGGCGAGGGTCGTACGTCCGGCGGGCGGCACCCGTGCTCGCCGTGGGGCCAGCTCACCAAGGGGTACAAGACGCGCAACAACAAGCGGACGGACGGGATGATCATCCGCCGTCGCGGGACGAAGGGTTGAGCCATGCCGCGTAGCATCAAGAAGGGCCCGTTCGTCGACGGTCACCTGATGGAGAAGATCCAGGCCGCCAACGCGACCAGCTCGAAGAAGGTCATCAAGACCTGGTCACGCCGCTCGACCATCGTGCCGGACTCGGTCGGCCTCACCTTCGCCGTGCACAACGGGCGCAAGTTCGTGCCGGTCTTCGTCACCGAGAACATGGTCGGGCACAAGCTCGGCGAGTTCGCGCCCACCCGCACGTTCCACGGCCACTCCGGCGACAAGAAGGCGAAGGTCGGCGCGAAGCCGAGCTCGCCGCCTCCCGCGCGCTGATCGCTCCGGCGAGCGGTGGCGGTACGACGTACTGCCACTGCTCGGCGTCCCGCCTCGTACGAGCGCCGCCGGCGAAAGTCAGCGGCGCTCGCGCGTATTCCATCCTCCAGAGCCAGTACCGTCGCCCCTACGCGTGATCGTGCGCCTGCGCGTGCGCGCTCCACTCGCTCGAATCGCGCACGCGCAGGCGCACGCGCACGATCACGATCACAATCACGATCACGAAACACGAAACACGAAACACGAAGCGGCGTGCCAAGTCAGCTCGCCGGGTTGAGCCTCGCGTGCGGCGTCGACGCTGTTCCTCGCCCGTGGCGAGCCAGCGGCGGTCGTCGAGGTATCTGCGGGTGCTGGGGATGGGGGAGGGAGAAGCCCTGGTCGGGCTGCGCGCCCTCTCCCGCGAGGCGGGAGAGGGGCGGGAGGAGAGCGGGGATTAGTACGGGTTGTCGTCCCCGCCCTTCGGCTTCGCCGGCTTCGGCTTGGGGGCCGGGGGCGGGGCCGCTGCGGGCTTGGGGGCCGGGGGCGGGGCCGCTGCGGGTTTGGGGGCCGGGGGCGGAGCAGCCGGCGGCGGTGCAGGGGCCGGCGGGGGCACGGCCGCGGGCTTCGCGCTCGGGGCTGCGCTCGCCGAGGCCGTGGGCGCCGCGGACGCGGTGGCAGCGACGGTCGGCGCGGGTGCCTGGGTGGCGGCCGGCGTCGGGGCCGGGGTGGGCGCGGGCGGGGGAGGAGGCGGCGTGGGGGCGGCCTTGGCCGTGACCTCGGGCTGCGCGGGAGGAGGCGTCGGCTTGTCGTCGCCCTTGAGGAAGAACCACGCGGCCACCGCGACGCCGGCGGCGATGAGCAGGAAGGTGAGCATGCGGCCACCGCCGCCGCCCTCCTCCGGCTGCTGGAGGATGGGCTTCGCCGGCACCTCCTCCTCGGCCTTGGCCTTGGGCTTCGGCTTGTCGCCGCCCGCGATGGCAGCGGCCTTGGGCTTGGCCTTCTCGTCGGCCTTGGGCTTGTCGTCGGCCTTGGCCGCTTCCTTCTTCTTCTCCTCGGCCTTGGGCTTCTCCTCGGCCTTCTTCTTCTCCTCGGCCTTGGGCTCTTCCTTCTTCTCCTCGGCCTTGGGCTCTTCCTTCTTCTCCTCGGCCTTGGGCTCTTCCTTCTTCTCCTCGGCCTCGGGCTCTTCCTTCTTCTCCTCGGCCTTGGGCTCTTCCTTCTTCTCCTCGGCCTTGGGCTCTTCCTTCTTCTCCTCGGCCTTCGCGGCGACGGGAGGCGAGCCGGCGGGGGCGTTGAGGTCGGCCTCGATGGAGGCGCCGACCTCGCCGAGCGCCTGCTTGAGGAGCTCGGCGGCCTGCTTCATCACCGTCCGCTCCTCGGGCGGCGGCATCTCCTTCTCCGGCTCGGTCTTGGGGAAGAAGCCGCCGCCTTCGTCCTTCTTGGCCTCGGCGCCCTTGGCCTCCGCCTTGGCAGGGGCCTTGTCGGCCGTGCCGCTGCCGCCGATGGCGCCCAGGCCGAGCATCGTGCCCGCGCGCTTGTTGCCGCCGGCGGCGGCCGCGGGCTTCGCGGCCTCGGCGGGCTTGCCGGCGTCCGCGGAGCCCTCGGCGTCGGCGGCGCTGATTCCCTCGCCGTTCTTGCCTGCCTCGTACGCGGAGACGCCACCGGTCTGCGCCTCGACCAGCCGCTGGATGATGCCCTTCGACTTGTCGTCGATCTTGATGAACTTCACCCCCATGCCTGCGGGGACGTTCTCCTTCGCCTCGTTCGCCTCGCGCTTCCACACGACGCGGCCGACGCCGGAGAGCACGGCCTGCTCGTCTTGGATGCGGATCTCGAACTTGAGCAGCGTCCCGGGGGGAAAGGGCGACGGGGTCTTGATGAAGATCCCGCCACGGCTCACGTCGTGCGAGTGGTGCTCGATGAACTCGTCGACCGTGGCGCTCTTGTAGCGCACGGTCATGCTCAGCACCTTCGCTCGCGGATCTTTTCGAGTGTCCTGGGCCATCAGGGTAGATCTCCCGGCAGCTCCGCGAAATGACGGTCGGCTCGCGGATGCGCGCAATGTTACCCGCGATCGCTTTCAAAACACCAGAATCGTCTTCTCCGCGGCCCACGCCGCGGTTTTCACGGCCCGGCTGCGGGTCGTCCGGTCGCTCGGCGCCCCGCGGGGGTGAGGGGTGCCGTGCGTGTCGTGCCCCGCCGCCCCTCCGCCTCGCCGGTCTCTCGCGCAGCACGCGCGGCCTCGGCCATGTCGCGCGCGCCGTGTTAACGTGCCCGCGCCCATGGCCGCCCGCGATCACTTCCGCGCCCACGCCCGGCGCCGCGTCGATCTCGACGCCACCGTGCGGCGACGGGACGGTGGCTTCGTGCACGACGCGCGCGTGCGCGACCTCGGCCTCGGCGGCGCTTGCCTGGAGATCGCCGATCCCAACGTGGCGGGCGTGGAGCGGGAGGCGGCTGTGACGATCGAGGTGATGGCGCCCACGCTCTGGGATCCGCTAGTGCTGGGCGGGCGCATCGCCTGGGTGCGGCGCGGCAGCCAGGGGCGCGCCACGCGCGCGGGCGTGCGCTTCGAGCACCGGGAGCCGGCCGCGCTCTTCGCGCTCTTCCAGCTCCTCGGCGCGCACATCTACGACGCGTAGCCGTCCGGCGGGGGCACGCCCGCAAGCTTTGCCGTCGGGGCGCTACTTGCGCAGGCGCTTCAGGAGCTGCTTGGGGGAGAGGGGCTCGTCGCCCAGCGGCGCGCGCTTGCCGGTGCGGTTGTACTGCCACGTGTAGAGCCCGCCGAGGACGGCGGAGGCGATCGCGCAGACGACGAGGAAGGGGATGAGGAGCAGCGAGGAGAAGAACGGGATCAGCGCGAGGATCTTGGCGCCGGCGACCACCACCAGCGACGAGACGACGACCACGGGCCACGGGGCCGAGTAGGCGAGGCCGACGCCGGGGAGCAGGCCCCCGGCGAGGACGCCGATCGCGATCTTGCGCCGCTTCTCGGGCGGGAGCGCGACGCCGCCGGCGCCCGCCTTCGCCGCCATGATCGCGGAGCCGACCTTGACCGCGAGCGCGCCGTCGTCGAGCGCCTGGCCGAGGCCCGCGAGCGCGCCCTTGCCCGCGCCTTCCCCCGCGCGTGCGCCGCGGCCCCCGCGCGCGCCGCGCGCCTCGTAGAAGATCTCCCCGGTGCGCTCGTCGATGTCGAGCTCGAGCGTTCCGTCGCGGGTCATCCGGTCGAGCATCGTGCCCGCGCTGGCGGGATCGACCTTGAGCCGCAGGGCGACTCCGCCCTTGGTGATCCGTGTGCCGCCCTCCGCGAGCTCGAGCACCGCCGCCTGGAAATCGTCGTACTCCACCCGGTAGGAGTAAAGCACGGGGCGGGTCGGAACAAGGGGCGCCGGCCCCCGGACGGACGGAGGCGTGCGGACGGATGCGGCCGCACCCACGGCGTCCACGGGCGACCGGAAGCCACGGCGCAGGGCCGGAGCTGCGATCCGGCGCCAGGAGCCGCGAGCGAATCGGGGTGTCGGGGGGGCCGACGGGCAGGGGAGGGGGTGCGAGCCCCGGGAATCAGAAGGCGAAGACGGGGCCGAGGGCCGGCGAGATGACCGTGCCGAACGTGGGGAACATGAACTCCACCTTGAGCTCCGCGCTGACGCCGAAGTTGGGGGTGAAGCCGAACGTGGTGCCGGCGCCGAAGCCGGCGAAGGTGAGGCCGGTGATTTGGTACGCGTTGACCTGGCGGATCGCGGTCGGCGTCCCCGAGATGTCGCAGCCCCTGACCCCGTTGTCCGCGGGTGAGACGACGTTGGCGTCGCAGAGCGCGACCGGCACCGACCCGTTGACCTGGGCGAAGCCGCCGTTGACGAAGACGTACGGGCGGAGCTTCGTCTTCTTCCATCATGCTGCCGAGGAGGTAGTACGAGAGCCGGAGCTCCGCGTGGACGGGCAGGAAGCTCTTGGCCGGCGTCTGCTGGGGGTCGGCGCCGCCGTTCCGCTGCGCCACCGCGCCGGTGAACTGGATCGGGTTGCCGTTCGAGTCGATCGGGGTGCCGTTGGAGTCGACGTTGTCGGGGGACTTCGGCCCGCCGAAGGCGTAGCCGACGCGCAGGCCAAGCGAGAGCCCGACCTTCTTGAGGAGCTGGCGGTCGTAGCCGAGCAGGATGCGCGCGCCCGCGAAGGAGCCGCCGCCCTGGATGCCGTCGGTGTTGGTGAAGGGGACGGGGACGCCGAAGAACTGGTTGTTCGTGCCCTGGATGTAGCAGGCATAGTTCGTGGGCCCGTCGCAGACGCCCTGCTGGCCGCTCAGGATGAGCCAGTCGAACTGGATGCCCACGCCCATCAGGTTCATCTTCTTGCCGGAGCCCGAGTCCTTCTTGCTCCCGCCTCCGCTGCCGTTGTCCTCCTCGCAGTCTCCGTTCAGGCAGACGAGGCCCTCCTTGCACTCGGACGAGGCCTCGCAGGTCGAGCCCCAGCCCTTGTCGCCGTGCTTCGCGGCGTGGCCCGAGTCGCAGCCCGGCATGTCGGGTGGGCAGTCGCCGGTGTCGTGGCACTGCGCAGGGGCCTTCTTGCCCGGGAGGTGGGGGGGCGCGCCGTCGAGGTCGTTCTTGATCGTGGTCTTGAACGGCTCCTTGCTGCTGCCGAGCTCGCCGGCGGGCTCGCCGTCGGTGCCGGTGAAGGCGAAGAAGTACTTGATGTCGCCGGTGGTGGTCGTGTCGGTGCAGGGGATCTCGCCGCCGTAGCCCTTGCCCGTCTTCCGCAGCTCGACGCTCTTGAACTGCGTGGCGCCGAAGGGCTTGTACCGGAGGACGACCTTGGAGAGGGGCACGTCGTCCGGCGGCTCGACGTAGATCGGGAGCGGCGTGTTGACCTGCGACTCGGGGGGCGGCGTGAAGTTGGAGTCGCCGGCGGGCGGCTTGGGCGTCGAGCTGCCCGAGGAGGACCCGGAGCTGCTCCCGTTGCCGGCCGACTTCTTGGCGTCGGCGAACAGTTTGGTCAGCTCCGGCGTCGTCAGGGCCGGGTCGAGCGCCGCGCTCGGGTCGGCCTTGAGGGCGGACACGAAGTCGCTCTTGGCGTCGTCGCTCTTGTTCTGCCCCACCCCGTGAACCGTGCCGAGCGCGACGTAGATCTTGCCGAGGAGCTCCGGCGAGCACCCGCTCGACCCGCACTTCGTGACGGCCTCCTTGAGCTTCTTCTCGGCCTTGTCGAAGTCCGCGTTGAGGTAATCCTCGTTGATCGCCTTGTCGAAGAGCTTCTGCGCGTCCTTGTCCTTCGGGCCGGCGTAGGCGGTCTGGGTGAGGCCGAGGAACAGGGTGGAGGCGAAGCAGAGCGCGGCGAGCGAACGGAGCGGACGAAGGTGCACGGCGTTCTTTCCTTTGGGTGGACCCATCCGACCGACGACGCGGATCCCGGCGAGCATGCTAACCGGGGATCGGGAGGTGGGTGCAGAAAGCCGCGGAAGTCGTCCGCCGTCAAGACCGTAGCGCGGTGCTTCGACGCGCCATGGCCACGAAACTCCACGGAAACCGGCGGCTCGCGCGGCAGCGGGAGCCCCGAGAGTGCGACGAGGAGGGCGCATTGGTCGGGGGCCGCTCTGCCGCTGGCGCCGCGGTTGGAGGGGGGCGGGTCGCGCTGTACGGTCGGGCCCACGGCCCTCGGGTGGGCGGCCTGCGCGGCTGGGTTGCGGGGAGGCGGCGCGCGGGGCCCGGGTTCAGGGCTCGCTCGCGGGGGGGTGAGCGCGTGAGGGAGCGGCGCGATCAGACGGTGGTGGGCTCGGCGCGCTTGTTGAGCAGGGCGCGGAGCTCGGCGGGGCGGCGGAAGCCCACGCGGCGGGCGACGTCGCTCTCCGACAGGCCCTCGCGGAGGAAGTTACGGGCGCGCTCGGCGCGGACCTCGTCGTAGAAGACGTGCGGGGAGCGGCCGAAGGCGGCGCGGAACTGGCGCGCGAAGTGGAACTCGGAGAGATCCAGGTCCAGCGCCACCTCGTACGAGCGGATGCGGCGCCCGGCCACGGCGGCCTCCCGGATCCGCTCGCGCGCGAGCATCATCCGCTCTGGCATGCTGCGGGGGAGGGCAGGGGGCGGCGTCGTGGGCCGCGCCTGCGCGGGCGGGGGCGCGATGCGCAGGATCGTCTGCGACTGCGGCGGGTTCGGGGCGACCATCCCTGCCACGTGCGCCTGCGGGCGGACGGTGGACATTCCCGCCCACGTCGGGCGCGGGCTGCTCGCGGGCGCGGGAGGGACGGTGACGTTCGACATCGACAGGGGAAGCGCGTTGCTCACGGGAACCTCTCCAGATTGTCACGGGGCCGGGTGACGCCTCGCGGGGGGACATTGCAACCCGCGGGCCCAGCCTCCGCGCGCGTCCGGCGCGTCGTGAGCCGCAACACGTAACGGCGTCGGGCCGCATTTCCCTGCGATTTCAGGGGAACCGGTGGTGTGGCCGCACGTTCACGTGAACGGCGGTGGGGAGGCCGTTACGCTCGGTGTTACGCAGCGCTGTTACACGTCGAGCTCGGCGTAGGTCGCCCGCTCCGTGATGAACCGGAAGCGCGCCTGCGCGTCCTTCCCCATCAGCTCGTTGACGACGCGATCCGCCTCCAGCGGGTCGCCGACGACGACGCGCAGGGGGCGTCGGCGGCGGACGTCGAGCGTGGTGGCCTTGAGATCCTCCGCGGGCATCTCGCCGAGGCCCTTGAAGCGGGAGATCTCGTGCTTCGCGCCCTTCGGCAGGGACGCCATGATCCGGTCGCGCTCGGCGTCGTCGAGGGCCCAGTACGTCTCCTTGGCGGCGTCGATGCGGTAGAGGGGCGGCTGGGCGAGGTACACGTGGCCGCCGCGGATCAGGCCGGGCAGGTGGCGGTAGAAGAACGTGAGCAGCAGCGTGGCGATGTGCTGCCCGTCGCTGTCGGCGTCCATCAGGAGGAAGACGCGCCCGTAGCGCAGCTTGGACCCGTCGAAGTCGGACGCCGAAGCCGCACCCGAGCGCGCTCACGATGTCCTGCAGCTCCTTGTTCCCGAGGACCTTCGACGTCGAGGCCTGCTCGGCGTTCAGCACCTTGCCGCGCAGCGGCAGGATGGCCTGCGTGCGCCGGTCGCGCCCCTGCTTGGCCGAGCCGCCTGCGCTGTCGCCCTCGACGATGAACAGCTCGCTCTCGGCGGGGTCGGTCGACGAGCAGTCGGCGAGCTTGCCCGGCAGGTTCAGCCGGTGGCTGATGGGCGTCTTGCGCAGCACCTGCTGCGTCGCCTCGCGCCGCGCCTCGCGGGCGCGGGCGGCCAGGATCGCGCGCGCCACGATCGCCTCGCCCGCGCTCCCGTTCTCGAGCAGCCACTGCTCGAGCGCCGGACGCACGACGCCCTCGACCGCGGGGGCGGCCTCGGGGTTGTTCAGGCGATCCTTCGTCTGGCCCTGGAACTGCGGGTCCGGCAGGTACACGGAGACCACCGCGACGACGCCCTCGCGGATGTCGTCGGCGGTCAAGGTCACGCCCTTGGGCTGGATCTTCTTGGCCTCCATGAAGGCGCGCACCGCCTTGACGACCGCGGTGTTGAAGCCGTTCTCGTGCGTCCCGCCCGAGCCGGTGGGCACGCCGTTGGCGTACGAGCGGACGTAGTCGTCGGTCGCCTCCGTCCACTGCAGGATGGCGTCGAGGCGGATGCCGTTCTCCTTGTAGACCGAGAACGGCGTGGGGTGCGTCACCGCCTTGCCGCGCTGGTCGATCAGCTTGGGGAGGAAGTCGGCGATGCCGTTCGGGTGGGCGAGCTCGATCGACTCGCCGGTCGCCTCGTCGCGGAAGGTCATCACGAGCCCGCGCGTGGAGGTACGCCTTGGCCTCGAGGCGCTCCTTCACCACGCCGGCGTCGAAGCGGAGCTTGTCGCCGAAGATCTGCGGGTCGGGGCGGAAGTGGATGATGGTGCCGTGCTTGCGCGTCTCCTTGCCGCGCTTGAGCTTGCTCGTCGGCAGGCCGCGCGAGTACGTCTGCGTGTGCTCGAAGCCGTCGCGCAGGACGCGGGCGTCGAGGCTCTCGCTGAGCGCGTTGACCACGCTCGACCCGACGCCGTGCAGGCCCGCGCTGACCTTGTAGTTGCCGTTGCCGAACTTGCCGCCCGAGTTCAGCGTGCAGAGGATGATCTCCAGCGCGGGCCGCTTCTTCTCCGGGTGGATGTCGACGGGGATGCCGCGGCCGTCGTCGGCCACCGAGGCGCCCTTGCCGTCGGCGTCGAGGATCACCTCGATCTTGCGCGCGTAGCCGTTGATCGCCTCGTCGATGGCAGTTGTCGACGATCTCCCAGAGCAGGTGGTGGTAGCCGGCCTTGGCGGTGTCGCCGATGTACATCGCGGGCCGCATCCGCACGTGCTCGGCGTTCTCGAGGACCTGGATGCTCTTGGCCGTGTACTCGCCGTCGGCCGCCGGCGGTGGGCGGACGGAGGGCGCTCGCGTCGTCGGGTTGGCTGCCATCTCAGGTCACCTCCAGCGTCGGGACGACGAGGGGGGCGGGCACGATCCGGGTGAAGCGGTCGCGCTTGACCACGGCCGTGCCCTTGTTGGCGCGGTGGCCGAGGACCTCGCTCACCCGCACCGGCTTCTCCTTCCCCTTGTCGGTCTCGAGCGTCACCTTCTCCTCCTCCGACAGGGCGACGGTCGCGCCCACGAGGCGCTCGCCCTCCTCCACGTCCATCACGATCGCCCCCTTGCCCGCGCCCGCGAGCGCCGGGATCTCCTCCACCGGGACGCCGAGCACGTGGCCGTCGCCGGCGGCGCACACGACCACGTTGCCCTCTGCCACCGGCATGACCGCGAGCACCTCGTCGCCCTCCTTTGGCCGGGCGAAGCGGCGGCCCGCGCGGGTCGAGGGCTCGCGGTGCGGGCGGAGCGAGAAGCGGGAGCCGAAGCCTGCGCGGGTGATCGCCAGCGCGAAGGGGGGCTCCGGCTCGGAGGCGCCCTCCGTGGGAGGGTCCACCGCGGAGGGCGCGCGGGTCGAACGAGAGGCAGGCGACCATGCGCTCGCCGTCGTCCAGCTTGAAGAGCTTCTGCACCGGGTCGCCGTAGCCCGTCGACGCGGGCAGGTCGTGGATCCGCGCCACGTAGCAGCCGCCCAGGTTGGAGAAGAAGGCCACCGCCGCGCGCGTGGACCCCGCGACCACGGCGAGCACGCTGTCGCCCTCGCGGAGCCGCGTGGCCGAGAGATCCTTCACCTCGCGCACGCGCTTGACCCACCCCTGCGCCGAGAGGATCACGTTCGCGTCCTCGTCGACGATGAAGTCCTCCTCGCCGAACTCGGGCTCGTCCACGTTGCCCATCACCTTCGTCCGGCGGCGATCGGCGTACTTCGTCTTGATCTCCGAAAGCTCCTCCTTGACGAGCTGCCACCTGGCCTTCGGGCTGTGGAGCAGGGCGTCGAGCCGCTTGGCCTCGGCGCGCCGCGCTCGGCCAGCTCCTTCTGCACCATCAGGATCTCGAGCTTGGCCAGCCGGTAGAGCCTGAGCTCGAGGATGGCGTCGACCTGCTCCTCGCTCAGCTTGAAGCGCGCCATGAGCTTCTGCGCCGCGTCGGCGCGGCCCTCGCTCTTGCGGATGATCCGGATCACCTCGTCGAGGGCGTCGAACACCTTCTCGTAGCCCTCGAGGACGTGGACGCGCCGCGCGACCTCGGACAGGTCGAACCGGGCCCGCCGCGTCACCGTGTCGAAGCGGAAGTCGAGGAAGCTCCTCAGGATCTCGACGAGCGAGAGGCGCCGGGGCGCCGCCGCGTGGCTCTCCTCCGCGCCGTCGCCTTCGGCGCCGCCGGGGGCGCCGCTCTTCATCGGCACCAGGCAGGTGAGGTTCACCTGCACGTGGAGCGCGAGCGCCGTCTGCTTGAAGAGGTACGCCATCACGAGCTGCGGGTCGGCGCCCTTCTTCAGCTCGAGGACGATGCGCACCTCGGCGGTCGACTCGTCGCGCACGTCGACGAGGCTCGGCAGCTTCTTGCCGATGATGATCTCGGCGATCTTCTCGATGATAGCCTTCGGCTCGGCGCCGTACGGCACGCTCGTGACGATGATCTGCTGGCCGGCTTCTTCCCGCCGTCCTCGCCCTCGACCTTCCACTCCCCCCGGAGCTTGAGGGACCCTTGCCCGCTCGTGTACACCGCCTCGAGCTCCTTCCGGGTCGCGTGGAGCTGGCCGCCGGTGGGGAAGTCGGGGCCCTTGATGTGCCGGAGCAGGTGGGAGACGGGTAGATCCTCCTGGTTGATGAGGGCGATGCACGCGTCCACCACCTCGCCCAGGTTGTGCGGCGGGATGCTGGTCGCCATGCCGACCGCGATGCCCTGCGAGCCGTTGACCAGGAGGTTGGGGAAGCGCGCCGGCAGGACGATCGGCTCCGAGGTGGTGCCGTCGTAGTTGGGCCGCCACTCGACCGTGCGGCGCCCGAGCTCGCCGAGAAGCTCGCCTGCGAGGGGGCGCAGGCGGGCCTCCGTGTAACGCATGGCCGCGGGGGAGTCGCCGTCGATCGACCCGAAGTTGCCGTGCCCGTCGACGAGGGGCGCCCGCATCACGAACGGCTGCGCCAGCCGCACCATGGCGTCGTAGATCGCCGACGTCGCCGTGCGGGTGGTACTTGCCCATCACGTCGCCGACGACGCGCGCGCTCTTCTTCGGCTTGTTCTCGTGGGCGAGGTGCAGGTCGTTCTGCATCGTGTAGAGGATGCGCCGCTGCACCGGCTTGAGCCCGTCGCGCACGTCGGGGAGCGCGCGCGACGTGATGACGCTGAGGGCGTAGTTCAGGTACCGGCGCTGCGCCTCTTCGGCGAGCGACGTGTCCGGGACCGGGGGAGGGGGCGGCGTGGGATGCTGCGAGCGAGGAGAGGCCATCCGTGTCGGGTCTAGGGCGCGCCTGCGCGCCCGCTTGGAATGCCAGGGTGGCCCGCTTGTACGGGCGTTCAGATGGGAGCGCGACGGCTTACGACGGGCCCGGCATCGGGTCAAGACGACACGGGGAGGGTGCTCGGCCCTTCTGTGTCCTAGTGCCCGGGCGGGGCCCCGGCCTCGCTCGTCGCATGCTCGGATCCGGCCTCGGCCCCGCCGCTCTGCCCCGACCGACGCGTGGAAACGTGTCGCTGCGACAGCGCGGCCGTGTGGCGGCGATGTGCGCGGGAGCGCCGAAAAAGCGCTCCGGCCTTGAGACCGTCCCCGCGCTGAGCTACGGGGTGGCGCCTTGACTGCGCCCGGCCGCCATCGCCCCACGATCTCTCGCCCTCCGGCTCCGCGCCGCGATGATCGCGGTGTTCGTGGCCCTCCAGGTCGTCGCCCTCGGCGCCTTCGCCCAGCCGCGCCCGCCTGCTGCAGGCCCGCCGCCGCCAGGCCGCGCGCACCCCGCGCGCCCGCCTCGGCCGCCCGCGCCTGGGAAGCCGCCGCCCGTCGTGGCGCCGCCTTCGCCCGCGGCCCTGCCTCCCGAGCCTGTTGCGCCGCCCGAGGTCACGCTCCCGCCCACCGAGGCCGAGCTCGCCCGGGGCCAGCCCATCGCGAAGGTCGTCCTCGCGGGCAACCGCCGCATCGCGTCCGAAGACATCGCGGGCTATCTGCAACAGATGCGCCCGGGCCGAACGTTCACCCCCGAGGGGTTGGCGAAGGACGTCCGCGAGATGTGGGACTCCGGCTACTTCGAGGACATCGAGGTCGACCTCTCCCGCAAGGACGACGGCGTGTACCTGCGCATCCTCGTGCGCGAGCGGCCCAACATCAAGACGATCGAGTTCACCGGCAACGAGAAGATCGACAAGGACGACCTCACCGAGGCGCTCAGCGGCGCCGATCTCAAGACCGGCACGATCCTCAGCTACAGCGCCATCAAGCGCGGGATCCAGAAGCTCCGCGACAAGTACGCGGAGGAGGGCTACTTCCTCGCCGAGGTCTCCTACGAGGTGCTCCCCCTCAAGGAGAACCAGGTCACCATCAAGTTCACCGATCAAGGAGCACGAGCCCGTCACCGTCCGCCGCATCACCTTCATCGGCAACGAGCACGTCTCCGACGCCGAGCTGCGCGAGGTGATGATCACCGGCCAGACCAACCTCCTCGACTTCGGCTCCGGCGGCTCGTTCCGGCAGGACGCGTTCGAGCGCGACGTGCTCGTCATCAACGCGCTCTACTACGACCGCGGGTTCCTCTCGGTGCAGGTCGCGACGCCCCGCGTGATGCTCACGCCCGACAGGAGCGGCATCGAGATCACCATCGCGATCAACGAGGGCCCCCGCTACAAGATCCGCCAGCTCCGCATCTTCGAGAAGGACGACGACGGCAAGGAGATCGAGCCCCTCGGCGGCCGCCGGCACCTCCGCGAGATGGTGCGCGCCAAGTCGGGCGACTACTTCAACCGCGCCGAGCTGGTGAAGGACCTCTCCGCGGTGCAGACGCTCTACCGCGACGCCGGCTACGCGAACGTCGAGGCCCCGCCGGCGACCGAGCTCGACCCGGAGAAGGAGGAGGTCGACATCGTGGTGGCGATCCGGCGCCACCACCTCGTCTACTTCGGCCGCATCGAGATCAAGGGCAACACCAAGACGCGCGACAAGGTCATCCGCCGCGAGATGGAGATCGAGGAGCGCGGGCTCTTCAGCGAGACGAAGCTGGACCGGTCGAAGCGCCGCATCACTGCGCTCGGCTACTTCGAGCGCGTCGACATCTCCACCGAGCAGGGGGAGGACCCGCAGCACCTCAACGTCAACGTGGAGATCGGGGAGAAGCCGACCGGCACCTTCCAGGTGGGCGCGGGCTTCTCCAGCATCGAGAACTTCATCGCCACCGCGCAGGTGCAGCAGGCCAACCTCTTCGGCAACGGTCAGTCGCTCGCGCTCAACGCCCAGCTCTCCGGCCTCCGCCAGCTCATCGACATCCGCTTCATCGAGCCGTATTTCCTCGACAGCAAGTTCTCGGTCTCGGTCAACGGCTTCGACCAGCTCCGCATCTACACCCAGTTCTCGCAGACGTCGACGGGCGGCTCGGTCACCTTCGGCTACCCGATCATCGCGCCCGAGCTGCGCGCCGCGGTCGCCTACACGCTCGAGAACGACACGGTCTCCACCTCGACGTCGTCGACGTTCCTCGGCACCGCGTCGGCCGTCTCGGTCTTCCAGCGCCTGCCGCTCGCGAACCTCTTCAACGACGGCCTCACCTCGAGCATCCGGCCGACGATCATCTACGACACGCGCGACAACCAGCTCTTCCCGGCGTCGGGCATCTTCCTCCAGGGGTCGATGGAGCTCGCCTCCCGGTTCATCGGCAGCCACAACGAGTTCATCCGCTACCGGGCCACGGGGCGCTTCTACTACCCGATCAACGCCTCCAAGTCGGTCGTCGTGAAGCTGAACACCGAGGCCGGCCTCGTCACGAGCCCCGACCCCTCGGGCGTGCCGATCTTCGCCCGCTTCTTCCTGGGCGGCATCCTCGACGTGCGCGGCTTCCCGCTCCGCAGCATCGGCCCGCGCCTGCCCCTCAAGTCGAGCCTCGACGAGAACGCCGCGCCCATCCCCAACGGAGCGAACATCGGCGGCAACCTGATGTACTACCAGAACCTCGAGCTCGAGTTCCCGATCATCGACGCGGTGCAGATCCGCGGCGTCGTCTTCACCGACCTCGGCAACGCGTGGAACCTCGAGTCGCTCTACTGCAGCGCGGCCCCGGCCTCGCCCTTCGCCGTCACGAACCCCTGCTTCGGCCCGGCCAGCATCTTCAACGTCCGCACCTCGTGGGGCTTCGGCATCCGCTGGTTCTCGCCGCTCGGCCCGCTCCGCTTCGAGTGGGGCTTCCCGTTCTCGCCGCTGCCCTACGAGGCCGCGAGCGACTTCCAGTTCACCATCGGCAACTTCTTCTGATCCGCCGGAGCGCCGCCCACCCGCTCGCGGGCGTGAGCGCTCCGGAGGGGCCGAGGGGCTACTGGCACTGCCGGAACGTCTGCCCCTCCACCATCGGCCCGCTGATGCTCACGCAGCTCGTCCCGCCGGGGCACACGCCGTCGGCGGTGCAGTCCCGGCTGCACTTGCCGAGCGAGGAGGGGCAGTAGCCGAACACGCAGTCGGTGTCGGAGGTGCAGGGCGAGCCGACCTCGCCGAGCCCGGTGGGGATGCAGAGCCCGATGCGCGTGACGCCGCTGTCCACGGTCCCGACCGCGACGCAGGCGGACCCGTACGGGCACGAGCCCTGGTAGCGGCACGAGTCGACGCAGGAGTCCGTCGCGCTCCCCGAGGTCGTGGTCTCGAGGGCGCAGTTGACGCTGGGCGCGGGTGGGATGGTGAAGCTCACGTAGTCGATGTGCTGCGCGTCGTTGCAGACGTTGACCGTCGCGCCCTTGGCGTTGCACGCGTACTGCGCCGGCGTGGCGTCGGTCGGGAGCGGGCCGTAGACGTCGGGCGGGCGACGACAGATGCCCGCGTTGCAGGTCCAGGGCGAGAGGCCGGCCGCGCGCTGGGGGCAGTCTGCAGCGGAGCTGCACTTCGTCGTGCAGCCGCTCACGACCAGCGACGTATCGCACGCCTGAGTGCAATCGGACGCGCTGCTGCAGGGCGCCTCCGCCTGGACGCAGACGCGCGTGGCGTTCGTTCCGACGGGCATGCAGCCGTACCCGTTCGGGCAATCGGCGCCCGTCTGGCACGGGACGGTGCAGTATCCCGTGGCCGGGGGGGTAAGACAGCCGAAGTTGCAATCCGTCGCCGCGCCGCACTGGCGCCCGGTGTCGTCGCCCGCGCAGAACATGCCCTGGCCGTTCGCCGATACGCAGACCGTCCCGGTCATGCACCCGCCGGTCGAGCTGCACGTGCGGGTGCAGCGCTGGGTATCGCCCGGGAACATCGGACGGCAGACGAGCGGCGACGCGCAGTCGCCGTCGGACGTGCACGGGTCGAGCTCGTGCTCGTTCATCGACCCCCCGCTCGTGCTGGTCGTGCTCGCGCTCGTGCTGCTCGTACTCGCGCTCGTGCTCGCGCTCGTGCTGCTCGCGCTCGCGCTCGTGCTCGCGCTCGTGCTCGCGCCGCCCGTGCTCGCGCTCGTGCTCGCGCCGCCCGTGCTCGCGCTCGTGCTCGCGCCGCCCGTGCTCGAGCTCGTGTTCGTGCCCGCCCCCCCCGTGCCCGCGCCGGAACCCCCGCTCCCGGGGGGAACGCACTGCGCGTTCTGATCGCACGTGTACCCGGGCGGGCAGTCGCGCGCGGCGTCCACGCAGTTCTGCTGGCACGCGCCGTTCATGCAGTAGCCGAACGGGCAGTCGCTGTTGAACTGGCACGGCTGGGCCCCCGAGGCGCAGCCGGACGGAGCGCCGGCGGCCAGCGCCGCGGCGACGAGCAGGGCGACACCGACGATTGTCGCAGGGCGCCGGGCAAGAAGACGCATCGGCTCTTCACGCTATCACAGCCCCGCGCGCGGGGTCGATGCAGCGCGCTTCAGCCGCCGCTCTGCAACCCGCCGCTGTGCGGTCCTCCGCTCTGCGGGCCGCTCTGCGACACGCCCGTGGAGCGGAGGGCGCCGAGCGGGTCGTCGCCGGGCTCCGCGAGCAGGAGGAACTGCTCCGAGGTCGGGTCGTAGTCGAAGACCTGGCCGGTCGCGATCTTGAAGACCCAGCCGTTCATCTTGAGCTTGCCTTGCTCCAGCCGCTCGGCGACGAAGTTGAAGGTGCGGATGTTCTCGAGCTGCACGAGGACGTTCTCCTCGACGGCCGCGACGAGCCGGGCGTCCCCTTCGAGGTGCGGGTACCGCTCGGCCATGATCTGCACGATGCGCTCCGACTCGGCGAGCCAGGGGCGCACGTAGCGGAGGTGCGCGGCGCGCTCGGGGTTCATGATTGCGTCGATGGCGCCGCACCCCGTGTGGCCGCAGACGATCAGGTTCTCGACCCCGAGCACCTGCACCGCGTACTCGATGGCCGCCGCGACGCCGCCCATGCGCCCGCGCTCGACGGAGGGCACGATGTTGCCGATGTTCCGGACGACGAACAGCTCGCCCGGGGCCGCGCTGGTGATCAGGTTGGGCACGACGCGGGAGTCGGCGCACGTGATGAAGAGCGTCTCCGGCCGCTGGCCCTTCGCGAGCTGCTCGAAGAGCGCGCGGTGCGTCGCGAAGTAGTTGGCCAGGAACGTGTGGGTACCTCGGACGAGCTTTTGCACGCCGCTTTCGTGCGCCAGCGCCGACCCGCGGTCAACGCGGGAGCGCGCTCCACGTGGCCGCCGGCGCCGCCGGGGCGTATTCTTGCGGTGTGAGGCCGTCCTCGTCGTTCTGCGCCCTCGCGGCCGCGCTCGCCTCGACCCTGAGCGGGCGCGCCATGACCGACGCGGCGCCGGCCCCTCCGCCTGCTCGCGTCGTCGCGGAGCCCGTCGAGGCGCCGGCCCCGCCTCCCCCCGAGGCCCCCGTCGCCTGGGCAGCGGCCCTGCCTGCCCTCCGCTTCTACAACACCCGCACGGCCGCCGCGTGCAGCGTCCGGCTCTACACCGACGGCGGTGTCCTCGACGCCGGCGCCGCCTCCGCGCTCGACCGCGTCGCCGCGGAGCGCGACACCGAGCCCCGGCCGCTCGACCGCCGCGTGCTCCAGCTCGTCGTCAAGGCCGCCACGCACTTCCACGCCGCCGAGGTCGACCTCGTCTCGACGTTCCGGGACGGCGCGCGCCCCGGCAGCCGGCACCGGCGCGGCCAGGCGATCGACTTCGCCTTGCCGGGCGTCGCGGCCCTGAAGCTGGCCGCGCACCTGCGCGGGTACGCGAGGGTCGGCGTCGGCGTGTACACCAACCGGCGCACCCAGTTCGTCCACCTCGACGTCCGCGAGCAGACCTTCCACTGGGCCGACGCGTCGCCGCCCGGGCGGTGGTGGCGAGAGACGCCGATGACCGATCGCGCCGCCTCGCTGCGAGACGCAGCGTACGCGCCGGAGCAGGATCTACCGGTCGAGGAGCGGATGGAACGCCGGCCGTGAGGCTGGCGACCGGAGCCGCGCCCGTGAGGGCGCGGCTCCTGGGATCAGAAGTAGAACACCATGCCGCCGGAGCCCATGATGCCGCCGGAGGTGTTGGTGCTGCGGCCCGTGGTCGGGTCGGTGAACTCGGGCGTGCTTCCGCCGACGGTCTGGCGGACGAACGGGCGCGCATCGAGGTGGAACGCGAGGCGCCGGGTGGCGAAGATCTCGAGCCCGAGGCCGGCGTAGCCGCCGACGTGCGTGTACGACAGGTCCTTCCCGTAGCTGGCGTAGCAGAGCGACTGCAGGGTGCACGCCGCCGCACCCGGGGTCGCGCTGGCGTGGTCCGCCAGGAACCCGCCGCTCAGGTAGAGCTGCACGCGCGAGCGGGGGTTGAAGTAGAGGTTGCCGCCGAGGTTGCCGGCGAAGTCGAAGGTCTTGTGATCGTTCCAGTCCGTACCGCCGAGGAAGTCCACGCCGCCCTCGAGGCCGAAGTGGGGCGTCGCGCGGTAGCGGAGGCCGATGCCCGCGCCGCCGAGGCCGTACGGGCGGCCCGAGACGTTGGGGGTGAAGCCGGTCGCGCCGTCGACGCGCAGATCGACCCCGAGCCGCGAGGCGCCCCAGAAGGGCTCCGCCGGGCGGTAGTAGACCGGGCGCTGCGGGACGGGCGCGTAGTACACGGCGGGGGGCTGTTGCGGGGCGACGATGACGGTCGGCGGGGGGGCTGGCCGGCTCACGACGACGGTCGGCGGCGCGGGCAGCACGATCTGCGGGACGGGGAGGGTGATCTGCCCGCCGACCTGCACGCCGGGGATGGCGATACCCACGCCGACGCCTTGGGCGAGGGCGGGAGCGGAGATGGCGGTCGCGAGAGCAAGGGTTCCGAGGGCGGTGGCGAAGCGGCGCATGTCCGGACCTTAAGCAACTTCCAGACCGACCTGCGATTCTCGTTTTTCCGCGAAATCGCGGGTGAGTGTTACGGAGGTGTTACGCTCGCGGAATCACGAAGGCGTCAACGGGCGTTCGCTGTTGCGCTCGCCTGTGACGCTGCCTCTGCCCGCGGACCGCGCGCTGCCCTATCCTCTCCCCCACCATGGTCGACAAGCTGGAGCTCACCGAAGACGAGTGGCGCGCGCGCCTGGACCCGGAAGCGTTCGAGGTCCTCCGCCATCACGGCACCGAGCGCCCAGGGACCGGGTGCTTGCTGAAGACCAAGGATCCCGGCACCTACGTCTGCGCGGGCTGCCACAACCCGCTCTTCCCGTCGGGGGAGAAGTTCGAGTCCGGGACCGGATGGCCCTCGTTCACCCAGCCCGTTTCGAAGGACGCGGTCGTGAACATCGAGGACCGCGGCTACGGCATGCGCCGCGTCGAGGTCCGCTGCGCCCGGTGCGACGGCCACCTGGGCCACGTCTTCCCCGACGGCCCCCCGCCCACCGGCCTCCGCTACTGCATGAACTCGGCGGCTCTCCTCCACGTCCCCGAGGGGGAGACGCTCCCGCTCGTGACGAAGGGCTGAAGCCTGTCCGACGAAGGGTTTCCAGCGCGACGAAGCAGGGGCGCAACGACGCGCCTCCTCCTCGCGACCGCGCTGGCGATCGCGGCCGTCGCCTGTGCGAACGCGCCGTCCCTACCCATCGACGTCCCGCCCGCCGGCCCGGCGCCCTCCGCCGCGCCCATCGTACGGCCGCCCCCCCTGGAGCGCGCGCCGGCCCGGTGGTTCGATCGGCGCGGCAGGAACCTGTGGGGCCCCACGCTCGGGCGCTCCACGCTGGTCCTGCTCGGCGGGCGCCGCGCGCTCGTCGACCGCCAAGGCGTACGCTTCGAGACCGCGCAGGCGCCCGACCTGCTCCTCGACCTCGCCGTCGTCCCCGTCGGGGGCGGCAAGCTCCGCGTCGTCGGCGTCGGGGAGCGCGGGGTCTACCGCTTCGACGATCCGCTCGGCCCGGGCGTCCCCATCGCGCGGGGGACCAGGACGAGGAAGATCGGCGGGGTCGACGCGTTCCCCGGGCTGGCAGCGGTGTGGACCGATCACGGCGGGGAGAGCGACTTCATCGACGTCGAGGCCGGGCGCTGGGCGCCCATCCCCCGCGGCATCCCCGCCGCCCGTCCGCTCGGGTTCGTCTTCCGGAACGAGCGCGAGGGCGCCGCCTTCCTGGTGGGCGTCGGGCTGGCCGCGACCACGGACGGCGGCGCGTCCTGGCGCCTCGTGCGCGAGACGGGCGCGGGCGACGCCGCCCGCGTCCAGTCCATCCGGTTCCGGGACGGGGCGGTCGAAGCGCGGGACGCGGACCACCGGCCCGCGATCGTCGACGTCGCCGCCGCGACGCTCGGGCCCTTCCGCGGAGGGACGCGCGTGCTGGGCGACGAGGCGGCGCTCCGGGTTCCGCCGCCGCGCGGCGACGAGCTTCCGCTCGAGTACTGGATGAGAGGGTCCGAGCAGAACCCGTTCGTGCTCGCGATCGACGACGGTGGCGCGGAGGCCGGGGGCCGGGTGCACGTGAGCGCGGACGGGCTCGTCGCGCTCGTGGACATCGCGCACACGCGCGTCACCGGCGTCGCGGGCGGCGACAAGAGCTGGGGGACCGACACGAGCACCCGTCCGGCGCCGGGCGACCACGTCACGAGCGGCCTCTCCGGGGGAAGGCAGGCCACCGTGCAGGGCATCTGGGACGACGCAGGGGAGCCGCACGTCGAGGTCTCCCAGCGCAGCGGCACCGTCAAGCACCCGCTCATCTTCTTCGCCAAAGGGCACGGCAAGCTCTCGCTCCTGAGCCCGATCGAGGAGGACAAGGACCACGCGCTGCACTTCGTGCTCGGCGACGAGAACGGCGCCTACGTGGTCATCCAGCGCTCCGCGGCCGTGCCCGCCGCCGCGATCCCGATCCCCGGCGCCCGGTACGCGCTCCTCCACGGTGCGCACGGGATCGCCGTCGGCCCCGGGCACGTGCTGGTGAGCTCCGACGGGGGCGCCACGTGGGCCGACGTGCCGCCGCCGCGCGGCCTCGACCAGGAGGTCGCCGCCCTGGGGAAGAGCGCAGGGGCAGACATCGTGGTGAGCCCGTACGGCGCGCGCGTGGGCAACCTCGTCCGTGTCGGCTGGGGCCCCGCCGAGCCGTCGCCGCCGGAGGGCCCGCCCGAGAGCGTGGTCGCGGTGCCGGACGACGGACCGGAGCCCGCCGCTCCCACGCTGGTGTGCACCACGCCTGGCCACTCGCCGGGCGCGCCGCCCGGGGCCCAGTCGATCGACGCCCTTCTGAAGGCCGCCGTCGGGGCCGCGCTGAAGGCGTCCGGCGCGAGCGCGGACGTGCTGGTCACGGCGGGCCCCGCCGGCAGCTTCGTCACCTCGATCGCCTTCGCGCACGACGATGCCGCGCACGTCTGGGCGGCGGGCTGGCTCGACAAGTTCGACATCGGCGCCGTGCCCCGCACCTGGAGCGCCCCCGCGCCGCCGTGGGCGTCCGAGAACGCCTCGCTCACCACGCTCGCGTACAAGGGCGGCAAGGCCCTCCTCTCGATCGCGTCCAGCGACCGGACGATGCTCGTCCGGGTCGAGCCGGACGGGGCCTACGAGACGGCGGAGGTCCCCAGCGCCTTGTCGATCCAGAACCAGATCGGCGTCGCCGCCGCGCGCCGCGGCCCGCTCGCCTGGATCGAAGGGTCCGACCTCATGCTCTGGCAGTGGGGGGAGGACCCCCGCAGCGTGCTCACCTTCGCCGGCGCCGCCGCCAACCTCTCCGCCGAGGATCCCGTGCCCCGCGGCCTCGTGATCCGGGAGCTCGACCCGGGCTTCGGCGTCTACCGCATCCTCCCGTACCCCGCCCCCGGCGAGCGCCTCGCCCCGCTCGGGCTCGAGGGGTGGACCCGCTTCGACGCCGCCTCCGAGCACCCCGACCGCTTCCCGGTCTGTGGCAAGAAGCCCTTCGACACGGCCGTGAACGTGGCGGGCCGCCCGCTCGTCGCGCGGATCGACGGCAACGAGCGCCGCACGGACGACCAGGGGGTGTACCGGCTGCGCATGACCGGCGGGGAGGCTTGCGTCGCGGCCGTGTGGGCGCGCTTCGGCGACGGGGTCGGGAGCTTCGCCCTGCGCGTCGATCTGGTCGAGGGCCGGGCCGAGGGCGGCGTCGGCGCGGCGCGGCCCCTCTCCTGCGCCTGGCATCCTGCGCCTGGCGTCGCTCGGGCTCGGGAGGGTAGCGCGCGGCCGCCGCGTGGTTAGGAAAGGAACCCGAGCGACCGGGTCCGGACGGAGGGACCGAGCGGGACCCGGCCCTGCTTGCTATAGTGCGAGACCCGATGGCCAGCGACCCGCGCGAGAAGGAAGATCACGAGGGCGACCTCGCGACCAAGCGCAGCGCCAAGCTCGAGAAGGTGCGCCGCTTCAAGGTCGTGTTCCACAACGACGACTACACGACCATGGAGTTCGTCGTGCTGGTTTTGATGAAGTTCTTCCACAAGTCGGAGACGGAGGCGACGCACATCATGCTCAGCGTCCACCACCGGGGGCACGGCATCGCGGGCGTCTACACCAAGGACGTGGCAGAAACGAAGGTCGCTCAAGTCCAGGATTACGCCAAGGAGCACGGGATGCCCCTTCGGCTCACGGTGGAGCCCGAGTAACCATGCGCGTCAGCCCGGAAGTCGAGATTGCCTTCGCCCTCGCCCAGCGCGAGGCGGCGCGGCGGCGGCACGAGTTCGTCACGGTCGAGCACCTGCTATACGCGCTCCTCTTCGACGAGGAGACGGCGGGCATCCTCCGCCACGCGGGCGGCGATCCGGCCGCGCTGAAGAAGCGGCTCGAGCGCTTCCTGGACACCGAGGTGCAGCCGTTGCCGGAGGAGGCGGAGAGCCAGTTCCCCTCGCTCTCGCTCGGCTTCAACCGCGCCGTGCAGCGGGCGGCCATGCACGTGCAGAGCTCGGGAAGAAGGAGCTCAAGGGCGCGAACGTCCTCGTCGCTCTCTTCGCCGAGCGCGACTGCCCGGCGGTGTCGATGCTGGGCGAGCAGGGCGTCACCCGCTTCGACGTCGTGAACTACATCTCCCACGGCGTCTCCAAGACCGGCCAGGACGATGTGGGGCGCGAGGATCCGGGCGGCGCCAGCCCAGGCCAGGACGACGAGGACGGCCCCGCCCCCGTCAAGGACCCGCTCGCCGCCTTCACGACCAACCTCAACAAGGAGGCCGCCGAGGGGCGCATCGACCCGCTCGTCGGCCGTGAGAACGAGGTCTCCCGCGCCATCCACGTCCTCGCCCGCCGGCGCAAGAACAACCCGCTGCTCATCGGCGACGCGGGCGTCGGCAAGACGGCGATCGTCGAGGGCCTGGCGCAGAAAATCCACAAGGGCGAGGTGCCCAAGCCCCTCCAGGGGGCGACGGTCTACGCGCTCGACATGGGCGCCCTGCTCGCGGGCACCAAGTTCCGCGGCGACTTCGAGAACCGGCTCAAGGCCGTCATCAAGGCGCTTGAGAAGCAGACGGGCAGCGTCCTCTTCATCGACGAGATCCACACCGTCATCGGCGCCGGCGCCACCAGCGGCGGCACCATCGACGCCTCGAACCTCCTCAAGCCGGCGCTCACCTCGGGCAGGCTGCGCTGCATCGGCGCGACCACCTTCCAGGAGTACCGCGGGCACCTCGAGCGCGACAGCGCCCTCGCCCGGCGCTTCCAGCGCATCGAGGTGGGCGAGCCGAGCGAGGCCGAGACGGTGAAGATCCTCCAGGGCCTGCAGAAGCAGTACGAGGAGTTCCACACCGTCACGTACCACCCCGAGGCGGTCGAGGCCGCGGCCAAGCTCGCCAGCCGGTACCTGCAGGACCGGCGCCTCCCCGACAAGGCCATCGATCTGCTGGACGAGTCGGGCGCCGCGGCGCGCCTCGCCCACGGCGAGGGCTACGTCGTCACGGTCCACGACGTCGAGCAGGTGGTCGCCAAGATGGCGCAGATCCCCCCGCGCCAGGTCTCGGCCTCGGACAAGGAGCAGCTCCGCGACCTCGAGAAGTCGCTCCAGGGCGTCATCTTCGGCCAGGAAGAGGCGGTGAGCCAGCTCTCCGCCGCGATCAAGCTCTCGAGGGCGGGTCTCCGCGCGCCCGAGAAACCCATCGGCTCCTTCCTCTTCAGCGGCCCGACGGGCGTCGGCAAGACGGAGCTGGCCAAGCAGCTCGCCAAGACGATGGGCGTCGCGTTCCTGCGCTTCGACATGAGCGAGTACCAGGAGCGGCACACCGTCTCCCGCCTCATCGGCGCGCCCCCGGGCTACGTCGGCTTCGACCGCGGCGGCCTGCTCACCGAGGCCATCGCCAAGACGCCGCACGCCGTCCTGCTCCTCGACGAGATCGAGAAGGCGCACCCCGACGTCTTCAGCGTCCTGCTCCAGGTGATGGACCACGGCACCTTGACGGACAACAACGGCAAGAAGAGCGATTTCCGCCACGTGGTCCTCATCATGACCAGCAACGTCGGCGCGCGGGAGCTCGCCCAGGCGCGCGTCGGCTTCGGCGAGCGCGGCACGGCGGGCGACGACGACAAGGCGTACAAGAACCTCTTCAGCCCCGAGTTCCGGAACCGCCTCGACGCGCGTATCATGTTCAAGGCGCTCGACCCGGCGGTGATGGGGAGCATCGTCGACAAGTTCGTCCGGGAGCTCGGCGCGATGCTCGCCGACAAGGGCGTCACCATCTCCGTCACCCCGCGGGCCAAGCAGTACCTGGGCGAGAAGGGCTACGACCCGGCCAACGGCGCGCGCCCCCTCGCCCGCGTGATCGACGGCGAGGTGAAGAAGCCGCTCGGCGACGAGCTGCTCTTCGGCAAGCTGGAGAACGGCGGGCACGTCGAGGTCGACGTGGTGGACGAGAAGGTGACGTTCTCGTTCAGCCCCGCGCTCGTGCCTGAGGAGGCCATCGAGGCCTGAACGGCATGGCGCAGGAGCACCGAGACGACGAGGGGCCCGTGCGCGTCGTGGGGCGGCGGCGCAACCCCCCTGCCCTCGGGGGCGCGGGGGATACGAGCGCTGCCGCGGCTGCGTGGCGCCGGGCGTTCCCGACGCCCTTCGTGCCGCGCGGGGTGTACCGCTTCCGGAGCCACGAAGAGGCCGACAGGTGGATGTGGGAGATGATCACCCGCCCCCGAGCGTCCTAGAGTCCCGCGAGCCCTCGGTCGAGGATCTCGTGAAGCTCTGCCGGGACCTCAACGAGCAGGGGGCGAAGTACGTCGTCATCGGCGGGTTCGCCGTGCGCGCGGCCGGATACGACCGAAGGACGATGGACATCGACCTGCTGGTCGAGCCCGGCGCCGACAACGAGGCGCGCGTGATCGAAGCGGTCGCGCGCCTACCCGATCACGCGGCCGCGGGCTCTCGCCGGGCGAGCTCACCGAGTACGTCGTCGTTCGCGTGGCGGACGAGATCGTCGTCGATCTCATGACGTCCGCGAGCGGGATCGCGTATGCCGAGGCCGCCGACGAGATCGTGGTGCACGAGATCGACGGGGTCCCGATCCCGTTCGCGTCGCCCGAGCTCCTGTGGCGGATGAAGGGCTCATCGGTCCGCGACAAGGACGCGCCCGACGTTCACTTTCTGCGGCGCCTGCTCGAGCGTGCCGGTGAAAAGGCGGAGTAACGAGGCGATGCGGCTGTTGGACGCCGACGGGTGAGCGTCCCCGTCCACCCTCATCCTCCGGGCGCCCAGTCCCGGAGCGCGGCTCCCGCCTCCGTCACCTCCACGTACGTCCGCATCCGGACCCGCGGCACGTCCCCGGCCTCGATCGAGTCGATGAACACCTTCACCGCCGCATCGTCCCCGAGCGCGGGCAGCTTCATCAAATCCATCCACGTCCCGCAGTTCAGGTAGACCCTCCCGTCCCCGAGATCGATCTCCCGCGCCGCGTGCGTGTGCCCGCACACCACCACCCTGGGCCCGCTCCCCTCCGGCAGCTCCCCCGCCCGCGCCCTCGCATACGCCCGCACCGGCGCCGGCATCACCAGCCGCTTCTCCCTCCCCACCTCCTCCGCGAGCCCTCGCCGCAGCAGCACCGCCCTCCGCTCCGCTCCCTCCTCCCCGAACACTCCGGAACCAGCACCTCTGGCAACCCAGCTGGGAAGTGCCCGAGCCACGCGAACATCTCCGCCGCCCCCGGCTGCTTCTCCGCCAGCGGCGCGTACGACAGGCTCAAGCTGCTCGCGAGCCGCGTCAGCCGCTCGTCCCTGCCCCCGGTCGCCTCCTCCCCGAACAGCTCCGCCGCGTGCACCGCGTCGGCCCCCTTCGCCTCCAGCCGCCGGAGCAGATCCGGAAGGCGCATCGTGCCAACCTGCCGCGCCACAAGCACGATCGAGAGAGGGTGGCCGTCGAGCCACCGGAGGAGCGTGTCCAGCGACGGCGAGCCCCGCTCCTCCGCCGAGAGACGCTCGCCCGCCACCGAGAGGAAGACGCGGCGCGCGTCGTCCTCGCGGAGCCGGCCCACGGGGACCGGGTGCTCCTCGCCCGCCTGGAGGTTGCCGAGCCGCTCGCGCGTGGCGAGGAGGAAGGAGAGCCCCGGCACTCCCGGAGGAGCGTGTCGAGCAGCGTCCTCATGCCGCCGCGGTCCGCGCGGATCGGGTCCTCGGTGTTGTCCAGCACGAGGAGCACTCGCGCCTCGCCGATGCGCCGGGCGAGGGCGGCGTCGTCCGTGCACTGATCGGGGGCGATGCCGAAGGCGGAGGCGATTGTGGCCCGCAGCGAGGCGGCCGGGTCACCCCGTCGAGGGCAATCCAGAGGGCGCGGGCGTAGCCCGAGCGCCGGATCCTCCGCTGCCTGCTTGGCGACCGCGAGCGCGACCTCGGTCTTCCCCATCCCGGGCAGGCCGGTGAATGTCACCCACCGGCCGGTGCGGAGGTAGGCGATGCCGCGGGCGATTTCGTCGTCGCGTCCCCGGAAGTGGACGCTCTGCTCGGGGGCTCTCTCGACCTCGCCGGGGCGGGGCGCGGGCTCGCGGAGGGACTCGGCGGCCTCGGCCAGGGTGACGGTCCGGTGGCGATCCGGGCGCGCGTAGTAGACCGGCGCGGCCCACTGGAGGTCCGTCTCGGGGAGGGCCAGCCTCGCCTCGGAGAGGGCCCGCTCCACGTCGCCGCCGGCGGGCGCGCGGAGCGATCCGAAGAGGCGGCCGACCATCGCCGCGGTGCTCTCCGCCCGGAGCGCGGCGTGCGAGGCGACGACCGCCGCGACGTCGCCGTGCTCCTCCTGGAGCAGCGTGGTCGCGAGCGCGCCGGAGACCGCGTTGGGGCGGCCGCCGTGGCAGGTCCAGAGCAGCGCGAGCTGGACCTTGCCGCGACGGAAGGCGCGGGCCAGGTCGCGCGCCTCCACCGGCGTGCCGAGGTCGTCGGGGTAAGCGGGATAGCCCGTCCGGTGGAGCCAGGCGGCGCCTCCCTCGGCGTCACCGTGGGCGATGAGCGAGACGACCGGCGTGCCCGGCGCCTTCGAGAGCTGCTCCTCCAGCACGGGGAAGGTCGCGTGCCGGCACGGCTCCCGGGGCGCGAGGCCGGCCGCCTCGGCGGCCTCACGCGTGCGCTCCTCGTGCCGGTCGAAGACATCCTGCGGGAGCCGCTCCGCCGTCTTCGGGTTGGCCCACGCCACGAGCACCGCGTCGCCCTCTTCCAGCTTCGCCGCGCGAACCGGGAGCCGCCGGATTGTTCGCACGAGGGCCGCGCCGGCCTTCCGGAAGAGGAAGCCGTCATCGTCGGCGAGCAGCTCGAAGGGGATGTCGGAGACCAGGCCCGCCTCGTCCGCCGGAAGGATCAGCTCCAGCCGCAGCGGCCGCTTCTGCGCCCTCCGCCGCGCCTGGATGTCGTCCCAGAGCACGCGCACCTCGAGGTCGGAGAGGATCTGCCCGAGCAGGTGCCGGCCGAAGTCGAGGCCGTCCTGCTGCGTGCCAGCGTTGCCGCGAAGAAAGGCGTCGAGGAAGCGATCGATGGAGATGGCGGCGCCGGGTATGACCTGTGCCCGGAGGTCGAGGAACGCGATGCCGGCGCGGCGGCGCGCGCCGGTGCCGACGCGCTCTCCGTCGACCAGCTCCAGGTCGAAGCAATCGGCGCGCTGGGTGACGTCGAGGGATCGAGAGAGGTGCAGCTCGACCGTGTAGGGGGTGTCCGGGGGCATGCGGGGCCGCGCCTCGGGCTCAGGGTATGGCGGGAGGGCGCACGGGGGAAGACGCGGGCTTGCGCGCTCCGGGGCGAGGGGATGCTCCTCCGCGCCTCGAAGATCCTCCTTCGAAGCGACCCGATCCTCCTCCGCGCGGTCCGGACTCCGGTCCGATTCGAGAAGATCCTCCTCCGCGCGGTCCAGACTCGTTCCCCATCGACGAGGATCCTCCCCGCGAGGGAGGAGACTGCTCGCCTCTCGGCGCAGCGCCGCCCGCGAAGTGGGGAGGATCCTCGCCGCGCGGTCCGGAGTCGTCTTCGAACGGACGAGAGTCTCGTCCGAGGGGGAAGGATCCTCCCCACGAGCGAGGGAACCGCTGCCCTTCTGGCGCAGCGTCGCCCATGAAGCGGAGAGGATCCTCGCCGATTCGCCCGGGATCCTTTCCGAAGGGAGGAGATTCTTCCCCGCAGGGGAAGGATCCTCCCCGCGAGCAAGGAGACCGCTCCCCTTTTTGCGCAGCGTCGCCCGTGAAGCGGGGAGGATCCTCGCGGCGCGGCCCGGAGTCGTCTCCGAAGGGCCGAGAGTCCGGGGCGAAGTGACCAGACTCTTCCCCGACGCGGGAGGATCTTCCCCGCGAAGGAGGAGGCTGCTCCCCCCTCGGCGCAGCGCCGCCCGGAGCGCGCCGCGTATCCAGGTCGTGCGGGGAAGAGTCTCGGTCGTTCGATCCGGAACCTCCGTCGATCGATCCGGAGCCTCCACCGATCGACCAAGAATCTTCCTCGCTCGCCGGAGGCGCTTCGTCCGAGGAGGACGATCCCGCCCCGCAGGACGAGGAGTCGTCGCCCGGCGACGAAGCTTCCTCCTCGACGCACGCCGAACCGGCACCGCCGGAGGAAGAGCGCTCGCACGGTGTCCAGGAGCGCGCGTCGCGCGGCGAAGAGCCCGCGCGGAGAGGAGGCGATCCTCGGTCGCGCCGGCAAGGATCGCCGGCGTCGCGTGACGATGCGTCGTCACTCCGGGAAGGATCCTCGTCGCGCCGACGAGGATCGTGGTCGTGACGCGACGTGTCGTCCCCGTGAGGGCACGAGTCTCCGGCGCGCGGCCACGGTCCTTCTCTCCAGGGGATCGATTCTCCGTCCGTTCACCGAGACGCTCGGCCCCGACGTGGCGGCTCGTCCTCGCACGGTCAGGAGTCCTCGCCGCGGCGACGCGGATCTCGACGCTCGGGAGGCCGATTTTCGGCCGCGTCGGCGCGACCTCCAGAAAAAACCGAGCGCACCGGTCGATTGGGTGGTGTCGGTTTGGCCCCCCAACCCAGATAGGGGTTGTAGGCGGAAAAGAAAATCGACCGGTCCGTCCGTAGAGTGGGTCTCGAGGCCGGCATACGTAATTGAAAGGACGAGCCGCCCGCGGGCGGCACGACAAGGAGGAAGCACATGAAACACGTGAACGTTCCATCGATCCTGTTCCTGGTGGGCCCCGACAAGGTGTCCGCGGCGACGCGCTACGAGCGCGGCGTCAAGGTCACGAGCCAGGCCCCCCAGAGCCCGCTCTACCAGAAGAACGCGGATCTCAAGGCGGCGGCCGACGAGGTCGGGAAGCAGACGATCTCGCTCAAGGCGCTCATGGACGGGTACTCCACGGCGCACGCGGCGTACCTGACGGCGCGCACCGCGCTCTTCCTGGGCGTGACGGCGTGGGACAGCGCGTACGGCGTCTTCGTGACCACGGGCGAGAAGTACGTGATCACGGAGAACGACGTCGCCGCGCTCGGCGGCGCCCCGCGCGGCAAGACGATCAACCCGCTCGTCGTGCCGCTCGGGGTCGACCTCGCGTACGATCCGAAGCGCGACCGCCTGCGCATCCACGTCGACCGCGCGCCCGGGATGCGCACCTGCGTGGTGCAGCTCAGCCCCAACCCGGTCTCGGCCGGGTCGTGGAAGGAGCTGGACGGCAACGGCGCCGTCCACCTCGTCCCGAGCCCCGCCAAGGGCACGTGGTGGGCCCGCGCCGCGAGCCGCACCGCGAAGGGCACGAGCGACTTCACCTCGCCGGTGTCGGTGCTCGTGAAGTGATCGGATCGAAGTAGTGAAGAAGGAGAGGGGGCGCTTGCTCTACGGGCAGGCGCCCCCTCGTTTTCAAGCCGCCCGCGGGCGCCTGCGCGCCGCCGGCCGCCGCGCAGGCGCGGCCTTCTTCGCCTTGCCGCCCAGCACGGCGTCGAGCGTCGGCGCCGTCAGCACCCGGAGCGACCAGCGCGCGAGCGTCGCCTCCTTCGCGGCGAGGATCCGGGCCTTCGCATCGGCCGGAACCGCGCCGAACCGCGCCTTGAGCTGGAGCAGCAGCACCTTGGCGGCTCCTTCCTGGCGCCCCTCGGCCTTCCCCTCTTTGCGCCCCTCGACCCTGAAGACGTCCAGCTCGTCCATGATGACCTTCTTCCGTTTCCCGCTCGTCGTCGCTTCCAGGAGGTCCACAATCGCCGACGCTTTCATCTTCTGGTGCGTGGCCAGAAGGTAGCGCAACAGGGCATGGAGCGCATCGACGCCGTCGAGCCCGGCAATCGTGGCATCGAGCGCCTCCGTCATGCGGCGGATCCCCTCCCTGAGCCGGTCATCGTTGCCCGCGGCCGAGAGGCAGAACAGCACCATCCTGCCGAACCCCGTCAGCATGCGCTCGACGATGCGCGTCGCCTGACCAGGGCTCACGTCGATGACTGCCATCTCGAAGCTCGGCACGTGCGGGGCGAGCGCGGCGCTCGAAATGCTCCGGGATGCGCACGACATCCTGAAACGACGTGGCCGCCGTCCAGCCCGTCTCGCTGTGGTGGATGAGGATCGGGACGATGGGCGGGAGCGTGTCGCGCGCCCGCTCGCGTCGCAGGAGCCCCCGCCAGATGTCCCACATGTACGTGCCCATGCGGAAGACCATGAGCTTGTCGACCTTGCGCTGCTGCTCGACGAGAAAATCAGACGTAGACCTGCTCGCCCGAGAAGAGCAGGTCGACGTGCCGGCTGCGCAGCGCGGGCTCGACGTGACTGCCACTCTCCAGCCGGAGCGTGTCCCACGCGACCGTCTCGGCGACCCCGGGGGCGAGCACGGCCTTGAGGAGGCCGACGGCGTGCTCGTGGCGCGAGAAGGCGAACTTCACCAGGCGATCGTGGGGCTGTGCGGCGTCGTCGTCGCGCGAACGCACGGGCATGAGGGAACCCTCGCCGGCGTCGGCGAGAAAGGCAAGCCAATGGGCAACGATTTCGCTTGGCTCTGCAGGGCGACGCCGCACGCGTCGACGCGTCGTGCGGCACCGCATCGAGCGGCGCGTGGTCGCTACGCCACCAGCGGGTCGGCGCCGAAGCGCAGCCACCACTCGCCGTCGAGGCGCGACAGGAACGCGTCCCCGCGCTGGATGGCGCCCACGATCTCGCCGTCGCGCGCGTGGACCAGGACGCCGAGGCTGTTGCACGACAGGCTCGCCTGCGCGTCGGTGATCTCGCGGAGCCAGCGGGGCTCGGCCTGGCCGGCGACGGCGACCGAGCCCGTACGGTACGCGTCGGAGAACAGGTTGGTGAGCACGTCCCCGATGGCGCCGCGCCGGCCGCCGAACTGGAGCACCTGGCTGACGCCGCCTGCCTTTGCGTAATACACGTACCAGCCGGCGGGCTCGCCCTTCCAATCGAGGCAGAGGCGGGCGCGGAGCGCGCCGTGCCGGCGCGTCTCTGCGGCGTGCTCGAGGAGCCAGGGGAGCGTGGGGCCGTCATAGCTCGGATACAGGCTCGGGCGCGCCTCGGTGAGGAGCGCGCGCACGGCGGCGGCGTCCACGACCTCCTCGGCGAGCCGCGGGCGCGGGGGGCCGAGGGGGACGCCCAGCGCCGAGCCGCGGTCGATCTTGAGCACGCGGCTCGAGACGTGGGCCGCGAGCTCGTCGGTCGCGCGGCAGAGGGGCGCCGCGGCGCGCGCCGGGCCGAGCGCGCCGGCGCGCTCGAATCCGGTGCCGGAGGAAGCCGGCGGGGCGGAGGACGCGCGTCCAGTCGAGGCTGTAGAGGCGCACGACCTCGCCGCCCGAGCGCTCCCAGACGGCCGCCGAGCGCTCGTTGGCGCCGTCGCTGAACGTGGAGATCCTGCGGCCCGGAGAAGAGCGCGCGGAGCAGATCGAACGCGGCGAAGGGGCGCCGCCGCGCCGGATCGACCATGAGCTGGGTCGCCACCGCGGCGCGGATGGCGCGGCCGCGGAAGACCATCCGGCGGGGGAGCGCGCCGACGAAGCCCGCGACGGCGCCGGCGTCGTCCTCGTGGACGAGCGAGGTGATCCCCTCCTCGCGCGCCGGCGGATCGCCGAAGACCTGGCGGAGGTAGCGCGCCACGCCCTCCCGCGTGGCGCCCCGCCGGAACACGCGCACCCAGAGCTCCGCAACGGCCGGCACGTCGTCGGTGCGGAACGGGCGTATCCGGCTCAAACGTGGCCCTCGATCGACGGGGGGGCCGCGCCCCCGCTCACGGGCGCGGGCTCGCGGGGGCGCGAGGAGGGGCCGCTCCGCTCGGCGAGCTTGCCGTCGACGAAGGCGGTGATCTTCGTGATGAAGTCGAGGTTGTCGGGGTGGATCTCGCGGTCGCCGACGGCGATGCCGAAGCGCTTCTCCAGGAAGGCGATGAGCTCGAGCACGCCCGTCGAATCCATCGTCCCGGTGTCGAGGAGGGAGTCGCCGTCGCCGAGAATCGGCCGGGGCGTAGAAGGCCTCGAGGACGAAGGCGTGAACCGAGTCGCGGATGGTGCTGCTCATCTCCCTGATCTCCCGGCCGCGTCAGACGAGCCCGCTCTTCTTGATCTTGCCCGTATCCGTACGCGGAAGCGCGTCGCGGATCTCGACGTGCTTCGGGATCATATGGGGCAAGAGCAGGCTCCGGCAGTGGGCGATGACGTCCCGCGCCGTGTACCCGAGGGCCGGATCGACCACGACGAAGGCCTTCACCGCCTGGCCCAGGATGGGATCGGGCACGCCCACGACGGCCGCCTCGCGCACGCCCGGCAGCGCGTAGAGCGCGTCCTCGACCTCGCGCGGCGCCACCTTCTCGCCGCGCGACTTGATCACGTCGTCCCCCCGCGCGACGAAGTAGAGGTAGCCGTCCTCGTCGAGCTTGCAGAGGTCGCCGGTGTGGAGCACCCGCTCGCCCGGGATCGGCCCCGGGTGGAGCCGCGCCGCCGTCGCCTCCGGCTTGCGCCAGTAACCGCGCATCACGGTGGCGCCGCGGATCACCAGCTCGCCCACCTCGCCCGGGCCGAGGCGCCTGCCCGCGCCGTCCTCGATCCAGAGCTCGGTGTTGGGGATGGCGATCCCCACGCTGCCGGGCTTCCGATCGAGGTCCTCCGGCGGCAGGTAGGTGCAGCGCTTGCACTCCGTGAGGCCGTACATCGAGAAGAGGCGCGCCCGCGGGAAGATGCGCCGGATGGCCTCGATGTGCGCCGGCGCGAGCGCGGCCGCGGTGTTCGTCACCGTGCGGACACCGGAGAGGTCCCACGCCGCCTGGCCCATCTGCGCGAGGACGGCGAACATCGTGGGCACGCCGGGGAAGACCGTGACCTGTTCGCGCTCCACGGCCTCCATCACCGCCCCGGGGTAGGTGAAGCCGTCCTCGAGCACGACGGTGGCGCCGACCTTCGCCGCCATCAGCACCTGGTAGAGCCCGTAGTCGAAGGCGAGGGAGAGCGCGTCGAGGACCACGTCGTCCTCGCGCGCTTCGAGGTAGGTGGTGATGCTCGTCGCCGCCGCAATCATGTTGGCGTGCGTGAGCATCACGCCCTTGGGCTCGCCCGTGCTGCCCGAGGTGTAGACGATCGAGGCGAGGTCCTGGTCGATGGAGAGCCTGCGGGGCGGCCCCTCGTCGCCGCCCGCGAGCGCCTCCTCCCGAATCGCCGCCCAGCCCTCGGGGAGCGGCGGCGGCGCGCCTCCGTACGCGACGAGGGCCGCGGAATCCGGCGCCGCCGCCCACGCGCCGGCGACGCGATCGAGGACGCGGGCCGGGCCGACGAGCGCGCGCGCGCCGGAGTCGCGGAGGATGTGCGCGAGCTTGTCCTCCCTCAGCTCGCGGCTCACGACCATGAAGACCGCGTTGGCCTTGAGGGCAGCCCACAGGGCGATCACCGGCTCGGCCCGCGCGTCGCCCAGGATGGCCACGCGATCGCCGCGCGCGACGCCGCGGCGGACGAGCGCGCGCGCCAGGCGGTCGGCGCGGCGGTCGATCTCGCCGAACGAGAGCCGCTCGTCGCCGCGGACGATCGCCGGGTGGTCGCCGCGCCGCCGCGCGCTCTCCTCCAGGAACCCGTGAAGCAACATCTCCGCTCCCCCCGATCACACGGCGCGATCCACGATCCGCATGGGCGGCGGCGGGCCTCGCCGCGGCGCCTCGCGGCAGAGGCCGAACCAGACGAGCTGCGCCGAGAGCACCCCGAGGAAGGCCATGTTGTCGGCGTTGCCGAGCGGGCGGCCCTCCGCCCCGCGGCACTTGGCGACGAGCCTCGCGACCCCCGCAGGGTCGAAGAGCCCAGCCTCGCGCAGCATCGGCTCGCCGAGCAGCTCGGCCACGTACGCGGGCGCGGCCGGCTCGAGGAAGCTCGCCGCGTCGGGCGCGCGGTACGGCTGCTTCGGCCGCGCGAGGATCTCCGGCGGGACGAGGCGCGCGGCGACGCGCTTCTCCACGTGCTTCTCGTCGAGCACCCGGAGCTTGTGGTCCTCCGGCATCCGCGCGGCGCACGCGAAGACGCCCCCGTCGAGGAAGGGGAACCGGCCCTCGACGGCGTGGGCCATGCCAACGCGGTCCCCCTGCGCCGAGAGGATGTACGGCGCGAGCAGCGTGCGCACCTCGAGGTACTGGGCGCGCCCGAGCGGGCCGAACCGCGCGAAGCCCTCGGGGAGCCCGGCCGCGAGCTCGGCCATGGCGTCGTACCCCGCGAGCGCGTCGCGGATCCCTGGCGCGAAGAGCCGCTTCAGCGCCGCCGCCGCGCGGAAGCGGGGCAGGTGCGAGAAGAGCGGCGCCGCCGGATCGAGGTCGCGCATGAAGAAGCGCCGCGCCATCTCGCGCGCCTCGCGCGGGGCGTGATCCATCCAGGGGTAGAGGCGGTCGAGGAGCAGCGGGCGGCTCGGCGAGCCGGGCTGCCGCGCGATGAACGCGCGCACCTTGGCCTCCCGGAAGAGGTCGTACCCGCCGAGGACCTCGTCGGCCCCCTCGCCGGTGAGCACGACCTTGATGCCGGCGTCGCGCACGGCGCGCGAGAGCAGGAACATGGGCGCCGGGCCGGCGCGGAGCACGGGGCGCTCGACGTGGTAGACGACCTCGTCGAAGGCGCGCGCCACGTCCGCGCGTCCGACGGTGAGCTCGTCGTGCCGCGCCTCGATCCGCTCGGCGACGAGGCGCTGGTAGCGGCCCTCGTCGAGCGCGGGATCGTCGAAGCGGATCGAGAAGGTGCGGGCTGCGCCCGGGTGGGCGCGGCGCGCGAGCGCGGCGACGAGGGCCGAGTCGAGCCCCCCGGAGAGGTAGCAGCCGACCGGCACGTCGGCGGACGCGAGCCTCTGCGCCGTGGCGCGCGAGAGCGCTTCGTGGAGCGCGGCCTCGCTCTCGTCGAGCGAGGGGGCGCGCGCCGGGGAAGCGCCGGCCTCGGGGAAGCGCGGCTCGAACCAGGCGCGCTCCCGGAAGCTCGCCGCCGGGCTCGACGACGGCGAGGTGGCCGGGCCGGATCTCGGAGATGCCCGCGAGGGCGGTGCGCGGTGCGAGCGGGCCCCAGAAGGTGAAGACCTGAGAGAGCCCCACGGGGTCGATGGCCCGCGGCACCTCGTCGAGCTGGAACAGGGCCTTCGCCTCGGAGGCGAAGGCGAGCCGCCGCCCCGCGCGCACCACGTGCAGCGGACGGACGCCGAAGCGGTCGCGCGCGAGCAGGAGCCGCCGCCGCCGCGCGTCCCAGAGGGCGAAGGCGAACTGCCCCTCGAAGCGCTCCACGCAGGCGTCGCCGAAGGCCTCGTAGGCCGCGACCAGCACCTCCGTGTCGGAGCGCGTCCGGAACCTTTGCCCGCGCGCCTCGAGCTCGGCGCGGAGCTCCGCGTGGTTGTAGATCTCCCCGTTGTACGAGACCCACACGTCGCCGGACGCGCCGGCGAAGGGCTGCCGCCCGCCGGCGATGTCGAGGATCGCGAGCCGCGCGTGCGCGAGCCCGACGTGGGCGTCGCGGTAGGCGCCGAGCTCGTCGGGGCCGCGGTGGCGGATGGCGCCGATCATCCGGCCGAGCTCCTCGAACGAGGGAGGTGGCCCGTCCGCGAGGTTGAGGATCCCGGCGACGCCGCACATCAGACGGCGCTCCCCGGCGCGCCGGCGTCGATCTCGATCTCGCGCACGGGATCGACGACGAGCGGCCGCTCGTGGAGGTAGCGCGTCGCCCGGCGCTTCTGGGCGATGTCGCGGTACACGGCGGCGACGATCTCCGCCGTCGTGCCCAGCGCGGCGGCGACCTCGGCAGGGTCCGTGCCGTGGTTCTTGCCCCAGAGGCAGAGGTCCATCGCCGCGTACGGGAGCGCGAAGTAGAACTCCTCCTGCGTCTGCGCCATGCCGAACGTGTCGGTCGTCGGCGCGCGCGCCCGGATCTCCGCCGGCACGTCGAGGTGCTCCGCGAGCGCGTAGACCTGCGTCTTGTACAGGTGCGCGATGGGCTTCACGTCGGCGGCGCCGTCGCCGTTCTTCACGAAGAAGCCCTGGTCGAGGCTCGAGGCGGTTGGGCGTCCCGGCGACCGCGAAGCCGAGCCGGTCGGCGTGGAAGTACTCGATCTGCTTCCGCGTCCGCTGCTTCATGTTGGTCGCGGCGACGAGGCGCCGGTAAGCATCGGCGGAGAGCCGCGCCCGGCGCACCTCCCCGCGCGGATCCTGCGCCACCAGCGAGGGGACGTTGAGGCGATCGCCCTCGCGGAGCGGCGGGACCACGATCTTCGATCGCCAGCCCTCGCCGTACTCGGGGAGCACCGCGCGGATGGCCTCCTCCTGCTCGCGGTAGCAGCCGGCGGCCTCCAGGATGGGGTCGATCGAGACCACCTCGCTCGCGAGGCCGAGCCCGTCCGCCATCCGGCGGCCCAGCACGAGCGACTCCGGCGAGGCGTGTCGCTCGGGCAGGAGGAGCGCGAAGACGCGGCCGGCGCCGAGCGCCAGGGTGGAGAGGGCGGCGACCACGGAGCTGTCGACGCCGCCGGAGAGCGCGACCACGAGGCCCCGCCGCCGGAGCCGGCGGACGACCTGATCCTCCAGCGCCCGCGCAATCCGGCGGGCCTCTACGTCCGCGTCGATCGCGAGCACGTGGGGGCCGAAGCCCGTGTCGGCCATGAACAGAGACCTCCCGCGACGGACACCGAAGTCGACCGCAGGGTCTGATGCCCGGCCGGCCAATCCCGTCTCGCGGAGGCCCCCTCGGCGTTACTGCGCCTGCGCGACCTTGCTCTTGTGCTTGTGCCGGGCCTTCTTCGCGCCGTCGTCGTCCGCGTTCCCGTCGTGCGACGCCTTCGCGTCCGCGATCTTGCTGCTCTTGGCCCGGTGCTTGTGGCGCCGCGGCTTCTCGGCCGGAGCGGGCTCGGGGGCAGGGGCCGGCGGCTCGGCAGCCGGCGGCGTGTCGTCGACGAAGTCGCCGTCCTCGCCGTGGTCGAAGCCGTCCTCGTCGGCCTTCGCCTCCGCGGCGGGCGCCTCGCTGGCCGCGGGGGCCTGCGCGGGCGCCGACGTCTCGGCGGGTGCCGGTGCCTCCGCGGGCGGCGTGGCCGGCGCGGGCTCGGCCGGAGCCGCGGGCGCCTCGGCGACGGCGGCCGTCGCCTCGGCGTGGTGCAGCCACGGGACCTCTGCCAGGAGCGCGGCGCCTCGCGGGGTCTGGCTCGCCCAGGCGCCGGCGCCGAGGAGGGCGACGAGCGCGATGACGGCGGACGCTCCCGCGCGGCTCCGGCTCCGGCGCGCGGGCTCCGCGAGCGCGGACTCGACGGCGAGGCGCATCTCGGTCGCGGTCTGGAAGCGCTGGCTCGGATGGCGCGCGAGGGCCTTCATGACGAGCGCGTCGACGGTCTCGGGGATCTCGCGGGCGGGGGCGCGGTTCCGCGGGCGCTCGGGGCTGCCCTTCACCTTGGCGTCGAGGACCGCGATCGAGCTCGGGCCGGAGAAGGGGAGGGTGCCCGTGAGCATCTCGTAGAGCACGCAGCCGAGCGCGTAGAGGTCGGCGCGGGCGTCCACGGGCGCGCCGGCCGCCTGCTCCGGCGCCATGTACTCCGGCGTCCCGTAGAGCGCGACCCCGGCGCGCTTCTCGCCGGCGTTCGGCGTCGCGCCCTCGGCGTCGGAGGCGCCGCGGGCGAGGCCGAAGTCGAGGAGCTTGACGGCGCGCCCGTCGGCCAGGCCGAGCGCGCTAGCGACGCCGCCCTCGCCGGCGTCGCCCGCCCGGCTGAGGAAGAGGTTGGCCGGCTTGATGTCCCGGTGCACCAGCGCGGCGCCGTGGGCGACCTCGAGGGCGGCGAGGACCTTGCGCGCGACGCCTAGCGCCTCGCGGTGGCCCACGGCCTTCTCCCGCGAGAGGAGGCGCTCGAGCGTCTCGCCCTCGAGCAGCTCCATCACGCAGAAGAGCCGCCCGTCGGTCGCCTGGCCGACGTCGTGCACCGCCACCAGCCCCTGGTGCGAGAGGCGCGAGAGGATGCGCGCCTCGCGGCGGAAGCGGGCCGCCGGCGAAGGCGCCTCGGCGATGATCTTGATCGCCGCGCGCCGGCCCAGGTCGAGGTGCTCGGCCTCGTACACGATGCTGCCGGCGCCGCGGCCGATCTCGCGCACCAGGCGGTAGCGCGTGCCGCCGAGCACGTCGCCCTCTTTGGCGGGCGGGGGGACGGGCGGTGCGTCGGCGGCGGCGCCGGACTCCTGGAGCTGGAGAGGCGCCGGGAGGCGGGGCGGCGTGGCGGCTCGAGGCCACCCGCGCGCGCGGCGGCGGCGAGGCGGGCGAACTCGCGGCGGCCCTTGCCCGGCTCGCCTGGGAAGAGCGCGCCCATCAGGTGGGCGATGCGCGCGCGCACGCCGCGCTCTCCGCCCGGGAGCGGAGGGGAGAGGGGGAGCAGGCGGGCGAGGTCGGCCGCCGCCGTGCGCGCGGAGAGGTAGCGGGTGTCGCGGTCGAACGCGGTGAGCGTCGTGATGATGGCGTCGAGCTCCTCGGGCGCGCCGGCGGAGGCGGCGATCGGCGGGAGGTTCTTGGCGTTGCGCGCGACCGCCGTCATGTGCGCCGTGGCGTCGCCCTGGAGGAAGCGGCGGCCGGCGACCAGCTCCCACAGCATCACGCCGAGGGCGTAGATGTCGACGCGGGCGTCGCCCGAGTCGCCGTTCGCGACCTCGGGCGCGACGTAGCCGGGCTTGGCGAAGACCACGCCCGCGACGGTGTGGCAGCGGCGGTTCTGCCCGCGCGCCGTGCCGAAGTCGATGATCTTGCACTCGCCGCCGTAGCTCACCATCACGTTCTGCGGCGACAGATCCCGGTGCACGATGGAGAGCGCCTTGCCCGAGGGGTCGAGCCGCTCGTGGACGTGGGCGAGCGCCTCGGCGATGTTGGTGGCGATCGCGACGGCGTCGGCCCAGCCGAAGGCGTGGCCGATCTGGATCGAGCGGGCGCGCACGTCCCCGAGGCTGCGCCCCTCGACGTACTCGACCACGGCGTACGGCTCGCCCGTGCGGTCGTCGATGGTCGCCTCGAGCACCTGCGCCACGCCCGAGTGCTGGAGCTGCGCCTGCACCCGCGCCTCGTCGAGGAAGCGCGCGATGAAGCTGGGATCCTTGGCGTGCTCGCGGCGGATGATCTTGGCCACGACGGGCCGCTCCGCGCCCTCGATGCCCGTGGTCGAGCCGAGGAAGACCTCGCCCATCCCGCCGCGCGCGATGCGCTTGAGGAGCAAGTAGCGGCCGAGGACCCGAGGGGTGTCTTCGCCGTTCCATCCCGCCGCGCTGCTGCCCATGCCAGTAGACTCGGACGACACCATGGTCGGAACCTACGGATGTGGGATAACGTAGGCCAAGTTTGTGGGCAGATTGCGTCCTCGCGGGGCATGGGCTAGACAGCGCTCGGTGGCCCGGGTCCTCCAGCGCCTCGTCGTGTTGTTCGCGTTTGCGGGGGCTTTCCTAGCTCCGGTGGTCGCGCGCGCGGCGGTGCTGGCGGAGGCGTCCGAGGTCGAGGGGCCGCTGCCGGTCGCGCCGTCACCCGACGTCTGCAGCCTCGGGGACCTCCGCTCTTCGGTGCCGGCCCAACCGCCCGCCAACGTCGAGCACGGCGTCGAGCACGCCGCGGTGGACGACATCGACGACGCGAAGGCCGGCGGCATGTGCGACGACCGCGGCGCCTGCGTCGTGGCCCCGCAACGCGTGCACCCGGTGGGCAACGCCCGCATCCAGGTGTCGCGCTTCTGCAACTTCGGCGGCCACGGGGCCGCGGCCTGGATCGATCGGGGGCAGGACGACGTGCCCGGTGCCGGCGCCGCGCCGGTGGCGGTGCAGCACGCCGTGCTCGACACGGCCCTGCTGGTGCCTCCTGCGTCGAGTGAGCTCGGGCCGGCGTTCCCGCCGGTCGTCGGGGGTCCGCGCGTGGGGATTGCGCGCGGTGTAGAGCGTCCACCTCGCTGAGCGCGGCTCGGCGTAGGTGGGCCCTCTTCGCTCTTCCGTGGGCGTGGCCGTGGCCGTGGCCGGCTCCGCCCGTGCCCCGGATCGGAGCACGGACACGGAAGACGGCCACGGCCACGCCCACGGGAGGATCCGGGGCGCCTGCGCAGAGTCAATCGAGCTTCCGCGAGGTTTGCGCGGGTGTGTCGGGCATTGGTGCCTGGCCGTCCGCAATCCGCGACGAAGGTTTCGCGGCGGGAGGTTCCGCCGCGGCTTAGACGCGGCGCGCAGGCGCGGTGGACGTCTCCACCGCGCAGGCGGGCCGCACCCGTGAGGATGCGTACATGAACAAAGGAACTGCCAGCGTCGGCTTCCTGCTCTGCTTCTCTGGCAGGCGGGATGCTGATGTACGGCGTCGATCGCAACGGATCGATGAACAAGACCAGCGGCGGGGAAGAGGTCGCGCTCGGCCCCGACCCGGCCGTGTGGAACGACGATGCGGCGGCGGTGCCGATCTCGTCCAAGGACCCGACCTGGGGCTCGCGCTCCGCGCCGGTCACGATGGTGATCTTCAGCGACTTCCAGTGCCCGTTCTGCTCCCGCGTGGAGCAGACGGTCAACCAGCTCAAGGATCGGTACGGCAAGGACAAGCTCCGTATCGTCTGGAAGAACAACCCGCTCCCCTTCCACCCCAACGCCAAGCCGGCCGCCACCGCGGCCGAGGCCGTCTTCCGCCTGGGCGGGAGCGCCGCGTTCTGGAAGTTCCACGACGCCGCGTTCAGCAACCAGAAGGACCTCGGGCCCGCGAAGTACGAGGAGTGGGCCGCGGCGGCGGGCGTCGACAAGGCGAAGTTCAACGGGATGCTCTCCAACCCGCAGATCGCGGCGAAGATCGACGCCGACATGGCCGTCGGCAAGAGCGCGGGCGTCACCGGCACGCCGGCGTCGTTCATCAACGGCGTGTTCCTGAGCGGCGCGCAGCCCGTCGACAAGTTCACCGCCATCATCGACGAGCAGCTCGCGGCGGCGAAGGCGGCGATCGCGTCGGGGACGAAGCCCGAGCACGTGTACGTCAAGCTCTGCAACGAGAACAAGGCCAAGGGGCCCGCCACGCCGGAGCGCAAGGCGCCCGAGCGGCCGACCGAGGACGACAAGACGGTCTGGAAGATCCCGCTCGGCAACTCCGCCGTGAAGGGCAAGAACACCGCGCTCGTCACCATCGTCGAGTTCTCGGACTTCCAGTGCCCGTTCTGCTCCCGCGCGGAGCCGACCCTGCAGGAGATCGAGAAGACCTACGGCGACAAGGTCCGCATCGTGTGGAAGAACGAGCCGCTCCCCTTCCACAACCGCGCCGAGCCCGCGGCCGAGCTCGCCCTCGAGGCGAAGGCCGAGAAGGGCGACGCCGGCTTCTGGGCTGCACACGATCTGATGTGGAAGAAGGAGTGCCAGGGCAAGGCCGACGCGAAGGACAAGCAGAGCTGCGAGAGCGGCGGGGGCAAGTGGCTCGACAACCAGGCCCACATCCAGGACGACGACCTGATCGAGTACGGTAAGACCCTCGGGCTCGACGCCACGAAGGTGAAGGCCGCGATCACGGAGCACAAGCACAAGGCCGAGCTCGACGCCGACCAAGACGTCGCCGACGACTTCCAGGCGAACGGGACGCCGCACTTCTTCATCAACGGCCGCCGCCTCGTCGGGGCGCAGCCGTTCGAGAAGTTCAAGCCGATCATCGACGAGGAGATGAAGAAGGCCGAGGCGCTCCTCTCCAAGGGCGTCGCCGCCAAGGATATCTACAAGCCGAGCTCACCAAGGACGGCAAGGAGCCGCCCGCGCCCGAGAAGAAGACCGTCGACGCGCCTTCGCCGGACAGCCCCTCCAAGGGCGCCGAGAAGTCGAAGGTCGTCATGGAGATCTTCAGCGACTTCCAGTGCCCGTTCTGCAAGCGGGTCGAGGACACGCTGAAGCAGGTCGACAAGAACTTCGGGGACAAGATCCGCGTCGTCTGGCGCAGCAAGCCGCTCCCGATGCACCAGGACGCGCCGCTCGCCGCGCAGGCCGCCCAGGAGGTGTTCAAGGAGAAGGGCAACGGCGCGTTCTGGAAGTTCCACGACACGCTCTTCGAGAAGCAGGGCACGCCCGATGGCCTCAAGCGCGCCGCGCTCGAGAGCTACGCGGAGCCGCTCCTCGGCGACCTGACGCGGTTCAAGAAGGCGCTCGACTGAGCGCCGACAAGCCGTTCGTCGACTCCGAGAGCGCCGTCGCCGACAAGGCCGGCATCAGCGGGACGCCCGCGTTCGTGGTCGGCTCGATCGAGAAGGGCAAGATCGACGGCTACTACATCAGCGGCGCCCAGCCCTACAGCAAGTTCAAGAAGGCCATCGAGATGGCCCTCCGGGACGCCGACAAGAAGTAAGACCCCGCCCGTACGCCCCGGGCCCGCTGCGCGGGCCTGGGGCTCCCCTCCACAGCAACCTCGACGCCCACGGGCATCAACGCCGAACCGCGACCGCGAGGGAGCGGGTGCCAGGCCCTTGCACGCTGCAACGCTTCGCATGCGAGGGCCTGGCACCCGCTCCCTAGCGGTCGCGGTTCGGTAGGAGAGCCCGAACGCCCCTAGGCGTCTTCCTGCGGGATCGGTAGGACGCGCTGGACGAAGTACTTGAGCACGTCGTGCGGCGTGATGATGCCCACGAGGCGCTCCGCGCGGACCACCGGCAGGTGCCGGACCTTGCCGTCGCGGAGCATGCTCATCACCTCGTCGGTGGTCGAGAACTCGTCGACCACGAGGACGGGGTGGCTCATCAGCTCCCGCACCTTGGTCTCCGGCGGCGTGCCGCGGAGGACGGCGTTGAGGACGTCGGTCTCGGCGATGAACCCGACCACGCGCTCGTCCTCGTCCACCACCGGGAGGCCGCCGTGCTGCCCTGCCACCAGGACGCGCACGATGTCGGCGAGCGGCATGTCCGGCTCCACCGAGATCACGCGCTCGGTCATCAGGTTGCGGGCGTGGCCCTTCATGACCCGGGGGAGATGGACCTTCGTGCGGCGGGAGTCAACCCTCCCGGCGAGCCAGCCAGGTCAGCCGGGTAAGCCTCCGGATGGCCGGCCCCGCCTCACCAGCCGCAGGCCTCGCCCTTGTTCTGCTCGTCCAGCCAGCGGGAGAGCGGCTCGAAGTACTCCAGCATCGCCCCCGCGTCCGCCTGCCGCTCGCCGCTCAGCGCCTCGAGCGCGTCGGGCCACGGCCGGCTCGCGCCCATCTCGAGCATCGCCCGGAGCTTCGCCCCCGCGGCCTTGCTGCCGTGGATCGAGCACTCGTGGAGGGGCCCCGTGTAGCCCATCGCCTTGCAGAGCGCGCGGTGGAACTGGAACTGGTAGATGCGGGCCAGGAAGTAGCGCACGTACGGCACGTTCCCCGCCACGTGGTACTTCGCGCCGGGGTCGAAGTCGGCCTCGCTCCGCGCGACGGGCGGCGCGACGCCCTGGTACTTGCGCCGGAGATCCCACCACGCCTCGTTGTACTTCGAGGGCGGCGTCTTGCCGGAGAACACGTCCCACCGCCACTGATCGATGATCTTACCGAAGGGCAGGAACGCGATCTTGTCGAGCGCCATCTTCATCAGGACGTTGATCTCGCCCTTCTCCCCGCCGGGCACCTTGTCGAGGAGGCCGATCTCCTTCAGGTACTCGGGCGTCACGCTGAGCGCGATCGTGTCCCCGATCCCCTCGTGGAAGCCGTCGTTGGCGCCCTGCTGGAAGAGGATCGGGAGCTTGTAATAGGCGTGGAAGTAGTAGTCGTGCCCGAGCTCGTGGTGAATGGTCGTGAGGTCGTCCTCCTTCGGCTCGACGCACATCTTGATGCGGAGATCGTCGGAGAACGTCACGTCCCACGCGCTCGCGTGGCACACGGCCTCGTGGTCCAGGGGCTTCTTGAAGAGGGAGCGCTCCCAGAACGTGGCGGGCAGCGGGTCGAGCCCGAGCGAGACGAAGAAGCTCTCGCCGAGCTTGACCATCGCCTTCTCGTCCAGCTTCTTCGCCTTGATCTTCCGCGTCACGTCGAGCGGCGCCTCGCCCTTGTAGGGCTCGACGAGGTCGTAGATGTCCTCCCACTCCTGCGCCCACATGTTGCCGAGGAGGTGCGCGGGGATGGGGGCCTTCGGGCCGATCTTGTCGGCCCCGTAGACCTTGCGCAGCTTCGCGCGGACGTAGCAGTGGAGCTTGTCGTAGAGCGGCTCGACCTGGGACCAGAGCCGGTCGGTGTCCGCCTCGAACGCGGCGGGGCTCATGTCGTACCCGGACCGCCAAAGCTCGCCCAGATCGCGGAAGCCGATCTCCCTCGCCCCCTCGTTGCCGAGCTCCACGTAGCGCTCGAACTTCGGCCGGATGGGCGGCGCGATGGCGTGCCAGCCGCGCCACGCGTCGAGGAGGTCGTCGTACCTCCGGCTCTTCTCCATGATGTTCTCGAGGTCGTCGAGCGAGAGGCACCGCTTCCTGGGATTGCCGGCGAGGCGCTCCGGGCAGTACTTGCCCTTGCCGTACATGCCCGTCATCCCGACCTCCAGCGCGGCGAGCTCGGCGCGCTCCTTCGCGTCGTTCGGGGCGGGGAGCTGGCTGCTCAGCTTGAGGAGGAGGATCTGGCGCGCGACCTCGGGCGGGAGCGCCAGGCCGTCGAAGCGCGCGGCCTGCGGGATGGCGCGCGAGAGGTACTCCATGCTCGCCTCCTCCGCGCCGGCGGAGAGCGCCTCCGTGTCGTCGGTGATGAAGTTCTGCGCCACCCAGGAGGCGCGCGACGACGCGACCCAGAGCCGCCGCAGGTCGGTGTCGACGCCGGAGACGAAGGCGCGCGCCTCCTCCACCGTCGGCGGGCGGGGCGCGGCGGGGGCCGTCGCGGCGGGCTCGGGCGGCGGGGGCTCCACGTGGGGAGGCGGGGGCGGCGGCAGCACCTCGCACGCGGCCAGGGCGAGCGGGACGATCACGGCCAGCGAGCGGGCGAGCGGCGCGAGGGGGAGGCGGTTCACGGCGTCGTTCTACATGGCGCGCGAGGCCTCTCCAATGGCAGACCGGACGAAGTATGCTGCGCACGCCCACCCTGATGGAGACCGTGTTGATGACGCACCTTCGCTCCGCTCACCGCTCGTGGCTGTACCTCGCGGCCTTCTCGGCCGCCGCCCTGCTCGCCGGCTGCGACAACGCTCCGGCCGCCGGCAAGGCCGCCCCGACCGCCACCGCCGCGCCCGCGGCACCCGCGGCGCCCGTCGCCCCCGCCCCCGCCGCCACGACGGCCGCCGCCGCCGAGAAGGTGTACGACTGCGGCGCCAAGGGGCAGAAGCCCTGCCCGCTCCAGGGGTGGATGAAGAAGGTGATGGCCGGCGCGTCGTCGAACGAGGACGGCCCCGCGCTGGCGAAGGCGCTCACCTACGTCGCGGACCACGCCCCGCCGGAGTACAAGGGCTGGCAGACCATCGCCGGCGACGGGGCCGTGAAGGCGAAGGCCGGGGACATCGACGGGGCCAAGGCCTCGTGCAAGCAGTGCCACGACGCCTTCAAGGCGAAGTACAAGGCCGAGATGCGCGACCGCCCCTTCTGACACGGCGGGGGCACGCGCCCCTGGAATCAGGACGCGGGCTTCACGAACTTCAGCACGAAGCGATCGCTCGTCCCCCGCCGGTCCGCCGCCGCGCGCGGAGAGTCGTTCCAGTCGCGGGTGTCGGAGGGGTTGCGGAGGAAGGTCGCCTCCCCGCCGAGCTTGAAGCCCGCGCGCTGCACCTCCTCCTCGACCACCTTCTGCTCGATCCGGTGGTTCGTCTGCACGTCGGCGATGCCGGAGCCGTTGCGGGCGCTGTGATCGATGACGGCGAAGATGCCCCCGGGCTTGAGCGCCGCGAAGATGGCGCGGTTCATCTTGTCCCGGTCGACCTTCTGCCACACCGTGTCGTGGTAGAAGAGGACCATGAAGACCGCGTCCAGGTTCTTCGCCTCCGGCGGGAGCGGGTCTTCGAGGTCGCGGTCCACGCGGACGACGTTCTTCATCACCGGCTTGGCGAGCCGGAGGCTCCACGGCTTCTCGGCGAAGCGATCGAGGATGAGCTTGGTGTTCTGCCCGTAGACGACGCCCGTCGGCCCGACGGCGCGGGCGAGCAGCTCGGAGGTGTAGCCGCCGCCGGCCATCAGCTCCGCCACCTTCATCCCCGGCCGGATGCCGAAGAAGGCGAGCGTCTCCAGAGGGTGCCGCCCGGCGTCGAGCTTGCGGTCGTCCGCGCTCCGATCGGGGGCGTCGACGGCGGCCGGGATCTCCGTAGGCACGCAGGGCACGGTGTCGCCCCGCGTGGCGGTGGCGGCCTCTGCCTTGGTCTCGGGCGGCGGGGCTGCAGGGCGGCACGCGGCGGCGAGGAGGGCGGCGGCGAGGAGGCACGATTGGGCGTGGGGGATCACGGCGAAGGTTCGTAGGGGAGCGTCGCGGCGAGCGCAACGGGGAGCATTCTGTCGCGCTCGGGCCGTCACGGAGACGAGGACGGCCGCGGACGCTCCCCGTCCGTCCGGGCCTCGGGGATTCGTGCTCTCGTGTCGCTCCCGGCCAGCAGAAATCCGCGCGGCCCGACCGCCCTCGCCGGACGGGCCGCCCTCTTGTTGCTCACCCTCATCGTGGTCGATCCCTACCCTCGTCACGGATGCGCATTCGGTGCTCAGCCGTACGCGCGATCGAGGCGTCCTGGGCTTTTCGGGGCGAAGAATGCGGAGATATCCTCCGTCCGCACGGGCCCCCCTGACAGGAGTGGATGTGTGCTGGCTCGCGGGGGATCAGCCCGGACCTGGCAAGTCCCTTGCTGACTCCGGGAGATTTGCCGGCCTCGGCCGCACGAGGCCCCGCGACGGGAGGTTTGCTTCATGGCATTGGCGGCCCTTGCTCCAAGTCCACACCGCGGGCAAGCTCCAGCCCCTCGCTCCCTCAACGGCGACCCGGCACTCATCGGGCTGATTGAGAGGGTGAAGGGAGGGGACCGGGACGCCCTCGACGCGCTGACCAGGCTCATCCGCCCCCACGTCGAGCGGCAGCTCGCCCGCTACCCCGTCTCGGACGACGATCGGCTCGATCTGGTGCAGTCCACGCTGCTCCAGGTCGTCCGGCGCATCAGGTCGTTCCGCGGCGACTCGAGCTTCACGACGTGGCTCTTCCGCGTCACCGCCAACGAGGCGCTGATGCTGATGCGCTCCCAGCGGCGCCACCGGGCGCGGCTCGTCGAGGGGCTCGACCTCGAGGACCTGTCGGCGCTGCCGACCGTGCGCACCGCCCCCGCGGAGGACGACGCCGCGTCGCTCGCCGAGCGCGAGGCCCACGTGAGGCACGCCCTCGGAGAGCTGCCGGAGGACTACCGGGACGTGGTGCTCGCGCACTACCACGACGATCTCGGGCTCCACGAGATTGCGGAGAAGCTCGCGGTGAGCGAGAGCGCCGTGCGCTCGCGCCTGCACCGCGCGAGGGTCCGCCTCCGGGCGATCCTCAACGCCACGCCGCTCGGGCGCGAGCTCGCCGAGGCGGCGGCCTGAGCGGAGCCGCCGGCGGCCCTCGAGAGCTGTCCGGAAGTGAACCGCCAAGACGCCAAGACGCCAAGACGCCAAGACGCCAAGACGCAAGAGGATGATTTCTTCTTTGCTCCTTGGCGTCCTGGCGGCTTGGCGGTTGGCTCTCTTTCTCGTCTTCAGTGCATGAACAGATCCGCGAGCAGCTCCGTGATGCTGAACCCGGCGTCGATGTGGGCGGAGGCGCCCTGCGAGACCCTGGGATGCATCGCCTCCGCCGCCGCGGCGGCGGCGGCCGCGGCGTGCTTCCTCTCCGCCGCCTCCTCCTCCACCCGCTGCCTGGCGCGCTCGAGCCCGCCCGCGTCGACGAAGGCCAGCACGCGCGGCAGCTCGCCGAGGTCGAACCAGACGCCGTGCCTCTTGCACACGTCGACGATCACGCCGCTCACCCCGCCGTAGTTCTTGCGGTTCATGAGCGAGGCGCAGGAGGGGCAGGGGATGTAGCCGGTGCGCGGCTCCGGCCGCCACGGTGGGCGGGGGACGGGGCCCTCGTTCGGCACCGTGTGCGCGTGTCGCTCGACGAGCTGCCGGAGCATGGCGTGCTCGACGAACTGCCCGCCGCAGCTCCCGCAGTCGAAGACCGCCCCCGGCCCGTCGCGGTAGGCCTCCAGCGGCTTCTTGCAGACGGGGCACGCGAGATTGGCCGCCTCGCCCATCGGCTCGAGCCCGAGCTGGCTCCCGCAGCCGGAGCAGTACCCCGCCTCGGGCACGTTCATGTGGAAGCACGACGCGCAGCGGACGGTGGCCACCGGGGCGCCGCAGTAGCGGCAGTGGCGCCCCTGTTCGTCGACCTGCGCCCCGCAGGCGGGGCACGCGTAAGTTCGGGCGGACATTGCGCCCAGTATAGCCACAGGGCATGGGGGAGGGGGGCCCTCAGCCGCAGAAGCCGTTGGGGTCGCAGAAGCCGGAGCAGCAGTCGCTGTCGAAGTTGCACCCGTTCCCGCTCGACACGCAGACGGAGCAGGCGCCGTCGTCGCAGAACTCGGCGTCGCAGCAGTCGGAGTCGACGTTGCACCCGCCGCCGTCGTCGACGCAGGCCGGGACGCCGCAGACGCCGCCGTCACACACGCCGTTGCAGCAGTCGGAGTCGACCGAGCACGCGCTGCCGTCGTCGAAGCAGGCCGAGACCGGGACCCCGCAGAAGCCGTCGCTCCCGCAGATGCCGCTGCAGCAGTCGGCGTCGCTGCCGCACGCCACGTTGTCGTCCGAGCACGCGACCACCGCGGTCGCACAGAAGCCGTCGCCCGCGCAGGCGCCGCTGCAGCAGTCGGCGTCCACCGCGCAGGCCGAGCCGTCGTCGAAGCACGCGGGCGCGTCCACCGGACCGACGCTGGCGTCGAAGCCGGCGCCGAGGGTGCAGCCGGTGCCGAGGAGAAGGGTGCCGCCAAGGAACATCGAGAACGCCATCCAACGAGAGCTCGACGATCGCCTCCACGTCCGGACCCCTTCGCAAGCGGCGGGCCAGCGAGCGGAAGGCCCCCAGGGCGCGTGGAGGGCGGCGATCCTGCGGGTTTTCGTGGGGGCGACGCCGGCGGCGAGCGCAACACCTCCGAGGGCTGTTCGTAACGGCGAGCGTCACGCCGCCGGGATGCCGGGCAACGGCCGTGGAGGCTCACTCCGGGCAGCAGACCGTCGTCTCGGGCGTGGTGGTGGCGGAGCCGGTCGGGGTGCCGCCGCCGGCCGGGCAGCTCGGCGTCCCGGAGACCGTGATGGTGGCGATCGCCGCCTGAGCGTTCGTCACGCCGTTGCAGTCGCTGTCGCTCTTGAGCGTCGAGACCTGGCTCAGGCACTGGGCGTCGCCGTAGAGCGCCGTCGTCGTGGCGCACGTCGCGCCCGACGCGTCCCCGCAGGTGCACGCCGTGCAGGTGCGGTCGTCGGAGGCGACGTCCTCCCACACGTGCTGCAGCGGAAACCCCGGCGGGCACGTCTGCGCGCCCTTCTGGAAGACGCACCACGCGGGCGCGAAGGGGCCCGCCGGCGCGGGCGCGCACGCGCCGGCGTCTCCGCACGTCACCGCACCCGTCCCGAGCCCGCACACGACGCCATCGGTCGTCCACCCCACCGGGGGCAGGGTGGCGCTGCCCGTGGACGGCGTGCAGGCGGACATCGTGGGCTTCGGCGAGGTCTGCTCGCACCAGTAGGTCGAGCCCGACATGGACGCGACGGCCGTGCACGCCGCGGAGCTCAGCATCTGGCTGCCGTCGGTTTGCCCGTGACAGTTCCATTTGGAGTAGATTCGTCAGCGTCGAGGGCCCGCAGCTCGCGGCCGGTGCGCTGCAGGTGCAGGCGCCGCAGGTGGCCGGCGGCGCGTCGAGCCCCGTGTGGCCCTGCGCGAGGACGACGGAGTACGGGCTGGAGCACGCGGGCACCGTCCCCGGCGGGCCCTCGTAGAGCGCGACGGGTCCCGTCCACCCCGGAGGCGGCGCGGCGGCGCACACGTCGCCGGCGGGGGCGCACGAGGGAGCGCCGCCGACACCGCCTGTCCCTGCTGCGCCTCCTGTCCCTGCTGCGCCTCCTGTCCCAGGGGCGCCGCCGGCGCCCACGGCGCCTCCGCCACCGCCCCCGTCGCCGTCGAAGACGAGCCCGCCGAGCCCGTCGACCGCGCGGCACCCGAGGGCCGCCGCCGCGAGGGCGAGCGCGGCGCCCAGGAGGAGGCTCGTGCGAGCGCGCATCAGAACGTCCCTCGCAGCGTGCCGCTGCCGAGGCCGAAGCCCACCTGCGCCCGCGCCGGCGCGATCCGCCCCTGGACGTGCAGCACCTGGAGGACGACCCCCGCCGCCAGCACCACGCCTCCGGCGATCAGCGCGCCCGTGGAGGCGTCCGCGAGCTGCCCGGAGTAGGTGGCCTCCCCCGCGTCCGAGGCCGGGCAATGCCCCGTGGGGCCGCACCGGGACTTCACGTCGTCCGCCGTGTGGAGCGAGAGGGCGCCCGTGACCGTGCCGGCGAGGAGCGCGGCGCCGCCGGCACCCGCGAGCACCACGGCCGGGAGGAAGACCTTCGCAGGGCTCGGCGAAGACCCCGGCGGGGCCGGCTCCGTGACTTGCTGCGTCCCCGGCGGCGTGGAGGCGTCGTGCTGCTGTCCTAGCGTGGGCTCCTTCGGCTTCGGCTCGAGCGACAGATTAAGCGCGACCCTGGTCCTCTGTCCGGCCGCGACCGTGAGCGTCTGCCGGATCGACGCGGACCCCGCCGCCCGGACCTCGATGACGTGCTCCCCGGGCGCGAGCCCGACGCCCTCCAGCTCGTCCGGGTGCACCTCCGTCGCGTCGACGAGGATGCGGGCCCGGTCCGCGGAAGGGCCCACGACGGCGATCGTGATCACGCCGAGGCGCTGGTCGACCCACCGGGAGCTCCTCCGCGGCGATGTCCTGCGCGGTCCGGAACTGCAGCGGCGCATCGGGGCCGAGCCGCTCCCGCACGACGGCCCGGTAGTGCCGGTGCGCGCCGGCCAGGTTCCCCAGCCGGGCCTGGCAGTGGCCCATGTAGAGGACCAGCGTCGGCGCGTGGAAGAGGCCATCGGCCTTCTGGAACATCTCGTACGCCGCTTGCCAGCTTCCGCTCTGGAAGCGGCGCAGCGCCTCGTCGCCGAGGTTTCGCGCGGCCGCCTCGGCGGTGTGCTGGGTGGGCTCCGCGAGCGCGCGCGCCGGGGCCGCGAGGAGGAACGCGAGGAGGATGACAGACGCACGGAACGAAGGCATGACACCTCCGAGAGCGAGGGCGCAGGTACCCTGGCGCGGGGTTCGGCCGAGCCGGCAGCGCGCGACCGTTACTCGCACGGTAACAATCCGCCGCGGAGCGCGTCGCTCAGGGAGGATCCGCATTCGCGTGTAGGGGTCCGCCAAAGCCCGAGCCCGAGCCCGAGCCCGAGCCCGACCTCCAGAGGCTCGGGCTCGGGCTCGGGCTCGGTCAGATGCCGAGGACGGGATGCCGCTTGCCGGGCGTGGGGCTCTTCCACGGTGCGGGTGCGCGCTTCGGCGATTGAGGATTGGGCACGGTCGGCGCGGGCGGCGGCTCCGGCGAGGTCGTCGGAGGGAGGGGCGCGGGCGGAACGGCAGCCGGCGGCGCGGCAGCGGAGGCCGGCACGGCGGCGCTCGCCGTTCCCGGGAGCTCGGGCGACGTCGGCGCGATGGGCGGGGCGTGCGCCTCGGGGACCGCCGCCGAGCTGCTCGCGGCGGTCGGGATCCTGCTCCGCTCCCACGGCCTCAGCAGCAGGAGCGCGCCCGTCGCCAGGACGAGGACCGCGCCCCCCGCGGCGAAGCGCCGGGCGAGCGCGCGCCGCACGGGCGTCGGCGTGCGCGTCGGGATCATGTCCGGGTACGTGGTGAGCGAGAGCTCCGGCTCCGGCGAGGGCACGGGCTCGTACGAAGGCCGGGGGCCGAAGCGCCGCGACGCCGCGGGCTCGGCGGGTGTGGGGGAGGGGCTCGAGGCACGCCCGGAGGCCGCGGGCGGAGCGACGGCCACGGGAGGCTGCGCCGAGAGCTTGGTCGCCGCGAAGGCGGGAGGGGTCTGGCGGCGAACCGGAGGAGGGCGGGGCGGCGCGACGGGGGTCGTCGAGGGGCTCGAGGGCCGGCTCGGCGGATTGGGGAGCATCGTCACGAGCAAGTTGCGCGAGGTCATCGACGAGGGCGGCTCCCCGATCGCCAGCGAGAAGGCGGCTGCCATCTCTCGCGCCGTCTGGAAGCGGTCCCCGGGATCGCGGGCGAGCGCGCGCACGAAGAAGGCGTCCACCTCCGGATCCAGCGAGGGATCGAGCACGGAGGGCGGCGTCGGCGTCTCGGTGCAGATCTTCACGATGAGATCCGTCATCTCCGTGCTGTCGAACGGGTACACCCCCGTGATCGCGCGGTAGGCGATGACCGCGAGCGACCAGAGGTCGCTGCGCGGATCGACCAGCGGGCTGGCGCGCGCCTGCTCCGGGCTCATGTACCGGGGCGAGCCGATGATTGCGCCCATGCCCGTCTGCTCGGTCGTGTCGAGGCGCGGCGCCTTCGCGATGCCGAAGTCGAGGACCTTCACGAGCTCCTCGTCGTCCTCGCCGGCGACGATGAAGACGTTGCTCGGCTTCAGGTCGCGGTGGACGATCCCGGCGTCGGCCGCGCGCCGCAGCGCGCGCGCCACCTGGGTCACGATGCTCGCCGTCTCCCGGGGCGAGAGCCGCTCCCGGCGCCGGAGCCGCTCGCCGAGATCCTCGCCGGTGAGCAGCTCCATGACGAGGTACGGAAGGTCCCCCTCCACGCCGTAGTCGTGGATCTGCACGACGTGCGTGCTCTTCAGGAACGCCGCCGCCTTGGCCTCGCGCTCGAAGCGCCGCCGCGCCTCCTGGAGCCTGAAGACGTCCGGACCGATGAACTTGATGGCGACGCGCGTGTCGAGCCCGAGGTGCCGAGCCTCCCACACCGAGCCCATTCCCCCGCGGGCCAGCGCGCCCTCGAGACGGTACTTCCCAGCGATGATCGTGCCGCTGCGGATTTCGGACATCTGTCGACCCCCGGCGCGCGCTGCGCCCGAATCTCCGGAGTATCACGCAGGGCCGGCGGCGTCGGTTCGGACAAACCCTGAGAACGGCATCGGGAGCGTGGTGAGTCGCGAGGTGCCCCGTCGCCCGAGCGCCCTGCCGCCTCTCTCTCGCAGACCTCACCCCCGGCCCCATAGACACAAGCGAATCCGGTTCGGATTGTTGTACCTGGCGCTGGCGCGCGCTTCACACCCATGGGGCGGGGGGGGTGAGGTCTGGATGCGCTGGGAGGCGAGGGCGGGCTCGGCGCTCAGCGCGCGGCGTTCAGCAGCCGCAGCAACTCGCGCACGAACACCTCCGGGTGCTCGCGGTGCATGAAGTGGCCCCCCGGCACCCTCACCACCTCGTAACGCTCGGTGTAGCGCGCGCGGGCCCGCTCGTAGGCCGACGGCTGGATCAGGTCCGTCTCCCCCGCGAACGCCGCCGCCGGGACGCGCACCCTCCTCCTTTGCGAGGCGGGCAGCCACGGGCGCAGCGCGCGGTAGTACGAGACCGCCGCCTCCACGCAGCCAGGCTCGCGGAACGCGGCCTTGACGGCGTCCGTCTCGCCGGGCGGAACGTGCCATGCCGGCGACCAGCGGCGGACCAGCGCGTCGACGTAGGCGAAGCCGTCGGCGCGCATCCTCGCGGCGGCGCCGGGCAGGGAGAGGGCGAAGAAGTGCCGGACTCCCCACACGGTGCCCGGGGTGGGCACGATCGAGGCCGGGTGGGGGATGGCCAGGGTGATCAGCATCCGGAGCCGCTCCGGCGCGAGGCCGGCGGCCGCGTACGCCGCGCTCGCCCCCCAGTCGTGCCCCACGAGGAAGGCCTTCTCCTCGCCCAGCGCCTCGATCAGCGCGATCGCGTCGCGCCCCAGGGTGTCGGCGTCGTACGCCCCGTCGCGCGGGATCTCCGTCGGCGCGTACCCTCGCATGAAGGGCGTGACGGCGCGGTAGCCGGCGGCGGCGAGCGCGGGCCGCGCCTCGTCCCACGTGTGCGCGGTGTCGGGGAATCCGTGGAGGAGGAGGACGAGGGGGCCGGAGCCTTCCTCGAAGTAAGCGAAGCGGACGCCGTTCGCCTGGACGTGCTGGATTGTCGGAGAGGTCACGCGCCGAGTCTACACAAGCCCGAGCCCGAGCCCGAGCCCGAGCCCGAGCCCGACCTCCCGAGAATCGGGCTCGGGCTCGGGCTCGGGCTCGCGCTCGGAAGCGATCGCGCTACTCTCGCGCCCGATGTCGCCCCGCCTCCTCGCCGCCGCGCTCCTCGCCGCCCTCGTCCCCGCGTGCTCCGCCGCCGACGTCGTTCCCCCGAGCACCGCCCTCGCCTCGGCGCCCCCGACGCCGCTCACCTCCGCGGGGACGCCTGCGCCTCCGCCGCTCGCTTCGGCGCGCGCCGACGGGAAGCCGGACCTCGCGGTCGTGTACCGCATCAAGGACGAGGCGTACCGGCGTGGAAAGGTGATGGATCACCTGTTCTGGCTCACGGACGTCAACGGCCCTCGCCTCACGGCCTCGCCCGGCTGGAAGAGCGCCGCCGACTGGGTGGTCCGCACGCTCGCGTCGTGGAACGTCGTCGAACCCGCACCTCGAGCCCTGGGGGCGCTTCGGGCGCGCGTGGACGCTGCAGCGCTTTGAGCTGTCGCTCGTGGAGCCGGGGTACGCGCGGCTCGCGGGCGTGCCCAAGGCGTGGTCGAAGGGTACGAGCGGGGCGGTGACGGGCGGGCTCGTCGCGGCGCCCCTCTTCCCGGAGAAGGAGGACCGCGAGGACGCGCTCGACCTGGCAAAGTTTGCGGCGCGCATCCGCGCGTACGAGGCGGCCAACAAGGGCAAGCTCCACGGCCGCTTCGTCCTCGCCGACCCGCCGCGCGACCTCGCCCTGCCCCGCGACGGAGAGTCGATCCGCTACGACGACAAGAAGCTCGGCGAGATGACGCTCGCGCCCGAGCACCTGACGCCCGAGCCCTGGACGTGGCCCCTCACCCGGATCCCGCGCGACCCGAAGAAGCGGGCGGCGCTCTACGGCAGCCTCCCCCTCGAGGTGAAGGCCGATTTCTGGGACCGGAGGCGGCGCGTGAACGACGAGCTGTGGCGCTTCTTCGCCGCCGAGGGCGTGCTCGGCGTGCTCACGACCGACGACCGCGGCGAGGGCGGGATCACGTTCGCGGAGAGCACGGGGGCGTGGGAGGCGTCGCAGCCCATGCCGCCGCCCCTCGTCGCGATGCCGCCGGAGGACTACGACCGGCTCGCGCGCCTGGCCGAGAAGAACGTGCCGGCGCGCGTGCGGCTCGACGCCGCCGTGGCGTCCTCGGACCGGGACGAGGAGGCGTACAACGTCGTCGCCGAGCTGCCCGGGACTCGCCTGCGCGACGAGCTGCGTGATCCTGGGCGCGCACCTCGACTCGTGGCACGCCGGCACCGGCGCCACCGACAACGCCGCCGGCTGCGCGGTGATGCTCGAGGCCGTGCGCATCCTGAAGGCGCTCGCCCTCCCGCTCGATCGCACCGTCCGCCTCGTGCTCTGGAGCGGCGAGGAGCAGGGGCTCTACGGGTCGCGCGCGTACGTGAAGCAGCACTTCGCCGACCCGGTGACGATGGCGCTCCGGCCGGAGCACGCGAAGGTGAGCGCGTACTTCAACCTGGACAACGGGACGGGGAAGATCCGGGGCGTGTACCTCCAGGGCAACGACATGGCGCGGCCGATCTTCGAGTCGTGGCTCGCCCCGTTCAAGGACGAGGGCGCGACCACGATCACGCTGCGCGACACCGGCGGAACGGACCACCTCTCGTTCGACGAGGTGGGCCTGCCCGGCTTCCAGTTCATCCAGGACCCGCTCGACTACGGCTCGAGGACCCACCACTCGAGCCTCGACGTCTACGAGCACGCGCAGGCGGGCGACCTGATGCAGGCCGCCGCGATCGTCGCGTCCATCGTGTACGACGCGGCGAACCGCGCGGAGCCCATGCCGAGGAAGCCGCTCCCGGCCCCGCTCCCGGCGAAGGTGGCGCCGTAGCTCCTCGCGCTCGCGCACGATGAGGCGAGCGGATCAGAACACGCCGAGCAGGCCGAACGACGTGAAGATGCCGTGCTGGGAGTTGTTCCCGGTCGCCGGGTTGCCGTTGACGGGAATGTCGAAGAACGCCTGGCCGCCGAAGCCGGTCAGGCCTGGACCGCGAAGTGCGAGTGGAACCAGTAGCGCAGGCCGGGGGCGAGCGCGTAGCTGAGGAGGAAGTTGCTCGTGGTCGGCCCGGTGTTCCCGGCCGCCGGCCGGGGTGGTCGACACGGAGTGGGACTGGTGGCCGAAGTGGAGCGAGATGTCGCCGATGAGCTCGACGCGCCCGTCCGCGGTGCGCACGAGCGCCGCCTGGAAGTCGGGCCCGATCAGGAACGACGAGTCCGAGGTCGTTGTGGAGATCCTGGAGGGCGCCGTTGCCCATGGTCACGTTCGAGGTGGTGTTCGAGAACTCGAGGCCGAGCCCGAGCAGGATGCGACCGAACTTGTAGCCCGCCGTGAGCCCGACTGTGGGGAGGGCGACGTAGGGGATGCCGCTGCCGCCGGCGGCGAGGAAGTAGTCCCGCGCCCCCAGGTTCGCCTCCAGCGCGAAGCCCGCTTCGACCTTGCCGGTCTGCGCCTCCTGCGCGGAGGCCAGCGCCGGCGCGCAAAGCGCCGCGGCGCCCACAAGCAACGCAACGATCCGTCGTCCCGTCGAAGCAACCATCGGAGTCCTCTCTCTTCGTCGCAGAAAAGCGCGCCCACAAAACGCCCGAAGCTCCGCCCGTGCAAAGTTTTTGGCGCGCCGTGGGGCTGGTTTCGGGCGCGGCCAGCGCTATCAAGGCCGGCATGCCCCGAGAGCGAGAAGACGGCGGAAGGCTGCTCCACGTGTCCCAGGCGCAGTTCTGGGCGTGCTTCGCCGCCGCGCTCGCATCTTCTTCTTCTCGGTCGGGCCCCTCTGGCGCCACGCGGGCGACATCGCCCGGCTCGACGGCGCCATCTTCTGGAGCTACGGCGCCATCCCGCTGCTCATCGGCGGCTGCCTGCTCTGGTCGCGCCGCTTCACGCTGAGAGGCTTCCTCCTCGATTCGCTGGCGCTCGCGGTGCTCAAGTACGCGGTCACCAACATGATCGCCGTCGTCCTCTGGGCGACCGTCGCCCCGCCCCTCCCCGCCGCGCCGCCGCCCCGCCCCCCGCCGCCCACGCGCCCCGCCCGAGCCGCCGCCCGCGCCGACGCCGATCGACCCTGCGCAGACGGGCGTGGTGGAGGCGACCGTGGCCGACGCGCAGGGCCGCCCGTCGCCGGCGCCGTGGTCTACGTCTCCGCGGGGCTCTCGGGCTACGTCTTCGCGCCGCCGGCGGAGCCGCTCGCGATCGAGCACGGCCCGGAGGGGGTGAGGCCCGCGCTCGCGGTGGTGCAGGCGGGGCAGCGCATCGAGGGCCGGTCCACCGACGGGCACATGCACACGCTCGTCGCGACCCTGCCCGGGCAGGGCGCGCCCGCTCTTCAACGTCCCGCTCCTCTCTTCGGGCGCCTCACTCCCGTCGTCGTCCGCGAGGCGCACGGCATGACGGTCCTGCGCTGCAACGTGCACCCGGCGAGCCCACGAGCCGGCTGCTCGTGCTGTCCCACCCCTTCTTCGCCCGCACCGACGCCGCCGGGAAGGCGCGGCTCGAGGGCGTGCCCGCGGGCAGCCTGCGCGTGGCGCGCCACCGGCGCGGACTGGAGCATGGGGGAGGCGGCGGTGGCGCTCGCGGCCGGGGCGAAGCAGAGGTGCGGATCGTGGTGGAGAAGTAGCAGCACCGGGGCGCCGGGGCACGTCCAGGCTACCGACCGGGCACCCCCAACGGCGAAGGCCGCCGGCTTCGAGAGCGCCGGCGGCCTTCTCGTGTCTGCCTCGGTGCGACGTGCTCAGCCGGCGTCAAGCCCCGCCATCGGTGGGCTGCATGCCGCTGATGCCGGAGCACGCCATGAAGGGGCGCCGCAGTTCGTCTGCGAGGCACGTCAGGCACCCCGGAGCCGGAAGAGCCCGCGATGCACTCGTCAGGCAGTGCTGGTCGCCGCACGCGCCGTAGGCGGCGAAGCAGTCGGCGCACGCCTTGAGAGACCCGTCCTTCCCCTGGATGCACGTGCTGGTCTTTGCTCTGGGCCGCAGTGTTCTTCTAGCGTGCACAACTCCACGTCGCTGCCGATGCTGCTCTCGTGCGACGCCAGGGCCGCCTGGTCGGCAGAGTCCGTGCACGCGCCGCCACCGCTGCTGCCGCCCGTCCCGCTGGCCGCGCTTGCCGCCGGTGCCGGTGTGGCGCTGCCGCCCGTGCCGGGCCGACCCGCCGGTCCCGGTGGTGCTGCTTGCCGCCGGTCCCGCTGGTGGCGGGTGCTCTTGCCGCCGGTCCCGTGGTCGAGGCTCTTGCTGCCGGTGCTGGAGCTGGTCTTGCTCCCGCCGGTGCTCGAGCCGGCGGTGCCGCCGGTGGTGGTGCTGGACGAGCCACAGGCCGCGACGAGCGCGGCGCTTCCGAGGGCGGCGAAGAGAAGGACGGGGGAACGACGCATGGGCGAATCCTTTCAGGGCACGCGGGAAGGCAGGGGCGCGCGTGCCGTTCAGGAGGATACTGGAAGGGGGGGGTGCAGGTCGAGCTTGCGGCGAGGCGGGGTAAGGGGCGCCCGTACGCGGGCGCCGCTGGGGCACTGCACCGTCGCTCAGGGCGGGCGGCGGGCCGTCAGGGCGCGGTGCAGATGCCGTTCGTGCACTGGCAGGCTGGCGCACTGCTCGTCCTGCATGCACGGCACGTTGGCCGGCCAGCCGCACTTGCCGGCCGAGCAGTTCCGCTCGCGCAATCGGAGTACTGGGTGCACGACGTCGCCGTTGCACTTCAGGCAGTGCGTGCCGCCGCAGTCGACGCCCGTCTCGTCCCCGTCCTGCTTGCCGTCGGAGCAGCTCGCGCAGGCGTTCTCCTAGCAGTACGGCCGGTGAGTCCCCGGCGCAGTCCGTGGCCTGGACGCACTCGACGCAGGCGCCCGTCGCCGTCGCACACGCCGTTCGCGCCGTGGCCATGACACGTCGTCTCGCCGCCATCGGCGAGTTGCGTGGGCCGCCCGCGCTGCTCACGCCTCTTCGGGCACGCGTTCGTGCTCTTCGGCACGTCGCTCGGGTAGGGCACCTGGACGGTCCCGCCCTCCCCGTCGCACGCTGGGCGCTGGCAGTCCCCCGTCTTGTCGTCCGGCAGCGGCGTGCCCTTGGGCGGAAGGTCGCCTTGCAGGCGTGGGCGATGCACTTCGTCGTCTCGCACGCCGACGAGCTCGCTGCCTGCAGTCCGTGTCGGCCGTGCACGGCTTGGGCTCGCACGTCCCCGCCGTGCAGACGTCGCCGTGGAGGCAGTCGCCGTCCGTCGCGCAGGCCTCCCCCTTGCTCACGAAGCACCCCACCCCCAGTGCGAGGGGCAGCGCGCACAGCACCAACATCGTTCCAAGAACACGGTTCATCGAGGTTCCCCCAGTCGAGTAGGAAAGCGAGAAAGGATCACCACTCCGCGGAGAGGCTCGCGGCCCCCCCGCCGGGCCCCAGGGAGCCCGTCACCTTAATCGGCCGCTGCCACCGGGGCACCGCGATGGCGTACGCGCCCGTGGCGAGGGCGAGCACGCCCGCGCCGAGGAAGCTGTAGGCGGCGGCGTTGCCCGTCATCCAGGTCGTCTGCGCCAGGTCGTTGTAGCTGCCGCACGCGGCGGCCCCGCCCGCGCGGCACCCGGCGCGGTACGTGTCGCGCTCCCGCGCGACCGCGTTCGAGCGCACCGTGAAGCCGACGCCCATCCCCAGCGCCACCGCGGTCAGCGCGCCGCCGCCGATGAGGACCGCCCGGTCGACGGGCCGGAGCCTCTGCGGCGGCCTGGGCTGCGCCGGCGGAGGCGCGGTCGGCGCGAGCGCCACGACGGGCGTCAGCGCGTAGCCGGGCGCCGCGACCACGGCGGTCAGCGCGGCCGGCGCCGCCGGCGCAAGCTGGAAGGAGACCTGCGCCACGGCGCCGGGCGTGAGGTCCCGCGACTCGGAGACCGCGCGGTACCCGTCGAGGTGCGCCTCGATCACGTGCCGCCCGGGCTCCACGAACACCGGGTCGGCGAGCGGCGCGCGGCCCGCGGGCGCGCCGTCGACGAGCACCTCCGCGCCCGCGGGCTCCACCGCGAGGGTGATCGTCCCGACGTGCGCCTTCACGCGATCGAGGCTCCTGCGCCAGGACGGCGGCGTCGCGCGGGTCGACGCGCGGGTCGGCGGTGGGCAGGGCGCGCGTCTCGCGCGTGAAGATCGTCAGGTGCTCGGCCGCGTCGCGATACCGATCCAGGGCCGCCTCGACGTGCCCCAGGCTCCCCGCGATCTGCCAGTGCCGCTGCGCGCGCCACGCGCTGAGGTAGAAGACGCGCGCCTTCTCGAGCTGCCCCTGGTGGACGGCCTTCGTCCCCTCGACGTAGAGCTCCCTGGCCTGCGTCAGGAGGTCCGCCCCGTCCTCGAACAGGAAGGCGTGCTCGTCCGCCCTCGCCGTCGTGCTCCACTGCGTGCACACGAAGAGCGCAACAGCGCCCGCCGCGGCCGCGCCTCGGAATCTCTCCAAGCTCACGAAAGTACCCCCTGGATGCGGCGAGTGAAGCGCGGCCGGGCGTCGATGCAAGTGGAAATGGTGACGACGACGCGAGACCAGGAGACCCCGTAAACGCGACGGGCGCTCAGCGTGCCCAACTCCGAACCGCGCGCGCCAGCAAGCGGGTGCCATGAGGCGCGACGCTCTCGTGCCCTTGCACGCATGGCGCTACGGGCAGCGTGGCGCGTGCGAGGGCATGAAGACGCTGCTGCCCGCTGGCACCCGCACCCTGGCGGTCGCGGTTCGGTGGGATCCCGAACGCGAACCGCGCCAACACCCCTGGGCGTTCAGGGGTATCTCGGCAGGAAGCTCGGCCGCCTGGGCCTCACCGGGGGCGCGCTCGGCGGCTTGGCCGGCGCCTGGGACGTGGCCGTCGCGTCGGCGGCCGGCGCGGCGGACGGCGGCGGATGTGCGGTATCGGCCGGCTCCGTCGGAGTCGTCTCCGGAGCTGTCCTGTGGAGAGGAGGTGTGGCGACGGCGTCCGCGACGGCGGGCGGCGGAGGAGCGGATACGTCGACGGCGGGCTCGGGCGGGGCAGGGGCTCGCTCCGCGGGCTCGGGGTAGGGGGCCGCGTGCGGCGCCATCGTGACGGCGTCCCCGTCGTTCCACGCCCCCGGCGCGGCGGGGGCCACGCGCAGCGGGGGCCCCGCCATCGCGTGCACGACCGCGAGCCCGAGCGCCGCCAGGAGCACGCCCCCGAGCGCGACGGCGACGAGCAGGCTCCGGCGCGGGCGCGCGGCCTCCTCGGGCGGCGCGATCGGCTCCGGCAGGGGCTCCGCCTGGGCCAGGGGCGCGTGGGACTCCCGGACCAGCGGCGCGGTCGACGAGGGCCCAGGCGTCCCCGCAGGGCCGGCCCGGGCGCGCGGCGGCAGCGGCGATGGCACCCGCAGCGTCTCCAGGGCGGACATGGGCCCGTGCGCCGCCTGCGGGTGGGTGGAGGAGAGCGCGCTCGCCGCGTCGGGCGCGCGACGTCCCAGGCTCTGCGGCGCAGGGTCGGGGCCGGCCTCGGCGGCGGTCGACGGCGGGGACGCGCGGGTGAAGCGGTCCAGCGCCTCGGCCAGCTCCGAGGCGGACGCGAGGCGCTGCTTCGGGTCGCGCTCGAGGCAGTGGGCGACGGAGATCCGCCAGCCCCGCGGGGGCGCCGCGGACGAGCTGCGTGACGCTCGGAACGGGCGAGCGGATGATCTTCATGACGACCTGGTGCGAGTCGCCGTCGAAGGGCCGCTTGCCGGTGAGCATCTCGAAGAGCACCACCCCGACCGCCCAGATGTCCGCGCGGTGATCCAGATCGGGCGAGGCGAGCGCCTGCTCCGGGCTCATGTACGCGGGCGAGCCGACCGTGAGCCCGGCGACCGTGGCGAGGCCGTCGGTGCGCGCCAGGTCCTTGACCACGCCGAAGTCGAGGACCTTGACGACGACGCCCTCCTCGCCCTCCTCCCGGTGCAGGAAGACGTTGGCGGGCTTGAGATTGCGGTGGACGAACCCGGCCCGGTGTGCCGCCGCGAGCGCGCGCGAGACGTCGCGCGCTATCTGCGCCGCGTGGTGCGGGTCGAGGCGCCGCTTGCGCTCGAGCAGCTCGGCCAGCGTCTCGCCGGAGAGCAGCGACATGACCAGGAAGGGCTCGCCCTCGTCCGTCTCGCCGATGTCGTGGACGTCGATGATGTTCCGGTGCCGGAGCTTGCCGCACGCGCGCGCCTCGCGCAGGAGCCTCCGCCTCGAGTCCTCCCGCGGGCGTGGGAGCAGCTTGATCGCCACCTCCCCCCCGGTGAGCTCGTTGACCGCGGCCCACACCTGCCCCATCGCGCCCTCACCAATCTGGCGCAGGAGCCGGTACTTCCCCCCGACGACAGTCCCCGGTGTCATGTGTCGTGGCCCGGACTCTAACACTTCGCGGAGGACGCGCTTTCGACACCGCCTCATCCGATTTCGCGCGTTCGCCGTGGACGCGCGCGGGAGGGGGATCCAGTCCGCCGCGGGACCGGGTACGCTCCGGTCGATGGTGGTGTTCAACCCCGATTCGGCCGTCGCCGAGCGCGAGATGCGCGCAATCCTCTTCGTCCTCGTCGCTTTCGCGCACATCGACGGCTCCGTCGACGCCTCCGAGCGGGGCTTCATCCGCGACTCCATCGACGCGCTAGTCGCCCAGCGCGCGGCGGAGTCCTTCCCCGGCGACGCCGCCGCGCAGGCCGCCGTCGTCCCGCGGTGGAGGGCGCACTTCTACGGGGCCGTCGCCAGCATGGAGCACGACGTCCGGTCGGACTTCACCGAGAGCGTGGCGCAGGGGGAGAGCAGCGCCCAGTTCGTCTACGCGCGCCTCAAGCTGCGCTGCTTCGAGCTCCTGGAGAGGCTCGGCGAGGGGAACCGCGCCGCCGTGCTCGAGATGGTCGAGCGGCTCATGCACGCCGACGGCATCGTCCACCCCGCGGAGGAGGCGTTCCGCGACGAGCTGCACGGCGCTGCTCGACGAGGAGCCGACGCGCTTCGTCCTGCCACGCCCGAAGAGCGGCCAGGGCGCCACCGTCCTCGACGAGGCCCGCCCGCTCGCGTCGCGTCGCGTCAATCACCCCTTCTTCACCCGGTACGAGGAGGCGTACGTCCTCGAGCCGCGCGCCTTCGCCCCCCACGCCGCGCGCGACCTCGACATCATCAACCGCTTCGTGAAGCAGATCGACGACCAGCGCCGGCACGGCCGCGGCCGTCTCGGCTCGCGCCGTCTCGTTCACCGAGCTCGCCGGGAAGGAGCCCTTCCTCGACGGCTGCGTGCAGGTGCACCCGCCGGCCAAGGGCGCGGAGTACGAGATCATCGTGCTCGGGGACCTGCACGGCTGCTACACGTGCCTGAAGGCGGCGCTGCTCCAGTCCGACTTCTTCGGGAAGGTCGAGGCGTACCAGACCAACCCGGACAAGGCGCCGTACCCGCTCCTCGTCTTCCTCGGCGACTACATCGATCGCGGGCTCCACAGCTACGACGGCATCCTCCGCACGGTGCTCCGGCTCTACCTGGCGGCGCCGCCGCACGTCGTGGTGCTGCGCGGCAACCACGAGCACTACATGGAGCGCGAAGGGCGCGTGGTGTCGCCGGTGCTGCCCGCCGAGGCGATCGCCGGCCTGGCCCCCGTCGCCCCGCGCGAGCTCCTGCTCGCCCACATGCACCTCTTCGACGCGCTCCCCAGCGTCTTCGTCTTCGACCGCCTGTTCTTCGTCCACGCCGGCATCCCGCGCGACGACACCATCGCCCAGAAGCTCAAGACCCTCTCCGCGCTCAACGACCCGGGCATCCGCCTCCAGATGGCCTGGAGCGATCCCAGCGACGCCGACTTCGTCCCGATCGAGCTCCAGCGGGCGAGCGCCCGCTTCCCCTTCGGCCGGATGCAGTTCCGCACGTTCATGGGGCGCATCGGCTGCTCGGTGATGATCCGCGGCCACGAGCGGGTCGTCGAGGGCCTCCGCTGCGTCTACCCGGACCAGGACGCGCTCCTGCTCAGCCTCTTCTCCTCGGGAGGCGCGACCAACGTCGACCTGCCCGAGGACAGCAACTACCGCGAGGTCGTGCCCATGGCCCTCACCATCCGCCACAAGGACGGCGCGAGCCGCATCACGCCCTTCCCCATCGCGTACGAGCGCTACTGCCACCCGGCGTACAACGGCCTGCTCCCGCGCGCATGACGGGCGCCAAGGCCTCGCCCCTCGACCTCGAGACCGACGCGATCGTCGATCTCGGCGCGCGCATCCGCGTCCTGCGCCGGCGCGTCCTCTTGCCCCCGGCCATCGCCTGGCTCGTCGTCGCCCACCTCGTCGCCGCCGCCCACATGCTCGGGTACCTCCCGATCCTCGGCCGCGACGACGACGGCTCGTACATCGTCTCGAAGCTCACGATCCTCCTCGCCACGCTCCTGCCGTCCGTGCCCATCGTCGGCCCCGCCGCGGTCGTCTACGTGGTCCTGCGCGGCCGGATGCGGGCGGCGTGGGCGGCCGAGCACCGCGCGCGGGGGGTGAGCGAGGAGGCGCTGGCGAGGAACGTCGCGCGCTACGGGTGAGCGGTACGAGGCGCGCCCTCTGTTACGCTTCCCCCGATGCCCCCCCCGCGTGACGAAGCGGCGCCCGCGGCGCCGACCATCCTGGTCGTCGACGACGAGCGCAACATCCGCCGGACCCTCGATCTCGTCCTCCGCGGCGACGGCTACGACGTCCTCGAAGCGGGCTCCGCCGAGAAGGCCGTCGAGATCCTGGAGGGCGGAGGGCGCCCCGTCGACCTCCTGATCCTGGACATCAACCTGCCCGGCATGAGCGGCATCGACCTGCTCTCCCGCCTGCGCGAGGATGAGGCCACGCGCGGCCTGCCGGCCATCGTCATCAGCGGGACCGCGACGGTGCAGGACGCCGTGCAGGCCCTCAAGCTCGGGGCCGCGGACTTCTTCGAGAAGCCGCTCGGGCGCGAGCGCGTGCTGGTCAGCGTCCGCAACGCGCTCCAGGCGTCCGAGCTCCGGCGCGAGCTCTCCGCGCTCTCCGCCGAGGTCGAGGCCCGGCGCGAGCTGGTCGGCCGGAGCGCCGTCGTGCAGAAGCTCCGCGCCGACATCGCGCGCGTCGCGCCGACCCGGGCCAACGTGCTCGTCACGGGCGAGAGCGGTACGGGCAAGGAGCTCGTCGCCCGCGCCGTCCACCAGCAGAGCCGGCGCGTGGGCGGCCCCTTCATCCGGGTGAGCTGCGCGGCCATCTCCCGCGACATCATGGAGAGCGAGCTCTTCGGCCACGTGAAGGGAAGCTTCACCAACGCGACGAGCAACAAGCGCGGCTTCTTCGAGCAGGCGCACGGGGGCACCCTCTTCCTCGACGACATCGGGGAGATGGACCCGACGGCCCAGACCAAGGTGCTACGCGCGGTGCAGGCCGGCGAGGTCACGCGCGTCGGCGGCGAGCAGGCCATCCGCGTGGACGTACGCGTGATCTCGGCGACGAGCAGGGACCTCGTGCGAGAGTCGGCCGCCGGCCGGTTCCGGGAGGACCTCTACTTCCGCCTCGCGGTCTTCCCCCTCCAGTGCCCTTCGCTCGCGGAGCGCACCGACGACGTGCGCCTGCTCGCCGACGCCTTCCTCGCCGGGTTCTGCCGGGAGAACGGGCTCCGGCCCAGGGCCATGGCGGGCGAGGTCTACGCCGCGCTCGAGCGGCGGCGCTGGCCCGGGAACGTGCGCGAGCTGCGCAACGTCATCGAGCGCGCCGCGATCCTCGCCGGCGACGTCGTCACGATCGCCGACCTGCCAGAGGACCCGCACGCGAGCCCCTTCGAAGAGGAGCCCGCCGCGTCCGAGGCTCCGCACCAGGAGGCCCGACCGAGCCTGCCGCAGGGCCGGCCGACGCTGGCCGAGTTCCGCGCGAAGGCGGAGCGGGAGTACGTCACCGAGGTGCTACGGAGCGTGGGCTGGAACGTGAGGCAGGCGGCGGACGTGCTCGGGGTGGAGCGGACGACCCTGCACCACCGGATCAGGGCCCTCCGGATCACGAGGCCGGAGGGCGTCGAGTAGTCAAGGCTGCGGCTCGATGTAGCTCGTCACGCGGAGGCCGGGCACGAGCTTCCCCGGCGCGTCCAGGTCGATGACCACCTCCAGGATCTTGGTGTCGATGCGCTCCGTCGGATCGTCCGTGCGCACGTTCTTCCTGCCCATCCGCCGCCCGATCTCCGCCACCTTCCCGGTGAACCTCTGGCCCGGGAACGCGTCCGCGACGGCGTACGCACCCTCGCCGATCTTCACCTTTCCGATGTCGCGCTCGTCCACGTCCATGCGCACCCGGAGCCGGCTCGTGTCCCCGAGCACGATGGGCGCCTCGCTCTCGCCCGGCGTGTAGTACTCGCCCACGCGCGCCTTCACCTGGAGGATCTCGCCCGCGTAGGGCGCCTTGATCTGCCGGCGATCGAGCGTCGCCTTCGCCTGCACGAGCCGCGCCTCGGCCGAGCGCATCGCCGCGCGCGCCGCCGTGATGTCCTCCGCCCGCGAGCCGGCCATCATCTCGCGCGCCCGCGCGTCGGCGGCGCGCGCCGTCTGCTTGTCGGACGCCGCGGTGAGCCTGGCCTTGTCGAGCTCCTCCGCCGTCATGGCGCCGCCCTTGAAGAGTTTTTGTGCGCGCTCGAGCGCGATGTCGCTGAGCTCGGACCTGGAGCGCGCGCTCGCCGCGTCGGCGTTCGCGGCGTCGCGGTCCTCGATGCGCTGCCCGTTGAGGGTGCGCGCGAGGTTGGCCTTGGCGTTCTCCAGGTCGGCCTCCGCGGTCTTCACGGCGGCGTCCTCCACCGAGCTCTCCAGCGTCATGAGCACGTCGCCCTCCGCAACGTGGTCCCCCTCCTTGACCTTGATCGCGTCGATCACGCCGGCGGAGGCGCCGGCGAGCCGGGCCTCGCGCTGCTTCGGCTCGACGATCCCGGCCCCGCCGATCGAGCCGGGGTCGGGCAGCGGCGCGCGCTCGTCGACCTGGCCCTTGGGCGGGGCGACGTCGCGCGCCGCGGCGACGGCGTCCTTCGGACGCGCGTCGTAGGCGGGGCCCGCCGCGAGCGACCGCACGACGAGCCCGATCATGGCCAGCACGGCCGCCGCGAACAGGATGGGTGTGATCTTGGTCTTCATGACGCGTCCCTATCCGGTGATGAGGCCGTCCTCGATGTGCACGATGCGGTCGGCGAGGTGGAAGATGCGGTTGTCGTGGGTGACGACGACGACGGTGGTCCCGCGCTCGCGCGCGAGCTCGCGGAGGATCTCGGTGACCATGCGCCCGTTCTCCGCGTCGAGCGCGGCGGTGGGCTCGTCGGCCAGGATCACGGGCGGGTCGCCGGCGAGCGCGCGCGCGATGGACACGCGCTGCCGCTGCCCGCCGGACAGATCCATGGGCTTGCGCCCGAGCTTGTCCCCGAGCCCGACCTTGTCGAGGAGCACCCTCGCCTCCTCGAGCGCCTTCTCGGACTCGAAGCCGCGCAGCTCGAGCTGGAGCGCCACGTTCTGCTCCGTCGTCAGCGAGGCGATGAGGTTGTGGCCCTGGAAGATGAAGCCGATGCACGCGCTGCGGATGCGCGGCAGCTCGGACTCGTGGAGGCGCGAGACGTCCTCCCCGCAGAGGTGGACCTCGCCGTCGGTCGGCGAGAGCACGCAGCCGAGGATGGAGAGCAGCGTCGTCTTCCCGCTCCCGGAGGGCCCGGCCAGCATCACGAACTCCCCGCGGTGGACGCGGAAGTCGACGCCCTTGAGCGCCTCGAAGGCGAGCGCCCCCTTGCCGAAGACCTTGCGCACCTTGCGCGCGTCGATCGTCGCCTCCTGCATCATCGGAACACCATCGCCGGCTCGAGCTTGCGCAGGCGGATCAGCGCGAAGGACGACGCCAGGGTGCAGAGGATCACCATCGCGAGGACCGTGGCGCCGGCGAGCGCCGGGGGCAGCACGATCGCGAACTTGGGGGAGCGGATGGCGTCGGCGATGCGCGTCACGAGGGTGAGGCCGATGAGGCTGCCGAGGAGGGCGTACGCCACCGACTGCGCGAGGAGCAGCTTGGCGAGGTCCCAGTTCGTCGCGCCGATGGCCTTGAGGGTGCCGAACTCGCGGATGTTGTCGACCACCGCCGAGAAGGTGGTGAGCGCGACGATGACGAAGCCGATGACGAGCCCGAAGACGGTGGAGGTGCCCAGCGTCACGCCGATCGCCGTCCGGACGAGGACGTAGCGCGTCGTCGACGCGGCGAACTCCTTGTTGGTCATCACCTTCACGTCGGAGAAGCGGGCGCGCAGCCGATCGCGCACGTCCTCGGGCGCGACCCCCTTCCGCACGCCGACCAGGATGAAGTGGGCGCGGTCGGAGTCGACGTGGAGGAGCAGGCGGGCGAGATCGTACTCGGCGAAGGCGTACGAGGGCCCGAAGGGGACGAGGCCCCAGGTGAAGCCGCCGACCTGCACGTTGCGCCCGCCCACCTCCCGGACGCTCCCGACGTTGAGCCCGCCCAGGGTGTCGCGCATCCCGTCCTCGAAGATCATCGTGTCGGGCTGCGCGAGCACGTGCGGGTCGCCGGCCACCATGTTGAACGGCCCGCCTCGCAGGTCCGGGAGCTTGACCCCGACGACGGTCACGGCCTCCGAGGCGCCGCCGGGGATCGAGACCTGCGCCGCGCCGAAGAGGATGGGCTCGGCCCAGGCGACGCCCTCGATGCCGCGGGCCTGCTTGGAGATCGCCTCGGGGATCGGCTTCGCCGCCTGGAGCGCCTCGGTGTTGGGCGGCACGATCCACACGTCGGCCCCGGCGTTGTCGATGTACATCGTGTTCTTCTTGAGCAGCCCGAGGAAGGTGCCCGCCTGCTGGTTCGAGAGCAGCACCGCGAAGACGACGCCCACCAGCGTGCCCAGCATCTTGAGCTTGTCGTGCACCATCATCCGGAGCCCGACGCGGACCATCGCCCGCCAGCGCAGGGCGGGGTTCTTCGGCGCCCTCGCCTTCGTGGCGGCGCCTCTCTGCGTCGCCGCGCCGCCCCCCACCTCGGTCGCCGCCGTCGTCATCGCGCCCTCCCGCTGTCGATGCGCACCGCCGTCCGCGCGTACGCCAGGTCCGCGTACGCCCCGATGCGCGCCACCTCGCTGTTCAGCCAGTCGCGCTCCGCCTGCTCCACGTCGAGCAGCGTCGCGGCGCCCGCCTGGTAGCGCTCCTTCGCCAGCTTCACCGCGCGATCGTCCGCCTCCGCCTCCGCCTTCGCCGCGCGCGCCCGCGCCACGTCGGCGCGCACCGCCTGCCACGAGGTGTGCAGCGTGTCGCGCGCGTTGATCTCCGCCCGCTCCCGCCGCACCTCGGCCGCCGCGCGCGCCGCGCTCTGCGCCTTGGCGGCGTACCAGCTCGACGGGTCGATCGTCCACGTCGCGGAGATCAACGCGGACGCGCTCGCCACCTGCCCCGTGAAGCTGGTCGCGTTCGTCACGTGCTCCGTCGCGCTCGCGGCCACCGTCGGCGCCAGCGCCGCCCACGCCGCGTCCGCGTTCCTGTCCGCCGCCTTCGCGTCGAGCGCCGCCGCGCGCACGCTCGGGAGCTGCATCGCCCCCGGCTCCAGCGCCTCGAGCGCCGGCTCGTCCCCGAGCCCGTCCTCGGGCAGCGGCACCGTCCCGTCGCTCGGCGCGAGCCCCGTCAGGCTCGCGAGCGCCCGCCGCGCGAGCGCCCTCGCCTGGTCCGCGCTCACCACCACCTGACGCGCCCGCTCCACGTCCGCGTGCGACCGCTCCACGTCGAGGTCCGAGGCCGTCCCCGCCTCGCGCCGCGTGTTCACGATGGCCTGGCTCTCCTTCGCCGTCGCGAGCGCCTTCTCGGCCGCCGCCAGCGTCGCCTCGGCCGCGACGAGCTGGTAGTAGCCCGCGACGACGCTCTTCTCGACGTCGCGCCCCGTCGCCGCCGCCCGCACCTTCGCCGCCTCCGCCGTCGCGTCGGAGGCCCCGATGCGCTTCCAGGACCCGACGTCGACGAGCGGCAGGTTGATCGTGAAGTACGCGTCGAGCTGGTCGTACGGCGTGATGGTGATCGCGGGCGACTTGGGCCCGGCGACCGTCCCCGCGGGGATCACGGCGTCGTACTGGTTGCGCTGGTAGGAGGCCTTCGCCGTGATGCTGGGCCCGATCCGCGACCACGCCTGGTGCGCCTCGTCCACCCGCTGGTCGGCGGTGGCCTCCGCCTCGCGGTTGTCGAGGTTCCTGCCCTGCGCCGCCGTCACGAACTCCCCGAGCGGCTGGAGGGCGAGCGCGGGCCGGGGCGCGGCGAGGAGGGCAAGGGCGAGGGCGGCGAGGAGCGCGCCGCCTTTGAGTGAGTAGTTACTCATTATGAACGCGGCGTTACGCATGGAGACCCCTTTCCAGACGACTGCGCTTCCACCCGGCCGGCTCCCGCCGGCCTACCGTGTCGGTGATCCACGCGAGTGCGAGCCGGCGCCCGCGCCCGCACCTCTACCCGCCCGTGCGCCTGCACCCGAGCCCGAGCCGGCGCCCGAGCCCGCGCCCGATTCTCTGGATTTCGGGCTCGGGCTCGGGCTCGGGCTCGGATCGATGCCGGACCACAGCATCGCAATCAGCCCGCGGACGTACGTCTCCGCGGCGAGGGGCAGCTCGCCGTTCGCCTGGTAGAGCAGCTCGAAGAAGACGAAGGTGTTGAGCGACCCCATGAATGCGCGGGCGACGATCTCCGGGTCCTGCCGGCGCATGCGGCCGGCGCGCATCTCGGCCTCGAAGAAGCCGGCCAGGGCCTTCAGCGCCCTGACGGGCGGGGGATTGGGGCCGGACAGCGCGGTGGGCAGCCCGTTGGGGCCCGGGTTGGACCACGCCATCATGTGCATGGGGATGAGCTTGCGGAAGAACGCGACGATCTCCATCCCCAGCTCGAACATCGTCTCGCGCACGTCGCCCTTGCCGACGCGCGCGGCCAGGTTGCCGCCGAAGGGGGCGCCGTCGTGCCAAACCCCCATGGCGGCCTGGAAGAGCTCGGCCTTGCTCTTGAACCGCTTGAAGACGCTCCCCTCGCTCACCCCCGCGCGCTCCGCCACCTCGGCGGTCGTCGCCTGGATGCCGCGCTCCAGGAAGACCTGGCGGGCGGCCTCGAGGATCGTCTCGTCTTTGATGCTGACAGGGCGTGCCATGGAATTGATGAGCGAGCGCTCACTATCTATGAGCTCCCGATTTTTCCTGTCAAGGGGAGGAGCTGGAATGTCGTCGCGGGCGCGGGCGTACCCCCTTCATGTTCCGCACGTGGATGGCGATGCTCGCCCTTCTCTTCACGACCCTCCGCGCCGCCTGCGGCGGCTCGCCCCCCGCCGATCAGGCCGACGCCCCGTCCGTCGCGGGCGTCGCCCCGGCCGACGACGACGGCCCGGCCTCACGCCCGCTCGCCCTCGCGATGAGCGCCCAGGCGCTGCCCGAGCGGGAGGCCACCGAGTGCGACATGGAGCACCCCGCGCCGCCGCCCGATCCCGACACGCGCATCTACGCGACCTGGCAGAAGTTCCCGCTCCACCTCGCGGAGCACGGCATCGACGGCACCCTCCGCGTGCTCGAGGACAGCCGCTTCACCCGCCCCGGCTTCGTGCGCACGGGCACGCACCCGATCATCCCGCCCTGCGATCCCCTGCCCGCGCGGTTCGAGGTGGTCGACGCGGGCGGGCGCGTCGTCCAGGCGACCGATGCCTTCCTCCCGCAGACGGACGTCGCCGCCTACTCCTTCGGCCCGGGCCAGACGCTCTACCAGGTGACGCAGCGCATCGACTGCCTCGCGAGCTGCTGGTGCGGCGATGGCGCGAGCTTCTGGCGCGTGACCGGCGGGCGCCTCTCGCGGCTCGAGACGCGCCTCGACTCGGGCAAGACCATGGTCGTCCGCGGCGTCACACGCGGCTGCTACGAGGACGGGGCCGTCCGGCGCGGCGCGGGCGGGCGCTACGAGGTCCAGATCCACCGCACGGCCATGGGCAACTGGGCCAGGTCGACCGAGCGGCACTGGTGGGACGGCACCGCGTGGCGAGGCGCCGTCGTCGAGTACAAGCCCGGGTTGTGAGGAGCTCTCGCGCCCCCCGGGCGAAGGCGCTAAGCCCTTTCGGATGCCCGCCGACGCCCCGACCGACCTCTTCCTCTCGCTCACGCCCCACAAGGTGCTGGAGGCCGTCGAGGCCGCGGGCGTCTACTGCAACCCCGTCTGCTACGCGCTGAACTCGTTCGAGAACCGCGTCTACGAGGTGGAGCGCGAGGACCGCGCCCGCGTCGTCGCCAAGTTCTACCGCCCCGGCCGCTGGAGCCGGGCGCAGATCCTCGAGGAGCACGCCTTCCTCGCCGAGCTCGAGCGCGAGGAGGTCCCCGTCTGCCCGGCGCTCCCCTTTCCCGACGGCGAGACGCTCAAGCCCATCGACCACATCTGGTACTCCCTCTTCCGCCGCACCGGCGGCCGCGCCCCCGACGAGATCGACGAGGCGCTCGCCCTGCGGCTCGGCCGCCTCTCTGCGCGCATCCACAACGTGGGCGCCGCCCGCGCCGCCGACCACCGCGTCCGCCTCTCCGGCGACACGTTCGCGCGCACGAGCCTCGCGTGGCTGTCCGAGCACGAGGCCTTGCCCAGGCGCCTCGAGCGCCGCTACCTCGCGGCCGCCGAGGCCATCGCCGCCGTCGCCGACGCGGGCCTCCGCGACGCGGACGTCCACCGCATCCACGGCGATCTGCACGCCGGCAACCTCCTCCTCCGCGACGGCGTCCTCCACGTCCTCGACTTCGACGACATGATGGTCGGCCCCGCCGTGCAGGATCTCTGGCTCCTCCTCCCCGGTCGCGACCCGGAGACCGGCCGCCTCCGGGAGGCCTTCCTCGAGGGGTACGAGGAGCTGCGCCGCTTCGACCGCGGCTCCCTCCGCCTGGTCGAGCCGCTGCGCGGCCTGCGCATGATCCACTACGCCGCGTGGATCGCCCGCCGCTGGCACGACCCGATCTTCCCGCGCACGTTCGTCCACTTCGGGACGGAGGCATACTGGGAGGAGCAGACACGCGATCTCGAGGAGCTGGTGGAGGTCATCCGCGCCGAGGACGGCGGCGCGCCGGGCAGCGGCGGTGACGGCGCCGGCGAGGCGCTCTCGGACAAGGACTACTTCTGGGACATGAAGTAGCGCCGGCGGGGGCGTGCTACCGTTCCGGCGATGACCCCGAAGCTCCTCGTGTTCTCCGACGTGGTCTGACCGTGGTGCTACCTCAGTACGGTCCGTACTGAAAAGCTCCGCGCCGCCTACGACATCGACGTCGCCTACGCGATGTTCCCCCTGCACCCGGAGACGCCGCCCGGCGGCATGCTCCTCCGCGACCTCTTCAAGGGCCGCGGCTTCGACGTCCAGGCGATGCAGGCGCAGATGAAGGAGCGGATGGACGCGGAGGGCCTGCCCCACGCGCCGCAGGACCGGCTCCTGAACAGCCGCCTCGCGCAGGAGCTCTCGAAGTGGGCCGAGACGAAGGGCGCCCCCGGCATCCACGACGCCCTCTTCCGCGCCTACTTCGCCGAGGGCGTGGACATCTCCGACACGGACGCGCTCGTGAAGATTGCCGAGAAGCTCGGCCTCGACGCCGCGGAGGCGCGCCGCACGCTCGACGAGCGCACGATGCGCGACGCCGTGGACGCCGACTGGAAACAGGCACGAGCGCTCGGCATCACGGGCGTGCCCACGTTCGTGGTCGGGCGGCGCGGCGTGGTGGGCGCGCAGCCGTACGAGGTGCTGGAGCGGCTCGTGATCCAGGCCGGGGCCAAGCGGCGGGGCTGACGTAAACCGAACCGCGACCGCCAGGGAGCGGGTGCCCGCAACGCACCGCGGCTCTGGCACCCGCTCCCTGGCGGTCGCGGTTCGGATCTGGAAGGCCCTGGCCGCTTACCGTCCCCGCACCGCGTCGGACACCGTCGCAGCCAAGCCCCGCGCAAACGCCCCCACCGTCCGCGCGACCCCCGCGGCGGCCCACGCTCCCTCCAGGTCGACGCGCTCTCCGCGCGCGATCACGGTCCGCACGCGCTCCACGGCGGCGAGGTCCGTCTCGGCGGCGCGGTCCACCACCAGGATGTCCGCGCGCTTGCCCGGCGCGAGGAGGCCGCGGTCCGTCAGGCCGAGGAGGGCGGCGGCTCGCGAGGTGGCGGCGCGGAGGCAGGCCGCGGGGTCGAGGCCGGCGCGCTGCATGGCGGCGAGCTCGTCGGCGGGGCGGCCGACGAGGGAGAAGCCGTACGAGGCGTCGTTGCCGAACGCGATCGGGACGCCCGCGTCGGCGAGCAGGGCGAGGTTCGCCGCCGCCGTGCGGATCGACTCCGGGATGCGCGACTTGGGCAGGCCGCCGGCGATCCCCTCCGGCAGCACGTCGCCGGAGGCCGCGTACGCCTCGGCGAAGCGCGACCACGAGGCGCGCACGTACGGCGCGACGTGGCGGCGGAGGCGCGCGTCCTGGTCCCAGCGCATCTCGGCGCCCATGCAGACGGACTCGAAGACCCAGAGCGTCGGCACCACGGGGATGCCGGCGTCGCGGACGCGGGCGACCATCTCGGCGTCGAGCGGGTCGAACGAGGAGTGCATGAGCGCGTCGACGCCCGCCGCGAGCGCGACGTCGTAGTCGTCGTACGCGTGCGCGTGCGCCAGGACGCGCAGGCCAAGGCGGTGCGCCTCGGCCACGACGGCCCGCGCGGTCGCGACGTCGAGGGCGGGGAGGGGGCGCTCCGCGTAGCTCCGGTGCATGATCGCGATCTTCACGCAGTCCATGCCGGCGGCGGCGACCCGCTCCACCGCGCGCGCCCCGGCGCGCGCATCCTCGCAGGGCAGCGCGACCCCGAAGCGAACGAACATCGCCGGCAGCCAGTCGAGCGGGTAACCGCCCGGCGCCGTCACGATGGGCCCCGCCGCGAAGAGCGAGGGCCCCGCCTCGGGCGCGCGCGCCGTGTGGGCCCGGAGCGCCCGCATCATCCCGGCCGTGGACCCCATGTCCCCGACCGTCGTCACGCCGGCCGCGAGCGTCCCGCGCAGGTTGCGCACCACCGACTCGGCCGAGATTCGCTCGGCCGGATCGAACGTCCCTCCCCGCGAGATGTGGACGTGGGCGTTGACGATCCCGGGCATGACCAGCGACCCGCGCGCGTCGATCACGGCGGCGCCCGGAGGCGCGCCCTCCGTGGGAGGCGACAGGCGGGTGACGACGCCGCCCTCGACGTGCACGTCGAGGGGGCCTTCGAGGAAGCGCTCGCCGTCGAAGATGCGGTCGGCGCGGAGGACGAGGGAGGAGGGCACGATTGTCACGGCTTGGGGTGCGCGAGGAGCCAGGCGAAGAGGTCCTTGCGGAACGTGTCGCCGATGCTGGGGAGGTGGACGCCTCCCTGGATGGTCCACAACGTCGCGCTCCCGCCCGGCTTGCAGCCCTTCGCGTACGTCGTCACCGTCGTCTCGGCGCCGGGGAAGCTCCGTGTCGAGGTCGAGCGGGGGAGACGAGGTGTCCGGCGTGAGCGAGCAGCCATCGAGGGTGGCCCAGTCCTTCACGGTGGTCGCCGCGCCCGGATAGGGCCCGTTCCCCGGCGTGCTGTCCCCCGGGTAGCCGTCGTAGATCACCTCGGTGTCGGCCGTCCCGTGGATCTCGAGCACGTTCACGGGCCCGGACGCGTGGCACTGCGTGGGGTCGTCGAACATCGCGCCGGCGAGGCTCGCGATGCCGGCGATCTTGTCGGCGTGATCGCAGGCCATGCGGTAGCTCATGAACCCGCCGTTGGAGTGGCCCATGAAGAACACGCGCTTCGGATCCACGTCGTAGTGCTGCTCGATCTGGTCGATGACGGAGAGCAGGTAGGCGCTGTCGTCGACGGTCGAACCGAAGTAGTTGCAGCACGCGTCCGTCGCGTTCCAGAAGTAGTCCCCGTTCTTGTCGATGGTGCCGTTCGGGTGGGCGTAGAGGAAGCCGTTCTTGTCGGCGAAGGGGGCGAGCTGGAGGTAGACCTCCTCCACGGTCCCGTCGATTGAGTAGCCGTGCAGCATGATGAGGAGCGGCGCCGGCACACCGGGCTTGTACCCGGACGGCACCTCGACGGTGACAGGCCGATCCCCCCAATCACGGGCATCCCCCCCGTCCCGTCCCACATCCCCGTGCCCACGCTCGCGCTCGTGCTCGCGCTCGCGCTCGTTCCCGTTCCCGTTCCCGTTCCCGTTCCCGTTCCCGTTCCTGTTCCCGTTCTCAATCCCCCCGCCCCGCTCCCAGCAGATGGGCTCTGCGACGAGCAGCCAGCAGCGAGAACCATCGGAACAGCGGCGGCGAGGGCGAAGCGCATGGGCTCCTATACCACCCTCTGATTCCGTCGCCCCACCCACTCCGACCAGCGCAGCGGAGTTCCCCCGGGTTCTCGCGGGCGTACTCGTGGAACCGATCCAGGAAGACCCGGCGCTCGGCGATGAAGGGCGCCTTCGCGCTCGTCGGGTCGGGCACCTTCGTCAGCGCATAATCGGCGAGCTGGGCCTGCCGCGCGAGGATGTCGCCGAGCGGCAGCCGCTCCGCGTTGCGCAGCATGTCGAGGAGGGCCATGAAGGTCGCGGTGCGCCCCTTTCCCCCGCGGCAGTGGAGGTGCACGTGCGCCGCGCCGTCGAGGCCTCGCACGAAGTCGACGAACCGATCGACGGCGGCGTCCGAGGGGCGCGTGTGGTCGCTGACCGGGATCCGCAGGTAGCGGCCCGGCGCGAGGCCGAACGCCCGCTCCTCGCCCGCCACCTCCGGCCGCGTCCGCTCCACGAACGACCGTGGCGCGCCGCGCTTCACCGCCTCGACGTTCCCGATCCACACGGTCTCCGCGAGCCCGAGCAGGCGCAGCCGCAGCGCCTCCAGCGCCAGCGCTTCCCCGTCCGAGAGCCCCGCCGCGCCCCAGTTCGAGCGTGCGTACCAGCTCACCGCGGCGCCGTCGACGAAGCCGTGCGACTCCTGCCGGAGGTCGACGACGTGGATCGCGTCCGGCGGCACGCCCGGGAGCCGGCGCACGACGTCGCGGAAGGCCGCCACGCTCGGCTGCGCGCTCCCGGAGCACCGCAGCGGCGCGAGCCCGCTCGTGTCCAGGCCCTCCATCGAGGGCAGCGCGGTGGTCGACCGGAAGCGCCGCGCGTCGGGGCCGTCGTCGTCCAGCACCAGGTCGGCGTACGAAGCGTCCGGCGCGGCGGGAGGGATGCGCATGCCCTTCTTTACCATCACCCGCTCCCGTTCCCGCTCCCGCTCCCGCTCCCGCTCCCGTTCCCGCTCCCGCTCCCGTTCCCGCTCCCGTTCCCGCTCCCGCTCCCGTTCCCGCTCCCGCTCCCGTTCCCGCTCCCGTTCCCGTTCCCGCTCCCGTTCCCCCGGAAATCGGGAACGGGAACGGGAAGGGGGAACGGGAACGGGCAGAGGGGCGGACTTGACCCGGGGCCGCTTCCGCCCATCCTTCCCGGGATGGTCCCCCTCTCCATCCTCGACCTCTGCCCCATCGTCGAGGGCGGCGACGCCTCCGGCGCGCTCCGCAACACCCTCGACCTCGCCCGCCACGCCGAGCGCTGGGGCTTCCAGCGCTACTGGCTCGCCGAGCACCACAACATGCCCGGCATCGCCAGCGCCGCGACCGCCGTCGTCATCGGCCACGTCGCCGCCGGCACCACGACGCTGCGCGTCGGCGCCGGCGGCGTCATGCTGCCGAACCACGCGCCGCTGGTGATCGCCGAGCAGTTCGGCACCCTGGCGGCCCTCCACCCGGGCCGCATCGAGCTGGGCCTCGGCCGCGCCCCGGGCACCGACCAGATCACCGATGCGGGCGCTCCGGCGCAACCTGGCCGGCGACGTCGACGACTTCCCGAAGGACGTGGTCGAGCTGATGCGCTACTTCGCGCCCGTGGAGCCGGGGCAGCGGGTACAGGCCGTGCCGGGCGCCGGGCTCGACGTGCCGATCTGGATCCTCGGGTCGAGCCTCTTCGGCGCCCAGCTCGCCGCGGCGCTCGGCCTCCCGTACGCCTTCGCCTCGCACTTCGCCCCGGCGCAGCTCCGCGAGGCCGTCGCCCTCTACCGCGCCCGCTTCCGCCCCTCGAAGCACCTCGACGCGCCCTACGTCATGCTCGGGATGAACCTCTTCGCCGCCGACACGGACGCCGAGGCGCGCCTCCTCGCCACCTCCATGATGCAGGCGTTCGTCAACCTCCGCCGCGGGACCCCCGGCAAGCTCCAGCCGCCTTCGCCGGGCTTCGAGGAGCGCATGACGCCGCCCGAGCGCGCGATGCTGGAGCTGGTGCTCTCCTGCTCGGCCATCGGCTCGCCCGCGACCGTGCGCGGCGAGATCGAGGCGTTCGTGGCGCGGACCGGCGCGGACGAGGTGATGCTCGCGTCGATGACGTTCGATCACGCGGCGCGGCTCCGGTCGTACGAGATCGCGGCGGAGGTGCGCGGCGGGGGGGTGGGCTGAGCGAGGGCCCTGGGCGGTGAATCGAGACGCCCGGGCCGTGAATCAGGGAGCCCGGGGCGCGAATCGGGGAACCGGGGCCGTGAATCGAGGCGCCCGCGCCGTGAATCGGGGAACCCGCGCCGTGAATCGTGGAGCGCGCGCCATGAATCGGGGCGCCCGCGCCGTGAATCAGGGAGCCCGCGCCATGAATCGGGGCGCCCGGGCCATGAATCGGTGAGCGCGCGCCATGAATCGGGGCGCCCGCGCCGTGAATCAGGGAGCCCGCGCCATGAATCGGGGAGCGCGCGCCGTGAATCAGGGAGCCCGCGCCATGAATCAGGGAGCCCGCGCCATGAATCGGGGAGCGTGCGCCATGAATCGGGGAGCGCGCGCCATGAATCGGGGAGCCCGCGCCATGATCGACGACGCCCTCCCCATCGCTCACGGCCCCCGTTGCTCATGTTTGCCCCGCCACCGGGCCATTCTCGAAAAATGATCGTGCGAGGTGTGCGTTGCTTCAAAGAGATGTGCACACGTGTTAAAGTCGCCATCGAAGCGTAGTTGTGAACGAGCCATCACGTGGCAACTGTGGCCTTCTGGTTACAGTCGAACGGCGATGCCCGTATTTCCCCGGCGAATGCCGGTGGCCTACGCCTTGCTCATGCCTGGGCCGACGGGGGCGGATGCTCCCGGAGGAGGTCCCATGGGCAAGAGTACATCGCAGCAGACACCCAAGACGCCGAAGGGCAACCGAACGGAGGACAAGGCCAGCCTCCAGACCCGCGCCGCGCGCGCCACGCAGGTGGGCACGGTCGGGCCGCAGAGCGCAATCTGGCAAGCGCAGGCGACGGTCAAGGATCTCGGCACCAAGCTCGTCGCGGCCGGCACCACGCTGTCGGCGGACGAGACGGCGGTGACCCAAGCGGAGGCCGCGGCCGCCGCCGCCCGCACCAAGCGCGACAACGACGTCGTCACCTACGACGCCGTCTACAACGCGTACGTCTCCAGCGCCGAGCATTACTCGGCCACGCCGGCCGACCTGCAGGCGCTCGGCATCGTCCCGCTGGCCGGGTCGACCTACACGATCGAGTCCCCGCTCGCGGTCACCCCGAAGTACGACGCCCAGAAAGGGGTGCTCACGGTCCTGGTCAAGTGCGCCCCCGGCCTGCGCCGCTGCCGCATCGAGATCGCCTCCGACCAGGCGATGACGCAGAACCTCAAGCAGTTCCCCGGTGACGGTGCCCGGCAGACCATGACCGGGCTCGCGGCGGGGACGTGGTGGGTCCACGCCGCGCACGTCCGGGCGGCGGAGGTGAGCGGGTTCGCGGGGCCGGTCGCGGTCATCGTGAAGTAGGGGGAGGGCGCTCCCCGCGGGATGCCGCCGCCGTGGTGCAACGCCATGGCGGCGGCGTCCGCGTTCGCGCGTCCTCGAGCGAGCGGGGAGGAGCACCTGCCGAACGCTTCATCCAGCGGGCTACGGAGCCACAATCCGCTGGGAGATCCGGAATCGAACCGCCAAGACGCCAAGACGCCAAGGTGCGGGAAAGCAAGGGAGGAGCGAGTGATTGCGCTGTCTCTCTTCGTCTTTTTGCGTCTCCGCGTCTTGGCGTCTTGACGGTTCACTTCTGCTTCCTCGCGCGGCGCTCCCCATCCGGCTCGGTGACCTTGAATGGCTGGGTGTAACCTCCTCCGAGGCCGGGAACCGTTCGCCCCCGCACTTGTCGAGGCGGGCACCCCGGCGCCCCCTTGGCAAGCAGGCCCACGGGTCGCCGGAACGAAGCCACGATCGCCCCAGCGCCGGCCGGCGTACAATCCCCGCCGACCCCTCTGCCTCACCCCCTGGAGACCCCCATGCGCCGCGTCCTGGCCCTCGCGCTCCTCCTCCCGACCCTCGCCCCCGCCGCCGCCCTCGCCCTGCCCCCCGAGCTCTCCCCTCCGGCCCCCGTCCCGGCCGACGGCAAGCACACCAAGCTCCAGGTCACCATCGACCAGTCCAAGGTGGACCTCGCGGGGCACAAGCTCGAGGTCCAGCTCTCGCACGCCGCGGACAAGGTGCGGATCAAGGTCATCGGCGCCTCGGGCACCGTGCTCGCCGAGGTGGAGAAGTCGTTCGGGGGCGCGGCGGCCGGGACGTCGCTCCAGGTGAGCTGGACGCCCTCGCGCGAGGAGGACGTCGGGCGGATTGAGGTGTACGGGTACGACACCGACGGCTTCTGGGCGGGTGTGGCGATCACGCCGTGGCACGCGAACGTGGACCACGAGGAGGTCAATTTCGATACCGACTCGGACGTCATCAAGGCGAGCGAGGCGCCGAAGCTCTCGGCGACGCTGAAGAAGATCGGGGAGCTGATGGGGCAGAACCCCACCGGCGGCGTCCCGACGCTCTACGTCATCGGGCACACCGACACGGTGGGCGAGACCGATCACAACGTGACGCTCTCCCGCGGGCGGGCTCAATCCATCGCCGCCTGGTTCAGGGCCCACGGGCTCAAGATCCCCGTCGCGTACGAGGGCATCGGCAAGGGGGGGCAGCTCGTGAAGACGGCGGATCAGGTCGACGAGCCGAGGAACCGGCGCGCCGAGTACATCCTCGCCATGAACCCGCCGTCGCTCCCCCCGGGCGACTTCTCGTTCAAGACACCCTGAGGAAAACACGTGAGTCGGATGTGCTGAGCAAGATGTGCTGAGCACGACGTGCCGAGGCAACGTCGCTCACCGCGAATGCCCCGGATCATTTCACATGATTGCAGCCCCGCGCGTGCGCGTGAGGGCGTGATACGACGGGTGTCATGTCGGGCGGGCGCGTGCTTCTCGGTCTGGTCTCGTCGCTTGCGATCGCCCAGGCGGCGTGCGGCGGCGGCTCCGGGGGCACGGACGCGACCGGCTCCGGCGGCGCGGCGTCCACCGACATCCTCGCGCAGCTCCAGCGGGTCCCCGGCCTGTCCGTGCAGGAGCGCGCCTCCGACAAGCCGGGCTTCCGCTACTTCGTGATGCGCTTCGATCAGCCGGAGGATCACCTGCACCCGGCCGGCGTCCACTTCGAGCAGCGGCTCACCCTGCTCTACCGATCGAGCAAGGCGCCCGTCGTCTTCGCCAGCACGGGCTACGACATCGACCCGACCTACCAGGAGTACGACGAGCCGGCCGAGATGCTCGACGCCAACGAGATCCTCGTCGAGCACCGCTTCTTCAGCCCCTCCCGCCCATCGCCGGCAGACTGGACGAAGCTCACCATCCAGCAGGCGGCCGCCGATCACCACGCCATCATCGACGCGCTCCGCCCCCTCTTCTCCGGCAAGTGGATCTCGACCGGCATCAGCAAGGGCGGCATGGCGAGCGTGTACCACCGGCGCTTCTTCCCGGGCGACGTCGACGCCACGATCGCGTACTCCGCGCCCCAGAGCTACGGCACGTCCGACCCGCGCTACGTCACCTTCCTCCAGCAGGTCGGCGACGCGAGCTGCCGCGCCGCGCTCCTCGCGTTCCAGACGCAGGTGCTCATGCGCCGCGCGGCCATGAAGGAGGCGATGGAGGACGAGGCGGCGGAGAACGCCTACGCGTACACGCTCCTCGGCGAGGATGCGGTGCTCGACTACTCGGTCATCGAATTCGCCTTTACCTTCTGGCAGTACTTCGACGCCTCGTACTGCGCCCAGATCCCGGCCGCGAGCGGCTCCGACGACGACGTTCTGGGCCTTCCTCGACCTCATCGACTCGCCGTACAACTGGGACGACGGCGGCGCGCGCACGTACGAGCCCTACTACTTCCAGGCCGCGACCCAGCTCGGCTACCCCGGCTACGACACGAGCGCGTTCGCGGATCTGCTCACGGTGAAGTCCGACTCGGACGTCGCCGCCACGTTCGTCTTCCCGGGGCCGACCAAGGCCATGGTCTTCGACCCCCAGGCGATGAAGGACATCGCGGCCTGGCTCTCGACCAAGAGCACCACGATGATGTTCGTCTACGGGCAGAACGACCCGTACGGCGCCGCGGCGTTCGATCCGGGCAACGAGCCGGAGACGTTCAGGTTCTACGCCCCGGCGGGGAACCACGGGTCGATGATCGCCGACCTCACGGCCGCGGATCAGGCGACCGCGGCCAAGGCGCTGGAGGGCTGGCTTGGCATCCAGCCGAAGCCGGCGCCCGTGCCCACGCCGGAGCAGCGGCGGAGGCACCTGCGTCGCCACCGCTGATCCCGCTCCCGTTCCCGTTCCCGTTCCCGTTCCCGATCTCCGGAGATCGGGAGCGGGAAAGGGGAGCGGGAACGGGAACGGGAAAGGGGAGCGGGAAGGGGGCGCAACGTTTGACACCCCCGGCGCCTCGCCCGGATCATAGGGGCGCCCATGTCCACCTCGCTGCCGGAGCGCTTGCGCGCGCTGCTCGACCTCCCGGAGGCCCAGCGCACCGTCGGCGCGTTCCACCTGAAGCAGCAGCTCGGGCGGGGCGGGTTCGCGCCCGTGTGGCTGGCCGACGAGGTCGCGGACAGTACGACGCTCCGGCAGGCGGCGCTGAAGCTCTTCGCCATCGACCTGCGGCTCGGCGAGCAGGCGCGGCAGGACATCATCGCCGAGGCGGCGCGGCTCTGCCGGGTCGAGCACCCGAACATCGTCAAGTTCTACGCGCTGCCGGTGGACGAGGCGCGCGGCATCGTCGGGCTCGCCATGGAGTACGTGGGCGGCGAGTCGCTCGCCGACCGGCTCCGGGCCGAGGGGCGCCTGCCGGTGCCGGAGGTCGTCGACGTGGGCATCGCCGTGGCCTCGGCGCTCGTGGCCGTGCACGAGGCGGGCCTCGTCCATCGCGACATATGGCCGGCCAACGTGATCGAGGAAAGGGCCCTGCGCGGCTCGCCGGCGGCGTACAAGCTCATCGACTTCGGCATCGCGGCGCCCGGCGCGGCACACGGCGCGACGGCGACGCCGACGCCCGGCCTCCCGGCCGGCCTCGACGCTGCGTGGGGCAAGCGCGGGTACGTGGACCCGGTGTGCTGGCGGAGCACGGAGCCTCCCTCGTTCCGGAGCGATCTCTACGCGCTCGGGGCGCTGCTCTTCGTGTGCCTGACGGGCAAGATCCCCGCGAGCGCCGAGGGGAGCCTGGACGAGGGTGTGCTCTCCGGCGACAAGCTGCCCGCGCGGATCGTGGACCTCCGCCCCGACGTGCCCCCCTCGCTCAACGACCTCGTCGGCGACCTCCTGTGCCCCGAGCCCTCGCTCCGCCCGCGGTCGGCGGAGCTGCGTGGTCGTGGCGCTGGAGCTGCTCCGCGGCACGTTCACCGGCCGCGCCCGCGTGCTGCCGCCGGAGAAGGAGGGGCCCTTCCGCGGCCTCGAGCGCTTCGAGCGCGAGCACCGGGACGTGTTCTTCGGCCGGCGGGTGGAGGTCGCCGCCGCGCTCGAGGTGCTGCGCACGCGGGGGCTGCTCGCGCTGGTGGGGCCGAGCGGGAGCGGGAAGAGCAGCCTGGCCCGGGCGGGGATCCTGCCGGCGCTGGAGGAGGGGGCGCTGGGCGCGGCGCGCCCCTGGGACATGGTGGTGGTCGCGCCGGGCACGGACCCGCGCAAGGTGCTGAGCGGCGCGCTCGCCCACATGGGGGTCGACGCGTCGGTCGAGGCCGAGGAGGCCGCCGCGCGCATCGACGCGTGGCTGGCCGAGCACCGCCGCGGGCTCGTGCTGCTCGTCGACCAGCTCGAGGAGCTGACGACGCACGAGGGAGGCGGCGTCGGCCGGTCGACCCTGGAGTCGGGGACCGACGTCTCGGAGACTCAGCTCCGGGCGAGCCGCATCTTCGCGATGGACCTGCTCGCGCGGCTCGGCGACCGCGTGCGGCCCGCGCTCCGGGTCATCATCACGGCGCGGCACGACATGCTCGGCCCGCTCCTCGCGCACCGGCGGCTCGGGCGGGCGCTGATCCGCGGGACGGCGCTGGTCGCGCCCCTCGGCAGCGCGGAGTGGGGGGTCGTCATCGACGCAGCGCTCGAGAGCTACGGCTACTCGTTCGAGGACGCGGCCCTGCGCGCCGAGGTCATGGCCTCGCTCGACGAGGCCGCCGGCGCGATGCCGCTCGTGGAGTTCGCGCTCTCGGAGCTGTGGCGCGCGCGCGATCCGGAGAAGAAGCAGATCACCTGGGCGTGCTGGAAGAAGCTCGGCGGCGTCGCCGGCGCGCTGGACCAGTACGCGGAGGCGACGATCTACCCGGGCGGCCACGCGGTCGTGAAGGAGGCGGAGCTGAAGCGGGTGCTGCTCGCGCTGACCACGCCCTCGGGGGCGCGCGCGACGCGGCTCTACCAGGATCTGGTGGGGGGCGAGGGCGCGGCGAAGGCGGTGCGGGTGCTGGAGGACGCGCGGCTCTGCGTGCGCGAGGTGACGCGCGAGGGCGACCGGCTCACCCTCTCGCACGAGGCGCTGCTCTCGCACTGGCGCAGGCTCAAGCTCTGGGTCGACGCCGAGAAGGAGGGGCGCCTCTTGCTGGAGGACCTGGAGCGCGTCGCGGGCCTCTGGGCCGAGAAGAAGGACGACGAGCTGCTCTACCGGCGGCGGCGCATCATGCTGGTGGGGGAGGTGCTGCGCCGCCAGGGCAAGCCGCTCGATGGGGTGGCGGGCGCGTTCTACCGGGCGAGCCGCACGGCGGCGTGGAAGAGCCGCATCGCGCTCGTCTCGTTCCTCGTCGTGGGCACGGTCGGGGCCTTCGCCCTGCGCGAGCTGTACGCGCGGCAGGAGCGGGCGCGCCACGAGGCCGAGCGGCAGATGCTCCTGGCGCAGGTCGCGTCGAAGAGCGCCGACGAGGCGCGGGAGCGCGAGCGCCTGAAGCGCGTGGCCACGGAGGCCGAGATGCGCCGGATTGAGCTCGACAACGAGCTGCTCAACGCGACGCTGACGCAGGCGCGCCTCGCGGCGGCGGACGCGGGCACGGGCGCCGTGCCGGAGGCGAAGCCGATCGACCCCGGCGTGCTCAAGGAGATCGAGCAGTACGTGCTCGAGAAGCTGCGCGAGAACGAGCCGATGCCGCCGCTCCTCGAGCGGGTCCTCACGGAGGCGAACACGCCCGAGCCGCCTCCCCCCGCGCCGGTGGTGGACAGGTCCACGGGGGTGGCCTCCCACGCGCTGCCGCCTCCGCCGCCCCCCAAGCCGGAGCCGATGGCGAGGGGCGCCGCGTACTCGGCGCTCTACACGGCCAAGGAGACCGCCGCGGCCTGCGGCCAGGAGGGCGGGCCGAGGGGGCAGGGGAAGGTGGCGCTGGTGCTCGACCCTTCGGGCAAGGTGTCGAGCGTGGCGATGGACAAGCGCTTCGCCGGGTCCGACGTGGGGCGCTGCGTGGACGACGCGTTCCGGCGCGTGGCGGTGCCGAAGTTCGCGGGCGGGCCGTTCACGGTGGTGTGGTCGTTCGTGGTGCGCTGACGGAAATCAGAGCTGCTCGCGGAAGCTCGCCGCGATGCGCTCGGGGATCTCCTGGAAGAAGCCGGCGAAGGCGGCGTCGAGCATCTGCTGCATCGGATCCATCGGCGCCCGCGTCGGGCGCGATCTCCATCTTCGCCTCGGTGTCGTCCTCCAGCTTCAGCCTCCACGCGGTCGTCGTCTTCCGCCCGTCGTGGCCGTGGATGACGCCTTGCACCTCGACCAGGAACCCGACGACGGGCGTCACCACGTCGGTGTCGCCGGCCTTGTCGGCCTTGTCGTCCGGTGATCCCCACGTCTGTGCGGCGTACGCGACCGGCGTGAGATCGACGCCGAGGATGGGGCGCCCCTCGTCGCCGATCGAGTCCGTGACCTCGACCAGCCCGCCCGGGTAGGCGAGCGCGACCTCCTTCGCCACCGCCTCCCGGACGTGGACCGAGAGATCGTCGAGGGCCGCCCGCGAGAAGCGGCTCATGGCCCGCACGTAGCGGGCTCCGTACTTGGCCGCGTACTCCTCGTCCGCCTGCTCGACCGACTTCGCCGTGGCCGCGGTCACGACGACCGTCACCCGGTTGTCGAGGCGTTTGTCCAGGTTGTCGAGCAGCGCGTCGCGGAAGCGCTCCGCGTCGGGGGGCAGCTTGCGCTCCCGCGCCTTCTCGCGGCCGGCCGCGTACATCGCGTGGACGCGCTGCCGCGCCTCGTCGTCGTGCTTCGACCCGGGGTTCTGCCGCAGGAACGACGAGAGCGCCCCGACGCCTCCTGTCTTCGTCGCCTGCTCCCAGTCCGCCTCCACGAGCGCGTCCGCCGCCTGGATCGCGAGCGGGCCGCCTTCCTTGCTGGCCTGCCGGATGCGCTCGCGGTCGCCGCCGAGCTCGGCGAGGAAGCGGGCGCTCGCCTCGTCCACGTGACGGTGCCCCTTGGCCGCGTAGCGCGCGAGCTGGTCGCGCGCCGCCGGGCCGCCCGACCGCGTCGCGACGGCGAACATCGCGTCGTCGCTCAGCGCGTTGCGCCCCCGGAGGAGCCCGTACCCCACCGGCGCCGCCTCCACCACCGTGAGGACGGCGAACACCGCGAGGACGGGCCCGCGGCTCGGCGCTTTCCCGTCCTTCGCCGCGCTCCGGAAGAGGGTGCCGTGGCGGCGCAGGCGCACGGCGGCCAGCGCCGCGACCAGCGCGGCCGTGAAGAGCGCCGCGTAGGCCACCGCGAAGGAGGGCGGCTGCACGGCGTAGCCCGCGTCGAGGTCGCCGAAGCCCCACAGCCAGAGCGCGGCGAGGCCGGCGAGCGCGAGGAGGAGCGCGGCGATGGACGCGCGGAAGGCGAGGGGCGCGGCGGCCTTGCTGGAGGCGGAGCTCATGAGCCGGCGCGTGTCTAGCGCGGACGGCGCGCCGGGTCGACTCGCGCGCGGCCGCTCACCGCTTCGCCTTCCGGAAATCCACGATCGCGCTCGCCCTCCCGTCGGGCTGGCACTCGGGGCAGTAGAACGCATCGTGCCCGTGCACCCCCGCCTTCCGGATCTTCGCCCCGCACCGGGGGCAGGGCTCCCCGTGGCGGTTCCGGACCTGGAGGAAGTCCCGCACCTTCTCGTCGAGCGCCGGCTTCCGCCGCGCGATCTCCGCCCGCGCCTCGCCCAGCACCTTCACGATCGCGTCGCGGAGCCTGTCGAGATCCGCCTCGCCGAGCGAGCGCACGAACGTCTTGGGGTGGATCTTCGCTTCGAACAGCACCTCGTCCGCGTACGCGTTGCCCATCGCGTCGAGCGCGCCCTTGTCCATCAGGAAGACCTTGACCTGATCCTTGCGCGTCCTCGCGATGGCGCGGAAGGCCGCCTTCGTGAACCTCTTCTTGTCGAGCACGTCCACCCCCACCGACGCGAGCCCGGGCACGGACGCCTCGTCCGCGGCGGCGATGACGTAGACCTTGCCCATCTGCACGTCGTCCCGGTAGCGCAGCTCGCGCCCGTCCGAGAGCGAGAGGGTCAGCGCGAGGTCGGCGGGGCGGCGGTCCGCCGGGGCGGCGAGGACGAAGCGGCCGGCGAGCATGGGCGCCACGGCGATCTCGAGGGGCGGGTCGCCTTCGAGGGCGAGGACGACGAAGTGGGCGCGGCGGCGCACGCCGGAGACGGTGCGGCCGACGATCACGGAGACGGGCTCGCGGAGCGCGACGCGGAGCACGACGGGCTTGTCGACGCGCACGCCGGTGATGGCGCGCCCGGCGATCTCGCGATCGAGGATGGGGACGACGTACTCGAGGTCGGGCCGCTCGGGCATGGGAGCGCGAGCGTAACCCGGGCGCGGATTCGAAATCAGAAGCAGGGCTTGCCGTCGAGCACGCCGCAGCGGCCCGTGTTGCGACGGAAGGCCGGGTGCGAAGGCGGTGGTGGCGCGTGCGCCCGGGCGACGGGCGCCTCCTCGGGTGTGGGAGGCGGCGGCGAGGCCGGCTCCGGGGGCGGCTCCGGCGTCTGCTCCGGGGCCTCCGCGGCGCTGGGCGACTCGGCCCGGGGCGTCGCCTCGGGCGGCGCGGCGATGGGCGTTGGGGCCGCGGTCGGGACCGTGGGCGGCTTGGGCTCGGTGACCGCCGGGTGCGAGCTCTCCGCGAGGAGGAAGCAGATGCCCCCGGCGAGCGCGAGCGCGATGCACGCGGCGGCGATGCCGACCCTGCTCCTGCGCGGTGCGCGCGGCGGCGCGGCCACCTCCTGCGGCGGTGGAGGCGAGACGAGCGGCAGGGGGACCGCGATCGGGACCATGGGCGGGGGCGCTCCGTGTGGGGCCGAGGCCATGGGCGGGACGCTCGCGGGTCGCGCGGCGGGAGGCGGGACGCTCGCGGGTCGCGCGGCCGGCGGCGGGATGCTCGCGGGCCGCGCGGCCGGAGGCGAGGCCACGGGTGGGGCCTCCACGCCTTCCACCCCCGACAGGGATCCGCGCCAGCCGACCACCAGCGGCCGCCCGCCCTGGGTGGCCCACGCGCCGAGCAGCTCGCGCGCGATGGCCTCCTCGTCCTCCGGGATCGCCGAGAGCGGGCGCAGCGTCACCGCCTGCTCACCGGGCCCTACCGCGCTCTCCGCGACGAAGCGCACGGAGAGGCCGTCGGGCAGGTCGGCCTCGCGCCCCGTCGAGATCGCGGTCCAGCGCAGATCGCTCCGGTAGAGCACGGCCGCGAGGCGGGTGGCTGCGCGCGCGACGACCGAGAAGGGCGCGTCGTCCGGGTGGACGAAGACGAGGCGGCCGAGGGGCGCGGCGCCCGCCGCCGTCCACGCCGGGCGCACGGCGCTCGGCGCGGGCTGCGGCAGGTCGCCGAACGACGCGACGTAGCCGGCGAGGATGAGCGAGAGGCTGGCGGGCGGCTCGCGCGCGGCGGTGCGCACGTAGGCGCGGTACCAAGCGGCCGACGCGTCGTCGTCGAGGACGCTCCGGTGGAACGAGGTCGCGGCGGCGTAGAGCGCGTCGGCGTCGAGCGCGCGGTCGACGGCGGCGATGGCGTGGGAGAAGGCCGGATCGGGCCTGCCCGTGGGGTCGCACGCGCCGTCGACGCGGAGGCCGAGGATGAGCGCGAGGCCGCCGTGCCCGGGCTCGTGCTGCGTGTCGTCGCGCGAGAGGTTGCCGATCACGAAGGCGTGGCCTTCGCCCTGCTGCGGCTCGATGTACCGCATCAGCCGCGCGAGGTGGCTGTAGTGCTGCCGGCTCAGGGGGCCCTGGGGCACCTCCGGCCGGTAGATGAAGTCGAATCGCGTGCCCGGGCACGTCACCGTGGAGGAAGTGGAACCATACGTCCTCCTCCGTGGCGCGGTAGCAGGGGACGACGTGTCGGTCGGCATCTTGGGCGCTCATGCGTGCTCTCCGTCGCCGGGCGCCGCGCGGGCGCTCGGCGGGCCTCACACCTTCGCCATCGGCATCGGCGGAAGGGGCGGGGGCGCCGCCCTCGCCGGCTTCTGGGGCACCAGAGGCGGGTCCGTCTTCAGCCGCTGGAGGAGCTGGGTGTCGTACGCGCTCCTCGGGAGGATCTTCTCGACGAAGTGCGAGAAGAGCAGGTGCGTCGAGTGGCCGTAGCTCGCCGACCCGACGAGGATGCGGATGTCGACCTGATCCTTGTACCGCATGAGCTTCCGAGACCAGCGGCTCGTAGTGCTTCCGCGCCGCCGCCTCGACCTCCGCCGGCGTGCCGGGCAAGAGGTCGCTCTTGTTGATGAAGAGGACCAGCGTCTTGCACGACGAGAGCGTCTTCGGCCCGAAGAAGAACTTGAGCGACTCGGGCTGGAACTCCTTGAGCTGGTCCTGGATCCTCGCCGGCTCGACGGCCCTCGCGTCCTTGCCGCCGAGGTCGACGACGAGCAGCATGCCGTGGATCTCCTCCACGATCAGCTCGTGCTGCGCGTCGACGATGTGCTCGCCGCCCCAGTCGCCGATCTCGAAGACGTGCTCCATCGTCACGTCCTTGCCCGGGACGTGGCTGACCGTCCGCTCGTAGCGCTCGACCTTGGTGCCCTGGAGCGCGCCCAGGTCGACGAGCGGGTTCGCCCACTTGAGGGTGAGCGAGGTCTTGCCCGTCGATTTCATCCCGAGCGTCACGATCTTGTACGTCTTGCGCGTGATGCGGGGCCGGGACTCGAGCTCCTGGCGGAGCCAGTTGATCTCCTCCTGCTGGTGGTCGAGCCACCCCGTCTTCTTCTCGTCCTCCGTGCGCGCGTCGTCGAGCGCCCGGTTGGCATCGAGGAGCCGCTGGCACGCCTCCTCGCGCTCCTGGATGGCCGAGCGCGCGGCCTCCTCGGTGGTCGAGAGGCGCTTCTGCGCCGCCTCGAGGCGCCGCGCGAGGGTGACGCACGCGGCCCCGCCGACCGCGAGCCCCGGAGCGACCACAGCCAGGATTTCCGCCAACGACATCGGCACCCCTCCGTGCGCGTACACGACGGCCTCCGGAAGGGGCGACGGCCCCACCCGGCGGCCAGAACGACGGCGCTCTCCACGGCACGCTCGCGCGCCCGCCGACGCTGCGCGCCCCCCCGGGCACGCTCGGCTTCCCGCCGTCGCCGCGAGTATAGCAATCCATCCAGGAATGCACGCCCCTCCAGCGATCCCGCGGCGCGGAGGCCACTCGCAGTCTCGGGCGGATCCGCGCTCATGGCAGGGCGGGTTCGGGCTCTCCTACGGGCTCTCCTACCGAACCGCGACCGCAAGGGAGCGGGTGCCAGGCCATCGCATGCGAGGCGTTTCGACGTGCAAGGGCCTGTGGACCGGATGGCCGCGTGGCACCCGCTCCCTTGCGGTCGCGGTTCGGCGTTCAACGCTCGTGGGGCGCGTGCTCAGCGCGCGGCCGGCTCGTGCTCCTCGGGCGTCGACGGCTTCAGGCGCCAGGGGCTCGGCTTCGCGCCCGGCGCAAGGGGCAGGGAGGCGGGCGCGCGCTGGTCCTGGAGCCAGGCCCAGAAGGCGTCGGCCCAGATGGCGCCGCCGGCGTCGGTCGGGTGGATGTGGTCGTGCTGGCGGGGGATGGTCTGGTGGACCCGCTTGTCGGAGTCGAAGTAGCGGCAGGGCGCGGAGTTTTTCCGGATCACGTCCTGGATGCCGGTGTCCTTGCGCCACGAGGGAGGCGAGACCCAGACGCAGGGCCGGCCCCCGATGGCGGCGACGATGCGGCGCACGGCGGGCGCGTGGGCGGGCGGGTCGATGTTGGCCACCTCGTTGGCGCCCAGGTTGATGATGACCAGATCCGGCTGCGTGTTGGCGACGAGCAGCTCCATCCTGCCGGCCCAGGTCGTGGTGTACGTGCTCTCCTCGGCGCGCACCTCGTACCGCACGCCGAGCGCCTTCATCTTCGGCTTGAGCGCCTTGGCGAACCCGGCCTGCGCGAACGAGTCGCCGATGTGGAGCACCGCCGTTCCCGGTGGGATGGGCGGGGGCGCCTCTGCCGCAGGCGGCGCGCCGGCGGTGGGGGCGCCTTGGGGCGGGTCCGGCGGGGTGGGTGCGGAGGCCGTGGCCGCGGGCGCGACGGGCGCGCCCGGGGGGCCAGCCTCCGAGGCGCCCGGGGCGGCGCCCGCCGGGGCCGGGGCCCCAGCGGACGGCGTGACCGGGGCAGCCGGCGGCGTCGAAGACGCGCAGGCCGGGGCGGCGACGAGGGCGGCGATGGCGACGATCCGCTGCATGGGCCCCTCCCATAGGCGACGGATGCCCGGGGCGGCAATCTTCTCGCGACCCTCCGGCCGCGGATGTGGCAAGGTCTCCTCAGGTCCACCCGCATGAGCTTCCGGCTGTTCCGAGTCCCCGTGCAGGTCCAGATCTCGTTCTGGATCACGTGCGTCCTCTTCGGCCTCTACGACGCGCAGAACACCGACCTCCCCAAGGGTCCCGTCGTGGTGATCTGGGCGATCGCGGTCTTCGTCTCGATCCTGGCCCACGAGATGGGCCACGCCCTCGCGATGATGCGCCACGGCATCGCGCCGGAGGTGATGCTCTACTCGATGGGCGGGCTCACCTTCAACCGATCGAGCATCCCGCTTCGCCGCCGCGACCAGGTGGTGATCAGCCTCGCGGGCCCTTTCGCCGGCTTCCTGCTCGGCGGGCTGGTCCTCGGCGCCCGGCACGAGTGGCCCGCCTTCTTCGCGTCGCTTCCGCCGCTCGCGCAGTACGCCGTCGGCACCATGGAGTGGGTCAACATCGGCTGGGGCCTGTTCAACCTGGTGCCCGTCCTGCCCCTCGACGGCGGCCGCGTGCTCGAGGAGACGCTCGGCCCCAAGCGCGCTCAGCTCTCGGCCGGCATCTCGACGTTGATCGGCGCCCTCGTGGGGGCGGTTTTCTTGTTCCAGCAACAAATCTTCATCGCCCTGATGTTCGGGTACGGGGCCTATTACAGCTACCGCCGCTTCGAGGCCGCGGGCTCGGACGATTCCTCCGAGCGCCGCTGGAGCTTCCGCCCCAAGGCCCCCGCGGACACGAAGGCGCCCGACGTGCTCCCGCCGGAGCTGGAAACCCTGCTCCGCATGGCCGAGCACGCGCTCGGCGAGGAGGATCTAGGGCGCGCGGTGGCCCTCGCACAGCAAGTGCTCGCGGCGGAGGAGGGTGGCTCCCCGCCCGCGCGCCGCCGGGCCCTCTCGGTCATCGCCTGGACGCACCTGCTCTCCGGGAGGCCGGAGGTCGCCGCCGGCTTGCTGGAGGAGATCCGGAGGGCCGCGCCTGCGTCGCGCCTCGGCCTCGGCCGCGCGCCCGCCGCGGTGGACCCGGCGCTGGAGGGCGCGGTGCTCTTCGCGCTGCGCGACCTGGCGAAGGCCCGCGAGGTGCTGGAGGCCGCGCGGGCGCAGGGCGACGATCGCAAGCAGGTGATTGGCCCGCTGGTCCAGATCCTCCTGGAGCAGGGCGAGGTCGGGCGCGCCGCCGAGGTCGCGCTCTCCGTGATTGACGTCCTCTCCGACGAGGACGCGCGGAAGATGGCAGAGCTCGCCTTCTCGCACGGGGCCTTCGGCCCCGCGGCCCAGCTCTCCGAGGCGATCTTCGAGCGCCGCCGCGAGCCCGAGGACGCCTACGAGGCGGCGCGGGCCGAGGCGCGCGCCGGCCGGCCGGATTGGGCGGTCGAGCTCCTGCGGCAGGCGGTCGAGGCGGGGTTCAGCGACCGGGCACGGGCGTGGTCCGACGCGGCGCTCGCGACGCTCCGCGCCGGCGGCGACGTGGGGCCCTCCGTGCTCGAGACGGTGCTGCCCCGCCCATGAGGGTCGAGGTTCAGGTCGCCCGCGTGGGCCAAGTGGAGGTGCCCACGCCGCGTTACCAGACCGAGGGCGCCGCGGGGCTCGACCTCTGCGCGGCGCCGGCGGCGCCCATCACGATCGCGCCGGGCGAGCGCGCGCTCGTCGCGACCGGGTGGGCCGTCGCCATCCCGCCCGGGTTCGAGGGCCAGGTGCGCCCCCGGTCGGGCCTCGCGCTGCGCCACGGGGTGACCGTGCTCAACGCGCCGGGGACCATCGACGCCGACTACCGGGGCGAGGTGAAGGTGCTCCTGGTGAACCACGGGCAAGCCCCGTTCACCGTCGCCCGCGGCGACCGGATCGCGCAGCTCGTGATCTGCCCCGTGGCCCACGCCGAGCTGCGTGAGGTGGAGGCGCTCGACGCGACGGCGCGCGGCGCCGGGGGCTACGGGTCGACGGGGTGTTAGGCTGCGCCCACGGGCATGAAATCCTAACCGCGCCCGGAGCAAGCCGCCGTTTCACGGCGGCTTGCGGAGGAAGCGGGGGCCGCTGGTCTGCTCGACGGCGCCTGGTCCGAAGCCGCACCCCCCGCTTCCTCCGCGTCCCGCCTTCGGCGGGACGCTCCGGGCGCGGTTAGGATTGAAAGCCCCTGGCCCCAGGCTCAGCGCTTCCGGCGCGTCGGCTGGACGGCGGGGCTCACCGTCGCCTTCCCTGCCGTCGTCTTCTTGGCGGCAGGCGCGGGGGCCGGCTTCGGCTCGGGGAGGTTCTTCGGGAGCAGATCGCCGAGGGTGCCGAAGCTCCGGGGGGAGGGCTTCTCCTTGCGCTGCTGCTGCGCGCCGCCTTCGGCAGGGGCGGCTTCGGCCTTCGTCTCCTGCGAGGACTTGAAGGACTCGTAGTGGCCGCGCTCCTCGTCGGCCCCGAGGGCGGAGATCGAGAGGCGGATCTTGCCCGTGGGATCGACGGCGAGGATCTTCGCCTCCACCTCCTGCCCGACCGCGAAGTGCTTCTTGAGGTCCGCCCCCCGCGGGGTGGCCGTCTCCGCCGTCGGCACGAGCCCGCGCCCGCCGCGCCCCTGGGAGCCCGCGATCTGCACGAACACCCCGTAGCGCTCGACGCCCGTCACCTTGCCCTTGATCCGCGCGCCCTCGACGAGCACCGGGCCCTTTTCGCCCTCGGGCTGCACCCGCGCGACGCCCACGTCGCCCCCCTCCGCGCGGATGACCACCGGACGCAGGCGCACCTGCCCCGTTGCGAAATCGACGTTGTCGACCACGGCCGTCACCCGGGACCCGACCTCGACGCGCACCTTGCCCTCCGCGTCGCTCAGGGCCACCCGCTCGAACACGCCCTCCTGTTTCCCCCCGAGGTCGGCGAAGACCGCCTCGCGGGCGATGGCGACGATGGTGACCTCGACGGACTCGCCCGGGTGGTAGCGACGCTGCCGGGCGTGCGCCCCGGCCGTCTGCTCGAAGAGAGAGGCGAACGTGTCTTCCGATCCGCGGGGAGAGGCCATGGGCGCGTCATAGCGCGGGCCGGCAGGCCTTGGAAGGGCGGGCGCGCCCCCGTCCGCCCGTCACGCGGGGCGCGCCACGATCCTCGCCTCCGCCGCCGCATGACCGCGCCGGAGCGCGCGATCCCAGACGTCCGGCCGGTCGCTCCCGGGGTGCCCCGTGCGGGCCAGCTCGGCGCAGATCGCGGCCGTGAACGCGTCGCCCGCGCCGGGCCGCTTCACGGGGGCCACGATCCGGGGCACGGCCGACAGCTCCCCGAACGGCCCCATCGCCCGCGCCGGGCCCGCGCCGTCGGTCGCCACCACCACGGCCCCGCGCCGCGCCGCCGCGTGCAGCGCCTCGTCGCCCGTCCCGAGCCCCGCGAGGTCCGCGCTGCTGTAGCGCACGACGTCGGCCTCGCCGAGGATGGCCCGGACACCACGCGGATCGTGCCCCGCCCACGCGTGGCGACGCGCATTCACGTCGACCACCACCATCGTCCCTGCGCGCCGCGCCGCCCTCGCCGCCCGGCAGAGCCCGCGGTGTAGGCCAGCGCGGGCGAGAGCCCGGAGACCAGGAGCACGCTCGCCGCCCACACCGGCGGGACCTGCGCCGCGGGCTCGCTCTCCGGCCGGTGACGGAGCACCCTCCGCCCTTCGCCGGCGGGCTCCACGACCAGGATGCCGGGCCCGTGCGGCGCCAGATCCACGCCCCCCACGTCGATGCCGGCCGCCTCGAGCCGCGCGAGGAGCCCCCGGCCGAGCGCGTCGTCGCCCAGCACCGCGGAGAGCCCCACCCGCAGCCCTCCCCTCGCCAGCGCCAGCGCAGCGTTCACCGCCCCGCCGCCCGGCCGGAAGCCCGGCCACGCCGGCCCCGCCCCCGCGGCCATGAAATCCCACGACGCCTCGCCCGCGCAAACGACGTCGAAGCGCGAAGGCCGCGCACGAGACGACGTCGCCGACAGACCCTGCTCCGTGCGCAACATGTCCCCTGCCTCCCGGGTACGCCCAGCGTATCGCCGCCGGCCGCGGAATGGGAAGCCGGCCCGGGCCCCTCGGCCGCCGAGCGTGTACGGTTACCGGGCGATGCCCACCGCGCCGAGCCGCCGCTGGACGAAGCTCACGATCGCCTACCACGCCGTCCTGGCCGGACGCGTCGCCCTCTACGCCGCCGCCTGGGCCATGGGCACCCTCCACGTCGCGTCGTCCCGCTTCGACGAGGTGCACGGCGTGCTCCAGGTGACCGGCCTCGGCGCGTGCGCGGTCGTCGGCCTGACCTGGCTCCACCACGCGTGGAGCCGGGTTCCCGCGGCGTGCCGGCGCGCGTACGACGGCCGGCGCATCGAGCCGGCGGAGGCGATCTGGAAGCTCTTCGTCCCGATCTACGACCTCTACTGGATCTTCCTCGCGAACATCGGCCTCTGCGGCGCCGTCGAGCGCCACCTCGAGCGCGCCGGCGCGCGATCGCGCAAGGCGCCCTCGACGCTGGCCCTCGTCGCCTGCCTGGTGCAGCTCGTGCCGATCGCGAACCTGATCGTGTCGCCCTTCCTGTGGGCGCTGTTCATGGTCCAGGTCGACGCGGTGCAGGCGGAGGCGGAGCGCCTCGACCCCGCGCCTCGGGATCCCGATGCGCCGGGGATGCTCAAGTCCGTGGGCCTGATCGCCGGCGCGCTGGTCCTGTCCTGGGGCGTGCTCGCGCTGGTGTTCGTCGCGATCTGGCAGATCCTGAGCCCGGCGGCCCCCACGCCGGCCCCGTGACGTCGACGAGAGCGCCGTCGACGTCGACGAGAGCACCGTCGACATCGACGAGAGCGCCTCTGACGTCGACGAGAGCGCCGTCGATGTCGACGAGAGCGCCTCTGACGTCGACGAGAGCGCCGTCGATGTCGACGAGAGCGCCTCTGACGTCGACGAGAGCGCCGTCGACGTCGAAGCGAGCGCCTCTGGCGTCGACGAGAGCGCCGTCGACGTCGACGAGAGCGCCGTCGACGTCGACGAGAGCGCCGTAGACGTCGACGAGAGCGCCGTCGACGTCGACGAGAGCGCCGTAGACGTCGACGAGAGCGCCGTAGACGTCGACGAGAGCGCCTCTGACGTCGACGAGAGCGCCGTCGACGTCTGCGAGAGCGCCGTCGACGTCTGAGAGAGTGCCGTCGACGTCTGCGAGAGCGCCGTCGACGTCTGCGAGAGCGCCGTCGACGTCGAAGCGAGCGCCGTCGACGTCGAAGAGAGGATGGCGGACGCTCGCGCCTGCTTGTTGACAATCACTTTCATCTAAACTACCCACCCCGCCATGCTTCGGCGCCTCCTCCTCCCGGCGGTCCTGGCGGCCCTCCTCCCGGCCTGCTCCAACGACGACGCCCTGGTCCTGGCCGACGCCGCGGACGACGCCGCCGCTGCCGCCACCGTCAAGCAGATGCTCGTCACCCACGCGGCGGACCTCCACGATGCGGCCGTCGCCCTGCAAGACGCCGCTCCCAAGCCGGGGCCGGCCGGCTGGAGCGAAGCCACCGACCCCGATGCCGTCCACGCCATGCGGGACGCCTGGAAGCGTGCGGACCTCGCGTACCGATGGCTCGAAGGCGCCGTGGAAGTCTACTTCCCCGACGCGGAGGACTCGCTCGACGCCCGCTTCGAGGACGCGCTCGCGCTGGGCTCGGATCCGGACCTGTTCGACGGCCAGGGCTTCGTGGGCCTCCACGCCGTGGAGCGCATCCTCTGGGCCGACGCCAAGCTCCCGGCCTCGGTGGCGGCCTTCGAGGCCAGCCTCATGCCGGGGGCCGCCCCGTCGTTCCCGACCAACTTCTTCCAGGCACAGGAGTTCCACGACAAGCTCTGCAATGTCCTGGTCCAGGACACGGCGTCGCTGCAAAGCCGGATCGCAGCGCTCTCCCTCGACTCGCCCGACGCGTACGAGACCGCCGTCCACCTGGTCAAAGGGCAGCTCACGAAGGTGGAGGACGCCGGCGCCGGCAAGGACCTTTCGCGCTACGCCAACTTCACGCTCGCGGACATGCGCGCCAACCTGGCCGCCGCCGAGGCCACGCACGCCGCCTTTCACCGGTGGCTGCTCAGCAAGCAGGACGGCGGCAGCGCCGACGACTCCGCCGTCGAGATGGGCTTCGCGCAGCTCGTGAATGCGTACGGGTACATCCAGGGGGACGGGCTCCCCAGCCCGCCCGCCGGGTGGAGCTCGGTGGATCCGACGACCGAGATGATCGGGACCAGCGCCTTCGGCGGACTCTGGGCGGCGGTGAGCGGCCAGGTCAACGAGACCAGCGACGGCTCGCTCCTCTCCGCGATGGGCAAGGTCTTCACGGAGCTCGGCATCGCGCCCAGCACGGCGCCCGACGGGGGCACGGACGCGGGCACGTCGGGCGGCCTCCCGCCCGACCCGACGTGAGCCGCCTCGCACGCGGCGAGCGGAGCGGCGAACGGGTGCTTGACGAGGGGGGCGGAGTGGGTATGCTGCGCGCCTCGTCCAAGCCGGACGGGAAAGACATTCCAGCTTAGCTCAGTCGGTAGAGCAGGCGGCTGTTAACCGCCGGGTCGCTGGTTCGAGTCCAGCAGCTGGAGCCCAGAGCAAACGCCTCGCGAGATCCTCGCGGGGCGTTTTGCGTTGACAGAGACTGCCATCGGGGGCGTCGCGCGGTCCTGGCGAGGAAGATCGGCGAGACCGGTGCGCGAGCCGCGGGGTCACCGTCCGAACGGTAGGCCACGCAGCTCTAGCCGCACGAGCCTCCCGCCGTGCGTCAGATCCGCGTGCGAGACGTCGTGCCCGCGTTGCTGTAGTGCTGCCCACGTCTCCTGCCGCAGCGGGTAGACCAGGGTCGCGGTGATTTGATCGGCGTTGTAGAGCGCGGCGTAGGCGAGCACCTGATGAACATCTGCGCGATGTGCATCGCGCACGTTCTCAGCGAGCCGGTACCAGCTTGCGGCATCAATCTCCGCGAGGTGTGCCTTGTACTTGGCGTCAATGACGCGAACGCTCGTCCCCTTACGCACCACGAGGTCAGGCACGAGGTGGCCGAGTGACCGATGCGTGGGGTCGGACCATGCGAGAGGGAAGGTGGTCTGGCCGAGCCGGCCAGCCCGGACCTCCGCACCGATCGTCGCCGCCTCCCTCCGCACCTCGGCCTCGACGTATGCCTCCCACAACTGTTCGAGCGGCACCCGCCACGCGAGCCCATCCAGCTCGCGCCCGCCCCCGAGTCCGCGCTCGTCGAGGATCCAGCCCACGGCTTGCACACCGCGGCGGAGGGCCTCCTCCACGAGTCTTCCCTCTCCCGTGACACGGCGGAGCGCATCGTGCGCGGGCATGCGTGCGGGCACATCGAGGAGCTCTTCGATGAGGCCGTACGCAAGGGCGGCGAGCGTGACCGCGATGGGGTCGCGCCCCCCGACGCGTACAAGATCCCGATGGACCCGCTCGAGTGTCCAGCGGACATAGCTGCGCAGCATGGGATCGAGCGAAAGATCAGGGTAGCAGCAGGGCAGCGCGTCCCACCTCCCGCGAGCGAGCTGCCCCGTGGCGTAGCGCGCCCAGTGGATGCGTCCGCGAGGCCGGCGCAGGACCTCCTCTCGGTCCACGTAGCCACGGCGCATCGACCGGAGCAACGCACGCAGCCGTTCGAGCACGGGCCCGGCGAGCACCCACGGAGGCACCTCGCGTCCGCTGCCAGGCACCATGGGCAGATCGAGAAACTCGGGACCCGCGTGCCAGCCAGTCTCCGACAGCACGCGACCGAGGCCAGGCCACCCGAAGCGGGGGCGCACCACCAGCCCCCCGAGCACTTGCTGCGTCTGCGCTGATCGGAGTGGGATCGCGCCCGCGCGGCCCGCCGGTACGAGGCGCAGCGCGGCACCGTCCTCACCGCCGCGTACCTCGGGACGCACGTCGAGCAGTGCGAGCGCTCGTTCGTTGGCGCGGAGGAAGGGGTCGAGAAAAGGGCCCCAGCCACCGCCGCGCTGAGGCGGCGCGAATGGTTCCGGTCCGATGACAATCCCTGCACTGTGATCGGTCGTGGCGCGAAGCCACCTGGGCGCAGCGACCTGCGGAGGCGAGCGCGGGGCGGCTGGACGAGCGACGCGGCCCGCGCCTCGGCTACGCGCGGCGGCCATGGACCCCGATGAGGTCTTCAATCTTGTCCCTCACGGCAGCCAGCTCGTGCGCCGCCGGACCGAGGACACCCTGGTGCAGGTACTCGTCCAGCAACGGCAGGAGCTCGTAGCGGATGCGCTCGACGAGATTGGTTTCTCCCTCGGCGAGGAAGTAGGCATGGCCCGGCAGCAAATCGAGCGCGTCGCCAGGCGCGTGCTCGATGAAGACGTCGGAGACGAGATCGAAGACCTGCGTGGCGAGCTCAATCTTGGTCGCAGCGATCACGCTCCGATCCGGAGGCATGTTCACGAAGGCGAAACGCCGGCGGACCGCAATGTCGAGGCTCGCGATGCTGCGATCGGCGGTGTTCATCGTACAGAGCACGTAGAGCGTGTCCGGCAGCACGAGGTCCCTCGTCTCCTTCTCGCCCAGCCTCACCTGATGCGGCAAGCGCACCCGGCGAGCGTTGGGCCCACCAACCTCGCCCGGCTCGAAGAGGTAGATCGCCTCGCCGAGGACCTTGCCCAGGTCGGCGCGGTTGACCTCGTTGATGTGGAGCAGGAACGGTCCACCCATCGCCTCCTCCACCGCGGCGAGCAGGGCGCCGCGCCGGACATCGAAGCGCAGCGTCCGTTCGGCCGCATCAGGTGCGAGGCCGACGACAAAGTCCTCGTAGGTGAAGGCGGGGTGAAACTGCACCGTCATGCCGCGACCGCCGAAGAACTGCCGACGCAGCTCGTCGGCGAGTCGGCTCTTGCCGGTGCCAGGTGGTCCTTGGAGCACGACGAACCGCCGCTTGCGCAGGAGTGCGTCGACCTCGTTCGCAGAAGTCGGGGGAAACAGATCCGTGCGAAGCGCAGCGTGGAAGGTGCGGTATTCATGCTCCCAGTCCTTTAGGACCTGGTAGCCGCGCTCGTAGGCGTAGAGGTCGAAGAACGCTTGAAGTACCAACCGCGCGGCCCTGGGATCCGGGGGCACCTTGGCGCAAGCGTACATCTCGCCACCGTAACGTTGGAAGACGCGCTCGAAGCCGGGGAAGCGCCCCTGGACCACCTTCGGCACCGGCACTCCGAGCGCAGTTGGGTCCAGCTTGCTCCACACTTCGACGCCGTGACGCGCCAGGTAACGACGTAGCGAGGCAATGCGTCGGCGGTGGCCCGGGCGCGTGAGGATGCCCTCGTCTGGTGAGAGGCCGCGCGTGCCCGCGCCGAAGTCGATGAGACTGCCGTGCTCTGCGGTGGGGAACCAGACGACGCTGGTGCCACCGTACGGGCCCGAGGGCGGGTTGTCGGGGTGGATCAAACCCGCGAAGGGGACGCTCTCGTCAGCATCGGCATTGGCGAGGCCGTAGGCATCACGGAGGGCCGTGGGTGCGCCGTGGCGCCGCGCATAGCGGGAGCCGAAGAGCTTGTCGAGCAGGGGACGCACGCCGCCATCAGGGGCCGGAAGGCCGCGGCAGGCCGCGGAGGCAAGGTCGGCGAGGATGTCGTCGGAGGGCACGGCGCGGCATAGTAGCGCGAATGGAGGAGGGGCTTCATCCAGTCGTGACACTCGGCGGTGGGGTTCTGCCGGCCGCCTCCCTTGGCGCGCGCCCCTCCTCTGCCGTCTGCCACGATCATGCTCGCCGATGGGCCGCGAGCTGGAGCACACTCGCCGTGCGATGTCCAAGCCATCCCCTGTACCCGAGCAGCGCACCGAGTCGCGACGGGCCAAACCACCGCGGCCCGCATCCATCACGGTGGCCAACTACCGCACCGATTCCCTGTTTCCCCGCATCGAGAAGGCGGTGCTCTCGCTCCTCGCGACGGCCAAGGTTGTGGCACCAGTGGACGTGCTCGTCCGGATGGGCGCGCTCCGCGCAGAGGATGTCGAGGCTTGGCGCCACGGACGGGTCCCCTTCCTCGAGCGGGTCATCCTCGGGAACCTGTCGAAGCTGCGCCGCGTCTTGCGGATCCTGGGCTTCTACTGCCACGACCTGAACCTGACAGCATCGAGCACGGCTTACGTCCGATGGGGAAAAGGACCGCGTACCCCGCTCCGCTTCACGAAGACGGGGGAGGCGAAACTCGAGACCATCTACGCGCGCCACTTCGTCTGGCCGGGCAAGGGGCCATTCCACTTGCCGGCCGCCAGACCGTCGGCACCAGGCGCAAAGGGGCCCGCTTGAGGCGCAACCGCGCGCCTCGCCCGAAGCCGCCGACGGAGTTGCCGCTCGATGACGGCGCGCGCGAAGGGACCGACCCCTGGCGTGAGATCGATGGCGTGCGGTTCTGCCACTGGGATCGCTGGCTGCTTCGCCTGGCCCTGGACGAGGCTGACGGCCTATCCTCGATCCTGCGAGAGCTCCGGCGGCGGACGACCTCGTCACGCCACCAAGATTCCGTCTCCGAGGCCTTGCTGGCGCAGGTCACCGACCTCGAGTCGCGCATGCGTGCGCTTGGCCTCGCGCCCGGGCAGATCCTCGACGAAGTTGAGCGCCAGAGCACGTGGCTCCACAAGAAGGCGTTCCGCCGCGTGTGGCACGCGACGTCGATTCGCCGGACGGCCGCGATGGAGCGCACGCCTCGCAAGGTGCTGGAGAGCCGGGCGCTCGCCAGAAACTGGGCGATCTTTCCGATCTCGCCCGCGCCGTATTTCGCGGAGCTGCGGTCGGTCGTCGGCGACGGCTGGTACGACTATCGCGCCACCGGGCTCGTCGTCACGCGGCTCGACCTCGCGGGCGAGCGCCTGCTTCGCAGCGCGCGGACCGATGACGAGCGGCTCGCCATCCGCCGCGCGGCGCTGTCGGCCGCGATCGACGCGATGGGCCGCGTCGACGACTCGCTCGACGAGCTCGGTCAGCACTTCCGCGAGCGCGAGCACGCGTACCTCGAGCTCCTGCGCGGCTACGTGGAACGGCCCGGCGTTCTGCGCGACCTGCTCGAGCTCGCCGTCTGGGAGGACTATGGGCTCTTCCGCGAGGTCGAGCCTTTCCTCGGCTCCCTGTCCGAGCCCCCCGCCGACCTCGCGCTACGCGACCTGGCGAGGCTCATCGCCGAGCTCGGCGCCGCCGGGCTCGAGTACCAGCTCGCCAAGGCTCGCCGCCTGCGCCGTGCCGTGATCGCCGTGGCCGAGACGCTCCGCGACGGCCCGGACGACGAGTAGACTTGACATGTAGTGCTCATTGAACGAATGTGAGCACCACAAGCGTGCCGTTCGTTCGACGAAAACGAGGCCAGGTTCTCCTGGTGCACAACGAGCGGGTCGCCGGCTCGCCACGCGTGCGACAGCGCGAGATCCACCGCTTCACCTCGCCGTCGGAGCTCGGGGACGTGCTCGCGCCGGGCGAGTGGGCCAGGTGGACCCGTGCGATCGCCTGGCGAGAGGAGGGGATCGAGTTCGACTGGTCCGCCATCCGCGAGCGGCTCCGAGAGGAAGCTCGAGGCGTGGAACGCGGCGCCGGGTGGCGCGACGCACCGACGGGACCGGAAGATCGAGCGCCTCGCCTCGGAGCTCGTCGTCGAGCTCGCTCCGCTGTCTCTCGCGAAGGTGTCCGACGCGGCTCTCGTCGATCGCGCCCGCCCGTCGCTGGTCGCGCTCCGCGACGCGATCGCGCGACTGCTCCCTTCAGACCGCCGCGCCGGCGCGGCCCAGTCCACCAAGGAACCCAACATGACGACCACAGCTCCCGCCCAGATCGATTCCGCCGACGACCTCTTCGACGATGGCATGGAGCACTGGTGGGACGGCGATCGGCGCGGCGCGCTCAAGGTTTTCCGGCGCGTGCTGGAGATCGATCCCCGCCACGCCGACGCGCACAACCACCTGGGCATCGCCAGCATGGATGCGCGGAAGCTGAAGGTCGCGGAGCAGCACTTCCGCGCCGCCGTCGACGGCGGGGAGCGCCACCTCGAGCGCGACGGTGCGCGTGTACCCTGGGGGATCATCGAGAACCGGCCGTACCTCCGCGGTCTGGGCAACCTCGCGCTCGTGCTGGCGGAGCAGCGGAGGTGGCCGGAGGCGCTTGCCGTCCACCAGCAGATGCTGCGGCTCAACCCGGACGACAACCAGGGCGTGCGCTGGCTGATCGGCGTGGAGCACCTGCGCGTCGGCGACGACAAGAGAGCGATCGAGGCGTTCCGCAGGTGCATGGAGGAGGAGGTCGGTTGCGCGTTCGGGCTCGCGCTCGCGCGGCTTCGCGCGTTCGGCCCCACGGCGGACATCGGTGAGCCGCTCCTCATGGGCATGGCGGCAAACCGCTACGTGGCGCCGATGCTCCTCGGCGAGACCTGGGAGCGCCTCGACGCGTTCCACGGCACCAACATGGCCGAGCCCGAGTGGGCGGGCGACGTGGTCGCCGCGCAGGCCGACCTCTGGCACGCGGTTCGACGCGGCGCGGAGTTCCTTCGCTTCTGGTGGAGCGCGCCCCCGGTCGTGACCTGGAGGCGCAAGCTCGACGAGATCATGGTGCGGCTGAAGGATCTGCCGGTGTCTGACCAGCGATCTGCGCTGGTCCACGAGGGGTTCGCCCTGCGATCCGAGCCCGCGGTGCAGGCGCTCGTCCGAACGGTCCGCGCCTCGTCGTGATGAGGTGGGGTCGTCGTCCTCGACGTCACCGTGCAGTACCCGCTCACGCTGCGCGAGCAAGAAGACACGGCTCCCGCGAGGTCGCGTTCTTCATCTGAAACCGGACTGCCCAACGACGCGCTCCCCTCCAGCAGCGAGGTGCGGTACACCCGCGCGCGAGATGTCCCAGCTGGCCCACGGACCCGAGGAGCGCCTGTACGAGCGCGTTGCCGCGATCCTCGACGATGCCCGCGCCCGCGTCGCCCGCACCGTCAACACCGCGATGGTGCACGCCTACTGGAGCATCGGTCGCGAGATCGTCGAGACCGAGCAACACGGGAAGGAGCGAGCCGGCTACGGCGAGGCGGTGATCGAGCGCCTCGCCGCGAAGCTGACCCGCCGGTTCGGCAAGGGCTTCAGCGCGCCGAACCTCCGGAACATGCGGCAGTTCTTCCTCACTTTCCCGGATGGCTCGGGGGTCCCGGTCGAGCTCGGCGGCCCGCCGAAACGCTCGGCACTGCCCAGCGAATCCGGCGCCGCCTCGGGGCAGGAGATTCGCTCGGCGCTGCCTAGCGAATCGGTCGCCGGGCCGATTTTCCCGCCGAACCTCGGCTGGACCCACTACGCGATCCTCATGCGCGTCGCGAACCCGGCGGCGCGCAGCTTTTACGAAATCGAGGCCGTCCGCGAGGCGTGGTCGACCCGCGAGCTCGAGCGGCAGATCGGCGCGCTCCTCTTCGAACGACTCGCCGCGAACCGGGACCGGGAAGGCGTGCTCGCGCTCGCCCGCCGCGGCCAGGAGGTGGCGGTCCCCGCCGATGTCATCAAGGACCCGTTCGTGCTCGAGTTCCTCGACCTGCGGGAGCCGAAGGATCTCCGAGACGAGAACCGGGCGAAGGCGCGAGCGAGCGCGGTGACGAAGGGGGGCACGGTCGTCGAAGGCGAGCGCCACCCATGAAACTCACGCGTCGAGCTGGTTTCGTCGCCGGCGCCGTGCTCGCGTTCGCCGCCTGCAAGCGCGGCGCCTCCTCGGGAACGCCTGCCGGCGGAGCCATCCCGCTCGTAGAGGCCGGCGTCGTGTGGACGCTCCCCCGCGTGCAGACCACCTGGCGCATGGCGGCCGACGGCACCGTCACGGACTTGCGGCACGGCGCGACGCTCCTGCGGATCGAGGGCAACCTCGTGAAGAACGCGCAAGGTGGTGTCGAGCTGGTCGTCGAGCCGGACGGGAAGCTGTATGGCGGGCACCATCTGGACGCCAAGACCGCGGACAGCCCCGACGCGTCCCTGGGCGGGACGTTCGCCGCTGACGACAGCCTCGCGATCCACGCTTTCGCCACGACCCTGCGCGTGCTCGACAGCGGTCAGGTCGTCGCCGAGGACACGGGGGGCGGCAACCAGCGACCGCTGCCCGTTCGCGTCGATCCGTACTCGCCCGGGGCCCGCCGCGAGGCGCTGATCGCGGTCTTCTGGTGGGCGGGCCTCGATCGGCAGCTCGGCGTGCTGCTTGGACCCTCGAAGGCGGGGAAGGCCGCGCCCCCTCTGGCCGTCGCGCCCACCGCCTCGGCTGCCGCGGCGCCCGCCGGGGCGCTCCACCGCGTGGCCAACCCGGGCAAGTGAGCGCTTCGGGGCGGCGCGCACGAAGCTCCGGCGACGGCAGCCGAACGCCGCGTAACTTTCCGCGTCGCGAGCCCGGCGAACGGCCTCGTGCTTGACGTCTCATAACCAAGTGGCTATGGGTTGGTGCACCACACATCGGACATCGAACGCGATGCGCCACCGACCCGACGCCGTCTTCCGGAGCCTGGCAGACCCCACCCGGCGAGCCTTGCTCGAGCGCCTGATGCAGAAGGGCGAGCACACGGTCGGGGCGCTCACCGTCCACGCCGGCATATCGCAGCCCGCGGTCTCCAAGCACCTCGGCGTGCTCAAGGCGGCGGGGCTGGTCGAAGACCGCCGCGACGGCCGGGAGACTCATTATCGCGCCCGGCCGGCGGGGCTCGCCCCGCTATTCGATTGGTTGAGCTTCTACTCCGCCTTCTGGGACGACCGCTTCACCCGACTCGAAGACCTGCTCAAGAGGATGGACCAATGACCCCTGCCACCGCCGCCGCCGAGACCCGCTCCGTCGTCATCGAGCGGGAGATGCCCTACCCGCCCGAGAAGGTCTGGCGCGCGCTCACCCAGACCCCGCTGCTCGACGACTGGCTGATGAAGAACGACTTCCAGCCGGAGGTGGGCCGCAAGTTCACCTTCCGCGCCCAGCCCATGCCCAACTGGAGCGGGGTGATCGACTGCGAGGTACTGGCGGTCGAGCCGCACCGCCAGCTCTCGTACACGTGGAGCTCGCTGGGGGTGAATACGGTGGTGAGCTGGACGCTCCAGCCCACGAAGGGTGGCACGCTGGTGCGCATGGAGCAGTCGGGGTTCGGCGCCGACCAGGAGAGGAACTACCAGGGCGCCAGGTACGGCTGGCAGCAGTTCTTCGGCGGGCTGGAGCGGGTGCTCGGAGGGCTGGCCTAGATGAAGGCCGAAAAGGGGCTGGTCATCGGCTTCTGGATCTCCACGGCGCTCTTCGCGCTCCAGATGGGGTTCACCGCCTACGCGCAGCTTCGGCTCTCCCAGGTGGCCGAGGCCTTCGCCCACATGGGCTTCCCCGCGTACTTCCGCGTCGAGCTCTCGTGGGCCAAGCTCCTGGGCGTGGCCGTGCTGCTCGTCCCCATGGTCCCTGCGCGGGTCAAGGAGTGGGCCTACGCCGGCTTCGCCATCACGCTCGTCTCGGCGCTCATCGCCCACCTCGCCGTCGGCGACGGGGCCAACGCGTGGGGCTGGCCCGTGGGGACCGGGGTCCTCTGGGGCGCGTCGTACTTCTTCTTCCGCCGCCTCCAGGCCAGCGCGGACGCGCGCCGAGGAGCATCGGTGGGTGCGGTGCAGCTCCCGGCGACGGCCTGACGGCGCTCAGCGCGACCGCTCGGGCGTGTGCTCCAGGCCGGCGCTCGGTTGATCCGGCTCCCCCTCGAAGTACGCGGCCTCCCCGACGCGCGCGCTCGACCGGAAGTAGAACTCCCGGATGCCCACCGCGTCGCCGCCGAGCACGCCAATCTTGTCCGCGTCGGGGAAGATCCCGCATCGCCCGGATCGCGCCCGGAGTGAAGACGGAGCCCGCTCACCCGCGCCGCATCCCCTCGAACAACCGCGCGTGCGCGTCGTCCACGATCGCGTCGAGCCCCCCGGGCCCCTCCGCCGCGAACGCGCCCGCCACGGCGAGCGAAGCGAGGCCGTGGTGCATGGCCCAGATGGGCTTCGCGAGCGCGGCCGGATCGCCGGGCGGGAACACGCCCGCCTGCTGCGCCTCGCCGATGAACGCGAGCAGGAGGCCGAAGCTCCGCTCCTTCGCCGCGCGCAGGGCGGGCTCCTCGGGGTCGACCTCCGCCGAGAACATGGTGCGGAACGCCGCCGGGCACTCCACGGCGAAGCGCACGTACGCGCGCCCGCCCGCCAGGAAGCGCGCGCGCGGATCGCCGCCCGCCGCCGCGAGCGCGGCCGCGATGCGGTCCGCGAGCTTCGCCAGCGCCTCGGCCGCGAGCGCCGTCAGGAGCGCCCGCTTGTCGGCGAAGTGGCGGTAGGGCGCCGCGTGCGAGACGCCCACGCGGCGCGCGACCTCCCGCAGGGTGAAGCCGAGGTGCCCCTGCTCCTCGATGAGCGAGAGGGCCTCGTCGAGGACGGTGCGCCGCAGGTCGCCGTGGTGGTACGGGCGCGGCGGGGGAGCGGGGGCGCGGCGGCGCCGCGGGGAGGTCGGCACGGGCTCGTGTCGAGGCTACCACTTCCTGTCCGGGCCCAATGTAGTCACCGGAAACTTTCGGATGTTGTCGCTGTCATCATCGCGCCCGCCGGCCCCCGGCACCACCGAAAGGACGCCCATGCCCGCGCCCCTCCCGTCCGCCGACCTCCACGCCCTGCTCGCCTGCGTCAATCGAGTCCGCCCCGTCGCGATCGCCCACGCCGAGGACTCCGACCGCCGCCGCACGCTCGCGCCCCCCGTCGTCGACGCGCTCCGCGACAGCGGCCTCTTCGCCCTGGCCGTACCCAGGGCCCTCGGCGGCGCGGAGCTCGACCCCCTCGGCCAGATCGCGGTCTTCGAGGCCATGGCCCGCGCCGACGGCGCCGCGGGCTGGTCGCTGATGATCGGCGCCATGGTCACCGCGCTCGCGGGCGCGTACCTGCCGGACGCGGGCGTCGCGCGCGTGTTCTCGGGCCGCCCTCCCATCTGCGCCGGCCTGCTCATGCCCTCCGGCGTCGCGCGGCGCGTGGCCGGCGGCTACCGCGTCAGCGGCCGGTGGGCGTTCGGCAGCGGCGTCCGCCATGCCGATTGGATCGTCACCGGCGCCGTCGTCCCCCCGGAGGGCGAGGCCCCGCAGGGTGGGCCGCCCGAGCTCGTCAGCGTCGTCGTCCCCACGAGCGACGTGCAGATCGAGGATACGTGGCACACCGCCGGGCTCCGGGGCAGCGGAAGCGACCATTACCGCATGGAGGACGTCCTCGTCCCGGACTCCATGACGTGCGCCTTCCCGGCGCCCCCGCCGCGACGTGGCGGCCCGCTCTACGGCATGCCCCTCATGGCGCTGCTCGCCGCCGCGCACATCGGCTTCGCGCTCGGCACCGCGAGGCGCGCGCTCGACGAGATCGCCGCCCTCGCACCGGGCCGGCGCAAGCTCTGGACGGGCGCGGCGCTCGACGCCCACGCGGGCTTCCACGGGGAGCTCGGCCGCGCGGAGGCCCACCTCGGCGCGGCGCGCGCCTACGCCTTCGACGTCGTGGGCACCGCGTGGCGCCGCGCCCTCGCCACCGAGCCGCTCCCCGCCGCCGAGGGCGTGGCCGTGCGGCTCGCCATCGCCCACGTCACCGACGTCGCCGCGGAGGTGACCACCTTCGCGTACCGGGCCGCCGGCGCCACCGCCCTCTACACGTCGAGCCCGCTCCAGCGCTGCTTCCGCGACGTCCACGCGGCCACTCAGCACGTCGCGGCCGGGGACGACGCGTACGAGGTCGCGGGCCGCGCGCGCCTCGGCCCCGCCGAGCCGCACCCGTTCTTCGCCCCGCGCCCGCCGCTCCGGGCCGCTTGACGCCGGAGGTGCGTCCTCCGGGTGGACGTCCGCCCGCTCTGGCCCAACGTGGTCCGTACGGCCCGTCGCAGCACGGCGCCGAGTGGGGGAGTGCGACCATGATCTCTAGAGCGTTTCCCGGGTTCGCTGGTCGGCCCGTTCCCGTTCCCGTTCCCGTTCCCGTTCCCGCTCCCGAAACCCCCGGGAACGGGAACGGGAGCGGGAACGGGAGCGGGAGCGGGAGCGGGAACGGGGCGGTCGAGAAGGGCGAGAACCGCTCTCGGGACATGGGCTGGGTGCTGGCGCTCGCGATCTGCGGAGCGCTCGCAGGGCCCGGGTGCGCCGCGCGGAGCGACGATCCGGCGGAGGGCGAGCACGCGGAGGCGCTGCACGCGGGGGGCGACTTCGGGCTCGGAGCGGTCGGCGGAGGAGGCGGCCTCACGAGCGGCTGGGGCGGCGTTCTGGGCCCCGGTGTGGGAGGCGCCGGGGCCCATGGCGTGGGCCCTGTGACGAGCGGCTGGGCGCACGGCCCGGGTGGCGTCGCCTGGACGCCAGCTCTGGGGGGCGTCGACCTGGGGCACGGCCTGGGCGGGTACGGTCTGGGCGGGTACGGCCTGGGCGGGTACGGCGTGGGCGAGGTCGGCGGGGGCGCGTACGGCCTGGGCGGGTACGGCCTCGGTGGGTACGGCTCGGGCGGGTACGGCTCGGGCGGCTACGGTGGGGGTGGCTGGGGCGCCGGCCTGGACTGCGGCGGCGGCTGGCGCGACCTGGGAGGCGGGTGGTACGCGGTCGGCGGCGGGGGCGCGCCCAGCCCTGGCTGGACGAAGGGGCCCTGAGGCTGCGCCGGGTACGGTCGCCGTCAGCGCCGGACGCCGCGCGCCGCGCTCCGGTAGATGTTCTTCGCCATCAAGCTCGTCTCGACCTCGGCGCGCCGCGCGTACACCGCCTCGCGCGCCTCGCGCACCGACGCGTCCTCGGGCGCGGCGCGTCCGGCCCACTCCGCGAGGTGGCACGCGAGCGCGTGCTCCCCCGACGCCGATAGCTCTCTCGCGCGCTCGGCGAGGCGGGGCGCTCCCCCCGCCAGCGCGGCCACCTCGGCCGCGAGGCGGTCGTCGCGCGCGGGCTTGAGGCGCGCCGGGTCGCCGTCCCACCAGCCCCCGTAGAGCCGCCAGGTGTTGCGCACGATGAACTCGGGCTCGTCGTACGTCGGCCGGAGCCACGGGCGCGCGAGGAGCCGCTCGGGCGCGCGCACCTCGGCCAGGATGGCGTCGAGCGTGGCCCCGGCGTTCATCCGCTTCACCGTCTCGTCGTGCAGGATCTCGAGCAGCTCGGCCGACTGGGAGAGCGCCTCGCGCACCCGCGCCGCGCCCTCGATGGGCGGGCCGTGCCCGGGCAGGAGCAGGTCCGCGCCGAGGCGATCCATCTCCCGCAGCGCGGCGGCCCACTCGCGCGGGTAGCGCTGCACCTTCTGCGGGTTCCCGCAGTTCGGCGACGCCCAGATGAAGAGGTCCCCGGTCATCAGCGCCCGGCGCCCGGGCATCCAAATCCACGTGTGGTCGTCGGTCTCGCCCCGCGCGTGGTGCAGCTCCAGCGTCTCGTCCCCGACGCGCACCGTGAGGTGCGTGCCGTACACCTCGTCGGGGTAGCGGTACTCGGTCGGCCACGCGACGCCCTCGGCGCCGAACTGCCGCCCGTTGATCACGCCGTTGTACCCCGCCGTCAGCCGGTACCGATCGAAGCGCGCCGGCACGGCCTCGTGCGCGATCACCCTCGGCCTCGGCGCGCCGGCCGGGCGCTCCTCCGCCTCGAAGGCCCCGACGCCCATCACGTGGTCGACGTGGCCGTGCGTGTAGATCGCCGTGTGGAACGGCCGCGAGGTCCATCGCCGCACGCCCGCGTGGACCGCCGTGGCCGTCACGAAGCTCGACGTGTCGACGAGGACGAGCCCCTCGGCGGTGTCGATCGCGACCACGTTGCCGAAGCTCGACACGAAGGCGAGCCCGGGCGCGTACTCCTCCAGCCCGAGGAACGTGGTGAACGAGGGCTCCTCCGAGCCGGCCCAGAGGCGCTCTGCGAAATCGCGTACGGCTCCCATGGCCGGGAGCTTACCACCTGTGCGCCGGCCGAGGCCGCGCGCCCGCGTCCGTGCCGAGGGGGGCCGCTCGCCGTCAGTGGTACCCGACGAGGAAGAGATCCGTGTCTCCCTTCGGCGTCATCGGCGTCGTCGCCCCGCCGAAGCTGCACGGCCCGGCGAGCTGTCCCGTCACGAAGGCGGTCTGGATGGTTCCGACGGTGACGAGGGCGACGGGGTTGCCAGGGAGGTTCTGCACGTTGTCGATGCTCGGGTTGTCGGTGTCGAAGCTCGCGGGGCACGAGGCGCGCGTGCCGTGGAGGAGGTTGCCCTGGCCGTCGAGCAGGGCGAGGAAGAAGTCGGTCCCGTAGGCGCCGGCGTCGTCGCTCGTGTTGACGAGGGGCGCCCCGCTCCCGAACTGCAAGCCCGTGGAGCCCGGCCCGTCGGTCGCGTCGCCGGCGAGCAGGACGTTGCCGGCGACGTCGACGAGGAGGGACGCCACGGTCTGCGTCCCCACGTCGCCGTAGGCCTTGAGCCACGCCGGCGCGAGCGGCGCGGAGGTCTGGCCCGTGGGGGTGAGCTTGGCGAGGAACACGTTGCGCGTGGGGGTCGACCCCGCGTTCAGGATGAGCGACGCCGAGAGCCCGCCGAACTGCGCGTTGCCGGTGAAGCTGCCCGCGACCAGGACGTCGCCGCAGCCGTCGAGGGCGATCGCGGAGGCGACCTGGTTCCACGCGGTGTTGTCCGAGCTTCCCGAACGACACGTCCCATACGTGCTGCCCCAGCTGCCCCGTGAGCTTGGCGACGTACGAGGTGTACGCGCCGTCGCCGCCCTGCGGGTCCACGCTGTTCCCGGTGCCCCAGTCGTTGACGTTGCGCGATCCGCCCGCGAGGAGGACGTCGTCGTTCGCGTCGAGCGTGAGGGCGACCGGCCCGGCCACGTCGTTGACCGCGGTGAAGCCGAGGTCCACCTCGAAGGTGTCGACCCAGACACAGCTTCCGCCCGCCGTCAGCTTCGCGACGAACGGGAAGCCCGAGCCGGGCCAGCCCGGGGGCGGTGCGCTCCCCTGGCAGCTCTTGGTGGCGCCTCCGAGCGCGATCGTCGCCCCGGCCTGCCCGGCGCCGCCGATCACGATCTCGTCCGCCGCGCCTCCGTCCCCCGCCGGGTTGCCGATCGCCACTGCGGTGGGCAGCACCGAGGCGCTGCTGTTGCTGAGCTGCTTCGCCCAGACGGGCGTCAGGTCATCGCCCAGCTTGAGGACGAAACCGGTGTAGGTCCGGCTCGCCGCGTCGCTCGCGGGCGTGCTCAGGGTCGTCGGGTTGGGCGTCGTGGCGAAGGTGAGCGATCCGCTGAAGTACCCGACGAGCACGATCTCTCCGGCCGCGGTGGTGGCCATCGCGGTCACCTGGGCGTCCCCGGTGCCCGAGAAGTCGGCGGCGGCGCTCCAGGTCCCGGTCGCGGAGACCTTGGCGACGAAGAGGGTGCCCTGCGTCGAGCCGTCCGGCTCCGACAGCGAGGTCGTGCCGAACCGGACACCGTTCCCGGAGTACGATCCGGCCAGCACGAGCGCCTTGTCCATCGCCGACCAGGCGACGGCGGCGGGCGAGACGTAGCTGTACTGCTTCCCGGCCTGCGCCTGCGACGTGGGCGCCAGCGTGATCGACTCGACGGCCCCTCCCCCGTCGCAGCCCGTGGAGCTCCCGCCGGTCCCGCTGGTGCTCGCGTCGCCGGAGTCCGCGCCGCCGTCGTTGCCGCCCGTGCCGGCCGCGCTCGAGCCGCCCGTGCCCGTCGTCGCGCCCCCGGTCCCGCCGGTCCCGGCGTGCACCCCCCCGGTCCCGCCCGTCCCGGTGTGCGCACCTCCCGTGCCTCCGCTGCCCGCGTGCACGCCCCCGGTGCCCGCGTGCACGCCCCCGCTGCCGCCGCTTCCGGTGTGCGCGCCCCCGGTTCCGGTGGTGCTCGTGTGCGCCCCGGCGGCGCCCGTGCTGCCGCCCGGCCCGCCGGGCTCGCCGCCCGTGATGCCGAAGATGGCGTTGCAGGCCGCGAGCGTGGTCGAGAGAAGGACGGCGACCAGGGCGACGGTGGCGCTCGGCGGCCGGCGCGGGGCGATTCGCATGGCAAGGATTCCTTCCGGGAGGGCCCCCAAGATGGTCCGCATCCGGGGGGGCGCAAGTGGCTTCGGGTGCTCGATCGCCTCGCGTGGCACGGCGCGGGTCCGCCTTGGCTCCAAGATCGGATGCCTTGGCTCCAAGATCGAACGCCTTGCTTCCAGGATCGAACGTCTTGGCTCCGGGATCAAATGCCTTGGCTCGGCGATCGAGTGCTTTGGCTCGAAGATCGGATGCCTTGGCTCGGCGATCGAGTGCTTTGGCTCGAAGATCGGATGCCTCGGCTCGGCGATCGAGTGCCTTGGCTCGAAGATCGGATGCCTTGGCTCGGCGATCGAGTGCTTTGGCTCGAAGATCGGATGCCTTGGCTCGGCGATCGAGTGCTTTGGCTCGAAGATCGGATGCCTCGGCTCGACGATCGAATGCCTTGGCTCGACGATCGAATGCCTTGGCTCGACGATCGAATGCCTTGGCTCGACGATCGAATGCCTTGGCTCCAGGGGCGTCTTCCCTGGCGCCGAAGGAGTCGCCCTTCGGGGCTGGAAGGAACCCGCCTCTCGACGAAAATCACTCAGGATTCGCGGAGATGCGCATCCACGTCAGCTCGTGCTTGTTGTGGAACAGGTGCAGGAGCCTGCTCCCGGGCACGGCGATCAGGGGCGCGAGGGGCGCCATCTCCGTCTTGGCCTGGAACTTGATGGTCACGACGAAGCTCGCCGCGGGGTGCGCCGCGAGCCAGCGCTCCACGAGCCCGACGATCCGCTCGGGATAGGCGATGATGTCGGACACCACCCAGTCCACCTTGCCCACCGTGCCCGGGTCCACGCCGAACGCGCTCTCCTGGCGGAACTTGATCCGCGTGAGCTTGGCGAGGCGCGGGTCGAGCGCGGCCTTGTCGACGCTGAGCACGCGCGCCCCGAGCCGCTCCAGCGCCCAGGTCCACCCGCCCGGGCTGCTCCCGAGGTCCACGCAGCGCGCGCCGGGGACGGGGCGGCGGCCGGCGAGGGTGAGCGCTTCCCAGAGCTTGAGGTAGGCGCGGCTCGGCGGGTTCGTGTGGTCCTCGACGAAATGGACCTCGCCGTTCGGGAAGGGGCTCGCGCAGCGGGCGGACGCGACGAGGGTGTCCTGCGCGACGAGGGTCCACGCGCCGGACGGGGGCGGGGGAGGGGAGGGGAAGGCGAGGGGCCTGCCGGCGGTGAGCGGGACGCGCTGGGCGAGGAGGGCCGTGCGGCGGAAGAGGGTGACCGGCATCGGCGCCCAGCTCTTGCCCATCCCGCCGAGCACGCGCGCCGCGTCGCCCGGCGTTTCGAAGCGGATGCGGACGGGATCGAGCCAGACGTTCGCGGCCCAGGCCGCCGGGCGCGGCGGGCCGGGGAGCGTGTAGAGACGGCCGCCCTTCACGAGCGGGGCGGCGCCGCGGCCCAGCTCGGCCTGGAGCTCGGCGTCGTAGCCCTCGGCTGCGAGGTAGACGGTCGCGCCGAAGGGGGTGACGGTGGGCTCGGGCATGCCCGCGTCATAGCGCAACGCCGCGGCAGAAGGGGGCGAGCGTTCCAGTGAGCGCTGCCGGGCTCCAGAGGAGCGTCTCTGCGAGCGCTCGATTCGTGCTGCGCGATTGACCGGCGAAGCACCCCGCGGAGACGATGCCGACACCCTCATGAAAACGACGCACGCGCTTCGCCTCCTCCTGATCCTGCTAATCGCGGTCTCGCTCGTCGCGGCGTGCAACCATCAGGGGAGCGGGGAGGGGGGCACGTCGTCCACCGGAGCCGGGGGCTCCGGCGGCGGCGAAGGCCTCGGCGGCGCCCCGCCCCTCGTGACCGACCCGGACGCGACGGCGATGGCCATCTCGCTCTCGCTCGACAGCGACTCGAGCGGCACGACGCCGAGCAAGGGATCGCTGGTCACGCTGCTGTTCGAGCCGCCGTCGACCGCGCACCTGCTCGCCCTCGACACGACCACCTACGCGACCCTCGGATACGACGGCACCTACTCGATGACCGCCGACAGCCTGACGGTCTCGTTCGACGTCAGCGGCTTCACGCGCAGCGGCACCATCTCGTTCGACCCGACGAAGACCAGCCTCACGCTCCCCTTCCAGGTGTTCTCCGCCGACAAGGGCACGTCGAGCTGGACGAGGTACACGCCCTTCGTCGCCCGCAACAGCCAGGACCTGTTCGACGCCATCAGCGCGGAGTCGCCGATGATGTCGATCGCCGACCGGGCGAGCCGTGTCGCCGCCTACGCGAAGCACTACGTCGACGTCCACGCCGACGTCGCCGTCCAGGCCCTGCGGCAGGGGGCGCAGGCGCCCCATCACGCGAAGGGCGCCCCCTGGTGGGTCGACCCGGCCATCCAGAGCGTGGTGGTCGGCAAGGACGGGAGCGAGCTCATCTTCACGTACACCGACGGGACCCAGTTCACGGTGATCCTCTACAACGCGGTCGGCAACGGCCCCTTCCAGTTGACCGAATCGCCGCTCGCGAGCGACCCGCGCGCCACCGTCGCGGTCAAGCCCATCAGCGACGCGGACGACCCGGTGAATTACACGGCCCTGTTCGTCGCGCCCTTCGACAGCAACCACTACTTCGCGTACACGCCGCCGCTCGCGGGCGTCTCGGCGGGCACCGTCTACGGCTTCCACGACGCGTACCAGTTGCCCGCGATGCAAGCCATCCTCCAGGGCGACGGCTACACGACGGTGACGCCTCTCCTCGACTCCGCGGCCACGGTCGAGGCGATCACCGCGGAGCTGGTCAAGTCCCCCGGGCTCGTCCTGTTCACGACCCACGGCGGCTCCAACGGCAGCCTGTTCACCGGCGAGTTCCTCGGCGTCGACATCCCGGGGGCCGGCGGGGTCGTGGAGGCCCTCAACAAGGTCAAGGCCCGCATCAAGGGCGAGCCCGGGGGCGAAGAGCTCGTGAAGGCGGGGGGTATCGGCTTCGGGTGTACGACCCGCTACATCGGGTGGGACCTCGGTGAAGCCTCGGCGTGTTACGTGAGGCTCAACCCGCCCTATTTCGCGTGGCTCAAGTCCCAGATGCACGCCAACTTCAGCTCGAGCCTCGTGATGATCGGCGCGTGCCTCACCGAGAACAACGCGGCGCTCCGCGGCAACATCCAGGCGAAGGCCTATTTCGGCTACAAGGTGTCCATCCCCGCCCCGTTCGCGGGCGCGGTCTTCCAGTACTTCATCAAGAGCCTCGCGCGCCAGACGCACAGCGCGGAGGAGAGCTTCTACAACGTCCTTCGCATCGCCAACTCGCAGCAGATCATCTACCCCGAGGATGCGCTCTTCCAGGGTGTGCCGCCCCCCGACGCCAACGGCACGAAGGTCATCGACGCCTTCTATGGACACTTCCCGAAAGGGACGGCGACGAACGCCTACCAGACGAACGGCTGGCTCCACACGCCCGACGCGAACCCCGGGTCGATCTGGCTCCTGCTCTTCGCCGCGCGCGGCGGCGGGAGCGCGACCCAGGGGAGCAAGAACCTGGGCGTGTGCTGGACGGGCGACTGGGGCGCCAAGACCCCGACGACCGGAACCGTCGGCACCTGGTGCTACAACGCGTCGCCCGGCTACCCGGCCAAGGAGGGAGAGGTCGGGTACGCGAACTACCTCCTGACCGGGCAGAACGGCGGGATCGACGGCCAGCCGAAGGTCGCCATGACGGTCCCGCGCTGGACGATGAACGACGGCAAGCAGTGACGGGCTACGCCGTCCTGACGGCCGCCGCCTCCCCGAGGCCCAGCTCCGCGATGGCCATCTCGCGCATCCGGTACTTCTGCACCTTGCCCGTCACCGTCATCGGGAACTCGGTCACCAGCTTCCAGAACCGCGGGATCTTGTAGGTCGCGATCTGCCCCGTGCAGTGGGCGACGAGGGCCTCCTCGGTCAGCGTGGCGCCCGGCTTCGACCGGATCCAGGCCATCACCTCCTCGCCGTACTTCACGCTCGGCACGCCGATCACCTGAGCCTCGGAGACCCCCGGGTGCCCGTGCAGGAACTCCTCGACCTCGCGCGGGTACACGTTCTCGCCCCCGCGGATGATCATGTCCTTCATCCGCCCGACGATGTTCACGTACCCCTCGTCGTCCATCGTCGCGAGATCCCCCGTGTGCATCCAGCCCGCCGCGTCGACCGCCTCCCGCGTCGCCGCCTCGTTCTCCCAGTACCCGAGCATCACGCTGTAGCCCCGCGTGCAGAGGCTCGCCGGTGGCGTGGCGGGGCACGACCTGCCCTGTGGCGGGGTCGACAATCTTCACCTCCACGTGCGGGTGGACGCGGCCCACCGTGCCGACCCGCTTGGCGAGCGGGTCGTCGAGCGCGCTCTGCGTCGAGACCGGCGAGGTCTCGGTCATCCCGTAGCAGATGGTGACCTCCCGCATGTTCATGCGCGCCTGCACCGCCTTCATGGTCTCCACCGGGCAGGGCGAGCCGGCCATGATCCCGGTGCGGAGCGAGCGCAGGTCGAAGTCGGCGAAGCGGGGGTGCTCGAGCTGGGCGATGAACATGGTGGGGACGCCGTAGAGGGAGGTGCAGCGCTCGGCCTGCACGGCCTCGAGCACCGCGAGGGGCTCGAAGGCCTCGGCGGGGACGACGACAGAGGCGCCGTGGCTCGCGGCGGCGAGGTTGCCCATGACCATGCCGAAGCAGTGGTAGAACGGGACCGGCACGCAGATGCGGTCCTCGGCGGTGTAGTGGAGGAGCTGGCCGACGAAGTACGCGTTGTTGAGGATGTTGTGGTGCGAGAGCGTCGCGCCCTTGGGGAAGCCCGTCGTGCCGGACGTGTACTGGATGTTGATGGGGTCGTCGAAGGCGAGGGACCGCTCGCGGTCCTCGAGCACGCGGGGGCTCACGCGCGACCCGGCCTCCATGAGCACGGGCCAGTCGTCGTCGATGACGAGCGCCACGCGCAGGTTCGGCACGCGCGGGCGCACCTCGGCGAGCATCGCGGTGTAGTCGGAAGCTCCGGAACGCGCGCGCGAGGAGCAGCACGCTCACGCCCGACTGGCGGAGGGCGTACTCGAGCTCGGAGGTTTTGTACGCGGGGTTGATGTTGACCAGGATGGCGCCGAGGCGCGCCGTCGCGTGCTGGATCACGACCCACTCGAAGCGGTTCGGCGCCCAGATGCCCACGCGATCGCCCTTCTGCACGCCGTACGCGAGCAGGCCCAGCGCGGCCCGGGTGGTCTCGTCCCAGAGCGCGCGGTACGTGGCGCGGTAGCCCTGCGATCGCACGACGAGCGCCTCCCGATCCCCGTGGCGTTCGACGGTGCGGCGGAGGTTCTCGCCGATGGTCTCGCCGTGGAGCGGCGTCAGGCTCGTCCCGTGCGCGTAGGAGGCAGGCGCGGTCGTCATGGCTGGATGGTGCCACGGAGTAGGGCCGCGGCGCGAGGAGGGCACCTGACGCGTCGTCGTCGAGCGCTGCGTCCTCGTCGAGCGCTTCGTCCTCGTCGAGCGCGTCCTCCTCCGGCGCCTGCCCTGCCACCCCCGAGCCCGACGGGGGCAAGTGCCCGGGGCCGTGCAACGGGGGGTGCGGGTCGGGGCCCCAGGCCTGCCAGCAGGCGCAGGTGAGATGCGGCGGGGGAGCCTGCCTGGCGACCTGCGTGGGGATGGACAAGCCGGCGCTGGACTGCGACGCGTCGTGCACGTGCCAGGGGTGTTGAGCGCAGCCTCAGCGCCCACGGTGGCGGTCTGGGTAGGCCGTCCGGCACGTGCTGGCTTGCGTCGCCGGGGGACTCTTGACGCTCGCGAGGGGCTCCTGGGCCCGCGGCAGGATGAGCATGCCCGGCGGCGGACGGACGAAAGGCGGAGCGAACCGCTTGCACAGCTACCGTGTATGTGGTACGTTGCACTTCTGTGCAAGAAGTCGTCAGGAGGCTCGACGCAAGAGAGACTACGGAGGGACAATGATCATCAACTTTTCGGACGAGGCGACCGAGGATGTGTACGACGGCCGAAGTACCAAGGCCGCCAGGAGGTTTCCCAAGACCATCTGGACGGCCGCAAGACGTAAGCTCGACATGCTAGACGCCGCGCGCGATCTGAGGGATCTGACGATTCCACCCAATAACCGACTGGAAAAACTACAGGGCGACCTCGCTGGGCTCTACAGCATAAGGATCAACGATCAATTTCGAAATCATCTTTCGGTTTGATAATGGTCAAGCGTCGGATGTCAGAATGACTGATTGCCACTAGTCGCCAGGGGCGGCCGACCCGATAACCCCACAGTTTACAGGTGTTCCCATGCTCCCGAAGAACCGACCGCCGACCTCTCCTGGCGAAATACTCCTAGAGGAATTCCTGAAGCCTCTCGGGATGACCCAGCTTGCGCTGGCGGAGATGATGAAGGTTCCCATTCAGCGCGTAAATACGCTAATCAATGGGAAGCGGTCAGTGACTGCTGAGACGGCTGTGCTGCTTTCGCGTGCTCTCGGCACGTCTCCAGAGTTCTGGATGAATCTCCAAACTCGATGTGATCTCTGGGAAGCAGAGCGCAAACTGGCTATGTAGAGCGTGCCCACGAACGGGAGCAGCGCGGGCTCTGCCAGACCTCCGTCGCCGAATTCTGCACGGGAGGATCGACGTCGTGGCGTGCGGTCATGGTCGGGGAGCCTATTCGCAGAGGCTACCACGGCAGGCTCCGGTCCGTGGCTTGGGCGATGATGCGGCGCCCCGCCGCTGAACGCCAACTCGTTCGGCGCGCGGGCGCAGCCTCACGCCTTCCACCCGTCGCGCGCGGCGAGCAGGGCCTGCACGAGCCGCGCGGGGGCGCCCTTCCGGCGGGCGCCCTTGCGGCAGAGGACGTAGTAGCGCTGCCGCGGGAGCTCGGGGACGGGGCGGGCGACAATCCCTTCGGGGAGCCGGCAGCACGCGTCGACGACGGCGAGCCCCACGCCCAGCTCGACGAAGCGGACCATCAGCGGCCAGCCGTTGGCCTCCACCGAGACCTCCCAGGCCACGCCCGCGACGCCGACGTGGGCCTCGCCCCCGCGCACGGCGTCGAGGGTGCCGTCGCGGTCGCGCGTGAGGAGCGAGAGGGCGGCTCAGGGCACGACGACCACGTCCTCGCTGCGGAGCGGCAGGTCCTCGCGCAGGTCGCCCTTCTCCACCACCTGGCGGTACACGAAGGGGATCCTCCGCTCGCCGCGGCCGTCGCGGCGCACGATCACGATGTCGTCGGGGGCGGCGAAGCGCGTGAACCCGCCCGCCATCGCCAGCGCCTGGAGCACGGTGATCGCCCCGCGCGGCGACAGCTCGCCGGGGCGCGCCACCTCGCCGAGGACGTAGACCCGGTAGCCGTGCAGCTCGGCCACCTCGACGTCGACGCGCGGCGTCTCGTTGTAGTAGACGGCCGCCCGCTTCGCGATCTCGGCGGCGATCTGCTGCACGCTCCGCCCCCCGGCCTGCACGTCGCCGACCAGCGGGAGCGTGATGTACCCGTCGGGGCGCACCGTCACGCGCTCGCTCAGGGCCTCGTTCTTCCACGCGCGGACCTGGAGGATGTCGCCGGAGCCGACCGTGTACGTGGAGGCCGAGGCCTGCTCGGCGGCGAAGTCGTAGCTTGGGCGCGAGGTGCCGCACGCGGCGAGGAGGACGGCGAGGACCGCCAGGACGAGCGCGGACTTCATGATGGACATCCCGAAGAGCTTCGATGCCCGCGCCGGACGCAGGGTGGCGCCGATCGGCGCCCCGCCGGCATCCAAGGCGCTTGCCATGGCCGCGTGGGCAGCCTGCGCGCTCGTCGCGCTCGTCATCCTGAAGCCGCAGGAGTTCATCCCTGCGCTCGCCGGCCTGCCCCTCGTCCACGTCGCCTTCGTCCTCGCGCTGGTCGGCCTCGTCCGCGACCTCGTGCGCGGCGAGATCCGCCTCCGGCTGGCGCCGCAGGTCCCGTTCGTCCTGGCCTTCTTCGCGTGGGCCGCCTTCGTGACGGCCGTCAAGCGCCCCGCCGCCTTCGTGGACCAGGCCGTGTCGCTCGCCATCGTCGCGGGCGTCTTCGGCGTGGTCGCGACCTGCTGCGCGACGGCCCGCGGCCTGCGCGCCCTCGCGGTGACGCTGACCGCCTGCACCGCCGTGGTCGTCACGGTCGCCATCGTCCAGAGCGAAGGGCCCCTCGTCTGCTTCCTCGCCGCGCCGGACGACTGGGAGGGGAGGGGCGAGCTCGCCCTCGACGGCCGCCCGTGCGAGACGCCGGCCGACTGCCAGAGGAACGCGCCCGTGCCGGACGGCAACTACCGCTGCGAGCGCGCCGGCCCGCTCTCCACGGCCACAATCGGCGGCCGCGTCCGCTACCGCGGCTCCCTCGCCGATCCCAACGAGCTCAGCCTCGCCATCGCCATGGCGCTCCCGTTCGCGTTCGTCCTCTTCGCCTCCGATCGGCCCGCTCCCGCTCCCGTTCCCGCTCCCGTTCCCGCTCCCGAGACCCCCGGGAACGGGAACGGGAACGGGAACGGGACGATCAAGACAGGCGAGAGACGTTCCAGCGCGCCACGCGTCCTCCTGCCTCCCCTCCTCGGCGACGGCCTCCTCCGCCGCGCCGCCGCCCTCGCCCGCGCCGTTCCGGGCCTCGCCCTCACGGTCTCGGGCAGCGTGGTCGTCGTGCTCTCCCGATCGCGCTCGGGACTCCTCTCCCTCCTGACCGTGCTCGGGCTCCAGGCGATCCGCCGCGCCGGCGCCTTCGGCATCGTCGCCGCCTGCGTGTTCGGCCCGCCGCTCGTGCTGCTCGGGGGGCGCAGCGGGACGGAGGCCGAGGAGTCGAGCGACGAGCGGGTGGAGATCCTGCGCGAGGCGTTCGAGCTGATGCGTGCGCACAAGGGCTTCGGCCTGGGCGCGGGCCAGTTCAGCGACGAGTCGTCCCTGGGGCTGACGGCGCACAACGCGTACGTCCTCGCCGCCGCCGAGGCGGGGATCGTCGGGCTGATCCTCTTCTCGCTCGCGCTCTACCTCTCGCTCAAGGTCCCCGTCGCCGTCTGGCTCGACGCGCGCGGCGGGCGCGCGGGCCGGTTCGCGCCGGCCATCGCGGTGTCGATGTGCGGGGCGCTCGTCGGGATCCTCTTCCTGTCGTGGTCCTACAAGGACTACCTGTACATCGTGATGGGCGCGTCGGCCGCGCTCGCCTCCGCCGCCTGCGCGGAGGACGTGCGCGCGCGCGTCCGCCTCTCGCTCGGGGAGGCGCTGCTGGTGGTGCTCGCCGCGTTCGGCCTGCTCGCCGCCGTGTACGTCGGCGCGCGGATCCACAAGGTGTGAGGGGGCCGCCTCTACTTCGGGGCCTTCGTCACGGTCCCTGCGTTGAGGTCCGTCCAGTAGACGCTGGTCGCGTCCACGGCCACGGCGGTGGGCGAGATCACGCTCGGCCCGCACGCGATCACGGTCGGCGCGCCGCTGCACCCCGACACCGGGCACTTCATCACGGCGCCCGTGGATCCCATCTCGTTCACGGTGAAGTAGACGTTCACGCCGTCCGTCGCGATCGCCCCCTGGTCGCTCGTCAGCCCGGAGGCGATGACGGTCGGCGCGCCGTTGCACCCGGCGATCGGGCACTTCAACACCGAGCCGCCGTTCGTCCAGTAGACGCTCGTCGCGTCCAGCGCGACGCCGCTCGGGTCGACCGAGGCGCCGACGTCGACGTAAGACGGCGTGCACGCGCCAATCGAGCAGGTCAGCACGCCGTTCGGCTGGGGCCCGGCGTAGAAGGCGAGCGTCGTGCCGTTCGACGTCAGCCCGAAGGGCACGCCGGTCACCGGGGCGAGCCTTGGGGCGTGCAGCCGGGGAGGGTGCAGCCGAACACCGTGCCCGTGCCGTTCCCGGTCGTGAGCCAGTAGGCGGAGCCCCCGGTGACCGCGAGCCCGGAGGGGCCGGCGCCGCTGAAGAGCTGTGTCGGCGCCTGGCCGCACCCGGTCTTCGAGCACCGCATCAGCGAGCCGTCGGTCCCGTAGCCGTCGATGCCCAGGTTTCCCCAGTACACGTACGTGCCGTCGAGCGCGATGGGGTCCGGCGCCGGCTGCCCGGTGGCGAGCGTGGTGGGCTGGCCGTTGCAGCCGCCCACGGCGCACTTCATGACGCTCCCGTTCGCCAGGTCGCCCCCGCTGGGGTTGCCCGTGGCGCCGTTGACCCAGTAGACGTCCGTCCCGTCCACGGCGATCGCGGACGGCACTGGGAGGCCCGCGGCCAGGACGGTGAGACCGCCCTCCCCGCAACCTCCGCCGCTCCCGGTGGAGCTCGCGCTCGCGACGCTCCCTCCGACTCCGCCGCTCCCGGTGGAGCTCGCGCTCGCGACGCTGCTCCCGGTCGTGCCCGCGGTCGCGACGCTGCCCCCGCCGGCGCCGATGCCGGTGGTGCCCGCGCCGGCGACGCTGCCGCCGCTCCCGCCGGTGCCGTGGAAGGGGGCGTCGCCGGTGCCGCCGCCCCGCGTGGTGGTGCCGCCGCACGCGGAGGCGGCCAGCGTCGCGGTGGCCAGGCCTGCCAGCCACCCGCGCGTTCTCCAAGCTCTCAAGGTATCCATGTGTATGTCGTTGCCAGAACGCGGGCGAACGATCAAGTCCGCTCCCGTCCTTTCCGCCGCCGAGGCGTACGCGGCGCCGAGCACGAGCATTGCCCTCCGCCTCCCCACCCCCCCGCGGGTGAGGACGCATGGCCAGCTTGAGCAACGAAAGCACACCCCGCGAGCGCCTCGCGCGGATGGTCACGCTCACGAAGCGGACGCGCAAGTTCTGGCGCTCCTCGGCGCTCATCGCGTTCGTCGGCCTCTCGATCGCGCTCGCCGTCGCGCTCCACACCAAGCGTGTCTTCCGCAGCGAGACCACGGTGCTCTTCCGCGAGGGCCTGCCCACGCGGGAGGGCGAGGGCGAGAGCGCCGCCGCCCGCGTCGCGCGCCTGGGCCCCAAGCTGAAGGACCTGCTCTACGCGCGCCCCAAGCTGGAGGAGGTCGTCCGGCAGTACGACCTCTTCCCGGAGAAGACGCGGCGTTCGATGCTGGACGGCATCGAGGAGATGCAGAGCGCGGTAGGCTTCCGGGCGCGGGCCAGCGACAGCTTCGTCGTCTCGTTCGCCTACGACGATCCGGTCGTCGCCCGCGACGTGGCCGCGCGCCTCGCCGCGCTGATGATTGACGAGTACGACCGGCAGAACCTGGACACCGCGACGCTCGCGCGCGATTTCTTGCGCAGGAAGCAGGCCGAGGCCGAGACGGGCGTGGACGAGGCGAGCCGGAGCCTCGCCGAGTTCCTGGCGCAGCACCCGCAGTTCCAGTGGGGAGTCAACGACTCGCCCTACGCCCCGGCGCCCGCCACCCCCGGCGCGCCCGGCTACGCGCAGCAGCCCCGCCCGACCGGCGCCGTCGCCTCGGACCCGGTGCTCGCCGGGCTCGAGCGGGAGCGCGCGCACGTGGAGGCCGAGCTCTTCCCCGGGCAGCCGGGCCATGCCTTCGCGGGGCCCGGGGCGATGGTGGCCGAGGCCCAGAAGCAGCGCGACGCGGCGGCGGCGGCGCTCGCGGCGGCGGAGGGTGCGCTGGCGGAGAAGCTGCTCACGGTCAAGCCCGCGCACCCCGACGCGATCCTGGCCCGGGGTCACGTGGAAGCCGCGAAGCGGGCGCTCGCCGCCGCCGAGGGGGCGCTCGCGCGGGCCCGCTCCGGCGAGGCGACGCCGTCCGCTTCGCACCCCCACGACGGGCTCACGCCCGGGCGGCGCGCCGAGCTGGAGCGCCGCCGCGTGGCGCTCGTGCGCGAGATCGAGGCCCGCCGCGCGTCCCTCGGCGCGGGCGGCGCCCCTCCGCCGGCGGCGCGCGCGGTGCCCAGGGACACGACCGCGGACGTCGTCGAGCTCGAGACGGACTGGCACCGGCTCCGCCTGGACCTCGACCGGGCCCGCGAGAAGCTGCACACCATCCAGCAGACCGCGCGCGCCGCCGACCTCTCGGCCGACGCCGTGGCGAGGCAGGGCCACGAGGAGATGCAGATCCTCGAGCCCGCGTACCTGCCCACGCGGCCCGACCGCGGCCACGGGCGCGTCTTCTTCGTGGGCGCCGCGATCGCGCTCTTCTTCGCGCTCGGCTACACGGCGTCGCGCGTGATCCTCGACGACACCCTCCTCGACGAGGGCGACGTCATGGCGCTCGGGGGCCCGCCGGTGCTGGTCGTCATGCCCAACGTCGGCGTGCCGCTGCCGTCCGAGCGGGCGATCATCCCGGCGGCGCCGGTGGAGGACGAGCAAGGCGACGACGAGGACGACGAGGACGACGCGGCCGACGACGACGACAAGCGAAGGGCGCCGCGGCCGAAGCCGGGCGAGCCCGACGCGCCCTCCGCGCCCCCTCCGCCCACGCCGGAGGACGCGGCCGCGCCGATCCCCACGCAGCGCGGGATCGTCCTCCACGTGGGCGCGCGCCCGATCGTCGAGGCGGTCTTCGACGACCCCGAGGTCGAGGTCATCGGCGCCGTCGCGCAGGACGGCGGACCGCCCCTCGCCGCGCCACCGCCCGTCCTGGCCGCGCTGCGCATCCTGCGGCACCGGCTGGAGCAGCGGCGCGGGGACGGTTCGTTCGTGGTCTCGGTGATGAGCCCCGGCCTCGCCGAGGGCAAGACGACGCTCGCGCTGCGGCTCGCCGTCACGCTCTCGGAGGCGAGCCGCGCGCGCGTCATCCTGGTGGAGGGCAACTTCGAGCGCCCCCGCCTCGCCGCGTCGCTCGGCCTGAAGCTGCCCGCGAAGGCCGGCTTCTCGGCGCAGATCCACGCGCGCATGGACGGCCGCCCCGCCGCGTGGGGCGTCGTCCGCCTCGGGCCTTCGCTCTTCCTGCTGGCCGAGCCCGAGGAGGGCTCCGCCCACCCGGAGGCGCTCCACAGCGCGCTCTTCGAGACGGCCCTCGCGGCGCTCCGCCGCTCCTACGACTACGTGGTCGTCGACGGCCCCGCCGTGGTGGGCTCGGGCGACGCGAACGTCATCGAGGCGGCGTCGGACGGAGTGCTGCTCCTCCTGCGCACCGGCACGACCAAGGGCGCCGCGCTCACGCGGAGCATGCAGCAGCTCGGCGAGAGGAGGGTGCTGGGGGTGGTGCTGAACGCAGCGGATGCGCAGGCGGGTTAGTTACGGCAGTTCGCGTCGGGCTCAGCACATACCGAACCGCGAGCGCGAGCGAGCGGGTGCCAGCGGGCACCTCCGTCTTCATGCCCTTGCACGCGCCGCGCTGCTTGTAGCGCTACGCGTGCGAGGGCACGAAGACGCCGCGCCTCCTGGCACCCGCTCCCTGGCGGTCGCGGTTCGGTGTGTACGGATCCCGAGCGCACACCGCTCAGCGCTGCTTCCCCTTCTTGTCGGGCGGGGGCAGCGTCGCGCCCGGGACGCGGTCCATCGTGACCGTCTGCCCGTCGCCCGGCCCCACGGCCACCGTCAGGGTGCGGGGCCCCGCCTCGTCCACGCAGGTGACGTCGTGCTTGCCGGGCTCGACCTTGAACCCCTTGATGGGCGAGGTGCCGGCGGCCTTGCCGTCAATCAGCACCTTCGTCGGAGGGGCGCAGTAGACGTCAATCGTGCCGGTGTCGTCGTGGTTCTGCGGGCCCTCGTCCAGGTCGGCGGCGGGCGCGGGCTTGGGCGTGGCGGGCGGCGGCGCGTCGTTCGACCCGCCGCCGCAGGCGGTGGAGGCGAAGGCCAGGGCGAAGGCGAGGGCGACGAGGGCGGGGCGGAGCATGGCGGGGCGATGGTAGGCCGAAGGAAGGGGCAGAGTCGCGCGAATCCGACGTCGGGGCAGCGGGACGACGACGCTGACCGTCACGGAGAGCTCGCCGCCGACACCATCGCCGGCCCCGCGCCCTCGTCAGCAGCCGCCGCCCACCCTGCAGACCTTGGTGCAGTTGCTCCGGCTCGACATGCAAGCGTTCAGCGCCGGCACGCTCGGGCACGACCAGACCGCCCTGACGGGCTTGTCGCAGAACGAGGGCCACCCGGTCGGGCCGCCCTGGGGGCGCGGGCCGTTGTTGATGACGACGTCCTTCCGGACGTTCTGCACGTTGTTCTGGATCACGGTCTTGTTGACGATGGTGGTCGGCGGCGCGTTCGCCTGCGCCTGGGCGGCGTCCGCGTTCGCCTGCGCCGTCGCGGCGTCCGCTTGCGCGGCGTTCGCGCTCGCGTTCGCGGCCTGCGCCTCGGCCGCCGCCTGCGCGGTCCTCGCCATCTGCATCATCGCGTCGTACTCGCGCTGGTGGCGCTCGGCCGCGGCGCGCTCTTTGGCCGGGCGGCGCAGCTCCTCGACGATCGCTCTCTCGAGCGAGGCGACCATCTCGTCGTAGTGGCTGTCGACCATCAGCGCGCCGGACGTCGGGTCCTTCGTCTCGCCGAATCCCCTGCTGTCGAGGTAACGGACGCCGAACTGGGTCTGCGTGTACTCGACGGCGACGTGGGCGACCATGTCCTTCTTCTCCCAGCGCGCCGTGATCTGCCCCTCGTCCTCGCGCTCCGCGACGAACTTGCGACGGTCCAACGCACGGACGAGCGCCGCGCGAATCTCGGCCGGCGCGTACGACTCGGCGATGAGCTGGACGCGGGGAGCCTCCACGGGGTGCAGCGGGTGGCACGCGGCCAGGAGCGACAGCGAGAGGAGGACGATGCTGGTGGGCCGGATCATGGAGGGCATCCTAGCCTGCTCTCCCGCTCGGGGGAGAGGGAGAACGCCGCTCTCACTTCTCCCTCGCTCACGCCTGGTGCCGGGCCTTGAGGAGCTGGAAGTACCGCCGCGCGATCCCGCTCGCCGCCGCGGCGCTCGTCACGTTCCCCCCGTGCTGGGCGAGGATCCGCTGCACGTAGCGCCGCTCGAACTCCTCCACCACCTTCTCCCTCGCCCGCACGATCGGCAGGTCGAGCGCCAGCACCGCCTCGATGGCGTCCCCGCGCACGCTCGGCGGCGGCAGCGACCCCGGCAGCGGCGGAGCGCCGGGCGCGGCGGCAGGCGCGTCCGCCGCCGCGGGCACGGAGGGGCGCGCCGTCTCGATGGTGGCCAGCTCCCCCAGCGCCACGCGGCGCGCGACGGCGTTGTACAGCTCGCGCACGTTGCCGGGCCAGTCGTACGCCGTGAGCCTGCTCCCGAAGTCGGGGGGAAACGGCATCGCCCGGTCGGCCAGGCGCTTCCAGAAGTGCTGAGCGAGGACGAGCGCGTCGCCGGCGCGGCGGCGGAGGGGGGGCAGCTCGATGCGGGCGACGGCGAGGCGGAAGAACAGGTCGTCGCGGAAGCGGCCGAGCTGGATCTCCCGGTCGAGGTCGCGCCGCGTCGCCGCCAGCACGCGCACGTCCACGCGCGTCCACTTGCTCGACCCGACGCGCTGCACCTCACTCCGCTCGAGCGCGCGCAGGAGCTTGGCCTGGAGCGGCAGATCCAGGTCGCCGATCTCGTCGAGCAGGAGCGTGCCCCCGTGCGCCTCCTCGAACACCCCGCGGCGCGACTCCGTGGCGCCCGTGAACGAGCCGCGCTCGTGCCCGAAGAGCGCCGACTCGACGAGGTTCGGCGCCACGGCGGTGCAGTCGAAGACCACGAAGGGCCCGTTCGCGCGCGGGCCCATCTCGTGCAGCGACTCGGCGAGCACCTCCTTGCCCGTCCCGGTCTCGCCCTCGATGATCACCGGCACCGACGACGCGGCGAGCCGCTCGCACAGCGGGTAGAGCCGGCGCATCTCCGGGCTCGCTCCCACGATCTTGCCGAAGCGCGTCGCGGTCGGGAGCTCCACGCGCCCCGCCTGCGCCACCCGGTCCACCCGGATCCCCGTCGCCCCGAGGCGGACCAGCTCCCCTCCGGCGAGGTAGGCGTCGAGCACCGCGAGCCCGTGCACGAAGGTCCCGTTGGTCGAGCACAGGTCGGTGAGCCGCAGGCGCTGGCCCACGAGCTCGAAGGCGGCGTGGCGGCGCGAGGCGGTGCGGTCGGAGAGGCGGAGGTCGCACGCGGGGCTCTGGCCGGCGAGCACCCGCGACGGGGAGTCCTGCGCGATGGTCACGTGCCTGCCCGCGTCCGGGCCCTCCACGACCACAAGCGCGAACGCGGCCCCGTCCCCGGCAGGCTTCTCGACCCGGGGGGCGAGGACGGTCTCCACGTCGTCGAAGTCGTCGGCGCTCATCGCCGGCGGATCAGAGCACGAAGCGGCGGGGAGGCAAATCGCCGGAAGCGCACGGAGTGTTGGGTCGGGTGTGTGGAGCCTCGGGTCGGGTCACATTTCCCGAGGCTCGGGTGTGGATCGCCTAGGCTCGGGTCACATTTCCCGAGGCTCGGGTGAGGATCGCCTATGGCTCGGGTGTGGATCGCCTAGGCTCGGGTCACATTCACCGAGGCTCGGGTCACATTCACCGAGGCTCGGGTCACATTCACCGAGGCTCGGGTCACATTCACCGAGGCTCGGGTCACATTTCCCGAGGCTCGGGTCACATTTCCCGAGGCTCGGGTCACATTTCCCGAGGCTCGGGTCACATTCACCGAGGCTCGGGTCACATTTCCCGAGGCTCGGGTCACATTCACCGAGGCTCGGGTCACATTTCCCGAGGCTCGGGTCACATTCACCGAGGTGAGGGTGAGGATCGCCTCGGCTCGGGTCACATTCACCGAGGTGAGGGTCACATTTCCCGAGGCTCGGGTGCGTGGAGAGCAGGTTCTGGGGTTGACGCGGGGTTCCAGTGCTACCATCCGCGCCCCCATGACCCGGGCCCCCGCCCTCGCCGTGGCCGCCGCCCTCGTCGCGCTCGCGTGCGCGCCGGGGTGCGCCGAGCCTGCCCCCTCCTCCGTATCGGCCACCGCAGAGGCCGACGACGCGCGCTTCGCCGCGGGCGCCGCCGCCTGGGCGAAGTACTGCGCCCTCTGCCACGGCGCCGACGCGCACGGGTACGTGGCCGACCACGCGCCCTCGCTGGTCTCGAGCACGTTCCTGGAGAGCGTGTCGGACGAGTTCATCGCGCGGGCCATCCGGGAGGGGCGGCGCGACACGGCGATGGCCGCGTACGGCAAGATGGCCGGCGGCCCGCTGACGGAGGACGACATCAAGGCGATCATCGCCTTCCTGCGCGACCACGGGCCGGCGCGGGTGCGGCTGCCCGAGGGGCCCGTGGTCGGCGACCCGGCGCGCGGGGAGGAGATCTACGAGACGACCTGCAAGCAATGCCACGGGACGCGCAGCTCGCCGGTCAGCGCCCCGCACCTCGCCGACCCGCGCCTCCTCGCGGCGGCGAGCGACGCCTTCCTGCGCTGGGCCGTGGTGCACGGCCGGCCGGGCACGCCCATGCCCTCCTTCGAGGGTGTGCTGAGCGAGGGCGAGATCGACGACGTGGTGGCCGCGCTGCGGAGCTGGGCGACGACGCCCGACCCCGTGCACAGGGGGCTGCCGGAGCCGCCGCCGCTCTGGCAGTTCGTGATCAACCCGGGCGGGAAGAACCCCGACTTCACCCTGCGGGAGGGGCGCTTCGTGCCCATCGACGTCGTGAAGAAGGCGCTGGACGCGAAGCAGCGCATGGTGATCCTCGACGCGCGCGCCTCCTCCGACTGGTACCGCCAGCACATCCCCGGCTCGGTCTCGGCGCCGTACTACATGCTGAGCAGGCTCGACACGATGCCCAAGGACGGCACGTGGATCCTCGCCTACTGCGCGTGCCCCCACCACGCCTCCGGCACGGTCATGGACGAGCTGCGCCGCCGCGGGTACACGCGCACGGCGATCCTGGACGAGGGGATCCTGGAGTGGGTGCGGAGGGGGTACCCCACGGAGAGCATGCCCGTGCCGGACGCGCCGTAGCCTCGCGCACCCTCTCCCCCCCAGCCCCATGGGCGCGTAACTCCCACGGGACCGCAGGGTGCGAGCCCTCACGGCCGCGCCGGCTCCACCACGCACCGGATCCCGAGGAACCCGCAGCGGTACCTCGCCAGGAACCCCGGGCCCGCCCGCGTAACCTTGATCCCCTCGGGCCCGGCGTCGCGCCAGCTCCCTCCGCGGCCGACCCGCATGGGGCCGGCCTTGTCGTAGCGGGAGGTGGTCCACTCGAAGACGTTGCCGGCGAGGTCGTGGATGCCCTGCGGGTTGTCGCCGGCGGGGGTGGCGCCGACGGGGCAGGTGCCGGTGAGCGGGGCTTCGCCCGACCAGCAGACCTTGCCCTTGGGTGTGTCCTTGCCCCACGGGAACGGGTTCCCCGCGGACCCGCCGCGCGCCGCCCACTCCCACTCCTCGTCCGAGGGAAGGCGCTTGCCCTGCGCGGCGCAGTAGGCGTTCGCCTGGGCGAAGTCGACGCAGACGATCGGGTGGTCGCCCATGCCGGCCGCTTCGTACGTCGCCTGCGCGGAGCACTTGAGGTTGTCGCCCGAGCACTTGCCGGCCTTCACGCAGGCGGAGTACGCGTCCGCCGTCGTCTCGGTCAGGTCCATGCACAGGGCGGGGATGGTCGCCTCGTGCTTCGGGTGGCCCGTGGTGTACGTGCCGCGGGGGACCAGGGCCATGCCGGCCGGGCAAGGGCTCGGCGGAGGCGCGGGCGGAGCGGGCTCCGCGGTGGGCACGGCCGAGGCGACAGCCGGCGGCGGGGGAGGGGGCGTGGGGGCGACGGGCGCAGGTGGCGGCGGCGATGCGGGTGGAGGAGGGGGCTCGGCGCACGCGGCGAGGAGGAGGGGGGCCGCGAGGAGGAGCGCGAAGGCCGCGGCGGGGACGTGGGCGCGCATGATCGGGGACGATACCCGGACCCGTGGCCACGTGGGAGCGGCCCAGGCTGCGTTCGGGCTCAGCTCACCGAACCGCGACCGCAAGGGAGCGGGTGCCAGGCCATCGCATGCGAGACGTTTCAGCGTGCAAGGGCCTGTGCGCGCAGTGCCACCTGGCACCCGCTCCCTTGCGGTCGCGGCTCGGCGTGTAACGCCGATGGGGCGGGGGCCTTTCTCCCGGGACTAGGCGGCCTGAGGCTCCCGGGCGGGGAGCTGCTGCGGGGCCGGGGAGGTCGGTGTGGCGCGGAGGAGCGGGGCGTAGGCCGCGCGGTGCGTCCAGGCGAGGTAGAGCTGAGCGCGAGCAGGACCACGACCATCGGGGCGCCCGTGGGGTCGAGGACGAAGTGGAAGAGGGCGATGTTGAGCAGGACGGGGGCCAGGATTGTCAGCGCGAGGGGGACGTAGCGGCCGGAGAGGAGGAGGAGGCCCACGACCACCTCGGTGCCCTTGATGAAGGGGAACATGTACCCGGTGGCGCCCAGCGCGGCGCCGAAGTCGCCTGCGGGGCCGGGGTGCGGCGGGTTCGGGAGGAAGTGCAGGAAGCCGTTCAGGCCGAAGACGAAGAAGACGAGGCCGAGGAGGATGCGGGCGACGGTGGGGAGCTTGGCGGTCATGGTTGTGCTCCTGGGAAGGATGCTGCTTCCGAAACGGAAGTCGTTGGCGAGGAGGAAGGTAGGGACGAGCTTCCGTGCGTCAAGGGGCTTCCAATTCAGAAGCGAGAACCCATGATGCCGGTGGGGGTAAGCTGAGCCCCCCCGGGAGACGCCCGTGAAACCCCACAACGAGAGCTTGTGCCCCAAGTTCCAGGCGGCGATGGAGGTCCTCGCCAAGCCCTGGACGGGCCTGATCGTGGTCACGCTGGCCGAGGGTGGGCGGGCGCTCCGGTTCAGCGAGATCGGGGAGCGCGTCCCCGGGATCGGGGACCGCATGCTCTCGGAGCGGCTCAAGGAGCTCGAGGCGCTCGGCGTCGTCGAGCGGCGGGTGCTCTCGTGCCGCCCCGTGGGCGTGGAGTACGAGCTGACCGACGCCGGCAAGGCTTTCCAGGACGTGAGCACGGCGATCGCGCGCTGGGGCGAGAAGCTCCTGGCCGCGAAGGCCGCCACCGCGGCCCATCCGTCCGCGCCCGCTGCAGCGCCGCCGTCCGCGCCGCGCGCGGTGAAACGAGAAGAATTGAACGCAGAGACGCAGAGACGCAGGGACGCAAAAAAGCAATTGGGATGAAGATCCCTTTCCCTGCCTTTTTGCGTCCCTGCGTCTCTGCGTCTCTGCGTTGAAATTCCGGGTTCTTCGAGGCGCGGGTCACGGAGGCTCGTTCGTCCACGCGTCGCTGTGGAGGAGCGTGGCCTCGAGCGTCGGCCCTTCGAGCGGCGCGAAGCCCGCTTCGAGGAGCGCGTTCGCGTCCGCCGCGTCGCAGACGCCGTTGGTGGCGATTGTGACGTGGGGGATGCGGTTGATGGAGAAGCCGGCGTCGATCACGCGCCCGTCGTCGAGGGCGAGCGCGACCACGGCGGCCTGGACGCCGCCGTCCGCGCGCGTGGCGAAGCCACGGACGGTGAGGCGGAAGCGGCGGCCGAGGTCGGCGGGGGAGAACGCGGAGGGGAGGTCGGCCGGGTCGCGCGTGCCGTGGGCGACGGTGCAGTGGTGGGCGATGGGGCTCGGGAGGGTGGCGAGGGTGTCCACGAGCAGGGCGGACGAGGCGGGCGCGAGGACGAGCGCGAAGTAGCCGTTCGGGTGCACGGTGGGCGAGGAGGTTACTCCGCCGGCAAGCGCGCGGGGCGGGAGCTCCTCAGCAGAGGCAGCCGACGAACGTCCCCGAGAAGAGCGGCCGCTCCTTCACCTCCGCGCCGCAGATGGGGCAGACCTCGCCCAGCCGCGGCGCGCGCGACGACGCCCGCCGCGAGGCAGGCGGGGAGGAGGGGGCGGCGTTGCCGAGCACGCCGCCGATGATCGGCGGAGGCTGGATTGGCGCGGCGGGCGGCTGCGTCGGGGCCGGGCTCTGCCCGGCCAGCGCGGACGTCAGCGGGAGGAACTCGACGATGCAGACGCGGCGGAAGCCCTGCCGGGGGGCGAGGCTGCACTGCGAGAGGCGGAGGATGTCCTGCTTCGTGCGCACGGGGCCGAGCGGCGGCGTGCACGAGAGGTGCACCACGTCCGCGGCGTAGAGCGCAGGGTCCAGCATGCCCGGGTCGTCCGGCTGCGCCAGCTTGGCCCGGAAGGCCTGGACCAGGAGGTCGACGTCCTTGGCGCCGCCGTGGTTGCGCGAGCCGTCGACGAGGAAGAGGCCGTCCCCGTAGTACGCGGCGCTCAGCCAGAAGCCGGGCCCCGTCGCGTGGTAGCCGCTGAAGGCCCAGCGGTAGCCGCGCACGGCCCGCATGTGGCTCGCCAGCTCCTGCGCGAGCGTGTACTGCGTCGTGCCCGGGGGCAGCAGGCTCGCGAGCGCGCCGACGTGGAACATCAGGCAATCCTGACAGGCGGCGTGGAAGCTGGTCACCGGCGCCCGCGCGGGATCGACGCAGAGCGCGACGGGGATCTCGTGGCTGTAGCAGCCCGTGAAGCACGGGTGTGCCTCCACGGCGGCGAGGAGCGATGCGGGGAGCGCCACGATCGGAGTATAGCGCCCATATCCCGAGCGCCATCGGGCGCGGGCGGGCTCTTGCGTGGGGTTTTCCACGCTGTGCCGGGCGGATTCCCGGAGGCGGTCGTGCGTGATGGACGGAGGGTCGAAAACGAGGGAGTCTCGCCGTCGATGGCTCCTCTCTCCGTGGCCGCGCGGGCCGCCGCGTCCGTCCTCGTGGCGGTCTTCGCGGCGTTCGTCGCGGCGTGCGCGCGCGCGCCGGGCGAGCCCTCGCAGGCGGGCGCGGCGCCGAGGCCCTCCCCGGCGTCCTCCGTCTTCGCGCGCGAGGCCTTCGCGACGCCGCACGGCGACGCGGACGCGGGCCCGGTCGAGCCGGCCGTGCCGACCACCGCCGACCCGGCGGCGCTCGACGAGATCCTGACGGCGGCCTCCGCCCGGGCGGGCGCCGCCGCAGCCCCCGCCGATCCGAGCGACCTGCTCGGGACGGACACCGGCGTGCCGCAGGACGCGGGCGCGGATCACGCGCCGGCGAGCGGGGCCCGCGGCGGCAGGGTGAGCGTCGGCAAGCCGGTGGTCGAGCCCGGCGTCTCCAGCCCCGGCGTCGAGCGCGCGGCGCGCGCGCAGCTCTACTGGCCCCTGGTGCAGCGCTGCCGCGACGAAGCCGGGGCCATCCTCCCGCCGGAGGTCGTGCACCTCCACTTCAGGCTCGACATCGACGGGTACATCGTCCTCTCGTCCATCCACGTGTCCTCGAAGGACCTGCGCTACGCGGCGGCCGCGCGCTGCATGGAGCGCGAGCTCGCCGCCGCGACCTTCCGCGCGCCGCCCGCCGGGCGGGGGAACGCGCGGGACGTAGACATGGACGTCCCCTCCGTCGACTGACTCCCCGAGTCCCTTCCCGCAAGGCCGCGTTCCTGCTGAAGTAAGGCCGTGGACGCGAGCTCGGAGCCGCCGTCGTCGAGGAACGGGGCAGAGCTCCCGGAGGACGTGGCGCGCGGCGGCGCCGTCGCCGAGGGGGACGAGCCGGCGGCCGACGTCCAGGCGCGCTACGCGGCGCTCGTGGACATGCTCGAGGAGGGCGTCACGGTCCACGACGCCGGCGGGCGCGTCCTCGCGATCAACGGCAGCGCGGAGCGCATCCTCGCGGTCTCGCGCGAGGAGCTCCTGGGCGCGACGCTGGTCCGCCCCGCGTGGTCGTACGTCGAGCCGACCGGCGCGCCCATGCCGGCGGTAGAGCACCCGATCCACGTCGCGCTGGCCGAGGAGCGCGCCGTGCGCGCCCTGGTCGGCCTCCGCGCCGGCGACGAGGGGGAGCTCCTGTGGCTCCAGATGAGCGTGAGCCCGATCTCGCCCGGGGAGGCGGGCGGCGGCCCCGCACGGGCGATCTGCCTCTTCGCGGACGTCACGTTCGCGCGCAAGGAGGAGGAGGACCGCGCCCGCAACGAGAGCAACTTCCGCACGCTCATCGAGCGCACGCCCGACGCCGTCGCGGTGCTCCAGCGCGACGCGATCGCGTACGCCAACCCCAGGATGGTCTCGCTCCTCGGCTACGAGGACGCCGACGAGATGCTCGGCCGCCTGTCGGCGGAGATCGTGCACCCGGACGATCGCGCGACGCTCGACCAGCTCCTGCGCAACGCCTCGGCCCAGGCCGGGGCCAGCCCCGCGGCCGAGGAGCGCTTCCTCCGCCGCGACGGCGCGCCGGTGCCGGTCGAGGTGACCACCCTGCCCATCTTCTACGACGGCGAGCCGGCGACGCTGGTGCACGCCCGCGACCTCACGGAGCGCAAGCGGCTCGAGGCGCAGGTGCTGATGGCGGACCGCCTGGCCTCGGTGGGCCGGCTCGCCGCGGCGGTCGGCCACGAGATCAACAACCCGCTCGCGTACGTGATGGCCAACCTCGACCTGGCGCTCGAGGGCATCGACGAGATCCGGGCCGCGGGCGGGGCGCTGGACGCCGCGACCGACGCGCGCCTCTCCGAGATGATGGAGATGCTCCGCGAGGCGCGCGAGGGCTCCGACCGCGTGCGCCACATCGTGCGCGATCTCAAGGTCTTCTCGCGCGGGGAGACGGAGGAGCGCTCCCGCGTCGACCCGCGGCAAGTCATCGAGTCCTGCGCGAACATGGCCAAGGGCGAGATCCGGCACCGCGCCCGGCTCGTGAAGCGCTACGGCGACACGCCGCCCGTGCTGGCGAGCGAGGCGCGCCTCGGGCAGGTGCTGCTCAACCTCCTGGTCAACGCCGCCCACGCGATCCCCGAGGGCAACCCGGACGCCAACGAGATTCTGCGTGTCGACGCGCACCGACGAGCGCGGGCGCGTGGTCATCGAGGTGAGCGACACCGGCGCCGGGATCCCCGAGAGCGTGAAGCGGCGGGTCTTCGAGCCCTTCTTCACCACCAAGGGGCCCGGGAGCGGCACGGGGCTCGGTCTGTCGATCTGCCAGAGCATCGTGGCGGCGCTCGGGGGGCAGATGGGCCTCGAGAGCGAGGTGGGGCGCGGGACGACGTTCCGGGTCGTCCTGCCCGCGGCGCCGGCCACCTGGAGCGCGCCGCCGCCCTCGCGGTCGGTGTGAGCGGCTCTGGGCGTTCGCTCACGTGCCGCGGGCGGCGACGGGGGCGGGGAGGTTTGCGACGAGGGCGTGGACGTGGGTTCCTACGGTGGAGGGCCACGGCTCCGTTGCGGGCGAGAGGGCGAGCGCCCGCGCGCAGGCCTCGCGAACACGCTCGGGGACGGCGAAGCGCCCGGGGCCGATGTCGGTCTTGTCGTAGCCGCGGGCGCCTCGGCTCTCGGCGAGGAGGGTGTCGCGGAGCCGCTGCTCGCACAGCTTCGCGGCAGCGCGGTCGTCGACGGAGGACGGGACGCCGGAGACGTCCGCGGTGAGGTGCAGGAGGAGCCACAGCTCGAAGCACGGGTTGGATTCCGGCGAGGCGAACGCCGCGGGTCTTCGCGACCTGCACGGCGCCGGCAAGGCTCTGCACCTTCTGCTGGTCCACGTCGAAGACGGCCCAGTATTCGTCCTGCTGGAGGTTCACGTCGAGCGCGTCCTGATGGTCTTTGAGGCGATCGAGTAGGGCGCCGAGCGTGGAGCGCCCGTCGGTGGTGGGGAGCGCGACGATCTCCACGCGGCTCCGATCGACGATCCCGAGCTTCTTGGAGCGCGTCCAGGTACTGCTTGGCGGCGTAGGTGTCCTCGGTCGCCACGAAGGCGATGCGCGCGTCACGCCGAGCAGCAGTCTCGGCGCCGCGGGCGAGGAGCCTTGTCCGGCGTTGCTTGGCGATCACTTGAGCAAGTCCTTGCGGAAGCCGAGAGACTCCAGAGAACCGAAGAAGGGGATCGCGCCGAAGCGGCCCTGGAGGTAGCCCTTCTCCAGGCCCTTGCCCTGCTTCTCGATCTCATCGACCTGCGGTTGGTCGACATCGGAAAGTGGGTACACGACAGAGCCGCCGCGGGCGTCCTTCTCCATGAACCAGATGGAGTCGCGGCTCAGGATGCGAAGGTCGAGGAGGTTGGTGTCATGGGTGGTGAAGATGATTCTGTGCGGCGGCGCCGGACTTGGCGCGGGCGAAGAAGAGCTGGAGGAGCATGCGGCTGAGCAGGGGGTGTAGGCTGCGCTCCAGCTCGTCGATGGCGAAGAGAGTGTCAGCGCCGTGCTCTTCCATGAGGTGGAGGATGGGGGCGAGGTTGAGGAGGCGGCGGGTGCCGTCGGACTCTTCGGTCATGCTCAGCTCGATCGGCTCTCCATCAGGAGTCCGGTGTACGGCGAAGATATGCGCGTACTCAATGCGACCTTGGTCATCGAGACTGACCGTGGCACCAGGATCCTGACCAGAGAGGTCCGCCGGAGGCTCGGCCTGGGAGCATCTTGAGAAGGCTCGTGACTTCCGGAGGAAAAGCTTCCAACGACTGGTGGTCGACTCTCACCGTCAAGTCATGAATACCGGTCCCTCCCTCCTTCAGCACGGAAGCGATGATGGCGCGGAAGGTGTCGTTGCTCTGAAGCTTATGGATCAACGACGCATAAGACGACTCCGGGGTCACGATCGTCCACCCGCGGATGGCCCTGCGGACCGGTTCAAGCTCTAGCACGTTGCGCTCACCGGCCTCTGCGAGGAAGAGCTGATTCTGTCGCGTGCCGTCGGCGACATACCCGAGGAACCCTCGCCGCTGCGCATCCACGCTGAGCGCTTCCCCCATGGTAATGACGGGCTTGTCGCTCGCGGCTTCGCGCTCGAAGACGCAGCCGCTCCTCGCCGCTCGGATTATTCTCGTACAGCGACTCTGCTTCGACTTGCTTGGCAGTGACCTCGAAGCCGTACGAATAGTGCGTGTCGCCGCCGACAAGCTCCATCTCGAAGTGGGCAGGTTCGTTCTGCTTCGCTGGATCGAGCTTGAACGGGACGACGGGCAATCGCTCCTCCCCGCGCGTGCCCTTCAGCACCATCTCCCGCACCGCGTCCAGCGCCTTGATCAGGTTCGACTTCCCCGACCCGTTCGCTCCATACACCGCCGCCGCCCGCACCACCTCGCGCCCGCCCGGCGCAACGAGCACCTGCCCCGCCTCGTGCTCGACGCGCGGGTCGGCGAGCATGCTCAGCACCGCGCGGTCGCGGAAGGAGAGGTAGTTCTCGACGGCGAACTGGAGCAGCATCGCCGCACCTCTACCACGAAGCCCCGGGGAGGACACCGGGCAGCCCCGGAGGCGGCTCCCTACCCGAGGAGCGTCTTCAGGTCCTCCCACTCCACGTTCCCACCGCTCAGCACCGCCACCGTCGCCCCCCGTGCAGGGACGATCCCCTCCGCAGTGCCGCCACAGTGATGGCCCCGCTCGGCTCCGCCACCACCTTGATCCGGTCGACGAGGAAGCGCATCGCGCCGCGCAGCGCCGCGTCGTCCACCGTCACCACCCCGTCGAGGAACGCCCGGTGGTGCTCGAAGGGCACCGTCCCGATCCGCACGGCCAGCAGCCCGTCCGCGAGCCCCGACGTCTTCGGCAGCTCGACCGGCTCCCCCGCCGCGAGGGCGCGCGTGAGCTTGGGCGCCCCCGCCGGCTCGACGCCGAGGACGCGCGCCCGGGGCCGGAGCAGCTTCACCGCCGCCGCGATCCCCGCGGAGAGCCCGCCGCCGCCGATTCGGGACGAGCACCGTCTCCACGTCCGGCAGGTCCTCGACGATCTCGAGCCCTGCCGTGCCCTGCCCGGTGATGATCGTCGGGTCGTCGTAGGGCGGCACCAGCGTCAGCCCCTCGGCCGCGGCGATCTCGACGGCGCGTTCCATCCGGTGGCGCGTCGTCGTCCCGGCGAGCTCGATCCGGGCCCCCAGCCGCTCGGCGCCGGCGCGCTTGGCGGGCGTGACGGTCTCCGGCATGACCACGACCGCGGGCACGCCGAAGATCCTCGCCGCGAGGGCGACCGCCTGCGCGTGGTTGCCCGAGGAGGGGGCGATGACGCCGCGCCCGCGCGCCTCGGCGACAGGCGCGCGAGGAACGTGTACGCGCCGCGCAGCTTGAAGGCGCCCCCGCGCTGGAGCATCTCCGGCTTGAGGAAGACGCTCGGGCCGAGGTCGGGCGCGGGCAGGAGGGGGTGCGGACGGCGACGCCGCGGAGGGCGGCGGCCGCCGCGCGGAGGTCTTCGAGGGTGACGAGGGGCATGGCGGGCTCGGGGTCAGGGGTGTTGCTCCGCCATGACCCGCCCCTCGCGGAGCTGTGCGAGCCGAGCGCCGCCCGGCGTGCGATCGCGGTCGACCACGACGGCGACCGCAGAGCACCCGCGGGATCCTGGCCTCCTCGATCGCGAGGGAGACCTTGCGCGGGTAGCCGAGACCTCCTCGCTCCGCGCGTGCACACGCGGCGAGGACGTCGCGCTCGATTTCCCAGTCTTGCACCGCGCGCCCGAGCTTCTCCTCCAGGAGCCGCCGCACCAGCACGCCCACCGCGCCGCGCCGGTCCTCGCCGTCCTCGCGCGGCTCGCGTCCGCGCCCGGCAGTACCCACGTCGAGCGCCCCCTCGCTGACCAGGAGGAGCCTCACGCCAGCGCCTCGGCGAGCAGCTCGGTCCTCCCCGACGTTGAGCCACATCTCGCCGAGGCTGAAGCCGAGGCGAGGCGCTCCTTCACGCCCGGGAGCGAGATCAGCGGGCGACCACCGTCTCTCCGCTGTCCCTGCGGCCGAAGACGAGGACGTCCTCGGGGGGCACGAAGTCGAGGAAGTAGGGCGAGTGCGTGGCCGTGACGATCTGTACCGCGTCCTTGCCGCGGGCCGGATCGGTGAGGCGCTTGAGGTATTCGGCGACGCGCTGGAGCTGGCGCGGGTGGATGCCGTTCTCGGGCTCTTCGATGAGCAACATCGCGGGGGAGCTGGTGGCGTGGGCGAGAGCCAGACAAGCGAGGAAGAGCATCACGCCCTGGGACGCCAGCGGCGCCTCGATCTCACCCCCGGCGGCGAGGTCGAAGAGGATGGACTTGCCGATCTCTGGCAGGGCCCTGGCCATTGAGGTGGATCTGCTTGAGGCGAATCCCCTTCACGTATGGCACCGCGGCGCGGAGCTCGCTTGGATCGCATCGTAAGCGGTGCGGTCGATGCCCAGGATGGCGTCGAGGAGAATGGGCAAGCCGAAGCCGTCGGGTGCGACGATCAGCTCGTTGTCGGGAGGATCGAACGCGACGATCGAACGGCGCCGGATCCATGAGGCGCTCGGCGTCGAACCGGAAGATTACGCTGGTCTTCAGAGACTTGGTAAACGCTTTGATCGCGTGAAATCCTTGCTCCGTTGCAGCGATGGAAAGAGCGGTCTGATCGAACGTCTCGAGGCGCTTGCCGGTCTGTTCCTGTCCTTCTTGGAGATACAGCGATCGGGTAGACAGGCCGCGGTCGAAGCGGGTTTCAACGTCCAGTCCCTCGATGCCCAGCGACTCGCGGTCGACGTAGATCGCGCCTGGATCTTTGGCGGAGGGCGACACGCGCAGCCCATACTTCCCCGTGCCGGGTAGGCGGTTGCGCGGCGTCGCCGCGACGTCCACCTCCGACTCGATCCGACGGCGGGTCCGTCCCCTTCCATGCGAGCTGGTCGATGGGGGCCGTCCGCTCCGGCTTCGCGCGCGTGAGCCCGCTGAGCGTATGGATCGCCTCCAGCAGGCTCGACTTCCCCGTGTCGTTCTTCCCGATGAGCACCGTGAACGGCCGGAGCTCGACCGAGACGTCGCGCAGGCACTTGAAGTTCTGGACGTGCAGCTTGGTGATCATCGCTCGGGCTCACGTTATCGGCGCCCTGCCCCCCGAGCAAGCGCGCGGCCCCGGCCGCGCGGCTCACCTCCGGATCACCACACGCCCGTCTTCCACCGCCAGGTTCGACACCGCCGCCGCCACCCGCCGCGCCAGCGCCCGCCCCCTCGGGACCACCGTCCCCTTGGGCCCGCCCTTGCGATTGTACGACCAGAGGAGCACCGATCCCTCCTCGTCCCAGGGCGCCATCCGCTCGTTCCCCTCAAGCGGGATCGACCCGAGCAGGTACCCCCGCGCCACGTCGAGCGCGGCGACCGGTTCGCCGCGGCGAGCAGGAGCGAGGTGTGGTCCGGCGAGAGGGACAGGTCGCTCCACTCGGTGCCGCCGTCGTCGGCGTAGAGCCGCTGCGGCGGCTGGCCCGGCCGCACCCGCACGACGCCCGTGCCGTCGCTGTAGATGGCGTCCCCCGGCGCGGGGCCGTCGGCGATCGCGTAGGCGCGGGGCGTGGCGTAGCCGAGGACCTGGACGCTGCGGGTGATGTCGTCGATGCGGGCGACGGCGCCCGAGCTCAGGGCGAGGTAGAGGCCCGGGCCCAGGATGTCGGCCGGGCCGACGGGCGCCTGGAAGTTTTTTGCGCCGGGCGCGTGGGCGAGGCGCACCGCGCTCGGGCGGACGTCGTACACGTAGCCGTCGGCCGTCGCCATCGCGCGCGCGGGCCGGCCGTCGAGCGGTTGCTCGACGATTGTGCCGTCGAGGTGCTGCGTGTAGAGCACGCGGCAGCTCGCGCTGGCGCCGAGCACGAAGCCCGGCGCGCGCGGCAGGTCGGCGACCGTCGCGCCGAGGACGACGTTGAGGATGTGGTAGCGGGCGCCGTCGGCGACCCAGGCGAGCCAGCGGCCGTCGGCGCACCGGCGGAGGAAATTCGCCTTGCGCGAGAAGATGCGCGTCCCGTCGGGGAGCGCGTAGAAGCGCATCTCCTCGCCGACCTGGAACATGACCGTGTTGCCCTCGCGCTCCACGGCGCCGATCGAGTCGGTCTTCGCCACCGTGTCCTCGCTCCCGATCTCGTCGCGCCCGTCGAAGCGCAGGAGGCGCGCGGCGGCGGGCGGGAAGGGGCGTCGGGGGCGTCCGTCGGCTTTCGGCCGGCGGCGGCGTCGAGCACGACCAGATCGCGCGTGAGGTAGCGGTGGCCGCGGAGCTTCCAGCCCCCGGCGGGGAGGTGGGCGCCCATCTCGCGATCGGCGAGCTCGGGCGCATCGTCGAGGGAGGGGACCGCCTCGGGCGCGTTCTTCATCGGCCGGGGCGCGCAGGGGTCGCCCTGCGGAGGGGCGTCGCCCCTGGCGCGGCCGCCGCGCCGCAGGTAGTGCCAGCGCCCCTCCCCCGCCGAGCAGACGCCGAGGTCGACGCCGCCCGTGTCCCAGCGCACGCGGTCGGGGCGGTCCTTGCCCACGTCGACGGAGAAGACGGCGGGGTTGGCGCGGCGCTCGTCCACCACCACCACGCTCACGCTCTCGGCCGGCGCGCCCTCGACCACCGCCGCGACGTGCGGGTAGGGAGCCAGGCGCACGTCCATCATGGGCTCCTGCGCGTCGTAGACCGTCTCGGGAGCGGCCGCGCCCGGGGTCCAGAAGAGGACGCGCGTGTCCGAGATCGCCGAGAGGCGCGCGCCGTCGGCGGAGATGTCGACCACGGTGCCGGCGAAGGGATTGACGGTGACGCCATCGTCCGGCGTCCGGCGCGCGGCGGCGAGGTCCCACCGGGCCACGCCGCCCGCGACGCCGCACGCGAGCACCGGCGCCGCCGCGGCGGCGTGGAGCGGGCCCGTGCACCGCATCGGGGCGATCGCCGCGAGCGCCGGGCGGCCGTCGTCGCGGAGCCGGAAGACCTTCACCTCCCCGTCGGCGGCGCGGGTCGCGAACGCCGTGTCGAAGGCGAGGTCGACGCGCTCCACGACGGGCGCCTCGTGCGGGCGGAGCCGGAGGAGCGAGGGCTTCTTGAAGTGCAGCGCCTCGGCGTCCGCCAGGTCGACGTCGAAGTCGACGTCCTCGATCACGTCGGGCTCCGGCGGGCGGAAGTCGACGACGACGATCGCGCCGGACGGGGCGGTGCCGAGGAGGAAGCGGTCGTCCCACGGGAAGCGGGGGGCGTCGACGTGATCGAGGGTGACGAAGTTGGCGTGGGCCAGGTTGCTCGCCGTGGCGTAGAGGTCGAGCGGGAGGATGCCGTCGCTCGATCCGCGGCCCAGCGCGGCGGCGACGAGCGCGGCGCGCCGGTACGGGTCCTCCGCGCGGCGTGCCATCGCGCCGAGCTCGGCGAGCGCCTCCTGCTCCGCGGCCGCCGCCCGCGTGCGCGCCTCCGCCGCGCGCGCCTCGTCCACCATGTGCTTGCCGGCCGCGCTGCCCGCGAGCATCGCGAGGACCACCGCCCCGAGCGCCCCCCGCTTGGCGTTGCGGAAGCTGCGCGGCCCGGCGGCTCGGCGTCGAGGAAGGCGCGGTCCTCGGGCGCTAGCCCGCGCGCGAGCAGCCCCGAGCGCGACCGGGCCTCCTGGAGGAGCGCGCCGTGGAGGAGGAAGTCCGTGTGGTTGTCGGCCCGCTCCCACGCGACGCGCGCCTCGCGCAGGCGCTCGAGGAGCGAGAGCCGGTCCATCTCCGCCAGCCGCGCGGAGGCGAGGCGCGGCCAGTCCTTGAGCAGCGCGGGGTGGGCGATCTCGACGGAGCCCCGCTCCACGCGCACGAGCCGCTCGCGCGCGAGGCGGCCGAGCGCGCGCTCGGCCGCGGCGAGGTTGCCGCCATGAGAGGCGACGGTGGCGGAGCTCGCGCTCCTGCCACCGCAGCGGGGCGCCGTCGGTCGCGGAGAGCCGGAGGAGCAGCTCCGTCGCGAGGGCCTGCTCGCCCCCGTCGAGCTCGGAGATCACCTGCTCCGGCGTGCCGGACCACCGCGCCCCCGACGCCGCCGGTCTCCGTCCAGCGCTCGCCGCGCAGCGCCTCGCCGCCGCGCCCCCTCCACCACGCCTCGAGCGCCAGCGACACGAAGGGGATCCGCCCGCTGCCGGCGCGCAGCTCGCGCTGCACGTCCGTCGCCACCGCCTCCGCCGAGATCACCGCCACGCCCGCGCTCCGGGCCGGCGCCGCGACGATCTCCTCGACCGCGGCGGCGGCGGGCCCGCCGACGAAGCGGAGCGCGGCGCGCAGCGCGGCGCCGAGCGGCGAGCCGAGCAGCGCGGCCGCCCCGTCCTCGCCGAGCGTGCCCGCGAGCCGGAGCCCCGGGCGCACGGGCCCCGTCGCGATCGCCCGCGCCAGCGCGAGGAGCCGATCGCGCGTGGCGCCGTCCGGGCCGCCGCCGAGCGCGGCCTCCAGCGGGTCGAGCACCAGCACGACGCCGGCCTTCGCGCTCGCGCAGAACGCGGCGAGCGCCTCCACGCCGGCGCCCTCGAGCCCGGGGCGAGCCGGGTCAGGGCGGCGTCGAGCCCCGCGTCGTCCGCCGGTACGACGGGCACCGCGATCCAGTCGTCCTTGCCGTCGGCGGCGTGCCTCCCGAGGTGCGGGACGAGCCCGGCGGCGAGCAGCGAGGACTTGCCCGAGCCGCGCTCTCCTTGCAGGACGAGGCAGGGCTCGCAGCCGAGATCGCGGCCCAGGCGGGCGAGGTCGTCGTCGCGCCCGAAGAGCAGGCCCTCGCCCTCGGGCGGGTACGGGCGGAGCCCGAACCAGGGCGGATCGGGACGCCGTGGGGCCGCTCCCACGCCTCGTCGAAGAGCGCCCGCAGCGTGCCGGGCGCGACGCCGCGGGCCGCCGGGTCGAGCGCGAGCAGGCGCCGGAGCAGCGCCGCGACGCCGCGCGGGACGCGCGCCTCGTCGAACTTCTTCATCGCGCCGCGGAGCGTGGCCCTCCGGATCGCGTCGAGCCACGCGCTCACCGCCGTGGGATCGTTCCAGGTCGAGGGCTCGTCGGGCGCCGCGTGCGGCAGGTGCCCCGTCACGAGCTGCACCACGCAGACGGCGAGCGCGTACGCGTCCGCGGCCGCGGTGGGCTCGGCGAGCTCGAGCACCTCCGGCGCCATGAAGCCCGGCGTGCCGATGACCACCTCCTGCCCCTTCTCCGAGGGCGCGGGGCGCGTCGCCGCGAAGGCCTCCTCCTCGTGCGAGCGGCCCACGCGCCCGGCGATGAAGAGCCCGGTGGCGAGCTCCGCGTCGCGCAGGGTGCCGTCGCGGCGGACCTGCGTCGCGCGGCGCGCCACCACGGCGTCGACGCCCGCGCGCCGCGCGATGCCGAAGTCGAGCACCTTGAGCGCCCCGTCCGTGCAGAGGAACAGGTTCGCCGGCTTCAGGTCCAGGTGCACCACGCCCGCCGTGTGGATGAGGTCGAGCGCGGCCGCCGCGCTCCTCGCCCAGCCGAGCACGCGCCGCCACGGCGATCGGCCCGCGCGCCGCGCGCACGTCCGAGAGGTTCTGCCCCTCGAGCAGCTCCATGGCGACGTAGCGCTCGGAGACGCCCGGCCATGATGCCCGCCGCGTAGATCGTCACGAGCGACGGGTGCCGGAACGAGGCGAGGAGCTTGGCCTCCTCGGCCCAGTCGACCGCGTCGCCCCCGCCGGGCAACAGGAGCTTGAGCGCGACCTGCCGGAGCGGCGCGCCGTCCGGGAGCAGCTCGTCGGCGGGCCACACGTCCCCGAACCCGCCCTGCCCGAGCCGCGCCAGGAGGCGGAAGCGCCCGTCGAGCCGATCGCCCGGCGCGCGCGAGGGCGGCGCGCCGCTCGCCGGCGGCGTGGCCGAAGGGGGGCGGTCGACGGTGGAGGACATGGGAGGCCGAGGCTACCACGCGCCTCCACACGTGCCCGCAGGCCGCTCCCGCTCCCGCTCCCGCTCCCGTTCCCGCTCCCGCTCCCGCTCCCGCACCCGCACCCGCTCCCGCACCCGCTCCCGCACCCGCACCCGCACCCGCTCCCGCTCCCGCTCCCGCTCCCGCACCCGCTCCCGCTCCCGCTCCCGTTCCCGCTCCCGCTCCCGCACCCGCTCCCGCACCCGCACCCGCACCCGCTCCCGCTCCCGCTCCCGCTCCCGCTCCCGCACCCGCACCCGCACCCGCACCCGCTCCCGCTCCCGCTCCCGCTCCCGCTCCCCGGAAATCGGGAACGGGAACGGGAGCGGAAACGGGAACGGGCATCATCGCTACGCGCGGCCCCGGGCATGGACATTGGACGTCCGCCCGCGCCGCGTTTCTGAGCCTCTGGCGGGCCTCAACGACTATGATTCTCGGCATGCACGACATGCGTTCAGGCGATGTCCAAGAAACCGGAGATGCAGTATCGAGCACACGAGATGCGGAGGGGGCCCTCGGCCCCGTCACCTATGCCATCAAGGTCCTCTCGCAGGGGCCGGGCGAGGACGGGCGCGCGACGCGCACCGTCCTCTTCCGGCGGACCTCGGGGGGCGACTCCATCGAGATCAGCGCGGAGACGGAGGGCCACGATCTCCTCGCGGGCCTCCCGGACCTCATCGAGGCCGCGCTCTCGCTCCAGCGCGCCCTCTGGCCCGCGCAGCGCACCGTCGGCGCCCTGCCCGCGAGCTTCTTCCCGCTCCTCGCCGAGGAGGCGCGCCTCGTCCGCAGGCTGGTCGAGGGTGACGGCGAGGGCGAGGGCAGGCGGGCCATCGAGCGCCGCCGCCTCGTGCGCGAGGCGATGATCGTGCGCGACGTGGCGTGGGAGGCGCTGCGCTCCGTGCTCCCGCCCGAGCGCCGCGCCGAGGTCGACGCGCTCGTGGGGCTGCACGAGACGGCCACCGAGCTGGCGAGGAGCTCGGACGCGCTCGCCGCCTTCGTCGGGCGCATGCTTGGCGAGCCCGAAGGCGCGGCTGCGCTCGAGGCGAGCGGCGTCGACGCGGCGTACGCTGCGGCGCTGCGGCGTCAGGCGGCGGTGCTGCGCGCGGTGGAGCGGGAGGCGCCCGCCGCCGACGCGCCGCGTGCGCCGGGCGTGCTGCGGCTCATCGGGATGGCGTACCGCGCGCTGCGCACGGACGCGTTCGTTGCGGTGCCGCACGCCGGCGCGCCGCCCAGGGCGCGGGCGCACGGCGCGGGGTAGCGATCAGAAGCGGAGGGCCGCGCTCGCGCCCGCGAGGCCTCGCCCCACGCTGGGCGCGACGATCAGGGTCGTGGCGGTCTGCTTGGCGGCCGGGCGCGAGGTGGCGAGGAAGTAGATGCCCAGGCCCGTGAAGACGGCGGCCGACGCATAGGCGACGGGCTCCACCTTCTCGAACGTCGACCGCTTCGAACAGAGGCTCGTGACGTCGCTGGCCAGCCCTGTATTGATGTGGTCCGTCTGCGCCGTGACGCACATGTTCGGGCTCGACCCATTGAACATCTCGTATTTGACGAAGTTGGGATCGTTGTCGACGCCGAGCACCTCCACCGTCGAGGCGATCCCCGTCGCCAGGAGCGCGGCGCCCACGCTGACGCTCGCGATCCCCACGCCGAACCGCCAGTTCGTCCCCTCCTGCGCATCGGCCGGCGCGGCCACGGGGACGACCGGCGCAGGCTCCAGCACCACCAGCGCGATCCCCCTCCGCTCGCCCACCGCGAGCCTGACGCGCTCCGTGGACGCGGGGCGCCCGGGCGCTCGGGTGACGATCACGTGGTCGCCTGGATCGACGCGGATCGGCACGCCGAGGTCCACCTTGTCGACCACGACCCCGTCGCGCATGACCACCGTCCCCGGGGGCGCGTTGGCGGGTAAGGCGAGCGTCAGCTCCGGCACCGTCGAAGAGAGCGCCTCCCGCTGGGCGCGGCAAATCTTCTCGCGGTCGCCCTGCTTGCGCCTCTTGTCCGGGGAGAGCGCGCCGTAGGCCGCCAGGTAGTCGTCGTAATGTCGGAGCGCCGTGGCGATGCGGCCGCGCTTCGTCTCGCACTCCGCCAGCGTGAAGAGCGTGCCGGGCCGCGGGTCGATCCTGTAGCTCTCCTCGATGGCGAGGCACCCCGTGTCGAAGCGGCCGGCCTGCATGTCGGCGACGCCCTTGTCGAAGAGGGCTTGCGGGTCCGCCGCCCGCGCCGGCGACGCGAGGAGAATCGCGGCCGGGACCGCCAGCGCCGAGAGGAGGATGCGAGGAGCCTTCGTCGTCATCGTTCCCTCCAGCTTCGATCAAGCCCGCCGGAAAGAAAAGCGGGCAGCCCGGGGGGACCGCCGGCCGTCGCCCCTCCGGCGGCCCCGTGCCATACTCGCCCGCGCGATGCGCGAGCCCGCCCGCAAGCTGACCCACACCTTCGCCGAGTACCTCGCCGTGGAGGCGAAGAGCGAGACCAAGCACGAGCTCGTGAACGGCGAGATCTACGCCATGGCCGGCGGCACGCCGGAGCACGGCCGGCTCTCGGTGAACGTCCAGGGTGAGCTGCGCAACGCGCTCCGTGGCCGGCCCTGCGTGGTCCTCAACTCCGACGTCCGCGTCCAGGTGAAGGCGACCGGCCTCGCCACGTACCCCGACGCGAGCGTCGTCTGCGGCCGGCTCGAGGTCGACCCGGAGGACAAGAACACCGTCACGAACCCCGTCGTGCTGGTGGAGGTCCTCTCGGAGTCGACGGAGACGTACGATCGCGACGAGAAGCGCGCTCATTACCGGCAGATCCCGTCGCTTCGCGATTACCTCCTCGTGTCGCAGCACGAGCGCCGCGTCGAGCACTACCACCGCAACGATGACGGCACCTGGACGCTGCGGGACGTGCGCGCGGGCGGCGAGGTCTGCCTCGATGCCATCGGGTGCCGGGTTGCGGTCGATGCGGTCTACGAGGACCCGCTCGCCGCCCCGGCGGAGCCCACGGCGAAGGCGACCGCGCGTCCAAAGGGGGCGCGCCGCACGAAGCGCGGATAGCCACCGGCGAACGTCGCGCGCGTGGCGGCGATCGTGGCGCCCGTCGAGGCGATCGTGACGCCCGTCGAGGCGAGCGTCACGATCGCAGAGGCGATCGTGACGCCCGTCGAGACGAGCGTGTCGTTCGGAGAGGCGAGCGTCACGCTGGGAGAGGCGAACGTCACGCTGGGAGAGGCGAACGTCACGCTGGGAGAGGCGAACGTCACGCTGGGAGAGGCGAACGTCACGCTGGGAGAGGCGAGCGTCACGCTCGGAGAGGCGAGCGTCACGCTCGGAGAGGCGAGCGTCGCGTTTGGAGAGGCGATCGTGACGCCGGTCGAGGCGAGCGTCACGCTCGGAGAGGCGATCGTGATGCCGGTCGAGACGAGCGTGTCGTTCGGAGAGGCGATCGTCACGCTCGGAGAGGCGAGCGTCACTTCGAGTGAAAACTTCGACGCGGCGTTCGGCACGAGCTTTGCTTCGGCCAGGGGCAAGGCGAGGGGCAGGGAAGTCCGTCCCCGTCGACGCGCCAGGCCCTCTCGTGATACTCCCCCGCGCATGACCAAGCTCAGCGTGGCGGCCCTCGCGCTCGCCGGCGCTCTCGGCCTCGGGAGCACGGGTTGCCTCAAGCAGATCATCCTCGACGGGCAGATCAAGGGCACCCGCGACGCCTCGGGGGCGATTGACGGGTTCAGCGACTTCGAGGTCGCCAGGACTGCCGCCTACTCCGGCGTGACGCAGTTCGAGGGCATGCACTACCTCGCCCCGCAGAACGAGGACGCCCTCTTCATGCTGACGAAGACCTGGACCAGCCTCACCTTCGCCTTCATCGAGGACGACCTCGAGCAGGCCGAGGACACGGAGGGCTCGAGCAGCCAGCTCTATGCGTACGAGAAGGCCCGCGCCGTCGCCGGCTACGACCGCGCCATCCACTACGGCATCGAGCTCCTGGAGAAGAAGGCGCCCGGCTTCGCGGCGGCGAAGAAGAACGACTCGACCATGAAGGCCTGGCTCGCCCACTTCGAGGATCCGGACCAGGACGCGGAGAACCTGTTCTGGACCGGGTACGCGTGGATCGCCAAGACCAACATCGTCAAGGACGAGCCCGCGGCCGTCGCCGACCTCTTCATCGGCGTGGCGATGATGGAGCGGTCCAAGCAGCTCCACCCCGACTACCTCTTCGGCAGCGCCCACACGATCCTCGGCGCGTACCACGCGCGGAGCCCGATGGCCGAGGTCGACGAGGCGAAGAAGGAGTTCGACGCGGCCATCGCCTTGACGGGCGGCAAGTCCCTGCTCCCCAAGTTCCAGCTCGCGGCGAAGTACTACTGCACCAAGTCCGACAAGGCGGACTACGTCAAGACGCTCAACGAGGTCATCGACGCAGGCGACACCCTGCCCGAGGCGCGGCTCACGAACGCCATCGCGAAGCGAAAGGCGAAGCGCTACCTCGGCAAGGAGCGGATGATGCGGATGTGCGGGTTCTGATTAGGCTTTCGTGGACGCCCCGGATGGCCCTAACGTTGACGCCCAATGGGAGCCAACGGGAAGGGCAACGGGAAGAGGGATCGTGAGGACGCGCCCCTGCCAGCGGAGGGCGCGCGGCAGAAGAACGGCAAGGGAAGCGGCGCGCACGCCGGCAGCGAGGGGGCCGAGCCCGAGGAGCGTTCGGCGGCGCACGCCGAGGCGGAGGGCGACGCGCCCGCCGCAGCGCGCGAGGGCGACGAGCCCGGGCAGGAGAAGGCCGAGGCGAAGGGCGCATCGAGCCCGTCGGTCGCGTCTCCTCCCACCCACCCAGACCCCCCACACTCCCCGGCCCGGCCGGCGACCGAGGAGCACGCGGAGCCTCGCGAGGACGGGCCCGAGGCCGCCGACGCCGTGCGCGGGGCCGCCTGGGGGCACCCGTTCGTCCGCTTCGAGCAGGCCTGGACGCGGCTCGAGGCACGGATGCTCACGGGCGTGCTCGTCTGGCTCATCCTGTCGCTCGTCGCGTGGGTCTTCCTCAAGGGGCTCTGCGAGTCCGTCGACACCCTCACGGGCGCCGTCTTCCGCGGCCTCCTCCTCTCGATCGGGCTCGGCCTCGCCACTGCTCCGGCTCACGCGGGGCCAGAGCGAGGACCGGAGGCGCAACCTGACGCTGGTGGGCATGGCCGTGGGGATCGGGCTCACCGCCCTCTGGCGGCGCGCGGCGGAGGGCGGAGGCACGGCGGCCTCCCTGGATCACGGGGTGGTCGATTACTTCGACAACTTCAAGGGCTGGCTCCAGGACGGCTCCACCCTCGCCCTCCTGGGCGGCCTGCGCGGGCTCGCGACGCGGCTCACGCTGTGGCTGGCGCTCCTCGGCGGGTCGCTCGCCACCGCGAGCGGCAAGCACATCCACGTGGACGTCGTCTTCCGCTTCCTCCCCAAGGCGGCGCGCAAGCCCGTGGCCCTCCTCAACTACGTCTTCGCGGCCGTGGTCTGCTTCGCGGCGGTGTGGGGGTTCTTCGACCACATCGCCATCACGTCGTACGGGTCGAACGCCGACGACCGGGCGGGGGCCAAGATCGAGAACGCCGTCCGCCACGTCGACAACCACCTCTTCTTCACGCGAAAGCAGATCGGGCTCGATCTCAGGAGCTTGCCCCACGTGCTGAAGGGCGAGAAGTACGACCAGTGGATGACCGCCGCGGCCTGGAACGAGTGGGTCGACGGCGCCGGCTTCGAGGACCACTTCGAGCCCGCGAAGGTGAAGGCCCTGCGCATCGACTCCGGCACGCACGCGCCCTTCGTGCTCTCACCGGAAGGGGAGACCACCCGCGGCGCGCTCGTCGAGACGCTCAGCCTGGTCTTCCCCTTCGGTCTCCTGGCCATCGCCCTCCGCTTCCTGCTCCGCGCGCTGCTCACCCTGAGCGGCCACTTCGTCGCCGACCCCGACGAGGCCCACAAGGAAGACCTGCGCGGCGCGGGTGAGGGCGAGGGCGAAGCCCACGCGGCGAAGGGAGGCGCGTGATGGAAGCCCAGGCTCCCGCAGGAGCCCGCGCACCATCGCCACGCTCATCGGGCTCCCGCTCGTCGGCGTCGGCTTCCTCAAGCTCGGGCTGCTCGCGATGGGGGTCATCCTCCTCGCGCTGTTCGGCGCGCCCCTCTTCGCGGTCATGGGCGGGTCGAGCGAGCTCCTGTGGCTCACCCACCCCAAGTCCACGGAGCACTTCCTCCGCTTCATCGCGCCCAACGTGCTGGACGAGCGCTTCGCCGACTCGCCCATCCTGGTCACCATCCCGCTCTTCACGTTCGTCGGCTACCTGATGGCCGAGTCGAAGGCGCCCGACCGCATCGTGCGCGGCGCGTCGGCGGCCTTCGGCTGGCTGCCCGGCGGCCTCGCGATGGTGTGCCTCGTCGCCAGCGCCTTCTTCACCACCCTCACGGGCGGCAGCGGCGTCACCATCGTCGCCATCGGCGGCCTGCTCTACCCGGCGCTGCGCAAGCAGGGGTACCCGGACGGCTACTCGCTCGGCCTCGTGACCACGGGCGGATCGCTCGGCCTGCTCCTGCCGCCCTCGCTGCCCATCATGGTGTACGCGCTGGTCGCCGGCATCGACTTCAACGCCGCGTTCAAGGCGGGCCTCATCCCGGGCCTCTTGATCATGGCGCTGCTCGCCGTCCACGCGGCGTACGTCGGCAACAAGAACGGCGTGCCGCGGTCCAGGTTCGACCTCCGCGAGGTGGGGGCCGCGGTCTGGCTGCTCAAGTGGGAGCTCGGCGTGCCCGTCGTCATCCTCGGCGGCATCTTCACGAACCTGACCTCGCTCGACGAGAGCGCCGCGCTCGCGGCCCTCTACACCATCGTCGTCGAGATCTTCATCCACAAGGATCTCAGCCTCAAGAAGGACCTGCCCCGCGTCACGAAGGCCTCGATGATCCTCGCCGGCGCGATCATCCTCATCCTCTCGATGGCCAACGCGGTCATCAACTTCGTCATCGACGCGCGCATCCCGGCCAGGGTGCTCGACTTCATGTCTCCGCTGGGCCTCACGCACACGTGGCAGTTCCTCATCGCGCTCAACATCTTCCTGGTCATCATCGGGATGCTGATGGAGGGCTTCAGCGCCATCCTCGTCGCCGTCCCGCTCATCCTCCCGTTCGCGGCGCGCTTCCACCTCCACCCCTTCCACCTGGCGATGATGTTCCTCCTGAACCTGGAGCTCGCCTACTGCATGCCGCCGCTGGGGCTCAACCTGTTCATCTCCAGCTTCCGCTTCGACAAGCCCTTGCTCGACCTCTACCGGGTCGTTCTCCCCTTCACGGGCATCCTCGCCGTCGGCCTCTTCCTGGTGATGTACGTGCCCCCGATCTCGACGGTGCTGGTCGACCACGACATCCAGGCGGCCTACGCGAAGGCCAAGGATCGCAAGGAGGCGCCGCGCGACGCCTGGCTGATGCAGTGCGTGCAGGAGGATCGGTCGAACCCCGTGCCCTGCACCGACGAGGACAAGGAGAAGTTCGGCAAGAACGGGACGAAGAACCCGTACCTCCCGCCCGCGCCGGCGGTGGCCGCGCCGACCGCGGCCCCGGGCAGCGACGCCGACGATCTGTTCAAGCAGATGATGGGCGGCACGCCGTCCAAGAACGCGCCGCCCAAGGGCGACGCCGACAAGGCGAAGCAGCAGGACGACAATCTGATGCGCGAGATGATGGGAGGGTCGGCCGCGCCCGCCAAGTCGGCGGCGCCCTCGGCGAACCCCGCGGGTTCGGACGACGATCTGTTCAAGCAGATGATGGAGAGCGGCAAGAAGAAGTGAGCGCGTGCGCGCTCGGGTTCGGTACGCGGCCATCCCCCCTACCGAACCGCGAGCGCGAGCGAGCGGGTGCCAGGAGGCGCGACGTCTGCGTGCCCTCGCATGCGTAGCGCTACAGCCAGCGCGGCGCGTGCGAGGGCATGAAGACGCTGGTGCCGACTGGCACCCGCTCCCTGGCGGTCGCGGTTCGGTGGGCGCGTACCGAACGCGACCGCGCTACAGCAGCAGCTTCGCCAGCACGCCCAGCGCGAGCACCACCGCCGCGGCCAGCATCCACCCGCTCACCGCTCCGTCGGCGGGCGTGGGCGAGGGGCGGGCCGGCTCCGTCTTGCGCTTCTTGCCGCCGGGCTCGCCCTCCTTCCTGGCCCGCTCCATCACGGCGGCGATTTGCTGTGTCCTGGGATCGGCGATGAGCTCCCAGCGGTTGCGCTTGCGGCCCTCGTGCGGATCGGTGCGGTGCACCGTGCCCGTGAGCAGGTCGACCTTGTTGCCGTCCCCCTCGTCGAGGCCGATGCCGAGCCAGGCGGAGGGCCCGAACGCGATCCTCCCGACGGTGCGCTCGTACTGCACCATGCCCTGGAACTTGAAGTCGTGGAGGTCGAAGAGGCCGACCTTGCTCGTGCCCACGCGCACGGCGCAGATCGCGCCGTCCTCCGAGCAGGCCACGGGGCCCAGGTCGAGATCCTTGGTGTCGACGAGCCCGCGCGACGCGGACCCGCCTGCGTCCACGCGCACGAGGCCCTGGCCCGTCGCGGCGATCCAGTGGCCGCGCGGGCTCCAGCACAGGGATTTCACGGGCGCGCCGAGGCGCGTCGAGCCGCGCTCCTTGCCGCTCGTCGTGTCGTGCACGCGCACCGTGCCGTCCGCGTCGCCGACGGCGACCCGCTTGCCCTCGCCGTCGAGCGCCACCGCGGTCGCGCCCGGAGCGTCGACCTCGACGCGCGCCTCGTCGCCCTCGACGCGCAGGCAGACGACCGACGACGCGCCCAGGACCGCGACCCCTCCGGTGCTCGAGGCGGCGAGGTCGGACGCGAGGCGATCGAGCGCGAAGGTGCCGAGGACGTCGCCGGTCTCCCGGTCGCACGCGACGAGCGTGCCGGTCGTGTCCACGGCGACGACGGCTCCCCCCGTGACGCCGACGCCGACGACGGCGGCGTCCATCTCGTGGCGCCACCTGGGGGCCTCGTCGGCGCCCGAGTGGACGAGGATCTCCGGCCCGTCGGCGGTGACGAGGAGCGCGCCGTCGTGGCCGTAGGCGAAGGGAGGGGTGGCGGGGGTGGTCACGGGGTGACTCTAGAACGAAAACCCCTCGCCGCGGCAGGCCGCGGGAGGGGCTTTCGAGAGGCCCTTGCCTGGGACCTAGTGCGCGTCGCCCGCGTGGGCCGCGGCGCTGGCGGCAGCGGCGGCGCTGCCGTGGCCGTGGGCGCGGTCGGCCTCGGCCTGGGCGGCCTTCTCGTCGTGGAGGGAGGCGCTCTCGGCGGCGCGGTACGCGGCGATGCGGCGCGCGGCGTTGGTGGGCTCCCGCTTCTCGGGGCCGGTCCAGGTGCCGGCCTTGATCGCGGCGTAGGCCCACTCCTTCTTAACGTCCTTGCTCGAGGCCGAGCAGGCGTCGCCCTCGTTGCAGGAGACGCGGCTCGACTGGTACTGGCTCTGCTTGCGGTCGACCTGCGTCTTCTCCGCGAGCGTGGCGCCGGCCTTCGCGTCGCCGCCCTGGTGGCCGGCGTGCGACCAGACGCGGTTCGCCGCGCGCGCGGACATGCCCTCGTCCAGGCCCGCCTCGTTGAAGTCGGTGCGGTCGCTGCCGAGGACCTTGTCGAGGAAGGCCGGCGGGCGGACGTTGTAGCGGCCGCTGCCGGTGTCGCCGGCGCCGACGTTCATGACGCGGGCGGCGCTGTGCGAGGAGGTGCAGCTCACGTCGTTGTCCGCGCAGTTGATCCGCGACGCGGAGCGATCGAGCGGGTTCTTCACGTTGGGGGTGGCCGCCGGGCGCGCCGCGGTGCTGTTGAAGCGGGAGGCGGCGCTGCTGCGCTCGGCCGCGGGGGCACGGTAGACCTTGTTGACCGTGTCGCCGTGCGCGCGGAGGTTCCCGATCACGTGCGGCTCCCTCGCCGCGGCGGACTGCGGCTTCTCTGCGAGGGCAGCTCCGCCGACCATCGAGACGGCGAACAGTGTCGAGAGGAATAGGGAATGGCGCATCGGTCCTCCTTGCGTCGTGGGCAGTGTGAGGAGAATAACGAATGCACTTCGGGCCGCGCAAAGAGGAAATCGGCGCAGCCGCGGTGCACGAAGGGTGCGACAACGTGTGCAAGGCGCCGATCGCCCGCGGCAGGACGCGGAACTCGCCACGCGGGAACCACGCGAGACCGCTAGTTTATTGACGCTCCTTCCCGGCTTCACGAATCCTTGAGAGAGTGCCCCCGTGCCTGCCACCGCCGCGTCCGTCTCGGCCATCGTTCGCCGGCTGCGCCAGGCTCACCCGGACGCACGCTATGAGCTCTCGTTCACGACGCCCCTCGAGCTCCTGGTGGCGACCATCCTGGCCGCGCAGTGCACGGACGAGCGCGTCAACCGGGTGACCCCGGCGCTCTTCGCCAGGTACCCCGACGCCCGCGCCTACGCCGAGGCGGACAGCGCGGCGCTCGAGGAGGCCGTGAAGCCCACGGGCTTCTACCGGAACAAGGCGAAGGCGATCCAGGCCGCGTGCCGGGAGCTCGTGAAGCGCTTCGGCGGTGAGGTGCCGCGCACGATGGAGGGCATGCTGACGCTCCCCGGCGTGGCGCGGAAGACGGCCAATGTCGTGCTCAACACCGCGTTCGACGCGCCCACCGGCGTCATCGTCGACACCCACGTCGCGCGGGTCTCGCGCCGCCTCGGGCTGAGCAGGAACGAGGAACCAGCGCGTATCGAGCAGGACCTGATGCGGCTCGTCCCCCGGGAGGACTGGACGTTCTTCGGGCCCGCGATGGTGCTGCACGGGCGCTACACCTGCACGGCGCGCGCGCCGAAGTGCGGCGCGTGCGTGCTCGCGCCCGAGTGCGACAGGAGGCTCGAGCCGGGCGTCGCGCCCGAAGCGGGGGGCGAGGGGGGCGACGCGCGCGCGACCAGGGCGAGCGCGAAGGGGTCGAAGGCGGAGGGGAAGGCGATGGCGAGCACGAAGGCGAGCGGGGGCACGAAGGGGAAAGCGGGCGCCGGCGCGAAGCCTGCGGCGTCGGACGAGGCCGCGGACGGGGCGGGGCTCCCGCCGCTGCCCGCGTCGTGGCGGACGGTGCTCGCGGACGAGCTCTCCGAGCCCTACTTCGCGGAGCTCTCGCGCTTCGTCGCCGAGGAGCGCCGCGCGCACACCGTGTTCCCGCCCCGGGACGAGGTGTTCACCGCGCTCGAGCTCACGCCGTACGAGGACGTGAGCGTGCTGCTCCTGGGCCAGGATCCCTATCACGACGACGGGCAGGCCCACGGGCTCTGCTTCTCGGTGCGCCCCGGGGTGCAGCCGCCGCCCTCGCTGGTCAACATCTTCAAGGAAATGGAGTCCGACCTGGGCCTCCCTCCGCCGAAGACGGGCTACCTCGTGCGCTGGGCGGAGCAGGGCGTGCTCATGCTCAACGCGGTCCTGACGGTGCGCGCGCACGAGCCCAACTCGCACAAGAACCACGGCTGGGAGACGTTCACCGACGCGATCATCCGGAAGGTGAACGACAAGCGCGATCCGGTGGTCTTCGTGCTCTGGGGCGGCTACGCGCAGAAGAAGGCCAAGCTCGTGGACACCTCCCGCCACACGGTGATCAGCTCGGCCCACCCCTCGCCGCTCTCCGCGCGGAACGGCTTCTTCGGGAGCCGGCCTTTCTCGAAGATCGACGAGGCGCTCGTCCGCGCGGGCAAGCGCCCCATCGACTGGCACATCCCCTCCGACTAGGACCACACCGATGCACCGCAGCTTCCTTCTCCCCCTCTTCGCCCCCGCAGTCCTCCTCGCCGCCACCGCGCTCTGGTCCTGCGTCCAGGGCGCCTCGCCGACCGGCCCTTCGTCGTCCGCGACCGGCTCCGGCGGGGGCGGCGGCGGCGGCAGCGGCGGCGCGAGCGGCGCCGGGGCGGTCGGCGCGGGCGGAGGCTTCGTGCCGGAGGCCGGGCCGCCGGTGGCCTGCACGCTCGACAACGGCACGGACCCCGTGGGGTTCTGCACGCAGAAGGTGGTCCTCTACGGCGAGCACCAGCACGCGTTCGACGCCGCGGTCGGCGTCGACCAGAGCTGGGACTCGACCACGCTCGAGCCCGATCTCGGCGCGGACAACAAGCCGATCCACGACCCGCACGACGACGCCGCCTACGCGGCCGCCTGCGCCCGCTACCACCAGAGCGCCACCACGTACGGTGACGCCCAGCTCACGCCCACGCTCGACCTCGACCTCATCGTGCTCGGCACGTCCTCCCCGAGGAGCTCGCCACGCCTCCGGCCGGCTACGCGGGCGACCTGTACGCGGACCTGCGCACGGCGGCCGGCGGGCTCCTCGCGGTGAACCGCAACGACCTCGCCGACCCCGGTCGACATGGTCGCAGACAGCTACGGGCGCGCCATCTACACCGGGTACTACGCGCCGCTCGCGGGCGGTGACGCGGTGCTGGGGACGCCCGTCTCCGGGGACGCGGGGAGCGGGATCGCGTACGCGCCCGCGGACGCCGCCACGGGCGCGCTCGCGCTGATCGACCTCGCCGTGCGCCACGCGAGCGACGATCCCGCGGACGCCGCCGCCTGGCAGAGCGCGGCGGCGCTCGTGCTCGAGCACCTCGACGCCCGCGCGCGCGACACCGCGACGGGCCTCTACTTCGCCGCGCTCGTCACCAGCGCCGATCCCGGCCACGACGCGCTCGCGCCGGCGACGCCGTCCGGCCCGCCCGCGGACGCGCTCCTCACGGACGTGAACGCGCGTATCGCGCTCGCGCTGCTCCGCGCCCAGGAGCTCGCCAACACGCCCACGATGGCGAGCGCGATCCCCAGCGTCGCCGCGCTGCCGCTCGAGGCGCGCGCGGAGGCGCTGCTCGCCGCGCTCGACGACACGCCGCAGAGCCTCTGGGACGCGTCCGGCGGCCCCTCGGACGGCGACGGCGGCACGCTCGGCGCAGGCTACTTCGAGGGCTGGGTGCCGAGCCTCTCGCAGCTCTTGACGGACAAGCCCACGCGCGCGAACGCGCTCGCGATGGCGGCGCTCAACGACGCGATCGTGATGGGAAACGGGCCCGATTTGCGCCACGCCATCGCGCTGCGGACGCTGGTCGCGGACATGACGATGGCGAACGCGGGCTTCATGACGGTGGTCGACAACCAGACCGGATATTTCCTGACGGCGCCCTCCGGCTTCGCGTTCCAGAGCGACGACGCCGGGATCGACGCCGGCGCAGATCCTCGGCAAAAGAGCTACTTTTCGATCGCGAACACGGGCGCGGTCGAGGGGCTCTCGGAGCTGTGGATCGGCGTTCCAGCAGTGAAGCGCGAGGCCGCGATCGTTAGCAGTTTGACGGGGCGAAGCGGTCCTCGCCGACGTTTCTTCACTTCGTCGTCGCGAAACCTCTGGACGCGGCGTCGTAGCTGCTCTTAGCCTCGCGCCCGCTCGTCGGACGTACAGTACGACGAGCCGCGTCACATCGTTCTTGGTCTTCAGGGGGTCGGCCCAAACGCCGCCCGCAAGTTCAAGACAGGCGCGCCTACGCGCGCAAGCAATTCAACGTCTTTTGGCCCCATTCGGGCGCCCCGCGCCGGAGGCGCGACCGCGCGTTTTCCCATCGGTCGAAAGTGGAGCGAAGCAATGCGAAGACCTCTCGTAGCCCTCGCCGTACTCTCGTGTCTCGGGCTGCCCGCCTGCGATGACGGCCCGACACAGACCTTCACCCCGATCTCCGGCGCAACCCCTCGAACCAGAACGACGGCAACACGCCTGGGATGCCCGCGACCACGCCGGGCAGCTTCCAGCAGCAGAGCGGCGGGCAGAACCAGATGTCATCTGCAGCGCCGACAAGACGCAGCAGGTCTGGAAGCCGATGGTCCAGGCGCCGCATCAAGCCGCCGCGCGTACATCGGCCTGATCGACCTCGCCGGCGGCGACCGACGTGGCCGGGCCTCACCATCGAGCAGGCCGAGAAGACCAATGCCAGAGCACCAACCTCGGCGACGCCTTCGGCGACGGCACCCAGTACAACGTACTGGGGCGACGAGGAAGAGGTCGGCTCGCCGACTACAACGTCTCGAACCACATGATTCAGACTTCTGCAACGCGTGCGGCCCCGGCTACGTCGGGCACGATCGACTTCAAGTCGCGCGACGGCATGCACAAGTACTCCGTCCCCGGTCCCGGCGCATCCTGTCAGAAGGACGGCGCCAACTTCCTCGCTCGACTGGGTCAAGCCGGCTTCAACCAGGACCCGGCCTTCGACGCCGAGATCAACGAGCTCTACGACGCGCTCATCGCGACGTACGCGCCCGGGCTCCCCGCCGACCTCCAACTGCCAGGGCAGCGGCGCGTGTATCGTCGGCAACTTCGGCGACGTCGCGTACATGTTCTTCCCCGCGCTCGGCACGGGCCTCGTGGTCGCCAGCTCACGGGCGGCAACCCCGAGCCGAGCACCGCGATCGACCGCATCGACGACTACCGGCGAAGACGCTGCCGTTCTCGCTGGCGAACCCGATCCTCAAGCTCGACGCGTCCGGCCCGCTCGGCCTCGCCGGCACGCTCGGGAGCCGACCTACGCCCTGCACGCTGAGCCTCGGCCTCGACCTACGGCCATTCAACAGCACTGCGTCAAGGTCACCGGCGACCCCGGCCAGAACCAGACCGAGGTACAACAAGCTGCTCGGCGGCGCTCACGCACGACACCGAGACCTGGGCGTTCGACGTGCAGGGCGTCGACCTCAACTTCAGCGACGCGCACGCTCGCGCCGACGGCCATCGTCCCGACAACGGACCTGCCCCAGGCGTCGGACCTCGCCCGTCGAGCTCGACATCGACCAGTCGACGCTCGGCGTGATCGCCAACGACTTCACGAACAACGACCCGACGCAGCCCCAGGACTGCACGGCTCCGGCCTCGTGTACCTGGAGTACGCGCGCATCGTGCAGGGCACCCTCAACCAGTACATCGTGGCGGCCGGCGGCACCCGCGCATCCCGCTCGGCGATCCGACGTGCCTCACGGCGCGACGCCTGCGGCCGGCGTGCACCGGCTTCGAGGGCTTCGTCACCACCGCGCCGTCCCGGCGTCGGGAACGGTGATGGACTGCACCTTCGTCCCCGACCGAAGGACCCTGCGTTGATCCGAACGCGTCGACGGCCCCGACACGAAGAACCTCGCGCTCGGATGGCAGGCGCTCTACGTCAGCGCCGGCCTGCAGCTCGGCCTCAAGCCTGGTCACCCGAAGGCGACCTTCTGCCAGGACGCCGAACGGCAACCTCCAGTCGACATGAACAGCGGCGCGCTGCTCCCCGGCAGCGGCTACCAGACTGCCCGACCCCCCCCGACGCGACGGGCGACCTGTTCGCGACGTCGTTACGCGCAGGTCCTCCACGTCCTCGGCAAGGACAACAACGCCAACCTCCCGCCGGATGCGCAGGACGTCCGCTTCTTCTGGAAGGCAGTACGCCAGGCGCTCGTCAAGTACTTCGAGGTGGCGGGCAACGCGAACGGCACCGCGCTCGGCACGCACGAGAACGCCAACGACATCGACGTGTACGACCCGACGACCGGCTTCCCGAAGTACTCGCCCATCTACGACGACGACTTCTTCTTCGACTCCGATCGGCGCCGGCCAGTTCGAGACCGCGCGAGTACGTCGACCGCCGCTTCGTCGAGCACGACGCAGGGCCCGACCGACTTCGTGGTCACGGCCGACGTCAAGAACGGCATCTTCGACCGACTACGCGTTCTCCCGCGCGCTCTACCGCGGCGAGACGGCCATCTACTCCGCCGTGCTCGAGAACCCGGCGACCCGCTCGGGCAAGGAGGACAACGCGCTGCCTGACCAACGTCTTCGGCAGCCCGGTCCTCGCGGCCGGCTGGACCGGACCTGCTCGACGCCAACGGCACCGCGTACCATGCGCCCGGGCGCACCACTGCGCGACGCAACTCGACCCGACGGGCCTGCGACGGGCCAATCCCGCCGCTGACGGCGGACGGCTCGTGCAGCTCGACAGCCGACGGCACCCGCGCCTCGACGACTACCAGGGCGCCTTCGCCGGCACCACGCCTCGCTTCGCGCTCGGGCCCCGCAGCCCATCAAGGTCACCCAGACGTACGACGACATCCAGCAGGCGATGGTCTGCGTCCCGCTCTACCAGAACCCTACGACCAGACCAGCACCGCGCTCCCGCCGCTGAACGCCTCCTCCCCTGGGCGCCGAAGCAGCCCGGCATCGGCTTCCCCGTGCGCGCTCACTGGCACGCTCAACAAGTTCATCGACACGTCGAACCTCGACTTCTCGGGCATCGACCATCTCGGCCAGCGTCGACTACGACGCGGTCATCGACCCGACGACGGTGCTGCCCATGGCCGACGGCTCGATCCAGTTCCTTCGCCGTCGAGACCACCGACTTCCTCGGTCAGGTCTTCCTCCTGCCAGGATCCGAACACGCGGCGATCTGCTCGGCGTGCGCATGTACGACACGGTCGCCACCATCCAGAACTGGTTCGGCACCACCCCGGCTCCTACGACGGCCTGCGGGATCGTCATCCGCTACAGCCCCTACGACAACTACGCTGACTACATCACCTCGCTCACCAACGGCGTCCGCCTCAACATCACCCAGGGCGGCGGCTTCGGGCGCGTGGTCGACGTCACCCTCTTCGTCCCCGGCCAGTGATTGGAAAGACGGAGCAAACTAGACCATGAACAACAATGTATCTCCGCGCATTCCTCCCCCTGCTGCGCTGGCCGCGCTGATCATCGGCGCGCCGGGCTGCGTGCAGCAGCGCCCCTCCCGCAACGGCGTCTTCAACGAGAACCAGTACGTCCGGAAGGACTTCCTCATCCGCGGCGCCGCCGACGGCGCGCACCGATCCCGGCTGGATGCTCAAGTCCACCGTGACCCAGCGTCTCGACGCCCGACCCGCTCGGCGACGACTTCGGCATCTTCGCCGGCGCCGAGAACGGCGGCGCGCTCGTCCGCTTCGCCGTCACGCAGGACAAGCTCCAGATGCTCAACATGCGCGAGATCGCGCAGGTCGCGTCGCCCGCGCGCATCCCCGAGGTCGTCAACGCCTGGCCCGTCACCAACGTCGACCTCAAGTACCGCGTCAACCTCGACGGCGAGAAGACCAACTTCTACGAGGAGAACCAGGAGCTCGACTGGCAGGTTCGCCAGTGGGTGAAGATCAACTTCGCCAAGAACGACATGAGCGACGTCGCGCCGCTCGGCATCTACACGTCGAGCCTGCTGGCGCAGTGCACCGACGTCGGCAACTCCTCGGCGACGCTCGAGCCCGGCTCGTTCCTCGTCGCCCCGACCCCAACGGCACGCGGCGAACGACTACATGCACGTGGACGGTGCAGATCACCGTCCCGCTCAACTGGACCGACGCGACCTGCGTCACGCCTACGGCGCGCTCGGCATCACAGCTCGCCGAGCTCGGCCGCCAGAACGTGACGTTCAACCTCATGTACTCGCTGCGTCGCGGGCCAACCCGGCGCCCGACTACAAGCCCGCTCCAGGTCGCCGAGAAGGACCCGATCCGCCACAAGTACGGCCCGATCGAGCTCGTCACCATCGACCGCGACACCAACAACACGGGCCTGCTCGCCTCGCGTGAGCTGCGTCATCCGCTTCAATCCGACCAAGCCCATCGTCTGGTACTTCGCCGAGGGCTTCCCGGAGAACTACAAGAGCGTCTTCACTCGGCGCCGGCGGCATCGCGGACCAGACCAACCAGCTCATGATGGACGCCGGCGTGGCCGGCGCGCGTCTCGTTCAAGAACTTCGACGCCAACCTGCCGGACGGCCAGGCGCCCGCGCCAGTACGGCGACGTCCGCTACAGCTTCCTCCGCTGGGTCTCCGATCAGGACATGCAGAACTACTGGGCCGGCGTGACCCAGTTCGTCGTCGACCCGCGCACGGGCGAGACGCTCTCGTCGTCGATCTCGTTCAACGACTTCGCCATCAAGGACTATTACATCCAGCGCGTCGACGCCTATCTGCAGATGATTGGCGCGGCCGCCAGCGACAGCACCACCACCCCGGACGGTCAGGTCCACGTCGGCGTCAACTCGGTCGGCGAGTGGACGGCGGGCCCCGCCAACTGCAAGGACGGCGACACGATGCCGATCGTGCCCGCCACGGTGCCAGTCGAACCACAACGGCAACTCGTCGCTCTACCAGAAGATGCAGGTCTACCTGCAGAAGCCGGCGGACCAGTTCGGCAACCTCGGCCCGCAGGACTTCATCGTCCAGCACACGGTCGGGACCCGACGGCCAGCAGCCGGACCCCGACTTCTACAACGCCTTCTATGCCCTCGCGCCGTACGACGTCTTCGCCGATCCGGCGATGAACCCCTTCGTCATCCCCGAGGGCGGCGCGGGCGTGCTCGGCCCGGACCAACATCTGGAAGATGATGCAGGACGAGGCCCAGTTCCAGGCTGCTCGCGGCCTCAGATCGACCAGGGCAAGACCCCCTACGAGGACGTCACCGGCGCGGACGGGCTGCAGAACGCGCTCGGCTTCCTCAACAACTTCCGCGACCTGACGCAGGCGCACAAGAACTACACCTACGCGAAGAACTTCATGCGCGGCAGGCATGCACATGGACTGCGCCCGACGCCTTCTCGTTCGAGGCGGTCATGGCGAAGGACGCCCGTCACTGCATCAGCAGCCCGACGGCACTCACTGGGAGACCAAGGATCAGTGGTAGCAGAACCTGATCGACACCTACTGGAGCCAGGTCATGTGGCACGAGTTCGGGCACTCGCTCGGCCTCGAGCACAACTTCATGGCGTCGATCGACGGGCAGAACTTCCCGACGTACAAGGACGGAGCAGGGCAACACGCCACTACGGCGCTCTACGCGTCGTCGGTCATGGAGTACAACTCCGCGCCTGACCGCATCTTCTGGCACGCCGGCTGGGCCCCCTACGACCAGGGCGCCATCACCTGGATCTACGCCAACAACACGCCGACGCTCGGGCAGAAGTGCAACCCGACCGACACGACCATGGCAGAACGGCGGCTGCGGCCTCGACGCGCAGCGGCAACGCCCGTCACCCAACGGCCAACGGCCTCCCCGCCAGATCGCGACTCCAGCAAGGGATCTGCATCGGCAACGCCATCTCCGGCCAGGTCGACGCGAAGACCCCGTGGATCGATCCGCACGGCTTCCAGGCCGACGGCAAGACGGAGATCCAGTACCTCTACTGCAACGAGAACCACATGCAAGTACACGCCGTTCTGCCGCCAGGGCGACCTCGGCGTGACCCCGAGCGAGATCATCGCGAACCAGATCGACTGCGTACGAGTGGCAGTACCAGTGGCGCAACTACCGCCTCTACCGCAAGATCTGGGACGACTCGGCGTACGCCAACGGGCCCGCCGGCATCATCACCGACATGCGCCGCTTCCTCTCGCTCTGGGCGTTCGACTGGAGCACCTGCGAGCTGGCCGACTCGCTCCGCCGCATCGGGATCAAGAACCCGAACCCGAACAGCAGCGACCTCCAGTACTACACGTCGCTCACCAACAAGTTCAACGCCGACATCTCGGCCGCGAACCAGCTCGTCGCCGCCTTCCACGAGTCGATCATCCAGCAGTCGTCGGGTGAGCGGCCCTACCGGACGGTCTACGACCAGTACTACGGCGACGTGACCCAGCAGGGCATCATCCTCGACAAGCTCTTCGCCATGCAGGGCTGGATCGGCGCTCTGGCCGACCGACAACTACGACCCGAACCAGGCCGGCTCGTACATCTCGTCGTGGTCCACCGTCGGCGACAACTCCTACGCCTACGTGGGCGAGAACGCGGTCGGTCTCGATGATCGGCGGTCAGTACGACGTGTACCCGTACTTCGTCCCGCTCGCGGTCGCGCAGTTCGCGCAGGACACGCACGACGTGGCTTCTCCGGCAACGACGCAGGTCCGCAACTGGATCGGCGGCCACGTCTTCAGCTCCGGTGACCCGCTCGACCGACTTCCTCGCGCTACTTCCGCAACCTCGCGGTGATGAACGCTTACCAGGATCCCACGCCGGGCAGCGACTGCTCCAAGCTCGAGACCTGCCTCTACGACCCGCGCTCGATCTCGGATCAGCACAACGAGTTCTTCGGCCCGGACAAGAAGCAGTGGATCTGGGCCTACATCCCGGATCGCAACGAGTACATGGCGGTGGAGAAGGAGAACAACACCGCGAGCTACGTCATCGTCGAGCACGTACAACGACTACTACGTCTACCAGCTCGACGACGGGAGCTACCCCGGCGGCGTGTTCGGTGCCGAGCTGCCGATGAAGTACTACCTCGACTCGTTCAACGAGTTCAACTGACCCGCCCGCTGGGATCGTGACATGCGCATCACCACCATCACGATCGCGCTCGCCGCTCTGCTCGTCTCGGGAGCGGCGGGTGCGTCCGGCGGCGGCGCCGGTGGCGGCACCAAGGACCCCGGCAAGGGTGCCTCCGGGCCGCCGGCTGCCTCCGAGGGCCCGTCCGGCGGCAGCAACGCGAGCCCCGCGGATCTCCGCGACCGGGCCGACATCAACGGGACCGAGGAGCCCGCCAAGGCCTGGGAAGTCAGCCTCGGGTTCGAGTACCACCACTCGGTCGGGCCGGCTTCATCAACAACGAGGCGAACAGGAACGTCAACTACATCTCGCTCGGCGGGCGCTACGACATCACCCCGAACGACCGTGTCACGGTCTCCTGGGGCATGTACCAGAACTTCCTCACCGACCAGGGCGAGCTGCCCGTCGCCCTCGACGACATTCTGTTCTCCTACACGCGGCGCATCCCGCTCGCTTACGACATCACGCTGCGCCCCTCTGTCGGCGTGACGGCCCCCGTTTCCTTCGGGAGCCAGCTCGCCGGTGTCATCACGACGCCCCGCATCGGGCTCGCGGCGGACAAGAAGTTCGGTAAGTACTTCGTGCTCGACGCGCGCCTTCGCGGCACCTTCTACATCGTCAAGGCCACGTCGGGCGGCGGGCAGTTCGCCGACGCCGGGCTCAGCGGCTTCATCGACGGGAACGCCATGGCCGTCGGCTCCGCGATGCCCAACCCCAGGGGCTCGTTCGGAATGAGCCTCGGGGCCGACTTCAGCATGCCCTTCCACGAGGCGCTGAGCATCGGCGCTGGCGCCTATACGTCGTACACGTGGTTCTACAGCCCTGCCGGCGTCGGAGAGCTGCCCGGAAGCATGGATTGCGGCAAGGGCGCGTTCGGCATGTGCGGGATGCCGGCGATCACGCCGCCCTCGCAGCCGACGCAGCAGTTCTACGGCTACACGTTCGACGTCAAGTACGAGCTCCCGGACCTGAAGGGGTTCAAGTCGGACCTGGCGTTCACCGTCGCGCCCGTCGGCGATCCCACGCTCGGGTCGATCCCCGTCGCTCGCTCCGACGGCACCTACGGCATCGTCGGGTACCACCGGGAGTACGGCGAGGTGTTCTTCTCTCTCGGCGCTCGCTACTGATTCCCGGGCCCCACGCGCCCCCTCCGCCAGCGGGTGTCACGCCTGCCGGCGGAGGGATCGGCTCGTCGTGGCTCGACCCAGCCCCGCAGGACATCACGCGCAGGGCCCTCTCGGCGGCCGATCGCCGCCGTTGGCGGGGTGCCTGTCGCCCGTGTGGGGCGAGTCAGCACTGCTACGTGGCGCGTGCGCCACGTAGCGATGCGGCCACCCTACCAGGCAGACGACGGCCCTCCGGGGGGCGTTCGCACGCCCGCCTGCACATGCGCGCTGGCTCTGGGAGGAGTGGTCGGGCCCGGTCCGAACGCCTACTCCGCGGCGTGCGGCACCCTGCGGGCCCGCTCGCGTGCCAGGATCCGGTTCAGCGTCCGCCGATCGATCCCGAGGAGATCGGCGGCGCGCGTCTTGTTGCCGCGCGTGTGCTGGAGGGCGCGCTCGATGTAGCGGCGGCTCAGCACGGAGAGGGTCGGCCAGTCGGCCTCGAGGGCGTTCAGGCTGGGGAGCGCGAGCTTGGTCTCGCTGGCCGAGGGTTGCGGGATCTCGTTCGCTTTCGGAAGGGAAGTGCCGGTGTCCATTGGCCGGTCATGGGGCAAACCGGATGCCAACGCCTCAGGGGCGGCCCGGCGAGGAGCCTTGCGGCGGCGCGGGGCCTGGAGAAGACCCTGTTCGCATGGTTCATCCGCTCGCCGGCAAACCCGCGCCCGCCGCTCTCCTGGTCGACCTCGCCGCGCTTGAGCGCGCTTACCACGAGGACCACCCGGACCCCGGCGTGCCCGAGCAGCGGGTCGCGTTCGGCACCTCGGGGCACCGGGGCAGCGCGCTGCGCCGGAGCTTCAACGAAGACCACATCGTCGCCATCGCCGCCGCCATCTGCGACTACCGGAGCGCGCAGGGCATCGACGGCCCCCTCTTCATGGGCATGGACACGCACGCCCTCTCGGCCCCGGCCCAGACGACCGCCCTCTCGGTCCTGGCGGCGCGAGGCGTCGACGTCGTCATCGCCGAGGGCGACGGCACCGGCGGCCGGGGCTACACCCCGACGCCCGTCGTCTCCCACGCCGTCCTCCGGGCGAATCGCGGCCGCGGCGCCGCCCCCGCCCGCCCCGGCCGAGCCGACGGGATCGTGGTCACGCCCTCGCACAACCCGCCCGAGGACGGCGGCATCAAGTACAACCCCCCGCACGGCGGCCCGGCGGACACCGACGCCACGAGCTGGATCGAGGCCCGTGCCAACGAGCTGCTCCGCGCCGGGCTGCGCGGCGTCGCGAGGGTCGACCCGGCGGCGGCGCGGCGCGCCGGCAAGGTGCGCACGGCCGACTTCATCGGCCCCTACGTGGAGGACCTCGCCTCGGCCATCGACCTGGGGGCCATCGCCCGCGCCGGCGTGAAGATGGGCGCCGACCCCCTCGGCGGCTCCAACCTCGCGGTCTGGGCCCCGCTCGTGGAGCGCTACGGGCTCGACGTCACGGTCGTGAACCCGAACCTGGACCCGACGTTCGCGTTCATGCCCCTCGATCACGACGGCAAGATCCGGATGGACTGCTCGTCGCCCTTCGCGATGGCGAACCTCGTCGCCCTCAAGGATCGCTTCGACCTCGCCTTCGGCAACGACGCCGACAGCGATCGCCACGGCATCGTCACGCGCTCGGCCGGCCTGATGAGCCCGAACCACTACCTCGCGGCCGCCATCGACTACCTCGTGCCGCACCGCGAGCGGTGGCCGGCGCGCGCCGCCATCGGCAAGACGCTCGTCTCCAGCAGCATGATCGACCGCGTCGCCGCGGCGCACGGCCGCCCGCTCGCCGAGGTCCCCGTCGGCTTCAAGTGGTTCGTGGCGGGCCTCCACGACGGCTCCTTCGCCTTCGGCGGGGAGGAGAGCGCGGGGGCGAGCTTCCTGCGGATGGATGGGACCGTGTGGACGACGGACAAGGACGGCATCCTCCTCGACCTCCTCGCGGCCGAGATGCTCGCGACCACCGGGAAGGACCCGTCCGACCACTACCGCGCCCTCGAGGCGGCGCACGGCGCGCCCGTCTACACGCGCGTCGACGCGCCGGCGACCCCCGCGCAGAAGAAGCTCCTCAAGGCGCTCTCCCCCGAGGCGATCGGCCGGCGCGCGCTCGCGGGCGACCCCATCACGGCCACGCTGACCCGGGCGCCGCACAACGGGGCCGACATCGGGGGCCTCAAGGTCACGACCGAGCAGGGCTGGTTCGCGGCCCGGCCCTCGGGCACGGAGGACGTGTACAAGATCTACGCCGAGAGCTTCCGCGGCGAGGCCCACCTGAAGCAGATCCTCGAGGAGGCCCAGGCCATCGTGGGGCAGGCCATCGGCGCCGCGGGGTAGGGGGGGCGCGCGCCCTACTTGCAGGTGGCGCTGGCGGAGTCGCACGCCAGGCCCTCGGGGCGGTCGGCGTCGCTGGGGGCGGCGTGCATGCCGGCGCTGCCCTAAATTTAGTTGCAGAACCCCTGGTCGCAGGCCTCGCTGCAGCACTCGGCGTCGGTCGTGCAGGCTCCGTCCGTCGGGAGGCAAGCCCCGACGACGCAGAACCCATCCACCGTGTCGCAGAGATTGCCGTCCACGCAGTCGACGTCGCTCGTGCAGGCGACCCCTGTCTCCGTGACGCACGTGCCGTCGTAGCAGAGGTCCCCCGCAGAGCAGTCGGTGTCCGACGCGCAGCTCACGGCCGCGACGCACGAGCCCGCGTCGCACGTCTCCCCCTGCCCGCAGTCCGCGTTGGTCGTGCAACCGTTGCCCGTCTCCTCGCACGTGGCGTTCACACAGAGACCGGCGCAGCAATCGCTGTCCGCCGAGCAGGCGACGCCCGGCGACAGGCAGCTACCGCTCAGGGTGCTGCCGCCGCCCGCGCCCCCGGCGCCGCCTGCGCTCTTCGAAGAGCTGGAGTCGAGGATGACGTTGCCGCCGCAGGCAGCGGCGACCAGCGCGAGCACGAGGGCGGGGGCGAGGCGGGCAGGGAGGGGCATGGGGGTCTCCGGGGAGAGTGGTCGCGGCAGGTCCGCGCGACGGCTCACGTTATCGCACGGAAGCGTGGGCGGCGCGGGCTCAGCCTGCCCAGCGGCGCTGCCAGAGCAGCAGCATCGCCAGCGTCCACAGGGGCTTGCGGTGGTCGGCCTCGCCGCGCAGGTGGCGGTCGAGCCAGGGCGCGGGCGACGTTCGGCTCGCAGAGGCCGCTCGCGGCGAGGGCGGTGGGTGAGAACAGATCCTCGAACAGGGGGCGGAGGGGGCCGCGGATCCAGCGGGCCACCGGGATGCCGAAGCCCTTCTTGGGCCGCGCCAGGATGGCGGCGCGGCACCAGGCCGGCGAGCGCGCGCTTGAGCACGCAGCTTGGTGCCGGTGAGGCTGAGCTTCGTCTGCCAGGGCAGGCGCGCGGCGAACTCGACCAGGTGGGTGTCGAGGAAGGGGGCGCGCACCTCGAGAGAGGCCATCATCGAGGCGCGGTCGGCCTTCACCAGGATGTCGTCGACGAGGTAACGGCGTCAGGTAGAAGCGCAGCGCCTCGTCGACGCTCCCGGGCGCGACGCCGGCGCGCGCCGCCGCGCGGCCTCGGCGAGGATCTCGCGATAGACCACGCTCTTCGCGGGCGAGCGGGCGCAGATCGGGCGAGAGCAGCGCCTCGAGCTCGGCGGGCGCGAACGGACCCGATCCAGATCGGGTGCCGCAGCGCGGGGTCGACCGAGAGGCCGCGGATGAGCTGCTTGAGCCGAAAGTCGAGGCTCATGTTGGTCGCGGAGGCGGGGAGCAGGCTCACCGCCCGGGCCAGCGCGGCGCGGGCGGGCGAGGGGTAGGCGCGACAGCCACTGTCGCCGGCCGGTGGGCGAGGAAGGGGTCGTAGCCGGCGAAGAGCTCGTCGCCGCCGTCGCCCGCGAGCGCCACCTTGACGTGGCCGCGCGCGAAGCGGGAGAGCAGATGCGTGGGCAGGATGCTCGGGTCGCCGAAGGGCTCGTCGAGGCGGCGCGGCCACCTCGGGGAGCAGGTCGACGCAGGCCGAGCCCGAGAGCACCTCGACGTGGTGCACCGTGCCGAGCTCGCGCGCGGCGAGCGCGGCGTAGCCCGACTCGTCGAAGCTCGCCTCCGAGAAGCCGATGGAGAAGCTGCCCAGGCGGCGGTGATGGCGGACCGCGAGGGCGGTGATGGCGGTGGAGTCGACGCCGCCGCTGAGGAAGACGCCCACCGGCACGTCGGCCACGAGGCGGCGCGCCACGGCGACGTCGAGCAGGCGCGGAGCTCGGTCGCGGCCTCGGCGCCGTTCACCCGGGCGCCGCCTCCGCCGCCGGAAGAAGAGGGCGCCGGGATCTCCCAGTACCGGCGCAGGCGGAACCCCTTGGCGTCGAGCACGGCCACGTGCGCGGCGGGGAGCTTGCGCACGCCGGCGAAAATGCTGCGCGGCGAGGGCACGTACTCGAGCGGCGAGGTAGCGCGCGACGGACTCGCGGTCGACGGCCCGCGGCACGGCGCCATGAGCGACGATGGCCGCGAGCTCGGATCCGAAGAGCAGCGCGCGTCGCGGCCATCGGCGGCGCCGAGGGGTCGGCGACGTCGCTCACCCACCCCTGCCCTGCGCCGAGCGCGTAGAAGAGCGGCTTCTTCCCGAGCCGGTCGCGGGCGAGCACCAGCTCGCCGGCGGGGCGCGTCCCACAGGGCGATGGCGAACATGCCGTACACGTGCTCGACGAAGCCCTCGCCCCACTCGAGGTAGGCCCGCAGCACCACCTCGGTGTCGGACCGCGTGGTGAAGGGGTGGCCCTTCTGCCGGAGCTCGTCGCGGAGCGCGTCGTGCTCGTAGGCCTGGCCGTTGAAGACGAGCGTGACCCCCTCGCGGGTCATCGGCTGCACGCCGCCCTCGAGGTCGAGGATGGAGAGCCGCCGGTGGCCCAGCGCCGCCGGGCCCTCGGTGAAGAAGCCCTCGGCGTCGGGGCCGCGGTGGACGATGGCGCCGGCCATGCGGGCCACGGCGGCGGCGTCAGGGGCGGCGTCGAAGCGAATCTCTCCCGCGATCCCGCACATCCGGTCAGTCCAGCGAGCCTTCGGCCCGGGTGCTCGGGGGCGGCGCCCCGATGGCGAAGGTGCGGCGCGACTCGGGCCGGTTGACCTCTTCGGCGATGGTGTAGGGGCGCTTGCCCTGCGACTCGTAGTAGGTCCGCACGAGCAGCTCGGCGAGGAGGCCCATGAGCAGGCTGAGGATGCCCACCAGCGCGAAGAGCACGCCGAGGAGCGGGAGCGGCGTCTGCACCAGGTCTTTGCCGCCGAAGAGCTTGTAGCCGAGCGCCGCGACGAAGGCCGCGAACGAGGCGAGGAGCGAGAGGAGCCCGAACCCGCCGAAGAGGTAGATGGGCTTGGTGGTGTAGCTGACGAGGAACTTGACCACGAGGAGGTCGAGGATGACCTTGCCGGTGCGGCTCAGGCCGTACTTCGAGGTGCCCGCCCGGCGGATGCGGTGGTTGACCACCAGCTCGGTCACCCGCGCGCCGTGCCAGCTGGCATAGACGGGGATGAAGCGGTGCATCTCGCCGTAGAGCTTCACGTCCTGGAGGACCTCGCGCCGGTAGGCCTTGAGCGAGCAGCCGTAGTCGTGGAGGCGTCACGCCGGAGATGAAGCTGATGAGGCGGTTGGCCAGGCGCGAGGGCAGCTTGCGGCCGAACTCCTTGTCCTGGCGGTTCTGCCGCCAGCCGGAGACCACGTCGTAGCGGGCCGAGGCCGGCGTCCCCTGGGCGCCGTCGAGGGTGGCGATGAGCCGGGCGATGTCGGCGGGATCGTTCTGCAGGTCGCCGTCCATGGGGACGATGACGTCGCCGCGCGCCACCTCGATGCCGGCGCTCATGGCCGCGGTCTGGCCGAAGTTGCGCCGGAAGCGGATGGCGCGCATCGTCCGCTCGCGGGCCGCGAAGCGGCGAGGCGGCGAAGGTGCTCGTCCGTGGAGCCGTCGTCGACGCCGATCACCTCGAAGGGGCGGCCCAGCTTGCGGAGCTCTCGGTAGAGCTCCTCGAGCAGGGGCGCGACGTTCTCCTCCTCGTTGAAGAAAGGGATGACGATGGAGACGTCCGGCGGCGCTTCGACGCGGGAAAGTTCTGCGGACCTGCCGCCGCAGCAACGATTGAAGCTTAGCATGAGATCGGTGTCTAGGTCGCGCTCGCGCGCCCACTGTATTACCGAAGATCGGCTCTCGCCGCCAGAGCGCCAGGGCAGGGAGCATGATCAAGCGCGGTGAGGATCGAGGTGATCTCGCCGACGACCGCGTACCAGCCGAAGCTCTGGAGCGCGCGGTTCAGGGCGATGAGGAGCGTGGCGTAGCCGATGATCGAGGTCCACGAGCAGAGCGCGACGGCCGGCCCCACCTCGGCCAGCGCGCCGAGCACGTCGCCGCCGCGCTCGCGCACACGGACGACGATGTTCGCCCCGTAGTCGACGGCGATCCCGAACGTGATCGGGAAGACGATGAAGTTGAAGAAGTTGATCTTGAGGTGGAGCAGGGCGGCCGCGCCGCCCATCAGCACCACGCCGGTGACGAGCGCGGCGATGACCTCGGCGCTCTTCCGCGTGTCGCGGAAGAAGACCAGGACGAGCACGCAGACGCCGAGCAGCGAGCCGACCGTGGTCATCGGCCCCTCGGTCTCGATGTTCTCGAGCAGGTCGGCGAAGACGACGTTCGCGCCCGTGGCGTCCCAGCGCTTGCCGTCTCCGATGGGCACGTTCCGCACGCCGTCGACGAAGGCGATGAGGTTCGGCCCCAGCTCCAGGTGGCGCCGCGGCGGGGCCGTCACCGCCGCGAGCCGCCCCACCTTCCCGTCGCGCTCCCTGAAGCGGTCGAGCAGGGTCGGCGGCACGTCCTTCGTCGTCGATCTGGCCTGCCCGCCAGGTCGGCCTTGATCTCCCGCAGGCGCGGGCGCTGCGCGGCGGGAGCGGCGGCGATGACGCTGCGGGTCAATCCTGGCGTCCATCTTGGCGGACGAGGGCGAGCTTCTCGTCCTCTTGCTCGGCGGGATCACGCTCGCCATCGTGTCGCAGCCCTGGATGACCTCCGCGTAGCGCGGCGTCCTTCATCCGCTCCGCACCACGTCGCAGTACTCGTCGGCCGCTTCGCGCGAGGGGAGGAGCGCGAGGCGCCGGCCACCGACTTGCCGAGGCCGGAGTTGCCGCGGTCCTGGTCGCGGAGCAGCTCGTCGTGGCCGCTTGATCGGGTCGTTGCTCAGGTGCTCGAGGTTGTGCTCGATGGCCACGGGGATACCTGGCGGACGAAGAGCACCGCCGAGGCCAGCGCGAGCGTCGAAAAGACGGCGACCACGAGGCGGGCCGCGAGAACGCGCGGCGCAGCCAGGCGGGGGCCTGGCGCTCGGCGGAGGGGCGCCTCGGGTCGGGCTCGACCGGGCGGATCCGCTCCGACACGGCGAGCAGCGCAGGGCACAGCGCGAACGTGGATACCCAGCAGAGGAGCATGCCGATCCCGCCGATGAAGCCGAAGTGCCGGAACCCGCGGTTCGCGGCCAGGATGAGCATGCCGAAGGAGACGCTCGACGCCGCGGAGGCGAGGAGGGTGGCCTGGGCGGCCACCGGCGCCGCCTCTTCGCAGGCGGGCTCGAGCGCGACGCCGGCGCGCCGGAGCTGGCGTACGCGGGTGAGGTAGATGAGCCCGTAGTTGATGCCGTTCCCGATGACGATGGACCCGAGGAAGGCCGTCTGCGTGTTCAGGTACCCGATGACCAGGCGCGTGAGGCCGAAGGTCATGGCGACCGCGACCACGACGGCGATGCCGAGGATAGGCGTCGACCGGACGTCGCGGAAGAAGAGGAAGATGGAGGCCAGGACCAGGACCATCACCAGCGCGACGGTAGAGAAGGCGTCGTGGATGACGGCCTGCGTATTGACGATGAAGCTGGGGAAGCTCCCGGCGAAGCCCACCCGCAGGTGGGCCGCCCCGATCTCGGCCTTCCGCGCGTCCACCACGGCGTGCATGCGGTCGAGCAGCTTGCTGCGCGTCCGCGACGCCCAGCGACGTGCCCGCCGGGCGCACCACGAGCGTCAGCGATTTGCCGTCCGGGTGGACCAGGAACCCGTCCTTGTAGCGCGCGAAGCGCTCCTCCACCTTCTCCCGCGGCAGGGGCTCCTTGCCGTCCAGCCACTTCGCCGCCTCGCTCTCTTCTGCGGGCTTCGCGGCGGCCTTGGCGGGCTTGGTGTCGTCGTCCAGGTGGAGGTTGAACGGGTCCTCCGCGTCGACCCGCCGGGTCAGCTCGTCGAGCGCCTTGCGCAGATCGTCCGTGCTGGCGAAGAGGGGCCAGTGGTCGGCGAAGTAGTTGCGGGTGTCGTCGACGTTGGATTCGACCGACCGGATGGAGTCCGGCCCCATCGCCAGGAAATCGGCCGTCAGCTCCTTCCCGAGCTTTTCTGCGGCCGGTAGCCCGCGCCCCATCGAGGATCTCGACGTTGACGAAGACCGTCCCGTCCCCCCCGACCCGCCGGACCAGCTCCTTCGCGTTCGCGGCGCTGGGCACGTCCGAGGGCAAGAGCTCCTCGAACGACGTGCGGACCTCCAGGCTTCGACGCCAGCGCGAGGGACGCGGCCGTGAGCACGAGCGCCACGAACAGGAAGAGCCAGGGGCGGCGCAGCGAGGCCCGCGTCATGCGGACCAGCGAGGTGTTGGCCAGGGACGAGAGGCTCACGGGCGGGCGCCAGGCATGGAGGGGTGCGGCACCTTGAGGAGCCGGGCGCGGCGTGTCAAGCGATGAGCCCGGCCGAGCTCACTGCTGGGGTGGCGGATTGGTGCCGGCCGCGCCCGCGATGACGAGCAGGGAGTATTTCGAGCAACTGAAGTTGGCGACCTTGATCGTCTCGTCGTCCATGCCCTCGATCTGCGCCTCGTTGCCCGCCGCCGGTGCGATCGTGCTGCCCCCGCCGGCGCCGTCCGGGGAGAACGACACCCAGAGCTGGACCCAGTGCGGCGTCGCGCCCAGGTGGTGCTGAATCGTGTACTGCTGGCCATAGTCGAACAGGAGCAACGGCCCGTTCCAGGGCCACGTCTGTGGAGCGTCCTCGGTGGGAGCCGGGCTGGTCGCGTACACGCCGTCGTGCACCACGCCGCCCGTGTAGACCACCGGCGGGTTGTCCTGCGGGGACATGTCGCAGGTCTGCGCGGGGGAGAATGTCTCGCACCCTGCGAGCGCGAGCGCGGCGAGCAGGATGGGCGCAGCAGGCGGAGAATTACGGGTTGCGATATGCATAGACGAACCAGCTCCCGTCGGACCAGGAGAGAGCATAGTGCCGGGAGATGGCGTCGATCATCCTCGGCGTGAGGCGCTCGTGCTGGAGCCAGGTCGTCCCCTGGAGCGCCGTCTCGCGCAGGACCACCCGGGAGATGCCCCCCGACTCCAGCAGTTCGAGCATGGGCTTCTCGTCCCAGTGGCCCTTCAGGGCGAGCTGGGTATCCATGAAGATCTCGGCGAGCAGCGGGCGATCGGCGGCGGCCGCGGCGATGGGGTCCTCGACCAGGATGAGGCCGGGCGCGGAGGCCAGCGTGCCGAGGAAGGCGGGCGCGTTCTTCCAGAGGCGGAGGTACGAGCCGTAGCGCTCGATGCCGATGAGGGGGTTCACCACCAGCGCGAGGGCGAGCTGGAGCCAGACGAGGCCGCGGAGGGCGTGCGGGAAGCGCCCGGCCTCGGACGCGAGCCCCTCGAGGCGCGTCGCGAAGAGGAGGCCGGTCGCGGCGTAGAGCTCGAAGTAGTAGTACGCCGCGGATCCCTGGAGCGAGCCCGAGAAGGTGCACCACACCAGGGCGACGAGGAAGAAGGCGAGGGGAAAGTCGAAGGCGCGGCGGCGTACCTCGCGGACGGCGAGCGCGACGGCCGCGAGGAGGAGCGGCGCCCAGGGGAGGGCGCCGTACCAGAGGATGCGCCCGAACTGCGTCAGCGCGTACACGCGCGAGACGTGCGCGATGACGTGGTTCTTGATGAAGATGCCGTCGCTCACGCGGTCGCCCACGACGAGGACGAGCGCGGCGGCGACGGCGACCGTGACGAGGAAGGTGGCGAGCTGCCGGCGGTCCCGCAGGAGGAGCACGAGGGAGAGCGCAGCCGGGCCGGCGAGGAGGTTCGGCTTGCAGAAGAGGGCGAGGACGAGCAGGAGCGCGCCGCCGACGATGCGCGGGGCCCAGGCGCGCGGTGGGGCAGGGGAGGTGGGCTGCGCCTCCGGTCCGAGGACGAGCAGGACGGCGCCGAGCTCGAGGGCGACGGCCATGGCCTCGGGGCGCATGAGGGCGGAGAAGTAACCGACCTCGCCGAAGACCAGGTAGAGCGCGGGCGCGACAATCGCGGCGCGCGGGCCGACCTGGCGCCGCGCGACGCGGTAGAGGAGGCCGAGCGCGACGAGCAGCGACGCGAACGAGACGAAGCGGCCGAGGCCAATCGAGAAGCCGAAGACCTTGGCGATCGCGGCCACGAAGCCGACGTACACCGGCGGGTGCGGGAGCAGGACGCAGGGGACGGTGTGCAGGTCGCAGTAGAGCGGCGTGCCGGCGAGGATGCGGCGCGCGGCGTCGACGAGGACGCCCTCCAGGTACTCGTACGGGTAGCGCGAGAAGACGAAGAGCAGCGCGTAGCCGAGCGTCCCGGCGGCGATCAGCGCCAGCGCGGCCTGGGCGGGGCGGGGGAAGAAGCGCACCGCAGGTGGGGAGGCCTCCACCGCGAGCGGCGCTTCGGCTGGGCGCGGAGGGGCTGCCGACGTCATCGGCGCGCCACTAGCGCGGCCTTCCACCCGGGGCAAGCGCGAGGCATCGCCTTGCTCTCGCGCGAAACTCGGTCAATGGTGCCCGCCGGTCATGTTGTCGGATGGGGCCCCGGCCCCATCCGGCGGAGCGGGTCCTTGGTCGAGAGCGAGTCGGAGAGCGAAGGGACGTGGCGTGGGGTCGTCGTGGTCCCGTGCTTCAACGAGGCGCACCGCCTCGACGGCGCCGGCTTCCTCCCCTTCGCGGCCGAGGCGCGCGTCTCGATCCTCTTCGTGGACGACGGCTCGACCGACGACACCCGCGACGTCCTCGCGCGCATCGAGGCCGAGCTCGGCGCGCGCGGGGTGACGGCGCGTACGCTGGCGCTCGCGGAGAATGGGGGCAAGGGCGAGGCGGTCCGTCTCGGGATGCGCGAGGCGCTGCGCGACGGCGCCGACGTCGTGGGCTACTTCGACGCGGACCTCGCCACGCCGCCGGAGGAGATGGTCGAGCTCTGCCAGGTCGTCGAGGAGCGCCCCGTCGACGTCGTGCTCGGCGCGCGCGTCGCCCTGCTCGGCCGCAGCATCGTGCGCAAGGCCCACCGCCACTACCTCGGCCGCGTGTACGCCACGTTCGCCTCCGTCGGCCTCGGCATCCCCGTCTACGACACCCAGTGCGGCGCCAAGGCCTTCCGCCGCACCCCCGCGCTCGAGGCCGCCCTCGCCCAGCCCTTCCACGCCCGCTGGGCCTTCGACGTCGAGCTCATCGGCCGCCTCCTCGCCGGCGCCCCCGGCGCCCCCGGCATCCCCGTCGACCGCTTCCTCGAAGTCCCCCTCCACACGTGGCGCGACGTCGGCGGCTCTACGTTGAAGCCCTCGGCTTTTCCCATGCTTGGCATCGAGCTGCTCCGCATCTTTCAGAGCTTGCGGCGCTGGCGTTCAGCATGACCTCGGATCTTAACGCAGAGACGCAGAGACGCAGAGACGCAAAAAAGCAAAGAGGGAAGAGATGAGCTTCTTTCTCTCCTTGCCTTTTTGCGTCTCTGCGTCCCTGCGTCTCTGCGTTAAAATCAGGACTGGAACGCGGTTTCAGACATGAGCGCGGTTCGGCTCCGCACCGCGGCCCTCTGGATCCTCGCGCTCGCGTTCGTTCTGCGCCTTCCGGGCTTCGTCTGGAAGATCCTCGGCATCGACGACTCGGACTTCACCGTCATCGCCCGCGCCATCGCCCACGGCGCCGTTCCCTATCGCGACGTCGTCGACATCAAGCCCCCGCTCGCCTTCCTCCTCTACCTCCCCAACGCCTGGATCCACGCCCTCTGGCCCGTCCAGCTCGAAGGCGCACTGTTCGTCGCCGCCTCCGCGCTTGTCCTCGGCCTCGCCGCCCGCCGCACCTGGGGCAGCGAACGTGCCGGCGTGCTCGCGGCTTTCCTCGCCGTCGCCGCCGGCATGTGCGAAGCGCCGACCGTGAGCACCGAGCTGCTCATGAACCTCCCCACGGCGGTCGCCCTCGCCCTCTTCGCCCGCGCCGAGCACGAGGGCCGCCGCACCGACGACATCCTCGCCGGCGCCTGCCTCGCCCTCGCCTCCCTTGTTCGCCACCAGGCCATCTTCACCCTCGGCGCCCTCGGCCTCGCCGTCATCCTCCTCGGGCTCTTCACCCGCCGCCCCTGGTTTCTCCGCGCCACCCTCCTCGCGATCGGCTTCGCCCTCCCGTGGCTCGCCACCATCGCCGCCTTCCACGTGATCGGCGCCTTGCCGGACTTCATCGACTGGGTCTTCCTCCGCAACTTCCGCTACGTCGGCCAGAACGCCGGCTCCACGGCAGCCCGCCTCCTCCAATCGCTCGCCGTCTGCATCCTCGGCGCTGCGCCCCTCGCCTGGTGGGCCGCGCTCGCCGGAGGGCGCGAAGCGTTGCGCGACGTGCGAACGTCGGGCGCGCTCGCATCGCCGGAGGCGCGCCTGCGCGTCACGTGGGCGCTGCTCCTCGCCGTCTCCTGCGTTCCCGTCAGCCTCGGCGGCCGCTTCTACGAGCACTACTTCCTCCAGTTCGTGCCCGCCGTCGCCCTCCTCGGCGCCGGCCCCCTCGAAGCCCTCCTCGCCCGCGCCGCCGCCTGGACGCGCCCCCGCCGCGCCGCCCTCGCCGCCCTCGCCGTCCTCCCCGCGCTCGGCTCGACGGGCTACGCGACCGCGCGCGGCCTGCTCGGCCAGTACCCGCTCCAGAACCCCAAGGTCCAGGCCATCGGCGCCTGGATGCGCGAGCACACCGCCCCCGGCGCCACCGTCTTCGTCTGGGGCCACTACTCCCCCATCTACCTCGCCGCCGACCGCCCCCTCGGCACCCGCTACCTCACCACCTCCTGGCACCTCGGCAACTTCGACCCTTCCCACCTCGACGACGGCGTCGACCTCCGCCGCTTCCGCTCGGACCGCGACGTGAAGAACACCCTCGACGACCTCGCGCGGCGGCGGCCCGACTGGGTGATCGATACGACGCCTTCGGATATCCATGACTGGCACCGGCTGCCGCTCTCGCTGCTGCCGGATCTGGAGGCGGCGATCGCGGCGGGGTGGGCGCCGGTGGGGGAGATGCCGGGGGGGGCGAGGGTGCTGCGGCGGAGAGAGCCGTGATTCGGTTCTGTGCAACAGGTCTCGAGGACCGCGATCGAGCGTACCGCGGATCCTTCAGCATCCGGAGATGAATGGCCCGGCCGGATCACTGCACGTCTGATTGGCATAGACACAATTGTTGAGACAGTACGTGTCGCTCGCAGGTACCCAGGGGTAGGTCGGCGGGAATTCGAAGTGTAATTTGATGTGATTGAAGGCGAGGTAACCCTCCACGTCGCAGAAGTCGGCGGTACCTCCACCACAAGACGCCTCCACCGTCTGTCCCTTGGGCACGGGGGAGAAGTCGATGTTGTACTGGCAATCTGCCGCGGAGTTGCTGAGGATCACCTTCCCGATGTCATAACAGTCGGACGACTTCACGCCGTAGCGGGACGTGCAATTCGGCTCGACATGGATGAGCATGCACCGGTCGTTCGCATCATCGCGTTTGAGGAGCCAGTACCCGACGTCGCCGTCGTCTTGCCAGCCGTACATGCCCGGCGCATTGAGGGCGGTGACCGGTTGCGAGCAGGTCCCGGGGATGGGTCCGGCGTCGTTCGTCGAACCCCCGGACCCATGATCCGGCGCGCCCCCTGCTCCGGCGCCTTGCGCTGCGCCGCCGTCCGTACCGCCCGTGGCGCTGGAGCTCTCTTGCACCGTGTTCCCGCCGCACCCGATCACGAGGAGCGCAACCGCGCAACCACCGAGGGCGACGACCGTCCAGCGAAGGGGCAAGCGATGAGGCTGACGGCGCACGGGGGGATCCTCAGCTCGGCTCATCCAGCACCTCGGCGAGGGACTTCGCGCTCAGCACCCGCTCCCCCCACTGCTCGATCGTGCCGACCTCGGCGCCCTCGACGCGGGCGACGACGTCCGCCGGCAGCTCGCCGAAGCGGGCACGGAGCAGCCGGAGCAGCAGCGCGCGCTCCCCTTCCTTGCGGCCCTGCTCTTCACCGAGGGCGATGTATTTCTTGGCGAAATCGCTCTGGAACACGTAGCCCTTCATCGTCGCCTCCAGCGTTCGTCGCGCCGCCTCGTTCAACGACCTTAGCACGAGATCCCCGTAAATCCTGGCCTTGTCCTCGTCGAGCCCGCGCACCACACGCAGCACAGCATCCGCAATCTCCGCTCCACGCCGGCCCTTGCCGTGCGCAATCACACTCAGCACCCCAAGCTCCGGCCGGCGGGCCGCCTCCTCGGTATCCGTCACGAGCGGCACCGCATCGCGCCCGAGCACGGGCGGGCGCAGGCAAAGCCGGGGACGCCCGTCTCGATGGGCTCGGCGCACCACGCGGCGACGGCTGGCTTCGGGACGACGACGAGCAGGGTCACGGGGCAGCCGTGGGTGGCGCGCGCGCCCGTGATGTACTCGGGCCAGGTGAAGCGCTTGCGCGAATCCTTGCGGAGCTGAACCTCGATGATGAGGACGTGGATGGGGACGTCGCCGTCGAGGAGCATGACGACGAGGTCGGCGCGGTACTCGGCCGGCTGGATGCGGGTCAGGTCGGCGGAGGCGATGCGCGCCTCGGTGTACGCGGGGAGCGCGAGGCCGAGAGCCTCCGTGAGCAGCTCCGCGGCGAGCGAGGGGCGGCTCTTCAGCAGATCGACCAGGACCTCGTGGGGCGTCGAGGGCATGCCTGCTCATCGACGCGGGCCGGGGGCTGGTTGCGCGGGGGATGGGCGATTTCGGGCTTTTCAGGCTCGGTGGCGCGGGCTTCGAAGGGCGACGGGATGCGGCCCGTGATCGCAAGGATGCGAAACGAGTCGCGCTACTTGGGGGTCAGCTTCATCACTTCGCCGTAGCTTGGGGGCCCGCTTCGCGCGGGAGGGCGAACCCTTTTCCTCGCGGGCGGCTCTCATGGGAGAAAGGAGTCACCCATGTGTACCCGGACCACCTGTCCCCGCTGTCACAAACCGTCCTACGCCGGCTGCGGCCGCCACGTCGAGCAAGTCCTCGGTGACGTCCCCGAGGCCGAGCGCTGCAAGTGCCGTGAGGAGGCCGAGGCGGGGCGCTCGGCGCCCGAGCGCGGCGAGCCGGCGCCGCAGGGGCTCTGGAAGCGGCTCTTCGGCTGAAGAAGAAGGGAGGAGATCATGGCAAAGCGGGTCCTCATCGTCGGGGGCGTCGCGGGCGGCGCCTCCGCGGCGGCGCGCCTCCGGCGGCTCGACGAGGCGGCCGAGGTCGTCCTCTTCGAGCGCGGCGGGCACGTGTCGTTCGCCAACTGCGGCCTGCCGTACTACGTGGGCGACGTCATCTCCGACGAGGGCAAGCTCCTCGTCGCCACGCGCGAGAGCTTCCGGGCGCGCTTCGACATCGACGTGCAGAACGAGCACGAGGCCCTCTCCATCGACCGCGCCGCGCACACCCTGCGCGTGCGCGATCTGCGGACCGGGCAGGAGCGCGACGAGCGCTACGACGCCCTCGTCCTCTCGCCCGGCGCCGCTCCCATCCGGCCGCCCGCCCCCGGGGTGGACCTGCCGGGGGTGTTCATGGTGCGCACCATCCCCGACTCGCGCCGCATCCGGGCGTGGCTCGCGGAGCGCGCGTGCAAGCGCGCGGTGGTCGTGGGCGGCGGGTTCATCGGGCTGGAGATGGCCGAGAACCTCGTCCACCGGGGGCTCTCCGTGACCATCCTCGAGAAGCTCGGGCAGGTGATGCCGCCGCTCGACCCGGAGATGGCCGCGCCCCTCGCCGCTCACCTGCGCAAGAAGGGCGTCGCGCTGCGCCTCGGCGAAGGGCTCGCCGGCGTCGAGCGCGAGGGGGACGGGCTCGCCGTCGTCACGGATCGCGGGGAGCGCGTCCCCGCCGACCTGGTGGTGCTGGCGATCGGCGTGCGCCCCGAGGCCGCGCTCGCCCAGGCCGCGGGCCTCGCGCTGGGCAAGCGCGGCGGCATCGTGGTCGACGATTGCATGCGCACGAGCGATCCGGACATCTACGCCGTCGGGGACGCGATCGAGGTGCGCGACGTCGTGGTCGGGCAGGAGACGATCCTGCCGCTGGCCGGGCCGGCCAACCGGCAGGGGCGCATCGCGGCCGAGGCCATCGCGGGGCGCGCCGGCCGGTTCCGCGGCGTGCAAGGGACGGCCATCGTGGGCGTGCTCGGCCTGACGGCGGGGACGACGGGGGCGAGCGAGAAGGGTCTAGGGCGCGCCGGGATCACCGATTACGAGGTGGTGTACCTGCACCCGGGGCATCACGCGGGCTACTACCCGGGCGCGCGGCCGATCCACATCAAGCTGATCTTCGCGAGGAGCGACGGGCGCGTGCTCGGCGCGCAGGCGGTGGGCGAGGAGGGCGTCGACAAGCGCCTCGACGTGATCGCGACGATGATCCAGATGCGCGGCACGGTCTCCGATCTCGCGGAGGTCGAGCTGCCTACGCCCCGCAGTACGGCGCCGCCAAGGATCCGGTCAACGTGGCGGGGATGATGGCGTCGAACGTGCTCCGCGGCGACATGCCGCTCGCGGACTTCCGCAGGATCGCGCAGGCTTCCCCCGTGCTCCTCGACGTGCGCGAGCCCCACGAGCACGCCGCCGGGCACATCGAGGGGGCGGTGAACGTGCCGCTCTCCGAGCTGCGCCGGCGCGTGGACGAGATCCCGCGCGATCGGGAGGTGTGGGTGTACTGCGCCGCCGGGCAGCGCGCCTACTTCGCTCAGCGCCTGCTCCTCCAGCGCGGCGTCCCGGCGAAGAACCTCTCCGGCGGGTACACGACCTGGCTCGCCATGCGCGAGGCCGGGATGGTGTAGAGGACGACGCCGGCCCGCCGCTCTGGTACACCGGAGCGCGACGATGGCCGACCGGCGAGAGGACGCGAGCGAGGGGCGGACCGACGCCGAGCTCGTCGAGGCGGCGCGCCGCGGGGACACGGCCGCGATTGCGGCGCTCCTCGCGCGCTACGAGGGGCCGGTTTACCGTTTCGGCCTGCGGCTTCTGCCGCGACCCCGAGGACGCCCGCGACGTGCTCCAGGAGACGCTGCTCGCCGCGGCGCGGGCGCTGCCCGGCGTACCGCGGGGAGGCCGCGGTCGGCACGTGGCTCTACACGATCGCCAGGAGCTTCTGCATCAAGCAGCGCCGTCGCGGCCGCGCCTCGCTCTCCCGGGCAGGCGCCTCCACCGACGACGAGCCTCGGCGATCTGCCCGACCCCGCGGCGGGCCCCGACGAGGCGGCCATCGGCCACGAGCTGGCGCCGCGCTGCAGCGGGCCATCGAAGGCCTGGCGCGGCCTTACCGCGAGGTGCTGGTGCTGCGCGACGTCGAGGGGCTGACGGCGCCCGAGGTCGCCGCGGCGCTCGGGATCGGCGTCGACGCCGTGAAGAGCCGCCTGCACCGCGCCCGCGCCGCCGTGCGCGAGAAGCTCGCGCCGTTGGCTCGGCCCGTCCCCCGCGCCCGCCCCCGGCTGCCCGGACGTGCTCGCCCTCTTCTCGCGGCGGCTCGAGGGGCAGGTCGACGCGCACCTCTGCGAGAGATGGAGCGCCACCTCGCCGGCTGCCCCCGCTGCGCCGCGGCCTGCGACGGGCTCAAGCGCACGCTCTCGCTCTGCGCGTCGGCCCGGAGCGCGCCCGTGCCTCCGGAGGTGCAGGAGTCGGTGCGGCGCGCCGTGCGCGCGCTGCTCCGCGCCACACAGGCCACGTGAAGGCGCGATGAACATCGCATGATGGTGGCTGTCGGCGCGGGGGGTCAGCTCGGCTCGTCGAGCACCTCGGCGAGGGACGTGAAGCGCTTGCGCGGCCGGGGACGTTGCTGTCGAGATTTCCTCGATTACGAGGCTTTGCGAACGACGGTCACCTCTCTCGGCGGCAACCGCACGATCTCTCGCCCGCTCTCGGCTTCACGGGCCTTGAGCGCCTCTGCCAGCTTTTCGATGTCGTACTCGAGCTCCTTGGCGATGGCGTCGCGGGCCGCCCGGACTTCGTTGATGATGGGATCGGAATATCGCATGACGTTACTCCTCCACGAGCTCCAGAGGCGTACAAATGACCGGGGGTTCGAAGCCGTTGGTTCGACAGATCGCCTCGATCTTCGGGCGCATCGTGGCGTTGGCGATGTGCGTGCAGTTCCACGTGAGCAGGTAGTGCATGCCGTGCACCGCTGCGAGGGCGATGTGAAGAGCATCGCCGGCTGCCTTGGACGGGAGGGCGGCGGTGGCGAGGAGCTGCCGGCCGAGCCCGATGGCCTCCGGTGTGAGCGCCAAGAGCGGCAGGTCGCGCAAGGCCGCGAGCCGCTCGGCTGCCGCGCCCGGGTCACCCGCGGCGGCCTCGTCGAGAACGAGCTGCGAGATGTACAGGTTGTACGCGTCCCGCCCCGTCCACCACTCGCAGGTCACTTCCTGGTGCGCTGCGCGCACCAGATCACGGCTCGGCCTGGCGGTCAGGTAGCTGACGACGCTGGTCTCGACGTAGATGTTGGATTTCATGCGTGATCCGTGGAGCTGGCGACCTTGGGGCGGACGCGGAGGTCGTACGCTGGGCGGAGGCGCGAGGCAAGCGGCGCACCGCGGCTGGGGTGCGGCGAGCGAGGGGCGGCTCTTCAGCAGGTCGACCAGGACCTCGTGGGGCGTCGAGGGCATGCCTGCTCATCGACGCGGGCCGGGGGCTGGTTGCGTGAGGGCAGGGCGATTTCGGGCTTTTCAGGCTCGAGCTACTTGGGGGTGAGCTTCATGACGTTGACAGGCATCGGTTCCATGCCGGCCTTGATCCAGGTCGTCCAGTAGACGCTCGTCGCGTCGACGACGATGCTGTCGGGATTTCTCTGCCCCGAGGCAAGCGTCACGGGTTCGCCGCCGCCGATCGGGACCTTCATCACGGTACCGTCGTCGATGCCACCCCCGGTCCCGAGATTGGTCCAGTAGACGTGCGTCGCGTCGACGGCGATGCTGAAAGGTCGCCGTTGCCCCGAGGCGAGCACCACGGGCGTGCCGCCGCCGAGAGGTTTCTTCACCACGTCGTTCGCGTCGTCGATCCAGTAGATGCTGGTCGCGTCGATGGCGAACGTGAAGGGCCCCCAGGTCCCCGAAACCACCGTCGTCGAGGACCCGCCGCCGACGGGGACGCTCCTCACGGTGGTCCCCATGCAAGGGTAGTAGCCTGGACCATCCGCACAGTTCCCTGCGATGGGTCCGCTCCAGAGCCAGTAGACGCGGTTCGCATGAACGGCGATGGGTCCCCAGCCCTGGCCCGTCGTGGCCAGTGTCGTCGAGGGCCCGCCCTCGATCGGGACCTTGGAGACGATGCCGTCGAACGCGTCCGTCCAATAGACGTTCGTCGCGTCGACCGCGATATAGTACGCCGATCTCATCGCATCCACGGTCGCGAGGGTCGTCGGCGTGCCGCCCGTCAGTGGCACCTTGAACACACCCTTTCCCCCGGTCCCGTAGATCGCCATCGTGTCCAGAGCGATCCCGGCGGCACCAAGGCCCGGGGTAAGCAACTTCGGCTCGCCTCCACAGCGCGACACCGCCGTGAGTCCGTCATCCGCATCGAAGTACACGCTCGTGGCGTCCACCGCGATCGGGCTCAGGGCCACCGCCGACGCGAGCACGATGGGCGTGCCGTCGTCGGTCGTGGGGCACGGGGCCGGGGTGGCCGGTCCGCCGTCGCTCGGGTTGCCACAACCGCTCGCCCCTGCGAGGCCGACCAGATAGACGACGACCGCCGCGCACGCGGAACGCGTTCGGTCCCGCACCCCCGACGCCGCGTGTCCGGTCGAAGCCGTGCAAAGGACCATGGAGGGGATTCTACCCCCGCCTCGGCCTCCCCCGCTTCACCTCCGGCATCTCCGCCTCCTTCAGCAGCGCCGCCGGCTTCACCCCCAGCGCATCCGCCAGGTCGACCAGCGTCTTCACCCCGAGGCTCGCCGTGCCCGCCTCGATGTGCTGCACCGTCCGCAGATCGATCCCCACCGCCTTCGCGAGCGCGTCCTGTGTGAGCCCACGTTCCGCGCGCAGGCGACGGACGTTCGCCGCGATGTACGACAAGACCGCCTGGACGTGCTCGCTCACGTCCGCAGAGGTACTGCTCGCCGTGCACGGACAATAACGGCGATATTACCGTATTGTCTTGACCGCGCGCGTGCCGGTCCCGTACGCTCTCCCCACACGAAACGCCGCCCGGAAGAGCCGCAAACTCTCCCGGACGGCTCGCCGAAACCCCGCGCAAACGGAGCCTCGACATGCCCGACGTACACGACCATCGATCGAAGCACCAGCCCCCGCCCCACCTCACCGCGCTCGCCTCCTTCATCGAGGCCGCCGCCGCCCTCCTCGAAGCCTGGCACCCCAGCCTCGACCGAGGCCGCCCCACCTACCTCCCGGCGCTCGCCGACTTCCTGGGCGACCTCCACGACTGGCAGACCGCCGCCGCCGAGCCCGCGCTCGCCCCCTCCGCACCCCCGCTCGACCTCACGAACCCCGCCGTCTTCCGCGCCTGGCTCGACGACCTCCGCCTCCAGCTCGACGACGCCCTCGCCGCCGGCGACGACGCCACCCGCCCCCCCGACCAGCGCGACCTCGGCCGCCGCGCCGCCCGCCGCCTCCTCTTCGGCGCCCGCGCCTCCATCGCCGCGCTCCTCGCCTCGGCCGAGCGCGCCCTCCCCGCAGCCGGCCCGGTGACGCCGTGAGCGCGCCCGCTCCTCGCCCACCGCCTCCGCCCGGCGAGCCCCTCGAGGACTACGCCCCGCTCGACCTCACCGACCGCCGCACCCTCGCCCCCTGGCTCGCGCAGGTGCGCTCGCACGTCGGCCGCCTGAACGCGCTCCTCGCCGCCGTGCCGGAGATGCCGTTCCTCCACGTCCAGGTCTTCCACCCGAAGCCGGAGCCGGAGCCCCTCGTGACGCTCCAGCACGTCCACGAGCCGGGGCGGACGGTCGAGGCGCGCGTGCTGGAGGAGGCGGAGGATCTCATCCAGGTGCAGGCGACGACGGGGCAGGTCTACAAGTTCCGGGCGAAGACCGGGGAGCAGCTTCCGAATCCGGTGTGGCCGGGGCCCTTGGTCTGGCGTCTCGTGCTGCCGGACCCTGCGCTGAAGGGGCCGAGCCGAAGGCGAGGACCGTCGCGCCGGAGGTGAGCGCCGGCGCGTGTGATACGCGGCCCATCGCGCGTGACACAAGCACCATCGCGCGTAACACAAGGACCATCGCGCCGGACCCCAGTGCCATCGCGCCGGACCTCAGCGTCGTCGCGCGAGACCCCAGCGTCGTCGCGCGGGATCCCAGTGCCAGCGTGCGGGACCCCAGTGCCATCGCGCCGGACCCCAGTGCCATCGCGCCGGACCCCAGTGCCATCGCGCCGGACCCCAGCGTCGTCGCGCCGGACCCCAGTGCCATCGCGCCGGACCCCAGTGCCATCGCGCCGGACCCCAGTGCCATCGCGCCGGACCCCAGTGCCATCGCGCCGGACCCCAGTGCCATCGCGCCGGACCCCAGTGCCATCGCGCCGGACCCCAGTGCCATCGCGCCGGACCCCAGCGTCGTCGCGCCGGACCCCAGTGCCATCGCGCCGGACCCCAGTGCCATCGTGCGGGACCCCAGTGCCATCGTGCGGGACCCCAGTGCCATCGTGCGGGACCACAGTGTCATCGCGCCGGATACCAGTGTCATCGCGCCGGACACCAGTGCCATCGCGCCGGACCCCAGTGCCAACTGCGCGTCTCGGGCGCAGTTCGAGGCGCTCCGGACGAAAAAGAAGGGCTGAGCCTACGCAAGCGGGCGGATGGACGCTGCGTGCGCCACCGCCCATGTGCTCGGCATGCGCCTGATGCTCGAACGGTCGCTGCCGGCGACGCCGGCCGCGGTGTGGCCCTTTCTCACGGATCCGGCCCGGATGAACGCCTGGTCGCTCGCGCGCGTGGAGTCGGTGGCGCCGGGCGACGGGGACGATCCCGGGGGCGTGGGGGCGCTGCGGCGGGTGACCGTGCGCGTGCCCGGGCAGGACGTGTCGTTTGTGGAGGTGATCGAGCACGCCGAGCCGCTCCGGCGGCTGGTGTACCGGGTGGTGCGCGGGCTGCCGCTCAGGGACCACGTGGGCGAGATCACGCTGTGGCGCGACGGCGACGGGGCGCGGCTCGCGTGGGACGTGGGGTTCGACTTCGCCGTGCCGGGCGCCGGGATGGCGGCGCGGCGCGTGCTGGACGGGCAGCTCCGGTCGAGCGTCGAGGCGCTCGCGGGCGTGGTGCGCGGGGCGGACTCGGCGACGCCCCGGACGGCGCTCCGCTTCGAGGACGATCCGTGCGCGCTGCCCGCGCTGGAGCACGAGGCCGATCGCGTGGCCGCCGAGCAGCGCGCGCTCGCCGACCGGCTCGGGGGCGCGCGAGACCCGAAGTACTGGTTCACGCGCGTGTACCAGTACGTGACCGAGGCGCAGCTCGCGCACTGCCGCGAAGGGCGCGTCACCCACCGCGCGTGGGTCATGCGCCTCGTCCCGCGCTTCCACGCGTACTACGTCGAGAACCTGCGCCGCTGGATGGGCGAGCTTCCCGGGCCGCGCGGAGGCGCACTGGCAGGCCGCGTTCCACGAGATGGAGCGGGCCCACGAGGGCGCGCGCGGAGCGTGCACGCAGATGGCGCGCGGGATGCTGCTCGGCGTCGCCGCCCACATCGAGGAGGATCTGCCGCGCGCGCTCGCGGAGGTGTACCGCCGGCACTACGCGGGGCGCTGCGACTACGTGCGCTTCCGGGCCGACTACCTGCTCATGTCGAACGTCTTCCAGCGCGCCGCCGCGCGGCTCATCGCCGAGATGCCGCGAGGAGCCCTCCCCGCGCCCCTGCGCGCCCTCGCGCCGGTGCTGCCCTTCGAGGTACAGGAGCAGCTCCTCTGCCGGTATTACGACGTTCCCCGGAAGCGGACGCTCGCGTTCGAGCGCGGGGCCCGGCTCGCCGCCTGGGCGGGGTGAGCGGCACGGGCGCCCGGCATCAGCACACACTTACCGAACCGCGAGCGCGAGCGAGCGGGCGCCAGGAGGCGCGGCGTCTCCGTGCCCTCGCACGCGTAGCGCTACAGGCAGCGCGGCGCGTGCAAGGGCATGAAGACGGGTGTGCCCGCTGGCACCCGCTCGCTCGCGCTCGCGGTTCGGTAGGCGGGTAGGCGGGCACCGAACCCAAGCGCACACCGCTCTAAGGCGGGAACGACCCCCCCACTCCCCCGGGAGGCGTGATCCCGTTCCAGTCGTGCGTGTGGTAGTTCGCCGGCGTCGCCGCGTGGGCGGGGTGAGGCGCACGGGCGCCCGGCATCAGCACACACTTACCGAACCGCGAGCGCGAGCGAGCGGGTGCCAGGAGGCGCGGCGTCTCCGTGCCCTCGCACGCGTAGCGCTACAGGCAGCGCGGCGCGTGCAAGGGCATGAAGACGGGTGTGCCCGCTGGCACCCGCTCGCTCGCGCTCGCGGTTCGGTAGGCGGGTAGGCGGGCACCGAACCCAAGCGCACACCGCTCTAAGGCGGGAACGACCCCCCCACTCCCCCGGGAGGCGTGATCCCGTTCCAGTCGTGCGTGTGGTAGTTCGCCGGCGTCGCCGCGTGGGCGGGGTGAGCGGCACGGGCGCCCGGCATCAGCACACACTTACCGAACCGCGAGCGCGAGCGAGCGGGCGCCAGGAGGCGCGGCGTCTCCGTGCCCTCGCACGCGTAGCGCTACAGGCAGCGCGGCGCGTGCAAGGGCATGAAGACGGGTGTGCCCGCTGGCACCCGCTCGCTCGCGCTCGCGGTTCGGTAGGCGGGTAGGCGGGCACCGAACCCAAGCGCACACCGCTCTAAGGCGGGAACGACCCCCCCACTCCCCCGGGAGGCGTGATCCCGTTCCAGTCGTGCGTGTGGTAGTTCTCCGGAGTCCCCGCCGGGGACTCGCGCGAGATCTCCGAGTACGGCCCGGGGTCGGGTGGCTCCGCGACGATCTCCTTGATCGCGAGGCGCTGAAGCTCGAGCAGCTCCTCGTCCTCCGCGATCGCGGCGTCGTAGACGTGCCGAGGTAGCCCGATGGCGAGGCACGCGAGGTCGAGCAGCGCGTCGAGGAGCGTGGGGTCGTCGTCGAAGAGGCGGAGGGCGAGGTCCGGGTGGGCGGAGCACACTTCGAGCACCGTCTCCCGGTACGCCCGGATCGCCCCCACCACATCCGCCCGGCTGCAGTTCATCGTGCCCTCCTACGCGCGGTCCTTCGCGGCCCCCACGCCCTTCGCCTTCGCGCAGTGCGCGCAGCAGTACATGTGCCCGTGGCTCTCCACGCCGTGGCCGACGACGCGGACGCCGCAGTGCTCGCACTTGGGCGCGAGCGCCTGGATCGCGCACTCGAAGCTGTCGAACGTGTGCGGGGCGCCCGCCGAGAGGATGATCTGGAACGCCTTGTCGTAGTCGTTGCCGCACACTTCGCACCGCTGCACCATGGCCCACCTCGCACGCACGCCGGCTTCCCCGGCCCGGGTGGAATGCTGGGGCGCGCGCGCCGCGCGGGCATGTCGGGCGAGGGGCGGGAAAGAGATTGGGGACCGCCCGCCTAGCCCGAGCCCGAGCCCGAGCCCGAAATCCGGAAGAATCGGGATCGGGCTCGGGCTCAGGCTCGGGCTCGGAAAGCTGCCTTGCCTGCCACGTCCATCCTCGGTAACGATCCGCCGCGCGAATGGTCCCCCTCCGCCACGCCCTCGCGCAGGGCCCCGTGATCCGCGCCCTCGGCGGCGTCGCCCTCGCGGCCCTCGTGCCGCGTCGCGCCGCGGCCGGTGCTGCCCGCGCGGCGCACGAGGTGCCGGGCCCCTGGGTCGAGGCCGAGCTTCCGCCGCGGCCCGACGCGCTCGTCCGCGACTACATCGCGCACGTCGGCGGCGACCCGGCATGGTACCGGGGGTGCCTCCCGCCGCACCTCTTCCCGCAGTGGGGCTTCCCGCTCGCCGTCCGGGCGCTCGCGGCGCTGCCGTACCCGTACGCGCGCGCCGTCAACGCAGGGTGTCGCATCGACGTGCGCGCGCCGCTTCCGGCCGGCGAGCCGCTCCAGGCGCGCGCCCGCGTGGAGGCCGTGGACGATGACGGGCGGCGGGCGCTCGTCACGGTCGGGGTGGTGACGGGGACGCGGAGCGCGCCCGACGCGGTGACGGCGGCGATGCGCGTGTACCTGCCGCTCGGCGGGCGGGGTGGAGGGCGCGGGCAGAGCAAGGCTCCCCCGTCGGTTCCTGCCGATGCGGAGGAGGTCGCGCGGCTCTCGATCGACCGGCGCGCGGGGCTCGCGTTCGCGGTGCTGACCGGCGACTTCAATCCGATTCACTGGGTGCGCATTTATGCCCGGGCCGCCGGCTTCCGCTCCACCATCCTCCATGGTTTCGCAACCCTGGCGCGGGCGATCGAGGCGCTGAACGGCGCGACGCTGGCGAGCGACCCGATGCGCCTCGGGGCGATCGACGCCCGTTTCACCAAACCCCTGGTGTTGCCGGCGCGAGTCTCCGTGTATACGAGCACCGCGCGCGACCACGCGGCCTCTGTCTGGGTCGGCGACGAACGGGCGGCGGGTCGGACGCCGGCGGCGTACCTCGAGGGCAGCTTCACCGTCTCGTAGCCGATTCGGCGGAAACCTTGCGATGACAGACTTCCTGCTCCACCCGGCCGCGCGCCGTCTGGTCGAAAGCCTGGGCCTCCCGATCCCCCTGCCCGTGCGCCTGCGGCGCGACGGCGGCCCATGGCAGGAGCGGTCGCTGTCCGGCCGCATCACGGTGGTCGGGAGCGGCGGGTCGGCCGAGTGCCTGGGGGCGATCGCGGCCGGGCTCGCGCCCGCGGGCGCCGTGCCCTACCTGGCCGTGCCGGAGGCGCTGCGCGCCGCGTACAAGCTTCCCGAGCCTGCGCGCGGGCAATCGCAGCCGCCCGAGCCGCGCCGCCTGGTCGAGGCCAAGGCCCCGCGCAGTGAGCCGCCTCCGCCCAGGTCGCGCGAGACGCCGCCGCTCGCCGCGCTCGGGGAGGTGGCGCGCATCGACGCGCTGGTCTTCGACGCGACGGGCCTCGCGGACGTCGCCTCGCTGCGCGCCGTGTATGACTTCTTCCAGCCGCTGCTCGCGCGGCTCGAGCCGTGCGCCCGCGCGGTGATCGTGCGGCGGCCCGTGGAGGGCACTGCGCCGGAGGCGGCGGCGGCGCAGGCGGCCCTGCTCGGGTTCGTGAAGAGCCTGGCGAAGGAGCTGGGGCGCACGGGGTCGACGGCGAACCTGATCGAGGTCGAGCGCGGGGCCGAGGATCGGCTCGGGCCGGTCCTGCGCTTCGTGCTCTCGGGGCGGGCGGCGTTCGTGACGGCGCAGCCGATCCACGTGGGCGCCACGGCGCGTGCGGTGGCGGACGTGCCGCTGATGCGGCCGCTCGCGGGGAAGGTGGCGCTGGTGACCGGGGCCGCGCGCGGGATCGGTGAGGCGACGGCGCGGCTCTTCGCGCTCGAGGGGGCGCACGTGATCTGCGTCGACCGGCCCGATGACGGGACGGCGGCAGAGGCGCTGGCCGGGGAGATCAAGGGAACGGCGGTGCTGGCCGACCTCGCCAGCTCCGATGCGCCCGGCAAGGTGGCCGAGGCCGTGCGGGGGCAGGGCGGTGTCGACGTGATCATCCACAACGCGGGCATCACGCGCGACAAGACGCTCGCCAGGATGAAGCCTTCGCAATGGGACGCGGTGCTCGGGGTGAACCTCGACGCTGTGGTGCGGCTCCACGGTGCGCTGGAGGATCTGCTGCGGGACGAGGGGCGCGTGATCTGCGTGTCGTCGGTGGCGGGGATCGCGGGCAACCTGGGGCAGACGGCGTACGCGGCGTCGAAGGCGGGGGTCGCCGGGCTCGCGCGGGCGCTGGCGGTGCGCCTCGCCGGGCGCGGGATCACGGTGAACGCGGTGGCCCCCGGGTTCATCGAGACGCTCCTCACGGCGGCGATGCCGGCGTCGATCCGCGAGGCGGCGCGGCGCCTCTCCGCGCTGGCGCAGGGCGGGCTCCCGGACGACGTGGCGCAGGCGATCGTGTTCCTGGCGAGCCCCGGCGCGCACGGGGTCACGGGGAGCACGCTGCGGGTGTGCGGCGGCGCGTTCGTGGGCGCCTGACGGCGCCGCCGATGATGGGACCACGACACCGAACCGCGACCGCCAGGGAGCGGGTGCCAGAGCAGCGATGCGTCGCGGGCACCCGCTCCCTGGCGGTCGCGGTTCAGATTGCGTTTGGGGTCAGCGCCAGAGGCGGATGCCGCCGAGCAGGCCGGCGTCGTTCTCGATGACCGTGGTGTTCTCCGGCAGGCTCTCGGCGTCGAGGTGCCGGGCGTTGCCGCCGCCGATGTAGATGCGCCGGTAGTTGATGAGCGCGTCCATCTGGGCGATGGCCCTGCGCACGCGCTTGCGCCACCTGCGCTTGCCCGCGTCGCGGAGCGCGGCGTTGCTGATGTACGCCTCGTAGTCCTTGCCCTTGCGGAAGGGGTGGTGCCCGAGCTCGAGCTGCACGGGGGCGCCGTCGCTGTAGACGCAGCAGCCGAGGCCGGTGCCGAGGGTGATCACCGCGCTCGACGCCCCGGCCCTCGATGACGCCGAGGCCGTGGATCACGGCGTCGTTGAGCACGCGCGCCGGCTTGCCCGTGCGCTCGGCGAGGTGCCGCTCCAGCGGGAAGCCGGCCCACGAGGGGTCGAGGTGCGGCGCGGTCCTGATCACGCCGTCGCACACCACGCCTGGGAAGCCGGCCGAGCTGCGGTCGAAGTCGCCCAGCTTGTGCGCCAGCGTTTCGATGACGGCGAGGACCGCCTCTGGGGTCGCGGGTTGCGGGGTGAGGACGCGCTCCCTCGCGGTGAGCGGCGCGCCGTCGTCGCCCAGCAGCAGCGCCTTGATCCCCGTGCCCCCGATGTCGATGGAGAGCGTTCGCATGGGCTCCGCGTTTATCACACCACGCGGCGCGCCCGGAAGGCGTCGAGCCCCACCAGCCCGCCGCCGAGCCCGAGCCACGCCACCACCACGACCGGCGCGAAGCAGAGCGGCGCGGCGGGCCACGGCGAGAGGGATCGGTAGGCCGTGTACACGAGCGCCGCCGTGGACAGCGCCGGACACACGAGGTGCAGGATCGCCCGGTACTCCCGCCGCTGCTCGCCGCGGTAGAACCGGAAGACCCCGAAGTTGCCGGCGCTGTACACGAGCCCCAGGCCGAGCGTGATCACCACGCCCATGAAGGCGAACGCGTTCAGCGGGCCGAGCCCGAAGCCGAGCCCGAGCCCCACGCCGAGCGAGATTCGCCGTCTGGAGCCGGATGGCGCCCGTGGGCGTGCGGAAGCGCGGGTGGATGCGGGCGAGCGCGCCCGGCAGGGTGCCCGCCCGCGCCATCGCGTAGAACATGCGCGTCGAGGTGGTGGTGCAGGCGACGCAGACGTTCAGCACCGAGTTGAGCACGGCCACGAGCACGAGCACCCACGCCCGGCTCCAGAGGCGCCGCGCGATTGCGAAGAGCGGGGACTCGGCCGAGCGCACGAGCGCGTCCACGTCGCCGGTGCCCCAGCCGCGCAGCGCGGCGAACGACGTGAAGAGGAAGAAGGCGCCCCCGAGCGCGATTGAGGCCATGATCGCCCGGGGGAGGATCCGGCGCGGATCGGCGCTCTCCTCGGCCAGCGGCGCCACCGACTCGAAGCCGGCGAAGCAGAAGAGCGAGAAGACCACGCCGAGCCCGAGCCCGCTCGCGCTCGGCGCGCCCGCGGGGACGAAGCTCGCCCACGCCGGCGCGTCCGCGGGGCCCGGCGTGGCGAGCGCCCACACGGAGAGCGCCAGGATGATGCCGATCTCCAGGAGCGCGAGCGTGATCGTCACGCGCGCGGAGAGCGTGATGCCCCGGTACACGAGCGTCGTGACGACGAGGAGCCCGACCAGGAAGAACGCCCACCACGGGCAGCGGATCCCCCACTCCGTGAGCGCCGTCTGCTGGAGCAGGTAGCCGAAGTAGGCCAGGTTCAGCGCGGTGAGGGTCGGGTCGTAGAGGAAGAAGATCCACGCGGTGAGGAACCCCGCCCGCGGGTGCACCGTGCGGCTGATGTACGCGTAGTACCCGCCGGCGGAGGGGATGTGCCGGGCGAGCTGCGTGAGCGAGAGCCCGAGCAAAGCCACGATGACGAGCGCGAGGCCGTAGGCGAGCGGGCTCGCGACGCCGGCGAAGGACGCGGTGAACTGGATGGAGACCAGGAGGCCGAGCGCCGGCGCGATGTGCGCGATGGCGTGCATGAGCACCGCGCCGAAGCCGAGCGCGTCCGCGTGCAGGCTCGGGGACGCGTCGCTCGCCATGCCGCCGTGCCCGTACCACCGCGCTGCGCGAGCGCGCGGGTGGATCGCGCTCGGAGTGCATCGGGCGTAAGCCCGGTGACCGTCAGAAGTGCTCGAAGGAGTCGAGCCACGCGCGGCGCGGGCGGACGCGGACGCCCGGCACGAGCGGGGCGATCATCGGGAGGGCCTCTTTGCGTGCGTGGAGCGCGGCGCCCTCGGGGGCGCCCTCGGGGCCGAGCCAGCCGTGGACCTCCTTCGCCCGCGCCTTGCGGGCGAGGGCGCCCACGGTGGCCCAGATGCGATCGCGCGGGACGCCGGGGGCCGCGGACTCGTCGAACCAGAGGAGGCGGGGCGGGCGCGGGCCGGGGAGGTCGCGGAGCGGGTCGTCGAGGCCGGCCATGAGGTAGCCGGCGTCGCGGCCGCGGTGGCGGACGATCCACACGCCCGCGATGTAGCTGCGGACGAGGAAGAAGCGGAAGAGGGCGCGCGATCGGGCGTGGCGCAGGAACGCGGGGTGGTCCTTTCGCCAGGCGTCCTCGTACCAGCCGAGCAGGCGGTCGGCTCTTGCGCGCCGGCGCGCCGGACGGGGAGGGCGTCCTTCACGGGCAGGGCCTCGGTCGGGATCGACCAGTCACGCGTGGGGGAGAGGGGGACGAAGCCGAGGCGGGCGTAGAAGGCGGGGTCGATGTCCGTGTAGAGGAGCGCGGCGGCGTATCCGAGGTCGCGCGCCTCGTCGAGCACGGCCTGGACGAGCGTGCTCGCGACGCCCTGGCCGCGCGCCTCGGGCGCGGTGAACACGGCGCCGATCCCCGCGGTGCGGAGCGCGGGCCCGCTGCCCTCGCGCAGGAGCAGGCCGTAGCGCTTGATCGACCCGACGAGCCGGCCCTTCGCGTCCGCGAGCCCCACGTAGCGCAGGATCTCGGGGCCCGCGGTGTCGAGCTGCCGGAGGACGTAGTTGGTGTACGCGGGGAGCGGGCGGTCGCTGCCCCAGAGCGCGTGGTTCTTCCGCGTGACGGCGATGATTCGATCGCGATCGAGCCGGGGCAGGTAGCGCACGGTGGGCCGTTACTCGTGGAGGGCGCGCGCCACGGCGCGGACGCCGCGGTCGATCTCGTCGTCCGTCAGGTAGGGCGCGGGGCCGAGCCGGAGGACGTCGTTGCGCGCGTCGACGAGCACGCCCTCCGCGCGCAGGCGCTTCACGATCGCGTCGGCCCCCGGCGCGCGCACGGCGACGAAGCCACCCCGCCGCGCGTCGTCGCGCGAGGACACGACGGCGCCCGCGTGGCCGGCGGCGTCGAGCCCTTCGAGGATCCGCCGCGTCTGCCGCGTGGAGACGGCGCGGAGGCGCGCGACGTCGAGCCCGAAGCGATGCCAGTGCCGGAGCACCGCGTGGGCCCGGTAGAACGGGGTGGCGTCGAACGTCGCCCCGGCGAAGCGGGCGCCGCCGGGGCCGTAGGCGACGCGGCCGCCCTGCGTGCCGCTCAGCGCGCCGAAGTCGGCGAACCAGCCGGTGTAGAGCGGGCGCAGCGTGGAGCCGGTGGGGACGCGGAGCCAGCACACGCCCTCGCCGAACTCGGCGTACTTGTAGCCGCCCGCGGTCACGTAGATCGCGTCGCGGACCGGCTGGGCCGGGGGTTTGGGGTCTCCCCCATCGTGACAGGGCCCCATTCGAGCGGGACGACGTTGAAGGCGTGGTACGCGTCGACGAGGACGATTGCGCCCACCTCGACGGCGCGGGCGAGGATCTCGCCGAGGCGCGGGACGACGTACGCGTCCTCGAAGAGCACGGCGGAGAGGGCGAGCATCGCGGTGCCGGGCGTGAGGGCCTCGAGGAGGCGGTCGGGGAGCTCGGCGCGCGGGCGGCCGGGGACCCAGGCGACGGGCACGCCCTCCTCGGCGAGGCGGGTGAGCTGGCGGCGCATGGAGTGGAACTCGGCGTCGGTCGTGACGATGCGGGGGCGCTCGCCGAGCGGGAGGCACGAGAGGAGGCGGAAGACGAGCTCGTGCGTGCTCCGGCCGAAGGCGATGGCGTCGCCGCGGCCGAGGCCGAGGCGGTCGAGGACGGCCTCGCCCACGGCCTGGACGCGGGGGAAGACGGCCTCGTCCCACTTGTCGTCGACGAAGCGCGCCGCGTCGTCGAACGCCTCGAGCATCGCGTCGCGGGCGACGTCGGGCCAGGCCTGGTGGGAGTGCCCGGTGAGCAGCACGCGGCCGCTGGCCAGGAAGCGGCCATAGGCGGCGCGCAGGGCGGGGAGGTCGTCGACGCGATCGATGGCGGAGGAGGGCATCGTTCTACGGGCGGGTCACCTGGATCGTGGTGGTCGTCTCGACGCTGCTGTCGTCGCCCGGCCCACCGCCCGGGTTTTGCACGGTGAGATCCATCGCCGTCCGGAGCGCCATCGTGCCGCCCTCGGGCGCGACGCTCTTGAGGTCGAGCTGGGTCGACCCGCTCCCGGACGAGCTGAACGCCTTCACCTTGGCCGACATCCCGGCGGGCATCTGCGCCGTGTGGATGGTGTCGTTCGCCGCGAGCTGCACGAGCGTCACGTCGAGGGCCGCGCGGGCGCCGCTCCGCGACTTGAGGGTGTAGATGGCCGACTGGAGGATGTCGGCGCCGCCGGTCGTCATGCGGCTCACGACCTGCCAGCGGGCGCCGACGCCCACGGGATCGCGCGGGAGCGGCGTCACCATGGACTCGAACGACTGGCTCATCCCGCCCATGAGCTGCTGCGCGGCGGCGGGCATGCCCGAGGGGATGTCGACCTGGACGTCGTGCACGTGGCCCTTGGGGTCGACCCAGTAGAGCAGGCCGAGGCCCTTCATCGCCTCGATCTGCGGGCGGAGGGCCTTGGCCATCTGCTCCTGCTGCGCGCCGGTCGGGTCGACCGAGGTGGCCGTGAGGCGCGACTCGATCCGGTGCTCGCCGGCCGCGTTCTTGTCGGCGACGCTCGTGTCGAAGGTCATGTTCATGCGGGGCATGGGCGTCTGCGGCGCCGCCTGCCCCTGGACCTTGATGCCCACCGCCATGTCCATCGCCATGGCCATCCGCTGCGCGCTGCCCTTGCTCATCGTGTAGCTGAGGTCGCTGCGCGGCTCCGTCCCCGCGTCGAGCACCCGGACGATGGGCGGCGAGCCCGCGGGAGGACCGAGTCGGCCGCGCCGGGGGGGAGGATGCCGTTGGAGGCCGGGGGGAGGGCCACCTCCGGTGCACCCTGGGTCTGGTGCGTCGTGACCGGGGCGGGTGCGCTCGACACCTCTGTCGCGGGCACCGGGGCGATGGGCACTTCGCGCGGTTTGCAGGCGAGGAGCGGGAGGGCGAGGGCGAGGGCGGTAAGGAGGGGACGGCGCACGGCGGGCTCCTGTGCGAGGGTGGGGCCGTCTTAGCCGAGTTGCGCCGCCACGACCACCGGCCGTCCCCTTCCGCCGCGGTCCCCTTGATTCTCCTGGAATCTCGACTACCGTACGGTCTACTGAATGTGATTGTCGACTTCCGGCATCACCCCTCCGCGCTCCCTCGGCTCCCCCGGGGGTGCTTCGCCCTTCTTCTTCTCCTCCTGCTCGCGCTCGCCCCGCGGGGCGCGCGCGCCGACGAGGGCGACCCGCCCGCGGTCGAGGCGCAGCGCCTCTGCCACATCCTCGGCTACACCGCGGGGGACTACGGCGGCGCCGTCGCCAACGGGGCCATCCTCGTCCAGTCGGAGTACGACGAGCAGCTCGCCCTGCTCGGCGAGGCGGCCAAGATCGCCCAGAACCTGCGCGCCCCGGCGCCCAAGGACGCGCCGAATCCAGGCGCTCCGCCCCCCGACGGCGACTTCGCGGCGCAGGTCGCCCGCGTCCGGGCGCTCGTCGACCGCAAGGCGCCCGAGGCCGAGGTCGTCGCCGCCGTCGCCGAGGTGCGCACCGCCCTGACCACGGCCTTTCAGCTCGCCCAGGCGCCCGCCCACCCCCCGGACCTCCAGCGGGGCCGCGCCCTCTTCGCCGAGCACTGCGCCACCTGCCACGGGGCCGACGGCCACGCCGACACGCAGCGCGCCCGCGCGCTCCAGCCGCACCCCGCCAACTTCCACGACCCGAAGGTGAGCGACCCGCTCTCGCCGCTGCGCGTCGAGGGCACCGTCCGCTTCGGCATCAACGGCACCGCGATGGTGCCCTTCACCTTCCTCTCCGACGCGGACCGCTGGGCCCTGGCCTTCTACGTCACCGGCCTCCCGCACGCTGCCGCGCCCGCCGACGACGCGCCGACCTACACGCTCGCCGAGCTCTCCCAGCGCTCGGACGAGGACCTCAGGCGCGAGCTCACCGCCGCCGGCTTCCCCGAGGCGCGGCTCCCCTCGCTCCTCGCCGATCTCCGCCGCCGCGCCCCCTACGAGGATCGCGCCGGCAGGAGCCCGCTCTCGCTCGCCCACGCGCGCATCGACCGGGCACGGGTGCTCGCGACGCGCGGCGATCGCGGCGCCGCCCGCGCCAACCTCGTCGACGCTTACCTCGAGGGCATCGAGCCGGCCGAGGGCGCCCTGCGCGCCTCGGACGCGGCGCTCGTTTCGTCGATCGAGGAGCGCTTCCTCGCCGCGCGCGCGAAGCTCGAGGCCGGCGCGCCGACGGCCGAGTCGGACGCCGCCATGGCCGAGCTGCTCGCCGACGTCACGCACGCCGAGCGGCTCCTCGCCTCCGGCGGCGACCGGCCGAGCTTCGCCTCCACCGCCATCGCCTCGGGCGGCATCCTCCTGCGGGAGGGCGTCGAGGCGGCGCTGCTCATCGCCGCGCTCCTGGGCATCGCGGCGCAGGCCGGCCTCGGCGACAAGCGCCGCTGGGTCCACGCGGGCTGGGGCTCGGCGCTCGTCCTCGGCGCGATCACCTGGGCGGTCTCCTCGCGCCTCATCGCCATCTCGGGCGCCAGCCGGGAGATGGTCGAGGGCGCGACGGCGCTGCTCGCCACGCTGGTGCTCTTCTACGTGAGCTACTCGCTGCTCGCGAAGAGCGAGGTGGCCCGCTGGATGAAGTTCCTCCGCGGGCACGTCTCGCCCCGGCGCGCGGCCCTCTCGCTCTTCGGCGTCTCGTTCCTCGCCGCGTACCGCGAGGCCTTCGAGACGGTCCTCTTCTACCAGACCCTCCTCGCCTCGCGCGGAGCCGAGGACAGCCCCGGCGCCGCGCTCGCGGGGGCCGCGGGCGGCGCCGTCCTGCTCGTGGCGCTCGTCGCCCTGTATTCCCGCGCCGGCCGCTTCGCGCCCCCGCAGGCCTTCTTCAAGTTCTCGAGCGCCCTGCTCTACGCGCTCGCCATCGTCTTCGCAGGCCAGGGCGTGGCCGCGCTCCAGCTCACCGGCCTGCTCCCCATCCACGCGCTCCACGTGCCGAGCGTCCCGGCCCTCGGCATCCACCCGACGGTGGAGACCTGCGCCGCGCAGGCCGTGCTCCTCGCGCTCGCCCTCTTCGGCGTCCTGCTGGGACCGAAGAAGCCCGCGCCCCCCGTCACCACCGCGAAGCCCGCCGAGAGCTGAGCACACCGAGCTCCTCTCCCTCGCGCCCTCACCCCCCGGCCCTCCGTGCGCGTTAGCCTGCGCCAGGGGCTTCCAATCCCAACCGCGCCCGGAGCGTCCCGCCGAAGGCGGGACGCGGAGGAAGCGGGGGCTGCGGCTTCGCACCAGGTGCCGTCGAGCAGACCTGCGGCCCCCGCTTCCTCCGCGAGCCGCCGTAAACGGCGGCTCGCTCCGGGCGCGGTTAGGATGGCGTTTGGGGCGGCCCGGCAGGGTAACGCCCATGGGGGGTGAGGGGGCGCGGGAGCGGGGGCGGGACTGCTCAGAACGCGTTGTGCCCCGTGAGCGCGTTCCCCAGGATCAGCGTGTGCACCTCGTTCGTCCCCTCGTAGGTGTACACGCTCTCGAGGTTCAGCATGTGGCGGACGACGGGGTAGTCGAGCAGGATGCCGTTGCCGCCGAGGATGCCGCGGGCCGTCCGCGCGATCTTCAGCGCCCAGCCGACGTTGTTCTTCTTGCAGAGCGAGACCTGCACGGGGGAGATGCCGCCCGCGTCCTTCATCCGCCCGAAGTGGTAGGCCATGATCTGGCCCTTGGCGATCTCCATCCCCATTTCCACGAGCTGCTCCTGCACGAGCTGCTTCGACGCGATGGGCTCGCCGAACTGGACGCGCTCGCGCGCGTAGGAGACGGCCGCGTCGTAGCAGGCGCGCGCGGCGCCGAGCGCGCCCCAGGAGATGCCGAAGCGGGCCTGCGTCAGGCAGCCGAGCGGGCCCTTGAGGCCCTCCACGCCGGGCAGCACGTTCTCTTTCGGCACGCGGACCTCGTTCAGCACGATCTCGCCCGTCGGGCTCGCGCGGAGGCTCATCTTGCCGTGGATGGTGGGCGTCTCGAAGCCCTTCATCCCACGCTCCACGATGAAGCCGCGGATCGACGAGGCGTCGCCGTCGTCGACCTTGGCCCACACGACCGCCAGGTCGGCGATGGGCGCGCTCGTGATCCACATCTTGGTCCCGGTGAGCACGTATCGCATCGCCGTCCGTCCTCGCCCGCGTCGTCATCGAGCCCGGGTCCGAGCCGCTGTCCGGCTCCGTCAGCCCGAAGCAGCCGATCAGCTCGGCCGCCGCCATCCTGGGCAGGTACTTCTCCTTCTGCGCCTCCGAGCCGTACTTCCAGATCGGCCACATCGCGAGCGACCCCTGCACGCTCACGAAGCTCCGGAGCCCGCTGTCGCCGTACTCCAGCTCCTGGAGCGCGAGGCCGTAGGCGACCGACCCCATCCCCGCGCAGCCGTAGCCCTGGAGCGTGGCGCCGAGCAGGCCCATCCGCGCGATCTCCGGGATCAGGTCCGTCGCGAACTTCTCCTGCGCGAAGAGCTGCGGCTGCGCGCGGCAGGTAGCGCTCGCGCACGAAGCGGCGGACGGTGTCGCGGATCATCCGCTCCTCGTCCGTGAGGAGCGGGTCCAGGCCGATGAGCTGGTCGAGCGGGAGGGGGTCGGGCATGCGCCGGCTTTAGCGCTTCTCTCGCCGGCGCGGAAGCGCCCGCCGCGCTATGGGTGCGTGTAGACCAGCGTACCCTTCCGGAGCGAGAGCGCGCCGTGCCACGCCTCGGGCACCTGGGGGTCCGTCCAGCCGAAGAGCCAGGCGGCGTCCTTCGGGGCCAGGTTGACGCAGCCGTGGCTCCGCGGCGTGCCGAAGTCGTCGTGCCAGTACGCCGCGTGGAGCGCGAAGCCCTCGGTGAAGTACTGGACGAAGGGGACGTCGCGGAAGTCGAACGCGTCGTCGATCCGGTCGTCGTCCATGGTCACGGAGACGTGCTTCGTGTGGATCAGGAAGGCGCCCTGGATGGTCGAGTGGGTCGTCTTCGGGTCGCCGAGCCCGTCCGCGCCGGTGGAGACGAGCGTGACGTAGACGGGCTTCCTCCCCTCGTACGCCGTGAGGCTCTGCCGCAGGATCGAGACGTCGATCCACCGGCGCCCCGCCGTGGCCCACGCCGGCCACCGCGACGGCCGATCGATCCGGACCGCCTGCTCGGCGGGGACGAGGCTCCCGTCCTTCGCCACGAAGTACCCCACGCCCCCGACGCGCCGCTCCTCGCCCGTGATCGGCACCGCCTCCCGGAAGCCGAGCCGCGCCCCCGGGACGAGCACCCCGCCGGGCCCCTTCACCAGGCGCGTCGCGTGATGGCGCATCACGAACGCCACCGGCAGCGTCACCTCGTCGTCCAGGTGGATGCCCGCGAACGTGCTCTGCGCGACCACGCGCGTCCGGTCGATGGGCAGGACGGCGAGATCCGTCGTGAGCCCGTAGCGGCGCCCCTCGTAATCGAACGTCGAGAGCAGCGCGAACCCGGACCGCGCCACCGCGTAGCCGAGCCCCACCGCCGAGGGGCTCCGCCTCGGCTCGCCCCCGAGCGCGGGCGCCGCGCGGCCGTACAGGAGCACGCCCGGCACCGGCTCGGCCGGCGGCGGCGCGACGTACCCCGGCTCGAGCGCCATCCGCGCCGCCTGCCGGAGCGTCCCGGGCGAGATCCGGCTCGAAGCGGAGCGCCTCGTCCGGCTCCGGCAAGCGCGCGTAGAGCGGCGGCGCCGGGGAGCGTGACATCACGTACGTGTACGGGAGCCCGTCGCGCCTCGGCCGCTTCGCCGAGGTCTCCACGATCGGATCGAAGATGTTCAGCGTGGCCCGCTCGCCCACGCAGACGTAGCCGCGCGGCTCGATCCGGTACCACCCGCCGGGGCACGTCGGGTTCTTCGCCGCCGGCGTGGCGCTGCGCGCGACGACGGCGCCCGCGCGCAGGTAGCCGATGCGCCGCGCCTTCCATCGAGGCTCGGCGTAGACCCACGTCTCCCGCGCGGTGGACGCGAGCTCGGCCGCGTCGCGCCCTTCCGGGGGAGGCGGCGTCGGATCGGCCTCCTTCACGTCGTCCGAGCCGTCGTCGACGAGCTCGGGGGGCACGGTGGTGTAGAGGCTCGGAGGAGGAGGTGGCGCCCCGAGGCTGGCGCTCGAGCCCGTTCCCGTTCCCGTTCCCGATCTCGTTCCCGATCTCCGGAGATCGGGAACGGGAACGGGAGCGGGAACGGGGGAGACCTTCGTGGGCGCGGGCTCGGCGTGGACGAGGGCGGCTCGGTCCTCGGTCCACGGGCAGCTCGCGCTCGTGAGCGCGAGGGCGAGCGCGGGAAGGAGGAAGAAGCGCGACCGCATTCCGCGGCGGTATCAGGACGCGACGACGTGGGCCAAGTTGCGTGCCTCCGGCAGCGCTCGCCCGTGAGGCGGCCTCGGCGGTCCGTCCCGAGGCTGCCCCGCTTCTTGCAAAACGGCCGACGCGAGAGCGCCCGGCGCACACAGGGCAGGGCGCGCGGATTCGCTGTGGCTCAGGAGGAGAGGATGAAAACGCGAGCGACGATGACGATCGGGGCCGCGGCGTGCGTCGCGACGCTGGCGAGCCCGGCCCTTGCGCAGAACACCCCGCCGGGCGAACCGGGGGCCAACATCAACATCCAGGTCCCGAGGCCGCCGCCGGCCGATCAGCCTCTCGTCACCAACGTCCCGAAGCCCGAGTACTCGGTCGAGGGCGGCGCCGGCCTCCTCGGCTACATCAACGGCGCCGGCAAGGTGGGCCCGGCCTGGAACGTCCGCGTCACGGCCGAGTTCACGCCCCGCATCGCGGCCGAGGGCAACTACGTGGGCGCCGCGAACGCGCGCTCCGACGAGGCCGGCACCCTCGTCTACAACTCGTTCGACGGCGGCTTCCGCTACAACATCCTGCGCGCCGACGAGGCGCCCGTGCAGCCCTACGCCGTGATCGGCCTCGGCTACGCCGGCTGGTCCGGCCCCGGCGGCTCGCCGGCGGCGCTGGTCATCCCGGGCACGATCGGCGTCGAGCGCATGCTCACCGAGCACATCAAGATCGGCGCGCGCTTCAACCTCCGCCCCTCGTTCGGCGAGGACCTCAGCCGCGGCGTCGAGCGGAACCCGCAGGGCGGGAGCGCCTGGTCGATGCTCGTCGGGGCGGGCGGCGCGTTCTGATCCGGCCTGCGCCCGTCAGGGCGCGAAGCGGGTCACCACGATGTTTCCCCCCGACGAGGGGAGCGCCTGGCAAGGCTGGCACGTCCCGCTCACGCACGACGAGAGCGGCGGAAAGCTGCCGCCCCCGCACTGGAAGTCGCTCGTGCAGGCGCAGGCGTCGAGGGACGGCTGCACCGCGTACGAGAAGCCGCCGAGGCCGTCGGCGACCGGGCCGAGGTGGGCGTACCCGCTCGCCAGCGTGACGACCCGGCTGAAGACGACCGTGCCCGTCGTGTCGAAGTCCGCGAACAACGGCGTCGCTCCCGACGCCGAGGTTACGGCGCCGCAGCCGAAGTCCACGGCGCCGCTCAGCCCGACCGCGATCGCCAGCCCGCCGGCCGTCGTCGCGCTGAGCGCCGAGATGCCGGTCACGCTCGCGCCGCTCGCCCCGAAGCGCTTGCTCCAGAGGAGGCTACCCGAGGGGCGTGCCGCTCGGATCGTAATGGAGCAGCACGGTGCCCGTGACCATGCCCAGGCCGAAGTCGATGCCTGCTCCCACCGCGGTGGTCTGCACGTTGGCCTGGACGAAGAAGTTGCCCGCGGCGTCGGCACCCAGGAATTGGATGGAGACGGGTTGGGCGAAGGCCGGGTCGTGGAGCCAGTTGAACGATTGGTTCACGGACTCCCCGACGTAGCCGGCGTAGTCCCTCCCCATGAGCTGCCCGGCCATGACGCTCCAATCGTAGAGCAGCTTGTCCTGAGGATCGAACGTAGGGCCCGCGCCCGCGGTGCAAGACTCGACGCCGCCGCTCGGTGTGACGGTGCTCCCCGCAGAAGCCCCGGACGCGTCGAAAACGGCGACGCTGCTGCTGCACCCCTCCCCGGTGTTCGAGCCGGAGCCGACGGCGACGTGCCCCATGGACCCGGCGCCAATCCCGGTCCCCGACCACTCGGGGTAGTTCGGCGGCATGCCGATCGGGCGACGAAGAACAGCCCGCGAGCAAGACGACCGCCAGGCCGAGGCGCAAGGAAAGATCTGTGGGAATGTAGGAGCGAAACATACCTGCCTCCGTCGATCGGGCGAAGGTGCCGCTCGTGCTTCGATGCACCCGGATGCCGCACATTCAGGACGAGCGGCTCGGCATGCTGGACGAGCGGCTCGACAAGCTGGAGGAGCGGCGCGGCAAGCTGGAGGAGCGGCGCGGCAAGCTGGAGGAGCGGCGCGGCAAGCTGGACGCGCGGATGGGCAAGCTGGACGCGCGGATGGGAAAGCTGGACGAGCGGCGCGGCAAGCTGGACGCGCGGATGGGCAAGCTGGACGCGCGGATGGGAAAGCTGGACGAGCGGCGCGGCAAGCTGGACGCGCGGATGGGCAAGCTGGACGCGCGGATGGGCAAGCTGGACGCGCGGATGGGCAAGCTGGACGCGCGGATGGGAAAGCTGGACGCGCGGATGGGCAAGCTGGGCGAGCGGCGCGGCAAGCTGGACGCGCGGATGGGCAAGCTGGACGAGCGGCGCGGCATGCTGGACGCGCGGATGGGAAAGCTGGACGAGCGGCTCGGCATGCTGGACGCGCGGATGGGAAAGCTGGACGCGCGGATGGGCAAGCTGGACGCGCGGATGGGCATGCTGGACGAGCCGCTCGGCGTGAAGGACGAGCGGCTTGGCGGGGCGCTACAACGCGCTGACGGCCCTGTGCAGGCTCCGCTCCAGCCGCCGCAGGGTCCGGCGCCTGCTGTGGGACGAGCGCGCCGCCGTCACCGCGATCCCCACGGCCGCCACCACCGCCGCCGTGAGCGCGACGTTCCGGCGGCGCCTCCGGCGGTCGGCCCCGCGTCGTGGCTCGCGCTGCAGGGCGGACCCGGCCGTCCACCGGAGCCCGGGGCCCAGCGGCCCGGTCCAGACACGGCCCCGCTCGCTCAGCGGGCGGTCGACGTCGGCGTTGAAGAGGGCTGCGCTCGAGGTTTCCACGCCCCGGAGGCTGCAAGGCGTGTTCCCCGGGAGCGTGCAGGCGGGCGCGGAGGCCGCCGCGCGCCGGCTCAGGCAGCCACCTCGTCGTTGGAGACGAGCGGGCCCGCCGGGCCCCACCACGCGGTGAGGATGGCCCGATCGACCGACGCGGCGTCCAGCGCGGCGAGGGTCAGGTCGAGCGGGAGCTCGTCGGGGATGGAGGCGCCCGTCCAGCGACGGATGGAGGCGAACATGGGGTCGCGGAGCATCCGCGCGGTGGGGTGCTGGATCCAGGCGTCGATGATGGCCATCCAGGCGAAGGTAGCCGATCACCGACGGGGGCAAGCGACTCGAGGTGAGAGGAGCCGGCGGGGAGGAGGTCCCGGTCCGTGCCCTCCGCCCGATTGGCGTGGTAGCGGTTGCGGGAGGCGATGAGCAAGGCGTTCACCCGCGAGTCGGACGAGGACGACGACGCGCCCACGAGGCCGATCGGCGCCGAGCTGCCGCCGGGCGTGAAGAACTACGCGACCCCGGAGGGCGCCGCGCGGCTGCGGGAGGAGATTCATCGACTGTCGCAGGTCGACCGCGCCGGGATCGCGGCGAACGGCGGCACTTGGTTCTACCCGCGCCCCTTCCTCTTGCCCGCGTAGGCCATCGCCCCGCCCGCCAGCGAGAACGCCGAGGCCATGGACGCCTCGAACTCGCCCTGCGTGCCGCAGAACTTGCACGGGAAGCGCGCCGGCACCCGTAGGCTCTTCATCGGGTCGAGGCCCCTGGCCATCTCCGCCATCGTCGGGGGGTCGCACTCGTACTCCCCGGTCCTGCGGCAGGTGCGGCAGAGGAGCGCGATGCGTCGAGCGCTCGGGTACGCGACCCTGCCGTTGCGGCGGTGGAAGTCGTTCCGGCGCTCGTCGTAGCGCGCGCCCTCCTCCGCGTCGCGGGCGATGCCCTCCGGCAGCGGGCCCGTCATGCCCGCGAGGCGGTGGATGCGCGCGTAGATCTGGGCGGCGCGGCACTGCCCGGGGCTCCAGGCGGCGAGGATCGCGGGCAACGTGCGGGGATCGCGGAGACCCTCGAGCGCGCCCCATAGCTGGGTGTCCTCGTTCGACGTGACGAGGGTGGCGAAGTGCTCCAGGATGATGTCGGTCGCCCAGCGGTGCTGCTGGCGGGCGAGGGCGAGGAACGCGCGGATGCGGTGGCTCGCGTTCTCGCTGCGGATCATCGCGGGGGCGCGGCGCCGCAGCTCCTCGGGATCCCTCTCGAACCGCGCCAGCTCGAGGTCGAAGTCGCTCGGTGCGGGCCTCAGGGGCGCGGGCTGGCCGAGGCGATCGATCGCCTCGCGCACCTTCGGGGCGAGATCCTCACGGGCCCGCAGCGCCTCGATCGCGACCGCCGCCTCCGGCGTCGGATGGGCTTCGTGCGCGGCGAGGACCTCATACACGACCAGCACGGAGGGGTCGGCGACGCCGCGCGCCGCCTGCCGCCCGGCCTCCTCGGGGTGATGGCGGGCGAGCCACGCCCACGCCCAGATTCGCACGTCGTTGTCGTCGTCGTGGGTGAACCGCACGATGTCTTCCCGGGTCCAGATGGGGAGCTCATCCATGGCCCGATGGTGACACGGGAATCAGAGCATGGCGATCGCCGCCCCGCAGACCGCGCTGCACGAGCTCGTGACGCACTGCTTGTACGCCATGTAGTCCGCATTCGACTCGCAGCCGCCCCCCACACCCTCGATGACGCACGACCCGCAGCCCGAGGCCGTGCCCTCCGTACAGGCGTCGTACTCCGCGCAGCAGCTCCGGTTGATGCAGTCGTTGCAGGCCGTCGACGGGTACCCCCCGCCGCTCGGGCCGCAGAACTGGTACGTGCACGCCGCGGCGCACGTGGAGCTCTCGCACGACGAGGGACGCCCTCTCCTCGACGAGGGAGGCCCTCTCCTCGGCGAGGGACGCCCTCTCCTCGATGAGGGAGGCCCTCTCCTCGACGAGCGGCGTGCCCGGGACCACCGCCAGGCACAGCGTCCGGTAGACTGACCTCTCCCACCCATGTCCGACTGCGACCCCGAGCTCTGCGCCGACTGCAACGCCCTCTCCCGCGCTTCCGGCTCCAAATGGTGCCTGATCTGCTGGATGGAGCGGATGACGGCGCTGATCCGGCGGATCCTCGAGCCGCCCGCCGGAGAGGGCACTGTCCGCTGGTCGCGCGCGAGCCTGGTCCACCACCCGGCCATCGTGGAGCTGGGGGACGGCATCTTCGAGGACGCGATCGACATGCTCGTCGGAGACGACGACGTGATCGAGGACGCGCGGGGCACGCTCACCCTGGGCGGTACCGAGGAGCGCGAGCGCGTGGGCTGGCTCGTCCTCCGCATCGTCGCCAACCCGGTGCGCCCCGTCCAGGGTCGGCCTCTCCCCACCCTCTGGGACCGCGCCTCGCTGCGCCGTCACCCCGAGCTAAAGGACGTCCCACGGGACGGCCTCGACGACATGATAGAGCGCTTGATCATGCTCGGCTGCATGACCCGGGGTCGCGATGGGAGGCTCCTGCTCGTCGAAGTACCCGAGATGCCGCTGGGGATGCACCTCTTCATGCCCCCTCCGCCGCCCGTGGACGAGGAAGAGGCGCCGTAGGCGCCGGCGGCTCGCACTCCCGGGCGATCAGCCCCTCCTCACCCACCCGCGCCCAGTGCTGCGGTCCGTGGACGACGCTCGGGAAGCGCGCGTGGGGCTGGAGCGCTGCGAGGATCTGGGCGGGGGAACGAGACATCGACAGAGAAGGCAAGCTGAAGTGTGCGTTGGTCAGGGGCATCCTGCAACGCCGAGACGGGCCGCGACGTCGGCGTTGTCCACGGGGTAGATGTCCTCGGCGGGCGTGACGAGGGCCTCGAGGTCACCGGCGAGGACGTGCCCGCGTTGCTCGTCGACGAAGCGCGAGACGTCGTTGATGGCAACGATCCACTCGCGCCCGTAGCGGCGCAGGTAGTCGCCGCGGAGCCCGAGCTGGATGGCGCGGCGCTCGAGCTTCCCGCCGCTCGGCCCCAGCGGTCCCCGACGGCGAGCACCACCGTCTCCAGCCGGCACCGCCGTTCCGCGTCCTCGCCCGTGGATCGCCCCTCAGCGCGAGAGGATCCTGCGCACCCGTCCGACCTCTCCCGATTCGAGGCGCACCTTGATCCCGCGCGGGTGCTCGGGTGAGCGGGTGAGAACGTCGCGCACGACGCCCTCGGTCAGCGCACCCGTCTCCTGATCGGCTTTCTGGACGACGGCCACGCCCAAGCCGCGGCGGATCGTGGCCCTCCGCGTCCCTCCAGGCTCACCGGCTCGCGAAGCCAACCCGAGGAGCGCATGCTCGCGCCCATGCCGTCCCCCGGGAAGTTGGAGATCGCGATCAAGATCAACGAGCTACCCGCCGACGTCACCACGACCAAGCACGGCTGGAAGGAGTTCAAGCTCGACTGCGGCGGGAGGATCGTCACCGTCGCGCTCCGGCCGCGGATGTGGGCGAAGCTCGAGGAAGCGTCGAAGCAGTGGCCCCTCTGGCTGGCGGCGATCTCCGGGCAGATGGGCCCGAGCCAGGGCAGCGCGTTCGTGCTCAACGAGCCCGCGGTGCAGGTCTTCGAGCGCAAGGCTCGGCCGCCAGCGGAAGCGCCACCCGCGGAAGCGCGGCCCGATGACGCGTCGTCCGCGCCGGCTCCGAAGGCCGCCGCTACCCTTGCCGCGGTCACGCCCCCGGCGCCGGAGTCTCGCAGCGAAGGCCTCCGCCTTCATGCCCGCGCGGCGGGAGGAGTCCGAGGCGGTCGAGGTCGTCATTGTGCGCCGCCGCGCCGCGGGCGCGACCTCAGCCGCGGGGCAGGGCCCGTCGACGCCGCGCGCGGGAGGATAGCCCGCGCCAACAGTGCATCCGTCCGAGGTTCGTCCGGCGAAGCGGCGTCGCGGCGCCCGCGTGGCTCAGCGCGCGGCGCCTGCCGCCGCGTCGCGCCCGATCGCGTGCAGGAGCCGCGCCCTCGCCACGCGCAGCTCCACGCGGGCGTTGACCAGCGCGAGCGAGGCGCGGGTGAGCTCCGTCTCGGCGTCGGAGAGCTCGACGCTGGTGGCGTGTCCGTTCTGGAAGAGCGACCGGCGCACCCGGTACGACTCCTCCGCGGCGGCGAGCCCGCGCGTCCCGGTCTCGATCGCCACCTCCGAGTCCTCGAGGGCCTGCTCCGCCTGCGTGACCTCGTTGCGTAGCGCGTCGAGCACCTTCTGCTTCTGGGCCTCGATCTCGGCGCGGCGCGCGTCGACCTCCCTGCCCTTGGTCACGCCGGTGCCGATGTCGTTGAGCGTCCACGAGATCTGGCCGCCGGCCGCCCAGCCCGCCTTGAACTCCTGCGTCGGGGGGAAGATCCGCTGGTCCGGGTTGTCGTACGAGACCTGCCCGAGGAGGTCGAAGCGGGGGTAAGCGGCGGCGCGCGCCACGCGTCCCTGCTCCTTGAGCGACCACGCGGTCTCGTCGAGGGCGCGGATCTCGGGGCGCCTGTCCAGCGCCTCCGCGTAGAGCCGGGCTACGTCGCGCGGGGTGCCGAGCGGCGGCAGCGGGGCGCGCACGTCCTCTCCGAGCGCGTAGGCGCGCGCCGGGCCGGCGTCGTGCACGGCGACGCGCACCGACTCCTCGGTCGTATGGGCGAGGCCCTCGGCGCGCTGGACGAGCAGCTCGCTGCTCGCGACCTGCGCCTCGACGCGGAGGACGTCCGCCATCGAGGTCGAGCCGGCTTCGAAGGCGTGCCGCACGTCGACGAGGTGGGCGCGCGCCTCTTCGAGCGCCTGGTGGGCGACGAAGGCCTCCAGCCGCGCCCGCGCCCAGGCGTAGTAGGCGACGCGCCCACCCAGCGCTGCCTCGAGGCGCGACGCCAGCTCCGTCTGCTCCGCCGCGCGTGCCGACGCCTTCGCGGCCTCGTGGCCCTGCACGATCCGGAGCACGTAGTCCGAGACGGGGATCGTCAGGTTGGCGTGGAGGGTCGTCATGTTCGAGAGCGAGGGGAGCGCGATGGGCTCGTTGAGGATTGGCGTCCCGGGCTTGAGGGGCCCGGTCGCGGCCGTCGGGGCCACGACGAGGAGGTTGCCGAGCACCTGATCGGGGAGCGGGTCGAGGCGGAGGTAGCGGGCGGTGAGCGACAGCCGCGGGAAGTAGCCGACGATGGCCTCGTCGACGGCCGCGGCGGCGGCCTCCACCTCGGCGCGACGCGCCCGCACGTCGAAGCTCGTGTCGGCGGCGCGGCGCGCGACCTCGTCGGCCAAGAGCCCGGCGCCGGGCGTGAAGAGCGCGCTGATGCGGGCGTCGAGCGTGTCGGCGGCCGCGGGTGGAGGAGCGTCGGCGCGGGCCTCGGTCGCGGCGAGCGAGAGCGCCAGCGCGGACGCGAAGACGGCATGGGCGAGGGTTCTCATGGGATTTCTCTTCAGTGGGCGCCTTCGATCTTCACGGTCGGGTCGGCCTGCTTGAGGAGCAGCACCAGGAAGAGACCGGCGGCGAAGGCGGCGGCCACGGCGAGGAAGCTGTCGTTGAAGGACCGGATGAGCGACTGGAGCTGCACCCGGAGGGAGAGGATGGAGGTCGCGGTCTGGGTGGGATCGGGGAGCGTCGCGGCGACGCCCTCGAGCGCGGCGCGCTGCTCGTTTGCGATCGGGTTGTAGGCGTTGATGGCCTCTCCCATGTGCGCGCCGTAGAGCTTGCTGGCGTTGTCGATGGACACGCTCATCCACGCCGTGCCGATCGAGCCGCCGAGCTCGCGGGTGAGGTTGAAGAGGCCCGTCGCGTTGCCACGCACCGAAGGAGAGAGGTCCGACAGGGTGATGACGGAGAGCGGGATGAAGACGAAGCCGAGGGCGAAGGCGCGCACCATCTGGGGCTTGGCCAGGTCCCAGAAGCCAGCCTGGCTCGTGAGGTGGCCGTTCATCCACAGGCTGAGGCACGCCGCGAGGACGCCGAAAGCGACGAGCGCACGGCCGTCTGCGCGCCCGGAGAACTTGCCGATGAGCGGCATCAGCACGATCTGCACGAGGCCCGCGACCAGGAAGATCTTGCCCGTGTCGAGCGCCGAGTAGCGCATCACCACGCCGCAGTAGAGCGAGAAGAGGTACGAGCCCGAGAATAGCGCGACGCCGAGCAGGAAATTGATCCCGGTGCCGGCGCTGTAGCTCCGGTTGGCGAAGACGCGCAGGTCGACCACGGGGTGCGGCGTCTCGAGCTCGTGCACGACGAACGTGACGAGCGCGATGACCGCGACGGTCGCGATGACGCGGATCTCGTTCGAGTCCCAGCCGTCGCGGTTGCCCTCCTCGAGGACGTACTGGAGCGTGGCCATGCCGACCGCGAGCAGGCCGATCCCGAACGCGTCGATGGGCTCGTCCGGGCGCGCGTACCCGGGCTCCTCGATGAAGCGGTAGGCGAGGCCGGCGGCGACGATGCCGACCGGGAGGTTGACGAGGAAGATCCAGTGCCAGCTCGAGACGTCGATGAGCCAGCCGCCCACGGTGGGCCCGAGCAGCGGGCCGGTGACCGCGCCGAGGCCGAAGATGCCGCCCGCCATCGAGTGCTCCTCGCGGGGGTAGCGGGCGAAGAGGATGCTCTGCGCGGTGGGGATGATGGCGCCGCCGCCCACGCCCTGGAGGACGCGGAAGCCCACGAGCGAAGGCAGGCTCCAGGCGGTGCCGCAGAGCGCGCTGGCGGCGGTGAAGAGGAGGATCGACCCCGCGAAGTAGCGGCGGTAACCGAAGCGCCGCTGGAGCCAGCCGGTCATGGGGATGACGACGACGTTGGCCATCATGTAGCCCGTCGAGACCCAGCCGATCTGGTCGAGCGGCGTGCCGAAGCTCGCGCGGATGTCGGTGAGCGCCACGTTCACGATGGAGATGTCGAGCATCGCCATGAGCGCGGCGCACATCACGGCGATCGTGATGCCGAGCTTGGAGCCTGTGATGGTGGTGGTGCCCATGGTCGCCTCGCCTCAGCGGGCCTTGGTGGAGACGGTGACGAACGCGCTCATCCCCGGGCGTAGCGAGACGCCGGGCGCGCCGTCGAAGCGCACGAGCACGGGGACGCGCTGGACGACCTTGACGAAGTTGCCCGACGCGTTGTCCGGCGGCAGGAGCGCGAAGCGCGCGCCCGAGGCGCCGGCGAGGCTCTCCACGTGCCCCTTGAACGCGCGGCGGCCGTACGTGTCGACGCGGATCTCGACCGCCTGGTCGGGGGCCATGTCCGCGAGCTGGTCCTCTTTGAAGTTGGCGACCACCCACAGGTCGTCGGGTGGGACCAGCGCCAGCAGCGGGCGCTCCGGCGAGATCATCCTGACCGGGCTCGACGGTGCGCCGCGAGACGACGCCGCGCTCCGGCGCCTTGATGGTCGTGTACGACGCGTTCAGCTCCGCCACGCGGAGCGCGGCCTTCGCCTGCTCCACGCGTGCCTCGGCGACGGAAGCCGCCGCGCGCGCGGCGTCGATCTGCTCCGGCCCCGCCTTCGCAGCGGCGAGCCGCCCCTCGGACGCGGCGACGAGGCCGGCCGTGCTGGCCGCGGAGGCGTCCACGCCCGAGAGGCGCGCCCGCGCCTCGGCGACGAGCGCGACTGCCTGATTGAACATCGCGCGGCGGTTGTCGAGCTCGGCCTGCGCGATGGCGCCGTCCCGGCGGAGGGCCTCGGCGCGGTGGAGCTCGGTCTCGCTCAGGGCGCGGCGCGACTCGGCGGCGGCGATGTCGGCTCTGGCCTGCTCGCCGGACGCGCGCGTGGCGGCCCAGCCCGACGACGCCTGCGCGAGCGAGCCCTTGGCCTGGACCAGGTTGGCGTCCACGGTGCGCTCGGTCAGCGCGAGCTGGGCGCGGGCGCTCGCGAGCGCGGCCTCCGCCGAGGCGAGGTCCGCGCGCGCCCCGGCGAGCTTGGCCAGGTAATCGGCGTCGTCGATCTCGACGAGGACGTCGCCGGCCTCGACGAGCTGGTTGTCCTTCACGAGCACGCGCGCGACCTGCCCCGGGACGCGCGTCGCCACGTTCACCACGTGGCCCTCGATCTGCGCGTCGTCGGTGGACTCGGCGCCGAGGCCGTACCAGTAGATCCCGCCCCCCACGGCCGCCGCCAGGGAGACCAGCGCGGGGAGGACGATGGTGGCGCGGCGGATCTTCTTCGCGGGGGGAGCCTTGGGGGTCTCGGTCACCGAGGGATCCAGGCTGGCGTCATCGAAGGTGGTCGTCATGGCCGGCCGCTCATCACGACGCGTGCCACCCCCCGGGAGCGCCGCGGAACGCGCGCGGCGCGCGGCGCCGTCGGGGATCCACGTCGGATTTCCGGCAGACCTGTCGGCCTTCCGACAGGGCCTCCCCCCGCGCTCCGACTATGATGCCCGCGTGAGCGAGCCTCTCCTCGACGGCACGGCGCTGGCAACGCAGCGGAGCGTGTCGGACTCCCGCTACCAGGCCGTCCGGGCGGCGCACACCCGCGTCACGGCGAACGAGTGGGTGCAGCGCCGTCCGCTGCGCACGGTCCCCTCCGTCGCCATCGTGAGCTCGCTGCTCTTCGCCGCGGGGTTCCCGCCCGCCCGCGTCGCGGCGGTCTTCGCGATCCACCTCGCGATCTTCGTCGAGTGCCTCTTCGAGGCCGCCCGCTCGCGGCGCATCGGCATCGAGCAGCGCGCCCTCTTCGGGTCGCACCTGATCCTCGTCACTGGCCAGGCCGGCATCGTGGCCCTCACCGGCGGTCTCACGAGCCCGCTCTGGCCGGGGATCCTCGGCGCCACGATGGGCACGTTCTACGTCTTCGGCCGGGGGCGGGAGAGCACCATCCAGGGCGTCTACACGGCCGCGCTCGTCGTCGCCGTCGCGCTCCTGCCGGCCGGGCTCTCGGGGCCGCCCATCGCGCGGCCGTACCACGTGGCGCTCGCGGCCTGGTCGATCCTCTTCACGCTCTACCTGATGTACGCGAGCGCGTCCGCGCTCGGCGACGCCTACCAGCGCATCGGCGAGACCCTCGCCCGGACGCGCGAGGACGTGCTCGACGCGGCCAACGCCCGCGCCCAGGGCCTCGAGTGCATGGGTTCCAAGGTCGCCCACGAGCTGAAGAACCCGCTCTCCGCCGTGAAGGGGCTGGTGCAGCTCCTCACCCGCGGCGCCGCCGACGAGCGCTCGCGCGAGCGGCTCGAGGTCATCGCCGGGGAGGTGTCGCGGATGGAGAACATCCTCCGCGACTACCTGACCTTCGCGCGGCCGCTCACGGATCTGCACAAGGAGCCCGTCGACGTCGGCGCCGTCGCGGATGACGTGATCGCGATCCTCGAAGCGCGCGCCGAGACGGCGGGCGTCGCCCTCCACCGCACCGGCGGGCCGGCGATGGTGCACGCCGACCCCCGCCGGCTCAAGGAGGCGCTGCTCAACCTGATCGCCAACGCGCTGGAGGCGACGGGGCGCGAGGGCTCCGTCGAGGTCGCCGTGAGCGGCGCCGAGGGCGCGGCCACCGTCCGCGTGCGCGACACGGGCAAGGGCATCAGGCCCGAGGATCTCGGCGAAGCTGGGCACGCCCTTCTTCACCACGCGCGAGGGGGGCACGGGGCTCGGTGTGGTGCTGGCCCGCGCGGTGATCCGCCAGCACGGCGGCGAGCTCGGCTTCGAGAGCCAGGTTGGCAAGGGGACGGTGGCGACCGTCCTCTTGCCCGTCGCGTCACGACCCACCCACCCCGCCCCCCCGGCCCAGCCGGCCCACGAGGCGTCGGCCCATGGCTAAGGTGCTCCTGGTCGACGACGAGCCGGCGGTGCTCTTCACGCTGAAGGAGGTGCTCGCCGAGTGCGGGCACGAGGCGGTCACCGCGGCGAGCGGACGGGAGGCGCTCGGGCGGCTCGAGGGGGTCGACGCGGCGATCACCGATCTCACCATGCCGGGGATGGACGGGCTCGCGCTGCTCTCGGCGATCCGCGAGCGCGACCCGTCGCTGCCGGTGGTGCTCCTCACGGCCCACGGGTCGGAGAAGGTCGCGGTGCAAGCGATGAAGGCCGGCGCCTACGACTACGCGACCAAGCCCTTCGACATCGACGAGATTGTCGCCGTCATCGAGCGCGCGGTGGAGACCCGTGCGCTGCGCAGCGCGACGCGGATCCTCGCCGCCGAGCAGGCCATCGGCAAGCGCATCGTCGGCACGAGCCCGGCCATGCGGCGCTTGCTCGACGCGGCCTCCCGCGTCGCCGACAAGGACGTGACCGTGCTGGTGCGCGGCGAGACGGGCACGGGCAAGGAGCTGGTCGCCTCGCTGCTCCACGCCCAGAGCCGCCGCGCCCAGAGGCCGCTCGTACGCTTCAACTGCGCCGCCATCCCTGCCGAGCTGGCGGAGGCCGAGCTCTTCGGCCACGCCCGCGGCGCGTTCACCGGCGCGCAGACGGCGCGGCGCGGCTTCTTCGCCGAGGCCGACGGCGGCACGCTGGTCCTCGACGAGGTCGGCGAGCTCCCTCTCGGGGTCCAGGCCAAGCTCCTCCGCGCCATCCAGGAGGGCGAGATCCAGCCCGTGGGGTCGGGCCGGGTGGAGCGCGTCGACGTGCGCCTCGTCGCGTGCACCAACCGCGACCTCGCGGCGGAGGCGAAGGCCGGTCGGTTCCGCGAGGACCTCTACTACAGGCTCGCCGTGATCGAGCTCGTGGTGCCGCCCCTGCGCGAGCGCGCCGGCGACATCCCCGCCCTCGCGGAGGAGATGGCCCGCCGTTACGGCGACCGGTTCGGCCTGCCGGGCGCTCGCCTCGCGCCCGACCTGATCGCCAAGCTCGCGGCGACAGCCTGGCCAGGCAACGTACGCCAGCTCGAGAACACCGTCGCGCGCCTGGTGGCGCTCGCGAGCGGGCCCGAGATCCCCGCCTCCGCGCTCGAGGGCGAGCCCGCGCCGGCGCCGGGGGCCGAGGGCGCTGCCGAGGGGCTGAGCCTGCGCGAGCAGGTGGAGGCATTCGAGCGGGCGCTGATCGCGCGCGCGCTCGCGAGCGCCCATGGCAACCAGAGCGAGGCCGCGCGCCGGCTCGGGACCAGCCGGGTCACGCTGATCGACAAGATCAAGAAGTACGGGCTCGGCTGACCATCGCGTTCGTCAAGGAACGCACTGGCCCGCTCAGAGCAGCTCGGCATCGGGTCGCAGGACGCGGCGCATCTCGGCGAGCGCCTGTGCCGGATCCCTCACGCTGCACAGGGAGTACGTGACGAGGACGGCGTCGAAGGAGGCGTCGGGGAAGGGCAGGTTCTCCGCCTGCCCGAGGAGTAGCTCGACCGGCACGGGCGCGCTCCGGACGCGCTCCCTGGCGCGAGCGAGGAGGGGCTCCGACGGGTCGATCGCCGTGACCTTCTCGACGCACGCCGGGTCGTAGAACGCCAGGTTGAGGCCGGATCCCACCCCGACCTCCAGGGTGTGGCCGCACGCCCGTGGCACCCAGCGGGCGCGCTCCACCGTGATGCTGCGGCTCCGGCAGGCTTTCTCGACGCCGCGCGCCTGGCCCTTGTTCCACAGTTGGGCCGCGACTCCGCCGCCCCAGACCTCGGCCACGTCCACCGCCAAGACCGGCGACGGTCCGATCACGTCAGACTCATCACGAGGGCGGGCAGGGCGGCCCGCGCCACGAACGTCGCCCCGAAGACGTTGACCTCGAACTGGCTGCGGACAAGCTCCTCGGTCGACTGCTCGAGCGGCGCGAAGTGGAAGATGCCGGCGTTGTTCACGACGACGTTGAGCCTGCCAGCCTCGCGCACCACGGCATCGATCACGGGGACGACCTGGTCCGCGCGCGACACGTCGGCGAGCGCCCACCGCATCCCGGGGTGCCTGGCACGGGCGGACTCAAGCGCGTCGGGGCGCCGCGCCATCGCGAGCACCCGGGCCCCCGCCTCCTGGAACGCGACCGCCGTCGCCTCGCCGAGACCGGCGTTCGCACCCGTGATCAGGGACGACCTTCTTCTCGAATGCCTTCGACATGTGAGACTCCCTTCGACACGGAGGACTCTGCGGCGGAGGACGGCGCCCCGGTAGCCGCCGGGCGTGAGCGACACTCTTGCACCGGGCGTACGAATCGGCGCGACGCCGGCGCTGGCGTGCGCGACGCTGGCTGCGTGGACCTGCTCGAGAAGATGACGACATTCGTGCGGATCGTGGAGGCGGGGAGCCTCGCCGCGGCCGCGAGGCAGCTCCGGGGCTCGCCAGCGGCCGTGAGCCGGCAGCTCGCCGCCCAGATGATGGGCATGGACTTCCACAAGCAGAAGGCGATGCGGGCCACGGCGTAGACGGCGGGCGACGCCTCGCAGCCCAAGTGATCGAGGCGAGTACCCGCGAGCACCCGCCGGCCCGAGCACCCCGGCACGATGGAGTGTACGATCCCCGGATGACCGTGATGGCCGACCCCCGACGCTCACGAATCGCGCTCCTCGGCCTCGTGCTCGCGGCGATCGCTCCCTCGTTCGGGTGCCCCGCCAGTGAGCCCGCCCTCGACGCGGGCGCCGCCGTCGCCGCGGACGCGCCGGCTCCGACCACCAACCTGCGTCTGCTTCGCCCCGAGGAGCTCGCGGCCATCGACCCGCAACGCACCAGGGCTCGGGAGGGGCGGAAAACGCGCGCGCTGATTGTCGCGGAGCTACAAGGGCTGGAGAGCCTCGTCGCGGCCACCCCCACGAGCGCTCCCGACCGACCGAAGCTCCTTCGACGGCTCGCGGACGGATGCGTCGAGCTCCAGGAGGCGGCGCTCCGGGACGCCTCGTCCGGCGATCCCTCGCAGGCGCGAAAAGCGGGCAGCGTGTACGTCGCCGCGCGCCAGGCGACGATGAAGTGGTACCGGGCGCTCCGCGGCGACCCCGCGTGCGTCGCCGGGTGTCGCCAGGAGACCAGCTACCTCCTCGGCTTGGAGGACTGGAACGCGGGGGACCTCGACGAAGCACGGAGGCTCTTCCTCGACGTCGTCCAAGGAGGCGCCGACAAGCCTTCGTACGTCGCCCGGGTATACTTCCTCTTCGGGATGATGTTCGACGCGGAGGGCAAGGTGGCGCTCGCCCAGCAATCGTTCCGGGAGGCCGCGAAGCTCGGGGCGAGCGCGCCCGAGGTCGCCGAGGTGGCGCGCGCACGGTTGACGGCGAGCGGAGGAGGCGGCGGTCTCGACGCCGCGCCGCCCCCGTACGGCGAGGCCGCGGCGCCGCGGCCGCCTGCGGCGCCGGCGTGCGTGCCTGGACGGCAGGAGGCGTGCCCTTGCCTCGGGGGCGGACACGGGGTCCAGGTCTGCAACGCGGCCGGCACGGGCTTCGACCCGTGCCAGTGTTCCGGCTACTGACTACACGGAGTCATTCCCATCTACCCGGGGGAAGTGCGTGCTCCGGTCCGGCTCGGCGCGGAGCACTCTTGGCCGTCGACGGCGGGCACCTCCGGCTGCGCGCGATGGCGCTCTCGATGCTCTCCCGCGTCGCGCCCGGCGAGGAGGGGAAGGAGGCGGTAGCCCGCGCGCTCGCGCTCGCGGCCTCCCTGGAGGACGAGCAGCTCCGCGCCCGCTTCGACCCCGACGCCCGCCGCGCGCGCCGGCGCTGAGCGCGCTCCTCGGCCTGTGCCCACGGCGCGTTGCGTCAGCAGTACCCGAGGATCTCCAGAACGCGGCTCTTGGCCGCGACCCGGAGCGCGCCCTCGTCCCTGCAGTTCGGGCACGTCGTGCGGATGTCGGTCTCATAGACGTCGGGCATGAGCGAGATCGCCATGCGACACCAAGAGCGCGCGCACAGCCCGCACGCCATCGACGAGCCTCTCCGCGTCGTCCGGGCGCCTGTGATCCTGCCAGGCGTCCTCGGCGCGCTGCAAGTCAGCGACCCGCACGAGCGCTTCGAGGTGTCGAGCGTGCTTCGGGTCGACGGCCTTGCTGCGAGCGAGACCCAGGAGCAGCGCCGTGGCGCGTGCGGTGAGGTCCTCCGTGGACACGACGCGAAACCGCGCACTCCCGAGGGCGCTCCGGCTGACGCAGCTCGCTCTCATGGCGTCCGAGGCAGAGGAGGCGATGCGCGCGGCGCAGCGAGCGCCGGCCGAGCAACGGGAGCGCGCGGTGGCGAACGCTAGGCGCGTCTTCCCGCCCGTGCGCAACGAGCGCGTGCCGAACGAGGAAGACCTCGCCGACGGTTTGCGCAAGCGGCTGCAACGCGCCGGGGTGGCACGCGAGGAGCACCTGGCGCGCGGTTCGCGGCGACGAGCCGCTCCGCATCATGAGGGCGGGCGGCCACAAGGACATGGCGACCACCCTCGGCTACATCCGGACGGCGGAGCAGTGCGCCGCCGGCTTCGGCGACGTCTTCCCCGCGCTGCCGGGGAGCCTGCTCGGGCAGCAGCCGGCAGGACGAGACGGCTCGACGCAGTGCGGCGAATCGCCTGGTGAATCGCCTGCGAGCGAGCCCGAGGAGCGGCAAGTGATCGCAATGGCTCAGGAAAAAGTGGCGATCCCAGCGGGAATTGAACCCGCGTTACCGGCGTGAGAGGCCGGCGTCCTAACCGCTAGACGATGGGACCCTACTGCGTGTGCTCACTACGACATCGAGAAGCGGGTCAGCAGACCCGGCTGGGGGATAGGGATTCGAACCCCAATAGCAAGGGCCAGAACCTTGCGTCCTGCCATTAGACGATCCCCCAAGGGTATCAAAGCGTTTCCCTCGGTGGTTGCTCGGGCAACCGGGCGCGGGAAACTACTCTCACCGCCCCCACTGTCAAGAGAGAAACGTATCGGGCGCGGTGGAGCGGCGCGCTGGCCGAGCGGGGGAGCCGAGCGGAGGAGCCGAGCGGGGAATGAGGCGCCGGCGGGGCGCCGCGCCTGGCACTCGATGCTCGGGGCGGCTTGGTACCTGGACGGAAGGCCGGCCGTCCAACAAAGGCGCGGGCCGTGGGAGAATCCGCACTTGACGAGTTCTCCTCTTGGTTTACCTTGCGCGCCGTCTTTAGCCACCGAACGGGGAGAGTGCTAACTCCACCTCGGGTTGGGACGGGTTGGCGCCCACGTCCGCCGCGTCCCCCATCGGGCGCGCAAGCGCGCCTGGACCCCGGGCTGGTTCGCTGCCTTCGTCTGCCAGCCAGACGGGGCCGTTCCCGGCCGGCGACGCCTTCCTCCCGGGGGCGTCTCACCAGTTCTAGACGGGCGCGCCGGCGCGCCCCCCGAAGCGAGGATCGGAACATGAAAATCAGGCCGTTGCAGGACCGCATCGTGGTCAAGCGCGTCGAGAGCGACACCCAGACCAAGGGGGGCATCATCATCCCCGACAGCGCCAAGGAGAAGCCCATCGAGGGCAAGGTGATCGCCGTGGGCAACGGCAAGGTCGCCAAGGACGGCAAGCTGCGCCCGCTGGACGTGAAGGTGGGCGACGTCGTCCTCTTCGGCAAGTACAGCGGCACCGAGATCAAGATCGACGGCGAAGAGCACGTCCTGATCCGCGAGGACGACGTGCTGGCCGTCACGGGCTGACCCACATCCTCCGAGGTAAAGAGCCATGAGCGCCAAGCAGATCGTCTACAACCGCAGCGCGCGCGCCGCGATCCTCCGGGGCGTCAACGCCCTCGCCGACGCCGTGAAGGTCACCCTCGGGCCCAAGGGCCGCAACGTCGTCATCGAGAAGTCGTGGGGCTCGCCGGTCGTCACCAAGGACGGCGTCACCGTCGCCAAGGAGGTCGAGCTCGCCGGCAAGCTCGAGAACATGGGCGCGCAGATGGTGCGCGAGGTCGCCTCGAAGACGAGCGACAAGGCCGGCGACGGCACCACCACCGCGACGGTGCTCGCGCAGGCGATCTACACCGACGGCCTGAAGCTCGTCGAGGCCGGGACCAACCCGATGGACCTCAAGCGCGGCATCGACGCCGCCGTCGAGGCCATGCTCGCCGTGGTCAAGGAGAGCGCCACGCCGACCCGCGACAAGGCCCAGATCGCCCAGGTGGCCACCATCAGCGCCAACGGCGACAAGGAGATCGGCAACATCCTCGCCGAGGCCATGGAGAAGGTCGGCAAGGAGGGCGTGATCACCGTCGAGGAGAACAAGACGCATGACGACCGAGCTGGAGACGGTCGAGGGCATGCAGTTCGACCGCGGCTACCTCTCGCCCTACTTCGTCACGGACCCCGAGAAGATGAAGGCGGTCCTGTCGAACCCGCTGATCCTCATCCACGAGAAGAAGATCAGCGCGATGAACGACATGCTCCCGCTCCTCGAGCAGGTGGTGAAGATGGGCCGCGAGCTGCTCATCCTCTCCGAGGACATCGAGGGCGAGGCGCTCGCCACGCTGGTCGTCAACAAGCTCCGCGGCACCATCAAGGTCGCCGCCGTCAAGGCGCCCGGCTTCGGCGACCGCCGCAAGGAGATGCTCAAGGACATCGCCGTCCTGACCGGCGGCACCGCGTTCATGGAGGACCTCGGGCCAGAAGCTCGAGACCGCCACGATCCGCGATCTGGGCACGGCGAAGCGCGTCGAGATCGACAAGGACAACACCGTCGATCGTCGACGGCGCCGGCGACAAGACGGCCATCAAGGGCCGCATCGATCCAGATCCGCAAGCAGATCGCCGACACGACCAGCGACTACGACCGCGAGAAGCTCCAGGAGCGCCTCGCCAAGCTGGCGGGCGGCGTCGCGGTGGTCAAGGTGGGCGCCCACACCGAGACCGAGATGAAGGAGAAGAAGGCCCGCGTCGAGGACGCGCTCCACGCCACCCGCGCCGCGGTCGAGGAGGGCATCGTCCCCGGCGGCGGCGTGGCCCTGATCCGCGCGACTCGCCGCGCTCGACAAGCTCAAGTTCGGGGACGAGCGCGACCACGGCGTGAAGCTCATCCGCCGCGCGGCGGAGGCGCCCCTCCACAACATCTCGGAGAACGCGGGCGTCGAGGGCTCGGTCGTGGTCGAGAAGGTGCGCGCCGGCAAGGGCGCCTTCGGCTACAACGCCGCCACCGACACCTACGAGGACCTGCTCGCCGCAGGCGTCATCGATCCGGCCAAGGTCGTGCGCCACGCGCTCGATGAACGCGGCCAGCGTCTCCGGCCTGATGCTCACCACCGAGGCGCTCGTCGCCGAGAAGCCCAAGAAGGAAGAGGCCAAGGGCGCGGGCGGCGGCGGCATGGGCGGCATGGGTGGGATGGGCGGCATGGGTGGGATGGGCGGCATGGGTGGGATGGGCGGCATGGGCGGCATGGGCGACTTCGACATGTGAAGCGCCCGAGGGGAGGCTTCCTCACCCGGGAGCCTCCCCCCGTCCCTCGCTCCGACACGTCCTCCCTCCCCACCCCCTCGGCCCCTGCGCAGGCGGTCCTTTTGACCACGCCCGCGCGCCGAGGGTGTAGACTCCTTCCGTCATGTCCGACCCCCTCTTTGCCCGCTTCGGCCGCGAGTACCCGCCGGGCGAGGTCCTCTTCCGCGAGGGAGAGGCGGGGGAGGTCATGTTCGTCATCCAGTCCGGCGCCGTGCGCATCTCCAAGGCCGTCGGCGGCGAGGACAAGGTCCTCGCCGTCCTCGGCCCGGGGGAGTTCCTCGGCGAGATGGCGATCCTGAACGGCAAGCCGCGCACGGCGACCGCGACGGTCGTCGAGTCGACGCGCTGCCTCGTCATCGAGGCCAGGACGCTCGAGCAGATGGTCGCGCGCAACGCCGAGATCGCGCTCCGCCTCATCAAGAAGCTGGCGAAGAGGCTCGACTCGGCCGACACCCTGGTCGAGATCCTGATGCACAAGGATCCGAAGGCCCGGGTGATGCTGGCGCTCGCCCGCCACGCCGACGCGTTCGGCGAGCACACCGACGACGGCATCCGCATCCGCACCACCGCCGCCGACATCGCCCGCGAGGTCGACGTCGGCCAGGAGGTCGCCGAGGAGGTGATGAGGCAGCTCCACCGCCTCCGCCTCGTGACCGAGGAAGCGGGCTCGCTCCTCGTGGCAGACGTCGACCGCCTCCAGGACTTCCTCGAGTTCCTGGAGATGCCGCAGAAGTTCGGCGGGGAGAGCTGAGCCTTCGTGGAGCTCCGGGTCATCGGCTGTCACGGCGGGGAGACCCCCAGGCACCGCACCTGCGCCTTCGTCCTGGACGAGGTGCTGGCGATCGACGCGGGCTCGCTCACGAGCGGGATGGAGGTCGACGCCCAGGGGCGCCTCGCTGCCTGCCTCGTCAGCCACGCGCACCTCGACCACATCCGCGACCTCGCCACGCTCGCCGACAACCGCTGCCAGCTCCGCGCGCCGACGCTGACCGTCGCCGGCACCAAGAGCACGCTGGAGACCCTCCGCCGCCACTTCTTCAACGGCGTCCTCTGGCCCGACTTCGCGCAGATCCCCTCGCAGAACGGCGCCCCGACCATCGCCTACCTCGAGCTCGACCCGGAGAAGCCGGCGAGCGTGGCGGGCAAGACGGTGCGCGCGGTGCTCGTCGACCACACCATCGAGTCGGCGTCGTTCGTGATCGAGGACGCCGGCGGGTCCATCGCCTACAGCGGCGACACGGGCCCGACGGAGCGGCTCTGGCAGGTGCTCAACGCCGAGCCGGCGCTCAAGGCCCTGCTCATGGAGGTGAGCTTCCCCAACCGCGAGCAGCGCCTCGCGACCGTGAGCGGCCACCACACCCCCCAGAGCCTCGCGCAGGACCTCGCCAAGTACCGGGCGCCCGCGGACCTGCCGACGCTCCTCTACCACATCAAGCCCGTGTTCCAGGCCGAGGTGGAGCGCGAGTGCGCCGCCCTCCCCGGGCTCAACCTCGAGGTCTGCCAGAATCGGCGACCTGTTCGTGCTGTAGCGCGGCTACCCGGGGTCCCCCACCCCCCAAGGCGCTAGCCTGAGCCACGCAATCCTAACCGCGCCCGGAGCGTCCCGCCGAAGGCGGGACGCGGAGGAAGCGGGGGGTGCGGCTTCGCACGACGTGCCGTTGAGCAGACCTGCGGCCCCCGCTTCCTCCGCGAGCCTGCCTTCGGCGGCTCGCTCCGGGCGCGGTTAGGATTTGGTCGGGGGAGCGCTCCGGCTCTCTACTTCCGCGCGCTGGGGCGGGTGATCCCCCTCCTCGATCCGCACCAGCACGGCCGTGATGTTGTCCGTGCCGCCGAAGAAGTTCGCGCGGTCGATGAGGCTCCTGCACGCGTCGTCGAGCGTGGGCTCCTTGGTCACGATGTCGTGGATCTGCTCGTCGCTCACCAGGCCGGAGAGGCCGTCGGAGCACAGCAGGTACACGTCGCCGAGGGACGTCTCCTCGGTCAGCGTGTCGACCACGACGTCCTCGCGGATGCCGAGCGCGCGGGTGATCACGTTCGGCGGGAGCTGGCGCACCTCCTGCTCCGTCATCCAGGGCGCCATGTGGCGGGCGTCGCTGATGAGCGAGTGGTCGCGCGTGAGCTGGACGATGTCGGGGCCGCGGACGCGGTAGCAGCGGCTGTCGCCGACGTGGCCCACGGTCATCTTGTCGGCGTTGCGCGTGAACATCGCCGCCACGACGGTCGTCCCCATCCCGAAGTCGGTGATCGTGCGCAGGGAGCGGTCGAAGATGCGCCGGTTCGCGAGCCGGAGGCCCGTGATGACGTAGTTCTCCTCGTCGCTCAGGTTCGGGTCGGCGGGGAAGGGCCAGGTGCCGTCGCGCCCGACGACGATCTGGAAGAAGTCGGAGAGCGTGGCCACGGCGAGCTGGCTCGCCACGTCGCCAGAACGGTGCCCACCCATGCCGTCCGCGACGGCTACGATGCCATACTCCGGCAAGAGCAAGAGGCTGTCCTCGTTGTGCTCCCGGAGCAGGCCGGTATCGGTCATCCCGGCGAACCGGGTCTGCATGGGGACAGAGTAGACGCGGGGGCGCGCCCCGGCGCAAGTTCAAAGGGGCGTGAGGAGGACCGGATGGATCGCTTCGGGAATTTCGTGTGGGGAGCGTTTCTGGACCAGGGCCGGCCGCTGGTCGTGCAGAGCCCGTTCGACGGCCGGGAGGTGGGGGTGGCCACGCTCGCGGACGCCGGCACGCTCGACGCCGCCGCGGCCGCCGCCGAGCGCGCGCAGCCGGCCATGGCCGCCCTGACGCGGGAGGCGCGCGCCGCGCATCCTCGAGCGGATCGCCGAGGGGGTCGCCGCGCGGCGGGAGGACCTGGCCCGCACGCTGCAACGCGAGTCGGGCAAGCCCATCGCCTACGCGCGGATCGAGGTGGCCCGCGCCGTCGACACCTTCCGCGCCAGCGCCGACGCCGCCCGCGCCCTCGCCGGCGCCGAGATCCCCCTCGACGCCGCCCGGCCGGGCGAGGGCCGCCTCGCCTTCACGCGCCGCTTCCCGGTCGGCCCGGTCGCCTCCATCACCCCCTTCAACTTCCCCCTCAACCTCGTCGCTCACAAGGTCGGCCCCGCGATCGCGGCGGGCTGCGCCAACGTCGTCAAGCCTGCCTCCTCCACGCCGCTCTCGGCGCTCCTCCTCGCGCAGATCGCCCAAGAGGCGGGCGTGCCGGAGGGCGGGCTGAACGTGGTCGTCTGCGATCGCGGCCTGGGCCAGCGCCTCGTCGAGGACGACCGCTTCCGGCTCCTCAGCTTCACGGGGAGCGCCGAGGTCGGCTGGCGAATGAAGCGGGACGCCGGCAAGAAGCGGGTGGTCCTGGAGCTGGGCGGCAACGCGGCCGCCATCGTCCTCGCCGACGCCGACGTCGACCACGCCGCCGCGCGCTGTGCCGTGGGCGGATACTACCAGGCCGGCCAGTCGTGCATCTCCGTGCAACGCGTCCTGGTCCACCGAGACGTGTACCCGCGCATGCGGGACGCGCTCGCGGACCGCGCGCGCCGGATCGTCTGGGGCGATCCCGCGGAGGACGCCACCGTGTCGGGCCCCGTGATCGACGCCGCCAACGCCGACCGCGTGGTCGCCTGGGTCGACGAGGCGATCGCCCGCGGCGCACGCCGGCTCGTCGGCGGGGCGCGCGAGGGCGCGGTGGTCGCCCCCACGCTCCTCGAGGGCGCGCCGCGCGACGCCCGCGTCGTGGCCGAGGAGGTCTTCGGCCCGGTGATCGCTCTCGAAGAGGTTGAGCTCGCTGGAGGAGGCGCTGGGTATCGCCGGCGCCACGCGCTTCGGGCTCCAGTGCGGCCTCTTCACCCGCGATCTCGGGAGCGTGCTGCGCGCGTGGGACACGATCGAGGTCGGCGCCGTCATCCACGACGACGCGCCCGCGTTCCGCGTCGATTCTGATGCCCTACGGCGGCGTGCGCGACAGCGGGCTCGGGCGCGAGGGGCCTCGCTACGCCGTCGAGGAGATGACGGAGCCGCGTCTCCTGGTGCTTCGGCGCTGAGCGGAGGGCTTCCCCGATGGTCGTTTCCGGGCAGACGATGGTCGTTTCCGGGCAGGCTCTCCTTGTCGCGCGCGCGGCGCAGCAGCGGTTTTGCCGCCTGGCGCGGGTGTGCCGCGGGCGGCCTGGCGCGTGCATCGCGCGACCTCCGCCGGCGCACCCGGCGCATCAAGGAGGTTGCCGCAATGAACACCCCTCGCTTCCACGATCCGCACGCAGATCTCCGCGCCCTCTACCTGTCGCTGCTCACCCACCAGGAGCGCTTCGACGAGTTCAAGCAGCTCCTCGCGCTCTACGACGTGACGCCGGAGGCGATGGACGAGGAGCCGCGCGAGGCCAGCGAGGTGCGCGGGCAACTCAACGATCGCATCCGGACCTGGGTCGGCGACGCGTTCCGCGGGCTCTCGGTGGCGCAGGTGATGCAGTGGCGCGCCATCGTGGTGGAGGAGCGGCTCAACGTCTCGCTGTCCCCGTGGAAGGAGTCGAACGTCTACTGAGCCTCACGCGGGGGGCATCGTGAGCGCCGTCCTGGTGGACGAGCTGTGGGCCGCGTTCGTCGACGCGCTCCCCGGGGATCTGCGCGACGCCGCGCTCGGGCTGGCCGCGACCCTCGGGCTCGCACCATCGCGCGACGTGCCCTGGAGCGAGGTCTTCTCGAACGAGATCACGCTGGGGGCGCCGATCCTCGTCGCGGAGGCCATGCCGGGGCTGCCCGAGGCTGCCGTCCGCGACGCGGCGCTGGCGCACCAGCTCGCGATCGTCGAGGCCTTCGCGACGGACCGGCTGGAGGACGGGCAGGCGGAGCCGACGGCGGCGCTCCACGCGCTGCTCGCGGCGGTGCGGGCGGCGCGCGACGCGTCGCTCGCGCGCGTGGCGCCCGGCATGACGGAGCTCGGGACGTCCTACGCGCGCGCGGAGCAGGAGACGCTCGCCGCGATCCGCGCGGAGCAGGAGGCGCTGCGGGGCGGCTCCACGGTCGCGTTCGAGCGCTACCTCGCGATCGCGCACGGCAAGCAGCGTGTCGGGCTGCCCGCGTCGATCGCGCTCGCGCACGCCGCCGGCTGGGACGGGCGCCGCGTGCGTTGCCTCGCGCGCCTGCTCGACGACGTGTGGGTCGGGCTCCAGCTCCACGACGACGTGATCGACTGGGAGGACGATCTCACGCGCGGCGGCGCCTGGGCGACGGCCGTCGCGGCGGAGGCCGTGCCCGAGGCCGCGCCGCCCCCGAGCGCGCTCCCGCCTTCGCGCGATTCGAGTGAGCGCCGGACGATGCCGTTCTCCGCGCGGGGCCTCGTGCACCGCTCGGGGGTGCTCGCGCGTATGCTCGGGGCGTCGTCGCGACGCTTCCGCGCGGCGCGGCGGCGCGCGACGCACCTCGGCGCGACGAGGCTCGCCGCCTGGGCCGGCGAGCGCGAGGCGCTGACGGGAGGGCTGGCCCGCCGGGAGGCCGAGAGCCCGGGCTTCGCCAACCGCGCGCACGCCCTCTCCGTCTGGGCCAAGTCCGTCCTCTCATGAGCGACCGCGTGGCCGCGCCGCCGCCCTGGGAGTTCGGCTACGCCCCCGTGTGCCCCGCGGCGGGCTCGCCCGAGCCTGCGCGCGCGCTCGTCGTCGCCACACCGCGCGCGGTCGCTCCAGCGCGCATCGCGGCGGCTTCCGGCCCCGGCGCGAGCGCCGCCGGGGTCTTTGCGCGCGCGCCGATCTTCTGGACCAGCCTCTCGCTGGAGCGGCCGGCGCTCCCCGCCGAGATCGCCGCGCGCCTCGTCGAGGCGGGCGTCGCCGTGCGCTACGTCGCCTCCGCCGAGCGGCCCAGCCTCGCGCTCGCCCCTCCCCTCGATCCGCGGCTCCACGTGCACGACGCGCGACCGGACCGCTGGCGTCGCCGCCCTCCGGAGCCGGTGCCGCCCGTCGCGGCCGGCTCGGGGAGCTGGTTCCTCGGCGGCGACGGCGGGGTCGCCGTGAATCGGGAGCGGGGGGATACGGGCGCGGGCACGCGGCTCGCGGTGATCGACGACGACGCGCTCGGGACCGACGAGCTGGGTCTCGACGCCGAGGTCCTCGTCCTGCTCGAGCGCGCGCCGCGCCACCAGCTCCACGGCGCGCTGATGGTGGCCTGGGCGACACGCTCCCGCGCCTTCGCGGGCGTGGCGCCCGGGGCGTCGGCGCGGCTCTACCTGATCCCGAAGCCGGGCACGGGCGTGCTCGCGCTGCCGCTCGCGATCGCCCGCGCCGCGGACGACGGCGCCGACGTCATCCTCTGCGCCACCTACGCCGAGGGCACGACCAGCCCCATGCTCGACGACGCGCTCGAGCTCGCGACCCGCCTCGGGCGCCGCGGTCGCGGGGCGGCCGTCGTCATGCCCACCGGCCGCGAGGCGTCGAGCGCGCCCGGCTCCGTGCACGCGAGCTTCTCCCTCGGGCTCGGCGAGCCCGCGTCGGACCCGCGCGTCTTCTGCATCGCACCCGGCGCGCGTGGCGGCGGCTGGTTCCTGTGGCGCGACCGCCGCGGGCGCCTCCGCCCCTTCGCCAACCGCGGCCCGGCGGTCCGCTGGCTCGCGCCCGGCGACGACGTCGCCTTCCCCTTCTCGACCCCGGCGGCGCCCCGCCTCTTCCATGCCGAGTCCAGCGGCGCAGCCGCGATCGCCGCGGGCGTGCTGCTCCTGGTGCTCGGGGCGAGCCCGCGCCTCCGGCGCCGCGAGCTCGCCGCCGTGGTCGACGCGACGCTCGCGCCGCCTGCCGCCGCCTCGACGGCCGAGCCCGGCCCGCTCGCCGACCCGGCCGACCTCATGCCCTCGGGGCGCGACCGCGACGGGCACGACGCCAGGCACGGCTACGGCCTCCTCGCCGCGGAGGACGCCTGCCTCTTCGCTCGTGACCCTGTTTGCGCAGCGCTCCTGACGATGGGAGAGCCCGGCGCCGCGCGCGCCTTCGCCGACGCCCGCCGTCGCGACGCACGGGTCGCCGGCGCGTACTCGGATCGCCTCGCCCGCTGGGCCGTCCGCGCGCTGCTCGCGGACCGCGAGGCGGCCCATGCCCTCCGCGCGATCCTCCGGCACGCGCGGCTCGTCGCGGGGCGCGAGGAGCGGGCGGCGGCGCACGGCGAGGGCGCGTGGACGAGGCAGATCGGGCTCCTCTTGCGCCGGCTGGCCTCGTCCCGAACCCCTGGGGCCGCCTCCGTGCGCGCCGAGCTGGGCGAGTTGTCCCGGCGCGTCATCGCGGCGACGGCGGACCCCGAAACAATCGGGGCGCTCGAGGCACGCATCCTCGACGCTCTCGCGGGCGCCATCGACGCCCGCTGACCGCCTGGCGGGGTGCGCCCGGGGCGGTCGTATGACCTCCTCCGACCACGTAGCCAAATGGAGTCAGGTCCCCTTCACGCCCTCATCGCCTTTCTTCCCTCACGTCAGACTGGGCGCGTCCCCCTTATTCGACCGCCCGTTCCGGCGTAGTCTCCGACATTTAGGGGGAGGCTCACGAGCACGACCCCGCACGCAGGATGTCCACGAATCCGCGAAGCTACCGGCTCCTCCTGGCTTCGGCGATCGCGATCGTCGCCTTCGCAGTGCTCCCGCTCCGCCTCGCGGTCGGATGGTACGACCACCCGATCGCCGGCATCCTCGTCGACCCGGACGGTGTGGTCTCGAGCTTCGGCCTCCCCGGATGGGACGGCTTCCGGCAGGGCCTCCGCTTCCCCGATCCGATCGTCGAGGTCGACGGCCGCCCGCTCGCCCCGCGGCGCGGCCTCGAATACCGCGCGGCCACCTGGGATGACGCAGTGCGCGCGGCCGCTGCCGCCGGGCACCCCGCCGTCCGCGTCGTCGCGAGCACCCCGTCGGGCCCGCGCGCGCTCTCGCTCGCCATCTCCCCGCTCGACCCCGTAGCCTTCTGGCTCCTCGGCGTCGTCAACCTGGGCATCGCGCTCCTCTACGCCGCCGCCGCGCTCGTGGCGCTGGCGGCGAGCCCGCGGGGCCGCCTCTCCCGCACCTTCGCCAAGACGGCCCTCTTCGCCGCGCTCTTCCTCGCCACCGTCTTCGACTACCACACGACGCGCCGCCTCGTGCCGCTCTTCCACCTGGCCTTCGCCATGGTGCCGATGGGCTTCTTCGTCCTGCCCCTCCGGCTCCCGGACGACGTTCCGCTGCTCGAGCGCCACCCCTGGATCCCGGCGGCGCTCGACGCGGTGGGGCTCGCGCTCGGCTTCGGGATGATCGGCGTGGAGCTGCTCGGGCGGGACGACCTTGCCGCTCCGCACGGCCTGCTCGGCGCTCTTCGCGGCCTCGTTCTTCTTCTTCGCCCTGACCTTCCTGGTCCGCTTCGCGCGCGCCGAGGGGGACCGCCGCGCCACCCTGCGCGCGCTCCTGGTCGCGATGGTGCCCGCGCACGTCATCGTGGGCATCGCCTTCGTCCTCGGCTCGCTCAGCCTGTGGGGCGCGACGAGCGCCTTCCTCGCCGTCCCGGCCCTCGCCCTCACCCCGCTCTCCAGCGTCGTCGCCCTCATCCGCCACGACCTGTGGGGGAGCCGCGCGCTCCTCTCACGCGTCCTGGTCCGCGGCGTCATCATCGCGGCGACCTGCTCCGCCGCCGTCGCCCTCGGCGCCTCGGCCGCCGCGATCTTCGGCGCCCCTCTCCCGGGCGCCCTCATCGCGTCGACCATCGCCGGCACGGTCGCCGGCTTCCTGGTCGGCCCCGCCCTCCGCGTCGGCGACGCCGCCCTCTTCCCCGCGCGCGCCGACTACAAGCCCACCATCGAGCAGCTCAGCGAGGAGCTGACCCTCCTCGCGGATCCGGAGGAGGTCGGCCGGGCCATCGAGCGCACCGTGCGGCGCTGGTTGCCCTGCGAGCGCGTCGAGCTCCACCTCGTCGAGGCTCCCGTCGTCGAGGACATCGAGGCCCCGAGCGGCATCCGCGCCAGGTTATCCTCCAAGCCACCGCGCCGCGCGACGCCCCTGCCCGCGGACGCGCCCGCGGTCACGATGGGGGAGACTCCTCCTCCCCCCAGGCCCAGCCGGCGGAGCCGAAGGCGAGCGCGGGCAGCGCTGAGCTGACCATCGACGTACGCTTCCACGGCAACCCGCTCGCAGCGCTCCGCGTCGGCAAGAAGCGGGGCGGCGCCCTCTTCACGAGCGAGGACGTCGACCTGCTCCAGACCATCGCCAACCAGGCCGCGCTGGCGCTCGCGCACGCCTACAGCTACGCCGAGCTCGAGCTCCGGCGCAGGCAGCAGGCGGCCGCGTGGCGCGGCGAGCGCGAGGCGCTTGTCGAGACGGTCGCGGCGGAGATCGCGCACGAGATCCGTTACCCGATCAACTACTTCCGATCGATCTTCCGACGCGGCCAGGCGAGCCTCCGCCTCGACGCCGAGGACGTGGACATCGGCTGCGACGAGGTCGAGCGCCTCGAGCGCCTCGTCTCCCCCCTCCGGCGCGTCGCCGCCCACCGCCTCGAGCGGCAGCGGATCACGATCGAGGAGCTCTGCGTGAAGGCCGAGCGGCTCCTCCGCGATCAGATCGGCAAGCGCACGCTGGAGGTCGAGATCGAGGGCCCCGCGACGATCCGCTGCGACGCCGACCAGGTGATGCAGGTCCTCGTCAACCTGCTCTCCAACGCGCTCGACGCCGCCGGCCCCGGCGGGCGCGTGGGCGTCACCTGGTCGGGCGGCGTCGAAGGCCGGCGCTCGCCGAGCGGGGACCGCGCCTCTCCCCCGTCGGGCGGCGTGCTCACGGTCTGGGACACCGGCCCGGGCTTCGAGGGGGACGCCTCGCGCGTCTTCGCGCCCTGGTACACGACCAAGCCGAGGGGCACCGGCCTCGGCCTCGCGATCACCCAGCGCATCGTGCGCGCCCACGGCTGGAACATCGAGCCCGCCCGGCGCGACGAGCGCACCGTCTTCGTCATCCAGATCCCCGCCTCGGACGTCGCCACGGCACTGAGCGATCCGCCTCAGTCCTCGGACGGCGAACGAGGGATGGAGGTAGCGTAGCGTGAAGATCCTCATCGTCGACGATCAGCGCAGCGGCCGGCGCGTGCTCAAGCAGATGCTCGCGACGGTCGCCGAGACGGAGATCCACGAGGCCGCGAGCGTCGACGAGGCGATCGCCGCCGTCGAAAAGCTCTCGCCCGACCTGCTCCTGCTCGACATCCGCCTCTCGGACGACCCGCGCGACCGCGGCGGGCTCGAGATCCTGCGCAAGGTGCGGGCCTCCGGGAGGCAGACGCCGGCGGTGATGGTCACCTCGATGAGCGAGTTCGCCGAGGTGCGCGAGGCCATGCGCCTCGGCGCGCAGGACTACGTCCCCAAGGACGAGCTCTGCCCCGAGATGCTCCTGCCCATCGTCGAGGGGCTGCGCGAGCGGCAGGAGCTGAAGGGCGAGGTGGTCCGCCTGCGCGAGAAGGTGGACCGGACCTTCGGCACGCGCGCGATCATCGGCTCGTCGCCCGCGATGGACCGCGTGCGCCGGCTGATCGATCGCGTGGCCGAGTCGAGCTCCACGGTGCTCATCCGGGGCGAGACGGGTACGGGCAAGGAGCTGGTCGCGCGCGCGCTGCACGAGGCGAGCTCGCGGCGGAACGAGCCCTTCGTCGCGGTCAACTGCTCGGCCCTGCCGGGCACGCTCATCGAGTCGCTCATCTTCGGCCACGAGCGCGGCGCCTTCACCGGCGCGGAGCGCCGCATCCGCGGTCAGCTCGAGCTGGCCGGCGCCGGCACCATCCTGCTCGACGAGATCGCCGAGATGCCCACCGAGCTCCAGGCCAAGCTCCTCCGGGTGATCGAGGACCGGCGCTTCCGCCCCCTCGGCGCCGAGGCCGAGCTGCCGCTCCGCGCCCGCATCGTCGCCGCCACCCACGTCGACCTGGAGCAGCGCATCACGCAGGGCCGCTTCCGGGAGGATCTCTTCTACCGCCTCAACGTGGTGACGGTGACGCTCCCCTCGCTCTTCGAGCGCGGCGACGATCTGCTCGAGCTGCTCGCCGGGTTCGCCGCGGACTCCGCGCGGCGCCTGCGCTTCACCGACGCCGGCGTGGCGTGGCTGATGCGCCGCCAGTGGCCCGGCAACGTCCGCGAGCTGCGCAACGTCATCGAGCGCCTCACGCTCCTCGCCGACGACGACCTCATCGACGTCCCCGTCCTCGAGGAGCTCGCCGCCGAGCGCCCCGTCCCCGACGCCGCCGCCGAGGTCGACCGCATCGCCCGCGCCCTCCTGAGCCTGCCGGACCGGCTCGGCTCCAAGCTCCGGGTCATGGAGCGCGCCGTCCTCCACCACGCGATCGAGGCCTGTAACGGCAACAAGGCCGCCGCCGCCCGCCTCATCGGCGTCGACCGCAAGGCGCTCGAGCGGCGGTGGGACCGTCACGTGAACGAGGACCCGCCGTCGAGCGGGACCGCGCGACGGCCGCTCGCGTCGTCGATCGACGACGAATAGCAAAACAGCATAGAACCCCGGGCATCAGCCCGGTGACCGGAGCCCAGCGCGTGAGCGCTGGGACCAGGGCGTCAGGGGTTGCCGCGGCCTCCGCGGGCTCACGCCCGCGGCTCCGGTCCGCGGGCTGACGCCCGGGGTTCCACACGTTGCGGCAAACACGCTCGTCGATGTGAGCGACGGAGGCACCTCCGCGCACACACACCTCCCTTTTCCCACGCGGCGCATACATACGGCGCCCTTGATTGCCGGCGTTGTGCGGGGTCTGATAGCCCGGATGACGATGCCACGCGTGCTCGCAATGCTCGCGCTCGCCGCCCTCGTGCCGATGGCGTGCAGCCTCCAGACGGGGGGCCTCGCTTCAGGCTCCGGCTTCGCCTTCACCACCGGCTCGGGGGGCAGCAGCCCGACGGCCGCCACATCCTCCACCGGCGGCTCCACGGCCTCCACCTTCGCCACCTCGACCGCCTCGTCCTCCTCCGGCACGTCTTCGACTTCGTCGTCGGCGACTTCGACGTCGTTGTCCACGACTGCGACGTCGTCGTCCACGACCTCGACGAGCAGCAGCTCGGGCACCGGGGGCGGCGCGGCGTCGAGCAGCAGCAGTAGCAGCACCAGCAGCGGCACGACCTGCAAGACGATGTGCGAGGCGATCCCGGCGGGGTGGAGCCTGGTCTACGCCAACCAGGTCGCCGCGGGCGCGGGGGCCGACACCTGCGGGGACGGCTCGACGTCGACGGTCTACGACGTCGGCCCGGCCGGCGCGCCGACCTGTGCGGCCTGCCAGTGCGGCGCGCCGCAGGGCTCGGTGTGCGGCGCGCCCCAGATCACCTGCTCGTACACGACGAACAACTGCATGGGCAACGACGCCGTTGAGCAGGCGCCCGACAACAACTGCATCAACCTGCCCAACGTGCCCTTCAACGACTCGGTCGGCTCGTGCAGCATCACGGCGCCCGCGATGCTGACGACGGCCGGGAGCTGCTCCGCGTCCGGCGGCGCTCTGATGGCGTCCCCGATGTGGAGCGGAGGCGTGAACGTGTGCAACGTCACGGCCGCCGCCGACGACTGCACCGGCGGCGACGTCTGCCTCCCCGCCGGCACGTCGCCCGACGGCTCGCTCTGCATCACCAAGGCAGGCACCGACGCGTGCCCCACCGGCTGGACGACGCAGACCATCGCCGCGTTCGCCTCCGGCACCGACGGCCGGTCGTGCTCCGCGTGCAGCTGCGCCGTGACGTGCACGGGCGGCGGCTACGTCGTCCACGACTACAACGACTGCGCTGCCAGCAACATCGATTTCACGGTCGACTCGTCGACCTGCGCGTCCCAGGACATGGTGTTCGACAGCAACTCCGCATCGCTCACACCCACGCTCGCCACGCCGGCGCAGAGCTGCAGCGGCGGCGCCGCCATGGGGCAGGTGACGGGGAGCGGGCCGCAGCAGGTCTGCTGCCGGTAGCTGCCGGATTCGAATGACGGCACACGTCGCCCTTGCGCCGTTCCGCCGTTCCATACGTGGCGGTGCCCACCGAAAGGCGGCACAGATGGTTGACACCCCAACCTGAGCGCTCCTAGCCTCGCGGGTGCAGGCGGGTGCTTGCGATCGAACTGCGAGGGGATCGAGGCCGTGACGAACCCAGTCGGCGCCGCCGTTTCGGTCTTCCGGCCGAGCTCTCCGGAGGCGCGCGCCATCGCGGACCTCTTCAGTGTCACGCTCGGCGTCTGCGCCGTCATCTTCGCCCTTGTCCTCGCGCTCGTCGCGTACTGCCTTCTCCGGTTCCGTCGCAGCGGCGACGATGATCGTGAGCCCGCGCAGGTCGACGGCAACCCGCGGCTGGAGGTCGCCTGGACGGTCGTGCCCTTCCTCGTCCTCGTCGGCATTTTCGTGCTCACCGTACGCGTGGTGCGAGCGTCCGACCCGCCCGCCGACCGCGACCCCGACATCATCGTCGTCGGCCACCAGTGGTGGTGGGAGGCGCGTTACCCCGCGACGGGCGCGGTGACGGCCAACGAGATCCACATCCCCGTGGGCCGGCGCGTGCTGGTGCGCCTCGAGGCGGCCGACGTCGTCCACGACTTCTGGGTCCCCGAGCTCGCCCGCAAGATCGACGCCGTCCCGGGCCACCCGAACAGCCTGTGGCCGGAGGCGACCGCGCCCGGCACCTACCAGGGCACCTGCGCGGAGTACTGCGGCGCGCAGCACGCGTGGATGCGCATCCTCGTCGTCGCGGAGGATCCCGCCCAGTTCGGGGCGTGGCAGGCCCACGAGGCCTCCCCCGCGCCGAGGCCGACCGACGCGCGGGCCGCGCAGGGCGCGCGGATCTTCCACGATCTCACCTGCGTCAAGTGCCACGCCATCGGTGGCACGGGCGCGGACGCGCGCGTCGCGCCCGACCTCACCCACGTCGCCTCGCGCCGCACCCTCGCGGCCGGCGCCGTCGCCGAGAACACACCGGCCAGCCTCGCGCGCTGGATTGAGGATTCCGGACGACTTCAAGCCCGGCAGCCACATGCCCAACCTGCACCTCTCCGACGCGCAGGTGAGCGACCTCGTGACCTACTTCGAGACCCTCCGATGAGCGCCGCGACACCCGACATCGCCCGTCCGGGCGCCATCGCGGGCGCCTCGGCCATCGTGGGCGGCCCGCACGAGGAGGGCGGCCTCTTCGGCTGGGTCGCGACGGTGGATCACAAGCGCATCGGCATCCTCTACCTCGTCACGAGCCTCTTCTTCTTCGCCGTCGGCGGCGTGGAGGCGCTCCTCATCCGCCTCCAGCTCGCGCGCCCGAACGGGCACGTCCTCTCGCCCGACGCGTACAACCAGATCTTCACCATGCACGGCACCACGATGATCTTCCTCGTCGTGATGCCCACGCTGGTCGGCTTCGCCAACTACCTCGTGCCGCTCATGATCGGCGCGCGCGACATGGCGTTCCCCAGGCTCAACGCCATGAGCTACTGGCTCTTGCCCTTCGGGGGGCTGCTCCTGCACTTCAGCTTCCTCGCCGGGGGCGCGCCGAGCGGTGGGTGGTTCAGCTACGCGCCGCTGAGCGAGACGCCGTACAGCTCCACGGGGGGGACGGATTACTGGATCATCTCCATCCTCGTCCTCGGCGTCGGATCGGTCGCCGGCGCGATCAACATCATCACGACCGTGCTCACCCTGCGCGCGCCCGGGCTCACCCTCCGCAGGCTCCCGCTCTTCGTCTGGATGACGTTCATCACGTCGATCTCTGATCATCCTCGCGCTGCCGGTGCTGAACGCGTCGATCGTGATGCTGCTCATCGACCGGCAGCTCGACGCGCACTTCTTCCTCCCCTCCGGCGGCGGCTCGGCGCTGCTCTGGCAGCACTTCTTCTGGACGTTCGGGCACCCCGAGGTCTACATCATGGCGCTGCCCGCGTTCGGGATGATCTCGGAGATCATCCCGGTGTTCTCGCGCAAGCCCATCTTCGGCTACGAGTTCGTCGCCGGATCCACGGTCGCGATCGCCATCCTGAGCTTCGGCGTGTGGGCGCACCACATGTTCGCGGTCGGCCTCGGCCACACCGCCGACCTCTTCTTCGCGGCGGGCAGCATGCTGATCGCCGTCCCCACGGGGGTGAAGATCTTCAACTGGGTCGCGACGATGTGGGGCGGTTCGATCCGGCTCACGACGGCCATGTGCTTCGCGGTGGCGTTCCTCCTCCAGTTCGTCGTCGGCGGGCTGAGCGGCGTCACGTTCGCGGTGGCGCCGATCGACTGGCAGATGACGGACACTTACTACGTCGTCGCCCACTTCCATTACGTCCTCTTCGGCGGGACGGCGTTCGCGCTCTTTTCGGCCGCCTACTACTGGTTCCCCAAGATGAGCGGCCGGATGCTCTCCGAGCGCATCGGGCGCGCGCACTTCTGGCTGATGGTGGTCGGGTTCAACCTCACCTTCTTCGTCCAGCACTTCCTCGGCTTCGCGGGCATGCCGCGGCGGGTTTACACCTACCCGGACATCCCCACGTGGGGCGCGCTGAACCTCGTCTCGACGGTCGGCGCCTTCGTGATGGGCCTCGGCGCGCTGGTCTTCGTCTACAACATCGTGCGGAGCCTGCGCGCGGGCGAGCGCGCGACGGACAACCCCTGGGACGCCTGGACGCTCGAGTGGGCCACCACCTCGCCGCCGCCCGCCCACAACTTCGATGCGATCCCGCCCATCCGCGGCCGCCGCCCTCTGTGGGACCTCTCCCGGTCGGTCACGATGGGGGACCCGGCAGGGGTCCCCCAAACCCCCCCGGTCACGATGGGGAACCCGGTAGGGGTTCCCCAAACCCCTCCGGTCACGATGGGGAACCCGGTAGGGGTTCCCCAAACCCCTCCGGTCACGATGGGGGACCCGGGGAGCGAGACTGCTGAGGCCCCCCCGGCGGAGCCGGAAGGAGCGCCGGTGGGGGACGCGCGGGAGCCGAGCCTCGACAAAGACAAGGTTGGCGTCGGCGCGTTCGTGGTCTCCGAGGCGGGGTTCTTCCTGATCCTGATCATCGCGTACGTGTTCTTCGGCAGGGTGGGGCAGGCGGGGCCCAGCGCGGCGAGCGCGCTCGACGTGCAGCGGACGGGCGTCTACACCGCGCTCCTGCTGGCTTCGAGCGTCACCCTCTGGCGCGCCGAGAAGGCGGGGACGGGATCCGTCCGACGGGCCTTCCTCGCGCTCACCGTCGCGCTGGGCGCCGTGTTCATGATCGGCCAGGGGCGCGAGTACGCCGAGCTCTTCGCGCGCCACGTGACCGTGAGCACCAACCTCTTCGCCACCAGCTTCTTCACGCTCACCGGCTTCCACGGCCTCCACGTCACGCTCGGCCTCGTCGCGCTGCTCGTCGTCCTCAGCCTCGCGGTTCGGGACGGTGCAAGGAAAGAGGAAGCCGTGGGGAGGTCGCGCGCGCTCGAGGCCATCGCCGTCTACTGGCACTTCGTCGACGTCGTCTGGCTCGTCGTCTTCGCCGTCGTCTACCTGAGGGTGCTCTCATGACGACCCGTGACCTGCTCGCCGCCTGGACCTTCCCGGTCCCGGCGTTCGTCGCCTGCGTCGCCGCGCTCGCTTACCACCGCGCCTCGGGCGGGCTCCGGTCTCGGCGCCGCACGGCGGCGCTCGGCGCCGCGATCGCGCTGTCGATCCTCGCGCTCGGCTCGCCGATCGCCCTGCTCGCCGCGGGCTACCTCTTCAGCGCGCACATGCTCCAGCACCTCCTGCTCGTGCTGGCCATCCCCCCGCTCCTCCTCTCCGCGCTGCCCCCGGCCCGCGCGCGGCTGCGCGGCCCTGTCGGCGAGATCCTCCGCCGCCCGGTGATCACCTGGGGCGCGGGCATCGGCGCGATGTGGATCTGGCACGCGCAGACGCTCTGCAACGCCGCCGCGACGAGCGACGTCGTACGCGGCCTCCAGACGGCCTCGCTCCTCGCGATGGGCGCCATGTTCTACTGGCCCATCCTCGCGCCCCACGAGGGCGACCGGCTCGATCCGCTGCGCGGCGTGGCCTACCTGTTCAGCGCCTGCGTCGGGTGCACGCTGCTCGGCATCCTCGTCACGTTCTCGCCCGTCGAGGTCTGCCCGGCCTTCGTTCACCCGGTCGATCCCCACGGCCTCGTGCCGCTGATCCGCGACGGCTGGGGTGTGGGGCTGGCCCAGGACCAGCAGATCGGCGGCCTCATCATGTGGGTCCCCGCCTGCCTCGTCTACGGGTCCGGCATCCTCGGGCTGCTCGCGCGCTGGTACGGCGCGGAGAGGGCGCGATGAGCGGCGGGCGCCCCCAGTCCAGGAAGGGCAAGAAGCGCGGGCGTGACGGCGTCACGATGGGGGACCCTGAGAGGGTCCCCCAAACCCCCCCGGTTGCCACGGGAGACGCCGAGAGGGTGCCCCCGGTTGCCACGGGAGGCGCCGAGAGGGTGCCCCACGCCCCTCCGGCGCTTCGCCCGGGGTGGACGGTGCCTCACCCCGAGGAGCTGCCCAGGCCGACGTTCTGGCCCGCGTCCCTCGCGTTCGCCGTCACGTTCCTGCTGTGGGGGATCGTCACCTCGCCGATCATCACGGTGGTGGGGGGGATTCTCTTCGGCGTTTCGCTCGCGGGATGGATCGGAGACATTCGACATGAATCAGGACACTGAACGCGATGGGGTCGCGAGCCGCCCCGAACAGGAGGCGGCGCGTGTCGATCCAGCGCTCGACGCGCGCCGCAAGGTGCTCGCCCGGATCAGCATCGGGCTCGGCGTCCTGGCCGGGGCGTTGCTGGGCGTCCCCGTCGTCGGGTTCATCGTGGCCCCCTTGTTCCGCAGGGCCCACCGCCAGTGGCGCAGGGTCGGCGACGTCGGCGAGTTCAAGACGGGCGAGACGGTGAACGTCGTCTTGACCGACGCCTCGCCCCTGCCCTGGGCCGGCGTGACGTCCAAGACCGGCGCATGGCTCCGCCGCGAGGAGGGCGACAAGTTCACCGCCTTCTCGGTGAACTGCGCGCACCTGGGCTGCCCCGTGCGCTGGCTCTCCCAGGCGAACCTCTTCATGTGCCCCTGCCACGGCGGCGTCTACTACGCGGACGGCTCGGTCGCGGCCGGCCCGCCGCCCCATGGCCTCACCCGGTATCCTTGCCGCGTGCGCAACGGCGGCGTCGAGATCCGCACCGAGCCCATCCCGATCGGGTAGCCGCGATGCTGATTCGCCTCTTCCGAGCGGTGTGGAGCTGGGTCGACGACCGGACGGGCCTGACGGGGATGCTCCGGCCGATCCTGGAGCACCCCGTGCCCAGGGGCGCGCGGTGGTGGTACGTCTTCGGGAGCGCCACGCTGCTCGCGTTCATCGTTCAAGTGGTCAGCGGCGTCACGCTCGCGTTCTCGTACATCGCCTCGTCCTCGCAGGCGTACGACACGCTCGTCTTCATCACCAACGACGCCCCCTTCGGCAACTTCCTCCGCGGGCTGCACTACTTCGGCGCCTCGGCGATGGTGCTGATGGTCGGCCTGCACATGACCCAGGTCTTCCTCAGCGGATCGTACAAGTTCCCCCGCGAGCTGAACTGGACGACCGGCGTGCTCCTGCTCGCGTTCACGTTGATCATGGGCTTCACCGGCCAGCTCCTCCGCTGGGATCAGAACGCGACGTGGTCCGTCGTGGTCGGGGCGGAGCAGGCCGGGCGAGTGCCCCTCGTCGGCGACCGGATCGCGCGCTTCGTGCTCGGCGGCGATACGGTGGGGGGCGCGACGCTGAGCCGCTTCTTCGCGATCCACGTCTTCGTGATCCCGGCCCTGATCTTCGCGTTCATCGGCCTGCACCTGATCCTCGTCATGCGGCACGGCATCTCCGAGCCGCCGGTCGCAGGCGAGCCCGTCGACCCGAAGACGTACCGCGCGAAGTACGAGGAGCACTTGAAGCGGGACGGTGTCCCGTTCTGGCCCGACGCCGCGTGGCGCGACGTGGTGTTCGGCGTCGCCGTCCTCGCGGGCATCGTGATCCTCGCGCTCGTCGTCGGCCCCCCGGCGCTCGGCAAGCCCCCCGACCCGAGCCTGATCCAGGCCGACCCTCGCCCCGACTGGTACCTGCTCTGGTATTTCGCCGTGCTGGCGCTCATCCCGACCAGCCTCGAGGGCTACATCGTCGTCCTCGGCCCGCTCGCGATCGGCGTCATCCTGTTCGTCGTGCCGATCCTCTCGAACAAGGGCGAGCGGAGCGCGCGGCGGAGGCCCTGGGCGGTGGGCTCCGTGGTGCTGGCCGTGGTGATGATCGGGACGCTGTGGGTGCAGGGGGCGCGCTCGCCCTGGTCACCGAACTTCGACGCCGAGCCGCTGCCCGCCTCGGTGGTGGGCGCCGCGAGCGGGCCGGTCGCGGACGGCGCGCGCCTCTTCCACGACAAGGGCTGTCTGAACTGCCACCTGATCGACGGCCGCGGCGGCCGCCGCGGGCCCAACCTCTCCGCCATCGGCAGCCTCCTCACGCGGGACGACCTGGTGATCCGCATCATGAACGGCGGCCACAACATGCCAGCCTTCGCGAACAACCTGACGCCGGCGGAGCTGGAGGACATCGTGACGTTCCTCGGGTCGCGCACGACGGGGGCGCGAGCAGACGGGATTCGAGGAGCGCGTCCGGCGCTGAAGCTGCTCTGTCCACAGGACGTGCCCGCTCCGGAGATCCGCTCGCCGTTTGCTCGCGCGAAAGGAGGCTGCTTCAGGTTCGGGTGCAGATCCTTCTTTGTCATCAGCTACTTACGCGTAGACCTCATGCGCGGCGCCCTCACCCCCAGCCCCCATGGGCGTTAACCAGCGCCAGGGGCTTTCAATCCTAACCGCGCCCGGAGCGTCCCGCCGGAGGCGGGACGCGGAGGAAGCGGGGGCCGCTGGTTCGCACGACGCGCCGTTGAGCAGACCTGCGGCCCCCGCTTCCTCCGCGAGCTGCCGTAAACGGCAGCTCGCTCCGGGCGCGGTTAGGATTTCAAGCCCCTGGCGCAGGTTAACGCTCATGGGGGCCGGGGGGTGAGGGCGCTCGGGGTCACCGCGCGCGCGGTTTGGCGCGCGTCGCCTTGGGGTGGGTCTTCGCGACCAGGTCCTCCACGTCCACGTCCAGCCCTGCCGCGATGCGCCCGAGCCATGCGAGCGTCGGGGAGCTGCGGCCCGCCATGATCCCCCAGAAGGTCGATGGCGACATCTCGACGTGGCCGGGTAGGTTCGTCACCGCGATCCCGCGCTCCGCGGCGATCTCGCGGATGCGGTTCGTGACCCGCTGGTGAAGGTCGTCGGTGTACTTGGCCATGCGAGGTCACTCCAACGTGGCGTAGTTCATAATTCTGAAGTATGGTGGTCTTGCCTTCACAGTGGAAGCGGCCCCGGACGCCGCCATCAACGTCGCCCGGGACCTCACCTGCAACCCCGCAAGAACGGAGCACAGGCTATGCGACGATCTACCAGAACCCGCCGTCCCCCGACACCTTCCCAGGCGAGCGCGCCGCCCGAGCCGCGGGCGCCCTCGTGGCTCGCGGACCTCCGCGTCCAGGTCGACGACATCACCGCCGCCGCCCTCGACGCGACCTCGCCACCGGGCAAGCGCACGCTCGGCCGCAGCGAGGCGCGGCGCCAGATCCTCGAGGCCGCCGGCAAATGCCGCGCGATCTTCGCCCTCGCGCAGGAGCCCGCGTCGTGAAGCGCGCCGCGCACGCGCCCCGCGCGGACCTGCCCCCGCCGCCGCAGGGAACGGTCCGGCTCGACTTCGAGATCGACGCCGACGTCCCCGGCATGCGGGAGGAATGGGCCGCGCGCCGCGCCTGGCTCGCCCACGTCCGCACGCACGGCGAAGCTCTCGCCAAGCTCGCCGTCGAGGGCGCCTCGCCCGAGGCGAAGGCGAGGATCACCCTCACCGCCGACCGCTTCCGCGCGCTCCTGCGCCAGGCGCAGGCCGGCCGGTGCGCGGGCATCCTCGCGGAGGACCGCCTCGACCTCGCCACCCCGCTCCCGAACGTGAAACCCTGGCCGCCCATCTTCGCCGGCGAGCCCCTCTCGCCCACGGCGGCCCGGCGCATGTCCCGGCCCCTCGACTGGACCTACCTCCCCCACATCGCCGACTGGGCCCGCGCCTTCGCCTACTACACCACCGGCCTCCGCGGCTCCGCCACCGTCACGCACCTTGCCCACCGGCACCTCCGCGCCCTGCTCCACGCCGCGCTCGACGGCCTCGACCCCGACGAGGCGCCCGCCGAACCGACGCGCCGGCGCAAGGCCAGGTGAGCGCGCGCGAAGCGTAGACGGCGAGCCCTCCGGTACGCGCCCGCTTCGGCGATCCGCTCGCCGTTTGCTCGCACGAAAGGACGGTGCTTCAAGTTCGACCCGCGTTTGCTGTCCGCGCAAGCGTCGCCTCGAAAGTCTGCGAAGTTTTCTCGGTCGCGAACGATCCGGTCGATCAAGAACGACCAGCTCGGTGAAAAATCGACGCGCCGGCGCGTGGATCCGACCGCGGTTTGCAAAATCGGGCGGCGATCTCGTTCCGGATCGCAAACGGTTTGCAGAATTCGAAGCGCCGGCGTGGCGAACCGAAAAACTTTCCGAGACCTCGACGCCCGCGACATCGGCGACCGCCAGGCTGACATCGGCGCCGCCGGGATCCGTCTTGCGCGGACCGGACGCGCTCCGTAGCCTCGATGGAATGGCGAAGATCAACGCTGGCAAGCAGGGGAAGACGAACGGCGCGGCGACGCAGGCGAAGGCGAACGGCGCGTCCAGGCAGCAGGCGAAGGCGGGCGCCGCGGCCAAGCCGAAGGCGGCCGCGGCGAAGGCGCCTGCGGCGAAGGCGCCCTCGGCGGCGCAAACGGGGTCCGAGGAGGCGTACCAGGCGCACCTCGCGGAGGCGACGGCGCTCCCGGCGTCGAGCGTGACGCCGCTCCGCCGCAAGACGTCGCAGATCTACCAGACGGTCCTCGACGCCGTGAACGAGCTCTCGCCCCACAAGGACAAGCTCGCCGAAGACCTACCCAACGAGGACCTCACCGTCCTCGATTCCCTCCCGGACCTCGCCCTCGGCCTCGTCTTCGCCGGCCTCCAGGTGCGGCGCGGCGGTGTCGATCCGACCTTGCAGCAGGCGCTCACGGATGGCCGCGCGCTGCGTGGGGTGCTACTCCGCGGCGCGCACGCGGCGGCGGATGCGGGGATCTTCGCGCAGGCGGACGTGGACGCGGTGCAGAAGGGGCGGGGGCCGCTCGACATGGCGAACGATTTGATCGCGCTGTCGTCGATGTTCAAGGGGAAGAAGGCGGCGCTGGCGGGCAAGTCGGCGATCACCGACGCGCAGGTGGCGAAGGCGGCCGAGGTGGGGGCGTGGCTCCAGGCGAACATCAAGTCGGCCGGGAGCGCGAAGAAGACGAAGGCGGCGCTGGCGAAGGCGGCAGACGTGCGGGACCGCTTCGGGGCGCTGGTGGCTCAGGGGTACGAGCGGTTGTGGGTGATGGGGGTGGTGGTGTGGGGGTACGAGGTGGGGGGCCATGTGCGGCCGTTGCTCGGGAGGGCCGTGCGGGTGAGCGTGGCGAAGCGGGCGGTGAAGGCGCAGCACGCGGCGACCAAGGCGGCGGCCAGGGCGCAGAAGGCGGTGGAGCGGGCGGCGAAGGTGAAGGGGAGGGGGAAGAAGGCGGCCGCGCCGGCGGCGGGGGTGGCGACGGGGACGGGGGCGACGCCGGCGACCGGGGGGACCAGTGGGTGAGGGGTGGTGGACCGAGAGGGCAGATGAATGGGGTTGACTCGAGGCTGGCGCGTTCGGGACTTTGGTAAAGGCGCGAAACGCGGCGCTGCACGGCGAGGTGGTTGAGTAGGTCGGACGCCTCCGCGTGCGCACCGCCATGTGAACCCTTGGACAGGCGGGGCGGATATGGGCTAGCGTTCCAAGCTCCAATCATCTCCTCGAGCGACTCACGAAACTGATGTCACAACTCGTCGTACAATCCGCGGGCGAAGTGCCTCAACTGGTCCTGCCGGTAATTGTCCCGCAAGCGGACCTTGAGATGTTCGCGGCCCAGTCCAACCCACTGCACAAGCATATTGAAAGGATCACGGAACTCGCCAATCGCGGACTGCACATCAGTGAGGAAGAGCTATTTTCATACGCGCTGTTTTACGAGTGGGCAGACGAGCCGGGCTGGCGTACGTACAAGGATCTGGCCAGCAAGCTTCCGGATCGAAGAAAGAGGTTCGACGACTACGTTCGAGGCACGGGAACAAGCGTCGTGCTCCGACGCGCACCCGTCAGAGACATCTCTGAGTCGCTTGGAATTGGTGCGAGTTTGGCTGTTGCGTCCCGAATCATCGGCGTCACCAGTGCCGACTTTGAGAAGATTTCGGAGACGAGCAAGAATAAGACCCTAGATTTTGAATACACTCTCCGCGGAACGAATGGGGTCGAAATTACGCAAGTTGAGGGCAAAGGGATGCACGACGGAAAAGGCATGGCCGTGCACAGAGCGCGACTTGCTGGGAAGAAGGACGAGGCGAGGGGTTCGCGCAGTGGTTCGACTCCACTCGGACTTCTTGGAACCCTGTGCGATATTCAATTTAGAGGGCGCAACGAGAGTCGTATATTCCTGCAGGATCCACCGGGAGGTGGAATTGACATCGATCCGATCTGGTACAGGTTGCTCCTGAGGCTTAAATACTATCATCAGGAGCTTTCAAAGTTCTCTACTGGTCGATTGGTCGTTGCGCTCGCGAACAGGATTCGAACGATCGAGGTAATGCGCGCAAAAGACTGGACGTCTCTGGACGGTGTGGCATTGGTTGGTCCGCGCGGCGAAGATGTTAAGGTTGGCAAGCAGTTTGCTACAACTCTGAAAGTGCGCGGTTCCAAGAGATGGGGGCAGCAGAGCGCGTTTGGTCGCGTATACGATCTTCGGCTAACTCAAGAGATTCGCGAAAACCGTCGCGTCGAACTCGATCAAATTCATGAGATGGAGCAAAGGCTTTATTTCCGCGGGCTCGACCGGCAAGTTGTTGTTGCATTGGCGCTTCAAGACTTTGAACGTATCCTTGCGCTCAAGTACGATGATGAAGATGTTATGGTGAGTGATCGCTACCGAGCGGGACGGCTCACGAGGCTGTCGTCTGGTCTGGTGGTCGGTGTCATTCGTGACGAGAAATGGGACCAGAAGGTTTTGCCGAAGATCTGGGCTGATCTAAGGCAAGGTGACGCGCGATGAGATGGCTCAATGCATGTCGCTTGTTACTGGCGATCCTGCTGCGTGAAACTGCGCCCCCAATGTCTGCTCCGGCTGAGAGAGTTCATGCCAAAACTATGTTGCTCCTGTGGCCACGTACATGACAACCGGCCGCGCCCGCTGCCCGCTTGCATCGCGCCCGGCCCTCCGGCAAGAGTAACCCATGGCCTTCGCCGACCTGAAGAACGACTTCGTCTTCCGGCGCGTCTTCGCCACGCACCCGGACATCCTCCGGGGCCTGCTCAACGACCTCCTCGAACGGACCGGCGACCGCACCATCGAGGCCATCGAGTACCTGCCGAGCGAGCAGCTCCCCCTGGTGGTGGGCGCGAAGCTGTCGATCCTGGACGTCCGGTGCAAGGACCGGGCGGGCACGACCTTCGTGGTCGAGATGCAGATCATCCACGTCCCCGGCTTCATCAACCGCGTCGTCTACAACGCGTGCAAGGCGTACGTCGGCCAGCTCCAGGTGGCCGAGCGGTACACCCGGCTGACGGACGTGGTGGCCATCTCCATCTGTGACTTCGAGATCTGGCCGGACGCCCAGCAGAAGGAGCAGAACCTGCCGCCGGTGCCGATGCTCAGCCGCTGGAACATGACCGAGCGCAAGTCGGGCAACCACGGGCTCCTGCAGGTTCAGTACGCCTTCCTGGAGCTGCCCAAGCTGCCCGCGAGCAGGCCCGAGCGGGGAGCCGACCTGTGGGCCTGGCTCTTCGTCCACGCGCCGGGCCTCGATGCGGTGCCCGCCGATTTGCCGCCGGGCCCCCATCGTGAAGCGCTGGAGCTGGCCAACAAGGCGACGTTCTCGCAGGAGGAGCTCGACGCTTACCAGAAGGTGATCGACGAGATCCAGCAGGTGCGGGAGCTCGCCGAGGCCAAGTGGGCCGCGGGCAAGGCCGAGGGGCACAGGTCCGGCGTTGCCGACGGAAAGCGCGACTCCCTCCTCCGCCTTCTCGCGCGCAGAGCGGTCGTGCTCACCGACGACGACCGCGCGCGCATCGCTGCGTGTGCCGATGTCGCGATCCTCGACCAGTGGTTCGACAAGGCGCTGGTTGCCAAGACCGCGGCCGAGGTGTTCTCCTGACACCGCCCGCCGCGGTCGTCCGTCCGCATTTGCAGTCCCCGGCCGTTACCACGCCCCCACGGGCTCGCTGCCCGCTGCGGCGCTTGTAGCGGGGCCGGCGGGCCCGGCTCGTGCTAGGTTTCTCCCATGTCCACCGAGGAGCTCCTCGCGCAGGTGCTACGGCTGCCCCGCCAAGAGCGGGCTCGGCTCGTGGAAGAACTGCTCGCAAGCCTCGAGGAGCCTGACGAGGAGGCCGTCGCGGCGGCATGGGCGACCGAGCTGGAGCGCCGGTCGCGCGAGGTCGCAGAGGGCAAGGTCCAGACGGTCGAGTGGAGCACCGCACGCAACGAATCCTCAGGGAGCTGGGGAGCGCCGTGCGCGTCGAGCTGCATCCTGAAGCGCGCGCAGAGCTTCGGGCCGCGGCGCTGTGGTACGACGAGCGGCGCACGGACCTCGGCGACGACTTCATCGCCGAGATATCCTCGGTGTTGGACAGGATTGGAGACGCTCCCGCGTCGTTTCCGGTCTGGCCAGGGACCTCGGCCACCCCGTTGCCGATTCGCAAGGCGGTTGCCGATCGATTCCCATACGTGATCGCGTTCGAGGCTCATCCCAACCACGTCCTCGTCCTGGCGATCGCGCATGCGAAGCGCCGCCCGCTGTATTGGCTCTCCCGCGCATTCTGAATTTAGGGGAGCGCCGCCGCTCGGCGGCGCGCCCGGTCCGCCGCGTGCCCTTGCCAGGTGACATGGTACGCTCCGACCCATGACCGAGTGGAAGCTGGGCGTGCTGGATGGAGCGCTTGGGTCGCTGAGCTTCTGGTACCGCGCGGCTCGCGTGCTCACGCGCCACGCGCGCGGCGAGTGGCTCACGGACGAGGAGCAGCACAGGCTCCACCTGGTCGCGTTCGCCGGGATGCGCGTGGGAGAGCCGCTCCTGCGCGCCGAGAGCGCGGAGGATCACGCGGACCGGATCTTCGACGCCGTACGGCAGCCGGAGCTCATGCGCCTCTCGGCGCTCGGCCTCCGGTGGTCGGTGCGTGAAGGCTTCGAAGCGATGAGCGAGGAGGCCTTTGCGTCCCTCACGAAGGAGCTCGCCGTGCCGGACCTCTTCGAGGTCTTCGGTCGTGGAGCGATTCCATGCCTGAAGCAAGGCGACCTGTTCGCGGCCGTCGTCGCGGTCGCGATGGCGGAGCGCTTCGGCCACGAGGGAGGCAAGCACATCTGGATCCAAGAGGAGGACATGCTCGCGCTCCTCTCCGATCACGCGCTCCCGCCGTTCATCGGGATGCCCGCCGCCGACGCCGCGAAGGGAGCCGCTTGCTTCGCGGCCATGGCGCACGCGGTGCTCACGGGCAGGGAGGTGCGCCCCGTGATCGCGGCCACGCTCGCCGAGCAGTGGCTCCACGGGGCACGGCAGATGTTGTGGCTGCTCGCGTCGATGCCGGGGGTCCGGATGCCACCCGTGCTCGTGCCGCCCGGCGTGCGGCTCGACTTCGAGCGAATCTTCGCCGAGCTGGAAGCGAAGGCGGCGAGCGCCGCGCCGGAGTCCCCTCCTCTCCCGGCGTGAAGAACGTGCGAGTGCTGCTCTCGGTGGTCGGGACGCGCGGGGACGTGCAGCCGGTGATCGCGCTGGCCTTGGAGGTGCGCGCGCTCGGGCACGAGGTGCGGCTCTGCGTGCCGCCGAACTTCGTCGAGTGGGCGCAGGGCCTCGGGTTCGTGGCCACGTCGGTCGGCATCGAGATGCGGGCGCCGCGGGCCGGTGGCGCATCGGCGGCGCAGCCGATCCCCGACCTGATCACCGACCAGTTCGACGCGATTGGGGCGGCCGCGAAGGGGTGCGACATCCTCCTCGGCGCCAACGCGCACCAGTACGCCGCGCGGTCCATCGCCGAGCTCCACGGCATTCCGTACGTCAACGCGCTGTACGCGCCGACGGCGCTGCCCGCCGACGACAACACCCGCGCCTGGAACCAGCGCTCCCTCGAGCGGGTCAACGCCAACCGGGCGCGGCTGGGCCTCTCGCCGATCGAAGACGTGCTGCGCCACGTCGTCACCGACCACCCGTGGCTCGCCACCGACCCGACGCTCGCCCCGTCGCCGGCGATTCCGGGCATGGCGATCGTGCAGACCGGCGCCTGGATCCTCGCGGATTCGAGCCCGCTGCCCGCCGACCTCGAGGAGTTCCTCGAAGCCGGCCAGCCGCCCGTCTATCTCGGGTTCGGCAGCATGCCCGTCGCCGAGGGCACGAGCCGCACGCTCATCGAGGCCGCGCGGGCGGCTGGTCGACGGGCGATCGTGTCGCAGGGGTGGGCCGACCTCGGGCTGATCGACCAGGTCCCGGATTGCATCGCGATCGGGGACGTCAATCATCAGGCTCTGTTCCCGCGGGTGGCGGCGGTCGTCCACCACGGCGGTGCCGGCACGACGCTCGCCGCCGCACGCGCCGGTGCGCCGCAGGTGGTCGTCCCGATGTACAGCGACCAGCCTTTCTGGGCGAGCCGCGTGCGCGAGCTGGGCATCGGCACGTCGGTGCCGATCGCCGAGCTGACCGCCGACCGGCTGGTATCGGCGCTGAGCGAAGCGAGCGACCCCGCCGTCGCGGAACGGGCGGGCTCGATCGCCGGACGGATCGTCGTCGACGGGGCCGCGGTCGCCGCGCGGCGCCTGGTCGAGCTGGTGCGATAGGAGCGCCGGGTCACTTCCCCATGCACGCCGTGCAGGCCGCGGGCGTGCCGTAATAGTAACGGGTGGCCATCGTCGTCTGCGACGGCGACTGCGTGACCAGCGACGCGTTGGTCATGGCGAACACGCCGCCGTTGCCGTGGCCGCTCAGGAACCACGCGTCCGCCCACACCCCGTTGCACGTCGTGGCCGCGGGCGTGTTGAACGTGCCGGCGGGGTCGTACGCCATCCCGTCGTCGCTCTTCTTCGTCGGGGGGCCGGGGTTGGCCATCGAGGGGACGGTCTCGTCGAAGCACCCTTTCCACTCGGTGAGGTGGTAGTGAAACCCGTTCTTGTCGTCGCTGCTCGGCGCGGTGCCCGTGTGGCCGCCGTAGATGTAGAGCAGGTTGTCGTCGCCCGTACCGGCGGCGATCTGCGCGGCGAGCGTCCCCGGCGTCGAGCCGTCGGCGTCCCGGCGGCCGTAGACGAAGTAGCCGTCGCGCATCACGCCGATGAGCGCGTCGTCGTCGTACGTGAGGGCGTACGGCTCGGCGTGGTAGTGGTATGTCATCGCGTTGGGGTGGCCGCCGCACTGATCGAACGAGCCGGACTCGGCGAAGATGCTGTCCGTCCCGCCCGCGGCGCTGTCGTAGAGGATGACCCCGTTCTTCGCGACGCCGATGGGGCCGCCCACCATGACCTGCGACTTCGAGGCAGAGGGCGCGGGCGAGAGCGGGATGGGGACGGTGAGGGCCTGCACCTGGACGAAGCTGGGGTTGGGGAAGTACGTGGTGTAGCTCTGGTTCAGCGCGGAGAAGTCGCCCTCGACGGTGTATCCGTTGGCGGAGAAGCTGTAGGAGCCGCTCGTCGCGTAGTAGTTGCTCGCGTAGTTCGGCAGGCTCACGACGGAGAGGGTCACGTACTTCGCGTCCGACATCGAGGTCGTCGCGGCCATCGACGCGTCGGCGAGGCCTTCGACGACGTTGCACGAGAACTCGAGCCAGTTGCCGGAGAGGCCGAGCGCCTCGCGCGCCGCCTTGCACGACGAGGTGTCCTCGGTGACCTGCGCGCACGATCCCGCGGTGGTGGCGAAGCCCGTCGACACCGTCTTCCCCGTCGGCGACGTGAAGGCGGTGAGCGACCGCGTCGTCGACCCGCCGCTGCTGCTGCTCGTGCTGCTGGTGCTACTGCTGCCGCCGCTGCCGCTGGCGCTGCTGCTATCGCTGCCGCTGCCGCCGCTGCCGGAGCCGGTCATCGTAGTGTTGGAGCTGGAGCCGCAGCCGGCGAGGACGAGGAGGGAGGAGGCGAGGCAGTGGACGTGGGCTTTGCGCATGTCTGCTCCTGGAACGAGGTGGTGAGCGAGGAGGTCCTTCGGGTGCGAGTCGCGTGCCAGCGGCCGCGCGCCTCGATTCGGGCCTGAAGCCGGCCTTCGGCGCTCACCCACCCTGGAGGCAGCAGCCTCCAGGGTGGTGGCTACAGCCTCCATCCAACTCGAAGCCGCCCCGGCGCTCGCGTACCCTGCCGCGGTGCGCCGCTCCGCCCTCCTGGTCTCCCTCTTCGCTGCCGCCACGGTCGGCTGCGCCGCGCTCACGCCACCGCTCACGTCCCCCGCCGAGGGCGGCGCCCCGTGGACCGAGCTGACCTCCAGGCACTACATCCTGCGCACCAATCTCCCGCCGGACGAGGCGCGCGAGGCGCTCGCCGAGTTCGAGGGCGTGTACAACCTCTTCGTCGACGTCGCCTTCCCGACGGACGAGTCGCGCGCCGCCCGCATCGGGCTCGTCGTCTTCCGCCGCGAGAGCGACTACCGCGTGCTCGCCCGCAAGGGCTCGGCGGCGTACTGCTGCGGGGGCTCTCGGACCGGCTGGCGAAGGTCGCCGGCAGCGCGACCGAGCTCGACGCCGTGGCCCGCGTCCGTGCCCGGCTGAGGAGCGCGGACGAGGGGCTCCCGTTGGCGGAGCGCGCGATCCAGCGCGGTCCGGCGTGCTGGCGCTGCTTCGACACGTACGCGCTCCTCCTCTCCGAGAAGGGCCAGCTCGACGAGGCGGCGTCGGCCGAGGAGCGCGCCATCGAGCGGATGCCGGAGGACGTGCGCGACGCGGGCCCCGCCCGGCGCCTGCGGGCGTACCGGAAGGCGGCTGCCAAGGCCAGTACGGCTCCGACGGAGACGAAGCCGACCGAGGCGCGGTAGCGCTCGGATTGCCGGCTTGGTCGCGCCCGGGGCCCATGTTAGGGCAGCGCCCGTGCAGACCCGACTTGCCCTGATCGCGCTCGCCCTTCCGATCGCTGCTTGCGGCTCGAGCTCGTCGCCGATGGGAATGGGCGCGGGGGGCGGGGCGAGCGCGAGCACGAGCACGAGCGCGAGCACGAGCACGAGCACGAGCACGGGGACGGGAGGCAGCTCCTCGACGAGCACGGGTACCGGCGGTGGCTCGACGATGGCGGAGATCCGGGTCCACTATCCTGCCGGCGCTCACGCGGTCACTCTCCGCGGGAGCGCGGGGGGGCTGTCGTGGACGAAGGGGGAGGCCACGATGGCCTCGGGGGACACGTTCACGTACGCGCTCCCGGGCCTCTCGGCGACCGTCGAGTACAAGCCGCTCCTCGACGACACGACCTGGGCGCGCGGGCCGAACTACCATGTCTCGCCGGGCGAGGTGGTGGACATCTGGCCGCACTTCACCTCGACCAGGGGCCAGGTCGTCACGCTCATCGCGTCGTTCCACTCGAACGTGCTCGACAACGACCGCCCGATCTACGCCTATCTCCCCGCGAGCTACGCCGAGAACACCGACGCGACGTACCCCGTCGTCTACATGCACGACGGGCAGAACCTGTGGGCCGCGCTCCCCCAGCTCGCCGCTTTCGGGACGTGGAACGTCGACACCACGTTCGACACCGCTTCGGAGATGGGCGCGTGCTCGGCCGGAGGCGTGGTCGGCTGGGGCGCGCAGCCGCTCGGAGGCACGGCCGTCACGTGCACGGGCGACGGGGACTGCCCCTCGAACGAGTGCCGGACCTTCCCCGAGGCGATCGTCATCGGCGTGGCCAACGTGGGATCGAACCGCATCTACGAGTACACCCCGACGACGGACCCGGGCACGCCGGGCGGCGGCGGCGCGGACCTCTACCTCCAGATGCTGGTGCAGGAGCTGAAGCCCGTGATCGACGGCATGCTGCGCACGCGGACGGACGTGGCGTCGACGGCGATGGCCGGCAGCTCGCTCGGGGGGCTGGTCACGGCCTACGCGGGGCTCCAGTACCCGTCGGTGTACGGGCTCGTGGGGGAGCTCTCGCCGTCGACGTGGTGGAACAACGACGTCATCGTGACCGACGTGAAGGGGACGAAGCCCGCGCCGGCGCGGCCGCGCGTCGTGTACGTCGACTCGGGGCAGGGGACCGTCGACGACGAGGCGGACACGGACATGCTCGCGGCGGAGTACCTCGCGCTCGGCTACGTGAAGGGGACGAATTTCCGGCACGTGGTGCAGCCGAACGCGCAGCACAGCGAGACGTACTGGGCCGAGCGCTTCCCGGGGGCGGCGCAGCTCCTGCTCGGCGTTCGCTGATTGTCGACCATGCTAACGTGACCCACCATCTCCATGGCCGAGCTCCTCCTCTCCGAGCCGAACTGCCGCATCCACAGCTTGCGCAACCTCGTCGTCTACGTCTGGTCCGACGTGCCGACGCCCGCCCAGCTCCGCGAGTGCGGGCGGAATCTCGCGCGCCATGGCGCGCGCGTACCCGGCGGGCACGGGGCTCCTGGACATCATCGTCGGCGGCACGCCGAACTTCAGCCAGGAGATGCGCGACGAGACCACGCGCCTCACGCACGACCCGGGCTACTCCAGGCTCGGCGTCGCCGACGTGGTCCTCATCTCGGGCCTCACGGGGGCCACCGTCCGCGCCTTCCTCGGCACCCTGGCGCTCCTCTCGCACCGGCGGCATCGGCCGCACAAGGTCCTCGGCGACGTCCCCTCCGCGGCCGAGTGGCTCGCCCCCAAGCTCGGCGCCGGGGGCGAGGCGTGGAAGCCCGCCGACCTCGTCGCCGTCGCGACCGAGGTGATGGGTCGGTAGGGCGCCCGCCCCTCCGTCGACGGGACGCGCCGGGACGTCGACCGGATCGTCGATCGCCTCCGTCGGACCGGCGCAGACGGCGAGGGGAGCGCTCCTCCGTCGAGGGAACGAGCGTGCGCCTACGTGCAGTCGTACACGCAGGTACCGAGCATGTCGTAGCAGTACGCGTTCACGCAGTGAGCCGGGCAGTCGGCGTCCGTGGTGCACGGTAGACGCGAGCAGGTGCCGCCCTTGCAGGAGAAGTTCGACGTGCAATCGGCCGATGTCTGGCAGGGCGCCGGCACGCAGTCGCCGGCCGCGTCGCAGATCGTCCCTTCGCCGCACTGGCTGGAGTCCAGGCAAACGTCGGCCTCGCACAGGCCGCTGACGTGACGTGCATCCCGGGATGTTATCGAGGATCGCCTCCGAAGGGCTTTTCTTCGAGCGACGCCCGGGCGCTACTGCTCACGGAACCCGTCCGCCGGACGGAGGCGCGCGGCGTAGAGGCTCGGCACGATGGTGGCGAAGAGGCAGATGGCGATCGCGATCACGCCGGTCCAGAAGAAGTCCTGCGGGCGGATGAGCACGGGCAGGTGGGAGATGAAGTAGACCTTCGGATCGAGCTCCGCCACCTTGAGGTGCGGGAGCACCTGGCAGAACACGAGGCCGAGCAGGAGGCCGAGCGAGGTGCCCACGATGCCGATGAAGCCGCCCTGGTAAAGGAAGATGCGGAGGATGGCCGAGTCGGTGGCGCCCATCGCCTTCATGACGGCGATCTCCTTCTTCTTGTCGAGCACGACCATGATCAGCGTCGCGACGACCGTGAAGGCGGCGACCAGGATGATGAGAAAAAGGACGACGCTCATGCCCCACCGCTGGATGCTCAGCGCGGTGAAGAGGCCGTGGTTGAGCTCCTCCCAGTTCATGGTGTGGTAGAGCCCGTTGCCCAGCGTGTCGGCGATGTAGTGGGAGATCTCGGGCGCCTTGTCGATGTCGTCGACGACCATCTCGACGCCGGTCACCGTGTCCCCCTGGTCGTAGAAGGTCTGCGCCTCGTAGAGATCGGTGTAGACGAGCTTGGAGTCGTACTGATCGAAGCCGGCCTGGAACTGTGCGATGACGCGGAAGCGCCGCGCCACCGGCGGCTTCAGCGAGCCGCCCGAGAACGAGTAGCCGATGGTCGGCGAGGTGACGGTCACGCAGTCGCCGATCCCGACGTTGAGCGTCTTGGCGAGGGAGATGCCCACGACGATGCCCGGCATGGCAGCGATCTTGGCGGGGTCGCTGCACGGGTCCGGGTCGACGGTGGCAGGGAGGTCGTCGTCGTCGGGCAGCACGCTCTTGTAGCCGCCGTCAGGGACGATGCTGCCCTGCGGCGCGGCGCCCGCCGCCCCGGCATCGCCCGGAGCGACCAGGGCGGCAGGGGCGCCGGCGTCGAGGGCGTCGTCGGACGCTACGGCCGGCTGGGCCGGGGGGTCCCCCCCATCTTGACAGCCTTGCCCGCCTTCAGCCCTGCATCTTTTTCTTGCTCCCTGCGCTGGATGTCGTCCTCCAGGGCACGCAGGAACCGGATGTTTCGCCCGGCATCGTCGATCTCCGGCACGTCGGGCGGGGGGGATGGTCGGGGACACCGGCGTCGAGGTCGAAGTCGCCGAAGGGGTAGGCGTCGGTCACCTTCCGCGCAGCGGGCTTCGCGTCTGGCAGGCGCAGCCCTTTCAGCTTGGCCTGGCCGCACGCCGTGGCGGCCGCTACGCCCTGCTCCGCGAGGATCGTTTCGCAGCCCACGATCTGCTGCGGCAGGATGAGCACGGGCTTTGTGCCCGGGGGAAGCGGGTCCGGGCCGACGCCGAGGCTGAGGGCCGGGTCGACGCCCTTGAGGAGCACGCCGGTGGCGGTGGCGTCGCCGTGCGTGAGCATCATCGGGTTGATGCTGAAGGGCGCGGTGCCCACGACGCCCGGGACCTTGGAGACCTGCTCCATGATCGAGCGATACTCGCGGAAATCGGTCGAGTATTTGAGGACCAGGACGTGGGCGTTGACCCCCAGCACCTTCTCCCGGAACTGGGCCTGGAAGCCGCCGGTGACGCTCATCACCGTCGCCAGGGCGGCGACGCCGAGGGTGACGCCGAGGATGGCGAAGGACGTCCCCACCGAGATGAACGCGCGCTTCCTCGACCGGAGGTACCGGAGCGCGACGTCGATCGGATAGCCCATGCCCGGGGCCTGTAGCAGAACCGCCCCCGAGGGGCACCGCGATCCCACCGCCCGACGCGCAATGCTCGCCCCCGTCTCTCCCCGTCTCCTCCTGCTTTCCGCGCCCTCGCATCAATCTTGCTTGCGCGGGCGAAGAGCACGGAGAGGCAAAGGATTGAACGTTTTCCGGGCAACATTCACGAGGCCCCGGCGTCGCTTCTCCCGGGCGTCCCGCCCTGCTAGCATTCCGGAGCCCTCTTGCCCTCGATCGGCCTCGGTCTCCTGAGCCTGCCATGAGCACGCCGGAAAAAGCGCCAGTTCCCATGCAGAAGCCACCTTCCGGCACCGGCTCCGCCCCGGGGGGCGTCACTTCTCCTACGGCCGGCGCCGGCGCGGCACCTCCGCGCCCCGCCCCCAAGGCGCCGACGGCGCCACCTCGGCCCGGGCTGCCTTCCGCGCCAGTCTCGGCCCCGGCCCCTCGGCCCGCGCTGCCTTCCGCTCCAGTCTCGGCCTCGGCCCCCGGCCGCGCCCCCGCGCCCTCGGCGGCCGCCGTCGTGCCCAGGCCGCCCGCTGCGCCGCCCGCCGCGTCTCCCGCCGCGTCTCCCGCGCCCCCCGTCGCGAGCGCCCCTGTCCGCTCGCAAGCGCCCTCGAGCCCTGGGCCCGAGCCTGTCGCGCAGGCCACGCCGCCGGTCACGTCGACCCCCACCCACACCGCCCCCCCATACCCCCCGGCCCAGCCGGCTGCCCCGCAGACCCCGCCGGCGGAGGCGGCGCCGCGCGCGCCGCTCGGCTCGCTGGTCGCCCCTCCGACGGCGGTCGCCATCGCCGACGCGCCGCGGATGAGCGAGCCGGAGCTCGCCCACATCGCGAAGGCCGTGCAGGGCCGCGATCCCGAGGCCTCCCTCGACATCCCGCCGCCCGAGTCGGTCACGCCGCCGGAGGATCGGGCGCCGGACGCGTCGGACCCGTACATCGGCACGACCTTCGACCACCGCTACAAGATCCAGAAGCTCCTCGGCGAGGGCGGGATGGGGTTCGTCTACCTCGCCCGCCACAAGGTGATCGACAAGAAGGTGGCGGTGAAGGTGCTGCGCGCCGACCTCGCCAAGGATTCGCGAGATCCTCGACCGCTTCCTCCAGGAGGCGAAGGCGGCGTCGAGCATCGGCAACTCGCACATCGTCGACATCTCCGACTTCGGCGACCTGCCCGACGGCTCCACGTATTTCGTGATGGAGTTCCTGGAGGGCAAGAGCCTCGGGGACGTGGTCGAGTCGGGCTCGCGGCTCCCGGTCGAGCGCATCTGCAACATTGGCATGCAGATCTGCGACGGCCTCTCCGCGGCGCACGCGGGCGGCATCGTCCACCGCGACCTCAAGCCCGACAACATCTTCCTGATCGAGCGCGGTACGGACCACGACTTCGTCAAGATCCTCGACTTCGGCATCGCGAAGGTGAGCACCAACGCCAACACCAAGCTCACCAAGGCGGGCGCGGTGTTCGGCACGCCGCACTACATGTCCCCCGAGCAGGCCGCGGGCGCGCCCGTCGACCACCGCACCGACATCTACGCCCTCGGGGTGATCCTCTACGAGATGGTGAGCGGGCAGCTCCCGTTCAACGCCGACAACTTCATGGGGATCCTCACGCAGCACATGTACAAGGCGCCGGTCCCCATCCGCGCCCTGGTGCCGGGCCCGGAGTGCCCGCCCTCGCTCGAGGCGGTCATCCTCAAGTGCCTGTCGAAGAAGCCGGAGGGCCGCTACCAGTCCATGGAAGAGCTCGCGGCCGACCTCCAGCGCGTCAAGTCCGGCGGCGTGGCCAACGCGGTCGCCGAGATGATGGCGCGCTCCGGCGGGTTCAACGTCCCCGCGGACTACTTCAAGCAGCCCAGCGTCATCGTCCCGGCCACGCCGCCCTCGCAGCAGCAGCCGAAGAAGTGGCCGAGGTACGTGGCCATCGCGGCCATCGCGGCGGTGGTGCCCCTCGCCGCCATCCTCGTCACGAACGCGATCACCAGCGGCAACCAGATCCCGAAGGGCGCCGCGACGTCGGCGGAGCCGGCCCCCTCGGCCGCGCCCGTTGCGACGTCCGCCGCTGCGCCCGCGGCCCCCGCGCCCGCGAAGAAGATGAAGCCCGTCGCGATGGTCGTGATCCCCGAGTCTGCCATCGTCGTGCGCGACGGCGCGGAGCTCCCCAAGGTGGCTTGCTCCAAGGGCGGGAGCGCGCTCAAGACCGCCTGCTGGAACATCGAGGTGGAAGAGGGCAAGCCCGAGGACATCCAGATCAAGGCCGACGGCTTCGAGACGCAGCCGCGCACGCTCGACGGCAGCGATCCGGTCTTGATGATCACGCTCAAGCAGAAGCCCCTGCGGCCCGGCTTCAGGCCGCCGGTCGTCGTCCCCAAGGGAGGGGGCGCCAAGCAGGGCGGGAGCAAGCCGGCCGGCGGCGACGTGATCACGCCCAAGGGCTACAACTGACGGAGAGGGCCGGGTGAGGGCCCCCGGGCTCAGTTGCGCTGCGCCGCGTACAGCGAGCCGGTGCCCGTGCCGGCGTCGAAGCGGGAGAAGACCAGGGAGCACTGGCCGGGCGCCAGGAGCGCGGGGCTGTTGTCGAGGCTCGGCTCCGTGACGTCGAAGATGGGCGCGGCCGTGCCCATCTGGTTGCCGCTGCCGTCGAGGCGCGTGGCGTAGAGGTGCGTCGGAGCGTCGGCCAGGGGCGCCGCGCAGCCGCTCGTGGCGTCGGGGCGGGTGGAGGCGAAGAGCAGCCACTCGCCGCCGGGCGTGACCCAGGGCGTCGACGCGAGGGGAGACGTGCAGCCGTTGTCCAGCGTGATCGCCAGGTCCCGTGGGCGAGGCGTCCATGGCCAGCGCCGTCACGAGGTGCGGAGGTTCCCCGTTGGCGTTGGACAGCCAGAAGAAGCGCGGCGGGCTCACCGCCGTGGCGACCGCGATGTCCGACTCGTTCGTGCCGCCGCCGGGGAGGTCGAGCGTGACGGGGACGGCGATGGACATCGGTCTCGAGGAGGAGCGCGAAGACCTCGTGCTTGCCGGAGATGCGGTCGCTGTCGAAGAGGAGCGTCGGCTCGCCGGCGCCGGAGACGCTCGGGTCGACCAGCCCGGCGAGCGTGCTCGCGTCGTGGAGGTAGAGCGGGCCGCTGTCCTGATTCGTCCCCATGAGCGGCGCGAAGATCGTCGCCGGCATCCAGCCCTGGGGCTTGTTCGCCGCCGCGGTGGCGATCTGCGTGTGGTTGACGGGCAACATCGTCTGCAGGACGAGGAAGAGATCGCCCGTGGTGGTGACCGCGCGGGGGAACATCTCCGTCTGCCCGGCGGGCTGCGTGAGGCCGAGCGCGACCGGGGCGCCGAACTGGAGGCGATCGAGGGACGAGCACGCGACGCAGTGGCCCGTGCTGGTGTCGCAGTACCGATCCGACCCGCACGAGGAGGGCCCCCAGCCCGTCCCCGGCGTGCACGCGGGGTCGCCCGAGCTGCTGCTCGCGCTGGCGCTCGAGCTCGCGGCGCTCGCGCTGGCGGTGCTCGAGCTGGCGACCGTCGTGGTGGTGGTGTGGACGCTCACGCTCCCGCCGCCTGCGCCGCCGCTCGCGCCGGCGGCGACGAAGGGCTCGCCGCAGCCGCTTGTGGCGCTGGCCGCCGCGCCCAAGGCCGCGCTCACGCCCAGGATGACGAGAAGCCGTCCCATCGCACCTCCATGCGGGGTAAGAAGCAGGATCGCCGGCAGCGTACCTTCTCGCGCCATGGCCGCGCAACGGCATGGGGAGTGGGGAACCGCGTGCGGCGCGTCCCTCCGCGCGGTGGGATGTGCCCCCTAGGCGCCGAAGCGCGCGCCCTCGGGTGTCAGCCGGCCTTGTTGTAGTCCGTGTTCTCCAGCAGGATCACGTTCGTCTTGCTGCGCGTCTCGCCCACGCTGGTCACGTAGACCGCGGGCTCGTCCTGCACGGGGCAGACCTTCTCGCAGGCGCCGCAGCCGATGCAGAGCGAGGGATCGACGTGGGGGCGCTGCACGTGCACCGTCTCCATCGCGGGCGCGGAGCCGTCCTTGCCCGCGATAGGAAGCCGCTTGGGGACGACCGCCTCCTCGACCCAGATGGCCTTGGGGGAGGTCGGGCAGAACTCCTCGCAGACGATGCAGGGCGTGGCTCATCGCCCAGGGCAGGCAGCGGCCCTGGTCGTAGAACGCGGTGCCGATGCTGATGGGCTTCTGCCCGATCCCGAGCTTCTGCTCCTCGGTGATCTTCTGGATGGCGCCCGGTCGGGCAGACCTGGCCGCAGAGGACGCACGAGGGCTCGCAGTAGCCGATGCGGGGGATGAGGATCGGGGTCCAGATCCCCTCCACCCCCGCCTCGAAGAAGGCGGGGTGGAGCGCGTTGTTGGGGCAGACCTTCATGCACTCCGCGCAGCGGATGCAGCGCTCGAGGAACTCCTTCTCGGGCACCGAGCCGGGCGGGCGGATGACCCGGTGATCGTAGTTGGCGTCGAGGACGTCGGCGACGCGCGTGACGGGGAGGAGCGCGGCGCCCGCGGCGGCGGTGGCGATGGCGGTGCCGGCGCCCGGTGTCGGGCGCGACGATCGCGCTCCGCCGGCTCGGGAGGAAGCGGAACTTGATCACGTCCTCCGGGCAGGCCGTCTCGCAATTGAGGCACATGTGACACTCGTCCTGCCGCCACTTCACCCCGCCCTGCGGTGAGTCCGCGCCCTGACAGTGGACGAGGCACAGGTTGCAGTCCGTGCACTTCGCGTGGTCCTTCTCCATCCCGAACAGGGCGAAGCGCGCGAACACGCCGAGGAAGGCGCCGAGCGGGCAGAGGACGCGGCACCAGAAGCGCGGGACGAAGCGGTTGAGGAAGAGGATCGCGATGAAGAGCGATCCGACGAGCCAGGTCTGGTGGAAGTAGAATTGCTTGTTCTGCCAGACCGTGCCGGCGAGGAAGTCCTGCGCGCCGTCGGCGGCGAGCTGCGCGCGGGCGGACACCCGTGGCCCCGCAGGACTCCGCCGAGCCCGCCCGCGATCCACTGCGCCGCGGGGATGACCGCGAGGCCGATGGCGCGGACCGCGACGCAGATGGGATCGAAGAGGCCGCCGACCGCGCTCCCGGTGAGCCCCGCGGCGAGGAAGGCATAGAGCAGGTAGTACTTCGCGCGCTGGCGCGTGTGGGTCTTGTTGGCCTCGACCCTCTTGTTGCCGCGGCCGTAGCGGGAGGGGAAGATCCAGCCGAAGAAGTGGTGGAGCGTGCCGAAGGGGCAGATCCACCCGCAGAAGACGCGCCCGAAGACGAGCGTGAGCGCGAGGAGGCCGACCGACCAGAGCAGGCCCGCGGTAGACGGTGTGGGTCGACAGCAGCGTCATCGCCGCGACGAACGGGTCGGCGAGGAGGAACCCCTCGACGGGCAGCGGCAGGCGGACGCGCGTGTCGGCGGAGGCGAAGGTGCCCCGGAAGGCGGTGTGGAAGAGGAAGTAGAGGAAGAGCGCGAGGAAGCCGGCCTGCGAGGCGCGGCGCACCCAGACGAGGGCGCGGACGACGGGCCGCGCGGGCAGCCCGGAGCCTGCGCGCGGCCTGGGCCTGGGGAGGAGGCGAGAGAGGATCGCCGCCCTTGCCGCCGGCGGCCACCGCTACACCTCCGCGAGCCGCAGGCCCTGCCAGTGCATCGTGCCGAGGCCGCGGTCGTGGCCCATCTTGATGTAGGGGATGTCGTCGGCGCGTGCGGCCGATGAGCTGGCAGCCGTAGGCGTCGGCCGCCACCTGATCGGTCGTCGCGATGACCGTGTGCATGTCCTTCGCGTCGGCGACGTTGCCGCCCTGCGGCCCGTTGCGCATGAGCACCCGGTTGGCGTCGACGATCGTCAAGGTCGGCTGGATGAACTGGGCGAGGTCGGCGATCGAGACGTCGATGTTCTGGTGCAGGCGGTTCCTCCGCCCGCCGAGGGAGCCGTACCAGTTCTTCATCGCCGCCGTGTAGCGGGCCAGGTTGTGGTGCTTGGCGATGGGGACGTTGATCACCTTGTCGGCGTTGACGAGCGGCGTGAAGACGGGCCAGTCGTCGAGCACCTCGCCCTTGAGGCGCATGCCGCGGAAGCGGTGCGCGGCGGGGAGGATGACGTCCGCGCCCACGTCGTAAGCGGCCTTCCAGATCCCGGAGCGCTGGAAGCAGCGGTTCGGCTCGTTGCACGAAGCGTCCGTGACCACCACGCGCTTGGCCCCCGCGTCGTAGGCGAGGCGCACCACCTCGGCGACCACCTGCGGGTTGGTGTTGGCCGCGTGGATGGGCGTACGATCCCAGCCGATGTTCGGCTTGACCACCACGATGTCCCCGCGCGACACGAAGCGCTTCATCCCCCCGAGCGCCTCGACCGCCTTGCGCACGAGGGCGGCAGGGTCCGGCGCCTGGCCGGCGGCCATACGCGAGACGACGAGCTGAGGCAGCTCGGGCGGCGCACCCCGGAGGCGGAAATCGCGCGTGAGAGCGCCGTCCGTGGAGGCCGAGAGGCCGGGGTGCCCGTGGTCCCACAGGGCGCGCCCGAGCGCCGCCGCGCCCCCGAGGACGAGGCCCGCGCCGCCGATGCGCTGGATGGCTTCGCGGCGGGAAAGGTCACGTAGCGGCACGATGCGTAGGGATACTCCGTCACCCCGGGAAGCTCAAGGGGCGGCACTTGGTGCGCCCCATGCCTATCTGGCGCGGTCGCAGGCCCCACGAGACAGGATCCGGCACCATGACCCACGAGCTCCGCCCAAAGAAAGCGGATGGGGCTACTCGGCCATGTCCACCGTGATCCCGGTCGACGTCTTGACGCGGTGGACGCCCGGGTTCACGTGCGTGACCGGCGAGGGCTTGATGGGGTTGGGCACGGCGCCGACGATGAGCGGGCGATCCGGATCGCCGTCGATGAAGCCGAGGACGACCTCGATCCCCGGCTTGAGCGGGAAGTGGGTGCCGTAGTCCTCGCCGACGTGGTTCTGGATCATGCGCACGGGGCGCGAGGCGGGGCGCTCGCCCGGGGGCGTGGTGTCGAAGAGGAAGCGCACGAGGTAGCGACCTTGCTCGTCGAGCTTCGCGTAGCGCACGGGGCCCGACTCGAGCGCCGCCCCCGGAGGGCTCTCGATGATGCCCGTGACGAGCCCCGCGATGCGGGGCCGCGGCGTCACGCGCGGCGGCCGGTAGGTGCGGTCGGCGGGGATGGCGCGGAAGCTGTTCGTGTATCCCGGCGCTTCCGCGGACGGGAGGCCGTCGACCGCCTGAGTCGCCCGGTGCTCGACCTCGATGACGAGCAGATCGACGGTGCCGAGGTCGGGGTGGCCCTCGAGGGTGAACGCCGCGCCGGCGGCGAGGGTGGGGACCGCGCTCTTGCCGGAGTAGACGAGCTGCGTCGCATGTCGCTCCTCGGCCCGGATCCTCGCCAGCACCTTCCCCTCCTCCGGGGTCTTGTGGTGCGCGCCGTACTCGATCACGCCGCCCGCGGCGCCGTCGGGGAGCTCGTGCTCCGCGGTGAGCTCGAGCAGCGGCGTGCGGTAGTTGTAGTCGCGGACGGCGTAGTAGGCCGGGATCATGCGGCTCTTGGCCTCGAGCGCGAAGACGTCCCCTGCCTCTCCGCGGGGGCGGAACGGGATCGGGCCGCCCTCGACCCGCGCGAAGCCGATGGCCGCGTCGGTGAAGACGAGGGTCTCGTCCGCCTCGCCGTGCTCGAAGAAGAAGCTGATGCCGAGGTGCTCGGTGAGGCGGGAGACGAAGGCGAGGTCGCTCTCCTGGTACTGGACCACGAACTCGCGCGCCGCGTACTGGCCTTCGATTCGCAGCGCCGTCGCGGGCCCGCCGAGGCCGACCGCCTCGAGCTTCCCGGCGACGATCTCGGGCACGGCCCGGTGCATGAAGATGTCCTGGGTCTCCACCAGCGCGAGCGCGAAGGCCCGGGGGACGACGCGCAGCCGGTAGACCCGGAAGTCGGCGTGCGCGGCGAGGAGGTCGTCCACCTCGGCCACGACGCCGTGGAGGCGCCGGACGCCGCTCCAGCCTCCGGTCGAGCCCGGGTAGCGCTCGATGACCAGCGTGACGTGGGCGCCGGTCATCGCCTGGGCGCTCGGCCCGTCGTGGTCGAGGCTGACCAGCTCGACGTCGTAGGAGAAGAGCCGGGAGATGGCCTCCTTGCCCGAGAACGCGCGCACGCGCAGGCGGTCGGTGGGGAAGTCGTCGGAGGTGAGGGTCAGCGTGAGCTCGTCGGCGTTCGGCATCGGCGCACCTCAGGGGGCGGGGGGTGGAGCGGAGGCGGCCGCGGCGAGGGCCGCAGAGAGGGCGGCTTCGGGCGCGGCCTCGATGTCGGGGAGGACACCGCGCCCCTCGATGGGCGCGCCGTCCGGGAGCGTGAAGTGGGCGACGGTGGCGTAGCGGGCGCCCGGGACGAGGCCCTGGGCGGAGCCCTTGCCGTACGTGGGCTCTCCGATCAATGTCGCGCGACCGTGGGCTTTCATGCAGCCGGCGAAGATCTCCGCCGCGGACGCGGTGCGGCGATCGATCAAGACGAAGAGCGGGAACCGATAGGGGCCCGTCCGCCGGGCGCGGTGGACCGTCTCGTCCCCGTCCGCGTCGGTCTCCGTCACGAGGACGGCGCCCTCGTCCAGGAAATCGCTGGCGAGCTCGAGCGCAGAGACGAGCTCCCCGCCGGGGCACCCCGAGAGGTCGAGGATCAGCGCGGAGATGCGCTCCACGCCGGCGCGCGCGAAGGCGCTGTAGACGTGGGCCGGGACGCCGGTGGAGAAGGCGCCGATCGAGAGAACGACGACGCCGCCGGGGAGCACGCGCGGGGCCTCGGGCGCGGCGGCGAGGGATCGGTAGAGATCGCGGATCGCGCGCACGTCCACGGCGCCCTCGGGCGCCGCGCCGGCGTGGGTGAAGAACACGTTCACGAGGCTCGGGACGACGGCGGCGCCGGCGCCGTCGTTCATGTTGTTGCCGTCGCTGGGGAGGCCCAGGTTGGCCGCGGGCAGGGCCTCGACGTTGACCACGAGGTTGCCGATCACGTAGCGCCCCGGCCCCATGATCGTCGCGTTCGCGACGCCGGCCTCGTCGCCCTGGGTGATCGGCATCTCCGATCCCAGGTTGAGGCCGTTCACCCCGGAGATCTTGACGGTGACGGAGAACGGGACGGCCACCGCGTTGAGCGCGAAGTTCGGGTACGGGATGGGGACGGGCGGGCCGGGCGGCGCGGGCGTGAGGCACACGTCCGGGAAGCCGATGTTCATGCCAGCGCCCTTGTTCGAAGCGGGGAGCATCGGGCCTCCTAGCCGAGGTGGATCTCGCTGCCGTTGATGCTCATCGTCTCCTCGGTGACGATGGACGCGTTCTTGGCCGTCATGAACGAGGCGTCGTCCACGACCGTGTGCTGCTTGCCGGCGTGCAGGTTCACCGCCTCGCGGACCCGCTGGTACAGCGACGTGAACTTCTGCACCGCGGTGCCGGCGTACATCGACAGCTTGCCCGTCTGGATCTCGATCTCCGGCCCGTGGATGGCGACGCCCTGGTCGCTCGAGATCGTCACCGGCCCGCCCACCGCGCGGAGGTCCACGGCGCCCTGGAACGAGAGCGCCGTCTTGCCGCTGCCGTGGAGGACGCCGATGACGTAGTGCTCGCCGTCCTTGCCGATGACGAGCAGCACGTCCCCCAGCTCCGGCGCGTAGGGGATGGAGAGCGCCATCTGCGCCGAGACCCGCTCGCTGCCGCGGATCTCGACCTCGACCTCGTGGGGCCTCACCAGGACCACGTGGCCCGGGCCCAGGTAGTCGCTCGCCTGGGGGAGCGGGATCTCGCGGAGCTTCGTCGCGGTGGCGGTCATGGCATCTCCTCTACGGGTCTTGCGGCGGGAGCCAGGCCTCGGCTTCGAGGCGATCGATGTCGGTCCGCTTGGCGGCGGCGGTGCTCGCCCCCGTCCAGATCGCGCCGCGATCGCGGACGGCGTGCAGGTTCGCGAGCGTCAGGTCGGCGTCGCGCAGGTCGGCGCCGCCGAGATCGGCGTGTGAGAGGTCGGCGCAGGCGAGCCTGGCGCCCACGAACGACGCGCCCTCCGCTCCGGCGCGGACCAGCACCGCCTCGCGGAGATCGCTCCCGGCGAGGCTGGCGTAGCCCAGATCCGCATCGGTGAACGTGGCGTTGCGCAGCCTCGCCCGGTTGAGCTTGGCCGCCTTGAGGCTGGCCTCCCCGAAGAACGCGGCCTTGGCGTTTGCGTCGCTCAGGTTCGCGAGCTCGAGCTTGGCCTCCTTGAAGCTCGCCCGGGAGAGGATGCTCCCCTCGAAGGTGGCTTTCCGCAGATCGGCGCCGCTGAAATCGCAGTCGGTGAAGTCGCCGCCCGAGAGATCCATCCCCTGGAGGTTGGCCTCCTTGAACGAGCAGCGGTGGAAGGTCATGCCCCGGAGGCGGAGGCGGCGCAGGTCGGTTCCCGCAAAGTCGACGGTGACGAACATCGTCTTGTCGAGGACGAGCCCATCCACGATCGCCTTCTTCATCATGACGCCCTTCAGCATCGCCCGCGTCAGGTTCGCGCCGGAGAGGTTGGCCTCGTCGAGGATGCTCCGCTCGATCCGCGCGCCCGAGAGGTTCGCACCCGAGAGGTCGGCCTTCTGGAGCACGACCATCTCGAGATCGTGGCCCGAGAGGTCGACGCCCTGGAGGATCGCCTCGGCGAGCACGCACGCGCGGAGCTTCGCCCCCGTGAGGTCCGCGCCCGTCGAGATCGCTCTTCGAGAGGATGCAGCGCTCCAGCTTCGCCCCGCGCAGGTTCACGCCGCCGAGCCTCGCGCCCTGGAGCGACGAGCCCGTCGAGATCGGCGCCCTCGAGGTCGAGCCCCGCGAGGTCCATCCGATCCATCTCGGAGCCCGCGAGGCGCGCCCCCTTGAGGTCGGCGTCGCGGAGGACGGCGCCGTCGAAGAGCGTCCGATCCACCTTCTTCGGCAGCTTCGCGCCGCGCAGGTCCGCCTTCGCGAGCATCACGCCGGCGAGCTCGGCGCCGGTGAGGTCGGCGCGGCAGAGCTTCGCCCCCGCGAACGACGTGTCCCGGATGCGCGCGCCCCCGAGGCTCGCGCCCGTGAGATCGGCCTTCGAGAAGGTCGCCTCCGCGATCGAGGCCGATCGGAGGTCCGCGCCGTCGAGCTTGGCGTCGTCGAAGTGGGCACCCTGGAGGTCCATCCCGGCGAGCCGCAGGCCCGAGAGGGTCGCGCCGACGAGGACGGCGCCCGCGAGCCGTGCGCCTTCGAGGTCGGCGCCGGCGAGGTTCGCCCGAGGGAGCTTCACGCCCGTGAGATCGGCGCCCCTGAGGCGGGCGCCGCTGAGGTCGGCCATCGGCATCTCCGCGTCCCGGAGGCTCGCCCCCGTGAGGTCCGCGCCGCCCGCCCGGCACCCGACGATCTTGGCCCCTTCCAGCTTCGCGCCGGCGAGGCTCGCGCCCTCGAAGCGCACCTTCGTGAAGAGGGCGCGGGAGAAGTCGGCGCCGGCCAGGTTCCTCCCCCGGAGGTCCAGGCCGAAGAGCCGCTGCCCCGCGAACGAGCGGCCGGCGCGGACGGCGGTCTCGACGAGATCGGCCGTGAGCGGGGGCTTCGGGGCGGAGCCCCCATCGTAATGGGACGTCATGCCTGCTCCAGGAGGGCGCGCTTCAGGTTCGCGTCGGTGAAATCGCAGCGCTCGCCCGCGGCCTTCAGGAGCTTGGCGTCGTAGAGGCAGGCGCCCTTGAAGCGCGCGCCCGTGAGCAGGCACTTCGAGAAGTCGATACCGAAGAGCTGGCTCTCGGTGAAGTCGGCGTGCTCGAAGGTGGCCCGGTAGCAGCGCGAGCCCTTGAGGACGGCGCGGCGGAAGCTCGCGCGGGTGGCCGACGCCTCCATCAGGTACGCCTTCGGGAGGATCGCCCGGCTGAAGTCGGCGTCGTGGAGCTTCGCGTGGAGCCAGACGCTCCGCTCGCCCCGCGCCCCGGTGAGGTCCGCCCCCGTGAGGTCGGACTTGGCGAAGCTCGTCCGCGTCAGGAGCGCCCGCGCGAGCTTCACCCCCTTCGCGTCGGCCTCGAGGATCAGGCAGCGCACCAGCGACGCCTCGGAGAGGTCGGCGCCGGCGAGCTTGGCCCCCTTGCCGAACGCCCGGGAGAGCGAGAGGCCCTGCCCGTCCGCCCCCGTGAGGTCGGCGTCGGGGAAGAACGTGAACTCTCCCTTCGCCCCCCCGAAGGCGGCGCGCTGGAGCCTGGCCCTCTGGAAGAAGGTCCGGTCGAGCTTCGCGTCGCGGAAGCTCGCGCCCTCCGCGCGGACCTCGGTGAGGTTCGCCAGCGTGAGGTCGGCGCCGGTGAGATCGGCGCCCGTGAGGTCGGCCCCCGAGAGCACGGCGCCGTCGAGGCTCGCCCCGGCGAGGCTCGCCCCCGCGAGGTTCGCCCCCGCGAGGTTCGCGTCCTTCAGGATCGCGCCGCGGAGATCCCGCCCGGAGAGGTCGCGCTCCGCGTAGTCCTGCCCGTGGAGATCCTTCCCGGGCCCGGGCTCCTGGTACGCCGGCCGGTTCACGATGGCCTGGAAGAACGGCGCCTTCTTCAGCGCCTCGATCTGCTCGTCCATCTCGGCGAGCTGCGCTTCCTGCTCCTTCGGCAGCTTGCCCTCGGCGGCGAGCTTCTTCAGCCGGTCGAGGTCGTCGAACGCCTTCGAGATGCCCTTCGCCGCCCACGCCGGCGGCGGGCCGCCGGCGCGGAGCGGCACGGCCGGGGGGCTCGGCTTCGCGAGCCGCTTCAGCGCGTCGTTCGCGGCGGTCGCCATCTGCGCCTTCACGTCGACGCCGGGCGGCGCCTTGGCGATCGCGCTCGCCGCGCTGCCGGCGACGCCCTTCTCCATGTCCTTCCCTCCGGTCGGCGCGACCGGGAGCAGGTCGAGCTGGGCGCGCAGGAGCGCCGTCGCCGGATCCGGCGGCGGCCCGTCGTGCTGCGAGACCGGCCTCCCCTCCGCTCGCGCCGCCTTGCGCGCCTTCATCTCCGCGAGCTTGTCCAGCATCTCCGCAGGCACGCGCTCGGCGATCTCGAGCGGGTCGGACTCGAACCGCTCGAGGCGCTCACGGTAGTGCGCCTCCGGCAGCCGCTCCGTGTCGAGCGCCTCGGACGCGACGAGCGCCCAGAGCACGTCCTTCATGTCGTCGGTCTCGATCGCGTCGAGCCCGCGCCACGTGAGGTAGAGCTTGCCCTCGTCGAGGTCGGCGAAGAGCGTGTCGAGGCTCATCGCGACCTCGCGGAAGCGCCCCTTCGCGTCCTTGACGAACGCCCGGATCCGGAGCCCCGGCAGGCGCGCCTCGAAGACCTGCTCGGTCGGGTGGAGGTTCTGGAAGACGAGCCGCTCGTCGCCGCGCAGGTACCCTTCGAGCTGCTGGTCGGCGGGCGCGGCGTTGAAGTAGGTCCAGTCGAAGTCCTCGGCGTACCAGGGCGAGCGCTCCTTCTTCCACTTCGCGCCGTACTCCTTGCCAATCTTGCCCGCGCGCGGCGGCCATGCCGGGTTCAGCGGGCCGAAGCCGGCGGGCCCCGGGGCGTCGCGCCGGGACCGGATCACCGCGCCGGCGTGCTCCACGTTGGGCAGCTCCCGACCTGCGAAGCCCATCCCCACCGGGTTTGTCGCGTAGCCGGGCCCGCCGAAGGCGTGCGCGTAGTCGACGGGCATCTTCGTGAAGGGCGCCGTCTCCGACATCACGGCGCCGGGCTTGTCGTCCGACCAGAAGCGGCGCCCGACGACGCGCAGGATCTTCGACCAGCTCCCGACCGAGAAGCGCACCGGGCACTCCGGCAAGGGCTTGCCGAGGGGCGTGTGGCAGGTGCCCCGGAGCATGACCTCGGCGCGCGGCTTCCAGTCGGCGAAGTCCCCGGGGTAGAGGCACTCGCCCGCGCGATCCTCGTCCTCTTCGCGGTAAGTGTCGCCCTTGATCGGCCCCTGCGCCACGAGCTTCGGCCCCTCGGGCAGGGTCAGCGGCTGGCCCGGGACGAGGAGGTAGCACGCGCGGAGGATCAGGGTCATCTCCGGGCGCGGCGGGCGCCGGGAGGTTACCTTGGTCACGAAGGGGAACGGGGTGAGGTTCTTGAGCTTCATGCTCCTCGTCGGCACGGCGCCGGCGGCGCCGTGGTCCGGTTGCGTCGCCTCTCAGAGGCCCAGGTTGAGCTCCGGGGCGAGCGCGCTGAGCACCATCGCGATGGTGATGTCGTCCTCGACGACCCGCTTGCCTTCGACGAGCACCTCGGTGTGCTCGTCCACCAGGTTGCTCAGTCGCCCGACGAGCGTGCTCCGCTGCGCGGTCAGGTCGCTCTTCTCCACGGTCAGGACCTCGTGAATCCCCTTGATGTCGGTCAGGTCCGCGGCGAAGTTCTGCGAGGGGCCGATGCAGACGTCGACCTTGCGGCCGACGAAGAGGCTGGCCTGGAGCCCGAGCGCCACGCTCTCCTTGACCCCCATGCTGAGCTCGAACGTGTTGAGGACGCCGTTGATCGTGACGGACGACTCCCCGAACGTGTAGGTCTGGATCTCGTCGGCGTGGGTCTCCGAATAGAGGTGCGTGACGTGCGTCGCGAGGGAGCCCGTGTAGTTCCGGACCCGCATCGCCCACGTCAGGTTGACCACGTCCCCGGTCGAGGCGCTGCCCGGCGCGGGGCCGACGGGATCCCCCCGCCGCTGCCGCCGTACCCGATGGGCTTGTCCTCCGAGCCGACCTGGTTGAACACGCTCTGCGCCCACGTCTTCGAGAATCACCACCGGGTCGAGCCGGAGGTCGGTGTCCGTCGGGTTCGTGCTCGAGGCAGGCTTGGTCTGGTCCGCGGACGCAGAGCTGTTGTTCGGGTCCGTGTAGCCGGTGGCATAGAGCACCGTCTTGTCGCTGCTCCCGACGTACGCCTCGCGGCTCGGGCCCTGGAAGAGGTCCACCGTCCGGCCCTTCAGCCTGGTGATCAGGTTGCCGAGGCCGTTGTCCTGGTAGAGCGTCCACTCGCCGTTGTCGTCTTGCACGTACTCGATCGTCTTGATGCAGGGCGTGGGGCTCGGGTACTGCTCCTGGAAGTGGCCCCCGGAGACGTCGGTGATGAAGGCGTTCGCCGCGAGGCTCGTGAGGTCCTTGCGGTAGCGGTCGACGTCGCTCGTGTTGTTCGTCGGCGGGCTGGGGACGGACTGCCGGCCGAGGACGACCAGCTTGTAGTTGCCCTGGATGACCTCGATCTTGTCGCCCGACGTGGTCGTGACGCGGTTGCCGTCGGAGTGGTCCCACCAGCCGCCCTTGGAGAGGAGCTTCAGCGTCTCGGCCTGCCGGTTCTGGGGCATGTTGGCGACCGCCGTGTTGCTGACGTTGGTCGTCGCCGGGCACGTGAGGTTCGCGCCGTTGGCCTGCGACTGAGCGATTGACCCGCGCTGCCGGGTGTCGTCCGCGAAGCCGGGGAAGTAGCTCGCGTCCTGGTTGGTGTTGAACGCGTTGCCGTACTTGCTCCCGTCACCCGCGACGTCGTAGAGCGCGCCGAAGGTGTTCGAGTCGTCGCTCGTGATCGAGGGGTTGCCCGACCCGTCTTTGAAGTTCGAGGACCAGTCGGTGGCGCTGGTCGCCTTCGACGTGCCGCTGCTCGCGGAGGAGCTGCTCGGGACGAGGCTCGACGCCGTGGAGCTGTCCGTCACCGTGCCCGTGATGCTGGTCTTGGCGCTGTTCAGCGTCATGTTCTCGGCGGCGGCGATGACCCAGGGATCGCCGACGAGCCTCGCCAGCTTGACGCTGTTCTGGTAGGGGGTGGCGGACCAGTCGCTGTTCGGACTGGGGGGTGTCCCGAGGCGGAGGAACGAGTTCGCGCTGCCGAGCGACGGCACGCTGCCGGCGGAGTTCCCGCTGGCGTCGATCACGTTCGCGAACGTCGGGCCCGTGGCCGTGCCCTCCGTGAAGCCCGGCACGACGATCTGGTAGTACTTGTTCCCGGGGGTGCTGCTCGCCGTGGCCGCCTGGGTCTCGTCCCCCTCGTACTTGTCGGCATCGCTGCTCATCTCGCGCCTCCTGCCTCAGCCCAGCACATTCTCGCAGACCGCCTTCAGCTCGCCCATCATATCCGGGAGCACCTGCAACGTGATCCGCCCCGCCTCCGCGCCCTCGCGGTAGTGCAGGGTCAGCATCGCCACCGTCGTCCGCAGCTTCGCCCCCCGCTCGGAGGCCTGGATCGTGTCCATCCGCCAGTGGATGCCCACCAGGAGCTTGCCGTGGTCGGCGACGGCGGCCTTGATGATCTCGCGCCGGAGCGGCTCCCTCACCGTCTCGTACGAAGCCAGCACGAGCTCCTTCACCAGCGGCTCGTCCGGGCAGAGCCGGTCGAGGTCCTCCCCGAGCGCGCCGGCGGGGGCGTCGCGCTGCGCGGCCTCGCGGATCAGGAAGCGGCAGCCGCGGATGGCCCGCGCGAGAATCGCCGTCGTCGGCGTGGTACGCCGCGCAGAAGACCTCGACGACCTCCTCCGCCTCCTTCGGGATCGGCTCCGCCAGGCTCGGGTGCAGCACCTCCCCGAGGTTCCGCAGCGCTTCCGCGGGCAGGCGGAGCAGGCAGAGCAGGTCCGCCCCGAGCTCGGGGGGCGCCTCGTCGCCGCCGCGGCTGTAGAGCCGGACGGCGCCGGGCCTAGCGCTTGCCGCCGAACCGTCCATAGAGCCCCTTCTTCACGGTGGATGACACGGCCGGCGGCGCCGCCGGCGGAGGTGGCGGCGGTGTCCGTGGCGGCGGCGCGGCGGGCGGCGGCTCCGGCTCCGCCGCCCACGACCAGCCCTTCTGCGGCTCCGCGCCGGCTGCGGGCGGCTCGGGTGCAGGAGGCGGGGGCGCGGGTGGTGGAGGCGCCGGCGGGGGAGGCGCAGGCGGGGCCGACAAGGGCTTCTTGCCGAGGAAGGGCAGCGCGCTCTGGTGCGCGACGCGCGCCTCGTCCTCCGGCGTCTGCATCATCGTCCCGCTGCTCTCGTCCAGCCTCACGTTGGCGAACGCCTGCGCCGCGCTCGCCTGGCGAAGCGCCGACGGCGAGGACACGGACCCCTGGAAGGGGAGCACGCGCGGCTTCGGGGCCTCGTCCTCGATCCACATGGTGGAGGAGTGGAGCGTCCGCTCGATGGCATCGCCCTCCGAGCTCGCGAGGGTCGCGTCCAGCGCGACGTCCGGCCGCGCCCGCCCGACGTACGCCGGGGCGTTTTCTTTCGGCGGAGGGTCGATGCTCAGCGTTCCCTCGAGCATGTTGCCGGCCGCCGACTCGAAGTCCTTCGACGAGAGCACCATGCTCTCGGGCGACCCCGGCGTGAGGAGGGACGCAGGGTCGGGCCACGGGATGGGCTGCCCCATCGTCTCCACGCCCAGGACCACGCAGAGCCCCGGGAGCGCCGCCTCGTCCGTGACCGGGAAGGTAGCGCGGAACGTCAGCGTGCACCGCCCCTCGTCGCCGTCGATGCGCAGGGTGTCGGCGTGCAGCGCGATGGGCTGGCCTTCGGCGACGCCGAAGGCGCCCAGGCCGTACACGACGGCGGCGCCCCGCGCGCCCGGTAGCGCCGTGCGGAGGCGGGCGAGCTGCGGGTGCAGCCCATCCATGACGATCCACTCGTCGCCGCGGAGGAACGGGACGCGCTGGTCGGCCGGTGCGGACTGGAAGGCCGCCCAGTCGACGTCGTCGTGCAGATCGAGGACCCCCGTGCCCTCCGGGCCCCTGCGCTTCAGCCGGCTGTAAAGGCGCGCCTCCCACCCCGGGCCGACGGGGCCGAAGCCGGCGCAGCGCTTGTCGTCGAACGGGTCGAACAGGTTGGGCTCGCCGCTGCCCTGCGTCGCGCCGACGCCGTAGGGGTTGTCCGCCCATCCCGGCCCGCCGTACGCGTGCTCGTAGACGATGGGCACCAGGTTCACCCCGCTCCGGTGCCGGACGAGCACCGTCTTGTCGAGCACGGGCCGGGCCCCGTCGAAGACGCCGAGCCGCACGGGGAGCGTCTCCACGAGCACGCCGTTCGGCGCGTGGGCGTGGCCGGTGAAGAGCACGTCGGCGTGGTTCAGGTACGGGGCGAGGTCCGTCGTGAGCCGTACGCTGCGGCTCGGGCTGTTGCCGTGGTGGACCTGCGCCCGGAGGATCGGCTGCGGCGCGACGCGCGGCATCGGCCCGTCGGGCGCCAGCGCGAACGTGGCCTTGGCGATCACCGTGACCCGGGTGACGCCGCGGAAGCGCCACGCGAGCGCCGCCACGGCGACCTCCCCCGCCGGTACGGCCGCATCTTCGCGGAGGAAGCGGGTGCTCATCGCCGAGCATTCCTACCACGCCCCCGGCCGCGCTCGCACGGGTCTCTCGCCTTTAGGCGATCTTTGGATCGGCAACGAGTCGGCGCGGGCGCGGGCACGTGCCCGGGCACGTGCCTGCACCGGCGTCCGGCGCCCTACTTCCCGCGTGGAGGCTCCTCCGCCGGATCGGCGAGGATCGCGCGCAGCTTCCGGATCGCGCTCGCGTGGCGCCGCTGCACCGTGTTCTTGTGCACCCCGAGCACCCGGGCTGCCTCGTCCAGCGTCATCCCTTCCTCGTCCATGCGCTGGACCACCTTCTGCTCGGCCGGCAGCAGCTTCGCCACCCCCTCGCGCAGCGCGATGCGCACCACGGCCACCTCCTCCGGGCTCTCCCGGTGCATCGCGCGCACGCCCGCTGCCACCGACACCGCGAGCGCGTCGGCGCACCCCTCGCGCGTCGCTTCGACCGCGTCCTCCTCGGGGCCCGCGGACAGGTGGGCCTCGACCACCTGGTGGCTCGCGAAGGGCTCATGAGAGCGGTCCATCGCGACCTCGACGCGGGCGCGGAGCGAGAAGTGCTCCGCCCGGATGGCCTCGACCATCCGGCCGCGGACGTGCTGCCGCGCATAGACGGGGAAGCTCTGCTTCCCATCCGGGTCGTACGCGAGGGCCGCCTCGCGCAGGGCGATGGCGCCGGGGCCGAGCAGCTCCTCCGGCGTGATCGGGAGGTAGTGGTACCAGCGGGCCACGGAGGCGGCGCACTTCGACAGCATCGGCAGCGCTTGCTCGACGAGCTTCTGCTGGTCGGGTGTGAGCGGCGGCGCGGGGGTGGCGCCGCCGCCGCCGGCGGTGGGCTCGGGGGCGGGGCCCGGGTCGGCGCCCTTTCCGCCGGGCAGGACGCGAAGGCGTGGGGTCATGGCTATGCCTCCCTCTCGTCGTCGGCGGCCCGGTCCTGAGCGGCCTCGTCCTCGGCGCCCTCGGGCGGCGGGCGGACCACGGTCCCGCTGCGCGCCCGATCCCGCTGGTCCACGAGCTGGAGGGCGCGCATCGCCTCGGGGCGCTCGCGCCAGTAGCGCTCGGCCTGCTCGCGGAGCTTGGCCAGCATGAAATCCGGGACGCGGCCCACGTAGGGCGCGACGGCGCGGTCGACCTCGGCGCGGAGCCGGGCCTCCAAATTGGGGTGCTTCGCTTCGGGCACGAGAACCTCCTTTTGCGGAGGCGACGACGGCCGCCTCCACAATCCCTATCTGGGTTTCGTCGAAATTCGACACCATGCGCCCGCTCTTTTTTCGAGCGTGCGCCCGTTCAACGCTTCGCGCGGGGCGCCGGCGGCCTGCGTGGCCCGGCCGACGGCGACGCCCTGGAGGGGGTCGACGAGAGCAAGGCGGGCAGGTCGTACGCCGAAGACAGCCACACGCAGATGCCGGCGGCGGCCAGGACTGCGGTGACCAAGAGGAGGGCCCAGCGCCTCGCCGGCGCCGGGCGCGGGCGGCCGCGGACCGTCGGAGCCCCGGCCTCCGTGATCGTGGCCCGGCCCGCGCCCATCGCGACCCCGGCGATCGGCGGCTGGGCGACCGCGGGCATCGGTATCGTGGCGGCCACCGGCGCGCGGGCAGGCGGGGAGGGGCTGGTGAGGGTCGGCGTGGCGGGGCCGACGGCCGGCGAGACGACGATGCGCTTGGAGGGGAGGTACGGCTCGGGCGAGTCCCTGGGCAGGGATCGGGGCCCGCGGTACTGGTTCCAGCACTCCGGATCCCGGGCGATGCGGTGGGCGCGCTCCCAGGGCGGCGGATGGTGGACGCGCAGGGCCATCGACGGGTCGGCCTCGAGCCTCCGGCGCAGGTCGCCCAGCGCGTGCGCCAGGGCCCACATCCCTTCGTAGCGCGTGCGCGGATCCTTCGCGATCGCGCGGCGGACGACCTCCTCGCAGTAGGGCGGCAGCTCGGCCGCCGTCACCAGGGACTCCGCGTCCTCCAGCAACTGCTGCCGGACCTCCTCGAACACGGGGGCCGGGCGGTCGCCGAACGGCAGCCTGCCGACCAGCATCTCCCAGAGCATCGTCCCCAGCGAGAAGACGTCGAACTGCGGCGAGGCCGAGGCGCCCCTTATGTGCTCCGGCGCCATGTAGGCCAAGGTGCCGAGCGCCTTGTGGTCGCGCGAGGTCTTGAGGTCGAGGAAGCTCACCTTGGCGAGCGAGAAGTCGAGGACCTTGACCTGTCCGGACGTGGTCAGGACGACGTTCGAGGGCTTGACGTCGCGGTGGACGACGCCGATTTCGTGCGCCGCCTGCAGCCCCCAGGCGACCTCCAGGGCGATGTCGACGGCGTACAGCGGCGAGAGCCGGCCGTGCCGGTCGATCAGCGCGGCGATCGACCAGCCTTCGAGCAGATCCATGAGCTGCCAGACCATCCCGTTCGCCTCCACGGCCAGGTCGTGGACCTTCACGACGTTGCGGTGCTGGATCATGAAGGTTGCCCTGGCTTCGGCGAGGCTGCGTGCCGCCTGGGGCGCTTTGCCGAGGTCCTCGACGTGCCCGACCTTGAGGGCGTAGGGCTCGTGGGTGAACCGCTGGCGCACCCGGTACACCTGCCCCGACCCGCCCTCGCCGAGGAAGGCCTCGACCACGAAGTGGTCGCGGAACCTGTCGCCGGGCTGGAAGACCCTCGGCGTTGCCTGCTCGACGTTGCGCATGTTGCCTCCGCCGGCGCGGCCCGCGGCCGCCCGCAATCGTCTGTAGATGACACGCCGTCTCGGACGGCGCCCGTCCGCGGCCCGCCGAAAACGTGCTTTTCGACGCCGGCGCGACCGGGGTGCCCGGAGTGGGGGTGCCTGGGGCGACGTTCGGCGATGGTTCCAGGAAAAGGAGGAAGCGGCGGGCGGCGCCCGGCGAGCGTCGCCCGCCGCTTCAATGGGCGGGGTGGAGGGCGGTCAGGGGATGGTGATCAGCACGGGCACGGACCAGGCGCTCTGCATCCCCCAGCGCACGGCGGCGAAGTGGACCCAGAGCTTGGTGCCGGTCGGGTAGCCCGACAGGCGACGCTCCTTGCCGTGGCCGGGCAGGGGCGACCAGGTGCCCGTCCCGATGGGATCGGTCGACACCTCGGCGACGAAGCTCCCGAGGTAGCCGTTGCCCTGCACGGCCACCCGGGCCTTGCCGTGCACCTTGCCGAGCTTGACGACGAGCGCCCCCGGCGGGTCGGGCGGCGCCTTGCTCGCCCGGGTGATGATCATGGGGATGAGCCCCATGCTCTGGACGTCGGCGGCGCTCGTGGAGAGGTTCTCCACGAGCGTCTTGTAGTTGGAGAGCTCGAGGTCGAATGCGGCGCGCGCGAGGTCCCGCGCGCCGATGCTGGCCTGGAGCACCTTCTCGTTGGCGGCCACGCTCGCGACCGTGGTCGTCAGCGTGGTGCCCTTGGTGGTGAGCGCGGCGTAGCTCGCCGCGACCGCCGCGTTGGAAATCAGCGCGCCCTGCTGGGCCACCTTCTCGATCCCCGTGAGGGTGTTCTCCCGCGTGGGATCGTTCAGGAGGTGGATGTTCAGCGAGGCGCGCCACCTGGTGATGGCGCTCATCGTACGGTCCCTTTCTCGATGGGGTGCACGCGGCGGGCTCCGGTCGGAGCCCGGAAGGACCACGGCGTCCTCCCCCGCATGGGGCGGTCGCCGCCGCGTTCGTCGTCCCTCTATGATCCCTATCTGGGGTCAGGCCCCTTTTCGACACCACGAAATCGTTCGGCCGGGATCCGGGCCCGTCACGACGGGGAGCGTGTCCCTCGTTGCGAGGGGTGAGGTTCCCGCAGCGAGGACCGCGTTCCCTCGTTGCGAGGGGTGAGGCTCCCGCAGCGAGGACCGCGTCTCTCGTTGCGAGGGGTGAGGTTCCCGTAACGAGGACCGCGTCCCTCGTTGCGAGGGGCGAGGTTCCCGTAACGAGGACGGCGTCCCTCGTTGCGAGAGGTGGGGTTCCCGTAACGAGGACCGCGTCCATCGTTGCGGGAGGTGAGGCTCCCGTAACGAGGACCGCGTCCATCGTTGCGGGAGGTGAGGCTCCCGTAACGAGGACCGCGTCCATCGTTGCGGGAGGTGAGGCTCCCGTAACGAGGACCGCGTCCATCGTTGCGGGAGGTGAGGCTCCCGTAACGAGGACCGCGTCCCTCGTTGCGAGGGGTGAGGCTCCCGCAACGAGGACCGCGTCCTTCGTTGCGAGGGGTGAGGTTCCCGCAACGAGGACCGCGTCCCTCGGTGCGAGGGGTGAGGTTCCCGTAACGAGGACCTCATCCCTCGCGACCGGAGCCGCGAAGCCGGCGCCGGCCCGGGGCGCAAGGCCACGGCCACGCCCGGTAGCGCAAGCCGTGTCACTTTGTCTCGTCGCCCCCGATCCCAGGATGGGTCAGTGGGCGATGATGGTGAAGACCTGGGTCCACTCGCCGGTGGTGCCGTCCGAGTGGGTGACGCTCACGCGGAAGCCGTAACTCGCGCCCGGGGTGAGGCTGGTGACCGTGGTCTTCGTCTTGGGCGTCGACGGCAGGTTGACGAAGGACCCTTGAACAACTCCACATACATCCGCCCCACCTGAGCCCGGCCGCTGATGACCCACGCCTTCCTCTCCGGGTGGCGGTCGACCATGAGCTTTTCCTCCCCGAGCACGGCCGCGACGGCGGGGCGAGCTTCGACGCCACCACGGGCAAGGGTGGCCCGCGAATCCTCTACGGCGGCGTCAGCGGCGTCCAGGATGCTCTCCGCGCTCCCGGGCGTGGGAGCGGCCTTGGCCGCTTCCAGACGGGCACGGAGGGCTTCCAGACGCTTCGAGGTATCCTTGAGCGCTTGCATGAGGGGGGCGCGCTCCTCCTTCGTGTCCGCGTCGGCGACGCTCTCCGTCAGGTTGCGCACCTTGCGCTCGGCTCCCTGAACGTCTCGACGGAGCCGGTCGACCTCGGCCTCGTGGTTGTCGGCCTGGCGTTGCTCCTCCAGCGCGGCCCGCAGGATCTCCTTCACCCGGTTCCAGATCCCATCGTCCAGGACCGAGGACGCAGCGGCGACGAGAGCGCGATCCACCTCGGCCTCTTTCCTGTAGCCGATGCCTTCGCAGCCCTTCGTGCGGGAGCGGTCGCACGTGAGGGACCAGCACCCCGATTTGCGGCTTCTCGTGGCAGCGAGGACGCCCCCACACTTGGCACACCGGAGGAACGGCGTGGAGAGATGGCGCGGCGCGTTCGACCACGGCTTAGCGGGCCGGGCCAAGAGGGCGTCGATCTGCTCCTCCATCTCCGGCGTCCAGATCCTCAACTCGGGATGCGGGATGATGTGGTCCCCGTACTTGTAGAAGCCCCGGTAGAGTGGACGCTGGAGGAGCGCGGTCACGGAGTTCGCCCGCCACTTGGCTCCCCAAGGCGTCGGGAAACCCTCGTCGTTGAGCCGCCTCGCAGTCGCGTTGACGCTCTCGGTGTCGATGAAGATCCGCGAGATGTAGAGCACCCGCTCGCGCTGCTCCGGCACGATGACCCACCGCTTGCCGAGGGCTCCCTGGTCCTCGATCTCGTAGCCGAGACCGCCCTGCTTGATGGCCTGTCCGGCGAGCGCTCGCTTGTCGATGGCGGCGATCGTGTTGGTCCTCAGCGTCTCCACGTACGCCTCCGAGGCGATGGCCTTGGCGTAGGTCACGATCGACTCGGCGCCGCTGAGGCGGACGAAGTTGCAATCCTTGTAACACCACACCCGCACGCCGCGATCGAAGAGGTCGATGAGTGTCCCCATCTGGCGAGCGGGCTCGTAGCGAGCGAACCGATCGAGGTCGCGGATGACGAGGATGGAGAACTCCCCCCGCGATGCGGTGGCGAGCATGTCCCCCCACCCGTCCCGCTGCACGAGGCGACCGCTCACGTCGTCGTCGACGAAGATGTGCCTCTTCGGATCGAAGTCCCATCCCTGCGTGCGGATCGCCTCGGTCCCGGCCTCCGTCTGGACGGCGATCGAATCGACCCCCGCCTTCTTGCCGTCCTTGTCCTCCTTCGAGAGGCGGACGTAGAGCGCTGCCCTTCCTTGCTGTGCTACCGTCGTCTTCATCGGGGAACCTCGCTTCCTCGGTCACGACCCCCGGCGGCTGCTACCGCGCGGGGGTCACTCATGCCGTGCAAGAGTCCCGTCCTCGCGCGTGCGTGTCAACAAGCTCGTCGCGGTGGCGGCGTAGTTGGTGCTCATCGCGTCGCCGTGGTGGCGTCCGCTGAGCGGGTGCGCGTCACGGTCGCGGCAGACGGTCAACGCTTGAGGTTGCGCAAGATGAGGGCAGCAAGGCGTTGGGCGATGGCTTCGGCCTGCTCGGGCGTGAGCCGTGCGGTCGCCACCACCCATCGCCCGCCGTTGGCGTCGACAGCACGCGGCGTTCGGCGTTCACGGGCGGAGCGCCCTGCTCGTCCTCGTCCAGGTGCGCCGGCTCGGGCCGCTGGGCGCAGCCTTGTTCGACGTGCTCGTGCGGGGGCACGCTGCCCGCCCCTCACCCACCTTTCCAGTTCTCCACTGCGCCCCGCACGAACTCGTAGAGCACCGGGGCGCCGAAACCGCGCGCGCCCGCGGCAGCCGCCTCGCGCCAGGCGGGGTGCCTGACCGTGGCCGCCGCCAGCGCCAGGCCCACCGCCGCCGCGGCTGCCAGCCCCACGGGACCGATGTTGGCCTTGTCGCCGATGTAGCCGTCGATGCCGCCCGCGATACCAGCCGCCCCCATCGTGATGCCGGTCGAGATGAAGGTGGTGCTGCACCCCACGTTTGGTACCGCGCTCGACGACGCCTACGCCCCGCTCCGGGTTCGCGGCCCGGACCGAGCATGCGCTCCGCTCCCGCGCACGCACCTGGTCGCCCTCCGTGGCAACACCGGCCCGGTCGCCCTCAGCCTCGCCCGCGGCGGTCTGGTCGGTGCTCATCGCGTCGCCGTGGTGGCGTCCGCTGAGCGCTGAGCGGGTGCGCATCTCGGTCAAGGCAGACCGTCAACGCTTGAGGTTGCGCAAGATGAGCGCAGCGAGGCGTTGGGCGGTGGCTTCGGCCTGCTCGGGCGTGAGCCGTGCGGTTGCACCTACCCATCGCCAGCCGTCGGCGTCGACGAGGAGCACGGAGCGTTCGGCATTCACGGCCGGAGCGCGGTGCTCGTCCTCGTCCAGGTGCGCCGGCTCGGGCCGCTGGGCGCAGCCTTGTTCAACGAGGTCGGCGGGGGTCACTGGACCCGTCCCTCGCTCAGAGCCTCGCAGAACGTCCCCTACCGTGCGTGCTCCTCGCGCCACGCCGCCGGTCTGTCGAGTTTGCGGCTCGTGAGGATGGCGTCGATCGCCTCGCTTGGCGTGACGATGCTGGCGACCCGTACGCGTGCTCATGACGCGGCCTCGGCGAATCGGTCATCGGGGAGCGGTGGCGCCACGCCTGGCTTATGAGGACGCGGCGGCGGCGCCTTGAGGGCACTCATGTCGATGCCCGCGAGTTCGAACCGCCGCCCGCCGACAGGTCGGAAGGAGAACACTCCTTCGTTGACCTGTCGGTTCAACGGGGCGATCGAGAAGTCCCGTTCAGCGGCGCATAGATGGAGCGTGAAGAGCGACCCCCGCTGCGCGGAGGGAGGCGCGGGGGCGCGGCCGGCGCGGAGTGCGTCGAAGCACGCGCTCCGCGCGTGCGTCTGGCGCCCGAGCGAGTCGGCATGCTCGAAAAACGCGTTGCCGGCGTCGACCGGTGCCAGAGAGCACGCGACCAGCGAGGCTGGTGTGACGATCCGCGCGCTCACCTAGCCCTCCCGGTGGCGAGGGCGTGGTCAGGCGTGTGCGCGTGGGAGCGAGCAGGTGACGGTTCTGGCGCTGGATCGTCAGGAGCGCGGGCAAGCGCGGCGCGTGCGCGACGAGCAGGAGACCGCCGTCGGCGAGACGCACGGATGCCGAGGCGTGGCCGGCACAAGCGAAGCGCCGGCAGGATCAGGGACCTTCGCACGGGCACTCGCGCAAGGGCTTCAAACGCTCGGTCGATGAGGCGGCTCGATCGCTCACACGCGTCGTAGCCGCGCGCGTCGGCCTCGTTTTTCCTGCAGCTCGTTCTCCATCAGGTCACGCCCGCCCTTGTCCACCTTCTGCGCGAAGGCTTGCTTGGCGTCCTTGGCGGCCTGCTCGGCATCGTGGAGGATGCGGAAGTTGCCTGGGCCAAGAGCGGCGATGAGCGTGGCGTTCCGACGGCTGTCGGCGGCCTCGCACGCGCGGTGGTAGTCGGCGTCGAGGCGGTCCATTGCGGCGTTGAACCTCTCGACGATCTCCATCTCCTCCGCGGTAGCCGACATCAGGGCGGCGCACGGCGGCACGGCGCGGGCTGCGCCTCTTCTCCCTCGTCCGGAAGCTCCGAGGTGGCAGACGAGGCGTCGATACTCAGCCTCGAGCGCAACGATGTCGGCGCTGTCTCTCGCCTCACGGTACGCCCGTGCGGCATCGGCGCGCTCCGCTTCTCGCGCTCGATCGGCGGCCCACAACGCTTCGCCTGCCGCGTGATTTGGCACCCAAATCTTGTCCCGCTGGGGATCGAGCATGTTGCGGAAACTGTCCGGGCCATAAACCGCGAGGTACACGGCATCACGACGGCTGTCGGCGGCCTCGCACGCGCACTGGTAGTCGGTGTTGAGGCGGTCCATCGTGGCATTGAACCTCTCGACGATGTTCGTTTCCTCCGGGTTCGCCGGCCCGAGGATGACGTCGAGCGGGGCGGCCCAGAGTGTGGGGCCTCCTCTCCCTCGTTCGGATGCTTGGAGGCGCCGGACGACACGATGATACTCCGCCTCGAGCGCAACGATGTCGGTCTCTTCTCTCGCCTCGCGGTACACACGTGCAGCGCCTGCACGCTCCACCTGTCGCGCTCGCTCGGCTGCCTGATATGCCTCGAACGCGGGGGGATTCGACAAGATGACGGAGCGCACGGCCGCGGCGTCGGCGGAAGCCACGTGCATCCAACGTTCGGCACCCTGCGCCTCACGTGGGTATCGGTAGGGCCTCTCGCCCCTGACGCGCCAGGCCGCTCCCTCCCTCTTTTGGGGCCGTGAGGTTGAACCGACGACGCTCACCTCATAGTCAGGTGCCAGGCTCCATTCATCATCAGGTGCCACGCTCCCCTCATCGTCAAGTGCCAGGCTCCCTTCATCGTCAGGTACCACGCTCACCTCAATGAAGGGACGACGCCTCTTGGGCGAGCGCTTGGCCTTGGGGGAGACGACGCGCTTCTTGACCATGCGGCGCGGCGATATCACGGACCGTTGGGATCGCGCGTAGTGTCGGAAGTTTGGATGCTCACATCAGGGCGCGCCGCCGCGGGGCGATCATGAGAGCGGCGTCCCGTTTACAGATTCCACAGAAATCCCGTGTCTCGGGTGGCAACTCGCCTTCGTGATGGCCCCGACGGCGACCCTCTGCCACGCGAACGGGGCGAACCCGTTGCGAGGAAGGACAGCAGGGACCACTGTGTGAAGTGCGACACGGCAGCGCGCCAGCGGGCACCGTCGAAGGCAAGCAAGCCTTGTGGCCCCGCGCCCTCACCACCTTCGCCATCGCCCAGACCCCCTGGCCGCCAGCGGCGGAGCCCGCAAGCCGGCCGGGCTCGTTCTCGACCACCACGCCGGCGTCGAGCTCCGAGTCGGTGCCCGCCCGACTCGGACGCGGTTTCGAGCCTCTCCGGGGCCTCTCCGGGGCCTCTCCGGGGCCTCTCCGGAGCCTCTCCGGAGCCTCTCAAGGGTCAGTGGGCGAGACTACGCCCGGTCCGAAAAAGTCAGCGGACACACCCATGAGACTTCGGCGGCGCAGCTCTGGCATCGACCAGGGAGCGCCGCAAGGCGGTCGGCCTGAACGCGCTACCCGTCCCCGTGCCTGGACGCGGCGCGAGCCCCCGCCGCCTCATCGCCGGCGCAGTCCGAGAGCGGGCCTCCGCAGTGAACGCGATCGAGCGCAAGCAACTCGGCGTCCGAGAGACTCCCGAGGCCAGCGCTCTCGTCCTCGCGGGGGAACACGACGAGCGGCTTGACCGGCAGGTGGCCGGTCGTCGAATTGACGATCGTCGGGTCCGCGACGCGCCATCGCCAGTCGACCCCAAGCACGCGCGCGCGCACGTGCGGGAAGCCGTTGGCGTGGGGGACGGCAGCGCCCGCTCCGACGATGAACTCCACGTGCAGCTTCTGTGGAGGCGCTTCCGTGCTGCTGCCCGCACCGAGCGGCGCGCAGGCCGGCATGAGCGGGGAGCGCACCACCGTGGGGCGTTGGTGGATATTACTGAGTATTTTGCCGGGCTCCGAGCGAGGAGGTTCTGAGCGCCCCTCCGATGAGCCCTCGCCTCCTCATCTCCGCCCATCGAGCATCGCGGGCGGCGCAGTCCGTGAGCGGGCCCCCGCGGTCAACGCGATCGAGCGCGAGCAGCTCGGCGTGCGAGAGACTCCCAGAAAGGTGACCGCGCTCGGGCACCAGCGATGGAGCGCCCGCCCCTTCCCCTCGCCCCCTGCCTCACCGAGCAAGCTCATGGGGCTCACGCCGCAATCGCCGTCACGGCGGAGCCGCTCACCGGGGTGCCGTTGACGAGGTGGCGCAGTGCCTCCGGCGGGAAGTTCCGCACCATCACGGGCAGGGCCTCCGGAAACATGTGGCGCAGCGCATCCGCGAGCCCGTCCACGATCTGCGGATCCATGCCCGGCACGCCTCGGATCGCTACCTTGAGCTGTCGATCCGGGAGGTCCCGCATCTTCGCCAGCGTGCCAGCGGCGACGGAGTACGCGTCCCCTGCGGGTCCGGCCGGGGCTGGCGCCTCCACGACGTGCGCGGGCGCCTCCACGGCCGCGGGCGCCTCCACGGCCGCGGGCGCCTCCACGACGGCCGCGGGCGCCTCCACGGCCGCGGGCGCCTCCACGACGGACGCGGGCGCCTCCACCACCGCCGGCGCCTCCACGACGGCCGTGGGCGCGTCCACGGGCACGGGCAGGGGTGCCGCCGCCGGGGGCGCAGGCGCCGCGGACGCGCCGAGCCCCCGCAGCACCTCCGCCGCGAAAGCCGGATCGGTTCGCATGCGCTGCAAGACGTCCACGGCCGCGGGGGCAGGCACGACGGCCTGGACGGGGGGCGGCGGGGGTGGTGCAGCCTGCGCAGGGCGGGCGGGCGCCGCCGGCGTCGCCGCTACCGCCACCGGCGCGGCGGGCGCGGGCCCAGGCGTCGGCGCGGGCTGCGTGGCGAGCGCAGCCAGGATCTCCGGCGGTGGGTTGACCAGCTCGACGGCGCGACCCACGCCCGGCACGAACACGGTGACGTTCTTCTTCGGCGCGGCGGGCGTGACAGGGGACGGGGCCGCACCCTTGGCGGCGGCATCCGCCGCGATCATGCTGCTGATCCCGCTAAAAATCTGCGTGATCTCGCCTGCCTGAGCGGCCGGTGCGGGCGGCCCGATGATCTCCTTCATCAGCCGCATCTTCTCGAGGTCGCCGCCACCACTCCCACCGGCGAGGTCCTTCGCCGCGCGGAGGACCTTGATCCACGTGTCGCCCGGGTCAGGACGCGCCGCCATCGCGGTCTGCATCATGGTGGAGCACATTCCGGTCAAGCCGGTGATCATCGCCACCATGGCGGGGTCCGTTTGCGGCGCGGGCGCTGGCGTGGGCGCTGCGCGCAGGGCGCGAAGCTCGGCCCGCTGCTCCGCCATCTCCTTCATGAGCGCTGCCTGGCCCTCGGCGAGCCTGGTCATCGCGACTTCGAGGGCCGTCGGCGGTGGTGGCGACGCGGGGACCGGTGTCGCCGCCTGAGCGGCACGAGCCGGATACTTCGGCATCCAGGCGTACGGCGATCCGTCCAGGTCCACCCATGGGCGGGACGGCGCCGCGAACACCTCCCAGTCCTTGGTCGGCCCGAAGCGCGAGAACTGACGGTGCGCGTCCTTGGCGACGGCCTTGTAGTGGCCGCCCCCCATCGCCTTCACCACGTCGGACCAGGCGGTGAAGTGGTCGGCCGGGTACTCCTGCGGGCAGTGCTCGACGTCCCCAAGCTCGCCTTCTGCGCTCAGCGGCTTGCGCCAGAACGTGATGAAGGCGATCTCCTTCGTCTCCGGGCCACCGTCGTCCACGGGGAATAGCGGGTGTGGTTCGTAGGTGACCTCTTCCTCTTCGGGTTCTTCCGCGTCCGCGCGGAGGTTGTCATCGTCGTCGCGCGCCATGGCCGTGCACCCAGGATGCGCACGCCTTCCACGCCGTCCATGATTTAACGACCAATGGACCGAATTTAACCGCGTTCGACCCATAAGACCTCCGGCACCTCCGCCAGTTCCCGCCACCCCCACTCCCCGCCACTCCCCCTCCACTCCCCGCCACTCCCTCCCCACTCATTTCCCACTCCCCCACCGGAGCGGCGAGCCCTCTCTCTGGGAACCACTTTGACCTCGTCTTAACCCTATGGAGAAGAGGTGGGCCGCGCGGGCGCGCGGTTTGAGCCGCGTTTGACCCGCGGTCCGCGGAGTCGCGGCCCGCGATCAGGCGCCGCGTCGACGCGCACTGGCGACGACATCGGCGCACACTCGCGGCCGCATCGGCGCGCGCTCCCGGCCGCCGCCGAAGCGCATCGGCGCGCCCCCAGGTGGCGTTCGAGCCCCGGCCGGCGCCGCTGCGGACACGGCGCCGTGCCGTCACCCCACCGCGCCGGCCACCCCCAGGCAGACGAGGCGGCTCGGGCCTACTTGCCGAGTTTGATGACCGCGGCACCCTCGTAGACGCGTCGCGCGACGTTGTAGCCGTAGAGGTCGCGGAGCCGGGCCTTCGGGTGGGGGGTCGTGATCACGTCGGGGAGCAGCTGGTCGTAGCGCTCGTGGAGCACCCGGATCGTCGCCTCTCTGCGCATCGCCGCGATGCCGGCCTCCGGCGCTGCCCCAGCCAGATCCGCGCCAAGGTCGTCGAGCACGAGGTCTCGCGCCATCGCGAAGCGCTCCCAGGGGGGAAGGAGCGCCCATCCTCCATCTCGCGCACCGTGCCGAGCTTCAGCGCGGGAACGGGACGTGCGATGGCTCGCCGAAGTCCATCTTGTCGTGGTGGCGTACCACGGGCGGGGTGGTTGCTGCCGGCAGATGTCCCCACCCCGATGGCAGCCCGCCGAACACGTTACCTCTCAGGAAGAAGGGACCGGGGCCGCGACCATGGGCCAGTGCGGCCCGTGGTCGGCGTGGGTGAACATACAGAACGCCGCCCCATCGGCCACGCTGGCGCATGATCGAGAGGCCGGCACCGCACAGACCGGGGCCGCGACCATGGGCCAGTGCGGCCCGTGGTCGGCGTGGGTGAACATACAGAACGCCGCCCCATCGGCCACGCTGGCGCATGATCGAGAGGCCGGCGCCGCACAGACCGGGGCCGCGACCGTGGGCCAGTGCGGCCCGCGATCGGCGTGGGTGAACATACAGAACGCCGCCCCATCGGCCACGCTGGCGCATGATCGAGAGGCCGGCGCCGCACAGACCGGGGCCGCGACCGTGGGCCAGTGCGGCCCGCGGTCGGCGTGGGTGAACATACAGAACGCCGCCCCATCGGCCACGCTGGCGCATGATCGAGAGGCTGGCACCGCACAGACCGAGGCCGCGACCATGGGCCAGTGCGGCCCGTGGTCGGCGTGGGTGAACATACAGAACGCCGCCCCATCGGCCACGCTGGCGCATGATCGAGAGGCTGGCACCGCACAGACTGGGGCCGCGACCATGGGCCAGTGCGGCCCGTGGTCAGCGTGGGTGAACATACAGAACGCCGCCCCATCGGCCACGCTGGCGCATGATCGAGAGGCTGGCACCGGACGGACCGGGGCCTCGACCGCGCGCCAGGTTGGCGCGCGGTCGGCGTGGGCCAGCGCACCGAACGCCGAGCCATCGGCCCCGCCGGCGTGTAGTCGGGACTCAGGCACGGCGGGCCGTCTTCGGCTCGGCACTCGTCTCGCTCAACATCGCGTCGACAGCATCCCTCGCCGCCGTGGACGGGTCAATGGGGCACCGACCAGCGAACACGTCGCCTGCGTCGACCACCGCGAGCGCCCCCGGCAGAGCTCGAGCATGAGGGCATCAACGAAGCTCTCCCGGTAATCGTTCTGGAGCTGGCACATCCGCCCGGTCCACCAGCGGTAGCCAGCGGTGAGCACGTGGAATCTGCTCGGCCGTCCCCTCGCCCCGCGCGATGCGATCGGCGATTCGCAGGCCCCGCGCGCCCCTCGGCTCGACGTCGTTGGCGCGAGAACGTTGTTCGGCGAACGCTCCACTCCGTCTGCCTTCCGTCTGAAGCGAGCGAGAGCACCCGGTCATCGGGCGTACCTGCGCCGGGCGCGCTCGCGAGCGAGGTCGATGACGTCCTCATCCCTGTCGGCACGATCCAGTTGCCTACCAAGAGCGCCGTGCGCTTCCCGGGCCAGGCACAAGTCGTCGTTCCCGATCGCCGCCTGAAGGTCTTCGGCGAGCTTCACCAGTTCGTGACGGTTGGCCGGAGCGTGAGTCCCCCGTCCCCGGGGAGCCGCTGCCCCCGCGACACAAATCGATCCGGGGCTTGAGCAGGCCCACGACCAGCAGCTCGTCGCCGAGGGCGCCGAGCAACCCCACGACCAGCCGCTCGTCGCCGAAGCCTCCGCGGAACTCGGCGCTCAGTCCGGGCCCACCGAGCCCGATGAAGTCCCCCTTCTCCGGCCGCAGAGGCCGAGGAACATGAGCTGCCGACAACGTCGTCGATGGTAGCCACGAAACGTGGACCACGTCCCCTAGCGGCAGGCGCGTCATCCTTGCGGCGGGATGCGCGGGGCACGCATGGCGCGCTGCGCGCCGGGCTCATTGCGCCGCGTGCCTCGCCGCACTATCACCGGCGGCCGATGATTGCGGCTTCCAAGCCCCTCTCGCTCCGCATCCGCGGGGAGCTCGCGTGCTTCACACGGCCCGAGATGAAGGTCGAGCGCGTGAGCTACGAGGTCATGACCCCCTCGGCGGCGCGCGGCGTGCTCGAGGCCATCCTCTGGAAGCCGGCCATACGCTGGCACGTGCGTGAGATCGCGGTGCTCGCACCTATCCGATGGGCCAGCTTCCGGCGCAACGAGGTCAAGGACCTCGCATCGCCGCGCGTGGCCCAGCTCGTCGTGGACACGCCGGAGCAGCGTTCGCAGCGCAACACCCTCGCCCTGCGCGACGTCGACTACGTAGTGAAGTGCTCGTTCACCATGACGTCGCGCGCGGGCAGCCGCGATAGCGTAGAGAAGTTCGAGGAGATGTTCGTGCGGAGGCTGGAGAAGGGGCAGCACTACGAGCCCCCGTACCTCGGCATGCGCGAGATGGTCGCCGACGTCAGTCCCGCGCCGGAGCGCTTCACGCTGATCGATCCCGGCGTCGACCGGCCGCTCGGCCTCATGTTCTACGACTTCGAGCCCGTCGAGATCGGTCGTGGCCGCGCGCTGTTCTTCGAGGCGCGCCTGCGCGGCGGCGTGCTCCGCGTTCCGCCGATGAAGCAGGTGCTCTCCGAAAACGGGCTCCCCAGGGCGCGGCCGTGATGCTCCAAGCCCTCTGCGAACTCGCCGCACGCGAGGGGTTGCTCGATGACCCGGATTTCGAGCGGCACCGCGTCGACCTGCGCATCCGAGTCGCGCGGGACGGTGCGCTCGTCGCCGTCGAGCAGGTGAGCGACGGCCGCGATGTGCTGACGTCCGCGGTGCCTCGCCTTCCCAAGCGGTCCGGCTTGGCCGTTCGCGCGGGATTGCTCTTCGACGCGTCCGGGTACGCACTCGGCGCGGGCAAGGACGCGGACCGCCGCGCCGCCGCGTTCCGTGAGGCGGCCGAGCAGGTCCTCAAGTGCACCCGCGACCCCGGCGCCCGTGCCGTGGCGCGCTTCCTCGGCGACGGGAAGGCCGTGAGCGCCGCCCTCGCAAGCCGGCCGGAGTGGACGGGTGCCGAGTGGGTCGGGTTCGCCATGGAGGGCGACTCCGAGTTCGTCCACGAGCGTCCCGCCGTGCGCGCCTACTGGACCGGCTTGCGGAAGCGCGGCGGCGGGGCGCCCCCGGTACGCTGCCTGGTGACGGGAGAGATCGCCGAGCCGGTACGACTCCACGGCAGCATCCGGATGCCCGGCACGAAGGGCGCCACGCTGGTGAGCTTCAACGACGCGTCCTCGTGCCTTCCCGGGCTCGAGCAGGGGGCCAACGCGCCGATTAGCCGAGCGGCGGCCGAGGGCTACGTCACCGCGCTCAACTGGATGCTGGAGCGAGTCGGCCAGCGGCGACACAGGCAGGGCGTGCCGCTCGGCAACGGCGACGTCCTCGTCTACTGGACGCGCGAGGCCAATCCCATCGTCGAGGCGGTGCCTGCGGTCCTCGACGGCGTGGCCGATCTGGTCGCGGCGCCCTGGCGCACCGGGGCGCCGCCCGCCGGCGTAGAGAGCACCGCGTTCTATGCGGCCGTGCTCGGCACCAACCGGACCCGCGTCGTCGTGCGCGAGTGGATGGAGACGACTGTGGCCGAGCTGCGCGCTTCGCTCGACGCCTACGCCAGCGACCTGCGGATCGACGGCGACGAGGGACGCGTCCCGACGATCGGCGCGCTCCTGCGCGCGGCACGCAACCCACCGCCGGCCACCGGGGCTCGCATCTTCCGGGCCACAATCGGGGGAGGTCCCTTCCCGCGCGAGCTTCTCGCGCCCACGCTGCGCGCCCTCTACGTGGCGAACGACCGCGTGCCGCCGCGCTTCCGCTACGCACTCATCAAGGCCCTGCTCATGCGCACCCCGCGCGGGCGCGGCGTGATGGAGGTCCCCGTGTCCCTCGACGAGAAAAAGACCGACGTCCCCTACCTTCTCGGCCGACTGTTCGCCGTCCTCGAGCAGATGCAGTGGGCCGCGCACGGCGCAAGCGTGAACGCGACTGTGCGCGACCGGTACTATCGCGCCGCAGCGTCGACGCCGGGGCTGGTGTTCCCGCGCCTGCTCGACCTGAGCGCGCACCACGCTGGCAGGATCGCCGCACGCGGACGCGGCCGGTACCTCGAGATGCTGAAGGCGACGATCCTCGACGCGCTCCCGGCCGCGCCCTTCCCGCAGACGTTGAGCCTCGAGAACCAGGGGCTCTTCACCATCGGCTACTTCCATCAGCGGCAGCGCCTCTTCCAGCGCGCAGAGACCCCGAGGTCCGCGGCCACGACTTCCGAGGAGGCATAGGTGCCCGAGATCAAGAACCGCTACGACTTCGTGGTGCTCTTCGACGTGCAGGACGGCAACCCGAACGGCGACCCCGACGCCGGCAACGCTCCGCGTGTCGACCCGGAGACGGGCCACGGCATCGTGACCGACGTCGCGATCAAGCGACGCGTGCGTGACTACGTGGCGTTGGAGAAGGGGAGCGCGGACGGCTACCGGATCTACATCTCCGACCGGGCGATCCTCGCCCAGACCAAAGCCCAGGCGTACGAGGCGCTCGGAAAAGAGGTCGTCGAGGCCAGCGGTGACCCGGGCGAAGAGCCGGAGGACGCCTCGGCTGCCGAAGCTGCGCCTCGCGGCCGGGGCAAGGCCAAGCCGAAGGGCAAGAAGGCGACGGACTTCGAGCGCGTGCTGGACGCCCAGAAGTGGATGTGCGCGACCTACTATGACGTCCGCACCTTCGGGGCGGTCATGTCGAGCCGCGGAGCAGACTGTGGGCAGGTGCGCGGCCCGGTGCAGCTCACGTTCGCGCGCAGCATCGACCCGGTGCTGACGCTCGACCACACGATCACGAGGATCGCCGTCGAGACCATCGAGGAGGCCCAGCGCATGGGCGGCCGGAACCACACCATGGGCCGCAAGTCGACCATCCCGTACGGCCTCTACCGCGCGCGGGGCTTCGTCACGCCCTCCCTGGCGCGGAGCACGGGCTTCTCGACCGAAGACCTCGAGCTTCTTCTGGCGCGCGCTCTGGGAGTGCTTCGAGCATGACCGGAGCGCGGCGCGCGGCGTCATGTGCATGCGCGACGTCATCGTCTTCGAGCACAAGAGCGAGCTCGGCAACGCGCGCGCGGGGGTGCTGTTCGACAACGTGAAGATCGCGCGGCGCGACCCCGCGAAGCCAGCTCGGAGCTACGACGACTACGCCATCGGAGTCGGCGAGCTGCCGAAGGGGGTCACCAGGATCACGGTGTAGCAACGCGAGAGGTTCGGTGCGCGAGCGCCGCAGGTCTCTGAAAACATGATGGTCTCAGCGCCGCCGCGCGCAGGACCACGAGTCGGCGGCTCTTGATGGCTACAGCGGGATTTCAACAGCAGCGTAGGCGTGGGCGGTGGTCCGACCCACGAAGGTCGGCGGTCGGTAGCGACCGCCGTGGGATTTTAACCTTTATTACCAAGACATGCAGTCGGCCCGCGTGCATTGGGGGGCGCGGAACCCACCAGCGCGGTGCCGGTCAGTTCGCCGGGAAGTAGTCCGAGAGCGGCATCGCGGAAGCGGCGTTGCCGAGGCGGGGCAGGCTGAGGCCGTCCTCGATCGTGGCCAGGAGGGAGTAGTGGTCTGCGTGAACCATGCTCACAAAGCCGCCCGACTTGGCGTATGGAGACATGACGAAGATGGGGATGGGATCATCTCCGTGGGTCGGAATGAGTCCCGAGTCGTCGTCCTCGTCCCACACGATCACGAGCAGCCCGCCCTGGGTGTACGTCGACGATGCCATGATGTTCGCAACAGTGGGACCAATCCACATGTCGCCATTCATGATGTTCGTCGTAGCAGGCGGAATGTTCGGGCTTGGATTGTGCATGTCGTCGATGAGGTTCGGGGCAATGAAGTTGTAGTCGGCAGCGCTGGCAGGCGAGAAGTTGCCGTAGTCGACCACGTGGGAACCGCACCGCGTAGAGTCACCCTGAACATCCTGGTAATACAAGAATGGCACGTGCCTCTGCGCGTAGTTGCCACTGTCGGTGATGTTGCACGGCGTGCCCATGTCCTCGCTGTAGGCCATCCACGACTTGCCGGCCGCTTCGAGCTGGTCGGCGATGTTCATCGCGTTGTTGGACTCCGAGCAGCCCAGCAGGGAATCGGCCTCGCAGAGGACGCTGTTAGAGGAGCAGGCCGTCTCGGTGGGGTCGGCGTCGCCGTCGCAGGCAATACCCTGAGTGTCGCCGGAGGTGAGCGCGATGTAGTTCGGCAGGCTGGGGTGCGTGACGCCGTGGTAGTCGGAGCCAGTGGCGTACATGCTCGCCATCGCGGTCAGGTTGGGCGCCGGGTTCGGGGGCGTCATCTCCGCGTTCGTGAGGCTGGCGAGCGACGTGTTCTCCATGAGGATCAAGAAGACGTGCGAGAAGAGCGGGATGCCGTTCGGCGAGCGGCAGACCGGGATGTTGTTGGCCGTGCCGCACGTGTAGCCCGCCGGGCAGGTACCGCACAGGCTCCCGCTGCTGGTCGACGTGGTCGCCGCCACGGTGGTACTGCCGCCGCTGCTCGTGGTGCTGCCGCCGTTGCTGGTCGTGGGGCCAGCCCCATTACCGGTCGTGGAGGATGCCGTGTTCGGGCCCGAACTGGAGGTGTCGGCGAGGGAGCCGCCTCCGCCGCTGCTGAAGGTGGACGAGGTCCCATCGCCGCCACCGCAGGCGGCGAACACGACGAGCCCGGAGAGGAGCCAAGCCAGACGCTTCATGGGCCACCATTTTGCATGACGGGCCGTCATCGTCCAGATGGGGCAAGGTTGAGCGTGCGCGGCGAAGCTCCTTTGGCGGCACCGCGGCTACGGAGACAGTTCGGCCACGAACGCGTCCGTGTTGCCATTCATGGCGGCCGGTGTGAGCACACCCAGACCGAAGTCGATCGGGTTCAAGGTGTACCCCGCGATGACGGGCGCCCCCTGTGGCGTGAGCGCGATGACCTCGGCCGCCTGGTCGCCGGACATCCCATACGCCTTGCTCCAGAGCAGGCTTCCCGTCCCCGTGAGCTTGGCAACGAACACGTCGATGCCGCTCTTGCCCATCAGAGGACCCGCGCCTCCGAGGTCCAGCGACCCGGTGAAGCTCCCGGTAAGGAAGACGTTCCCCGCCGCGTCACCGGTGACCCCGTTGATCGTGCCGTTCTGGAGGGACGTGCTCCACTTGTACGCCTGATCCGATCCGTAGTGTGCGACGAAGACATATCCAGCACCGCCGTCGGGTCCCATAGTTGGCATCCCCGAGCCGAAGTCCACGTTGCCGGTGAAGGTGCCGGCCACGATCGGTCCTCCCGTGCCATCGATGCCCAGCGCCGTGGCGGCGGTTTGGTTGTTGCCGTTCGGGTTCCCGATCTGCCGGAGCCAGATCGCGGCGCCGTTCTGCGCGAGCTTGCCGAGCGCGGTGTTGATCGCGCCGCCGCTCGTGAAGAGGTCGGCGCCGGTGCCGAGGGTGACTCCACCCTCGAAGTCTGCTGCCAGAAGCACGTTGCTCGTTCCATCGACGGCAACGCCCGTGACCTCGCAGAAGTTGGTCCCGTTGGACAGAATCTGGTTCCAACCACCGTCCGCCGCCTTGCCCGAGCCGTCGGATCCTCGGAGCTTGGCGACGACGCACGCCTCTCCAGGTACCGTGATAGGGCCGTCGCCGAAGTCGATGCTCGACTTGGCCACCGTCCCTCCGATCACGACGTCCCCGCTAGGCGTTAGCGCGACCGCTGCACCGACTCCGCAAGTGCCCGTACAGTTCGCGGTCAAGCCCTCGGCCCAGAGGACCGTACCGTTGCCTGAAAGCTTGGTCACCCAGAAGCCGTTCCCTGCCAATTTCCCGTCGAAGCTGTATGCGCCGGCACATTGGCCGCTGAGGGCCACGTCACCCGCGACATCGACCGACATCGGGAGCACTGCGGGGGGCCCGAAGGGCATGCCGCCGGTGAAGGACTTTCCCCAGATTGGCGTGCCCGTTGGGTCGAGCTTGAGGAGGAACAGGTCCGCCCCGCTTTTGGCGGTGAGCGTCTGCGTCGGCAGCACGATTGAGCCCGAGAAGACGCCGGATACGAAGACGTTTCCCTTCCCGTCGACGCCCACGGATGTCGCCGACGCGCCCGTGAGGCTCCCAAACAGCTCTGCCCACTGCGTACAGTTGTCTTTCCCGAGGCACGCCACGTCCTGCGTGCTTGCGCAGCTTCGCGGCTGCGGCACAGTCTCTCCTTCGCAGGCGCCCCACTGCCCCTCCTCGGTGCAGGTAGCGGTCCCTCCTTTGCAGGTGCCGACGCCCACGGTCCCCTTCGGCCCGGAGTAGCAGGGCATCGTGCTGCCAGCCGCGCATGGCATCGCCCCGCCGCTACCAGCGCCCGTGCCGGTCGTGGCACCACTGCCGCCCGTGCCGCTCGCGCTGGACATGCTCGCGCTGGCCGTGCTCTGGCTCCCACTGCCGCTGGACGTCGACGCTCCCAGGCCCCCGTCGACGAGAAGCTCGGCACGCTGGAGTCCCAGCACGTTCTCGCATCCCGACGCGATGCCGAGCAGCGCCGCCGACCCAACAAGTGCGACGATCGCGTACGCAAGCGGCCTGCGCATGGCTACCACACCCCCTGGAGCGCGACCCCGCCGATGCCTGGTCCGACCATCGGCTGAATCTGCGCTCTCGCGCTGGCCGCGTCAGGCTTCTTGGGCGCGCCGCTCGGTGTCGTCAGGAACACGATGACGCCGGCGGCGACGAGCGCTCCACCGCCCGCCAGCATGCCGTCGGCGAAGTGCGCCGCGTCGAAGGCTTGGTTGCGCAGGTTGACCCCGGTCTGATCGCACCTGTTCGGGTTCGTGGGAAGACAGTGCGGAAGCGACTCGGTGTTGCGCGTGGCAGCGTTCACGCCGAAGCCGGCCGCCACGCCGAACCCGACGAGGCCCACAGCCCCCAACGCGATGCCTGCGATGCGTTGGCCGCGCCAGAAGGGCTGCGGGGCCGTGGCCGCGTCCGGTGTAGCTCCGCCCGTCGACGCATCGGCGAGCGGCGGGACCTCGGTCGTGATGGTGGCGGACTCAGAAACCATCACCCGCGTCGTCCAGCTCTGCTTGCCCGGGGCGCTCGCCTCGATCACGTGCTCCCCGGGATCGACCGGGAGAAGGGATCCTTGTTCGCCCTCCCCGACGAGCGTCCCGTCGCGCCGGAGCTGGAAGCCGGGCACCCGCGTGACCGGCGGCACTACGAGGGCGAGCTTGGGAAGGCGCGGCGCAAGGGTAGCTGCGAGGCGTACCGCGCCCGACTCGCGGTCCGTATCGCCAGCCCCGCGGGCGATCATCTCGGCCTCCTTGTAGGCCCCCCATGCGGAGGCGATCTTGCCGAGCGATTCGTAGCACTTGCCCACGTTCAGCGCGCCGCCGGCGGTGGGATCGAGGCGCTGCGAGTCCACGAACTTGGGGCAGGCGTGCGCGTAATCGCCTGCCGCTGCGAGCTGCTTCGCGTCCTGGAAGAGTGCTTCCGCCGCCGCCTGGTCCTGGGGGCTCGCTGCCAAGGCCGGCGAGGTGGCAGCCAAGAGCGCGGCGAGAGAGAGAGCCAAACGTAGCGCGGTGGACCGCACGGCCATGCTTACCGAATGCGTCATGTTGTCCTCGTCGTCAAGCGATCCGAGACGCGGCGCAGCACAGGCGGCGCTCGGTTACATCCACCTCGTCGGTCTCCACGCGGCAGCCTCCTCGTGCAGCGGGGAAGCCGCGGGCGCCCCGTGAACTCCCGAAAGTGAAGGCCGGAGCGGGTCACGTTGGCGTTGCCTGCGCTCGGGCTTGAAGAGCACGGACGTCCTCCTGTGCGGTGTCGACGATCCTGCGTTCACCTTGCGCGCGTCGGAGGGCTGCGGCGCTTCGACTACCTCGCCCGTTCCTAGTGCGCCCGGCTTCACTGTCATGGTGTCTTTCGTTGGGTCGTGATGGTTGGTCGAGGCTCAGAAGCGCCACCTCGTGGGAAGATCCAGGGTGTAGGTCGTTCGGCCGACGAGCAGCAGTGCGATACCCGCGCCCAAGAGGACGGAGCCCGCGCCGAGCATCGTGCCGCCGGCCTTCACCATCCCCTCGTCGTTCGTCGTCAAGTTCGGGAAGAAGAGGACGGAGCCCACCAAGAGGCTTAGCCCGCCCGTCGTAACGAGCGCGGTGCCTCCACTCCGGTAGGCGCTGCTCTTCGGGTTCGCGGTGATGCGTACGCTCCTGAGCCCTGGGTCGAGGAAGAACTGCGACGACGGCGTGATGCCCTCCCCGCCCAGGAAGAACCGCTGGCCGGGCGCGCTGCCGATGTCCACGTCGCAGGGAGCAAGGCACAGGGTGCGATGGATCGTGGCGTGCACGTCCTCGAGCTGCGACGACTTGTCCTCGCGCTCCGCGGCGCTGCCGGTGGCGGAGCTGATCATGCGGCGATAACCGACGCCGCTCAGATCGAGCTCGACCCGGTAGAGGGCGAGCGGCAGGGCGGGGTCGTTGCTCTCCAGCCGGACGTGCGTGATCGGGGCCGGCGGCGCGGTAGGTACCGGGGTCGGGGTCGCCTCGGCGGCACCCGGTGAGAACATGATCGGGTAGGTCACGGTGACGGTGCCGCCGTGCGGCGGCGGGAAGCGCAGCGTGCCGAAGCGTGCGACGACGCAGCGCACGACCTCCGGGTCGGGCATCGTCGGGGCGACGGAGGCCAGGTCCCGCAGTGAGCCGTCCCGCTCGATGACGAAGCGCACCGAGACACGGCCCTCGAGGGACGGGTTTCGGCGCAGGCCGTCCTCGTAGCAGCCACGGAAGCGCTCCCACTCGCTACGCACGACCCGCTGGATCTCTTCCGGTGCCAGCCGTCCGGTCACTGGGACGGCGCTGGCGGCAGGCGGCCGTGCCGACGAGGCGCAGCCGAGCGGCGCGGCGAGCAGGAGGAGCGGGACGACGACGTGGACCTTGGCGAACATGGCGGTCTCCAGGAAAGACGGATGCGAGCGCGGCGCGTCGAGGGCGTCGCGTGAGGGGCGCGAGCGGCGGCCCGCGCACCCCTCACCTTTGTTTGTCCGCAGTTCGCGTCGGGAGCGATCGGGGCAGTTTGTCTGCTCGTGCGTTTTTCTCTCCACACAGCGTGCAGCGCGGGGCGACGTGCCTCGATCGCCGGCCGGATGGTCTCCAGTTCATTGGACAAACCTCGGCGGCCCGCCTCCGTCGTGCTCGAGGCCGGCGACGCAGTTGAGGTTGCGCGGGACGCCGCACGCGGCGGAGGTCGTCGGCAACGAGCCCGTCGTGAGCCTCGATGCCGTAAGCGCGCCTCGGTGAGCGATGCTCAGCCGGTCAGCGGAGGCGCATCGACGCCGTCATGGCCTTTATGCCTTCCCACGCATGACGAGCTCTTGGAAGCGCCGCTCGAGCTCAGGGTCCTCGGCGAGGCGCCGCGACCAGTGTTCGCTCCCGCGCACGTAATCGGCGAGGGAGACGCCTACTTTCGCGAGCGACGCGCGCACATCACCGCTTGCAGACAAGTGGCGGGTGACCAGGGCGAACTGGTCGAGCGTGATGGGAGGTGCGAGGGGCCGCTGCGCCGCCTGGTAGGCGGCGATGTAGGTCGAGAGGATTGGCGGTAGGCCGTCGTCGTCTAGGTCGAGCGCATCGGAGAGCTTTTCCTGCCACCGGGTGTCGATGGCCTCCCAGGTGCCCTCGTCGAGAGCATGGCGGGCAAGCACCTCAGCCCGGCTGGCCGGGGACTCGCCGGAGGATGCGAGCTCGGCCATCACCTGCGCGTACTTCTCGATGCCCATCTCCACGAGGTGCGCATGGTACTCGACCCCCGCGGGCGAAAGAGGCTAATCCTGGTTCAGGATGGACGCCGTGCTCCCCGCCGCCGACCCCGCTTCGCCCTGGATGAAGCACCTCGAGCGGGCGCACGCCTTCGCGCACGTGGCCGCGCGCGCGATCGGGGAGGAGGTCGAGCCGAGCCCTCACCTCGAACCGGCAGCGCAGCGGATCGAGCGAGCGTTGGGCGCGATGTACGACGCGTTCGACGGACGCGCGGACCGGCTGACGGCCATCAACGTCGCGCAAGTTGGCCTCTGGGATGCTGCCGTGCTCGTAGCGAGGGCGGGCCTCGCGGGCGCGCTCGCGTCATTGCGCGATGCCTGCCTGGCCCTGGTCGACGCGGAGGAGCGCTTCCCGCGCGTGCCTCTGGCCGCGCGCGCGGCGGCGCCGCTCATGGCCGGCACCGACTTGCCCCCCTTCCACACCGTCGAGCGGAAGTCGCTGATCCCTCGCTTCCGTGCTCCGCCGGTTCCGCAACCAGAGGAGCCGCCCCCAACCGTGGCGCTGCCCGAGCCGACGACCTTCGCGGAGCTCGCTGCTGTCGCAGCGGCGGCACGCAGGGTGGCCGCGGAGCAAGCGAGGGCGATCCAGCGAAGGGCAGCGGTGGCCTCAGCGGTGGGGCAGCGACCGGAGCCGACGACCGCCGAGGTGCCGCCTGGCTTCGCGTTCGTCCCGGAGCCGGCCCTCGACGACGCCGAGTTCACCCGGCGTTGGGCGAGGACCTGCTTCGAAGAGGTCGGCATGCTGGGGGTGCAGCGGATGCCCCTCGCCGGCGACGACTGGCGCGCGTGTCAGGCGCTGGAGAAGCGCATGATCGCTTCGATCGATGCGCTCGCGGCGCTCGGTCCGGTCGCTGTGGCGCACGTCGAGCCCCTCGCCCTCGATGCGCCTGTCGCCAACCCGATGAGCATCTTCGCCGCGACGATGATCGGTGGCTGTCTGGAGGGGCGCGACGCGCTCGCGGCTGCCGAGCGCGTGCTCTACCACTTCGGGCCGAGCGATCCGGCGGTTGCCGAGCCCTTCGTCGCCGCGATGAAGCTCGTGCCCAACCCCTTCGTTCCTGCCGCGCTGCGGTCGATCCTCGCCTCCGCCGAGCGCGGCTGCCGGGTGCTCGCCGTGGAGGTGCTCGCGTATCGTGGTTGGCTCACCGCCGCGGAGCTCTCCTCGCTGGCCGAGGACGAGGAGCCGGGCATCCTCACCCTCGCCCTCCCCGCTCTTGCGGCCGCCCGCCACCCGGATCTCCGCCGCGCCCTCTCGCGCGCTCTCGCTCACGCGGACCCGGACGTGCAGGCCGCCGCGCTCGACGCGATGGCGCTCGCGGCGCACCCGCAGGCGGCTTCAGCCGCGCGGGCGGCAGCCATGGGTCCGCTCGGGGAGCGCGCGCTCCTACCGCTCGCGATCGTGGCAGGGCTGGAAGACGCTGCCTGGCTCCTGGATCGCATGAACACGTCGCCCACGCCCGCCGCGGTCGAGGCGGTCGGATGGGCCGGGCTCGTCGACGCGGTGCCCTCGTTGATCGCCCTGCTCACGTCCGAGGAGGAGGGTGTGCCGCTCGCGGCCGGCGCGGCGCTGGATCGGATGCTCGGTGCGAACCTGCTTCAGAAGATCGAGGTGATCCCCGAGGCAATCGAGGACGTGCCCGTCGTCGATCCGGATCCGGACCCGCCGAAGGAGCGCCTCGCGGCGCTGGTGAGCGAGCCGCGGGACCTGCCCCCGGCAGGCTCGTCGGAGACGCTGGAGGTTCCCTCGACCGATCCCGAGGCGTGGCGCGCCCACTGGGTTGAGCACGGCCGCCGTTACGACCCGAAGCTCCGCCTCCGGCGGGGCAACCCCTACTCGCCCTCGGTCTCGCTGTACGAGCTCGACCGCCTGCCGCTACCGCAAGCGGATCGGCGCCGGCTCCATCACGAACTGGCGGCGCGGACGGGGAAGCTCACGCACTTCGATCCGCACGACTTCGTGCGTGTGCAAGAGCAGAGCCTGGCGGCGTGGGGGTCGCTCGTGAAGGGGCAGGCGGAGGTGCCGGGGTCGTGGGGGCGGGCGGGGGTGAGGTGAGGGGTTTCACCAGTCCAGATCGTCCTGCTGCACAGACACATGAATTTGGGCATGGGCTCCTCGCTCACTCCATGGCCTTTCGGCGCCCGTGCAGTCAGGCTCAGCGCGGCCGCCGCCGGATCGCACCGCCGGCGCGATACGTGGTCCAGGCGTAGACCACGTCGTTTCGCATCTCGATCTCCTCGATGCAGCGGTCCCCGGGCTCGCCCAGCACCCAGATCACACCCTTCGAGGAGCTGTCCTCGTGGACATACCGTCGAGCCCCTGGGACGTCGGACCACGACTCGGGGGCCGGGATCGCCGCCCATTCCTCGGGGGTGAGGCGCCGCTGCTCAGCGGGCCCGCCGATCGAGAAGCGCGCGCCCTCTTCCGACAGATCGAGCACGCGGGCGACGACCTCGATCGAGGTCGTGAAGACCAGGTCGAATTCGGCCTCGACCGCGCCCGCCTGGGAGAGGTGCCGCATCTTGACGCCATCGCCTTCCCAGTACTGATGGTAAGCGTCCGACGCCTCCTTCACGAGCCGGAGACCGAGCCTCTCGGCGAGGCGCTCCCCAGGCGGTGGCCTCACCTTGACGTACAGCTGCGAGCACCAGTCGCGGATCTGGATGAACGCACGCCCTTCGATGTGCGTCACGATGGACGCGCTCTTCCAGTAGCCGTCGACCTCGCCCGCCTCGTTCATGTAGATGGTGCACGGCCCCTCGCCGCCGATGGGCACGAGGTTCACGTCGTTTTCGTCCTCGCCGTCCTCGCAGGGTCGGTAGTAGATGCCGAGCTCGTCCCGGTCGTCACCGACCTTCCAGACGAGGCCGCCATACGTGCGCTCGAACTCGACGACGGACGGCCAGACCGGGCGCTCGGCCGTGCGCAGCTTCGCCGCAATGACCTCCGGATCTCGCTCGACCTCGCGCCGCACGGCGGTGGAGAGGAAAGCCTGGGCGCGCTCGGAGAAGAGGTGCAATGGCAGAGGGGGGAGGGGCATGGTTCAGTCCTTCGGGGGCGTCGGGGGGAGGGGTTGCCGCGTGACGACGTTGGGATCAACATTCGTGGCCGCGACCGCCTGGTCCGGCCTCATGGTCTTGTCGCTCAGCCCCTGGTTGGCGAGCATCCCGGCGCAGAACGGGCAGGGAGCCTTGTACGCGCCCTTGTTAGCGCCCTCGCCTTCCATCGGCACCACCCCGACCACGCCCGCCTTCACACGATCCTCCATCGAGCCCGTAGCGCTCTTGTCCTTGGCGAGCCAGGCCTTGTAGTCGCTCATGGCTTTCGGTTCCGCGCATTTGCCGCGCTGATCCTCTTTGACCTTTTTTTGATCCTCCGGCGACAGGTCCTCGTGCGCTGGAATGCTTTTCAGCGTGTCGCCGTCCACCACAGAACTTCCCGAGTTCTTGCGCCAGGCATAGAGGTCGCTGCCGTCCGACGTCTCCACCTGCCGGCTCGACGGACCGTTTTTGGTCAGGAGGACACACTGGCAACCCGCCAGCCCCAGCGGGTCGACCATCGTGTTCGGGTCGGACACGTAGCGGTAGAGGTTGATGCCTCCGTTCATCCCGATCGGATCGGGCGAGATGTAACGGCCGATGTCGGGGTCGTAGTGGCGGAAGTGGTTGTAGTGCAGCCCCGTCTCGGCGTCCTCGTACTGCCCCATGAACCGGAGCTGCGTCCCTGCACGCGCCCCCGGGCGGGCGCGCGTGCGGCCGAACGCGGTGCGCTCCAGCTCGCAGAGCACCTGCCCCGCGCCGTCGACGAGCCGCTCTGGCGTGCCGTTGGGATCGCTGACGTAGTGGACCCACTCGCCCTCGGTCGTGCCTTTCTCGTCGTGCCGCACGTCCCGGTGCGCCAGCGCCCCGAAGCCCTCCCCGTCGATCCAGTAGCTGCGCTCCTCGACCACTGGGTCGCCCGAGGCGCTGGCGGTCCGCTTGATCTCCTGGGCGATGGCGCTTCCATCCCAGAGGAACGTGGTGACCGAAACCAGCGTGGCGCCTTCACCGGGCGCGACGCGGCTTACGCGCTTCTGCACCCGGCGCCCGAGCGCGTCGTAGACGAGGCCGACCTTCACCCCATCGCTCGCGCTCACCGAAGCGAGGCGGCCGGCGCCGTCCCACGTGTAGGTCCAGACCCTCTCTACCCCGGTCGCGGGATCTCGCACCCGCTTCTCGACGAGCTGCCCGAGCGCATCGTAGGTGTACCCCGCTCTGCCGAGAGTGGTGAGGCGGTCACCGGCGGCGTACGAAGCGGGCACGCCAAGGACGCGGGTAGGGTTGCCCGCGACGTCGTACGCATAAGCCTCGGCGAGCTTGCCGTCGCGCGCGACGGCGAGCAGCCGACCGACGGGGTTGACCTCGTACTCGGCGCTACCGAGCGTGCGGTCCCAAGCCGCCGAGATGTGCCCGTCGGCGTCGTAGCGGAACGCCTTCTGGACGGAGACCCCAGAGACCCGCTCGCCCAGCCACTCCGGCTCGCCCGGCCGTGCGACGCGGCCCGCGACCGACGCTACCACGCTCCGCTCGGCGAGGCGGCCGACGGCATCGTACGCGCTGTGGATCACGGCTCCACCCGGCAGCCGGCGCTCGAGCTCACGCCCCCCCGGATCCAGTTTGGTCGTGACCTCGTGCGTGCCGCCGAGGACGTAGCGCCACGTCTGCGCGTCCGATCCAAGACCCGCCGTGACGACGTGCCCGTGCGAGGTCGCGAACACGGCGCGGTCGCCGTCGCGGCCGCGCAGGACGTCGTATGTCTCCCCGTCGACGATGAGCCGCTGCCGCGTGATGCGCCCCGCCGCGTCGCGGTCGATTCGGATCTCGGTGGCGCCCGCCTTCGCGGAGGCCAGCTCGCCCAGGGCGTCGTACTCGACGGTCTCGGTCAGGTCGTCCGGGTAGTGCCGCTCGACCACGCAGCCAACAGCGTCGCGCACGAACTCGGCGCGCCGGCCGAGCGCGTCGGTGATGGTGACGATGCGCCCGCTGAGATCGCGCCCGTAGAACGTGCGCCCGCCGTCGAAGCCGACCTCGGCCGCGAGGCGGCCATTCGTGTCGTGCTCGTACTTCCAAGCCTGGCCCGCGGGCGTCACCAGCTCGACGGGGAAACCATCGAGATCGTAGGTGAGCCGCGTGACGGAGCCATCCTCGGCGCGCACCGCGCAGAGCTTGTGATACCCTCCCCAGAGGAACGACCGCGCTCGCCCCGACGGACGCATGATGGAGGTGAGCCGCTCCTCGCCGTCATACTGGAAGCGCGTGGTCCCGCCTGCGGCATCGGTGGCGGCGACGAGAATCGCCGCGGTTCGAGTAGGCATAGCGCATCGTCGCGCCCCGCGGATCGGTGGCGCTCAAGGTGTACCCGAGCTCGTTGTGGAGGAGGCGGGTGACGCCGCCGTCGGCGGTGTGCGCGGACGCGAGGTTCCCTTGCCGATCGTACTCGAAGTGCGCGACGCGCCCACTCGGGTCGATGATCTCGGTACAGAGCCCACGGGCGTCGTACCTGTAGGTGGTGCGTTGGCCGGTCGGATCGACGCGCAGCTCTACGTTGCCGAAGCGATCACGGAGCTGCTCGGTGACACCGCCGGCCGGATCCACGACCCGCACCGGTAGACCGTGTGGGCCGAGCTCGATGCTCGTCGTCCTCCCGAGGGCGTCGACGAGCTGCGTGAGCCGGCCGCGCGCGTCGCGTCGGTACGTGGTCGTGCCCCCCATCTCGTCGGTGCGTGTGAGGATGTGGCCATTCGCGTCGTACGTGCACGTAACGACCCCCTGCCCCTCCACCCTCTTGTCGAGGAGGCCGTGCTGGTTGCCGAAGAAGCGGCGCACGCGCCGAGAGTCCGCGACCTCGCTATAGCGTCCGGGGCCGTAGTCGAAGCGGCAGTGGCTGATCCCCTTCACCCGGGTCACGCCGTCCGCCAGCACCTTGGGCAGCCCCTCGGCCAGGCTCGGATCCCGCTTCCCCGGATAGTCCCCCCACGACTCCACGCACCGCCCCTCCCGGTCGTACACGAAGTGGAACGTCAGCCCCGTCCGGTCCGTGTCCGCCGTGAGCCGGTGCTCGTCGTCGTACGCGTAGTGCGATGCGAACCCGTCGGCATCCCTCACGGAAGCCAAATTCCCGTGTTCGTCGTAGGTGTAGGTGGCGAACGCGATCCACTGCCCCCGCTCGACCGCGTTCTTCACCTCGATCGACCCGATCCGTCCGTCCCTCGTCGGGGGCAGGCGGATCACCCGCCCCGCGCTGTCGATCACCTCGACGAGCTGGCCCTGGTCGTACGTGAGCGCGATTCGGTTGTGGTTGCGATCCTCGATCACCGCCAGCCGGTACCGCTTGCCGGACTCGTCCGCGGGCGTGAAACGGCGCCATACACCGTCGTCCACGTCGAGCGAGAAGCCCTCATGGTCCCTCCGGAGCAGCCAGCCCCAGGGGCCGATGACCTCGTCCCCCTGGCGGACCAGCGGGAAGACGACCGCAACCCCCTGCTCGTTCCAGACGGTGACGGACCGCCGCCCGACCTCGATCTCCCAGCCGAACGTGTGGCCCCAGCCGTAGCCCAGGCCCACATCGCGCTCCGCCATCTTGGAGCTGTACACCCTGCGGAACCGGAGCGGCAGCGGCCCGGGTAGCTCCAGGTCCGTGATCGGGTGTGTGAACGCCCGGCCCGTGACGACGTCGACCGGGTGCGACGCGGTCCCGCACTCCGGGTACTTCTCGGCATCGGGCGCTCCCTGCCCGTCCTTGCCACCACTCCCGTCCCCATCCCCGTCCCCCCCGTCGCCTCCGCCGCCGAGGACAGCGATGCCGGGGCACATGCCCGGGGGAGCCGCCGCGTCCGGTGCCGGTGAAGTCGCCATCGCTCAGCCTCCGCCCTTGTTGAGGAAGCCGGGGCTCCCCGTGATCCCCGCCATCCCCAGCTCCACGAGCACGTTGGGCGCACCCATCACGATGAAGGCGGGGCCGCCGGTGTTCACGCTCACGACCTCCTTGAGCGTCCCGGGCTCATTGCCGTGGCACGCCTTGAAGCAGGCGCCGACGGTGATGATCTTGGCGCCGCCCATCTTCGTACGGGTGGGCGCGTCCTTCGAGCCCTCGGCGGCGTTGGCCACTGGAGGGTAGGGAACGGGAATAGGGCTCGGCGCCGCGGGTGTGGTGCACACGCTCACCGCGCAGGGGGGCATCGTGTGCCCGGACTTTTCGGTGATGCAATCCATCTCGACCGCCGTGACGCTCATCCTGCCGCCTCCGATTCAAGCCTTCTCGAGCACCATCGCGGCCCGGTCGCCGCCGTCGTTCCCCACCAGCGCCAGCGCGAGGGGTGCGGGTGCGTAGCCGTGACGCCACGCCGTGGTGGCGATCGCCACGAAGAGCGGCATCGCCGCCGCCCCGAGATAACCGATGCGCTGCGCCGGCGCCTCGATGACGTAGGGCACACCGAGAACCTTCTGCGCCCGCACCCACACGCTCTGCCACTCGTACTGCCGCCACATCTCGTACGTGAGATCGGTCAGGAGCCAGCCCGCCGTGCGCCCATCCGCTGCGAGCGGCGCGGTGGCTTGCTGCATCGCGGCCGTCAGCCCCAGCGCTTCGTACGCGGGGTCGTCATTGTCGGGCCGTGCTTTCTCCTTACCGGCGCCGACGCCGATGACACGGGCCGCCGGAGCGAGCCGATGGCGGCCCGCCTCCCCTGCGCGCGTCAGTACGAAGAACGCCGCCGCCTCGCCCGGCATGCGCGAGTCGAGGTTGTCGCGCGAGAACAGCCTCCCGCTCTGCTCGAGGGCGGCGATGGCGCGCGGGTCGTAGTCGCTGTGCACGCCTCCGATCACCACGAAATCGGCGCGGCGTGCCTCCAGCGTGCGGATTGCCGCGGGCACCAGCGCGCCCGCCGCCGCCTCGCCGCGGGGCTCGACGCGCACGATCGCGGAGGGCATGACGCGCTTCACCATGGCCTCGAGCCCACGGGCCGCGAGCGGCGCCTCGGGGCACCCCTCGTCGATGGCGAGATGGACCTCGGCCGCGAGGTCGCGGATGGGCTCCACCGCCTCTTCGAAGGGCGCCCGCGCCAGTGCGGCGAGCCGCTCCGCGCCGACCATCCGCCCGTCGAGCGTTGGTAGGAACGCCATGGTGATGGCCTCCCCCTCGGCATTCGCCAGCGGTGCTTCGGCCATCGCGGGGAAGCCGGCACGCAGCAGGAACCCGGTCTGCCGCGCGTCGAGGCCGACCGGGGTCCGCGCCCCGACTTGGACGACGGCCACCCCGCTCACGCAGCCTCCTCGGTCACGACGAGCTTCGCGTCCTTCATGCGGCGCGGCGGCCGGAACGCCGCCCGCCACACCAATTCCACGATCACTTCGCTGTGCTCTGGCACCCGGAGCGTGTCGATGAGCACCGTGTCGACGTAAGGCGCTAGGGTCTCGGGCTCACGTCCGGGCGCGTGCAGGGTCACCCGCACCCGGAGTCGCGGCAGGCGGAAGCTCACGGTCCCGCCGCCGGGCGTGAGGTTGAGCAGCGCGACGTCCTCTCCGCCGCCGAGCGGCGGCACGGCCGTGAGCCCGGGGGACGCGCAGAGGTTCGCCCGATCGTCGTGATCGAGGGGCAAGAGCGGGGCGCGCTGCTCCAGCCACGCGGCGTCGTACGTTCCGAGGAAGCGGCGCCTCGGCTCCCAGTGCCGGCCGATCGCGCCGAGCCCCGCCGGTGGCGGGCGCGTGCGCGCCGACGCGATGAGGTTCGCGGGGTCCTCGATCATCGGTGCCGGTTGATGCGTGAGCACCGCAGGGTCGCCTGCGATCCCCATCCCGATCGGGTTGCGCGGCTCCTCCACCGGACGCTTGGGATCGCTCACGTCGAGCCCACCCCAAGCGTGGTCGTAACGCAGCTCGACCCCGGTCGTCGGGCGCGGCGCGGTGAGGCTCGACCCGTTCGCCGCCCAGACGCGCAGGCCGAAGACGCGCACCGTCTTTTCGAGCGGGCCCACGCGCACCCCGGCGTCGAACGAGGGCGCCGCCTTGCCGCCCGGGGCGTGGGCCGCGGCGACCACGATGACGTCGGTGCCGGGCTTGACCACGCAGAGGTCCGACGGGTACTTGATGCTGCTCTTCTCGGGATCGCCCCAGGGGATGTCCTGGCCCCGGATGCCGCGCCGCTCCGCCCTGGCCACGAGCTCGAGCATGGCTTCGCGCGGGGGTCGCGCGAACGTCCCTTTGACGACGAGGACGAGGCGCTCGCCGTCCTTGCTCATGAGGATGCGAGGCTCGGCGGCGAGATCGGTCTTATTGTGGAGGCGGGGCGGGTCCACGGTACGCCTACGCCTCGGTGACCGGCTTGGTCAAGGTTACGTTGGGCGCGGTGAGCGTGACGGCGCCCGACGTCTTGATCGCGACGCCTCCACCGTCGATCACCACCTCGCTGTTGCCGCACTTGAACGTGATCGATCCGCTCGCGTCGATCTTGTGGAAGGCGCCGATGAGCATGATCTTGCCCGTGGCGCCCACGGTGTGCGACGCGCCGATCTTCTCCAGGATCGCGCCGCCGACCATGGTCGATCGGGCGCCGCCGACGTCCTCGGACTCGGCGCCCTTGCTGATGACGACGAGGCCGACGGCCTTCTCGGTCTTGTCCGCCGTGCACGATTCGGCCCTCGTCCCGCCGACGAGCTCGGCGCGTGCCGCGCCGATGGTGTGCGTGCGCGCTCCCTTGATCGTCGTGTGAATCCCGGCCGCCGCGATGGTCGCCTTGATGCTCCCCACCTTCTCCGCATGCGTGGCAGAGCACACGTTGACGGCGTACCCCGGTCCGGTGGAGCTGTCGGCGCCCGAGTTGCTCCCGACGGCCCCATCTGGTCCGGCCTGGTTTGCTTCCGAGGACCCGTCCCCGCCGCCGCCGCCGAGCCCCAGCGCGCTGCCGAGGTTGTCGGCGCCCGCGTCGAGCGCCCCGTTCACCATCGTGTCGAGCCCCAGCTGGCTGCTCGCGTTGTCGAGGTTAGCCCCCGGGATCGTCGGCACAGGCCCCGCGTCACCCCCGCCGGCCGAGGAGCCCTGCATCGCCGCGCCGACATCGGCGGGCATCGGCATGCCGCTCGCTGCGCTCATCGCGCTCCCCGCCGCCCCGAGGTTGCCCTGGCTCATGGCGTTCATCGCGGCGCCCACTTGGTTGGCCTGTCCGATCACGTCGTTGATGGGGCCCATCACCTGGTCGACCTTCGACGCCACCGCCTGGTCGAGCTGCTGCATCGCCTGTGCCGCCTCGGCCTTGGCGGCTTCCGTGGCCGCCTTCACCGCGAGCGCCAGGAGAGCCTGGATGGGATCGCCGTCCATCTCGAACTGGTTGCCGCCCACGCCGGTTGTACTCGAGCCGCCCGAGGTGAGCCCGTACACCGCGTTCACCTCGACCGTGCGGTTGCCGCCGACCATCACGGTCTGCCCCGCGTTCACCGTGTTCTCGTAGCCGTTGGTGACCTTCACGGTCTGATCGGCGCCGACGGTCAGCGTCGAGTTGACTCCAACGGTCTTGGTCTCGTTCACCGCCGTCGACTTGGTCTTGTTGTTCGCCGTCGCGAGCGTCGTGTCCTTCTGCGCGGCGATGTGGACCTCTTCGCTGCCGGCCTGGTCGTCCGTGCGGATCTCGTTGTGGCCCTGCCCGCCCGGGGAGGAGAACGTCTTGATGGCGGTGCGCGACTTGCCCTCCGGAAGTGCGTACGGTGGCGTCCACTTGCCGTTGAAGACGCGCCCCGTGATGATTGGCCGATCCGGGTTGCCCTCGAGGAACTCGACGATCACCTCCCACCCCACGCGCGGCAGGATCATCGACCCGCTCGTCTGCTGCTGCGAGACGCGCATCCAGCACGACGAGGTGTCGTCCCCCTTCGCGTAGCGGTCCCAGTGGAACGCCACCTTGCAGCGCCCGTACTTGTCGGTGTGGATCTCCTCCATCGCGGAGCCGGCCGGCGCCACGACCACCGCCGTCTGAGGTCCATCCACGACCGGACGCGGCGTTCGCCGCGGGGTGCGGAACTTGACCTTGCGCGGGATGACCGTTGCGTGCGCGCGGTAGACCCCGCCCATCAGCTCGTGCACGGCGGCGGTGATCAGGTACTCCCCGTCCAGGTCAAGAGGCGCCTCGATCAGCTCGAGGAACCGGCCGGCCGTGAGGCGGGCACAGTCGGATCGGAGGTCGAGCGTCACCCGCTCGGCCTGGAGCGCCTCGAGGCGGACGCGCGCGAGGCGCTGGCCTTCCTTCGGCTCCACGTAGAGGCCGGGATAGTCGTAGACCTCGAGGTCGCTACCCTCGCCGGCGGCCGCCGTGGCCGTGAGATCGAGCCCCGGCCTCATGGAATCGTAGTCGCGGAGGGTAACCTTGCCCGTCGCCGTGCGATGGTACTCGGTGACGACGCCGACCGACTCCTCGGTCCCCTCCATGCCCGCGCCATGACGGAAACGGACCTTCTGTTCCCCGTCGATTGGGTCGCCGAGCGTGCTGTCGTCCGCGAAGACGAGGAGCTGCCCCGCGTCGCTCCAGTCGGAGAAGAAGAAGATGCCCTCCTCCTCCAGGAGCCGCGAGACGAAAGCGAGCGCGCTCTCGTTGTACTGTACGCAGTGCTCGCGCTTCGGGTACGTGCCCGAGAGGCGCCATGACTGCTGCCCGGCCGGGATGCCGAAGTCTCCGAGGACACCGGAGACGATCTCCTTCACGTCCTTGTCCTGGAAGATGCGGCAGTCCACCTGCCGCTCGAGGAGCGAGAGCACCGAGCTCACCTCGATCCGGTAGGAGATGGCGTCGTCCGTAACGCTGTCCTCCGGGGACATGAGGATCCCCGCGGTCGTCACCACGCCGGCCAGCTCGTGCTCGGCCCCGTCGCGACCGAATGCGATGCGCGCCGGCAGGCCGAGGAGGTCGTCCGGCTCGGCGTAGGTCGGGGAGCGCACGAGGAGCTCGACCAAAGGCCGGCTTGCCGAGGCGACGCTCGACGCGGAGCTCGCGTACGTCGAGCGACTCGATCGGCCCTGCCTGGAAGAAGACGGTGATGGTCCGGGCGCCCATGCCTCACCCGTTGTCCACCACGAGGACACCCTCGTCGGCGACCTCGCCGTCGAGGGTGATCTTCGTGCCCGCGATCGAGACGCTCGCCTTGGTGAGGGTGATGGTCGACGCGCCCATCACCACGCTGAGCAGATCGTCCGCCTGAAAGAGGACATTCACCGCCTTGACGATCTGCGCGCCGCCGGCGATCTCCATGAAGTCGCCTTCGCTGGAGTCGGAGCGGTCCCCCTTCGTCTTGGTGAGCACGGCCCCCGCCACCTTGTGGTTGAGTCCGCCGCCGACCTTCACCGCGCGGCCACCTCCGGCGAGGATCACCTTGGCGGCGCCGGCGTTCTCGGTTCGGCTCCCGCTGACGGTGAGGGTGCGGTCCGACGCCGTCGAGCTCGACCAGGGCCGCGCCGACGTGGTTGTCCATCGTCGCGAGCCCGTTCTCGTCGACGGATCCGGCTACCAGGTCGACCTGCATGCCCCCGATGGTCAGCGTCGACGCGCCCGTGACCGTGCGCTTGTGATCGCCGCCCGCCTTCAGATCGCGGTTTCCGCCGACGGCGAGCGTGTGGCTGCCCACGGAATCGACCATCAAGGTGGAGACGTGGATGGTCTGGTTCGCGCCGATGGTGATCGACTGGTTGGCCCCGATGCTCGCCGCCATGCTGTCGGTCACCGACAGCGTCTGGTTGGACCCGATCGACCGCGTCTCGTTGTTGCCGACGCTCTCGGTGGCGTTGTTCCCCGCGGAGACGGAGGCGTCATGGGAGGCGTTCATGAACATCTCCTCGCCCCCCGCCGTGTCATCCATGCGGATCTCGTTGACCGAGCCGCCACCCGGTGTCGTCGCTGTCTGAATGCTCATGCGCGCCTTGTGCTTCGGCAGCTCATAGGGCGGCGGAGTCTTGCCGTTGTACATGCGCCCGAACACGAACGGCAGGTCGGGGTCGCCGTCCGTGAAGTTGAGGTACACCTCCCACCCCACGCGGGGGGTGAGCATGCTGCCGCCGAGCGGGAGCTGGCAGGTCCGGATCCACAGGCTCGATGTGTCATCCGGCTTCCCGAGCCGGTCCCAGGGGAAGATCACCTTCACCCGCCCGTGCTCGTCGGGGTGGATCTCTTGACCCGGCGGGCCGGTCGTCACCGCGACCTGGGCTCCGGGCGCCGCCACGGCACGCGCCACGCGCGGCGGCCGGTACGTGGTCTTGTCCGTCGGGATGGCGCGGAAGGTTGCGCGATCCAGCCGGTGCCCCTCGCGGGTGCCGAACGCGGGGTGACGGCCTCCGTCGAGGGCAGCGCGCAGGTAGGGGCCGTCGCCTTCGGTGCTGCTTCTGGCGCGCGGCGCCTCGTAGGCGATGGTGGACTCGATCACCAGATACTCCTGGTTGAGCGGCGCGTAGGGGTGCTCGTCGAGCTGGAAGCGGTGACCGCAGAGCAAGCGGAGCGTGTTGGTCGGTCCTCCGATCACCTCCCGCCGGGCACGGAGCGCGTCGAGGAGGACCTTGGCGTAGCGGTCGCCGACGGGCTCCTGCCTGAAGCGCCCTGGGTAGACGTAGACCTCGAGCGCCTTCTCCGCGGCGTCGTCTGCCTCGGCCTTGGCGTCGAGGTTCACCCGCGGGTGCTCGAAGTCGTAGTCGCGGAGGTTCACCCTCCCCGGCACCGTCGATTTGTCGTGGGAGGTGACGTCGACGGCGTCCGTTGTCACGTTCAGGCCTGCGGCGGGGCGGTGGACGATGATCTTCTGCCCTTCGATGGCGCCGAGGTCCTCGTCGAAGAAGACCACCACGTCCTCCCCGGAGCTCGAGTCGATCGTGAAGGCGATTCCTTCCTCCGAGAGGAGGCGCTGGACGAAGGCGAAGTCGGTCTCGCGGTACTGGGTGGTGTACAGCCGCGCCGGGTAGCTGCCCGTGATCTGCCATTTCTGGGCGCTGTCTGGAACACCGGCGCCCGCGAGCACCTTCTTCACGATGTCCGGCGCCGACAAGTTTTGGAAGGTGCGGCAGTCGGCCCGCTGGGTGAGGCGGAAGAGGCGTGGCCTCGCCGTGACGAGCGTCCCTGTCACGCGCTCGCCGTACGTCGTCGTCCGCTCCGCCTCCACGACGTACGCGGCGATCTTCCGCTCCTCGCTGCCGTCCTTGCGCGCGGACTGGAGCACGAGGGGCTTGCCGAGGAGCGCGGCCGGATCGGGCGGATCGGCTTCTCCCGCGAGATCAACCAGCTCGGCGTGGAGGACGCCGATCTCGTCGAGCGCTTCCCGCGCGTCCAGCGCGACGATTGCGTACTCGGTCCCGTCGACAGTGATGTGGTGCTCGATTTCGATCGGATCCGCCACGCGCCCCTCCTTCAGCCGATCTTGAGATCCGACGCGAGCTTGACGATCGCGGCCGCCTCGATGGCGATCTTCGAGCCCGTCACGGTGACCGGCCCGCCGTTGAGGTTGATCGAGCTGCCTCCTCCCTTGAACTTGCCCACGGCGCCGCCCACGATGATCTTGGGGGCCTGGATCACGAGGTCACCGGCGATCTTCTGGAGGTGGACGCCGCCGATGAGCTGCTTCACACCCTTCGCCGAGGTCGAGAGCGCGTCCACCATGTGCAGCTCGGCGGCGAGCGAGGTCGCGTCCTTCGTGGTCCCCACGCTCTCGGCCACCATACCTTTGACGAGCTGGAGCATCACGGCGCCCGTCTTCTCGTCGTAGGTGGCGAGCATGTTGTCGTCGATCGAAGCGAGCGACATGTTGACCTGCACCGCGCCCACGTCCCGCGTGTACGCCCCGGTGATGTTCTGGCGGACGCCGCACGAGATGGTGATCTGGTTGCCGCCGACCGTGTAGTCGCGGGTGCCGCCGACGTTCTCCACGAAATCGCACTTGGCGTGGGTCTGATCGTTGCCGGCAACCACCACGCTCTGCGCCCCGCTCACCGTCACCTGGAGCGCGTTCCCGACGTCGATCGACTGGTTGCCGCCGATGACGCTCGTCTCGTTCGACCCGACCGTCAGGCTGTAGTTGCTGCCTACGCTGTGGTCCTCGTTGACCCCGATGGTCTCGTTCTTGTCGTTCTGGGTCGAGACGTTGAGGTCCTTCTGCGACGAGATCGACATGCCCTGCTGGCCGGCGGTGTCGCTCATCTTCACCTCGTTGTTTCCGGCCCCGCCCGGCGTCGACATGGTCTTCATCGAGCCGTCGGCGGCAGCGCCCGGCAGGGCGTAGGGCGGGACGTACTCCGCGTTGTAGGTGCGGCCGAGGACGATGGGGCGGTCAGGGTCACCGTCCAGAAAGGCGACCGACACCTCCCACCCCACACGCGGCAAAATCATCGAGCCGCCCAGGCCGAGCTGGGCGACGCGCAACCAACAGCTCGACGTGTCGTCCTGCTTGCCCGAGCGGTCCCAAAGGAAGCGGACCTTGACGCGGCCGTACTTGTCGACGTGAATCGCCTCCGGCCCGCTCGCTGGGCCCGTCACGACAGCCGTCTGGACGCCGCGGATCCTCGGCTTCTTCGCCCGTCGCGGCGCGGCGAAGGGCGCGTCCTTCGGAAGGGCGATGAACTCGTTCTCGCACGTCTCGCCAGGGTGGCTGCCCCCCGAGCGAAGCTCGAGCACGACAATCTCGCCGTTGAGGAACGCCTCGTTGGCGCCCTGGATCCGGGCAGGCGCCCCGCAAAGTAGGCCCGCCGCGCGGCTCTTGCCGTGGAGCAGGTCGACGTCGCCGCGCAGGGAGCTGATCCGTGCGCGGGCCCGCCGCGCCCCTTCAGCGCCGGCGGTGAAGCCGCCCGGGTACTCGTAGTGGCTGATCGGGTAGGGCCCTTTCGCCGGCAGCGAGGCATCGGGGTAGACGTCGGGCTTCTCGAAGTCGTAGTCGCGGAGCGCGACCTCGGTGGGCCGCAAGGACTTTCGACGCGATAGGCCGAGCAGCGGCTGCGTACCAGTGCCTCCGCCCTGGCGGGGCGCGAGGACCACCTCGCTCTGCCCGTCGGGTGTGACGAACACGCCGGGGTCGTCCGCGAAAACGAGCGTGTGACCTTCCACCGAGTGAAGGAAAAAGTAGAAGATTCCCTCGTCCTCCAGCAGGCGGTGGACGAAGTTCATCTCCGTTTCCCGGTACTGGCAGAGGAACTCGCGGGGCGCGTACGTCTGCCGGAGGCACCACTCGACGTGCTCGTCCACGCCCGCGTCTTTCAGGACCGCCTTGACGACGTTGACCGGGCTCTGGTCCTGGAAGATGCGCGAGCCCTCGCGATGCTCGAGCGCCGCGAGCGCGGGGCGGAGGCGCACCTCGAAGTAGAGGCGATTGTCCCGCTGCGCCAAGAAGCGCACGCGGTCGGGCAGCCCATCGTAGTAACGGACCCCGCCCTGCATGTCGTCCACCTCGAGCGACATCCGGTGCTGAAGGCAGTCGTCGACGTGGAACGAGGGGTCGGAGGTCGAGACCTGCACCTCGACCGAGAACGGGACGGACAGGCCCTCGTGCGCACGGTAACCGTGAGCCATTGCATCGCGGGGCAGCACGTCGCTCACGAGCACGATGGAGCCGGACATGGCGGACCCGGATGGTAGGTCGGCCGATCCGGTGGGCGCAATCGGCGCGCGCTCGAAGCACGGTTCCAACATCGACACGATCCGTCCTTTTCTCTCCAGAGAGCCGCGTGACGTGCCTCCGCTGGCACCCGCACGCGGTTCAGTTAAGCCGGAGGAGGCGCCCAACGATGCGGTAGAGCCCACGTGAGACCATCGACAGCCGGCTCCCCACGACCTCAATCTCTCCGTCCGCGCGCAAGCGCATCGCGCCGCGCCCAGATCGGAGGAGTAGTTCCTCCTCGGCCTCCACTACGATTCGGCGAGCCTTGAGCTCGATGGCTTCGGGGACGCGCGTCTGCACCGTTCCCACGATGACTGGGCCGCCCTCGGGGTCGACCTCCACCAGGACCGCCTCGCCTCCCGCGATCGCACGCGCGACGAGGCCCCGATTGACTCCAGCGTCGATCTTGGCCGTCACGGGGGTGGAGCGCCCGCGGTAGACGATTCTGCGCCTCGCTGCCGTCGATGCCGGCCACGCGCGCGGTGCGGAGGGCGGGCGAGGCCGCCGTGCTCTCCGACGCGAGAGGGGCCGGGGCTGTCGCCTGCTCCGGCGATGCAGACACGTGCTCGAGGAGCCGCTCGACGAGCGTCGCGCCTTCCTGCTCCGACGTGGTCTCGGTCGGCGCCTCGAACGTCACACCAACCGTTTTCGGATTGCTTGCGTTGGCCATGCCTACGTCCGCGTCACGGGGTGTGCGCGCCCGCACCGGTCTCGGCGAGCCACATCTTGTATGTCGCGTAGGCGCGATTGAACGCCGCCCTCACCGCCGGCTCGCCCGCCACGCGACCCTTCCAGTAGGCGTCGACCGCGCGGGCTTGATCCATCGTCAGGCCGTAGCGCTGAAGTGTTGCGTCGGTCTTCGCGGCGTCCGCAGCCAAGTCCAGGCACAGCCACGCATACCGCTCAAGGGTAAGCGATGGCGCAGCGGTGACCTGCGCTGAGGGTTTCTGTCGCCGGTGTTGGCGCCGACGCGGTCGGTACCGCGGCGGGGTCCGCTTGCGGTGCCGTTGCGGAAGGAGAAGGCGCGAACGGCAGCGCAGGTCCCTTCGGGAAGACGAGAATCCATCGACGTTCCCGAGAGCGCGGCGGGCGCGCGCTTCACCGGCGGCGCGGCCGGTGTGGGATCGGCGACCTTGGCCGGGGCAGCGCTTGGCGGTGCCGCTGGTTGCGGGGACGGCAAGGGCGGCGAGGGAGCGAACGGCAGCGTAGGTCCCTTCGGGATGACGAGCGCCATCGACGTTTCCGAGAGCGCGGATGAGGCGCGCTTCACCGGCGTCGCGGCCGGCGGGGGCTCAGCGATTGTAGAGGCGGGCGGCGCGTCGCTCGGCGAGGATGCGAAGGGCAGTGTCGACCCCGGCGGCGCGAACGCGGACACGTCGAACGCCATCGTTCCTGAGAGCAGCGGGTCTGCGCGTTGCACCTTCGGCGGCGTCGGCACCGGTGCAGCCGCTGCCGGTGTGGGCGCAGCGCTCTGCGGTGCCGCTGTTTGCAGGGGGGTTGAGGGTGGAGAGGGAGCGAACGGCAGCGCAGGTCCCTTCGGGAAGACGAGATCCGTCGACGTTCCCGAGAGCGCGGCGGGCGCGCGCTTCACCGGCGGCGAGGCCGGCGTGGGCTCGGCGACCTTGGCCGGGGCAGCGCTCGGCGGTGCCGCTGGTTGCGGGGACGGCAAGGGCGGCGCGGGAGCGAACGGCAGCGCAGGCCCCTTCGGGAAGACGAGATCCATCGACGTCCCGGAGAGCGCGGCTGGGGCGCGCTTCACCGGCGTCGTGACCTGTGCCTCAGCCGCCCCTACGGCGAGGTAGCTCGGCTTCGCCTCCGCCGGTCGTACCGCCGGGACCTCGACCCTGGGCCCCTGAACCTCTGGCGCCTCGACCTTGGGGGCCTCGCCTTTGACTGGTCCGGCCGGCATGACCCGCGCGCGCTGCCGTTCGAGGAACGCCCTCGAATAGCGGTTGGACGACTCGAACCGGCCAAGGGCGATCTCCGCACCCATCCTCTCAAGCCATCCGCGCTGGGCGGCCACCCACTCCTCGGGCGTCAGGCCCGCGCGGGCCAACGCTTCGTCGCGCGTCACGCCCGCTTCCATGTCCGCGCGGACCTCCGCGAAGCGGTCGAGGGTCACCTCCGTGCCCATCCTCCGATGGTAGCCGCGGCTGGGCGTTCTGTCAGGGGCATGGCTCTGCGGCACCATCGGGATCCTCCGGACAAGAGGGTTCCAACCGCCGCACGGGACGTGCGGCGAACGAGAGGCAGACTGGGAGGTGCGGCATGCGACGCCGGCACCTCAGCCCCTCGCCTAGATATAGTCAGCAGTTCGCGGCCGGAGCGATCGGGGCAAGTTGTCCGGTTCGTGCATTTTCTTCTGCCCGCCCCCGAGCTGGCCCCCCGCCGAGGCGGGCGGCCAGCAGACCGCGGGCGCGCCACGGCCTCCCCCCTGCCTTTGGAGCAGCTCGGCGACAAGGCGTGGAGAGACGAACGCCGGGGCCTCCGACTGCGGACTGGCCGCAGGGCGGGCTCCGGCGCCGCCCGCGCCGTGATGCCCAGCCGCGAGGTCGCCACGTGGCGACCGATCATCGGCTGCGCGTGCCCCGATCGAAGATGTTAGGCGTGGTCGGCGGCGGAGGCGCACTCGTGCGCTGCGCCGGTGCGTGCCTGGGCGATGCTGGGACGGTCGCGGCGGCGTGCGTCGCCGCTGACGCGGCGCCGGCATCGGCCGAGACGGTGACCGTCGTCGCGGCGGATGTCGCCGGTGGCGCGGGCGTCACGGTGGGCGACGCGTCCGCGCCACCCATGGGCGCGGACCGGGGCGCAGCGGTGATCGCGGCGGACTCGCCCACCGCAGGCGGAGAGCTCGAGGCGCCGACGACGATGCCGGAGGGCTCCGCGGGGGCCGGCGTTGTACGCCAGCGCCACACGCCCAAGCCGCCGAGCACCAACACGACGACCACGGCGCCGGTCCCCGCGGCCACCACCCCGCTGCGGCGCTTCGTCGGCAAGCCCGCCGACGGCCTCGTCGCTCCTCCTGTGGTGGAGACGAGACGAGCACCGGGCACGTTCATCACCGGCTCGGACACGACCAGGGTGCGATCAGAGCCGATTCGAGCTTATCGCGGGCACGGCGCTGGACGGCGGCATCGCCCCGGTCGCCGCGTGCTCGCCGGTCACCGTCCCGCACACACGGGCCACCCGCTCGGCGTAGAGGGCGGCACGCGGGGGCGCGAACTTCGCGAGCGCCTGGGCCAACGCGGCGACGTCGGGCCAGCGGCTGTCGGGGTTCTTCTCGAGGCAGCGCCGCACGATCGCCTCGAATGCCGCGGGCACACCGGGAGCGTACGTGGTGAGCGGAATCGGGGGCTTCACGAGCACCTGCGCGTGAAGCGCCATGAGCGTCTCGGCTTGAAACGGTGTCTTGCCAGGGCCGGCGACCAGCTCGTAGAGGATGACGCCGAGGGCCCAGATGTCGGAGCGGCTGTCGAGGTCCGGACGCGCCTGCATCTGCTCGGGGGACATGTAGAGCGGCGAGCCCACGGACTGGCCCTCGGCGGTGAGCTTCAGGTTGGTCGCCCCGGTGAATTTCGAGACGCCGAAGTCGAGCACCTTCACCATGGGCAGGCCGTCCGCGCCCGTCGTGAGGAAGAGGTTCGCCGGCTTGAGGTCGCGGTGGACGATCTTGGCGCGGTGCGCCTCGCCGACGGCCTCGCACGCCTGCAAGACGTACGCGACGGCCTCGTGGATGGGCAGCGGCCCGCGCTGGGTGAGCTCCGCATCGAGGTCGCGGCCCTGGAGCAGCTCCATCACCATGAAGGGCGCGCCGCTCGCGAGCGTGCCGACGTCGCTCACCTGCGTGACGTGCTGGCTCTTCAGGTGCACGGCGGCGCGCGCCTCGCGAAGGAACCGCTCGTGCATCACCTGCTGCAACGGGCCGTGGAGAAACTTGAGCGCGACGCGCTTCTCGAGCTGGAGGTGGGTCGCTTCGACGACGACCCCCATGCCGCCCACGCCGAGAATGCGCTCGATGCGGTACTTGCCGGCAAGGATCTCGCCGATGGAGACCGGAGCGTCGAAGTGGCTCATGGGCGCTCTTTATTCGCGCGCGCTTCCGCGCGCCATCGCGCAGCGAGGTCCGGGTCGATGAACACCCGTTGCGGCTCGGTGGCCGGGAGCCCGTCCGGCAAATCGATCCCGGCCGGCTTGGGCAGCGGCCACACGCGCTGGTCGGGGTTGCGCGGCCCGGCGGCTTGCGAGGCGCATCGCGCCGCGCGGTGGGCGTCCGCTGGGGATGGGCAAGCTGCACGCGTTCCGCGGGCGGGGTAGGCTCCGGTGCGGAGGCGGGCACGGGGACGAGAACGTAGGCGGTGGCCGTCGTCTTGCCGTCGCTGCACAGCACCCGTGCCATCCTACTCGATCCCCGTGTCATTCTGGGCGGGGGGCGGCTCGGCGAGCATGTTGCCCATGGCTCATCCAAGGTGAGGGGCAAATCGTGCGGTCTCGACGACGAGGTGCTCGTGAAGTCTGTCGAGCGCATCGAAGTAGCGCGCGCTCGCGTCGTGCCGCGGGAGGCCCGCACACTCGGCGGCGCCCTCGCACATCATCCGCACGCCGTGCAGCAGCACGAGAAGCCACCAGCCGGGGGCCTGCACCCGCGACAGCGCGGCCCAGAGCGTGACCATCGCGTGCATGTGCTCGGGACGGGCAGAAAGCTCGCGAACGACCCGAGCCTGTTGCGAGCGCGGGGCGGCGTCCTTCTGACCCACGGCGTCCATCCTACTCTCTACGCGTGTCGTTCTGCGCCGCGGCGTCCGGGTCCAAGAAGTCGCCGATGTAGGGGGCCACGAGGGGCCTCGGTTTGCGGTCCATCCCTTCCTTGACCAGTTCATCGTGCAGCATGGCGAGCGCCCTCGAATGGCGGGCGCGCGCGGTCGGCTCCGGGACGCCGAGCATCTGCGCGGCATCCTTGAGGCGCATCATCTTGCCGTACATCAGCTCGAGCAGTTTCCGTTCCGCGGCGACCAGCCGCGACAGCGCCGCCCGCAGGACGAGCAGCGCCCGCTCGTATTCGCGACGCTCGATGGGCTCCGCCTCGTCGAGATGTTGTTGCGCCTCCTCGAGCGCTGCCGTGAATGTGGCCGCAAGCACGCCGTTGGCGAACGTGCGAAACCGGCGGCGCGCCTCCCCCTCGTCGTGATTCATCACGTTGTAGTCGCGGTCGCGACGCATGCCGCAGAACTGCTCGACCACCACGCGGCCAGTGCGGTTGACGCGCTCCTGGAAACGAAGGTCATCGAGCGCGTCGAGCATTGCGCCGCGCACGTAGTAGCGCGCGAAGGCGGAGAACTTGGGGTTCTTCGCCTCGTCGTAGGCGCGCGCGGCGCGGTAGAGCGCCATGTAGCCGATGTTGTAGAGGTCGCCGAACTGCATCATGGCCCCGGGACCTACGTGCCGCGAGAACAGCGAGGCCACGTCCCTCGCGCAGCATCCGACGACATCCCCGGCGCTCTCGATGAGGAGGCGCTCGTATTCGGTCGGCGGCGGCTCGGCCTCTGCATCGGTCTTGGCGCCGGCAGCTTCCGCATCGAGCGCGCCGCTTGTCCGGCGGCTCGGGCGGCTCGTGCGCGCTGCTCATGCGCTGCCCTTCCGGCCGGCCTTGTCGCCTGGCGGCGTCGACGCGTTGCTCGGCGCGCCGGCGATCGGACCGTCCCCGCTCACGAGCACGTTCGGGTTCGGCGCGAACGCGCGCAGGTATTGGCGCGCGTCGGGGTGGGTACGCAGTGCGTGCTCCAGGGTCTCACGCATCGACGCGAGTAGCTTGGACGGCGCGATCCCCCGGTAGGGCTCGAGCGCGATCTCGATCTCCCGCTGAAGCTCTGCCTCCTCCTCGGCACTGAGCGGCGGCTGGCCATCATCGTGGGCGGCGGGCTTGGAGTCGGTCGGCGTCATCGGGTACCTCTTGGTTGGGATGTGGGAGCTCATTGCTCAACTCCGAACGGTCGGTGCTGGTTCTCGGGAGGCTTCGGCGCCTCAGGGACGGGAGGCTTGGGGAGATCCACGTCGCTCGGGGGCGGAACGGGCCGGGCCTTCGCGACGGGCTGCGCGGGGTGGAGCGGACCAGCGTTCGTCGGCGCGCTCCCCGTCGGCGCTCTTGCGCGTCGGTGAACTTGCGGACGGCGCGCTCCCCGTTGCCACGCTCCCGGTCGGGTCGCTCGCGCTTCGGGCAGCGGCTTCGACGGGCGGGGCTGGGGCGCTCGCGGACGATGCCCCCGCGGCCTCGCCACCGCCGGTCGTCGGCGCGGCGGACGCGCCCTCGGGTGGTCCGGTCGCGTCGCTGACGCCAGGTGCGGACGGGTGCAGCGCGGCGTGCGGCGCAGCGGAGCTGGAGGTGACGGTGTTGAGGGGCGCAGCGGCGCTGGCCGAGGCTTCCTCGTCGTGGGCGTGGTGGCCATGGAACCAGATCACCGCGAACACGCCACCCAACGACGCGAAGCCGAGGGCCGCCATCACGAAGATCCACGGAGCCCGGCGAGGGAGCTGTGCGGCGCGGCTGCCACGGCGCGTGTGGGTGATGGCCGCCGGCGTGTCGCGAGGACCCGACGACACCACGCCGACGGGCTCCGCCACCGTGACGGCTTCCCCGACCCCGATCTTCCCGGCACCGCTCGCCGGCAGGATGGCGGTCCCGGCCAGGGTTGGTCCGGCGCTCGGCAGCGAGAGCGGCTGGGTCGCCGCGAAGTGCTGGGCGGGTGCCGCGGGAACGAGAGGCTCCGTGGCGGCGAGTGCCCGCAGAGCTAGCTCGACAGGCGAAGGCGTCACGACCACGCGCTCGGTCGGTGCGGGAGGAGGCTGCGGGTGTGTGGGGGTCGGCTCCGAGCCCCGGTAGTCGCGCCAGGTGTTGGCGTCGCCAGGGATGGGGGGCTCCCCCGATGGAACGTCGATGATGAGGCGTCGGGCACGCACCTCGCTCGCGGCCCACGCGCCGAGCTCCGCGAGCGCGCGGGCCATCTCCATCATTGAGCTGTAACGATCCGCCGGATCCTTCGCGATGGCACGTGCGAGCACGTCGTCAACGCGGGCCGGAAGCTTGGCCACCGTTGAGAGCGGCGGCGGCAGCACGGTGAGCTGCTGCTGGATGAGCTGCGGACCATCGGCGAAGTAGGTGGCGTAAGGATGGGCGCCTGCGAGGAGTTCCCACAGGGTCATGCCGAGCCCATAAACATCGCAACGGACGTCCGGGCGCATGCCTTCGAGCTGCTCCGGCGCGGCGTACGCGGGCGTGCCCATCCCCACGCGTCGGCCCGCGGTCGTCTCGAACCCCGTGTCGCCGAAAATCTTCACGAGCGACAAATCGAGCACCTTGACGTTGCGCTCCCACGTGTAGAACAGGTTCGAGGGCTTGACGTCGCGATGGATCATCTTGTTCTCGTGGAGCGCATGCAGACCGTGTGCTGCCTGGACCCCCGCGGCGAGCGAGAACGGTAGCGATAGCGCTCCCTGCCGCGCGCGGAGGTCATGCAGCGTGTGGCCCTTGAGCAGCTCGGTCCGCATCCACACGAGCCCGTCGCTCTCCATGTTCAAGTCGTGCACGCAAACCACGTGGCGGTGCTCGATTTTGTAGTTGCCCTTGGCGGCGGAGAGCGCGCGTTCGACCCTCCGGCGGTCGAGCCGATCGGCGGCGTAGATCGTCTTGAGCGCGAAGCTGTCCCCAGTATGGGGATGCCGAATCTCGAAGACCGTCCCGTGCGCCCCCGAGCCGAGCACGCCCACCACCTGGTAGTAGTAGAAGCTGCCACCGGGCCTGAGATCGATTCGGTTGTCCATCGACGGGCTCTGCTCCTCCGTTGAATCGTACAGCAACGCGGGGTGGCTCTACGCTCACATCCCCCGCAAGAGCTCGATCGCGACGAGCGCCGAGACGACGACGCCCGCCAGCACGATAATGGCGGCGACGATGGGCGACGCCCCCTCGGCCGGTGCTTCGGACGCGAGCCGCGCCGGCGCCGAGCCCGCGGCCTCCACCGCCCAGCGTGGCGCGAGCGCGGGCGTTTCCGCAGCCATGCCCGCGACGACGCGGCGGCTCAAGTCCATCGCCCGGTTGAGGGCCACCGACAGCTCGTCGGCGCTGGCGTACCTATCCTCGGGGCGCTTCGCGAGCGCGCGGAGCACGACGTCCTCGAGCGCTGGCTCGATCGGTTGGGGCGCAACTTGCGAGGGCGGGGCGGGATCCTCCGCGACGTGCGCGTGGAGGAGCGACGTGAAGTCCGTCATGCCGTGGAAGGGCGGGCGGCCAGTGAGTAGCTCGTAGAGGACGACACCCGCCCCGTAAATGTCGGCGGGCGGTCCGACGTCCCTGCCCATCGCCTGCTCCGGGGGGATGAAGTGTGGCGTGCCTACCATGGCCCCCTCGCTCGTGCGGATGCCGGGGGGATCCACGCTGGCCGAGGGCAGCACCTTGACGACCCCGAAGTCGAGGATTCTTGAGCACGCGGCGCCCGCCCCCCTCGTCGCACAGGAACAGGTTCTCGAGCTTGACGTCGCGATGGACCAGGCCCGCCCGATGCGCGACCCCCAGCCCGGCGAGGAGCTGCTGAACGAGGTCGACCGCCTCCTCCGGCGGCATGCACCGCGGCTCCCGCCGCGCGAGCTCCCCGATGAGCGTGCGCCCGGAGAGCAGCGGCATCACCAGAAACGGCCGCCCGTCCTGCGTGTGCCCGAAATCGCACGCCTCGACGATGTGCCGCGACTGGAGATGACCGAGGGCCTGCGCCTCCACCCGCATCCGCTCGACCATCAGCGGATCGCGCGTCGCGTCGGCCCGGAGCACCTTCACCGCGAAGCGCCTGCCGAGGTCGACGTGCACCGCCTCGTACACGACGCCCCATCCGCCGCACGCGAGCTCCCGGTGCGTCCGGTACCTCGATCCCGCCAGGGGGTCGGACGGGGCGGCGCCCGCTGCGGGGCGGGGCGGCTGGGGTTGGTCAGAAGTGCGCATGAGCATCCGTGCGAAGGGCCGCGACCTGCACCCCTCACAAGGATCTGTCGGCAGTCGGTCGCGCGAGCGATCGGGGCAAAAGGCACCTTTGTTCGATGCTGCGCCTGCCGCGACCAGAAACGCTGGGGCAAGACCGCACGCCCGCATCGATTCGATCGCCCACCTGCACAAAGGTCTTGTTTGCCCCGATCGCTGGCGACGCGGACTGCCGACAGATCTGTGCGAGGTCGGCGAGCACGTCTCGTCCTCTGCCCCGCACGGGCCGTCCTGCGTCCTCGGCCCGGAAGGACGACCCTGTGCAAGCAACGGAAGCGCCGCGAGCGCACCACGACACCCCGAGCAGTTCCCACGAGGCGCCCAACTGCGCGCTCTCCCCCGGCGAAGCGGTGGTGGCCATGTGCGTCGACGCGGAGACCGTCCCGCCCGGCAAGCGATTCGTGCGCTGGAAGCGCGCGGACGGGGAGGCCAGTGCGGCGTGGGCCGCCGCGCTCCGCGGCGTGGAGGTCCAGACGGGCGACCAGGTTCTCCTCACGCGCCCTGCGAACGCGGACGACGCTGTGATCGTCGGGGTGCTCAATGCCGCTGCCACCCCGGCCGCGGAGCTTGAGGCCGGTCCGGCGCCGGGCTCCGGCGCGGCACCGACGGAGCCGCCGCGGTCGTCGCGGGGCGGCGAACTGGATCCGCCCGCCGGCGAGGTCGGCCGCGACGCGCTCCCTCCCGCCGAGCTGCGCGAAGGGCTGAACGTCGAGCGGTTCGCCGAGGTGATGGCGCACCTCCGCCACTTCTCGGCACGGCCGGCGTCGGACGTCCTGGCCACGTTCGACCTCACGCCCGAGCGCTGGGCGGCGGCGCAGGAGGCGTGGCTTCAAGCCTTCGCGCAGGACAATGCGCCGGGCGAACCCCTCTCCGCCCGGTTCGAGGCTGCGTTCGCTGGGGCCCTGGAGCAGCTCTGCGGCCAGGCGGCAGCGCCAACGGGAACGCTGCCCGTAGGCCTCGCGCCGAACGGCGCATCGAGCACGCCGCTCAGCGGGCCGGCGCATCCCGGGTACGCGCGGCGCGCGCGCCACCCCGATGCCCCGTCGCCGTGGGCGGCAGATGTGAAGGGGACGTTCGCTGGGTTGGGGCCCCGCCCCGAGCCGCCCCTGCCGTTCGTGGGAAGCGATGCGCCCTCGCCCCTCGCAACGCCCACGTCCACCGCATCCGGTTCCAGCGTCGCGCGCCCGCGTGCCGGGCTCGCCGCAACCCAGGATGCGCCCGCCGCGGCCGGCGCGTTCTCCTGCTTGCCCTTTCTGGCTCCTGCAAGTGCGCCGCCACCCGAGCCTCCGCTTTCGCTCGAGCGTTGCGTCTCGCTCTGCGTGGAGCTCGAAGAATGCGGCATCGAACACGAAGCCGAGACCCTTGCTCGGTACCAGATTTCGGCGGAGCGGGCTCAACAGGCGAAAGCCTACTGGCGACAGCGAATCGACGCCGACAGCGCCACGCGCGCCGCTTGGGAGAGAGGCGAGGCGGCGTACCGAGCATGGTTCAGAGAGGCGACGCGCAAGGCCCACGCCGGCTGAGGGCCTCTCTCGACGACCGAGGCCTCGTCCAAACCAAGAGCGAGCACAAAGACCCATGAGACGGAGTGTCCACGTGTTGCCTTCACCCCGCGTCCATGCCGAGCGCCGTAGCGGCGTCAGCCTCGCGCCGACCCCGGTTGCCGGACCTGCCGGACCTCGAGTCCTTCGGACTTTCGGACCGGGGCCTCGTGCGCCCCGTCAACGAGGACGCCGTCGTCGTCGCACGCGACGTAGGCCTCTTCGCCGTCGCCGACGGCGTCGGCGGCAACGCCGCAGGGCACGTCGCGTCGCACATGGCCGTCGAGATCGTCCAACACATGATCGAGGACGCCGCGGCCACGTGGCCGGATGAGCCTCGGCGCGCACCTCGTAGGGAAGCCATCCAAGAGGCCAACGCCGTCGTGCACGGGGAAGCGTCGCGCGACCCACTCAAGGCCGGCATGGCGACGACGTTCACCTGCCTGCTGGTGCTGAACGGCAGGCGGGCTGTGATCGGCCACGTCGGCGACTCGCGGGCCTATCTGCGCCACGGCCGCAGCTTGCGCCAGCTCACCGAGGATCACACCCTGGTGAACGCTGCCGTGCGGGGAGGCGTGCTAACCCCCGAGCAGGCGGCGACCGCCGCTTTCCGAAACGTCATCGTCCGCGCCGTCGGAGAGGGCGGAACGCTCGACGTCGACGTGCGCATGATCGCCATCGAACCAGGGGATCTCATCCTGCTCGCGACGGATGGGCTTCATGGCGTGCGGTCGGAAGGCCAGATCGCAGCCGCTCTGGACGCCGAGGTGGACCTCGAGCGCTGTGCGACCGCGCTCGTTGCGCTCGCCAACGCGGCGGGTGGGCCCGACAACGTGAGCGTTGTGCTCGTTCGCGTCGGGCTATGAACGTGCCTGCCCTGCGCATCGAAGTCGCTGGCGCCACTGACCAAGGGCGGCGCCGACCCAAAACGAGGACGCGTTCATCGTCGTCCGCGACCTGGGTCTGTTCGCCGTGGCGGACGGCATCGCGGCACTCCGCGACGGCGAACGCCGACACGCCCGGAGCCGTCTCAAATCGCCGCAGTCGAGCGGAGGTCCGCCGCTAGGGCGGGCCCGAACATGAGGAGGGAGCCTTGGGGAGACACGGATCACATCTGGTTCTTGCGTGCGCGGGTGCCAGCCACATCGGCGGCCAGCCCGCGAACGAGGACTTCTACTTCTGCGACGAGGACCTCGGGCTGCTCGCCGTGGCCGATGGCATGGCCCCGCATCGCGCTGCGCGCGTTGCGGCGGAGACGGCGGTCGAGGCGCTGGCCGCACACGTCGAAGACCCCAACGCGACGCCCCCCGCCGGCGCGCGCGAGCGGCTCGAACGCGCGCTCGCGCACGTCAATCGGCATGTCCGTGAAGCGGCCGCGAAGGACGACCACCTGGTCGGCATGGCAACGACGCTCGCCTGCGCTCTCGAGATCGGCAAGGTGCTCGTGGTCGGTCACGTGGGCGACAGCCGCGTCATGCGCTTCCGCAAGGGCGAACTTGAGCCCCTCACGACAGATCACCGCCGAGGGACCGAGCTCACGCGCGCCATGGGGCTCGCGGACCGTGTGATCCCCGACATCTGCGTCGAGGCGATTCACGCTGGCGACGGCATCCTGCTCGCCACGGCGGGGCTGACGAGCGTCCTTGACCACGACACCGTCGCCGCCATCCTGCATCACGACCGCAGTCCGCGCGCGCTGGCCGACGACCTGATCAACGCCGCGCTTCGGCGAACCGCGCCGCAGAACCTCACATGCGTCGTCGGCCGCTGGAAATCGCTTGCCCCGTAGGGTGGGCAGCGACGGGGCACGAGCATGGCGATCGAACACGACACGAAGCTGAGGAGGGAATCCAACATGGTGGCGCAACGTCCGCGGATCGTGGTGGTCGAAGACGACGAGAAGCTGGGGAAGCTCATGTACCGCGTGCTCGCGGACGAGCACGAGGTCCTGGTGTTGGGCCGGGCGCAGGATGCGCTCGACCGAATCGCGGCGGGGGCGTCGTTCGATCTCGTTCTGTGCGACCTGATGCTGCCCGGCATGTCGGGGATGGTCTTTCACGAACGCGTGGCGACTGCCGCCCCCGAGCTGGTCGCGCGCATCGTCTTCGTCACCGCGGGGCCGTCTACGCCGAGCGCGCGCGCGTTCCTCGAGCGCCCGGACATACGGCACATCGAAAAGCCGTTTGGTCTCGTCGCGCTTCGCGCGGCCGTGCAGCAACACCTGCAACGCGTGGGCACACCGCCCTGACAGCGGATGCAGCGGTCGGCGATAAAAACCGCCGGCCACATGCCCGAGAGCGATGACCCCGAGACCCGTGAGTTGAGGATCCCATGTCCATGCCGCCGTCCCCCTCCGCCCCCCGTTCCGAAGTAAGGCGCGCGGCAGGCGCCTCGTTCACACCCTCCCCCCCGCGCGATCCGGAGCCAGCGCGAGCGCCTTGGTTCGCGGGTCATCTGCGCGCGCACCCGCTCGTCGACCTCGTTACCGTTCGGGAGAACATCGTCCAGTTGGTGCTGCCGAACCTGAAAGCCGATCCCAGCCCGGTGCATGGCTGGCGGCTCTTGCGGACCATCGGGGACATCCACACGTGGATGGACCTGCCAGCGCTGAGCGACGGCATCGCGGTCCTCGGCGCGCTTTCGGAATGTGACCTCACCCTGACGGACGACCCGTGCATCGCGGAGCGTCACCTTGCTGCGATCGTGGTCCGTTCCCGGAGGGATGCGCCAGTCCCGGACCGGATCCGGCTGATCGACCTACGAACGGGGGTGCCCATGTTCCTCGACGACGACGTGCCGCGGTGGGCGGTCGTTGATGCAGCGCTGAGCGTGCGGGTCGGGCACCACGTCCTCTACGCGTACCCGGTCGGACCGACCGACGGCGTGATCGACGCCCCGGAAGGTGATGCGCATGCCTCCGCGGTCGGCGCGGACGCTCCCGTTGCGCCGGAGGCGTCCTGCCCACGAAGCTCGCCGCGCGCGCCGGCCGGTGGCACCACGAGCCGCGTCCGGTTGACCGTTGAGCGTCGCGGCATGGGCGCGTCGGTCGACCTGCCCCTGGAGGCGCTCGACGACGGCATCATCCTCGGTCGCGGCCTCAACTGCCTCGACGCAGGACTCCGCCGGGTCCTCGACCACAGCGCCATCTCCCGCACGCACCTGCTTCTCCTTCGGGATTGGGACGACCTGCTCGCGTTCGATTTCTGCTCCACCAACGGCACGCGTGTCGCCGGTCGGCGCATCCGCCGTCATCGCATCGGCACCGCAGACACGCTCAAGCTCGGCGGGAAGGTCGCCCTCAACGTCATCGGTCTCCAAGGCTGAAGAGGAACGCCATGTTCGACAGATCGCGCAACGTCCCGCGATGGGCGCTGGTTCTCTTGCCGTTCGCCGCGGCGCTCGCGGCTCGCGCATTGTGCGTCGCCCCCCGACCGGCCGAGCCGCCGGCCGCGCCCGATCAACCGCTCCAGGCTCCCCACCCGAACGCAGAGGGCGACCGGCGCCCCAACGTTGGCAGCCAAGATGCGGGCGCGGATGCTGTTGCGGAGCTGCTTCGCCGCTCCATGGAGGCGTACCGGGCGCTGGGGGCCAAGGTCGCCGAAGCGAATCCCCACCCGGACCAACGAGCGGTGCTCCAGGCGCTACGCGCCGTCTGCGCCCACAACGCGCTCCAGGCTGCCCTCGTCGCGTACCTCGCCGAAGGCACGGATCCCGTCGAGCACATGCGCGCGCACGCACGCCCGCGGGGCCCGGACCCCGAACGGACGTGCGAGCGGGCGGTCCTCAGT